>SPDP01000010.1 GCA_009360345.1 Alcaligenaceae bacterium SAGV5
AGGAGGTGATGCAGCGCGAACGGGCGGCGTCGCGCCAGATCTTGCCGTCGGTCTTTACCGTGCGGGTGCTGGGGTTCGGCAACGAGGCCGCGCCCGCCCGCGCCGCCCACCGCGGTGGCCAGGGCCGCGATGCTGCTGGCCGCCCCGGCGGCGGCAAAACCTCCCGCGCCGCCGCTGCCGCCTATCGACTGCGCCAGGATGCCCGCCGACATCAGGCCATCGGTCCACAGGCTTTGCTCGGTATAGACGTTGACCGCGCCCGCCTTGCCGCCCTTGCCGCCCGCTCCGCCCAGACTGACGCTGGGCGATGCGATCAGGCTGCCCGACGCGGCCAGGCTCCAGCCGCCCGTGCCGCCGCTGCCGCCGATCGACTGCGCCAGCAGGGCCGCGGACTGGCTGCCGGACGTGGCGACCCGCTGGTCGCCGCCCCACATGTTCATCGTGACGGCCGATGCCGAACCGCCATTGCCGCCACCGCCGCCGATGGCCGCCGCCAGGCTGGCGCCGGCCCCGAGTCCGCCCGCCAGCGCAAAGCCGCCCATCCCGCCGTTGCCGCCCACGCTTTGTGCGACCACGCCCGCAGACATGTCGCCAGCCACATTCAGGCTGGACCCGTTGTTGACCGTGACGGCGCCCGCCGAACCGCCATTGCCGCCGCCTCCGCCTACCGCGACGCTGGCGGCGCCCGCGAAACCGGCGGCGCCCGCCGCGGGGCGCGGAGGGCGGCGAGGAGGGCGAACCCGCGCAGGACGTTCGCGCCAATCGCGGCGGAAACGCCGGGCACGTCACTGTCTCGAACGCGGGCGCCATCACGACGCGTGGCACGTCGTCCGCCGCCATCCTGGCCAGCAGCCTGGGTGGAAGGGGCGGCGATGGCGGGGCCGGATCCTGGTCGTCGGGGCACGCCGGTGGCGACGGCGGCTCGGCCAGCGGCGTGTCCATCACCAATTCGGGCCGGATCGCCACCTACGGCGATTATTCCAACGGCATCCAGGTCCGGGTCGCCGGCGGCGACGGCGGCAAGGGCGGGGACGGCGGCCTGTCGGGCCACAGCGGCAGCGGCGGTTCCGGCGGTGGCGTGGGTGCGCTGGCCTACGACATCACCAACAGCGGTTCCATCGTGATCGCCGGCGCGGGCGCCGAGGACGACGACGGGACCATGGGCACGGGATCCTTCGGCATCGTCGCCCAGGCGTCCGGCGGCCAGGGCGGCGCGGGCGCCGAGGCGGCCGGCTGGTTTGTCGTGGGCGGCAACGGCGGCGGTGGAGGCAACGGCGGCGCCGGCCGCGTGACCAACACCGGCGGCATCACCACCACGCGCGACCAGAGCGGCGCGGTGGTGATGCAGAGCGCCGGCGGGGGCGGAGGGGTCGGCGGCGATGCCGACAGCACGGGCCTGATCGTATCGACTGACGGATTCGTGGCCTGACGGATCAGCGCTTGTCCAACTGGTCGTATACCGCCGATGCCACCCGCGCCAGTTCATCCTTGGAAACGCCGGCCGACAGGGCATAGCCGAACGGGCCGTCTATCCAATAGAACACGTTGATGCCGCCTTCGCGGGCGAAGCGGAACGCGGTGTCCGGGTTGCCGTCGCGCTCGGTGCTGACATAGAGGGTCAGCCGCTGGCCGCCGGCGTCCTGGTACATGAACTGGGCCACCGGCCCCTCGCTGCCCGGCAGCAGGCGGCCGCCGACCAGTTCGTAGCCCAGGCCGCCCAGCTTGGGCGCCCGCACGTCCTGGCCCAGCCGCCGCGACAGCCAGGTGACGAGCTGGGTCTCCTGGTCCGCGCCGATCTCGACCGGACGGCGGACATCCGGACTGTAGACCGCATGGGCCATGGCGGCCTGCCTGGGCAGCATGGACAGGGCGCCGGCAACGGCCGGGGCCTGATAGCGGCCATGTCCCCACCAGGGCAAGGATGCCGGCGGCATGGTCGCCTTCGGTGACGATGCCGTTGGAGAAACCGACCAGGACGTTGCCGCCCTGCCCCCCGGCCGAGCCCGTGCCGCCGACCGCCAGGGACATCGCGACCTTGCCCGACGAACCGCTGGACATGCTGGAGCCGCCGCTGCCGCCCCCGCCGCCTATCGATTGGGCCGCGATGCCGTCCGCGCCGACGCCCCGGGTATGGATGGTGCCGTCGTGCGCCACCGTCACCATGCCGCCGTCCTGGCCGCTGCCGCCCGAGCCCCCCAGCGCCATGCTGATGGAGGCATTGCCGCCATCGGCCGTGGTGCTGCTGGACGATCCCGCGACACCGCCACCGCCGCCCACCGACTGGGCCAGGATGCCGGTCGAATGCACACCGGCCGTCAGGATCGCGGCCCCGGTCATCGCCGACGAGCAGGCACCGCCGGAGACCTGGCCACAGACGTTGACCGCGCCGCCCGCGCTGCCGGACCCCGCCGAACCGCCCAGCCCCAGGCTGACGGCATTCGCGCCGCCCGATTGCGCGGTCGAGGTAGACGCGCCGCCACGGCCGCCGCCGCCCCCGATCGACTGCGCCAGGATCCCGGCGGCATCGTCGCCACTGGTGATGATCGCCGCGGCATACTCGCGGGTCTGGCCACCGCTGGTGACGGTAACGGCCGAGCCCAGGATGTTGCTGCCTGTCACGGACCCCCATGCCCGCACCCACCCTCGATGTCCATGCCGGAGGCCAGGAATACCTCTTGCCTCCCGATTTCCTCTGGCCCGGCGGCAAGCGCATCGCCGTATTCTTCCGCGTCGCCTGCGAAGGGTGGTCGGACGGCGCCTGGCCGTCGCTGGGCCCGATGGGCAATCCGCTCAAGCCCGGCGTGCCGGACCTGAACGCGCTGGGGTGGGTGGAATACGGCATGCGCCGCGGCATCCACCGCATCCTGGACATCCTGGAACAACACGGCATCCGCAGCACGATGATCATCTGCGGCGTGCTGGCCGAGCGCTATCCCGGGATCGTGCGCCGCATCGCCGATGCCGGGCATGAAATCGTCGCCCACTCGTACGGCATGGACGTGATCCCCGCCTACCTGGACGAGGAACAGGAACGCGCCAACCTGGCGCGCACCACGGCGCTGTTCGAGCGGGCCACCGGCCGCCGGCCGCAGGGCTGGATCAGCCCCCGCGCCACGCCCAGCCCGCGCACCGCGCGCCTGTTGGCCGAGGCCGGCTACGCATGGCATGGCGACACCATGAACGACGACCTGCCCTACCTGGTCCGGTTCGGCGACCACGAAATCGCCGCGTTCCCCGGTGGCATGGAGCTGAACGACACCCCCATGTACATCCGCTACGGCAACTCGCCGCGGATGATGGTCGAGATGTTCGACGACTGGCTGGACTACGTGCGCACGCGGGAAAAAGGCGCCGTGCGCATCGATCCGTCCATCCACGCCCATGTATTCGGCCGCATCACGGGCATCCATGTGTTCGAGCAGTTGATCGAGAAAGCCAAGGCCGCGGACGACATCTGGATCGGGACCGTCGGTCGTGATCTGGCCCGCGTTGTGCACCTCGCCGCCCAGCAGCAGCACATAGCCGCCGCCTTCGGTCACCGTCCGCGGAACGTGCGTGGCGATCCGTGCCCCCCGCTCCACCACCACCTGTCCCGTCGCCGCGCCATGGCTGTTGCTGCTGGCCGTCGTCTCCAGGTCATTGGCGAAGGTCGGGATATGCCCGCTGCCCTGCCCCTCGCTGTACAGCCCCTTCTTGAACTGGCTGTCGGTCATCCCCGCCGCGGCCGCCGCCAGGTTGCGCACGTTCACCTGGCTCGACCCGCTGAACACGATCCCGTTGCGGTTCACGATCATCACCGTCCCGGGCGCCTCGATCTGGCCCTCGATCTGGCTCGGACGCGCCCGCGGATCGTTCACCCGGTTCAGCACCGACCAGCTCGCCTGCTGGTCGAACGCCACCGTCGTCTCCTTGCCGACGTTGAACGTCTCCCAGTTCAGGATCGCCTTGTCCGCCGTCTGCTCGATCGTCACCTTCGTCTTGCCGCCCGATGCCGTCTGCACCGGATCCCTGGCGTTGACCCAGCCCGCCGTCAGGCTGTTCGTGTCCACCTTCAGGCCGCCCTCGCCCAGGCCATCCGGCACCGACGTTCCGTTCGCCAGCGCCGCCTCCCGCGCCGCCTTCTGCAAGGCCTGCTGCGCCGCGATCGCCTGCGCCGCCAGGTTCAGGTTGTTGATCGAGGTCTGCAGCTTCTGTCGCGCCGCCGCCGACTGCCGTTCGGGCGCCGTCAGCGACGAAGCCGGCAAGCCATTGGGCAGCCGCCCCGTCGCCGCCGCGGTGCCCTGCGCCGCCCCCTTCGCCGCGAACCATGCCGGACTGAACGCATGCTGCGCACGGGCCGGTTCCGCGAATGCCCCCGTCAATGCCAGCGCTGCGATCGCCGCCGCCATCGGCGTATGCCGCCATGCGAGGTGGCGCGCGGATCGGATTGAGAACATCGCTTCCTGTCGCCGGTTGGAAACACGGGACGAAGCGATAGGCTGGACGGGCACGGACATATCGGGTCGGATCCTAGACAGATGAATCAACGCGGGCGCGCAAGCCGCGCACCCCTATGTCCGTATAGACGCCACCCGGGAAAAAGATGGAACAGAAACCCACATGAATTTTTGGTGACAGGTCACCCCAGCATCACGACGTTCGCCACGCGGCGGACGTGGGCGGCGTAGAGCCGCTGGATGAGGGCAATGGCCTGGTCGGTGTCCTTGATGGTGAAACGGCCGCTGATCCGTTGGCGCGCCAGTTCGTCGCTCATCAGGATCACGCGTCCGCTGCGGTAGCGATTGATCTCGGCTACGGCATCGGTCAGCGGCGTATCGTGGAAGACGATGTATCCCTGGCGCCATCCCGAGGGCGCGGCGGGACCTTCATTCATGACGGCAAGAGCCCGGCCGGAACCGTACGAAGCCGACTCCTCGGCGTTCAGGGTCAGGACGCCATGGGCATGGCGCACTTCGGCCCGGCCCTCGGTACACAGCACGCGGGTTTCCCCATTGTCCAGGTACCTGATCTCGACGCATCCCGCCGCGAGCTGGATGCGGCCCGACCCGGCCTGGATCTCCAGCGGCGCCCGGCCATCGCTGCGGATCTCGGCTTCGCCGGCGATCAACTCGACCCGCAGGGGATCTGCCTGCCGCACCGAAATGCTGGTCTGGGTATTCAGCAATAGTTGTATGTGCGCGCTCAGGGCCACGCTGAGTTGCTCTCCCGCGGCCGTGCGATAGTCCGCCCCCATTTCGGACCACGAAGGCCACAGCCCCAAGGGCGGATGCGCCATGCCCACCACGCCCGCGGCCGTGGCGACCGCGGCACCGACGAACCACCGGCGGCCCGGCGAGACCGGCCGGGCCATCCGCGCCGCCGGGATCCGGCACCGGACCGTCCGCAGGACTTCGCCCATTTCGCGCCATTCCGCGCTCGCCCGGCGCCACATCTGCGCATGCGTCGCGCTCTGCGCGCACCAGCGGCGCAGGGCCTCGGCATCGGCGCGGGTCGGGCGGCCGACGGCCAACCGCCGCGCCCATGCACGCGCCTGCTGCAACACGATGTCGGCGCTGTCCGCGCCGGGATCGTTCATGGGATCTCCTGCCGTCATGCCATGGAACTCGGTGTCCATATTCGGTTTTTCCTTCTTCTTATAGACGTTTGGAGACTCGGATATGCGCACGTTTTTCCGCGGGATCTGACAATTTGTTGCCATCTCTCGCGACACGGCCGGAAGCTGCGTCCACCGCTTCCTCCACTGCCTCCATATGGCGCGCGCAGAATTCATGTGCCACCTGCAGCTCTCTGCTGATCAGCCGCGTGGATACCCCCCAGCGCTGCGCCAGCTCCTTCAGCGTCAGGCCATCGACCCGCGCGGCGTAGAGAATGTCGCGCTGCCTGGCCGGCAAAGCGGCCAGGGCATCAGCCGCACGGCTCAGGTCGAAACGCGCCTGCACCACACGCGACGGTCCCGGCGCGGGGTCGGCCAGTTCATACAGATCGGCCACTTCGTCGGCGCTCAGGTAGCGCTGGGTGCCGCGCAGCCTGTCGATGGCGGCGTTGACGGCGGTGTGCAGCAGATAGGCCTGGGGATGCCGCACCTCGTTCAAGCCCTCGCGATCCGCCAACTGCACATAAGCGTCGTGCAGCGCGTCGCTTGCCAGTTCCGCCGACCCCAGACGACGGACCAATTGCGCTTTAAGCGTTTCATAACGCTCGGTAAACAACCGCCTCAATTCGGCCAGGCCACGTCCCGTCATGACGCGCAAGCCTTCAGGCGACCAGCCTGGTGCGTCACAAGCAGCACGATGGGTTGGGCCAGCGTGGGGGGTGGCCCGATATCCAGTCGCGCTCCTTCCAGGCTGGCCTCGATTCGGGGCTCGAGTTCGGCATGGCCCTGGGCGGCGGCCCTGACCCGCTGCAGCACACCGGAGCCGCTGACATAGGCACTGATGGCCAGCCGGTACTGGCCGATCGCCAAACCGGCGTCGGCACAAAGAATGCTGGTGGCCACCCGCTGCACTCTGCCGTAGAAAGCGGCATGAAGCGCCATCCGTCGTTCACCTTCCGCCGCGGCTGGCGCGGGTGGCTCGACCGGCACGATCACGAATGCCCCGGTCGAGGCAAACCGGGCCTGCATCCCGGTTCCGCGCAGCAGGGCAGCCAAGGCGGCATCAGGATCCAGGCGCCCGTTGATGGCCGTCGACCTCAGGTGAGCCACCTGGCCGGCATCATAGAGAACGGACCGCCCCGTCGCGCGGCTGTACGCCTGCAACGCATCGTGCAGGGGCTGGCTATCGATGGCGAACGCGGCGGGTTCGCTGCGGGAAGCCGCGCCAGCCTCTCGCCCGGAGGCCTGCGCCGCGGCGGCCATATTGACGAAGCCACAGCAGAACGGCCCCACGATCCAGGCGAGCAACATCATGCGCACACGGCGGACGCGCAGACGACGAGCGGACAGGCGGGCAACGGCAGGCAGGACATTCCACCCCAAACGCGGCAGTTTTTCGTGGGCCGCACCGCTGGACCGGACATGCGGCAAGGCCGGCGCATCGTAGCCGGCTGGCGTGACAGTCGGATTACATCCGCCTTACCGCGCCCCGCTACGCCGGCCGGCCCGCCCCCGTTGCCCTACCTTCCCAACAACCTGCGTTCCTCGGCCGTCAGACTGGCCTTCTGCGCGTCGCCCAGCGGACCCCTGCCCAGCACCTGCACCGGACTGTTGCGGTCGTACCCCATACCGACGGTAGCCGGAGCCGCGGAAGACGGTTGCGATACAGGCGCCGGTTCGCTGCCGAAACCGAGCACGCGTACGGTGAACACCGAAGGCAATGCCCGCCGCGCCGCCGAGCGCTCGCGCTGGATCATATCCTGTGCCGCCGTCGCCGCCGAACTGGCCGCCTGGCTGGCATTGGTCAGTGCCGCCACGTTCACGGTGTTCTGCGGCAGGCCGAAGGTCAGGCCCTTGACCTCGATGTTGTCCGCACCGCGGATCTGCTGTGCCGCGATGATCAGGTTGCCCGATACCCGGATGCCGGCATCGCCCGCGTCCACCGTGCCATGTGGGGCAAACAGGTAGACATCCCCCGGCTTCTGTCCCGGTTCCGTGATGAGCGTCGCGATGCCCGACCCGGTCGCCGCCCCGGTCAGCTCCAGTTCGAAGCTACCGGAGGCCGGATCGAACACCAGGCGCGGCGGCGGCGCCAGCACGGCCGTCTTCGCGCCCTTGCCGGCGTTGATGTCGCCCTCCGACGACCAGATCGCCAGCGTGCCCCCACCGACCGCGAAGATACGGCTCTGGTTGACGATCACGTCGCCATGCGAAGCGATACTTACGTCGCCGCCGCGCAGCGCCACGATACCGAGTTCGCCTGGCTGCTTCAGATAGTCGCGGTAGACGATGGTCGAAGCCGGATAGCCGTTCAACGCGTAACGGCCGGTCTGCAGGATGTCCGGGCCGACCTGCGCCAGGCCGCCATCGATGGCGCCATTCGGCACCAGGATGTCGATGCTGCCGTCGTAGTGCGAACGCACCTGCGAGTAGCGCAGCGATAGATCGCCGCCGTAATAGTCCCGCAGCAATGCCTGATAGCCGCTCCAACGCTCGCTGAACGTCTTCAACTCGGCCTCGGTCAACGGCCGGTCGGTCGGGAACAGTGCCGGATCGGTCGGGAACAACCCTGTGGTCGCCAGATAACCATCGTTGTAGTTGCCGCTGGACACGGCCTCGATGCCGGAGCGCTTGATCTCCGCGAAGTAGATCGAACGGATGAACGCATGCCGCTGGCCTGCCGGCAGCATCTGGAACGCTTCCCAGGCCGCCGCCTCGCCCAGCGTCTCATCCCCGGTCTGCTTACGCATGAAACCGACGAGACCCTGTATCACGGTTGTACTTTCGCCGTTGGCCAGCGTCACGTCGTGGACGTAGGACTGCCTGCCGGACGTGCTGCCCGGCGCCAGATACGCTCCGGCGAAGCCGGCATAATCCGGGCCTTTCGCACCCGCGCCGACGGTCAGCACCACGTTGGCGCTGACCCCCTCCGGCAGGTACGGATTGAGACGATTGCCGACACTCTGGATGCCGTTGCTGGTACCCAGGTCCAGATCTCGGCCGGCGGTGATTTCCAGACTGCCGGGGCCGCTGATCCAGATACCGGCACCGTCCGGCGCCTTGTTGAGGTAGGGCGTGCGCGGCGTGTAGAACAGCACGTCGCGGCCGGCCTCGACCACCGTGGCATGGTCCTCGCGGAAGTTCTGCACAACGAGTTGCAGGTTGGTCACGTCCCGGCCGGCGCGGATCTCGGCCGGCTTGGCCAGCGAGACGAAGCCCGCCAGATTGTTGTAGGCGATATTCTGCGCCTTGCCCAGAACGTCGCCTTGCACCGCATACAGTCGCACCGGATTCGCGTCTTCGGCGCGATACAGGCTGGCGCTGTGGGTCAGACTGCGGTCGAAGCTCGGCCAGAAGCCCGGAATCAGCTCGGACAGCGCGGCGGCGAACTGGATGTTGTTGCCCGGCGTCGCAAAGACCGACGGATCGGCATCGGACAACACCAGGTGGCCGAGCGTCAGCGAGCCGCTCGCCAGTACCGTCAGATCGCCGTCGGCGGCCGGCGCGATGTAGACGCCATTGCCGTCGTTGCCCAGCGAAATATCGCCGTTGAACGCTACCAGTTCGACGTTGCCGGGCAGGAAGGTTCCGAAGTTGACCGTCGTCGCGTTCGGCGCTCCACCGGAATACGCGCTGCTTCCGCCGAGCACGATGTCGCCGGTCAGCGTCGTCAGGTTCAAGGCACTTCTGCCGCCGTAGGTCTTGAACAGCGTAAAGGGGTTGTAGATCGAACCGATGTCGACGTTGCCGCGCACGTTCAGATCCAGTGCCGCGGCGCCGATGGCGAAGTTGGAGTTGTACTGGCTGGCGCTGTTCTGAAGCCAGCTCTGGACATGATAGGACTGATACGGCGCGGTACCGAGATTGCGGCCGACGTCGACCGTACCTTTGCCGCTGGCGACGTAGACATTGACGCCATTGACGTCGCGCACGGCCGACAGCAGCAGATCGCCGCCGCCGACCGTCAAGAGGTTGCGGTCACCCGGCGTCGTCCCCTGGTAAACGCCGGCGTCCGAAGTCGCGGCGTTGAGGCCGGAAATGTCCCGGCCTGCCGTCACGGCCAGATTGCCGCCACCGAGCGTCGCCACACCCTCGCGGAGATTCTGGAACACCGGCCCCCACGCCACCTGCTGCGTGTAGATGCCGCTGGTCGCGTTGTAACCGCCCTGCGCGGCCAGCCAGTTCTCGGGCTTCTGCGGACTGATGCCCACCGAACTGCTGTCCTTGCGCTCGCCAATCACGTCGCGCTGCGCGTCGAGCGTGATGTCGCCGCCGCCATAGGCCAGCGTGAACGCACCACCGCCGTAGGCGCGGCGACCGTCGCCGAGCAGCGCGAACGCGCCACCGCCCGGCTGGATGTTGGCCGGGCGGCCGGCGGTGTAGATCGCGCTGTAGTGCAGGACGCTGCCGACGCTGCTCGACGAATACGGAACACCGTTGGTGCGCAGCACGCCGGTGACGATGTCGTGCGCGGCGGCGATATCGATGCTGCCCGTGCCGGTGCGCACGACCACGCCGCGTCCGCCGTAGCCGTTGTTGCCGGTGCCGGATACGGCGTCCGCGGCGCGCAGGATCACCTCGCCCTTGCCTTGCGCGACCTCGAAGTCCGGCTGCACGCCGAGCACGCCGGCGCCCCTGAAGTCGGCGCCCGCGACGAAGCGATAGGACCATGAGCGATCGTCGAGCAGCAGGTTGCTGTCGAGGATCCCCGCGCCGCCCGTGAAACCGTCCGACAACGAGGCCTTGAAGATAACGTTGCCGGCGGCACGCAATGTCAAGATGCCGGGCGTCTGCCCGCCGCCAAAGCGCAGGTCCGACAGATCCCAGTCCCGCGCCAGGATCAGGTCGGCCGTCGGCAGCGTCACGCTATCTGTCAGCGGCGTGACGACGACGTGCTCCAGTGCCGTTGTACCGCCGAACAGCCGGTCGGCCGGCACGGTGTTGTTGGCGATCTCGACCGTCGCGGCCAGGCCGTTGGTAAACAGCGTCAACTGGCCGGCGGCGGGAATCTCGACGATCTCGCCGGTGTTCACCAATATGTTGGTATTGACAGTAGTGCGGTTGACGCTGCGCAGGAAGCTTCCCTTGGCATCGTAGATGTTGAAGACGCCGATCACGCTGCTGCGGAAGGTGCCGCTGGTGCTGCCATTGGCGTTGATCCAGTTCACTTTGACGCGCGCACCGGCGCTGAGGTTCAGCCAACTGCCGCTGACAACACTATTGCGCATCGCGATCTGATCGTGGCTGGATGAAGTGGCCGGCACCGCGACGCCCAGCGCGTCGATCGTCACGCCATTGAGCCGATAGGTGCCGCTGGTTGGCAGCGCGACCGCCACCTGCCGCTCGCTCGACTGCAATATCTTGATCGCCGCACCGCTGGCCTTGAACGTGCTGCCGGCCGGCAGCGATGCGATCTGGATGTTCTCGTTGAACTCGTAGCCTCCGGCCGGCAACACGACGCTCACCCCGGCGACGCTGATCTGCATGTACGGCGTGTTGGCATTGCCGGTCCCGCTGGCGTAGACCACCGTCCCGGGCGGCAACGTGTAAGTGCTGTAGTAGTTGCCTTCCATCGTCATCCGGCTGCCGTCTGGCAGGATGGCGTAGCCGCCGCCGTTGATCAAGACCGTACCGGTGCCCGAGCCTTCCGGCAGCAGGATCGGTACCCCGACAGGAACGACGAAGGTGTCGGCGGCCTGCATCACCACGACCAGGCCGTCGCGGATGGTGGTGATTTCGTAATTCGTATTCTGCCTGCGCACGCCCTCGGAGGTGACGACCAGCCGCCCTTCGCTGAAACCATCCGTGAAGCTCAGCGAACCTCCCGACGGTATGCCGAGCGCGGCGCCCGGGTCGAGAATCGCGGCGATGGTATCGGGCAGGCTGGTGTTGGCATTGATGACTTCGGCGCCCGGCGTGACTTCCAGCACGTTGACGAGGCCGGGATTCGATGCCAGCAGTCGATTGCGGATTGCCGCCGTATTGCTGGCGAAGCGATTGCCGTCGGCCTGCACCTGCGTGCGCACGGCGTCGTCGATCAGGCCACCGCTGTCGGACAGGTCATAGACCTTGTAGCCTTCGGCGATGATGTGCGCGGCGCCGAGTACATTGCCGGCGATCGGCTTGACGTTGAGATCGGTTCCGGCCGCCGTCTGCGGCGCGCGCAGGTGCAGGGTGCCGGCCTGGCCGCCTCCGAGGTCGAGCACGCTGGCGCCGCTCAGACCCGCCAACTGTGCGGAAGCCGGCAACACCAACGGAATCGCGCCGCTGCCGCCGCGGGCAAAACTCAGGTCGCCATCCTTGGCGAGCGTCAGCACCGAGCCGGCCGAGACCTTGCCGATGGCGGCATGGGTCAGGTCGAATTTTCCGCCGCCATCGAGGCCGAAGCTGAGCACGGCGTCACCGACCGGGGTGAAACTGCCGGCCGAGAGCAGCGTGAACTTGGTGTTGGCGCCGGCACCGGTGACGACCGCGTCGGTCACGCTGAAATCGGTCGTGCCATAGGTGGTGCCGATCAACACGTCCAGCGAGCCGGCACCGAGGAAAGACGCGTTCAGGCTGGCCGAATAGGTCTTGCTGTCATAGGGCTGCACCGCCACGCCCGCGGTGGCTCCGGCGACGGTCAACGACTGGCCATAGACCTGCATGCCGGTCATGGCCGCGCTGCCGGCGTTGCGGAACACCACATCGACCGCGCCGATCGAACCGGGTGCGAAGGCCACCGAGCTGTAGCTGTTCGTGGAGAACTTCAGCGTCGCTCCGGCTGGCACCGAGAAACCGACATTGGTCTCGGTGGCGCGCACGGTACCGTCGGCCAGGACCAGGCTGAGATTGGTCGCGCCGAGCATCTGCACCCCCGCCGGCGTGCCGCTGGGGAAGTACATCTCCAGGTCCAGCGCGCCAGATCCGGAATTGTAGTAAGCCATGCGCCAGCCGCCGCTACCGCTGAACACCTCGGTTGGCGAAACCTTGATCGCCAGTTCGCCGCCCACCGGCAGGCCGATATTCTGCAACTGGTTTACGAGGTTGCTGAACACGACCGAGCCGCCCTTGGGCAGGCCGTTGGAGAACGTAAAGACGGTGCTGCCGACGATGCTGCTCTTGCCCGCCTTGGTCAAGGTGACCGAGGTCTGCCCGCTGGCGCTTACCGTCACCCGATTGACCGGCAGCGTCCAGTTCCCGGTCGAACTCAGCAGCGTCAGCGCGCTGCCGGCGGAGAGCTGCAACGCGCTCTGGCCGGCCGTGACCGTGACCTGGGTGCCGTTGCCGACGGTGGTGACGCTGACGCTGTCGGCCGTGGTCGTGATGATGTTGTCGCCGGGCGTGCCATTGGGAAGCACCACCGGCGTGCCGCCCGCCAGGTGCACCGAGCTGCCTGGCGCGTTGAGCGTCAGCGGCACCGAGGCGACCGTGGTAGCGCCGTGCGTGTCGAACGCGCCGCTGGTCGGCAGCGCCACCGCGACACCGGCTACGCCCTCCACCACCTTGACTTCGCCGCCCCCCCTGAGCGTGAGCGTACTGCCGGCCGTGAGCTCGACCGGGGTGTTGGCGGCCAGGTTCCGGGTACTGCCATCGGCCAGGGTAATCGTCGCCGCGACCGTGCTGCTGATCTTGCTGCCCGGCGTGCCGCCGGGGAAGCCGATGGTATTGCCCGACGGCAGCGTGATGCTGCTGCCGATCGCGTCCAGCGTCACGACCTTCGCCGCGGCCGCGGCGCTGGCCACGCCCAGATCGATCAGCGAACCGGCCTGGATATCGACCACCGCGTCGTGGTGGGTCACGTCCACGCCATCGACGATGCGGTTGGCGCCGGCCGACAGGAACACGCTGCCGCCCTGGCCGGAACCGTCGAAGTCCTCGCCGGCAACGGTGAGTTTGCTGCCGGACGCAAGAATCACGTCGTCGGCCGCGGACAGCTCGATACTGCCGCCGGTTTTTCCGGAAGCATCGATGGTGCCGGTGACGGTGATCCCCCCCTCGTCCACGATCAGGCTGAAATCGCGGGTCCGGGTCACCCCGTCGAGCACCGCGTCGCCGCTGCGCAGCCGGATCTCGCGGGAACGGGCGAAACCGCCTGCATTGAGCACCGACTGCATCGCGCCGAAGCCCGGCAGGCTGCCGGCATCGAGTGAAAACTTGGCGCCGACGGCCTCGCCCTCGATCGTGAAATTGCCCACCGGCACGGTCACGGTCAGCTCACCGCCGCCATCGGGATCGGAAAGATCCAGCACACTGCCGGCGTCGACGCGGACGTTGCCGGCCTGCGAAACGAGTTTGATATCGCCGGCCGGCAATGTGCGCTGCTGGTCGAAGAAGGTCTCGGTGCGGCCGCTGACATCGATCCGGGCGTTGCCGCTGACGGCAAGATTCTGCTGCGCCTTCAGCGTCAGCGAGCCGGCCGGCAGGCGCACATCGGTGCCGAAGTCTACGGTATTGCCAGCGAAGGTCAGCAGGCCCGCCGAGCCCACGCGCTCGTCGCGGTCATCCAGCGCGGCCTGTCCACCGCGCCCGACGCGCATTGCGCCGGTCGCGGTCACGGTAGCGTCGGTGCCCGCCGCGGCGCTGATGAAGGGTGTCGTCAGCAGCAGGTCGGACGCGGCCGCCGTGCTACCGGCGGTCAAGGTGCCGATGCCGTCGAAGTGGGTTTCCCGCGCGGCAAGCCGCGCCTCGCCAAAGCCGAGGATGCGGCTGTCGCCGTCGCCCAGCATCAGCCGCCCGGCGACCAGATCGAGGACGCCGGCGTTCGTCGCCGGCTCGGCGCCCGCGGCCTGCGCCCCGCTGGTATTGCGCAACACGAGTTGGTCGGCCTCGATGCGCGCCGTGCCCGTGCCCTGCTGGCGCAGCGAGGCCGCGTCGAGTACCAGCGCGGCGGTCTGCGACCGGAGGTCGGTGCCATCGTGCAGGTCGATGCTGCCATAGCTGCGCAGCACCAGGCGCTCGGCCTGCGACAGGCGCGACAGCGTCTCGGCGTTGGCGATGAAGCCGCCGGCGTCGGCCGGGGCATCGCCGAAGTGGATCGCCGTGGCGGCCAGTTCCAGCGAACGCGCGGTGATCCGCGCGTCGGCCGGGATATCGGCGCCGGCCACGGCGTCGAACAGGATCGCGCCGCCCGCCACCAACGACACACCGCTGCCGATGCCAATGTGGCCGGCCAGCGTGCCCGCTGCGTTGCCGAGGTCGTGGCGCTTGACGGCAAGATCGTTGGCGGCGTTGCTGAGCACCAGCAGCGCACCCTGACCCGTGCCGGCACGCGTGTCGGCGGCCGAAATCGTGCCTATCGCCAGTGGCTGCGCGTCGCCGCTGTATCCGCCCTCGGCGCGGATCACGGCGCCGTCGGCGAGCCTGATGCTGCTGGCGCCGCCTGCGGCCTGGCCGTTGCCGGTCAGCAGCAGGATTTCCGGTGCGACCAACGCGGATGCCTCGTCGTTGGCGATCAGGATCGACTCGGAAACCCCCGTCAGCTTCACGCTGTCGGTGACGTTGTCGGCATCGGTGTCTACCGGCTCTCGAGTGCCGCCGAGCAGCAGGGATTGCGCGCCGATCGCATTGAGCGCACTGGCCCCGATACTGAGCGCGTAGCCCTCGACCGGCGCGGCGCCGTCGGCGATCACCGCGATCGACTGCGCGGCGATGTCAGCCTGCCCTCCGCGGCCGCCTTCGGCGATGCCGAAGGCGAACCGGCCCTCGAGCGTCAGCGCGTGCGTGGCGATCAGCGACAGTTGGCCGGCGTCGGCGGGCAGTGCCGGACGTATTGCCGCCCCGGTGCCGGCGAAGGCGGCGCTGAACGTGGTTTCCCGGTACTCGCTGTAGCGGCGCGCAACGTCGCCCGAGAGCACGAGAAAGGTCGAGCGGCGCGCGTCCTGGCTGCCATCGAAATTCGAGCCAAGGCGGCCGCTCACGTAATAACCGCCGTCCAGGCGCGCGCCGGCGCCACTGACGCGATCGCTCTGAGCGGCCACCCGTTCGACGCGGAACGCGCCCGGCTGCAGGGCATACTCGGCGGGCAGCAGGGTGTACCAGCCTGCCGGCAAGCCCGGCACGGCGTCAAGATACACGCGATTGCCGACGGCCGGCGCGGGGCTTTCGGCGCTGGCCACGGCGCCGAAAGCAGGCTGCGCGCCGGGTATGACGGCGTAAACGCCGCCGCCACTCAATACGTTGCGCGAACCGCCTGTGCCAGCGGTGAATTCGGCACCGGCCACATCGCCGCCACCGGACAGATCCAGAGTCGAACCCGCTTGAATGTCCACGCTGTCGCCATTGATGACGATAGCCTTCGACGACGGCGTCGAAACGATGCGCAGCGCGTCCTGGTTGCCGACCGCGTCGTATTCGGCGCCGTAGCCCTGGTACCAGGTACCGTTGATCAACGTACCGTACGGCAGCGTGCGGCCCTGCAGCGAAACATCGGTGAGGCTGCCGGAGGCCAGCGTGACGCTGCCGGTGCTGCCGGCGTCCAGCGTGATCTTGCCCAGCGGCGCGAGCAGCGTGCCCCCCTGGACGATGGTCGGTGCCTGCAAGGTGATCTGTCCGCCGATCGACAGCGGCAGCGTCGCCGCGTCGCCGCTGCCGGGCAGGACGGTCAGCGTGCCGCCGGTCGTGCCGGGGCTGCCTGCCTCGTCGCTGCTCGGCACCGCCGTGGCCCGGGCGGTGAATGCGCTGCTGGACACCGGATAGAGCTGCGTGCCGCCAAGGACCAGGTTTCCGGCCACCGACAGCGAGCCGCTGCGCACGGTTGCCGCCGTGGTCCCGAGCGACGGGGCGCCGCTGAACACCAGATCGCCGGCGCTGATGAAGCGGCCGCCGTCGAAACCCTGCAGCACGGTGCGGCCACCGAGTTCGAGTACCTGTCCCGCCTGCACCGCCAGGCTGGCCGCGCCGGCGGTCGGCGTGGTGAACGTGGTGTAGCCCTGCGAGGCATAGGTCGTCAGGCGATTGTCGACGATGCTGTCGTCGCTATCGCCAAGCCGCACATACGGTGCGCTCAGCGAGACACGGCTCGACGCCGCCGGATCGAGCGCGGCGAACACCCCGGCGGCAAGGATCAGCGCGCGGCCGGCGCCAAGGTCGACGTCGCCGTCGAAGACGATATGGCTGTGCGATTCGATATCGACGGTGCCGAATCCCGCGGCGGCAAGGCGATCGGCCGACAGTTCGACGGTGCCCGTTGCCCACGGCCGGCCAGCCGCGGTGTCGTAGGCCGAAGTGCGTGTCGGCAGCACATCGCCGAACCCCACGCCGTCGGGCAGCGTGGCTGCCGCCCGCTGGCGGATGATGACGCTGCGGCGGCCGACATCCTGCTGGAAGCCGACGTCATTGCCATAGCCGTAGTAGTACGCGCGCAGTTGCTCGCCGAAGTTCAGCGCGAACGTACCGCCGCTGGCGCGCGGGTCGAGCGCGGCGGCGCGATAGTCGCCGTCGAGCCAGGCACCGTCGTTGACGAGGATGTTGATCCTGCCGCCGGCGCTCCATACCGTCGTCGACTCGCGCACGGGCTTGCCGTCGACCGGCTTACCGGACAGCGCGGTCCGGACGCTGCCCTCGACTGGAAGATCGACCTGCGCCAGGCCGCCCGAGACATCGATCACAGACCCGGCCTCGCTGACCAGATAACCGGCGGTGGCAACGTTCAGCGTCACCGTGCCGCCGTCTAGCACAGTGCCGGTGGCCAGGCCGTGGCGATTGAAGCTGGGCGCCAGCACGCCGGGCGCGAGCAGCCGCGCGTTCGAACCTATCCATAGCGTGTCGGCCGCAGCTGCCCCCGTATACGGGCCGGCGACGTAATTGCGCTGCGAGTAGACGGCGGCGCCCTTGTTCAACGTGATCTCGCCCCCCGGCGCATGCAAGGTACCGTCTACGTACAGCGATTGCACCGAGTTCAGCGCTATCCTGCCGCCGATGCCGACGTCGAGCAGCGCGCCGGTGCCGACGTCCAGACGCCCCAGGGTTGCGGACAACTGCGGAACCCCGTACTGGTCCAGTTCATAGACGTAGTAACCCGCGGCGAGGTCGAGGCTGGCTGTCCCGCTCAGCGCGGGATCGATCGTGGCCGGCATGCTTATCGCCGAGGCTCCGGAGCCGCTGGCGATGCCGCTGACCACGTTCGGCAGCACCCGGTGCTGCGGCGCAAGCACGACCTGCGTCCCCTCGCTCACCGACAGCGAGGCGCCAGCGGTGTAGCTATAGCTGGCGAAGCCTCCTTTCGCAAAGAATTCCGGGCTGACCAACCGCGGCGCGACGACAGCCACGTCGACCGATAGGACAATGCCGGCGCCCAGGGTGCTGCCGGCAGGAACCGTATAGTCATAGTCGAGCGTCGAGCCGACCGGCGCCAGTTGCCGGATCGCGCCGTTGGCGTTGGCCAGGCTGGTGGCGAAGGCGCTGGCCGGCAAGACCGTGCCCGCCATCAAGGTGCCGCTGATCCGGGATATGCCGGTCCCGGCGGGAACGGTATTGCCCGCGTAGTACCACTGGCCGGTCGTCGAAATGTAGACCTGGAGCCCCGTGGGTACCACCCAGTTGCCCTTCAGGACGACCTGTGTCGGCGGATAGCCGTTGTCCTGGAACCAGAAGCTGGCGTTGGCGGCGACCTCGATGCCGGGGGCCAGTACCGCCGAGGAGTATTCCGCCGGGACCGGGAGCGGTGTGCCGGCCAGGACCCGCAGATCCTCGGCCAGGCGCAGGTCCATCGGCGCGGCGACGCCGGCTTCGAGCACGCCATCGCTTACCGCGCGCAGTGCGTCGTCAAGCCGGGCGGCGATCACCGTATCGTGCTGATCGGTGATCAGCAGGGAACCTCCCCGGCCGGCCCTGGTGGCCGTCGCATAGGCATAGCCGCGCAGTTCGGCGCCATCGGCGATGCTCACGTCGCGGCCGACGATGGCGATGCTGCCGGCGTCGCCAAGCGCCTTGACCCGGCCGTCCGTGCCGATGCGCGCGCCGCCGGAGACATCGAGCACGGCGCCACTGTCGATCACGACGCGCGCCTCGCCGGCATAGACATCATTGGCGACGAAGTGCGCGCCGGCGCTGCGATCCTCGGCGGTAAGAACGATCCGCCCCCCATCGACCGGCCCCGGCCGGCCGCCATCGAACCCGTTGCTCCAGCGGCCCGCCACGTCGAGCACGGCGCCGCCGCCCAGGTGCAGCAGATGTTCGGCGCCATCCGATTGGCCCGTGGTGTGCATCGTCTCGAGCAAAATATTGCCGCCGGCGGCGTGGATCCGGCCCTCGATCTCGATGTTGCGCGCATGGAACCCGGCGCTGCCCAGGTCGCCCAGGTCGAGGTTGGCATCGGCCGCAAGCCGGATGTGGCGATTGGCGTAGATGCCGATGCGGCCGATGCCGCTTTCGTTCAGCGCATCGGTGGACAGCACGGTTTCGTAACGGTCCGGCAGCAGCTCGCCGACGTAATCCTCGTCGGCGACGATCGATTTCCCGGCTTGCAGCGTGATGCGGTCGAAACCGTACAGACGCGGAGAGACCTGTGTCGGTCCGGGCGCGTCGGCATCGCCGACGATCAGCGTACCGCCCACCGGCGAAGCCGAAAGCACGCGTGTACTGGCTTCGCGCACGGCGAGAAAATCGCCTTCGGCGGCGAGTTTGGGCGCGATCAGCGTGATGGTGCCGGCGGCGGCGCCGTCGGTGTAGCCGCTTTCATGGACGAACTGGGGACCGACGACAGGGCTGGCCCAGGTCTCGGTCACGCCCCAGCGCCTGTGGGTGACGCCGAACTGGCCGGCAACGCCGGTATAGGCCAGGCCGTTGGTGGCCCGGCCGGCGATGACGCGGTTGCCGACGGCATCCAGCACATAAGACACCGGCACGTTGCCGGCGGCATAATCGATGGTGCCGCCACTGACGTTGAGCAAGGATCCTTCGCGCAGGACGATATTGCCGGTACTGACGAGCCTGATGTCGCCGCCGGTGGTGGTCAACTCGCCGATGCCTCGCTCGATCATGCCTATGTAGCCGACGGCATTGAACAGTTGCGAACCCTGCCACGTGCCGGGCTGGCCGTCGACCCATTCGACGCCGGCCAGGAGCGGATCCTCGAAGCGGCCGGTGTCGCGGATGTCGACCCAGACTTTCTTGCCGTACAGCGCGTCGTAGTAGGCCGGACTGTCGGCGAGTTCGGCACCGCGCAGCTCGACCCGGACGAAATTGTCGAGCACGGATTTCTGCACGCCGCGCGTGCCGGAAACATCGAGGATGGCGCCGTTTTCGATGCGGATCAGGCTGTTGTCGGCGAATCCCACCGTGTCGATCTCGGTCGGGCCGGTACTGCCTCGGGCATCCATGCGGATTTCGCCGGACGGCACCAGCAGCAGCGCGCCTCCGCCGACCGCGACCTTGCCGCTGGCGACGTCGATGAAGGACCGCCGGTCGAGCGCATCCGAAGCGGCGACACGGGTATCGCCGAGGTCCGGCAGTACCGACAGGACTGCCCCTTCACTGATGTTGACGGTGCCGGTGGCCGTTGCTTCCCAGCCGGCGAAGGAGCTGTCGAACTCGCTGACCTGGGTAGCGCGCGCGGCATCGAGTGCGTGCAGGATGATCGATCCGTTGCCGATCAGGTTGGTGGAGGTGCTGAGCACGGCGGCGGTGGCCCGGCCGCCCTGTGCAAGGGCGCCGATGCCGACGTCCCGGCCGGCCAGCGTGATGTTGCCGTGCTCGGCCACCAGGTAGCCGTTGTTGACCGCGCGGCCCCCCTCGCCCAGCATGACGTAGAGGCCGCGCATGCCGTTGTCGCTGCTGGCGCGCAGGTAGATCTGCTGGCCGGCGGCGAGCAGCACCTGGCCATTGTCGGCGCGCAGCGTGCCATCGTTGCGCACTTCGCCGCCGAACAGCGCGACGCGGCCGGACGAGGCCGCCGTCAGCTCGGCGCCCGCTTCGACGGTGACTGCGCCGGCCAACTGGGTGGCGTCCTCGATCTCGAACGTCGGGCCGCTGGCGTCCCAGGCCGTGGTCAGGAAATTGGCCGAGAATTTCTCGTCAGTGATGTGGACCGCACTGGCAACCAGATTGCCCACGTTCACCTGGCTGCTGCCGGTGAACAGAATGCCGTTGCGGTTCAGTATGTATACGCTGCCCGGCGCCACGATCTGCCCGGCGATCTGGCTCGGCCGCGCCTGCGGGTCATTGACCCGGTTCAGCACCGACCAATTGGCCTGCTGGCCAAACTTCACCGTGGTGTTGGCGCCCACGTTGAACGTTTCCCAGTTCAGGATCGCCTTGTCGGCCGTCTGCTCGATGGCCACCGTGGTGCGCCCGCCTTCCGAGGTCTGCACCGGATCCCGGGCATGGAGCCAGCCGGCGGTGAGCGAGTTCGTGTCCACCTTCAGCCCGCCCTCGGCCAATCCGTCCGGCACCGGAGACCCTGCCGCCAGCGCCGCCGCGCGCGCCGCCTTCTGGGCGGCCTGCTGCGCCGCGATGGCCTGGGCCGCCCGGCTCAGATTGGCCACGGACCGCTGAGTCTGTTGCCGCGCCGCCTGCTGGGCTCGCTCAGACAGATTCAATGAACTGGCAGGCTGTCCATTGGGCAGCCGCCCGGTACTCGCGGCCAGGTTCTGCGTCGCCCCCTTCTGCGCAAACCACGCGGGACTGAACGCCTGCTGCGCCGGCGCCGGCTCGCTGGCCGCGGCCAGCGCGATCGCCATCGCCATCGTCTGTGCCAGCGGCGCCAGCTTGAAGGATTGCCGTTTCGAGACCGTGCCCGCGATCGCCGCTGCGCTTCGACTACGTGAATTCATTCCGTTCTCCAGCGCCGGCCGGAACGTCCCGGCCCCACGCGCCGGGACGGCATTCCGCCGTCGTATGCCATAGAGACCGTTCTGGCGGCGGACGACCGAACACCGAAAGTAAAAAAACCCCACGCTTGGACAAGATGAGCGCGCATGGCCCGGACGGATCGCCGGCCCGCGCGCCGCGGCCTCAACTCAGCAACACGATGCCCGCTGGCAGGACGGTAGCCTTGGCGCCATACGTGGCCTCGATGATCGCCACCACCTCCGGCAACTGCTCCACCCGCAGGCGGGCCTGCACCTTGCGCCGCCCCAGCGCCGCGCTGGTCACGATCAGGCGGCCTGGACGATAGCGGTTGATTTCGTCGATCGCGGCCGCCAGCGATACGCCGTCGAATACCAGGATCCGGTCGCGCCAGCTTTCGACCGCTGCAAGGTCGGTCCCCTCGTTCAGGACGAACCGCTTGCCACCGTAGATCACCTGCTGTCCCGGCTCCAAGGAGCGGGCCCGGCCCGCGGCGTCCACCTCGCCCCGGCCCTGGAGACAGGTGATGCAGACATCGCCCCCCGTCGCGCGCACGTTGAATCTCGCGGCCGAAGCCAGCCGCAAGGTCCCGCCACCGGCGCGTACCGTCACGGGCAGCGCCTGCCCGCGCTCCAGCGCGATCATGGCCTCGCCGGACAGCAGTTCGATATCGACGGCATCCGCGGCACCGGCGCCCGCCGGATGCATGTTCACGGCGGTCTGGGTGTTCAGGCGGACCATGCCGCCATCGAGCGGAATGTCGCGCTGCTCGCCCGTGCCGGTCCGGTAGTCCGCGGTCAGGTCGGAAAAGGCGGGCCAGAGCCGGGCCGGCGGACGCACGACCAGGTAGGCCGCCGCGCCGGCGGCCACCGCCGATCCGAAAAATGCCCGCCGGCCCGGCGAGAACGTCCGCCCACGCAAGCCAGGTCCGATCGAGGGCGCCGCGGGCAGGAGGCGGGCTTCCTTGGCCAGGTCCCATACGCGCGTGGTCTCGGCCATGACCTGCGCATGCAGGGGACTGCGCGCGCACCATTGCTTGTAGGCCTGGGCGTCGTCGGTGGTCGCGCGTCCGGAGGTCAGGCGCACGAGCCAGTCCCGCGCCTGGGCTTCGAGGGCGGGACGGTCTTCTTTCTCGGTATTCACGTAGGCCATGATATCGATTAAGACCGTTTTCCGGCACCCGGACCGAACCGCTGGACGGCTTCCCGGCCCAACCGCTCGGCACAATGCAACAGCGCCGCCTTCACTTCCCGCTCGACGATACGCACGGATACGCCATAGCGGCGGGCGATTTCCTGATGAGGCGTTTCATGCACCCGCGAAGCCAGGAAGATTTCCCTGCGCCGCACCGGCAGTTCCGCCAAGGCCCGCTCGACAGCCGTGATGTCGGCCCGCGCCTCGGCGATGCGGCTCGGCTCGGCGGTCTCGTCCGCGAAATGCAGGAGCTCCTCGATTTCGACGAAGTCCAGCAGGCGCGCGCTGGCCTGCCGCTTGTCCTCGGCCACATTTGCCGCGATGCGCAGGAGGTAGGCCATCGGGCTCTTGATCGGCCCGGGGTCGCTCATCCGTTCGACGCGTAGCCAGGTCTCGTGCAGGACGTCGTCGGCGACATCCTCCGAGCCCAGGCGCCGCCTCAGGCGGCTCCGGATTTCACCGTAGCCGGCAACAAGCAGCCGGCGCAGGATGGCGGGAGTGGAACTGTCCAGGGTCACGTCAATGCGGCGCGGATGCTGTGTCGGTGCCGCAGAGGGGCGTACTGGCGCTGGCCTGGGGCAGCAGCAGAATGGTATAGGGCTCGTCGCCCGCGGCCTCGCCCGCCGCCGCGACCGGCACGCCCTGCAATGCCGACTGGATCGCCCTGTCCCGCGCCCCGGACCCTGTCGAGGTCACCACTCTCACCTTGTTCACACGCCCCCCAGTATCCACGCCCACTTGTAGCAAAGCCCGATAACTTCCCGGCCGGGTCGCCGCGGACCCGCACAGCGACGACTCCAGCGCCGCCTGCACCCGGCGCGCCTGGGATGCCGCCAGCATGCCGGGCGGCTCCGGCGGCTCCGGCGACGCCGGCTCGTCCGGCAATCGGGCGTCCCCCCCGGTATCCCGCAAGGTCAGCATTCCGGCCGGCGTATACAGGGCGACCAGACGCGTGCCGTCCAACAGCCGATTCAACGCAGCCCCGGCCGCCAGTTCGCCGGAGACCCGGGCCGAATGCTTGCCTGCCGCGAGCTCTCCATCGAAGAACAACGACTCGCCGGTCACCTGCGCATAGGCCCCCAATGCGGCCGCCAGCGGTTGCGCCGGAATATCGAATACGTATCGCTGGAATGCCGGATCGACGCCCGCCGCGGCACAGGCACACGTCGCCGCGGCCATCCACGCCGCCGCGCCCGCCACGGCGCGCCGGAATTTCGCCGCGGCACGGGCCGCGGCCATGCGGCATTCCCCCCCGTCCTCGACCTGGCTGTGCATGCTGTCGCCATTCCCGTTCGCGCCCCGCATGGTAGGCAGCTTTCGCGACAGTTTGGTGTCAGGCCTGCGCACACAGCCCCATGCTCTTGCGGCGTCCGATCCGCGACACCCGCTCTACCGGGGCGCCCCCCCGGGCAGTTCCAGTGCCACGAATATCCTCGCTCCCCTTCGCTGCACCAGCAACGCCGCCGATCCATCCGCCTCCGTCACCGCTTCGGCCAATGCCGCGAGCGACCCCACCGGCTGCCCGTTGACAGCCAGGATGACGTCCCCCACTTCCATGCCCGCGCGTGAAGCCGCGGCGTTGACCCGCTGCACCAGCAACCCGGCCTCGGCCCGCAGTACCTGCAACTCTTGCGGCAACAGGGGGCGCACGACCATGCCCAGCGGCATCGCCGGATCCGGCGCCGCCAGGGCCGGCCGCGACGGCGTCTCGAAACGATCGATGGACACTTCGACGGTCAGTCTCTGCCGGTCGCGCCAGACCGCCATCGGCGCGACTTCGCCGGGCCGCAGCTCCGCCACGAAGATCAGCGCGTCGGCCGACTGCCGGACCTCGCGTCCCGCCACGTCCAGGATCACGTCTCCGGGCCGCAGTCCGGCCCGGTCCGCCGCCCCGCCCGGCTCGACATAGCTGATCAGGGCGCCCGCGGGCCGATCCAGCCGGAAGGAATGCGCCAGCGCCTGGCTTACCTCCTGCACGGCGACGCCGATGCGGCCCCGGGTCACGCTGCTGCCGGCCTGCAACTGCTCCTTGATGCGCATCGCCACGTCTATCGGGATGGCGAAGGACAGCCCCTGATAACCACCGCTGTTGCTGTAGATGCGCGAGTTGATGCCGATGACCTGGCCCCGCAGGTTGAACAGGGGGCCGCCGGAGTTGCCCGGGTTGATCGGCACGTCGGTCTGCAGGAACGACAGGTAATCGGCGCCGGGCAGGACCCGGCCCTTGGCGCTGATGATGCCCGCCGTCGCCGATTGGCTGAAGCCGTAAGGCGCCCCGATGGCGACCACCCAGTCGCCGACCTCGGAACGCTCCGGATCGCCTGTCGCCACCACGGGAAGTCCCGCGGCCTCGATCTTGAGCAGCGCCACGTCGGCCACCGGATCGAGGCCGACGAGCCGCGCCTTGAACTCCCGCCTGTCGGCCAGCCGCACGCTGATATCCCGGCCCTGCGCCACCACGTGCGCGTTGGTCAGGATATAGCCGTCCCCGCTCACGATGAAACCCGATCCCAGGCTGCGCTCGTCGACCTGATCCCGTCCTGGCGCTGCCCGCCGGCCGTCGACCATGGCGGGCCGCGGCGCGGTGCCGCGCACGACACCGATGTTGACCACCGCCGGGCCATAGGTCTTGACCAGTGCCGAGAAATCCGCGGCCGGTAGCCAGGTCGCGGGCGGCATGCCGGCACACGCCGACAGCGCCAGCACGGCGGCCAGCAGCGGCCCGGCCAGGCGAAGGCCGTCCGGCAGCCTAGCTCTTGGCCACAAAGCTGAGTTCCAGTTGCAGCACCATGGGCTGGCGCATATCAGGCGGAGGCGGCTCGGACAACGGCTGCGCGATCAGCAAGGCGCGCAGATCCTCATCCGCCTGGGGTTGACCGAGCGACGCGAATTCGAGCCGTTCGACCTTGCCGGCGCCGTCCACCCAGACACGCACGATGAGCGGCGGTGGCGGCGCAACCGGCCCTTCCTGCAGCATGCGCTCCTGCATCCAGGCATGCAGTCGTTGGACGGTTTCGCTTTCGGGATCGCTCAGCCAGGCCTGGAACTGGTTGCCGGTCATCTGCGCGTAGCTGATCCAGTGCTGCGGCACGGGTTGCGCGGGAGCCTGGGCAACAGCGGGATTGCCGGCCGCCGTGGTCAACCCCACGCCCAGGACGCCGGCGGCGCGGACGATGCGCTGCCATGCGCGGGCGAACGGGCCGTCGCGCCGGGATTGGGTGGTTCGGGTCGAGGATGAAGTCTGTGCCATGGATGAACATCGCCGAAAGATGAAGAAGCGGCATCAGCCGCACAGGATCCCGACGGCCAGCGTGGCGGCACGGGCGGCCGGCGCCTGGTTCGGGGCAAGCTGCGGAAGGTCGCTCTGGGAGAAGGGAATACCGTTGTCGCGCAGGAACTGCTTGATCTGTTCGGCGGAAACCGCGCGCACTTGCGAAGGCCCCTGCATCGCGACGGCGCCGGATGCGCGGCTGAGCATGCCGACGGTCGCCCCGGGCCCCCGCGCCACGCGCTCCACCACCACGCCGGCCACCAGCCCGTCGCCGCGCAGCACCGCGCTGCCGCTGGTCCCGGGCTTGACCCCCGAGATCAGATTGAGCCCCTCGCCGCCCGGCACGGTCAGGGCATTGCTCAGCACGCTGGCGCGTTGCGGCATGCGTTGCAGCACGCTGTAGGCCTCGGCGAACACCCCCACGCTACCCGTGGCGCCCTGGGGCTGTTCAGGAAAGGTTGCGCTCAGGTAAGGCGTCAGGTCCGTGCCCAGCACGGCCAGGTCGCGCTCGTTGCTGACGGCGCGCA
This sequence comes from Alcaligenaceae bacterium SAGV5, assembly GCA_009360345.1. Taxonomy (GTDB): domain Bacteria; phylum Pseudomonadota; class Gammaproteobacteria; order Burkholderiales; family Burkholderiaceae_B; genus Pigmentiphaga. The sequence goes on from SPDP01000010.1 coordinate 26,354, forward strand.
AGCTCGCCTGCGCCACCCTGCCGTCCTTGACGACCAGGATGTCCTGGCAATGGTCGATCGCATGCCGTGCCGTCAGCACGTCGCCCGCCTGATTCAGGAAGACACCGGTGGCGTGGGTCTCCACCGTGGCCGACAACCGTGGGGGAACAGCGGCCTGCCCCCACGCGAATGACGAAACCAGCGCGGCGCATGCCGCCATGGATGCCGCGTGATGGCGAGCCGCCATGTCCACGCGCCCCCGTCGTTGAAAAGTCAGCCGCACAAGGTGCCTCTGTGTGATTGCCGGAATATGTCGGTCGTTCCGTTCCTTGCATCAAGACGGAAATCGGCCGGCAAAACCACCGGTTGTCACAAAAAATTCACGCGGCGAGGGGGAAAGCGAGAGGTCAGCGTTCCGCGTTCAGCAGGCGGCGCATGTAGCAGGCATCGGAGCCATAGCCGTCGAGCAGGCCGGCATCCGTCGCCACCGGCTCGAACCCCAGCGCGGCCCAGTAAGGCCTGGCCGGCCCCAGCGATACCAGCGTCGCGCAGGCCAGGCCCGACGTCCGCGCACAGCGCAGGCCGGCGCTGACCAGGGCGCGGCCCACGCCCCGGCCGGCGGCGGCGGGCGACACGGCGCAATCGTGCAGGAACCAGCTGTGCGCGCCCGCGGGCAAGGCCCGCAGCGGGACATTGAGCTGCGGCGGCCCGCCCAGCGTCCACGGGTAGGACACCAGGTAACCCAGCAGCCCGCCGTCGCCACGCGCGACCCAGCAGGTGCGCGGCGACAGTTCAATGCGATTCAGGAAGAAGCCCGCATCCTCGAGCAGATCAAGGCCGGCATAGGCCTGGGCCTGTACCACCAGCACGGCCTCGACGTCGGCCGGCTGCATCGCCTCCACGGCGAAGCTGGCCGGCAAACGGGGAGAGACTGGCATCAGACCCCCTGCGCGTGCACCTTCTCCACCGGCGACTGCAGCTTGTTCAGCGCCGACAGATAAGCCTTGGCCGACGCCACGACGATGTCGGGATCGGCCCCCACGCCATTGACGATGCGGCCGGAGCGGGACAAACGCATGGTGACCTCGCCCTGGGATTCGGTGCCGGTGGTGATGGCGTTGACCGAGAACAGCAACAGCTCGGCGTCGCTGCGGACATGGCTTTCGATGGCATTCACCGTGGCATCGACGGGACCATTGCCCTGCGCCTCGGCCACCACTTCCTTGCCATTCTCCGAGAACACCACGCGGGCGTGGGGCCGCTCGCCCGTCTCGGACCGCTGCGCGAGCGCGACGAACCGATATGCCCCCTCCCCCGCCTCGCCCTGCTCGCCCGACACCAGCGCGTGGATGTCTTCATCGAAGATCTCGGACTTGCGATCCGCCAGATCCTTGAAACGCGCGAACGCCTCGTTGACGGCCTGCTCGGAATCGAGCTCGATGCCCAGCTCATGCAGGCGCTGCTTGAACGCGTTGCGCCCGGACAGCTTGCCCAGCACGATCTTGTTGGCCGCCCAGCCGACGTCTTCGGCGCGCATGATCTCGTAGGTCTGGCGCGCCTTGAGCACGCCGTCCTGGTGGATGCCCGACGCGTGCGCGAAGGCATTGGCACCGACGATGGCCTTGTTCGGCTGCACCACGAAGCCCGTGATGCCCGACACCAGCCGCGAGGCCGGCATGATCTGCGCCGTGTCGATATCCACGTCCAGGCCGAAGTAGTCCTTGCGGGTCTTCACCGCCATCACCACTTCTTCCAGCGAACAGTTGCCGGCGCGCTCGCCCAGCGCATTGATGGTGCACTCGACCTGCCGGGCGCCGCCTATCTTGATGCCGGCCAGCGAGTTGGCCACGGCCAGGCCCAGGTCGTCGTGGCAGTGGACCGACCAGACCGCCTTGTCGGAATTGGGAATGCGCTCGCGCAGGTTGCGGATGAATTCGCCGTATTGCTCGGGCACCGCGTAGCCGACGGTGTCGGCGACGTTGATGGTGGTGGCGCCCTCGGCGATCACCGCCTCCAGCACCCGGCACAGGAAGTCCGGATCCGAACGGCTGCCGTCCTCGGGCGAGAACTCGATGTTGTCCGTGTACTGGCGCGCGAAGCGCACCGCCAGCCGGGCCTGTTCGAAGACCTGGTCGGGCGTCATCCGCAGCTTCTTCTCCATGTGGAGCACGCTGGTCGCGATGAAGGTGTGGATGCGCGCGCTGTTCGCGCCCCGCAGCGCCTCGCCCGCCCGCGCGATGTCGCGGTCGTTGGCGCGTGCCAGCGAACAGACCGTGGAGTCCTTGATGGCCAGCGCGATGGCCCGTACCGACTCGAAATCGCCATTGCTGGCCGCGGCGAACCCCGCCTCGATGATGTCCACGCGCAGCTTCTCGAGCTGCTTGGCGATGCGGACCTTCTCCTCGTGCGTCATCGACGCGCCGGGGCTCTGCTCGCCGTCGCGCAGCGTGGTATCGAAAACGATCAGTTTGTCGCTCATGGAAATCTCCTTCTAAGAGCCGATTCTACCCCCCTCCCCGGGGTGGTCCCCCGCGCGCTTGCGCGCTGCGCCCTGGATCGGCAACGCCACAGAAAAAACGGCTTCGCCATCCGGAAGCGAAGCCGTTCGTGTTTCTCGCGCGAGGGTGCTGGTCAGATCGCGGGAGGCGGCCTTCTGCCCTTCCTCCAGTTCAAGCCCCACAGCACATAGCCCGACAGGCCGTAGATCACGAACAGCGCGAACAGCACGATGGGGGGATCGCTGGAGATGAAGACGAACGCCAGCACGACCAGCAGGATGGTCCAGAACGGCACGCTGCGCCCCAGCGCGAAGGACTTGCCGCTGAAGAACGGCGCGCTCGACACCATGCTCACGCCCGCATAGACGGTCAGGCCGAAGGCCACCCACGGCATCCAGAGTTCGCGGATGGGCAGCTTGTTGTCGACGGCCAGCCAGACGAAACCGGCCACCAGCGCGGCGGCCGCGGGGCTTGGAAGGCCCTGGAAGAAACGCTTGTCCACCACGCCCACGTTGGTATTGAAGCGCGCCAGCCGCAGTGCCGCGCCGGCCACGTAGATGAAGGCGGCCAGCCAGCCCCAGCGACCCAGGCCGGTCAGGATCCACTCATACATGACCAGCGCCGGCGCGACGCCGAACGAGGTCATGTCGGACAACGAGTCGTACTGTTCGCCGAATGCCGATTGCGTATTGGTCAGGCGCGCGACGCGCCCGTCCATGCCGTCGAGCACCATGGCGACGAAGATGGCGATGGCCGCCGCCTCGAAGCGATCGTTCATGGCCTGCACGATGGCATAGAAGCCGGCGAACAAGGCGGCCGTGGTGAATGCGTTGGGCAGCAGATAGATGCCGCGGTGGCGGTGCTCCAGGTCTTTCACGACTGGACTCCGCCGGAAGAAGGATGGTCGAGGTGCACCCACGTTGCCATGCCCCCCATGGAATAAGGAGAAAAAGTGGTTTTCAGCATGACGTGAAGGTTAACCGATGCCGTGCCGGCAGGCCAATTGCGGCCGGCGGTTGCGGGAAACGCGAACCAAGACCAATCACCCAAACTAAAACCAATTGGTTAATCCATTCCAGGCATCCTGGACATCTACGGAACAGCCCATTTATCCTGGATATCCCTGATTCATCAGCCCCTTTCCCGGCGCCCTTTCTATTGACTTCCCAAACATCGCCCTGATAGATTGGTACAAACATAAAAACCATATATGTACCAATTGGAGACAGCATGCCCCACGTCGAATGGCACGGCGGTACCGAGCACTGGACCACCAAGGGCGACATCCGCCTGTTCCTCTGGCAGAAGCCGGCCGCCGCGGACGTGCCGTTCGCCGGCACCATCCTTTTCGTGCACGGCTCGTCCATGGCCTCGCAACCCACCTTCGACCTGTCGGTCCCCGGCAGGCCGGACTCCTCCGTCATGGACTGGTTCGCCCGCCGGGGCTTCGATACCTGGTGCATGGACAACGAAGGCTATGGGCGCTCCGACAAGCATCGCCCGATCAACTTCGACATCGCCAACGGCGCCGACGACCTCGCCGCGGGATCGCAGTACATCCTGGCGCGCAACGGCGGCAAGCCCCTGTTCGTCTATGGCATTTCTTCAGGCGCGCTGAAGGCGGCGCTCTTCGCGCAGCGGCATCCCGAGCGGATCGCCCGCCTCGCGCTCGATGCCTTCGTCTGGACCGGCGAAGGCAGCCCCACCCTGAAGGAACGCGCCAAGAAATTGCCCGAATTCCTTGCCAGGACGCGTCGCCCCATCGACCGGGCCTTCGTCTACAGCATCTTCAACCGCGACCACCCCGGCACCGCCGACGACACCACCATCGAGGCCTTCGCCGACGCCATCCTCACCCTGGACGACTCCATGCCCACGGGCACCTACGTGGACATGTGCTCGAAGCTGCCGCTGATCGACCCAGAGCGCCTGCGGGTGCCGACCCTGCTGATGCGCGGCGAGTACGACGGCATCGCCGGCTTCGGCGACCTGATGCGCTTCTTCGAACAGCTTCCCAACATGGACAAGCAGTTCACCGTCATGTCGGGCATCTCGCACGCAAGCTTCCAGCAAAAGAATTACCTGCGCGTCTATCACATCCTGCACGCCTTCCTCACGCTCCCCGACGCCCGATACGGAGGTTGACTCCATGAAGCGCATCCACGGCATGGCATGGGCAGCACCGCTGCTCGCAATTTCGCTGCACGCAGGGGCCGCCGGGACCTACCCGGAGCGTCCGGTCAAGGTCATCGTTCCCTTCGAGCCCGGTGGTTTCACCGATGTCGTGGCGCGCGTCGTCGCCCAACAGCTCGGCAGTGCGCTGGGCCAGTCCTTCATCATCGAGAACAAGCCCGGCGCGGGGTCGACCATCGGGACCGACTTCGTGGCCAAGGCCGCTCCAGACGGCTACACCCTCGAGATCGTCTCCACCAACCACGTCACCAGCCACAGGCTGTACAAGAACCTGGATTACGACCCGATCAAGAGCTTCACGCCGATCACCAAGCTGGCGGACAGCCCGTATGTGCTGTTCGCCAACACCAAGCTGCCCGTCCAGTCGGTGCAGGAACTCATCACGCTGTCCAGGTCGGAGGGCGCCCACATCCGCTACGCTTCGTCCGGCAACGGCAGCACGCAACATTTGATGGGGGCGCTGTTCCTGGCCAAATCCGGGGCCAGGCTGGAACACGTCCCCTACCGCGGCAGCGGCGGCGCCATGAAGGACCTGGCCGCGGGCTTCGTGGAAACCAGCTTCGCCGCCGTGTCCAACGGACTGCCGCACGTCAAGAGCGGCAAGATCAAGGCGCTGGGCGTCACCAGCACGCGACGCAACGCCCAGTTGCCGGACGTACCCAGCCTGGCGGAGGCCGGCGTCCCGGGCTATGACGCCGTGGTATGGCTGGCGCTGCTGGGGCCGGCGGGACTACCCCAGGACATCGTCTCGCGCCTGAACGAGGCTGTGCGCGCCGGGCTGTCCAGGCCCGAGGCGCGCGAAGCCCTGGCCGGGGCGGGCGTGGACGTCGCGGTGTCCACGCCGGAAGAACTGGCGCAATACATGGTGCAGGAGAACACCATGTGGGGCGAGGTCATCCGCGGCCTGGAGATCCGGATCGATTGACGGCGGGTTTTCGCCACCGCCTCACACCGGATCACCACTGATAGCGCATCGTTGCCCGGCCAGCCAGGGCCCGCGTCCGATGGCCGAATTCCCCATGGACGCTCGCGCCCAACGCCAGGCGATTCGCCAGCCGCAGTTCCACGCCCGCCGAAACCAGCGCGAGATCGGCAGCGGGCGCCAGCGCCGCACTGGTGAAATCCGTGGCGGCAAGCGCGGTGAACGACGCTCGCAGGTCGGGATTGTTCGAGTGGTTGTGCACCCACGCCGCCGAGGTCCGTACGGCGAGCGACCGGGCCCCCTCCAGCGTGAAGGTCCGGTCGAACGCCAGGCCCAGCTCGGTGCGCACATAGTTGACCGAACGCTTCTGGTAGCCAAGGGCGAGGTCCGAGGCTTGGCCGCCGCCCGCGGTTTCGGCATAGCCCGGCGTGCTCACGCGTTGCAGTTGCAAGGCCGCGTACGGTGTCACCGTGCCGGATTCGCCCTCGAACCGGTAGCCGGCCTCCACCCGGCTTCCCACGCTATGCGCATGGAAGTCGGCGGCGTAGGAGGCCTGGATCGCGCGCAGCGAGCGATCCGTGGTCATGCGGTGCAAGGAATAGGACACGGCGGCCGCGGCATACGCCGATCCCGCGCGTTGCAAGGCATAGGCCCCGACCTGCAGCGCATTGTTGCGCCCGCTGAAGCCGTCGGCCACGTCGAAATGCGCCACTCCGCTGCCCAGCGCGACCCCGACCGTGGTATCGGGCGAAATCCTGCGATCGTGGCCGATGGTCAGCCCCAGGCTGCGCGTGGACAGGTCGCCGTTGCTGTAGGCAGCATCCATGCTCATCCGGCTGTTGTTGCCATAGACCTGCGCCCAGGTATTGTCGCGCCCCTCCTCCCAGGCGCCGCCCTCCGCCTGTCCGGACGCCGGCGGACGAGGGCTGCTGGCGCGCGCGTCGGCGGCGCGCTGGAGCAATACGCGATTGAACGCCGTGCCCATCTGCTCGCCCACCATGGCGACCGACGACGCCGCGGCCCCGCTGACGTTCCAATAAGCCCGGCCCAGTTCCGGGACGGTCGGAATCTCGACCAGCCGCGCGACCAGCGGCTGGAAATGCCGCAAGCCCTGGCTCTGCGCCTGCGCGATCAGCGCGCCGATCTGCCGGCCATCCGAGCCCAGCCCGCCGGGGCTGAAGTCCGCGGTCGAAGAGAGCGAGACCTCATTCCCGCTGCGCTGCAATGCGAAGTGCAGGATGGCCGTATTGCCCACCGACAGGCCAGACGCATCGAGGCCATCGGCTGCATGCAGGAATGAGCCGAGCGCCGCCGTGCCCGGCGCGACCAACCCGCCGTTGACCAGCGTGGGCCGCAAACTGCCTAGCAGTTGCGCGGATCCGCTGACCTCGAAGGTATCGACACGCGCGTTGGCATGATCGACCCGCAGGTTCAGGACACCGGAAGCGGACTGCTCGAGCGAACCGGTGATCCGCGTCGTCGATCCGGCCGCAATGCCGCTGGCCAGCGTGCCGTCGTTGCGCAGCAGGCCGCCATCGCCCAGGTCCAGCGTCGAGCCGGCGACCAGCGTTCCCGTGCCGAGGTTGTGCACGAGATTGCTGCCGTCTCTCGCCAGGTGGATATTGCCTTGCAAGGTGCCGCTGTTGTTGATCGTGGTGTCGCCGGAGATCGTCCGCACGGCCGCGCCGTCGGCCCCGTCGACGCTGCCCACCGATCCGCTGTTGTTGAGTTCGTTGGTCGGCCCCTCGAACTCCAGCGCGCTGCCTCCCGCCCCAGCCGCCGCGCCCGACGCCGCCTCGGACTCGGGGGTGTCGCGCGGATCCGCACGGTCAACAGCCGCACTCAGCGATGCGATGATCTCGCGGGCCAGGGCGACGTTCATCACCACCGTGGACAGTGCCAGCGTCTCGATGCTGTAGCCGCCCTCCTCGTTCGGCGCCACCTCGCCGCCGTGCAAGTGCAGCGCGATATCGACGGAGTTCTGGTTCTTCAGGGTGCTGACCTGGTGCGACGTGGCTTGTGTGCACAGATAGCCAGGGGCGCGCTTGAGCGCCGGACGATTCGGTTGGGTCATGATGTTCTCTTCAAAAGAGGGTTGTGTATTTGTGTGTATTGTGTAGAATTACACACATGAACAGCGCAGACCTCATCAAACGATTGAAAGCCGACGGCTGGTACTTGGTGCACACGGTTGGATCGCATCACCAGTTCAAGCACCAGATCAAACCCGGCAAGGTCACGGTGCCGCATCCGAAGAAGGATCTGCCGTTACCGACAGTGCGCAGCATTCTCAAGCAGGCCGGCCTCAGGTAAGCCGACCCGCCCAGAAAAGGAGAACCAAATGCTCTACCCCATCTATGTCTACAAGGAAGACGGCAGCGCGTACGGCGCAGCCTTTCCTGACTTCCCCGGCTGCTTTGCGGCCGCCGACGAACTGAAAGATCTCCCCGGCGCAGCTCAGGAAGCCGTCGAGGCCCACTTTGGCGCGGATGAAGATCCTGTGCCGGCCCCCAGCACCCCTGACGTTTGGTCAGATAATCCCGACTATCAGGGAGGATTCTGGATGCTGGTAGACATCGACCTTGCGCAGGTTCGGTCCCGAGCGGTGCGGCTTAACATCAGCCTCCCCGAGGGCTTAGTCCAGCGTATCGATGCAGTGGCAAAACAGCGGCGTCTGTCGCGCTCTGCGTTCCTCGCTTTAGCAGCCGAACACGAGATGGCAGAAACTTGAACATCGGCACGCAGGGAACGAAAAAGCCCGCCGTCTGGATGACTGGCGGGCTCTGTTTTGCGGCCTTCTACTCCGTGCCCACTAACGCCTCGATGTCAGAGACAACGGAGCATCGACAGGGCGCTACAGAGCTTTATTGACTAAGTCCACGAAATCAGCTGCATCACGGAAATAATTCCGGAAGGCGTCCGCAATTGCTCGCGGGGTTTGGGCTGTCACGTACACAACGTCATCATCCGGATTGTCTTTTTCAATGGCATCACGATAAACAATCGCTTCCTTTGCCTCTGTGAATCCCCGCGCCGCCAAATCGCCCTGGTGAATACGCAGCACAATGTGCTTCCTAGCCGGAATCACGACATCACTCTTCCTTGCCGCGTGCAGGGTAGAAATCACATTGAGTTCGCGCTCCAGCTTGCGAAACTCATCCCTTAGTTTCGCGTCCGAAAGGCCAGGCAGACACCCCACCAGATCTTCCTTTTCCCGCGCAATAATCTCGGCTGCCAAAGCAAATATCCGCTCGCGCTTGGGATTAATGCCTTGATCGAACTTGATACGAGCGCCGTCCAGGAGATCGCTAATTTCAACAGCTGTCGCCCAAGCATGCTGCACGCGCGTACGAAACTGCAGCTCTATTTTGAGGTTGTTGTAGATCGCGCCACCATGAGTCGTGGCTTGGTACTTGTAAACCTCATGCACGCCACGGTAACCCGTTGCTTTCGGCTCCGCTATGTAATCATAGCGGTCGGCGTCGATACGCTCGTGGCGAGCGCGGGTCGTATGAAATCGTTCGCGAAACTCGTTCAAGTCCGCGATTGACGAGAAAATTAGGCGACACCCAGCCAAGTCGTGCATTGTGGCCAGATCTTTAGCGCGACCGGAACGCAGCTTATCGACAATGGTAGTCAATCGCTTTAGCCGCTGCGCGAACGTGACATCGGCACGCCCTTTCCGTATATATGATCGCAACGTCGCCTGGAATGTGTTCAAAACATACGCATGCGAGTTTCGCCAGTTATTGATTATGGCGACATCCTCGGGCGACGACTTGCCCGCCGCAACTGCATTTCCAGCACGCGTCACTGCACCCTTAGAGTATCGCCGGGGATCGCCGTATGAGTAAGCCATAGCCACGTCACGAGTAACATTTTGCAGCATTCTACCCCGTGACTATCTAAGTTGCATGGTGACGTGCCGGCAGAAAACCTCGAGCGCCACAGCACCCGCTAGGCAACACGAAAGCCCGCCTAGCCTATCTTGATGGACTCTGTTCGCTATGGGCGCAAGTTCCCGCACGTATTGTCACGCTTCTCGACACGCTTTTGGGGGCTCCGTGTCACGGTAGCGTGACACGGAGTACAGTGCGAACCCTCCATTCGTCTGCGCAGGTTGCGAAACAACGACGGTTCCGTTGCGCAGCAGCGCCGCGAGCACCCGATGAACAGCCCGGCGGGCTGCCTCTCTTTCCCTGGGGTCGCGGCATCGCCCACCGGCAGCGTAACGGACCACTTCCATCACACGGAACGACCTATCCGGATACGCCTGAAACAGTTCCAGCACCTCGTGCGCGTACTTCACAACCGAAACCTCCGCTTTACTGAATCGAGGAAGAGGCCCAGATAGAGCCTGTACTGGTGATCGGTCAGCGACACCCCCGTAACGCTGGAGATCCAGCGCCGGGCGGCACTGCGGCGGTCATCGTGCTCCAGGTCCCAGAAGCGCACATTGCGCTGCGGATACTCGGCGATGACAATCATGCGTTCGTGGTGGGGAAGCGCCCGATGCAATGCATCCACGCCGTGCGCGTGCTCCATGACGATGGGCCGCGCATCGATCTCGTCGGCGTAGTACCGCAGCAGATTCCCAGGAGTCTCGCCGGACCAGCACCAGCGGGCCCAGCTCCACATGACGTCATCGACCGACAGGGATCGGCCCTCCCGTTCTTCAACGGCCAAGCGCGCCTCCCTTGCCCATGATCCCCGGCACGCTCGGCTGAACCGCCGACGCGCGCGATTGGTTGATCGCGAGCGCCCTACGTTGCCGGTCCATTTCCGGAGATGCCGTTCCGTGCTTCCCCGCCTCCGTTCCCACGACGCGCTGAACCATGGATTCTGGATAGGCGGGACACGGCGGGGCTGGCGGTTTGGCGCTCGCGGCATTGGCCGCAATGGCATTCAGAACGCGCGCGGGAACACGGTCCAGCGGCTCGCTGACTGCCCGGCACACGCACGGCTCCGCCCGCGGCGCAGTCGCCATGAGCCACCGGGAGTGCGCCTGCATGAATGTGACGCCGTAACGAGTGCAGCCACCACCAGTACAGCACCACACGCCGGCCTGCATCCGCAGACGAGGTTTCACGCGTTTCATGCCGGCACCTCGCACAGGGCGCGCGCCCACAGCCCCGCTACCCATTGCACCCCCTTGGGAGTGAACCTGGCCTGATTGAACGCGTGGTCGTTCGCCCGCGCCACGCCCGCTTTGACCTCGAACCGCCCCGCGTCGATGTGTTCCTGATACGGGGTCCATTCCCCACCCAGGCGATACATGATGCGCTGGTCGAGCAGGAACTCGCGGAACCGGTTCTCGTTGGCATGAAGCAGCTTGCAGACCTGGCGGAATCCCATGCTGCCCGTCGCGTCGACGTACCGCTCGACGAACTCCACCGCGGGCCGCGCGGCCTCCAGTTGCTCTGCCTGGTCCGCCGCGAGGCGCAGGGCCTCGGCCATGGTCCGGGGCACCATAGCGCCGGCTATGACTGAGTCGAACGTGCGAATCACCCGCAGGTTGAACGCCGGGCTGATCCACATGGCATACGCGTATACCAACTCGCGGCAGACATATGTCCCCTGCCCAATGCCGCCGCGCTGGACCGATACAGGAATTCCTGTATCGCTCGCTTCTTGAGCAACCTCGGCGATCAGTTCCTGGGTTTGTTGGTTCTCCAGCCAGATGGACGGCCCGTGCCTACGCTCGGCGCCAGCAGCCCGATGCAGGTCGTTCAGACTGTATCGACCGGCACCGTCCTGCCGGATGCTGACGTTCTCGATGACCACCTGCGTCATTGCGCACACCCTGACCGCTCTTCGGCCAATTCCTCGCGCAGGATGAGCGCGAATGCGACAGCGCCCATGCCGAGCACCAGCGCCGCGGCCCAGTTGCCCCGGGCGGCCAGCGGCAGCCCGCAGAACACAGCCACGCCCAGCAGCATGGCGAGATAGTGGGAATCCCTCATGTCGATGTCTCCCTAAAATTCCTCGATTGCCCAGCCGCCCCCGTCCTTCTTCGGCCGCGCGCGCATGGCGACGAATCGGAACGGGTACATGTCGGCCGCGATTTTGATCTTTGCCCTGGCGTCGTCCAGCCAGAACCCCTTCACCTCATGGATCTCCAGCTCGCCATTCACGAGCATCACGGCGAAGTCCGGGCTGTAGAACGTGTTGTCCGCCAGGCGCAACTTGACCCCCTCGAACTTGAACCAGGCGATCTCCCCAGCCTGTTGCCGCTGGCCGAGGTGCTCGGCATAGGCGGCCTCGGTCTTGTTCATCGCGCCAGGCTTGAGGCGACCCAGGGCCTGGAGGCGCTTGTGCATGCCGCCCTTCACTGAACCACCTCTGGCTCTTCCAGCGTGATGCGCTCCAGCGCGCGGCGGGCCATCATTTCCACCGCGGGGGACCGCTTCCCGCCCTTCAGCACCTTGACTGCCCACCCGACGCTCAACTTTCCCGGCCCCTGCGGCAGCAACCCGGCGGCACCCATTTCCTGGACACGGCGCTCGCATTCCTCACGGCCTGCCACCGTCCGGCCTGGCGCCGGCAGCGCCACCGGGTCAGCGTCCGGGATGTCGCGCCACTTGCCCTGGCTCATGATGTCGCGCAGAGCGTTCTCCCACCGGGCCCGCAGCACCGGGTAGGCATGCGCCAGGATGTCGGCGCGGCCGATCCTCACGGCGGCCCAGTACACGGCCTGGTGGGACCAGTTGCCCCGCTCCCCCTGTGCGCGGGCGGACATGCCCGCCACAGCCTCATGGAACGCGGCCTCGGCATCCATCGCCGGGCGGCACAGCACCAGAAAATCCGGCAGTCCAGGCGGCCAGCCCACCGGCAGCCGGGTCAGCGCGTCTGCCACCTCGCGCGGCTGGATGTTCTCCCGCACGAACCCCTCTTCCCAGGCGTCTTTCCAGTTGTCGATGGCTTGCGCCGTGCGGAACTGGGTACTGAACCGGCCGGGATACGCGCCGTCCAGGCGGTTGTACAGGTGCGTCAGCAGGTCCTTGCCGCCCAACGGCTGGCGGGGCTTACGCCACTCGGACAGCGTCGACGTCGACGGTGCGACCATCGTCATCGAATCCTCCTTCCTGGGTCTGGTTCACGTGGGCAACGGGGTCGAAGCGGGGGGCCTGCCTGGAGCCGCCCTGGGCATCCTTCGGCAGAAACAGGCCAGTCCAGCCGTTGGCGATGCTGCGGTCGATGATGGCCGACGGCTTCACGCCGGCTTGGCGGGCCTTGTCCAGGTCCAGCAGTTGCAGGCGGACAGCCTCCTCGGTCAACGCCCGACGGATCGCTTTGCGGTACTTGCACCAGCGCATCCAGTCGTCGCGATCCAGCCAGTCGGGCAGCTCCACCGAGGTCGGGTCGAAACCGGGATCCGCCTGGCGCGCACGCGCCCTGGTTTTTTCATTCCTTGCTTTATTCAGTTCTTGTTTAAATTCAGTACTTACTAGTGTCGGATTTGCCGGAAGCGGTTGAGCCGGATCCGGTTGAGCCGGAAGCGGTTTGACCGTTTCCGGTTTAGCCGCTTCCGGCGAACCCGTATGCGGTGCGGCTTCCGGCTTAGCCGCTTCCGGTTTAGCCGGATCCGGAGAACCTGCATTAACTTCTGTTCCATGTGGAACCTCGGACACGAGGTAATCCACCTGCGCGAACTTGCCCCCACCGGCTTTCTGCTGGATGCGCGTGACGTAGCCCGCCTCCACAAGCTCATTGAGCATGGCGTACACGGCGTCGCGTCCACTGCGGCTATTCGCGTCCGAGGTCTCGTTGATCAGCGCCTGAGTGGACACCTTCCAGTTGTCTGGCTTGCCCAGCAGGTAGATCAACAGGCCACGCGCTGCCCAGCCGAGGCGCTTGTCCTCGCTGATGCGCTTGTCCAGCGTGTAGAAATTGGTGTCGGGGCGTGCTCCCCTGATGATGCTCATAGCGGCACGTCCTCTAGTTCTGGCGCGTCCTGCGCCAGGGTCTTCATGTCTCGATACGGAGCCCAGGCCCGATATGCCGACGTCCAGAACTCGTACTTTTCCTCGTTGGTGAATCGCCTGCCTTGGTCCAGCTCGCGATGGCAATTCGCGCAGCCGGGTACCGTGAACTTGTCGGCGGCCTTGAGCCCCATGCCCTTGCCGAACTCGCCCCAGTTGGCGTGGCATGGCACCACCGTCGAGCGATGTGCGCACTTCACGCCGGGCAGGATCAGCCAACAGCCTTGCCCACGGCAGGCGGCGAGCATCTTCGGATCGTGGCCGGGGCGCTTCTTCGGGCGGCCGCGACGCATCTGCGACCGCCTCATCGGCTTGCCGTTGGCGCGCAGCGGCGTCTTGCGGTGCAAGGGAGTGGTGCGCTTCATGGTGCCCACCTCTGGCGACGCGGACGGGCATGAACTATATTCACGTCGCCCTCCCCCAATATGGACCAGACATGCCCGCCGCACCCTCCACGATCGAGCATCTGAACGTCAAAATTGCCGCGGATGAAGCCACAGAGTTCGCCGCGATTAAGCGCTTTATCGAGCTGATGGGAACATGCGACGATCTGCTTCTGACGGTGCTGAAAGGCCATCTCCTGATTGAGGAGCAATTGGCGCGGACTATTCGCAGTGGAGTCGCGCTGGGGGAGGCCTATCTTGATGGAGCACCTCGCCCTCAATTTGCCACTAAAGCTTCGCTCGCAAGAGCGCTGATTGGTAATAACCTGCCAGCCGCGTTCTGGAAGTGCATTCAGAGTCTGAACGACTTTCGCAACGAGCTTGCTCACAAGCTCGAACCTGGAAATATCGATGGGAAACTCGATAGTTTCATCACAACCGCGGAGAATTTTCAGAACAACGCGTCCCGTACCTACCAGTTCCCAAACGCTGAAGGAGGGGCCGAGCCCACTGAAATCGCAATGGTCAAGTCGAGCCTTGCGCTTCTTTGGCTGACTCTTGACATACAAGCAGACGCTCTTTGCGAAACCCTGGACGCTCCATTGACCGCGCGCCGAGTTCCTAGCAACGGGAAGCCACGAATCTAGGTGGGCACGGACCATCACTCACCACGCTCGCCGCCAAGGGCGTCCACCACGTCCGCCAGCAGCTTGCCCAGTTCGCCGGCCATCAAGACGAAATCGGATTCGAAGCGCTCGGCATCAGACTGCGCCCGCGCATCGGCGTTTTCCTTCAGCACGTCCAGCGGTACGATGCGCTTGATCGCCAGCGTCTCGGTCAGCACGAACGAAATTCGGTCGGCCCAGGTCATGGCTAGGCGGGTGGCCTGCTTGCCGGTCCCGATATGCCGCTGGGCATCCTCCGGCACCACGGACTCCCGGACGTAGCGCACCGTGGCCCGGCCTTCGCCGGTGGAACGCAGTTCGGTATCCTGGTCGATCGTAAAGTTGGCGGGAGCTTCGCCGCTGATCAGCCACTCCGTCATGGCGGCCGCGGGCGATGTCTCCACGTGCAGATTGGCGAGCGGGAACTTGTCGATGGCCCGGTTCAGGAGCTGCAACATGTCGTCGCAGCGCGCACCCGAGGATGCGTCGACGCACAGCCACCCATTGCGGGTGTCGATCCAGGCGCGCGTGTCGCGCTGGACGCCGAGCGCCCGGGGCAGCAGCGCTTCGGTCACTGCCTCCTTGATCTCCTTCATCTGCTTGCGGCCCGGCTTGAAGCCCTGCTCCAGCTCGATTTCCCGCGCCTTGGCTTTCGCGGCCTGGTTGATCGCGGCGGCCGGCAGCAACTTCTTCTCGGTGCGCAACGCAATCAGGATCTGGCCGGCTACCCCGTAGGTCAGCGCGCCACCCTCCACCGGCGGCACCCAGCCCTGGATCTGCCTTTCCAGGCTGGAGCCGGCGGCAAACGCCTGGGATTGCAGTAGCTCGGCGAGATGTTCCGCCGTCATGGCCCACGCCGCAGGCAGGCGGTACACCTGCAAATTCTTGAACCAGGCCATTACGCGACCTCCTGCTGCTCGGCAGCCGGCGTGGCCTGCGGTTCGTCGTCCAGGCCCAGGACCCAGCGCAACGCGTCGGCGTACAGGCCGTTGGCGACGGCCAGCCGTGCTTCGATCTCGCGACGGCCGCGCGTGCGGGGTTTGTCCGACGCCAATACCTCGCGCTGGCGGCGGGCGCGCTCGTGCGGCTTGACGCCCTCCCCGGCTTTCACCAGGTCGCGCACCTTCTCCCGCTGCTCGTCCGGCTTGAGCTTGGAGAGCTGCCGGGCCTGGGTGACAGTGATATCCCCAGCGTCTACCGCCTCGCGCACGGCGGCGGGGCTTTCCAGCAGGGATAGCGTGGCGCGAACCGTTTCCACGCCGCAGTTGTAGATGACCGCGATCTGGTCATCCCCGTAGCCCATGGCACGGTGCCGCCGCATCTTCTCCGCGCGGCCGATGGGGCTGTCCGCCCTACGCGCCTCGTTCTCGCTGGCGATTGCATCGAGTGCGCTCTGCCGCTTGCCCTGATACACAACGGCGGGCACCAGTAACGGCGCCTCGCCGCGGGCATGTCTCCATTCATTCGCGAGACGAGCAGCCTTCACCCGCTGCCGGCCGAACACAACCTCAGCCGCGCCAGTCTCCGGATTTTTTGCGATGGCGATCGGTTCCAGGACGCCCTGATAGTCAATGTTCCGTGCCAGGGCGTCGTCCACGGGCAGATTGACGCGGTCGTCGTACAGCGGCGACATTTCATCGGTCACCAATACCAAACGCTCCGGGTCGAACGTCAGCAGATTGGTCTGCCCATCGGAGCCGTACACGTCTTTGGATTTCTTTGCCATTCATGGCTCCTATACGTCGGTGGGGCCGATCTGGATCCGGCCATCGGGTTGCTGGTAGGGGTTCAAGGTCACGGAAATCTCAAACCTGTTGGTCGCGACGTCCGTTACGGCTATCAACAAGCTGGGCGACAGGATCATCTCGCTGCCCTCCTTTAGCTTCGCCAGCAGAGCCTGGCCGGGATTCGAGATGTGTCCGCCAATCGCAAGCGGCCGCTGTCCCACTCTGCGAGCGGGGAGAATGCGTTTCATTGCCCCCTCCTCGCCGCCCGGCGGCTGATGACGATCAACTCTTCGAGAGCACGTTGGCCTTCCCTTGCCTGCGCTTCGATGGCCTCGGCTTCCCGCTCATCCAGCACGCCATCTTCCGCAGCGGCGAGGATTTCCTGGGCCATGGCGCCCGTACGCTTGGATGTCTCCATGTGTGCAGCCATCAGCGCCGGCAACCCAACCTGTTCCGGCGCGCATGCGTCCAGACGCGTGGCGACCAATCCCCACCGGCCGCAGAACGCATGCACCCAGTCATGAGCATCGGGGCAGCGCATATCCTCCATCCACTCGGTCAGGAGTTCCGCCATCTCGACGGAAATGGATTCGCCATCGGCTCCGCGCAGCTTCGCCCGCAACGTCTCGCGGTGGATGCTTCTGCCTCGCCGCTCCGAGAGGAAGCGAGCAGCGGACTCCACGCCGCCCGGCGCCTGACGTACTGCGGTGTAGAGCACGTCAAGCCAGTTGATTTCTGAGGATCGGCACGTCATCGAGCGCCCTTAAAAACGGAAATTTCAGGGTTTCGCGCCGCGCGAGCGGGCTGCAAACTGACGTCATGAACACGAGGCCTGCCGCGTACGCACAAACCACGATTCGGGAACCCCGCATCGACGTTGGCGTGCACCGGCGCGACCATCGCCTTTTTTCGGAGGAAGGCCAGCATGACGTTTGGAAAGTGGGTCGAGAACGCCCGAGAGTTGGGCATGGACGAGGCGGAGATCGACGCAGCAATCAGTGCAGAACAGCGGCTCAAGGTGGCGACAATCGTCGCCGGCAGCGTCCTGACAGCGCCGAGCGAAACCGCCGTCCTGGCGGTGTTCTCGGAGATCTGCGCCGCAGCCGCGCTCGGCACTCCCGTGCACCCGCAGCAGCGCGAGACGCTGCACTGATGGGAGGCTGGCTCCGAAGCCTTATGATCAGAGTTCCCCAACCCTGGCCATTCGGCCAAGGAGCCCGGCATGAGCGACGAAAACATCATGGAAGCCTTGCAAGAACTGAAGCTGGCCACCATCAAGACGATCGGAGCGGAAGACGAGCAGGGCAACGTGCGCGCCGCGGTAGTCATGAAGCACCTCGTTCGTCGGCACAAGGGGCCTCAGGCACAGACGGAGTGGGATACAGGCTGGATGCTGATTCACCCGGATTCGATTCCAGACATGATCGAGGCGCTGAAAACGGGCCTCCAGCAAATCGCGAATGTGGCACCTCGGACTCCGCCAGCACAGTGAACTCTGACGCAGCCATTGCTGCGTCCACGCTCAGCTCGGCCGGGGCAACGGGTGCCCCCGCCGAACCTTCGTGGGGCGAAATACCAGCATCGAGGTCGTCGGTGATCCAAACTCGACCGGTCAAGTGCCGCCAGCCGACCGGCACGCCCACACAGCGTGCAACGCACAACACAGCAAGGCGTCCAGCCAAGGGGCCGTTGTGCCGGGCAGCCCAGCTCCACACCCAGCGCAGGTCGCACACCCAGTTGGCGAAGCGATCGAGCAGAGATCTACGCATCGATGCTCTCCTTCTCTTCAGA
Organism: Alcaligenaceae bacterium SAGV5; assembly: GCA_009360345.1. Lineage (GTDB taxonomy): Bacteria > Pseudomonadota > Gammaproteobacteria > Burkholderiales > Burkholderiaceae_B > Pigmentiphaga. The sequence goes on from SPDP01000010.1 coordinate 44,494, forward strand.
GTGGGCGCCCCGTCCCGAAGTAAAGTTGGTGTCACCGCAACCCGACATTTCCCCGACTTCTTGGGAGGAGCCCCCATGGACCCCTTGTCTTTGATTCCCCTCGCGACCGGCATCCTCGACCTTGGCAAGGCCTTGGTCTCCGCACGCGACGAGGCGAAACGCATTGAGCTCGTCGCACAGCTGAACGAGAAGACGCTTGGCATGCAGATGCTCGCCGTCCAAGCCTTCGCGCTCGCTGATTCGCTCCGAGAGGACAAGGCGGCGCTTCTGCAAGAGAAGCAAACACTGGAAGACGAAGTTCGCGCACTGAAAGATCGCCGCGCTGAACTTGAGGAATACGTGCTTCACCGGCTTCCAACGGGCGCAATGGTTCGCCGCCGATACAGTCTTGATGAAGAGCCGATAGAACCGCCTGTGTACATATGCGCAAACTGCGCAGCTCGCGGTGAGGTAACGTTCTTGCAACCGCAATCCAGCGGAGTCTTTCTTCACTGCCCTGCGGGCCACGCCCGGATCGCGACCGGCAAGAGAAGCCCTCCCCCGAATCGGAGAATTGTGGCGAGGATGGTCTGACGATGGCAGAAACTTCATCGTGCTTCCTCCGCCCGCTCAAGTTCGGGCCAGATCTCTTGCCAGTCGTCGGGGTGGAGCATCTTTCGCGTCACCGCGTGACCCGACTCACGCTCGATCAAGACGCAAAGCTTGTCGCCAAGGACCTGCCCGGCCGAGGCGGCCTTGCGGAGGTAGGAAACAGACGTCAGGCAACGTCCAGCAAAGTCGATCTGCGCAGGCCGACTCATCCCGTTCAGGTAAGCAATTAGCTCTTTCATACGATAAAGCTTACCCGTGGGTAAGCATATTTGCAATACCCACAGGTTATTTACTCGCAGGTAAGCATTTAGTGAAATCCTGGCATGGACAAATTCGAACGTAGGCGGCAGGCCCTTGCCCGGCTCAAGGAAAAACTTGGGTGGGGCGCCATTGCTAAGATCGCGGCAGCGATCGGCAAAGAGCCGAGCTACGTGTCGCGCATGCTGTACCCCGAAGGGAAGCAGGGCCGAAAGCGAATCGGAGAGGACACCGCAGAACTGCTTACCAGGCATTTCCCTGACTGGCTTGGCGAGGTGGAGGGCGACGACTCGGCGGCCAACGCCTCGCCGCTGGAGTCTGCTGAGATGGTCTGGCCCTTCCCTTCCATCCCGGAGAAAACGGTGCGCGCGCTGGGTGACGCCGATTTGAGGCGCCTAGAGGGTGCTATCGCTTTGGCTATCGCCCAGCTCAGCCTAAAGATGGAGGTCGCCCCGGCGCTGGCGGCACCAAAGGCGAAACCTCAACCTATCGTCCTACCGGTCGAACAGGCAGCGAACGACCCGGGCTATGTCGCCATTCCCCTGAAGAAGATCAAGATCCGGGCCGGCGTCGCTGGGTTCTCGCTCGATCAGACCGGCAACGGCACGGCAGGCGCGGTGTACGTTCCTCGCGCCTGGCTGGCCAAGCGCGGCATCAACCCCGAAGTGGCGTTTGCTTCCCACGTTGGCGGCATGTCGATGTGGCCACGCGTCCAGGAGGGCGATGTAGTAGTGGTCAACCCGGGCGACACCGAACGGCGCAACGGCATCGTTTACGCGTTCAACCACGATGGCGAGTTCGTCCTCAAGCGCCTGAAGAAGCAACTCAATCGCTGGTACCTGACCTCCGACAACCCGGACAAGACGCAATTTCCGCCCGTGCATGCCGATGAGGCAACGTTCATGATAGGAAGAGCGGTGTTGTTACAGGCAGAAGAGATTTGAGGACACGGGTCACACACGCACCTCGCCATCGCACAACTACGTGATGTTTTTAAGTCAACAAAAGCGAAGCATGAGGGGAACGAGAGCCTTGACATTGAGGCGGAGCAACCCAATGTTGCGCTTGAAAGGTAAATTTCATCGACATTGGAAGGTCTACGCTGTAAAAAGTGAGAACGCGAGACAAAAAGCAGATTAGCGGCGGAAGACCTCTAGTCATGCTATAGTCTCAAACTTTTCATAAATTTCCCGAGTGAAGCACTCCCGGAAGTTTTATCGCTTTTACGTCACCTAGCCCGGAAAACCCGGTACCGTGCGCGATTGGAGAACCAGATGCATACGATCTCCCTCAAGACCAGCCCTGCTTTGTTGGATACCCTGAAGAGCGCGGTTGAAAAAACGCCGACACGTGCAGATCTACACAAGCAAAAAGTGTCATACGTCTTCAGTATTATGAGCGGTTCGACTAAGATTACTCGACAAGAAGTTGAGCGCTTAGTGGAGCAACAATCTGGAGGCTGACCGTCCGTGATCGTATTCGAGCTTACCAATACAGAAGACCATCCGATCTATAGAGAGCTAGAAGCTTCAAACGGATCTCGACAATACGATTTTTTAAGGTCTATGGTGCTTGCGGCCGTGCAAGCTCAGCAAGTCTGGCTTTCCCAGCAGATAATTAAGGCGCTTAATTATCAGGCGATTGCTTGTCTACATACCAACCCGGGCGAGTTTCGTCCATGTCCCGTCCGCGTGGGAAGCTATCTGCCGCCTGAGCACTTCAGGGTGCAGGCGCAGATGGATAGCTTTGTCAATCTAGTAAACTCGCAGTGGGCAACAACTGATGCTGTTGCCCTTGCTTCGCTCGTTCTCTGGCGGCTCAATCATATCCACCCCTTTATTAACGGCAACGGGCGAACAGCGCGCGCTGCCTGTTATTTTGTTTTATGTGTAAAGGCTGGCGGTTGGCTTCCGGGCAATCGCATACTCCCCGAACTGCTTCGTGAAAACAGGGATGAGTATGTCGAGGCGCTTCGCGCCGCTGATGCATCTCTTGCGACGGGACCGCTCGATCTAACCCTTCTTCATCGCATGATCGAGCGGCTGTTGGCTCAACAACTCGCCGAAGCTGGGGTGCTAGTGCCTCCTGCGGCCGCCCCCCCTAAGCAGTGACCATATTGAACCAATCGCGATCGCCGGGGATCTGCCGGCAAAGCCGTAGCCAATAGCCCAGCCCCCAAGCTGGGCTTTTTGTTGTCTGGCCCCTGCCCTCGCGCGCGGAGTGGGTGCAGGCGTGCGTCCAGCACTAAGAAAGACCTGTTGCCGGAACCCGTAGCCACATCGTCCACACATGCCACACTAGAAAAGCAATGATGCCCCACACGAAAAGCCGAAACTGCCACAGCCCAAACTGTGCTGCCATGTCCGAGTGACCTTCCGCTGCATCCCGGATTGTCGATACAGCCGAAGCCCCATATTCGGCCGGCATCTGTCCCCGTAACACACGCTGTTGCGCTTCCAACAGCCCAAAATTTGCATATAGGGTCAGGCCCAGGCGGTCATTAAACTTGCACCCACACCAGACACTTAGTCCCCAAGCAAGCACCGCAATGCCTAGCGGCACGTGCGGCCAGGCGAGCATAGCTGTCGATGTCTGCGTGATCGCAAAACCGAGGCATGCGCCCGCTGACGCCATCAAAAAGTAAGTGTGCTTTTGCAGATGCGTTATGTGCTGTTGATGAAGCTGGGAAATGCTCGTCATGCCGTTCTCTCCTATCAGGCGCTTCGGCCGTCTCGGCGTTCACTATTCACACTCTCTCCGGATATCCGTGCGCGGGGTGTTGCGTCTGTGCAGACGTCTGCACGCCGGCCGCGCGCACCGGCTCAGGCAAGCCGTTTGGAGAGGCAGGAGGGCTAGACTTAGGCCCTTGCCTCTCTTTGACGCCACCGCACCTGAATAGCGATGAAATGGATGGCTCCCAATACGGCGGGGAGTCCGAATAGGCCGACCTTCCCCAGCGTTGCCATCAGGGTCATCGTACTAACGGCAGCAAGCCAGAAGCCCAGCCCGAACCGGTACGGGTTCCTCTTCGAAGTCGCCACGGCAAGAATCCAATACTGGATTAGTGACCAAGTCGTCGCCACGATGGCCAGAACGGCGAGGAGAGCGAGTCTCAAGTCCTCGTCGTCGACGCCAGCCTCAGACCCAACCATGACACCCACGCTAAGCATCGCCGTGGTTGCGGCAATTGCGGCAATTACCAGAAGAGGTGCCAGCAGCGCCATTGGCGCCAAGGCGAGAAACGCCGCCTCAAGCCCTATTCCAAGTGCCCACCAGTTGAACTTCGAGGGTCCGTCTATCCCGTCCATTAGAGTCCCGCGTCAATTTCTACTTTCGCCCAGGCATCTTCTAAGCGCTGGTCATTCGCGTTCACGCGCTGCACATAGCTGTACTCGCTATCCTCCGCGCGAGGACGGGCCCCGCGTAGCGACGACAGCCACACGGCGTAGTAGGTCTTCAAAGCATCTCCCGCGCCCTTTTCCTGCGCCAGCGCCAGTGCATCGGGAAATGTTGATTTCGCGCTGATCTCTGCATTTGCAATGCACCCGTCGAGCTTCTCGCTGTCTTGCTTGGCTCTCGCGTCATCGCCGTAGCTGTAGCCTTTCATCACGCCGCTGCCATACATCTTGCAGATGACGATCGGCATCCCTGTGGCTCCTCGAAACACCGTCAGCGCGGATTCGGCAGCGAAACTCTTCGCGAATGGCGCGGCCGCCATCAGCACCGCGATAGCAAGCTTCCTCATGCCCCCCCCTCTTTCCATATGTAACAAGATCATATCCTGCGTGCCCGCAAAAATAATTACCTAAGGGTATTTACACAAAAGATACCTATGGGTAATAATTCTTCCATCCCCACACACCAGGAGGATGGGAATGGCAGCGAAGTACACACTGGGACCGTGGCTCATCGATGATGCCGGCAACGAAACGCACATCGTCACTGCCGATCGCCCTGTAGCTCGGATGAACGGCCTGACGCTGACCGAGGACAAGGCCAACGCCAAGCTGATCGTGGGCGCCCCTGAGCTGCTGGCTAGCACTGTCGAATCCGCCGACGCCATCGAATGCGCCTACGAAGACATCTACCAGGCGCTGCCCGACGGTCCTGTACCGGAATGGTTCGTGCGGCTTGAGGCCGCGGCGAAACAACTCCGCGCCGCCATCGCCAAAGCCACCGCCTAACTCCACCCCAACCGCCCCGTTGGGGCCCGGAGGAAGTGACCATGCGAATCAACGTCTACAGCCAAGAACTGACCGATGAAGTCCATCGGATCGAGAAGCCCAGCAACACTGGCACTACCTACAGCGCCGTGCAATTCGTGCTCCATAGCAGCGACAAGCTGCATCACCCGCCTGAGGACGACGACCGCAGCGCAGTGACGTTCTGGCTCCCGAAATCCGTCAAGCGCCGCGAGCGGCTTGCCCAGACCTTCGAAGAGGCAGCGCGTTTGATTCGAACCGCTCCGCGTGAAACGGGCCTGGATTGATGGGCCAGATCATGCACACCTCACCAGCCACGGTCATCCCCTATGGCTTTGCAGCCGTGCGGCCCGTCCTGGTCGAGCGCACGTGCCCGAGCTGCCATGTCCGGGGCCACCACCAGGGCAATGACGGCCGGGTCAAACACCAGTTGCGGTGCGTGAGCTGCGGGCATGTGTGGCGGGGCCGAATCCGCTGGGACGAGGTCATCTGACCTATGCCCAGGTCCATCAAGACCGGCCGTTCCTCGGCTGCGTGTTGGCGACGCAGCACAAATCGATTTGGCCCGTTGCGAGGAACACCCTGCCGTATGGGAGCGGGGAGCGGCCGGCCTTGATGGAGAGCAGTACCGCGGCGCCCGGATGGCGTCACCCAACGCAGGAGGCGACCGTCATGACGTACGGAGCCGTTACGCCCATGCAGCCACGTCGACGAGGCTCGGGGCATGACCCGATGCAGGAGCTACCCGCCGGGAACACGTGCAGGGATTGCTCGCATTTCGCGCACTGCCGCCGGTTCGCCCGCTGCCTGCCCGAGGACGAGGTTTGCCGCTACGACCCGCCGCGGTTCATGCGCGCATTCCGTCTGGATGAGGAGCCGCAATGACGTACCTGCGACAGCGACACCGCCGCGGCTACATGAACCCGCGACGTGAGGGTCAGATCTACCGCCGGGAATCCGCCTGGGCCTGGACGGAACGGATGGTTCAGCGCGACGGCGTCGAGCGGTCCGAGGCGTTCAAACAAGGAATGATGGTCGCCCACGCGGCGCGGTACATGGCCGACCCGTTGGGTCGCTACGGCCGGCCCGCGACCAATTCCCCCGAGTTCGACGAGTTCCAGGCGGGCTATGCGCACGCCCAGGGGCTCATGCCGCAGCACACCTAGGAGCCAGCATGCACATGCAAACCATCCCCGCACGGCGGCGCACGGTGCGCCTGCCCTCCTCCACTGTTCCGCGCTCTGACTACGAGAGCGCCTGCACGGCCCGCGACATCGCCAAGCGGCTCTACGAGCGCCAGACGATCGCGTTGCATCAGCGCTCCGTGGAACTGCTGAACGCGAATGACGAGATCCACCGGCTGCGCCAACTGTTAATCGCCAACATCAATGATCCGACAAAGCCCCTGTAACCATGAGACGCTCATCTTCACAATCTCAGGCGCTACAGCATCTCTTTGCACCTTTCAATCAGCTTCTCCGAGCTGCGCAGCATGTTGCTGCATTGACGAATTGCATCGTCAAACAAGTTCGGATCGCAAGGATCTGTCGCCACAGCTCGCAAGCTTGCTTCATGAACTCGACAGATGGCCTGCGCCACCTGATTTCCAGCGATCCAAAGAGCTGGGTTGATCGCCAACGTATTTGTTGCATCCTTGACGGTTCCAGTACATCGATCTACGTCTGCCAAGTTTTCTGGAACGATTTCTGGTGGATCGCCCTCAAGGCAGATTTGCAGATGACCGACCCGATTGCAGGCCAGATCGATAGCAGCCATGAACCTATTGATAGCGGACACTCGCTGCTCTCTCAGTTCTTTAAGCCGCTCGTCACGCGCCCGACGATATTCCCTTTCGCCAAGGATATATGCGCCAAGAATTGCGGCAATAGACCCCAGCGCCTGAACCCAAGCCGCCCAGTCAGACGCCTTTCCACCGTACTGACTGACTGCGCGCTCCAGCAGCCAAGCTCCCACGCATACCACCAACACGAGCAGGAAAAGATTCGTGACCCGCTCGAAAACGTCCAATTTCTTCATCGCTCCGCTCCTCCGGACGGATCGTATTCCATAACCCAGGAGGTGTCAGCATGGTCCTAGCAACTCTTGCCGTTGACCTGCTGGTCGACGCCGCCCTCGGCATAACCGGAACCGCCATGTGGTTCCTCCTGCACTGGCCGCAACTGGATGGAGGCGACGATGAGTAGTTTCTGCGTGTTTGGCATGACTGCGCTGGCCGCTCGCGCCATGGCCGAGGATGAAATCGGCTGGACGGTGCCCGACGAGAACGGCGCGCGCCGGCGCCAGATCTCTCGCGAAGAGCGCGCCGCCCTGGTGGACAAACGGGCCGAGGAGCTTTTCGAGAAACGTGCCGTGCGCCAGATCTCGCCCGCGTTCGACGCGCCCCAGTTCGCCCACGAATGGCTGGACATCGCCCGACGCTCTACCGAGGTCAGGGGGGGGTGTCTCATGGTCCGCGGTCCCAAGGTGGACAGCAAGGGCGCCGTCGTCATCAGCAAAGTAACTGGGCGGCCGACCATCACCTGGCTGCCCTATAAGGAAATCGCTCATGTGTAAATCCAACAGTTGGCACGTCGAGCCCGACAGTTCTGGTTTTCGTGTGGTTGACGACGCTGGCACGCAACCGCCCAGCGGGCAGAGTGCTGCGCCGACGGACGCGATCTACGATGCCATCGACATTTTGACGACCACAGCGGCTGACCTGCGCGAGTGCCATACGCGTGCGTCAGCCCCTGACGACTGGACCGGCGAGGACGAGGCCAAGGCCGAATACGACCGCATCTTGCGATGCGTGGCTGCCCTGCGCGCCCAGCCGGCCGCTGCAATGCCCATCCCCGTGGAGAGCGCGCTCGAACATGGCGCACGCACTATCGCAGCCCAGGCAGGCCAGGACGGCGACGGGTTCATCCACTGGCTGGTCGGTGGCGGCCTGGTCGAGATGGCGTTATCGCATTTCGGCCGGCCTGCCGCTGCAACGGTGCCGCCCGACGAGCGGGAAGCGTTCGTAGCGTGGCTGGCGCGAGAGATGCCCGCCGGCACCGTCATTGGCGATCCGGCCTGGTGGGCGCCGAGGATTTTACGGGCCGCCCTGGCAGCCCCTGCCGCGCCGAGCGAGGCCGAGAATACGCTGGCGCAGATCTATGGCCTGTTCCACATCGGCACCCAGGCACGTCAGCCGGGCATTCTCATGGTGAACATCGAGAACGCTATTCGGCGCTCTTGGTGCCTGAGCGTGGTTGAGAGCGTGCTGAGCGTGCCAGTACCGCCGGAGCCCGAGGGCGATGGTGTATGGGGCGAGGAAAGCCTGCTCAACTGGGGCGCCGACCAGCAGGGCTATGCCGAGCATTTCAAGGCTGCTCTGGCCGAGTTTCAGCGGCACACCGCCCCTGCCGTACAGGCAGCGCCGCAGGAGCCCATCGGACATTACGACCTGGGCACGTCGGCGGGCGGGCGCGGCTACATCGCGGAGTATTTCCCCAAGCGCCTGCACCGCCACGATTTCACCCGCTACATCAGCGAGACCCTGGCGGCTGATTTCGCCTGCGCGCTCGCCAAGCACCTCGCAGCAACCTCCCCTGCCGTACAGGCAGCGCAGCAGGCAACTGTTAAGGAATCCTTACAGGTTGCCACGCCGCAGGCCCAGGAGACGGACGATGAACGCTGCGGTCCTGTCACGCTGGAAAGCGAACTACGGTTTCGGCATGAGCACGACCTACGCAACACGCCTGGCTACGCCGGCTCGCTGCTGAGCCGCCGAACCGAACAAGCATTGGCAGCGCCGCAGGCCCGAGAGGATGCGCGGCCGGTGGCGCCGCTGGAAGTTTTCAGCAAAGGCCCATGGCTGTTCCTGGAAACCGGGCAGGGGTTCACCGGGGCTGACCTGGATGCTGCCGCGTTCGTGGCCTACCGGGATCACGCCGCCCCGCAGCCAGCAGCCCAAGCTGCGCCGAGTGAACTGGCCGACGCGGTGCAGTTTGCCTGTGACGTGCTGGCCGAACTGTACGCCAAGCACCAGACCAAGATCGGCCCGTTTGCATCGCAGGCGCAACTGGCGAATGTCCGCCTGCGATCCGCCCTCACCACCCAAGGAGCGAGCCATGAGCGGTGAAATGACCCCCAGCCGCGCGGCATGGTTCCTGGAACGATTCAAGCGCGAGGAAAAGCTGCTCGGTCCGAATGAGCAGCGCGCGCTGGAATTCTCGATTGCGATGCTGGGGGCGCAGGCCAGCGGGCAGGCAGCGCCGAGCGATGAGGAAATCATCGCCCTGAACGTCGGCGAGCGGTATTTCAGCGAGACGCCGACGAAGTACCCCGAAGCGGAGCACGGAACGCAGTATCACGCTGGAGCGCCAGGCGTGATCGAATTTGCGCGCGACCTGCTGCAACGATTCGGGCAGGCACCGGCCGCGAGCGCGGAGCCGGTGGGGTATCTCTACCAGATTGCCGGCGCGCTGTTGCAAGAAGGCTGGAAGGACTGGCGAGAGGAATTTAGCCGTGAGGCCCCGCCGCAGTGGATGATCGACGAGGGGAAGGTCAAGGACGTGACGCCTGTCGGCAAGTTCCACTCCGCGACTCCCCGTCGCTGGAAATGCGCCGGCTGCGGCGATGGATCAGGCTGGTACACCTCGTATACGACCGGATATCCACATGCTGTACCGTGTCGCCGCTGCAATCCGGATGGGTCGCCCAAGCACACTATCTCACAACTGGAATCTGACCCGTTTTTGGCGGCCAGCGTTATGCGCAGCAATGCCACCCCCGTTGCCGGCCAGGCACCGGCCACGCCCGACGATTTCCTGCCCAGCGTGAAGCGGCTGATCATAGCCGCGCGAACCACCGGCGGAACGGCGGGCCGCGATGAGGGATTGTGCACCGCCCTGGCGCGCGTCGAACACATGCTGGACGCGATAGGTGACCCCGACTGGCAGGCACAGGCCAATCAGTGTGTAGGCGCCCAGGCACCGGCCGCCAATGGGGATGCGCCGTTCCTGCAAGAAGCCGACCAGCATGCCCTACACCGGTTCATCGAGACCACCGAAGACGACGAGAGCTACGACATCGGAAAGGATGCGGTGAAGCGCCTTGCGCAATTGGGCGTGGTCAGTAACCACGGATTCGGGCGCTACGGCGTGACGGCGTTTGGGTATTGGGCGCATGAGCGTTTCTGGCACCAAAATCCGCCGCTGCCTCTCAGGACGAACAGCGACCGCGACAAGGAAGCGCGCGCCGGCGTGCAGCGCACCACCGGGAGCGAGCCGGTAGCGGCATCCTCGAACCAGGCCACCATCGCCGACTACGAGGAGGTGCTGGCCGACCACCGGCGCCTGGTGCGCCAACTGGATGTCGCGCTCAACGGCGAGGACGGCGCGGCAAAGCAAGCCAGCCTGTGCGATATCGTCGGCCAGGTGGTGAGCGAGGGGATAAAGGCCAACGACGCACCTGACGCGGCGCGCTGGCGCGCCTATCGCTCACAGTGGTTCAACGTGGGCCTGATCGACGCAAACACCCCCATCGGGAACGCCATGCGCGCCCTGTCCATGGCTGGCGATCAGCACACGGTGGACGTAGCGGCAGACATGCTGGTTGCCGCCATTGCTGCGGGCTCGCCCCTGCGGGAAGGGGGTGAGGGATGAAGCTCTTCGCCACGGCGCTCTGCGCGCTCATCGTTGCCGGCTGCTCGAAGGAGCCAATTGCCACGAGCCCGACCGACAACAGCGAGATCACCGTCGAAGAACTTTTTACACACGACGGCATCACGGTTTATCGATTCCGCGACGCAGGGCGCGCGGTCTACATCACCAGACCGCCCCTCAACGTGACCAGCAACTACACCCAGCACTGCGGTAAAGGCTGCGTGAGCCTGGAAACCACCACAACCCTGGGGGCCGCCAAATGAGCGCCGACGACATCAACCTGCTGCCGTGCCCGTTCTGCGGGGGCAGCGCTCACCTCGAAGAGCACCCGCCGCACCAGCACGTCATCATCGACATGCCGTATCACGCCGGCAGTGCCACAGTTGAGTGCGGCGGCTGCGAAGCCGGCATGATCGCAGAAACTGCCGGGGCGGTAGCGGATGCCTGGAACCGCCGCGCCCCTTCCCCGCAGGGCGATGCGAGGGACGGGGCGCGCCTCGACTGGTTGGAAAAGTATTTCACCGACATTAACGGGATCTACCAGGATGCAGCCGGCGAAATCCGCGCGTTCCACGTCGATTGCGAGGACGATTCGATCAGCGACGGCGACCGGGGGCGAGTTCGGACTGCCATCGACGCCGCCCGCAGCACCCCTGCAACCGAGAAGGGGGAGTGATGCCGATCAAACCCGAGAACAAGGCACGCTACCCAGAAAACTGGTCAGAGATCCGGGGCGCCGTTTTGGCGCGTGCAGGGCACCGGTGCGAGCGTTGCAAGGCGCAGCACCTCACCCGCGTTTGCCGCGGCGCAGGTTCCGACGCTGACACCTACATGACCGACGATGCCCACATATACGACGCGAACACGGGTACGCATCTAGGACGTCGCCGTTTGAACGATTACGAGGTCGCCGCCTTCGTGAAGATTGTGCTGACCGTCGCCCATCTGGACCATGTGCCGGAGAACTGCGCGATGGAGAACCTGCGGGCATGGTGCCAACGCTGCCACTTGCGGTACGACGCTCAGCACCACGCCACCAATGCCAGGGAAACCCGCAGGAGCCGTAAAGCGGTATCGGACCTCTTCAGCCCCACCCCTGCAAGCAAGACGGAGGGAGCATGAAGCTTAACGACATTCAGCAAGCAAAGCTGCTCGACGACCAACGGCGGGAATTGGCGTTCAAAATTACCCTGGTACGTGGGAATGGCCTCGGCATCACAATCCAGGGCAACTACCAGGATGACGAAATTCTGGACGCCGTCCGCGAGCACGTCGTCGCGGTGCTGGAGTCGCGCATCGATCGCATTGACGACGACCTGCGCGCCATTGGCGTCGATGTTGAGAAAGAACCGCTGGGCGATGGGCCGGCCGCCAGGCTGCCAATCCTCCCCCGAGCCAGGAAGGCCATCGGGTCAGCGGAAACGCAGGTTGGCCGCGAGCCGTTGATCTACACCGCCGCCGACATGGAGGCATACGGCCGGAAATGTCACACCGCAGGCCGGCTCAGCGCCCTGCCGCCGCCAGGCCCCTACTCGAAAGCCCAGAAAGCCGAAGACGAGGCCTGGGCAGAGTACAACGCCGGCCGCGGCGCGCGCCCAGCGAGGAAGCAGCCATGACCCACACACTCGCAATCCTGGAGCTGTCCCCCATCGCCTATGGCGAGGTCGCAGACAAGCTGCGGGCGGCCGGCTACGACCACGTATTCCTGGAGGACGGCATGCTCGACATGTCGGGGCTCGGGGTCACGTGCGGAGCACCAGCAGGCGATCCGTCGCCTGAGTGCGACCCCTCGGACATCTGCGCCGGTTGTCGGTGCAAATTCGCGGCCGGGAGGCGGCGATGATGGCTCCTGCACCAGACATCCCCGCAGGCTGCGAAATGACCAGGAACTGGGCCGTAACGGTACAGGCCGAGGGCGCCGGTATCCTAACGATCTCGTCCGAGCACATCGCCGGTGTTGACGACATCGCGCCCTGGGAGTCCACGATCCTCGGATGTGCGCGACACCTGGTGGAGTTCGTCGGTCCACAGACAATCGACATCGACACCATCGCGCTCGACGTGGCCCGCGAAATCAAAAGCTTAGACCCCATTGCAATGCCCGGCGGCCATGCCCAGCATCTGGCCGCCATCCAATCATTGGTTGCCGATGGAATTCGCGCTGTGACGGAGGGAGCGCACGATGCACGATGAAATTTTGGATGTCTCTGACGTGGCCGCGATGCTGCGCTGTGACGAGAAGACCGTGGAAATGAAAACCCGAGACGGGGATCTGCCCGGGCTCAAGTTTGGACGCTCTTGGGTTTATCCTCGAACGGCATTGATGGCTAGGCTATCGGAACTGGCCGCGATGGAATGTGCGCAGCGACGCGCGCCGAGAGTGCAGGCACCCACGAGCGCAGCACGCGTGGAGCGACGCCGGCGCGGCCGCGTGCCGCCGGCACTGACACCGTGCCCCGATTAGTGTCCCGCCCAGAGGCGGTTCGTCATGTCGTCGGCACGGAACGATGCGTAGCGCGCTGCCATGCTAGACCCGGGTGCCCAGCCCATAATGCGGATGATTTCGGCGTCGCGCAGCAGCCAGTGGCCATCCGGGGAACGCATTTCGAACCAGCGGCATGTTGCCTCGTGCCGCAAGTCATGTTCCGTCAGATCCTCACAACCAGCGTATGAAAACAGCGACGAAAACCGGTGAGACAATCGGCTCGTTACAGCAGCCATGGTCTCTGGATCGCCATTCCAGAACGGAAACACGAGCGCATCATGATCTGCTTCAGATGCAACTAAGTAGTCGGTCAGCAGCCCGTGGACGAACGGCGTCATAGGCACGTCACGGAATTTGACCCGCCCACGCCATTGTTTGCTGGACTGCACCCGCAGGATGCGCCGGGAGAAATCGACCCAGCTACGCCGGAGCTGGTACGCCTCCCGTAGTCGCAACCCGCAATTGGCAATCAGCAGGAAAAGTACGCGCAGGTCCGCTAGATCGGGGCCGGTCAGTGGACGCTCTCGATCGGGACGTTTCTCGCCACCGAGTGCAGCCAAGATTCGGCCCTCCTCCCCCGGCGATAGCCGCCGGTCCCGCTCGATGTCAATTTTTGGTGTGAGTTGCTTTGCAGTGAGAATTTCCGCATCGATCTCGTTGTAGGTCGAGTAACCACGCGGCAGCAGCTTGAGCGGATTGCCGGCCATGACGTCCGGCGTTTTCCGCAGCACCCAATCCAACACCTTTCCGAGCGCCTGGACCCGCTTCCGGATCGTGCCCGGAGACAGATTCTTTTCGTGCTTGAGCCTCTGCACCCACGACTCCGCCCAGGCGTAGGTGACGTGTCGGAGTTGCACGGACCCAACCTCCTCGAACAGTAAATCGAGGATTTCCACGTCGGATTTAGAGGGATGTCCAGATTTGACCCAGGCACGTATGAGCGGCCCAAGCAATGCGGCTGGTTCAGCAGCGGGCTGGATCAGTCCCTCTGGAACAATACCCACCCTGAACCATTTTGCGCACTGTTCCCCGTACTCGCGCGCCTCGCGCTCCGTATCGAACGTGAGATACACCCGGCGGGGTAACAGCTTGCTGGAGACGGTCAGCTCAAACCGCCCGGCGGGCGTCCGACGCACATTTGCCATGAATTCCTGGAACTCGACTACACGGAATATATGGAAGTATACGTGCGGTTGGACCGCAGATTTCAAGCGGTTTCGAGCAGATTCGAGGGGTATTTGAGCAGACTCGGCAGCGATAGCTACCGGTGCGTCGCTTGCAAACCTTTGATTTACAAGGAGAAATTTGGAGGCGCGTGCCGGAGTCGAACCGACCTACACGGATTTGCAATCCGGTGCATAACCGCTTTGCTAACGCGCCATGGCGAACGAAGTTCGCATCTTTCCGCCCAAGAAAGGGCTTTTGCTGGAAAGAGCCCGCTATTCTACACGAAGCCGCGCTTCTTCGCGAGGCGCCTCCCTGCCGCCGCGCCTGCACGAACCGCCGGCCCGGCAGGAGGCCGGGGCAATCCCCGGCAGCCGGTGAGCTGCCGGCGTTTCATTGCAACCGGATCCCGCTGCCTCTGATCCTCACTACCTCGTTGAACTCCCCACCCTGCTCGACGCTGGCGGAGACCACCCGCGGCGGGATCCTGGCGCGCATGTCCGGCCACGATCTCTGCGCGCTCGTGATCGCCGCGGCGGCTTTCGGATCACGTGCGGCGGACGGCGGAAAGGCGGGCAGGATATCCGCCGCCAACCCCGCCGCCGGCTGAATCAGCGTGTAGTTCGAGGCGTCCGTCCCGTCCAGTCCGAAACTGCCGTGCAGCGCCACCGGTTTGCCTGCGCCGACCTCGGCATCGACGAACGAAGCCGTCACGGCGCGCTGGTCCAGCCCCACCTCGTCGCCCGCCACCACGCCGGACAAGGCCGCGCCCGCCCACGTGGCCCTGGTGGTGCCGTCGTAGATCTTGTCCTCGGCCGCCAGACCCGTAATGTCCAGCGCCTTTGGCGTCACCTGGTAGCTGGCTCCAACGACACTGATGTCGTAGCCCCGCTGGTCTCCGGAGTACAGGCCGGACACATTCAACGTGCGGCTGCCCGCATTCTTGTCGTCCAGCGCGTAGACAGCCGTACCGTCCAGGCTCGCGGAAGCGTCCGACTGGGTATATGTACCGCTCGCCGACGTATTGCCATCGTAGACCTTGCTGCCACCGTCGGCGACAGTCACCGTGATCGGTGTCAGGAACGTTCTCAGCCAGGGCCCGGTGTTGCCGTCGTAAATGCGCCAGGCGGTACCGTCGCCTCCCCGGTCGGAAATACTCCAGCCGGCATCGGCGAACGTGGAGAGTTGCCGCAGCTCATCGAACCTCTTGCCGGTCACGCCATCTGGACTGCCCCCTCCCGCGCGGCTGTTGATGGCGTTGCCGCCGGCATCGGTGGTGGCGTAGAAACTGCCGGTTACCGTGCCGTCGTTCCAGCCCACCAAGCCACCGCTGGTGCCGCCGCTCGTCGCTTCTCCCGTCGCATAGACGTTGGAGATCTCGCCGTTCAAGTTATGGCCCACCAAGCCGCCGGTGTTGTCGCTGCCTTCCACCGTGGCGGCTGCATAGGCGTTGGTGATCGTGCCCTGGTTGACACCCACCAGGCCCCCCGTGTCGGCCCCTCCCTTTACCACGCCCGTCGCATACGCGTTGGCGATCGCGCCTTGGCTGCCCCCCACCAAGCCACCGGTGTAACGGCCGCCGGAGACGGCCGCATTGGCCAGACCGACGTTGCGCACGGTACCGCCATTGCCCACGTAGCCGAACAGGCCGACGTAGGCAGTTGTCCGATCGATCGTCAGGCCGCCTATGACATGGCCCAACCCATCGAAGGTGCCGGTGAAAGCGCCGGCCGGGTCATCGTGACCGTAGGCGCCGATCGGACTGAAACCCTGGCTGCTCCACATGCCCGATGCGCGCGCGCCGTCGGCCACGGACATATCGATGTCGTGAGCCAGCGTATAGCTGGCCGACGGATCGATGTTGACCAGTTGCAACTGGTGGGCGTTGCCGATGGAGGTGGCGTACTCGAACCGCAGGAAGGGACGGGTCGCGCCCTCCGCCATGTACCAGTCGTTGCCGAAGTTGAAGAACCCGTAGCTGTCCTGGCGGAAGGCATCCGCCGTGCGCAGGCCGATCGGTTCGGCGCCGGCTGCGCTGGAACAGTATGCGGTGCCCCAGCCGCCGCAGGCCTGCGCCTGGCCGGTGCTGTCCATGTCCCAATAGCCACGGATAACCGTGACGTAGTCGCTGTCCCCGATCAGGCCACCGGTCGTCCCGCCCGTCACTTTGCCGGTGGCATAGGAATACCACAAGGTGCCGTGGTCATGTTCACCCACCAGGCCGCCAGCCGAAGAGGTTCCGGTGACATCTCCGGTCGCGTAGGTGTACCAGGGTGAGAACGAATCGGCGGCCCCCACCAGCCCACCGGCAGTGCGGCCGCGGACGTTACCGCTCGCGTAGGCATACCGGAGGCTGGTGTTCGCACCATATCCAAGCAATCCGCCGACGCTGCCGCTGCCTTCGACATCGCCGGTGGCATATACATGGTCCGCCCTGCCATTGAAGGAACCCATCAGCCCGCCAACGTTGTCCCGGCCCCATACGCCGCCGGTCGAGTAGGCATGGGATACCAGGCCGCCGTCGACGACTCCCACCAGGGCGCCCGTATTGTTGCCGCCATGCGTCGAACCACCTCGCAGGCCCACGTTGCGGACGATGCTGTCGTCAACGAGATAGCCGAACAAACCCACGTTCTCGGCATCTGGGCGATTGATGGTCAGTCCGTCGACGGTGTGGCCCAGGCCATCGAAGACCCCCGAGAAGCCCAGGCCTCTGCCCGCCGCTCCGATGGGGTTGAAGCCGGCGAAGCCGCCGCTGCCGTCCGGGTTCCAGCCGGCCGTGGCCGTGGCGTCGATATCGCCGCCCAAGGCGTAGTGGCCGCCCAGGCCACCTCCTATTCCCTGCAGTTGGGCCAGGCTGGTGACGATGGTGTAGGGCGTGCCGTTGATGCTCAGGCTGTTGCCGGTGCCGGTGAAATCCACCCGGCCCAGGCCGGGCATGACGTTCACGGTGCCCGCGGCAACGGCCGCGTCGGCGCCATTGGCGGTGGCCGGATTCATCGCCAGGCCGGCGGTGCCGCCGGCGGTCAGCGTCGCGTTGATGTTGACGTTGTTGGCGGCGGTAAGCGTGAGGGTGTTGGCGCTCCAGTCGACCGTGTCGTTGACGTTGAGGTTGCCACTGCCGGTGGCGGCGCCGGCACTGGATTCGATCGTGACGTTGCCGCTGCCCAACTGGGCGCCGAGCACGGCTCCCGTCATGTCGCCGCCGCTGGCGGCAATGGTGAAGTCCACCGGATCGATCAACCAGGTGCCGCTCTTGCCGCCGGCCGCCTGGGTGGTCACGCGGACGTCGTCGGCGATCTGCACCCGCGCCGCGCTGGTTTCGATGAAACCACCGTCGCCGTGGGTGGGCGCGCTGGCGTCAAGCGTGCCGGCAACCACGATGCGATCCTTTTCCATGCCGCCCAGGAGCACGATCTTGCCGCCTTCGCCCGTGGACAGGGTTCGTGCTTCCGTCACGCCCGTGTGATTGATGACCGTGGACGTCAACGCGTCGGCCGAGGCTGCCGTCATGTACACCTGCCCACCGTCGGCGCGGATCGCGCCGCCCTGCCCGACCAACGCGTCGATCGCGCCTTCGTCCACCTTGATCTTCACCGGCCCGCCCAGGTCCAGCGTGACCTTGCTGCCCGCGCCCAACAGCACGTTGCCTTTCGTGGCCTCGATACTGCCCTGGTTGACCACGCGCGCCGCCACCAGCGCCACCGTGCCGCCGTCCGCGGCGCGGATCGCGCCCGCGTTGACGACGCCGGCCCCGCTGTGGCCTTGCAGCACGTACTTGCCGTCTTTCTCGGTAATGGCGTGCGTGGTCGCCACCAATCCACCCACGTCCACCTGCGCGGTAGGACTGAACACGACGCCGTTGGGGTTGGACAGGAACACCTGTCCGTTGGCCTTGAGCGCCCCCTGGATCGAACTGACGTCGCTACCCGTGACGCGGTTGACGGCCACCGAGCTTGCGTCCGGCTGCACGAATCGGACTGAATTGCCCTGGCCGATGGAGAAACTCGCCCAGTCTATCCCCAGCCTGCCGCTGGACTGGGTAATGGTCATGTCAGGACCGCTCTGGTGGATGACGCCCGCGCCCGAGGTGACCTGCCCACCCGTGGGCAGGGGCCCCGCCCATGACGGCGCGGCCCCCGCAGCCAACAGGCCCACCATCAGGCCCGCCTCGGCCAGCCGGCGCAGCCGCTGCCCGCCGCGCTTGCCGTGCGATCTCTCGATCTCCGATACCGCCACCCAGGCCCCCCGGACCTCGCTCCAGACCAGGCGATACGTAGTGTTCAGGCTTGCGCGCTTCATATGTCTCTCTCGAGCTCGTGCGTATACGGGTTTTCTTGAGGGATGGCCTGCCGGCCCGGGTCAAAAACGATAAGCCAGGCTGGCCCATGCCAACGGCTGCGCGTCATGCGTATCCGATTGCGGCTTGCCCCCCTGCGTGCGCCAGGCCAGGCTCACGTCCAGCAGCCACTGGGTCTGTACCGACACCCGCACGCCAAAGCCCACGCCCGACAGCGTCCGGTTATTGTCGCCCGGCGTCCACGGATCCTGGTTGATCTTCACCCGGCCGATATCGAAGAAACCGTAAGGCGTGACGTTGCCGATCGGGTAGCGCAGTTCGGTCTGCAACAGCCACCCCGCATCGCCATAGCCCTCGCCCAGCGGATACGCCCGTACCCCGCCTGGTGCGCACGGACCTGGCGCGCTGGGCGCGGGTGATTGAAGCCCGGGGCATCGCCGCGAACTGAGGGGCCCCATACCCAGTTCGCGCGCGCCCCCTGGGGGGCGCGCGAAGCGCGTAGGGGGGCCCTCATTCGAAGCGATAGCCGATGTTGGTCAGCAGCAGGGTGTCCGACTTCTTCACCCCAGGCTGCGGATTGCTCATGTAGCGGTTCGACAGCGTGACCTTGAGCTCGATCTTCTTCGTGATGGACGTGGTGATGCCCGCGTCGAACTGGACGCGGTAGTCGCCGCCGTTGCTGATGTTGGGGTAAAGCGCCAGGCGCTGGTTGAGCGAGGTCGTGTCCGAGATCATGTGGGTGGACTCTTCCCCCAGCAGCAGTTCGGCCGAGTTGCGGGTCTCGGTGGTGAAGCGCTCGTGGTTGTACGCCAGGCCCGTGAACAGGTCGAAGATCGTCTTCTCGGTCTTGATGATGTGCCGCCCGACGCCGGCCGCCGCGACGCCGCGCACGTCCAGTTCCTGCAGCTTGTCGTGTTCGATGTCCAGCGAACCGAAGCCGAAGGTCCGGTCGGTGATGTCGCGATCGTACTTGCCGCCCATGCGCAGCAGATTGGCGGTTTCGGAGCTGTTGCCGTTTTCCTTCTTGGTTCCGTACAGCGCCGTGAGCGTGAAGTTCAGGCGGTCCCGGTCCGTGGCGCGGCCCGCGTTGGCGCCCAGGTTGAACGAGGTGGAGTCGGTGTTGCCGGAAGCGAGGCTGGCGCCGGCGTTGATGGAACCGCGCCACTTGCCGTCGGTCTTGAGCGGCGCTTGGGCCCATGCGGGCGCGGCGGCCAGAGCGAAGGCGAGGGGGGCGATATGTCGGGTCTTGAACATCGATGCGTTCTCCTTATTGCACCAGGCCGCATGACGGGCACGCGGCGGGACATCCTCAATGACGGGTTGCCATTCGGAGTGGGGTTGGACGAGTCCGCGGCCGGTCGCTGCGTGGCCGCGGGCGGCCGGGTCGAGGCTCGAAGGGGTAGCGTCGCGAGACGCGGTCTGGCACGGGAGAGCGGCGCGGCCGCTTCCCGGGTGGGGCACGCCGCAAGCAGGGCGCGCCGCCTGGGCGACGATGCGCCCAGGCATCACCATACACCGCCCATGTGGCCGGTGCCAACGTAGAATGGCGTGATCGCTCATTCCGGCGTATGCCGATTCGCTTCATGGATGTCATCGTTTCGCTCTGGGACAGGCTGGTGGCGTGGTTCACCGCTTCCGATACCCCTGGCCAGCTCGTGGTCTCGCTGGTGGTGCTGCTTGCCGCCATGTTCGCCACGCGCGCCACCACGCGCTATTACCGGGGAAAAGGGTCGGGATCGACCGAAGAGCGCCGCACCAGCTACCTGACCGTGCGCAATTCCATCGTCATCGTGACGATGCTGCTGATGCTGTTCATCTGGGGCGGACAACTGCGCCATTTCGCGCTGTCGGTGGCGGCGCTGGCCGCCGCGGTGGCCATCGCCAGCAAGGAATACGTGATGAGCGCGCTCGGGTCGCTGATGCGGGCGACCCAGCGGACCTACTCGGTGGGCGACGTGATCGAAATGAGCGGCATGAAGGGCGAGGTGCTGACCATTGACCTGTTCACCACGGCGCTGCTGGAGCAGACGTCGTCGGGCCTGGTCACCGGCCGCGTCTGCCGCTTTCCCAACATGATGCTGCTGCTCAACCCCGTGCGCACGATCTCGGCCATGGGCACGTTCGTGCTCGAG
This sequence comes from Alcaligenaceae bacterium SAGV5, assembly GCA_009360345.1. Taxonomy (GTDB): domain Bacteria; phylum Pseudomonadota; class Gammaproteobacteria; order Burkholderiales; family Burkholderiaceae_B; genus Pigmentiphaga. Next base: position 65,277 of record SPDP01000010.1, read on the forward strand.
TCGGTGCGGGTGCCGCTGGAGCCGGGGGACGACATCCCGGCGGCCCAGGAGCGGCTGCTGCGGGCGGGCAGGGAGGTGTGCGAACCCTGGCTGGAACAGGCGGACGTGCATTTCCGCCATATCGAAGGCGCCTACCTGATCGCACTGCCCGCCAGCGAGCCGTTGGCCGTGATCGAGCCCGTCGATCCCAAGCGGCTGGACGTGGTGCTGCGGTTCCCCTGCCCCAGCAACCGGCGCGTGCGCACCGGCCAGGAAGTCCTGACCCACTACTACCGGCAATTGCAGGAGCAGGCGGCGGGCGGCTGAGCCCGGCGCTGTACACTGGCGCCTGTAGCGTCGTTCCTGCCATGACCCAAGCCACTTCTTCCCAAGCGGACATCATCGTCGTCGGTACCGGCATCGCCGGACTGGCCGCCGCGCTCGCGTTGGCCCGCCAGGGGCTGCGCGTAGGCCTGCTGGGCCCGCGCGCGCCCTTGCCCGCGCCGGTGGTGGGCAGCTTCGATCCGCGCGTCTACGCGCTTTCGCCGTCCAGCCGTGAACTGCTGGACGGCCTCGGGATCTGGGAGGCCCTGCCGGCCGAGCGAATCACCGGCGTGCGGCGGATGGAAATCCTGGGCGATCGGCCCGCCTGGGGCGATCGCCCAGGCCGGCTCGCGCTGTCGGCGTGGCAGGCCGGTTGCGATCACCTGGCCTGGATCGCCGAGTCGCGTGAGCTGGAACGGGTCTTGAGGCAGGCGGTGCAGTGGTCCGGCATACGCTGGACGACCGAGGATTTCGTCGCGCTCGATGGCGGGCGCGATGCGGATGGGGTGACCCTGCGGACGTCCGGCGGCCAGGCGCTGCGGGCGCGGTTGGCGGTGGCGGCGGACGGGGCCGATTCGGCGTTGCGCGAGGCCGCGGGGCTGCATGCCCAGCGATCGGACTACGGGGCGACCGGCGTCGTCGTGCACCTGGCCGCGGAACTGCCGCACCAGGAGTGCGCCTGCCAATGGTTCACGCCCGATGGCATCCTGGCCTTGCTGCCGATGCCCGATGCCGATGACGGCCCGCAGGTCTCGATGGTCTGGTCGATGCCGCGCGCGCAGGCCGCCGCCTTGCTGGCGCTGCCCGAGCCGGATCGCGCGCCGGCGCTGGAGGCGCGGCTGGCCGCGGCCACCGGGGGCCGGCTGGGCGCGCTGCGCGTGCGCAGTCCGCTGTTCGGTTTCCCGCTGGTCCTGCAGCATTGTCCGCAGCTCTCCCATCGTGGCGTGGTTCTGCTGGGCGATGCCGCCCATGTGGTGCATCCGCTGGCAGGCCAGGGCCTGAACCTGGGGCTGGGCGACGTCAAGGCGCTGGCGGAAGTGCTGGGCGGCCGTGAGCCGTTCCGCACCGTCGGCGATCCCCGGTTGCTGCGCCGCTACGAACGGGCTCGCGCCGAGCCGCTGCTGGCCATGCGCGCCGTGACCGACGGGTTGTTCCATCTGTTCGGCACCCAGGCGGGGCCGGTCGCCTGGCTGCGCAATGCCGGGCTGGACTTCGTGGATCGCGTGCCTTTGCTCAAGCGTATGCTGGTGAACGGTGCGTCGGGTACGGGAACCCGCGCCTGACGGGCGCGGTCCGACTGTTTAGGAGATTCGATGAAACGCATGCTGACTTCCCTGTTGCTGACCGCGGCCATGGCCGCGCCCGTGTCCATGGCGTGGGCGCAAACCGCGAGCAAGAACGCGCCGACCACCGAGGAAGCGGTCAAGCAGCGCTTCGTGCAGCGTTTCGGCGAAGTGGGCGTCGAGGGCGTGTCCCGCACGCCCTATGGCCTGTACGAGGTGCGCATCGGCGGCGAGCTGGTCTACACCGACGAGAAAGTCAGCTTCGTGCTGGACGGCAACCTGATCGACGCCTCGACCCGGAAGAACTTGACGCGCGAGCGCAAGGAGCAATTGCTGGCCGTGAAGTTCGACGAACTGCCGCTGAACCTCGCCATCAAGCAGGTGCGGGGCAACGGCTCGCGTCGCATCGCGTTGTTCGAAGACCCCAATTGCGGCTATTGCAAGCAGTTGCGCCGTTCGATGGAAGGCATCGATAACGTGACCATCTATACCTTCCTCTATCCCATCCTGTCGCCTGACTCCTCCGTCAAGTCGCAGGCGGTCTGGTGCGCGCCGGACAAGGGCAAGGCCTGGGATGAATGGATGCTCAACGGCAAGACGCCCAAGTCCGCCACGTGCGATGCGCCGCTCAAGGAACTGCTGGCGCTGGGCAAGAAGTTGCAGGTGACCGGCACCCCCACCATCATCTTCGGCGACGATACCCGGGTGGGGGGCGCGATTCCGGCCGAACGACTGCGCCAGAAACTCGATTCCCTGGGCAAGGCCAGCTGAGGCCGGCCCGGGGCGGGAGTCAGCGCGCCGGCGCCGGTACCCCTTCGTTCTTCGGCCACAGTACCCACAGCCGGGTCGGCTGCTTCATGCGGCCCGCCATTTCTCCGGCCTCGTCGCCGAATCCCCAGAACAGATCCACCCGGGCCGGGCCCTTGATGGCCGTGCCGGTGTCCTGGGCCAGCGCCACGACGTTCATGGGCTGGCGCGAAGCCGGCTGGGTGGTCGACAGGAACACCGGGCTGCCCAGCGGCACGATGGACGGATCCACGGCCAGCGAGCGATGGGGCGTCAGGGGCAGGCCCATGGCGCCGCGCGGCCCTTCGGAAGGATCGACGACCGCTTCCTCGCGGAAGAACACCACCGCCGGGTTGGCGTTGAGCATTTCCTTGACGCGGGCGGGATTGCGCCGGGCCCAGGCCCGTATGCCTTGCATCGACGCCTGCGCCGGCGTCAGCTCTCCCTTGTCGATCAGCCACTTGCCGATCGAGACGTAGGGGTGGCCGTTGTGGTCGGCATAGGCCACGCGGATGGTGCCGCCCTGGCCGGGACCGGTATCGAGCACCGCGCGGCCGGTGCCCTGCACCTGCAGGAAGAAGGCGTCGACCGGGTCGTTGACCCAGACGATGGCCGGCGGCTGGCGCTCGGGCCGTTCGATCTCGCCGCGGGTGTCGTAAGGCACGACGCGCTTGCCGTCGAGCTTGCCCCGCACGCGCTTGCCCACCAATTCCGGATACAGGCCCCCCAGGTCTATGGTCAGCAGGTCGGGGGGGACCGCGTAGAGCGGCCACTGGTAGGCGCCGCCGCGCTCGCGCGAGGCGTGGACCAGCGGTTCGTAGTAGCTCGTGGCCAGGCCAGCGGCGACTTCGCTGCCGGGGCCGCGTACCGTCCACGGTTGCAGCCATTGCTCCATGAAGGCGCGTACCTGGTCGGCCGAGGGCGTGAGAGGCAGGTCGCGCGCGGCGGCGCATGCCTGCTGCCAGGCATAGGGGTCGGCCATGGGCGGGGCGGTATTGGAAACCGGCCGGCCGGTGCGCAGGATGATGGACCGGCAGTTGGCCAGGAACGGGCGCCAGATTGCCTCGACCGTATCGGTCCGCCATCCCGGCAACTGCTGCCAGGTCCCGCGCACGAAGTGCTTGCTGCTTGGCAGGGCCGGCTTGCTGGCCGGCCGGGGGACGGGCGGGGGCAGCGGCCTGGCGCCGTCGGGCACCGGCGCGGGCGCCGCCGTGGCCGGCGGGGCGGTCACGACGGGCTGGGCCGGCGCCGTGCCCGCCTCCGGCAGGGGCTGCACCGTGCCGGCCGGCTGCGCGCAGCCGGCCACGGCCGCGGCCAGCGCGAGCGCGGGCAGGGGGAAGCGGTTAAATTGGCGGCAATGCCAGTTTCTGGCAATGAACTCGCGAAGGGACATTATGTGGTTGCTCCTGCTGGAAGCGTTCCTGGCGCTTTCCATACTGGTATTCATCGTGGTGTGGACCATGCGAGGTAGGCGGAATCCCCCGGCTGCGCGCTCCGCACATCCTCCGGCCGAGCCGGATCCATCGCAGCCCGGATCCCCATCGTCGCAGCCCGAAAGGGATGCCCGGGAGCCGTAGGGAGTCTCATATTCCAGAGCGCCGCCCGACCCAGGGCACAGCGGATCCGGCTTCGCCGGTCCGCCGGTGCCGCCCCCGGGACCCGGTGCCGGGCCGCCCCAAGCCGGGTCCCGGCCCCCTCGGGGGGCTGCCGCGTAGCGGCTGGGGGTCCACCATTCGGGGCGCGCGTCAGCGCATAGGGGGGGACCTCACCCATCAGTGCAGCGTCCGGGGCATGGCGAGGACGAATTCGGGGATGTCGACCTCGAAGGGCATGCCGTTCTCACCCACGCAGTGGTAGGTGCCGCGCATGGTGCCCACCGGCGTGGAAAGCGGGCAGCCGCTGGTGTATTCGAAGCTTTCGCCGGGCTGCAGCAGGGGCTGCTGGCCCACGACCCCCAGGCCCCGGACTTCCTGTTCCTGCTGATTGCCGTCGGTGATGATCCAGTGGCGGCTGATCAACTGGGCGGGTTCGGATCCGCTGTTGGTGATGCGGATGGTGTACGCGAAGACGTACTGCCGCTTGCCCGGGTCGGATTGTTCGGCCAGGTAGCGGGGCTGTACGGTAACCGTCAGTTCATGAGATTTCATGCGTGCGCCATAGGGATCTGACAAGCTTCTACAATGGGAGGCATCCGGCCGGGCCGGCATCAGCGGGCGCGGCGTCCGCAGGCATGCCCAGCGGCCTGCTCCTGTAAACGGAATATCTTATGCCAGCCTTCACCATTTCCGGGCCCGCGTCCACGCGTATCGCCCCCAGCATTCTATCCGCCGATTTCGCCCGCTTGGGGGAAGAGGTGCGCAATGTCGTGGCTGCCGGTGCGGATTGGATACATTTCGACGTGATGGACAACCATTACGTGCCTAACCTGACCATCGGCCCCATGGTCTGCGAGGCCATCCGCCCCCACGTGCAGGTGCCCATCGACGTGCACCTGATGGTGGAACCGGTGGATGCATTGATCCCCATGTTCGCCAAGGCCGGCGCCGATGTCATCACCTTCCATCCCGAAGCCTCGCGCCACGTCGACCGCACCCTGGCGCTGATCCGCGACCACGGCTGTCAGGCCGGGCTGGTGTTCAACCCCGCCACGCCCCTGGACTGGATGGATCACGTGATGGACAAGCTCGACATCGTATTGCTGATGTCGGTCAACCCCGGCTTCGGAGGCCAGAGCTTCCTGCCCTCCACGCTGGACAAGCTGCGCCAGGCGCGCGGCCGGCTGGACCGCTGGCAGGCGGAAACCGGCCGCGCCATCGCGCTGGAGGTCGACGGCGGGGTGAAGGCCGACAACATCGCCGCCATCCGCGCGGCGGGCGCCGATACCTTCGTCGCGGGGTCGGCGATCTTCGGCAAGCCCGACTACGCGGCGGTCATCAAGGACATGCGTGCGCAGATCGCCAAGGGCGATGCGTCCTACGCCTGAGCCTGAACCCGGAAAGCAAGGAGCCAGCATGAGTTTTCGCGCCGTACTGATCGATCTCGACGGGACCCTGGTGGATTCCGTGCCCGACCTGGCGCGCGCCGCGAACATCATGCGGGTCGAGTTCGGGCTGGTGCCGCTGCGCGAGGACGTGATCGCCACCTTCGTCGGCAAGGGGATGGAGAACCTGGTGCACCGCGCGCTGTCGGGCAGCCTGGACGGCATCGCAGAGCAGGAGCGCTTCCCGGCGGCGCTGGATGTTTTCCGCGATGCCTACCAGGAGGTCAACGGCGAAACGGCGCGCATCTTCGATGGCGTGATCGAAGGCCTGCAAGCCATGCGGGCGCAGGGGCTGCGCATCGCGGTCGTGACCAACAAACCGGCCGAGTTCACCGCGCCGCTGCTGGAGCGGATCGGGCTGCGCGCCTATTTCGACGCCGTGGTCAGCGGCGACAGCGTCGCCCGCAAGAAGCCGGATCCCGATCCCGTGCTGCATGCCTGCGAACTGCTGGGCGTCACCCCGGCCGAGGCCGTGGTGGTGGGCGACTCCATGAACGACGCCTCCGCGGCCAAGGCCGCCGGGTGCCGCGTGCTGCTCGTGCCGTATGGCTACAACGAGGGGCGCGATGTGCATGCCATCGAGTCCGATGGTATAGTTTCCACGCTTGTCGAGGCGGCGCAGTGGATTTCCCAGTCGCAGGTCCTGTCCCGGACCACGGTGGTTCCGCCGGCATCGCTCTAGTTTCTTCCCAGGGTTCTTTCCCGCACATATGGTTGCCATGACTCGGTCGTCCGTCCAAACCTGCGCCTGGTGGCGCTGGTGGCGTTCGTCTGCCGGGTGGTGGTGATTCTCTCCGGCCGTATGTCAGCGCGCTGACCGGCCTTTGGCAAAATCCCGTACGAATCTCCCCGCCCGAGTCCTTGCCGGACCGTCGGGGCATGTCTGCTCGTGGGTTCCGGACAAGGTCTCCGGCGGAACCGCAACATTCCCCGCGATACGAGGCAAACATGACCGAAGTCGAATTCCAGGCCCTGGCCTCCCAGGGATACAACCGCATCCCGCTGGTATCCGAAACCTATGCCGACCTGGATACCCCGCTCGGGCTCTACCTGAAACTCGCCCAGAGCGGACCCCGGCGCGGCGCCATGAGCTGCCTGCTGGAGTCCGTGGTGGGCGGCGAGCGCTTCGGGCGCTATTCCTTCATCGGCCTGCCCGCGCGCACCTTCATCCGGGCGCGCGGCCGCAATGTCGAAGTGGTGACCGACGACCAGGTGGTCGAGCGCCACGAAGGCGATCCGCTCGCCTTCATCGCCGACTACCAGAAGCGCTTCAAGGTGGCGCTGCGCCCCGGGATGCCCCGTTTCGTGGGCGGCCTGGCCGGTTATTTCGGCCACGACATGGTCCGCCACATCGAGCCGAGGCTGGGGCCTTGCACCAAGCCCGATCCCGCCGGCATGGGCGATCCGGTGCCCGACCTGTTGCTGCTGTTGATCGACGAACTGGCCATCATCGATAACCTGAGCGGGCGGCTCTACCTGATGGTCTACGCCGATCCCGGCCAGCGCGAGGCCTACGCCCGCGCCCGCACCCGTCTGCTGGACCTGCGCACCCAGTTGCGCCGCCCGGCCGAGATCCCGTACAGCCAGGCCAGCATGGTCACCGAGACGCGCCGCGACTTCCAGAAGCCGGACTACCTGGCGGCCGTGCTCAAGGCCAAGGAATACATCGCCGCCGGCGACCTGATGCAGGTCCAGGTGGGCCAGGTCATCGCCAAGCCCTTCCGCGATTCGCCGCTGTCGCTGTACCGGGCGCTGCGTTCGCTCAATCCTTCGCCCTACATGTATTTCTGGAATTTCGGCGACTTCCACGTCGTGGGATCGTCGCCCGAGATCCTGGTGCGGCAGGAAGCGGTGCAGGAACAGGGCGAGGCCCGCAGCCGCGTCACGATCCGGCCGCTGGCCGGCACCCGCCCGCGCGGCGGCACGCCCGAGGAAGACCTGGCGCTGGCCGAAGAACTGCGCGCCGACCCCAAGGAAATCGCCGAACACGTCATGCTGATCGACCTGGCCCGCAACGACGTCGGCCGCATCGCCGACATCGGCTCGGTGCAGGTGACCGACCAGTTGGCGATCGAACGCTACTCGCACGTCATGCACCTGGTGTCCAACGTCACCGGCTTGCTGCGCCGGGGCATGAGCTCCATGGACGTGCTGCGCGCGACCTTCCCGGCGGGCACGCTGTCCGGCGCGCCCAAGGTGCGGGCGCTGGAATTGATTGACGAACTGGAGCCTGTGCGGCGCTGCGTGTACGGCGGGGCGGCGGGTTACCTGAGCTACGGCGGCGAGATGGACCTGGCCATCGCCATCCGCACCGGCGTGATCAAGAACGGCATGCTGTACGCGCAGGCGGCCGCCGGCGTGGTGGCCGATTCCGAGCCCGAGAAGGAGTGGGCGGAAACGGAGGCCAAGGCGCGGGCGGTGCTGCGGGCGGCGGAGCAGGTGCAGTTGGGGTTGGATGACCCGGTCTGATAGGGAGCCCCCCAGGCGCTGACGCCTCCCAGGGGACGACGCTGGCGGACCGGCGGTACCGGATCCGCGGCGTCCTGGATCGAGTGACCGGCTGCGTCAGTCCGCCGGCTGCGCCGGCGCCACCGAGACGCCCTCGATCCGGTGGCGTTCCAGGGCCTCGGCCACGAAGCCGGAGGCCTTGGCTTCTTCCACGTAGGAGCGCAGGAACCGGGCGGCCTCGTCGCTCCTGCTCTTGGGCAGACCCATGGCCTGGCGTATCTCCATAAAGCGGCCGGGCAAGAGGCGAAGCCCGCCGCGGGCCGCCATGTCGGCCTCCAGTTGCTGGCGCACGCCGGCGGCGACGTCGGCGCCTTCCTTCACGAACACATCGACCACCGACGGCGACGTGGGGGCGCACAGCAGGGCCGCGTGCTGGAGCGCCCGCGTCAGGAACAGGTCGTAGGCGCTGCCGCGGCCGACCACGACGGTGGTGCCGGTCGAGTCGACCTCGTCGTTGCTTCGCAGCGGCGAATCCTCGCGGACCAGATAGCAGCCCTCGATGATCACGTAGGGCGCGGTGAAGCCGATGCCCTGGCCGCGCTCGGGGTCGATGGCGAAGAAGCCGACGTCGGCCGCTTCGTCGGTGACCGCGCGCACCGATTCGCCGGCGCTCTTGAACACCTTCAGCTCGATGGGCAGGTCCAGCGCGCGTGCCAGTTGCCGGGCCAGGTCGACGGACACGCCGCGCGGGGCATCGCTGCCGGGGTCCAGCGAAGCCAGGATGGGGTTGCCGATATTGATGGAGGCCCGCAACACCCCGGTGGGGGCGAAGGCGGCGCGTATTTCAGGGGAGATGTGCATGGTCAATCGTTCGAGAGTTGGGAAAAATCAAGTCGGGGCGCGCAGCAGAGATCGATCTTCGTCTGTTGCAGCGTTTCGCTGAACCAGGCGCCGATTTCCGCGGCGCGTTCGCCCACATAGACGGGGCGGCCTTCGGCGTCCAGGCGCATGCTCAGGTCGTGGCCCGGGACCAGCAGGGTGCCGGGCCGCCGCTTCCAGAGCTGCCAGATCTTTTCCAGGCTGCGGGCGCTGGCCCGCGCGTCGTCGGTATCGGCCACGCTCATGCTGAGCAGTTCGGCGCGGTTCTTGGCGGCGTCGCCGGTAAACAGCACGGGCTCTTGCGCGTCGGTCAGGTAGAACAGGAGATGGCCGGGCGTATGGCCGGGCGCCGCGATGGCCTGCAGTCCGGGCAGGAAGGTCTCGCCGTCGCGTACCCGCCGCACGCGCGGCGAGGCGCACAGTTCGCGCACGTAGAGTTCGGGAATGGGGTTGAAGCCCGGCGGCTGCGCGGCGGCCCAGCTCAGTTCCTCGTCGCCGATCCAGACCGTGGCCCATGGAAACAGCGTGAAGTTGACCGCATGGTCGTAGTGGGCATGGGTCAGGACCACGTCGGTGACGTCGGCCGGCTGCACGCCGCAGTGGGTGAGAGCCTTCAGGATGGGTTTGCGGGCCCCGAAGGCGCCTACGTCGACCAGGATGTTGCGGCCGCCGGTGCGCACCAGCGTCACCGTGCTCCAACCCAGTCCGCCGTGATGGGTGGCGCGTCCGGGATAGCCCTGGACGAGGACATCGACCGTGGTCATGTTCATTGCATCCTGATGTTCGCGTCCTGGATCAGACGCCGGTACATGTCGAGTTCGGTAGTGATGAGTCCGGCGAAATCCGCCGGGGAGCCGGCGACGATCTCGTAGCCGCCTTCGTCGGCGAGGCGCTTGACGACATCGGGCTCCCGCATGGCGGCGCGCACCGCGTCGTTGAGCGTCTTCACGATGGCCGCATCGGTGCCGGCAGGAGCAAGAATGCCCTGGAACTGCGTGATGTGGAAGCCCTTGTAGCCGAGCTCTTCCATGGTGGGGACGTCGGGCAGCGCGGGCGAACGGGCCGGGCCGGACACCGCGAACGCGCGCAGCTTGCCGCTGCGGATGTGGGGTACCGCCGTCACGATGGTGTCGAAGGTGAAGGACAACTGTCCGCCCAGGATGTCGGCCAGCGCCTGGGCATTGCCCTTGTAGGGAACGTGCGTGAGGTCGCTCTTGCTCATCAGCGCCAGCAGCTCGCCGGCAAGGTGGCCGCCCGCACCGATGCCGGCCGAGCCGTAGCTGAGCTTGCCCGGCTGCGTCCGCGCCGTCCGGACCAGATCGTCCAGGCTGCGCAGCGGCGAGGCTGCGGGCACGACCAGGGCGTACTGGTAGCTGGTCAACTGGCTGACGGGCACGAGATCCTTTACCGGGTCGTACGGCACCTTCTCGTACAAGGACGGATTCACGACCAGCGGCCCGCTGGCGTCGGCCAGCAGGGTATAGCCGTCCGGCTTCGCCTTGGCGACGAAGTCCGTGCCTATCATGCCGTTGGCGCCCGGCTTGTTCTCGACGATGAAGCTCGCGCCCAGGCGGTCCGAGAGCTTCTGGGCGATCACCCGCGTGGTGATGTCGGCGGCGCCGCCGGCGACGTAGGGCACGATGACCCGCACGGGTTTGGACGGGTACTTGTCCGCGGCGTGCGCGTACCCGGGCAGTGCCAGGGCGAGCATCGCCAGCGTTGCCAATGTCTTCATGTCTTCCTCCTCGATCTTGTCGTCGTCCGGCTTAGCGGGGCGCGGCGTAGGCGGCCAGCAGGGCGGCGGTGTCGGCATCCAGTTCGACCCCGTCCGCGCGGCTGCGCGCCAGCCGGCCCAGTTCGATTTCGCCGGGAACGATGACGGGTTGCCCGGGGTCGACGGGCGCGCTGCCGTGCAGGATCGCGGCGAAGTCGTTCATCCGCTCGGCCAGCCAGGTGGTCGAGCCGAGCCGGCGCGTGTCGATCAGGATGAAGAAGTGCCCCAGGTTCTGCGGCTGGTCGGGCGCTTCGACCCAGGACTTGACGTGGGTCAGGTAGGCGGCGTTCGACAACAGGCCGGCGAACAGGTCCACCATCAGGGCCAGGCCATAGCCCTTGTGGCCGCCGATGGGAAGCAGGAATCCGTCCAGCGCGGCGGCCGGGTCGGTGGTGGCGCGGCCGGACCGGTCGGTCGCCCAGGTGTCGGGGATGGATTGGCCCTGCTTGAGGGCCCGGCGGATCTTGGCGCGCGCCACGACGCTCATCGCCATGTCGAGCAGGAAGGGATCGCCGCCGGGGTTGGGGACGCCGAATCCGATCGGGCTGTTGCCCAGCCGGGCGTCGTTGCCGCCCCACGGCGCGATGGTGGTGGTGGCGTTGCTGCCGATGATGCTGGCGAATCCGCTCTGGGCGGCGATCAGCGAGTAGGGCGACACCGGGCCGAAATGGTTGCTGGCGCGGGCGAACGCGACGCCCACGCCGCACTCCGTCGCGGCCTCCATGGCGGCGCGCAGGGCATGCATGCCGACCAGCGGGCCCACGCCGTTGCCGCCATCGACCAGGCGCAGCGCGGGTGCCACCGTGTTCACCGTTACCTGGGCGCGCGCGGCGATGCCGCCGACCTTCAGGCGGTCGCCATACGATTCGAGACGGCTCAGGCCGTGGGTCGACAGGCCGAACATGTCGGCCAGTACCAGCACGCGGGTGACGTCCTCGGCGTCCTGCTCGGGCAGGCCGAGCGCGCGGAACGCGAGGATGCCCAGGCGGGTCAGTTCTGCTTCGGAGTATTTCGTGGGTGGGGCAACGGTGGAGGGCATGAGGCGTTCCTGCTTGGGGAAAGGGGGGGGAAGTCAATCGGCCGAGATGCCGGCGGCGCGGACCACGTCGCCCCAGCGGGCCTGTTCGCTGTGGATGAAGGCCGAGAATTCGGCGGGCCCCTGGCCCAGCGATTCGCTGGAATCGTGCTGCAGGCGCTGCTGGACCGAGGGCGAGCGCAGGGCCTTCAGCGCTTCCTCATGCAGGCGCTGCACCACGAGCCGTGGCGTGCCGGCGGGCGCCAGCAGGCCGAACCACTGGGAGCTTTCGAAGCCCGGGTAGCCGAGTTCCGCCACGGTGGGGACTTCCGGCAATACCGCCAGCCGCTTCGAGGCGCCCACGGCAAGAATGCGGATCCGGCCGGCCTGGAACGGCGGCAGGAGGCCGGGCGTGCCGGCGGCCGCGGCGTCGATGTGGCCGGCGATCAGGTCGGCGACCTGGGCCCCGGTGCCCTTGTAGGGGACATGCGTGATGGCCGTCTTCGTCGTGGACTTGAGCATCTCGAAGGCGAGGTGCCCGGCGCTGCCGTTGCCGGCCGAACCGTAGTTGAACTTGCCAGGCTGGGCGCGGGCCAGCCGGATGAAGGCGGGAAGGTCGGCGGCGTCCACCCGGTCGGACACGGCGAACACCATGGGCAGGCGCGCCAGCAGCGTGATGGGGGCGAAGTCCTTGTCGACCCGGTAGGGCAGGTCTTTCATCATGGCCGGGTTGACCGCCAGCGTGCCCACGTGGCCGAGCACGATGGTGTAGCCGTCGGGCCGGGCCCGGGCCACTTCGTTGGTGGCGATCGTGCCCTGGCCGCCGCCCTTGTTTTCCACCACCACGGCCTTGCCCAGGCCCTTGGCCATTTCGGTGGCGATGGCGCGGGCGATCACGTCCGAGCTGCCGCCGGGGCCGTAGGGCACCAGCAGGCGGATGGGCTTGGCCGGCGTCCAGCTGTCGGCCTGCGCCGGGCAAAGCGATGCGGTGGCCAGCAGCGCGCAGCCGGTGAGCAGCCGCAAGCCGGCGCGGCGGGATATCGAATGTGGCAAGTCTGTCTCCGTATCTGGCCTGCCGTGAAGACAGGGCTATGGAGCGCATCTTGGGCGACGACCAAAAAGGAGTAAAGTGCAAAAATTGGATGGATTGTTGACAAAAACGCATGAAATTCGATCTGGCCGATCTGCGCGCCTTTCTTGCCGTGGCGGACCTGGGAAGCTTCCGGGCCGCCTCCGAGTTCCTGCACGTGTCGCAGTCCGCGCTGTCCCGGCGGGTGGACAAGCTGGAGGATGCGCTGGGCGTCAAGCTGTTCGAGCGGACCACGCGCAAGGTCCAGCTGACGACCATAGGACGCGGCTTCGTGCCGCGTGCAAGGAACGTCCTCAACGAGCTCGAGAGCGCCCTGATCGGGATCCAGGACGTGGCCGAGAAACTGTCGGGCGAGGTGACCATCGCCTGCGTGCCGTCGGCGGTGGCCTATTTCCTGCCCGAGGTCATCCGCCAGTACCACCAGCAATACCCGCGCATCCGCATCCGCATCATCGATGAGTCATCGTCCGAAGTCCTGACCGCGGTGGCGCGCGGCGATGCCGATTTCGGCCTGACCTACATCGGCACGCAGGACGCCGAGATCACTTACCAGCCCCTGCTGAACGAACCCTTCGTGGTGGCGCTTCGGCGCGACCACCCCCTGGCCGCGCGGCGCACGCTGACCTGGGCGCAACTGGCCGACCACCATTTCATCCGGCTGGCCCAGGGCAGCGGCAACCGCTTCCTGATGGACCAGGCGCTGGCCCACAGCGCGCAGCAGCCGCGATGGTTCTGCGAGGTCCAGCATGTGCCCGCGCTGGTCAGCCTGGTGGAAGCGGGGGTGGGCATAGGCGTCGTGCCGCAATTGGCCATGCCCAAGGGACGGCATGCGGCCCTGGTCAGCAAGCCCTTGCTGGAGCCGGCCGTCAGCCGGGACATCGGCCTGATCCACCGGCGCGGCAGGCAGCTCAGCCCGGTGGCGCAGCTGCTTTACGACATGTTGATGAAGACCCGGCGCACGGTTTGAGCTGTATCTGCGCACGCAGGAAATCCGCCAGGGCGCCGACCGTGCGGTGGACGGGAAGCGAGGCCGGCGACACGATGCCGATCTCGATTCGTTCGGCTGGCGCCAGCGGCAGCACGTGCAGCGGTTCCCCGCCGAAAGGCGGGACGCTGATGCGGCCGACGATGGCGGCGCCCACGCCGCCGCGCACGAGCTCGATGGCGGTCCAGGCATCGCGTACTTCGATGTCGAAGCGCGGCTTGACGCCCGCCGCCGAGAACCAGCGGTCGACGATGGGCCGGATCACGCCGCTGGGTTTGAGTCCGATCAGCGGGCAGCCGGCCAGGTCGCCCGGGGCGATGGTGTCCGGCCGGGGCGGTTCATGGTGCGCGGGCAGGACGCAGACCAGATCGCTTTCGAACACGCTGGTCGCCACGATCCGGTCCGTTTCCACCGGCAGCGACAGCACAGCCAGGTCGGCGTGTCCCGATAGCAGGCGGCGCAGGATCGTCGCCCGGTGCGCGGTGTCGATGTCCAGGCGGATGCCCGGGTGCAGCGCCGCGTAGCGGCCGATGGCCTGGACGCATGCGCCGGTGGACAGCGCGGGGGTCAGCAGGATGCGCAGCACCGCGCGCTGGTGGTTGGCGATCAGGCGAGCTACCGCCTCGACCTCGTCCACGCCCTCGTACAGGCGGTCGACTTCGTCGATGAGCTGGTGGGCTTCGGGCGTGGGAACGAGCTTGCCTTTCTCGCGCCGGAAGAGCGCGAAACCCACGGCGCTTTCAAGCGAACCGATCAGGTAGCTGACGGCCGGCTGGGTGATGGCCAGCACCGTGCTGGCGCGCACCATGCTGCCTTCCCGCATGACCGCGCGAAAGGCCTCGATCTGCCTGAGTTTCAATGCCAAGGTCTATCGTCTGTGCAGGTGGGAACCGGAGACGATGATCGGGCAGAAATGCCGGCTAGTCCACCGAAATATGGGCGGTCCTGCGGATGGCCGCGACGCTGTCCATATCGCGCCGGATGGTTGCCGCGAATTGCTCCGGTGTGCCCAGGCCGGGAAATACGCCTTGTCCGCGATACTTTCCCTGCAGGCCCGGGTCGGCCAGCGCTGCCTGCATGGCGGCCCGCAGCGCACGGCGCCTTTCGTCGGCAAGACCGGCCGGCCCCACCAGGCCGTACCAGGTCGGCTGGTTGTTCTCCGGCCATCCCGCTTCGGCGTAGGTCGGCACCTCGGGCAGCATGTCCAGGCGCCTGGGCCAGCTTACCGCCAGCGCGCGCACGCGGCCGTTCTTGAGATGGGGCATGGCCGAGGCGACCGAGGTGAAGGTCGAGTCGACCTGCCCGGCGGCCAGGTCGGCCAGGGCTTGCGAAGCGCCCTTGTACGGCACGTGCAGCATGGCCGTCCCGGTCGAGTGCTTGAACAGTTCGCCCCAGACGTGGCCGATGGTGCCGTTGCCGGGAGATGAATACGTCAGTTGATCGGGATGGCTGCGGAGGTACTGCACGAACTGCGCCAGCGTCGTGGCCGGAACTTTGGCGTTGACCAGCAGGATGCCGGGGGCCTGTGCGATTTCGCCCAGCAGGGTGAAGTCGGCAAGCGGGTCGTATCCCACCTTGCGATAGACGACGGGATTGACCGCATGGGTGGATTGCGTGGCAAGTCCGAGGGTGTAGCCGTCGGGCGCGGCGCGCGCCACTTCCGATGTGCCGATCGACCCGCCCGCGCCGCCGCGGTTCTCCACCACCATGGTGGCGCCCAGGTGTTTGCCCATCAGCACGGCGATCTCGCGTGCGATGACGTCCGTCGCGCCGCCGGGCGCGAAGGGAACCAGCAGGCGGACCGGCCGGTTCTGGGCCCATGCGGGCATGGCGGCGGCCGCCGCCACGGTGAACAGGAATCGTCGTCGTTCCATATGGTGTTTCCTTGGAAGGGATGCGTGCGAACCGTGTCGTCTCAGGACGAGGCCAGCTCGGCCGCCGCCGCGGCCAGGGCCACCGCCCCGGACTCGATGGCCCGTTCGTCGCAGAAATAATCGCTTTGATGCAGTTGTGTCGAGCGCCCGGCGCAACGGGAGCCGATGCGCAGATGCGCCGCGGGCACCCGCTGCGTGTACCAGGCGAAGTCCTCGCCGCCCATGGATGGCGCATCGAGTTCGACCAGCGCGCCGGCGCCCAGGCACGAGCCGATCGCGCGGATGGCCCGGTCCAGGGTCTCCCGGTCGTTGACCAGGGCGGGGGCCAGGGTCCGCCATTGCACTTCCACCGTCGTCCGCGTGGCCATGGCCGTGCCCTGCGCCAGTCTGCGCAGCGCGGCCTCGGCCTCGTCGCGCACGGCATCGTCCAGCGTCCGGCAGGTGCCTTCCAGCGTGACCGAATCGCAAATGACATTGCGCGCGCGCCCGCCCTGGATCCGGCCCACGGAAAGAATGAGGGGCTGGTCGGCCGCGACTTCCTTGGCGCGTATCGCGTTGAGTCCGGCCAGCAGCATCGGCAAGGCCTGCAAGGCATCCACGCCCGAGCGGGGATGGGCGGCATGGCCCGCCGTGCCTCGGACGTCGATGACGAAGGCGCTGGACGAAGCCATGGACGCTCCATGCCGATAGCCGATCCGGCCTGTCTCCAATTGCGGCGAGTTGTGGCAGCCCAGCAGCACATCCACGGCCGGTGCGTCCAGGACGCCCGCCTCGATCATGGCCCGCGCGCCCTCCAGCGTTTCTTCCGCCGGCTGGAAAATGAACTTGAAGCGGCCGCGCAGTGTGTCCCGCCGTTCGCACAGCAGGGAGGCGGCGCCCAGTCCGATGACGCAGTGCACGTCATGGCCGCAGGTATGGGCCGTGCCCGGCACCTCGGACTTGAAGGGCACATCGGCCGTTTCTGTCATGGGCAGGGCGTCCAGGTCGACGCGCAGACCGACCGTGCGTCCGGCGCGTCCGGTGTCCAGCACCGCGACGACGCCGGTGCCCGCCACGCCGCAGAGGGGGTCGAGCCCGAGGGCGGCCAGGTCGCGCCGGACGATGGCCGCGGTGCGATGTTCCGCGAACGCGAGTTCGGGATGGCGGTGGATATCCCGCCGGATCCTGACCAGTTCGTCGTATCGCCCGGGGAGCAGGGAGAATGTCGTCATCGCGCCGCCTGCGCCAGGATCCGCGCGAACGCTTCGTCCGTGCCGTTGAGCGCGGCCAGGCGTTCGCCCGCGCGGACGCGGGCATAGCGCTGCGCTTGCGCGGCCTGCCTTGCCTTCGCCTCGGGCGCGCAGGCGCGCAGGCCGGCTCCGTCCACGAAAAGCACGCCGTTTTCGTCGCCCAGGGCGAACATGCCGGGCACGATGGCCACGCCGCCGATGGCGACGGGTTCGCAGAACTCGCCCTGTTCATAGCGCCGCTTGCAGGTCAGGGCGGTCAGGCCGGTGGCCCAGACGGGGAGGGCCAGTTGCCGCAGTTCCTGCACGTCCGTCACCGGTCCGTCCACCAGGATGCCGGCGCAGCCCGCCCGTTCTGCGGCGAGTGCGAGGCCGCCGCCCAGGCAGGCCTCGGGCCTGCCGGGCTCGCGTGCGATGACCAGGAAGTCGCCGGGCCGCAGGCGCGAGATCGCGTGGTGCACGATGGCGTTGTCGGCGCCGTGGCTGCGGCAGGTGACGACCAGGCCCAGCGACGCTTCGCGGCGGCCTGCCAGATGGCGGTGGCGCGGTCCGGTGAAGCCTTCGTCCAGCAGGTGGCCCAGCGCGGCGGGCTCCAGGCCGTCCGCCAGCGCGAGCAGGTCGGGCGGCAAGGGCGGAGGCATCGCGGCGAAGCGGAAGGCGCCGGGATTGGCGGAGTCAGGCATGGGCCAGCTCCGCCGCGACGGGCCGCTCGCCCTCGACGGTGGTCCGGTGCAGCCGCCGCACGGACCGCGGGTCGAAGGCATCGCGCTTGTGCAGCAGACAGCGGTTGTCCCACATCATCATGTCGCCCGGCCGCCATTGCTGCGCCCAGACATGGCGGGCATCGGTGGCGGCCGCCCACAGGTCCGCCAGCAACGGCGCCGCTTCGTCTTGCGGCATGCCGGGGATGGACTGGTGCGGACGATCGCCGCCCAGGTACAGGCATGGCCTGCCGGATCCGGGGTGCCTGCGCACCAGCGGATGATCGACGCCGGGCCAGGAGGCGAAGTCGCCGGAGGCCGGCGGCGCCTTGCCCAGCCGGACCTCGCCACGCCCGTCGATGACCGATTGGTGATGGATGGCGAGGCCGTCCAGACGCGTCTTCAGGGTGGCGTCCAGGCCCTCGTAGGCGGCGTACATGTTGGCGAAGTAGGTGTTGCCGCCCTGGCCGGGCAGTTCGACCGCGCGCAGGATGGCGGCCGACGGGGGCTGCTCGACGAACCAGGTATCCGTGTGCCAGCGCACTTCGCCGTCGCCCAGGTCGCCGGCCGGCGAACCGTCCGCCTTTTTCTTGTTGCTGATGACCAGGATCTCGGGGAATTCGGCGCTCTTGCCTTGCTGGAGCTGCCGCGGATGGAATACCGCCGGACCGAGCGCCCGGCTGAAGGCCACCTGTTCCCGGTCGCCGATCAGGACGTCGCGAAAGCGCAGGACGGGGTAGCGGAACCACGCCGCTTTCAACTGCGAGACGATTTCCTGGTCGATGGCGTCGAAGGGAAAGCCCTCGATCTCGCCCACGAAGTTCTCGACTATCTCTGTTACCGCGAATCGCATCGACCCATCTCCGGTTGGCCCCGGATGCATCCGGCCGCGCCGGGGCATCGAGGTGGAGCGATTATGCGAACGCGGGCGGCTTCTGCGCCAATCGAATCGAGGCGGTGGGCAATAAGGGGATTTGATAGGGGGGTCAGGGGTGAGACGTGTCGACCAGGAAATCCACGAAGCTGCGCACCGTCGCGGGCACATGGCGGTTGCCGGGCCAGACGGCGGAAACCGGCTGGGCTTGAGGCCGCCACGGCGCCAGCACTTCCACCAGGCGGCCGCTGCGCAGGTCGTCCTCGACCGTGAAGTCGAGCAACTGCGCCAGGCCCGCATCGCTCAACGCCGCCGCCAGCGCGCCGAGCGGATGATCGACGTTCATCACGGTCTGGAGCCGGACCTGCGTGGCCGTGCCGTCGGCCGACGGCGCGAAGGCCCAAGGCATGGCGCGCCCGCTGTCGGGCATGATCAACCCCAGGCAGGCGTGGCTGGCGAGGTCTCCCGGCACCTCGGGGGAGCCGTGCCGGCGCAGATAGGTGGGCGAGGCGACGATGCACGGGCTGGCCGCGCACAATTGCCGCGCGACCAGCCGGGAGTCCGCGACCTCGCCGATGCGTATCGCCATGTCGACGTCGTCCATCACGAAATCCGCCACGGCGTTGCTGACCGAGACGGTCACCTTCACCTGGCCGTGATGGCGCGCCACGTAGCGAGGCACGAGCGGGATCAGCCGCTTGATGCCGTAGCTGGCGGGGGAACTGATGCGCAACTCGCCACGCGGCAGCCGGTGCCCCGTCAGCGAACGCTCGATGTCGTGGATGTTTTCCAGGGCCTGGCTGCACGTGTGGTAATAGGCCTGCCCGTCGTCCGTCAGCCGGATCGCGCGGGTGGTTCGCGCGAATAGCTTGACGCCCAGCCGGTCCTCCAGGCGCCGCACCGCCTTGCTGATCGCGGACGGCGTCGTGCCCAGCACGGCCGCGGCCGCGGTGAAGCTGCCGGCCCGGGCCGCCGCGCAGAACATTTCCACCGTGCCCAGGGTGCTTGTCGCCGCCTCGTTCATGCCGTTCGCCCTGCATCGTCCGGATGCCCATTGTGCGCGTGTTCGCTCGCGCGATCCATGAATTGATGCCGCCAAGGCACAAATGAAATGCCCGTCGCCCCCTTCATCAGCGTCGTCCCCAAGCCTAGAGTAGGACTTGTCGGGCCGGCCACCGCGGCCTTCAACCATCCCTGGCAGGAGAAGCACCATGGCATCGCAAGCACTCGTCACCACGTCCGAGGCCCTTCAGGGCGCTGTGCGCGATGCCGCCCGGCGGGTCATCGCGATAGGCGGAACGCTGTCCGGGCTGCCTTCGATCCGGCTGCTGCCGGGGCAGTCCCTGGTCGGCGGAGCCGCCGGCGCGACACTGGCCTTCGCCGCGGGCAGCGATGGCCTGCAATTGAGCACGGACAACGATATCCGGGATTTGCGCATCGAAGCCTCGCCGGACCGGCGCGCCATCTTCAACGACACCGGGGTGGAGGGGCTCGGCCGTATTCGCCTGTCGGCGCTGTCCATCGTCGGGCAGGTCCAGATCCTGGTCCGGGACAAGATCCGCGCGGGCCATGTCGAGGTCGACGGGCTGGACATCGCCGCGGCCGATGCGCGGGCGAGGTCCGACCGGCCGCAGGGCTACGGCGTCTACGTGACCCAGGGCGCCTTCACGCTGTGGAACATGCAGGACGATCCCGCGGTGGTCCTGAGCGCGCGCCTGACCGGGTTGTCGGCCGGCCGGCCCGCCGCGCCCGTGCTGGGCAGCGGCATCTTCGTCAGCGGGACGCACGGGGGAGGGCGCCTGATCGTGCCTTTGCTGGAGACTGGCGCGGTCTACAGCGACGGCCGCATTCCCGCCGGTACCCCCGACCAGATCACCGGCGGCGTATTCACCGTCTACAACGCCTTCGTCGACGTGGTTCGCAATCTCGGGCCGGTCGTGACCTACGGCGTCAACGACATGGTGCTCGACAACTGGGGCACCGTGGACCGCTGGGACGCGCGGGAGAAACTGACTTCGTATGGCCCCAGCGGCATCGGTTTCGTCAACTTCGGCGTGGTGAATGAACTGCGCGTGCATGCGCCGATCGAAACGTTCGGCCAGGGCGCGCGCGCATTCAACGTCTACGACGGCACCGTCAACGTGGCCGAGTTCGACCGGCTCGTCACGCATGCCGACGGCGCAGTCGGCATCCAGATCAGCCAACCCATCGGCCGCCTGTCGGTGCGCCGTGGCATCGAGACCTTCGGCGGCACGGGCGACTCGCTGGTCAAGGGCGTGGTGGTGACGCTGTCGGCCATCGCGCTCAGCGTCAAGCCCGGCGGTTCGGCGCGCGAGATCGAGATCGCGGGCGGCGTGGTGGTCCACGGCAAGGATATCGCGCCCATCGAGGTGCACGGCGCCATCGGGGCGCTGCGCATCGACGGCCTGGCCGCGGCCGGTGCGTGAACGACGACAGGAGGATTTCCATCATGGCCGAACGTCTCATCGCCACCGTGCTGCCCGCGCAGCGCGTCATCGACGACGGCGACATGCTGCTGTGGCGCGCGCTGCCGCAGCGGAGCCGGCTGTCGCTGGGCCCTTTCGTCTTCATCGACCACTACCGTCATCGCAGCCGGCGCGGCATCGGCGATTCGCCCCACCCGCATGCGGGCATCGAGGTGATCAGCTACCTGCTGGAGGGGGAAGTCGAGCATCGCGACAGCGAAGGTTTCCACGACCACCTGGGCGCGGGCGATGCCCAATGGATACGGGCCGGCCGGGGCATGCTCCACGCCGAGCAGCCGGCCGGCGGCCGCCATGGCCTGCAACTCTGGACCAGCCTGCCGCCTGAACAGAAATGGATCGAACCCGCCTACGCTTCCTTCCGGCGCGACCGTATCCCCGAATTCGAACAGGGCGAGGCGCGCGTGCGCGTGATCGCGGGCCGCATCGGCGACCATGCCGGCCCCATGGCCACGACCATGCCCACGCTGCTCGCGCATGTCCGGCTGCCATCGGGAGGGCGGACCGTGCTGCCGGTGCGGGAAGACGAACTGGGCCTGGTCGTGCTGGACGGCCAACTGGACCTGGGCGATGGAAACACCCTCGGCGCCGGCGCGCTGGCGGTCCTGACGCCTGGCGACCCGGTCGCGCTGCGGGCCACGGCGCAGGGGCCGGCCGATGTCGTCCTGCTGGGCGGGCCGCCGGTACAGGGGCAGATCCTCTTCGGCGGGCCGTTCGTGATGGACACGCCCGAGCGTCTGGCCCAGGCCAGGCGCGATTTCGCCAGCGGCAAGATGGGGCGGCTGGACGGGGTACCCTTTTGAGGGACGGGGAAATCATGGCTCCGCCATCCGTCCCCATTTCTTCCGTTCGACAAGCAAAACGCGGACGCGCTAGAATCCCAGCCGGAGCAGAAACGCGCACATGGCCGCGGCTCCCGACTCACTTCAAGACATGAACCGCATCGTTTCGAACCAAGCAGCTCAGTGGTGGCGCTTCCGTTAGGAAGCGGCACGTTGTTGCGGTTCGAAAACTGCACCTTGCCGCCGTAACCGGTGGCAGGTCGCGAATTCATACAGCTTCCCCGGCACGGCGGCTCCCGATCCAGGAGATTGTCCGTGTATCCAGCAGTACCCCCCCTTGCCAGCCGAACCCCCGCACACGCGCATCGTGGCTCGTCGCTCGCGTGGTGGCGTCCGCTTCCGGACGGCGCGATCGCCGATGTGTTCCCGGCCTCCGGCCTGTTCGATTCCACGGGGAGAGCAGCATGCTGCTGATGCTAGACAACTACGATTCCTTCACCTACAACCTGGTCCAGTATTTCGGCGAATTGGGCGCCGACGTGCGGGTGTTCCGCAACGACCAGATCACGCTCGACGAAATCGAGGCCCTGGGGCCCGAGCGCATCTGCGTCTCGCCCGGGCCGTGCTCGCCGGCCGAAGCCGGTATCTCGGTGCCGCTCATCCAGGCCTATGCCGGCAAGGTGCCGATCCTGGGCGTGTGCCTGGGCCACCAGTCCATCGGGGCGGCATTTGGTGGCAAAATCGTCCGCGCGCGGCAGATCATGCACGGCAAGACGTCGGTCATCACGCATACGGGCAGTGACGTGTTCCGGGATTTGCCGTCGCCGTACACGGTGACCCGGTATCACTCGCTGGCCATCGAACGCGCCGGCCTGCCCGATTGCCTGGAAGTGACGGCGCAGACCGACGATGGCGAGATCATGGGCGTGCGGCATCGCACCCTTCCGGTCTACGGGGTGCAATTCCATCCCGAATCCGTCCTGAGCGAGCACGGCCATGCCTTGCTGCGCAATTTCCTGCAGTTGAACGCATGAACCAGCGGCAACGATTTCCCGAGGAGTCCATGGTGTCCATTACCCCTACCGAAGCGCTGGTGCGTTGTATCGAACACCGCGAGATCTTCCATGACGAGATGCTGTCGCTGATGCGCATGCTGATGCGGGGCGAAATGTCGCCCGCGACCGCGGCCGCGCTCATCATGGGCCTGCGCGTCAAGAAAGAGACCATCGGCGAGATCACCGCCGCCGCGCAGGTCATGCGCGAGTTCGCCGACGGCGTGAAAGTGGCCGATACGGACAGCCTGGTCGACCTGGCCGGCACCGGCGGCGATGGCGCGCACACCTTCAACATCTCCACCGCGGCCATGTTCGTGGCGGCGGCCGGCGGCGCGAAGATCGCCAAGCACGGCAATCGCGGGGTTTCCTCGTCCTCGGGCAGCGCCGACGTGCTGGAGGCGCTGGGCGCCAACGTCATGCTGCCGTCGGAAGCCGTGGCCGAATGTATCGAAGCCATTGGCATCGGTTTCATGTTCGCGCCCATCCACCACGCGGCAACGAAGAACATCGCGCCTATCCGCAAGGAACTGGCGGTGCGTACCATTTTCAACCTGCTGGGGCCCCTGACCAATCCGGCCGGCGCCGCCAACCAGCTCATGGGCGTCTTCCATCCCGACCTGGTCGGCATCCAGGTCAGGGTGTTGCAGCGCCTGGGATCCAAGCACGTGCTGGTGGTCTACGGCAAGGACGGCATGGACGAAGCCTCGCTGGGCGCGGCCACGATGGTGGGCGAGCTGCGCGACGGCGAGGTGAGCGAATACGAGATCCATCCCGAGGACTTCGGCCTCCAGATGGTGTCCAACCGCAGCCTGAAAGTCGCCAATCGCGACGAATCCAGTGAACTCGTGCTGGAAGCCCTGTCCAACGTACCGGGCCCCGCGCGCGACATCGTCGCGCTCAACGGCGGCCTGGCGATGTATGCCGGCAACACCGTGTCGTCGGTGGCCGAGGGCATACGCAAGGCCTTCGAGCTGATCGCCAGTGGCGCCGCGCGCGCGCGGCTGGACGAATTCGTCTCCTTCACCAGGAAGGCGGCGCAGTAGGCCGTCTTCGTACAGGATATCCATGGGTCAGTCATGAGCGACATTCTCCAACGCATACTGGAAGTAAAGGCCGAAGAGGTCGCCACCGCGCGCCTGCTTCGCAGCGAGTCCGACCTGCGGCGCGAGGCCGAGGCCCGGCAGGACGTGCGCGGCTTCGCGCAGGCGATCGAGTCCAAGGTCGCGGCGGGCCGGTCCGGCGTCATCGCCGAGATCAAGAAGGCCTCGCCGTCCAAGGGCCTGCTGCGCGAGAACTTCCAGCCCGACGAAATCGCGGCTTCGTATGCCACGCATGGCGCGGCCTGCCTGTCCGTGCTGACCGACGTGCAGTTCTTCCAGGGGTCGCAGGACTACCTGCGGCGTGCCCGCGCGGCCTGCGCGCTGCCGGTGCTGCGCAAGGATTTCATCGTCGATCCCTATCAAGTGGTCGAGGCGCGGGCGATGGGCGCCGATTGCATCCTGCTGATCGTGGCCGCGCTGGAAGCTCCGCAACTGCGGGACCTGGAAGCGCTGGCCATGGAGCTTGGCATGGATGTGCTGGTGGAAGTCCACGACGCGGCCGAGCTCGACACCGCCCTGGAATTGCGTACCAGCCTGCTCGGCATCAACAACCGCAACCTGCGGACCTTCGAGGTTTCCTTGAACACGACGATCGGCCTGCTGCCGCGGATCCCGGCCGGCAAGCGGGTGGTCACGGAAAGCGGCATCCTGGGCCCGTCCGAGGTGCGCCAGATGCGCGAGTACGGCGTCAACGCCTTCCTGGTTGGCGAGGCCTTCATGCGGGCCCCCGATCCCGGCGCCGAGCTGGCGCGGCTGTTCGCATGAGCGCGCCCGCCCGGCCGCCCGAAGGGCGCGCGACCTCCCCCGGGGAGGATGTCGCGCAGCGACAGGAGGGTAGTCCAGCGAGCGCCGTCAGGGACCCGGCCCGGGGCGAGTCCGCCGATCTGTTCGCGGCCGAGCCGGACAACCGCCTGGCCGAACCGCTGCAGGACCACGTTGATCGCCTGCCTGCCGGCTGGCGCGAATTGCTGGCCGACGCGCTCGCCCGCCCGTCGTTCGACGCCTTGCGGCGTTTCGTCGACCTGCGCCGGGAGTCGGGCGCGGTGATCTATCCGGCCATGCCGTTCCGCGCGCTGGACCTGGCCACGCCCGAGTCCACCCGGGTCGTGATCCTGGGGCAGGATCCCTATCACGGGCCAGGCCAGGCACAGGGCCTGGCGTTCTCGGTCCCCGACGGCTTCAAGCGTCCGCCCAGCCTGCGCAACATCTTCAACGAGGTGGCGGCCAGCTTCGGCGGCAATCCCGCCGCATTCGGCAACGATCTCGGACGATGGGCCCGGCAGGGCGTGCTGCTGCTCAACACCTCGCTGACCGTGGAGGACGGCGCGCCCGCCTCGCATGCGAAGCAGGGCTGGGAAGCGTTCACCGACGCGGTCATCACCGCGATCGCGCGCGAGCCCTCGCCCAAGGTCTTCATGTTGTGGGGCGCGCACGCCCAGGCCAAGCAGGCGCTGCTGCCGTCCGGCGGCAAGCACCTGGTGCTGATGGCCAATCACCCATCGCCCCTGTCGGCCCGGCGCCCGCCGGTTCCGTTCCTGGGCTGCGGGCATTTCGAAACGGCCAACCGCTGGCTGGCCGGGCAGGGGCGGGAGCCCGTTGCCTGGTGACCGCCGGCGGCCGGGTCAGGCCGCCGCGATCACGCACTCCGTTTCCGGCGCCGCGTCGAGCTTCAGCGTGAACCGGCGCAACTCGTCGCGCCGGAACGCATGGATTTCGACCTGGTCGCCAGGCCGGTAGCGCGCCAGGAGCTTGTCCAGGTTGCCGTTCTGTATACGCAGGCCGTCGATGGCCGCCAGGAGGTCCTGGGCGGACAGCCCCGCCCGGTGGGCCGGGCCGTGCGTGTACACGGTGGCCAGGCGCAGGTCTTCTCCCTGCCGCGCGGTTTTCACGCCCAGCGAGGGGAGCGGCGACGAGGCCTTCCAGGTCAGGGCGTAGCCGTGCTGGGTGAGCAGTTCCGCCAAGGGCACGTCCTCGCGGCCGTAGGCGTGGCGGCGCAGGAAGTCCCGCGCGTCCACGCCGGTGGCTTCCCGGATCAGGTCGGGCATGGCCTCTTCCTCGACCCCGCGCGCGCCGCCCCGGTAGAAGTCGCGGCCATAGCGTGTCCACAACAGCCGCATCACGTCGTCCAGGCCGTGCCGCTGGCCGGTTTCGTGCCGCAGCAGCAGGTCCAGCCCCAGCGCCACCAGCGAGCCCTTGGTGTAATAGCTGACGATGGCGTTGGGCGAGTTCTCGTCCTGGCGGTAGTAGCGCGTCCAGGCGTCGAACGAGCTTTCCGCCACGGATTGCTTGAAGCGGCCGGGCGCCGCGTGCACCGAGCTCACCGTCTTGGCCAGCGTGCGCAGGTAGTCCTGTTCGGTGATCAGCCCGGCCCGCAGCACCAGCAGGTCGTCGTAATAAGAGGTGAAGCCCTCGAACAGCCACAGCAGCCGGGTATGGTTCTCGCGTTCCAGGTCGTAGGGCGCGAAGGCCGCCGGCTTGATGCGCTTGACGTTCCAGGTATGGAAGTATTCGTGGCTGACCAGGCCCAGGAAGTTGCGGTAGCCATCGGTCTGCTCCGGCCGGCCGCGCACGGGCAGGTCCGCGCGCGAGGTCATCAGCGCGGTGGACGACCGGTGTTCCAGTCCGCCATAGCCGTCCCCCGTGACCATGGTCATGAATACATAGCGGTCCGAGCTGTCCAGGAATGGCGCCCGGCGCGTGCGGGGTTCAAAGAAGGCGATCTGCTTCTCGCAGATCTTGCGGATGTCCGAGACCAGCCGTTCGAGGTCCAGGTTGGGGATGTCGCCGGTGAAGACCAGCTCGTGCCGGGCCCCGCAGGCCTCGAAGCTGGCGACCTGGGGGGTACCCATTTCGATGGGGTGATCGACCAGCGCGTCGTAGTCCGGCGCGCGATACATGCCGAAACCGTGGCGCGGCGCGCGCCGGGGATGCCCGTCGGCCTCGGGCAGGCTGGTGTAGACCTTCCAGTCCAGGCCGCGCGGGGGCGCCAGCTCCAGCAGGCAGGGCGCGCCTTCGTGGCCCGCCGCGCGCAGGAAGACGCTGGTGCCGTTGAAGAACCCGTGGCTCTGGTCCAGGTGGGCGGCGCGCACGGACAGGTCCCAGGCGTAGATTTCGCAGACGATCTGCAGGGGCCCGCGGCAGGGGGCGGCCTGCCAGGTCTGCTTGTCCAGCTTGGTCAGTTCGATCTTGCGGCCCCAGGCCCGCGCCTCGATGCTTTCGATCTGCCGCGCGAAGTCCCGGATCATGTAGCTGCCGGGTATCCAGGCGGGCAGGCCGACGCATTGTCCGGTCGGGTCGGGATCGGGAATGGACATCGTGACCCGGCAGCGGTGTCCGGCCGGATCGATGGGTTCCAGGCGATAGGAGATGGCTTCGGTCATGGGCGTGTCCGGTTGGGACGCGCGCCGGCGGGGCGCGGGGCGATTGGAAGCGGCGGTTCGTTGCATAGGTTCCTTCATGTTAGTTATCCATGGCGCTACGCGCCACCGCACTCGACAGGACGGGAGTATCGGAGCCGGTCAGCCAGCGCCGCCCCCCCCCCCGGGGGCGCGCGCAAGCGCGCAGGGCGGCACCTCATCCCAGGCGCGTAGGGCCCGGCGTCAGGTCGTCGGGCGTATCGACGTCGCGTACGCAGCCCGGGTCCTCGACGGCCAGGGGGGTGACCTGGCCGGAGATCAGGGCGCGCGCGCCCTCGTCGCCCTGCAATTGCGACAGCGCGGCGGCCCAGGCCGGTCCCAGCAGGACGGGGTGGCCGCGCATCTGCCGATAGGTGGGGGCGAGTACCGCGCGTTCGCGCCGGGACGCGGGCAAGGCGAGCCAGGCGTCGCGCAGTGCCGCCACGGTGTCGGGATGCACCCACGGCATGTCGGCGGGCATGATGCACCAGGCGGGCGCCTCGTTGCCGGCGGCATGCTCCCGGGACGACAGCCACGAGACGGCCTGCGCCAGCGTGCCGCCCATGCCTTCGGCGGCCCGTTCGCACACGATGATTTCGCAGCCGGCTTGCCGCAGCGCCTCGCCCACCAGGGGGGCCGAGGGCGAGACGGCCGCCGCCACCCGCGGCAGCGCTTCGCGCAGGGACCGGGCTGCCGCGGCGCAGACCGGCCGGCCGTCGACGCTGGCCAGCAGCTTGTTGGCGCTGCCGTCCGCCGAAAAGCGCGATCCGCGGCCCGCGGCCAGCAGCAGTCCGATGATGCCGCGGCCGCTGCTTGCTCCTCCAGCCATGTCCTTTCCTTGAAATATGGAACCAAAGATGGTGCGCCATGGCGGGGTGAAACTCAAGCCGCCATGCCTTCATGGGGGGCGGGGTATGCTTGAGGCGGCACCGGCGCGTCCGGTACATGGACGGTCTCCCGCACGGGGGCCGCATCCCTGCGCATATATATAGGAAGGAGTGTGGTCGTGAGCGAAGCTCTGGTTTTGGTCGAAAATCGTGGCCGGGTCGGCCTGCTGACCCTGAATCGCCCCAAGGCGCTCAATGCGCTGAACGATGCGCTGATGGACGAGCTGGGGGCGGCGCTGCTGGCCTTCGACGCCGACCCCGATATCGGCGCCATGGTCATCACCGGTAGCGAGAAGGCCTTTGCCGCGGGCGCCGACATCGGCGCGATGAAAGACCTCTCTTATATGGAGGCCTACGCCTCGGACTTCATCACCCGCAATTGGGAGACCCTGCGCCGTATCCGCAAGCCCGTGATCGCGGCCGTGGCCGGCTATGCGCTGGGCGGCGGCTGCGAGCTGGCCATGATGTGCGACATCCTGGTCGCGGCCGAGACGGCGCGCTTCGGCCAGCCCGAGATCAAGCTGGGCATCATTCCCGGCGCCGGCGGCACGCAGCGCCTGCCGCGCGCGGTGGGCAAGGCCAAGGCCATGGACCTGGTCCTGACCGGCCGGACGATGGATGCGGCCGAAGCCGAGCGCGCGGGCCTGGTGTCGCGCGTCGTGCCCGCGGACAAATTGCTGGAGGAAGCGATCGGCATGGCCACTGTCATTGCCGCGATGTCGCTGCCGTCGGTCATGATGGCCAAGGAGGCCGTGAATCGCGCCTACGAGACCCCGCTGGCCGAAGGCATGCAGTTCGAGCGCCGCCTGTTCCATTCGCTGTTCGGAACGCACGATCAGAAGGAAGGCATGGAGGCCTTTGTCGCCAAGCGGCCTCCGTCGTTCCAGCATAAGTAGGTGCCGGGGTGGCTGCCAGGCAGGGCGGAAAAAATTTTCTGCGCCCGCCAAATGGCGATACAGCGCGCTTTGCGCGCTGTATCGGGGTTTGAAAAGGCCGGTTTCCGGTCATGAAACTGACAAGAAAGCCTGGATCGATTTGCATGGCGATTTCAATGCGTGCTATAGTCTCTTTCTCGACGCAAACAACGCAACCGCAGCGGCAACAAGCGCAGCGCAGCGAGGGAAGCGAAGGGTGAGGAAAGCGGTTTGCAGCGGTTACGCATAAGCGGGCGCAGCGAACAGGCCGACCAAAAGAAGGGGTCTTGCGGCAGGGTGGTA
>SPDP01000011.1 GCA_009360345.1 Alcaligenaceae bacterium SAGV5
GAGATGTCGGGCCAGCAGGCCGAGTACGGGCTGCAGATGAGCAACGGGGCCAAGCTGTTCCTGCAGGAACACGGCGACGTGGTGGCCGGGCGCAAGAGGCGTAGGGGGGCCTTCTTTTTCGGGGGCATGGATGGCTGTCGGCTAGAGGGTTCCGGCTTGGGACGGGCGATTATTCCACAGTGCCTGGAGCGTTATATTCATGTGAATATTTTGAAATCCAATGAAGTTTTGTCCGGGCTTGTCAATCGGTACAATCTTAGTGTTGATGCATCAACAAGAAAAGTGGATGATCGCGTTTCCTGAGTGAACAATTGTTTCACTAGTGAATTGATGTGTGTGCGTATCCCTACCCGATCGTCCCTTCGGAGCCAGTGATGAATCTCTATCGCCGCCAGATGTTTGCCGCCGCCATGGCGATCACCACCTGCTGTGCCGGCCTGGGCGTCGCCCAGGCGGCCGGTTATCCCGCCAAGCCGATCACCGTCATCGTGTCCTACCCCCCGGGCGGCGACACCGACGCCATCGCGCGCCTGTTCGCCGAAAAGCTGGGCGAGCGCCTGAAGCAGTCGGTCGTCGTCGAGAACAAGGGCGGCGCCGGCGGCACGGTGGGCAACAGTTACGTCGGACGCGCCGCGCCCGACGGCTACACGCTGCTGTTCACACCCAATCCGTTTACCACCGCGCCGATGGTGCTGGGCCTGCCGCCTGCCCAGAGCTACGACGTGCTGAACGGTTTCGAGTCGATCAACCAGACCGCCGTGCAGCCGCTGGTGCTGGTGGCCAATCCCAAGACCGGCTTCAAGACGGTGAAGGACATGATCGACGCCGCCAAGGCCGGCAAGACAGTGTCCTACGCCACCCCGGGCGCGGGCTCGCCCATGCACGTGATCGCCGAATGGCTCAACCGCGAGGCCAAGGTATCCATCCAGCACGTGCCCTATCGCGGCGTGGGCCCTTCAGTGACCGACGTCGTCGCCGGCCACGTCGATACCGCCTGGGTCACGCTGGGACCGGTCACGCAGTATTTCGCCACCGGCCGCCTGGTTCCGCTGGCCATCGGCGATGCCAGGCGGTCGCCGCTCGCGCCCAACATCCCGACGCTGGTCGAGTCCGGCTACAAGGACATCGTGGTGGGCGCCTGGAACGGCTTCTTCGCGCCCAAGGGCACGCCGGCCGACATCGTCAAGCTGCTGAACGGCCACCTGAACGAGATCCTCAAGCAGCCGGACGTGGTCCAGAAGCTGGCCACCTATGGCGCGTTCCCGCACGGCGGCGAGCCGGCTGAACTCAGCCGCACCAACGCGCGCGAATACGAGGTGGTCGGCGGCATCATCAAATCCCTGGGCATCAAGGCGCAGTAAGCCGGGATATGCAGGGGCGGAAACAGGAGGTCGGGATGAACGCATCCACGCTGGGCAAGGATACGCCCCAGGTCAACGCGCGCGCCAAGGTGCTGGGCCGCGCGCAGTACGCGGGCGACGTCAAGGTCGCGGGCATGCTGCACGGCAAGGTGCTGCGCAGTCCCTACCCGCATGCGCGCATCGTCCGCATCGACGTCTCGGCGGCGCTCGCGCTGCCGGGGGTCAAGGCGGTGCTTACCGGCGCCGACGCCCCGCGCGCGATGTGGGGCGTGCATCACAAGGAGCGCCGCATCCTGGCCGAAGGCGTGGTGCGCTTCGCCGGCGAGGAGGTCGCCGCGGTGGCGGCGATTTCCGAGGAGATCGCGCGCGACGCGCTCGACCTGATCGAGGTCGAGTACGAAGAGCTGCCCGCCATCCTGACGACCGAGGAAGCGCTGGACGAGGAAGCTCCCGGGGTGCACCCGGGGCGGAACAATGTCTCGCACGAGATCCGGTTCCATCTGGGCGACGTGGAGGCCGGCTTCGCCGGGGCGGACCTCGTCCATGAGGCCACCTACGATTGCCATTCGCAGTATCCGGGCTATCTCGAGCCCATGGCCACCGTGGCGACCCTCGACGCCGAGGGCCGCCTGCAGGTCTGGACATCCACCCAGTCCGTGTACCAGGCGCGGATGCGCCTGGCGGCCGCGCTGGAGATGCCGGTGTCGCGCATACGCGTGATGCAGGCGACCACCGGCGGCGGCTTCGGCGGCAAGATCGTGGAAGACGCGAACAGCCTGATCGCCGGTTTGCTGGCGGTCAGGACCGGCAAGCCCGTGCGGCTGGTCAACAACCGGCTGGAGGATTTCCTGGCCTGCTGTTCCAGCGTGCCCGAACGGGTCACGCTGAAGCTGGGCATGACCAAGGACGGCATCATCGTCGCCAAGGACGTCCGCATCGTTGCGGAATGCGGTGCCTACAGCGGACTGTCGGCCGAAGTCATGCACGTGACCGCGATGCGCAGCGACAACATGCACCGCCTGAAGAACGTGCGCTCGCACGCGACGCTGGTCTACACCAACAATCCGCCGCACGGTGCCTTTCGTGGCTTTGGCGGATCGCAGATGCTGTTCGCGCTCAACAGCCACCTCCACATGATGGCCGAGAAGCTGGGACTGGATCCGATCGAGGTCCACAGGCGCAATGCGCACGAGGCGGGCGACACCTCCATCCACGGTTGGAAGATAGGCAGCACGGGCCTGCGCGCATGCATGGACCAGTGCGCCGAGGCCATCCAATGGCAGGCCAGGCGCGCCAGCCGGGACCGGGGCACGGGCGCGAAGCGCCGCGGTGTCGGCATGGCGGCCGCCATGCATGTCAGCGGCAACCGCACCATCGGCAACTGGGATGGCTCGACCGTCGTCGTCAAGGTCAACGAAGACGGCCGCGTGGTGATCCACAGCGGCGAATGCGACATGGGGCAGGGCGCCATGACCATGCTGGCCCAGGTCGTCGCCCATGAACTGAACATCCCGCTGGACCATGTGCACGTGGCGCCGCCCGACACGGACGTGTCGCCGTATGCCATCGGCACGCTGGCCTCGCGCGTGACCATCGCCGCCGGCAATGCCGCCATCCTGGCCGGCCGCAAGGCCCGGCAGGCGTTGTTCGACGTGGCCGCCACGAAGCTGGAGGTTCCCGCCGACGACCTGGAAATCGCGGACGGCTTCATCTTTTCCCGGCGCGCGCCTGACAGGCGCGCCACCATCGCCGAGATCGCCAGGCTGCACATCTGGCGCCACGACGGCGAGGGCCTGCAGATCAGCGCCACCTGGGACGCCAAGACCGTCATGCACGGCGACGTCCACGGCAACATCGCGCCGGCGCACTCGTACGCGGCGCAGGCCGTCGAGGTCGAGGTCGACACCGAGACCGGCCGGGTCACGGTGCTGGATTCCTATGTGTCGGACGACTGCGGCAAGGCCTTCAATCCGCTGGCCGTGCACGGCCAGAGCAACGGCGCGGCGGCCCAGGCCATGGGCTGGGCGCTGTACGAGCAATTGCAGCTGGAGAACGGCCGGCTGGCCAACGGCAATTTCGCCGACTACAACATGCCCACCGCCGATTCGATTCCGCTGCTGCGCTCGGGCATCGTGGAGTCCAACGATCCCAACGGACCCTATGGCGCCAAGGGCGCGAGCGAGACGGCCATCCTGCCGGGCGCGCCGGCCATCGCCAACGCGGTCTACGACGCCGTCGGCGTGCGCATCACGGACCTGCCGATCACGCCCGAGAAAGTGCTGGCGGGCCTGCGCGCCCTGCGCCAGGCCGGCGAACAGGAACAAGGAGGCTCCCGCCATGCGTGATTTCGATTTCCTCGAGCCGGCATCGGTGGCCGAGGCCAGCCGCATGCTGGCGGACCTGGGCGAGGACTGCCGGGTCATGGCCGGCGGCACGGCGCTGATGCTGGCCATGCGCCAGCGCATGCTGGTGCCTTCGCACATCATCTCGGTCGCGCGCATCGAGGCCTTGCGCGGGATCCGCTTCGATCCCGTGGAAGGCCTGCGCATAGGCGCGCTGGCGCGCCACACGGACGTGGCCGATTCCGCGGTCGTCAAGCAGCACTATCCCATGCTGGCGGCCATGGCGGCCCAGGTCGCCAATCCCCAGGTGCGCAACCAGGGCACGCTGGGCGGCAACCTCTGCTATGCCGATCCGTCCACCGATCCGCCCACCTGCCTGATGTCGCTGGGCGCGCGAGTGGTGCTGGGCAGCGCGCGCGGCGAGCGGGTGCTGTCCATCGAGGAGTTCCTGGTGGACTACTACGTCACCGCCATCGAATCCGACGAGATCGTCGTCGAGATCCGCGTGCCGGCGCCGCCGGCGGATTTCTCCGGCCTGTACACCCGCTTCCTGCGCACCGCCGCCGAGCACCGGCCGCTGATCGGCCTGTCGCTGGCCACGCGCCGCAGCGGCGGCACCTGCCGCGAGGCGGTCCTGGCGGTGGGCGCGTCCACGCCCATTCCCTGCCGTGTGCCGCGGGCGGAGCACTTCCTGGCGGGCAAGACCATCACCCCCGAGGTGGCGGCCGAGGCCGCTTCGATCGTCGCGGCCGACATCCAGCCCGTTTCCGACGCGCGGGGGTCGGACGAATTCCGCCGCGAGATGGTGCGGGTGGTCACCCGGCGCACCATCGCCGGCCTGTACGGGCTGGCCACGGACTGAGGAAAGACCATGAGCAAGCACCTGATCGAAGTCACCGTCAACGGTGAAAAGCACGGCGCCGAAGTCCCCGCGCGCCGCATGTTGTCGGATTTCCTGCGGGACGACCTGAACCTGACCGGCACCAAGCGCGGCTGCGAGACCGGCATCTGCGGCGCCTGCTCGGTGCTGGTGGATGGCGAGGTGGTCAAGTCCTGCCTGTCGCTGGCGGTGCAGGCCAACGGCCACAGCATCACGACGGTGGAGGGCCTGGCCAAGGGCGACGAATTGCATCCGTTGCAGCAAAGCTTCATGGAGTGCGGTGGCCTGCAATGCGGCTACTGCACGCCGGGCATGCTGATGACGGCCTGCCACCTGCTCGAACGCAACCCCCGGCCCACGGCCGACCAGGTCCGGGAAGGACTGAACGGCAACCTGTGCCGCTGCACGGGCTATGCCCAGATCGTCGAGTCCATTCTCGATGCTTCGGAGAAAATGCGTGGAAATTGAAAAAGTTCTGACGGTGGCGGCCCCGGTCGCCAAGGTATGGGACATGCTGCTGGATCCCACCGTGATGGGAAGCTGCGTGCCGGGCATGAAGTCTATCGAAGTGGTCAGCGACGTCGAGTACAACGCCGTCATCCACGTCAAGATCAGCTTCATCAGCGCCAAGTTCCGGCTCAAGACGCGGATCGTCGAGCAGCGCGCGCCCGAATACCTGCGTGTCGAGGGCTCTGGCGAGGATGCCTCGGTGGCCAGCTCGCTCAAACAGCAGAGCGAGATATTCCTGGCCGAACTGCCTGGCGGCCAGACCGAGTTGCGCACCAAAGTCACGGTAGACGTACTGGGACGCCTGGGCACGTTCGGCCTGGGCATCATGAAAACCAAGGCTGACCGCATGTGGGAAGAGTTCAGCCAGAACCTCGCGACCCGTCTGAACGGCGGCGAAGTGCCGGGCGCGGCGGCTGTCATCATTACGCGGGCCGGCGAGGCGTCGGCGGGAGGTCAGCCGGGGCCCGCCGCGGTCGCCCGGCCGGCCGTGGCAGTCAGCCCGGCCGGGCCGGCCAGTTCCGCTGCGGTGCCGGCTTCCCCTGCCGCCGCCGCGCCGCAACCGGCTTGCGCCCCGGCCGCCGGCACGGCGTCACCTCGGCGGGCCAGCGTCAATGGCGTCGACGCCACCCCTGCCTCGGTATCCGACGGTGGCTGGTGGTCGCGCCTGGTGAGGCGCGCCGGACCGGCCCGCAACATCCACGTCGAGCTGCGCCGCGGAGACATCTCGATGGTGGTGGACTGGCCAGTGGAAGACTCGGCCGGCTGCGCGGCGTGGCTGCGAGATGCGTTGAGTCCGCCGCCGGCTCGATGATTCGCCTGCCTTGCCCGCCGTCGTCTGGTCGCCGCGACGGTGCCGAAGCACCCGAAGCGGTGGGGGACGACGTGGGCGTCTGCTAATCAAGCGTCAAACCCACGCTTTTTATCAGGGCTGAATTCTTCTCGGACATCCGCGAGAGATCGGCCTTGATTTCGGCCGGTTCGTGTCCCTGCGGGTCGAGGCCGTTCTCCAGGAAAATGGAGATGGTTTGCGGCGTGGACAGAACCTTGGCAAACGCATCGTTCAGAAAACCGACCTGTTCCTTGGACATCCTGGCCGAGCCATACACGATGAAGCTGCTTCGCGGCTGAAGCTCTGGAAAACCCGCTTCGGCAAACGTGGGCGTGCCGGGAAGCAAGGGGCTGCGCGTGGCGCCCGTGACCGCCAATGCATGCAGCGCACCGGTTTTCAGATGCCCCAGGGCGGGCGGGCTCAATGCCCCGGAAACCAGCTGAATCTGGTTTCCAAGGAGATCGTTGATCGCGGCCGCATACCCCTGGTATGGCACGTTGACGATGTCGACGCCACCTTGTTGCTTGATCGATTCGAGCAGCAGGTGGTGCGTGTTGCCAACCCCCAGCGTTCCGTAGTTGAGTTTTCCCGGATTGGCTTTCGCGTATTTGAAAAGATCCGCGAGATTATTCGATGCTAGCGCTTTCGATGCCGACAGCACGATACGCGCTTCGGCGAGATCCGCAATCGGCTGCAGGTCGCTCGCCTTGTATGGCAGCTTCTTGAACAGATGGGGATTGAGTGTGACGATGCCGGCGTCCGCCAGCAAAAGCGTATATCCGTCCGCTGGCGCACGCAATGCCGCGCTGGTGGCGATGATCTGATTGGCGCCCGGACGATTCTCGACCACGATGGTTTGGCCAAGCGAGGCGCGCAATTGGTGGGAGACGGTCCGGGCGATCAGGTCGACAGTGCCGCCGGGAGGATAGGACACTATCAAGGTAATCGGCTTCGCAGGAAACGTTTCCTGTGCCGGAGCCGGCGGGCTTGTCATGCAACCCAATACGGCGGTGGCCATGCACCATTTTTTCATGATGTTCATGATTGCTCCTCCAGCGCTGTTCTTATAGTTGTTCCAGGCCAATGATTTCACGGGCTTCCGCGGCCGTGGCGGGCTCGAAACCAAGGTCGCGGATGATGCGTATCTGGCGTTCGACCAAGGCTTCATTGGTGGCGAGTTCACCGCGCCGATAGTAGAGGTTGTCTTCCAACCCTACCCGGACATGGCCGCCCAGCAGGATCGCATGCGTGGTTGCCGCGACTTGTGAAGGGCCGATCGCCGACACGCAGAAAATGGAGTTCTCTGGCAGCAGATCGACCATCGATTGCAGTATTTTCGGCGTGTACGGCAGGGCGCCCTGGAACCCGCGATCCGCTCCCAGTACCATGTTCACGTAGTACGGCGCGCAGTCGTAGCCTGCCGCAATCAACCGGCTCACGTCTTGCAGGATGTGGGCCGGATTGAATACTTCCCACTCGGGCTTGATTCCTCGTTCCCTGAATCTGGCCGCCATCCGGTCGCATTGGCTGGGCGTCGTGGTGACCACGGTCTCCCTGCCTCCGTGCAGCGCCGCCATGGTGAAGCCATCGAAGGTGGCCATCTCGGCGCCGGCGTCCAGCCCCTTGAGACGTTCCTCGAAGTTCTGCTCGAACATGCCATCGGGACGCGGAATCAGCATGTCGCCATCGCTGCCTCCGCCGGTGGAGTTGTTCAGGATGATGTCGCATCGGGCGCGGATCAGGACGTTGATATGCCGGTAGATGTCGGCGTTGCACGTGGCTTCGTCGTCTGGCCGCCGGGCATGTACCGCCACGACCGAAGCCCCGGCGTCGTAGCAGCGCTTGACGCAGTCGGCAATCTCTTCCGGCTGGGTGGGAAGATTGGGATTCTGGTTTTTCTTGGCCATCCCCCCGGTAGGGGCGATGGTGACGATGATTTTCCTGGTTTTCATTCTTCTTCCTTGTCTCCCGTGGTGTCAGGAGGGTTGCCGGTTTCCGGCGCGAGCATGGCGCGTATCCGGTCCGGAATACGCGCCGGGTTCAGTCCGGAGTCTTCAGGGGATTTGAACGTTGCCCAGACCCGGGTTTCGTCGGCTTCCGCCAATAGATTCTCGCCACACAGGAATCGGTGATGGAGGGTCAGGGATTTGCCCCCCAGGCGCTCCACGGAAATCTGGTGGATCACCGTCTCGTGAAGTCTGGGCGCGCCCAGAAACCGCATCGAGAGCTGGACGATGGGAATTCCGCTTCTTGTCCCGGGCGCCACCGCTGCGTTCGGGTCGATGCCTTCGGCGAGAAACATCTGATCGACGCCATCCGCCATCCAGCGCAGATAGTTGGGAAAGAAAATTATTCCCGCGGGATCGCATTCGCCCCATTGCAGGATTCTTGTGTAGCTGTGGGTTTTCATTTGGAGGCCGATGAGCCGTTGAGTGCCGTGGCTGTTTTCGCGGACCCATTGTGGATCGGTATTCTGTTAGCTGCTACATGCAAGAACGTTCTGCTGTTCAACGGAAAGTGTTAAGCTGAAATTCCGTACCGATCTATATCCGGAAAGCAATGGATCTCGACCTGGTCGAAAGTTTCCTGAAGGTCGCCGAACTCGGAAGCATCAACCGGGCCGCGACGGAAATGGAAACCACGCAGCCCGCGCTGGCCCGCAAAATGGCCAGGCTGGAGCATGACCTGGGAACGCCATTGCTCATCCGTGGGGTAAGAGGGGTGCGGCTGACCGATGCGGGCAGGACGCTTTTCAACGGTGCCCGGCCGCTGCTCAGGCAATCAAGCTTGCTGCGCGATGAAGTCGGCAAACAGCAGCGAACGCAGGTTTCGGTCGGTTTTCCCTTTTCGATGCACAAGCGGGTCACGGCGCCATTCGTCGCGCAGCAATTGCGGGATCAACCCAAGGTGACCCTGCGCGCCTACGAAGGATTCGTGCATCAGTTGCACGAATGGATGGAGCAAGGCCTGATCGACGTCGCGATCCTGGACGCGCTCAGCGCCCAGACGCTGCAGGTCGAACACCAATTCTTCGCCAGGGAACAATTGGCCCTGGTGGGTCCCGCCGGCGCGGGCTTGCCGGCAGGGACGCCCGCCACGGCGGAAAAGGTAGGGGCCTGCCCGCTTATCCTGCCCGGCCGGCCCAACCATATGCGTTTGGCCGTGGATACCTATTTGAAGATCAATGGACAACGATTGCGGCGGGCAGCCGATGCCGAGAGCATGTCGCTGAGTCTGTCGCTGGTAGCGGGCGGCTTCGGTTACACGATCGTGCCTTGGTCGGCCCTGTACGAACTCGATAACATGGATCGGTTCGAAGCCGCGCCCATCGACGGTTTGTTCATCGATTGGTTCGTCTGCACCCAGATTGGCCGGCGGCATAACGTTTCGGTGAAACGCATTTCGTCGAACCTGACGAGAATGGTCTCGAGCCTGGCGCGGGACGAGCGTTGGCATTTCCAGGCGGCCGACCGGGAGGATGGCGCCACCGCCAATGGCGCCGTCCGACGGCCTTCCCGCAGGGGTGCCTGAGGCAGGTGCATCGGGCCGGATCGAAGAGATTTTTCCCGCGGTTGGCCCGGGGGGGCCGAGCCGTTTTACAATCACGCTGGCCCATCGCGCCGCCGGGGGAAGGCCTTCCCTCGTGCCGTTGTGACTTCGTACCGTGACCGCCGTGCCCCAGACCGCTACGGACAGGATTGCTGCGGGCCGGGTGGGCATCTTGGGAAGCGGCATGAGCGCGAATCTCCTCAGTAGGGAAGCTCAACGATACTGCATCCTCCATTGCATATATCGTACGCCTGCCGGCGTACGATATATGCGCAGGAAGAAAAACGGGACGGGAGGCAACGCCGCCTCTTCAGGCCAGCCCGCGCACGGCTTCGAGCACGGCATCGACATGGCCGGGCACCTTGACGCCGCGCCACTCCTGGCGCAGCTTGCCTTGCGCGTCGATCAGGAAGGTGCTGCGTTCGATGCCGCGCACCTGCTTGCCATACATGTTCTTCATTTTCATGACACCGTACAGTTCGCACAGGGTTTCGTCCGGGTCGGCAACGAGCGGGAACGGAAAGCCCTGTTTTTCCTTGAATTTCTGGTGCGAGGCCAGCGTGTCGCGGGAAACGCCCAGGATCTCGGCGCCGGCAGCCTGGAAGTCGGCGTAGCGGTCGCGGAAATTCTGGCCTTCGGTCGTGCAGCCAGGCGTGTTGTCGCGCGGGTAGAAGTACATGACGACGATGCGTCCCTTCAGGTCCTTCAGCGACAGGTCGCCGTCGGTGCTGGGGGCCGTGAAGGCGGGGGCGGCGCGCCCGATGGCAGTGCTCATGCGTGGAACTCCGGGAAAGTGGGGGGTAGGCGGGAAGGGCGGCGCATCGTCAGGCGGGTATCAGTGCCGCGACGACGCGGCGCCCTTCGGCCATCAGGATGTTGTAGGTGCGCGAAGCCGCCAGGGTGTCCATCATCTCGACGCCCACGCCGGCCTTCAGCAGCGGGCGCAGCAGCGAGGGGGACAGGAAGCGCTGGCGGGCGCCGGTGCCGATCAATACGACTTCCGGCTGGGAGGGCGCGGCCGGGCGCTCCAGGTATTCCATCGCGGAGGTATCGACGTCTTCGAAGGAGGCTACGGGCCAGGCGACGATATCGCCCTCGGGGCCGAACACGACGGCGTGTTCGAAACGGACGCGGTTGACTTCGACGTATCCGTCACCATAGGCGGTCACGGTATTCAGCGCCGAGGCAGGGTCGGAATGCAACTTCAAATGGTCGGCTCCGGATCGACGGGAGGATAGGCAGACTATACGCCAGCGGGCGGCCGGGACGGATGCGCGAACGCCACAATTTCCTCCCGGCCTTGGACTATTATAAATGCCCGCCCCGCGAGGAATCGTGGACTTGCCGTGGTCTCTCCCGGGAACTCCCGCGCATCAAACGCCTTCCTCCCCCGGTATCCACCATCACGGCCGAGCGGCCATACCGTCCGGCATCGACTTCGGCGAACACGGCGCCGACCCCGTCCGCGGCGCGCTGACGCTTGCCCCCGGAGTCCGTTACACTGGAGGATTGCCAGCCCCGCAGCCGTGGCCGGCGATTCCCGCCCCCCTGCGCAGCATACTGCCGCATCCCGCCCCCTCCGGCGGCGCCGACGCGGCGGGCCGGAGCGCGCCAACGCCAGGGCGGGGATGTTTTCGAAGAACCCTGTATTGCCCGGAAACACAATGGAACCCATCCGAGTAGGCCTCCTGGGCCTGGGCGTCGTAGGCGGCGGTACTTTCAAGGTCCTCGCCCGCAATGCCGAAGAAATCGCCCGCCGCGCCGGCCGCCACATCGTCGCGACCAAGGTTTCGGCCCGCGATGTCGCCAAGGCGAAGTCCCGCGTCGGCGAAGCCGCCGAAGTCGTCGCCGATCCGTTCCAGATCGTCCGCGATCCCGACATCGACATCGTGGTCGAACTGATAGGCGGCGACACCCTGGCCCGCGAACTCGTCCTGGAAGCCATCGCCCATGGCAAGCACGTCGTCACCGCCAACAAGGCCCTGCTGGCCAAGCACGGCAACGAGATCTTCGCCCGCGCCAGCGAGCAGGGCGTCATGGTCGCCTTCGAGGCCGCCGTGGCCGGCGGCATCCCCATCATCAAGGCCATCCGCGAAGGCCTGTCGGCCAACCAGATCGAATGGGTGGCGGGCATCATCAACGGCACCACCAACTTCATCCTGACCGAGATGCGGGCCCGCGGCCTGCCGTTCTCGGAGGTGCTGGCCGAGGCGCAGCGCCTGGGCTATGCCGAGGCCGACCCGACCTTCGACATCGAAGGCGTGGATGCCGCGCACAAGCTCACGTTGTTGTCGTCCATCGCGTTCGGTGTGCCGATCCGCTTCGACAAGGCCCACATCGAGGGCATTTCCAGGCTGGCGCAGGAAGACATCCGCTACGCCGAGGAACTCGGCTACCGCATCAAGCTGCTGGGCATCACCAAGGCGCGTCCCGAGGGCATCGAGCTGCGCGTGCATCCGACCCTGATCGCCTCCCGGCGCGTGATGGCCAACGTGGAAGGCGCGATGAACGCGGTCATGGTCAAGGGCGATGCCGTGGGTGCGACGCTGTACTACGGCCAGGGCGCGGGCGAAGAGCCCACCGCCTCGGCGGTGGTCGCCGACCTGGTGGACGTGACGCGCCTGCATACGGCCGATCCCGAGCACCGCGTGCCGCACCTGGCCTTCCAGCCGGATGCCATCACCGACCGTCCCATGCTGTCGATCGAGGACATCACCACGTCGTATTACCTGCGGCTGGCGGCGACCGACCAGCCGGGCGTGCTGGCCGACATCACGCGCATCCTGGCCGACGCCTCGATCTCCATCGTGTCCATGATCCAGAAGCCGCGCGAGGACGCCACCCAGGCGGACATCATTTTCCTGACCCACGAGGCGCTGGAGCGCAACGTCAACGCCGCCATCGCCCGCATCGAGGCGCTGCCCACCGTAGTGTCGGCCGTTACGCGCCTGCGCATCGAAAACCTGGAGTAGAGGCAGCCCACCCCCAACCCGCCTGCCGCCCCCTCGAGGGGGCGGCGCTGGCGGACCGGCGGAGCCTGATCCGCGGCGCCTCAGGGGGCGCAGCATCATGGAAGACTGACAGTATGAGATACCTTTCGACCCGTGGCGGCATGGCGCCGCAAACGTTCACCGACGTCCTGCTGGAAGGGCTGGCCCCCGACGGCGGCCTGGCCGTGCCGGAGTCCATTCCGCAGGTCACGCCCGAGCAGCTCCAGGCGTGGCGCTCGCTGTCGTATGCCGACCTGGCGTACGAAGTGCTCAAGCTGTTCATCACGGATATTCCCGAGCAGGACTTGCGCGAGCTGACGCGCAAGACCTACCGCCCCGAGGTATTCGGCGGCGAGGTCATCGTGCCGCTCAAGCCGCTCGAGTCGCTCAAGCCGGGCGTCTCGCTGCTGGGCCTGTCCGAAGGGCCGACCCTGGCCTTCAAGGACATGGCCATGCAGTTCCTGGGCAATCTGTTCGAGTACGTGCTGGCGCGCCGCGGCACGACGCTGAACATCCTGGGCGCCACCTCGGGCGACACCGGTTCGGCCGCCGAGTACGCGATGCGCGGCAAGCAGGGCGTGGCGGTGTTCATGCTGTCGCCCGCCGGCCGCATGAGCGCCTTCCAGCGCGCGCAGATGTATTCGCTGCAGGATGCCAACATCCACAACCTCGCCGTGCACGGCGTGTTCGACGATTGCCAGGACATCGTCAAGGCGGTCAGCGGCGATCTGGCGTTCAAGACCTCGCATCGCATCGGCGCGGTCAACTCCATCAACTGGGCGCGCATCGCCGCCCAGGTGGTGTACTACTTCCATGGCTGGAGGCTGGCCACCGAAGGCGCGGCCGATCCCATGGCCCAGGTGTCGTTCGCGGTGCCCTCGGGCAACTTCGGCAACATCCTGGCGGGCCACGTCGCGCGCAGCATGGGCCTGCCCATCCGCCGCCTGGTGCTGGCCACCAATGAGAACAACGTGCTGGAGGAATTCTTCCGCACCGGCATCTACCGCCCGCGCGCCTCGAGCGAAACCTACGAGACCTCCAGCCCGTCCATGGACATCTCGAAGGCATCCAATTTCGAGCGTTTCGTCTACGACCTGCTGGGCCGCGATCCCGCGCGCCTGAAGGCGTTGTGGGACGAACTGGCGGCGCAGGGCTCGTTCGACCTGTCGGCCTGCAAGCCGCAGTTCGCGCAGTACGGCTTCGTGTCGGGCACCAGCACCCATGCCGACCGGCTGGCCACCATCCGCCAGGTCCATGCCGAGACGGGCGTGGTCATCGATCCGCATACCGCCGATGGCGTCAAGGTGGCGCTGCCTTTCGTCGAGCCGGGCGTGCCCATGCTGGTGCTCGAGACGGCGCTGCCTGTGAAGTTCTCGGCCACCATCGAGGAGGCCCTGGGGCAGCCGGCGCCGCGTCCCGCGGGGTTCGAGAACATCGAGCAACTGCCGCAGCGTGTGCGGACCGTGGATGGCGACGTGCAGACCATCAAGGACCTGATTGCCGCCGACGCCGTCTGACGGCGGAGTCGCATATGTGCGGCGCGCCCGGGGCGGGCCGCGAAGGAGTCGAATGTGAAGCCTGGTTCGAACTTGCTTTCCCTGGATGAGGCCCTGGAGATCCTGCTGGCGGTCGATCCGCTGGGACGACCTGCCGAACAGGTCGAGCTGGCGCGGGCCGCGGGCCGTATCCTGGCCGCGGATGTGACGGCATCGATCAATGTGCCGGCCGCCGACAATTCCGCCATGGACGGCTACGCGGTGCGCACGGCGGATGCCGCGCTGTTCGGTGCCGGCGTGGCCGTGTCGCAGCGCATTCCCGCGGGGGCCGTGCCGCAGCCGCTGGCCGCCGGAACGGCCGCGCGCATCTTCACCGGCGCGGAGATCCCCGAGGGTGCCGATGCCATCGTCATGCAGGAAGAGGCCGAGGTCCGGGGCGACCGCGTGGCGTTCGCCAAGCCGGTCGAGGCGGGCGCGTGGGTGCGCGCCAAGGGGTGCGACATCGAGGCCGGCAGCCGCATCCTGCTTGCCGGGACGCGGTTGCGGGCGCAGGACGTGGGACTGGCCGCCTCGGTGGGCGTGCCCCGCCTGCCGGTGCAGCCCAGGCTGCGCGTGGCCACGCTGTCCACCGGCGACGAACTGGTCGCGCCGGGCGAGCCGCTGCCTCCCGGCAAGATCTACAACTCCAACCGCTACTTGCTGCAAGGCATGTTGGGGGCGCTGCCGGTCGAGCATGCCGATCTGGGCGCCGTACAGGACAGTTTCGAGGCCACGCGCGAGGCGATGCGCGACGCGGCCCGCGACAACGATCTGATCATCACCACCGGAGGAGTGTCGGTGGGTGAGGAAGACCATGTCAAGCCGGCGGTGGAGTCGCTGGGGCGGCTGGACATGTGGAGCCTGTCGATCAAGCCAGGCAAGCCGCTGGCCTTCGGCCGCCTGCGCCGCGACGATGGCAGCGAGGCGGTCTTCATCGGACTGCCGGGCAATCCCGTGTCGAGCTTCCTGACCTTCGGTCTCCTGGTCAAGCCGCTGCTGCTCAAGCTTGCCGGCGCGCGCGCCACGGCGCCGCTGCGGACCGCCATGCGTGCCGA
Source organism: Alcaligenaceae bacterium SAGV5 (assembly GCA_009360345.1). Lineage (GTDB taxonomy): Bacteria > Pseudomonadota > Gammaproteobacteria > Burkholderiales > Burkholderiaceae_B > Pigmentiphaga. The sequence continues at coordinate 15,052 of SPDP01000011.1, forward strand.
CTTCGACTGGCCCAAGGCGGATCGGCGGCGCGAGTTCCTGCGGGTACGCCGCAATGAAGAGGGCGGGCTTGATCTGTTTCCCAATCAATTGTCGGCGGTGCTGACCTCGACGGTCTGGGGCGACGGGGTGATCGACAACCCGGGTGGACAGACGATCCGGAAAGGCGATACGGTGTCATTCATCAGCTACGCTGAATTGTTGGGCTGAGCCATGAACGTCGACATTCTTTATTTCGCGTCGCTGCGCGAAGTCCTGGGCCAGGAAAAGGAAGCGGCCGAACTGCCCGAGACGGTGCGCACCGTGGGCGACCTGCGGTCCTGGCTGGCCGGCCGCGGCGGCGCCTGGGCCACCGCGCTGGCGCCAGGGAAGGCCGTGCGCGCCGCGCGCAACCATGCCATGGTCCAGGCCGCCGAACCTTTGCAGGCCGGCGACGAGATCGCGTTCTTTCCGCCGGTCACGGGCGGCTGAGGCAGGGTGCCATGACAGTCAGCGTGCAGACTCGGGATTTCGATGCCGGCGCCGAGATCTCGGTCCTGCGTGCCGATTCTTCGGTGGGAGCGATCGTGACCTTCATCGGCACGGTCCGCGACATCAACGAAGGCGATGCGGTGGCGTCGATGACGCTGGAGCATTACCCGGGCATGACCGAAAAGGCGCTGGCCGGCATCGTGGATGAAGCGCGCCGGCGCTGGACCCTCAATGCCGTGCGCGTCATCCATCGAGTCGGGACACTGCGCGCGTGCGACCAGATCGTGTTCGTGGGCGTGGCCGGGCGCCATCGCGGCGAATGCTTCGCCGCCTGCGAGTTCATCATGGACTACCTGAAGACGCAGGCGCCGTTCTGGAAGAAGGAGGCCACCGGCCACGGCGAACGCTGGGTCGAGGCGCGCGAGTCCGATGACGAGGCCCTCCGGCGCTGGGAGCGGGGCGAGGGCTGAGGGGCCGGTGGGCCGTTCAAGTTCCGACCGCCACGGGCAGGTCGGGATGGGCGCACCATTCGCTCCAGGAGCCCGGGTAAAGCGCCGCGCCAGGCAGGCCCGCGATCTCCAGCGCCAGAATGTTGTGGCAGGCCGTGATGCCCGAGCCGCACTGGCTGACGACCGGACGCGATCCGTCCAGCAATGCGCCCAATTCCTCGGCCAGTTGCTCCGCCGGCTTGAAGTGGCCCCGCGCATCCAGGTTGTCCTGGAAGTAGCGGCTGCGCGCGCCGGGGATGTGGCCGGCGACAGGATCGATGGTTTCGTTTTCTCCCCGGAAGCGATCGGGGCTGCGGGCGTCGAGCACGATCGCCGTTCCGGCTCGGACGTGAGTCAGCAGCTCGGTGCGCCCGATGGTCGGCATGTCGCCGGGGCGTTGCGAGAGCGTGCCGCGCGCGGGCGGGGAGGCCATGCCGGTGGTGGTGGGTAGACCCGCCGCCTGCCAGGCGTCGAAACCACCATCGAGTACGGCCACGGCCCGGTGGCCAAGCCATCGCAGCAGCCACCAGGCGCGGGCGGCGAACATGCCCGCGCTCCGGTCGTAGACCACGATCTGCATGTCATCCGCGGCACCCAGGTTCTCCAGTTGCCCGGCCAGCGTGCCGGCGTCCGGCAGCGGGTGGCGTCCCTGGTCCGGGCGGCCCTTCTTGCTCAATACGTGTTCGACGTCGACGAAATGGGCCCCTGGAAGGTGTGCCCGGTCGTAGGCGCGCCGGCCCGCGTGCGGAGCCGCGAGCTCGAAACTGCAGTCCAGTATCAGAACGTCGCGAGGGTGCCCGTGCCGCAAGGCGGCAAGCGCGCCAGCCGAGATGATCGTGTCGAACCGGGGGGATGGGGAAGCGTGCATGAGGGAACTCCTGCTGGCCATGGGCGCGGTCAAGCGCCGGTGGGTTGGATGCCGGCCTCCGTGCCGGCTTTGCGCCACTTGGCCATTTCATCAGCGACGAAGCGGGAGAAGTCCTCGGGTGAGTTGCGTACGGGGGTGGCGCCCGAGCTCGTGATGGATTCGATCACCTGGGGATCCTGGAGGGCGGCTTCGACCGCCTTGTTGAGCTTGACCACAATGGCACGCGGGGTGCCTGCCGGGGCGAACAACCCTGTCCAACTGGTGAAGACCACGCTGGGGTACCCCGCTTCGGCGGTCGTGGGCACATCGGGCAGCATGGAAGCCCGTTGCGTACCGGTCACCGCCAAGGCCCGCAACTGACCGGACTTGATCAGGGCGGGCACGCTGGGCACGGACGGCGAGGCAAGCGTGGCTTCCCCGGCGACTACCGCCATCACCGCTTCCATCGGCGCGCGGTAGGGCACGTGCAGCATGTCTATCTTGCCTGCCAGGCGGAGCAGCTCGATCGCGAAGCGGGATCCGCTGCCGTTGCCGGCGGACGCGTAAACCAGGCGCTTGGGTTCGGCTCTGGCCTTGTCGACCAGTTGCTGGAGCGTGGTGATTCCCGAGGCGGGATTCACGACGAGCGCGAGCGGCGAATCGTTGATCTGGGAAATCGGTTCGAAGTCCTTGAGGGGGTCGTAGGAAAGGCGTTTTTCCGTGACGGACAGCAGGCCGTGCGTGCTGACCGACCCAATCAGCAGGGTATAGCCGTCTGGCTGTGCCGTGGCGACAGCCTGGGCGCCGATGATGCCGCTGGCCCCGGGTCGATTGATGACGACGACGGTTTGTCCGAGCTGTTTGCCCAGCGACTTGCTCATCACGCGCGCCATGATGTCGGCCACGGATCCTGGTGATTGGGGCACGATGATTTGCACGGAATGCGCGGGGTAATCCGCGGCGTGCGAGGCGCATGCCAGGCTGGCCAGGGCGAGCGCCGGCAGCAGGCGGTGGTGGGGTCTCATGTCTCCTCCCTGATGGGTATGCTTGTCGGACGTATGTCCTGGCGATTCACGACTGCGCGGCGATCGCTTGGTCGACCCAACCGCGAGGCCAGGCATGCCGGCTGATCTGGTCGGCCCACGTCATCTCGACACGATGGTGGGCTTCGGCTCGTTCGATCACGGTTGACGCATCCTGGCGGGGCAGGATGATGACGCCATCCTCGTCTCCCACGACCAGGTCTCCCGGCGCAATGGCCACGCCCCCCGTCACCACCGGACAGCCGATCTCGCCCGGGCCGCTTTTCCAAGGGCCGTTGGGTGTCACGCCGAGTGCATAAACCGGGATGGGCAACGACGCCAGGCCGGCGCGGTCCCGGATGGCGCCGTTGATGACGATGGCCCCGATGCCTCGGCTGGCGGCGTAGCGGCCCATCATTTCCCCGAGGATGGCGTTTTCCTGCGCGCCGCCCGCATCGCAGACGATGACATCGCCCGGCAGGGCAATGTCCAGCGCCTTGTGCAGGAACAGGTTGTCGCCGGGGCGGACCTTGACGGTGAAGGCGGGGCCCGCGAATCCTCGGGCAGCCCGCGAATAGTTGTCGAAACCCGCGGACAGGCAGAACAGGCGATTGCTTACGTCGCCGATGACGGCAACCGGCACCTGCGCGGCCCTGGCCGCGACTTCCTTGGGGACGCGGGCGAACCCGGTGTGTATCCGCCAGCCGGGCGTGCCGGCGCCGGGGGTCTTGTCCGCGGGTGAGGAGCTTTGCTCGTTCATGTCTTGTGTCCTGGGTCAGAGAGAATGGTGACGGAAATTCTAGGATGACTTTTTTATGAAAAAAAGCGAATTTATTCGATAATAAAAAATCGCTTTTAGTGGATTTAAAAAAGAGGCCGAGACGTGACACTGAAGCAATTGGAAGCGTTCTACTGGGCTGCGACCTGCGAGAGTTTCGCGACTGCGGCGCTGCGCCTGCACCTGTCGCAGTCTTCGCTCTCGAAACGCATAGGCGAACTCGAGGCCTGCCTGGGGAAAACACTGTTCGATCGCGATCAGCGCCGCGCCCGGCTCACGCCCGTGGGGCGGGCCTTGCTGCCGCATGCCCGGCAACTGCTGACCAGCGCCGAGCACATCGTCGCCACCATCGGTTCCGAAGGAGATCTGCGCGGCAGTTGCCGTTTCGGCGTGGGTGAGATCGCTGCCTCGTCATGGCTGCCGCGCTTCGCCGCGAAGGTCAAGAAACAATTTCCCGATCTGCTGCTGGAGCCTTATGTGGAACTGGGGCGGGAACTGGAAGCCAGGCTGATCGGAGGGGAGCTGGATTTCGCGATGATCGGTTCGCGCTCGACCCATCCCCAGCTTGATTCCCAGCGGCTGGCCCAGGTGCAGTTCGTCTGGGCCATAGCGGCGGACGTGGCGCCATCGGCGCGCCGCGCCGAGGACGCGATCGCCGAGCTGCCCATTATCAGCATGAGCAAGGGGTCGGGTGCACGGCGCATCCTGGATGCTTGGATGAAAAGCCAGCGGTGCGAGCATGCAGCGGTTGTGACCTGCAACAACATGTCCAGCATGGCTGGCCTGGTCGCGGCGGGGCTGGGTATCAGCTACTTTCCCCGCGGCTGGCTGCGGCCGCTGACGGACAAGGGGATACTGCGTGTATTGCCCAGCCGTACGCCGCTGCAGAAACTGGACTATCACTTCCATTGGCGGGTGGACGATACGCGCGCGTATATCCCCAGGCTCAGGGGGTTGATGGCGAGCGAGGTGGACTACGACGTATCGTTGCTACAGCTGTGACGGACGGACCGTCAACCGGATGCAATCAGCGCTTGCGCCGCCAGCTTCCCGCTGCGGACCGCTCCTTCCAGCGTGGCAGGGTAGCCCGTATCCGTCCAGTCTCCCGCGAGCATCAGCTTGGGGCTGCCGGTCGTGTTGGGCGGCCTTGCCAGCCCCGGGCGGGCCAGGAAGGTCGCGCGCTTTTCGACTATCCAGGCCGAGGCGGCTATCTTCGGCAGCGGCGCATGTCGTCCGGCGGTTAGTTGCTCCCGCAACTGCTCCAGCAGCAGGTCTTCGGCCGCCTGCCGTGGGCGTTGCAGCGCCGAGTCGGCGCAACTGACCACGATGGCCAGTTCGCCGTGCGCCGGTTCGAGTCCCAGCAGGGTTCCGCGGTCGAACACCCACTGTCCGTCATGGCTCCTGGTTGTGTCTTCGCGCAGCATCATCATTGGAAGCGGCAATCGGTATGGCCCGTCCAGGCGCAGGGTAAGCGTGGCGATCGGCGAGTACTCGAAGGCTCGCAGCGCGGCGAGCAGGGCGGGAGGGGATGGGCGGGAGCCGGGGCAGGCGCGGGCAGGTCCAGCAACCAGCGGCCGAGCAGGCCGCAGGCCGCGATGGTGGCGACCTGTCCCGCAGCCGAGGGGGCAGCCAGTGTAGCCAGCGCGGCCAGCATGGCCAGCCCCGCCCGCGTCCGGTCGGGACACAGCGACCGGGCCATGCCCCAGACCGCCTGCGCGACCACCGCCACGGCCACGATCTTCAAGCCGTGCACCCAGCCGGAGGCGGCCATGTCGCGGTAGCCGGCCATGCCGTAGGCGAACAGGACCAGGACGAGGGCCGAAGGCAGGGTAAAGCCCGACCACGCGGCGAGCAGGCCGGGCCACCCGGCGCGCCGCAGCCCCAGCGCCATGCCGACCTGGCTGCTGGCCGGCCCCGGCAGGAATTGGCACAAGGCCACGAGGTCCGAATAGCTGCGGTCGTCCAGCCAGCGGCGGCGCTCGACGAATTCGGCGCGGAAATAGCCCAGGTGCGCGACAGGGCCGCCGAACGAGGTCAGCCCCAGCCGCAGGAAGACCAGGAAGACCCGCCATGCGCCGTCGCTGCGGCGCGAGTCGTCGCGGCCTGGAGGGGGCGGAGGCGTGTCGATGGGCATCGTGGTCATCGTGGGATGGGTTTTCGGGTTGGCGGGCTGGCGCTTTCGTGCGCGCGGACGAAGTCGATGAAGGCCCGCAGGGGCGACGGCAGGTGCCGGCGGCCGGAATAATAAAGGAACGGGCCGGTGAACGGACGCCACCAGGACTTGAGCAGGGGTTCCAGCGTGCCGTTGTCCAGGTCGGGCTGCAGCCAGCCCTCGAACAGGTGGATGATGCCCAGCCCGTCCCGCGCTGCCTGGACGGCGAGATCGACGCCGCTGCCCAGGCTGACCAGCAGCGGTCCGGTGGGTTCCACGCGCAGGACTTCCCCCTTGCGTTCGTATTCCCAGGCGGGCTGGGCGCCGCTGGCGAACTGGCCGCGCAGGCAGATGTGGCCGAGCAGGTCGCGTGGATGCCGGGGCCGGCCGTGCGCCGCCAGATAGGCGGGCGCGGCGGCGGTGGCGAAGCGCTGCCAGCGCGGGCCGATGGGGATCGCGATCATGTCCTGTTCAAGTCGTTCGTCGTAGCGGATGCCGGCGTCGCAGCCGGCGGCGAGCAGGTCCACGAAACCGTCTTCGACCACGATTTCGAGCTTGATGTCGGGATAGGCTTGCAGGAAGGGCGTGACGAGGGGAGAGAGCACCAGGCGCGCGGCGCTGAGCGGGACGTTCAGGCGCAGGGTGCCGGCAGGCCGGTCGCGGAATCCGTTGACGACGTCGAGCGCGGTTTCCACTTCGCCCAGCGCGGGTACCAGCCGTTCGACCAGCCGCGCGCCGGCTTCGGTCGGCGTCACGCTGCGGGTGGTGCGATGAAGCAGCCTGACGCCCAGCCGGGCTTCCAGCCGCCGCACCGCCTCGCTCAGGCTGGAAGCCGACGAGCCGCTGGCGCGGGCGCCTTCGCGAAAGCCCCCGGCGCGAACCACGGCCAGGAACGCGAACAAGTCTTGGAGCGGTGCTTGCATTGTGCGGAATTCCGTACGGCCTGTGCTGATTACACCAGATTATCGATCGGCGCGGCGATGTCTATAGTGTGAGCCATCCACGCTTTCCGGAGAAATGCCATGACCGATCTGAAGCAGGCGGGCAGTTTTGCCCTGGGGGACCGACCCGTGCGCCGCATGGGCTACGGCGCGATGCAACTGGCCGGGCCGGGAGTGTTCGGGCCGCCCCGGGACCGCGCCGCGGCGCTGGCCGTGCTGCGCGCCGCGATCGAGGCCGGCGTCGACCACGTCGACACCAGCGATTTCTACGGTCCTCACGTCACCAATCAGTTGATCCGCGAAGCCCTGCATCCCTACCGGGACCTGACCATCGTGACCAAGGTCGGCGCGGTGCGCGGGCCCGATGCCTCGTGGAACCCGGCGCAGAGTCCCGAACAGCTGACACGGGCCGTGCACGACAATCTGCGCAATCTCGGCCTGGACGTGCTGGACGTGGTGAACCTGCGCATCATGGGCGACGTGCATGCGCCGTCGGAAGGGTCGATCGAGGCGCCGTTCGCCGCGCTGGCGCAATTGCAGCGGCAGGGGCTGATCCGCCACCTGGGCCTGAGCAATGCGACGGCCGGGCAAGTGGCCCAGGCCCGGCGCATCGCGCCCATCGTATGCGTGCAGAATCATTACAACCTGGCGCACCGCGCGGACGATGCGCTGATCGATCAATTGGGCAGCCAGGGCATCGCCTACGTGCCTTTCTTCCCGTTGGGCGGCTTCTCGCCGCTGCAATCGGGCATCCTGGACCGCGTGGCGGAGCGGCTGGCGGCGACGCCGATGCAGGTCGCGCTCGCCTGGCTGCTGGCGCGCGCGCCCAACCTGCTGCTGATACCGGGGACGTCTTCGCTGGGGCATCTGCGAGAGAATCTGGCGGCCGCCGCGCTGGTCCTGCCCGCAGATGCCATGGCGGAGCTGGACGGCATCGGGCAGGAGGGCCGCGCCTAGGACTACGCGGGCGTGGTGGCAAAGATGCGTTATCGTCCGGGCATGAATCCGATCATGCCCCCGACAAGACCCACGCGTGAGAACCGATAGCCGCCTTTCCCGGATGCTGCACGTGCTGCTGCATATGGCCAGGGACGGCCAGTCCGTGACGTCCGCCCAGATAGCCCAGATGCTGGGCACCAACGCCGCCGTGGTCCGCCGGACCATGGCGGGCCTGCGCAAGGCGGGCTACGTGCAGTCCGAGAAGGGCCATCGAGGCGGCTGGCGGCTGAACTGCGATCTGGCCACCGTCACGCTGCTGGACATCCACCGCGCGGTGGGGGGGCCCAGGATCTTCGCGATCGGCGCGGACCATGTCCATCCCGACTGCGCGGTCGAACGTGTCGTCAACGCCGCGCTGGCCGGTGCGCTGGAAGAGGCGGAAGCCTTGCTCGTCCGGCGATTGGGCGCGGTGACGCTGGCCGACCTCGCCAGGGAATTCGACCAGATCTGCCGCTCGGCCCCGTGGGGCCTGGCGGACCATCCGCAGCCTTGAAAACGCCAGGATAAGGATGGCCCCGGACCCTGAAGGGGTATCGGGCCCTCGTCCCGGATTTTTATGTATCATTTAAAGATACGTGAAATTGGCGAAGCAAGGAGAGCGCATGGATTACGACGTGATCATCATCGGCGGAAGCTACGCCGGGCTGTCGGCGGGCTTGCAACTGGCCCGTGCCCGGCGCCTCGTGCTCGTGATCGATGCCGGCGAGCGCCGCAACCGGTACGCCCCGTTGTCGCATGGTTTCCTGACACGCGACGGCGAAGCGGGGGCGGACATCGCCGCCATTGCCCGGGACCAGTTGCGCAAGTACGAGACCGTGGCGTGGCTGGATGCGCGCGCGGATGCGGTGGCGCAGGCGGGCGACGGGTTCGCCGTGTCGGTGGGAACGCAGGTGCGCAAGGCGCGGCGTCTCGTGCTGGCGACGGGCGTGAAAGACGAGCTGCCGGATCTGCCGGGACTCGCCCAGCGCTGGGGAACCCACGTGTTCCATTGCCCGTATTGCCATGGCTACGAGTTGCAGCAGGGCCGCATCGGCGTGCTGGCATTGTCCGAGATGTCCATGCACCAGGCGCTGATGTTGCCCGACTGGGGCGCGACGACGCTGTTCCTGAACGATGCCTTCGAGCCCGATGCCCAGCAGCTCGCGCTGCTGGCCGGGCGTGGCGTGGCCATCGTGCGGGGGAAGGTGGCGCGGCTCGATGGCGACGGTGTGGCGGTGGTCATGCGGGACGGCAAGGCCCATGCGCTGGACGGCCTGTTCATCGCGGCCCGGATCCGGTCGTCGGGGCTGGCCGAGCAACTGGGCTGCGTGATGGAAGAAGGGCCGTGGGGCAGCACGATCAAGACCGATGCGACCAAGGCCACGAGCGTGCCGGGTGTGTTCGCATGCGGCGACACGGGCCGGCCCGCCGGCTCGGTGGCGGCGGCGGTGGGCGACGGCGCGATGGCGGGCGCCGCGGTTCACCGTTCGCTGATGTTCGGGCTGTAGCAGAACGATGGGGTGGCGCGGAAGGGCCGTCAGGCCCTGATCCGAGCGGGCCAGGCCGCGACCAGTACCAGCAGGAGGGCGGCCAGCGCGTAAGGGACGCCCGGGCCGGCTTCGTACAGGAGGGTGCCCACCAGCGGCCCCAGGACGATGCCCAGGCCCTGGGCGGCGCCCACCGACCCGGCGGCCGCGCCTTGTTCGTGCGCCGCCACGGCGTTCGATGCCATCGCGGCGAAGGCCGGAAACATCCATCCCATGCCCGCCGCGGCGACGAAGAACGCGGCTTCCAGCATGACGCCGCTGCTGGCGAAGGGAACGGCGCCGAAACCCGCCGCGCCGATGAGCGCGCCGGCGCGGATCAGGCGTCGGGTGCTCCAGCCCAGCCGGCGCACCGCCAACTGCGCGACGATGAGCGCCACGCCCACCATCGCCAGGGCCAGGCCGGCGGTGCGGGCCGCGGCCTCGGGCGCGAGGCCCAACTGATCGATGGCGAAAAAGCCCACGGTGATCTGCGCCATGGAAACGCAGAACATGCCGACAAAGGCGACGGCCATCGGCCGGCGCAGCCTGGGGTCGGCCAGGCGCAGTCCCGCCGTGGCGGTGCCGTGGGCGGGGCGCGAGTCGGGCAGTGCTTTCCAGAGCAGCGCCAGCCCGAGCAGGGGGAGCACCGCGATCAGGGCAAGGGGCAGCGACAGGCCCAGCGGCGTGAGCGCCGCGACGACGGCCGGTCCCAGCACTAGGCCGATGGCATTGGCCGCGCCCAGCGAGGCCATGGCGGCTGCCCGCCGCTCGGCGGGGAGGTGATCGGCTACCAGGGCCTGGCTGACCGAAGGGATGGCCGCGAAGAATGCACCTACCGCGCCCCGGGTCAGGACGAGGCCGGCGAAGAACAGGTTGGCCGCGGGAAGGAGGTAGAGCGAGACGATGGCGACGGCGCACATGGCGCAGTAACTCACCGCGAAGCCGCCCACGCCCGCCAGCAGCACGCGGCGCCGGCCCAGCCGGTCGCTGGCGGCGCCCCAGGTCCGGGCCAGCAGCATCCACAGCACGCCGCCCACGGTGATGACGGCGCCGGCCTGCCATGCCGCCAGGTGCAGCAGCCGCGCGATGGGACCGATGACCGAGACGAAGCCCATCATCGCCATGGTGCAGGTCATGTAGGCGATCAGCAGGGGACGGAAATCGAACGCCGGAGCGGTTTGCGGGATCGGCGTGGCGGGGGCGGCGGGTATTGGAGTCATTGGCGGCGATGCGTGGTGTCAACAGGCGCGCAACGCCGCGGCAAAAGTATCGGTCAAGCGGCGCACGATGCGCGCCCGCCCCGTCGTGGAGCCGCGCGCGACGGCATCGTCGGCCAGTCCGTGCATGGAATGGAACATCATGATCGCCATCGCGTGGCTGTCGGCCACGCGCCAGGCGCCGGCCTCGGCGCCGGCTTCCAGCAGGGTTTCGAGCTGCGTGATGATGGGATTGTCCTTCATGAGCTCGCGGCTGGCCGGATGCGGATCGTGGAAGAGCATGTCGTGCAGCATGACCTGGTCGAGCAGTCCATCCAGCATGGCGGCGAACCAGGCGCGCAGGCGGGCGTTCCATCCTTTTTCGCCGGGGGCCGCGCGGCGCCGCACGGCGGTGTCCACGCGCTCGCAGAAGCCCTGGATGAAGCGTTCCCGAAGCGCGCCCAGCAGTTCCTCCCGCGATGAGAAGTACAGGTAGAACGTTCCCTTGGAGACCTGGGCGCCCGCGGTGATGTCGTCGACGCTGGTCTGGGCCACGCCCTTCCGCAGGAAGAGGCGTTCGGCAGCGTCCAACAGCTCGACGCGCCGGTTCTGCGGCGCGCGCACGCGCGGCCGCGACGCGGTGGACGCGGCTCCGGAGGGTTCAGCGGGCATTCGTTTTTCCTTGTACGGCTGCCGTGGCCACCGCTTCGTCGAAGGGCAGGCCGCGCGGCGCGAACACCCGGTCGCGCAGCCAGGCCAGCGCCGAGGGCAGGTCGGCGAAGGTCGCGGCCGGGACGCCGAACAGCTTCTCGATGTTCATCCGGGAGACTCGTTCGAACTCTTCGGGCGGGACGACGTTGGCCATGCCCATGACCTGATCACGTATGGCCGGTGCCTGCCGGCCGAACCATTGCTTGACGTGCTGGGCGGCGCCGGGAGGGTGGGTCAGCGACGCGGCGTCGGCGAACACGCGCAGGGACGCGAAGGGCTGTTCGCGCGCCAGCCATTCGTCCCAGGCCTGGCTGAAGGCCTGGGTATCCGCCAGCGTGGGGGCGCCGGTGGAAACGCTGACGACGAGCGGCCAGTGCGCGAGATCGTGGTGTTGCATGACGAGCCTCTTATCCGGTGACGAGCCAATGGTGATTCCCTATTAATGAGAATCGTTATCATTGTTGAATAATGACTGGCGGTCATTAGCTTGTCAAGCCCGGAAGCGATGCCCGGAGAGGCGCAGCCTGCGCCAGCCTATGACGAGACCCGTGGCGCTCAACGCGAAGCCCCCGAGGCTGAGCAGGATCATGACCGCGTCCCATAGCGGCCGGCGCTCCAGCAGCGGCAGCCAGTCCCAGCTGTGCAGCATGGCGAACAGCCAGCGCGAGGCGCGGCGAGGGCGGTCGGTACTGTTCAGGACGGAGCCGGTGTGCGGGTCCAGGTGCACCCAGGTCGCGGCGGGATCGTCGAATTCGATGCGCCACACCGGCAGCGGCTTGTCGCCGCCACCCGTCATGGTGTGCGGGGCCCGGTCGTAGTAGTGGAGGTCGTAGCGATCGAGCACCTGGATGCGGGCGACGGGGGCGGCGATGAGCCCCGCCGCCGCGCGACGTAGCTCGTCGGCGTCCAGGCGCACGGCCTGCGCGGTCCGGACGTCGAGCAGCGTGGGCCGGCCGGCCGGACCATAGGCCAGGACGAGTTCGCGCCCCAGGCGGTGGACCCAGCGCAGTTCGCGGATGTCGCCGCCTGCCAGCAGAGCCTGCACGGAGGCCGCGCCGGCGGGCATCGCGCCCATGTCGCCGTACACGGCGGCCATCGACGGCCCGCCGCGGCCGCTGCTGAACAGTCCCCATGGATTCATGGACATCAATCCGCTGAACATCCACGTCAGCGTGGTCAGCGCGAATGCCAGTCCCGCCAGGTGGTGCCAGCGCATCATGCCTGCCCGGTACGGCGAGCGCGAGCCGCTGCGATAGGGGCGCGCGAAGCGCCAGCGCAGCAGACCGACGACCGTGCCGGTCAGGGCGACGGCGATGCCGGCGATGGACAGGGCATCGACGATGGTGGCCCAGTGGCGGTCGAAGAGGTTGCCTCGGAATGGGTAGAGCCAATGGATCCACGCGCCCGCGTAGTTCCAGAAGCGCTCGGTGCGCGTCGCGTCGCGCACGACCTCGCCGGTGCGGCTGGAAACGTACAACTGCGTGCCCGCTTCGTCGTCCAGCAACACGCGGTGCAGCGGCCGGTGCGCGTCGAGGGCGCGCGAGTGCGTATGCGCATCCTCGTCCACCAGGCCCGCATAGTGCGCCCGGACGGCGCCGCCCCCGTAGGCAGCCGCGCTGGCCAGGGCGTGCGCCGCATCGATCCCGCCCAACATCGCCCCGGTCGTGGCATCGATGGCCACGGGCGTGCCGGCCCGGGAGCCGTCCGCCAGCGTGGCCAGGTAGACCGGCCGGCCGGCGCTGGCGGTCGCCAGCCGCAGGTCTTTCGGGGCGGCGGCGATACCGGCCGCGGCCAGTGCCTGGCCGGGGCCGAGCAGGGGCGCCGCCGGGTCCAGCGGGGGAAGGTGGCGCAGCCGCTCGGCGGCGGTGAGCTTGGGGTAGCCGACGTACATCATGACCACGCCCGAGGCGAACCACATGACGAAGAACGCGCACATCAGGATGCCCATCCACCGGTGCAGCAGATAGAGCCAGCGCTTGAGGCGGGAACGCATGGCGGTCTCCTAGAACGCGATCCGCAGGCTGACGTCGGCGGTGCGGGGCGCGCCCAGGTAGGCCATGGTCGGCGTCATGTTGGCGGCATAGACCTTGTCGGTCAGGTTGCGGATGCGCGCCACGATAGCGGTGCGGCGATCGATCCGGTAGCTCACGCCCAGGTCCACCAGCAGGTAGGCGGGCCAGGACACCGTATTGGCCGCGTCGGCGTACACGCGGCCCACGCGGCGCAGTCCGACGCTGGCCTGCAGCGCGGGCGTGACGGCATAGGACACCCACAGGTTGGCGACCGTGGCCGGCGTGTTGGTCGGGCGCTTGCCCGCCAGCGACACGCCGCCCTGGGTGTAGTCCTCGTAGCGCGCGTCGACGTAGGCGATGTTGCCCTGGATGGACCAGCGCCGGTCGGGCTGCAGGCCGACGGCCAGTTCCAGTCCCCGGGAAGACTGCTCGCCCACGAGCAGGGTCAGGCTGCTGTCGTTCGGATCCTGGCTGGCGATGTTCCGGCGCGAGATGCGATAGGCGGCCAGCGTGGCCGTTCCCTTGCCTTCCCAGAAGTCCAGCTTGCCGCCCACCTCGGCCTGGCGGCCCGAGGTCAGTTCGCTGTTGTTGCGTACGTCCGCGAACGAGGCGGTGGACAGCACGCCCGACGGTGGATCCGCGGCGGTGGCGTATTGGGCGTAGAGCGCCGCGTCCTGCGTGACGTCCCAGACCAGGCCGATGCGTCCGGTGGTCGGTTGGTAGCTGCGGCGGAACTCGGCGGGGTTGGCGGCAGTGACCTCGCGCCGGTTGGTCAGGTCGAGCTGGATGCGTTCGTGGCGCAGCGCGGTGATCAGGTGCAGGCCGGGCCGCAGCGCGGTGCGGTTCTCGGCATAGACCGCGAGGGTGCGCACCTTGTTGTCGCGGTCGGGCCGGAAACCCGGGGACATGCCGGGAATGTCGAAGAAATGTTCGGTGTCGTAGTCGTAGGGATTGACCGTGCTGATGGGGCCGGACAGGCTGTTGGGGAAGCGGGTCTGCCGGTTCACGCTGACATCCACGCCGAAGGCCCAGTCGCTTTTCAGGCCGGCGATCTCGCCGCGGTAGATGCCGTCGATGCGGTTGCCCACCAGGTGCTGGTCATGCCGCTGCAGCAGCGCGCTCGACCGTATCACGGCCGTGTTGTCGGCGTTGAAGCGATAGTTCTCGACGTTGCGGTAGTCGCGCAGGGCGTCGTACACGTAGAAGGTGTTGCGCCATTGCAGCTTGTCGCTGACCCGCCATTCGGCGATGGAGCGCAGCCATTGCACGCGCTGGATGTACACCCCATCGGCGCTGTTGTAGTTCTTGAAGCGGGTGCCGTCGTCGATGCGCGCGGAGCCGGCGATCGGATTGAGCAGCGGCGTGCCCCAGTAGGGGCGGTCGACGTGCTCGTGCTGGTACTCGTAGGCCAGGGTATGGGTGAAGCCGTTGCCGAAATCGGACAGCACCGAGGCCGCGAACTGCGTGGCGCGCGTGCCCGTGCCGTCCACCCAGCTGTCGGCGTCGCGATGGTTGAGGTCCAGGCGCAGGTAGTGGCCCGGCCCGTCGGGATCGCCCGCGATGCGCCGGTTCAGCCCGATGGAGGCTTCCTTGAGTCCGTTGCTGCCCAGCCGCAACTGGCCTTCGGAGATGTCCTCGCGCCGGGCCAGCTTGGTCACATAGTTGATCGATCCGCCTACCGCGCCCGCGCCGAACAGGAAGCTGGAGGGGCCGCCGATGGCTTCGACGCGTTCGTAGATCCAACTGTCCACGGGACGCGCCGCGATGGAGTACTGGACGTTGATGCCGTTGAACAACTGGCTGATGGAGCCCGTGCCGAAGCCGCGGTAGCTCACGCCCACGTTGCCGGGCGCGTCGTGGGCGGTCACGCCGGGGATGGCGCGCAGGATTTCCTGGGTATTCTGCGCTCCCCGCGCCTCGATCGTGGCGCGGTCGACCACCGTAACCGAGGCCGGGGTTTCACGGGCCGTCAGGCCGAGGTTGCTGGCGGCTGCGGCGGGGGTGTCAAGGTTGAGCTTGCCGTTGGGCGTGTCGGCGCTGCCGCTGACTTCGATCGCGGGCAGGACATGTTCGGGAGCAGCCTGGGCATGGGCGGGCGCGGTGAGCGCCTGGCAGGCGCAGAGAATACCGGCGCATGCGAAACCGGGCAGGGATGGGCGTGGGGCGGCGCGATGCGCGCGCGGGCGCATCGGGGAAACGGGAGGGAACACGAACGACTCCTGGTCGGCCGCGCGCGGGGCGCGGCAGGGCGAAACGGCTCTGCCACGCGGGCAGGCCGGGCGGGGTCAGGAAGCGGACGTGAGAGGCGGAGCGCGGGAGGGAGGCGGGCGCGAAATGGGCGCCGTGCCCAACAGCGGAGCGGGGGGAAGCGCCGGGGCCTCGGCCGAGACGACGAGACCGACCAGGACCGGACCGCCGCCTGGCGACGGCAGCGCGACGGCGGCATGGAGCCGGCAATATGGGCAGTCGGCGGATGTCGTGGCCGAGTCGTCCGGCGACGGCCTGGAGCCGTCGTCAGACAACTTGATCAGTTTCGGGCCGTAGACGCTGCAAAGTTCGACCCAGGTATCGGAGGGGCGGGCCAGCGTATTGGCGATGGCCGGCGCCAGCATCCCCCAGAGCAGCGCGAGCAGGACCAGCATCGCATAGCCGCGATGCCCTTCGGGCGCCCCTGCAGGTAGTCCACCCCACGCGGCCTATGGCCGCGCCCCTCAAGGGGCGGCGCTGGCGGACCGGCGGAGCCGGATCCGCGGCGCTCAGGGTCAGGGTGGGGCTGTTATGCTTGAAAAAGGTGCGCGCGGCCTTATCTAGGCCGCGTGAGCTTTTTGCTTCAGCCGGACAACTTCCTTTCGTCAACCGCCATGCCTGGCGCGCCTGAACCTGGCGCGCCGGGATGGGCCTTGTTATTGCCATGAGTCAGACCAACACCTCCGAAACCCTGGGCTTCCAGACCGAAGTCAAGCAGTTGCTGCACCTGATGATCCACTCGCTGTACAGCAACAAGGAAATCTTCCTGCGCGAGCTGGTCTCCAATGCGTCCGACGCCTGCGACAAGCTGCGTTTCGAGGCCATCGACCGGCCGGAACTGCTGGAAGGCGACGGCGAGACGGCCATCCGCGTGGGCTTCGACAAGGCCGCGCGGACCATCACGATTTCCGACAATGGCATCGGCATGACGCGGGACGAGGCCATTGCCAACCTGGGCACCATCGCTCGTTCGGGCACGCGCGAGTTCTTCCAGCAACTGACCGGCGACAAGCAGAAGGATGCGCAACTGATCGGCCAGTTCGGCGTGGGGTTCTATTCGTCGTTCATCGTCGCGCAGAAGGTCACCGTCATCAGCCGCCGCGCGGGCCTGCCGGCGGACCAGGCGATACGCTGGGAATCGGCCGGCGACGGCGAGTTCACGATCTCGGCGGCCGAGAAGGCCGGGCGCGGCACGGACATCATCCTGACGCTGCGCGAGGACGAGGACGACTTCCTGTCGTCGTGGAAGCTGCGCGACATCCTGCGGCGCTATTCGGACCACATCTCCGTTCCCATCCTGATGAAGAAAGAGGAGTGGGACGCCGAGAAATCCGAGCAGGTCACGCGCGACGAGGACGAGACCGTCAACCAGGCCAGCGCCCTGTGGACGCGCAGCAAGTCCGAGATCACCGACGAGCAGTACGCCGAGTTCTACAAGCACGTCGCGCACGATTTCGAGGAACCGCTGGCCTGGAGCCACAACCGGGTCGAAGGCCGCAGCGAATATACGCAACTGTTGTACGTGCCCCGGCGCGCCCCGTTCGACATGTGGGACCGCAACAAGAAGCACGGGGTCAAGCTGTACGTGAAGCGCGTCTTCATCATGGACGATGCCGAGCAACTGTTGCCCGCCTACCTGCGCTTCGTGCGTGGGGTCATCGATTCGGCCGACCTGCCGCTGAACGTGTCGCGCGAGATCCTGCAGGAAAGCCGCGACGTGCGCGCCATCCGCGAAGGCAGCGCCAAGCGCGTGCTGGGCCTGCTGGAAGACCTGGCGGAGAACCGCAAGGACGACTACGCGACGTTCTGGACCGAGTTCGGCCAGGTGCTCAAGGAAGGCGTGGGCGAGGACGCGGCCAACCTGGAGCGCATCCTGAAGCTGCTGCGCTTCGCGTCCACGCAGGACGGCACCCCCGCGCAGACGGTATCGCTGGCCGACTACGTGGCCCGCATGAAGGAAGGCCAGGACAAGATCTACTACGTCACCGCCGAGACCTTCGCCGCGGCCAGCAGCAGTCCGCACCTGGAAATCTTCCGCAAGAAGGGCATCGAGGTCCTGCTGCTGAGCGATCGTGTCGATGAATGGATGCTGTCCTTCGTCAACGAATTCGACGGCAAGCCGCTGACCTCCATCGCCAAGGGCGGCCTGGACCTGGGCGCGCTGGCCGACGAGGAAGAGAAGAAGCAGCAGGACGAGGTCTCGGAAGAGCTCAAGCCGGTGGTCGAGCGGCTCAAATCCGCGCTGGGCGAGGCGGTCAAGGACGTGCGCGTGACCTTCCGCCTGGTCGATTCCCCCGCCTGCGTGGTGGTGGACCAGCAGGACATGAGCCAGCACCTGCAACGCCTGCTCAAGGCGGCCGGTCAGGCCGCGCCCGAGTCGCGCCCCATCCTGGAGATCAACCCGGGCCATCCGCTGATCGCGCGCGTGCGGCAGGCCGGCGATGCCGATTTCGGCCAGTGGGCCCGGCTGCTGCTGGACCAGGCCTTGCTGGCCGAGGGCGCGTCGCTGGAGGATCCGGCCGCGTTCGTGCGCAGCATGAACAGCCTGTTGCTGAGCCAGGCCTCTTGAGCCGCGGGACGCAACGGTCCGGGCCGGACCGGCGGCGGGCCGCCGGTCCCAGCGAGCTCGACGAGCCGACCTTCTCGGAAGAGGGGGGCGTTCGCTACCTGCATTTCGGCAGTCCCTGGATCCAGGGCGCGATGCGGATACGCAGTCCCTTCACGCTGGAGCTGGAATACACGCGGCAGATGATGGCGTGGCTGCTGTTCCTCGATCCGCCGCCGGCCGGCGGCGAGCAGGCCATCGGCACGCTGGGGCTGGGCGCGGGGTCTTTGACGCGCTTCTGCCTGAAGCACACCGACAGCCTGGTCCACGTGGTGGAATGGAATCCCAGCGTGACCGCCGCCTGTCGCGCCTATTTCCGCCTGCCCGCCGACAACGAGCGTTTCACGGTGACGCATGACGACGCGGGTGCCTGGGTGGAGGGCATCGCCAACCGAGGCAGTTGCCGCGCCTTGATGGTGGATTTGTACGACCATACCGCGCGTGGCCCGGTGCGTGATTCCGTCGAGTTCTACCGTGGGTGCCGGCGGGTGGTCAGCGCCAACGCGAGCCAGGCCGGCATCGTGACCGTCAACCTGTTCGGCGCCCACGACAGCTACGAACACAATCGCCGCAATCTCGATGAAGCGTTCGAGGGGCGGGTGGTCGAGTTGCCGGAAATCGAGGAAGGCAACCGGGTGGCGATCGCCCTGGCCGGCCCGGCCTTGCGGATCGACGCGCAGGCGCTGCTGGCGCGTGCCGACGAGGTGGAAAACCGCTACGGCCTGCCGGCGCGCAAATGGGCGCGTTCGCTGGCACCGGACCTGGGGCGATTGTGAGCGCCGCGGCGCAGGCCCAGCTCAGCGGTTTTCCGCCGGTCTTGGCGGCCGACGCCGAAGTGCTGGTGCTGGGCAGTTTCCCGGGGGTGGCTTCGCTGAACATGGGCCAGTACTACGCCCATCCCCGCAACCAGTTCTGGCGCCTGCTGGGCGCCTGCCTGGAGGTCGAGGCCCTGCACCAGATGCCCTACGAGGAACGCCTGCGCGTCGCCATCCGGCATCGCGTGGGCATCTGGGACGTCGTCGCCAGCTGCAGGCGCCAGGGCAGCCTGGATGCGGCGGTGACGGCGGCCGAGGTCAATCCGCTTGCCGCCTATCTGCGGGAACATGCGCCACGGCTCGAATGCATAGGCTTCAACGGCGGCCTGTCCTGGAAGCTGGGCCATCACCTGGCCGACTACGGCTACCGTGTGTTCCGGCTGGCTTCTTCGTCGCCGGCTGCCGCGATGTATAGCTTCGAGCAGAAACTGGAGCAATGGCGGCCCCTGTTCGCATGTCGGTCGTGATCTCCTGCGCCAGCAGGTCGTCCGTCAGGTGGCGGATTTCCTGGATCAAGGCCTTGCTGGCCGTCGACAGCATGGTGTCGCGCCGGTAGGCGACGCCGATCATGTGGGTGCTCAGCAGCTTTTTGCTCACCGCCGGCTGGAGCGGCAGTTCCACGATGTTGCCGGTGTGTTTCTCCAGGCGGGCGGAGTCGTAGCGGGCCAGGCCGATGCAATCGCTCGCCACCAGGGTCGAGCGGAAGAAATAGAAGGAATCGGTGCGGATCACGCTGTTGGCGAAGGGCGTGCCCTGCGCGCGCATCATCTGCCTGAGCATGACTTCCAGCTGCGAGCATTCCGACAGCACCAGCCAGGGGTAGTCGGCCAGGTGGCCGCCGGTGCCGTCGAAGGTTTCCAGTATCGGATGGTCGGCGCGCACGAACAGGGCGGTGCGATCGGGAAACAAAGGCTCGGAGACCAGTTCGTCGGCGTATTCGTCGTCTTCGATGCCGACGATGACGAAATCCAGGTCGCCGCGCAACAGCGGGCCCAGCATGCTGCTGCGATGGCCGAACCGATAGTTCACCGTCAGCCGCCGGGCGCGCTGCGTCAGGTTCAAGGTGGCCTTGGGCAGGATCTGGTTCTGCAGCAGGCCCGGCACCACGCCCACGTTGACCTCGCCCATCGAGACGTCGCGCAGCGCGCGCGCTTCGCTTTCCAGCTTGCGGAATTCAGCGTCGACCAGCTTGGCGCGGGTATAGATGGTTTCGCCGAAGGACGTCAGGCTGACGCCGCGCGCGTTGCGGGTGAACAGCTCCACCCCCAGCGCTTCCTCCAGGTCTTGCAGGTCTTTCGTCAGTGACGGCTGCGAAACGTTCAGGTGCGCGGCCGCCTTGTTGATGCTGCCGAGTTCGGCGATGGCCAGGAAGCGTTTGAGCGTGCGCAGGTTCATGGCGCCAGCATATCAATATTTCCGATAGCTGGTGGATAAAATTGTATTTGTTGTCTATATCTGGCCTGCGTATTCTGTCGCCCATGACGAGTCCGCCGAGAGCGGACGCCAGAAACGACAGACCGGGCCGCGGGCGCCCGGCGGGAAGGTGGGAGAGACAGCATATGAGTGCGAAGCTCAGGGACGAGCGGGGTACCCGTTTGCGCGCCGCCATGGAGCGGGCAGGCCTGGACCTGCTGGTGGTGACGGGCAATGCCTGGCGTAGCGACTATCTGCGCTACGCGCTGGATGTGACGCCGATGGAAGGCCAGGCCGTGGCCTTCGTCACCGCGGACGACGCCTGGCTGATGGTCGAGACGCCGGCCGAGGCCGAGCGCATCGCGGCGGAGCAGCCGGGTCTGAAGGTGGAGTGGAGCACCGACCTGCTGGTCCGGGCGCGGCATGCATTGGATGCCGTCAGCCCCGAGCGCACCGGACTCGCGCCCGCGCATTCGACACCGGTGCTGCTGGCCCGCAGCGCCGCGGGGGCCGGCATGCAGGCGGCCACCGCCATGCTCGATGGCTTGATGGTGCGCAAGACCGCCGCCGAGGCGGACCGGGTCGAGCAGGCGGTGCGCCTGGCCGACGAAGGCTATGAGGTCTTTCGCGCGGCTGCCAGGGTGGGCAAGCGGGAGTTCGAACTGGTGGGCGAGCTGGAAGCCTGGCTGCGGACCCAGGGCTGCCCGGAGAATTTCATGATCATGGGATCGGGCGGCAAGGAAGTCCGCACCATGCGCCCGCCGGGCGAGCGTCGCCTGGCCGAAGGCGACCTGGTCACGACCGAACTCACGCCCTGCCTGGAAGGGTATTACGCGCAGATCTGCCGCACCCTGGTGCTGGGCGCGCCCACGCGCGAGCAGCTCGATTCCTACCAGGTGTACCTGGACGCGCTGGAAGCCGGCATCGCCGAGGTGAAGCCGGGCAATACCCATGGCGATGTGGCGCGGGCGCAGAACGACGTATTCCGCCGCCATGGCCTGGGCGAGTACGTGACCTCCAAGTACACCCGTGTGCGCGGCCATGGCATGGGGCTCTACGTCGACGGTCCGCACGTGCTGGAAGACGTCGATCTGGTGCTGGAGCCCGACATGACCCTGGTCGTGCATCCCAACACCTACCACCCGGTGGCCGGCTACATCGTGCTGGGCGACACCGTGCGCGTGACCGCCAGTGGCTGCAAGGTGCTGACCCGCACGCCGCGCGAGTTGCGCAGCGCCCCGGCCGGCCTGGCCTGATCCGGTATCGGAATTCACAGAAGGATTCGTTTTATGCGTCGCGGACTCATGAGCTGGTCGCGGGAAGAACTGCCGGCCTCGGTGCTGGACGAGCGCGTTGCGCGCCTGCGGGCCGGGATGAATCGGGAAGGCCTGGCGGCCGTGCTGGCCTATACCTCGTTTGCCGAGCCGGCCGCCGTGCACTGGCTGAGCAATTTCACGCCGTACTGGAGCGAAGCCATGCTGGTGGTGCTGCCGGACGAGGCGCCTATCCTGCTGGCGTCGCTCACGCCGCGCGTGCACGGCTGGATACGCGAAGTCTCGCATCTGGGCGAAGTCGTGTCGGCGCCCAAGCTCGCCCAGGGCGTGCTGGACATGCTGGCCGCCAAGGGCGTGCAGTCCGGCTCGCGCCTGGGCGTGATCGGCCTGGACAGCCTGCCGGCGGCGGTGGCCTTGCCGCTGATGAAGGCCTGGGGAACCGCGGCCATCGTCGATGCCGCGTCCTTGTTCGCCTCGGTGCGCCAGCCTTGCGGCAAGGAAGAACTGGCGCTGGCGGACCGCGCGCTGGGCATCGCCCGGCACGCCGTGGCCGGGGTGCCGGGCGATGTCCGGAACACGTCGGCGCTGTCGGCGGCCATCGAGGCCAGCGTGCGTGCCGCCGGTGCCGAGGAAGTGCTCTATCGCGTGGCGCCCGACCTGTCGCGCAGCGGCGCGCTGCGACGGCTGGAGGGGGAGTTTCCGCTCGGTCCGGCCTATGCCCTGGAGTTGTCGGTGGCCTACAAGGGCCATTGGATCCGCCTGGGGAGCAGTCGTGCGCGGGGGGAGACGCCCGCTGGCTGGGAGGCCGCCCAGGCCGGGTTCGCCGGCAGCCTGGCGCGGTTGGCCGAAGAGGGCGCCGATGGGCTGTCCGCCGCGCCGGCCGGTTTGTCGCGCTGGACGCTGGAGTCTTGCCTGGGCGTGCAGCCCCTGACCCTGGCGCGCACCGATGAACAGGAGTTCGCGCGCTTGCCGCCGGGCAGCCTGGCGGTGTTCTCCGCCCACGCGGCGCTGGACGGCGGCCACTGGTACCAGAGCGCGCCGCTGACGCTGGGCGGCGGCGGGCAGCGCGGGCAGGTATTACGCGGCTGACACCCGGCCCGGAAACGAACGTGGCGCATGGACGCGCCGATACACAAGGAGACAAGACTATGTCCAAGCACATCGTGCGGCGGCTGCTGGCGGCCGCATCGCTGGCCCTGCCCTGTGCCGCGATGGCGGCCGGCTATCCCGATCGGGTGATCAAGGTCGTCGTGCCGGTGCCCGCAGGCGGCGCGGCCGACACCCTGGCGCGCCTGGCCGGCGAGGGGATCCAGAAGAAATGGGGCCAGCCGGTCGTGGTGGAGAACCGCGCGGGGGCCAACGGCAACATCGGCGGCGAGGCGGTCTACCGCGCCGAACCCGACGGCTATACCTTCCTGGTTTCACCGCCCACGGCGATCGCGATCAACCAGAGCTTCTACAAGAAGCTCGCCTTCGACCCGAACCGTTTCGTGCCGGTGTCCATCATCGCCGCCAACCCGAACGTGCTGCTGGTCAATCCCAAGGTACCGGCGAAGTCGCTGAAGGAACTGGTCGCCTATGCCAAGGCCCATCCCGGCAAGCTCAACTTCGCTTCGGGCGGCACCGGCTCCACGCCGCACCTGGCGGGCGAACTGCTGAAGATGATGGCCGGCATCGACATGGTCCACATCCCCTACAAGGGCGGCCCGCCGGCCTATGCCGACCTGATCGCCGGCCAGGTGGAAGTGATGTTCCAGGGCCTGGCCACGGCCTTGCCGCAGATCCGCGAGGGCAAGCTGCGCGTGCTGGCCATCGGCAGCGAGAAGCGCCACCCGGCCTTGCCCGACGTGCCCACGCTGAACGAGACCATGCCCGGCTTCATCTCGGTGTCGTGGACCGGCATGGTGGCGCCGCCGGGCACGCCGGCCGACATCGTCGCCAAGGTGTCGGCGGCGATACGCGAGGAACTGATGGTCAACGGCGCCGGCAAGGAGGTCAAGGGCCTGGATGCGCGCGACCTGATCGCCAGCAGTCCGGCCGAGGCGGACCGTTTCATCAAGGAAGAAGTGGCCCGCTGGGGCAAGGTGATTCATTCGACCGGCATCAGCATCGACTGAGCCCGGTTCTTTCAGGAGATTTGTTCATGCGTGCAGCCATCACGGGACCGGCCACCTGGCGCGGCCCCGAAATCAAGGACAGCAAGGCCTGGGTCTACGAATTCACCCAGGCCGAGATCGACGAAATCGACGCCGCGCTGCGCAACGTGCGCAAACAGGGCAAACTCATCTCGACCATGATGCGCGAGGACTTCCCGCTGCCGACGGTGTCGAAGGTGATAGACCACACCCGCGAGCAGATCGAGAACGGCCTGGGCCTGCAATTGCTGCGCGGCATCCAGGCCGAGCGCTACGGCAAGGACGACCTGCGCATCATCTACTGGGGCATCGGCCAGCACATGGGCACGGCCGTCTCGCAAAGCGCCAAGGGCGACATCCTGGGCGACGTGCGCAACCTGGGCATCGATATCAACAGCCCGCAGGGCCGGGGCTACACCTCCAACCAGAAGCTGACCTATCACACCGACTCCTGCGACGTGGTGGCGCTGTTCGTGCTGCGCACCGCCCGCGCCGGCGGCCTGAGCATGATCGCCAGCTCGCAGGCCATCCACAACGAGATCCTGAAGCAGCGTCCCGACCTGCTCGACGTGTTGTACCAGCCGTTCCACTGGAGCTGGCAGGGGCAGGAAGAGCCCGGGCAACTGCCGTACTACCAGCAGCCCGTCTTTTCGATGCATGAAGGCAAGTTCTCGTGCCGCTACGTGCGCACCCACATCCGTTCGGCCCAGCGCTTTCCCGACGTGCCGCGCCTGACGCCGATCCAGGAAGAGGCGCTGGATTTCCTCGACAGTCTGTCGGGCAGCACCGATTTCCATTTCTCGATGATGTTCCAGCCGGGCGACCTGCAATTCCTGAACAACCACATGATGCTGCATTCGCGCACCGCGTTCGAGGACTTCGACGAACCGGAGAAAAGGCGCCACTTGCTGCGCATGTGGCTGTCGGTGCCCAACAGCCGCGCCCTGAGCCCGGCCCTGGACACGATCTACCGCGACCAGCGAGCGGGCGCGGTGCGGGGGGGCTTTCCGTCGCGCACGGGCAAGCTGATCTACGAAACCGTCGGTAGCATCGAGTAAGGCGGAGGGCCTATGCCGTACGAAGCTGAGCGGGGCCGTATCAAGCTGGCGTTGGTCGGCGACATGATGTTGTCCAGGGCCTTGAAGCCCTATGCCGAAGACGACTATCTGGCGCTGGTTGATCTGCTGAGGGACGCCGACGCCAGCTTCGGCAACCTGGAGACCACCGTGCGCGAGGCCGGCGAAGGCGTGCCCAATTTCACCCAGGGCACGCCCATGAGCACCGCGCCGGCCTTGCTGGAAGACCTGAAGTGGATGGGCGTGGACATCGTGTCCATCGCCAACAACCATGCCACCGACTACGGCGTCTCGGGCGTGCTGGCCAGCCTGGCGCACCTGGACCGCGCCGGCATTCCGTATTCCGGCGCGGGCCGCACGCTGACCGAGGCGCGCCGGCCGGGCTACCTGGAAACGAACGCGGGCCGCGTCGGCCTGGTGTCGGCCACGTCGTTCTACCGGCCCTGGAACCGCGCGGCCGACGCGCGCTCGGACAGCGCCGGCCGCCCCGGCATCAATCCCCTGGGGTTCGCCACGTCCTACACGGTGGACGACGAGTCGCTGGCCGCGCTCCGGCGCATCAGCGAAGAACTGGGCATGGCGCAGGAGCAGGTGCGGCATCGCTCGCAGTTCTACGCGCCGCACGAGGTGCCCGGGAACGACGACGACAGCGTGGCGCTGCTGGGCGCGAAGTTTCGCCGCGGCAAAGGCTTCGCCGTGTCGACCAGGGTCGACGCCAAGGATGCCGAGGCCAACCTGCGATTCATCCGCGAGGCGCGCAAGCAGTCGGACTGGGTGGTCTTTTCCTTCCACTGCCACGAGTTCGGCAGCGCGGGCAAGCGCACCGCGCCCACCGACGTGGAGCTGGAGGAGTCGGCGCAGTTCGCCATCGAGTTCGCCCGCGCGGCCGTGGACGCCGGCGCGCACGTGGTGGCGGGCCATGGCCCGCACCTGACCATGGGTGTCGAGGTCTACAAGGGCGCGCCCATCTTCCACAGCCTGGGCAATTTCATTTTCCAGAACGAGACGATCAACGCCTTTCCCGCCGAGGCTTATGGCCGCTTCGGGCTGGATGCCGCCGCCACGCCTTCCGAGTTCCTGGACGCGCGCACCGGCAACGACAGCCGGGGTTTTCCGGCCACGCGCGAGTTCTGGGAAGGGTGCCTGGCCACCTGTCAGTTCGACGCCGGGAAGCTGGCCTCGGTCAGCCTGTACCCCATCGATATGGGATTCGGGCGGCCACGGGGCCAACGCGGCCGGCCCATGCTGGCCAGGGGAGACGACGCGCGGCGCATCCTGGACCGCGTCGCCCGGCTGTCCCGCCCCTTCGGCACCCGCCTGGACATCGAGGGGGACGTCGGCGTCCTGCGTCTGCCATGAAGCGCCTGGCCATCCTGGACGACTATCTGCACCTGGCGCTGCGTTCGGCCGACTGGTCGGTGCTGGAAGGGCAGTGCCGGATCGACGTGATCGACCGCAAGCTGGAGGGGCCGGACGAGGCGGCGGCCGTACTCGCGCCCTATCACATCCTCTGCCATCTGCGCGAGCGCACGCCCATGCCGCGGGCGCTGCTGGAGAGGCTGCCCAATCTCGAATTCATGACCGTGACGGGCAAGGCCCACCGCACGCTGGACCTGCGGGCGGCGACCGAGCGCGGCATCGTCGTGTCCCATGTGTCGTCGGCCGTCCACGGGTCCAACGCCACGCCCGAACTGGCCTGGGGGCTGATATTGGCCACCGCCCGCCACATCGCCTATGAAGACCGCAGCGTCCGCGAGGGCGCCTGGCAGCGCACGGCGGGGATGCTGCTGGATGGCAAGACGCTGGGACTGCTGGGGCTGGGACGGGTCCGCCAAGCCTGCCCTCGCCGGGCAGTCCCGCGCAGCGGGACCGGCTTCGCTGCGCCCCCCGAGCGGGCCGCCCCGCCCCACCGATCAAGGACGGTTCAAGATCTCAATCCCCGCAGTTGAGGCCCGTCATCATGGATGCCATGAATGTCGATGCAGCCCAGGCTAGCCAATCATTTTCGGCAGCCAGGTGGCGATGCCCGGCAGGAAGAACACCGCCCCGAGCAACAACAGGCTCATGACCACGTAGGGCACGACCGCGATGAAGATCGTGCCCATGGAAACCGACGGCGGCGCCACCCCGCGCATGGTCATCAGCAGCAGGCCGTGCGGCGGCAGCAGGAGGCCGAGCTGCATGCAGATCAGGAACATGACGCCGAACCACACCGGATCGATGCCCAGCACGCCGACGATGGGCATGAAGATGGGCAGCGTGATCATCATCATGCTGATCTGGTCGACGAAGATGCCCAGGAAGATGAGCATCAGCATCATGCCCAGCACGATCATGCCGGTGGACAGCCCGTGGCCGGTGATCGTCTCCACCAGGCCATTGCTCGCGCCCGAGAACGACAGGATCTGGGCGAAAGTCGTGGCCCCCAGGATGATGAACAGGATCATGCCCGAGATGGCGGCCGTTCCCTTCAGCGACTTGACCAGGGCCTCCCAGGTCAGGCGGCGGTAGAGCATGGCCAGCAGCATGGTGGCGAAGGATCCCAGCGCCGCGCATTCGGTGGGCGTGGCCCAGCCCGCCGCCAGCGCGCCCACCACGACGCCGAAAATCGACAGCGTGGGCAGCACGTAGGCCACGAACAGGCTCCACCGCGCCCAGCCGGTGCGCCGCTCGCCGGTGTCGGACGCCGGCGCCCAGGACGGCGTGATGCGCACGCGCAGCACGATCCACAGCACGAAGGCCACCGACAGGATGATGCCCGGCATCACCCCTCCTATCAGCAGCTTGGAAATGGAGATGCCCGACAGCGAGCCCAGCAGCACGGTCAGCGCCGAAGGAGGGATCAGCATGTCCACGGCGCCGATCGCCATGATGGGGCCGGTCGCGATGCGGGGGTGGTAGCCGCGCGCCAGCATGACGGGCAGCATCAGCGACCCCAGCATGGCGGTGGTGGCGATGGTCGATCCGGAAATGGCCGAGAACACCGTCCCGGCCACCACCGCGACCACGGCCAGGCGCCCCGGCACACGCGTGATCAGGCGCTCGATACCGTCGATCACCTTGAGCGCGAGGCCGGTGTGGAACAGCACCTCGCCCATCAGCACGAACAGCGGGATGGGCGTGAGCGAGAAGGCCGCCACCGAGCTGACGCTGTTGCGGGCGAGCTGCATCAGCCCGATCTCGCCCCCCATGTACAGCCACGCGCCCACGATGTTGATGGAAATGAAGGTCAGCGCCACCGGCATGCCCATGAACAGCAGCACCGTGGACCCGCCCAGCAGGATCCAGGCCGCGATCTGCCAGCTCATGATGCGCTCACCGCTTCATTGCGCGGACCCGCCTCGGCATGCAGCAGGCGGTGCATGCGGAACAGCATTTCCACCGCCAGCAGCAGGAACACCACGGGCAGCGGCGCCAGCATCCACCACTCGGGTGTCACCAGCGTCTTGATGTTCATGGCGCCCGACTGGTAGCTGGTCCAGGCCGACTGGGCGCCGTAGCAGGCAATCACCAGGCAGCATCCCAGGCCCAGGACGTCGCTGAGCCATTCCAGCCCCCAGGCCAGGCGGCGCGGAATGGCCTGCAGCACGATGTCGACGCGGATGTGCTGGCCCTGGCGCAGCAACCAGGGCGCCAGGCACAGCGTGATCAGGTACAGCATGGCCTCGGACACCTCGTTGCTCCAGGCCAGGCCGCGCGGCAGTCCGGCGATGGCGAGGTTGCGCAGCAGCACGTCGGCCACGATGACGAGCATCATGGCCAGCAGCAGCGCGCATCCCACGGCGGCGAGCGCCGCCAGCAGCCGCCCGTAGGCGGCGGACACGCGCGCGATCATGGGCGATTACCGGCGGCCGGACGGGACAGCAGCGACTTGAAACGCGCCGCCACCTCGGGGCTCTGTTTGGTGGCGGTGGCCCAGCCCACGTCGTAGGCCATGTCGCGATAGCGCCTGGCGGTGGCGTCGTCGAACTTGATGGTCTGGATACCCGCCTTGGCCTGCCGCGCAGTCTCGTCTTCGGCGTAGCGGTCCCAGAAGCCGTTCTGCGCTTCCAGGGCCAGCAACTGCTTGTTCAGGTAGGCCAGTTGCGGCGGGGTCAGCTTCTTGTAGGCCGGCAGGTTCATGATCAGCGAGACCTCGGCATCGTAGAAGCCCGGGTCCACGCGGAACCTGGTCTTCTCCTGCCAGTTCAGGTCGAAAATGCCGCCTATCGGCCAGCCGTAGCCGTCCACCACACCGCGCTCCAGCGCGGTATAGACCTCGCCCGGGGGCGTGGTGATGACGTTGGCGTTGAGGGCCTGGAAGAACTCGCGGTAGACCGGCGTGATGCGGATCTTCATGCCCGTCAGATCGGGCTTGTCGATCTTCTTGTTGATGTACAGGTGGAAGGGCTGGTGTTCGACCATCCGGGCCAGGTACTGCATGTTGCCCTTTTCGTTCCAGACCTTGTTGATGGCGTCGAACGCGCCGTTCTTGCGCTGCTCGGCGACCGGGATGTCGCTCAGCTTCAGGAAGTCGGACTCGGGCAGCACGTTGGTGTAGAACGCGCCGGTGTTCAGCGCGATGTCGACCACGCCGGTCTTGACCGCGTTGCCCACCTCGAACGGGGGCATGGTCTTGGGGCCGCCCAGGAAGTTGAGTTGCAGCACCCCCTTGCCTTCTTCATTGAACTTCTTGACCCATGCCTGCAGGTGCTGCACGTAGATGCCGTTCTCGGGAAAGGCCGAGATCAGGCGCAGCGTGGCCTGCTGCGCCTGGGCGGGTCCGGCGAACATGGCCGTGCAGGCCAGGAACGCGGCGGCAGCCTTGATGAGCGGAAATTTCATGCGTTGTCTCCTGTCTTTTTGTACCGACGAAGTGCTGCTTGATCGCGCCGCCTCATCCTAGACGGTCGCGAGTTTTTCCTCCAGCGCACGGCCGCTGTCGTCCGACAGGGCCGCCTTGACCAGCGCCCGCAGGCGCGGGGGACCGTCGGCGGCCTGCCGCAGCGCCGGCAACGCCGACATGATGCGCTGGAAATTGCCCCAGCCGCGCACGTGGGTGTCGCCGTAGCCCTTGATCAGCCGCTGCGCCCGCGCCACCTCCACGGCCAGCGCCGGCTGGCCCCCCGCCAGCGAGACGATGGCCTCCATCCATCGCGCCATGCGTTCGCGTTCGACCTGGTAGCGCAGCGAGCCCCGGCGTATGCCGCGCAGTCCCGCCACCGCGTACAGCAGCAGAAAGCCGCGCAGCGAACTGGTGCGCACCACCCTGCCCTTGCGCGTGAACGGCCCGATGCAGCCGCGCGCGAAGGCGCTGCGCACCATCCACCGTCCCAGCCAGGCAGGCATGGCGTCGGCCAGCTCCTCCAGCCGCGGGTGCATGAATTCGTTGATCTCCAGTTGTTGCGCCGGCGACAGGCGCACCTCGGCGGCCACGCGGGCGAAGCGCGTGCCGCGCGTCTTCAGGTCCGCCACCCGCGCCACGTCCTCGTAGGTCATCCACAAGGCCAGGTGGCGGGCGGTCTCGGACAGGACCTCCATGCTGGCGGCGCCGCGATCCGGCAACGCGGCCAGCAGCGGCGCGAGCCGGTCCAGGTACTCGCCGGCGTAGGCCACGTCCTGGTAGTCCGCCGCGCGGACCAGGCCGGCGCGCAACACCGCGTGGCACTCGGCCGGAAACTCGCGCGCCATCCGTTCGTCCAGGGCAGCCAGCCGGGGGCCGACAGCGGCGGGCAGCCGGCCCTTGGACGCGGGCGCCCCGGCCGGCGCGACGGCCGCCGCTTCGCGCCGCACGGTGGTCTCGCGCAGCACCGGCGCATCCTGGCCGGCGGCCGCGTCGAAGCCCGCGGCGAAGGCTTGCAGGCTGGCCTTCACGCCCACGCCCCCGCGCCGGATCGCTTCCTCGAAAAGCGCGCGGCCGAAGGGCAGCGCGCCCGTCGCCGCCAGCGCCCCGTACAGCGCTGGGCTGATGGGACTGCCGGCGTCCTCGGCCATGCGATTGAAATCGGCGGCCACGAAGCGCCGCGCCGCCACCTGCCCGCCCTCCAGCAGCGCGGCCGAATCGACCCGGTCGTCGCCCATCGCCGTGCGCTCCGTCATGGAATACACCCGGTGGGTGGAGGCGATCAGCGTGGTGCGGTCATCCGCGACCAGGCCCCGTTGCAAGGCGCGGCCCGCCTCCATCAGCTCGGACGCGATGACGACATCGACCTCGCCGGGCACCGGGCCCAGCGCCATGACCGGCGCCTGCCCCGGCGGCACGTCCGCCTCGCGGAACATCTCGATGTAGTACACCGTGGCGCCGGTACGCTGGGCCACGCCCGGCACCGAGGTGGTCTGGGCCAGGTAGCCGTTGTGCTCGGCCAGGTCCACCAGCCAGTCGGCCAGCACCCCGCCGCCCTCGCCGCCCATGGCCAGCACCGCGATGGTCAATGCGCGCGGCGTGCCCGCGCCATCGATATCGTGCGTCATGCTCATGCCGCCAATCCCTCCAGCCGACGGTCGATGCGGCGCTGCAAGGCGCCGATGACGGTCTTCCTGACCCGCGCCTTGAACTTGTCCCAGCGCCCCGGGTTGTTGATGATCTCGGCCCGGTAGAACGACGGGCACAGCACGGCGGCATGCGAGACCTCGCCGCACAGCCCGCAGCCCACGCAACTGTCCACCACCGCCGCGACCGGATCGGTGCGCAGCGGATCGGGGTTGTCCCGTATGGTCAGCGAGGGGCAGCCGGACAGCCGGATACAGGAATGATCGCCGGTGCACGTGTCGGGATCCACGCCGAAGCGCTCGCGCACGACGCGCCGTCCTTCGCCTATGGCCTTGCGCATCAGCGGACGCACGCGGCGCTGCTTGTTCAGCATGCACTCGCTCTGCGCCACCACCACCTTCGGGCCTTTCTCCCGGGTGGTCAGCGCCTCGCGCAGCGTGTCGCGCATCTGCGCCACGCTGTAGGTACGCGTCACCGTCCGCACCCACTTCACGCCCACCCCGCGCACCGCGTTCTCGATGGGGTTGTTGGTGCTGCGTATCGGGTTCTCGGCCTTGGACGACAGCACGTCCTGCCCGCCGGTGGCGGCCGAGTAGCCGTTGTCCACCACCAGCAGCACGTTGTCGGTCTCG
Source organism: Alcaligenaceae bacterium SAGV5 (assembly GCA_009360345.1). Lineage (GTDB taxonomy): Bacteria > Pseudomonadota > Gammaproteobacteria > Burkholderiales > Burkholderiaceae_B > Pigmentiphaga. The sequence goes on from SPDP01000011.1 coordinate 46,838, forward strand.
TTGAACACGGCGTTGCCCACGCCGCTGGTCAGGCCGTTGTGCCAGAACCCGCCGTCGCCCATGATGGAGATGGTGCGGCGGGAGGTCTCGCGCGTGTTCAGCGCCGAGGCGCCGGCCCACCCCAGGCCGTAGCCCATGGTCGTGGCGCCGAGGTTGAAGGGTGGCAGCACCGAGAACAGATGGCAGCCGATGTCGCAGCTGATGTGGTGCCGGCCCAGCTCGCGCTCGACCAGCTTGATGGCGGTGAAGATGGGGCGTTCCGGACAGCCGGTGCAGAACGACGGCGGCCGTCCCTGGACCTGATCGGAAGCCTGCTGGATGGCGAAGGCCTTGGGATTGTCCGGCATGCGCGCGGGCTCGGTCGGCCGCGCGGCGCGGGGCAGTTGCCGCCCTTCGAGCAAGCCTGGCTCATAGCGGCGCACGTACTCCGCCAGCCCCTTGAGCAGCACGCCACCCGTGTATTCCCCCGCCATCGGCAGCACGTCCTTGCCATGGACCCGCGTGTTCAGGTCGGCGCGACGCAGGATGGCGTGGACCGCCTGCTCGATGTAGTCGGGCTGCCCTTCTTCCACGATCAGGATGCCGCGCTTGCCGGCGCAGAAGCGGACGAACTCCTCGTCCACCAGCGGATAGGTCACGTTCAGCACGTACAGCGGGATCCGCGACTGGCCGAAGGCGTCGGCCAGCCCCAGCAGTTCCAGCGCGCGCAGCACGCCGTTGTACATGCCCCCCTGCATGACGATGCCGATGTCCGCGTCGGCGGCGCCGAAGAATTCGTTCATGCCGTGCGCCACGATGTAGCGCACCGCCGCCGGCCAGCGCTTGGCCACCTTCTCCTGCTCGTGCAGGTAGGACGCCGGCGGCAGCACGATGCGGTTGACGTCGCGCTCGGGGTTCTCGATGGCGTCCTTGAGCGTGTACGAGGACCGCTTGTTCGCCCGCGTCGTGAAACGGCCATGCACGTGACAGGCGCGGATGCGCAATTGCAGCATGACGGGCGTATTGCTGGCTTCCGACAGCTCGAAGCCCCGTTCGACCGCGCCCACCATGCTTTCCAGGTTCGGCCGGGGGTCCAGCAGCCAGACCTGCGACTTCATCGCGAAGGCGTGCGAGCGCTCCTGCATGATGCTGGAGCCTTCGCCGTAGTCCTCGCCCACGATCAGCAGCGCGCCGCCGGTCACGCCGCCGGAAGCCAGGTTGGCCAGCGCGTCCGAGGCCACGTTGGTGCCCACGGTGGACTTGAAGGTGACGGCGCCGCGCAGCGGATAGTTGACCGAGGCCGCCAGGGTCGCGGTGGCCGTCGCCTCGGAGGCGCTGTGCTCGAAGTGGACACCCAGCTCTTCCAGGATGTCGTTCGCGTCGGTCAGCACATCCATCAGGTGCGAGATCGGCGCCCCCTGGTATCCCGCCACGTACGACACACCAGACTGCAGCAGGGCCTTGGTCACGGCCAGGATGCCCTCGCCGCGGAATTCCTCGCCTTCGCCCAGCTTCAGCTTGCCGACCTCGTTCGTGAACGAACGCTCCGCCATGGTCCCGTTCTCCTCTGCCTGGTGTCAGCGCATCATTCTTCTCCGGCACCGGGCCCTGGGCTAATGGTTTATTCGTATATTCCACATTTGCTTGGTGAATACCTCGTAGAATCCCTATAAGGAAAATCCATGTATGCCGCATCGGGCAAGCGTGGATTTCCGCCCTTTTCCGGTATTGATAAATCCATCCTTTGCTGCCAGCATGGCATCTGCGGTTTTGCCGCAAGGAGCGTGCTGTGAAGCAAGATCCTGGCTGGAACCAGACGGCGGGCGCCACCGGCGCCGGCGTGTCCCGCCGTGGCTTCCTGAAGGCCATCGCGGTGGGCGGCGTCACGGTGTGGATCGCCCCGCTGTACAGCGCCGCGTTCGGCGCCCTGTTCGAAGAGCGCATCCTGCGCGGCGCGCAGTGGAACCCGGCCGACGGCCACACCCGCTTCCGGATCGACGGCCACGAGAAAGTGGTGGGTGGCAAGGTCTTCGCCCGCGACATCCGCGCCGCCGACATGCCGCACTGGCCCAAGCAACAGTCCCATGCGTTCATTCTTCGCGCCACGCTGGCCGACCGGACCTACACCGGCTTCGACCTGGCGTCGCTGGGGGACGACCTCAAGCCCGACCGCGTGGTCACGGCCGAAGACCTGGCCCGCGACAAGCTGGCCTTCCCCGGCTTCTACGGCGAGGACATGCTGCTGCCCACCGGCAAGACGCCGGCCTACCTGGGGCACGCGGTCGCCATCCTGATCTTCCACGACTTCGCGCGCTACCAGCTTGCCCGCGGACGGCTGCGCGCCACCCGGGATGTCGTCCGTTACGGCGCGGCGACCGGGCCGCTCGACCGCGAGCCCTGGGGCGTGTTCCGCTACGTCCGCGTGGGCGGCGCTTCGCCGGACGACGAGGACGCCTACTCCAGCCTGAAAGACAGCCCCCTCTTCCCCACCGAAAAGAAAACCCTGGTCTGGCCCTCGGCCAAGCCCGAGGACAGCCTCGACGCGCGCGGCATGCGCGCGGCCGGGCAGATCGGCGCGGAGCTTGCCGCGCCGCCCGCCGACTGGCTGGTGATGAAGCGCCGCTACACCACGCAGTCCGTCGACACCGCCGCGCTCGAGCCGGACAACGCAAACTGCTGGTACGACCCGGCCACCCGCTCGCTGCACATGGTGCTGGCCACGCAGTCGCCGCAGGAAGTGGCCGAGGCCGCCGCCACGATGGTGGCCGACAGCGGCTTCCCGCTGGAACACCTGTTCGTGCATCCCTGCTACACGGTCGGGTACGGCTCCAAGGACCATTGCAACGTGCCGTTCTACGGCCTGGTCGCCGCGCTATACGGCGACGGCCATCCGGTTCGCTTCGCGGTGGACCGCTTCGAGCATTTCCAGACTTCGCTCAAGCGCCACGCCTTCGACATGCAATACACCATGGCGGTGGACCGCAAGACCGGCAAACTCCAGTCTTTCCAGGGCACCTTCACCGGCAACGGCGGCGGGCGCTCGAATTTCTCGCCCTCGGTGGTCATGGTGGCGGCCACCGCCGCGCAGTCGATCTACTACTTCCCCAAGAACGACCTGATCGCCGTGGCCGAGGCGACCCGGGCCGTGGACGCCGGCTCGGCGCGCGGCTACGGCACGCTGCAAAGCATGGCCGCCACCGAGATGATGATCGACGAGATGGCCGGGGAACTCGGCATCGACCCGATCGAGTTCCGCATCCGCAACGCGCTGCTGTCGGGCATGAAGAACACCCAGGGTGCCATCGCGGGCGGCGCGCTGCGGGTGGACGAAGTGCTTGAGCGCGCGCGCCGACATCCGCTGTGGACCGAACGGGCCCAGCGCAAGCGCGACTACGAGGCGGCCCATCCGAACGAGCGCTATGGCGTGGGCTTCGCCTGTGTGCAGAAAGACTTCGGCACTGGCGGCGAGGCCGCCTTCGTGCGCGTGGCGCTCAGCCCGGAAGGCCGTATCGTGCTGCACCATACCGGCGTCGAGATCGGCACCGGCATGAGCACCTCGCAGGCCGTGATGTGCGCGCAATGGTTCGGCCGCCCCGCCGACGAAGTGCGCACCGCGGTCACCGACTGGTCCGACCTGCCCATGGTCGGCAACGTCGATACCTATACGGTCAAGCAGGAAGATCAGGACCGGCTGGCCGCCGATCCGCTCTGGACACCGGTCCACGCCTCGCCTTCCAGCGCCAGCAACTCGGTCTACTTCTTCGGGCACGCCACCAAGGAAACCGCCCGCGTCGTGTTCGAGCACGGCCTGTGGCCGGCCGCGATGGCGATCTGGAGCCGCGGCATCGGTGGCGGCCAGGCCGCGCCCCTGGTGGTGCGGCGCGAGGATGCGCGCTGGACCGAACGCGGCCTGACCGCGAACGGGCTGGAACCGCTGCCGCTGGAGCGCCTGGTCAAGACCGCCTACGAATCGAACTTCGTGACCGCGGCGGTGGGCCATACCTTCAACCGCTGGCAATGGGCCGAGGCCGACTTCAACGTGGGCGGCACGACCATCCGGCGGCCGCTGGACGGCCTGGCCGTGCGCCACGGCGACGGCAGCCGCTCGGCCCATCCCTATGACGTCATCAAGCGCGCGAACATCTTCTATCCGCCCACCCAGCGCAACAACGCCGGCGTCACCTACTACAGCGCCAACGCCGCCCTGGCCGAGCTGGCCGTCAACCCGACCAGCGGCCAGGTGCGGCTGCTGTCGCACCACTCGGTGCTCGAATGCGGCAAGCCGGTGGTCGAGGACCTGGTGTCGGGCCAGTTGCAGGGCGGCATCGCGATGGGCATCGGCCACGCGCTGCACGAATACCTGCCGCTGTACGAGGACGGCCCCGGCAACGGCACCTGGAACTTCGACCGCTACCACCTGCCGCGCGCGCACGACGTGGCCGTGTGGCGCCAGACCGGCGACATCCTGCCGCCCCTCTCGGACACCGATCCGCCCAAGGGCATCGCGGAAGTCGTCATGATCCCCATCGTCGCCGCCATCGTGAACGGCATCGCGCATGCCATCGGCCACCGCTTCACCGACCTGCCGGTCACGCCGGAAAAAATACGGGAGGTCCTGGAACCATGACGATCACGACCTCGCCCCTGGCGCTGACCATCAACGGCAAGCAGGTCGGGCCCATGGACGTGCCCGATACGTTGATGATGGTCGACTTCCTGCACGAATACCTGGGCCTGACCGGCTCGCGCTTCGGCTGCGGCATCGGCGTCTGCCATGCCTGTACGGTGCTGCTGGACGGCCCCGGCGGCGCCGAGGAGATCCGCACCTGCATCACCGGCGCCCACTACTTCAACGGCAAGCGCATCCGGACCATAGAAGGCCTGGCCGAGCGCGACGACCAGCAGAAGGTCATCGCCATCACCCCCGTCCAGCAGGCCTACCTGGACCACTACAGCTTCCAGTGCGGCTACTGTACGCCCGGTTTCGTGATCGGCGCGACCGCGCTGATGGAACGGCTCAAGGCCCACCCCGTGCGCGCCGACCAGTTGGAAGACACGATCACCGAACACCTGGGCCGCCACATCTGCCGCTGCACCGGCTATGTGCGCTACTTCGAAGCGGCCAAGGCAGTCATCCTGGCCACCCCCGGTCTCGTCATCAAGGAGCGCTGACATGGCCCGCCCGTCCCCCCGGCGACGCGGTCCCATCGTCGCCCTCGTCATCCTGGTCCTGGCCATCGCCGCCGTCGCCGCGGCGGTCCTGGGCAACCGCGACGCGCCACCCGACCGTGCGCCCCAGCAGGTCCAGGCCACGCAGGAACAATTGCAGCTGGGCCGCTACCTGGCCCGGGCCGCCGACTGCGCGGCCTGCCACCAGACCGCCGACGGCCCCGCCTATGCCGGCGGCTTCCCGCTGCAAACACCCTTCGGCACGCTTTACGGCACCAACATCACGCCCGACCCCGACCACGGCATCGGCCGCTGGACCGCCGACGAATTCCACCGCGCGCTGACCGAAGGCAAGGCCCCGCACGGACGCAACCTCTACCCCGCCATGCCGTACCCGGCGTACCACGACATCCCGCGCGCCGACGCCGACCTGATCTACGCCTACCTGATGAACGTGCGGCCCAGTGGCCAGCCCAACAAGAAGCCCGAGATCCCCTTCCCGCTCAACCTGCGCGTCCTGATGACGGGCTGGAACCTGCTGTTCTTCGACCACGACCCGCTGCCCGCCGCCTCGCAGGGCGAGTCGGCGCAATGGGTGCGCGGCCGCTACCTGACCAACGTGCTGGGCCACTGCGGCGAATGCCACACCCCGCGCGGCAAGCTGGGCCAGTTGCACCGCGACGACTGGCTGCAAGGCTATACCCTGAACCGCTTCGAGGCGCCGTCCCTGACCCCGCAGGCATTGGCCGAACGCGGCTGGACGCCGGAAGACCTGCAACGCTTCCTGCGCACCGGCCTCGCCCCCCAGGGCATCGCCGCCGACGAGATGTACCCCGTCATCCTGCACAGCACCCAGTACCTGACCGACGACGACCTGAAGGCCATGGCCGCCTTCCTGCTGGGCGACACGCCCCCCAAGCCCGTCCCCCCCCACCCTGGATGGCCTTGGCCTCACTTACCCCGCGCATCGCCCAACCGAATGGACCGCCGGGCGTCAGTGCGTACCGCCACACCGGCGAATCCGTCAGCCGATCCAGCCATCGGACGAACGACGCAACGTTACGGATACCCTCCGCGAGCCATTCATTCAAGCCGCGCAGGACCGAGCTACCCCCGATCTTGCCCGTGGTTTCGTCCCAGGCAAGGCCCAGGTCATGGGTAGCGCGCTGCAAGGGAGTCATCCCTCCGTCCGCCAAACCACTGACGGAAATGCGCAAGGCATCGAGCAGGATCTTCTGCGCGCCAGCCTTGTCGCCGAGGCGCTCCATCAGTTGGATGGAAAGCAACTGCTCGGCCGACAGGATCCCCAGCGCATCGTCGAGTGCCTTGGCCCCGCGCGTCGGCTCCTCCAGCGCTGCCCCGAGACGTTTGGCGGCATCCTCCGGCGCTTCGCCGAGCGCCGCTCCGAGATTCCTGGCCAACGATGCAAAGCCTGCCATATCCTCTGGACCGATATCGCGCAACCTGGCGAATTCCTGCACCATGGCTTTTGCCGCGTCGCGCGAGACGCCGGGCAGCGTCGATATGGATCTGATCAGGTTATCGATCCCCGCAACAGAAATCTGACGGTCGGTTGCCAGAAACTGAACGTACAGAGATTGCAGCCCGCGTAGCTTGGACTCCGCTCCAGCCGCAGCAAACCCGATGGCCGCCAGCGCGGTGGCGCCCAGCGTGAATGGTGTCACCAAGCCGAGGGCCGTGGTGGCAAGCGCTGAGATCGCGGGGCGAATGCCACCGAACATGTCCTTGAGTTGCCCGCCCTGCTGCAACATGACCGTAATGACGTTCTGGCCGCTCTGTAGACCGACGACGATATCGGTGATCTGCGCCGGCACCCCCCGCAGTGCTGCTGCGGTCTGGGCGGCGCTCATTCCGTAGGCGTTGAACCCCCTTGAACCGGCTTCGAGCTGCTGGATCAGGCCCTTTACCTTTTCGGACACACCCAGTTCGGCCGCCTGCATCTTGAGCAGTTCGGTCTCGGATTTCCCAGCGATCGCTATGCGCCGTTCCAGCGTCTGGATGAACTTCGATGCCGCAGCGTCCCGAGCCCGCTCGGCAGCCGCAGCCTGGTTTAAGCTGGCGGTCACTCGCCCCGTCTGACTGACGAACGCTGACGATGCCGAACTCGCGCGCCCCAGTTCCGTCTGGACAGTCGTACCAAGCTGCGTCGCTGCGCTCGAACTCGAAGAAAATGCGCGCACCAATCCCGACGGATCGCCAGTCAGCACGTAGGCGATACGCTTTTCGTCCATTTCCAACCTTCAGGGAGATCTATCGAGCATTGACCATTGCCTCGATGGCGACTCGCTCCATCGTGCGTAGGTCTCGGTAAAGATTCGGGCGGTCACGCTTGCGAACGCCGCATAGGCTCACGGCGGCATGGATTTCCGTAGCCGGCAGCCCGACCCGCCGCGGCCCAGCACCGAACCCAGGCACAACCAGGGTCCAACTGGTCTCCAGGTCTACGAATATGCGGACCGCCAGCCAGTTCTCGGGCCACACCTCGAAGTCATCGACGTCGGCATCGGCACTGGGCGACGCGGCCGCGATGACCTCAGGCGGCGCGCCAGCGGCCTTCAGCGCCTCCAGCACCAGATCATCCGCAGCAAAGTCCCGCGCTCCGCTGGAGCTGTCCCGAGCCCACCAGCGCGCCGCCTCGATCAGTTTTTTTCTCGGGCCTGCTGGTGGGCTTCGAAGAAACCGTTGAACAGAGGGACGATCGCTTCCGGATAGTCCTGGACCAGCTTGTCGACCTCCTCCGCCGAGAAGGCGACAGGCTGGCCGTCAGCGCCGACCATTTCACGCCAGCCAGCCAGCTTCGCCGCGATGAACGCAAGGTCGGTCGCATATTCCCATCCGGGAATCGCCGTACCGTCCCCCCGCACGATCGGGGGTTGGCCGGTCGCCTTGCGTGCGTGATTTGCCATGGCGTCCTGGAGGTCGGCGACCCGGCCGTGGTCGTGGCGGTGATATTGCGCGACGAACTCGACCTTCTGAACCTGGCCGAACTCGTCGTAGACGGAAAAAGAAATGGGTGCGGCGGCCACGGGCCGCTTTGCGCGAACGAAGGGCATGTAATGCTCCGAAACTGGATGGAAATGACGAATCAGCGGACGACGATCTCGATCTCGTCGTTGCCTTGGTCGGGGTTGACATTGAGGTTCAGGCCCAGCATCGCGATACCGTCCTGATCGGAGTACGCGGGACTGGTCAGTTGCGCCTTCGGCAACCGCACATCGATAATGTTGCCGGCCACCTTCCCGTGCGTGACGGACACGGCCTGCTCCTGCGCGTCCAGCACCATCTGGGGCCAGTTGAGCTGGGCGATACGCGGCAGCTCCAGCAGAATGTTCCCGGTCGGCTGCCGCTCGGTGATCTCGGCTCCCTCGCAGCTGATCAGGGACCGCCAGACAAGCTGGTTAGCAACATCGAACGTCAGCTGTTGCAGGCAGCCGGTATAGGCGCCCAGGGCCCAGGTCGGCGTGTTGGCCTTGTTGACCCCCAACGGCTTCATGAACGCCGCGTAGTCGACGTTCGACGGGTTCGCGCCATCGGTGATGGGAGAGTAGGCCCCCATGAAGCGATACCGCATGAAGGGAATGCCCTTGGCTGTGATGTCGAAGCTGACGGTTCCCCGGGCGTCCATGATCTTGTGGAACAGGCCATCCAGGTAGTAATAGAGCGTGAGCGCCTTCATGTCGTCGGAGACCGGCGAGTAGGTAACCGACACGTCCTCCTCGATCGTTTCGGCGAACCCACACGCCTGAAGCAGCGGGCCCCAGGCCGGCGGGGTTCCCTCAGTTCCCGAACCTGCGAGCTCAATCTCGCCCTCGATCTGGGCGTAGTAAGCGGTTGGTATCTGCCCAGAGTTGCTCAGGTATGGCCGCAGCAACGTACGTTCGGCCATTTCCATCGAAATGGGCGTTGCGGTGACGTTGCGCAGCAGGATCGCGTTCGCCGACGCCGTCGGGAGCGCGTCCTGTCCGACCTGGGTTTGCAGCTTGGCGAGCAGCAGAGTTTTGCGCATGGACTTGGCCATGACAGCTCCAATAAAAATGCCCCTTATGGGGCGATGTTGATCAGGCGCTCAGCGAGTGCTCGTCGGTCTGATAGGTGATCCGATACCGCTTCGTCACCACCTGGCGGCGCAGGTCGCCCCCGGCATACTTCGGCTCGTCCGTGCCGAACTCTCGGATGCTGACGACCCCCTCGGCCCAGAACAGCATGACTATCGGATGGACGGCGGCGAAGGTCTCCTCGGCAAGATCCAGATGGTCATCGCCGCTGGTATGCACATTCACCAGGACCTCGCGCTCCCGTGTCGCGCGCCCCAGCGGCGTGCCTTCTACCGATTCGGCCCCCGGAAGGACGCACACGCGTTTCGCCTCTTCCCGGGTTGCCGCGCGAACCGGTGATCGCTCCACAACGGCCGGAAAGCCAGGGGCGACCTCCAGAGCGTCGGTGATACCGCGGATGTAGCCGGAAAACAGAGTCATGAAAGTCGCTCCAGTTGTGCCCGGGTCCAGTAGCCATCTCCCTGCACCAGCGGCTCCTGAGCTACCCGATACAAATCGCCGCCGACGTACTGGCCGTCGACCACCTGGCCGCCGATGCGGATTTGGCTGTGATACGCCAGATCCGGGGCATCTGCAGTGGTGAACTCGATGCCGTAGTCCGTTGTATGGACTTCACCGTCGAGAACGATCTGTTGGGGGCGGTCGAACCTCGCCTGGAACGGAGAGCGTGCGACGCCGTCGACAACGAGCGCTACGGGCTCTCGGATGCCGGCGGCGTCGAACGCTCGGTCGAACAGGGAGTTGTCCCAGACCACGACTTAGGCCTTCGTCAACTTGATAACGATGTTCGGCCGCGTGTTGATGGTGAGCGGGTTCGATTGGGCTTTCAGCTCCACCCCGACGCCATGATCCAGGATCTTCTGGGTCGCGTAGTACGGACGCCCGATCGTGTTCACCGCGTCGACGTGATTGGCGGGGGCGAACTTGGTCTGGAACAGATCTTCGGAGGTGATGGGAATCAGGTACCCGACATCCGAATCGATGAAGGTTACCGATCCCACCTTCCCGTAGTACTCCTGCCACTCAACGCCCTCGAACTGGAAGCCGGTTCGTAGGTCGTTACGGAAGAACTCCCCGTCGCGCCAGCGTTCGAACGACTTCTCCACATCGGCATGACCGGTGAAGGCGTCATAAATGCCTCGGCCCAAGATGCCCAACCAGCCAGCGATAACGGCCTCCCCCGCCAGCGCGTCTTCGGCCTTTCGCTTGGCGTCGATGATCTTCTGGCGCACCTTCGTCGTCTCCGAGCCCAGTGCCAGCGACTGGCTTTTTTGGGTGATGCCGAACCGGCTATATAGGTCCAGCAGCACGCGCGTACCGTCGGCGTCATACACCTTGCCCGTGACGGCGCCCAACCGGTGATAGGTCAGCGTGGTATCGATCTTCTTGCGCAGCTTGGCAAGGCGCTTGTTCACGACGGACTGCATCGTTTCCAGCTCGCTTTCCTTTCCGAACGCCCGAACGTTCTGAATGGCGTCGGCCAGGACCGTATCGCGCAGGGGCAGGTGAAGCGTGTTGAACGGAATGAGGTCGCGGCTGTCGTCCTCGACCGTCGCTCCGGGGGCTCCCCGATCCGCCGCGGGCACGAGTGCCAGTTGGCCGTTGTTGCGCTCGATGGAGACCGCCGTGGTCGTCACCCCCTCTTCGTCGAAAAGCGAGTCGAGCGTGGTCGGAACCGCCTGCCCCTCGGGCGTGACGTTGATGGCGTCCGTCAGCGATTGCAGGCTGAACGCGTCATCGTTGAATATGTCGATGGAAGCCATAGTTTGTCCTCAAATGAGAAAGGGGCCGATCTCGGCCCCCTTGGATGTTGTTAATGCACTCGTGATTCGCTGGGGGATCAGTCCCGCACGATGATCAATTTCTCGGCGAGATCGGCCCGCGCGTCGGCATCGAGACCGATCAGACGCGATGCCGAAACCTCCGCGAGTCGCACGATCGCGACCGCCGACTGCGGATCCGTGGATTCCGCCCGCGCCGCATACAGAACGGCGGCAACCTTCTCCGTTCCATTACTGGCGGCAGGGTCATAGGCGGCGTACTGCTTCGATGCAGTCACGATGCCCAGGAGCTGTCCGGCTGCCAGGCCTACGGCCAGCGCGGCCAGCGTGACCGATGCGCGAGAAATTTCGCCATTACCTTCCGAAAGCAGGAAGGCGCCGGCGCGACTGGGTTCTTGCAAATTGCTCATGTTGACTCCCTTTATGGGTCGAGAAGTTACCGGCGACGGCGGGCCGACGCGCGGGCGGCGTAAATACTGCTGGTAGACATGGTGGATTGAGAAACCTCGCCAGCCCCACTCTCTGGCGGACGCTGCACGTTGCTGATGTTGTCGGCGGACTGCCTCACAACGCTATCGAACAACCGGGCCCTTACTGCCTCGACACCCAAGCCCGTCGTGATGAAGTCGACAGCCATCTCCGGCAGCTTGGCCGCCAGGCACAGCCCCGCAATCTCCCGCGCCTGGGTAATCCGTTCGTCGGCTTGCTCTTGGCTCGCCAGCGCGCCGGAAACGATGATGCCCTCGGCCAGGTGGGCGATCTTGTGCTCGCGACACGCCGCGTATACATGGCTCGCGATCGCGGCCGCATTGGGTTGCTCCGCCGGCGGCTCAGGCGGATCGGTGGGCGGATCTCCTGCCGGAGCGGGATCGGGCGGCTTCGGTGCGGGGCCAGGGCCAGCAGCGGGCGGTTCGGCGGACACCTCGGGTTCCTCGGCCTCTTCCAACTCCGCCAGGAATGCTGCCGGCACGCCCTTGTGCCGGGCGAGCACTGCCGTGATTTGCCCCGACGCGGCCAGCTTCACCGGCTCTTCGATCATCGTGCAGAAGCCCAGCGCCTGCGCCTCCAGCGCCGTCATCCACGTTGTTTCATCCATCATGCGCTGGATCTCGGCTTCATCTTGGCCGCTGCGCGCATACGCCGCCAGCACACCTTCCGTCGCCTTGTCCATCATGTCGGCTTGCTTGCGCAGTTCCTCCGACGACCCCAGCACGATCGTCCACATGTTGTGGATCATGAGCATGGCGTTGTCCGGCATCGGCCGTTCTTCGCCCGCCATGAATATCAACGACGCAGCGGACGCGGCCACGCCATCGACGCGCGTGGAAACCGGGATCTGTAGGCGCCGCAATGCGTTATAGATGGCGAACGCATCGAACACATCGCCGCCCGGCGAGTTGATCGACACGACCAACCGAGCGGCACCAACCACCACCGCGTCCAGCTCATCCATGAACTGCTTCGCGGTCATGCCCCAGAACCCGATTTCCTCGTAGATCCGAAGTTCGGCTACCCGCTCGCCCGCCTGCACGGACGCACGCATGGAGTACCAACGCTTCTTTGCCATTACTTTTTCCTCAGTTTTGTTTAGGGTCGGAGGGGGCCGGCTCGCCGTCCGGCTCGGTTTCGCGCGCCGGGCCGGATTTGTTGAGCGGGTGCCGAGAGTCGCTGTCGAACATCAGGCCCGCGGCGTCGGCGGCATCGTTCTCGGACCGCACCCACTCCATCACTTCGTCCGGATCCTCGCCCTGGGCGAGAATGACGGCGGAGCGACTGGTGAAGCCGGCACGCACCTCGGCCTGCTTCGCGTTCACGTCCTGGACCGGGTTGAAGTACTCCCAGCCTTGCGGCACCCACAACACACGGCGCCATAGTCGCCGGTTCGCCAGGTAATCGGAGGCGGAGATACTGCCGTCCAAGACCAGCGCTTCCAGCCAGGCATTCCAAACGGGCCGGCACCACTGATGGATAAACACCGTCCACTGGTATTGCTCGATCAGGCGATGAAACTCATTGACCAGCACGCGCAACGTCCGATCGCTGACACCGCGCAGATCGCCCGTGCCCAACTCGTAGGGAATGCCCACCGAGGCGAAGGCCGCCATCAGTTGCTGCCGCATGAACTCGGCATAACTATCCGGCGCACCGGGCGGCGTAGCGAATTTGATGTCCTCCCCATCCGCGAGCGTGTTGAGCGTTCCGGGTTCCATCCCCAACACCGGCGTACCGTCGGCATCCGGCAAGTCGTCCGCCCCACCCTCCCAGTTATCAACAGGGTCATAGGGGGAGCCCTCGGGCGCCGCGCGTGTGATGAAACCGGCAAATAGGTTGGCTACCTCTTGGCGAAACGCCACGGCATCATCAAAGTTGTCCAGCGTTTTCAGGCGGAGCAACACCGTTGCCAGCTCAGACACGCCCCGCACCTGGCCGGGCCGCAGCACCTGATAGGCGTGGATAACCTGATCTGCCGGCACGCGACGAAGCTGCATGCCCATCCGGCCGTACTCGCCGGGATGGCGGCTCCACATGTGATAGGCCACGCGGCGACCGAGCAGGTCGAACTCGACCCCATTGACAATCTCGTTGCTGCCGGGAACAAGCTCCGTTTTCTCCACCGGCAGATGGTCGCCCTCCAGGCATTGGAGTTGGAGCGGGACCGTCAGCCCATCACTGGGTAACCGGGTGCGCAGGCGCCCCAGTGCCTCGCCATCAGTGAAGATGGACCGGGCCGCCAGCGCCTGCTGACCATAGAAATCCAGCCGCCCATCCGCATCGGCCTCCGGCACCCAGTCGCCCCAGCGCTCCTTCAGCAAGCGGCGCACGGCCCGGTCCGGGTGGCGGGGATAGGGCTGGATACCCGTGCCGATAGCGTTGGAAACCCAGCGCACGCTTGCGGTTTTCGCCCACGGATCGTTGCGCGTGGCGTCACGCCCGCGGCGCCGAATGGTTTGCAGATTGGAGGCGGCCGCGCTGTTTGGTCCCGCGGACGAGGGATTCCAGTTGCGCGAGCGCGCGCCGGTTGCGCTGCCGCTCTCGTATGCACCGGACATCGACGCACGCAGGCGCGTCGGCATGATGAAGCCCCGACTCGCCAGCGTAGGGGTACGAGAACGGGCCATCAGACCCCCTTCCCGGCATGACGCAGCCGCACTAAGCGGCGCGGTCGGCGGCCGGCGGCGCGATTGACGTCCTCCTGCATCATCCGCAGCAGCCCCTTCATTTCATCGAGCGACCGATACCGCACGCGTTTGTCGCCGTACTGAACCTCGACCTGCCCGCCGGCAATCGCACGCTTCAGCGCGTCGAGATCGGATTGAGTGAATGCCATGTCAACGCCTACCGCGTAGGTACGTGGATTTCGCCAGCACACGGCGCGTCGATGGACGCCGGGCGGTAGAAACAGGAACGCCCGCTTTCGCGGGCGTCTTCGTATGGGATGCAGCACTTCGAGCGGAGGGCGGCGGCGTGGGCGGCGGCACAGGCTCCTCCGCCACTTCATCCGCGTCCTCGGGTTCCGGCTCAGCGCCAACCAAGCGGATCAGCGCATCCCACCAAGCATCGGACTTCCGGGCGAGGTTGATATGCGCCTCCAGCCAGAGCGCATACACGGCGCAGTCCAGCGCCTCCACGCGCTTACGCAGCGCGATCCATCGGGTTTGCGAGCCGCCCTTGCCTTTCCTGGTGACGCGTACCTCGCCCGAGAACTGCCGAAACCACTCATCGCTCAACTCGTGCGAAAGGTGCACGTACCCAGGCCCGGGTCGCTCAACCTGGAGACGGCCGTGCAGCAGATCCTTCGCGAGATTCGTCCCTACGTGCCACAGTGTGACGCCGTTCTTGACCCGGCGCCCGCGCCAGTCGATATCGACCTTGGCCGCGCCATCCTTGATCGCTTTCTCGCCGAACGGCCGGCCGCGGATCGCAAACACCCGGCGCGCCTTGTTGCGCCTAGCGAACTCGTACACCGCATCCGAGTTGTGCCCACCGCTGTCGATCGCCGATGCATAGATCGACATCGACTGACCGCTCTCATGCTGAAACCGGCGGTTGAAGAGGTAGTCGGCCACTTCGGCCCATACCGCATCTTCGGCCGGGTTGCCGAAGAAGATCTGGTGATCGACGGGCCACATTTCTCCGCCGCGACCGAACCCCCAGACTCCCACCTCAATGCGGTTGTCCTGCGTATCGCACCCAGCCAGGAGCAGCAGGCAGCGATTCGGGACAAGGCCGTCGTCCTTCCCGGGCAGCGCCAGCGCCTCGATCTGGGCACGACGCTTCAACTCATCAGCCTCGAACTTCTCGATCTCGCCTTCCCACGCGCGGCCGAGCGTCGTGTTCCAGAACGTCCGCAGGCTCTCGTCGTCACCCTGCTCCGCCTTTTCGTAGGCGGCCAGGAACTCCCGAACCAGCTTCGACCAAGCCACCATCGGGCTGTATGCGGTCCAGACATGGAACGCGATACGGCGATGCGCCGGGACAACCTCGCCGGCAGCATTGCGGAACACGCCGTCATGGTCGATGGTGGTCCCATCGTCGCCCTGCCAGAACCCGCTTTCCGCGGCGGCGAGATAATCACCCTGCGTGATCAGCGTGCCGCAGTGTGGGCACAGATGTCGCACCGAATCAGGATCTCCCTCGATCCACTTGAATCCGTGCGGCTCGTCCTTTCCGCCCCAGGTCAGCGCGTGGTGATCGCCACAGTGCCGGCACGTGATGTGGTACTCGTACCGAGCAATTGCCGCCTTGGCGCGCTTCTCCATGAGGCACACCCCGGCAATCTTTAGCGTCGACCCGACGACCAGCTTGGGAAACGTGGCGCCCTCGAGGCGCTTGGCCGCCAGGTCGCCGGGATCGCCCTCACCGTCGATGTTCGAATCGAACGAGCTGAACTCGTCCAGGTACCCGACGCTGGGCGACAAGCGCCGGTAGTTGTCCGCCGACCGGCCACCCCGAAGGTGAAGCATGCTGCCAATGAACTTCTTGACCAGCAGCGTATTGTCTTTGTGTCGCGCAAGCCGATTCGGGAATATCGGGTGCATGACCTTCACGTCCCGCAGCATCGGCTCGAGTTCGGTTTTCACGAACTCATCGCGGGCGGAATCGGTGGGCTGCCAGAGCACCTGGTTGCGCCGGCGGTGCTCCGCGAAGTACGCAATCGCCGCGAGCAGTATCTTCGTGTATCCCACCCGCGCCGATTTGGCGACGTCCACCTCTTCGATATCGTCATTCCCGATGCACGCGAGGATGGCGCGCTGGAATGGCCACGCCGCCCACCGTTGCTCGACATACGACGACTCGGCCGACAGGTAGAAATGCCGCTCCGCGTGCTCGCGCAACGTCATCGGCATCGGCGCGGCGAATGTCGCGAGGCCTCGCCGCATATGTTGGGCAATCACGGCCCGGTAATGGGCCGGCACCCGCATTTACGGTTCCTCTTCCTCGTCGGACTCGAGGTCCTCCAGACTCAGGGCGGATACCGTATTGCGTGCCTGCGCAAGCTCACGCCGCATCAGATCCACATCGGCATCCGTCAACATTGGCAGGCGTCGTTTGAGCACCGCCGGCAACGCATCCAGCGCGGCCGCGACCTTTGCGCCCGCCGCCGCCAAGACCTGCTCCATGATCAGCGCCGGCGCAAGTTCGCCGCGCTTGACCTCGTTGTCCAGCTCGATCCTTTCCGCCTGCGCTGCCGCCAGCCGCGCCCGCTGGACGTCCAGGTCGAGCGACTCGGCGGTTTTGGTCCGGCCAGCCGCTCCATCGCGCAGGTTGCCGCAGTACGCCAGCAACCAGTTTCCGCACGTGTCGTTCGACCGGAGTACCCCGCGCAGAAGGAGCGAACTGACGGCCGGCTGGGTTATCCCTACGAGCTGCGCGAACTTCGCCTGCGTGATTTTCTTGTCCAGCTCGATAGTCATTTCGCCGTCGCCAGCGCCAGGTCCAATGCCGACGCGTATTCAACCTCGAATCGTTCGTTTGCCACCCGGTCGGCCGTCTCGTAGAACTCGAGCAGCGGACGGTATTCGACCTGTTTGGTCGCAATGAGAACGGGCTTCACGTCCACACCATGCGTCCCGGTCTTCGCCCAGATGCCAGCGGGAAGAGTTTGGCGGCGGTTGCCCGACATTGACCCACGGCCACGCGACACAAAGTAGACGACGCCGTTGATCCGGCGATACCCATCCTGGGACGTCCCGACCTTCGCCATCCGGGCCCGCGACTTCGTGGTCGAATTTGCTCGGTAGCCCTGCTCGCCGAACGCCTGGAGGTATGACAGCAGACGCACGATCTGTCCGCGGGACATGTTCCCGTACACATCCATCTCGGCGCCTGCCGCCGGAATGGCGTAGGAGCCCGTCGGCAGGCCAATCCGCGCCAGAGCCTTCTCGGAGCGCTTCAATCCGCGCTCGCCGCCAAACACCTGCGGCCACAGATATCGATCTGCCGATATGCCCTTGCCGGACGCATCCTTGAAATCGACGCGCGCCGAGAGGCTTTCCTTCCTGGCGCGGATGACCCGCACCGCGCTCATGGTGTACGGCGTCGGCCGGTCGAAAACGCGGGCGATATCGGCGGTGATCGCCTCGCCAATCGCCGCAGCCGTCCGACTCAGGGCCAGCGCCGTCGCATACGGTACCTGCCGGCCAGCTCGATCGATGTAATCGACCGCCGACGGCAAATCGGTTTTGTAGCCGACCCGCATCCCAGCCCCGCCAGAAAATTATTACCCCCTATACCCCAGCTCGTGACTAGCGCGCGCTCGGGGTTCGAACTCCCCTTACCCAGCCGTTTTTCCCAGGGGCCCCCGGGTTTTCCGCCCAGGATGTTGCCGCCGAAGGTGGTGAACACCCGGCTCTGGCCCATCAGGATGCTGCCCAGCGCGTAGATGCTGATGTCGCCCTCGCCCTGCGTCAGCAGGCCCGATCCGGGGCCGGGGTTGAAGCCGCCATCCACCCCGACGAGGGTACGGCCACCCGGCGTCAGGATGCTGATGTCGCCGCCGAAGTTGGTATGGATGCCGGCATCGAGCACGTCGTAGAAGGCGACGCCGTAGCCCGGACTGCCGATCGCCTCCCATTCCGACTTGGGGAGGTAGGTCTTGCCCGGAGTGGGACGGTTCTTCGGAATGCCGTCGACCCACTGGTCGTAGTAGAGCGCGCTGCTGAACATGGTCAGGTCGCCCTCGTACGCCAGCTTGTTGCCCAGCGCATCCTGCTCGGGGAACAGCGTGGCGATGGCCTCGCGGCCCCGCAGATAGCTGCCGAAGCGCCGGCTGTCCGGATCGTTGTACTCCCGGCCCCCCACGCGCAGTTCCGCGTAATACACATTGCGCAGATAGGCGCGTTGCTGTGCCTCCGGTAGTTGCGCAAAGAATTCGCGCGCGTCCATGGTCGTGGCGTCGAAGTGCAGGTTCAGGCCATTACTGCCGCCAAAGCGCTCGCTCAGCCAGTTCACCAGGTGGAGACCGCCTTCGACCTTGTACTCGCGCGCCAAAGAACGATTGGCTGCATCGGTGCGGCCAGCGGCCAGCGCGGCCGCGCGCGCCACATCCAGTTCCGCCTGCTTCTGGATCAGGAATGCCTGCGCGCCGGCGTCGTCTCCGCCATAGCCGAACTCCCGCTTGAGCCACTGGGCAAGGCTCAGGCCGCCGCTATAGATGGTCAGGGCCTTGCCCGGCTGGTCGCCGAAGGGCAGCTCCAGGTCGGCCTGGTTGGCCGGATCCAGGTAGCGGTCGGCAAAGTCGTCCCACCGCGCGCCCTTGCCCAGGCCGGCCGACACCACGATGCTGGCGCCGCCGTTGCGGGTGCCCGGCGTGACGTTGACCACAGGTCCCAGGCTCTTGAACTCGCCCTGGTCCGCCAGGTAGACGTGCCGGCCGGCCGACACCTCGAGCAAGCCTGGGCCGACCACATAAAAGCTGCTGTGGCGAATGTCGCGTCCCGCTTCGACCACGGTGATATCGTCCGCATAGGCATGCGCGAACACGTTGCCTCGCATCTGCCCGTTGGGATCGTCCTTCCCCAGCGGCGTACCCGAATTGCTGATGTCGCGCCCCGCACGGATCTCGGCAGGACCGCCCGCCTCGTAGCGTGAACCTGCCCCCTCGCCCAGGGCGAAGATATGGCCGGCGCGCAGGCCGACGATGTCGCCCTGCACCGCGTAGTAGCGCGCCGATTCGCGCGCCGTCGGCAGGAAGGACGAGACATTGCCTCGCTCCACGGTGAAAAAACCCGCGCCGTTGCCGCGCCCGCCGCTGGAGGCCCAACTGGAGAGCGACCAGCCCAGCGGATCCAGGCCGGAATTGTTCGCATAGAGCGCGCCGCCCCACTCGCCGCCAAAGGGATCGGTCATGCCGCTGAAGCCGGGTCGCAGGGGATGGAACAAAGCCTGGGGATCCGCGGTGGAGGCCGAAATCGCGTACCCCCCCGCGTGGATGGAGTCCATGGCCAGCAACTGCAACTGGCCATTGCCGGGCGCCCCCCGGAACTGCGGCAGCAGCGGCGAGGGCGCCAGGGTCAGCGGCCGGGCGATCTGCTGGTAGCCGCCCGGGCGGCTCAGGTAGCCCGCCGCGCTGCTGACCCCGTAGTACAGGCTGCCGCTGGCTGCCGCGGCCCGCAGGATGGCCGGATAGACGATGTCGTACTCCGAACTCTGGTTTCGTCTGTCGGCTGGCGTGCGGCGATACTCCTGGTCGATGCCCTCCATCCAGGCGGTGGTGGGCGTCAGGTTGCCCCCGGCGCTGAACAGGTCGATCCCGGTGGCTGGGGTCCACAAGGAAAACCAGCTCCAGCCCTCATACGCGAATGCGACGCCATCGGCACTGAAGGCGGGTCCGGTCAGCAGGCGCGTCCGGCCCGGATCGGCGGCGCCCCCCAGCACCAGGTCGCCACGCGTCTGGATCTGGGCCAGGCTGTCGCCCAGCACCAGCACCGGCCCCCCCGAGGACATGGCCACCGCGGCCTCGAAGGGGTCGCCGCTGCGCGTATCCATCTGGTCGCGCATGCCGTATTGGGCCTGGATGCCTCCCACCGCTCCCGCCTGCACGTTCAGCGCGCCGCGCAGGTTCACCAGGGTGCTGTTCAGATCGTGGTCGAAATGGCGCAACGCCGGGTTCGGGTTCAGGCTGCCCCCCACCCGCAGATCGAGGTCGCCACCGCCGGTCTGCACCAGTTCGCCCGTCGGGGTGACGCGTCCCGTGCCGCCCACCACGAGATGCAGGGCCTGGCCGCGCGGGCGGCTCGCCACGTTGGTGCGGCCCACTTCCCGGCCGGCATTGCCCCGCCCATCGATCAACCCGGCATTGCCGCCAGCTTCCACCACGAGGTTGCCACCGCCCAGCGTGCCAACGCCCGTGAAGCCGATCAGATAGGGCTGGGTCGCGTAGGGCGCGGATGCGTTCGGGTTCGGGGTAGTCTCCGAAGGCAGGTAGGTTCCGAAGTTGACCCACCAGGCGGTCAGCACCGCGTGGTCCGGATCGGGTTCGACGCTGCCGGTGCCCTGGCGCCACAGCCAGTTGCCCACACTGATGCTGTCGGGCTGGGTCCTCAGGTCGCCCAGCGGCTCGTTATACATACGCGCCCCGCCACCGCTGCCCACCACGTCGCCCTTCACGTCGCCCTGCGCGCGCAGCAGTACGTTGCCGCCCCCTTCCGGATACCAGGCGTGATACAGACTGCGGGAGCCGCCGTCGATCCAGGCCTCGAACTCGAGGCCCTCTCGCGACAACAGGCTGTCATCGGGCAGGCGGCCGCGCGGCAGGTCGTAGCGGTTGGCCCACTGGGCCAGCGCCGCGGACGGCGCGCCGGCTGTATAGACCCCGTACAGCGAGTCCATCACGAAATCCTTGCCGGCCAGCAGGTCGAGGTCGCCCGTGCCCGTGCGCAGCACGCTGAACAACTCCTGGCGCAGCGACTCCGCCTCGAGATCGTGGTCGGGCGGGATTTCCCGCACGGTGATCTCGGCAAGCGGGCCGGAGCCCCATTGGTTCATGTCGATGCCGCCGTAGGCCAGGAAAAGCTCCAGGGCCTCGCCCTCGATGGGAGCGCCCGGCACGATGTCCATCCCCAGCCAGGTCCAGTACTCCAGGTTGACCTTGGGCGACCAGCGGTACTGCGCCGGGGTACCCGTACCCGGGATCGGCGTGCGCAAGTAACCCCGGCCATAGTGGGTGTCGGCCAGGCGCAGCGTGCCCGTGCCCAGGGCGTTGACCCGCCTGGCATCGGCCGCGGCCAGGTCGGCCCCCGCCACCAGGCGCAGGTCGAAAGACTGCGAACCCGAAGGCAGCATCGGCGCCAGCGCGAACGCCCGGCCGTGGTTGCCTTCGGCATCCGGCGCCCGCAAATCGACCCACGGGGCGCCATCCGGCAGCACGACCCGCGTCATCGACGGAATCCGCGCGCCCTTCCCCAAGCTCACGTCCTCGGCCAGCGTCACCAGTGACGAGCGGTGGAAAAGGCGGGGCAGCGGCACGTCCTTGGGCCAGGTCACGGGGCCCACTGTCGTGTCGACCGTCATGCGAAAGCCCGCGCCCAGCCGCATGCCGGGCTCGAGGATGGCGGGTTCGGCCAACACCGTGCCCGCCTGGTGGAGGACCGTTCCCTTCGCATCCAGGATGGCGCCGCTCAGCACCGTCCCGGCCGGCAGCGTCAGTGGCTGTGCAAGCGGAGCGGCGACCGGCAGCACGCCGCCGGCCACCATGGTGAAGCCCGTCAGCGGCACCGCGTAGTTCAAGACATGCCGGCTTTCGAAGGTAGTGCCCGCGGCCAGCGTGACCCGCCCGCCTTCCGGCACGATGAGCTCGCCACCGAAGGGCAGCATGCCCGCGGACAGGATCCAGCCGTTGTCGTCCAGGGTCTGGCCGAGCCGGGAAGTATCGAAGCCGTCGGTGACGCTGCCGTAGACGGCCAGATCGCCTTCAGCGCGCAGCACCAGCGCCCCCGCTTCGCCCGAGCCGTAGACGCCGGTCCTCTGGGTGTGCCGGTTCAGGCTTGCATAGCGATGGCCCGACAAGTCCAGGTCGCCATCGACGTGCAGGTCGCCGTCCGGGTTCACCGCCCGGTCGCTCACGATCTCCACGCCGGGACGCAGGTGGAAGGCATCCTCGTAGCTGCTCAAGCCCTTCAAGCGGCCCCTCAGCGCGCCGTTGGCCAGCGCATTCCCGATGAAAGCCACGCTGTCGGCGTGCTTCTCGTCCAGGTAGGCCTGGTCGACCACTTGGTAACTGCGGCCATCGGCCGTCTCGTCCGTGCCGACCCGGGCATCGTCGTAGCGTTGGAAAGCATTGACAAAGATGGTCTTGGCGCCGTCGATGAGCAGCGTGCCACTGGCATCGATCGCCACGTCCCGGCCCCGCGCCCCGCCCAGGCGCGGGGCGTTCAGCGCCACCGTGCCGTAGGCCGCCGGCGCGCCTTCCACGCTCACATCCAGCCTGGCGCCGGATTCCAGCACCAGGCGGCCATCGCCCGAGTCCAGTTCGATCACGGCCCGGTTGGGCGCCTCGATGACCTGACCGTAACTGTCGCGACGCAACACCGTGGCGCTGGCGTCCAATTGCGCCGTGCCGGCGATGGTCACGCCTTCGTTGGCGGCCAAACGGATGCTGCCCGCCTGTTCGCCGCTCGCGTCCACACGGCCTGTCACTCGCAGGCTGCCGTTATCGACCGAGACATTGATTTCGCGCGCCTTGAGTTCGCTGCCGATCTCCAGGCTGCCTTCCTTCAACTGGAAGCTGCGTCCGCCGAAGACTTCGCCCGCCGTCAGACGAGCGTTCAGGCCAGCGAAGTCGGCGATGTGCCGGCCGCGTATGTCCACATACCCCGACGCGTAGGGCACCGCGGTGCCGCCGGCGTCGTAGTGGCCGGTGCTGCCGCCCAGGATCTGGCCGGCCAGCTCGACCGTGCCTTCCAGGGCGGTGGCTTCGACCTTGCCGGCCCGGTTGAACCGGGCCGAGACATCGATGCCGGCGTCGGCATGCTGCAGGACGTCGCCGTGGCGGCTCGAAAGCAGGACGTCGCCGCCCCAGCTGTACTTGCTGACATCGAAGAAGCCGATCTCGCGGCCCGCCAGGTCCAGCCGGGCCCCGGACGCCAGGTTCACGTCATCCTGGGCGGACAAGGTCAGCTTGCCGCTGGGCAGCAGCACGGCGGTGTCCAGCACCAGGTTCTTGCCGGCTTCCAGCGACAGCTCGGCTCCCAGGGCTGCGGTCGAGGCGGCGGAATCGGGCAGCGGCGCCGTCGATCCCTGCGGCGCGACGACCACGATGCTGCCGCCGGCGCGCAAGGCATTGACCGAACCCGCCGCGCCGGTCAGCAAGGGCGTGGTGATCTGCAGGTCGCCGCCCTGGTAGGTCCAGGACTTGCTGGTTTCGTCCCAGGCGCCTTGCGACTGGTACACCGACAAGGAGCCCTTGTGATTGGCGGTCACGCGTTCGCTGGCGTTCAGGCTGACCGTCGAGAAACCCAGCGCCAGGCGGTCATAGCCGGCAACGGTGTCCGGACGGCTGTTCGGCCCGAAGCCGAATTCGATCGCCTTGGCGTCGACGACGAGTCGTCCCGACCCGGTCCCGGGCCCGCCCGCGACCGGCGCCTGCGGCGCCGTGGCCGCGCCGTTCCACACCAGGGTGTCCGTCTCGATGCGGGCCACGGTCCCCGCGTCGCCATGGCCATACAGGGCCGGCGCGCCCAGCACCAGGCGCTCCAGCGCCGACTTGCCGGTGGCCGGGTCGAGGGTGCTCAGCGTCACGTCGCCATAGAAGTTGAACGCGTCGCGCGCGGTCAACACCAGGTTCTCGAGCGCGGGCGCACCCAGGCTGGTGTCGCCCCGCAGCAGGCGCTCCAATACCTGCTGGTTCAAGGTGAGGCCGGGCGGCAGGGTTTGCGCGGCCGCGGCCGCCGCCAGCGCTTGCGCGCTGCCCGCGTTGATGCCGCCCATGGCCAGCACCAGGTTGCGCGTGCCATAGCGTACCGATTCGCTCAGGATGAAAGCCTTGTCGGTCGCGGCCGTGATCGTGCCTTCCGAATAGAGCTGGGTGATGCCAGAGCAGTCCGCGCCGGCGGCGCACTCCCCGATCGAGATCGTGCCCGGGCCGAAAATGGTATCGCCGGAGGCGGGCGCCAGCATGTCCAGCCAGCCATTGGAGACGGCCACCACGCTGCGTTGGCGGGGGAGGAAGACGTAGCCGTTGCGCGAATCCCAGGAGACATTGCCCTGGCCCAAGGTATTGATGCCCGCGCCCTGTTCGATGGTGATCCCGCCCCGGGGATCGCCAGTGACCAGGAAAACCTGCGCCGCCTTCAGCACCGCGCCGTCGCGCAGGGTAATGGCGCGCGTGCCCGTCCCCGAGGTGCCGAAGTCGACCATGTTGGCGTCCTGGGTCGCATCCAATCCAAAACGCGCCGTGGGCAACGCGCCCACGCCCAGGGTGGACGCCCCGATTCCGTTCAACACACCGGCGTGGACCGAGGTGCCCTCGAAGCCTTCCGTCGGCGCCTGGCCATCGGCCAGGATCTCGATCCGCTCACCCTCCAGCTTCAGGCTGCCGCCATACCCCCCCTTGGCGGGGGCGAAGCGAACGGCGCCGGCCGCCACTTCCAGGGCGTTTTCGCCATCCACGCCCTTGCCCGGCGCCAATGCCAGTATCTTGGCATCGCGCTCCAGCAGCGGGCGCGGCACGCCGTCGCGGCTGGCCCAGTTCAGCGCGAACTCGGCATAGCTGATTTCGTTGTAGTTCGAATACCGGCGCAGGGTATCGGCCGGCGTCAGGACGGCCGGCGTCGACAGGCCGTCGATCAGGGACGTGCCCGCATAGCCCAGGCGGACCGGCGCGGTGAACGAGCCGTTGCGCATGGGGCTGGCCTCCCCAGGCGCGGCCGTGCTGGCCGCCAGCCCGTTGAGCTCCACCCGGAACGCTCCCGGCATCAGCGCATAGGTGGAGGGCAGCAAGGTATAGGTACCGGCGGGCAGCCCCGGCACGCCCTGCCCGATCACGACCTGCCGGCCGATCAGCGGATCCCCCGCTCCGGCTTCCGCGGCCACGGGGGCCTGGCCCGCCTGCGCGCCCGGCACGATGGCGTAGACCGGATTGGTCGCCAGGCCCGGCAGCACGAAGCCAGCGCGGGCGCTCTGCACCAAGGGGTTCAGGCGCGCATCGGTCGAGCCGCCGCGTCCCGTCAGGAACGCGGCGCCACGCAACTCCCCGCCGCCCGACAAGTCGAGCACCGCGCCCTCCTGCACATCGATGCGCCGGGCGGCCAGACCGACCTGCCCGACGCGACCGGACCCGACGCCATCGTAGGCAACGTCGACGCCGTCGTAGAGATAGGTCAGGCCATCGATGGACCCGCCATAGGGCATGACCAGGCCGGCGGCGCTGACCGAGGTCAGGCTGCCCGGCAGCAGATCCAGGCGCTGCACGGCATCGCCGCCAAGGCTGATCTGCCCCAGCGGCGCACGCAGCACGCCGCCCTGTTCGATGTTGGCGGCGCCCAGCGTCAGCCAGCCGAAGACGGAATAAGGAACCGCGGCCTGCGCATCGCCGATGCGCTCGATCTTCAAGCTGCGCCCAGGGTCGAAGCCTGTAGTCCCTTGGCCCACCCAGATCTCCGCACGGGCATGGGTGGCCGGATAGATCTGGCTGGCCGCCAGGAGCAGGTCGCCCGGCACGTTGAGCTTGCTGCGGTCGGCAGCCCGGGACTTCAGGAAACGCAGGTCGCCCTGGCTGCGCAGCGTGGTGTGGTCGAAGGCGTCCCGCTCGACCGCCCGCGACTCGCCCGATGCCTGCGTGATCGAACCGCGCGTGCCGAAGCGCACGTTCTCGATCACATCGATCAGGTAGCCGTCGATCGTCAGCGCGGAACCCGGCAGGATCCCAGGCGACAGGCTGCCCTGGGGAAAGGGCATGACGTGGTAGTCCAGTTGGTTGCGCGTGGCGCCGGCCAGGCGCACATAGGGTGCGGACAACCGGACCTGCGCGCCGGGCTCGCTGCCTTCCCGCAGGCCGATGAACCCGGCCGCCAGACGCAGTCCCAGGCCCAGGTCGAGCTCCAGCCCGCCTTCCAGGCTCAGGACGCCATTGACCAGGGTGGACAAGGTGTCGAAGCCGCCCGCCCGGATCGCGTCCGCGCCCAGGCGGCCGTGGCCATAGACCAGCGCGGCGTCGGCCTGCCCGGGCCGCAAGTCGGCTAGCAGGGTTTCAGGAGACTGCTCGCGCACCAGGTGCAGTTCGCGCAGCGCGCGCACTGCGTCGTCCGGGTTCTCGGCATTGGCATAGTTCGGCGACTCCAGGGCCACGGCGAGCGTGCCGCCCACGGCGCCGGCACCACCGGCCGCGGCGCGCAGCGTGCCGTCCAGGTACAAGCCATTCTGGCTGCCCAGGTAGATCAGGCCGCCATCGGAGGCGAGCGGCGTATCACGCCGGCCTTCGATGTCGACGGTTGCGGCGCTGCCCGAGGCGTTGAGCTCGGCGCCCGGCCGCAGGATCACGAAAGCGTCCGCCACCTCGGCCACGGTGGCATCGCGACCATAAGTGCCGCCAAGCTCGATGCGGCCGCCATCATCGACAAACCCGTAGCGCAGGCCCTTGGCGTCGCGCGCCACGTAGGCCTGGCCCGACACATCCAGCACAGCTTCGGATCCGATCCAGATCGAGCGGGCATGGCGCTGGGCCAGGCCCGCTTGCCTGAACCCGGCGGGGAGGACCTCGATGGCGCCGCCGTGGGCTGCGAGGCGTCCATCGACCCGGATCTGCCCGTTGGAAAGCAGACGGATCGTCTGGCGCGGGTCCACGCGCAGGGTGGCACCCCGGCCTATGCTCAAGCTGGCGACTTGCCCGATGCCACGCTCGCCGGCCAGCAGTTCCAGGCTGGCTCCAGCGCGCCGCGTCAGGCGGGCCCGGGCAGGGTCATCCAGCGTCAAGTCCGGAAGCCAGACCGCCAAGGCGTCGGCCGGCTCGGCGCCTGAAGCCACCTCGCGCCCCGACTGGGAGTCAAAACGGAGCACCGGCATCGAGACGTCGACCACCGCCTGCTCCGCCACCGCCACGCCCCCCATGCCTTGCACCGCGTAGCGCGAAAAACCCAACTGGAAAGTGTCGGCATCCAGATGCATGGGCGTGCGTACCGCCACCGACTGCGGCAGGCGGCTGCCCGCGGCGAGCACGGTACCCGGCACAAAGACGGCGTCGACCGGCGACACGGCGCCCGCTTTGTAGACGCCCATCGACGGTGCCACGGCCATGCCCTGGGGAAATACCGAAGCGGGAACGACCCAGCTCGTGGGGAAGTAATTCGGGCCGGAAATCGCGACAATGACCGTCCCGGCCTCGATGGGCGCCGGATTGAGCCATGAATAAACCACGATCCGGCGGCCATCCTGCGTCTGGATCGTGTAGCTCGAACTTCCCGTCGCCCGCGGCGGCGTCCAGGTGGTGGCCAGGGTCAGCCAACTGCCCGGGTCGCCCGCTTCCACACGTGGCGCCGAACCCAGGACCTCACCCGCCGCGGCATGCGTGCGGGTGTACTGGTAATCCAGCGGCAGGACCGCGCCGGCCGCGATCGTGAAGGCCTCGTCCGTGACCAGGTCCACCAGCGACGTCTCGCCCTCGCGCAGGACGCCGTCGCTGCCCTGTACCTGCCCGCCGATCACGATCGCCTCTCCGGACCGCAGCGACAAACGCCCCCCTCCCTTGACGCCGTGTCCGCGGATCTCGCCCTCCAGCACCAGCTTCCCCGCCGCCGCACCCGAGGCCGTATAGGCATTCGCATGCAGGGACACGCTGCCGCCGCGTCCGCCGGACAGCGTCCTGCCATCGGCCTTGAGTGCCGCGCCCGAGGACACGTCCACCAGGCTGCCCGCCTCCAGCAACACATCGCCAGAGCTGGCCAGCAAGATCTGCCCGCCATCCACATAAGGCATTGCGCCCGCGGAAGTCTTGTCCTGCCACAGGTTGGTCCACATGCCCCGGGCATCCAGGGTCACGCCTTCGCCGATGAGGGTACGCGCCTCGTAAGCCTGGGGCGGAGCGGACGCAATCGGCGCCTCCACCCATCCGCCATTCGCGCCCGTCTGGCGGTTGACCATGTTGCCCAGCGCGATACTGCCGCCCCGCGCCGTCAGGTCGGCCAGCACGTCCACCTGGGTCGCATGCAGCCCGATCTCGCCGCCCGGCGCGACGCCCACCGCCTCGCGCACCGCTATGCCGCCGGAGGCGTAGACCTTCAGGCCGCCAAGCGCCAGGCTGTCCAGCCACGCGGCCTCGAGCCCGATGCCCGAGTCCGGCGCGGTGCCGTCGCCGATCACCACACGTTCGACCACGGCGTCCGGGCTGTACCGCAGGTCACGGGTTTCCTTGTCGTAGACCGGCCGCAGATTGCCCACGATCAATTCGGCCCGCCGCGCGGCCGCCGTCTGCGCCTGGCGATACCCGTCCAGGCCAGACTCGCGCGCGCGCACCTGGCGATCGCCCTGGTAGGTACTGGTCTCGATGTCGCCCTGCAGCGTCGCCGCAGCCGTCGCCACCACCAGTCGGCCGCCATCGCGGCCCACCGTATAGCCATTTTCCAGGCGCCGCAGCGGCGCGATGATCGGGTTGTAGAAACTCTCTTTCGCCGCATCGCCCCAGCGCGAAGCGTCGGTCTCGAAACCCCGGTACAGGCCGGTGTACAGCAAGTCGCCCGGCGCGGTGGAGGCCGCGTACAGATTGCCGTCCGAACCCTTCAGCCAGGTCCGGTTGACCCATCCTGTCTGCACGTCCAGGGTTCCCCCCGACAGATTGATGCGCGACCCGCGCTGCGTGATCACGTCCGCGCCGCTGAACTTCACCGTGCCGCCCTGGGCCGACCACTCGCCTATGCCATGGCCGGTGATGCCCAGGTAGCCCCCCACCTCCAGCAGGCCGCCCGCCGTGTACCAGCGGTCGCCCTCGTAGCCGTTGGTGCCGGCGCGCACCAGGACCAGGTCGCGGCGATCGAGCCAGATCTCGCTGTTGCGCAGCTTGTCGCCGTCGCGATTCACCGGGGTGTCGCGCTGCTCGAAGCCTTGCACGTTGATCAATACGTTGTTCGCCTCCATGGCGATGCGTACCCCCACGTGGCCGGACACGTCGA
This sequence comes from Alcaligenaceae bacterium SAGV5, assembly GCA_009360345.1. Classification (GTDB taxonomy): domain Bacteria; phylum Pseudomonadota; class Gammaproteobacteria; order Burkholderiales; family Burkholderiaceae_B; genus Pigmentiphaga. Next base: position 75,941 of record SPDP01000011.1, read on the forward strand.
TATCCGCCCCGTCGCGCACCTGCGTACCGCCCGCCGCCTCGACGTAGACCTGGCCGCCGGTGGCCAGGGTCAGGCTGCCGCGCTCGAAACCGACGGTGCCGCCGCTGTCGATGCGCACCAGCGACTGGTCGCGGCGGTCCGCGATCTCGCCCTTCTCCTGCACCAGGGCTTCGCGCTGCACATCCAGCGCCGTGGTCGCGCTCTCGTCGAGCAGGATGCTGGTCACGCTGCCTTCGCCCAGCACCACACTGCCCTCGGCATGCTCCGCGCCGCTGCGCAAGTGCACCGTGCCCCGCGTGTGCACCGAGGTGGTCGACACGACGACCCCATCCTGGCGCACCTCCTTGCCCACCAGGCTGACGTCTCCGGTCCTGGCCTGCACCAGGCCCCGGTTCACCACCCTGCCAGCCCCTCCTTGCTGCGCCGACAGCGCCTGCACTACCTGGCCCCGCGTCGTGGAGCCCTGGTTCGCGTCGGTGCCCATGCCCTTCTTGATCACGAAGGCATCGCCCGCCGCCATCACCGTCTGGCCGCCGTCGGTCGTGATCTGGCCCGCGTTGTGCACCTCGCCGCCCAGCAGCAGCACATAGCCGCCGCCTTCGGTCACCGTCTGCGGAACGTGCGTGGCGA
>SPDP01000012.1 GCA_009360345.1 Alcaligenaceae bacterium SAGV5
CGTGCAGAACATCTACATCCGCAAGGTCGAACGCCGCGGCAACCACCTGTACAACATCGAGTTCTCCCATCTCGACGCCGTCAAGGATCCCGGCAAGATCAAGTAACACGGCACGCACCCGGTCCGCCCGCTTTCCCGCGGACGGACCGGCATAAGTTTTTTAGGCCGGTAAAAAAGCATATGCGGCTGTTTCGGCCGCGGCCGGGCGCGGACAATAGCAACACCGCCCAGAAGGACCCGACATGGAACCGTCTTGCCGGTCTGCCATGGTCCCCGCGGCGGAGCGATCTGCAGGAGATCATGAACTGCCCTAACCGCACTCCGCGGCCCGCCTTCGTCCAGGCCGCCATCGTCCCCCCGCACGTCACCTGGAAGCACACATGGGCATCGTAATCTTCGACGGCCTGGCCTACGGTATGTTGCTGTTCCTGATCGGAGTCGGCCTGTCGATCACGATGGGCTTGATGAACTTCGTCAATCTCGCCCACGGCGCCTTCGCCATGGTCGGCGGCTACGTGGCCGCGCTGGCCATGAGCCGCCTGCAGGTACCGTTCGTCGCCAGCCTGGCACTGGCCTTCATCAGCGCCGCCGTGGTGGGCGCGCTGCTGGAATTCGTCTTCTTCCGCCGGCTGTACCGCGCGCATCCGCTCGACCACGTGCTCCTGTCCATCGGCATCGTGTTTGTCTTCGTGGCGGGCGGCACCTACCTGTTCGGTCCCACCATGCAGCCCTTCACCGCGCCCGAATGGCTGCGCGGCCAGATCTCGCTGCTGGGCATGGACGTGGGCGCCTACCGGCTGTTCCTCATCATCGTGGGCTTCGTCGTGCTGGCGGCGCTCTTGCTGCTCATCAACAAGACGCGCTACGGCGCCATGGTGCGCGCGGCGGTGGACAACCAGCGCGTGGCCGCGGGCCTGGGCGTGCGGGTCGACCGGCTGTTCTTCCTGACCTTCTCGTTCGGCTGCGGCCTGGCGGGGCTGGGCGGCGCGCTGGGCCTGGGCATGCTGGGCCTGGATCCGTCCTTCCCGCTGAAATACATGATCTATTTCCTGATCGTGGTCTGCGTGGGCGGCGCCGGCACCATCGTCGGCCCCTTCGTCGCGGCCGTGCTGGTGGGCATCGTCGACGTGGGCGGCAAGTACTACATGCCCGAACTCGGCGCCTTCCTGATCTATGTGTTCATGGTGGTCGTGCTGCTTGTCCGTCCCCACGGCCTGATCCCCAAGAAGGGGCTCGTATGAAATCCCACCCCCTACGCCCTTCGGCCGCCCCCTCAAGGGGGCGACGCTGGCGGACCGGCAGAGCCGGATCCGCGGCGTCCTGGATCCAGCGGCATCCGTTGCATGCGATGCGAGTAGTACGCGGCGCCATGGGAAATTGACATGACAAAACTCAATCTGAATCCGCGCCAGATCGTGGCGCTGGAAGTGGTGTTCTGGCTGGCGCTGGCCTCGACCTACTTCCTCTTGCCCGAGAAGCTGGTCCTCATCACGCAGATCATGATCACCGGCCTGTTCGCAATCGCGCTGGACATCGCCCTGGGCTACGCCGGCATCCTGACGGTGGGCCATGCGGCGTTCTTCGGCATCGGCGCATACCTGGCGGGCCTGCTGGCCAAGTACGGCTGGGGCGAACCGTTCTCCGGGCTGGTGCTGGCGCTGGTGGTGTGCGCGATGCTGGGCTATATGCTCAGTTACCTGATCGTGCGCGGCAGCGACCTGACCCGCCTGATGATCACCATAGGCGTATGCGTGCTGTTCTTCGAGCTGGCCAACCGCCTGACCCCAATCACCGGCGGCGCCGACGGCCTGCAAGGCGTGGACATGTGGCCGGTGCTCGGCCAGTTCCGCTTCGACCTCTGGGGCAAGACGGCCTTCATCTACACCTTCTGCATCGTGCTGCTGATGTTCCTGGCGGTGCGCCTGATGCTCAAGTCGCCCTTCGGGCTGGTGCTGCGCGGCATCCACGACAACCGGCGGCGCATGCTGGCCATCGGCTCGCCCGTGGATGCCCGCCTGCGCCTGGCCTATTGCTTCTCGGCGGCCATCGCCGGCGTGGCGGGCGCGCTGCTGGCGCAGACCACCCAGTTCGTCGGGCTGGAGATGCTCAGCTTCAACCGTTCCGCCGAAATCCTCATCATCCTCATCCTGGGCGGCACCGGGCGCCTGTACGGCGGCCTGATCGGCGCGCTGCTGTACATGACCGTGCACGACGTCTTCTCCGACTTCGATCCCAAGTTCTGGCAGTTCTGGCTCGGCATCTTCCTGATCCTGGTGGTCATGATCGGCCGCGGCGGCGTGCTGGGCGTGCTGTCCCGGGCCTTCAAGGTACGGGAGCAACGCCCATGACGACCGCGACCCTCGCGACGCCCGCGCTGCGCACCCGGAATCTGACCAAACGCTTCGGCGGCTTCACCGCCGTCAACGGCGTGACGCTCGATATCGCACCGGGTTCGCGCCAGGCGTTGATCGGCCCGAACGGCGCCGGCAAGACCACGCTGATCAACCTGCTGACCGGCATATTGCGCCCGACCGAGGGACGCATCAGCCTGGATGACGACGACATCACCCACCTGCCGGCGGACAAGCGGGTGCACCGGGGGCTGGTGCGCACCTTCCAGATCAACACGCTGTTCCCGCGCCTGACGCCGCTGCAGGCCGCCTCGCTGGCCATCTCCGAGCGCGAGGCGCTGGGCAAGGTCTGGTGGCGCACGCTGCGCAGTTGTTCCTGGGTGGCCGACGAGGCCCATGCGCTGCTCAAGCAGTTCAACCTCGCCCAATACGCCCACATCGACACCGCCGAGCTGCCCTACGGCAAGCAGCGCCTGCTGGAAATCGTGCTGGCGCTGGCCGCCAAGCCCCGCATCCTGCTGCTGGACGAACCGGCGGCCGGCGTGCCCGAGGACGAAAGCGGCGAGCTGTTCGAGGTGATCGCCGGGCTGCCCAGGGAAATGACGGTGCTCTTCATCGAACACGACATGGACCTGGTGTTCCGCTTCGCCCAGCGCATCTCGGTGCTGGTGGCGGGCGCCGTCCTGGTGGAGGGCACACCCGCCGAAATCGCCGCCGACCCACAGGTGCGGGCGGCCTACCTGGGGAATTCGCGTGTCTGATTTCCTGCAAATCGAAAACCTCACGGCCGGCTACCACGACGCGGTCGTGCTGAGCGACCTGTCGGTCACGATCGAACGCGGCCGCAGCCTCGCCATCCTCGGACGCAATGGCGTGGGCAAGACCACCCTGCTCGAGACGCTGATGGGCAACACCACCGTCAAGCGCGGCCGCATACGGTGGCTGGGCGAGGACATCACCCGCCTGCGCTCGGCCGACCGTGCCCGCCGCGGCATCGGCTGGGTACCGCAGGAACGCGAGGTCTTTCCGTCGCTGACCGTGCGCGAGAACCTGGAAGTGATCGCCCGCGGCACGCACTGGACGCTCGAACGCGTGTACGGGCTCTTTCCACGCCTGCGCGAACGCGCCGGCAACTACGGCGGGCAGCTCTCCGGCGGCGAACAGCAGATGCTGGCCATCGGCCGGGCGCTGATGACCAATCCGCAGTTGCTGCTGCTGGACGAGCCGATGGAGGGCCTGGCACCCATCATCGTGGAAGAATTGTCCGAGGCGGTACGCCGTATGTGCGCCGATGAAGGCCTGACCGCCATCATCGTCGAGCAGCATCCGGTCCTGGCCCTGTCCATGTCGCAGCACGCCATCGTGCTCGAACGCGGGGTGGTGGCCTATGCCGGCGCCAGCGCCGAGCTGGCCGCGGACACGGAACGGCTCGACCAGTTGCTGGGTGTCGGCAATCGCGCCGCGGTTTCCTGATTCGAATCTCCGGCGCAGCCAGTGCCGGCTCTCACGGCAAGGAGTCGTCTGATCATGAAAGGTAAGAATGCGGGATTGCGCTGCGGGCTGGCCGCGGGCGCGTTGATGGCGGCCGCCTGCGCCCAGGCGCAGGGCGTCGTGAAGGTGGGATTCATCGGCGAGATGTCGGGTCCGTTCGCGGAATTCGGCAAGCAGATGGAAACGGGCGTGCAGCTCTACCTGAAAGAGCATGGCGACACGGTGGCCGGCAAGAAGGTGGTCGTCATCGTCAAGGACGTCGGCGGGCCCAACCCCGAGCTGGCCAAGCGCCACGCGCAGGAACTGGTGGTGCGCGACAAGGTGGACTTCATCGCCGGCTTCGCGTTCTCGCCCAACGCGCTGGCGGTGGCGCCGCTGGCCACCGAGGCCAAGAAGCCCATGGTGATCATGAACGCCGCCTCGGGCAGCCTGCCGTCCACCTCGCCCTACATCGTGCGCACCTCGTTCTCGCTGCCGGCCATCGTGCCGCCCATTTCGCAATGGATGATCAAGCAGGGATACAAGACCACCTATTCAATGGTGGCGGACTACTCGCCCGGCCATGAGGTCGAGGCGGCCTTCATGGATTCGTACAAGAAGGCCGGCGGCACGGTGGTGGGCTCGGTGCGCACGCCGCTCAGCACCATGGATTTCTCGGCCTACATGCAGAAGATCAAGGATCTCAAGCCCTCGGCGGTGTTCGCCTTCGTGAACGGCGCGGACGTGGCCCAGTCCTTCATGCGCGAGTACCGGGCCCGCAACCTGGCCGAGGGCGGCACCGCCATGGTAGGCACGGGCGACATCACCGACGAACCCACCATCGATTCGATGGGCGACACGCCGCTGGGCGTGGTGACCGGCTATCCGTATTCCATGGACCACGATTCGGCGCTGAACAAGAAGTTCGTGCAGGCGTTCAAGGCCGCGCGCGGCCAGCAGGCCCGTCCCAACATCATGGCGGTGGCCGGCTACGACGGCATGGCCCTGATCTACGAGGCCCTGCGCAAGACCCAGGGCAAGACCGACGGCGACGCGCTGATCGCCGCGATGAAAGGCGTGAAGCTGGAAAGCCCGCGCGGCCCGATCGAGATCGACGCCGCCACGCGCGACATCAAGCAGCGCGTCTACATGCGCAAGGTCCAGCGGGTCGACGGCCGGCTGGCCAACGTCGAGTTCGAGACCATCGAACCCCGCTAGGAGACCTATCCATGCCCGCAGCGGACTCCGCCTGGCTGTCGAAGACGGCGGCCGAACTGCACGAGGCCTACCGCGCCCGCGCGCTGTCGCCGCTGGACCTGGCCACGGCGCTGATGGACGCGGTGGCCAACGATGCCCGGGACCTGAACGCCTTCTGCGTACTGGACCGCGACGCCGCCCTGCGCGACGCCGAGGCCTCGGCCCGGCGCTGGCGCGGCGGCGCGCCCATCGGGCCCCTCGACGGAGTGCCGGTATCGATCAAGGACCTGGTGGACGTGGCCGGTTGGCCGACCCGGCGCGGCTCGAACATGACCGCCGGCGCGCCGCCCGCCGCCGCGGATGCGCCCAGCGTGGCGCTGCTGCGCCAGGGCGGGGCGGTGCTGTTCGGCAAGACCACCACGACCGAATTCGGCTGGCTGGCCGATTCCGAGTCGCCCTATACCGGCATCACGCGCAACCCGCTGGCGCCGGGCCGTAGCGCCGGCGGTTCGAGCATGGGCGCGGCGGCGCACGTGGCCAAGGGCTGGGGCCCGCTGGCACTGGGCAGCGACGCCGGGGGTTCCATCCGCATCCCCGCCTCGTACTGCGGGCTGGTCGGATTCAAGCCCACCTTCGGCGCCGTTCCCTCGGGTCCGCGCCTGAGCGCTTTCGCCGAATACGCGCACCTGGGCCCCATCGCCCGCACGGTGGCTGATTGCCGGCTGGCGCTGCAAGTCATGGGCCGGCCGCATTTGCTGGACCCTCACTCCCTGTACGCGCGTGCGCGGGACCTGCCGCCGCGCCGGCCCGCCATCGGCTACCTGACCGACGCCGGCCCCGATACCGGGCTCGATGCCCGGGTCGGATCGGCCATCGAGGCACTGGCCGAGCGGCTGGGCCGCAAGGGCTATTCGGTGGTACGCCTGCGCATGGACTGGATGTCGCTGGCCGAGAATGCCTGGGCCCTGTGGGAGAACCGCCTGTACGAATCCTTCGTCGATGCCACGCCCGCCCAGCGCGCGCGGCTCGATCCGCGCCTGCAACAATTGTGCGAACGCGGCGCGGCCCATGGCGCCGAACGCCTGGCCCGGGCGCGGAACCAGTTGCGCGACACCGCGACCCAGCTCACGCTGGCTTTCGCCGACATCGACCTGCTGCTGACGCCCGCCAGCCCGGCCGGCGCGCCGCGGGTGGGCGCGCTGTGCGCCGACAGCCACCCGCTGCGCGACCGCATCCGCCAGACCTTCAACTGGCAGTTGGCCAACCCCTATACCTTCCCGTTCAACCTGACCCAGCAGCCGGCCCTGTCCATGCCGCTGGCCACCGATGCCGACGGCCTGCCCGTCGGCTTGCAGATCGTCGGCCGCAAGTACCACGACGACGATGTGCTCGACTTCGCGCAAACGCTGGAGTCCACCCATCTTTTCCAGGAGTCCGAACATGCCTAAGATCATCGTGCAATCCGCGCAGGCCCCCGTCACCGGGTTCACCGACAAGAGCACGCCCTCGCCGCTGGCCCAGGGCATCCGGGCGGGCGACTTTCTTTACGTATCGGGACAGGGTCCCCTGGACCCGGTTTCCAAGGAAGTCGTGTCCGACGACATCCGCGAGCAGACGCGGCGCACCTTGCAGAACCTGATGGCGGTGCTGGAGGCGGGCGGCGCCACCGCGGCCCATATCATCAACATGCGGGTATGCCTGCGCGACGTGACCGACTTTCCCGCGTTCAACGAGGAGTTCCGTGCCTTCATGGGCGGCGAGAAAGTCACCCGCACTTGCATAGGCGGCACGCCGCACCGCCCGGGCGTGCGCGTCGAGATCGACTGCGTCGCCTATTTCGGCTGAGGAGATCGCGATGTTCAAGATGCCCATCGTCGACCTGATGAAACAGGGCGACGAACTGGCCGCCAGCGGCAAGCGGGTGGCCGTGCTCTGGCAGGAACCCGAGTCCCTCGTGTTCCTGGCCCGCGGACGCGAATACCGCAGCGAATTCCACATCAACCCCAGCGACGAGATGATGTACATGGTCAAGGGCGAGATGAAGCTGCACTACCGCACGCCCGACGGCAAGGAAGAAATCGCCGTGCTGCCTCAGGGGTCGGTCATCTACACGCCGGCGGGCATCCCGCATTCGCCCCGCTTCCCGCCCGACGCCTACCTGCTGGTGCAGGAGCGCAAGCGCAAGCCGGACGAGATCGACCGCTTCCAGTGGTTCTGCCCCAGCTGCGACACGCTGCTGCACGAGGAATCCTGCCACGTCGCGGACTACAAGGCCGACCCCGTGTCCAAGGCCTACCAGCGCTTCTTCGACAGCGAGGAATTCCGCACCTGCAAGTCCTGCGGGACGGTGATGCCCCGGCCGTAGCGCGGGAAGGCCCGGCGGGCGCGGAACCGCGCCCGCCGGGCCGCTTGCGCCCTCAGTCGGGCTTGACGCCCGCCGTCTTGATGATGTCGCGCCAGCGCGCGGTCTCGGCGGTGATGAAGTCGCCGAACGCACGCCCGGTCAAGGCTTTCCCTTCGCCTCCTATTCCGGCCATCCGCTCCTTGAACTCGGGCATGCGGGTCACCGCCTCCAGCTCGCGCTCCAGCCTGGCCACCGCTTCCGTCGGCGTGCCGGCCCGGGCCAGCACGCCGAACCAGCCGCCGGCGACGAAGTCGGGCACGCCGGCCTCGGCCATGGTCGGCACCTCGGGCAGCATGGGCGAGCGCTCGGCGCTGGTCACCGCGAGCGCGCGCAGGGACCCGTCCTTGATCCGCGGCGCGACCGCCGCCACGGCCGACGGCATCATCTCGATCTGCCCGCCCAGCAGGTCGGTCACCGCCGGGCTGCCGCCCTTGTAGGGCACGTGCACGATGTCCAGGCCGAACCTGGCCTTCAGCATCTCACCGATCAGGTGGACATTGGTGCCCGTGCCCGGTGAGCCGAAGTGGTAGCGCCCGGGCTGGGACTTCGCCAGGTTCACGAACTCCATCAGTGTCCGGGCCTGCACCTGGGGGTTCACGACGAACACCGACGGAATGCGCGTGACCAGGGCGATAGGCGTGAAATCCCGGATCGCGGGCGTGTTCTGGCCCGGCGTCAGGTTCTCGGCGATGCCAAAGGACTCGGCCGTGCCCAGCAGCAGGGTATAGCCATCGGGCGCGGCCTGCGCCGCGGCGGCCACGCCGATCGCGCCACCCGCCCCGCCACGGTTTTCCACCACCACGGTCTGCCCCAGCCTCTGCCCCAGGTACTGAGCCACCGCCCGGCCCACCTGGTCGCTGGCGCCCCCGGGCGGGAACGGCACGATCAGCCGGACGGGCCGATCGGGATAGGCAGCCCACGCCTGCGCGCCCGTCAGCACCCCAGCGGCGGCGAATATCCACGGCGCGAGGCGCCGGTTCGGCTTTCGACTCATGAATGTCTCCTTCCGCGCTTATCGGGACGCGTCGGCACGCGGGGCGGCGCCGCGCACGACATCGATCACGGCATCCGCATCGGCGGGCAAGGCATCGCCGCGCCACGCGCAATGGCCATCCGGCCGCACCAGCACCAGCCGGCGCTCATACAGCCCGGCCACCCGGGGCGAGGCGATGTCCACGACCGTGAGCGGTACCCCGCGGCGGCGGGCCGCCTCGACCAGCGGCGCGGCATCGAGCGGCTCGGCCCCCAGGCGCAGCAGCACGAAGCCCCGGCCGAACAGATCGAGCGTGGAGCGGCCGTCATCCAGCCAGGCGTGCGGCGCGCGATGTCCCGGCCGGGTGGTGGGCGTGTAGTAGCGCGGATGGTCCGGCGGCGCGGACGTGCCGTCCGGCACGCAGATGGGCGAATCCTCGTAGCGGTATCCCAGGTGGATGCCCAGCGTTTCCCATTCGGTGTGCGTGGCCTCGGCGATGGCGGCACCGACCTGCGCGCGCTGCGCCTCGCCGCGCGCGGAGTCCTCCAGCAGCTCCGAGGCGTCCTCGACCGACTTCAGCGCGAAGTAATTGTGCGCGGACGCGTTGACGTTGCGCTCGCCCACCGGCTGGCGCTCGACCTCGTAGCTGTCCAGCAGGCGGGGCCCGCCCCAGCCGCGCAACATGGCCTCCAGCTTCCAGCCCAGGTCGACGACATCGCCCATGCCCGTGTTCATGCCGAAACCACCCGTGGGCGACATGGTGTGCGCGGCATCGCCGGCGATCAGCACGCGGCGGTCGCCATAGCGCTCCGCGGTCAACTGGCTGCGGCGCCACGGCAGGGCCGAGATCACCTCGAACGGCACGTCGTCGCGGCCGATGCCCCGGCGCACCCAGGACTCGGCGTCGCGGCAGACCTGTTCGACCTGCGCTTCGTTGCTGACCACCGTCATGCGCCACAGCTCGCGGCCGTCCATGGCGCTGATGTTGCCCCAGAAACCTTCGGCGCCGAAGAACAGGTAGCGTTCCGCCTCGCCCTTGTCATGGCTGCGGGTCAGGGCCGGGGAGCGGAAGAACAGCGCGGCCGAGTGGTCCAGCGCCCGCGTGCCCGCCATGCCTATGCCCAGGGCGCGGCGCACGTTGCTGCCCGCGCCGTCGCAGGCCACCAGGTAGCGCGCGCGCAGCGTCGTACGCCGCTCGGTCTTCAAATCGATCACGTCGGCCCGGACGCCATCGGCATCCTGCTCGAAACCTTCCAACCGGTGCCAGTACCGCAGGTCCAGCGACGGGTATTCGGTCGCGCAGCGGGTCAGCAGCGGGTCGAACCACAGTTGCGGACAACGCCACTTTTTTTCCGGACTCACGTCGGGCGGCGCGTCGTCGCGCAGGCTGGGATACTCGTGGCGGGCCAGGAAGTGTCCCGTCATGCTGGTGCAGAACACCATGTCCAGCTGGTAGTCGGGATTGAACGGCGTCTCGCGCACCCGCTGCGCGATGCCCCAGCGCCGGCAGAACTCCATGGTCCTGACGCCCACGGCGCCCAGCTTGGGCGTGCTGATGGATCCGTCGCGCTGTTCCAGCAGCGTGCATGGAATGCCGCGCCAGGATAAGTCCAGCGCCAATCCCAGCCCGACCGGGCCGGCGCCGACGATCAGCACCGGAATGTCGTCCGCCTGTGTCATCTCCAAATGTCCCCTCTACGTTGGTCCGCCGTTTCGTTCCGGAGAATGGAAGAAACGATATGTCGGGGGACTATATGCCTTGGGGCCCGGTCCGCAGCCGGGATTTCTGCCAGATGGAAACGACTTGGCGTCAGAAAACCGCGGTTCCGACGCTGCCGCCGCCGCACACGAACAGGTTCTGCCCCGTCACGAAACCGGACTCCGCGGCCAGAAAAAACAGCACCGCGTGGGCCACATCGTCCGGCGTGCCGATCCGGCCGACAGGCAGGCCGGCCAGGACCGCCTCGGTCTGCGGCGCGCCGGGCGGATGGTTGGCACGGAACAGGTCGGTCTCGATCGGCCCCGGACTCACCATGTTGACCGTGATGCCGTCCCGGGCCAGCTCCAGGGCAAGGCTGCGCGTCATGCCCAGCAGCCCGGCCTTGACCATGCCGTAGACCGCGCGGCCGGGCCGCCCCAGCATCATGCGGCTGCCGATGCTGACGATCCGGCCTCCGCCCAGGGCCCGCATGCCGGGCACCAGCGCCTGCATGCATTGCAGCGACGCGCGATCGTGTATCTCGAACATGGACCGCGCCCGGTCCAGGTCCAGGTCTTCCAGCCTGGGGACATAGGTGAAGCCCGCGTTGTTGACGAGGTTGCGCACGCGGTGCCGGGCGACGATCGTCGCCAGCATGTCCGCCGTCTCGGCCTGATCGGTCAGATCGGCGCAATAGGTAATGGCGGGAAGATCCTCGGCGGGCGGCGCCAGGGAAAGATTGATGACCTCGTGCCCCCGCGCGGCAAGACGGCGGGCGATGGCGCCGCCGATGGCGCCGCTCGCGCCGGTGACGAGGCTGACTGTCGATGCTTGACTCATATGCGTATCGGCGGCCTGCTGTGCCGCCGCTCCATTCAATCGATTGAAACCACACGCTGCGGCACCGTGGACCGCCCCGTTTTCGCGGACAGATAGGCCGCGTCGATGACCCGCTGGGTCCTTTCCAGGTCCTCCAGCCCGGCGACGGGCGATGCGCCGGCCTGCGCACGGGACAGGGTCGCGCGGACGTAGTCGGCGAAGTAGTCCTTGAACCGCCACCCGCCATCGACGCTCCGGGAAGCGCCGGAGGCGGTGTCCAGGAATGCCAGGCGCTCCCCCTCCCGCTTCGCGGTGAAGGCGCGATGGGCAAGCGAGATATGGAAATCCATGTAGTCCGCCGCGCGCGCGGGCTGCCGGTACGACGTTTCGAGAGAGGCAACCGTCCCGTCAGACAAGACCAGGGACAGCGAAGCATGATCCTCGACGGCCAGCCGCCACGCCTTGTCCGACAGCGTGGCCTGCACGGACACCACGTCGGCGCCCGTGATCCACGACAACAGATCGATGGGATGATGGCCGAGGTTCATCAGGCATCCGCCTCCGGCCCGCCCGGGCTCGACCAGCCATGGCGACGAATCGGCGAACCGCAGCGGCGATCCGGCATGGACGGAACATTGCATATGGAGAAAATCCGGCGATGGCAGCGGCAGGGTCGCCGACAAGGCCCGGGCCAGCGCGCTCAGCCGGTAGTGGAACGGAATCGAGACGAATACGTCCGCGCGCCTGGCCGCGCGGCGAATGCCGGCGATGTGGTCGCCATGCAGCCCCGCGGGCTTCTCGATGGAAAAGGGCATGCCGCCATCGATCAACCGGCTGGCAATGGCCGGCATGTCCGCGTGCGCACCGAAAGCGAACGCGAACCCGGCTCCCGATCGGCTCAGCAGCTCATCCACGGTCGCGAATACCGGCGCATCGAACTCCGCCGCGACCTGCCGGGCAAGCGGCGGAGAAGGATCCCAGATACCCGCTATCCGGACGTCGGGCCCAAGAAAGGCCGGACGATACATCGGATAGTGCCAGTGGCTGGGAGCGATCAAGGCAACACGATGCTCCGCCATCCCCGGGTCCTATTCCGCCTTGATGCCGTGGTCGGCGATCAGCTTGCCCATGCGCTGGCGCTCGGCCGCCAGCCAGCGCTCGGAGGCTGCCCGGTCCATGGTTTTCGCATCCAGGCCCAGGTCGCGCAGTTTCTGTTGCACCTGCTTGTCCGACGCGGCGGCCAATACGCGCTGCTCGAGATCCTTCACCACCGCCTCGGGCGTCTTGGACGGCACCATCACGAAGTACGCCCCTTGCATCACGAAGCCGGGCAGCCCCGCTTCGCTCACGGTCGGCACGTCGGGCATGGCGGGGATGCGCTGGTCGCCCGAGACGGCCAGCGCCTTCAGCCTGCCGCTCTTGATGAACCCCATCGCGCCGGCCACGCCGACGAATGCCGCGGGAACCTGGCCGCCAACGAGATCGTTCATGGCCGGCGCGCCGCCCTTATAGGGCACGTGCGTCATATCCAGGCTCGCGGCGCTGGCAAAGGCCGCCATCGTCAGGTGCCCCTGCGATCCCAGGCCGCCCGACGCATAGTCGAGCCGCTTGTCCTTGGCATAGGCGATGAAGTCCTTCAGGCCTTTCACCGGCACGGACGGGTTCACCACCAGCACCGCCGGCTGGAACGCCACGGCCGCGACCACCTTCAGATCCCGCTCCGCGTCGAAGGCCGGGTCGCGGGGATAGAGACGCGGGTTGACCGTGACCATCGCGCCATCGGCGAACAGCAGGCTGGACCCGTTCGTGGCGCCGCCCGCGGCCACCCGGGCGCCTATCATGCCGTTGGCGCCGCCGCGGTTGTCGACCACGAAGACATCGCCCGATGTCTGCTGCATTTGCGCGGTCACGATGCGGGCGACCAGGTCCAGGGGACCCCCGGCGGGAAAGGGCACGATGGCCTGGACCGTCGCGGCCGAGGATGAAAACGCGACCAGCGCGCAGGCCGTGAACACGGCGCTCGACAGAATCTTCTTCACGATGTCTCCAATAGGGCGGACCGACTGCGGCCGCATTTGGCGTGAAGATTACTGGCGCGATCCGGCGGGGTAAAACGACTTTTCGGCGCTTCAGTTGATCAAAACAGCAACTCAAGACGAACTGAGTACGTATTGCCGGATCATCTCCAGCAACTGGTCCCGAAGCGCGTGCCGGCCCGCGCCCTGCCGGGCAATGATGCCCAGCGGGGCTTCCAGCATGGAACAATCGACGGACAATTGGTCCAGCAGGCCTTGCTCGAGATCCGGCTTCACGTGCCGGGTCGACGCGAACCAGACCGCGTCGCTCGTCTGTGTGCAGGCACGGCTCAGTTCGAGATAGATCGTCTCGATGCGGGTCTCGTTCATCTGCAATCCCTGCGACACGAACAACCGCTGGATCTCGGCCCAGGTCACGGTCTCGGGCGGAGGCAGGACCAGCGGATAGGCAGCGATGTCCGCGAGCCTCAGTTCGGGGCGTCCGGCCAGGGGGTGGCCAGGACGGACCACGGCGATGTACCGGTCCAGCAGCAATTGCTCGAAGAAGAGGCCCTGCATGTCGTCCGCGGGCGGCAAGCGGCCGAGCACGGCCTGAATGGCATCCTCGCGCAGCAGGTTGAGCAGGATCGCCTTCGAGCCGGCCACGACCTCCAGCGTCATGCCGGGGACTTGTCCGGTCAGGCGTTGCAGGACGGCCGGCAACAGGCTCACCGCCGCGACCGGCATGGCGCCGATGCGAAGCGCGGCGCCGGCCGGCGCCAGGCCGCGGGCGGAGGCCGCGCCCCATCTCAAGGCCTCGACCGCGCTCGCCGCATGGCGCGCGAACTTCTCTCCCGCCTCGGTCGGCACCGTGCCCAGCTTGGACCGCTGGAACAGGGTCACGCCCAGCTCCGCCTCCAGCTCACGCAGCGTCTTGGACGCCGCCGATTCCGTCACGTGCAGCGCCCGCGCCGCATCGCGCAGGCTGTGGGTGCGCATGACCTCGAGCATGCACTCCAGGTGCCGCAGCTTGATGCGCCGCAGATCCAGGGGCCGGTCGCTCCCGGACGCGAGCGGATCGGAAACAAGGCGGGGGGTCCTGGCACGCATGTCGGGAACGCTCGGGCAAGAAGGCAGGCATCCGATTCTATCGGATGCGTCCTTCCTGCCCGCCTCCGTCGGTTACTTCGGCAAACAGGGCGAGGCCGGCGAACACGTGTCGCCCAGCACCGCCACGGCCTGGATCTCGATCTGCATGCCCGGCACGGCCAGCGCCGAGACCGTGATCTGCGCGCTGGCCGGGAAGCGGCGGTCGGGGAACATCTCGCTGCGAACCTTGGCGAAGGTGGCGCCGTTGCGCACGTCCGTCATGTACACCGTCATGGTGACGATGTCCTTCAGGCTCCCGCCCGCGCGCTTCAAGGTCTGGTCGATCAATGCGAACACCGTGCGCGCCTGCGCCTCGAAGTCGCCTTTGATGTCGCGGCCCTGCAGGTCGGTGGTGGCCGTCTCGCCCGCCAGCCAGACGATGCGCCCGCCTTCGGTCACGACCGCGGGCGAATACGAACGGCCCTGCGTGCGCTCTCCCTGCGGCATGTGGTCGGCCGCCTGCACCGTCCCCCACGCCAACAACGACAACGCACACGCCGCCCCCAGCTTCGATACGGCGCTCATGGACGCGCTCATAGGAAATTGAACAACTTGTATGACGGATCGTCCTTGCCCAGGCGATCTCCCAGAGTGCTATAGCGGGTCTTCAGCTCGGAGGCGGGAAAGACCTCGATACGCCGAAAATCCGTGACCGACTGGCGCGAGTCGATGGCCCATCTGCCGTTGCGGCGCGACCAGCGGTCCAGATAACGCGAGTGCATCCAGCGTTCCTCGACCTGATCTTTCTCGACGGCGACCACCAGGGTCGCGGTGCCGGTCGTTTCGCTGACCGCCTTGTCGCCCCGCACCTCGATCAGCATATTGGTCATGCGATGGTTGTTGGACAGCATGGATTTGTGCGCATCGAGCAGCCAATCGACGAACGAGGCCCAGGGATCGAAGCGCATTTTGCCGAACTGCACGGTGCCATTGGCGTGGCCCAGCGACAGCAGGATGTCCCGGTCCAGCAGGTCCAGGCCACGCGGGTAACGGTACAGCACCTCGGAAATGGCCTGCTTGCCGAGCAGTTGCTCCAGGGCCTCGGCCTGCGAAGGCGGCGTGGCGGCGCGGGCTGGCGCGCTGCCCATGGCGGCGCCGACCACGGCGGCCAGTCCCGCTCCGGCGGTAAGAAGCTGGCGCCGCAGCGGCGCGTTCGGTGCTTGCTGCATGAGTCTCTCCTGACAGATGGGGAAGAATGTCCCCGGCCCCCCGGGCCGGGAACGGGTAAGCCTCAGCCGGCGCGCCGGCCGGCCGGCGCCAGGCCCGGGACGATGCGCAGCGCGTTGCCGCGCTCGATGGCTTCGAGCTCGGCCTCGGTGAACATCCCTAGGTCGCGGATCTCTTTGACCGCCCGGCCCGCCGAGCGGTACGGGAAGTCGCTGCCCATCAGGATCTGCGAGGCCGGCACCAGTTGGCGCAGCGCCGCCATCGCGGGCGGATTCAGGATGGCGGCCGTGTCGTAGTGCAGGCGCCGGAACTCGTCCATGGCGCGGGTCGGCCAGCGCGGCGCGGTGGGCGACCCGGCGAACAGCGCATCGATACGGCTGGCGAAGCTGGGCAACGATCCGCCGCCGTGCGACAGGATGAAGCGGATGTCGGGGCAGCGCGACAGCACGCCGTTGATGTAGAGGCTGGCCGCGCAGCGCGTGGTGTCGGTCGGGTACTCCAGCGACACCTTGGTCTCGGGCACCAGGTTGCCGCAGCAGTTGGCGGCGGTGGGGTGGAAATACACCGTGGCCTTGCGGCGATTCAGTTCCTCGAACACCGGGAAGAACGCAGGATCACCCGCCCAGCGATCGCCGTAGCTGGTCAGCAGGCCCACGCCGTTGAGCTTGAGCTCGTCCAGCGCATAGGCGATCTCGCGCAGGCTGCCTTCCACGTCGGGCAGCGGCACGGCCGCGAACATGCCGAACCGGCCGGGATGGTCGGCGATCATCTTCGCGCCGTATTCGTTGCACTCGCGCGCCAGGCGCCGGCCCTGCGCCACGTCGCCGAAGAACACGCCCGGCGTGGAAATCGACACGATGGCCGTCGCCACGCCCTGCTTGTCCATGTCGTCCAGCGACTTGCGCGGCGACCACTGGTCGAACATGTCGGTGGGCGCGCCGGGCGACGAGTCGACAACGCCCTCGCGCGCGGCCGCCAGGTAGGCGGGTGGAAAGATGTGATGGTGCGTATCGATGCGGCGCGGCGCCGCGCCCTGGGCGCCGGCCCGGCCCGACATTGCCAGGCACCCGGCGCACAGCGAGGCGTAGCCCGCCAGTCCCTTCAGCGCGCGCCTGCGGCCCGGTTGCGCGAGCGGCGGCGCGGCGATTGCATTGCGGTCAGACGGCATTGCCCGGATCCTCGTTCGGTCATCGACGGGCGCATCTTATGCCGCGACTTCACGCATGTCGCATTGCAAATAATCATGGATCCATGAGCAAGCCCAGCAGCCCGCACACCGTCAGGCCGAAGATGTGATAGAGCGGCAGCGCGCAAACAAAGATGTGCGGACTGTGCCGCGCCTCCTTTCCCGCGGGCCGTTCGTCCGTCAGCAGCCAGGCATCGCATTGCAGGACGTTGGCGACGAGATTCCGGTGCAGCAGGACGGCCCCCTTGGCCACGCCCGTCGTGCCGCCGGTGTACTGCAGGAAGGCGACGTCCTCGGGGCCGACCTCGGGGCGCGCCAGTTCCCGCGCCGCCCCTTGCGCCAGCGCGCGCCGGAAACCCACGGCGCCCGGCAGGCTGAACGGCGGGACCAGTTTCTTGACATGGCGCACCACCGCATTGACGATGGCGCCCTTCACGCCGCCCATCAGGTCGCCCATGGACGCCACCACGATGTGGCGGATGGCCGTCTCGGGCAACACCTTCTGCAGGGTGGAGGCGAAGTTCTCGAGGATGACGATGGCCTCGGCGCCGCTGTCCTTGAGCTGGTGCTGGAGCTCCGGGGCGGTATAGAGGGGATTGACGTTGACCACCGTGTAGCCGGCCCGCAGCACCGCCGCGATGGCGACGGGATATTGCAGGACGTTGGGCATCATCAGCGCCACGCGCGCGCCGCGCGGCAGTCCGCGGGATTGCAGCCAGGCCCCCAGCTTGCGCGACATGGCGTCGATGTCGGCGTAGGCAAGCGTCTTGCCCATGCAGACGAAGGCCGGGCGCTCGGCGAACTGCTCGAACGACTCCTCCAGCAACTGGACCAGGGACCGATAGCGTCCGGGGTCGATGTCGGCGGGAATGCCCGGCGGGTAGTGCGCCAGCCACGGTCTTTGCATGCACGTCTCCTGGTCTAGTCTGCGCCGCGCGGTGTCGGCTTATTGCGCCGATGATAGCCCAGCGGCCTGCGCGTGTTCGGTTTCCGCGAGCAAGCGCCGCCGGCGCTCGGCATACGGCAGCCGCGCCAACTCGCGCGCTTCGTCCAGGAACGGCGCGAGGCTGCCGTCGCGGCAACTCTCGCAGCGGCGCGCCATGGCCAGCAGCGCCGGCACCCACTGGTGGTAGGCCCCCATGGCCGCGAATTGCGCGTTGTTCAACGTCTGCGCGAACCAGGCATCATAGCCGGCGTAGCCATTCCACCGCTCGCGCTTCATCTGCTCGTAGCGGGACCTCAGGCCGGCGATGATTTCGGCCTTGCGCGCGCGCCGCCGCTCGATCTCGTCCGGCCCCAGGCCCACCGGATCGGGCGTGGTGGGCGCCGGCCCCTGGCGGGTGCCGGTCTCGCCGTAGGCCTGCGCCAGTTGCCGCCGTGTCTCCAGCAGCAGCGCGACGAAGTCGCGCCGGCGCGCGTCGAAGGCCTCATAGGCGGGCCGCAGCGATTGGTTCTGCGGTTCCCGCAGCCAGCGCTCGACGCCGATCTGCTCCACCGCCGTGGCCAGCGACTCGTTGAATGTCGTGTCGTTCTTCGCGTAGACCGCCTGATGGGTCAGTTCGTGGAAAACCAGGCGCGCGACCTCGGCCGGCGGCAGGCGGATGAAGGTGTTGACGAAAGGATCGGGATACCAGCCCAGGGTGGAATAGGCGGGCACGCCCCCCACGTGCACGTCCCAGCCCTGGTCCCGCAGCTCGCCGGCCATCCGCCTCGCGTCGGCCTCGCTGTAGTAGCCGCGGTAGTCTATGCAACCCACCACCGGGAAGCAGGACTGCTTGAGCCGCAAGGACAACGCCGGCGTGGCGAAGACATTCCAGACGACGTAGGGCCGCTTGAGGTCGGCGTATTCGGTGTAGCTGCGGTTGTCGGGCAGGCCCAGCACCTGGCTGGCGTAGCGGCGCGCGTCCTGCGCGTAGCGCAAACGCTCGCGCAAATCCACCGGCGTGGAAGGATCGGCCAGGACCTGGTCCACCGGCCGCGCGGCCTGCAGCAGCGACGAATGTCCGGCGACGGATTGCGCGTAATAGCGCAGGTCGGCGCATCCGGCCAGCGCCCCGGCCAGGACCAGGACGCCCCAGGCCGTCCGGCCCCTTGTCATTACACTCGCCATAGACAAGCTCATTGGAGATAATGGCTATGGTAACCGCCGGCCCTCGGGCAACCGACACCCGGCCGGCGACGCCGGACACGGCGCGGCACATCGGCCCTTCCCGCCTTCGCGACCGCCTGGACAAGGCGCGGCGCGCTCCCGCCCGCGGGGGGGCAACGCTACGGAGCTTCCACATGAATCTGCTCGAACCCATCGTCGCCTTCCAGAGCGACCTGAAGACGATACGGCGCGATCTCCACGCCCACCCCGAGTTGTGCTACGAGGAACACCGCACGTCGGACACCATCGCCCGCCTGCTGGAAGACTGGGGCATCCCCGTCGTGCGCGGGCTGGGCGGCACCGGCCTGGTCGGCGTCCTGGAAGGCGCGGACAGGAACGGCCCGGCCATCGGTCTGCGGGCCGACATGGACGCCCTGCCCCTGCAGGAACTCAACACCTTCGAACATGCCAGCGTGCATCCCGGGAAGATGCACGCCTGCGGGCACGACGGCCACTGCGCCATGCTGCTGGGCGCCGCCCGCCACCTGGCGGCGCACCGCGACTTCCCCGGCACCGTCTACCTGATCTTCCAGCCGGCCGAGGAAGGCGGCGGCGGCGGCAAGGCCATGGTCGACGACGGGCTGTTCACGCGCTTTCCCATGGAAGCCGTGTTCGGCATGCACAACTGGCCCGGCATCCCCGTCGGCAGCTTCGCCGTCACCCCCGGCCCGATGATGGCCTCCAGCAACGACTTCCGCATCGTGGTCAAGGGCAAGGGCACCCACGCCGCCTTGCCTCACCTGGGCATCGACCCGGTCATGATCGCGGTGCAGCTGGCGCAATCGCTGCAGACCATCCTGACCCGCAACAAGAAACCCATCGACACCGCGGTGCTCAGCATCACCCAGATCCACGCGGGCACGACCACCAACATCGTCCCGGATGAAGCCGAAATGGTGGGCACGGTGCGCACTTTCACCATCGACGTGCTGGATCTGATCGAGCAGCGCATGCGGGAAATCGCGCAGGGCATGGAACTGGCCCACGGCGCCCGGATCGAGGTCGACTTCCAGCGCAAGTACCCGCCGCTGATCAACCACCCCGACGAGACCCGATTCGTGGCGGACGTGCTGCGATCGCTGGTCGGGCCGGACCAGGTCGACGCCGCCACCGAACCCACGATGGGCGCCGAAGACTTTGCCTTCATGTTGCAGGAAAAGCCCGGCTGCTACGTCTTCATCGGCAATGGCGACGGCGCGCACCGCGAGTCCGGCCACGGGCTGGGGCCGTGCACCCTGCACAACGGCAGCTACGATTTCAACGACGACCTGCTGCCGCTGGGGGCCAGCTTCTGGGTGAAGCTGGTCAGCGACTGGTTCGCTCGGCCTCGATCAGTATGACGCGGTAGTCGTTGACATTGGTCAGCGTGGGACCGGTCATGACCAGGGTGTCGAGCTCCCTGAAATAACCCCAGGCGTCGTTGGCGTCCAGCCACGGGCCCGGCGTGACGCCCCGGGCCGCCGCCCGGCGCAGGCGCTCGCTGTCCCACCATGCGCCGGCATTGTCCTCGCTGCCGTCTATGCCGTCGGTATCGCAGGCCAGGGCCGAGACCCTGGCTTCGCCGCACAGCTCGGCGGCCAGCGACAGCAGGAACTCGGTGCAGCGGCCGCCGCGGCCGCCCCCACGCACCGTGACCGTGCATTCGCCCCCCGACACCAGCGCCACCGGCGCATCGAAAGGTTCGCCGTGCCGCAATACCTGGCGTGCCAGCGCGGCATAGACCTTTGCCACCTCGCGGGCCTCGCCGGTGACGGTATCTCCCAGCACCACCGCCTGGATGCCCGCGCGCCGAAGGACGCGCGCGCCGGCCTGCAGGCTTTGCTGGGCGGTCGCGATGACGCGGTTCTCCACCCGCTCGAACACGGGATCGCCGGCCTTGGGTGTCTCGGGATGATGCCCCGCGGCCCCGCCCTCCAGCCAGTCGAGCACCGGTTGCGGCGCCTGCACGCCGTGGCGGCGCAGGATGTCGAGCGCGTCGGCATAGGTGCTGGGATCGGCCACGGTGGGGCCGGAGGCGATGGCGGACGGATCGTCGCCCGCGACGTCGGACACGATCAGGCCCAGGACCCGGGCCCGCGTGCATGCGGCCAGGCGTCCGCCCTGCAATTGCGACAGGTGCTTGCGCACCACGTTCATCGACTCGATGGGTGCGCCGCTGCGCAGCAGCGACTGGGTGACCTCCCGCAGCGCGGCCATGGGCACCGCCGGCACCGGCAGCGACAACAGGCTGGAACCTCCGCCGGACACGAGCACGATCAACAGGTCATCGTCGCCCAGTTCCGAGGCCAGCCGCAGGATGTCGCCGGCGGCCCGTTCACCGGCCGCGTCGGGCACCGGATGGCCGGCCTCGACGCAGGCGATGCGCTCCAGCGGCATGCCGTGCCCGTAGCGGGTCACGACCAGTCCTTCCAGCTGGGCGTCGGCGGGCCAGGCGGCCTCGACGGCGCGGGCCATGCTGGCGGCGGCCTTGCCCGCGCCGACGACGACCGTGCGGCCCCTGGGTGGGGCCGGAAGGTGGCGGGCGGTGATGTGCAGGGGGTCGGCCGCGGCGACGGCGGCTTGAAACGATTCCAGGAGGAGCTGATGCATACGCGGGGAACGGCTGATGTCTCTTTTCGTGGTGGTAGCCATTATGGCGACCCGCCGCGGCTTGGCTAGCTGGATGAAATCCCTATTCCACCCGCCGCGCCGGCATGCACCACCGTCCCGCGTAGCACCTTGTTGCAATCGCCGTCAGGCGGACGGCGCGGCCGGAATCTGCAAGCCCCGCTGCACGGCGGGACGCGCCACGAAAGCGTCCAGCACCCGCTTCACATTGGGAAAATCGCCGAATCCCACCAGGTCGCCCGCGCCGTAGAAACCGACCAGGTTGCGCACCCACGGGAAGGTCGCGATATCGGCAATACCGTAGCCGTCGCCCAGGATCCAGGCCTTGCCGTCCAGTTGCCGCTCCAGCACGCCCAGCAGCCGGCGCGATTCAGCCACGTAGCGGTCGCGGGGACGCTTGTCCTCGTAGTCCTTGCCGGCGAATTTGTGGAAAAACCCCACCTGGCCGAACATGGGGCCGATGCCCCCCATCTGGAACATCACCCACTGCATGGCCTGGTAGCGGCCGGCGGGATCCTGCGGAATGAACTGGCCCGATTTCTCGGCCAGGTAGATCAGGATGGCGCCCGATTCGAACAACGGCAACGGCTTGCCGCCCGGGCCGTCGGGATCGAGGATGGCGGGGATCTTGTTGTTCGGGTTGAGCGACAGGAACTCCGGCGACATCTGGTCCTGGGTATCGAACGCCACCCGGTGCGGCTCGTACGGCAGGCCGGTTTCTTCCAGCATGATCGAGGCCTTCACGCCGTTGGGGGTGGGCAGCGAGTAGAGCTGGATGCGGTCCGGATGTTGCGCGGGCCACTTGCGGGTGATCGGGAAAGCGGACAGATCCGTCATGGGGAATCCTTGCTCGATGAATGGGTCGATCCGCCGGACTATACCAGCCGCGAACGGCGGCGATACCAAGGGCCGGGCCGTAGAATATTGATGAAGATCGATCAACCTTGAAGACCATGCCGCACAAGGACTATCTCAGCGCCAAGGAAGCCGTGGAGTTGCTGGGCATACGCATGCAGACGCTCTACGCCTACGTCAGCAAGGGCTGGATACGCAGCGTCAAGCAGCCGGACACGCGACAGCGCCTGTACCTTCACGAGGACGTGCTGCGGGTCAAGGCGCGCTCCAGCGCCCGCTCGGGACACGGGGCGGTGGCCGCCTCCGCCATGAACTGGGGCGAGCCCATCATCCCCACCTCGATCACCGAGATCCGGTCCGACGGCCCCCACTACCGCGGCCACTCCGCCGTGCGGCTGGCTCGCGGGCATGCCAGCTACGAAGCGGTGTGCGAACTGTTGTGGACCGGCGTCTGGCACGATGCGCCGCGCCGCTGGGACACGGGCATCACGCCCAGGCTCCAGGAAACCCTGCTGGAATCGCTCGCGCCGCCCAAATCCAACAGCGGGTTGCTGGAAATCATGGCCATCGTCACCCTGCGCCTGGGCATGTCGCGCGGGTCGGTGGAGGATCGCATGCGCGGCGGCCACATGCACGAAGCGGCGCGGCAATTGATCAAGACCCTGGCCGGCTGCATGGGCCTGGTGTCCCGCCGGCGGCGCTTCCATGCCATCCCCGACGAGGCATCCATGGCCGAAGGCCTGCTGGCGGCCCTGGACCTGCCGGCCAGCGCCGCCAACCTGCAGGCGATGGAAGCCTTCCTGGTGCTGTTCGCCGACCACGAGCTTTCTCCCAGCACCTTTGCCGCGCGCGTCGCGGCCTCGGGGGGCTCGACCCTGCACAGTTGCATCGCCTCGGCCATCTGCAGCTCGGCCGGCGTCCACCTGGGCCGGATGTACGACCGGATCGAGGACTTCCTGCGCGGCGCCGGCAACGCCGCGGGCCTGATGCAGCAGGCTCGCGCGCAGCACGGGCGCGGCGCCAGCGTGCCCGGTTTCGGCCACCCGCTCTACCCCAAGGGCGACGAACGCGCCGAGCTGCTGATCGAACTGGCGCGCGGGCGGCCGCGCCAGAAGGCGGCCCTCGAACAGATCCATCGCTTCATCGACGACGTGCGCGGCGAGTTCGGCCTGCATCCCCGGCATGAACTCGGGGGCATCGTCCTGGCCATGGCCATGGGCGTACCGCGCCAATCGGTGGGCACGCTGTTCACGCTCGCGCGCATGGCGGGCTGGGTCGCGCACGTGCAGGAGCAGCGCCTGAGCGGCATGCTGCTGCGGCCCCGCGCCAAATTCGTGGGCGCCGGCGGCGAACCCTGAGCCTCAGGCGCCCGACGGCCAGAACGACTCGATCTCGGCCCACAGGGCGTCGGGCGCTTCCTCGGCGATGTAGTGGCCGCAGTCCAGCGCCCGGCCCTCGACCTGCGAGGCCTGCCTGCGCCACAGGTCCAGCACATCGAAATAGCGCCCCACCACCCCGCGCCCGCCCCACAGGACCCGCAGCGGGCAATCCACGCGGCTGCCCTGGCCGCGGTCGGCCCGGTCGTGCTCCAGGTCCACGGTGGCGGCCGCGCGATAGTCCTCGCAGATCGCATGCGCCCAGTGCGGATGGCGCGCGCAGCGCTCGTACTCGGCCATCGCCCGGTCGGTGAAGGGGGCCAGGCCCGCATGGCGGCCGCCCATGATGGAACGCAGGTAAAAGACCGGATCGGCCCCGATCAGTTGCTCGGGAAAAGGTGCCGGCTGGATCAGCCAGAACCAGTGGTAATAGGCCTGCGCGAAGCCGCGCGTGGTGCCCTCGTACATATCCAGCGTCGGCGCGATGTCCAGCAGCATCATCCGCTCGACCCGCTCGGCATGGTCCAGCGCCAGCCGGTGCGCGACACGCGCCCCGCGGTCGTGGGCCAGCACGCCGAAGGTCTCGTAGCCGATGCAGCGCATCACCTCCACCGCGTCCACCGCCATCGTCCGCTTGGAGAAGGCCTCGTGGCCGGCCGGTTCGTCCGCCGGCACGCCGCTGTCGCCGTAGCCGCGCAGGTCGATGGCGACGCAGGTGTAGCGGTTGGTGAGCCGGGCCCAGAGCTTGTGCCACATGGCGTGGGACTGGGGATGGCCATGCATCAGCAGCAGCGCCGGCCCGGTGCCGCCCACGCGCGCGGCGATGTCCACGCCATTCACGTGGAAGTGCTGCAGCCGGTCGTTGAAGAGGGATATCTCGGACATGGCGGCCCTAGCCTCTGGCGACGATTTCCGCCACCGCCTTCCCGACATCCGACGTGACCGCCTTGCCCCCCATGTCGGGCGTGCGCGGCCCGTCGGACAGCACGGTCTCGATGGCCGACAGGATGGCGTCGTGCGCCGCCTTGTGGCCCAGGAACTCCAGCATCAGGGCGCCCGACCAGATCTGCGCGATGGGATTGGCCACGCCCTTGCCGGCAATGTCGGGCGCCGAGCCGTGCACCGGCTCGAACAGCGATGGGAAGCGGCGGTCGGGATTCAGGTTGGCCGAGGGCGCGATGCCGATGGTGCCGGTGCAGGCGGGTCCCAGGTCGGACAGGATGTCGCCGAACAGGTTGGACGCCACCACCACGTCGAACCAGTCGGGATGCAGCACGAAATTGGCGGTCAGGATGTCGATGTGGAACTTGTCCACGCGCACATCGCCATACTTGCCCGCCATCGCCTCCACCCGCTCGTCCCAGTAGGGCATGCTGATGGCGATGCCGTTGGACTTGGTGGCCGAGGTCAGGTGCTTGCGGGGCCGCGACGCCGCCAGGTCGAAGGCGAACTTCAGCACCCGGTCGACCCCGGTGCGCGTCATGACCGTTTCCTGCAGCACGACCTCGCGATCGGTGCCTTCGAACATGCGGCCGCCCACGCTGGAATACTCGCCTTCGGTGTTCTCGCGCACCACGTAGAAATCGATGTCGCCCGGCTTGCGGTTGGCCAGCGGCGAGGGCACGCCGGGCATCAGCCGCACCGGACGCAGATTCACGTACTGGTCGAACTCGCGGCGGAACTTCAGCAGCGAACCCCACAGCGAGACGTGGTCCGGCACCGTGGCCGGCCAGCCCACCGCGCCGAAGAAGATCGCGTCATGGCCGCCGATCTGCTCTTTCCAGTCGTCCGGCAGCATCGAGCCATGCCGGGCGTAGTACGCGCACGAGGCGAAGTCGAAGCGGTCGAACGACAGCCCGATGCCGAAGCGCGACGCCGCCGCCTCCAGGACACGCAAACCTTCTGGAACGACCTCGGTGCCGATGCCGTCGCCGGGTATCACTGCAATGCGGTGGGCCATGGATGAAACGTCCTCGTCGTGGTGGCGCCGGCGCGCAAGCCTGTCGCGAAACCGGTGCGGGATGGAATGGATCAAGTGTATCTCGCGCTTGCCCTTCATAATTGAACGAGATAAAAACTATTGTTGAACTCAAATTAACAATGGACACCATCTCCGACCTCGCCTTTTTCTCGCTCCTGCTCCGCCACGGCAGCCTGTCGGCCGCCGCCCGCGAACTGGGCCTGTCCACCCCCGCCGTCAGCAAGCGCCTGCAGCGGCTGGAGCAGCGCCTGGGCGTACGCCTGCTCAACCGCACCACCCGCCGCATCGCGCTGACCCACGAGGGCGACATCTACCTGCGCGAAGGCAGCCGCATCCTGGCCGATGTCGAGGAACTCGAGCACACCGTGGGCCGCAGCCGCGACGAACCCCGCGGCCTGCTGCGCATCAACGCCACCCTGGGCTTCGGCCGCCACCATATTGCCCCCGCCGTCTCCGACTTCATCAAACGCTTCCCCGCCGTCCAGGCGCAACTGCACCTGACCGACCGCCCCGCCAGCCTGCTGGACGAATCCTTCGACGTCTGCATCCGCATCGGCGACCTGCCCGACGCCCGGCTGACCGCGCGCAAGCTCGCCTCCAACCGGCGCCTGCTCTGCGCCTCGCCGCGCTACCTCAAGCACCACGCGCCGCCGCAGTCCCCTCGCGACCTCGCCCATCATCCCTGCATCGTGATCCGCGAAAGCGACACCGCCTACGGAACCTGGCATCTGCATTCGGGCCACCGCAAGGAGTCGGTCAAGGTCCGCGGCCCGCTCAGCGCCAACGATGGCGAAAGCGCGCTGCTGTGGGCGCTGGAGGGCCACGGCATCATCATGCGTTCGGAATGGGAGGTCAGCGCCTACCTGCGCTCGGGCAGGCTCGCGACCGTGCTGGCAGACTGGCACACGCCTTCGGCCGACATCTTCGCGCTCTATCCGGAGCGGCAGAACCTGTCGGCCAAGACAACGGCCTTCGTCCAGTTCCTGGCGGACCGGTTTTCGAACCGGCTGCGCGACAAAGAGGGAGGCTTGCTCTGGTAGGCCGGCTCACGCAACGGCAACCACGGCCGGCGAACCATCAAGAGCGACGGTGGAACATCGTCGAACACCGCGGCGCCCCCGGAGCGGGCCGCCCCGCCCCACCGGCCAAGGACGGGTCAAGAGCTCAATCCCTGGCCATCCAGCAGCCATGATGGCGGGCCAGCCTAATACTGCAGGATCTTCGACAAGAACAGCCGCGCCCGCTCCGACCGCTGGCTGGCCGGATCGAAAAACTCGTCCTTGCCCGTATCCTCGATAATACGGCCGCCGTCCATGAACACCACGCGGTGCGCCACCTTGCGGGCAAAACCCATCTCGTGCGTCACCACCATCATGGTCATGCCTTCCCTGGCCAGGTCCACCATCACGTCCAGCACTTCGTTGACCATCTCCGGATCCAGCGCCGACGTCGGTTCGTCGAACAGCATGGCCACCGGATCCATGGACAGGGCGCGCGCGATCGCCACCCGCTGCTGCTGGCCGCCCGACAACTGACCCGGAAACTTGTCCTGTTGCGATCTCAGGCCAACGCGATCCAGCAGCTTCACCGCGCGCACGACGGCTTCATCCTTGCTTCGCCCCAGCACCTTGACCTGCGCCAGCGTCAGGTTATCGAGGACCGACAGATGCGGGAACAGCTCGAAATGCTGGAACACCATACCGACTTTGGACCGCAGCCTGGGCAGGTCGGTCGCGGGGTCGCCCACCGACACGCCATTGACGGTGATCTCGCCTTCCTGGAACGGCTCCAGCGCATTGACGGTCTTGATCAACGTCGACTTTCCCGAGCCCGACGGACCGCACACCACGACGACTTCGCCGGCGGCGATGGAGGTCGTGCAATCCGCCAGGACCTGGAAGGATCCGTACCACTTGTTGACATGCTTGATCTCGATCATCGAGCATTCCCTGGAGAAGAATCCTGCGCCCCGCCGCCACCCGGCGAGGCCACCCATCAGCGGACGATCGCCACCCGCCGCTGCAATACCCTGACCAGCCGCGACGCGGAGAAGCAGATGACGAAGTAGACCACCGCCGCGAACACGTACATTTCGACCAGCCGCCCGTCGCGCTGCGCCACCTTGGACGCCGCGCCCAGGAAATCCGTGATCGACAGCACATAGACCAGCGACGTGTCCTGGAACAGCACGATGGTCTGCGTCAGCAACACCGGAATCATGTTGCGGAAAGCCTGCGGCAGGATCACGCTGCCCATGGTCTGCCAGTAGTTCAGGCCCAGCGCGTAGGCGGCGTAGGTCTGCCCGCGCGAAATGGACTGGATGCCGGCCCGCATGATCTCGCAGAAAAAGGCCGCCTCGAACATCGTGAAGGTGATGACCGAGGACCAGTAGGCGCCGACCTTGATAGGCGTGGACGATCCGATGACCCACGCGCCGATGTAGGGCACGAGGAAATAGAACCAGAAGATCACCAGCAGGAGCGGCAAGGAGCGCATCAGGTTCACATAGGTGCCCGCCACCGCGGACAGCCAGCGGAAGCGCGACAGCCGCATCATCGCCAGCAGCGTGCCGAAGACGATGCCCCCCGCGGTGGCCATCGCGGTCAGCGTCAGGGTAAAAGTCATGCCCTCCTTGAACAGGTAGGGCAGCGTGCGCCAGATGACGTCGAAATCGAAATTGCCGAACATGTCCGCCTCCGTTCAGTGCGAACCGTCGCGCACCGGCCCGATGAACCCGGGCACGGCCACGCGCCGCTCGACCCAGCGCATGAAGACGACGACGACCAGGCTGACGATCAGGTACAGCACCGTGGCCGCGGCGAAGGCCTCGAACACCTGGAAGCTGAACTCCTGCATCGACCGGGCGCGGCCCGTCAGCTCCAGCAGGCCGATGGTCAGGGCGACCGACGAATTCTTGATGATGTTCATGAACTCGGAGGTGAGCGGCGGCAGCATCACCCGGTAGGCGATAGGCAGCAGCACATGGCGATAGACCTGCGCGCCGCGCAGCCCCAGCGCCGTCGCCGCCATGCGCTGCCCGCGCGGCAGCGACTCGATGCCCGCCCGCACCTGCTCGGCGACCCGCGCCGAGGTGAAGAATCCCAGGCACAGCACCGCCGGCCAGTACGCGCCCCAGGGAGGCGCGATCTGCTTGACGGCGTTGCCCAGCGCTTCGGGCAGCAGCTCCGGCAGCACGAAGTACCACAGGAACAGTTGCACCAGCAGCGGGATATTGCGGAACAGCTCCACATAGGCCCCGGCCAGGCGGACGGCCCACTTGGCCTGCGTGGTCCGCACCACGCCGACGAGGGATCCCAGCACGAAGGCGATCACCCACGCCGCCAACGCCGTGGCGAGCGTCCATTGCAGGCCCGACAGCAGCGTATCCATGTAGGTACCCTGGCCGTCGGGCGACAGCTCCCAGAATATCTTCCAGTTCCAGTTGTAGTTCATCGCGGCTCCGCCGTGCTTACCCGGTCCGGCGCAAGGCCGGCCCCATGGAAACAGGGGACCGCTCGGGTCCCCTGAAATCCTGCTTGGTCATCCACGGCGCATGGCCGGCATGCCTGACGGGCCTCGCATCAGCGATAAGCCGCCGGATCCCCCGAATCGGTCGGGTTGGCGATGACCTTCTTCAGCGCATCGCTCATCGGCACCTTCAGGTTGACGTTGCGAGGCGGGATCGGCGAGTTGAACCACTTCTGGTAGAGCTTCTCGACCTCGCCAGACTTCATCAGCGCCACGACCGCATCGTCCACCACCTTCTTGAAGGCCGGATCGTCCTTGGGCTCGATCATGCCGTAGGGCTCCACGGTATAGGCCTTGCTGCTGACCATCCACTGGTCCGGGCTCTTGGCGTTGGCCACCAGCCCATACAGCAGGATGTCATCCATGAAGAACGCCACGGCGCGCCCGCTGTCGACCATCAGGAAGGCATCGGCATGATCCTTGGCCGGGATGATCTGCATGCCCAGGTTTTCCTTGCCGTTGGCCTCGGTCAGCCACTTCAGGTTGCTGGTGCCGGCCGTCGACACGACGGTCTTGCCCTTGAAGTCTGAAAGATCGTTCAGTTTCGAGCTTTTCTTGGCGACGAAACGCGTGGCCGTCACGAACGTGGTCGGCGCGAACGACACCTGCTGCTGACGTTCGATGTTGTTCGTGGTGGATCCGCACTCAAGATCGACCGTGCCGTTGGCGATGAGGGGAATACGGGTCGCCGAGGTGACCGGCGAAAGCGCGATATTGAGCTTGGGCAGCTTCAGGTGACTCTTGACCGCGTCGGCGATCTTGTAGCAGATGTCCATCGAGTAGCCGATGGATTTCTGGTTGTCGTCGAGGTAGGAGAAAGGAATGGAGGAATCGCGATAACCGAGCGTCAGCGTCCCCGTGTCCTTGATCTTCTTGAGCCGGCCAGTCAGATCTTGCGCCGAGACAGACGACACGGCGACCAGCGTCAGCGCGGCGGAGAGCAGCACGAGCTTCTTCATGGAATCCCCCTTCCGTAGACTATGTCGGCCGAGTGTAGCAATAAATGGGGCTCCCCCCTACGCGCTTCGCGCGCCCCCCAGGGGGCGGCACGGGCGGACCGGCGGAGCCGGATCCGCCGTGCCCTGGATGGCACAACATTTTCCCTGGGTCGGCGGAATTCCTTTCAATGCGATGATCGTGGCCATGCGGCCATCAAATCGCCACCTTCTTGAACCGGTAGGGCCGCGTCAGCACCTCCGGCTTGAGCACCTGCTCCAGGGTCTCCGCATCCAGCAGCCCCGCCTCCAGCACCAGATCCGCCACCGGCCGCCCCGTCCGCATCGCATCGCGCGCGATCCGTGTCGCCGCCTCGTACCCCAGCACCGGATTCAGCGCCGTCGCCAGCCCCGCCGAACGCCTGACGGCCTGCGCCAGCCGCTCGCGGTTCGCCGTGATGCCCTTGACGCAATTGTGCGTCAACGTGGTGCATGCCGCCTCCAGGTGCGAAATGCTCTTGACCAGGCTCCACGCGATGATGGGCTCGAAGGCGTTGAGCTGCAGCTGGCCGCCCTCGGACGCCATCGTGATCGTCATGTCGTTGCCGATGACCTCGAACGCCACCTGGTTCACCACTTCGGGAATGATGGGATTGACCTTGCCCGGCATGATGGAACTGCCCGCCGCGCGCTCGGGCAGATTGATCTCGTTCAGCCCCGACTGCGGGCCGGACGACAGCAGGCGCAGGTCATTGCAGGTCTTGGAAAGCTTGCAGGCCACGCGCTTCAGGACACCGGACAACTGCACGAACGCGCCCGTGTCCTGCGTCGCCTCGATCATGTTGGCGGCGCGCACCAGCGGCAGCCCGGTGATCTCGGCCAGGTACTGCACGGCCAGCGGGCTGTAGTCGGGATCGGTATTGATGCCGGTGCCGATGGCGGTCGCGCCCAGGTTGACCTCCACCATCAGCGTCCTGGCCTCGCCCAGCCTCGCCTCGTCCTCGCCCAGCATGACCGCGTAGGTCAGGAACTCCTGGCCCAGCGTCATGGGCACGGCGTCCTGCAACTGCGTGCGCCCCATCTTCAGCACGTCGTCGAACTCCAGCGCCTTGGCCTCGAAGGCCCCGCGCAGTTCCGCCATCGCCACCAAGAGGCGCTGCAGCGAAAAACACATGGCGATCCGCAGCGCGGTGGGATAGACATCGTTGGTGCTTTGCGAGGCATTCACGTCCTGGATGGGATGCAGGGCGTCGTACTGGCCCTTCTCCGCGCCCAGCAGCTCCAGCGCGCGGTTGGCGATGACCTCGTTGGCGTTCATGTTGGTCGAGGTGCCTGCCCCGCCCTGGATCACGTCGACGATGAACTGGTCGTGCAGCGCGCCCTCGATGATTTCCTGGCAGGCCTGGGCAATCACGCCGGCCCGGTCGGCGGGCAGCACGCCCAGGTCCCGGTTGGCGCGGGCCGCCGCCAGCTTGACGCAGGCCAGCGCCCGCACCAGGTCGGCCTGGCCGCCTATGGTCGAGCCGGAAATCGGAAAATTCTCGCGGGCGCGCAGGGAGTGGATGCCCCAGTAGGCGCCGGCGGGAATCTCGCGCTCGCCAAGCAGGTCGTGTTCGATGCGGAAGAGGCCGGAAGCGGCATTGCTGCTCATGTGGATGTCCATCGGAAAGGCCGCCGCACCATGCGGCGCACTATGGAAAACACTATAGGCAGGCGCCCCGCGATAGCGCCAATGCCGTGTTCGCATTGGCCAATGTTTTTTTTGCATTGCCAGGAAACCGCCGGAGACCGGGAAACGTCAGCGCGTCCTGGACAGGTAGTCCCACAGGGCATCGACCAACGGCTTGG
Organism: Alcaligenaceae bacterium SAGV5; assembly: GCA_009360345.1. Taxonomy (GTDB): domain Bacteria; phylum Pseudomonadota; class Gammaproteobacteria; order Burkholderiales; family Burkholderiaceae_B; genus Pigmentiphaga. The sequence goes on from SPDP01000012.1 coordinate 31,710, forward strand.
CGGGCGCGCCGGCCGGCACGCGCTCGCGATAGAGGCGGATTTCCATGGTCTCGGTATAGGCCTCGCCCGCGCAGGCCAGGCGGCGCGAGGCAACCTCGCGGCTGACGGCGCTCTCTGGCAGGAAGGCCACGCCGTGCCCTTCGAGCGCCATGGCCTTCAGGCCCTCGGCCATGTCGGTCTCGTAGCGTTCGTCCAGCGGCGGCCGGGGTTGGGCGCCGGCCAGGATCAGGTCGACGATGCGGCCCAGGTAGGCATTGGGCGCGTAGGCCAGGTAGGGCGCCGGGCCGCCCTCCCCCAGCACGTGCTCCGGGGTGCCGTCGGGCTTGCTGCGGGCGTAGGGATAGACCGCCTCGCTGCCCAGCACCAGCATGTCGTAGTGGCGCGGATCGAGCTGGACCGGCTGGCGGGGATGGTAATAGACCATGACCAGGTCGCTGCCGCCCTGGACCAGGCTGATGGCGGCGTCATGGACGTTCAGCGCCATCAGGCGGGTCGTGAAGTCCGGCAGGCCGGCCTCGGCCCGGATGCGGCTCAGCCAGCGCGGAAAAAACGTCAGCGACAGGGTATGGGGCACGGCGAAATCGATCACCGCCTGCGACGCGGGGCGCATGCCGCGCAGCATGGCCCGGGTCTCGTCCAGCTTGGCCAGCATGGCGATGGCTTCGGCCCGGAACGTCTCGCCGGCGGGCGTCAGGCGGGTGGGATAGACGGCGCGATCGACCAGATCGGTGCCGACCCAGGCCTCCAGGGCCTGGATGCGGCGCGAAAAGGCGGGCTGCGTGATGTGCCTCAGCTCGGCCGCCCGCGAAAACGACCGGGTTTCAGCCAGCGCGATGAAATCTTCGAGCCACTTGGCTTCCATGCTTGCAACCGGGAAGGATCCGGCGGAAATTGTACCGTGGGCCCGTGGCGCCCCCCCGGTCGGGCATACACTTCCCGCATGGCCCCGCGCCGCACCGTCGATCTTCCCTGGAGTCCAGCGTGACCGCTTCGCTACCTTATCCTGCCAGCGCCAGCCGTCGGCGCACATGTCTTCGAGGGTGCGGGTGGCTTTCCAGCCGAGCAGGGTCTCGGCGGTGGAGGGGTCGGCCCAGCATTCGGCGATGTCGCCCGGGCGGCGGGGGTGGAATTCGTAGGGTATCTGCCGGCCGCAGATCGTACCGAAAGTGTGCAGCAGCTCCAGCACGCTGGTGCCACGGCCCGTACCCAGGTTGATCGCGACAAAGCCGCCGGTCGTTCCCTGTGCGTGCTCCAGCGCCTTGACGTGGCCGACGGCCAGGTCCACGACATGGATGTAGTCGCGTACCCCGGTTCCATCCGCAGTGGGGTAGTCCTTGCCGAAGATGTTCAGGTGCGGGCGCTTGCCGATGGCAACCTGGGTGATGAATGGAAAAAGATTGTTGGGTATGCCCTGGGGCGCCTCACCCAGCATTCCACTGGGATGGGCGCCGATGGGATTGAAATATCGCAGACAGATGGCTCGCCGCTCGGGATGCGCCACGCACCAGTCTCGCAGGATCTGTTCCACCATGGCCTTGGTCTGGCCATACGGATTCACCGGCGCGATCGGATGACCTTCGGTGTACGGCTGTTCGCGCGGAACACCGTAAACCGTCGCGGACGAACTGAAGACGATGGTGCGGACCTGCGCCCGGTCCATCGCCTGGAGCAGTGTCAGCGTGCCGGTGACATTGGTCTGGTAGTACGCTAGAGGCGCGGCGACGGACTCGCCCACGGCTTTCAGGCCGGCGAAGTGCACCACCCCCTGGATGGGGATTCCGCGTGCCGAGGCCTGGCGGAACACCGTATCCAGCAGGGCGCCATCCCTGACGTCACCTTCGACTACCTCGAGCGCATGGCCGGTCAGCGATTCGATGCGCTTGAGCGCATGTACCGAACCGTTCGAGAAATCATCGAGGACGATCGGGCGATAGCCCGCCTGGATGAGTTCGATCAGGGTATGGGGGCCGATGTAGCCGGCACCGCCTGTGACGAGCAGGGACGGGCTGGAAGCTCGCTGCAAGGAGTGACCTCGAAGGCTGGATGACATGACGCTCACCATACCGGACGGGCGCGTGGGCATTGTAACGAAAAGCGCGGGTATTCCCGTGGATGAGCGGGATAGCCGGGTTAAACTGCGGCTTCGCCGTTGGCCGGCACCGTGTCGGGCTTTTTCTTCGTCTTCTAGGACTACTGCCAGATGGGTCTTGTTCCAATCATCCTCTCCGGAGGCAAGGGTACGCGCCTGTGGCCGGTGTCTCGGGAACTGCATCCCAAGCCGTTCATTCGTCTGGCGGATGGCGAAAGCTTTCTCCAAAAGGCGTATCGGCGGGCCATCGGGCTGGACGGCGTTTCCCGGGTCGTCACGGTCACCAACCGGGTGCTGTCGTTCAAGACGATGGACGAATACCGGGCCCTGGGACAACCCCAGATCGAATGCGGGATGCTCCTCGAGCCCGAGGGGCGCAATACCGCGCCCGCCTTCGCGGCCGCGGTAGCCGCGGTCTCCCGGCGGTTCGGGGCGCAGGAAGTGTTGCTGTTCCTTACCGCTGATCACCTGATCCAGGATTTTCCCGCGTTCAAGCAAGCCGTTGAGCAAGCGACTCGATTGGCGGAAGCTGGCAGGATCGTGACCTTCGGGATTCGCCCCGAGTCTCCGGAGACCGGGTACGGCTATATCGAGGCCTCCGGGACGGATGTGCTGCGATTCGTGGAAAAACCGTCGCTCGACCGTGCGCAGGAGTTTCTCGCCAGCGGCCGTTATCTGTGGAACTCCGGCATGTTCTGTGTGCGCGCGGACGTGGCGGAGGAAGAATTGAAGCAGCATGCCCCCGATGCCTGGCAGGCCGCCGAGCAGAGCCTGGCGGCAGGGCGCACGCTGGAGGGCCAGCACGAATGGCAAATCATGCTGGACGAGAAGGCCTTTGCCCAGGCGCCCGACATTTCCGTGGACCATGCCCTCATGGAAAAGACGGGGCGGGCTTCGGTCGTGCCTTGCGACATCGGCTGGAGCGACATCGGTTCCTGGGCCGCGTTCGGCAATCTGTTCCCGAGTGATGGCAAGGGAAACCAGGTCGACGGCGACGTCATCGCGGTCGATACCGAGAACTGCTATGTCCATAGCGACGCCCGGGTGATCGGTGCGATAGGCCTCAAGGACCTCGTCATCGTCGATACGCCCGACGCCCTGCTGGTCGCCCGCAAGGACAAATTGCAGGACATCAAGAGCGTCGTGGCCCAGCTCAAGGAGCGGGGCGATGACGCCTACCAGATCCATCGTACCGTTCATCGACCCTGGGGCACCTATACGGTCCTGGAGGAGGCCGAGCGCTTCAAGATCAAGCGCATCGTCGTGCATGCCGGGCAATCGCTCTCGTTGCAGATGCACCATCATCGAAGCGAACACTGGATCGTGGTGAGCGGCGTTGCGCGCGTCACCAACGGCGATGACACATTCCTGGTGAACAGCAATGAATCCACCTATATTCCAGCCGGCCACAAGCATCGGCTGGAAAATCCGGGCATCATCGATCTCGTGATGATCGAGGTACAGAGCGGCGAATACCTGGGAGAGGACGATATCGTCCGGTTTGCCGACATCTACGGCCGCAATTGATTACTCGTTTATCTCGAATACTCGTCAAGGTTCCAAATGTTTTTTCATAGCATGCGGCATGAGCTCGTCGAGACGGTCCGCAAGCCTCACCTATGGGCGCTGCTCGCCTGGTACGACATCAAGCAGCGTTATCGACGCTCGGTGCTTGGCCCGTTCTGGTTCACGATCAGCACCGCGATCCTGATCGGTACGCTGGGCCTGTTGTGGGCCACGCTTTTCAAGATGAACCTGCACGAATATCTGCCGTATTTCGCGGCAGGCAACGTGATCTGGACTTTCATCGCCATGCAGTTGAACGAGGCGACGACGGGCTTCACCCAGTTCGAAAGCCTCATCAAGCAGACGCGGCTGCCCTATCCGTCCTATGTGTTGCGGCTGCTCTGCCGGAACTTCATCATCTTCCTCCACAACTTCATCATCGTCATCCTGGTGGTGACCTTCGTGGGCAATGGCTGGGGCTGGGTGTCCCTGCTTGCCATCCCGGGTTTTCTCTGTCTGGCCGCCATCACGCTGAATGTGTCGTTCATCTTCGCCATCATCTGCACCCGGTATCGGGACATGATTCCAGTCGTGCAGAATCTGGTCACGGTCGCCTACTTCCTGACGCCCATCATGTGGCAGTCCAGCACGCTTCCTCCCCAGCATCAATGGGTTGCCCAGCTCAATCCGGTCAGCCATCTGCTCGATGTGGCCCGCATGCCGCTGCTGGGCGAAGTCCCGTCCATGGTGAACTGGATGACGGCCCTGGGGCTGTGGTTGGTATCCGCGGGATGCGCGTGCTGGCTGTTTGCGCGTACGCGGCATCGTGTCGCTTATTGGATCTAGCATGTCAGTACATATTCGTGCCGAAAACCTGTCGGTCGAATTCCCGATCTACAACGCCTCGCACCGCTCGCTGAAGAAAGCGATCATCAGCGCGAGCACGGGGGGCCGGATTGCATCGGACGCCAGCCATCGGGTCTCCGTCCGCGCCATCGATGGCTTGAACCTCGACATTCGTCCGGGGGACCGGATCGGACTGCTCGGGCACAACGGCGCCGGCAAGACGACCTTGCTGCGGGTCCTGTCGGGGGTCTACCCGCCGTCATCCGGCTCGCTTTCCGTCCAGGGAAGAGTGGTGGCGCTTACCGATATCGCCTTGGGCATCGATGGCGAATCCACGGGGTTCGAGAACATCGTGCTGCGGGGCGTCATCATGGGGCTGACCCCTCGGGAAATCGCGGAAAAAATGGACGAGATCGCCGAGTTCAGCGAGCTTGGTGAATACCTCAACATGCCGGTCAGGACGTATTCCAGCGGCATGCAACTGCGGCTGGCCTTCTCGGTGTCGACCTGCATGAGCGCCGATATCGTTCTGATGGACGAGTGGCTGTCGGTGGGCGATGCGCAATTCAATGCCAAGGCCTCGCAGCGGCTGGAGTCCATCGTGGCGAAATCGTCCATCCTCGTGATCGCATCGCACGACCGTGGCACCGTCGAGCGGCTGTGCAATCGCACGCTTACGCTCGAACACGGCCGCGTCGTGGAACAGACCTAGGCGGACGGGCGCCCGCAGGTCTCAGGCGGGGGCTCGCATGTGCTCGAGGTAGTAGGCTTCCAGCCGTTCTACCATCAGGTCGGCGGTATAGTCGGTTTCGTATTTTCGCCGTGCGGCCCGGGACAGGGCCGCACGCAGCGGCGCATCCTCGATGGCGAGTTTCAGGGCCGCTGCCAGGGCCTGGGCGTTTCCGGGTGCGAAAAGCAGTCCGTTTTCGCCGTCGGTGATGATTTCCTTCACGCCACCCACGTCCGGCCCGATAACCGTCTTTGCGAAGACGGCCGCCTCGACAAAAATCAGGCCGAAAGATTCGTACCGGCTCGGTGCGACGAAGATATCGCAGGCTTGGTAGGCGCGTTCCAGTGCCTCGGCCGATATCGGGCCCGCGAAACGGATCCGATCCAGCCAGAGGGCGCCGGCATGCCGGGATTCGAAGTCGCCCTTGTAGTCTTTTTCCCCGGCAACGGGCCGGTTTTCGCCCACCAGGGTGAAAGTCAGCCCGGGATGGGCGGACGCCAGGCCTGGAATCGCTTCCAGCAGCAGGTCGATGCCCTTGCGGTACTCGAAGCGGCCGACATACAGCACGTTGAGCCGGTCCGTGGGAACGGTGGGGGCCGAAGCCTGGCAGGCATCGCCCAGGCCGTGCGGGACGACTGTCGCCCCGGTTGCCGCCAGGCCGTAGCAGTCCTGGATGTCCGCCAGCACGGAATGGCTGTTGGCCAGCAAGGGAATCCCGCTGCGCAGGACCTGTCGTTCGGCGGCGACCATCTTATCCACCAGCGTCGAGCGTATCGTCGCATTGCGCTGCCATTCCGGTTTGTGCGGCAGGGCCAGACCGTAGGTGGTATGCAGACTCATTACCGTCTTGAAACGGCCGCTCGTGGCGCAGGCCAAGCCTTCCACGTCCCAGATGGGGAAGGAGACCAGGTCGAGGCCGCGGTGCGCGGCAATGCGCAGCGCCTCGTTGTAGACCGCGTAGCAGCCTGCGCGGATGTCGTCGGGCAGGTCGGGCAGGGACGGGTTCGTCTGTGTCGTGAACCTTGGGGCCGAAATCCGGTGCACCCATACGTTGTTCACCACGTCCACGGTGGGATCCTGCCCCTCCGCCGCGCGAGTGATGACGGTCACCTCATGGCCGCGCCGGGCCAGGCCTTCGGCAACCAGCCGTGTCCAGACCGCGATGCCCCCCACGGCCTCACCCAGATACTCCCGGGAAACCAGCGCGAGCCTGAGCCTGTCCGTGGGTGGCAGCAGAGGTGGGAAGGCTTTGAACGGCAGAGGGGCGGGGGAACGGTATCGGGCCAGGGTATGCTGGCCGTCCGGGTGCTTCGCGGCATCTTCCATGCCGTCCGCCACCCCTTTCTCCAGTTCCTGGACGAGGCGGTCGCGGGTGGTCGCGTCGATCTTGCCTGCCAGGTGCAGCGTGCGCATGTCGCCGCTCGTCTCCGCCTGGTATGCCGCGACGCGCTGTCTGGCGGCGGCCTCTTCGCCAGGCAGCGCGAATTTCATGCAGAAATACGCCTTGCTCCGAGCGGGATAGTACAAGCTGGTCGGCAGCCGTTCTGCATTGCGCAAATGACTGGCTGCATACTTGTGCAGCACTTGTGCCGCGCCTGCCATCTCGAGGCCGTAGCCCGCTTCGACCACCCTCAGGCAGACGTCGGTTTCGTCCAGAAAATAGGCATATTCTTCATCGAAGCCACCGATTTCCTCCAGCACCGAGCGGCGGAAGCTGGAGTTGCAGCCGGTCAGGCTGAAATACCGGCGGGTGCCGGGGCGATGGACCGCACCCGCGGCCTCGGGACTGGGGAAGCCTTGGTTGTCGCCATAGCGGTCGCACACCACGACCTGGGCCTGGAACAGGAGGCCGGTGTGGTTGCGGATGAAACCGCCTACTCCGCCTACATCCGGCGCGCGGTATCCGCGCGCGAGCTTGTCCAGCCAGTCGGGTTCCGGGATGCCGTCGTCATCCAGGAATGCCACGATGTCGCCGGACGCCTGGGCGATGCCGATGTTCCGTGCCTTGGAAAGGTTGGTGATGTCGCAATGCGCCAGTTTGATGTCCGGCAGGTACGCGGCCAGCATCTCTTCCGAACCGTCGGTGCAAGGCCCCAGCACCACCACGACTTCGAAGTCGGGGTATCGCAGATACCTGAGAGCATCGAGGGTGACGCGTAACGCCTCTTTCCGGTTGTAGGTACAGATGACAACCGATGCTTTCACCGAGGGCGCTCCACGTCTTGTCGCCCGGAGCCGGTCTGCGCCGGCGCATCGTCGGTTTTCGAGGCAAGCTGCGCCTTCAGCTGGGCGAGCTGCGTGCGCAGGTCGTCCTGTTCGCGTTTCAGGTCGACGATGCCGGCTCGCAGGGAATTGATGTCTTCCAGCAGATACATCTGGCTGCGGCTATAACGCAACCATGAATGCATCCGCTTGGCCGTGCGGTGGATGCCGGGCGTGACCAGGCCCGAGCGCAGGCAGGCTCGATAGGTTTTTTCGAGGATCTGGATCATTTCGAGATTTATCTAAGACGCCTGAGCAGGCGAACCGCTTTTCCGGCGATCGTGCGCGCAGCCGTCAGGGCAGGGCCGGCGATGGGCAGATCATACAGGCGCAGGTACATTTTCCAAATGCGATAGCCCTTGGAGAGCTGGAAGTCCAGCGGCTCGAAGGGGGCCGTGCGCAAGGCGTCGAGACCGGCACGCTGGTCGGCTTCTTCGGCGTATTTGAGCAGCCGTTTTCGGAGATGCTGGATTTCCTCCTGCAGGGCCCGTATTTCTTCATCGCGGGGCGCAGGGCATGCGGACGGAGAGTGAGACATGGAATTGAGGATCATCGTTACGATAGCGTAAGTCCGTTCAACTACCCGTTGACGCAAAAATCGAAGCGACGCGTCGACGGTGCGTTTCCTCCGAATGCCGTTCTTCAATCAGGCGATGGGCATTGCGGATAAGAGGCAGCGGTTGGATGCTGCCGTTGGCAATGGCGGCCAGGGCATCGGCGTAGTGTGAGATCAGGACTTCATCGTCCGCGTCATGGGCAATGAGGACGCCGGTCTCGGAGCTGATGGCTTCCCGCAGGCCGCCCACGTCGGGCGCGACTACAAGCATGCTACAGGAAAGGGCCTCCAACACCACGTTGGGGAGCCCATCGTAGGACGATGTGTACAGGAACAGGTCATACTCGCCGTGGGGAAGGCTGCCGAATCCCCGGAATGGTCCTCGATGGCGGACAGGTCCGTCACGGCCTATTCCCGCAGGCATGGGGTAGCCGAATACCGAGCTTCCGTACATGTCTATGGATGCCTTCACCCCACGTTCCTCCAGCCTTTGCGAGATCCTGGGGACCAGGTCGGGCCGTTTCTGGGTATCGATGCGAGAAGCCCACAGGATCCGCAAAGGCCCGGAGCCGGGTGAGTACGGCAGCCGTGCGATTGATTCCGCCGGGGGCGGTACCGGGGCATAGATCGTTTCGGCCTTTGCCGGCGCCAGATGCATCATTTTTTCCAGATCGTGGAGGATCCGAGCATGGTCGGATATGACCCAGCTTATTCCGGGCAAAGCCTCCGAAAGGAAGTTTAGCGAACTGCCGTAGGTGAAGTGTAATTGCTGGTGGGATAGCGTTTCCGCACAGAAATAGTAGTAGGCAATGGGGTTGTCCGGAAGGGCACGGTAATAGCGGAGCAGGAAGTCGACGGCAAAGTCGGCGCCGCTTGTATGGAGCCGCGCGCGGGGGGCGGATGATTGGATGATGCGCAGCAGGAGCGTGCCGAGGTTCTGGACGCCATGCCTGTCCGCCAGTTTCCGCAGATCGAGGAAGTCGATATTGGCGGGTAGCTGGTCAACGCCCTCGTGGTTCTCGAAGTTCCCTCCCGTCATGATCAGAATACGTTTTGCCACGTTCGTGGCAAGCAGCGATTTCAGGACTTCCAAGAGGTACTTCTCGGCGCCGCCATTCGATAGGAAGGGCAGGAGGACGACATCGTCGTAAATGCCGCCGTTCAGTTTCTGGAGTGCTTCGAAATAAGCAGAAGCTAGATCAAGGGACTGTTGATAGGGCCAGCCGACGTTGGCTCCCATAGGCATGTACTTCAGATGTTCGTAATCGATGCCTGGTTCGATCCGGTTTGCCGCATACAGCAGTTCGAGAAAAATCCGGGAGTTCATGCAGTACAGCCGCGCGCCTTCCGGAGCATATTTCGGAGCCTTGGGCACTGGTTGGGCGGTGTTATGGACGGCCCGCAATCCCTTCAGGAAATGATCAGCTGAAAAATATCGGGAGTAAGGACACAGCTTGTCGTGTCCTTCCTGAGCCATGATGCTGGTCGAACGCTGGCGATAGAAAAGAATGGTGTTGGCCGCCGTGTGGAACTCATATCCGGCGGCAATGGCTTCGCAGTTGAAATGCCAATCTTCGTAGGCAAAAAAGCGAGTTTTCTTTGTGTCGACGTACTGGATGTCTCGTGCGAGTTCCCGGGGGAAAAAGACTCTGGAGCAAAATGGGTGGAGTCCGAAAAAAGCGAGCTTGGAAACCCGGTCCGTGCCAAAGTACTGCCACAGATGGTAGCGAGTGCCAAAGGCGTAAAGAAATTCAGGGACGATGATGGCCCGTGGATTCCGCTCTGCTTCCTCCATCATTGCCGAAAAAAAATTGAACGAAACAAGATCGTCGCCATCCGCGGTGGCAATGTATCGGCCTCGTGACGCCGCAATGCCTGAATTGCGTGCAGGGCCGAGCGAACCGTGCGATACCTCGATGAAGCAAACCTGGTCGATCCCGCTGAAATCCATGGCCGTGGTTCTGGCCGCGGTTTCCCGGGTAGCGTTGTCCAGCACGATGACGAGCTCAATGCTCAATCCGTCGGCGCGCGCGTAGGCCACGGCTTCGCGCAGGGACGCAACCGTCCGGTCAAGGAAGCGTGCCTCGTCATGAAGGTTGAGTACGATCGAGATGTCGATGCTGGGCAGGGCAGGGGAAGACAATGGGGATTCCCGCGAGTGGATTCGGCTTGTCGGAGACGGCGGCGGAGGAAGGACTCCCCCCGCCGCCGTCTCCTGCCGCGAGGCACATGAGTGTGATTATCCTGCATGTCGTGGACATGCCGCGGGCTTGGCTTCACTGCGATGAACGCCAAGCCTTGGCAAACCGGTGAATAGATCACTCGGTATCACGTGGATAGCAGGGATATTGTGAAGCGAACTGGCAATGGAGTCGATGCAGTGTGCGACAAAAGGTGAGCGTCATTTTGCCGGGAACCTGTTTCATCTGGAGGGATCACGGCTGACAACCCCTCATTGCAAGATGTGAGTGCTTACAAGATACCATCGGTTTTGATACGCATGCCAATGGGGAGATCGAGCGGGCCGGTTCTCATAGAAGACGCCTGATATTTCCGATGAGCCGTCCGGATCTTGTTCTGGCCCGGCGAAGCAAGCGGTATACGAAGTTTTCGGGTTGTCGGGGCTGGATGATGGTTTCGCCAACTTCCTGTGGCGGAGTGGTGACGAGTGCCTTGACGGGAAGCATCGTGCCGCTGTCTTCGATGCGCGTGGCCAAGCTGAACAATATGTTGGCATCGAGACGCGATATGCCATCGATACTGTGTACGAGGCGGCGGCGCTTCAGGAAAGAGCTTGTTGCCGTCGTCCCGTCGCCGCTGGGATCGGGAGCGAGGTGCCCCGGCAGGGGAATCAGCGAGAAGCGTTTCTCTTTCCATGCAAGCCGGGTATAGGCTGCCAATACTTCCCAGTTGTCCGGGTCCATGTCATTCCAGCCTCCCGAGTCCCGCAATGCCGACGTTCGAACCATCGCGCTGGCGGCCATGTACTGGTTTTCCTTGAGCGCCAGAACCCGCGCTTCCGGAATGCCCAAAGGCTTCCACGACCTGCTTTCCGCGGGCCGGCCGCCTGAACGGGGAAAGGCTGAGGTGTCGGCTGAGTTCACGGCGAAGCCGGTGGCGGCGATCAATGCCGGGTCGGTGGACAGCGCGTTCCAGCCATCCTCCAGCGTGCGGGGTAAAAGTGCCGCGCCGTCATCCAGAAAGAAGGCGAACTCGGTCTGGACCTGCCGCAGGCCGGTGTCGCGTGGTCCGAGCTTGCCGGCCGCGCGCAGATGCAGGCTGATGTTCAGATCTGCGTGCTTTTCGTCCCGTGCCCACGCATCCAGGGCTGCATCGGACGGCTCGTCGGACCTGCCGTCGATCAGGATGACCTGGGAGGGTTTCAGCCGCGAGCGGCGAACGGATCGTATGAATTCGTCCAACTGATCGAGTGACCGGTTGCCGGCGAAGGCCACCACGGCGACCGCCGGCGATGGCAGCGCTATCGAACGCGGCCACTCGAGGCTGTGTGGCGGAACATCCTTCCGCCCCCACCACGCATTGACTTCACGCTGCCGCCGCCGGAGACGGTCGCGCGTGCAGTCCACCTGGACCTGATGTTCAGCCGGTCGGAGCCGCAGGACATCTTCGATCTTGCGAGCCAGGGCATGGGGCGTCGGATCGCAGAAAAAGCGCGAGACATAGTCCGGGTTGTCCGCGACCTCGACCACTCCGCCCGTGTTGTAGGCGATGACACGCGCGCCAAGCAGCAACTGTTCCAGCACGACGTAGGAAAAACTCTCCCCCCGCGATGGAACGACGAACAAGGTGTCTTCGAGATGCCCGCTGATGTATTCCAGCAATCGCTGGTGCGAGAGGTGGGTCCAGCTGTAGCTGGCGAGGCTGCCCAAAGTCGCCGCGTCTTCGTCGGAGGGGGCGCCGGGTGCCAGCGAGACGATCTCTTGTATCTGCCCCGGGGCGAGGAGTGCCAGTGCCCGGACGAAATCAGGCCATCCCTTCAACTGTAGGTATTTGCCGATGAAAGCGATGCGTTTCACGGCCGAGAAGCCAACCTGACGAGCTTCCGGCAGCAACGATAGATCAAACGGCAGGCGGACGATGGTCTGGTTGGCGACCTGATAGCCGTACTCCTGCTGCATCAGATGCTGGCCCAGATACCTGGAAGGGGCGTAGCAGCTATCCGCATGCTTGAAGATATAACTGTCCCTGATCGCCAGCGATGCTTCGAAGGGGGTGTAGTTCATCGCGGCTTCATCGCGGAAGCCGTATTTCAGGTAGTCGATGGCGCCGTGCATGAAAATGCGCAAGTGCAGCCAGGACGGAAGCATGCCCGTGTGTTTGGCCTGCACGATGCGGAACAGGATGGACTGGTAGTCCTGGGCTTCCACCAGCGTCACGTTGGGCAGCAGGTACAAGGCGTTGCGCAACACTTCCAGCGAATCGTGCCCGATGTGAAAATCTTCGAACCTGACGTCCGCGAGCGATCGAGGAGCCAATGTCAGGCGGTCCAGATCGAGGGGCTCGGCCCTGGCGTCGCACATCAAGACGGCGACCCTTGGATCCAGGAGCTTGATGTTCCGGACATAGGTGCCGATTCCGCCGGCGGGCCCGAGTCCCGCATCCTCGGTGGTCAGGAGCAGCCAGTCCGCCCCGGCCAGCCGTCCGTCCCAACCGAGATCTTCCAGATAGGCGGCATAGCCTTCAAGAGTAAGTGTGGTGGCCATCCAGCCGCCGTCGCCGGGCTGGGCGGCAAGGCCGCTGGCAGCGAGAAAGCCGGAGAACGCGTCTCGCGACCAATGCCTGAATCGACCGGGGGCGTCGTCGTGGACGAACATGATCGTGCCGTTGCGCGAAAGGCAGACACGTTTCAGCGCCGCAAGAAGCGGCCGAGGGTCGGCAAGATCTGACAGGAACCGCGAACCGAGGACCCAAAGTGTGTCGTGTTGGTCGTATGCCCGGACGAACGCGTCGACCTGGCCACTCCAGTTGTCCACGAGCCAGTCGGCTGGCAGGGATCCTGTCGCGAAGGCCTCCAGGGGACGCTGAATGCCGGTCTGGTCGAGACATGGTTCAGACAAGGTGCCCAGGACGACGGCGGAGCGGCAGGTCGAACTGCGGAGTGTTTCTCGGAGCCGATCCGCATCGATGGGGCAGGAGTGGTCAGCGGAGACGTCCGGCGCCGATAGCGGGACGGGGCGTGCGCCAAACTCGGAAAACGCACTGGTCAGATGCAGATTCATCTTTCTTCCGCGGGTCCGTTCGATTCTTTGGCAAGCTGGCCGTGCCCCCAAGGTGCTCGCAGGGGGCTCGCGATCCGGGGATTGTAGGGGGAGTTCGGGACGAAACGATGGCGGCCACTACCCGAGTGACAGTCGAGGAATCGGCGCAACGGCGATGAAGGTGTTGCGGGCCGTCCTTGTTGCCCTTCTTACCTCCCCCCGGCGACTGGCCTCCGTCCAAACAACCTCACCACCCACTGCCCAAAATCATCCACGAACAAAAACACCACCGGTATCACCAGCAAACTTAAGAACGTGGACGTGATCAACCCCCCCAGCACCGCGATCGCCATCGGCGACCGGAAGCTCGGATCCGCGGCTCCGTAGCCGATCGCGATCGGCAGCATCCCCGCGCCCATCGCCATGGTGGTCATGATGATGGGCCGCGCCCGCTTGTGGCAGGCGTCGATCAGGGCATCCCAGCGGCTCATGCCCGGCACCGCCGGCCGCACGTCGGTGGCGGGGTGGCCGCGCCGCGCCAGGATGGCGTATTCGACGAGCAGGATGGAGTTCTTGGTGGCGATGCCCATCAGCATGACCAGTCCGATCAGCGAGGGCATGGAGAAGCTCTTGTGCGCGATGAGCAGGCCGACGAAGGCGCCCCCCAGCGACAGCGGCAAGGCGGCCAGGATGGTGACGGGGTGCAGGAAGTGCTTGAACAGCAGTACCAGCACGACGTAGATGCAGAGCACGCCGGTCAGCATGGCCAGGCCGAAGCTCTGGAACAGTTCGCCCATGACTTCGGCGTCGCCCACGGTGGCCTGGCGCACGCCGGGCGGCAGGTTCTTGAGGGTGGGCAGGTCGGCCACGCGCTGCGCGACGTCGCCCAGGTCCATGCCGGCCAGCTCGATCTCGAAGTTGATGTTGCGCGAGCGGTCGTAGCGGTCGATGACGGACGGTCCGGCCGAGAAGTCCAGGGTGGCGACCTGTTCGAGCAGGACGGGGCCGCGGGTGCCGGGCACGGACAGGCGGCCGAGCAGGGACAGGTCTTCGCGCGCGGCTTCGTCCAGGCGCACGACGATGGGGACCTGGCGCTGCGACAGGTTGAGCTTGGGCAGCGAGATGTCGTAGTCGCCAACGGTGGCGATGCGCAGGGTGTCGGCGATGGCGCTGCTGGTGACGCCCAGGTCGGCGGCGCGGGCGAAGTCGGGGCGCACGGCGATTTCGGGGCGGATGAGGCTGGCGGTGGACGAGATGTTGCCCAGGCCCGGGATGGTGCGTAGTTCCTTGGAGACGGCCAGGGCTGCCTGGTTGAGCGCGTTGGGGTCGTCGCCGGTCAGCACGAGCACGTATTTGTTGTTGGAGCCGCCCAGGCCGACGCGGCTGCGCATGCCGGGGATCTCGTCCAGGGCTGCGCGCATTTCCTCTTCGATGCCTTGTTTCTTGGGTCGGTCTTCGCGCGGGTCGAGCTGGATGGTCAGGGTGGCCTTGCGGACTTCCGCCGCGCCGGCCATGGAGAAGGGGTCGCCGCCGGCGGTGCCGCCGCCGATGGTGGTGTAGACGCTGCGCACGTGCGGAACCTTGGCCAGCCGCAGGCGCGCGAGCTCGGCGGTGTCCAGGGTCTGGGCCAGGGTGGAGCCGGGCGGCAGTTCGACCATGACCTGGGTCTGGGAGTTGTCGTCGGCGGGCATGAAGCCGGCGGGCAGCAGCGGGATCATGCCTATCGACAGGATGAAGAACACGGCGGCGCCCAGCACGGTCAGCCAGCGGTGGCGCAGGCAGGCGGCGACCCAGCGCATGTAGGTCTGCAGCCAGCGGGGCTCCTTGCCCGCGTGCACGATGGGCTTGAGCAGGTAGGCGGCCATCATGGGCGTGAGCACGCGCGCGACGATGAGCGAGGCGAACACGGCCAGCGAGGCGGTCCAGCCGAATTGCTTGAAGAAGCGTCCGGCCACGCCGCTCATGAAGGCGGTGGGCAGGAAGACGGCGATCAGGGTGAAGGTGGTGGCGACCACGGCCAGTCCGATCTCGTCGGCGGCCTCCATGGCGGCCTGGTAGGGGGTCTTGCCCATGCGCAGGTGGCGCACGATGTTCTCGACCTCGACGATGGCGTCGTCCACCAGGATGCCGATGACCAGGGACAGCGCCAGCAGGGTGATGACGTTGATCGAGAATCCCAGGAGGTACATGCCGGCGAAGGCGGGAATGACCGACAGCGGCAGCGCGACGGCGGAGATGAGCGTGGCGCGCCAGTCGCGCAGGAACAGCCAGACGACCAGCACCGCCAGCAGCGCGCCTTCGTACAAGAGGCGCATGGAGCCGTCGTATTCTTCCTGGACCGGCGTGACGAAGTTGAAGGATTCGGTGATCCGCAGGTCGGCGTGCCGGGCCTTGAGTTCGTCCAGCGCGCGCTGCACGCCCGCGGCCACGTCGAGTTCGCTGGCGCCGCGGCTGCGGGCGACCTCGAAGCCGACGACGGGCTGGCCGTCGAGCAGGGCGGCGGAGCGGCGTTCGGCGATGGTGTCGGTCACGGTGGCGACGTCGGACAGCCGGATCGGCCGGCCGTCGCTCAGGACCAGCCGCAGGCCGGCGAGTTCTTCGGCGGTGCCCACGGTGGCCAGGGTGCGCACGGGCTGTTCGGCGTCGCCGATGTCGGTGCGGCCGCCGGAGCTTTCGCGCTGCACCTGGCGCAGTTGGCGCGAGATGTCGGCGGCGGAGGCGCCCAGGGCCTGCAGGCGCTGGGGATCGAGCGCGATGCGTATCTCGCGGGTCACGCCGCCCACGCGGTTGACCGCGCCCACGCCGGGCACGTTCAGCAGTCTGCGCGCGACGTCGTTGTCGACCAGCCACGACAGGGCTTCGTCGTCCATGCTGGCCGCGCGCACGGTGAAGGCCAGCACGGGCTGGCCGGCCAGGTCGACCTTGTTGATGATGGGGTCGCGCAGGTCGGCGGGCATGTCGGCGCGCACGCGCGAGACGGCCGAGCGCACGTCGTCCACCGCTTCCTGCAGGGGTTTCTCCAGTTCGAACTCGGCGGTCAGGCTGACGCTGCCGTCCTGGATCTTGGTGTAGACGTGCTTGAGGCCTTGCAAGGTGGCGATGGAGTTCTCCAGCTTGCGGGCGACGTCGTTTTCCAGTTGGCCGGGCGAGGCCCCGGGCAGCGAGGCCGTGACCATGACCATGGGCAGGTCGATGTCGGGGAAGTTCTGGACCTTCATGGCACTGAACGACAGCAGGCCGGCGAAGGTCAGCAGCACGAACAGCATGACCGACGGAATGGGGTTGCGTATGGACCAGGTCGAGACGGCGGGGCGGGCCGCACCGGCGTGAACGCCAGCAATACGCAGAACACCGCCGTGGCATCCAGGCTGTCGGTCTACACCAGCATCGAGGAAGCGATCAAGGTCATGCTGTCGCCCTACGGCAAGGTGTTGGCGTCGCCGGCCACGGGCTCCATCACGGTGGTCGATACGCCCGATTCGCTGGACCGCATCGCGACCTACATCGACCGCGAGAACAAGTCGCTGTCGCGCCAGATCGCCATCAATGTGACCGTGCTGTCGGTCACGCTCAGGGATTCCGATCAATACGGCATCAACTGGAATGCCGTCTACCAGAGCCTGAACCGCAGGTTCGGCATTTCCAATGTATATGAAGGCGCCACCAGTACCGGCCTGATCTCGCTGACCGCCGGGATCCCCCTCACCAGTACGTCCAGGATGGCCGGCAGCCAGGCGGTGATCCAGGCCTTGTCCGAGCAGGGCAAGGTGCGCCGGCAGACCACCGCGTCGGTCGTCACGCTGAACAACCAGCCGGTGCCGGTGCAGGTGGCGCGCCAGACCAGCTACCTGCAATCGCTGCAGAGCTCGCTGGTGGCGCAGGTCGGCACCACGACCTCGCTGACGCCCGGGGTGGTGACGTCCGGTTTCAACATGAGCATCCTGCCGCACGTGCTGGCCAACGGCACGGTCATGCTGCAGTTTTCCACGGATATCTCGACCCTGCGGCGCATCCGCACCATCGTCGGCACAACCAGTGCCACCGGCGGGGTGACCTCGCAGATCGAGTCGCCCGAACTGGATACCCGCAATTTCCTGCAACGCGTGGCGATGAAGTCGAACGAGACGCTGATCATCAGCGGCTTCGAGCAGACCGACGACCACCTGGACCGCGCGGGCCTGGGCGATGCGAGGAATCCGGCCCTGGGCGGCGGCCTGTCGGCCGCCTCCAGCAAGGAAGTGATCGTGGTCCTGATCACGCCCGTGGCCATGTCCGCCTCCTGAAGGCCAAGCCGACATGACCCTCCACATCACCAACCTGGACAAGCACCGATACGTCTGCGGCCTGTTCTGGCAGTCGCTGTCCAAGCCGCGCGAACTCGAGCGGGAAGCCATCGACCTCGGGCGCAAGATCGATGCCGACCTGATGGTGGTCCGCATGGATCACACCACCGCCCAGGCGGGTTTCGCGCAGACCCGGGACGGCGCCAGGCGCGGCATGTATTCGCTGGCGGCGGTGGTCTCCCGGACCATGGCCAGCGAGGGCGCCTTCTACGATGGCGAACAGCAGCCCGTGCATAACTGGCTGGGCGCGTTCCGCTTGCCGGACGGCCAGTGGGTGTACTTCGCGGTGCGCGATGCCAACTTCCTGCCCAATGGCGATTTCGCCGGCAGCAAGGAGGAAGTGCTGGAGCGCCTGCAGAGCGACTACGCCCTGGGCGGCTGGAACGTGGTGGTCGGCGACGAGGAGTTGCGGGCCTTCGGATTCCACAACTTCCAGGTGCGGGAGGTCCGCAGCTTCATTCCCCAGCGGGCGGACGGCAGCCTGCGGGTCCAGCGCCGGGCCGCCCTGCGGCGGGTCGGCGGACGCCTGTCCCGGATGCACCTGGTCGCGGCCGGCGTGGCGGCCCTGGCGGTGGCCGGTGGCTATGCCTGGATGCTCTATCAGCGCGATGTGGCCGAACGCGAACGTGAGCTCGCCATGCAGCAGGTGCGCGAGCGCATCCTGCGCGAGGCGCCCCCCGTGGCCAGGCCCTGGGACAAGCGTCCCGTGCCGCCGGCCCTGGTGCGCGCCTGCATGCAGGAGTTCCGCCATCCGACCGCGGGCGGCTGGCAACTGGAGTCCTATACCTGCACGCAGCAGCAACAGGCCTATGCCTGGCGGCGCGGCGACTCCTCCGTCGCCATGCTGCGCGAGCGGGTGCCCGAGGTCGAGGTGGATCCATCCGGCGAGCGCGCGAGCTACGTGCGCCCGCTGCAACTGCCGCCCGGACCCGCCGAGGACCTGCTGGATCGCCGCCGCGCCCTGGAACCGGTGTTGTCGCACATGCAGATGATGGGCGTGCCCATCCAGGTCACGGTCGCGCCGCAGCCCATCGCGCAGGGAAGCCAGCAGCAGCCGCCGCCGCCGAGCTGGCGCGGCTATCGGTTCACGCTGCAGAACGCCGGCGTCGAACCTTGGGAAATCGCGCGAATACTCGACCGGCCCGGCGTGAGGGTCGACCGGGTGGTCTATCAAGGGTCCCATTGGACCATGGAGGGAATGATCTATGCGGAGTAAATACCTTAGCGCGCTGCTGATGCTGGCGGCCTGGGCCGCGCAGCCGGCGCGGGCCGAGAGTACCTCGGACAGCCTGACCCGCCTCGAGGCCGAGACCATGGTCCTGAAGGCGCGCGAACGGCTGCTGGAGGTGCAGGCCAGCATCCTCGGCAAGCAGAACGAGATCGCCGCCAGGCAGAGCATCATGGCGACGCTGAACCAGGCCGAGGTGATCGGCGATCCGGTGGTGCGGGCCATCGAGGGGGTGGGCGGACGCCTGTACGCCACGCTCCAGATGAGCGATGGCAGCATCGCCGACGTCCAGCAGGGCGACACGTTGCCGGGCGGCATGAAGGTCCTGTCGATCGCCCCGCGCGAAGTCATGGTCCAGTCGGGCGGCAGGAAAATCCGCCTGGCCGCGTATGCGCCGGGCCAGGCGGGCTTGAATCCCGCCGCCGTCATGTCCGGGCCGGGCGTGGCGCGGCCGGGGGCGGGAAGATGAAACTGGGCCTCGTCAGGCGGCGCGAACAGGCGCAGGCGTTGCCGGCCGCCGGCGTGGCCGGCGATGTGCCGGGTTTCGGCGGCGCCGAGATCCTGAGCCATGCCGGCGTGCTGGAAGCCGGCGAGGAAGAGCGCAAGCTGTTGTGCCTGCTGGCCGATGGCCGGCTGCTGGTGGCCGCCGGACAGGAGCTCAATCCGCACGTGCTGTCCTACGCCGGGCGCCTGGGGCGGCTGGGCCGGCACTTCGAGCTGGTGCCCAGCAGCATGGACGTGATCCGCCGCCTGAACCGGCTGGGCGGCGTTTCGTCCGAGGCCCGGCACCAGGAACACACCATGATGCAGGTCGTCGCCAAGGACCTGCTCAACAAGGCCTGCCGCTCGCGCGCGTCGGATATCCACCTGCGTGTGCGCAAGAACGCCACCGAAATCTATTTCCGCATCCACAACGACCTGGTGCCGGTGGGCGGACAGACGCGCGAGTACGGCGAACGGCTGCTGGCGACCCTGTATGGCGCGATGACCTCGGTGTCTGACAGTTCCTACAAACCCACCGAGCGGCAGGACGCGGCCATCGCCGACCGCGACAAGCTGCCGCCGGCGCTGTATGGCGTGCGCATCGCCACCGTACCCACCAGCGACGGTTCGCTGATGGTGCTGCGTCTTCTCTATAACGATGCGGGCGACAACATCGACCTGCGTCCGCTGGGCTTTGGCGAGGCGCATGCCGCCGCGCTGCAGAAACTCAAGGAACAGCCGGTGGGCATGAACATCATCAGCGGGCCCACGGGTTCGGGAAAATCGACCACGCTGCAACGCATTCTTTCCGGCGAAATCCTCGAAGCCGAAGGGCGGCTGCACGTGCTGACGGTCGAAGACCCCGTGGAGTACCCGATCGAAGGCGCGGTGCAGACCGCGGTGACCAATGCCGGAAACGAGGAAGAGCGTTCGCGGGCTTTCGCCGCCGCCATTTCCAACGCCATGCGGCTGGATCCGGACACCCTCATGATCGGCGAGGTGCGCGACCGCGCCTCCGCCCAGAACGCCCTGCGCGGCGCGATGACCGGCCACCAGGTGTGGACCACGGTGCACGCCAATGGCGCGCTGGCCATCGTCGACCGCCTGCTCGACCTCGGGCTGCCCGTCAGCCTGGTGGCCGACCACACGGTGGTGACCGGCCTGATCAGCCAGCGCCTGGTCAAGAAGCTCTGCCCCAGCTGCAAGCGGCCGCTGGCGCGGCATCCGGACGCCATTCCCGCGGCCATGCTGGCGCGGGTCCGGCAGGCGGTGTCGTCCACGCTGGAAGGCGTGTGCGTGACGGGCGCGGGCTGCGACGCCTGCACGGGACACGGCACCGTGGGCCGCACCGTCGTGGCCGAGATCATCATCCCCGACGACCGCTTTTTCCGGCTGGTGCGCCAGGGCGAAAAAACCGAGGCGCTGGCCTACTGGATGGGCGAACTGGGGGGGCAGACCATGCTGGAACACGCCATCGGAAAAGTCGCCGCCGGCGAACTGGATCCGCGCATGGCCGAGAAGGTGGTCGGCCACCTGGTCCTGGAGCGCGGCCGCGCCCAGCCATTCCTGAGCGTCGTGGAGGGTGCCCATGCGACTTGATATCAACCGGTTGTGGGCCAGGACCCAGTTCACCGATACGGCGCGGCTGCGCCTGTATCGCAAGATGTCCACGATGCTGGCCAACGGCCTGCCCTTGCTGCGGGTGCTGGAGGAATTGCGCTACCGCGAATCGCGCGAGGGCAAGCGGCCCCGGGAACCGTTGGCGGTCATCCTGGACGACTGCCGGCGGGGCGTGCAGAACGGCCGCCTGTTCTCGGAAACGCTGGAAGGCTGGGTGCCCAGGTCCGAGCAGATGATATTGATGGCCGGCGAGCAGTCCGGCCAGCTGGAGCAGACGCTGCTCGCGGTCGTGACCGTGGTGCAGGCGCGCAAGAAGATCCAGGCGGTCATCGTGGGCGGCATGGCGTATCCGCTGGCCATCCTGGGGCTGGTGCTGGTCTACGTGTACCTGTTCGGCACCAAGGTGATCCCGCAGTTCGCGATGATGATGGATCCGGCCACCTGGAAAGGCGCGGCGCGGTCGTTGTACCTGATGTCGATATGGGTCCAGAACTGGATGGGCTACACGCTGGCGGCGCTGGTCCTGCTGCTGGTGCTGCTGTTCGTCTCCATGCCGCGCTGGCGCGGCACGCTGCGGGTCTGGGCCGACAACCTCCCGCCGTATTCGATCTACCGGCTGATGGTGGGCAGCGGTTTCCTGATGGCCTTCTCGGCCTTGCAGGGGGCCGGCGTGACGGTGGAGAAAGCCTTGATGCGCCTGTCCCACACGGCGCAGCCGTGGCTGCGGGAGCGCCTGGACGGCGCGCTCCTGGGCGTGCGCTCGGGATTGAACTGCGGCGAGGCTTTGCGCAACACAGGATATGGATTCCCGTCGCGGGAGGTCATCGACGACCTCTGCGTGTACGCGGAATACAAGGGATTCGCCCAGGCTGTGAAGCTGATGGCGGATGAGTGGGTGGAGCGGGGGGTGGAGGTCGTCTCTCTTCGTATGAAGACGCTCAACGGCTTTGCCATCGTGACCATGGCTGTGGTCATCGGCTGGCTGGTGGTCGGCTTCTTCGGCATCCAGCAGGAAATCGCGGCGCTTGCCCGCGCACGTTAATCGTTCAACTTTGACTAGAGGTCAATCATGCATGTCGCAAAAATAAGCAATCTGCACGGCCAGCCCATCCGCTCCGACAATGCGCGGCAGCGCCAGCGCGGCGCGTCGCTGCTGGAAGGCATCGCCTACCTGGGCATCGCCGCCATCGTGGTGGTGGGCGCCATTTCCCTGTTGACGGGGGCGTTCGGCAGCGCCAAGTCCAACCAGTCCATCGAGGAAGTGATCAGCCTGCGCACGGCGGTACGCAAGCTGTACCTGGGGCAGGCCTATCCCACCACTGGCGTGGTCCAGACGCTGATCGCCGCCAAGGCGGTGCCCGGCACGCTGGCGGTGAACACGACGACCAACACCCTGACCAACAGCTGGCGCGGTTCGGTGACCATTGCCGCCTCCAGCAACGGTTTTTCCATCACCTATCCGGCGGTACCCAAGGAAGTGTGCGTCGGCATGCTGTCCGGCGCTCATGGTTGGTTCTCGATCATCGTCAATGAGACGGACGTCGCTCTCATTCCGGTCACCGCCAGCGAAGCTACCACCAGGTGTGACACGAACGACAACACCATCATCTTTGGCTCGACCTGATCCGTTTCGACCCCTGGGCCTCGCGCGGCGGCAAGACGCCGCCGCGCGGGACCCAACCCGAGGAGCCGCGTATGTGGAATGTCGCCGTGCTGGTCGTCCTGATCTCGCTGGCGGGGGTCTACGCCACCCGGAATCTCCAGTCGCTGGACGCCGCCCAGGGTAGCCTGGCCGCCAGCGATGCCGCCGAGATGGGCATCTACCGCCAGGCCGTGATCGACTACTTCAGCGTGAACGACCTGCGGGGGACGAGCGTGGCGGCTGCCACGCTGAAAAGCGGCGGCCACCTGCCGGCCTGGAGCCGCCTGTACCAACAGGCGGGCGCGCTGGCCTGGAGCAACTACCGCGACGCCAATGGCGTGATCTACGTCTACGCGCTGGCCGTGCCGGACAGGAACCTGGCGGGCGAACTGGCGCAACTGGCCCGCCATTCGGTGCTGCTGGGTATCTATGAGCGCGCATCACCCACCTTGCAGTCGCCGGTCCATGGCAATACCGGCATCCCGATTTCCGTTCTTTCAGGAAGGTCGATACCGGACGGCGCGCCTGTCTGGATCGCGATGACAAAATGACCAAGATACCGACCAAGATGCCGCGCCGCGCGGTTGCCCGGCACCCCCGCCAGCAAGGTGTCGCCCTGCTGGAAATCCTCGGCGCGCTGGCCATCGGCGCGGTGCTGCTGCTGGGGCTTGCCGCGATGGTGGAGACGTCGCTGGAAGACATGAAAGGGCAGCAGGCCTCGCACCATCAGTCCCAGGTCGCGGCGGCCGGCCAGAAATACATCGCGGCCAACAGCGCCAGTCTCCAGGCCGCGCTGCCGGCCGCCGGGTCGCTGGTGGCCGTCGGGGTCCCCCAACTGGTCACGGGCCGGTTCCTGCCCGCGGGTTTCGCCACCGAGAATATCTATGGACAGACGCCGTGCGTGCTGATCCGCCGGCCCGATCCCGCCGGCAATCCGGACCGGTTCGACGCGCTGGCGGTCACGCGTGGCGGTCAGCAGATTCCCGATGGCATCCTGGCCGTGGTCGCCGCCAATGCCGGACCCGGAGGCGGCTACATCAGCATCCGCGCCACCGCGACAGCCAGGGGTTCCACCTGGAGCAGCAGCACCACCAGTTTTCGTTCGGCCACCTGCGGCGGCACCGCCGCGCTGAACGGCGGCGCGGGCGACGGCGGCCGCCTGGCCTCCAACCTGTTCCACGACGGCCCGGACCAGTTCGGCGCGGACTTTCTCTACCGCAACGCGGTGCCCGGCCGGCCCGAGCTCAATCGCATGAACACGCCGGTCCGCATGGGCGGCGCCGCGCTGGTGACGATGGGTTCGTCCTGCCTGAACGCCGCGGGCGTGGCCGAGGCGGGCATGGCCATCGATTCCGCCACCCGCGTCATCCTGACCTGCGGCGGCAGCGGGGTCTGGTCGTCGCCTTCGCAGTGGAAAGAGCCGGTCGCCACCTATGCCGGCCTGCCGTCCTCGGGCAACCTGGCCGGAGACGTGCGCATGGTGACCGGCCTGTCGCGCGCCTTCACCTTCAATGGCAGCGCCTGGGTGGCGCTGGCGGTGGACCAGAACGGCAACATGAACGTGCCGGCAGCGCTGACCGCGGCCAATGTCACCACGACCCAGAACATCCGGGCCGGAGGCAACATCCATGCCGCGGGCAACATCACCGCGGACGGATCGGTCGGCGCCGGGCTGGACCTGGTGGCAGGCCATGACGTGATCGCCCGCGACGTATTTGCCGCTCGCAACATCCGCGCCACGGTCGATATCCAGGCCGGGCAAGATGTCACTGCCAGCCGCGATGTGATCACCCAGGGCTTGCAGGTGAACCGCTGGGCATCGACCCCGGCCATTACCATCGGCACCAATTCCTTCGTGCCCGGACAGCCTTGCAACTATCTAGCTTCCGATCCCTTCGATGACGCCGTGCGCATCAGGTATCCGCACGGAACGGTCGTGACGGACGCCAACCGCGTACCGCTGATTTGCGGTGCGGACAGCACGATGAGATACGCCAATGGAACCTATACGCCTTGAACGTTACCGCCGCCGCGCCGGCCCGCTGCTACGGTCCGCCGCGCTGGCCCTGGCCTGCCTGGCCAGCTCGCCGGCGCAGGCGTGCTGGCATGAGGTCGCCTCATGGTATGGCATCAATGTGCACCTGCTTTATGCCATTGCCAAGACTGAATCCAACCTGAATCCCAACGCCATCAACAAAGGCAACAAGAACGGCTCCTACGACATCGGCCTGATGCAGATCAACAGCAGCTGGCTGCCGACGTTGCGCAAGCACGGGGTCAGCGAGGAGAAATTGAAGGATCCCTGCGTCAACCTCCAGGTAGGGGCGTGGATCCTGGCGCAGAACATGCAGCGCATGGGCGTGACGTGGGAGGCGGTGGGCGCCTACAACGCCCGCAATCCACAACTGCGTGTCAGGTACGCACAAAAGGTGTACAAGAATATACCGAGGGAGATCCTCGAACAGGCATCCCAATGACCGCCGGCGCGTCACACATTCGCAATGCTGGGACATTGCCGGGAGTGGCTTTAACCTGCCGTGCCGCATGGACAAATCGGTCCAGTGAGCTTTGTTGAGTATTCCCAGCGGTCCTGGCATGTATAGTAGACTTCCTCCGCAAGATGCCGCCGTCGAACCGGCCCGCGGGCTGCCATTTCCTCCAATGGCACCGTGGCACATTGGTGCATGGAATGTGAACCATCGGACATTTCAGGAAGAACCGGCAAGGCGTGCATTTCCCTCCTTTCACGAAAAAAAGTGCTTACATTTCAGGTGGCTGAATGTCCAACGAGCATTTCTTCACCCGCGATATCCAACAGGAATTGCTCGCCCTGGTCAATTCCTCGCAGACGTTCTCGGACGTGCACATCGAGCAGGACCAGCCGCTCATGCTCAAGACGCCGCGCGGGTGGACGCCGGCCAATGACGTCCCGGTGTCGATCGACTACCTGGCGCCCCTGTTGTCCGCCATCGACGAGGACTGGGAAGACAAGATCATCGACGGTGCGATAGACCGGCCCCTGGTGCTGGGCGAATGGCGCCTGCGCTGCAATGTCTACCGCATGGCGCGCGGCAGCAAGGTGGCGGTGTCCATCCGCCGCTTCCCGCTCCAGCCGCTGCCGCTTGAACGCACCGGGCTGCCCGCCTACGTGAAGACCGTGCTGGAGGCCACCAAGGGCATCATCCTGGTGACCGGGCCGACGGGGGCGGGCAAGACCACCACCATCGCTTCCATGCTGGACCACATCAATGCCACGCGGCACGGGCACATCATCACCATCGAGGAACCCATCGAGTACGAGCTGCGGCGCAAGCTGTCGATGGTCTCGCAGAAGGAAGTGCCGACCGATACGCCCAGCTTCTCGTCGGGCCTGCGCGAGGCGCTGCGGCAGAAGCCCGACGTGCTGATGGTGGGGGAAATCCGCGATTTCGATACCGCCGCCACGGTGCTGCACGCGGGCGAGTCCGGGCACCTGGTGCTGGCCACGCTGCATACCAGCAACGCGGTGCGCGCCATCAGCAAGCTGCTGGGCTTCTTTCCGCAGGACCAGCGCGCGCAGCGCGCGGCCACCCTGGCCGAGACCCTGGTCGGCGTGGTCTTCCAGAGCCTGCTGCCCTCCGAGGACGGCGAGCATCATGTGATGGCCAGCGAAATGGTCTTCAACAACAACCAGCAGATCGCCTCGTTCATCGCCGATCCCGACAAGCTGCCGATGGTGGGCGACTTCATGAAGCGCAAGGAAGACAACATGTCGCGCAGCCTGAACGAAGTCCTGGTGCAACTGGTGCAAAGGAAAAGCGTCTCGGCGCGCGACGCGCTGCGCGTGGCGTACAACCGGCTGGAACTGCACGAGATGCTCAACAGCGCGAAACGCTGAGAATCCTCAAGCTTGCCCGTCGCGGGGAACCTGTCCCGCGTCGCTCGGTACTCATGGGTAACCTAGACAAGAAGGGGCACCCATGTCCAGAAACCGCTTCATCGATCTCGTCAACGAGTTCTGCGCGCTGGCTCGGCTCGACCAGCCGGCGCAACTGGCAGAGGGGCATGCCGTCGAGGTCGACGGCGTCGACTTCATCTTCCAGTACGACGAGGAATATGCCCCCGAGCATGTGATGCTGTACTGCGACTTCGGCGTTCCGCCCGAAGAGCGGTTGCTGGACGTCTACGAAGCGCTGCTGGAAACGAACATGATCGTCTACGGCGCCAGTTCCCCCGCTTTCATGCTGGGGCCGGACAAGCGCGTGACCTTCGGCTACCAATGCCGGCTGGCCGACGTCAGGGCGAACCAACTGATCGGGATCCTGCAAAAGCTGGCCGGCCAGGCCAAGGACTGGCGCACCGACCATTTTCTCGAAGCGTCGCTGGCGTAGGACGGCGAAGATGAGCAGAATCAACAATCCGCCGGACATCCAGGCGGGCTACCTGTATCGGCCGGACGACCACACCGGTGTGGTCACCGCGAAACGGGCCGACTTCAGGCCCGGTGTCAACGACAAGCTGACCAACATGCTCGCGCGCAGCGGCCATCCGCGCGCCGCCGGCTTCGTCAATGCGGTGCGCGCCTTCGACCTGGGGCTGAGGCGGTCCATCAATACCCGCCAGCTCGACAGCGCACGTGCCCGGATCGAAAAGATGGGGCAGGAGGCCGCCTCGGCGGGAACGGACGAGAAGTCCGTGGGTAGGCGGGATCGCCTGGACGCCAGGGTTCACGACCTGGAAATCAAGGACGACCGGCTGGCTGCCAAGCAGGAGCTGTCGGTCGCGGCGCGCCAGGGCAAGCTCGACGATGCCGTGCCGATCGCCAATGAATACCAGCGGGCCGCGTTGCGCGATCGTGGGTACACCGAGGCCACGGGGAGCCTGTCCAAGACCGGGCTGGATCGGGAGCAAAGCCAGTACCTGGTTTCGTCCGTCGATGGCCACCGCATCCGTATCAATGCGGATCGTCCCCCCTTGCTGGCGCGGATGGTGGCGTCGTCGGTCAGCGCCGCGTACGACCGTGGGTCGAGTGGAGCGGCCGCCGCCGCGCGCAGTACCGCGCAGCACGCGCTGGTCGGGGTGGAAGCGGCCGCCCGGTATGTCCAGGGGGCGGCCGCGCGGGGGCTGTCGAACAGCAAGTTGCTGGACGAGGGGTCGCGCGCCCGCATGGCGGCCTCGGCCGAGCGCGCGACCGGCGCGCGCGACATGCTGCGGTCGTCGCTACAGGGCAGGAGCGCCCTGAATGCCGCCTTTGGCCAGGCGGTCGATGCGCAGCGGGCCTCGGCGCAGCAGCGCCTGGATACCCAGGCTGAGCATGGCTACCTGGTGCGGGATGTCCAGCATGGCGTCAAGCCGCCGCAGACGCGCATGCTGGAGCGCCGTATCGACGCTTACTACCGCGGCAAGGCGCAAGCCGCCGGCCAGGTCGAGGGGGAGGGCGGGGCGCCGCCGGCCCCCCGGGCGGGACGCATGATGCGGTTTGTCGTGGGGGTCGCCAATACCGGAACGCTCGCGTCCATCCATATGCATGGCGGGGCGGGCATGACCGCATACTGGCGGGCCAGCGTCAAGGATGGCCACGAAGACCGGCATCTCGCCGCCGGGGCAAGGCATGGGGCGGCCGAGGCGGCCGCGGGCTACAAGTACGGTGCCCGCCAGGCGGCCTTGCAGGGGCGGTTGACGGAATTCCTGCAAGAGCCGCATGCGGCGGGGGCGATGGATGACTTCCTTGCCGACCCGCCCGCCGACCGCCGTTGACCCGATGCCCGCGTGTCATCCGATCTCTTGCGGCAAGCTGTCGAAAAACGGCTCGGGGGGCAAGTGGACGGCAGGCAAGGGGGACGGCCGGGTGTCCAGGGAAGGGCGGGCGCGCAGCTTGGCACCGGCCCGCAGCAGCGCCTCGGCGCTGTCCTGTCTCGGTGCCTGGACGGCAAGAAGGCGGATCAGGCTCGAGGCCGAGGCTTGCGACATCGGGTCACAGGCAAGCAGGGACGTGATCAGGGACTCGATATGCCGATCGAGTTCGGAGCGCGGCACGACCTCGTGGGCCAGCCCCAGCTCACGGGCGCGTGTGGCACCGAAACCTTCGGTGGTCTGGAAGTAGCGGCGGCATTGCCGCTCGCCGATCGCACGCAGCAGATAGGGGCTGATCACGGTGGGCAGCATGCCCACCCGGCTGTCGGTGATATGGAATACCGCATCTTCGGCGGCGACGCAGATGTCGCAGGCGGCCGCCAGGCCCACGGCCATGCCCATCGCCAGGCCCTGTACGCGAGCGATGGTGGGAACCCCGCACTCGGCCAGCGTCTGTAGCATCTGCGCGAGTTTGCGCATGTCTGCCATGGCGGTGTTGAGGGGAGCGCTGGCCTGGTCGCGCAGCCAGCCGATCTCGGTGCCACAGGAAAAAATGTCCCCCTTGGCCGCGAGTACGATCGCCCTGGCTTCGCCGCTCCTGGCCAGGCGGCCGATTGTGCGTGTCAGCGCGTGGGCCGTGTCGCGGTCGATCGCGTTCGCGTCGGATGTCCTGTCCAGCCAGACCCATCCGACCCGGTCGCCGCCGTGGATGCGCATCTCGACGTCGATGCAAGAGTGCCGTGTCCCTGCGTTCATCATGTGGTCCGTCTGTTTCCTGCTGCCGCTGCATGGCCGCACCGTCGTCGCCGGGCGGGAGGCTGGAGTCGTGGCGCCATGAAGCGAGCAGCCACGGTTCTGCGGCATGCTGCGGCGGGGGCACGCGGCATGCCTAGCTATCGGTGAGACTGGTTATGAGGCGCTGTGGGCCTCTTCCGGGTAGAAGCGGCTTGCGTACGCGGGTACTGCCAAGCGCGTCGGGTCACTATATGACGCGGTTTTTTTTTGCGTCAATACCAGGCGGAAAAAATAAACAGGTAAAGATCGGGCGCTTCCTGCCGATATCGCACGGTAGCTTCCGGGGGATCCGTCTGGAACGGATCAAGCTTCCCTATAGTCGAGCGGAAGGTCTTCAGCGGTACTGCCGCCGACCGGGTCGAGCCGGTAGCCCTGGTTGTAGGCGGTGCGTATCACGACCACCTGGCGGCCGTCGACCTGCAGCTTCCTGCGCAGCTTGTAGACATGCTGTTCGATCGTGCGCCCCGCGATCTCGCTGCCCGCGCTCCAGATGACCGAGCCCAGTGTCTCGCGCGAGATGTAGACACCCGGCGATGAAAAGAACAGCCAGGCCATGCTGAACTCGCGCGGCGTCAGCGCAATGGCGTCGCCCTGGTAGGTGAACCTGCCGGCATCGCGGTCCAGTTGAAAGCCCGCGTACTCGATCATCCGCCGGGGTTTCTGCGGCGCGCAGCGGCGCCTGACGGCATGGATGCGCGCGATCAATTCGACGGCATCGAACGGGCGGCGCAGGAAGTCATCGGCGCCGCTGTCCAGCGCATGGGCCGCGACGCCCCCGCCGCAGGCGGGCGAGAGAATCAGCGCGGGGGTGTGGTCGCCGCTGCGCATGCCCAGCCAAAAGAAAATGCCGTCTTCCACGTCGCCGCCGATGTCGATGATGACGAAATCAAAGGGCTGGCGCTTCAAGGTGCGCAGCAGCGTGACTTCCGAATCGAACCGCGTGGGATGGAAGCCCGCCCCGACCAGTGCGCCTCTTACCTGGTCATAGACGGTGGGGTTGCGGATATAGCATGCAATGTTCATTCGATGGGCGTGGCCGGAGTCATGACACCTGCTGCTGCACGTGGCATGCCGTGCCGTGCGGGCGACCAGGGTGGTGGGAAACGAAGCCACCGGGCCGTTGGCCGGCGAGTGGATATAGTAGAGGAAAACCGCCGCGCATACTCATCAAATTCGTGATTGATGAAGCCGGCATGGCGAGATGCGGCGCGCGCGGCCATCGATTGTGAGCGTCTGCTATCCGCTGGATGGGCGGCTGCCGGGGATGAAGAGAAGTCCAAGGTGCTCCGGTCCGTTGTTTCCTCAAGCAAAACGATGTATCATGAATGAATCCGCGCCGTTTCCGGCGTTCGAGGCTGGCCGAGGCGGGCAGCCAAAGGGAATATCCATGAGTTACACCGTCGATGCGGTAAGCAAGGCGATCGAGTTGCTTTTCCTGGTGGCCGAAGAAGGCGGGAAGGGCGTGACCGAACTGGCGCGGCTGTCGGGCAATACGAAGGCCCGCGCGTTCCGCTTGTTGACCACGCTGGAGGAAAGCGGGCTGGTGCGCAGGCAGACCCCCATGGCCACCTACAGCCTGGGGTATCGGGCGCTCATCATAGGCAGCGCGG
The DNA here is from genome assembly GCA_009360345.1 of Alcaligenaceae bacterium SAGV5. Lineage (GTDB taxonomy): Bacteria > Pseudomonadota > Gammaproteobacteria > Burkholderiales > Burkholderiaceae_B > Pigmentiphaga. Next base: position 62,471 of record SPDP01000012.1, read on the forward strand.
CGCAGGCGCAGCTGAGCCTGATCAGCGTGGCCAAGGACATCCTCGAACCCATCGGGCGGGAATGCAACGAGAGCGTGCTGGTGCGCATCCGCGACGGCGCCGAGACGGTCTGCGTGGCCTGGTGGGATGCTCCGCACGCGCTGCGCGTGCACAGTCAGTTGGGGGACCGCCGGCCGTTGTTCGTGGGCGCATCGGGCAAGCTGCTGCTGGCGCACGCGCCAGAGGACATCCAGGAAGGCGTGTTGAGCGGCAAGCTGGAACGTTTCACGCCCAACACCATCGTCAAGCGCACCGAGCTCAGGCGCGAATTGAAGAAAATCCTGGCCGAAGGCTACAGCACCTCCCTGCTCGAAAAAAGCGACGACATGGTGGCGGTGGCCGCCCCCATCCGCGATGCCAGCGGTTCGGTCATCGCCTCGCTGTCGATGACGGCGCCGGTCACGCGCGTGCCCAGGAACAAGCTGGGCAAGTATGTCGACATCATCAAGTTCGCCGCCGCGCGGTTTTCAGCCTCGCTCGGCTATCAGGGCGGATAGCCTTTCCCGATATCCCGGGCAGCCTGGCGGTTGCCGGAACTACTGACAAACCCTCGGTCCATGCCGGGGGTTTTTCTTTTTCTGCCTTCTTTGGCGCGGATTTCTATGGCTTTCGCATTGCCGCAAATACGGGCTCCGGGAGTGGGCCGATTTGGTGCGGAGCCTTGTGTGGCGTGCATTTTCACGGTGCGCCTGCGCACAATATCCGAGTGGAATTTCCTTTCTCCGCCCCACGATGGTTCGCAAATGTCTCATCTAATAAAACGCTATATCGATATAAGAAACATGTTGACGCTTGCGAAGCACGCAAATAAGATGTCGTCAGTCGTTACAGAGGATTGCACATCGAAACGACTTGAGTTCGACCGAAAGACCTACGGCCAGGGGCCGGATGGCTGACGAAAAAAGGGAGAAGTACATGAAGAAGTCGGCATTATTGGTGCTGTGTCTGGGGGCGGCGGGGGCCGCGCATGCTCAGAACAATGTCACGCTTTATGGGGTGGTCACGGGTGGCGCAGGAGGTGATGCAGCGCGAACGGGCGGCGTCGCGCCAGATCTTGCCGTCGGTCTTTACCGTGCGGGTGCTGGGGTTCGGCAACGAGGCCGCG
>SPDP01000013.1 GCA_009360345.1 Alcaligenaceae bacterium SAGV5
TCGCCGGCGCGCGGACCTTCCAGGTCCACTTCTTCGATGGTCAGGGGCGCGCCTGCCTTCCAGGCGATCGCGGCTTTGGTCTTCATGGGCTGCTCCTTTAGCGGCGTATGCGGCGGCAATATAGCCGCGCGTGCGCGCATGGCGGGCGCCTTGCCCAGAAAATGGCCGCCACCCGTCGAAAATTGGCCGAAACGGATCCCTCGGCCATATGCGGACGGCCTGGCGGCTGGCGCGGTCGGCTTACAGCCGCTTGATGAACACCTGGCTGTTGCGGCTGCGGTCGTAGTGCGCCTGCTTGTCCTTGGGCAGGTCCGCCACGCTGCCCTGGGCGAAGCCGCGCTTGATGAACCAGTGCGCGGTGCGGGTGGTCAGCACGAACAGCCGCGTGATGCCCGCCGCCCGGGCGCGGCTTTCGATGTGGCGCAGGAGCTTGTCGCCTTCGCCCGCGCCCTGCCATTGGGGATTAACGGTCAGGGCGGCCATCTCGGCCATCTTTTCATCGGGGTAGGTGTAGAGTGCCGCACAGCCGTAGATGACGCCGTCGTGCTCGCTGACCGAGAATTTCTCGACGTCGCGTTCGATGCTGCCGCGGCCGCGGCGCACCAGCGTGCCGTCCACCTCCACCGGCTCGATCAGGTGCAGGATGGCGCCGACGTCGTCGATGGTGGCGGGGCGCAGGTCGTCCAGCGTGTCTTCCACGACCATGGTGCCCACGCCGTCGTGGGTGAAGACCTCCAGCAGCACGCCGCCGTCCAGCTCGTAGGGTACGAGGTGGGCGCGCGCCACGCCCAGCTTGACCGCCCGCGAGGCGTGTTTGAGCACCACGGCCGTGCCCGCGTCCAGGTCGCCCTGGGAGATCAGGGCGTCGGCATCCTCGCGTGCCAGCTCGGTATCGACGTTGCCTTCCTTGTCCTGGATGACGGGCGCGTCGGTCAGGAAGATCAGTTTTTCGGCGCGCAGGGCGACCGCCACGGCGGTGCCGACGTCTTCCATGGAAAGGTTGAAGGCCTCGCCGGTGGGCGAGAAGCCCAGCGGCGACAGCAGCGTGATGGATCCCTGGCCCAGCGCCATGTTCAGGGCCTCGGCGTCCACCTTGCGCACCTGGCCGGTGTGGCGGTAGTCGACGCCGTCGATGACGCCGACGGGGCGGGCGGTGATGAAATTACCCGAAATGACCCGGATGTGGGAGTGGGACATGGGGGTGTTGGGCAGGCCCTGGCTGAATGCCGCCTCGATGTCCAGGCGGATTTCGCCGGCTGCCTCCTTGGCGCACTCCAGGGCGGCCGCGTCGGTCATCTGCAGGCCGCGGCCGAACTGGAAGGGGATACCCTTGAGCCGGAGCTGCTCGTTGACCTGGGGGCGTGAGCCGTGGACCAGCACCAGGCGTATGCCCAGGGCGCTGAGCAGCGACAGGTCCTGGATCAGGACGTTCAGGGAGCCGGCCTGGACGAGTTCGCCGCCGAAAGCCACCACGAAAATCTTGCCGCGGAAGGCGTGTACATAGGGCGCCACCTCGCGGAACCACTGCACGAACCGGGCGTGCAGATCGGAGGGGGCAGGATCGGGATCGGGAGGTTGTGCGGCTGCGTTCATCCCAAAATTATAATGATGGGTTACTCCAAGTTCTTCTCATGGTCGCACAATCCCGCAAGAATGTGCCTTTGGCACGACGGCGCAACCCGGTTCCGCCCATTACCTACCCCGAAGACCTGCCCGTCAGCGGCCGGCGCGGCGAGATCGCGCGCGCCCTGGCGGCGCACCAGGTCATCATCGTAAGTGGCGAGACCGGGTCGGGCAAAACCACCCAGTTGCCCAAGATCTGCCTGGACGCCGGCCGCGGCGTGGCCGGCATGATCGGCCACACCCAGCCGCGGCGCCTGGCGGCGACCTCGGTGGCGCGCCGGATCGCCGAGGAAATCGGCACGCCGCTGGGCGAAGTGGTGGGCTACCAGGTCCGCTTCAACGACCGCACGGCCCCGGGGGCCTCGGTCAAGCTCATGACCGACGGCATCCTGCTGGCCGAGTCGCAGCGCGATCCGTGGTTGCGCGCATACGACACGCTCATCATCGACGAGGCGCACGAGCGCAGCCTGAACATCGATTTCCTGTTGGGCTACCTGCGCCAGTTGCTGGCCCGGCGGCCCGATTTGAAACTGATCATTACGTCGGCAACCATCGACGCGGAGCGTTTCGCCCGGCATTTCAGCCTGCCTGGCCAGCCCGAGGTGCCCGTCATCAACGTCTCGGGACGTCTCTACCCGGTCGAAGTGCGCTACCGGCCGGTGGATACCCGCGGCATGCAGGCCAGCGACGCCGACGAGCAGCCCGCCAGGAAGCCCGAGCGGACGCGCGAGAAGGAAAACCTGTCCCGCGACGAAGAACGCGACCTGATCGACGCCATCGTCGACGCCGTGGACGAGTGCGCCCGCCATGGCGCGGGCGACGTGCTGGTCTTCCTGCCCGGCGAGCGCGAGATCCGCGAGGCCGCCGAGGCCCTGCGCAAGCACCATCCGCCCGGCACCGAGGTGCTGCCGCTGTTCGCGCGGCTGTCGCAGGCCGAGCAGGAGCGCGTGTTCCACCCCAAGGGCAGCGGCCGCCGCGTGGTACTGGCCACCAACGTGGCCGAAACCTCGTTGACGGTGCCCGGCATACGCTTCGTGGTCGATACCGGCCTGGTCAGGATGAAGCGCTACTCCTGGCGCAACAAGGTCGAACAACTGCGCATCGAGCCGGTCAGCCAGGCTTCCGCCAACCAGCGCGCCGGCCGCTGCGGCCGTATCGGCCCCGGCGTGTGCATCCGCCTGTACGAGGACACCGACTACGCGGCGCGCCAGCCCTTCACCGATCCGGAGATCCTGCGTTCCTCGCTGGCCAGCGTCATCCTGCGCATGAAGTTCCTGAAGCTGGACGACATCGAGCAATTCCCGTTCGTCGAGGCACCGCCGGGGCGGGCCGTCGCCGACGGCTACCACCTCCTGCAGGAGCTGGGGGCCATCGACGAGGACAACGCCCTCACGCCGGTGGGGCGGGAACTGGCGCGGCTGCCGGTGGATCCGCGCATCGGCCGCATGATCCTGGCGGCACGCGACCAGGCCTGCCTGAGCGAGGTGCTGATCATCGCGGCCGCGCTGTCGGTGCAGGACCCGCGCGACCGGCCCATGGACGCGCAGGAGGCGGCCGACCAGGCCCATGCCAAGTTCGCCGACGAGCGGTCGGAGTTCATGGCCTTCCTGAAACTGTGGAAGTGGTTCAACGAAGCGGTCGAGCACAAGCAGTCGCAGCGCAAGCTGGTGGAGAACCTGCGCCAGAACTTCCTGTCGCCGGTGCGCATGCGCGAATGGCGGGACGTGCATTCGCAACTGGCCGCGGTGGTGGGCGAGCATGGCTGGCGCCTGAACCAGACCGAAGCCACGCTGGAACAGATCCATCTCGCGCTGCTGTCCGGATTGCTGGGCAACATCGGCTACAAGTCCGACGAGGAAGCGCAGTACCTGGGCGCGCGCGGCATACGCTTTTTCATCCATCCGGGTTCCCGGCTGGCGAAGAAGGCGGGGCGGTGGGTCGTGGCGGCCGAGCTGGTCGAGACCTCGCGCCTGTTCGCGCGCTGCATCGCGCGCATCGATCCGACGTGGGTGGAGCGCGTGGGCGGCCACCTGTTGCGCAAGAACTGGTCCGATCCCCGATGGGAAAAGAAGGAAGGGAGGGTGGTCGCCAACGAGCGGGCGACCCTGTACGGGTTGACCGTCTATGCCGGCCGGCGGGTCGACTACGGACGCATCGATGCCCGCCAGGCGCGCGAGCTGTTCATCCGCGAGGCGCTGGTGACGGGCGAACTCGACAGCCGGCTGCCCTTCATCGCCCACAATCGCAAACTGGTCGCCGAGATCGAGAAGCTCGAACACAAGTCGCGCCGTCCGGACATCCTGGTCGACGAGGACCTGATCTTCGCGTTCTACGAACGGCAGGTGCCGGAGGACGTGAACCGCGTCGTGACGCTGGAGAAGTGGTATCAGGACGAGGCGCGCAAGCCCGGCGGCGACAAGCTGCTGTTCCTGTCGCGCGACGAACTGATGCGGCACGAGGCCGCGGGCGTCACGACCGAGGTGTTTCCCAAGAAGCTGTCGCTGCATGGCATCGACATGGCGCTCGACTATCACTTCGAGCCGGGGTCCCCGCGCGACGGCGTGACGCTGTCGGTGCCGCTGTTCGCGCTGAACCAGCTCGATCCGGCGCGCTGCGAGTGGCTGGTGCCGGGCATGCTGAAGGAGAAGGTCCATCTGCTGCTGAAGTCGCTGCCCCAGAAGCTGCGGCGGCATTGCGTGCCGTTGCCCGAGTACGCGGCGGGTTTCTACGATCGCTGGTTCGAGCAGGCGCACAAGCCGGATCGTGGACTGGTCGACGCGCTGATCGCCGACGTGCGTGGGCAGACCACCGTGCAACTGGCGCCGTCCGACTTCAAGCAGGAAACGCTGCCGGCCCACCTGTCCATGAATTTCCGCGTGGTGGACGAGCACGGCCGCATGCTGGACATGAGCCGCAATCTGTCCCATCTGAAGGCAGAACTGGGGCGCGAGGCGCAGGCCACGTTCCAGCAGGTGGCCGCGCGCGACAAGGAAGTCGCGCAGGCGCTGGCGCACGAGAACCTGACGGACTGGACCTTCGGGCCCTTGCCGGAGCTGATGGAGATCAAGCGCGGCGGCCTGTCGGTGATCGGCTATCCGGCGCTGGTGGATCGTGTCACGCACTGCGATCTGGACGTGTTCGACGATCCCGACGAGGCCGCGCGCCATCACCGCGCGGGGCTGTTGCGGCTGTTCCGTCTGCAACTGAAGGAGCAGGTCAAGTTCCTGGAGAAGAATCTGACCGGGATGACGCAGATGAGCATGCTCTACATGCCGTTGGGATCCCAGGAGGACTTGCGCGACCAGATCGTGGATGCGGCGCTGGGGCAGGCTTGCCTGGCCGATCCCTGGCCGGCCGACGCGGAGTCGTTCGCGCAGCGGCGTACCGAGGGCAAGGGCAGGGTGGGGCTGCTGGCGCAGGAGATCGCGCGCCTGGTGTCGGCCGTGCTGACGGAATGGGCCGCCGCGCAGCGCAAGCTGCCGCAGGCCAAGCCGCATGCGGCGGCCCATGCCGATATGGAGCAGCAGATGCGCGGGCTGATGGGGAAGTGGTTCGTGCGCGAGACGCCGTTCTCGCAGTTATCGCATTTCCCGCGCTACTTCAAGGCGGTCCAGGCGCGGATCGACAAGCTGCGCGCGGATCCGGCGCGTGATGCGAGGTTGCTGGCGGATCTGAATCAGTTGCTGGTGCCGTATCAGCGGGCTCGGGCGGCGCGCAAGGGAGTCGCGGACGGGAGGCTGGACGAGTTCCGGTGGATGCTGGAGGAGCTGCGGGTGGCGTTGTTCGCGCAGGAGTTGCGCACGCCCATGCCGGTTTCGGTGAAGCGGTTGCAGAAAAGTTGGGAGGCGTTGAGCCGGTAAGATCCTTGAGACGGCCGTGTCCGGGGTGTGCCGGGCGAAGGGGTCAGGTCAGGCTGCGCCGCAACTCCGGCGCCCCCGGCAGGTTGGGCGGGGGGCTGTCGGACTGGAGGCTGTCGAGCAGGCGCTCCAGGTGGCCGATGTGCGGCAGCATGGGGCCGTAGAACAGCGTCTGGGTGCCGTTCTGGACCAGGAGGGTGGGGAAGTCCTCGATGTCCTGGTCGTCGAGGAGGTCGGTGTGTTCCTCGACGTCCAGCCACAGGAAGACGTGGTCTTTGAATCGGCCGGACAGTTCTTCGAATTTGGGCAGGTATTCTCGGCAGGTGCCGCACCACGCCGCGCACAGGCATGCGACCAGTATGGTCTGCGGATCGTCGAGGCGCCGCGAGAGGTCGCTGGCGCCGGTGTCGGGAAGATAGACGGCCATGATGCGAGGAAGTAGGGATCTGGCAGCCATTATGCCTGTGCCATGCGTCATACTTGCAACCGTGGCTGAATTTCCGGAGCTCCGATGACTTACTCTCCTGTCGAACGCGGTGACGTCAGCGCCGGCCTGCAAGGCGTGGGTCTGGCCTTTGGGCGCGCGGTGGTTTCGCAGTTCCGCGGGCCCATGCTGCTTGCGCTGCTGCTGCCGTTCGTGGTCGCGCTGGTGGGCGCGGTGGTGTTGATCTGGCTGTTCTGGACGCCGCTGACCGAATGGCTGCAGGGAACGCTGTTCTCGCTGCCGCTCATGGGGCAGATCGACGGCATGCTGGTCGCGATCGGCATCGCGTCGCTGAAGCTGTGGCTGATTCCCGTCGTGGCGACGCTGATCCTGCTGCCGCTCTCGGGCATCCTGGGGCTGGTCGTGGCGGCGGTGCTGATCATGCCGCTGGTGCTGCGCAACCTGGAAGAGAACGATTACCCGGGCCTGCAGCGGCGCGGCCGCAATGCCACGGTGGCGAGCGTCTGGAACGCGGTGTGGGTGACCACGCTGTTCGTGCTGGGGTGGCTGTTCACCATGCCGCTGTGGCTGCTGCCGCCACTGGCGATCCTGTTGCCGATCGCGTGGTGGGCCTTCGCGTTCACCCGCATGCTGCGGCTCGATGCCATGATCGAGCACGCCTCGCCGGAAGAACGGCGCATCCTGATGGCGCGGCACAATCGCGGCTTCTGGGGGCTGGGGCTGATCTGCTCGCTGCTCAATCTGCTGCCGCCGGCCTGGTTCCTCCTGCCGGTTTTTTCCGCGCTCTTGTTCTCGCACTTCGCACTCGAGGCGCTGCGCCGTCTGCGCAGCGAAACCACGTCATGAACGATACCCCTGTTCCCCAGCGCCGCATCGGCCTCATCATCATCGGCGACGAAATCCTGTCGGGCCGTCGCCAGGACAAGCATTTCTCCAAGATCGTGGAGCTGCTGGGCGCGCGCGGCCTGCGCCTGTCGTGGGCGGAGTTCCTGGGCGACGACCGCGACGCCCTGGTCGCCGCCCTGCGGCGCAGCTTCGCCAGCGGCGACGTGGTGTTCTCGTGCGGGGGCATCGGCGCGACGCCCGACGACCACACGCGCCAGGCGGCCGCGGCCGCGCTGGACCTGCCGCTGGCGCTGCATGACGAGGCCCGCGAGCTGATCACGCAGCGCTGCGCGGAAACCGCCGCCCAGGGATCGGGCACCGCCGACATGACGGCGCCGGACAACATCCGGCGCCTGCAGATGGGCGAGTTTCCGGAAGGCAGCGAGATCGTGCCCAATCCGTACAACAAGATTCCGGGATTCTTCATCCGCGACCATACCTTCGTACCGGGTTTCCCGGTGATGGCGTGGCCGATGATCGAATGGACGCTGGACCACCGCTATGCGGGGCTGCATCACGCCGTGCCGCATGTGGAACACTCGTTCATGGTGTTCGAACTGGCCGAGTCCAGCATCGCGCCCGTGATGGAAGCCATCGAGCGGCGCTGGCCGGGCGTGAAGGTGTTCAGCCTGCCCAGCATGGGCGAGGGCAAGCGGCGCCACATCGAACTGGGCGTCAAGGGCGATCCCGACAGCGCGGCGCAGGCCCTGGCGATGCTGCGGGACGAGGCCCGCCGCCTGGGCGGCGTCTTTGGCGCCGCGACCTGACCCGCGGGAAGGGAGACGAAAACAAAAAGCGGAGAACGTATCGTTCTCCGCTTTTTTTACCCCAGGGCACCCAGGATCCGGTTTTGCCGGTCCGTCAGCGCCGCTTCCCCACGAGGTCCGGCGCCGGGCCCCGGCCCTCTTTGAGGGCTGCCGCGTAGCGGCTCCGGGGCCTTGCCATGCCGGGCGAGGGGGACGGACCTATCAGGCCGCGGTCTTGCGAGCGCGCGTGGTCTTGCCGGTTTCGGCGGCGGCCTTGAACGTCGCGTTGGCGGCGGCGGTCAGGTTGGATTCGGCCAGCTCGGCAGCCTGCTTGGCGGCCTTGTTCACCGAATCGTAGGCCGAGGTGGCGGTGGCCAGCGAGGACTTCAGCAGGGCCAGGGCGCTTTCCGAGCCGGCCGGGGCGTTCTTGGCCAGTTGTTCGACGACGTCCGACAGCTGGCGCTGTTGTTCGGCGACCTGCGCTTCTCCCAGGCGGGCGAATTCGTTCTGCACGCCGGAGACGATGTCATACACGTGCTTGCTGTAGGCCAGCGCCTTTTCGGCGTTCGGCTGGGCCAGCGCGGAGACGAACGCCAGGGCTTCCTGGCCGTCCTTCAGGGAGAAGGCTTCCTGGGCCTTCAGCGAGGCTTCTTCGAACGTGGCTTTGGTCACCTTCAGGTGCAGGTCGACCAGCTTCTCGAAGCCGGCGAAGGCGGTGTTCTGCGCGGCGAGCAGGGCGTCGAAGGCGGCTTTTTGGGTGGCCAGGGCGCGTTCGGGGGTGGCAAACATAGGGGGCTCCTTGAGGGCTGTCTACATGAGGCGACCGGGAAACCAGGGGAGTACGCCCCAAAAAGCCCGATCCTGGTGCACGCATCGTGTCGCGGTAAGCGTATTTGTTGCGATGCACAAAACGTATTTTAAGGATGGACGGGGGAAAGTCAAGATGCCTTTGGAAAAAAATGCACGATGTTGGGGAAACGAATAAGTGACTGATTGAAGTCATGTTTTCGTGCCAGCGGCGCGCAGCGGCCGAAACCGGGGGAGGCAAAGCGCCGATTGCCGTCCGGACTGGGGGCGTGTTGCAGCGCGCCACATCTATTTGGTGCGATGCGCCATGGGTGGGGCGAGCCACGCGCCTTCGCATGGTGCGGAAAATGGCCCGGCGGCTACACTTTCCGCCTGACCCGATCCGAAAGGCCGCCGTCGTGGGCTCTTTGTCGCCATCCCGCCTGATTTCTCCTTTCTTCGTGCTGATCTGGAGCACCGGTTTCGTCGTCGCCCGCTATGGCCTGCCCTATGCCGAGCCCTTGACCTTTCTTTCGATGCGCTTTGCCGGCGTGCTGGTGGTCCTGGCGCCGTTCGCCGCCGCCGCCGGTATCGTCTGGCCGGGCTGGCGGCAGCGTCTCCATATGGCGGTGGCCGGCGTGCTGTTGCAGGCCGGATACCTGGCGGGCGTCTGGATCGCCATCCACCTGGGCATGGCCGCGGGGCTGGCGGCGCTGGTGGTGGGGTTGCAGCCGCTGCTGACGGCCGTGGCAGGGCGGTGGATGGGCGAACCTCCCTCCGGGCGGCAATGGGCGGGGTTGGTCCTGGGGTTCGTCGGCGTGGCGCTGGTGGTGGGCAACCGCATCGGTACGCAGGGCCTGACCTGGCAGGCCCTGGCCTTCGCCGTGGCGGCGCTGCTGTCGATCACCGCGGGCACGGTCTACCAGCGGCGCTTCTGCCCCGGGGTGGACCTGCGGGCCGGGCTGCTGCTGCAGTTCGGCGCCTCGCTGGCCGTGGTGCTGCCGGCGGCATGGCTGTTCGAGACCATGGTGGTGCAATGGACCTGGGCCTTGGCGGGCGCCTGGGCGTGGTCGGTCTTCGCCCTGTCGATCGGCGCGATCTGCCTGCTGTTCCTGCTGATACGGCGCGGCGCCGCCACGCGCGTGGCGAGCCTGATGTACCTGACCCCGGCGGTGACGGCGCTGATGGCCTGGGCGGCCTTCGGCGAGCCGCTGACCGCGACCATGGTGGCGGGCATGGCGCTCTCGGCGTTCGCGGTGGCCTGGGCTCAGGGGAAACGATAGGCGAAACCGTCACGGTTTCGCGGTTTCCATCCCTTACACTCTTCTCACCGCCGGGGGAGTTGTCGGCTCGCGGCGCAACTATTTAACGAGGCAGGAGATACAAGAATGGCTATCCACAAGAAAGCTGTGTCCGCGGCAATCGGGGCCACGGCCCTGGCCAGCGCGGCCGTCCTCGCGCCTACGCAGGCGATGGCGCAGGGCTATCCCACTCGCCCGGTCACCATGATCGTTCCGTTTGCCGCCGGCGGCCCCACCGACGTGGTGGCGCGCTCGCTGGCCGAGTCCATGCGCAAGTCGCTGGGGCAGACCGTGGTGGTCGAGAACGTCGGCGGTGCGGGCGGCACCATCGGCACCGCCCGCGTGGCGAAGGCGGCGAACGACGGCTATACCGTGCTGCTCATGCACATCGGCTTTTCGACCGCGCCTGCCCTCTACCGCAAGCTGAGCTACGACCAGGCCCATGACTTCCAGCCCATCGGGCTGACCGTGGACGTGCCGATGACGATGATCGCGCGGGAGAACTTCCCGGCGGCCAACATCAAGGAATTCCTGACCTATGTGAAGGCCAATGCCGGCAAGCTGTCGATGGCCAATGCCGGCATCGGTTCGGCGTCGCACCTGTGCGGGCTGATGTTCATGAGCACGATAGGCTCCGAGTTCCAGACCATCCCCTACAAGGGGACCGCGCCGGCCATGAACGACCTGCTGGGCAAGCAGGTGGACTTCATGTGCGACCAGACCACCAATACCACCGGACAGATCAAGGCCAACAAGGTCAAGGCCTACGCGGTCACGAGCAAGACCCGCGTGCCCAGCCTGCCTGACCTGCCCACGCTGGACGAGTCCGGGCTGAAGGACTTCTCGGTGGGCATCTGGCACGGCCTGTGGGCGCCCAAGGGAACCTCGCCCGAAATCGTCGCCAAGCTCGAAGCCTCGCTGAAAGCCGGCCTGGATGATCCCGCGTTCAAGCAGCGCATGAACGAACTGGGTGCCATCGTGCTGAACGACAAGGCCACGCCGGCGGCCCTCGACACGCTGGTGAAGGCCGAAACCGCCAAATGGGGTGCGGTCATCAAGAAGGCTGGCGTCTACGCCGACTGAGGCCGACGTTCACGGCTCCAGGGGCGGTCGTCCGAAAGGGGCGCCGCCCCATTTTTTGCCTTTTTTGTAATTTTTGCAGTGGCATTTAAATAACGACTTAAAATATGCGCGCTAAGTCGTTCATTTAATGGAGATTTCCGTCAAGAAATCTGATATGCTGCGGCGCCTGGGCCAAGTTGTTACTGGAGGAAGCATGGCGCGCATCAGAAAGAGCATATTGTCGGTTTCATTGCTATGCGCGCTGACCGCCGGGCTCGTCCTGCCCGCGGCCACGCCTGTCGCCTACGCGGCCACCACGACCTCCAAGAGCGCGAAGGCCGCCAAGGCCAAGCCGGCGAAGAAAGCCACCGCCGGCAAGGCCAAGGCCGCCCCCACCAAGAAACGCGCCGCCAAGCCGGCGGCCCCGAGGAAGGCGGTCGCCGCCGCCGGCATCCGGCACGCTTCCTACGCTCCCTCCGCGGCGCTCGAGGATGCCGATGGCAATCTGTCGCTGCGGTCCAGCGTGGCTTTCGTGCAGGACCTGAATTCCTCCGATGTCCTGTTCGCCAAGAACGAAGGCGCCGTGGCGCCCATCGCCTCCATCACCAAGTTGATGACCGCGCTGGTGGTGGTCGACGCCGGCCAGCCGCTGGACGAGATGATCGAGGTCACGACCGACGACATCGACACGCACAAGTTCACGCATTCACGGCTGTCGGTGGGTACGCGCCTGTCGCGCGCCGATATGCTGCACCTGGCGCTGATGTCGTCCGAAAACCGCGCCGCCAATGCGCTGGGCCGCAACTATCCCGGCGGCCTGCCGGCGTTCGTGCAGGCCATGAACGCAAAGGCGGTGGCCTTGGGCATGCAGGATACGCACTACGTCGAGCCCACCGGCCTGTCGAGCGAGAATGTCTCCAGCGCCCGCGATCTCGTACGCCTGATGCGTGAAGGTTCCCAGCGCCCGCTGATCCGCCAGTACACGACGGATACCGAGTATGCGGTCGACGTTGCCGGCAGGCAGCAGACCTTTCGCAACACGAATCGGCTGGTGGCGCGTTCCGACTGGAACATCATCGTGTCCAAGACCGGCTTCATCAATGAAGCCGGACGCTGCCTGGTGATGCTGGCCAACATAGGTGGCCGCGACATGGCCATCGTGCTGCTGGATTCGGTCGGCTCGCTCACGCGTACGGCCGATGCCCAGCGCATCCGCCAGTGGGTCCAGCGCGAGATCGGCGCGTTGTAGCCTGCTTGCGCGCCGGATTCGTCACGCCGCCGACATGGCGTGCGACGGCTCGTAGCCCAGCGCGTCGGAGATCTGGCCCGCGGTATCCACCAGCGCGTCTATCCAGCCGTCCTGCATCCGGTCCGCCGGTGCCGAGATAGACAGGCCGGCGATCAGCTTGCCCGTGTCGTCATGGACGCCCGCCGCGATGCAGCGCACTCCCATTTCCAGCTCCTCGTTGTCGCGGGCATAGCCTTTCGCGCGCACCTGCTCCAGCTCGCGTTCGAGCTTGGCCAGATCGGTCAGGCTGTTTGCGGTATGGCCCTGCAGGCCGGTGCGCAGCGCGTAGGCGCGGATCAGGCGGGCATCGTCGGCCGACAGGAAGAGCTTGCCGGTGGAGGTCAGGTGCAGCGGCGCGCGTCCGCCGATGGCGCGCACCACCTGCATGCCCGAACGTTCGCTGTAGGCGCGATCGATGTAGACGATCTCGTCGCCCTGACGCACCGAGAGGTTGACGGTCTGGCCGGTCAGGCGATGCAGCATGCGCATGGGCGTGATGGCGGCGTCGCGGACGTTGAGGCGGCCCTTGACCAGATGGCCCAGCTCCAGCAACCGCATGCCCAGGCTGTACATGCCGCTGTCGACGCGGTCGACGTAGCGGCCGGCGACGAGATCATTCAGGATGCGGTGGGCGGTGGAGGGGTGCAGGCGCGTGGCCTGGGCCAGTTCTTTCAGGCTGACGGGATCGGGATGCTGCGCGAGGGCGTCGAGCAGGTGCATGGTGCGCTCGAGCACCTGGATGGCGATCTGCGGCACGGGGGCGGCGGACGGGGCGATCATGGCCGCGTCGGGGGTCGTGACTCTGGGCATTGTCGTGGTGAGTCTCTACGCGATGAAGCTAGTTTATCCCATATGGTGAAATGCTATAAGCTTTATTACACCGCAGATGGGTGGCCTTTCTGCGTTGCAGCAGGCCATTTCTTATAGGATCAGTATAACGCCAATGCAATGAATTTCCGCAATGCAGCATTCCCCGTTGTCATAGTTATCCGGCGGACGGGGATGCCTGGCGCTAGCGCCGGGCCCGGGAGACGGCCGACAGGCAGTCACCGACCAGCGCGGGGCCGCGATAGATGAGCCCGGTATAGAGCTGGACCGCGTCCGCGCCCGCCGCGATCTTCTCGGCCGCATGGCGGCCTTCCAGGATGCCGCCCACGCCGATGATGGCGAGCGCGTCGCCGGCCTGGCGCCGCAGGCGTTCGACCACCCGCAGCGACATTTCCCGCACCGGCGCGCCGGACAGGCCGCCCGCCTCACCCGCATGGGGCAGGCCCTGGACGGCGTCGCGCGACAGCGTGGTGTTGGTGGCGATGACGCCGTCTATGCGGTGGCGCGGCAGCAGGTCGGCGATGGCATCGACCTGGCTTTCGTCCAGGTCCGGGGCGATCTTGACCGCCAGCGGCACGCGGCGTCCGTGTTCGGCCGCCAGGGCATCGCGCGCCTGGTCGAGCTGGCGCAGCAGGCCGGACAACTCGTCGGCGCCCTGCAGGCTGCGCAGGTTCTGGGTGTTGGGCGACGAAATGTTGATGGTGACGTAGTCGGCGTGCGGATAGACCGCCGCCAGTCCGGCCATATAGTCGTCGGCTGCCTTGTCGATGGGCGTATCGGCGTTCTTGCCGATGTTCAGCCCCAGGATGCCGCCACGGGCGCGATAGCCGCTGCGCTGGACATTGGCCAGGAACACGTCCAGCCCGTCGTTGTTGAAACCCATGCGGTTGATCAGCGCTTGGGCGCGGGGCAGGCGGAACAGCCGGGGGAGCGGATTGCCTGGCTGCGGCCGGGGCGTGACCGTGCCGATTTCCATGAAGCCGAAACCCAGGCTGCCCAGCGCGTCGATGTGCGCGCCGTTCTTGTCGAGTCCGGCGGCCAGTCCCACCGCATTGGGCAGCGTCAGGCCCATGAGGGTCACGGGGCGGTCCGGGGCGCGGGCGGGGCGTGTCCATCCCAGGTCGTGTACGCGTTGCAGCGTGGACAGGGTCAGGGCATGGGCGGTTTCGGGTTCCAGGGCTCCCCGCCCCCACCGCCGGCCACATCCGCCGCGCGGCGCCGGAAGACGAACACGAATTTCGTTTCGAATTCCAAAAATTACTTTAAACTTAAAACGTAAAGCGAAGAAAACTCCCGTGGCGCCGCTGCGCCCGATCCCGGCGCCTGCGACGCGCCGGACGGACGCACCGCCGGGAGCGCGATGGTCAAGGGGAATTTCCCCTCAGTGCGCGGTGGCCGCGGATGTAACAATAATCACCTCCCCGCGTCCGAGCATCGCGCCGACTGCAGTACCCCGGGGAGCCGGAGGTCCGGCCCCTTCCACCCAGCAGGCAAGCCAGGAGTCCGCATGAAAACCGCCAAACTGATAGCCATCGCATCGATACTGCAAGCAGCCTTCGCCGTCCCCTCCTTCGCCGCCGTCAAGATCGGCTTTGTCTCCACGCTGTCCGGTCCGGGTTCGGTGCTGGGCCAGGACCAGTACGACGGCTTCATGCTGGCCGTGGAACAGGGCAAGGGCAAGCTGGGCGGCGTCGACGTCGAAATCCTCAAGGAAGACGACCAGATGAAACCCGAGGTCGGCCTGCAGGTCGTGCGCCAGTTGCTGGAGCGCGACAAGGTGCCCCTCATCACCGGCCTGATCTATTCGAACGTCATGATGGCGGTCCATCGCCCCATCACCAGCGCCGAGGTCTTCCTGGTCGGCTCGAACGCCGGCCCCACCCCGATCACGGGCAAGGGCTGCTCGCCCTACTTCTTCTCCACCTCGTGGAACAACGACCAGTTGCACGAGGCCGGCGGCGAACTCGCCAACAAGATGGGCATCAAGAAGATCCAGCTGCTGGCGGCCAACTACCAGGCCGGCAAGGACGCCATGGAAGGCTTCAAGCGGACCTTCAAGGGCCAGGTGGTGGGCGAGACCTTCACCCAGGTCAACCAGCCCGACTACTCGGTCGAGATCTCCGCGCTGGCCGCCAGCAAACCCGAGGCCATCTATACGTTCTACCCGGGCAGCATGGGCGTGAACTTCGTCAAGCAGTACCGGCAGGCCGGCATGTTCGACAAGATCCGCATGCTGTCGACGTCCACCATCGACGGCTCCACGCTGCCCGCCCTGCAGGACGCGGCGCTGGGCGCGGTCACGGCGGCGCCTTACTCGCCCGACCTGGACAATCCGGCCAACAAGAAATTCGCCGATGCTTTCCGCAAGAAGTACAACCGCGAACCCTCGATGTACGCGGCGCAATCCTACGATGCCGCCAGCCTGATCGCCTCGGCCCTGGCCAAGACCAAGGGCAACGTCTCGGACAAGCCCGCGTTCCGCGCGGCCCTGCGCGAGGCCAAGTTCGACTCCGTGCGCGGTTCCTTCGCGTTCAACACCAACCAGTTCCCGATCGCACCGTTCTATCGGGTCGACGTGGCCAAGGACGCGAACGGCAAGCCGGCGTTCGTGACCAAGGGCGTGATCTACGAACACAGCAAGGACTCGTACGCGGGCGAGTGCCAGATGAAGTAGGCGGTCAGGCCGGTGTCCGCTCCACGGGCACCGGCCCGGCTGTCGCAATCAGGATTTTTTCCAGCACCTCGTCGCAGCCGATGACGCTCATGGGTCGATCGCGCTGCGCGGGATTGAAATCATCTGGCTTGAAAGGGACATATATCACCTGGTGCAGGTGGTCGTCCTGATAGGGTCCGGTCTGTCTGGGGTCCGCCGTCACGAACAGGCTGACCGTCCTGACCTTCAAGGCGATTGCCAGATGCATGGTCCCGGTATCCCCGGTAACCAATACGTCCATGCTGTCGACCACGGCCGTCAACTGCGGCAGCGAGGTCTTTCCCACGTAGCTCTCGACCCGCTCGCGTTCGTCGGGCGACAGGCCCGCGAGGAACGCATTTTCGTACTCATGCTCCCGGCTGTCTCCAACCAGGACGATGGCATGAAGCGGCGAACATGAAAGAATCTTCTTTGCCAGTTCCACGAACCGCTCAACCGGCCAGCAACGCACCGGTTGCGACGTCCCCAGCTGGAAACCGACGGCCACCCTTCCAGCGGGCCTGGCCAGACGCGGAAATGGAATAGGCACGAACATCGTCCGGTCCGCCACGTCGCACCCGAGCAACTTCACGAGTTCCAGCTTGGAACGGATCAGATGGCCGCCATCGTGGGTCGTTGTCCCGGTCAGCCATTTGCCCATGCCATTCGACTCGTCGCGGCCGATGTTCTTGAACACATGTTCGCAGCCGGAGAAAACCGCCGTCAGGACATCGTAGGGCTCTTTGGAATGGAGGATGACCGCCAGCTGCGGCCTGAACTTGCGCAACGCCGAAATGGCGCGCGGCATGGTCTTGGCCTTGTGGTCCCAATACACCACGTTGTCGAAATGCGGACTGCCCCGCACCAGCCCGGCGGTTCGATTGCCGGAAACAAGCGTGATGACCGCCTCGGGATACCGGCTCTTGATCGCGCGAATCGCCGGCGTATTCATGAGCAGATCCCCCAGGGCCGTCGTCGAGAATATCGCGATGCTCCCGAACTCGCGTCCTTTGTCGAAAGACTGCCGGCTCCCGGGGCGCCCCAGGAATATCTTGTAGATGCCAACGAAGACGTTGGCGAGCGCTATCTTGAATGGCTTCATCCGGGATCAGGAAGCCTCGCTGAACTGCATCTTGTAGAGCGCGGCATACAGCCCGTCGGCGGCCAGCAGATCGGTGTGCGCCCCCTCCTCCACCATCCGCCCCTGGTCCAGGACGATGATGCGATCGGCATTCTGGACGGTGGACAGCCTGTGGGCGATGACCAGGGTGGTGCGGCCCTTCATGAGCCGCTCCAGCGAGGCCTGTACCTGGCGTTCGGATTCGTTGTCCAGGGCCGAGGTGGCCTCGTCCAGGATCAGGATGGGCGCATCCTTGATCAGCGCGCGGGCGATGGCCAGGCGCTGCCGCTGTCCGCCCGACAGCCGGGCGGCGTTCTCGCCCACGCGGCTATGCATGCCCTGCGGCAGCGAATCGACGAACTCCAGCAGATTGGCGTCGGCCAGCGCCTGCCGGATGACCTGCTCGGACGGTTCGCTATTGGCGCCGTAGCTGACATTCGCCGCGATGGTCTCGTCGAACAGCACCACGTCCTGGCTGACCAGGGAAATCGCGTCGCGCAGGCTGGTCAGCGACAGTTCCTCGATCGGCACCCCATCCACCCGTATCGCCCCCGAGGACGGCAGGGCGAAGCGCGGCAGCATCGACACCAGCGTCGTCTTGCCGCTGCCCGACCGGCCGATGAACGCCACCGTCTGCCCTGGCTCGACCGTGAAGGAAATGCCGGTCAGGGTATCGCGGGCCGCTTCGGGAAACCGGTGCGACACCCGCTCGAACTCGATGCGGCCGCGCACCGGCTGCGCCAGCGTGCGCGTGCCGGCGTCCGACTCGGGCGGTTCGTCCATCAGGGTGAACACGCTCTCGGCCGCCACCAGCATGCGTTGCATCGGGCTGGCGACGTTGGCCAACCGCTTGAGCGGGTCCAGTATCTGCAGCATGGCCGTGACGAACGCGGCAAAGCCCCCCACCGTGATCTGGTTGGCGCCGGACTGCCCCAGCGCGGTCGCCACCACGATGGCCAGGGCGACCGCGGAGATGGCCTGGGTGATGGGCGCCGACGCCGCCGTCGCCACCGCGTTGCGCATGGCAAAGCGGCGCAACCTGCCATTGACCTGGAGGAATCGGCCTTCCTCGTGCTCGTAGCCGCTGAACAGCTTGATCACGCGCTGCCCGTCGATGGCCTCGCTGACGATGCGGGTCAGCTCGCCGTTCATCGCGATGGTTTCGCGGTTGATCCTGCGGATGCGGCGGGCGATGGCGCGCATGATGAAGGTGGACAAGGGAAAGGCCACCAGCGCGATCAACGTGAGCTGCCAGGACAGATACAGCAGCACGCACACCAGCGACACCACGATCAGCGTCTCGCGCACCAGGACGGTGATGACCTCGGTCGCCAACTGCATCACGCCCGCGGCATCCACCACGAACCGATTGAGCAGCAACGACGATCCCATGCGCTTGAAATAGGAGTCGGGCAGGCGCAACAGGCGATCGAACATGTCCCCGCGCAGATCGGCCAGCACATGGTTGGCCGACCAGGCCAGGAGATAATCGCTCAGGAAGTTCAGCACGCCGCGAACCAGGAAAATACCGACGATGGCCAGCGGGATCTTCCAGACATAGTCGGGATTCTGGCCATTGAAGCCGCCGTCCAGCAACGGCTTCATCAGCATCGCCAGGACCGGCTGCGACGCCGCCACCCCTGTCAGGAACAGCATGCCGAGCGCGAGCGCCTTCCAGTATTTCAGGACCCGCGTATAAACGCGGCGCCACAAGTCGGCTTTGACGGGATGGGAGTTCACGAGGGAATTTTCCGGAGCCTGACCGAATGCCGCTTCGACATTCCCGCGGCGGCAGGCCCGCTTACAATACGAAGCTTCACATTGTACGCGCAGGCGGCTCTCGGCCGGACTGCCCCGACCCGCTCCTGATGCCACGCGCCGATTCCCTCTATGTACGACTGCCCAACTGGGTGGGCGATGCCTGCATGTGCCTGCCGGCTCTCGATCTGCTGCGGCGGGAGGGCTACCCGCTGGTGTTGTGCGGGCGCTCCTGGGCCCGGGACCTGTTCTCCGGACTGACGGCCGGCGATGCATTCGTCGCGCTCGGCCGCTCCTTCGGCGAAAACAGGCGGACGCTGCGCCAGTCGCTGGCCGGCCGCGGGCCGGTGCGCGGACTGGTGTTTCCCAACTCGTTGTCGAGCGCCGCGCTGTTCCGCCTGGCCGGCATACGATCCGCCGGTTATCGCGGCGACGGCCGCTCGCTGCTGCTGGGCTGGGCCTTGCCCAAACCGCGCGGCTTGCACGAGGTGGAAGTGTTCTACCGCCTGGCTCACGATACGCTGCGTCGCTGGCGGCCCGGCACCGGCGACTTGCCGCCCACGCCCGGCCCCCGTCTCGCGCTGCCCCTGACGGCAACCCACCACGAAGCCGCCGCCCGGGCACTGGCGCAAGCTGGCATCACCGGCCGCTTCATCGTGCTGGCCCCCATCGCCGCCGGCCTGCACCACGGCCAGCCCAAGGCCTGGCCCGGGTTCGGCGACCTGGCCCAGGCGCTGGGACAGCGCGGACACACCTGCGTGATCTGCCCGCCGGCCCACGAAGCCGAGGCTTCGCGCGCGGCCGTCCCTTCCGCCACGGTGCTGCCGCCCCTCCCGCTGGGCGCCTTCGCCGCCCTGACCGCCCGCGCCGCGGCCGTCGTGTGCAACGACTCGGGTACCTCCCACGTCGCCGCGGCGGCCGGCGCCCGCCAGATCACCCTGTTCGGCGTCACGCGCCGGGAGCGCACCGGCCCGTGGTCTCCCGACGCCGTCTGCCTGGGCGCCGAGGGCCAATGGCCGGCCCTGTCCGACGTCCTGGCCGCCGTCGAACAATTGGCCGGGGCCGCCACATGATGCGCAAGACGGCCCCGCCGCGGATCCTGGTCGTCGCCCTGCGCTATCTTGGCGACGTCCTCCTGACCACGCCCCTGCCCCACGCCCTGCGCCAGCACTATCCCGGCTGCGAGGTCGACATGCTGGTGTTCAAGGGGACCGAAGGCATGCTGCAGAACAACCCGGACGTCCGCCGGGTCTACACCATCGCCGAACGCCCGGCGCGCGGGGAGATCCGCGCGCTGGCCCGCGAGCTTTGGCGCCGCTACGACCTGGCCGTCGTCCCGCAGCCCGGCGACAAGCCGCACCTGTTCGGCTTCGTGGCGGCGCGCCAGCGGATCGGGCTGGTTCCGACCGAACGCAGCCATTCGTGGTGGAAGAGGTTGTTGCTGCGGCACGCCCTGTCCGTCGATGGCATCACCCACCGCATCCGCGAAAACGAACAGGTGGTTCAATTGCTGGGCGTGCCGGCGGCCCGCACCGTCATTCCTCCCTCCGGCCTGATAAGCCCCGCCGCCTGGACGGACAAGCTGTCCTCCTGTGTTCAGGGCGCCGCCCCCTTCGACCCGCGCCAACCCTTCGCGGTGATCCACCCCTCTCCCCGCTGGCGCTACAAGCGGTGGCACACGGCGGGCTGGGCCAGCCTCATGGATGAATTGCGGCGCCAGGGCCTGCGCCTGCTCCTGAGCGGCGGTCCGGGCGAAGCGGAAGGACGCTACCTGGACGAAGTCGTGGCGGCGCTGAACGATCCGACCCGCGCGGCCGTCATTCGCATCCAGGGCTGCCTAGGCCTGGGCGAACTGGCCGACCTCTTGCGCCTGGCCCGGCTGTACGTCGGGCCGGACACCGCCACGACCCACCTGGCCGCCGCCAGCGGCACCCCCACCCTGGCGCTGTTCGGCCCCACCGAACCACGCCAATGGGGGCCCAGTCCGCCCGATGGCCTGGAGCCTCCCTGGAACCAGCGCGCGCCCCGGCAAGTGCGCGGCAACGTGGTCCTGTTGCAGGAACCTTTCCGCGCCTGCGTGCCGTGCCAGCAGGAAGGCTGCGAGCGGCATCGCGACAGCCATGCCGAATGCCTGGACCGCCTGGCTCCGGAGCGCGTGCGCCAAGAGGCCGTCGCCTTGCTGCGCCTGCACCCGGGTGACCAGGATGCCGTTCCCGCCCCTTCCCCGGAAGCCTTGCCATGAAACTCGCTATCGCCTGCCACCGCTTTGGCTACGGCGGCGGCATGGAACGCTACACCATGGACCTCGTCCGTGGATTGCATCAACTGGGTGTGCGCCCCCTCGTTTTCGCCCGCGGATTCGACACCGGCATTCCCGAACATGCCTACGTGGAACCGGTCCGCATCAACGTCCGGGCCCTGCCCTCGAAACTGCGCGACCACTATTTTGCGGCGAGGGTCCGCACGCTCAGACAGCGCCACGGGGTAGACGTACTGATCGGATGCAGCCGCACCACCGTATCCGACATCGCCATCTGCGGCGGCACGCACCGGGGATTCCTGGCCCATGCCCAGCGCTCGCCAAAATGGTCGGACCGCTGGCAGATCCGGCTCGAAACCCGCCACTATGCCCATGCCCGCACGGTCGTCGCGCACTCCGGATTCATGGCCCGAGAGCTGGAACAGTATTACGGCATACCCGCCGACAAGCGGCATGTGGCCTACCCACCGATCGATACCACGCGATTCGTGCCGGTGGCACCGGAGCGCCGCCGCGAATTGCGCCAGGCGCTGGGCATCCCCGACGGACAGGTCGCGTTCCTATTCCCGTCCACCGGCCATGGCCGCAAGGGATACGAGGAACTGGCCTCGTTCTTCGAGGCCACGACGCTGCCGGTATGCCTGCTTGTCGCAGGCCGGCCGGTCGAATCGCACTCGCCCCGGATCCGCTACATCGGCTACCGCCAGGACATCGAGAACTGCTATCGCGCCGCCGATTTCACGATACTGGCCTCGCGCTACGAACCCTTCGGCCTGGTCGGGCCGGAGTCCGCGCTATGCGGTACCCCGGCCGTGCTGCCACGCGGCACCGGCTGCGCCGAGGTGCTGTCGCGCGAAGCTTGCGTCACCTTCGACCTGGACACCCCGGCATCCCTGGAAGCGGCCATCGCCAGCTGCGTGACGCGGGTCCGGGAAGACCGCGCCAGGCTGTCGTCGCCGTTGTCCCATCTGTCCTACGCCGCGGACGTCCTGACGCACGCGCGCATCATGCTGGACCTGGCGTCGGCGGCTCAGGCCGGCGGCTGAGACGGCGGGCGCTGCCTGGCGACCCGCAGGAAAGGCCGCACCAGGATCTGATGCAGGAAGCGCTGATACAGATAGCGCTTGAAGTAATAGCCGACGCTGCGCCGGGATTTTTCGGCGGTGTCCAGGTCGACCCGCCCGCCCTCCAGGAACGACGTCCGCGCCAGTTCGGTCAGTCCCACGCAGCAAGGCACGACGGCCTGGACCCGGACGATGCCCCGGCGTTCGAACCCGGCCCAGAAGTCGGCGGCGCTCCATACCGGTCGCAGGGCCGCCAGCATGCGCTCGGCCGCCGCCCGCGTCACCACGTAACCGTGGGCGAGCCACCAATGTCCGTAGCGCCTGACCAGGTGCGCCTGTGCGCCCAAGGGGCGGCGGCCCCAGCGCGTGTACTTGTCGATATGGGACAACAGAACGATCGTCGGGCTCGCGGGGTCCAGCACACGCTCCAACTCCGCCAGTACCCGTGGCACCTCCTCGCCAGGGGCGGCATCATCCTCCAGCACCAACGCATAGTCGGCACCTTCGTCCAGCATGCGCTGGTAGACGGCCAGATGGCTCAGGGCACACCCGAGCTCGCCGCGTGACAATGGCCGGTAGTCGCGCGCGGCGGCGGCCTCGTCGTACAGGGCGGAGACGGCCTGGGCGTCCAGTTTCGCTCCCTCCACCGCCTGGCACAACGCATAGGACAGGCCCAGCCGGTCCAGTTGCGCGCCGATCCGTTCGCGGCGCGCGGCGGCGCGTTCGAGATTGATGACGTATACCGGCATCATGGACGCATCTCTCCCGCGCCACCGGCCGCTCCCCAATCCTGCTCTCGGCATACGACGGATGCCGCCAGCCAGGCCATGATCAGGACATAGAAAGCATTGGTTATCGAAACGCTGAACATGGTTTCGGTCAACCCGAAGATGAAAAAGCTCGCGGCCGTGGTCAATCCCATCGCCGCGGCACAGGCGACATGAGGCGCGGCGCTACGCAGCTTCCTGGCGAAGAAGACCGCCGGCGCCAGGTAAAGCGCCAGCACCGCGATCAGGCCGGGAACGCCGTAGGTGGCCATCGCATACAGGATGTCGTTGTGGGAATGGGGAAGTTCGGCGGCGTCCCCCGTGATGAGACCAGCCTCGGCCTGCTCGCCGAGTTCAGCCTTGAAATGCTCCAGTCCGACGCCGGTCCAGGGATGTTCCGCGAAGATCCTCAAAGACGCCCGCCACACCTGGATGCGGCCACCGCTCGAACTATCCAGCGTGTCCCGGCTGCCGGCCAGCGCCACCACCCCCTCGGCCACACGCTCCCGCACCATGTCACTGGTACCGGCGATCGATACGCCGACGACCGCCAGCGCCACCAACGCGGCTACCCGCAGCCTGCGGGGGCCATGGCGGTACGACGCACAAACGGCGTAGGCCAGCACCGGCACCGCCAACCAGCTGCCGCGGGTCTGTCCCGCATAGGCAACGTACATGCCCGCCAACAAGGCCACCAGCTTCATGCCGTGGACCATGTAGTGCCGTGGTTCATCCCACCCGATGGAGAGGGCCGCCAGCGCGCCCATCAACAACGCCAGGTTGGAAAAAGGAATGATGTTGTAGATGCCGACGTGATCGGGCCGCATGTCCAGGGTGGCGAAATGGATCCACACCGCTGCGTAGATCGCCGCCGCCGCGCAGCCCCATGCCATCCACGCCAGCCGCCTCCCCCCCAGCCTGACCAATCCCCAGGCCAGCACGAACAACAGGATGAAACGCGTGAACAGGTAAGGAACGCTGACTGGCAGGCCGGCCGCCGCCTGATGGATGGCCACCGCCGCCGGCCACAGCAAGAAAGCCAGGCTCAGGCCCGCGACGCTGCGCCAATAGGTACCCCAACGCTCCCGGTCACGCCCCGGCACGAGCAGGCACCCCAGCCCCCAGCACGCCAGCAGGGTGAACACGCCGTTGGAAACGGACATCTTCGGCAGCAGGAACACCGGAAACAGCACCAGCAATGCCGCGACCAGTCCCTGGAGGCCCGGGAACCACGCGTCCGGACGAACAGCCCTCGGCAGGACAATCACCCTGTCAATACTCCAGCGCGACATCGGCCGGCTGCCCCGTCAGCTTGCCCAACTGCTGGATCAGCACGTCCGGCACCCGCACCCGCCAGTCCTCGCTCAGGCGCACCACGCACCTGGCATCGCCCCGGTTGTAGACGATCTCGACCGGCGTTCCCGGGAAGCCATTCTCGGGGTCGGCCCGATGCGGATTGAGGACTTCGCGCAGGGTGTCCGCGTGCGCATTGCCGTTCAGGCGGATGGACAGCGCCCGGGCCTTGGCCTCGCGCGCCATCTGCAGGTCGAACAGGTCATCGGCCACGATGCGCATGCCGCCGGAGTATTCGTCGTTGCTGACCTTGCCGGAAATGATCAGCAACTGGTCTTCGCGCAACCGGCTGCGATGGCGTTCGTACAGCTCGTTGAACACCGAGATCTCCACTTGCGCGCTGCCGTCGTCCAGCACGGCGAACACCATCTTCCCGCGCCGCGTCATCTGCGTGCGCACGGCCGACAGGATGCCGGCCATCCATTGCAGGTCGCGGCTGGGCTGCAGGTTGGACAAGGGATTGCGCACGAACCGGCGGACTTCGGTGCGGTAGGCGTCGAACAGGTGGCCGCTGAAGTAGAACCCCAGCGCGGTTTTTTCCTGGCCCAGGCGCTCGCGTTCATCCCACGGCTCGACATCGGCCAGATCGCCCGCCAGGTCGGCGTGGTCGTCCCCGCCGAACAGCGACACCTGGCTGGCCGCGCGGGCGGCCTGCTCGGCGGCATCCATGGCCGTGCCCAGGGTGGCAAGCACCGCGGCGCGGCTGGACGCGAGCGTATCGAAGGCACCGGCCTTGATCAGCGCCTCGATGGCGCGGCGGTTCACCAGGTGGCGGTCGATGCGGCGGCAGAAGTCGAACAGGTCGACGAACGGCCCTTTCTCGGCCCGCGCGCGCAGGATTTCCTCCACCGCGCTCTGCCCGGTGCCCTTGACGGCGCCCAATCCGTAGCGGATGGTGCGCGGCGGCAACCCGCGCGCCGAGTATTCATCCAGCACCGGCTCGAAGCGGAAATTGGACAGGTTGATGTCCGGAGGCAGCACCTTGACCTTGTTGGCCACCGTGTCGGCCCAGAAAATCTGGACCTTGTCGGTGTCGTCCATGTCGGACAACATGGTGGCGGCCATGAATTCTGCCGGATGGTGGGCCTTGAGCCACGCGGTCTGGTAGGCGATCAGCGCGTAGGCGGCGGTGTGCGACTTGTTGAAGCCGTATTCCGCGAACTTCTCCATCAGGTTGAACAGCGTGACCGCGATGTCCGGGTCGTACCCCTTCTTCTCGGCGCCCGACTGGAAGATCTCGCGGTGCTTGGCCATTTCCTCCGGCTTCTTCTTGCCCATGGCCCGGCGCAGCATGTCGGCGCCGCCCAGCGTGTAGCCGCCGATGATCTGCGAGATCAGCATCACCTGTTCCTGGTAGACGATGACCCCGTACGTGCTCTTGAGCACCGCCTCCAGATCCGAGTGGAAGTATTCGGCCTTGGCGCGGCCATGCTTGCGGTTGACGAAGTCGTCCACCATCCCGGAACCCAGCGGCCCCGGGCGATACAGCGCCAGCACGGCGATGATGTCTTCGAAGTTGCTGGGGCGCAGCTTCTTGAGCAGTTCCTTCATGCCGCGCGATTCCAGCTGGAACACGGCGGTGGTGTTGCCGTCGCTCAGCAGCTTGTAGGAATCGAGATCGTCCAGCGGCAGCGCCATGACGTCGAAGTCGCGCATGCCTTCGTTGAACTCGCGCACGTAGCGCACGGCCCAGTCCAGAATGGTCAGGTTGCGCAGGCCCAGGAAGTCGAACTTCACCAGGCCCACGGCTTCGACATCGTCCTTGTCGAACTGCGACACCGCGATGTGGCTCTGGCCCGGCTGGCAGTACAACGGGCAGAAATCGGTCAATTTGCCCGGGGCGATCAGCACGCCCCCGGCGTGCATGCCGATGTTGCGGGTCAGGCCTTCCAGCGGCTGGGCCAGGTCGATCAGCGCGTGCGCCTCCTCGTCGTTGTCATAGCGTTCCTTGAAGACGGGCTCTTCGTTGAGCGCGCGCTCCAGGCTCCAGGGATCGGCCGGCGAGTGCGGGATGATCTTGGACAGGCCATCGCAGAACAGGTAGGGCAGGTCCAGCACCCGCCCCGCGTCGCGGATGACCGCCTTCGCGCCCAGCGTACCGAAGGTGGCGATCTGGCTGACCGCGTCGCGCCCGTACTTCTGCTTGACGTACTCGATGACCTTGTCGCGGTTGTCCTGGCAGAAGTCGATATCGAAGTCGGGCATGGAGACCCGTTCGGGGTTCAGGAAGCGCTCGAACAGCAAGTCGTAGCGGATCGGATCGATATCGGTGATGCCCAGGCTGAAGGCCACCAGCGAGCCGGCGCCCGAGCCCCGGCCCGGGCCCACGGGCACGCCGTTGTTCTTGCCCCAGTTGATGAAGTCCTGAACGATCAGGAAGTAGCCGGGGAAGCCCATGTCGATGATGGTCTGGCATTCCTTGTCCAGCCGCTGGTCGTATTCCTCCTGGTGCGCGGCGCGCTCCTGTTCGTCGGGGAAGAGCTGCGCCATGCGGCGCGCCAGCCCCTCCCTGGACAGTTGCACCAGGTATTCGTCCAGCGTCACGCCCTCGGGCGTGGGGAAATTGGGCAGCTTGGGGTTGCCCAGCTCCAGCGTCAGGTTGCAACGCGTGGCGATCGCCACCGTATTGGCCAGGGCCGACGGCACGTCGGCGAACCGCTCGGCCATTTCCTGCGAGGACAGCAGGTACTGCTCCTCGGTGTAGAGCCGCTGGCGCCGCGGGTTGGCCAGGATCTCGCCTTCGGCGATGCAGACCCGGGCCTCGTGGGCGCGGAAATCGCCACGTTCGATGAACTGCACCGGATGGGTGGCGACGACCGGCGCGCCGCACTCGGCCGCCAGCCGCATCGCGGCCTGCACGTAGGTCTCGTCGCCTTCGCGGCCGGCGCGCTGCAGCTCGATGTAATAGCCCGCGGGAAACACTTTCAGCCAGTGGCGCACGAATGCCAGCGCGGCTTCCTGGTTGCCCGTTTCCAGCGCCTGGCCCACGTCGCCCTGGCGCCCGCCGGACAGGGCGATCAGCCCCGCGCCGTAGGTATCGAGCCATTCGGGCCGGATCTCGCCGCGGCCACGGTGCTGGTTGGTCAGGAAGGCCTGCGTCAGCAGTTCGCACAGGTTCAGGTAGCCGGCGCGGTCTCGCACCAGCAACAGCATCCGGTAGGGCTTGTCGCGGTCGGCATCGTTGGTCACCCAGACGTCGCAGCCGGCGATGGCCTTGATGCCCTTGCCCCGCGCCGCCTTGTAGAACTTGATCAAGCCGAACAGGTTCGACAGGTCGGTCAGCGCGATCGCCGGCTGCTCCAGCGCGGCGACTTTCTTGATCAGGTCGGAGATGCGGACTATGCCGTCCGACACCGAGAACTCGGAGTGGACGCGCAAGTGGACGAAGGGGGGGGTAGGCGACTGGGACATGCCGGCATTTTAGCCTTTCGGCGCAGGTCCGGGACACCCCGGGCGCGGGCCTCCCCCCGCGGGCGGTCCTATTCCTTCTCGATGCCGGCGGCCTGGATGACCCGGCTCCATTTTTCCAGTTCGGAGCGGCCGAAGCCGGCCAGTTCCGCGGGGGTACTGTAGGACATTTCCAGTCCCAGGCCGACCAGGCGTTCGCGCACGGCCGGATCGCGGGTGGTTTTCTCCAGCGCCTGGCTGAGCCGCTCGATCACCGGCGCGGGCGTGCCCGCCGGCGCGTACAGCGCATACCAGGCCAGCAGCTCGAAACCCGGATACAGCTCGGCGATGGGCGGCACCTCGGGCAGGAGCGGCCAGGGCCTGGCGGAGCTGATACCCAGCGCGCGGACCTTGCCGGCCTTGACCTGCTGGGTGCCGGTCACGATGTCGGTGAACATGACCGACACGTGGCCGGCCATGACGTCGTTCAGCCCCAGCGGAATGCTCTTGTAGGGCACGTGCAGCATCTGGATGCCGGCGGCGGTCGTCAACATCGCGCCCGGCACCAGGGTGCCGGCGCTGCCCGACGCGTAGGACAGCTTGCCGGGCTGGGCCTTGGCCAGCTTGACGAGATCGGCCAGGCTGTTGACCGGCAACGCGGGGTTGGCGACCAGCAGGGCCGGCGTGTAGGCCACGCGCCCCACCGGCGCGAAGTCCTTGACGGGGTCGTAGCCCGGTTTCTTCATCAACGCGGGATTGGCGGCCTGGGTCGTCTGCGTGGTGAAGAACAAGGTATAGCCATCGGCGGCCGCGCGCGCCGCCGCCTGGGCCGCGATGGCGCCCTGCGCGCCGGCGCGGTTCTCGATCACCAGCGGCTGGCCCAGTTCGCGCGACAGCGCCTCGCCGATGATGCGGGCGGTGGTGTCCACGCCACTGCCCGGGCCGAACGGCACCAGCACGGTCACGGGCCGTTGGGGATAGGAGTCGGCCGCGCCGGCGGCGCCGAATGCGGCCAGGGAAACCAGGGCGAACGCGCCCAGGCGGATGCTCTTTGTCATGCTGTCTCCGGTTTCTGGTTCAAGAATGCCGCAGGTCGAGCGCGTCGAGCCAATGCAGCACCCGGTCGGCGATGAGGTCGCTGTTGCGGTCCATCATCAGGAAATGGGAATTGCCGCGCATGCCGTCGGCGGGCAGGTCCAGCACGCCGACCGGTGCGCCCCGGCCCGCCAGCGCGGCGGCATACGCATCCACCGTGGCGCGGTAGCGGCGCCAGATGGGGTGATCGGCGATATGGTCGCCCCAGACCAGCAGGTGCGGTTGGGTTCCCGCCTGTCCGGCCCCTGGCGCCCCCGAAGGCTCCAGCGCCACCACGGCGCGCACGGCCACCGGCCGTTCCTGGGCCGCCAGCAGCGAAAATCCGCCGCCCTGGCTGTGCCCGATCACGATGCAGGGCCCTACCCGGTCCAGCAGCGCGCGATAGGCGGCGCTGGTGATGGCCTCGTGGCCGGCCCAGCGTGGCACCCACTGGCGTGCGAATTGCTCGAACGCGCCGACAGGAAACTGCTGCCCGGGGTGGGCCCGGCGCCCGGCCGGATCCGTGCGGTAGCCGTCGGCAGGCCCCATCCGGAACATGTCCCAGGCCTCTTCCAGCGAGCGGAACAGCGGCGCATCGCGGTACAGCTCCGGATAGCGCGCCCATGACGCGCGGCCGCGTTCCACGGCGTCCGATACGTAGACGTCGTACCCGGCGCTCAGGAAACGCCACAGCCAGCCTGGACGCCCATCGGGAGTCGTCTCCCAGTTCGCGCCCGTCATGCCGCCGCCATGCCAGAACAGTACGGGCAGTGCATGCCGGGGCCGCGCCAGCCGGTAGGCCTGCACATACATCTGGCCGACGACATGATCGCCGTTGGGATCGACCGGCCGGGGCTCGGCCCCCTGGGCCAGGCGCCTGGTCTCCACCGGCAGGCCCCGCAGCGTATGCACGGCGCCGCCGACATGGAAGCCGTCGATCGCGCGCAGGCAGATCTCGCCGGGGGCGGACTCAGTTGCGGGCATGGAGAAAATCCTGGTCCTCGGAAAAACAGCGGATGCGCGGCAAGGCGCCGAAACAGGCATCCAAGGCGCTTTCCATGGCATCCATGAAACGGGCGACAACCGGGGCGCCGCGGCGCTCGTTGCGCCGGAACCGGACCTCCAGATAGACCGGGCAGCCGCGCGGGACGGCGTGCGCCGCCACCACCAGCAGTTGCACCTGGACGGCCTGCGCCCCCAGCACGTCCACGCAGGCGCGCTCGGTGGCGGCGCCCAGCGCGTCCAGCGGCGCGCCGGCCAGCAAGGGGTTGGAAACGAAAGCTTTGATGACGGGCATGGCGATCACTGGCAAGAGGAGCGGCCATGATGCCGGCGCCCGATAATGAAATCCAGTGCAAATTATTGCGATATTATTGCTTCATGCGCACCAATTGCGACCTTCCCGATCTGCAAGCCTTTTGCGCCCTCGTGCGCTGCGGCGGCTTCAACAAGACCGCCGACACACTCGCGCTCTCGCCCTCCGCCTTGAGCCGGCGCATCAGCAAACTGGAAGAAGCCCTGGGCGGCCGGCTGATCGAACGCACCACGCGCACCATGGTGCTGA
This sequence comes from Alcaligenaceae bacterium SAGV5, assembly GCA_009360345.1. Taxonomy (GTDB): domain Bacteria; phylum Pseudomonadota; class Gammaproteobacteria; order Burkholderiales; family Burkholderiaceae_B; genus Pigmentiphaga. The sequence goes on from SPDP01000013.1 coordinate 29,861, forward strand.
CGCCGCTGGGCCAGACCTTGCACGAACGCCTGGCGCCGCTGCTGGACAGCCTGGACGACTGCCTGGCCGGCACGGCGCGCATGGCGCGCGGCGAAGGCGGCCAGTTGACCGTGGCCTGCATCACCACCGTGGCGTATTCCTTGTTCCCCGCCGCCCTGTCGCGCCTGCGGCAGCGCCATCCGGACGTGCGCGTGGACTTGCGCGACGACACGGGCGCGCGCGTGCGCGACGCCGTGCTGCGGCGGGAGGCAGAATTCGGCATCACCGTGATGTGGGAGGACGAGCCCGAACTGGCCAGCCAGTTGCTGCGCGACGACCCCTATGTGCTGGCCTGCGCGCCCAGCCATCCGATGGCGTCGCGCGGCCAGGCCGCCTGGGCCGACCTGGCCGGCCAGCGGGTGCTGGCCCTGCGCCGCAGCAGCGCCAACCGCCAGCAGATCGACGCCGCGCTGGCCGTGGCGGGCGTGCCCGTGCCCTGGTTCGACGAGGTGGAGCACCTGTCGTCCATGATCGGTTTCCTTGAGCACGGCGGCTGGATGGCGGTACTGCCCCACCTCGCGCTGGCGGCGGCCACCCGCGTCGCGACCATCCCCCTGAGCGGACCGACCATCGCGCGGCGCATCTGCCTGATCCGGCGGCGCGACGCGACGTTGAGCCGGCCTGCACAGGCCCTGTGGGACGAACTGGCGCGCAGCATCGCCGCCGCGCCGGCCGAGCCGCCCCTGCGCTGACGGGCCGTCAGGCCGCTTCCCCCGCGCCGCCGTCGCGCGCGGCCCGCAGCGACTGCATGAGCTTGTCCAGCAACGCATCGAGCTGGCGCAGTTCCTGTTCGCTGAAATCGCCGAACATCACCTCTCGCTCGTGCCCGCCGCCGATGCGGTCCGCCTGCTCGCGCACGCGGCGGCCGCGGGCGGTCAGGGTCAGCTCGAACGCCCGCGCATCGCGCGTGCTGATGCTGCGTTCGGCCAGGCCCAGCTCGATGAGCCGCGACACGACCTTGGACAACACGGTTTTTTCGATGAAGGTGGCGGCCTGCAAGGCGGACACGCTGATGCCCGGCGCATCGCCGATCTGGCGCAGCACCCGCAGGTCGCGCACCACCAGCCCGAGTTCCTTGCGATACAGCTCGTTGACCTGCCGTACCGCCTCGCTCTTGATGAGGTCGAGCTTGTAGGTGAAATAGGTCTCGAGTTTCTTGGTCACGGTGGTCTCGTGCGGGCGGCGGGGCATGGCGGCATTGTATGCCGCGCGCCACCAGCGGGGTAAATACTGAGTGCAATTTTCAATAGTTGAAATAGCATCCTATTTTTTGCTTCAACCGATAGGAACGCAATGAAAATCGAGGTCTCGGACACGCACGCCCAGGACATGACCACCTGGCGGCGCACGCTCCACCGCAACCCGGAACTCGGCTTCGAGGAATACGAGACGGCGGCCTTCGTCGCGGAACGCCTGCGCGAATGGGGCATAGAAACCCATACCGGCATCGGCGGCACCGGCGTGGTCGGCGTCGTCCACGGCGCGCAGGGTCCCGGCCGCAACCTCGGGCTGCGCGCCGACATGGACGCCTTGCCCATGCAGGAACAGACCGGCCTGCCCTACCAGTCCGTGCGGCCCAACCGCTTCCATGGCTGCGGCCACGACGGCCACACCGCCATCCTGCTGGGCGTGGCGCGCCATTTCGCGTCCGACCGCGACTTTCGCGGCACGCTGAACCTGATCTTCCAGCCCGCCGAGGAAACTTTGCGGGGCGGCTCGACCATGATCCAGGACGGCCTGTTCGAACGCTTTCCTTGCGATGAACTCTACGGTCTGCACAACCATCCCCCGCTGGAACCCGGCCGCGTCGGCGTGCGCAACGGCGCCACGCTGTCGGCCTGCGACCTGTTCCGCATCCGCATCCATGGCGTCGGCGGCCATGCCGCCAGCCCCCACCGCACCGTGGATCCCGTGGTGGTCGGCAGCGCGCTGGTGCAATCGTTGCAGACCATCGTCAGCCGTTCGGTGGATCCGCTGCAGACCGCGGTGGTCAGCGTCTGCCAGTTCCACGCCGGCACCGCCATCAACGTCATCGCCGGCGAGGCCGTGCTGGAAGGCACGGTGCGCACGCTGGACCACGGGGTGCAGGCCGAGATCCTCAAGCGACTGAAGGAAATCTGCGCCGGCGCCGGGCAGGCCCACCGCTGCCGCATCGAGTTCGAGCACCTGCAGACCTCGCCCGCGACCATCAACAACGCCGAGCAGGCGCAGGTCGTGCGCGAAGCCGCGCTGGCGGTGGTCGGCCAGGACGGCCTGGAGCCCGACATTCCGCCGCTGATGGCTTCCGAGGATTTCGCCTACATGTTGCAGGAAAAGCCCGGCTGCTACTTCTTCCTGGGCAACGGCGGCCACATGTGCCACCACCCCGAATTCGACTTCAACGACGAGGTGCTGCCCGTCGGCATGTCGATGATGATCGAGATCGCCCGCCGCCGCCTGGTGACAGCCGTTCCCCTCTCCTGGACAAGCGGTCGCCATGACAAGCGCGGTCAGCGGTGGTGGGGTAGAAAGACAAAACCCCCGGCCGGTATTCCGGTC
>SPDP01000014.1 GCA_009360345.1 Alcaligenaceae bacterium SAGV5
CGACCGGAATACCGGCCGGGGGTTTTGTCTTTCTACCCCACCACCGCTGACCGCGCTTGTCATGGCGACCGCTTGTCCAGGAGAGGGGAACGGCTGTGTTATCGCGTGCCGAGGATGGACGCGTCGTAGATCGCCGATAGCGGCGCAGAGCCGGCGGTGATCAGTCCGTTCTCGATATAGTGGTTGCGCATCTTCTCGATCGTCGACAGCTTGATCTTGCCCGAGGGGTTCAGCGACACGGTGGCAAACAATCTCTCGGCCATGGCCTGGTCGACCTTGAAGAGCTTCATCAGGCGGTCGAGGTTTTCCTGGCGCGGTGCCCGGTCAATGTGCTGGACGGCCTCGAAGATGGCCGCGACCGCTTCCCGCACGAGCGCGGGTTTTTCCTTCAGCGTGCTGCGTTTGGCGAGAACCACGTAGGGGTCCCAGTCCTTGCCGACATAGTCGGAGATCTTGGCCATGCTGCGCAGCCTGTTCTCCCTGTCGATCAGGATGCCGGTGTGTTCCGTCGTGACCCAGATGTCGGCCTGGTTGTTCTTGAGCGCCGTGTAGTTCGTGTCCACGCCGCCGGTGGGAACATAGACGATGGCGTCCTGGCTGACGCCGAGTGATTTCAGGAAGAGATCGACATAAAAGCGGTCGGTGCCTGCCAGTTGGGTGACCGCGAAGCGTTTGCCCTTGAGTTCTGTGAGCGCGATGGGGTTGTCCGCCAGGGTCCACATGTGCCATTCGGCCCGGGTTCCCAGGTCGCCAATGATGGTGAACTGGACGCCCTTGCTCAAGTAGTTGATGGTGGCGCCCATGCCGTAGAGCCGGACGTCGCAGTTGTTTTCCGCCTCCGGCGTCCACTCGCGGCGGTCGTCGATGGGAACGGGATCGACCGGCTGGACACCGTGACTGGCCCAGAGGCCCAGGTCCTGGATCGTCGCATTGATCAACGCCGTGCCGGGAACGGTCCTCACGCCGATTTCATAGGTGAATGGGGTGGGGGCGCTGGCGACGGGCTGGCCTCCTAGGGTGGGTTCCATTCGCTACACGAGTCTTGGCAGCGGCAGCGAGGGCAATGCCCTCGTCGTCGAGGCCACGGAAGGGACGTCGGTGACCCGCGTCATGATCGACTGCGGGTTCGGATTGCGGGAGGTCGAGCGGCGCTTGCTCGGCCGCGGCATCGAACCTTCGTCGCTGGACGGCATCCTGGTGACGCACGAGCACGGCGACCACATCGGCGGCGTGTTCCGGCTGGCGCGCCGCCATGGCATTCCCGTGCATCTGACCACCGGCACGCGCGCCGCGGTGGCGGCCCGCATTCCCGAGGGCATGACCGCCATCTGCTGCGACAGCCATACCGCCTTTTCCATCGGCGGTTTGCGCGTGCAGCCGTTTCCGGTGCCCCACGATGCCCGCGAGCCAGTGCAGTACGTGCTGGACGACGGCCAGTGGCGGCTGGGCGTGCTGACGGATCTGGGCGAGGGCACGCCGCATGTCCATCGCACGCTGTCCGGCTGCGATGCGCTGGTGCTCGAATGCAACCACTGCCCGGACATGCTGGCGCGCAGCGATTACCCCGTTTCCTTGAAATATCGGATAGCTGGCCGCTACGGCCATCTTTCCAACGCGGCGGCGGCCGAGATCCTGCGCGTGGTGGATCGGTCGCGGCTGAAATTCCTGCACGCGGCCCATCTCAGCAAGACAAACAATGTCCCGGAACTGGCGCGTGCGGCGCTTGCGCCGATATTGGGGTGGCAACCCGGGGAAATCGGCGTGGCCGACCAGGACACAGGATTCGACTGGGTGGACCTGGGGCGATGAAGCGCGATGAAAAAAGCCCCCGGGTGACGGGGGCTTTTTTGTAGCCGCGTTGGCGGCTGTCTATTTGTCGAAACCCGGGGCCGGCGGGGCCGACCGGGTTTCCACGTTCGACTTACTGCGATCAACGCCCCCCCGGCGTCCACCGTGACAGAACCCGCGTTGCCTCCGCCTGCGCCATAGCCGCCAATGGCCACCGACGCGGCGTACTTGTTGCTGGTCGCGCTGGCGGTCGAGGCGCCGCCGTTGCCGCCGCCTCCGCCCACCGATTGCGCATAGATTGCCGGAGCGATGTCGCCATACGTGGCGATGCCGTTGCCTGACGCCTGCAGGCGGGCGGCACTGCTACATGCGCCCGCGCTCGAGTTGCTGCACACGAGCACATTGCCGCCGTTGCTGCCGACGCCGCCGCCTCCGCCGACCGCCACGGCCATCGCCGCCGTGCCGGACATCGCGTTGGCATAGGCCGAGCCGCCGTTGCCGCCGCTGCCGCCTATGCTTTGCGCCAGGATGCCCACCGCCTGGTCGCTGTCGCTGATGCCGCCGGCGCGCTCCGAACCTGTCATGATCGTGCCCGACATCATCACGGTCACCTGGCCCGCGTTGCCGCCGGCCGCGCCCTTGCCCCCCACCGCCACCGACGCGGAGGCGCTGGAGGAGTTGCCGCTGGACGCCGAGGCGCTGAACGCCACGCTGTCGCCGCCATTGCCGCCCCCGCCGCCTATCGATTGCGCCAGGACACCGACGGACCGCTGGCCGGATGTCGTGATGCCGCCGGTGGTGGTCACGCTGACCGAACTGCCCGCCTGGCCCGTACCACCGTTGCCGCCGCTGGCGCCCGAGGCTCCCACCGACACGTGCGAGGCGGGATTGCCGGCCGATGCCGTGCCGGTCATGGCCGAGCCGCCATTGCCGCCGTTGCCGCCTATCGACTGGGCGACGATGCCGATGGACTGGTCGCCCCGGGAGTGAATGCCGCCCGTGGCCGTCACGGCTACGGTATTGGCGTGCGCAGCATGCGTTCAGTCCGGCATGGTTCGCGGCGAAGGGGGCGGCGCAGGGCACCGCGGCGGCGACGGGGCGGCTGCCCAATGGCTTGCCGGCTTCGTCGCTGACGGCGCCCGAACGGCAGTCGGCGGCGGCGCGACAGAAGCTGCAGACCTCGATCAACAACCTGAACCTGGCGGCGCAGGCGATCGCGGCGCAGCAGGCCTTGCAGAAGGCGGCGCGGGAGGCGGCGCTGGCGAACGGAACGTCGGTGCCGGATGGCCTGGGCGAGGGCGGCCTGAAGGTGGACACGAACAGCCTGACGGCGGGCTGGGTCAACGCCAGGGATCCGGTGCAGACGGCATCGGGCGGCAAGACGAAGGTGACGATCGAGCAGACGGCGGACAAGGCGATCCTGAACTGGGAGACGTTCAACGTCGGCAAGGAGACGACGGTGGCGTTCGACCAGCAGGCGAGCTGGTCGGTGCTGAACCGGGTGAACGATCCGCGGGCGCGTCCGAGCCAGATCGAGGGCCAGATCGAGGCGCCCGGGACGGTGATGATCGTGAACCGCAACGGGATCGTGTTCAGCGGGTCGAGCCAGGTGAACGTGCGCAACCTGGCGGCGGCCGCGGCGGGGATGACCGACAGCCAGTTCAAGAAGGGGCTGTACAGCGAGGGGCAGGGCAGCGGGCATATCCCGACCTTCGCCAATGACCTGGAGACGACGGCCAGCAGCAACAGCCATGGCGCGGCGACGGGACAGGTGGTGGTGGAGCGGGGGGCACGGATCGCCACGCACGTTCCGCAGACGGTGACCGAAGGCGGCGGCTATGTGCTGCTGCTGGGCGGCGAGGTGCACAACGCGGGCCAGATCACGACCGACGGTGGCCAGACGGTGATGGCGGCGGGCGATGCCTTCGTGATCAAGAAGGGCATGGGCACCGACGCGAACCAGAACTCGACCACGCGCGGCAACGTCGTTGCCACGCAGCGTCTGGACGGCAGCGCCAGCGGCCTGGTGAGCAACACCGGTCTGGTCCAGGCGTCGACCGGGGACATCACGCTGGCGGGCCACGACGTGCGCCAGGGTGGGGTCGCGGTGGCGACGACCTCGGTGCACACGCGGGGCACCGTCCATCTGGCGGCGAGCGGCGGCAACACCGCGAAGGTCAGCCTGGAGGAGGGTGGCGTCACCGCCATCGTGCTCGATGCAAGCGCTTCGACGGCGCTGGACGTGCAGCGGGAGACCCTGGTCCAGGACAGCGACAAGGCGGGCGACGGTATCGCCCACCGGCGCGATCAGTCGCTGGTGCAAGTCACCAGCGGTGGCGACGCGCGCTTCGAAGGCGGTAGCCTGACCCTGGCCACCAGCGGGCAAGTCTACGTCGATGCGGCAGGCACCAGCGAGGTCAAGGACGGCGCCGTGATCGACGTCTCCGGCTACGTCGGCGTGCGCATCGCGATGGAGGCGAACAATGTCCTGGTCAACGTGCAGGGTTTCGAGCAGCGCGACGCCTCGGTCAATCGCGATGGCGACAAGCTGCGCAACAGCGACATCTGGCTCGATCGCCGCGACCTGGTCCTGGTGCCGGCCGGCACCAATGGCCATGAAACGGATCGCTGGTACACGGCGGGTGGCCTGCTGGAGGTAGGCGGCTATCTCGGCATCACCGGCCATGGCATCGGCGAATGGTCGGCGCAGGGCGGGACCGTGCAATTCAGCGGCGGCAACCTGCTGACCCGCCAGGGGTCGCTGATCAATCTGTCGGGCGGGGCGCTGGACGTGCAGACCGGCTATGTGGCCCAGACCTGGCTCAAGGGTTCGGACGGCAGCCTGTACAACGCCTCGACGGCGCCGGGCGACCTGCTGTATGCCGGCTTGTACAGGGGCTTCGAAACCGATGCTTCGCGCTGGGGAGACAAGGCCAAGGAAAATTTCTACAACCCGATCATCGCGCCGCGAGGGCGGCTGGAAAACGGCTATACGGTGGGCCGCGACGGCGGCCGCCTGGTGGTGGCGACGAGCGCGGCGACGTTGCAGGGCGATGTCGAGACCAGCACCTATCAAGGCGAGCGGCAGCAGCGCGCGCGCGATGCGGGCCTGGACGGCTACCGGCAGGCACAGACGGCCGTCGCGCGTAACGGCGAGCTGGTCATCGGCACCTGGACGCCGGTCTACGACGCCGATAGCGGCGACCTGCGCCACAGCCCGGGCGCCGTGGTCGACTCGGTAAAGATAGGCGGCACGGGCGGCGCCATCGCGCTGGAGGCGGCCTGGCTCAACGCGCTGAACCTCGGCGGCCTGCGGGTCTATGCCAAGGGCGGCATCGAGGTGGGCGAATCGGTGGCGGTCGCTCCGGGCGGAGAAATGGCCCTGCACGCCGCGCAGGTCGACGTCAACGCCGACCTGACGGCGCGCGGCGGCGCCATCGTCCTGGGCAATATGGTCGACCTGCACGTCAATGCCAGCACGGGTTGGCAGCAGCTGCCGCTGACGACGGCCGTGCCGGCGGGCTATGTGGCGCGCGTTTCCATCGGCGATGGCGTGACGCTGGACGCGCGGGGCCTGTGGAGCAATCTGCTGCGGGATGGCGCCGATATCGGCGGTCTGCCGTTCATCAACGGCGGCCGCATCGACGTGCGCAGCAGCGGCGACGTACGGGTGGGCGCGGGCGCGCTGCTCGACGTTTCGTCGGGCGCGGCGCTCATGGCCGACGACAGCCTGCGCGGCGGCAAGGGCGGCGACATCACGCTGGTCGCCGATGCCTACTCGGCAGCCGGTGGACGCAAGGGCAAGCTGGTGTTGGAGGGCGAACTGCGCGGCCACGGCGTCAAGGGCGGCGGCACGCTGACCCTGCAAACCGGCAATGCCGTGATCGTCGGCGGACAGGTCGCCGGCAGCGATGGCGTCCTGCGGGCCGGCGAGACTTCGCTGGTCGATCTCGTGACGGACGAGGCTTTCACCGTCGCCGAGGGCGCGGTGCTGCCGGTGGACTATCACTACGTCCGCACGCATGCCAGTCCGGGCGAAGCGATCGGCGGGGCGCCGCAGATCGTCGCCGGCAACCCGGCCAGCTGGGTCACGCTGGGCGCCGCCTGGACGCTGCCGAAGGCGGCCAACCAGAACGTCAGCTACAGCGTGACGCTTTCCAACGGCCAGTACCTGACGGTCGACGGCTATAGCTGGAGTACGCCGCCGACGCTGCCGGCGGGCACGGTGATCACCTCGGTCGTGAACCCGGGGAATTTTCCCATCAACTATGTCGTGGATGCCGCCATCCTGCCCAATGGCATCCCGATCGCGCCGACGCCCGGCGTGATCAAGGCCGGCACCATCGCCGCCGGCGAGGTGACCTATGCCGCGGGCACCATGATCCGCGCGGGCTCGTCCCTGCCGCAGGCGGTGGCGGTCGGGTCTTTGCTGCATCTGGATGCCGCGCGCTTCCAGCAGGGTTTCTCGCGTTACGAGGTGACGGGCGGCGATGGCCTGGCCGTGGCTGAAGGCGCCGATCTGCGCGCGACGATGCCGGTCCTGCAGGCCGATCTGTCCGCGGCGCGCGGGGTGGCCACCGGCGCCGATCCGCAAGATGCGCTGGAGCAGCGGCTCGCGCCGTTGTTCGTCGAAGATGCCGGCAAAGGACGGATGACGCAGCGCGGAGGCGCTGATCTCGTGCTGACCGCCGGGAACGCGCGCAGCATGGTCGAAGGGGGGGAGAGGCCCACCCTGGCCATTGGCGAGGGCGCTCGCATCGAAGTGGATCCGGGGCGCGGCATCGTCCTGAAGGGCAACGGCCAGATCAATATCGACGGCGAACTGCGCGCCGCCGGTGGCCGCATCGGTGTGTATGGCCTGGGTTTCGGCATCGAGGATGTGGGTCACCTGAAGGGCCATGACGGTTCGGTGTGGATAGGCAGCCATGCCGTGCTCGACGCGGCGGGCCTGGCCCGAACCGCGGTGGATGCGCAGGGGCGCCGTTATGGCGTGGTGCTGGACGGTGGCCGGATCGAAATCGGTGGCAAATACCAGGCTTACGCCACCAAGGCCGATGCCATCGACAACTTCATTGTCATCCGCCCCGGCGCGCGCCTGGACGCCTCGGGTGCCGTGGCGAAACTGGACCTGCCCGGATTGGGCGAGGCCCAGCTGGCTTCCGACGGTGGTGTGATTCATCTGGCCAGCTTCAACGGTCTGTATCTCGATGGCGACATGCATGCGGCGGCGGGGGGCGTCGGCGCCGCCGGCGGCACGCTGTCCCTGGCGCTGGAAGCGCCCGCCTACCGGGATGCGGGTAATCCGGCCGATCGCGTGCTTGTGCATCGTGAATTACAACTGCTCAAGGAGCAGGCGCCCGAGAGCCTGGCGGCCGGGTTGCGTCCGGGCCAAGCCGATCCGGGACTGGTCTACGGGCATGGCCGTCTTGGCGCGGATCGCGTCGAGGCGGGTGGCTTCGGCAGCTTGTCCATGCTGGTCAACGGCGCCCTTTCCCTGGGCGATGGCGTGGATCTTGCGCTGGGCCAGAGCCTGCACTTGGCATCGCGCGCGATCGTTCTGGCGGAAGGGGCGCCGGTCGGTGCCAGCGTGAACCTGGCCGCGCCCTACGTGCGCCTGGCGGGTACTTCCCGCCCGGGCAAGGACAAGTACACCATACCGTTCCTGAACGATCCTACTTCTTACCAAGGCGGGATGGTCGTGTTGCAGGACGACACGCGGCTGCGCGTCGAGGCCGGCGTGCTGGACGTGCTCAACGGAGTGCGGTTCGGCGCCTATGGCTACTCGGTGCAGAGCGGCAAGGCCCTGGTCGAGCGCCACGGCTTCGAGCAATTGGAGCTGCGCAGCCAGAACGATCTGCGATTCCTCAAGCATACGGTCGGTGACCGTACTTCCCTGACGACCGAAGGCGACCTGCTTCTGGCCGGCAGCCAGATCTATCCGGCCACCGGCTCGGTGGTCGACGTGACCGCGGGGCGCAAAGGGGTTTTCGACCAGTGGGGGACCTATCAGATCACCTTCGATCCCGAGCGCAGCCTGCGCATCGAGCGTAGTGGCGCCGGCGCGGCGCCGCCGGCGCCGTACTCGGCCTTCGGCACCTTGCGCCTGCGGTCGGCCAATATCGATCAGGGCGGCGTGGTCCGCGCGCCGCTGGGCATACTGGAGCTTGGCGTCCAGGCAGGGAACCACCAGGAACCAGGCAGGATCGTGCTGCGCCCGGGCGGCGTCACGTCCGTCAGCGGGGCTGGACTGGTCATGCCCTACGGCGGCACCGTCGACGGCCTGACCTATAGCTATGCCGGCGCGGAAGCCTGGTTCTCCGGCCTGGGCGGTGGCTTGGGCAATGTGCAACTGACGGCGGACAGCATCGAAGTCCAGGACGGTGCGCGGATCGACCTGTCCGGCGGCGGCGAACTGAAAGGGGCGGGCTTCCTGACCGGGCGCGGCGGCTCGACCGACGCGCGCCTGCATCCGCTGGTGCAGATGAGCGGGGAAGGCTTCGTGCTGCCCGGGCTGTCCTCCAATCCGGTCTATGCTATCGTTCCCGGCGCGCAGCCCGCCGTGGCGCCGATCGCGGCGGAGAAGGGCGCGGGCGATCCGATGATCGGCCGGCAGATCACCGTTGGCGAAGGAGTGCCAGGCCTGGCGGCGGGTACCTACACCCTGTTGCCGTCCACCTATGCGCTGCTGCCGGGCGCCTTTCGCGTGGAATTGAACGGATTGGCTTCGAGCCAGGCCGCCTTCGGCAGCGGTACCGCCATGCGCAACGGCTCCTACGCCACCGCCGCGCGCCTGGGCATCGCCCATACCGGCATCGCCGGCGCGCAAACCACCCAGGCGGTGTTGACGCCGGCCGACACCTTGCGCACCTATGCGCAGTACAACGAGACCAGCTATGCGCAGTTCGGCCTGGACTGGGCGGCGCGCGACGGCGCGCCGAGGCCGCAACTGGAGCGCGATGCACGGCAACTGGGCCTGTCGCCGGGCAGCCGTCTCGATATCGCCGCCGGTACGGCGGACTTCACCCCCGCCGAAGGCGGGCGCGGCGGCACCGTGGTGCTGAACGGCAGCCGCATCGAGATTCTTGCCGATGGCGCGGCGCCCACCGAGGGTTTCGATGGCATGTCGGTCCACGCCGGCACGCTCAATGGCCTCGGCGCCGCCGGCATCAGCATTGGCGGTGCGCCGGTGTCCACGTTCGCGATGCAGAACGATAGCGGATCGTCGACCCAGAATGCCTGGCAGGTCGGCCTGGGTAACGGTTCGACCGGCGAACTCATCCTGCGCCAGGGCGCCGTGCTGGAAGCGGCATCGGTTTTCCTGGTGGTCAACAACAAGAACCAGGGCCTGACCATCGAGCAGGGAGCGGGCATCAATACCCTGGGGCGAGGCAAGGCGCCCTGGGACTCGGCCGATGGCTATGTGTTGATGCCGGGCCAGGCCGGGGTGCTGGCGGTAACCAACGGCTGGCTGAACGTGACCTCGCCGACGGCCGACGACGTGTCGGGCTTGTCTGGCTCGGGCTATCTGCACGTCGGCACCTGCGCCGCCGGCGCGGGCTGCGCCGGCGAAACCTTGCTGTATTCGGAAGGCACGATCACCGCCGCCACCAACAAGTCCTTCGAACTGGGCGAGTCGGTGCGCTATGGCACCCGCAACCTGGTGCTGGCCATGGGCGGCATCAACGTGGGCAGCGCCGAGGCGCTGGCACAAGCAGGGGCCGCGGGCGTCCTGCCCTCGGGCCTGACATTGAACCAGGGCGTGCTCGACCGCCTGCTGCGAGGCGATACCAGCACCGGCGCGCCGGCCCTGGAAAACCTCGTCCTGACCGCCGGCGATTCGGTCAACTTCTACGGCAGCGTGGACCTGAGCACCATCGACCCGGCCACCGGCAAGTCGGCGCTGGAGCGGCTGGTGCTCGGCACGCCAGCCATTTACGGTCATGGCGGCGCGGGCGACGTTGCCCGCATCGAAACCGGCATCCTGGTCTGGAACGGCGCGACCACGCCGGCGGCCAACGTCATCGCCGGCGGCGCCGGCACCGGCAGCGGCAGGCTCGTGATCGACGCGGACGTCATCGAGTTCGGCTACGGCCCCCAGAGCCAGCCTGATACCGTGGGCACGCACGAGCGCCTGGCGCTGGGCTTTGCCAGCGTGGACCTCAACGCCGGCGAACGCATCACCGCCAACCACAAGGGCGCGCTGGCGGTGTATCAATCCCGCGGCGCCTGGGACGACGCGGCCAAGGCATGGACCTACAGCGGCGGCGATTTGAACCTCAACACGCCGCTGTTCACCGGCCGGGCCGGTTCGGTGAACCGCATCAAGGCGGGCGGCTCCATCACGGTCGCGGCCCCGGCAGGCGCCGCCGCGCCGCTGGCGGACAACGCCGCCCTGGCCGACTCCCTGGGCGCCGAACTGGCGCTCGACGCCGGCGCGCGCCTCGTGCTGGACACCGCGGTGCTGCTGCCCAGCGGCAAGCTGTCACTATCGGCGCAGGGAGACGTGACGCTGGCGGACGGCGCGCAACTGGATCTCTCCGGCGGCAAGGTCGATTTCTTCGACGTCAGCAAATACAGCTGGGGCGGCGACGTGACGCTGTCGAGCCGTCGGGGCAGCGTCGTCCAGCATGCCGGTTCGACGATAGACCTGGCCGCCGAAAACAACCGCGCCGGCAAGCTGACGGTCCTGGCGTTGGAGGGAACGGCCAACCTTGCAGGCGGCATCCTGGGCGGCAGCACCGGCCACTACGATGCGGGCGGTACCCACGTCCCGTTCGCCGCCGGCTACGTCGACGTGCGGGCGCAGCGCATTGCCGATTTTGCCAGTCTGAACGAACGGTTGACGCAGGGCGAGGTCTTCGGTGGCCGCAGCTTCCAGCTCAAGCAAGGCGACCTGGTCATCGGCGACGAGATCAAGGCCCGCGAAATCAACGTTTCGGTGGACAACGGCAGCCTGACGGTAACGGGCAGGGTCGATGCCAGCGGCGAGCAGGCCGGCAGCATCCGCCTGGCCGCCAATCAGGGTGTCACCCTGGCCGGCAGCGCGGTACTCGATGCCAGCGCCAGCGTATTGCGCAAGGACAGCTACGGGCAGGCGATCGACGCGCCCAACCGCGCCGTCATCGAGATCGACTCCGGCAGAGGCCGTCTGGTGCTGGCCGACGGTGTGCGCATGGACCTGGGCGTGGCCGGCGCGAGCGCGAATTACGGCACGGTGGCGCTCAACGCGCCGCGCCTGGGCGGCGCCATCGGCAACGACGTCGACATCGATGCCAGCGGCACGGTCGCGATCAACGGTGCCAAGTCCATCGCCGTCAACGCCTTCCATACCTACGACGATGCGGCCGCTGGCGTCGAGTCCACGGTGGACGGCCGCAGCTACCAGACCATCGACCAGGCCTACCTGGACGGCAAGCACGCCGACAGCCGCGCCTTCATCGACAATGCGCTGGCCAACGGCGCGCTGATGAACGGCAAGCTTGGCGGCCTGCGCGCCCATGCCGACCAGTTCCATCTGCGTCCTGGCGTGGAGATCGTCAGCAACGCGGCGCTCAATCCCGACGGCAACCTGCATGTGGACGGCGACATCGATCTCTCCGGCCACCGCTACGCCAGCGTCAATCCACGCACGCAGAAAACGTCCGTCCATGGCTCGGGCGAGGCCGGCGCGCTGGTGCTGCGCGCCCAGGGCGACCTGGCGATTTTCGGCAGCATCACCGATGGCTTCGATACGACGAGACTGGGCGTGACGGCGGATGACAAGGGCTGGGTGCTGCCCGCGGGACGCATGCCTTTCGGCGGGGATCTCATCATCCCGCACGGTGGCATGGCCACGCTGGACGCCGGTACGCAATTCGCCAGCGGCCGCACGCTGAACTACGACCTGCCGGTCGCGAGCCTGACCCTGCCGGCCGGCACGTTGCTGCCCGCCACCATGCCGCTGGCGCAGGGGTTGACGCTGCCGGCCGGCACGGTATTGGGAGGTGCCGTGCTCGACGCTGGAGGCAACGTGGTGCACGCGGCCGGCACGGTGCTGCAGGCGCCGCTGACGCTCGACGCAGGCATGCAGTTGGCCGCCGGCTTCCGCCTGCCGGCGCTGGCACAGATCGGGGCCACGACGTGGCCCAAGGGGGCGAGGCTGCCGGTGGCGATGAAGCTCGCCCGGCCGCTGGCGTTGGACAAGGGCGCCATCGTGCCATCGGAAACCGACGTGGTGTTGCCGGACGGTGCCGGGTTGGTGAACCTGCGTCCCGCCGGTACCGACGGCACACAGGGCCGAACCTTGGCGCTGGCGCCGATGCTGGCGCCGGGATCCCAATCATGGGACCTTCGCCTGGTGGCCGGCGCCGATACCACGGCGGCCGACGCACGCCTGACGTTGCCGGACAGTTCGGCGCGCCTGCTCCTGTCCGACACGCACTTCGGCATGGGGCATGTGCTTACGCCGATTCCAGGCACCGGCACGCCGGCCATATATGAGGCCGCGGCGTCGCCAGAAGCAGAGGCCTTCTTCGCCGAGCTCACGGCATGGTTCGGCATCGTGCTGACGCCGGGGCAGGCGATCTCGCAAAGCGACGTGCAGATGGCCATAGACTACGGGCTTATCGCGGAAAGCATTACCGAGCTTAACGGCTGGGGTTACGGTGAAGTGATCCATGTGGTGGATGCCGGGACGCCGCCGGACATGGCGTTCGCCCCCAAGCTGGCGCGCCAGCAGTTGTTCAGCGTCCTGCGCACCGGTACCGGCGACCTGGACCTGGTTGCCGGCGGCGATTTCGAAATGACCTCGCTCTACGGCGTCTATACAGCCGGGACGTCTTCGGTGCCGCCGGGCGGTGGCTATGGCCAGGCGCGAGGCCGCCTGGCCGATGGGACGGTGCTGCGCTCCGAAGGGGCGATTTTCGAAGCGCTGGTGGATGGCGGCGCCGACAGCCTGTACGCGGCCTGGTACCCGGAGCAGGGCGGCAATGTGTTGCTGCGTGCCGGCGGCGACCTGAAGGGCGACCTGGTCGGCAACAATGACGACAAGGGCGATATCGGCTACACATTCGCCAATACCCGCCAGCAGATCGCCAGTGCGGCGGTCGGCAACTGGCTGTGGCGCCAGGGTACTGGCAGCGTCGAGGCGGGCGCGGACGGGGTCCCGACGGCGTGGTGGATCAACTTCGGCACCTATGTCGCCGGCGACGCCATCGGCCAGACCAATCCCTACAATACGAGATTGTTCAACAACGATCCCTTCCTGGTGGGTTTCACCGGCATAGGCACGCTCGGCGGCGGCAATCTTGTCGTGGAGGTCGGGGGCGATGCGGGCATGACCGATGCGCGGGGCATCCAGGCGACCTGGAACCAGCCATCTCATACGCCGCGCAGCCAGGGCCTGCACCTGGCCGTGGCCAGCACCGGCCGCATCACGCGGGACGGCGCGCTGATGCAGACCGGCGGCGGCGACCTTGCGCTGCGCATGGGCGGCGCCTTGAATCCGAATCCGGCGCTGCGGCTGAACGAGTACGACCTCAACAGCACCTTCGCCAACCTGCGTGGCGCCATCCTGATCGATGCCGGCGCCGTCGGCGGTGTGAAGCTGGGCTATGGCGGACGGGACCAGATGGATACGCGCCGGGGCGATGTGTACGCGGCCGGGGGCGGGCTGGCCACCGGCGGGCCGATCCTGGTGCTGGGCGATTCGGCGGTCCGTATCGAAACCCGCGGTGATCTGGTGCTGGGCGGAACGGCGGATCCCGGCCGCACGCTGCTGCTCAGCTCCATGCCGTTCACTTACCAAGGCAAGACCCATGACGGCGACGGCTGGAGCTGGTTCTCGCTATGGACGCCGGCCACCGCCATCGATCTCTTCAGCGCTGGCGGCAACCTGACGCCGACCACGGCCTGGGACGAAAGGGCTGGCAACGAGGATGTGCGTTGGGGCAGTTCGGGCCGCAACCAGTCGGCCAACGGCGACGGCTCCTTCTACCCATCCATCCTTCGAGCGGTTGCCGCCAACGGCAGCCTGTACTACGGCGCCAGCGCCAGCGGCGCGACCCATAGCGGCACCGGAACCTTGCGCTACGGCTTTGGCACGGTGCTGGCGCCTTCGCCCGTGGACGCACAGTTCGTCAATGCGGTCGGCAAGGGCGAATTGCAACTGTTGGCGCGGGATTCGATCCGTGGCGCGGGCTATGTATTCTCGGCGTCCACCGCGGATCCGCTGGCCATGACCAGTCCCTTCCGCCCGGGTTTCGTCGGCGTGGTGGCGCAGACGGGCGGTGGGCAATATGGCAACAGCCCCCTGCTGGCCACCAATGCTGCACCCGAAACGCGAAGAACCAACGACTGGATCTCGCAGGCCTACAACGGCGAACCGACGCGCGACGGCGGACGCCTGAACACCGCCGCGCTGTTCACCTTCGGCAGTCCCGCGACCGTGGCGCAGGCGGTGGCAGGCCGGGAGCCGGCGCGCTACTACGCGGTGAACGGCGATATTGTCGGTCTGCGCGTGGGCCAGGCGGTCCTGTCGAACGTCCAGCTGGGTTTCGAGGACGCGCGCTACGAGGCGTCGATCCCGGTGGCGATCCGGGCCGGCCGCGACGTCACCGACTCCGGGACGCCGCTGGGCAAGAAGGATGCGACGGTTGGCGCCCGTTCGGCGGGCTTCCCCTCGACGCGCGGCAACCTGATCGCGCATGCCTATGCCGACGAGATCTCGGTGGTGGAGGCCGGCCGCGACGTGCGCAACAGCAGCTTCTACATCCTGGGACCGGGCCTGCTCGACGTCTCGGCCGGCCGCCACGTCTATCTGGCGAACAACGGCGAGATCAAGAGCCTGGGGCCGCTCACCGGTGCCGCGCCGTCGGGCGACCGCAGCGGCGGCGCCAGCATCTCGGTGTCGGCGGGCCTGGGCAAGGGCGCGCATTGGGATGCCTTTGCCGCGCGCTACCTGGACCCGGCCAACCAGGCCGATCCGGAACTGCCCTTCGCCGACCAGCCCGGCAAGGCCTTGATCGTCTACAGCGGCAAACTGACGCTGGCGCAATGGTTGCGCGACGAATTCGGCTATGCCGGCGACGAAGCCGGCGCGCAGGGCTTTCTTACGCACAAGCAGGCGGAACTGGACGCGGCGCGTGCCGCGGCATTGGCCGAAGGCCGTACCGACGAAGCCAATCGTTCGCTGGCTCGTGAGTACAAGGTAGAAAGCCAGCTCCACCTGGTGAACTGGCTGAGCGATCGCTTTGGCGGCGTCAACGGGCTGGATCTGCACTTCGATCCGGCCACCGCGGACGCACGCGCATTCTTCAATGCATTGCCGCTGGAACAGCAGCGTGCCTATCTGCGCAATGTCTATTACGCCGAACTGCGCGAGTCCGGCCGCGAGTACAACGACGCCGACGGCAAACGCTTCGGCAGCTATCTGCGCGGCCGCGAAGCCATCGCCACCCTGTTCCCCGGACAGGACGCGCAAGGCAACAAGCTGGCGTACGAAGGCGACCTGACCATGTTCAGCAGTGCGCTGTACTTCTACGACATCGTGCACAACAGCGCCGGCCAATCGCGCCCCATCCCGGGAGTCGACTACATCACCAAGGCGCAGTGGGAGGCGATGGGCAGCCCGGCCAGCAGTGTGGGGTTCTATGACGTGCTGGATGCTGGCATCCATACCAACTTCGGCGGCGACATCAGCATCCTGACGCCGGGCGGCCGCACCCTCGTCGGGGTGGACGGTGGCTTCAATCCGGGGCCGGGCTCGGGCGTGATGACGCAGGGCGAGGGCGACATCAGCATCTACGCGCTGGGCAGCATCCTGATGGGCCAGAGCCGGGTGTTCACCACCTTCGGCGGCAACATCCTGGGCTGGTCGGCGCAGGGCGACATCAACGCCGGCCGGGGCAGCAAGACCACTGTCGTCTACACGCCGCAGCGCCGCGTCTACGACGACGTGGGCAACGTGGCCCTGTCGCCGCAGGCGCCGAGCACGGGCGCGGGCATCGCGACGCTCAATCCGATCCCGGAGGTTCCTCCCGGGGACATCGACCTGATCGCGCCGCTGGGCACGATCGACGCGGGGGAAGCGGGTATCCGTGTCTCGGGGAACGTGAACCTGGCGGCGCTGCGGGTGGTGAACGCGGAGAACATCCAGGTGCAGGGCAAGGCGGTGGGGATACCGGTGGTGGCGGCGGTGAACGTGGCGGCGCTGAGCAATGCGAGCGCGGCGGCCTCGCAGGCGGCGACGGCGGCGCAGGAGGTGATGCAGCGCGAACGGGCGGCGTCGCGCCAGATCTTGCCGTCGGTCTTTACCGTGCGGGTGCTGGGGTTCGGCAACGAGGCCGCGCCCGCTTCGCTGGAACCTGCCTCGCCGCGCGCGCCAGAACCGTCGGCCTATCGGCCGGAGGGACTGGTGAAGGTGGTGGATGCGTCGGCGCTGACGGTGCAGGAACGGGCACGGCTGGGGTTGTAGCGGCCAAGGCTGTTTCCGCCCGTGCATTGTCATGAGAGTGAACAATTTGGTTCATGAGGCTGCCACCTGTCGAGGGCATGGTCGCATGGGCGAGAAATGCGCGGCCAACCGCAGTGCGCCGGGTCCCCATGAGTCGATGCGCTGTCGTTGAGCATGAAGAGCAATAACCGGTGAGTTCAAGAGCTGAGGGAGTTATCAATGAAGAAAACGACACTGCGAATCTCACGTTTCATATTGACCGCTGCCGCCATGGCTTGCGCTGGCACTGTATCGGCGCAAGTCGTTCTTGGGGCCGGAGCGACTTTGCCGCAGTCTCTCTACAACGACATCTTCAGTTCAAATGGCATCGACGGTGTCGTGGGAGCATGGGACTACGAAGGGGGAGGAAGTGGAGAGGGCAAGAGGCGCTTCCTGGACAAGTTCAGTTCGAACACCGTGTCCTTCGCGGGCAGCGATTCGGTCCTCAAGATGGTGGAATTTGCCGACTATAACCAAAAGAATCTTGGAACCTGGGGGCCGTTGATTCAGCTTCCCGCGCTTATCACGCCGATCGTGCTGGGGTACACCAAGCTGAATCTGCCTGAGCTCAGCCTGGCCCGCGCCCAGGTATGCGATATTTTCGCCGGGCGCGTTCAGACTTGGGGGCAAATCCTTGGAAATGGCGACCCCCAACTCATTCGTGTGGCCTATCGGTCGGATCGGAGCGGCAGCACCGAAATACTGTCGAAATTTCTGTCTGACACGTGCAGCGGAGACGGATTCCTGATATCCGATTCGTTTGCAGCCATGGTCGGAGGCGCCATGGCGAACGGTATTCCCAATCATTGGCAGGGAGTGGCCAGCGAAGAAGACATGTCAGCCGCGGCCAGCGCAAATGGCAGCTTCGGCTATCTTGGGCCGGCATACGGTTTTCCGCCAGATGACCCTGCAAAGGTTGCCAAGGTGGATGGGTTTCTTCCCTCCACGCTTAACCTGCTCGGTATTTCCACCCCTCCCGTAGGAACCGCTGCCCAGGATCCAATGAACTGGATCCCATCCTTCTCATCATCCACGCCGGGCACTGGCTATCCCATATACGGCACCACGAACTTGCTGGTTGCCCAGTGTTACGACGGCGGATTCGGAGTCGGATCGAAGGGGTTGGCCATCCGGTCATTTCTGGCCAGGCTATACAGCGGTGCGAGGCCGTATGCTCAGAAGATCTCGTCGCACCACTTCGTTGAGCTGCCCAATCTCTGGAAGGTTGCCATCCAACAAACCTTTCTCCCGCCTTCATCCAACGGTCTGGCTATTGGAAATTCCGCGGTTTGCAGCAGTGTCGGCCATCCATAGGCGTTGATCGCTGTCCTGATCATTGCCGGCGCTGACCGTCCCGGTTGTCACGCGACGGTCACGCGGCATGGATAGCATGCGCCTCGATCTTCTCGATTCATCGGGCCGTGCCGGCGGATTGGCGCCGGCCGTGTCCTTTTCGAGCGCATTGATGAAAACCTTATGGCAATCTCGGCGGCAACCGTCGGCTTCTGCGTGCTGGCGGGGTGCATAGTGGGACTGCCCGCGCAATGTGCCTGGGCCGGCCAGGCGAACGCTCCGGATGTCGCCCGCAGCGTGGCGAATACGGCGATGCGGTTCGATTTTCCGCGCCAGCCCCTGGCGGCAGCGCTGGAGCGGTATGGGCAGGCGACCGGCCTGCCGGTGTTTTTTGACGCGGTCCTGGTGCAGGGCCGCTGGTCGTCGCCGGTGGCCGGCTCGTACACGCCACGGGAAGCGTTGGGGCGCATGCTGGAATCCACGGGTTTGCATCCGCAAAGCGCGGGCGCGGGGCAGCGCGAGGCGTTCGTGATCCTGCCCGACCCTCCGTCGAGCGGCGCTGCGCCGCGCGGCGAACCGTCAGCGCCGCCGGCCTCGCCGGGGCTGGTTTTCCGGCGCTACGATGGCCTGGCCCAGACGCGCATCCGGGAAACTTTCTGTGCCGATCCCCGCTTGGCGCGGGGAGATTATCGCGCCGCCGTGCAGTTCGGCATCGACCCGGCGGGACGTATCGTCGAAGCCTGGCTGCTGCATACGACCGGTGACGGTGGACGCGATGCCGCGATCATCGCGGCGATGCACGGCGTCAGGCTGGATCGGCCGCCTCCGGCGCACATGGAGCAGCCCATCACCCTGGTGATCCAGGGCGAGAGCGGGCGGGCGTTCTGCCCCGCCGGCCGCTGAGCGGTCGCGCGATGCCCGATGCCACGATTCCCGCGCTCAGGAGTTTCCTGGTCTCCCGCTACGCCGACCTGAAGCGTACGTTGACGCGCCGGCTGGGGTGCGCCGACCTGGCCGGCGACGCGTTGCAGGATACGTGGCTGAAGCTGGAAAGCCGGGACGATGCCGAGGGCGTGAGAGAACCGTTCGCCTACCTGCTGAGGACCGCGGTCAATGTCGCGTACGACCGGCAGCGCAATCAGAGCCGGCTGGTGTCCGGGAGCGAGATCGAAGCGTTGCTGGCCGAACAGCCGGACCCGGCTCCCCAGCCGCCGGATGCGTTGACCGCCCGCCGCGAGCTGGACACGCTCATGGCGGCCATCGAGAAGCTTCCCGAGCGGCGGCGCCAGATCCTTGTGATGGTGCGATGGGAGCACGTGCCGCAGCGGGAAGTGGCTGAACGCCTGGGGGTGTCGCTGCGCACGGTCGAACAGGAATTGAAGAAGGCCCACGATTTCTGCGCCGCGCGGGTGGACCGGACGAGGCAGGGAAAATGAGGATGTGGTTTTTGCCGTGCCGATCCGTCGTTCATGTAGGCGGCACACCCATGGACGGCCACGCGGCAGAGGCGGGGCGATGAAGACTTCGACGGAGCGGGACGCGTACGGCGACGCCTCGCGCATACAGCGGGAGGCGCAGGCCTGGTTGCGCCGCCTGACTTCGGGCGAAGCCACGCAACTCGACGTGGACGGATTCCGCCGTTGGCGTGGCAGCAGTCCGGCGCATGGTCAGGCCTTCGCAGAGGCCCGGCGGGTATGGAACATGCTCGATCCTGCGGCCGCGCGGCTGGTCTCGGCCGGCCTGGGAGCGGTTCCCGCCGCGCCGGCGGATCGGGCATGGCGACGCCGTGCTTTCCTGGGCGCGGCCCTGGGCGCCGCGGGGGCGGCCGGCGTGGCGGCGGTCGCGCCGCTGTCGCTGTGGCCCGGCGTCGGGGAGTGGGGAGCCGATTATCGGACCGGCACCGGCGAACAGCGCCGGCTCGATTTTACGGATCAGGCGCGGGTCGAACTGAATACCCGTACGGCGTTGAACCGGTATGAAGTCGATGGCCGGATGCGGGGCGTGCGGCTGATCCAGGGGGAGGCGGCCGTGGACCTGCCGGCGTCTTCCACGCCATTCGAAGTCGTGGCGGGGGCGGGCCACGTCATTGGGGAAGCGGGTGGGTTCATCGTGCGCCATCTGGACGGGTCGAGCTGCGTCACCTGCATCGAAGGCCTGGTCCGGGTGGAGCATCCCCGGGGCGTGCGCCAACTCGCGGGAGGGCAGCAACTGTCCTATGACGATGCCGCGGTACGGGACGTGGCCACCGTGAATCCCGAGGAGTGGTCGGCCTGGCGGCAAGGCCTGCTGGTTTTCAGGAAGGCGCCGCTGTCCAGGGTGATCGACGAAATCAATCGCTATCGCTCCGGCAAGGTGGTGTTGTGGGCGGATGCCTTGCGTGATCGCGAAGTAAGCGGCCGGTTCTCGATCGCCTCGCTCGACACGGTGTTGCTGCAGATCCAGCGTTCGTACGGGCTGCGGTCGCAGTCCCTGCCCGGCGGAGTGCTGATTCTCAGCTGAAAGGCCGCTCGGCTCCGCCCGCACATGACAAAAGAAAGTCTAGTGGGTTTTGCCGCCAGGATCCGTCAATCCAGTGAGGCTCGCATGGCGCTTTCCGGCGCATGGGGAGCGAGACGACTCGAATCATCGCTGGGGATCAGATGGGCACTCATGAACGCCGCGCAGGCACCTTCACTTACCTTCGCAACCACCAGGCCAGGCTGCGTCGATCGCCGTTGACCCATGCCATCGCGCTGGCCCTGGCGGCGGGAGGCGCGGCCGGCAGTGCGCATGCGCAGCATGCGTTCAGTCCGGCATGGTTCGCGGCGAAGGGGGCGGCGCAGGGCACCGCGGCGGCGACGGGGCGGCTGCCCAATGGCTTGCCGGCT
>SPDP01000015.1 GCA_009360345.1 Alcaligenaceae bacterium SAGV5
CCCAGGATGTTGCCGCCGAAGGTGGTGAACACCCGGCTCTGGCCCATCAGGATGCTGCCCAGCGCGTAGATGCTGATGTCGCCCTCGCCCTGCGTCAGAATCGAACGACTCCGACCCGCAGGCCTGACCATGCCGCCAGAAGATCGCGCCACCGCCAGCAAGCTGAGGCTGCTGATCGCCGACGACCAGCCCCTGATACGGCGCGCGCTGTCGATGACCCTGGGGGCCGAGCCCGACATCGAGGTCGTGGGGCTGGCGGCCAATGGCCAGGAAGCCATCGACCTGGCCCTGAGGCTCCAGCCCCAGGTCGTCATCATGGACCAGCAGATGCCGGGCGTCAGCGGCGCCGTGGCGACCCGCGAGATCACCACCCGGCTGCCCGACGTGCGCATCGTCATCCTGACCACGTTCGACGACGACGAACTGGTCTTCGAAGCCATCCGCTCCGGCGCCCATGCCTACCTGTTGAAGGACGCCACCGAGGATGTCGTGCTTGAAACGGTCAGGGCGGTACACCAGGGGGAGTCGCGGCTGTCCCCGACCATCGCGCGCAAGGTGCTGGCGCAGTTGCGCGCGCTGTCCGGACGCGAGGACCCGTCCCCGGACACGGCCCCCCGGCCGCCCCGCCCCGTCCGGCCTTTCCGCCCCGCGGGAAGCCTCCCGGGACAACCTGCCGCTGGCCTCGCCCCGGCCTTAAGAATCGCCTAAGCCGGCGGCCGGAGAATGGGTTCGTCATCGCCTGTGCCCAGTGCACGAGGAGACTCACCATGAAGACGACCGCGTTGCTTCAAACCACTGCCGAACGCGCTGCGCGAGGCACACGGAAATGGCCGGGGCATGCCGCCGCGGCGGTACTGGGCGCGGCGCTCCTGGGCGGCTGCGCCGTCGTGCCGGCACCGGGCTACGACTACGGGTACGGCGACGTGGTGACCGCCACCGTCGCGCCGCCCGTGCCGTATGTCGAAGCCGTGCCCGTGGCGCCGTTCACCGGCGCCATCTGGGTGGGCGGATACTGGGACTGGGTGGGCAGCCGCCACGTCTGGTATCCGGGGCACTATGAACATCCGCGCCCCGGCATGTTCTATCGCCAGCCTGGCTGGACCCACGGCTCGGGCGGACAATGGACCTGCCCAGGGCGCGGTGCAGGAGGCGGGGGTGGCGGCCTACACCGGCTTCGTCGGCAAGACCGTCGGCAATGCCACGGTATCGGCCGCGCAGAAGTTCCCCAGCAGCAGTACGCCGGCGAACCAGTCGGGCGCGGACAACGGCGTCGGGGCATCGTTGAGCATAGGCGGCGCGGGCGGCCTGGGGGGCAACGGCGGCGCCGTCAGCGTCGCCACCGTGGCGGCGATCAGTACCCTGGGCGACCTGTCCAGCGGCGTGTTCGCGCAGTCGGTAGGCGGGGGAGGCGGCAATGGCGGCTCCAGCAGCTCGAACGCGACGGGTGGCAACAGCTCGGCCTCTGTCAGCCTGGGCGGCTCCGGTTCGGTGGGGGGCGACGGCGGCACGGTTGCGGTCGTGAACAATGGCAGCATCGCCACGGTCGGCACTCAGGCGCTGGGCGTGTTCGCGCAGTCGATCGGAGGGGGTGGGGGCACGGGCGGCGCGGCCAGCAGCACGGCCCCGGCCGGCTTCACCCGCTCCGGCTTGCCGGCCGCCAGGCGGTCGGCGGCATGCGCGAGCGAGGTAATGGGCCGCGTGATGTGCCAGGAGAACCAGGCGGCCAGCAGCAGGATCGCGCCGACGCCGCCCAGCCACATGACGATCAGGGGGGTCTTGACGGGCGGGCTGATGCGCTCGAGCGAAATGACCAGCCAGGACCGCATGAATGGCTCTTCGTCGTTGCCCAGGCCGGGATTGAGCGAAATGAACAGGGCGGGTTCGGGTCGCGTGGTCAGCGGGTGATCCGCTTTGAACGGGCCTTCCGGCATGTTGTTGAGGCACTGCTCAAGAATGCGCAGACTCTGGCGCAGCTCTTCCACTTTCAGCATTACGCGGGTGTAGCAGTCAGAAACACCACCACCAACCGGGATTTCAAAGTCGAAGTTTTCATAGCCAGAATAAGGACGCGCCTTACGCACGTCGAAGTCGATCCCGGTAGCACGCAGGCCCGCGCCAGTGGTGCCCCACTCCAGCGCCTCTTTCGCGCCATAGGCGGCAACGCCCTGGGAACGACCTTTCAGAATGGTATTTTGCAGCGCCGCTTTCTCGTAAGACGCCAGACGTTTCGGCATCCAGTCGAGGAACTCACGCAGCAGGCGATCCCAGCCGCGCGGCAGGTCGTGCGCTACGCCGCCAATACGGAACCACGCCGGGTGCATACGGAAACCCGTGAACCCAGGACGACGACTACAGCGCCGGCGGCGTGACCCTCGACACCTCCGGCAAGCGGCTCTACGACACCCCGCGCAACCTGCTCTCGGCGGGCGTCGGCTACGACAACCGGACCTTCTACGCCAACTTCCTCGGCCGCCACACCGGCAGCTTCTACGGCGACCTGGCCAACAAGGAGAAGATCGGCGGCTACACGGTCTTCGACCTCAACCTCGGCTACCGCCTGAACAACCTGGGCGGCTACCTGAAGAACGCCACCCTGACCCTCAACCTCAACAACGTATTCGACAAGCAGTACCTGTCCGGGGTGAATTCCGGCTCGGTATCCGCCGACCCGGTCGACGCCGACTTCTACGACGCGCCGCAGTACTACAAGGGCGCGCCCCGCGCGCTGGTCGCCGGCATCTCGATCGACATCTGACCATCCGAATCACCGCCCGGGCAGCACGCTCTCACCGGAGCAATTAAAGACCATTCTCACCCTGTTGCAGGAAGGGAAGATGGTTATTCCGCAACCTCAGCAGCGCGAGGCGACCGACCGTCCGTTATTACCGGCGGAGCACAATGCGCTCAAACAGCTGGTGACCAAACTTGCGGCGGCAACGGGAGAACCCAGCAAGCAGATCTGGCAATCGATGCTGGAACTTTCCGGGGTGAAAGATGGTGAGTTAATTCCAGCGAAACTGTTTAACCATCTGGTGACCTGGCTGCAGGCGCGTCAGACGCTAAGCCAGCAAAATACGCCGACGCTGGAATCACTACAGATGGCGCTGAAACAACCTTTAGATGCCAGTGAACTGGCGGCGTTATCGGCATATATCCAGCAAAAATATGGTCTTTCTGCGCAATCATCGCTTTCTTCAGCCCAGGCCGAGGATATTCTTAATCGGCGTGAACCGCAACAAGAAGGGCATCGCCGTCGACCTGGCGACGGCGGAGGGCATCGAGCTGCTGCTGCGCTTGCTGGAGGACGCCGACGTACTGCTGGAGAACTTCAAGCCCGGCACCCTGGCGCGCTGGGGGATCGGCTACGAGGAGGTGCTTCGCCAGCGCTTCCCGCGGCTGGTCCACTGCGCGGTATCGGGCTTCGGCGCCGACGGCCCGCTCGGCGGCCTGCCCGGCTACGACGCGGCGATCCAGGCGATGGCCGGACTGATGAGCGTGAACGGCGAGGCCGGCGGCGAGGCGTTGCGCATCGGCCTGCCGATCGTCGACATGGTCACCGGGCTGAACGCCATGGCCGGCATCCTCCTCGCCCTCCACGAGCGCCAGGTCAGCGGGCGCGGGCAGTCGGTGGACATCGCCCTGTACGACTGCGGTATCTCCCGGGCCTGCGGAAGTGCAAGCTTGCTCAGCACATCAACGTTGGCCGCGTCGAGGTTGTACCAACCATCACGGCAGCCCATGTTCGTCGCGGGGTTACCGCCAGCGAGGTTCACTGCGGTAGCGGTTGGATAGAAGTTGGTCTTGGCCGTAGGGGCCGCGCTGATCCTCATCAGGTTGAAGTAGCGCACCAACTCATTCGAAATCTTTCGCATGCGTTCTGCGGTCATATCCAGACGGCTGCGCTGCAGCCCGAGGTTCGAAACAAAGACCGCCCCGAGATCTGGATCCACCACACCCCATGTCTGACGGTTAGCCGCGGTGAGCACCGGGCTCTGACCGGGGATGCCCAGGGAAGCGTTCGGGTTGCAGGTACTGCCGGAGCGGGCGCATGCAGTCGTGTAGATGACCCCCAACTGATAAGTCAGTGTGGCGGGGCAATGCCTACGACCAACAACAAGGAAGTGGCGGTAAAGATCTCGGGGGTCTTGCTGCGCGCAATCCAGCGCAGCACAGGTTGCAGCAGCAGGCGGCCGCCAATGATGACGGCGCCAATCGTGCCCACGGTCTTGAGAATGGCCAGCCAGACATGACTGTCACCGTGGCTTGCATAGGCGGCCTTGTAAGCGCCGAGAATCGGAATCAGCGCCAGGATGGGGATGGCCGCGACGTCCTGGAACAACAGGATGGAGAAGGCGGCCTGTCCGCTGGGAGTACGCATCAGATTGCGCTCGGCCATGATCTGCAGGCAGACAGCGGTAGACGACAGTGCCAGGCCCATGCCCGCAATCAGGCTGACGCGCCAGGACAGACCAAAGGCCCAGGCGGCTAGAAACAGAATGCCGGTGCAGACCACCATTTGCGCACATCTAGCAGTGTCAGATAACAATTCAAATCAAAATGTTCTTTAAATTTATTACCTTGATGTTGTTGGTATGCGACTACTTCATCCGGCGTGAAACGTTCATCATAACTTTTTGATGATCGATATGTCAAAAAACCTAATTGGCGTGCAATACTTAGACCTTCCTTACCACCAAGATGAATGGCTTGCCTTGCAATTTCATTGAAAGCTCTACTATAAGATGATGTTCGACTTGTTGCAGCAAGGATAATGGCTTTATCTACTTCAAACTGTTGATTGTAGAGTAATTCCATTGCTTGCATACCTCCAAGACTTCCCCCTATTAAAATATTAATCTTATCATAACCAAGGGCTTGTATACCTCGTTCATTCGCTCTGACTATATCTCTTAATGTTAATTTTTTAGGAAAATGAGGGTCGTTTAAAGGGACTGGTAGAAAGTGGTGCCAATCTGCGCGCAATTCAGGTGAAGGGCGTTAACCCGCAACAGGAACAGCGTCTGAGCGCATTACCCTCGTTTGTTCAGGGGGATGCCTGGCGCAATTTTAAAGCGGGCGAACAGCAAATTATCATCGGCAAAGGCGTGGCGGATGCGCTGAAAGTGAAGCAGGGCGATTGGGTGTCGATCATGATCCCCAACTCGAATCCCGAGCATAAACTGATGCAGCCAAAACGTGTGCGTTTGCACATTGCCGGTATTTTGCAGTTGAGTGGTCAACTCGATCACAGTTTTGCCATGATCCCGCTGGCGGATGCCCAACAATATCTTGATATGGGTTCCAGCGTGTCAGGTATTGCCCTTAAAATGACGGATGTTTTCAACGCCAATAAGCTGGTACGCGATGCGGGTGAAGCAAAAAAAATAACCATAGATGACGCTTACGAGCAAATGCTCCTATTGACTAAATACGCTTTTCCAAAGGCACCGATACAAGCATTCGAAATCACCCATTCTTATTGTCCTGGAACTTATGATTTAAGCATCCATGGCAAAAAATTTGCCGGTATCGCTCAGCGTCGGATCAAAAATGGGATTTCTGTTATGATGTACTTAAGTGTCAACGGTAATCAGGAAAAACGCGGGCAAGTCATGAAGCGATTTTATCAATCTGCTTTAAAAGAAGACTTTGGTACAAATGGCTGTCCTGCAGTGGATCCTGCTACAATGGCAACACTTGAAGAACTGCTTGACCAACCCCTTTTTGTAAAAGAAGTCAAAGAAGCATTTGCAAAAGCTTTTGAAAAGCTGTATTCTGCAAGTGATTTACAGGATTCTACCGGCGCCGCCCGCCTGCTGGAAATCCTCAGCCAGGACCAGCGCGACAGCGAGCACGTGTTCTCGGCCTTCCCGAGCGACATTTCCACCCCGGAAATCAACATCACCGTCACCGAGGACAGCAAGTTCGCCATCATCGAGGCGCTGCAACGCGACGCCCAATGGGGCGAAGGCAACATCACCACCCTCGACGGCGTGCGGGTCGACTACCCCAAAGGCTGGGGCCTGGTACGCGCCTCCAACACCACTCCCGTGCTGGTCCTGCGCTTCGAAGCGGACACCGAGGAAGAGCTGGAGCGCATCAAGACCGTCTTCCGTAACCAACTGAAGGCAGTGGATTCCTCGCTGCCCGTGCCCTTCTGACATGTCGGAGCTCCCCATGACCCTGAGTCGCGATGACGCCGCCCAGGTTGCCAAGGTCCTTTCGTGCCCGATAGGCATTGGTCAGATTGAGCAGCGCGACCTCGCTGCTGCCCAGCGCCAGGCTGAAGCCGTAATAGCCCCCGCTTTCGCGCAGCGGCAGGCCCAGTTTCTTGAGCTGCTCGAAAAAGGCGTCGGGCGTGATCATGACCAGCGTGCGCACCGCAGGCACATTGAGCGAGGATGCCAGCGCCGTGCGCGCCGACACCCAGCCCTTGAAGCGCCGGTCGTAGTTCTGCGGAATGTAGAGGCCGTTCTGCGTGGGAATATGGGCCGATGAATCCTCGATCAGCGAGGCGGCCGTGATGCGCTTTTCGGCAATCGCCTGGGCGTAGAGAAAAGGCTTGAGCGTGGAGCCGGGCTGACGCAGCGCGGTGACGCCATCGACCTCGGACGCCTGGCTCAGCGTTCCTGAGGAGCCCACCAACTGGTACTGCCTGGATTTCTGGAGCCGGGAACTGGACCTGTCGATCCGCGAACTCAAGCACGAGGTGGCGCACCTGATCTCGCTGCGTCCGCACGCCGATACCTTCCTCGCCGCCCTGCGCCGGGCCGGCAAGCGCGTGGCGCTGATCACCAACGCGCACCGCGACTCGCTGTCGCTGAAGCTGGAACGGATCGAACTGGCGCCCTATTTCGACCGACTGATCAGCTCCCACGACTACGGCTACCCGAAGGAGGACGCGCGCTTCTGGAGCGCCCTGCAAGCCGATTTCGGCTTCGACCCGCAGCGCAGCCTGTTCATCGACGACAGCCTGCCGATCCTGCGCAGCGCCCGCGCCTATGGTGTCGCCCACCTGTTGGCGGTACGCCACCCGGACAGCCGTGGCCAGGTCTCCATATTCAGGTTTTCCATGACAGTCTCCAGTTTGTTTCAGTTAAAACGTAGTAGTGTTGGTAAATTAATGTTCTTCAGACGCCATCGACAGATAGACGATCGTCAGAACCATGAAGATGAAGGCTTGCAGCGTAATGATCAGGATGTGGAAAATGGCCCACGGCACATTCAGGATCCACTGTGACCACCACGGCAACAGACCAGCAATCAGAATGAAAATCAGCTCACCGGCATACATGTTACCGAACAGTCGCAAACCAAGTGAAACTGGTTTGGACAGCAGGCTTACCCCTTCAAGGATTAAGTTGACAGGAATGAACGCCCAGTGATTGAACGGCTGCAGCGTCAACTCTTTCGTGAAGCCGCCGATGCCTTTCATTTTGATGCTGTAGAACAGAATCAGGATAAATCTGTCGCCTTTTTTCTTTGCTTGCTTTCTGTTAGATTCCGCCGCAAATCTATACTGAATAAAACGGCTAAAAGACGAACCATTATGAAACCATCATCTTCAAACTCACGCAGCAAAGGTCATGCAAAAGCGCGTCGAAAAACACGCAAGGAGCTGGATCAGGAAGCTCGTGATCGCAAGCGTCAGAAAAAACGTCGTGGTCATGCGCCGGGCAGCCGCGCAGCGGGCGGAAACACCACGTCAGGCAGCAAAGGCCAGAACGCACCAAAAGATCCACGTATTGGCAGTAAAACCCCTATTCCATTGGGCGTGATTGAAAAAGTCACCAAACAGCACAAACCGAAGAGTGAGAAACCTATGCTTTCACCGCAGGCGGAGTTGGAATTACTGGAAACGGATGAGCGTCTGGAGGTTTAATTGGTAATCCTAATTCCGGCAAGACCACCTTATTTAACCAACTCACCGGCGCGCGTCAGCGCGTGGGGAACTGGGCGGGCGTCACCGTCGAGCGTAAAGAGGGCCAGTTCGCGACAACTGACCACCAGGTCACGCTGGTAGATTTACCCGGCACCTATTCTCTGACGACCATCTCGTCACAAACCTCTCTCGACGAACAGATCGCCTGCCACTACATCCTGAGCGGCGACGCCGACCTGTTGATAAACGTTGTGGACGCCTCCAATCTGGAGCGCAACCTCTATTTGACGCTGCAGCTGCTGGAGCTGGGTATCCCCTGTATTGTCGCGCTCAACATGCTGGATATCGCCGAAAAACAGCAGGTTCGTATTGATGTCGACGCTCTGTCCACGCGTCTGGGTATACGGTACTCCCCTTGCGCTAACAGATAATTAAACGTCACCTGTTGATCGTTCTGCGCACCCAACGTGACCGAAATCACGAAGATCGCTAACACCAGTAAGAAAATGAGTAAATATTTCACATTACTTCCCGTTATGTGGTTAGAGCGAATAAATTATGGTCAACTTACCGCAATAGCCCTTTAAAGTACCATTTTCGCGCCGTCTGCGAAATGGCATCCACGCGCATTGTTGATGATTTAAGGGCTAAATTCGGAAAATCAACCAGCGTTAACTTTCTTGTTCTCGTTGCGCTATTTCGCGATTTTCTTCCGCAGGTGGTGTTAATGGCCCACAAATTCGTTGCGCAAGCCACGTTGCCACCGCCACCAGCGCCCACGAAATCAACGTAGCTACTACCAGATCGGTATACGGTAGGATATATACCAAAAGGCGTATACCAATTGCATGCGTATACCAATCACGAAGGATATTCCCCCATGGCACGGACAACCCGCTCCCTCACCCACACTGAAGTACAAAAAGCCAAAGCGACAGACAAAGATCTGACGTTACATGACGGCAACGGGTTATTCCTCTTAGTCAAAACCACAGGTAAAAAGCTGTGGCGGTTCCGCTACCAGAAACCCATAACCGGCCAGCGCACTATGATCGGATTTGGCACTTACCCGGCATTGTCATTAGCCGACGCACGCGCCATGAGAGACGAAAAACTGTCTTTGTTAGCCAAAGGAATAGACCCACAGGAAAAAGTGGCTAAGGAAGTCGAAGAAGCACAAATCGCGATAGAAAGCATCTTCATCAATGTACAGCATCGTCGACGAACTGCTGAGGGTCGTGCAGCAGATGGCGATGATCGTCGTCGGCAGCACCGTTACCGGTGGCCTGCTTGGCGCAGGGGTCGGCGCATTCGCCGGCGGCGCCGGAACCATACCGTTCGCTGGCGCAGGCGCGGCCATGGGCCTCAAGGTC
Source organism: Alcaligenaceae bacterium SAGV5 (assembly GCA_009360345.1). Lineage (GTDB taxonomy): Bacteria > Pseudomonadota > Gammaproteobacteria > Burkholderiales > Burkholderiaceae_B > Pigmentiphaga. The sequence continues at coordinate 9,256 of SPDP01000015.1, forward strand.
AGCGGCTGGATCCTCGGTGCGCTGGGGCTGGCCTCCATCGCCGAGTTCTTCATCGACGGCTTGCCGCGTATCGGCGAGTACTACGTCGATAGCATCCGCTTCGCCTGGGAAGGCACCTGCGGCAATGAAGGCACCGGCCCGTTCTGCCGGGACGACCCTTATGCGATATCTCGGGCCACGCATCAGATTGCCCAAGGCCATGTGGAAGTCGTGGTGCTGTTGTTGTGTGCCGCCAGTGACGGAAGCGAAATCACCACCGGACTCACGGATTACAGGTGCGGATTCCCCGGTAATGGCGCTTTCATCGACAGATGCGCCGCCTTCCAGCACTTCGCCGTCGCACGGGATGGTTTCACCCGCGCTCACCAGTACGATATCGCCTTTACGCAGGCTGTCGGCCGGAACCGATTCCGAACTGGCATCGTGATTCGGTGCCGAGAGTTTGTTCGCCCAACTGGTTTTCTTTACGCCTTTCAACGCATTTGCCTGCGCTTTGCTGCGACCTTCTGCCAGCGCTTCGGCCATGTTGGCAAACAGCACGGTAAACCATAACCAGAGTGATACCAGCCCAGTAAACATGGCGTTGCCTTCTGTTTTACCAACCAGAATAGTCAAGGACCTGCCCGGCGGCCAGCTGCTCGGCCCGACCTTCGACTACACCCATCGCCTGCTCGACTTCGCCCTGCTGGCCGAGGGCGAGCAGCCGGAAACCCCGGCCGATTCGGCGGACCGTCTTGACGCCTGCCCACGGGTCCTCGACCTGCTCGCCGGCGAAGGGCTGATGGCGCCGGAAGTCGACCGCGGCGAGGCGGTGCCCGACATCACCCGCGAGCCGCTGGAATTCCCGGCCGGCCGCGCACAGCGCCTGCAAGCCCTGGCTCGCGGCGACGAGGGCTTCCTGCTCGCCCTGGGCTATTCGACCCAGCGCGGCTACGGCCGCAACCACCCGTTCGCCGGCGAGATCCGCATCGGTCACGTGGAGGTCTGGATGGAGCCATTGAATGGAGTGGACATTAGTGGATATTGGTAAAAAACATGTAATTCCTAAAAGTCAGTACCGACGTAAGCGTCGTGAATTCTTCCACAACGAAGACAGAGAAGAAAATTTAAATCAACATCAAGATAAACAAAATATAGATAATACAACATCAAAAAAAGCAGATAAGCAAATACATAAAGATTCAATTGATAAGCACGAACGTTTTAAAAATAGTTTATCATCGCATTTAGAACAGAGAAACCGTGATGTTAATGAGAATAAAGCTGAAGAAAGTAAAAGTAATCAGGATAGTAAGTCAGCATATAACAGAGATCATTATTTAACAGACGATGTATCTAAAAAACAAAATTCATTAGATTCAGTGGACCAAGATACAGAGATTTACCCTCACGCTGGTCCGGACGCTTTATCGGACGCAGCTTTGATATGGAAGCGATACGGCAATGGATGCTTTCTCCATCACCAGTCTGTTTAATCACCGGCTGGGCCGGCATGGGAAAAACCACAATTGCTCTTGAAGCCGCCTATTCCTGTGTCGACGATACTTCAGTTTGGCCGGCATTCAACAGCATCATCTGGGTCAGCGCTGATTGGAAAGGATTAAGCTTTAGCGATTTTTTAAATACGATCGCCTATCAGCTCGGACGCAAAGAACAAATCGATAAATCAATCAATGTAAAACGGTTTGTCGTCCGCAATGCGTTAGCCAATTACACTAGAGAAAAACCGATCCTGCTGATCGTTGACAGCATTGATACCTGCTCAGCCGCGTTCGAGACTTGCCATAATCCCATTGCACTAAAAAGCAAAACGAGCCATACACTTGTTTTAAGTAATAAAGCTTTCATTTCGTTCCCTCCATTAACTGTCATACACCAATATATTATCATAATCCTTATATTAAAATGTTTGATTTTATGTAAATTATTTATAAATTACATTTAATATCGAATTATTTTACACATTTCAATCAAGCCGGTTCAATCTAACAACAGCCATTTCCCACCAATAACATAAAAAAGCACCCGATAAAGTCGTCTCACAGCAGTGCCGAACTTTATAGGGTGACTCTCATTTATATTGTATATATTGGCGTTGGAATAGCTTTATCCGTATCACATAGTAATACTTCTTTTTCCTCCAATTGCTGGATCTGTCGGCTCAACGGCGGCTGCGCGATGTGCAGGCGTTCGGCGGCGCGGGTGAAATTCAGGGTTTCCCCCAGCACCTGGAAATAGCGCAGGTGACGCAGTTCCATAATGGCTCCTTTCATACCTTACGGGTATTGCTTGAGACCCATTCTATATTGGAAGCCTTTAAAGTTAAGGGACAGAATCGGCTCAAACCTAAAAAGAACCCAGCGGGTATAGCCATGCCGATTTGCCCCATCGAGTCGATCGACACGATCATTGTCGACCTCCCGACCATTCGCCCGCACAAGCTGGCGATGCACACCCTGCAAAACCAGACCCTGGTGGTTATCCGCCTGCGCTGCTCCGACGGCATCGAGGGCATCTGGATGGGCGTCGATCATAATGCGCACACGGAAGCCAATGGCTCACGTATTGAGAATGACGCAAATAACAACATCCAGACCCGACTTGGTTTCCGCACCTTTATTCGTACTCAGGAGAAAAACAGCGGTCCGCACGGTGACGACTTTGAACCTTTTGTTGAAATGAACTGGCTCCATAACAGTAAAGATTTTGCTGTCTCAATGAACGGTGTGAAAGTCGAACAAGACGGGGCGCGTAATTTGGGGGAAATTAAACTTGGCGTAAATGGCAATCTGAATCCGGCGGCCAGCGTCTGGGGTAATGTGGGCGTGCAGCTGGGTGATAATGGCTACAATGACACCGCAGTGATGGTGGGCCTGAAATATAAGTTCATATAAAACTTTATTGTTTGATGTAGATGATACATTGTTAGATTTTCAATTAACTGAAGCCAATGCTTTAAGTGCTTTGTTTGCAGAACAAGGAATCACATTGACACCAGAAATCGAAACCAGCTATAAGGCTTTGAATCATCATTTATGGCAGGAGTTTGAAAAAGGCAGACTATCACGAGAAGAAATAATAGGCAGTCGTTTTGGGTTACTTTTCCAGCAATTTGGGAAAACAGTAGATAGTGATCAAATGGAAAAACGCTACCGCCACTACTTGAACCAAGGTCATGATCTTGTTCCAGGAAGTCTAGAAATCCTGAAAAAGGTCCATCCGCATGCTGATCTTTATATTGTGACGAACGGTGTGTCGCGACAAATAGCTGCAAATGCAGGTCTTGAGGGATCAGTAATAATAGAAAAAATTATAAACAGTGAAAAAGGAATTGGATTTGATGCATTACATGAGAAATATGTTGATATGCTAAGTGTTGGAATTGTTGATCCAACTAAGGTTACAAGATCAGCACTTCAAAATGCGGCATCAGTTGCTTCAACATTCCTTACAACTGAGTGCGCTGTAGCAGATATTCCTGAAAAAGATAAACCTGAAATGCCAGGTGGAGCACCAGGAATGGGAATGGGCGGAATGTACTAATAAGAGATTAAAGCTAAGATAAATAAAGGACTAAATCCTGGAACAAACAGAATTTAGTCCTTTATTTTTATATTTAAAAAGTGTTAATGTGGCGATTACGGTATCGATGACAACGGGTAAATAAGGTGATGAATATCACACAGGGATTATTAACAAAAGAATTCAAATAACCGCCATGCTATTACGTGTTATTTTTTAATAAGCGTGGTTGTTTTAAAAACCAGGTTAAAAGCGAGCGGATTATCAAATAAATTCTAACTATATTTTTTTGCCTGTCTGGATCACATAATCCAGATATTTTCCCTGTATGTTAATTGCAGTCATGCTTCACACCGTCGTTAAAAAGGAAGACAGATGAAAATCAGTCGGGAAACACTCCACCAGCTAATTGAGAATAAACTCTGCCAGGCTGGGTTAAAACGTGAGCACGCTGCAACGATAAAAACAGCACTAATAGATAACCAACGTGGTAAGCCAATTTTATGCAGTTTATCGACCAGTGGACTAAACAGATAAGCGACTAAAAATGCACCGATAAAAGGTAAAACAACAGGCTTGAGTAGATACAACACCCAGAGTATGAGCGCGATTCCTGCCAAAATAAAAATACGTTTAAGTGTACGATCTTGCATGCAATCTCGCCTTTGTCAGATTTAATCGTTATTGAGAAAAATATTTTAGTAAAGATAACATTTTAGCGCAGAAATAACATATGTGTTTCGTATATTCAGGTATAATCGCCCCGCGAATGCGGAGACTTCATTATGAGCAACTCAACTTCTACCCCAAACAAACAGGGCAATTAGCTAAACAAGCAAATGGCGCTGTATTGGTTCGTTATGGAGATACAGTCGTGTTATCGACGGCAACTGCATCAAAAGAACCTCGTGATGGAGATTTCTTCCCATTAACAGTGAACTATGAAGAAAAAATGTACGCTGCGGGTAAAATTCCTGGTGGATTTAAACAGAGAGAAGGACGTCCTGGTGACGATGCAACATTAACTGCGCGATTAATTGATAGACCAATTAGACCTTTATTCCCTAAAGGATATAAGCATGATGTTCAAATTATGAACATGGTATTAAGTGCAGATCCTGATTGTTCACCACAAATGGCTGCAATGATTGGTTCATCTATCCCCCCTACGCGCTGACGCGCGCCCCCCAGGGGGCGAAACCGGCGGACTGGCAAAGCCAGATCCGCGGTTTCCTGGGTCTAGTACGGTTTTCTTG
>SPDP01000016.1 GCA_009360345.1 Alcaligenaceae bacterium SAGV5
GAGATGTCGGGCCAGCAGGCCGAGTACGGGCTGCAGATGAGCAACGGGGCCAAGCTGTTCCTGCAGGAACACGGCGACGTGGTGGCCGGGCGCAAGATCCAGCTGATCATCAAGGACGTGGGCGGACCGAACCCCGAAGTGGCCAAGCGCGTGGCGCAGGAGCTGATCACCCGCGACAAGGTGGAGTTCCTGGCCGGTTTCGGCTTCACGCCCAATGCGCTGGCGGTGGCCCCGCTGGCGACCGAGGCGAAGATCCCGATGGTGGTGATGAACGCGGCGACCTCGTCGATCACGGAGCGCTCGCCGTACGTGGTGCGCACCTCGATGACGCTGCCGCAGAACGCCTACGCGATCGCCGACTGGGCGCTCAAGAACAACGTCAAGACGGTGTATTCGCTGTATGCCGACTACGGTCCGGGCCAGGACGCCAACGCGCAGTTCCGCAAGACCTTCACGGGCGGCGGGGGCAAGATCGTGGCCGAGGTGGCGGTGCCGCTGAAGAATCCGGAGTTCGGCCCCTACATGCAGCGCATCAAGGATGCCAAGCCGGACGCCGCGTTCCTGTGGTTTCCCTCGGGCGAGCTGTCGGTGCTGATGCTGCGCGCCTACCGCGAGCGCGGCCTGGAGCAGGCCGGCATCAAGGCGCTGGGCACGGGCGACGGCACCGACGACATGTTCCTGGACAGCATGGGCGACGTGGCGCTGGGCCTGACGACCTCGTTCCACTATTCGGCCGCCCACGACTCGGCCAAGAACCGGGCGTTCATCAAGGGCTACGAGTCGCAGTTCGGCACCTCGATCCGTCCGAACTTCATGGCGGTGGGCGGCTATGACGGCATGGCGCTGATCTACGAGACCATCAAGAAGCTGAACGGCAAGATCGACGGCACGAAGGCGGTCGAGGCGATGAAGGGCGCCAAGTGGGAAAGCCCGCGCGGTCCCGTCATGATCGATCCGGAAACGCGCGACATCGTGCAGAACATCTACATCCGCAAGGTCGAACGCCGCGGCAACCACCTGTACAACATCGAGTTCTCCCATCTCGACGCCGTCAAGGATCCCGGCAAG
>SPDP01000001.1 GCA_009360345.1 Alcaligenaceae bacterium SAGV5
TCTTGCGCCCGGCCACCACGTCGCCGTGTTCCTGCAGGAACAGCTTGGCCCCGTTGCTCATCTGCAGCCCGTACTCGGCCTGCTGGCCCGACATCTCCCCCACGAAACCGATCTTCAACGGGGTCTGCGCCGCGGCCGTACCGCCCAGCGCCATGCCCAGCAAACAACCCCACATGCGCATTTTCATTGTCGTGTTCCTCCGGATAAGGAATGAGGTCTTGCGCGCCAGGACACGGCGCCCTGGTGCGGATATCCGTACTGCGTTGCGGCCGCACGCCGCGATCTGCCGCGCTTGATACCGATTGTGACGATATCAGCGCCCCGCGTTCGACGTAACCATATTCGAAAATCGAAATTACGCCAATAATCGATTTCCATCAGCGGGCCTGGGGAAGCAGGCAAGGAAACCCGCGATCCACAAGGTTGGACAGGGGGGCGGCGCGGTGCCCGGTGGCGGGAGGGAGGCTTGAAAAATCAGACCGATCGCAATGCCGATTTGGAATACCACCCGCTCATGCGATTGCCGTCCCAGATGAAGGCGATGTGCTGGGACTGGCGGCAGCGGGTCAGGCCGCGCGGCCGGAACACGGCCGCGCACTGCCCGCCGGGCCGCCGGACGCTGTCGTAGGCGAGGCCCCAGCTGCCTTCCAGCCGGAGCCGGCGGGCCAGCGCCTGGCTGGCCGCGTAGTCGTCCGGGTTGTAGATGGCCGGCAAGGCCGGCCGCAGGCCGCGCAGGTCGTGCAGTGGCGCGGCCAGGTCGGCCAGGTAGTGGCGCATGTCGATCTCGATGGCCGCCTCGCGCGTGGCGGCGAGGAACCGGGTGCGGTGGTGCATGGTTTCGGCCACCGCGGTCTCCAGGCTTTCCCCGGCGTAATACACGCCCCAGGTACCGTCGGAAAAGCGGCTGCCGGCCGGATTCAGATGGGTGAAGGCCGCCATGATGGGGGTGGTGCCCGGACCCGATATCCGGTCTTCTTCCGGCACGAGGCGCAGATTGCCGGCTTCGTCCCGGACACGGGGGTTGGTGAGGTTTTCTATCGCGAATACCACGTCGAGATCGGCCGGATCGGCCACCTGGTCGTACAGGCTCGTTGGCGGGAAGCGGCTGGGGACGAGCCGGTGGCAGGGCGTCCACTGCACGTCGATGGCGGCAGGCGTCATGTCCAGCCTCCCCGCTGGGCGTCGAGATAGGTGCGCACCACGTACAGGTCGCTGGTCATGCCGGTAAGCATGCGCTCCAGCGCCGGCCGGCCACCGAACAGGGGCGCGTCGTTGGGCCGGCGGGGCCAGGCGTCGGCGCGTTCGGGCACCGGCAGCAGGACCTGCAGCGCCTTGTAGATACCGAATACCAGCGACAGGCGTTCGAGCGTGTCGCGTGGCAGGGGAGCGGGCGCCCGGCCGGTCTTCCAGCGGAACATGGTCGAGCGCGGTACGCCCAGCAGCGTGGCCGATTCCTCGGCATTGAGCTGCCAGGCCTGGGCGATCCGGAAGAAGGTGCGCAAGGCGGCGTCGGTAGCTGCCTGGCTGGTCAGTTCGGGAGTGGTGGAAGCAGGAATGGCCATGGTGCTTTCCTGTGTCGAGCATGCCAGTCAGTTCAGGTTAGTCCTATTTAAGACAAAAATCAAATTATGGTATCAAACAAGACAAAACAGGCCTGTGGCCGGTATCGATGCGGCCATGGCATGCGGCCGCTACGCCACGGTATGGCGCCTGCCGCGCGGGCTGTCCGGACGGAACGAGCGCCGGTTCCCGTCTCCGGTTAAAATTCCGCGCGATGACCATATCTTCAGAAGTCGCCCGGCGACGCACCTTCGCCATCATTTCCCACCCCGACGCGGGCAAGACCACGCTGACCGAAAAGCTGTTGCTGTTCGCTGGCGCGATCCAGATCGCCGGTAGCGTCAAGGCGCGGAAGGCTTCGCGGCACGCCTCGTCCGACTGGATGGAGATCGAGAAGCAGCGCGGCATCTCGGTGGCGTCCTCGGTCATGCAGGTCGAATACCGCGACACCGTCATCAACCTGCTCGACACCCCGGGGCACCAGGACTTCTCGGAAGACACCTACCGCGTGCTGACCGCCGTGGACGCGGCGTTGATGGTGATCGACGCGGCCAACGGCGTCGAACCGCAGACCATCCGGCTGTTGCAGGTATGCCGGGCGCGCAATACGCCCATCATCACCTTCGTCAACAAGATGGACCGCGAGGTGCGCGAGCCGCTGGAACTGCTGTCCGAGATCGAGTCCCACCTGGGCATGGACGCCGTGCCCTTCGCGTGGCCGGTCGGCATGGGCAAATCGTTCGCCGGCGTGTTCGACATCCGCCGCGACCGGATGCGGGTCTTCAAGGCCGGCAGCGACCGGTTGAGCGAACAGCACGACGAGATCATCGACGGGCTGGACAATCCCGAGATCGCCCGCCGCTTCGGCTCGGCGTTCGAGCAGGCGCGCGGCGAGATCGACCTGATCGAAGGCGCGGCGCCGCCGTTCGACCAGGCCGAGTTCCTGGCTGGCAGGCAGACGCCCGTGTTCTTCGGCTCGGCCATCAACAACTTCGGCGTGCAGGAAGTGCTGGACGCCCTGGTCGAGCAGGCGCCCGCGCCCGGCGCGCGCCACGCGATGCAGCGCGAAGTCCAGCCGGACGAACCGAAGTTCACCGGCGTGGTCTTCAAGGTGCAGGCCAACATGGACCCGGCCCACCGCGACCGCGTGGCGTTCGTGCGTGTCTGTTCGGGCCGCTTCGAGCGTGGCATGCGGCTGAAGGTCTGCCGCACCGGCAAGGAAACGCGGCCCAACAACGTGGTCTCGTTCCTGTCGCAGCGGCGCGAGCTGTTGGACGAAGCCTATGCCGGCGACGTCATCGGCATTCCCAACCACGGCGTGCTGCAATTGGGCGATGTGCTGACCGAAGGCGAGGCGCTGCAATTCACCGGGCTGCCGTTCTTCGCGCCGGAGCTGTTCCAGGCGGTGGAGGTGGCCGATCCGCTGCGCACCAAGCAGTTGCGCACGGGCCTGACCCAGCTGGGCGAGGAAGGCGCCATCCAGGTGTTCCGTCCCGTGGCTGGCGGCCCGCTGCTGCTGGGCGCCGTCGGCCAACTGCAGTTCGAGGTCGTGGCGCACCGGCTCAAGACCGAATACGGAGTGGCCGCGCGCATGCTGCCGTCGCGCTATTCCATGGCGCGCTGGATCACGGCCGAGAACCCCAAGGACCTGAAGAAATTCATGGACGCCAACATGCAGCACATCGCCTACGATGTGGTCGAGGCGCCCGCGTTCCTGATCGGATCGGCGGCGCAACTGCGGGTGGCGCAGGAACTCTATCCCAACGTGCAGTTCCATGCCCTGCGCGAGCACGGGGGACAGGTGTTCCAGACCCGGGTGGGCGACTCTGCCTTCGCCTGACAGCCCGCCCAGGCATGGGGACCGGCATGGCCGCCGGTCCACAGTGAAGAGGTGTACACATGCGTAACCGCATTTTGATGGGCCTCGCCTTCGTGGCGATGGTCGTGGTGGTGGGAGTGCTGTTCGGGCTCTGGTTGTCCTGGAACGCTCCCGTCGACCGCGTGGCGGAAGCGCCCGTGCCCGTGGCGCAGGGGCGGCCGGGCGAAGCGCCGGTGGCGGCCGTGGACCAGGAAACCTACCTGCCCGAACCTCCGCAACCGCGGGTGGATGGCTCGCGCGGCGTGCCGGCGCGCCCGGTGCAGCCGAACGCACCCATTCCCCTGGTCTCGGCGGCCGACCAACCCCAGCCCGATACCGTGCTGTCGACCATTGCTCCCGACATGCAGGCGGTGAATCCCGGCAGCCCCCTGCCGGCCCACCTGTCCGAGACCCCGGCGGCCCAGTCCCCGCGCATCATCGTGGAGCCGCCTTCGCAGCAGGTCGCCACCGTGGTGGCGGGCGCCGACGCGGCGGCCGGCGGCCAGGAGGCGTGGATCCAGTCGCTGCGGGCCGAACTGGCGCGCTGCGCCTCGCAGGGTATCGTCGGCCGGGTCATCTGCAACGAGAAGGCCCGGTGGAAGTACTGCAATACCGACAACCGCTGGGGCCGCGTCGCCGAGTGTCCGGCCACGGGCAACAACTAAGGCCTTCCGTTTCCGGGAAAAGAAAAACCCCTGCCGACGAAGCAGGGGTTTTTTTGTGCAGGCAGGGACCGGTCAGTCGCCCTGCTCTTCCATCTGCGATTGCAGGTAGTTCTGGATGCCGACCTGGTCCACCAGGCCGATCTGGGTTTCCAGGTGGTCGATGTGTTCCTCGGTGTCGTCCAGGATGTCCTGGAGCAGGTCGCGCGACACGTAGTCGCGCACGCTCTCACAGTGGGCGATGGCGTCCTTCAGCACGACCTGCGAGGATAGCTCCAGCTTCAGGTCGCATTCCAGGATTTCCGGCACGTTCTCGCCGATCAGCAGCTTGTGCAGGTCCTGCAGGTTGGGGAGGCCGTCCAGCATGAAGATGCGCTGGATCAGGCGATCGGCATGCTTCATCTCCTCGATGGACTCGTCGTACTCGTGCTTGCCCATCTTGCCCAGGCCCCAGTGCTTGAGCATGCGCGCATGCAGGAAGTACTGGTTGATGGCGGTCAGCTCGTTGGTGAGCTGCTTGTTGAGGTATTGGATGACGGTCTTGTCGCCTTTCATGTTCTTTCCCCTGCAGAATTCATGGATTCCGCAAGGTTAGCATTGTTGACGCTAAGCAAGCAGGCCGTACGTCCGCCCGTAACGGCCTAGGAAAGTGACAATGAGAATGATTGATCCCCCCTACGCCCTTCGGGCGCCCCCCAGGGGGCGATGCGGGTGGACCGGCGGAGCCGGATCCACCGCATCCTGGGTCTAGTACCTGTTTCTTGGAGTGTGGCGGCGGTGCTTCGCTGGCTGCCAGCGGTAGCAACCGTGCTTCAGTCCAGGATACTTTCCCTAGACCCAGGAAACCGCGGATCTGGCTTTGCCAGTCCGCCGGTTTCGCCCCCTGGGGGGCGCGCGTCAGCGCGTAGGGGGGGACCCCTACGCCGCCTTGGCGGCGTCGGCGTCGGCGCCGGCGGCGACGACGTGGATGGGGAAGCGGCGCGTCGTGGCGCGGGGCGGGGGCAGTTCGGTGGCTTCGGTGCGGCCGCCAGCGGCCGAGATGGAGGCTTCGTAGGCGTGTTCGCAGGCGCTGGCGCCGGCCGGCAGGTATTGGCAGGCGGTGTCGGCGCAGGAGCCGCAGCAGGTCGCCACGCCCAGGTCGAATTGCAGGTCGGCCAGGGTGGTGGCGCCGGATTCCACGCTGCTGCGGATCTGGCGTTCGGTGATGGCGTTGCAGACACAAACGTACATGGCGGGACTCGGTTGCGGCGCAATGTGAACCGCAGTGGTCATCGTAATGAGATTAATTATCGATAATATTCTCAAGATTTGCAAGAGGCCGGTTTTGCGTGGGTGATACGTGATACGGCAAACTTTTCGACCATCGAAAAGTTGGAGAATATCGGGTGCGGGCCGCGCCACGTGGCGATACAGTCCCTGCTGTAAACACGTAGAGTTGGATATGACCCAAGACAAGCAAGCCCCGTCGGCCGCCGGCGCCCGCCCGCTGTTGTTCGATTCGCACGCCCACTTGGTGGCGGATGACCAGGTGCGCTATCCGCGCAATCCCATGAAGCGGGCCGCCGATGCGCCGCCGCGCGCCCCGGGCGTGATCGGCAAGCCGGGCGGCAAGCACGGTCCCAATCCGATCAATGAAGTGCCCGACGTGGCGCGCATGCTGGTCTGGATGCAGGAAGAAAACGTCGACGGCGCGGTGGCCGTGCAGAAGCGCATGATCTACCGCTACGACAACAGCTACATCCTGGATTCGTCCGACGCCCATCCCGATATCTTCTCGGCGGTGGTCATCCTGGACGCCGAGGATGCCGGCACGCCGGGCCTGGTGCGCAGCTACATCGAGAAGAACGGCCTGGCGGGGGTGCGCCTGTTCGGTGGCCGCCAGCCCGACGGCAGCATGCCGTGGCTGAACTCGCCGCAGGCGCTCAAGACCTGGGACGTGGCCGAGGAGTTCGGCCTGGTCATCGATCTGGAAGTGCTGGCCGTGGGTGGCGGCGGTCCGTCGGTGCCGACCATCATCGAACTGGCCCGCCGCTATCCGAACGTGCGCATCGTGCTGGACCACCTGCTGGAGCCCGAGGCCACCGAGGAACACTTCGGCCTGGACGAACGCTTCGAGAAGCTGGCGCACGAACAGAACATCTTCTTCAAGTTCACCTCGATCAACCTGGACGAGTACCGCGAGGCCGACGTGCCGGCCGAGCAGGTGCTGCGCCGCGCGGTCGACCTGTTCGGCGCCGACCGCATCATGTGGGGCTCGGACATCGGCACCTCGTCGGGCACCTACAAGGAAATGGTGCAACGCATGCTCGACGCCTCGGTCCTGCTGAACGACGAAGAGAAGCGCGCGGTCTGGCACGATACCGGCAAGCGCGTGTTCGTGAAGGGCGGCGCCCGGCGCTGATTTTCACCAGGACAGCCGTACGGAAGATGGAACGCATCCGGCAATGCGATAATCGCCGGCCGGCGTTCTTTCCGTACGGAGGTCCGCGTGCCTTCTTTTCCGCCCGTCCAAGCCGTTGTCCGCGCCATCGAACTGCTGCAGGCTCTCAACCGCCAGCCGGTGTCGACCCTGGACGTCCTGCACAAGCAGACGGGCATCCCCAAGCCATCGTTGATCCGCCTGCTGGAGTCCCTCGCTTCCAAGGGGCTGGTGCGCCATGCGCCGCAGTACGGCGCGTATTACCTGACGTCGCTGGTCAACACGCTGTCGTCGGGCTATCACAGCGAGCCGCGCATCGTCGAGGCAGCCCGGCCGCGCCTGGACGCGCTGACCGAGGCCATCAAGTGGCCGCTGGCCATTGCCGTGTTCGACACCGATGCGATGGTGGTGTGCTACAGCACCATTCCCCATTCGCCGCTGTCGCTGCTGCATTCCACCATCAACATGCGCCTGAGCCTGGTCAGCCGCGCCATCGGGCGCGCCTACCTGGCCTTTTGCGAAGAGGACGAGCGCGAGACCATTCTCGCGCTGCTGCGGCAGTCGAAGAGTCCCGAGGATGAGCCGGCACGGGACAAGGACGCGGTCCGGCGGATGATCGAACGGACGCGGGCGCAGGGTTACGCGTTGCGCGACCCCGCGGTGCGCCCGGTATCCGGCACGCTGGCGGTGCCGGTGTTCGACGGCAAGCACGTGGTGGCCTCGTTCGGCATGACGTGGTTCGCGTCCACGCTCACCAACGAGCAGGTCGTCGAGCGCTACCTGGAGCCGTTGCGGGAGGTCTCCCGGGGCATCTCCGAGGACCTCGCCAGACTCTAGGCCGCGGCGGCGGCCGGCGCGGGCATGGGGTACTCGTCCGCGTTGCAGACCAGGCCCGGCTTGCTGGAAAAATCCATGCGGGGCGGGCCGAAGATGTCGATCAGCCAGCAGTCGCCCTGGCTGACGTTGCGGCTGGTGTGCAGCACCTTCGCGGGGATGACCGTGACGGACGGGCTGCCGATCTCGACATGCTCGTCCTCTTTCCACATGTCCATGTCCGGCGTCCACGGCCAGCGCAGGTGATGCGCATAGGTGCCCTGGATCGCCAGCGAACCCTGTTCGAAGTCGGCGTGGGTGTGCGGGCTGAGCTTGTGCACGTCGCGAGGCACCAGGCGCTTGGCCAGGAAATTGACCATCAGGTTGGTGCTGCGGAAGATGCGCATGTTGCTGTCCGGCCGCACATGGTCGGCCAGCACGTAGTGGCGCAGCTTGAAGCCGGCCGGCGGATCGGGCCACGGCACCAGCGGCGCGACCTCTGGGGCGCCGTCGGCATAGACGGCCTGGTTGGCCGAGGCCGCCGCCAGGTCGGCGGCGCGGTTGGAGAACACGCGCACGATGGTGCCCGCCGCCGTGGCTTCGACGCGGCTCGCGCCGGGGGGAACGATGGTCACGGTCTCGGGGGCGGCATCGATCAGGTCGGCGCCCGCCTGGATGCGGGCGCCGCCGCTGTGCACGAAGACGAAGTACTCGTCGGGATTGGCGTCGCGCGCCAGCACGGCACCTGCTTCGACCTGCGAGACGGCGACGACGAAATTGGCGCCCCGGGTCAGCCAGGTGCGCGCGCCGGCGTCCTGTTGCTGCGGGGCCGTGTCGTAGTGCGCGGCATAGGTCGCGGACCGCGGTTGTTGGACAGTCATGGGCTTCACCTTTGCATGAATGAGCGCCGCGTCAGCCGTGCGACCGGTCGCCGGCCACGGCAACCGATTGCGCGCCCTGGCGCAGCAGGGATTGGTCGGATCCGATCACGAACCAGGTCACGCCTTGGGCGGCGAATTCGTCGCGCTCGGCGGCATTGGCCACGAACATCGCGGCGATCTTGCCGGCGGCCAGGGCCGCGCGGACGATGCGGGCGGTGGCTTCCAGCACGGCAGGGCTGCGCGAGCCTTCCTCGCCCATGGACAAGGCCAGGTCGGCGCGGCCCACGAACAGTCCGCCCACGCCGGGAACGGCGGCGATGCTTTCGACGTTGGCCAGGCCTTCGACGCTTTCGATCTGACACATCACCAGCGTCTGGTCGCCCGCCTCCTGGGCCTGCTTGTAGGTCATGGTCCCGTAGCCGGCCGCCCGCGGCGAGCTGGAAAAACCCCGCACCCCGCCCTTGTAGCGGGCGCGCGAGACGATCAGCTCCGCCTGCTCGGCGTCATCGACGTGCGGCACCACGATGCCGGCGGCGCCCAGGTCCAGCGTCGACAGGATGGTCGAAGCCTCGTAGTCGGCCACCCGCACGAAAAGCGGCAGCCGCGCGGCCCGTCCGGCCATCATCATCAAGTCCAGCGCCACCCGGTCGAACGGCGCATGCTCGGCATCCAGCACCCCGAAGTCCAGCGCTGTCGTCCCCAGTATTTCCACCACGTGCGGCGACACCGTCTTGATGAACGTCCCGGCCTGCACCGACCGGCTGAAATCCCCAGATGAACCCGTCATCAACATTCCTTAAAAAAATTAAGAACTCCAAACCCCCGCCAGCCCGTTGGTTTCCAGGGCACAGCGGATCCGGCTTCGCCGGTCCGCCAGTGCCGCCCCCTGGGGGGCGCGCGTAAGCGCGTAGGGGGGGTCAGATCGGCGGCGCTTGCAGCATCGGCCGATGGAAGATCTCGCCCAGCCCCGCGTAGTACGGTCCGCCCAGCCGGGCGATGGGCCGCATCGCCACGGCATCGATGTGCCGGCCGTTGAAGATGGCCTCGGACAGGTGGAAGGCCACCACTTCGCCGATGTAGAGCGTGTTCAGGCCCCGGCCCAGCGGCAGCACGTGTTCCAGCCGGCATTCCATCTGGATCGGCGTGGCGGGAATGCGCGGCGGCCGCACCACCGTGCTGGGCGCCAGCTCGATGCCCAGAGCCTGGGGCTCGCCGATCTCGGGCGGGTAGTCCGCGCCCGAGGCATGCATCAGCTCCAGCGTGGCCTCCGTGGCCACGTTCACCACGAACTCGCGCGTCTCGACGATGTTGCGCGCGGTGTCCTTGAGCTCGCCCTTGCGCGAGCCGATGTTCACCGCCAGCATCGGCGGGCTGTGCGCCACATAGTTGTACGAGCTGAACGGCGCGGCATTGACCCGCCCCGACTCGTCCTGCGTGGTGATCCACGCCACCGGCCGAGGCGCCACGCAGCCCACGATCAGCCGATAGGCCTCCTCGGTGCTCATGCCCTCGGTCTTCAACGTAACGAAACCGCTCATTCAAAACTCCATGGGGAGAACCCCCCACAAACCCGTGTCCCACAATTCAAGAAGAACACCCCGGCCCCAAGAAGAACACTCCAGACCGAGGATGCGGTGGATCCGGCTGCGCCGGTCCACCCGCATCGCCCCCTGGGGGGCGCCCGAAGGGCGTAGGGGGGGCTCCAGTCCTTAGTCCAACTTTATGTTGGCGTCCTCGATGATCCGCTTCCACTTCGCGCTTTCGATCTTCATCAGCGAATCCAGCTGCTCGGGCGAACCGCCGCCCACGACCGCGCCGAACTGCTCGAGCTTGGCCCGGCCCTCGGGCGAGTTCAGCACGAGGTTGATCTCGCGGTTGAGCTTGTCGACGATGGGACGGGGCATGCCGGTGGGACCCGCCACGGCGAACCAGACCGAGGCCTCGACGTCGAAACCCTGCTCGATCGCGGTGGGCACCTCGGGCGTGCCGGGGAAGCGTTTCTTCGAGGTCACCGCCAGGCCGTTCATCTTGCCGCTCTGGATCTGCGGGATGAAGGCCGTGATGGGCGCGACGATGGCCTGGATGGAGCCGCCCAGCAGGTCGGTCATGGCCGGCGTGTCGCCCTTGTACGGGACGCCCAGGAAATCGGTCTTGGTGTTGTGGCGCAGCAATTCATAGGCCAGGTGGCCGATGGTGCCGTTGCCCGGGTTGCCGATGGAATACTTGCCGGGCGCGGCCTTGGCCAGCGCGATGAATTCCTTCAGGTTCTTGGCCGGGGTCTTGTCGGTGGACACGATCACCAGCGGAATTTCGCCCACCAGCACGATGGGGGTCAGGTCCTTGGCCGGATCGTACGGCATGGACTTGTACAGGTACTTGTTGTTGGCCAGCGGGCCCGAGGTCGTCAGCGTGAGCGTGTAGCCGTCCGGGGACGCCTTGGCGACCTGGTCGGTGCCGATGTTGCCGGCCGCGCCCGGACGGTTGTCGACGACGAATTGCTGGCCGAGTTTCTGGCCCAGCCGTTCGGCGATCAGGCGCGCGACCACGTCGGTGCTGCCGCCGGCCGGGAACGGCACGATCAGCCGCACCGGCCGGGTGGGCCACGACGCGGCGTCGTCCTTGGCATGGGCGGTGGTGGCGCCCAGTGCCAGGATGGCGGTGGCGCAAACGAGAAGTCGATGGTTCTTCATGGGGTCTCCGATCTGTCGTAATGATGAAGAAGGTTGCCGCACTCAGTGCGTGGAATCCGCGCGGTGCTGGTCGAGTTCTTCGAGGATGCCGGGCAGCCGCTGCTGCACGTTCTCGCGCAACTGGTGGTAGAGGCTGTTGCCGTGGGCGTCGATGCCCACCGTGGCGGGTCCCAGATCCTTGACGCGCAAGGTAACCAGGCGGAATTGCGAGATGTAGTCTTCCCAGTGCACGGACACGACCTCCTGGATCGCGCGCGCGAGCAGGGTGCAGCCGCCGCCCAGGAAGGACAGGTAGATGCAGCCCGTCTCACGCATGGCCTGGACGCTTTCTTCACCCAGGCCGCCCTTGCCGCCCACGATGCGCAGGCCGTAGGCGCGGATCAGCGTCGGCATGAGCGCGTCGTAGCGCGTGCTGGTGGTGGGGTTCATGTACAGCGCCTCGTAACCGGAGGGCGTGTCGCTTTCGCGGTTGTACGAACTCAGGTGCAGGAAGGCGCCGCCGTGCACGTCCACCGGCAGCGGCTTGCCCTCGCTGGCGTAGGCTATCATGCGCTGGTGGGTGGGCAGGCCGATGGTGACGACGATGTCGCCGGTCAGGTAGACCAGGTCGCCGGCCTGGACGCGGGCGATGTCGTCCGCGCTTGCCGGCAGGGTCAGGCGATGGGTATTCACGATGCTCGTCTCCGTTCTGGCTATTCCAGGCGCTCGACCGTGCCGTCCTGGTAGATGCGGGCACAGGTGCGCCGGTTGATCCAGCAGTTGAAGGCCACGGCCACGGGCATGAAGCCGTGGCTGGCCGAGTAGTCGATGTGCACCGCCATGGCGGTGGTGTCTCCGCCCGTGCCCATGGGGCCGAAGCCGGTGTCGTTGATGGCCTTGAGCAGCCGTTGCTCCATGGCCGCCAGGATGGGTTCGGGGTTGGTCTGGCCGAAGGGCCGCAGCACGCATTCCTTGGCCATCTTGGCCGCGTAGTCGAAGGTGCCGCCTATGCCCACGCCCACGACGATGGGAGGACAGGGCTGCGATCCGGCCTTGAGCACGGTGTCGAGCACGTATTTCTCGATGGTCTCCAGCGACGGGTAGACGAAGGTTTCGATGGCTTCCCACCGGCCGGTGCCCATCGCCTTGGGCGCACAGACGATCTCCATGTAGTCGGCGCCGTCGATCATGTCGAAGGTGACCAGGGGCATGTTCTTGCCCTCGTAGCTGCGCTGCAGGGTCAGCGGATTGGTCACCATCTTCAGGATGGGCGGGTCGGCGCGCGCGACCAGGTCGGCGAAGCCGTCGACGATGGCCTGGCGGACGTTGCCTTCGAAGCTCACGCCCGTGCCCACGCGGATCATGTAGGTGGGTACCCCCACGTCCGAACAGACCAGGTGGCTTTCGGTCTCGGCGGCCTCGGCGCTTTCGAGCATGATGCGCAGCGTCTGCTTGCCGAGCTGGACCGTTTCGCGCTGCTGCGCCTGGGCGAGCACCCTCTTGGTGTCGTCCGGGACTTTCTTCAGGGACCACTCATACAGGGACGAGGTGACCGATCTGATGGTTTCGCTGGAAATGGACATCGCATACCGCCGTGCGCCGGCTCTCCGTGCTTACGCTAGGATGGCAGGATGCGGCGTGGGCGGCCGCGGTTCAAGCGATGTTTTGGTGTTTTTCGCCTATAGAAAAGTTGAGGGACGAAACCGGCTCAACCGGGATACAGCCCCAGGGTCTGGGCGCGCATGCGCGCCAGCGCATAGACGGTGTCCAGGGTGGGGGTGGGGAACTGCGCCGCGGCCGCGGTCTCGACCAGCGCGCCCAGGATGCTGTCGATCTCCACCGGCCGTCCTGCTTCCACGTCCTGCAGCATCGAGGTCTTGATGTGGCCCAGGCCCCGGGTGAAGGCGATGCGGCCGCGCGACTCGACCTGGGCCGGCAGCCCGAGCCGGGTGCCCAGCGCCAGCGCCTCGTCCATCATGGCCACGAACCTGCCATGCAGGCGCGGGTCGTCGATCATGTCGTCGGTATAGGCACCCGTCAGCAGGCTGGCCGGGTTGAAGCAGGCATTGCCCAGCAGCTTGGTCCAGATGTCCGCGCGCACGTTCTCGCTGGCTGGCGCATCGAAGCCCGCTTGCGTGAACAGCGCGGCCACGGCGCTGGCGCGTTCGCTGGTCCCGCCCTTCGGCTCGCCCAGCACGATGCGGTTGCCCGAGGCATGCCGGGTCAGGCCGGGCTCGGGCGTGGAGGCCGAGGCGAAGACCACGGCGCCCAGCACCTGGTCCACGGGCAGGCTGGCTTCGATGCTCCCGTCCGGGTCGACGCTGCGCAGCCGCGTGCCGCCCAGCGGCAGGCCGGCGTCCAGGAAGAACCACCAGGGGATGCCGTTCAACGCCGGGATCACGACCGTGTCGGCGCCGACCAGGGGGCGGATGGCCCGTGCGACGTCCGGCAGGGCGGGCGCCTTGACGGTGATGACGACGACGTCTTGCGGGCCCAGTGCCTGGGCGTCGTCGCTGGCCCGGACCGGCGAGGCGACGAGCTTGCCCGCGGAGTCGAGCCGCTGGCCGTGCTCGCGCAATGCTTCCAGGGTGCGGCCACGGGCCAGCAGGGAAACGTCGTTGCCTGCCTGGGCCAGGCGTCCGGCGACAAAGCCGCCTATCGCGCCGGCGCCGACGATGCAGATGCGGGGGTGATCGGTCATGGTCTTCCTCTTCCTTGGGGATGCGGTCCGGCGCTGCGCACCGGTCGGACATGCGAGCGCCGGCATCTTACCCGAGGCGGCCCGGGGCGCCTTCGTTTGCCCAGGGGGGGCCGGGCGTTCCCTCCGGACTTCCGGCACAATGGAAGCTTGCAGTGTTGGAAATTCACGATATCTGGATGAACGTATTCGACTCCGTATCGGCCCGGGCACAGGTCGATCCGCCTCCCGACTCTCCCCGGCTGCGTATTGCCGGCCATGATTGCGGCTGGGTGGCTCCGGACGTGCCGCACTGGCTGGCCGCCTTCCCGGACGAAGTGCTGATCGAACCCGGCGTGGTCCATCTGTTGCCCGAACTGGCCGGCGCATCGGCCGCGGGCGCGCGGTCCCAGGCCGTCAGCGCGCTGCTGGCCCGCATCGCCACGGCCCTTTTCGAAGCCGGCCGGCTCAACGGCTGGCGCAACGAACTGCTGGACGTGGTGGCCGACGACGGCACGGTGCTGGGCGTCATCGAGCGGGCGTCGGTGCGGCCGCTGGGCCTTGCCACCCATGCCGTCCACTTGAATGCCTGGACCGACAGCGGGCAATTGTGGATCGCCCAGCGGTCGTTCACCAAGACGACCGATCCGGGCATGTGGGACACCCTGGTGGGCGGCCTGGTCAGCGCCGCCGAAACGCCAGAGTCGGCCTTGCTCCGGGAAAGCTGGGAGGAAGCCGGGCTGTTGCCCCACCATCTGAAGGATGGCCGGCGCAGCGGCCAGTTCACCGTGCGCCGGGTCCTGCCCGAGGGCTACCAGGTCGAGCATGTGACCGTGGTCGATACCGTGCTGGGGCCCGAGGTGGTGCCGGAGAACCAGGATGGCGAAGTGGCCGCCCTGCGCACGGTGTCGCCGGAAGAGGTGCTGGAAATGGTGGCCGATGGCGTGTTCACGCTGGAAGCCGCGTTGTCCATGAAGGCCAGCCTGGGCGCGTTCGCGCCGGCATCGCTGGTCGTGACTCCGGCCGAATCCGCCCGCGTCAGCCTTTGACCGGGGCCAAGGCCTGGCGCGCCTGCCGCCAGGCCGAGACGGCCGCCCGCGCCGGCTCGGACATCGCCGCTTCGTCCAGCACGGGCAGGTGATGCATGATCATGGCGGCATACGGCCCGGCCAGCGCCGCGGCTTCCATGCACAGCACGCACGCTTCGCTCGTCGAGGGCTTGCGCGCGCGCCAGAAATTGATCGCGTCCTCGAGTTCGGTCAGGGTGATTTCCATGCGGACCATTCTGGCAGACTTTGCCGGCCCGGGGCGGAAACATTCGGTCAGTTCCGATACAGAAAGCGCGAGATTCGGCTGCGCCGCGAAACAACCTGGAAGGTGTCTTGGCAGTAACTTACGTGAATCTTACGAGCGGAGTGATGCCATGTTTTCCGGTCCTTCTTCCGGTCCCCGATCGCCTGTCGATGCCGCGTTCGCGCGCGCGCATCGCTCCATGCGGGGTGCCGTCGCGCTGCACCCGCTGGTGGCCGCGGCGGCCATCAGCGTCATCGTCCTGGCAGCGGTTGGCGTGGGTGTCCTGACCGGGCTGCTGCCCTCGCCGCTTGCCAAATCGGCGCCGTCGCAGCAAGTGGCCGAGGCTTCCGCCCCGGCTGGCGGGCGCGATTTCGGCAAGGCCTTGGCGTATCAACCGGCGCCCGCGAAGCCGGTGGCGCCCGAACGCGTGGCGCCGCCGGCCCCGGCCCGTACCGCCAGCCGCCCCGCACCGGCCTACCGCGAGCCGGCGCGGCCGGTCGCGGCCACCTGCGGCAATTGCGGAACGGTCGAAAGCGTGCGCGCCTTGCAGGTCCAGGGCCAGGGAACGGGCCTGGGGGCGGTGGGCGGTGGAGTCGTGGGCGGCGTGGTCGGCAACCAGTTCGGCGGCGGTAGCGGCCGCACCGCGCTGACCGTGCTGGGCGCGCTCGGCGGCGCCTACGCGGGCAACGAGGTCGAGAAGCGCGTACGCAGCTCGACGCAGTACGAGATGACGGTCAGGATGGAGGATGGCAGCGTGCGCACCTTCCACAGCGCCTCGGCCTATCCGTGGCGCAGCGGCGATCCGGTGCGCGTGGTGAACGGCTCGGTCGTGTCCCGCAACGGCGGCGACTCCCAGGCGATGCGGGTCGGCGGCTACAACTGAACGGCAGGGCCGGGCGGCGCGGCCGTCCGGCCCCCTGCCCGCCGCTAGGCTTTCTCTTTCTTCTTCTTGCGCCGCTTCAGCGCCAGCATCGTGCCCCGGCACGTCTCGGCGCCACACAGGCACTGATAATTCTTCTTCAACGTCGGCGTGATGCGCTCGTCGATGACCAGGCCGTAGTCATAATTGAGTTCGTCGCCGCGGTCGATGGGATGTTGCGAGACGATGAAGACGCGGCCGTCGTCCGTTTCTTCGGCTTCGCAGTTGGGTTCGCAGGCGTGGTTGATCCAGCGCGCATCGTTGCCCTGGCTGCCGCCGTCGATCACCTTGCCGCTTTCCAGCGCGAAGAAGAAGGTGTGGTACGGATCCTCGGGATTGACGGGATGGCGGCGGTCGGCCTCGGCCGCGCTGATGCGTTCGCCCGTGTATTCGATGACGCGGGTGCCGGCCGGGATCTTGCGGGCCGCGAACACGCCGGTACCGTGCACCCGCGAGCGGCGCACGATGTACCAGGGCTTGCCGCCGGGGCCGGGGTCGACGTCCACGCGATCCTCGGCGGGCTGTTCGACAACAGGAGACTTGCGCGCCCGTGGGGGCGTTTTCTTCTTGGTCATTAGGCTGTGGCTCAGCTGGAGGTCTTCGCGGCCGCCTTTTTGGCGGCTTTCTTCGCGGGGGCTTTCTTGGCGGCGGTCTTGCGTGCAGCGGTCTTCTTGGCTGCCGCCTTCTTGGCGGGAGCTTTCTTCGCCGGTGCCGTGGCAGCTTCGTCCTGGCCGGCGGCCGCCTTCTTCGCCGCTGTCTTCCTGGCCGCGGGCGCGTCCTCGCCCGCCTTGCCGCCCTTGGCGGGGCGGGGCTCGAACTCGAAGCCGATCTTGCCGTCGGGCTGCCGCACCAGGAAGGCCTTGAACTTGCGGTTGGTGCGGCTGGAGACGAAGTTCTGCAGCAGGTCGGTGCGCCCTTCGGCCAGCAGCTTGCCCATCTGCTCGGCCGTGATCTCCTGTTGCAGGATGACCTTGCCGGAACGGAAATCGCACGAACGTTGCGGTCCGACCGATTTCTCGCATATGAAGCTCATGCCGTGATCGAACACGTTCGAGCCGCATTTCGGGCACGGGCCCACCGGCGTCTGGCCGGAAAAATCCACGGCTTCCGAGGCTTCTTCGTCGGCCTGGCCGAAGTCGAATTCCAGCTTGTAGTCGTCGGTGATGCGCAGGATGGCCGAGAAGGGCCGGCCCATCTTGCTGATGAAGCCGTTCAGCGGGCCGATCTCGCGCTTGGCCAGCAATTCCTCGACTTCCTGCTGCTCGAAGGTGCGCCCGCCGGGATGCTTGCTGATCGAGAAGTCGCAGGCGGTGCAGGCATAGCGCCGGTAGTTTTCCTTGACCACGGCGCCGCATTTCGGACATGGCGTGGTCAGGGTGGCGTAGTCGCCCGGCACCGTGTCGCGGTCGTATTCTTTCGCGCGCTTGACGATGACCTGGGTCATTTGCGCGATCTCGCGCATGAAGGCCTCGCGCGCTAACTGGCCGCGCTCGATCTGCGACAGCTTGTGCTCCCATTCGCCCGTCAGTTCAGGCGAGGTCAGCTCGTCCACGTCTAGGCCCGACAGCAGCGTCATCAACTGGCGCGCCTTGGCGGTCGGCACCAGGTCGCGGCCTTCGCGGCGCAGATAGACCTCGTTGATCAGCCCTTCGATGATGCCCGCGCGCGTGGCCGGCGTGCCCAGGCCGCGCGCCGACATGGCTTCGCGCAGCTCTTCGTCGTCGACCAGCTTGCCCGCGCCTTCCATGGCCGACAGCAGCGTCGCTTCCGTGTAGCGGGCGGGCGGTTTCGTGACCAGGCCCACGGCCTCGACTTCCTCGGTGCGGACCGGTTCGCCGGAGGCGACCGGCACCAGGTTGGCGTCCTCGCCCTGTGCATCGCGGCCGTAGACCGCCATCCAGCCCGGATTGATCAGGACCTTGCCCTCGGTCTTGAACTTGTGGCCGGCGACTTCCGTGATCCGGGTCGTGACCAGGAATTCGGCCGCCGGGAAAAATACCGCCAGGAAGCGCTTGACCACGAGGTCGTACAGTTTGGCCTCGGCCTCGCTCAATTCGCGCGGCGCCTGCAGCGTCGGGATGATGGCGAAGTGGTCCGACACCTTCTTGTTGTCGAACACGCGGCGGTTGGGCTTGACCCAGCCGCTGTCCAGGATCTTCAAAGCGAACGGCGCGTAGCCGGGCCGGTTGGCGGCCAGCGTCTGCATGGTCTGGCTCACCGTGCCCAGGTAGTCCTCGGGCAGGTAGCGCGAATCGGTACGGGGGTAGGTCAGCGCCTTGTGGCGTTCGTACAGGGTCTGGGCCAGCGCCAGCGTGGTCTTGGCCGAGAAGCCGAAGCGCGAGTTGGCCTCGCGCTGCAGCGTGGTCAGGTCGTACAGCAGTCCGGACAGCTGGGTGGACGGCTTCGATTCCTCGGTGACCGAGCCGGTGCGGTCGCGGCAGGCCGCCACCACCGATTCGGCCGCCGCCTTGCTCCACAGGCGCGATTCGCGCTTCTCGGGATCCTGCGGATCCTTGACGTGCTTGGGATCGAACCAGCGGCCTTCGTACAGGCCGGCGGCGGCGACGAACTGCGCGCGCACCTCCCAGTAGTCGCGCGGCACGAACTGGCGGATGCGCTCCTCGCGCTCGGACACGATGGCGAGCGTGGGTGTCTGCACCCGGCCCACCGTGGTCTTGAAGAAGCCGCCGTCCTTGCTGTTGAAGGCCGTCATGGCCCGCGTGCCGTTGATGCCCACCAGCCAGTCGGCCTCGGCGCGCGAGCGCGCCGCGGCTTCCAGCGGTTGCAGCGCGGAGTCGGAGCGCAGGTCGGCGAAAGCGTCGCGGATGGCCTGCTGAGTCATCGATTGCAGCCACAGGCGCCGGATGGGCTTGTTGGTCTTCGCGTACTGGGCGATGTAGCGGAAGATCAACTCGCCCTCGCGTCCCGCGTCGCAGGCGTTGATCAGCGCGTCCACGTCCTTGCGCTTGATCAGCCGCACCAGCAGGCGCAGCCGTTCTTCCGAGCGTTTGTCGGCCGGCCCCAGTTCGAACTCGGGCGGAATCACCGGCAGATGGGTGAAGCTCCACTTGCCCTTGACCGGATCGTTGGGCGCCACGAGGGTGAGCAGGTGCCCGACGCTGGACGAGAGCACATAGTCGTCGCTTTCGAAATAATCGCCTTCGCGCTTGAACCCGCCCAGCGCGCGGGAAATGTCCAGCGCGACCGAAGGTTTCTCGGCGATGATCAGAGTTTTGCCCATTGACTTCCAGTTGACGGAGCCGACGCGAACAAATAGCGCGTCAAAGCGCCGGATGATACGGGGGGATTTTTAAGCAACGCAAGTCGGGCCTGTGCCACCCAGGCCGAAAAATGCTCCCCCTGCGCCCTTCGGGCGCCCAGAATGGTGGGCCCCCAGCCGCTACGCGGCAGCCCCCAAGGGGGCCGGGACCCGCCTTGGGGCGGCCCGGCGCCGGGTCCCGTGGGGCAACGCGGGTGGACCGGCGGTGCCGGATCCACCGCATCCGGAGTCTAGTGGAAGTGTCTTGGTTTGTCGCGCCAGAGCTACGTGGCTGCTCTTAATGGAGCTGCCGGGCGCTGCCGTCTTCGAGCAGTTCTTCCAGGATCAGGTTGTCGATCTCGGTCTCCTGGCTCCAGAGCACCATCAGGACGATGATCTTGAGTTTTTCCAGGGGAACGGGCGCCTCGCCCAGGGCGAACGAGCGGTCGATCACGATTTCGCGCAGGGGGGACGACAGCACGCCGGCCGCTTCCAGGAAGGCGATGAAGCCGATCGCTTCCGAACCGAGCTGGCGATACTCGGCCTCGGCATAGATACGGCAGCCGCTACTGGGAACAAGGGCGAGATCGACACAGCGATGAGTGGATTCGGCAAGCCCGGACAGCCAGGTCAGGGCGTCGTCGATTTCATCGTCTTCGAAGCCGGCGGCGGCAAGTTTGCGCGCCAGCGTTTCCGGGTCCGGGCACGCTTCCGGCGTGTAGTAGTTCTCGAAGAGGTAGACGAGAATATCGAACATAAGTCAGCGTGTAAGGCTGGATCCACTGTACGCTGAATTGCATCCCTAGGCAAATGGCCCGGCATTTGCTGCTCATGCGTTGTGCGTGCGGTACACAAGGGTATTCAGCGCGTGGCCGCGACCTGGTAGCGGCCGCCATCCAGCCGGGTAATCCGTCCCTGCAATTCCAGTTCGAGCAGCCTGTCCTGCAGTGCCGGGACCGCGAGGCCGGTGCGCGCGGCCAGCGCATCCAGGTGGATGGGGCCGTAGCCCATGCCGGCCAGCAGGGGGTCCCGCGGGAGCGGGGGGGCCGGTGCCGGCTGGCGGGATGCGGCCGGGCCCAGCAGTTCGTCCAGGATGTCCTGCGCCGATTCCACCAGCTTGGCACCCTGCCGGATCAGCGCGTGACAGCCGCGCGACAGCGGCGAATGGATGGAGCCCGGAATGGCGAACACCTCGCGGCCGGCTTCGGCGGCCAGCCGGGCGGTGATGAGCGAACCGCTGCGGGCCGCCGCCTCGGCCACCAGCGTGCCCCGTGCCAGGCCTGCCACCAGCCGGTTGCGCCGGGGGAACTGGTGAGGCAGCGCCGGCAGGCCCAGCGGGAACTCGGAAACGATGGCGCCCTGCGCGGCGATCCGCTCGGCCAGCTTCCTGTTCCGTGGCGGATAGACCACGTCGACGCCCGTTCCCACGACCGCGACCGTGCCGCCCGCATCGGCGCCGGCTTCGAGCGCGCCTTCGTGCGCGGCGGCATCGATGCCCAGCGCCAGCCCGCTCACGATGCACCAGCCCTGCCGCGCCAGGTGCCGCGCATAGGCGCGCGCGTTGGCCAGGCCGTCGGGGGTGGCGTTGCGCGCGCCGACGATGGCGATGGCGTCGGGCGACAGCCGGGCCGGATCGCCGGCCACGTACAGCAGCGGGGGCGGATCGTGGGTGTCGAGCAGCGCCCGGGGGTAGGCGGCGTCGGCCAGGGTCAGGAGGTGGTGGCCGGGATGCTCGGCCCAGCGCAGCGTGCGTTCGAGGGCGGCCAGTTGCCCCGGGGACGGCGGGCGGGCCAGTTGCCCGGCCAGCGGCGGCGGCAACCAGGCCGCCAGATCGTCGCGGGACAGGCGGTACAACTGCTGGGGCAACCCGACCGCCCGCAGCAGTTCGCGCGCGGTGACCGGCCCGATGCCGGGTTCGAGGGTGAGCCGCAGCCAGGCGGACAGTTCTTCCGGTGTGTGGGCGAGGGGCATGCCGCCATCTAAACACGGCGGGCGAGGCATCGCGGGTTCAGGCAGGACACCGATATCCTGCCCGCCGGAGGCGCCGGGAAGCTGTGGTATCTTGCCCCTTGGACTCCGGCCAGCCGGCCCCATATTCTTTGATAGGCGCCCCACGCTGGGGACAACGGCATCACGATCATGGCATTGCTACCCATTCTTCACTATCCCGACGCAAGGCTGCACAAGAAAGCCAAGCCGGTGGGCGTGGTCGACGACCGCATCCGCCGCATCGTCCGCGACATGGCCGAGACCATGTACGCGGCGCCGGGGATAGGGCTGGCCGCCACCCAGGTCGATATCCATGAGCGCATCGTGGTCATCGACGTTTCCGAGCACAGCGACGATCTGCTCGTCCTGATCAACCCGGTCATTACCTGGAAGAGCGAGGAAACCCAGGTCTACGAGGAAGGCTGCCTGTCGGTGCCGGGCATCTACGACGAAGTCCAGCGTTCCGCCCGTATCAGGGTCGAAGCCACCAACGAACAGGGCGAACGCTACGAACTCGACGCCGAAGGCATCCTGGCCGTCTGCGTACAGCACGAACTCGATCACCTCGAAGGCAAGGTGTTCGTCGAATACCTCTCTCCCCTCAAGCAAAGCCGCATCAAGACCAAGCTGCGCAAACTGGAAAAAGTCTAGAGGGGAGGCTAAACGCGTAGGGGGGTACTCGAGATGCATCTGGTCTTTGCCGGTACGCCGGAATTCGCAAAAGTCGCCCTGCGGGCCCTCATCGAGGCCGGGCATACGATCGCCCTGGTGCTGACACAGCCGGACCGGCCGGCCGGACGCGGGCTCAAACTGACGCCCAGTCCGGTGAAGGCGGCGGCGCTGGAGGCGGGGGCGCCGGTGCTGCAGCCGCGCAGCCTGCGGCTGGACGGCAAGTATCCCGACGAGGCGGCCCAGGCGCACGAGGCCCTGCGCGCGGCACGGGCCGACGCGATGATCGTGGCCGCCTACGGCCTGATCCTGCCCCAGGGGGTACTGGACATCCCGCGGCTGGGCTGCCTGAACATCCATGCCAGCCTGCTGCCGCGCTGGCGCGGCGCCGCGCCCATCCAGCGCGCCATCGAGGCGGGCGACGCGCAGACGGGAATCACCATCATGCAGATGGACGCGGGCCTGGATACGGGCGACATGCTGCTCGAAGGCGCGCTGCCCATCGGGGCGGGCCAGACCGCCGGCGATCTGCACGACCGCCTGGCCGTGCTGGGCGGGGAGTTGATCGTGCAGGCCCTGGCACGACTGGAGGCAGGCGGCCTGCCGGCCACGCCGCAGCCCGCCGAGGGCGTGACCTACGCCGCCAAGCTGGACAAGGCCGAGGCGGCGCTCGATTGTTCGCGGCCCGCCGCCGAACTGGCGCGCCGCATCCTGGCCTTCAATCCGGTCCCGGGGGCCACCGTGCGGTTGCCCGGCCTGGCCGACCCGGTCAAGGCCTGGCGCGCCGAGGCGCTGGACGAGGCATCGCAGGCCAGCCCGGGAACCGTCGTGCGCGCGGGCGCGGCGGGGGTGGACCTGGCCACCGGCCAGGGGGTCCTGCGCCTGACCGAATTGCAGAAGGCGGGCGGCAAGCGCCAGCCGGCCGATGTCTTCGTGCGGGGCTGGAACCCCGATCTTTCCTGATGGCGCCGCCAGCCACCGGGCCCGTGTCGGCCCCCTTGTCCGACGTGCTGCTGGCCGCCGCGCGCGCGGTGCAGGGCGTGCTGGCGGGCGTTTCCCTGACCGATGCGCTGTCGCGCGTTGCCGCGCCGCTGCGGCCGGCGGCCCAGGCGCTGTCCTTCCACGCCATGCGTCAACTGGGGCGCGCGCGCGCGGTCAAGCAGGCGCTGATTCCCCGCAAACCGGCCGATCCGCTGCTGGACGCGCTGCTGCTGACGGCATTCTCGCTGCTGGTGGCGGACGAAGCCGAGGCCGCCGCGGCCGGTGTCAGCTACGCGCCCCACACCGTGGTGGACCAGGCCGTGCGGGCCGCCGCCGGCCAGCGTCCGCTCGCGCCGTTCAAGGGCCTGGTCAACGGCAGCCTGCGGCGTTTCCTGCGCGAGCGCGAGAGCGTGCTGGAAGCCGCCGGCCGCCGCCCCGAGGCCGTCTGGAACCATCCGGAGTGGTGGGTGCGGCGCCTGCGCATCGACTATCCCGATCATTGGCAATCGCTGCTGCGCGCCGCCAACCGGCCGCCTGCCATGGTCCTGCGCGTCAATCGCCGCCGTACCAGCCGCGAGGCGCTGGTCGAGGCCTTTCACGCCGCCGGCGTCGAGGCCTTGCCGGTGGGCGAGGCGGGGCTCGCGCTGGCCCAGCCGCGGCCGGTGCAACAGTTGCCGGGCTTTGCCGAGGGCTGGTGGTCGGTCCAGGATGCCGCCGCGCAGCTGGCGGCACCGCTGCTCCAGGTGAAGGACGGCATGCGGGTGCTCGACGCCTGCGCCGCGCCGGGCGGCAAGACGGCGCATCTGCTGGAACTGGCGGATCTCGACCTGCTGGCGCTGGACGTCGATGCCGGCAGGCTGGAGCGGGTGGATGCCAACCTGGCGCGGCTGGGGCTGTCCGCGCGTACGCAGGCCGCCGACGTGGCAGATCTGGACGCGTGGTGGGACGGGCGGCTCTTCGATGCGGTGCTGGCCGACGTGCCCTGTACCGCATCGGGCATCGTCCGGCGCCATCCCGACATCCGCTGGCTGCGGCGCGAGGGCGACGTGGCCAATACCGCCGCGCTCCAGGCCCGGATTGCCGATGCCTTGTGGCAGGTGGTGGCGCCCGGTGGTAAATTGCTCTATGCAACCTGCTCGATTTTCCCCGCGGAGGGAGCCAGGCAAGCCGAGGCTTTCCAGCTCAGGCATCCCGATGCGGCGCGGCTGCCTGCGCCTGGGCAACTGCTTACGCAGGCGGAGCCTGATCGGCCGGCCGAGCAGCACGATGGTTTTTTCTACGCGTTGTTTGCCAAGGGTTGATCATTCTCCGACTTCATCGCGTCCTGATCCTGCCGGTCGTTGCCCTGATGTTGCTGTGGGGCGGCCAAGCCCCGGCATCCGAGCCAGCCGTCCAGTCCGTGACGGTGACCGAACGCGGCCGTGATCTGCTCCTGAGCGCCGATGTCCTGCTGAATCTGAACAACCAGCTCGAAGATGCCGTCGCGCGCGGGCTGCCGCTTTATTTCTCGGTCGAGGTCGAGATCCGCCGGCCCCGCTGGTATTGGTTCGACGAAGTGGTGTTGTCCTCTAACCAGACGTGGCGGATCGTCTACAACCCGCTGACGCGCCAGTGGCGCGTGCATTCCGGCAATCTCGCGCTGCCCGTGGGGTCGCTGGTCGAAGCCCTGTCGGTCGTGCGCCACGTGCGCAACTGGCGCATCGGCGACCGCGACGCGCTGAGCCCGGACACGCGCTACCAGGGCCGGCTGCGCGTGCGTTTCGATATTTCCCAGCTTTCCAAGCCGTTCCAGGTCAACGCCTTGAACAGCAGCGACTGGTCGCTCGCGACGCCATGGACGGAGTTCAACGTGCGCCTGAGCGGCGAACCGCCGCCGCCGTCCGGTTCCGCTGCGCCGCCGCCCGCCGCCGCCCAGCCGGGACTGCCGCCGCCGCCCCTGCCGCCTCCCGCCGGCCCCGCTCCGTCCGCACCCATGCAGTCCGTTCCTGCCCAGCCGGCGTCGCCGGCTTCGCCCATCGTGCCTTCCAACGGCGCCCCCGCCGGCGGCCACGGCCTGGTCCTGCCAGGTGGTTCGCCCCATGCGGCCCCCGGGGGGCTGGGCCTGACTCCTCCCACGGAGTCCCAATGATGCGAACCCGCCGCGTACGTATCCTGAATCGCTTCCTGCGCGTCCTCCTTGGCATGGGGGGAGTGAGCGCCCTGCTGCTGCTGTTCCTGCTTGCGTGGTCCACCGGCAACTCGTCCCGCCTGGAACAACAGTACGGCCTGTTGCTCGGGCTCAACGCCATCATCGCCCTGGCGCTGTTCGCCTGGGTGGTCGCGCTGACGGTCCGGCTGCTGGGGCAATTGCGGCGCGGGCAGTTCGGCGCCCGGCTCACCTCCCGGTTTGCGCTGGCTTTCGCGCTGGTGGGGGTGGTGCCCGGGGTGCTGATCTACATGCTGTCGGTGCAGTTCCTGTCGCGGTCCATCGAGTCGTGGTTCAACGTGCGGGTGGACACCGCGCTCGAATCCGGCCTGAATCTCGGCCGGGCGGCGCTGGATTCGCAGCTCCAGGAGATGAACGCCAAGGCGCGCACCATGTCGATCGAACTGGGCGACAACCAGGAAGCGAACGTGGCGCTGTCGCTGACCCGGCTGCGCGAGCAGGTCGGCGTCCAGGACGCCATGGTGTTCACATCCAGCGGCCGGGTCATCGCCTGGTCCACCAATTCCTACGGTTCGCTGGTGCCCGAGACGCCGACGCCGCAGGTGCTGCGGCAACTGAAGATCGCGCGCTCCTACGCTGCCGCCGAGGCCAACAGTACCGCCAGCCCGACCACGGTGGACGGCGTGCAGGGGCCGCTGGGCACGACCCGCGACACGTCCACCGGCGGCGCCCTGCGCCTGCGGGTGATCGTGCCGATCGCCCCCGTGGGCGGTTTCGAGCTGCCCGGGGTGCTGCCGGCCGAGTCGCGTTACCTGCAGCTTCTGCAAGGGGTGCCGGAACAGATCGCCAGCAACGCCGAGGAGGTCCAGAGCGGCTACCGCGACTACCAGGAGCTGTCGCTGTCGCGGCTGGGGCTGCGCAAGCTGTACGGCATCACGCTGACCCTGGCGCTGCTGCTGGCGGTGTTCGCGGCGATCGCGGCGGCGTTCTCGCTGTCGTCCCGTATGGTGCGGCCGCTGCTGCGCCTGGCCGAGGGCACGCAGGCGGTGGGGGTGGGCGACTACCGGCCGATCCCGGAGCCGCCCCAGAGCGACGAGCTGGGCCAGTTGACCCGGTCGTTCAATGCCATGACCCGCCAATTGGACGAGGCGCGCCGCATGGTCGAGAGCAACCGGCGCCAGCTCGAACGCAGCAACGTCTACCTGGAAAGCATCCTGTCGAACCTGTCGTCGGGCGTGCTGGTGTTCGACGAGGCCTTCCGCGTCGCCACCGTGAACCGCGGCGCCCAGCAGATCCTGCGGGTGGACCTGCGCGCGGTCACGGGACGGCCGCTGGAAACCATAGACGGACTGACCGCTTTCGCGCAGACCATCCGCACGGCATTCGCCGAGCACGCGGCGGCCGGCACCGGGCGCCAGTACTGGCAGCAGCAGTTCGAGATTGTCCGGCGGCCGGCGGCCACCGGGTCGGACGCGGCGCGCGGCGAAGGTAACAATTCGGATCCCACCGGGGACGACAATACGATTACCCTGCTGGCGCGAGGATCACACCTGCCGGTGGCGGGAGCGAGTGGGGGCTACGTGGTGGTGTTCGACGACATTACCGAAGTCATTTCCGCCAACCGCGCCGTCGCCTGGGGCGAGGTCGCGCGGCGGCTGGCGCACGAGATCAAGAACCCCCTGACGCCGATCCAGCTGTCGGCCGAGCGGATCGCCATCAAGCTGGCCGACAAGCTCGCGCAGCCCGACGCCGACATGCTCAAGCGCTCGACCACCACCATCATCAACCAGGTCAGTTCCATGCAGCGCATGGTGGACGACTTCCGCGAGTACGCCAGGACGCCGCCGGCCCAGCACCAGTTGCTGGACCTGAACGAACTGGTGGCCGAGGTCCTGACCCTGTACGGATGGGATACGGCCGGCGGCGTGCTGAAGGCCGGCACCGGCAATGTCGCGCTGTCGGTCGATCTGGAGCCGGCGCTGCCGCGCGTGCGCGGCGATGCCACCCAACTGCGCCAGGTGATCCACAACCTGATCGCCAATGCGCGCGATGCCATCGAAGAAAAGGCCAAGGAAGCGGCCCGCCAGGCGGGAGACGGGGCGCCGGCCGGGCCCACGTCCAGCGACCGCATCTCGGTCGGCACGCGTCTCATCCAGACGCGGTTGCCCGACGGCCGCGAGCACGCCTCCATCAAATTCATGGTGACCGATTCGGGCACCGGCTTCGCCGCCCGCATCCTGCAACGCGCCTTCGAGCCCTACATTACGACCAAGGCGCGGGGGACGGGGCTGGGGCTGGCCATCGTCAAGAAGATCGTCGAAGAGCACGGAGGCAGAATTGATCTTGCCAACCGGCCCGAAGGAGGCGCAATGGTCTCTATACTATTCACTCGGCTTGCCGGGGGTACGGACGTTGCGCACGACGCCGCGCGTTTTTCCGAGACTGCGGGGGCGCAGTCCGCGTAACAGAGGTTGCTAAAGATATGGCCAGAATTTTGGTGGTTGACGACGAGGTCGGCATCCGCGAACTCCTGTCGGAAATTCTTTACGACGAAGGGCATACGGTCGATCTGGCCGAAAATGCCGCGGCGGCACGCGCGCTGCGTGCCGCCAATCGTCCCGACGTGGTTCTGCTCGATATCTGGATGCCCGATACCGATGGCGTGACGCTGCTCAAGGAATGGGCGGCGCAGGACCTGCTCGACATGCCCGTCATCATGATGAGCGGCCACGCGACCATCGATACCGCGGTCGAGGCGACACGCATCGGCGCCATCGATTTCCTGGAAAAGCCCATCACCATGACGCGCCTGCTCAAGACCATCGCCGGCGCGCTGGAGCGGGGCCGGGCGGGCGGCAAGCCGGCCGCGCCGCAAGCCTCCGTGCGGCCCGCCATGCCGGGCTACGCGCCGTCGCCGCCCTCGGCCGGCGACGGCATGCGTCCGCCTGCCCCCGGGCCCGCGCCGGCCGTCGATCGCTCGGCGGGCACCGTTGCCATGCATGACAGCCAGCCACGTTCGCCGCTGCTCACCCTCTCGCTCGACCTGCCGCTGCGTGAAGCGCGCGACGCGTTCGAGCGGGTGTACTTCGAGCACCATCTGGCGCGCGAGGGCGGCAGCATGACCCGCGTGGCCGACAAGACGGGGTTGGAGCGAACCCATCTGTACCGCAAACTGAAACAGCTTGGAATCGAACTCTCGCGTAAACGAGGCGTATGAAAATCCTGATACTCGGCGCTGGCCAGGTGGGGACCAGCGTGGCCGAGAACCTGGTATCCGAGCACAACGACATTACCGTCATCGATACCGACGGCGCGCGCCTGTCCGTGTTGCAGGACAGGCTGGACCTGCGCGGGCTGGTAGGCAACGGCACCCACGTGTCGACCCTGCAGGAGGCCGGCGCGGCGGACGCCGATCTTTTCATTTCCTGCGCGACGTCGGACGAAAGCAACCTGGTCGCCTGCAAGATCGCCAAGAAGGTGTTCAACGTGCCGCGCTGCATCGCGCGTGTGCGTTCGTCCGAATTCCTCGACCACGAGGAACTGATGGCCGAGGACGGGTTCGACGTCGATCACCTGATCTGCCCCGAGCGCAGCGTGACCAGCTATATCGAGAAACTGGTCGAGATCCCGGAGGCCCTGCAGGTGGTCGAGTTCGCGGGTGGCCGTGTCTGCGCGGTGACCGTGCGCGCGGCCGCCGGCAGTCCCCTGGCGGACCAGCCCATCCAGACCCTGCGGGAACGCCTGCCGGGCGCCGAGGTCCGCATCATCGCGATATTCCGCAACAACCGGCTGGTGCCGCCCGAGGGCGACACCCGCATCGAGCCGGGCGACGAGGTCCTGTTCCTGGCCAACACCCGCCACGTGCGCCAGATCATCCGCGAGCTGCGCGAGAGCGACAAGCGCGTCAAGCGGGTCATGATCGCCGGCGGCGGCAATATCGGCCTGCGGCTGGCCCGCGGCATCAGCGACCAGTGCGACGTCAAGGTCATCGAGCGCAACCGCCGGCGCTGCGAGTTCCTTGCCACCCAGCTCCCCAGCCGTTCCCTGACCCTGAACGGCGACGCCACCGACGAGAACCTGCTGGCGGACGAGAATGTCGCCGAGATGGACCTGTTCCTGGCGCTGACCAGCGATGACGAGGACAACATCATGTCGTCGCTGCTGGCCAAGCGCATGGGGGCCCGCCGGGTGATCGCGCTGATCGGGCGCAAGAGCTACGGCGAACTGATGGAGGGCGGGCGCATCGACATCGCCATTTCGCCGTCCGAGGCCACCATCGGCGAACTGCTGCGCTACGTGCGGCGCGGCGACGTGGTTGCCGTCCACCGCCTGCGGCACGGCGTCACCGAGGCCCTGGAGGCCATCGCCCATGGCGACGCCAAGTCCTCGAAGGTCGTGGGCCGCCGGATCGAGGACATCGGCCTGCCCCAGGGCGCCACCATCGGCGCCGTGGTGCGGCAGGATGAAGTGCTGATGGCGCACCACGACACCGTCATCGAATCGGACGACCATGTCATCGTTTTCGTGGCGCACCAGCGGCTGATCGCGCAAGTGGAAAAGCTGTTCCAGGTCTCGGCGACTTTCTTCTGATCCTTCCGGCCCCGCTGCATGCGCAAACTGCTTCCGGTCCTGCACGTCCTCGGACTCGTCATCGCCTTGTTCTCGATGACCATGGCGATTCCGCTGGCGACGTCCTTCATCTTTTCCGATGGAGCGCGGGACGCGTTCATCCGCGCCATGGTCGTCGGCCTGATCGCCGGCCTGCTGCTGTGCCTGGCGACGCGCAGCCAGCGGCGCGAGCTGACGCCGCGCGACGGCTTCCTGCTGGTGTCGCTGGTCTGGAGCGTGCTGGCGCTGATCGCCACTTTGCCGCTGCTGTTCTACTACCACCAGATCGGCGCGCCGCTGTCCATGACCGACGCCTATTTCGAGGCCATGTCCGGCCTCACGACGACGGGCGCCACGGTGCTGTCGGGGCTGGACAACCTGCCGCCGTCGATCAACGTCTGGCGCTGCACCCTGGTCTGGATAGGCGGCATGGGCATCCTGGTGCTGGCGGTGGCCATCCTGCCCATGCTGGGCGCCGGCGGCAGCCAGCTGTTCCGGGCCGAGACGCCCGGCCCGATGAAGGACGAGAAGCTCACGCCGCGCATCACCGGCACGGCCAAGGGCCTGTATGCCATCTACATGCTGATCTCGGCCCTGTGCCTGCTGGCCTACCGGATGGCGGGCATGAACTGGTACGAGGCCTATTGCCACATGGCCTCGACCATCGGCCTGGGCGGCTTCTCGACCCGCGACGCGAGCTTCGCGGCGTTCGACTCGCCGGCCATCGAGATGGTCGCCGTGGTGTTCATGACCATCGCCGGCATCAGCTTCACCCTGCACTTCCAGGCGTTCCGGCGCCGCAGCCTGGGGCCCTACTGGCGCAGTACCGAGGCCAAGGCCTACCTGGCGGTCCTGGCCATCTCGGTCGCGGCCATCACCGCGCTCCTGCTGCAGCGGGGGAACTACGATTCGGTCTGGACCGCCCTGCGTTTCGCGTTGTTCAACACGGTGTCGGTGGCGACCACCACCGGCTTCGTCAGCACGGACTACTCGACCTGGCCTATCTTCGCTCCGGTGTGGATGCTGGTGCTTTCCTGCTTCGCCACCTGCGCGGGCTCCACCGGCGGGGGCATCAAGATGATCCGCGTGGTGATCCTGGTCAAGCAGGCGCGCCGGGAGCTTATCCACATCCTGCACCCGCGCGCCATCAACCCGGTGCACATCGGCGGCCTGCCGGTGCCCAACCGGGTCGTGTTCTCGGTAATGGCCTTCATGCTGCTGTACTGGGCCTCGCTGATGGCGCTGACCATGGCCATGCTGTATACGGGCCTGGATCCGGTGACGGCCTTCACCGCCGTCCTGGCCAGCCTCAGCAACACCGGCCCTGGCCTGGCGGAGGTCGGTCCGGCGGGTACCTTCGCCGTGCTGACCGATGCCCAGACCTGGATCTGCACCTTTGCCATGCTGATCGGACGCTTGGAATTGTTTGCTGTGCTTGTCCTCTTTACCCGGGCATTCTGGCGGAAATGAAGCCCGTTCCCGTTGTGATATTGGTTGGTGCTCACTTGCGTGTTGGGCGAAGCCTGGCCTTGGAGGGCGCGAAGCAGCATCTGGAAGAAGGCCTTCAGGCGGTGATCGTCGAGGGGGGGCCGGGAACTTTGTCCGCCCCGCCGGGGGTCGAATTGGTACAGCTGGCTCCGGGGTGCGTCTGTTGCGTGGGGCAGCTACCGTTGCGGGTGACCGTGGCGCGGCTGCTCAGGCAATCCCGGCCGGCCCGGCTGTGGATAGAAGTCAGCGCGGCCCAGCACGTCGCCGAGTTGCGCAGGCAGTTGAATGGACCAGGTTTTGCAGGAGCGGTGAAGCTGTACGAGGGTTAGCCCGGTATCGAGCATGGTGTAGCCGATAGGCGGTATCAATCCGGTCGGCCCTCTTGATTTCCAAACGCAGGCACCAACTTAATGAACAGGTGGTCGGTCAGACCCCTGTCTCCAGGAGCCAGACCATGGAAATGATCTACAACAGCCCCAACTACGTCGTGGTGGAGTTCGCCCAGCTCGATGGCGCCTCCGCGGGGGGATTCGAAATCGTCGACAAGCAGGCACGCCGCGAGATCTACATCGCGGGTGAATCGGCCGAGCAGTTCCGCACCCAGGTGCGGGAGCTGATCGCCACCGAGCCTTCGATGGAAGACGTGGACGAATTTCTCAGCCAGTTCGACGTCTACATGCACCATCCTGTCACCTTGCATTGATCCTGCCGGACCGGCGCTCTGCGCCGGTTTGGAGGTAAGTGCATACTCTCAAACGATGGGGCTATAATGGCCCCTGTCATCGCGTCGGCAGGCGCGGCATTCTTACGACATCTCCAACCCGCCTGCCTCGCTCTCTTCGCCCGTTCCCAGGCCGGCCGGGCGTTTCAGGCGGGTTTCTCCCGCACCCCCGCGGTTTTGCTGATTTGTTAGTGGATGCTTACTCCTGGATCCCGGTTTTTCGGGCTTCTGTCTAGGGGAAACACTTAAAATCTGCCAATTTTCCGGAATCTGTCATCAATCAGCGGCTAAACTCGCCCAACGATTCCATCACGTGATGCTGCCCCGACGCTCCGCGCGTCCGGCGTCGCCCCCCGGGTAGATGACTCACCCCGGCCACCTTTCCAAAGGAGACCCCGATGCAGTCCATCGCATTCACGGCATCCGCGCCCCACACGCTGGGCATCGAGCTCGAGCTCCAGATCGTCGATCCGCAAACCTTCGACCTGCGGGGTGCCGCCGAAGAACTGCTTGCCCAGATCGCCAACCATCCCTACGCGGACCGGGTCAAACCCGAGATCACCCGGTCCATGATCGAACTGAATTCATCGGTGCACACCGATCCGACCCGTTTGCTGGAAGAGATGCGGGAGATGCGCGACCTGCTGGTCGAGGCCGCCGACGCCGTTGGCGTGCGCGTGGCCGGCGGCGGTACCCACGCGTTCATGCGCTGGCATGACCGGACCATCTTCGATTCGCCTCGTTTCCAATACCTGTCCGAGATGTACGGCTACCTGGCGCGCCAGTTCACCGTGTTCGGCCAGCACATCCACCTGGGCGTGCCCAGCGGCGATACGGCGATCGCCATGACTCAGAAGCTGTCGCCCTATGTGCCGCACTTCATCGCGATGTCGGCCTCGTCGCCCTACTTCGAGGGGGTCGATACCCAGTTCGCGTGCAGCCGCCTCAACGCCCTGAACGCCTTTCCCATGTGCGGGCACCTGCCCCCGGAGGTCCTGGACTGGCACGGCTTCGAAGCCTACTTCGCCCAGTTGCAGACCTCGGGCCTGATCGAAAGCATCAAGGACCTGTACTGGGACGTGCGGCCCAAACCCGAATTCGGCACCGTCGAGATCCGCGTCTGCGACACCCCGCTCACCGTCGAGAAGGCGTGCCAGCTGGCGGCCTTTGCGCAGGCGCTGGGCATGGTCCTGGCCGACGAACCCATGCCGGGGGCCGATGCGTGGATGGCCTACCGGACCAACCGTTTCCAGGCCACCCGCTTCGGGCTGCATGGCAACTACGTCGACCCCGCCCATGGCCGTATCCGCCTGAGCGAACACCTGCGCATGACTTTCGACCGGTTGATGCCCGTGGCGCGCGGCCTGGGCACGTCGGACCTGCTGGAGGCCCTGCGCGACGAGGTCCTCACGAACGGCGGCGATTGCAACTGGTTGCGGGCCCAGTACAACCGCGGCGAGGAAATCGCCGAGGTGGTCGAAGCGGCGGTGGGCGCGTGGCGCGGGGAAGCCCCGGCCCAGGGCGAGCCGCGCCTGCCCGACATGCCGGCGCGCCGGCGGGTGCGGGCCAGTTCCGAGCCCATCCTGAACCTGGACGGCATGAAGCCGTTCGCGTTCAAGCGGCTGGGGGGCCGTCTGCACTGATCCGGCCAGGCCGCTTTCCCGTGCGCGGCCCGGTCACTCTCGTTATAATGAAATTTATTTCATTGAATAAAATAACGAGACATGGCAGTCTTGCCCGAATCCCTTCTGGCCGGCCGTGTGGCCGGCCTGGCCGTTTCCCCGCTTGACCCGGCCACGCGGGAGCGTCTGGCGCAGGCGTTGCTGGACTGGTTCACCGCGGGCTGGTCCGGCGCTCCGGCGCCTCTGGCCAGCCGCTTCCGGACCGTCGCCCTGGACTGCCACCCCGGGGCGGGCCCGGCGCCGACGTTCGGTGGACCTGTCACGTCGGTGCCGGCGGCCGCTTTCGCCAACGGTGCCATCGCCCATATCCGCGAAATCGACGACGCGCATCGCGCCGCCATGCTGCATCCGGGCGTGGTCGCGGTGACGCCTGTCATGGCGCTGGCCTACGATGGTCAACTGACCCGGCGCCGCATGGCGGACGCCGTTCTCGCGGGATACGAAGTCGCCCTGCGCGTGGGGGAAGCGATGGGGACGCGTCATGCGGCCGGTTTCCACGCCACGGCCACCGCCGGCACCCTGGGCGCCGCGGCGGCCTCCGCCATGGCGTTGGGCCTGCCCGAAAACGCGTTGCATCATGCCCTCGGCCTCGGCGCCACGCAGGCCCAGGGATTGTGGCAGTTGATGGAGGACGGCGCGCAGGAGTCCAAGTCGCTGCATCCGGCATTGGCCGTGCGTAACGGCCTGACGGCCGCCTGGGCCGCCCGCGCGGGCCTGCCCGGCGCCCGGGCCTTCGTCACCGGCAAGCGCGGCCTGTATGCCATGTTGTCGGGCGATGGCCCGCTGGAAGCCCTGACCGTCGACCTGGACGGTCCCCTGCGGCTGCATACCGCCACCATCAAGGCCTGGCCCTGTTGCGCCCAGCTGTTCACGCCCCTGGACGCGGCGCAGGAGCTGTTGTCCACCCACTCCCCCGATGTCGCAACGATCCGCGAGGTGGAGGTGGCGATCTTTCCCCATGCGCTGAAGATCGCTGGCGTCGACTGGCCCGCGCGGCCGGCCGAGACCAGCTTCAGCCTGCGCTACGTGCTTGCGGTCCTGTTGCTGCGCGGGCGGTTGACCATCGAGGACATGGAGGCGCCATGCCTGGACGATCCCGGGCTTCGCGACCTGGCCGACCGCATCGTCATCAAGACGGAAGAGGCCTTCCAGCGTGAATTTCCGAATCGCCGTCCCAGCATCGTGACTTTCTCCATGGCCGACGGCAGCCGGCTGTCTGCCAGGCGGGATCTGCGCCGCGGCGATCCGGAAGATCCGTTCGACTGGGGGCAGTTGCGGGCGCGCATGCGGGCGTTCGCGCCATCGATGGACGACAGCACCGCCCAGGCGATCAACGATTGGTGCATGGCCTTCGCAGATCCGGCGCGTGACGGCGAGCCCGCGGCGCCACCCCCGCGCCTGTTCGGCGTCGTGCCGGCGTGATCCGGGGCGGGCCCTGCATCAAGGCTGGGGTTGCCATCCCGCGGGCGGAACACAGGCGAATCCTTGCGCGGCGAGTTCGCGTCGCACCGCCTCCACGGCGGTGGCCTGCGCGTCGGGTTTGAACCGCGAGGCCAGGCCCAGCACCACGACGGCTCCGATGAACGTGCTGTCGGCATCGAAGACGGGGAGCGCCACGGAGGTCATTTCGGGGACGCGTTCCGCCTGGGTCATGGCATAGCCCTTGGCGCGGATCTTGTTCGCCAGCGGCGTCGCGCCGCCGGTATAGACGCGCAGCACGTGCGCCGACGAGCCCCCGTGGTCCAGCGGCAGCCGCGTGCCAACTTCCACGTGGTGGCGAACTTCCCGCGAAGAGTTCTCCCGGTACAGGCAGATGCGGTCGTCGCCGACGCGTACATACAGGGCGACCGTTTCGCCCGTCTCCTGCATCACATTGCGCAGCACGGGCTGGATGCGCGCGCCCAGGTCGAAGGTGCTGCGATAGAGCATGCCCATGTGCAGCAGCGCGGGACCGAGCGCGTAGTCGCCGTTGTCGAAACGGTGCAGCAGGCGCGACTTGGTCAGGACGCCAGCCAGCCGCAGCAGCGTTGCTTTGTCCAGTCCGGTGTATTCGGCCAGGTCACGCAGGGACAGCCGCAGCCGGTCCGCGCTGAAACTTTCCAGGATGGTAATGCCGCGTTCCAGGACGCCGGCAGGCGGGGTAGGGGAAGACTGGCTTGACACGTGCTTCGAAGCCTTTTAGGATTTTGTTCAATAAAATATATTTTATTCAATAAAACGATCAGAGGCTTGGCGCGGATTTTCCCACGCCTGCGGTCTCGATTTCTTCGGCGGTCCATGTCCATGCATTCCGATCCCCTGGTCGCGGAACTCGCGGCCATTGTAGGCGAGCCCCACGTGTTGACCGCGGCCGGGGATACCGCGCGCTATTGCAGCGACTGGCGGGGCCGCTACCCGGGCATCGCCCGGGCCGTCGTGCGGCCGGCCGGCACGGCCGAGGTCGCGCGCGTCGTGGCGGCATGCGCGGCGCACGGCGCGGCCGTCGTGCCCCAGGGGGGCAACACCGGGCTGGTGGGCGGGTCCACGCCGGACGACTCGGGGGCGGAGATCGTGCTCAGCCTCGAACGCCTGAGCCGGGTGCGCCGGGTGGATCCGCTGGACAACAGCATGACGCTGGAAGCCGGCTGCACGGTCCTGGCCGCGCAGGAGGCCGCGGCGGTCCACGGGAAACTGTTCCCGCTGGCGCTGGCATCCCAGGGAACCGCCACCATAGGCGGCGTGGTGTCGACCAATGCCGGCGGCGAACAGGTCGTGCGCTACGGCAATACGCGCGAACTCACGCTGGGCGTGGAGGTCGTGCTGGCGGACGGCTCCGTCCTCGATGTGCTGACGCCGCTGCGCAAGGACAATACCGGCTACGACCTCAAGCAATTGTTCATCGGCGCGGAAGGCACGCTGGGCATCGTCACCG
This sequence comes from Alcaligenaceae bacterium SAGV5, assembly GCA_009360345.1. Classification (GTDB taxonomy): domain Bacteria; phylum Pseudomonadota; class Gammaproteobacteria; order Burkholderiales; family Burkholderiaceae_B; genus Pigmentiphaga. The sequence goes on from SPDP01000001.1 coordinate 36,206, forward strand.
CGGCCACGTTCAAGCTGTTCTCCGCGCCTCGCAAGGCGATCACCGCGTGGGCAAGCGTTCCGGACCCCCAGGCGGCCGTCGGTCTCCTGGCCTGCCTGACGGATGCGGTGGGAGAACGCGTGACCGCCTTCGAACTGATCAACCGCGAGGCGCTGGACCAGGTCCTGGCCCATCCTCGGGACGGGATGCGGGATCCGCTGCCGGGACGGTATCCGTGGGCGGTCCTGATGGAGATTTCCGAGACCTCCGGCGCGATCGATCCGACGCCCGTGGTCGAGGGCGCGCTGGAAGCGGCCATGGAGGGCGGCCTGGTCACCGATGCCGTCGTGGCCGCGTCCAGCCGCCAGGCCGAGGAGCTATGGTCGCTGCGGAACCACGTGCCCGAGGCGCAGCGCGCCCAGGGACATTCCATCAAGCACGACATCTCGGTATCCATTTCCCGCATTCCGGAATTCATCGCCCGGGCGGACACCGCGCTGGCCGCCCGGGTGCCGGGCATACGGCTGGTGTGCTTCGGGCACGTGGGCGACGGCAACCTGCACTACAACCAGAGCCGTCCGTCCGGCATGAGCGATGCAACCTTCCGCGCCGTCGAGGACGAGGTGCACGCCTGCGTGCATGCCGTCGTCGCGGCGTTGCAGGGTTCGGTCTCGGCCGAGCACGGCATAGGGCGGCTCAAACAGGAAGCCTTCCTGCAATACAAGCCGGCCGTGGCCGTTGCGCTCATGCGCCGGATCAAGCATGCGCTGGATCCGGATTCCCTTTTCAATCCCGGGCGCCTGTTGCCGCGTCCTTCCTCCACCCTCTGACGCCAGGACTTCGTCATGCCTTCATCCGTATTCGACATCCAATCGCTCCAGCATCTGTGGAGCACCGAAGAGATGCGCGAGCTCTTTTCGGAAGAGAACCGCGTGCAGAAATGGCTGGATTTCGAGGTCGCGCTGGCGTGTTCGCAAGCCGAGCTGGGCATCATTCCCGCCGCCGCGGCCGATGAGATCGCCCGCCATGCGCACGTGTCCGGGCTGGACCTGCCGGCCATGTCCGCCGAGATCCGCCGGATCAAGCATTCGCTGGTTCCCGCGCTCAAGCAGGTCCAGGCCCGTTGCAAGGAGCACGGGGAATGGCTGCACTACGGCGCCACCACGCAGGACGTGCTGGACACCGGGATGGCGTTGCAGGTCAGGCAGGCCCATGCCGTGGTTCTGCGGGACGTGCTGGCGGTGATCGGCGAGCTCAAGCGCCTGGCCGCGGAGCATCGGGACACCCTCATGGTCGCGCGCACCCATGGCGTCCAGGCCCTGCCCATCACTTTCGGGCACAAATGCGCGATCTGGCTGGACGAGATGACGCGCCACCTCGAGCGCCTCAAGGAGTCCGAGCCGCGCGTGATGGTCGGCATGCTGGCCGGCGCGGTGGGTAGTCAGGCTTCGCTGGGGGAGCAGGCTCCGGAGCTGGAGCGCCGCATGCTGGATCGCCTGGGGCTGGGCACTCCCGCGATAAGCTGGGCGCCGGCGCGCGACCGCTTCGCCGAATATGCCTGCCTGCTCGCGATGATCGGCGCCACGCTGTCCAAGATCGGCAACGAACTGTTCAATCTGCAGCGCAATGAATTCGCCGAGGTCGAGGAAGCCTTCTCCGACGGCAAGCTGGGGTCCTCGACCATGCCCCACAAGCGCAATCCGACCTCGGCCGAGAACCTGGCCGGGCTGGCGCGTCCGCTGCGCTACAACGCCGCGCTCATGATCGAGGGCATGGTCAGCGAGGGCGAACGCGACGGCATCGCCTGGAAGGTCGAATGGAAGGCGCTGCCCGAGTGCTTCCTGATCCTGGGCGCGATGCTGTTCCAGGGCAAGGGCCTGCTGGCCGGGCTGCGCGTGGATGCCGAAGGCATGGCGCGCAATCTCGACATGATGCGCGGTTATCTGTTGTCCGAGCGGGTGATGCTTGCGTTGAGCGAGCGCGTAGGCAAGGCGACGGCCCATGAATGGATCTACGAGGCCTCCATGCACGGCATCACGAACAAGCTCGATTTCGCCGATGCGTTGCGGCACCACCGCGGCCTTTCGGGCCTGCTCGGCGACGACGAGATTGCCCGGCTGACGGATCCCGCCGGCTACCTGGGGCAATGCGCGGCGTCGGTGGACCGCGTGATCGCACGGTCCGACCAGGTGATCGGCCGGCTGTCCTGAACGGGCCGCCGGCATCCGGACCGGCGTCCATCACAAGCAAAAAACCAAAGGAGATGATTGATGGCATACATCAAGACACTGACGCGTCGCGCCGCCATGGCGGCCAGCGCGCTTGCCTGCGCGTGCGCCGCGCTGGCCGTTCCCCAGGGGGCGGCGATGGCCGCCTATCCCGAGCGGCCGATTACGCTGCTGGTGGGCTTTCCGCCCGGAGGGGGAGGCGATCTGTATGGGCGGCTGATCGCGCTGGCCATGAGCAAGACGCTGGGCCAGACGGTGGTGGTGGAAAACCGTCCGGGCGCGGGCGGCAACATCGCCGCCGAGCAGGTGGCGCGCGCCAATCCCGACGGATACACGCTGATCCTGGCCATGAGCGGCAATTTCGCGGCTTCGCCGGCCTTCAAGCCGCAACAGCTGCGCTACAAGGTGCCGGGCGACTTCGCGATGATCGGTCTGATCCTCGAGGCGCCGCACGGTATGTTCGTGTCGCAGAATTCCCCGTACAAGAGCGCGGCCGACGTCCTGAAGACGGCCCGGCAGAAGGAGTTGACCTTCGCGTCCACGGGCACCGGCGGCGCCGCCCATATCGGCATGGAGCGCATCAAATCGCTGGCCGGACTGAATCTGCTCCATGTTCCGTACAAGGGATCGGGCCCGGCGATCTCCGATCTCATCGGTGGCCAGGTCGATCTGTTCTTCGCGACCGCGTCGCCGTTGATCGGCCAGGTGCGGCAGGGGCAGTTGCGGGTGCTGGCCCTGACCGGCCAGGAGCGGAGTCCCGCCCTGCCGGAGGTGCCCACTTTCAAGGAGCTGGGCGTGGATATGACCATGACGCAGTGGTATGGCCTGGCGGCTCCGGCCGGCACGCCCAAGGAGGTGGTCGAGACGCTGTCCCGCCACCTGAGCATGGCGCTGAAAGACCCGGCCGTGCGGGAGTCCATCCGCAAGGATGCGGCCGTCGAAAGAGACGTGCCCATGGACAAGTTCCGCCAGTATGTCATCACGGACATCGAACAGTACCGCGAAGCGGTCACGCCCGAACTGATGAAGATGATGGGGCTGTGACCCCGATTGGATGAAGGAAGCAGACATGTCGTACGAAACCCTGATCCGCGCGGATGTCCTGGCGCGGGAGCTCGCGGCGGGCGGCGCCGGATGGCTGGTGATCGATTGCAGTTTCGATCTGGCCGATCGCGGCGCGGGCCGGCGCCTCTATGACGCCGGCCACATTCCGGGCGCCCGCCATGCCGATCTGGAGAATGTGCTGAGCGGCGCCAAGACCGGCGCCAACGGCCGCCATCCGCTGCCGGACCGGGAGGCGTTCGTCCGGGCCATGCGTGGGTTCGGGGCCGACGACGATACGCAGATCGTGGCCTATGACAATGCCGGTGGCATGTTCGCGGCTCGTCTGTGGTGGCTGTTGCGATGGACGGGGCACCGTGCGGTGGCCGTGCTCGACGGCGGCCTGGCCGCCTGGCGCGCGGCGAGCCTGGACCTCGACGCGGATCCGCCCGCGCCGCCGGCTCAGGGCCGCTTCTCGGCGCGCGAGCCGCTGGTGCGCACGGTTGCCTACGGCGCCTTGCGCGCTGGCCTGGATCGTGGCGACCACCTCGTCATGGACGCCCGCGCGGCCGATCGGTTCAGGGGGGAGAACGAGACCCTGGACCCCATGGGCGGCCATATCCCCGGGGCCCGCAACCGTTTCTTCCGCGACAATCTTACCGAGTCCGCCACGTTTCGCGCGCCCGAGGAACTTCGGCGCGCTTTCGAGGAATTGGCGGGCGGCGTGCCCGTGCGGCAGTGGGTCAACCAGTGCGGCTCCGGCGTCACGGCCTGCCACAACCTGCTGGCGCAGGCGGTCGCCGGCCTGCCGGGCGCGGCCTTGTATCCGGGATCGTGGAGCGAATGGTCGGCGCAGCCGGGAGCGCCCGTGGCCACCGGCCCGCGGGGCTGAGGCTGGCCATGGCCGATACGGTATTTCCAGCGCCGGGCATGTTGCCGCATAGCGCGCATTGGGGCGTTTTCCAGGCGCGCCTCGATCAGAACGGCCTGGTCGTCCAGCCGCATCCCGATGATCCCGATCCGAACCCCATCATCGAGAATTTTCCCGGCGCCCTGGATCATCCGGCGCGCGTCGCGCAGCCGATGGCGCGGCGCGGCTGGCTGGAGCATGGACCCGGGCCCGATGCCAGGCGGGGCCGGGACGAATTCGTGGCTGTGTCCTGGAGCGAGGTGCTTGACCGGCTGGCCGCCGAACTCGCGCGCGTCAAGCAGGACCATGGCCCGCAGGCGATATTCGGCGGCTCCTACGGCTGGTCCAGCGCCGGGCGCTTCCATCATGCCCAGAGCCAGGTTCACCGGTTCCTGAACACCGCGCTGGGCGGCTATGTCCGATCGGTCAACAGCTACAGCGCAGGGGCCTCGGGAGTCATCCTGCCCCACGTCATGGGGGGCATGGACGAGGTCGCGCGGCGCAATGTCACCTGGGAGCAGATCGTTGCCCACTCCGACGTCGTCCTGTCCTTCGGCGGCATGGCGCTGAAGAATTCGCGCGTCGCCAGCGGCGGCATCAGCCGCCATGTCGAGCGCGGCGCCATGCGCGATGCGGCGCGTCGAGGCTGCCGCTTCTTCTGCATCAGCCCCCTGCGCGCAGACATGCCGGAGGAAGCGGGCGCCCGCTGGCTGGCGATCCGGCCCGGCACCGATACGGCCCTGATGCTCGGGCTGATGCATACGCTGGTCGCGGCGGGGCTGCACGACCGTGCGTTCCTGGAGCGCTTTTGCGACGGCTGGGCGGTTTTCGAGGACTATCTCATGGGCCGCGGCGATGGACAGCCGAAGTCCGCCGCGTGGGCCGCGCCGCTGTGCGAGATCGAGGCGGGCGAGATCGTCGCCCTGGCGCGCGGCCTGCCGGGCAGGCGCGTGCTGGTGACCGTGTCCCATTCGCTGCAGCGGGCCGAATACGGCGAACAGCCCGTCTGGGCCGGCGCGGTGCTGGCGGCCGTTCTTGGCCAGATCGGTCTTCCCGGCGGCGGCTACGCCTACGCCCTTGGCACGCTGGCCCACTATGGCAAGCGCAGCAATCTGGTGCCGGTCGCCGCCCTGTCCCAAGGCACCAACGGGGTCAAGGATTTCATCCCCGTCGCCCGCATCGCAGATATGTTGCTGCATCCCGGGCAGCCCTATGCCTACAACGGCCAGGCAAGGACTTATCCGCACATCCGGCTGGCGTACTGGGCCGGAGGCAATCCCTTCCATCATCACCAGGATCTGGCAAGGCTGGCCCAAGCGTTCCGCAGGCTGGATACTTTCGTCGTGCACGAAATCGCCTGGACCGCCACGGCCCGCCACGCGGACGTCGTCCTGCCCTGCACCATGACCCTGGAGCGCGAAGACATCGGCGCCACGCCCACCGATCCGCTGGTCGTCGCCATGCACCGCATCGCGGCCCCGAACGGGCAGGCGCGCGATGACTACGACATCTTCGCCGACCTGGCCGGCCGGCTGGGCGCGCGGGACGCCTTCACCGAAGGACGGACCAGCCGCCAGTGGCTCGAGCATCTGTACGAGCGTACCCGCGCCGCTCTGCGCGAGCGCGGCGTCGCGGCTCCGGACTTCGCCGCATTCTGGCGGCAGGGAAGCCTGGCGCTACCGCAGCGGGAAGACGATGGCGGCATCCTGCGCGCGTTTCGCGACGACCCCGCCGGCGCGCCGCTGCCTACCCCGAGCGGCAGGATCCAGGTGAGTTCTCCCGTGGTGGCCGGATTCGGCTACGCGGACTGCCCCGGGCACCCGGCCTGGCTGGCGCCGACGGAAGCGCCCACCGGGGAGCATCCGCTTCACCTCGTCGCCAACCAGCCCGCCACCAAACTGCACAGCCAGCTGGACTTCGGCCGCCATAGCGCGGCGGCCAAGCGCGGCGGCCGGGAGGTATGCACCATGCATCCGGACGACGCTTCGGCGCGCGGCATCCGTGAAGGCGACATCGTGCGCCTGTTCAACCGGCGCGGCGCCTGCCTGGCCAGCGCCACGCTCAGCCGGGACATCCGGGCCGGCGTGGTCCGCCTGCCGACGGGAGCGTGGTACGACCCCGCGGAGCCCGGGGCCGACGGGCCGCCCTTTTGCGTGCACGGCAATCCCAACGTGCTGACGCGCGACGTGGGAACGTCGTCGCTGGCCCAGGGGTGCACGGGGCAGCTCACCGTGGTCCAGGTCGAGCGCTACGACGGTCCGCTGCCCCCCGTCCGGGCCTTCGAACCCCCGGCCGCGTCCGGTTCCTGAGAGGGGAAAGCGCGGATCGGGGCAGCCGCCTGGCTGCTTGGTAAAATGGCGGGTTAGCCAGTCCATTCCCTGGCCCGGCCTTTTCCAGAGGCCCGGCGCCAGGGATTCTTGCGAGGCCCCGTGTCGTCCATGTCTTTCCCCGCCCTCCCGTACCCCCCCCCTACGCCCCCCGTCCACCGGCGGCGACCCCTGGACGGATATCGACGCACAGGGGACCGGCCTGTCCGTGGACGATTTCATCACCACGCTGGTCGTGCGCGCCGGCAACTCGCTGCGCCGGGTCGTGACCCTGCCCTATTCCGATCAATTCGGATTGACCATGGCTGAATGGCGCATGCTGTCGGTCGTGGCCGAGGCCCGGTGCCTGCCCTTCTCGGAACTGGTCACGCGTTCGGAAACCGACAAGTCGCTGGTCAGCCGCGCCATGCGCCTGCTCGAAACGCGCGGTCTCGTCGTCCTCGAACCGGTGGCCGGCTCGCCGCGCCGGGGACTGACCTGCCGGCTCTCGACCGATGGCCAGGCGCTGTACGATCGCGCCATGCCCGTCGCCCAACGCGCCCAGGCCGCCATGATCCGCGTCCTCAGCAACGAGGAACGGCAGGTGCTGTACCGGACGCTGCACAAATTGCGGCGAGCCTGCCACGACGAAGAAGGGCCACCCGACGAAGGCTGACCGAGGCGCCGCGACGCGTCCCGGACACACCGCGTAGAATTCGGCCAGTCATCCGTTTTCCAGGAGCCGGTCTTGCTGCGCATCGTTTCCATCAACCTCAACGGTATCCGTTCGGCCTCCCGCAAGGGCTTCCTCCCCTGGCTCGGCGCGACCGGCGCCGACGTCGTCTGCCTGCAGGAACTGAAGGCCCAGGACGCCGATCTGACCGACGACATGCGCCACCCGCCGGGCTACGAAGGCCATTTCTTCCCCGCCCAGAAAAAGGGTTACAGCGGCGTCGGCGCCTACGTGAAGCGCGCCTGCGAATCCGTCATCGTCGGCTTTGACAAGGAAGAGTTCGACGCCGAGGGCCGCATCCTGCGCATCGACTGGCCCGGCCTGTCCGTAGTCAGCGCCTACCTGCCCTCGGGCAGCAGCGGCGACGAACGCCAGCAGGCCAAATACCGCTTCCTGGACCGCTTCGCGCCCTGGCTCACGGGCCTGATGGACGAACACCGCGACACCGGACGCGAGTTCGTCATCTGCGGCGACTGGAACATCGCGCACCAGGAAATCGACCTGAAGAACTGGAAGAGCAACCAGAAGAACAGCGGCTTCCTGCCCGAGGAACGCGCCTGGTTGACCAAGGTGCTCGACGAGATCGGCTGGGTGGATGTCTACCGCCGGCTGCATCCCGAAACCACCGGCGAGGCCTATACCTGGTGGAGCAACCGGGGCCAGGCCTGGGCCAAGAACGTCGGGTGGCGCATCGACTACCAGATCGCCACCCCCGGCATCGCCGGCACGGCGAAGGCGGCGGCCATCTACAAGGAAGAGCGGTTCTCCGACCACGCGCCGCTGACGGTCGACTACGACTGGAAGCTGGACTGAGCCTGCCGCGGGAAGCTCCCTCAGTCTATCGTCGCCCCCGACAACTTGACCGCCTCGGCCCACATGGCCCGCTCCCTCTTTGCCCGGTCGCCGAAATCCCGGGGTCCGAGGTATTCAGGCTCGACCCCCAGTTGCCGCAGCTTGTCGGCAACGTCGGGGCGCGCCAGGGCACGGCCGACTTCAGCGGCAAGCCGTTCGACGATACCGGCTTCGACACCGGCGGGCAGGTAGAAGCCCAGATAGGACGAAGGAAGCGCGACCTTCACGCCCGACTCCGCGAACGTGGGCACATCCGGCAGGACCGCCAATCGCTTCGATGCCGTCACCGCCACCGGCACGATTTTCTGTCCCTGCACGAAGGCTAGCGCGGGGCCGGCCGCGTCGATGCCCAGTTTCAATTGATCGCCCGCCACCGCGGTGATCGCCGCAGGACTGCCTTTGAAAGGCACGTGCTGCACGGACAGATTCTCTCGCGCCCCCAGCAGTGCCATCGTCAGGTGGACGGTCGTGCCGCTGCCCGGCGACGCATAGGCGTATTTGCCGGGATGGCGCTTGAGCTCCTCCAGCACGCCGGCCAGTGTCCTGGCGGGAAAGGACGGATGGACGTAGATCAGGTTGGCGGCATTGCCGAACTGGGCCAGCGGCGCCAGGTCCTTGTCGACGCTGTAGTCGAGCTTCGTGTACATGACGGGACTGACGGCGGTGTTCACCGCGGCGCCCAGCAGCAGGGTATAGCCGTCGGCCGGCGCGCGCGCGACCTGCTGCGTGCCGATGTTGCCCGAGGCGCCGGGCTTGTTCTCGACCACGATGGGCTGGCCGAGCGAGGCGGCCATGCCATCCAGGACGAGCCGCGCCGCCACGTCGATGGCGCCGCCCGCGGGAAAGGGAACGACGGCCTTCAAGGGCCGCGCGGGATAGGACTGGGCCGCCGCCGGCTGGAGAACCGACAACAGGACGATAGCGGTCAGACAGGACAATCGGGACATCATGACATTCTCCATCGTGAATCGAAACATCCTGGTCGGCGGTGCGTTCACGACACCGGGCGCAGGATCCACAAGACCGGCCCGCCGGCATCGCCACGGACAAGACGGCCCGCATCCCCTTCCACGACTGCCTGCGCGCCGCTGCCAAGGTCCACTCGGCATCCCTCGCAGCGGTCCGGCAAGCCCGGCACCGGACCATGCCAGACCCGGCCGGGCGTATCCGGCAGGGGCAGCAGCAGCACCATCTCGCCCGCCCGGGCCTCGCCCAGCAGGCCATCGGTGGTCTCGTGCCAGTCCAGCGTCCGCACCGGCGGCAGCTCCGACAAGGCGCCGTTCAGGTTGCGCAGCGCCCGGCCGGCCAGGCGCGGATTGCCCCGGCGGTCGATCAGGCCGGTCCGCGGAAAATAGCCGCGGTCCACGTCGCCCAACGTATCGAGGAAAACGCGATGTCCACGGTGGAAGTGGCTGCACAGCGCCGTCTCCAGCACGCGGCAGGTATTGCGCCACTCGTCGTGCTGCGCCCGGGCGGGGCTGTCGTCGGCCAGGCGCACATGCACCTGGGCGCACAGCCCCCTGCCCTCGGCAGCCTCGGCAGCCCGCGCGATTCCCTCGTGCGCGGACGTGTCGCGGGCGATGCGAAAGACCAGGCCGTCCGCCGCCGGGGCGGCGGGCAACTCGTCGTCGACCGTGAAGCCATGATCCACCAGCAGTTTGATCTGCTTGCCGTCGCGCGACTCGCCCGAAGCGTTCCAGAAGCGCGACAGGACGAGCGGCACGCCCGCGCGCTCCCGTGCCGCCGCCAGCCGCGCATCCAGGTCGGGCGCGGGCGGCCATCTCAGGACCAGCTCCAGCCCGTCCAGCAGGTGGCGATGCCGGCGCACGGCATCGAGCGCGGCCTCGCCGGGCCAGCCGAAGTGGAACACCGCGAAGCGGCAGCCCTGTACGGCCACGGCTTCCATGCGCGCGCGCGATGCCACGTCGAGCAAGTCGTCCAGGGGCACGCGCAGCCGGCGCACGCCCATCTCCCATAGCGCCAGGATGGGGTAGTCGTTGCGCGCCCGCTTGCGCCGGAATTCGTCCAGCATGCTGCTGTAGGGGATGTCGTACAGCACGGTCCAGCCATGGCGCAGCTCCACGCCCGGCGCGGGCAATTCACCGGCCGAGGGCGGCAGGCGCGGCCAGTCGCGCTGCGCGGCCGCCCGCTCCGGGCCGTCGCCGAAGCTGCGGAGGAACTGCGTCACGATCCGCTCTTCATGGACGTCGACCACCATGACCCCCAGCTTGGCGACGTCGTTGCGGCCGTTCTCGTGCTCCGGCGGCTGGCCCACGTGCAGCGTTTCCGCATAGTCGGCGCGCACGAAGGCGGTGGACGGCATCAGGTAGAAATTCGTGTCCGCGTGGCGGTTCAGGAAGAAGTTGTGGACGTGGCCGGTGAACGCCGCCGCCACCTTGTGCCGGGCGACGGCAGCCAGCAGCCAGCTTCGTCCCGGTTCGTCGATGTTGTCGTAGTGCCCATGTTCGTCCGGGGTGGCGACGAAGGGCGGATAGTGCATGAACAGGAAGATGCGCTGCCCCGCGTGCGCTGCCAGGTCCGCCTCCAGCCACTCTGCCTGCTCTTGCTCCTGCGGCAGCCCCGAGTTGATGAGCGAAGTGTTGATGACGGCGAAGTGGCAGCCCTGCCGGTCGAAGCCGTAGAAATGTTCCCCGAAGTGACGGCTGTACAGCTCCACGTACTCGGGGCGGATGGCGCCCGCCGGAACGTAGTCGGCCTGCTTGTCGCCCACGTCGTGGTTGCCCGGCACCAGATGGACCGGACAGGCCAGTTCCGCCATGGAATCGCGGAATTGCCGGACGGCCCGCGGATAGGAGACGGCCTCGGGCACAGGATGGATCATGTCCCCCACGTGCACGACGAAGGCCGGTCCCAGCGCGTTCAGCATCGCCACGGTATGCCGCAGCCGCTCATTGGTCAGCCGGTGCGACGCGAACGGCGAGATGTTGTCCTGCTCCGAAGGATTGACGTGGCTGTCGGCGATGACGGCGAAGCGAAAGAGAGGGGGAGAAGCCATGTTGCGGGTCGGCCATGAAAGCGAGGGGCCAGTATCCAGCAAGCCTTGGAATTAATAAAATTCATTTTTTTAATCCATGGATTCATAAAAATCATGGTGACGCTCCGTCAGCTCCACGCGCTCGCGACCCTGGCCAACACCGGCAGCTTCACCGCGACGGCCGATGCGCTGGCGCTGACGCAGTCCGCCGTCAGCGTGATGATCAAGGAACTGGAACAACAGGTGGGCGTGGTGCTGGTGGAGCGGGGCCGGACCGTGCGCCTGACGGCCGCGGGCAAGACCTTGTGCGAGACGGCCAACCGCGTGCTGGCCGACATCCATCGCACGGTGGCTGGCCTGCGCAGCGTCGGGGAACTGCAAGGCGGCCGCATCCGCGTGGCCGTGGGACCGCTGACCGCGGCCACCTTCTTCCCGCGCGCGCTGGCGCTGTTCCGCGCACGGCATCCCCTGGTGGCGGTCGACGTGCTGGACGTGCCGGTGGAACAGGCCTCGCAGCGACTGGCAGCCGACGAAGTGGACGTCGCCATCGGCTCTCCCGGCGCCAGTCCGGCCCTGGCCACCGTGCTGCGCACCGAACCGCTGGTGCGCGACCGGATGCACGCGGTGTATGCGCGCGGCAAGGCACCGCCGGCCCCGGCGGGCGGGCGCAGGATGAAATGGCAGGCCTTGCAGCACGCCGAGGTGATCCTGACGGACCGGGTCAGCGGACAATGGCGCGAGGTCTTTCTACAGTTGTCGCGGGCCGGCGTGGCGCTGAACGCGGTGCAGGAAGTCAGGCTGTATTCGACGGCGCTGGAAATGGTCCGGTGCGGCCTGGGGATGACGCTGCTGCCCGCGTTCGCCGCCCGCCACCTGGATGCGGCGCACTACGACGTGCGCGGCATCGAGCATGGCGACACGCGCTGGGAAGTGCACTGGATGATGCGCGCCGCGGCGGCGCCGACGGCGGCCTCGGAGGCCCTGCGGGAGGCCGTCATCGAGGCGCTGGGTTCCCGCTAGGGAACTCAGGCCACCTTGGGCAACGACCGGTACAACACGTCCACGCCCGCCATGAAGTCGTCGATCTCCATGGCCTCGGCCGGGTTGTGCGAGCCGTTCTCGTTGCGGATGAAGATCATGCCCGAGGGAATGCCGGCGTTGGCGAACAGGGCCGCGTCGTGCCCCGCCCCGCTGGGAATTTTCTCGGCCGGCAATGACAGTTCCGCCGAGGTGTCCAGCAGCAGTTGCACCAGTTGCGCATCCATGGTCGCCGGAGCCGATTCGATGCGCCGGTCGAACTCGAAGCGCACGCCGCGCTGGCGCGCCACCTCGTCGCATTCGGCGCGCATCACGCGGTAGAACTCCTCCAGCGTCTCGGTGCTTTCGCTGCGCACTTCGAAGCTGAAATCGACCCTGCCCGGGATGCGCGAGACGGCGTGCTCGGCGGGGTCGGTACCCATCACGCCCGAGGTCACGACCAGGTCGTTGCCGCGTTCGAGCAGCACGCGCCAGTGCTCGTCCAGCCGCATCAGCAGGTCGGACACCGCGAACACCGCATCGTTGCGCAGCCAGCGCGGCACGGCGCCGGAGTGGCCGGGCTCGCCTATGCATCGCACCAGGTTGTGGCGGATGTTGCCGCGTATGCCCGAGACGATGGCCGTGGGCCATTTGCGGGCCACCATCAGCGGCCCCTGCTCGATGTGCAGTTCCAGGTAGGCCCGCACGCCCGACACCCACGGCACGGGCTTGCCGGCGGCGATGCTGTCCACGTCGGCGCCCACGCTGGCCATGGCCTCGGCCAGGGTGCGGCCGCTGCGCTTGTTGCGCAGCGCCAGGTCGTCCGCCTTGAGCTTGCCCAGGATGGCGCCGGAGCCCATGTAGGCCTTGCCGAACCACGCGCTTTCCTCGCCCCGCATGCCGGCGACCCACAGGGGGTGCGCGAGCCGCACGCCCTCCTCCTTGAGCCGTTTCAGGCACAGCAGGCCGGCGATGACGCCGGCCAGGCCGTCGTAGTTGCCGCCCTGGGGCACCGAATCCACGTGCGATCCGCACACGATGGGCGCCTGGTCGCCCGCCTGCGCCAGCGAGAACACCACGTTGGCCGCGGGATCGGTCCGCGCGGCGATGCCATGCCTGCCCGCCCAGTCGACCAGCGCGCCCAGCGCGGCCGTCTCGGTGGGACCATAGCTCTCGCGCGAGACGCCGACGCCATCGAAACTGAGCTGGCGGATCCGCTCGAACAGATCGATCGCTTCCTGCCGTCCGGGAACGGCCTTGGCGCCGGCCATCGTGGTTGCTGCTGTCATGTCGACCTCAAGCCATCGCCTCGAAAGGCACGAAGCCGGTGTCCTCCACCGCCCCCACCAGCCCTTGCAGGCCGGGCAGGCCCTTGCGACGGCAATACTGCACCAGGCCGTCGATCACGTCGATCATGGCCGTGGGATGGATGAAGGTGGCGGTCCCGACCTGCACGGCCTTCGCGCCGGCCAGCATGTATTCGATCGCGTCCTCGGCGGTGGAGATGCCGCCGCAGCCGATGATGGGAATCGAGACCGCGCGATGGCACTGGTACACCATGCGCACGACGATGGGCTTGATCGCCGGCCCCGACATGCCGCCCATGACGTTGCCCAGCTTGGGCCGGCGCGTGTCGATGTCGATCGCCATGCCCAGGATGGTATTGGCGGCCACGATGGCGTCGGCGCCCTCTTCCTGCGCCGCGCGGGCCACGTTGGCGATCTCGCCGGTGTTGGGCGTGAGCTTGACCCACAGCGGCAGCGAGGTCGAGGCGCGCAGCGCCTTCACCACGGCGGCCGTGGAGCGGGCATGCATCGCGAACGCCTTGCCGTCTTCTTCGATGTTGGGGCACGAGATGTTGGCCTCGATGGCGGCCACGCCCTCGACCCGCGACAGCTCGGCCGCCAGCCGCGCGAAGCCGTCGTTCGACGGCGCCGAGATACTGACCACCAGCGGCGGCGAGAACTTCCGGTAGAAGGGAATGCTCTCGCGGATGAAATAGTCGGAACCCTTGCTGGGGATGCCGATGGCATTGAGCATGCCGCTGTGCACCTCCGCCACCCGCGGGACCGGGTTGCCGGTGCGCTTCTCGTGCGTGATGGTCTTGGTGACGAACGCGCCCAGGCGGTTGAAGTCGATGGTGTTGGCCAGCCCGTCGGCGAACGTGCCCGAGGCCGGCATCACGGGATTGGAGAGGCGCAGTCCGCCTACCTCCACGGACAGGTCTATCATCACGCCACCTCCGCCAGGGGAAACACGGGGCCGTCCCAGCAGACACGCTTGCTGACCAGCCTGTCGCCTTCGCGGAAGGCGCGCACGCAGCAATAGCACATGCCGATGCCGCAGGCCATCTGCTGCTCCATCGCCACTTCGCCCGGCACGGACAACTCGGCGCCCAGGCGCTGCATCAACAGCGTCAGGCGCGACGACCCACAGGTATAGAAGGCATCGGCGCGGCCCGCGGCATGCAGCTCGCGCAGCAGGCGCTCGACATTCTCGACGGCGCTGGTGCCGGCCTCGTCGGTGACTTCGACGATGGTCGCGCCGATGGCCGCGAACCGGTCCTGCGACATCAGGTTGGCGGCATCGCGCGCGCTCAGGATGGCCGTCACGCCCACCCCTGCCTGCGCCGCCAGCTCGGCCAGCGGCGCCAGCGTCGCCAGCCCCACGCCGCGCCCCAGCACGACGATGTGGCGCGCGCCCGCGGGCAGCGTGAATCCCACGCCCAGCGGCCCCAGCATCGGCAGCTTGTCGCCCGCCTCGAGCGTCGCCAGCCCGCGCGTGCCGGCGCCCGTCACCTTGTACAGGAACTCCACCCGCCCCGTGGCCGGATCGGCCCGGTAGGTGCTCATGGGCCGGCGAAAGAACGGCGAATCCCGCTCAGTGGAAGGACACAAGAGATGAAAGAACTGCCCCGCCTTCGCCCCCGCGGCCGGCAGTCCGGCATCCAGCACCAGGTGCTTGTAGTCCCGGTTCACCCACGCATTGCTGATCACCGCGCCCTGCGTATCCGGCGCGGCCGGTCCGGCGCAACACCCGACCTGCGATTCGGACGACACAACTTCCATTCTGATTCCTCTGCGCTGGAGAACTCCCAGCGCTCGATTACTGCCTACCTTGGGCACCGCGGATCCGGCTCCGCCGGTCCGCCAGTGCCGCCCCCTGGGGGGCGCGCGTAAGCGCGTAGGGGGGGGCCTTACTCCAACTTTGCACCCTTGCGTTCCGGGATCAGGAACAACGTGGCGATGATGTCCAGCACATAGATCGACGCCAGCAGCGCGATCGCGTGGCTGAACGAATACTTCGCGGCCACCGCGCCCACGGCCAGCGGCCCGAATCCGCCCACGGCACGGCCGATGTTGAACAGCACGTTCTGTGCCGTGGCCCGCGCCCGGGTGGGGTACAGCTCGGAGATCAGCGCGCCGTAGCCACCCAGCATGCCGTTCACGAACATGCCCATGATGGCGCCGCCGATCAGCAGGGCGTATTGCGCTTCGAGCTGCGAATAGGCCAGCACCGACAGCACCGCGCCCACCTGGTAGAGCAGGAAGATGGGACGCCGGCCGACGCGGTCCGCCAACTGGCCGAACAACCAGATGCCGAAGGCCATGCCGAGGATGGTGACGGCAGTCCAGCCCGCCGACTTGGTCAGCGAATAGCCGAACTGCTTGCTCAGGTACGACGGCATCCAGATCATCACGCCGTAGTAGCCGAAGTTCTGCACCGAAGTCAGGATGACCACGCCCAGGCTGGTCCGCGTGGTCTTGGCATCCGCCACGAGCAGCTTGAACGCGTTTTCCCTGGGCGCCGTGGACTTCTGGCTCTCGACGAAGATCTTGGGTTCGCCGATGAAATGGCGGATGACGAAGGCCACGACCGCCGGCAGCACGCCGATGGCGAACATGCCGCGCCAGCCCACGATGGGCAGCAGGATGGGGGTGACCAGCGCCGCGGCCAGCACGCCGGCCTGCCAGCCGAGGCCGACGTAGGAGCTCATGCGGGCGCGCTGCTCGGGACGGCAGGCTTCGGCGGCCAGCGCCATGCCGATGCCGAATTCACCGCCCAGGCCCAGGCCGGCGATGGTGCGGTACGCGAGCAGGTCCCAGTAGCCCTGCGCCAAGGCGCACAGGCCGGTGAAGACCGC
This sequence comes from Alcaligenaceae bacterium SAGV5, assembly GCA_009360345.1. Classification (GTDB taxonomy): domain Bacteria; phylum Pseudomonadota; class Gammaproteobacteria; order Burkholderiales; family Burkholderiaceae_B; genus Pigmentiphaga. The sequence continues at coordinate 52,411 of SPDP01000001.1, forward strand.
GAACAGCAGGATGGTCCAGTTCAGCACGCGCACGCGGCCATACTTGTCGCTGAGCCAGCCGAACACGATGCCGCCGACCACGGCGCCGACCAGCGTCCAGGTCACCAGCGACCCGGCCTGGGTACTGGACAGCCCCAGGTCCGCCGAGATCGCGGCCAGGATGAAGCCCAGGATGAGCAGGTCGAAGCCGTCGAGGGCGTAGCCCACCGTCGACGCGATGACGGCCTTGCGGGCGTAGTCTTCGCCCTCGTTCGCCTTGCCGGCGGGGATGTCCCCGGGACTTGCGGCGTATTTGTCTGCCATTTCCTATCTCCGAAAGGAAGAAGAGGTATCCATCAATCAAAAGTGCTGCCAGGCGGCGACTGCCTCCCGCCGGCGCCGCCCCCTGGAGGAGACGGCCCGTGCCGGACATGCTTGTGGCATGGAGCAGGCAAAAACCATTTACGCCGAAAGTCTTTTTTTTTAGACTAAGACAACTTTTCTTACCTTTCAAGCAAAATTTCACTAAGCTGATAAGGTAAATCCCGACGTTGCCCGGAGCGCACAATACTAGTGCAAACCCGCACTAATGCTGGGCAATTCGAAGTTGAACGCCCGCTTGCGGGGCAATGAACACCATCCGGCCGAAATCCAGAATTCTCATTTTTTAGACAATCTCGATGCACACCTCTTCCAGATCGCGCGCCGTCGACTTCCACGCCATCGGGGAACGGCTGCGCGCCTATCGGATAGGCGCCTCGCTGCGGGCGGAGGACGTGGCGACCCAGCTGGGCGTTTCCCGGGCGGCGGTGTACCGGATGGAGAAGGGCGAGATCGTCAAGATCGAGACGCTGGAGCGGCTGGCCCACATCCTGGACACCTCGCTGGCCTCGCTGCTGGGCGTGGGGGCGGAGTACTACACCTCGCCGGTGGCGTACATCGAACGCATGCGCCAGCTCGAAACCGACGCCACGCGCATCATGGCGCATTTCGAGCCCATCTCCTTCCTGTTGACCTCGGACGAGTACGGCGGCTACCTGGAACAGATGCTGCACGAGGCCCATCCCGGCATCGACCCCGAGCGCATGCAGGCGCTGATGAAGATCCTGGGCGAGCGCAAGCGCGCCTTCGCCCGGCGCCGCCCGCCCATCATCAGCCTGATCGGGTTGCGCGAGATCGAGCGCTTCGTGCACTTCGGGCTGGTGGGGCGTATCGACCTGCCGCCCTCGGTGCGCATGGAACGCTCGCTGGCGGCGCGGCGCGAAGTCGAGCGCATCGTCGGCCTCCTGCGCGAACACCCCATGGACATGCAGATCGGCATCGTGGACGACAGCATGCCCAACGCCACGTTCCAGGTGTTCGAGAGGCCCAGCGCCTCGTTCGTGGCGGTCAGCCCGTTCCGCTTCGGCGAGCTGCCCAACGTCGCGACCGGCATCGCCCAGGTCACCTCGGCGCCCGAGGCAGTCGAGCTTTATACGAAAATGGTGGAAAACCTCTGGGAACGCGCCTACAAAGGACAGCAGGCGGCGGACCTCCTGAGCAGCATGCTGAAGGTGGTCTGATCCCGGGTTGTTTGCCCCCAAATGGAAAAATGAAATGGAAGAAACCTCAATCGGATCGACCGTGGCAAAGCTGCTGCTGGAATCGGGGGCGGTGCACGTCAGCGCGGGCAAGCCGTTCATCCTGCGTTCGGGCTGGGCCAGCCCGGTCTACGTGGACGTGCGGCGGCTGATCTCGTCGGTGGCGGGGCGCAAGGTGCTGGTGGACGCGGCGCAAGCGGTGGTCCGGCACCGCATCGGCGTGCAGAACATCGATGCCATCGCCGGCGCCGAGACGGCCGGCGTGCCCTATGCCGCGTGGCTGGCGGACCGGCTGTCGCTGCCGCTGCTCATCGTGCGCAAGAAACCGCTGGGCTTCGGCCGCAACGCGCAGATCGAGGGCATCGCGCAGGCCGGCGCGCGCGTGCTGCTGGTGGACGACCTGACCACCGACGGCCAGAGCAAGCGCAACTTCTGCAAGGCGGTGCGCGATTCGGGCCTGGAGCTGGCCCACGTCCTGAGCATCTTCTATTACGATACGTTTGTCGAAAGCCGGCGTACCATGGAAGAAATCGGTGTCACGATGCATGCGCTGGCCACCTGGCAGGACATCATCGCGCAGGCCAGGACGGGCACGGTCCTGACCGCGGCCGACATCGAAAAAGCGGAAGGATTCCTGCTCCATACTTCCGAATGGTCCAAGGCCCACGGCGGCATCTCCCGCCTTCCGTGACTCTTATCGCTACCCCACGTGTTATGAACTTCACCGATCTGATCCAACGTTTCGCCGCCCAGGCCCCCGGTACCGACAGTTTCCTCAAGGTCAAGGAAGGCTCGCTGGCGCTGGTCTCCAGCGATTCCGAACATGCCGCCGCCTACTTCCTGATCTACGGCTTCGCCCGCTCTTACGTGCTGCTGTATGAAGACCAGGGCATCGCCCCCGCCTTCGCCGAAACCGCGAAGACCCAGCTCCTGTCCTACATGAACCGGCTCGACGAAGCGTTCAGGTCCGGCACGGCGCAGGATCTCGTGGCCGCCCTGAACTGGATCGTGCTGGACTACGGCCGCAGCGGAAAGATATTTTGAACGCCCGCCCGGAGGCGCCGGCGGCCGCTTCGTCGCTCTATACGAACCGGCGCGTCGCGCCTCTGCTCGCGCTGGGCTTCGCCAGCGGCCTGCCCCTGGCGCTGACCAGCGGCACGCTGCAGGCCTGGGCCACCGTCGACGGCGTGTCGCTGCAGGCCATCGGCTTCCTGACCCTGGTCGGCTCGGCCTATACGCTGAAGTTCCTATGGGCGCCGCTGATGGACCGCTACACGCCGCCGCTCCTGGGCCGCCGGCGCGGCTGGATGGTGATCACGCAATTGCTGCTGGCGCTGGCCATCATGGCCATGGGCCTGCTGTCGCCCAGCTCGGCCCTGCTGCCGCTGGCGCTGATCGCCGTGTTCGTGGCCTTCTGCTCGGCGTCGCAGGACATCGCCTTCGATGCCTACCGGACCGACGTGCTGCGCAAGGAAGAACGGGGCGCCGGCGCCGCGGTGTCGGTGCTGGGCTACCGGCTGGCCATGCTGGTATCGGGCGGCCTCGCCCTGGTCATCGCCGACAGCTGGCTGGGCTGGGGCAACATGTACGTACTGATGGGCGGCCTGATGGCCCTGGCCGTCCTGGCCACGCTGTGGGCCCCCGAACCCGAGGCCCCCGCCCTCGCGCCCCGCACGCTGGCCGAAGCCGTGACCGGGCCGCTGCTGGAATTCTTCCGCCGCCCCGGCGCCATCGTGCTGCTGGTGCTGATCGTGTTCTACAAGCTGGGCGACGCCTTCGCCGGCAGCCTGTCCACCGCCTTCCTGATCCGCGGCGCGGGTTTTTCGGCCACCGAGGTCGGCACCATCAACAAGGTACTGGGCCTGGGCGCCACCATCATCGGCGCGCTGGCGGGCGGTTCGCTGCTGGCGCGGCTGGGGCTGTTCCGGTCGCTGATGCTGTTCGGCCTGCTGCAAGCCGTCTCCAACCTGGGATTCTGGCTGCTCGCCATCAGCCCCAAGAGCATCCTGCTGATGGCCGCCGCCGTCGGTATCGAAAACCTGTGCGGCGGCATGGGCACGGCGGCTTTCGTGGCCCTGCTCATGGGCCTCTGCGACCACCGCTTCTCGGCCACCCAGTTCGCGCTGCTGTCCGCCCTGTCCGCGGTGGGGCGCACCTACCTGGCCGGGCCGCTGGCCCCGCCCATGGTGGAAAACTACGGTTGGCCGGCCTTCTTCCTGGTCACCGTGGCCATCGCCCTGCCCGGCATGGCCCTGCTGTGGTGGCGGCGGGCCGACGTGCGGGCGCTGGACCAGGCCTGAGGCCGCCCCGCCCGGGCGGCGTCACACGAAGTCGTCGTCCGAAAACGTATCGTCGGTAAAGGAATCGTCCGCGTCCGCCCAGCCCCCCGTGTCGGCCGACGCATCGTCGGCCCGCGCATCGCCGCCCGCATCCTGGCGGCCGTCGGTCCCGCTGTCGTAGTAGTTGTTGGTGACGTTCTGTGTGATCGTTTCCGACGCCGGCGCGCTGCCCGCCAGATGCGCGGCCTGGCCAGCGCCGCCGCCCATCAGATGCTCGATGCCATTGAACAGGAACATCCCGCCCGCCACTCCCGCCGCCGCGGCCGCGGCGTTGCCCAGGAAGCTGCCCGCGCCGCCTCCCGTCGCCTGGGGCTGCGCCCCGGCATACGAAGCTGCCGGCGCCGCGGGCCGGGATTCCAGACGCTGGCCGATCGCGCTGCCTATCATGGAGCCGCCTGAAGGCGCCGCCCGTTCAGGCGCCTTGCCCCACGCATCGCCACCCAGCAGCCCGCCCAGGAAACTGCGCGCGGGCCGGGCTTCCTGCTGCTGCCGCGAGACGGCCTGGAGCTCGCCCACCTGCCCCTCCAGCGCCGCGATCCGGGCCTGCGCGCCTTCGAGTCCTTGTTCCAGCAACAGCGCGCGCTGGATGCTCAGGTACAAGGCATCCGGCTGGCCGGCGGCGCGCTGCCGGATCAGGGCATCGGCCTCGGGGTCCTTGTCCATGTCCTGGACGCCAGCCAGGCGGTCCAGGAAGTTGTCGAGCAGGGCGCGTTCTTGCGGAGTCATGAGCGGTTCTCCCGAAATGCCGGCCGAAGGCCGGCGCGGTGCCGCGGATGATGGCGGCCGGGGCTTAACCGTGGCTTAAGCCCCCGGACACGCCTCCCCCACCCAACGCACCCGCAGCCGGTCATATGCCAGGTTATACACGTAGGTATATGGCAGGAAGAACAGCAACAACCCGATATCCAGCACCAGCGCTTCCCACAGCGAAATGCTCAGCCACCACGCCGCCAGCGGTACCACGATCAGGATCAAACCGAACTCGAAGCCCAGCGCGTGGGTCATCCGGACCCGCGTATCGCGCACCCAGCCCAGGCTGCGCTCCACACGCTCGAAGCCGGCGTTGTAGACCATGTTCCACAGCATGGCGATAAGCGAGATCACCGCCGTCAGTGCTCCCATGTGGAGCAGCGGCTTGCCCATGATCCAGGCCAGCGCGGGCGCGCACAGCGCCACCGCGATGATCTCGAAGCACAGCGCGTGCGCCAGGCGCTCACGCAGCGATTTCTTGTTCTGCAGCACGTTCAACCTCGTTCCGTTGATGTCGTATCGGCATTTTCTGCCATACTTCCGTTAAAGAAAACCTAATTACCATCGGATTTTCCGATACAAGACCAAGCATGGCCTATTCTCTGGAAGCGCTGGCGGCCTTCACCCAGGCAGCCGCGCTGGGCTCGTTCTCGGCCGCGGCGCGCAAACTGGGCAAGCGGCAATCGAGCATCAGCGAAAGCATCGCCAACCTGGAAATCGACCTGGGCGTGCAGTTGTTCGACCGCGCCACCCGCCAGCCCACGCTGACCCCGGCGGGCCGGGCATTGCTGGTGGAGGCGGCCCAGGTCCTGGCCAGCGCCGAGCAGCTGGGCCGCGCCGCCGGCCGCTATGCCCAGGGACACGAGGCGCGGCTTACGCTGGCGCTGTCCGACACCTATCAGTCCGAACGTTTTGAAGCCATCCTGGCCGCGCTCGACCGCAAGTATCCCGACATCGAGTTCGAATGCATGATGTCCGAGGACTGGGATACGGTCGCCACCGTGCAGCGCGGCCGCGCCAACCTGGGGCTGGTGCGCGCGCAGGAGCAGTATCCGCCCGACGTGGAACACCGCACGCTGCCGGACCTGTCGGAAATGGTGGTGGTCGCGGGCAAGGACCATCCGCTGGCGAAACGCCGCACGGTCACCGAGGCCGACCTGCGCGCGGCCCGGGAACTGCGGATCGCGCCTTACGAGGACGACGGCCGCCGCATCGCGCGGGGCCGCACCTGGTCGGCGCCCTACTACCTGATGCTGCTGGAGATGGCGGTCATGAATTTCGGCTGGGCCAGGATGCCGCGCTGGCTGGTGACCAACTTCGCCGCCGGCAGGCTGGTGGAGTTGCAGGTGCCTGGCCAGGAGCGCCTGCTGCCGGTGGATGTGGTGTGGTCCAACCAGCGTCCGATGGGCCCCGCGGGCGCCTGGATGCTGGAGGAACTGCTCAAGGCCTGAGCGCGCCCGCGGTCAGTGCGGCGATGGCCTCGCGTTCGGTGCGGAACACATGGTGGGGCGGCAGCATCGCCGTGACGCCGGCGGTATCGAACACGTCTTCCACCTGCTTCTTCACGCCCGCCAGGTACAGGTCCACGCCCTGGTCGCGCAGCGTCCCGATCAGGTAGATGAGCGTGTCGACGCCGGTCACATCGATGCTGTTGATCGGCCCCGCATAGATCAGCACCCGCTTGATGCCGGGATCGGCCCGGCAACGCTCGATCACGAAATGCTCCAGCGGGTTGGCGGTGACGAAGCTCAGTCCCGCGTCCATGCGCACGGCCAGCAGGTCCGGGGCCAGCGGCGGCAGGCCGAAACGCAGGCGGTCCCGCAGCGTGCCGTCGGCGTGGACGGCAACCTCGACGATGCGGGGGTGCGAGCGCTGGTACAGGAAATAGCCCAGGGACAGGATGAAACCCGCCAGGATGCCCCACTGCAACTGCGGAGCGGCGATCAGGGTGGCCACGGCCGTGGACACGGCGATGACGGCCTCGGCACGCGACGTGGCCCACAGCCGGACGAAGAAGCGCGGGGTGATCAGATTGGAGACCGGCACGATGATGACGGCCGCCAGGAAGGCCCGGGGCAGGTGGGCGATGGCCGGCGTCAGGAACAGCAGGCTCGCCAGCACGCACACGAAGGCGAACAGCGCGGACCAGCCCGAGCGCGCGCCGACGAACAGGTTCAGCGCCGAGCGCGAGAACGAGGCGCTGACGGGAAAGGCGCCGCTCAGGCCGCTGGCGATCTTGGCCAGCCCCTGGCCGATGAACTCCTGGTCCTCGTTCCAGCGCCGGCGCGTGCTGCGCGAGATGGTCTTGGCGCTGGACAGCGCCTCGACGAAACTGACCAGCGCGATCACCGCCGCCGCGGGCAGCAGGCTGCGATAGTCTTCCCAATCCAGCAGTTGGGGCACGGTGAACTGCGGCAGGCCCGCCGGCAGGGTGCCGACCACCGCCCCGCCCCGCTCGCCGTAGCCGATGGCCCAGCTGACCAGGCCGGTCACCAGCGCGGCGGCCAGCACGATGGGCAGGCGTTTGCTGTGCTTCTTCAGCGCCGACAGAAAGACCAGCGTCCCCACGCCGAAAGCGAACGCCGTCCAGTCGACGCTGCCCAGCAGGCCGCGCAGGTCGATCGCGGCCAGCGCGACGCGGGCCTGGCTCCATTCCAGCCCCAGCATGGCAGGCAATTGCGACAGCATGATCAGCAGCGCGGCGGCTTGGGTGAATGCCCCCACGACGGACCCTGGCAGGAAGTTCACCACCATGCCCAGGCGGGTCGCGCCGATCAGCATCTGTATCGCGCCCGCCATCAACGCCAGCCATATCGCCAGCTCGACCCAGCGCGCGGACTCGGCGGCCGCCATGCCGGACAGCGAACCGGCCACCAACATGCTGGTCAGCGCGACCGGGCCCGCGCCCAGGAGCTGGCACGATCCCCACAACACGCTGATGACCGGCGGGATCAACGCCGCGTACAGCCCGGTGATGGGCGGCATGCCGGCCAGCATGGCGTAGGCCACGGCCTGCGGCACCAGGATCAGGCCGAGCGTGAAACCGGCCCGCGCATCGGCGGCGAGATCGGCGGCGTTGGGCCGGGGCCAGTTCAGGAAGGGGAGATAGCGGGCGAGCAGAGCGGACATGGAAAATGCGCCGGATCGGGACCGGCGAGGTAGTCAGAGATGGCGCGGCTTGCGCGGCGCGCGCACGGCGAAATGGTCGTAGACGGCATCGGGCAAGAGGCGCATCAGCTTGGCGACGATGCCCATCTGCCACGGGATGACGGTGTAGCGGACGCCGCGCTCCAGGGCGCGGGAAGCCTTGTCGGCGAACACGTCGGCGTCCATCAGGAACGGCATGGAATACGGATTGCGCGCGGTCATGGGCGTGCGGATGTAGCCCGGCGCGATGGTCGATACGCGTATGCCCTGCGGCGACAACTCGTTGCGCAGGCTTTCGCAATAGGCAATGACGGCCGCCTTGGAAGCGCTGTACGCGCCCGCGCCGGGCAGTCCGCGTATGCCGGCCACGCTGGCGATGCCCGCCAGGTGACCACGGCCGGCCTGCTTCATGGCGGGGATGAACGGTTCGAAGGTCGCCACCATGGCGATCAGGTTGGTGTCGATCACGGCGCGGAAAGCGTCGAAATCCTCCATTTCCTCGGTCAACGTACCGGTGCTGATGCCAGCATTGGCGATCACCAGATCGGTGCCGCCCAAGGCCAGGAAATCCCCGGCCGCCGCATGCAGGGCATCGCGGTCACGCACGTCCAGCGCATAGCAGCGGTGGCTGCCCGGCAGCGACGCGGCCAGCGCCTGCAAGGCCTCCTGGCGCCGGCCCACCAGGCCCAGCGTGGCGCCCAGGCCCGCATAGCGGCGCGCCAGCGCCTGCCCGATGCCGCTGCTCGCACCGGTGATGAAGACGTTCATGCTCCCCTCTCGTGAGTTCATCATTATCACCTTTAATCATGTAGTTCTTACTGGAAATCATTAAGAAACGGCCCGCGCGCCACCCCTATTGTCGCCAGGACGCCAAGCCGGTCGGCCCTGGATGAATCTGCGATACTGCGGGAAGAACCGCGTCCGCGGCACCACAGAGAGCAAGATGACGTCCCTTCCCATTTCCGATGTGCAAGCCGCGCTGACCGGATTGGTCGGCCAGGCGAATGTCTATGCCGATCCCGCGGACAAGGCCCGCTACGAAACCGGCGCCCGCTACGGCGACGGCAAGGCCGCCCTGGTGGTGCGGCCCGGCTCGGCCGCCGAGGTGGCCGCGGTGGTGCGCTACTGCGTGGACACCGGCACGCCGCTGATCGCCCAGGGCGCCAACACCGGCCTGGTGGCCGCCAGCACGCCGGACGCCAGCGGCACTCAGGTCGTGCTGAGCCTGGAGCGGCTGCGCGGCGAGATCGCGATCGACCGCGCCAACCGCACCGCCACCGTCGGCGCCGGTGTCACGCTGCAGGAACTGAACGACAAGCTGGCCGAACATGGCCTGTGCTTTCCCATCGACCTGGGCGCCAATCCCTCGCTGGGCGGCATGATCGCCACCAATACCGGCGGCTCGCGGCTGATCCGCTACGGCGACGTGCGCCACAACCTGCTGGGCATCGAAGTCGTGCTGGCCGATCCGCCGGGACAGGTGCTGGACCTGATGAGCGGGCTGCGCAAGAACAATACCGGCTACGACCTCAAGCAGCTCTTCGTCGGCGTGGGCGGCGCGGGCGGCGTCATCACCCGCGCCGTCGTGCAGGTCCATCCCCTGCCCCGCCAGACGGCCACCGCGCTGATCGTACCCACCAGCCAGGAAGCCGTGCTGGAACTGCTGATCGCGCTGGAAAGCGAGTTCGGCGATTTCCTGACCGCCTACGAGGGCATGTCCCGTTCCACCGTCCAGTCGGTCATCGACCACGTGCCCGGCGTCGCCAACCCCTTCGCCCCCGAGCCCATCCCCGACTACTGCCTGCTGGTGGAGCTGGCCGCCACCTCGTCGCGCGAAGTGCTGGGCGTGGACCTGCAATCGGCGCTGAACGATTTCCTGGAACGGCAATTCGACGTGCTGGTGGCCAACGCCGTGCTGGACGGCGGCCCCGACCTCTGGAAAATCCGCCATTCCATCAGCGAATCCATCCGCCACCAGGGCAAGCTGATCGCCTTCGACATCGCCGTGCCGCGCTCTTCGATGGTGGACTTCCAGACCACCGCGCGGCGGATGCTGGAAGCCGGCTTCCCCTGGCTGCGCCTGTTCGACTTCGGCCACTGGGCCGACGGCGGCACCCACTTCAACATCGTCTGGCCCCACGACGCCACGCCCGCCTACGACGCGGACACCGTGGAAAAACTCCGGCTGGCGATCTACGACCTGGTGGTCCGCCAGTTCGGCGGCAGCTTCAGCGCCGAACACGGCGTCGGCCCCTACAACGAACGCTTCTACCACCGCTATGCGTCGCCCGAAGCGCAGGCGCTGTCGGGCAAGATCCAGCAAGCCATAGACCCCGGGCATACGCTGGGCCAAGTCTATTTCGGCCCATCTTCCAAACCCTGACTTTCTCCAGAAAAACAAGAACGGCCTTGCACCATTGAATGCAAGGCCGTTCTTGTCTCTACCATCCAGACCCAGGGCACCGCGGATCCGGCTTTGCCGGTCCGCCAGTGCCGCCCCCTGGGGGGCGCGCGTCAGCGCGTAGGGGGGGGCCTACTTCTTTTCCCTGCCGATCAGGAAATCGGCGACTTGCAGGGCGCCAAGATTGCTGCCGGTCATCGACGGCGAGGTCAGATAGCGGCCGTTGATGGCCAGCGTGGGCACGCCGTCGATCTTGTAGGCTTCGGCCAGCTTGGTGGCGCGCTGCACCTTGCTCTGGACGCCGAAGGAGTTGTAGGCGGCCGTGAACTGCGCACGATCCAGGCCCTGCTTCTCGGCCCAGTCGAAGATGCGGTTGGCCGTGTTCAACGGCTGGCGCTGTTCGTGGATGGCGGTGAAGACCATGCGATGCAGTTGGTCGACCTTGCCCAGCGCCTCCAGCGTGTAGTACAGGCGTTGCTGCGGTTCCATGCCGGCGTTGAAACGCACCGGCACGCGGCGCACCACGACATCGGGCGGCAGTTTCTTGATCCAGGCTTCCAGGCTCGGCTCGAGCGCATTGCAGTGCGGGCAGCTATACCAGAAGAACTCGGTGACCTCGACCTTGCCCGGGGAGTCCGTGGCCTGGGGCTGCTGCAGGCGGATGTACTCGGTGCCCTCGCGCGGCTGCTGCGCCTGGGCGGTACCCGGCAGGGCGGCGACGAAACCGGCGGCCAGGGCCAGGCTGGCAACGATATGGCGGAAAGAGAAGCGACCGATCATAGGATTCCTCTGATAACGTGGCCCGGACGGCGGACCGGCCGGGCGTGGTGGAAACTCGGACCGCGGCGGGCGGCGCGAAGTTCCACCCGGATCATTTCTTCACGACGGCGGCCTCGATGCCGTTCTCGGCCAGGCGCGCCCGCGTGCGGTTCATGTCGTCCAGACGGGTGAAGGGCCCCACGCGTACGCGGTGCACCGTGCCGGCAGCCACATCGGCCGTCTCCAGGCGCGCCTCGAACCCCATGAAGGCCAGCTTGGCCTTGAGCGCTTCGGCGTCCTCGATCACGCGGTAGGCGCCGACTTGCAGGAAATAAGTGCCCGAACCCGTGGCGCCGGGCGCCTGTGCGGGTGCCTGGGACGGCGCGGCGGCCGACGGCGCGGGAGGTTGCGCCCCCTTTTTGTCCTTGTCGACGTTCTGGCTGGCCAGGAAGTCCCCCAAGGGATCGCGGGTTGCCTGGGGTACCGGCGCGGGCGCCGGCTGCGAGGCCGAGGGTCCCGATGCCGAGGGCGCGCCGGCGGGGCCGTCCTTGCCGTAAAGACTGCGGTTCGGATCAGGAGCGTTGGCGGGATCGGACGGCTGCGCGGGTGCTGCCGGCGGCCGGGTTCCCTTGCTGACGAAGGGCACCGGCGCCTTGGTGATGTAGAACGCCACCAGTACGGCCACCAGCAGGCCGACCAGCAATCCCGCCATCAGGCCGAACATGGTCCCGCCCACCGCTCGCTTGGGTGCTGCCTGGCGATGGCTGGCGCCGCCCTGCTTCCCGCCGCGGGGAGTCTTCGTCTTCGCTGTGGAGGCCATGAATCGTTACATCCGTTGCGGAGCGGACACGCCCAGCAACGCCAGCCCATTGGCCAGCACCTGCCGGGTTGCGGCCAGCAGCGCCAGGCGCGCCAGCTTCAGCGCCTCGTCGTCCACCAGCACGCGTTCGGCATTGTAGTAGGCATGGAAATCGGCGGCGCAATCCTTGAGCCAGAAAGCCACATGGTGCGGCGACAGATCGTTGGCCGCGAGCCCCACCATGGACGGGAACTCTGCCAGCCGCTGCAGCAGCAGGAACTCCCGTTCGGCCGTCAGCAGCGATGTATCCACCCGTGCCAGATCGGCCTCGTCGCCGCCCCATTGCGCCAGCACCGAGCAGATGCGCGCATGGGCGTACTGGATGTAATAGACGGGATTCTCGTCGGTCTGCTTGAGGGCCAGGTCGACGTCGAACACGAATTCGGTATCGGCGCGGCGCTGGATCAGGAAGTAGCGCACCGCATCGCGGCCGACCCAGTCGATCAGGTCGCGCATGGTCACGTAGCTGCCGGCGCGCTTGGAGATCTTGACCTCTTCGCCGCCGCGCATGACCTTGACCATCTTGTGCAGCACGTAGTCGGGGTAGCCCTTGGGGATGCCCACCTCCAGCGCCTGCAGGCCCGAGCGCACCCGTGCCACGGTACCGTGGTGGTCCGAGCCCTGGATGTTGATGGCCTTGGTGTAGCCGCGCTCCCACTTGGTCACGTGATAGGCCACGTCCGGCACGAAATAGGTATAGCCGCCCTCGGACTTGCGCATGACGCGGTCCTTGTCGTCGCCCTCGCCCAGTTCGGTCGTGCGCAGCCACAGCGCGCCGTCCAGCTCATAGGTGTGGCCGCTGGCGACCAGGCGCTGCACGGTCTGCTCGACCCGGCCCGACGTATACAGGGAGCTTTCCAGGTAGTAGTTGTCGAACTTCAGGTCGAAAGCCTGCAGGTCCAGGTCCTGCTCGCGGCGCAGGTAGGCCACGGCGAACCTGCGGATATCGTCGAGGTTCTCGGGATCGCCCGAGGCGGTGACCGGCTCGGCGTCGGCCGCCTGCACCGTCTTGCCGGCCAGGAAGTCCGCCGCGATTTCCGAGATGTATTCGCCGCGATAGCCGTCGGCGGGGAAATCCGGATGCTCGGGGCCGAAGCCACGCGCGCGGGCCTGGACGCTGATCGCCAGGTTCTGGATCTGGTTGCCGGCGTCGTTGTAGTAGAACTCGCGCGTGACGTTCCAGCCGCTGGCGTCGAACAGGCGGCAGATCGCATCGCCCAGCGCGGCCTGGCGGGCATGGCCCACGTGCAGCGGACCGGTGGGATTGGCCGACACGAATTCGACCATCACCTTGCGGCCGTTGGCCGGCGCGCGGCCGAACTCGGCGCCGCGCACGCGGATGGCGTCGATCACCGCCTGCTTGGCGGCGGGCGCGATGCGCAGGTTGATGAAGCCCGGACCGGCGATCTCGGCACCCTGGACAAGGGTGGCCGCGCCCGGCAGCGCCAGCAGCGCATCGACGATGGCCTGGGCCAGCTCACGGGGATTGCGCTTGAGAGGCTTGGCGATCTGCATCGCCACGTTGGTGGCGGCGTCGCCGTGGGAGGCCACCTTGGGCCGCTCGAGCAGCAAGGTGGGCGTGGCTTCGGGGGCAACAGCCTTGACGGCGGCGCCCAGGAGGCCGAGTAGTTGTTCCTGTTGCTCGGGGAGCATGGCTGGAATGATCGCGCTAAATGAAAGACCAAGAGCGGAATGTTAACAGCCGCGAGCCGGGGAGGGGAAAAGCCCCCCCTCCCGGCGCTCCCCGCCGTGTAGCCGCTCAGCCGCCGCTGGCGCGCACGCCCGCCAGGGGGAAGACGAACGAGCCATCGGCGGGCGCGGACGCCGCCAGCATCGATGCCGCGCCGCCCCCCGCCGCCGGCTCGACCAGCGCAAAGCCCGAGGTCGTCACGCCCGCGTAGGGCCGGGCGCACGTGTTGGCGAAAGTGACGGTGGTCCGGAAATAATTCTTGCTGGCGTGCGGCGCCACCGAACCGGAGAAGTCGCACCGCCCGCCGTTGGCCACCACATAGCCGGTCAGGGCGCCCGTCGCGGAAATGGTCGTGGCGATCGTGGAGCTCGACTCGGCCACCCAGGTCCCCTGGATGTCGTCCAGGCTGGCCTTGCGCTCATAACTGGAATCGTAGTCGAGCTTGAAGCTGAAGGCCGCGCCGCCGGACAGGCTGCCCTGCAGGGTCTTCTTTTCCTGGACCGTGGCATTCAGAGAGAAGGCGCTGCCGGACGAGGCCGACATGAATATCTTGCCGTTGGCGGTATAGTTTTGGGCCTGGGTGGAACCGGTGCCCAGTACCATGGCAAGGTCACCGCTGCGTGCAAGATGGAAACCCCACAGCTTGCCATCGTCCGTCACGAGCAACGCCAGCGGGTCTCCCGCCCCGGTCGCCCCGTCCCAGAACCCTTCCGCGTTGGCGTTGTCTCGTGGGCTCGGAGATGTGTATAACAGACAGGGAGGGGTGATCGGCATGGGTTCCGTCGCCCGTGCCAAGCCGAACGGCTATACCTTGCTGCTTTCGCTGTCAGGGATCTCGGGCTTGCCCGAGGCAGACCGCTTGCTGGGGCGCAAGCCGGCATTCCAGCTGGACCAGTTCGCACCCATTGCCCGCATCACCGCCGATCCCAACCTGCTGGTGGTCCGCGCGGATGCACCCTGGCGCTCCGTGGCCGAGTTGGTTGCCGCCAGCAAAGCCGATCCGCAGGCCCTGAACTACGGCTCGTCCGGCGTTTACGGCGCGATGCACCTGCCCATGGAAATGTTCAAGGCGGCCAGCGGGGCGCAGATCACGCATGTGCCGTTCTCGGGCGGTAGTCCGGCGCTGGTCTCGCTGATGAGCGGCCAAATCCAGACCGCGGCCGCCGGCGTCGCCAACGCGACCACCTTTCTGAAATCCGGCAAGATGCGCGCGCTCGCGCACTGGGGCAGCGCCCCTCTTGCTTCGTTGCCTGATCTCCCGAGCCTCAAATCGCTGGGCTACGATGCGGAGTTCACGCAATGGTCGGCCTTGTTCGCCCCCGCCGGCGTCCCTGGTGAAGTTACGACGCGCCTGCGCGAAGCCATGAAGAAGATCGTCGCCCAGCCCGCCCTTCAGCAAACCTTCGCTTCGCTGGGCAGCCCCATCGACTATATGGACGCCCCCGAATTCGCCCGCTACTGGCAAGCCGACGCTCAACGCGTCCAAGCCGCCGTCCGCCGCATAGGGAAGGTGGACTGATGGTACTAGCCCCGGGAAACTGCGGATCTGGCTTTGCCGGTCCGCCGGTTTCTCCCCCTTGAGGGGGCCTGCGTAAGCGGGGAGGCTTCCTCCCAAAAAAAACGGGACACCGAAGTGTCCCGTGAATATCCGCCTCAAGTGGGGGGGAGGGAGGAGAAAAGCAGAGGCGGATGTATCGGCTGGTACCGGCAAACTGCGCCGGAAGAAATGTCGTGCGGGGGGAAGCCCGACATTCCGACACGAGGGCGTTGCACCCAAAGCGTGTCCCACCTGACGGTTAGTCAAGGCCCAAGCGGGGAAGTTCACCCGCTACCCGTATTTCCACGTAAATTTCCGCCAAATCTGTAACGATGTATGACCCTTGCGGGAGCGCCGCAAAAAAGGCGGATCCGGTCGTTCCGGAATCCGCCTTGGGGGCCCGCGCCGATGGCGCGGCAGTGCCTGCGAGGTTCAGGCGTACTCGGCCAGCGCGCCTCGCATCTTGGTCATGGCGCGTGCCTCGATCTGACGGATGCGCTCGGCGGACACGCCGAATTCGTCCGCGAGTTCCTGCAGGGTGGCGCCGCCTTCGTCCTTCAGCCAGCGCGCCTCGATGATGCGGCGCGACCGGTCGTCCAGGCTCTCTAGGGCCTGCTGCAGTCCGCTGCCGTGCAACTCGTCGCGGCGGCGTTCCTCCAGGATGGTGCTGGGTTCCTGCTGGCCTTCGTCAGACAGGTAGGCGATGGGGGCGAATTCGTTCTCGCCATCATCGCCGCCACGGCCTTCCAGGGCCATGTCCTGCCCATACAGGCGCACCTCCATCTCGGTCACGTCCTGCGGCCGCACGTTCAGGCTGGCGGCGATTTCCTCGACCTGATCCGGCGTGAGCGCGTGCGAGTCCGGTTTCAGGCTGCGCAGGTTGAAGAACAGCTTGCGCTGGGCCTTGGTGGTCGCCACCTTGACCAGGCGCCAGTTCTTCAGGATGTATTCGTGGATCTCGGCCTTGACCCAGTGGATGGCGAAGGACACCAGGCGCACGCCGCGATTGGGGTCGAAGCGCTTGACGGCCTTCATCAGGCCGACGTTGCCTTCCTGGATCAGGTCGGCGTGCGGCAGCCCATAGCCCAGGTACTGCCGGGCGATGGCGACCACCAGCCGCAGGTGCGACAGCACCAGCTCGCGGGCGGCGTTGAGGTCCTGCTTGTCCTGGTAGCGCTGGGCCAGGTCGTGTTCCTGCTCGGCCGTCAGCACCGGCAGGCGGTTGACGGCGCCGATATAGGCTTCGATCGTACCAAGGGCGCCAGGGTTGGCGATGGCCAGGGCCAGCGCGCCGGGGCCGCTTGTGGCGGATGCGAGGGCGTTGGACTGATTCGACGAACGTTTCATAAACGGCTTACCTCCATGTCTGAAGGTTAGCACTCTCGAACAAAGAGTGCTAATGGGTGTTTTTGATGGGTGCGATAAAGCGAATCGATCGCTGTGCGGTGCAGCACGGCAAGCGAACCCGGCCAGGTCGGAATCCGGGACCCGATCGAAGGCCGGCAGCGGGCAGGCAATCGGGGCTTCATACTGCATAGACCATGAAATCGGCGTATCGTTCGCGGAAACCTGCATTTTCCGACCTGAGATATTGATGCGTCCCCGGTAATCATGGCCCGCCTTCCCCGTCTGTATGCCCCGGATCTTCCCCATCTCGCCCAGGCCCGCTTCACGGTTCCCCTGTCGGCGGGAGGCGACGGCGCCGCCATGCTGGACCAGGTCGCCGCCTGGCTGGAGGCCGACGCCAGGCAGCACGGCGTGGCCGTTCATGGGTGGGCGCTTACTTTTGACCAGCTGTTGCTACTGGCTACTCCCGCTGGCCCGGGGGGGATCTCGGCCGTGATCCAGTCCCTGGGGCGCCGCCTGGCTGCCCGGCTGCATATAGGAAGAGTCTTCGCCGGCCGGTTCCGCTCCACGCTGGTCGAGCCGGGCGCCTGGGTGCTGCCCGCTCTGATCTGGCTCGAAACCGTTCCGCTGCGCCAGGGGCTGGCGGGCGACGTGGAGTTGTGGCGTTGGTCCTCGGCCCCGGCGCATATGGGTGCCGCGTCCGCCGGCATGCTGCATGACCACGCCGATTATTGGGCCTGTGGCAATACGCCGTTCGATCGCCAGGCCAATTACCGCGCCAGGATGGCGGAAAGCGTTGCGCCTTCGACGGCGCAGCGTATCGAGCAGGCGCTGTATGGCCAATGGGCCTTGGGCGGTCCCGCGTTCGTGCAGGCGCTGGAGGGCACCAGCAGCCGGCGGGCCGCCGCCAGCAAGCGGGGGAGGCCGCGCAAGCACCCTCGGACTGAGGAAGAAAATGCACGGTAGTGGTGCGACCCTAATTTAATTCCCCGGATTTGTGGCCTGGATAATAATTAGGGACGCTCCCCTTTTTATTTTTCTTGCGACCCCTGGTGCGCCGCAGTATTGTCGATTCCCCCGGCGCGGCATCCGTGCGCGCGCCAAGTTCGGCATCCCGATGTCCAGTACCCCGGATTCGTGTCCGGTACATGAATCCACCAGCGGAGCGCACCATGCCCCTATCCAGCCAGGACCACCTGTCGGCCCCGTCGTCCCCGGCCGCCGTCATCGACGCTTCCCGCATCGGCCTTCCCGCGCCGCGCCAGCCGGACGCACAGGGCCTGTACGATCCGTCCAACGAGCACGACGCCTGTGGCGTGGGTTTCGTGGCCCACATCAAGGGCCAGAAGAGCCATTCCATCATCCAGCAGGGCCTGAAGATCCTCGAGAACATCGACCATCGCGGCGCGGTCGGGGCGGATGCGCTCATGGGCGACGGCGCGGGCATCCTGATCCAGATTCCGGATGCGCTGTATCGCGAGGAAATGGCTGCCCAGGGCGTGGCCCTGCCCGCTCCCGGGGAATACGGCGTGGCGATGGTGTTCCTGCCCCAGGAAATGGGGTCGCGCCTGGCCTGTGAAGCCGAACTCGAGCGCGCCGTGCGCGCCGAGGGCCAGGTGGTGCTGGGTTGGCGCGACGTGCCCATCGACAAGGAAATGCCGATGTCGCCCAACGTGAAGGTCATGGAGCCGGTCATCCGGCAGCTCTTCATCGGCCGCGGTGGCGACGTCATGGTGCCCGATGCGCTCGAGCGCAAGCTGTACGTGATCCGCAAGATGGCCTCGCACGCCATCCAGAAGATGCACCTGAAGCACGGCAAGGAGTATTTCGTGCCGTCCATCTCCAGCCGCACCGTGGTCTACAAGGGCCTGCTGCTGGCCGACCAGGTCGGCCGCTACTACCGCGACCTTGCCGATTCGCGCGCGGTCACGGCGCTGGCCCTGGTGCACCAGCGCTTCTCCACCAATACCTTCCCGGCCTGGCCGCTGGCCCACCCCTACCGCCTGATCGCCCACAACGGCGAGATCAACACGGTCAAGGGCAACTTCAACTGGCTGCGCGCCCGCGAAGGCGTGATGCAGTCCCCGGTGCTGGGCGACGACCTGAAGAAGCTCTATCCCATCGTGTACGAAGGCCAGTCCGACACCGCCACGTTCGACAACTGCCTCGAACTGCTGGTCATGTCCGGCTATTCCATCTCGCACGCGATGATGATGATGATTCCCGAGGCCTGGGAACAGCACGCCGAGATGGACGAGGCGCGCCGCGCCTTCTACGAATACCACGCCGCGATGATGGAGCCCTGGGACGGTCCGGCCGCCATCGCGTTCACCGACGGCCGCCAGATCGGCGCGACGCTGGACCGCAACGGCCTGCGTCCGGCGCGCTACATCGTCACCGACGACGACCTGGTCATCATGGCGTCCGAGTCGGGCGTGCTGCCGGTCCCGCAAAGCAAGATCGTCAAGAAGTGGCGCCTGCAGCCGGGCAAGATGTTCCTGATCGACCTGGAGCTGGGCCGGATCATCGACGACAAGGAACTGAAGGACCAGCTCGCCAACAGCAAGCCCTACCGCCAGTGGATCGAGCGCATCCGCATCAAGCTCGACACGCTGCCCGAGCCCGTCCGCGAGGAAATCGAGGAAGGCCGCTCGTCGGTGCCCATGCTCGACCGGCAGCAGGCCTTCGGCTGGACGCAGGAAGACTACAAGTTCATCCTGCGCCCCATGGCCGCGCTGGGCGAGGAAACCACGGGCTCGATGGGCAACGACGCGCCGCTGGCCGTGCTGTCCGGCAAGAACAAAAGCCTCTACAACTACTTCCGGCAACTGTTCGCGCAGGTCACCAACCCGCCCATCGACCCCATCCGTGAAAACCTGGTGATGTCGCTGGTGTCGTTCATCGGGCCCAAGCCCAATGTGCTCGACATCAACAACGTGAACCCGCCGCTGCGCCTGGAAGTGGCGCAGCCGGTGCTGGACTTCGCGGACATGGCGCAGATCCGCCATATCGAGCGCGTCACGAACGGCAAGTTCAAGAGCTTCGAGCTGGACATCACCTACCCGGCCGGCTGGGGCAAGGAAGGCATCCAGGCCCGGGTGGCGGCGCTGTGCGCCCAGGCCGTGGATGCCGTCAAGAGCGGCTACAACATCCTGATCGTGTCCGACCGCCTGGTCGACAGCGGCCGCGTGCCCATTCCCGCGCTGCTGGCCACCTCGGCCGTGCACCAGCACCTGATCCGCGCCGGCCTGCGCACCAGCACCGGCCTGGTGGTGGAAACCGGCTCGGCCCGCGAGGTGCATCATTTCGCGCTGCTGGGCGGCTACGGCGCCGAGGCCGTGCACCCCTACCTGGCGATGGAGGCGCTGGCCCACGAGCACGGGCACGATGCCAAGGTGCCGGTGGACAAGGCCATCTACAACTACGTCAAGGCCATCGGCAAGGGCATGCAGAAGGTTATGTCCAAGATGGGCATCTCGACCTACATGTCGTACACCGGCGCCCAGATTTTCGAAGCCGTGGGGTTGAACCGTCCGCTGATCGAGCAGTATTTTCCGGGCACCGCCAGCAATATCGAGGGTATTGGCATCTTCGAGGTGGCGGACGAGTCCCTGCGCATGCACCAGGCGGCCTTCGGCAACGATCCGCTGTTGGAGGGCGCGCTGGACGAGGGCGGCGAGTACGCTTTCCGCATCCGCGGCGAAGAACATATGTGGACGCCCGACGCCATCGCCAAGCTGCAGCATTCCACCCGCGCGGACAACTACCGCACGTACAAGGAATACGCGCAGATCATCAACGACCAGAGCAAGCGCCACATGACGCTGCGCGGGCTGTTCGAGTTCAAGTTCGACCCGGCCCACGCCATTGCGCTCGCCGAAGTCGAGCCGGCCAAGGACATCGTCAAGCGCTTCGCCACCGGCGCGATGTCGCTGGGTTCGATCTCGACCGAGGCTCATTCGGTGCTGGCGATCGCGATGAACCGCATCGGCGGCAAGTCCAATACCGGCGAGGGCGGCGAGGACGAGCTGCGCTATCGCACCGAACTGCAGCACGGCAAGGCCGGCATCAAGGACGGCGATACCCTGGCTTCGGTGCTGGGCGCCGACCGGGTGGCGGCCGACGTGCCGCTGAAGGCGGGCGATTCGCTGCGTTCGCGCATCAAGCAGGTGGCCTCGGGCCGTTTCGGCGTGTCGGCCGAATACCTGGCCAGCGCCGACCAGATCCAGATCAAGATGGCGCAGGGCGCCAAGCCGGGCGAAGGCGGCCAGTTGCCCGGCCACAAGGTGTCCGACTATATCGCCAAGCTGCGCTTCTCGGTGCCGGGCGTGGGCCTGATCTCGCCTCCGCCGCACCACGACATCTATTCCATCGAGGACCTGGCCCAGCTCATCCATGACCTGAAGAACGCCAATCCCCAGGCGTCGATCTCGGTCAAGCTGGTGTCCGAAGTGGGCGTCGGCACGGTGGCCGCGGGCGTGGCCAAGGCCAAGTCCGACCACGTGGTGATCGCCGGCCACGACGGCGGCACCGGCGCTTCGCCCGTGTCGTCGATCAAGCATGCCGGCACGCCGTGGGAGCTGGGCCTGGCCGAGACGCAGCAGACCCTGGTGCTGAACCACCTGCGGGGCCGCATCCGCGTGCAGGCCGATGGCCAGATGAAGACCGGCCGCGACGTCGTGATCGGCGCGCTGCTGGGTGCCGATGAATTCGGCTTCGCCACGGCGCCGCTGGTGGTCGAGGGCTGCATCATGATGCGCAAGTGCCACCTGAACACCTGCCCGGTGGGCGTGGCCACGCAGGATCCGGTCCTGCGCGCCAAGTTCCAGGGCAAGCCCGAGCATGTCGTCAACTTCTTCTTCTTCATCGCCGAGGAAGTGCGCGAAATCATGGCCCAGCTGGGCATCCGCAAGTTCGACGAGTTGATCGGCCGCTCCGACCTGCTCGACATGCGCGCCGGCATCGAGCACTGGAAGGCGCGCGGCCTGGACTTCAGCAGGGTGTTCCACCAGCCCCGCGTGGCCGCCGGGGTCGCCCGCCTGCACGTGGACGAGCAGGACCATGGCCTGGCCAAGGCGCTGGACCACCAGTTGATCGAGCGCGCGCGCCCCGCCATCGAGCGGGGCGAGAAGGTCTCGTTCATCACCACCGTGCGCAACGTGAACCGCACCATCGGCGCCATGCTGTCCGGCATGGTGGCGCGCAAGTATGGCTACGAGGGCCTGCCCGACGACACCATCCATATCCAGTGCAACGGCACCGCCGGCCAGAGCTTCGGCGCCTTCCTGGCGCACGGCGTGACGCTGGACCTGGTGGGCGACGGCAACGACTATGTCGGCAAGGGCCTGTCGGGCGGCCGCATCATCGTTCGCTCGCCCAATGACTTCCGCGGCCACGGCCCCGAGCACATCATCGTCGGCAACACCGTGCTGTACGGCGCGTTGTCGGGCGAGGCCTATTTCAACGGCGTGGCGGGCGAACGCTTCGCGGTGCGCAACTCGGGCGCCGCGGCGGTGGTGGAAGGCGTGGGCGACCATGGCTGCGAATACATGACCGGCGGCACCGTGGTCGTGCTGGGCGAGACCGGCCGCAACTTCGCCGCCGGCATGTCGGGCGGCGTGGCCTACGTCTACGATCCGGACGGCGTTTTCCGGCTGCGCGCCAACCTGGCCATGGTCGAGCTGGAGGAAGTCGTTCCCGCGGCGGTCCAGGAGAAGGAAGGGTCGGAACGCCTGTGGCACAGCATGGTCCGCGGCGGCGAGCGGGATACCGACGAAGCCATCCTGCGCGGCCTGGTCGAGAACCACTTCCGCTACACCGGCAGCTTCCGCGCCCGCGACATCATGGATGCCTGGGAGACCGCCCGGACCAGGTTCGTCAAGGTCATGCCGACGGAGTACCGGCGCGCGCTGGGCGAAATGTGGGATGCCCGGAATCCGCAAAAGTTGGCCGCCTAGGCACGCCCGGCCGCCGGAAGGCGGCGCGAACCGTAACGAAGAATCGGGGCCGGCGCATGCGCCGGCCCCACACAGGATAGTCAGGAAAGAGCCATGGGTAAGGTCACCGGATTTCTGGAATACCAGCGACTGCAGGAAGCGGCGGAAGCGCCCGAGCAGCGCGTCAAGCACTGGAAGGAATTCGTCCTTCACTTGAACACCGAGCAGGCCCGGCAGCAGGGGGCCCGGTGCATGGATTGCGGCATCCCGTTCTGCACGAACGGCTGTCCGGTCAACAACATCATTCCCGACTGGAATGACCTGGTGTATCGCCAGAACTGGAAGCAGGCGCTGGCGGTGCTGCATTCCACCAACAATTTTCCCGAGTTCACCGGGCGCATCTGTCCGGCGCCCTGCGAAGCGGCATGTACGCTCAATATCAATAGCGATGCCGTCGGCATCAAATCGATCGAGCATGCGATCATCGATCACGGCTGGGAGCATGGCTGGGTCGTTCCGGTGTCTCCCAAGGCCAGGACGGGCAAGAAAGTGGCGGTGGTCGGGTCCGGGCCCGCGGGGCTGGCCTGCGCGCAGCAACTGGCGCGCGCCGGGCACGAGGTGACGGTGTTCGAGAAAAGCGACCGCATCGGCGGGCTGCTGCGTTATGGCATTCCCGACTTCAAGCTTGAAAAGTGGCAGATCGACCGCCGTATGGCGCAGATGGAGCAGGAAGGCGTCGTGTTTCGTCCCTCGACCTTCGTGGGCCGGGTCGAGGACGCCAAGACGCTGGGGATTTCCGCCACGGTGAAGGCCCCGGAGGAACTCCAGGCCGAGTTCGACGCCATTGTCGTGTCGGGCGGCGCGGAGACCCCGCGCGACCTGCCTGTGCCGGGCCGCGAGTTCCAGGGCGTGCATTTCGCGATGGATTTCCTGCGCCAGCAGAACAAGGTGGTGGCGGGCGACAAGCTCAAGGACCAGATCCTGGCCACGGGCAAGCATGTCATCGTGATCGGCGGCGGCGACACCGGGTCGGATTGCGTGGGTACGAGCAACCGCCATGGCGCGGCCTCCGTCACGCAGTTCGAGGTCATGCCGCAGCCGCCGGTTTCCGAGAACAAGGACCTGACCTGGCCGTATTGGCCGCTGAAGCTGCGGACGTCCTCGTCCCACGAGGAAGGCGTGGACCGCGACTGGGCGGTGTCGACCAAGACTTTCCAGGGCAAGAACGGCAAGTTGACCTCGCTCGTGGCCTGCCGCGTCGAGTGGGTCCGCGGCGACAACGGCCAGATGAAGATGGCCGAGGTCGAGGGCTCCGAATTCGAGCTGCCCGCCGATCTGGTGCTGTTCGCCATGGGCTTCGTGTCGCCGGTGCAGCAGGTGCTGGACGCCTTCGGCGTCGAGCGCGATGCCCGGGGCAATGCGCGGGCCAATACCGACGATTACCGCACCAACGTCGACAAGGTCTTCGCGGCCGGCGACATGCGGCGTGGCCAGTCGCTGGTGGTGTGGGCCATCCGGGAAGGCCGCCAGTGCGCGGCCTCGGTCGACGCGTTCCTGATGGGGGCGACCGAGCTGCCCCGCTAGGCGAGGGGAGGGCCGGCAGGCCCTCTCGTCCGGCGCGGCGTCAGTGCGCCGGATCCTCGGCCGTATCGGCCCGCGCAAGTTGCAGCGACATGGCCAGGAAGCGGCGGATGCCTTCCGCGTCCACGTTGCGGCGGTGCGCCAGCTCCAGCGGCACGGTGAACGCCGTGGGCGGATCCAGCGGCCGGTAGACCACGCAGTCGGGCTGGATCGAGCGCATGGACTGCGGCACGATCGAGATGCCCAGTCCCGCCGCGACCAGGTGGATGGCCGCGATCAGCCGCGGCACTTCTTCCACGGCGCGAGGCACGAAGCCATTGCGCTGACACACCTCCATCAGCATGTCCTTGATGCCCCATCCGTTGAGCGGATGGAACAGGATGAAGTCCTCGTCCTTCAGCGCGGCCAGCGCGATGCCTTGCCGCGGCTCTTGTGCCATCCGGTGGTTCGATGGCACGGCGACCACCATGTTCTCGCGTACCAGCGTCACGCTTTCCAGGCTCGAGTTGGCGGGCAGTGGCGAGCGCACGAAGGCGATGTCCAGCCGTTCCTGTTCGACGGCGTGCAGCAGGTCGTGCGTCGTGCCTTCGCCTATTTCCAGGAACATCAGCGGATAGCTGGTGCGGAAGGCCCGCACGATGCGCGGCGTCAGATGGTGTAGTGACGCCGAACTGGTGAAGCCGACGCGGATCCTGCCTTCCTCGCCCAAGTCGAAGCGCCGCACGCGCTGGACGGCTGCGTTCACGTCGGCGAGGACCTTCCGCGCATCGCTCAGGAACAGCTTGCCGGCCGCGTTGAGCCGGATGCTGCGCGGCCGGCGATCGAACAACTGCACGCCCAGTTCCTGCTCCAGCGCCTGGATCTGCTGGCTTAGCGGCGGTTGTTGGATCGCCAGCCGCGATGCGGCACGGGTCATGTGTTCTTCCTCGGCGACCGCCACGAAATAGCGCAGGTGTCTCAACTCCAACTTGTCGCTCCGCATCCGCGAAAATCATATTTTATACATATCAATAGGCGACGAAATATGTATTTTTCTGGTTTTTGGATATCAATTAGTCTGGCAGCGCGATACAGACAGACTGATTCGAGGAGCCATGAACAAAGAAACCGAAGTGATCATCATCGGAGCCGGTACCGGGGGGTTGGTGCTGGCGCTGAGCCTGCACCAGATCGGCGTCGCGTGCCGGGTGTACGAAGCGGTGTCCGACATCCAGGCCATCGGCGCGGGCATCAACCTGCTGCCGCACGCCGTGCGCGAGCTGGACGAACTGGACCTGGTGCCGGAGCTGGACCGCGTGGGCATCCGCACCAAGGACGCCTCCTACTACAACCACCACGGCCAGTTCATCTATCGGGAACTGGCGGGCGAAGCCGCCGGCTATGACTGGCCGCAGTTCTCCATCCACCGCGGCGATGTCCAGCAGGTGCTGTTGAAGGCCGTGCGCGACCGGCTGGGCCAGGATGCCGTCGTCACCGGCCATCGCTGCGTGGGCGTCGAGCAGGACGGCGACGGCGCGACCGCCTACTTCACCGGGCCGCAGGGCCAGGATCTTGCGCCCGCCCGAGCCAGGATCGTGGTCGGCTGCGACGGCATCAAGTCGGCCGTCCGCCGGCAATTCCTGCCCGACGAAGGGGAGCCGGTGTATGCGGGCATCACCATCTGGCGAGGCGTGACGCCGTTCAAGCCATTCCTGAGCGGCGCGGACACCATACGCGCGGGCTGGATGAGCGTTGGCAAGCTGATGGTCTATCCGATACGCGAGCAGGTCGATGCCGACGGCAACCAATTGCTGAACTTCGTCGCGTCGCTGGAGCGTCCCAAGCCGGAGCGCTACGACTGGAATCGCTTCGCCAGGCACGAAGACTTCGTCGATGCCTACATGAGCTGGACGTTCGACTGGCTGGACGTGCCGGCGTTGCTGCTGAAAGCCGAGCCGATCCTGATGTTCCCGATGGTGGACCGCGACCCGGTTTCGACCTGGACCTTCGGCCGCGTCACCCTGCTGGGGGACGCCGCGCATCCCATGTACCCGCGGGGCTCGAACGGCGCGGGCCAGGCCATCCTCGACGCCCGCTACATGGCGGGTTGCTTCAAGCGCAAGGGCGTGACGGTCGAGGCGCTGCGCGAATACGACGAGGTCAGGGTGGCGGCCACGGCCAAGGTGGTCAGGATGAACCGCGCCGCGCCGCCCGACACCATCCTGCGGGTGGTGTACGAGCGCACGCAGGGCAAGCCCTTCAACAAGATCGACGACGTGATATCGCAGGCCGAGCTCAAGGAAATTTCCGAGCAGTACAAGCGCGCCGCCGGATTCGACATCGAATTCCTGCGCACGCGGCCGTCCTATGTCCTGTGATGCCGGTCCATCCTCAAGGAGACTGAATTGAAACGCCCCGGACTGATCATCCCGCCGCTCACTCCCTTTGGCGCCGACCTGAAGGTCGACCGCGAAGCGCTCAGGCGTGGCGTGGATTACGTGGTGCAAGACTGCGGCGCGGCCATGGTGGTCGCCGCCGGCGTCGAGGCGCAGGAGTATCACTATCTGACGATGGAGGAGCGGCTCGACCTGATCCGGATGACCGTCGATTTCGTCGATGGCCGTTGCCCCGTGGCCGTGGGGGTCTCGCATCCGTCGTATCGCGTGGCGGTCGAGCTGGCCCACTTCGCGGAAGAGCTTGGCGCGCAGGCGGTGCAATTGCTGGCGCCGCTCAGGCCGTTCGGCGGGGAGCCCACCCAGGCCGAGCTGATCGCCTACTTCGAATCGGTCGCGCGTGAAACGCACCTGCCGATCGTGCTGTACCTGAACCCGGGGCCGGGCGCCGATCCGTCGCCGGCCACCACGCTGGAGCTGGCCAGGCTCGATGGCGTGAAGTACGTCAAGGAAAGTTCGCGCAACCTGCTGCGCGTCGCGCAATTGATCCAGCAGATCGATGTGGCCGGCCACGCCGAGTACTACACCACCATGCAGATGCTGCTGATCACGCTGCAATTGGGCGGCTCGGGCGTCACGCTGCCGCCGCCGGCCGCGCGGCTGGCTCGCCTGGTGGTCGAGGCGTTCGTGGCCGGCGACATGCAAGAGGCCGCCAGGCTGCAGGCGCAGTTCTCGCTGTTTCCGGCCCAATGGATGGGGTATGGCCTGGCGCCGGTGATGAAGGCCGCGATGCGCGTCCTGGGTATCGATGCCGGCGACCCTTATCCGCCGTATCGCGCCATCGAGGGCGAAGCACTGGCCGACCTGGAGCGCTACCTGCGCACCACCGACCTGGCCAAGGGGAGGTAGGCGCCATGTTGACCAGCAAGCGGCTTTCCATCGAAGAGGCCGAGGTCCTGATGCGCGGCGCGGCGGACGAGGCGGGGCGCATGGGTATTCCGATGTGCATCGCCGTGGCCGACGACAGCGGCCAGTTGATCCGCTTCGACCGCATGGACGGCGGCAAGATCAGCAGCATCTCGATCGCGATCGACAAGGCGTTCACCGGCGCCGCGGCGCGCAAGGGGACCCACGTCTACAACCAGCTCTGCGTGCCGGGCGAGCCGACCTTCGGCATCCACGTCACCAATGGCGGTCATTTCTGCGTCATCGGCGGCGGCCTGCCGGTCACGGTGGATGGGCAGGTCGTGGGGGGCATCGGCATCAGTTCGGGTACCGCCATCGAGGACCAGGCCTGCGCCGAGGCCGCGCTGAGTCATTTCCGCGAGCAGACCGGCTACCGGCCGTAGGGGCGCCGGCAACAAGACAGAGGACAGCCCCTTGGACCCGGCCCTGGTGGGGCCGGCCGTCCCGCGCTCGTCCCGCCTGAAAGGAGACAAGACACCATGATTTCCATGAGATCCGCGGTTGTTTTTCCCGCCGGCTGCCTGCTGGCGTGCTCGCTCGCGTGGGCGGACTACCCAGAGCGTCCCGTTCGCATCATCGTGCCCTACGAAGCGGGTGGCGGCGCCGACATGATCACGCGCCTGGTCGCGCTGCGACTGGGCAACCGCCTGAAGCAGAGCGTGATCGTCGAGAATCGCGGCGGCGGCAGCAATACCATAGGCATGAACGCGGTGGCCAAGTCGACGGCCGATGGCTATACGCTGGGCCTGGTCACGCCGACCTTCGTGATGACGCCGCTGCTGATCAAGAACCATCCGTACAAGCCGTTGGCCGATTTCGCCGCGGTCGGCATGGTTGCCACCGCGCCATTGGCCCTGGTCGTGCATCCCAGCGTACCGGCCCGATCCGTGCAGGAATTGATCGCCATCGCCAAGGTCCGTCCCGGCCAGTTGAACTTCGCGTCTGGCGGCGTCACGTCCACCCAGGGGCTGGCGGGCGTGCTGTTCGCCTCGATGGCCGACATCGACGTGGCCAACGTCCCCTACAAGGGCAGTTCGCAGGCCATGACCGATCTGCTGGCGGGCAACGTGCAATTCATGTTCAACCCCATGGCGTCGGTGCTGCCGCACATCGCCAGCGGCAAGCTGCGTGCCGTGGGCGTGTCGAGTGAGGTCCCCGCGTCGCTGCTGCCCGGTGTGGGGACGGTCGCCGCGGCGGTCCCCGGCTACCACGTCACGGGCTGGTTCGGATTGGTCGCGCCCGCCGGCACGCCCGGCCCGGTGGTCGACCGGCTTAACCGCGAACTGGCTTCCATCCTCGAGGCGCCCGGGGTTGCCGAGCAGATGAAGGAGTGGGGCCTGGAGCCCAAGCCGATGGCCGTGCGCGATTTCACGGCCCTGCTTGAGGCGGAAAGCCGCAAGTACGCCGAGATCATCAAGACCCAGAACCTCGCACTGGAATGAAGGAGCGACCATGAACGACAGTAGTCATACGCGACAGGATGCCTTGCACATCGGCCGGCAAGGCGCAGGCGGGGCGATCCTGTTCTCGGAGATGCGCCCCGAGGCCGCCTGGGAGGGCGAGTTCAATAGCTGGTACGACACCGAGCATATTCCGGTTCGCATGGCCGCGCCCGGTTTCATCGGCGCGCGCCGGTATCGAGCCACCGAGAGCGGCGACTACCTGGTCGTCTACGAGATGGCGTCGATGGCTGCGCTGGCGACACCTGAATACGATCGCATCAAGAACCAGCCCAGCGAGCTGACCCGCCGCATGCTGGGCGAGGTGCACGGCTTCACGCGGTATCTGGGCGAGACTTTGGCTGTCGCGGGCGGCGCCCGGGCCGACGCGCTCGATGCGCCGCTGCTGTTCGCGGCGATGTTCGACGTGCCGCCGGCGGAGCTGTCCGATTTCGATGCCTGGTACGAGCAGGACCATGTGCCGCTGTTGCTGGAATGCGGCGACTGGCTGATGGTGCGCCGCTTTCACCTGATGGCGGGGGAGCCCCGGCCCTTCAACCGGCTGGCCCTGCATTATCTGGCTTCGGAGCAGGCGCTGTCGTCGCCCGCCCGCGACAAGGCCCGGCAGACGCCCTGGCGTGAGCGGATGGCCGGGCGTGACTGGTTCGGCAAAGGCCGCTACGCCGTGTTCCGGCGTTTCGGCCGGGCGCAGTCCGCGTCCCGCTAGTGGGGTCGGCAGCGCTGATATTAATCAGCGCTTAAAAACATGGTGGCACCATGCCCCGAGTCATCCGGCCGGATCTCGGGGCGTTTTCATGTGGATACAGGCCGGGCGGGCGGTTGTTGTAAAAAACGTAAACCGGCGCGGGGCGCCGTGGTTCATAATCTGCACTCTTCCATGGGCCATGCGGCCGGGATCCGGCGTGCCATGGGCAGAATGAGCATACGCCGTCGGCAAGGCGCGGCGCACGCGCCGAGAGGCAAAACCCGCTGCCGCCTAAGGGTTAGCACGGTGCCCAGGCGTGCTGCTGTTAGAATCCCTTGCTGGATTCCCTACGAATCCGCCGGTTTTTTGCAAGCAACGCCCATCTTTTCAACTCTTCTTGCCTCTACATGCCTGATTCGGCACGATCTACGCATTCCCCTACCGATGTGGCGCTAGCCTTCGACGGCCTGTCGGTGGGCTATGGCGACCGTGTCATCCTGCGGGACGTCGACATGCAGGTCCGTCGCGGGCAGGTGGTGGCCATCATGGGCGGCTCCGGGTCAGGCAAGACTACGCTGCTGCGCGCGGCCACGGGCCAGTTGCCGCCCCAGGCCGGCAAGGCGCTGGTCCTGGGGCAGGATATCGGGCGGTTGTCGGGCAGTCATCTGTTCGATCTGCGCAAGCGCATGGGCGTGCTGTTCCAGCAGGGGGCGCTGTTCACGGACCTGGACGTCTACGAGAACGTCGCATTTCCGCTGCGCGAGCATACGTCCATGACGGAGCAGGAAATCCTGGAGCGGGTGCTGTCCAAGCTGGACGCCGTGGGCCTGAAGGCGGCCGCCTTCCTGCGCACCTCGGAAATCTCGGGCGGCATGGCGCGCCGGGTCGCGCTGGCGCGGGCCGTGGTGCTTGAGCCCGAACTCATCCTGTACGACGAGCCGTTCGCCGGCCTGGACCCCATCTCCATGGGCGTGACCGCGCAATTGATCCGGACCATGACCGACCGGCTCGGCTGCGCCTCGGTCCTGATCACGCACGACGTGCAGGAGTCCTTCCACATCACCGACCAGGTCTATCTGCTGGGACGTGGAACCGTCGTCGCCGGCGGCACGCCGGCCGAGCTGTCCGCGTCGCAGGACCCGTTCGTGCACCAGTTCCTCCACGGCGAGCCCGACGGTCCGGTGGCTTTCCAGTACCCCGAGACGCCTGCCTACCAGGCCTGGCTCGAACGCCAGCGGAGGATGCGCTGATGGCCCTGACCCGTTTCCTGATTTCGGTGGGGGCCGGCACCCGCGCCT
The DNA here is from genome assembly GCA_009360345.1 of Alcaligenaceae bacterium SAGV5. Classification (GTDB taxonomy): domain Bacteria; phylum Pseudomonadota; class Gammaproteobacteria; order Burkholderiales; family Burkholderiaceae_B; genus Pigmentiphaga. The sequence goes on from SPDP01000001.1 coordinate 83,097, forward strand.
CCATCGTCGGCCTGGGCGCGTTCGCCCGGTTCTTCGTCGAGTTGCTCTTCAAGAGCGGCACCGCGCTGCGCCGTCCGCGGTTGGTGGTGCAGCAAATCCATTTCATCGGCAACTATTCGCTGGTGATCATTGCCGTATCGGGCCTGTTCGTCGGCTTCGTGCTGGGGTTGCAGGGGTATTACACCCTGAACCGCTATGGGTCCGAGCAGGCGCTGGGCCTCCTGGTCGCGCTCAGCCTGGTGCGCGAACTGGGGCCCGTGGTGACCGCGCTGCTGTTCGCCGGCCGGGCCGGGACCTCGCTCACCGCTGAAATCGGCCTGATGAAGGCGGGGGAACAGTTGTCGGCCATGGAGGTCATGGCCGTGGATCCCGTGAGCCGGGTGCTGGCGCCGCGTTTCTGGGGCGGCGTGATCGCCATGCCGCTGCTGGCGGCGGTGTTCTCGGCGGTCGGCATCCTGGGCGGCTGGGGCGTGGGCGTCCTGCTCATCGGCGTGGACGACGGTGCGTTCTGGTCGCAGATGCAGAACGGCGTCGACGTCTGGAAGGACGTCGGCAACGGCGTGTTCAAAAGCGTCGTCTTTGGCGTGGCGGTCACGCTGATCGCGCTTTACCAAGGCTATTACGCCAAGGCCACGCCCGAGGGCGTGTCGCGCGCGACCACGCGTACCGTCGTGGCCGGATCGCTGGCGGTGCTGGGCCTGGACTTCCTGCTGACGGCCTGGATGTTCGGCAACTGAAACAGGGCACGGCGCCCGCCGGGCGGCCGTTGCAAGAATTGGCTAAGGGACCCGCCGTACGGGCAGGGGACCGGAGGAATATGAGATGTCGCGAGAAAAAGTCGATCTCTGGGTGGGAATATTCGTGCTGGTGGGCGCGCTCGGCCTGGTTTTCCTGGCGCTCAAGGCGGGCAACCTGCTGAGCGTGTTGTCGGTGGGCAAGACCTATGCGGTGACGGCCAACTTCGACAATATCGGGGGCCTCAAGCCCCGCGCGGCGGTCAAGAGCGCCGGCGTGGTCGTCGGGCGGGTCTCCAGCATCGCGTTCGATGACAAGATGTTCCAGGGCGTGGTGACGCTGGACCTGGACGCGCGCTATTTGTTTCCCACCGATTCGTCCGCCAAGATATTGACGTCGGGGTTGCTGGGCGAGCAGTACATTGGCATTGAACCCGGTGGCGACGACAAGAATTTCGCTCCCGGCGACAAGATCCGCTATACCCAGAGCGCGGTCGTGCTGGAGAACCTGATCAGCCAGTTCCTCTACAGCAAGGCCGCCGAGGGCGGTACCGGCAAGCCCGCGGAAGGTGGTTCCGCCGGCGCGGCAGAACCCGCCGCGAAATGACGACGAGCATATGAAGATGAACAAGAAAAACCTGGCATTGATGGTGCTGGCCGCGGGGCTGGCGGGCTGTGCCACCGCACCGGACGGGCGGCCGGCCGACCCGCGGGATCCCCTGGAGGGATTCAACCGCGGCATGTACACCTTCAACGACAAGGTCGATCGCGCCGTACTCAAGCCGGTGGCGCAGGGCTACGTGAACGTGGTGCCGTCGCCGGTGCGCAGCTGCGTGCGCAACATGTTCGCCAACGTGGGCGACGTGATGTCGGCCATCAACAGCTTCCTGCAGAACCGCGCGCCGGATGGCATCAACACGACCTTCCGCGTCCTGCTGAACACCACGATGGGCGTGTTCGGCTGCTTCGACCTCGCCACGCAGAACGGCCTGCCCCGCAACAAGGCCGATTTCGGACAGACCCTGGGCGTCTGGGGTGTCGGTTCCGGTCCCTACCTGGTGCTGCCGCTGCTGGGACCCAGCACCATCCGCGACGCGGGCGGCACCGCCGTGGATTTCCTGGCCGATCCGGTCGCGGTCGGCAACATCGACAACGTGCCCGTGCGCAACAGCGTCTATGGCCTGCGGGTCGTGAACGCGCGCGCCAACCTGCTCGAGGTGGGCAACCTGCTCGACCAGGTCGCGCTGGATCCGTATACCTTCACCCGGGACGCCTACCTGCAGCGGCGCGCCAGCCTGATCCGCGGCGCGACTGGCGGGGAAAACGCCCTGCCGGACTATTCACTGCCCAACTACGATGACGATGACGATGCCACGGCGCCCGCCTCGGCATCGGGTACGCCGAAAAAGTAAGGATTTCCATGATTTCGAAAGACATGACGGTACCCACGGCGGCCACGCCCCGGATCTCGGCCTGGTTGCTGGCGCTGGCCGCCAGCCTGGTCCTGGCCATGGGCGGCATGCAGGCGGCCCGGGCGCAGGGTGCCGGTTCGCCCGAATCGCTGATCCAGCAGGTCACGGGCGAAGTCCTGGCTGCCATCAAGGCCGATCCGTCGGTGCAGTCCGGCAGTCCGCAGCGCTTGCTGCAACTGGTGGACCAGAAGATCCTGCCTTACGTCGATTTCGAGAAGACGACGCGGCTGGCCGCCGGGCGCTACTGGCGCCAGGCGACGCCCGAGCAGCAGAAGGCGCTGGTCAAGGAATTTCGCACCACGCTGGTGCGTACCTATAGCGGCGCGGTCTCGTCCGTGAAGCAGCAGACCGCCGTGGAACTGCGGCCCTCGCACTATCCGGCCGACGCCACGGACGTGGTCGTGAAAACCGTGATCAAGCAGCCGGCTGGCGATCCCGTTCCGGTGGATTACCGCATGGAGAAGGCGGGTCAGGGCTGGAAGATCTACGACGTGAACGTACTGGGCGTGTGGCTGATCGAAAACTACCGCAACCAGTTCTCGCAGCAGATCGGCCAGAACGGCGTCGATGGGTTGATCAAGTCGCTGGCGGAGCGGAACGCAATGTTTAAATGACCCCCCTACGCGCTGACGCGCGCCCCGAATGGTGGACCCCAGCCGCTATGCGGCAGCCCCCCAAGGGGCCGGGACCCGCCTTGGGGCGGCCCGGCGCCGGGTCCCGTGGGGCGAGGGGTTCTTGCCCATTTTGTCCATCCTCTATAATGGGGAATTGCCCGGCGTTTGCCGGGATTTGCGCTTTTGGGGGCCTCGCGGGCCCTTCCCGGCGCGGTAGTGTTTTCTGATCAAGCCATGTCATCCGCCGTTCGCATCGAGCATGTTTCCAAGGTGTACCCCAGGCAGACCAGCCTGTGGCGGCGCATGGGCGCCGGCCAGGCGGTGGATGGGTTCCAGGCGCTGAACGATGTCAGCCTGGACATCGCCCAGGGCGAGTTCTTCGGGTTGCTGGGGCCGAACGGCGCGGGCAAGACCTCGCTGATCGCGATCCTGGCGGGGCTGTCGCGCGCCACCACGGGCCAGGTGTCCATCTGCGGCTATGACGTCGTGTCCCAGTTCCGCGCCTCCCGGCGGGCGCTGGGCGTGGTGCCGCAGGAACTGGTGTTCGACCCGTTCTTCACCGTCCGCGAGACGCTGCGCATCCAGTCGGGCTATTTCGGGCTGCGCAACAATGACGCCTGGATCGACGAGATCCTGGAAAACCTGGGCCTGACCTCCAAGGCCGACGACAACATGCGCGCGCTGTCGGGCGGCATGAAGCGGCGGGTGCTGGTGGCGCAGGCGCTGGTGCACCGGCCGCCCGTGATCGTGCTGGACGAACCCACCGCCGGCGTGGACGTGGACCTGCGGCGCACGCTGTGGCAGTTCATCTCGCGCCTGAACCGCATGGGCCACACCATCCTGCTCACCACCCACTACCTGGAAGAAGCCGAGGAGCTGTGCGGCCGCATCGCCATGCTCAAGGCCGGCCGCATCGTCGCGCTGGACACCACGCGGGCGCTGCTGGCCAAAGTCGGCGGTTCGCGGCTGGTGCTGCACATGGGGGCATCGGGCTGGCCCGCGGGCAAGAGCCGCGCGCTGGACGAGCGGCTGGTGCAGCGCCAGGGCAACCGGGCGGTGCTGCGCATGGACAACAGCACGGAACTGGAGTCCCTGCTGGCGCAGGTCCGCACGGCCGGCGGCGCCATCGAAGGCATCGAAGTGCTGCCCGCCGATCTCGAAGATGCTTTCCTGAACATCATGCACGGGGACTCCGCCTCGGCGTCGCTGGAGAAGGCGGCATGAGCGTCGTCGCACGGCCGCCCGAGGGCGGCGTTTCCACCACCGGTTCCGAGGCCGCCAAGCCGTCGGGTTTCGTCGGCCTGCAGCCCAACCTGAACGCGGGCTCCGGTTTCCTGACGCTGTTCTACAAGGAAATGCTGCGCTTCTGGAAAGTGGGGTTCCAGACCGTGGGCGCGCCGGTGATGACGGCGGTGCTGTACCTGCTGATCTTCGCCCATGTGCTGGAAGGCCGCGTCACGGTCTACAACACCGTGCCGTACACGGCCTTCCTGATCCCCGGGCTCATGATGATGAGCATGCTGCAGAACGCGTTCGCCAATTCCTCGTCGTCGCTGATGCAAAGCCGCGTCACCGGCAACCTGGTGTTCATGCTGCTGCCGCCGCTGACCCACTGGGAAGTCTTCAGTGCCTATGTGCTGGCGGCCATCGTGCGCGCCCTGTTCGTCGGGCTGGGCATCTACGCGGTGTCGCTGTTCTTCGCCGAGCCGCGTTTCGCCGAGCCGCTGTGGATGCTGGTGTTCGGCGTGCTGGGCAGCGGCATCATGGGGGTGCTGGGGCTGGTCGCCGGGATCTGGGCCGAGAAGTTCGACCAGATGGCGGCATTCCAGAACTTCCTGATCATGCCGGCAACCTTCTTGTCCGGGGTATTCTATTCCGTGCATTCGCTGCCGCCGTTCTGGCAGGCGGTGTCGCACTGGAACCCGATCTTCTACACCATAGACGGCTTCCGCTACGGGTTTTTCGGGGTCTCCGACGTCACGCCCTGGCACAGCCTGGCGGTGGTGGCGGGGACGTTCCTGGTGGTGGCCGCGTTCGCGCTGCGCCTGTTGTCCACCGGCTACAAACTTCGTTATTGAGATGAAAGCCCCCCCCTACGCGCTGACGCGCGCCCCCCAGGGGGCGGCACCGGCGGACCGGCAGAGCCGGATCCGCGGTGCCCTGGGTCGGGCGGTGTGCTTTCATCGGCCGCGGGTCGCGCGCGGCGTTATGGATAACTGAAATGAGCACCATGCTTCCCTCTCCCGAGCAGGTCCGACAATACATCCTCGACGGACTGCCCTGTGAACATGTCGACGTGCAGGGCGACGGCCAGCACTTCGAGGCGGTCATCGTCAGCGCCGAATTCGCGGGCAAGCGCCCCATCGCGCGGCACCAACTGGTCTATGCCGCGCTGGGCGAGCGTATGCGGGAAGAAATCCATGCCTTGTCGATGCGCACTCTCACTCCCCAGGAATTCAAGGCGGGCAATTGATGGATAAGCTGCAGATCACTGGCGGTCGTCCCCTGCGCGGCGAAGTCGAGGTGTCGGGCGCGAAGAACGCCGCGTTGCCTTGCCTGTGCGCGTCGCTGCTGACCGCCGATGCGGTCACGCTCGAAAACGTGCCCCAGCTCAATGACATCGGCACCACGCTGCGCCTCCTGCGCCAGCTGGGCGTAAAGGCCGAGCGCGCCAGCCAGCCGGGCGACCGCGTCGTGCTGGAGGCCAGCCGGGTCGAGTCGCTCGAGGCGCCGTACGAGCTGGTCAAGACCATGCGCGCGTCGATCCTGGTGCTGGGCCCGCTGGTCGCGCGCTTCGGCGAGGCCCGGGTCAGCCTGCCCGGCGGCTGCGCCATCGGCCAGCGGCCGATCGACCAGCACATCAAGGGGCTGGCGGCCATGGGGGCCGAGATCAGCATCGAGCATGGTTTCGTCGTGGCGCGGGCCAAGCGCCTGAAGGGGGCCACGATCCGCACCGACATGATCACGGTGACGGGCACCGAGAACCTGCTGATGGCCGCCGTGCTGGCCGACGGGCTGACCGTGCTCGAGAACGCCGCGCGCGAGCCCGAGATCGTCGACCTGGCGGAAATGCTGATCAAGATGGGCGCCCGCATCAGCGGCCACGGCACGGACCGCATCGTGATCGAGGGCGTTTCCCGGCTGCACGGCACCACCCACCGGGTCATGCCGGACCGCATCGAGGCCGGCACCTTTCTGTGCGCGGTCGGCGCTGCGGGCGGGGAAATCGTGCTGCGCAACGCCGATCCGGCCAGCATGGGCGCCACGCTGGACAAGCTGGCCGAGGCCGGACTGGCCATCGAGTGCGGCACCGACTGGGTCCAGGCGGGCATGAACGGCCGGCCGCGCGCGGTGGGTTTCCGCACCCTGGAATATCCCGGATTCGCGACCGACATGCAGGCTCAGCTGATGGCCTTGAACGCCATCGCCGAAGGAACCGCGGTCATTACCGAGACCATCTTCGAAAACCGCTACATGCACGTGCAGGAGCTGCGCCGGCTGGGAGCGGACATCGAGATCGACGGCCACACGGCCGTGGTCAAGGGCGTGGCGGGCCTGTCGGGAGCCACGGTCATGGCGACCGACCTGCGGGCGTCGGCCAGCCTGGTCATCGCGGGACTGGTCGCCGACGGCCAGACCACCATCGACCGCATCTATCACCTGGACCGCGGCTACGAACAGATGGAGCGCAAGCTGTTGCAACTGGGCGCCGACATCCGCCGCGTGGGCGGATCCGGAGGGCAGGCACGATGAGCGCCTTCGCTCCGGCGGATCCGAACACGCCCATCACGCTGGCGCTGTCCAAGGGCCGCATTTTCTCCGAAACCATGCCCCTGCTGGCCGAGGCCGGCATCACGGCGGCGGAAGATCCGGAGAAGTCCCGCAAGCTCATCCTGCCGACCAGCGATCCCGGGGTGCGCATCATCATTGTGCGGGCGTCGGATGTCCCCACCTATGTCCAGTACGGCGCCGCCGACCTGGGGGTGGCCGGCAAGGACGTGTTGATCGAGCACGCGGCCCAGCATCCGGGCGGCCTGTATCAGCCCGTGGACCTGCGCATCGGCAAGTGCCGGTTGTGCGTGGCCGTGCCCGAGGGCTTCGACTACGCCAGCGCGGTGCGCCAGGGCGCCCGCCTGCGCGTGGCGACCAAGTACGTGCAGGCCGCGCGCGAGCATTTCGCCGCGAAAGGGGTGCACGTCGACCTGATCAAGCTGTACGGGTCGATGGAGCTCGCGCCGCTGATCGGGCTGGCCGACGTGATCGTCGACCTGGTGTCCACGGGCGGGACCTTGCGGGCCAACAACCTGGTCGCGGTGGAAGATATCATGGACATATCGTCACGCCTGGTGGTCAACCAGGCGGCCCTGAAGACCCGGCGACACCGGTTGCAGCCTCTGATCGACGCCTTCGCGCGCGCCAGCCTGGCCATGCCGGCCTGATCTGGCGAGATCCGCGAGGCGTTCGCCGCGCGGCCAGCCCGCCGCGCCATGCAGAGGCTGCGCCGTCCATCGCCGCCGCGCCGCCGGCGCGGGGCAGGGCTGCCTTCCGGAAACCGATTTTGCAGAGCTAGCGTATGTCCCTCATCAACCGACTCGATACCCGTAGCGACGACTTCCGAACCCGCCTGCACGCGCTGCTGGCCTTCGAAGCGTCCGAGGATGCGTCCATCGAACGCGCCGTGGCCGATATCCTGCTGGACGTCCGCACCCGCGGCGACGGCGCGGTGCTGGAATACACCCGGCGTTTCGACCGCGTCCAGGCCACGTCCATCCGCGAACTGGACATTCCCCGCGCCGACTGGGCCGCGGCCCTGGAGGCGCTGCCGGGCGAGCAGCGCGCCGCGCTGGAGGCCGCCGCCGACCGTATCCGGGTCTACCACGAGCGCCAGCGGACCGAGACCTGGACCTACACCGAACCCGACGGCACCGTGCTGGGGCAGAAGGTCACCCCGCTCGACCGCGTGGGCCTGTACGTGCCCGGCGGCAAGGCCGCCTACCCGTCGTCGCTGCTGATGAACGCCGTCCCGGCCAAGGTGGCTGGCGTGGGCGAGGTCGTCATGGTCACGCCCACGCCCGACGGCGTGCGCAATCCCATGGTGCTGGCCGCCGCCGCCATCGCCGGCGTCGACCGCGTGATCGCCATCGGCGGTGCCCAGGCGGTGGGGGCGCTGGCCTATGGCACGCCCTCCATCGCCCCGGTCGACAAGATCGTCGGACCCGGCAATGCCTATGTCGCCGCCGCCAAGCGGCGTGTCTACGGCACCGTGGGCATAGACATGATCGCCGGTCCGAGCGAGATCCTGGTCATCTGCGACGGCAAGACGCCGGCCGACTGGATCGCCATGGATCTCTTCTCGCAGGCCGAGCACGACGAACTGGCCCAGGCCATCCTGCTGTGCCCCGACGCCGGCTACATCGCGCAGGTCGAGGCCGCCATCGCCCGGCTGCTGCCCACGATGCCGCGCGCGGACATCATCCGCACCAGCCTGGCCAACCGCGGCGCGCTGATCCTCGTGCGTGACCTGGCCGAGGCCTGCGCCATCGCCAACGACATCGCGCCCGAGCACCTGGAAATCTCCACCGCCGAGCCCGAGCGCTGGGCCGACCTGATCCGCCACGCCGGCGCGATCTTCATGGGAACGCACAGCTCGGAGTCGCTGGGCGACTACTGCGCCGGCCCCAACCACGTGCTGCCGACCTCGCGCACCGCGCGTTTCTCGTCGCCGCTGGGCGTGTACGATTTCCAGAAGCGATCGAGCCTGATCAAGGTCTCCGGCGCCGGCGCGCGTACCCTGGGCCGCGTCGCCGCCACCCTGGCCCATGGCGAAGGGCTGCAGGCGCACGCGCGCAGCGCCGAATATCGCCTGGACGACGGCAGCGCCTCGTGACGCCGCCGCCCATTCACCCCGACCATCCGGAAACGATCATGCGTACCGCCGAGATCACCCGCAATACCAACGAAACGCGCATCCGCGCGGTCGTCAACCTCGACGGCACCGGCAAGCAGAACCTGCAGACCGGCGTGCCGTTCCTGGACCACATGCTCGACCAGATCGTGCGCCATGGCCTGATCGACATCGACGTCGTGGCCGACGGCGATCTGCACATCGATGCCCACCACACGGTCGAGGACGTCGGCATCACGCTGGGCCAGGCCGTCGCCAAGGCGGTCGGCAACAAGGCCGGCATCCGCCGCTACGGCCATGCCTACGTGCCCCTGGACGAGGCGCTGTCGCGCGTGGTGGTGGATTTCTCGGGCCGCCCCGGCCTGGAGTTCCATGTGCCCTTCACGCGGGCGATGATCGGCCAGTTCGACGTCGACCTGACCCGCGAGTTCTTCCAGGGCTTCGTCAACCATGCCCTGGTGACGCTGCACATCGACAACCTGCGGGGCGCCAACGCCCACCACCAGTGCGAGACCGTGTTCAAGGCGTTCGGCCGGGCGCTGCGCATGGCGCTCGAAGTCGATCCGCGCGCCGGCGGCACCGTGCCGTCGACCAAGGGAGTCCTCTAGATGACGCGCATTGCCATCGTCGACTATGGCATGGGTAACCTGCGCTCGGTCGCCCGGGCGCTTGAACACGTGGCGCCCGAAGCCGAGGTGCGCATCTGCAGCGATGCGGCCGGCGTGCGCGCGGCCGACCGGGTCGTGTTCCCGGGGCAGGGCGCCATGCCCGACTGCATGCGCTACCTCGAGGAAACCGGCCTGCGCGAGGCGGTGATCGAGGCGTCCCGCAGCAAACCCCTGCTGGGCGTGTGCGTGGGCGAGCAGATGCTGTTCCAGCGCAGCGAGGAAGGGCCGGCCGACGGCCTGGGCCTCTTCGACGGGCAGGTCGTGCGCTTTGCCGGTCCGGCCTTCGAAGGCCCCGAACGGCTGAAAGTGCCCCACATGGGCTGGAACCGCGTGCGGCAGACCCTGTCCCATCCCCTGTGGGAGGGCGTGGCCGACGATACCTATTTCTACTTCGTGCACAGTTACTATGTGGCGCCCGCCGATCTAGGGGTAATTGCCGGTCAATCCGATTACGGGGTCGCCTTTACCTGCGCCGTAGCCAGGGATAACATCTTCGCAACTCAGTTTCACCCTGAGAAAAGCGCGGGGGCTGGCTTGCGTATCTACCAGAATTTCGTGCGGTGGAGCCCGTGAGTCCTGTCAGCCGACACGGCCCCCTTCTTCCGTCCCGCAGTCCAGTTAGCGCCACTGATTCGAACGACATCCTGATTCGCCATGCTCCTTATTCCCGCGATTGATCTCAAAGACGGTCGTTGTGTCCGCCTGCGTCAGGGCGATCTCGACGATGCCACCGTATTTTCCGAAGAACCCGCCGCCATGGCCACGCACTGGCTGGAACAGGGCGCGCGCCGGCTCCACCTGGTGGACCTGAACGGCGCCGTGGCCGGAAAACCCAAGAACGAAGCCTCCATCAAGGCCATCCTCGACGCCGTGGGCGACGAAATCCCCGTCCAGATCGGCGGCGGCATACGCGACCTCGATACCATCGAGCGCTATCTGGACAATGGCATTTCCTACGTCATCATCGGCACCGCGGCGGTCAAGAATCCCGGGTTCCTGCACGACGCCTGCAGTGCCTTTCCCGGCCAGATCATCGTCGGCCTGGACGCCAAGGACGGCAAGGTGGCCACCGATGGCTGGAGCAAGCTCACCGGCCACGATGTCACCGACCTCGCCAAGAAGTTCGAGGACTACGGCTGCTCGTCCATCATCTACACCGACATCGGGCGCGACGGCATGCTGTCGGGCGTCAACGTCGAGGCCACGGTCAAGCTGGCCCAGCACGTGCGCATCCCGGTCATCGCCTCGGGCGGCATCGCCAACCTGACCGATATCGAGAAACTCTGCGCCGTCGAGGACGAAGGCGTGGAAGGCGCCATCCTGGGCCGCAGCATCTACGAGGGCACGCTGGACTTCCAGGCGGCGCAGGCTCGCGCGGATGAGCTAGGTACCCCCCCTACGCCCTGACGGGCGCCCCCCAGGGGGCGATGCGGGTGGACCGGCGGAGCCGGATCCACCGCATCCTGGGGGAACAACCGCGGTGCCCAAGGTGGGCTGCGTTCTTGGGGAATGGGCGTATCGTAGTGGCTGGGCGGAGGGATTCTGCGCCCGGCAACGCGTGTTTTTTGGAATTCTGTGATGTTGACGCGTCGTATTATCCCTTGTTTGGATGTGACTGCTGGTCGTGTCGTCAAGGGGATCAATTTCGTGAATCTGGTCGATGCCGGGGATCCGGTGGAGATCGCGCGCCGGTATGACGACCAGGGCGCGGACGAGATCACGTTCCTGGACATCACGGCGTCGAGCGACCAGCGCGACATCATCCTGTCCGTGATCGAGCAGGTGGCCTCGCAGGTGTTCATTCCGCTCACGGTGGGCGGCGGCGTGCGGCAGGTGGCGGATGTGCGCCGGCTGTTGAACGCGGGCGCCGACAAGGTGGGCATCAACACCTCGGCCGTGACCAATCCCGACCTGGTGCGCGAGGCCTCCGGCCGCTACGGGGCCCAGTGCATCGTGGTGGCCATCGACGCCAAGCGGGTATCGGGCGAGGGCGAGGCGCCGCGCTGGGAAGTCTTCACGCATGGCGGGCGCAATGCCACCGGGCTGGATGCCGTCCAATGGGCGAGCAAGATGGCCGAGTACGGCGCGGGCGAGATCCTGCTGACCAGCATGGACCGCGACGGCACCCGGTCGGGCTTCGACCTGGCGCTCACGCGCGCGGTGTCCGACGCCGTGGCCATCCCCGTCATCGCCTCCGGCGGCGTCGGTTCGCTGAAGGACCTGGCGGACGGCATCACCGAGGGCCATGCCGATGCGGTGCTGGCCGCCAGCATCTTCCACTACGGGCAGCACACGGTGCAGGAGGCCAAGCGCTTCATGGCCGAGCGCGGCATACGCATGAGGCTGGACGACTGATGGATACCGTACCCGAGCCCCTGTCCGCCGGCCAGGAAGCCTGGCTGGACGCCATCGTCTACGACGATCACGGCCTGGTGCCCGGCATCGCGCAGGACGTCACGACCGACAAGGTCATCATGTTCGCCTTCCTGAACCGCGAATCGCTGCGCGAGACCCTGCGCACCGGCAACGCCACCTATTGGTCGCGCTCGCGCAACCGCCTGTGGCGCAAGGGCGAGGAATCCGGCCACGTCCAGCGTGTGCGCGAGATCCGGCTCGACTGCGACGGTGACGTGGTGCTGCTGCGGGTCGAGCAGGTGGGCGGGATCGCCTGCCATACCGGCCGCGAGCGCTGCTTCTACCGCCGCCTGGAAACCGAAGGCGGCGCGCGCTGGGTCGAGACCGACCCGGTCCTGAAGGATCCGGAGAGCATCTACAAATGAACGATTTCCTGGCGCAACTGGCCGACACCATCGCCAGCCGCCGGCCCGACCGGGGCGGCTCGCCCGAGACGTCCTACGTGGCCCGGCTGCTCAGCAAGGGCCCGGACGGCATCCTGAAGAAGATCGGCGAGGAAGCCACCGAGACCGTGATGGCGGCCAAGGACGGCGTGCCGGAAAAGATCATTTACGAGACCGCCGATCTCTGGTTTCATTGCCTCGTCATGCTGGAGTATTACGGTTTGCGTCCCGAACAGGTCGTCGCCGAGCTCGCGCGGCGCGAAGGCCTGTCGGGTTTGGATGAAAAAGCCGCCCGAGCCGGCAACGCCACGAAACAACGAGATGAGTGACAACTGTATTTTCTGCAAGATCGCGCGCGGGGAGATCCCCTCGCGCAAGGTCTACGAAGACGACGAAATCTTCGCTTTCCACGACATCCATCCCATCGCGCCGGTACACTTCCTGGTCATCCCCAAGCGGCACGTTCCGTCGCTGCAGGACGTGGCCGCGAGCGACGTACCGCTGTTGGGTAGAATGCAGGTTCTGATTCCCCGCCTGGCGCTCGAAGAGGGCTGCCGCCCCGGCCCGGAAGGGGGGTTCCGTCTGGTCGCCAACAATGGCGCGGACGGTGGACAGGAGGTGCCGCACCTGCACTACCACGTGATAGGCGGCCCCCGCCCCTGGAAGCGCGACTGAGCCGGGCGCTTCGCCCGGATTGACTGGACGATTTTCCGCCGCAAGGCGTGGAGCATGTAATGGGTAGCTTTAGCATTTGGCACTGGCTGGTTGTCCTGGTGATCGTGGTTCTGATCTTCGGCACCAAGAAACTGAAGAACCTCGGGCAAGACCTGGGCGGCGCCGTGAAGGGATTCAAGGAAGGCATGAAGGAAGGCGGCGACGCCGCGGCCTCCAATTCGGAAACCACCTCCGCCGACCCCAAGCGCGTCTCCGCCGATACCATCGACGTCGAGGCCAAAGAAAAAGAACGGACCTGACAGGACCTCCCTCCAGGATCCATGATCAATACGAAGGCGCTGCGCGCTATGCCAACAACCTGCCCATCCGAGGGCACCGCGGATCCGGCTTTGCCGGTCCGCCAGTGCCGCCCCTTGAGGGGAGCGGTCGGAGACCGCCTGGGGTGGGCTTCCCACAGGCGCTGAATGTTCGACGTCAGCTTTACCGAGCTTCTCACCATAGGCGTGGTGGCGCTCATCGTCATCGGCCCCGAGCGGCTGCCCAAGGTGGCGCGCACCATCGGCCATCTGCTGGGCCGGGCGCAGCGTTACGTCAATGACGTGAAAAGCGACATCCGCCGCGAGATGGAGCTCGAGGAATTGCGCAACCTGCGCAAGGAAATGGAAGACGCCGCCCGTTCGCTCGAGACCACGGTCAAGACCAACGTGGAGGAACTGCACAAGGGACTCAACGAGGTCCAGCAGACCGTCGAGGGGGCCGCCCGCGACGTCAAGGACGCCGCGGCGGGGACACAGGAGCCGGGCACCGCCGCCGAGCCGGCCGCGCTGGACGCGCCGGTTGCCGAAAGGGCCGCCGCCTCGCCCGTGGCTGACGCGCCCGCCGCGGGGCCGGCCGCCCCTCCGGCCGCCGTGCAGGAAGCCCCGTCCGAACAAGACCTCGCCCAGGGCTCGCTGTTTCCGTCGGACCCGCTGCCGTCGTCCGCCAATCAACCCGCCGCCGGCCAGCCGGCCGAGGCTTCGACGGTACGCGAAAGAACGTGACTGACAAAGACGTATCGCAGGAAGACAGCTTCATCTCCCATCTGGTGGAGTTGCGCGACCGCCTGTTGAAGGCCATCGTCGCGATCGTGGCCGTGTTCATCGTGCTGTTCCTCTATCCCGGCGCCTCGGCCATCTATGACGTGCTGGCCCAGCCCATGCTGGCCACCCTGCCACCGGGTACGCGCATGATCGCCACCGGCGTGATCACGCCCTTCATGGTGCCGGTCAAGGTCACGCTGCTGGCGTCCTTCGTCGTCGCGCTGCCTTTCGTGCTCTACCAGGCCTGGGCCTTCGTCGCGCCCGGCCTCTACCAGCACGAGAAGCGGCTGGCCCTGCCGCTGATCGTGTCCAGCACCTTGCTGTTCCTGTCCGGCATGGCATTCTGCTACTTCGTGGTCTTCAAGACCGTTTTCCACTTCATCGCCACCTTCGCGCCGCAGTCCATCACGCCCGCGCCGGACATCGAGGCCTATCTGAACTTCGTCATGACGATGTTCCTGGCCTTCGGATTGACCTTCGAGGTGCCGGTGGCCGTGGTGCTGCTGGTCAAGACCGGGGTGACCACGGTGGCCAAGCTGTCCGCGGCGCGCGGCTACGTCGTCGTCGGCGCGTTCGTGCTGGCGGCCGTTGTCACGCCGCCGGATGTTGTCAGCCAGTTCCTGTTGGCGGTACCTTTATGCGTGCTCTACGAACTGGGCCTGTTGGCGGCCCGTTTCGTCAAGAGCCGGGACTCGGATTCGACCGCGATAGAAAAAGTCTGAACCCCTCGTGCCCCGGCGCCGTCCGCGCGGCCAGGTCGGGGGTTCGGTTCCAGAACAAGCAGAAAGTGGGGACGTTCATGTTTTCCTTGAGCAAGCTGGCCCTGGCCGTGGGCCTTGGCGTTTTCGCCGCCGCCGCGCAGGCCGATATCACCGTGGGCGTCAACGTTTCCGCTACCGGGCCTGCCGCCTCGCTCGGTATTCCCGAAAAGAACACTTTCGCCCTGATGCCCAAGACCATCGCGGGCCAGAAGGTCAACTACATCGTGCTGGACGACGCCAGCGACACCACGACGGCGGTCAAGAACGCCCGCCGCTTCGTGACCGAGGACAAGGTCGACGTGATGATCGGCTCCACGATCACGCCGAATTCGCTGGCGATGGTCGACGTGGCCGCCGAGTCCGGCACCCCGGTCGTCTCCATGGCCGCGTCGGCCGTCATCGTCACGCCCCAGGACGCCAAGAAGCGTTGGGCCTTCAAGGCTCCGCAGAACGATGCCGAGATGGCCAAGGCCATCGTCGAGCACATGCAGGGCCAGAAGATCCAGTCGGTCGCCTTCATCGGTTTTGCCGACGCCTACGGCGAGGGCTGGTACCAGGAATTCTCGAAGGCGGCCCAGGCCGCCGGCATCAAGGTCCTGACCAACGAGCGCTATAACCGCACCGATACGTCCGTGACGGGCCAGGTGCTGAAGATGATCGCCGCCAAGCCCGACGCCGTGCTGATCGCCGGTGCCGGCACCCCGGCCGCGCTGCCCCAGAAGACGCTGAAGGAACGCGGCTACCGAGGCAAGTACTACCAGACCCACGGCGTCGCCAACAACGATTTCCTGCGCGTGGGCGGCAAGGATATCGAAGGCACTTTCCTGCCGGCGGGCCCGGTGCTGGTGTCGGCCCAGTTGCCGGCCGACAATCCGGTCAAGGCCTCGGCCACCGAGTACGTGCAGAAGTACGAGGCGGCCTACGGCAAGGGGTCGGTGTCCACCTTCGGCGCCCATGCCTGGGATGCCGGCAAGCTGATCGAGGCGGCCGTGCCCGTTGCCCTCAAGAAGGCGCAGCCGGGTACGCCGGAGTTCCGCGCGGCCCTGCGCGACGCGCTGGAAAACGTCAAGAACGTGGCGGGCGCGCACGGCGTGTTCAACATGAGCGCCACCGACCACGTCGGCCTGGACAACCGTTCCCGTGTCATGGTCGTCATCGAAAACGGCACCTGGAGGTTGATCCCTCCCCCTACGCGCTGACGCGCGCCCCCTCAAGGGGGCGATGCGGGGGGACCGGCAAAGCCGGATCCACCGCATCCTGGGGTACCACCAGGCAGGCCCAGGACGGCGTTTTTCCCAGTTGTTCTTCTGGTGGCGAGCTAGCGCCGGTGTAGCTGGGTTGGCTGTGCTCCGGACGTAAAACAATCCTTGCACTCATTGAATTCTCGTCACCCTCTTGGGGCGGTCCGGCGGAGCTGACATGGATCTACAGATCGCCCTTTTCCTGATCCAGGATGGCGTCGTCAACGGCGCCATTTATGCGTTGCTGGGAATGGCGCTGGTGCTGGCCTTCACGGTCACGCGCGTGATCTTCATTCCCCAGGGCGAGTTCGTCGCCTGGGGCGCCCTGACCCTGGCGGGCTTGCAGGCCGGCCAGTTGCCGGGAACGGTCTGGCTGCTGGCCATGGGCGGCGGCGCCGTCATGCTGGTGGAGCTGTGGACCGCGTGGCGGCGGCAGGACTGGCGCGCCATTCCGCGGGCCGCCGGCTGGAACCTGCTTTATCCCGCGTTGATCTTCGCCGCGGCGCGTCTTATCGATTTCCCGCAGATGCCGCTGCTCGCGCAGATCCTGTTCGCGCTGCTGGTCGTGGTGCCGATCGGGCCCATGGTCTGGCGCCTGGCCTTCCAGCCGGTGGCCGAGAGCAGCGTGCTGGTGCTGCTGATCGTCTCGGTGGCGGTGCACGTGGCCATGGTGGGGCTGGGGCTGCTGTTCTTCGGCGCCGAAGGGGCGCGCACCTCGCCCTTCACCGATGGCGGCATCGAGCTGGGCGGCATTCCGGTCCCGGCGCAGACGCTGTGGGTGGTCGGCTCGTCCATCGCCCTCATCCTGGCGCTGACGGTGCTGTTCGGCCGGACACTGTACGGCAAGGCCTTGCGAGCCACGGCGGTGAACCGGGTCGGCGCCCGCCTGATGGGCATCCCGACCAGCCTGGCCGGCAAGCTCAGCTTCACGCTGTGCGCCCTGATCGGCGCGTTCTCGGGCATCCTCATCGCGCCGATCACGACCATCTACTACGACACCGGCTTCCTGATCGGCCTGAAGGGCTTCGTCGCCGCCATCATCGCCGGCCTGGGCAGTTATCCGCTGGCGGCCGCCGGCGCGGTGCTGGTGGGCCTGCTGGAGGCCTTCTCGTCGTTCGCGGCCAGCGCCTACAAGGAAGTCATCGTGTTTACGCTGATCATCCCGGTGCTGATCTGGCGCTCGCTCGCCTCGCGTCACGTGGAGGAGGAATAATGCGGCTGCGGCCCATCTGGTTCGTTGGCGCCGGCCTCGTCCTGCTCGTCGCGGCCGTGTTCGGGATGTCCGAGTTCACCGTCACGCTGCTGAACTACATCGGCCTGTACGCGCTGGTGGCGCTGGGACTGGTGCTGCTGACCGGCGTGGGGGGCGTGACCTCGTTCGGCCAGGCGGCCTTCGTGGGCCTGGGCGCCTATACCAGTGCCTGGCTGTCCATCGCGACGCTGCCGCCCGCCTTTGCGTGGCTGGGCGGATCGCCCTGGCTGGGGCTGCTGGCCGGGCTCCTGGTCACGGCCGTGGCGGCCTGGGTGCTGGGCGCCATCGCGCTGCGCCTGTCCGGCCACTACCTGCCGCTGGGCACCATCGCCTGGGGCCTGAGCCTGTACTTCCTGTTCGGGACGCTGGATTTCCTGGGCGGCCATACCGGGCTGTCCGGCCTGCCGCCCATCTCGGTCTTCGGGCTGGACCTGTCCAAGGGCCGGCACCTGTTCTGGCTGATCTGGGCGATCCTGCTGCTGGCCATGCTGCTGGTCAGCAACCTGCTGGACTCGCGCGAGGGCCGGGCCATCCGCGCGCTGAAGGGCGGCATGGTGATGGCCGAGTCCATGGGCGTGGATACCGCCCGCTCGCGCATCGCGATCTTCATGATCGCGGCCCTGCTGGCATGCGTCTCGGGCTGGCTGTACGCCCACATGCAGCGGTTCGTGAACCCCACGCCGTTCGGCCTGCATATCGGCATCGAATACCTGTTCATGGCGGTCATCGGCGGGGCGGGGCAGGTCTGGGGCGCGCTGGTCGGCGCCGGCCTGGTCACCATGCTCAAGCAATGGCTGCAGGACCTGCTGCCGGGCCTGCTGGGCGCCTCGGGCAATTTCGAGAGCATCGTCTTCGGCATCCTGCTCGTGGTCGCCCTGCAACGCGCGCCGGATGGGCTCTGGCCCGTGATCGTCCGCCTGGCCCGGCGCTGCCTGCCGCTGGCCGAAGCGCGGCGCGCCGTGGACGAGAGGGCGCCGCCGCTGGCCCGGCGCGCCCAGCCGGCGCACGGCGAGGTCGTGCTGGAAGCCCGGGGCCTGACCAAGCGCTTCGGCGGGCTGGTGGCCAACAACGACATCAGCTTCACCGTCCCCGCCGGCGGGGTGCTGGCCCTGATCGGCCCCAATGGCGCGGGCAAGAGCACCATGTTCAACCTGCTGTCCGGCGTGGACGATCCGTCCTCGGGCAAGGTGGTCTTCCGCGGGCGGGACGTGACCGGCCGGCCCTCGCGCGAGATCGCCGCGCTGGGCATGGGCCGCACGTTCCAGCACGTGCGCCTGCTGCCGCAGATGACCGTGATCGAGAACATCGCGCTGGGCGCCCATCTGCGCGAGCGGCCGGGGCTGCTGTCGGGCCTGGTGCTGGGCAGCCTGCACCTGGAGCGCCATGAAGAGGCGCGGTTGCTGGCCGAGGCGGCGCGGCAGGCGAGCCGGGTGGGGCTGGGCGACGCGCTGCACGTGGCGGCCGGCTCGCTGCCGCTGGGCAAGCAGCGGATGCTGGAAATCGCCCGCGCGCTGTGCGCCGATCCCTGCCTGCTGCTGCTGGACGAGCCGGCGGCCGGCCTGCGCTACCTTGAAAAGCAGGCCCTGTCCGATACCCTGAAGGCGCTGCGGGCCGAGGGCATGGCCATCCTGCTGGTCGAGCACGACATGGACTTCGTCATGGGCCTGGCCGACCGCGTGGTGGTGATGGAGTTCGGCGAGAAGATCGCCGAGGGCCTGCCCGAGGACGTGCAGCGCGATCCGCGCGTGCTGGAAGCGTATCTGGGAGGTGTGGAATGACGGGTCCGGCGGCAATGGGCGCTCCGCTGCTCGACGTCTCGGGCCTGTCCGTGTCCTACGGCAAGGTCGAGGCGCTGCATGGCATAGACCTGGCGGTGCCGGCGGGTACGATCGTGACGGTGATCGGTCCCAACGGCGCGGGCAAGACGACCCTGCTGTCGGCCATCATGGGGCTGCTGCCGGCGCGCGGCGCCATCAGCCTGGACGGGCGGCCCCAGCGGCGCGTGGAAATCGAACAGATGGTCGCCGCGGGCCTGAATCTCGTGCCCGAGAAACGCGAGCTGTTCGGTGAAATGAGCGTCGAGGACAATCTGCTGCTGGGGGCTTTCCAGCGCTACCGCTCGGGCCACCGCGACCAGGCCGCGTCGATGGAGGAAGTCTACGGCCTGTTCCCGCGGCTCAAGGAGCGCCGCCAACAGTTGGCCGCCACCTTGTCGGGCGGCGAGCGCCAGATGCTGGCCCTGGGGCGTGCCCTCATGGCCAAGCCCCGCCTGCTGTTGCTGGACGAGCCCTCGCTGGGCCTCGCGCCGCGCATCGTCAAGGAAATCTTCCAGATCATCGCCGAACTGCGGCGCCGGGGCGTGGCCATCCTGCTGGTCGAGCAGAACGCCCGCGCGGCCCTGCAGACGGCCGACTATGCCTACGTGCTGGAGACCGGCCAGGTGGTGCTGGCCGGCCCGGCCCGCGAACTGGCGGACGATCCCCGCGTGGTCGAGAGCTACCTGGGGCTGGGCAGGAAATAGGGTCCCGCCCGGTCGGGGTCAGGGCTGCTGCGCCTCGCGCCGCGGCTTGGGCCGGGTGCCGATGGTCACGCTGGTTTCCATTTCCTGCCCGCCGCGGACGATCTTGATGGCCACCTTCTCGCCTGGCGGAAGCTGGGCGATGGCGTTCAGCATCGTGGTGGTGTCCAGGATGGTCTTGTCCGCGACCGACACGACGATGTCGCCCGTGCGTATGCCGGCCTTGGCCGCCGGCCCGCCGCGCACCACGCCGGCGATGATGACGCCTTCCTTGCGCGACAGCTTGAAGGCGTCGGCCAGTTCCGCCGTGAGATCCTGCGGCTCGACGCCGATATAGCCCCGGGTGACCGTGCCGGTCGTGATCAACTGCTCCATCACCTGGCGCGCCGTGCTGACGGGGATCGCGAATCCTATGCCCAGCGAGCCGCCCGAGCGCGAATAGATGGCGGTGTTGATGCCGACCAGGTTGCCCTGGGCGTCGATCAGCGCCCCCCCGGAGTTGCCGGGGTTGATGGCGGCGTCGGTCTGGATGAAGTTCTCGAAGGTGTTGATGCCCAGGTGGGTGCGGCCCAGGGCCGAGACGATGCCCATGGTCGTGGTCTGGCCCACGCCGAACGGGTTGCCGATGGCCAGGACCACATCGCCCACCTGGAGGTCCTCGGCGCGGCCGAAGGTGACCGAGGGCAGGTTGGGCAAGGCCAGTTTCAGCACCGCCAGGTCGGTCTCGGGATCGGAGCCGACCAGCGTGGCCTTGCCTTTGCGGCCGTCGGCCAGCGCCACTTCGATCTCGTCCGCGGCCTCGATCACGTGGTTGTTGGTCAGGATGTAGCCTTCGGGGCTGACGATGACGCCCGACCCCAGGCTGGAGACGGGCTCCGGGTTGGTGTCGGGTTCGCCGAAGAAGCGCCGGAAGACGGGGTCGTCGGAGAACGGATAGGCCGGCTGCTGGGGCGTATCCTTGCTGGTGAAGATGTTCACCACCGCCGGTGCCGCCTTGTGGGTGGCCGCCGCGTAGGACGCGGTCGCGCCGCCTTCGCCGGTCGACGAGGGCGAGGCCTCGAAGAACGGGACGACGATGGCGTTATTGCTGCCCGGCCCCCCGCGGCGTGGCAGCCATTCGGGGCGCAGGGTGGCGACGATGAATAAAATGGCCAGACAGACGGTGGTGGTCTGGGCAAAGATCAGCCATAGTCGGCGCATGTGCAAAATACTTTTCCCTAGCTTAGGAGATTGACAATGATCGCAGGCGAGCGAGCCTCAGCGCAAACCCATGCACCAGCGGGTGGCGTCAGCGCCGAGGAACTCGCATCCTGGCTGGCCGCCGAACTGCAGGTCGCCCGGTTCCGCGACTACTGCCCGAACGGCCTGCAGGTCGAGGGCCGGCCCGTGGTCCGGCATATTATCGCCGCCGTTACCGCCTCCGAGGCCGCCATCCGGCACGCCATCGACGCCGGGGCCGACGGCCTCCTGGTCCACCACGGCTGGTTCTGGAAAAACGAGGATCCCCGCGTGCGGGGCACCCGGCGCACCCGTTTGTCGCTGGTCCTGGGCCATGACCTGAACCTGTTCGCCTACCATCTTCCCCTGGATGCCCACCCCCGGTGGGGCAACAACGCACAACTGGCCGAGGTGCTGGGCCTGGCCCCCCACCTGGTGGAGGGCGTGCCCCAGACCGCCGGCCATGATGGCCTGATCTGGCTCGGCCAGGCCCCCGGCGTCGCCACGGTGGGCGACCTGGCGGCCCGCATCGCCCAGCGCCTGCGGCGCGAACCCATGCTGATCGGCGACCCCGCCCGCCCCGTGGGCCGCGTCGCCTGGTGTACCGGCGCCGCCCAAGGCATGCTCCAGGACGCCATCGACGCCGGCGCCCAGACCTACATCACCGGCGAGATCTCCGAACCCACCGTCCACCTCGCCCGCGAAACCGGCACCGCCTTCCTGGCCGCCGGCCACCACGCCACCGAACGCTACGGCGTCCAGGCCCTGGGCCAGGCCATCGCCGACCGCTTCGGTATCCGGGTGGATTTCATCGACATCGACAACCCCGTCTAAAGGGAAGCCCACCCCCTACCCGCTGACGCGGGCCCCCTCAAGGGGGCGATGCGGGTGGACCGGAAGGGAAACCCACCCCCCATGCCCTTCGGGCGCCCCCTCAAGGGGGCGATGCGGGTGGACCGGCGGAGCCGGATCCACCGCATCCTGGGTCTAGTGGGGTTGTCTTGGGTTGCGGCACCGGTGCTATCGCTGGCTGCCAGCGGTAGCAACAGTGTTTCTATCCAAGAAAACCGTACTAGACCCAGGAAACCGCGGATCTGGCTTTGCCAGTCCGCCGGTTTCGCCCCCTGGGGGGCGCCCGAAGGGCGTAGGGGGGGGCTACCTCTTGGCTTACCTCTTCAGCAGATCGCGGATCTCACGCAACAGTTCGACGTCTTCCGGTGTCGGCGCGGGCGCGGGAGGCGGGGCTTCTTTGGTGAAGCGGGCCTGGGCGCGGTTCATGGCCTTGACCATCCAGAAGATGACGAAAGCCAGCAACACGAAGTTGATCAGAATGGTCAGGAAATTACCCCACCCGAGCAGGGTGGCGCCGGCCTTGCTGAGGGCGTCGTACGTCTGCGGGCCGGCGTAGTCGGCTGGCGCCCGGAGTACGATGAACTTGTTGCTGAAATCGACGTTGCCGCCCAGGATGACGTTGACGATCGGCATGACGATGTCTTTGACCAGGGAGTCGACGATCTTGCCGAACGCCGCACCGATGATCACACCGACCGCGAGGTCGACGACATTGCCGCGCATCGCGAAATCGCGGAATTCCTTCATGATGCTCATGGACCACCTCCCGTTTGTTGTTGCGCGAAAGTATCCCTTATTTTTTCGCGCCGCGGGAACTTCGGCCGTAATAGTGCGATGGCGAATGTGCTACGAAGTCTGTCGGGGCCTGTAGGCATTGCGTTATACTCGAAGGTTACTATAAGGCGCCGGTCCGCCAAGAGCGCCAATCTGCTTTCAAGTGCTAAGAGAAGAAGTAATCTTGAGGGTCAATCAATGAGTCAGGACAAAGTGGTAGACGCCGACCGCCGGTTTTGGGTCGGCACCACCTGTGCTGTGGGGGGAGTCGCCGCTGTAGGCGTGGCCGTTCCTTTCGTCAGCACGTTCGCCCCGTCCGAACGGGCGAAGGCGGCGGGAGCTCCGGTGGAGGTCGATATTGGAGGCATGCAGCCCGGTGAAATGCGCACCGTCGAGTGGCGCGGCAAGCCGGTCTGGATCATCCACCGCACGCCGGAACAGCTTGCCACGCTGAAGGAAGTCGACGACCAGCTCGCCGACCCCAACTCCCAGCGCAATCCCGACGAAATCACGCCCGAGTACGCGCGCAACGAGTACCGCTCGATCAAGCCGGAGTACCTTGTCGCCGTCGGCATCTGTCCGCACCTCGGGTGCTCGCCCACCGCCCGGTTCGCCACCGGGCCCCAGCCCAGCCTGCCGGCCGATTGGCATGGCGGCTTCCTGTGCCCCTGCCATGGCTCGACGTTCGACATGGCCGGCCGGGTGTACAAGAACAAGCCGTCGCCCGACAACCTGACGATTCCTCCCTACGAGTTCCTGTCCGATACCAAGATCGTGGTCGGTGTCGACAAGAACAACAAGGCCTGAGCGTCAGTCATTCGCAGCGGGGGAGGCGATAGCCGCGTCCTCCTGTCAAACGTAGCCATAGAAACACGTCGGCGTTGCGGCACCAAGCAGTGCAGCGCCGAACCCGCCGAGCAAAAGGAGCAGCAGCCATGGCTGGCGAGAAGAATGTCGAGACAACGGGCCTTCTGGGCTGGATCGACGCCCGCTTTCCGCTCACCTCGACCTGGAAAGCGCACCTGTCCGAGTACTACGCACCGAAGAATTTCAATTTCTGGTATTTCTTCGGTTCGCTGGCGCTCCTGGTGCTGGTCATCCAGATCGTGACCGGGATTTTCCTGGTCATGCACTACAAGCCCGACGCCGAACGCGCGTTCCAGTCGGTCGAATACATCATGCGGGAAGTGCCGTGGGGCTGGCTCGTCCGCTACATGCACTCCACCGGCGCCTCGATGTTCTTCGTCGTGGTGTACCTGCACATGCTGCGCGGGCTGTTCTACGGCTCGTACCGCAAGCCGCGCGAACTGGTCTGGATCTTCGGCGTCGCGATCTTCCTGTGCCTGATGGCCGAGGCCTTCATGGGCTACCTGCTGCCCTGGGGCCAGATGTCGTACTGGGGCGCCCAGGTGATCGTGAACCTGTTCTCGGCCATCCCGTTCGTCGGCCCCGACCTGGCGATCCTGATACGGGGCGACTACGTCGTCTCCGACGCGACCCTGAACCGCTTCTTCTCGTTCCACGTCATCGCCGTACCCCTGGTGCTGCTGGGCCTGGTCGTGGCGCACGTCATCGCGCTGCACGAAGTCGGCTCCAACAATCCCGACGGCGTCGAGATCAAGGAGAAGAAGGACGCCAACGGCATTCCGCTCGACGGCATTCCGTTCCATCCCTACTACTCCGTGCATGACCTGTTCGGCGTGGCCATCTTCCTGATGATCTTCAGCGCGATCGTGTTCTTCGCGCCGGAGATGGGCGGCTACTTCCTGGAGTACAACAACTTCATTCCGGCCGACCCGTTGAAGACCCCGCCGCACATCGCGCCGGTCTGGTACTTCACGCCGTTCTACTCGATGCTGCGTGCCTGCACCGACGACTTCACCTGGGTGCTGGCGTTCGCCGCGGTCGTGGCGGCCGCGTGGTTCCTGTTCAAGAGCCGCGTCGGCGGCGTCGCCAAGATCGCCATCACCGTGGTGCTGCTGGCGATCGCCATCCTGCTGCGCGTCTGGGACGCCAAGTTCTGGGGCGTGCTCACGATGGGCGGCGCGGTGGTCATCCTGTTCTTCCTGCCCTGGCTCGACCATTCGCCTGTCAAGTCCATCCGCTACCGTCCCGGCTGGCACAAGTGGATCTATGGCATCTTCATCGTCAACTTCCTGGTGCTGGGCTACCTGGGAACGCAAGCGCCTACCGAGGTCTTCAACCTCATTTCGCAGGTCGGTACCGTTCTCTACCTCGGCTTCTTCCTGTTGATGCCGTTCTGGAGCCGGCGCGGCACGTTCAAGCCTGTGCCCGAACGCGTCACTTTCTCCGCCCACTGAGGATGCTCACCGGGCCGGCGGCGGCTGCGCCGGCCTGACAGACTACGGATATCACGATGAAGAAGCTGCTCGGTCTACTGATTCTGATGCTGGCCTGCACTGGGGTGCAGGCAGCCGAAGGCGGGTATCACCTGGAGAAGGCGCCCGCGCGCCTGAACGACCTGCCGGCCCTGCAAAACGGGGCCAAACTGTTCGTCAACTATTGCCTCAACTGCCATGCCGCTTCGTCCATGCGGTACAATCGGCTCAAGGACATCGGCCTGACCGACGAACAGATCAAGGACAACCTCCTGTTCACGGACGGCAAAGTCGGCGACATGATGACCGTTGCCATGACCGCCAAAGAGGCGAAGGAATGGTTCGGCGCCGCGCCTCCCGACCTGTCGGTCATTGCCCGGGCGAAATCCGTCAATGCCGGACCGTCGGGCGCCGATTACCTCTACACCTACCTGCGTACGTTCTACCGCGACGATACCCGGCCCACGGGCTGGAACAACCTGGTGTTTCCCAACGTGGGCATGCCTCATGCCATGTGGGAGCGCCAGGGGCCGCGCGAACTCACCACCGTCGCCATGCACCGGGGCGAAGGCGAACACGGTTGGGAGCGTGTCACGACGGTTTACGACGTGAACGGCGCTGCCACCGTCAAGCACGAGCCGGTTGCCGATTACCACGGCCACGAAACGATGGAAACACGTTTCGCGGCCAAGGATGCGGCCCGGGTGCAAGCGTACGACAACGACGTTGCCGATCTGGTCGCGTTCATGTCGTGGATGGCCGAGCCCGTGCAGCAACATCGCGTACGCCTGGGGGTGTGGGTGCTGATTTTCCTGGCTTTCTTCACGGTCATCACCTGGCGACTGAACGCCGTGTACTGGAAGGACGTCAAGTAGTTCTCGAACTACCTGTCCGGGGCCAGCATCCTTTTGGATGGCTGGCCCTTTAACGTTTTTACATACTCTCTCGGAGGCCCCGTCATGATGGTGCTTTACTCCGGAACCACGTGTCCGTTTTCCCAACGCTGCCGTTTCGTGTTGTTCGAAAAGGGCATGGATTTCGAAATCCGCGATGTCGACCTCTACAACAAGCCCGAGGACATCGCCGTCATGAACCCGTACGGCCAGGTGCCCATCCTGGTCGAGCGCGATCTGGTGCTGTACGAGTCGAACATCATCAACGAGTACATCGACGAGCGTTTTCCGCATCCGCAACTGATGCCCGCCGATCCGGTGATGCGCGCCCGCGCGCGGCTGTTCCTGTTCAATTTCGAGAAGGAACTGTTCGTGCACGTCGGCACGCTGGAAGCACGGGAAAGCCGCGCCGACGAGAAGGCGCTCGACCAGGCGCGCCAGCAGATCCGCGACCGGCTTTCGCAGCTCGCGCCTATCTTCCTGAAAAACAAGTTTATGCTTGGCGAAGAGTTCTCGATGCTGGACGTGGCGATCGCGCCGCTGCTCTGGCGCCTGGACCACTATGGCATCGAGCTGCCGAAGAACGCCGCGCCCCTGCAGAAGTATGCCGAACGCATCTTCTCGCGGCCGGCGTACATCGAGGCGCTGACGCCGTCCGAAAAGGTCATGCGTCGCTGATGCGGGGCGCACGGATCACCAGCCGGCATCGCGCGGCGCCAAGGGTGCAACCATGAGCGAAATCTCCACCAAGCCGTACCTGATCCGTGCCCTGCACGAGTGGTGCACCGACAACGGTTATACGCCCCACATCGCCGTGACGGTGGACGAGCGGGTGGTGGTGCCGCGCGAGCACGTCACGAACGGCGAAATCGTCCTGAACGTCGGTCGGCTGGCCACCCACAAGCTGCAACTGGGGAACGAGTTCATCGAGTTCCAGGCGCGCTTCGGCGGCGTGGCGCGGCAGATTTCCGTTCCCATGGATGCGGTCACGGCCATCTATGCGCGCGAAACCGGACATGGCATGGCCTTCGAGGCGGGGCCACCCGCCTTGTCGGACGCGGGCGTCGCGCCCGACAGCCCGGTGGTCGACGACGCGGCCACCGTCGAACCGCAAGAGAACGTTTCGGCAATCCGTCCGCAATTGTCCGCCGTGCCGGCGGGCGATGCGCCTGCCGTCGACGGCAAGCCCGACGATACGGATCCCGCCCCGCCGGGCGGTCCGGACCGCGGCCGGCCGAAGCTGACCATCATCAAGTAAGTCGTTTTCACCGCCGACGGGGCTCGCGCCCCGTCGCGCTTCCCCGCTCCACGCGACGCATAACCAAACTCGGAAACATTCGTTAGCGGCCGCCGCGCCGATCGTTATTCTGGTTCTCTTTCCCGAGACGAATGACGATGAACGCATTGCTCAAGCCGCAACATCGGCCCGCGGATACCGAGCTGCACCAGCCCCGCATTCTTGACCCCGAGCTCTATCGCTACGACGAAGCGAGCCTGGGGGAGATCCGCATCCAGCCTTATTCCCCCATCGTGGGGGGCGTGGTCCGAGGCTTCCGCTTCCAGCCGGATGTCCGCACGCCCGACGAGGTCCAGGCCTTCCTGTACCGTTCCCTGCTGGAATACGGTTTCCTGTCCTTCGAGCCGGGCTCGGTCGCGGCTGGCGATTTCGAGCCGTTCGCCGCGCTGTTCGGCGCGCCCCGGTTCGCCGGCAATCCCCAGGCGCCGCGCGTGGGGGGCGAGGCCAACGCCATCGATTCGGCGCGCAAGAAAACGCGCACCAACTACATCTGGCATATCGACCAGGCCTATCGAGAGCACCCGCAGAAATTCACCGCCTTGTACGCCGTAGAGGCGCCCCGGCACGGCGGCGGGACCTTGTTTTCGAACGCGACGGCGGCCTACCGGCTGCTCGATCCCCGGTTCGCGGCCTACCTGGATACCCTGACCATCCTGCACAACGCCGACCAGATGGGGCTGGTGTCGATGTCCTATGCGGATCCGGAGCGCCTGGCGCAGGCACGGCTCGATACGCCGCCGCTGGAAGTGCCGCTGGTGCGGGTACACCCCGAAACCGGCGCCCGCCAGCTTTTTGCCTGCGAACTCTACGCGCAGCGGGTGCTGGGCGTGCCCCGGCTGGTCAGCGACCATCTGCTGGGCATCGTGTTCGAGTTCATCAAATCGCCCGAGGTCTGCACCGAGTATCGGTGGGAAACCGGCGCGGCGCTGATCTGGGACAACCGCATCGTCCAGCATCGGGGCATTTTCAACTACGCGGGACAAGGCCGCGTGCTGCATCGCGCGGTGCTGGATTGAACAAGATGAGCAACATGAAAAAGCTGTTCCGGAAAATCGGCGTTGCACTTGCCGTGGGGCTGGCGGTGAATGCCGCGGCATCTGTCGCCCAGGCGGCCGAACCGCTGCCCAAGCTGGCGGTCACGGTGTTCTCGCCGCCCTCGCAAAGCATATGGATTCCGGTGCTGATCCAGCGGCTGGGGCTGGACCGCAAGCACGGGTTCGAACTGACCGTGACACCCAAGCCTTCCAATGTGGCCTACACGGATTTCGCCACCGGCAGGGACCCGGTCTGCTTCTGCGCGGCGATCGCCGCCGTCAGCCGCTTCAAGCAGCAAGGCGCCGATTTCACCTTGCTGTGGAACATCTTCAACTTCGAGTCCGACATCGTCATCCGCGATCCGGGGATCACGGACATCCGGCAACTCCAGGGCAAGGTGGTGCAGACCGACACCATCACGGGGAGCTGGGCGCTGTCCAGGTGGTTCCTGCAGGCCCGCGGCGTGGACCTGGGCAAGGTCACGATCAAGTCATCGAGCGCGCGCGGCGCGGCCGGCCTGGCCGAGTTGCAGCTCGGGCGCATCGACGCGCTGCTGGTCAATCCCACCGAGGGCGCCGCCGCGGTTGCCCAGGGCAAGGGGGCGCTGCATTCGCTGCCGGTGTTCGACCAGGCTGTCTGGCAGAAGGCCTCGGGCACGGACTTCGTCCCGTCCATCACGTTGGGGGTCGCCTCGCCGTGGATCGCCCAGGCATCCAACCAGGCCCTGATACGAAAGTTCTACGCGGCCAACAAGGAAGCGGCCGACTTCATCCGGCAGAAGCCGGCCGAGGCCGCCCGCCTGGTGTCCAAGGATGCCCAGGTCGAGGTGCAGGCGCTGCAAGGCGTGCTGGAGCGTTATCGCGACCTGACCCGCATCGAGCCCCTGCGCCGTCACATCAAGACGGTGGCGCTGCTGACGCAGAAGCTGCTGCCCGAGGGCGGCCAGTTGCCACGCCCGCTGACGGATGCCGAGCTCGATTCGCTGGTCTCGGCCTTCGACGTGGAAGGCAGGAATGAGTAGCCTCGCGGATCACCACGAGCCGGCGCGGCGGCGCGGCGCGGGGCTGCCGTCCTGGCCGTCCGTGCCGTGGGAGGGGGCGCTTGCCATTGCGCTGATGCTGGGGGCGTGGGAGTGGGCGTCGCATCATTCGACTCCCATGTTTTTCCCCTCGCTGTCGCAGATCGCGGCCACCGCGGGCGACCTGCTGGCCTCGCCGGAAGGATGGTCCGCCCTCGCCATCACGTATGGACGTATCTGGGCGTACCTGCTGGCGTCGTTCCTGGTGTCGTCCCTGCTCGGGGCGGCCGTGGCCGGCAACGTCCATGTCGAGCGTTTCCTGGTGCCGCTGGTCGAACTCAAGCAGGGCATCCCTTCCCTGTGCTGGGTCATCTTCGCCATCCTCTGGTTCCGCGATGCCGAGGCGCGCATCGCTTTCGTGGTGGTCACCTCGGCGCTGCCCGCGTTCTTCTACCAGGCCCGCGACGCCTTGCGCGGCATCCCGCGCGACTGGGTGGATCTGGTGCAGTCCATGCGGCCGACGCCGTGGCAGCGGGCCCGCATCCTGTGGTGGCCGGCGGTCCTGCCGTCGTTGCTGACGGTCTGGCGTATCAACATCGGCAATGCCACCCGCGTCACCATCATGGCCGAGCTGCTGGGCGGGATCACCGGCGTCGGCCACCAACTGCGCGTATCGCAGGAGATGTTCCGCATGGATCAGACCATCGTCTGGACGGCCGTGCTGGTGGTTTTCGTCATTCTGAGCAATCAGGTGCTGAGCGGCTTCGAACGGCGGTTCCTGTCGTATCGCGGCCATGACGGAGTGCGCGGCCATGCCTGAGACCATCGCGTTCGTCCAGGTCGAGAAACGATTCGGCAAGAGCCGTCCGCCAGCCATCGCCGGGCTGAGCTTTTCCATTGCCGCCGGCGAGCATGTCTGCATCGTCGGCCGCACGGGCTGCGGCAAGTCGACGGCGGTCAATCTGATCCTCGGCCTGACAGAGGCGTCTGGCGGTCGCGTGCGGGTGTTGGGCGTCGATCCCCTGCGCGACTTCAATCGCCTGCGCGGCCGCATAGGCTGCGTATTCCAGACCGATCGCCTGCTGCCATGGCGCACCGCGCTCGAGAATGTGCTCGTGCCGCTCGAAATCCTGCGCACGCGTTCGCCGGGCACCGAGGCGCAGGCCGTCGGGCTGTTGCACAAGGTCGGCCTGGCCGGGCACGAGCATGCGTATCCCCAGCAGTTGTCGGGCGGCATGCGCCAGCGGGTGGCGCTGGCGCGGGCGCTGATCACCCGGCCCGAGGTCATGATCGCCGACGAGGCTTTCGGCGCGCTGGACGAAGTCACCGCCGCCGCGCTGCGCGCCGATTTCCAGCGCATCGCCAAGGCGCATGGCCAGACGGTCCTGCAGATCACGCATTCGCTGGAGGAGGCGCTGTCCATGGCCGATCGTGTCCTGGTCTTCGACCGGCCGGGGCGGGTGGCGGGCGAGTTCCTGCGCGCGCAATGGGAGACGCCGGCCCAGCGGCAAGCGGTCCGGCAGTCGCTGCGAGGCCTGATCGCGGGCGATGCGGAGGCGGATGCCGGCGTGGCCGGCGTGCGCCGGGTGGCCTGATGCCGCCGGCCGCCACCGCCGGGACCGCGCCGCCCGAACGCCTGTCGCCGCAGACCCGGCGCACCGCGTGGATCGTTTCGTCCATTTTCTTCGTCGAACAGCTCGACGCGACCAGCGTGGCGTCGGCGCTGCCCGCCATGGCGGCGGACCTGAACTCGGACACGGCCACGCTCAGCGCGACCATCACCGCCTACCTGCTCGGGCTGACCCTCCTGATCCCGCTGAGCGGCCGGCTGGCCGAACGCCATGGGGACAAGCGGGTGTTCGCCGGCGCGATCTGGCTGTTCCTGGCCAGTTCCATCGCCTGCGGTTTCGCGCCCAATGCCCTCGTCCTGGTCGTGCTGCGCTTCGTCCAGGGCATGGCGGGCGCCTTGATGGCGCCCGTCGGCCGGCTGATCGTGCTGCGGACCGCCGCCAGGCATGAACTCGTCGAGGCGATGGCCCTGGTGATCCTGCTTGCCATGATCGCGCCCATGGTGGGGCCGTTCCTGGGAGGTCTCCTGACGACCTATGTGGGATGGCGCTGGATATTCTGGATCAACGTGCCGCTGTGCCTGGGCGCGCTATGGCTGGTCCGGCGCTTCCTGCCCGCGACCGAGGGCAGGGGCGAGGGCGCGTTCGACCTGCGCGGCACGCTGCTGAGCGGTGCCGGCTTCGCCTGCCTGATGTGGGGGCTGATGGCGCTGGCCGAGGCCCATGTCCGGACAGGGCCGGCCGTGGCGGCGCTGGTGGCCGGCGTGCTGCTGGTGGCGGCCTATGTCCGGCACGCGCGGCGGGTCGCCGATCCGGTGTTGGCCCTGGACCTGCTGGCGCTGCGCAGCTTCCGCGATGCGATGGCGAGCGGTTCGGTCTTCCGCATCGCCGTGGGCGGCGTACCCTTCCTGCTGCCGGTGACCTTGCAGCAGCGCGACGGCTACAGTCCGCTGGAGGCGGGACTGGTGGTGCTCATACCGGCCGTGGGAGGCTTCGCGATGAAATTCTTCAGCGGCAAGATCCTGCGCCGGACCGGATACCGCAAGGGGTTGTTCCTGCATGGCGCGCTGGCGGCGGGCTGCCTGGCGGCGGCCGGATGGATCCCGCCGCGCGAGGCGCTGGTCGTGTACGCGGCGGCACTGTTCGGTTTCGGCTGGGCGCGTTCGCTGCAGATGAACGCCTACGGCACGCTGGCGTATGCCGACGTGGCCCGGTCCCGGCTGGCCGCCGCCACCAGTTTCTTCCTGTCCATCCAGAACCTGACGGTGGCCATGGGCGTGGCCGTGGCCGCCCTGCTGCTCAAGACCGGGACGGCGATCGGTACGGGCGGGGCCGCCTATTCCTGGGTTTATCTCGTCCTGGGCGCGGTCGCCCTGGGCAGCGCGGCCATGACGCTCGCGATGCCGCCGTCGGCGGGCCGGGACCTTCTGCAAACCAAACGCTGATCTGTCACAAGGAATCTCCATGAGCGCCGTGCTTCCCGCTTCCCATACGGTTTTTCCCTTCATCTCCGCCGATGCCCTGGCGGCGGCCCTGGCCTCGGGAGGCGTGGCCGTGGTCTACGTCGCCCCCGATGGCGGTCCGCTGCCGGCGGAACCGATTCCAGGGTCCATCGGCACCGCGCTGCCCGCGCACTACGCCGATCCCGGCGATCCCGCCCGCGGCCGCCTGCCCCTGCCGTCGCCGGAGGCGGTCCGGCGCTGGACGGCCGAGGCGGACCTGGACCCGGACGGCGACATCGTCGTCTATGACGCCGCCAATGGCTCCGCCGCCGCGCGCGCGTGGTGGGTGCTGACCTGGGCCGGACTGCCGCGTGTCCGCATCCTGGACGGCGGCCTGGGCGCGTGGGCCGCCCGTAGCGGGGGCGCGGCGCCGCCGCCCGCGCAAACGGCCGTGCCTGAACTGGCGGCCATCGATACCGAGGCCATCGCCGCCGATTTTTCCGCATACCGCCTGTTCGACGCGCGCGCGGCGGCGGCCTATGCGGGAGATGGCAAACAGCCGGCCCACCTGCCGGGCGCGGTCAGCAGCCCGGCAGGCATCTGGCAGGATGCGGACGGCCGCCTGCTGCCCTTCGCCCAGCGCGAGGCCCTGGCGCGCAAGCTCGGGCTGTTCGACGATGACGGGCGGCCGGTGGTGGCCTACTGCGGATCGGGCGTGGCGGCCGCCTACTGGATCGCCGCCGTGCAGGACCTGGGCGTGAAGGCGGCGCTGTACGCGGGCTCGTGGAGCGCCTGGTCCAGCGATCCGGCGCGGGTGGCGGCCGCCGCGCCGGCATGACCGCCGACGATTTCCATTACAATCCCGCCTCCTGCCGGTGTAGCTCAGTTGGTAGAGCAGCTCACTTGTAATGAGAAGGTCGAGGGTTCGATTCCTTTCACCGGCACCACCGCCTTGTCTCCCTGGATGGAAAGCTGCCTGACAAGGCCATTTGACTTATTGCGCTTTTCAGTCCATAGTCCGCCAGCCACGGCCTTCAAGAGTCGTAATCTAGTTCAGTCAAAGTCCACGATAGCGGTCTTCGTCGTTCCAATTTCTTCCTTGAGTGTCGTGAGTTGACGGGAAATCCGTTTTTTATCCCCAAGGAAATGACATGGAACAAACAGGCGTCGTCAAGTGGTTCAACTCTGAGAAGGGCTTCGGCTTCATCATGCCGGATTCGGGCGGAAAGGACCTTTTCGCGCACTTTTCGGAAATCCAGGGCAGCGGCCATCGCTCCCTCGAAGAGAACCAGCGCGTGAGCTTCATCGCTGGCCAGGGCGCGAAAGGCCCGGCTGCGACCAAGATCAAAGTGCTCTGAGCTTGCGTAAGCAGGCCGATTGAAAGCCAACAGCTCCTTCGGGAGCTGTTTTCAATTGGGCGGCTTGCGCCGCTGTCACTTCCTCCGGGGCTTGGGGCCGGGGGTGGCGGCAGGGCGCCCCGCGATATGGCGGAACGTGATGCGGCCTTTGGTCATGTCGTAGGGGGACATTTCGAGCGTGACGTCGTCACCCGCGAGTACGCGGATGTTGAACTTGCGCATCTTTCCGCCGGAGTACGCGGTGATCTCGAAGCCGTTTTCCAGCGTGACCCGGAATCGTGAGTCAGGCAGGACCTCGTTGACCACGCCACGCATTTCGATCAAATCTTCCTTGGGCAAACTGCTCGCTCCTAAATGGGTCTGGCGAAGAAGTCAGTGACCCGGTGATGGGCCACGTTGCCCTGTTTGCGGCAATTGGGCAACCCACCATTATACCCGGAGACTGGCTGAGTCCTTGGCGGTATTATGAAAAGAAAAGCAAACACCGGATCACCAGGGTGGACGGGCGAGTCCTTTCCCCTGTATCTCCCGCACGCGTGACGCAAGAGACTCGATGACAAGCACCGCACCGGCCTGGCTGATGCCAGTAGTGGCCATTTGCATTCTGCAGACCATTTCGTCGTTCCTGACCCGCCTCATCCCCATCGTCGCGCCGGCCATGTCCGTGGAGTTCGGCTGGAGCGGCAGTTCCATCGGCTACCTGACCGCGAGCAATTCGATGGGCGGATTGGCCATCCTGCTCGCAGGCTCCGCATTGTTCAAGCAGATCGGCGGAATGCGCACCTTGCAGCTGACGTTGTCGTTGGGCGCGGTCTGCCTGGCGTTCCTGCTGTATCCCAGCCTGGGCGTGGCGCTGGCCGCATGTTTTGCCATGGGCCTGAGCAATGGCGCCGCCAATCCGGCCGGCAGCGAAGTCCTGCAAAGATTTTCGCCGCCGGGCAAGCGCAATCTGATGTTCTCGATCAAGCAGGCCGGGGTGCCCCTGGGAGGCGTGATGGCCGGGCTGCTCGTGCCCGTGGTGGTGGCGCTGGCGGGCTGGCGCATGGCGCTGCTGGCCTGCGCGGTGGTGGTGTTGCTGCCCATCGTGCTGACCTGGAGGCTGAGCGCCGGCCTGGATGAGATCCCCGCGAGAACCGGACGGGCCTTCCCGAGGCCGACGTGGCGCTCGTTGCGTACCCTGGGCGTGCCTTTGGCATCGCTGATGAACAACCGCGGCCTGCTGCAGATCTCCATCGTGGGCAGCTTGTTCGCCGTGTCCCAGAGTTGCTGGTTCACGTTCACCGTGGTCTATCTGGTGGACGGCCTGGGTTATTCCCTCGGGCGGGCCGGGATGGTGTTCGCCGTGATGCAGGCGGGCGGCGTGATCGGCCGCATCGCACTGGGCTGGCTGTCCGACCATCTGCGGTCGGCTACCGCGGTGTTGTCGATCGCGGCCGTGCTTTCGGCGGTGACGACCGCGCTGCTGGGGCTGACCAGTCCGGAGTGGCCGCTGTGGGCGGCCCTCTTGCTCGCGTTCATCGCGGGGTGTTCGGCCGCGAGCTGGAATGGCGTGCAGATCGCCGAAGTGGCACGCCGGTCGCCGCCGCACATGATTTCGGAAACCGCCGCGGGATCCAGCATCCTGGTCAACCTGACCAATATCGTGGCGCCGACGTTGTTCGCGGTGTTCGTCTCGGCCGGCGGCGGCTATGGCCATGCCTTCATCTGTGCCGGGGCGTTTTCTCTGCTGGTGCTCGTCTGCCTGCCGCGCGACCGCGGCGATGCCGGTACGCAGGAATGCCCGGTGAGCCGACGGTTGCCTCCGCTGTCGTGACGGTCAACCGACGGCGCTGCGCCTGGCCCGCGGGGCACGCGGCCGGGGCGCGACGCCCAGGCGCGGGTCGCGTTCCAGCGCGCGCCGCGCCAGCCTGGCCGCGACGGTTTCGAACTCGGGATGGTCCTGGGGCAGGTACAGCCATTTGCCCAGCACCGCATGAGGCCGCAGCGCGGGCTCGTCGGCCATGAGCGCGGCGTGCCGGTCCCTGGACGTGCACACCAGCAGGCCGTTCCACGGGTCGCCCCGGTCCGCCGCCACGAGGCACAGCAGGTCGTCCAGGTAGGCGGCGAGGCAGCCGAACATGCGCTTGCTGGAGTAGCCGGCGTCCCGTTCCAGCGGCTCGAAGATCCACAGCAGCGAGTTGCGAGGCGCGGCGGCCTGCCGGCGGGGCGGCGCGAAGGGGAGGGGGCGGTCCTGGGGGGTAAGCCCCCGCCCTGCGCGCTTGCGCGCGCCCCCCCGGGGGGGCGATGCGGGCGGACCGGCGGAGCCGGATCCGCGGCATCCTGGGTCGAAGGTGCCTGGGTCCGGGGGCGGTAAGGGTTCTTAAGGGAATTTTAGATGGATGCGGTTTGTGTGTATTGCGGGGCCAGTGCCGGGAGCGATCCTTTCTTTGCCGAGGTGGCGCGTGATTTCGGGCGCGCGGTGGCGAGGCGGGGGATGCGGCTGGTGTATGGTGGCGGCAGCGTCGGGTTGATGGGGCACGTGGCCAATGCGGCGCTCGAGACGGGCGGGCAGGTGACCGGTGTCATCCCCGAGCGGCTCTGGGAAAAAGAGGTCGGGCACAAGGGCCTGACCGACATGTACGTCGTGCCCACCATGCACGCCCGCAAGGCCCGCATGGTCGAACTCTCGGACGCCTTCGTCGCGCTGCCCGGCGGTTTCGGCACGCTGGACGAACTTTTCGAGGTGCTGACCTGGCAACAGATCGGCTACCACTCCAAGCCGGTGGGGTTGCTCAACGCCAACGGCTATTACGATGCCTTGCTTGCCTTCGCGCGCCATGCCCATGAACAGGGTTTCGTGCGCGCGGTGCATCTCGAGGCGCTGATCGTCGACACCGATATCGACCGCCTGCTGGACCGCCTGGCCAGCGCGCAGCCGGTACATGTGGACCGATGGGTCAAGAACAGCGACGCGGTCTGAAACAGTCCCGCCCGCCAGTCCAACACCAAATAACGGAGATATCCATGCATTCTTCCGCATCCTCCGCGCCGGCCCTACGCCGCCGCCTGCTTGGCGCGGCCGTGGCCGCCGGCCTGATGGCCGCCACCCCCGCCTTCGCCCAGCATGACTGGCCCAGCCGTCCCATCAAGCTGGTCGTGCCGTTCCCGGCCGGCTCGTCGCCCGACATCATCGCGCGCGTGATCTCGCAGCCGCTCGCCAAGCAGCTCGGGCAGGCGATCGTGATCGACAACAAGCCTGGCGCCGGCGGCAATATCGGTACCGGCACCGTGGCCCATGCCACGCCGGACGGCTACACCATGCTGTTCACCATCAACGGGCCGCTGGCCACCGCCCCCGCGCTCTACACCAAGCTCAACTACGACCCGCTGAAGGACCTCGCGCCCGTCACGCTGGTCGCCACCAGCCCCAACGTGCTGGTCGTGCCGCCCTCGCTGAACGTCGACTCGGTCGGCGCCTTCACCTCGCTGGTGAAGAAGGAGCCGGGCAAGCTGAACTATGGCACCGTCGGCGCCGGCAGTTCCGCCCACCTGGCGATGGAACTGCTCAAGGGCAAGGAAAACCTGGACATCCTGCACGTGCCGTACGCCGGCTTCCCGCAGGTCGTGACCGCCATGCTGGGCGGCCAGGTGCAGGCCGGCTTCATGGTGCCCGCCATCGCCATGCCGCAGGTGCGCGACGGCAAGCTCAAGGCACTGGCCGTGACCAGCACCAAGCGCAGCCCGGCGCTGCCCGACCTGCCGACCATGGCGGAGCAGGGCGTGCCCGATTTCGAGGTGATCTCCTGGCAGGCCATCCTGGTGCCCGCCGGCACGCCGCAGCCCATCGTCGACCGGCTGAACAAGGAGCTGGTCCAGATCATCAAGAGCGAGGAAGTGCAGAAGCAACTGACCGCGCAGTACTTCACCGCCGCGCCGTCCACCCCGGCCGAGCTGACCGCGCTGATCAAGAAGGAACAGCAGACGCTGGGCGCGGTGATCAAGCGCCTGAATCTGACGCTGGATTGAGCCGGTCGGCTCCGTTCCCGCAAGCGCGGCGCCCCTCGGGGCGCCGTTTTTTTGGTGCTTCAGGCCGTCTGCGCCGCCCGCGCCAGCATGAGCATGCCGGCCGTGGCCAGGGCCGATCCGGTGATGCGCGCCACCCGTGCTCCCCCGGGCGCGAGACGTTCTCCGGCCGTGGCCGCCGTGGCGATCGCCATGGCCCGCCAGTCCATCATGCCGATGGCAAGCAGGCTGGCGGTTAGGCCGGCGCAGGACACGCCGCAGCGCAGGCCCAGTTGCAGCCCGTGGCGCCATGCCGCGCCAGGGCGCGCGCACGGCACGGCGGCGCGGCCATCGAGGTGGCAACCGGCCAGGTAGCGGGCCTTGAGCGCGGTGAGCTGGAACAGGCCGCCCGCCAGGAGGGCGAGACTCGTCGCCGCGGGACCCAGGCGCGCCAGCGCGGGGACCTGCGCCTGCAGCGCGGCCAGGGCGGCGCCCAGCGGAAACACCAGGAGGCCGATCAGCGTCCACGTGCAGAAGTATCCCAGGCCGGCCATCGAGGCCAGTCCGTCCGCGTGGCGCGAGCCGGTGCCATGCAGCCGGCGGCGGTAGCGCCATAGCGCGGGCGCGACGGCCGGCAGCATCATCGCCACCGCCATGGCCGTCCACATGCCCAGGAAGGCCGCGAGTAGGCCAGCCCATGTCCCGCCCGGCGAGGGCCGCCAGGGCATCGCCACCATGTTCCCGCACAGGACGGCCATGCCGGCCATGGCCCGCATGGCGGCGTTCCAGGCCAGGACGGCGGCGG
Source organism: Alcaligenaceae bacterium SAGV5 (assembly GCA_009360345.1). GTDB lineage: Bacteria > Pseudomonadota > Gammaproteobacteria > Burkholderiales > Burkholderiaceae_B > Pigmentiphaga. The sequence goes on from SPDP01000001.1 coordinate 121,394, forward strand.
CCATCGCCAGTGCCGTGCCGCCGAGGAAGCGCAGGCCGGCATGCCGCCATGCGGGCGCGAGCGCCGCCCCCGTTTCAGCGCCCGGCGTACTCATCGCGGCGGCGCCACCACACGCCCTGCTCGTTGCGTCCCAGTGGCGCGCGGTCCAGCCACTGGTACATGCCCCAGAGCCCGTCCAGCCCGCGCGCGTAGGTGGAATAGGTGTGGTAGACGGTGCCGTCCTCGATTGCGAAGGCGCTCATGCCAGGGCGTTCGCGCAGATAGGTATTGGCGTCGGTGCCGCACATCGCGGCCAGACGGCCCTCGGGGCCCTGGCCGGTGCCTGCGGGGGCCGGATGGCATCCGCAGGCGGGTTCGCGCCGGTAGTTGTAGGCTATGCCTTGCTCGAACTGCTGGGCCTCGGTGTGCGAGGCGCCGAAGTCGAAGTTGAAGCCGGCATCCCGGGACGAGGCCCAGGGGAAGCGCCAGCCCATGCGCTGCTTGTATGCCCGCAGCTTGGCCAGCGGGGCGCGCGAGACCGCCATCAGCATGACGTCGTGGTTGGCCAGGTGGACGGCGAAGCCGTCGAAGCTGTCGGCGATCGATGAGCAGGATGGGCATCCGGCCTGGTAGTCGGGACCGAACATGAAGTGGTAGACGAGCAGTTGCGAGCGTCCCTGGAAAAGATCGGCCAGCGAGGCTCGGCCCTGGTCGGTGTCGAAGCGGTAGTCCTTGTCGATCGCCACCCAGGGCAGCGCCCGGCGCCGCTGCGCCAGTTCGTCCGACTGCCGCGTCAAGGCTTTCTCGGCCTCCAGCAGGTCGAGCCGCGCGGCCAGCCATTCTTCCTGTGTACCTGTGATGTGTCGCATCGTTTTCTCCTTGGATTTCCCGTCGATCGCGCCTGGTTGGCGCGACGTATCGGCGGGGGGCGTGTGCTAGATTAGGATCGGGCCGCCGCACGGCGGGAGTGACAAATGTGGCGGGATTCGGATGGATGCATTGATTGCCGGGGCCGCCCAGGCGCTGGCCGCGGGCGATCCCTTCGGGGCCTTGAACCGGGTGGCGCTGCGCGACGATCCGCCGGCGCTGGCGCTGCGCGGCATCGCCATGGCCCAGCTTGGCGAGTTCGTCCGGGCCAGGATGCTGGTCCGGCGGGCGGCCGGCGCCTTCGGGCACAAGCAACCGCTGGCCCGCGCCCGCTGTATCGTGGCCGAGGCCGAGATCGCGCTCGCCTCGCGCGAGCTGGCCTGGCCCGACAAGGCGCTGGCCGCCGCGTGCGCCACGCTCGAAGCGCATGGCGACCTGGCCAATGTCGCACACGTCCGCCAGCTCGAAATCCGGCGCTGCCTCCTGATCGGCAGGCTGGACGAGGCCGAGCGGTTGCTGGCCGGGGTCGATGCCGGTCCGCTGACCGCCGCGGCGGTGGCCATCCACGAGCTGCTGGTGGCGGGCATCGCGATGCGGCGACTGCGCACCGCTGTCGCGCGCGCCGCGCTGGCGCGCGCGGAACAGGCCGCGAACCGCGCCGGCATTTCCGCGTTGCAAGCCGAGGTCCGGCAGGCCGCTGCCGTGCTGGACATGCCCGCGGCCCGGCTGGCATGGCGGGGGCAGGAGCGCCTGATCGCGCTGGCCGAGGTGGAAACGCTGCTGGCCTCGGACGCGCTGGTGGTCGACGCCTGCCGCCACGCGGTGCGCGAGGCGGGGCAGGTGGTCCCGCTGGCGCGGCGGCCGGTGCTGTTCGCGCTGGCGCGTGCGCTGGGCGAGGCGTGGCCCGCCGACGTGCCGCGCGAGACGCTGATCGAACGGGCCTTCCGCGCCCGGCATCCCGACGAGACGCATCGCGCACGGCTGCGCGTGGAGATGGGCCGGTTGCGCAAGGCGGTGGCGGGGCTGGCCGACGTGGCGGCGACCCGGCGCGGCTTCGCGCTGGCGCCGTGCCGGGCAAGTGACGTCGCGGTGCTGACCCGGCCGGTCGAAGGGCCGCATGCGCCAGTGCTGGCCCTGCTGGCGGACGGCGAATCATGGTCGAGCTCGGCCCTGTCGCTGGCGCTGGGCGCCAGCCAGCGCACCGTGCAGCGGGCCCTGGACCAACTGGCCGAGGCGGGCCGGGTGCAGGCCACCGGACGAGGGCCGGCCCGCCGCTGGCTGATGCCCCCGGTGCCGGGGTTCGCGACAACCTTGTTACTCCCGGCCGCGTTGCCGGAGGGCTAGGATGCCTCCCTGGACATTCCCCTTTTTCTTTCTTCCAGCGAGCAGGCGCCATGAAGACATCGACAGCCCACATCCTTCGTGAATATGGCCCTTTCCCCGAGGCCGACGGCGTGCACGGCGTGACCTATGACGGCAAGAACGTCTGGTTCGCCATCGGCGACCGGCTCTGTGCCATGGATCCGGCCAGCGGCGAAATCCAGCGCTCGATCCGGACCCCGGCGAACGCCGGCACCGCGTTCGATGGCAAGCACCTGTACCAGATCGCCGATGGCCACATTCGCAAGATCGATCCGGAGTCCGGCCGCGTGCTGGCCACGATCCCGTCGCCGGCCGGCGGCGAGGACTCGGGGTTGGCGTGGGCCGAAGGCTCCCTGTGGGTCGGGCACTACCGCGCCCGCAAGATCCACCAGATCGATCCCGAGACCGGGAAGATCCTGCGCTCGATCACCTCCGAGCGTTTCGTCACCGGCGTGACCTGGGTGGATGGCGAGCTCTGGCACGGCACCTGGGAAGGCGACGCCAGCGACCTGCGGCGGATCGACGCGCAGAGCGGCGAGGTCCTGGCCAGGCTGGAGATGCCGCCCGGCACGGGCGTCTCGGGGCTGGAGTCCGATGGCGGCGACCGCTTCTTCTGCGGTGGCGGCAAGAGCGGGACGCTCCGGTCGGTGCGGCGGCCGGCGCGCGCCTGACCCGCCGACGCGCGGCGTCCGGCTGGCGCCGCGCGGGCCAGGGCCGTCAGATCCTGCCCAGCAGGTTGGTCCGCGCGTGCACGATGTGTTCGAAGATTTCCCGCCGCGCGGTGTCCGCATCGCGATGCTTCAGGGCTTCGACGATGCGGCGATGTTCCGCTTCGTACTCCCTGCGCCGCTCGGGCGTCACGATCTTCTTCTTCAGAAAACCCCATTCGCCGCTGTTCCGGACCTCCGCCAGCAGCCTGAACACGCTCACGAACAGCGCGTTGTGGGTGGCCAGCGCCAGCTGTTCGTGCAGCGCGTTGTCCCAGTGCTCGAACTCCTCCAGCGTGTCGGCGGTCTCGGACCGCGCGCAGCAGGCCTCGAGGCGTTCGAAGTCGGCCAGGGTGGCGTTGCTGACAATGAGCTCGACGATCATGGGCTCCAGCAGCAGCCGCGCTTCCATGATCTCGGCCGGGCTGGCGGACGGAATCGTGAGCAGCTTGCCCGCCGCCGCCATGATGCCCGGTTCGATGCCGGCCGGCGTGTCCGACACATAGGTTCCACTTCCCACCTTCTGCACGATCAGGCCCTGGTCCCGCAGTTCCTGCAGCACGCGGCGCAGGGCGGACCGGCCGACGCCGAAGTCCGCGCACAGGCTGCGTTCGGTCGGCAGGCGGCTGCCGGGCGCCCACTTGCCGGTGCGCAGGCCATCGAGCAGTTCCGTGCGCAGCGCCTGGACGGGGTCGGTGCGGACCTGGAGGCTGGGAGACGGGTACATGGTTGCACTGGTCCTTGATTGGTTCAAATTGGTTTTATTGTAAAGCGTAGATTCGCCATATTTTTAGGTGAAAACCCTAGGAATATGGAGATAAAAATGGCTTTATAGTTCGACAAATCAATACCATTGAAAACCAAATTAAACCAATTGGTCGGATCAGGAAGCGGATCCGGCCATTCAGCAAGGAATGCCATGCGACTCGCCACTTTCATGCTCGACGGCCAACGCCATGTAGGAATGGTCTCCGACGACGCGCGCCATGTCACGCTGCTGGACCTGCCCGCCGGCGCGGCGGACCGGGGCGTGCTGCCGCTGGTCGAGATGTCCGTGCGGGGCACGGACATCGGCACACTGCGCGGCAGGACCGTGGCCTTGGACAGCGTACGTCTGGAAGCGCCCATTCCCGTTCCCCGCCGCAACGTGTTCTGCGTCGGCAGGAACTACCACGCCCACGCCAAGGAGTTGTCGGGCTCGGTCTTCAAGGCCAGCAACGCTGATCCGGCAGCCTGGCCCATCGTGTTCACCAAGGTGCCGGAATGCGTCGTCGGACCCACGGACGACGTCGCGCTGCCGGGCGAGGTCTCGACCCAGATCGACTACGAAGCCGAACTGGCCGTGGTGATCGGCAAGGGCGGCAAGAACATCTCGCGCGACGAGGCCATGCGCCACGTCTACGGCTACACCATCGTCAACGACGTGACCGCCCGCGACGTGCAGATGCGGCACCAGCAGTGGGACCTGGGCAAGTCCTTCGATACGTTCTGCCCCATGGGACCGTGGGTGGTGACCGCCGACGCGCTGGACGGCACCGACACGCGCGTGCGCTGCTGGGTCAACGGCGAACCGCGCCAGGACGCCAGCACCCGTGATTTCATCTTCGATATTCCGACGTTGATCGAGACCTGCTCCCGGGGCATCACGCTGCACCCCGGGGACATTATCGCGACCGGCACGCCGGCCGGAGTCGGCATGGGGCTGACGCCGCCGCGCTATCTGGCCGCGGGCGATGTCGTGCGTATCGAGATCGATGGCCTGGGCGTCATCGAGAACCGGTTCGTCGCGCCGCGATGACCACCGCGCGGCCCGGATGCCCGGGCCGCGCCAAGAGCGCCGCCGGAGCGCGACAAGACTACTTTCCCATGGAGACACCATCATGAAAACCACGCTGTGGGCCGCGGCTTTTGCCGCGTTGTCGCTGGTCGCCGCGCCCGGTGCGCGGGCGGAGTATCCCGACCGGCCGATCAACCTGATCGTTCCCTTTCCGCCGGGCGGCACGGCGGACAACATGGCCCGCGCGCTGCAGCCGGCGTTGCAGCGGGCGCTCAAGCAGACCGTGGTGGTCATCAATCGTCCCGGGGCGGGGGGCGCGATAGGCGTGAGCCAGGTCGCCAACGCGCCGGCGGACGGCTACACGATCCTGTGCTCGCTGCTGAGCGTGGCCAGCCTGCCCGAACAGGCGGTGGTCAACAAGCAGAAGCCGCCGTTCACGCTGGAGCAGCTCACCCCCGTCGCGATGCTGAGCGCCGAGCCGGTGGCCATGGTGGTGCCCGAGGCCAGCCCCTACAAGACCTTTCCCGAGCTGATCGCGGCGGCCAAGGCCAGGCCCGATGCCCTGACCTACGGGTCGACCGGCTTCTTCGGCGAGGTCCACGTGCGCACGGCGGCGTTCGCGGACACGGCGCACATCAAGGTCCGGCACATTCCCTACCAGGGGGGCGGTCCGCTGGTGACCGCGCTGGTGGCCGGCGAGGTCGATTTCGCGCTGCTGTCGCGTTCGCTGTCGCTGACCCAGGTCAAGGCCGGCCGGCTGAAGTACCTGGCCACGGCCGGCGACGAACCGTGGACCGATCCGGCGGGCCTGCCCCGGATGAAGGATGGCGGCGTGGACTTCGACTCGGTCGCGGGCACGGCCATCTTCATTTCCTCCGGCACGCCCGCCGCGGTGGAGCGGAAGATCCGGCAGGCGGTAGAGGCCGCGGCCGGCGATCCGGAATTCAAGAAGATCGTGTCCAGCTCGGGTGGCGAGGTCAAGTATTCCGCCGGCGACAAGTTCGGGGCGTTCTGGGCCTCCTACGTGAAGTCGATCGCGGCCATCACGCATCGCATCGCCGCGACCGAGACGCGGGAGGCGGCCAAATGAGCGGCACGGCGCCGGTCTTCATCGGCACCGACGCGGTCGAACAGGTGCTGACCTGGGACGCGCTGGTGGCCGCGCTGCGCGATGCCTATGCCCAGCGTCACGACGAACATATCAGCCCGCCCCGCACCTTCGCCCGCGGCGATGGCGCGTCGCTGCGGGCCCTGGCCAGCGTGCCGCCCGGCAAGCGTTTCATGGGCGCCAAGGTGTTCGGCCGTGGCCGCAACCGCGGCATGAACTACCTGATCTCGCTGGCGGACCAGGACACCGGCGAGATCCGCGCGCTGCTCGATGCCAACAAGATTACCGCCTACCGCACCGCGGCCACTTCGGCGCTGGCGGTCGACTGCCTGGCGCCCCGGCGGCCGGTGCGGCTGGGCGTGCTGGGCAGCGGCGCCGAGGCGCGCGCCCATGTCCAGGCCATTGCCTCGCTGCGGCAGATCGAGGGCTTGAGCATCTACAGCCCGACGCCGGCCAACCGCGAGCGGTTCGCGCACGACTTCGAAGCGATGCTGGGCGTGCCATGCCGGCCGGCCGCCACCGCCGCGCAAGCCATGGAAGGCGCCGACATCGGCATTGCCGCCGCGCGGTCGCGCGACGAGACGCCCATCCTGCATGCCGACGCGCTGCGCGACGGCATGGTGCTGGTGTCGGTCGGCTCCACGCTGCCGCAGCAGCGCGAGATCGACGCCTCGGTGGTCGAGCGCTGCGACCTCATCGTCTGCGACATGCCCGACGAGGTCAGCACCGAGTCCGGCGACATGCTGGAAGCCCGGGCGCGCGGGATCGACTTCGCGCCCCGGCTGCGCTCGCTCAACCAACTGGTGCGCGGCGAGATCGCGCCAGGCGCCCGGCTGCCGATGTTCAAGTCGGTGGGCTCGGCCTTGCAGGACATCGTCGCGGCCGAACTTGTCTTCGATCTGGCCACCGGCGCGGGGCTGGCCGTCGAGCTGCCCATTGCCTTTACCTACAAACAATAGATTTCTTCGACCAGGAACTGAAACATGGCCTCCTATAAACGACACGAAGCCCGCGACTGGGCCCACGAACACCTGCGCGGCGTCGCCAACGTCGTGATTCCCTCGTTCACCTCTGACCTCAAGGGCCTGAACGAGCAAGGCATCCGCCACGATATCCGCCACGAGATCGAGCTGGGCTTCTCCGGCACGCTGATGGTCTCGGAAGTGGCGATCACGCTGCCCGAGTACGAGCAGTTCTTCGCGTGGGCCAACGACGAGTCGCGCGGCCGGCTGAAACTCATCCATCACGCCAGCTTCAACACGCTGGAAGAAAACATCGAGGCGGCGAAGATCGCGGAGCGCAACGGCGCCGAACTCATCCTGCTGTCCTATCCGGCCAACTTCTACGCCCGCACGTCGCAGGACATCTACGACTACACCAAGGCCTTCTGCGACGCGACGGACCTGGGCGTGATGCTGTTCCAGGTGCCGCACTGGGGCTTCGAGCGCGTGCACCCCTCCGACCTCGAAGCGCCCCTGGTCCGCCGGCTGCTGGACGACTGCCCGAACATCGCGGCGCTCAAGGCCGAGGGCGGCATGCCCAGCATCATGGGCTGGGTCGAGGCCTATCGCCTGTTCAGCAAGGACGTGGTGGTCACCATGCCGCTCGAACAGTACGCGCTGGCGCTGGCCCAGCTCGTGCCCATCCAGTTCATCGGCACCAGCGATACCGAATACTACGGCGGCATGATCCCGCGCATCTTCAACCTGATCCAGGAGAAGAAGTACGACGAGGCGACGAAGCTCTACTGGCAGTTGACGCCGGCGCGCAAGGCCCGCGCCGCGGCCAACTCGTATTCGTCGCAGACCCAGTTCCTGAACCGCATGCTGTGGAAATTCGAAGGCTGGCTCAACGGCTTCAACGGCGGTCCCGTGCGCCAGCCGACCATGCGTATCAACGAGAACACCATGAACAGCCTGCGGCAGGCGCTGGTCAAGTCGGGCCTCACCCCCACCGACTCGCCCAACGGCGACTTCTTCGTTGGCCGGCATCCCATGGATACCGCGGCCTGATCCCATGCGCGAGACTCCCATGCCATCCATCGCCAACCTGCCCACCGATCTCTACATAGACGGCAACTGGACGAAGCCCGCCCAGCCGCGTTCGTTCACGGTATCGGATCCGGCCACGGGCGAACGGGTCGCCCAGGTGGCCGATGCCGGCCTGGACGACGCGCGCGCGGCCGTCGACGCCGCGGCCGCGGCCCTGCCCGCGTGGCGCGACACGCCGCCCCGCGCCCGGGCCGAGGTGCTGCGCAAGGTCCATCTGCTCATGCTTGAGCGGCTGGAGGAACTGGCGCGCATCATCACGCTGGAAAACGGCAAGCCGCTGGCCGACAGCCGGGCCGAGACCCGCTATGCCGCCGAGTTCTTCCGCTGGTACTCGGAAGAGGCCTGCCGCAACCTGGGGTCGGTCAGCCAGGCGCCGGCGGGCGGCTACCGGATCCTGGTCCAGCACCAGCCCATCGGTGTCGTGGCGCTGGTCACGCCGTGGAATTTCCCCTCGGCCATGGGAGCCCGCAAGATCGCCCCCGCGCTGGCGGCCGGCTGCACGGTGCTGGTCAAGCCGGCCTCGCTGACGCCGCTCAGCATGCTGGCGCTGGCCGACATCCTGGCCGAGGCGGGTGTGCCGGCCGGCGTGGTCAACATCGTGCCGACGTCGCGGTCGGGCCCGCTGGTGGACCACTGGCTGCACGACCCGCGGGTACGGCTGGTGTCCTTCACCGGTTCGACCGAGGTGGGACGCATCCTGCTGAAGGCTGCCGCCGACCAGGTTCTGAAGACGCCGATGGAACTGGGCGGCAACGCTCCTTTCCTGGTGCTGGACGATGCCGATGTGGAAGCGGCGGTCGATGGCGCGATGATCGCCAAGATGCGCAACATGGGCGAGGCCTGCACGGCGGCCAACCGCTTCTATGTGGGGGCGGGTGTCTACGATGCCTTCGTCCGGGCCTTCGCGGAACGGATGCGTGCCCAGAAGATCGGCCATGGGCTGGACGAGGCCAATCAGGTTGGCAGCCTGATCGACGCCGCGACCCGCGACAAGGTCGAGGAACTGGTCCGGGATGCCGTCGCGCGCGGTGCCCGTGTGCTGTGTGGCGGGGAAAAGCAGTCCGGGCCCGGCTACTTCTATCCGCCCACTGTCCTGGGTGAGGTGCCGGCCGGCAGCCGCGTGCTGAACGAGGAGATCTTCGGGCCTGTCGCGCCTATCGTGCGCGTGGCCTCCGAGGACGAGATGGTGGAACTGGCCAACGGCACCGAGTACGGCCTGGCCGCGTATCTCTACACGCGGGACCTGGCCAGGGGTCTGAAGCTGGCCGAGCGGCTGGAGTTCGGGATGGTGGCGCTGAATCGGGGGCTGGTCTCGGATCCGGCGGCGCCGTTCGGCGGGGTCAAGCAGAGCGGGCTGGGGCGGGAGGGCGGCCGGGAGGGCATGCAGGAATACATGGAGACGAAGTACGTGGCGGTGGAGTGGTAGGCGGCGGCCCGCGGGCGCGGGCCGCCGCCTCCTTGCCCGCCTATCGGACCGCGCTGGCCCGGTCGGCGCCGTCGCGCAGCGCCGACAGCTTCATCCAGGTCACGGCCGGATCGATCTTGCCGTAGTTCGCGAAGGTGCCGAAGCCGCAGTCGGTGCTGGCCACCACCCGGTCTTCGCCCATGAACGAGACGTAGCGTTCGAGCCGCTGGCGGATCAGCTCCGGGTGCTCGACGTAGTTCGAGCAGCTGTCGATCAGCCCGGGGGCCAGGATCTTGTTCTCGGGTTTGGCCGCGCGCCAGATCTCCCACTCGTGCTCGTGGCGGGGGTTGGCGGCTTCGAACAGGATGGTGGCCGGCCGGGCGGCCAGGATCAGGTCGATGACCTTTTCCAGGGCGATGTCGCAGTGGTGGGGGCCCTCGTAGTTGCCCCAGCAGATGTGCATGCGCAGCTTCTCGGGCGGGATGTTGCGCGTGGCCGCGTTCAGGGCCTCGACGTTCTGCCAGGCGCGCTGGACGAACTCGGCCTCGCTCAGGTTCTGGTAGCCGGTGTGCGCGGCCATGGCCAGGTCCGGGCAGTCCAGTTGCAGGTCGAAGCCCGCCGCCACGATGGCCTCGTACTCGGGACGCATGGCCTCGACCAGATCCGCCAGGTAGGCCTCGTGCGTCGGATAGTGCTTGTTGGGCTGGAACGCGGTCACCAGTCCGGGCGAGGCGGCGTTCATGAAGGCCCGGCGGCCCTGGCCGTGCCGCTCGACGGCGGACTTGAAACGGCGGATGTCGGCGTGGCAGGGCTCCATGGTGCGCAGCTTCACCGGACCGACGCAGGCGGCGCGCACGAATTCCTGGGATCCCATGATCGCGGCCAGCTTCTTGCGCAGGTCGGGGAAGTCGGCCAGGTCCTTGGCGGGCTGCCGGTCGATGTGGCCGCCGAAACCTTCCAGCCGTTCGGTGATGTAGGTGGCATAGCCGACCTTGCCGAGTTCGCCGTCGCTCATGATGTCGACGCCGGCCTGGACCTGTTTCTGCACCGCGCCGTCGATGGCTGCCTGCACGGTCCGCTCGAACTGATCCGGATCGACGTCTTCGCCGTGGTCGCGTGCAAGCAGCAGTTTCGCCAGTTCGTCGCCGCGGGGAAGACTGCCGACATGAGTGGTCAGAATAGGCATCGCATTCCTCTTTCACGAGGCGGCCGGGCCGCCTGACATTCGGTGCGGGCCCAAGAGGCCCGCGGTCGTCCGTATCTTACAGGCCGCCTTCGTAGCCCGATTGCCGCCAGGCCTCGAACACCGCCACCGCCACGGAGTTGGACAGGTTCAGGCTGCGCTGGTCCGGCCGCATGGGCAGGCGCAGCCGCTGTTCCTCGGGGAAGCCGTCGCGGATGGCGGGAGGCAGTCCCGCCGTCTCGCTGCCGAACACGAAAGCGTCGCCGGGTTGGAAGCGGACCGTGCCGAACAGCCGGGACCCACGCGTCGTGAAAGCGAATATCCGGTCCGCCGGCGCGCCGGTGGCGGCGATGGCGGCGGCGAAGCCGTCATGTACCTGGACCGAGGCCCATTCATGATAGTCCAGCCCGGCGCGCCGCAGCTTCGCGTCTTCGAGTTCGAAACCCAGCGGGCGAACCAGATGCAGCTGCACGCCGGTATTGGCGGCGAGCCGGATGACGTTGCCGGTGTTGGGCGGGATTTCGGGATGGACGAGGACGACGTGGAACACGATGCGGGACGGAGCGGGAGGCGGTGGGGCGATGGTACCGCATCCCGCCCCGGGGGGAGCGCTACAGCTCCAGCACCAGCTTGCCGCCGCACGCCCGCGAGCAGCAGGCCATCATCCGGTCGTTGGCTTCGCGCTCGGCCTTGGTCAGCACCATGTCGCGGTGGTCGACCGGGCCGGCCAAGACGCGCACCTCGCACGAGCCGCACAGGCCTTCCTCGCAGTCGCTGGGCACGTCGATGTTGGCCGCGCGCAGCGAGGCCAGCACGGTGCGATCCGCCGGGACCGTCACGGTGATGCCGGAATCCTTCAATTCCACGTCGAAGGCGTGCTCCCGCGCCGGATCGAGCTGGGCGAGGCCGGACTCGAAGTGTTCGATCCGCAGCGCGTCGTCCGGCCAGGCCGCGCAGTGCGATTCCAGCGCTTCCAGCATGCGCCTGGGACCGCAGGCGCAGATCCGCCAGCCTTCCCGCGGCTGGTCCAGCAGGGCCGCCAGGTCGTTGCGCCGGCCTTCTTCCGACACGTACACGTGTAGCCGGCTGCCGTGCAGGTCGGCCAGCTCGTCCAGGAAGGCCATGCCGGCGCGGCGGCGGCCGCTGTAGTGCAGTTCGTAGTCCATGCCCAGCTCACGGGCGCGGCGGGCCATGGCGGCGACGGGCGTGATGCCGATGCCGCCGGCCACCAGGATCAGCTTGGCCGCCGTTTCGTCCATGCGGAAGTGATTGCGCGGGCCGCGTATGCGCAGCTTGTCGCCCACGCGCACGTTGCCGTGTATCCACGACGATCCGCCGCGCCCCTGGGGTTCGTGCAGGACGGCGATTTCCAGCGCGCCCGCGTCGGCGGGGTCCCCGCACAGCGAATACTGGCGCGAGCGTCCGGGTTCGCCGCATTCGACGTCGATGTGCGAGCCGGGGGCCCAGCGCGGCAGCGCGCGGCCGTCGGGCGACACCAGGCGCAGCCTGAGGACGCCGTCGGCGACGGGCGTGGCGCTTTCCACCACCACGCTGCGCGCGATGGCGTGGCGCGAGGGCTCGCCTATGCGCACCGGCGCCTGGACCCGCAGCAGCGTGGCATCCTGGCGCTCGGGGTTGCGCGCGGGGTCCCACTCCACCCACAGGTGTTCCGGCCCCCGGAACGAGGTGTTGGGGACGTAGCTGAAGCGCTGGTCGGCCAGGCGCATGTGGGGCAGCCGGCGCGTCAGTTCCTGCAGGAAGACCTGCATTTCCATGCGCGCCAGGTTCTTGCCCATGCACTGGTGCGAGCCATAGCCGAAGGTCAGGTGGTCGCTGGCGTTCTCGCGGCGAATGTCGAAGAAGTCGGCATCGGCGAAGTGGCGGTCGTCGTGGTTGCCCGACGAAGTCACGATCAGCAGCTTCGACCCGGCGGGAATGTCCACGCCTTCGATCCGCGTGTCGCGCGTGACCAGGCGGCGCCAGGCCGCCACCGAGCCGTTGTGGCGCAGGCATTCCTCGACCGCGCTGGGGATCAGGCCGGGATCTTCGCAGATCTCGCGCCAGGCGTCGGGATGCTGCAGCAGCAGCTTGATTGCGTTGGCCGTGGCGTTGGCGGTGGTCTCGTGGGCGGCGACGATGCCGGCCATCATCATCGAATGCAGATAGGAGTCGGTCACCACCTCCGGGTGTTCCTGCTGCTTGCGGATGCCATAGCGCATCCAGCCGGGCAGGTCCGGGGCCTGGCGCATTTTTTCCAGCACCTTGCCGGCGTATTGCCAGAAGTTGCCGACGGCATGGGCCACCGCCACCTGCTCCTCGGGCTTGGGCCGGCCCCAGGTGTTGACCGTGTGGGCGATGGAATAGCGCCGCAGCGTGTCCATGTCTTCCTCGGGCACGCCCAGGAAATGCAGCGCCACGGTCAGCGGCACTTCCCACAGCATCTGGTCGACCAGGTCGGCGCGGCCGTCGTCGACGAAACGGTCCACGTACTCGCGCGCCAGCCGCCGCACCATGGGTTCGTGGTGTTTCAGGTGCTCGGGTGTGAACGGCTCCATCAGCACGCGCCGGCGCGGCATGTGGGCCGGCTCGTCCTCGTTGACCAGGGTGCGGTTCATCGCGTAGCCGTACTGTTCGAGCACGGCGTTGGCCTCGGGGCCCGTGGGCGTGATCTTCTCCAGCGCGATCGACGGGCTGAAGGTGAGGTTGTCGCGGAAGATGGCCTTGATGGCTTCGTAGCGCGTGACCACCCAGTAGCCCAGCCGGGGGCTGTAGAAAATGGGTTCCCGATCGCGCGCCCAGCGCACGTAGTCGGGCGGATCCTGCTGGTAGCCGTCTTCGAACGGGTCGAAACCGGCGGCGCCCGCGCTGATGGGGCAGCCGGTGGGGCCGAGGCCGGTGGGCGCGGCGTCGTGGTGGACCGGGCAGCCTCCGGTCCGGGGCGGGGGTGCGGCCATGGCGTCTCTCCTGTCGCGGGATTCCGGGAAAAGGGAATCAGTTTGCGTAATTATTGTACGCAATGCGTAAAAAGAGAACCAGCGATTACACCTGGATACCGTAGCCCAGCCTTTTACTGACGGCGGCAGCGGCCTGGCGCACCGATCGCGCGATCTCACCGTCCGGTTCCGGATCGAAGGCCCCCGTCGGGCCCAGCGCCGTCATGACCACGGTGACGGACCCGTCGGCGTTGAACACCGGGGCCGCCACCGCGCTGATGCCGTTCAGCATCACGTCGCGCACGGGGGCGCAGCCCAGGGACCGGATGGAGGCGAACAGGCGGTCGGCCGCCTCGCGGTCCGGTATCTGGCGCCGATGTCCGGGAGTGGCGCCGGCCAGTTCGGCGGCCACCAGCGCGTCGAGCACCGCCGACCGCGCGAAGGCGCCGAAGGCCCGTCCGGTGGCCGACCACAGCACCGGCATGACCGATCCGATGCGCACGTTCACCGCCACCGGCTGGATCGGCTCGCTCCACCGGACGATGGTCGGGCCGGCGTTGCCCAGCACCGAGACGAAGCAGGACAGATTGTGCGATTCGCCCAGCCGGGCAAGCTCGGCGGCGGCCAGGGTCAGGGCGTCCGACTGTCGCATGGCGGCCAGGCCGATGGCGAGCGACTCGGGGCCCAGCACATAGCGCGATGTGGCCGGGTCCTGGATGACGAACCCGGCCTCGACCAGGCTGGCCAGGTAGCGGTGGATCTTGGCCGGGCTTTCTCCCAGCCGTCCCGCCAGCGCGGTCAGCGGCGCGGCGCCTCCCAGGACGGCCAGGGCCTTGAGCACCGCCATGCCGGTGCCGGCCGATTGCACCTTGCTGCGGCGCGAGGCGGACTTGGCGGGCGCGGCACCGGCCGGGGACGAGGGGGACGAGGCTTGTTCGCGCTTGCTGGCCATGGAAGGGGAAGGAGGGAGGGAATGCGCGCTATGTTACGCAAAAGCCCGGCGCGCGCCTTCCCCTGCGTTCAGGACAGCGCGGCCAGGCCGGCCCGCAGGTCGTCGGCCGAGCGTTCGCCCAGCTCCGCTTCGATCCCGGCGTGCGTGGCGCGCCAGATCGGCAGCGCGCGCGCCAGCGCCGCGTGGCCCCGGTCGGTCAGGACCAGCAGGCGGCCGCGGCGGTCCGCGGGGTCCACGTCCACGCGTACCAGCCCTTCGCGCTCCAGCGGCTTCAAGGCGGCGGTCAGCGTCGTCCTGTCCATGGCCAGCAGCCGCGCCACCGGCGCCATGCCCGGCGGCTCGGGCCGGTTCAGAGACATCAGGAGCGAAAACTGCCCGTTGGTCAGGCCGGCGGGCCGCAGGGCCTCGTCGAAGCGTTTGGCCAGCGCCCGCGCGGCGCGCTGCACGTACAGGCACAGGCAGGCGTCGCGGACTTCGAGCGTGGCGGTGAATGGAATTTTCTTTGACATGGCCCGGATTATTATGTTGATATCAACATAAATGTCAAATTGGCGAGGCATGATCGCCAACGAAGAGTGGTCCGCCGCGGGGGCGGACCACTACACCCGCGAAGGAGATCGACGATGGCGATGAAATATGTGGAAGGGTTTCTCCTGGCCGTGCCGGCCGCCAACAAGGAGCAGTACATCAAGCATGCCGCCGATGCGGCGCCGCTGTTCAAGGAGTTCGGCGTCACGCGCATGGTCGAGTGCTGGGGCGACGACGTGCCCGACGGCAAGCTGACCGATTTCCGCCGGGCCGTGCAGGCCAAGGACGACGAAGTGGTGGTCTTCAGCTGGTTCGAGTATCCGTCCAAGGAAGTGCGCGATGCCGCCAACCAGAAGATGATGACCGATCCGCGCATGAAGACCATGGGCGAAGCCATGCCCTTCGACGGCAAGCGCATGATCTTCGGCGGCTTCGTGCCTGTCATCGACGTCTGATGGGCGTGCGCGGCCCAGGCCGCCCCCGGGGGGGCCGCCTGTTACTGCGTGGATGAGCCCGTCTTGGCGTCGTCCCGCGTCGAGGCCAGGGTGTCCGCGTGCCAGCCGCCGCCCAGCGCGGAAATCAGGTTCACGCTCGCGGTCAGGCGGCTGCCCAGCAGCGACAGCGCCGTGCGTTCGTTGCTGAGGGCGGACGTCTGCACAGTGACCACGCTCAGGTAGTCGATCAGGCCGGATTCGAACTGGTTGGTCGTCAGCCGCAGCGATTCGCGCGCGGCATCCAGGGCCCGCTGCTGCACGACCTGTTCTTCCTCCATCACGCGCAGTTGCGACAGGTAGTTTTCCACCTCGCCCAGCGCGGACAGCACGGTCTGCCGGTAGGCGGCCACCTGCTGGTCGTAGGTGGCTTCGGCCTGCCGGGTCTGCGCGCGGCGCAGGCCGGCGTCGAACAGCGGCGCGGCCAGCGAGGGGCCGAGCGACCAGAAACGCGCCGGCGCGGTCAGCCAGTCCGAGAACTGCGAGCTGCGGTAGCCCAGCGAGGTCGACAGGGTCAACGACGGGAAATAGGCTGCCTTGGCGACGCCTATGCGGGCATTGGCCGCCTGGACCTGGCGTTCCGCCGCGGCAATGTCGGGCCGTCGCTCCAGCAGTTCCGAAGGCAGGCCGACCGGGACCGCGGGCAGCACCGCCCGGAATTCCGTGGCGGCGAGACTGAACCCGGAAGGCGGCTGGCCAGCCAGGATGGCGATGGCGTGTTCGAGCTGGGCGCGTTGCCAGCGCAGGTCCACGACCTGGGCCCGGGTGGATTCGAGCTGGGTGCGGGCCTGGGCGATCTCGGCCTTGGCCGACACGCCCACGGCGTACCGGTTTTCGTTCAGGCGCAGCGAACGTTCATAGACCTTGATGGTGGCTTCCAGCAGGCGCCGCTGTTCGTCCATGATGCGCAACTGGAAGTAGTTGCGCGCCAGTTCGGCCTGCGCGCTCAGGTGGGCGTTCGCCAGGTTGGCGGCGCTGGCCTGCGCGCTGGCGGTGTCGGCCTCGACGCCGCGGCGGATGCGGCCCCACAGGTCGGCTTCCCAACTGGCCGTGGCGCTCATGCTGTACTGGTTGCGGATGCTTTGCGAGCCGCCCTGGCTGATGACGACGCCGCTGCTGTTGGTCGTGGTGCTGCTGCTCGTGCCGGTGCCGCTGCGCGTGGCCGAGGCGCTGCCGTTCAGCGTGGGGAACTGGCCGGCGCGGGTGGCCTGCACCGTGGCCAGCGCCTGCCGGTACTGGGCTTCGGCCTGGGCGATGGTCTGGTTGGCGGTCTCGACCTGGGCCATCAGGCGCGACAGTTCGGGGTCGCCATAGACTTCCCACCAGGGGCCGCGGTGGACCTCGTCGCGAGGCTCGGCGGCCTTCCAGCCGGCGGCTTCCTTGAACTCGACGCCGCTGTTCACGGTCGGCCGTACATAGTCGGGCCCCACCGCGCAGCCGCCCAGCAGGCAGGCCAGCGCGGCGCAGACGGCCAGGCGCGTGCCGGCGGCCCGTGGCGGGCGGCGGTCGGCAAGCGGCGAAGGGCAGGGCGTGCCCGCCACGGCGGGCCACGTCTTGGTCATAGATTGTCTCCGGGTAGCGCGAGGCCCGCCGGTCGTGGCCGGCCCCAGCGCCGTTGCGCCCGCCAATGGAGGCGGTCGAGGTACAGATAGACCACCGGGGTGGTGAACAGCGTCAACAACTGGCTGACGACCAGCCCGCCGACGATGGTGATGCCCAGCGGCTGGCGCAACTCGGCGCCGGCGCCGGTGCTGATCACCAGCGGCACCGCGCCCAGGATGGCCGCCATGGTGGTCATCAGGATGGGGCGGAAGCGCATCAGGCAGGCTTCGTGGATGGCCTCGCGCGAGCTCAGGCCGCGCCGTCGCTCGGCATCCAGCGCGAAGTCCACCATCATGATGGCGTTCTTCTTGACGATGCCGATCAGCAGGAACACCCCGATCAGCGCGATCAGCGAGAACTCCCGGCCCAGCATCATCAGCGCCAGCAGCGCGCCCAGCCCGGCCGAGGGCAGGGTGGACAGGATGGTGAGCGGATGGATATAGCTCTCGTACAGCATGCCCAGCACCAGGTACATGGTGACCAGCGCGGCCAGGATCAGCCAGGGCTGGGCGCTCAGGGACGATTGCAGCGCCTTGGCGCTGCCGGCGAAGCCCGCCTGGATCTCGGTGGTCGGCAGGCTGATGCGGGCGACCGCCTCGTTGACCGCGCGCGTGGCCTGCTCCAGCGATACGCCGGGTGCCAGGTTGAAGGCGATGGTGTCGGCGGCGAACTGGCTCTCGTGCGAGACGCTGAGCGGGGCGTTGGTGGTGCGCCACTTCGCGAACGCGGACAGCGGCACGCGGGCGCCGGTCGAGGTGACGACGGTGACCTGCTGCAACGCGTCCGCGTTCTGGGCGAAGCGCTGGTCCACCTCCATGACCACCCGGTACTGGTTGAGCGGGTTGTAGATGACCGAGACCTGCCGCTGGCTGAACGAATTGTTCAGCACCGCCGCGATCATGGACATGTTCACCCCCAGCCGCGTCGCGGTCTCGCGGTCGATCTCCAGCGAGATCTGCCGGCCCTTGTCCTCGACGTCCACGTCGATGTCGGTCAGCTCGGGCAAGGCCGCCAGCGCCCGCTGGACGCGCGGCATCCAGGTGCGCAGCGTCGACAGCTCCGAGGCCTTCAGCGAGTACTGGTAGCTGGAGTTGGACATGCGCGCGCCGATACGTATGTCCTGGTTGGGCATCAGGAACATGCGCGCGCCGGGCACGTTGCCCAGCTTGCCCCGCAGCCGGTTCATCACGTCGTCCACGGATACCTTGCGTTCGGCCAGGGGCTTGAGCTGGATCATCATGAAGCTGGTGTTGCTGCCGCCGCGTCCGCCGCTGTAGCCGACCATGCTCTCGACCGCCGGGTCGGCCAGCACGACCTTGCGGAAGTATTCCAGCTTGGGGCGCATGGCCTGGAAAGACGTGCCCTGGTCGGCGCGGATGAAGCCCATGAGCTGGCCCGTGTCCTGCTGCGGGAAGAAGCCCTTGGGCACCTTCACGTACAGGTAGACGTTGAGGCCGATCACCACGCCCAGCACGATCAGGGTCAGCAGCGAGTGGCGCAGCACCCAGTGCAGCGCCCGGCCGTAGCCCCGCGTCATCCCGGCGAAGCCGGCCTCCAGCAGCCGCGAGATCCGTCCCGGGGGCCGCTGCTCGCGCACGGGGCGCAGCATGCGGGCGCACATCATGGGCGTCAGGGTGACCGAGACGATCAGCGACATCAGGATGGCGGCGGACAGCGTGACGGAGAACTCGCGGAAGAGCCGGCCGACGATGTCGCCCATCAGCAGGATGGGAATGAACACCGCGATCAGCGACAGGCTCATCGACAGCACCGTGAAGCCGACCTCGCGGGATCCCACGAGGGCCGCCCGCAGCGGCGACATGCCTGCCTCCAGGTGCCGCGAGATGTTCTCCAGGACGACGATGGCGTCGTCCACGACGAAGCCGGTGGCGACGATCAGCGCCATCAGCGACATGGTGTTGAGCGAATAGCCGCACAGGTACATGACGGCGAAGGTGGCGATGAGCGAGACCGGCACCGCCACGCTGGGAATGATCGCGGCGCGGACGTTGCGCAGGAACAGCAGGACCACCAGGATGACCAGGATGACCGCGATGACGAGCGTGTGCTCGGCTTCGGCCAGCGAGGCGCGGATGCTGGGCGTGCGGTCCTGGGCCACGGTGAGCGCGACGTCGCCGGGCAGCAGCGCCCGCATCTGCGGCAGCGCCTCGCGGATGCGGTCCACCGTCTCGATGATGTTGGCGGCGGGCTGGCGGCCCACCACCAGCAGGATGGCGGGGCTGTTGTTGAAGAATCCCATGTTGAACAGGTCTTCCACCGAGTCCTCGACCCGCGCCACGTCGCTCAGCATCACCGGCGAGCCGTTGCGGTAAGCCACGATCAGCCGGCGGTATTCGTAGGCCTTGCGCAGCTGGTCGTTGGTGGCGACCTGCCAACTGGTGTCGCTGTTCTCGAGCACGCCCTTGGGGCCTCGCGCGTTGGCGTTGTTCAGCGCGGTGCGCACCTCGTCCAGCGCGATGCCGTACTGGTTGAGGGCGGTCGGGTTCAACTCCACCCGCACCGCGGGCAGCGAGCTGCCGCCCACCTGGACGTCGCTGACGCCCTTGATCTGCGCGATGCGCTGCGCCAGGATGGTCGAGCCCACGTCGTAGAGCTGCCCCTGGTCCAGCGTGGGCGAGGTCAGCGCCAGCACCATGATGGGCGCGGAGGTGGGGTTGCGCTTGGTGTAGGTCGGGTTGCTGCGCAGCGAGCTGGGCAGCATGGTGCGTGCCGCGTTGATGGCGCCCTGCACGTCGCGCGCGGCGCCGTCGATGTCGCGGCTCAGGTCGAACTGCAAGGTGACGTTGGTCGAGCCCTGGGTGCTGCGCGACGTCATCTCGGTAATGCCGGCGATGCTGCCCAGCGCGCGCTCCAGCGGCGTGGCGACGCTGGAGGCCATGGTCTCGGGGCTGGCGCCGGGCAGGCTGGCACGCACCGATATCGTGGGGAAATCCACCTGCGGCAGCGGCGCCACCGGCAGCTTGACGAAAGCCAGGGCGCCGGCCAGCACCACGGCGATGGCCAGCAGCACCGTGGCCACCGGCCGCATGACGAACGGCGCGGAGATGTTCATGGCGTACCGCCCGGCTGGCCCGCCGGGGCCGCGCGCCGCGCTCGCCTGCGGTTCATCGCGTGTCCCAGGCGGTCGAACATCAGGTAGATGACGGGCGTCGTGAACAGCGTCAGCAACTGGCTGACCAGCAGGCCGCCCACCATCACGATGCCCAGCGGCTGGCGCAGCTCGGCGCCGCTGCCGGTGCTGAGCATCAGCGGCACGGCGCCGAACAGCGCGGCGAAGGTGGTCATCAGGATCGGCCGGAAGCGCAGCAGCGCCGCCTGGTGGATGGCATCGCGCGGCGCCATGCCCTGCTTGCGCTCGGCCTCGAGCGCGAAGTCGATCATCATGATGGCGTTCTTCTTCACGATGCCGATCAGCAGGATGATCCCGATGATGCCGATCATGTCGAGGTCGTTGCCCGCGATCATCAGCGCCAGCAGGGCGCCCACGCCGGCCGAGGGCAGGGTGGACAGGATGGTGATGGGGTGGATGTAGCTCTCATACAGCACGCCCAGCACGATGTACATCGTGGCGATGGCGGCCAGGATCAGCAGCAGCGTGCTGTTCAGCGAGGCCTGGAAGGCCTGGGCGGCGCCCTGGAAGCTGGTCTGTATCCCCAGCGGCATGCCGATCTCGTGCTCGGCCTGCAGGATGGCGTCGACCGCGCCGCTGAGCGAGCCGCCATGGGCCAGGTTGAACGAGACCGTGGCCGACGGGAACTGCCCCAGGTGGTTGATCGACAGCGCGGTGGTGCGTTCGGACACCTGCACGATGTTGGTGAGCGGGACCTGCTGGCCGTCGGCGGTCGCCACGTATATCTGCGACAGCGACGACGGGTCCTGCCGGAACTGCGGCGCGACTTCCAGCACCACGCGGTACTGGTTGGCCTGGGTGAAGATGGTCGAGATCAGCCGCTGGCCCAGCGCGTCGTACAGCGCATTGTTGATGTCGGCCGCGGTCACGCCCAGCCGCGAGGCGGCGTTGCGGTCGATCTCGACGTAGGTCTGCAGGCCTCGGTCCTGCAGGTCGTGGGTCACGTCGGCCAGTTGTGGCAGTTGCCTGAGCCGGTCGACCAGCTTGCGCGTCCAGGTGCCCAGGGTGTCCAGGTCGGGGTCCTGCAGCGTGAACTGGTACTGGGTGCGGCTGACGCTGTCCTCGATGGTCAGGTCCTGCACCGGCTGCATGTACATCCGCAGGTCTTCCAGCTTGTCCAGTTGCGGCTGCAGGCGGGCGATCACCTGCGTCGCCGACGCGTTGCGCTCGTCGTGCGGCTTCAGGTTGATCTGCAGCCGGCCGGCGTTGAGCGTGGCGTTGGTGCCGTCCACGCCGATGAAGGACGATAGGCTGGCCACGTCCGGGTCCCGCAGGATGATGTCGGCCGCCGCCTGCTGGCGCCGCGCCATGGCGGCGAAGGACACCGACGGCGAGCTTTCGCTGATGGCCTGGATGACGCCGGTGTCCTGCTGCGGAAAGAAGCCCTTGGGGATGACGACGTACAGCAGCACCGTCAGCGCCAGCGTGCCCAGCGCGACCAGCAGGGTCAGCGGCTGGTGCGCCAGCACCCAGCGCAGCATGCGGTCGTAGCCGGCGATGATGCGGTCGAACCATTCGCCGCTCTTGCGGTAGAACCGGCCCTGTTCTTCGTCGGGGATGTGGCGCAGGTACTTCGAGCACATCATGGGGGTCAGGCTGAGCGAGACCACCAGCGAGATCAGGATGGAGACCGCCAGCGTGATGGCGAACTCGCGGAACAGCCGGCCGATCACGTCGCCCATGAACAGCAGGGGAATCAGCACGGCGATCAGCGAGAACGTGAGCGAGATCAGCGTGAAGCCGATCTGCGCCGCGCCCTTCAGGGCGGCCTGGGCCGGCGTCTCGCCCTGCTCCAGGTAGCGGGCGATGTTCTCGATCATGACGATGGCGTCGTCCACCACGAAGCCGGTGGCGATGGTCAGCGCCATCAGCGTGAGGTTGTTGACGCTGAAGCCGGCCAGGTACATGACGCCGAATGTGCCGATCAGCGACAGCGGGACGACCACGCTGGGAATGATGGTGGCGGTGAGGTTGCGCAGGAACACGAAGGTGACCATGACCACCAGCGCGACCGCCAGCATCAGCTCGAACTGCACGTCCTTGACGGACGCGCGGATGGATTCGGTGCGGTCCGACAGCACGGCCACGTCCAGCGTGCTGGGCAGCGCCGCCTGCAGGTCGGGCAGCAGCTTGCGGATGTTGTCCACCACCTGGATCACGTTGGCGCCGGGCTGGCGCTGCACGTTCAGCAGGATGGCCGGCTGGCCGTTGGCCCAGGCGGCCTGGCGGGTGTTTTCGGCGTCGCGCTCGATCTCGGCCACGTCCGACAGGCGCACCGGCGCGTTGTTGGCATAGGCGATGATCAGGTCGCGGTATTGCTCGATGGTCTTCAACTGGTCGTTGGCGTCGAGCGTGGTGGCGCGTGTGGGGCCGTCGAAGTTGCCCTTGGGCTGGTTGACGTTGGCGCCGGTGATGGCGGTGCGCACGTTGCTGAGGTTCAGCCCCACCGAGGCCAGCGCGCGGGGATTCGCGCGGATGCGGACGGCGGGGCGCTGGCCGCCGGCGATGCTGACCAGGCCCACGCCCGATACTTGCGAGATCTTCTGCGCCATGCGGGTGTCCACCAGGTCGCGCACCTGGTAGAGCGGCAGCGTCGGAGAACTGATCGCCAGCGTCAGGACCGGCGTATCGGCGGGGTTGACCTTGTTGTAGATGGGCGGCGCGGGCAGGTCGTTGGGCAGCAGGTTCGAGCCGGCGTTGATGGCGGCCTGGACCTCCTGCTCGGCCACGTCCAACTGCAGGTCGAGGTTGAACTTCAGGGTGATGACCGAGGCGCCGCCGGAACTGATGGAGGACATCTGGTTCAGGCCGGGCATCTGGCCGAACTGGCGCTCCAGCGGCGCCGTTACCAGCGAGGTCATGACGTCGGGGCTGGCGCCGGGGTATTGCGTGACCACCTGGATGGTCGGGTAGTCGACCTCGGGCAGGGCCGAGACCGGCAGCAGCTTGTAGGCGATCAGGCCGGACAGCAGGATCGCCACCATCGCCAGCGACGTGGCGATGGGGCGCAGGATGAACAGCCGCGACGGATTCATGGCGCGGCGCGTCCGTTGCCGCGGCGGCGCGCGCCCTGGCTGGCGCCGCGCTGCAACTGCGAGCCGGCCGCCTCGGGCACGGTCTCGCTGCCGGTCACGACCTGGACCTGGGCGCCGTCGCGCAGGCGGTCCACGCCCTCGACCACGATGCGGTCACCGGGCTTGAGCCCCTCTTGCACCGATACCCGTTCGCCATCGCTCGGGCCGAGCTTGATCACGCGTAGCGAGACGGTGTTGTCGTCGTTGACGACGTAGACGAAGGTGCCGGGCGAGCCCCGCTGTACCGCCCCCGTCGGTATGATCGTGGCGCCGGCCAGCGTGCGCACGTGCAGCCGGGTGTTGACGAACTGGTTGGGGAACAGGCTTTCGTCCTTGTTCTCGAAGCGGGCCTTGAGCTTGACCGTGCCGGTGGTCGTGTCGATCTGGTTGTCCACCGTGGTCAGCACGCCGTCGGCGAGGTGGCGCACGTCGGCGCGGTCGTAGGCCTGGACGGCCAGGGTCTTGCCCGCCCGCAACTGGGTCAGCACGTCGGGCAGGTCGCCCTCGGCGATGGTGAACAGCAGGGAAATGGGCTGGGTCTGGGTAATGATGACCAGGCCGTTGGTATCGCTGCTGCGCACCAGGTTGCCCAGGTCGACCTGGCGCAGGCCCAGGCGGCCGGCGATCGGCGCGGTGACGCGGGTGTAGTCGAGTTGCAGCTTGGCGTTGTCCACCGCCGCCTGGTTGGTCTTGAGCGTGCCTTCGTACTGCCGGACCAGGGCCGCCTGCGTGTCCACCTGCTGGCGCGCGATGGAGTCCTGCGCGTACAGGGTCTGGTAGCGTTCGAGATCGCGCCGCGCGTTGTCGAGCTGGGCGCGGTTCTGTTCCAGCGTGCCCTGGGCCTGGGCCAGCGCCACCTGATAGGGGCGGGGGTCGATCTGCACCAGCAGGTCGCCGGCCTTGACGAGCTGGCCCTCCTGGAAAAAGATCTTCTGCAGTTCGCCGTCCACCTTGCTGCGCACGGTGGCCGTGTTGTACGCGGTGACGGTGCCCAGCGCCTTCAGGTAGACCTTCATGTCCTCGGCCCGGGCGGGCGAGACCCGGACCGGCGTGGCGGCCTGGAAGCCGCCCGGCCCGCCTGGCCCCCCGGGGCCGCGCGGCGCGCCGGCCCCCGGCTTGCCCGCGTCGGGAGCCGCCTGCTGGCGCGCATGCCACCACCAGTAGCCGCCGCCGGCCAGGGCGACCACGACCGCCAGCCAGAGCCAGCGCTGTTTTTTCTTGCCGTTCGACGTGGAAGAAGACGGAGCCCGTGCGGGCTGGGGGGGAATATCGGCCATGGGGTTCCAGAAAAGGCTTGCCTGATTCGCGCCGCGCGGAAAATGCCCCCGGTCGCGGCGCCCTCTAAGGTATTCCAGTTGCGACGCAATGTGTTGACCGGAAGCCCCGGTTTGAAATCGATCGAAATCGTTTGTTGCCTCAGTCCCGACATTCTGCCCGCGGACCGGCGCGGAAACCGGCTGGGAATTGCCCTGGGGTGCGCGCCACGGCCAGCGCGACGACCGAGGCCGCCCCGGCCATCCGCAGCGCGGCCGCCGCCGCGTGCAGGGTGCTGCCCGTGGTCATGACGTCGTCCACCAGCCCGATGCGCAGCCCCCCGGCCTGGGGGGAGCAGGCATACAGCCCCCGCACCGCTGCGCGGCGTCCCAGCCGTCCCAGGCTGCTCTGCTTGGCCTGTTCGCGGCATCGGCGCAGCAGGTCATGGCGGATCGGCAGGGCCAGGTCCCGGCCCAGGGCGCGGGCGATCTCGGCGGCGGGATTGAAACCGCGCCGCCGCAGCGAGGCGAAGGAGGCCGGAATGGGAACCAGTACGGTGTCCGGCTCCAGTGGCCGGGCCTGATGGCGCACGGCTTCGGCCAGCAGGTTGCCCAGCAGGTCGGCCCGCCCGTAGCGGCGGCCGTTCTTCAATTGCAGTATCAGGGCATCGGCCGGCGGCGCGTAGTCGAAGGCGATGATGGTGCGCGAGAACGCGGGCGCGAGGCCGGCGCAATCGGGGCAGGCGGTGCCGTGCTCCGGCAGGGGCAGCGCGCAGCGGCCGCAGCGCCACGGCAGGCCGAGCCCGGGCGGGGTGCGCGCCGTCCAGCAGATGGTGTCCTCGCACGCGGCGCACAGCATGCCGCCCCGGCCGCGGCCGGTGCACAACGGGCAGTCGGAGGGTACGGATGCGCGCAGGCTGGCGGCCAGCAACCGCCAGCGCGGCGCGAAGAAGGGTCCGGGCATGAAAAACCTGTCGGTGGCATCATGGAGGCTGGGCGGGGTCGCCGCGCCCAGGCGCGTCTGCGCCGCAGTTTAGGAATTCCTCGGATTTTCGTGCGTGTTGCAATGACAGAAAGCTCCCATCCAGAACGTCTGCCGTCGCTGCCGCTGGCGCGCGAGCACGTCGCGCTGCAGTTCGGGCGCCGGGGGGACCTGGAGACCGCGCAGTTCCTGTACGGCGAGATCGGCGCCCGCATGTTCGAGCGCCTGGAGTACATCCGGCTGGCGCCCAGGGCCATGCTGGACGCGGGTTGCGGCGCCGGCGCGGCGCTGGAGCGCCTCCAGGCGCGCTATCCCGCGGCCGCCTATACCGGCGTGGACCTGAGCGCCGCCGTGCTGGCCCATGCGCGCCGGCTGCACCTGCCGTCGTCGATGGGCGCCCGCCTGCGCCATTCCGCGCTCAAGCTGGCCGGCCGCGGCGCGCCGCCGCTGCCGGCGTTCGTCCAGGCCGACATGGCCGCCACGGGCCTGCCACCCGAGTCGCTGGACCTGGTCTGGTCCAACATGGCGCTGCACTGGCACCCCGAGCCGCACGCGGTGCTGGCCGAATGGCGCCGCCTGCTGCGCGTGGGCGGGCTGGCGATGTTCAGCTGCCTGGGACCCGCGACGTTTCGCGAGCTGCGCGAGGCGGTGGCGCGGGCTGGCCTGGATACGGCCACGCCCGAGTTCGTCGACATGCACGACTTCGGCGACCTGCTGATCGAGAACGGCTTCGCGGACCCGGTCATGGACCAGGAGGTGCTCACCTTCACCTATCGGCACGCCGACAGCCTGCTTGATGACGTGCGGCGGCTGGGCGGCAATCCGGCGCGGGGCCGCAGGCGGGGCCTGGCCACGCCCGCGTGGCGCGCCCGGTTGGTCGAGGCCATCGAGGCCGGACGCGGGCCGGACGGTCTGATCCGCCTGACGGCCGAGGTCGCGTACGGCCATGCGTGGCGGGCCGCGTCGTACCGGTCGGCCCCCGGCGAGACGCATATTCCGGTCTCGTCCATAGGGCGGGGCGGGGTGCGCTGAGCCCGCTCAAAGCGCCTCGGGTTGCTGGTCATGTCTGGCACCCCGTATAATCCTGCGATTCTATGCGCTCGCAAGATAATTATTTACCAAGGCGCATGGTGAGGAGTTTTGTGGCGGTGGGGGCCCGCGCAAGCTGCGCACGGTGTCGGCTGCCTGAATAACACTAAACGCTGTTCTTCGAGGTCGGACATGAAGAAGTGGTTGGGTGGGTCGTTGGGGGCGTTGATGGTCAGCATGCTGACCGGCAACGCAGCATTTGCCGTCAACGACAGCGTGGGCGGCCCGAAAGTCAATCAGCTCAATCTGCACGAGCCTGTCACCAGCATCGCCGCGCAGATCGAGTGGCTGCACTGGATGATGCTGGCCATCTGTATCGTCATCTTCATCGCGGTGTTCGCGGTGATGTTCTATTCCATCTGGGCGCACCGGAAGTCGCGCGGGGCCAAGCCCGCGTCGTTCCACGAGAGCATAGGCGTCGAAGTCGCCTGGACCGTGATTCCGTTCCTGATCGTCATCGGCATGGCCCTGCCGGCCACCAAGACGGTGGTCGCGATGAAGGACACGTCCAATGCCGACGTGACCGTGAAGGCCACCGGCTACCAGTGGAAATGGGGCTACGACTACCTGAACGGCGAAGGCGAGGGCATTTCCTTCCTGTCCAACCTGTCCACCCCGATGGAGCAGCGCAACGGTACCGAGCCCAAGGGCGACAACTACCTGATCGAGGTCGACAACCCGCTGGTCGTGCCGGTCAACAAGAAGGTCCGTGTCATCACCACCGCCAACGACGTCATCCACGCCTGGATGGTGCCGGCTTTCGGCGTCAAGCAGGACGCGATCCCCGGCTTCGTGCGCGACACCTGGTTCCGCGCCGAGAAAACCGGCGAGTTCCGCGGCCAGTGCGCGGAACTCTGTGGCAAGGACCACGCCTTCATGCCCATCGTCGTGAAGGTCGTGTCCCAGGAAGACTATAGTAAGTGGGTCGAGGAGCAGAAGGCCAAGCTGGCCGCTCAGGCCGACGACCCCAACAAGACCTGGACCGCCGACGAGCTGAAGACCCGCGGCGAAAAGGTGTTCGCGTCCAACTGCGTGGCCTGTCACCAGGCCAACGGCAAGGGCGTGCCGGGCACCTTCCCCGCGCTGGACGCCGATCCGACCGTACTGGGTCCCAAGGACAAGCAGATCGAGACCTTGCTGAAGGGCCGTCCGGGCACCGCCATGGCCTCGTTCGCGCACTTGTCCGACGTGGAAATCGCCGCGGCCATCACCTACACCCGCAATGCCTGGAGCAATGCGGGCAAGGGCCAGGATCCCGTCGTGCAGCCGGCCGATGTGAAGTCAGCCCGCTAAGGACGCGCGGCCGCCCCGGTGGGGCGGCCATGCAATACCGGTTCAGTTTTCACATATTGAGCGCCTTCGTCACGATAGCGAAGACAGCAGTACGGAGCAGCAAGGAGCCATCATGAGCAGCACCGCGATCGATCACGCCCACGGGCACGATCATGACGACCACGCCCACGGTC
Organism: Alcaligenaceae bacterium SAGV5; assembly: GCA_009360345.1. Classification (GTDB taxonomy): domain Bacteria; phylum Pseudomonadota; class Gammaproteobacteria; order Burkholderiales; family Burkholderiaceae_B; genus Pigmentiphaga. The sequence goes on from SPDP01000001.1 coordinate 149,354, forward strand.
ATCCGACTGGCTGGCGGCGCTGGCTGTTCGCCACGAACCACAAAGATATCGGTACGATGTACCTGATCTTTTCCTTCACGATGCTGCTGGAAGGCGGACTGCTCGCGCTGCTGCTGCGCACCGAGCTGTTCGAGCCGGGCATCCAGTTCTTCCAGCCCGAACTGTTCAACCAGTTCACCACCATGCATGGCCTGATCATGGTGTTCGGCGCGATCATGCCGGCCTTCGTGGGCTTCGCGAACTGGATGATCCCGCTGCAGATCGGCGCCTCGGACATGGCCTTCGCGCGGATGAACAACTTCAGCTTCTGGCTGCTGCCCGTCGCCGCCATCCTGCTGACGGTCTCGTTCTTCGTGCCCGGCGGCGCCACCGCCGCGGGCTGGACGCTGTACGCGCCGCTGTCGGTCCAGATGGGCCCGGGCATGGACTTCGCGATCTTCGCGGTCCACATCATGGGCGCTTCGTCCATCATGGGCTCGATCAACATCATCGTGACCGTCCTGAACATGCGCGCGCCCGGCATGACGCTGATGAAGATGCCGCTGTTCTGCTGGACCTGGCTCATCACCGCCTACCTGCTGATCGCCGTGATGCCCGTGCTGGCCGGCGCCATCACCATGGTGCTGACCGACCGCCACTTCGGCACCTCGTTCTTCAACGCGGCCGGCGGCGGCGACCCGGTCATGTACCAGCACATCTTCTGGTTCTTCGGGCACCCCGAGGTCTACATCATGATCTTGCCGGCGTTCGGCATCGTGTCGGCCATCGTCCCGGTGTTCGCCCGCAAGCGCCTGTTCGGCTATGCCTCCATGGTGTATGCCACGGCCTCGATCGCCATCCTGTCGTTCATCGTGTGGGCCCACCACATGTTCACGACCGGCATGCCCGTCACCGGCCAGTTGTTCTTCATGTACGCGACCATGCTGATCGCGGTGCCGACCGGCGTGAAGATCTTCAACTGGCTGGCCACCATGTGGCGCGGCTCCATGACTTTCGAGACGCCGATGCTGTTCGCGATCGGCTTCATCTTCGTGTTCACGATGGGCGGCTTCACGGGCCTGATCCTGGCCGTGGCGCCCATCGACATCCAGGTGCAGGACACCTACTACGTGGTGGCGCATTTCCACTACGTGCTGGTGGCCGGTTCGCTGTTCGCGCTGTTCGGCGGCACCTACTACTGGCTGCCCAAGTGGACGGGCGTGATGTATGACGAAAAGCTGGGCAAGATCCACTTCTGGTCGTCGCTGATCTCGTTCAACATCACTTTCTTCCCGATGCACTTCCTGGGCCTGGCCGGCATGCCCCGCCGCTATGCGGACTATGCCGCCCAGTTCACCGACTTCCACCAGATCGCCACCATCGGCGCCTTCTGGTTCGGTCTGTCGCAGCTGCTGTTCCTGTACGTCGTGCTGAAGGCCTACCGGGGCCATGGCGAGCCCGCTCCCGCCAATCCCTGGGGTGCCGAGGACGGCGGCCTGGAATGGACGCTTCCTTCGCCGGCGCCGTACCATTCGTTCGAAACGCCGCCCCAGGTCAAGTAGATGGTCACGTCCGAGCAGCGCCGCCGCAACCGGCGCACGGGCCTTGCGCTCGCAGTTCTGGTCGCCGCGTTTTTCCTCGCGGTGATCCTGCGCAAGGTCTTCCTCGGCTGACCCGATACGTGTCGCAGGTGCCCGCATGACGCATCCTGACCCCAGGCAACCCGCCAAGCCCGCGTCCGACAACCGTCGGATGCTGGGCAAGCTGGCCGTCATCATCGCGATGATGTTCGGCTTCGGCTATGCACTGGTTCCGATGTACCGCGCCATATGCGAGGTGACCGGCATCAACGTGTTGACCAAGGTCGACGCCGATGCCGCCGCCTTCGCGCGCAATACGCAGGTCGACACCAGCCGTACCGTCAAGATCGTGTTCGACGCGAACATCCACGGTCCGTGGCGGTTCCGTCCGGTGCAGTCGTCCATGGACGTCAATCCGGGCGAGCTGGCGACCATCGTCTACGAAATCGCCAACCAGCAGGACCGTGAAATGGCGGGGCAGGCCATCCCCAGCTATGCGCCGATGGTGGCCGGCCAGTATTTCAAGAAGCTGGAATGCTTCTGTTTTTCCCAGCAGGACCTGAAAGCGCGCGAGACGCGCCAGTTCCCGGTGGTGTTCGTGGTGGATCCCAAGCTGCCGAAGGATGTGCATACGATCACGCTGTCGTACACGTTCTTCGAAATCAGCGGACGGTCCGCCGAGGCGCGGCCCGCCGGCGGCGCCGGGCCCGGAGGCGAGAGTTGAGCGACGATCTGAAATCGGCGGCTGGCCGCAAGCTCAATTTCTTCCAGACCCTGGGCGCGGTGCTGTGGTCATTCACGGGCCTGCGGCGCGGGGCGGACTACCGCAACGACGCCGCCCGGCTCAATCCGATCTATGTCATCGTCGCCGGTGTCGTGATGGCGATGGTGTTTGTGGTAGTGCTGCTGCTGATCATCAGGGCGGTCGTCGGTTAGAAGAACAAGGATGGCCAGGAAGGCCGTCTCCGAATCATGTGCGGTTTTGTGGAATTCGCGAAGGAGAGTTGAGATGAGTGCAAGTCACTCGGTTTCGGGCAAGGAGGCGCCGTACTATTTCGTGCCGGCTCCGTCCATGCATCCCGCCACGGCCAGCCTGGCGCTGCTGTTCTTCCTGCTGGGCATGGCCTTGTGGGTCAACAGCGTGAGCGTCGGCCCCTGGTTCGTGCTGGCCGGCGTCCTCGGTTTCCTGTTCGTGCTCTATCACTGGTTCGGCGATGCCATCGCCGAGTCCACCGGCGGCCTCTACAGCAAGCGCGTCGATGCCTCCTACCGCTGGAGCATGAGCTGGTTCATCTTCTCCGAAGTCATGTTCTTCGCGGCCTTCTTCGGCGCGCTGTTCTATGCCCGCGCGATCACGACGCCCTGGCTGTCCGATCTCGACACCCGGATGGTGCTGTGGCCCGACTTCGCCGGCGCCTGGCCCAATACCGGCCCCGCCGGGACCATCGAGCCCTTCACCGCGATGGGGCCCTTCTGGATCCCCACCATCAACACGGCCCTGCTGCTGACCTCGGGCGTGACGCTCACCATCTCGCACCACGCGCTGCTGGCCAGCAACCGGGCGAAAGCCGCGTTCTGGTTGTTCGTCACCATCCTGCTGGGCGCGACCTTCATGGGTTTCCAGGCCTATGAATACTTCCATGCCTACACCGAGCTGAACCTCAAGCTCACCTCGGGCGCCTTCGGCTCCACCTTCTACATGCTGACGGGTTTCCACGGTTTCCACGTCACCATGGGCGCCCTCATGCTGGCGGTGATGCTGCGCCGCCTGATCCGGGGCGACTTCACGGCCACGCACCATTTCGGTTTCGAGGGCGCTGCCTGGTACTGGCACTTCGTCGACGTCGTGTGGCTGGGCCTGTATCTGTTCGTCTACTGGTTCTAGAGGAAGGGTCCCAACGGAAGGCTCCCCCCCTGTGCGCTGACGTGCGCCCCCGGGGGCGGCACCGGCGGACCGGAAGGGAAAGCCCACCCCCCAAAGCGGCCGTCGGCCGCTCCCCCTCAAGGGGGCGGCACTGGCAGACCGGCAAAGCCGGATCCGCGGTGCCCTTGGGGGGCGGTTTTTCCGATGTGGGGGCCGGGCGCGTGATGGAGCGTTGATCTGTCCTCGCGCGGCCTGCGACAGTTGGCCGCTTCCGTGGCGTGGGGCGCGCTGGCAAACTGGCAGGCTGAGACTTGCCGGTGGCCCGGGCAGGGCCCGTTCTTCGCGGTCCGCCGGGGCCGTCCAGACGTCGCGCCGCCTGGCGCGGACCGGTCAACGCAGGCCGGTGCTCTGGATCCAGCCCATCCAATGGGCGAACAGGACGAACAGGAACAGCAGCACCGACAGGCCGATACGGGCCGTCAGCGCACGGGCCATACGCTTGCTGTTGCCGGTATCCCTCATCAGGTAGACCAGGGCGGAAGCCAAGCTGTACAGAATGCCGACGAAGGCTATGCCTACTATGATGCGCATCGAATCTCTCCTCCAGCCCGCGATTATGGCAGTCCGCGCGGTGCCGTGCGCTTCTTCCGCCACATGAAACGCGCGACGTCCGATCTCTCCGGCATGCCGGCGCCGGTTCCGCGGGCCGTCCGCAGGCACGCCGGCGGTGGATCGGTGCCGTTGGCCCTGGTGCTGCTGGCCGCGGCCGTGGTGGTCACGGTTTCGCTGGGTCGCTGGCAACTCGGGCGAGCCCACGAGAAAGCGGCCACGCTGGCCGCGCTCGAGGCGGGCCGCACCCTGCCGCCGCTGCCGCTGGGGCCCGACCGCGCGGGCGAGGACCTGATCCCCTGGCGTTCGGCCCAGGCGTCCGGCCACTGGCTGGCCGACCGGACGGTGCTGCTGGACAACCGCATGGCGGACGGCCGGCCGGGCTTCTGGGTCGTGACGCCGCTGGCGTTCGACGACGAGGGCCGGCAGGCGGTGGCCGTGCTGCGAGGCTGGCTGCCGCGTCCGGTGCCGGATGCCCCGGTGTCCATCCGTACGCCGTCGGGCCCGGTCACGGTGCGCGGCGAACTCGTCCCGCGCGTGCCCCGGCTGTTCGAACTGCCGGCGCTGAGCGGCCGCAAGCGCGACGAACTGGCATCCAGCCTGCCCGGCTGGCCCGGGGCGCCGCCCCGGGTGCAGAACCTGGAGCTGGACACCTATGCCAAGGCCACGGGCGTGGCCCTGCTGCCCGCGGTGCTGGAACAGACAGGCGATGCGCCGGACGGACTGGTCCGCGACTGGGCCGGCCCGCCTACCAATATAGACACGCATCGCGGTTATGCGTTGCAGTGGTTTTCGTTCGCGGCCATCGCCGCCATCGCTTTTGGAGTCATCCTTGTCCGAGTCCTCCGTCCGAAACGCTAGCGGCGCCGCCGTCCGGCCCCGGCGCTCGCTGTTCGCCCTGTACGCGGTGCTGGCGATATGCGCCGCGCCTGTGCTGGTGGCCGCGCTGGTCTATTTCCTGGAGTGGCGCCCGGGCAGCGCCGGCACCAACTACGGCGACCTGGTCGAGCCGCAGCGGCCGGTTCCGCCGGCCGAACAATTACGATTGACGGACCTGGACGGCAGCCCGTTCGACCTGGGCAGCCTGAACGGCAAATGGGTCATGGTGGCCGCGCATGGCGGCGACTGCGGCGACGAGTGCGCCAAGAAGCTCTACATCATGCGCCAGACGCATGCCAGCACGGGCAAGAATGTGGGCCGTATCGAACGCGTCTGGCTGATCCTGGACGACGAGCCCGTGCCGACCATGGTCATCCGGGCCTACGAAGGGACCCACATGGTCCGGGCCCGGGCCGAGCAGGTAGGCCGCTTCCTCGCGCTGCCGCCCGGCGTGGACGCCACGCCCGCCGCGCTGAGCCAGCACATCTGGCTGATCGACCCGCGCAACAACCTGATGCTTCGTTTCCCCGAGAATCCCGATCCTTTGCGCCTGCGCGACGACATCGGCAAGCTGTTGCACGCTTCGCGCATCGGCTAGGGGTAGCGCAGCATGGACACGCAACGCCCCGAGCAGGGGACCTCCCGGACCCGCGCCCGCTACGCCAGGCTGGTGGCGATCACGATGTTCCTGACCTTCGACCTGATCATGTTCGGCGCGTTCGTGCGGCTGACCGATTCGGGTCTGGGCTGCCCCGACTGGCCGGGCTGCTACGGCAATGCCTCGCCCATCGGGGCGCGGCACGACATCCACGCCGCCGCGACGGCCATGCCCGAGGGACCGGTTACACTGTTCAAGGCCTGGATAGAGATGGTCCACCGCTACGCGGGCACCCTGCTGGGCATCCTGATCATCGCCATCGTGTTCATGGCCTGGCGCCACCGCAAGGCGCTGGCGCAGTCGCCCTGGCTGGCCACGGTGATCCTGCCGGCGGTCTGCCTGCAGGGGGCTTTCGGCGCCTGGACCGTCACCCACCAACTGATGCCGGCCGTGGTCACCGCCCACCTGCTGGGCGGGATCAGCCTGCTGGCGTTGCTGACCTGGCTGTCGGCCAGGCAGACCGTGCTGCCGGATATCGTGCCAGAAGCCGGACGTTGGCGGAAATACGTGGCTGTTGGCCTGGTGTTGCTGTATACGCAGCTGGCGCTGGGCGGCTGGGTCAGCACGAACTACGCGGCCTTGGCCTGCATGGATTTTCCGACCTGCCACGGGCAGTGGGTGCCGGATATGGATTTCCACGGCGGCTATTCGATCGTGCGCGGGCTGGGCGAGCTGCCTTCGGGCGAGATCATCTCGCAAAGCGCGCTCACCGCCATCCACTGGACGCACCGCAATTTCGCGTTCGTGGTCTTGATCTACCTGGGCGGCCTGGCGCTCAGGCTGCGCCGCTACGAAGGCCTGCAGGGGCCGTCGCGGGCGCTGCTGGCCATGCTCGTGGTGCAACTGCTGACCGGGCTGACCAGCATTTTCCTGCAATGGCCTATAGTGATCGCGGTGCTGCATAACGGCGGGGCCGCCGTCCTGACCATCCTGTGCGTGACGCTGCTGGTCAGGCTGGCACGGGCCCGCCACGCGCCGGCGAACGGCGCGAGGGCCTACTGAAGTTCGGGAATCCTCATGGAAAGCATTACTGTGTCTACCGTCAGTCTGCGTCTTCGGCAATATTGGGTGTTGACCAAGCCTCGGGTCAGCCAGCTTGCCGTTTTCTGCGCAGTCATCGGCATGTTCCTGGCCACGCCCGCCGTGCCGCCGTGGCGCACGGTCGTCGCGGCGACCGTGGGCATCTGGCTGCTCGCGGCAGCCGCGTTCGCGATCAATTGCCTGATCGAGGAGCAGGTCGACGCGCGCATGGTCCGCACCGCGCACCGGCCCTCCGCCCGGGGCGACATCGGCGCCCTGCAGATCATCGGCATGTCGGGCGTGGTCGGCGGACTTGGGATGCTGGTGCTCTATACCCTGGTCAATCCGCTGACCATGTGGCTGACCTTCGCGACCTTCGTCGGCTACGCCATCATCTATACCGTCATCCTGAAGCCGCGCACGCCGCAGAACATCGTCATCGGCGGCCTTTCCGGCGCGATGCCGCCGGCATTGGGCTGGGCCGCCGTGGCCAACAACGTCCCGGCCGAAGCGTGGCTGCTGGTGCTGATCATCTTCATCTGGACGCCCCCCCATTTCTGGGCCCTGGCGCTGTACCGCACCAAGGATTACGAGAACGCCGGCCTGCCCATGCTGCCCGTCACGCACGGCCAGAAGCTCACGCGGCTGCACATCCTGCTCTACTCCGTGGCGCTGTTCGCCACCACGGTGCTGCCCTATGTCATCCGCATGAGCGGGCTGGTCTACCTGGTCAGCGCCGTGGTCCTGGGCGCGGTGTTCGTGGGCTATGCCTGGAAGCTCTACCGCCACTACAGCGACGAGCTGGCGCGGCGGTTGTTTCGCTATTCGATCCTGTATCTGTCGCTGCTCTTCGCGGCGCTGCTGGTCGACCACTGGATGTGAGGTAGTCATGGCCGAGTTTGGTGTTTCCCGTCGTTTCGTCCTGCGCGCCGGCGCCGCCGCCGTGGCGGCGGCGATGCTGGCGGCTTGCGAAAAGAAGCCGTCGTTCAACAGCACCGACGTCAGTGGGTCGGACCTGGGCACCGATCTGTCGTTGACGGATTTCAACGGCCAGCCGCGCACGCTGCAGGATTTCAAGGGCAAGGTCCTGGTGGTGTTCTTCGGCTTCGTGCAATGCCCCGACGTCTGCCCGACCGCGCTGGCCGAGTTCGTGCAGGTCAAGAACAGCCTGGGCAAGGACGGCGACCGGCTCCAGGTGGCATTCGTGACCGTGGACCCCGAACGCGATACGCCCGAGATTCTGCGCGCCTACGTGACCCAGTTCGACCCCAGCTTCCTGGGGCTGCGCGGCGACGCCGACGCCACCGCCCGCGTGGCCAAGTCCTTCAAGGTGTTCTACGCCAAGGTGCCCGGCAAGGAGCCTGGTTCCTACACCATGGACCACACCGCCGGCGTCTACATCTACGACCCCGAGGGCCACCTGCGCCTGTTCGCCCGCCACACCGCCGGCGCCGACGCCCTGACCAGCGATATCCGCCAGCTGTTGTAGGGTCTTCCGGTTTTTTCTCCAGCGTTCCGGCCCGCCTTGCCCGCGGGCCGTTTCACTTTTGGCAAATGGTCAACGCAGTTGTGACCGGAATGCAGGTTGTTTCGGCCATCCGTTCGGCACACCATGGTGATTGGTGAGGACAAATCCCACGGAACGCATGCACGAAACAGATTCGTGCAACGTTATGGCCGGGATGTATACATCGTGCCGACAAGGCACCCGACATCGCTGAGGAGATCCGGTGGCAATGTTCAAAGCAATTCGCTTCATCGCGCTGGGCCTTGCGGTCCAGGGGCCGGTGTTCGCGGCCGCGGAATCCTATCCGGCGGGGCCGGTGACCATCGTCGTGCCCTATGCCGCCGGCGGCCTGGCCGACAATATCGCACGTCCGATCGCCGATGCCCTGGGGCGTGAGTTGAAGCAACCGTTCATTGTGGAGAACAAGGGTGGGGCGGGAGGGCCCCGGCACCCCGGACAAGACCTGCACCGCTGGTCGCGCAGATCCGCGGGCTTCAGTGCGGTCGGTCTTCTCTTCTTGAATGGGATAAAGAACTTTCGCCGTCCTTGAATCTGCGATCGTCACTCATCATCGTCGGTAGTCCTTGACCGGTGGGGTGGGGCGCCCCACCGCGGGCCGCCCCACCCCACCGGTCAAGGACGGTTCAAGAACCTACCGTTGACGCTAGCGCGCCGCGAACTCGCCAGCCAGCGCGTTGACCAGCCCGCCGCTCTCCCAGATCCGCACCATCTGCGGCGAAAACGGCGGCGACGGGATGACGCGGCCGTCGGCCAGTTCGATCGCGCCGGTGGCCGGCGTGACGCCGATCACGTCGCCGTCGGCCACGGCCTGCGTGATGCCGGGGACGAGCAGTATCGGCAGGCCCTGGCTGAGCGCCCGCCGGATGAAGCCCGATTCGCAGGATTCCACCAGCACCGCGGCGATGCCCGATGCCTTGATGGCGACGCTGACTTCCACGTGGTTGTGATGCGCGAAGTTCTTGCCGCCGACGACGATGTCGCCCGGCTGGACGTTCGACGGGAATTCGGGCCGCAATTGGCGAAAACACATCTGCCTGAGCGCGTCCAGGTCGAACGGCTTGCCGAAGCCGTCGCGCACCGCGGCGAATTCGATGATGCCGTCGTCGCCGCAGACCTGGTCGCCGAACTTCCAGACCCGGCCCCGCAGGGTGCGCACGGAGGATGCTTCGTTCATGTCGTGCCGCTCCTCAAAGCCGGCCCGCCAGCAGCGGGCGGGGGTCGGTGATCTCGCCGGCCACGGCCGAGGCCGCCACCGTATAGGGCGAGGCGAGGTGGACCGCGGCCTGGGTGCTGCCGTTGCGGCCCTGGTAGTTGAACTGGTGGGTGGTGATCGAGACGTCCTCGCCGCTGAGCACGCCCAGGTAGCCCCAACAGGTATTGCAGCCGGGCGACAGCACGGTGGCGCCGGCCTCGGCGAACACCTCCAGCAACCCTTCGCGGGCGGCCGCGGCGTAGACGTTCTGGCTGCCCGGCGAGATGTACATCGTGACGTGCTGTGCGATCCGGCGGCCGCGCAGCACGGCGGCCGTCGCCCGCATGTCTTCCAGCCGGTTGTTGGCGCAGGACCCCACGGCGGCCTGGTCGATGCGTCGGCCCGCCACTTGCGCGACGTCCACCGCGCCGCTTTGCGTGGGCGGCACGGTCACCATGGGGGTCAGTTGCGACAGATCGTAGGTCAGCACCGCCGCGTAGTCAGCGTCCGGGTCGCTGCGCAGGACTTGATACGGCCGGCCATCGGCGCGTTCGTCGACGTAGTCGAGCGCGCGCGCATCGACGTCCATGATGGCGGTATCGGACCCCGTGTGGAAGGTCGAGGCCAGGATGGCCTGCCGGTCGTCCAGGCTCAGCCCGGCCAGCGCCGGCCCGCCGTACTCGACGCAGCATTGCAGGAAGGTGCCCTGTTCCTCGTGGTCGCGAATGATGGACTGGACCAGGTCGCGTCCGGTCACGCCGAAGGGCAGGCTGCCCACCAGTTCGATCCGTACCGTGCGCGGCACGCAGACCCAGTGCTGGTCGTTGAGCAGCGGCGCCAGCACGTCGGTGGACATGGAAATGTTCAGCGCGCCCACCGCGCCGATCGAGGCGATGTTGCCTTCGTCCGAAAAGACCAGGGACCCGGGCCGGGCGTAGCCGCGCTCGACCAGCACCAGGTGGCGCAGCCCGGTGTTGGGGCCGTAGAAGTTGTCGACCCCGAAGTCGCGCGTCAGCTGCTTGAGCATGTGATGCGTCGCGGCGTGCGGCGAACCGGTGGCGGCCGCCGGCGTGTGGTCGATGACGATGATGGCCTTCTCGGGCCGGGCGAACGAGGTCGCGCCTATTTTCTCCAGGTTGCGCTTGTGCATGGGCCAGACCATTTCCTGGGTGACCACGTGGTCCGGCACACAGTTGACGTATTCGCCCGGCGCCACGGTCTCGCGGCCCGCGGCGCGGGCGAGGATCTTCTGGGCGATGGTCTGGCCGGTGGAGGCTGGCATGGCAAGGTTTCCTGTGGGAATCGGTCAGTTCAGCGAGATGCCGGTTTCCTTGATGAATTGGCCCCAGAACTCATAGCTGCCGAGGACGTTCTTGCGATATTGCTCGGGCGAGCTGGAGACGGCAAGCGAACCCATCTGCTCGTAGGCCTTGCGCACCTCGGGCGTGGCCAGGATGGCCGCCAGCTCGCGCTGGACGCGGTTGACGATGGCGGCCGGGGTGCCGGGCGGCATGATGACGCCGTATTCGGTCGCCTGCACGACCTTGGGGTAGCCCAGCTCGACCAGGGTGGGCGCGTTGGGCAGCAGCGGGGTCCGCTTCTCGGTGGTCACCGCCAGTACCCGGACGGTGCCCGCCTGCACGTGGGGCAGGATGGGGGTCAGGTCCGAGACCATGGATTCGACCTGTCCGCCCAGGAGATCGGTGATCGCGGGGGCCGCGCCGGCATAGGGCACGTGGACGATGTCGATGCCCGCCTCGCGCTTGAAGCGTTCGCCGGCCAGGTGGACCATGGTGCCGGTGCCCGCGCTGGCATAGTTCATCTTGCCGGGATGGCTGCGGGCGCGTTCCAGGAACTGCGCCATGTTGGTGATGCCGGATTTGGCGTTGACCGCGATGACGGCGGGCACCTGGGCCAGGCTGGAAACGTAGGTCAGGTCCTGCGTGACCGAATAGGGAACCTTCATCAGGTGGGGCATGACCATCAGCGCGCCTCCCGCGCCCAGGCCCATGGTGTAGCCGTCCGGCGGCGCCTTGGCCACGGCGGCGGTGCCGATCGAGCCGCCCGCTCCCGCGCGGTTCTCGACGACGATGGTCTGCTTGAGCGCTTCGCCCAGGGGGCCGGCGATGGTGCGCACATAGGTGTCGGTCGGTCCGCCGGGTGGGAAGGGCACGATGAAGCGGATCGGTCGCGTGGGCCACGAGGCGTCCTGCGCCATGGCCGGTGCCGTGAAAATCCCCAGGGTGCAGCTCGCGATCAGGCATGCCGCAAGGCGTCTGGTGTGCATGGCAGTCTCCTCCGTGGCGGGCGTGGCCGCCTGTCTTGTCGGTGTCCGGGCATGGTATCGGGCGGGCTTCGCCGCCGGATAGGCGCCGCCGCGCAAAGCTGCTATGGCGTGGGCGTTAACCGGGCGCGGCGTACAGGCCCAGCCGTTCGGCGCGCACCCGCGCCAGCGCATAGACCGTGTCGAGCAGCGGCGCGGGCACGCCCAGTTCGGCGGCGATCTCGACGGCCGCGCCCAGGATGCTGTCCAGTTCCACCGCGCGGCCCGCTTCCACGTCCTGCAGCATCGAGGTCTTGATGTGGCCCAGCTTGCGCGTGACCGCCAGCCGCGCCGGGGGCTCGATGGCCAACGGCAGGCCCAGCGCGTCGCCCATGGCCAGCAGTTCGCGCATCATGGCCTGGAACAGGCGGTTGACGCGTTCGTCGTCGATCAGCAGGTCGGTGTGCGAGCCCGTCAGCAGGCTGACCGGGTTGAAGCAGGCGTTGCCCAGCAGTTTTTCCCAGACGATGCGGCGGATGTCGGGGTTGGCGGATGCCTCGAAGCCGGCGGCGGCCAGGCACGCGGCCACGTTCTGCGCGCGCGGGCTGGCGCCGCCGCCCGGCTCGCCCACCACCAGCCGCGACCCCGAGGCGTGGGCGACCACGCCGGGTTCGGGGCAGGAGCTGGAGGGAAACACCACGAAACCCAGGATGCGGTCCGCGGGGATGGCGTGTTCGAGCCGGCCGTCGGGATCCACGGCGCGCAGTCGGTGGCCGGCCAGCGGGCCGCCGCCCGACTGGAAGAACCACCACGGGACGCCGTTCAGGGCGGGCAGTACGAGGGTGTCCGGTCCGATCATGGGACCCAGGCGGTCGGCCAGGCCGGGCAGCGACGGCGACTTGACCGCCAGGATCAACAGGTCCTGGGGGCCCAGCCGCTCCGGATCGTCGCTGGCGCGGACGCGGGCGGCCGATCGCGCGCCGCCGCTGTCCAGCCGTATGCCGTGTTCGTCCAGCGCGCGCAGCGTGGCGCCCCGCGCCAGCACGCTGACGTCGTTGCCCGCCAGGGCCAGGCGGGCGGCCAGAAAGCCGCCGATGGCGCCCGCGCCGGCGACGCCTATCCTCAGGCGGGCAGGGGTGGGCGGGGTCTGGTCGTGCGCGTCGTTCATCGATGAGGTCTCCTGAGGGAATGGCCGTGAGGTCTGGCCCATTATTCCGGTCCGCGCCGCGCGCGCGGTGTACCCCCGCGGCATTTCTGCCTGCGCGCCGCGGATATAGCGCGCACGTTATGCGCATGTACGCATTGCAGTCTTGCCGGCCCAGGCAGTAGGCAAGCCCGCGCCGCGCCCCTAGAGTCCGGACTGCGGCGACAGGCGCGGACGGGACGAGACGCGTCCGGCCGTCGGCGCGAACGCGGAGGAATGTATGCATCGATCGACGGGCCCGTTGTCGCACGTCAAGGTCCTGGACCTGAGCCGTATCCTGGCCGCCCCCTGGGCCAGCCAGACCCTGGCCGACCTGGGCGCCGACGTCATCAAGGTGGAGCGCCCGGGCAGCGGCGACGACACCCGCGCCTGGGGACCGCCCTTCCTGAAGGACGGCCGGGGCGAAGATACCGAAGAAGCCGGCTATTACCTCGCGGTCAACCGCGGCAAGCGGTCGATCACGGTCGGGCTCGACACGCCCGAAGGCCAGCGCATCGTGCGGGAACTGGCCATGCGCGCCGACATCCTGCTTGAAAACTACAAATTCGGCACGCTGGCGCGCTACGGGCTGGACGAGGCGTCGCTGCGCGCCCTGAACCCGCGGCTGATCTATTGCTCGGTCACCGGCTTCGGGCAGACCGGGCCGCGCCGCGACCAGCCCGCCTACGACTTCCTGATACAGGCCATGGGCGGCCTGATGAGCGTGACCGGCGAGCGCGACGGCCGTCCCGGCGGCGGTCCGCAGAAGGTGGGCGTGCCCATCGTCGACCTGATGACCGGCATGTACACGGCGGTAGCCGTGCTGGCCGCGCTGGCCCGCCGCAACGAGACGGGCAAGGGCGAGTACATCGACATCGGCATGTTCGACGTGCAGGTGGCCACCCTGGCCAACCAGGCGATGAACTACCTTGTGTCCGGCAAGCCGCCCCGGCGCAACGGCAACGCCCATCCCAACATCCAGCCGCAGGACGTCTACCGCTGCGCCGACGGCGACATCATCCTGGTGGTGGGCAACGACGGCCAGTTCCGCAAGCTGTGCGAGGCCCTCGGCCACGCGGAATGGGCGGCGGACGAACGCTACGCCACCAACGCGCAGCGGGTGCGCCATATCGAACGGTTGTCGGCGATGCTGCGCGAGGATCTCGCGCGGCGCGACCGCGCGAGCCTGCTTGCCTTGCTCGACGGCGCCGGCGTGCCGTGCGGCCCGATCAACACCGTGGCCGAGGTGTTCGAGGAGCCGCAGACGATCGCGCGCGGCCTGCTGCGCCATATCGAGCATCCCAGCGGAGGCCGGGTCCCGCAGGTCGCCAGTCCCATGCGGTTCGCCGACGCGGCGCTGCCGGGTCTCGCGGCGCCGCCCACGCTGGGCCAGCACAGCGCGGAGATCCTGGCCGAGCTGGGCTACGACGCGGCCGGCATCGAAGCGTTGCGCGCCGCGGGCGCCATCTGATGGGAGTGGACATGAAGCTGCACTGGTCGCCCAAGTCGCCGTATGTACGCAAGGTCATGGTCTGCCTGTACGAGCTCAGGCTGGAGGAGCGCGTGGAGCGCGTGCGGTCGGTCGCGGCCATGCTGCGGCCCAATCCGCAGATCATGCGCGACAACCCGCTCAGCAAGATCCCCACGCTGGTATTGGACGACGGCATGGCCTTGTTCGATTCGGCGGTCATCTGCGAATACCTGGACGACCTGGCCGGCGGCGACCTGTTTCCTGCCCGGAGCGAGGAAAAGTGGCGGGCCCTGCGCTGGCATGCCTTCGCCGACGGCCTGCTGGATGTGCTGATCCTCTGGCGCAACGAGGCCGACCGGGACGCGGCGCAGCGCTCGGATGCGCTCATCGATGCCTTCCGGATCAAGACCGAGGCATCGCTGCGCCGGCTGGAGGGCGAGGCGCGGGAACTGGCGGCTGCCCCGTTCGGCATCGGCCACATCGGGCTGGGCTGCGCGCTGGGCTACCTGGATTTCCGCTTTGGCGCGCTGCAATGGCGCGAGCGGGCGCAGCACCTGGCCGCATGGTACGACGAAATCGCGGCGCGGCCGTCCTTCCGGCGCACGGAGCCCGTGCTGGAAGGATGAGCGCGCCTTATGCGTAGAGCCGGGTCGGGTTGTCGACCAGGATCCGGCGCGCCAGCGGTTCGCTGTCGGTCCACGCCAGGAAGGTGTCGAACAGCCGGCGCGTGCCGGGCCACGGATCGATGCGGATGTGGGGCCAGTCGCTGCCCCAGACGAGCTGGTCGGGATTGGCCTCGACCAGGGCGCGATGGAAGGGGCGGCCGGGCTCCGGGTCCGGCGTATCCAGCAGGCTGCGGTAGGCCGACAGCTTGACCCAGGCCTTGCCGTCGCCCAGCAGCCTGGCCAGTTGCTGGAAACCCGGGTCGTCCGTGCCCGCCTCCACGTCGAAGCTGCCCATGTGGTCGATCACGACCGGGCAGGGCAGGTCCGCCAGCACCGGCGCGATGCCCGGCAGGGCCCGGCAGTCGGTCCACAGTTCGACGTGCAGTCCGGCATCGGCCACCGCGCGGGCCATCTGTTGGAGATCCTCGATCGAGGCGCTGCCGGCGAAATTCCCGGCCGCGCCGCTGCGGTGGCTGTAGCGCAGCGCGCGCACGCCGCGTTCGCGCAGCGTGGCCAGGTCCAGCGGCGTGCCCGGGCGCGCGACGATGACGCCGCGCAGGTGATCTTGCGCCGCCAGCGCATGGAACAGCAGCGAATAGTCTTCCCCGTACGCGCTGGGATGCACCAGCACCGCGTGCGACAGCCCCTGGCTCGCGAGCATGGCCGAGTGGTCCGCGACCAGCGCTTCCGGCGGCGTGTAGCTGCGTTCGGCCGCCAGCGGAAAGCGGTCGTAGGGGCCGAGCAGGTGGTTATGGCAATCCCAGCCCGTGATCGGGGTGGCGGCCTGCCGCGTGCCGCCGCTCATCGTGCCTTGCCCCAGACCGCCTCGTCGTCCTGGGGTAGCGGGAAGGCGGCGACGACGCCGGGTTCCAGGGGGATTTCGTGCGCGTTCAGCGTCATCGCCACCAACGTGTAGTAACCGATCAGCGCGGTCAGCTCCACCACCGCGCGCGCGCCGAAACGGGCCAGCGTCGCGGCATAGGTGGCGTCGGACACCGACCGGTGGGCGTTCAGCTCGCTGGCGTAGCGCACCACCAGCGCATCGTCCTGCGCCAGCTCGATGGGGATGCGGCGTTCGCGCAGCGCCTCGATGATCCAGGCTTCCACGCCCGCCTTCTCGGCCTCGGTCTTGTGGGCGGCCCACTCGAAGGGCGAGCTGCAGGCCCGGGCCGTGACCAGGATGGCCAGTTCCGACAGCCGGGGCGGCAGCGTGGTGTCGTAGCGCAGCAGTTCGCCCATGGCCGACCAGCGCTCGGCCAGCTCGGGGTTGTACAGCGCGGCGCGCAGCGGGCCACGCAGCCGGCCACGCTTGCCGGCGATGACTTTGTCGTGCACCCGGCGTTGTTCCGGGCTCATGGTTTCGGGCGTGGGCAGGTCGATTCTCGGCATGGGCTCCTCTCGTCTTGCACGCATTATCGGGCGCGCCGCCCGCGCGCGCTATGGCGCCGGGCGCATAGCAGCCTTGACCGCGCCCGCCTTTGCGCGGGTTGCGCGCGCGCCTAGACTCGCTGCGTATCCTGCCCACGATCACGACCCTTTTCCATGAACGAATTCAAGCAACTGCAACTGCGGGTGGATGGCCACATCGCGCTGGTGACCCTGGACAGCCCGCCGGTCAATGCCCTGACCCGCGTGCTGAACGATGAACTGACCGCCGCGCTGGACTGGATATCCGAGACGCCCGAGGTCCGGGTGGTGGTGCTGACCGGGGCGGGGAAGGTGTTCTGCGCCGGCGCCGACCTGAAAGGGCGGGCCGACGTGATCAAGGGTCCGGGCGACCTGCCCGCTCACCTGCGCCGCACCCGCGAGTGCTTCCACGCCATCCGCGAATGCGCCAAGCCCGTGGTGGCGGCCATCAACGGCCCGGCGCTGGGATCCGGGCTGGCCATGGTGGCCTCGGCCGACGTGCTGATCGCCTCCGAGCGCGCCTCGCTGGGCCTGCCCGAAGTGGACGTGGGCCTCTTGGGCGGATGCCGCCATGCGATGCGCCTGTTTCCCCATTCGCTGCTGCGGCGCATGATGCTGACCGGCTACCGGGTGCCGGCGGCCGAACTCTACCGGCTCGGCATCGTCGAGGCCTGTACGGCTCAGGAAGACCTGCTGCCCGCCGCGATGGAGATGGCCGGCGTCATCGCCGCCAAGAGCCCCGTCTCCACGCGCATGGGCAAGCACACGCTGAACACCATCGAGGACATGAGCCTGCGCGACGGCTATCGCTACGAACAGGACATGACAGCGATCATCGCCACCACCGAGGATGCCGCCGAGGCGCAGGCCGCGTTCCGCGAAAAGCGGGCGCCGGTGTTCAAGGGGCGGTAGCGGCCGGGCGGAGGTCCAGGGCGCCCCGCGACGCGCGGGCGGGGTATAAACTCGTCTTCTTTTCCTGGACGAGCGCCGCTTGCGATGCAGCATCCGAAAGCCACCAGCATCCAGCTGGACGTCACCGCCAGCCTGCAGAAATGGCGGGCTTTTCTCGCGATCGGCGAACTGGGCAGCCTGACGCGCGCGGCCCTGTTCCTGAACAGCAATCAATCCTTGCTCAGCCGGCAGTTGAACGCGCTCGAACGCGAGTGCGGCACGCGGCTGTTCGTGCGCACCGGCCGGGGCGTGGAGCTGTCGGACGTGGGGCAGCGCATCTTCCCCCAGGTGCGCGCGCTGCTGGCCGATGCCGAGCAACTGGAAAGCGAGATCCGCGAGCAGGCGCGCGACGCCAGTGGCCGCGTCACGCTGGGCACCCTGCCGTCCATCGGCCACCATCTGGTGGGCCAGCTCTTCACCGAGGTGCGGGCCCGCTATCCCGGCGTCAACCTGAAGGTGCTGGAAGGATCCAGCGGCCAGGTCGAGGAGTGGCTGGTCGACGCGCGGGTGGACATCGGCATCCTGTACCGCTACGGCGGCGCGTTGCCCGAGCATGAGCAGTGTCTGGCCACGGTGGACAGCTACCTGATCGGGCCCGCGGGCGACCGCCTGACCGCGCAGGAGGAAGTGCCCTTCCGCAGCCTGCACGAGCTGCCCTTCATCCTGCCCAGCGCGCCCAACGGGCTGCGCACCGCGCTCGATTCCATCGCGCGCCAGGAACACATCACGCTGGCCCCGGTGATCGAGGCCGATTCGCTGCCGCTCCAGGCCTCGCTGGTCGCGCGCGAGCGGCTGTACACGGTGCTGCCGCTGCACGCGGTATGGACCGAGGTCGGCAAGGGCGAGGTGCAGGCCGCCCGCATCGTCGATCCGCCGTTCCAGCGCGCCGTCGCGCTGGTCTTCGCCAAGACCAAGGGGCCAGGCAAGGCCGTTTCGGCCATCGCGGGCCTGATCGGCGAGATCGTGGACAGGATGGCGCGCGACGGCATGTGGCGGACCGACCGCTAAGTCCCAGGAGGAACCCGATGCCGACAAAACCCGGCAAGCTTTATCTCGTCAGCCTGGGAACGGGGGATCCCGATCACCTGACCCTGCGGGCCGACCGCGTCATGCGCGAAGCCGATCTGGTGGTGGGGCAGGCCGACGCACCGTCCCGCTATCCGCAACTGGCCGGCAGGCGGTTCATGGAAGCCGGCCACGGCCTCTTCACGCCCATGGCGAGGCGGCGCGCCTCGCCGGAAGAGGTCGAGGCGGAAGAGGCTCCCCGCCGCCAGGCTATCCGCGATTGCGTCGCGGCGGGTGGCACGGTGGCGGTCCTCACGCAGGGCGATCCGACGCTGTACGGTCCGCAGATCGGCTACCTGGACGCGTTCCGCGACCTCGGGCCCGAGGTCGTGCCGGGCATCTCCAGCTTCGCCGCCGGCAACGCGGCGCTGGGGTGCGCCGTGACGGGCGGGAGCGACAGCCAGTCGGTGATCCTGAGCCTGGGCAAGAACGCCAACGAAGGCTATGGCGGCCGCGATCGCCTGTCGGTGCTGGCGCAGAGCCGCAGCGCGCTGGTCCTGTTCACGATGCGGACCGACCTGGCCAGGGTGGTGGAGGAATTGCGCGCCGGCTATCCGGGCGACACGCCGGCGGCCATCGTCTGCCACGCGGGACGCGAGGCGCGGCAGCAGGTGCTGCGCGCCACGCTGGATACGCTGGTGGAGGTGGCTGGCCGGCATGAACTGCCGTTCGAGCACCTCGTCTACGTCGGCGATTTCCTGGCGCGCCCGGCGGGCGACTACCAGGACGGCTGATGCGCCAGCGGGACGTCCCGGCCGTCCTTGGATGATTGCAGCATCGCCAGGCAGATCTCCAGCGTGGCCCGGGCCCAGCGGCCGTCGTGCCGGGGCGGCAGGCCCCGCCGCACGGCGGCCGCGAGTTCATCGATGACCTCGTGGCGCGGCACGGCCGGCCGGTCCAGCGGCACCCATCGTTTCTCTTCGTCGGCGTGGATGGCGATGCCGTCCGGCAGCGGCCGCAGGTCGGCATGGTCGCAGGACACGATGATGGGGCCGAAGTGCTGGTAGGCGCGGGCTTCGTCGTCGGCGGCCGGCGGCTTGTAGGCCGATCCGCCATAGGTGCCGGCGGCCTTGGCGCGGGCTTCTTCTTCCGGCGAGGCCACGGCGGCCAGCTTGCGCCGCGCGGCGCCGTAGTCGTCGGGCGACTTGCGGTTGCCCATCTCGCCTGTCCAGCCCGTCCATTCGTCGGAATCGAAATGCGCGTAGCCGTTGTAGGACAGCGAGGCGTAGGCGCCGGACTCGAACCACAGCATGGCCGAGTAGGCACCCTCGGTGACGCGGCGCGGATCCCAGTTGCCGACCGCGGCGCGCAGCCGCGTGGGCGGCGAGCCCGCCAGCAGCCGCACGATGTCCACCTGGTGCGCGGCCTGGCTGAAGATGGCGCCGCCGCCTTCGGCCGTGACCAGTTCCTCCGGCCGGCGCGGACGGTAGAGGTAGTCGGTGTAGTTCAGCGCGTGGATCATGCGGACCTGGCCGAACTCCCCGCTGGCGATCAGTTCGCGGGTCTTCAGGTAGGGCGTGTCGAAGCTGTGGCAGTGGCCCACGATCAGGTGCACGCCGGCGCGCTCGCAGGCCGCGATCATGCGGTCGCATTCGTCCATCGCCAACGCCATGGGTTTTTCCACCAGCACGTGCTTGCCATGCGCCGCGGCGATCTCGGCGTGGCGGGCGTGGAACTGGTGGGGGCTGGCGATGTAGATCGCGTCCAGCGACGGATCGGCCGCCAGCGCATCGATGTCGCCGTGCACCGGCACGCCGAAGTCGCGCGCGAACTGCGCGCGGGCGGCCTCCCGCGGATCGCAAGCCGCCGCCAGCACGATGCGCGCATCGCCCAGGAAGGTCGGCAACATCAGCGAAAAGGCACGTCCCAGGCCGGCTATGCCCAGCCGCATTGGAGCAATCGACATGAGGCTTCCCCTGGCTACACCTCGTAGTTGGCGTCGAGTCGCCGGGTGGCGGGTACGTCGTCCCACACATGGGACACCTGGTACTCGCGCCAGTCGACCGACTTGGGCACGATGGCCTGGAACGAACAGATCTCCTCGGGAATGGCGTTCTCGCCGAGGGCGATGGGCGCTTCGCCCGCCGCGAACTCGTCCAGCGCCGCCAGCATCCGGCGCCGGAACTCGACGATGGCCAGGTCGCTGGTGCCCAGCCTTTCCTCGGACCGGTCGGCCAGGGGGCCCATGGTCACCCACATGGCGATGTCCTGGTTGGGAAAGCCGGTGATGCCGGTGAAGTTGCCCGCCTTCATCGCCTGGCGGTCCTGCCAGAAGCGGTTGTCGTGGTTGCGGTGCGGCCGGTAGCGGTCATCCACGTCCGGGCCGACCTGCGCGCGCAGGAACTTGCGCCAGGTCTCGGTATCGGGCGTCTTGGCCGGATGGCCCCAGGCCAGGAAGTAGAACGCCGTGTTCGTGTCGTCCATGGGCACGTTCACATTGGCGACGTTGTAGAGGTTGTTGGGCGGGACCAGCACCGTGAACGGGGCGACGAACACCGTCGATCGCACGTAGTCCTGCGTGTCGGCATCGAAGATGGGACGGCGGATGGCGGCGTAGCGGAAACCGTAGGGCGTGCGCTCGACCTGCAGGCGGGGTGCCTTGTCGGTGGACGGGCGCAGCCAATTCTTGTCGGTGGCCTCGGCGCCGTTGACCTTGGCCGGCACGAAGTCCGACGAGTGCAGGCTGGAACTGTGGGCCGAGTCGATCGCGCCTTCCAGTACCTGCGCCCAATTGCAGGGCAGGATGACCTTGGCGATGCTGACCTTGGCGTCCCGGGTCGGCGCCCAGGATGGAGGAACGAATTCGGGCGCATCGTCTGCCTTGCCCAGGAAGACCCAGACCATGCCGCCCCACTCCCGCGTGGGATAGGCCTGGGTCCGGACTTTCGAGGCCATGGGGCTGGTCCCGGGCTCGGACGCCATGTCCAGCACTTGTCCGCTCACGTCCATCTTCCAGCCATGGTAGAGGCAGCGCAGGCCGCCTTCCTCGTTGCGGCCGTAGACCAGCGAGACCCGCCGGTGCGGGCATTTCTCGTCCAGCGCGCCGATGCGGCCCTGGGTGTCGCGGAACACGACCAGATCCAGGCCCAGCAAGCGGGCATGCACCGGCGCGCCGTCCGGCTCGGCCACTTCCTCGATCAGGCACAGCGGCAGCCAGTGGCGGCGCATCAGCGCGCCCATCGGGGCGTCGCCCTCCACGCGGCACAGCCGCTCGTTCTTTTCACGCGACAACATGCTGCTTCTCCTTCAATTCTCTGGCTTGATGCCCGCGGCCTTGATCGGGCCGGCATAGCGGCGGGCTTCCTCATCGATGGCTTGCGTGTACTCGGACGGCGTTCCGCCCACGGGTTCGATGCCCAGCCCCTGCAATTGCTTGATGACCTCGGGCTGCTTGACCACCTTGGCGATCTCGGCGCTGAGCTTCTGCACGATGGCCTGGGGCGTGCCGGTGGGCGCCAGCACCCCCACGGTGACCGCGAAGTTGAAATCGGGAACGATCTCGGAGATGGCCGGAACGTTGGGCGCCAGGGTCGAGCGCTTGAGGGAATTCGTGGCCAGGATCTTGGCCTGTCCCTTCTGCGCGAAACCCGCCAGCGAGGGCAGCGCGGCCACCACCAGGTCTACCTGCTTGCCCACCAGCGCGGGCACGGCCTGGCCCGAACCCCGGAACGGCACGTGGTCCAGGCGCAGGTTCAGCGCGCTTTTCAGGGCTTCCATCGTCAGGTGGTGGCTGCTGCCCACGCCCGAGGAACCATAGGTGATGCCCGTGGGACTCTTCTTGGCCAGCTCGACGAATTCCTGCAGCGTGTTGGCGGGGAAGTCGGGCCGGGCGGCGATGAACAGCGGCGAGGTGGCTACCAGCGACACAGGCACGAAGTCGCGCTTGGGGTCGTAGGCGAGGTCTTTGTACAGCGACGGGTTGATCGACATCATCGAGCCGTCGGTCACCAGGAAGGTATAGCCATCGTGCGGGCTGCCCATCAGTGTCTGCGCGGCCACCACGCCGTTGGCGCCGGGCTTGTTCTCGACCACGAAGGATCTGCCCAGGTGCTCGGTCAGGCGTTGGCCGATGATGCGGGCCACCGTATCGGGCAGGCCGCCGGTGGCGTAAGGCACGACGAAGCGGACCGGGCGCGAGGGGTAGTCGGCCGCGTCGTCGGCCTTGGCCAGCGCCGGCGCACAGGCCAGCAGCGCGGCCAGGCCCAGGCGCGCGGCCGCCGTGGCGGTGTCTCGGACGAGGCGGGGGGCGGAATGGGGCATGGAGGTCTCCTAGGGTGGATTCGCGCCTTGTGCCTGGCGCGTGTCTGCTCGTAAACCGGCACCGGCGATCCGGCCACGCTGGTTTTATTAGAGCTATAAGAATAATATTAAAGCTCTAAGTATTTTTCAAGCCCCCGTTCCCGTGCCACCGGACGGGTATCATCTGCCCGAGTACAGCCCCCGGAAGACCATGAGTTCCGCCGAAGACACCCGCAAGATCCTGGAGCATTGGCAGAGCGCGGCGCCCAACGATCGCCTGGCCCATCTCGTCAAGGACGCCACGCGCGCCTTCGTCCGCGCGTTGCAGATGAGGTTGAACGAGCATCACGTCTCGTTCGGACACTGGGCTTTCCTGCGTATCCTGTGGGAGCGGGACGGCCTGACCCAGCGCGAGCTGAGCGACGAGGCGGGGGTGATGGAACCCACCACCTACAGTGCGCTCAAGGCCATGGAAGCGCTTGGCTACGTCGAGCGCAAGCACCTGCCCGGCAACAAGAAAAACATGTACGTGTACCTGACGGACCGGGGGCGCGCGCTCGAGCGCAAGCTGATCCCGCTGGCCGAGGAGGTCAACCGGATCGGTATCGGCGGGCTGACCGAAGACCAGATAGACGTGGCGCGCAAGGTGCTCCTGGGCATCATCGCCAACCTGGCCGAGGACGAGGAAAAGGCCGAGGCGCGCAGCCTGCGCATCCCGTCCACCCGGGAGTTGTCGCGCCGCGTGTCTGAACGCGTGGAGCGGCAGCGCGCCCGCGCGCCCCGGCGCGAGGCCGAAGCCGGAACGCAGGCCGCCGCGCCGCGGAAAAAGCGGGTCGCCGCCCATGACGAATGAGGCGCGGACCGGGGCCGCCCTGGTGTGGTTCCGGCGCGACCTGCGCAGTTTCGACCACGCCGCGCTGCACCAGGCCCTGATACGCCACGGGAAGGTGTATTGCGCCTTCGTCTTCGATACCGACATCCTCGATGTCCTGCCTGCCCGCGCCGACCGTCGCGTGGAATTCATCCACGCCAGCGTGCTGGAGCTGGACCAGGCGCTGGACCGCATCGCGCGCGAGGCGGGGGCGGCGGGAAGCGGCCTGATCGTCCGCCACGGCGGCGCGGCGGCGTGCATCGTCCGGCTGGCGCGGGAGCTGGGCGTACGGGAGGTCCTGGCCAATCGCGACTACGAGCCCGACGCGATCGCGCGCGACCAGCGGGTGGCGCGGGAGCTGGCGGACTGCGGCATCGCCTTCAGCGACTACAAGGACCAGGTGGTGCTGGACAGGGACGAACTGCTGACGCAGCAGGGCCAGCCCTACAGCGTGTTCACGCCCTACAAGCGCGCCTGGCTGCAACGGGCCGACGACTTCCAGCTCAAATCCTATCCGGTCGAGCGCCATGCCGCGCGCCTGGCGCCCAAGCCACCGGGCGAACATCCGCCCACGCTGGAGGCGCTGGGCTTCCTGCCCACCAATCTTTCCGCGCTGGCGCTGCCCACCGGCATGCGGGGCGGCCGCGAGCTGCTGCGGAATTTCGAGCACCGCCTGGCGCGCTATCACGAGGCGCGGGACTATCCCGCGCGCAAGGGCGTCTCGTACCTGTCCACGCACCTGCGCTTCGGCACCGTGTCCATCCGCCAATTGGCCGCGCTGGCGAGCCGCCACGGCGGCGAGGGGGCGCAAACCTGGCTGTCGGAGCTGGTCTGGCGCGAGTTCTACCAGATGATCCTGTGGCACCACCCGCGCGTGGTGCAAGGCTGCTTCAAGCCGGCCTTCGACCGCCTGTCCTGGGACGACGCGCCCGAACTCTGGCAAGCCTGGTGGGAGGCCAGTACGGGCTACCCGCTGGTGGATGCCGCGATGCGCCAACTGCACCAGACCGGATACATGCACAATCGCCTGCGCATGGTGGTGGCCTCCTTCCTGACCAAGGACCTGGGCATAGATTGGCGCCGGGGCGAGCGGCACTTCGCCGCGCACCTGAACGACTACGACCTGGCGGCCAACAACGGCGGCTGGCAATGGGCGGCTTCGACGGGCTGCGACGCGCAGCCGTGGTTCCGTATCTTCAATCCGGTCACCCAGTCGCAGAAGTTCGATCCCGATGGGAGCTTCATCCGGCGCTACGTGCCCGAACTGGCGCGTGTTCCCGGCCGCTTCATTCATTTCCCTGCCGCGATGCGGCCGGTGGATGCCGAGGCGTGCGGCCTGAGGCTGGGGCGGGACTATCCGCTGCCCGTGGTGGATCATGCGCGGGCGCGCACCCGCACGCTGATGCGCTTCGAGGCGGTGAAGGAGGCGCCGGCGGGTCCGTGACGCCACGGGCCCGCCGGCGTAGTAGTCCATGAATTCGCCGAACGGTCCCTCGGGCAGCGTGTCGTCCGGATACATCTCGCCTTCCCGCACGATCTCGCTGTGGGCCGGCATGGGCAGCTTGTGGACTTCGCTCGGCACCACGTCGAAGGGCAGGCCGCTGCGCAGCTCGTTGCCGCCGGCCATTTCGTGCAGGAAGGGGATGGGAATCTTGAAGATGTCGACGTCGCCGTCGCGGTCGATGTTCTCCAGGACCGGACTGGTTTCCACGCGCGCTCAAGCTGCTGGGGCTGGACGAGGATCTGAAGTAGGGAAGGGAAGCCGGCCGGCTTCCCTTCAATCGACCGACGCGGCGTAGGCGGCCAGGTCCTCCAACAGCACCGACAGGCTGCGGTTGCCGACTTCCTGGACCATCTCTTCCTGGGCCACCGCCACGGCCCGTCCGAAATCATCCAGCCACGCCAGCCCCGCGGGCGTGAAACGCACGATGCGGGCCCGCTTGTCCGTCGGATCGGCCACGCGTTCCACCAGGCCCAGTTCCTCGCACTGTCCGATCAATTCGTTCATCGCCGCGTTGGTCATGGCCGAGCGCCGGGCCAGGTCGGTGATGCGCGTGCCCTCCAGGTCCAGGTGGCGCGTCAGGTTCACGTGCCAGCGGCGCGTCTCGGCATGTCCCGCCTCGGCCATCAGGTCCATGACGCGCTGTTCGAAACGGCGCAAGGCGCTGTTGAGCACGCGGCCGGGGTTGTGGGTGCGCCAGAGGTAGGCGTCGCTGTCGAGGGTTTTCACGGGATCGAACTTGATTGTGCGTGGCAATTTACTTTGGTAACCTAAATAAATATCGAATCAAGCCAGCTAGAGAAGGAAACATACGATGCTTGACGACGCACAGTCTACTGTCAGGGCGGCGACCCGGCTCGACGTCGACGTACTGGTCGCGGGGGGCGGCCCGTGCGGGCTGATGCTGGCCAACGAACTGGGGCCGCGCGGCGTGCGCTGCCTGATCGTGGACGCCAAGCCCGGCACGGCGTTCAACCCGCAGGCCAATGCCACCCAGGCCCGCACCATGGAGCATTTCCGCCGCCTGGGTTTCGCGCACGAGATCCGGGCGCTGGGGCTGCCGGCCGACCATCCCACCGATATCGCGTACTTCACGCGCTATGCGGGCCATGAGCTCGCGCGCATCAAGCTGCCTACCGCCGCCGAGGCCGCGGTGCGTATCAGGACGATGACGGGTTCCTGGAGCGCGGCCGAACTGCCGCACCGCGTGTCGCAGAAGTTCGTCGAGGCGGCGCTGCGGCGGCATGCGCAGGCCTGGCCGTCGATCGACCTGCGCTACGGATGGGCGTTGAGGGAATTCCGCGAGGAGGACGATGGCGTCGTCGCGCTGGTGCGGCCGGTCGACGGCGGCGAGCCCGTGGAGGTGAAAGCCCGGTTCCTGGTGGGCGCCGATGGCGCGCGCAGCTT
This sequence comes from Alcaligenaceae bacterium SAGV5, assembly GCA_009360345.1. Lineage (GTDB taxonomy): Bacteria > Pseudomonadota > Gammaproteobacteria > Burkholderiales > Burkholderiaceae_B > Pigmentiphaga. The sequence goes on from SPDP01000001.1 coordinate 175,686, forward strand.
CGTCCGGGGACGACTGGGCATAGAGTGGGACGGCGTGACCGGCATCCAGCGCGAGTTCATGGGCGGCAAGATGTTCGCCATCTACCTGCGTTCGCCGGAGTTCCTGTCCAGGCTGCCGCACCCCAAGGCCTGGATGTATGTCGCGGTCAACCACCAGCGGCGCGCATTCATGGCGTCGGTGGACGGCGTGGCCGAGTTCGCCTTCCATGCGGCGGTCCACCCCGGAGAGAACCCGGAAAGCTGGACCGAAGCGGACGCGCGCCGCATCTTCGCCGAAGCCGTGGGGGGCGAGGTGCCGATGGAGATCCTGTCCATGGGCACCTGGCTGGCCGGGCACGCGCTGGTCGCGCGGCGCTTGCGCAGCGGCCGCGTGTTCATCGCCGGCGACGCGGCGCACTTGTTCACGCCCACCGGCGGCCTGGGCTACAACACGGCGGTCGAGGATGCGGTGAACCTGGCCTGGAAGCTCGCCAGCGTGCTCAAAGGCCAGGCGCCGCCGTCGCTGCTGGACAGCTACGAGGCCGAGCGCAGGCCGCTGGCCGAACGCAACACAGGTTTCGCCCGGCGCTTCGCCGATTCGGTGGGCCTGTTCCAGGCCCGGGTCGTGCTGGAAGCGGACACGCCGCAAGGCGCGGCCGAACGCGCGTCGGCCGCGCATCATCTGGATGAGCATGCGCGGCTGGAGTTCAACATCCCGGGCGTCACGTTCGGCGGCCGCTACGACGGCTCGCCCATCATCGCGGGCGACGGCGCGGCGCCGCCGCCGGACGAGCCCAACCAGTACGTTCCCACCGCCAGTCCCGGCGGCCGCCCGCCGCACATGTGGCTGGAGGACGGCCGTTCGCTGTTCGACCTGTTCCATCGCGAGTGGACGCTGCTGGTGCTGGGCGAGGACGAGGTATCGCACGCCGGTTTCGAGGCCGCCGCGCGCCAACTGGCCATCGACCTGAAACCCGTCCGGCTGGCGTCCCCGGCGCTGCGCGCGTTGTACGAAGCGCCGCTGGTCCTCATCCGGCCCGACCAGATCGTCGCCTGGCGGGGGGCGAACGCCGACGAGGCGCGTGCCGTGCTCGAGCGAGTGACAGGCCGCCAGGCTTAGCCACCGACAACCCCAACCGTCCGTTCCGGACTCCCGGCGCCCGCCGCCCGGGGGCGGACGCGTTCATCCCGATCCAGCCGTTATTCCGAGGAGACTTGCGTGAACATTCGTAGAGGATTCGCCGCCCACGCCGCGGCGGCATTGCTGGCCCTGGCCATGGCCCCCGGCGCCAGCGCGCAGAACTGGCCGACCAAGCCCGTGCGCCTGGTCGCGGCCTTTCCGCCGGGCACGCCCGGCGACGTCATTGCCCGCCTGATCCAGCCTTCGTTGCAGCAGCGCTGGGGACAGACCGTGGTGGTCGAGAACAAGCCCGGCGCGGGCGGCAACCTGGCCGCCGCCGAGGTCGCCCGCGCGCGCGACGACCACACGCTGCTGGTCGGCCCCGACACCATCCTGACGATCAACCCCTACCTGTACAAGAAGCTGACCTTCAACCTCCGGGAGGCGCTCAGGCCGGTCACCTATTTCGCCAGTTTCAACCAGATGCTGGTGTGCAATACCGAGTCGCGGGTCCAGACCCTGGAAGCCTTCACCCGCCAGCCGGCCTCGAAGATGTATGCGTCGGGCGGAACGGGCACGCCCAGCCACATGGCCATGGCCATGCTGCTGGAAACCACCCGCACCGAGCTGGTCCACGTGCCCTACAAGGGCCCGGGGCCGGCCGCCCAGGACGTGATGGCCGGACACGTGGACTGCGGTTTCATCGTTTCCTCGGTGGTGCTGCAGCATGTCCAGGGCGGCCGGCTGCATGCCATCGCGGTGTCCGGCAGCCAGCGCTCCATGCTGATGCCCGCCGTTCCCACCGTGGCCGAGAAAGGCTATGCGGGCTTCGATGCGACTTTTTTCGAAACGCTCATGGCGCCTTCCGGCATGAATGCCGCGACGGTCGAGCGGATCCAGCGCGACGTGCACGCGGCGCTGTCGACCCCGGAAATGAAGGCGCGCCTGGCCGAGATGGATCTGCGGGTCGAGGCCAGTTCACCGCAGGAGGCCGAGCGGCGCGGCGCCGAAGACTACCGCAAGTGGGGCGCCATCGCGGCCCGGGCGAAACTGCAACTCGATTGAGGGCGGCGACCATGCGCAACCTGAACCACCTGACCATTACCGAGGCGGTCCTGGCCCGCCATGCCGAGACCGCCGATCCGCGGGTGATCGAGATCATGACCAGCCTCGTGCGCCACCTGCACGATTTCGCGCGCGAGGTCCGCCTGACGGAAGCCGAGTGGACGAAGGGCATCGAGTTCCTGACCCGCTGCGGCCACATTACCGACGACAAGCGGCAAGAGTTCATCCTGCTGTCGGACGTGCTGGGACTGTCGATGCTGACCGTGGCGATGAACAACGACAAGCCGGCCGGTTGCACCGAGGCGACCGTTTTCGGCCCCTTCCATGTCCGGGGCGCGCCGCACTACGAATTGGGCGCGGACATCTCCAACGGCGCGCGCGGCGTGCCCTGCCTGGTGCGGGGAACGGTGCGCGGGATAGACGGGGCGCCAGTGCCGCACGCGCGGATGGACGTCTGGCAGTCCGACGAGGACGGTTTGTACGACGTCCAGCATGCCGAGCTCGACCATGCCCAGGCGCGCGGTATCCTGCACGCCGATGCGCAGGGGCGCTACGAGTTCCGGTCGATTCTGGCCGTGCCCTACGCCATCCCCCACGATGGTCCGGTCGGCGACCTGCTCAAGGCCACGGGGCGCCATCCCTGGCGGCCGGCGCACCTGCATTTCATGATCGAGGCCCCGGGCCACGAGACGCTGATCACCCACGTCTTCCGCAGCGACGATGCGTACCTGGACTCGGACGCGGTGTTCGGCGTCCGGCAGTCGCTGATCGCCGAATGGGCCGAGCAGCCCGACGGCACCTGCCTGGTCGAGTACGACTTCGTGCTGAACCCGGCCAGTGAACCCGCGCGGGGCGGGTCATGATCCGTCACATCGTCATGTGGAACGTCGCCGGCGCGACGGCGCGGGAGAAGGACCGCAACATCGAACGCGTGCGCCAGGGCTTTCACGGCCTGCGTGGCCGGATTCCGGGGCTGCTGCACCTGGAGATCGGGGCCGACGCCAGCGGCGTGGACTACGCCTGCGACGTGGTGCTCTACAGCGAGTTCGAGTCGCAGGCCGCCCTGGATGCCTACGCGCACCACCCGGAACACCTGCGCGTCCGGGACGAACTGGCCGGGGTGCGCATCGCGCGGCATCAAGTGGACTATCCGGTGCAAGGAGCAAGGTGATGCAGGCGTTCGTATACAACGGCCAACCCTCGCGGGTGGTTTTCGGGCAGGGGGCGCTGTCCCACCTGGAGCGGGAGATCGACCTGCTGGGCGCCGGCCGCGCGCTGGTGCTGGCCACGCCCGAGCAGCGGGCGCAGGCGGAGATGATCGCCGACCGGCTGGGCGGCAGGGTCGCGGGTATCTTCGCGCGTGCCGTCATGCACGTGCCCATCGAGACGGCCCGGGACGCGCGCGACGAGGCGCGGCGCCTGGGGGCGGATTGCGCCGTCGCCATCGGTGGCGGGTCCACCATCGGCCTGGGCAAGGCCATCGCCCTGGAGTCGGGCCTGCCCATCCTGGCTATCCCCACGACCTACGCCGGCAGCGAGATGACGCCCATCTACGGCATTACCGAGGCAGGGCTGAAGAAGACGGGCCGGGATCCGCGCGTGTTGCCCAGGACGGTCATCTACGATCCCGCGCTGACGATGACGCTGCCGGTGGGGCTGAGCGTGGCCAGCGGCATGAACGCCATCGCGCACGCCGCCGAGGGCCTCTATGCGCGCGACGGCAATCCCATCATGGACCTGATGGCCGAGGAAGGCATACGCGCCCTGGCCGGCGCGCTGCCCGCGATCCGCCACGAGGCCGGCGATGCGCGGGCGCGGGGCGATGCCTTCAACGCGTCCAGCGCCCCGCGGGCCATGGCTCGCATCGAACGCGCACTGGGCACGACGGGCCGGGCCAGCGCGGCGGCGGCCCTGTTCGATCTCGCCCGCGACAACGGCGCGCCGGTGGCGCTGAAAGACATAGGGGAGATGAGCGAGGCGGATGTGGCGCGGGCGGCCGACCTGGCGATCGGCGCCCCTTACTGGAATCCCCGGGAGGCCGGGGCGGCGCAGCGGGAAGCCATCCATCGCCTCCTGCTGGACGCCTATCACGGCACGCGGCCGGACTAGTTCACTCCACCGTCACGCTCTTGGCCAGGTTGCGCGGCTTGTCCACGTCGGTGCCGCGCGCGCACGCCGTGTGATAGGCCAGCAACTGCATGGGCACCACGTGCAGGATGGGCGAGAGCCAGCCGTAGTGCTCGGGCATGCGGATCACGTGCACGCCGGTTTCCGAGCGGATGTTGCTGCCGGCGTCGGCGAACACGTACAGGTGGCCGCCGCGGGCGCGCACTTCCTGCATGTTCGATTGCAGCTTCTTGAGCAGCGCATCCTGCGGCGCCACGGTGATCACGGGCATCTGGTCGGTGACCAGGGCCAGCGGGCCGTGCTTGAGTTCGCCGGCCGGATAGGCCTCGGCGTGGATGTAGCTGATTTCCTTGAGCTTGAGCGCGCCTTCGAGCGCGATCGGGTAGTGCATGCCGCGGCCCAGGAACAGGGCGTTTTCCTTGCGCACGAACTCCTCGGCCCACGAGATGATCTGCGGCTCCAGGGCCAGCACGGCCTGGATGGCGACCGGCAGGTGGCGCAGCGAGCGGATGTGGTCGGCTTCCTGTTCCGTGGTCAGGCGGCCCTTGCTCTTGGCCAGCGCCAGCGCCAGCAGGAACAGGCCCACGAGCTGGGTGGTGAAGGCCTTGGTCGAAGCCACGCCGATTTCCACGCCGGCGCGGGTCAGGAAGTTCAGCGTGCATTCGCGCACCATGGCGCTGGTGGCCACGTTGCAGATGGTCAGGGTGTGCTTCATGCCCTGTTGCTGCGCATGCTTGAGCGCGGCCAGGGTGTCGGCGGTCTCGCCCGACTGCGAGATGGTGACGACCAGGCTGCGCGGGTTCGGCACGCTGGTGCGGTAGCGGTACTCGCTGGCGATCTCGACGGCGACCGGGACCTGGGCGATGGCCTCGATCCAGTACTTGGCGGTCAGGCCGGCGTAGTAGCTGGTGCCGCAGGCCAGGATCAGCACCGAGTCGATCTGGTCGAAGACGCCGGCGGCGGATTCGCCGAACAATTCGGGCGCGATGGTCTCGATGTCCTGCAGGGTGTCGCCGATGGCGCGCGGCTGCTCGAAGATTTCCTTCTGCATGTAGTGCCGGTAGGGGCCGAGGTCGGCCGCCGCGGTATGCGCGATCACGGCGCGGGCCGGCCGCTCGACCGGCTGGCCGTTTTCGTCGACGATCCAGACGCGGGCGAGCTGCAGGTCGACGACGTCGCCGTCTTCCAGGTAGATGATGTTGCCGGTCGTGCCGGCCAGGGCCAGCGCGTCGGAGGCGAGGAAGTTCTCGTTTTCGCCCAGGCCGACGATGAGCGGCGAGCCGTGGCGGGCGCCGACCACGCGATGCGGTTCATCGCGGCAGAACGCGGCGATGGCGTAGGCGCCCTGGAGTCGCTTGACGGTCTGCTGCATGGCGGCGAACAGGTCGCCGTCGTACAGGTGGTTGAGCAGGTGGGCGATGACCTCGGTGTCGGTCTGGCTTTCGAACTCGTAGCCGTAGCCTTGCAGCTCGGCGCGCAGTTCCTCGTAGTTCTCGATGATGCCGTTGTGCACCAGCGCGACGCGGCTGCGGCCGTTGCGGTCGGCCGAGAAGTGCGGGTGCGCGTTGTTGGTGGCCGGGGCGCCGTGGGTGGCCCAGCGGGTATGGGCGATGCCGGTGAAGCCGGTCACTTTCTCGCCCGCGATCAGCGATTCGAGTTCGGCCACGCGCGAGGTGCTGCGGGTGCGCCGCAGTTCGCCCTCGAGGTGGACGGCTACGCCGCAGGAGTCATAACCGCGGTATTCCAGGCGCTTCAGGCCTTCGATCAGAACGGGAACGATGTCGCGTTGGGCGACGGCGCCGACGATGCCACACATGATGCTTGTGTCCTTGATGAACGGGTCCGGCGCAATTCTGGTCTTTTCAGGGGGAAATGTAATTACTATTTTTAGGTATTTTTTGCTGAAAATTTCTTTCTGAAGAGTGGAAGAATTTTTCTTAAAAAATTACTATGATAGTTGTTGAAAATTTCACTTATTGACCTGCCTATGAGCGTGGCCGTGGATCTCGATGACGTCGATCGGCGCATTCTGTCGGTTTTGCAGAACGATGCGACGCTGACCAACCAGGAACTGGCCGCGCGCGTGCACGTGTCGGCGCCGACCTGCCTGCGCCGCGTCCGGCGGTTGATCGAGCAGGGTGTGATCGAGAAGCAGGTGGCCATCGTGTCGCCCGAGAAGGTGGGCGCGGGCCTGACCGGCATCGTCGAGATCACGCTGGACGTGCAGGCGGCCGAGCGCCTGGCCGAATTCGAGGCCGCCATGGCGCGCGAGACCGCCGTGACCCAGTGCTACCGGGTCTCGACCGGACCGGATTTCGTGCTGGTGGTGCAGGTGCCCGACATGGCCGCCTACCATGCGCTGGCGCATCGGGCGTTCACGGCCCAGGGGAACGTGCGCAACGTGCGCACGTTCTTCTCGGTGCACCGGAGCAAGTTCGATACGCGGGTCGCGATCTGAAAGCCGGCGGCGCGCACGCGCCGCCTTCCGGCCTTACTTCTTCTTCACCGGCCGCTTCCAGCCTTCCACCGTGGTCTGCGGCGCGCGGGTCAACGTCAGCTTGTCCGCGGGCGCGTCCTTGGTCAGCGTGGTTCCGGCGCCCAGCGTGGCGCCGCGGCCCACCGTGACGGGAGCGACCAGTTGGGTGTCCGAGCCGATGAAGACATCGTCCTCGATGACGGTGCGCGACTTGTTGACGCCGTCGTAGTTGCAGGTGATGGTGCCCGCGCCGATGTTTACCCGCGCGCCCACGGTCGCGTCGCCGACGTAGCTGAGGTGGTTGGCCTTGGAGCCGGTATCGAAGCTGCTGTTCTTGATCTCGACGAAGTTGCCCACGTGGGTCTGGTCGCCCAGCTGCGTGCCGGGGCGCAGCCGCGCGTAGGGGCCGATACGGGCATCGGCGCCCACGGTGGCGCCGTCCAGGTGGCTGAAGGCCGCCACGCGGGTGCCCGCGCCGACGCGCACGTCGCGCAGCACGCAGTTCGGGCCCACGGACACGCCGTCGGCCAGCTCCACGCTGCCTTCGAAGACGCAGCCCACGTCGATGAAGACGTCGCGGCCGCAGTGGAGGCTGCCGCGCACGTCGAAGCGGGCGGGGTCGGCCAGCGTGACGCCGGCTTCCAGCTGGCGTTCGGCCTGGGCACGCTGGTAGATGCGTTCCAGTTCGGCCTGCTGCACCCGGCTGTTCACGCCCAGCGTCTCCCAGTCGTGGCCGGGGGCGGCGGACAGCACCGGCGTGCCGTCGGCCACCGCCATCGCGATGATGTCGGTCAGGTAGTATTCACCTTGGGCGTTGTCGTTCTTCAGCGCGGCCAGCCAGCGCTTGAGCGCGGCGGTGGGCGCGGCCAGGATGCCGGTGTTGACCTCGCGTATGGCCCGTTCTTCGGGCGAGGCGTCCTTGTGTTCGACCACCCGGTCGATGGCGCCGGCGCCGTTGCGCACGATGCGTCCGTAGCCGGTGGCGTCGTCCAGTTCCACCGTCAGCACGGCCACCGCGCCGGGCCGCGAGGCCTGGGCGTCCAGCAGCCGCTTCAGGGTGTCGCTGTCCACCAGCGGCACGTCGCCGTACAGGACCAGGGTGACGTCGCCGGGCGCGTCGCCGCCCGCCAGCTCCGGTACCGCCTGTTGCACGGCGTGCCCCGTGCCCAACTGCGGTTGTTGTAAAACGAATCCGAGGTCCGTGTCCTGTTCGTAATGGCGCTTGACCGTGTCGGCGCCATGGCCGACCACCAGGACGATGCGGGAGGGGGCCAGCGCCCGCGCGGCGCCGAGCACGTGGGTCAGCATGGGGCGGCCCGCCAGTCCATGTAGTACCTTGGGCAGGTCGGACTTCATGCGCTTGCCCATGCCGGCGGCCAGGATCACGATGTTCAGCATTTGCAGCACTACTCCGCTTGGAGATGGGTGAAAGCGTGGCAGTTTAAGGCAGCTTCGAGACGAATATATGATCAGAAGTGTATTGATCGTTGTCATCCTGGGCCTCTTGGCCGCGTGCAGCGGCGTCAGGCTGGGCTACAACAGCGCGGACAAAGTACTGGCCTGGCGCATGGCCGACTGGTTCGACCTGTCCGACGGGCTGCGCCAGCCGGCCCGCGACCGCCTGCACCGGGTGCTGGCCTGGCACCGGCAGGAGGAACTGCCGCGCTATGCCCATATTCTGCGCTCGGCCGAGCGCAGGCTGGCCGACCCGGCGCCGCTCGGCGCATCCGAATTGCTGGCTTTGCAACAACAGGTGACAGGCCGCCTGCAGGTACTGGGCGGCCGGGTGGCCGACGAGTTCGCCGAGGTGCTGGTCCAGTTCGGTCCCGCGCAGCGCCGGCGGCTGCTGGCGCGCCTGGCCGAGAACAACGACGAGTTCCGCGAGGACTACGTGGAGGCGGACGCGGGTGCCTTGCGCAAGCGCCGCATGGACCAGTTGGTGGACCGCTACCAGTTCTGGCTGGGGCGGCTGTCTCCCGGGCAGCGCGCCCACATCGAGCATTGGGTGGAGGCGCGCGGCACGGATGCGGCGTGGCGCCTGTCGCTGCGGCAGGACCGGCAGCGGGTATTCGTCGGGATCGTGGACGAAGCGGTCCAGGGCAAGTCGCCGCCGCAGACCGCCTCGCGGCTGCGGGCGTTCTTCTCGGACCTGGAGGCGCCGTCCGCGGCGCCGGTGCGGGCGCGCCACGAAGAGGGCGAACGGGCCCGCGCGCAGTTGACCGCCGATCTTTTCAACATGGCCACGCCGGCCCAGCGCGACAAGGCGCGCGAGCGGCTGCGCCGGCTGGCCGAGGATTGCCTGGCGCTGGCCGGGCAGGGCGCGGGGTCGTAGCTGCCCGGGCCGCGGTCAACCCGCCAGCAGTTTCTCGATCTCGCGGGTCATGCGGGCGTCGGTGGGTTCGACGGCGCTGGGGAAGGCGGCGACGGGCTTGCCGTCGCGGCCCACGAGATACTTGTGGAAGTTCCACTTGGGTTGCTGGCCGGTCGCCCTGGCCAGCGAGGCGAACAGCGGGTTGGCGTCCTTGCCCGACACCACCGATTTCGAGAAGATCGGAAACTTGACGCCGTAGGTGTTGAAGCACAGGTCCGCGATCTGCTCCTTGGAGCCGGTTTCCTGCGCGAAGTCGTTGGAGGGGAATGCGAGTACCACCAGTCCACGATCGCGGTATTTGGCGTAGACGCGCTCCAGGCCTTCGTATTGGTAGGTGTAGCCGCAATAGCTGGCGGTGTTGACCACCAGCAGCACCTTGCCCCGGTATTGGCACAGGTTCTGCGGGGATTCGTCCTGGAGCTTGGGGAAGGTCACGTCCAGCAGGGCGGGGCAGGCGCCGGCGGGTGCGGCCGGCGTATCGGCCCGGGCGGCGCGCGGCATCGCGGCCATCGCCGCTGCCGCCAGCAGCACGGCGGCCAGCAGGACGCCGGCACGGCGCAGCGGATGCGGCGCGGCGGCCGCGCGGGGGAAATGGGATGGCTTCATGATGCGGCTCCCGGCGGGTGCGCCGTCAGAGGAAGACGGCCAGCACGCCTGCATACCAATATAGCCGGTCTTTGAAGATCTCGCCGTTGGCGTACAGGCCGATCAGCGGCAGGTCGCCCAGTTGCTGCTGGACGAGCTGCATCTCGGCCGAGGGGCCGCCGAACAAGGTGCCGGTGCGGCCCAGGCAGGATATGTAGAGCGCGCCGCGCACGCGATCCATGCCGCCGTGTTCGGACTCGATCTGCTCGCGCAGCGAAGTGCAGGCGCGGATCAGGTCGGCCTGCGCGGCGGCGCGGTCGCGGCGGCAGAACACGACGTGGTCGGCCGCTTCCAGGTCGGTGCCCAGGGCCAGCGCGCGCTCGTGCGGGTCGACGCCGATCAGCGGCCGCACCTGATAGTCGCCGTGTATGAAGGCATCGCCGTTGCCCATGCCGACGAAGGTGCCCTGCAGCATCTGCACCGCCGAGGCGGAAGGGGAGGCGCCGGCCGGCGTGGCGCGCCGCTGGAGTACGTCCGGCGCCCCCATGTCGCGCAGCAGCACGTCCAGCGCGGGGGCGCCGTCCAGGCGGTTGAGCCGGCGGCCGGTGGATTCGGTGATGCGGTGGACCGGTCCGATGGGCTGGCAGCTCTGGCTGACCCGGCTGGCGACGGCGACGTTCTCGGACAGCACCACGCCTGACAGGCCACCGGACAGGACGCTGTCGGCGATGGTGGTCTGTGGGTGGCGGCTGCTGGAGACGCCGCCGAAGACGGTCGCCCCGGCCAGCTTGCCGCGCATGTCATGGATCAGGTCGGGCAGGTCGGGGGTGGCGGCGTCGGCATGGACGAGCGCGGTCCAGGCGGCGCGGCGGCCGTCGGGCGTGCGCGCCAGCCGCTCGGGCGGCGGGGTCGCCCCCGAGAAGACCTGGAAATCATCGGGCGCGAAATCCGCCAGCATCAGTGCCATGGCGGGTTCGTCGATGTATTCGGCGGTGCCGGCCGCGATGCCCACGCCGATCGCGCCGGTCCAGTGCGTGACGCCCGTGCGCTCGCGCAGGAAGGCCAGGATGTCGGCGGCCTCGTCGGCGTGGTGGTCGGTCAGGTAAAGAAAGCCCAGCGTCGCCCCGGCGCCCGCGCCGACGCGGCTGGCCCGTTCGATCTGCGCCAGGCACAGCGACGCCGACATGCGCCAGTCGGGATGCGTGGCGTGGGCCCAGGGGAACCGCGAACTCACGGCACCGCCCTGCCGCCGCCGCGCGGCGTCCCGCCCATGGGGCGGGCGGCGGCTGCGGTCGGCCGGGCGGGCCGGATCATGGCTGGGCCTTGGGCTTGCGGGCCCGGGATGCCGTGGCGGCGCGTCTGGCGGCGGGTTTGGCCGCTGGCTTGGGCGCGGCGGCCGGCGTGCCCTTGCCCGCCTGGGTCCCGGTCGCGGGTGGCGTGGGCATGGACGCGGCCGCGGCGGTCGCCATGCGGTTGAACTGGTCCTGCAGCATGTTCCACCAGGGGTTCGCGGCCAGTGCCTCGGCCGGCTTGGCCGAGGCCTCGGGCCCCTGGCCTTCCCCGGCCTTCGGGGCCGGATCCGGCTCGTTCCTGGTGGTGGCCTTCGCGGCGGGCCTGGCCGGCGCGGGCCGCAGTCCCAGCGCGACTTCCAGCGGCGAAGGCGGCGCGTCGGGGCTGCCGCCACCGTAGGCCTGGCCGGCGGTCTGCGCGAACGAACGCAGGGTGGAGATGGTGGCGCGCTGCACCTCCAGGCCCTGGATGGTCCCGCGCAGCATGGTCAGGTTCAGGTTCAGCCAGTTCTCGACGGCGCGCAGGTCGTTGATGCGCCGGTCCAGGTCATCGAGGCCCATCGTGGGAGAGATCGGCGCGGCCTGTGGCAGGGCGCCCAGGCTGCCCCAGACCTGGCGCAGCATTTCCATGCTTTGCAATACCGGATTGGCGATGTTGCCATCGCTGCCGGGAAGCTGGAGGCCCGGAATGCCGAAAGGGTTGGTGGGGCCGGCGTTGTGGGAGGCCATGGCGGTTTCCTCGCGGGGGAAGGCGCTATTGCTGTTGCTGGGGCGTGGCGACGGCCTGGTCGATGGCGCCGAACAGGCTGGCGCCCGCGTCGTCGAACATCTCGATGCGTATAGTGTCGCCGAATTTCATGAAGTCGGTGGAGGCCGAGCCGTCGGCGATGACTTCCAGGCAGCGCTTCTCGGCGATGCAGGCATAGCCGACCGACGCATCCTTGTTCGATACGGTGCCCGACCCCACGATGCTGCCCGCGCGGCAATTGCGCGTCTTGCAGATATGGGAGATCAGGCGCGGGAAGCTGAACACCATGTCGGTGCCGGCGTGCGGCCGGCCGACGACCTTGCCGTTCCAGGTCACGGTGAGCGGCAGGTGCACCATGCCGTCGCGCCAGGCGGCGCCCAGTTCGTCGGGCGTGACGGCGACGGGCGAGAAGGCGGTGGCGGGTTTGCTCTGGAAGAAGCCGAAGCCCTTGGCCAGCTCGTTGGGAATCAGGTTGCGCAGCGAGACGTCGTTGGCCAGCATGACGAGCCGGATGGCGTCCGCCGCCTCGGCGGGCGTGGCGCCCATGGCGACGTCGCCGGTGATGACCGCCACTTCGCCTTCGAAGTCGATGCCGAAGGCTTCCGCGCCGCAGACGATGTCGTCGGTAGGGCCGAGGAAGTCGTCGCTGCCGCCCTGGTAGATCAGCGGATCGGTCCAGAACGTTTCGGGCATTTCGGCATTGCGCGCCTTGCGCACCAGCTCGACGTGATTGACGTAGGCCGAACCGTCGGCCCATTGGAAGGCGCGAGGCAGCGGCGCCGCGCACTGTCCGGCCGAGAACTCGAACGGCCGCGTGGCGCGTCCGGCATTCAGGGCATCGTACAGGTCCTGCAATTGCGGCGCGATGAAGTTCCAGTCGTCCAGCGCGCGTTGCAGCGTGGGCGCGATCTCGGTGGCGTAATGGGCGGTGCGCAGGTCGCGGGAAACGACGATCAACTGGCCGTCGCGCGAGCCGTCGCGGTAGGAAGCGAGTTTCATGGCTGCGTGGAAGGAATGCGATGGGGGGACGAGATGCCGAACAGTAACACGATGCCGACGGGGGCCGCCGCGGCCCCGTAGCAGTCGCTAACAGCCTGGCCGCGCGTGTCCGGTACGATAGAGGCATCATCGTATCGAGGGCCGCCCAAGCGTGGTCCGGGCCTCCCATGCACGTCGTCTCCCGTTCCTCCCGCCGACATTTCGCCCGCGCTTGCGCGGTCCTGGCGCTGGCCGCCGCGGCGCCCGCCCTGCACGCGGCCGAACGCTATTCGCCACCTGCCTCCGCCGTGCTGACCTACAAGCTCAATGCCTCGGCCAAGGGTTTCAAGATCAATGTGGACAGTACGCTGGAATGGCAGCGCAACGGTAGCGACTATCGGCTGGTCAACCGCGGCAGTTTCCTCTTTTTCAGCTTCGTCTGGGAAAGCACAGGCAAGGTGGGCGCCGATGGCCTGCAACCCGTGCGCTACCAGGAAACGCGCAACAAGCGCGTCAAGACGGCCGAGTTCGACGCCGCCGCGGGCCGCCTGCGCCTGCCCAGCGGCAACGAGGAGCCGCTCAAGCCCGGCACGCAGGACCGCATGTCGGTGCTGCTGCAATTGGCGTCCATCGGCCGCGCCGACAGCGGCGCCTTCGCCGACGGCAAGGTCGTGCCCTTCCGCGTGGCGGGCTCCAGCCAGTCGGACAACTGGCGTTTCCGGGTGGTGGGCCGCGACAAGCTGTCCACGCCCATGGGCAGCATCGAGACCGTGCACCTGAAGCGCGAACGCGACCACGACGATGGCCAGAAGATCGAGGTCTGGCTGTCGCCCGCGCACGATTGGCTGCCGGTGCGGGTGCTGTCGAACGAGTCCGACGGCGATTTCCTCGACCAGGTCGTGCAGAAGATCGAGCGCCCCTAGGGCGTCCGGCTGCTGACTCCTGCATCCGAGGCGCGGCTTCTCCGCCGCCTCGGATCGTCATCTTCAAGCTCGCGGGCGTGGAGCAAATCCACGCAATGGGCCGGCAGGCCCGAGTCGCGGCGGAATTCCACCGGCTGATTCCAAGCGAGGCGCCCACCTCTTGCGCGAAATCCAAACTCACTTTAGGATGTTCACAAGTAAAAACGTGTCGTTCATGTTTGTGAACATCACGCAGAGTTTCCCATTATCGGAGCCGTGACCGGACGGCCGCGTGTCTCCATTTTCCCGCCGTTACCTTGAAGAGAACGCATCATGACATCGACGAAGATTTTCGCGCCCGCCGACATCACCGGCATCCTGCCTCCCTTGCTCACCCCGCTCGATGACAACGAAGACATCGTCGAAAGCGTGCTGCGCCAGGAAGTGCGCTACATGCTGTCCAAGGGCGTACACGGCCTGGTCCCCGGCGGAAGCGCGGGCGAGGGCAATACGCTGTCGACGGATGAGTTGCGCCGGATCGTGGGCGTGACCTGCGACGAGGCGGATGGCAGCGTGCCGGTCGTGGCGGGCATCATCGTCAACAGCACGCGCCAGGCGATCGAGAAGGCGAAGGCCGTTGCCGACCTGGGTGTCTCCGCCCTGCAGATCACGCCGGTGCACTACATCTACAAGAACGACGACGATGCGATGATCCGCCATTACCGGACCATCTACGATGCGGTGGGCATCCCCATCATCATCTACAACGTCATTCCGTGGAACTATCTCTCGGTGGACCTGATGGTCCGGATGATGCGGGAGGTGCCCGGGGTATTCGGCGTGAAGCAGAGCGCCAGCGATCTCAAGTCCATGGCGGACCTGATCCTGCGTTGCGAGCCGCACCAGCGCATCTACGCGGCCATCGATGCCTTGCTCTATCCGACTTTCGCGCTGGACGCGCACGGCGCCATTTCCCAGATCCTGTCCGCGGTTCCCGGTCCCTGCGTGGAACTGTGGAATCTCGTGAAGGCCGGCGACCACAAGCGCGCCCTCGAACTTCATACCAGGCTGCTGCGGATGTGGAACGCCATCTCCGGCGACAACCGGCTTGCTGTCACCAAATACACCATGTCGCTGCAAGGGGTGCCGGTCGGCAACCCCCGTGCGCCGCTGACGCCGGCCTCGGCTGCGCAGCGCCGGGCCGCCGAACAGGCGCTTGCCGAACTGCTCGGGACCGAGGCGGTGCTGCAAACCGCCTGACGACGGTCGCAGGGAAGGTCGGAGCCGGACCGCCACGCCGGTCCGGTCCGGCAAAAAAAGACCAGGAGACAAGCAATGAAGCAGTGGATTCTCTGCCCGCTGACAGCGGTGATTGCGAGCGTGTCGCAGCCATTGGCGGCTGCCCCGTCTTATCCGTCCCAGCCCATCCGTCTGATCGTTCCTTTCGCGCCCGGCGGCACCACCGACGCGGTTGCCAGGGTAGTCGGCGCCAAGCTGGCGGAGATCACGGGCCAGCCCGTCGTGGTGGACAACCGGGGCGGTGGTGGAACCATCATCGGCACGGAAGCACTGGCGCGGTCGCCGGCCGACGGCTACACCATCATGCTGGCGACGCCGGACTTCACCGTCAACCCGAGCCTGCGGTCCAGGCTGCCCTATGACACCCTGAAAGATTTCACGCCCATCGGGTTGATCGGCACCTACCCCATGGTCATGGTGGCCAATGCCGGCCAGACGCTGCGGTCCGTGGGCGATTTGATCGACAGGGCGAAATCCCAGCCCGGGCAGATCAATTTCGCGTCGGCGGGCAACGGCTCCATGCCTCATCTGTGCGGCGAATTGTTCAACAGCCTGGCGGGCGTGAAGCTGACGCACGTTCCCTACAAAGGGAACGGACCGGCGCTGGCCGACCTGCTGGCCGGCCGGGTATCGGTGCTCTTCACCGGCGGCCCGGCCGTGGACGCATACATCAAGAGCGGCAAGCTGACGATGCTGGGCGTCAGCACGGCGCAGCGGCATGCCTCGCTGCCCGATGTGCCGACCTTGAGCGAGAGCGGCGTCGGGGGCTACGACGTGACTGCCTGGTTCGGTTTCCTCGGGCCGGCCGGGCTTCCCAAGGACACCGTTGCCCGCCTGAACACGGACATCGCCACCGTCCTGCGGTCGTCCGAGGTGCGCGAGAAGCTGTCGTCGCTCGGCGCCGAGCTGGGCATGGGAACGCCCGAGGCCTTCGGCGCGTTGATCCGGGACGAAGTCGACAAGTGGTCGCGCGTCGTGCGCACCGCCAACATCACGGTGGAATGACATGATCGTTGATGACTACCTCGACGCCGCGCGGGCAGGCATCGTGCGGCGCACCCTGGCGTTCATGGCCGTCCTGTTCGCCGCGTTGTCCGTCCTGCCCGCGCAGGCGCAGGAGACGTTTCCCAGCCACCCCTTGCGCATCGTCGTTCCGTTTCCCGTCGGCGGTCCGGTGGATGTGGTGTCGCGCAAGATCGCGCAACAGCTGTCGCAGCGGCTCGGGCAGCCCGTGGTGGTGGACAACCGTCCTGGCGCAAATACCATTCTCGGTGCCGACCTGGTCGCCAAGGCGCCCGCCGACGGCTATACGATGCTTGTGACGAATACCGGCGTGGTGCAGAACCCGTGGTTGTATGCCAGGCTTCCCTACGATCTGGAGTCGGACTTGCTGCCCGTCGCGCAGATCCTGGAAGCGCCGCTGCTGCTGGCCGCGAACGGCACGCTGCCGTATGGCGATGTGGCCGGCCTGCTCGACCACGAGCGTTCGCAGCGAGGCAAGACGGCCTTCGGGAGCACCAGCGTGGGAGGCACGACGCACATCTACGGCGAACAGCTCAAGCGCGTGGGCAAGCTGGATACCGTCCACGTTCCGTACAAGGGCGATCCGCCGGCCTTGCAGGACTTGCTGGGCAATCGGATCCAGTGGTACTTCGCCACCGCCTCGCAAGCGGCGAAGTTCGTCGCCAATGGCCGGCTCAAGGCGCTGGGGGTGACCGGGACGCGCCGTCTGGCATCGCTGCCCGATGTTCCAACCATGGCGCAGGCCGGCTTGCCAGGTTTTGAAACCGTGGCCTGGTACGGGGTTTTCCTGCCGGCGAAGACGCCGCGACCGGTTGCCGACCGGCTGGAAAAGGAGCTCGTCGCCATCGTGCGGGGGCCGGAGCTGACCGCATTCATGGTCGACAACATGTTCTCGCCCGCCCCCCTGGACGCGGCCGCCTTCGGAAGCGTGGTCCAGGACAGCCTGGCCAAGTGGCGCGATCTCATCCAGGGCAATGGCATTCGTCTCGAATGACGCCGCCTGCCCGCAACAAGGAAACGACATGCCGAAGTTCGCCGCCAACCTGACCATGCTGTTCACCGAATTGCCTTTCATGGAGCGCTTCCAGGCCGCCGCCAGGGCGGGCTTCGAGGCGGTGGAATACCTGTTTCCCTATTCCTTCGACCGGAAGGAGCTGGCCGCCGCGCTCAAGGTCAACGGCCTGCAACAGGTGCTGCACAACCTGCCGGCCGGCGACTGGGATGCCGGCGAGCGCGGTATCGCCTGCCATCCGGCGCGGATCGACGAATTCCGCGCGGGCGTGGCGCAGGCCATCGCCTATGCCAAGGCGCTGGGCTGCCCGCAAGTCAACTGCCTGGCGGGCAAGCTGCCGCCGGACACGGGCGCCGACAAGGCGCACCGCACGCTGGTGCGCAACCTGCGCTACGCGGCCGAGGCATTGCAGGCCGAGAATATCGGTTTGCTGGTCGAACCGATCAATACCTTCGACATTCCCGGCTTCTTCCTGACCCGTACCGACCAGGCGCTGTCCTTGCTTGACGAGGTCGGCTCGGCCAATCTGCGTGTGCAGTACGACATCTACCACGCGCAGCGCATGGAGGGCGAACTGGGCAATACGCTCGGCCAGCATCTTGCGCGCATCGGCCACATCCAGTTGGCCGACAACCCCGGCCGCAACGAACCGGGAACCGGGGAAATCAACTATTCCTGGCTGTTCAGGCATATCGACGCCATCGGCTACGACGGCTGGATCGGCTGCGAATACAAGCCGCGCACGAATACCGCGGATGGGCTGGGCTGGCGCCAGGCCCTGGCCTGATGAAGAGAAAAGGAGACGTCGCCATGAACGGCACCGCACCACGCAAGATCGGTTTCATCGGCCTGGGCATCATGGGCGCTCCCATGGCCGGCCATTTGATGGACGCCGGCCACGCTTTGTTCGTCAATACCCGCAGTCGCGTGCCGGCCGCCATTGCCGGCCGGGCCGAATCCTGCGCCACTGGCGCCGAGGTGGCCCGCCAGGCGGATGTGGTCTTCCTGATGGTGCCCGATACGCCTGACGTGGAGAAGGTGTTGTTCGGCGCGCATGGCGTGGCATCGGGTCTCGTCGCCGGCAAGACCGTGGTCGATTGCAGTTCCATCGATCCGGTCGCGACCCGGGATTTCGCCCGCCGGATCGCCGCGTTGGGCTGCGGCTACGTGGATGCGCCCGTTTCGGGCGGCGAGGTGGGAGCCAAGGCGGCCAGCCTGACCATCATGTGCGGCGGCAGCGAGGCGGCGTTCGAGTCGGTGCTGCCCCTGCTCGAAACCATGGGCAAGACCGTGACGCGGGTGGGCGAGGCCGGCGCCGGACAGGTCGCCAAGGTGGCCAACCAGATCATCGTGGCGCTGAACATCGCCGCCGTGGCCGAGGCGATGGTCTTCGCAGCCAAGGCGGGAGTCGATCCGGCCAAGGTGAGGCAGGCACTGATGGGCGGTTTCGCTTCCAGCCGCATCCTGGAGGTACATGGCGAGCGCATGATCGGCCGGGCGTTCGCACCGGGATTTCGCATTGCCTTGCATCAGAAGGACCTGAACCTGGCGATGCAGAGCGCCCGCAGCCTGGGCGTGGCGCTGCCGCAGACGGCCGGGGCGGCGCAATTGATGAATGCCTGTGTCGCGTTGGGGCATGGCCAGTCCGACCATTGCGCCGTCATCTGCGCGCTGGAGGCGCTTGCCGGGGCTTCGGTTGCCGCGTCGGAGGGGTGACGCCGCAGCGTTGGCCTTCGCTGCTGGGCACGTAGAATGTGGTCTCGTCGTATAGATGCCCAGAACATGAATGACTCCGTCAAGTCCGCTACGCGAGTGCTGGATCTCCTGGAACTCTTTTCCGTGGAGACCGGACCGCTCGGGGTGAGCGAGGTGGCAAAGAAAATGTCCATTCCCAAGAGCAGCGCCCAGGCGCTGCTCCTGACCCTTGCCGGCCGGGGCTATCTCGTCCGCGACGAGTCGGGTTACCTGCTGCCCGCGGAAATGCGCGGCGGCTGGGTCGGGGGAATGCGCAACCGCTTGCTGAGCCTGGCGACGCCGGTACTTGGCGAGATGGCGCACGAGAGCAGGGAGTCGGCATTCGTGGGCGTGCTGACCGGCGGCGGCGACGTGCAATACCTGGCCAAGGCCGTCAGCCCCCAGGAGGTGCGGTATGACGCGTCCCTGGAGCATCTTCGACCGATACACTGTACGTCCATGGGGCTCGTATTCCTGGCCCATGCCCCGGAACGCAACCTGTCGCGCTGGCTGCAGGCTTCCCGCCTGGCCGCGATCACGTCAACGACCGAGGTCGATCCCGAAACGATACGGACGTGGCTGCCAGGGATCCGGGAACACGGCTACGCGGAGATCCGCGACGGGAATGTCGAGGGGGCATCCGGTGTTTCCGCGCCCATTTTCGGCCCCAGCAACAACGTGATCGCGGCGCTCAACCTGGGCGCTCCCACCTGGCGCTACGAGAACGCCAGGCAGACGCTCATCAAGATCGTGAAGCGGGAAGCGGCCAACATCTCGCGGGCATTGGGCGCCGCCAACGAGTCATAGCCTGGCCGCGCATATCAGGCACCTACAAATTTGAAATTGGACGGGTGTTTTCCCCCTGCCTAGACTGGTGGTCACCAGATGGACAGGGGAAACACTTGAAGGGAATCATCGCTTATCTGCTGACGCCCTGCGATGCGCGGGGCGAGGTCGATCACGCATTGCTGGCCCGCCACGCCGAACGGCTGATCGGCCAAGGCGTGCATGGACTGGCGCCGCTGGGCAGCGTCGGCTGCCTGCCTTACCTCGACGATGGCGAACGCGATGCGGTCGTGCGGACCGTGATCGATACGGCGGCGGGCCGGGTGCCTGTCGTGGCCGGCGTGTCCAGCCTCACGACGGCCGGCACCGTGCGCCACGCCCGCTACGCTGAACAGGTGGGCGCGACGGCCATCCAGGTGCTGCCGAGCACGTACTGGAAGCTGACCGAGGACGAGCTGTTCGCTTACTACCGAGCGGTCTGCGAGGCGGTCTCCATTCCCGTGATGGCGTACAACAATCCGTTCACGACCGGCATGGACCTGCCCGTGGCATTCCTGCGCCGCCTGGCTGACCTGCCCAATATCACCATGCTCAAGGAGGCGAGCCCCGACGCGACGAAGATCGGCAGGCTTCGCGACGCCTGCGGCGACCGGCTGTCGATCTACGTCGGCCTGAACAGCATGGCACTGCGCGGGTTCAGCGACGGCGCGGCAGGCTGGTGCACGTCGGCGCCGAATGTCTGCGCGTCCATGATGCTGGGCTTTCATCGGTGCGTGGCGGCGGGAGACATGGCCGGCGCCGAAAGCTGGTTCGGGAAGCAGGCCGAACTACTCGACTTCCTGATGGACCATGGACTGCCGCGCACCATCACCGCCGGCCTTGAGCTGCTGGGGATGCCCGCCGGCCACCTTCGCGCGCCGCTCGCGCCGCTGGATGCGGCGCGGCGGGAGCAGCTTCGCTCGATCATCACGAAAATGGGGATACAACCATGAAGAAGACACTGCTGGGCCTGCTGGCCGCGAGCCTGCCGATTTCGTTGGCGTGGGCGCAGGGCTATCCGTCGCAGCCGATACGGATGGTCGTGCCCTTCGGGGCGGGCGGCATCACCGACACCACGGCGCGGACGTTCGCCGAAGGGCTGTCCCGCGAACTGGGCCAGCCGGTCGTGGTGGAAAACCGCGCGGGGGCGGCCGGCGCCATCGCCGCCGGCGCGGTCGCCGGCGCGAAACCGGACGGCTACACGCTGCTGGTCATCACCAACGGCATGTACGCGGTGAATCCGCTCATCTACAAGAAGCTGGCCTACGATCCCAAGCGCGATTTCACCTATGTGGCCATGTTGGCCAATACGCCGACGATACTGGCGGTCGCGCCCGGCAGCCCGTCGCGCACGCTGCAGGAACTGCTGCAGAAGGCGGCGGCGCAGCCGGAGAAGATCGCTTTTTCCACGGCGGGAGAAGGGTCCGACAACTACCAGGTCATGCAGCTTCTCCAGCAGGCCAGCGGTGTGAAGATGCTGCACGTTCCCTACAAGAGCGGTCCGGAATCGCTGACTGCGCTGATCGGCGGCAGTGTGGACGTGACCGCCATTTCCGCCGTGACCGCCGTCGGTTTCGTGGAGTCGGGCCAGATCCGGCCGTTCGCCGTCACCTCCTCCCGCCGCCTGGCGAACCTGCCCGATATCCCGACGGTGGGCGAGGTGCTGGGCAAGAATCTCGAAGGCGGGTCGTTGTCGGGCATTGCCGTGCCGGCCAAGACTCCGCCGGAGATCGTCAAGCGCCTGAACGCCGCGATCGCCGTGGTCGCCAGGAGCGATGCCGTGCGCCGGAACATCTACGCGCGCGGCAGCGAGCAGGTGGAGGGATCGCAGGAAGCGTTCGCGGCGCGCGTGGCGGCCGAACAGAAGAAGTGGGAAGCCATCCTGGGTTCGTCGGCGCAGTGACGCCTCAGGCCTCCAGGACGTCCCGGACGGTCTCGATGAAGGGGGCCACGGCCGGGTTGGGGGAGTTCTGCCGCACCGCCAGCGACATGGCGTAGGTCAACGGACGTCCCGAGGCATCGGAGACGTCCACATAGGCCACGTTCTCGATGGCGATGCGCCGGTGGGCCTCGGGAACGATGGCGATGCCGTGGCCCGCGGCGACCAGCGGCAGGCTGATCAGCGCATGGGACGATTCCTGCAGGACGCGGGGATGGAACCCGGCCTGCTGGCAGGTGGCGGCGATGCTGCCGGCAAAGCCGGGACTGTCCGAATGGGCCAGTGTCACCAGCGTTTCGTCGCCCAGCTCCGACAGCGAGATGGCGGGCCCGCCGGCCGCCCAGTGGTCCGCCGGCACGGCCAGGATCAGGCGCTGCGGTGCCAGCGCGAGCATCTCCGCGCCGGGTACCCGGGAGGCGGGCGGCACCAGGAAGGCGGCATCCAGTTCGTCGCGCTGCAACTCCCCCAGGATGCCCACGGTGCTCCCGCTGGACAGCCGCAGCCGGATCTGCGGAAAGCGCCGGGCGAAGACGGGCAGCACCTTGGGAAGCAGGTTCAGCGATGCGCTGGGCACGGCGCAGACGCGCAGGGTGCCGATGCGGCCCTGCGCGGCATCCCGCGTGATCGCCAGCGCGGACTCCGCGCCGTCCAGCAGGCGCCGGGCCTCGCCCAGGAAGGCGCCGCCGGCCACGGTCAGCCGCACGCCCAGGCGGTCCCGCTCGAACAGCGGCGTGCCGATCTCGGCCTCGAGCTTCTTGATGGCGATGCTCAAGGGCGGTTGCGTCATGTTCAGCCGTTCCGCCGCCTTCCGGTAGTTCAACTCGGTGGCGAGCACCACGAATTGCTTGAGTTGGCGAAGATCCATGAAAGCAGGAAGGGCGGACGATGCGGCGGAGCCGGGGGTCGACGCATTCTCGGGTAAAAGCCGGTGTCCCGCAAGCGCGCGCGGCGCGTGGTCTGCGTTGCTCCGCCAGCAACGCAATGTTCCGCCAGCGGTGATTGTCCGCTCCGGGAGCGCCCGCGAGAATGGGCGCCTGGCATCTCCCCTGGCGGTTCCGTGTCTTCTTCCTTTGTTTCTTCCACGCTGCGGGATGGCATCGCCATCCTGTGGATCGATCATCCTCCGGTCAACGCCATCGGGTCGGAGGTCCGCGCGGCCCTCGGCCAGGCGCTGGGCTGCATCGAGCACGACGCGTCCGTGCGCGGTGTGGTCGTGGCCGGCACGGGGCGCATGTTTTCGGGCGGCGGCGACCTGCGCGAGGTCGGCCGGCCCGATGCCCCGGGCACGGTCCGCATGGCCGATCTCGCCCGGCGCATCGAGACTTTCCCCAAGCCCGTCGTGGCCGCGGTGCGCGGCAAGTGCATAGGCGGCGGCACGCTGCTGTCCCTGGCCTGCCATGCGCGGGTCGGCGCCGACGATGCGTTGCTGATGCTGCCCGAACTGAACCTGGGCCTGGTGCCCGGCGCCGGCGGGACGCAGCGGCTGCCGCGCCTGGTGGGCCTGGAGGCGGCGCTGGACATGGTGGCGCGTGCCCGGGGCGTGGATGCCGCGACCGCGCTGGCCCAGGGGTTGCTGGATGAGGTGGCCGACGATCCGGTGGCCGCCGCCGTGCGCCGCGCGAACGACATCGCGTCGGGCCGCCTGCCGTGGCGGCGCACCGCGGAACTGTCCGTGCCGGGCGGCGTGGATGCCGGCGCGCAGCGGGCGCGCTACCTGGACGTGGCCGCGCAGGTCTTCCCCGGCCGCGATGCCGGTCCGCGAGCCATCGACCTGATCCTGGCCGCCGCGGTCCTGCCCTTCGAACAGGGTTGCGAGGCCGAGCGCGAGTGTTTCGCGCAACTGGCCACGGGCCCGCAGGCCCGGGCCCTGCTTCATCTGTTCTTCGCCGAGCGCGCGCTGGCCAAGGCCGCCGACGCGCCCGACGCCGCGGCGCGCACCCGCATCGCCCGCCGGCTGCGGGCCGCGGGCGAGCCCGTGCCGCCCTACGCCGCCTGGGCCGAGGCGGCGCGCGCCTGCCTGGCCGAGGGCCTGGCGCCCCGCGCCGAATTCATCGATGTCATCGCCGTCAAGGACTGCGGCTTTCCCGCCTTGTCCGGAGGACCCCTGCACCATGCTGGACCGAATTGAATCCCCCGTCCGCGAGCACGCGGCCGGTTCCCTCGATCCGTTGTTCTCGCCGGCCGCCATCGCCGTGCTGGGGGCTTCGGCCGATCCGCTCAAGATAGGCGGGCGCCCCATCAAGTTCCTGAAGGCGCACGGCTATGCCGGGACCATCCTGCCGGTGAACCCCCGGGGCGGCGAGGTGCAGGGGCTGCCGGCCCTGCGCAGCGTCGGCGAGTTGCCGTGGGGCGTGGACCATGCGGTCGTGGCGCTGCCGGCCTCGGCCGTGCTGGACGCCGCGCAGGCCTGCGCCGACCGCGGGGTGAAGGCAATGACGGTGTTCAGCGCCGGTTTCGCTGAAGTCGGGCCGGAAGGCGCCGCCATGCAGGCCCGGCTGTCGGCGCTGGCGCGCGAAAGCGGCATGCGCATCATCGGTCCGAACTGCATGGGCGTGATGAACTTCCGCGTCGGCCTGATCGCCAGCTTCGCTTTCATGGTGGACCTGGGGCTGCCGCGCCTGGGGCGCACCGCGCTGGTCAGCCAGAGCGGCGCGTTCGGTGGCCAGGCGCTGGTGATGGCCCGCCGCCGCGGCCTGCCGCTGGGCGCCTGGGTGACCACCGGCAACGAGTGCGACGTCGAGATGGCCGACTGCCTGGCCCACTTCGCGCGCGACGACGAGACCGACGTCATCATGGGCTACATGGAAGGCTGCCGCAGCCCCGACCGGCTGGTGCACGCGCTGGCCCTGGCGCGCGAGCGCGGCAAGCGCGTGGTCATGGTCAAGGCGGGCAGCTCGGACGTGGGGCGGGCGGCGGCGCAGTCGCACACGGGCGCGCTGGCCGGCAACGACCGCGTCTTCGACAGCCTGTTCCGCCAGTACGGCGTGCATCGCGCCGACTCCATCGAATCCTTCTTCGATGCCGCCTACGCGGCGGGCAGCGGCAAACGCATCGTCGACGGACGGGTGGGGGTGTTCACCGTGTCGGGCGGCGTGGGTGTGCTGATGGCGGACGTGGCCGAGCAGGAAGGACTGGACATGGCGCCGTTGCCGCAGCCGGCCCAGGACGAGCTGCGCGCCATGCTGCCGCTGGCCGCCGTACGCAATCCGGTGGACGGCACGGCGCAGATCTGGAGCGACATGGAGCTGTTCCGGCGTTTCCTGCGCACGATGCTGCGCGAGGGGCGCTATGAAGCGGTGGTGTTCTTCCTGACCGCGATGCCGTATTCGCCGCCGCTGCAACAGCCGCTGGCCGAGATATTCGCGGATCTGCGCCGCGAGTTTCCCGAGCCGGCCATGGTGCTGTCCATGCTGGCGCCGCAGGCATTGCAGGACCAACTGGCAGACCAGGGATACCTGCTGATCGAGGATGCCTCGCGCGCGATCCGGGCCCTGTCCGCGCTGCGCGCGCTGTCGCGGCCCAGCCCCGGGCCGGCCGATCTCGCCAGCCTGCCGCGCGTGCCCCGGTTCCCGGCGCTGGAAGCGGCCAACGAGCATGCGGCCAAGGAAATCCTGGCCCGGGTCGGGATACCCGTGCTGCCCGAGCGGGCGGTGGCCGACCTCGATGCCGCCTGCGCGGCCGCGTCGGAACTGGACTATCCGGTGGCGCTCAAGGTCCTGTCGCAGGACATCGTGCACAAGAGCGAGGCGGGGGGCGTGGCGCTGGACATCGCCGACGAGGCGGCGCTGCGCGAGGCCTGGGCCGCGATGCGCGCCCGCGTCGCGCAGGCCGCGCCGCGGGCGCGCATCGAGGGCATGCTGGTCGCGCCCATGGCACCCCCGGGCGTGGAAATGATCCTGGGCGTGCAGCGCGACCCCGTCTTCGGCCCGGTGGTGATGGTGGGGATGGGAGGCATCTACGCCGAGCTGCTGGACGACGTATCGCTGCGCATCGCGCCGGTCGATCCCGAGGGCGCGATGAACATGGTGCGCGAACTCAAGGCCTTTCCGCTGCTGGACGGCGCGCGCGGCCGGCCCCGCGCCGACCTGGACGCGCTGGTCCGCGCCATCGTGCGCCTGTCGGTGTTCGCGCATCAGCACGCCGACCGCATCGAGTCCATCGACATCAATCCTTTCCGGGTGTTCGAGGCCGGCCGCGGCGCCGCCGCGCTCGATGCCGTGCTGCTGACCCGGGAGCCGGAAGACGGAGGCCGCGCGTGAAGACCCTGACCTTTTATTTCTCGCTGCTGTCGCCCTGGGTCTACATGGCCGGGCCGAGGCTGCACGAACTGGCCGCCGAGTCGGGCGCCCGTATCATCTACCGTCCCATGGACCTGCTGCGCGTGTTCAAGGAAACCGGCGGCGCGCCGCTGGCGGGACTGCATCCCTCGCGGCGGGCCTACCGGAGCGCGGAGCGTACGCGCTGGGCCCGCCACCTGGGCATGCCCATCAATGACCAGCCGCGCCATCATCCCGTGGACGAATCGTTGGCGGCCTGTTCGGTGCTGGCCGCCGAGCGCGCCGGGCTGCCGGTCTGGCCGCTGGCCCAGGCCATCCTGGCCGGGGTCTGGGTGCGCGACCTGGATATTTCCGATCCGGAGACGCTGGTCCGGATCGCCGACGAGGCCGGCTATCCCGGCCGCGAGCTGGTGGTCGAGGCGGATACTGCGTCCTGCCGCGGCCTGTTCGAGGACCATACCCGGGAAGCGCTGGCCAACGGGATATTCGGCGTGCCGAGCTTCGTCATCGACGGTGAACTGTTCTTCGGACAGGATCGCCTGGATTTCGTGCGGCGGGCGCTTGTTTGACTAAGGAACCCATCATGAATCCTGCAAGGAAACTCTCCGCTTTCATCCTGCTCGCGGCGAGCCTGCTCGGCTGGCAAGGCGCCAGCGCCCAGGCCTACCCGGCCAAGCCCATCCAGTGGATATCGCCCTGGACCGCGGGCGGCGGCAACGACATCCTGTCGCGCGCGCTGGCCGAACAACTGGCCACCCGCCTGGGACAGCCGGTGGTCGTGGAGAACCGGCCCGGCGCTACCGGCACCATCGGTACTTCCCAGGTGGCGCGGGCCGCGCCCGACGGCTACACGCTGACGCTGGCCAGCGCCGCCACGCATGCGACGGCTCCCGCCATCTACAGCAAGCTGACCTACGATCCGGTCAAGGATTTCACGCCCATCACGCTGGTGGCGACCGTGGCCAACGTGCTGGTCATCCATCCTTCGGTGCCGGCGCACAACCTGAAGGAACTGATCGCCTATGCCAAGGCCAATCCGAACAAGCTGAACTTCTCGTCGGTGGGGGCGGGTTCCATCCAGCACCTGTCGGGCGTGATGTTCAATCAGCTGGCCGGCGTGCAGACCGCCCACGTGCCGTACAAGGGCACGGCGCCCGCGGTGGTGGACCTGTTGGCGGGCCGTGTGCAGATGGCTTTCGAGAGCCTGCCCACCATGCTGCCCCACATCCGCAGCGGCGCGCTGCGCGCCATCGGCGTGACCACGCCCAGGCGCTCGGGAGTGCTGCCCGAGCTGCCCACGCTGGCCGAGGCGGGACTGCCGGGCTTCGATGCCTCGCTGTGGTACGCGGTGATGGGTCCGGCGGGCATTCCGCAGCCGGTGGTGAAAGTGCTGCACGACACCGTGGTCGCCAGCCTGCAATCGCCGGAAGTCATGCGGCGCCTGTCCGAGCAGGGCGCGGAACTGGCCACCAGCTCGCCGCAGGAACTGGCCGAGTTCGTCCGCAAGGACACCGAGAAGTGGAGCGGTTTCATCAAGCGCGCTGGCGTGACGCTGGACTAGACCAGGCCCTGGCGCCCGCCTTCGATGTGGGCGCGCAGATGGCGCAGGTAGGCGTTGACCGCCGGCGTCAGGCGGCGCCTGCCCAAGACGCAGATTTCGAGCGCGGTCCGGCCCAGCAGCGGATCGGACAAGGGCACGCCCACCACCAGGGCGCCGGGACCCTGCCGGTGCAGGGATACGCCCAGCAGGATGGCGACGCCGCCCTGGTCGCGCACGAAGGCCTGCATGGCCGCGATCGAGCTGGTGACCAGGGCCGGCGCCAGCTCCAGCTTGTCGACGCGGGCCACCGCGTCCAGCAGGTGCCGGATGCCGGTGTCCGGCGGCGGCAGCGCCAGCGGATAGGCCAGCAGCTCGGCCATCGATACCGAGGCCCGTCCGGCCAGCGGATGGCCGGGCCAGACCACCGCGCACAGCGGCGCCGGCAGGCGGACGGCGCATTCGACCGCGCTGGCCGCGCGCGGCGACAGCGCGATGCCGATGTCCGCCCGCCCGGCCTCGATGGCCGCCATGATCTGGTCGCTGCCGTCCATGGCGAGCTCGAAGGTGATGCCGGGGTACTGCCGCCGGAAGGTCGCGATGGTGGAGGCCGCCAGTTCGGCGGCGTGGCCTTCTATGGTGCGCAGTTTCACATGGCCGGTGCGCAGCCCCTTGAGCGCGTCCAGTTCCTCCAGGACCAGCTTGCGGTTCTGGCGCAGGCTCTCGACGTAGTTCAGGTAGACCTCGCCCGCGGGCGTCAGGGTCATGTTGCGGCTGTTGCGGTCGAACAGCTTGATCTGCAGTTCCGATTCCAGGCGGCCGATCTGCCGGCTCACGACCGAGGGCGCGAGGTCCAGCCGCTCCGAGGCCTTGCGTATGCCGCCGCACAGGGCGACCTGGTAGAAGCAGTCGAGTTCGTCGCTATGCACGGCGGGCCCGCCTCGGAAGCGCGCGCGACGGGTCAGGGCAGCACATGGACCTGGTCGACGATGTCGGTCGTGAACGCCGACCGGTAATCGACCTTGGGGCTCAAGAGCTTCTCGCGCACCATGAAGTCATAGGTCTTCTTCCAGCGCGCGTCGGTCATGGTCAGCAGGCCCTGCGTCCGGGCGTCGCCGCCGTCGACCAGCCGCGCGTCGCGCAGCGCCTTGACGCCGTAGTCCAGCAGCGCCCGCGTCATCTGCGGGTTGTCCTTCAGGATCAGCGCGTTGCCGGGGGCGGGATTCTTCAGGTAGCTCTTCCAGCCCTCGGCGCTGGCCTCGACGAAGCGGCGGATCGCGTCCTTCTTCGCGTCCAGCCCCGACTTGGTGGCGACGATGGTCTGCGCATACGGGGGGTAGCCGTAGGCACCCAGCAGGAACACCGTGGGCTTGAAGCGGCCCTGGGTCTCGATGGTGTAGGGCTCGGACGCCAGGTAGCCTTGCACCGCGGAGTTCTTGTCCACCAGGAACGGCTGGACCGAAAAGGTATAGGGTTTCTTCTGGGCTTCGGTGAAGCCGTACTTGGTCTTGAGCCAGGGCCAGTAGGTGGTTTCGCTGGCCTGGCCGATGTACAGGGTCTTGCCCTTGAGGTCGCCCAGGGTCTTGGGGCCCGGGTGGGATACCAGGACGGTGGGCGACTGCTGGAAGGTGGTGGCCACCGTGACCAGGGGTAGGCCCTGCTCGACCGCCTTGTAGGTCTGCAGGTCGTCGCCCATGGCGACGTCGTACTGGCCGGCCAGCAGCAATTGCAGCACGTTGATCTGCGGACCGCCCATCTTGATGGTGACGTCCAGCCCGTGCTTCTTGTAGAGGCCTTCGGCCAGGGCCTGGTAGAAACCGCCGTGCTCGGCCTGGGCGTACCAGTTCGAGCCGAAGACGAGCTTGTCGGCGGGCGCGGGGGCCTGGGCGTGGGCCTGGAAGGCCAGGGCCAGAGGCAGGGCGGCCAGGAGGCCCGCGATGGGGGTGTTTTTCATATGCCTCACTCCTTGGATGGCGGCCATTGCCGGGCTGCGTGCAGTACACGCAGTACACGTATTTTCTCGCCGGTCATGTCATAAACCAGCACATAGTGCCTGTGTACGACGAGTTCCCGGGTACCGGCGACACGGCCAGGCCGGCCCATGTCCGGGGGGTCGACCAGGCGGCCGGATTTTTCTTCAAACAGTTCGTCGAGGGCGAGTGCGGCGACAGGGTCGTCGGTCTCGATGTAGTCATAGATCGATTCACGGTCGCCAATGGCCTCGAATGTCCAATACAGTCGGATCATTCCGACTGTTCAAGCCGGCGTCGCGTGGCAGCCCGACGGGCTGCGAATCGGGTTTCGACCTCGGCGGCCGGTGCCAGACGGCCGCCATTCGCGGAGTCCTGCCCGGCTTTCACTTCGCGGCGGAACCAGGCGTCATGTTCGGCCGCTTCATGTTGTTGCTGCACGAACTCGCGCATGAAGTCGCGTAGAAGTTGGGCGCCGGTCCGGTCGCGAGCCTTGGCCGCGGTGGCGAAAGCGGTCTTCAGCGACTCATCGACCCTGAATGTAAAGGTTGCCTCGCTCATGGCGCTGCTCCCGATGTGTTACATGATAAGTACAGGGTAGCACATGAGGCGTGGCGAAAACAGGACAGGCAGGTCCTGGATGGCTTACCGCATCTCGTGCCAGCCCCGCAGCACGACGCGCGACAGCAGTGTCATCGCCGCGAACAGCACCACGCCGGCCAGGGTGATGAGCAGCAGCGCGGCGAACAGGCGGGGAATATTGATCTGGTAGCCGGCCTGCAGGATCTGGTAGGCCAGGCCGGTCTGCGAGCCGCCGGTGCCGGCGACGAATTCGGCCACGACGGCGCCGATCAGGGCCAGGCCGCAGGCGATGCGCAGGCCGCCGAAGAAGGCCGGCAGGGCCGACGGCAGGCGCAGCCGCCACAGGATCTGCCAGCGGCTGGCCCGCTTGAGGCGGAAGAAGTCGAGCAGGCCGGGGTCGATGCTGCGCAGCCCCAGCACGGTGTTGCTGATGATGGGGAAGATCGCGACGATGGTGGCGCACAGGGTCAGCGCCACCAGGGTGTGTTTGACCCAGATGATGATGAGCGGCGCGACCGCCACGATGGGCGTGACCTGGAGCAGTACCGCGTAGGGAAACAGGCTGGCCTCGATGACGCGGCTCTGCACGAACAGGAAGGCCAGCAGCACCCCCAGCACGGTGGCCGCCAGCAGCGCGAGGCCGGTGATTTCCAGCGTGACCCAGAGCGAACCGGACAGGAGGTCCCAGTCCCGCGCCAGGGCCTGGGCCACGTCCGTTGGCGCGGGCACCAGGTAGATGGGGACGTCGAACGCGCGCACCAGGGCCTGCCACAGCCCGATCACGATCAGCGCGACCACGACAGGGGCGCCCAGGCGCAGCCAGGAGTTCATTGCTGCCCCTCCAGCAGCGCCGCCTGCAGGCGCGCGGCCTGCATGGCGAAGGCGGGCGAGACGCGGAAGGCGGCGTCGCGGGCGGAGGCCTCGATGGGAATGTCGGCCACGATGCGGCCGGGCCGGCGCGACAAGACGATGACGCGGCTCGACAGGTAGACGGCCTCGAAGATGCTGTGGGTCACGAACACCACGGTCAGGTTCTGCCGGGCGGCCAGGCCCAGCAGTTCATCGTCCAGGTGCTGGCGGGTGATGTCGTCCAGCGCGCCGAAGGGTTCGTCCATCAGCAGCAGGCTGGGCTCGGTCGCCAGCGCGCGGGCGATGGATACGCGCATGCGCATGCCGCCGGATAGTTCGCTCGGGCGCGCGGCGGCGAAGTCGGTCAATCCCACGCGTTCCAGCGCCTCGCGCACCCGGCCGCGCCGGGCTTCCATGGGCTGCCGGCGCGGGCCGCGCTCCAGGTCCAGGGGCAGCCGCACATTGGTGGCCACCGAGGCCCAGGGCATCAGGGTGGCGTCCTGGAACACGTAGGACAGTTCGTCGACCGCGCCATGCCGCCGCAGGCTGCCGGCGGTGGGTGTATCCAGTCCGGCGAAGATGCGCAGCAGGGTGGTCTTGCCGCACCCTGACGGGCCCAGCAGCGTGACGAACTCGCCCGCGCGCACGGTCAGGTCTATCGGCGACAGGGCGTCCACGCCGTTGGGAAAGCGGCGGGCGACGCCTCGGGCCTCCAGGACCGGCGTGGCGTTCAATGCGCGGGGCCGTCGCGGAAGAAGCGCACGGTGCGTTCGGCCGGGGGGGCGCCGGCCTCGTCGCCGCACGTGGCGGCGGGGGCGGGCTGCGGATCGATGTGGTCGAAAGCGGTATCGCCGTCCGGGTCGGGTACGCCCGTGGGCCGCAGGTTGGCGAAGTCGAACAGGCCGCGGTCCAGCAGGTGCGACGGGGTCACGCGCGACAGGGCGTTGAAGATGTTCTCGATCCGTCCCGGGAAGGCACGCTCCCATTCGTCGATCAGGCGGCCGGCCTCCTTGCGCTTCAGGTTCTCTTGCGAACCGCACAGGTTGCAGGGGATGATGGGGAAGCCCTTCCATTGCGCATAGGCGATCAGGTCGTCTTCCTTGACGTAGGCCAGCGGCCGGATCACCGTGTGGCGGCCGTCGTCCGACACCAGCTTGGGCGGCATGCTCTTCAACTGCCCGCCGTAGAACATGTTCATGAAGAACGTGGCGAGGATGTCGTCGCGATGGTGGCCCAGCGCGATCTTGGTCGCCTTCAGCTCGTCGGCGACGCGGTACAGGATGCCGCGCCGCAGCCGCGAACAGAGCGAGCACATCGTCTTGCCCTCGGGAATGACGCGGGTGACGATGGAATAGGTGTCCTGCGTCTCGATGTGGAAAGGCACGCCCAGCCCGGTCAGGTAGCGCGGCAGGACATCGTCCGGGAAACCGGGCTGCTTCTGGTCGAGGTTGACGGCGACGATGTCGAAGTCGATGGGCGCCCGCTCGCGCAGCTTGAGCAGGAGGTCGAGCATCCCGTAGGAATCCTTGCCGCCCGACAGGCACACCATGACGCGGTCGCCCGCCTCGATCATGTTGAAGTCGCCGATGGCGCGGCCGGTCTCGCGCATCAGGCGCTTTTCCAGCTTGTTGCGCTCGCGTTCCAGCTTGAGCCGCGCGCGGCCGGCGTCCGCGGCAGGGGCGGCGGGGATGACGATGGCGTCCATCAGTGCCCCTGGCCCCGGCTGGCGGATACCTCGATACCCACGGCGGCGCAGTCGGCGAAGGCCTGCGGCTTGGCCACGCGCAGGCGCACGTCGCGGATCTCGGGGAACTGGGTCAGCAGCCGCGCGGCCAGCCGGTCGCACAGCGTTTCGATCAGATTGACGTGGGTGCGCGTGCATTCGTCGATGATGCATTCGCGCAGCCGCCGGTAGTCCAGCACCTCCTGGATGCCGTCATGGGCCGGACGGTCCACGCCTTCCAGGTCGATCTCGGCGTCCACGTGCAGGGGCTGGGTGGCGCCGCGTTCGTGGTCCAGTATGCCGATCTGCGCATCGATGGCCAGGCGGTTGAAGAAAATGCGGCGTGTGCCCATGGTTTTGCTCAAGTCTGGCCGGCGGCGCCCGCCGGCGGGTTCATCATGCTGAAGTCGCGGTCGAAGCCGACCAGGTGTTGTCCGCCGTCCACCAGCAGCGTCGTGCCCGTGATCGAACGGTTCTGCGCCGCGAACAGGACGGCCTGGGCGATATCCTCGGGGTGGCTGGCATGGCCCAGCGGCGACATCGCATGGGTCTGCGCGAACTGCTGGGGAGTCTGCATATGGCTGATCATGGTCAGTCCGGGAGCCACGCCCACGACCCGCACCGCCGGCGCCAGCGCCTGGGCCAGCATGGTCGTGGCGGCTTCCAGCGCCGCCTTGCTCAGCGTGTAGGAGAAGAAATCCGGGTTGTAGTTCCAGAGCTTCTGGTCCAGCAGGTTGACCACCGCCCCGCGCGCATCCGGGCCGCGCCGGGCCACATCGGCCGCCAGCGCGCGCGCCAGGATCACCGGCGCCACCAGATTGGGCAGCATATGGGTCTGCAGCGCCGCCACGTCGAACGAGGCCACGTCGTCGTACTCGAAGGTGGAAGCGTTGTTGACCACGGCGTCCACCCGTCCGAAGGCCGCCTGGACGGCGGGAAGCAGCGTTTCCGCGGCCGCGGGGTCGGCCAGGTCGCAGGCGTAGGCCTCGGCGCGCACCCCCAGCGCCCGCAGCGCATCGCGCGTTTCCAGCGCGGCGTCGCGCGAGGTCGCGTAGTGCACGGCCACGTCCCAGCCCGCGCGGGCGAAGGCCAGGGCGATTTCACGGCCGATGCGGCGTGCGGCGCCGGTGATCAGGACGGCGGGACGGGAGGAGGAAGGGCGCGCTTCGCGCATGGCGAGTCGGTCCGGGATGACGGCAAAACGGGCATTTTAGCAAGGAGGGGGCGCGGCACGCAGTCATGGGAAAATGGCGGCATGACCAAGCTTCCCGATCTCGACCCCGCCTCCAGCGCCCATTCCCGCCTCGTCGCCCGCCATCTCCAGGCGCGGATCCGCGCCGCCGGCGGCTGGCTGCCGTTCGACCAGTGGATGGAAGAGGCCCTGTATGCGCCCGGCCTGGGCTATTACGCCGCCGGCAGCGCCAAGCTGGCCGAGGGCGGGCGGCATCCGTCCGGGGATTTCGTGACCGCGCCCGAACTCACGCCCCTGTTCGCGCAGACCCTGGCGCGGCAGGTGGCGGAGGTGCTCGAGGCCTGCGGCGGCGCCGAGGTGCTGGAGTTCGGCGCCGGCACCGGCGCCCTGGCCGAAGGAGTGCTGGCGGCGCTGGACGAGCTGGGCGTGCCGGCGCGCTACCGCATCGTGGAACTGTCGGCGGACCTGCGCGATCGCCAGCGCGCGCGGCTGGCGGCCTATGGCGACCGCGTGGCATGGCTGGATGCCTTGCCCGACGCCTTCGTCGGCTGCGTGGTGGCCAACGAGGTGCTCGATGCCATGCCCGTGCGGTTGTTCCGCTGGACCGGGGACGGCCTGGAGGAGCGGGGCGTCGCCCTGGAGGGCGACGAGCGCTTCGTCTGGCAGCACCGTGCCGCGCCGGCCGGGCTGGCGCAGGCGGTCATGGCGCGGATGCCGCCGCTGCCGGGCTACGTGTCCGAGATCAACCTGCGGGGCGAAGCCTTCGTGCGCGGCATGGGCGCGTGGCTGAAGGCGGGCGCGGCGCTGTTGATCGACTATGGATTCGCGCGTGCCGAGTACTACCATCCGCAGCGCGCCGAGGGCACCCTGATGTGCCACCTGCGGCACGTGGCGCATGCCGATCCGTTCGCCGCCGTGGGGGTGCAGGACATCACTGCCCACGTCGATTTCACCGCCATGGCCGAGGCGGCGGCCGAAGGCGGCCTGGACGTGCTGGGCTATGCCTCGCAAGCCGCCTTCCTGATGAACGCCGGGCTGATGGATTTGCTGTCCCGCGTGGATCCGGCCGACGTGCAGGCGTATGCGCGGGCGGTGGCGCCGGTGCAGAAACTGCTGTCGCCGGCCGAGATGGGCGAGTTGTTCAAGGTCCTGGCGGTGGGGCGCGGCGTGGCGCGGCCGCTGTCGGGATTCGGCCGCGGCGACCGCAGCCACGCGTTGTAGGCCGGGCCAGGGCGGGCGCTACGCCGTCAGTCCCAGGCGGCGCGCGGTTGCCATGATGGCGCGGGCGCGCCGGATGAACGGCGCGTCCACCATGCGGCCGTCCACCGTGAAGGCACCCAGCCCGGCGCGCTCCGCTTCCTGTTCCGCCTGCAGTACCCGGGCCGCGTGCCGGATTTCCTCGTCGCCGGGCCGGAAGGCCTCGTTGGCCGCGGCCACCTGGCTGGGATGGATGCAGCTCTTGCCCACGTAGCCCAGCCGTCTGGCCATGTGCGCCTCGGCCAGGTAGCCGTCGCGGTCGGCAATGTCGGCGTAGGCGCCGTCGCACGCCCAGACGCCCGCCCGGCCGGCGGCCAGCCGTATGGCCAGCAGCACGTGGTGGACGGCGGCGGTGTCGCGGCGGTCCACGCCCAGGTCCTCGAAAAGGTCGCCCAGGCCCACCTGCAGGCCCGCCACGCGAGGGTGGGCGCGGGCCAATTCCGCGGCCCGCGCCAGCGCTTCGGGGGTTTCGATGTTGACCAGCAGGCCTATCGGCCGGGTGATGCCCCGTTGGCGTTCGAGTTCGTCCAGCCGCCGGGCGGCGGCCTGGACGGCATGCGGCGTTTCGGCCTTGGGCAGGTTGAGCAGGTCCAGCGCGGGCAGCGCCACCGCGTCCAGGTCGGCCTCGAAGTGCGGGCTGTCCGGGCCGTTGACGCGTACGACCATGACCTTGCCTGGCTCGGCCGGCCGCGAGGCGAGAAAGGCGGCGACGGCCGCGCGCGCCTCGTGCTTGCGCGTGTCCTGGACCGAGTCTTCCAGGTCGAACGACAGCGCGTCGGCCTCGCCGGCCAGCGCCTTGGAGAACAGCTCGGGCCGCGAGCCGGGTACGAAGAGTTTGCTGCGCATGGCGTGTTCCTGGAAGGATGCGGACGTCAGTCGTCCTCGTTTTCCCGGTGCACGGCGCCGCCCCGCACCAGCTCGCGGTAGCGCCGGTCGTCCACGCCCAGCCCGGCCAGCACTTCGCGGTTGTGCTGGCCGATGGCCGGCGCGGGGGAGCGGATCGCGCCGGGCGTGCCGCCCATGCGCGGCACCACGTGGTGCATGGGGAAGGCGCCCATGTCGGGGTC
The DNA here is from genome assembly GCA_009360345.1 of Alcaligenaceae bacterium SAGV5. Classification (GTDB taxonomy): domain Bacteria; phylum Pseudomonadota; class Gammaproteobacteria; order Burkholderiales; family Burkholderiaceae_B; genus Pigmentiphaga. Next base: position 211,612 of record SPDP01000001.1, read on the forward strand.
GGGATAGTCGGCCAGGATCTCGCGCTCGACGAAGTGCGGATCGTCGACGATCTGCGAGATGTCGTAGATGGGGCCGATGGTGACCTGCGCTTCCTCGAAGAAACGGACGTTCTCGGCCTGGGTGCGCTGCGCGATGAAGGTGCCGATGAGGGTATCGAGTTCTTCGGCGTGGCGCACGCGGCCGGCGTTGGTGCGGTAGCGCGGATCGGCGGCCAGGTCGGGCCGGCCGATGGATGCGAACAGGCGTTCGGCCATCTTCTGGGTGGAGGCCGACAGGCCCACGTACAGGCCGTCCCGGCAGCGATAGGCGTTGCGCGGGCCGGAGTTGGTGGACCGGCTGCCGGTGCGCGGCTTGACGCGTCCGGTCAGGCGGTAATTGGCGGCCTGCGGGCCGAGCACCGCGAACAGCGGATCGAGCAGGGGCAGGTCGATCACCTGTCCCTGCCCGCCGTTGACCTCGACCTCGCGCAGCGCGATCAGCAGTCCCGCCACGCCGTACAGCCCGGCCACCGTGTCGGCCAGGTACATGGGCGGCAGCACGGGTTCGCGGTCGGCGAAGCCGTTCATGGACGCGAAGCCGGAAATGCCCTCGACCAGCGTGCCGAAACCGGGCCGGCCGCGATAAGGCCCGGTCTGGCCCCAGCCCGAGATGCGCACCACGACCAGGCGCGGATTGCGCGCCAGCAGTACGTCGGGCGCGAGGCCCATGGCCTCCAGCACGCCCGGCTTGAAGCTCTCGACCAGCACCGCGGCCGATTCCGCCAGCGCCAGCAGCAGGTCGCGCGCCACGGGCTGGCGCAGGTCCAGGCCCAGGCTCTTCTTGTTGCGCGCGTACAGCTTCCAGTTGGTGTCCACGTCCTCGGTGCGCCAGGCACGCAGGGTGTCGCCGTCCGGGCTTTCCACCTTGACCACGTCGGCACCGAAGTCCGCCAGCACCTGGGTGAGCGTGTTGCCCGCCACCAGCCGCGACAGGTCCAGGATGCGCACGCCCGACAGCGGGCCGCCCGCGCCGGGTTCGTAACCGCGTTGTTTCAACGATGCCATCAGTCCGCCTTGATGTCCGCCTGCCGGGCGATGCGCCGCCATTGCTCGATGTCGCCGCGCAATTGGGCGCCGAATGCGTCCGGCGTCTTGGGGTCCGGTTCGGCGCCTTCGCGCAGCAGCAGGTCCTTGATCTCGTCCTGGCCGAGGATACGATTGATCTCGGTGTTCAGGCGAGCCACGACGGGAGCCGGTGTGCCCGAAGGCGTCAGGATGCCCCACCACAGTCCCGATTCGTAGCCCGGCGCGCCGTTGGCGGCCAGCGGCGCCAGCCCCGGCGCCACCGCCGACGGGGTGGCGCTGGTCACGCCCAGCGCGCGCACCTTGCCTGCCTTGACCGTGGGCAGGATGGACGGGCCGCTGGCGATCAGCACCTGGATATGTCCGCCGATCAGGTCGTTGATGGCCGGCGCCATGCCCTTGTACGGGACGTGTGTCATCTGCACGCCCGCGACCTGGGCATATTGGTGGGTGGCGAAGTGGTTGATGCTGCCCACGCCCGAACTGGCGTAGTTCAGCTTGCCAGGCTGGCTTTTCGCCAGCGCGAGCAGTTCCTGCGGCGTCTTGACGGGCAGCTCGTTGTTCACCGTCAGGATCATCGGCCCCTTGGCCACCATGGCGACCGGCGCGAACGCATGCACCGGATCGAACGGCAGGCTGGTCTGGATGGCCGCGTTGGTGGTGTAGGTGGACGACACGAACAGCAGCGTATAGCCGTCCGGCTGCGCGCGCGCCGCCAGCCCCGCGCCCACGCTGCCACCCGCGCCGGCCTTGTTGTCCACCACCACGGGCTGGCCCAGCGCGTCGCCCAGGCGCTTGCCGATCGCGCGCGCGAACACGTCGTTGGAGCCCCCGGGCGGATTGGGCACGATCAGGGTGATCGGCCGGGCGGGGAAGGCTTCCATGGCCAGGACCTGCGCCGGCCCGGCGCAGGCCAGCGCCGCGGCCAGGCAGGCCGCGCGGCGGCCGGGACGCAAGAGGGGCAAGGCACGGGCGGGCGGGAACGTGTTCACGGGAGTCTCCTTGTCGTGGTTATCCGACGGATTCTAGACACTGGATAAACTACGAAAAGCGATTTTTCGTGATACGTCAGTTTAGGAAATCTAATGAAACTGGAATTCCTGCAGACCCTGTGCGCCGTCCTGCGCCGAGGCACCTTCGCGGCGGCCGCGGAGGAAGTGAATCTGACGCCGGGCGCGGTCAGCCAGCACATCAAGTACCTGGAGCAGCATTTCGGGCAAGCCCTGTTCGACCGGGCGGCGCGCCAGGCCCGTCCCACGCCGTTCGCCCACGAGCTCGCGGCGCTGGTCCAGGGCACGCTGGAATCGCTGGATGCGCTGCGCGCGCGCCGCCAGACGCGCGTCTCCGGCAAGGTCGCGCTGGGCACGATCGATTCCATCCAGGCCACGCTGCTGCCCATGGCGATGAAGGTGCTGCAATCGGACTATCCCGAACTGGACGTGCACCTGGCCCGTGGCCGCTCGGAGCGGCTGCTGGGCGAGCTGCGGGACGGCGCGATCGACGCCGCGGTGCTGGTGCGGCCGCAATCGGGCGGATCGAGCCGGCTCCACTGGCAGACGCTGATGCACGAGGCCATGGTGCTGGTGGCCCCGCCCGACGCGCGGGGCGACACGGTCGAGCAATTGCTGCGCGGCCACGACTGGATACGCTTCGACAAGACGTCCACCGGCGGCCGCATCGCCGCCCAGTACGTGCGCCGCCTGCATCCGCGCATGAAAAGCCGCATCGATCTCCTGTCCAGCCACGCCATCATCGCGATGGTCTCGGCGGGGCTGGGGGTCTCCATCATTCCGCAGCCCTACGATCCGCTGCGCAAGGCCTACCGCTTCCGCGAACTGGCGCTGGGGCGCGGCGGGCCACGGCGGCAGATCGCCTTCGTGTGCCGCCGGGCGGATGTCGACAAGCCGGCGCTGGGCGTGCTCAGGGCGGCGTTCGAGCGGGTGGCGGCCCAGGCCAGGGACGCGGGCGCGGATGCGGCGTGAGCGGGCCTAGGCCGGGCGCGGCAGCGCTTCGTCGGCCGGCAGGTAGCGAGGCTCGTCCCCCGCCGCGTGGACGGGACGGTAGCGCAGGTGGCGGCCATGCCAGCGGGCGACCGTGCTGCGGTGGGCGATGCTGACGATGGCCGCGCGCGGCAGGCGTTCGACCAGCAAGGCATACATGGCGGCCTCGGTTTCCTCGTCCAGCGCCGAGGTCGCTTCGTCCAGGAACAGGAAGTCGGGCTGCTGCAGGATGGCGCGGGCGAAGGCCAGGCGTTGCTGTTCACCCGGCGACAGCCGCATTCCCCAGTTGTCGCGCCGTTGCAGCAGGCCGGCCAGCCGCTCCAGCCGGCAGTCGCGCAGCAGGGCGGCGAGGGTGGCGTCGTCGTGGGTGCCGGGCTGCGAGGGGTAGTCCAGCGCGGCGGCCAGCGTGCCGGTGGGCACGTAGCTGCGCTGCGGCAGGAACAGGGTGCGTGCGTCGGCGGGGCGCTCGATGGTGCCGCGGCCGTAGGGCCAGATGCCGGCCATGGCGCGGAACAGGACGCTCTTGCCCGCCCCCGACGGACCTGTCACCAATACCCGTTCGCCCGGTTGCACGGTCATCGAGAAGGGGTCGGTCAGCGTCCGCCGCTCGCCGCTGCCGGGCAGGGCCAGCACCAGTCCGGCTGCGGCGATGGCGCCGTGTCCGGCGCGATGGTCGTGTTCGACCAGCGCGATGCCGTGCAGGCCGTCGCGCGCACCGTGCTCGGCTTCGGCCGCGCCCAGCGCGGACGAGAAGTCCAGCAGGCGGTTGGCGGCGGCCTGCCAGCCCACCAGCGATGCATAGCCGTCCACGAACCACGACAGCGCGCCCTGCACCTGGCCGAAGGCCGAGGCGATCTGCATCAGCACGCCCAGCGTGATGGCGCCGGAGAAATAATGCGGGGCGGCCACGATCAGCGGAAAGACGATCGCGACCTGGCCATAGCCCGAGTTCACGAACACCAGCCGGCGCGTATAGACCATCAGCCAGCGCCAGTTCTCGCGGATGTGGTCGAACGACCCGCGCAGCCCCGCGCGCTCGGCGGGTTCTCCACCGTACAGCGCGATGCCTTCGGCGTTTTCGCGCAGCCGCATCAGCGCGTAGCGGAAATCGGCCTCGGTCTGTTCCTGGCGGAAGCTCAGGCCGATCAGCGGCTTGCCTATCCTGTGGGTCAGCCAGGATCCCGCCACGGCGTACAGGACGGCGAACCACACCATGTAGCCGGGGATGGAAATGGTCTTGCCGCCGAGCGCGAAAACCAGCGGTCCCGAGATGGTCCACAGCAGCGTGACGAAGGACAGCAGCGTCACCACCGAATTGAGCAGGCCCAGCGACAGCGTCAGGCTGGTGCTGGCCAGTGTGCGCAGGTCCTCGGCCAGGCGCTGGTCGGGGTTGTCGGCGCCATGCGACTGCTCCACCCGGTAGTACGCCTGCCCCGCGGTCCAGCGGTGCAGCCAGTGGTCGGTCAGCCATGTGCGCCAGCGCATCTCCAGCATCATGGTGTAGAACTGCTTCATGATGGCGATGACGATGAATGCCGCCGCGATCGCGCAGAAGTGCGCCAGTTGCAGCTTGAACGCCGCGAAATCGCGCGCTTCCAGGGCGTTGTAGAAAACCCGGTTCCAGTTGGTCAGCCAGACGTTGGCGGCCACCAGGGCCAGGTTCAGGCCCACGACCAGGGCCAGCAGGCCGAGTGCCGCCCCGCGGTCGTCGGACACCCAGTAGGGCCTGAGCAGCCGCCACGTGGCGCCCAGGCGCAATTGGCCGCGAATGTCGCGGGGGGCCGGGCCGGCGTCTGCGGCCGGGTCGTCGGGGCGGGGCATGGCGAGGGACATGACGGGCATCCGCGTGGAAATGGCTTCCACGCTATCAATACTGTCTTAAAGGCCGCTTAAAGCGGGCCGGCGCTACTTGGCCCGGATCTCGACCCGCCCGGGCGGGTCGGGAGGCGTGCAGCCGTCCTGGCCGCGGGCCAGCAGGAAAGACCGCAGCACCGATACGGTGGCTTCTTCGACGCGCGCCTGGCCCAGGCCCAGGCCGGCGAAGTTCAGGTGAGTCGCGCCGTCGATGACCGCCAGCCATTTGCAGCCGGGGCGCATGTCGGCAAATGCCAGGGTGCGTGCGTGCCAGTCGGTCCGGTCCTGTCCGCCGTCGCGGGTTCCGGTAATCGACAGCACCGGCTTGGCGATGCCGCGCCAGGCCTGTTCTGGAAAGACGCTGCCCGGGCCCTGGGGCGACAGCACGACATAGGCGTCGAAGGCGTCGCGGCCGTGCACCGCCAGCCGGTTGCGCGCGCCGGCCTCGATGAGGGCGGTGGCGGCGCCCATGGAGTGGCCGAGCAGGATGGCATCGCCGCCGGGACAGCGGCTCGCCGCCCAGGCCCGCGCCGCGGCCACGTCCATCAGCCGCGCCCGGTAGGCCTGGGGGTCGGCCACGAGTTCGGCCAGGCCCTCGCGCAGGCCTTCCTCGCGGATGCGCGAGTGCAGGGCCCGCGGACCGCTTTCGACGTGCCCGGCCACGATGGCCAGATAGCCCTGGTCCGACATGGCCCGGGCCAGGTAGCCGTATCCCTTCTCGGAGCCCCCCGCGCCGGGCGACACCACCGCGATGCCCTGGCAGCGCGGGCCGGCGGGGGCATAGGCGACGGCGGGTACGGACTGTCCGTCGGCGCGCGCCAGCGAGACGGTTTCCTGGCCGTGCGCGGCCGTCGCGGCCAGGCAGGCCGCAAGCAGCGCGAGGGTGCGGGACAGGGTGGGCATGGCGTCTCCTGCGGGAGCCGGCGGGCCGGACGCTCAGGCGCCGCCGGTGTCCATGGCGGGGGCGAGGGCGGCCAGGCGGGCGGCCCGCACGGCCTCGCGGATGCCGCCGGGCTGGCCGGCATGCCGGGCGGCGATGGCGCCGGCGTCGACCGCCTTGACCGTGTCGCGCCACGCCATCCATCGGACCGCGTCCACGGACTGCCGCCGCCGCGCGGCTTCCAGCAGTTGTTCGAAGCGTTCCGGCTTGCGCAGGGCGTCCGTGCGTTCCAGCAAGGCCAGCACGCGCTCCGGATCCTGTCCCGCGCCGGGCAGGTCGGCCAGGGCCACTTGCAGCAGGCGAGCCATGTCGTTGCAGTCGTTCGACGCGCGCAGCCGCTTGCCCAGTCCGGCCGGATCGGCGCTGTCCGAGCACAGCAGCGCATAGCGCGAGGCCAGCGGCAGGCCCGCGCCAGCCGCCTCGTCCAGGATGGCCAACAGGTTGCCGTCCACCGCCAGGCCGGGGGCGACGCGGGGCAGCGCCGCGGTATCGGCCAGCACTTGCACCATGCGGGAGGGCCGTTCCTGCATCAATCCGCGCGACAGTTCGCGCCAGACGCGTTCTGGCACCAGGGCGTCGACCTCGCCGTCGGCGGCCATGCGGCGGCACAGCTCCAGGGTCTCGGGCACCACCGCGAAGTCATGGAAACGGGCGGCGAAACGCGCCAGCCGCAGGATGCGCACGGGGTCTTCGGCAAAGGCCGGGCCGACGTGGCGAAACCGCCGGGCGCGCAGGTCGTCGCGGCCGCCATAGGGGTCGACCAGACGGCCGTCGGGCGCCTGCGCGATGGCGTTGATGGTCAGGTCGCGACGGCCCAGGTCGTCTTCCAGCGTGACGTCGGCGCCGGTGTGGAAGGTGAAGCCCTTGTAGCCGCGCCCCGACTTGCGCTCGGTGCGGGCCAGCGCGTATTCCTCGCGGGTGACGGGATGCAGGAAGACGGGAAAGTCGCCGCCCACGGGCACGAAACCCCGGGCCGACATCTGTTCCGGCGTGGCGCCCACCACTACCCAGTCGCGGTCGCCCGCGGGCAGCCCCAGCAACTGGTCGCGCACCGCGCCGCCCACGACGAAGACCGCCAGTCCGGCGGTGGCCGGATCCGGCACCGGCCGGGCGAGGTCAGCGCCGGCCATGGCGCATGCGGAACATGTCGAAGCGCGTGTGTTCGCGTTGCCCCAGGTAGTCGGGCGCCAGCGCTTCCAGCGAGCTGGGGTGGATGTCCAGCTCCGGTGCCAGCGGTCCGTCCAGGACCGCGTCCCGCGTCAGGGTATCGAGGTTGTCCCGCGAGACCAGCGGCGCGCCGGGCAGCATCTCCATGGCGGCCGCCTGGAGCTTGCCCAGGCCCATGGGCAGCGGCAGCACGCGGCGGGGATGGCCGCTCCAGGCGGCCGCCTTCTCGATCAGTTCCTTGAGCGCATAGGCCTGCGGCCCGGCCACCGGATAGGTCTTGCCGTAGGTCCGGTGGTCGCCCAGCGCGTTGACCATGGCGTCGGTCAGGTCGCCCACGTAGATGGGCTGCAGGCGCGCCGACCCGCCCGCCACCGGCAGGACCGGAAAGCAGCGGGCCAGTGCCGCGAAGGTATTCAGGAAGCGGTCGTTCGGGCCGAACACCACCGAGGGCCGGAAGATGGTCAGCGCGCCCTCGGGCCAGGCATCGAACACGCGCCGCACGGCGGTCTCGCCGTCGCCCTTGGAGCGCTGGTACATGCTGGCGCCCTGGGAGTCCGCGCCCAGGGCGCTCATGTGCAGCATCCGGGTCACGCCCTGGGCCACGCAGGCCCGGGCCAGGCGTTCCGGCAGTTCGACATGCAGTGCGCGGAAAGTCTTGCCGTAGGGCGTGCCGCGTTCGCCGTGCAACGTGCCGACCAGGTTGATGACCGCGTCATGCCCCTGGACCAGGCGCGCCAGCGTGGCGTCGTCGGACAGGTCGGCCAGGGCGATGTCCACCGTGGGCAGCGGCAGCAGGTGGCGGGCGCTCATGTAGCGGCGGGTCGGGACCAGCAGCTTGCGGCCCTGGCCAGCCAGACGGGCCACCAGGTGGCTGCCGATGAAGCCCGAACCGCCCAGCACGAGTATGCGTGGATAGATCATGGTCATGGCGTGTGCTTCCTCAGGGTATGGCGGTGGTCTCCACCGTCTGCGGGACGACCGTTCCCAGCCTGGCCTTCAGGGACTGCGGCTGTCCGGTGAACAAGGCCGCATAGTACGTGGCGTTGGACAGCACTTTCTTGACGTAGTCGCGGGTCTCGGTGAAGGGAATGGTCTCGGCGAAGATCGCGCCTTCCACCGGGCCCGGCAGGGTCGCGCGCCACGTGTGGGGCCGCCGGGGCCCGGCGTTGTAGCCGGCCGAGGCCAGCAGCGGCGAACCGCCCAGGTCGTCCAGCACGATGCGCAGATAGCTGGTGCCCAGGGTCAGGTTGGTATCCATGTCGTTGACGCGGTGCTGCGCGTAGTCGCTCATGCCGATGCGGCGCGCCACCCACTTGGCGGTGGCCGGCATCAGCTGCATCAGGCCGGAGGCGCCGACGCTGGAGCGCGCATCCATGACGAAGCGCGATTCCTGGCGGATCAGGCCATACACCCAGGTCGCGTCCACGCCGATCTCGCGCGACTTGTCCACCAGCTGATCGCGGAAAGGCGTGAGGAAACGCAGGTTGAAATCGTGCTGGTCGCGCGTGCGCTCGGCGGTGTTGACCGCGCGGTCGTACAGGTTCTCGCGGTGGGCGAGCTGGGCGGCGGCCAGCAGTTGCCGGTCGTTCATGCCGCGCAGCGCGTAGTTCCATTCGCGCACGCCTTCCGTGCGCCAGCCCAGCCGGAACAGCGCGACCGCGCGCTGCAGGCCCGGGTTGTACTGCGCCTTGGCCAGTTCGTCCGGCGTGATCGGCGCCGTGGACGTGGGGATGGTGGTGGCGATGCCCAATTCCTCGGCGGCCAGCTGGCCGTAGAAATTGAACTGGCCGGCGATGCTGCGGTAACCCGCCTGGCCGTCCTGCACGGCGCCTTGCGCGACCAGGCCGCGCGCATGCCAATAGACCCAGGTGGGGTCCTCGCGCATGGCGGGCGGCATCTGTTCGATGTAGCGGTTCAGCGTGCGCCAATCCACGGGCTGCTGGCGCAGCACCATGCGGGCGCGCCAGGCCTGGTTGTATTCGGTCAGCCTGCCGCCTTCGCCGGCGCGATACCAGGCGACGGCGACCGGATCGAGCTTGAACGAGGCTTGCAGCGCGAACTGGTTGCGCACCCAGCTGGCATCGTCGGCGGGCAACTGCCGCGCCCAGCTGCGTTCGAAATAGTCGTAGCCGACCTGCAGGTCGTTGCGCGCCAGGCGGCCCAGCGCGGTCACCACCAGCTCGCGGCCGGCGCGGTCGCGCGGCAGCGTGTTCTGCCGCACCAGCCAGATCATGGGCTGGTCCAGCACGCCGTTCAGTGTCTTCTGCTGGGCCGGGTCGAACACATAGCGGGCCATGCGCTTGGCATGGGCGACGGTGTTGGTCTCCAGCAGGTTGCGCATCTGCGCGGAGAAGTCGTCCCACTGCATGACGCCGTCGGCCTGCAGACGGTCGTACAGCGACCAGCAACTGTCGCCCGGCTCGAACTTGGACATGGCCTGCTGGGCGGTGATCCGCTCGCCGCGCGCGTGCATGGCCAACAGCACCGCGCAGTCCACCTGCGGCGTGTTCACCGTGGTATCGGCCAGCGTCCGCACCGTGGCGTAGTCGGCCTGCCTGGCGGCGGCCAGCAGCCACTCGCCGCGCAACCGCTCGGCCAGGTAGGTGCCGCGATGGGCGTTCACGAATTCGTTCAGCTCGGACTCGGGCAGCGGCTTGCGCGGATCGTTCAACTGCTGCCGCAGCAGCCAGTATTGAGGATAGGCCGCCAGCACATGGCCTTCCGTCCGCGGGATCAGCGAACGGACGATGTCCCAGTTGCCGGTCTGCACCGCGGTCCGCGCCGCCAGCAGGGCGTCATCGGACCCGGGCGCCGAGACCTGCGCGCAGGCGGTGGTGCCCACGGCGGCGCTTGCCAGGACGGCGGCAAGTGCTGTAATGCGGATTCTGTTGAGGAGAGCTGAATAGGCCATGGCAGCAAGAATAGCATCGGGTAAACCCAGGGAGGCCACCGCCGCCGCCCTGCGCCCACGCCTGCGCGCCTTGCGCGCGGCCATGAGCGCCACGGCGCGCGCCGCGGCCGACGCCCGCATCGCCGGCCTCCTGCAAGGCAGGATACACGACTGCCTGGCCGCGGCCCCGTGGGGGGGCAGGCGCGTGGTGCTGTCGGCATTCTGGCCCATCGGCGACGAACCCGACCTGCGCCCCGCCTTGCAGGCCTGGGCCCGCGACGACCGGCTGGAACTGACCCTGCCCGTCATCTTGACCAAGGCCGCCCCCCTGGAGTTCCGCGCCTGGACGCCCGACACTCCCATGGCCCCCGGCGCCTACGGCCCCCCCATCCATCCCGCCTGGGTACGCGCCGCCCACTGGCTGAACGCGGCGGCCGTACTGGTCATGGTGGCGAGCGGGTGGCGCATCTACAACGCGTCGCCGCTGTTCGGCTTCACGTTCCCGGAGGCGGTCACCCTGGGCGGATGGCTGGCCGGCGCGCTGCAGTGGCATTTCGCGGCCATGTGGCTGCTGGCGGCCAACGGCCTGGTTTATCTCGCGCTGAATCTTGCGACCGGGCGATTGTTCCACCGCTTCCTGCCGCTTTCGCCGCGCGGCGTGCTGCGCGATATGGCGGCGGCGCTGCGCGGACACCTGGCCCACGACGACGCGCGCCGGTACAACCAGGTGCAGCGCCTGGCCTATCTGTTCGCCATGTTCGACATCGCGCTGCTGGTGGTGTCGGGACTGGTGCTGTGGAAATCGGTGCAGTTCGGCATGCTGCGCGAACTGATGGGCGGCTACGAGGCCGCGCGGCGCGTGCATTTCGTGGCGATGGCCGTGCTGGTGGGATTCGTGGCCCTGCACCTGGCCATGGTGGCGCTGGTACCCCGGACCCTGCGCACCATGATCGTGAAAAGCTAGGAGGCCTCCATGGACAAACGTTCCCGCCTGTCCACTGCCGATGCCGAACTGGCGCTGCGCGAAGCCCGGCGGCTGCTGGTCCCCCGGATGGAGCGGCCCGGCCGGCGCGCCTTCCTGGCCCGCACGCTGTCCCTGGGCGGACTGGCCCTGCTGTCGGGCTGCGAAGTCACCAGCCAGGCCGGCGTCGAACAAGCACTGTCGGCCGTCTCGCGTTTCAACGACAACGTGCAGGGATGGCTCTTCGACCCGAACACCCTGGCGCCGACCTACCCAGAGTCCATGATCACGCGCCCCTTTCCCTTCAACGCCTACTACGCGGTGGAGGACGCCCCGGAGGTGGACGGCACGGACTACCGTCTCGAAGTCGCCGGCAGGGTGGCCGACCGCCGGCCATGGTGCCTGGCCGACCTGCGGGCCCTGCCCCAGGCCGAGCAGATCACCCGGCACATCTGCGTGGAGGGCTGGAGCGCCATCGGACGCTGGGGCGGCGTGCGCTTCTCGGACTTCCTGGCCCGCATCGGCGCCGACACCACGGCCCGGTACGTGGGCTTCAAGTGCGCGGACGACTACTACACCAGCATCGACATGCCGACGGCCCTGCATCCGCAGACGCTGCTCGCGCTGAGCTACGACGGACGCACGCTGCCACGCGAATACGGATTCCCGATGAAGCTGCGCATGCCGACCAAGCTTGGCTACAAGAATCCCAAGCACGTCCGGGCCATCTTCGTCACCGACACCTATCCGGGCGGGTACTGGGAAGACCAGGGCTACAACTGGTTCGGCGGCAGCTGAACCTAGGTTCCATACGGCGCGGATTCCCCGCGCCCTCTTTCGACCCACGCTTCAAGGAGCGACACATGAAGAAACTGACCCCTCTCGTTCTTGCCCTGGGCATGGCCTTGGGCGCCGTCACGGCCCATGCCGCCGACACCATGGGCAAGGACGGCATGGCCAAGGACGGCATGAGCAAGGACGCCATGTCCAGGACCGCGCCCGCCAAGGACGCGATGAAGAAGGACGACATGAAAAAGGATGCCATGGCCGGCGACAGGATGAAGCACGACGGCATGAAGAAGGACGGGATGGCCAAGGACTCCATGTCGAAGGACGGCATGGGCGATGGCATGAAGAAGTAGTCCCGCCCGCCTACCCCCGCAACCGGCCGTAGTCCACGATCCGGCCCGCCAGCGCGCTGGCGGCCACCGAATACGGGCTGGCCAGCCATACGCTCCCGGGTCCCGAGCGGCCCGGGAAGTTGCGGTTGATCGCGCTGATGGTGACCTGCGAAGCCGAGGTCGACTGGCCCGGCCCGCAGTTTGCGCACGAGCCGCAGCCCGGCATGACCAGTTCCACGCCGGCGCGTTCGAAAACGTCCAGGTAGCCGCGCTGTTCGCAATAGCGCTTGACCTCCATCGTGCCGAACTGCAGGTAGAAGCGGGTGTGCGGCGCGATGCTCAGCCCCTGGTCCAGGCCCCATTTCAGGACCTCATGGTAGGCGTCGAAATCCGCCCGCTTGCCGCCGGTACAGGAACCGCCATAGGCGATGTCCACCGGAATGTCGCCGTCAAGTTCGGCAATGGCCACGCCGTTGCCCGGATCGCCCGGGCGGGCCGCCATGGGCCGCACATCCGCGCCGTCGATGCGGATCACGCGGCGGTACGTGGCGTCCGGATCGCTCGCCATCCAGTCTTCCAGCGCGAAGTCGATGCCGCGGCGTTCTTTCAGGAAGGCCACGGTGCGCTCGTCCGGCTCGACGATGCCGGTGAACCCGCCCAGCTCGGCCACCATGTTGGTCAGCGTGGCACGCTCGTCCACCGACATGGCGCGCACCGCCTCGCCGCCGTATTCGAACACCGCGCCGATGGCCTCGCCGTTGCGCACGGCCTCGGACCGCAGCAGCACCAGCACGATGTCCTTGGCGGTGACGCCGGGCGCCAGCGCGCCCGAGATCTCCACGCGCAGCGTCTCCGGCACCTTGCAGCGCACGTAGCCGGTGGCCCAGCTGTTGGCCATGTCGGTCGAGCCCACGCCGAATGCCAGGCAGCCCAGCGCGCCCGCGTGCGGGGTGTGCGAGTCGGTGCCGGCCACGACCTCGCCCGGCAGCGCGTGGCGCTCGGCCATCAGCGCATGGCAGATGCCCTCTGACCCGCTGCCGTCGGGCAACTGGCCGTAGTGGCGCACCGGATAGTCGTCGATGAAGTCGTGGTGTCCCTGCACCAGGGTCGCCACGCGCGCCAGCAGGCCGCCTTTCACGTGCGGCACGCTCTGCGGCGCCAGGACCAGGTGATCGTGGAAAGCCACGATACGGTCGGGATCGCGCAGCGGCGCCGGCCTGCCGTAGGCCAGGTGCATCAGGTGCGCGCTCATGCCGGTGAAGTAGTCGTGGCTGAAGCGCCAGTCGGCACGGATGAACACGCCACTGCCGCGCCCGGCCTCGAGGGTGTCGGGATGCAGGTGCCGGTGGATGATCTTCTCGACCAGCGTCAGCCCCTGGCCCTGGGCGCGCGGCGCGGACGCGGTGTCGGCGCGCAGCGCCTGCCGGCTGTAGGCCATCAGCCCGCCGCTGCGGATGATGGCCTGGGTCAGCGCGTCACGGCCCTTCAGAAACAGTTCGATGGGCAGGGATTCGCCTGCCTCGATCCGGCGCAGCACGTCGAAGTCGGTCGTGGTCAGGATGCCGATGTTGTCGCAGTTCTGCTGGTAGATGCGCTCGAAGCTCTCGGCCACGATCAGCCGTATGCCGGCCGACAGCTCGGCCAGCGGGCTGTGCTCGCGCGACGAGCCCTTGCCGTAGCGCTTGCCCGCCACCGTGACGCCGAAGCCTCCCTGGCGCACGGCGTCCTCGCCTATGGGCTGCTCGTCGCCGGCCTTGAATCCGACGTAGGGATAGCGGCCCAGGCGCTCGTCGTAGACCAGCATGGTCGTGACCGGCGTGATCTCGTCGGTCGACACGTCGTCGCGCAGCGGTCCGGCCTCGGCCAGCGACACGGATGCGCCGGCCAACTGGCGACGGATACAGGACGGATCGCGCGACAGGTAAAGCACGCGGCCCTCGAAACGGATGCTGTCTTGCATGAACGACTCCTTTCCCGAACTGTAGGGGAGGGGCCGTCCATGCATAAAGCCTCGTTTCGGCACTCCAGCCATCTCGCTCCGAGATCACTGGGCGGGCTTACTCCTGACGGAACAGGTGGGCCACGCCCAGCGCGTTCTCGGCCGGCACCATGAAGCGGCCCGGGCCGTCCACGATGGGAAAGCCCGCCTGCGCCACCCATGCCCGCGCCGCGGCCAGGTCGCGCACGCCGAAGGTCGCGGCCACGATGGCCGGCGCCGGCGCCATCAACGTGCCGGGCAGTTCGATGCCGGCCTGCTCGGGCCCCATGAAGCGCAGGGCCGTGGCCACCGGCAGCCGGATCAGGAACGAACCGTCGTCCTGCCTGACGCTAGGCTGGCCGCTCAGCACCGCGTAGCGCGCCGCGGTCTGCTCGGGATGCTCGGACACCAGCAGGATCTCAGCCAGCGAGGTCGCGCCGTTGGCATGGCCCAGGTAGCGGGGCTGGTGGACGTACTCGGGATTGCGGTGGCGAGCCGCCTGGATCAGCCCCTCGGGGGTGGCGGCGCTGTCGAAGTGGACGCAGTCGAAGCGCGCGGTGCGCATGCCGTCCTCGGTGCCGATGTCGCGCTGCAAGGTGATCACGCCCGAATTGGCGACCTTGCTTTCCTCCAGTCGCCGATGCACGGTCTCGGCGTCGGTGCAGCCGAAGCAGATGATGTGGGCACCCTGGAACTTGTCCACGAACCGCTCCCATCCCCAGTCCATCGCGCCGGGATTCACGATGCCCAGCACCTCGATGTAGTTCTTCGGGAAGATCGCGCAGCGATTGCCGGTCGCCATGGGCACGGGCGCCTCGCCCGGCGCCTTGGAGCCCGAATGCACGGACAGCGGGCTCAGCGTGAAGCCCAGGCGTTCGTACAGGGCGCAGGCCTGGTCCATGTCGCGCACGGCGATGCCCAGGTGGTTGACCGAATCGATGTCTCCGCTCATTGGAGCCTCCTTCGTTGCAATGGCGTCCATACTGGCATCGCGCCGCCGCCGCGGTCTTGCGCCGGAGTGCAACGCCGCTTGTCACCCAGCGCAATGCGGCGCAGGACATTCCTGCGCATGCGGTATTGCACTCCACGACAAGAGCGCGGCGGCGGTGGACGCCATACTCGCTCCGGGAAAGCAATGGAGCGCGACATGGGCAATGAAGCAAGCGGGTTCGTGGAAATCGGCCTGGAAGAAGGGCGATTGCGCGGCGCGCGCCGGGACGGCGTGCTGTGGTTCTCGGGCGTGCCCTATGCCCGGCCGCCCGTGGGACCCTTGCGCTTCGCCCCGCCCGAGCCGCCGCGGCCGTGGACGGGAACACGCGACGCGACCCGCCCGATGGCCATCGCGCCGCAAGCGGCCTCGCGGCTGGCGGCGGTGATGGGCGACTTCTCGCGCGAGCAGGACGAGGACTGCCTGCAACTGACGATCGCCACGCCAGGCGTCGATGGCGGCCACCGGCCCGTGATCGTCTGGCTGCACGGCGGTGGATTCTCCAGCGGCGGCGGCGGGCTGGACTGGTACGACGGCTGCCGGCTGGCGCGCGAGGGCGACGTGGTGGTCGTGGGCGTGAACTACCGGCTGGGCGCGCTGGGCTACCTGTACGCGGACGGGCTTTCGCCCGGCAACCTGGGGCTGCTGGACCAGGCCCAGGCCATCCGTTTCGTGCGCGAACACGCACGCGATTTCGGCGGCGACCCGGACGCCATCACGCTGATGGGCCAGTCGGCCGGCGCCAACGCGATCGCCGCGCTGTTCGCGGGCGGACATGCCGGGCCGGGCGTACGCCGGGCCATCCTGCAGAGCGGTGCCTACGGCATCGGGGCGCTGGACACGGACCGCGCGGGCGAGATGGGCGAACGCTTCCTGCATCACCTGGGGCTGGCGGATGCGCCGGGCCGCGCGCGGGATCTTTCCGTGGCCGCCATCCTGACCGCGCAGGGCGCCGTCGCGCGCGAGACCGCGCAACTGGGCGAGACGGCGCCGCCCTTCCATCTCCTGGCCCATCCGCCCGGCCTGCCGGCGGACTTCCACTTCGACACGCTGGCGGCCGACGCCATGGCCGGGGTCGAGATCCTGCTGGGCGTGACGGCGCGCGAATGCCAGGCTTTCTTCGCGCGGGACCCGCGCATGGCCGGACTGGACCACGGCGGCGCGCAGGCGCGCCTGCAGGCCCTCTACGGCGACGCGGCGGCCAGCGACTATGCCCGCCGCCACCAGGCGCGTCCCGATGTCCACGCGGCCGACCTGTTCAGCGACTGGATCTCGGATTTCGTCTTCGATACGCCGACGCTGCGCTATGCGGACCGCGCCTCGGCGGCGGGAGCCAGCGTGTATTTCTACCGCTTCGACTGGCAGGCGCCCGCGTCCGCCTTCGGCAGTTGCCACTGCCTGGAGCTGCCCTTCCTGATGGGCACGGCGAGCGCCTGGAACGGCTCGCCCATGCTGGGATCCGCCAGCCCGCGGACGATCGAACGGTTGTCGGCCACGATGCGCGCGGCCTGGCTGGCCTTCGCCCGCGACGGCGTGCCAGCGGCGCCTTCGCTGCCTCCGTGGCCGCGCTACGCACGGGATACGCGCCTGGCCATGCACCTGGACGACCAGCCGCGCGCAGGGAGCGCGGGTGGCTGAGGAAACGCCCCTGGCCGCCCCGGCCACCGTGATACGCGGGGTGACGATCCTCGATCCGGAAGCGGCCGACCGGCCATTCCAGGCGGACCTGTCCATCGTGGGCAAGCACATCGGGCGCATCATTCCGCACGGCACGGCGCCCCCGCCGCCAGCCACGGCGCGCGTCGTCGACGGCTCGCGCTGGCTGGCCGTGCCGGGCCTGGTCAACGCGCACTACCATTCGCACGACGTCCTGCTCAAGGGGAGCTTCGACGTCATGTCGCTGGAGCGCTGGACCTTCCGCGCGCTGCCGCGCTACTTCCCGCCGCGCTCGGACGACGAGCTGCGCCTGCGCACGCTGGTGGGCGCGGCCGAATGCCTGCTGGGCGGCATCACGACGGTGCAGGACATGCTGAGCCTGTGGCCGCTGGACCGGCGCCAGATCGAGGTCGTGCGGCGCGCCTACGAGGACGCCGGCCTGCGCGTCGTGCTGGGCATGCAGGTCGCCGACGTAGGCGCGCTCGACACCATGCCGTTCCTGCGCGACATCCTGCCTGCCGAGGCCGCCGCGCTGGCCGCCGGGCCGCCGCCGCCGGCCGGCATGCGCGACGCCGTGGCCGAAATGGCGGACATCCTGGCCGCCCATCCCGCGCGGGACGACGACAGGCTGGGCTGGGCCGTCTGCCCGTCCAGCCCGGAGCGCTGCGGCCCGGCGCTGCTGACGGCCCTGCGCGACCTGGCCAGCGAGCACGGACGACGCATGTTCTCGCATGTGGCCATCTCGCGCATGGAAGCGGTGGCGGCCCGCGAACTGTTCAAGGCGGATGGCGGCTCGCCCATCCGCTACCTGGCGCGCCTGGGCCTGCTGGGCCCACAACTGACGCTAGCGCACGGCGTCTGGCTGGACCGCCGCGACATGGCCATGCTGGCGAAGTCGGGCACGCGCATGGTGCTCAACCCCATGAGCAACCTGAAGACCAAGAACGGCATCGCGCCGCTGCGCCGCTACCTGGACCACGGCGTGGGCGTCGCGCTGGGCTGCGACAACTGCTCGTGCTCGGACGCGCAGAACATGTTCCAGGCCATGAAGCTGGCCGTGCTGCAGGCGGCCGTCACCGACCATGACGAAGGCCCGCCCCACGCCGCCGACGCGCTGCGCGCCGCCACGCTGGGCGGCGCGCGGGCCCTGGGCCTGGAACAGGACATCGGCCGGCTGGCCGAGGGCCGCAAGGCCGACATCACCTTCCTGGACCTGCGCGATCCGGTCTACCTGCCGCTCAACGACGCCGCGCGCCAGGTGGTGTTCGGCGAAAGCGGACGCGGCGTGGCCGCCGTCATGGTGGACGGACGCATGCTGGTCGAGAATGGCCGCCTGGCTTCCATCGACCTCGAAACCGTCCGGCGCGAATTGGCCGGTCACCTGCCCGTGCTGGAGCGCGATGCCCGCGTAGCGGCCGCGCGCGCCGCGCGCCTGGACCCCTACCTGCGCCTGGCCCACGAACGGGCGCTGGGCGTGAAGCTGGGCATGCGCCGTTTCGCGGAACTTGCCTCACGAGGCTAGGGAACACCCCCAGGCGGACGTGCGCCAGGACTCAACCGGTCATGCGCTGACGCGCAAGCGCCCGCCCGCGAACCCTTCCACTATGCCCCTGCACAACACCAAGACGTTCCGACAACCTCCCGCCTGGGGAATCCCATGAAACGCATCCATTCCAGAATCGCCCTGGCCACGCTCGCCGCTGGCCTGGCATTGACCGGCGCCGGTGCCGGCGCGGCCGAACCCACCATAAGGATCGGCGTGATGAGCCCGAACACCGGTCCCTACGCCGCCATCGGCGAGGACGTCCGCAACGGCTTCCAGCTCTACCTGGACGAAGTCGGGGCCAACGTGGGCGGCGCCCGGCTCGAACTGGTCTTCGAGGATTCCCAGGCCAAGCCCGACGTGGGCCTGACCAAGGCCAGGAAGCTGGTGGAAAGCGACAAGGTGGCCTTCCTGGGCGGCGTGGTCTCGTCCAGCGTGGCCTACGCCCTGCGCGACTACATGGTGGAAAAGAACATTCCCTACGTCGTCTCGGTGGCCAGCGCCGACGGCCTGACGCAACAACTGGCCGCGCCCAACATCTTCCGCACCAACAGCTCCGGCAGCCAGGCCAGCCACCCCTTCGGCAAGTGGCTGTACGACAAGGGCTATCGCCGCCTGATCCTGGTCGCCACCGGCTACGCCGCGGGCTTCGAGCAGACCGGCGGCATCGCCCGCACCTTCACCCAGGCCGGCGGCAAGATCGTGCAGACGCTGTATCCGCCGCTGGGCACCGCCGACTTCGCGCCCTTCCTGTCCAGCATGAAGGTCAAGGACGCCGACGCCGTGGCCGCGGTGTTCGCCGGCTCGGAAGCCATCAAGTTCGTCAAGCAGTACGACGAGTACGGCCTGAAGGGCACGCTGCCCCTGGTCAGCTCCAGCATGCTGACCGACGACATGATCCTGGAGGCGCAGGGCAAGTCGGCCCTGGGCATCCTGTCGTCCTCGCACTACTCGGCCCGCGTGAAGACGCCCGAGAACGAGGCCTTCGTCAAGGCCTACCAGAAGCGCTTCGGCCGCACGCCCACCTTCTATTCGGAAGGTTCGTACGTGGCCGCGCGCGCCATCGGCGAGACCATCAAGGCGCTGGGCGGCGACGTCTCGGACAAGGCCAAGGTGAACAAGACGCTGGCGGGCGTGAAGTTCGCCGCGCCGCGCGGGCCGTTCCGCTTCGACGACTATCGCAGCCCCGTGCACGACATCTACGTGTTCGAGGTCAAGCGGGTGGACGGCAAGCTGGTCAACGAACCCGTCACGAAGGTGCCGGCCATCTCCCAGTTCTACACCTGGGAGCCGAAGGCATTCCTTGAGATGAAGCCCTACCGGGACATCGCCAACGAGTGGGCGAAGTAGCGAGCGGGCCGTTCCATGTCTTTCTACTCGATCCAGATACTGAACGCGCTGTCGCTGGCGATGCTGCTGTTCCTGATCGCCGCGGGCCTGTCCATCATCTTCGGGCTGATGCGCATCATCAACCTGGCCCACGGCTCGTTCTACCTGCTGGGCGGCTACTGCGGGCTGAGCGTGCTGGCCCGCACCGGCAGCTTCTGGCTGGCGTTGCTGGGCGCCGCCGCCGTGGTGGGCCTGGTCGGCATCGTGCTGCAGCGGCTGTTGCTGCAACGCGTGCAGGACAACGAGCTGGGCCAGGTGCTGATGAGCTTCGGCGTGCTGCTGGTGATCTCGGACTTCGCCCTGTGGTTCTGGGGCGGACTGCCGCAGACCCTGGAGCGGCCGGAGTTCCTGGACGGCGCGCTGCGCTACGGCGGCATGGTGTTCCCCAAGTACCGCGTGGCGCTGATCGCCTGCGGCGCCGCCGTCGCGCTGGCCCTGTGGCTGCTGATCGAGAAGACCCGCATCGGCGCCATCATCCGCGCCGGCGTGGACGACCCGGGCATGGTGCGCGCCCAGGGCATCGACATCCGGCTGGTGTTCACGCTGGTGTTCGCCGCCGGCGCGGCCCTGGCCGGGGTCGCGGGCGTGCTGGGCGGCGCCATGCTGGGCATCTATCCCGGCGCCGACTTCGAGGTCATGCTGCAAGCCTTCGCCGTGGTCGTGATCGGCGGCCTGGGCAGCCTGAAGGGCGCGCTGTACGGCAGCCTGCTGATCGGCTTCGCCGATACGCTGGGCAAGGCCTTCATTCCCGAGCTGGCCATGTTCACGATGTTCGTTCCCATGGTGGCCATGCTGGTCATCCGGCCCAACGGCCTGTTCGGCCGCGCATGAGACAAGCCATGATCACTTCCCGATTCTCCTCCCCCTGGCTTGCCACGGCGCTGGGCACGGCCGGGCTCCTCGTGCTCGGACAGGGGCTGTCGTCGTACGGCGCCGGCCTCGTCATCGACTGCCTGGTGTTCGCCATCCTGGCGCTCGGCCTGAACCTGCTGCTGGGCTACGCGGGGCTGCCGTCGCTGGGGCATGCCGCGTACTTCGGCGTGGGAGCCTACACCGCCGGGCTCGTATACCTGCACGTATCCACCAACTTCTGGCTGGCGGCCGCCGCCGCGATCGTGGCCGCCATGGCCGTGGCCGCGGTGTACGCGCTGCTCGCGCTGCGGACCACGGGCGTCTACTTCCTGATCATCACGCTCGCGCTGGGCCAGATCACCTGGGCCGCGGCCTTCTCGTGGCGTTCGGTCACGGGGGGCGACGACGGGCTGCGCGGCATCGGCCGGCCGGACCTGGGCCTGCCGGGCCTGTCCATCGCCGACACCGGCGGCTACTACCTGCTGGTCGTCCTGGCCACCGCCGCGGCGCTCTGCCTGATGGCCGTCCTGGCGCGATCGCCCTTCGGCCACGCGCTGCGGGGCATCCAGCAGAACGGCCCGCGCATGGCGGCCCTGGGCTACAACGTCTGGCTGTACAAGTACCTGGCCTTCATCATCTCGGCGGGCTTCGCCGGCTACGCGGGCGTACTGTTCGCCTTCTACAAGGGCTTCGTCAGCCCCGAGTCGGTCGGCATCGTGATCTCGGCCGAAATCACGCTGATGGTCATCATCGGCGGCGCCGGCACGCTGGCCGGCCCGGTCCTGGGCGCCTTCATCGTCATGCTGCTCAGCCACCTGGTCAGCGGCTTCACCGACCGCTGGATCACCTGGCTCGGCCTGCTGTACGTGGCGGCCGTGCTGTTCGCGCCGCGCGGCATCGTCGCCCTGGCCCACGACCTCGTGCGCACCCGGAGGGCCTCATGAGATCCGCGGCCGTGCAGCTCGATGGCATAGGCATTTCTTTCGGCGGCCTGCGCGCCGTGTCCGACGTCTCGATCGACATCGCGGTGGGCGAGCGCCGCGTGCTGCTGGGACCGAATGGCGCGGGCAAGACCACCCTGTTCAACATGATAGGCGGGCAGTTGACGCCGACCCATGGCAAGGTGCGGCTGTTCGGCGAGGACGTGACCGCCCTGCCGCCGCACCGGCGCGCGCACAAGGGCCTGGCGCGCACCTTCCAGATCACGTCGCTGTTCCAGGATGCCAGCGTCGAGGAGAACGTCCACCTGGCGGTGCGGGCGCTCTCGTCCACCCGCTACGGGATGATGCGCGACGCGGCGGCGCCCGGGCCGATCTGGGAACGCGTGCGCGCGCTGCTGGACGACTGGCGCTTCACCTCCGATCGCCGCACGCGCGTCTGCGACCTGTCCTACGGCGACCAGCGCAAGCTCGAACTGGCCATGGCGGTGGCCGGCGAGCCCCGGGTGCTGCTGCTGGACGAGCCGACCTCGGGCCTGTCCGCGATGGAGACCGAAAGCGTCGTGACGCTGATCAAGGAACTGCCGTCCGACGTCACCGTGATCGTGGTCGAACACGACATGGACGTGGCGTTCGAGGTGGCCGATCGCTTCACCATCCTGCAGAACGGTCAGATGGTCCTGACCGGCACGGCCGAGGAAGTGCGCAACAACGCCGAGATCCGGCGCATCTATTTCGGTGAAGGCGAATGACCACGACGCATCCCCGCTTGCTCGACGTCGCGGACGTCCACACCTACTACGGTCCGAGCTACATCCTCCAGGGCGTGACCCTGGGCGCCGCCCGGGGCGAGGTGGTCGCCATCCTGGGACGCAACGGCGTCGGCAAGACCACCCTGGTCAGCACGCTGGCGGGCTTCGTGGCGCCACGGCAGGGAAAGATAAGTATCGGCGGCATCGATATCACGGGCACCGCCCCGGAGCGCATCAGCCGGCAAGGCATCGCGCTGGTCCCGCAGGGGCGGCGCATCTTCCGCTCGCTGACGGTGCACGAAACCCTGGAACTGGGCGCCAACCTGCGCCGCTACGACCGGGAAGGGGTGTCATGGACGAAGGACGAGGTCTACGCCGCCTTTCCGCGCCTGGCCGAGCGCCGCCACAACCGGGCCGGCGGCCTGTCGGGCGGCGAGCAGCAGATGCTGGCGGTGGGACGCGCCCTGGTGGGCTATCCGCGCGTCGTGCTGCTGGACGAGCCGACCGAGGGGCTGTCGCCGCTGCTGGTCAAGGAACTCCACGCCGTGCTGGTCGAGGTCAAGCGGCGGGGCTCGACCCTGCTGCTGATCGAGCAGCGCCTGAAGTTCGCCATGGCGCTGGCCGACCGCGTGTTGCTGGTGAACAAGGGGCGCATCGTGTTCGAGTCCACGCCCGAAGCCCTCCAGGCCGCCGAGGAGGTCCGCGACCGCTACCTCGGTGTCTGATCCCCCGCTTGGCAACCCGGGAATACGAGGCCCCGCCCGGCGGCCGCCGGCATGCAGTCTGTGTTACGTTGGACGAGCATGGTCCGATGCGCCCGTCGCAGCCGGGCGGGAACCTGGAGGAACGCCATTCAATGGGTACGCATATCGGACACCCGCCGCAGGACATGTGGGGCGCCATGCCGGGCGGGCCGTTCGGTAGCCAGGATGTCGTCAGCTCGGACAACGTCGAGCAGTACACCCGGCTGGTCAGCAGCCAGATCGCCCGGGTCGAGATCGGCACCTCCAGCCGCAACCGCTTCCAGCACCAGATCGCGCGCACCAGCGTCGGCCCGCTCAACTTCATCTACATCCGCTCCGATCCGCTCGAGATCCATCGCACGGCCCGGTGCATAGAGCGCGACAACCAGAACGAATACCTGGTCGGGATCAACCTGGTGGGCAACGCCGTCGTCAGCCATCCGCACCAGCGGACGGTGGTGGACGCCGAAAGCCTGTTCCTGCTGGACAAGGCCATTCCCTACCGGTCCACCCACCACGACACCACGGCACGCCTGCTGGTGTCCGTCCCGCGCCGCCTGCTGGAGAGCCGGCTGCCCGACCCCAGCCATTTCCTGTCGGTCACACCCAGCATCCGCAACGGCATCGGGCGGCTGGCGGCCCACCAGCTGGGCCTGCTGGCGCAGGAAGGCCTGCTGCTGAACAACCATACGCGCATCCAGGCCATCGACATGGCGCTGGACCTGGTGGGGCTGGCGTTCCAGGGCGGCGAGACGGCGCCCGACCCCGAGGGCGGCGCGCCGCCCCAGAGCGCAGCCATCCTGCTGTCGCGCGCCAAGGCCTACCTGCGCTGCAACCTGGACGATCCCAACATGGATCCGGCCACGGTCGCCAAGGCCATGAACATTTCCAAGCGCTACCTGCACAAACTGTTCTCGACCGCCGACACCACCTTCGGCACCTGGGTCCGGGAAGAACGGCTGACGCGGGCCAACGCGATGCTGGTGGACCCGCGATTCGACCACATATCCATTACCGAGATCGCGCTGCGCCAGGGCTTCAACGACATTCCGCATTTCAGCCGCCAGTTCCGGGCGCGGTACGGCTATCCGCCGCGCATGGCGCGCACCGAAGCCATACGCATGACGCAGTAACCCCCGCCATCGGCGACGGCAGCCCTCTCCAATCGTCATCCCACGCCCCATCCGGCGCTCCTATCATGAAAGCCCGCCGGCCCTGGGCCGGCCCGCGATGATGGATGACCAAGCATGCCGCGCACGCTCTACGACAAACTCTGGGACACGCACGCCTTCGCCGCCGAACCCGACGGCACGAGCCTTCTGTACATCGACCGGCACCTGATCAACGAGGTGTCGAGCCCGCAGGCCTTCGAGGGCCTGCGGCTGGCCGGCCGCGCGCCGTGGCGGGCCGACTCCTGTCTGGCGATCGCCGACCACAACGTGCCCACCACCGATCGCAGCCAGGGCATCGACGACCCGTTTTCGCGCGCCCAGGTGGGCGCGCTGGAAGACAATGCCCGCACCTTCGGCCTGACCTTCTTCGGCATGCAGGACCGGCGCCAGGGCATAGAACACGTGGTCGGCCCGGAACAAGGCGCGACGCTGCCCGGCATGACGGTGGTGTGCGGCGATTCCCACACCAGCACGCACGGTGCCTTCGGCTGTCTGGCGCACGGCATCGGCACCTCGGAAGTCGAACACGTGCTGGCCACGCAGACGCTGATCGCGCGCAAGATGAAATCCATGCTGGTGCGCGTGGAAGGCACGCTGCAGCCCGGCGTGGTGGCCAAGGACATCGTGCTGGCGCTGATCGGCCGGATAGGCGCGGCCGGCGCCACCGGCCACGCCATCGAGTACGCGGGCTCGACCATACGCGCGCTGTCGATGGAGGGCCGCATGACCATCTGCAACATGTCCATCGAGGCCGGCGCGCGGGCCGGCATGATCGCGGTGGACGACACCACCATCGACTACCTGCGCGGCCGTCCGTTCTCGCCGTCGGGCGCGCAGTGGGACCAGGCCGTGGCCTGGTGGCGCACGCTGAGCTCGGACGAGGGCGCGGTGTTCGACACGGTGGTGGAGATCGATGCGGCATCCATCCTGCCGCAGGTCACCTGGGGTACCTCGCCCGAGATGGTCGTGGCCGTGGACGGCAAGGTGCCGGACCCCGACGCCGAAACCGATCCGGTCCGCCGCGAAGGCATGCGCAAGGCGCTGGCCTACATGGGGCTGGCGGCCAATACGCCCATCGCCGACATCCCCCTGGACAAGGTGTTCATCGGCTCGTGCACCAACTCGCGCATCGAGGACCTGCGCGCCGCCGCCGCCGTGATCAGGGGCCGCCGCAAGGCGGCGAACATCCGGCTCGCCATGGTGGTGCCCGGTTCCGGACTGGTAAAGGCGCAGGCGGAACAGGAAGGCCTGGACCGCGTCTTCATCGACGCCGGTTTCGAATGGCGCGAATCCGGCTGTTCCATGTGCATGGCCATGAACGCCGACCGGCTCTCGCCGGGCGAACGCTGCGCCTCGACCTCCAACCGCAATTTCGAAGGCCGGCAAGGCGCCGGCGGACGCACGCACCTCGTCAGCCCGGCGATGGCCGCGGCGGCGGCCATCGCCGGCCGCTTCGTCGACGTGCGCGCCCTGTAAGGAATCCACCATGGAAAAATTCGATCGCCTGCAAGGCCTGGTCATGCCGCTGGACCGCGGCAACGTCGACACCGACGCCATCATTCCCAAGCAGTTCCTGAAGTCCATCCGCCGCACCGGCTTCGGCCCCAACCTGTTCGACGAATGGCGCTACCTGGACCAGGGCGAGCCCGGCCAGGATTGCAGCGGCCGGCCGCTGAACCCGGATTTCGTGCTGAACGAGGCGCGCTACCAGGGCGCGACCATCCTGCTGGCCCGCGCCAACTTCGGCTGTGGCTCGTCACGCGAACACGCGCCATGGGCCTTGCAGCAATACGGCTTTCGCGCGGTGATCGCTCCCAGCTTCGGCGATATCTTCTACAACAACGCGATGCAGAACGGCCTCTTGCCGGTGGTGCTGCGCGAGGAAGAAGTGGATGCGCTGTTCGCGCTGGCCACGCAGGAAAAGCCGGTACGACTCTTGGTCGACCTCGAGGCGCAGACCGTGTCCGGTCCGGACGGCGCGCCGTCGTTCGGCTTCGACATCGCGCCTTTCCGCAAGTACTGCCTGCTGAACGGGCTGGACGACATCGGCCTGACGCTGCGCAAGGCCGACCAGATCCGCGCCTTCGAGGATACACACCTGCGGGCGTATCCCTGGCTGTCGCCCGCGCGCCGGAGCGCCTGAACGCGCGTTGCCCCCTGTCGCCCGCCGTGCCACAATCGGCGCAGCGACAGGAAGGCAAGACCATGAGCAATCTCGTCCGTAAACTCGACCTGACCTCGCTGCGCCTGTTCGTCGCCGTCTGCCAGGAACGCAACATCGCGCGCGCGGCCGAACGCGAGGCCATCGCGCCCTCGGCCGTCAGCCGCCGCATCGCCGAGATCGAAGGCGTGGTCGGGCAGCCGGTCATCCACCGCGAATCGCGCGGCATCTCGGTCACCCCGATAGGCGAGGCCGTGTACCGCCATGCGCGGGAAGTCCTGGCCAACATCGAACGCATGGAAGCCGAGCTGTCCCAGTACGCCAGCGGCGCCAAGGGCACGATACGCATCGTCGGCAACATGTCGTCCATCGTGCAGTTCCTGCCCGAGGACATCGCCGCCTTCAAGCGCGTGTTCCCCGACGTGGACATCCTGATCGACGAACAGACCAGCAGCGAGGTGCTGCGCCGCCTGACCGAAAGCGATTTCGACCTGGGCTTCTCCAACAGGGTCCCGGGCATCGAGCGGCTCGAACACCTGCCCTACCGCAGCGACCGCCTGGTGCTGGCCGTGCCGCGCCGCCACCGCTTGGCCAAGGCGCCCGTGGTGCGCCTGCGCGACTTCATGGACGAGAACATCGTCGGCATGGGGCAGGGAACCTCGCTGACGCAATTGCTGGTCAAGGAAGCGGGGCGGCTGGGCGCGACGCTGCACGTCAAGATCAGCGTCAGCAGCCTGGATGCGCTGTGCCGCATGGTCCACGTCGGCCTGGGCGTCGCGGTGGTGCCGCAGCACAGCGGCGAACTCTACGTGGGCACGCTGGACCTGGCGCTCGTCCCCATCGAGGAACCCTGGGCCGCGCGCGAACTCTTCGTGGTCTTCCGGCAGCGCGAAGGCCTCTCGGCCCCCGCCGCCGCACTGGTCAACTTCTTGATGACTAGATAACCCCCCTACGCGCTGACGCGCGCCCCCCAGGGGGCGGCACTGGCGGACCGGCAAAGCCGGATCCGCGGTGCCCGGGATCAAAGCAAACATGCGGTGCTCCGCACCGAGACAACCCCACCCAGACCCAGGATGCGGTGGATCCGGCTCCGCCGGTCCACCCGCATCGCCCCCTGGGGGGCGCCCGAAGGGCGTAGGGGGGGGTCTTCTACTTAGCCGTAGGCATGGCGAACTCGGCACCCTTCTCGATGCTGCTCGGCCACCGCTGCATGATGCTCTTCTGCTTCGTGTAGAAGCGCACCCCTTCCTCGCCGTAGGCATGCATGTCGCCGAACAGCGAACGCTTCCAGCCGCCGAAGCCGTGCCAGGCCATGGGCACGGGAATCGGTACGTTGATGCCCACCATGCCGACCTGGATGCGGCGGCCGAATTCGCGCGCCACGTTGCCGTCGCTGGTGAAGCAGCTCACGCCGTTGCCGAATTCGTGCGCGTTGATCAGCTCGACCGCCGAACCGAAATCGGGCACGCGCACGCACGACAGCACCGGGCCGAAGATCTCTTCGCGATAGATGCGCATCGCGGGCGTGACGTGGTCGAACAGCGTGCCGCCCATCCAGAACCCGCGCTCGCAGCCCGCGCCGGCCGAGGCCGCGTCGAAATGGCGTCCGTCCACCAGCAGTTGCGCGCCTTCCTCCACGCCAACGCCGATGTAGTCGCTGATGCGGCGATGCGCGCCGGCATGCACGATGGGGCCCATCTCGGCGTCCAGTTCCATGCCGTTCTTGACCTTCAGCGCATGGGTGCGCTCGATCAGGCGCGGCATGATGCGGTCGGCCACGTCGCCCACCAGCACCGCCACCGAGATCGCCATGCAGCGTTCACCTGCCGAGCCATAACCCGCGCCCACCAGCGCATCCACCGCAACGTCCAGATCGGCGTCGGGCATGACCACCATGTGATTCTTCGCGCCGCCCAGCGCCTGCACGCGCTTGCCGTTGCGCGCGCCGGTCTCGTAGATGCTTTGCGCGATGGGAGTCGAGCCGACGAAGGACACCGCGGCCACGTCGGGATGGGCCAGCAATGCATCCACCGCTTCCTTGTCCCCCTGCACGACGTTGAACACGCCGTCGGGCAGGCCGGCTTCCTTGAGCAGCTCGGCCATCATCAGCGACGGCGTCGGATCGATGGGGCTGGGCTTGAGCACGAAACTGTTGCCGGCGGCGATCGCCACCGGGAACATCCACATCGGCACCATTACCGGGAAGTTGAACGGCGTGACGCCGGCCACCACGCCCAGCGGCTGGCGCAACGTCCAGTTGTCCATCCCGGTGGAGACCTGGTCGGTGAACTGCGTCTTGAGCAATTGCGGAATGCCGCAGGCGAACTCGACGATGTCGATGCCGCGCGCGACCTCGCCCTGCGCATCGGTGAATACCTTGCCGTGCTCGGCCGTGATCGCGCGGGCCAGCTCGTCCTTGTGGCGGTTCAACAGCTCCAGGAAACGGAACATCACGCGCGCCCGGCGGATGGGCGGCACGTCGGCCCAGGCGGGGAAGGCGCGGCGGGCGCTGGCGACGGCGGCATCGACGTCGGCGGCACTGGCCAGCGCCACCTGGCTGGAGACGGCACCCGTGGCGGGATTGAAGACGTCGGCGACGCGCGATCCCTGCGCGGGCATCTTGCGGCCGTCAACCCAGTGGACGATGGAAGCGGACATGGCGGTCATCCTGAAAAGAAAAAATCGAGGATCCCAGTCTAGGGCCGCGCGGCCGATTGGATAAGCCGGCCGAAGCCGATTAAAGTGTTCAATATATTGAACAATCCGAATGGAAAAAAATGGCTGCCGACATCATCGGGCCCTGGGTCGCCGACATCCACCTGCTGACCGTGCTGGCCGAGACCCGCAGCTTCACCCAGGCGGCGCGGCGCCTGGGCCTGTCCAAGGCCTCGGTCAGCATGCGTATCGGCGCGCTGGAACGCGCGGCCGGCGTACCGCTGGTCCAGCGCACCACGCGCTCCGTGGTGCTGACCGACGCCGGCCGGGAGCTGGTGGCCGACGCCGCGCCGGCGTTCGAGCGCATCGACGCCGGCTTCACCGCGGTCAAGGACCTGTCCGGCACGCCGCGCGGCACGGTCCGCGTCACCGCCCCCGTGGCGCTGGGCCGGCAGCATATCGCGCCACGGCTGGCGGCGTTTTTCCGCAGCTATCCCGATGTGCGCATCCACCTCGACCTGACCGATCGCTTCGTCAATCTCGCGCAGGAAGGCTACGACCTGGCCATCCGCCACACGGCCGCCGCGCCCGAAAGCTATGTCGCTTGGCCCTTGTGCGAAACCCGCTCGCTGCTGGTGGCCAGCCCCGTCTATCTGCGCCGGCGCGGCACGCCCAGGCACCCGCGTGACCTGGCGGGCCACGACTGTGTGCTGTACCTGGGGCCGGGCGCCGACACCTGGACCTTTGTCGCCGCCGACGACACCCAGGCCGAAACGATGTCGGTGCCCGTGCAAGGGCCGCTGAAGGCCAACAACAGCGAGGTGCTGCGTGACGCGGTGCTGGACGGACTGGGCATCGGCCTGTTGCCCGATTTCAGCGCGGCACCCGCCATGCGCCGGCTCAGGCCGGTGCTGCCGGGCTGGCGCGTGCAGGGCTTCTTCGGCAACCAGCTGTATGCGCTTCGCCCCTGGGCGCCGCGCGTGCCTCGCGCGGTGCAATGCTTCGTCGAATACCTGCGGGAATCCATGGCTCAGGGCTTTCCCTTGCCAGAATAGGGAACGGCCTAGCGGTCCACCGGCAAGACCAGGCTTTCCTTCACTTCCTCCATCACCACGTAGCTGTGCGACTCGGCTGCCACCGGCAGCTTTTTCAGGACGTCGCCGAGCAACCGGCGGTACTCGCGCATGCCGCCCAGGCGCGCCTTGACCAGATAGTCGAAGTTGCCCGAAACCAGATGGCACTCCAGCACATCGGGCACGTGCAGCAGTTCCTGCCTGACCTTGTCGAAAATCTCGCCCGACTTCGAGGCCAGCTTGATCTCGACGAACACCAGCAAGGACTTGCCCAGCGCCGCCGGAGACAGGTGCGCGTGATAGCCGGTGATGACTTTTTCGCGCTCCAGGCGCCGGACCCGTTCCGAACAGGGCGAGGCCGACAAGCCGACGCGCTCGGCCAGCTCCGTCATGGAAACACGGCCTTCCCGCTGAAGAATGTCGAGGATTTTCCTGTCGGTGCGATCGAGCTCGTGCATTTCACTTCGCTCCCCGGGGCTTGCCGGGGACCTTTCAGTTGAAACCATTGTCTAACCTGTTAATTTTGGTGAAATCCACTGGATTCACCTTCATATACTAGCTGAATACATAAACGATACAGGGATTTTTCCATGAAGGTGATCGTTCTCGGTGGCGGCGTGATCGGGGTCGCCAGTGCCTATTACCTGGCCCGCGCGGGGCTGGAGGTCACCGTGCTCGATCGCCAGGCCGGACCGGCGCGGGAAACCAGCTTCGCCAACGCCGGACAGGTCTCTCCCGGCTATTCGACGCCCTGGGCCGCGCCGGGCATTCCCTTGAAAGCAGTCAAATGGATGTTCCAGCATCACGCTCCGCTGGCCATCCGCCTGGACGGCAGCCTGTTCCAGTTGCGCTGGATGGCGCAGATGCTGCGCAATTGCTCCGCCGGACGCTATGCGGTCAACAAGGAACGCATGATGCGGGTGGCCGAGTACAGCCGGACCTGCCTGCGGCAGTTGCGCATGGAAACCGGCATCCAATATGAACAGCGGACGGGCGGCACGCTGCAGCTCTTCCGCACCCAGGCCCAGCTCGATGCGGCCGGCCGCGATATCGCGGTGCTGGAAGAATGCGGCGTACCGTTCGAGCTGCTGGGCCGGAACGAACTCGCCCGGGTCGAACCCGGCCTGGCGGCCGCCACCGGCAGGCTGGCCGGCGGACTGCGCCTGCCCAACGACGAGACCGGCGACTGCCATCTCTTCACGCGGGCGCTGGCCGGCATCGCCCGCACGCTGGGCGTGGACTTCCGCTACGAACAGGCGGTGGACGGCCTGGTGGTCGAGGGCGGACGCATCGCCGGCGTGCGCGCCGGCGGCCGGATCCTGGCCGCAGACCGCTACGTCATGGCCTTCGGCAGCTACTCGCGCGGCATGCTCGAACCGCTGGGCCTGGACCTGCCGGTCTACCCGGTCAAGGGCTATTCGCTGACAGTACCGCTGATCGATCCCACGCGCGCACCGCAATCCACGGTGCTGGACGAGACCTACAAGATCGCCATCACCCGTTTCGACCACCGCATCCGGGTCGGTGGCATGGCCGAGCTGGCCGGCTACGACCTGCGCCTGGACGCGCGCCGCCGGGCCACGCTGGAACACGTGGTGAACGACCTGTTCCCCGGCGGCGACCTGGCGCGGGCAAGCTTCTGGACCGGCCTGCGTCCCATGACGCCCGACAGCACGCCCATCGTCGGCGCGACACGCTACCCCAACCTGTACCTCAACACCGGACACGGCACGCTGGGCTGGACGATGGCCTGCGGGTCGGGCCGCCTCATCGCCGACCAGATCAGTGGACGGCGGCCCGAGATCAGCACGGACGGCCTGGCCATCGAGCGTTATGCGGCCCGCATTCGCGGCGCGCACACTCCGCCGCATCACGCCGCCGCGCGGCCCTCCAGCATGAAAGCCAGCGCCTCGGCGCAGGACTGCTCCACTTTCAGGGCCAACAAGTCGTCGGCGCGCGTACGTCCCAGATTGACCGCGGCGACCGGCAGGCCGGCCTGCGCTCCGGCCCGCACATAGCGGTAGCCGGAATGCACCATCAGCGACGAGCCCACCACCAGGATGGCATCGGCCTCGTCCAGCGCGCGCAGCACCGCCGCCACCCGGGGCGCGGGGACCTGTTCGCCGAAGAATACGACGTCCGGCTTCAGGATCCCGCCGCAGGCGGGACAGGGCGGCACGGCAAAACCTGAGAAATCCGCGGTTTCCAGATCGGCGTCGCCGTCCGGCGCATCGGCCGCGTCCAGCGCGACCCAGGCCGGATTCACGGTTTCCAGCCGCTGCTGGAACACCGTGCGCGGCTCGCGGTGCGCGCACTGCATGCACCGGACCTCGTCCAGCCGGCCATGCAAGTCCACCACCAGGCGGCTGCCCGCCGCCTGGTGCAGGCCATCGACGTTCTGCGTCACCAGCAACCGCACTCTTCCGGCGGCCTCCAGCCGCGCCAGCGCATGGTGGGTGTCGTTGGGCCCGGCCTTCCCGAAGCGCCGCCACCCGATCATGCTGCGGGCCCAGTAGCGCGCACGAGCCAGTCCGTCACGCATGAAGACCTGGAAGTCGATGGGCGGCGTGCGTTTCCACTGGCCGTCGGCATCGCGATAGTCCGGGATGCCCGAATCCGTGCTGCACCCGGCGCCGGTCAGAATAAACAGGCGCTCGTGCCGGTCGACGAACGCGGCCAGGGCGGCGGAAGAAGCGGATACATCCATGAACGGCTCCAGGCAGGCGACCAGGATACCCGATGGATGCATTTCCGGGCCTGTGGATAAGCTCTAGGAAGCAGGGGTGTGCACACCGTGTTGAGCCTTTGTGGATAACTTCGCTTTTGTTCCCATCCGAAAAACTTGTCCAATTTCCGGGTACACCATGTGGACAAGGTTATCCACATGCCTAAAAATTAGGCAACATATTGAATCGAAAAGGTTTTTTGGATCGGCCAAAGTTATCCACAGGCTCCTATTAACTACTACGAATTGAATAGATAGTTTTAGGATAAAGCTCAAACATCTTTTTTTCCTACCGCGACGAAGGCCGCAAGCGGCCGGCTGCGCCGCTGCGCGGACGCAGGTTGACCACGCCCGGTCGAACACCTAGCATCCAGGCGTCCCATCCTTACAAACAAGCAAGGAGCACTCGATCCACCATGCGCATCCTGTTGGTCGAGGACGAACCCGAACTGGCCCGGTGGTTGTCAGGCACACTGGCCAGGCATGCCGGCTTTGTCGTGGAATGGGCCAATGACGGCGTGGTCGCGGAAAAACGGTTGCAGGTCGAAGACTTCGACGCCATCGTCCTCGACCTGGGACTGCCCGGGCTGGATGGGCGGACATTGCTGGCCAGGCTGCGCGCCCGCGACGACCGCACGCCTGTCCTGATATTGACTGCGCGTGATTCACTGACGGAACGAGTCACTACCCTGCAAGAAGGCGCGGACGATTTTCTGCCCAAGCCCTTCAACGTGACCGAGCTGGAAGCCAGGCTGCTGGCGCTGATACGGCGTAGCCGGGGCCGCGAACATCCTCGATTGGCCTGCGGATCGCTGGTTTTCGATCTGGCCGCCCAGAAATTCCTGCTCGACAATCAGCCTCTGGCCCTGTCGCCTCGTGAATACGCGGTACTGCGGGCCCTGATTCAACGCAGCGGCGAACCCATGACCAAGCAGCAGATACTGGACCGGGTGTTCGACGATGACCACGATGTGGGACTCGATGCCATCGAAGTCATTGTTCATCGCCTGCGCAAGCGCCTGGGCGAAACCGGCGTGCGCATCGTGACCCTGCGTGGACTGGGCTACTGCCTGGAGCCCGCGTGACGGCTGTCTCGTCCAAGGAGCGTCTCCCGCGCCGCCCGCGGCGGCGCAGCCTGAAGTCGACACTGCTGTGGTGGTTGCTGCCCGTACTGGCCGTCGTGGCCGGAGGCGGCCTGTGGTTGTCGGTCAAGCTGCTGGACGACTTGACCAATGCCGCCTACGACCGTTCACTGGCAGGAGCCTTGCGCGCCATCGACCTGAACATATCGACAGAAAGCGGCGGGTTGGCGGTGGAGTTGCCCTACCGGCTCCTGCAATTCTTCGAACTGACCGCCAGTGGCAATGTGTATTTCCGGGTATCCACCGAGGACAACCTGACCGAGATCGGAAATCCCTCGCTTCCCATGCCGGCTCACCCCTTGGCATCGGGACGGGCGGAATTCTTCAATGCCGAATACTTCGGCGAGCCAGTGCGCGTGGGCGTATTGGCTCGCCGGCTCGATCCCCCGCTGTACGGTGCGCAGGACCGCCAGCGGGTAGTCATCCAGGTCGCGGAAAGCATCGAGTCGCGGGCAGGTTTTACCCGGGCCGTGCTGATGCGCGCGATCGAGCGTGACGCGCTGCAGATATTATTGAGCGCGATCCTGCTGACCGGCGGCGTGATCATCGCGCTGCGGCCGCTGGTACGGCTGAGTGAAGAAATCGACGCGCGCGACCCCGACGACCTGCGTCCGGTGGACGACAGCCAGGTACCGGCCGAGGTGCAGCCCCTGGTTTCAGCGATCAACCGGCATATCGCGCGGCACGATGCCCAGGCGCGCGCGCAGCGCCAGTTCCTGGACGACGCGTCCCATCAGTTGCGCACGCCACTGACCGTGCTCAAGACCCAGGTGGATTTCGCGCTGCGCGAGAACGATCCGCAGGCGGTCCGCCAGGTATTGCAGGCCATGCATGCCGGCGTGGACCGCTCCATACGCATGGCCAACCAGATGCTGGCGCTGGCCCGCGTCCATGACGCCTCGCTGGCCGAGGGCGGCCTGCCCTTCGCGCGGATAGACCTGGTCGAGCTGGCCGGGGAATGCGTGCGCAGCCTGTTGCCGGCCGCGCGCGCCAAGCAGCTGGACTACGGCATAGAAGCGCCGGAAGCGCCGCTGTGGATGGCGGGTTCTACCGTGCTGCTGCGCGAAGCCGTGCTCAATCTTCTGGACAACGCCATCCGCTACTGTCCAGAGCGGGGCGTGGTGACGCTGACCCTGTCGAGCGGGCCCGAGCAACTTGTCCTGCAGGTCGAGGACAGCGGTCCGGGCATGCCCGTATCTGATATCGAGCGGGCCGGCGTGCGTTTTCGCCGGGGAGAGTCCGGCAAAGGCAAACCCGGCGCCGGCCTGGGACTGGCGATCGCGCAGCGGATAGCGGGTCTGCACAAGGGCAGGCTGGTGCTGGAAAACCGGGAACCAGGAACCGGCCTGCGGGCATCCCTGGTTTTCCCCAGGTCTTGAATGTTGCTTTGCAGCATGAAAAGAGGGGGAATTGAAAGCCGATTGAAAGCGCCGCGTTCGTACAGTCGCCTCGGAGCGGTCAGTCAGCCGCGACATCCACAACAACGATATGGAGGTGACTGATGAAACCCACAGTCCGACTGCGGGCCGCGGCGTGTGCCGTGGCCATGGTTTTCGCGGGATTGGCCGCGCAACCGGCGGCTGCCGCCCCCGAGCGGCCCGAGTGCATCGCGCCCGCCAAGCCGGGCGGCGGTTTCGACCTGACCTGCAAGATCGCCCAGAGCGGCCTGCAGGAAGGCAAATATCTGAACGCCGCGATGCGTTCCGTGTACATGCCCGGCGGCATCGGGGCCGTGGCCTACAACACCATCATCGCCCAGCGGCCGGCCGAGGCCGGCACCATCGTGGCTTTTTCGGGCGGCTCGCTGCTGAACATCGCGCAGGGCAAGTTCGGCCGCTATACCGAGTCCGACGTGCGCTGGGTGTCCGGCATCGGCACGGACTACGGCGCGGTCGTGGTGCGCAAGGACTCCCCCTGGAAGGATCTCAAGGGGCTGATGGCCGCGATCAAGGCCGATCCCACCAAGGTGGTGTTCGGCGCGGGCGGTACCATCGGCAGCCAGGATTGGATGAAGGCGGCGCTGACGGCGCGTGCCGCTGGCATCGACTACAAGACCATGCGCTTCGTGGCCTTCGAGGGCGGTGGCGAGAGCCTGACGGCCTTGCAGGGCGGCCACGTGCAGGTGTATTCGGGCGATGCCGGCGAAGTTGCGTCGGTACTGGACGCCGGCGTGCCCATCCGGATCCTGGCGGTGTTCTCCGATCAGCGCCTTCCGGGCCGCCTGGCCGACGTTCCCACCGCGAAGGAACAGGGTTTCGACATCCAGTGGCCCATCATTCGCGGTTTCTACGTGGGGCCGAAGGTCGCGGATGCCGACTACCAGTGGTGGGTCGCTACCTTCGACAAGATGATGGCCACGCCGGAATTCGCGAAGTTGCGCGAAGAACGCGGCTTGTTCCCGTTCAATAAGACCGGCAAGGATCTGGACGCCTACGTCAAGCAACAGGTTGCCGAGTACCGCAAGCTGGCCGACGAATTCGGACTGGTGCGTAAATGAGCGGCGGCCGTGTCGTGTTGAACGACCGGCTCCTGGGAACGGCGGCGCTGGTTTTCGCCGCCGTGATGGTGTGGCAGGGCTACGGGCTCGAGGCGCCTTTCGCCTATGAGCCGGTGGGCCCGCGCGCCTTTCCCATGCTGCTGTCGCTGATCATCGGCCTGTGTGGCCTGTGGCTGGCCGCCAAGGGCGGCAACCCGGTCGAATCCGTGGCGGCGGGCGTCAAGGGGCGTGTCGTCGCGGTATCGGTGGCGCTGGCCGCCTATGCCTTCCTGTTCCAATGGCTGGGCATCGTCCTGGCCACCTTCCTGATGAGTCTGCCAGTGGGCCGCGCGTTCGGCGGATCGTGGCTCAAGACGGGCATTACCGGCCTGGCGCTGGGCGTGGCCGTGTTTTTGCTTTTCGACAAGGTGCTGGACGTGGTGCTGCCCACCGGCCTGCTGGGAGGCCTGCTGTGAACGATATCTTCGGCCATCTGGCCACCGGTTTCTCGGTCGCGCTGACGCCGCTCAACCTGCTCATCGCGGCCATCGGCTCCTTCATCGGCACCATCGTCGGCGTGTTGCCCGGCCTGGGGCCCATCAATGGCGTGGCGATCCTGATGCCGCTCGCTTTCGCGATGCAACTGCCGCCGGAAAGCTCGCTCATCCTGCTGGCCGCGGTCTACATCGGCTGCGAATACGGCGGACGCATCAGTTCCATCCTGATCAACGTGCCGGGCGAGGCCTCGGCCATTATGACGGCGCTGGACGGCTATCCCATGGCGCGCCAGGGCAAGGCCGGCGTGGCCTTGTCGATCTCGGCCTGGAGTTCCTTCGTGGGCTCGGCCGTGGCTACCGTCGGCATCGCCATCGCCGCGCCCTTGCTGGCCCGGTGGGCGCTGGCCTTCGGGCCGGCGGAATACTTCGCGCTGATGGTGTTCGCCTTCTGCTGCCTGGCGGGACTGATGGGCGAGCAGCCGGTCAAGGCGTTGCTGGCGGCCGCCGTGGGCCTGGCCCTGTCGACGGTGGGCATAGACGAGAACTCGGGCATCTATCGCTACACCTTCGACTCGCTGCACTTGAGCGATGGCATCCAGTTCGTGGTGGTGGTGATCGGCCTGTTCTCCGTCAGCGAGATGCTGCTGCTGCTGGAACAATCCGTCACGGGCAACGTGGCGGTCAAGCCCACGGGGCGCACCCTGTTCAACATGCGCGAACTGGCGATCACCTGGTGGGGGACGGTGCGCGGATCGCTGATCGGTTTCGTCGTGGGCGTGCTGCCCGGCGCCGGCGCCACGGTGGCCTCGGCCATGGCCTATTCGACCGAGAAACGCCTGGTCGAGCAGTCCGATCCGGAAGGCGCGCATTTCGGCAAGGGCGACATCCGCGGCCTGGCGTCCCCCGAGGCTGCCAACAACGCGTCGGCCACCGGTTCCTTCGTGCCCATGCTGACGCTGGGCGTGCCGGGATCGGGCACCACCGCGGTGATGATGGGCGTGCTGGCGCTCTACAACATCACGCCCGGGCCGGCATTGTTCGAGCAGCGGCCGGAGATCGTCTGGGGCCTGATCGCGTCGCTGTTCATCGGCAACGTCATGCTGCTGGCGATGAACATCCCCATGGTGGGCGTGTTCGCGCGCATGTTGTCGGTGCCGATCTGGGCGCTGGTGCCCTTTATCGTGACGGTGAGCGCGATCGGCGTGTACTCGGTGCATGCGACCACTTTCGATCTCGTGATGATGGTGGCGCTGGGCGTGGTGGGCTATCTGCTGCGCAAGATGTCGGTGCCCATGGCGCCACTCATACTGGGGCTGGTGCTGGGCAACATGATGGAGCAGAACCTGCGCCGGGCGCTGTCCATCACCAATGGCGACACGTCCATCCTGTGGCAAAGCCCCGTCAGCATCGGCTTGTGGCTGTGCGCGGCGGCGGTGCTGGTGGTCCCGGTGACGATGCGCGTGCTGGCACGCCGCCGCGCAGGGGCGTCAGAACCCGCTACGTCGGCCTAGGCGGCGCGGGCGGCGGGCATGCGGGCATCGCGCCCGCATGCCGCGTCAGACCCGCTCCAGGCGCTCCAGCGCCGCGTCCAGCGTGCTGTCCTTCTTGGCGAAGCAGAAGCGCACCAGTTGCCGGTTCGAGGCCGGCGCGTCCGGATCGGCATGGAAGGCCGCGATGGGAATGACCGCCACGCCGTGTTCGGTGGTCAGCCAGCGCGCGAATTCACTTTCTGGCGCATCGGATATCGCGCGGTAGTCGGCCAGCAGGAAATACGTGCCCGGGCAGGGCAGGGTGCGAAAGCGCGTCCGCTTCAAGCCGGCCTCCAGGCGATCGCGCTTGGCCTGGTAGAAGGCGGGAAGCTCCAGATAATGGCGGGGATCTTCCAGGAACGCGGCCAGCGCGTACTGCATGGGGGTCGAGACCGCGAACACCATGAACTGGTGGATCTTGCGGAATTCCGCGGACAGGGCGGCGGGCGCGCAGCAATAGCCGATCTTCCAGCCGGTGGCGTGGAAAGTCTTGCCGAACGACGAGATCAGGAAACTGCGGGCCGCCAGCGCCGGCCGGCGCGCGATGGACGCGTGGCGGCGGCCGTCGAACACGATGTGTTCGTAGACTTCGTCCGATATCAGTACGATGCCCGTGCCGGCCAGGAGGCGCTCCAGCTCGTCCAGATCGCCATCGTCCAGGACCGCGCCGGTGGGGTTGTGCGGGAAATTGATCACGAGGGCCCGGGTGCGCGGCGTGACGGCGCGCCGGACAGCGTCCCAGTCCGGCCGGTAGCCGGGGACTTCGGGCGTGGGCGCGAGCAACTGCACCGCGATCGGCGTGGCGCCCGCCAGACGGATGGCCGGCACGTAGGAATCGTAGTTGGGCTCCAGCACGATGACCTCGTCGCCCGCGCCGGCCACCGCCAGGATGGCGGTCATCAGCGCCTGGGTGGCGCCGCTGGTGATGGTGATCTCGGTTTCGGGGTCGTAGGCGGCGCCGTACAACGACCGTGTCTTGGCCGCGATGGCGGCGCGCAGCGCCGGGATCCCGGGCATGGGGGCGTACTGGTTGTGGCCCCTGGCCATGGCGGCGTCGACCTGGGCCAGCAGGCCGGCGTCGGGGTCGAAATCGGGGAAGCCCTGGCCCAGGTTGATGGCCTGCGTTTCCGTGGCCAGCCGGCTCATGACCGTGAAGATGGTGACGCCGACGTCCGGCAGTTTGGAATTAATCATCAGCTTGCTTTGGCCTTGGATGTACCATTCGTCTTCATCGGATCAGTCTACCTCCACCCGTCCACCGGCGGCCACGCCGGCCTGCCACGTTTCCCATGCTTGTTCGTCTACTGCTAGGTTTCGCCATTGCGCTTTGCGGCTCGCTGCTGGCGGTCGCGCTCCATACCCCGCTGCCCTGGATGCTGGGGGCGCTGGTCGCTACGGCCGCCACCAAGATCGCCGGGGTGCGGTCCCGGAGCCGGACGGAATTGCGCTATGCGGGCCAGTGGGTGATAGGCGTGGGCCTGGGCCTGTATTTCACGCCCATGGTGGTCGACGAGATTGCGGGCAACCTGCTGCCGCTGTTGCTGGGTGCCGTGTTCTCGGTCGCCGCGGGGCTGGCCGGCGCCTGGTTTCTCCAACGTGCCGGCGGCGTGGAATTCAGCACGGCCTACTTTTCGTCCACCATAGGCGGCGCGGCGGAAATGGCCAATCTGTCCGACCGCTACGGCGGCAAGGTGGCCCTGGTCGCATCGGCCCATAGCTTGCGTATCCTGCTGGTCGTCGTCCTGGTGCCGCTGGCTTTCCGGATGTCGGGCGTGACGGGCAGCGGCCTTTTCGCGCCCGCCATGACCGCGGTGGATCCCGCCGGCCTGGCGGCGATGTTCGCGCTGGGCGGCGGTGGCGCGCTGCTGGCCCAGCGGGTCAACATCCCCAATGCCTGGGTGCTGGGACCCATGGCGGTCACCATCCTGCTGACATCCAACGACATGGCCTTGTCGGCGATGCCGACCTTCATGCTGAATGCGGCGCAATTGCTCATCGGCTGGTCGCTGGGCGACCGCTACACCCCTGATTTCTTCCGTACCGCCCCGCGTTTCATGGGGCTGATCCTGGTGTACACCCTGGCCGTGATCATGCTTTCGGTCGGACTGGGACTTCTCATGGCGCCGCCCAGCGGCATCCACCTGCCGACCCTGATCCTCGGACTGGCGCCCGGGGGCATCGCCGAGATGTGCATCACCGCCAAGGTGCTGCAATTGGGCGTGCCGCTGGTGACGGCGTTCCAGGTATTCCGGCTGGCCTTCGTGCTGCTGATCACTCCACCGCTATACCGGGGTTTGCTTATGCGTTTTCCGGCGTTGCGGGACTGATTTCGAAGGGTCGGCCCATGGTGGTTTGGGCCTGTTGCGTGGCGTGTACATGGCATTTGCGACACGCTTGCTAAATATTATTGATTCGCAAAGTGCGCGCGGGTATGCTGCGATTCGCAGTTGAATTCAAGCAGCACGCAAGTCCCGTCTGCCATTTGCGGATGTCCGCCATTACCGCATTTCAGTTCGTGTCGGCGTTCTTGGTTCTATTGCATTGTTTATTGATTAGAGGACGCCGAACATGGCACAGAAGGGCAAGGTCAAATGGTTTAACGCGGACAAGGGATTCGGCTTCATCACGCCGGACGCCGGTGGTCCCGATGTGTTCGCTCACTTTTCCGCCATTGTCGGCCGCGGCTACCGCAGCCTGGCCGAAGGGCAGGAAGTCGAGTACGAAGTCAAGGACGGCCCCAAGGGCCCCCAGGCTTCCGACATCAAGCCGCTGTAATCAGCCGCTTATGCGTGGGGCGGCGTATGCCGCGCCACGCTTTCCCATCCCGCTAACCAGTGGGATGGGTTTGTTTTTTTCTGCGTTTCCTGCTTGTGGAACGCACGCCGCATACTCAAGCACACCGACCTGTGCCAGCCTGGCCGCCCTCCCGGGCGTTGCGGATCGGCTTCGCCGGTCCGCCCGCGCGGTTCTCAAGACGGGCGCCCGTCAGCGCGTAGAAGGGGTAACGAGATTTTTGGGTTCCCCCGCCGCCCAAGCCAGGATGTTCTCGAACGCAACCCTGAAATAGAGGTTGTAGCTGTTGTTCTCCACGAAGCCGATGTGCGGCGTGCAGATGACATTCTCCATGCGCAGCAGCGGGTGCCCCTGCAGGATGGGCTCGCTTTCGAAGACGTCGATCGCCGCCAGCCCCGGCCGGCCCCGGTTGAGCGCCAGGACCAGCGCATCGGGTTCCACCAGTTCCGCCCGCGAAGTATTCACGAACAGCGCCTCGGGCCCCATGCGCTGCAGGTCCGCCAGTTTGACGATGCCGCGGGTTTCCTCGCTCAGTTTCAACAGCATGCACAGGACCCCGCTGGCCTCGAACAGCGCTTCCTTGCTGGAGGCCGTTTCCAGGCCATCGGCGCGTGCCCGTTCCAGGGTCGATTCCCGGCCCCACACCATGACCTTCATCCCGAAAGCCTTGCCGTAACCGGCAATGATCTTGCCGATCTTGCCGTAGCCTAACAGGCCCAGGGTGCTTCCATGCAAGGTGCGGCCCAGGCCGAAGTTGGGCGGCATGGACGATGCTTTCATGCCGGATTGCTGCCACGCACCATGCTTGAGGTTTGCAGCATATTGAGGAATTCGCCTCATCGCGCTCATAATGAGCGCCCACGTCAGTTCTGCCGGCGCGATAGGCGAGCCGACTCCCTGGGCGACGGCGATCCCGCGCTCGGTGCAGGCTTCCACGTCGATGTGCGACCCGACGCGCCCGGTCTGGGAAATCAGCTTCAACTGAGGCAATTTGTCCAGCAGGGCGCGGGTGATGGGCGTACGCTCACGGATCAATACCAGTGTTTCCGTGTCGCGCAGCCGGACGGCCAATTGGCCCAGCCCCTTGACCGTGTTGTTGTAGACCTTGATGTCGTGGCCATCAAGCAGGCTGAAGCAGTCCAGCTTGCGGACCGCGTCTTGATAGTCGTCCAGTATCGTTATGCGCATGGGCTTTCCTTCGATCA
Organism: Alcaligenaceae bacterium SAGV5; assembly: GCA_009360345.1. GTDB lineage: Bacteria > Pseudomonadota > Gammaproteobacteria > Burkholderiales > Burkholderiaceae_B > Pigmentiphaga. The sequence continues at coordinate 253,874 of SPDP01000001.1, forward strand.
GTCGCGATGGTAGTCCAATTGGTATTGTGAGCGGTAGCTGCCAACGGTAACGGACCCTTTCTTCCTGGAAGCTTTTGGCGGAAAGGGGTGGGGTATATTAAGTTAAAGTCCGGCCGGGCCAATCGATGCCCGGCTCATTATTTACATCATGATCAGTCGCCCCAGCGTCGAGGAGAATGTCACCAATGAACGCCGTGCCTAAAACGTCGATTCCCAAACAACTTTCGGCGCTCGATGCTCCAGACTGGGTACGTCACGAACGATTGAAGGCCTGGGTGGCCGAGGTCGCCGCGCTGGCGCAGCCCGATCGCATCGAGTGGTGCGACGGTTCGCAGGAAGAATACGACCGCCTGTGCGGGCAGATGGTCCAGGCCGGCACGCTGCGCCGCCTGAACCCCGCCAAGCGTCCCAATTCCTATCTGGCCTGGTCCGACCCGTCCGACGTGGCGCGTGTCGAGGATCGCACCTTCATCTGTTCCGAACGCAAGGAAGACGCCGGCCCCACGAACAACTGGGTGGACCCGGCGGAAATGCGCGCGACGCTGGACGGCCTGTTCGCCGGTTCCATGCGCGGCCGCACCATGTACGTCATTCCCTTCTCGATGGGGCCGCTGGGCTCGCCCATCGCGCAGATCGGCGTCGAATTGTCCGATTCGCCCTATGTCGTGGCCAACATGCGCATCATGACCCGCATGGGCCGCAAGGTGTATGACGTGCTGGGCGCCGATGGCGTGTTCGTTCCGTGCGTCCACACCGTGGGCAAGCCGTTGGCCAAGGGCGAGGCCGATGTGACCTGGCCCTGCAACGATACCAAGTACATCGTCCACTATCCCGAGACCCGCGAAATCTGGTCCTTCGGGTCGGGCTACGGGGGCAACGCGCTGCTCGGCAAGAAGTGCCTGGCGCTGCGCATCGCCTCCAAGATGGGCCGCGACCAGGGCTGGCTGGCCGAACACATGCTCATCCTGGGCGTCACGTCGCCCGAGGGCAAGAAGATGCACGTCGGCGCGGCCTTCCCCTCGGCCTGCGGCAAGACCAACTTCGCGATGCTGATTCCGCCGGCTTCGCTGCCGGGCTGGAAGGTCACCACCATCGGCGACGACATCGCCTGGATCAAGCCGGGTCCCGACGGCAAGCTGCGCGCCATCAATCCCGAGGCCGGCTACTTCGGCGTCGCGCCCGGCACCAACGAGAAGACCAACTTCAACTGCATGGCGACGCTGCGCGAGAACGTCATCTTCACCAATGTCGCGCTGACCGATGACGGCGACATCTGGTGGGAAGGCATGAGCGAAGCTCCCGCCCACTGCATCGACTGGCAGGGCCAGGACTGGACGCCCGAGATCGGCAAGGCCACCGGCCGCAAGGCTGCGCATCCGAATGCCCGCTTCACCGTCGCCGCCGACCAGAACCCCGCCATCGATGCCGAGTGGGACAATCCCGCGGGCGTGACCATCGATGCCTTCGTGTTCGGCGGTCGCCGCTCGACCACCGTGCCGCTGGTGACCGAGGCCCGCAATTGGGTCGAAGGTGTCTACATGGCTGCCACCATGGGTTCGGAAACCACGGCCGCCGCCACCGGCAAGCAGGGCGTGGTGCGTCGCGATCCCTTCGCGATGCTGCCATTCTGCGGCTACAACATGAGTGACTATTTCAGCCACTGGCTGCAACTGGGCGCCAAGCTCGAGTCGACCGGCGTGCGCCTGCCGGCCATCTTCTGCGTGAACTGGTTCCGCACCGACGACAACGGCAAGTTCGTCTGGCCCGGTTTCGGCGAGAACATGCGTGTGCTGAAGTGGATGCTCGAGCGGATCGATGGCAAGGCCCAGGGCGTGGACAACGTCTTCGGCGTCACGCCCTCCTACGGCGACCTGACCTGGGACGGCCTGAATTTCACCCGCGAGCAGTTCGATCGCATCACCGCCATCGACACGCAGGCCTGGAAGGAAGAACTGCGCCTGCACGACGAGCTGTTCGACCTGCTCAAGCAGGGATTGCCGAACGAACTGGTGGAGGTCAAGCAGCGCCTGTCCACGCGTCTGCAAGGCTGAGTCTCGCTCGCTTGCCGGGCGTGTAACTGCCCCGGCTTGCGATGCCCGGCCCCGATGCCCGCCCTGGGCGTCGGGGTTTTTTCATCGTCGGGCCGCCCCAAGATGAAAAAGCACCCCCTCGGGGGGCAGCGCCGCCGCGAAGCGGCAAGCGTGGGGGCTTTTTTTCATTGCCGGGCCGCCCCAAGATGAAAAAGCGCCCCCTCGGGGGGCAGCGCCGCCGCGAAGCGGCAAGCGTGGGGGCTTTTTTTCATGCCGCGCCGGCGTCGCGGTATTCCGTCGCAGGTAGGTGCGGGCGGGTCAGGCAGCAAGGACGATTGCGGTTTCCAGGCAATTAACATACATGACTGAATCTTGTATATTGATTCATTTCATCATTCGCGATTGGGAAATATCAGGATTTGTCATGGAATTGCGGAAAACCCGCCGGGACGAGGATAATGACACGCCGCGTTCACATGACGCCTCGTATGAGGCGCTAGCCGATGACAACCGACCTCCTGCGCGACGGCGCCGATCCTCTTCCTCTCAAAGCAACGCACGCGCATGAGCTGGACGATCTATTGGCTCCCAAAGTGGCGATGCTGACCAGGGCCTTGGCACGGGCTTCGCAGGCGGAGGCTCGTACGCAGTTCGGGTTTTCTCAGACGGAATGGCAGGTCGTCACGCTGCTTGCGAGTTCCCAACCCGCCTCGATACGTAAGCTTGCCGGGTTCGCCATGGTGGATGCCGCGCAGATCAGCCGGGCGGTTGTTTCGTTGTCCAGGCAAGGCCTGGTCGAAAGACGAACGTCGGAACGGGACAATCGCCAGGCCGCATTGAGATTGAGCCCCCCAGGCATGGACATTGCCGTTTCCTTGCGCCAATTGTCCAGGCAGCGCAACACCCGTTTGCTGGGCGGGTTTTCAGCCGAGCAGGTCCGTGAATTGTTCGACATGATGGATGTGCTGATCGCTCGGGCAATGCGGGAAGAAGTGGATGGCGCCCGGGAAGGGTAGAAAGCAGCGATCGTTGTCGGGAAACATGGGTAACGTCTCAAGGTAGCAGGGTGTGCCTGGAAACCCGGAGTACCGCAGGGTAGGGACCCGATGTCTTGTGAAGTCGAGTTTTGGCAATTCGGCGTAGCAGCGCGCAAGCACTCCTACTATCGGTAGCGTGGCGGGTACGAGATATCCACCATCCATGGCATGGACACGCGTGCTGGCGGACGTGCCCCTGCGCTACGACCTTCCAATGTTTCACGTGAAACATCCGCGTGCCACGGCATCCCCGGAAGTCGGTTTGTGGCCAACAAGCGGCGGTCTATCCTTGTGTCGCGAATCCCCCATCCCTATGGCAGCGACACATCTTTGAGCCCTGGTCCAACTGCTGTCATGCCATCCGTTGCAACGATTGCCACATAGAACGGATAAGCTGGTCCGTCCGTGACCATCGTGTTGTTCGGTCTCCGCTTTTCGATGGCTGCCCAGAATTTTCCCAAATTGTTCCACGTGAAACACGCTAGAGCAGTCTGACCAGGGTATTGCTCGCCTTGGCGGGGCGAGAATCCTATAATCCCTAGTTACCGTGGCGTTTCTTTCTCCATGCCCGGACATTTTCCTGGCCATGCAGGCCAGGTCGCCAGCTTAGCGCTGGTCTTTTGTGGACCCCACCATGCTGTATCCAACCGAATTTGATGTGATCGTTGTAGGCGGTGGCCATGCCGGTACCGAGGCTGCGCTGGCCGCGGCGCGTGCTGGCTGCAAGACACTGCTGCTCACGCATAACATCGAGACCCTCGGGCAGATGTCCTGCAATCCCTCGATAGGAGGGATAGGCAAAGGCCATCTGGTGAAAGAGGTCGATGCGTTGGGGGGGGCCATGGCCTTGGCTACGGACGAGGCAGGGATCCAGTTCCGCATCCTGAATGCATCGAAGGGCCCCGCGGTACGGGCGACTCGGGCACAAGCCGACCGCGTGCTCTACCGTAAGGCGATCCGGCATCGCCTGGAGAACCAGCCCAACCTCTGGCTGTTCCAGCAGGCCGTGGACGATCTGATGCTGGAAGGGGACAAGGTGGTGGGTGCGATCACCCAGATCGGCCTGCGCTTTCGTGCGCGGGCGGTCGTCTTGACTGCGGGTACCTTCCTGAATGGCCGGGTGCACGTGGGTTTGCAGAACTATTCAGCAGGGCGGGCGGGTGATCCTCCCGCCATCTCGCTAGGCAAGCGGCTACAGGAACTCAACCTGGGCCAGGGACGCCTGAAAACCGGAACGCCGCCTCGCATCGATGGCCGCTCCATCGACTTCAGCGTGCTGGAGGAACAGCCCGGGGATCTGGATCCGGTACCGGTCTTCTCCTATCTGGGCGATGCCGCCATGCACCCGCGCCAGCTTCCGTGCTGGATTACGCATACCAATGCGCGGACGCACGAGATCATCCGCGGCGGCCTGGACCGTTCGCCCATGTACACCGGCGTTATCGAAGGGGTGGGGCCACGTTATTGCCCCTCTATCGAGGACAAGATCCATCGTTTCGCGGACAAATCTTCCCACCAGGTCTTCCTGGAACCGGAAGGGCTGACGACCCACGAGTTCTATCCGAACGGGGTATCGACCAGTCTGCCGTTCGATGTCCAGCTCGATCTGATCCATTCGCTGCCGGGGCTGGAAAATGCCCATATCCTGCGTCCCGGGTATGCCATCGAGTATGACTACTTTGATCCGCGTGGCTTGAAAACGTCGTTGGAGACACGAGCTATCTCCGGACTGTTCTTCGCCGGACAGATCAATGGCACGACGGGATACGAAGAAGCCGCAGCACAGGGGCTGTTGGCCGGGATCAATGCCGCCCTGAAGGTCAAGGGCGAAGAAGCCTGGGTGCCGCGCCGGGACGAAGCCTACCTGGGTGTCCTGGCCGACGACCTGGTCACGCGTGGCGTGACCGAGCCCTATCGCATGTTCACGTCGCGAGCGGAGTACCGCCTGAGCCTGCGCGAAGACAATGCCGATTGGCGCCTGACGGAAGCTGGCCGCCGGCTCGGGCTGGTGGACGACGCGCGCTGGGACGCGTTCAATCGCAAACGGGATGCCGTCGCGGGCGAGGTCGAGCGCCTGCGTTCCACGTGGATCAATCCCCGGATTTTCCCGGCCCACGTCGCCGAGCCGTTATTGGGCAAGGCGATTGAGCGTGAGTACACACTATTCGACTTGCTCAAGCGCCCTGACGTTTCCTATGATGCGCTTATGCAAGCGAAGAATGTGGACGAGGAATTGCTGGCGGGTCCAGGCGTCACGGACCGGATCGTTGCCGAACAGGTGGAGATCCAGGTCAAGTACGCGGGCTACATCGCGCGCCAGCAGAACGAGATCGACAAGCAGGCCGGACACGAGAACCAGCGTATCCCGGACGACATCGACTACGACTCGGTGCGTAGCCTGTCCTTCGAAGTTCGCCAGAAGCTCAAGACCCATCGGCCGCAAACCATCGGCCAGGCTGCCCGCATCTCGGGCATTACGCCTGCCGCCATCTCGCTCCTGCTGATACACCTGAAGCGCCGGCAATACGGACGGCTGGCTGCCGATTCCGCCGCCGACGCCAACCGGGCGGCATGAGCGTGCGGCACGGCCTATCGACAACGACACGCCTTCTCCCGGGAGAAAAGCCGCGCCACGACGAGACGGGAGGCTCGTCGGTATCGACGCGTGGCTTGCGGGGAAGCGTGTCCGCTTCCCCGGCAAGGGAAGCTCCCGACGGCCGGAGGGTCGTCCCATGAACATGTCCCGGAAACCGATCCCGATGCAGGAACCTTTCAATGGCGCCGTATTCGCGGCCCAGCTCGAGTCGGACTGCGCGGTGTTGCGCCTGCCGCTCGATCATGCGCGCATCGATCTGCTGCTGAATTACCTGGCGCAGATGCTGCGCTGGAATCGCACCTACAACCTCACGGCCATACGCGAGCCGGAGCAGATGCTTTTGCATCACATAACAGATAGTCTGTCGGTAGTGCCGGAACTGGCCCAGCGCCTTGCCGGCCAGCCTGCCAGCATCCTGGACGTGGGTTCGGGTGGCGGGCTGCCCGGCGTGGTCCTGGCCATCTGCCGGCCGGAATGGGAAGTGCTCTGCGTGGACGCGGTCGAGAAGAAGACCGCGTTCATCAAGCACGTGGCCGGCGTGCTGCGGTTGCCCAACCTGGATGCGACGCACGCGCGGGTCGAAGAGCTCGAACCCGCCGGGTGCGACATCGTCGTCTCTCGCGCGTTCGCGTCGCTGCACGACTTTGCCGCGCTGGCCGGACGCCACGTCAAGCCGGGGGGAAGGCTGGTCGCCATGAAGGGCCATCCGCCGGAAGACGAGATGCAGGCGCTGAAGGACCAGGGAGCATGGCAGGTGGAAGGCGTCACGACACTTTATGTGCCAAGATTGTCCGCCCGTCGTTGCCTGGTCTGGATGGACCGTGTCGAAGACGGGGCGAGCGAGAGTTAGCAGAACGCGGCGCCGGCTATAGGCGCGTCAGATTCACCAATAATCAGGTTGTATTCGATGTCTTCCAATTCCAGCATGGTCAACGAGGCGGCGCCGTCCGGAAAAGAAACCGGCGAGCTGGAGGCGATCACCGGCGCCGAGCCGCTGGCCGCCAAACGCGCGCGGGCCACGGCCCGCATCTTCTGCATCGCGAACCAGAAAGGCGGTGTGGGCAAGACCACCACCGCGGTCAACCTGGCGGCGGCCCTCGTGGCCCAGAAGCAGCGCGTGCTGCTGGTCGACCTGGATCCACAGGGCAACGCCACCATGGGCAGCGGCATCGACAAACGCGAGCTGCAGGCCACGCTCTACCAGGTCCTGATCGGCGAAGCCAGCCTTGCCGATGCCGCCAAGGCGACGGAGAGCGGGTATGACGTCCTGCCCTCCAATCGCGAACTGGCCGGTGCCGAGATCGACCTGGTGGAGCTTGAGGAACGCGATCGCCAGTTGAAGCACGCGATCGCTTCCGTGGCCGACCGCTACGACTTCGTGCTGATCGATTGTCCGCCCACCTTGTCGCTGCTGACGCTGAACGGCCTGGCCGCCGCGCACGGCGTGATCATTCCCATGCAGTGCGAATACTTTGCCCTGGAGGGGCTGTCGGACCTGGTCAACACCATCAAGCGGGTCCATGCCAACCTGAATCCCGACCTGCGCGTGATCGGCCTGCTGCGCGTGATGTTCGATCCGCGCGTGACCCTGCAGCAGCAGGTCTCGGCGCAGCTCGAGAGCCACTTCGGCGACAAGGTATTCAAGAGCATCATCCCGCGCAACGTCAGGCTGGCCGAGGCGCCCAGCTATGGGCTGCCGGGGGTGGTGTTCGACCCCGCGTCCAAGGGGGCGCAGGCCTACGTGGCCTTCGGGGCGGAAATGATAGAGCGCGTGAAAACGCTATAGCTTTGGGGAAGCACATCATGGAAGTAAAAGCAGGATCTAAGGGTGTGAAGAAACCCAAAGGATTGGGCCGTGGACTCGACGCGCTGCTGGGGGCCGACATGCCGGCGGTCAGCACGCTGGGTACCCAGGCGGCGGCGCAGCCCGCACAGAAGGAAGGCCCGCCCAGCACGCTGCCGGTATCCAGCATGCAGGCCGGCCGCTACCAGCCGCGCTCGCGCATGGACGAAGGCGCGCTGGCCGAACTGGCCGAGTCGATCCGCACCCAAGGGGTGATGCAGCCCATCCTGGTCCGCGCCATCGAAGGCGGCCGCTACGAGATCATCGCGGGCGAACGGCGGTTTCGCGCCGCGCAGCTGGCCGCGCTGACCGAGGTGCCGGTGCTGGTGCGCGAAGTCAGCGACGAGAACGCCGCGGTCATGGCGCTGATCGAGAACATCCAGCGCGAGGACCTGAATCCGCTGGAAGAGGCCCAGGGCGTGCAGCGCCTGATCGGCGAGTTCGGCATGACGCACGAGCAGGCGGCGCAGGCCATCGGGCGGTCGAGGTCGGCCACGAGCAACCTGCTGCGCCTGTTGAACCTGGCCGCGCCGGTGCAGACCATGCTGCTGGCCGGCGATCTCGACATGGGCCATGCGCGCGCGCTGCTGGCGGTGGATGCCGCCACCCAGATCCAACTGGCCACGCAGATCGTGGCCAGGCGGCTGTCGGTGCGCGAGGCCGAGAAACTCGTCGCGCAGACGCTGCAGGAAGCCGCGCAGAAATCCAGCCGCAAACCGGCGGCCAAGTCGCGCGACGTGCTGCGGCTGGAAGAGGCCTTGTCCGACCGGCTGGGCACGCAGGTGGCGTTCAAGATCGGCGCGAAGGAGCGCGGCCAGATCATCATCGATTTCCACGGCTGGGAACACCTGTCGTCGCTGCTGGAAAAACAGGGCCTGGCCGACGTGCTGGAAAACAGCTGACAGGCATGGGACCCGCCATGCCGGCGGGTCCGCGCCGCGTGCCGATCAGAGCGGCAGGGCCAGCATGTGGTCGATGCTGAACGGATCGACGATGACCAGGCGCCGCCTGAGTTTGAGGCCTTCGCTGGCATTCTCCATCCGGTCTTCCTCGACTTCATCGCGGAGGATTTTCAGAAGAACGAATACGAGAAGCGCTGGGAAGCGGCGCTGACAAGTGTTCGGCCATCCGGCCGGGATCGGCGTGTGTCGCGATGACCGTCAGGCCGGTTTTCTGACGCGGGATATCGGTCGCGGACAGCGGCCGCACATCGAAGCGCCTTTCGTCGGGCGCGAACTGCACCACGCAACGCCGGCCGTCGGCCAGCGCGACGACACCCTTGAGCCGCAGCAGGTCCTGCCCCAGCGCATCGGCGAGCGCATGCAGGCGGACCAGCAGCGCGTCGCGTTCGATGGGATGGGGCAGGGGGAGAAAATGCGCCTGCTCCGCATGATGATGCGCGTGCGGGTGCGCGCCGTGGCCGTGGTCATGCGATGGCGCATGGCCGGCGGCATGATTTTCCATCCCGCCGCGGACGGGCGTCGCGGCCGGGGCCGGCGATGCGCCGCGTGGCGCGAGGGCGAGGTAAACCGCCTCCCATGTCAGATCGGCCTGGTTGGAGCACAGTACCGGCGCGCCGGGATTCAGCGTCGCCAGTCTCGCGGCCAGGGCGCGGGCGGGTGTGTCGCCGGCTTCCCGGGTCTTGGTCATGATCAAGACCCGCGCCGCGCGGACCTGGGCCCGGGCTTCCGGATGACGATCGAGCAGCGCCGCGCCGGCTGGCGCGCCCGCCACGGTGATGATGGTTTGCAGCCGGTAGCGTTCGCGCAGCAGCGGATGGTCGTGGAACGCCTGGACGATGGGCGCGGGATCGGCCATCCCCGTGGTTTCGATCGCCACGGCGGGAAACGCCGGCATGCGGCGCTGCAGCCGCGCCCAGAACAAATCCTCCAGGGCCTGCTCCAGGCCCGGCAGGCCGGCGCAGCACACACACGACCCCGACACCAGCGCAGCCTGCTCGGTCACGCCCAGCAAGGCGCCATCGAGCCCGACCTCGCCCAGTTCATTGACGATCACCGCCGCGCCTCGCAGCGCCGGTTGTCCGAGCCAGGCCGAAAGCAGCGTCGTCTTGCCGCTGCCCAGGAAGCCGGTCAGCAGGTAGACGGGGATACGGGACGCGGCGGCCATGGACGATCGCGCGTCGGGTCAGGGCTGGTAGCCCAGTCGCGCCGACACGCCATCGGCGGCCTGGAGCACGGGCGTGACGAATCCGCGTACCGCTCGCTTGGTCAACCGCTGGATGGGACCCGCGACGCCGATCGCGGCGATGACCTGTCCGGAGTGATCACGCACCGGCGCCGCCAGCCCGCGCATGCCGACCTCGCTTTCCTCGTCGTCTTGCGCATAGCCTTCGCGGCGTACCTGTTCAAGCGTGCCGCGCAGCAGGGCCGGATCGGTCGGCGTGTTCGGCGTGCGCGGCACGAGGCCATCCTTGAGCACGCGCGCCAGCACGTCCGCGCTCTGGAAGGCCAGCAGCGCGCGGCCTTCGCTGGTGCAGAACGCGGGCTTGCGCGCGCCGACGTACGAACGCATGCGTATGGCCTGGTGGCTTTCGAGGTTGAAGAGATAGATGATGTTGCTTTGCTCCAGCGTGGCCAGATGCACGGTCTCGCCGGTGATCTCGCGCAGCTCGTGCAGATAGGGCAGGGCCTGCGTCGAAATATCCATGCGCCGCCGCACCAGCGCGCCCAGCGCGAACAGCCCCAGCCCAAGCCGGTAGCGCCCGTTCTCCGGATTCTGCTCCAGCAGCCCCTCGGCCGTCAGCGTGCTGGCCAGCCGGTGCACCGTGCTCTTGGCCAGCCCCAGCCGTTTGGCAAGCGTACTGATCCCGATCTCGACTTCCGTCTCGGAAAACACCTTGAGCACACGGATGGCCGAAGCAACCGAAGAAAGCCGCCCCTCGCCCCCGTCCTGAGTGTCTTGCATAGTGATGGACAATGTTTGCGTCAACCCACCTTTATAACAAGTGTTGGCAGCCAGCGAAGCACATGGGTACCACAATCCAAGAAACTGGCACCAGCCCCAGGAAACCGCGGATCTGGCTTTGCCAGTCCGCCGGTTTCGCCCCCTGGGGGGCGCGCGTCAGCGCGTAGGAGGGGGCTCTATGTATTGCTTCCAGTGCGCGATTTCTTTCTTCACGAAATCGTTGAACGTGGGCGCGTCCCAGTCGAAGGTCTCCATGTTCTGGGCCCGCAGCTCGGTTTGTCCTTCCGGTGATTGCAGGGCCTTGCGCACCGCGAGGTTGAGCCTGGTGACCAGTTCGGGCGACATGCCGGCGGGACCCGACAGCGAGAACCAGGTGGTGCCGGTCAACTGCGGATAGCCCAGTTCCTTGAAGGTGGGGATGTCGGGAAAGTCGGCGACGCGCTGCGCCGAGGTCACGGCCAGCGGACGCAGCTTGCCGGCCTTGATGTTGCCGGCGGCGGTGCTGAGCGTGATGAAGGCGGCCGGCACCTGGTTGGCGGCCACGTCGGCCACGGCGGGGCCCGCGCCCTTGTAGCTGATGTGCACCAGGTTCAGCTTGGTGATCTGGCGGAAGGCTTCGCCGATCAGGGCGCCGTGCGTGCCCTGTCCGGGCGAGGCCCAGCTCAGGCCTTCGGGCATGGCCTTGACCTGCTTGATGAAGCCGGGCACGTCCTTGATGGGCTGCGCGACGTTGACCGCCAGCACGGTGGGCGGGCCGCCCAGCAGGGCGATGTGGGTGAAGTCCTTGATGGGGTCGAAGCTGGTCGCGTTGGTCAGCGGGGCGACCACATGCGAGCCGATGCCCGACACCACCAGCGTATAGCCGTCGGGTTCGGCGCGCGCCACCATCTGCGAACCGATGACGCCGCCAGCGCCGCCGCGGTTGTCCACCACGAAACTCTGCTTGAACGTTTCGGCAAGATGGCGCGAGATCAGCCGGCCCAGCGTGTCGGCGCTGCCGCCGGGCGCGTAGGGCACCACGATCTTGACCGGGCGGCTGGGCCACGGGTCCTGCGCACAGGCGGGCGCCGCGAGCGCGCCGGCCGCAAGGCTCGCGCACACCAGGCGCGCGAGGAAATGACGATGAATCATCATCGGCTTGTCTCCTTTCTTGAGGTTCTGATGCCCCGCCGCGGTATGGACCGCATTGACATCGGGATCGAGCGAATGATAACTTTGTTTCCTATCAAGGAACAGTGTTCCTGCATGCGGAACGATCTCAGACGAGGGGACCAAAGATGTTGAAGAAGGAACAGAACGACCTGCTTACCCAGACGGGGCCGGGAACGCCCCTGGGCGAGCTGTTCCGCCGCTATTGGCAGCCGGTGATGCTCAGCCGCGAGCTGCCCGGGCCCGGCTGTGAGCCGGTGCGCGTCAAGCTGCTGTCCGAACGGCTGCTGGCGATACGCGACGAAGAAGACAACATCGGGCTGATCGACGAGTTCTGCGCGCATCGCGGGGTGTCGCTGTGGTTCGGCCGCTACGACGAGCAAGGCCAGGGCGGTGGCATCCGGTGTCCGTATCACGGCTGGAAGTACGCCGCCGATGGCCAATGCCTGGACGTGCCGTCGGAAGCGGAAGACAGCGGTTTTCGCAGCCGCATCAAACTCACCTCGTATCCGCTGGTCGAGCGCGGCGGCATCCTGTGGACCTACATGGGTCCCCCCGAACATCAGCCGCCGCTGCCCGAGTACGAGTTCGCCATGGTGCCCGACGCGCAGCGCTTCGTGTCCAAGCGCATCCAGGAAAACAACTGGCTGCAGGCGCTGGAAGGCGGAATCGATTCCAGCCACGTTTCGTGGCTGCACCGCGACAGCCTGAAATCCGATCCCTTGTTCAAGGGCGCGGCCGGCAACCAGTACAACTTGACGGACCTGCGTCCGGTGTTCGACGTGGTGGACACCGACACCGGGCTGCTGGTGGGCGTGCGCCGCAACGCCGGCGACGACTCCTACTACTGGCGCATCACGCCGTGGCTGATGCCTTGCTTCACCATGGTGCCGCCGCGCGGCGACCATCCCGTGCACGGACACTTCTGGGTGCCCATCGACGACGAGACCTGCTGGGCCTGGAGCTTCGACTACCATGCGGGCCGCGCGCTGACCGAAGCCGAGGTCCAGGCGATGGAAGACGGGAAAGGAATACACGTGCGCTACGTGCCGGGCACGTTCCGTCCCTTGCAGAACAAGGAGAACGATTACCTGATGGACCGCGAGGCGCAGAAGTCGGGCAGGACTTTCAGCGGCATCGAGGGCATAGGCATGCAGGATGCGTCGTTGCAGGAAAGCATGGGCCGGATCCAGGATCGCACCAAGGAACACCTGACCTCCACCGACAACGGCATCGTCAAGATGCGCCGCGCGTTGATGAAGGCCGTCAAGGCGCTGGCCGAGGAAGGCGCCGCGCCGCCGGGAACGCATCCGTCGACGCACCATGTCCGCTCGGCCGCGGTGATCCTGCCGCGCGACCAGCACTTCAAGGATGCCGCCGCCGACGCGCTTGCCGCGCAGCCGGGCCGGCCGCACGCGTCGGTGTGACGGCCATGGCACTTACCGTACGAGCCGCGGTCGCGGTCGAGGCTGGCAGGACCGAACTGCGCGAGCTGGCCGCGCCGGCCGCCTCGGCCACCAGCGGCCTGCTCAAGGTCGCCGTCACCGGCGTGTGCGGCAGCGACTGGCCCTACTACCAGCAACTGCCGGCCAGCCGCGGTCCGCTCGTGCTCGGCCACGAGACCGTGGGCCACGTGGCCGAGCTGGGCGAGGTGGCGCGCGCCAAATGGGGGGTGAAGGAAGGAGACCTGGTCGCGCTGGAGGAATACCTGCCCTGCGGCCACTGCGAGTTCTGCCGCAGCGGCGAGTTCCGGCTGTGCGACGCCACCGACTGGCGCCTGGGCGGCCTGCGCTACGGCGCCACCGGGTTGTCGGTGGCGCCGGGCTTGTGGGGCGGGTTCAGCCAGTATCAGTTCCTGCACCTGAACACGGTGTTCCACCGCGTGCCCGCCGGGGTTTCGCCCCGCCACGCGGCGCTCGCGCTGCCGCTGGCCAACGGCGTCGAATGGACCTACCTGCAAGGCGGCGCGGGGCCGGGCCAGACGGTGCTCATACAAGGCCCTGGCCAGCAAGGCCTGGCGTGCGTCGTGGCCGCGCGCGAAGCGGGGGCCGAACGCATCATCATCACGGGGCTTTCGAACGAGACGGACGCGCGCCGCCTGGCGCTGGCGCGTGAGCTCGGCGCGCACCACACCATCGACATCGAGTCCCAGGACCTGCTCGAAACCGTCGCCGACCTGACCGGCGGCCTGATGGCGGACCTCGTCATCGACTGCGCGGCAGGCGGCACGGATTCGGTCGTCACGGCGATCCAGCTCGCGCGCAAACGTGGACGGGTCATCCTGGGCGGGCAGAAGCGCCGGCGCATTCCCGAGTTCGACAGCGACCGCATCATCGCGCGCTTCCTGACCGTGAAGGGCATGCGCGGCCACAGCTACGAGTCGGTCGAGCTGGCCCTGCAATTGATCGCGGGCGATCGCCATGGGGTCAAGAAAATGAGTACGCATGCGTTCGGCCTCGAGGATACCGACCTCGCGCTGCGCAGCCTGGCGGGCCAGGGTGTGCAGGGGGCGATCCACATGACCATCGATCCCTGGAACTGAGCCGGTCTGGCCGGTAGCGTCCGGTTCTTCCATATCAGGCAGCCATGGCCCTTCGACGCGGTAGCGCCGCAGCGAAGGGCCATGGCCGTTGCCGTTTTCTCCTTCTTGACACCCGGGCATGTGAATCTCATACTGGCCAAATACTAGCGAATCGCTAGCATTTGGCCAGTGCGGGGCTGCGCCCATCCGCCAGGGCGGGGCGCAGCCATCGAAAAGGAGACAGGAGGATCGATGCTCAGCCTCGAAATGAATCGCATGCTTACCCGGGTGGAGAAGGGCGCGCCCATGGGGAATCTCATCGGCCGGTTCTGGATGCCGGCGCTGCTGTCGGAGGAAATCGCCGAGCCGGACGGCCCGCCGGTGCGTGTCGGCCTGCTCGGCCACCGGCTGGTGGCGTTCCGCGACTCGGAGGGCCGGGTCGGGCTGCTGGACGCGCGCTGCCCGCATCGTTCGGTCGACCTGTTCTTCGGCCGCAATGAACAGGGCGGATTGCGCTGCGTCTACCACGGCTGGAAGTTCGGCGTGGACGGCGCCTGCGTCGACATGCCCAGCGAGCCCCCATCCAGCCCGATGAAGGCCAAGGTGCGCGCGCGGGCGTATCCCGTGCATGAATCCGGCGGCATCATCTGGGCCTATCTCGGTCCCGGCGAAGCGCCCGCCGTGCCCGACATCGAATTCATGTCGCTGCCGGAAAGCCACGTCTATGCATCGAAACGTTTGATGCGTTGCAACTACATGCAGGCGCTGGAAGGCAGCCTGGATACCTCTCATCTGACTTTCCTGCACCAGATGAACCGCATGTCCAAGGATGTGTTCGGCGTGGGAGACTTCCAGCGCTTCTCCGACGCCGATGGCGCGCCGCGTTTCTTTTGTGCCGATACCTCCTACGGCATGTCCATCTCGGCGCGCCGCGACGGCGACGACGACACCTACTACTGGCGCGTCACGCAGTGGCTGATGCCGGTCGGCGTCCTGGTGCCGACCGCGCCGGGGAATGTATGCCGCGCCAATTTCTTCGTTCCGATCGACGACCGGAACTGCTGGTGGTACCGGATCCGCTACCAGCCGGAACGGCCGCTCGAACAGGGGGAAATCGAGGAGTACGACGCCGGCGACCTCGACTATTCACGCCGCGTGCCGGGCACCTATGAATCGATGGGCAACCAGGAGAACGACTACCTGATCGATCGCGGCAAGCAGCGCACCGAATCCTTCACCGGCATTCCCAGCGCCCAGCTGCAGGACATCGCCGTGCAGGAAAGCCAGGGCGAGATCGCCGACCGCAGCATCGAGCACCTCGGGACGTCCGACACCGCCATTGCCCAGACCCGGCGCAGGTTGATCAATGCCGCCCAGGCGCTCGAGGAAGGGCACTCGCCGCAGGAAGCCCGTGCCGCCTCGCAATACCGCATACGCGCCATCGCCATCGCGCTGAACCGATCCAGGACTTTCGACGAAGCCGCCGCGTTGGCGCATCTGCCGCCGGCATAGAGGCCCCCAGGAGAAGACGAAATGAATCTCACGACGACAAGCGCCATCAGGCATCTGGTCCTGGCGGCCGCCCTTGGCACCGCCGGCCTGCTCCCGCAGGGAGTCTGTGCGCAGGAAGCTTCCTGGCCCACCCGTTCCGTCCGGGTGATCGTGCCCTTTCTGGCGGGAGGGTCGATCGACGTCGTGGCCCGCACGCTGGCGGCCGAGCTTTCGGCCCGCTATCACCAGCAGTTCGTGGTGGACAACAAGGCCGGCGCCGGCGGCACCATCGGCACGGACTTCGTGGCCAAGAGCGCGGCGGATGGCTACACGCTGCTGCTTACCGCCCAGGGGCCGCTGGTGATCAACCCGTTCATCATGTCCAAGCTGCCCTACGACGCGCAGCATGCCTTCGCGCCGGTGTCGCGGGTGGTCGATGCGCCCAACGTACTGGTGGCCTCGCCCAAGGCCGGACTGCCGACGTTCGAGGCCTTCCTGCAGCGGGCGCGGTCGGGCGGCGCGCCGCTGACCTACGCTACCCAGGGCGTGGGCACCACGGGCCACGTCACCGGGGCGCTGCTGGACCAGGCGCTGAACATTTCGTTGACGCACGTGCCGTACAACGGCTTTCCTCCCATACTGACCGACGTCATGCAGGGCCGCGTCGATCTGATGATCGCCGACACCGTCAACGTGGGGGAGCGGGTCCGGACGGGCCAGCTGGCCGCCGTTGCCGTGGCCTCGGCCCGGCGCAGTTCGGTGTTGCCCGAGGTGCCGACCTTCGCGGAAAAAGGCTATCCCGAGATCGTGGCGGGTCCGTGGTTCGCCCTGCTGGCCCCAGCGGGCACGTCCAGGGCGGTGCGCGACAAGCTCTCGGCCACGGTCAAGGAAATCCTGGCCAAACCCGACATCGCCGCTCGCTTCCAGGGCATGGGGCTGGACATCGTTGGCTCGACCCCGGACGATCTGCAAAGCTATATGGACAAGGAATACGCCCGCTGGGGCGCGATCATCCGCAAGGCCGGCATACAGGCGGCTTCCTGAACCGCCGCGCGGTCAGTCGGCGAAGTCTTTCCAGGTCCGGGGAGACTTCAGCCGATCCGAGGCCGTGGCCGCCAGCTTGCCCAGCGTTTCCCGGATGCGGCGCTCTTCCCCCTCGCCCATCGCGCCCAACACGTCGTGTTCCAGGGCGCTCATCACACGCTCCACGTCGATGCGCGCCCGCTCGCCCGCCGCGGTCAGCCGCAGCACGGAACGCCGGCGATCGCGCGAGTCGACGCCCTTGGTCATATAGCCTTGCCGGGTGAGTTGCACGATGGCCCGCGAGACGAAGAAGGCGTCCGTGCTCGTGTGTTCCGCTACTTCCTTGGCCGATAGCGGACCGAAGCGTCCAACCACCGCCATCACGCGCCATGTGATGGTCGTCAGGCCGTACTTTTCTTCCCACATGGGAGCCAGGAACTGCGAGATGCGCGTCGCGATCATCAGCGCCTGATAGGCGATGCGGTGCTCGAGGGGGACGGTCGGATCGGGCGGAGTCTTCTTCGGCATGGTCGATCCTAGCTCAGCACCAGCCAGGTCCCGGCCAGGCTCGTGATCGCCACCAGCGCGGTGATGCCCGCCATCCACGCCGACGAGGCGGCGTGGATCTTGTCCAGGGCGAGCGCCGACCGGCGCCATGACGCGGTCGCGAAGAACAGGATGGCGCACAGCATGTCCAGCGCGCCGACGACGAGGAAGACCGGTTGGTGTTCCTGTATGCCCGCCCGCAGTACCAGCAGCGCCACGGCTGTCATCGACAGGCCGGTCCGACCCCAGGACAGCGCGGTGCGTTGGGGCTGCAACCCCGGATCCAGTTGCGAACTCATCGGAACAGCACGAACAGGCCGGCCACCACGGCGACCAGTATCGTCACGCCGGCCGCCAGCGGAATCAGCGCCGAGCGCGGCAGCGGCCGCGAGTGCCGCATGGCCTGCTGGTTGGCTTTCCACTGGAAATAGGCGCCGCAGCAGAAGATCAGGCCGGCGACGGTCATCGCCACGCTCAGCGCCAGCAGCGGCCAATGCGGCTGGACCACGCCGCCGAACTGGTGGAGCAGGATGGCGCCGGCCAGCACGGCAAGCGCGGTGCGTATCCAGGCGAGGAAGGTGCGTTCGTTGGCCAGCGTGAAACGGTAGTCGGGTTCGCGGCCGTCATCCTCTTGCATGCGAGAGTTCTCCTGAGGCGTTTCTTTCAAGGTCGAGCGCTATTTTAGGCTTCCCCGGGCCGGGATTCATGCCGCCGCCGGTGGGCTTGCAGTAACCTTGGACCGGATATCACCCGCAACCGGAGCACAGACGTGGAATACCGCAAACTGGGACGCACCGATCTCGAAGTCAGCGTGATCGGGCTGGGAACCATGACCTGGGGGCAGCAGAACAGCGAAGCCGACGCCCACGAGCAACTGGACTACGCGCTGGCGCAAGGCGTGAATCTGGTGGATGCCGCCGAAATGTATCCGGTGCCGCCCAGGGCCGAGACCCAGGGCCGCACCGAGGCCTGCATCGGCACCTGGCTGGCCCGCACCGGCCGCCGCCAGGACATCGTCCTGACCAGCAAGGTTGCCGGCCCGCTGCGCGATGCCAAGCGTCCCGGCCACATCCGCGATGGCAAGCCCTTCCTGGACCGCAAGAATCTGACCGCCGCGCTGCACGACAGCCTCAAGCGCCTGCAGACGGACTACCTCGATCTCTACCAGTTGCACTGGCCCGACCGCACCACCGCCACCTTCGGCCAGCTTGCCTATCCCTGGGTGAAGGACGACCACACCGTGCCCATCGAGGAAACGCTGTCGGTGCTGCAGGACTTCGTGCGCGAGGGCAAGGTGCGGCACATCGGCGTGTCGAACGAGACGCCGTGGGGCGTGGCGCAATTCCTGAAACTGTCCGAGACCCGCGGCCTGCCGCGCATCGCGTCCATCCAGAATCCCTACAGCCTGCTCAACCGTGTGTACGAGATCGGACTGTCCGAGTTCACGCAGTTCGAACAGGTCAGCCTGCTGGCCTATTCGCCGCTGGGCATGGGCGTGCTGTCGGGCAAGTACCTGGACGGCGCGCGGCCCGAAGGGGCGCGCCTGACGCTGTTCTCGCGCTTCACCCGCTATGACGGGCCCGAGGCTGAGTCGGCCGCGCGCCGGTACGTGGAACTCGCGCGCGACCATGGCCTCGTGCCGGCGCAGATGGCGCTGGCCTGGGTGAACAGCCGGCCCTTCGTGGCCAGCAACCTGATCGGCGCGACGTCGATCGCGCAATTGCAGGAGAACATCGCCAGCGCGCGGGTCACGCTGCCGCCGGCCGTGGTCGAGGGCATCGAGGCCATACACCGGACGCAGCCGAATCCATGCCCGTAGCGAAGCCGGTTCGCCCTATCTCGATTCCTTGAACAGCCGGATGACCAGGTCACGCATCCACTGGTGCGCGGGGTCGAGTTCGAACCGCTTGCTCCAGTGGAGCATGACGGGAAAATCCCCGTGGGCGAACTGGGCCTCGCTTACCGCGTAGCCGCCCGAGTCGGCAAAGTAGTTCGCCAGCCCCATCGGCAGTACCACGGCCAGGTCCGTGGTCTTCACGATGGCTGGCAAGGCCAGGAAGTTCGACGAGGTGATCCGGATCTTCTTGTCGATGCCCATTTCCTGCAGGACCCGCACCGTGTCCCCGTAGGCGCGTATCGCGACGTAGTCCAGGCGGCCCAGTTGTTCCCGCGTCAGCCCCCCGTCGCCTTGCCCGAGCAGGGCCGGGTGTCCCGCCCGCAGAAAGACGGAATACCTGTCGCGCACCAGTTCCAGGCTCTGGGTGCCCACCAGGTCCGGGATGAACCCGAGCGCCAGATCGACGATGCCCGCATCCAGCGACGCGCAGATCGCGTCGTGCGGCAATGCGCAACTGTCCACCGTGACGCCGGGGGCCTCCTTTCTCAGCGTCTCGATCAGCCTGGGCAGGAAGAGCGCCTCGCCGATGTCGTTCAGGTGGAGCCGAAGCCGCATCCGCGATGTCGACGGCTCGAATTGCTCGCCCTCGTTGAGGGCGGCTTCGATCATGGCGATCGCTCCCTGGACGGCGTGCGCCAGGCGGGCGCCGCGCAGCGTCGGCCGCACGCCGCCGGGCGCGCGCACGAACAGGGGGTCTCCCAGGCTGACGCGCAGCCGGGTCAGCCCCTGGCTTGCCGCCGGTTGCGACAGGTTCAGCGCATCGGCCGCGCGGCTCACGCTGCCGGATCGGTAGATGGCGTCGAACAGCCGCAGCAAATTGAGATCGATGTCTCGTATATCCATCTGTGGGTGTATCCCCTCGCGCGCAGGTGTCGGCTAGTTTAGCGGCGGGCGGCGATCCGGGAGAGCCAATATCCATGGGATGGAAGAACACTTAGTTGGCAAAGCTAATGGAGCGCGTGGCGAGCGGGGGGTAACCTTGCGCACTGTCGTCGCCCCGGATCCTCCGGCGCGGGACGGTCATCGTCATGCCATGGATAGCCACATCAGAAAAGACGTCAGTGCCGGGGGTGGAAATCCCTCGATCGAAGCGGGCCTGAGCAATTTGCTGGTCGATTGCGCCGGTATCAAGGACGGGCGGCGCGTGGTGCTGATCCACGAAGAAGGCAATCCCGCCGTCGAGCACGACGTCGTCGCCGCGATCGAGCAGGGGGCGCGCGCGCTCGGCGCGACCGTGACGAGCCTGGGATGCGGCGAGCGGCTCGCGGGCCCCGAGGCCATTCCGCCCCACATCGTGGCGGCGATGGCCCAGGCCGACGTCACCATCCTCAGCCACTACATGGGCGCGATGCTGCGCCTGCGCCCGCCGATCGGCGCGGGGGTCCACGTGCTCAACTACGCCACCAACGGGAATGTGCTCGGTTCACGCTGGGCGACGGTGCCGTATGGCGTATGGCTGGAAGCCGGCGATGCCATCGCGCGCGAACTGCGCGGCGCCACGAGTTGGCGCGTGACTTGTCCGCTGGGCACCGATCTGCGAGGCAGCATCACGCCTCCTCCCGCGTCCGCGCCGTCGCAGCCGTTCACGGTGCTCACGTTTCCGATAGGCACGCACAACCCGATCCGCTCGCATGGGGCTTCCGGGCGGCTGGTGATCCGCTGGCTGGCAAGCTCCGCGAATCATGACATCGGCGACGGTCTGATCCTGCGCAGTCCGGTGACCGCCGAAGTGCGCGACGATCGCATCGTGCGTCTGGAAGGCGGCGCTGCGGAGGTCGCCAAGGCTGAATCGTTGCTGCACGACCTGGGGCGCAGGAACGGCGTCGATCCCATGCTCATCAACTCCTGGCACGCGGGCATCAATCCACAGGCCCGGCCCTGCTGCGATCCGGAAAAGGACCTGAACCACTGGCAGCTCATGTCGCACAACAACCCGCGCCTGATGCATTTCCATGCCGTCGGCCAGGCCATGCCGGGCGAAATCTCGCTGCCGGTCCTGGATCCCGACATCTGGCTGGATGAGCGCCAGCTCTGGCGCCGGGGCGAATTCCTGCTGTTGAAGTCGCCCGCGATCCAGGACATCCTTGGGCGCCATCCGGGATCGGAAGACGCGTACGAGTTGAACCGCGAAGTCGGTGTCTGACATCGCCACATCGGTATCCAGACGTGTCATTTTCCGTTTCTCTTTCCGACGTTGAAACCGTCGGCCATGGCCTGCGACGGCCGGAATGCGTGCTGTGCAACCGCCACGGCGACATGTTCGTCGCGCACCTCGGCCACGGCATCATGCATATCGCTCCGGACGGCACGCAGCGCGCGATCGGCAACCATGCCGAGGTGGACGGCGCGGCGTGGATTCCCAACGGCATTGCGTGGATGCCCGACAATTCCTTTCTGGTCGCGAACATGGGGCCAGCGGGCGGGCTTTGGCGATTGACGCCCGAGGGCGCGCTCGAGCTGGTGCTGGCGGAGCTCGATGGCCTGCCCCTGGGAGCCACCAACTTCGTGATGCTGGACGATCGCGGCCGCACGTGGGTCACCGTCACGACGCGCCAGTGGCCGATCTCGAAGGCGTTCGCCGCGCTCGGCGGCCCGACGATGGACGACGGCTACCTGATCCTGATCGACGCGAAGGGGCCTCGCATCGTCGCCGACGGTTTCGCCTTCGCCAACGAAGTCCGGATCGATGCCGGCGGACGACACGTCTATGTCGTCGAGACGTTCGGCAGACGCGTCACCCGGTTCGCCCTGGAGGGCGATCATCTGGTGGATCGCACGGTTTTCGCCCGCTTCGGCCACGGCACTTTCGCGGACGGCGCCGCCTTCGATGCCGAAGGGCATCTGTGGGCGGCCAGCATCGTCAGCAACCGGCTGCTCCGGATCGCGCCCGACGGCAGCATGCAGACGGTGCTGGAGGAGCTGGATCCGCGGCATGTCGACAGGATCGAGCGCCGGCTGGCGGCAGGCACGATCGCGCGCGAGGACGTTCAGCACACGCCCACGCGCGTCCTGAAGAACATCGCCAGCGTGACCTTCGGCGGTCCCGACTTGCGCACCGTGTACCTGGGCTCGCTGGGGGGCGACACCCTCGGCATGTTCCGTTCGCCCGTGGCCGGCGTCCCGCCGGTGCACTGGAACCAAAAATTTCGATAAGGAGACGATGATGAGGCTTGTTCACGGTGCCGCGGCCGCCTTGTTCGCATTCTGCATTTCGGCGCCCGCCATTGCGGCGGACGCCGACTATCCCAACCGTCCCGTGCGCATCGTCGTCACGACCCCGCCTGGCGGTTCCGTCGACGTGCTCGGGCGGCTCATGGCGGGCGAGCTGACCAAGAAGCTTGGCCAGACGGTGTTCGTCGAGAACCGCGGTGGCGCGAACGGCAACATCGCGGGGGAATTCGTGGCACGATCGCCGGCGGACGGCTATACGCTGCTGCAAACTTCCGGGGGCATGCTGACCACCAATCCCCACCTGTACCGGACCATGGCCTTCGATCCCCTGAAGGACTTCACGCCGATTACCCAGGTGGCGCTGAACCCGCTCTGGCTGGTCGTGCGCGCGGGCCTGCCGGTCAATACCGTGCCGGAGTTCGTGGCCTACCTGAAGGCCCATCCCAATACCGTCACCTACAGCACCGCCGGCAACGGCAGCGCCCTGCACATGGCCCAGGCCGAGTTCGCCCGCGCGACCGGCGTCACCGCCCGCCAAATTCCCTACAAGGGCGCCGGGCAGGCGCTGCAGGACGTCATCGCCGGCCAGGTCGATTTCACCTGGGATCCGGGTCCGGCCCTGCAGCACCGTTCGTCCGGCAAGATCAGGATCATCGCGGTGGGCATGCCCAAGCGGTCGAGCGCGGCGCCCGACGTGCCTACGGTCGCGGAGTCGGGATACCCCGGGCTCAATACCGCCTCGGCGCATGCGCTGCTGGCGCCGGCCGGGACACCCCAGGACATCGTGAACCGCCTCAACAAGGCGGCCGTGGAGATCCTGGGCAATCCCGACGTCGCGCAGCGGATCCGCGCCATGGGCATCGAGCCCATCGGCAATACGCCCGAGCGGGCGGCGGCCGATATCCGGCGGGAGTCCGAGCACTACAAGCAACTGATACGCGAGGCCAACATCAGCGTCGAGTAGGCCTGCGCGCGGCAGGCCGTGCCCGGACGGTTCCCGGTCAGATCTTGAACGCCTCGAACGTCTCCGGCGCGAACAGATCTTCCGGCGCCAGCAGCTTCTTCGACAGTCCGCCCTGATGGTGGTAGCGCAGGAAGGTCTCCAGCGTCTTGCGGTTGTTCTCGAAGCCGTAGGCCCAGAAGTCCTCGCCCATTTCCTTGACCACCGCTTCCATGTTGCCCAGCAGCCAGGGATGCATGATCTTGAGCGCCGCGGTCTCGCGCAGGTTCTGGTAGGCCACCTGCTGCGCCTGCGCGAAGGCCTTGTACAGCGACTGCGCGACCCAGCGGTTGGCCTCGTAGATCTCGCGGCGGATGACCAGCGTGTGCATGATGGGGAAGATCCCCGTGCTGCGGAAGTACTCGCGCTCGACTGCCTCGAAATCGGGGAACAGCCGCGTGACCTTGCCCTTGCCGGTCAGGAAGGTGGAGGGCATGCGCGCGGTGTGCAGGGCGTCGATCTCGCCGTCCAGCAGCATCTGCGACAGGGTCTGGGTGGGGCCGATCTGCTCGACCTTGATGTTGGGCGGCAGGTCGATCTTGAGCTTCTCGGGGCGGCCGGGCTCTTCCTCGCCGCCGGTGACGTAGGTCACGCTGTCCACGGGCACGCCGTAGTGTTCGTCCAGGATGCCGCGGATCCACACCGGCGCGGTCATCTGGTACTCGGGCGTGCCGATGCGCTTGCCGATCAGGTCCTTGGGTTCGCGGATGCCCGCGTCCGCGTTCACGTAGATGCACGAGTGGCGGAAGAAGCGCGAGGGGAAGATCGGGATCGCGATGAAGGGCCGCTCGGGCTTGAACAGCGACACCGTGTAGGACGACAGCGACATCTCGGCCACGTCGAACTCGCGATGCCGCAGCATGCGGAAGAAGGTTTCCTCGACCGGCATGTTCAGGTAGTTCAGGTCGATGCCGTCGGGAACGACGGTACCGTCCATCAGCGCGCGGGTGCGGTCATAGTCCCAGCAGCCCAGGGAAAGTCTCAGTTTGGACATAAGCGGCCTCGATAGAGTGAAGGTTGGACGGTCATTCGATGCGGATGTTGGCTTTGCGGATGACGGCGCCATAGCGGTCGATGTCGGAGCGGATCTTCTGTCCGAACTGCTCGGGCGTGCCGCCCACCGGCGTGAGGTAGCTGGTGGCCAGCGTCGATTGCACCTCGGGCTTCTTCAGGATGGCGTTCACGGCCGAGTTCAGCCTGGCGACGATCTCGCGCGGCGTGCCCGCCGGGGCCAGCATGCCATACCAGATGTCGATGTTGAAACCGGGGAAGCCTTGCTCGGCGCCGGTGGGCAGGTCGGGCGCATAGGGCGTGCGCTGGTCCGCCGCGACGGCGTAGACGCGCATGCGGCCGTCCTTGAGGTAGCCCGCGATGTTGGTCAGCGTGATGAAGATCAGGTCGACCTGGCCGCCCAGCACGTTGGGCACCGAGTCCGAGCAGCCCTTGTACGGCACGTGGGTGACGTCCACGTCAGCCTGCTGCTTGAACATCTCGCCCGCCAGGTGCAGCGCCGAGCCGGTGTCGCAACCGGCGTAGGACAGCTTGCCCGGGTTGCTCCTGGCGTAGGCCACCAGATCCTTGAGCGACCTGGGCGCGAGATCGGCGCGCGCGCCCAGCACCGCCGGCGTGGTGCCGATCTGGACCACCGGCGCGAAGCTCTTGAGGGTGTCGAAGGGCAGCTTGTTCATCAACGTGTGGTTGATGGTCATGGTGTTGGGGATGATGGCCAGCGTGTAGCCGTCGGCCGGCGCCTTGGCCAGCAGGTCCAGCCCGATGTTGCCGCCTGCCCCGGGTTTGTTCTCCACGACGAAGGTCTGGCCCAGTTCGGCGCGCAGGTGCGTGGCGATCAGGCGAGCGGCCGTGTCCACGCCGCCGCCCGCGGTCACGGGCACGATGACGCGCACGGGCTTGGCGGGATAGTTGTCCGCCATCGCCAGGGGCGAGATGGCGGACGCGGCCACGGACAAGGCGGCGAACAGGGCGCGTGCCGATGATTTCATGCAGGTCTCCATCTGTGCTTCTTCAATGACTCGTACCGACCCCCATGCCACGCCGGGCACGGTCGTTCGCGGGATGGGGGGATGTGCGCGCCGGTGCGTGGGTCACCACGCCCGGTGCGTCCTGGAGGCGCCGGGTGTTGCCAGCGGCCCCGTCGGGGCGGCTGGCGGCGCTGCGGAAATTCTAAGTCGGGAAGGAGGGCGGAAACCGGTTGCGGGCCATGATTAATACTGATCGCAGCGATCACCGATCGGTATCGCCCGCCCGCGGGATACGGTCCGGCAGTCTGCGGATGTGCGTGCGCAGCACATCCAGGAACAGGGCGGACGCCGTGGTGAGCGGCCGGCGCGGATGCGTGACGCAGATGATCTGCCGTGTCATGGCCGGTGCTTCGATGGTGCGCACGCGCAGCGACGAACGGCGCGCATGGCGACGCACCACGGTAAGGGGCAGGATGGCATGGAGTCCCGCATCCTCGGCCAGGCCCAGCAGCGCCGTCATCGAATAGATCTCGAACACGGGCTTGAACACCAGGTTCTCCTGGCGCGCGTAGTCTTCCAGGATCTCGCGCAGATTGTGTTCGCGCGGCGTGAACAGCAGCGGCAGGGCGGCGACGGCCGACAGCGGCAAGGCCGGCGGCACGGTATCGTCGTCCGGGCCGACCAGCACGAGTTCATCGTCGATGATGGGTTCGACGCTGAGCGAGAACGGCCGGCGCGGCTTGTCCACGATGGCGGCGTCGATCTTGCCGGCAGCCACCCAATCGAGCAGCGGCCCGTTGGTGACGGTGACGTTCACCTTGGGATAGGCGCGCGCGAAATCGGTCAGCGCCTCGCTCAGCACGCTTTCGGCCAGCGATGAGATCATGCCGATCGCCACTTCGCCGCCCACCTCGCCGCCGCGCAAGGTCATCTGCTCGCGTGCCTGCGAGAGATCCCGAAGGATGGGCAGGTATAGCTGGTACATGCGCCGCCCCGCTTCGGTCGGCTCCATGCCGCGGGCGCTGCGGATGAACAGTTTCTGGCCCAGTTCCTCTTCCAGCTTGACGATCTGCGCGCTCAGCGCGGGCTGCACGACGTTCACGCGGCGCGCCGCGCCCGTGACGGTGCCTTCCTCGAAAAGGCAGATGAAATACTGGATCTGGCGAAGTTCCAAGGCGGTCGTCTCGGGCAGCGGTATATCCGATTTTATCGGTACCGGCGCCCAAGAAGGGCCGCCGCGTCAGTCCAGCAGGGCGGCCAGCGCCTGCGCGCTCTGGACGGCGACGCGCCGGCTGGCGGCGCTGTCGGCCACCCAGCGCAGGAAACCGTGCGGCATGCCCGCCGCGCGCACCAGTTCGCACGCGGCGCCCGCCGCCCTCAGGCGATCGGCCAGGATCTCGGCGTCGCTGCGCAGCGGGTCCAGTTCGGCGGCGATGGCCACCGCCGGCGGCAGGCCGGTAAAGTCCGGCGCCAGCAGCGGTGCGGCCCGCCTGTCGTCCGGGCCGGGCTCGCGCCCCAGGTAGTCGCGCAGGATCCGCCGGCAGCGCGCACGGGTCAGCAGCGGGGCGTTGGCGTTCTCGCGGTACGAGGGGGTCTCGAAATCGATGCCGATGATGGGATAGGCCAGCCACATCGCCCGCAGCGGCATGCGGCCACGCGTCTCCAGCGCCGCCGCCAGGGCCAGGTTCGCGCCGGAGCTGTCGCCGCCCACGGCCAGGCGCGCGGGGTCGGCGCCCAGCGTCTCGGCCTGGGCGTGCAGCCATCGCAGCGCGCCCACGGTGTCGTCGAACGCGGCCGGGAAGCGATGCTCGGGCAGCACGCGATAGTCCACGCTGGCCACCATCACGCCGGCTTCCATCGCCAGCAGGCAGCAGGTGGCGTCGTGGCTGTCGAGGTCGCCGTTGGTGAAGGCGCCGCCATGCAGGTAGAGCAAGGCGGGCGGGCGCGGCCGGCGCGGGCGGTACAGGCGCAGCGCCAGCGGCGCGCCGTCGACGGTGATGCCGACATCCTCGATGTCCAGCGCTACCGGCGGGCGCCGCAGCGGCTGGCGCGCGCGCAGGAAGGCGGCACGTACCTGGGCGGGGTCCAGCAGATGCGAGGGCGTGGTCTCGGCTTCGACCAGGCGCAGGACGCGCGGCGCGATGTCGGGATCCAGTCGGGCAAGCAGGGCTTCGTCAGGCTTCATGGAACTCCCAAAAGCGCGTCGTTTCTCCCCTTGCACATGATGCGCCGCGTGTCGATCCAGGGTGCCGCGGATCCGGCTCAGCCGGTCCGCCGGCGCCGCCCTCTTGAGGGGGGCATGAAGCGCGCAGGGGGTGGGTTGATTATGATAGGGCCGCTTCCTTGCCGCCGCGCCATATTTCCGCGGTCCAGGGGCCATGCCGCCAGGGTATGGTGGACGATTCGGAGGGAATGGCAAGCGCCATGGATATTCGTCAACTGAAGTACTTCGTGACCGTCGCCGCGCACGAGAATTTTTCCAAGGCGGCGCAGCAGCTCTTCATCGCCCAGCCGGCCTTGAGCCGGCGCATACGCATGCTGGAGGACGAACTGGGCGTGCGGCTGTTCGAGCGCCACCTGCGCGGCGCGACGCTCACGCCCGAGGGGCGCCGCCTGCTGGACCGCGCGCAATACCTGCTGCGCAGTTTCGACCAGCTCAAGAGCGATGTGCACGATACGCAAGGACCGGCGTCCGGCCCGGTCATCATCGGCATGACGCCCAATTACGTATCCGTGATCGGCGCCGCGCTCACGATCGCGATCAAGCAGCGCTTTCCCGACGCGCAGCCCCATATCGTCCAGGCCTTCAGCCCGGCCATGCACGACATGCTGCGCGACAACGCGGTCGACATCGCGCTGCTGAGCGGCGCCACGCCGGCGCCGCCGCCCGCGCACATGCTGGCCGTCGAGCCCCTGTTCGAGGATCGCCTGTGCCTGGTGGGGCGCGCGGGCGATCCGCTGCTCGCGCGCAACGAGATCCCGGTGCGCCAGCTGCGCGGCCTGCCGCTGATCCTGACGGGCGTGTCGCGCGCCGGCATACGCAACGAGATCGAGGCCCTGGCCGCGCGCCAGCGGGTACCCCTGCGCATCGAGGCGGAAGTCGGCGCCTTCGCGCTGGCCGCGCAGCTGGTGCGCCGGGGCATGGGCTACACCGTCTACCTGCCGTCCAGCGTCGCGCTGGAGTCCGGCCTGGCGGCGGTGCCCATCGCCGGGCTGTGGTTGCAGCGCAGCCTGGCCTGGCCGGTATCGCGCCCGCTGTCGCGCGTGGCCAGCGAGGTGTTGCCCATGGTGCGCGAGCTGATCATGGCCCAGGTCGAACAGGGGCAATGGCAGGGCGCCCGGGCCGTGGGCCGCAGACGGCCGCGCGGCTGAGCCGGATCCGCCATGCCGCGCCGGCATGGCGGGCATAGCAAATCGATAATTTATCGCCGCCGCGCACGCGGCCATGATGTGCGCATCGCGGCCTTTCCGGCCACGACCGTGAAGGAGCATCCATGGCCAGTCCATTGCTAGAAACCATCGCCCGCACGCGGGTCGCGCGCTTCTCCGAACTCAAGCCGTTCAGCCTGGCGTTCGTCGATTCGCTGTTGCCCGAAGGGCGCAAGAAGAACCTCAAGGTGATCGGCCGCGGCGTGGTCGAGAACGCCGACATGCAGCCGCCCATCACCGAGGACCATGGCTTCACCATTTCGTACATTGTCGTGCCGCCCGGCGGCGGCGCCGGCCTGCATGCGCACAAGACCGCCGAGGTATTCATACCCATCTCCGGCCCCGTGCACGTGCTGATCGGCGACGACAAGGAAGAGCTGGTGCTGCAGCCGCTGGACGTGATCTCGGTGCCGACCGGCGTGATGCGCGGCTTTCGCAACCATGGCGAGCGCGAACTGACCATGCTCGCGCTGGTGGGCGGGCACACCGGCGGCGGGGCGGTCACCTGGCACGACGAGGTGCTGAACCGGGCCGCGGCCGAGTCGGGCCTGGCGGTGGACGAGAAAGGCAACCTGAAACGGCTGCCCAATTTCAAGATGCCCGGGGACGTGGAAGGATCCGTCCTCTGACATCGCCGCCATGTCCGCCACGAGGCGGGAGAGGGGAGACGATCATGAAAAAGAATGCGCTGTTCGTTGCGGCCGCGACCTGGCCCGCCGCCGTCCTGCTGGCCTGTGCCTCGATGGCCGCGGGCGCGGCGGAAAGCTATCCGTCCAAGCCGGTACGCGTCATCGTGCCGTTCCCGGCCGGGAGCTCGCCCGACATCGTGGCGCGCTACCTGTCGGGCAAGCTGGCCGAACGCATGGGCCAGCCCTTCGTGGTGGACAACCGCGCCGGCGCGGGCGGCATGCTGGGCGCCGAGGCCGTGGCCAAGGCCGCGCCCGACGGCCACACCATCTTCTTCATGGTCAATTCCATCGTGACCATGAACCAGTTCATCTACAAGAAGCTGCCCTACGACCCGGTCAAGGACTTCGCGCCGGTCAGCATCGTCGCGGCCGTGCCCTACGTGCTCATCGCCAACAAGGATTTCCCGCAGCGCACGCTGGCCGACCTGATCGCGACGGCGCGCGCCAAGCCAGCGTCGATCAACTACGCCTCCATGGGCGTGGGCGGCGCCGGCCACGTCATCATGGAACTGATGACGTCGCTGGCGGGCGTGCGGCTGACGCACGTGCCCTACAAAAGCGGCGCCTTGGTCGACGTGATCGGCGGGCAGGTGCCGCTGATCTTCCAGCCCACCACCACCGCCATCGAGCAGGTCAAGGCGGGGACCGTGATCCCGCTGGGCACGACCGGCAAGAAGCGCCTGCCCGCGCTGCCCGACACGCCGGCCATTGCCGAGGTGGTGCCCGGTTTCGAGGCCGACGGCTGGCAGGGCGTGGAGGCGCCGGCGGGCACGCCGCCCGCGGTGATCGACCGATTGAACAAGGAGATCGCCGCCGTGCTGGCGCTGCCCGAGACCTCGGGCAGGTTCGACGCGCTGGGCATCCAGGCCTGGCCCACGTCGCCGGGGGAGATGGGGCGGATCATTGCCACGGACATCGACAAATGGGGCGGCGTCATCCGCCGGGCCGGCATCGATTGATATTGATTGACCCGCCCGCGCGCGCAGGCGGATTTTCACCAGGATGGAGCGGATATGGCGAAGGCGGCGGGACCTGCCGGCATGGGCGAGGCGGAATGGGCGGCGCGGGTGGACCTGGCGGCGTGCTACCGATTGGTGGCGCATTTCAGGATGGACGACCTGATCTACAACCACATCTCGGCCCGCGTGCCCGGCGCGCATGGGCATTTCCTGATCAATCCCTATGGCCTGGCCTACGAGGAGATCACGGCGTCCAGCCTGATCAAGATCGACCTGGACGGCAACGTGGTGGACGACGGCGGCCAGGACTACGGCATCAACCACGCCGGCTTCGTGATCCACTCGGCCGTGCACCGCGCGCGGCCGCAGGTCGATTGCGTGATCCATACCCATACCCCCGCGGGCATGGCCATCTCGGCGCTGGAATGCGGCCTCCTGCCGTTGTCCCAGACGGCGATGTTCTTCGGCAAGGTGGCCATGCACGAGTATGAGGGCGTGGTGGTGGACCTGGGCGAACAGCAGCGCCTGGTCGCCGACCTGGGCGACAGCCAGGCGATGATCCTGCGCAACCATGGCCTCCTGACGGTCGGACCGTCCATCGCCGAAGCCTTCACCGCCATGTACTGGCTGGAACGCGCCTGCCAGGCCCAGGCGATGGCCATGGCTTGCAACACTCCGCTGCACCTGCCGACCCCACCCGTGGTCGAGCTGACCAACCACCTCTACAAGCCCACCACCCGCCGCCCTTTCGGCCTGCTGGAATGGCCGGCCTTACTACGCCTGTTGGACCGCCGCGACAATTCCTATAGGTCATGACCCCCCTAAGCCCTGACGGGCGCCCCCCAGGGGCGGCACTGGCGGACCGGCAAAGCCGGATCCGCGGTGCCCTGGATCAAGGCAAGCATGCGGTGCTCCGCATCGAGATAACCCCACCAGACCCAGGATGCGGTGGATCCGGCTCAGCCGGTCCACCCGCATCGCCCCCTTGAGGGGGCGCCCGAAGGGCGTAGGGGGTGGGTTTCCCTTCCGGTCCACCCGCATCGCCCCCTGGGGGGCGCGTGAGCGCGTAGGGGGAGCCACCTCCATTTGATCGGCTGGGGTAAACCCGCTATACTCGTATGGTTTGTCGGAAAGCAGGTCTTGAAAAGGTGCAAGTCGTCCGATGAAGACGATCGAAGACGATCCGCGCCCTTCAGACGCATACGGAAAAGCGGCCAGCAGAAGCGGAGCCACGGGGACTGCGCAGCAGGAGACATCCAGCGCGCGCGACCGGGAGACCGGCGAACCTGATCCATGGGGTTGGGAGGCTCGCGACGCCGAGCGTCTGCGTTCCAATGAACAGATAGAACCGCTTCGGCTTACCGAAGCAGAACGGATGGTGTTGCGCCGGCAGGCCGTGCGGGACTTGCTGCGTGCGATAATTGTTCAGATTGCTGTCAGCATAGTCGTTGCCGTGCTGGCCTACGCGGTGTCCGGGAGTGCCGCAGGGCTCTCGGCGCTGGCTGGCGCCGCGGCATACGTCATTCCCAACGCCTTGTTCGCATTCAGGCTGATTCTGAGTGTGCAGAAGCCGGGGGGAGCAAACCCCGCAACGTTTTTCTTCGGCGAGTTCTTCAAGATCGCCGTCGCTGTCGTGTTCATCGTCGCAGCGGCGAAGTTCGGTCGTGAATGGCTTGTTTGGCCCGCCTTTCTGGCGGGCTTGGTGTGTGCGCTCAAAAGCCAGTGGCTGGTACTGGCTTTCGGCAAGAAAATGGATTGAAGATGGCGGCGCGTGTGGGACATCCCGGCCGGCATCGCGAGAATTTCAAAATCAGGTCGTAGGATAGAAACCCCCGATATGGCTTCCACCACAGCGCCGACCGCGTCCGAGTACATCGTCCATCACCTGGGACACCTGAACAATACCGGACAGAAGCAGTCCCTTATCGCCGATTTCTCGGTCATCAACTACGACACGCTTTTCTGGTCCATCTCCATGGGCCTGCTGGTCGTGTTCCTGTTGTGGCTGGGCGCCCGCCGCGCCACCGCGGGCGTTCCCGGCAAGATGCAGGCCTTCGTCGAGATCCTGGTCGAGTGGGTGGACGAGGAAGCCAAGGGCATCGTCCACAATGCCACCTCCCGCAAATTCGTCGCGCCGCTCGCGCTGACGGTGTTCATGTGGATCGTCTTCATGAACGCGCTCGACCTGTTGCCGGTCGACCTGCCCCACTACCTGTTCAGCCTGGTCGGCCTGGACGACGTCATCCACTATCACCGCATCGTGCCCACGGCCGACCTGAACGCGCCGATCGGCATGTCCATGGGCGTGCTGCTGCTGATGTTCTACTACGGCATCAAGATCAAGTCGCCCGGCGGCTTCGTCAAAGAGCTGTTCACTGCGCCTTTCCACGCGCATGGTCTCGGCGCCGTCGTCCTGGCCCCCTTCAACTTCCTGCTGAACGTCATCGAATACGCGGCCAAGATGGTTTCGCTGGGCATGCGGCTGTTCGGCAACATGTTCGCCGGCGAGCTGATCTTCATGCTGATCGCCATGCTGGGCGGCGCGTGGGCGGGCCTGAACGCCACCAGCGTGGCCCTGGGCTTCGGCCACATCCTCGCCGGATCGATCTGGGCCATCTTCCACATCCTGATCGTCGTGCTCCAGGCCTTCATCTTCATGATGCTGACCCTGGTGTACATCGGCCAGGCCCACGAAGGGCACTGATCGGGCTCCCCCGTACGCCCTGCGGGCGCCCCCCAGGGGGCGGTGCTGGCGGACCGGCGGAGCCGGATCCGCGGCACCCTGGGTGAAGTTGGAGGCTGGCGGATAGCAGTTGCTCGCCGGTGAGTTGTTTGGAAATGCGGGTCGGGGCGGGTTTCGCCGCGATCCTGTAGCAAGTTAGCAGTATCCGTGGTTTCGATTTTTCAACATAACTAGTCGTTTTACGATTCATATCAAGGAGTTGTCATGACCAACGTCGCTCTCGTCGCTCTCGCTTGCGGTCTGATCATCGGTCTGGGTGCCATCGGCGCTTGCCTGGGAATCGCGATCGTCGGTGGCAAGTACATCGAAGCCTCGGCTCGCCAGCCCGAGCTGATGAACCCCCTGCAAACCAAGCTGTTCCTGCTGGCCGGCCTGATCGACGCCGCCTTCCTGATCGGCGTGGGTATCGCCATGCTGTTCGCTTTCGCGAACCCGTTCGTCGGCTAAGACCTCTATTCGACATGACCGCTCCGTGACGCGGCCCCGGCCCTCGTCACGGATGATGTCCTTTTCCGAATAAGGAAACACCGTGAATCTGAACGCGACACTCGTCTTCCAGATGCTCGTGTTCTTCATTCTGGCGTGGTTCACGATGAAGTTCGTGTGGCCGCCTCTGATGAAGTCCATCGAAGAGCGCCGTCTGAAGATCGCCGAAGGCCTCGCCTCGGCCGAGAAAGGCAAGGCCGAACTGGTGCAGGCCGAGGCCCGTATCGGTCAGATCGAAGCCGCTGCCAAGTCTGACAACCAGGCTCGCCTGGCCCAGGCCGAGAAGCAGGCCGTAGCCCTGATCGAGCAAGCCCGCAAGGACGCCGAGGCCGAACGTGCCCGCATCCTCGAGCAAGCCCGCCAGGAAGCGCAGCAGGAAGCCCAGCGCGCCCGCGAAGGCCTGCGCGATGCCGTGGCGCAACTGGCCGTGAAAGGCGCCGAGGAAATCCTCAAGCGCGAAGTCAACGCCCAGGTGCATGCCGAACTGCTCGGCCAGTTGAAGGCGCAGTTGTAATGAAGAACCCGCGCGGGTGGCACGAGCAACGCGTGCCGCTCACGCGTTTGCGAATCACCTCGCTAACCGTATCAGGCATCGAGAGCCACCATGGCTGAACTGTCCACCATCGCCCGGCCATACGCTGAAGCGCTGTTCGGCGTCGCCCGTGCAGATAGCGCAGGCCTTGCCGCCTGGGCCGAGCTTGTCGCCGAAATGGCCCAGGCAGCCGCGCACCCCGAGGTGCGCAGCGCCATCGCCGATCCCAAGCTCGACGACGCACAGCGAGTCGAATTGTTCACGGCGACGCTGAAGACGCCTCTTTCGCCCGCCGCGCGCAATTTCGTGACGCTGTTGGTCGAGAACGACCGTCTGCTGCTGCTGCCCGAGATCGCATCGCAGTTCCTGTGGCTCAAGAACCGCCACGAGGGCACCGCCGATGCCGAGATCGCCAGCGCCTTCGCGTTGACCGATGCCCAGGTTGCCGACCTGGTCGCCGGGCTGGAAAAGAAATTCGGCGTGAAGATCAAGCCCACCGTCCGGGTCGACGCTTCGCTGATCGGCGGCGTGCGAGTGGCCGTCGGGGATCAGGTGCTCGATACCTCCGTGCGTGCGCAGCTTGATCGCATGCGCGACGCGCTCGTCGCATAGTTCGGTCGCTGCGCACACATCGGCACCGAGAGAAAGGATTCCAGGAGTCAACCATGCAACTCAATCCGTCTGAGATCAGCGAATTGCTCAAGAGCCGCATCGAAGGCCTGAGCAACTCTGCTGACATCCGTACCCAAGGCACGGTCGTGTCCGTGACCGACGGTATTACCCGCATCCACGGCCTGTCGGACGTGATGCAGGGCGAAATGCTCGAGTTCCCCAACAACACCTTCGGCATGGCGCTCAACCTCGAGCGTGATTCCGTCGGCGCCGTGATTCTGGGCGACTACACCCACATCTCGGAAGGCGATACGGTCAAGTCGACCGGCCGCATCCTGGAAGTCCCGGTCGGTCCGGAACTGAAGGGCCGCGTGGTCGACGCGCTGGGCCAGCCGATCGACGGCAAGGGTCCGATCAACGCCAAGGCCACCGACGTCATCGAGAAGGTCGCCCCGGGCGTGATCGCGCGCAAGTCGGTGTCGCAGCC
Organism: Alcaligenaceae bacterium SAGV5; assembly: GCA_009360345.1. Classification (GTDB taxonomy): domain Bacteria; phylum Pseudomonadota; class Gammaproteobacteria; order Burkholderiales; family Burkholderiaceae_B; genus Pigmentiphaga. Next base: position 289,019 of record SPDP01000001.1, read on the forward strand.
GGTGCAGACCGGTCTGAAGGCCATCGACGCCATGGTGCCTATCGGCCGCGGCCAGCGCGAGCTGATCATCGGCGACCGCCAGACCGGCAAGACCGCCGTCGCCGTCGACACCATCATCAGCCAGAAGGGCAAGGGCCTGACCTGCGTGTACGTGGCGATCGGCCAGAAGGCCTCGACCATCAGCAACGTGGTCCGCAAGCTCGAAGAGCACGGCGCGCTGGAATACACCATCGTCGTGGCCGCTTCGGCCTCGGAATCGGCCGCGATGCAATACATCGCCGCCTACTCCGGCTGCACGATGGGCGAATACTTCCGCGACCGCGGCGAAGACGCCCTGATCATCTATGACGATCTGACCAAGCAGGCCTGGGCCTATCGCCAGGTCTCGCTGCTGCTGCGCCGCCCGCCCGGCCGCGAAGCCTACCCCGGCGACGTGTTCTACCTGCACTCGCGCCTGCTGGAGCGTGCCGCGCGTGTCAATGAAGAGTACGTCGAGAAGTTCACCAACGGCGAGATCAAGGGCAAGACCGGTTCGCTGACCGCGCTGCCCATCATCGAAACGCAGGCCGGCGACGTCTCCGCCTTCGTTCCGACCAACGTGATCTCGATCACCGACGGCCAGATCTTCCTGGAATCGGACCTGTTCAACGCCGGTATCCGCCCCGCCATCAACGCCGGTATCTCGGTGTCGCGCGTGGGCGGCGCCGCCCAGACCAAGGTCATCAAGAAGCTGTCCGGCGGTATCCGTACCGACCTGGCCCAGTACCGTGAACTGGCCGCCTTCGCGCAGTTCGCGTCCGACCTGGACGAATCGACCCGTCGCCAGCTCGAGCGCGGCCGCCGCGTGGTGGAGCTGCTCAAGCAGCCCCAGTACCAGCCGCTGCAGGTCTGGGAACTGGCCGTGTCGCTGTTTGCCGCCAACAACGGCTATATCGACGACGTCGAGGTCAAGGACGTCCTGGCGTTCGAGAAAGCCCTGAAGGAATACCTGAAGTCCAAGTACGACGCGCTGGTCGGCCGTATCGAGGACACCAAGGAATTGTCCAAGGACGACGAAGCCGCGCTGCACGAAGCAGTGAAGGATTTCAAGAAGAACGGAGCCTTCTGAAGCAGGGTACACGGGGCGCCCCAGCTCGGCGCCTCTCTGTGAACACTGACAGGGGAAGATAGATGCCCGGAATCAAGGAAATCCGTACCAAGATCAAGAGCGTGCAAAACACGCGCAAGATCACCAAGGCGATGGAAATGGTCGCCGCGTCCAAGATGCGCAAGGCGCAGGAACGGATGCGCACGGCCCGCCCGTATGCCGACAAGGTGCGCAACATCGCTGCGCACATGGCGCAAGCCAATCCCGACTACGAACACGCCTACCTGGCCAAGCGCGACGACATCAAGGCCGCCGGCCTGATCGTGGTCACGACTGACAAGGGCCTGTGCGGCGCGCTGAACACCAACATTCTGCGCGCGGTGCTCAATCGCCTGAAGGACTCCGAGGCGAAGGGCATCAAGGTCCAGACCACGGCCATCGGCAACAAGGGCCTGGGCTTCCTGACCCGTCTCGACGCCAGCGTCGTGTCCCAGGCGGTGCAACTGGGCGACGCGCCCAACCTCGAACGCCTGATCGGCGCGATCAAGGTGCAGTTGGACGCGTATGCCGAAGGCAAGGTCGACGTGGTGTACCTCGCGTACAACCGCTTCATCAACACGATGAAGCAGGAGCCCGTGATCGAGCAGTTGCTGCCGCTGTCGGCCGAACGCTTCGCGCAGACCGAGGAAGAGAAGAAGGCCTACTCGTGGGACTACATCTACGAACCCGATGCCAAGTCGGTCGTCGATGAACTCCTGCTGCGCTACGTCGAAGCGCTGGTGTACCAAGCCGTTGCCGAAAACATGGCGTCCGAGCAGTCCGCCCGGATGGTGGCCATGAAGGCTGCATCGGACAACGCCAAGAAGGTGATCGGCGATCTGCAACTGGTCTACAACAAGACCCGCCAGGCAGCCATCACCAAGGAAATTTCGGAAATCGTGGGCGGGGCGGCGGCTGTATAAGCCGGCGCGACGTCTTAAAGAATCAGGAATCGAGGAATCGATATGAGCAACGGAACCATCGTTCAGTGCATCGGTGCCGTGGTGGACATCCAGTTCCCCCGCGACAGCATGCCCAAGATCTACGAGGCCCTCACGCTGGCCGACGAGAGCTCGGCCTTTGCCGAGAAGGGCCTGACGTTCGAAGTGCAGCAGCAGCTGGGTGACGGCGTCGTCCGTACCATCGCCATGGGCTCGTCCGACGGCCTGCGCCGCGGCATGGCCGTGGCCGCCAGCGGCGCGCCCATCTCGGTGCCCGTCGGCACCGGCACGCTGGGCCGCATCATGGACGTGCTGGGTCGTCCCATCGACGAAGCCGGCCCCATCGCTTCGGAAGAGCGCCGCGCCATCCACCAGGACGCGCCCAAGTTCGACGAGCTGTCGCCCTCCGTGGAACTGCTCGAAACCGGCATCAAGGTTATCGACCTGGTCTGCCCGTTCGCCAAGGGCGGCAAGGTCGGCCTGTTCGGCGGCGCCGGCGTGGGCAAGACCGTGAACATGCTCGAGCTCATCAACAACATCGCCAAGCAGCACAGCGGTCTGTCGGTGTTCGCCGGCGTGGGCGAGCGTACTCGCGAAGGCAACGACTTCTACCATGAAATGGCGGAAGCGGGCGTCATCAACCTGGACAAGATCGAAGAGTCCAAGGTCGCGATGGTGTTCGGCCAGATGAACGAGCCCCCGGGCAACCGCCTGCGCGTGGCGCTGTCGGGCCTGACCATGGCCGAGAAGTTCCGCGACGAAGGCCGCGACATCCTGTTCTTCGTCGACAACATCTATCGCTACACGCTGGCCGGTACCGAAGTGTCCGCGCTGCTGGGCCGCATGCCCTCCGCCGTGGGCTACCAGCCGACGCTGGCCGAGGAAATGGGCAAGCTGCAAGAGCGCATCACCTCGACCAAGACCGGCTCGATCACGTCGATCCAGGCCGTGTACGTGCCCGCGGATGACTTGACCGACCCGTCGCCCGCCACGACCTTCCTGCACCTGGACTCGACCGTCGTGCTGTCGCGTGACATCGCCGCGCTGGGTATCTACCCCGCCGTCGATCCGCTCGACTCCACCAGCCGCCAGCTCGACCCGCAGGTCGTGGGCGAAGAGCACTACGCCGTGGCCCGTGGCGTGCAGCAGACGCTGCAGCGCTACAAGGAACTGCGCGACATCATCGCGATTCTGGGCATGGACGAACTGTCGCCGGAAGACAAGCAGGCCGTGGGCCGCGCCCGCAAGATCCAGCGCTTCCTGTCGCAGCCCTTCCACGTGGCCGAAGTGTTCACCGGCTCGCCCGGCAAGTACGTGCCGCTGAAGGAAACCATCCGTGGCTTCAAGATGATCGTCGAAGGCGAGTGCGATGCGCTCCCCGAGCAGGCCTTCTACATGGTTGGCACGATCGACGAAGCGTTCGAGAAAGCCAAAAAACTGTAATCCCCCCTACGCCCTGACGGGCGCCCCCCAGGGGGCGGCACTGGCGGACCGGCAAAGCCGGATCCGCGGTGCCCTGGGTCTAGTGCCGCTGTCTTGGGGTGGGGTGCTGGTGCAGGTGCTGCGCAGCGTGCGGCACAGGAGAATTGAGTATGGCAACTATTCATGTAGACGTCGTCAGCGCGGAAGCGTCGATCTTCGCCGGCGAGGCGAAGTTCGTGGCGTTGCCTGGCGAGGCGGGCGAGCTGGGCATTCTGCCCGGCCACACGCCGCTGATCTCGCGTATCCGCCCGGGTACGGTGAAGATCTCGCGCGCGGACAACGGCGAGGAAGAGCACATCTTCGTGGCCGGCGGTCTGCTCGAGATCCAACCGGGTACCGTGACGGTGCTGGCCGACACGGCCATCCGCAGCCACGACCTGGACGAGGCCAAGGCCGAGCAGGCTCGCAAGGCGGCGGAAGAAGCGCTGCGCAATGCCAAGGACAAGGCCGAAGTGGCCGTGGTCGAGGCCGAGCTGGCGATGCTGGCCGCGCAATTGGCCGCCATCCGCAAGTTGCGGGGCGGAAGAAGCTAAACGCCCCGGCGCGCCTGTGCGCGCGGCAGTCGGTGGATCATCATTCGCCCGCCCCGGTTCCCACTGCAACGCGATGAGCGTGGCGGTGGGACCGGGGCGCGGTGTTTTCTGCGGGCCCAACGCAACGTTGCGCCTGGCGGCGCGGCGGCGCTATGCCAGCAACTGTCTGGTTCGAAGATAAGAGGCGACTATTTCGTCGAAGCCGGCAGGGTCCTCGATGCAGCAGGCATGGCCGGTGCCGGGCAGAATGCGATGGACGGCATTCGGAATCAGGCTGGCGGTCTTGCGTCCGTCGTCGAGCGAAATGTCGAATTCGCCATTGACCACCAAGGTGGGAATGGCCAGCGATGGCAGGCGGGACGTCATGTCCAAGGCCGCCCGCGCCTGGAAGATCTGCGCGATGGCTGCCCCGGACAGGGACGGGCCCACTTCGGCAAATCTATCCAGCAGGTAGGCGCCAAGCCTGGATCGGGCAAACCGCGGAGCGACCAGTTCGTGCAGGTGCTCGCGCTGGTAGCGGGCCACGCCCAGGTTGCCGTAGCCGTCGATGCGGCGGTCGAAGTTCATGCCGCCGCTGCCGCCGCCAACCAGTACGATGGCCCGGAACAACTCGGGCCGCTCGAGGCCGAGCAGCAGTGCGATGCCCGATCCGACGCTCGCGCCCATCAACACGGCCTCATCGATCCCCAGGTCTTCGCACACGCCCAGTACGTCTTCGGCCATGTCGAGAATGGAGAACCCGCCCGATGGTTTGTCCGATCGTCCATAACCCCGGATATCGACCGAGACCACCTTGAACCAGGTGGAAAAGTGCGCCACCTGATAGAGCCAGAGCCGATGATCGAAAGGATTGGCGTGGATGAGGACCATGGGCATGCCCTCGCCGGAGACTTCGTAGTAGATACTGACGCCGTTGCGGGTGCTGTATGGCATGCGAGGCCTGCGCGTTGGCGGGGTTCAGTCGAGCTTGGTACCGGTATTCCGGATGACTGTGCTCCAGCGCTCGCGCTCTTGCTTGATGAACTTCGCCATGTCGGCCGGCGTTCCGCCGATCGGGTCCGCATTCATCTGGGACAGCCGCGTCATCGTGTCGGGTTCCTTGAGAATCTCGTTGACCACCGCGGACAGCTTGTTGACGATGTGCTCGGGCGTCTTGGGCGGGGCGGCCATGCCGAACCAGGTCATCGACACGAATCCCGGGATGACTTCGCCGATCGCGGGCACGTCCGGCAGCCCGACTTTACGCGACTCGCTGCCAACTCCGAGCGCGATCAGCTGGCCTTTGCGCACAAAGGGCAGCACCGAGCCGAGATCCACGAAGGCAATGTCGGTTTCGCCCGAGACCACCGCCGCGAGCGCCGGGCCGCTGCCGGAATAGGGGATCTGGAAAATCTTGACCTTAGCCAGCTGCTTGAACATTTCCGCAGCCAGGTGCGGGGTGGAGCCGGTGCCGCCCGAGGAATAGTTGAGCTTGTCCGGCCTTGCCCGGGCGGTTTTCAACAAGTCCTGGAGGTTTTTGACCCCGGATTTGGGATTGGCCACCAGTGTGCTCGGGCTCGTGGCGATGACCGATATCGGGACGAATTCATCCGGCACGAACGTGAGCTTCGAATACAGGGCTTGGCTGGTCACCAGCGGTCCGGGAGCGGTGAAGAGCAGCGTATAGCCATCGGGAGCCGCGCGAAAAACAGCATCGGCCCCGATGTTGCCCGAGCTGCCGGGGCGGTTGTCGACGAAGACGGTCTGGCCCAGGTGCTTGCCCAATTTGTCGGCGATCAATCTGGCGAAGGTGTCGGAACCGGCACCGGGCGCATAGGGCACGATGAAACGGATCGGATGGTTCGGATAGTCGTCGCCCTGTGCGTGGGCGCCCGTACAGAAGAGGAAGGCAGACAGGGCAAGGGCAGAGATTTTCAGGATCTTCATCGCGGCCTCTGGATGGCATGGTGAAACGATGATGAATTCGCGGAATAGGCGTGTCAACAAAAAATAGAAGTTGATTCTGTTTGGCAGAATCCTTACCATTTCCCCATGAACAATGAAATCGTTGCTTCCGTCGACCGCGCCATCCGCATACTGAATGCCTTTGCGGAAGACGGTACGCCCATGACGTTGCACGACCTGTCCTTGCGGACCGGTTTCTACAAGAGCACCATCCTGCGTCTGCTTTCGACGCTGATCGAGCATGGCTGCGTCCTTCGCCTCGACAACGGGACGTACCAGCCCGGGCCGACGCTCGCGCGCTGGGGCCGGCTGTACCTCGGGTCGGTCAAGAGCGAAACCCATATCACCCCCTTGCTCGAGAAACTCGCCGGGGATACCGGGGAAAGCGCGACGTTCTATGCCAGGCAATCGGACGAAACACGCATTTGCGTCGCGCGGGTGGACAGCAATCGATCCATCAGGGACCACGTGCGTGTGGGCGATATCGCGCCGCTCGGAACGGGCGCCGGCGGCAAGGTCCTGCTCAGGTTCGACCCGGCGATCCGGAAGGCCCGCCCGCAGGAAACAATGGTGATCGTCAGCATAGGCGGCCGCGATTCGGAAATCGCGGGGCTTGGGACGCCGGTGTTCGGCGCGGGCGGCTCGCTGCGCGGCGCCATGACCGTTTCCGGCACCGTGACCCGGTTCACCGAGGCGGCGATTGCCAAATACGCCAAAGCCCTGCTTACGAGCGCCATGGAACTGACCGTGTTGTTCGGCGGGGATCCGCAGGCGCATCAGGCGGCCCTCGGTTCCAACCCCATCCGCCTCGAGTTCAGTCCCAAGGGAAAACTCTGCGCTTCCTAGGGCGACTGGCCGGCGCAGGCGCGCCGGTTCTCCACTTCCCGCTTTTCCCGCCATCCCTGGAACCCTCCTGCCGGCGCGCCTGTGCGTAGTTGACAGGCAAAGCCTCCGGCCGCAGAATGAATTCTGAGAGACGGTACTTGATTCTGTCTATCAGAATTTAAATGAAAGAGGCCTGGTTCTTTATCGAGGAGGCGCCATGATGGCCGATGTTCGATGTGTAGACGTTGCCGCAGGAACCGTGGACCGTCGGATGTTTGTGGACGATGACCTGTTTGCCCAAGAAGTGCGGCAGATCTTCGGCCGCGCCTGGTTGCTGGTGGGCCACGAGAGCCAGATCCCGGATCCGGAAGACTTCATCCAATCGAAGATGGGGACCGACTCCGTCATCGTCACGCGCACGAGACAGGACAAGATCGTCGTCCTGCTCAACAGCTGCCGGCACCGCGGGATGAAGGTCTGCCGGGTGGACGAAGGCAAGGCGCGCGTCTTCACCTGTCCCTACCACGGCTGGACTTACTCGACGGACGAAGAGCGGGTCTCCCGGTCAGGCGAACTGGCGGGCGTTCCGGGTTTCGACGTCCACTACGAGGGCCGCCTCGACAAGGCGGAGTGGGGGCTCAAGGCGGCGCGCGTCCGGGTCTACAAGGGAACGATCTGGGCCACGTGGGACGAGCATGCGCCCAGCCTCGAAGCGTATCTGGGAGGCATGCTGAAGTGGCTCGATTCCGCGCTCGATCACCGCAACGGTGACAGCGGCGGCAGCACGCTGCTGGTCGGGGTGCAGAAATTCCGGGTGCGATGCAACTGGAAGTTCCCTGCGACCAACTTCGTGGGCGATGCCTCTCATGCGGTGACGCACAACTCGGCAAACATGATCAAACTCAATCCGAGCGGAAAGGATGGCCGCAGGGATGAACGCGCCTCCGGCCACGCGGCGTTCGGATGGATCGACCTGGGTCACGGGGGACTGGGCTTCCTGCCCCGCCCCGAAGAAGAATTTCCCCGTCCCGACACCTTCCAACAATTTCCCGCCGCCAGCAACTACCTGCGGGACATGGCGCGGGAACACCTGCGCAAGCGGGCGGGCGGCATCCACTACCAGGGCAAGGGGACAATTTTCCCGAACATGTCGTTCCACGAGGACCAGCCGCGCACGCTGGTGGTTCACCACCCGATCAGCGCCACGGAAACCGAGATGTGGCGCTATTACCTGATCGATGCCGATGCGCCCGACGAGGTCAAGGATATCTTCCGGCATTACTACATGACCTACTCCGGTCCCGGCGGAATGACGGAGCAGGACGACATCGAGAACTGGGAGTCGGCCACCAGGCAGAGCCTGGGAGGCATGGGCCGCGACCTGCCGTTCAACTATGCGCAGGGCCTGGGGGAATCCGAGCCCTGCGACCTTATGCCTGGAGCGGTCTGGTGCGGACGAACCATTACCGAACAGAACCAGCTGATCTGGCTCAAGCGATGGCAGGAGTTCATGGAGGGCCGGTCCTGGGACCAGCTCATGCATCGTGTCGAAGTCGAGAACGATGCTGTTTTTCCCCTCAAGCGGCATGTCGCGGGAGCGAAGTGATGCACGACTCCATGAACGCCATGCTGCGGCTGTACGAGGTTTCCGAGTTTCTCTACAAAGAGGCGGAACTCCTGTCGGACAGGAAGTACGAAGAGTGGCTCGATACCTTGGCGGAGGACATCTCCTACCGCATGTTCGTGCTTCGCAACCTGTCGGGCAAAGCGCAGGCGACCGAGTATCTCGACGGTCCGCTGGACATCAGCTGGTTCGATGAAGGCAAGGAAACGATCACCAAACGCGTCCAGCAGATCCGCACGCATCAACATTGGGCGGAGGAGCCGCCTTCGCGAACGACGCGCTACCTTACCAACCTGCGCATACTCGAGGCAGATTCCGGCTCCGAGCCCGCGCGGGTTCGGACACGATGCAATTTCATGGTGAACCGGAATCGCAACGAAGCCGACGACCATTGCCTGTATGGACATCGTATCGACCTTCTGGCCAGGCACCAGGACTCGTGGCGGATCAAAGAGCGAAAGATCTACATCAATCAATCGACGATGTTGATGGGGAACCTCAGCTTCATCGTGTAGCGGTCCTCGCCGCATCGGCGAGCGCCATGATCGGTCCATGAAGCATCCTCCTCCCAACGAAGAAGGCACCATCCATGAGCAAGCCCGTGGTCCTGAACATCGCGAAGATACCGGCCGTTCTCCAGCAGTCGCTGGAAAGCGAGTTCGAGCTGAGAACCCTGCACTCGCCCGGCGATACTTCGGAGATTTCCGGCCTGGTCTCTTCCGCGATACGCGGGGTGGACCTCGCCACGCTCGACCAACTGCCGGGCCTGAAAGCCATGTCGATTTTCGGCGTCGGCATGGACAAGGTCGATCTTGCCGCCGCGCGCCGCAGGGGAATACGCGTCGGCTACACGCCCGATGTCCTGAACGATTGCGTGGCCGACCTGGCCATCGGATTGATGATCGCGGCAAGCCGCAAGATTCCGCAGGCGGATGGCTACGTAAGATCGAATCGATGGGCGGAAACAGGCAATGTGTTCGACTTGGGGGATAGGGTAAGCGGTAAGCGCATGGGCATTGCCGGCATGGGAAGGATAGGCAGGATCATCGCGAAAAGGCTTGTCGGCTTCGACGTGGAGATCCGATATTTCTCCCGCTCCGAGGTTCGGGAGTGCTCCCATGAACGCGTTTCCACCTTGCAGGAGCTCGCCGCATGGTGTGACTATCTCTTCATTGCCGTGTCGGGCAGCGCGCAAACCCGGCACATGGTCGATGCCGGCGTACTAGAGGCGCTCGGGCCGCAAGGCTATCTGATCAATGTTGCGCGGGGTAGCGTGGTCGACGAACAAGCGCTGATTGCCGCGCTGGAGAACGAAGCCATCCGGGGCGCCGCGCTCGACGTGTATGAAGTCGAGCCGCTGAAGTCGTCCAGGCTGACGGAACTGCGAAACACGGTACTGCTGCCGCACGTTTCCAGCGCGACCAACGAGACCCGGACGGCCATGTCCAACATGGTGGTGGAGAATCTGAAGCGATTCTATGCCGGGGAAAGGATGCTGGCGGAACCGGCGTAGGGGCGATTCAACGCGTCGCCAGTGCCAGCTCGACGAGTTGCTCGGCCGTGGCCCGCGCCGCCGCGGCCGCGCTGGCGTTGCCGTCCATGTGTGCCGACACCGAGGCGCCGTCGTACAGCAGCATCAACTGGCCGGCCAGGGTTTCGGGGTCGGCCGCGCCGGCTTCGCGCGCCAGGCTGGCGAACAGGTCGCGCAGCCAGTTGCGCGCGGTGTCGCAGGCTTCCCGGATGCCCGCGCTGGGCGCGGCCTCGGCGGCCGCGCGGCTGAACGGACAGCCTCGGAAGCGGGGGCCCGAGGCGGTTTCCCGCATGATGTCGAAGACGCCCAGCAGACGTTCGCGCGGCCCGGGGTAGTCGGCCAGGCGGTCGGCAATACGCGCCTTGCGGGCCTCGTGGCGGGCCAGCAGATAGGCCTGGATCAATGCTTCCTTGCTGCCGAAGGTGTCGTACAGCGAGGCCTTGGCCACGCCGGCGCGTTCGATGACCCGGTCTATGCCGACCGTATGGATGCTTCCTTCGTAGAACAGCTCGTCCGCGGCGTCGAGCAGGCGCTGGCGGGCGGAACGGCGTGCTTCGGGGCTTTTTGTCATATTCATGGCCATGCCTTGACATTACCAGACAGGTCTGTACACTTCAAGCAAATCAGACAGACCTGTCTGTTCAATGTTCCCCGGATTCCGCCATGACATGCGTTTCCCCCGCCAAGGCCGTTCCCGCCTCCGCCTGCCCCCAGGCCGCCGGGCGCTTGTCGTCGCGCTTCAGTTTCCATCTGCTGGCATCGATCACCGTAGCGTTCCTGGCGGGGTCGGCGGCGCCGACCCCGCTATACGCGATCTACCAGCAGCAATGGGGCTTCTCGACCACCATGCTGACCGTGGTGTTCGGCAGCTATGCGCTGGCCGTGCTGGTGGCGCTGCTGGTGGCGGGGCGCCTGTCCGATCATATCGGCCGGCGGCCCGTGCTCATGGCCGCGGCGGTCGCGCAGGCCGCGGCCATGGTGGTCTTCGCCACCGCCGGAGGGTTGGCGGACCTCCTGGCGGGCCGCATCATCCAGGGCCTGTCGGCCGGAGCCGCGATTGCGGCCGTGGGCGCCGGGATGCTGGATATCGACAAGACGCGCGGCGCGCTGGCCAATGCACTGGCGCCCATGCTGGGCACCGGCACGGGTGGAATCGTCGCCGGGCTGATGGTGCAGTACCTGCCCGCGCCCACGCACCTGATCTACGTGATCCTGGGAGCGATCTTCGTGCTGCAAGGCGTGGGGGTCTTCTTCATTGCCGAGACCGCGCGGCGGCGGCCGGGCGCCTGGGCCTCGCTCAAGCCCGGCTTCGCGCTGCCGCCGGAAGTGCGGATGCCGCTGCTGCTGGCGGCGCCGGCCGTGGTGGCCGTGTGGGGCCTGGGCGGTTTCTATGCATCGCTTGGCCCGACGCTGCTGCGCAGCCTGGTGGGATCGGGCTCGAGCCTGCTAGGCGGGCTGGCCCTGTTCATCATGGCAGGCGGCGGTGTCGTGGCGGTGGTCCTGTTGCGCGATCGTTCGGCGCGGTTCCTGTCGCGCATGGGCGCGCTCTCCCTGATGTTCGGCATGGTTGTCGTGCTGGCCTCGCTGTCGCTGCATTCGGTGGTGCTGTTCATGGTGGGTACCGCGGTCGCGGGCATGGGATTCGGCACGGGTTTCCAGGGCGCGCTGCGCAACGTGATCGCGCCCCTGCCTCCCGCTGGCCGGGCGGGCGTGTTGTCGGTGCTGTTCGTGGTGTCTTATCTCGCCATGGGCGTGCCCGCCATCCTGGCCGGCTATGACGTGGCGCTGCGCGGCGACATCGTCTCGACTTCGCGCGAATTCGGCGCCGGCGTATTGTTGTTGGCCGCTCTGGCCTGGCTGGGCGTGGCCAAGGCCACGCCCCCGGCCGGCACGCCGGCGGTATCGCCGCGCATCGAACCCTGACGCCGCGGAACGCCTTACCGGTTCGAGGCGCCGGTCGCGCGGATCACGCCGCTCCATAGCCGCGTGTCCTGCTCGATGGTGCGGCGCATGTCTTCCGGGCCGCTTGCGAGCGGCTCCGCGCCCTGGTCCTCGAAGCGCTTGCGCAGCTCGGGCACGCGCATGATCCTGTCCAGCAAATCCTGCCATGTCTGCACGATGGCGTCGGGCGTGCCCGCGGGCGCAGCCAGCCCCATCCATACGGCCGTGACCATGTCGGGGAAGCCGGCTTCGCGCAGCGTCGGCACGTCCGGCAGCGCCGGGCTGCGCCGCTCGCTGGTGACCGCCAGCGCCCGCAGGGCGGTGTTCTGCGCCAGTTGGGGCAGGGCATTGGCCGAGTCGAAGAAGACCATGTCCACGCGGCCCGCCCGGAGGTCCGCCAGGATGGGAGGCGCGCCCTTGTAGGGAACGTGCACCAGTTCGACGCCCGCCTTGATCGAGAACAATTCGCCCAGCAACTGCGTCGTCGTTCCGTATCCCTGCGAGGCATAGGTCAGTTTGCCCGGATGCGCCTTGGCATGGCGGATCAGGTCCTGCAGGTTGTCCGCCTCGACCCGGGGGCCCACCACCAGGACGCTGGGCATGGACGCCACGATGCTGACCGGACGGAACGCCGTGCGCGCATCGTAGGGCATGTTGGGGAAGACGTAGGGATTGATGGCCAGCGGGCCCGGCGGCGTGAACAGCAGCGTGTAGCCGTCGGCCGCCGCGCGCGCGACTTCGTCGGCGCCGATGTTGCCGCCCGCGCCCGCCCGGTTCTCGACCACGACCTGCTGCCCCAGCATGGGCGATGCCCTGGCCGCGATCAGGCGCATCAGCGTGTCGGCCGTGCCGCCAGGCAGGAAGGGCACGACGACCTTGATCGGCTTGGTCGGATACGCATGCTGCTGCGCACGCGCGGCCGGCGCCGCCAGCAGCAGGGACAGTGTGGCGAGGCACAGCAGGTGATGGGGCTTCAGGCGCATGGCGGGTCTCCTGTGATGGTTCTTTTGTCCGGCACTACGCCGGGTCGAATACCGCGAAGCAACGATTGGCGTTGAATACGTGGGTTTCGATGTAGTCGATGACGCGGGGGCGGCGGCCCAGCTCGGTCATGGCGCCGGCCAGCACGATCCAGTTCAGCAGTTCGTGCTGGCCGGCGGCTTCCAGGCTGGCGGTGGTCAACGCGCCCCATTCGCGAAAGTCGCCGTGGGTGAGTTCGTCCAGGCGGGCCCGGTCGCTGTCGTGATCGGGATACAGCCAGCCATGTCGCGGTGTGAGGAAGGCGTGCGACCAACTGGATGAGGCCACGATCGCCACGCGCCAGGGCGAAGCGGCCAGGGCGCGCGCGATGGCCTGGCCCAGTTCGAAGCATTGGCGGGGGGAAGGCGAGGCGGGGTCCGGTTCGGCGCCGGCTTCGCTGGGCGGGGCCAGTCCCCCGTGCATGCGGATCAGGTCGCCGCCGTAGCAGTTGACGTGGAAGGGCACGACCGGATGGGGGAATCCCCGGCGATCGGCGTCCAGGTAGAGCAGGGTGTTGATGAAGGCGTGGGGCAGGCCCCGGTCGTACCTGAGCCGGTACGCATACGGCAGCGCCAGGCCCGCTTCGTTCAGGCGGTTGAGCAGATAGCGGCCGCCTTCGGGGTGTCCCGTGTGCCGGAAGGAGGCGGTCCGCGGTTCGTCCCAATGATTGCGCCAGGGAAAGGGCGATGACTCCGGCACGTCGTAGGGCCGCGATACCATGGTGTCCGCCAGGTAGACGCAGAATGGCGGCACGATGTCCTCGGTAAAGTTTTCGTACTGGTCGTCGCCGAACATCAGGATGAAATCGGGCTGGAACGCGTCCAGCAGGCGGCGCTGTTCGTCGAACGCTCGAAAGGAGCGCGCGCGATGGCGGCCGGCCGCCGCGGCGCCGTCATCGCTGCCCCATTCTTCGCGCATGGCCTCGGGCCAGTTGCGCGTGTCCCTCAGGCTCGGATCGAGGCGTTTCCCGTTCAGCGTCCGTTTCAGGATGACCGACATATCGTCGTCGCGCATCCAGAAGCCGGGATAGTGCGTAGCGCCCAGGCCCAGAATTTCCGCCATGGAGTGTCCTCATGCAAAAGTGTCGACCGATGGAGGCGCCCGTCGGGGCGCACCGTCTCATGTCGCCTAGCTTAGGATTGACGCCCTGTTGGAACCAGTGAAAAATCGGGCTCGATTTATGTAAAAAAATATATGAATAACGAAAGGTCGGTACAGTGGGTCCGGCGGTTGAAATTCCGCCACCTCGAAATGCTGGTGATGCTCGGCCGCACCGGCAGCTTCGGCCGCGCAGCGGATCTGTGCGGCCTGTCCCAACCCGCGTTGTCGAAGTGGGTGAAGGATCTGGAGTCGGCGCTGGGCGTGACGCTGTTCGAGCGTTCGACGCGCCGGATGGCATTGACGGACAGCGGCCGGCTGGTGATGCATCACGCAGAACGCGTGCTGACCGACATGGCGCGGCTGCATGGCCAGCTCGAGGCCCAGCGCAGCGGCGGAGCGGGGCGGCTGCACATCGGCGTGCTGGCCGCGTTGGGTCCGGTCCTGCTGCCGGGTACGCTGGCGCGGGTCCAGCAGGCAGGCCTGGACCTGGAAGTGCAGAGCCTGGAAGGCACCATGGACCACCTGTTGCCGCTGCTGGGCGAGCGCAAGCTCGATCTCGTCATCGGCCGTCTTGGAACGACCGGCTACGCCGGGTCCTTGAACCGGCGGCTGCTGTACGAGGACACCTTATGCGTGGCCGCCCCGTCGCCGCATCCGCTGGCGCGGCGACGAAGGCCCGTGAGCTGGCGCGACGCCTGCGCCTACCCGTGGATCATTCCGCCGGCCGAATCGCCGATACGCGGCATGCTGGAGAACACCCTGGCGCAGGAACATCTCCCGCTGCCGCGCGTCGTGCTCGAATCGGCCTCCGTACTGACCAACTACCATGTCGCCCGCCGCCTGGACTGCCTGTTCGCGACGTCGGAAAAAGTCATCGCGCTGTTCGCCGGGCAGGGATTGCTGCGGCGGCTGCCGCTGTCGTTCGCGGGTGTTCCCACGACGATAGGCATGCTGTGGTCGGATACCGCGTCGCCCCTGCTCGAACGTTTCATGGCCCTGCTCGAACAGGAAGCGAAGGCGAGTTTGTAGCGCGCCGGCGGGGCGTCGCCGGCCGTTCGCGCCGGGGTCAGGCCGGACGGCCCCGCATCGAAGCTTCGATCTCCCTGGCGTGTTCATGCAGGCGCCGCGCCAGCGAGGTCACGCGTTCCTCGCGCATGCGGTCGTCGATGGCGGCGACGCTGATTGCGGCGATGGGTTGGCCCAGCGTATCGCGTATGGGCACGCCGGCCGCGGTGACGCCCAGGGTGACGCGGTTGCGGATCAGCGAATGGCCCTGGCGCCGGCAGGCTTCGATGGCGGCGCGCAAGTCGGCCTCGGTCAAACGGCCTTCTTCGCAGATGCGCCGGCCGTCGGTCGCGATGATGTCCTCGCGCTCGGCCTCGGGCAGGTAGGCCAGGATGGCCAGCCCGCCCGCGCCCAGCCCCAGCGGCCGGCGGCTGCCTATGGACAGGGTGTTGACCCGGATCGGCGACGGCCCTTCGTGCCGCGCCTCGCAGACCGATTCGCTGCCGCTGCGCACCGACAGATAGACCGTGTCGCCGACTTCCTCGGCCAGCCTGTCCAGGCTGGCCCGGCAATGTTCGCGCAGGTCGTAGGCGGCCATGGCCGCGAGTCCCAGCTCGAAGGCCAGCGGCCCCAGCGCATACCACTTGTCCGCTTCTTTCTGGATGACCAGGTGCTCGTGCATGAGGCGGCGCAGCAGCCGGTGCACCGTGGAGTGCGGCAGGGCGGTGGCCTCCGCCAGTTGCGTGAGGGCGCGGCCTCGCTTGCCGGCGGTGGCCAGCAGCTTCAATAACTGCACCGCGCGTTCGATGCTGCCCGGCTCCGCCGTGGTGCTGCCGCTAGCCATAAGTCGTGTCCATTCCGTGGAAATGCGGGTGCCTGCTGATCGGACCAATCATATATTGCCCTTCACGGTGCCGCCGGGATTTTCCGGCCAGCGGAAAGCACTGCAAGAATACCGAGGAGACCCCATCATGTACGAGCGCATCATCGGCGCAGTCCTGGCAACCGCGCTGGCCGGCGCGGCGGGCGCGGCCTACCCCGAGCGGCCCATACAACTGATCCACGGCTTCGGCGCCGGCGGCAATGCCGACACCGTGTCGCGGCTGGTGGCCCGCCACCTGCAAGCCGCGCTGGGCCAGCCGGTCGTCGTGGAAATCAAGAGCGGCGCGGGCGGCGTGGTCGCGTCCAGCTACGTGGCCAAGGCCGAGCCCGATGGCTACACGCTGGTGATGCTGACCGGCGGGCATACCGTCTCGGCCGCGGTGAACAAGTCGCTGCCCTACGATCCGGTCGCGGATTTCCAGCCGATTTCCACCGTGACCGCGTTTCCGTTCGTGGTCAGCGTCAAGGCCGACAATCCGGCGCGCACGCTGGCCGACCTGCTGGCCGCGGCACGGGCCAGGCCGGGCACCGTGTCCTTTTCTTCGGTGGGGGTGGGTTCGACCCAGCACCTGACCGGCGAGCTGTTGGCCGCCACGGCGGGCGTGCAGATGCTGCACGTGCCCTACCGGGGTGGCGCGGCGCCCGTGCAGGCCGTGCTGGCCGGCGATGTGAACGTGCTGGTGGATACCGCCACGGTGGCCGCGCCGCAGCTCAAGGCGGGCACCCTGCGCGCGCTGGCCATCACCAGCGCCAAGCCGTGGCCGTTGCTTCCGGGCGTTCCCGTGGCGGCCGATACCGTCTCCGGGTTCCAGGTGTATTCATGGCTGGGCATCGCGGCGCCGGCCAAGACCCCCGGCCCCATCGTCGACCGCCTGCACGCCGCGCTGGCCGCCATGCTCCAGGATCCCGCGTTCCGCAAGGCCGTCAACGACATAGGCAGCGAGCCCAGCGGCAGCAGTCCGGCGCAGATGCGGACCATGATCGAGTCGGAAATCGCGCGCTGGAAGAAGGTTGTCGAGCAGGCCAACATCGTCGCGAATTGAGCAAGGAGCAGGCAAGGATGGACAGGGCAGTCGCGGCGGAGCCGCAGTACCAGAGCGGATTCGGCAATGAGTTCGCGACCGAGGCCAGTCCGGGCGTGCTGCCCGTGGGCCGCAATTCGCCGCAGCGGGTGGCGCATGGCCTGTACGCGGAACTGATCTCGGGCACGGCGTTCACGGCGCCCCGCGCGGTGAACCTGCGTACCTGGACCTACCGTTTGCGGCCCTCCGCGGCTCATGGGAAGGCCCACGCGGTGGCGCATCCGACCTGGTTGACCGCTCCGTTCACCGGGGTGGCGGCGCCGGCCAACCGGTTGCGCTGGAATGCCTGGCCGGCGCCCGCCCAGGGTACGGATTTCGTCGATGGCATCGTGACCGTCGCGGGCAACGGCAGCGCCGAGACGCAGAGCGGCACCGCCGTCCATGTCTATCGCGCCAATGCGTCCATGCGCGGCCGCTATCTGATGAACGCCGATGCCGAAATGCTGGTGGTGCCGCAGTCGGGCGGACTCGACGTCCACACCGAGATGGGCCGCCTGCGAGTCGTGCCGGGCGAGATCCTGCTGTTGCCGCGCGGCGTGCATTTCCGCGTCGATCTGTCCGACGGCGCGGCGCGGGGCTACCTGTGCGAGAACTACGGCGCGCCCTTCAGGCTGCCGGAACTGGGGCCGCTGGGCTCCAACGGACTCGCCAATCCCCGGGATTTCCTGGCGCCGGTCGCGGCCTGCGACCACGCCGCGGGACCGGTGCGCATCCTGCGCAAGTTCCTGGGCGGGTTCTGGGAGCTGGAGCGTTCGTCGTCGCCGCTGGACGTGGTGGCCTGGCACGGCAACCTGACGCCCTGCAAGTACGATCTGGCCCATTTCATGGCCGTGGGCAGCATCACCTTCGACCATCCCGACCCGTCCATCAACACCGTGCTGACCTCGCCGTCGGAAATCGGCGGCACCGCCAATTGCGACTTCGTGATCTTCCCGCCCCGATGGCTGGTGATGGAGGATACGTTCCGCCCGCCCTGGTTCCACCGCAACGTGATGAGCGAGCTGATGGGACTGGTGCGCGGCGTCTATGACGCCAAGGCCGAGGGTTTCGTGCCGGGCGGAATCAGCCTGCACAACTGCATGCTGCCGCACGGTCCCGACGCCACCACCTTCGAGCGGGCCAGCAACGAGGCACTGGCGCCGCGCAGGCTGGAAGACACGATGGCCTTCATGTTCGAGAGCCGCCACGTGTACCGCCCGACGGTGCAGGCGCTGGCGGCGCCCAACCTGCAACCGGACTACGACGAGGTCTGGGACGGGTTCCGCCCGGGCAATTCTGCCTAGGACAGGACCCGCACATCATCGGGCGCCGGCAAGGGGCCGCGCGCCGCACTCTTGGAGAAGCTGGAATGAAATTGGCATCGCAACGCGCGGGGCGCGACGGCGCATTGCTCGTGGTCAGCCGTGATCTCGCCACGGCGGCGAGCGCGGCGGCCATCGCGCCCACGCTGCAGTCGGCGCTGGACGACTGGGAGCGCACCAGCCCCAGGCTGCAGGCACTGTACGAGGACCTGAACGCCGGCCGGGCCGCCGGCGCCTTCGCGCTGGACCTGGCCACGCTGGCCGCGCCGCTGCCCCGCGCCTACCAGTACCTGGACGGCGCGGCGTATCCCAGCCACATCCAGCGCAACCGCCAGGCGCGCGGCGAATCGGTGCCCGACGATTTTTTCCAGAAGCCGCTGATGTACCAGGGCATCTCGCACGGCTTCATGGGCTGGAACGAGGATGTGCGCCTGCCGTCGGAAGACGACGGCATCGACTTCGAGGCGGAGATCGCCGCCATCACCGGCGACGTGCCGCTGGGCGTGGACGCGAAAGGCGCGTGCGAACACATCCGTTTGTTCGTGCTGCTCAACGACGTGTCGCTGCGCGCCATCATTCCGGGCGAGCTCAAGCGCACGTTCGGCTTCCTGGTCGGCAAGCCGGCTTCCAGTCTCGGGCCTATCGCGGTGACTCCGGACGAACTGGGCGAGCTATGGGGCGATGGACTGGTGTCGGGCACCATGAAATGCTGGGTGCGCGGCGAGCCGCTGGGCAGTATCGAGACTGGCACCGACGTCGCGTTCCATTACGGAGATCTGATCGCCCACGTTGCACAGACGCGCGCGTTCGAGGCGGGGACGTTGGTGGGACTGGGTACGGTCTCGAACGAGGACGAATCCGTGGGCGTGGGCTGCCTGGGCGAAGCCCGGGCCCTGGAGACCATCCGGCAGGGGGCGGCCCGGACCCCGTTCCTGCAATTCGGCGATACGGTGCGCATCGAGCATTTCGACCGCTCGGGCAACAGTGTCTTCGGCGCGATCGAGCAGCGTGTCGCGCCGCTGGCCTAGTCCCGCCGCGGACGGGCGCGGATCAGCGCCCGTCTTTCTTTTTCGCGCGGGTGCCCAGGGCGGGCTGCTGCGCGGCGGCCTTGCCGGTGCTGGCTTGGGCGCCGCTCGAAGCCGGGGTATCCAGCGAGGCATGCAGGCCGCTGCCCCCCAGGCCGGTGGACGAGGGCGCTCGCGCGCCCAGGCGCAAGCCGTTGCCGCCGTAGGAGCGGGGGGATGCATCGACGGAATTCTCGCGGCCGCCCGTGGACTCGCGCAGGTCGTCGGCGCGTACCGGCAACCCCCAGGACAGGGCGGTGGTGACAAGGATGAGCGATGCGGTGGAACGTAGGCTAGGCTTGGTCATGCTGGACTCCAACTCCGGACTGCCAATCGTGCAGTGTGCCGCAGAATCGGATCCATCGCCGGGCAAGTCACAACGAATTTGTAGCAGGATATGAGTTGGCGCCCCGGCGGCCGGGAGCCGGGGCCGGACGGGCCCGCCGGATCGATCGTTAACGGCCGGGCCGCTGGTAACTGGATACGCAGATCTGCGCTTGTTGGTTCCTCTGATTGAGATCCTTGCCGCGGGTCCCTAGTCTGGCGGCTCGGACAATCTGAGGCGGGATGATGAAGGGAATGATCGATTGCGGCGTATTGATGGTGCCCGAGCATGCGCGGTGGATGCGCGAGCTGATGGAAGACTGGGCGGCAGCGCGCGAACGCATCGCGCTGCACGGCGTGCACCTGGACAGGCCCGCGGCGGGCACGCCCGCATCCGCCGTGGCGCTCGCGCGCCAGGCGCTGGCGCTCAAGCGCTACGACGTCTGCCTGCTGCCGGTCACGCTGGCCACCCTGGGATGGACGCGCACCGCGCTGGCGGTGGCCGGCGACGCCCTGAGGACGCCCGTCCTGGGGTTGGTGCGTGACATGAGCGCGGCTGGCCTGCAGGATCTGCTGTCGTTCGGGCTGGATGATTTCATGCGCTACCCGATGTGCGCTGAAGAGTTCAAGACGCGCCTGGTACAGCTCGCGGGGGCGGGCCGTCGGCCCGGCGCCGGACAGGCCATCGATGCGCCACAGGACGAGGACGAGAGCGAACCCCCACCCGGATGCGGCGGCGACGAAGCCGACCACCCCGCATCGCGCGAGCCCTTTCAATCGGCCAAGGCCAGGATCGTGACCGAGTTCGAGCGCCATTACATTGCCGACATGCTGCTGCGCCATCACGGCAACATCTCGCAGGCGGCGCGCGCCGCCCACAAGAACCGCCGGGCATTCTGGCAGTTGATGCGCAAGCACGAGATCGCGGCGGATCCATATCGCCGCAGGAATTGTCCCGCCGCCAGCCGGCCGGCGGTGCAGCGATGACCGATCCTAGGATTGATCGGCCACGTCGCGCGGACTGATGTCCAGCCAGACGATGCCGTCCGCTTCCCGGGTCGCGTAGGTCTTGACGGGCCGGTTGCAGGGCAGCGCCGTGGGGGCGCCGGTCCGGATGTCGAAGCAGCCCTGGTGGAACGGGCACTCGATGATGTGGGCTTCCAGGATGCCTTCGGACAGGCTTCCGCGGCCGTGGCTGCAACGGTCGGCGGTGGCGAAGGTGTCGCCTTCGACCCGGTACAGGCAGAAAACCTGTTCGTCCAGGGTGACGGCCAGCGTACCGGCCTCGGGTAGGTCGCGGGAAAGACAGGCCTCGCGCCAGTCGTCCTGTGGGGGCATTCGATACTCCGGGAAAAGGGATCAGCGCGCGCGCCGGGGCGCCGTCGCGCCGGCGCGGTCCAGTTCGTCCATGTCGGTGTCCGCGAAGCCGGCTTCGCGCAATATCTCCCGTGCATGCTCGGCCAGCGCGGGCGGCGTCCTGCGCAGGCCGCCGGGCGTGCGGGAGAGCTTGATGGGCGTGCCCAGGCCTTTGTAGCCGTCGCGCTCATAGACCATGGACCTGGCGTGCGTATGGTCCGCGCCCAACGCGTCGTCCATGCCCAGGATCGGTCCGATGGGCAAGCCTTCCGCCAGCAGGGTCCGGCTCAGGGCTACGCCGTCGTGCCGTGCCAGGGCCTCGGCAAGCAGGGGATAGAGCGCGGCCCGGTTGCGCGACCGGTCGCTGTTCGTGGCAAAGCGCGGATCGGCCGCGAGCGCCGGTATGCCGAGCAGTTCCACCAGGCGCCGGAATTGCCGGTCGGTGCCGATGACCACGAAGATCTCGCCGCTGCGGGTGGCGAACTTGTCGCACGGCGTGACGTTCGGATGCGTGTTGCCTGTCAGGCGCGGTCGGCTGCCGTCCAGGAAGTAGTTGGCCGCGTGCGGATGGAGCAGCGACATCGCGCAGTCGTACAGCGCCATGTCCACATATTGGCCCAGGCCCGAGCGGCGGCGCTCGTGCAGGGCCATCAGGATGCCTATCGTCGCGTAGAGGCCCGTGGCCAGGTCGACGATGGGGGTGCCGATGCGCAGCGGCCCGGTCTCGGGCGTGCCGTTCACGCTCATCAATCCGCTCATGGCCTGCAGCACCGCGTCGTAGCCCGGCAGGTTGCCCAGGGGGCCGTGGCCGCCGAAGCCGGATACCCGGCAATGGATCAGGCGAGGAAAGCGCGGCGCGAGATCGTGCTCATAGCCCAGGCCCCACGCTTCCATGGTGCCGGGCTTGAAGTTCTCGACCAGGACGTCGGCCTCCTCCAGCAGCCGCAACAGCACGGCCCGTCCCGATTCGCGTGACAGGTCCAGCACCATCGACCGTTTGTTGCGGTTGACGCCGATGAAATAGCTGGCGTCCCCGCGTTCGGTGTCCGTGCCGGCGAAGGGCGGGCCCCAGCCGCGCGTGTCATCGCCCTGCGGGGGTTCCACCTTGATGATCTCCGCGCCGTGGTCGCCCAGGATCATCGTGCAATAGGGGCCGCCCAGCACGCGGCTCAGGTCCAGGATCCGGACGCCGTCCAGTGCGCCGGCGGCGCGGGAAGGGGGCGGACAGGTGTTGGGTGAAGGTTCGGTCATGAGCGGGGATTCCGTAGGGGAGTCATGTCGCCGGGGTGGGGTCGGGAACGAACACCAGGCATCCGGCCGGATCGAATCGCGCGCGCAGCGGCATGCCGATGACGATGGCCGCGCCCTCGTCCGGCACGATCCGGCTGATCAGGCGCGGGCCTTCTTCGAGTTCGACGTGCGCCACGTTGTAGGGCGGCGGGAAGTCCGGGTGGTACTGCTGCCGGTAGACGGCATACGAATGGAGCGTCGCCCGGCCGCTGGCGGGAATCCACTCGATGTCATCCGGATTCGCGCCGTAGCCGTGCGACCCGTAGCCCAGGATCTGGCCGCTGCCGCGCAGGCGCGGCACGCGCAGTTCGCGCATCGCGATGAAGTCCAGGAAGCGGCGTTCGAAATGATCGGAAGGAAGCTGCATGGCGGGTCCTAGGCGAGCGTGCGGTGGGGGCTCAGGATCAGCGCGGCGTGATACTCCAGCCTGCCGCCCGAACCATTCACCAGCACGATGTCGTTGGCCGCGCACTGCCGCTCGCCGCCGTCGCCGCGGCATTGGATGACGGCCTCGCTCAGCGGGGTCATGCCTTGCAGGTAGTAGCCCGACAACTGGCCCCCGCCGGTATTGACAGGCAGCGCGCCGCCGGGCGCGGTGGTGCCGTCCTGCACCATGCCGGCGGCCTCGCCCCGGCCGCACAGTCCGTAGTCCTCGAGCGCGGCCAGGGCGCAGTACGAGAACGCGTCGTAGAACTGGCACATCGAGACGTCCTTCGGCCCCACGCCCGCCATCGCGTAGGCCTTGCGGCCGGCGAGCTGTCCGGCGGTGGCCAGGTCGTGCGGCCCCACCGGCGTGTCCGCGCTGGCATGGCCCTGCCCCATGCCGTGGACGAATACCGGCCGCCGGCCGGCATCGGCGGCGCGGTCGGCGCCGGCCACGATGACGGCCGCCGCGCCGTTGACCGGGTAGGCGCAGTCCAGCACATGGAAGGGTTCGACGATCATGCGGGAAGCGTGGTACTGCGCCAGCGTGAGCGGTGCGCGCTGGAAAGCGAGGGGATTGCCCGCGGCCCACTGGCGGCAGGCCAGGACGTAGGCGCCCAGGTGGTCGGGGCTGGCCCCGTGCAGGGCCATGTACCGGCGCGCGGCCAGCGCGTAGGACCCCACCGGGCCGAACAGGCCGTAGGAGGCGTCCCAGCCCGCGATGCCCGTCAGCGAGCCTTCGTTGCTGAAGGACGCCCCGCCGCCGCGTGCCGGGCCGATGGGCGCATCGGCGAACACGCAGGCGACCATGGATGCCAGGCCGCTGCGGATGGCCGCCGTGGCGACCTGCACCATCTGGACGGCCGACGAGCCTTTCCCTTCGATCGTGGTCAACATCCCCAGTGTGCGCAGGCCCATGTCGTCCTGTACCTTGGGGGGCAGGACGCCGGGATCGGCCAGCGCGCTGGGGTTGAGCAGCAGGCCGTCCACCTGTTCCTGGTCCACCCCGGCGTCCGCCATGGCGGCCCGCACGGCGGCGGCCGCCAGCGCGCGCACGGAGCCGGCGGGTTCGCGGGAGAGGGGGCTGAAGCCCAGGCCGACGATGGCCGAGAGCGGAGCGCGGGCCATGGTCAGATCAGGAAGGAAAGGCTGGGCAGCGGGCCCGAGGCGTGGACCAGGGACACTTTCTTCAGGAACATCCTGAGCTGGCCGTCCACTTGCCGCAGCCCGTACTCGACCCGGCCCGGCCAGACGTTCAACTGGTTGACCGATTGCACCTGGTACTCGTAGATGGCGAAGTTGGCCGCGACGCGGTAGTCGCCGTCCTCCTCCTTGTCCGCCGTCAGGTTGGACAGCATCCTGCGCAGGATGGAGCGAGGCGCCTGGCTGTGCCGCGTGCCGGTGCGCAACTGCCGCAGGCGGGTCGCCAGCCGGGAGCGGTTGTCGTTGATGATGGAGACGTCGCGGTCCGGGTCCGGCTCCTGGCCGTCGATGACGACGGGCACCCAGTAGCGGATGCTCTCGTCCCAGAGCGCTTCCCATTCGTCGAAGCGCGATTCGTCCGCCAGCCGGGCTTCCAGGTAGACGAAGCGCTCCAGCATCCGGTGTTCGTCGAGCGGCAACAGGGGGGTCTGCATGGCATGTCCTTCTAGAGCGTCGGCTGGGCGGTGTCCGCCATGATGTCCCGGTAGCATTGCCAGAAGCCCCGGTTGGGAGTCTCGTCGGTGTAGTGGGAGACCACCACGCCGCTCTCGGTCGTCGTTTCGCGGGACTGGCCGCGGCTCAGGTCCAGCCATGCCGGCGAGCCCTTCAGCGCGCGCCACTGGCGTTCGGCGATGATGGCGTCGTCGGCCGTCAGGAACGACGATGGCCCCAGGGCGACCTCGCCCTGGCGCATGATGCGCCGGTTCAGTTCCTCGGGCGCGCCTTTCAGGTAGAGCGGGGTGTGCCAGTTGACGGTCTCGCCCACGCCCAGCGGCTGGATCATGACCAGGCAGGTCTCGGCCAGGAACAGGTTGGGGAAGATGAAGGTATGGGGTGGTCCCGCCCGCATGATTTCCCGCGCGGCCGGTTCGCCGTGCCGGTGGATCATGTCCCGCGTGTAGTCCGGATAGCGCGTCTCGTCCACGCCCAGCCAGGTCATGGGCCGGTCGTAGGTCGGGCCGTAGTCGAGTTCGGTGTGGCCGTTGCCCAGGTAGCGGACCACCGCCGTGATGCGGTCCTCTTCGCCGGACAGGATGTTGCCGTACTTGCCGGGGGTGCCCACGCTCTTGGTGAAGGAGTCGTGCACGAAGCCCACGTGATAGCCGTCGGCCTCGTTCTCGGACAGCATCTTCCAGTTGGCGCGGAACAGGTGCTTGATCCACGGGCCGCGCAGTTCGATCTCGCCCTCGGGCGACAGGTTGATCTGGCGGTCCAGCGCGTGGACGGCGTGGCCGAGATGTTCCAGCAGCGGAATGGGCGACGGGTTGAACGTCGCGAAGACAAAGCCGTTGTAGCTGTCGACGCGGGCGCGCTTCAGGTGCAGCGATCCATCGGGCTCAACGCTGGACAGCGGCATGTCGAGCAGCGCGCCGTCGGGCGAGAAGATCCAGCCGTGGTACTGACAGGCCAGCGTGCGGCGGTTGCCCCGCTCGGGCTGGCACAGCAGGTTGCCGCGATGGGCGCAGCGGTTGGCCACGACGTGGATGCCGTCGGCGCCCCGGATCAGGAGCACGGGTTCGAGCCCCATCGTGCGCCGCACATAGTCGCCGCGCCGGGGAATTTCGGAGGCATGGCCGACATAGACCCATCCCTTGCCAAAGATGGTTGCCATTTCTTGGTCGAAGATGGCGGGGTCGGCGTACAGGCTGCTGTGGACCGATGCGTCGCGGATCAGGCTGGCAATGTCTTGCATGAAGCACCCCTCAGGAAATGATGGCGCGGCCGGCGCGTTCCCACACCAGGCTGGCGGTGCGGGCCTCGGGCGTGCCGTCCTCCAGCCGCGCGGACAGGTGCAGCAGGCCGTCGACGATCGCCGCCTTGCGGCGCTGCACGCCGCCCTCCCAGTTCGGGAACAGGCTCATGTCGACATGCTGCCGGACTTCGTCTCCGGCCAGTTCGTAGGTGCCGGCATAGCTCATGAAGCCTTCGTAGGCCCGCGCCTTTTCCTCGGTGCTGGCGTTCCACTGCCCGCCGGTGGCGAAAGCCTGCCGGTCCGCCCGCTCGATCATGCAGAACATGCGGCCGTCGTCATATTGGATGAAGCCCCGGGGGGCCTGCCCCATGGGGAGGGTCACGCGGCCATCGTCGTAGGCCTGCGTCCATTGCCTGAGGGCCCATCGGCCCAGCAGATCCTGTTTGCGCATGGTGTTTCCTTTCAGCGTGGCGCCAGGAATTCCCCGACCAGTCCGGTAAACGCCGCCGGCTGTTCGATCTGTACCCAGTGGCCGCAGCGGTCGATCTCGGCCAGGCGCGCCCGCGGCATCGTCTGGGCGAGCCGCCGCGAGGCCTCGACCGGGATGACCTTGTCGCCGCGCCCGTGGATGATGAGTGTCTCGTGCGGGATCGTGCGCAGGACGGTTTCGTCCGTCGCCATGTCGTCCAGGATCCGCTGCCGGGGCGGCGGGAACATGCTGCCGAACCGTGCCTGGACATCGTCGCGGATGCTGGCCCGGTAGCGCATGGCGGCCAGGTCGTCGTCGATCAACGATGGATCGTGGACGAAGACGTCGAGCAATTCGCGCATCGCGGCGGCCGAGGGCTGGTACCCCCACACTTTCTCCAGTCCGTCGGTGATGGGAAACCGCAGGCCCACGGGCCCCATCAGGACCAGGCGGTCGACGCGGCCGGGATGCCGGGCCGCCAGTTTGAGCGCCAGGGCGCCGCCGAACGAGTTGCCCACCACCGATACCCGTTCCAGCTTGAGCGCGTCCAGCAGCGCGGTGAGCTGGTCTACCCAGGTGGACCAGTGGTACCGGACACCGGGCGGCGATTCCGTATAGCCGAAGCCGACCATGTCAGGGGCGATGACGCGGGCCTGCCGGGCCAGGACGGGGATGGTCAGGCGCCAGTTGGCCCAGGCCGTCACGCCGGGACCGGAGCCGTGGATCAGCAGGACGCCCGGGCCGTTGCCGGCGTCGTGGTAGTTGGTCCGGAAGCCGCAGGTCGGCAGGCTGCTGCCGATTTCAGGCGGCGGCGCCTCCGGGGCGGAAGGTGTCTCCATCGACTTCTCCTGGTATCGTTTTTTTCTCAATATACAGTACAAATGTTTATGTACGCAAAAAATTACTGATTTATTGTTTTGTTTTTCACGTATTATGGGATTTTGAAGATACGGAGCGGCGTGATGCTGCAATCTCTTGGATACGTGGGCCTGGGCACGTCCCGGCTGGCGGAGTGGGAAGATTTCGCCCAACGGCTGCTGGGCATGCAGGTCGCCGACAGGAGCCGCCACACCCTGGCGCTGCGCATGGACGATCGGCGACAGCGCCTGCTGCTCGACGCGGACGCCGCGCAGCCGCATTTCTTCGGCTGGGAGGTCGCCGACGGCGGGGCGCTGGCCACGCTGGCCGCCCGGCTGGACCGCGCGAACGTGCCGTTCGTTCGGGAGCCGGACGCGGTGGCGCGCCGCAGGGAGGTCGCGGAGCTGCTGTCCCTGTCCGATCCCGCTGGCAACCGGTTGGAGGTTTTCCATGGCGCCGCCCAGGGCAGTGAACCGTTTCGCCCCGGCCGCGCGATATCGGGTTTTCGCACGGGCCCGCTGGGCCTGGGCCACGTGGTGTTGAACGCGCGCAACGTCGACGCCCTGGCGCCGTTCTATCGCGACCTGCTGGGATTCCGCCTGAGCGACTACATGCGGGAACCCTTCAAGGCTTTCTTCTTCCATCTGAATTCGCGCCATCACAGCCTGGCGCTGATCGAGGCCGACACCGACGGCATCCATCACCTGATGGTGGAACTGTGTTCGCTCGACGACGTCGGGCAGGGCTACGACATCGCGTCGTGCGAGGCCGACCGCGTGGCGGTGACGCTGGGCCGGCACATCAACGACTTCATGACCTCGTTCTACGTCCGTACCCCGTCTCCGCTGATGATCGAATACGGCTGGGGCGGACGCAGCGTCGGAAGGGACTGGCAGCCCTGCGAACTCATGCACGGGGCCAGCCTGTGGGGGCACGACCGCCAGTGGCTGCCGGCCGACAAACGCGCGCTCGCCCTGGACCTGCGCCTGGCCGCGGCGGCCCAGGGGCAGCGGGCGCCGGTGCAGGTGCTGCCCGGCAATCATCAGCTTGCGGCCGATGGCATGCGGTAGCATTCCGCAATCCTCCCACCGCCCCGGATCCGCGGACATGTCCAGTCTCACACGTATGCTCGCCGTTTTCGACGCCTTCTCGTCGGAACATGCCGTCCTGACCGCCGAGGAGATCATGTCCACGCTCGGCTACAGCCGGGGCACCGCGTACCGCTATGTGAAGGAACTGTGCGACGCGGGCTTTCTGACGCGCGCGGCGGGCGGGTACGCGCTGGGGCCGCGGATCATCCAGCTCGACTACTGCATCCGGCAAAGGGATCCGATCCTGATGGCCAGCCTGCCGGTCATGCAATCCCTGCGCAAGCGGTACGAATGCGACGTGCTGCTGACGGTCTTCTACGAAGACCAGGTCGTGGTCACGCACCGCGAAAGCGGCGACCAGGAACTCGTCATGAGCTATGGCAGGGGACGGGTGATGCCGCTTTTCCGGGGCGCGGGCTCCAAGGTGCTGCTTGCCTGCCTGCCGCCGGTCCGCCAGAAGCGGCTCTATGGCGCGCATGCCGCGGCCATCGCCCAGGCGGGCATGGGCGAGTCTTGGGAAGCGTTCCGGGCGTCGCTGGCCGCCGTCAGGCGGGCCGGCCACGCGGTGTCCTTCAGCGAACTCGACCAGGGCAACGTGGGGGTGGCGGCGCCCATCGAACAGGATCCCCTGAGCATGCCCGCCGGCCTTGTCCTGGTGTTCCGCACCGAGCGCTACGAGGTGCTGGACAAGGACGGACTGCTGCAATCCCTGAAAGCCGGCATACGGCAGATCGCGGACCCGCGGACCGCGCCGGCCTGACCTCTCCGGCAGGCCGGCTTCCCGCGCCAGCGGCGTGGGAGCGTTTCGCCCATCTGTTCAGCAAAATCCCAAAATACGAAAAAATAGATAGAAAAATTCTGAATGTGATGTCAGTATATTCCGTATATTGGGACTAAAAATAAACGACCCGCGTCCGAGAGGAGACAGCTATGGACCACAACAGACGTGCCCTCCTGGCCACGTTGCCCGCGATGGCATGGGGAATGTCGGCAGGCGCCCGGGCGCAAGGCACCGCCTTCCCCGCCAGGCAGATGCGCTTCATCGTGCCTTTCACGGCGGGAGGGGGTAACGATGTGCTGGCGCGCGACATCGCGCAGCCGCTGGCGGATATCCTTGGCCAGCCGGTCATCGTCGACAACAAGCCAGGGGCTGGCGGCAACATCGGCGCGGACCTGGTGGCCAAGGCGGCGCCGGATGGCCATACGCTGCTGCTTGCCACGAATACGCTGACCATCAATCCGTTCGTGCTGCGCAACATCCCCTTCGACGTGGCCAAGGACCTGGCTCCCGTCATGCGCATCGCCAACCAGCCCATCGTCATCGTGGTCAACAACGCCTTGCCGGTGAAGAACATGCGCGAACTCGCGGCGTATGCAGGCGAACATCCCGATCGCCTGAACTACGCCTCCCCGGGCAGCGGCACGCCCCACCACATGGCGGCCGAACTGTTCAAGCAAGTCTCGGGCATCGGCATGGTGCACGTCCCCTACAAGGGCGCCAGCCAGGCGCTGACGGATCTCATCGCCGGCCAGGTGCAGGTCATGTTCGCGTCGATCATCTCGGCGCTGCCGTTCATCCAGAGCGGGCGCGTGCGTGTCATCGCCACGGCGGAAAGCCGTCGCCTGTCGCTGCTCAAGGACGTGCCGACGGTGCAGGAGTCGGGCTTTCCCACCTACTCGGCCACCATCTGGGGCGGGGTCATGACCACGGCCGGCACGCCGCCGGCCGTGGTCGAGAAACTGGCGGCCTCGATCCGGCGCGCGCTCGACAAGCCGGGGGTGCGCCCGGGCCTGGTGGCGTCCGGTTTCGAGATCCTGCCCGAAGGGCCGGCGGAATTCGGCGCCACCGTGCGCAGCGACCTCGTCCAGTGGCAGGCGGTGGCCCGGAAGATCGGCATGGTGCCGGAGTGACCGGTTTCCCGGGCCCGCCTCAGGCGCGTCCCGACCCGAACACCGATACGAGGAAGTCCACGAAGGCCTTGATGTGCGGGGGCACCGGACGGCGCGCCGTGTACAGCACCGCGATGGGCGGGCCGGGGCGCTTCCAGTCGGGCAGTACCTGCACCAGGCGTTTTTCCGCCAGCGATTGCGCCAGCAGGAAGTCCAGGTCTTCGTAGATGCCCAGTCCCGCCAGCGCGCAGGTCAGCCCCGCGCGGGTGCTGTCCACGATCAGGCGGCCTTCGGCGGCCACGCTCACGGTCTGTTTGCCTTTGACCAGTTGCCAGTCGTAGGGGCGGCCGGTGTCCGGATCCCAGAA
Organism: Alcaligenaceae bacterium SAGV5; assembly: GCA_009360345.1. GTDB lineage: Bacteria > Pseudomonadota > Gammaproteobacteria > Burkholderiales > Burkholderiaceae_B > Pigmentiphaga. Next base: position 319,385 of record SPDP01000001.1, read on the forward strand.
CTCGATCAGCCGGTGCCGGCGCAGTTCGTCCGGATGCCGTGGCGCGTGGTACAGCTTCAGGTAGGCGGGACTGGCCGCCATGATGTAGTTGCCCCGGCCCAGCAGCTTGAAGCGCAGCGGCGAGTCGCGCAGCGGGCCCACGCGCAGGCCGATATCGGCGCCCGAGACGGTGGGATCGACCACGCCTTCGTTGAGCGAGATGCGCAGCGAGATGTCGGGATACGCCTGGACGAACTCCGGCAGGCGCGGGATGACGCGCGCGTTGGCCACGGATTCGGCCATTTCCACATGCAGGTGGCCTTCGGCGCGGCCGCTGCGCGTCTGTATTTCCGCGTCCAGTTCGGCCAGTCCTTCCAGCAGCATGCCGGCGCGCTCGGCGTAGCGGCGGCCTTCGCGCGTGAGCCAGACGCGCCGGGTGGTGCGATTCAGCAACTGTGTGCCCAGGTGCCGTTCGAGCTCCTGGATGTGGCCGGTGATGGCCGAGCGTGAAACGCCGAGCTTGCGCGCGGCCCCGGTGAAGCTGCCGGTGTCGGCGACGGCCAGGAAAGCGCGTATGGGAGTCAGGCGGTCCATTGTTCAAGTATAGATAACAATGTGGTCAAGGCATCGAAGCAATGGCGCCCTATACTGGTATTCGTAGTCAGTATCCTTTTTCCATAGGGAGCGACCCCATGTTCTGCCCGCTGTTCCGCGGACCGATCGCAAGGCGCCCTGCCACGTTCACCGCAGGATATTCCGGAATCCCCGTCCATGCCACGCATGGCGTCCGGCTGGCATTCCGCAGCCATCCTGCCCGTGTCTTCAGCGCTTCCTCGATCCTGCCCGCACCAGATCGTTAGCGTCGCCCGGACGCTCGCGCCGCCGCGCACGCCTCGCGCTGTCCGGCTGCCGCGACCAGGCCTCGCCACGACTCACGACTGCCGCGCCAGCCGCATGGCTGCGTGCGTCCGTCATTCAAAGGAAGCGCATCATGAATACGCCCATCACGACCCGATTCACCCATCCGACCCCGCCGGCGATGCCGAACCCCGCGTTCGCGTTCCGTCCGGCCGAGGTCATCGTCGCCGCCGCCAAGGTGCTGCTGCCCTTCGTCGTCATGGCCGGGATATTGTTGCTCGCACGGTAACAATTCCGCAATATCGCCATGAAAACGAGGAGCGCATCATGCGACATTGGTTTTTTCTCGCCGTCGCCATCGCCGCCGAGGTAGCGGGCACGAGCTTCATGAAGTGGAGCAGTGTCCACGGCCACCTGGGCGGCCTCGCGGCCATGTTCATCCTGCTGGGCGCGTCGTACTACGCGCTCTCGCTGGCCGTGATCCGCGTGCCGGTGGGGCTGGCCTACGCCGTCTGGGAAGGCGTGGGGCTGGTGGCGATCACGCTGGTCAGCCTGGCCTGGTTCGGTGAAAGCCTCGGCCCCATGAAGGCGGCCGGCATCGCCGCCGTCCTGGGCGGCATCCTGTTGATCAAGCGCGGCATGACGCCCGCCGCGGACGACGCCGCCGTCCCCGTGCTTGCCGCCGCGCGGTAGGGGGCAACATGCTGGATTCCTTCGCCTGGTTCCACGGGGTCATGCTGCTGGTCGCGGCGGGCCTGGAAGTGGCGGCCAACATCTTCCTGAAACTGTCGCGGGGCTTCACCCGCAGGATGTACGGCGCGTTGTCCATCGCCTTGGTCTTCGGTGCTTTTGCCTGCCTGTACGTGGCGGTGCAGGGCATCGAGCTGTCGGTGGCCTATGCCGCATGGGGCGCGCTGGGCATCCTGGCCACAGCGCTGGCCGGGCGCGCCCTGTTCGGCCAGCGTATCCGCCCGGCCGGCTGGGCCGGCATGGGCCTGCTGCTGGCGGGCCTGTTGCTGATGAAGTTCGCCTAGGGCGGGTAAAATCCCATGCTTCTCTTTGCCGAGGTCCGCCGTGTCCGAGCCCAAACTCCAGAATGACGTCTTTTTGCGGGCTCTCGCACGCCAGGAAACCGAATACACCCCGGTCTGGCTGATGCGACAGGCCGGTCGCTACCTGCCCGAGTACAACGCCACCCGCGCGCGCGCCGGTTCCTTCCTGGGCCTGGCCAAGAATCCCGACTACGCGACCGAGGTCACGCTGCAGCCGCTGGCGCGCTTTCCGCTGGATGCGGCCATCCTGTTTTCCGACATCCTGACCGTGCCCGACGCCATGGGCCTGGGCCTGGACTTCGCCGTGGGCGAGGGACCGCGCTTCGCCCGCCCGCTGCGCAGCGAGGCCGACGTGGCCAGGCTGGCCGTGCCCGACATGGCCGAACTGGACTACGTGTTCGCGGCCGTGAAGCAGATCCGGCGCGACCTGCAAGGCCGCGTGCCGCTGATCGGTTTTTCCGGCAGCCCGTGGACCCTGGCCTGTTACATGGTGGAAGGGGCGGGGTCCAGCGACTACCGCACGGTCAAGACCATGATGTACAGCCGCCCTGATCTCATGCACCGGATCCTGGAGGTGAATGCCCAGGCGGTCGTCGCCTATCTGAACGCCCAGATCGAGGCAGGCGCCCAGGCTGTCATGATTTTCGACAGCTGGGGCGGTGTCCTGGCCGACGGCCTGTTCCAGGAGTTCTCGCTGGCCTATACCCGAAAAGTCCTGGCCGGGCTGGTCCGGCAGCATGAAGGCCGGCAGGTGCCGGCCATCGTGTTCACCAAGGGCGGCGGGCTGTGGCTGGAAGATATCGCCGCGTCCGGCTGCGATGCGGTCGGCCTGGACTGGACCGTCAATCTTGGCAAGGCGCGTGCCGCCGTGGGGGACCGCGTCGCCCTGCAAGGCAACCTGGATCCGATGACGCTGTTCGGCGGCGCGGACCGCATCCGGGCGGAAGTGGCGCGTACGCTGGACAGCTATGGCGCGGTGCCCGGCCACGTCTTCAACCTGGGCCATGGCATCTCGCAGTTCACGCCCCCCGAAGCGGTGGAGGTCCTGGTCGAGGCCGTCCACCAGCACAGCCGCCGGCAGCGCGGCAGCGCCTAGCTCAGTGTGGACAAGCCCCGCCGCGGCGGGGCGGGATGGCAGTGCTAACCCGTATTGTCTGGTATGCGGATTCAACTTATGCACATTCGCGCCACGACCGGGAATGCATCTTGCACGCTAGATGGGACTACGGTTGTAGGCTTTAAGTTGTTGATTTATCTGGGTTTTCGTGGATCTGTATCATTAGATCCCAAAGTAAGCACTTTTCGTCTACGACCTATTACCTTATTTGTGCGCCGGTTGTCCCCAAAGTTATCCACAGCTTTCGGTCCGGAAAAAAATTCCCTGTCGAGCGCTGGGGTTAGCAAAGGTTCAGAGGTTTTACTTTAAGTTCCCGCGGCCATGGCGCCGCGGTCTTTTGCCGGAGTCCGCCAGTTGTCCACATCCCCGTCCGTCCCTCTATCCATCGTCCCGCCGCGCGGGGAGGAAGGGGCGACCTGGGTACGCGTGGCACTGGATGTGCCGTTGGCCGGGCTGTTCGACTACCGCGCTCCGGCAGGCGCGCGGGTGGGGCAGCGAGCGATCGTTCCCTTCGGCCGGCGGGAGATGGTCGGCATCGTGATCGAGACCCCGCCGGCGCCCGCGCTGGCGGTCGAACAGGTCAAGGACGTGGTGCAGATGCTGGACGATCTGCCACCATTCCCCGATGATTGGCTGAAGTTGGCCGCTTTTGCGGCGGATTACTACCAACGGCCGCTGGGCGAGGTCATGTTGCCCGCGCTGCCCGGACCGCTGCGCAAGCCGGCGGCCTACCAGGGACAGCGTGCGGCGGGCGGGCCGGTGGCGCGGCTGGACGCGAAGGCCGCGCGCGCGGCCAAGCCCAGGCGGGAGCGGCGCAAGAAAGGCGTGGCGGCAGATAGTGAGGGAGTGCCCACTTCCGAGCAAAGTGTTCCTCCACCGGAAAGCCTGGAAGCGACACCTGCCACTCCGCTGGTTTCCCTGCCCACGTTGAACGCCGCCCAGCAAGAGGCGGTGGATGCCTTGTCCGGGCTGTCGGGCTTCAAGCCGGTCCTGCTGCATGGCGTGACCGGCAGCGGCAAGACCGAGGTCTATCTGCGCGTGGCCGAGCGGATCCTGCGCGAAGGCCGGCAGGTGATGCTCCTGGTGCCCGAGATCAACCTGACGCCGCAGCTGGAGCAGGTCTTCCGCCGACGGCTGGAGGCCATCGCGGGCACGGGCGGGGTCGCCGTGCTCCATAGCGGACTGGCCGACGGCGAGCGGCTGCTGGCCTGGCTGCGCGCCGTGCGGGGGCAGGCACGCGTACTGCTGGGGACACGGCTGTCGCTGTTCACGCCGCTGCCCGATCTCGGGCTGATCGTGGTGGACGAAGAGCACGACCCGTCCTACAAGCAGCAGGAGGGGCTGCGCTATTCCGCCCGTGACCTGGCGATCTGGCGCGCCCGCGACCGCGGCGTGCCGGTGATCCTGGGTTCGGCCACGCCGTCGCTGGAGACCTGGCACCACGCCCAGACGGGCCGCTACCTGCTGCTGTCCCTGCCGCAGCGCGCCATGGCCGCGGAACCGCCGCGCATCCGGCTGCTCGACACCCGCAACGTGAAGCTCCAGCAAGGCCTGGCGCCCCCGCTGCTGCAAGCCGTGGCGCAGCGGCTGGAGAGCGGCGAGCAATCCCTGATCTTCCTGAACCGGCGCGGCTACGCGCCCGTGCTGCATTGCGACGCCTGTGGCTGGGTCAGCGGCTGCCCGCGCTGCTCGGCCTACATGGTGCTGCATCGCCAGCCGCCGCGCGTGCCGGGCGGCCCGGGGCGCCACGAACTGCGCTGCCACCACTGCGGCTGGCAGCAGCGGGTGCCGATGGCCTGCCCGGACTGTGGCAACCAGGACCTGCAGCCCATGGGCCGCGGCACGCAGCGGCTGGAAGAGCACCTGGGCGAGCTTTTTCCGGGCGCGCGCGTCGCGCGCATCGACGCCGACAGCACGCGCCGCAAGGGCAGCGCCCAGGAACTGTTCGCCCGCATGCATGCCGGCGACATCGACATCCTGGTCGGCACGCAGATGGTGGCCAAGGGACATGATTTCCAGAACCTGGGCTTCGTCGGCGTGCTCAATGCCGACGCCATGCTGTTCTCGCACGACTTTCGCGCCCCCGAGCGCCTGTTCGCGCAATTGATGCAGGTGGCGGGCCGCGCCGGCCGCGCCGGCACGCCCGCCGAGGTCTACATCCAGACCGGCTATCCCGAACAACCGCTGTACCAGGCCCTGGTGCGCCACGACTATGCGGGCTTCGCGCGCTATGCGCTGCGGGAACGCGAGTCGGCGGGGCTGCCGCCGTTCGCCTTCCAGGCGCTGCTGACAGCCGAGGCGCGGGAGCTGGCGCAGGCCCAGGCGTTCCTGGCGCAGGCCCGGGCCTGGACGGAGCAGCCGCGGGCGGATGGGACCGATTCATCCCAGGCCGCGGATATGTCGCGCATTACGCTCTATGATCCTGTACCGCTGCGCGTGGTTCGCGTGGCCAATGTCGAGCGCGCCCAGTTGCTGGTGGAAAGCGACAGCCGTCCCGCGCTGCAGGGCTTCCTGCGCGCCTGGGCCGCCGTGCTGCCCGGTCTGGCGGCGACCGCGCGGGTGCGCTGGCACCTCGAGGTCGATCCGCTGGAGATCTGATGCGCGATCGCCGGCCGCCGCCCACGCTCGCCCCCGCCCACCGCCCGCGCGGCTGCCCGCCGCGCACCATCGATTCCCAAGCTTCCGTATGACTGCCTCTTCCTCTTCCGCCGCGACCCGTGCCATGGACCGCGCCGAATCGCGGCTGAACAAGCCCGACGGGCGCGCCGCGCTGCCGCCGCTCGACGCCGGCATGAATCCGGCGCAGCGCGAGGCCGTGCGCTACCTGGACGGCCCCTGCCTGGTGCTGGCGGGAGCGGGCAGCGGCAAGACCCGCGTCATCACGCAGAAAATCGCCTATCTGCTGCGCGACTGCGGCTATTCGGCGCGCAACGTGGCGGCGCTCACCTTCACCAACAAGGCCGCGCGCGAGATGGCCGAGCGGGTCGGGTCCGTCGCGCCGCCCAATGCCATCAAGGGCCTGACCATCAGCACCTTCCATTCGCTGGGCGTGAAGATGCTGCGCGAGGAAGCCAAGCAGGTCGGGCTCAAGCCGCAGTTCTCCATACTGGCGGCGGACGATGCCATGGGCATCGTGCAGGAACTGGTCGCCACGACCGACAAGGGCCTGATCCGCGGCGTGCAGACCGCCATCTCGCTCTGGAAGAACGCACTGGTCGAGCCGGATCAGGCCGAGCGCCTCGCCGCCACCGACAGCGAGCGCGACGCCGCGCGCGTCTACCGCAGCTACAACGCGACCCTGCGTTCTTACCAGTCCGTCGATTTCGACGACCTGATCCGCCTGCCGGCCCGGCTGCTGGAGTCCGACCACGAGGCGCGCGAGCGCTGGCAGTCGCGCATCCGTTATCTGCTGGTGGACGAATACCAGGATACCAACGCCTGCCAGTACCGGCTGGTGCAATTGCTGACCGGGCCGCGCGCGATGCTGACCGCGGTGGGCGACGACGACCAGGCCATCTACGCCTGGCGCGGCGCGACCATCGAGAACCTGGCCAAGCTCACCACCGACTATCCCAGCCTGCGCGTCATCAAGCTCGAACAGAACTACCGTTCCATGCAGCGCATCCTGGCGGCGGCCAACAGCGTCATCGGGCACAACCCCAAGCTGTTCGACAAGAAGCTGTGGTCCGACCTGGGCGTGGGCGATCCGATCGGCGTCATTCCCATGGACGACGAAGAGGCCGAGGCCGAATCCGTCGCCATGCGTATCTCCGCCGCGCGCTTCGAGCTGAAGGCGGACTGGCGCGACTTCGCCATCCTCTATCGCAGCAACCACCAGGCCCGCACCCTCGAACAGGCGCTGCGCAACCTGAAGATCCCGTACATGGTGTCGGGCGGGCAGAGCTTCTTCGACAAGGCCGAGGTGCGCGACATCATGGCCTACCTGCGCCTGATCGCCAACGACGAGGACGACCCGGCCTTCATCCGCGCCATCACCACGCCCAAGCGGGGCGTGGGGCAGTCGACCCTGGAAGTCCTGGGCACCTATGCGGGCGAACGCGAGATCCCGCTGTTCACCGCCGTGTTCGAGACGGGCCTGGAGCAACGCCTGCAGCCGCGCCAGCTCGGGCCGCTGCGCGAATTCTGCGAGTTCATCAACCGCATGCAGTGGCGCGCCGGCGCGGCCAAGGGCGATGCCGCCCCGTCGGGCGAGAGCGCCTCCGAGATCCTGGACGACCTGGTGCGCGCCATCCAGTACGAACGCTACCTGTACGATCACTTCGACGAGCGCGGCGCGCAGAACCGCTGGCAGACAGTGCTGGATCTGCTGGGCTGGCTCAAGCGCAAGGCCGAGGAAGACAAGATGAGCCTGATGGACCTGGTCCAGCACATCGCGCTCATCACCATGCTCGAGAAAAACGACGACGAGGATCCCGACCTGGTGCGCCTGTCCACGCTGCACGCCTCCAAGGGGCTGGAGTATCCGCACGTGTTCCTGGTCGGCACCGAGGAAGGGCTGCTGCCTCACCTGGGCAAGGATGACGAGGAAGGCGATCCCGCCAAGGCGGCCGAATCGCTGGAAGCCCGGGTGCAGGAGGAACGCCGCCTGATGTACGTCGGCATCACCCGCGCGCGCCGCACGCTGAACGTCACCTGGTGCAAGAAGCGCAAGCGCGGCCGCGAGGACATCGCGCGCGAGCCTTCGCGCTTCATCAAGGAAATGGGGCTGGAGACCGACGAGGTGGCCGACGCCACGCCCGGGCTCAGCGCCAAGGAAAGGCTGGACCGGCTGAAGTCCCTGCTGAAGAAGGAGTGAACTCTGGGCGAGGCCCTCTTCACGATGGCCTCAGCTTGGTGCTTGACTGGGCCACGCTGCAGCTTGATGCGGCAGGGCTATCAAAAACAACGTAGGGGCATACACGGTGGAGGCGCAGGTATGACAGGGCGCGCAAGGTATCCACATCATCATCAGTAGCGCCGTCTGCGCTATTGGGCGACATTCGAGCACTGATTGAGACGTCGCGCCGCCGCGCCGCCTCGGCAGTCAATGCTGAGCTGACCCTGCTGTTTTGGCGCAATTGAGTTGGTCGCACTTTGTTCCGCTGCTGGTGCTTAAAGAGCCGATGCAGCGGGACTACTACGCGCAGATGGCGGGGGCCGAGCGCTGGAGTGTGCGCGCGCTATGGATCTGTTGTTCTACAACCGCAAGCTGCGTCGGCTAGTGGCCGTCGAATTAAAGATCGGCGAATTCAAGGCCACATACAAAGGGCGGATGGAGCTTTATCTGCGCTGGCTCGATAAGCATGAACGCGAGCCGGAGGAAGCCTCGCCACTCGGAATCATTCTTTGCACTGGCAAGAAACGCGGATAGATCGAATTACTGGAGTTGGACAAATCAAGTATTCACGTTGCCGAGTATCTGACCACCTTGCCACCGCGTGCGGTGTTGGGCGAGCGGTTGCAGCAGGCGATTGAACGGGCACGACTGCAGATCGAGCAGCGGCAGGCGGACGAAGAATCCTGAATTCTTGATTGTGGTGTAACGTGGGCTTCATCCTTAAAAGGGTAATTACCTAGTCCTTTAACATTCTATAGTTCTATACATAGAATGTTTTTCGAGTTCTAATAGCGCCAGATTCGGACGCGGCCGCGTGGCGGCCGTGTGCCGGGGAACGATCGCCCGCTGGGGCGGCATCTGGAGGAAAGACTCGTGTCTTACATAGGTACGGATATCGGAGGGACGTTCACCGACCTCGTTCTTCTGTCCGACGACGGCGACGTGCGCATCTTCAAGGCGCTGACCACGCCCGACGACCGCACGCGCGGCGTGCTGGACGCCATGAAGCTGGCGGCCGAGGCGCTGGGCATCCCGGCCGAGCGGCTGGTGGCCGAACTGAAATACTTCTCGCACGGCACCACCGCTGCGACCAATGCCTTCATCGAGCGCAAGGGCGCGAAGACGGGGCTCCTGACCACGCGCGGATTCGAGGACACGCTGCGCATCCAGCGCGCCATGGGCGGCTGGATCGGCATGCCCACGCACGAGATCTCGCATTTCTCGAAGCGCCGCGTGCCCGAGCCCATCGTTCCGCTGGACCTGATCAAGGGCGTGGCCGAGCGCGTGGACTACAAGGGCGAGGTCATCGTTCCGCTGGACGAGGCGGCGGCGCGCCAGGCCATACGCGAACTGCGCGACGCGGGTGTCGAGGCCATCGCCATCAGCCTGCTGTGGTCGTTCCGCAATCCGGCGCACGAGCGGCGCCTGGCGGAACTGGTGGAAGAGGAAGCGCCGGGGTTGTTCGTGACGACGTCTTCGCTGCTGGTGCCCATCATCGGCGAATACGAACGCACCTCGACGACGTCGATCAACGCCTACCTGGGGCCGGTCATCCACCGCTACATCAACGGGCTGGAAGGGGCGATCCGGCGCTTCGGCTTCCGGGGACCGATCTCCATCATGGAGTCGGGCGGTGGCGTGCTGCCGGCGGCCGAGGCCGCGTTCCAGGCCGCCAACCTGCTGACCTCGGGGCCGGCCGGCGGCGTGCTGGCGTCGCAGAAGCTGGGCGACCTGCTGGGCTACCGCAACGTGCTGACGGCCGACATGGGCGGCACCAGCTTCGACGTGGGCCTGATCGTGGACGGCCAGCCGTTGCTGGAAACCGTGCGCGAGGTGGGCCGTTTCCACGTGGCGCTGCCGTCGATCAAGGTCACGGCCATCGGCGCGGGCGGCGGCTCCATCGCCCGCGTGCGCGACGGCCACCTGACCGTGGGCCCGGAAAGCGCGGGCTCCACGCCGGGGCCGGCGTGCTATGGCCGCGGCGGGGTCGAGCCGACCATCACCGATGCCGACGTGGTGCTGGGCATCATCGATCCGCGCTACTTCCTGGGCGGCCGCATGGCGCTGGACGTCGAGGCCGCGCGCGAATCGGTGCGCAAGCACGTGGCCGAGCCGCTGGGCATGAGCGTGGAAGAGGCGGCCGCGGGCATCCGCGAAGTGGCCAACAACCAGATGGCGGATTTGCTGCGCCGGGTCACGCTGCGCGCGGGCTACGATCCGCGCGACTTCGTGCTGATGGCCTACGGCGGCGCGGGCGCCACGCACGCGCACCAGTACGCCGAGGTGGCCGGCATCGGCAAGGTGGTCGTGCCCAATACCGGGCCGGCGCATTCGGCCTACGGCACGGTCACGGGCGACCGCCACCGCTCGTTCTCGCTGGCGGTGGGCCAGCACGCGCCGGCACGTTTCAAGCGGGCGTCCGAGCACATCGACATCGCGGCCCTGAACGAAGGCTTCGGCCAGATCGAGGCCCGGGCGCGCGAGGCGCTGGGCGACGACGTCACCATCCACCGCTACATCGGCATGCGTTTCCGCCAGCAGGTGCACGAGATCGGCGTCGAGGTGCCGGCCGGGCAACTCCAGGCCGCCGACGTGGACGCGCTGGTGGATGCCTTCGAGGCGCAGTACGAGCGGATCTACGGCAAGAACACCGCGCTGCGCAGCTCGGGCGTGGAGTTCACCGTGGTGCGGGTCGAGGGCACGTCTCCCGTCATCCAGCCGGCGGCGCGCCAGGTCGACGGCGCCGGCCGCTCGAACCGGCCGGTATCCGACCGCCAGGTCTATTTCTACGGCCACGGCTTCATCCGCGCCGACATCTACCGCAGCGAGGACGTGGGTCCCGGCCACACCATCGAAGGCCCCTGCATCATCGAGCGGCCCGACACCACCATCGTCGTCGGCCCCGGCCAGTCGGTCGACATGGAGCCCTACGGCAACTTCGTGATTTCCATCGCGCGCAACCAATAACGCTATCGAGACGAGCATGCATCAGGTCTACGAATACACGGCCAAGGAGGTCGACCCGATCACCTTCGAGGTGATCCGCCACCGGCTGCTGTCGATCACCGACGAGCAGGCCTCCACGCTGGCCTCGGTGTCGGGGTCGGCGCTGGTGAACGAGGCGACCGATTTCAACACCGGCCTTTATCGCGCTTTCGGCGAAGTGGTCACCATGGGCAAGACGGTCACTTTCCATGCGGCCTCGCTGTCGCTGATGGTCAAGCACGTGATCGAGGATTGCGAGGATACGGTCGGCATCAATCCCGGCGACATGTTCATCGTCAACCACCCGCACAAGGGCGCGCTGCACTGCCCGGACGTGGGGGTGCTGGCACCCATCTTCGTCGACGGCAGGCGCATCGGCTGGACCGGCGCCTGCGCCCACCAGCTGGACGTGGGCGGCATGGTGCCGGGCAGCTTCGCGTCGATGGCCAAGGACATCCGCCAGGAAGGCATGCTGATCCCGCCGGTCAAGATCATCGACCGTGGCGAACTGCGCAGCGACGTGCTGAACTTCATCACCGGCATGTCGCGCCTGCCCACCAACATCAGCCTGGACCTGAAAGGACTGATGGCGGCCAACAACATCGGCGTGAAGAGCCTGCTCGACACCATCGCCAAGTACGGCGTGGACACGGTGCTGACGGTGATGGACGGCATGATGAGCCTGTCCGAGACCAAGATGCGCAAGCGCCTGAAGGAACTGCCCGACGGCGTGTTCCGCGCCCAGGCCTTCCTGGACCACGACGGCTTCGACAACAAGATCTACAAGATCCACGTCGAACTGCGCAAGCAGGGCGACCGCATCGTGTTCGACTACACCGGGTCCGACGCGCAGGCGCCAGGCTTCGTCAACGCCACGCGCACGGGTCTCCTGGCCGGGGTCTACGCCGGCATCCTGCCGGTCATCGCCTACGATCTGTCGTGGAACGAGGGCCTGCTGCGGCCGCTGGAAGTGCTGTCCACCGAAGGCTCCATCGTCTCGTGCAGGTTCCCGGCGCCGTGCAGCCAGGGGCCGCTGGGCGCGATGTGGCTGGTCGAGGTCACCACCACCGAGGTCATCTCCAAGCTGATGGCCACCCACCCGGACTACCTGGCCGAGGCGCAGTCGTCGCCGGCCAGCGGACCGGACCTGTTCCACATCCACGGCCGCAACCAGTACGGCGAACCGGCCACCGCGCCCATCCTGGAAGTGATGCTGTCGGGCGGCGGCGCCTATGCCCACCGCGACGGTGTGAGCGTCTCGGGCCAGCGCAACATCACCGCGGGCCGCGCGCCCAACGTCGAGACCACCGAGCTGAAGCTGCCGGTGCTGTACATGTACCGCCGCATCATCACCGACAGCTCGGGCGCCGGCCGCAACGTGGGTGGCCAGGCCGCTGGCGCGGCATTCGTGCTGCACGGCGTGGACGAGGTCGAATCGCTGGTCGCCTGCCACGGCTACCAGTCGCCCACCTCGCGCGGCCTGTTCGGCGGCTATCCCAGCGGCTGCAACCATCGCCGCTTCCTGCGCCACAGCAACATCCGCCAGTTGCTGGCGGATGGCGTGTTCCCCGACCGCATGGATGGACTGGAAGGCGAGGAAGTCGAGTTCAACGCCAAGCCGCCCGAATTCGAGTTCGGCAAGGACGATGTCTACGAATGCAATCCCACGGCCGGTGGCGGCTGGGGCGACCCGCTGGACCGGCCGGCCGGCAGCGTGGCGGCGGATGTCGCGGCCGGGGCCTTCTCGGCCCGGGTGGCCGAACGCATCTTCGGCGTGCTGATTCAGGGAGGTGGCCTGGACGAGGCGGCCACCACCGCCGCGCGCGCGGCGATCCGCCGGCGCAGGCTGGCGTGGCCCGCCGGCAAGGCACTGGCCGTTCAGCCGCAAACGGACGGGGCCGAGCCCGTGGCCATCGTCGGCGACGTGGCGCGCATCGTGCGCGCGGCCGGCACGCCCTACCTGGTCTGCAACAGCTGCGATACCGCCATCGCGCCGGCGGCGGAGAACTGGAAGGACTACGCGCGCCACCACCTCGCCACCCCCGAGGACCTGGGACCGCGCGTGCGCATCCACCACGATCTCGAGGTCGTCCAGCACGCCTGCCCGCATTGCGCCACGCTGCTCGACGTCGAGGTGCGCCGCAAGGGCGAGGCTTCCCTGTTCGACATCCAGGTCGCGGCCTGAAGGAGGCATCCATGAACAAGCGAACCAGCCATGGCCGCTGGGTGACCTTTCCCAGCGGCGGCGACCAGGTGCGCGGCTACCTGGCCGAGCCGGAGGGCGACGACGTGCTGGGCGCGGTGGTCTGCGCGCCCGAGAACCTGGGAGTGACCGAGCACCGCCAGGAGGAAACGCGGCGCCTCGCGGCCGAGGGCTTCATCGTCCTGACCGTGGACCCGTACAGCCGCATCGGCGGCCGGCCGCCGCAGGACTACACGACCGCCGAGGAACGGCGCAGCAAGGCCTTCATCGCCGCGCGCGACGAGGTCGTGGTGCCCGACTGCCAGGCGGCGCTGGACTGGCTGCGCACGCAGCCCCGGGTGGGCCGCGTCGGTGCCCTGGGCTACTGCCTGGGCGGCGGCACGGTGCTGGCCTGGGCGGCCGACACGCGCGAGCTGGCCTGCTCGGTGGTGCTGTACGCGCTGCCGGTGGTGCCCGCCGCCTACGCGCCCGACGGCCGCGACCGTTCGCGCATCGCGCTGGCGCCACGCATCCAGGCGCCCATGCAATTGCATTTCGGCGAGGCCGACGAAGCCATTCCCCTGGCGCAGACCCTGGCGCTGAAGGAGGCGTTGGAAGCGCGGTCGCCCGCGCCCATTTCGTTCCACGTCTATGCCGGCGCGCGCCATGCCTACATGGACAGCACGCTGGAGCGCTATTCGCCCGAGGCGGCCGCGCTGACCTACGAGCGCTTCGTGGACTTCCTGCATCGCCACCTGGACCGGGAGGCTTGACCATGGGCCGCATCGCCTGGGCCGCCGCTACCGCCCATACCGGAGCCATGATGCGCACGCCCAAGGGCGACCCGGACGACCTGGCGCGCGCCGGCCGCGTGTTCCAGGCCTTCTCGGCCCTGTCCGCCTCGCTGCGGGCGGCGCGCCCGGATGTGCTGGTCGTCGTCGCCACCGACCATTTCCTGACCTTCGACCAGGCGGCGCTGCCAGTGTTCGCCATCGGCACCGGCGCCGCGTTTCCGGGGCATGGGGAATTCGGCGTGCCCAAGCGCGACTACGCCGGCGTGGCGGGGCTGGGCGAGGCGGTGCACGCGGGCATGGTGGCGGCCGGCTTCGACGCGGCCGGCGCGCGCGGGCTGCCGCTGGACCACAGCTTCTCGTGTCCGCTGCAATTGCTGCTGGACGGCTGGGACGTGCCGGTGCTGCCGGTGTACGTGAACTGCACCATCGAGCCGCTGCCGCGCCTGGACCGCTGCCTGGACTTCGGCCGCGCGCTGGGCGAGGCGCTGCGCATGCAGGAACTGGCGCCGCGCGTGGCCGTGCTCGGCACCGGCGGCCTGAGCCACTGGGTCGGCATGCCCGAGACCGGACACATCAACCGCGACTTCGACCGCCGCTTCCTGGATGGCTTCGCCGCCGGCCGGTTCGACGAGATCGCCGGTTGGGACGCGGCCGAAGTGGTGCGCAGCGCCGGCAACGGCGCGGCCGAGATCCGCAACTGGCTGCTGGCGGCGGGCGCGGCCCGGGCCTCCGGCGCGCGGGTGGCGGCCTACGAACCGGTGCAGGCCTGGGTGACCGGGATAGGCGTGACCGAACTGCTGCTGCCTCCGGTGGATGCGCCCGAAGCCGCTTCCGGGCACGCGGGCGTGGCGGGACGCGACCGGCACGCCCTGGAGCGCTACCTGTTCCGCTTCGACAAGGAACAGGTTCTGCAGGAGGCGTTGAAGGCCGAGGCCGCGGACGCCTTCGACGGCCATGCGCTGGACGACGAGGAACGGCGCGTCCTGCGCGAACGCGATCTGGCCACCTTGTACGAGTGGGGCGTGCATCCGCTCCTGATCCGCAATTTCGCCGGCACCCTGGGGCTGCGCTACGTGCAGGCCTACCACGACCGCGGCCTGTTGCCGCGGCACGGCAACTGAGCTAGCGGGCCCCGCGACGGGCGGGGCCCATCTCTTCGACTGGAGACATCGACCATGAATGACACGGCAATTCGATCGCGCTGGGTACTGGCCAACGGCGTGCGCACGCACTACGCGGAAGCGGGCGACCAGGGCCGCACGCTGGTGGCGCTGCACGGCGGTGGCGCGGGCTCGTCCGGCGCCTCGGGCATGGGCCTCGTGCTGCCGCTGCTGGGCAGGGACTTCCGGGTGGTCGCGCCCGATTCCATCGGCGGCTTCGGACTGACGGATACCCAGGCGCCCACGCCCTACGGGCTGATCAGCCGCGCGGCGCACACCGCGGATTTCGTCGACGCGCTGTGCCTGGACAAGTTCTCGGTGCTGGGCAATTCGCAGGGCGCGTGGTCGGGTGTGTACTACGCCATGCTGCATCCGGACCGCGTCGAGAAGCTGGTCATCGTGTCCTCGCTCACCATCGCCGGCTCGCTGGGCCTGAAACAGGCGCCGAACGAGGCCATGCACGCGCTGATGGGCTATGACGGCTCGCGCGCCGGCATGAAGCGCCTGCTGGAAGCCTTGATCATCGACAAGTCGCGCATCACCGACGCGCTGATCGACGATCGTCAGCGCGCCGCCACGCGCCCCGGCGCGTTCGAGGCTTTCCAGCGCATGGCGCAGGGCATAGATTTCGTGCGCAACGACCCGGTGCTCAAGCTCCAGACCCAATGGCAGGAAGCGCTGCCCGCGCTGACACGGCGCATCCCCACCCTGATCCTGTGGGGCGAGGAAGATACCTTCGCCGTGCCCGCCACCGGCCGCGCCTTGGCCGAAATGTTGCCCGATGCGCGCATCGAATGGGTGCCCGGGGCTGGCCACCAGGTGCAGACCGACGCGCCGGACCGCGCCGCCGCCATCATCCGGGAGTTCCTGAATGGATAGGCAGAGCATGCCGCAATCGCCGGACTCGCCCGAGCGCATGGCCGGCATGGTGCCCGGCGTGCGGGCGGGGGGCTTCTTGTTCCTGTCGTCCATACGCGGCCGCGATCCGGCCACCGGAGGCATGCCCGACGATCCCTACGAACAGGCCTGCCAGGCGCTGCGCAATGTCGAGGCGGTGCTGGCCGCGTCCGGGGCGACGCTCCAGCACGTGGTGAAGGTCACGCTCTATCTGCATGACCTGGACAAGCGCAAGGGCTTCCATCAAGCGTGGATGGAGTTCTTTCCGAAGGATCCGCCCGCCCGCATCGCCGTGGGCGTCGCGGATGCCAATGGGGCGCCGGGCGGCAACGCGCACTACGCGCTGGACGTGATCGCGCTGGCGCCGTGACGGGGCGGCTCGATTGCCAGCGCCCGCCATGCACCGGCACAATGTGCGTTTGCGCCCCGGGCGCGAGACCGGCCATCCGCCGTAGGTGATTCGCTTCATGGCATCAGCACGACGCACTACCGACGCTTCCGATACTTCCGCGCGTGCCGCCAACAGCGGCCCGCGCGGCGGGCTGCCGATGTACGCGCAGCTCTTCGCGCTGTTCCGGCAGCGTATCGAGAACGGCATCTGGCCGCTGAACGAATGCATTCCGTCGCTGGACGAGCTGATGGAGGAGTTCGACGTGGGCCGGGTCACGGTGCGGCATGCGCTGGGCATGCTGGAAGCCGAGGGGCTGGTGGGCCGCTTCCGTGGCCGCGGCACCTTCGTGATGGCGCGTCCCCAGTCCAACATCTGGTATCGCATCCCGATGAACTGGGACGAACTCACCGGGCCGCAGCCCGACATCGAGGTCGAGTGGCTGGAAAGCCACGAGTGCGCGCAGCCGCCCGCCTCGGTGCACGCCGGGGCCGCGCTGGGCGAGTCCTACCAGGCGCTCAAGCGGCGTCTGCTGCGCCACCACATTCCTTATGGCATCGGCCATACCTACATCGAGAAAAACGTCTATGCCGCATTCGGCGCCGACGTGCTGGCCAAGCCCATCCCGCTGAAGATCCTGGACGCCCGCCTGCCGGGCGGGGTCGGCCATGCCGAGCAGACGGTGCGCGCCAGCGTGGCCGACCTCGACACGGCCCGCCTGCTCGACCTGACCTCGGGCGCCCCGGTCATCCAGGTGACGCGTTCGGTGCTGGATCGCCGGGGCGTGCTGGTCTACGAATCGCTGGGTGTCTTCCGCGGCGATTTCGTCGAGATCCACACCGACCTGAAGTAGGCGCGCCTCAGGCCGTTTCCTGGCTGACGTCCACCCATTGCGCCCCGACCAGCTCGGCCAGGCGCCGCGGCGCGATGCGCACCGCGCTGTGCGTGGAGCCCGCCGCGGGCAGCACTTCGTCGTAGGCTTGCAGCGAAACGTCGCAATACACGGGCAGCGGCGTGGCCAGCCCGAATGGACACACGCCGCCCACCGGGTGCCCGGTCACGGCCACTACCTCGTCGGCCGGCAGCATCTTCACGCGTCCGCCGAACACGGCCTTGGCCTTCTTGTTGTCCAGCCTCGCGTCGCCGCGCGTCACGACCAGCACCTCGCGGTCGCCCGCCCGCAGCGACAGGGTCTTGGCGATCTGGCCGGGCATGACGCCGTGGTGCCGCGCGGCCAGTTCGACGGTGGCGGTGCTGTGTTCGAGTTCGATGATGGCGATGTCGGGCGCGTGGGCGGCCAGGAAATGGCGGACGGATTCTAGACTCATGCGGGAAGATGCGCGGTGCCTGGAGAGCGACGACTATAGCCCACCCTCCGGGCGCCGCCGGTGGCCGGACAGGCCACTGATAGAATGAAAGGCTAGTCAACCAGCACATCCCCCCCTCATGACGTTGCCTCCCCCTCGCGCCACCCGCACGACGCCGTCGACCGCCATCGCGAACCTGGCCCAGGTGGGGACGCCCATCTACGTCAAGCTGGTGATGTCCTTCAGGAGGCGGATCGAGACGGGCGAATGGGCCGTGGGCCAACAGATCCCGTCGCTGGATGAACTGGCCCGCGACGAAGGCGTGGCGCGCGCCACCATCCGCCACGCCATCGGCTTCCTGGAGTCCGAGGGCCTGATCGGTCGCTACCGCGGCCGCGGCACCTTCGTCCTGCGCCGGCCGCAAAGCGGGGTTTTCTACGATATTCCGACCAGTTGGGATACCCTGGTCAATCACGTACCCGACATCCAGATCGAGTGGCTGGAAAGCAGCACGGTGATGCGGCCGCAATCGATCAACCACCACGGCGGCTCGCTGTCGCCCGACGGTTACCAGCACCTGCGCCGGCTGCAGAAGCACAATCAGATCCCGTATTTCGTCGGCGACTCGTATGTGGAGCGCACGATCTTCCGCGCCATCGGCAAGAAGGCGTTCAACTCGCCCGTGCCCATGCAACTGATACAGAATCACGCGGGTGACCGCATCGGCCGTGCCGAGCAGACCATCCAGGCCAGCAACGCCGATTTCGAGGTGGCGCAGTTGCTGGACGTGCCGGTGAACACCGCCATCATGGTGGTGACCCGCTCGGTGTTCGATACGGGCGAAGTCCTGGTGTATGAGTCCCAGGGCCTGTTCCGCAGCGACTTCGTGCGGGTGCACATGCGGCTGAAATAGCGCCGGCGCCTGGTGCGCCGGCGGGCCGGGCGGCGGGCTATTCGATGCTGATGCCCAGCCGCTTGATGCGCGTTTCCACCTCGGCCAGTTCGTCGCGCACGCGCGTGGACAGCTCGGCCGGCGTGCTGCTTTGGGGCTCGATGCCCAGCGCCGCGAATTTTTCGATCAGCTCCGGATCCTTCAGCACCTGCGCGATACCGGCGTTGAGCTTCTGCACCACGGCCGCGGGCGTGCCCGCCGGCGCCACCAGGCCGACCCAGGTCTCGATAGCCAGGTCGGGGCCGCCGGATTCCTTGACGGTGGGCACCTGCGGATAGTCGGTCAGCCGCTGCGGCGACGCGGTGGCCAGCATCTTGAGCTTGCCGGCCTTGACCAGCGGCAGGCCCGAGCCGATGGTGGCCACGCTGAAGCTGATGTCGCCATTGGCGACCGCCGTGTAGATCTGCGCGCCTTCCTTGTAGTGGACCGGCATCATCTCGGTGCGCGTGGCCTGGGCCAGGATGGCGCCGCCGAAGTGGGCGGGGCTGCCCACGTAGGGCGTGCCGTAGGTGATCTTCTTCGGATCCTTGCGGGCCGCTTCGATCAGGTCGCGCATCGAGGCATAGGGAGCCGAGGCGGACGTGTAGAACAGGAAGGGCGCGCGGAAGAACATCGACACCGGCGCGAAGTCCTTTTGCGGATCGTAGGGGACCGAGGCCAGCAGCTTGGGATTGGTGGTCATGTGCGCGTCGCCCACGACCAGCAGGGTGTAGCCGTCGGGCGCGGCCTGTTTGGCGGCGCCCAGCGCGAGGAAGCCGTTGGCGCCCGGCTTGGCTTCGATGACGATGGGCTTGCCCCATAGCTTGCCCAGTTTATCGGCCATGATGCGCGTGGCGACGTCCGGCGTCAGGCCGGCCGGGTAGGGGGTGACGAGGCGTATGGGGCGCGCGGGAAAATCGTCGGCGTAGGCGGCCTGGATGCCGGCAAGCGTCAGGCTCGCCGCGACCAGGCGACACGATAGACTGGGGTTCAAGCTTGTCTCCTCGATGCGTCGCTCGACGCGCGGGCGCCAGGGTGCCTGCCCGGACGCTCGGTTTAATGTGATAGTAAACTATACTACTAGCTATTATGAGCCGACTGCGGACCGACGGCAAGCGGGGGATGGCGAGGAGGGAGGGGGCGCCCCGGACGAGACCGGCACCGCTAGTCAGCTAGATCGATGAACGCCACCCTGGGGCGATGGCGGTCCGGCGCCTCAGTCGCCGACGACGTTGGCGGCTCGGATGACGCCGCGCCAGCGGGTGATCTCTTCGGACAACCGCTGCGCCAGCAGGCCGGGCGGGCCGGTCTCGATGTCGATGCTCAGGGCGGCCAGGCGCCGGCGGACCTCGGGTTGCGACAAGGCCCTGGCCAGCGCGGCGTTGAGCGTGGCTGCCACGTCGGCGGGCAGGCCCGCGGGGGCGAACACGCCCCACCATTGCCCCAGGTCCAGGTCGGGCAGAGGCAGTCCGGCTTCGACGAAGGTGGGAATGTCGGGCAGCGAGGCCGACCGGCGCGGCCCCGTCAGCGCCAAAGCCCGCACCTTGCCGGCCTCGATGCTGGGCTTGGCCACCGAGAAGGCCGCGAACATGCCGGTCAGGTGGCCGCCCAGCAGGTCCACCATGGCGGGGCCGCCGCCTTTGTAGGGCACGTGCAGCGCATCGATGCCAGCGGCCAGGCGCAAGGCTTCGAAGCTGAGTTGCGTGGGGGTGCCGTTGCCGGCCGACCCGTACTGGAGCCTGCCTGGTTGCGCGCGCGCCAACGCGACCAGATCCGGCACGCTGCGGGCTTGCACCGAGGGATGCACGATGAGCACGAAAGGCGCGGTACCGATGAAGCCGACCGGCGCGAATGCCTTGCGGGGGTCGAATGCCTGGCTTTCGTATAGCGAGGGCATGATGGCCATGGAGTTTTCGCCCAGCAGCAGCGTGTGGCCATCGGGCGCCGAGCCCGCCACCTGCCGCCACGCCGGATAACCGTTGCCGCCAGCGCGGTTCTCGACGATTACCGTCTGTCCCAGGGCCGCGCCCAGCTCGGTAGAGAGGTGGCGGGCCAGGATGTCGGTGGCGCCGCCTGGCGCGAAGCCCACTACCAGCCTGACCGGGCGTTCGGGATAGGCCGCCGCGCCAGGTCCGGCGAGCGCTGCCATCAGCAGGACCGCGCCCGGGGCCAGGCCGGCGCGGCGGCTGGCGACGGGCCTCATGGCTGTCTCTCCGTCCGCGGGATGGCAGGGTTCGACATGGTCGTTTCCGTGCCGTCGCGGTTGACCAGGGTCACGGGCCAGTCCATGCCCGGCTGCGGCCAGTTCGCCCAGGCCTCGGCGAACGAGTGGCTCAGCACTTCGAACACGTTGCCGAACGGATCTTCCGCATAGGCCAGGCGATAGGGCTTGCCTGGAATCATGGGGAACACGGGGGTGCGCTGTTTGCCGCCGGTGGCCACGATCTTCTCCAGCAAGGCTTCCACGTTCGGGTCGGTATAGCAAAGATGCCAGTAACCCTGGCGCCAATACTCCATGTTCAGGTCCGGGGCATAGGGCACGACGGCGGGATCGACGTACTGGAAAAGCTCCAGGCCGACACCGTTGGCGGTCATCAGCTGTGCCTGATAGGCCTTGCGAAAGCGCGGACCCATGATGACGGCGGCCCGTTTTTCGTTCTGTTCTCCCGCGTCCAGGACGCGCGGTCCCATCAGCAGGGTGAAGCCCAGGACTTCGCTGTACCAGTCGATGGCCGGGTAGATGTCGGGTACGGTCAGGCCGATATGGTTGAGCGCGCGCGGGTAAGTGATCATGTTGCGGTCTGCCTGGGTGGGAAAAGAAGTAGTCATTGGGATTCGATGCCGGCGTCTTTCACCAGCCGCCGATACTTCGCGAGTTCGGATTGCAGGTACGCGGCCGCCTCGGCGGGCGTACTGCCGATCAGTTCGAAACCGTTGCGGGCGAACTGCTCCCTCACATCGGGCTGGGCCAGTACCTTGACGAGGTCGGCATGGATGCGCGCGGTCACCGCGGACGGCAGGCCGGCCGGGCCGAACAGGCCGTACCAGGGCGCCATTTCGAAGCCCGGCAACCCGGATTCGGCGATGGTGGGGATATCGGGGGCGGCGGACGAGCGGCTCAGGCTGGCCAGGCCCAGCGCGCGTACCTTGCCGGTACGAAGGTGCGGCAACGCGGTCGACAGGGTGACGAACATCAACGGCAACTGGCCGCCGATCACGTCCACGATGCCCGGGTTCTCGCCCTTGTAGGGCACATGCTGCATGCGTGTCCCCAACGCCAGGTTCAGCATTTCGCCGGCCAGGTGCTGGGTCGATGCCTGGCCGCCCGAGCCGAAGCTCAGCGTCTGGCCATGCTGTTTCGCATACCGCATGAAGGCGGGGAAGTCGCCGGCGGGCAGGGCGGGGCCGGCGACCAGTACCGTAGGCACCGAAGCCACCACCGAGATCGGCGTGAAATCCTTGACCACGTCATAGGGCAGGCTGCGGGTGGTGGCCGCGGCGATGGCGGTGCTCGTCTGCGGCGACAGCAGCAGGGTATGGCCGTCGGGCGGCGCCTTGGCCACGAGGTCGGCGCCGATCGTGCCGCTGGCGCCGGGCTTGTTCTCGACGATGACGCTCTGGCCCCAGTTCTGCGAAAGTTTCTGCGCAATGAGGCGCGCCGCGATGTCGGTGCCGCCTCCGGGGGCATTGCCGACGACGATGCGGACCGGCCGGTCCGGATACTGCGGCTGGGCGCTTGCGGGACTGGCGAGCAGCATCAGTCCCGCCCAGAGCAAGGCGTGCGTTTTCATGAGGCGTCTCCTCCTGGTGCCTGTCGGCCCGGGGTTGTTGTGGTGGTGGCGCGGGTGCTACGGCCTGATGGCGCCGCGCCGGTCGATCGATTGCAGGATGGCGTCGAGCGCAACCGAGACGGCCACGATCTCGTCCATGCCGATCAGGAACTCGCCGTGGCCCTGCGCGGCTTGGGCAAACGATTCCAGGCAGGCCAGGAGCGATTGGCCCGGTGCCAGTTCGCGATGTTCCGGCGCCTTGCCTGGCCGCCGGATCACGAGCTGGGTCTCGCCCAGCGCTTCGACCGAACCCTGGTCGCCGAAGACATGCACGCGCCAATACAGGGGGGTGGAGCGCACGGCGGCGAACGAGCCGCTGATGCCGCGCTCGAAACCGAGCATGACGGTCAGCGTGTCGCGCGGATCGGCGCCCGCGCGCGTCGTCAGCAACTGGGCGGACACCTCGGACACCGGTCCGGCCACGCTGACCAGCGCGTCCAGGACATGGATGCCGGAGCCGGTCAGCCCGCCTCCGGGCGCTTCGTGGGGAATCTCGCGCCAGGCGGTGAAGTTGCCGGAGTTCTGGTTGCTGGAATGTCCTTCGACGTGCAGGATCTGTCCCAGGCTGCCGCCGGCCACGATCTCGCGCAGGGCGATCATGGAAGCCCAGAAGCGCTTGTTGTGGCCCACGGCCAGCACGCGATCCGCCGCCCGGCATGCCGCGGCGGCGGCCCTGGCTTCGTCTGCCGTGAGCGCCAGCGGTTTTTCGCAGAAGACATGCTTGCCCGCTCGCGCGGCAGCCAACACCTGCGCGGGATGCAGCGAGTGGGGAGTCGCCAGGACCACCGCGTCGATGCGGGGGTCGGCCAGCACCGACTCGTAGTCGGCGGTCAGGGCCAGTCCGTGGCGGGAAGCGAAGTCGCGCTTGGTGTCGATGTCGCGCGCGACACCGGTGGTGAACCGCATGCCCGGGCTCTTGCCTTGCACGGCTTCGACAATGCTCTTGCCCCACCAGCCCAGTCCGACGATCGCGGCCTTGATCATGATTGCCTCTTTCCTGTTCGATGAATGATGCAGCCGCGACAGGGGGGATCGCTACAATGCGGCGCAACGGGCACCTGCCCGATGCGACGGAACCGACGATCCGGGGGGACCCGGCCGATGTTCTGCAAACGTTTGCAGTAATCTAGGTGGAAATTTTCCCGTGCGCTAGTTTTTTCGACTATCTACAGGGATTTCCATAATAATTGGCGCATTGATATCAGTTTTTATCTGACAAAACAGCCGGTTCTGTATGAGAACGATTGCAAAATGAATGCAAAAAAACCCAGGTCATCGGCAGTGACGATCGAGGATGTCGCGCTGGCGGCGGGCGTGCACGTGGCGACCGTGTCGCGCGCGTTGCGCGAGGGGGGCATGGTGGCGCCCGCCACCCGCGAGAAGGTCCAGGCCGCCGCGCGCCGGCTCGGCTACCGGCCCAATGTCGCCGCGGCCACGCTGCGCACTCGCCGCAGCAGCCTGGTGGGCGTCATCGTGACGGACCTTGGCAATCCTTTTTTCGGCCCGATTCTCAAGGGGTTGGAAACCGAGCTTCGCAAGAGCGGATGGATGTCGCTGGTGGTGCAGCCGCCCGAAGACGCCGCCGGCCGGCGCGACGTGGTGCTGGCCCTGGCTGATCGCCAGGTAGGCGGGCTGATCATCGGCGCGGCCGAAATCGACGACCCTTTGCTGGACACCGCCGATGGCCTGCAGTTGCCGGTGGTATTGGTGAACCGTGGCTACGGCGAGCGCCGTTTTCCCAGCATCGTGACCGACGACCGCGAAAGCATGCGGCTGGCGCTGGACCACTTGCTGGCGCTGGGGCACCGCCACATCGCCCACATTGCCGGACCCCGTTCCAGTTCCACTGGCCGCGCCCGTGCGGAGGCCTTCGGCGATCTGTGCCGCCAGCAGGGCATCGGCGATGCCATCATCGTCGAGACGCCGGCGTTCACGCGCGCCGCGGGCAACGAAGCGGCGCTGTCGGTGCTCGACGTGGCGGCTCCGCCGACTGCCGTCGTGGCCGGCAACGACATGCTCGCGCTGGGCGTGCTCGACGCTGCCGGGCACTGCGGGCTATCGGTGCCGGGGGACCTGTCCCTCGTCGGGCACAACGACATGCCCCTGGTGGACCTGATCGATCCGCCGCTCACCACCATCCGCGTGCCGGTGGAGCAACTGAGCCGCCAGGCCGCGCGCCTGTTGATCGAGCAGATGCACAACGCGGACGAGGCCGTGATGATGCGGGTCATGATGCCGAGCCTGGTCGTGCGCGCGTCCACGGGGCCGGCGCGGCGCTGACGCGCCGCCGGCCCGTGAGGCGACGCTACTGCGCGGTGATGTGGCGCTCTTTGATGATCGCGCCCCAGGTGGCCGATTCGTCGGCGATGAACTTGGCGAGTTCTTCGCGGCTCATCGGATCCGGCGTCAGTCCGTGCTTGATCAACTGCGCCGATACATCGGGATCCTTCAGCACCTTCACGATTTCCTCGTTCCAGCGGTCGAGTATCCCGGCGGGCGTCTTGCCTGGCGCGACGAAGGCGTACCAGTTGGTGGCATTGAAGCCGGGGATGCCGGACTCCGCGATGGTCGGAACATCGGGCATGAAGGCCGGGCGCTTCAGGCCGGTCGTGGCGATGGCGACCACCTTGCCGGTCTCGATATGGGGCTGGGCCGAGGAAGGCGTCGAGTAATACGAGGCGACCCGCCCCGACAGCAGGTCCACCATGGCCGGCGCGCCGCCCTTGTAGGGAACGTGGACGACGTTCACGCCGGCGCGCTGGTTGAGCAGCTCGCCCGCCAGGTGCGAGGCCGAGCCGGCGCCGGTCGAGGCGTAGCTCATCTTCTCGGGATGTTTCTTGGCCATCTCGACGTAGTCGTTCAGCGTCTTGATACCCAGGCCGGCGTAGGCCACCAGTACATTCGGAAAGTTGACGCCCATGGTGATGGGCGCCAGGTCCTTGACCGGATCGTAGGGCAGCTTCATCAAGTGGGGCGCGATGGCCAGCGGGCCGATCGAGCCGAGCAGGATGGTGGCGCCGTCGGGTTCGGCGCGCGCGACCAGATCGTGGGCGATGTTGCCACCCGCGCCGGCCTTGTTCTCGACCACCACCGGCCGGCCGAGGTTTTCCGACAGCTTCCTGGCGATCAGGCGGGCCGCGGTGTCCGAGCCGCCGCCGGGCGCGAAGCCGACGACCATGGTGATCGACTTGCGTGGAATGTCCTGGGCCGCGGCCAGCGGCGGCAGGGCACAGGCGAACGCGGCCGCGATCCACGCGGCCGGCATGAGCGGGTAACGATGCATGGCTCCTCCGTTATGGTTGTCAGGGAGACCGGGGCGGCCTCTGTCGTCGGGCCAGCATACGAGGAGCTTTTCGGTGACGTAATCACCTGGCATGAATGGGGGCATCACGACTCGTGACGGGGTGGTGCCGGCCGGGACCGCCGTCGCCGGTGGCCGGGCTCGTGATTTCCCGGGGAAGCCGCCGTGCCCGTGCGGTAAGCTTACGGACTGCCCGGCATTCGCCGGTCCCGCGGTCTTGTTCTTCCTTCACGCGAATTCGAGCCAAGCATGACAGCACGTACTTCTCCCCTGGCCGGTATCCGAGTCCTCGACCTGACCCGCGTCCTGGCCGGACCCTGGTGCACCCAGAACCTGGCCGACCTGGGCGCCGAGGTGATCAAGATCGAACGACCGGGATCGGGAGACGACACGCGCAGCTGGGGGCCGCCGTTCCTGAAGGACAGCGAGGGCCGAGACACCGCCGAGGCCGCCTACTACCTCAGCGTCAACCGCAACAAGCGGTCGGTCGCGCTGGACATCGCCACGCCCGAAGGCGCGCGGCTGGTGCGCGAACTGGCGGCGCAGTGCGACATCCTGATCGAGAACTTCAAGGTCGGCGGACTGGCGAAGTACGGGCTGGACTATGCTTCGATGAAGGAAGTGAATCCGCGCCTGATCTATTGCTCGGTGACCGGGTTCGGCCAGACCGGCCCCTACGCCAGCCGTCCCGGCTACGACTTCATGATCCAGGGGCTGGGCGGCTTCATGAGCATCACCGGCGAGCGGGACGGCCTGCCGGGTGCCGGTCCGCAGAAGGCCGGCGTGGCCGTGGCCGACATCCTGACCGGCATGTACGCGACGGTGGGCATCCTGGCCGCGCTGCAGGAGCGCCAGCGCAGCGGCCAGGGCCAGCACCTGGACATCGCGCTGCTGGATACCGTGGTGGCCATGCTGGGCAACCAGGCACTCAACTACCTGACCTCGGGCGTCGCGCCGCAGCGGGCCGGCAACGCCCATCAGAACATCGTGCCCTACCAGGTGTTCGCCGCGTCGGACGGCCACCTGATCGTCGCCGTGGGCAACGACGGCCAGTTCCGCGCCTACTGCGGCGTGCTGGAAGCGCCGCAACTGGCCGACCATCCCGACTACAGCATCAACAGCAACCGCGTCATCAACCGCGACCGGCTCGTGCCCATCCTGGCCGACCTCATGGAAAAGAAGCCGCGCGACTACTGGCTGGAGCGGCTGGAAGCCGTGGGCGTGCCCTGCGGCCCCATCAACACCATCGACCAGGCCTTCGACGATCCCCAGATCCAGGCCCGCGGCCTGCGCCTGGATCTGCCGCACCCGCTGGCGGGCACGGCGCCTTCCGTCGCCAGTCCGCTGCGCCTGTCCGACACGCCGGTGCAATACCGCCACGCGCCGCCGCTGCTGGGACAGGACACGGAAGCCGTGCTGCGCGACTACCTGGGTCTGAGCGACGAAGCCATCCAGCGCCTCGTGCCACCCGCCGCGTAGCGGCGCCCCGGTTGGTGCAATAAAAAACCCGGCCCCCTTTCGGTGGGCCGGGCATCTTTGGGATCGACGCGGGCGAGGTTGCTTACTTGGCTGCGTCGACCATGTACTGCACCGCGGCGCGGATGTCCGCTTCGGTCGCGTTCGCGGCGCCGCCCTTCGGGGGCATCGCGCCCTTGCCCTGCATCGCGACCGACACCATGGCGTCCACCCCGGTGGCGACGTACTTCGCCCAGGCGGCCTTGTCGCCGAACTTGGGCGCGCCGGCGATGCCGGTGCCGTGGCAGGCGAAACAGGTGGCGTCGTACAGCTTCTTGCCGTCGGCCGTGGAGGCGGCGGCGGGTGCCGCGGCAGGCGCGGCGGCCTGCGGAGCGGGAGCGGCCGGCTCGGCAGCAGCGGGCGCGGCAGGAGCCGAAGGCGCGGCTGCCGGGGCTTCCGCGGTGGCGGCCGGCGCGGCGGGCGCGGGCTCGGCGGGTTCCTTGAGGTTGGCGCCGCTGCTGTTGGCCATGTAGACCACCGCGCGCGCGACTTCGAAGTCGTCCAGGTCGGGGTTGCCGCCCTTGGCCGGCATGGCGCCCTTGCCGTGCAGGGCGACCTGCAACATGGCGTCGAAGCCGGTGGATACGTACTTGGCCCACGAACCGCTGTCGCCGAACTTGGGCGCGCCGGCCACGCCGGCGGCGTGACAGGTGGCGCAGACCGCCTTGTAGACCGCTTCGCCGCTCTGGAACACCCGCGGGGCGTTGGCGTCGCGCAGCTCGAAGCCGGCCACCGGCTTGATGCGGGCCTCGATGGCCTCGGGCGTTTGCGCGTCGGAACCCGCGTTGGACTTATTGCCGCTGGTAACGAAGTTCACGAGCAGCAGGATGGTGATGATGGGGACGAGGAAAGCCAGTATGACCACCGTGATCAGCTGACGAGGCGTCCTGATCGGCGAGGTATGTTCTTCTTCGTGGTTATGCTGCGCGTTGCTCATTGCCAAGTCCTGCAAGTCTATGGGCCGGGCACGCCCGACACGTGACGGTTTATGGGATTTTGATGACTGCTTGCTTTGATACTTGTATTGCGCTGGATGGGCGGCCGCCTATCTCCTCCCGGCCGGCTGCTTTCCCGCACATAAACGCCTGATTATAGCGGCAGGGCCGTCTCTCGGCTCAATCGGTGTTTTTGCCGCCGGGCCGCCCCAAGGCAAAAGCGCTCCCTTGGGGGGCAGCGCCGCCGCGCAGCGGCAAGCGTGGGGGTATCTTTTGCCGCCGGGCCGCCCCAAGGCAAAAGCGCCCCCTCGGGGGCAGCGCTGCCGCGCAAAAGACGAAATCTTCCAGGCAGGGTACAATAAGCGGCTGCGCGCCCGTAGCTCAATGGATAGAGTACTGCTCTCCGAAGGCAGGGGTTGCTGGTTCGATCCCAGCCGGGCGCGCCATTTTCCGCTTTTCCCCGTGCAGCCATCCGCCGCTGCCACGATCCGCTCCCCCTCCATGGTTTTCACTGCCTGGCCGATTGCCGCCGGGCGGCATCGATCATCTCGCACAGACGCTCCGTGGCCTCGATCATGCGCGGTCCCGGCCGATGCATGGCATCGGGGTCGATGGCCCACAGGTTGTCCGGCACCGCGGCCAGGGCCGGTCCGAAGTGCTTCCAGGCCGCCAGCGCCGCTTCGGCGCCGGGGCCGGCCTGGCCCACGATGATGGATTGGGGATTCTCCCGCAGCACGCTTTCCGCGCCCACCATGGGCGCGGCGGCGGGCAGGCCGCCGAAGACGTTGACCGCGCCGCATGTCCGCAGCGCATCGCCGATGATGCCGCGGTCGTTCACCGTGTACATGGGCTGGGAGCCCACCTGGTAGAACACGCGCACGGGGCGCTGGCCCGCGTAGCGCGCGGCCAGTCCGGCCAGGCGCCGCCGCAGGACCGCGGCCGTGGCTTCGGCCTCGGTACGGGTGCCGGTCAACTCGCCGAGCCGCGCGATGGCCTCGGGAATGTCGGCCAGCGTGCGGGGGTTGCTGTAGTACAGCCGGATGCCCAGCCGTTCCAGAACCGCGTTGGGCCGCCCCGCGTGCGCCACCCCGTCGCCATACGCCCAGAGCACGACCAGATCGGGCGCGAGCGCCACGATGCGCTCGGCGTCCGGCTGCAATCCATTGCCCACGCGGGGCAGCTTCATGGCCTCGGGCGGATAGTTGCTGTATCGATCCGCACCGACGAGGTAGGGGCCCGCGCCGGCGGCGAACAGCAGTTCGGTGGCATGGGGCGCCAGCGACACCACCCGCCGCGCGGGCGCGGGCAGGGTGATGTCGCGGCCCGCGTCGTCGCGCGCGTGGATGGCCTGGGCGAACGCGGCTGTCGGGCCGAGCGCTGCCGCCAGCGCCAGCGCGACGGCCGCCCGCAGGCGGCGCCGCTCAGGGGCGATAGCTGAGGTTGACGAAGACCGTCGAGCCCGGGGTCGCATAGCCGCCCGCCAGTTCATAGTGCTTGTTGAACGCATTGTTCCAGCGCACCTGCACCTGCGTGCTGCGGTTGATGTCATAGGACGCCATCAGGTTCACGAGGCTGTAGCCGCCCAGGCGTCCCACCGCGCCAGCGTAGTCCACGCGCGGCGTGGTCGCCAGCCATTCGGCGCCCAGCAGCCAGGGGCCCAGTCGATGGTCCGCCGCCAGCTTCAGGCTGCCGCGGGCACGCCGGGCCAGTTGCTCGCCGGTCTTGGCATCGCGCGGGTCTTGCCAGTCGGCGCTGGCGCGCAGCGTGGTCGCGCCCAGTTGCTGGGCAAGGCTGACGTTCACGCCTTTCAGGATGGCCTTGTCGATGTTGGCATTGCTGCCGGTCCAGTTGCCGGTGCCGTCGTCGACCCAGACGATCAGGTTCGAGACGCGGTTGCGGAAGGCCGTGACCGAGGCCGTGGTGCCGCCGTTGCGATAGCGCACCCCCGCTTCGACGTTGCGCGATTTCTCGGCTTTCAGGTCGGGGTTGCCGCCCCAGCCGTACAGGTCGCTGTAGGTGGGGGCGCGGAAGCCGGTTCCCGCGCCGGCCGTGGCCTGCCACCCAGGCGCGAAGTCATAGGCGTAGGACACCGCGCCCGAGGTATTGCCGCCGTACTGGGAGTTGTTGTCGTGGCGCAGGTTGAGCTGGACGTGGTGCCGGTCGAAGTCGCCCCGATAGATCGCGGCTACCGAGTTGGTACGGCGCCGGGTCGGGAAGTTGCCGGTCAGCGAGGTGCTCAGCACGTCTTCGCGCAGGTGCTCGGCGATCAGCGACAGGTTCTGCCCGGCGGCCAGCGCGAGATCGTTCTGCCAGGTGAACAGGTCCTGGCGCGTGCGCGACTGCGCGCGGGGGGCCGTGGCGCTGGCGTGGTCGCGGTAGTCGTCCACGGTGCGCCCGAAGCGCAGCGTGCTGGTCCAGGTGTCGGTGATGCGGTCCACGCTGGAGAGCGAATAGGCCTCTACGCGCGTGACGGCGCGCGAGTCGTAGGGGACGCCATTGTCGTACTGGCCGTTGATGCGCGAATGGTAGACGCTGGCCTCGACGCGGTGGCCGGCGGCCCAGGCCAGGCCCAGGCGGGCGGCGGCGTTTTCCTGTTCGTAGCCGTCGCGGTCGCCGTAGTAGGCGAAGCTGCCGGGCAGGGTGGCGTTGAAGCCGCGGCTCTTGGATTTGCCGTACTGCAATCCATAGCTCCACATGCCCTGGGCGCCGTCCAGGTTGACCTGGGCCTTGTAGGTGTCGTGGCTGCCCGCGCCCACCGAGCCGCTGATGGCCAGCGGCCGGTCGGCCTGGCGCTTGGTGATGATGTTGATGACGCCGCCGATGGCGTCGGCGCCATAGATGCTGCTGGCCGCGCCGCGCAGGATCTCGATGCGCTCGACGCTGGCGGGGTCTATGCCGTTCAGGCTCATGGTGCCGGAGGTGGCCGAGCCCACGCGCAGGCCGTCGATCAGCACCAGGGTGTGGCGGCTGTTCGCGCCGCGGATGAAGACGCTGGTCGTGGTCTGCGGACCGCCGTTGGTGCCGATGTCGATGGCGTGTTCGCGCTGCAGCAGCTCGGCCAGGCTGCTCTGCCCGGCGCGCTGGATGGTGTCGGCGTCGATGACGGTGACGTCGCCCAGGGCGCGCGACAGGGGCTGCTCGACGCGCGAGGCCGTGACGGTGACAGGGTCGAGGGTGGTGGTCTGGGCCTGGGCGTTGGCGGCGCACAGCAGCGCGCCGGCGGCGCCGGCCAGGCGCCAGGAGGTGGAGCTGGATGACATGGATGCCTGTGGTTTCGGTGACGCGCATCCCCGCACGTCGGCTTGCGAATCGGGAAGCATGGCGCTTCCCCCTTGCGGTCATGGGAGACCGTTGAGCCGGCCGGTATCCGGGCTGGCATTCGCGGCTGCATCCCCTTCCCATGCGCGTCGACGCCGGAGGATGCGGCGGGACGGGGCACAGTGGGTTCGATGCGGCGTGTCGCGCGCGGCGTGACCACGCGGGACGGAATGCTTACCGTTGCGGGGGCAGCACAGGTTAGGTCCCGAAGGAGCCCTCCTGTTTCCCGTTTAACTGTGAAGCACCGACTCGGCGGCTACTCTAGCACGGCCTGGGGACGGAAGGCAGGAAACGGGGCGGGGATGTTGTCCGGCCGCCGCGAGGCAGGAGGGGTCAGGCGGTGTAGTCGCCATTGGCTTCGGGCTGGTAGTCGATGCGCACGATGTTCATCTGCCGAGGTTCGCCGTCGGGCGGGGTCCAGCCGATCCTGCCGGGCACCCGGACGCCCAGCAGGGCGGCGCCCATGGGCGAAAACACCGACACCATGCCCTTGGCGGCATCGGCCTCCTTGGGGTAGCACAGCGTGATCAGCCGCGTGCCGCCGTCGTCTTCGACTTCCACGCGGGTATGCATGGTGACGATGTCGGCGGGGATTTCGCGCGGTTCGGCCTGGTCGGCCTGGTCCAGGGCCTCGGCCAGGACGGCCTGGGCGGTGCCCGCCGCGGGCTCGCGGTCGAGCTGGCCCAGAAGATTGGTAAGGCGAACGTAGTCGAGTTCGTTGACGGTAATGTAGTGAGGGCTGCCGGTTTGCATGCCTGTCTCCTGAAAAACGGTGCCGGGAAAACGGCGTTCAAGACGTTTGTTCGGGAAGCCCGGCGATCGATTGCGAGAAAGCGGTAGAGGGGAGGGGGATCGCCGGGCTCAGGAGTGGAAGGCCGGGATGAGCTGAAACAGGATGGACGGGCGCGACGACGCGCGACGCGCTAGGGCGCGCGTCGACCGGGATCGGAGCGAGGAGGCGGGTGCCGGGGTGGCACGCCGGATGGGTTCCATGGGACTAGGATAGCCCATTCTTGCCGATCGGTTCAAACCGGGTCGGCCAGCGTGGCCAGCCAGGTCTCCATATCAGCGTAGACCGGGGCGGCCAGCGCGGGGGTTTCGTTCAGGACTTCGTGGTAGGCCTGGTGGTACCAGCGCAGCGCCAGCTTGCCGGGCGCGCCCGAGTCGGCGAAGCGCCGGCTGCCCGACGGCGAGACGATGGCATCGTCCCCCGCGACCATCAGCAGCGTGCGCGGCTTCAGGGTGGACGCCTCGGCGATCGACTGCGCGCCGGCCTCGGCGATGAAGCGCATCAGCCGCGCGCTGATCCTGTCATGCACCAGCGGATCCTGGGCATAGGCGTCGATCACCGCCTGCTCGTGCGACAGCCTGGAGATCTTCAGGCCGCTGCCCACCCGCAGGTCGGGGGCGATGCCGCCCAGCATGTCCAGCAGCCAGCGCTGGCGGGCGGACAGCTCCACGCTGAAAGCGGGCGACGACAGCACCAGGCCCGCCAGCGGCACGTTGCCGCGCAGCGCCACGCGCGCGGCAACCAGGCCGCCCAGGCTATGGCCGACCAGCAGCGGCGGGGCGCCTGTCTCGCGCGCGTATTCGGCCAGCCGGTGTTCGGCATCCACGACCAGATCGTCGCTGGCGCGCAGGGCGCCCCGCTTGCCGCTGGAACGGCCATGGCCCCGATGGTCGTGCGCCGCCATCGACCACCCGCGGGCGGCGAACCAGCGCACCAGCCCCTCGTAGCGTCCGGCGTGTTCCCCCAGGCCGTGCAGCAGGTAGGCCGGCCGATAGCCTTCGGGGCGGGGCGGCACGTCCCAGCGGTACGCCGCGAGCTGCGTGCCGTCCGGAGCGGTCGTCATGGAAATCAGCGACAATTCGTTGTCCCGTATCGATCTTGTATGGATTCAAAGGCGGATTGTCGCTCAGCCGCTTCAAGCGGGCCGGCTGGCTCGTGTAACAGCTTGTACCGCCTGGTCGCGGACCAGCGGGCGACGATGCCGCACTCTGTCGCTGGAATACCCATGTCTGCTCCTGTCCGCGCCTGTCTCGTCCTGCTCCTGGCCATGCTGGCCGCCTGCTCGCCCAAGTACAACTGGCGCGAGATGCCGGCGGCCGACGGGGCGATCCGCGTCACCTTCCCGGCCCGTCCCAAGCCCGACCAGCGCGATGTGGACATCGCCGGCCATACGCTGCCGCTGGCCTTCGATATCGCCCCGGTGGACACTTCCATCTTCGCCGTCGGCCGGGTGACGCTGCCGGAGGCCATCCTGGCCGATCCGGCCGAGCTGGCCAAGATCGCGGACGCCTTCGAGCAGGTGCTGCTGGCCAACCTGCGCGGCACGCTTACCTATCGCAAGGAGATCACGCTGCGGCAGGCGCCCGCCGATACGCGCAAGCTCGGCCGGGCGGTGGAGCTGGAAGTGCATGGCATGGTGGCGAACACGCCGTCCTGGCTGCTGGGGCGGGTCTATCTGCTGGGGAACCAGTTGATCGAGGTCGTGGCCCTGGGCCGGGAAGACGAACTGGACCGCGATTCGGCCCAGACCTTCGTGCAGTCGGTGCGGGCGGATTGACGGCATGGCGTGCCGTCCCGGCTGCGGCGCCTGTTGCACGGCGCCGTCCATTTCCACGCCGATTCCGGGCATGCCCGGCGGCAAGCCGGCCGGCGTGCGCTGCATCCAGCTGAACGAAGACGAGCGCTGCCGGCTGTTCGGCCGGCCCGAGCGCCCCGCCGTCTGCGCCTCGCTGATGCCCGCGTCCGACATGTGCGGGGACAGCCGGGAACACGCCATGCACTGGCTGGGGCGCCTGGAAGACCTGACGCGGCCCGGCTGAACCCTCCGGCTTGACCTGGATCAACGCGCGCGGCCGGCCTTGCCGCCAGAATGCGTAGCGTGAACACGACTTCGCTGCCTTGCGCCACCCTGGGCGCGCCGGCCGTCGGCGCCAGCGCCCCGGCCGCGGACTGTTATCACTGCGGCCAGCCCGCGGGCGGCGGCCTGCGCGCGTCCGTGGCGGGCGCCGAGCGCGGGTTCTGCTGCGCCGGCTGCCTGGCGGTCGCCCAGACCATCCACGGCGCGGGCCTGGAGAGCTTCTATCGTTTCCGCGACGGCCTGGGCCGTCCGCTGGACGATGCCGAGGGGCAGGCGGACCTGCGCGCGGCGTTCGGGCAGGCCGACATCGAATCGCTGTACGTGCGCGCCGTGGACGCCGGCACGGCCGAGGCCTGGCTGACGATCGGCGACCTGCGCTGCGCCGCCTGTGTCTGGCTGTGCGAGCAGCACCTGGAACGCCAGCCCGGAGTGGTGGCGGCGCACGTCAACCATGCCACCGGCCGGGCGCGGGTGCGCTGGAAGACGGCGCAGACCGGGCTGGGCCGCGTCCTGGACGCGTTCGCCGCCATCGGCTACCGCGCGGTGCCGTTCCAGCCGGGCGCCGCGAACGACGGGCTGCGCCGCGAGAAGCGCGGCCTGCTGCTGCGCATGGCGGTGGCGCTGCTGTGCATGATGCAGGTCATGATGTATGCGTGGCCGCTGTACCGGCACGAGGCCTCGATCGCGCCCGACCAGTGGCAGTTGCTGCGCTGGGCCAGCCTGGCGCTGACCCTGCCGGTGGTGGCGTACAGCGCGTGGCCGCTGATGCGGGGCGCCTGGCGCGGGCTGCGCCATGGCCGGCCGGGCATGGACCTGCCGGTGGTGATCGGCATCCTGGCCGCCTTCGGCGCCAGCGTGGCCGCCACGGTGGCCAACCGAGGCGAGGTCTATTTCGATTCGGTCACCATGTTCGTGGCCCTGCTGCTGGCGGCGCGCTATCTCGAACTGGTGGTGCGCCACGAGGCGCAGGACGGCGGCCGCGCGCTGGCCGCGCAGCTGCCCGCCACCTGCGCGCGGCTGCGGGACTATCCGGCCAGCCGCGAGGCCGGCCTCATCGCCCTGCAACAGGTGCGTCGGGGCGACGTGCTGCGCATCGGCCCGGGCGAGGCCGTGCCGGCCGACGGCCGGGTGCTCGAAGGCGCCACGCAGGTCGACGAAGCCATGCTGACCGGGGAAAGCCGGCCGATCGCCAAGGGAGTGGGCGATGGGCTGGTCGCCGGCAGCCACAACAACGGCAGTCCGGTATGGATGCGGGTCGAGCAGGTCGGCGGCGAGACCCGGCTGGCGCGGATCATCCAGGCCCTGGACCGGGCGCTGGAGGAAAAGCCGCGCATCGCGGTGCTGGCCGACCGCGTCGCGGTGGTGTTCGTGCTGGCCCTGATCGCGCTGGCGCTGGCCACCGGCGCGGTCTGGTGGTGGATCGATCCCTCGCGCGCGCTGCCGGTCATGATCGCGGTGCTGGTGGTCAGTTGCCCGTGCGCGCTGTCGCTGGCGACCCCGGCCGCGTTGGCGGCGGCCACGGCGGCCCTGGCCCGCAAGGGCGTGCTGGTGGTGAAAGGCCATGCGCTGGAAACGCTGGCGCAGGTCACCGACGTGGTGCTGGACAAGACCGGGACGCTGACCCAGGGCCGGTTCACGGTGGCCAGCGTGGAGGTGTTCGGCGCGATGGACGCCCGGCAGTGCCTGGCCCTGGCCGCGGCCATGGAGGAAGGCAGCACGCATCCGGCGGGCCTGGCGCTGATCGCGGCGGCGCGCGAGGCGGGCCTGACCGCGCCGCGGGTCGATGGCGCCCGCCACCTGCCGGGGCAGGGCGTGCAAGCCAGCTTCGCCGGGGTGGCGATGCGCCTGGGCAGCCAACTTTTCGCGGCGGGTGCGCGCGACACGGCGCCATCGCCGCCGTTGGCCGATGGCCGGGACGAAGCGGCCGGCGCCATCGCCACGCAGGTCTGGCTGGCCGGCGACGCCGGGCCGCTCGCGCGCTTCGTGCTGCGGGATGCGCCGCGCGAGGGCAGCCACGAGATGGTGCGGGCACTGCAAGCCATGGGCAAGCGCGTGCACCTGGTGTCGGGGGACGATGCGCGCACGGTCGGAGCCTGGGCCGACGAGTTCGGCATCCGCAGCCATGCGGGCGGCGTCAGCCCCGAGGGCAAGAAGGACTATGTCGCGCGCCTGCAGGCCCGCGGCGCGATCGTGCTGGCGGTGGGCGACGGCATCAACGATGCGCCGCAGCTCGGGCTGGCCCAGGTGTCCATGGCCGTCGCGGCCGGCACCCCGCTGGCCCGCGCCAGCGCCGACGTGATCCTCAACGGCCACGGCATCCTGGGCGTCGCGCACGCGCTGCGGACCGCGCGCCGCGCGCGGCGCGTGATGCGCCAGAACCTGGGTTGGGCCCTGGCCTACAACCTGTCCTTCATCCCGTTGGCCGCGTCGGGCTGGATCACCGCATGGATGGCGGCGCTGGGCATGTCGCTGTCGTCGCTGCTGGTGGTGGGCAACGCATGGAGGCTGCGCCGCTGATGGAAACGCTCTACCTGCTGGTTCCGCTCAGCCTGATGCTGGTGCTGGCCGTCGTCGTGGTGTTGTGGTGGGCGGTGCAGGACGGCCAGTTCGAGGACATGGACGGCGCCGACTACGCCATCCTGATGGATGACGACACGCCGGCGGGTGTGGACGACACGCCGCGCCCCGGGCGCTCTTCCCGCGAGGCTTGATCTGCGTCAAGGCGCGTTCCCCCGCGCATGAGCATGATAGGCGCGGGAATTCAGAATCAGGGGAAACTGCCATGGGCGACAGCGCTAGCGGCGCGCTTTCAGGCGAAACATTCAACTACAAGATCGTCCGCCAATTCGCCGTCATGACGGTCGTGTGGGGAATCGTGGGCATGGCGGTGGGCGTGCTGCTCGCCGCGCAATTGATCTGGCCGGCGCTGAACTTCGACGTGCCCTGGCTGACCTACGGCCGGCTGCGGCCGCTGCACACCAACGCGGTCATCTTCGCGTTCGGCGGCAGCGCGCTGTTCGCCACCTCGTACTACGTGGTGCAGCGCACCTGTCAGGCGCGCCTGTTCTCGGCGCCGCTGGCGGCCTTCACCTTCTGGGGCTGGCAGGCCGTCATCGTCGCGGCGGCGATCACGCTGCCGATGGGCTATACCACCAGCAAGGAATACGCCGAGCTCGAATGGCCCATCGACATCCTCATCACGCTGGTGTGGGTGGCCTATGCCGTCGTGTTCTTCGGCACCATCGCCCGCCGCCGGACCCGCCACATCTACGTGGCGAACTGGTTCTTCGGCGCCTATATATTGACGATCGCGCTGCTGCACATCGTCAACAACCTGGAATGGCCGGCCACGATGTGGAAGTCGTACTCGGCCTACGCCGGCGTGCAGGACGCGATGGTGCAGTGGTGGTACGGGCACAATGCCGTGGGTTTCTTCCTGACCACCAGCTTCCTGGGCATGATGTACTACTTCGTGCCCAAGCAGGCCGAGCGGCCCATCTATTCGTACCGGCTGTCCATCGTCCACTTCTGGGCGCTGAGCTTCACCTATATGTGGGCCGGTCCGCACCACCTGCAATACACCGCGCTGCCCGACTGGGCGCAGTCGCTGGGCATGGTGTTCTCGCTGATCCTGCTGGCGCCGTCGTGGGGCGGCATGCTGAACGGCATCATGACCCTGTCGGGCGCATGGCACAAGCTGCGCACCGATCCCATCCTGAAGTTCCTCGTGGTGGCGCTGTCGTTCTACGGCATGTCCACGTTCGAGGGATCGATGATGTCCATCAAGACCGTCAATTCGCTGTCGCACTACACGGACTGGACCATCGGCCACGTGCATTCCGGCGCGCTGGGCTGGGTCGCGATGATCACGATCGGCTCGCTTTACTACCTGTTCCCGCGTTTGTTCGGGCAGAAGCAGATGTACAGCACCAGGATGATAGAACTCCATTTCTGGATCGCCACGCTGGGCGTGGTGCTCTACATCGCCGCGATGTGGATCGCCGGCGTCATGCAGGGCCTGATGTGGCGCGCCGTGGAACCCGACGGAACCCTGACCTACACCTTCGTCGAGTCGGTCAAGGCCACGTATCCGTTCTACGTCGTGCGCCTGCTGGGCGGGGTGTGCTTCCTGGGCGGCATGCTGCTGATGGCGTGGAACTTCATCATGACGGCGCGCGGCCGGCAGCCGTTCGACGCGCCGGTGCCGGCGCCGGTCCCGGTGTCCGTGGCGGCCCAGCCGCGGCTGGCTTGAGGAGCGCACCGCCATGAAATCGAAACGTGCTTCCTTCTTCAGCCACGAAACGCTGGAAAAGAACGTGGGCTGGCTGATCCTGGCCACCATCGCGGTGGTCAGCATCGCGGGGCTGGTGCAGATCGTGCCCCTGTTCTTCCAGCACTCCACCACCACTCCCGTCCAGGGCGTGGAACCCTATACCGCATTGCGCCTGGCCGGGCGGGACGTCTACATCCGCGAAGGCTGCGTGGGCTGTCATTCGCAGCAGGTGCGCACGCTGGCGGCCGAGGTGCAGCGCTACGGCCATTACTCCGAGGCCGGCGAAGGCGTGTACGACCGGCCCTTCCTGTGGGGCTCCAAGCGCACCGGCCCCGACCTGGCGCGGGTGGGCGGCCGCTACAGCGACGACTGGCACCGCGTCCACCTGAACAATCCGCGCGACGTGGTGCCGGAGTCCAACATGCCGGCCTATCCGTGGCTGCGCCAGGCGCCGGTCGCGAGCGACCAGGTCGAGGCGGGCATGCGCGCGCTGCGCACGCTGGGCGTGCCCTATACCGACGAACAGATCGCGGCGGCGGCCAGTGAGCTGGCCGGCAAGACCGAAGAGGATGCCCTGGTGGCCTACCTCCAGGGCCTGGGCCTGGCGATGAAGAAGCAGGGGCGGTGATGGACACGATCGCTTGGATCACATCGATCGCGACGGCGCTGGCGCTGTCGACCTTCCTGGCCATCGTGGCGTGGGCGTGGTCGCGCGCCCGCGCCGAGGCCAACCGCGAATCGGCCATGCTGCCGTTCGCGCTCCCCGACGAAAGCGCCGTCGCGGCGCAAGGCAAGGATGCCGGGCAATGAGCGATTTCACTACCGATTTCTGGGGCTACTACATCGGCGCGATCGCGTTGATCGGCATCGTCTGGTGCGTCTGGCTGCTGTTCTCGCAGCGCGCCTTCCTTAAGTCTTCCGGGGGCGCCCCGGGCGCGCCGGTCGACGATACCGGCCATGTCTGGGACGAGGATCTGCGCGAGCTGAACAATCCGCTGCCGCGCTGGTGGATGTGGATGTACCTGCTGTCCTGTGTGTTCGCGCTGGGCTACCTGGTCCTGTATCCCGGCCTGGGCAAGGTCCAGGGCTGGCTGGGCTGGTCGAGCACCGGCGCGCTGGCCGCGCAGCAGCACCAGCAGCGCGAACAGGTCCAGCCGCTGTACGCGCGCTTCGAGGCCATGGAGATCCCGGCCATCGCCGACGATGCCCAGGGGCGGGAGATCGGGCAGCGGCTGTTCCTGAACAACTGCGCCCAGTGCCATGGCTCGGACGCGCGCGGCAGCAAGGGTTTTCCCAACCTGGCCGACGGCGACTGGCTGTACGGTTCCGCGCCCGACATCATCCGCGAATCCATCGCCAAGGGGCGGCACGGCATCATGCCCCCGTTCGGCGAACAACTGGACTCGCGCGCGGTCGGCGACGTGACCCAGTACGTGCGCTCGCTGTCGGGCCTGGCCGCCGATCCCATCAAGGCCGCCCGCGGCCGGGCGGATTTCCGCGCGAACTGCGCGGCCTGCCACGGCGTCGAGGGCAAGGGCAATCCGCTGCTGGGCGCGCCCAACCTGACCGACAAGGTCTGGCTGTACGGCAGCTCGGCCGCCGTCATCGCCGAGACCATCACCAAAGGTCGCAACAACCAGATGCCGGCGCACGAGGACTTGTTCACGCCGCAACAGATCCGCTTGCTGACCGCCTACGTCTGGGGCCTGACCCGGCCCGCTGAAGAGGCGAAATGAGTTCCCCGCGCGAGCGCGCCGCCTGCCCGGCCGCCGGCGGCGACGAGGACGGCTCGGAACAGGCGCTGTACGAGGTCCGGCGCAAGATCTATCCGCGTTCGGTCAGCGGCGTCTTCGCGCACTGGCGCGTGGCGCTGGTGTTCCTGACGCAGGCGGTGTTCTACGGCTTGCCGTGGCTGACCTGGAACGGCAGGCAGGCCGTGCTGTTCGACCTGGGGGCGCGCAAGTTCTACCTGTTCGGGATGGTGCTGTGGCCGCAGGACATCATCTACCTGACGCTGCTGCTGATCCTGAGCGCGCTGGCGCTGTTCCTGTTCACGGCGGTGGCGGGCCGGTTGTTCTGCGGCTATGCGTGCCCGCAGACGGTCTACACCGAGATCTTCATGTGGATCGAGCGCCTGACCGAAGGCGACCGGTTCGCGCGCATCCGGCTGGACGCGGCGCCGTGGTCCTGGCGCAAGATCGGGCGCAAGGGCGCCAAGCACGCGATGTGGCTGGTGGTGGCGACCTGGACCGGGTTCACCTTCATCGGCTATTTCAGCCCCATCCGCGAACTGGCTGGCCAGGCGCTGCAGGGCGCGCTGGGTCCCTGGCAATGGTTCTGGCTGGTCTTCTACAGCTTCGCCACCTGGGGCAACGCGGGCTTCATGCGCGAGCAGGTCTGCAAGTACATGTGCCCTTACGCGCGCTTCCAGAGCGTGATGGTGGACCCCGACACCTATGTGGTCACCTACGACCCGGTGCGGGGCGACCCCCGGGGCAGCCGGTCGCGCAAGATCGACCCGCGCCAGGCGGGCCTGGGAGATTGCGTCAATTGCAGCATCTGCGTGCAGGTGTGCCCCACCGGCATCGACATCCGCGATGGCCTGCAATACGAGTGCATAGGCTGCGGCGCCTGCATCGACGCCTGCGACCAGGTCATGGACAAGATGCAGTATCCACGCGGCCTGATCCGTTATGCGTCCGAACGCGCCATCGAGCTGCGGCTGGACGCGAAACAGGCGCGACGCCGCCTGCTGCGCCCGCGCGTGCTGGTGTACGGCGCGATCTGGCTGGCGCTGGCGGCGGTGTTCGTGGGCCTGTTGGCGGCGCGGCAGCCGCTGCGCGTGGACGTGATCCGCGACCGCTCGGTGCTGGCGCGCGAGGCCGAGGGCGGCATGATCGAGAACGTCTACCAGTTGCAGCTCATGAACGCGACCGAGCGCGCCCTGCGCGTGCGGCTGGACGTGCAGGGCCTGCCGCAGCTGCGGGTGCAGGGCGCCGATGGCGGCACGGACATCGAACTGGCGCCCGCCTCGAACCGACTGTGGCCGGTGCGGGTGACGCTGCCGGTGGACGAGGCGCGGCCGGGCACGTACCGGATCGAGTTCGTCGTGCGCGACGACCGCGGCGCGGACGGGCTGCGCGAGACGTCGAGTTTCATCGTTCCTTGAATGGACAAAGCGAGGTGCGGGATGCAAGAGCAGAAGGATGCGGGACCCTGGTGGAAGGAACCCTGGCCCTGGCTGTTGATGGCGGGGCCCGCCCTGGCGATGCTGGGTTGCATCGTGACCATCGTTCTCGCGGTGACACATGACGATCCTCCGGTCGTCGATACGGTGGTCAAGCGGGGGCTGGTGGTGGAGCGTGCGCCATGAAATGGCGCCGCGTCAGCATGTGGGTGCTGTGGCCGGCCTTCCTGGCCAGCGCAGGCGCCGCGCTGGTCGTCTTCACCCTGCTCGATCCGCGCGGCCTGACCCTGGTCGGGCGCCCGGTCGAGATGTCGCGCGAGGCGTTCTATACCGTGGCTTTCTTCCTCCTGTGGGCGATCGCCGGGGTGTCCAGCGCCATCACGCTGTACCTGGCGGGCGGCGGCGCGGGGCCGGACGGCAGCGACGTGGACGACCTGCCATGATGCGCGGCGGCCGAGGGGGGCGGGGACGGGCGGGGCGGCCCTGGCGCACCCGCGCGGGCGACGCCCTGCTTTTTTCCTGCGGCTGGCAGGCGGACATCCCGCCCGCCCGCCTGCCGCCGCTGTCGCTGGTGGCCGGGCTGGCCGCGTGCGAAGCCCTGAGCGGCCTGCTGGGCAGCGGCGCGGACGGCGCGCTGGCCCTGAAGTGGCCCAACGACGTGCAATGGAACACCGGCAAGCTGGCGGGCATCCTGGTCGAAACCGTGGCCGTGCCAGCTTCAGGCCGCATGGGCCTGATCCTCGGCATCGGCATCAATCTTCATGGCGCGGCGGCGTTGTCGCGGGCGCTGGGCCGCGAAGTGGCCGACTGGGCCCGGACCGGCGGCGCCGACGACCCGGCGCGCCTGGCCGCCGCGGTGGCGCGGTCCTGGCACGACGCCATCGCGCACTACGCCGCCGAGGGCTTCGGCCCGTTCCAGACGCGGTTCGCCCGCTGGGACGCCCTGTACGGCCTGCCGGTGCGGGTCATGGACAACGGGCGCATCCTGTTCGAAGGCACGGCCCGGGGGGTCGACGAAAGCGGCAAGCTGCTGGTCCACGCCGCCGACGGCCCGCACGCCGTTACCGTAGGCGACATTTCCGTGCGGACGGCCGAGGCATGAGCGGGGCCGGATCCCCGTCCCCGCGTGCTGAACGCGCGGGCACGCTGCTGATCGACGCGGGCAACACCCGCGTGAAGTTCGGCTGGCGGGACGACAGCGCCCCGCCAGGCCAGGCCGTGCCGCGCACGCCCTTGCAGGTCGCTTTCCGCCACGAGGAAGTGCCCGAGGCCCTGCTGCCCTGGCTGGAAGAGGCGGGCCTGCGGCCCCGCGCCGCGATGGGTTCCAACGTGGCCGGCGACGACAGCGAACGCACCATTGCTTCCCTGCTGGCGCGCGGCGGCTGCGCCGTGGACTGGATACGCGCCGGCCGGCGGCTGCTGGGTGTGACCAACGGCTATCGTCATCCCGAACGCCTGGGCGCCGACCGCTGGCTCAGCCTGGTGGGAATCTGGAATCGCTGGCGCCGCCAGGCCCCGCCCGGCGCTCCCGCTCCGGTGCAGGTACTGGCCCATTTCGGCACCGCCACGACCGTGGACACCCTGGACGGCACGGGCCGCTTCGTCGGCGGACTGATCCTGCCCGGACGCGACCTGATGCGCCAGTCGCTGGCGGCCGGCACGGCCGGCTTGCCGCGGTCCAATGGCCAGGTCGCGCCGTTTCCCGACAACACCGGCGATGCGATCATGTCCGGCGTGGCGGCGGCCCAGGCCGGCGCCGTGGCGCGCCAGTGGCTGGCCGCGCGCGAGCGTTTCCGGCAGGAACCGCTGCTGGTGGCCAGCGGCGGCGCCTGGTCCGCCATCGCCGGCGAAGTCGCTCATCTGATGCGCGCCGCCGGCTCGACGCGCCAGGTGCTGGTCGTCGATAATCCCGTCCTCGACGGCCTGGCCTGCCTGGCCGAATCGGGGCCGGCCCCCTCTTCCTGACCCCTACTTCTCGGCTTTCCATGCGCAGCCTGTTCGTCGTCTTGCTTCTGGCCAACGTGGCGCTTTTCGCCCTGGATCGCGGCTGGTTCGGCCAACCCTTGTCGGAACGCGGCCGCGACCCCGCCCGGATGCGCTCGGAACTGCGCGCCGACACGATCCAGGTTCCCAGGCTGCCCGGCATCAACGCCGCCGACGAAACGCCGTCCGCGCCCGCGGCCGACCCGCCGGACGCCGCCCCGGAAGCCACCGGGCTCCCGGCGGGCGCCCTCATTCCCACCTCCGCCTCCGCCGACGCCCTCCCGGAGCAGGACGTTCCCGACGCCGCGCCGGCGCTTGCACCCGCCGCCACTGCGGCCGATCCGTCCCCGCCACGCGCCCCCGCTCCGCTGGCCTGCGTGGAATGGGGCACCTTCAGCGAAGCCGATCTCATCATCGCCAGGAAATGGGCGAACGAACACCTGCCGGCCGCCAGGCAGGGCGCGCGGCGCGAACCGGGCAAACCGGGCTGGATGGTCATCATTCCCCCGCTGCCCAGCGCATCGGCCGCACAGGCCGCCGCCGCCCAGCTCGGCAAGAATGGCGTCAGGGATTACTTCGTCATCCAGGAAGGCAGCCCGCTCCAGCATGCCATTTCACTGGGCGTATTCAGCACCGAGGCCGCCGCGAAAAAACAGGCCGCCGTCCTGCTGGG
The DNA here is from genome assembly GCA_009360345.1 of Alcaligenaceae bacterium SAGV5. Classification (GTDB taxonomy): domain Bacteria; phylum Pseudomonadota; class Gammaproteobacteria; order Burkholderiales; family Burkholderiaceae_B; genus Pigmentiphaga. The sequence goes on from SPDP01000001.1 coordinate 363,754, forward strand.
CCAGGGCGTACGCAACGCCAAGGTCATCTCGCGCTCGACCCAGGGCGGCAAGAGCTGGCTGCGCCTGGACGGCGTCGCCGCGGCCGACCGCCGGGCCATGGAGGGCGCGCGCGGCCTGTTCGACCGCCCCACGGTGCGCGACTGCCGCTGACGGCGCTCAGCGCGTCCGGATGCGCTGCACGAGCTTGGTGGTCGAGCGGTCGTGCTCGAAATCGATGGCCACCGCGTCACCGCCCCAACTGCGCACCAGGGCGGTCTCGGGCAACGTCTCCATGTCGTAGTCGCCGCCCTTGACGATCAGGTCGGGCCGCAATTGGCCGATCAGTTCCAGCGGGGTGTCCTGGTCGAACCACGTCACCGCGTCCACCGAGGCCAGCGACGCCAGCAGCGCGGCACGGTCGTCCTGGCCGTTCAGCGGCCGGTCCGGCCCCTTGCCCAGCCGGCGCGCCGAGGCGTCGGTGTTGATCGCCACGATCAGCATCGCGCCCAGTTGCGCGGCGGCGTCCAGGTACGTGACATGACCGCGGTGCAGGATGTCGAACACCCCGTTGGTGAAGACCAGCGGGCGCGGCCAGCCCGCACGGGCGGCCACGCACTCGGCGGGACTGAATATCTTGGATTCGAAGCGGGCTGGCACGGTCTGGCGGCGCGTAAATGGCGGAACGGCCCATTGTAGAGGGCTTCGGCGCGCGCATGGGCGATACACTGTGCGCGTCCATGGCCGGGAGCTGCCCCGGGACGAGGAAATGCGATGCGACTGCTGCTGGTCGAAGACGATCCGATGATAGGCGAGAGCGTGCTGGACGTCCTGCGCGCCGAACACTATGCCGTCGACTGGGTCAAGAACGCCGGAAGCGCGGACACCGCCTTGCGCACCGAGACCTACGACCTGGTGCTGCTCGACCTGGGACTGCCCGACGGCGACGGATTGTCGGTGCTGCGCGAGCTGCGCGCGCGCAAGGCGCGCACTCCCGTCATCATCGCCACGGCGCGCGACGCCATCGACCAGCGCATCGCCGGCCTGGACGCCGGCGCCGACGACTATGTGGTCAAGCCGTACGACGTGGATGAGATCCTGGCCCGCATCCGCGCGCTGATCCGCCGCAGCGCGGGGCGGGCCGAACCGCTGTACGAGCACGACGGCGTCGTTCTCGACCCCGCCACCCACACCGCCACCGTCGACGGCCAGTCGGTCACGCTCACCGCCAAGGAATGGGCCGTGCTCGAACCCCTGCTGGCGCGGCCCGGCCTCATCCTCTCGCGCGCCCAGCTGGAAGAAAAACTCTACAGCTGGAAGGACGAAATCAGCAGCAACGCGGTCGAGGTCTACATCCATGGCCTGCGCAAGAAACTGGGCGCGCAATTCATCCAGACCGTGCGCGGCGTCGGCTACGTCATCCCCAAATCATGAAACTCGTGCCCGGCCATTCCCTGCGCGCCCGCCTGCTGGCCTTCCTGCTGGCCGCCATCTTCCTGGCCGCGCTGGTACAGGGCGCCATCGCCTATCGCGGCGCGCTGGTCCAGACCGACGAAATCTTCGACCATCTATTGCAGCGCACCGCGGAATCGCTCAGCAGCGGCAGTCCGCTGTTCAGCACCGGACCGGAAGGCGGGCTGCTGGACGACCCGGCCGCGCGCGACCTCATCATCCAGATCTGGACGCCGGACGGCGTGCGCCTGTTCCGCTCCACGCCCAGGCTGGTCCTGCCCGATCGCATCATCCTGGGCTTCTCCACCGTCGAGGCCGACGGCGCCGTCTACCGCATGTATTCGCTGGAGGCGCCGCGGCAGATCATCCAGGTCGCCCAGGACGTACGGGTGCGCACCGGCACGGCGCGGTCGCTCGCGCTGCGCACGATCTGGCCCATCGCGGCCATGGCGCCGCTGCTGATGCTGGTGGTCTGGTGGGTCATCAGCCTGTCCCTGGGGCCGGTGGACCGCACTCGCCGCCAGGTCGCGTCGCGCCAGGCCGACGACCTGTCTCCGGTCAGCGAATCGGATCTGCCCGACGAAGTACGGCCCCTGGTCCATGAACTCAATCTCCTGCTCAGCCGCGTCCGCCAGGCCTTCGACGCGCAGAAGCAATTCGTGGGCGACGCCGCGCACGAATTGCGCTCGCCGCTGGCCGCGCTCAAGCTGCAATTGCAGTCGCTGCGCCGCGCCGGGGACGATGCCACCCGCCAGGTGGCGGTGGCCCGTCTGGCGGCAGGCATAGACCGCGCCACCCGGCTGGTCGAGCAACTGCTGTCCCTGGCCCGCCAGGAAGCACAGGGACCGGCGCTCGCGCCGCTGGACCTGGGCGACGTGGTCCGGACCGCGCTGGCCGACCTCCTGCCCCAGGCCCACGCGCGCGGCGTGGACATCGGCATGGAAGGCGCCGCCAGCGCACGTGTGGCGGGCCAGGACGAGGCCCTGGTCCTGCTGGTGCGCAACCTGCTGGAAAACGCCGTCAAATACGCCCCCGAAGCGGGGCGCGTGGACGTCCGGCTATCGTCCGACGCGCAAGGCGTCACGCTGGACGTGGACGACGATGGCCCCGGCATTCCCCTGGTCGAACGCAGCCGCGTCTTCGACCGCTTCTACCGCGCCCAGGCGGCCGACACCCCCGGCAGCGGCCTGGGCCTGGCCATCGTCAAGGCCATCGCCGATCGTCACCACGCCACGATAGAGCTGCTCGACTCCCCCCTGGGCGGCCTGCGCGCGAGAGTGAGGTTCCCCCCCCCTACGCGCTGACGCGCGCCCCCCAGGGGGCGAAACCGGCGGACCGGCAAAGCCGGATCCGCGGTTTCCTGGATCTAGTGGGACCATCTTGGGTCGTGGCGCAGTTGCTACCGCCGGCAGCCAGCGATAGCAACAGTGCTTCAGTCCAAGAGGCTTTCCCCAGACCCAGGAAACCGCGGATCCGGCTTTGCCGGTCCGCCGGTTTCGCCCCCTGGGGGGCGCGCGTCAGCGCGTAGGGGGGGGTCTTAAGTTCCATTTAAGACAACCACTCCACCATGACGCCATGTCTCATCACCTGGCACAGGAGCCCACCATGAACACCCGCAAATTCTCCGCTTCGCACCTGGCCGTGGTGCTGGTTGCCGCCGGCGTGTTCGGCGCCGCCGGCGCCACCGCGTTCCAGCGCGCCTCCACCACGCAAGCCATGCCGGTCTCCGCCGCAAGCACGCTGGCGGCCGCGCCCGTGGGCTCGGTGACACCTCCCGATTTCTCGCAGATCACGCAGCGCTACGGCCCGGCCGTGGTCAACATCAGCGTGACCGGCACCACCAAGGTCTCTGACGACGAAGGCGATCCGTTCGCCCAGTTCTTCCGCGGCTTCCCCGGCTATCCCGGCGGGGGTGGCGGCGGCACGCATAGCGTGCCGATGCGCGGCCAGGGCTCCGGCTTCATCGTCAGTTCCGACGGCATCATCCTGACCAACGCCCACGTGGTGAAGGACGCCAAGGAAGTCACCGTCAAGCTGACCGACCGGCGCGAATTCCGCGCCAAGGTGCTGGGTTCGGATCCGCAGACCGACGTCGCCGTGCTGAAGATCGACGCCCGCAACCTGCCGGTGGTGGTCGTGGGCAATCCCAACGACCTGCGCGTAGGCGAATGGGTGCTGGCCATCGGCTCGCCCTACGGCCTGGAGAACACGGTGACGGCGGGCGTGGTCAGCGCCAAGGGCCGCTCGCTGCCCAACGACGGCTCGGTGCCGTTCATCCAGACCGATGCCGCCGTCAACCCGGGCAACTCGGGCGGGCCGCTGTTCAACTCGCGCGGCGAAGTGGTCGGCATCAACTCGCAGATCTACAGCCAGACCGGCGGCTATCAAGGCCTGTCGTTCGCCATCCCGATCGACGTGGCGGCCAAGGTCAAGGACCAGATCGTCGCGCATGGCGAGGTTCACCACGCCCGCCTGGGCGTCACCATCCAGGAGGTCAACCAGGCGCTGGCCGACTCGTTCAAGCTGGACTCCCCCACCGGCGCGCTGGTCGCCAGCGTGGAAAAGAACAGCCCCGCGGACAAGGCCGGCCTGAAGTCCGGCGACATCATCCGCAAGATCGACGGCAAGCCCGTGGTGGCCTCGGGCGACCTGCCCGCGGTGATCAGCCTGGCCACGCCGGGGCAGGAGGTCAAGCTGGAGGTATGGCGCAATGGCTCGCCGCACGACATCGTCGCCAAGCTGGGCAGCGCCAAGGCCGAAGCCACGGCCAGCGCCGATACGCGCGGCGGCGCCGCGCACGGCCGGCTGGGCCTGGCGCTGCGTCCGCTGACCCCGCAGGAACAGATGGCCGTGGGCGGCAGCGGTGGACTGGTGGTCGAGCAGGTGGGCGGTCCGGCCGAACAGGCCGGCATCGAACCCGGGGACCTGCTGCTGTCGCTGAACGGCGTCCCGGTGCAGAGTGTCGAACAGGTACGCTCGCTGGTCGCGAAATCGGGCAAGAACGTGGCGCTGCTCGTGCAGCGTGGCGACGCCAAGATCTTCGTGCCCGTGCAGCTCGGCTGACCGCCTGGCGCCCCTGCCGGGGCCCCGCCCCGGCAGCCTTTCTCCGGCCGCCGCCCTACCGGGCGGGCGGCCGGTTCAGTTTGCGCTGGCGGCTTTGCCGGGACATGGCTCTGGCGGGCTGGTCGACGACCCTGGCCCGGCGGGCCTCAACCGGCGGCCAGTTCCTTGCGGTAGCGGTTGAGGTCCTGCACGGTCGCGAAGCTGCGGCCCAGCAGGGTCGACATGTTGTGCAGGATGCGGTCGGCCACCTTGCCCTCCCACTCCCGGTCGAACTGGATCTGGTCGTCCAGCCAGCGGTCGAGCCAGCCCGGCTCGGGCAGCCGGGATTGCACGGTGTCATTGGGAAACAGGCTCTTGTTGACGTGCAGGTTGGTCGGGTGCAGCGCCTGCGAGGTGCGCTTGGCCGACGCCATCAACACGCCTATCTTGGCAAAGGCGGCCCGCGCCTGGTCGGCCAGCTCCTTGCCCCGCTCGGTCAGCGCCCGCCTCATGTAGCGCAGGTAGGCCCCGGCATGGCGGGCCTCGTCCTGCGCGATGAGTTTGTAGATGGCCTTGATGACCGGCTCGCTGTGCCACTGCGCGGCGCGGCGGTACCAATGGTTGAGCCGGATTTCGCCGCAGAAATGCAGCGTCAGGGTTTCGAGGGCGGGCGCGGTGTCGAACTCGAAACGCACATGATGCAGTTCGTCCTCGGTCGGCAGCATGTCGGGACGGAAGCGCCGCAGATATTCCTGCAGCACCAGCGAATGCTTCTGCTCTTCATAGAACCAGATCGACATGAAGGCGCTGAAGTCGCTGTCCCCGCGGTTGTCGCGCAGGAACATCTCGGTAGCCGGCAGCGCCGACCACTCGGTGATCGCGTTCATCTTGATCGTATGCGCCTGCTCGTCGGTCAGCAGACTGGCGTCGAACTGATCCCACGGCACGTCCTTTCCCATGTCCCAGCGCACGGACTCCAGGGATTTGAATAGTTCCGGGTACAGCATGATGGGCCCTTGTATGGAAGCCGGCAGCTTGGGCGTTCCAAGTCGCCGGAAGTCGGCGAAGGATATAGCGGGAGTCTTACCCCCGCGTGACACATTCCCTCCGGATCCGGCCGGGCGTGGCGCAGGACGCGCCTGTAACAGGCGTTTACAGGACCGGATGCAGCGCGGGCCGGACGCGCGACCGCACGACTTGGGGAAGCAGGCTGCCGGCCCAGATGCCGACGAAACCCGCCAGCAGTCCCGCCAATTGTGGCGGAAAATCTTCCGCGGCAAAAGCCCTGACCAGCAACCAGGCCGCCACCCCCATCACCGACGACAGCAGCGCGCCCTGGGTGGTCGCGCGCCGCCAGTACAAACCCATCAGCAGCGGCACGAAAGCCCCGACCAGCGTGACGGTATAGGCGCCCGCCACCATCTCGTAGATGCTGTCGGACGTGTTCAGCGCGAACGTCAGCACGCACAGTCCGAACAGCACCACGGAGACGCGCATCGCGCGCAGGAAATGCTTGTCCGACATGCCCGGCAGGAAATGGCGCAGGATGTTCTCGGCGAAGGTGGTGGACGGCGCCAGCAGCGTGGCCGAGGCGGTCGACATGATGGCCGACAGCAGCGCGCCGAAGAAGAATACCTGCGCCACCGTGGGCATGCGCTGGAGAATGAAGGTGGGCAGGATCTTCTGTGGATCCTCCTGCATGAGCGATCCGACCGTCTCGGGCATCACGCTGAAAGCGGCCACGCCGATGTACATGGGGATGCAGGCGAACACCAGGTAGAGCAGCCCGCCGATGACCGGACCGCGCCGGGCCGTGTCCACGTCCTTGGACGACATCACGCGCTGGTAGACGTCCTGCTGGGGGATCGAGCCCAGCATCATCGTGACCAGCGCGGCGAAGAAGAACAACACATCGTGGGTCGTGGCGGGCGGCAGGAAATTGAGCAGGTCGCGGCTGGTCGCCTCGTGCACGATCACGCCCACGCCGCCGGCGAGGTCGGTGGCGAAATAGGCGATGGTGAAGAGCCCGGCCACGATCACGATCATCTGGAAGAAATCGGTCAGCGCGACCGACCACATGCCGCCGAACAGCGTATAGGTCATCACGATCAGCGTGCCGATGATCATGCCATGGGTCTGCGAGAACACCCCCGGATCGAGCATGTGGAACACCAGTCCCAACGCCTTGACCTGCGCGGCCACCCACCCCAGGTACGAGATGATGATCGCCAGGCTCATGATGACCTCGACGATGGGGCCGTAGCGTTCGCGGTAGTAGTCGCCCAGCGTCAGCAGGTTGTGCCGGTAGAGCCGCGCGGCGAAGAACACGCCCACCAGCACCAGGCACATCGACGCGCCGAACGGATCCTCGACCACGCCCCCCAACCCTTCCCGCACGAACACGGCTGACACGCCCAGCACGGCCTCGGAGCCGAACCAGGTGGCGAAGGTCGTGGCAACCACGATGAACAGGGGCAGCGACCGGCCGGCCACCGCATAGTCAGTCGAGTTCGACACCCGGCGGGCGGCGACCACGCCTATGCAGATGGAAACCAGCAGGTAGAGCAAGACGAACCAGAACACCATGATGCCGAGCCCACCCGGGGAAAAAAGCCAAAACCGCGCGAGTATCGCACAGCGGGCGGGGGCTTTCCAGGGCCGCCGGAACAGGTCCATTGATGTGCGGGCAGGGGCGCCGGGCCCGCACCACGGTGGGGCCCGGAACGCTTCCGCAGGCGGTCAGAAACAGAGATACAGGCCCAACAGGCCGAGCCCCGCGAAAAACCCCCGGCGGAACGCCGCGGGGCTGATGCGGCGGCGCAGATGCTGGCCCGCCCACATGCCCGCCATGGCCGGCACCAGGGCCACCAGGGACGCGGCCATCTGTTGGTAGCCCAGGGCGCCGCCCCGGGCCAGCGCCACGGCCAGCGCCAGCGTCGAGACCGTGAAGGCCATCCCCAGCGCCTGCACCAGTTCGTCCCTGGCCAGGCCCAGCGCCTGCAGATAGGGCACGGCGGGGATCACGAACACGCCCGTGGCAGCCGTCACCGCGCCCGTCGCCAGGCCGGCCAACGCCCCCAGCCTGCGTTCGGCGCCGGGCGGCACGCGCAGTTGGACAGCCGTCAGGCCGAAGGCCGCGTACAACACCAGGGCCACGCCCAGCGCCCGGACCGCCCAGGGCTGCGATCCCGTGCCGGCCAGCGCCGCCGTCAGCCAGGTCCCCGCCACGACCCCCGCCAGCAGGGGCCACAGGCGTTTCGCCAGATGCAGGAACCGCCCGCCGGCGGCCAGTTGCCAGACGTTGGTCACCATGGACGGCACCACGAGCAGCGCCGCGGCCTGCGCCGGAACCATGGCCAGGCCCAGCAGCCCCATGGCGACGGTGGGCAGCCCCAGGCCGATGACGCCCTTGACGGCGCCGGCCACGAAGAAGGTGCCGAGGATAAGAAGAATCAGGGGCCAGCTGGCCACGGAATACATCGAGAGCAGAGAGTCCATGGCGCCATGCTGCCGCAAGCCGCGCCGGCTGGAAATGCGGATTACGCGGATCCAGCCTTCGGAAAATCCGGAGCCAGGAACAACCCTAGCGGACGACCGCCCACAGCGCCACGGCCACGCCCACCGCCAGCACGCCGGCGATCACCGCCATCAGGCGATTGGTCTGCTGCTGGGCGGCCCGCAGGCGCTGCAATTCGGCCAGCGTGTCGGCGGAACGGTCCGGCCGGGCCAGTTGATGATGCACCAAGCGCGGCAGCTCAGGCAGCATCTGCGCCCACTGCTGCGATTCGCGCCGCAGGTTGTTGCGCAGCGCCGCCCAGCCGACGCGCTCGTTCATCCAGCGTTCCAGGTAAGGCTTGGCCGTCTTCCACAGGTCCAGCGACGGGTCCAGCTCGCGCCCCAGCCCTTCGACGTTGAGCAGCGTCTTCTGCAGCAGCACCAGTTGCGGCTGGATCTCGACGTTGAAGCGGCGCGAGGTCTGGAACAGGCGCAGCAGCACCTGCCCCAGCGAGATCTCGGCCAGGGGCCGGTCGAAATAAGGCTCGCAGCAGGCCCGGATCGCGCCTTCCAGTTCTTCCTCGCGCGTGCCGGGCGGCACCCAGCCGGACTCGATGTGCAGGCGCGCGACCTGGCGATAGTCGCGCCGGAAGAACGCCAGGAAGTTCTGCGCCAGGTAGTTCTTGTCGAACTCGGACAGCGAGCCGACGATGCCGAAATCAAGCGCGATGTAGCGCCCCAGCGTGCGCGGATCGTCCGACACGTAGATATTGCCCGGGTGCATGTCCGCGTGGAAGAAGCCGTCCGCGAACATCTGGGTGAAGCAGATCTCCACGCCGTCCCTTGCCAGCTTCTTCAGGTCCACGCCGGCCTCGACCAGCCGCGCGGTGTGATTGACGGGAATGCCGCGCATGCGCTCCATCGTGAAGATGGACGACGAGCAATAGTCCCACATCACTTCCGGCACGATCAGCAGGTCGCCGCGCGGCCCGTCGGGTGCGAAGTTGCGGCGCAACTGGCTGCAGTTGGCCGCCTCGCGCAGCAGGTCGAGTTCGTCGTGCAGGTATTTGTCGAACTCGGCCACCACCTCGCGCGGCTTCAGGCGCCGTCCGTCGGCCGAGATCTTCTCGATCAGCGTCGCCGCCGCCCGCAGCAGCCGCAGGTCCTTGTCGATCACCGGCGCCATGTTGGGCCGCAGGACCTTCACGGCCACCTCCCGGCCGTCCTTGAGCACCGCGAAATGCACCTGCGCGATCGAGGCCGAGGCCACCGGCTCGCGCTCGAAACTCGCGAACAACACGTCCGGATGCCGGCCCAGCTCCTTCCTGATGCTGGCGATGGCCACTTCGGAAGGGAACGGCGGCACGCGGTCCTGCAGGCGCGCCAGTTCGTCGGCGATGTCCGCCGGGATCAGGTCGCGCCGCGTCGACAACACCTGGCCGAACTTGACGAAGATGGGGCCGAGCGTCTCCAGCGCGAGGCGCAGCCGCTCGCCGCGCGGCGCGTGCAGCTTGCGGCCCAGCCGCATCACGACCAGCAGGCGCTCGGTCCAGGGATGCCGGATGCCGGAAATCACGAGTTCGTCCAGGCCGTAGCGAAAGCTGACGAACATGATGCGGATCAGGCGCAGGAAGGTGAACATGCCCTAGCCCTCCGCGCCCGGACGGGCTTCGAACCGGGCCAGCCTGTCGCGCAGGTGCTCCACCCGCTTGCCCGCGCGCTCGGCATCGTCGCGCAGGCGCCGCACCTCGCTCCCCCAGGCTTGCAGGGCATGCGCGGACGCGACGGCCCCGCTTTCCTCGGTCAGGTACTCCGCCACGTCCCCTCCTCCGCCACAGGCCGCCAGCAATCCCAGCAATGCGGCGGCCGCCGCGGTCCTCGTCTTGTTCATTGCCATTCCCCTTGTTCGTATGCTTGATCGATGAAACGGCGCCCCCGCGCTTGCGGCGGTCTCCCCCTGACGCCGTTCTGTCATCGAAGGTAGCACATGATGCGTATGAATAACACCCGGCCCCGCCACGGGTCGGCCGTCGACTTCCGCCATAATGGAGTCCGGTCCACGACACGGGAAACGCAACGCCATGATCGTCACCTTCAGATCCAAGGCCGCCGGCGAAGTCATCATGCTGGGCGAACACGCCAGGCCGCTGCTGGAACTGGCCGGCAAGATGCCCGAGATCGCCGCGGGCACGCGCGGCGTCTTCACGCCCGAGCAGCTGCCCGAGGCCATCCGCCGCATCGAGACGGCGATAGGCATCGAAAAAGAACCCCGTTTCGACGAGGACAACCCCGAGGAAAAAGAGAAGGCCGCCAGCCACGTGGGGCTGAAGCAACGCGCCTTTCCGCTGCTCGACATGCTGCGCAAGGCGCAGGCCCAGAACGTCAACGTGACCTGGGAAAACTGAGGAGCCGCCGCATGACCCGACCACCCTGGCAGGACGTCCTGGACTTCTGGTTCCTGCCACCCGACGATCCCGGCTACCTGAAGCCGCGCCACGTCTGGTTCCAGAAAAATCCCGACTTCGACGCCGAGATCGAACGGCGCTTCCTGCCGCGAATCGAACAGGCGATGGCCGCAGGCCTGCGCGAGTGGAAACGCGAACTGGGCGGTGCGCTGGCGCGCATCGTGCTGCTGGACCAGTTTCCCCGCAACGTCTGGCGCGGCACGCCCCGCGCCTTCGCCGGCGACCCCCAGGCGCTGGCCGACGCGCTGGAACTGATCGATTCGGGCCGCTACCTGCAACTACCCCCCGTGAAACGGGAATTCGTCTACCTGCCGTTGATGCACAGCGAGAACCCCGGCATCCAGGAACGGTGCGTGGCCCTGTACACCACGCTGGCGCAGGAACACCCCGCCTCCCAGAACTCGCTGGACTTCGCCATCCGCCATCGCGACATCGTGGAACGCTTCGGCCGCTTCCCCCATCGCAACGCCGCCCTGGGAAGGGCAAGCACGGGGCAGGAGCTGGAGTTTCTGAAGCAGCCGGGATCGGGGTTCTGACGCCCCCCAAGCCACTCTGACAGCACCCCATGATGCGGTGGATCCGGCTGTGCCGGTCCACCCGCATCGGCCCCTTTGGGGGGCGCGCCAAGCGCGTAGAGATCACACACTCACTTCGGCAAGCTTGGTGCCTACTGTCGCGGCAGGCTGTCCGCTATCGCGGATGTGCCGGTTGACGGCGCTCAGCACGGCCTTGAACGACGCCGTGACGATGTCGCTGTCCACGCCCACGCCAAAGCCCGTGGGGGCGTCGCCTACGCGCACTTCCACATAGCAGGCGGCGGTCGCGTCGGCGCCCACGCCTATCGAGTGCTCGTGGTAGTCCATCATCCGCATCGGCATATCCAACGCCTGCACAAAGGCGTCGATGGGACCGTTGCCGGTCCCCACCAGCGTGCGTGCCTGGCCATTCGCCTGTACGTCGACCTCGACCCGCACGCCGCCGTCGATGCTGGCCATGCGATGACGGACGAAGCGATAGGGCTCGTGCTGCTCCAGGTATTCGTGGTTGAAGATGGAGTAGACATCGGCGGCGACGACTTCCTTGCCCGTTGCATCGGTCACGCGCTGGATGGCGCGGCTGAACTCGATCTGGAGGCGGCGCGGCAGGTCGAAGCCGTATTCCTGCTGCAGCAAGTAGGACACCCCGCCCTTGCCGGACTGGCTGTTCACGCGAATGACCGCGTCATAGCTGCGCCCCAGGTCGGCCGGATCGATGGGCAAATAGGGAACGTCCCAGATGGCGTCCGGCTGGCGCTGCGCGAAACCCTTCTTGATCGCGTCCTGGTGCGACCCCGAGAATGCGGTGAAGACGAGGTCGCCCACGTAGGGATGACGCGGATGCACCGGCAGCTGGGTGCAGTATTCGACACAGCGGCGCACGTCGTCGATGTCGGAAAAATCGAGCCCCGGCGAAACACCCTGGCTGTAGCAGTTCAAGGCCAACGTGACCAGGTCGACGTTGCCGGTGCGCTCGCCGTGGCCGAACAGGCAGCCCTCGATGCGGTCGGCGCCGGCCAGCACGGCCATCTCGGCCGCCGCCACCGCGGTGCCGCGATCGTTGTGCGGGTGGACGCTGAGAATGATGCTGTCGCGGTTGGCCAGGTTGCGGTGCATCCACTCGATCTGGTCGGCGTAGATGTTGGGCATCGCGCACTCGACGGTGGCCGGCAGGTTCAGGATGATCTTGCGGCTGGGCGTCGCGCCCCAGGCCTCGACCACCGCATCGCACACATCCTTGGCGAAATCGAGTTCGGATGAACTGAACACCTCGGGCGAATACTGGTAGACCCATTCGGTATCGGGACGCTCGTCGGTCAACGCCTTGATGAGGCGGGTGCCTTCCAGCGCGACCTGCTTGACCTCTTCGCGCGACATGCCGAACACGATGCGGCGGAAGGCCGGCGCGATGGCGTTGTACATGTGCACGATCACCCGGCGGCCGCCCTCGACCGACTCGATGGTGCGGCGGATCAGTTCCTCACGCGATTGCGTCAGCACCTCGATGGTGACGTCCTCGGGCACCCGGTTCTGGTCGATCAGGCCCCGGATGAAATCAAAATCCGTCTGCGAAGCCGATGGAAAACCGACCTCGATTTCCTTGAAGCCGATCTGGACCAGTTTCTCGAACATGCGCGTCTTGCGCTCGCCGTTCATGGGTTCGATCAAGGCCTGGTTGCCGTCGCGCAGATCGGTGCTCATCCAGATCGGCGCCTTGGTCATGCGGCGGTTGGGCCAGCTACGCTCGGAAAAGTCGTAGGCGGGGAAGGGGCGGTATTTCGCCTCGGGATTCTTCAACATGATGGACTGCTCCTGCTACTGCGGACTCGGAATGGACGGATGGACCGTGTGAGTGGCCGAGAGGGGGCTGCCGAACTGCCACGAGGACGCTAGGCCCGGCAACCGATCGGTAGTAGTAGCGAGGAAGCAATGAGTGCGACGATCGCGCGCACGTCGGCACCCGGCGCGGCTTGGCGCAGGGAGGCGGCGGAGCGGATGGCGGAGGTGGCCATGGTTGCGATCGTGCTTGGGAAAAATGCGGATAGATGTGATAGTCAACCACAAATCCGGATTGCTGGCAAGCCGCCTGGGGAAACTGCAACGCCATCAGGCACCGGCGATGTCGGCGAGATGATCGGCCGTCCATATTGGAAACGGAGCCTGCGGCCGCAAGGCCAGCAGGTCCGCATCGCCAGTCACCAGGGCCTCGGCCTCGGCAACATGGGCGAGCACGACGAAGACCTGGTCCTTCTTATCACGGCATTCGGGCAGGAGAGGCCAAACGGCAGGCAACGTGACGACCTCGGCATACGGAAGAAAATCCGCGAGCAAGTCGTTCTGGTCACTCGCTGACAACCGGAATTTGGGATAAGCCAGGACACGCAGCAATTCATTGGCGGTAGCCCGGCAGACTAAAGGCGCAAGCCTGCCATCCTGCCAGGCCCGGCGTATCCAGGCCAACCGGCCCGAGGTAAACATCAGCGCCGACAGCACGATGTTGGTGTCGAGCACGACGCGACGCGTCATCGCCGTGCCCACGCAAGGGCCTCTTCCACATCCTGCTCGGTGATACCCAACTGCTCCAGCTTGTCACGGACGGCTTGAGCCTGATGGACCCTGACCGGGGTCAATACGATGCGCCCATTCTCGACCGTTACGTCGAAATAATCCGTCTCGTCCACACTAGAGACTGCGGCCTTGGGCAAGGTGATCTGGTTTTTCGATGTCAGCTTGGCAAGCATAGGGAAACTCCACAAACCAAGAAATCTTATTTCCTTACTTTACCACAATAAGGAATCAAGCCATATTCAAACCCGGGGTAAACCCGGGATACCCCCCCGCCCGGCGCCGGTTCACCATCATCCGACAATCAGGAGGAGACAGCCGTGGCAAGCTACCAGGCCTTCCATGCCCGATCTGTGGACGAACCGGGACCGTTCTGGAGCGAGCAGGCCCGGCTCGTCGACTGGCACGCGCCGCCCACCCAGCCCCTGGACCTGTCACATCCCCCCTTCTCGCGCTGGTTCGTTGGCGGACTGACCAATCTCTGCCATAACGCGGTCGACCGGCATCTGGCCGAACGGGGCGACCAGCCCGCGCTGGTCCACGTCTCGACCGAGACCGGCACCGAGTCCGCCTACACCTACGCGCAATTGCATGACGAAGTGAACCGGATGGCCGCGGTGATGCAGGCGCTGGGCGTACGGCGCGGCGACCGGGTGCTGATCTACATGCCCATGATTCCGGAGGCGGCGTTCGCGATGCTGGCCTGCGTGCGGATCGGCGCCATCCACTCGGTGGTGTTCGGCGGCTTCGCCTCGGCCAGCCTGGCCACGCGCATCGACGATGCCCGGCCGGCCCTGGTGGTGTCGGCCGACGCCGGCTCGCGCGCGGGCAAGGTGATTGCCTACAAGCCGCTGCTGGACGAAGCGCTGCAACTGGCTTCGCATGCGCCGGCCAGCGTGCTGCTGGTGGACCGGGGCCTGGCGCCCATGCCCATGCAGGCAGGGCGGGACCACGACTACGCGGCGCTGCGCGAACGCCATGCCCATGCCCGCATTCCCTGCGTCTGGCTGGAGTCGAACGAGCCTTCCTACATCCTCTACACCTCAGGCACCACCGGCAGGCCCAAGGGCGTGCAGCGCGACACGGGCGGCTATGCCGTGGCGCTGGCCGCGTCGATGCGGCACATCTTCTGCGCGAAAGCGGGAGATGTGATGTTCACGACCTCGGACGTCGGCTGGGTGGTGGGCCACAGCTACATCGTCTACGGACCGTTGATCGCGGGCATGACCACGCTGATGTACGAGGGCACGCCGGTGCGCCCCGACGGCGCCATCTGGTGGAAGCTGGTGGAACAGTACGGCGTCACCCACATGTTCAGCGCCCCCACCGCGATACGGGTGCTGAAGAAGCAGGATCCGGAAACGCTGCGCCGCCACGATCTTTCCACGCTGCGCACCTTGTTCCTGGCCGGCGAGCCGCTGGACGAACCCACCGCGCGCTGGATCCACGAGGCCATCGGCAAACCCGTGGTCGACAACTACTGGCAGACCGAAACCGGCTGGCCCATGCTGGCGCTGCCGCGCGGGGTGGAAGACCTGCCCACCAAGTTCGGCTCGCCCGGCCTGCCGGTGTACGGCTATCGGCTCGAGATCGTGGACGAGCAGACAGGCGAACCTTGCCCGCCCGGCCGCAAGGGCGTGGTGGCGCTGGAGGCGCCGTTGCCGCCGGGCTGCATGACCACGGTCTGGGGCGACGACGAGCGCTACGTTTCCACCTACTGGTCGGGCTTTCCCGGCAAGCTGCTGTATTCCAGCTTCGACTGGGGCATCCAGGACGAGGACGGCTACGTCACCATCCTGGGTCGCACCGACGACGTCATCAATGTCGCGGGACACCGGCTGGGCACACGCGAGATCGAGGAAAGCGTCTCCAGCCATCCGGACATCGCCGAGGTCGCCGTGGTGGGCGTGCAGGACGCGCTGAAGGGCCAGGTCGCGATGGCCTTCGCCATCGCCCGCAGCGCCGACCGCGCCGCGACGCCCGAAGGCCGCCTGCGATTGGAAGGCGAGGTCATGCAGACGGTCGAGCGCAGGCTGGGCGCCGTAGCCCGCCCGGCGCGGGTGTTCTTCGTGAACGCGCTGCCCAAGACCCGCTCGGGCAAGTTGCTGCGGCGGGCCATCCAGGCCGTCGCCGAAGGGCGCGACCCCGGCGACCTCACCACCATCGAGGACGCCAGCGCATTGCAGCAGTTGAAGGACGCGATGTTTCCCCCGGCCTAGCCACCGGCGAAAAAAAGGGCTTGAAAAGCAGGCGATCGTCCAGAAATTGGGTGCAGGGGATGCCGCAACCGGGTCCCCGTGAAACTTGCTGATCATCAGGAGATTCTAGCCATGAACGCTGCTTTTTCTCTGGCGCCCTTGTTCCGCCAATCGGTCGGCTTCGACCGCTTCAATGACCTTTTCGAGTCGGCCTTGCGCAACGACACCGGCAGCACCTATCCGCCCTACAACGTCGAGAAGCGCGGCGACGACGACTACCGCATCGTAATCGCGGCGGCCGGGCTGCGCGACGAGGACCTGGACCTGCAGGTCGAGAGCGGCGTGCTGACCGTGACCGGCGGCCGGCGCGAGAAAAGCGAAGGTCCCGTCACCTATCTGCACCAGGGCATCGCGCAGCGCGCGTTCAAGCTGTCGTTCCGGCTGGCCGACCATATCGAAGTGCGCGGCGCGCATCTCGAGAACGGCCTGTTGAACATCGACCTGGTCCGTGAAGTGCCCGAGGCCGCCAAGCCCCGGCGCATCGAGATCGGCGCCGCTGCCCCGGCGCCGCGCCAGCAGCCCGCGCTGGCCAACGCCGCCTGACGGTACGGCGGAGCGGCAACGCTCCGCCCCTTCCTACGCCGCCGCATCCCACACGTCGTGGCTGCGCGGCGTATCGATGCGATAGTCCGTATAGGGCCGCCGCAACAGCTCGGCCCCCAGCCTCCTGGCCGCCGCGACCGGGTCGCGAGGATCGCGCGCGACTTCGCCGCGGCGGTTGCCCGCGCCGTGCACATGGCCGACGAAGGCCGAGTGGCTGTACCGGGCGAATTCCTGCACCTGATGCACGATGCCCAGCCCCGCTCCGGGGTAGCTTTCTTCCGAGGCCAGGGTCAGCGCCAGCCTTTTTCCCTGCATGCGCTTCATGACGTCCGCGTGATGCGGATAGGTGCTCGAATAGTAGGCGAACGAGCGATCGAAAAAGGCCTTGGTCTGCGCCGACATTCCATACCAGTAGATGGGCGTGCAGAACACCACGCCGGCGGCGGGCAGGAATTCTTCCAGGAAGAGTTCGCCGTAGCGGTCGGCGGGCGGTTCGGACGAAGGCGTACGGTCGCCCAGGAATCCGCCGATGTAGTCGTCCAGGAAGCGCAGGCGTGGGGCAAGGCCCGCCTCCCGCGCTCCGGCCTCGACCGCGCGCGCCAGCAGCGCGCTGTTGCCGTCACGGCGGGGGCTGCCGACCAGGATGAGTATCGACGAAGATGAGTCCATGTCATGCATTCCTGTGGAAAGGAGTTGCCCGGACACGCCGGGGATGGAATGAATGTAGGAGGCAGGCCCCGTTCTTGGCGAGTGAGCTTCTTT
This sequence comes from Alcaligenaceae bacterium SAGV5, assembly GCA_009360345.1. Lineage (GTDB taxonomy): Bacteria > Pseudomonadota > Gammaproteobacteria > Burkholderiales > Burkholderiaceae_B > Pigmentiphaga. The sequence goes on from SPDP01000001.1 coordinate 380,849, forward strand.
CCAATAAGATGAATTGAATTCATCTCCAGGCCATCAACCCCGTGTTCGCCCGATTGCCCCTGAACGCCCTGCGCACCTTCGAAGCCGCCGCGCGGCTGCGCAGTTTCAAGCTGGCCGCGCAGGAGCTGCACGTCACGCCCACCGCGGTGTCCCATCAGGTCCGGACGCTGGAACAGCATCTGGGAGTAGCCCTGTTCCAGCGCGCGGCGCGCGGCGTGACGCTCACCGCCGCGGGGACACGGCTGCTGGAAACCGTGCACGGCGCGCTGCTGGACATCGGCCAGGCCATGGACGCCCTGCGGCCGCGGCCGGGCACGGGCGTGGTCACCGTCACCACCACGCACTCCTTCGCGGCCTTGTGGCTCGTGCCCCGGCTGGGCCGCTTCTACCAGGAGCATCCCGGTTGCGAAGTGCGGCTGGATGCCACCGAACGCGTGGTCGACCTGTTGCTGGACGCGAGCGTGGACGTGGCCATCCGCTACGGCGGAAGCGAGCCGCCTGGCCTGCTGGCACCGACGATGCTGGCCGAGTCCTTCGGCGTCTATGGCACGCCGGCCGCCGTACGCGCGGCCGCCAAGGCCAGGCCGGCGCTGATCTCGGTGCAATGGCGCGACTCCACCCTGTACGAGCACGGCTGGCGGCAGTGGTGCGCGGCGGCGGGCCTGCCCTGGCTGGACGGGCGGCCGCCCATGCGGCACTACGAGGAGGAGTACTACGCCTTGCAGGCGGCGATCGCGGGCCAGGGCCTGGTGCTGGCAAGCTCGGTCATGGTGTCGGATGCCGTCGGCACCGGGCTGCTGCGGCCGTTCAAGCCCGGGATACGCGTACCGGGCGACCGCTACGTCGTGCTGTGCGCCCCGGGCCGCGAGCGCCACCCGCCGGCCCGCGCCTTCCTGGCCTGGATCGAGCGGGAGTTCGCCGGCGCGCGGGGCGACGATCCGGTCAGCCGGCCGACTCGGTGAAGCGCAGGCCGGCGATGCCCGCCACCGCAAGCGCCAGGAAGAACAAGCGGGCGGGCGGCGCGCCTTCGCCGAACCACACCATGCCCAGCACCGTGAGCCCGACGGTACCCACGCCGGTCCAGACCGCGTAGGCGATGCCCAGGGGCAGCGCGCGCAAGGCGTGCGCCAGCAGGAAGATACTGCCCAGCCCCGCCGCGACCGCCACCGCGCTGGGCACGGGGCGGGTCCAGCCGGCGTTGAGCTTGAGCCCCAGGCCCATGACCACTTCCAGACAGGCCGCCGCCAACAGGTAGGTCCAGGCCATGCCCCTACTCCCGCATGGCTGCCAGGGCGTCGTGCCGCGAGGCGCCCGGAACGCGATTGGCCGCGATGGCCCGCTGCACCGCGGGCCGGGCCGCGATGGCCGCCAGCCAGCGGCGAACCGCCGGATAGTCCGCGATGTCGAGATCCAGTTCCTCATGCGTGCGCAGCCAGGGAAAGGCCGCCATATCGGCGATCGTGTAGTCGTCCAGCGCCAGGAAGCGGGACGCCCGCAGCCGGCGTTCGGCCACGCCGAACAGGCGATGGGACTCCTTCCGGTAGCGCGCGATGGCCTCGGCATTGGTGCCGCCCGCGCCGTGCAGGAACCACCACAACTGGCCCAGCATGGGGCCGATGCCGCCCACCTGGAAATACAGCCACTGCCGCACCTGCGTGCGCCCCGCCGGCGTCGAGGCCGAGAACCGTCCGTATTTGTCCGCCAGGTACTCCAGGATGGCGCCCGATTCGAATATCGCCAGTCCGGCATCCGCATCCACGATGGCGGGAATCTTGCCGTTGGGATTGATGGTCAGGTAGTCCGGCCGGTGCTGGTCGCCCCGCCCCAGGTCCAGCGCGACCTGCGCGTACGGGATGTCCGCTTCCTGAAGAAAGATGCCGATCTTCAATCCGTTGGGGGTATCGGCGGTATAGAGCGTGATGGCGTCTGTCCGGGTCATGGCTAAGCTCCTTGTCATCGTCTATTAATTGCAATTACAATTATTGTATTGGCAACTATGACGCACCATGAAGCGTTGCGCAAGAGGAGACGATCGATGTCCTTTTCCTTCGTTTCGAACGACGACGCCGCCACCCGCCAGGCGGCGGCCAGTTGCCTGGCGGCGTTGAGTCGCGGCGGACAATCGACGGAACCGGTCCCCCTCACCCCCTGGCAGACCATCGAAGCCAGCGCGCGGGTACTGGAAACCGATGCCGCGGCGAACCGCGCGTGGGTGGTTCGCGGCCGCGCCGTTCACGGCGCGGCGCCGATGGCCAGCGCGTGGCCCTTATGGTTCCGCCGCGACGCGGCCCGCTACGAGCGGCCCCTGGTCTGCCTGTGCCGCATTCCATCGGTGGCCGGGATGCGGGGGCTGGCGGCGCAGCTGCGCCAACGCGGCGTGCTGTGCAACGAAGCCGCCGCCTGGCGGGAAGGCAGCACCCTGGAGCGCCACGCGGAACTGCCGCTGTGGCTGGCCGACAACCTGGACTATGTGCCCTACGACCTGGCCTGCGCGGACGAGGCGCGGGCCATCCTGGCGGGCGCGCTTCAGGACATGTATGGCCGCGGCTCCCGCCGCTTCTACTATCTGTCGGCGCACGACCGGCCAACCCGGCCCCGGTCGCCGCTGGATCCCGCCAGGGCCTCCGATGCGGTGCGCGGCATGTACCTGGCCCGCGCCGCACCGGCCGGGTCCGCCGTCGCCCACGTCCGGCTGCTGGCGGCGGGCACGGTGCTGCATGCCGCGTTGCGCGCGGCGCGTCTGCTGTGGCGGGGCTGGCGCATAGGCGCGGAAGTCTGGAGTTGCCCGAGCTACACCCGGCTGGCGCGCGAAGCGCGGCTGGCCTCGTGGCATGAACTGTTGCACCCGGACGAGCCGATGGAAGCTTCCCATCTCGTTCGCTGCCTGGCGCGCGGATGCGGTCCCGTCATCGCGGCCACCGCCTATCCCCGCCGCATCGCCGAACAGATCGGCGCCCATGTATGCGGGCCGTTCATGGCCCTGGGCAGCGACTCCACGGCCATCGGGCCGAGGGACGATCCGCTGTCATCCCGGGCGCTGGCCCTGGCGGCGATCAAGGTTTTGCAGGACGCGGGCCGCTAGCCGGCGCCACCCGCCTCCATCGACCGCTTGGCGTCCGCCGCGGCATGGTCCAGCGCCTTGGCGAACAAGTCCCGTTCAGCGCCGCTGAACCGGGCCAGGAAGAGCTCCTCCACGGCGGTCTCGTACACCTTCCACATCTTGCGGCGTAGCGCCCGCCCTTCCTTGGTGATCGAGGCGAAGGCCGCCCGGCCGTCCTCGGCCGAACGCGCCCGCGTGACCAGTCCCTCGCGCTCCAGGCGGTCCACCAGCCGCGTCAGGTTGTAGCGTTCGATGGCCAGGACATCGGCCAGCTCGTGCATGCGGCGGGTGCCGCCAGGACCGCTTTCCAGCCCCCACAAGGCGTCGTACCAGGCATAGGGAGGCAGGTCCGCGGCGGCAAGGCGGCGCTCGATCTCCCGGATCATCCAGCGATGCGCGCGGACGAACGAGAACCAAAGATCGGCTTGCTCTGCGGCCATGAATGCTCCGTGGGTTGATATTGCAGTTGCAATTATATGGCCCGGGATTAGAATTGCACTTGCTATCATTGTAATTGCAATCATATGCGTGGCCGCGGGCGACCCCCAGGCCCGCAGCCTTAGTGGAGCCGCCGCATGTCCCGACCGACACCATCCATCGACATCGATCCCCAGGAAACCCGAGAGTGGCTGGACGCCATGGAAGCCGTCGTGGCGGTGGAAGGCCGCGATCGCGCGCACTTCCTGATAGACCAGCTGCTGGACGAGGACGTGGCGCAGCACGGCAGCCTGCACGGCCGGGTCACCACGCCCTACGTCAACACCATTGCCCCCACGCGCCAGCCCCCCTACCCCGGCGACCTGGCCATCGAGCGCCGGCTGAGCGCCTACGTGCGCTGGAACGCAATGGCCATGGTGCTGCGCACCGGACGGCACTCCAACGTCGGCGGCCATATCGCGACCTACGCGTCGGCCGCGGTGCTGTACGACGTCGGCTTCGACCACTTCTTCCGCGGCCGGACCGACACCTTCGCCGGCGACCTGGTCTACATCCAGGGGCACTCCGCGCCCGGCATCTACGGCCGCGCCTACATCGAAGGCCGCATCGACGAAGCCCGGCTGGACGACTTCCGGCGGGAGGCCGGGCGTCCCGGCCTGTCGTCCTATCCCCATCCCCGGCTCATGCCGGACTTCTGGCAGTTCCCCACCGTATCCATGGGCCTGGGCCCGCTGACCGCCGCCTACCAGGCGCGCTACATGCGCTACCTGGACTATCGCGGCCTCAAGCCCCAGCAGGGACGCAAGGTATGGGCCTTCCTGGGCGACGGCGAGATGGACCAGCCGGAATCCCTGGCCGCCATCGCGCTGGCCGGGCGCGAGAAACTGGACAACCTGATCTTCGTCGTCAACTGCAACCTCCAACGGCTGGACGGCCCTGTGCGCGGCAACGGCAAGGTCATCCAGGAACTGGAAGGCACGTTCCGGGCCGCGGGCTGGAACGTGATCAAGGTCGTCTGGGGCGGCGGCTGGGATGCCCTGCTGGCCCGCGACCATGCCGGCCTGCTGCGCCGGCGGATGATGGAATGCGTGGATGGCGACTACCAGACCTTCAAGTCGCAGGACGGCGCCTACGTGCGCCAGCACTTCTTCGGCAAGTATCCGGAACTGCTGGAGATGGTCGCGCACCTGACCGACGACGATATCTGGCAGTTGGCGCGCGGCGGCCACGACCACGAAAAGGTCCATGCCGCCTATGCGGCCGCCACCGCGCACGCGGGCCAGCCCACCGTGGTCCTGGCCAAGACGGTGAAGGGTTTCGGCATGGGGGAATCGGGCGAAGGCCAGAATATCAACCATCAGTTGAAAAAAATGGCGGACGACTCGGTCCGGGCCTTTCGCGACCGCTTCGCGCTGCCATTGACCGACGAGCAACTGGCCGACCTGCCCTACCTGAAACCCGAGCCGGGCAGCCTGGAGACCCGCTACCTGGCCGATCGGCGGGCCAGCCTGGGCGGCCACGTTCCTTCGCGCAGCGGCGCCATGGCCCCGCTGCCGATACCCGCGCTCGATGCGTTCGCCACGCACCTGAAGGACACGGGCGAACGCGGCGCTTCCACCACCATGGCTTTCGTGCGCATCCTGGGCACCTTGCTGAAGGATCCGGTGCTAGGCCCCCTGGTCATCCCCATCGTGCCCGACGAATCGCGCACCTTCGGCATGGAAGGCCTGTTCCGGCAGATCGGCATCCATTCGCACCTGGGCCAGCTCTATACCCCGCAGGACGCCGGACAGCTCAGCTACTACAAGGAAGCGCGCGACGGCCAGATCCTCCAGGAAGGCATCAACGAGTCGGGCGCCATCTCGTCCTGGATCGCCGCCGGAACGTCCTACAGCACCCACGGCCTCGCCACCATCCCCTTCTACATCTTCTATTCCATGTTCGGCCTGCAACGCGTGGGCGATCTTGCCTGGGCGGCTGCCGATGCGCGCACGCGGGGCTTCCTGCTGGGCGCCACCTCCGGCCGCACGACGCTGATGGGCGAGGGCCTGCAGCACGACGACGGGCACAGCCACGTGCTGTCCTCGGTCATTCCCAGCTGCGTCTCGTACGACCCCACCTTCTCGTATGAACTGGCGGTCATCATCCAGGACGGCCTGCGCCGGATGTTTGTCGAACAGGAAGACATCTACTACTACATCACGCTGCTGAACGAGAACTACCCCCACCCCGCCCTGCGCGAAGCGGACCGGGAGGGGATCCTGAAGGGCCTGTACCTGTTCCGCGAATCCTCGGCCCCGGCCTCGCGGCCTCGCGCGCAACTGCTGGGCAGCGGTGCCATCCTGCGCGAGGTGATCGCGGCCGCCGAGCTGCTCGAGCGCGATTTTTCCGTCGCCGCCGACGTCTGGAGCGCCACCAGCCTGACCGAGCTGCGGCGCGACGGCCTGGCCGCCGAACGCTGGAACCTGCTGCACCCCGAGGCCGCGCCCCGCGCGTCCTACGTGCAACAGCGCCTGGCCGGGCGCCACGGCCCCATCGTGGCCGCGACCGACTACATGAAGATCGTCGCCGACCAGATCCGTCCCTTCGTCGGCGGCCGGCGCTTCGTCGCGCTGGGCACGGACGGCTTCGGGCGTTCCGATACCCGCGAGTCGCTGCGGAGCTTCTTCGAGGTGGACCGGCATTTCATCGTGGTCGCGACGCTCAAGGCCCTGGCCGATGAAGGCGCCATTTCGCCGGCCACCGTGACACAGGCCATGCAACGCTACGGCATCGCCGCCGACAAACCCGACCCGGCCGCCGTGTGAACGACGGGGGGCATGCCACAATGCCGGCATGCGCACCTTTCTTCTCTACGCCGCGACCGCCATCGCGGAAATCGTCGGCTGCTACCTGCCCTACCTGTGGCTGCGGGAAGGGCGCTCCGCCTGGCTGCTGGTCCCCGCGGCCGCCAGCCTGGCGCTGTTCGCCTGGCTGCTGACCCTGCACCCCACCGCGGCCGGCCGGGTCTATGCCGCCTACGGGGGCGTCTACATCGGCGCGGCCATCGTATGGCTGTGGGCCGTGGACGGCATACGCCCCACGTCGTGGGACGTGGCGGGCGCGTTGGTGGCGCTGGCCGGCATGGGCATCATCATCTTCCAGCCGCGCTGAGGCCCGGCCTGGCGCTCACCCCGCCACGAACCCCGCCCGCTGGGGCCACAGGCTCTGGAACGCATGCACCCGCCGCTCGCCATACACGCCGGCGCGGGTGAACGGCTCGCCCTCCAGCCAGGCGCGCGCGTCCGCTTCGCTGTCGAAATCGATGACGAGCAGGCTGCCGACGAAATCCTCGTCGCCTCCCTCGCCCAGCAACGGACCGGCGAACGCGATCCGGTCCCGGACGCGCTCCAGGTACTGCTTGTGGTCCGGCCGGACCCGCGCCCTCAGATCGGGGGTCCCCGGCTGCCGGCTGTCCAGCAGATGAAAGACATACAACATGGCGTTACTCCACTGATTTATCTGGCGTAGCGGTCTTCCAGCGCGGCCCAGTCATAGAAGCCGACGATCCGCTTGTATTCCTCGAAGCTCACGCCGCGGCCGGTCAACCTGAGTTCGCCCGAACGGATGTCCTCCAGGCACTCCCGCATGGTCTTCGTGGCATGCATCAGGAGATTGATGCCGTAGATCACGATGCGAAAACCGAGTTGTTCGAGTTCGTCGGGCCGCAGGATGGGCGTGCGCCCGCCTTCGAGCATGTTCGCCATCAGCGTGGCGTCCAGCGACCTGCCTATGGTCTCCAGCTCCTCGACCGACTCGGGCGCCTCGATGAAGATGCCGTCGGCCCCGGCCTTCGCATAGCGTTCGCCGCGCCGCAGCGCCTCGTCCAGGTCATAGACTTCGCGCGCATCGGTCCGGGCGATGATGAAGGTGTCCGGGTTCAGCCGGTTCTCGGCCGCGGCGCGGATGCGCGTCTCCATGTCCTCGGTGGACAGCAGCGTCTTGCCGGCGATGTGTCCGCAACGCTTGGGCGAGACCTGGTCCTCGAAGAACAGCGCCTGGGCCCCGAGCTTCTCGTAGGTGTGCACCGAATGGATGACATTCTTGATGTCGCCATAGCCGTTGTCGACGTCCACCAGCACCGGCAGGTCGGAAGCGGCCATGATGTCCCGGATGCCGGCCGCGATCTCGCCCAGCGCGGCCAGGCCGATGTCGGGCAGCCCGTAGCGCGCGCCTACCAGCGGAAACCCGCCGATGAAGTAGGCCTTGAAGCCGGCCTGCCTGATCAGCAGCGCGGAGAGGGCATCGTGGGCACCGGGCAGCACCAACGGGCGCTCGGTCTGGACCAGTTGGCGAAAACTGTGGGTATTGTCGGAATGCTGCATGCTGCCTACTCCAAGGTAACTTTTGCCGCCTTGATGACGGCCTGCCATTTCTCCGCTTCCGCGCGCATCAGGGCGGAAAGCCGGGCCGGCGGACCGCCCATGGGTTCCGCGCCCTGCGCTTCGAGCTGCTTCCTGATGGACGGATCCTGCAGGATGGCGTTGATTTCGGTGTTCAGCTTGCCGACGATGGGCGCGGCTACGCCCTTGGGCGCCATGATGCCGAACCAGGTGATGCCTTCGAAGCCGCTCAGGCCGCTTTCGCTCAGCGTGGGCAGATCGGGCGCCAGCGGCGAGCGCGCGGCGCTGGTGATCGCCAGGGCCTTGACCTTTTCCTGCCGTGCCTGGGGCAGGGTCCACACCACGCTGTCGAAGGCGAAGCTGACTCGCCCCGAGGTAATGTCCGGCACGGCCTGCACGCCGGTCTTGTAGGGGATGTGCACGGCGTCGATGCCGGTCAGAAGCTTGAAGTTCTCGCCGATCAGGTGGGTGATGGTGCCCGCCCCGCTGGAAGAAAAGCTGAGCTTGCCCGGATTCTGCTTCGCATAGCGGATGAACTCCGCGATGCTGGCGACCGGCAGGGTGGGACTGACGACCAGCACATTGGGCGCGGTGCCCAGCCCCACGACGGGCTCGAAGCTGGCGTCGCTGTCGTAGGGAAGCTTGCGCAGCGCCGGCAGGATGCTGTGCGTGCTGGTGGTGGCCACCAGCAGCGTGTAGCCATCCGGGGCCGCCGCTGCCACGGCCTGGGCGCCTATCGCCCCCGCCGCGCCCGCCTTGTTCTCGACCACGACCGTGGCGCCCAGGCGTTCCCCCAGCTTCTGGGCCACGGACCGGGCGAGCGTATCGGTGCTGCCGCCGGCGGCAAAGGGCACGACGATGGTGATCGGGTGCGATGGAAACCCGCCGGCGTCGCGGGCGGCGGCCAACGTCGGCGCGGCAAGCGATACGCCGAGCGCGGCAAGCGTCAAGTACTTCATCTCATGTCTCCTCTTTGGCCCGACGGGCCTGATCAATCGAAGCGGATGCCCGCGGTCCGGACCACCTCGCCCCAGCGCTCGACTTCCTCCTTCAGAAACCGGCGCGTCTGCTCGGGCGTGGTGATGCGCAGGTCGACGCCCAAGGCGGTCAGCTTGCTCCGGGTCCCCTCGTCGGCCAGCGCCTTCGCCAGATCCGCCTGCAGGCGCTGGACCACGGCGGACGGGGTCGCGGCCGGCACGGCGAACATGGCCCACCCCTGCAGCCGATCCACGCTGGGAACCCCGGACTCCGAGAAAGTGGGCGTATCCGGCAGCTTGGGATGGCGGTCCGACCCGGTGATGGCCAGGGCCCGGACCTTGCCGGATTCGATGTTGGGCAGCGCGCTGCCTATGGTTTCGAAGGAAAAATCGATATGCCCGCCCAGGAGGTCGGTCACGACCTGGTTCTGCCCCTTGTAGGGAACGTGGGTCACCTTCGTCTGCGTGGCCGTCTGGAACAGCTCGCCGATCAGGTGGCCGGCGGTACCCGGCCCCGGCGATCCGTAGGTCAGCCGGCCGGGCTCGGCACGGGCGCGGGCGATCACGTCCTGCACCGAACGGTAGGGCGCGCCGGCCGGCACGATCAGCACATTGCGGGTCACCCAGGCGATGCTGACGGGACGGAAGTCGCGTTCCGGATCGTAGGGCAGATGCGCGTACAGGGTCTTGTTCACCGCCAGGTTCGCCGTGCTGCCCACGAAGATGGTGTGGCCGTCTCCCGGCTGCCGGGCCGCGTATTCCGCGCCGATATTGCCGCCGGCGCCGGCTTTGTTCTCGACGATCACCGGCGTGCCGAGCTGCCGGCTCAGGGTGTCGGCCACGATGCGGGCCATGACGTCGGGCGAGGCGCCGGCCGAGAACGGCACGATCAGGCGTATCGGCCGGGCATGGCCCTCCTGCCCCGACGCGATCGGGGATATCAGCAACGCGGCCACGGCGGGCAGCAGGATGCAGAGGGCATCCGATCGACGGGTCTTCCTGTGCATGGGGTGTCTCCTCTTGTGTCGTTATTGATCGCTCTTGCCCAGCGTCCGGCGGGCCGCCTTGTACATCGCCATGTCGACCAGCCGGCCGCGCAGGCGGATGGCGGCCGTCCCGCGATCGACGGCGGCTTCGAAAGCCTGGACGACCTCCGAGGCCCACGCGGTTTCGTCGGCGGTCGGCGCGTAGATGTCATGGACCACGTCGATCTGGCCGGGGTGGACGACGGCCCGGGCGCGGAAGCCCAGACCGCGCGACAGCCGGGTGTCGCGCGCGAGGCCTTCCGTGTCGTCCACGCGGGCATAGACGCCGTCCACCAGCGCGACCTGCTTGAAGCCCCGCGCCGACAGGACCGTGTGTTGCCGGGCATGCAGCAGTTCCGGGCCGTCGATGCTCCAGCCGCAGCCGAGGTCGGCCATGAGGTCGGCCCCCTCGGCGCCGCCGAACATGACCATGCCCACGTCCGGCACCCGCTCCAGAATGCCGAACAGGCGCATGACGCCCAGGGCGCTTTCCACCAGCGCGCCCTGCGCCATCCCCGGCCGCGCGGCCAGGACGGCGGGCGCGACCAGATCGGCCGCATCCTCGACCTTCGGGCAAAGCATGCCCTGGATGCCCGGCGACTGTATCGCCGCCCGCACGTCGTCGGCATGCCAGGGTGTCGCCTTGCCGTTGATGCGCACCCATGTCCTGCCGCGCATCCTTCCCGGGATCTCCGGCAGGGATGCCCTGGCCGCCTCCTTGCACTCGTCCGGCACGGCGTCCTCGAGGTCGAGCATGACGCCGTCGGCCGCCGATGCGAGCGCCTTGCGCACCAGTTCCGGCCGGTGGGCGGGAACGAACAGCCAGGTCTTGGCGTGGCGATCGTCGTTCATGTCCGCCCCGCCGCCGCGCCGGCGCCCTTCAGCGCCAGCCTCTCGGACTCCGCGTAACCCAGCTCGGCCAGCAATTCGTCGGTGTGCTCGCCCAACAGCGGCGCGCCACGCATGATGGCCGGCGCCCCATGGTCGAACAGGATGGGATTGCGCACCGTTTCGTACTGCCCCAATTCCGCGTGCGGCGCGACGGCGACCAGGCCCCGCTCCGTGCCATGCCGCCCGCGCAGCACTTCCTCGTAGTTGCGCACGAGGCTGCACGGCACGCCGGCCTGCCTCAAGGCCTCGATCAACCCATCGGCGCTCCGCCCGGCCACCTCGGCCTGGATCAGCGGCACCAGTTCTTCCTCGTGGCGTTTCCTGTCGGCATAGCGGGAAAAACGCGGATCCGCCGCCAGGTGCTCGACCTCCAGCACCCCGCACAAGCGCCCGAACAGCGCATCGTTCGGCGCACCCAGCGCGATATGGCGCCCATCCTGCGTCTCGAACAACTGGTAGGGCGCGGTCAGGCGGTGCCGGTTGCCCAGCGGCTGGGGAATGCGATGGGTCGCCAGGTATTCGGCCGTCTCGAACGCGGCGGCGCCGACCGATGCCTCGATCAGCGAGACATCGGCGAAGCGTCCCTCGCCCTGCCGCGCGGCTCCCAGCAGCCCGCTCAAGGCGGCATAGGCGGCGAACAGCGCGCCTATCATGTCGCCCGTCTGAATGCCGGGACGCACCGGCATCCGGCCCGGTTCGCCGCTGACCGAGAGCGTGCCGGACGCCGCCTCGATGATCAGGTTCACGGCGGCATGGCCGCGTTCCGACGAGGTCTGGCCGAATCCCGAGACCGCCACGTACACCAGCCGCGGATTGAGCGCCGTCATGGCCTCCTTGCCCAGGCCGAGCTTGTCCATCACGCCCGGCCGGAAATTTTCGACCAGCGCATCGGCGCGCCGGATCAGCCTGATCGCGATCTCCCGGCCCTGGTCCGTCTTGAGATCAAGTGCGATGCTCCGCTTGTTGCGGTTCAATGCCATGAAACTGGCGCTGTGGCCATCGACGAACGGCGGGGTGTGCCTGGCCATGTCGCCGCCGTCGACGGCTTCGATCTTGATGACGTCGGCCCCCATGTCGGCCAGCAGCATGCAGGCGTAGGGGCCGGCGATGAAATTGCCGAATTCGACGACCGACAAGCCTCGCAAAGGACGGGTATCGTTCATAATGTGCTTTGATCAAACGTTTGACCATTATGAAGCAGTTGCCCCCGCCCTGGCGCGATAATCTGACAAAACAGTTTTCCAGGAAGCGTAAGAGTCGATGCCCAAGCCCACCCTGAAATCCCTGGCCGCCGAGCTGCAGGTCGACGTCTCGCTGGTATCGCGCGTGCTGCGCCAGGTGCCGGGCGTGCGGGTATCGGAAGCCAAGCGCGCCCGGATACTGGCGCTGGCGGAACACGCGGGCTACCGCCCGGATCGCCTGGGCCGGTCGCTCAAGACGGGACGGAGCCGGATCGTCGCGATGCTGACGCCGGACATCACGAACCCCTTTCACTCCCTGATATTCCGCGGCGCCGAACACGTGGCCCAGCAGGCTGGCTACAACGTCATCCTCATGCACCTGAGCGACATCGACGAGTCCGGCGCCGATGTCGTCACCCCGCTGACGGAAGGCCAGTGCGACGGCGTCCTGATCGCCGCGGGCCGCGCCCACGACGGCCGGTTCGCCCCCCTGCGGCGCGCGCGCCTGCCCCATGTCGTCATCAACCGGCCGATCGAGGGCGACCTGGACACCCCCTGCTTCGCGCCGGACGACCGGGAAACCGGACGCCTCGGCGCACGGCTGCTGTTGCAGGCGGGGCATACGCGCGTGGCGGCCATCCTCGGGGACATGCGCCTGGCCAACATGCAGGCGCGCCTGGAGGGCTTCAAGGAGGTGGCCGACGACGCCACGCCCCGCGTCGAGGCGACGGTAGTCAGCGACGTGCGGTCCCGCGAGGAGGTCCTGGCGGCCTTCGACCAGCTCATGGCCCTTCCCGCCGACCGGCGTCCCACCGCGCTGTTCGTCCCGCACTCCATCCACGCGCAGCTCGTCTTCGAGGCAAGCCTGCTGCGGGAAATCCGCATCCCGCAGCAGCTCTCGCTGCTGGGATACGGCGGGATCGCTCCCCCGGCGCTGAGCGCCATCGTCGTGTCGGCGGAACGGATGGGCCAGGACGCCATGCGCTATCTGCTGGCCCGCATCCAGGAGTCCGGCGAGGCGGCCGATCCGCAGGCGGGACCGGGGGCCTATCCACTGACGTTCAATCCTGGGTGCACGCTGCGGCCTCCGGCTGGGGCGTAGGCGGGTCTGATCCGCGCGCGGGATCTGGCTCCGCTGGGCATTGCGCGCGTCACCCTGACTCGTGCCGTGCGCCAGGGGCAGTTGCAGCGTCTGGGTCGAGGGCTGTATGGCCTGTCGTCTCGCCAGACCTCCGAACACACGACGCTGACAGAGGTCGCCCGACGTGTTCCCAAGGGGGTCATTTGCCTGCTATCGGCCCTACGGTTCCACGATCTGACGACTCAGGCCCCGCATGAGGTATGGATAGCCATCGGCGGCAAGGCCGCCATGCCCAGGCTCGGCTATCCGCCGCTGCGCATCGTGCGGTTTTCCGCCACAGCCTTGAGCGACGGCGTGGAAGAACACCTGGTCGATGGTGTCCTCATCCGTGTTACCGGGATTGCCAAGACCGTGGCAGACTGCTTCAAGTACCGCAACAAGATCGGCCTGGACGTGGCCCTGGAAGCGCTGCGTGAATCATGGCGGGAAAAGCGCATGGCCAATGAAGAACTGTGGCACTACGCAAGACTCTGCCGGGTGGCCAACGTCATGCGTCCGTATCTGGAAAGCCTGGAATGACGAATGCGCGCAATACCCTGTCATCCTGGACGATATGCCCGCACCGCATCTGCATGTCTATCCGCAATACGCCGTCATCGCGGAAAAGCTGGAAGCCATCGTCTCGCTGGGCATGGGCAACACGCGCATGAAAGACTATTTCGATCTATGGGTGTTGGCACGGCATGCCGAAATCAATGATGCAATCCTGGCCCAAGCCGTGCATGCGACCTTTGCTCGGCGTGGGACGCGCATCCCCAGCGGCATTCCCGTGGGGCTGGCTGACGGCTTCGCATCCGACAGGCGGAAAAAGCAGCAGTGGGAGGCTTTCCTGCACAAGAATGGATTGGCGCAGGTGTCCCTGGACAGGTCGTTGGAGCTATGCGTCCAGCCTTGCTGGCCGCGATGCAAGCATAGCTCCGCGGGCCCCTACAAACTGCTCATCAACGCCCGCCTCAGCTCATCCTCGCTGCGCCCGCTGCGCGCCGCGTAGTCCGCCAGCTGGTCTTCGCCGATCTTCCCGACATTGAAATACTGCGACTCGGGATGGCTGAAGTAGAAACCGGATACGGCGGCGGCGGGGTACATGGCGTAGCTGTCGGTCAGTTCCATGCCGATGTCCTGGCAGGCCATGACCTCGAACATGTCGCGCTTGACCGTATGCTCCGGGCAGGCCGGGTAGCCCGGCGCGGGGCGGATGCCGCGATAGGCCTCCTTGATCAGCGCCTCGTTGTCCAGCGTCTCGTCGGCGGCGTAGCCCCACAGGTCCTTGCGCACCCGCGCGTGCATGGCTTCGGCAAAAGCCTCGGCCAGCCGGTCGGCGATGGCCTTGAGCATGATGCTGGAGTAGTCGTCGAGCTGCTTCTGGAACTCGGCTTCCCATTTTTCGATGCCCAGGCCGGACGTGACGGCGAACATGCCGATGTAGTCGGCGATGCCGCTATCCTTGGGCGCGATGAAATCGGCCAGGCACTTGTTGTCCACGCCTTCGCGCTTGGCGGTCTGCTGGCGCAGGTTGCGCCAGGTGAACAGGACCTTCTGCCGCGCCTCGTCGGCGTAGACCTCGATGTCGTCGTCGTTGACGCTGTTGGCCGGGTAGAAGGCCACGACGCCGTTGGCCGTCAGCCAGCGGCCTTCGATCACGCGCTTGAGCAGGGCCAGGCCATCGGCATGGACCTTGCGGGCGGAATCGCCCACCACCGCGTCGTCCAGGATGGCCGGGAAGGCGCCGTGCAGGTCCCAGGTCTGGAAGAAGGGCTGCCAGTCGATATAGCGCGCGATTTCCGCCAGGTCGAAATTCTTGAACGTGCGGCGGCCGATGAACTTGGGCCGCGGCGGCAGGTAGCCGTCCCACGCGATGGGCGGCTTGTTGGCGCGCGCCTCGGCCAGCGGGATCAGCGGCGTGGCCTTGCGGTTGGCGTACTGCTGACGCACCCGTTCGTACTCGGCCTTGATGCCGTCGATGTATTGCGCGGCCTGGTCCGACACGAGGTTCTGCGCCACGCCCACCGAGCGGCTGGCGTCGGTCACGTAGATGACCGGGCCTTCGTAGTGCGGCGCGATCTTCACCGCCGTGTGCACGCGGCTGGTGGTGGCGCCGCCGATCAGGAGCGGCAGGTTGCGTTCGCGGAAGTAGTCGTCGCGCTGCATCTCGGAGGCGACGTAGGCCATTTCCTCCAGGCTGGGCGTGATCAGGCCCGAGAGGCCGACGATGTCGGCATTCTCTTCCTTGGCCTTGGCCAGGATCTCGGTGGCCGGCACCATGACGCCCATGTTGACGACTTCGAAGTTGTTGCACTGGAGCACGACGCTGACGATGTTCTTGCCGATGTCGTGCACGTCGCCCTTGACCGTGGCGATGACGATCTTGCCCTTGGAGCGGACGTCGCCGCCGGCGGCCTCGATCTGGCGCTTCTCTTCCTCGATGAAGGGGATGAGGTGCGCCACGGCCTGCTTCATCACGCGGGCGGACTTCACCACTTGCGGCAGGAACATCTTGCCCGAGCCGAAGAGATCGCCCACGACGTTCATGCCGTCCATCAGCGGCCCCTCGATCACCTCGATGGGGCGGCCGCCGCGCGCGTCCACCGCCTGGCGGGCCTCCTCGGTGTCCTCGACGATGTAGGTGTTGATGCCGTGCACCAGCGAATGCGTCAGCCGCTCGCCATAGGGCAGGCCGCGCCAGGCCAGGTCCTCTTCCTTCTTCGCGCCCGAGCCCTTGACCGTATCGGCGAACTGCACCAGCCGCTCGGTGGAGGTGCGCTCGTCGCCCGGGTCCTTGCGGCCGAGCGGCTCGGCCCGGTCCAGCACCACGTCTTCGACCAGGTCGCGCAGCACCGGGTCCAGGTCGGCGTACACCCCCAGCTGGCCAGCGTTGACGATGCCCATCGTCAGGCCTTCGCGGATGGCGTGGTACAGGAACACCGTGTGGATGGCCTCGCGCATGGGCTCGTTGCCCCGGAACGAGAAACTGACGTTGGAAATGCCGCCCGACACCTTGGCGTGCGGCAGGTTCCGCCGGATCCAGCGCGTGCCTTCGATGAAGTCCACGGCGTAGTGGTTGTGCTCGTCGATGCCGGTGGCGATGGCGAATACGTTCGGGTCGAAGATGATGTCCTCGGGCGGAAAACCCACCTCTTCCACCAACAGCTTGTAGGCACGTCCGCAGATGTCGATGCGGCGCTGCAGGCTGTCGGCCTGTCCCTTTTCGTCGAAGGCCATGACCACCACCGCCGCGCCGTAGCGCCGGCACAGCCGGGCCTGGTGCAGGAACGGCTCGATGCCTTCCTTCATCGAAATCGAGTTGACGACGGACTTGCCCTGCACGCACTTCAGGCCGGCCTCGATCACGCTCCACTTGGAACTGTCGATCATGACCGGCACCCGCGAGATGTCGGGCTCGGAGGCGATCAGGTTCAGGAAGCGCGCCATGCTGGCCTGCGAATCCAGCATGGCCTCGTCCATGTTGATGTCGATGATCTGCGCGCCGTTCTCGACCTGCTGGCGGGCCACGGCCAGCGCGTCGTCGAATTTTTCCTCGCGGATCAGGCGCGCGAACATCTTGCTGCCGGTGACGTTGGTGCGCTCGCCCACGTTGACGAACAGGGTCTGTTCATCGATGTTCAGCGCCTCCAGGCCGGACAGGCGCAGCTTCGCCTCCACCACCGGGGGCTGGCGCAGCGGCAGGCCGGACACCTTGTCGGCGATGGCGCGGATGTGGTCCGGCGTGGTGCCGCAACAGCCGCCCACCACGTTGACGAAGCCGGCCCGCGCGAACTCTTCCAACAGGCGCGAAGTGTCTTCCGGGGTTTCGTCGAAGCCCGTGTCGCTGAGCGGATTGGGCAGGCCGGCGTTCGGATAGACACAGACGAAGGTATCGCTGATCTTGGACAGTTCGGCGATGTAGGGCCGCATCAGCGCCGCGCCCAGCGCGCAGTTCAGGCCAATGGTGATCGGGCGCGCGTGGCGCATCGAGTTCCAGAAGGCCTCGACCGTCTGCCCCGACAGGATGCGCCCGGACGCATCGGTGACCGTGCCCGAGACCATGACGGGGAGGCGCTCGCCGCGCGCCTCGAACACTTCCTCGACGGCGAAGATGGCCGCCTTGGCGTTCAGCGTGTCGAAGATGGTCTCGATCAGGACGAGGTCGATGCCGCCATCCAGCAGCCCGTTCAACTGCTCGGCATAGGCCGCGCGCAGTTCGTCGAACGTCACGTTGCGCGCCGCGGGGTCGTTCACGTCGGGCGAGATCGATGCCGTCTTGGGCTGGGGCCCCAGCGCGCCGGCCACGAAACGCGGACGCTCGGGCGTGCTGAATTCGTCGCAGGCCTGGCGCGCCAGCCTGGCCGAGGCCAGGTTCAGCTCGTAAGCCAGCCCGGGCAGCTCGTAGTCGCCCTGGGCGATGGAGGTCGCGCCGAAGGTGTTGGTCTCGAGGATGTCCGCGCCCGCGGCCAGGTAGCCCCGGTGGATTTCCAGGATGACGTCGGGCCGGGTCAGGCTGAGCAGCTCGTTGTTGCCCTTCACGTCCTTGCCGTGCCCGGCGAAGCGTTCGCCCCGGAACGCCGCCTCGTCCAGCTTGTAGCGCTGGATCATGGTGCCCATCGCGCCATCCAGGATCAGGATGCGCTGGGTCAGCAGACGCGCGAAGTCGGCGCCTCGCGTGTAGGACGAAGGGGCCCGCCCGCCCTGCCATCGTCGCGATCGGCGGCATCACGCCGGCCAACGCGAAGCAGGCCGCCACGGCGGGCGCCGACGCGCTCGCCGTCATCACCGCGCTGTTCGGCGCCGACGACATCGAAGCCGCCGCGCGGGCCTTCGGCCAGGCCTGGGCCGAAGACTCCGCCGGCGCCCCCACCAAGGCATGACCATGATCCGCAACGCAGAACTCTTCGAACGCGCCTGCCGCACCATTCCGGGCGGCGTCAATTCGCCGGTGCGCGCCTTCCGCTCGGTAGGCGGCACCCCGCCCTTCATCGAACGCGCCGCCGGTCCCTACACCTGGGACGCCGACAAGAAGCAATACATCGACTATGTGGGCTCCTGGGGCCCGGCCATCCTGGGCCACGCCCATCCGGCGGTGATCCGGGCCGTGCAGGAGGCCGCCGTCAACGGCCTGTCGTTCGGCGCCCCCACCGAGGCCGAGATCGAACTGGCCGAGATGCTCGTGCACCGCCTGCCCTCCATCGAGCAGGTGCGCCTGGTCAGCTCGGGCACCGAGGCGACCATGAGCGCGATCCGGCTGGCCCGCGGCTACACCGGCCGGGCCAAGATCATCAAGTTCGAGGGGTGCTACCACGGCCATGCCGACAGCCTGCTGGTGAAGGCCGGCTCGGGCCTGCTGACCTTCGGCAACCCGACCTCGGCCGGCGTGCCGCCGGAGTTCACCTCGCACACCCTGGTGCTGGACTACAACGACACCGCCGGCGTGGAAGCCGCGTTCAAGCAGTACGGCGACGAGATCGCCTGCGTGATCGTGGAACCCGTGGCGGGCAACATGAACCTGGTCCAGCCCGTGCCCGGCTTCCTGCAGGCACTGCGCGACCAATGCACCCGCTACGGCGCGGTGCTGATCTTCGACGAGGTCATGACCGGCTTTCGCGTCGGGCCGCAAGGCGTGCAGGGCCGCACCGGCATCGTGCCCGACCTGACCACCCTGGCCAAGGTCATCGGCGGCGGCATGCCCATCGGCGCCTTCGGCGGCCGGCGCGACATCATGGCCCACATCGCCCCGCTGGGCGGGGTCTACCAGGCCGGCACGCTGTCGGGCAACCCCGTGGCCGTGGCGGCGGGCCTCACCACCCTGCGCCTGCTGGCCGAGCCGGGCTTCTACGAGAAGCTGGAAGCCCAGACCGGCAAGCTGGTGCAAGGCCTGCGCGCGGCGGCCGCCAGCGCGGGCGTGCCCTTCAGCGCCGACCACGTGGGCGGCATGTTCGGCCTGTACTTCCGCGACTCGGTCCCCACCACGCTGGCCGAAGTCTCGGCCTCGGATACCGCCGCGTTCAACAAGTTCTTCCACGCCGCGCTGGTGCGCGGCGTGAGCTTCGCGCCGTCGGCGTTCGAGGCCGGCTTCGTCTCCATCACCCACGACGACGACGTCATCGCCCGAACCGTCGCCATCGCCGGCGAAGCCTTCGCCGAACTCAACCCCTGACCCGGCGGGGCGCAGGCCGCGCCCCGCCCCTTCCGCCCCGCGAGGACAGCCATGGCCGTCAATCTGCACATTCCCGCTCCCGAACTCGTCTTTCCGGTGGACGGCGTCGAAATCGGCGTCACCGAAGCCGGCATCCGCAAGGCCGGTCGCCGCGACCTGACCGTCTTCCGACTGGCCGAGGGCACCAGCGTGGCCGGCGTCTTCACGCGCAACCGCTTCCGCGCCGCCCCGGTGCAGGTGTGCGAGGAGCACCTGGCGCAATCGCTGCCCATCCGCGCCATGGTCATCAACACCGGCAACGCCAACGCGGGCACCGGCGAGCCCGGACTGGCCGCCGCCCGCGCCACCTGCGACGCGCTGGCCGGGCTGCTGGGCCTGGATCCGCGCCAGGTCCTGCCGTTTTCGACCGGCGTGATCCTGGAGCCGCTGCCGGTGGACCGCATCGAGGCGGGCCTGCCGGCCGCCGTCAAGGCGCTGGCGCCGGGCAACTGGACCGAGGCCGCGCACGGCATCATGACCACCGACACGCTGCCCAAGATCGTGTCCAGCAAGGCCAACATCGGCGGCCACCAGATCACGCTGACCGGCGTCAGCAAGGGCGCCGGCATGATCCGCCCCAACATGGCGACCATGCTGGGCTTCCTGGCCACCGACGCCGCCATCGCCCCCGCCCTGCTCAAGCGCATGGCGGGCCAGGTCGCCGACGTCTCGTTCAACCGCATCACGGTGGACGGCGACACCTCCACCAACGACTCCTTCATCATCGCCGCGACCGGCCGCGCCGGCCTGCGCATCGAATCCGAGTCGGATCCGCTCTACCCCGAACTGCTGGCCACGCTGAAGGCCGCGGCGACCGAACTGGCGCAACTGATCGTGCGCGACGCCGAGGGGGCGACCAAGTTCATGACCATCCGGGTCGAGGACGCCGGCAACCAGGAAGAGGCGCTCAAGGTCGCCTATTCGGTGGCGCATTCGCCGCTGGTCAAGACCGCCTTCTACGCCTCGGACCCCAACCTGGGGCGCATCCTGGCGGCCATTGGCTATGCCGGCATCGACGACCTGGACGTGGGCCGGGTCAACCTGTGGCTGGACGACGTGTGGGTGGCCAAGAGCGGCGGACGCAACCCGGACTACCGGGAAGAAGACGGCCAGCGCGTGATGAAGCAGGCCGAGATCGCCGTGCGCATCTCGCTGGGCCGGGGGAACGTGGCGGAGACGGTGTATACGTGCGATTTCTCGCATGAGTACGTGAGCATCAACGCCGACTACAGATCTTGATCCTCCACGCTCCAGCGCCGCGTTCGACTGACGAGTCTAGCAAGTGCGACATTCGTGCAGAGGGCTCACCTTGGGCGCCGGTTGTTGCTCGGCAACCCACAGGTCATAGTAGGCCTGCATGGTGACCCACATTTCGGCGCTGGTGCCCAAGGCAAGTTGCAGCCGCCGGGCCATCTCCGCCGAGATACCTGCACGCGTGTTCAGGATGCGCGAAAGCGCAGCCCGGGTTACGCCCAAGTGCTTGGCAGCGTCAGTAGTGCTCATGTCGCCCAGGTACTCTCGCAGGACAAGGCCGGGATGAGCGGGATTATGCATACGCATGGCTTGCTCTCCTAATGATAGTCCTGGTAATCCACCAGGACGGCGTCTCCGTTCTCGAAATAGAACGTGAGGCGCCAATTGCCGCTGACCGACACGGCCCAATGTCCGGCAACGGACTGCCCCTTGGGGTTCTTCCCGCTCAGTTGATGCAGATTCCAGCCCGGGGCCGACATATCGGCCTCCGACGTCGCGGCATGCTTCACCACGATCTTGGCTTTTGAACCCGTCTCGAAGAACAGTTGAATGCCTTTGTGCCGGAAGCTTTTGATCATTCGTATAGTGCATCTATACACGACTCAAACATCAATCGATCTCTATGGACTCGTTCTTGGCGGCCCCCCCTCGCCGGGCGCGCCATCGAAAAAAATGGTGCAATACCCGATGCCGTAGATGGATACCGGCCTCGGCGGCGTGCCCGCCCGGGCCGGTATCCATCGTTCAAGAACACGATCCGGGGCCGCGCGGCTCCGGCCGAAGATAGGAACGCCGCTGTGCCGAACGAGTCCTCCCCACCTGTCGATCTGGCCTCTTTCCTGAAACGCGCCGAGGGCGTCCTCGCCCAGCTCGAAGCCTGGTTGCCCCCCGCCCCGCCTGCCGTGGACTGGAATTCCCGCGCCTTCCGCTGGCGCAAGCGCGGAACGCGGGGCTGGCTCGAGCCGGTGCGGCACATCGCGCGCATCGACCTGGACGACCTGCAGCACATCGATCGCCAGAAGGACGTGATCAACCGCAACACGGTGCAATTCCTGGAAGGCAAGCCGGCCAACAACGTGCTGATGACGGGCGCGCGCGGCACCGGCAAGAGTTCGCTGGTGAAGGCCATGCTGGCCGCCCATGGCGACCGCGGGCTGCGCCTGATCGAGGTCGACAAGAGCGACCTGGGCGACCTGCAGGAAATCGTCGAGACCGTGGCCGAGCGGCCCGAGCGCTTCATCGTTTTCGCCGACGACCTGTCGTTCGAGGAAGGCGAGCCCGGCTACAAGGCGCTCAAATCGGTGCTGGACGGTTCCATCGCCGCCTCGACCCAGAACCTGCTGATCTACGCCACGTCCAACCGGCGCCACCTGATGCCGGAATACATGCACGAGAACCTGCAGGCCAAGCACCAGAGCGACGGCGAGATCCACCCCGGCGAGACCGTCGAGGAAAAGATCTCGCTGTCCGAGCGCTTCGGCCTGTGGCTGTCGTTCTATCCGTTCAAGCAGGACGACTACCTGGACATCGTCGCGCACTGGCTGCGCGACCTGGGATGCAGCGAGGAGTCCATCGCCAGGTCCCGTACCGAGGCGCTGCAATGGACGCTGGAACGCGGCTCGCGCTCGGGCCGGGTCGCCTGGCAATTCGCGAAAGACTGGGCAGCGCGGAATGACTAAGATCGTCGATGTCGCGGTGGGAGTGATGCTGCAACCGGACGGACGCCTGCTGCTGGGCCAGCGGCCCGAAGGCAAGCCCTATGCGGGATGGTGGGAGCTGCCCGGGGGCAAGCTGGAGCCGGGCGAGACGATCCTGCAGGCCCTGGCGCGGGAGCTGAAGGAAGAGCTGGGGGTGACGGTGCTGGAGTCGTCGACCTGGGTCACGCATGTGCACGCGTACTCGCACGCCACCGTCAGGCTGTATTTCTGCCGCGTCACGCGCTGGGAAGGCGAGCCGCGGGGACTGGAGTCGCAGGCGCTGCAATGGGGCCGGATACGGGACGCGAACGAGGCCGAGGCACAGGCGGCGCGGCGCGATCATGAAGCGCGGCTGAAGGCGCTGGAAGCGCGCCTCGCCCGTGGCGAACAGCCGACCGACCTGGAAGCGGCCCAGGCACGCGCGCAGTCGCCGGAGGATGCGCTGGGACTGGCGCTGGAGCCGCGCATCGGCCCGCTCCTGCCGGCCACGCTGCCGCCGCTGCGCTGGCTGCACGTGCCCGGCACCTATGCCATCACGAACATCGGCGCGCCCGCCAACGTCGACGCCTTCCTGCAACGCCTGGATACCGCGCTGGCCTCGGGCCTGAAGCTGGTCCAGTTCCGCGAACCGGGCTGGCCCGGCGGCGCGGCCGACGACACGCTGCGCCGGGTATTGGAACAGGTGGTGGCCCGTGCCCGATCGGCCGGCGCGCGCGTCCTGGTCAACAGCGTGCATCCGCGCGGCTGGATCGCCGACGCCGACGGCGTGCACCTGCGTGCCGCCGACATCCCGGCGCAACGCCCCGCGCTCCCGCCCGGCGCGATGCTGGGCGTATCGGCCCACGACGCCGCGGAGCTGGAGCGTGCACGCCAGTTGGACGCCGACTTCGCGGTGCTGGCGCCGGTGCTGCCCACGCCTTCGCATCCCGGCCAGCCCGGCATGGGCTGGGAAACCTTCGGCAAGCTGGCCTTGCACGCCGGCCTGCCGGTGTTCGCGCTGGGCGGGCAATCCCCCGGTACGCGCACGACCGCCATCGCCCATGGCGCCCACGGCGTCGCGGGCATAGGCGGCTTCTGGGGCAACTGACCCCAGGGCGCCAGGCCGGCGGCTCCTGTAGAATCTCGCCCTCGCCAACCCCGGCCCGCCCAGGCTCAACCCGCACCCGCTCTGTTCCACGCGCTGCAAACGCCGCATTTCAAGCGTGCCTCGTGCACCTTTCCGCGTGAAACACGCATGGTTGCTAGCTGTCTAATAAATAGAGCCCGAATTACCTATGCGAGCGCCGGATTCTTTCCGCCAGCAACATTTTGACACTTGCCGTACAATCAGCACCCCCCTAGAATTAGTGCCTCGCCGGTCACACACCACTAGATGTAGTGTCCGTGCTGCAAGGGAGGGGGAAAACATGGCTTATCCATACCAGCCCGGATGTGCGACGGCACGAGCCGTCCCGCATTTCGTCGTTAGGCCCCAAGCCGCGCTCCGGCGCGGCCTGACGCCCTTGTAATCCAGAATTATTTCGCTGCAAATCCCAGAACACCGAGTACCGGCGCGGCATCCCGCGCCTTCATGCATCCAGGAGGCCTTATGCAACTCTCGACTCCCTCGGCCCAATCGACCGCTGCGCCGCTAGCTTCCAAGCCCGCACAGACCGAAGCCGGCCAGACCGCGTATTCCGACCACAAGGTCATCCGGCGCAACGGCGCCGTGGTCGGATTCGAACCCGGCAAGATTTCCATCGCGCTGACCAAGGCCTTCCTGGCCGTCAACGGCGGCCAGGGCGCTGCTTCCGCGCGTGTGCGCGAGCTCGTCGAAGGCCTGACCAAACAGGTCGTCCACGCCCTGATCCGGCGCCAGCCCAGCGGCGGCACCGTCCATATCGAAGACATCCAGGACCAGGTCGAGCTGGCGCTGATGCGCTCCGGCGAGCATGACGTCGCCCGCGCCTACGTGCTGTACCGCGAAAAGCGCGCCCAGCAGCGCGCGCTGATGCACACCTCGTCCAACCAGGCGATCGTGCACGTCACCGAGAACGGCCTGCGCATCCCGCTCGACCCGCAGCACCTGCAGGCCATCATCCAGGCCGCGTGCTCGGGCCTGGAAGAATTCGCCTCGGCCGAGGGCATCTTCAAGGAAACCGTCAAGAACCTGTACGACGGCGTCTCCACCGACGAGATCTTCAAGTCCGCCATCCTGGCCGCCCGCTCGCAATTGGAGAAGGACCCGGCCTACAGCACGGTCACGGCACGCCTCCTGCTGCACACCATCCGCAAGGAAGTGCTGGGCGAAGAAGTCGAACAAGCCGCCATGGCCACGCGCTACGCCGAATATTTCCCGCAGTTCATCGCCCGCGGCATCGAAGGCGGCCTGCTGGACGCCAAGCTGGCCACCTACGACCTCGCCCGCCTGGGCGCGGCGCTGAAGGACACCCGCGACCTGCAGTTCACCTACCTGGGCCTGCAGACCCTGTACGACCGCTACTTCCTGCACATCAAGGGCGCCCGCATCGAGCTGCCGCAGGCCTTCTTCATGCGCGTCGCGATGGGCCTGGCCCTGGAGGAAGCCGATCGCGAAGCCCGCGCCATCGAGTTCTACAACATCCTGTCGTCGTTCGACTTCATGAGCTCGACGCCGACCCTGTTCAACGCCGGCACCCTGCACTCGCAGCTGTCGTCGTGCTACCTGACCACGGTGGCCGACAGCCTGGAAAGCATCTACGACGCCATCAAGGAAAACGCGCTGCTGGCCAAGTACGCCGGCGGCCTGGGCAACGACTGGACCCCCGTGCGCGCGCTGCGCAGCCACATCAAGGGCACCAACGGCGAAAGCCAGGGCGTCGTCCCCTTCCTGAAAGTGGTGAACGACACCGCCGTGGCGGTCAACCAGGGCGGCAAGCGCAAGGGCGCCGTGTGCACGTACCTCGAAACCTGGCACCTGGACATCGAGGAGTTCCTCGAGCTGCGCAAGAACACCGGCGACGAACGCCGCCGCACGCACGACATGAACACGGCCAACTGGATTCCCGACCTGTTCATGAAGCGGGTCATGGACAACGCCGAATGGACCCTGTTCTCCCCGTCCGACTGCCCCGACCTGCACGACAAGGTGGGCAAGGAATTCGAGAAGGCCTACCTGGGCTATGAAGCCAAGGTCGCCAGCGGCGAACTGAAACTGTTCAAGAAGATCCCGGCCACGTCGCTATGGCGCAAGATGCTGTCGATGCTGTTCGAGACCGGCCATCCGTGGATCACGTTCAAGGATCCTTGCAACATCCGCTCGCCCCAGCAGCACGTCGGCGTCGTCCACAGCTCCAACCTGTGCACCGAGATCACGCTGAACACCAACGAGTCCGAGATCGCGGTCTGCAACCTCGGCTCGGTCAACCTGGTCGCCCACCTGAAGACCAACGCCGATGGCACGGTCGAGCTCGACCACGACAAGCTGCGCAACACGGTCCACATCGCCATGCGCATGCTCGACAACGTGATCGACATCAACTATTACGCCGTCGACAAGGCCCGCAACTCCAACCTGCGCCACCGTCCCGTCGGCATGGGCATCATGGGCTTCCAGGACGCGCTGCACATCATGCGCGTGCCCTACGCGTCGGATGCCGCCATCGACTTCGCCGATCGCTCGATGGAAGCGGTGTGCTACTACGCCTACCTCGCCTCGACCGAACTGGCCGAAGAACGCGGCCGCTACTCGTCGTTCGAAGGCTCGCTGTGGGACCGCGGCATTCTTCCGCAGGACTCCATCAAGCTGCTGCGCGAAGAGCGCGGCGGCTACGTCGACATCGATGAAAGCGCGTCGCTGGACTGGAATGCGTTGCGCGAGCGCATCAAACTGCACGGCATGCGCAATTCCAACTGCATCGCTATTGCCCCGACGGCGACGATTTCCAATATCATTGGTGTATCTGCGTGCATTGAACCGACTTATCAGAACTTGTACGTCAAATCGAATCTCTCCGGCGAATTCACGATCGTCAACGATTACCTGGTGCGTGATCTCAAGAAGCTCGGGCTGTGGGACGAGGTGATGATCGCGGACCTGAAGTACTTCGATGGCAGTCTCGCCAAGATCGACCGGGTACCTCCCGAGCTGCGCAAGCTGTACGCGACGGCCTTCGAGGTAGAGCCCCGCTGGCTCGTGGAATGCGCGGCGCGCCGCCAGAAGTGGATCGACCAGTCGCAATCGCTCAATATCTATATGGCGGGCGCGTCGGGCAAGAAGCTGGACGAAACGTACAAGCTGGCTTGGCAGCGCGGCCTGAAGACCACCTACTACCTGCGCACGCTGGGTGCGACCAGCGCTGAAAAATCGACGGGACGCGGCGGCGAATTGAACGCCGTGCCCACGGCATCGTCCAATGCGGGAATGTCCGCGTCGGGCACCAACCTTCCGGAACCGGAAATCGTCGGGGCGGTATGCACCATGAAGCCGGGTGACCCCGGCTTCGAAGAGTGCGAAGCCTGCCAATAACCCCCGCTGAACACCGGAGTCGATCTATGTTGTCTTGGGACGAAGAAGTATCCACCCCCTCCGCCACGCCGGCCCTGCAGCCGGCGGGCGCCGCCGCCCCGCGCGAACACGCCGGGGCGTTCGACGAGGTCGCGCTGGCCTCGGGCGCTGCCGCGTCCGCCGGCGCCTCCTCGAGCCGCGTCAACATCGCGGACAAACGCATCATCAACGGCCAGACGGACGTCAACCAGCTGGTCCCGTTCAAATACAAATGGGCTTGGGAAAAGTACCTGGCCACCTGCGCCAACCACTGGATGCCGCAGGAAATCAACATGTCGCGCGACATCGCGCTGTGGAAGAACCCCGAGGGCCTGACCGAGGACGAGCGCCGCATCATCAAGCGCAACCTGGGCTTCTTCGTCACGGCCGACTCGCTCGCCGCGAACAACATCGTGCTGGGCACGTATCGCCACATCACCGCCCCGGAGTGCCGGCAGTTCCTGCTGCGCCAGGCCTTCGAGGAAGCGATCCACACCCACGCCTACCAGTACATCGTCGAGAGCCTGGACCTGGACGAGTCGGAAATCTTCAATGCCTACAATGAAGTTCCGTCCATCCGCGCCAAGGACGAGTTCCTGATCCCCTTCATCGACGCCATCGCCGACCCGAACTTCAAGACGGGCACGCCGGAGGCCGACCAGACCCTGCTGAAGTCGCTGATCGTCTTCGCCTGCCTGATGGAAGGCCTGTTCTTCTACGTCGGCTTCACCCAGATCCTGGCGCTGGGCCGGCAGAACAAGATGACCGGCGCCGCCGAGCAATACATGTACATCCTGCGGGACGAGTCCATGCATTGCAATTTCGGCATCGACCTCATCAACACGATCAAGCTCGAGAACCCGCACCTGTGGACGCCGGAATTCCGCGAAGACATCCGCGGCCTCTTCCGCAAAGCGGTCGAACTCGAATACGCTTACGCCGAAGACACCATGCCGCGTGGCGTGCTGGGCCTGAATGCGCCGATGTTCAAATCGTATCTGCGCTTCATCGCCAACCGCCGCTGCCAGCAGATCGGTATCGAGCCGCTGTTCCCGCAGGAAGAGAATCCCTTCCCGTGGATGGCGGAGATGATCGACTTGAAGAAAGAACGCAATTTCTTTGAAACGCGTGTGATCGAATACCAGACCGGCGGGGCGCTGAGCTGGGACTAGACCGCACGTAGACAGGATCAGGCGCCCTTGGGCGCCCGGCAGGGCCCGGATGAGTTCAGACGCGGCGCGTGGGGCAGGCCCCCTCGCCCGGCGCACCATCCGGCCCCTGCGCATGTTGCTTTGTCGAAGACGAAGCAGCGGCGGCCGGGCAAACGGGGGTGTCATCCGGCAGGCGGGAAAACCGCCTGCCAAGTCATTCGACATGGGTCGCACTGGTTGCGGGGTATGTCGAATGGCTGTGTAAAGCATTCATTAGCGCAAACTGATTCCGCTGTTGAGGTGTTGTTCAACAGCAGGGCTTGCGCCGATGAATAGCCCGTGAGGATGGTCCGAGCGGGTTCGTGTGTTCTGGGTCCCTGAACGTCTCGTAAAGGAGCAGACCATGGCGACAGCCAAAAAGGCCGCGAAGAAAGCGGTAGCCAAGAAGGCCCCGGCGAAGAAAGCCCCGGCCAAGAAGGCGGCAGTGAAGAAGGTTGCGGCGAAGAAGGCTCCGGCCAAGAAAGCCGCGGTGAAGAAGGTTGCGGCCAAGAAGGCCCCGGCCAAGAAAGCCGCAGTGAAGAAGGTCGCAGCCAAGAAGGCCCCGGCGAAAAAGGCTCCGGCCAAGAAAGCCGCGGTGAAGAAGGTTGCAGCCAAGAAGGCCCCGGCCAAGAAAGCCGCAGTGAAGAAGGTCGCGGCCAAGAAGGCCCCGGCCAAGAAAGCTGCGGTGAAGAAGGTCGCGGCCAAGAAGGCTACCGCTGCCAAGAAGCCCGCTGCGAAGAAGGCTCCGGCCAAGAAGGCCGCTCCCAAGAAGCCTGCTGCCAAAAAGCCTGCCCCTGCGCCGTCCACCGCGGCCGCTCCGGGCGCGAAAACGGCGCTCAACCCCGCAGCCGCTTGGCCCTTCCCTACGGGCAGCCGCCCGTAAGCCCTAATCGGAGCGCCTTGCGCTCTGATTCAAACCCCGCCAGAGTGCAAGCTTTGGCGGGGTTTTTTGTGGCCCCCCTACGCGCTTCGCGCGCCCCCCAAGGGGCGATGCGGGTGGACCGGCGGAGCCGGATCCACCGCATCCTGGGTCTGTGGGAGACTTATGCAGGGAGCTATAATCTTTTTCTTACAGCCTGCTGAATAAATCGTGCAGGCACTCGGAGTTCTCATGGTTGGCGATATCGCCCGTTTTCTACTCAACGTCGTTTTCACCCTTTACGGGGCCGTGCTGCTGCTGCGGTTGTGGCTGCAATTCGCGCGGATGCCACCGTACAACCCCATTTCGCGAACGGTGTTCCAGGTGACGGACTGGCTGGTGATCCCGCTGCGGCGGGTGCTGGGCGGGCGCGGGGGCGTGGATTGGGCCAGTCTGGTGGCGGCCTGGCTGACGGCGCTGATCTACCTGACGGCGGTAATGCTGATCGCGGGAGGCAATCCGCTGTCCATGCTGCCGGAGGGGCTGTGGATCTCGCTGATGCTGATGCTGAAGTGGGCCGTCAACCTCGTGATGTGGGTCACGTTGCTGATGGTGATCCTGTCATGGGTGAACCCCAACGCACCGGCCATGCCTGTCCTCCAGGCGCTGACGGCTCCGCTGCTGGATCCCATCCGGCGTTTCATGCCTTCCCTGGGGGGGCTGGATCTATCGCCGTTGGTCCTGTTCCTGTTCACGCAGGTCGCGCTGATGGTGCTGTCGCGGATAGGACTGCCCATCTTCGGACTGTAAGCCCCGGCGGGCAGCAAGGCCCGCCCCGGCATCGACGCGGCGCCGCCGCATGGCGGCGGGCGCCTGTCTAGAGATGCGTGACGCGGGTCGCGCCGGTGCCGCTCAGCACGCGCACCCGATCCCCGACATAGAACATCTCGTCGGCTTCCTGCACGATGGAGCGCAGTTCTCCGTTTTCGAAACGAACGGTGATTTCCAGGCCGTCGCGCTTGGACATCCCGCCTTCCACCGCCTGCCCGGCGATGCCGCCGGCGATCGCGCCCAGCACCGATGTGATGATCTGGCCGCGGCCCCCGCCGATGCTGCTGCCCGCCACGCCGCCGACAATGGCGCCGCCCGCCGTGCCGACACCGGTCTGGCCGCGGTCGATGGTGACGCGCCGCACCGACTCCACCGTGCCCATGCGCACCACTTGCTCGCGCTGCGCCTGGTTCCGGTCATAGACCGATGCCGAGTTGCTGCCCGTCGCACATCCGGCCAGCAGCGCCAGCGCGGACAGCGCGGCGGCCACGGCCAGGACACGCCCGCGTCCGGCAACCTGGGAAAGAGACGAATTGCTTGGATTCATAGAACCATCCTGGTGGAAAAGCGGAGAAACGCCGCAGCGCCCTCTTCTTGGAATGAAACGACAGGGTCTAGGACTGAATTTATACCCTGTCGGTTCGCCCGCCAGCCCGCCGGCGCCTGTCCGAGCCCGCCAAGGTTGTTTCAAACCATGACCGCGGCGGCCCCGCTTCAGCCCTGCGGCAGCGAGAGCCCGTAGCCGCGCTCCAGGCGCGCCGAGATCTCCTCGCGGCTGATCTGGTGGTTCTGCGGGCCCCGGCAAGCGATCTTGATGGCCCCCATCAGGCTGGCCAGCTTGCAGCAGTCCTCCCAGCGCCATCCCAGCGTCAGCCCGTACAGCAGGCCGGCCCGATAGGCATCGCCGCACCCCGTCGGATCGACCACGGCTTCCGCCTTGACGGGATCGATCCGGATCTCCTGGCCGCCGGTCAGCAGCGTCGAGCCTTTCTCGCCCCGGGTGACGATGGCGGCCTGCAAGCCGGCGGCGATGTCGGCCATGCTGCGGCCGGTACGCTGCTCGACCACATGGGCCTCGTAGTCATTGACCGTCAGCACCTGCGCGAGCGCCAGCATTTCCTCCAGGTCCTCGCCGCTGAACAGCGGCATGGCCTGGCCCAGGTCGAAGATGAAGGGGATGCCCTGCGCGTGCAGCCGCCGGGCATGCGCGAACATGCCGTCCTTGGCGTCGGGCGCGACGATGCCCCAGACGCCCGGCGCTCCGGTCAGGTCATTGGTGGCCGCCGCCGACATGGCCCCGGGGTGGAAGGCGGTGATCTGGTTGTCCGCCAGGTCTGTCGTGATGAAGCACTGCGCGGTGAAGGTCTCCGGCACGACCTTGACCCAGTCGACGTTGGTGCCCTGCTCGCGCATGCGGCGCAGATAGTCGCCCGCGTCCTCGCCCACGGTCGCCACCGGCACGGGCGTGCCGCCCAGCAGCCGCATGTTGTAGGCGATATTTCCCGCGCAACCACCGTACTCCTTGCGCATGGAAGGCACGAGGAAGGAGACGCTGAGCGCGTGGACCTGCTCCGGCAGGATGTGCTCCTGGAACTTGCCTTCGAACACCATGATCGTATCGAACGCAACGGAGCCGCAGATGATGACGGGAGCGGTTTCGGGATAGGCCATGGCGGTCACGGATAGAAGATGGCGACGCGGTAGCCGGTGGCGTGGGCGTCGATGGTTTCGATGGGAATCCGCAGGACCCGCTCTTCGAGCGGCCCCAGCGGCTGGGCGAAATCGCGGGGCGACAGATAAACCGACGGCAGCAGCACCCGGCGGGCGGCCACGGTGTCGGACAAGTCCATCAGCGACAGCTCGATGGCGGGCCAGGACTGCGGGAAC
The DNA here is from genome assembly GCA_009360345.1 of Alcaligenaceae bacterium SAGV5. Taxonomy (GTDB): domain Bacteria; phylum Pseudomonadota; class Gammaproteobacteria; order Burkholderiales; family Burkholderiaceae_B; genus Pigmentiphaga. The sequence goes on from SPDP01000001.1 coordinate 412,393, forward strand.
GCCGCGCGGTTGCGCAACACCATCCGCAGCGCCAGCTGGCGCGTCGGCAGGACGACCTCGGAAGACTCACCCGGCGCCGGTTCGGGCTCATCGGCGATGGGCGGCGCGAATCCCGGCGACTCGGGCGACCAGGGCTCGACCGACGATGATTCGATCACCAGCAGTTCGGGCGCCCGGGGATAGCCCACGGTGCACTGCAGCCGCTGGCACAGTTGCTCCATGACGGGACGCAACGCGGGCACGCGGGTCGCGATCTCGGCCCGGAAGATCCAGGCCGCCTGCGCCAGCAGGATCAGCAGCGCGACCAGCGCGGCCAGCCCCCACAGCCACTGGGCGCGCCGCCAGCGCCGCCGGGTCTCGCCATCGAGGAAACCCGGCGCCGCTTCCACGCTCGCCCCCTGCGCGCGGACACGCGACTCGCCCACGATGGAAACGTCCGCCGCGGGCGCAATACCCGCATCCGGCCCGCCATCGGCCTCGCCCGGCAGGCCGACCGGCTCGGGGCGACGGGACCGCAGGACGGAAGGCAGATCCTGGCCGGGCAAGGATTCGGCGAAAACCGCCGGCGCCGTTTCACCCGCCATCGACGCGCCGGCTCCAGGCGGCGCGTCGATGGCAGGCATGTCGCGGGAGGCAGATTCGCTGTCGGTAACGACCGGCGGGGAAGGCGGCGTGGACGCCAATGCCGGCGCCAGGTCCTCGTCGTCCTGCACGGTCGCGGCCAGGCCTTCTCCCCGCCGGCGCAGCACATGGGGTTCGGCGGCGGGCGCCTCGGGCATCGCTGCCGGTCCCGCGGCCACCGGACGCGGCGAACCTCCGGCCGGATCCAGCTCGATCAGGCTCTGGCTGCTATCGAAGACTTCGTTGCAAACCCCGCACCGCACCCAGCCGCCGCGCAGCTTGATCTGGTCGGGAGCGACCCGGAACGCCGTGGCGCATTGGGGGCAGCGGGTAGCGAGAACCATGCCGGATGCCCGTCAGGCGGGGCGCTGCCCGTGCAGGCAGACCCAGCCATCCAGCGCGCGCCACACCTTCATGGCGATCCAGGGCGCATAGGCCTGCGCAACCTCGTCGGCCTGCCGCTCGAGCACGCCGGACAGGATCAGGTCGCCGCCGGGCAGTACCCGGTCGCACAGCATGGGCGCGAGCACCTTGAGCGGATTGGACAGGATGTTGGCGACCACCACGTCGGCGCGCCAGCCCTGGCGCACGTCGGGCAGGCCGGCCAGTACCTCGACCGCGTTGGCCGCCGCATTGGCCTGGGCCGACTGGACCGCCTGCGGGTCGATGTCGATGCCCACGGTCTCGCCGGCGCCGAGCTTGCGCGCGGCGATCGCCAGGATGCCCGAACCGCAGCCGTAGTCCAGCACGCTGCTGCCGGCGCGCAGATTGCCCGCCAGCCAGGCCAGGCACAGGTGCGTGGTGGGATGGCTGCCGGTACCGAAGGCCAGGCCCGGATCCAGGCGCAGGGAGATGGTGCCCGGCCGGTCCGGCACTTCGTGCCAGGTCGGCACGATCCAGATGCGGGCGTCGACCTCGATCGGCTCGAACTGCGACTGGGTCAGGCGGACCCAGTCGGCATCCGGCACCTCGCGCAACTGCCAGGCGGGCGGATCGTCGATCCCGCAGGCCGCGCAGGCCACCGCCAGCAACTGGGCGGGATCCTCGCCATCGGGCAGCAGCGCCACGACGCGGTTGCGCGACCATGCCTGGGTTTCCGGCTCGAGGCCGGGCTCGCCGAACAAGGGCTGCTCGGCGTCGGTGCCGAAGTCGGCATCCTCGACCGACACCGACAACACGCCGGCTTCCAGCAGCGCGTCGGACAGCGGCTCGGCCAGTTGCTCGGGGCAATCGAACACCAGTTCGCGCATGACGGACTCGCTACCTTCAGTCCGGACGCTGGGACAGGCGATGCTCCAGATAATGGATGTTGGTTCCGCCTTCGATGAAGCGGGCATCCTGGAGCAGTTCGCGGTGCAGCGCGATGTTGGTCGAAATGCCGTCGACCGCCATTTCCGACAGGGCGATGCGCATGCGCGCCAGCGCCTGGTCGCGCGTATCGCCATAGGCGATGACCTTGGCGATCATCGAGTCGTAGTTGGGCGGCACGAAGTAGCCGTTGTAGACATGCGAGTCGACACGGATGCCAGGGCCCCCGGGAACATGCCAGTTGGTGATGCGGCCCGGGCTGGGCGTGAAGCGGAACGGATCCTCGGCATTGATGCGGCACTCGATGGCGTGGCCGCGGAACACGACGTCGCGCTGGCGAAGCCGCAGCTTCTCGCCTGCGGCGATGCGGATCTGCTCCTGCACCAGGTCCACACCCGTGATCGCCTCGGTGACCGGGTGCTCGACCTGGATGCGGGTGTTCATTTCGATGAAATAGAACTCGTTGTTCTCGTACAGGAACTCGAACGTCCCGGCGCCGCGATAGCCGATCTTGCGGCAGGCGTCGGCGCAGCGATCGCCGATACGGTCGATCAGCCGGCGCGGGATGTGCGGCGCCGGCGCTTCCTCGATGATCTTCTGGTGGCGGCGCTGCATCGAGCAATCGCGCTCGCCCAGCCAGATCGCGCCGCGCTGGCCGTCGGCCAGGATCTGGATCTCGACGTGGCGGGGGTTCTCGAGGAACTTCTCCATGTACACGTCGGGATTGTTGAAGGCGGCCGCGGCTTCGGACCGCGTCATGGTCACGGCGTTGAGCAGCGCGGCCTCGGTGTGGACCACGCGCATGCCGCGTCCACCACCGCCGCCGGCGGCCTTGATGATGACCGGATAGCCGACCTTGCGGGCGATCTGGATGATTTCCTTCGGATCCTCGGGCAGCGCGCCGTCGGAACCGGGCACCACGGGAACGCCGGCCGCGATCATGGCCTGCTTGGCGCTGACCTTGTCGCCCATCATGCGGATGGATTCTGGCCTGGGCCCGATGAACACGAAGCCGCTTTTCTCGACCCGCTCGGCGAAATCGGCATTCTCGGACAGGAAGCCGTAGCCCGGATGGATGGCCTCGGCATCGGTGACCTCGGCCGCCGAGATGATGGCCGGCATGTTCAGGTAGCTCTCGCGCGACGGCGCGGGCCCGATGCAGACCGACTCGTCGGCCAGCTTGACGTACTTCGCCTCGCGATCGGCCTCGGAGTGCACGACCACGCTCTTGATCCCCAGCTCGCGGCAGGCGCGCTGGATGCGCAGGGCGATTTCCCCGCGATTCGCGATCAGGATCTTTTCAAACATGAACGAATGTCCTGAAAAAGTCGGACGGCTGGCCGAGGCGGCGTCCTCCGGTGGCGCCGCGGCGGACGGTGCCTTGCCGGGACTGGCGCGCCGGTCCCGGCGCCCGACTGATAACACGGTGTGAAGCGCATCAACGGGCAAGGTGTCGATGCGCATGGTGTCGACCGGTCAGCCGATCACGAACAGGGGTTGGCCGTATTCGACCGGCTGGCCGTTCTCGACCAGGATTTCCTTGATGGTGCCGGCCTTGTCGGCCTCGATCTCGTTGAGCAGCTTCATGGCCTCGATGATGCACAGGGGATCGCCTTCCTTGACCGCCTGGCCGACGTCCACGAACGCCGAGGCGCCGGGGTTGGGCGCACGGTAGAAGGTGCCCACCATGGGCGACTTGACGACATGGCCCTGGGCCACGACGGGCGCGGGAGCAGGGGCGGCTTCGGCGGCCGGGGCCGGGGCGGCTGCCTGCGGCATGACCTGGTAGGCCTGGACCCCCGGCGAGGCGGTGAACTGCCCGCCTTGCGCGAACTTGACGATACGCACCTTGCCTTCGCCCTCGGTGATCTCCAGCTCGGCGATGCCGGACTCGGCAACCAGGTCGATCAAGGTTTTCAGTTTTCTAAGATCCATGGGGCTTCCCCGTAATTTTCTTCAATGCGACAGCGCGTAACGCACGGCCGCTTCATAGCCATCGACGCCCAGCCCGGCGATCACGCCCACGGCCAGGTCGGAAAAATACGAACGGTGCCTGAAGGCTTCCCGCTTGTGCACGTTCGACAAATGGACTTCGATGAACGGCACCGCCACCGCCGCAAGCGCGTCCCGGACCGCCACGCTGGTGTGCGTGTAGGCCGCCGGATTGATCACGATGAAATCGACACCCTCGCCCACGGCCGCCTGGATGCGGTCGACCAGCGCACCTTCATGGTTGCTCTGGAACGAGGCGAGCGATGCGCCGTGCTGCTGCGCCAGGGCCAGCAGCCGGGCATCGATGTCGGCCAAGGTCGTCGCACCATAGATACCGGGCTCGCGCGTGCCGAGCAGATTCAGATTCGGGCCGTGCAAAACCAGTATGCGATGGGCCATATGCCTGCGATGCGATACGGAAGGGCGCGATTTTTACGCAAAACACGCCATATTGTCTATCAATTGTAACGAATTCGGCGATTCTGCCTATGTCGGGAACATCCCGCCCCGGGGATGCCCAGGGGTCCGGACAGCATTCAGGCAGGCTTGAGCACACCCCGCAGGGTATCGGGCTTGATCCGGCCGGAATACTGATGGATAACTCCCCCTTTTTCGTCGATCACGACCGTATACGGCAAGCCGCCGCTGGCGTTGCCCAGCTCGCGCGCCAGTTCCGTACCGACATTCCCGGCGATCAGCAAAGGATAACCCACCGGGACTTTTTCGACGAATTTCCGCATGTTGGCCGCCGAATCGATGCCGATCCCGACAAACTGCGCCGTCTTGGCGAATTCCTGGTGCAGCATGTCCAGTTCCGGCATCTCGTCCACGCAAGGCGGGCACCAGGTCGCCCAGAAATTCACCACCAGACGCTGTCCTCGCCATTGCTGGAACGGATAGGAACGGCCGTCCAGCCCCTCCAGCGTCTGCGCGTACAGGATGTTCACCGCCCGGTCGGACGCGGTGCCCGGCGCCAGGCGCCACCAGGCCACGCCGCCGCCCAGCAGGGCCGCCGCCACGCCCGCGCCGCCGTACGCCAGCAGCCGGCGGCGAGAAGACCCGCTCATGCCGTTTCTCCCTGCAGCCGCCCCTGGACATCCTCCAGCAGCCTGGCCACGGCCCGGGCGTCGCCGCGCTCGGCCCGGCCGTCCGGGCCCGGCTTCAAGGCCCCTCGCAGCGCCAGGCCATCATAGATGCTCAGCATGACGCCTTCCTCCTGCCAGAGGAAATACAGGGCCTCGACCTTGCCGCGGCCACGGAAATCCGGGCGCTCGCCCACTTCGTATTTGATGCCATGATTGAGGAGGAATATCTCGACTTCCTTGGATGAGTCGGCAAAGCACTGCAGGGCGATATCGGAATGCTCGCCCGCGGTGCCGTTCCAGACAGGACCGACCAGGTAGGGCTGGAATCGTTCCAGCAGGCCCATGACCGACAGCGCCACCCGCCGCAGCCTTGCCAGGCGCGCGGGCTGGGTATCCCCCATGAACAAGGCCTGATATTCGCGGACCTCGCTCTCTATCTCGTCATTGTCCGGCAGCACGTCGCCGCGGGGCAGGCTGCCCGCCCCCACCAGTTGCTTGACCGCCTTGCGCTTGGCCGAGCTGTAGTCCAGCCCGTCCTCGGCGATCATCCGGGCCGCGGCGGCGGCGATTTCCTGGCGCAAAGAAGAAAACGGCATGATTGCTCCGAGGAGGTGACCTCGACATCATACTTCGTCCCCGCCCCGGACCGCGGCGGTCCGGCCCGGGCGTCTACAATCCATACCCCGACCGGAAGCAGGCAACCATGCATCTACACATACTCGGCATCTGCGGCACCTTCATGGGCGGCCTGGCGCTGATCGCGCGGGCGGCCGGGCACCGCGTCACCGGCTGCGACGCCGGTGTCTACCCGCCCATGAGCACCCAGCTCATGGAACAGGGCATCGAACTGATCGAAGGCTTCGACGCGGGCCAGACGGCGCTCAGGCCGGACCTGTTCGTGGTCGGCAACGTGGTCAGCCGCGGCAACCCGCTGATGGAAGCCATCCTGAACGAAGGGCTGCCCTACACGTCCGGGCCGCAGTGGCTGGGCGAGCACGTCCTGCCCGGCCACCACGTGCTGGCCGTGGCCGGCACGCACGGCAAGACGACGACGACCTCGATGCTGGCCTGGATCCTGGAGTCGGCCGGATTGCAGCCGTCCTTCCTGGTGGGCGGCGTGCCGCAGGACTTCGGCGTATCGGCGCGCCTGCAGCCGGGCCGGGGCGCCGCGCGGCCGGTGTTCGCGATCGAGGCCGACGAGTACGACACCGCCTTCTTCGACAAGCGGTCCAAGTTCGTCCACTACCGGCCCCGGACCGCCATCCTTAACAACCTGGAATACGATCACGCCGACATCTTCCCGGATCTGGCCGCGATCGAAACACAATTCCACCACCTGGTACGGACCATCCCCGGCCAGGGCCGGGTCGTCGCGCCCACCCGCACGCCCGCCATCGAGCGGGTGCTGGCCCGCGGATGCTGGTCGGAAACCGTCACCTTCGGCGTCGACGGCGACTGGCGGGCGGGCCCCGACGACGCGGCGGGCACCTTCGAGGTCATCCACCGGGGGGCATCCGCGGGCCGCGTCGCCTGGACGCTGAGCGGCGAGCACAACCGGATGAATGCCCTGGCGGCCATCGCGGCGGCCGGGCACGTGGGCGTCGCCCCGGCCGACGCCGTGGCGGCCCTGAGCCGTTTCGCGGGAGTCAAGCGCCGCATGGAACTGCGCGGCACCGTGGACGGCGTGCGGATCTACGACGACTTTGCCCACCACCCTACCGCCATCGCCACGACCCTGGCCGGCTTGCGCGCCCGGGTCGCCGGCGAGCGCATCCTGGCCGTGCTGGAGCCACGCTCGAACACCATGAAGCTGGGCGCCATGAAGGCCCTGCTTCCCGACTCGCTGCGCGACGCCGACCTGGTGTTCTGCTTCGGCGCCCAGGACGGCAAGCATGCGCTGGGCTGGGACCCGGCCGAGGCCCTGGCGCCCCTGGGCGGCCGGGCCAGCGGCTGGGCGGACCTGCCGGCCATGGTCGCGGCCATCGCCGCCGCCGCGCGCCCCGGCGACCACGTCGTGGTCATGAGCAACGGCGGCTTCGGCGGCGTGCACGACAAGCTGCTGCAGGCGCTGCGCGAGCGCGCCCCCGCCGGGACCGCCCGATGATCCTCTACCTGCACGGATTCCGCTCTTCGCCCGCCTCGACCAAGGCGCGGCTCCTGGCCCAGGCCATGGCCGAACGCGGGCGCCGGCGCGAATGGGCCTGCCCGCAGTTGCCGGCCAGTCCCCGCGAAGCCATGGAACTGGCCGAACCGCTGGCGCGCGACATGCAGCGGCATGCCCGGGCGAACGGGCAGGCGTTGACGCTGATCGGCTCCTCGCTGGGCGGCTACTATGCCACCTGGCTGGCCGAGCAGCTGGGCTGCCGCGCGGCATTGCTCAATCCTGCCGTGCACGCGCCGCGCGACCTGGCCACGCAGGTGGGCGAACACCAGTCCTACCACGACGGCCAGCCCTTCCTTTTCACCGCCGGCCACGTGGACGAACTGCGCGCCTACGCCGTCGCACGCATCACCCGTCCCAGCCGCTACTATCTATTAGCGGCCACCGGCGACGAAGTGCTGGACTGGCGTGAAATGCGCGACCACTACGCGGGCGCGCGGCAGCACATCATCGACGGCGGCGACCACGGCATCTCCGACTTCGAGCTTTACCTGCCCGGCGTCCTGGCCTTCGCCGACGCCGCGGCAGACGACGAATCTATCCCTGGGTAAACACACGATGCATGTCCTCTACGAGGACGACGGCGGGTTCAAGGCCGCCACCGTCCTGAGCGAAACCGACACCAGCCTGCAGGTCGAGGCGGCCAGCGGCAAGCGCAGCAAGATCAAGAAGTCCGCGGTCATCGTGCGTTTCGAGCAACCGTCGCCCGAGGCCCTGCTCAAGGCGGCCGAGGCGGCCTCGCAGGACCTGGACCTGGAGTTCCTGTGGGAATGCGCGCCCAAGGAAGACTTCGACATCCCGGTGCTGGCCGAGGAATACTACGGCCACCCGCCGACCCCGGTGGAGCAGGCCGCGATGCTGCTGCGCGTGCACGGCGCGCCGGTCTATTTCCACCGCCGCGGCAAGGGCAAGTACCGTCCCGCCCCGCCCGACATCCTGGCGGCCGCGCTGGCCGCCCTGGAAAAGAAGCAGCGCCAGGCCGAACAACAGCAGGCCTGGGTGGACGAGATCAAGGCCGGCACCCTGCCCGAGCCCCTGGCCCGCCAGGCCGAGACCCTGCTGTTCAAGCCCGACAAGAACACCCTGGAATGGAAGGCGCTGGATGCCGCCTGCACCCAGTTGCAGATGCGGCCCGAGCGGCTGCTGATGGACCTGGGCGCCTTCCCCAGCGCGATCGCCATCCACAAGCGCCGCTTCTACGCCCAGCACTTCCCGCGCGGCACGGGCTTCGCCCCGGCCGAGGTGCCCGCCATCGCGCGCGACCTGCCGCTGGCCGACGTCGAGGCCTATTCGGTGGACGACATCACGACCACCGAGATCGACGATGCGCTGTCGGTGCAGGAGCTGGACGACGGCCGGCTTCGGGTCGGCATCCACATCGCCGCCCCGGGCCTGGCGGTGACGCGCGACAGCGGCCTGGACGAGCTGGCCCGCGCGCGCATGTCCACCGTCTACATGCCGGGCGCCAAGATCCCCATGCAGCCCGACGAGGTGATCGCCGCCTTCTCGCTGGATGCCGGCCGGCCGGTGCCCGCGCTGTCGCTGTACGTCGTCGCCCACCCCGACACCGGCGAGATCCTGTCGCACGAATCGCGCATCGAGCGCATCGCCGTGCGCGAGAACCTGCGCCACAACACGCTGGACGACGTGGTCGGCGAAGCGCAACTGGACGACCCCGCCGCCGAGCTGCCCTACGGACACGTCTTCCGCCCGCTGTGGCGGCTGGCCAAGGCCCTGTCCCGGCGCCGCGACGAGGTCCGGGGCAAGCCCGAATCGAACAACCGGGTCGACTTCAGCTTCTACGTGGACGGCGACCCCGACCACCCCGAATCGGCGCATGTCCGCATCGAGCAGCGCAAGCGCAACGCGCCGCTGGACCGGCTGGTGGCCGAGTACATGATCCTGGCCAACAACCTCTGGGGCGGCCTGCTGTCGTCCTGCGGGGTACCGGGCATCTACCGGTCCCAGCAGATGGGCCGGGTACGGATGGGAACCGCCGCCGCCCCCCATGATTCGATAGGGGTCCCGCAATATGCCTGGTGCACGTCGCCGCTGCGGCGCTATGTGGACCTGGTCAACCAGGGCCAGTTGATCGCCGCCATCGAGCACGGGGTATCGGCGCGCCTGGTCGCCCCCTACAAGCCCCGCGAGGCCGACCTGTATGCCGTCATCAGCGCGTTCGAGGCCAAGTACGGCGCCTATGCCGACTTCCAGCAGGCCATGGAACGCTTCTGGTGCCTGCGCTGGATCAAGCAGCAGGGCCTGCGCCGGATCGAGGCCGTGGTACTGCGCGAGGATCTGGTCAGGCTGAAGGACGCGCCGTTCTATACGCGCATAGGTACGCTGCCCGACCTGGAGCGCGGCCGGCACGTCCTCCTGGAAGTCATGGGCGACGACGAACTCGACCTGAGCCTGGACTGCCGCTTCCTGGACGTGGTGGATGCCCAGGGAGACGCCGAGGACATCGAGGACGAACCGACGGCCGAAGCCGTGGTGGAAATGGCCGAGACGGATGCCGCGGACGGTCCCGACCCCACGGACCAGCGCCTGGACGATGCCGGCGCTCCCGCCCCGGACGACGGGCCGAAGCCGGAAGAAGGGGCCTGACGCCCGTCTTGCCGCGGCGGCGGCCTGCGCTCCGCCTGCCGCGGACTCAGGCGTCCTCGTCCTGGCGCGAGCGGATCAGCCGCAGCACGTGATTGCTGAGGCGGGCATGATGGCTGCGCATGGCGTTGTACGCCGCCTCGCAGTCGCCGCCCAGGATGGCCCTGACGATGGGCTCGTGCTCGTCGTGCGACACCGCCAGCCGGTCGTTCACCTGGGCCTGGGCCTGGCGGAACGGCGCCAGCCGCTCGCGCAGGTCGGCCACCATCGCGGCCAGCACGTCGTTGTGGGCGCCGGCCAGGATCAGGGCGTGGAACTGGCGATTGTTGTTCAGATAGCCCGCGGTGTCCTCGTTCCTGGCGAACTCGGCGCTCTGCTCGTAGATGAACTCGAGCTCCTTCTTTTCCATGGCTGTCATGCATTCGGCGGCCCGCCGCGCGCACAGGGCTTCCAGTTCGCAGTCGGCCTCCAGCAGCTTGGCCAGTTCCTTGACGCCGATGGACGCGACCACCACGCCTCGGCGCGGCATCACCTCCACCAGCCCCCGGCTGCCCAACTCGCGCAGGGCCTCGCGGATGGGCGTGCGTGACACGTTGAACTTCTCGGCCAGCGACCGTTCCTCGAGCTTGGCGCCCGGCGGGTAGGTGCCGTCGATGATTTGTTCAGCCAGTTGCTTGGATATCTTGGAGGAAATCGTGGACATGACTACCCGATAGGTCTGTGGGACGCATGCGGTCACGGCCGGGGCCGGCATGCCACCACTTTCATCTCGACGATCATGTCGGGACGCGGAAGCTCGTTGACCGCCACCGTGGTGCGGGTGGGGCCGCCTGCATCGAAATACTCGCCGTAGATCGCATTGTATTTCGGGAAATCCTTCATATCGGTCAGGAATACCAGGATGTCGATGCAATCGGCCAGGCTCGCGCCGGCCTCGGCCAGCGTGGCCCGCACGTTCTCGAGCACCACCCGGGTCTGGACCTCGATGTCGCGGGTCACGCTGCCATCGGCATGGCGGGTGGTTCCGGCGATGGACCCGTCGGGCAGGCGGGCGCTGATGCCGGACAGGTAGATGGTGTCGCCGTCGATCCTGTAGGGCGGATACTTGCCGAGCGGCTGGGGACGCGCGGTGGGCGCGGGGGAATGACTCATGGGGGACCTCGGACTCGAAAGAAAAAATCAGGCGATGCCGCGCAAGAAATCCAGGATCTCCCGGCCCAGCGTTTCCTCGCCGCTATCGAAATGCGCGACGATGGACGTATGGTTGTGCCGCATCATCTGCACGAAGCGCGGAACGTAGCCGCGCGCGCGGGCAATGCGCTGGCAGAACTCCAGCCCGTACAGGTCCAGGTAGGGATTCTCGTATTGCGCGATGGCGATCATCACCGGCAGGTCCGACTCGGCCGCATGGGCCATGGGCGAGTCGGCCTCGTGGCGGGCCGGGTCGGTGCCGAAGTAGGCCTCGACCGCGCGGGCGTTGGGATTGCCCGGCAGCGTGTCGGCCCGCAGGCGCGCGCTGACCAGCACCGCGCCCAGCACCCCGGGATCGGGCCGGTAGCCCCGGCGCGGATCGAAGCAATAGGTGGCCACGTGCGTGCCGCCGGCCGAATGCCCGATCAGGAACATGCGGCGCGGATTGCCGCCGTGGGCGGACACGTTCCCGGCCAGCCAGCGCACGGCGGCGGCCACGTCGTCGGCGCCGCCCGGGAACGGCGCCTCGCCCGCCAGGCGGTATTCCATGTTGACCGCCACCATGCCCTGGCGCGCGAACCAGTACGACACGTTGTCGTAGATATGGCCGTTGGAACTCTTGGACCCGCGGATGAAGGCCCCGCCATGCACGAAGACCACGACGTCGGCATCGCGCGCGCCGTCGGGCGTGAAAACGTCCAGCACCTGGCGCGCGCTGTCGCCGTACGGCAGGTCGCGCGCGACGGCAATTCCGTCCTTGGGCGCCGCCGCCACCAGCGGCGAATACAGCTTGACGACCAGGTCGCGGAAACGGTTGATATCGGTGCCCCAGATGGGGCCGGCGCGCTCGAGTTCGGCGGCCTGCTCGGGCGGCAGGCTGCCCAGCGTGCGGGTGGGATCGATCATGGTGTCCTCAGGTGATGGCATTGGCGGTTTCCAGGCTCTCCAGCAGCGAGGCGCGGCGCATGTATTGCCGCGCGCCGGCCGGGTCGTCGGCGATGCGGGACAGCTCACCGAATTTCTTCTGGCGGCTGGGTTCATCCTTTTCTTCTAGCATTTTCTTGTTGGCGATGGTCTGCGCCTGCACGAAAGCCACCGCGGCATGGCGCCGCTGGCGGCTGTACTGGTCCAGCAGCGCCTCGTCCGCGCCCCGCGTCAGCACCGCGCCCAGCTTGCCGGCCAGGTTGATGGCGTCGTGGATGCCGCCATTCATGCCCATGCCGCCGATCGGATTGTTGACGTGCGCGGCGTCGCCGGCCAGCAGCAGCCGGCCGCGCCGGAAGGTCTGCGCCACGCGCTGGTTCACGCCGTACACGTTGCAATAGGCGACTTCGTAGCGTCCGGCCTTGGGAAAGAACTTCTGCATCCGGGCCTCGACGCCCCGCTCGCTCAGGGCCTGCTCCTCGGACTCGTCCACGCGGGTCGGGAAAATGGCGCGCCACAGCCCTTCCCCGGCCTCGCCCCGGACCTTGAAAAGATTGCACCATTCGTCCGGATCGGAAAAATAGTTGCGGTAGGCGTAGTCCGGATGGGCCTGCTGGAAATCGAAGCTGGTGGCGATCTTGATGAAGCGCTCCTGGTAGGTGAAGCCCTCGAACGGGATGCCGGCGGCCTTGCGCACCGTGCTGCGCCCGCCGTCGGCGCCGATCAGGTAGGCGCCGCGATAGCGCCGGATGCCGTCGGGCCCCCGGGCCGCGATCTCGACGTGATCGGCATGCTCCTCGATCTGGTCGACCGTATGCCCATAGCGCACGTCGAAGTCCGATTCGTCAGCATACTGCTGCGCGATGTCGCCCGTCAGCTTGTACTGCTCGTACTGCAGCACGAACGGGAAACGGAAGACGTCGGCCATTCCGCGCAGGTCGAATTCCGCGATCAGCTTGCCGCTGACCCGGTCGCGGTACTGGTAGGTTTCCGAGACCAGGCCGCGCGGCACGATGGTCCGGGTCACGTCCAGTTCGTCCAGCATCTCGAGCGTGGTCGGATGGATGGACGCGGCGCGCTGGTCCTTGACCGGGCCGGGCTCCTGCTCGAACACGGTCACCGGTATGCCCCGCCGGTTCAGCGCCAGCGCGCACACCATGCCCACGGGGCCCGCGCCGACGATGAGAACGCGCTGCTTGTCTGATTGCATCATGGTCCTCCTCCTGGATTATTCTGGCTTGATGCCGGCCATTTCGATGATCGGCTTCCACACTTCGATGTCGCGGCGGATGCGCTGGGCGAACTGCTCCTTGGCCTCGGGCAGCGGAGTGATGCCGGCGTCCTCCAGCTTCTTGCGGAAGGCGGGATCGGCCTGGGCCGCCAGTACCGCGGCGGAGATCCGGTCCACGGCCTCCGCCGGCATGCCTGCCGGTCCCAGCAACCCGTTCCAGGTCTGGACCTCGGGAATGCCGGGAATCGTCTCCGCCAGCGTCGGCACATCGGGCAATTGCTTGATCCGGTCCTTGCTGGACACGCTCAACAGCCGCACGCGCGCATCGCGGGCATAGGGCACGACCTCGGACAGGTTGCCGGAATACATGTCGATCTGGCCCGCCACCACGTCGCCCAGCGCCAGCGACGCCCCCTTGTACGGCACCTCCACCACGTCAATGCCCGCGGACTTCGCGAAGACCAGCGCCGACAGGTGCGTCAGTCCGCCCCGGCCGGCATTCCCCATGTTGAGCTTGCCCGGATTCTTCTTGGCATAGGCGATCAGCTCCTGCACGTCCCGCGCCGGCAGGCGCGCGTTGACCGTGATCACGAACGGATTGCCTCCCACGTTGGCGATGGGGACGAAGTCCTTCACCGGGTCGTAGCGGATCTTGTTTGTGAACGGCGCCGTGGATATCTGCGTGAGCGTGGCCATGAACAAGGTGTAGCCGTCGGCCGGCGCGCGCGCCACGTACTCCGCCGCGATCAGGCCCGCCGCGCCCGCCTTGTTGTCGACCACCACCGGCACGTGCAGAGCCTTGGCGAGCTGCTCGCCGATCAGGCGCGCCATCAGGTCCGTGTTGCCGCCGGGTGCAAAGGGCACCACGATGGTGATGGGCCGCACGGGCCAGGAGGGTGCGGCGGCGCCAGCGGTGAACGCCGCACCCGATGCCGCCATGGCCAGGGTCAGGGCCCCCGCCTTCATGCAAGACCTGCGTTGCTTTTTCATTCCGAGCTCCAGATTGGTGGGGTGGCCCATGACGCACTCGCCCGAGGCGTCCGGCCACACGGAGACATCCGATGCAACTTACATGCCAAATCAAATTCAGGTATCCACTAAAGCAAAAACAAAAATCCTTTATTAACTTTGGTATACCTGTAATATAGAATGGAACACCAAAAAATGGAAAGGTCCATTTTTCATCCCTTGAACGACCAGGAGCACTCATGGAAAAACTCAGGCACATCGCCCTTTCGGTGGAAGATCCCGAGGCGGCGGCCCAATTCTTCGAAAAAGCCTTCGGCATGACCCGGGCCGGCAAGGCCATGCGGGGCGTCTACATGACCGACGGCGTCATGAACGTGGCGCTGCTGAACTTCGCCAACGAGACCGTGCCCGGCTACGCGGGCCTGAAGGACGTACGCGGCGTGATCCACTTCGGCATGTGGGTCGACGACCTGGAAGCCGCCGAGAAACGCATCACCGAAGCCGGCGGCACCTACCTGACCGGCCGCAAGGAAACCGACCCCAACGTGTTTTATGAGGTCAAATACCGGATGCCGGACGGTACGGTCTTCGACATCACGGAAAATGGCTGGAAGGGCGCCGTGAAGGAAGTCAAGCCGGCCGGCTGAAACCGTCCGAGCCCATGCGCCGCGCGCGGCGCACCGCCCCATTCCTGGAAATCACCCCCCATGACCCGACACGTCCTGACCACCATCCCCCTGCCGCCCGCGCTGCGCGACGGTATCGCGCGCCACTATCATCTGCACGAGAGCGCATCGGACGTCGGCGACGGCGCCACCGCCGACGTCGAAGCGGTGGTCACCAACGGGTCGATCGGCCTGAGCGCCGCCCAGATGGACAGGCTGCCCCGCCTGCGCGTGATCTGCTCCATGGGCGCCGGCACCGAGAACATCGACATCGCCGGCGCCGATGCCCGCGGCATCGTCGTCACGAACGCCCCCGGCGCCAATGCCGCCACGGTGGCCGACCATGCGATCGGCCTGGCCCTCGCGGTCGCGCGGGGCCTGCGTAGCCTGGGCAACCGGCTGGCCCGCGGCGAGGCCTGGACCTCGCTGCGCGCGCCCCGCCCCAGCCTGAACAAGTCCCGGGTGGGCGTCATCGGCCTGGGCCAGATCGGCCGGATGGTGGCCGATCGCGCCGCCGCCTGCGGGGCCGACATCGGCTACCACAACCCTTCCCCCAAACCCGGCGCGCCCGGCACCTACTACGCCGATCCGCTGGAACTCGCCCGCGACAGCGACTTCCTGTTCGCCTGCTGCCCCGGCGGCCCGCGCACGCGCCACCTGCTGAACCGCGAGATGTTCCAGGCCCTGGGGCCCGGCGGCGTCGTCATCAACGTCGCGCGCGGATCGGTGCTCAAGACCGACGACCTGATGGAAGCGCTGCGCGCCGGACAGATCGCCGGCGCCGGCCTGGACGTGCTGGAGGAAGAGCCCGAACCGCCGGCCGCGCTGCTGGCCGAGCTGGCGGCCATGGACAATGTCGTGCTGACACCCCACATATCGGGCCGCTCGCCCGCCGCCATCCTGGTGCAGCTAGACATGATGCTGGAAAGCCTGGAAGACGGCCTGGCCGGCCGCCCGCCGCGCTACGCCGTACGGCCATCCGCTGCCGCCTGACGCTTTACAATCGCGGGGTGTCGCATCCCCCCGCCCCGGCGGGCGGCGGGCGTCCCAGGATCATTTCGCAGATCATGACCCGGCAGGTCCGGGTGGTGAGCGCCAGCCGCTACGTGATCGAGCTGATTCCCATGTTCGCCGACGGCGGCCATCACCACATTCCCGTGATCGACGAAGAGCGGACGCTGGCCGGGATCATCACGCAAACCGATCTTGTCAAGGCCCTGTCGCGGGCGATTGGAGCCGGAAGAGAGGCATGATTTGGCGTCTTTTCCGCGGTGATGGACACCTTAATTTGACGGCGGATGCGTCGTTAATACCGTTGCAAGTACGTTGACCGGAGACAGGCCCCGCTATCGTCCAGCTGTCCAGGCGTGGTTCCGGGTCTCCCTTGAGCCCGTCCCTCCATGCGACTTGATACTTTAGACCGCGTTTGCGCCGATCCGGTGGCCTCTTTCGAAAGCGCCATCGATTTCTTCGCGCGCATCGATCAGCAGGGCCGGTTCCTGTACATCTCCGAACCGGGGCTGGCATTTATCGGCTATCACCGCGAATACCTGCGCATCGTGACCTTGCGCGACCTGGTCCCGCAGGAAGACGCGCCCCTGCTCGAAGCCTGCCTGCGGCAGGCCCAGCACACGGGCGAGGTGCAGAAGTGCACGCTGCACCTGATCAAGACACTGACCTACCCCCGGTTGGTCGAGCTGCGCGTCGCGCCGGATGCGACCGGGTCCGGACAGTTGCTGGTGGTCGGCCACGACGTCTCGGCCTGGGCCGACAACGAGCAGTGCCTGACCTACGCCATGTACCACGACGTGCTGACCGGGCTCGACAACCTGGCGTCGGCGCGCCACGAGATCGAGCGCGCCAAGCAGGAGGCGCTGGACAAGGGCTTTCGCGTGGCCCTGCTGCAGATCGACATCGACGAATTCCATCGCGTCAACCAGGCCTTCGGCTACGAGGCCGGCGACCGCATCCTGCACGAGACGGCGCTGCGGCTCAAGAACGCCTGCCATGCGCGGGAGTTCGTGGCGCGCTGCTATAGCGACGCTTTCCTGATACTGCTGCGCGACGTGCCCGATCGCGACTACGTCGAGGAGTTCGCGCGCCGCATCTCCGATGCGATCCAGCTCCCCTATTCCCACGAAGGGCAGACGCTGCAACTGTCGGTGCGCATCGGCGCCGTGCTGTTCCCCGATCGGGTGAATGGCTGCGACCAGTTGCTGTACCACGTGGACGAGGCGCTGGCGCAGGCGGGCCGCAACCGTGGCTACAGCTTCGCCTTCTACGAGCGGCGCGAGGCCGGCAACCGGCCCGACACGCTCCGGCTGGAATCCGACCTGCACAGCGGCATCCGCAACGGCGAGTTTTCTCTGCATTACCAGCCCATCGTCGAGGCGCGCAACGGCGAGGTAGCGGGCATCGAAGCCCTGATGCGCTGGCATCACCCGGTCCTGGGCCCGGTCTCGCCGGAGGTCTTCATCTCGTTGGCGGAATCGGCGGGGCTCATCAATTTCCTGGGCGGATGGGCCCTGAAGAACGCCTGCATGCAACTCATGCAGTGGGATGCGCGAGGCATCCACCTGCAATACGCCAGCGTCAACGTCTCGGCCCAGCAGTTCCGCGACAAGCGTTTCCCCGCGGCGGTGCGCGAGGCATTCAAGCTGACGGGGCTGGCGCCCCGGCGCATCGTGCTCGAGATCACCGAAAGCGTGCTGATGGAGGACCCCGCCCACGCCAAGACGCTGCTCGAGGAATTGACCGATCTGGGGGTACGCTTCGCCGTGGACGATTTCGGCACCGGCTATTCCAGCCTGGCCTATCTGCAGAGCTTCCCGCTGGCCGCGCTGAAGATCGACCGCCGTTTCATCAGCAATCTGCCGTCGTCGCGCAACGACCAGGCCATCGTCGACGCCATCGTGGGGCTGGCCGGCACGCTGGGCCTGGACCTGGTGGCCGAAGGTGTCGAAACCGAGGCCCAGCGCGACCTGCTGGTGGCCAGCGGTTGCGAATTGATCCAGGGCTGGCTGGTCTGCAAGGCCCTGCCCATCAACGAACTGGCGCATAAATTCGAGACCGGCGAGCTGCGGCCGCTGGCGAACTGACGCCAGAAGACGGATTTTTCATGCCGGACATCCAACAACGCCATGCGTTGACCCGCAAACTGTGGTCGCGCATCAACGAGCGCGGCGATTTCCCGCTGCTGTCCGATTCCCTGCGCGCCACCATCTCCGCAATGAAGGGGGACGACCACGACATCACGGCGCTGGTCCAGATCGTGCTGTCGGATTTCACGCTGACGCAGCGCGTCATCCGGCTGGCCAACTCGGCCATGTACATGGCGTTCGGCGGCAATATCACCACCATATCCCGGGCGCTGGTCGTGCTTGGCATCGAGGCCGTGGGCCATCTGGTCCTGGGGCTCAAGCTGGTCGACCATTTCCAGCAGTCCCATCTGCAACTGCAGCGGCTCGACGCCAAGCTGGAGCTGAACCGGGCGATGCTGGCGGGCTGCGTGGCGCGCAAGGTATGCGAGGTGCGCGAGCTGATGACCAGCGAGGAAGCGGTGGTGTGCACGCTGATGCGCCAGCTCGGCAAGTTGCTGTGCATCTTCTACCTCGAGAGCGAGTGGACCCAGATCCGGGAGCACGCCCTGGAGTACCGCCGTACCGAGGACGAGGTGTCGGGCGAGGTGCTGGGCATCAGTTTCGAGGAGCTGGGCGAGGACGCGGCCGAGCGCTGGGGCCTGCCGGCAGTGATCCGGCGGGGCATGGAGCCCTTCGACCTGGCCGACCTGCCGGCCGACCAGGATGTCGTCCTGGACCACGACCGGTGGCTGCGCGCGGTGGCCAGCTTTTCGGTGCAGATGTCGCGCAGCATGACCATCGCGGGCGGCGACGTCGAATTGCGCGAGCGCCGGATGCGCGAGACGGTGCAACGCTATGCGCGCGCGCTGTCGGTGGCGCCCGCCATGCTGTACGAGATCATGGAGGAACTGACCCGCGAGCGGGCCAGCCAGCGCTTCATCCAGGAGATCGACGACCTGCACGCCGAGTCGACGCAGGGCGGCTCGCACAACGCCGAACGCACGCTGCGCGAGGGCATGCGCGACCTGCGCTCGCTGCCGTCCGAGCACCACCTGGGGCCGGTGCTGGCCATGGCGTCCGAAGCCATGCTGGCCGGCATGCAGTTCTCGCGCACCATTGTTTTCGTGCGCGACCCGCGCCGCCATACCTTCGAGGCGAGGCTGGGGTTCGGCCGCGGCATCGAGCAGTTGCTCCCCCAACTGCGCTTCAATGAGATATTCTCGGTAGACGTCTTCCACTTGGCCATTACCAATTCAGTGGGAATCTTCATCGAGAACGCCTGCGATCCCAAGTTCAGCGTCCACATCCCGCGCTGGTTCCGCGATGCCGTGCCCGACTCGCACGCCTTCGTGCTGCTGCCCGTGCGCGCCGACAAGGACACGGTGGCGCTGATCTATGGCGATTGGAACAGCGCGCAATTGGCGCGCAAGATCCTGCCCGAGGAAATGGCCGCCTTGAACGAGCTGGCGCGGGAGCTGGGCCGATTCTTCGGCCATGCCCGCGCGGTGGCTCGCGAAGCGCCTTGAGCGGCGGCCGCGGCGCGCTTCATCGCCAGTTGATCGAGCTGGCGCGGCGCCGGGTCTTGTCGGCCCCGGCGGCCGAAGAAGGCCTGCGGCTGGCCGGGGTGCTGCCGGACGGGCCGGCCTGGCGGCGTTTCCTCGAACATGTATGCGCCTACGGCGGCGCGCTGGCTTGCGCCGCCGGCATCGTATTCCTGGTGGCTTTCAATTGGCAGGAATGGCCGCCCATCGCCAAATTCGCCTTGTTGCAGGCCTTGCTGGCGGCGTCCGCCGCGGTGGCGTGGCGCCTGGGCACGGGGCGCCCGGCGGGCCGGGTGGCGCTGCTGTTCGCGATGATCGTGTGCGGCGCGCTGCTGGCTTATCTCGGCCAGCACTACCAGACTGGGGCCGACAGCTACCAATTGTTCCTGGCGTGGGGCCTGCTCATCCTGCCCTGGGTGGCCGCGTCACGGTCGGCGGCGGCGTGGGCGCTGTTGCTGGTGCTGGCCAACCTGGCCGCGCAGCTTTACGTGGGGCGATTCTCGCCCTTCCTGCTCGATGCGATCGGAGGAGGGGGGCCACATCCCGCGTTGTTCTGGCTGGATCTGGCCGCCGCCGCGTCGGCGGAATGGCTGGGCGGCCGGCTGGCCGACGGCGGCCGGCGGCGCTTCCTGCCGCGGTTGGCCGGCGCGCTAACGCTGGCTGTCATCGCGGCCGCGCTGTGCGGCGCTCTTTTCGACGCGGGGCGCGGCGCGGGCTTCCTGTTCTGGGCCACGCGGGCCGTGATGGCCCTGGTCCTGGCGGGGAGCTTCCTGTTCTACCAATGGCGCCGGGACCTGCCCATGCTGACGCTGTGCTGCCTCGCGGCGATCGCGGTCGCGACCGCGGGGCTGACGCGTTTCCTGGCCGAAGGTGATCCGGGCGAATTCGCGCTGCTCGTTGTCGGCGCTTTCCTGGTCGCGGCTTCGGCGGGCGCGGCCGTGTGGCTGCGCCGCTTGCAGGCCCGGTGGGCGGGAGACGCGGCATGAACGGCTTGCGAGAGATCTGGGGCGCGTTGCGAGGCCGCGGCCTGGTCGAGGGCGACGTTCCGCCCGACATGCCGGCCGGGACGCCGACGCCCTGGCATGTGCGCCTGATGCTGGGCGTGTGCGGCTGGCTGGGCGGTTTCCTGCTGCTGGTCTTCGTGGGGCTGGTCGTGCCGGACCCTTTCGATTCGCACAGCCTGGCCGTGGCGGGGGTCCCGCTGCTGATCGCCGCGCGCGTCCTGCTGCATGGCCAGCCGCCGGAACTGCGCGCGCAATTCGCGCTCAGCCTCTGCCTGGCGGGCTACGGCGCCATCGCCGTCGCGTGCTCGACCTGGCTGCCCGATTGGGGCGCTTTCCTGGCGGCCTCGGGGTTGGGGTTGGTCCTGGCCGCGGCCATGCCGAGCGCGATTGCGCGGACCTTCGGCGTCCTGGCTTCGCTGCTGGCGGCCGAAGGATGTTTCCGGGTGCTGGGTTGGCCCAGCCCCGTACCGGCCATCGCGGCCTGGACCTGCGCGGCGGCCTGGCTGGGCGAGACCCGGTTGGCGCACCGCCTGGGGCAGGGCCAGGCGCCGCTGTCCTGGGGCGCGACGCTGGCGTTGTGGGGGCTGGGCCTGGCCGGCGCGTTGCTGCCTGGCATGGACGCGTCCGTGCCGCCCGCCTGGCGTGGCCTCGTCTGGGCCGTGTATCTGTTGGCGGCGTCGCCGCTGGCCTGGGTCGCCTGGCGCCTGTCGGTCCGCGCGCGCCCGGCCGTGCGCGGCTGGACTACCGGCACCGCGTGCGTCCTGGTGCTGGCGGGGGCCTGGGTTCCGGGCGTGGCCTTCGGCCTGATGACCGCGGTGCTGGGCCATGCCCGTGCCCGCACGCCGCTCTGGGTGGGCGGGCTGCTGGTGGCGCTGTGGAGCGTGGGATGGTTCTACTACGCGCAGACCTGGACCCTGCCGCGCAAGGCGGCGGTGCTGCTGGCGCTGGGGGGCGTGCTGCTCCTGGCCTGGCGCGGCATTGCCCGGTTGGGCGCGCCGGAGGGCGGCCATGGGTGAGCGCATGGTCCGTTGGCTGATCGCCGCCGGCCTGGTCCTGGTGCTGGGCCTGGTCAACGCCTCGATCTGGCGCAATGAATCGTTGCTGGCCAGTGGGACGCTGGTGTCGCTGGAACTGGCGCCGGTCGACCCCCGGTCGCTGATGCAGGGCGACTACATGGCGCTGGACTGGGCCGTGGCGCGCGAGCTGCGTCAACGCCTGGGCCGGGACCTGCCCGCGTCGGGAGCCATCGTGGTCCGGCGCGAGGCCGGCTCCAGCCGCGCCGCGCTCGTTCGCCTGGACGACGGTACCCCGCTGGCCGAGCGTGAGAGCCGGCTGGCCTATGCCGTGCGCGGCGCAAGGGTGCGAATTGTGACCGACGCCTATTTTTTCCAGGAAGGGCGTGCCGGGGATTTCGAGCGTGCCCGCTACGGCGCGCTGCGCGTGGACAAGAGCGGGCGCGCGCTGCTGGTCGGTCTGCAGGATGCCGACCTGGGCTGGCTGGGGCCCCGCGGCAAGCAGCCGTAAGGGCCCGGAGCCAGCTTCCCGGCTGGTGTCAGTCTTCCAGGTTCTTGGCCTGGTTGACGTTGGTATCGGCGGGCACGCTCTGGGTCAGCCAGACATTGCCGCCGACCGTCGAGCCCCGGCCGATGGTGATGCGGCCCAGGATGGTCGCGCCGGCGTAGATGACCACGTCGTCTTCCACGATGGGGTGGCGGGCGATGCCCTTGGTCAGCTTGCCGTCGGGGTCGGCGGGGAAGCGCTTGGCGCCCAGCGTGACGGCCTGGTAGAGGCGGACGCGTTCGCCGATGATCGTGGTTTCGCCGATCACCACGCCCGTGCCGTGGTCGATGAAGAAGCTGGCGCCGATCTGCGCGGCCGGATGGATGTCGATGCCGGTGGCCGAATGGGCGATGTCAGAGATCAGCCGTGCCAGGAAGGGCGCGCCCAGCTTGTGGATGGCGTGGGCCAGCCGGTAGTGGATGATGGCCTTGATCCCGGGGTAGGACAGCAGGATTTCGGAGATGCTGGTGGCCGCCGGGTCGCCCTGGTAGGCGGCGTGCAGGTCGCTGACCAGCATGGCGCGGATGGCCGGCAGTTGCGAGGCGAAGCGGCGGGTGAGCTCCACCGCCTTGCCCTGCAGGTTCTGCTTGTCGTGCGTGTCCGGCGCTTCCGAGAAATACAGCGCCCGGCGGACCTGTTCACAGAGCAGGTTGAGCGTGGCGTTCAGGGTGTTGCCGACGAAATAGTCGATGCTGTCGTCGGTCAGCTTGCAGCGGCCGTAGTGCGTGGGGAAGAGCGCGGCCGACAGGCCGTCCAGCACGGTGACCAGGGCCTCGCGCGAGGGCAGTTCGCGCACCCGGTCCAGGTAGCGGATCTTGTGCTCGATCTCGCGCGAGGTGCGAAGCTGCTCGACGATATCGGCCAGATGCCACTCGGGGGCGATGTCCGGGGACGGCGTTTGCGGTAGGTTCATGACGGAAAAAATGGGTTGCGTGGGCAATGTCCACAAGCATAGTCCAAGCGGCTTTCCCCGCTAGGGGAAACCCTTTCGGCTCGTCTGGTATGGCCCGAAAAGGTAGAATATCGCCCCAAGTCGTCCGTGCATGGGCCCGCGCTGTCCCCGCGCCGCAGGCGTCCACGCGCAAACGCGATACCTATAGGGACACTCACATGAACCGCATTTTCAGTCAATCGCTGGTGGCAGCGGCCGCGCTCGGCGCCGCTGCGTTCGCCCAGGCCGCCGACGTCAAGATCGGCCTCGCGGCAGCCTTGTCCGGCGGTGCCGGCCAGTACGGCGCCGCCATCCGCAACGGCTTCCAGCTCGCCGCCGACGAGCTCAATGCCGCGGGCGGCGTCAGCGGCAACGCCATCAAGCTGGTCATCGAAGACGAACAGGGCAAGAAGGAAGAGGCCATCAACGTCTTCAAGAAACTGGTGTTCCAGGACAAGGTCGTGCTGATCTTCGGCCCGACGCTGTCCAACTCGGCCCAGGCCGCCGATCCGATCGCGCAGGCCGCCAAGACCCCGGTGTTCGGCACTTCCAACACCGCGGACGGCATCACCTCCATCGGCAACTATGTCTTCCGCAATTCGGTCACCGAGGCCGACGTGCTGCCCGAGACCATCCGCGTCGCCGCCAAGCACAACGGCATCAAGAAAGTCGCGGTGTTCTACGGCAACGACGACGTCTTCACCAAGAGCGGCTACGACAATTTCAAGAAAGCCCTGGAAGACCTGAAGATCCCGGTCACCACGACCGAGACCTTCGCCAAGGGGGATGTCGACTTCAAGGCCCAGCTGACCAAGATCAAGGCCACCAATCCCGACGCCGTGGTGCTGTCGGCGTTGATCGCCGAGGGCGGTCCCATCATGGTGCAAGCGCGCCAGCTGGGCCTGAACGTGCCCTTCATCGGCGGCAACGGCATGAACTCGGTCAAGGTGTTCGACCTGGCCAAGGAACGGGCCGACGGCCTGTGGGTCGGCAGCCCCTGGTCCATCGAGAACGGCACCCCCGAGAACACCAGGTTCATCGCCGCCTACAAGGCGAAGTACAATGTGGCGCCCGACCAGTTCGCCGCCCAGGCCTACGACGCGATGCACATCGTGGCCGAAGCCCTGAAGAAGGTGAAGCTCTCCGGCAACCTGCAGGCCGACCGCGCCGCCCTCCAGGCGGCGCTGCCCGCGGTGAAGATCACCGGCGCGACCGGAGCCTTCCAGTTCCGCCAGGCCAAGGGCGCCGCCGGCAAGCCCGGCGGCTACGATGCGGTCCAGACCCCCATCGTGATGGTCACCCGCGGCGGCCGCTACGTCATCGAGAAATAAGCGGCACCCGCGGACCCCGCCGGCCTCGCGCCGGCGATCCGAAAGGGCGCGGGACTCCCGCGCCCTTTGTAATAGTAGGGCTCATGCCCATTTTCCATTGGTAATCTTGCTGCTTCGCTCCTGTATCCGGCCCCGGCACAAAATGGGCCGCCAGATCCAGGGCGCCGAGGATCCGGCTTCGCCGGTCCGCCAGCGCCGCCCCCTGGGGGGCGCGCGAAGCGCGTAGGGGGGGGCATGCTACAACAGCAACTCGTCAACGCACTATCGCTCGGGTGCGTCTACGCTTTGTTCGCGCTCGGCTTCACGCTGGTATTCGGCGTGCTGGGCGTCATCAATCTCTCGCACGGCGCGGTGTTCATGGTGGGCGCCTACGTGGCGCTGCAACTGATCACCCAGTTCGACCTGCCCTTGTGGGCCGGCCTCGTCGCCGCGGCGCTGGGCAGCGGCATCGTCGGCATCCTGATCGACGTGCTCATCCTCAAGCGCCTGCGCAAGCGCAACGCGCCCCACCTCATTCCCATGATTGCCACCATAGGCGTGGCCATCGCGCTCAACAGCGGCATGCAGGGCATCTACGGGGCCGCCAACATGCGCTTCCCATCCGGCCTGGTGCCGGACGACGCGATCGAGATCGCCGGGCTGCACATGACCGTGATCGAACTCATCATCATCTTCATGTCGTTCGCGCTCATGGCCGCGCTGATGGTGGTCATGAAGCGGACCCAGCTGGGCAGGGGGCTGCGCGCCATCGCCGAGTCGCCCAAGGCGGCCTCGCTGCTGGGCATCAACGTCGAGGGGCTGTTCATGCTGACGTCCTTCGCCGCGGCGGCCCTGGGAGGCGTGGCCGGCGTGATGATCGGCCTCTACTCCAACGCGGTGTTCCCGCTGATGGGCCAGCCCATGCTGCACAAGGGCATTGCCGTCATCATCCTGGGCGGCATGGGCGACATACGCGGCGCCATGATAGGCGGGCTGTTCCTGGGGTTTGCGGAAGTGCTGTCGGTGGCCTATGTCGGGTCCACCATGCGCGACGCCGTGGCGTTCGGCCTCCTGTTCCTGATCCTGCTCGTTCGTCCGCAGGGCTTGTTCGGCAAAGTGCTGGAACGCAAGGCATAAGGACGCGGACAAGAAATGGAATGGTTCGATAATTTCTGGTCGATCTACAGCAACCTGGTGCTGACCCTCGGCACCAATGCCTTGCTGGCCCTGTCGATCTACCTGACGCTCTCGTGCGGCATGCTGGCCATGGCCAATGCCGCCTTCATGGGGATAGGCGCCTATACCGCGTCGATCCTGACGATGAACTTCGAAATGCCTTTCACCGTGGCGCTGCTGGGCGGCATGGCCGCTCCCATGCTGGTGGCCTTCGTCATCGGCAAGCCCACGCTGCGCCTGTCCGGGGTCTACCTGGCCATGGCCACGCTGGGATTCGGCGAAGTGGTGCGGGTCGTGATCCTGAACACGGAGTCGTGGACGGGCGGCGCGCTGGGCCTGAACGGTATTCCCCAGCTGACGCAGTGGTGGCACATCGCACTGGCCGTGGTGCTGGCGCTGGCCGTGCTGTTCCGGCTGCGGCGCTCCAAGGTCGGCCGCGCGTTCGAGGCCATCAAGGAGGACGAGACCGCCGCCGGGCTGATGGGCATCGACGTCAACAACACCAAGATGCTGGCGTTCGTGCTGGGGGCGTTGCTGGCCGGGCTCGCGGGTGCGTTGAACGCGCACCTGACCTTCTTCATCGGTCCCAACGAATACGGATTCGACCGGGGCGTCGAGATCCTGACCATGACGATCCTGGGCGGCATCGGCAGCCTGGCCGGGCCGGTGGCGGGCGCCGTGATCCTGACGCTGCTGCCCGAGACGCTGCGCGCATTCAACGATTTCCGGCTCGTGATCAATGGCGTGATCCTGGTCCTGATCGTGCTGTTCCTGCCCAAGGGGATATGGGATCCGGCGCTGCTGCGCAGCTGGTTCCGCCGGCGGAGGAGCACCTGACATGCTGAAACTCCAATCCATTTCCAAGAGCTTCGGCGGGTTGCACGTGCTGCAGGACGTCAACATCGAGGTTCCGCAAGGGACGATCTTCGGCCTGATCGGTCCCAACGGCGCGGGCAAGACGACGGTGTTCAACCTGATCACCGGACTGCTCGAACCCTCGGGCGGCACGCTGACCTTCGACGGCGAGGATCTCGCGGGCGCCAAGCCGCACCAGATCACCCGGCGCGGGATCGCCCGCACGTTCCAGAACATCCGCATCTTCAAGGAAATGTCGCTGCTCGAAAACGTGGTGGTCGGCATGCACCGCCACCTCGACTACGGCCCGGCGGGCCTGTTGCTGGCGCTGCCCGGATTCCGGGCCCAGGAACGCCGCGCGCGCGAACGGGCTCTGGAGCTCCTGTCCTGGGTCAAGCTGGACCACAAGGCGCACCAGGTCGCGGACAACCTGTCCTACGGCGACCAGCGCAAGCTGGAGCTGGCCCGCGCGCTGGCGACCGAGCCGCAATTGCTGCTGCTGGACGAACCCGTGGCGGGCATGAACACCGGCGAGAAAGTGGACCTGATGGCCGAGATCGAGAACATCAAGGCGCGGGGCTACACCATTTTCATGATCGAGCACGACATGCGTTTCGTGATGGGCCTGTGCGACCGGATCGCGGTCCTGAATTTCGGACGGATCATCGCCGAGGGCCTGCCCGAGCAGATCCGTACCAACCCGATGGTGATCGAAGCCTATCTGGGCCGCGAGGACGACGTGGCGGACGAGGTGCAGGCATGAATCCGCTGCTGAACGTCTCCGGCCTGAAGGTGGCCTACGGCCAGGTCGCCGCGGTCAAGGGAATCGACCTCGAATTGCGCGAGGGGGAGATCACCACGCTGGTCGGCGCCAACGGCGCGGGCAAGTCGACCACGCTGCTGGCGCTGTCCGGCCTGATTCCCAAGGAAGCGGGCTCGGTGTCGTTCCAGGGCGAGGATATCTCGCGCCTGGCGCCGCACCGGATCGTTGCCAAGGGCATCGTGCAGGTCGCCGAAGGCCGCGCCATCCTGACCACGATGACGGTGCGCGAGAACCTCGAACTGGGCGCCTATACCCGCCGCGACAAGGGTGGGATCGGTGCCGACCTGGACCGCGTGTTCGAACTCTTTCCCCGGCTCAAGGAACGCCTGGACGGCATGGCGGGCAACCTGTCCGGCGGCGAGCAGCAGATGCTGGCGATCGGCCGGGCGCTGATGGCCAAGCCACGGCTCTTGCTGCTGGACGAACCGTCCATGGGGCTGGCGCCCATCATCGTGCAAGAGATCTTCCGCATCCTGCGCGAGATCAACCGGCAGGGGCTGACGATCTTCCTGGTCGAGCAGAACGTGCGGCAGGCGCTCAAGATCGCGCATCGCGGCTATGTACTCGAAACGGGAACCATCGCGCTGTCCGGTTCCGGCAAGGAACTGCTGGGCGATCGCCGCCTGGTGGAAGCCTATCTCGGCGGCTGACCGCCGCGTCCAGGTGATGCCGTGAAGCTGCCCCTGCCTCCGATGAAGTCGCTGCGAGCCTTCGAGGCCTCGGCGCGGTTGATGAGCTTCACGGCGGCCGCCGACGAGCTCTGCGTCACGCAGGTGGCGGTCAGCCGCCAGGTCCGCGGCCTGGAGGATTTCCTGGGCGTGGAATTGTTCGACCGGCGGGGGCAGTCGATCGCGCTGACCAAGGCGGGCAGCCGCTACTATCCCGCGGTGCGCCGGGCGCTCAACGACCTGGCGTTCGCCACTTCCCAGCTCAGCCGGCGCGGGCAGCCGCAGGTGCTTTCCATCCTGGCCTACAACACGTTCGCGCAATGCTGGCTGATTCCCATGTTGCCGGCTTTCCACGAACAGCATCCCGCCGTCGAGATCCGGCTGTCGGCGTCCTCGGCCCTGGTCGATTTCAATCACCAGGATTTCGATGCCGCCATCCGGTTCGGAGTGCCGGACATGCCGGGGATCGACGTCGACATGCTGGCGCCCATCGAGCTCGTTCCGGTCATGAGCCCGGATCTGCTGGCGAAGACCGGCGGTTCGCCGGACATCTCGGCCATGCTCGAATTGCCATTGCTGCATTCGCTCGCCCGCCCGGGGGATTGGGAGGGGTGGTTCCGCCATGCGGGGCTCGTGAGCGATCATGCCGGCCGGGGCCACAAGTTCGAGAGTTCGCTCATGGCCTACGAGGCGGCGATACGCGGCCTGGGCGTGGCGCTGGGCGTCAGGATCCTGGTCGAAGGTTATCTGGCGTCGGGGCAGCTCGTCGCGCCTTTCAACGGATCCTATCGGCCCGCGGGGGGCTATTTTCTCGTGCATCCCAAGGACCGGGCCCCCACCGCCGCGTTCCGGGCGTTCCGCCGATGGCTGTTGTCCGAGCTGGGCTCGCGCGCCGACGATGTGATGGATGATCCGCCCATGCCGCAGCCGCTTGCGGCCAGCCCTACAAAATAGTTGGCCTGATCCGACCGAAAAGTCATTTTCCCGCCGCGTCGAGAGTGCGCAGAATGCATGGCACGACTTTGCGCAGGAGGAATCGACGATGGCTGAATTGGCGGACCTGGGAATCGCATCCATGCGGCCCCGATGTTCCGAGGCCGAATGGGAGGCCCGGATCAATCTCGCGGCGTGCTATCGCCTGATCGAGTTCTATGGGATGGCCGACATGGCCGCCAACCATATCTCGGCCCGGGTGCCCGGCGAGGAAAACGCGTTCCTGATCAACGCCTACGGGTTGCTGTACGAGGAAATCACCGCATCGAGCCTGATCAAGATCAACGCCGCCGGCGAGGTCCTGAGCGCGCCCGACTTCGGGCCGGACCTGAGGTACGGCGTCAACCGCGCGGGCTTCGTCATCCACAGCGCGATCCACCAGGCCAGGCACGAACTGTCGTGCGTCATCCATACGCACACCTGGCCCGGGATGGCCGTGTCGGCGCTCGAATGCGGCCTCCTGCCGCTGGCGCAGACGTCCATGCGCTTCGTCAACATCAGCTACCACGACTACCAGGGCGTCGTGCTGGACGAGGTGGAACAGGCTTCCCTGGTGGACGACCTGGGCGACAACAACGCCATGATCCTGAGGAACCATGGATTGCTGACCGTCGGGCGGACCATACCCGAGGCGTTCAACGCCATGCACCGCCTGGAGCTGTCCTGCAAGCTGCAACTGGCGGCCATGGCCTGCAACAGTCCGCTGAACCCGGTTCCCCAGGAAGTCTTGGACAAGACCTACATGAACTACCAGCCGCAGACCCGGCGGCCGTACGGCGTCATGGAATGGCCCGCGCTGCTGCGCAAGCTGGACCGGATCGATCCGGGCTACCGGCTATAGCTTGCACCACGGCAGAACAGAATCAAGACAACGGAGACATCATGACTTTCCTGGCACCTTCCTGGCGCATGGCCCTTGGCGCCGCCTGTGTGGCAATCGCGGGACCGCTGCTGGCCGGCCCGGCCCTGGCGGCTTCCTTTCCCGAGCGGCCGCTCAAGCTTGTCGTTCCCTTTCCGCCCGGCGGGGGGACGGACCTGGTCGGCCGCATCGTCGCCGAGAAGATGGGCGAGTATTTCCGCAAGCCGGTCATCGTCGAGAACCGGCCGGGCGGCGGCACGGTGATCGGCACCGACTACGTCGCCAAGAGTCCGCCCGACGGCTATGCCATCGTGATGGGGACCTTCGCCTACGCGGTCAATCCCAGCCTCCAGGAGAAGCTGCCGTACTCCAACGAGACCTCGCTGGTTGCCGCCGGCATGGTGGCCAAGGCGCCGAACGTGCTGGTGGTGAATCCGCAGCGCCCCTACAAGACGGTTGCCGAACTGATCGCCTATGCGAAGGCCCATCCCGGGAAGATCAACTACGGGTCCAACGGCAACGGCACTTCCGCGCACCTGGCGGGCGCGCTGTTCGCGACGCTGTCCGGAACGGAACTGACGCACGTGCCGTACAAGGGCGCGGCGCCCGCGCTGAACGACCTGATCGGCGGACAGATCGACGTCATTTTCTCGACCATTCCCGGCGCCCTGAGCTACATCAAGGCGGGCAAGCTGCGAGCGCTGGCCGTGACCTCGGCCGACCGGTCGGCGGTGTTGCCGGACCTGCCCACCGTGGCCGAGGCCGGGGTGGCGGGGTACGACGCCCAGGCCTGGTACGGTTTTCTCGTTCCGGCCGGCACGCCGGCGCCGGTCATCGACAGCCTGAACCGGGCGATCAACCATGCCGCCGAGACGCCGACGTTCCAACGCCTGGTCAAGGAAGAGGGCCTGATCAAGGTGACGGGCGATCCGGGTTCGATGGACCGATACATGCGCGACGAGGAGATCCGCTGGCGCAAGATCATCCGGGACGCCGGCCTGCAACCGAACTGAGGCCCGCGCCTCACGGGGCGGCCATGTGCCCGCCCCGGCAAAAGCACGATATCCTCCGCTCTTCGGCGCCCGGGTGAAGCCGGGCGCGCATCAGCCAGGAGATCGCTTCGTGCAAGCAAGGCATTCCCCGCCGACCCGGATCGCGTTGCCGGTCGGCTTCATCGTCGTGCTGGGCTTGCTGGCCGGCCTGCCGCCCTTGTCCATCGACATCAGCCTGCCCGGGCTGCCCGCCATCGGCGCCGAACTCGGCGCCACCGACTCGCAGATGCAGGCGACACTGGGCGCGTTCATGCTGACCTTCGGATTCGGCCAACTGGCCTGGGGGCCTTTGTCCGATCGCCATGGGCGCCTGCGCGTCATCCTGCTCGGCCTGGCCGTGTACGTGGCGGCGGCCGTCGCCTGCACGCTGGCCGCGGACGGCGCGGCGCTGATCGGCTGGCGAGCGGTCCAGGGCTTCGGCGCGTCGGCCGCGTCGGTGGCCGGCATCGCGCTGGTCCGCGACGTCTTTCCCCAGCCACAGCAGCGGGCCACCATCCAATCCTTCATCGTCGCGGTGCTGAGCCTGGCGCCCATCGTCGCGCCGCTGATCGGGGCGTTCGTCATCCACGCGGTGGGCTGGCGCGGGCTGTTCGCGGTGCTGGCCGGGGCGGGGGTGCTGCTGGCCGTCATCGTCGGGATCAGCCTGCGGGCGGGCCGGCTGCGCGCGCTCCGAGGCGTCCAGCCCACCGGGCCCGCATCCGACGATGCCGGAGCCGGCCAGCCGATACACGAAGGCGCCGGACGCCCGGCGGGCTATCGCGCCTTTCTGGCGCTGCCCCATGCACGCGCCCTGTCGTGCGCGCTGGGCGTCGTGTTCTGCGGCATGTTCGTTTTCATCAGTGGTTCGCCTTTCGTGCTGATCGACGGCATGGGCGTGTCCAGTCCGGTCTATGCGATCGCGTTCGCGCTGGCTTCGGCCGCGGTGCTGGCGGGATCGCTGGCGACCGCGCGCCTCTCGCAGCGGGGCGTGCCGCCCCAGCGTGTGCTGTACGCGGGCGTGCGCGGCGCGGCCTGCGCCGGACTGGCGGCGCTCGCGGTCGGCCTTGCGCTGCGCGGCGCGCATGGGCAATGGTGGGAGATCGCCGTCTTCGTCGTGGCGATGGCGGCCAGTCTTTTCTTCGGCGGCTTCATCATGCCGGCCATCTTCGCGCTGGGATTGCAGGACGCCGGAGCGATGGCGGGCGTGGGCGCCGCGGTGCTGGGCGCATCGCAGATGCTGGGCGGGGCGCTGGGCAGCACGGCCGTGGGCGCGCTGCCGGTCGAACCCATCGTCGCGGTGGGCGCGCTTGCCGCGCTGTGCGGCGTGACGATATGGATCATCGCCCGCGTCACGTTCGGCCGGACGTCATCGTGATGATCGTGCGCGATGCCATGACGTGACATGACGCGTGGCGCCGAAGAAAAAATTTTCGTCATTGACGCCTAAAAGGGTTGACATTGCTTTGAGCACCATTAACACTTCGGGCCTCGACTTTTAGAGATTGATATGGTTAAGAAATCGCAACCCGTTAAGGCCGCCGCCAAGCCGGCAGCCAAGAAGCCGGCCGCGAAGGTCGCCAAGAAAGCCGCTCCGGCCAAGTCCGCCGGCGTGCTGGCGAAGCTCGAAGCCGCCGCCGTGCGTCTGGGCGATGCCGCCAAGAAGGCGCTCGAGCGTTCGGAGAAGGCCCGCAAGGACGCCGCTCAGCGCGTGAGCCTTTACGAGAAGGCCGTCAAGGCCGCCGTGAAGGAAGCCAAGGCTGTCGTGGCCGCAGGCGACAAGAAGCCTGCTGCCAAGAAAGCCAAGGCCGCCGCTCCGGCCAAGAAGGCTGCTGCCAAGCCCGTCGCCAAGGCTGCCAAGCCCGCGGTGAAGCCGGCCGCCAAGCCCGCCGCCAAGCCGGCTGCCAAGCCTGCCGCGAAGAAGCCCGCCGCCAAGCGCGTGGCGAAGAAGGCTGTTGCTCCGGTTGCCGCTCCGGCCGCCGCCGAACAGCAGGCCGCTTCGGCTCCCGCCGCCTGACAGGCTGCTGGATGAAAAATGCCGCCCCTCGGGGCGGCATTTTTTTTGCCTGTCGGCGGCGTCAGAACGGATAGTGCCGGGGCGTCGTCTGGACGGTGATCCAGCGCAGTTCGGTGAATTCGTGGATGCCGGCCTTGCCGCCGAAGCGGCCGTAGCCGCTGGCCTTGACGCCGCCGAACGGCATCTGCGCCTCGTCGTGCACGGTGGGGCCGTTGATGTGGCAGATGCCGCTTTCGATGCGTCCTGCCACTTCCATCGCTCGCGCGATGTCGCGGCTGAAGACGGCCGATGATAGTCCGTACTCGCTGTCGTTGGCGACGCGGATGGCTTCTTCGGTGCCGCTGACCCGGACGATGCAGACCACCGGACCAAAGGATTCTTCGCCATAGATTTCCATGGCCGGCGTCACCCTGTCGAGAACGGTGGCCGCCATGATGCTGCCTTCGATGTTGCCGCCGGCGATGAGTCTGGCTCCTTTGGACACGGCATCGTCGATCAGGCGCCGGATGCGCTGGATGGCCTCTGGCGTCACGACGGCGCCCAGCACGACGTCGTCGCGGCGGGGATCGCCCGCGGGCAACGAGGCGGCCTTGGCGGCGAGACGGGCGGCGAAGGCATCGGCGATGGCGTCGTCGACGACCAGACGCTCGGTGGACATGCAGATCTGGCCCTGGTTCATGAAGGCGCCGAAGGCCGCCGCGTCGACCGCGGCGTCGAGGTCGGCGTCGTCGAGCACCAGCAGCGGCGCCTTGCCGCCCAGCTCCAGCAAGACGGGTTTCAGGTGGCGGGCGGCGCTCTGGGCGACGATACGGCCGACGCGGGTCGAGCCGGTGAAGTTGACCCGCCGGATCGCGGGATGGGCGATCAGGGCCTCGACCACGGCGGGCGCGTCGTCGGGGGCGTTGGAGACGACGTTGACGGCGCCAGCCGGCAGGCCGGCGTCGCGCAGGGTCCGCGCGATCAGGTGGTGGGTGGCGGGGCAGAGTTCCGAGACCTTGAACACGACGGTGTTGCCGCAGGCCAGCGGCATGGCGATCGAGCGCGTGCCGAGGATGACGGGGGCGTTCCAGGGCGCGATGCCCAGCACCACGCCCACCGGCTGGCGCACGGCCATGGCCAGGCTGCCCGGGATGTCGGACGGGATCACTTCGCCGGCGATCTGCGTCGTCATGGCGGCGGCTTCGCGCAGGATGCCGGCGGCCAGATGCGCATTGAATCCGGCCCAGCCGCGCGTGGCGCCGGTTTCGGCGATCATGCGGGCGATGAAGTCGGGCGTGCGCTCGTCCAGCAGGTCGGCCGCTCGGTTCAGGAGGCGCCGGCGCTCGTTCGGGCCCAGCGCGGCCCAGGCGGGAAAGGCCGCCGCGGCGGCATCGGCGGCGGCGCGGGCATCGGCCACCGTGGCGGCCGCGGCGCGCGTGCTGTCCGCGCCGGTGACCGGGTCGCGGCGCACGAACGTGGCACCGCCGGTGGCGTCGCGGTCTTCGTCGTCGATCAGGAGCTTGATGTCGAACATGGGTAGGACTCCAGAAGTGGCGGCCCCGTGGCCGCCTTGATTCGTATCAGGCGGTTGCCATGCCGAGGTAGGCTTTTTGCACGGCCGGGTCGTTCATCAGCGCGCAGGCTTCGCCTTCGCCGGCGATGGCGCCGTTCTCGATCAGGTAGCCGCGCTGGGCGATCGCCAGGCTCAGGCGGGCATTCTGTTCGACCAGCAGGATACCCACTCCATCCTGCCGGATGGTGGCCAGGGACTTGAATAATTCGCCGCTCATCAGGGGGGAAAGGCCCAGTGATGGTTCGTCCAGCAGCAGGATCGCCGGCCGCGACATCAGTGCCCGGCCGATGGCGACCATCTGCTGTTCGCCGCCGCTCATGGTGCGGGCGGTCTGGTCCAGGCGTTCCCCCAGCCGGGGAAACAGGGCCAGCACGCGCTCCAGGGTCGCGGTCTCGGTCTTCCGGGCACGGCGAGCGTAGGCTCCCAGCCGCAGGTTCTCGCGCACCGTGAGGTCGCCGAAGATGCCCCGTCCCTCGGGAACCAGCGCGATACCCAGTTCGACGATGCGGTGGGCGGGGGTGGCGGCGATGTCCTGCCCCGACAGGCGCACGACGGCCTGGCCGTCGTGCGGGACGAGACCGGCCACGGCCTTAAGCAGCGTGCTCTTGCCGGCGCCGTTGGCGCCCAGCATGACGACGATTTCGCCGGGCCTGACCGACAGCGCGACGTTGCGCAGCGCGGAATGCTTGCCGTAGGCGACCGACAGGTTCGAGACTTCAAGCACCGGCGTCTCCCAGGTAGGCGCGGATCACTTCCGGATCCGACAGGACGGTGGCCGGCGTGCCCTCGGCGATCTTGGCGCCGGCGTTCATCACGACGCAGCGGTCGCACAGCGAGTGCACGGCGTCCATGACGTGCTCGACCAGGATGATGCTCATGCCCTCGTCCTTGAGCGAGCGGACCAGCGCGATGCCTTCGAGCAGCTCGGACGGGTTCAGGCCGGCCAGCCATTCGTCCAGCAGCAGCAGGCGGGGCGACAGGGCCAGGGCGCGCGCCAGTTCCAGCCGCTTCTGGTCGATGTAGGTCAGTTCGCCGGCCAGCGTCCGCGCATGGCGGGCCAGGCCGACGCGCGCCAGCAGCTCGCCCGCCTTCGCGGCGGCCCGCGCGCCCCACATCGGTTCGCGCGCGAAGGCCAGGCCCGCCAGCACGTTCTCGGTCGTATCCATGTCGCCCAGCACCCGCACCAGCTGGAAGGTCCGCGCGACACCCGCGTGCGTCACCTTGTGGGGCGCCTTGCCGGCGATCGGCAGGCCGGCGAGTTCGATGTCGCCGGCATCCGGGGGCAGCGCGCCCGAGATCAGGTTCATGACCGTGGTCTTGCCCGAGCCGTTCGGGCCCAGCAAGCCGACGATCTCGCCGGGCTCGACCGAGAAGCTCAGATCGTCGACCGCGGTCAGGCCGCCGAAGGTCTTGCGCAGCAGGGATACGCGCAAGCCGTTCATGACACCCCCTTGCCGGCGGGAGCCGCGCGGTCCGTCTTGCGCCGGGGCCGGGCGAGACCGACCACGCCGTTGGGCAACAGGTAGACGATGATCATGAAGGCGGCGCCGAGCAGGATGCTGTAATGATTGGGGAAGTTCGCGCCGAGGTATTCGAACAGCAGCGCGAGGGGGACGACGCCCAGCAGCGGGCCGTACGGCCGTTGCACGCCGCCCAGCAGCGCCATGATCAGCACCTGGAACGACATGACGGGATTGAAGGCGATGGCGGGGTCGATGTAGGTCCAGCGAGGGGCCATGATCGCTCCGGCAAGTGTCATGAACAGGGCGCTGAGCGCGAACAGCAGCACCTTGGCGCGGGTGGTGTCGATGCCGCAGTGGCGGGCTACCGCCTCGTCCGCGCCGATGATGCGCAGCGCGAATCCCAGGCGGGAGCGTCCCAGCAGCAGGGTGGCCAGGAACAGGACCGCGCCCAGCGCCAGCAACTGCCAGTAGATCTGTTCCTGGCTGATGTCCAGGAATACATAGCGGCCGATGGAATTCGATACGTTCACTTCATACCAGGTGACCAACTGGCGGATGAGTTCGGTAAGTCCGAAGGTGAAGATGACGAAATAGACCCCGGCCAGCCTGAGCGTGGACAGGCCGACGATGATGGCGACCACCACGCCGACCAGGGCTGCCGCCGCCAGCACCGCGGGCCAGGGCAGGGCGTCGCTCAGCACGGCCACGGTATAGGCGCCGATGCCGAAGAAGGCGACCGTGGCCAGGGACACGTAGCGGGTGGGGCCGGAGAACATCGCCCAGGCGGTGGCCAGCACCGCGTAGTTGAGGATGTTGATGGCCAGCGACAGGCCGTAGCCGTCGGCCACCAGGGGCACGCCGGCCAGCACGGCCAGCAGGGTGGCGCCCGCGGCCAGGGGAGCGCGCAGGGACGCATTCATCGCGCAGCCCTCCCGAACAGGCCGGTGGGACGTACCAGCAGCACCAGCAGGAACACGCCGTAGGTCATGGCGATCGTCAGCCCCGGATCGACGTAGGTGGCGATGAAGGATTCCGCCAGGCCCAGCAGCAGGCCCGCGACCAGCGCGCCCAGGACGTTGCCCACGCCGCCCATGATGATCACGATTAGGGCCTTCATGGTGAAGATCACGCCCATGTTGGCGTTGAAGGTCAGGAACATGCTGACCAGCACGCCGCCGCCGGCCGCCAGCGCGCCGCCGGCGGCGAAGGCCAGGGCCGCGGCACGGCGCACGTCGATGGCGACCAGGCGCGCGGCCACCGGGTCCACCGCCACCGCCCGGATGGCGGTGCCCAGGCGGGTGCGGGTCAGCAGCAGGTAGAAACCGATGCCGAACACGGCGGCGAAACCCAGGGCGAGCAGCCGGTTCAGGGCCAGCACCGAATCCAGGATGCGCACGGGTTCGTTCAGGTAGGAATAGCTGTAGTAGTTGCCGCCGAAGGTGACCTGCATCACGCCCTGCACGATGAACAGCAGGCCGAAGGTGGCCAGGATGCTGTCCACCTCCAACGCGGCGCGCGTGCGGGTGCGCTTGACCAGCGGTGTCAGCAGGAAGCGGTAGACCAGCCAGTTGAGCACGAAGGCGACGGGGACGATCAGCAGCAGTCCCCACAGGGGCGTGATCCGGAGGCCGGTCAACAGCAGGTAGGCGCAGAAGGCCGCGGCGACGAGAAACTCGCCATAGGCCAGATTCATGATGCGCGAGACGCCATACTGCAAGGTGAGCCCCATGGCGACGAGCGCGTACATGCCTCCCAGCGTGACGCCGGAGAAAAGTGCATCGATGAACATACCGGATTCCTGTCGCGCGCCGCCCGGCGCCGTGGGGCCCGGGCGGCGCGGGTTGAGGGTCAGCGCGCGGCGGCGCCGGCCTGCCAGGCGGGCTTGGGGAAGACCAGCCTGGCGGCGCCGGCGTGGCTGGACGGCTCGACGCCGACGAACTCGCCGTTCTGCCATTGGCCCAGCGTCAGCATGTTGGGCACCATGTGGGTCTTGAGATTGATGCGGCCCAGGATGGTGTCGAACTCCTCGCTCGCGATCTTGGCCGACACGGCCTTGCGGTCCAGGGTTCCTGCCTTCTCGATGGCCTGTTGCAGCACCTGCAGTCCGGCGTAGGTGACCAGGCTGGCCCAGCGGTCCGGCTCGGCGCCGGTCACTTCCTTGTGGCGCTGGATGTAGGCCTTGACCGCGGGGCTGCTGGCGTCGATGCCGCCCAGGCTGGCGACGCCATCGACGTTCGGTCCGAAGCGGTTCTTGTACAGCGGGAAGGCAGTGCCCACGCCGGTGTAGAACACCTTGGGATTGAAGCCCAGCAGCCGGGCCTGGTCCGTGATGGCCATGGTGTCGGGCGGATAGCTGAACGCGATGAAAACGTCGGGGTTCAGGTTCTTGGCCTCGGTCACGATGGGAGCGAGATCCTGCGTGCCCACCGGATAGGTCTTGGCGTAGGCCAGCTTGAAGCCTGCTTTCTTGAACGCGGCGCGCGCCGCGGTGGCCAGTTCGATACCGAAGCCGTCGGCGATGGAAACCATGGCGATGGAGTCGCCGATCTTGCCCGCCTTGCGCAGGCTGGCCAACTGGTCGACCAGGGCCTCGGCGTATTGCGAGCCGGTGCCCAGCAGCCAATAGCTGCCGGGCCAGCGCTTGGCGAATTCGGGCGCGCGTTCGGTCACGGCCGAGCCCGCCAGCAGCGGATAACCGTAGCGGTGGAAGGTGGGCGCCACGGCCAGGTTCATCGCGGTCGACCACGGCGGCAGCAGGAAGTCGACCTTGTCCTGGGTGATGAGGCGCTCGACGGCGCGCACCGCGTCCTCGGAACTGGAGCGGTCATCGTATTCGACGACCTTGATCGGCAGGCGCTTGCCGCCGACCAGCAGTCCGCCCGCCTGGTTGACCTCATGGACCCACAGCTTGTAGTTGGGAATGGTCGTAATGCCCGTGCCGCCCGCATTGACGCCGGTTTTCGACACCGCGTAGCCGATGGTGACGGCGTCCTGGGCCTGGGCCGGCAGGGCGAGCGAAAAGGCCGACAGCGCGGCGGCCGCGCCAAGGTGGCGCAACGATTTCAGGGGCAAGGCCAGCATGGTGTGTCTCCCGGTGGTTTGTAACAATCGCGGAGTTTTGTTGTAGCGACCCACAAATTCTGGCTAGAGGGCCTGGCCATGTAAAGTTGCATGCATTGATGAAATCGGACGAATACTTGCACTTTTCCGCCTGGCTTTCCGAGGACCCGCATGGTGGCTTATCCGCATTCCCTGCCCGACGCGCATCCGGACATCGGCGAGACGCCCCTGCCCACCCTGATGGAGAGCGAATCCATGGTGCCCGCGCTGGCGGCGCGCGAATGGGTGATCGACGCCGCGCGCCGCCAGGGCCGCAGCCACGCCCTGCTGCTGACGGCGGGCAAGGGCGTGGCCACGCTGCGCCACGGGCAGCTCGCGCTGCGCGCGCCGTGCCTGGCCTGGCTGCCACCCGGCATGGCGCTGTCCCTCCGCCTGGAGGCCGGCGGCGCCGGCTACATGCTGTCGGCCGCCGAGGAACTGGTGTCGCGCGCCTCGGCCGCCAGCCAGCATGCCGCGGCCCTGCGTAATGTGGCCGACCGCCTGCTTCACATCGGGCCGGACGAGATGGCGGCGGGGCGGGACATGCTGCGTCCGGTGTTCGAGGCGGTCAGCCATGAGCTGCGCCTGGCGGCCAAGGGGGCCGCGGGCATCGCCGTCGCCTATCTCTCGATCGTCCTGACGCATCTCTGGCGCATGAGCGACATCGACCCCGAGGCGCCCACCGGCGACCGGCCCGGTTCCGTCGTGTTCCAGCGTTTCCTGCGCGTGGTGGAGTTGCATTTCCGCGAGCACTGGCCCATTTCCCGCTATGCCCGCACCCTGGGCGTGACCGAGCGCCGGCTGCATGCCGCGTCCATGCGCAGCGCCGGCTGCGGCCCGCTGGCCGTGGCGCACGAGCGCCTGCTGCAGGAGGCGCGGGTGCGCCTGCAACAATCGCCGCTGCCCGTGGCCCAGATCGCCTAC
This sequence comes from Alcaligenaceae bacterium SAGV5, assembly GCA_009360345.1. Classification (GTDB taxonomy): domain Bacteria; phylum Pseudomonadota; class Gammaproteobacteria; order Burkholderiales; family Burkholderiaceae_B; genus Pigmentiphaga. The sequence goes on from SPDP01000001.1 coordinate 452,027, forward strand.
GGCCTGGGGTTCCGCGATACCGCGCACTTCAATCGTTTCTTCAAGCGCCACATGGGTATTCCTCCCGGCAGCTACCGCCGCCGCGTGCTCGAGGAAGCCGGCCGCGAGGATCTCACCTACTCGGCTTGGCCGTAGGGGCCCCCTGCGTGCTTCGCGCCCCCAGGGGGCGATGCGGGGGGACCGGAAGGGAGGCCCACCCCCTACGCGCTCCGCGCGCCCCCTCAAGGGGGCGATGCGAGTGGACCGGCAAGGCCGGATCCACCGCATCCTGGGAGAAGATGAAAGTTATACTTTTTGTTGTCCAGCCTTGGGTGTGAATGTCGTGAAGCTTTTCGTCGGTCGGGATTTGTCGTGGGGAGCGCTGGCCGGGGCGCTGGGATTGATGTTCCTCGTGTCCAGCGCCTTGCGCGGGCCGTTGCCCGAGGGGCCGTTCAGCGAACGAGTGCCGGTGCTGGCGCAATACGCCGGTTCTTTCCTGGCGGCGGCGCTGATGGGGGGCTTCATCGTGCTGGTCATGTGGGGGTTCCGGCGTTTCCGCTCGCAGGCCTACGAGACGCCGCGGCGCGATCTGGCGCTGGCGATACTGCTGATGGCCATCGTGACGTTCCGTCCCGCGCATGCCGATGTGGCCCCGTTTTCGCCGTTTTCCTTGGGGTATCTCCCGATGTTGACGCAAGGTCCGGGGCCAGGCGAAAATGTTGGTTGACATGCCTATGGCATGTCCCTCCAAAGGGGAGTAGTTCGAGAGCCTGACAGGCTCTTTCGTACGATCGTCAATACGTGGAAGTTCGCTTCCTCCGGTCGTACGGATCACCGCCCGGTGATTGAACAAGACCTTTGCAGCCTGGCGTCAGGTCCTGCATGGGTGCTCCCGTTCCCAGTCATTCCTGTTGCCAGCAGAGGCCGTCAACTTCTCTGGAGAACCACTCGTGGAATGGCTTTCGGCTTTCGCCGCAGAAATATTCACTACCAAATTCCTGTTCGCGCTCGCGTCCATCGTCGTGATCGACATCGTGCTGGCGGGCGATAACGCCATCGTCATCGCGCTGGCTGCGCGCAACCTGCCACCCGCCTTGCAGAAGAAGGCCATCATCTGGGGCACGGTCGGCGCCATTGTGGTCCGTACGCTGATGACGCTGGCCGTGGTCTGGCTGCTCAAGGTGCCTGGCCTCATGCTGGTGGGCGGCCTCGCGCTGCTGTGGATCGCCTATCGCCTGCTGACCGCCGAGGAGGACGAACACGGCAGCGGCTCGGCCAACACGAGCTTCGTCGCCGCCATCAAGACCATCGTGATCGCCGATGCCGTCATGGGCGTGGACAACGTGCTGGCGGTGGCCGGCGCGGCGCATGGCAGTTTCCTGCTGGTGGTGCTGGGCCTGTTGATCAGCGTGCCGATCATGGTCTGGGGCAGCCGCCTCATTCTGCGCCTGATGGAACGCTATCCGGCCATCATCTACATCGGCGCCGGCGTGCTGGTCGTGACCTCGGTCAAGATGGTGATGGGCGAGCCGCTGGTCAAGCCGTGGTTCCAGGCCCATGTCTGGGTGCAGTGGCTGCTGTACCCGCTGGCGCTGGTTGCCATCCTGGGCGGTGCCCGCGCGGTGATGGCCAATCGCGGAAAAGGCCGCCAGCCTGAGTCCAACGCGGCGTGAAGCCGGTGCCCTGGCCGGCGAGAGGGGAATGTCCCCACTCGCGGCAGGGGTGAACTGGGTTAAGCTTGCGGCTTTTCCCGGGTGGGCTTCCCGCCCGCAGCAGAATCGGCGCCCGGTTTCGGCCGGACGCCGTTTTTCACGCAGGAAGGCCGCAGGCCGCCTGATCGAGTGCGCATGACGACGAATGAATCCCTGACCCTGACGCTCCGGCCCGGGATGTGGAACTGGCGCTACCTCGCGGCGCGAGGGGCGCTGGTCCTGCTGACCACATCGTTGTTGATGCTGGACGACTGGATCCAGCAATGGTTCACGGTCGCCAACCAGGCTGACTTCGAACTGAACTATTTCTTGGCGCTGCTGGCGTTCTGCCTGGGGTTGTGGCTGTCGGGCAGCAAGGTGTTCGTCTCGTGCATCTTGGTGTTGCTGGCCGGCATGGAACTGGTCCAGCTCAGCCATATCTCCTACGCCGGGCGGCCGCTCGATCCCGTCGTGCTGGCCAGCCTGTTCTCGGAGTTCGGGGATGTCAGGGAGGTGGCGCTGGCCGATTTCGGCGACCACGTCCACGTGCTGTTCGCGGTGCTGGTCCCGTACCTGGCCGCGTGGTGGCTGTTCATGACCTACATGCGGTCCGACGTCCGGCGCTGGCAGCGCGCGCTGGGCGTCATGCTGGTGGCCGCGGGCCTGCTGTCCAAGCCTTATCGCGCCACCTACCGCGACCTCAATTCCTTCCTGCCGGGCCCCACCCGCAGCGGCCTGCACAACTCACTCAACACCTTCAGTTTTTTCCTGGTGCACAACGTCGTGCGCGGATCGCTCCACGCGGCGCCGGCGCCGGTGGCGGCCGCGGCCCTGCCCGAGGTCGCGCCATTCCCTTCGCAGGCGCAGCACGTCTGGTTGTTCGTGGCCGATTCGCTGCGCAGCGAACACCTGGGCATCATGGGCTACGAACGGGATACGACGCCCAACCTGGCACGGCGCATGGAGCAGGGACTGGTGGCGCGCCATGGCGTGGCGGCGGCCGTTTCCACGGCGGCCAGCATGCCGCTGATCATGAACGCCGTGCGCGAGCCCGGCCAACTGGACCAGATCCGGGGCTTGTCCACGAATCTGTTCAAGTTCGCCAAGGAGGCGGGCTTTACGACCTACTGGATCTCGTCACAGGAATCCAAGCTGCTCAACGACGTGGGCAGCCGCTACGTCGACGTGTCGATCACCCGCGAGGACGAGCCCGCCCGCTTCCGCAGGCAGGGCGACGAGGCGCTCCTGTCGCTGCTGCAGGAACAGGAGTGGCCGCGGAAGACCTTCGTCGTGGTCCTGCTGCGCTCGGCCCATGCCCCCTACGAGGCCAACTATGCGCATGCGCGGGACCGCTACGCGCGCTGGCCGGACGGTCACGATCAGCCGCGCGCGGTGCGCCAGCGCAACGCCTACGACAACTCCGTGCTCTATCTGGACGCATTGCTGGACCGCATGCTGGACGAGTTCGATAGCCTGCCGGGACAGCGCCATCTGGTGGTCACCGGCGATCATGGGCAGTTGCTGGGCGCTCGCGGCATGTGGGGGCACAATGTGCTCGAACCCGAAGTGGCCGACGTCCCGGTACTGTCATGGAGCCGCGAGGCGCCCGAGGCCGTCTCCGCTCCCATGCGGCAGGAGCGCTGGATCAGCCATTTCGAGATGTCGCGCTGGCTGGCGAACCGGCTGGGCAGCGACGTCCGTCCGCCGTCGGCCATCGACGGCGTGCATTACGTGCAGGGCAAGAACCTGTACGGGGCCAACACCTTCCGCGAGGTGCACGAAGGCGTCTCGCTGGAGTTTTCCGATGTCCTGCCGGTGGGCCACAGCCTGCCGGTCCGCCCTTACAATCCGGTCCGCTCGCTCGTCGCACGTTGAGTGCGCGCGCCCACGGACCTACGCATGCCTTCCTCCCAGGAAAAGTCTTCTCCCTTTGAACTCATGACCGGCCGCAATGCGCTGCGTTCGCTGGCGCTGGCCGGCGGCGTGGCGCTCCACGCCATCAATGTCTACGTCGTCACCACCATCATGCCCACCATCGTGCACAGCATCGGTGGGCTGGCCTACTACGCCTGGAGCACGACGCTGTTCGTGGTGGCGTCCATTCTCGGTTCGGCCTTGTCCTACCGGCTGATCGACCGGATGGGGCCGCGCCGCGCCTATCTGGGCGCGCTGGCGCTGTTCTGCCTGGGATCGCTGATCTGCGCCACCGCGCCGGCCATGTGGTGGCTGCTTGCCGGGCGTACCGTCCAGGGGCTTGCCGGCGGCGTGCTGCTGGCCTTGTCCTATGCGCTGATACGGATGGTGTACGAGTCGCGCCTGTGGCCGCGCGCGCTGGCCTTCGTCTCGGCGATGTGGGGCGTGGCGACGTTGTCGGGGCCGGCGCTGGGCGGGCTGTTCGCCTCGCTGGGGTGGTGGCGGCCGGCCTTCCTGTCGCTGCTGCCGGTGGCCGCCGCGCTGGCTGCCATCGTCTACAGGCTGGTGCCGGCCACCGCGCCCGCCTCGTCGTCGGCGGCGGGCGTGCCCTGGGGCAAGCTGGCGCTGCTGGCGTGTTCGGTGATGGTGGTCTCGGTGGGCAGCCTGTCGCATGAGCTGGCCTGGAACGCCGCCGGCGTGGCGGCGGGGCTGGCGCTGGTGGCATGGATGGGGCGCCTGGACGTGAGGGCGTCGTCGCGGCTCATGCCCACGGGCGCCTACTCGACCCGCACGGTGCTGGGCGCCTGCTACCTGACGATGGCCATGCTCATCATCGGCCTGACCAGCGAGATCTTCGTCCCGTATTTCCTGCAGACCCTGCACGGCCAGACGCCGCTCGTGGCTGGCTATCTGACGGCGGTCATGGCCGGCGGCTGGACGCTGGCCTCGCTGATGTTCTCCGGGTGCACCGGCGCGGCCGTCGTGCGCCTGGTCCGCGGCGGGCCGGTGGTGACCACGGTGGGCCTGGCCGCGCTGGCCGTGCTGGTGCCGCGAGGCGAATCGGGCGACGTGGCGTTCGCCGCGCTGTGCCTGGCGCTGGCCGGAGTCGGCTTCGGCATAGGCATGTGCTGGTCGCACCTGGTCACGCGGGTGTTCCGCTCGGCCCCGGTGGGCCAGGAGAACCTGGCCTCGGGCGCGGTGACCACCCTGCAACTCTATGCGATCGCGCTGGGGTCGGCCGTGGCGGGCATGGTGGCCAACGCCGCCGGCCTGGCCGAGCCGGGCGGCATCGAAGGCGCCCGCACCGCGGCCGCCTGGCTGTTCGGCCTGTTCGCGCTGGCGCCGGCCCTGGCGGCCTGGAGCGCCCGGCGCTCGTAGGACGGCGCGCCCGGTTGCGCCGCCCAGGCGGCCGTCAGCGCATCGAGGGGGCTTCGCCCCCCAGGGCGTCGACCACGTCGGCGATCAGCTTGGCCAGTTCGCCGGACATCAGCGTGAAATCGGCGTCGAAGCGTTCGGCGTCATTCTGCGCCAGGGCGTCGGCGTTTTCCTTGAGCACGTCCAGCGGCGCGATGCGCTTGATGGCCAGCGATTCGCTCAGCACGAACGAGATGCGGTCGGCCCAGGTCATGGCGAGCCGGGTGCATTGCTTGCCGGCCTCGATGTGGCGGCGCACGTCCTCGGCTTCGATGGATTGCCGTACGTAGCGCACCGTGGCCCGGCCTTCGCCGGTGGAGCGCAGTTCGGTGTCCTGGTCGATCGTGAAATTGGCGGGGGCTTCGCCGCCTGCCAGCCACTCCGTCATCGCCGCCGCGGGCGAGGTCTGGACGTGCAGGTTGGCCAGCGGAAATTTGTCGATCGCCCGGTTCAGAAGCTGCAACAGCTCGTCGCAGCGTGCCGCCGAGGAGGCGTCGATGCACAGCCAGCCATTGCGCGTGTCCATCCACGCGCGGGTGTCGCGCAGGATGCTGAAGGCGCGCGGCAGCAGCGTCTCCTTGACGGTCTCCTTGATCTCCTTCATCTGCTTGCGGCCCGGCTTGAAGCCTTGCTGCTCTTCGATTTCCTGGGCCTTGGCCTTGGCCACCTGGTTGATGACGGTGGTCGGGAGCAGCTTCTTTTCGGTGCGCAGCGTGATCAGCAACTGGCCGTTCACGCCATGGGCCAGCAGGCTGCCGTTTTCGAGCGGAGGCGCCCAGCCCTGCGTTTGCAGTTCCAGGCTGGAGCCGGGGCCGAAGACCTGGGGCCGGAGCAGTTCATCGAGCCCCTCGGGCGTCATGGGCCAGGGGGCGGGAAGGCGATAGATTTGCAGGTTCTTGAACCACATGGCGGGCCGCGCAAAAGGGTCGATTCTATACGACGCGGCCTTCGCCCTTTGTTACCCCAGGTCCAGCGAGTCATCCTTCTTGGATTCGCGCGGCACGTCGGGCGACAGTTGCCAGAAGATCCAGGCCGACGCCGCCGTGAGCAGGCCGATGCAGATGAAGGTGGCATGGAAGGCCGCCAGGGCGTCCTCGGGGGCGCCATGGTCCACGAAGTGGCTGAAGGCGGCGAGGATGCCGCCGGCCACCGTCACGCTCAGGCTGATGGCCAGCATCTGCATCATGGACAGGATGCTGTTGCCGCTGCTGGCGCCTTGCTGTCCCAGGTCCTTGAGCGTGAGTGTGTTCATGGCGGTGAACTGCAGCGAATTCACCGCGCCGAAAAAGGCCATCAGAACCACCTGGGCCCAGACGGGATGCGAGGCGTCGACCAGCGCGAACGAGGAGATGGTCAGGCCGACCAGCACCGTGTTGACCACCAGGACGTGACGATAGCCGTAGCGGGTGATCAGCGAGGTCGCGATGCGCTTGCTGAGCATGCCGGCCGCGGCCACGGGCAGCATCATCAGGCCCGAGTGGGTGGGGGAATAGCCAAGGCTGACCTGCAGCAGCAGCGGCAGCAGGAAGGGCATGCCGCTGCTGCCCAGCCGTGCGAACAGGTTGCCCAGCAGGCCTATCGTGAATGTGTGGATCTGGAACAGGGCGGGCGAGAACAGCGGCGCGGCCTGCCTGCCCGCGCGCAGCCAGTAGGTGACGATGCTGATCAGGCCGAACACCAGCATGAGCACGACGGTCGCGTGGCCCGTGGCGCGGCCCGAGAATCCGTCCAGCGAGAGCGAGATGGCCGCCATGCCGAAGGCCAGCAGGCCGTAGCCCACGCCGTCGAAGGAGGCCGGTTGCGCCTCGCGCTTGTCGATCATGAAGGTGCGCGTGGCGATCGCGCCGGCCAGTCCGACGGGAATGTTGATCAGGAATACCCAATGCCAGGAGAACTGTTCAGACAGCCAGCCGCCCAGCACGGGGCCGATCATGGGGCCGACCATGGCCGGTATGGCGACGAAGCTCAGCGCGGGCAGCAGCCGCTCCTGGGGGAAGCTGCGCAGGATGACCAGCCGGCCTACCGGCATCAGCATCGCGCCGCCGGCCCCCTGGAGCACGCGGGAGGTGACGAGCTGGCTCAGGTTCTGCGACAGCGCGCACAACACGGAGCCCAGCGTGAACAGGACGATGGCCGAGAAATAGACCTTGCGTGTGCCGAATCGGTCGGCGAGCCAGCCCGAGGCGGGGATCAGCACGGCCATGGTCAGGGCATACGAGATCACCACCGACTGCATGCGCAGCGGGCTTTCTCCCAGGCTCGCCGCCATGGCCGGCAGCGCCGTGTTGACGATGGTGGTGTCCAGCGTCTGCATGAAAAGACCGATGGCGACGAGCCAAAGGGTGATGTTCAGCGATTTTCGGTGTTCCACGGTCGGCGAGCTGGGGGCGGGGGGTGCAATAGGATAGCTTGATTCATGCGGGCCGCCTGGACTAAGGTGGGTTGGCCGGCTCCCGGTGCCCCACGGCGCCGGGCATGGCCTTTGCTGGCCGGCATCCAAGGCAACCAGGAGACGACGATGTCGGAACACGTGTACAAGCAGCTCGAATTGGTCGGGTCCTCGACGAAGTCCAGCGACGACGCGATCCGTAACGCGATCGATCGCGCCGCCCAGACCATGCGCCATCTGGCGTGGTTCGAAGTCACCCAGGTGCGAGGCCACATCGAGGACGGCAAGGTCGCGCACTGGCAGGTATGCCTGAAGGTGGGCGTGCGCCTGGAAGGCTCGACGTAGGGTCCCGCGGCAAGCGCGGCGGCGGGGTGCTGGCGACAGTGCTTGAGAATTGTTATCATTATTGATCTTAATCACCTCAAGCATGCAGTGCCGCGCACCGCCGTATGGACAAACAGTCGGATCGCTTCCTGGAGCAGAAGCGTCGCTCATTCTGGTTGAAGCATCTGCATCAATGGCACTGGATCAGCTCGGCGATCTGTCTCGTCGGCATGCTGCTGTTCGCCGCCACGGGCATTACGCTCAATCACGCTTCCCAGATCGAAGCCCATCCCCGCGTCGTTTCCAAGGAAGCGCAGGTGCCGGCCGAACTGGTGCGCGCGCTGGCCCCGGCAGGCGGCGCTGACAAGGCGCCTTTGCCGCAGGCCTTGCGGCAGTGGCTGGAAGCGCAATTGTCGGTCTCGATCGGCGACCCGGTGGCCGAATGGTCGGCCGACGAAATCTATGTATCCCTGCCGCGTCCGGGCGGCGATGCCTGGCTGAGCGTCGAGCTGCCCGACGGCGCGGTGAAGTACGAGAGTACCGATCGGGGATGGGTCTCGTATTTCAACGACCTGCACAAGGGCCGCAACACGGGCGAAGCCTGGAAGTGGTTCCTGGACGTCTTCGCCGTCGCCTGTCTGGTCTTTTGCGTGACCGGTTTCTTCCTGCTGCAGATCCATTCGCGCAACCGGCCCGTCACCTGGCCCATGGTGGCGCTGGGCGTCGCCGTGCCGCTGTTCCTGGCATTCGTATTCATTCATTGAAGAGGTTCTGGCTATGCGTACATTGATCCCGGTGGCCGTCACCGGCCTGATGGTCGGTCAGGTCCAGGCCGCCGACCTGGCGGTGAGGATCGAGATCCCGAGGCTGAACGTGGCCGAGTACCACCGTCCGTATGTGGCGGTGTGGGTGGAGGGGCCGGATCAGAAGGTCGCCGCCAACCTGGCGGTCTGGTACGACGTCAAGCTCAAGAACGACGAAGGCACGAAGTGGCTCAAGGACCTGCGCCAGTGGTGGCGCCGCAGCGGCCGCGAGCTGACCATGCCCGCCGACGGCATCAGCGGCGCCACGCGGCCCGTGGGCGAGCATCAGATAGTGTTCAGCGATGGCAAGGCCCCGCTGGGCAAGCTGGCCGAGGGCAAGTACGAACTGGTGGTGGAGGCCGCGCGCGAGGTCGGCGGCCGCGAATTGTTGCGCATCCCATTCCAGTGGCCGCCGCGCGCGCCCGAGAAAGGCGAGGTGCGTGGCCAGCACGAGCTGGGCCGCGTCGCGCTGGAAACCAAACCCTGATTCCCTGTCGATGCTTTCCTAGCAACCCCTTCCGAGGAAAAGACCATGAAGATGTCTCTCAAGTGGGCCGCGCTGGCCCTGGCGTTCAGCCTGCCCCTGTCGGCCCAGGCGCACCGCATGTGGATGCTGCCCTCGGCCACGGTGCTGTCGGGCGCGGATCCCTGGGTGACGGTGGATGCCGCCGTGTCGAACGATCTTTTCTACTTCGAACACTTCCCGCTGCAACTGAACAACCTGTCGGTGACCGCGCCCGATGGCGCCGCGGCCAAGGCCGAGAACCAGTCCACGGGCCGCTATCGCAGCACCTTCGACGTACGCCTGACCCAGGCCGGCACCTACAAGATGGCGGTGGTCAACAACGGCGTGTTCGCGTCGTACAAGGAAAACGGCAAGAACAAGCGCTGGCGCGGCACGCCGGAAAAATTCGCGCAAGAGGTCCCGGCCGACGCGCAGGACCTGCGGGTTACGCAGGCCAACAGCCGCCTGGAGACTTTCGTGACGGTGGGCAAGCCGACCGACACGGTGCTCAAGCCCACCGGCGTGGGGCTGGAGCTGGCGCCCATCACTCATCCGAACGACTTGTTCGCCAAGGAAGAGGCCAGCTTCCGGCTGCTGCTGGACGGCAAGCCCGCGGCCGGCATCGAGGTGTCCATCGTGCCGGGCGGGATCCGCTACCGCGACCAACTGCACGAAATGAAGACGCGCACCGATGCCGACGGCAAGTTCACGGTGACCTGGCCCGAGCCCGGCATGTACTGGCTGGAAGCCGAGACCAAGGATGACAAGACCACCTTCGACAAGGCGAAGGAGCGTCGGTCCAGCTATATCGCGACGTTCGAGGTCTTGCCTGAATAGAATGCCCCCCCCTACGCCCTTCGGGCGCCCCCCAGGGGGCGATGCGGGTGGACCGGCGGAGCGCGGGACGCGAGTGCTTATCCCTTTGGCGGTGTCGGAGCAGGCGCGGCGGGGATATGGGGTTGGGGCTCGGGTGGTTTCCATGGGCGGGCCGACGATGGGGACGAGCTGGTCGGTCCGGCTGGTGGATGACGGCGGGTTGCCGCGGGATCTGGAAGCGCGGGTACGGGCGACGCTGGATGGGATCATCGACGAGATGAGTACCTGGCGGGACGATACGGACCTGAGCCGTTTCAATGCCGCGCCGGCGGGTAGTTGGCACGTCTTGCCCGATGCCTTGTTCGTGGTGCTGGAGCAGGCCCTGAGCGTGGCGCGCGAAAGCGGGGGTGCCTACGATCCGACCGTGGGGCCGCTGGTGGATCTGTGGGGGTTCGGGTCGCAGGGGCCGCGCCCTCGTCCGTCGGCGGCCGATGTCGCGGTCGCGCGCGGGCGCGTGGGCTGGGACCGGATCGCGCTGGACGTGGCGGGCCGCCGGGCGCGGCAGCCGGGCGGGGCCCGTGTGGACCTGTCCGGCATCGCCAAGGGCTATGCGGTCGATGCCGTCGCCCGCTGCCTGCGGCGCGCCGGCGTGGTTGGCTATCTGGTGGAGATCGGCGGCGAACTGATCGGGCACGGCGTGAAGCCGGACGGCACGCCCTGGTGGGTGGAGCTGGACCGGGCCTGGGACGCGGACGGCGAGTCGTCCGTGCCGTCCACGCTGGTGGCCCTGGAGGGCCTGGCGATCGCCTCCTCGGGGGACTACCGGCGCCATGTGTCCGATGGACAGGGCATGTACAGCCACACCCTGGACCCGCGCACGGGCGCGCCCATCGGCAATGGCGTCGTCTCGGTCACGGTCCTGCATCCCGAGTGCATGGCGGCCGATGCGCTGGCGACGGCGCTCACGGTGATGGGGCCGGACGAGGGCCTGCGCTGGGCGGCGCGTCGCGGACTCGCGGCGCATTTCGTGCAGCGCACCGCCCAGGGATACCAGGAAACGATGACGCCCAATTTCGCGGCGATGATGGAATGAACGACAAATCTCGCGCGGTGTCCGCGCGCCAGGCGGGCGTGGCCGTGCTGTTGCTGCTGGCGGCGCTGATCGTGGTGGCCGCCGTGCTCCCGCTGCCGCCGGCGGCGCACCGGGCGGCGGCGGGTTCGCTGGTGGTCGCCTGCTATCTGGGGTTCTGCCTGTGGGTAGGATTGGCGAGGCGCGCGGCGGCCTCTCCGGCCGGCGGTCCGATCGCCGCCGATGCGCTGCTGGTGGCCTATGCCAGCCAGACCGGTTTTGCCGAGCAGATCGCGCGCCGCAGCGCGCAGGCGCTCCAGGCCGCGGGGCTGCCCGTGCATCTGGCCAACCTGGCGGAGATGGGCGGCTCGGCCTTGCAACGTTTCCGCAAGGCCTTGTTCGTGGTCAGCACCACGGGCGAGGGCGATGCCCCCGACGGTGCCGCCAGCTTCGCCCGCAAGACGCTGGCCGGCGATCTGGCCCTGGCGGGCCTCAGCTACGGCGTGCTGGCCCTGGGCGACAGCAGCTACCAGCGCTATTGCGCCTTCGGCCAGTCGCTCGCGAACTGGCTGCACCGGCAGGGCGCCGAGCCCCTGTTCGATCCGATCCTGGTCGACGATGGCGACGAGGGCGCGCTGCGCCACTGGCAGCATTATCTGAACGTGCTGGGGGCGAGCGCCGACATGGAAGACTGGGCGGCTCCGAGCTACCAGCCCTGGACCCTGGCGGAACGCCGCCTGCTGAACGAAGGCAGTCCCGGCGATCCCGCGTATCACCTGGCCCTGGTGGCCGCCGCCGCGTCGCCCGGCGGCTGGGAGGCCGGAGACATCGCCGAGATCGGGCCGCGCAACGATCCGGGCGACGTCGCGTCGCTGTTGGCGGCGCTGGACCTGGATGGCGCCATGCCGGTGGACGACGGGCCAGGCAAGGTGTCGCTGCGCGACGCGCTGGCGGCACGGGTCCTGCCCCACGACGAAGCCGGGCGCGCCGCGTTGCGGGGCCTGCCGCCGTCGCAACTGGCGCAGGCGCTGCCACGTATTCCCCATCGTGAATACTCGATCGCCTCGCTGCCGGCCGACGGCCGCCTGGAGCTGCTGGTGCGGCAGATGCGCTATCCCGGCGGCCGCCTGGGGATGGGGTCGGGATGGCTGACCCGGCATGTCCCGCAGGGCGGGCAGGTAGACGTGAGGCTGCGGCGCAACAGTGGTTTTCACCCGCCGCCTCCCGGGCGGCCCCTGATCCTGATCGGCAACGGCACCGGCATGGCCGGCCTGCGCGCGCACCTGAAGGCCCGCGCGGCGGTGGGGGCGCGTCGCAATTGGCTGTTGTTCGGGGAACGCACGCCCGACCATGACTTCTTCCATCGCGGCGAGATCGAGGCCTGGCGCGAGCAAGGCGTGCTCGAACGATTGGATCTGGCGTTTTCGCGCGCGGCCGGCTGGCCGCGCTACGTGCAGGACTGCCTGCCTGCCGTGGCCGGCGAACTCCGCGCCTGGGTGGACGAAGGGGCCGCGATCTACGTCTGCGGCAGCCTGCAGGGCATGGCGGCGGGTGTCGCGGCCGAACTCGAACGCATACTGGGCCGCGATCGCCTGGACGAACTGGCCGGGCAGGGCCGTTATCGGCGGGACGTGTACTGATCAGGCCGTGCCGCCGCTGCGCCGGTGTCCGCTGACCTCGGCCCCGGCGTCGCGGCGCAGCCGCACGAAACTCAGCAGGCTGCTCAGGGCCAGCAGGCCCACCACCAGGAAGGTAATGCGGAAGTCCGTGACGTCGTAGGTGGTGCCGCCGGTGTCGCGCGCGGCGGCCGTCAGGTGCAGCACCACGGCCCCGACCGCGATGCCCAGGCCCATGGACATCTGCTGGGTGGTGCTGAACATGGTGTTGGCGCTGCTCATCTGCGGGTGCGGGACCTCGGCGAAGGCCATGGAGGTCAGGCCGGTGAACTGCATCGAGCGGGTCAGGCCGCATACCACCATGATCGCCACGACCAGCGGCACCGGGGTGTCGGGAGACAGCACGGCGCACAGGGCGATGGAGGCTCCGGCCAGCGCGCCGTTGAAGACCAGCACGTTGCGGAAGCCAAAGCGGCGCAAGGCCTGCGTCGTGACCAGCTTCATGCCCAGGTTGCCGAGCATGCTGGCCAGATACAGCATGCCGGCCTCGAAGGCGTTCAGGCCGAAGCCCACCTGGAACAGCAGCGGCAGCAGGAAGGGCATGGCGCTGATCGCCGTGCGGGCGATCGTGCCGCCGACCATGACGGTGCGGAACGACGGCACGGCCATGATCGTGGGGTCGATCAGCGGATGCGGGTGGCGGCGCAGATGCGCGGCTAGCGCGATGCCCAGCGCGATGCTGGCGGCGACGAGCAGGGCGCCCAGCCGCCACCGTCCGCCGTAGCCCAGCAGTTCGACCCCGGCCATCAGGAAACTGAGCGCGAGGCCGCTCAGGGCGAAACCCATCACGTCCAGCGGCCTTCGCGGCTGCGGGGCGGATTCCGGGATATAGGCGCGTATCAGGAACACGCCGGCCACGCCCAGGGGTACGTTCAACAGGAAGATCCACTGCCAGCTCAGGTAGGTGGCCAGGAAGCCGCCCAGCGGGGGACCGATCACGGGGGCGATCAGCCCCGGCCAGACGATGAAGGCCATGGCCCGGACCAGGTCCTCCTTGCCGGTGTTGCGCAGCACGGCCAGCCGTCCCACGGGCACCATCATCGCGCCCGCCATGCCCTGGAATACCCGAGCGGCGGTGAACTGCGCGACGCTGGTGCTGAGCGCGCACAGGATGGAAGCCACGGTGAACGCGGCCACTGCCCAGGCGAAGACGCGGCGGGTGCCGAGCCGGTCCGCGACCCAGCCGCTGATGGGAATGAACACGGCCAGCGTCACCAGATAGGAGGTCATGCCTATGCTGAGGTTGACCGGGTTGGTGCGGAAGGTGGCGGCCATCTGCGGCAGCGCGGTCGCGATCACGGTGCCGTCCAGCGTTTCCATGAAAAAGGCGGCGGCGACGATGAGCCAGATAACGTTGGGCTTGGTGGTGGAAGCGGTCATGGGCGGCACGTGGGATAAGGCCGGATCGGGCCCGGGCAGTATATGCCGTGCGCCGCGATATTTGGCTGGGGCCGGATATCGGGTCCGCCAAATAACTTAGAATCATAAAAAACATCAGATCAGGGACGCGCGCGTACAAGCATGAATGCATTGACCGAGAAGGATGTGCGCCGCAACGCGCTGGTGCTCAGTTGTGCGCAATCGCTGGGCGGCGCCAATCCGTCCATCGTCATTTCGCTGGGCGGGCTGGTCGGGCAGATGCTGGCCACCGACAAGTCGCTGGCGACGCTGCCCGTCAGCCTCTATAACCTCGGCCTTGCGCTGGGCACGATTCCGGCCGCGATCCTGATGCGCAGGCTGGGGCGCCGGGCCGCCTACATGCTGGGCGCGGTGATCGGCGGCGTCGCCGGGCTGCTGGCGGCCTACAGCATTACCGCGGGGGTGTTCGCGCTGTTCTGCGTCGCCACCGCCATCGCCGGTACCTATGGATCGTGCGTGCAGAGCTACCGCTTCGGCGCCACCGACGGGGCCGATGGGGCATTCAAGGCACGGGCGATTTCCTGGGTCATGGTGGGGGGGCTGGTGGGCGCGGTCATCGGACCACAGACCGTCATCTGGACGCGCGACGCGATCGCCGGCATTCCCTTTGCCGGCAGCTTCGTCGGCCAGGCCGTGCTGGCGCTGGCGGCGCTGCCGGTGCTGATACTGCTGCGCGGGTCCGTGCGCCCCGCGGCCGAACAGGGCGGGGGCCGGCCGCTGCGCGAGATCGCGGCCTCGGGCCGCTTCGTGGTGGCGGTGGTCGCCGGTGTCGTCTCGTACGGAATGATGAGTTTCGTCATGACCGCCGCGCCTATCGCCATGGTGGCCTGCGGCCACACGGTGGGCGAGGCCGCGCTGGGCATACAGTGGCACGTGCTGGCGATGTATGGGCCGAGCTTCGTGACCGGCCGCCTGATCACGCGCTTCGGCAAGGAATGGGTCACGATGGCGGGGCTGCTGCTCATGGCGGTGTCCGGGGCGATCGCGCTGCACGGCCTGAGCGTGGGGCATTTCTGGCTGTCGCTGGTGTTCCTGGGCGCGGGCTGGAACCTGGGGTTCATCGGCGCCACCGCCATGGTCACCGATTGCTACCGGCCCGAGGAGCGCACCAAGGTCCAGGCCCTGAACGATTTCCTGGTGTTCGGCTCGGTGGCCGTCGCGTCGTTCTCGTCGGGCCGCCTGCTCAACGCATCGGGATGGGAAACCATCAACTGGCTGCTGTATCCCGCCGTGGCGATCGTGCTGGTGCCGCTGCTGTGGCAGGCGGGCCGCACGCGCCGCGCCGTGGCCTGAGGCCGGCGCCCGGTTCCCGTCCCGTTCAGTTCAGGCTGCCGAGCAGATCGGCGCGTCCGAACATCCGCGCGGTTTCCCGCGCGGAGGGCGTGCCCAGATCGGGATTCGCCCCGCCGTCGAGCAGGGCCCGCACCACTTCCTCTTCTCCCTTGAACACGGCGCCCGCCAGCGGGCTCTGGCCCCGGTCGTTGACGCGGTTGGGATCCGCGCCGTGTTCAAGCAGCGTCCTGACCGTGTCGACGTGACCGTGATAGGCGGCCAGCATGATCAGGCTGTCTCCCTTGTGGTTGGTCAGGTCCGCGGGCGCGCCGGCCGCGAGATAGGCGGCCAGCGCTTCCGTCGCCCCCTCGCGGGCGAGATCGAACAGCTTGCTGGCCAGGGCGAGGACGGCATCGTTGGGCCGGTAGGAGTCGGTTGGGCTCATGGCGTTTCTCTTTTCGTGATCAAAGGCTTCCACGCGGCGAGCGGGAAGAAGGTCGTTACAAAACGTGGCGCGATGACCGGCTGCCAGGGCGCACCATGGCATGCATATTGCCCCTGTCCCGGCCAAGGGATGCCCGGCCCCGGGGAAGGATGCCGCGCCTGACGTGTACATCTTACTCACAGCGGTAATTTTTATCGGCGAGGATGGACATTATCCCGGCGCGGCGCCCGCCCGCCGTTCGTACCTGGAAGGTCCCAGCGCATGTGAAGTCCCATCGCCCATCCACCCGCTGCCCATGAGGAAGCGTCTTTTGCCGGAGAAACATCTTGCTGCCGAGAGTCATGCTGGTAACGTCAGAAGCCTTGCCACTCGCCAAGACCGGGGGATTGGGCGATGCGGTGAGCGGCCTGTCGCGCGCCCTGCGCGAGGCGAACGTCGACGCGACGGTTTTCATGCCCGCCTATGAAAGCGCATTGGATGCCGTTTGCGGACTGGAGAAAGTCGCCGATCTGCCGGGGCTGGTCGGCGGCGATGCCGAGGTATGGGCGGGATGGGTCGCCGATACCGAAATACCGGTACTGTTGTTGCGCAACGATGCCCTGTACGTGCGTCCCGGCAACCCCTATCTGGATGCGGACGGCAGGGAGTTCGCCGACAACGGCATCCGTTTCGCGGCACTGGCCCAGGCGGCGAAGCGGATTTCGGTGGGCGAGACGCCGGTCAGGGTGCCGCACGTGGTACACGCGCACGATTGGCATGCGGGGCTGACACCGCTGTATCTGCATGCCGCCGGCGTCAAGTGGCCCAAGACGGTATTGACCATCCACAATCTTGCGTTCCAGGGCAATTTCCCGCTGCGCCTGGCGGACCAGCTCGACATTCCTCCGGCCTATCGCGGCAGCGACGGCGTGGAGTTCTGGGGCCACCTGAACTTCATGAAAGCGGGGCTGCGCTACGCCGACCGGATCACCACGGTCAGCGCCACCTATGCGCGGGAGATCCTGACGCCGGCGTTCGGCCATGGGCTGGATGGCGTGCTGGGCCAGCGCGCGCACGAGCTGCACGCGATTCCCAACGGCATCGACCCCGAGGTCTGGGACCCGAGTTGCGATCCCTATCTGTCCGCGCACTTTTCCGTCCTGGACATGCGCGGCAAGGTCCGCAACAGACTGGACATGCAGCGCGCGTTCGGCCTGCCCGCCGACCCGGAAGCGCCGCTGCTCGCCATGGGCAGCCGCCTGACGTCGCAGAAGATGGCGGATCTCGCCATCGAGGTGTTCCCCATGCTGCTGGCGGCGCATCCATGTTTGCAGATTGCCGTGCTCGGCTGCGGCGAACGCGGGCTGGAGGAGGCGCTGCGCGAACTGGCGCGGCGCCATCCCCGCAACCTGGGGTTGCACATCGGCTACGACGAGCGTCGGGGCCACCTGCTGCACGCCGGCGCCGACATGCTGCTGCACGGCAGCCGTTTCGAGCCCTTCGGCCTGACCCCTCTCTATTCCATGCTGTACGGAACCGTGCCCATCGCTTCCCGTGTCGGGGGACTGGCCGACAGCATCACCGGCCTGCAGCCGGGACCGGACACCGAGATCGGCGCGGCCACGGGCATCCTGTTCGACGGCGACCGACCGGCCGACATGCTGGCCGCCGTCGAGCGCGCGCTGGCGACTTTTGCCCAGCGCCAGCGGTGGTCGGTCCTGCAGAGGAACGGCATGACCCGCCATTTCGGCTGGGAGGCCCCGGCCGCCCAATACGTCGAGTTGTACCGCATGCTCGCGCCGGTTGCCCCCGTGGGGGCGCCCATGGTCGCCCGCCGTCCGGAGACGGCCGGCGCCCTGGCCGGGACCGACATCCGGAAACGGGCCTGATGGCGGCGCGACATCGTCCGCTACGTGTCTACCATGCCGGGGCCGCGGCCTTGGGGCCGGTGCTGGACGGCGCGGGCGCGCTGGCGGCACCCTGGCGCGGGTGGTTGGAGACGGCCGCCGCCCTGGGGTTCGGACAGGTGCTGGCCGACGTGCGCGATGCCGGCGAGGAGGCCGCATGCGCGGCGCTGGCGAGTGCCGCGGCCCGGCGCCGGCTGGACGTCTATCTGGATTGTCCGCCGGTTCCGGCCGCCGGCGGGGCGGGAGCCATCGACTGGTCGGCGTGCGCGCCGGCGTGGCGCGAACGAGGGGTGAGAGGCCTCTTGATCAGGGGGCTCCCGCAGGGGGATCCCGGATTGTTGCGGGAGCGGCTGGCGGCGCTGCGGCGGTGCGACGACGGCCTGGACTTGCTGGCGTGGACCCCCGGCCTGTCGCGCGAGGCGCTGCGCGGCTTGCGCGGCATGGGCTTCTCGCATGTGTTTTCGTCCCTGGCGTGGTGGAATTTCCGCAGTGCCTGGTTCATGGACGAGTGGCACGCGCTGGTGGACAGCGGGTGCGCCGTGCTGGGTTTTCCGGCGGACCCTTATGGGCCGGGAGCGGCGGGCGTGGGGGTGCCGGATGCCGAGGTGCGCCGCCGCGCGTCGATCCGCGCGCTGTGGGCGGCGGCGACATGCGGTGCCGGCTGGCTGGTACCGATGGGCTACGAGCGGCATGGCCTGGACGGCGCGCCGCACGGCCAGTTGGACCTGAGCGAGGATGTGCGGGCGGCGAACCGCTGGCTGGCGCGGGCGCCGGCCGATGATGTGGCGCTGTCGCCGCTGGCGGGGGCGGACGCGCCCGTCGCCATGATGCTGCGCCGCGCCGTGGGGCCGCGAGGCCGGCGCAGCCATCTGTTGCTGTTCAATCCCGATCTGCTGGCCGCCGCGGCGGTGGACTGGCCGATGATCCAGTCGCGTTTGCCGGACCGCGTGCAGCGGCCGGTGGACGGCGGCCTGCCCGCCACGCTCGGGCCCGGGGCCGCGGAGGTGGTGGAACTGGGGCCCGCGCCGCCAGTGCTGGCAGGCCCGCCGCGCCGCCGGTCACTGACCGCGGCCATGGGCGCGGCCCGGGTGGCGATCGAAGCGGTCGAGCCCGCCATCGAGCAGGGCCGGTTCGCGGTCAAGCGCACGCCGGGCGAGGCGCTGACGGTGAGCGCTGATATTTTCATGGACGGCCATGACAAGCTGGCCGCCGATCTGCTCTGGCGCGCCGCCGACGAGCAGGACTGGACCCGCGTGCCCATGGCCCACCTGGGCAATGATCGCTGGGAAGCTGTCTGCCGGCCCGATCGCGTGGGCATGGGCCATTGCGCGATCGAGGCCTGGCGCGACACCTACGCCACGTTCCTGGACGAGCTGCGGAAGAAGACGGATGCGGGCGTGGACGTGGCGGTGGAGGTCGAGGAGGTCCGCGACTGGATGCTGAAGGTACTGGGCCGCGCATCCCAGGCCGGGCGCGAGATGCGGGCACGGGCCGAGGAAGCCGCTCGCGGCGTGGCGGACCTGTCCACGGATGCCTGCCTGGCGTGGATACGCTCGCAGGAGGCCGCCGCGCTGGTGCAGGCGCTGGAGCCCCGCGAGTTCGCGTCGCGCTCGGCGGAGTACCCGGTTCGCGTGGAACGCCGGACCGCCCGGTTCGGCAGTTGGTACGAGTGCTTCCCGCGCTCGCAAAGCGGCGATGCGCACCGGCACGGCACTTTCGCCGACGTCGCGGCACGGCTGCCCGCCATACGGGACATGGGGTTCGACGTCCTGTACTTCCCGCCCATCCATCCCATCGGACATCGCAACCGCAAGGGCCGCAACAACAGCCTCGTGGCCGAACCCGGCGATCCGGGCAGCCCCTACGCCATCGGGTCGGAAGAGGGCGGGCACGACGCCGTACATCCCGAGCTGGGGACGCTGGACGACTTCCGCGCGCTGGTGGGCGAAGCGGCCCGGCACGGGCTGGAGATCGCCCTGGATTTCGCCATCCAGTGTTCGCCCGATCATCCCTGGCTGGCCCGGCATCCCGACTGGTTCGCCTGGCGCGCCGACGGTTCGCTGCGCCATGCCGAGAATCCACCCAAGAAATACGAGGACATCGTCAACGTCGATTTCTACGCGCGAACGACGGGGGGGCGCGCCGCGTCGGGCCTGTGGCTGGCGCTGCTGGACGTGGTGATGTTCTGGGCGGCCGAAGGGGTGCGGGTCTTCCGGGTGGACAATCCGCATACCAAGCCGCTGCCGTTCTGGGAATGGCTGATCGGCCAGGTGCACGCGCGCCACCCCGACGTGGTGTTCCTGTCGGAGGCCTTCACCCGGCCCAAGATGATGTACCGGCTGGCCAAGCTGGGTTTCTCCCAGTCCTATACCTATTTCACGTGGCGCGAGACCCGGCGGGAACTGACCGACTATCTGGAGGAAATCTCGCGGCCGCCTGTATCCGATTTTTTCCGGCCCAATTTCTTCGTCAACACGCCTGACATCAACCCGCGCCATCTGCACGCATCGGGCCGTCCGGGTTTCCTGATCCGCGCCGCGCTGGCCGCCACGCTGTCGGGCTCCTGGGGCATGTACAGCGGCTTCGAACTGTGCGAAGGCACGCCCATGCCCGGCAAGGAGGAGTATCTCGATTCCGAGAAGTACGAGATCCGGGCCCGGGATTGGGGCCGCCCGGGCAATATCGTGGCCGAGATCGGGGCCCTGAACCGGATACGGCGCGACAACCCCGCGTTGCATCTCCATACAGGCACTGGTTTTCTCAACACCGATAATGACCGGGTGCTGGCCTATACCCGGGCGACGCCGGAACGCGACAACGTGGTGCTGGTGGTGGTGAACCTCGACCCCCACGGTACGCAGGGCGCCAACGTCGAGCTTCCGCTGTGGGCGTTCGGGTTGCCGGACGATGGCACGCTGCATGCCGAAGACCTGCTGCGCGGGTATCGCTTCGACTGGCGAGGAAAGATGCAGCACGTGCGGCTCGAACCCGGCGGCCCTTACGCGATATGGCGTATTTCCCGACGATCCTAGGATCCCTTCTCCTGTGGAGGATCCATCGGCAGGCGAGGACGCATGAACCCCAAGCGCGAGACATCCGTG
Organism: Alcaligenaceae bacterium SAGV5; assembly: GCA_009360345.1. Taxonomy (GTDB): domain Bacteria; phylum Pseudomonadota; class Gammaproteobacteria; order Burkholderiales; family Burkholderiaceae_B; genus Pigmentiphaga. Next base: position 472,729 of record SPDP01000001.1, read on the forward strand.
AATGCCGTCAACCGGGGCGATCCGCTCTGGTACAAGGACGCGGTCATCTATCAGTTGCACATCAAATCCTTTTTCGATGCGAACAACGATGGCATCGGGGATTTTCACGGCTTGCTGGCCAAGCTCGACTACATCGCGCAACTGGGCGTGGACACGATCTGGCTGCTGCCGTTCTATCCCTCGCCGCGGCGTGACGACGGCTACGACATCGCCGAGTACCGGGGCGTGCATCCCGACTACGGGGAACTGGCCGACGCGCGGCGCTTCATCGCGGCGGCCCACGAGCACGGCATGCGGGTGATCACCGAGCTGGTGGTCAACCATACGTCGGACCAGCACCCCTGGTTCCAGCGCGCGCGCCATGCCAAGCCGGGATCGGCCGCGCGCAATTTCTACGTGTGGTCCGACAACGACCAGGCCTATGCCGGCACGCGCATCATCTTCCTGGACACCGAGAAGTCGAACTGGACCTGGGACCCGGTGGCGGGCGCCTATTTCTGGCATCGCTTCTATTCCCACCAGCCGGACCTGAACTACGACAATCCGCGCGTGCTCAAGGCCATCCTGAGCGTCATGCACTTCTGGCTGGACCTGGGGGTGGACGGACTGCGGCTGGACGCCGTGCCCTATCTGGTCGAGCGCGAGGGCACCAACAACGAGAACCTGCCCGAGACCCACGCCATCCTGAAGCGCATGCGGCAGGACCTGGAAGCGTCCTACGACGACCGCATGTTGCTGGCCGAGGCCAACCAATGGCCCGAGGACGCGCAGGAATACTTCGGACAGGGCGACGAGTGCCACATGTCCTTCCACTTCCCGCTGATGCCGCGCATGTACATGGCCATCGCCAGGGAGGACCGTTTCCCGATCACCGACATCATGCAGCAGACGCCGGACATCCCCGGCAATTGCCAATGGGCGATCTTCCTGCGCAACCACGATGAACTGACGCTGGAAATGGTGACCAGCAGCGAGCGCGACTACCTGTGGGAGGTGTATGCCGCCGACCGCCGGGCGCGGCTCAACCTGGGGATACGCCGGCGGCTCGCGCCGCTGATGGAGCGCGACCGCCGCCGCATCGAACTGATGCACAGCCTTCTCCTGACCATGCCGGGCACGCCCGTCATCTACTACGGCGACGAGATCGGCATGGGTGACAACATCCACCTGGGCGACCGCGACGGCGTGCGCACGCCCATGCAGTGGTCGCCCGACCGCAATGGCGGTTTCTCGCGCGCCGATCCCGAGCGCCTGGTGCTGCCGCCGCTGATGGGCAACCTGTACGGCTACGAGGCGGTCAACGTCGAAGCCCAGTCGGGCGATGCCCATTCACTGCTGAACTGGATGCGCCGCATGCTGGGCAAGCGGCGCCAGTATCGCGTGTTCGGCCGCGGCGGCCTGCGGTTTCTCTATCCGGGCAACCGCAAGATCCTGGCGTATCTGCGCGAGCACGAAGAAACCACCATCCTGTGCGTGGCCAACCTGTCGCACACGCCTCAGGCGGTGGAGCTGGATCTGGCCGAGTTCGACGGCCGCGTGCCGGTCGAGTTGATGGGCGGGACTTCGTTCCCGGCCATCGGCCGCCTGACCTATCTGCTGACCTTGCCGCCTTATGGCTTCTACTGGTTCGAATTGAGCGGCTCGGCGGCGCCGCCGAACTGGCACCTGGCCACTTCGGACCAGTTGCGCGAGTTCCGGACCTTGGTGTTGCGCGGCAAGACGGGCTATGACCTGATGGCCGAATCGCGCCGGACGCTGGAGCATGCCGTCCTGCCGGAGTATCTGGCGCTGCGGCGCTGGTTCGCGGCGAAGCACGAACGCATCGTCTCGGGACGCGTGGTCTACGGTGTGCGGCTGCCCGCCGCCGAGGAGCTGTACCTGGCGGAGGTCGAGGCCGATCTGGGCGAGCGGCGCGAGCGCTATGTGGTGCCGCTGGGGCTGATCTGGGAGGAAACCCTGCCGCAGCTCCAGCAGCAACTGGCCCTGGCCCGCGTGCGGCGCGGCGCCATGGTGGGCATGGTGACCGACGCCTTCAGCCTGCAGAGTTTCGCCATCGCGATGTTCGATGGCCTGAAGAACGGCATCGAACTGGAGTCGCGCAACGCCGCCGACGACGGCGGGGGCGCCCGCATACGCTTCCAGCCCGAGCCCGGCATGGAGACCGTGGCGGTCGATGCCGATACGCCCATCCAGTGGCTGTCGGCCGACCAGTCCAACAGCTCGCTGGTGGCCGGGACCATGGCCGTGCTGAAGATCGTGCGCCGGGTCACGGCGGGCACGCATCCCGAAAGCGAGATGACGCGCCATCTCACGCGGCTCGGGTTCCGCAACACGGCGGCGCTGTTGGGCGAAGTGGTCCGCACGGACGAGGACGGTACGCCGCATACGCTGATGCTGGCCCAGCAATACGTTGGCAACCAGGGCGATGCCTGGAACTGGACGCTGGAGTATCTGTACCGGACCCTGGACGATGCCGCCTTGACCGCCGAGAGTGCCGAGGACTATGGGCAGGAGCTGCGCGGCTACGCGACGCTGGCCGCCGCCGTGGGCCGGCGGCTGGGTGAGCTGCACGCCGCCCTGGCGATGCCTTCCGACGATCCGGCCTTCGCGCCGGTCGAGGCGTCGGGCGCGGAGGTCGCGCGCTGGGTCGACGACGCCCGGCAAAGCCTGGACCAGGCATTGGCCATCCTGGCCGCGCGCCGCGACTGGGGCGACCTGGCGGCCGAGGCCGCGCTGCTGCGGGACAACCGCCGCCTGCTCGAAGCGGCCATCGACCGGCTGGGCCAGTCCGTCGGGGATGCCTGGCTGACACGCGTGCATGGAGACTTCCACCTGGGACAGGTGCTGGTGGCGCAGAACGACGCCTACATCATCGATTTCGAAGGCGAGCCGGCACGTACCATGGAGGAGCGGCGGCGCAAGCGCAGTCCGCTGCGCGACGTGGCGGGTCTCTTGCGTTCGTTCGACTACGCGGCGTCGGTGGTCGCGCGCGCGCCGGACGCCACGGTCCAGGCCGCCGGCGGCAACCCCATCGCCGGGCCGCCGGTCGATGCCGTGGCGGAGCGCCGCGACGTCCTGCTCGAACGGTTCCGCGTCAAGGCGTCGGGCGCATTCCTGGATGCCTATCGCGAAGCCGCGGCATCCGCGCCCAGGCCCTGGGTGGACGGCAAGGACGAGGAGGCGCTGCTTTCGCTGTTCCTGATCGAGAAAGCGGCCTATGAGGTGTGCTACGAGGCCGCCAACCGGCCGGCATGGATAGGGGTGCCGCTGCGCGGCCTGGTGGCGCTGGCGGTCCGGATCGAACCGGCGATACGCAGGGAGGAGGACCTTGACGGGCAAGCGCAATGAGTACGGGATCGCGTCCGGGGATATCGATGCCCTGGCCGCCGGCACGCACCCCGACCCTTGCTCGGTGCTAGGGCCGCAGCGGCGCGGCGGCAGGCTGTGGCTGCGCGCCTTCCTGCCCGGCGCCGTGACCGTGCAGGCGGTGTCGGACGCGGGCGGGGTGGTGGACCTGGCACCGCTGCGCGGCGGGTTGTTCCAGACGCAGGCGGAGCCCGGCTTCCTGCCGGACCGCACGGGCTATCGGCTGCGTATCCAGTGGCCCGATGCCTTCCAGGAGACAGAGGATCCGTATGCCTTCGGCCTCGTCCTGGGCGACGAGGATCTCGTCCGGTTTGCGCAAGGCAATCTCGACCGCCTGGAGACCTGCCTGGGGGCCCACTGCGCCACGATCGAGGGGGTACCCGGCGTGCGTTTCGCGGTGTGGGCGCCCAATGCCCGCCGCGTATCGGTGGTCGGGAATTTCAACGCATGGGACGGCCGGCGCCATCCCATGCGCTTGCGCCATGCCGCCGGTGTCTGGGAATTGTTCGTGCCGCGGCTTTCGCATGGCGAGTCCTACAAGTACGAACTGCTGGGCGCCGATGGCCGCCTGTTGCCGCAGAAGGCCGATCCCTGCGCATTGCAGGCCGAACCGGCGCCGGGCTCGGCCTCGGTGGTCGCCGACCCCGAGCCCTATGCGTGGACCGATGCGAACTGGATGGCGGGCCGTGCGGCGCGCCATGCGCCCGACGCGCCCATCTCGGTCTACGAGGTGCATACCGGTTCATGGCTCGAGAAAGCAGGGGGCGGAACCTGGGCCTGGAGCGAGCTTGCCGACCGCCTGATTCCCTACGTGGCCGGGATGGGGTTCACGCATCTCGAACTGCTGCCCATCATGGAATATCCCTTCGGCGGCTCGTGGGGCTACCAGCCGCTGGGAATGTTCGCGCCCACGGCCCGCCACGGCCCGCCGCGCGACTTCGCCGCGTTCGTCGACCGTTGCCACGCGGCGGGCCTGGGCCTGATCCTGGACTGGGTGCCCGCGCATTTCCCGACCGACCCCCACGGGCTGGCGCGTTTCGACGGCACGGCGCTGTACGAATACGAAGACCCGCGCGAAGGCTTTCACCAGGATTGGAACACCTGCATCTACAACTTCGGCCGCAACGAGGTGCGCAACTTCATGCGGGCCAGCGCGCTGTACTGGCTGCGCCGCTACCACGTGGACGGGCTCCGGGTGGATGCCGTCGCCTCCATGCTGTATCGGGACTACAGCCGCCGCGCGGGGGAGTGGTTGCCGAATGTCCAGGGCGGCCGGGAGAACCTGGAAGCCATCGCGTTCCTGCGGGACCTGAACGGCAGTGTGCGGCACTTTTTTCCCGATGCGATGATGATCGCCGAGGAGTCCACCGCCTGGCCGGGCGTGACCGCGCCGCCGGCGCAGGGAGGGCTGGGATTCCACTACAAGTGGAACATGGGCTGGATGCACGACACCCTGCGCTACATGCGGCGGGATCCCGTGCACCGGCACTATCACCACCATGACCTGACCTTCGGGATGGCCTACGCCTATTCCGAGCAGTTCGTGCTGCCGCTCTCGCACGACGAGGTGGTCCACGGCAAGGGCTCGCTGATCGGCAAGATGCCCGGCGACCGTTGGCAGCGTTTTGCCAATCTGCGGGCCTATTTCGGTTTCATGTGGAGCCATCCCGGCAGGAAACTGCTGTTCATGGGCGGCGAGATCGCCCAGCAACGGGAGTGGAACCACGACGGGCAACTGGCATGGGAAGACCTGGCCGATCCGCTGCATGCCGGCGTGCAGCGGCTGGTGGGAGACCTGAACCGGACCTACGCCGGCAAGCGCGCGCTGCACCGCCTGGACGGCGATCCGGCCGGCTTCCGCTGGGTGGTCGGGGACGACGATCGCAACAGTGTCGTCGCCTATCTGCGCCAGGATGGCGAGCGTTGCGTGCTGGTGGTGTGCAACATGACGCCGGTTCCCCGCCGCGGCTATCGGCTGGGCGTGCCGCATGGCGGGAGGTGGCGCGAGATCGCCAATACCGACGCGGCCGGCTATGGGGGATCGGGCGTGGGCAATGCGGGGGCCGTCGAGGCCCAGCGGCGGGCTTCGCATGGCCTGGCGCATTCGCTGGTGCTGACACTGCCGCCCTTGGCCACTTTGCTGCTGGAGCCCGAATCGCCATGAGCACCATCGCCGATCGACTGCTGCCCGGCCGTCCTTACCCGATGGGGGCCCATTGCGACGGGATGGGCGTGAACTTCGCCGTATTCTCGGCGCACGCGCACCGGATCGATCTGTGTCTGTTCGACGAATCGGGACGCAAGGAAATCGCGCGCATGCCGCTGCCCGAATGCACCGACGAAGTCTGGCACGGCTACCTGCCGCGCGCCGGCCCGGGGCAGGTCTACGGCTACCGGGCCTTCGGTCCCTACGAGCCGCAGCACGGCCACCGTTTCAATCCGCACAAGCTGCTGATCGACCCGTATGCCCGCAAGCTGGCCGGTTCGCTGCGCTGGACCGATGCGCTGAACGGCTTCCGGCGAGAGGACCGCGGCATGGATCGCCGCGATAGCGCCGCCGCGGTTCCCAAGTGCGTGGTCGTGGACGATGCCTTCGATTGGCACGGGGACCAGCGGCCGGAATGGCCGTGGGGCCAGACCGTGATCTACGAGGCCCATGTAAGGGGGATGTCGATCTCGCGCGAGGACATGCGGCCCATCGAGCGAGGGACTTTCCGCGCGCTGACCGATCCCGCGCTGATCGATCATCTGCTGTCCCTGGGCGTCACGTCGCTCGAACTGCTGCCCATCCATGCCCATGTCAATGACCGCTTCCTGGTCGAGCGCGGCCTGCGCAACTACTGGGGCTACAACAGCCTGTCCTTTTTCGCGCCCGAACCCTGCTACCTGTCGCGCAACGAGCTGCGCGAGATCCGGACCGCCGTGCGCAACCTGCATGCGGCTGGCATCGAGGTGATCCTGGACGTCGTCTACAACCACACCTGCGAGGCTGGCGAGACCGGCCCGACGCTGTCGTGGCGGGGACTGGACAATGCCAGCTACTACCGCCTGGTACCCGGCGACGAGCGTCACTACGTCAATGACACGGGCTGTGGCAACACACTGAACCTGACCCATCCGCGGGTAGTGCAGATGGTGATGGATTCGCTGCGCTATTGGGCGGAGGCCTTTCGCGTGGATGGGTTTCGCTTCGACCTGGGGGTGACGCTGGGCCGCGAGGCCGGAGGATTCGACCCCGGGGCGGGGTTCTTCGACGCGCTGCTGCAGGATCCGCTGTTGTCGCGGCTCAAGCTGATATCCGAACCCTGGGATGTGGGTCCGGACGGCTACCACGTCGGCCATCATCCGCCGGGATTCGCCGAATGGAACGACCGTTTCCGCGATACGGTGCGCCGCTTCTGGCGCGGCGACGAGGGGATACGGCCGGAGCTGGCCACGCGGCTGGCCGGATCGGGCGACCTGTTCAACCACCGCCATCGCCGGACCTGGGCGTCGGTCAACTTCGTCACCGCCCATGACGGTTTTACGCTGGCGGATCTGGTCAGCTACGCCCACAAGCACAACGAAGCCAATGGCGAGGAAGGGCGCGACGGCAGCAACGAGAACCACGGCAGCAACTGGGGCGTGGAAGGACCGACCCAGGATCCCGCCGTGACCGGGACGCGGGCGGCGGTGGCCAGGGCCATGCTGGCGACGCTGTACTGTTCGCATGGCACGCCCATGCTCCTGGGCGGCGACGAATTCGGCCGTACCCAGTCGGGCAACAACAATGCCTATTGCCAGGACAACGGCGTATCGTGGTTCGACTGGCGGCTGGCCTCGTCCGACGAAGGCAGGGCGATGACTGGCTTCGTCTCGCGGCTGGCCGCGCTGCGGCACGAGTATCCGTCGCTGCGCAGCGAACGCTACCTGGCGGACCATCACTTCGTCGAGGAGGGCCTGGCCGAGATAGGCTGGTTCGACGAGCATGGGTCGCCGGTCGGCGACGAAGCGTGGAACGATCCGCAGCAACGCGCGCTGGCGCTGCGCAGGGTCTCCAGGGACGATGGCCGCATCGAGGCCACGCTGCTGCTGGTCAATGGCAACGGGTACGCCCTCCGGTTCGTCCTGCCCGCGCCGGCCGAGCGCTGGCGCATGCTGGTCGACAGCGGCAGGCCGGAGGTGCCCGAGACCGAGATGGCGGAGACGTCGATGGAACTCGCGCCTCGCAGCGTGGTGTTGCTCGGTCGCCGGACGAACATGCCATGAGCGGGCCTGATCAGGATCTCGAACGCCTGGCCGGCGCGGCCGGCATCGCGGTGCATTGGCGGGATGCCATGGGCCGGGAGCAGGTCGTGGCGCCGGAGGTGCTGCGCACCCTGTTGACCGAGCTCGGCTTCGAGGTCGATACGCCCGCGTGTATCGCCGACTGCCTGGAACGGCTCGCGCGGGGAGGCGGGCAGCGTTGGCCCGCGCTGAAGACCGCCTCGCGCGGAGAACCTGTCGAACTGCCCGGGGCCGGCGGCGAGGCCGAGATGCCGTTCCGCCTGCTGTTCGAGGACGGCGGGCGCATGAGCGGCATCGCCCGGCGTGGCGAGCGCGGTGCGTTGGTCCTGCCGGGCGTGGACAGGCCCGGCTATCACACGCTGCAACTGGGCGCGGCGTCCTGCACGTTGGCGGTCGCGCCGGACCGGTGCTTTGCCATCGCCGACGCCCTGCACGGCGCGCCGGGCCGGCTGTGGGCACTTGGCGTCCAGCTCTATGGCTTGCGCCGCGAGACCGCGGCCTCGGTGGCCGCGGGCAGCGCGGGGCTCGGCGACTTCACCGCGCTGCGCGTGCTGGCTGAACAGGCGGCCGCCCGTGGCGCGGCGGCTGTTGCCGTGAGCCCGGTCCATGCGATGTTCGGCGCCGATCCGGGGCGCTATAGCCCCTACTCGCCTTCCAGCAGGCTGTTCTTGAATGTCCTGTACGCGGATCCCTCCGCCTTGTTCGGGCCGCAGGCGGCGGCGGTCGTGTCGGCGCGGGGGCTGGAAGGTGAGTTGTCGCGGCTGTCCGGCCTGGACTTGATCGACTGGCCCGCCGCCGCGCAAGCCAAGATGGCGGTGCTGCGGACCTTGTTCGATGGTTTTCCGCGCAACGTGCAGCCGGGTGTCCACCGGGATTTCCAGGCTTTCGAGCGGGAGGGGGGCGAGCCGCTGCAGTCGCACGCGCGTTTCGAGGCCATCCACGCCTGGCGTACGGCACAGACGGGAGACCGGTCGGGCTGGCGGCATTGGCCCGCGGCGTTCCGGTCGCCCGCGAGTCCGGAAGTGGCGCGGTTTGCCGCGCGGCACGCGCGCGAGGTGCGTTTCCACGTTTTTCTCCAATGGCTGGCGTCGCGCGGGCTGGCTGGCGTCCAGGCCGCGGCTCGCCGGGCCGGTATGCCTATCGGCCTGATCTCGGATCTGGCGGTCGGCACGGATCCTTCGGGCAGCCATGCCTGGGCGCGGCAGGAGGAAGTGCTGGCCCGGTTGTCGCCGGGGGCTCCGCCCGATCTCTTCAACCCCAGGGGCCAGGCGTGGGGGTTGACGGCATTTTCGCCGCACGCGCTGGCCGCCAATGGCTACCGCGCCTTCATTGAACTCCTGCGGGCCAGCCTGGCGCATGCGGGCGGCGTGCGCATCGACCACGCCCTGGGACTGTCGCGCATGTGGCTCGTGCCGGAAGGCGCGTCGCCGCAGGAGGGGGCGTATGTGCGCTACCCCTTCGAGGACATGGCGCGCCTGATCGCGCTGGAGTCGTGGCGCCACCGCGCCATCGTGATCGGCGAGAACCTGGGCACGGTGCCCGAAGGCTTCAACGAGCAGATCGCGCGCATGGGCATGCTGGGCATGGACGTGCTGTGGTTCACGCGGGAAAGTGGCCGGCCGGGGGCGCCGTTCAAGGCGCCGCGCGACTGGTCGCCGCAGGCGCTCGCCACCACCACCACGCACGACCTGCCGACGGTGGCGGGCTGGTGGCGCGGCAACGATATTCGTTGGCGGGCGGAACTGGGGCTGCTGGCCGAGGGCCGGGATGTCGGGGCCGAGGAAGCGGAGCGCGAGCAGGACCGGACCCGGTTGTGGGAGGGCCTGGGGGCTCACCACCCTCTGGGCGAAATCTCTCGCCCCCGGACGTCGACACATGCACGGATCCCGTCCCCCCTGACCATTGCGGCGGGACCGGTCACCCCCGCACCGGCCCCGTCTCATGGGGGACATGATAAAGAAAATGGGCCGGTAGTGCGCATCTTGCGCATCACATCGCCGACAGACCGCCATCGACCAGCACGTGGGTCCCGGTCATGAACGAGGCCTCGTCCGAAGCCAGCCACAGCACTGGCCAGGCGATCTCCTCGGGCGCCGCCCAGCGCCCCAGCAGGGACGTATCGCTGCGCTCGCCCCTGAGCTGTTCGATCGCCTTGCCGCGCGCCTGGGCCCGGCCCACGTGGAACTCGGTCAGCGTCGAGCCCGGGCACACGGCGTTGACGCGCACGCCGTGCGGCGCTTCCTCGAACGCCAGCGTGCGGGTCATCGCCAGCAGGCCGGCCTTGGTCGCGTCGTAGATACCCATGCCCGCCCGGCCCGTCACTGCGTAGCACGACGACACGATCACCAGGCTGCCCCTGCCCGACTCGCGCAGCGCGGGCAACGCGGCACGGCAGTAGTTGGCCGTGCCGACCAGGTTGACGTCCACCATGGCGCGCCATTCCTCGGGCCGCGCCTCGGCCAGGGGCGAGTAGTTGCGCATGGCCGCGTTGCAGACCAGGACGTCCAGCCCGCCCCAGGTCCGCCGGGCCAACTCGGCCGCATTCCATGCCGCCTCCTCGTCGGCCACGTCGGCGGCCAGGCATTCGACCCGGGCCTCCGGATGCTGTTCGCGCAGCGCCGCGGCGGTGCGCGCCAGCGCGTCGGCATCGCGGTCCACCAGCAGCACCGCCGAGCCTTCCTGGCAGAAGACCCGCGCGATGGCGGCGCCTATGCCCGCGGCGCCGCCGGTGATCAGGGCCCTGCGTTCGGCAAGTCTGGCCATGGCTCATCCCGCCTTCGCGCCAGTGGCCTTGATGACCTTGCCCCAGCGCTCCACTTCGGTCCGTATCCACGCGCCGAACTGTTCAGGCGTGTTGGCCACGACCTCGAACTCCATGTCGCGCAGCTTCTGCTGCACGTCGGGCATGCGCAGGATCTTCACGATCTCCTTGTTGTAGCGATCGATGATGGGACGCGGCGTGCCGGCCGGCGCCAGAAAGCCGATCCAGGACGTGGCGACGAAATGGGGATAGCCCGACTCGATCATGGTCGGAATGTCGGGGGTACTGGAGAAACGCTTCTCCCCGGTCGAGGCCAACAGCCTGAGCCGCCCTTCCTTCACGTACTGCTGGACGTTGCCGGGCACCATGAACGCCGCCTGCACATTGCCCGCCACCAGGTCTACCAGCGCCGGCGACGCGCCGCGATAGGGGACGTGCGTGGCGCCCAGCCCGGCGGCCTCGTTCAGCATTTCCATGGTCAGGTGCGAGGCGCTGCCGGTGGCCACCGATCCGTAGGACAGCTTGCCCGGATGGGCCTTGGACCAGGCCACCAGGTCGGCCACGCTCTTGACCGGCAACCCGGGATTGATCACCAGATATTGCGGCGAACTGACCGCGAGCGTGATCGGCGCCAGATCGGTGACGGGATCGTAGGGCATGTTGTCGAACAGCGTCTTGTTGATGGCGATCGGGCCGTTGTAGCCCACCAGCAGCGTGTAGCCGTCCGGCGGCGACTTGGCCACCAGGTCGGCGCCGATGTTGCCGCCGGCGCCCGGCTTGTTCTCGACGATGACGGGTTGCCCGAGTATGCCTTCGAGCTTGGACGCCACCAGCCGCCCCAGCACGTCGTTGGTGCTGCCGACGATGGGCACGATGATGCGCACCGGCTTGGTGGGCGCCCATTCCCCGGCGGCCGCGGCCGCCTGCGCCATGGAACAGACGGCCAGCGCACAGGCCGCCTTGCGTAGCAATGCATGCATGAAAGTCTCCTTACCCTCTCGTTCTCGAAGCGGCCGGGCGAAGCCCGGGCCGCATGGCTACACGCTGTAGACCGGCTCGTCCAGGCCGTCCGCCAGGTGTTTCTTGGCCCACTCCATCGGATCGGCGGCACGGTCCAGCAGGACGCCGGCGGCGCGCACGCGCTGCGCCGCGCCGTCCAGCGCCGGCGGCTCGGCACCGTTGGCCAGGCCCACGGCGGCTTCGTGCAGCATGCGGCGCGCCATGACGATGGCGCGGTCCGTGGGCAACAACCGTTCGGCCTCGTGGTCCTGGATGGGGCCCATGCTTTCCTGCAGCGACGCATCCTGCATGGCGAAACCGAACACGCCGCTGTAGGCGCGCTTCTCTCTCTGCGCCACGCGGTCGATCAGGTAGTCGTTGTCCTTGTTGGCCAGCGGGCGGAAGGTGACGGGATCACAGGGCGCGTGGATGCCCTTGCCCGCGTCCAGGTCCGCGCGCTCCTGCCCGGACAGCGGCTTGCCCGGATGGAAGTTGATGCTCCAGGCCCAGCAGTTGTGATCGTCGATGGGCACCCAGACGTGGCCGCCCAGGGCATGGTCGCCGAACGGCGGGATCAGGGTGAACCACGGGAACAGCCACTGGGTGACACGCCAGTAGTACGAGTCGGGTTCGCCGTTGCGGCGGCCGTACAGCGACAGGCCGAACGGGTTCTTTTCAATGTCGAACACGACGTTGCCGTCGGCCTTGATGTAATCGTTGGCCTTGGTGCCCTGGTGCAGCGGATCGACGTCGACCTCGTAGCGGTGCACGTACGACACGTGGCTGGTGTCGATCCCGCCTTCCATGGCTTGCAGGTAGTTGGATTCCTGCAGCCGCTTGGACACGTAGATGTGGCTTTCCGGCAGGCCGCACCATTCGACCTCGGGCAGGCTGGGCTGCGTCTCGGGCGGCCCCATGTAGGCCCAGACGAGGGAACCGCGCTCGATGCACGGATAGGCCTTGATGCCCATGCGGCCGCAGCTTTGCGGCGCCGACGGCACGTCCACGCATGCACCCAGGCGGTTGAATTTCAGGCCGTGGTAGGCGCAGCGGATGCCGTCCTCTTCGTTGCGGCCGAAGTACAGCGACACGCCGCGATGCGAACAGAACTCGTCGATCAGCCCCACTTGCCCGCTGCTGTCGCGGAACGTCAGCAGCTTCTCGCCCATGATCTGCACGCGCACCGGCGGACAGTCGGGCTCGGCGACCTCGCTCGATTTCAGGATGGGAACCCAATAGCGACGCAGCAGATTGCCCATGGGCGTGCCCGGGCCCGTGCGCACCAGGATTTCCGAGGTTTCCTTGTTCATGACTCCACTTCCTTCAACAGGATATGTCCGTTCTGTGATAATTAAGTCCATTCTACGGACATAAAGCGGATTGTCAACGGGCAGGCGGCAACGGAACCCGGTGGCGGCTCGGCTACGATGTCGAGTTCGATGGACAGAGACAAACGAGGAAAGGCGTGGCGGAAACCGAGAAACCGGGCGAAAGCGTGCGGGCCGTGGACCGGGCCCTGGAGATCCTGCTGGCCTTCACGGCCACGGACTACGAGCTGACGGTGGGACAGTTGCTCAAGCGCGTGGACCTGAGTCGGCCCACGCTGTACCGCCTGCTGTACACACTGGAGCAATGCGGCTTCGTGGTGTCGGAAGGCGATCCGCAAAAATTCCGCCTGGGCCCTTCGGTGGGCCAACTGGCCCATGTCTGGACGTCCAGCCTGGACCTGAGCGCGCTGGCGGCGCTGCCGATGCAGCGGCTGCGCGAGCAGACGGGCGAGACGGTCGCCCTGTTCGTGCTGCAAGGCGGCGACCGGCTCTGCATCGCCGAACTGCCCAGTCCCCAGCCCTTGAGCTTCAAGCGCGGCATCGGCTATCGCGAACGCATCTCGGTGGGTGCCAGCGGCCGGGCCATCCTGGCCAGCATCGGACAAGGCGACGCAGACCGGCGACGCTACGCGGCCGAGCGCGGCCTGGACATCGCGCGGCCGGCCGAGGACCTGGACATGGTGAAGCGGCGGGGTTATGCCGTCAGCAAGGACGAACTGATACAGGGCGCGGTGGCCATCGCCGCGCCGTTCTTCGATCGCAGCGGCCAGGTGGCGGGCTCGCTGGGCGTGTTCGGCCCCGGCGCGCGGCTGCCCGCCGACCGCATCGAGGAATTCGGGGAAATGGTGGTGCGGGAAGCCGCCGAATTGTCGCGCACGCTGGGTAGCCGGACGGCCCCCTGAGCGTGGCGGATCAGGCCCGCCGCGCCGGCGTGACGGCCGCGCGCGCGGCCGCCAGCCGCTGCGGATCCTGCGCTCGCAGCCGGACATCCGGACCCAGCCCGCGCACGTCCACGAAATGGAAACGGCGCGCCTGATCCAGGTCCTCGATCAGCGGCAAACGCGCCATGCCGGCGCCCTCGCCCAGCAGCATGGGCGCCATGTAGACCAGCAGTTCGTCCACGCAGCCGGCCTGCAGCAAGGCGCCGGTCAGCACCGCGCCGGCCTCGGCATGGACTTCGTTGATGTCGTGCTGCCCCAGCCAGCGCATGACGCCGGGCAGGTCGACGCGGCCGTCCACGTCCGGCAGGCAGATGACCCGCGCGTTGCGCGCCGCCAGCTCGGCGGCGCGGCCGACATCCTCGCGCGCCGTGAAGATCCAGGTTTCCGTGCCGTCCAGCAAACGCGCATCGGCCGGCATGCGCAGTTGCGTATCGAGCACGATCTTGCGCGGCGGGCGCGTGGTCGCCACATGACGCACGTCCAGGCGCGGATCGTCGGCCAGCACGGTGCCGATGCCGGTCAGCACGGCGCAACTGCGCGCACGCCAATGATGGCCATCGGCGCGCGCGGCCTCGCCGGTGATCCATTGCGACGCGCCATTGGGCAACGCGCTGCGTCCGTCCAGGGAAGCCGCCATCTTGGCCCAGAGCCAGGGCGTGCCGCGGCTCATGCGGGAGACGAAGCCGATGTTCAGCGCCAGCGCTTCATCCAGGCACACACCCGCCGTGACGGCGATGCCCGCGGCACGCAGCCGCGCCAGGCCTGCACCATTGACGCGCGGATTGGGATCGCCCATCGCCACCACCACCCGCGCCGGCGCGGCGGCAATCAGGGCGTCCACGCAAGGCGGCGTGCGCCCATGGTGGCTGCACGGTTCGAGCGTGACGTACACAGTCGCGCCCGCGACCGGCAATCCGCGCGCGTGCGCATCGCGCAGCGCCCGGACCTCGGCATGCGGCCCGCCCACGGGCTGGGTCGCGCCTTCGCCCAGGACCTGGCCCTCGCGCACGATCACGCAACCCACGCGCGGATTCGGCGAGGTCGTATACAGGACGCTCTCGGCGAGCGACAACGCCCGCCTCATCCAGGCGGCATCCTCGGGACGTTCGGCGATATCGGCGCTCATCGGGGGTCAGGACTTCGCAGCGGGGGGCCGGGGCCCCTGGATCTCGCGCACGACATCGGTGAATTCGTCCACGTCCTCGAAGCTCTTGTAGACCGAGGCAAAGCGGATATAGGCGATCTTGTCGAGCTTCTTGAGCTCCTGCATGACCAGTTCGCCCACACGCTCGGACGGCACCTCGCGCAGGCCGCTGGTCATCAGGGCTTCCTCGATGCGCGTGACGGCGGCTTCCACCGCGTCGGCGCTGACGGCCCGCTTGCGCAGCGCCAGCATCAGGCTGCCGCGCAGCTTGCCCTGGTCGTACTCGGACCGGCTGCCATTGCGCTTGACCACCGCCGGCAGCGACAGCTCCACCCGCTCGTAGGTGGTGAAACGCCGGTCGCACTGCGTGCAGCGACGGCGCCGGCGAATGGCGCTGCCCTCTTCCAGCACCCGGGTGTCCATCACCTGGGTGTCGTCATGGCGACAGAAAGGACACTTCATGTGTGGTCCTCGATCCTCTGCAACCTAGCCCCCCTCCAGGGCGCCGCGGATCCGGCTCCGCCGGTCCGCCAGCGCCGCCCCCTCGAGGGGGCGCGCCCGAAGGGCGTAGGGGGTGGGCCCTACTACCCGCCGTAGACCGGGAACTTGGCGGTCAGGGCGTTGACGCGCTCGCGCACGGCCGCGATGTTGGCCTCGTCGCGCGGATTGTCCAGCACGTCGGCGATGAGGTTGGCGGTCAGGCGGGCCTCGTCTTCCTTGAAGCCGCGGGTGGTCATGGCCGGCGAACCGACACGCACGCCGCTGGTCACGAAGGGCTTTTCCGGATCGTTCGGGATGGCGTTCTTGTTGACCGTGATGTGGGCCTGGCCCAGGGCCAGTTCGGCGTCCTTGCCGGTGATGCCCTTGGCGCGCAGGTCCACCAGCATGACGTGGCTTTCGGTACGCCCCGACACGATGCGCAGGCCGCGCTCGACCAGCGTCTCGGCCATCACCTTGGCGTTGGCCACGACCTGGGCGGCGTACTGCTTGAACGAGGGATCCAGCGCTTCCTTGAAGGCCACCGCCTTGGCGGCGATGACGTGCTCCAGCGGACCGCCCTGGATGCCCGGGAAGATGGCCGAATTGACGGCCTTCTCGAACTCGGCCTTGCACATGATCAGGCCGCCGCGCGGGCCGCGCAGCGACTTGTGGGTGGTCGAGGTGACGAAATCGGCGTGCGGGACCGGGTTGGGATAGGCGCCGCCGGCGACCAGGCCGGCGTAGTGGGCGATATCGACCATGAACAGCGCGCCGTTGGCCTTGGCGATCTCGGCGAACCGGGCGAAGTCGATGCGCAGCGCATAGGCAGAGGCGCCGGCCACGATCAGCTTGGGCTTGTGCTCGGCGGCCAGGCGCGCGACCTGGTCGTAGTCGATTTCTTCCCGGGCGTCCAGGCCGTAGGACAGGAAGTTGTACAGCTTGCCCGAGGCATTGACCGGCGAGCCGTGCGTCAGGTGGCCGCCCTCGGCCAGGCTCATGCCCAGCACGGTGTCGCCGGGCTTGAGCACGGCCATGTACACGCCCTGGTTGGCCTGCGAGCCCGAGTTGGGCTGCACGTTCACGGCATCGGCGCCGAAGATCTGCTTGGCGCGGTCGATGGCCAGCTGTTCGACGATGTCGACGAACTCGCAGCCGCCGTAATAGCGCTTGCCGGGATAGCCTTCGGCATACTTGTTGGTGAGCTGCGTGCCCTGGGCCTGCATGACCGCGGGGCTGGCGTAGTTTTCCGAGGCGATCAGCTCGATGTGCTGTTCCTGGCGCTGGTTTTCCAGCTCGATGGCGGACCAGAGTTCGGGATCGGCCTGGGCGATGGTGACGTTGCGGTCGAACATGACGGTTTGCTTCCTGTGCAGAACGAGGCCAACCGGCGAGTTCAACGCGACCGGCCAGCCGATATGACGGAAACCGCGCCACATCGCCCTGCTGCGCCTGCGCGGCAGGGCAGCCGAAACGAAAGACGGCGTGACGCGATCTACGAATCTGCCTAACGGCTGCCCAGGCGAACGGCGGGCGGCGCGGCCGCGCCCCGGATGGGACGAACCGAACCGCCGAAAACCCTGCGCTTCCTTGTGGTAAACCCACCTAGGCCCGGGGCCTAGAGTCGCCAGTTACGCAGGGTGAAGGCAGCGGCTAGTTTACCCCAGACTGGTGCGCCATGGCGCGGGTCTGCGCGGCGGCGCAACATGGGCTATCGTGGCGGCCTGACCGTGATCGACAACCGACCTTCAGGACTTTCCCCGATGACGCACCGCATCCTGCAGATAGCCTCCATCACACCCGCCGTCGACACCCGCCTGGCACGCGACTACGACATCGCGCCGCTGTGGAAACAGACGGATCCCGCCGCCTTCCTGGCCGCGCACGGCGCCGGATTCGAAGGCATCGCGATCCACGTGCGGGACGCCTGCGGCGCCGAGATCCTGAAGGCCCTCCCCAATGCCCGCGTCATCGCCAATTTCGGCGTGGGCTACGACCGGATAGACATCGATACCGCCAAGCGCCAGGGCATGCAGATCAGCAACACGCCGGAAGTGCTGGACGGCTGTGTCGCCGACCTGGCTATGGGCCTGGCGATCGACGCGGCGCGCGGCATCTCCGTCGCCACCCGCTTCGTGCGGGCCGGTGGCTGGAAAACGGGCCAGCGCCCGCTGATGACCCGGGTCCACGGCAAGAACATGGGCCTGCTGGGCTTCGGCGGCATCGGCCAGGCCATCGGCCGGCGCGCCGCCGGCTTCGACATGGCGGTGCGCTACCACACGCGCCGGCCGGTCGCGGGCTCCCCGCACCAGCACGAACCGTCGCTGGCCGAACTGGCCCGATGGGCCGATTTCCTGGTCGTGGCCTGCCCCGGCGGCGCCGCCACCCGCCATCTGGTGAACGCGGAAATCCTGGAGGCGCTGGGGCCGTCCGGCATCCTGGTGAACATCGCGCGCGGCAGCGTGGTGGACGAGGCCGCGTTGGTCCGGGCCTTGCAGGAAGGCCGCCTGGGCGGCGCCGGCCTGGACGTGTTCGAGAACGAGCCCGACGTGCCCCAGGCCCTGCTGGAAATGGACAACGTGGTGGCGGTGTCGCACATCGCCGGCTTCACCCGCGAATCGCGGGCGGACATGGAAGCCCGCGTGTGCGACAACCTGGATGCGTTTTTCCGCACCGGGCAGGTGTTGAACCCGGTCTGAGCGGAAGCCCGGGCGGCCTGCCGGGAACAGGCCCTAGACCGACGCCCCCGAGAACTTCACCACCTCGGACCACTTGCGGCTTTCTTCCTGGACCTTGCGGGCATAGTCGGCCGCGCCGCCCAGCAGCGGCTCGGCGCCTTCGATGCCGAGCTTGGACTGGAATTCGGGCGTGGAGGCCGCCTTCAGGATCTCGGCGCCGAGTTGCGCCACGTCCGCCTGCGGCACGCCCTTGGGGGCCAGGATGCCGTAGGTAAGCGTGCTCTCGAACCCGGCCAGCGCGGGGACACCGGACTCGGCCACGGTCGGCACGTCCGGCAACAGGGCCAGCCGCTTCGCGCTCGTGACGGCCAGCGCCCGCAGCTTGCCCGCCTTGACCAGCGCCATGGCGGCCGGGATCACGCTGAAGCTGAAATCCACCTGGCCGCCAGCCACGTCGGCCAGCGCCGGCGCCGTGCCCTTGTACGGCGCATGGACGGCGCGCGCCCCCAGGGCGTGCAGGAACATTTCCGCCGTCAGGTGGCCGCCCGTGCCGGCGCCGCTGGACGCATAGGCCAGGTCGGCATTCTTGGCCTTGAGCGCGTCGGCCAGTTGCGCGACGGTCTTGACGGGCGAGGCGGCCGGCACCACCAGCAGCAAGGCCGACGACGCGAACATCGCGACCGGCTGCAGATCCGTGGAGGCGTTGAACGCCAGGTTCTTGTAGAGCGCGGGATTGATGGCGATCGTACCCGTGTGGCCGAGCAGGAAGGTGTTGCTGTCGGCCGCGGCGCGCACCACCAGTTCCGTGCCGAGATTGCCGCCGGCCCCCGGCTTGTTCTCGACGATGACATCCTTCTGGGTCATCGCGTTCAGGCTGAACGCGAGCTGGCGCGCGAACACGTCGTTCCCGCCGCCCGGCGCGAACGGCACGATGATGCGGGTCACCCGCTTGCGGCCCTGCGCCCAGGCGTTGGGCGCGGCGACGGCAGCCATGCCGAGGGCGGGCACGGCGGCCAGCAGGCGGCGGCGGGTGGAGCGGGAAACGGTGCGGGAAGTGGAGATCGTCATGTCTGGGAGGTGCGTGAAAAGCGGGGATCAAGCATAGCCGATCGCCCTGGACCGGCCTGACGGCGGAAACCCCTAGACCCGTCCCAGCCATATCAAAACGGCATAACAGCTGTCCATCGAAAGCGGTATCGGGCGGCGCCGCGCCTGACCACAATGCTCCTCCAGGCAGGACGACACTGCCGGACTACCAGGAGACATCATGGACCGCCACCATCGCCCGCTCCGGCGCGGCTTCCTTTCCCAGCTGCTGCTCGCGCTCGCCACCCTCCTGGCCTCGCCGGCCGCGTGGCCGCAGGCCTTCCCGCAGAAACCGGTCAAGATCGTCGTCGGCTTCGGCCCGGGCGGACTGGGCGACACCGTGGTCCGGACCCTGGCGCAGAAAATGGCCGAGTCGCTGGGCCAGAGCGTCGTGGTCGAGAACGCGCCCGGCGCTGGCGGCATCACGGCGGCCTCGATGGTCGCCCGCGCCGCGCCGGACGGCTACACCCTGCTGCTGGTCAGCGGACAGAACGCGTTCAGCCCCTACCTGTTCAAGTCGCTGCCCTACGACCCGGTGGACAGCTTCTCGATGATCTCCACCATCGGCACCTTCCATTTCCTGCTGGTGGCCGACAAGGACAGTCCGCTCAAGACCGTCGACGACGTCGTCGCCGCCGCCCGCCGGGATCCGGCGCATTTCAACATCGGCACGATCAGCGTCGGCAGCGCCCAGCACCTGTCCGCGCGCCTGTTCGCGACCATGGCGGGACTGGACGTCCCCATCGTCCCGTTCAAGTCCACCGGCGACGTCATCGCCGCGCTGCGCGGCCGTAATGTCCAGGTGGGGATGGAAACCGTCACCGGCGCGCTGGGCCAGATCCGCGGGGGCTCACTGCGGGCCATCGCGACCACGGGCTCCACGCGGATAGGGTTCCTGCCCGACGTGCCCACGATCGCGGAAAGCGGCATCCCGGCCCTGGCCAGGTACGAATCGGACTCCTGGAACGGCATCGTCGCCCCCGCCGGCACGCCACCCGCCGTGGTGCGCAAGCTCAACCAGGAAATCGGCAAGGCCCTGCAATCGCCGGACGTGCGCCAGCGCTTTATCGCGCTGGGCATAGAGCCGCGCGGCAGCACGCCGGAGGCGCTCAAGGAGGTCTTCCGCAAGGACGCCGCCAAGTGGCGAGTCGTCATCGAAGAAGCCGGCATCGAGAAACAATGAAACCCGACCACACCAACGGAACCGTCATGACGAACCGCAGTACGGCGCCTTCGGCGCCGCAAGAAACCGCCGCCATCACCGATGCGGAAAGACGGACGAGGATAGACCTGGCCGCGTGCTACCGGCTGATAGATCTGTTCGGCATGAGCGACATGATCCTCAACCACATCTCGGCGCGGGTCCCGGGCGACGACGAGCATTTCCTGATCAACCCGTTCGGCATGATGTACGAGGAAATCACGGCGTCATGCCTGATCAAGGTCGACCTGGCGGGCAAGGTGATCCACAACCCCAATGCGCAGTACACGATCAACCTGCCCGGCTACGTGATCCACAGCGCCATCCACGGCGCGCGGCCGGACGTGGCCTGCGTCCTGCATACCCACACGCCCGCCGGCATGGCGGTGTCGGCCCTGCAATGCGGCCTGCTGCCGCTGAACCAGACCGCGATGCGCTTCGCTGGCGGCGTGGGCTACCACGACTTCGAAGGCGTGGCGGTGGACGTGGACGAGCGCCAGCGGCTGGCCGCCAACCTGGGCAGCCACGACGTCATGATCCTGCGCAATCACGGGCTGTTGGCGATAGGCAGGACCGTGGCCGAGGCCTTCGTCAACATGCAGCGGCTCGAACGGGCGTGCCAGACGCAGTTGCTGACGCTGTCGGCCGGCAGTCCCCTGCACATGCCGGCGCCGGCCGTGGCCGAGCGCGCCTACCAGCAACTGCGCCACGCCCCCACGCCCAATCCGGACGGCACCCACCCCCACCCAGCCCCGCCCCCGCGGCCGGCAACGGCCATGGACCCATCGGCAACGGCCATGCCGCGCCGCGGCCGGCTCCGCAGGCGCCGCTGGGTTTTCCCGGCGATCCGGTCGCCGCGGTCAATTCCGCCGCCGCCCGCGCGGCCCAGCGGGCGACCGACGCTCCCCGTCCGGTGCAGCGCGCCGCTCCGGCCAAGCCCGAGATCAACGAAGCCACGGGCATCTATGAACGGTCGCGGCTGAACGTCGAGCTGACCTTCGAGAACTTCGTCACCGGCAAGGCCAACCAGCTGGCCCGCGCCGCGGCGCTGCAAGTGGCCGAGAATCCGGGCACCTCGTACAACCCGCTGTTCCTGTATGGCGGCGTGGGGCTGGGCAAGACCCACCTGATCCATGCCATCGGCAATTCCATGATGGCCGAGAACGCTGCCGCGCGGGTCCGTTACATCCACGCCGAGCAATTCGTGTCCGACGTGGTCAAGTCCTACCAGCGCAAGGCCTTCGACGATTTCAAGCGCTACTACCACTCGCTGGACCTGCTGCTGATCGACGACATCCAGTTCTTCTCGGGCAAGAACCGCACGCAGGAAGAATTCTTCTACGCCTTCGAGGCCCTGGTGGCGCTGCGCAAGCAGATCATCATCACCAGCGACACCTATCCGAAGGAATTGTCCGGCATCGACGACCGGCTCATCTCCCGCTTCGACTCGGGCCTGACCTGCGCCATCGAGCCGCCCGAGCTGGAAATGCGGGTCGCGATCCTGTTGAAGAAGGCGGAGACCGAGGGCGTGCACCTGCCCGAGGAAGTGGCCTTCTTCATCGCCAAGCACCTGCGCAGCAACGTGCGCGAGCTGGAGGGCGCGCTGCGCAAGGTCCTGGCCTATGCCAAGTTCCATGGCCGCGCCATCACGGTGGACGTCTGCAAGGATGCCCTGAAGGACCTGCTGTCCGTGTCCAATGGCCAGATCACCGTCGAGAACATCCAGAAGACGGTGGCGGACTTCTACAAGATCAAGGTCGCCGACATGTATTCCAAGCGGCGGCCCGCCAATATCGCTTTGCCGCGCCAGATCGCGATGTATCTGGCGAAAGAACTCACCCAGAAGAGCCTGCCCGAGATCGGCGAGCTTTTCGGGGGCCGCGACCACACCACGGTGTTGCACGCGGTACGCAAGATTTCGGAATCCCGGGCCAAGCAGGCGGAGTTGAATCATTCGCTGCACGTGCTCGAGCAAACCCTGAAAGGATGACGAACCGCGACGAACCCCATCCGGGACCTTGTGCGCTTGACTGTGGAAAAACCGTGGAGCATTTCTGGACAACCCGGCGCCGTTTTTTTCGATCGAAAGTTGTTCATGGTTGTGCGCTATTCTCCAGGCCAGTTCCCCACTCGCCAAAAAACTGGACAAGTTCTTGATTTATAATAGTTTTTTGAAGAAATTCCAGTTGTCCACAGGGTCCTATTAACTACCAACCCAAAGAAGGATTGGATATGCAATTGGTCAAAGCCTCACGCGATGCATTGCTGAAGCCGCTCGCGACCGTTTCAGGCATCGTGGAACGGCGGCATACCCTGCCCATCCTGGCCAACATCCTGTTGCGCAAGGAAGGCAGCCGCGTGTCGTTCGTGTCTACCGACATCGAGGTTCAGATCACCACCCATGCCGACTTCGGCGTGGGTGATGCGTCTGAATCCACCACCGTGGCAGCCCGCAAGCTGCTCGATATCCTGCGCGCTCTTCCCGATACCGGTGACGTGGCCCTGTCACTCGCCAACAAGAAGCTGTCGGTGCAGTCCGGCAAGAGCCGCTTCGCGCTGCAGACCCTGGCGGCCGAGGAGTTTCCCACCGTGGCCCAGCCGGCCTCGTGGAACGCTTCGCTGACCATGACGCAGAAGTCGTTCAAGCACCTGATGAACATGGTGCACTTCGCGATGGCGCAGCAGGACATCCGCTACTACCTGAACGGCATGCTGCTGGTCCTGGACGGCAACAACGTGCGCTGCGTCGCCACCGACGGCCACCGCCTCGCCTATTGCGCGGTCGCCATCGATGCCGATGCGCCCAAGCAGGAAGTGATCGTGCCGCGCAAGACGGTGCTGGAACTGCTGCGCCTGCTGGACGACAGCGAAGAGCCCATCGAGATCTCGGTGGCGGCCAACCAGATCCGTTTCCGCTTCGGCGACGTCGAACTGATCTCCAAGCTGGTCGAGGGCAAGTTCCCGGACTACCAGCGCGTGATCCCGAACGGCTATACCAAGCATTTCCCGATCGCCCGCGAGGCGCTGCAGCGCAGCCTGCAGCGCGCCGCCATCCTGACCACCGACAAATTCAAGGGTGTGCGGATGCAGATGGCCGATCATGTACTGAAGATCTCCGCCAGCAACGCCGAACAGGAAGAGGCCCAGGAAGAACTCGAGATCGACTTCGGTTTCGAACCCCTGGACATCGGCTTCAACGTCAGCTATCTGCTGGACGTGCTGGGCAACCTGAAGGCCGAGACGGTGCAGTGGAGCGTGGGCGACGCCAACTCTTCGGCGCTGATCACCCTGCCCGACAACTCGGACTTCAAGTATGTCGTGATGCCCATGCGGATTTAGGGCCCCCCTACGCGCTGACGCGCGCCCCCAGGGGCGATGCGGGTGGACCGGCAAAGCCGGATCCACCGCATCCTGGGTCTGGGAGAAAGGGGCTTGGTTTGTTACGCCGGTGCTGGTGCCGGTGCTGCCCCTGATGGGGTGGATTGTTCTTTTCTAGTTTTTTCCTGCAGGGTGGAAGTCATGCCCGCGCAGTGTGGATGGTTGCATACTCATGACCGAACAGAATACCGCGCCCGATACGGGCGAGATCGATAGCACTCTTGCTGGCAATGCGATGGCCGCAGGCCCGGCGTCCGGTTCGTCGGACAGCTACGGCGCCGACTCCATCAAGATGCTCAAGGGGCTGGAGGCCGTGCGCAAGCGGCCGGGCATGTACATCGGCGATACCTCCGATGGCACCGGCCTGCACCACATGGTGTTCGAGGTTGTCGACAACGCCATCGACGAAGCGCTGGCCGGCTATTGCGACGAGATCGTGGTCACGATCCATGCCGACAACTCGATCTCGGTCTCCGACAACGGCCGGGGCATTCCGACCGCCGTGCACAAGGACGACGAATTCCAGCGCAGCGCCGCGGAAATCGTGATGACCGAGCTGCACGCGGGCGGCAAGTTCGACCAGAACTCGTACAAGGTCTCGGGCGGCCTGCATGGCGTGGGCGTGTCCTGCGTGAACGCGCTGTCCGAATGGCTCCGTCTGAGCATCCGCCGCAACGGCGAGCTGCACCAGATGGAGTTCCGCCGCGGCGAGCGCGTCGAGCCGCTGAAGGTCGTGGGCAAGACCGACAAGCGCGGCACCCGGGTGCAGTACCTGGCGGACTCGCAGATCTTCTCCAACGTCGAGTACCACTACGAGATCCTGTCCAAGCGGTTGCGCGAGCTCTCGTTCCTGAACAACGGCGTGCGCATCAAGTTGGTGGACGAGCGCCAGGGCAAGGAAGAGGACTTCGCCTTCAGCGGCGGCGTCAAGGGCTTCGTCGAGTACATCAACCGGGCCAAGACCGTGTTGCATCCCAACGTCTTCGCGGTGGCCACCGAGTCGTCGGCCGGCGGTGCGTTGGTGGGCGTGGAAGTGGCCATGCAATGGAACGACAGCTACACCGAAAGCGTGCTGTGCTTCACCAACAATATCCCGCAGCGCGACGGCGGCACCCACCTGACCGGCCTGCGCGCGGCGATGACGCGCATCATCAACAAGTACATCGACGAGAACGAGCTGGCCAAGAAGGCCAAGGTGGAAACCACCGGCGATGACATGCGCGAGGGACTGACCTGCGTGCTGTCGGTGAAGGTACCCGAGCCCAAGTTCAGCAGCCAGACCAAGGACAAGCTGGTTTCCAGCGAAGTGCGTCCCTCGGTCGAGGATGCCGTGGCGCGCAGCCTGGAGAGCTGGCTGCTCGAGAACCCCAGCGACGCCAAGGCCTTGTGCGGCAAGATCGTCGAGGCCGCCCGCGCCCGCGAGGCCGCGCGCAAGGCGCGCGAGATGACGCGCCGCAAGGGCGTGCTGGAAGGCGCGGGGCTGCCGGGCAAGCTGGCCGACTGCCAGGAAAAGGATCCGGCGAAGTCCGAGATCTACATCGTCGAGGGCGACTCCGCCGGCGGTTCGGCCAAACAGGGCCGAGACCGCAAGTTCCAGGCCATCCTGCCGCTGCGCGGCAAGGTGCTGAACGTCGAGAAGGCGCGTTTCGACAAGCTGATCAGCAGCGAGCAGATCACCACGCTGATCACCGCGCTGGGCACCAGCATCGGCCCCGATTTCAACATCGACAAGCTGCGCTACCACCGCATCATCATCATGACCGACGCGGACGTGGACGGCGCGCACATCCGTACGCTGCTGCTGACGCTGTTCTATCGCCAGATGCCGCAGCTGATCGAGCACGGCTACGTCTACATCGCCCAGCCGCCGCTGTACAAGGTCAAGGTCGGCCGCGACGAGCGCTACCTGAAGGACGACACGGAAGAGGCCGCCTTCATGCTGGAGCTGTCGCTCAAGGATGCCCGCCTGGTCCCGTCGGCCGACGCCCAGCCCATCGCCGGCGATGCGCTGAAGGAACTGGCGCGCCAGTACAACCTGGCCGATGCCGTGATCGAGCGCCTGTCGCGTTTCGTCGACCTCGCCACCTTGTCGGCCATCGTGCGCGGCTTCGAAGCGGACTTGTCTTCCGTGGACCAGGCCGGGCTGTCGCGCCAGCGCCTGCAGGCCGAACTGGAAGACCCGTCCATGCCCGGCGTGGTGCAGGTCAAGGTCTCGGTGGACGAGGAAACCCAGCAGCCCAAGCTGGAAATCCATCGCAACCACCACGGCAACATCCGCGTCAGCGTGATCGACCGGCATTTCGTCGAGGGTCCGGATTACAGCGTGCTGCGCAACGCCGCCCAGACCTTCCAGGGCCTGATCGGCCCGGGCGCCAAGATCGAGCGCGGCGAAGGCGACAAGCGCAAGGAACTGCCGGTGGCCGATTTCCGCGAAGCCATGCACTGGATGCGCGCCGAGGCCGAGCGTTCATTGTCCAAGCAGCGCTACAAGGGCCTGGGCGAAATGAACCCCGGGCAGCTCTGGGAAACCACCATGGATCCCACCGTGCGCCGCCTGCTGCGGGTGCAGATCGAGGACGCGATTTCGGCGGACGAGATCTTCACGACGCTGATGGGCGACCACGTCGAGCCGCGCCGGGCGTTCATCGAGACGCATGCGTTGATGGCGGGGAATATCGACGTTTGAGGTGACGCCCCCGGGCGCCGGCGCGTTCAGCCCGGCGCCCGCGCCTTGTCCATTCCGCGCCGCAACGCCTCCAGCGGGGCGCGCGCCGTTTCTCCCGCCGGGGTTTATCCGACGCACCGCTTGCCTTATGCTGGAGGTCCCCCAGCGAGGCCCCCATGCGCACCCTGATCTTCATCGCCGTCGGACTGATCCTGGCCATCGCGCTGCTGCGCCTGGCCCCCTCGCCGCATCGCACCCGGACCGCGAGCCTCTTCACGCTGGCCTGGCTGGGCGTGTCCATCTGGAACCTGCGCACCGGGCTGTCCCACGGCTACACCCTGGCCGAAGAACTGCCGATCCACGTGGCGTTGTTCGGCATTCCGGCGCTGGCGGCCTGGGCGTTGTGGTGGCGAGCGCGCCGTGGGTGACGCGCGCGCCTAGCTTCGACGCCCTTTGCCAGCCTGGTCGTACTTGCGCCAGTAGGCGAACTCTTCCTCGTGGACTTCGAGATCGATCTCCGAGAGGCGCAGCTGCAATCGTTCCTGCACGTCGGCGACCGCCCGGTTGTAGATCGCGGGCCCGATCTCTTCGATGAAGAAGGCGAGCAGCCCGCCGGCGGCGACGTTGCCGATGGACTCCTCCATGTTCTGGTCGAAGTACCGCTGGATCGAAGCGATGGCGGTGGTCCGGACCTGCTTGTCGAGTTCGATGGTCATGCCGGCTTGCTGTCAGGGGGCGTCGGGCCGGTCAATTTATCACTTCCTCCACCCGGTTCACCAACGTCCCGATCTTCTCGATCTCGCACTCGATCACGTCTCCGTCCTTGAGCCACTGGCGCGGATTCATTGCATAGCCGACGCCCGAGGGTGTGCCGGTGGCGATCACGTCGCCCGGCTCCAGCGTCAGCCCCGAGGACAGCGATGCGATGGTGCGCGGGATGGAGAAGATCATCGCGCCGGTGCTGGCGTCCTGGCGCTGTTCGCCGTTGACCTTGAGCGAGATGCGCAGCGCATGGGGATCGCCCACCGCTTCCGGCGAGACGATCCAGGGGCCGAAGGGGCAGCTGCCGTCGATGGCCTTGCCCTTGAACCATTGGTCGTGGCGTTTCTGCAGGTCGCGGGCGCTGATGTCGTTCAGGATGGTGTAGCCGAAGATGTGGCCGGGAGCGTCGGCTTCGGCGATGTCGCGTCCGCCCTGGCCGATGACGACGGCGAGTTCGACCTCGTAGTCCAGGCGCCGGGTGACGCGCTGGTCGTAGCGGATGGCGCCTTCGTGCGGCACGATGGCGGTCCAGGGCTTGGTGAAGAACTGCGGATGCTGGGGCACGTCGGTGTCGAGGTTGCGCGAGACGTTATCTTCCTGGATGTGCTCCCTATAATTGCGGCCCAGGCAGAAGATGTTCTTGGGCGGGCGCGGGATGGGCGCCAGCAGGCGGTAGCTGCCGGGCTGGATCAGGTGGGCGTCGGCGACGGCGGCGATGTCGCGGCACCAGGCCCAGGTGGCGGCGCCGCCGGCGGCCAGGTCGATCATGGTCAGGCGGCCGGTCTCGGGCCACGGGAAGGGCAGCGTGGCGGGCGGGGCGGCCTGGGCGAAGGCCTGGAGGTCGCAGACGCGGCCGTCGTCCAGGAAGAGTGCGGGCAGTTGGCGGCCGCCGAGTTCAATGGTGGCGAGTTTCATGGTTCGTTCCTGGCTGAAAGAATGCGGGTAGGCGCAACGGTGGAGGCAAGAGCATGGCGCCCAAGGTCAAGTCGGCCCAACGGGCCATAGAGATTCTGGAGTTCTTCGCGCGGCGCAAGGCGCCCGCGACGCTGAGCGAGATCGCCGCGGCGCTGGATTATCCAGCCTCGAGCACGCTGGCCCTGCTGCGTACGCTGAGCGAGATGGGCTATCTCGACCATTCGTCCAGCGAGCGGACCTTCGTGCCGACGGTGAAAGCGGCGCTGCTGGGCATCTGGGTCAACGATGCGCTGATGGCCGACGGCACGATCGCCCGGCTGATGTACCAGATGCGCGAGGAAACGGGCGGTACGCCCACGCTGGGGATACAGAGCGGCCACCACGTGCAGTACATCCACGTGGTGCGCGGCCCGGACGCCCTGCACCGGCGCGACGTGGCGCCGGGTACGCTGCGGCCGCTGCTGCGGTCGGCCATGGGCACCGTGCTGCTGTCGCTCAAGCCGCCGTCCGAGCTGTGGGCGCTGGTCAACCAGATCAACGCGCACGAATTGCCGGAGCACCGGGTGTCGATGGCGGAACTGGGCAAGCGTATCCAGCAGTACCGCGAAAGCGGCTATGCCTACAGCGAAGGCGTGTCGACGCCGGGGGCCGGCATCATCACGCTGCTGCTGGCCGCGCCGGTTCATCAGCCGCCGATGGCCCTGGGCATCGGCGCGAGCCTCGTGGCGCTGCGCGCCAAGAAGCTCGATTTCCTGAGGGCGCTGCAGCGGGTGGTGGAGCTTCATCGCAAGCATATGGAGGCCTTGCCGGACAAGTTCGGGCACTGAGCGGGGCGCGCGTGCCGCACCGGTCCGGCCGGTTTCACTGCGCGACCAGCCCGGCCTTGTCGGCAACCGTGCGCAGTGTCGCGATTTCCTTCACGTTGAAGGCGCGCATCTGTTCGGGGTCGCGCTTGAGCAGTTCGGAGCCGCCCTTTTCGGCGAACTCCTGGATCGGCTTGGAGTCGAGCACCTCCTTCATGGTGTCGGCCAGGCGCCGGGTGATCGCGTCGCTGACTTCCGTGCGCGCCATCAACGCCGACCAGCCATAGATGGTGTAGTCGGGATAGCCGCTTTCACGGATGGTGGGCACGTCGGGAAACTCGACGTGGCGCTTTTCCCCGGTGACCGCGAGGATGCGCAGCTTGGCGGCCTTGGCCGACGGCGCCAGCGAGGCGACGCCGTCCATCGCCACGTCGATCTGTCCGCCGATCAGGTCGGTGTTCATCTGGCTGGTCGATTTGTACGAGATCGGGGTGAAGCGGATCCCGGCGATGCTGGAGAACCATTCGGTGGCCAGGCGGTAGCCCCAGGCGAAGTTGCCGAAGTTCAGCTTCTCGGGCTGCGCCTTGGCCGCGGCGACGAGGTCGGCCAGCGTCTTGTACGGCGAGTTGGCCGGCACGGCGATGCCCAGCATGCTGCGGGTAACGCCCGAGATGGGCTTGAAGTCCTTGAGCGGATCGTAGGGCAGGTCCTTGACGACGATGGGATTGACCGACAGATTGGTCCAGCTGCCCAGCACCAGGGTGTAGCCGTCGGCCGGCGCGTTCTTGGCCGCCATGATGCCGATGCGGCCGTCGGCTCCCGGCATGTTGTCCACGGTGACCGCCTGGCCGAGGCGGCTGGCGAGCTGCTGCGCGATGACGCGGCCCGACGTGTCGCTGGTGCTGCCGGGCGCGAAGGGCACGATCAGGCGGATCGGCTGGGCGGGATAGGCGGCGTCGCGCGCTTGCGCGGCCGTGGCCGAAAGGGCCAGTGCGCACAGGGCGCTGGCAAGATGCATGATCTTCATGAGTTGTCTCCTTGGGATATTGTCGTACTCGGGCCTGGGCCCCGTGGTGTCAGGATTCCGCCTTGGAATCCTCGCGGTGCAGGAAGGCGGCGATCTGTTCGGGCGTGCGGCCCAGGCTGGCCAGGATCTCGGCCGTGTGCTGGCCCAGTGCCGGCGGCGGCGCGTCCACGCCCGGGCCGTCGTGTTCGTAGCAGAAGCCCGCATTGAGCACGCGCAGGGCCTGGTCGCCGGCCGGGATCGACAACAGTAATTGCCTGTCGTCCAGATGGGGCTGCGCCAGCGCCTCGGGAAGCTCGCGGACTTCTCCGGCCGGTACGCCGGCCGCATTGAGCAGGCTTGCCCACTCGGCGGCTTCGCGGCCGGCCAGTGCCTGGCGGACCTCGTGCTGCAGGGCTTCGCCATGCGTGACCCGCGTGCCGCGATCCTTGAAACGTGGATCTGCGATCAGGTCCTCGCGGCCGATGACGCGGCACAGCCGTTCGAACTGGTCCTGGCGGACCGCGCCCAGGGTGAGATGCCCCGAGGCGGCCGGAAAGGTATCGGCGGTGGGCGACATGCTGTAGCCGCGGTTGCCCTGCTTGGCGGGGCGCTTGCCGGTCAGCAGGTGCGGGCCGGCCATCGAGATCATCAGCACCAGCGCGGCGTCGAACATGGCTACG
Organism: Alcaligenaceae bacterium SAGV5; assembly: GCA_009360345.1. Lineage (GTDB taxonomy): Bacteria > Pseudomonadota > Gammaproteobacteria > Burkholderiales > Burkholderiaceae_B > Pigmentiphaga. The sequence continues at coordinate 503,185 of SPDP01000001.1, forward strand.
TCCACCTGCTGCGCCTGGCCGTCGCGGCCGCGTTGCAGCAGGGCCGAGACGATGGCGAAGGCAGCCAGCAGGCCCGAATAGGTATCGACCGCCGGATAGCCGATGCGGATGGGCGGGGTGCCGGGTTCGCCGCTCAGGCTCATCATGCCCGAGGTGCTCTGGATGATCTGGTCGATCGCGGGCTGGTGGCGGACCTCGCCGCGCTGTCCGTAGCCCGAGATCGAGCAGAAGACGATGCGCGGGTTGAGGGCCTTGCAGGCCTCGTAGCCCAGGCCCAGGCGGTCCATCACGCCGGGCCGGAAATTCTCGGTCACCACGTCGGCGCCAGCGATCAGCTCGCGCGCGACCGCCACGTCGGCGTCGTGCTTGAGATCGAGCACGATGGACTTCTTGCCCGAGTTGACCGACGCGAACGATGGGCCCATGCCATCGGCATACTGGATGCCGCCGTAGTTGCGCATGGTGTCGCCGGCGGCCGATTCGATCTTGATGACCTCGGCGCCGAGCAGGCGCAGGAAGTTGGTGGCGATGGGGCCCGACAGCACGTGCGTGAAGTCGACGACCCGGCAGCCTTGCAGGGGTTGGGGCACGATCGGGTTCTCCTACTCGGCGACGCGGGGGAACTGGCCGGTGAAGACCGGCTTGCGGCGCTCGTTGAAGGCGCGCTTGGCCTCGCGGCCGTCGGGCGTCAGGCCCAGGTAGCGCTGCATCGGCGAGCCGGCCTCCATGTGGTTGCTGAAGCCGGCCATGTCCAGCAGCAGGTTGGTCGCGCTCTTGGTGTAGCGGATGGCCAGCGGCGGCAGGTCGGCCAGCGCGGCCGCCAGTTCGTCCACGGCGGCATCGAAGTCCGCCGCCGGCACGCAGCGGTTGATCAGCCCCCACTCCAGCGCCTGCGGCGCGGGCAGGCGACCGCCCAGCAGTGACAGTTCCAGCGAGCGGGCGCGCCCGATGGTGAACAGGAAGGCGCCGCCGCTGTGGTTGCCGGCCTGGATTTCGCGCATCTGGAAGAAGGCGGTGTCGACGGCGACCACGAGGTCGCAGGACGTGGCCAGGTAGACGCCGCCGCCGATGGCCGGGCCGTTCACCGCCGCGACCACGGGTTTGGCGTTGCGCTGGATGCGCTGGCGGGCGGCGACGTTCCAGCGGCCGTAGGCGTCGATGGCCTGGGGATCCGCCTGCCCGGTGAAGCGCAGGTCCTGGCCGGCGCTGAAGATGTCGCCGGCGCCGGTCAGGATGGCGCAGCGGCAGTCCGGGTCGGCCTCGACCTGGTCGAAGGCGGCGACCAGTTCCTGGAAGGTCTGGAGATCGTGGGCGTTCTTGGACGCCGGGCGATCGATGACGACTCGCCAGATGGGGCCGTGTCGGTCGATTCTGATGTGCTGGGGCATGGTGTCTCCTGTCGTGGCCGCGTGCATCGGGTGCGGCGCATTATCTCGACGGGAAACGCCAGGAGGACGCTGCTTTCACCAGTGTGAAAGCTATTTCACATATGTGAAAAACAAGGGGATGAAGCGCGCCGGCGCGGCACGCCCGGGAGGCCTCAGGCGGCCAGTTCGCGGTGCAAGGTTGCCGCGACGCGTTCGAGGAAGGCCCGTGTGTTCAGCCACGCCTGGCCGGGATGTACCAGGGCCGCCAGGTCCCGGGTCATGAAGCCCGCCTCCACGGTCGCGGTGCAGGATCGCTCCAGCGCGGCGGCGAATGCGGCGAGAGCGGGCGTACCGTCCAGTTCCGCGCGCTGCCGCAATCCGCGCGACCAGGCGTAGATGGAGGCGATCGGATTGGTCGAGGTTTCTCGTCCGGCCTGGTGTTCGCGGTAGTGGCGCGTGACCGTGCCGTGGGCGGCCTCCGCTTCGAAGGCGCGCCCGTCGGGTGTGATCAGCACCGATGCCATGAGGCCAAGGGATCCGTAGCCTTGGGCGACGGCGTCCGATTGCACGTCGCCGTCATAGTTCTTGCAAGCCCAGATGTAGCCGCCCCGCCACCGGAGCGCGCTCGCCACCATGTCGTCGATCAACCGATGTTCGTAGGCCAGGCCGGCCGCGCGATAGGCCCGCGCGAACTCGCGTTCGAAGATCTCCTGGAAAAGCGCGGAGAAGCGGCCATCGTAGGTCTTGATGATGGTGTGCTTGGTCGACAGGTAGACGGGGTAGCGGCGCTGGAGCCCGTAGCGGAACACGGCGCGCGCGAAGCCGGCGATCGACGCGTCGAGGTTGTACATGGCCAGGGCGATGCCCGGGCCGTCGGTGCGGCAGACCTCGCGTTCGAGCGGAGCGCCGCCGTCGTCGGGCGTGAAGCGCAGGCTGAGCGTGCCGGACCCGGGCAGCTCGATCTGTCCGGCGTTGGAGTGATCGCCGAATGCGTGGCGCGCGATGACGATGGGGCGGTCCCAGTGCGGCACGAGGCGGGGAATGTTGGCGCAGCAGATGGGCTCGCGGAACACCGTGCCGTTCAGGATGTTGCGCAGCGTGGCGTTGGGGCTGGGCAGCATGGCGGGCGAGCCGAATTCACGCATCCGCGCCGCGTCGTGCGTGATGGTCGCGCACTTGACCGCCACGCCGTGGCGCAGCGTGGCATGCGCGGCGTCCAGCGTCACCTGGTCGCGTGTCGCGTCGCGATTGCGTATGCCGAGATCGAAGTACTGCAATTCGCCGTCCACGTGGGGCAGGATGAGCGTTTCCTTGATCCAGGCCCAGATGACGCGCGTCATTTCATCGCCATCGATCTCGACGATGGGATGGCGAAAGGTGATTTTGCGCATGCGGTCTCGCTCAGCGGTCGTGGCGCGGGAAACCCCCGGGCTCGGCTTCCAGCCAGCGCAGCATCGCATGCCATTCCAGTTCGCCGTAGGGCCTGCGGGTGCCGGGCTGGTAGAGATGCGCGGCGCGCGCCAGCACTTCCTCGGAGGGAAGGCGGACCTGCGCGATACCGCCCGCCACGGCATCGACCTGGGCGCGGCACGCCATCTCGAGCTGGTACATGAGGTTGAACGCCTGCGCGATCGAAGGCGCACAGACCAGCAGGCCGTGGTTGCGCAGGATCATGGCGTTGTGCGGGCCGAGGTCGGCGACCAGGCGGGCCTGTTCTTCCAGGTCGATGGCGGGACCTTCGAATGCGTGTTCGGCGATGTGTCCGTGGAAGCGCGAAGCCGTCTGGGTGATGGGAAGCAGGCCGCAGGCCATGGCCGACACCGCCATGCCCGCGCGGGTATGGGTGTGGATGATGCAATGCACGTCGGGCCGCGCCCGGTGGATGCAGCCGTGGATCACGTAGCCGGACCGGTTGATGCCGTAGGCGGTGTCCGGACAGCGATGGACGTGGCCGCCGTAGTCGATCTCCACGAGGTTCGACGCGGTGATTTCCTTGTACAGCAGGCCGTAGAGATTGATCAGCAGGCGCTCGTGCTTGCCCGGGATCTGCGCGGTGATGTGGTTGTAGATCATGTCGGTCATGCCGTACCGGTCCATCAGCCGGTAGCACGCGGCCAGGTCCGTGCGGGTGCGCCATTCGGCGGCGTCGACCGTGTCTTTGAGCGAAGGGAAATCGGTGGAGTAGTCTGGGCTCACGCAATGCTCCTGCTTCCGCCGCACTGACGGATGATGTAGTCTGCCGCGACAAGTTCGCGGCGGCCGGCCGGACCATCTTAAGGCGGCTTCCCCGCGCGTCGCCATCCAAAATACTTCATCCAGTTTTTAGAAAAACTAATGCTGGAGCATGGCCATGAACCCTCAGCTTCCTCCTTTGAATCCGCTGCGTGTGTTCGAAAGCGCGGCTCGCCACCTGAGCTTCACCGAGGCCGCCGCCGAGCTGCACATCACGCCGGGCGCGGTCAGCCATCAGGTCAAGGCGCTGGAGACCTGGCTGGGCTTTGCCTTGTTCGACCGGACCGAGCGGCCGCCCAGGCTGACGCGCGGCGGCGAGGTCTATGCCAAGGGGCTCAGCGTCGCGTTCGGGCAGATCGTGCGCGCCACGCAGGAGCTGGTGTCGTCGGGCTCGGCGCAGGTATTGACGGTAAGAGGGCACACGACCTTCTTCCTGCGCTGGCTGATCCCGCTGTTGCCCGCCTTCCAGCACGCCCATCCGACGATCAAGATCCGCCTGGCGGCCAGCGTGGACGCGGTGGATTTCCGCCGCGATACCGTCGATGTCGGCATCCTGTACGGCGACGGACCGTGGGAGGGCCTGCGCAGCGATTTGTTGTTCAGCGATGCGCTGACGCCGGTCATGGCGCCGGAACTGGCGGCCGCCCTGCCTGCCGGAGGCAGTACCGGGGCGTTGTTGAAATTGCCGCTGCTGCATTCGAACCGGCGGCCGCAGCACTGGTCCGACTGGATCGCCGCGGCAGGCGCGGCCAGGAAGGTCTCGGCCAGCGACGTCCACTACGAAGACCTGAGCGTGATCTACCAATGCGCCATACAAGGGCTGGGCGTCGCGCTGGGCCAGCTTCGCTACGTGGCCAAGGACCTCGAGCAGGGAATCCTGGTGGCGCCTCATCCCTTCGTGCTGCGCCGCGCGCGCGGCTATCACCTGGTCTGTCCGCAGGCGCGGGCCGACGACTCGAAGATCTGCGCTTTCCGTGAGTGGCTCGTGGCCTGCGGCACGGCCAGGTCGTTAGAAAAGTTCAAGGCCGAGTGAGAAATACTGGTTTGTGCGCGGTGGCGGGCCCCTTCTACGATCAGCGGCAATTCGACGGTCTCCCAAGCAGGGGCCGCCGGTATCCAAGGAGACCTCATGCCGCATTCCGCCCGGATTCCCTCTGCCCCTCCTCCTTTCCTCCATCGACTGCACCAGGGCGCCGGCCGCCTGCTGGCCGGCGTGGCCATGAGCTGTGCCTGTGCCGCCGCCGTTGCCGCATCCTACCCGGATCGTCCCATCCGCATGATGATCCCGTTCCCGCCCGGCGGGCCGAATGACGTGCTGGGCCGCTTGCTGGCAACCGAGGTCGGCAAGGACCTGGGCCAGCCCATCGTCATCGAGAACAAAGGCGGCGCGGGCGGGACCATAGGCGCGGACATGGTGGCCAAGGCGGCGCCGGACGGCTACACGCTGCTGCTGGGCGGCACCGCGTCGCTGGGAATCGCGCCCAGCCTGTATTCCAGGCTGCCCTACGATGCGGTGGCGGATTTCTCGCCGGTGGGCATGGTCGGTACGTCGCCGTCGTTGCTGGTCGTGGGCGCGCGCCAGCCGTTCCGCGACGTGGGGGAATTGATCGCCCGGGCCAAGGCCGCGCCGGGCAGGCTCAATTTTGCTTCCGCCGGCGTCGGCACGCCGACCCACCTTGCCGCGGAACTGTTCAAGACGATGGCGGCGGTCGACATCGTGCACGTGCCCTACAAGGGAGGCGGCCCCGCCTTGAACGACCTGCTGGCGGGGCAGGTGGAGATGTATTTTTCAGGCATCGTGGCGGCGGTGCCGCTGGTCAACCAGGGATCGCTGCGGGCACTTGCCATCACCAGCGATCAGCGCAGCGAGCTGATGCCCGATGTGCCGACGATGTCGGAGGCGGGCCTGCCCGGGTACGAGATCCAGAACTGGTTCGCGATTTTCGCCCCGGCGGGTACGCCCCAGCCGGTGGTCGATCGCCTGAACAAGAGCCTGTCCAGGTTCCTGGCGTTGCCCGCGGTGCGGAGCAAGATGCGCGAACTGAACGTGGACCCGCGCAGCTCCACGCCCCAGGAACTGGCCGTCTACCAGGGCAAGGAGCTCAAGAAGTGGTCGGCGCTGGTCAAGCAGGCAGGGATTACGCCCGAGTAGCGAGGCCGATGCGCCGACCGTCTCCAGGACCGCTTATTGCGGTTCGATCCCCGCTGCCTGGATCACCGGCTTCCACTTCGCCGTTTCCGCCTTGATGCGGGCGGCGAACGCGTCGGGCATTTCACCCAGCGGCGTGATGCCGGCGTTCTCGAGCTGCGCGCGGAAGGACGGCTCGTTGATCATCTTGCGGCCTTCCTCGGCCAGCCTGGCGACCACGTCAGCGGGCATGCCCGCGGGACCCATCAACCCGTTCCAGGTGTCGACCTCGTGGCCCGGGTAGGTTTCCGCGATGGTGGGAACCGACGGCAGCTGCGGCAGGCGCTTGTCGCTGGAGACCGCCAGCAGCGTGAGCTTTTCGGGCGTCTTGGCGTAGGACATGACTTCCGAGACGCTGGCGCTGTACATGTCGATCTGGCCGGCCAGCACGTCGGCCAGGGCCGGCGCGCCGCCGCGGTAGGGAACCGTGGTGGCGGTCACGCCGACGCGGCTCAGGAACAGCAGCGCCGACAGATGGGTCAGCGTGCCGTTGCCGCCGTGGCCTACGTTCAGCTTGCCGGGGTTGGCCTTGGCATAGTTGACGAGATCGGTCACGGTGCGGAAGTTGCGCTGGGGATTGACCGCCAGCACGAAGGGGTTGCCGCCCACGTTGATGATGGGGGCGAGGTCGCGTATCGGGTCGTAGCGGATCTTGTTGGTCATGGGCGCCGTGACGATCTGCGTCATGGTCGCCATGAACAGCGTATAGCCGTCGGGCTGGGCGCGCGAGACCTGTTCGGCGGCGATGGTGCCGGCCGCGCCCCCCTTGTTGTCCACGATGAAGGGCTTGCCGAACACCTTGCTCATGCGTTCGGCCATCATGCGGGCCATCATGTCCGTATTGCCGCCGGGGGCGAACGGCACCACGATGGTGACCGGCCGGCTGGGCCAGGCATCGGCGGCCAGGGCGGCGGCGGGACCCGCTGCGATCGCGGCCGCAGCGAGGCCGAGGGGAACGCGGCGCAGCCATTGCTGGAGGGGTTTCATGGTGTTGTCTCCTTCATCGGTCGTCATTGTTGTCGATGGAGCGGGCCGTCGTTCGATGCGAGCGCGGCCGGCGGCCGGATAACGGGCGCGCAAAGGGTCTCCCGAGCGCGAATGCGCCGCGGCGATGCCGATGGAAAGAGCCCCTTCCGCGCCGGATTCCTACGTGCTGGGCTGGCGGGCGCCGGAACCGCGGCGCCCGTGCTCAGTCTTTTTGTCCTGCGTTTTTCTTGCCGTCCTTGGCCGCCAGCACCGCGGCGGGCGGCTGGACGACGAAATGGGCGAGGCGGTGCCGGTCGAACGACTCCAGGTTGCGTTCCCAGGTCTGCGGCTGGTGGTCGGCGGTAACCGGGATCTGGTCCATGTCGGTATAGATCTCGACGTTGTTGCCGTCCGGATCCTTGAACACCAGGAACCAGTTCGAGCCGGGGCCGTGCTGGCCGATGCCGCGTTCGATCGTCACGCCCAGCTGGCGGGCCACGTCCACGGCGCGGCGCATTTCCTCGACCGATTCGACGTAGTACGAGAAGTGCTCGAGGCCGGGGCGCGTGTAGCGAGGCAGATCGTCGCGGTCGGCGGCGTCATCGGGGATGCGGGACAGGGCCAGGTCGTGGTGGTCTTCACCCGCCCGCAGGAAGACCATCTGGTCGCCGATGCGGTCGGAGACGCGCAGGCCCATGACCTCGGTATAGAAGCGCGTGGAGGCGTCGAGGTCGCGCACCATCAGCACCAGGTGCCCGAGCTTGCGTGTACGGATGGGTGCGACCGGTTGCTGGTCAGGGGATGTCACGGCTGCCTCCTTGCGGGCCCGCGGCCCGGTGGCATGGTAGGGGTGGGATCGTCGGCATGTCGTCCTACCGGCTTTCCTGTACGACGGTGTTTTCGATCGTACCGATGTTCTCGATCCGCGCCACCATCGTGTCTCCCGCCTTCAGGTACACGCCGCGCCCCATGCCCACGCCGTCGGGCGTGCCGGTGGCGATGAAGTCGCCGGGATGCAGGGTCAGGATGCGCGACAGGTAGGCGATCTGTTCGGCCACCGAGAAGATCATTTCCGAGGTGCTGCCGTCCTGCATGGTTTCGCCGTTGACCGCCAGCGACATGCGCAGTTGCTGGGGATCGCCGATGCAGTCCGCCGGCACCAGCCACGGACCCATGGGACCGAAGGTGTCGAAGCTCTTGCCGCGGAACCAGTCGTGCGTGAACGGATAGTCGGTGCGGCGGTTGAGGTCGCGGGCGCTGATGTCGTTGAAGACGGTATAGGCGGCGATGGCCGACAGCGCATCGTCGACCGACACGTGGCGGCAGGTCTTGCCGATGACCACGCCCAGTTCCACTTCCCAATCGAGACGGCTGGTCTCGGGCGGCATCTGGACGTTTTCGCCGGTGGCGACCACGCTGGTTTCGGCCTTCATGAAGATATAGGGCTGGCTTTCGCTGCGCGCCGCCAGCTTGGTGCCCATCTCGTCGGCGTGTTCGTAGAAATTGGAAGCCGTCGCGAAGATGCGGCGGGGCTGGTAGGGGACCGCATAGGTGGCGCCTTCCACCGCGGCGAGCCGGCCGCTCGCGGCGAGCTGGGCGGCGCGAGCGGCCATCGTGGCGACCAGCGGGCCGCTGCCGGCCCAATCCGCGATCAGCGCGCCTATGCCTCCCGCCACGCGGGCCGGGTCCACGTCGCAGGCCTTCGCCAATTGCGCCAGGTCGTACAGGGTGTCGTTGACCACCAGGCCAGGATGCTTGCTGCCGCCGCGCTGATAAGTCGCCAGACCGTGCCAGTTCACGGGATCTCCTTGTTGCTGTGTATAGGGAAGCCATGGGACGGGCTGGCGGCGTCGCCAGGGTCGTCCCTCGGTTAGGAATACTTTAAGATCATCGTGTATACACGTCAACATGTTTGAAATAATATTTTTACCAAGTGTGTTCCAAATCAGAAGCAAGAATGTCCGGATGCCGTTTATGTTCATGGCGGGATAGTCGCCGCGTATAATCCGCCGGCATTCGATGGTCCATATGGAAGGATGCTCTCGTGACCACCATTGCCGCTCGGATCAGCCAGTCGCTGGCTGACGAGATCATTGCGGGTACCCTGGCCCCTGGCGAGAAGCTCGAAGAGCCTTCGCTGGCCGAGCGCTTCCAGGTATCGCGCACGCCCATTCGCGAGGCGCTCCGCCTGCTCAATGCCCGTGGCCTGATCGAACTGGTGCCGCGCCGGGGCGGCGTGGTGGCCAACGTCAGCGCCGAACAGCTTGCCGACATGCTCGAGGCCCTGTGCGAGCTGGAGTCCCTCTGCTGCCGGATCGCCACCCAGCGCATGAGCGCCATGCAGCGCCGCCAGCTGGAACTGCTGCACGAAGAAACCCAGCGGGTGGCCGGGCGCGGCGATGCCGATGCCTATCTCCGGCTCAATGCGCGCTTCCACCAGCTCATTTGCCAGGGCACGCAGAACCAGACCCTGGTCGCGCAGGTGGAGAACCTGCGCGACCGCCTCGCGCCGGTCCGTGCCGCGCAAAGCGGCGTCGAGCGCCGTTTCGAGACCTCGCACCGCGAACATGAGAAGATCGTGGAAGCGGTGCTGGCCGGGCAGCCCGAGCAGGCCTACCTGGCCATGCGCAGCCACACCACCCGGCTGACGCTCCACGTGATGGAGCAGATCGAAGCGCAGCGCGCCGGGGAACCCGGCTAGCGATCGCATCCCCGCGCCGGCCGACCACAGAAGGAACCAGACCACCATGCAACCGACCGAAGCCCTCCGCGCCGCCTTCACGCCCAGGCAAGTCCTGCGCGCCTCCATCAACGTCGGCAATCCCATTCTTGCCAGCCGCGACGACGAACACGGCGCGCGCGGGGTGTCCGTGGACCTGGCGCGGGAACTGGCACGGCGGCTGGGCGCGCGGCTGGAACTGGTGGTCTTCCCGTCGGCCGGCGAGTCGGTCGAGGCGGTGGCCGCCGAGCAGGCCGACATCGGCTTCTTCGCCATCGACCCCAAGCGCGGCGAGCACATTGCCTTTACCGACGCCTACGTGGTGATCGAAGGCGCCTACCTCGTGCGCGACGGCTCGCCCATCGTCGCCCATGCCGACGTGGACCGGCCGGGCGTGCGGGTCACGGTCGGCAAGGGCAGCGCCTACGACCTCTACCTGAGCCGCAGCCTGCAGCAGGCGGACATCGAGCGGGCGCCGACCTCGCCGGCCGTGGTCGACGTGTTCCTGGAAAGCGGGGCCGACGTGGCCGCAGGCGTGCGCCAGCAGCTCGAAGCCGACGCGGGGCGGCTGGGGGGCGTGCATCTCCTGCCCGGACATTTCATGCTGATCCGGCAGGCCATGGGCCTGCCCAAATCGCGGGGCGAAGCCGCCGGCGATTACCTGCGGGCTTTCGTCGAGGAAATGAAGGCGTCGGGCTTTGTCCAGCAGGCGCTGGCGCGCCACGGGATCACCGGCGCGGCGGTGCCCCGCGCCGGGAACTGAGCGCCGCGCCGGCTAGTCCATCTGCACATGCAGCTTGGAGAACACGCCGGCCCAGAACCGTTGCTCCTGGTCGCTGTAGGCCTTGATCTGCGCGAGATCCATGTCCACGGTCTCGGCACCCATTTCCCTCAAGCGTTCGGTGGTTTTCGGCTGGGCGATGGCCTTTCTGATCGCCACGTTCAGCTTTTCCAGGATGGGCCTGGGTGTGCCGGCGGGCGCGAAAATCGCCGCCCAGGAGTACAGCCCGAAGCCGATGCCCGACTCACGCAAGGTGGGCAGGTCGGGCATCAGGTCCGTGCGTTCCGGACTGGTGACCGCCAGGGCCCGGACCAATCCCTGGTCGATGAAGGGCTTGGCCGAAGCCAGTACCGCGAACATCATCTGGACCTGTCCGCCCACCAGGTCATTCAAGGCGGGCGCTTCCCCGCGGTAGGGAACGTGGACGATATCCACGCCCGCGGCGCTCTTGAAGATTTCTCCGTTCAAGTGCAGGCTCGATCCGCGTCCGCCGGAAGCGAAGTTCAGCTTGCCGGGATGCGCCTTGGCGTACTGCACCAGTTCCTGCGCCGTCCGTATCGGCAGGGACTTGTTGACGATCAGCACGCCCGGGTTGCGGGCGATCATCGCCACGGGAACCAGGTCCTTGAAGAAATCGTAGCTCTGGTTGCGATAAAGGAAGGAGTTGGTGACCCCCGACAGTCCGCTGACGCCCAGGGTGTATCCGTCGGGGGCGGATTTGGCGACGAAGCCCGTGCCGATGTTGCCGTTGGCGCCGGGGCGGTTGTCGACGATGACGCCTTGTCCCAGGAAGGACTCCAGGTCGGCCAGCGCCGAGCGCGCCAGGGAATCGCTGCTGCCGCCCGGCGCATAGTTGACGACCACGCGTATGGGCCGCTCGGGGTAGTTCGATGCGTCGGCCGCGACGCAGGGGATGGTGGCCACCGTGCCAGCGAGCAGGCTGGCGAATGCAAGGAATCTCATGCTGTTCATACGACCGACCTCGGTTGATGTGTTGACTGCCAATCACGCCGCCGCCCAAGGCGGCGCTTTCATTCGATCAACACATCCGCTTCGTCGATCAGGGACGCGGGGAGCTGGAGTCCCAGCCGCCGGGCGTTGTTCAGGTTGAGCGTGGTCGGCCCGCGCATGCTGCGATCGATGGGGATCTGCGCGGGATCCGCGCCGTGCAGTATCTGGTCGACGACCTGCGCCATCATCGGCCAGCCTTTCTTCTTGCCCGGGCTGATGGTCGCCAGGCCGCCCGCCCGGGTGATGGACATCTGATTGCCCACGGCGGGCAGCCGCGCATCCAGGAAAAGCCTGCCCAGGACTTCGCCGTTCATGTTGAACAGCGCATGGGGGCCGACCAGGACGGCCTGGCAGCCGTCCCGTTTCATGGCGAGGACGCTGGACTCGAAGTCCTCGGTGCGCAGCGTTTCGTAGATCGGCATTTCGCAGCCCATGGCGCGCGCGGCGTCGGCGAATTCGCGCATCACGGCGGGAGCGGGCGAATAGGTCGGGTTGTAGAGATGGCCGATGCGGGTCAGGCCGGGAACCGCCATCTTCAGCAGCCTGACCTTGGCCCAATTGTTGTAGGGGATGTAGGAGAAGCCGGTGAAATTCATGCCCGGCCGCCGGTAGCTCTCGGCCAGCCCTGCTTCGATGTGGTTGGTGGCCCAGCAGACGACGGGGATTTTCACGTCCCGCGTGGCCTTCTTGAGGGCGATGTTGGCATTGGTCAGGAAAGAAACGATCACGTCCGCGGGCCAGGCGACGAGGGCCTCGGCATGGGCCTGGATGAGGTCCTGGTCGCGGTTGCCGTACAACTCCTGGTAGACCACGTCGACGTTTTCCCGATAGCCGATGGCCTCCATTCCTCGTTTGAAATCGACGATGTCCTGCGTGTCGATGACCGGGTCGCCTTTCGCGACCACATGGATCAGGCCGACCCGATAGGGTCTGCCCGGCCCATTGTGTTGCCCTTGCATGAATGTCTCCTTCTATGCACTGCCCGTTTGTTCTGAAATAGAGAACGGCGTATCAAAATTACGAACCTATGATAAACATCGGCGCGCAAGGCCGTCAATCGGGAGATGCGTGCGGGGACGACGCCGGATGGCCTCGGCGTCCATATGAAGACGCGAGGCGGTCAGGCGGAAACGACGGGGGATGGGATCAGGCGGAGGAGCCGAGCTTTTCCGAGACCCGGCGGGCGGCCTCGCAAACCCGCTGCGCATGGTCGCGCATCCGCTTCGGCGTGAGGCGGTCGGTCGGGCCTGAAATGCCGATGGCGGCAATGGCCTTGCCATAGCGATTGAAAACGGGGGCGGCCAGGCCGCCTATCCGCTCTCGCCATTCGCCGCGGTTGATCGCATAGCCGAGCTTGAGCACGCCGGCGAGTTCCTTGCGCAGGGCATCGCCGTCGGGCAGGGACAGGCGCGTATGGGGGGCGAGCCGCGCGGCGGCGGCGGCGATGATGTCGTCGTCCTGGTAGGCCAGCATCGCCTTGCCCGTCGCGACGGCGCTGGCGGGCGCGCGGCCGCCGACCTCGGTGTACGCCCGGATGGGCTGCGGGCTGTCGATCTTCTCGAGATAGATGACCTCGGTCTTGTCGAGTATCGACAAATGCACCGTTTCCTGTGTCTCGAGCGCGAGGCTTTCCATCTCGGGCAAGGCCACGGCGCGGACCGCCAGGCGTCCTACGATTTTCTCGCCCAGGCTCCAGATCTTGGGCGTGGCGAAATACTTGCCTTCGACGGAATCGACATAGCCGAGCGCGGCCAGCGTCTGCAACAGGCGGTGCGCGTTGCTCTTGGAAAGTTCGAGCTCGCTGGCGATGTTGGTCACCCCGCGCGGCGTGTCGCTGTCCGCCAGGGCCTCCAGCAGTTTCAGGCCCTTCGAAAGGGTCTTGTCGATCATGGGAAGAAGAAAATCCGGTTGCGGACCACCGGCGAGTTTATCTCGCGCGGATTCGCTTGTCCCGCCGGCTACCGCTGGCGCCGCCCCGGCCCCGCCAGGCTGCGCTCGATGCGCTTTCTTCTTTCTTCCAGCGCCTTGACCAGGGCCGGCACCCGCTCGGGACGTATCCGATCCTGCACCGCGCTCAGGCTCAGCGCCGCCATGGGGGCGCCGTGCGCATCCGACACCCGCACCGCCAGGCCGCGCACGCCGGTCATGACCAGGCCGTCGCTCAGCGCGTAGCCGTCCTCGCGCGCCCGCGCGACGGCGGCCCGCAGCGACGGTTCGGACACGTTGGGATAGGCGCGCAGCGGTTCGCGTATCGATTCGAACACCAGCTCCGCCTCGTCCTCGGGCAGGGCCGCGATCATGATGATGCCGCCCGCCCCCACGCCCAGCGGTCGGCGCGTGCCGACGTCGACGGTGAAGGCCTTGATGGGATAAGGGCCCATCTTGCGTTCGATGCAGACGGTGTCGTAGCCCGAGCGCACCGCCAGGAAGGCGGTGTCGCCGGTCTCGTCGGCCAGCGCCTGCATGTCGGGTCCGCACAGCTGGCGCAGGTCGGCGCGGCCGCTGGAAACGGACCATCCCAGCACCGCCATCTCCATGCCCAGGCGGTAGCGCCGGGTGTCCTCGTCCTGTTCGACCAGGCCATGCTGCAACAGCGACGTCAGCAGCCGGTGCACGGTGGGCTTGGACAGGCCGGAGGCATGCTGGAGGTCGATCAGGCGCAGGCCGGATTCGCCGGCCGACGCCAGGAGCCGCAGCACCGCGACGGCCCGGTCCACGGTCTGCGCGCCGCTGGTGTCGGGACGATTCATGGCGCGCATCGTAGCATGCAGGGTGGCCGTCACTCGCCGTCCAGCTTGATGCCGGTCTTGCTGACGATGCCGCTGTACAGATCGATCTGCTGCTTCCAGAACGCGGCCAGCTCCGCGGGCGTGGAGCCGACCGCCTCGGACCCGGCATCCTTGAATCGCTGGCGCGACTGCGGGTCTTTCGCGGCGGCCGAGACGGCCGCGGCCAGGCGGTCCAGGACGGGCTTGGGCGTGCCCGCCGGCGCGTAGATCGCGACCCAGAACGGAAACGCGTAGCCGGGCACGGCTTCGGCCACGGTGGGCACGTCGGGCAGCATGGCCGAGCGCTCGGTGGTGGTCACGCCCAGCGCCCGCACCCGGCCTTCATGGATGTTGCCGATCTGCGGCGGCACGCCGTCCAGCATCATGTGGATGCGTCCGCCCAGCAGGTCCTGCATGGCCGCCGCCGTGCCCTTGTAGGGCACGTGCTGCATGTTGACGCCGGCCAGGGTCTTGAACAGTTCGGAGGCCAGGTGGATGGCGGTGCCGTTGCCGGAAGACGCGTAGTTGTACTTGTCGGGATTCTTCCGGAGCAGCTCGACGAACTCCTTCATGTTCCGCGCCGGCACCTTGGGATTGACGACCATGACCAGCGGGAACTGGGCGACCAGGGACACGGGCGCGAAGTCCTTGACGGGATCGAAGCCCAGCCGGTCCTTGCCCAGCAGGCCGGTGGCGACGGCGGACGAGGAATTGAAGATCAACGTGTAGCCATCGGGCGTCGCGTTGGCCACGGTCTTGGCGGCGATGGCGCCGCCGGCGCCGGCCATGTTTTCCACGATGACCTGCTGCTTGAGGTCCTCGGCCATCTTCACCGCGGCGATGCGGGCCAGCTGGTCGATGCCGCCGCCCGGCGAGAACGGTACCAAGAGCCGGACGGGGCGGGTGGGGTAGTCGGCGGCGTGGGCCGGCGCGGCGGCGGTGGCGGCCAGCGCGAAGGCGGCCGCCCAGTGGATGAGGGGTTTGAACATGTGTGTCTCCGTTGCGGGCCTGTCGCGGCCCGTGTCATCGTGCGTCAGGGTTGGCCGGACAGGTCCAGGCCGCGCGCGTCGTCGATGAGATGGGCCAGGCGGTCGCGGAAGAAGGGAGCGGGCTTGAGGATGCGGCATTCCTGCGACAGCATCAGCGGCCTGGCCTGGACCAGGAAAGCCTTCCAGTCCGGATCGGCGAACAGCGCGTCGCGGCAGTCCATGCGCTGTTGCAGGCTGCGGTAGCCCCACTGCGTGACGGTCTGGTTCAGGGCGCCGATCTCGCTCACGTAGTAGCCCAGCAGCGCGGGCAGGTGGCGCATCTGCGCCGCCATGCCTTCCTTCCTGTACAGCGCGACGAAGGCGTCGAGGTTGCCCGGATGGTAGGTGTAGAGCCGTTGTTCGACGATCATGTCGCCTCCCGCTGGTCCTGGCTGAACTTGTAGACGTGGGTGCGCCTGGCCAGTTCGGGGATGGGCATGCCGGCCTGGATGTCCTGGTAGCGGCGGGCCTCGCCTTCGCCGATTTCCTGCGCGCGCTTGAGCACGGTCTCGACGGCCTCGCGCGGGATGAAGCAGATGGCGCCTTCGTCGGCCACCACCAGGTCGCCGGGCCGCACCTGCACGCCGCGTATGTGGACGATGCCGTTGATGGCGACCGTCTCCAGCCGCCACTTGCCCGTGATGGAGCTGACGCCGCGCGACCAGATCGGGAAGTCCTGCGAGCGCGACTGCTCCACGTCGCGGATGGCGCCGTCGATGACGGCGCCCGCCTCGCCCTGGCGCCTGGCGATGGCGGCCGACAGCCCGCCCATGTTGGAGATGCCGGGCACGCCTTCGATGACGAGCACGTCGCCGGGCTCGGCCAGGTTGTGGGCCTCGATCTCGGCCATCTTCGAGATGCGGTCCTTGGCGCCCTTGTAGGCGTCGTCGCGCTGTTCGACGTTGCGCAAGGTCAGCGCCGGGCCGGCCATGCGCCGTCCGGGCAGCGTGGGCGGCAGGTCGCAGCCCGGCACCACGCCGCACAGGCCGAGCTCGTCCATGGCGTCGGACACGGTGCCGGTCAGGTCCTCCAGGGCGAGGAAGGCGTCGATGACGGATTGCGGATAGCGGGGGATGTCGAGATCGCCGAAGACGGCGGCGGGCAGCTTGCCCAGGGGAGTCTTGCTGGTCATGGAGTGTCCTTGGGGGTCAGGCGGCGGGCGTGCCCGCCATGACGATGTGGAAGAGGCGAAGGAAGTTGTCGCGGGCGATGGCGTCGATGTCCCGGCGTGCCAGGCCGATGTCCGCCAGGCCGGCCAGCATGTCCTGCTGGGCCTGCAGGCCGTCGATGGGATAGCGCCACGGCCAGGTCCCGTAGACCTCGGGCTTGCGCATGAATTCCTGGTAGCGCTCGGCCGGCTGGTCGGTGATGAAATCCGACCCGATGCCCACGTGCGCCACGCCGATGCGGTCGACGGCATAGCGGATGTGCGCCACCACGTCCTGCACGCCCGGGGTCTCGCCCGGCATGCGCACCAGCGGCGGCAGATAGGTGATGCCCAGCACGCCGCCGTTGGCCTTGAGCGCGTCCAGCAGGGCGTCGCTCTTGTTGCGGGCGTTGGGGCACAGGGCGTAGGCGTTGGCATGCGTCACCGCCACCGGATGGCGCGAGATGGCCAGCACGTCCAGGCCGCTGCGGTCGCCCACGTGCGACAGGTCGATGACGATGCCCAGGTCGTTCAGCACGCCCACCAACTCGCGTCCGAGCGAGGACAGGCCGGCGTCGGCCGGCTCGGCGCAGCCGTCGCCATACAGGTTGCGGATGTTGTGCGCGACCTGGATCACGCGCACGCCCAGCGCGTGGAAGAGCTCCATCAGCTTCAGGTCGCGCTCCACGCCGGGCACGTTCTGGTAGCCCAGCACGATGCCCAGCTTGCCTGCCTGCCTGGCGCGCTCGAAGCCGTCCGCGTCCTCGACTACCTGGACCAGGTCAGACAGGGTGGCGAGGTGCGCGCGGTAGTCGGCCAGCTGGTTCAGCGAATGGCGCAGGTCGGGAACGGGATTGATGCCGCGAAAATTGTTCAGCGTGATGTGGACGGCTTCCACGCCGTGGGCCAGGCTGGCCTCGGCGTAGGCGGCGGTCATGCGCGCGCCGTTCAGCAAGTCGAATACCTTGATCATGCTCGATGGCTTTCCTAGTGAATGCCGGTCCGTAATATGGACCAGCGAGACCAGGATTTTCGGTTTGAAGGAATGCCATGTCGAGATTGATGGTCCGATATATGGACCAGAATGAGAAAACGGCGCGAACCGGTGCCCGCCAGGCCGCGGGCGAGACCCGCAGGGGAAGGCCGGTACGCCGCCAGGCGCGGTCAGCGGGCCGGGCGACGCGTCCTTGCCACCGCCGGGGCGGGTTGCGGCCCGCCCTGGAACAGTTCCACGATCGCCTGCCGCAACCATGTATTGCCCGGCTCCTGGTCATGGCGCTTGTGCCAATAGACCATGACGTCGTAGCCCGGCATCTGCACCGGCGGGGCGAAGTGGCACAGGCCCCAGCGCCGCGCCACCGACAGCGCGAGGTTGCGCGGCATGATGGCGACGACGTCGGTGTCGGCCACCAGTTCGGCGATGGCCAGGAAGTGCGTCACCCGCGCCACCACCTGCTCGCTCATGCCGTTGGCGACCAGCATGCGGTCGATCAGCACCGAATGGTTGGTGCCCGCGACGTTCGGCACGACATGGCGTGCCCGCTTGAACTCCGCCAGGTTGAGCGTGCCGCGCGGCACCGTGGACGGCCGGGCCACGCAGGCATAGACGTCCGAGAACAGGATCCGGCTGCGCACGCCGGCGATGTCGGGATTGATGGCGCCCAGGGCGAGGTCGATGGTTCCCTTCGACAGTTCCTGGGCCAGTTCCTCCGGGCTCGCGCTGGTGGCGATCGTCTCCACGCACAGCCGCGGCGCGTGGTGCTGGAGATGGAGGATGAGCCGGGGCAGGAAGGTGTGTTCACCGATGTCGGTCATCGCCAGGCGGAACACGCGGCGCGCGGTCGCGGGCACGAAGGAGCCCTTCTCCAGCGTCTGGGCCAGGATCTGCAAGGCCTGGGAGACCGGCCCCACGAGTTCGTCGGCGAAAGGCGTGGGTTCCACGCCCTTGGCCAGCCGTACGAACAGCGGATCGCCGTACATGTCGCGCAGGCGGGCCAGCGCGTGGCTCATCGCGGGCTGGCTCAGCCCCAGCGCCTTGCCCGCCGCCGTGAGGTTGCGCGTGCGGTAGATGGCATCGAACAGGTCCAGCAGGTTCAGGTCCAGCTTGCGCGACAACGGCTTGTCCATGCCTGTGTCATTCTTTTGAAGAATGAAAGAGATTCAATCATTTCATTTTACATATATCTACCCCAAACCTAAGATTCGCTCCATATCGAGTGGAGCGAGACGATGAGTACATCGACACCCGCCAGCGGGCCCGGATTTTCCGGGTACGTGCTGGACGACGCGGACAACGGCAGGTTCCTGGTCGACCGCGGGATCTACCGGGATCAGGCGCTGTTCGAGGCCGAGATGGCCCGCATTTTCGAAGGCGGCTGGGTCTACCTGTGCCACGAAAGCGAGCTGGCCCGGCACGGCGATTACGTGACGCGCTACATGGGGCGCCAGCCCGTGGTGGTGAACCGCCGCAAGGACGGCAGCATCGGCGCCTTCGTCAATGCCTGCGCGCACCGGGGCACCGTGGTCGCGCCCCTGCGCAAGGGATCGGCCAGGAGCTTCACCTGCCGCTTCCACGGCTGGACCTATGCCGAGACGGGGCGCTGCATCAAGATCAAGAACCAGGAGACCGGCGCCTACGCGGACGACGAGACCCTGCGCGACGGCTTTGGCCTGAAGGTGGTGCCCCGGGTGGACAGCTACCGGGGCTTCGTATTCGGCAGCCTGCGCGCCGACGTGGGCGAACTGGCGGACCACCTGGGGCCGACCCGGGCCTGGATAGACCTGATGACCGACCAGTCGCCCGAGGGGCTGGAGGTGGTCGAGGGCGATTCCACCTACATCATCCGCGGCAACTGGAAGATGGGCGGCGAGAACGGCGTCGACGGCTATCACGTCAGCACCGTCCACCGCGTCTTCGCCGCCACGATGACCATGCGCGAGGAAGCGCGCGGCGGCGCCGGCACGCAGAAGACCGAGGCTGGCCGCATCGTGGGCAGGGTCGAATCGGGCACCGCGGATTTCGGCAACGGCCACATCGGCATCTGGGCCCGGCGCTCGACGCCGGAGGCCGCGCCGCTGTACGAAGCCCGCGAGCGCCTGCTGGGCGAGTTCGACGAGCGCAAGGTGGACTGGATGGTCGGCATGGGGCGCAATCTCTACCTGTTCCCCAACATGCTGCTGTTCGACCAGCCCTCGACACAGATCCGCATCCTGCGGCCGCTGTCGGCGGACCGCACCGAGGTCCGCATCCAGTGCATCGCGCCGCGCGGCGAGAGCCCCGAGGCCCGGGCGTCGCGGCTGCGCAAGTTCGTGGATTTCTACCTGCCCACGGGCATGGCCACCTCGGACGACATCGCCGCGCTGGAGGACACCGCCGTCGGCGGCGAGGCCAGGCTCAGCCGGTGGAACGACTACGGCCGGGGGGAAAAGGCCATGCGGCCCGGCGCGCAATGCCAGCCGCTGATGGACATAGGCTGCGAGGCGGTCGCGGTGTCCGACAACTGGGACCACGAGGTCTTCTACCAGGGCTACTACCGCCACTGGCTGCGGGTGATGAACGAGGAGCGGGACTGATGGCCGTCGATACCGACCTGCACGCGCAGGTATCCACCTTGCTGGCCCGCGAGGCCATCTACCTGGACGAGAAGAACTGGGATGCGTGGCTCGACCTGTTCGCGCCGGACGTCGAGTACTTCGTGCCCGCCTGGCTGTCGGAAGACACCCTGACCACCGACCCGCGCACGCAGCTGTGCCTGATGCACATGGATTCCCGGCTGGGCCTGGAGGAACGCGTGTTCCGCATCCGCAGCCGCGATTCGTTCGCGTCGCTGCCGCTGGACCGGACCGCGCACCAGACGACCAACATCCTGGTCACCGGGCAGTCCGGCGACGAGGTCGAGGTGACCGCGTCCTGGCTGGCGCATTGCGTGGGGCCGCGCGGCCAGGCCACGCGGGGCGGGCGCTACGACTACACGCTGCGGCGCACGGACGGCGGGCTGAAGATCGCGCGCAAGCGCATCGTGATGATCGACGAGAAGATCGAAGGCACGGTCGATGTCTATCACATCTAGGCGGCCGCACCATGCATGACATCACCGCGATCTTCGAGGACGGCCGGACGGTCCGGTTCCCGGCCCGGCCCGGCGAGGTGGTCTACCAGGCCGCCTATCGCGCCTCGGTGCAACTGGCCCACGACTGCCTGGAAGGCGCGTGCGGCGAATGCAAGGCCTGGTGCACGGCGGGCGAGTTCGAGCTGGACGACTACAGTGACGAGGCCTTGTCGCGCGACGAGCGCGACCAGGGGCAGACACTGCTGTGCAAGATGCGGCCGCGCTCGCCATGCGTGGTGGAGCTGCCCTATCCTTCCGACTTCCAGGCCGGGCACGCGCCGGCGTCCATCGCGGCGCGGCTGGCGGCGGTCGAGCGCGTCTCGTCCACGGTCGTGCGGACGCGGCTGGAGATCGACCAGCCGCTGGATTTCCTGCCGGGCCAGTATGCCAACCTGTCGGTGCCCGGCGCCGGCGTGTCGCGAGCCTATTCGTTCGCCAACCTGCCGGGCGGCAAGCTGCTGGAGTTCTTCCACAAGCTGGTCCCGGACGGCGCCATGAGCACCTATCTCGCCCGGCGCGCGACCGTTGGCGACGCGCTGGCGCTGACACCGCCGTCCGGCCATTTCTACCTGCGCGAGAACGGCCGCCCGCTGCTGCTGGTCGCCGGCGGGACGGGGTTGGCGCCCTTCCTGTCCATGCTGGGCCACCTGGCGCGCGGGCCCCGGCCGGCGCCGCCGGTCCGGCTGCTGGTCGGGGCCAACGCGGCGGCGGAGTTCTTCGCCCACGAGCAACTGGCCGGGCTGGCCGGCATCCTGCGGGTCGAGATCGAGCGCATCGCGGTCTCCCGCGAGGGATGGGCCGGCGCCAGTGGCCATGTCACGCAACTGCTGCGCGACGACATGCTGCGGGATGCGCCCGATGTCTATCTATGCGGCCCGCCGCCCATGATCGAGTCCTGTGCCGGCTGGCTGGCGGCACGGGGCGTGGACCGCCACCGGGTCCGGGCCGAGAAGTTCCTTCCCTCGGCCTGAGCACCGGCCGGATCGCGAGTGACCGCAGTGTCACGCAGTGCCCTACATATTGGAGACAAGCATGCCCAAGTCCATTCCGTCCGTCCGTACCCGGCGCGCCGCCTGTCTGTTCGTGGCCGGCAGCCTGCTGTCCATCCACGCCGCCGCCGGCGCGAATGAACAGGCGTGGCCCGCCAAGCCGATCCGCATCGTCGTGGCCTTCGCGCCGGGCGGACTCACCGACATCATCGCCCGGGCCTTCCAGCCGCGCCTGACCGAGATCTTCGGCCAGCCGGTCATCATCGAGAACCGTCCCGCGGCCGGCGGCACCGTGGCTGAAGGCGCCGTGGCGCGGGCCGAGCCGGACGGCTACACGCTGCTGATGACCGCCGATGGCGTGCCGGCCAATCCGCATCTCTACAAGGGACTGTCCTATGACATGTTCCGGGACCTCCAGCCGGTCAGCCAGCTGGTCCGTATTCCGCTGGTCATGCTGGTCAATCCCTCGCTGCCGGTGAAGTCCGTCAAGGAGCTGGTCTCGTTCGCCGCCGCCTCGCCGGGCAAGTATTCCTACGCGAGCCCCGGCGCTGGAACCAGCAATCATCTGTTCTTCGAGGTGTTCAAGGACATGACCCGGATGGACATGGTGCACGCGCCCTACAAGGGCGGCAGCCCCGCCATGACCGACCTGGTGGGCGGGCACGTGCAGGCGCTGCTGATCTCGGCCACCCTGGCGGTGCCCCAGGCGCTGGGCGGGAAGGTGCGCGCGCTGGCGGTGACCAGCGACCAGCGCATGGACGCGCTGCCGGACGTGCCCACCTTCGCCGAGGCGGGCTATCCCACGTTCAATCCGCACCAGTGGACCGGCCTGTTCGTGCCGGCGGGCACGCCGCCGGCGCTGGTGGCCCGCATCCACCAGGCCTTCGCGAAGGCGGCCGGGGCGCCCGACGTGCGCGCGCGCCTGAAGGAATTGTCGGCCGAGCCCTATATGACCTCGCCCGAGGTATTCAAGCAGAACCTCAGGAAGGACTACGACATGCTGGGCGCGCTGATCGAGAGCAAGGGCATCACGCGCTAGCCGCGCCGGCCACGCTCCGGGGGGAATGCGCTACGATGGGCGCGGCCAGAGAGGGCATCCCACCGGAGCGGGCATGGAGACCAATTCGCCGATCGATCCTTACCGCAAGATCAGCGCGCGCATCATTCCCTTGATGATGCTGCTGTACCTCATGGCTTTCCTGGACCGGGTGAACATCAGCTTCGCCGCGCTGACCATGAACCAGGACCTGGGCTTCACGCCGACCATCTTCGGCTGGGGCGCCGGCATCTTCTTCATCGGCTACTTCCTGTTCGAGGTTCCCAGCAACCTCATCCTGGAGAAGGTCGGCGCGCGCCTGTGGATCGCGCGGATCATGGTCACGTGGGGCCTGATCTCGGCGGCCATGGCCTTCGTGTCGGGCACCGCGAGCTTTCTCACGCTGCGCTTCCTGCTCGGGGTGGCCGAGGCGGGATTCCTGCCGGGCATGCTGCTCTACCTGACGTACTGGTTCCCGGCCCGGCACCGCGCGAAGTTCATCGCGCTTTTCATGGCCGCGGTGCCGCTGGCCAGCGCGGTCGGCTCGCCGGTCTCCGGCCTCCTGGTCGGCATGGACGACGTGATGGGGCTCAAGGGCTGGCAATGGTTGTTCATTCTGGAAGGACTGCCTTCGTGCCTGCTCGGCATTGTCGTCCTGTTCGCGCTGCCGGACCGTCCCGCCACCGCGAAATGGCTGTCTCCGCGTGAGCGCGAGATCGTCGAGGCCGACCTCGCGCGGGACCGGCTCGCCGCTTCCGGCCGCAGCCACCACGCCATGTGGCCGGCCCTGGCGGACCGGCGCGTGCTGGTCCTGTGCGGCGTGTACTTCGGCATCGTCATCGGGTTGTACGGCATCGGCCTGTGGCTGCCGCAGATCGCCAAGGCGATGGGGTATTCGAACGCCGCGGTCGGCTTTATCGTGGCCGCGCCCTATGCCGTCAGCGCGGTGGCGATGTTGGCCTGGGGGCGCCACAGCGACAAGCACGGCGAACGCGCCGGGCACGTCGCGGCCGCGGCCCTGGTCAGCGTCGCCGGCCTGCTCGCCAGCCTCTACTTCGGCACGCCGTGGATGGCGTTGTGCTGCCTGGGGCTGGCCTCGGTCGGCATCTATGCCTGCCTGGGGCCGTTCTGGGCGATGCCGCCGTTGTTCCTCCAGGGCACGGCGGCGGCGGGCGGCATCGCACTGATCAACTCGGTCGGCAACCTGGGCGGCTTCGCCGGTCCCTACCTGATGGGGTGGATCAAGGAAAGTACCGGCAGTTTCTCGCTGGGCATGGCCGCCATGGCCGGTTGCCTGGGCGCGGCCGCGATACTCGCGCTATCGCTGAAACGGGAAATGCGGGCGATGCGCGGGACCGCCGAACGCGCCGCGGACCCCGGCTAGGGCCGGTCCGATCGTCGCGGAGGGTCCGGGCATGGCGCCCTACGCCGGATCCGTCTTCACCAGGCAATACGCGGCGGTATCGTAGGGCACGGTCACGACGGCGCGGCCGTGCAATTCGGGCTCGGCGTCGATCAGCGCCTGCAACCGCTCATCTACGTGCGCACGTTTCTCCGGCGGGAGTGCCGAAATGAAACTGGTGGAGCGCACCCGGTTCAGGATCACGTCTTCCGGGGACCCGGCGTGGCCGTTGGCGTAGTGCCGTTCGTCCATGGCGCCGAAGCCGGGGTGGGGGAAGGCCTGGCGCCACGCGCCGGTGTAATAGCGGGGGGCGTCGCCCTCGAATTCATTGACGATGCGGTCCATGCCGGCCACCCAGGGCACGCGCGCGTCGCGCATGTTCCAGACCAGCCCCAGCCGGCCGCCCGGCTTCAGCACGCGATGGATTTCGTCCAGGGCTTCGGCCGTGGCGAACCAGTGAAAGGCCTGCGCGCACACGACCGCGTCGACGCTGGCATCCGGCAGCGGAATGGCGTCGGCGGTGCCGACCAGCGGCCGGACGTCCGGATGAGCCGCGGCCAGCTTGTCCAGCATGGCGGCCACCGGTTCCACGGCGATCACGCTGGCGCCCGTGGCAAGCAGCCGGGGCGTGAATTTGCCGGTGCCCGCGCCCAGGTCCAGTACGGCGGCGCCGGCATGCAGGCCCAGCGTGTCGCGCAGCCAGCCGGCGATTTCCGGCGGATAGTCGGGACGCCCGCGGACGTAGGTGTCGGCCCCTTTGGTGTAGCCGTCGGCGGCCGAGTGATGGATGGCGCTCGTGCTGTCCATGTGTTCTCTCCATTGAATCGCGGGGGGGCGATCTGTTTTACCATGCGCGTTTGCCGGGCATGGAGGCCGTATGCACGAAATCAACTGGGACGACTTCATGAAGGTCGAGCTGCGCGTGGGCCGCGTCGTCGGCGCAGAGGTGTTCGTCCAGGCGCGCAAGCCCGCCTATGTGCTGCAAGTGGATTTCGGCGAGGAGCTGGGCGTGCGCAAGTCGAGCGCGCAGATCACGCACCACTATCAGCCGGAGGATCTGGTGGGCCGGCTGGTGGTGGCGGTGGTCAACTTTCCGCGCAAGCAGATCGGGCCGCTGATGTCGGAATGCCTGGTGACGGGTTTCCATGACGAGAACGGCCATGTGGCCCTGTGCGTGCCGGACAAGGATGTGCCGCTGGGCACGCGGCTGCTCTAGGGCCGGTTCACGCTGAATCCGCGCCCCGGTCCGCCGGCGCGTCGACGTCGCGCCGCGCCAGCCATTCTTCGCGCGTGATCTCCCAGATTTCGCTGGGCAGCCTGCCCGACACGTAGCCGCGTTCTTCGGTGGCGACCATGCGCATGCCGCCGCGTGCCGAGATCCGGCTGGACGCGAGGTTGGCCGCGGCCTTGGGCACGCGCAGCCTGGGCTTGCCCAGTATCCCGAACCAGTAGTCCGTGACCGCGTCGGCCGCTTCCGTCATCAGGCCCTGGCCTTGCCATTCCGGCACGATCCAGAAGCCGCGGTTGTTGTCCGGGTCGTCCATCAGGCTGATCACGCCGATCAGCCGGTCCGGCTCTTGTTTGGGCCGCAGGCTCCAGTGCCATTCGCGTCCCTGCGCCATGGCCGGCAGCGCCGCGTCGCGCAGGAACGCCAGCGCGCCGTCTGGCGGGTACGGCCAGGGCACGCGGTCGGCCAGGAAGCGCACGATCTCCCAGCGCGCGAAGGCATGCTGGATGGCCGGGGCGTCGGCCAGCGCCAGGGGCCGCAACTGCAGGCGCGGCGTGGAAAGAATGGGAACGGGCATCGCGGTATCCTGTGAGGAGGACATTCTGCATCCCGAGACTCCCATGCCGCAACGCCTGCCCGTTGAACTCGCCAAGTGCTACCGGCTGCTGAACCATGGTCCCACCGTGCTGGTGGGCAGTGCCCACGGCGGGCGCAGCAATGTCATGGCGGCGGCGTGGTCGATGCCGCTGGACTATGCGCCGCCCAAAGTCGCGGTGGTGATCGACCGCCATACGCTGACGCGCGAACTGGTGGAAGGATCGGGCGAGTTTTCGCTGAACGTGCCGTCGCGCGAACTGGCGCAGGCCACGCTGGATGCCGGCAGCCTGTCCGGCCGGGACCGGGACAAGTGGAGCGGGCATGGCCTGGACGCGTTTCCGGGCGAGGCCATCGGCGCGCCGTTGATCGAAGGCTGCCTCGGATGGCTGGAGTGCCGGGTCATACCGGAACCGCATGTCCAGGAACGCTACGACCTGTTCCTGGGCGAGGTGGTCGCGGCCTGGGCGGATCCGCGGGCATTCCGGAACGGGCACTGGGAGTTCGAGCCCGGCATGCCGCGCAGCATCCACTACGTCGCGGGCGGGAATTTCTTCGAGACGGGAGCGGCGTTCGAGATCGAAAAGCCGGCCTAGCGGGACACCGCCTCCGCCATAAGGACGGCCATTACATCTTCAGGGCGCGGCCCTGCAGCTTGTCGATGACGCGGAACAGCGTCGCGCGTTCCTGCGGCGACAGATCCGCCAGCAGGTCTTCCTGGAATTCCAGGGCGACAGGAACGACGGCCCGGTAGACCGCCTCGCCGGCATCGGTCAGGTCCAGGAAGGCCTCGCGCCTGTCGTTCTCGTTGGGGCGGCGCCGGATCAGCCCCGCGGCTTCGAGATCGGTGATCGCGCGCGACACCATGACCTTGGTCATGCGGGTCTTGGCGCAGATGTCGCGTGCCGTCATCGCGCCGTGTTCCTCTTCCGTGCCGCGCCTCTCCCCCAGGAAGGAAATCACGCGCCAGCGCGGTCCGTCGATGCCGAAACGCTCGGAATACGCCGCGTAGCTGCGCGCGAAGCGGTCGGCGACCAGGCTGGACAACATGTTCAGCCTATAGGGCAGGAAGGCGTCGAGGTGCAGGGAAGGGAGTTCGCCCGCCGAGCGGGGGGAAGCGGACGTCGAGCGCTTGGTGGCCATGGGGACGAAGCTGGAGTCTGGATGCCAAAGGGCGAATTCTAGCCCTCTTGCCGCGGCGAACGCAGAGTCCGCACTTGTCGGCATGCGGGTTTTGCCTAGTCCGCGCGTCATCGAAAATCGCTTGACTTGGTTTCACGGGAAACTAATACTACCGGAAATTGGTTTCGTAAGAAACTAATTGCGGCGCTTGGGCCGCATATCGATTCTTGATGGAGTGGCCAGCATGGCATCGACCGAAGGCATATCGGGCAGCGGCGCGCGATATGACTCCCTGTACTTCGACTATGTGCATCATCCTTTCGAGCTTCCCGCGGAAATGCGCGGGGAAGCGCCGGTGCATCAGGTGGTCGTGGCCGGGGCGGGACCCGTCGGCCTGACCGTGGCGCTGGAGCTCGCCCGGCGCGGCATCGAAGTGGTGGTGCTGGAGGAAGACGACACGGTCAACCGCGGCAGCCGCGCGGTCGGCACCGCGCGGCGCAGCCTGGAGATCTTCGAGCGCATCGGCGCGGGCACCCGCTTCGTCGAGACCGGCGTGTCGTGGAAGGGGGGGCGCAGCTACTACCGGGACAAGCTGGTGCTGGATTTCCAGGTGCAGCAGGATGCCCGGCTCAAGCATCCGCCCATGGTGTCGCTGGCGCAGTGCCACGTCGAGCAATACCTTTACGAGGCGCTGCGCGCCTGCCCCAACGTGTCCCTGCGCTGGTCGTCGCGCGTGGAACAGGTCGAGCAGGACGGCGAACGGGTGACCGCCCAGGTCCATACGCCGTCCGGTTCCTACGCGCTGCATGCGCAGTGGCTGGTGGCCTGCGACGGCGGCCGCAGCGCGGTGCGCCGCTCGCTGGGCAAGGAACTGCGCGGCAGCGTGTACGAAGGCCGCTACCTGATCGTCGACATCCAGATGCGCAGCAAGGAGCCGCCCGGCCGGCGCGTCTGGTTCGATCCGCCGGCATTTCCCGGGGCGACCATCATCATGCACAAGCAGCCCTTCGACATCTGGCGCATCGACTACCAACTGCTGCCCGACGAGGACCTGGAACAGGAGATCCAGCCCCAGCGGGTACGCCAGCGGGTGACCGAGTTCCTGACATCGATAGGCGAGACGGCCGACTGGCAGATCGACTGGATCAGCCCGTACCGCGCGCACAGCCTGACGCTGGACGACTACCGCGACGGCCGCGTGCTGTTCGCCGGCGACGCCGCGCATCTGGTGCCCATCTTCGGCGCGCGGGGCATGAACGGCGGCGTGGACGACGCGCACAACCTGGGCTGGAAGCTGGCGAGCGTGGCGGCGGGACACGCCACGCCGGCCTTGCTGGATACCTATTCGATCGAACGCGTGGACGCGGCCAGGCAGAACATGGCGCTGGCGGAGAAGAGCACGCGCTTCATGACGCCGCCCACGCGCGGACACGCCGTCATGCAGGAAGCGGTGCTGTCGCTGGCGGTCAGCGAACCCTTCGTGCGCGAGCTGATCAATCCGCGCCAGGTAACGGAACTGCGCATGACCGGGTCGGCGCTGCGCCTGCCGGACGATGGGTCGTTCGGCCACGGCCCCGCGCCCGGCGCCGTGTGCCCGAACCTGCCGTGCGGCGCGTCGGCCGGTGGACCGGTCTTCCTGCACGACAGGTTGGGCAAGGATTTCACGCTGCTGGTGTTCGGCGACGATGGGTTGGCCGACAAGTCACGGCGCCTGGACGCCCTGCGAGGCTCGATGGGGGTGCCGTTTGGCGTCGATGCCGTCGCGGTCGATGACGCCGGGGTCACCGGGGCCTTCGACGCGAGGCCAGGTACGGTGTACCTCGTCCGGCCCGATGGACACGTGATGGCGCGGTGGCGCGCCTGGGAACCCGAAACGGTGTTGCCGCGCCTGGTGCGCGCGGTACAGGGTAAAGAGTAAAGAGGAGTTGGACCATGCTGGTTGAACAGACATTGCCCGCGGGGCTGCTGGAACGCAATTGGGAGGCGCTGGCCATCGCGCTGAACGAGGCCGGGCCGGACAAGGAGGCGGTCTTCCTGGCCAAGGTCGCCCTGGCGCTGTCGTCCATGCTGCCCGATCCGGGCCGGCTGGAACAGGTCATCGAGGCCGCGCTGCGCGACCTGCGGCACGAGGAGCTGGCATGAGCACGCGCGACACACGCATCGCCATCGCCGGCGCCGGCATAGGTGGCCTGGCCGCCGGGCTGGCCCTGCTCAAGCAGGGCTTCGACGTGGACATCTACGAACAGGCGGCCGAGCTGGGCGAGGTGGGCGCCGGCGTGCAGATCAGCCCCAACGGCACGCGGCTGCTCCGGGCCTGGGGGCTGGGTGAGGCCATGTTCGAGCTGGGCACCCAGACCCAGGGCAAGGAGATCCGCGTCTGGAACACCGCGGATGCCAACCGCTACCTGGAGCTGGGCGCCGCGTCCGTCTCGAAGTACGGCGCGCCCTACCTGACGTTTCACCGCGCCGACCTGCATGCGCTGCTGCTGGATGCCGTGCGGCGCGAGAAGCGCGACGCGATCCACCTGAATGCCGCCTTCGCTTCGCTGGGTACGGCGGACGGCGGCGCCGAAATGCGCCTGGCCTCGGGCCAGACCGTCCGGGCCGACGCGCTGATCGGCGCCGACGGCGTCCATTCCAAGGTGCGCCAGTCCCTGTTCGGCGCTGACCAGCCCCGGTTCACCGGCTGCATGGCCTGGCGTGGCCTGATCGAGGCCGACCGCCTGCCGGCATCGATCAACCGCACGGGGGGGGTGTCGTGGCTGGGCCCGACCGCGCACGTGCTGACCTACCCGATCCGCAAGGGACGGATGCTGAACTTCATCGGCATGGTGGATCGGGCGGACTGGACGGTCGAGTCGTGGAACGCGCGCGGCACGATCGAAGAGTGCCTGGGGGATTTCCAGGGCTGGCACGAGGACGTGATCGCGATGATCGAACGCATCGAGGTGCCCTACAAGTGGGCCCTGATCGTGCGCGACACCCTGCCCGTCTGGGTGCGGGGACACGTTGCCTTGCTGGGCGACGCCTGCCACAGCACGCTGCCCTTCATGGCCCAGGGCGCCAACATGGCGCTGGAAGACGCCATGGTGCTGGGCCGCTGCCTGCGGCGCACGCCCGGCGACATCCCCGCCGCGCTGGCGTCGTACGAACGCATGCGGGTCGAGCGGACCACGAGGATCGTGAACGAGTCGGCGGCCCAGATCACGCGGGTCCATGCGCCCGTGCTGGCCGAGGCCGGCAGCGCGCGGGACCACATCCGGCGCGAGTGGGAGCCGGACCGCGTCGAGGACCGCTACGACTGGGTCTATGGCTACGACGCCATCGAGCAGCCTTTCGCCTAGGAGCGCCGCCATGTCTTCTTCCGCCGACGACGACCTCGCCATACGAAGCCTGCGGCAGCGGTGGGCCTTCCATCGCGACCAGGGCGATTTCACCGGCATGTCCGGCTGCTTCCATCCGGAGGCGACGGCCAGCATCTCGTGGTTCAACGGCAAGGTCGCGGACCTGGTGCCGCTGCTGGCGGCCAGCGACGCGGCGCGCAAGCCCGGCGAACACGGCAAGCACGGGGTCGGGAACTGCCGCGTGGAGCAGCGCGGCGACCGGGCCCTGCTGGAGTCCGACATGGCCATCCTGATCCGCGAATACATCGACGGACAGCTGTTCGACTACACCGGCCACTGCCGCTTCCTCGACCAGGTGGAACGGCGCGCGGGCAAGTGGGGCATCCTGCACTGGACGGCGATCTTCGACAAGGACCGGCTCGATCCGGCGCAGGGCGAGGCGCCCGCCTGGCTGCGCGAGGTCGACCTGGCCACCCCGGATGCGGGGCTGGCCTTCATGCGCCTGCGGCAACGCAGGAAGGGCCGCGACGTGCCCGCCTCCACGGTGGTGGGCGGCAGCGAGGCCGAGCGGCAATTGCGGCGCGACGCCTGGGCCTGGCTGGAGCGGCGCGATGGGCAGTGAACATTCTCCATTGAACGGTGAGTCCCGCACGATGAATCCTTCCACTCTCTGGTACACCCGCTGCCCGGTGCCGACGGCATTCGGCGTCGCCGTCGAGCGCGGTTTCCTCGATGCCGAGCTGGCGCGCGACGGCATCGTGGCGCGGTCGCTCGCATCGAGCACCGACAATCAGGTCAGGCAGTCGCATTTCCACCATTCCCAGCCCAACTCGTTCCGCCACGGCGGCAACGGCCCCCCGCTGGTGACCCGTTCGCGCGGCGGCCGGGTCAAGCTGATCGGCCTGTCGTGGAACGACAGCATCAAGCCCATGCTGGTCATGCCCGACAGCGGCATCGCCTCGGTGCGCGCGCTGGCCGGCAGGAAGGTGTCGCTGCCGATACGCGCCGGCGATTCCATCGATTTCTGGAAGGCCTCGTCGCTGCGGGGCACCGAACTCGCGTTGGCGCTTGAAGGCATGACCATGGACGACGTGGCGATGACGCCGGTCTCGACCAACCGCACTTTCATGGACGGGGCGACGGCCTCCACCGCCCAGACGGCCACCCTCTGGGGCGCGCACTGCATGCTGGGCCATCAGCGCGAGGAAGCCTTCGCGCTGGTCCGGGGCGAGGTGGACGCGCTGTACAGCCAGGGCGCGATCGCCGCCGTGGTCATGGGGTTCACCGGGGCGGTCGCCATCGCCGATGCGGCCGCCAGCCCCGACCTGGCCGGCCGCGTGAACAACGACGCGCCGCTGGCCCTGACCGTGAGCGAGGACCTGCTGGCCGAGCAGCCGGAACTGGTGGCGCGCTGCCTGGCCGCCGTCCTGCGCGCGGCCGCCTGGGCACAGGCCAACGAACGCGAGGCCAAGCGCATCATCGCCGCCGATACCGGCCTGCCCGAGGAACTCGTGGACGCGGCTTTTCCGCAAGACGTGCATCGCCAACTCGAGGTCGACCTGCGGCCCGAGTGGGTGGAGGCGCTGCGGGTGCAGCACGACCACCTGCTGCGGCACGGCTTCCTGGCCGCGCCCATCGCCTTCGAGGATTTCGTCGACCACGGTCCGCTGCGGCGAGCCCGGGAAATATTGGCCGGCGAAGCGGCCGTGCCCCTGTGAACACAAGAAAGGAGATCGCCATGCCCGAGGAATTCACCCGTTTCCTGACCCTGTTCGACCGGCTGGTCCGCTATTCCGACGACTGGGTGGCGCGCATGGACGCCGGCAAGATGGACTGGGCGCCGATCGAGAACGCCAGCACGCGCTTCGGCACGCGAGTGTCGCGCATCACGGTGCGCAGCCTGCTGATCCATACCGTGCTGGCCGAGCGCAACTGGGTGCGCGCCATTCCGGCCTGCGAGCCCGGCGGCGTCATTCCCCTGCCCAGCGATCCCGCCGCCGCGGCCCGTTTCGACGGCACGGACCTGCGCACGACGGCGCTCGCCCTGCACGAGGAGAATCTCGAGGCGCTGGGCCGCTATACGCCCGCCGAGCTTGGCAAGAAAGTCCACTTCGTCGGCCGCGAATGGTCCGGCATGGGGCTGCTGTGGGGCATGTACGCCCATCGCGCCTTCCACGTGGGCAACATCGATATCTATCTGCGGCAGAGCGACGTGGTGGGACCCGAGTTCTTCGAGTTCAATCCGGCCATCATGGCCTGATGCCGTTCACTTTTCTTCTCTTGCGATCCTGACCCATGACGACTTCCCCCCTACGCATCGCGGGCCTGTGCGGCAGCCTGCGCAAAGCCTCCTACAACCGGCGGGCCCTCGAGGCCGCGGGCAGCCTCATGCCGCCGAGCATGGAATTGTCGGTGCTCGACATCCGGAACTTTCCGATGTTCGACGCCGATGTCCTGGCCGAGGGCATGCCCGATGCCGTCCGGCGGGCCCGGGAGGCCGTGCGCGACGCCGATGCGGTGCTGATCGCCAGCCCGGAATACAACTTCTCGGTGTCCGGCGTGCTGAAGAATGCGATCGACTGGATCTCCCGGGGCGACGACCAGCCCTTCGCCGGCAAGCCGGTCGCCATCCTCAGCGCCACCCAGGGGCCGCTGGGCGGCGCGCGGTCGCAGTACGACCTGCGCAAGATCATGGTCTTCCTGGATGCGCTGGTGTTGAACAAACCCGAGATCTTCATCGGCATGGCGCCGGCCAAGTTCGATGCGGCCGGCGCGCTGACCGACGCCCCTACCCGGGAGATCCTGGGCCGGCAGATGGCGGCCCTGGAGAAATTCGTGCAGTTCGTGCGGCGCGGACGAGCCCAGCCCTGAGGGGCGAACGGCGTCCAGACATATTCCAACCGGAGAATGGCGATGTTCGGATTGATGAAGCGGTTGCTGCAGATCGGGGGCATTGCGATGGTGGGCCTGGCCTCCCCCGGCGTTCATGCACAGGGGTTCCCGGCCAAGCCTTTGCGGTGGATCGTCGGCTACCCCGCCGGCGGGGGCAGCGACAACGCGGTACGGATCCTGGCGGCCAGGCTGGCCGAGAAGCTGGGGCAGCCCGTCATCGTCGAGAACCACCCCGGCGCGGCCACCATCGTCGCGGCAGAAACGGCGGCGAAATCGGCCCCGGACGGCTACACGCTGTTCTCGGTCGACAACGGCACGGTCGTCTTCAACCCCCTGCTCTACAAGAAACTGCCCTACGTCCCGTCGCGTGACTTCGCGCCGGTGGCCCTGTACGGCAAGTTTCCGCTGCTGCTGGTGGTGAATCCGCAGGTGGTGCCGGCGGACTCGGTCGCGTCGCTGGTGCGCCTGGCCAAGGCCGCGGGCGGATCCATGGGCTATGCCTCGCCCGGCCTGGGCAGTCCGCAGCACCTGGCCGGCGAACTGTTCAAGGAAATGACCGGCGCGCCGCTGCTGCACGTGCCCTACAAAGGCACCGCGCCGCTGACCCAGGACCTGCTGGGCGGCCACATCGGCGTCTCGTTCATCGGCGTGCCCACCGGCATGCGGCAGGTCCAGGCGGGCAAGCTGCGCGCGCTGGGCGTGGCCGAGGCGGCCCGCCTGCCCTCGCTGCCGGAGGTCCCGACGCTGGCCGAGGCCGGAGTGGGTGACATCGTGGCCTATGCCTGGCAGGGCGTGGTCGTGCCGGCGGGGACGCCCGCGGCCACCGTGGACAAATTGTCGGCCGCCCTGCAAGCCATCGTGAAGAGTCCCGACGTCCAGACGCGCCTGCGCGAGATCGGCGTCGAACCGCTGGAGGGGGGCAAGGCCGAGATGGCGGCGCTGACCGCCGGCGATCTCAAGCGCTGGGGAGACGTGATCCGGAAGCGGGGCATCACGCTGGAGCAATAACGGGCCGCGCAAACCTGTATACAGATTTTCAGCAGGGTAAGACTGCTTCCGGTGTTATGGCGCAAAAATACTAGGGTTTTCCCGCTGTTTCCCTCGTTTTGATTCCGGAGCAAAATCAACCTGTATACAGATTTGATGATGCTCCGTTCCTCGCATGCGCCCTGCCGCTGCCACGGGCCGGGCTCCTGGAGGAAGACCATGTTTCTGAAGAACACCTGGTACGTCGCCTGTACCCCCGATGAAGTCGCCGAAAAACCGCTGGGCCGCCAGATCTGCGGCGAACGCATGGTCTTCTACCGGGGCCAGGACGGCAAGGTGTCCGCGCTGGAGGATTTCTGTCCCCATCGCGGCGCGCCGCTGTCGCTGGGCTTCATCGACAAGGGCGAACTGGTGTGCGGCTACCACGGCCTGCGCATGAACCCGGACGGCACCTGCGCCGGCATGACCGGGCAGCGCGTGCGCGCCTTCCCCAGCATCCGCAGCTACCCCGCCGTGGAACGCTACGGCTTCATCTGGGTCTGGCCGGGCGACGCCGAACTGGCCGATCCCGCCAGGATCCACCACCTGGAATGGGCCGAAAGCCCCGACTGGGCCTACGGCGGCGGCCTGTACCACATCCATTGCGACTACCGCCTCATGATCGACAACCTCATGGACCTCACCCATGAGACCTACGTCCACGCCAGCAGCATCGGCCAGGCCGAGATCGAGGAATCGGCGCCCGCCACCAAGACCATCGGCGACGAGGTCGTGACCAGCCGCCACATGGAAAACATCAAGCCGCCCCCGTTCTGGGCCGCCGCGCTGCGCGGCAACGGCCTGGCCGACGACGTGCCGTGCGACCGCTGGCAGATCTGCCGCTTCACCCCGCCCAGCCACGTGCTGATCGAAGTGGGCGTGGCGCACGCCGGCAAGGGCGGCTATGACGCGCCGGCCGAGTCCAAGGCCTCCAGCATCGTGGTCGATTTCATCACGCCCGAGACCGAGACCTCGATCTGGTACTTCTGGGGCATGGCGCGCAACTTCAAGCCCGACGACGAACAGCTCACCGCCACCATCCGCGAAGGCCAGGGCAAGATCTTCGGCGAGGACCTGGACATGCTGGAAGCGCAGCAGCGCAACCTGTCCGAGAACCCGGGCCGCAAGATCCTGAAGCTCAACATCGATTCCGGCGGCGTGCAGTCGCGCGTCGTGCTGGATCGCCTGCTGGCCGCGGAAGCCGCCGAACGGGCCAGCCGCGTCGCGGCCTCCGCCGAAGCGGCAACGGCGCGGGCGGCCGCGGCGGGTTGAAGGGCAGTCAGGCGGAGGATCGCTCCGCCATTGCGTCGTCATGGGACCTGCTTTTCATGGTTGCCTCGTAGGGATGATTTTCGTTTATGGACGAAAATCATCCCTACGAACAAATGGGCGAGCCTCGGTCCGAAGCTCGCCCGTTCCCCGTTACTGCTCCCTACCCTGCAACGCCAGCGGATACTCGCCCCGGATCCGCCTGACCGCGTCCTGCACGTCGTTCCAGGCCGGCTGGCCGGTGAAGGATGCGCGCATGAACTGCGCCACGGCCGTGACCTGCGCATCGTTCAGCGCGTACGCGTAGCCGGGCATGTGGCCGCCACGCGGGTTGCCCGCGTCGTGCTGGGTGCCGTTCAGGATGTAGCGGATCACGTTGTCGGGTTGTTCCAGGTTCAGCGAGGTGGCCAGCCACAGCGGCGGCTGGGTGCCGAACAGGTCCGGGCCGCCGGGGCCGGGGTGGTGGCAGGCCGCGCACGCGTTGGCGTAGATGCGGGCGCCCAGCGTGTCGGTGGTGGCCACCGCGGCCTGTGCCGCCGCCTCGCGCTGTTGCGTCGTGAGGCCGGATTTGCCTTGCGCCGCGCCGGCCATCTGGCTGGCGATGTAGGTGGCCAGCGCGCGGGTGTCGGCTTCGGCGATCTGCGAGGTGCCGACGCGCACCACCGGTGTCATGGATCCGCCCGCCGCGCCGTGCTGGTCGGAATAGCCCGTGCGCAGGTACTCGAACAGGGCCTGCCCGGTCCACGTGATCGGCGCCTTGGACGAGGCGTTGAGCGCGGGCGCGATCCAGCCTTCGGCGCTGCCGCCGCCCAGGTAGGACTTGCCGCCTTCCTCGGCGCCCAGCGCGTTGCGGGGCGTGTGGCAGGCGCTGCAGTGGCCCAGCGCGACCGCGAGGTACTGGCCGCGGTTCCAGGCTTCCGATTCCGAGGCCACCTTGGCGACCGGATCGCGATCCAGGAACAGCAGGTTCCACCCCGCCATCAGCACGCGCTGGTTGAACGGGAACGGCAGGCGGGTGGCTTGCGGCTCGTTGTGCACCGGGGGCTGGCTCATCATGTAGGCGTACAGGCCGCGCATGTCCTCGTCGGTCATTTTGGTGAACGAGGTGTAGGGGAAGGCCGGGTAGAGGTGCGTGCCGTCGCGCGCGACGCCGCGACGCATGGCGCGCTCGAAGGCCTCGAACGACCAGCCGCCTATGCCGGTCTCGGTGTCGGGCGTGATGTTGGTCGAGACGATGACGCCAAAGGGCGTCTCCATGTGGAACCCGCCCGCGTTCACCGCCCCGCCCGGGGCGGTGTGGCAGACGACGCACATGCTGGCGGAGGCGACTTCCTGGCCCCGCCGGACCTGTTCCGCGGGGAACTGCCTGGGATCGATCGACGCGGTCGGGATCTCGGATTCGTGCGCGAACAGGGCGACGCCGGCCGCGATGACGGCCAGCAGGATGACGAGGGTCAGCGACCACTTGGCTGCGCGGCTCATTATTTGGCCTCCTTGTTGGCGGCGGCCAGGGCCGCGCGCACGCGTTCGGGGGTGAAGGGCGCTTCACGCAGGCGCAGGCCGGTGGCGTCGAAGATCGCGTTGGCAATGGCGGCGGGCCCGGGGACGGACGCCGATTCGCCCGACCCCAATGGCGGATTGCCGTCGGGCGGCATCAGCACCACGTCGACCTCGGGCAGGTCGGTGAACTTGAGGATGGGGTAGGCGCCCCATTCCAGGCTGGAGACGCCGTTCTGGTCGAAGCTCACGCTTTCCTTGAGCGTGCGGCTGACGGTCTGGATGACGTTGCCCTGGACCTGGTGGCGCACGCCGTCGGGGTTGATCATCAGGCCGCAGTCCTGGCCGGCCACGACGTGGGTCACGCGGACCTTGCCGGTATCCAGGTCGACCTCGACGTCGGCCACCCAGGCGCACCACGAGGCGCCCACGCCGGGGAAGGTGCCGTGCACGTACTGGTGCTGGGAGACGCCGCGGCCCTTGACGATGCCCTTGGTGGGCCGTTCGGCCGGCGCCTTGCGCGGCTGCCAGCCGGCCTTCCCGGCCACGGCCTTGAGCAGCGCGATGGGGCGCGGGTCCTCCATGAAGCGCAGGCGGAACTCGACTGGATCGGCGCCTTCCTTGGCCGCGAGTTCATCCATGAAGGATTCGTGGGCGAAGACGTTAGGCAGCGCGGCCACGCCGCGCATCCACGAAGCGCGCACGATGGGGGCCATGTCCAGCGCCACGATGTCCAGGTCCGAGGCGCGGTACTGCGGAATGGCGGTGCGGTCGCCCATCTCGAACACCGTGGCCTCGGCCTTCTCCTTGCCCATCAGCAGCGAGGCCAGCAGCGGCGAGCCGTTCGAGGGATAGCGGGTGCCGAAGCGATAGACCAGCGAGTCGGCGCCGGCGATGCCGCCGTGCACGTCCATGGTCTGGGCCGTGCCCTTGGGTTCCCAGGCGTGTTCTTCCTCGCGCATGTACTGCACGCGCACGGGCTGGCCCAGTTCGCGCGCCAGCACGGCGGCGTCGGCGGAGGCGTCGTCGGCGCAGTTGCGGCCGTAGCAGCCCGAGGCCTCCATCCGCACCACGCGGATGCGGTCTTCGGGGATGTCGAGCATCCTGGCGATGTCGCTGTGCAGGTTGTGGGGGTTCTGGCTGCCGCTCCAGACGGTCAGTTTCTGGTCCTTCCAGTCAGCCAGGCCGCACGAGGGGCCGATGGAGCCGTGCATCTGGTAGGGCCACACGTAGGTGGCCTTCACCGTATGACTGGCCGCCGCCAGGGCCTTGTCCGGGTCGCCCTTCCGGCTCAGCGGGCGCTGCTTGGAGGGTTGGGACGCCAGCGCGTCGGTCAGCGAGGCCATGGAACCCAGTGCCGGCGGCGCCTTCCATTTCACCTTCAGGAGGCGCGAAGCCAGGATGGCGTCTTCCTCGCGCCGCGCGACGACCGCCACGAAATCCTTGATGACCACGATCTTCACCAGCGACCGCACCTTGGCCACCGAGGACTCGTCCACCGATTCCAGGCTGGAGGCCACCATGCCGCCCGAGTCGCGGCCCAGGTAGGGGGGACGCACGATGCGCGCGTGCAGCATGCCCGGCACCCGCATGTCATGGACGTAGGTGAGCTTGCCGGTGACCTTGGCGGGAATGTCGATGCGGGGCACGGGGTGGCCGACGACCGTGTAGGCCGAGACGGGCTTGAGCTGGACGTCGGCCGCCAGCGGCACCGACTGCGCGTCGTTGCCGATCAGTTCGCCGTAGGACGCGAGCCGCTCGCCACTGGCGCGCAGCACCTGGCCATTTTGGGTGACCAGCGACGCGACGGGCACGCCGTGGCGCCGCGCCGCTTCTTCCAGCAGATGCCGGCGGATCTGCGCGGCGGCCTTGCGCATGGGGACGGCGGAGGCCTGCACCGAGTTGCTGGCGATCGTGGGCCCCTGGTTGGGCGTGACGTCGGTATCGCCCAGCACCATCGTGACCTGGCTCATGTCGACGTCCAGTTCCTCGGCAACGATCTGCGTGAACGCGGTACGGATACCCGTTCCCAGGTCCACGTGGCCGTTGCAGGCGCGGACGGTGCCGTCGGCCATCAGCTGTACGTAGGCCGAGACGAGGTTCTTGTCCACCAGTTGCGAGCCGGCGTCGGTCGCGGGGCCGGCAGCGGCCATGCCGCGCTTGACCAGGGCGGGAAAGGTGAAGGTGACGGCGAGGCTGCCGGTGGCGGCCAGGAATTGGCGGCGCGAGAGGCGCGGGGCGTGCATGGGCGTACTCATCGCGCGCCCTCCGCCATGGCGGTCCTGGGCGCGGCCTTGCCCTGGAGTTCGGCGGCGCGCCGCACCGCGCTGATGATTTCGAGGTGGGTGCCGCAGCGGCACAGGTTGTAGGCCAGCGCCTGCTTGATCTCGTCTTCGGTGGGGCGCGGGTTGCGGTCCAGCAGCGCCCGCGCGGCCATGATCATGCCGTTGATGCAATAGCCGCACTGCGCCGCGTTCTCGTCGATGAACGCCTGCTGCACGGGATCGAGGGCGTCGCCCTTGGCCAGGCCCTCCAGGGTGACGATGGGCCGGCCTTCCACGCTGCCCGCCGGGATCAGGCAGGAGCGCGCGGCCTTGCCGTCGATCAGCACCGTACAGGCGCCGCACTCGCCCAGTCCGCAGCCGAATTTCGGTCCGTTCAGGGCCAGGTCGTTGCGCAGGATGTAGAGCAGAGGGGTGTCCTTGTCGGCTTCGACGGAACGTTCTCCGCCGTTCACCTGGAGTTTGAGTGATGCCATGTTCGTTTCCTGTGTGGGGGCGTTGGACCGACCGGCTTCCATGGGAAGAGCGGGCCACCATTACCCTATCCGGGCCGTGGCGGAAGGGGGCGCGCAGATGTGTCGACTTGTTGCGGCCGGAGGGGCGCGCCGCGCATGGCGCCGCCCTGGAAAAGACCTGGGGTTTGCACCAATGAAAATGCAAATGCAAACCGAGCGGCCGGTAATGTCCCGCCTTCCTCCGTGTCTGCGCCGGCGTTCTACGCGGGCTCGGGCAGCGCCTTCAACGCCGCGATGGCCTGTTCCGTCGGCATGACGTCGGCATATTTCTGGGCCATGTCGAAAAGATTGGCCCGGTGCGGCGTCGGGGTCCGGTCGTAGACGCATTCGGCGGGAACGACGACCCGGAAATTCAGTGAGAAAGCATCCACCACGCTCGCACGGACGCAGCCGCTGGTGGTGCATCCCCCGACCACCAGCGTGTCCACGCCCAGGTCGATCAGGTGGCTGGTGAGCGCGGTGCCGAAGAAGGCGCTCGGATGCTTCTTCGGTATCAGGATGTCCGAGGGCCCGGGGGCGAGTTCTGCGACGAACTCGTAGCCGGCCGGCGGAATGTCCATGATGGCGGGCACCTTCTGCGCCAGCCGGCCGCCGTCGGTCTTCGCCTTGGGGGCGACGTATGCATAGATGACCGGCCAGCCGCGTGCGCGGAACAGGCGCATGACCGGCTGGAGGGCGTCGATGGCTTCCCAGCCGCGTTCGCCGCATGCGGTCGGGAATTCGCGCTGGGCTTCGCGTATCGGCAGGCGCCGGGTCCCGACGGTGCGGTATTGAATGTCGATCACCAGTAGCGCGGGACGTCTGCCGATGCCGCTCTTGCGGCCGAAGCCCGCGGTGTCGTAGATGTCCAGTTCTTCCTGGGAAAAAAGTTCGTTCCAGTCTTGCATGGCATGATCCTGTTCGCGGCCGGCTGGCCGAAAGAATTTACAGGGCATGGGCCCTGACTTATATTGACCGCCTTTCATGCCCGCTCCCGGCACGCCGTTCATGCAAAGCGATCAAGAGCCCGAAGGCAATAACGATAAGTTCACTCTGCTGCGTCGCATTCCCTCCCTGATTTCCCTGCGTGCCTTCGAAAGCGTGGCCCGCCACGGTTCCTGTACTCGTGCCGCGGAAGAGCTGAATGTGACCGCCGCGGCCGTCAGCCAGCAGATCCGGCTGCTCGAGAACTACGCCGGCCAGGTCCTGTTCAAGCGCCAGAACCGCAAGTTCGTGCTGACCGATGCCGGGCGGGCGTGCCTGCCCGAATTGCGCAAAAGCTTCGACCATCTGCTCAACGCGATGAACCTCGCCGAGGGGCAGCGGCTGCGGCGCAGTTTCAGGCTTTCCGTGCCGCCTTCGTTCGCCGTGCGCTGGCTGATTCCGCACTTCCATGAATTGACAGCGGATACCGATCGTTGCGACTTCTGGGTGTCGACCTCGCTCGTGCCCTTCCACCTGGACGACACCAATATCGATCTCGCCGTCATCCATGGCAGCGGACGATTCTTCGGCCAGGGCAGCGAACTGCTCGTGCCCACGTTCGAGGTGCCGGTCTGCCATCCCCGCCTGCTTGCCGCGCAGCCGGTCGCCCGCCCGGAGGACCTGCGCCACCATCATCTGATCCACGAAGTCGCCGAGGTCAACGACTCCGCGGTGCCATCGTGGGCCGACTGGTTCGCGGCGAGGAACGTGGCCGGCGTCGACGTGAAATCGGGTTCGCGTTTCTCCAATCCGAACCTGGTCGTCGAAGCGGCGCTGGCCGGCCTGGGCGTCGCCCTGGCCCGGGGCGCCCTGGTCAAGCGCGAACTGGCTTCCGGTGCCCTGGTCTGTCCGCTCGGTCCGCCGGCGGCGGACGATGCC
Source organism: Alcaligenaceae bacterium SAGV5 (assembly GCA_009360345.1). Taxonomy (GTDB): domain Bacteria; phylum Pseudomonadota; class Gammaproteobacteria; order Burkholderiales; family Burkholderiaceae_B; genus Pigmentiphaga. The sequence continues at coordinate 544,539 of SPDP01000001.1, forward strand.
GCCGGCGATGCCGGCTATTACCTCGTGCGCAATCCCCATTGCGGACTTCCCGACGTGGCCGAGCAACTCTGCCTCAATCTCAAGCGCGTCGTGGCCCGCTACGAAGAGGCCCCGCGAGCCCGTTCCTGACGGCGTCCGGTCGTCAAAGCTCCATCAGGTCCCGCGGTTCGGGGACCAGGGCGCGCGCGCCGGCGGCGCCGATCAGTACCGAGTCTTCCAGGTGGACGCCGCCGTATTCCGAATCGCGATAGAAGACCTCGAAATTGACCACGGAATCGTTCTCCAGCGTCCATCCGTCGCGGATGTGGCCGGGCTCGGCGTAGTCGAAGATGTCCAGTCCGATCGGGTGCAGCGTCAGCGTCGTCAGTTCGGGGCGCAGGCCGTGGCGGCGTATCGCGTCCGCGGCGATATCCGCGATTGCGCCGGTGCGCGCGCCCGCCTTCATGGCAAGCTCGCCTTCTTCCAGCGCCGTGCGCACCGCCTTGAACAAATGCTTCTGGGAGGGCGAGGCCTCGCCGATCACGGCCGTGCGGGCCATGTCGCCCAGATAGAGGCGGTATTCGCAGATGGCATCCATCACGACGGTGTCGCCCGGCGCGAAGCGCTTGCGCTCGACGTAGTCGTGGTCAAGCACGAAGCTTCCATCGGGGCCGCTGTTGAACAGCATGCCGCGCTCGCCCCGGGGCTTGGCCGCGTGTTCGGCCAACGTCCGGCGATAGGCCTGGACCATGTCTTCCCACGGTGCCTCGGCCCGCACGGACCGGGCGGCGCTGCGCAGGGCCGCCGCATTGATCTGCGCGGTGCGGGTCAGCAACTGGAGCTCGGCCGGGGTCTTGACCGCCCGGATCCGCCGCAGCAGCGGCCGGGCATCCACGAGCCGGACGCGTTCTCCCAGGGCCTGCCGAAGCGTCTGGTGAAAACGCAGATCGTCGCAGGCCAGCGTGATCGTCCGGTTGCCGAAATGTTCTTCCACGTAGGCGCGGATCGCATCGGTCAGTTCGTCGGTCCGGTGGTCGGCGGTCCTGGCCAGCAGGTCGCGTATCGGTTGCCGCAGCTCGGTCTCGATGCCGTGTCCGGCCTCGATGTCCTGCAGCAGCGTGCCGGCGCTGGACCAGGGAGAGCCATACACGCGCAGCTCGGGCAGCCAGGTGGGACGCGTGGCCTGGTAGGCCAGGTCGTATTCCTGGATCAGCAGCGCCGGCGGCGCGTCCGCGCCGGCCGGTACCAGCGCGCAGGCCCAGTCGTCGTAGAAGTGGCACAGCGTCGAGTCCGAATGGTGGCCCGACAGGTAGTACAGCGCGCTGTCTTCCTTGCCGAGCAGCAGGTCGACACCCTGGCCGCGCATGAAGGCGCGGATCCGGTCGAGGTCGCTGAGCGGCGGGACGGGCGAGGCGATGGGCGGTCGCGAAGAGGTCGTGGGCATGGCGGGTTCCGTTTTGCTAGGCTTGCTGCAGGGAAAGGACATGGTCGGCGATGCGGCCGGGCGTGGTGAACCAGACGTCGTCCGCGTGGCGCCGGATGTGCCGCAGCAGGCGCGTGAGGATGCCTGTCCGGTGCGGCTGGCCCATCAGGAACGTGTGGATGGAGACCGCGTACACCAGCGGGCGCCGGCGCGACTCGGCCAGCATCTGGTCGAAGCCGGAAATCAGCATGGCTTCGAAATCCGCGTCGGACAGTCCGCGGTTGATCAGCGCGGGGATGTCGTTCATTTCCATCGACGGGTAGGGCACCGCAAGGATGGGACCGCGATCGGTCCTGAAGTATTGCGGCTGGTCGTCGAACCACCAGTCGAGCATGTAGCGATAGCCGGTCTCGACGAGCAGTTCGGGCGTGCGGGGGCTTTGCGAGATGAACGGACCCAGCCAGCCGGAAGGCGGCGTGCCTTCCTCCCGCTCCATGCGGGCCCGGACCGCCAGCAGCATTGCCCGCTCCTGGTCCTCCGGCATGTCGAGCTGGCGTTCCGAATTGGTGCGGCCGTGGCCGACGAACTCGTCGCCCCGCCGGCGGAACGGGACCAGGATTTCCGGGCAGGCGTCGTAGACCGAGAGATTGGCCAGGATCGCCAGGGGCCGCTCCTGTTCGGCGAACGCATCGTGAATGCGGACGATGCCGACCCGGTTGCCATAGTCCCGATACGCGTAGCCGCGGTGGAACGGCGCCGCCGGCATGGTCGTGAAGTCCGGGCCAGGGTTGCGGCCATATTCGAAGGCCTCGACGTTCAGCGCGATGTAGACGGCCAGGCGGCTGCCGTTCGGCCAGGCATAGGCGGGGCGGGAAGCGATGGACGAGAAGCGGTAGCGGTCGTTCTTGGTGTCGAAGGTCATGCGGGGCACCTATTGGAGCAGATAGCCGTTGTCGGCGATGAGGGTCTGGCCAACGAAGGACGAGGCCTCGTCGGATGCGATAAGGGCCACCAGCCGGGCGATGGCATCGGGTCCGATCATCTCTCCGGTCGGCACGCGCGACATCAGGCGCCGCCTGACCTCGTCGCTCAGGTTGTCCGTCATGTTGGTCCGCACGACGCCCGGCGCGATCGCGCAGACCCGGATGCCGTGCCGTATCCATTCGCGCGCCGCGTTCTTCGTGAACTGCACCAGGCCGGCCTTGGCGGCGCTGTAGACCGCGCGTTCGTGCTCGCTGGTGAACGCCAGCTGGGACGCGAGGTTGACGATGACGCCGCCGCGATCGCGCATGGCCCTGGCCGCCGCCATCGCCATCAGGATGGCGCCGGTCAGGTTCACGTCGATCAGGTGGCGGACTTCGCCGTCCTCCATGTCCAAGAGGGGCTTGCGGATCATGTATGCGGCGTTGTTGATGAAAACGTCGATCGTTCCGACCGACGACATGGCTTGCGCGATGGAGGCCGGATCCGCCTGGTCGTAGACCGCGGTGCGGGCACCGGGATCCAGGCGTGTCGCCAGCGCGTCCAGTTCGGCGGCGTCCCGGTCGAGCAGCACGAGGCGGGCGCCCCGTTCGCCGAATGCCTGGGCCAGGGCCTGGCCGAGTCCGCCGCACGCGCCGGAGACGACGACGCTGCGGCCTTCGAAATGATGGGTCATGGGTGTGGTTCTCTCGAAGCTCAGTCGACCTGGATGTGGGTCTGCCTGACCAACTCGCCCCACTGCTTGAGCTCGGCCCGGACGTAGTCGCCCATTTCCTGGGGCGTCATCGGAATCGGGGCGTAGCCCAGGTCGACCAGGCGCTTGATGAAGGACTCTTCGCCGGTGACCCGCAGGATTTCGTCGTTGAAGAACCGGATGGCCGCCTCGGGCGTGCCGGGCGGCGCGAACACGCCGTAGAGTGTTTCCGCGTGGGTGCGATAACCCAGCTCCTTGAGCGTGGGCAGGTCCGGCAGCAGCGGTATCCGCTCGGCCGAACTGACGGCGTACATCTTGAGCTTGTCGCGGTTGGGCGCGGCCAGATTGGGCGTGATGAAGGCGTAGTCGATGTGCCCGCCCAGCACGGCGTTGAGCACCGCTGCCGAACCGCCGAAGGGAATCGCCGTCAACTGCGGGATGCCGTTTTCCAGCTTGAACTGCTCCATCGCCATCTGCGACATGCTGCCCGGTCCCCAATGTCCATAGGTGAACCGGGAGCCGGGGGTCCGGATCTCCGCCAGCACTTCCTGGAGCGTGGGCCGGGCGCGTTCGGCAAGCGTGGCGAGGACGTATCCGCCGCGGCCCACGGGCGCCACCGCGCTGTAGCGCGTGGTGTCGAATTTGACGATCTTCGGGTTGACGTTGGGCGTGGTGGCGATGATGTCCGAGACGCCGAACAGCCAGGTCAGCCCGTCGGGCTTGGCCTCGTAGACCATGTTGGCGGCGATCACCCCGTTGGCCCCCGGGCGGTTTTCGACGATCAGCGGATGCCCGAGCCGGTCCTTCATGCCCGCCGCCAGCAGCCGGGCCGCCACGTCGGTGCCGCCGCCGGGGGGATAGGGAACGATCAGGCGGATGGGGCCGCTCACCTTCCAGGCGGGAGCGGCGAACAGGGGGGAGCGGGGGAGCGAAGTGGCGAGCGCGAGGCCCGCGGCCTGGGCCAGGATGCTGCGTCGGGTGCTGGGCATGGTGAGACTCCTTCGGTGCGGGGAAGGAAGCGGCCCGTGTCACCGGGCTGCTATCGTAAGAAAATCTTTACGAAGAAGTCTAGAAATCCGCAGTCAAACGCGTCAAACGATGTATTTTTCGTATGTATTAAGAAAAACTTAATCCATGTCGGCGGCGGGGCGACACCCTCCCAGGTGGTTCCGGGCCGCCCCGGCCCTTCGCGTTCCGGTGGAAAAGCGTTTGTCAGCGTGCCATCGAATGCGTGACCTGGCGCCGGAAGTCCGCCAGCTTGGCCTTGAGCGCGCGCCGGTTGTCCGGGCCCATGCGCAGCAGGATTTTCTGGCCCGATGTCAGTGATTCCAGCGCGGGGTCGGAGAACTCGTAGCGCACCCACGGACGCTGGAGCTCCCTGGGGCCCTTCACCTCGGGCAGGTTCACGGCCGGTGGGTCGGCCGGCTCCGGCGTCGCGAGCAGCGTGTCGATCACCGCCACCAGCCGGTCGTTGAAGTAGCCCCGCGGATAGCCGAGGTCCTCGTAGGCTTTCTGGAACTGGGGATAGAGCTGCTTGTAGAGCGCCGCCGCCTTGTCGGTGCCGACGGCCGTGACGGCCGCCACGAAGGGCCGGTAGCGGTTGTAGTTGGCGGCGGCGATCCGTTCGTCGGGCGCGGCGCCATCGACCGTGAAGCGGCCCTGCGCGGGATTGACCGGCCAGACCCTCGGTGGCGCATGCGGGCGGGCAAGGTTGTCCACCGTGGCCACCGCGCGCTGGATGAAGTGGTCCAGGTTGAAGAAGGACAGCACCGCATCCCTGCCCAGGAGGCCGGTCAAAGCCACGGTGATGTCGGGCGGCGCCGGCGGCTCGGCCGCCCCGGCCGTGGCGGCCGGTTCGATGGGATGCTGGATCTCCGGTTCGGGCGGAGGAGGCGCGGGCGGCTCGGCGGGCTCGGTGACCGCCGGCGGAGATTCCGCGACGGACGCCGGCGGCTCGGGCTGCGGCCGCAGCCACAGGTAAAGGCCGGCGCCGATGGCCGCCAGGGCCAGCACGACGACGAGGGAAGACAGTCGGTTCATGGCGCGCCTATGTCGGTTGGATCCACGGACACTGTACCAGCCGAGCGGGACCGTTCACAGGCCGGCCCCGGGGCTGTTGCCGCATCGGCATCGTCGCGTGCGGGAAAGGCACGGCGGCCGGGTGGCGGCGCAGGTTGCGCGGCCTGTGCGAAACACGCATAGTCGTCCCCGACCCTTCCTTTCGAGATGTCCATGGCATTGGCTGGCACCGCTTTTCTGGCGCTGTTCAACGGCTTCGATCCCGCCCGCGACGACGAATACAACGTCTGGCATTCGGTGGAGCATGTGCCGGAACGCCTGACCATGCCTGGCATCGTCCGGGCCCGCCGCTATGTGAATCGCCAGGACGCCGGCCTGCCCTATTTCACGCTGTACGAACTGGCGTCCATCGATGCCATGTATTCCGCGGCCTACCTGCATCTGATCATGCACCCCACGGCCTGGACGCAGCGCATGCGCGTGTCGTTCGGCCGCTTCCTGCGGGCGCCCTGCCGTACGCTGGCCAGCCAGGGAGACGGGATGGGCGCCGCGATGCAGGCGACCCTCCTGCGAGGTGCCCACGGCGAGGCGCCGGCGGGCCCGGCGGTCCGGGCCCTGGCCGATAGCCTGGGCAGGCTGGACGGCATCGTCGGCGTGCATGTCGGCCTGATCGACGACCGGGCGCCGCCGGTACCGGGCTTGCAGGCGGCGGCGCCGAGCGACAGCGCAAGCGCCCTGGTGGTGCTGATCGAGGCCCAGGAAGAGCATTGGCTGGACCGGCAGCACGATGCCATCGGCGCCGCGCTGGGGGGCATGGGCGGTTCGTGGGGCGTGCCGGAGCATCGCGTCTACCGGCTCATGCACGTGCTCGATGCGGGCCGGTCGCCCGAAGAGACGGCGCGCCTGCGGGGAGGCTGAGGGCGCGCCGCCATTTTTGTGTATTCTCGAAGCTCCTGGTCCGCGATGGTCCCCCACTCCACTGGATTTCCCATGTCTGACAGTCAAGTCCAACAGAACAAGGCGCCGGTGCGCCAAGAGCGTCACGACAGCGTCGGTGTCATCATCATCGACCGCCCCGAGCGCAAGAACGCCCTCAATGCCGAGGTCAAGGCCACGCTGGTGCGCTGCCTGCGTGAGTTCGAACAGGATCCGGCCATCGGCTGCATCGTGCTGACCGGCGCCGGCGGCTATTTCGTCGCGGGTTCGGACATCGTCGAGATGTCCACCATGCAGCCCACGGACCACGCCCTGCAGGGCGGCGACCAGGTGTTCCACGTGCTGCGCGGGCTGGGCAAGCCGGTCATCGCCGCGGTCGAGGGCTTCGCGCTGGGCGGCGGATGCGAGCTGGCGCTGGCCTGCGACATCATCATCGCGGCCGAGGGCGCGAGCTTCGGCCAGCCCGAGATCAAGGTGGGCATCATTCCGGGCGGCGGCGGCACGCAGCGGCTGCTGCGCTCGGCGGGCAAGTACAAGACGCTGCTGTGGTCGCTGACGGGCGATCGCATCCCGGCCAGGACGGCCTATCATTCCAACATGGTCAGCGAGCTGGTGCCCGACGGGACCGCGCTCGAGCGTGCCGTGGCCGTCGCGGGCCAGATCTGCGCCATGCCGCCGCTGGCGGTGCGCGCCATCCGCGACGCCGTGCGGCTGGGCGCGGACGCCAGCCTGGAAGCCGGGCTGGCCATCGAGCGACGCGCTTTCGAGCGGCTGTTCGACAGCCAGGACCAGAAGGAAGGCATGCGCGCCTTCATCGAGAAGCGCGCCCCGGTGTTCAAGGGACGTTGAGTCCCGAAGCCGCCGCGGCCGTTTCCGGCCGCGGCGGCTTCGTTCCTTCCTCCAGGCCGGCTCGCCGGCCGCCTTCTTTCATTTCCCTCCCGTTCCGTCTCAGCCCGTGACGACCGCCGCCGCCGTCCGCGCCGGCACGCACCCATCGCTTCGTGTTCAAGCATTGAATCGGCATTCAAGGTTGAGTGAATTGATTCAATATTCAAGATTGAACGCCCTGATGCGAGTCCCTATCATGGCCCCGCCAACGAACCGGCCCGCCGCGTGACGCCTGCCGCGTCGAGCGATGCGGGCCCATAGCGAGGAGACATGATGAAGCACCCCTGCCGCGCGGCGTTCGCCGCGGCGCTCATCGGTTGTTGCGCCATTCCGGCCGCGTCCGCCCAGGACTATCCCAACAAGCCCATACGCATCATCGTGCCCTTGCCGCCGGGCGGGTCGAACGACGTGCTGGCGCGCGTGCTGGGCGAGGAAATGTCCAAGACGCTCGGCCAGCCTTTCGTGGTGGAGAACAAGCCTGGCGCCGCCGGCAATATCGGCACCGACCAGGTGGCCAAGGCCAGGCCCGACGGCTATACGCTGGGGATCGCGCCCAACCAGACCGTGGCGGTCAATCCCGCGCTGTATCCCAAGCTGCCCTTCGACGTGCAGAAGGACCTGATGGGAATCGGCTTGATGGCCACGCTGCCGATGACGCTGGTCGTGCCCAGTTCGTCGAAGGCCGGCTCCATCGACGAACTGGTGGCCATGGCCAAGGCCCAGCCGGGCAGGCTGACCTATGCGTCGGCCGGTTCGGGCAGCCCGCAGCATATGTCTGCCGAGATTTTCCAGTCGTTGACTTCCACCCAGATGACCCACGTTCCCTACAAAGGCTCGAACCCGGCCCTGGTGGACGTGCTGGCGGGCACGGTGGACGTCATGTTCTGCCCCATCAATTCGGCGCTGCCCTATATCCAGAACGGCCGGCTCAAGGCGCTGGGCGTGACGGGCGCGCAGCGGCTCCAGGCGCTGCCCGAGGTGCCCGCCATCGCCGAGAAGGTGCCGGACTTCGCGAGCGACATCTGGATCGGGTTGATCGCGCCCGCCGGCACGCCGCCCGAGATCGTGCAGAAGCTGAACACCGAGCTGAACCGCGCGCTGAAGATGCCGGCGGTGCAGGCCAGGCTGGCCGAGCAGGGCATACAGGCCGCCACCAGCACGCCGGCCGAGCTGGACCGGATGATGCGCGACGACCGCAAGCGCTGGGCCGAGGTCATCAAGCGCGCCAACATCCGCGTCGATTGAATCCTCTTTTCGCCTCATTCTTCATACACAGGAAACACCATGAAGTCCTCGACCGAATCGCTGGTGCGACGCGATGAACCGCAGCCGTGGGAACACGACGGCGTGGCATGGGGAAGCGACAGGATCGCCGACCTGCTGCGCGAACTGGACATTCCCTATCTGATCCTGAATCCGGGGTCGAGCTATCGCGGCCTGCACGACAGCCTGGTCAACCACCTGGGCAACCGCCAGCCGCAGATGATCGTCGTGCTGCACGAAGAGCACGCGGTCGCCATCGCGCACGGCTATGCCAAGGTCACCGGCAAGCCGCTGGGCGCGGCGCTGCATGCGAACGTCGGCCTGATGCACGGATCCATGGCCATCTACGATGCCTGGGTGGACCGCGCGCCGGTGATCGTCCTGGGCGCGACGGGGCCGGTGGACGCGGCCAAGCGGCGGCCATGGATAGACTGGATCCACACCGCGCAGGACCAGGGCGCGCTGGTGCGGCACTTCGTCAAGTGGGATGCCCAGCCCGCGTCGGTGCCCGCCGCGCTGGAAGCCCTGCTGCGCGCCCGCCAGATCGCGACCACGGCGCCGCATGGCCCGGTCTATGTCTGCCTGGATGCGGCGGTGCAGGAGGCGCGCTGCGACGAGGACATCCCGCTGCCCGATCCCGCCCGCTACCTGCCGCCGCCGCCGGCCCGTCCCGCGGACGAGCAGGTACGGCAGGCGGCGGCCTGGCTGTCGCAGGCGAAGCGTCCCGTCATCCTGGCCGGGCGGGTGTCGCGGTCCGAGGAAGGATGGGCGGCGCGCGTGCGCCTGGCCGAGACCCTGCGGGCGCAGGTGCTGACCGACCTGAAGGTGGGCGCCGCCTTCCCCACCGATCATCCGCTGCATGCCGCGCCCAGCGGCATGTTCCTGCATCCCGAGGCGCAGAAGGTGCTGCGCGAGGCCGACGTGGTGCTGAGCCTGGACTGGCTGGACCTGGCCGGCACGCTCAAGCAGGCCTGGGGCGCCGATCCGGTGGGCAGCCGCGTCATCCAGGTGTCGGTGGACCACTACAGCCACAACGGCTGGAGCATGGACCACCAGGGCCTGCCGCCGGTCGATCTCTTCCTGCTGTCCGAGCCCGAGCCCGCGGTCGCGCTGCTGAACGAACACGTGGCGCCGCGCCACGGGCCGGCGCCGCCGAAGGCGCCGGCGCCGGGTCCGGCGATACCCGGGGACCCGGCCGCGCCCATGACCGTGCCCACGGTGGCCGCCGTGCTGCGCAAGGTGCTGGGCGATGCGCCGACGTGCCTGACGCGGCTGCCGCTCAGTTGGAGCGGCGAGTTCTGGGACTTCCGGCATCCGCTGGATTTCGTCGGCTACGACGGCGGCGGCGGCGTGGGCTCGGGTCCCGGCATGGCGATCGGATCGGCGCTGGCGCTCAAGGGCGGCGACCGCCTGCCGGTGGCGCTGATCGGCGACGGCGACTACATGATGGGCGTCAACGCGCTGTGGACGGCCGCCCATGCCGGCATCCCCATGCTGATGATCGTCTGCAACAACCACTCGTTCTTCAACGACGAGATCCACCAGGAGCGCGTGGCGCGCCAGCGTGGGCGGCCGGTCGAGAACCGCTGGGTCGGCCAGCGCATCGACGAACCCGCCCCGGACCTGGCGGCGATCGCCCGGGCGCAGGGACTGACCGGCATCGGTCCCGTCCGCCGCGCGGACGAACTGGCGCGCGTCCTGGCCGAGGCCGTCGCGGCGGTCAGGCAGGGCGGCATCGTGGTCGTCGATGCCATCGTCCAGCCCGGCTACAACCCCGCCATGACCGCGGGCCTGACCCGTTCCAACCACTAGCTTCCGCATTTTCCAAGAGAGTCTTCCATGCGTGCTCATGAGATCCCCCCGGGCATCCTTCCCACCCGGCGCAGCCTGTACTACGGCGGCGCCTGGCATGAACCGGCCGCCGGCCTGTATGCCGACACCATCAACCCCGCCTACGACGAAGCCATCACCCAGGCCCCGGTGGCCGGCGCGGACGACGTGGACGCCGCCGTGCGCGCCGCGCAGGCCGCCTTTCCGGCCTGGGCCAGCCTGCCGCCGGCCCGCCGGGCCGGCTACCTGCGCCGCGCCGCCGCCGTCCTGCGCGAACATGCGCTGCCGCTGGCGCAGCTGGATTCGCTGAACAACGGGAATCCCGTCTCCGCCCTGCTGAACGATGCCGGCTTCGCCGCCGACGGGCTGGAGTACTTCGCCGGCCTGGCCGCCGAAGTCAAGGGCGAGACGATACCCATGGGCGACGGCAACCTGAACTACACCGTGCGCGAACCCATGGGCGTGATCGCGCGCATCGTCGCCTACAACCATCCGCTGATGTTCGCGGCGCTGCGCATCGCCGCGCCGCTGGCCGCGGGCAACACGGTGGTGGTCAAGGCGCCCGACCAGGCGCCGCTGTCCATCATCCGGCTGGCCGAGCTGGTGGGGGACATCTTTCCGCCCGGCGTGGTGAACTTCCTGTGCGGCGGCCGCGAGTGCGGCGACGCCATGTCGCGGCATCCGCTGGTGCGCAAGGTCACGCTGATCGGCGGCGTGCCGACCGGCAAGGCGGTCATGGAGACGGCGGCGCGCGACCTGAAGCCGGTGCTGCTGGAGCTGGGCGGCAAGAACGCGCTGATCGCCTACCCGGATGCCGATCTGGACAAGCTGGTGCAGGGCATCATCGGCGGCATGAACTTCACCTGGTCGGGCCAGAGCTGCGGTTCCACCAGCCGCGCCTTCCTGCACGAGTCCATCCACGACCGCGTGCTCGAGGCCGTGGCCCGCCTGCTGCCCGAGCGCCACAAGCCGGGCATTCCCATCGATCCGGCCACCACCATGGGGGCGCTGGTCAGCCGGGCGCAATTGCAGAAGGTCGAGGGCTTCGTCGCGTCCGCCCTGGCCGAAGGGGCGCGGCTGGTGAGCGGCGGCAAGCGGCCCGCCGATCCGGCGCTGGCGCAGGGGTTCTTCTTCGAGCCGACGGTGTTCGCCGACGTGCAGCCGCACATGCGGCTGGCGCGCGAGGAAGTCTTCGGCCCTATCCTGTCGGTGTTCAAGTGGCGCGACGAGGATGCGCTGTTCGAGCAGGTGAACGACGTGGATTTCGGGCTGACCGGGTCGATCTGGACCCGCGACCTGGACACGGCGCACCGGGCCGCCCGGCGCATGACGACGGGCTACGTGTGGATCAACAACACCAGCCAGCACTTCCTGGGCGCGCCGTTCGGCGGCGTCAAGCAATCGGGCATCGGCCGCGAGGAATGCTTCGCCGAACTGCTGGAGTTCACCTACACCAAGAACGTGAACGTCAAGCTGGGCTGATCACTGCTGCTCGAAGCGGGCGAACCGGCGGTCGATGAACCGGCGTTCGCTCGCGAGATCGTCCACGCGCGCCTGCGGCGGACCCTGGCGCATCCATTCGAGCATCTGGTCGACCTGGTCGGGGGTGCCCTGCACCAGCGCTTCGACCGAGCCGTCGTCGTTGTTGCGGACCCAGCCGCCCACGCCCACCATGTGGGCGCGTCGGACCGTGGCCAGGCGGTAGCCCACGCCCTGGACCCTGCCGGTCACGTGGACGATGACGGTTTCCAGGGATGGGGAGCTATCGAGTTCTTGCATGGTCGGTTCGGGAATGGTTGGGTAGGAATTGCTCGAGCAGGGCCAGGAACGCGGCGGCGGCCGGGCTGGGGGTGGCCGACCAGACGGCGTAGACCCTGCGGCGCGGGGCGTCGGTGATGGCCACCGCGCGCAGGCCGTCGGCCATGGCGGCGAGCGAACTGGGCACCAGCCCCACGGCCAGCCCCTTGCCCACGATCCGGCGCAGCAGGTCGATATGGTCGACCTCGAAGTGCACGTGCCGTTCGATGCGCGCGGCGCCGAAGGCGTCGTCGGTCTGCCTGCGCGCCCCGCTGCCTGCGTGGAAGTCTACCAGCGGAAAACGTGCCAGTTCGGCCAGCGACAGCGAACGGCGCCTGGCGCAGGCGTGGTCCGGCGGCAGCAGGGCCACCAGTTTCTCGTCCGCCAGCAGGCGGTGAGGCAGCGCCGGCAGCGGCGCTTCCGGCCAAAGGCCGACGAAGCCGACGTCGGCGCGACGCTCGCGGATATTGGCGATCAGCGTTTCGCTCATGCCGACGTTCAGGCGGATGTCCACCTGCGGGTGGAGCGCATGGAAGCGGGCCAGGACGTCGACGAGATCGACGCTGGTCAGCGTGGAGATGGTCCCCACCGACAGGACGCCCTGGACCCGGCCCTGCGCGGCCGCCACTTCCGCGGCGATGCGGCCGGTTGCTGCCACCGCCCGGCGCGCGGCGGCAAGGAAGGCTTCGCCCGCGGGCGTCAGGCGCACGCTGCGCGAGGTCCGCTCGAACAGGCTCGCACCGAGCTCTTCTTCCAGCTTGGCGACCTGGTGGCTGAGCGCGGACTGCACCGTATGGCAGCGCCGCGCGGCGCGGGTGAAGCTGGCTTCCTCGGCCACGGCTATCGCGTATTCGATCTGTCGCAGGTTCATGGCCGGTGCTTGCCGCCGGCAGGCGGCAATCTATCTCTAAATGAGATGGAAGAAATGAGAATTATGCATTGGATTCATCAATGCATCGTACGGAATAATGCTGTCATGACGACACACGCTGCACCCCCTTCCCTGAGTCCCGGCCTGGTCTGGCTGATGTCCATCGCCACCGGCCTGACCGTGGCGGCCAACTACTACGCCCAGCCCCTGCTGCACGTCATTGCCGACGACCTCGGCCTGTCGGTGCCCGAGGCCGGCTCCATCGTGACGGCGGCCCAGGTCAGCTATGCCGTGGGCCTGTTCCTGCTGGTCCCGCTGGGCGACCTGCTCGACCGGCGCAACCTGATCTTCGTGATGACGCTGCTGGCCGCCGGCGGGCTGTGCGCCAGCGCGCTGGCGGGCAACCTGCCGGTGTTGCTGGCCGGCACGACGGTGGCCGGGCTGTTCTCGGTGGTCGCCCAGGTGCTCGTGCCCTTCGGCGCCACGCTTGCCGCGCCGAACGAGCGCGGCAAGGTCGTCGGCACGCTGATGAGCGGCCTGCTGCTGGGCATCCTGCTGGCGCGCACCTTCGCGGGCCTGGTCGCGGCGCTGGGCAACTGGCGCCTGGTCTACGGGATCGCCGCCATACTGATGGCGGCGCTGGCTTTCATCCTGCGCCGGTCGCTGCCGCACCATCCGGCGCAGGCCGCCGGCATGGCGTATCCCCGGCTGATCGCGTCGATCGCCGCGCTGTTCGCCCAGGAGCCGGTGCTGCGCACCCGCGCCGTGCTGGGCGCCCTGACCTTCGCCAGCTTCGCGATGTTCTGGACTTCGCTGGCGTTTCTGCTGTCGGCGCCGCCGTTCGGCTATTCCACCTTCACCATCGGCCTGTTCGGCCTGGCGGGCGCGGCCGGCGCGCTGGCCGCCGCGCGGGTGGGCCGGCTGGCCGACCGCGGCAAGGGCGAGACGGCCACGCGCTTCGGCTTGGCGGTGCTGCTGGTGTCGTGGCTGCCGATCGCGTTCGGCCAGTATTCCGTGGCGCTGCTGCTGCTTGGCGTGATCCTGATGGACCTGGGCGCCCAGGCGGCGCACATCAGCAACCAGAACGCCATTTACCGCATCCGCCCCGAGGCGCGGGGCCGCCTGACCGCGGCCTACATGACGAGCTATTTCATCGGCGGTTCGCTGGGTTCGCTGGCATCGGCCTGGCTCTATGCGCATGCCGGCTGGCACGGCGTGTCGATCGGCGGAGCGGTGGCCGCGCTGGCGTCCGTGGCGGCGTGGACCATGCGGCCGCGCGGCCCCGCCGCCGCCGCGCCGTCCACGCACTGACGGCGGGCGTTGCCGCCTCTTACAGGCGTGCGCCGCGCGCCATGCTAGCCTGTGGTCGGACTCTTCCCGGACGACGAACATGGCCGATTCCATCCCCCAGCATCGCTGGGCCGTGCTGCGGGCCGCGCGCCTGATCCCCGTATTGCGCTACCAGGATGCCGAAACCGCCCTCTACGCCGCGCAGGTGGCACTGCGCGCCGGCTGCCGGGGCATCGAACTGACGTGGACCATTCCCGGCGTGCTGGATGTCCTGCGGTCGCTGCGCGCGCAGGCCGAACGGGCCGGCCAGACGGATGTGCTGATCGGCGTGGGCACCGTGCTGGATGCCGGGCAGGCCCGGTCGGCCCTGGAGGCGGGCGCCGATTTCCTGGTCGCGCCGGGAGTCGTGCCGGCGCTGGTGGAACTGGCGGGCGCGGCGGGCGCCCTGAGCATGCTGGGCGCGTTCACGCCCACCGAGATCATCGCGGCCAAGGCGGCCGGCGCCGACGTGGTGAAGATCTTTCCCGCCGATACCGGCGGTCCGGGCCACCTGGCCGCGGTGAAGGCGGTCTTTCCAGACACGTCCTTCTGCCCGACCGGGGGCGTGACGCGCGACAACATGGCGGCCTATTTCCGCGCGGGCGCCGACATCGTCGGCATGGGCAGCAACCTGTTCGACAAGGCGCGGCTCGCCGCGCGCGACACCGAGGCCCTGGTGGCGGCGCTGCGGGCCACGCTGCAGGACGCCGGCGCCGCCTGACCGGGCGCGCGCGTTACGAGATTTGCCCGGCGGCCTGATAGGGCTCGAGCTCGTCGCCCCCGGCCGTACTCTCCTGTTGCCGCCGCCACATGGCGGCATAGGCGCCGTCCAGGGTCAGCAACTGGTGGTGGCGGCCTCGTTCCACCACCCTGCCACCGTCCAGCACGATGATTTCGTCGGCGTCGATGACGGTGGACAGGCGGTGGGCGATGGTCAGCGTGGTGCGCCCGCGGCTGACCTCGCGCAGGTTGCCCTGGATCTCGCGTTCGGTGTGCGTGTCCAGCGCGCTGGTGGCCTCGTCGAATACCAGCACCGCCGGCCGCTTCAGAATGGTCCGGGCAATGGCCACGCGCTGTTTCTCGCCGCCCGAAAGTTTCAGTCCGCGTTCGCCCACCACGGTCTGGTAGCCGTCGGGCATGGCGAGGATGAAGTCGTGGATGTGGGCCAGGCGCGCCGCTTCCTCGATCTCGGCCTGGGTCGCGCCCGGGCGTCCATAGGCGATGTTGTAGTAGATGGTGTCGTTGAACAGCACGGTGTCCTGCGGCACGATGCCGATGGCCGCGCGCAGGCTGGACTGGCTGATCTTGCGGATGTCCTGGCCATCGATCAGGATCGCCCCGCCGCTGACGTCGTAGAAGCGGAACAGCAGGCGGCTGAGGGTGGATTTGCCCGCGCCCGAGGAGCCGACCACGGCCACGGTCCTGCCCGCGGGCACGGTGAAGCTGACGTCCTTCAGGATCAGGCGCCTCGGATCGTAGCCGAACACCACGTGGCGGAATTCGACGGTGGCGCCGTCCACGCGCAGGTCGGGCGCGCCGGGTTCGTCGGCGATCTCGCGGTCTTCCGACAGCAGGTCGAACATGCGATCCATGTCGATCAGCGACTGCTTGATCTCGCGGTAGACGAAGCCGAAGAAATTCAGCGGCTGGTAGAGCTGTAGCAGGTAGGCGTTGACCAACACGAAATCGCCGATGCTCAGGTGTCCGGCGACGATGCCGCGCGCCGCCATCCACATCACCACGGTCAGGCCGACCGAGATGATGGCGGCCTGGCCGATGTTCAGCAGCGACAGGCTGACCTGGCTCTTGACCGCCGCGCGCTCGTAGCGCTCCAGTGCGTGGTCGTAGCGCCGCGCCTCGTGCTCCTCGTTGCCGAAGTACTTCACGGTTTCGTAGTTGAGCAGGCTGTCGATGGCCTTGGTGTTGGCCTCGGAGTCGGTCTCGTTCATCTGGCGCCGGAACTTCGTGCGCCATTCCGTGACGAGCAGCGTGTAGGCGATGTACAGCACCACCGTGGCCAGGGTCGCCAGCGCGAACCAGGCGTCGAACATGTGCCACAGGATGGCGGTGACCAGCCCGATCTCGAACAGCGTGGGCAGCACGTTGAACAGCATGTAGGACAGCAGCGTGCTGATCGCCCGTGTGCCGCGTTCGATGGAACGCGTCAGCCCGCCGGTCTGGCGGGCCAGGTGGAAGCGCAGCGCCAGCCCGTGCAGGTGGCGGAACACCTGCAGGCCGACGACGCGGATGGCGTTCTGCGCCACGCGGGCGAACACCGCGTCGCGCAGCTCGGAGAACACCAGCGACAGGACGCGGGCGCCGCCGTAGGCCAGGATCATCCCCACCGGGATGGCCAGCACGGCGGCCGCCGTGCCGCCCAGGGCGTCCACCGCCGACTTGTAGAAGATGGGGACGTAGACGTTGGCGACCTTGGCGGCTATCAGCAGCGCCATGGCGGCCACGATGCGCAGGCGCAGCCGGGGGGCATGGGCCGGCCACAGATAGGGAAGCAGGGTGCGGAGGGTGGCCAGGCCGCCGCCGGGGCGGCGGGCAGGAGCAGGTGTGTTCAAGGCAAGTTTCCGGGATGCAATGATGGCAACGATACGCCTATGGATGGCCGTGGTGCGTCCGGAGGCTAGCCGAAGGCCTCGCTGAAGAAGTCGATGAAGGTCCGCACCTTGGGCGCCATGAACTTGCGGCTGGTGTAGGCGGCGTACAGGGTCACGGCCGGCGGCCGGTACTGCGGCAGCAGGCGCACCAGCGCGCCGCTGGCCAGGTCGTCGGCGATCAGCCATTCCGGCAGGTAGCCGGGACCGATGCCCGCCAGCAGGCTGTGGCGCGCCAGGGAGGAATCATCCGTCTTCAGGGCCGTGGGCAGGCGCAGCGTCGCGGGCCCCGCGGGTCCCTGCAGCGGGATTTCCTCGGGCCGCTTGACGTAGGCGGGCAGGACGGCCGGATGGTCGGCCAGTTGGGCCGGCGACTCGAAGGGGCCGTGCCGGTCCACGTAATCGCGCGAGGCCGTCAGCACGAAGCGGACCTCGCACAGCGGCCGCACGATCAGCGACGGCGCGTTCTGGGCCGCGGTGGCGCGCAGGGCCAGATCGAAACCCTCCTCGGCCAGGTCCACCTTGTAGTTGCTCAGGCGCAGGTCGATGGCCACGCGCGGGTAGCGCTCGCGGTAGCACGCCAGCATGCCGGCGAAGCGGCCGTTGGCGCACCAGACCGGCGCGGTGACCTTCAACTGGCCGCGCGGCTCGGCATGGCTGTCCTGCAGGGTGGCCTCGGCGTTGTCCAGCAGGTCCAGCGCCTCGCAGCACTGCTCGAAATAGACCTGCCCCGCCTCGGTCGGGCTGACGTGCCGGCTGGTGCGATTGAGCAGGCGGGCGCCCAGGCTGCGTTCCAGGTGGGCCAGGTGCTTGCTGGCCATGGCCGGCGAGATGCCCAACTGCCCGGCCGCCCGCGCGAAGCTGCCCGCCTCGACCACGAGGCGGAACACCTTCATGCTGACCAGCGTGTCCAAGTCCTCAGGCCTTGCCGCGCGACGCGTCGATGCTGAAGGCGCCCGCGCCCGCCACGGCGAAGAACAGGAACACGAAGCAGTACAGCACGGCCGGTTCGCCGCCGTTCTGCAGCGGGCTCAGGAAGGCCTTGGGCGCATGCGCCATGAAATAGGCCACGGCCGTGAAGCCGCACAGGATGAAGGCCACCGGCCGGGTGAACAACCCCAGGATCATCAGCAGTCCGCCACCGATCTCCAGCACGCCCGCCAGGCCCATCAGCGAGAACAGCTGGATGCCTTGCATGCCCAGCGAGGGAATGTCGAAGAACTTGGCCGTGCCGTGCTGCAGGAACACATAGGCGATGACGATGCGCATGACGGCTTGCGCGCGCGGGGCCCAGATGGCCAGGGTGTCGTTGGTCGAGGTCTGCATTTGCTGTTTTCCTTCAAGAGTGGCACGCGGGTGAAAAAAGGCTGTGTCCGACCCAGGGCGCCGGGGGTGGCTTCCCTACCCAAAACGGGTGGCGGAGACGACTACGTTCATGACTTCATCCTGGAAAATGCGGCTGCCGGGATCGTCGCCGGCGGCACCCGCCGCCACCATCAACGGCAGCAGGTGGTCGGGCCGCGGCTGCGAGACGCGCGCGTCGGGCGCCGACGTCCAGTTCGCCAGCGCCTGTTCGCGCGCCTCGCGCGGCAGCGCCACGGTCTCGGCCAGCCAGTCGTCGAAGCGCAGCGAGGCCGGCTTGAACGCCGGCGCGAAGCCTCGCATGTTGTGGAAGCTCATGCCGCTGCCCACGATCAGCACGCCTTCGTCGCGCAGCGGCGCGAGCGCGCGGCCCGCGGCCAGGTGGGCCGCCGGATCCAGGCCCGTTTTCATGGATAGCTGGACGACGGGAATGTCGGCATCGGGAAAGATCAGCTTGAACGGCACGAACACGCCGTGATCCAGTCCCCGCGCGGTGTTCGAGCCCGAGGCGATGCCCGCATCGCCCAGCAGGTCCCGCACGCGGCCAGCCAGCGCGGGCGACCCGGGCGCCGGGTACTGCAACTGGTAGGTGTGCTCGGGGAACCCGTAGTAGTCGAACAGCAGCGGCGGGTTGGGACTGGCATTGACGGTGAAGTCGTCTTCTTCCCAGTGGCCGGAAATCACCAGCACCGCTTCGGGACGGGGGCCTGCCGACGCGGCGAGTCCCTTGAGGAAACCGGCCATGCGGTCCCACATATGGGGATCGCCGGGCCATTCCATGAAGAAGCAGGGACCTCCTCCATGGGGAATGAAGAACGTGGGCAGACGGTGGGCGCTCGAGGCGGACATGGCAGCTCCTGTGGCGTGGCCTTTGTCGGCAATATAGGCGCGTACTGTCAGGCAATCAACCGCATAAAAAGGAAGAGTTCGTTTCCTGTACGTTGATGATCCACAGTGCGGGACGATATGTTTTCAGGCCTCAGCCTTTACTCCTGTTCCGCTTGCTGGCGCAGTCCGGCGGCTTCTTCCCGGACCATCCGCAGGAAGAACGCCAGCGCGGGTGACGGCGCCACGTCCGAGCGTAGCACGACGCCTACGGAAGGCAAGGCCCAGGATGGCTGGAAGTTCAGGATGGTGAGTACTCCCAGCCGGGCGTAGTGCCGGGCGACGCCACGCGGCATGGTGGCCAGCACGTCGGTGTTGCGCAGCAGGACTTCGTTGGCCAGCAGCGATACCGATTCCGCCAGCGGGACGCCCAGCGCCAGGCCTTGTTCGGCGAAGTAGGCGTCGATGCGCTGGCGCAGCGGCGCGTCGGGCGGGGGCAGGATCCACGATTGCCGCGCCAGCGCGGCGGGCGTCAGGCGGTTCGAGCGCGCGAGCGGATGGCCTGCCCGCGCCACGACGTCGATGGGTTCTTCGTACAGGACCTCGGTGCGGAACATGGGCTGCACGGCGCCCGGCATCAGGCGTCCGATGATGCAGTCGAGTTCTCCCCGCGCCAGGGCCGACAGCAGCAGGTCGTTGGTGCCCTCCTGGATCATGACGGTGATGCCCGCGTGGGCCTCGTGCATGCGCGCCAGCGCGCGCGGCACCAGCACCGGCAGCACGACCTGCAGTACACCGGCGCGCACGCGGCCGGTGGCGCCCCGGGTCAGCGCCTCGATCTCGTTGCGGGCGCCGTCCAGGTCCGCCAACAGTGCGCCGGTCCTCTGCACCAGGGCCTCGCCGTAGGGCGTGGGCGTGATGCCGCGGCGCGAGCGCACGAACAGCGGCACGCCAAAGGCCTCTTCCAGCTCCACCAGCAGCTTGCTGGCGGCGGGCTGGGTCATGCCCAGGCGCGCCGCCGCCTTGTGCACGCTGCCGGTGGCATGCAGCGTTTCGAGCAGATCGAGATGGCGCAGCCGCAATCTCGAACGTATCTGGCGGATGGAGGGGACGTGGTAGCTGTTATCCAAGGTGATTCCTATTGGTTTTCACTTGATTCTAAGAATTTATGTATTGGTAGTCACTGCGTGCCTACACTGGGTTCGTTTTCCCCCACCCGAGAGATCCCCGATGAAGATCACCATGCTGGGCACGGGCGCCGCGCTGCCCGACCCCGACCGTGGCCAGTCCGCCATCCTGCTCACGCTGGACGAGGACCGGCACTACCTGTTCGACTGCGGTGAAGGCGCCACGCGGCAGATGGTGCGCGCCAACGTGGACCCGGCCAAGGTGGGTTTCGTCTTCCTGACCCACCTGCACCACGACCACATCTGCGACTACCCCTATTTCGTCATCTCCAGCTGGATGCTGAACAAGACCGGCGCGCCGCTGGTGCTGGGCCCCAAGGGCACCCGGCATTTCGTCGATCATCTGTTCGAGCATGGCGCGTTCCAGGCCGATTTCCGCGCCCGCAGCGCCTATCCCGTGCGCCAGGAGAACATCGAGGCGGCGCGGCCCGAGGTGCGCGAGGTCCAGCCCGGCGTGGTGTTCGAGGACGACAAGGTGAAGATCTCGGTGGACTGGGTCGAGCACATCCCGCGCGACATCTGCGAATGCTTCGGGGTGCGGGTCGAGGCCGAGGGCAAGGTCATCGCGTTCAGCGGCGACACCGCCCCCTGTGACGCCATGGTGCGGCTGGCCCAGGACGCCGACCTGCTGATCCACGAGTGCACCTTCCCCGAGTCCTTCATCGCCCACCGCGCCAAGACCGGCGTGGGGACCTATTCCCATACCAGCCCCACGGACCTGGGCAAGATCGCCCGCCGCGCCAATGTGAAGAGCCTGGTGGCCACGCACTTCGGCCACTTCGATTCGACCAGCCCGGTGCTCCGGCGCGCCGGCGCCAAGCACATGCCGGTGGAGTTGATGGGACCGCACCTGATGGACGAGATCGCGGCCGACATACGCAAGAACTACGACGGCCCGTTGCGCCTGGCCCACGACTTGATGCGCATCGACCTGTAGCCCCGCGCCAGCCTGTGTGTCTTGCGGGATTGCGGCCAGGCCGCGCACCTGGCGCGGCCTGAGTGGTTCAAGCGGATGCCGGAGGGCTTTCCCGAGGTGCCGGCGCCCCGGGAGCCTGCGTGAGCGCGCCGCGGCTACCGTCCAGGCGAAATGGCAATCCGACGATGCGCATCGCGGGCGCGCCGGGGGGCGAACGGACGAAGCCGGGGTCGGCGGCGCACGCCGCCGCGACCGCGCGGTCCAGTCCCTGGACCGGCGCGCATGGCGCGCCGGCCGTGTTGAGCGAGGCGTCCAGGTCCGGCACGGAGCGTTGGCGAATCGCCGCCTGCACGTGGCCGGACAAGGCATGGTCGTCCAGCCCGGATAGCGCCGCCAGGCCGAGGGCAGCCAGCAGCGCCCGCCGCTGGTGCGGCTCGTTGACGGCGATGCATACCCGCCCGTCCGCCGCATCGTAGCAGCGGGACAGCGGGTTGCCGCTGGAAGCGGCGTTGCCGCGTCCCTCCAGGGATTCCGTCCCGTTCAGGTGGCCGGCCACCGTGCTGTGCATCAGCGCCAGCGCTGAATCCAGCATCGATACTTCGACGCGCGTGCCCTCGAACCGGGAATGCCGCCGTTGTCCTATCCACGCGGCCATCACGCCCAACGCCGCGTTCAGGCCGCTGGCGTAGTCGATCACGGGGGCGCCCGCCTTCATCGGGCCGGAGCGCGCGTCACCGGTCAGATTCATCATTCCGCTGGCCGCCTGAATGACACTGTCGTAGGCGGGATAGGCCGCGCGCGCGCCCGCCCCGCCGTAGCCGGTGATCGAACACCAGACGAGTCCTGGACGCGCCGCGCGTATCCGGGCCTCGTCCAGCCCCAGGCGCGCCAGCGCTCCCGTGCGGAAGTTCTCCACCAGCACGTCCGACCCGGCCAGCCGATCAAGGAACATGGCCTGGCCGGCGGCGTGTGCCAGGTCGAGGTAGACCACGTCCTTGTTGCAGGCCTGGGCGATGTAGTCGGTCGAGAGGCCCGCCGCGCCGAGCGCGGAATTGGCGCGCCGCCGCCACCGGATGGTGTCGCCGCCCGGCCGTTCCACGCGGACGACCTCGGCGCCGAGCAGCCCCAGCAGATAGGTGCAATACGGGCCTGCCAGGACCCGGGTGGCATCCAGCACTTTCATGCCGGCCAGGGGAAGCGGAATACCGGTCGATGCCATGTCAGCCAACCTGGATCTGGAAGTCCTTGACGATCTTTGCGTATCGGGCGACCTCCTCGTCCACCAGCCGGGCGGTGGCCTGGGGCGCCAGGCCCAGTGGCGCGGCGCCGTCGCCGCGTATTTTCTCCGCGACATCGGGCAGCGCGAGGATGGCCGCCAGTCCGCGCTGCAGGCCGGCGACGTCTTGCGCGTCGAATCCCGGTGGAGCGAACAGCGCCTGCCAATTGTCGAATTCCACCTGGGGGTAGCTCGTGGCGAGCAGCGGCACGGACTCCATGCCGGGAGGAGAGCGCCTGCCCGCGATGCCGATGGCGCGTATGGCCCCGGTGCGGACATGGCCCGCCGCGGCCACGGCGGCGAGCATGGTGAAGTCGATCTCTCCGGCGATCAGCGCGGTCGTGACCTGCCCCGCGCCCTTGTAGGGAATATGGGTGGACGCCAGGCCAGCCTCACGCGATAGCGCCGCGCAGCCGAGGTGGCTGGTCGTCCCGGTACCCGGCGAGCCGTAGTTCAGCCCGCCGTCTCGTCGCGCGGCCTGTCGGCGCAGGTCATCGACGGAATGGATGTCGCTCTTGCCAGGCACGGCCAGCACCAGGGGCGAGGAGGTCAGCAGCGAGACCGGGACCAGGTCCTTGCGTACGTCGTAGCGCAGGTTCTTATACAGGGAAGGATTGACGGCGATCGAGGCCGTGGTGAAGAGCAGCCGGTGCGCCGTGGTATCCCGAGCCACCATCTCGGCACCGATGTTGCCTGCCGCTCCGGGTTTGTTTTCGACGATGACCGATACGCCCAGCCGGGCCGACAGTTTTTCGGCGATCGTCCGCGCCAGCATGTCGGTGCCCCCGCCCGGGGAGAAGGGTACCGTCAGCGTGACCGGCATGGACGGCCACCGCTTTCCACCGCTGGCCGCCCAGGCGCCGCCGGTAGCGGCCAGCATGCCCAGCAGCATGCCGCGTCGTTTGATGCCCATAATGCCTACCTCCCGGTATCGTTATTTGCCGCCCATCCTATCGATCTCCTGGTAGCGAATGAAACTACTATCCTCCACCGAGCGGGCCGACCCCCGCTCCCTGCAATTGCTCAAGCGCCTGGGGTTCTCCGGCTACGAGGCGGCCGTGTGGCTGGAGCTGGCCCAGGGTTATCCGGCCACGGCCTACCAGGTCGCCAAGCGAGCCGGCCTGCAGCGCGCCAACACCTATCGGGCGCTCGAACGCCTGTGCGAGCTGGAGGCGGTCACGGTGGTGCATGACCGGCCCGTCACCTATGCGCCGGCCGATCCGAAGTCGATGGTGGGGAGACTGACGACCGGCCTGGCGGGCGAGTGCGACTGGTTTGCCGGGCAGATGACGCGCCGCATGCAGTCGCGCAATCACGGATCGATCCGGACGGCCTCGGGGGCGGAGGCGTGCCTGGAGTTCCTGCGCCAGGAGTTGGGAGCGGCGACCCGCTATGCATGGATCAAGGGAGAAGGCACGACCATCCGGTCCCTGGCCGAAGACATCGAGGCTGCCGTGCTGCGGGGCGTGGAGATAACCGTGATCGCCTTCGGCCCCTGGCGGGCGTTGCGGCGGCGGTTCGCATCATGCCGCGTGTATCCCCACGAAGGCAATGGTGCGCGCCTGACCAGCGCCACTGACGCGTTGCTGACCCTGGCCCGGGACGGACGTTCCGTGACCACCGCGGTGTTCACCGACGCGCCCACGGTCACGTCCCTGCAGGACCATGCGCTGACGTATCAACTGCATTCCTACCTGCTGCATGAAATCTTTCTCGCGGAGCTGGCGGCGGGGCCGGATGGCGCCGCGATCGCGAGCGAACTCAAGCGGTTGCGGTCGCTCCATCGTCCGCCTGGAATGGAACGGCCGCTGCTGGGGGATGCCGGCTAGCCGCGGGCCGGCGCCGACCGGCCTACTGGTCGAAGAACGCGCTCGGCGCCACGCCGAACTGCCGCTTGAACATGGTCGAGAACGCGCTGGGGCTGGCGTAGCCCAACTCCAGCGCCACGTCCAGGATCTTCGCGCCTTCGGCCAGCCGCTCCAGCGCGGCCAGCAGCCGCGCCTGCTGGCGCCATTGGCCGAAGGTCATGCCGGTCTCGCGCACGAAAAGGCGGTGCACGGTCTTGGCGTCCACCCCCAGGCGCCCCGCCCAGCCCTGGGCGGTGGTCTTGTCGTCGGGGGTGGCGACGATGGCTTCGCATACCGCCTGCAGGCGGGGATCGGCAGGCCGGGGCAGGCGCAGCGGAAGCGTGGGCAGTTGCCGCAGCTCGTCCAGCAGCAGCCGCATTACCCGGCCATCGCGCGTGTCGTCGCCGTAGGGGCCGTGGATGTCGATCGCCGCCAGGATCAGCTCGCGCAGCAGCGGGGAGATCGCCATCACCGAACAATGGGGCGGCAACTGCCGGGAGGCCTCCGCATGGATGTAGGCGGTGCGCATCCGCACCGCGCCCACCATGCGCAGTTCGTGGCGTATCGACGGCGGCATCCATAACGCCCGGGTGGGCGGCACGACCCACCGCCCCATCTCGGTATGCGCGACCACGACGCCGTGCAGGGCGTAGACGAGCTGGCCCGAAGGGTGCTGGTGCGGACCCGTGCGGTAGCCCGACGGGAAGTCCTTGGCCATGGCCGTGACCGGCCGTTCGCGGCGGTCATAGTCGTGGTAGTCGGGAAAAAGAGAACTTTTGTCCATTTCTAAAAGGCATGTGCCTTATTTTCGCAAGACAGGCGCAATCTTGGCAGGTACGCTTACCCAAATACGTAAAAACCCTGAGCCCGATGGGCGTTTCCAGAGACACCATGCAAAGCGTCAACCCTGCCCAGATTCCGCCCGCCCAGGCTGAACGCACCGGCTTCAAGATACTGGGCGCGATCAGCTTCTCGCACTTCCTGAACGACATGCTGCAGTCGCTGATCCTGGCGGTGTATCCGCTGCTGAAAAGCGAGTTCTCGCTGTCGTTCACGCAGATCGGCCTGATCACGCTGCTTTATCAGTTGACCGCCTCGCTGCTGCAGCCGCTGGTCGGCCTGTACACCGACCGCCATCCCAAGCCCTATTCGCTGCCCATGGGCATGGCGTGCAGCATGGCCGGCATCGTGCTGCTGGCCTACGCGCCCAACTATGCCATGTTGCTGGTGGCCGCGGCGCTGCTGGGCACCGGGTCGTCCATCTTCCATCCCGAATCGTCGCGCGTTGCGCGCCTGGTGTCGGGCGGCCGCCACGGCCTGGCGCAGTCCATCTTCCAGGTGGGCGGCAATGCCGGCAGCGCCATGGGGCCGCTGCTGGCCGCCTGGTTCATCATCCCGCGCGGCCAGGACAGCCTGGCGTGGTTCGCGCTGGCCGCGCTGCTGGCCATGGTCGTGCTCTACCAGGTGGGGGCCTGGTACAAGCGGCAGCACCTGTCCGGCCCGCGCAAGGCCCGCCCGGCGGCACCCGCGCCGACGCTCAGCCGCGGGACGGTCACGGGTTCGATGGCCATCCTGCTCACGCTCCTGTTCTCCAAGTATTTCTACATGGCGAGCTTCACGAGCTACTACACCTTCTACCTGATGCACCGCTTCGACGTTTCGGTGCAGGCCGCGCAGATGCATCTGTTCGCCTTCCTGATCGCGGTGGCCCTGGGCACGATACTGGGCGGTCCCATCGGCGACCGCATCGGCCGCAAGAAAGTGATCTGGGGTTCGATCCTGGGCGTGGCGCCGTTCGCGCTCGTGCTGCCCTACGTGGACCTGGCGTGGACCGGCGTCCTGAGCTTCGTCATCGGCCTGATCCTGGCGTCGGCCTTTTCGGCGATCCTGGTGTTTGCCCAGGAACTGATGCCGGGCAAGGTGGGCACCGTGTCGGGCCTGTTCTTCGGCTTCGCCTTCGGCATGGGCGGACTGGGGGCCGCGGTGCTGGGCAAGGTGGCCGACGTGACCAGCATCGAGTACGTCTACCATCTGTGCTCGTTCCTGCCGCTGCTGGGGCTCTTGACCGCGTTCCTGCCGGACCTGGGCCGGCCGCGCGCCAAGCCGGTCCTGGCCAAGGCCTGACGGGCCACGCACCGGCGGCCGAGGGCTCCCGGTGCGGGCCGCGCCATTCTATAGTGCTACCCTGGTGTCGACACGCACGACTCTCCTCTGCCAGGGTTTCATGAAAAGCCTTCTGTTTGCCTTCGTCTGCGCGACCGCGCTGAACGGCTGCGGCGTGGTGGCCGCGCCTTGCCGCATCGCCTCCGCCGGTCTCAAGATCGTGCCCGTGGTGGGCGACATCGCCGCCGCGCCCACCGACGCCTGCGCGGCGGTCATCGACTGATGGACGCGCGCAAGGCTCTCGTCCTGTTCTCCGGCGGCCAGGACTCCACGACCTGCCTGGCCTGGGCCCTGGGCCGCTATGCCACGGTCGAGACCGTGGGCTTCGACTACGGCCAGCGGCATCGCGTGGAGCTCGATGCCCGCCAGAACGTGCTGCGCGAGATCCGCGCCCGCTTTCCGGACTGGGCGCCGCGGCTGGGCGAGGACCACGCCATCGACCTGTCGGTGCTGGGCGCCCTGAGCGATACCGCGCTCACGCGCGATACCGAGATCCGGCTGAACAGCGCCGGATTGCCCAACACCTTCGTCCCGGGCCGCAACCTGGTCTTCCTGACCATGGCCGCGGCGCTGGCTTACCGCCGCGGGCTGGAAGTCGTGGTCGGCGGCATGTGCGAAACCGATTTTTCCGGCTATCCCGATTGCCGCGACGATACCGTCAAGGCCCTGCAAGTGGCGGTGTCGCTGGGCATGGGGCAGCGTTTCACTTTCGAGACGCCGCTGATGTGGCTGGACAAGGCCCAGACCTGGCAACTGGCCGAGGACCTGGGCGGCGACGCGCTGGTCGAGGTCGTGGCCGAGCACAGCCATACCTGCTACCTGGGCGATCGCAGCAAGCGATTCGACTGGGGTTACGGGTGCGGGACCTGCCCCGCCTGCGAACTGCGGGCGGCGGGTTATGGCCGCTGGCGGCAGGTGCCGGGCGGCGCGTAGCGCCGCCTATTCGCCGAATACCTCGGCCAGCGTCGCGGCATCGAGCACGTTGACGGACCAGGTTTCCAGGTCGGCGTCCGATGCGTCGCGCAAGCGCTGGATCGTGGCATCGGGCAGGGGGCCGAAGCGGCGGGCCAGGATGCGTTCGAGCAAGGCGGACTCGCCTTGCCGACGGCCCTGTTCACGCCCCTGTTCAAGGCCCTGTTCAAGGCCCTGTTCAAGGCCCTGTTCAAGGCCCTGTTCAAGGCCCTGTTCAAGGCCTCGCGCACGGCCTTGCTCAAGACCTTGTTCCATCCCTGTCCGGGTTGCGTAGGCCAGCGCCGCAGCATCGTCGGCGATCGCCTTTTCGCGGGCATAGGCCCGCCAGCGCGCGTCTTCGTCCATGGTCAGGACTTTCAGTCTTCCGACCGCTTCGCGCACCGGTTCGTGGGTGATGTCCTTCATGCTGGCTTCCTCCCATCCGTGCTGGAAGCACGAGACCCAGGCCGACAGCGCCGCCGGCAGGCACCCCAGGCGCTCCGCCTTGGGTAGTTCGATTATATGCAGCTGGAGTTCCTTGCCCAGCCGTATCGTGGGTTGGCGGCGATCGCGCAATTCGAAGCGCCAGTTCGCCTGCGCCGGGTCGTCGAACAGATCGTGCGCCAGGAAATGGATGGCGATCGCCGGCTTCAGGAGTTCGTAGTCCTGGCCGCGCTGGATCTGCTCGGACAGCGTGCGGGCCAGGTAGTAGGCGCTGCGGGCCGGCCAGCGCTCGTAGCGCCGAACCTGCATCTCGATGTTGTAGAGCTGGCCGGTCGCGTCGCGCGCGTGCAGGTCCAGCACGATGGTCTTGCCGTCCAGGTCGCCGGCATCGATCTGGGGATTGAGTATGCGTTCGACGACGATCGGGGCCTCGTCGTGGCGCACGGCGTTGATCAGGTCGGCCAGCAGGTGCGGCGCCCGCGTGAACAGCAGCTTGAAGACCAGGTCGTTGCGCAGGTCGAGCAGAGGGGGCGGTGCCCGTCGGGAAGGAGCGAGGTCGGTGGAGGGCAGCATGGAAGGTCCTTGAAAGTCCCCTCCACACTAGCCTCCGGACCGTACCCCGGACGATCGACGGCTACGGACCGCCCATGAGGAATTGCGCGTACGTGCGAGTGCTACTTGGGCGAGACCACGTTGCGCGGCTTGCCCGCGACGAAGGCTTCCAGGTTGTCCACCAGTTGGTCCGCCAGTGTCTGCATGGCTTCCTGGCTGGCCCAGGCCACGTGCGGGGTCAGGATGAAATTGGGTTGCCTGACATGCAGCAGCGGATTGGCGTCGGCAGGGGGCTCGCCGTCCGCCACGTCGAAGCCGGCACCGGCGATGGTGCCGGCGCGCAGGGCCTCGGCCAGCGCCGCCTCGTCCACCAGCCCGCCGCGCGCGGTGTTGATGAGCAGCGCGGTGGGCTTCATGGAGGCCAGTTCGGCGCGGCCGATCATGTTGCGCGTGGCGGCGCTGAGCGGCAGGTGCAGCGTGACGACGTCCGAGGTTCGCAGCAGTTCCGGCAGGGGCAGGTTGGCGATGCCCGGCTCGTCCACCGGCGAGCGGCTGGCGACGCAGATCTCCATGCCGAAGGCGCGGCCCAGCGCGGCCACCGACCGTCCCAGCGCGCCGTAGCCCACGATGCCCAGCCGGCTGCCGGCCAGGTCGCGTATCGGATAGTCGAGGAAACAGAACTGCTGCGACCGCTGCCACCTGCCCGCTTCGACGTCGGCGGCATAGGCGCGCAGGTTGCGGCGCAGCGCCAGGATGAGCGCGAACGTATGCTCGGGCAGCGAGGCCGTGGCGTAATTGCGGATGTTGGAGACGACGATGCCGCGCTCCTGGCAGGCGGCCAGGTCGATGATGTCCGTGCCCGTCGCCGCAACGGCGATCATTTTCAGGTCTGGCAACTGGTCCAGTTCGGCGCGGCGCAGCGGTATCTTGTTGGTGACCGCGATGGAGGCATTCCGCAGGCGTGCCACCACGTCATCGCGGGACGTGATCTCGTGATCGACCCAGGCGTGGGAAAAGGCGGGCGGCCGGATGGTGGCCTGCAGGCTGGCCCGGTCCAGGAAGACGATCTTGTGCGCGTACGACATGAGAAGGCCTCTACTGAAAATCTGCAAATCCAGGATACGGCGGATCGCACATCACGCGACCCGATCCAGGATGCGGTGGATCCGGCCTTGCCGGTCCACGCGCATCGTCCCACGGGACCTGGCGCCGGGCCGCCCCAAGGCGGGTCCCGGCCCCCTTGGGGGGCAGCCGCGTAGCGGCTGGGGGCTCGCCATACTGGGCGCCCGAAGGGCGTAGGGGGAAAACTACTTCAGCAGCGATTGGCGATAGGCGTCGATGTCGCCGATGGGACGGCGCGCGACGCCCGAATCCATCGCGGCCAGCGCGACGGCCGACGCGACCTCGCTGATCAGGCGGGGATCGAACGGCGTGGGGATGAAGTAGTCGGGGCCGAATTCCAGCTTGTGGTTGGGATAGGCCTTGGCGACTTCGGGCGGAATGGGCTGCTGGGCGAGGCGGGCGATGGCGTTCACGCAGGCCAGCTTCATCTCGTCGGTGATGCGCATGGCGTCGACGTCCAGCGCGCCGCGGAACAGGAAGGGGAAGCAAAGGACGTTGTTGACCTGGTTCGGGTAGTCCGAACGTCCCGTCGCGATCAGGCAGTCCGAGCGGACGGCGCGGGCCACTTCCGGGCGGATCTCGGGTTCGGGGTTGGCCAGCGCCAGGATCAGGGGGCGCAGCGCCATGGTCGAGACCATTTCGGGCGTGAGCAATCCGGCGGCGGAACATCCCAGGAAAATGTCGGCGTCCTTGACCGCGTCGGCCAGCGTGCGCGTCGTGCTGGTCGAGGCGTAGCGCGACTTGTTGAATTCCATCGACGCGTCGCGGCCTTCGTAGACCACGCCCTTGGAATCCACGAGCAGGATGTTTTCTTTCTTCAGCCCCTGGCGCACCAGCAGGTCCAGGCACGCGATCGCCGCGGCGCCGGCACCCGAGCAGACCAGCTTGACCCGGTCCAGCGATTTCTCGGCCAGCTTCAGGCCGTTGACGATGCCGGCGGACGCGACGATGGCCGTGCCATGCTGGTCGTCATGGAAAACCGGGATCGACATGCGTTCGGTCAGCTTGCGCTCGATGTAGAAGCATTCGGGCGCCTTGATGTCCTCGAGATTGATGCCGCCGAAAGTGGGTTCCATCATCGCGATGGCGTCGACCAGCTTGTCGGGATCCGTCTCGGCCAGTTCGATGTCGAAGACGTTGATGCCCGCGAATTTCTGGAACAGGCAGGCCTTGCCTTCCATGACCGGCTTGGCGGCGTACGGGCCGATGTTGCCCAGGCCGAGCACCGCGGTGCCATTCGAGATGACCGCCACCAGGTTCGAGCGCGACGTGTAGTAGCGCGTGGTCTGCTGATCGTTGGCGATGGCTTCGCACGCGGCGGCGACACCGGGCGAATAGGCCAGCGACAGGTCATGCTGGTTGTCGAGCGGCTTGGTGGGAACGACGGAGATTTTTCCGGGAATGGGGAACTGGTGATAGGCGAGCGCCTGATCGGTAAGCGAAGAATCCATTGTTTTATATATAGAACAGTCAGCGGCACGTGAACGAACATTGTATGCCCGGTTGAGCACGGCACGACGCTTCCCGCGGCCGGCCGGGCCGCGCGGGGCGGTGCTCCCGGGGCCGTGCGCATGGGGGATGCCGGGGCCGCGTAGCCCGGCAGATGCCAAGGAGGATGTGCTTCGCAACTATCATGCGACGCAGCATCGCGGCGTGTGGCCAAGTTCAGAGGTGGGGGGTACGCAGATCATGAACGCGGCCGTTGGCGCAGGCGAAAAGAGATGCTGCGTTACAACAAACCGGTACGGCCAGGCCCGCGGAACGCGGCGAGGCATCCGGCCTCCGCGGCGGATTCCGCCGCGTCGGTTCGCGTATTGCGGCGGGGGCGATAGTTGCGGCAAGACAACTAGTGCCGACAGGCCCCCCAAGCCCGGGCCGGCGCGTGCGTCACAGCGCGCGGAGCATGCGGGTGAGCCGCACCTTGTAGGCGGCGCGGATGTGTTCCCGCGTGATGCGTTCGGCAAGGTCGGGGTCGCGCCGTTCCAGCGCCGCCACCATTTCCTGGTGCTCGCGCGAACTGCTGTCGGCGCGTCCGGCCATGGCCAGGGTGGTGGGACCCAGCAGCGCCATCGACTCCTGCAGCGAGTTGAGCGTTTTCAGCAGATAGCGGTTGTGGGCGCAGCGGTACAGCGTTTCATGGAAGAAGCGGTTGTTGATCGCGAGCTGCTCGGGCTGGCCGGCCAGGTGGGCATCGCGGTCGGCGATCTCCCGCAGGGCCGAGACTTCCACGTCGGAGGCGTGGCGCGCGGCCAGCCGCGCCGCCGTGCCTTCCAGCACCTCGCGCATGACGTACAGCTCGTTGACCATGCTCTGATCGAGTTCGGTCACGATGAGTCCGCGGCCGGATTCGTTCACGACGAGCCCTTCGCTCTCCAGGCGGCTCAGGGCTTCGCGTACCGGCGTGCGGCTCAGGCCCAGCAGCTCGGCCAGTTCGATCTCGCGCAGCCGCGTGCCGGGAGCCAGTTCGCCGGTGCGGATGGCGGTGCGCACATACTGGTAGGCCTGCTCGCTGCGCGAGCACGAGGCCTGTCCCAGGCTTTTCGCGCTAGGCGCGGCAGGCGCCGCTTTCTTTCTGGGCATGGACGGCGAAATGGCGGGTGGCAAAGCAGGGATCATAACCAAGTCCGTCCCTCGCCCCCGCCCCCTGCCCGCGCTCAAGGCGAGGCCGTCGCGGCCTTGGAAGGTTTGAGCAGCTTGCTCCAGCGGGCGATCTCCTCCCGCACGAAGCGGCCGAATTCCTCCGGCGAGGACACGCGGACTTCGCCGTCGATGACCTCGAAACGCTTGGCGACCTCCGGGTCCGCGAGGCTGGTGCGCAGCGCGCCGTTGATCTTGTCGATGATGGGCTTGGGCGTGCCGGCCGGCGCGAACACGCCCCACCACACCACCGCCTCGAAATCCTTGACGCCCTGTTCGGCGATGGTTCGGATGTCGGGCGCCGATTGCAGGCGCCGCAGTCCGCTCGTGGCCAGCAGCTTGGCCCGTTTGCTGTCCAGGTGGGGCTTGATCTGCGACAGGCCGGTGAAGGCCAGGTCCACATGGCCGCTGGCGACGTCGAGCATGGCGGGCCCGGCGCCGCGATACGGCACGTCCAGGATGTTGGCGTGGGTGGCGGCCTTGAACAGCTCGGTCGCCATGTGGGAGGCGGATCCCTCGCCCGAGGTGGCGATGGTCAGCTTGCCCGGCTGCCTGGCAGCCAGTTCCAGCAATTGGGGGATGTCGTTGGCGGGCAGGTTGCCGCGCGCGGCCAGTCCCATCGCGTAGGTGATGACCAGGCCGACGGGCGCGAAATCGTCCGGCGTCCTGTAGGGCAGCTTGGGCAGCAGCGTGGGATTGGTGGCGAAGCTGGGGCTGACGATCAGCAGCGTATAGCCGTCGGGTTCGGCCTTGGCCACGGCCTCGGTGCCCGTCACGGTATTGCCGCCGCCGCGGTTGTCGATGATGACCGGCTGCTTGATGGTGGCCGACAGTTTGTCGGCGAAGGCGCGGGCGATGAAATCGCCGCCACCGCCGGCGGCGAACGGCACCACGATGCGGACGGGTCTTTCGGGATAGTTGTCGACCGGCGCGGCGTGGCCGGGCAAGGCGAAAGCGGCCAGACAGACCGCTGCGCCGAATGCGTGCTTCATGTCTCCTCCTGAGGGGGCCGGGTTCGTGCCCGTGGCGCCGCCGCAGGCGGTGATCGGGCTTTCTGGTATTCGTTTGAATGCAATTGTGTACTTAAGTATCCAGGAAGTAAACTGGCGACGTCGAATCCTGTTCCACGCCGCTCGGCCATGAAAAGTCCGCTCGAAGTCCTGAACAGTTATCGTCCCCACGACGGGACGTTGCACGATGCCTTCCGGAGCCGGTGCGCTGTCCGCGCGGCCGAGCCCTTCCTGATACAGGACGGCGAACGCTGGACCTGGGCCGAATTCGGGCAGCGGTACGAGCGCCTGGCACAGGCGCTGGCGGCGCGGGGGATCGGTTCCGGTTCGCGCGTGGCGGTGGCCGGGCGCAACGACAAGGCGCATGTGCTGGCGCTGTTCGCGCTGGCCCGGCTGGGGGCCACCATGGTGCCGGTCAATCCCGAGTTCGGTCCGCGCGAGATGGGCTACGCGCTGCGGCACGCCGAGGTGCAGGGCATCCTGGCCGAGGCGCGCCTGCTCGACCTGTTGCGGCCGATCGCCGCCGAATGTCCGGCGCCCCCGTGGCTGATGACGATGGATGGCCCGGCGGCCGATCCCGGGTCGCTGGCCGCCGCGCTCGCGCAGCCGGTTGCCGATGTCCCGCTGCCCACCCCGACAGCGTCCGACACCTGCGTCATCATCTACACCTCCGGCACCACCGGTTTCCCCAAAGGCGTCATGCACAGCCAGTACAACCTGGTGACGGCCGGCGAGGCCAACGTCGCGCGCGTGCATGTGCAGCCGGACGACAGGCTGATGATCATCCTGCCGTTCTTCCACATGAATGCCTTGTTCTACTCGGTGGGCGGCGCGCTGGCGTCGGGCGCCGCCATGATCCTCGTGCCGCGCTTTTCCGCCTCAGCCTTCTGGCAGGTGGCGGCCGACAACGG
Organism: Alcaligenaceae bacterium SAGV5; assembly: GCA_009360345.1. Taxonomy (GTDB): domain Bacteria; phylum Pseudomonadota; class Gammaproteobacteria; order Burkholderiales; family Burkholderiaceae_B; genus Pigmentiphaga. The sequence continues at coordinate 578,358 of SPDP01000001.1, forward strand.
CGCCACGGTGGTCAACATCATCGAGGCTATCGGCACCATCCTGGCGTCCCGCGACCGGCGCGAGTACCGGCCCGATCACCGCCTGCGCGCGGTGTACGGCGTGCGGAGAAAATCGGCGCCCGCTTTCCGCGACGAATTCGGGGTGCCGCACCTGTTCTCGGGATTCGGCATGACCGAGATCCCGGGCGTCACCTGCAATCCCTATGGCGGGCCGGACAAGCCGGGCAGCATGGGCGTGGTGGCCGGGCACCCCGATCCGGCCCGGCCCTGGGCGCGGTGCCGGGTGGTCGACGATGCCGGCCACGATGTCGGCGTGGACGAGATCGGCGAACTCTGGGTGGCCACGCCCATCGTCATGCAGGGGTATTTCCGCGACCCCGAACAGACCCGCCAGGCCTTCGCCGGCGAATGGCTCAAGACCGGCGATCTGGTCCGGCGCGACGCCGACGGCTTTTTCTTCCACGTCTCGCGCAAGAAGGACATCATCCGGCGCCGCGGTGAAAATATCGCCGCGGCCGAACTGGAGATGGTCATCAATGAACACCCCGCCGTGTTCGAGGCGGCGGCCCTGGCCGTGCCGTCCGAACTGGGCGAGGACGAGATCCTGGTAGTGGTGGCGCCGCGCCCTGGCGCGGTGGTGTCCGAGGCCGACGTGGCCGAGTGGTGCCGGGCCCGGCTGGCCGCCATCAAGGTGCCGCGCTACGTGGCGCTGCTGCCCGAACTGCCGCACACGCCCACGCACAAGATCGCCAAGAACCTGCTGCGCGACGATCCCGCCGTCAAGGAACGGACCGTGGATCTGCAAGCCTGATCCCACCGCCCGTCCGCTGCGGGCACAATGCGAACCGGACATCGAAGGAGACATGACCCATGGCCAAGCGCAAGCAACTCAAGACCGACATCTGCTGGAGTACCGAAGACAAGATCACCATCAAGGGGCTGGACCTGTGCCAGGACATCATGGGCAAGGTCTCGCTGGGCGACATGGCCTTCCTGGAAATGATGGACCGCCTGCCCGACGAGCGTGAGTCGCGCGTATTCAACGCGCTGGCGGTGATCCTGGTCGAGCATGGCATGACGCCCAGCGCCATCGTGACCCGCATGACGCTGGCGGGCGCCCCCGAGGCCATGCAGGCCGCGGTGGCGGCCGGGCTGAGCGGCCTGGGCAGCGTGTTCGTCGGCAGCATGGAGAACGCCGCCCGCATGTTGCAGGATGCCTTGCCGGATCCGGCAACGCCCGGCGACATCGCCGCCCTGGCCGCCCGCATCGTCGACGACCACGCGGCGCGCGGCCGCACGGTGCCGGGCATCGGCCACCATATGCACAAGCCGGTCGATCCGCGCGCTCCGCGCCTGTTCGAGATCGCCCGCGAAAACGGTTTCGACGGCCCCTATGTGGCGCTGATGCAGGCGGTGGCCGAGGCCGCGCAGGCCCGGCTGGGCAAGAGCCTGCCGGTCAACGCCACCGGTGCCATCGCCGCCGTCGCCAGCGAACTGGGCATTCCCTGGCGCGTGGTCCGGGGCATAGGCGTCATGTCGCGAGCCATCGGGCTGGTGGCGCATGTGCTGGAAGAACTGCGCGAACCGATGGCCCGCGAGATCAAGGCCATGGTCGAGGAAGAAGCCACCGCGCATCTGCGGTGACGCCTGTTCGCCGGTACCGGGTCCGCCCCGCGCGCGGGACGGACTTCACCCTGTCGTAACTTGTATGTCACGTGGGCCTTTTAACCTCGCGGTCGGTTTAGCTGACAAAAAGCTTAAAGCCGTTTTTCCACACCACGAGATTTGAATGTCCTATCTGACAGATAAGTTGCGCGCCCCGTATCGCGAGGCGCAGGGAGAAGTCACCGTCCCCGGCCAGATGTTCGACGAGATCGTCGCCGCCAATCCCGCTCGCCGCACGCTGCTGAAAAACAGTTTCGGCCTGTCTATCCTGTCGGTGTTCGGTGCCACGTCGCTGGCGGCCTGTGGCAGCGATGGCGATTCCACGCCCGCGCCGGGCGGTGGCGGTGGCGGCACCGATCCGGTCGGGCCCGATTATTCGGTCAAGTTCGAACGGCTGGCCGACAAGATCACGGCCGACACCGTGACCGTGCCCAAGGACTACGAGGTGCAGGTGCTGTACTCGGCCGGCGACAAGTGCGAAGCGGGTTCCGCCGGCTACGCCGGCACGCCCCAGTCGTGGCCGGACACCGAGACGCAGGCCGGTGGCCAGCACGACGGCATGCACTACTACGCGCTGGACGGCGTCGACCCCAACCAGGGCGGCTTGCTGGTCCTGAACCACGAAAGCACCGATAACGCCACGCTGAACCTGACCGTGGACGGCACCAAGACGCGGCTGTCGAACGTCGGTGTCTCGGTCGTCGAAATCGCGCGCGGCGACGACGGCTCGTGGTCGGTCAAGGCCAACTCCCGCTACAACAAGCGCTATACCGGCAACACGGTCTACAACGTCGGCGGCCCGGCCGCCCCGGCGGTCAACAGCACCCGCAAGGTGGTGGGCACGCTGAACAACTGCGCCAGCGGCCCGACGCCCTGGGGTACGTACCTGACCTGCGAAGAGACGACCGACAACTACCTGGATCCCACGCAGGACGAGAAGGGCTACGGCTGGGTGGTCGAGATCGATCCCTACGCGCCGGCGTCGACCGCGGTCAAGCGCACCGCCATGGGCCGCTTCGACCACGAGAACACCGCCTACATGACGAACGAGGCCAACCGCGTCGCGTTCTACATGGGCGACGACGGCACGCCCGGCTGCATCTACAAGTTCATCCCCAGCCAGGCCTACGATCCCAAGAACCGCGCCGCCAACCTGAACCTGCTGGACGAAGGCACGTTGTACGCGGCTCGCTTCAACGACGACGGCACCGGCAACTGGGTCGAGCTGACGCACGGCAAGAACAACCTTACGCTGAACGCCATCGATCCGGGCAACTACACGCAGACCGCGCCGGACAAGGCCCCCGCGCCTGTCATCGTCAACTTCGCCAGCCAGGCCGACGTCCTGATCAACACCAAGAGCGCCGCGCGCGTGGCAGGCGCGACGTTGATGGACCGTCCGGAATGGATCACGGTGGGCGTGGACAAGACCGTCTATTGCACGCTGACCAACAACGGCAGCCGCAAGCGCACCAGCGCCGCCAACCCGCGCATCAGCAACTCGCACGGCCACATCGTGCGCTGGAAGGAGCGCGGCGATTCCCCGCTGGCCACGACCTTCGAGTGGGAACTGCTGCTGCTGGCCGGCCAGGATCCGGCGGACGGCGCCGCGGCCAACGTGACCGGCAACATCCAGGGCGATGAGTTCTCCAGCCCGGATGGCATCCGCGTCGATCCGCAGGGCCGCCTGTGGGTGCAGACCGATTCGGGCACGGGCTCGAACATCACCAACATCTTCGGCAACAACTCGATGTACTACATCGACCAGGAGACGGGGGAGTCCAGGCGCTTCCTGGTGGGGCCCAAGGGTTGCGAGATCACGGGCATTGCCTATACCCCCGACCTGGCGACTTTCTTCATCAACATCCAGCACCCGAACGGCGTATGGAACACCAAGCGCGCCGGCGGCGGCGACGCGCGGTCGGCCACGATCGTGGTGAGCAGGAAGGACGGCAAGCCCGTGGGCGCCTGAGCGATCAAGGAGGGGGCGTTGCCCGAGGTTCGGGCGCACCCCCATTTACAGCCCGGATGGCCTGGCCATCCGGGTTTTTTTTCGACCCAGGTTTCCGGTTTTCTTCCATTGGCCGTGGCTTGGTTCGCGATGACCCGGGCGGGGAGGCCGCGGCCGGCCACAGGCCCCGGGGGGCCGGGGCGGATCGTTGAGTTTTGCTCCCGCTGGGTCACGAAATTTGCTTTGAACTCTCCGCGCTTGGCGACCATCATTGCCTCCCTGATCAGAAGCCCAAGGCTCAACACAGGAGATAGCATGATCGAGACAACCCCCAGTCGTTGGAGAACGGGTATCAGCCGGATGCGGCAATGGGCGGCTTGTCTTGCGACCACGTCCTGTATCGCGGGTCCCGCCCTTGCGGAGTTCCCGGACAGACCTATCCGGATCATCGTGAGTTCGTCCCCTGGGGGCTATCTGGACATCATCTCCCGTGCCATCGGGAAGGAGTTGCAGGAGCGGTGGCGGCAGCCCGTCATCGTCGAGAACAAGCCGGGAGCCAGTGGCGTGGTGGGCGCCGTCGCGGTAAAGAATAGCCAGCCTGACGGATATACCTGGCTTGCGGCCACCGAAGCGCATCTGGTGACGAACAAGTTCACGATGAAGAACTTGCCCTACGACTATAAGCGCGACTTCGTGGGCATCTCCGTGTTGACCCGGGCCGATCAGGTGGTCGTCGCCACGAAGAGCTTTCCGGCCAATACGCTGGCCGAGCTGATCGAGATGGCGAAGCAGGATCCGAAGGGCCTGTCGTACGGTTCCTGGGGAATAGGCAGCCATCCGCATCTGTTCTATTCCAGGCTGGGCGGCATGACGAACGCGAACTTCGTGATGATTCCCTACAAGGGCGTCGCGCCGACGATGCAGGCCATGTCCGCCGGGGAAGTGCCGTTGTCGGTGATGAGCCCGGGAACCGCCAAGCCCCTGCTGGAGGCGGGTCGCCTGAAGATCCTGGCCGCGGCGGCCAGAAAGCGGCTGCCCGATCTTCCGGATGTTCCGACGACGGAAGAGCTGGGTTTTCCCGGCCTGACGTCCGCCATCTACATGGTGTTGCTGCTGCCTCGGGAAACACCGCCCGACGTCGTGGCCAAGGCCAGCAAGGCTGTACAGAGCGTCCTGAAACAACCCGACTTCGCGGCCCGGACGGTGACCGACCATGGCTTCCAGGTGGTGGCGAGCGACTCCGCGGGCGTGATCACCGAGATGGACGAGCTTGGCAAGTTGATGGCGGAGTCCGTCAAGGCCGCACAGATCATGGCGCAGTGACAATGGATCTGGGGCTGGAAGGAAAGACCGTGATGGTAACCGGGGGAAGCTCCGGAATCGGGCTCGCGTGTGCTCGCGCATTCGTGGACGAAGGGGCGAAGGTGGCTATCCTGGGCCGCCGGCCCGAGGCGCTCGAGCAAGCTCGCTCGCGGATTGCCGGCGGCGGCGACGTAGTGGCGGTGTCGGCCGATCTGTGCCGCGAGTCCGAGGCCGAGCGTGCCGTCGCCGCCGTGGAAACATTGATCGGCCCTGTCGATGTGCTCGTCAATTGTGCCGGCGCGGCGGCACGCAGCGATTACACGAAACTGGACGAAACCGCCTGGCGGGACGGCTTCGAGTCGAAGTTCATGCCCTATATCAACATGTGCACGGTGCTCCTGCGGCGGTTCCATGCGCGTCGAGACGGAAATCCTGGCGAGAACGCCGGGCTGGCCATCGTGAACGTGATCGGCAAGGGAGGCCGGGCGCCGACTTCGACGCATCTGCCGGGCGGCGCGGCCAACGCCGCCTTGATGCTGGCCACGGCGGGCCTCGCCCAGGCCTGGGGGAAGCATGGGGTGCGCATCAATGCCGTCAACCCGGCTTCCATTGCCACGGAACGTTTGACACGGCGGTTTGCCGCCGCGGTCGATGGCGCTTGGCGAACCGATGAGGAACGGATGCGGGCCTCGGCCGGCGAAATACCGTTGGGACGCTTCGGCGAGCCGAGCGAAGTAGCGGACGTCGTGCTGTTTCTTGCCAGTAAACGTGCGAGCTACGTGCTGGGCAGCGGTGTCGCCATGGATGGGGGGCTCAGGCCCCTGCTCTGAAAGGGGTTCGCCCCCTGCCACGAAAAAATTGCTAACTGGATGGGAAACATCATGCCTGAGTTTGTTCCGGTCCCGGATGCCGTGCAGCATCGGATCGTCCATTCCATCATCGATGACCGCGAGCGAGCGGTATTCAAGGTCAACCGGGGAGCGTTCACCGATCCGGAAATCCTCGATGTCGAGCACCAGAGGATCTTCGATCGCTGCTGGCTCTATCTCGCGCATGCGTCGGAGGTACGCCAGCCCGGCGACTTCATCACACGCGATGTCGTGGGCCGCCCGATTCTGCTCGTGCGCGACCCCGATGGCGCGCTCAGGGCATTCAACAACGCCTGCACGCACCGCGGGGCCGCGGTTTGCAGCGAGAAATCGGGTTCGACGCGCAGATTTACCTGTCCCTACCACTCATGGGTGTTCGATTGTCGAGGCGAACTTGCGAACATGCCCGGACGGGAGCAACTGCCGGAGAATGCGAACGACGACGGTTCGCTGAATCTCAAGCCTGTTCCCAGGATGGAGGAATTCAAGGGATTCATCTTCATCTGCTTCGACCCTGATGTGGAGTCGCTGGTCGACTACCTGGCGGAAGCGGCGGACTATCTCGCCTATGTCGCCGACCACGGCCCGCAGGGCATGGAAGTCGTCGGCGGCACGCAGGAGTACAGCGCGAAAGCCAACTGGAAAATGTTGGCCGAGAACAGTTACGACGGCTACCACGGTCAGTTCACCCATTCCACGTACTTCGACTACATCCGCATCCGCGACGGCGAGCGGCCGAAGCGTGTGATGGGCGCCCAGGGATGGGTGAAGAATCTGGGCAATGGCCACGCCGTCGGAGAATCCATCGGCGTGGCCGGCTGGGGCCGCCCCTATGCGCGCTGGGTGCCCGGCTTTGGCGAAGAGGCCAAGCCCGAGATCGAGGCGCTGGCCGCCGAAATCCATGCCCGCCTCGGCCGGGAACGCGGCGACGTGGTCGTCAACGGCGACCGCAACGTCGTGATCTTCCCCAATCTTGTGGTGAACGACATCATGGCCGTCACGATCCGGACCTTCTACCCGACGGCGGCCGGGCAGATGAAGATCAATTCCTGGGCGCTGGCCCCGATCGGCGAATCCGAGTCGTCCCGCGACAGACGGATGAAGGGATTCGTGGAATTTCTTGGACCGGCAGGCTTCGCGACGCCCGACGACGTGGAGATGCTGGAGTCCGCGCAGAAGGGCTACGCCGCATTTCCCGACCAGTACAACGACTGCTCGCGTGGCATGCAGTCGGAACGGCCGTCGAAGACGGAAGAGCTCCAACTGCGAACGTTCTGGAGGCGGTGGCGGCAGTTGATGACGGGCAGCGGCGACAAGGCGCAACTGAAGGGAGTCTGAGCATCATGAATAGCACCGCATTGACCCGTACCGAAGCTGAAGATTTTCTCTTTCGCGAAGCCCGCCTGCTGGACGAATGGCAACTGGTGGAATGGTCCGAGCTGTTCGAGCCCGATGGCGAGTACCTCGTCCCCCCCATAGACAATCCTCGCGCCGAGGCGGGCAAGGACCTGTTCCTGGTCTATGACGACCGGCTTCGCCTGGCCGAGCGCGCCAAGCGGCTGCTCAAGAGGCAGGCCCATGCCGAGTTCCCGCATTCCGTGCTGCGGCGCATCGTCAGCAACGTGATCGTGGACGGCGCACGGGACGGCGTGACGACGGTCACCTGCAACTACGTGCTCTACCGCAGCCGCAAGGAAGGAAGCGAGGTCTTCCCGGGCTATTCGATATACGAGCTCGTCCGCGTGGCGGGCGATCGGATCTCGATCAAGCGCAAGCGCGCGGTCATCGCGTCGGATTCGCTGCGGGCGCAAGGCAGGGTTTCCATCATTCTGTGAACGGGAGGGGTGTCATGACCAAGGTTTTTCCGCGCGGGCGCGAGGCGTTCGAACTCGACCGCAGCCAGCTCGACCCTGCCCAGGGCGCATTCTTCGATCGTGTCAGCGCCGGCCCGCGCGGCCGCGTGCCCATCAACCTGCGCGCCTGGCTGCACAACGTACCCTTTGCCGAGGCCGTGGAGCCGTTTGGGCTCTATGTCTCTGAAACCGCACCGTCCATCAGCAAGCGGGAAAAGGAAATCACGGTGCTCGTCAATGCCCGCTTTTGGCAAGCCAGGTTCGAATGGGCGATGCACGTTCGCCATGCGACGAAGGCCGGTCTGACGGCTTCGGAGATCGAGGCGATCCGCGTGCGGAAGGATCCGTGCTTCGACGACAGGGGCGAAAGCCTGACCTACAGGCTGGCCGATGGCTTGCACGAGGACAGGGCGGTGGATGACGCGTTGTATCAGGAGGCATTGGCCCACTTCGGCCATGAGGGCGTCGCCGACAGGATCGGCCTGGCCGGCCTCTACACCATGATCGCGATGACGCTCAATTTCTACGACGTCGCGATACCGGAAGGCGGCGCCTGAATCCCCGTCTTTCGCATACGTCCACTCATCGAACTCCCGAGGAAGAACACATATGGCAGAAATCCTGGCCCTGGGCATCAGTCACTACCCGCCGCTTTCGGGGCACGACGAGCAGATGTCGAGCATTCTGAAGGGCATGCTGAAGAACCCGGAACTACCCGAACCGCTGCGCTCGCCCCAGGGCTGGCCGGCCGGGATGAGGGAAGAATGGGGCGATGATGAAGGGACGGCCAGTGCCAGGAAGCATCGCGAGCAGCTTGTCGGGGAGATGCGCCGTGTCCGCGCCGAGCTTGATGCCTTCAATCCCGACTTCGTGCTCATCTGGGGAGACGATCAGCACGAGAACTTCAGGGAGGACGTCGTCCCGCCCTTTTGCGTTTGCGCGCACCCCTCCTTCGCGTTCCACCCGCGTGCGGTGAACAACGTCTGGGATGAACCCCTGGAGCAGACGTTTCATGTTCCGGGGCACCAGGTTGCCGGCAAGGCGCTGGTCAAGGCACTGATCGAGGCGGAATTCGACGTCGCGTACTCGTACAAGCCGCTGCATCATCCGCTGGGTCATGCTTTCTCCAACGCGATCTTCTACCTGGATTACGACCGCAAGGGGTTTCCCTATCCGATTCTTCCGGTCACGGTGAACTCGTACGGCCGCAAGGTCATATGCCAACGGGGCAGCCGTCCCCGCTTCGACAGAAAGCTGACGGAGGACGACCTGGACCCGCCGGCGCCCACGCCCCGCCGTCTTTTCGATCTCGGTGGAGAAATCGCCCGCATTCTTGCCGCGTCGCCGTGGCGAGTGGCGATCCTGGCATCCTCGGGCTGGTCGCATGCCTTTCTCTCGGCCAAGACTCATCTTCTCTATCCCGATACCCAGGCTGACCTGCGCCTGTACGAGGCGCTCAGGACCGGGGATTACCAGACCTGGCGCGACTACCCCGCTTCGGCCATCGAGGACAGCGGCCAGCAGGAGGTCCTGAACTGGTCGTGTCTGGCCGGAGCCCTGCATGCCCTTGACCGCAAGCCCAAGGAGACGGCCTTCATCGAGACCTGGATCTTCAATTCCTCGAAGGTGTTCCTGATCGCGCCACCCGCGTGACACCTGCATCCATTGTCCAAGGAGATCGACATGACTGATTCAATCGCGGCGCTGACCGACGCGGCGACCAGCAGATTCGTCCGCATCAGGGAGGGCGACCTGGACCTGCAGGTCCACTACAACGACGCGGGCCAGGGCGCCGAAACAGTGGTCATGCTGCACGGGTCCGGGCCCGGGGCGAGCGGCTGGGCGAACTTCCATCGCAACGTCCTGCCGCTGGTGGACGCCGGCTACCGCATCGTTCTGCTCGACATGCCGGGTTGGAGCAAGAGCGACCCGATTGTCTGCACGGGTTCACGCTCGGACCTGAATGCCCGTGCTCTCAAAGGCACGATGGATGCGCTTGGAATCGACAAAGCGCACCTCATCGGCAACTCGATGGGCGCGCACAGCGCGGTCGCGTTCGCGCTTGCCCATCCCGGGCGCGTCGGCAAGCTGGTCCTGATGGGCGGCGGCACGAGCGGCAGCCAATTCGTTCCCGCCCCGACCGAGGGCATCAAGCTCATCAATGCGCTCTACCGCGATCCGACGATCGAGAACCTGAAGCGCATGATGAACGTCTTCATCTACGACGCCAGCAGCATGACCGAGGAGTTGTTCAAGGCACGACTTGACAACATGCTGGCGCGTCGCGATCACCTCGACAACTTCGTCAGGAGCCTGGAGGCCAGCCCCAACCTGTATCCCGACGTCGGCCATCGTTTGCGCGAGATCGCCACGCCGGCGCTGGTGATCTGGGGACGTGACGATCGGTTCGTTCCCATGGACATCGGCCTGCGTCTGCTGTGGGGCTTGCAGCGCGCACGGCTGCATGTCTTCAGCCGCTGCGGACATTGGGCCCAGTGGGAACATGCCGACGAGTTCAACCGGATGGTGAAAGACTTTCTGGCCTGATGAGGCGCCGGCGTGTCATGTCGGGCCGAAGCCCGATTCCCTGGACCAGTCCTGGATGAGCTGATCGGTCGTCGAGCCTTCCTGGATCAGGTACTCGGAAAATGTGCCGATCGTCTCGGACAGATGCGACGTGGGCTGGCTGCTCACGTAGTAGTGACGCCGCCGCACCCCCTGCATGCCGAACGGCGCGCACAGCTTGCCGCCGATGAGATCGTCCACGACGATGAAGGTAGGCAGCAGCACGAGGCCGAGTCCTTCCTGGGCCGCCTGCAATCCGAAATACATCGGATCGAAGCGCAGTATGCGCGCCGGCGCGAGCGTCGGCCGTCCCATCGCGGCCAGCCACTGTGGCCAGGTGTAGGACTCGGTGGAGTAGGTGATCAGGGTGTGGTTGGCGATGTCGTCCACCCGTAGCGGCTTGCGGCCGTCGAGCAAGTCGGGGTGGCAGACGGGAATGATGTTTTCCTGGATGAAAGGAATCGACGTCACGCCCTCCAGCGGCGCCCATCGGCCCCTTATGCCGACGTCGAACTCTTCTTCGCGGATCGTATCCGTCGGGCGATAGGTCGCGACACGCAGATCGATATGCGGATGCCGGCGCAGGAACGTCGGCATTCGGGCCATCAGCCATCGCATGGTGAAGGTCGGCGGGGCATTGAGCCGGATCACGACGTCGGTTTCCTGATTCCGGAGGTACTCCGCGGCAAACGACAACCGGTTCAGTGCCGCAGAGGCCTCCGTCAGGAAATTGCTGCCGACGTTGGTGAGCGTGAGCTGGGCCGCGCCTCGCACGAACAACGGGCGATTGAGCCACGATTCCAACAGGGCGACCTGGCGGCTGATGGCGCCACGGGTCACGTGAAGTTCTTCGGCAGCCTTGGAAAAGCTGATGTGCCGAGCCGCGGCTTCAAAGGCGCGGACAGCGTTTAGCGGCGGTAGTTTCGACATGGACTTGACAGTGTTGAGGCTAACGATGAGCGGTCGCCATGTGCAATCTTGCACCGGCAAGGGAGCGTCCGACAACGGGGGCGATAGTTTTCCTGCCCCTGCGCGTCAATAAGTGCGTTGCTCCGCCTGTTTCGTGCGTGTCAACATGGCCGCCGCATGGATGCATATCTTTCAAGCGGAGTCGGCTGCACGATGAGCGAAGCAAAGGCAATGAAACGCCGCCACCCCTCACGGGTGGCGATCGTGACCGGTGTGGGAGCGGGCATAGGAGGGGTGGGGCGCGGCATTGCCGCGCGCCTGCTGCGCGAGGGCATGTGCGTCATGGCCGCCGATGTCGATCCGGCGGTCGAGCAAGTGATCCAGGACATTGCCCAGGCGCAGGGCATCGGTCCGGCCGGCGTGGCGTGGTTTGCGGGGGACCTCGGCTCCGAGTCGCAGGTACAGGCGATGACCGACCGCGTTATGGCGCGGTGGGGCCGGATCGACGTACTGGTCAACAACGCCGGTAGCGGCGTGATCCGGCCGTTCCTGGAGCACGATGCGGCATCGCTGGCGGCTACATTCAATCGCAACCTCTGGACGACGGTATGGTGCTGCCACAAGGTGTTGCCCCATATGGTCGAGGCCGACCATGGCCGCATCATCAATATCGGCGCCGACTCACTCAGGACCGGCATCCCCAATCATGCGGGCTACAACGCCGCGAAGGGCGGCGTGGTCGGTCTGATGGTGGGCCTGGCCCGGGAGTTCGCGCAGCACGACATCACCGTCAATACGGTATCTCCGTGCGTGATCAATACGAAGCGCCACCGTGACGCATTGGCCGCCAACAAGGAAGTGACCAAGGAGTTCGTGCGTGTGGTGCCCAAGGGACGGGGGGTGGAGATCTACGAGGTGTGCGACATGGTGGCATTCCTGGCTCGCCAGGAGAGCGCGTTCATGACGGGGCAGGACATCAGCCTCAATGGCGGAAGCGCGATGCCATGATCCATGCCGGCTTCAGTTGTGGATGCATCGACATCCATACTCATGTCGTTCCCGAGCACTTCCCCGCGTATGCGGGAAAACATTCAAACGTCCGCTGGCCGTCGACGGTGCCGGCGCATGCGTGTCACCGGCACGTCATGATGTCGGGGTCCGTCTATCGCACGGTTGCCGATGCCTGCTGGGATGAAACGAAGCGCATGCAAGCCATGGACGAGCAGCGGGTCGACAGGCAGGTGCTGTCGCCGATGCCCGAGCTGCTGTCGTACTGGCTGGCCACCGAAGATGGCGCCAACCTGGCGCGTTTCCTGAACGAAAGCATAGCGGAGATGGTGGCATCGGCGCCGGATCGATTCGTCGGGTTGGGTACCGTGCCGCTGCAGCATGTGGATACGGCGATCGGCGAACTTGAATTCCTGGTGGAGGAGCTGGGGCTCGCGGGGGTCGAGATAGGAACCAATGTCAATGGCGTGGTCTTGGGGGATCCTTGTCTTTCGCCCTTTTTCGACGCGGCGGAAAGGCTGGGCGCCGCGATTTTCGTGCACCCCTTGAGGCCTGTCGGCACTGAGCGTCTCGTGGGAGACGGGTTGGTGCAGATTCTTGCTTTCCCGGGGGAAACCGGCCTGGCGGCTGCCTCGTTGGTCACCTCGGGGTTGATGCTGCGCCACCCCCGGCTCCGCATCGCCTTCAGCCATGGGGGAGGAACGCTGGCGTCGTTGTTGCCGCGTTTGCAGCATGGATGGGAGGTGAACCCTGCCCTGCGCGACTCGATGCCCGTGGCGCCTGCCGAAGTCGTACGCCTGATGTACTACGACAACCTGGTCTACGAGACCGATGCGCTGCGGCGGCTCATTCATTGCTTCGGCGAGAGCCAGATCTGCGCCGGCACCGATTACCCGTTCCGGATCCGCGAGCGTGATCCGGTCGGGCGGATCGAGGGCAGCGGCTTGAGCGATCGTGTCCAGGCGCAATTGTGCCGCCTGAATGCGGAGCGCTGGCTCGGCATGGCGGCTGGCGAACCGGGGTGAAAACCTTCGCCGCGTATTGACGCGCGCCGCCATGTCGGGGTCCCGGCCGCCTCGCGGCAGCCCCCCGGCGAGAGGCCGGGACCTTTACTGCTGGGCGGCCTTGTGCTTCTCGATGACCTTGCCGGCCAGGTGGAAACCGGTATTGGCCGCGGGCACGCCGCAGTAGATGGCGGCCTGCACCAGCGTTTCCTCGATCACGGCGGGCTCGATACCGGCGCGCAGCGCGGCGGCCACGTGCATCTCGAACTCTTCCCAGCGGCCCAGCGCCAGCATCATAGACAGCACGGCAATGCGCCGGGTGGTGTCCTCGAAGCGGCTGGAAGTCCACACCTCGCCCCAGGCATAGCGCGTGATGAAGGCCTGGAAGCGGCGGTTGAAGGGCGTGATCGCGGCGTTGCGGGCGTCGACGTAGGCCGGGCTCAGGACCTGGCGGCGGCGTGCCATGCCGTAGTCGTAGCGGTCCTGTTCGGTCTCGACCGGCGGATCGGTCAGGAATTCGACCAGGGTGTCGCAGAACTGCAGCGGCACTTCGCTGGCCGCGATGTGGGCGGCGGGCAGCATGCGGATCGTGGCGCCAGGGATCCTGCCGGCGATGAACTCGCCGGCGGCCGGCGTGGTGGAGATGTCGCGCTCGCCGGTGACGACCAGCGTGGGCACGGCGATGCGGTGCAGGTCGTCGGCCACCTGCATGTCGCGGATGGCCGCGCAGCAGCCGGTGTACCCGGTCGCGGAGGTCTGCAGGAAGGTGTTGCGCACGCGCTGGAACGCGACGTTGTTGCGCGCGACGTACTCTGGCGTGAAGAAGCGGCCCATGGCCATGTCGACGATGCTGGCCATGCCGTTGGCGCGCACGGCGTCGATGCGGGCGCGCCAGGCCTGCGGGTCCATCTGGCAGGAGGTGTTGCACAGCACGAGCCGGCGCAGGCGGCCGGGCTTGTTGATGCCGTACCACATGCCGATCATGCCGCCCAGCGATACGCCGGCGTAATCGAAAGTCTCGGCGCCGGCGGCGGTGGCGACGGCGTCCAGGTCGTTGCCCAGTTGCTCCAGCGTGTAGTCGCCGGCGGGGGCGTCCGAGGCGCCATGGCCGCGCGCGTCGAAGCGGATCACGCGGAAGTGGCGCATCAGGCGCGGCAGCACGTCGTCCCAGACCGAGAAATCGGTGCCGATGGAATTGCCCAGTACCAGCGGCGGCAGATTCTCGTCGCCGTCGCTGCGCCAGTAGATGCGGGCGTCGCCGCTGACAACGTGGGGCATGTTCTAGTCCTCCTGGATAAGGTTTTTCTGTTCCTGCCATTGGTACAGCACGGCGCTGCACATGGGCTGGCAGGCGGCTATCTGCGGCTGAGGGCCGGCCAGGGTGTCGATGTCCGCCGCGCCGAGCACGGCGGTGACTTCGGGAATCTGCTTGAGCAGTTCGGCCACGGGCGTGCGCCGGGAAATGGCCTGCTCGCACACCTGGCCGACGATGCGCTGCGCCCGGGCCGGTCCGAGCAGGGCCGACAGCCGCAGCGAGATGCCTTCCGAATAGACGACCCCGTACAGGCGGTCGATGTTCGCCTGCATGGCCTGCGCATCGACGCGCATGCCTTCGGCGATGTCGACCGCGGCGGCGATGCCGCTGGCCGCGAGGCTGAACAGGTCGGCCAGCACCGGCAGCGAGTTGGGCCAGGTGCCCAGGCCGCGTTCATGTTCGGAGGCAAGCTCGCCGGCCAGGATGGAGGCGAGCGCGGGGGCGCGATACGCGGCATCCATCAGGTACATGCTGGAAACGGGATTGCGCTTGTGCGGCATGGCCGACGATCCGCCTCGGCCTTCGCCGGCGGGTTCGAAAGCCTCGGCCACCTCGGCCTGCATGAGCAGGGAAATGTCGCGGCCGATCTTGCCCAGCGCGCCGCACAGGATGGCCAGTTCGCTGCCCAGCCGCGCCAGGCGGTCGCGTCCGCCCTGCCACGAGATCGCGGGCACGCGCAGGCCCAGCCTGTCGGCCAGCACCCGCGCGACGCGCTGGCCTTCGCCGTAGTGGGTGGCCAGCGTGCCGTTGGCGCCTCCGAATTGCAGCGTGCAGGCTTCGCCGCCCGCGCGCGCGAGCGCCACGCTGCTGCGGCCCGCGGCGTCGAGCCAGCCGGCGACCTTCCAGCCGAAGGTGACCGGGGCGGCGGGCTGGATCAGCGTGCGGCCGAGCAGCGGCGTGCGCCGATGCGCTTCGACCTGCGTGGCCAGCGCATCGCCCAGCCGGACCAGCTCGGCCCGCAGCAGGTCCAGCGACTGCCGCGCCAGCGTGACCATCGCGGTATCGGCGAGGTCCTGGCTGGTCGAGCCGTAGTGCACGTAGGTGGCGGCGCCTTCGTCGCGCCTGGCCACCGCGGCCTTGAGCATCTTGACCAGTGGAATGGCCATGGTGCCGGCCACGCGGGCATCGGCCGCCAGCTTGTCGGCGTCGAGCGAGAAAGACGAGCAGGTATCGATGATGGCCGCGGCCGCCTCGGCCGGGATGACGCCGCAATCGCGCTGCGCGGCGGCCAGTTCGGCCTCGAAGCGGACCATGGCGGCGATCACCGCCTGGTCGGTCCAGATGGCCCGGATGGCGGGCGTCGAGAAGAAGGCGTTCAGAGCGTCCATGGGAGTGCCGTGGCGGATGAGTCGAGCAGAAGAGGACGGGCATGACGATAGCACGACAGCCATATCGGGTTCCGGGGATTTCCGTAGGGAAACGGGCCATATGTCCGGGCGGAAATCGCGTCCGCCGATATCAGCCATACTTGTCCGGCCGTCATGCCGGATGAGGTCGTCCATGAACCTGCTTCATTTGAAAGCGTTGTGCGAAATCGTCGAAAAAGGCTTGCACCTGTCGCAAGCTGCCGAAGCCCTCCACCGTTCACAGCCCGCCCTGAGTCGGCAGATTCAACAACTGGAAGCGGAGCTGGGGGTCGTCCTGTTCGAGCGCAATCGCAGCCGGTTGATCCGGTTGACGGATCAAGGCCGCGAGATCGTGGAGATCGCTCGCCGCATCATGAACGACGCACGGGATATCACCCGCGTGGCCCAGGAGCGGACCGATCCCGGTCGAGGCAGCCTGACCGTGGCGACGACCCATACGCAGGCCCGGTACACGCTGCCGGCCATCATTCAGAAGTTCAAGCAGAAATACCGCGGAGTCACGCTTGGCCTGATGCAAGCCACGCCGGTCCAGTGTTGCGACCTGGTGGCCAGAGGCCAGGCCGACATCGCGATCTGCACGGAAACCGGTCCCCGCGCGGATGTCGTCCAGATTCCCTGTTATCTCCTGCCCCGGATTGTCGTCACCCCGCCCCGGCATCCCTTGCTGCGGCTTCGTCCTCCGACGCTGGAAGCGATCGCCCGTTATCCCATCATTACCTATGCCGAAGGGTTCAGTGGCAGGTCCATCGTCGATCGGGCCTTTCATGACGCGCAACTGACGCCTACGGTGATGCTGAGTGCGATTGATGCCGACGTCAGCAAGGCCTATGTCGAGATGGGATTGGGTATCGCGATACTCGCCGACGTTGCTTTTGATCCCAAACGCGACAAGCAATTGCGCCGCATTCCTGCAAACATGTTGTTCGAACCCAGCCGGCTCAACGTGGTCATTCGGCCCAAGACCTATCTCCGGGGCTATTCCCTGGATTTCATACAGATGTTCGCGCCCACGTTGACGGTCGCCCAAATTCATCAAGCGGCTTCCGCACGGGGGCTGCGGGCAGTCAGGCGGGAGCTGCCGTCGCTCTGACACGGCAGTCCGGCGACAGGCAAGGTATGCAGTAGTTGCATACTCCGCGGAAAGTTTGCATTGGCAAGAATATCCCTCGTCCATGACCATGCCCCTGAGCCACCCCGACTCTCTGCGGATGGCACAGGATGGATGGGCCATGTACAAGAAGATCATCGAACGTCGTGATCGGCGTCACCTCTCGCTGCTACCCGGGTTCAACGGCATATGGACATCCACATTGGCCGACACCATGGGACGTCATGGCGTCATGGCGGGGGACATCCGCCCCCTTGTGGCCGATGTTCCGCTGGTTGGCATCGCGCTCACCGTCCTGAATTACCCGGACGACAACATCACCACCCATCGGGCGCTGCAACTGGTACAGCCGGGTGATGTCCTGGTGATCGACGCCGGACCCGGAAGCATGACCGGGTCGTTCGGCCACAACATGTCGCTGGAGGCCCGCAAGCGAGGGGCGGTGGGCGTGGTGTCCAGCGGCTTCGTTCGAGACTTGCGCTTGCTGCGCGCGGACGGGTTTCCGGTATTCGCGCGGGGCGGCTGCCCGAGATCGGCCCAGAAGAACACGCCGGGATCGATCAACGTTCCGATTTCCGTTGGAGGCGTGGTCGTGCAGCCTGGCGATGTCATCGTCGGAGACGACGACGGCATTGCGGTAGTTCCCTTCGGCGACGCCGCGGAGATCCTTGCGCAGGCCAAGCAACGCATGCAGATGGAGCACCAGCAAGCCCTCGATATTCGTGCCGGCAAGCGCCCGCTGGAGATCGTGCACGGCGAGGACTGGCTGGCCGAGTCGTTGCGCGGAAAGATAGAGGTGGTCGGGCGTGGGGACGGGCAATGAGCGCGGAACAAGCCTTCAAGGTAGAGGCCGCCTATGACATCATCATCGCGGGCAGCGGCGCCGCCGGGATGCGAGCCGCCATCGAGGCGCATGATCGCGGCGCACGTGTTGCCCTGTTGGCGAAGGGACCACCACGTGCCAATCACACCCGCATGTCGGGGGGGCGCTATAACGCGGTCTCCGGTCAGAATCCGGCCGACAGCACGGGGGCGTTTCTTGGAGACACGCTCGATTCCGGCTGCCACATCAACAACCACCACATGGCGCGCGCGCTTGCCGAAGAGGCCATGGATCGCGCCTACGATCTCGAGTCATACGGGCTGGCTTGGGATCGCAAGGAGGATCGCCGCTATGTGCTGACCATGACGGGGGGCGGCAGTTTTGTCCGTACCATCGGGTCGGTCGACGAGGGCATCGGCATTACCGAGGTCATGCTGCATCAGTTGTACAAGCGCCGCATTCCCGTCCTGGGATTCCACATGCTGGTGGAGGTGGCACAGGCGGACGACGGTCATGCATGCGGTGCGCTGGCGCTCGACATGGCCGCCGGCATGTGGCGCTATTTTCCCTGCAAGGCCGTCATCATCGCGACGGGCGGGACGTCGCAACTCTACGAAACCAGCTCGGGGCCGGTCATCAATACCGGCGATGGCATCGCCATTGCATTGCGGGCGGGGGCAAGACTGGTGGACATCGAGTTCATGCAGTTCATTCCCATCTCGTTCGTCTATCCGCCAAGTGCGCGCGGCTACACCTTGACCGAGCCCGCCCATTATGGGATGCGGCACTACGACCCCAATGCCGATGCGGCCCACCTCCTCAACAATCAAGGAGAACGCTTTGTCCTGAAGCATGATCCGGTCCGCCGCGAGGGTAGTACGCGGGACGTACTCGCTCGCGCCATCATGCTGGAAATCCTCGAGGGCCGGGGAACCCCGGAAGGAGGGGTACTCATGGTGCCGGACCCCAGGGTCTTCGAATCGTTCTTGAAAGAGCGGCCCATATACGTCAAGAGGCTGCTGGAGAACTACGGAGAAGACCAGGCACGGTTCCAGAAGCCGATCCAGGTCATGCCCAGCGCGCTTTACACGCTTGGCGGCGTTCAGGTCGAT
Organism: Alcaligenaceae bacterium SAGV5; assembly: GCA_009360345.1. Taxonomy (GTDB): domain Bacteria; phylum Pseudomonadota; class Gammaproteobacteria; order Burkholderiales; family Burkholderiaceae_B; genus Pigmentiphaga. The sequence goes on from SPDP01000001.1 coordinate 597,209, forward strand.
GCCTGGTGCCGTTCGTCCGTTCCCGGGTTGTTCGTGAGCGGGGAAGCGGCCGGCGGCGTGCATGGCGCCAATCGCCTGGGTGGAAGCTCCATGCCGGACATACAGGTTTTCGGACGGCGTGCCGGCATGGCGGCGGCCGAGCATGCCGCGCAGCGGAGCGAGCCGGATGCCTCCGGCGTCAAGCATGCCTTGGCGCGGGTGCAGGCGCTCGAGGCGCCGTTGAGAAGAGACGGCGGGCTACGCCCCTGCGAGCTCAAGCAACGCATCCAGAAATTGATGTGGGACAACGTCGGTCTGGTCCGTAGCGAAAAATCGCTGACATCCACCTTGACCGCGTTCTCCGCGCTGCGCGAACAGTCGCTTGCGCAGTTGTTCGTGACAGGCAAGACCCGCATTCTCAACCGGGAATGGATGGAGGTCATGGAGCTCGAGAACATGCTGGACATCGGCGAGGCGATGGCGACGGCGTCGCTGCTGCGCACGGAGACGCGCGGAGCGCACTATCGCACCGACTATCCGGAGTCGGATCCGCACTGGCGCGCCAATATCTGCGTGGACAAGGTTCGTGGCCGGATGCTCGCGGCCCGCCAGGAGGTCGTCGGTATCGAGGCGGCGAGAGAGCCGGCCGTAGCCGTCGGCAGGTAGAACCGCATTTCCTTATCCAGAGGTAACGCATGAACGATGAGATGACCGTCGAAGCCGAGATAAGGCGCTATTCGCCGGGAGAGGACGCGGGGCCTCGATACGAGCGGTATGTCGTGACGGGGGCAGGCAATATGCGTGTGCTCGATGTGATTCGCCGCATCTATGCGACCAGCGCGGGCGATCTGGCCTTCCAGTTCGCGTGTCGTATCGGGCGCTGCGGTACGTGCGCGGTCAAGGTGAACGGCGTTCCGGTCCTGGCTTGCCAGGAACGTTGTGTTCCGCGGATGCGGATTGAACCGTTGACGCCCTTCCCCGTCATCCGGGATCTCGTGATCGATCGCACCGAGATCGAAGAGCGATATGCCAGGTTGGCGCTGACGCCGGCGCCTCCCGCGGCCGGCGCCGCGCAACCGCTGCCGATGGATCCCGGGCTTGCGGAGAGGATCGGGCATCTTGATTCCTGCCTCGCCTGCATGATTTGCGTGTCCGCCTGCCCAGCCGTGGCGGAGCGTCCATTCGACGGACCCGCGTTCATGCTCAAACTGGGCTACATGCACAAGCATCCGGCCAACGATCAGGACCGGGTCGACAGCGCGATGGAAAGCGGGCTGCTGGAGTGTTTTGGATGCGATGTGTGCACCCAGCTTTGCCCGGCGGATCTGAGCCCCGCCCAGGAAATACGGGAATTGCGGCGGGATGCTGTGCTGGGCGCGAGGAGCAGGTCATGAGGACGCATGCCATCGCCCTGCCCCGGGACACGACGCGGCAGTCGCGGGGATTGCTCATTGGCAACGTCTCGCGCCTGCTGCACCGGGTGAGCGGTGTCGTGATCATCCTATTCGTGCTGGCTCACACCTTGGTGCAGGCCGTTCGCCATTTTCCGCCTCTCATGTTCTTGAACGCCGCATGGCTGGGGCCGCTGCAGCAGCAGCCCTGGTTGCATGGCGTGCTTTATTTCAGCCTGGTCTTCCACACCCTCTATGGGTTGAGGCTGCTGGTCGGCGATCTCGGTGTGCGCATCGACTATCGCCTGTCGCTATGGGGCATCGTGGGGTTGAGTCTGCTTCCGCTATTGCGGGAATGGGGGCGCTATGCCGGCTTCTAGTCGGGAGGTATTCGGCAGGGAGTTCCGCCGCACGCCGGTATGGGTCTGGTGGGTGCAGCGTTTGTCGGGCCTTGCCTTGGGGCCGCTGGTGGCGATTCACGCCCTGGCTCCGGAAATGGGGCGCCAGAGCTGGGTGCTGGCGCTGTTGCTGGTGTCTATCGTGGTGCACGGCTACTCGGGGCTGCGACGTATCGCACCCGCGGCGAACCATGCTTCAAAGGCGACCTTCCTTGCCTGGAGCTGGAGCGCGGTGGTGGTGGTCGCGGGCATCCTGGTCATGGCAGGCCTGTCATGATCGACGCGATCGACGTTCACGTCACGGATCTGCCCGTTCGACTGCAGCGGACGTTCTCAAGCGGCAGCTATGACACGGGTCCGTCCGGACAGGAACTGGGCAAACCCGTGCTCGTGAAGATCCATGCCGACGGAGTGACGGGATACGGCCAGGTGCGGCCGATCGCTCCGGGACATTTCGTGGCGGACACGACGCACAGTGTCGTGGCGGCGATCCGCGATATCTACGGCCCGGCTCTGATAGGACAGCAGTTGTGCGGCCTGGAAAGCATGAATGCGATGTTCGATCGACGCCTGGCCGGCAATCCGGCCGCGCGCGCGGTGCTGGAGATGGCGGTCATCGATGCGATGGGGAAGGCCTGCGGCGTCCCGGCGCATACCTTCCTGGGCGGACCGTGTCGAACCCGTATTCCCCTGGAATGGTCGGTCAGCCTGGCCGGGGATGTGGGTGCCATTGTCGCGGAGGCGACGATGGCCGCCGAGCAGTATGGCATTGGAATCCTGTGCATCAAGGGCGGGGACCACCGAGGCTGGCGGCAGGACGTACGCCATATCGAAGCCGTGCGTCGGGCGTTGGGCGATTCGATTGTGGTGGGAATCGACCCCAATACCGGTTGGACGGTCCCCGATGCGTTGCAGGCCGTCGATGCCTTGAGGACGATCGGCATCGCCTATATCGAGCAGCCGGTCGACCGGCGCGACCTGGCCGGCCTGGCCGAGATCAGGCAGGTGGCGCGTGGAATCCCCGTCATGGCCGATGAAAGTCTGTTCACGCTCCAGGATGCGCTGGCGCTGGCGAGCGCGCGCGCCGTGGATGCCTATTGCATCAAGCTTTACAAGGTGGGCGGATTCACCACCGCGAGGAAGATGGCCGCGATTGCCGAGGCTGCGAATCTTCTCGTCAATTGTGGCGGCCTCGCGGTTCAGTCGCAACTGGAAGCCGCGGCCGCGGCGCACTTTTGCGCGGGAGTGCGTCCCGACCGGTTCTTTGGCGGCGCCGAGTTCACCTTCGGCTTGAACACGGTGGCGCCCGACCCGCTTGTTGTGGAAACCGATTTCGTCATTCGTGACGGCAATGTGGAAGTTCCGACCTCTGCCGGGCTCGGGGTGACCATCGATGAGGCGGCACTGCGTCGCTACACGCTACGCCTCGAACATATCGGCAGAGAGACACGGAGATAAATGCCATGAAGCCATCGATGATGTCGACGCTCTGTATGAGCCTGGTTGCCACCTGGGGCCTGGCCCCGTGGAGCGTGTGGGCGGGCTACCCCGAACGACCGATTCGCCTGGTCCTGCCCGTCGCGCCGGGCGGCGGGACGGATATCGTCTCCAGGATCGTGGCGGAAAAGCTCGCGGCCGGGCTGGGCCAGTCCGTCATCGTCGAGAATCGCGGCGGCGCGGGGGGAAATATCGCGGCGGAGATGGTCGCGCGCGCCAAGCCAGACGGCTATACGCTGCTGGTCGTCACCGCCAGCCATGCGACCAATCCCAATCTCTACAGGAATCTGCCGTTCGATACATTGAAGGATTTCATTCCCATCACGCAGTTGACCAGCCAGCCCTACCTGTTCGTGGTCAACCCCCAACTGCCGGTAAAGAGCGTGCCGCAGTTTGTCGCCTATGCGAAGAAAACACCGGGGGTCACCTATGCGTCGTCCGGATCCGGTCTGCTGGGACACCTGGGCATGGAGCAGTTGAAGATGCTGGCCGGATTCGATGCCATCCACGTTCCGTACAAGGGCGCCAGTCCCGCGCTGGTCGACACGATCGCCGGACATACGCAGGCCTTTTTTCCAACCGTCGTGTCCGGCCTGCCGTTCGTTCGTGACGGCAAGGTGCGCGTCATCGGGGTCACCAGTTCGAAGCGCCTGAGCCTGCTGCCCGATGTGCCCACCGTAGCGGAAGCGGGGTATCCGGATTATTCCGTATATGGCTGGTACGGCTTGCTGGCGCCGGCCGGCACTCCGAAGGAGATCATCGATCGTCTTCACGACGAAACCGTCAAGGTGCTGGGGATGGCGGACGTAAGGGCGAAGATAGCCGCGGACGGCGCAGAACCGATCGGCAGCACGCCGGAGCAATTCGACGCATACATCCGAAGCGAAATGGAACGATGGGGAGTGGTCATCAAGCAGTCGGGAGCGAGGGTCGATTGAAATGTCGTTGCGCGATCGATGCCTGAGGCCATTGCGAGTGAACGGGCAGGCAGGATGCTTCTATTCTCTGGATGCGCTGGCGGAAACCGGGCTGCCCGGGATCCGCAGGCTGCCGTTCACCTTGCGTATCGTTCTTGAGTCGTTGCTGCGCAATTGCGATGGCACGCGTGTCCTGGAGCAGGATGTCCGCGACCTGGCGAACTGGCAGCCGAATGCGGCAAGAACGCAGGAAATCCCCTTCGTGGTGGGACGCATCGTGCTGCAGGACGTGGCGGGCATCCCCCTTCTGGGAGACCTGGCCGCGCTGCGCGGCGCGGCCGCTCGAACGGGGCGGCCGCTCGAAAGCGTGCGCCCGCGTGTCCCGGTAGACATGGTGATCGACCACGCAATCGAAGTCGATGTCAGCGGAGTGCCTGGTGCGCGCAAGCACAATGAGCAACGAGAATTCGAGCAAAACGGCGAGCGATTCGGCTTCGTCAAGTGGGCGATGCGGGAGATCGACGGCATCCGGCTGATTCCTCCGGGGTTCGGCATCCTGCATCAGGTCAATCTGGAGTACCTGTCCACCGGGTTGCTGCGGGATGGCGACGTATATTTCCCTGACTCGTTGGTGGGTACCGATTCGCATACCTGCATGATCTCCGGTCTGGGGGTGATGGGCTGGGGCGTGGGCGGTATCGAGGCTCAGGCAGCCATGCTGGGGGAGCCGGTCGGCTTCCTGGCCCCCGATGTCGTCGGGGTACGCCTGGTGGGTTCGTTGCGGCCCGGGGTGACGGCGACCGACCTGGTGCTGCACCTTACGCAGATCTTGCGCGCAGCCGGCGTCGTGGGGCAGTTCGTGGAGTTCATCGGCGAGGGGGTCGCGGGTTTGACCGTACCCGATCGCGCGACGATCGCCAACATGGCGCCGGAGTACGGCGCGACGGTGGGGTTCTTTCCCTTCGATCGGCAAAGCGTGCGCTATTTGACAGAGACCGGACGAGGCCCTCAAGCGATCGCCGATCTGGAGCGCTACCTGACGTTGCAGGGGTGCTTTGGCGACCCCGCCGAACGCGACGTTCGCTATACGCGGTATGTCGACGTCGATCTGGGGGATATGGGGCCATCGGTCGCGGGGCCCAGGCGCCCTCAGGACCGCGTCGATCTCCGGGATGTGAAGCAGGTCTTTCGCCGGGTCGTTCAGACCCCGGCCGGGAAGGGAGGGTACGGACGGGGCGAGCCGTGCTGGCGGCAGGACAAGGATGCGGACGGAACGTATCAACCCAGGGATGGCGACATCCTGATTGCGGCCATTACGTCCTGCACCAACACGTCCAATCCCTCGGTCATGCTTGCTGCCGGCCTGATCGCCGATGCGGCCGTCAAGCGCGGCATGGTCGTCCGGCCTTGGGTCAAGACATCCATGTCGCCAGGGTCCCGCGCGGTGACCGCCTATCTGGAGAGAACGAATCTCCAGCGCTCGCTCGACGCGCTGGGCTTCCAGGCCGTGGGATACGGCTGTATGACATGCGTAGGCAATTCCGGTCCGCTGGACGCCGAGGCCATGGATATGTTGCGCGCGAGCGGCGTCGTCGGGTGCGCGGTGCTGTCGGGCAATCGGAACTTCGAGGCTCGCATTCACCCCGCGCTGCGCGCGAGCTGGCTGGCCAGCCCACCCCTGGTTGTCGCCTATGCCCTGGCCGGAACGGTGGACATCGACCTGGCAAGCGATCCGCTGGGCATCGATCAGGCGGGACAGCCGGTATTCCTGGCGGAGCTCTGGCCCGACGATGCCACATTGGCATCGATGCTTGCCTCGGTTACCGATCCGCAGGCCTATCGCGAGATCTACGTCAACCAGCTCGGTCAGGGCAGTTCCCGGTGGGACCGGCTGCCGGACATACCCGGCCGCCTCTATCCATGGGACGCGGGATCCACCTTCATCCAGGAGCCGCCCTATTTCACCGACCCGGCCCTGGGGCGATCCCCCCTGGAGGACTTCGGCGGAGGGCGGGCGTTGCTGATCCTGGGGGACTCCGTCACGACGGATCACATCAGCCCCATCGGGCCGATCGACGCCGACTCTCCGGCCGGCCGCTACCTGCGGGACAGCGGTGTCCCAGCCGATGCCCTGGGCTCCTACGGCGCGCGGCGCATGAATCATGAAGTCATGATACGCGGAGGCTTTGGCAACATTCGTCTACGCAATCTGATGATTCCAGGGGGGGAGGGGCCATGGACCTTGTTCCATCCCGGGGGGAAGCGCATGCCGCTGTTCGACGCGGCCATGCGCTATCGCCAGGCTGGCGTTCCCCTGGTCGTCTTCGCCGGCCATGACTATGGCACGGGCAGCGCCCGCGATTGGGCGGCCAAGGCGACACGCATGCTGGGGGTGAAAGCAGTCATTGCCAGCAGCTTCGAACGCATTCACCGGAGCAATCTTGCCGGAATGGGCGTTCTGCCCTGCCAGTTGCCTGCCGATGTGTCGATCGCGTCGCTCGACCTGGACGGCAGCGAGACGTTCGCGCTCTCGGGCCTGTCGATGAAGTTGGAACCGCGGTCGGAATTGAGGCTTTCCATACTGCGAGCAGGAGGTGGGCGGCTCGAAGTACCGGTGGTTTTGCGGCTGGATACCCGGACGGAGATCGAATACGCCAGGCATGGCGGGATTCTGCGGTATTTGCTGGAACGGATTTGAAACCCGTCGCGTCGAGGCCGGACGTGCAATGTGGCGCGCCTTTCGGTCAATCACCGGATAAGCGCGCCAAATTTTTTTCTTGATAAATGCACACGTGTGCATTATTCTCGCCTTCAACGAATCGACAACGGCCGCCGGGCCTCGATGCCTACGCCACGCCAGGACGACAGGAATGCGACACCTATGATCATCAAAGAGCTGCGGGAGATCTCCGTTCCCCTGCGCGGCAACATCTCCAATGCCCTGGTCAACTTCTCGGAGCACACCGTCTCGCTGGTCGCGGTCATCACCGACGTCGTGCGCGACGGCAAACCGGTGGCCGGCATCGCCTTCGATTCCATCGGCCGCTATGCCCAGGGGGGATTGCTGCGCGAGCGTTTCTTTCCGCGCCTGCTGGCAGCGGGTCCGGAATCCCTGCTGGACGCGTCGGGCCGCCGCTTCGATCCCGCGAAGGTCTATGCCTGCGCGATGCGCAACGAGAAGCCGGGCGGCCACGGCGACCGGGCCGCGGCGGTGGCCGCGCTCGAGCTGGCGTTCTGGGACCTGAACGCCAAGCTGGACGACGAGCCGGCATTCCAGACCATCGGCCGCGCGCACGGGGTCTCCCGCCTGCGCGACGACGTGGACGTCTATGCCGCGGGCGGCTATTACTATCCCGGCGATCCTTGCGCCATCCTGCGCGACGAACTGCTGCGCTATCGCGACATGGGGTTCTCGGCCTTCAAGATGAAGATAGGTGGCGCCGACCTGGCCACCGACGTCGCGCGGGTCGAGGCGGCGCTGGAGGTCGCGGGCGACGGGTCCCGGCTGGCGGTCGATGCCAACGGCCGTTTCTCGGCAGGCGAGGCGGCCGCCTATGGGAAAGCCATGGCGTCGTACGGGCTGCGCTGGTTCGAGGAGGCTTGCGATCCGCTGGACTTCGATGCCAACCGCCGGTTCATCGAAGGCTATCCGGGCGCGGTGGCCACGGGCGAGAACCTGTTCTCGGCCGCGGACGTGCGCAACCTGCTGCGGTTCGGCGGCATGCGGGCGGACCGGGACATCTTCCAGATGGACGCGGGGCTGAGCTACGGACTGACGGAGTATGGCCGCATCCTGGCCGAGATGGACGCGCACGGCTACCGGCGGGCGCAGCTCTATCCCCATGGCGGCCACCTGATCAACCTGCACATCGCCGTGGGGCTGCAACTGGGCGGCTGCGAGGCCTATCCCGGCGTGTTCCAGCCCTTCGGCGGCTATTGCGACGAATGCGTGGCGGGCGACGGCCGCATCGCGCCGTCGGCCGCGCCGGGCTTTGGGTTGGAGCGCAAGCCGGAGCTGCGCGAAGCGATCGAACAACTGCTGGCGTGAAGGAGACGCGCATGAAGATCCTGGTGATGGGGTGCGGGGCCATGGGCTCCATCTATGCCGGCCTGCTGGCGGGCAGCGGCAACGACGTGGTGGCGGTGGACACCTGGCGCGAGCACGTCGCCGCGATGCGCGACCACGGCCTGCGGGTGGAGGGGGCGAGCGGCGACCGGGTGGTACGGGTGCGGGCCGTGGAGCAGGTGCCCGACGAGCCCGTGGACCTGATCGTCGTGGCGGTCAAGGCCGCGCACGTGGGCGAGGCGGCGGGCCGGCTGGTCCCGGCCGTGGGGCCCGCTACCCGGGTGTTGACCATCCAGAACGGCATGGGCAGCGCCGATCTCGTGGCGCGGGCGGTGGGCGCGGAGCGGGTGGCGGTGGGCATCGCCGGCGGCTTCGGCGCGCAGATGCGCGGCCCCGGGCACACCTTCCACAATGGAATGGAAATTATCCGCATGGGCGCCTATTCGACGCTGGCGCGCGAGCGGGTGGACGAGATCGCCGGCCTGTGGCGCGCGGCCGGATTCAAGGCCGAGGCGGTGGACAACATCGCCGCCATGCAGTGGGAGAAGTTGATCTGCAACGTGGCCTACAGCGCGCCCTGCGCGCTGACCGGCATGACGGTGGGCGAGGTCATGGACGACGCCGACATGGGGCCGGTCAGCCGGGCCGCGGCGGTCGAGGCCTGGGAAGTCGCCCGGGCGCGCGGCGTCGCCCTGTCCGTGCAGGATCCGGTGGCCCACGTGCGGGCTTTCGGCGCGAAGATTCCCGACGCCAGGCCTTCGTTGCTGCAGGACCTCGAAAATGGGCGGCCCAGCGAGATCGACGTCATCAACGGCGCCGTGCCCCGGGAGGCGGCCCTGGCGGGCATGCAGGCGCCGGTCAACGCGACGCTGACGGCGCTGGTCCGCCAGCGCGAGCGCCGCGCGGCACGTTGATGGCATCCGGGAGCCGGCCATGGGCATGACCGCCACCGAGAAGATCTTCGCCCGCCACGCCGGACGCGACCGGGTGCGCGCGGGCGAGATCGTGACGGCCCGGATCGACCGCGCGCTGCTGAACGACGTCAGCGGGCCGATCGCCTTCGAGCGGCTGGCGCAGATGGGCGTGACGCGGCTGCGTGACCCGGATCTGGCGGTACTGGTGGGCGACCATTTCGCGCCACCCAAGGACGTGGCCTCGGCCCGGGCATTGCGTTCCCTCCAGCGCTTCGCCGACGAGCACGGTGTGCGCCACCATTACGACATCGGCACGGGCGGGATCGAGCACACCCTGCTGCCCGAACTGGGCCTGGTGCGTCCCGGCGACCTGATCGTCGGCGGCGATTCCCATACCTGCACCTATGGCGCGTTCGGCGCGATCGGCATAGGCATGGGTTCCACCGATATCGCGGCGGCGCTGGCGATGGGCGAACTGTGGTTCACCGTTCCGGCCACGCTGCGCATCGAGTTCCGCGGCGAGCGGCGGCCTTACGTGACAGGCAAGGACCTCATCCTGCACCTGCTCCAGCGCCTGGGCGTGGACGGGGCAGCCTGCCAGAGCATGGAGTTCGGCGGCCCGGGCATGGCGGGACTGGGCATGGACGAGCGCATGGCCTTGTGCAACATGGCGGTGGAGGCCGGCGCCAAGACCTGCGTCGTGCCGCCCGACGACACGACGCGCGAGTGGGCGCGGCGGACAACGGGCGGCGAGGGCGTCATTGAATACGGCGATGCGGAGGCGGACTACGCCGGCCAGCTGGACGTGGCGCTGGAGACGCTGCCGGTCCTGTGCGCGAAACCCTATTCGCCCGGCAATGTGGCGCCCGTGGCCGAGGTGCGCGGCGTGCGCGTGGACCAGGCCTACATCGGCAACTGCGCCAATGGCACGCTGACCGACCTGCGCCAGGCCGCGGCCATCCTGCGGGGCCGCAAGGTGGCGCGCGGCGTGCGCTGCGTGGTCGTGCCGGCCACGCGGGACATCTACCGGCAGGCATTGGCCGAAGGGCTGATCGACGTTTTCGCCGAGGCCGGCGCGCTGGTGTCGCCTTCGACCTGCGGTGCCTGCGCCGGACTGAGCACGGGCGTGCTGGCCGAGGGCCAGGTCTGCGTGGCGACCACCAATCGCAATTACCGGGGCCGCATGGGGGACCCGGATTCCCAGGTCTATCTGGCCAATGCCCACGTCGCCGCGGCCAGCGCCGTGGCGGGCGAACTCATCCATCCGGAGGCGCTGTGAACCCGGCATGCGCGACGGTGCGCCGGTTCGGCGACGACATCGATACCGACGTCATCATTCCCGCCATCTACCTGACCTCGCATCGTCCCGAGGTGCTGGCCCGGCATTGCATGGAGCCGCTGGATCCCGGGTTCGCCGCGCGGGTGCGGCCCGGCGACGTGCTGGTCGCGGGCCGCAACTTCGGCTGCGGCTCGTCGCGCGAGCACGCGGTGCTGGCGCTGCAGGCGGCGGGCATCTCATGCATCGTGGCCGAGAGTTTCGCCCGCATTTTCTTTCGCAACGCGCTCAACAACGGGCTGCCGCTGGTGACCTGCGCGGACGCGGTCCGGGACGCCCGCGAAGGCGATGCGATCCGGGTGGACCTGGACGGCGGACAGGTCCGGCTGGGCGCGCGCGCGTATCCGTTTCCCGTCCATCCGCCCTTCCTGGCCGGCATGATCCGGCAGGGCGGGCTGGTGGAATACGTCAGGCGGCGACTGGCCGAGACCGGTCCGGACTGACCCATCATCGAGGCGCACAGACGCCAGAGGAGACATGCATGGACCCCCTTACGAAACGACCCGGCCACCGACGGCGCCTTGCGCTTGCCGCCAGCCTGCTTCCCGCCCTGCTGCTGGCGGGCCCCGGGCCCGCGGCCGCCCAGGCCGCCGGCCGCTATCCCGACAAGCCCATTCGCCTGATCGTGCCGTTCGCGGTGGGCGGGACCAGCGATGTGTTCGCACGGCTGGTCGGGCAGAAGCTCTCCACCGCTTTCGGCCAGCAGGTCGTGGTCGAGAACCGGCCCGGCGCCAACGGCAACATCGGCACGGACATCGTCGCCAAGGCGGAGCCGGACGGCTATACGCTGCTGTTCGCGGCCGACGGCACCATGGTGATCAACCCCAGCCTGTACGCGAAGCTGCCCTTCAACGTCGAGCGAGACCTCGCGCCGGTGTCGCGGGTCGTGCTGGTGCCCCTGATCATCGTCGCCAATCCGCAGTTGAAGGCGTCCACGCTGCCGGAGCTCGTGGCCCTGGGCAAGCGCGCCGACGCCGACCTGGATTTCTCGTCCGCGGGGCTGGGCAGTACCGGCCATCTGGCGGGCGAGCTGCTGAAGGCGCGCACGGGCATGCGCATGTCCCATGTCAACTACAAGGGCGGCGGCCAGGCGGTCACGGACGTGGTGGGCGGGCAGGTGCCGCTGCTGGTGACGGCGCTGGCCACCGCGGATCCCTTCATCAAGAGCGGCAAGCTCAAGGCCATCGCGATGACGTCCGGGCAGCGCGCGGCCGGCGCGCCGGGCATTCCCACCGTGGCCGAGGGCGGCGTGCCGGGCTTCGACGTCTCGTCGTGGTACGGCATCCTCGCGCCGGCCCGCACGCCCGCCCCCGTCATCGAGAAGCTGCACGCCGAACTGGCGCGCATCCTGCAGGCCGACGACGTGCGGCGCCGCTTCCAGGAGCTGGGCGGCGAACCCATCGGCGATACGCCGCAGGCCTTCGCAGGCGTGATCAAGGACGATCTGGCCAAGTGGGCGCGCATCGTCAAGGATGCCGGCATCAGCGTGCAATAGCCGTGTTTCCCGAGCGCCCGCCTGCCCGCGAGCCGGCAGGCGGGCGGGTAAACTCTGGGCACCGGAGCCCACAGGAAACCCATGGCCAGTTCCAAGCCCGCCCACGGTCCCGTCACCATCAAGGACATCGCCGCCGCACTGGGCATTTCGCACACCACCGTCTCGCGCGCGCTGAACGATCATCCCAAGCTCAGCGACGACACCAAGGCGCGGGTACGGCAGGCGGCGCAGGAACTGGGCTACGTGCTGAACGCCTCGGGGCGCGTGCTGCGCGGCGGCGCCAGCCCTCTGGTGGGGCTGGTCATTCCGGACATCCAGAACGATTTCTACAGCGCCATCGCCAAGCGCCTGGCCGAACGCTGCCGGGACGCGGGCTTGCAGATGGTGCTGGCGATTACCGAAGACGATCCGCAAGCCGAATGCGGCGAGGTCCAGGCGTTGATCCAGGCCCGCGCCGCCGGCATCGTCATCACGCCCTCGCCGGCGCCGCTGCCGCGCACGGTCGAATTGCTGGCCGGCACGCCCGTCGTGCAGCTCATACGCAGCGTCGCGACGCTGGCCACCGACGTGGTGGCGATGGACGATGCGGCGGCGGCGCACGCCGCGGCGGCCCACCTGCTGTCGCTGGGACACCGGCGCATCGGCTACGTGGGCGGGTACGGCCGCATCAAACCGGGGCGGGACCGCCTGCGGGGCTTCGTGCGGGCGCATGTCGAGGCCGGGCTGGAGCCGGACCGCGACCTTATCGTGCAGGTGCCGCCACGCCAGGAGTTCGGCGCCGAGGCGATGCGTCGGCTACTGGCCGCGCGGCAGCGCCCGACGGCGGTGGTCATCGGCAGTTCGGAGCTGACCATCGTCGCGCTGTCGGTCATCCGCGAGCACGGCCTGTCCATTCCATCCGACATCTCGGTGGTGGGCTACGGCGATCCCAAGTGGTACGAACTGACGACACCGCCGCTCACGGCGATCCGCCTGCCCATCGATGCGCTGGCGGCGTCCACGGCCGAGCTGGTTCTCGCCCGCATCGGCACCCAGGGACAGCCCGGCGATCCCGCTCCTGCCGCGCGCCGGATCCGCATCCGGCCCGAACTTATCGCGCGGGGTTCCGCCGTTCCGCGTCGCTGAGCGTGAACGGGCCCTAGCGCCGCCGTGCCGCGTCCGGCCGGACGTTGCCGTGCAGGGCCGCATAGGCCATCAGCTCCTGTTCCATCGCCTGCGCCAAGGGCGGCAGGGCTTGCGATTTCACCTTGACGATACCGATCCGCCTGTGGCGGCCGGGGCGGACCAGCGGCACGAAGCGCAGGTCGTTCGCGAATGCCGGTACCGCCAGCCGGGGCAGGATGGTGACGCCGACCTGGCTCGACAGCATCGCCGAGAGCGTCATCATGTTGGAGACATGGAACCAGCAGCGGTCCAGCCATTTCGCCTCGGGCGTGCCGTTCAGTTCGCGGTGGGCGGTGGTGCCGATCAGCGGCAGGTCGGCCAGCACGGACCAGTCCAGCCTGCTGCGCCGGGCCAGGGGGTGGCTGGCATGGCAGACCAGGCCGAACGCATCGGTCATGAGCGGGATGAAGTCGAGACCGGGCGTGATCGAGATCTCGCTGGACAGGCCGAAGTCGACTTCGCCCGACAGCACCATGCGATGGATGTTCTCGGAGTTGTCGTCGATCAATCGCACCGCCGCGCCGGGATGGCGGCCGATGAAGTCCTTGATCAGCGCCGGCACCCAGTTGGTGGCGAAACTGCCGATGGACGCCAGCGTGAGCGTTCCCGCGTGCTGGCGCGATTGCGACAGCAGCGTTTCGACGATGCGGTCGTGGTGTTTCACCAGCTCCCTGGCCAGGGGTTCGCACACCTTGCCGAAGGCCGTGGGAGTCGTGCGGCGATCGGCCTCGAACAGCGGCGCGCCCAGCTTTTCCTCCAGCAACTGGATGATCTTGGAGACGGCGGGCTGGCTGCGCAGTACCTTGTCGGCGGCAATGCGGTAGCTCTTGGCATCCAGGACGTGGAGGAAAACGCGCAACTGGGCGATCGGGATCTCTGCCAGCATGTCGATTCCAAATGGTTATTGTCTGATCAATATTATTCAATTTTTGGATGATGCGGACGGGCCTATCATCGCCGGATGAATCACGCAGATCGATCCGGCGAGACGCCTGTTCCGCCGCAAGCCATCCAGGAATCCGGCCCGCTCATCCTCGCCCTGGCGGGGGGCGGCTGCAGTCCCCGGATCTATGGCCCGGTGGCCGCCCCGGGCTTCGTGTTGCATGAAGTGGATTGGATGCAAGGGGCGGGTCCGTTCACGCCCCAGGCCGTCGCCGGACGCCTGGCCGCCGCGCTGGCGCCGCGAACCGCGCCGACGGTGCTGCTGGGTCATTCGCTGGGCGGCGTGATTGCCTTGCTGACGGCATTGGCCCGGCCGTCCGCCGTGCAGGCGCTCGTCATCTCCAATACAGGTCCCCACACGCGGGATCATGGCGACAATTCGCTGCCCGCGCGGATCCGGGACCAATGGACCCCGGAAGCAAGGCGGGCCTTTCTGCAAGCCTGTTTCGCGCACGATCCGCCGGCGGCCCTGATGAGGGAGCTCGAGCGCTATCTTGGCGCGCTGCCGACCGCGCCGCTGCTCGAAGCCGTCGAGGGCCTGCGCCGGATCGATCTGAGCCACAGGTTGGGCGCGATCCGCTGTCCGGCGCTGATCGCGCATGGAGAACTGGACCGGCGCCGCGGCGTGGCCGACGCGCGGCGGCTGGCGGCGCTCATCCCGGGTGCCGAGCTGGTCCTGCTGCCGGGCGGCCATACCCCCATGGTGGACTGCGCCGGCGCCTACAACGATGCACTGGACACGTTTCTCGCGCGGCATCTTCGCGCAACCCAACCCTGACGGGATATAGCAAGAACGAGGAGACAATCATGAACATCGGGAGCATCCGGCGCCTGGCGCCGGCAGGTCTGTTGGCATGTTCGGCGGCCTGGGCGGGCCCTGTCCACGCCCAGGCATCCGACTGGCCGAACCGTCCGGTCACCATCATCGTGCCGTCGGCCGCGGGCGGCGCGGCCGATTTTTCCGCGCGGGTGTTCGCGGGCTACATCGCCAAGGTCCATCCCAAGGCCACCGTGGTGGTGGACGACCGTCCGGGCGCCGGCGGCGTGATCGGCACCATGGCCGCCAAGGAGGCCAAGCCCGACGGCTACACCTTCCTGTTGTCCACCAATTCGACTCATGCCGCCAACCTGAGCCTGTACAAGGACCTGCGCTATGACCCGGTCAAGGATTTCGTGCCGGTGGGCCGGTTCGGCACCTTCGGCTCGGTGCTGATGGTGCCCAAGGAAAGTCCGTTCCGGTCGGTGCAGGACCTGATCGCCCAGGCGAAATCCCAGCCTGGGCGCATGAGCTTCGGCTACTACAGCTCGTCGTCGCAGGTGCCGGCGGAAATGCTGAAGGCCGCCGCGGGCGTGGTCTATGAAGGCGCCGCCTACAAGAACGTGACGCAGATCATCACCGACCTGATCGGCAAGCAGTTCGATTTCGCGTTCCTGGATGCGCTGTCGGCCGCCCCCGCGCTGCAGAACGACCGGCTCAAGCCCATAGGCGTCACGACGCCGCGCCGGCTGCCGCAACTGCCCGATGTGCCGACCATCGGCGAGGCCATCCCCGGCTACGAGATGCAGGGCTGGCTGGGCCTGACGGCCCCGGCCGGGACGCCGCCCGCCATCGTCGAGACGGTGAGCGCGCTGATGGGCAAGGCCATGGCGGATCCCGAGGTCCGGCAATCGCTGGAAGCCAAGGGCATGCAGGCCGGCTTCCTGCCCGCCCGCGACATGGGCGCCTTCATCGCGGCGGACATCGTGCGCTGGCGCGACTGGGTGCGCATGGCCAACATCCCGCCCAACTGAAGCGGGCCGCGCGCCTGACCATCGTGGACCTGTTTCCGGACGAGGTGGTCGAATCCCTGGACAGCGGCAATATCGATCTGGCCATCGGCTATTTCCCGGGCATGCCGAGCCGGCGTACCGCTGGCTGCGGCAGGTGGTCCATGACCAGACCTCGGGGCTGCCGGTGGGGCGCCGCGCCGATTGAGTGCCGTTGCGACTCAATCGAGGCGTGTTTTCGAATTGGACGGTGCCGCCCGGCCAGGGCTAGAGTGCCGGCGTCGCTCCGGGAACGGCTGTTGTCCCGGCCTCCTCATTCCGTCCAGGAAAGCACGCCATGCGCAAGATCCTTTCTTCCCTCCCCTTCCACCACGTCGCGTGGGCCATCGCCGCCGCGTCCGTGGCCGGCCCCGCGAGCGCGCAGGCCTATCCCGACAAACCGGTCCGCATGGTCGTCGCGTTCGCGCCGGCGGGCGGGACGGACATCGTCGCCCGGCTGGTGGCGCCGCGGATGGCCGAACTGCTCGGCCAATCCGTCGTCGTCGAGAACCGGGCGGGCGCGGGCGGCGTCATCGGCACCGAGAACGTGGCGAAGGCCGCGCCCGATGGCTACACCACGCTCATGGCCACCATGGGCAACCTGGCGGTCAATCCCTATCTGTATTCGATGCGCGTCGACGTCCAGCGGGACCTGAAGCCGGTCAGCAAGGTGGTGGAGGTGCAGTTCGCCTTGCTGGTGCATCCGTCCGTGCCGGCCAAGACCCTGCGCGAGTTCATCGACCTGGCGAAAGCGCGTCCCGGCCATCTGACCTACTCGTCGTCGGGCATAGGCGGCGGGCCGCACCTGGCCGGCGAGCTGTTCGACAGCCTGGCCGGCACCAAGCTGACGCACGTGCCCTACAAAGGCAGCGGCCAGAGCCTGTCGGACCTGATCGGCGGACAGGTGTCGGCGTCGTTCGACAGTTTGCTCCAGGCGCTGCCCTACGTGCGCGACGGGCGGCTGCGCGCGCTGGCGATTCTGGGCAGCGAGCGCTCTCCGCTGTTGCCGGACGTGCCTACCGTGGCCGAGGCCGGCGTGCCGGGCTATGAGTTCACCAACTGGTACGGGCTGGTCGCGCCCGCCGGCACGCCGCAGCCGGTGGTCGAGAAGCTGAACGGCGCCGTGCGCCAGGTGCTGGGGCAGGCCGATATCCGGCGCAAGCTCGAAGACATGGGCGCCCGCGTGGTGGGCGACACGCCGGATGCGTTCGGCCGGTTCATCGCCACCGAGAACACCAAGTGGGAGAAGGTGATTCGCGCCGCCAAGATCACGGCCCAATAGGCCGGACGCGTGTCACGGTTCGCGGGGCGCGCCGCCCGGCATCCCGGCCAGGTCGATGAATTTCTCGGCCGCCGGGTTGCGCAGGTCCTGCCTGCGGACCGCGTACAGCTCGGTGGTGTTCTCCTCGGTGTCCACCAGCGGTCGGTAATGCAGCGCGCCGGCCCACGTAGCCTGGGCCGAGGCCGGCACCAGCGCCGCGCCCACGCCCGCCTCGACCAGGGCCAGCATGGTGGGCAGGATGCTGGCCTGGACCACGTGCGGAACGATTTGCGCCGCCTGGAAGATCCGTTGGCACAACTCGTACGAGTACGGCGCCTGGTCGGGAGAAAATCCGATCAGGTGCAGCCCGTCCAGTCTGGCGACCGGAACTTGTTCGAGATGGGCGAGGACATGGTCGATGGGCAGCGCCAGCACCAGCCGTTCCCGCGCGATGACGCTGTGCGCCAGGCGCGGATCCGCCAGGGATTTTTCCGGCGGCCGCAGCAGCGCGACGTCCAGCTTGTCGGCATGCAGCGCTTCGAGCATGGGTTCGGGGCGCATTTCCTCCAGCCGCAGTTCGACCTCGGGGTACTGGCGGCGGAACGCCGAGACCAGGCGGGGCAGGGTCCCGTAGATGGAGCTGGCGGTGAAGCCTATGGCCACGCTGCCGGCCGATCCGCTGGCGGCGCGCCGGGCCGCGTCCGCCGCGGCTTCGGCGTCCTGCAGGATCTTTCTGGCGCGGTCGTGCAGGATCCGCCCCGCGGGCGTCAGGCTGACCGAACGCGTCGTGCGGTGGAACAGCTCGGCCCCGATCAATTGCTCCAGCTGGCGGATCTGCTGGCTGAGCGGAGGCTGGGTCATGTGGAGCCGCTCGGCGGCCCGGCCGAAATGCAGCTCTTCCGCGACGACCGAGAATGTGTGGAGCAGGCGCATGGAAAGCAGTGGCACTTTTTTCCCGATGTGTGGAACGGCCCCGAGGGCTGTTCGTTCTATGGATATGGTTTCCCCGGCATGAAGACCCCAGCCCCCAATTTTCTCAGCGCGCTGTCCGCCTTGCGGGCGATGGAGGACGGCAGTCTCAGCAGCGAGGCCCTGGTGCGGGCCTGCCTGGATCGCATCGACGAGCGGGAGGCGACGGTGCGCGCCTTCGCGCACGTCGACCGGGAACGGGCGATCGTCCAGGCCCGGCAGGCCGACCGGGCAGGCGCCGCGGGGCGCTTGCGCGGCCTGCCGTTCGCCGCCAAAGATATCCTGGATTCCGCCGATCTACCAACCGCCTACGGTTCGCCCATCTATGCGGGCCATCGTCCGGCGGCCGATGCCGCCTGCATCGCGGCGGCCCGGGAGGCGGGCGGCATCCTGCTCGGCAAGACCGAGACCTGTGAATTCGCCACGCTGACACCGTGCGCCACGCGCCATCCGCAGGACCCGGCGCGTACCCCGGGCGGTTCGTCCAGCGGTTCGGCCGCCGCGGTGGCCGACGGCATGGTACCGCTGGCGTTCGGGACCCAGACCAGTGCCTCGATCATCCGTCCCGCGGCCTATTGTGGTGTCGTCGGCTACAAGCCGTCATACGGCCTGATCAACACGTCCGGCCTCAAGCATGCGAGTCCCAGCCTGGACACGATAGGTGTTTTCGCCAGGGAGGTGGCGGACGCGCGCCATGCCGTGTTCGGCACGACGGACGCGCGCGACCCGGGGGCGCCACGGGTCGTGGTCTGCGAATCCAGCCTATGGGCCGCCGCGCGTCCGGAAACCGTCGAGGCGCTGCTGGCTTTCGCCCGCCGACTCGAACGCGGCGGCGCCCGGCTGCGGACCGCGCGCCTGCCGCCGGGCCTGGAGGCCGCCGTGGCGCTCCAGGCCCGGCTGTCGGCGTTCGAACTCCGGCAATCGCTGGCCCACGAGCGCCGGTGGCATCGCGATCGGCTCAGTCCGCGCCTGCGGCAGCGGGTCGAGGCCGAGGCGGACTTGTCGATGGCCGGGTACGCGGAGCTGCGGTCGTCCATGCGGACCGCGCAGCGCGAGGCCGCGAGCCTGTTCGTCGATGCCGATGTCCTGCTGTACCCCGCGGCCGACGGCGAGGCGGAGATCGGCATGGAAACCGGCTCACCGCGCTTCGGCGGGCTATGGACATTCCTGCACCTGCCCGCCTTGTCCATGCCCATGGGCCGCGGGCCGGCCGGATTGCCGCTGGGCGCCCAACTGGTCGGCGCGCCCGGCCGCGACCTCGACCTGTTGGCCGCGGCGGCGTTCGCCGAAGGGTGCGCCGCGGCGCCGTGACCGGGCGGTGCGCCTTGCGGGCTGGTGCGGGCCTGGCCCGCGGGGTATCGTAGGAGGTCCTTCGACCCGAAAGCCCTCATGAGCGCCCTGCCCAAGCCTCCGCCCGCCGGTTTCGACCGGCCTGCCGCTGCGCTGCCCGTCGTCATTCATGCCGCCGACGGCTATCCGCTGGGAGGCTTCGTCTGGCGTGGCATCGACGTGGGGGCGAGGACGAGGCCGGTGGTGATCATCAACGCGGCCACCTCGGTCAAGTGCCGCTATTACTTTCGTTTCGCCCAGTACCTGCACGACAACGGCATGGACGTCATCGCCTACGACTACCGGGGCATAGGCGAATCGCGCCCGGATCGCCTGCGCGGCTTCCAGGCGAGCTGGACCGACTGGGGCGCGCGGGACTGCGAGGCCGTGCTGGGCTATGCCGCCGCCATGTGGCCCGGCCGCGCGATCCACCTCGTGGGGCACAGCTTCGGCGGCTGGGCACCCGCGCTGGCCGCGTCCTGTTCCCGCATCGACCGCATGGTCACGGTGGGGGCGCAGTTCGCGTACTGGCGCGACTACGACGCCGCCGTGCGCTGGCGCATGGCGGCAAAGTGGCACCTGGCCATGCCCCTGCTGGCACGGGCGTGCGGATATTTCCCTGGCCGCAGGCTGGGCTGGCTGGAGGACACGCCCACCGGCGTCGCGCTGGACTGGGGCGCGCCCACGCCGCGCTACGAAGACCGGCCCAGCGCCCGCAGGACCTTCGGCGGCGGTCCCCTGCCGGCCGCCACGGCGCGGGCCGCCATCCTGGCCATCAGCCTGACCGACGACCCGTTCGGCACGGTAGCGGCCATCGAGCGCACCCTGGGGTATTTCACGCACAGCACGCGGACGCATCTGCGTATCGCGCCCGAGGACATCGGCAGGACGGCGGTCGGACACTTCGCGTTCTTCCACGGCGACTTCCAGGACCTGCTGTGGCCGCTGGCCCTGGAATGGCTGGGCGGCGCAAGCGTGCCGCATCCGGCCGCGCGGCGGGCGGACCGCGCCTGAGATCCATGCATTTACTGCATGGGCAATCCGAATCCTAACGTTGTCGCATACCCGCTTCACTCCTATCCTGGCTCCCGTCTCACAACACTATGAGCAGGAAGGAGGCAGACATGAAGCGAATGGACGTATCGGATCGGGCCGTCCCCGCAGCGATGCGCCGGCGTGGCGTGGCGCTGGCCGTGGCGGGCGCCCTGGCATGCGCGCATGTGATGCAGCCGGTGTCGGCCGCGGACCAGGCCTATCCGGAGAAACCGGTGCGTCTGGTCGTGGGATTCGCGACCGGCACGCCTCCGGAGATCATGGCACGCCTTATCGCCAACCACTTCACCAAGGCGATGGGGCAGGCTTTCTATGTGGATGCCCGTCCGGGGGCGGGAAGCACCATCGCGACCGCGGCGGTCGCCCGTTCCAGGCCGGACGGCTACACGCTCATGCTGGGGGTCGCGTCGGGCCTGGGGACCGGGCCTCACGTGATTCCGTCCGCGGGCTACGACCCGCGGCGCGATCTCGATCCCATCGGTTTCGTGCAGCGAGGCCCCTACTACATCAGCGTGCGCAGCGAGCTACCGATACATGACCTGAAGAGCATGCTGGCCTACCAGAAGAGCGCCGCGACGCCGCTGGTGTTCGGTTCGCTGGGGATCGGCTCCGTGCATCATCTCATCTGGGAGCTCCTGATGGCCAAGAGCGGCGCCCAGTTCACCCATCTTCCGTTTGGCGGAACGCCGCAAATGGTCAACGAGGCCTTGGCCGGAAGAGTGGATCTCATGCTGGAGACGGCCTCCTCGCTGACGGTGCCTTATGTGAAGGCGGGCAAGTTTCGCTACATCGCCATGACCGGCGAGGCGCGCGGCGCCAAGTTTCCCGATGTGCCCACCGCCCGCGAGCAAGGGTTTCCCGAGCTGGAAAGCCAGTCATGGTGGGTGCTTGTCGCTCCCAAGGGGACGCCGGAAACCATCGTCGGGAAACTCAATGCCGAATTGGCGAAGGCCTTGCAGAGCCCCGACGCGCAGCAACTGCTCGACAGCGTCGGCGGAGCGAGCAGCGGAGCGGGAACGCCGCGGGAGGTGCGGGCGCTGATCCGCACCGAGTACGAGCGGTGGGGCGATGTCATCACCAAGGCCAACATCAAGGTCGGCGGCTGACTCAGCCAGGGCACCGGTCAATCAGGTCGATACAGCGAGAGGCGCGCAATGTTTCCTTATCCGGAAGGATATCTCTATCCAAAAAACTGCTGGTACATCGCCGCATGGCGTCACGAACTGGGTCGAAGCCTGCTGGGCCGGACCCTGCTCGGGGAGCCTGTGGTGATGTATCGTCGCGAGGACGGCGTACCGGTGGCACTGGCCGACCGGTGCATACACCGGCGCTATCCGCTTTCCCTCAGCAGGCTGGAGGGCGATGCGATCCAGTGCATGTACCATGGGTTCACGTTCGATTCGTCGGGAGCCTGTGTCCGCATTCCCTCCCAGGAACGCGTGCCGCCTGCGTACCGGCTGCGGGCCTATCCGCTCGCGGAACGGTGGGAAATGGTGTGGATCTGGATGGGCGATCCGGAACTGGCCGATCCGGCCCGGATTCCGGACATGTCGGTCATGCACCTGGATACGCCCGGATGGCGGCCCGCCGTGGGCGGCCGGGTGACGGCGAAGGCACGCTACACCTTCATCCAGGACAACATCCTGGACCTGTCGCACCTGTCCTATCTGCATCATGACACCGTGGGCGGCATGCAGGTGGCGGCGACGCCGCCGCTGGTCGAAGACCGCGCGGACAGACTGTCGATCACGCGCGATGTGCGGGGGGACCATATCGACGATCTGCCGATCGCGGGTATCGTCGGAACGCGGGGCAGGGTCGATCGAAGAATGGAGGCGCATTTCTTCGCGCCCTCGCTGCACGTGACTTCTTCGTACTTCCGCAGCGCGAGCGAAGGGGGGGCCGAGCCGGGACGGGAGTTCGGCGGATTCCAGGTCATCCACGGCATTACGCCGGAAACGCCGCGCAGCACCCATTACTTCTACGCCACCACGCGCAACTTCCGCGCCCACGAGCCGGAATACGATGGCGAGCTGGCGCGAATGGTGCAGATGGCCATCGCCCAGGACGAAGAAGCCGCCAAATTGTGCGACGACATGGTCGAGATCGATGGGCTGCCGCCGGAAATGCACCAACGCGTGGACGCGGCGGCGCTCAAGGGGCGCAAGCGGGTCCAGGAATTGATGGCCCGGGAGCGTCGCGAGGTGGTCGCCATGGAGCCGGCGGGCCTTCCATCATGAGCCTCCCCAATTTCATTTTCATTCTTGCCGACGACCTCGGCTATGCGGACCTGGGCTGCTACGGCGGGCGCGCGCCCGTCTCGCCCAACATCGACCGAATGGCCCGGCAAGGCATGAAGCTCACCCGGGGCTACGCGAACTCGCCGGTATGCTCTCCAACCCGGTTCGCGTTGATGACCGGCCGCTACCAGTACCGCTTGCGCGGAGCCGCCGATGAGCCTCTGCATGGCCGCAGCGCCAGCCGAAGTGCATCGGGACTGCCTCCCGGGCATCCCACCATGCCGTCGCTGCTGCGCGCGCAAGGCTATCGGACCGCCCTGGTCGGCAAGTGGCATCTCGGATTCGAGCCCGATTTCGGACCGCTGCTCAGCGGTTACGACGAACACTGCGGCCTGATGTCTGGCGGCATCGACTACTTCACCCATACGGCGCCCAACGGCAAACACGACCTTTGGGAAAATGGCGAGCCGTTCCATTCCGACGCCTATCTGACCGACCTGTTTTCCGGAAAGGCGATCGACTTCGTGCGCCGCTGCGCGGCCAGTCGCGATCCTTTTCTCCTGAGCCTGCACTACACGGCTCCTCATTGGCCGTGGGAGACGCGCGAAGACCGCGAGCTGGCGCAATCGCTGGTCGGCAAGACCTTCCACCTGGATGGCGGCTCGGTGGAGGTGTACCAGCGCATGATCCATCATATGGACGAGGGTATAGGCGCGTTGCTGGCCGAGCTGGAGCGTCTTGGCCTGGATCGCAACACGCTCGTGGTGTTCACCAGCGACAACGGCGGCGAGAGATTCTCGGACAACTGGCCGCTGGTCGGGGGAAAGATGGATCTCACCGAAGGCGGGATCCGGGTGCCCTACGTCGTCCGCTGGCCCGACATGATCGCCCCGGACACCGTCAGCCGCCAGTTCGCGATGACGATGGACTGGATGCCCACGTTCCTGGAGGCGGCCGGCGCGCAAGGACATCCCGACTATCCGCCGGACGGGATGTCCTTGATGCCGCTGTTCCGCGATCCCGGCCTCGACCGCGGCAGGGAGTTGTTCTGGCGCATGAAGCATCGCAGGCAGCGCGCGATGCGCCGGGACAACTGGAAGTACCTGGCCATCGAAGGCAATGAATATCTGTTCGATATCGAGAAGGACAGCCGGGAGCGGGCCAATCTGGCGGGGCGGCATCCCGGGCTGCTGGCCGAGTTTCGCGGCCGCTACGAGCAATGGGAGTCGATGATGCCGCCCATCCCCGAGGATGCCCGCGTCACGCTGGTCTACACGGACAAGGACATGCCGCGGGTGTGACCCGGGACGCCGTGTTCATCCCGCTTCGCGAGCGAGCTGCTGCGCGTAGCGCCGGGCGGCGAGCCTGAGCGCGGAGAAGAGCGCCATGCTGACGGTCGTTTGCGAGAGATGGGAGGGGTGGAAGATTCCGACCGCGTGGCCGGGCAACGGATCCGTGATCGGCGGCAGGCTGATCCGCCCGGCCCGCTCGGCCTCCCAGGCAAGAGGATGGGCGATGAACCCGGCCAGCTCGCGCGACTGCTCGATGAACTGCAGGCTGGAGGCCGTGGATTCGCAATGCAGGACCGACCGGGGAGGTTCCAGTCCGCATTGGACGAACGCATGCTGGAACAGCTCGGTAGACGCTTCCAGTGAGCCCGAAACCACCCAGGGGAGCTTGCGCAGATCGGCCAGCCGGCGCCGATTGCGAAGACGGTGGCCGCGGGGAAGCGCGACGCGCATGGAAACGGAGAACAGCGATTCCACGCGATAGCCCTCGCGCCGCAACTCGGTTGGGAACGAGCCGACGGCCAGGTCGATGGCGTGCTCGCGGAACAGCCGGATGACGTCGGGGTAGGCGGATTCGACGATGCGGATGCGGGCCTGGGCATGGGTGCTTCGCACCAGTTCGATGGCGCCGGGAAGGATGGTGGCGATGGGCACGGCGGATGCGGCCAGACGGATTTCGGCGTGGCGGGATTTCAGCCACGCCGCCAGTTCCTCGCCTGCCCGCGCATCCTGGTTCACGAGCGACTCGGCATGCTCCAGCATGATGCGTCCGATATCGGTCAGCTCCAGGCGGCGGCCCTGCCTCGACAACAATGCCTGGCCCACTTCGGATTGCAGTTCCTGCAGCGACCGGGTGACGGCCGGCTGGCTCAGGCCCAGGGCCTCGGCTGCCGCGGTCACGCTGCCGTGCCGGTGGACCGCGACGAGACTCTGGAGTTGGACCAGCGTGCTCATGATGCGCGCTCCTCGGCCGTTCGCAGCAGGGCGGCCCGAAAGAACGCCGCGGCGGGTGTCAGTACCCGTTCCTCGGGAGTCAGCATGCAGATCTGCACGGTGCCTCCCAGGCCGCCGAGCAAGGGCGGCGCCAGCTTGCCTTCCTGGGCCCCTCGTTCGATCAGCAGGCGAGGTGCCAGGGTCAGCATGTCGGTGTCGGCCACGAAGCGCAGCGCGCATTCGACCGATTCGCACTGCAACGGGCAGTCAGGTGCGTCCAGGCCGTGCGCATGGAACATCTCGGGCAGGCCGAGGCCGGTGCTGGGGCCGGAGGCGATCCACGTACAGGTGGCCAATTCCCCGAGGTTCTTGGCACGGGCTTTCGCGTGGTCTTTGCGCATGGCGACCGCCAGGTGGGACTGGAGAGGAATGGGTTCTACCCGCAAGGTGGCCTGGTCCGTGCCGATCGGGGCCGGGCAGATGGCGAAATCGATGCTGCCGCGTTCGAAGTGATGCAGCACTTGGGGATAGACCGCCTCGGCCAGCGTGAGGCGGACGCGAGGGTAGCGCTCCCATAGCATGACGGCGGCCCGGGGGGCGAGCAGCCATCGGGGGACGGCCGATATCGCCACGCAGACTTCGCCGGTACCGTCTCCGGCCAGCTGCAGGCTGGTTTCGTGGACCTTGCCATGGCTGCGCACGATGCGCTGCGCATGGGGCAGCAATTGGCGCCCGAACTGGGTCAGGACCATGCCGGCCGGCCCGCGGGCCAGCAGCGTGGCGCCGAGGTCGGCTTCCAACTGCTGGATCGCCCGGGTCAGCGTCGGTTGCGCGATCCCCAGGCTGCGCGCCCCCGCTCCCATGCCGCCGGCGGCGACGGCGGCCACGAAGGCGCGCAATTGGCTGATTTGCATGCGCGTGTCCTGTCCTTGTCATCCCGGATGGAGCGCATAGTACCGGCTGTCACCGGTCAGCGGGGATCCGGCGGATGACTCAGGTCACCACCGTCAGGAACCGCTCGTTCAACTCGCGAGTATGGTAGAACACGCCCCGGCCCATCTCCTCCCAGGACCAGGTGATGGGTTCCATGTCCGGGTAGAAGTCGTAGCCGCCGCAGAACGTCTCGAAACGGTTGCCCGATGGATCGAAGGCGTAGATGGTCGTGCCGCGCGTGATGCCGTGGCGCAGCGGCCCGATGTCGATGGGGACCCGGTGTACGGTCATGAGGTCCGCCGCGTGTAGTACTTGCTCCCATGTTTCGAGCTGGAACGACAGATGGTGCAGCGTGTCGTCGCGTTCGTCCCGCACGAAAGCGATGTCATGGGCCTTGTTCGAACAGCTCATCCAGACCGCCATGTCGGTCTGGCCATCCTCCATCAGGATGCGTTCGACGATGGAGAAGCCGAGAACCTGGGTGAACAGGTCGCGGCTGCCATCCAGGTCGCCGCCATGGATCTGCCAATGATCGAGGCGGATGGGGGAAATGCCCTGCCTGTTGGCGATGATCGCTTCGGGGTTGTGGGTGCCGAACGCGGAACCCACGCGCGTCCGTTGCGCGTAAAGTTCGAAGACGTGGCCGGTCGGCGCCTGGAAGCGGACGCGCTCGCCGGTCTCGGGCAGTTCCCCGGCGGCCACGCGCTCGGTCGCCACGCCATAGTCCTTCAAGTCGCTCTCCAGCCTGTCCAGCGTGGCGGTGTCGAAGACCTTGAACGCATAGCAGTCCATGCCGGCCCGGTCGGCCGGGCGCAGGATGACGCTGCTGTGATCCTGCTCGTCCAGGCACTTCAGATACGCCCGGCCCGAAGCGTCCCGCTCCACCAGTTTCAATCCCAGGACGCCTGTATAGAAACGCAGGGCCTCGTCCATGTCCATTACGCGCAATTGGCAGTAGCCAGGCCGCAGCACGCCGTTCATCGCCATCGTTGGTCTCCTTTCCATTCGTTTTCATGGTGGCACCTGGGCCGGCGGAGCGTCCAATACCGGTAGCGTGGGACCTATGCAGAAAAGCTATGGGTACCTTTTCCTGTTTCCCGGGCTACATCGTTCACAGGATGGGCTGCAATGCCACGGCCTCGATTTCCACCCGTACGCCGTAATGCAGCGCCGGCACGGGTACAACGGCCCGCGCCGGCCGCGCGTCGCCCAGCACGCGGCGATAGGCCTGGTCGAAGGCCGGCCAGTGCTCGACGCCGGCCAGGTACACCGTGACTTTCATGACGTCGCGCCAGCCGCAGCCCGCCGCGGCCAGCGCGGCTTGCACATTGCGCAGCGCCAGGGTGGCTTGTTCGTCCAGCGGCAAGTCGGCCCGGGGCTCGCCCGCGGCATCCAGCGGCAGTTGTCCGGACACGAAGGCGAGGCCGCCGCCAGCGGCCACGTGCGAGTAGTGGCCGCGTGGCGCGGCAAGGCCGGCCACGGCGGGGAAGGCGGCATCGTTCATCACCACCCTCCGAAGCGCGGCCAGTGGGCTTGGACGCGGGGATCTCCCGCCACGACGGCATAGGAAGCGTGCTGGGCGGCGGTGGCGCAGGCGTGGTTGGGCAGGATGCGCAGCAAGGTGCCTACCGGCAGCATGGGCGTGGCGGCGGGATCGGCGCGGTGGCGGACGATGCCGTGTTCCTGGTTCGCGTCGATCATGATCAGGTCTTGCAGCGGCCGGCCTTCCAGGTCGCAGACCAGGCCGTAGCCCTGGTCCACCGGTTGCCTGGCCGTGCCGCGGTCGCGCGACATGGCCATCCAGCCCGCGTCGGTGATGAGCCAGCCTTTTTCCTCTTGGTGGCCGATCACGGTGCACAGCACGGACAGGGCGATGTCGTCGGTCAGGCAGACGCCCAGGCCGTTCATGACCAGGTCGAAGAAGACGAACACGCCGGCCCGCACTTCGGTGACGCCGTCCAGCGAGCGCGCGAAATGCGCGGTGGGGGTGCTGCCCACGCTGACCACCGGTGCCGCGTGGCCGGCCTCGCGCAGGCGCCGCGCGGCGCGGACCGCGCCCGCGCGCTCCTGCTCGGCCATGGCGGCGATGGCCTCGGTGGAGCGGCAGTTGTAGGAGTCGCCGGCATGGGCCAGCACGCCCGCCACCCAGGCGCCCTCGCCTTCGCGCGCGGACAGGCGGACGGCGATCTCCAGCAGCACGGGGTCTTCGGGCTTGACGCCGGACCGGTGCCCGTCGGTATCGATCTCGATCAGCACGGGCAGTTGCAGGCCATGGTCGCGCGCATAGGCGAAGGTGGCCGCGGCCGCCTCGGTATTGTCCAGGATGATCGTCAGCGTAGCGCCTCGCCGGGCCAGGCGTTCTACGTGAGGCAGCTTGGACGGCACGATGCCCACGGCATAGAGGATGTCGGTCCAGCCGTGGTCCAGGAAGTACTCGGCTTCCTTCAGCGTGGAGACGGTGATGGGCGTGCCGGGCGGACCCAGGCGCCGCGTGACGTCGGCGGACTTGTTGGTCTTGACGTGCGGCCGCAGCGCGACGCCGAACGGCGCCAGCCGCTCGCGCAGCCGCGCGATGTTGCGGTCCATCTTGTTCCGGTCCAGCACCAGGACCGGGGTGTCGAGTTCGTTCAGTTGCATGATGTGCCTGGATTCAATCGATATAGACGTTCTTGGCCTCGAGTATGGGGCGCAGGCGGGCGATCTCGCCGTCCACCAGCCGGGCGAGGTGGCCGGGGGTATTGTCGGCGCGGGCGGGGAATTCCACGCCTACGTCGCGCATCTGCCTGACCAGCGCGGGGTCGGCCAGGGTGTCATTGATGGCGGCGTTGAGTTTGTCCACGATGGCGGGCGGCGTGCCGCGTGGCGCGAACAGCGCGTTCCAGGAGCGGAAGTCGATGGCGGTCCTGCCGCTGCTCTGTGCCGTGGCGACCTTGGGCAGGCCCGGAAAGGGCTCGCGCGTCAGCACGGCCACGGCCCGTACCCGCCCGCTGGCGGCCTGCGCCAGCGAGGTGGTGGTCTGGTCGCACATGAAGTCGGTCTCGCCGCCCATCAGCCCGGTCATGGCGGGCGCCACGCCCTTGTAGGGCACGTGCATGACCTCGGCCTTCATGTCGCTCAGCAGCAGCAGGCAGGCCAGGTGCGCGATCGAGCCCACGCCCGCGCTGCCGTACGACATGGCGGCCTTGTGGGCCTGGAGGTAGTCGGCGAACTGCGGGAAATCGTTGACCGGCAGGTTCTGCTTGACCAGCAGCAGCACCGGCGCCGACCCGACCTGGCCCAGGGGCTCGAAATCCTTGCGTGCGTCGTACAGCGGCTTGCGATACATGATCATGTTGGCCGCATGCGTGCCTATGGTGCCGAAGCCTATGGTATAGCCGTCGGCGGCCGCGCGGGCCAGCTTCTGCATGCCGATCGAGCCGCCGGCGCCGCCCACGTTCTCCACCACGATGGAGACGCCCAGCCGTGGCCCCAGCTTGGCCGCCACCGCCCGCCCCAGCGCGTCGCTGGGACCGCCCGCGGGGAAGGGCATGATCAGGGTGATGGGCTTGTCGGGCCACGCCTGGGCGCAGGCGGAAGAGGCGGCGGCGAGCGCGAACAGCGCCCCCGCGGCGATGGCGGCGATTTTCATGGGGACTCCTGGAAGGGGAAAGGTCCGGCGGCGTGGGGTTGTCAGCCGCGCCGGGGGCTGTTGGCGAGTGCCAGTGCCGGCAGGATGCCGCGCGCTTCCTGGCGCGCCGCCGGCGCGCCGGCGGGCAGCGGCAGCCCCACGCGGTTGTGCCAGAAGGTGTCCAGGCCGACGGCCGAGGTGCCGAACAGGTCGTAGCCGGATCCGGCCACGAACAGCGTGTTGCCGGGCTGGGCGCCCAGCTCCTGCAGGGCGAGGCGGTAGGGACGGGGGTCGGGCTTGTAGTAGCCGGCCCGTTCCGAGGTCACGACCACGTCCATGGGAACGTTCAGGAGGCCGGCGGCCAACCGGCCCAGCCGTTCCGAGCAATTGGTCACCACGCCCAGCCGGTGCGTGCCGCGCAGGCTTTCCAGTACCGTCGCCACGCCTTCCCAGGGAGTGAGTCCGGCCCAGCGTTCCTCCAGCGCGTCGGCGGCGGCCAGCGGCAGGCCGGTCTCGGCCGCGGCTTCCCGCACCAGGGTCTCGTACGGCCGGTAGGCGCCGCAGGCATAGGTGCGCTTCAGGTAGGCGGCGCGCCAGGCGCGGCCCGCCTCTTCGCCGCCGGCCGCGCTGTTCCATAGTGTCCAGGAGTCGAGCAGCGCGGTCAGCAGGTCGAACAGGACGAAATCGTATTGGCGTGTCATGGCGGTCGGGAAAGGTCGGTGAATGACGGCCAGTTTAGGAGCCTGGCGGTCTGATGTGGTTAATGGAATAGAATTTCTTCATTCACCATAAGGTTAATAATGAAGCTGGATATCGACGACCTGCGCTTCATCCTGGCGCTGGACCGGGTCGGCAGCCTGGCCGCTCTCGCGCGCGAGGAGAACGTCACGCCGCCCGCCATCACCAAACGCCTCGGCCAGCTGGAGGCGAGGCTGGGCGTGCGCCTGGCGATGCGCACCACGCGCCGCCTGCAACTGACCCACGAGGGACACCTGCTGGCCCAGCACGCCACCGGGGTCATCGAGCGCATGCAGGCCATCGAGGAAGCCTTGCAGCAGCGCAGCCAGGTGGTGGCGGGCAAGCTCAAGGTGCACGGTCCGTTCGGCTTCGGCCGCCGGTATCTCGCGCCGCTGCTGGATACGTTCCGCGCCAGCCATCCGCAGGTGGAGGCCCAGCTCTTCCTGTCCGACAACCTCGTGCTGCCCAGCCAGCCCGTGCATGGGCGCGATGCCTTCGACGTGCTGGTGAGCATCGGCGAGATTCCCGATTCGCGCTGGGTGGCCCATCGGCTGGCGCCCAACCGTCGAGTCCTGTGTGCCGCGCCGGCCTATCTGCGCGGCGCGCCCGCGATCGAGAGCCCCGCCGATCTGGCGCATCATGCCTGTCTGGTTCTGCGCGAGAACGACGAGGACGTGACGCTGTGGCGCTTTACGCAGCGCGAGGGCGGGCGCGGCGAGCCGCGCCCGCAGACGGTGCGCGTGCATCCGGCCATGGAGAGCAATGACGGCGAAGTCATCCGCCAGTGGTGCCTGGCGGGCCGGGGCATCATGGTGCGCTCGGAATGGGACGTGGCCGCCAGCCTGGCCGAGGGAAGGCTGGTGGCCCTGCTGCCGCGCCACCGGTTGCCCGATGCCGACGTGACGGCGCTGGTGCCGCAGTCGCGCATCGCCTCGGCGCGCGCCCGGCTGTTCGTCGACATGCTGAAGAAGGCCTTCCGGCCCCGGCCGCCGTGGCGCCCGGCATGAGGGCGCGGGCGTGCCGGGGCCTCGAATTGCCGCCTCGGGGGGGGCCAGGCAATGACGGGCAGCGCCGGCGGGCGGTTCAGTCCCGGGTGAGCCGGAGGTAGTAGTTCGGCAGCGCGAACAGCGCGCCATGCACCCGGGCGTTGTAGTACTCCAGGTCGCGGATTCCGCGTTCCTCCAGGCGCGCGTGGATCGTCTCGCCCGCCGCCGCGTCGGGATCGAGCGCATCCGAGGCCACCGCCAGGCCCCAGTAGGTGCCGTACAGCGGGATGTGCAGGCCGTAAGGGCGCACGTGGGCGAACTGGGCGCGCAGCATCCGGCAAAGATCGCGGACCTGTCCGGGCTGGTGGAAGGGCGAACCCATGTGCAGCACCAGCGCTCCGCCCGGCGCCAGCGCGTGCTTGCAGCGGTGGAAGAATTCGGGCGTGTACAGCGGGCCCGCCGGGGTGTCCGGATCGGTCAGGTCGAGCAGGATCAGGTCGTAGCGGTCGGACGTGCGCGCGAGGAAATCCACGCCGTCTCCGACCAGCACCGTGGCGCGCGGATCGTCCAGCGCGCCACGGTGGATCTTCTCCAGGTACCGGCGCGCCACGTCGATGACCTCGCCGTCCAGGTCGACCAGCGTGGCCCGTTCGATGCCGCGGTGCTTGAGCAATTCCTCCAGCGCGCCGCCGTCGCCGCCGCCTATGATGAGAGCGGTCCGGGGCGCGGGGTGGGCCGTGGCGGCGGGATGTACCAGGGCCTCGTGATAGAAGAATTCCTCGGCCTCGGACGTCATGTAGCGTCCGTCCAGCCGCAGGGTGCGGCCCAGCGGCGCGGACTCCAGCAGTTCCAATCGTTGATGGGCCGTCTGCCGGTCAAGGATGCGGCGATCGAAACGAAAACCGAAGTACGCCTGGCCGGCAACGTCCTCGAACACCAGTTCGCCCGCGTCGGCCGGCCCGTCGACGTCGCCACGGGTCAGGTGCTGGCGTTGCATGTCGCTCGGCCGGAAGGCTTCCACGATGGCCTTCATGAGCGCTTCGGCCTTGCGTGAATTGTCTTCCTGGAAATTGCAGACGTAGACGTCGAGCGTCACGCCGTTGCGTTCGGGCCAGGTATGGACGGCCAGGTGGGATTCGGCCAGCAGCAGCATGCCCGTCACGCCGCCGGGCTGGCCTTGGAACTCGGGGAAGGTGTGCCACTTCTCGTCGACCAGGGTGAGTCCGGCTTCGAGCGTGTGGCGGCGGCAAAGCTGCGCCAGCATGTCGGCGTCCGTCATCAGGACGGATTCGCAGGCGCAATGATAAAGATCTGCGGTAAGGTGCAGGCCTTGCATGGTGTCGATGCTCCTTGGAAAGAAGTCTTGCGACCAAGGGGATGGGCACTACGAAAGCCCGGAAGGCCAGAGGCTTCCGATTCGAGCGGCGATGGCCGGTTCCGTGTGGAACGGCTGGGCAAAAATGGCCGAGTCTACCCCAACCTGCCTGGATGCGCGAGGCACGGCGCGGCACGAAAAAAAACCCCTCGCCGGGGCGAGGGGTCGTCGGTGGCGCCGATGCGGGGCGCAGGCCCCGGAACGCGCGTCAGCCGGCGGTGATGTTGTGCGACTTGATCACCTTTTCCCAGGTCGCGGTCTCGTCGGCCTGGAACTTGCGGAAGGCGTCCAGACGCAGCGGCGACAGCTCCAGGCCCTGGGCCTTCAGCGTTTCCAGCGTGGCGGGTTCGCCCAGGATCTTGGTCACGTCGCGCGCCAGTTGGCCGGAAACATTGGCCGGCGTCGAGCTGGGCACGTACAGGCCATACCAGGACACCACGTTCACGCCTTTCACGCCGGCTTCGGCCAGGGTGGGGATCTCGGGCATGATGGGCGAGCGCTCGGAGCCGGTCAGGGCCAGCGCGCGCAGCTTGCCGGACTTGATCTGGGGCATCAGGGTCGGCAGCGCGCCGAAGATGACCTGGATCTGGCCGCCCAGCGCATCGTTCAGCGCCTGGGTCGTGCCCTTGTACGGAACGTGCAGCAGGTCGGCGCCGGTGGCGTCCTTGAACAGTTCGCCGGCCAGGTGCAGGCCGCTGCCCACGCCGGGCGAGCCGTAGGCCATGGTGCCGGGCTTGGACTTGGTCAGCGCGATCAGTTCCTGGATGTTCTTGGCGGGAACCGACGGGAACACGGCGACCACGTTGGGCGCCTTGGCCATCATCGCGATCGCGGTGAAGTCCTTGTCGACGTTGTAGGGCAGGTTGGCCATCAGCGTCGGGTTGATGGTCATGTTGCCGGCCGGGACGACCAGCAGCGTGTGGCCGTCGCCGGTGGCGCGCTTGACCGCGTCGATGCCGATGTTGCCGTTGGCGCCGGGACGGTTGTCCACGACGGCGCTCTGGCCGTATTCATTCTGCAGGCCGGTGCCCAGCAGGCGGGCCAGCACATCCACGGGACCGCCCGGCGGGAACGGAGCGATGATGCGGAACTGGCCGTGCTTGAGCGAGGCCTTGGCGGCGGCGTCGTCGGCCGCGGGAGCCTGGGCGAAAGAAGCGGTGGCGACCGCCGCGAACAGCGCGCCGGCAACCAGGCGAGTGCGAAATTCAAACATGATTGACTACTACTCCAAGACAATAAGTGCCCACCCCCTGCGCCCTGACGGGCGCCCCCTCAAGGGGGCGGCGCTGGCGGACCGGCAAAGCCGGATCCGCGGCGCCCCGGGGTAAAACCGGGCTGGCGGAAAATGGCGTTTTTCCCGCCTTGAATAACCTGGCTGAACTCAGTTTTACGCCGAGTAATGAGCGTCAGACAGGGCGAGATGGATCTGCTCCTCCGACCCTCTCGCATGCAGGCCTCGACAAGAAGAACACGGTTCTCCGTCTGCCTATTTGTTACCCCAGGATGCGGTGGATCCGGCTTTGCCGGTCCACCCGCATCGCCCCCTGGGGGGCGCGCGCAAGCGCGTAGGGGGGGTTATATGGCTACAGCATGTGCCTGATTGCCGATGGCGCGCACGACGCTATAGACAGTCAGGGCGGAAGTCTTGGGGTTGGCCGCGAGCGGCTTGCCCCGCATGGTGATCTCGAAGCTGCCGAAGGCGCCGCTGGCTTGCACGTGGTGCACGTTTTCCTTGCTGGTGGGGTCGGCGATCAAGCGCACCTGCGTGCGGTCCAGGCCGAGGCCGGCCAGCGACAGCGTGGCGGCGACGTTGGCGTTCTTCGGGAACAGCCGCGCGGCTTCGCCGGCGGGGCCTTCGAAGATCACCGTGGGTTCGGTCAGCGCCTCGAGCTTGAACTGGCCGTCGGCCGGCGTGTCCTTCCAGGCCAGGGCCGGCTTGCGGCCGGTGTAGACCACCGAGTCCAGGCCGCCGATCTTGGCCGCGGCCAGCGCGTCGATGCCGCCGATGGCGCCGGACAGGAGCTGCACCTGGGTCTTGCCGCGCCTGGCCGCTTCTTCCAGTTGCCGCGCCAGTTCGACGTCGGACAGCGCGCCGATGGAGACCACCACGCAGGGGATGCCTTGTTCGAGCGCGGGCAGCACGTGGGCGCGCAGCGCGCCGTGGCCGGCGCATTCGACCAGCAGGTCGGGGCGCTGGGCGACCTCGGCCAGTCCGGTCACGACCTGGGCCTGGGGAGCGATCGCGCCGACCTGCTCGCGGGCCTGGTCCAGCGTGTCGGGGGCGACGATGACACTGTCGATCGACACGTCGGGATCGTTCTTCAGCAGCGACAGGACGGAGAGGCCGATGGCCCCCGACCCTATCATCGTGATTCGTAGCATGTTGGCTCCTGGGCGATGCGTTGCCCGGTCAATGGGACGGTGAATAGTTGAGCAGGCGCGACAGCTCGTCGGCGGTGCCGCGCACGCGGCCGATCAGTTCGGACACCCGCGATTGCTCGACGCGCGACGACGGCAGGGCGGCGCCCAGCGCCGCGACCACGCGGCCGGTATGGTCGCGCACCGGCGTGGCGATGCTGGTGATGCTGGGTTCGTAGAAACCGGCGCCCATGGCATAGCCGTTGGTCCGGTCCTGTTCCAGCAGTCCGTGCAGCGCCGTGAGCGTGGGCGGCGTGCTGGGTGAATAGACTTCCAGTTCTTCGTCGGGGTAGAGCTCGCCCATCTCCTGGCGGTCCAGGTCGGTCAGCATCACGCGGCCAAGCACGGTGGCGTGCGCGGGCAGGCGCGTGCCCAGGTTGACCGCGCTGGGGAACAGCGTGGGCGCCGAGACCTTCGCGACGTAGACGATGGAACGGCCGTCGCGCACCACCAGGTTGCAGGAATAGCCGATCTCGTCGCGCAGGCGTTGCAGCAGCGGTGATCCGAGTTCGGTCAGCTCCAGCGAAGCCAGGTACTCGAAGCCCAGGCTCAGCACGGCCATGCCCAGGCGGTAGCTGCGTCCGCCCTCGGTGCGTTCGATGAAGCCCAGTGCCTCGAGCGTGGTCAGCAGCCTGAACACCGTGGAACGAGGCAATCCCATCTTGCGCGCGAACTCGGGCGCGGACAGCGTGCGGTGCTGGCGGCTGAAGTGGCTGAGCAGCCGCAGGCCGCGTTCCAGGCCCGGGACGATGTAGCGCTCGGGGATCTCTTCGCTGATGGTGGCGTCGTCCATGGTCAGCGGGGCGTGGCGCCGGCGGTGGCCGCGGCGTGCGCGCCTGCCAGGATGGCCGCGACCGCTTCCGGCCGCTCGATGTGGCAGGCGTGGCCGGCCACGGCGATGGACCCGTAGGGCGCGCCGAACATCTCGGCGATGGCGCGGCAGTTGGCCGGCACGGTCACGGTGTCCTGGTCGCCGGAATGGACTTCGACCGGCATCGGGGCCGGCGCGTAGCCGGCCATGTCGGCATTGCACAGCATCTCGATCGCCTGGCGGTAGCCGGCGGCATCGAGGCGTTCCATGTTCCACCGCACCCAGGCCAGGGCCTCGGCGCTGGGTTCGGACGACAGCATCTTGGCCGGGCGCGTGCGCGCCATGCCGGCGATGCCCACCTGTTCCAGCGTGCGCAGCCGCTCGGCGCGCACCGCTTCCTGGCGCTCGGCCAGCGCGGGATTGCCGTAGCCGCGCGTGGGACTCAGCAATACCAGGCGCGCGATCCGCTGCTTGCCCAGGCCGTGCGCATAGGCCGTGGCCATCAGCGTGCCGAGCGAATGGCCGGCCAGCACGCAGCGTTCGATGCCCAGCGCATCGAGCATCTGGTGCAGCCGGGCCGCGTAGTCTTCGGCACCGGGCGAGGCCGGCGCCAGCCGCGCCGAATTGCCATAGCCCGGAGCGTCCCAGGCGATCACGCGCGCACGCGCGGCAAGCTTCACGGCCGCATGCAACCACGAGCCCGCGCCCGAGCCAATGCCATGCAACAGCACGATGGCCGTGCCGTCCGCGCCCGGCGTGCCCGCCTCGCGATAACACTGCACGCCCCCGGCCGTCTGCACCGACTTCTCGGCAAAACGGCTATTGAGCAACTCCAGCGTTTCCGGCGACGGTTCCGGCGCCAACGTATCGGTCTGCATCGTCCTGTAGTCCTCTTGCGCCCGCGAACCCTTCGTCCACGAACGCGAAAGCGCGGCATTGTATCCGTGTGTCAACCGCCCCGTTACATGGGGAGGCTCATCCGGCTGCAAAGAGCGGCAAGTATGCCGCCCTTCACCTGCCTGTTGTTATCCCAGGGCACAGCGGATCCGGCTTTGCCGGTCCGCCGGTGCCGCCCCCTTGAGGGGGGAGCGGCCGAAGGCCGCTTGGGGGTGGGCTTCCCTTCCGGTCCGCCAGTGCCGCCCCTGGGGGCGCGCGTAAGCGCGTAGGGGGGGCCCTATTACCGCTTGATCTTCGCCAGCGGGTGCTCGGCCGGGTAGGTCGGCGTGATGGGCTTCTTGGCGCCCAGCATCACACACATCAGCGCGTCTTCGTCGCCGACGTTGATTTCCTCGCGGTACACGCCCGGGGGAACCGAGACCAGGTCGCGGTCGGTCAGGATGGTTTCGAAGCGTTCGCCGTCCTTCTCCAGGACCAGCTTGAGCTTGCCGCGGATGACGAAGAAGATTTCTTCGACGTCGGTGTGCAGGTGCGGGGGGCCTTCGTGGCCGGCCGGGATCACCATGGTCGAGAACGTGAAGTGCTCGGACGGCACGGTGTTCACGTCGGCGGCGACGCCGGTGCCGCCCGTGCCGACGTAGCGCATTTGCGCACGACGGTACTTGGGATCGAAGTCTGCCTGGAACTTCAGGGCGTCCCAGTCGTACTTGCGGGTCGAGAACCGGGCGACGCGCGAGTTCATCCAGGTTTCGAAGTCGGCGCCTTCAGGGCGGTCCCAGCTGCGGGCGACTTGCTGTTGTTCGGACATATCCGTCATGGTGTACTCCTGCATGGGCGGCGAGGCGCCGCGAGAGCGGGTGAAAGCGGGCCCGGAAGGCGCCCGCCGCGGTGTGTTCGCTGTCACTGCCAGGCGTTTTATATTTAAAACGCGGATTTAATAGTGAAACAAGGCTAAATATACGCCCTATTGGTGAAATCGTCACTAGGGTAAACACTAGGCCGCCATTACCGGGTACAATGGCGACTTGCGCCTGGCTCCAATCCGGGCGTGCATCCGGCCAGGCGCCGCGCGCCACGTTTCCCCGGGCCTCAACCCCGGACAGCCGTTTCCGGCCGGCCTATCCCCCGTTAAATACATACGTCAGCCTCGATTGGAGTCACTCAGCTTGAGCGACGGGCCGTCGCTGGAGTTGTCTTGATTACTTCCGATATTTCGTTTGCCGACCTTGGCCTGGCCGAGCCGCTGATGCGCGCCATCGCCGATGCCGGTTACACCCATCCCACCCCCATCCAGGCCCAGGCGATCCCCCAGGTGCTCCAGGGCGGCGATTTGCTGGCCGCCGCGCAGACCGGCACCGGCAAGACCGCGGGCTTTACCCTGCCCCTGCTGCACCTGCTGTCGTCGAACCGTCCCGCGCAGATGCGTCCGGGCCGCCCGCGCTGCCTGATCCTGACCCCCACCCGCGAACTGACCGCGCAGGTCGAGGAGTCGGTGCAGATCTACGGCAAATACCTGCCGCTCAAGTCCATGGTGATGTTCGGCGGCGTCAACATCAATCCGCAGATCTCCGCGCTGAAGAAGCCGGTGGATATCCTGGTTGCGACGCCCGGCCGCCTGCTGGACCACGTGGGCCAGAAGACGCTGGACCTGTCCGGCGTCGAGATCCTGGTGCTGGACGAAGCCGACCGCATGCTGGACATGGGCTTCATCCGCGATATCCGCAAGATCCTCGCGCTGCTGCCGTCCAAGCGCCAGAACCTGCTGTTCTCGGCCACCTTCTCCGACGAAATCCGCGCCCTGGCCAAGGGCGTGCTGAAGGACCCGGGTGAAGTGTCCGTCGCGCGGCGCAATACCGCCTCCGAACTGGTGCGCCAATCGGTGCTGCTGGTGCAGAAGGAACAGAAGCGCGACCTGCTCAGCCATCTGGTGCGCAGCAACGGCTGGAAGCAGGTACTGGTGTTCACGCGTACCAAGCACGGCGCCAACCGGTTGGCCGAAAAGCTGGTCAAGGACGGTGTTTCCGCCGCCGCCATCCATGGCAACAAGAGCCAGTCCGCCCGGACCAAGGCCCTGGCCGGCTTCAAGGACGGCTCGGTGGAAGTGCTGGTGGCGACCGACATCGCGGCGCGCGGCCTGGACATCGACCAGCTACCGCAGGTGGTGAATTTCGAACTGCCCAATGTGCCCGAGGACTACGTGCACCGCATCGGCCGGACTGGCCGCGCGGGCGCGACGGGCGCGGCGGTGTCGCTGGTCGATGGCGAGGAAGGCAAGCTGCTGGCCGACATCGAGAAGCTGATCAAGCGCAAGATCGACCGCGAGCCCCTGCCGGCCTTCACCGTGTCGGCTCCCGACCGCGACGAGCGGGCCGACCGCCCGCCCCGTTCGCATGCGCCGCGCCAGGGCCAGGGTCGCCAGGGCGCGCCGCGCGACGGCGGCCGTGCGGCGGCCGGCCATGGCGCGGGCGGCCGCCAGTCGTCCGGCAATGGCCGCGGACAGGGCGCCGCGCGGGCCCAGGGACCGGCCAACCGGCCGGCCTCGTCCCCGCCCAGCCAGGCCCGTCCGGCCCAGCCGCGCCACGCCGCGCCGGCTTCCCAGGGCGCGGCGCGTCCTGCCGGCGAGGCCCGCAGCGGTGGCGCCCGCCGCCCCGCCCTCTTCACGCCCAAGACCCAGGGCTGAGCCCTGCGCGGTGCCGGATCGCCTGCGCGGTCCGGCACCGCGTACCCCGCTGTCTTCATCCCCGCTTTCGACCCGCCCGCGTCCCGCGCCCGATACTTTGCGCGTTGACGCGGAATAGCTACGCTCGTAAACTATTTGCGAAACTTAGTTTCGCAATGCGAACTTAGTATGTCCGGCCACCCCCTGATGTCCTATAGCGAGAAACAGCACGCATGAAAGCGCCACACGACCAACCGCGCATCCTCATTGCCGGCGCGGGCATAGGAGGGCTGACGACGGCCCTGGCTCTCAAGAAACTGGGCTTTCGCCACATCGAGGTGCTTGAGCAGACGGCGGTCCTGAAGGAGGTCGGCGCCGGCATCCAGCTCGGGCCCAACGCCGTCAAGGTCCTGCACGAGCTGGGCATCGCCCCTGAACTGGAAGCCGTGGCGGTGGCGCCGCTGGCCACCCGGTCGCGCGACTGGGCCAGCGGCCGCACCATCCGTAACTTCCCGCTGGGGCCGGAGTGCGCGCAGCGATACGGGGCGCCTTACTATCATGTGCACCGCGCCGATCTGCACAATGCCCTGATCGACGCGTATGGGCGCGAGAACGTGCGGCTGGCGCAGCGCGTCAAGACATATGCGCAGGACGCCGAGGGCGTGCGCGTGGTCCTGGAGTCGGGCGAGACCGTGGAAGGCGATGTGCTGGTCGGGGCCGATGGCGTGCATTCGGTCGTCCGCGGCCAGTTGCTGGCGGGGCAGGATCCGCGCTTCACCGGACTGCTCGCGTGGCGGGGCATGGCGGATGCGGACCGCGCGCGCCACCTGGGCATCGAGAAGAACGTCAATGCCTGGTGGGGGCCGCACCGGCACTTCGTGAACTATTACGTCTCGGCCGGCCGGCGCATCAATTGGATAGGCATCGTGCCGGCGGGGGAATGGCGGCTCGAATCCTGGTCGGCGCGTGGCGACAAGGCCGAGGTGCTCAAGGAGTTCGACGGCTGGCACCCCATCGTGCGCGGCCTGATCGAGGCCACCGACGACGTGTTCAAGTGGGCGCTGTACGACCGCGACCCCTGGCCCGTCTGGACCCGCGGCCGCGTGACGCTGCTGGGCGATGCGGCCCATCCGATGGTGCCTTTCCTGTCGCAGGGCGGTTCGCAAAGCATCGAGGACGGCTATGTGCTGGCGTTGTGCCTGGAAGGACTGCCGCATGATCCGGCGGCCGCGCTCAAGGCCTACCAGGAGCTGCGCACCTCGCGGACGGCGCGCGTGCAATTGGGCTCGCGCGAGGCGGGACAGATGTTCCACCAGACCGATCCGTTGAAGAAGTTGATGCGCAACCTGAAGTTCCGCTGGGCCGCGCTGACCAACAGCCAGGAGAAATGGCGCCGGGTCGACTGGCTGTACACCTATGACTGCCGGGAGGCCGTGGCCGAAAAGCTGGGCGCGGTACGCGCTACCGCGCCAGCTCCCACCGCCGATAGCACCGCCTGATCGCGGACGCCGACGGCAGCGATACCCGGGGCAGGTCCAGTCCGTCGACCATCTCGGCATAGCTCTTGCGATTGCGCGGCGTAACCACGGCGATGTGGTGGATCATCGCCCACTTGACGCTGTCGCGGCCGCCCTCCAGGGCGCCGCGCCGGTCGCGCTCGA
The DNA here is from genome assembly GCA_009360345.1 of Alcaligenaceae bacterium SAGV5. Lineage (GTDB taxonomy): Bacteria > Pseudomonadota > Gammaproteobacteria > Burkholderiales > Burkholderiaceae_B > Pigmentiphaga. Next base: position 638,273 of record SPDP01000001.1, read on the forward strand.
ACCAGGTCCTGCGCAGGTAGCGCAACAGGCTCAGCGGGGTGGAGATGTCCAGCAGGATCACGCCGGTCGCGCGCCGGAAGCGCTGCGGCATGCATAGGGAATAGTTGCCGTCCATGACCCAGCGCTCGCCCGCGATGGCCGCGTCGTGCAGGGCGATGAACTCGTCCGGCGGGCGGGGTTCCCAGTCGGTATGGGGCAGGTGATAGAGCCGGTCGAGATGGACCGGCTCCAGGCCGCACTTGCGGGCGATCGCCTCGGCAAGCGTGGACTTCCCGCTGTTGGAGGGACCGACGATACAGATGCGCGGCCCCAGGCTTGCCAGTGTCATGAAAAAGGTGTCCTTCACATACAGGCACCTTTTTATTCGATGGCGCGCGTCCTGCCCAGCCCCGCGGGGATCATCAGGCCGGCGGACGCGCCTCGAACCCGAGCACGCTTTCCAGCGCGTGCGCCGCCTGCAAGACCTGGGCGTCGTGGCCGCGCGGCGCGGCGATATGCAGGCCCATGGGCAGGCCGGCGGCGGTCAGCCCCATCGGTATGCTGATGGCGGGCTGTTGGGTCAGGTTGAACAGCGAGGTGTAGGGCGTCCAGGCGCGACGGTTGGGGAATTCCTCGAATTCCTTCGGGTAGCTCAGGTTGGCGTCGAAGGCGGGGGCCGCGACCGTGGGCGTCAGCAGCAGATCGAACCGCTGGTGGAAGGCGTGCAGGCGCCGCGCCAGGTCCTGGCAGCGCGCCTGCGCGCCCATGTAGTCCTCCAGCGCCAGGCCGGCGCCATCCTCCAGGATGCCGGCCATGACGGGCGACAGCAGCGCGCGCCGCTCGGCCGGCATGTGCTGCAGCGCGTACCGGTATCCCGCCTGCAGCAGGACCAGGTAGTCGTCGATGGGGTTGTCGATATCCGGGTCGGCCTCTTCGACGATGGCGCCCAGTTCGGCCAGGCGCCGCCCCGCCTGCCCGAAGGCCTCGGCGATTTCGGCGTCGACCTTGGGAGCGTAGCCCAGGGTCAGGCTGAGGGCGATGCGTTTGCCGCGCACGCCCTGTTCCAGACCGTCGCCCAGGCTGTCGGGCAGCCAGGGCAGCGACATGGCGTCGCGCGGATCGGGCCGGGCGATGATGTCCAGCACCGTGGCCGCGTCCCGCACGTTGCGGGCCAGCGGTCCGACGCAGGACAGGCCGCCGGCCACGTTGGGCGGATACATGGGCACGAGGCCGCCGGTGGCCTTGAAGCCCACGACGCCCGTCAGGGCCGCGGGAATGCGCAGCGATCCGCCGGCGTCCGAACCCAGCGCGAAGGGGCAGAAACCGGCCGACACCGAGGCCGCGCCGCCGCCGGAGGATCCGCCGGCCTGCTTGGTGGTGTCCCAGGGGTTGGTGGTGGCGCCCGTGAGCGGGCTGATGGTGACGGGGCCCGCGCCCAGCTCCGGCATGGTGGTCAGGCCCAGCAGCACCGCGCCGCCCTCCTGGCAGCGAAGCACCGCGGGCGCGGTGTCCGCCACGGGATCGGCGGGCATCGCCCGCGAGCCGCGCCGATGGGGCAGGCCGGCCACCATCAGGTTGTCCTTGGCGGTGAAGGGCATCCCGTCCAGCGGTCCGAGCGGCGCGCCGCGCCGCCAGCGCGCCTCGCTGGCGCGGGCCGCCGCGCGGGCGCGGCCTTCGTCCAGGACGGTGAACGCGTTGATGCGCTCGTTCAGCGCGGCGATGCGGGCAAGCTGCGCTTCGAGCGCCTCGACCGGGGAGATCTCCTTGCGTTCGAAGGCTTGGGCGAGTTGCGGAAGGGAAAGAAACGGCAGGTCTGACATGCTGTGGGGAATCCTGGGTTGATCGCCGGAGGCGCTACTGCGGCCGCGCGCCGTCGACGCGCTGGTCGGGGGCCACGACGTCGCCGTCCACGACCATGGGTTGGCCGTCCACGTGGAACGAACATTTGCGCATGGGAATGTCGAGGTGCGCCTTGGTGCGGCGGCTGCCGCCGGGTCCGGTGGAAAACAGGAAGTTGCCGTAGAACGACCTGGCCTCCATGCCGATGGTGGCGGCCTTGTCGTACAGCCCGAGCGAGGTCCAGCGGGCCTTGGGTTGCAGGCCCCAGCCCAGGTGCGACACCGCGTAGGCGTCCGGGTCGTCGAAGCCGCGCAGGTAGGCGTCGAGGAACTCGGCATCCAGCCCGCCCGAGATGCGCACGATGGTTCCGCGTTCGATGTCGAGGGTGATGGGCGCCTGCACGTAGTTCTTGAACGGCAGGATGATGTCGCCGGGTGCCAGCACGACCACGCCCTCGGCCGTGCCGTCGTCGGGCAGGCGGGCGACGAAGCCGCTGGGCCAGTGGTCCCAGCGCCCGGGGCTGTCCACGTAGCCGTATTCCGCGGTGATGGGATAGGCGCCGATGGACGCCGTGAGCCGGGTGCCGGCGGCGGAAGTGACGGTGATGCGGCGTCCTGCCGCGTAGGCGTCGCGCGCGGCCAGCACGCGCCGCCGGTCGTCCGGCGATGGCATGACGCGGGCCAGGACTTCCGGGGGCTCGTAGGCCAGCAGCATGCGGGTGCCCGATTCCAGTACCGCGCGCTGGCCAGGCGTGAACAGCAGGAATACCGTGTCGATGACCAGGTCGGCCGCCTTCATCGCGGCCAGCGCCATGGGATCGTCGTCGATGGGCGAAGCGCCGCTGACCACGGTGGGATCGGTGCCCACTTCGCAGCTATCCCAGTTGGGCGCGATTTCCAGCCTGACCACCCGCGCCTGCAGCGCGGTGGCGGCCCGCGCGGCGGCATCGACCACGCGCGAGTCGGAGTTCTGCGAGGTCAGGATCAGCACGTTCTCGCCGGGGGCCAGTTTCGAGAGCGCCAGGACTTCCGTCCAGCAGCGGGTCAGTTGCGAGGGACTCAGCGGCATGGGACCTCCGGGGTGTCGAGCGTGGCCAGCACCTCGGCCAGGGATTGCACCTCGCCGTACTTCTGGCCCATGTCGAAGAGACTGGCGTCGTGCGGGGCCGGCGCGCGGTCGCCGACACAGTCGGCCACCACCACCGGACGGAAATTGAAGCTCATCGCGTCCACCACGGTGGCGCGCACGCAGCCGCTGGTGGTGCTGCCGGCCACCAGCACGGTGTCCACGCCGCGCCGGATCAACCACCCCGCCAGGTCGGTGCCGAAGAAGGCGGACGGCTGGGTCTTGCGGATGATGGCGTCCCCGGGCCGGACTTCCAGTTGCGGGACGATGTGGCTTTGCGGATTGTCCTCGTGCAGCGAGGCCAGGGCCGGTATCTTCATGCAGAAAACGCTGTCGGCGCCCGGGGCGTAGACAATGCGGCTGAAGGCCACGGGCAGCTTCGCGCGCCGGGCGGCCGCCAGCAGCGTGACCGTGGCCGCGATGGCGTCAGGGATGTTGCCGCCGCCGAGCACGTCGGGATCGTTGAAGCCGTTGACGAAGTCGACCACGACCAGGGCCGGCCGCAGGCCCCAGCCGCTGCGGGCGCCCAGGCCCTGTCTGCGATAGACCGATGCGGCGGTGTCGTTCATCGTTTCCGCCTTCAATGCGAGCCGTCGAGCAGCGCGCCCGCCCCCGGAACGTGGCGAGGCAGCTCCAGGCGCTGCAGCATGGTGTAGGTCGTGGCCACCGCCGCCGACAGGACCGGCAGGCCGCGGCGGGCTTCCACTTCCGGAATGGCGGCCAGCGACGGCATCTGCACGCAGGCCGACAGCACGATGGCATCGGCGCCCCGCACGTCCAGCTTGTCGGCGATCTCCACCAGGGCGAGCGGATCGCGGTTGCCGACCGCGCGGTTGTCGTCGATTTCCAGCGAGATCGCGTCCAGCACTTCGATGCCTTCGGATTCGATGTAGTCCACCACGAGCCGGGTCAGCGGCTTCATGTAGGGCGTGACGAGGGACACCTTGCGGGCGCCGATCGCCTGGATGCCGTTGAGCAACGCGCCGGCGCTGGTCACGACCCGGGTGCCGGGATGGCCCGCCGCGGCGATGCGCGTCAGCTTTTCCTCGGAAGTCCGATGGTAACCCTTGCCCATGGACATGATGGCGACCAGGCAGGCATAGCCGATGACGTCGACGGCGGCATCGCTGAGTTCGGCCGCGCAGCGGTCGGCCTGCGCGTCCATGGCGGCCAGTTCCTCCTTGTTGACCTTCATCATTCTCATCCTGCTGGAATGGAAGGTGAAGCGTTCCGGGGCCACGGTCTCGCGCGCGCGGAACATGGCCGGGACCTCGGTCTCCATGGTGGTGTTGGAACTGGGGACGATCTGTCCGATGCGGTACACCGGCTTGCTCATGTCGATGATGTTTCCATGACGGGCTGCGGGGACGGCCATGGCCGTTGCCCGGAGCGATTGGATGAATCGTGTTCGTGGCCACGGGCATCCCCGGCCACCCGCTTGCACGGGCGCGCCGGGCCGGCGTGGCCGGGAAGGCGGCGGATCTTCGTGGTCACTCGGGGCGGATGTTGGCTTCGCGGATGACGGTCCTGAAGGTGGCCAGTTCATCGTGGATGAGCCGGGCCGATTCCGCCGGCGACGCATAGCGCGTGATGATGGACTGGGCCAGCAGCGGCTCCTGCACCGCCTTGTCGGAGAAGACTTGCTTGAAGGCGCGGTCGAGCTTGTCGATGATGGGCGCGGGCGTGCCGGCGGGCGCCAGCGCGAACAGCTTGGCGCTGACGTCGTAGCCTTTGAGGCCGGCCTCGGTGGCCGTCGGCACGTCGGGCAGCAGGCTGATGCGCTCGGGCGAGGCGACGGCCAGCGCGCGCAGCTTCTGGCTGCGGATGTGGGGCAGCGTGGCCGCCAGGCTTTCGATGCTCATGTTCACCTGGCCGCCCACCAGGTCGAGCAGCGACGGCGAGATGCCCTTGTACGGGACGTGCAGCAGATCGACGCCCGCGGCGCGCTTGAACATTTCCCCGGCCAGGTGCTGCACCGAGCCGTTGCCGCTGGAGGCGAAGGTCATCGCGCCCGGCCTGGCCTTGGCCAGCGCGACGAGTTGCTGGACGGACTGCGCCTTGACGCCGGGATTGACGACGATCACGAACGGGATGCTGCCGAACACGGAGACCGGCGTGAAGCTCTTCTCCAGGTCGAAGGGGGTGGAACGTTCGTACAGCGAGGCGTAGATCGCGTGGCTGGTCAGGGAGCTCCACAGCAGGGTGTAGCCGTCGGGGTCGGCCTTGGCGACGGATTCGGCGCCGATACTGCCGGTGGCGCCGGGCCGGTTGACCACGATGACCTGCTGGCCGAGCTGCTTGGCCAGCATGGGGCCGGCCACGCGCGCGGCCGCGTCCACGCCTCCGCCCGGCGGCCAGGGCACGACCAGGGTGATGGGCCGTTCCGGCCATTCCGCATGGGCTCCCAGGCTGGTTGCCAGCGCGGCGGCCCCGATGGCGGCCTTCAAGACTGCTTTGACGTTCATGCTCGACCCTTGATGATGGTGACGAAGCCCCGGCTCCCCCGCCGTGGGCGCTTGTGCAACCCAGGCCATGCGGCCTAGTCTCCTTGGTGGTTCGCAATGCGAAATTAAGTTTCGCAAACTTTTGGGGTATCCTACCCAACAACTTTTGCGCGTGTCAACGAAGTTTGCGAGCAGCTCGGATGAGAGGAACTTCCCAATCGAGGGCGATCAGCCCGGTGCCATTTGCCGAGCCGGATGCCGACGAGGATCCTGGCAGGCAATTCGTGACCGCGCTGGCCCGGGGGCTGAGCATCCTCAAGGCCTTTACCCGGGGCGACACGTCCCTGGGCAACCAGGAACTGGCCGAACGCACGGGGTTGACCAAGCCCACGGTGTCCCGGCTGACCTATACCCTGACCCGCCTGGGCTACCTGGTCTGTTCGCCGCAGACCGGCCGCTACGAACTGGGCACGTCCGCGCTGGCGCTGGGGTACTGGGCGATGGCGGGATCCTATATCCGGCAGGTCGCCACGCCGCTGATGGAGCGGGTCTCGGAAGAGCTGAACCTGTGCTGCGCCCTGGGCTACCGGGACGATGCCGATGCCGTCTATCTCGAACACACGCGCGGTTCCGGCGCGCTCATCATGAGCGTGCAGTCCGGCTCGCGCACGCCCCTGGTCACGACCGCCATGGGTCGCGCGCTGATCGCGGTGATGGACCGGCCCGAGCGAGACAAGCTGTTCGCCGCCGAGAAGATCCGCCACGGCGCGCAGTGGCCCAGGATCCTGAAGGGCATCCAGGAAGGCCTGAAGGACTACCAGGCGCGCGGCTTCACGCTGTCGCTGGGCGATTGGGAAAAGGAAATCAACGCCGTGGGCGTGCCGCTGGAATTGAACGACGGCAATCCGCCCATGGCCCTGATCCTGGGCGGTTCTTCCTATGTGGTCGATCGCCAGCGCCTGGTGGAACACGTCGGCCCCCGCCTGGCCGAACTGGCCGGACAGATACGCCAGGGCCTGAAGTCGCGCGGCTGATTCCCGCCCTTCCCGGCGTCCGACCAAGAGTCCCTCCCCGCGTCGCCCCGGGCCGCCGCGTCCGGCACAAGCCAGGACGCTCCCATCCCGCCCGACAGACGGAACTCCGTGGACGAGCTCGTCACCCAGACGATACAAACCGCTCAAAGAAGGAAGAACAGCAAGACCGCGGGGAAGATAATGAGGGCCTTCACGAATGGCCTCGATGCGCTGAATGCCAAGCCGGGACGGTCCGCCATCCCTGTTGGAGCCGCCGTCGAACTCTACCGCGGCCAGGCCGGCAAACGGGTCGCATGTCCCAAGGATGCCATCGACCCGAAAACCGGAGAGCCCGTGAGCAAGAGGACACTGGAACAGCGCGGGCAAGTGTGGGATCCGGACGCCCAGGAACTCGTCAGCAAAGGCACATGGATAAAGCGCCAGAAAGTCTGGGACCCGGCAACCAACCAACTACTCAGCAGGGGCACCATAGCGAATCGCAAGCCGGTCCAGGACCCGCAAACCGGGGAAATCGTCTACAAGACCACCCTCGCCAAACGCGAGGCAACCCGCCGCCGGCAGGAAGCAGCCCAGGCAAGCACCGAAGCCGGCCCCGCCCCCCGATCGGATGTCCATCAGCCAGCGCCTGACTGACATCCCCGGGGGAAACGCCACGCTCCCGGCCGGCCCGACGACGCCCCCTCAGCCGGACGAGTCGATGGCCGGCCTCGCGCGGCGTCCAGGCCTCAGATATCCAGCACCAGCTTGCTGCCCTTGCACCCCGATACACAGACCATCATGGTCTTGTTCGACTCGCGCTCGCGCTCGGTCAGCACCGAGTCCCGATGGTCGGGCGTGCCTTCCAGCACGGCGGTTTCGCACGCGCCGCACACGCCTTCGCGACAGCTGTAGTCGGCATCGATGCCCGCTTCCAGCAGCGCATCCAGCAGCGCCATGCCGGCCGGCACGTCGATGGTCTTGCCCGACTTGGCCAGTTCGACCTGGTAGCTGCCTTCCTGCGCGGCGGTGACCTCGCCGGCGGCGGCGAAGCGCTCGATGTGCACGTTCTGGTAGCCCAGCTCCTTGCAGGTGGCCTCGAAGGCATCCAGCATGGGCGTGGGACCACAGCAATAGAAGTGCGTATCGGCCGGCTGCGAACCCAGCAGCTCGCGCAGGTTGGGCGGACCGCCCGCCTGGTCGTCGAAACGCGCCGTGACCTTGCCGCCCGAGGCCAGCAGTTCGTCGACGAAGGCCGCCTCGCTCTTGGTGCGCGCGCAGTAGACCAGTTCCACCGGTTTGCCGGCGGCGCGCAGGCGGTTGTACATGCAGAAGATGGGCGTCACGCCGATGCCGCCGGCCAGCAGCACCGACTTGGCCGCGGCCTCGTCCAATTCGAAGTTGTTGCGGGGCGGCGCGATCTTGATGGTCGAGCCCACGCGCAGTTGCTCGTGCACGAAGCGCGAACCGCCGCGGCTGTTACGGTCGTTCAGCACCCCCACCACGTAGCGATGCCGCTCTTCGGGCGAATTGAACAGCGAATAGCTGCGCACCAGGCCGTTGGGCAGATGCAGGTCGATGTGGGACCCCGCGCCGAAGGCCGGCAGTTCTTCACCCGTGGGCGAGCGGAACTCGACGCTGATGATGCCCTGCGCTTCAAGGCGGATGGTGTGAACCAGTACCGTAAGGAGTGAGCTGCTGTTCATGAAAGGGTCGGAAGAAACGGTTATGCGTCGGCACGCAGGGCGATGTCGAGCCGCGCGAACGCATCGATCTCCACGGTCAGACCGGGAAAAACGAGGCCGCGCACCTCGACCAACGTGGAACACGGGTAAGGCGACTGGAAGAACGCCTTGCGGGCTCTTCCGACGTCATCCTTGTCCTGGATGTTCGTCACGTAAATCACCAGTTTATAAATATTTTGCACCCCTCCGCCAGCGGCCTCGACCAAAGCGCGGATTTTGCCCAGCACAATCAGGGTTTGTTCGTAGGTGCCGAGGGGCGACGCGGCCGTCGATTCGGGATTGGCCGTCATGCCCGACATGACGATTTCGTTGCCCAGGACCAGGCAATTGGACCAGGTGGCGGTCTCGCGTTCGGGTACCGATGGCGCGATGACGCGGCGCGCCGCCGCGCCGCCGCTCATCGCGCCCCCCGGAGGCCCCGGATTCCCCGTCCGGGGAATCCGTATCGGGACAAGGGACTCACGCCGCCTTCCCTTTCAGCTTCTCGAACTGCTCGGTCGCCAGGTTGCGCAGGTGGCGGCGCAGGCGGACCAGTCCGATATCGTGCTGGTACAGGTTTTCGCGCTGGTTGGCGTCGGGTTCCATGACCTCGAGCACTTCGCGGTCCTGCTCCAGCACGGCCCAGTGGCGGGCTTCCAGCCGGTTGCGGTACAGGAACTGCCAGGCATGGCGCTGCCAGCCCGAGACCTTGCGGCAGCGCCAGTGGAACACGGCGGCCAGGTTCTCGGAGATGGGCGTGTAGGTGCCGACGATGGCGAAGCTGCCGCCGGGACCGCCGGTGGAGGGATACGGGATCTCCAGCCGCAGCCAGTGCAGGCCGGTATTGGCCCACTCGGTCCAATCGAAGTTCACGCCGCGCTGGCCCTTCTTTTCGAAGACGAAGCCGTGCTCGGTGTCGCGCACGCCGAAATCGGCCACCGAGGAACCCTCGGCCATCGAATGCGACTGCTTGTGCAGATAGGTCCCGTGCATCGGGTCCATGACGTTGTCGATGACGTAGCGATAGTCGCCGCGCCATTCGGTGTAGCACAGGAAGGCGGCGTACTCGTCCGAGACCAGCTCTTCCGGCAGCGTGAAGTCGGGCGCCTCGTCCACGTTCTCGGCCGAGTTGTACAGGAACACCGCGCCGTTGCGCTCGACCACGTGGAAGGAACGCGCGGCGCGCTTGCCTTCCAGGCTGCAGCCGGGGCTGCCCGGCACGTTGGTGACCACGCCGTCGGCGCGCACCTGCACGCCGTGATAGCCGCAGGCGATGCGGTCGCCCAGCAGGATGCCGCGCGACAGCGGCGCGCCGCGGTGCGGGCAGTGGTCCTCCAGCGCGTACAGCTTGCCGGCCTGGTCGCGCCAGAACACCAGCTTCATGCCCAGGCGGCGCAGCGACACGGGCTTGTCGGTGATGAAGCTGGACGGACAGATCGCGTACCAGGTGTCTTTCAGGCCGTTCGCGAGCAGGGTCTCGGGGCTATCGATCTTGATCATGGCGGACTCCTCAGGCGGTCTCGGCCAGGCGGGCCAGTTCGGATTGCAGCAGGTCCTCGGTCCAGGGCACGCCGTTGGGCGCCGGAGGACCGGCGTGGTTCAGGTAGTCGACGATGGGCGCGAGTTCGTGCTTGCCCGACGCGAAGGCGCGCTCGAGCGAATCGCCCAGCAGGCTTTCCCACTCGGTGGGCGTGCGGCGCCGCGCCTGATGCGGGTCCAGATAACGGTCTTGTTGCATCATTTACCTCCGTTGCGTACGCGTTCGCGGATGCGTTCGCGAACGGGAACAAAGTCATAAGTGGGATAGCACTCGGTGCGGAACACACCCCAGGCCGAGCGCTCGAGTTCGACGTTGACCGTGGCCAGCAGATGCGGCGGCACCTCGAGCGTCACGATCTGCCCCAGCCCCATCGCCACGGTCCAGGACACGATCTTCACGCCCTCGGGCGGAAACCGCTCCCACCAGTCGGCCTCCTTCAACTTCGTCTGGACCGCATCCAGATTGTTCGACTGATCGTGCTTGAGCAACACGGTCAACATCACATTCGATGATTCAGTCATAGGTTCTCCAGCCTCTGCCCCAGACCCAGGATGCGGTGGATCCGGCTCCGCCGGTCCACCCGCATCGCCCCTGGGGGCGCGCGTCAGCGCGTAGGGGGGGTCTTATCGGTCAAGAATTTGCCGTCGGGCGCTTTCGCGTTCTTCTGGCGGCGGGTGTTGCCGTCCAGGCCGCCATCGATCGCCCACTCGGCGAACATCGTAGGACCAGGCTCGAAATCGCGGGCTTCCCACTCGGCATCCAGGTAGTCGTCGTCGGCGTAGTACTCGATCAGGCCACCGCCCGGGAAATTGAAGTACCAGAAGTAGGCCGACGATATCGGATGGCGGCCCGGGCCGAGCTGCGTGCTCCAGCCGTCGCGGGCCATCGCCATGCCGCCGCCGAACACCTCGTGGATGTCGCGCACGGCGAACGCCACGTGGTTCAGGCCAGCGCGCGGCTGCGGCGGCTGCAGCAGGAACAGGTCGTGATGGCCGCCCTCGGGCGCGCAGCGCAGGAAGGCGCCCTTGCCCGGATAGCGGTCGGAGGCCACGAAACCGAAGTTCTCGGTATAGAACTGCTCGCAGACCTTCACATCCTTCACGAAGAACACCACGTGCCCGACCTCGATGGGCGTGGCGCGCTCGTAGATCGGGCTGCGCTGGTTGCGGCGGGCCTTGGTGCCCCAGGTGTTCATGCCCGGGCTGTCGAGATCGACGTCGATCTTGCGGGTGGTCTGGAAACGCACGGCCAGGCCGTTGGGATCGGTACAACCGACCCGCCCGCCTTCGTTCACATAGCCCGGCTTGCCCTTCAGGCGCGCGGCGAAACGCTCCAGCACTTCGTCGCTGGACACGCCCCACACCACTTCACGCAGCGTCGGACCCTCCTCGATCGCCGGCGGCAGGCCCGGGAAATCGGTGGTCTTCACGATCACCCGGCACTTGTTCATCGACTCGAACACCAGCGACTTGTCCGTTTCCTCGGCAAGCGTCAGGCCCCAGTCGGACAGGAACTGCTTGCAGGCGGCCAGATCGTCGGCGCCGTAGGTGATTTCGTCTATACCCAATACGTCCATTTGGCTCTCCTACCTCAGTTTGCCCAGGGCAAGGGGTTTTCGTTCATGCCCCAGTACATGCCTTTCTGTTCCATGTACTGCAGGATGCCGAGCCGGCCCTTTTCGCGGCCCAGGCCGCTGTCGCGCCAGCCGCCGAACGGCGTGGAGATCGAGAAGAACTTGTAGGTGTTGATCCACACCGTCCCGGCCTGCACGGCGCGGCCGACGCGCCAGGCGCGCTTGTAGTCACTCGTCCAGATGCCGGCCGCCAGCGCGTACACGCTGTCGTTGGCCTGCTCGATCAGGTTCTCTTCGTTGTCGAAGGGCATCGCCACCAGCACCGGCCCGAAAATTTCTTCCTGGCTGATGCGCGCCTGGTTGTCCAGGCCCTCGATGATGGTGGGGCGATAGAAATAGCCCTTGTCGTAGATACCGCCTTCCGGACGCTGGCCGCCGGTGCGGATGCGGCCGCCCTCGGACACGCCCAGCTCGACGTAGCGCTCGATCGACTCGCGATGGCGGCCGGTGATGAGCGGCCCCATCTGGGTACGCTCGTCGGCCGGGTCGCCCACGCGCAGCGCCGCGGCACGCTGGGCCAGGCGGTCCAGGAATTGCTCATAGATGGCCGAAGCGACGAACAGGCGCGATCCGGCGATGCAGGACTCGCCCGACGAACTGAAGATGCCGTACAGCACGCCGTTGACGGCATGGTCCAGGTCGGCGTCCTCGAACACCATGGTGGGCGACTTGCCGCCCAGTTCCAGCGACACCGGCATCATCTTGTCGGCGGCGATGTGGGCGATGTGCCGGCCGGTGGTCGTGCCGCCGGTGAAGGACACGCGCTTGACCAACGGATGCTTGGTGATGGCGTCGCCGATGACCGAGCCCTTGCCGGGCAGCACGCTGATGATGCCCTTGGGCACGCCGGCCTCTTCGCAGATGGCGGCCAGGTCCAGCGCCATCAGCGGGGTGACTTCGGCCGGCTTGACCACGAGGGCGTTGCCGGCCGCCAGCGCCGGGGCCATCTTCTGGGCCTCGCTGGCGATGGGCGAATTCCACGGCGTGATGGCGGCCACCACGCCCATGGGGTCGTAGACGCTCATGGACAGGTAGTCGCCGCGCGACGGGGTGATGACTTCCTCCAGCGTCTCGCAGGCGGCGGCGAAGAACTGGAAGGTGCCGGCCGCGCTGGCCACCAGCGCGCGCGTCTCGCTGATGGGCTTGCCATTGTCCAGGCGCTGGCGCTGGGCCAGGTCCTCGGCACGCTCGCGGATCAGTTGCGCGATCCGGTACAGCACGGCGGCGCGCTCGTGCGGCTTGCGCTGGGCCCAGCCGCTGGTGCGGAAGGCCTGGTGCGCACCCTGGATCGCCTCTTCGACGTCGTCCAGGCTGGCCGCGTTCAGGTAGGCCACGGGCTCGCCGGTGGCCGGATAGAGCGTGGCATAGCGTTCGCCGCCGCCTTCGCGCCAGACGCCGGCGACGCAGATGGGAAGGTTCTTGTCGGAAATCAGCATGGTTCAGGCTCCCGCCTTGTCGGTCGCGGCCTTGACCGGGGGCCCCGCGAACTTGGTGTTGAAGCCGCCGACCGACAACATGTCGATCTCGACGATGAACGGCCCCTTGGCCGCCAATCCTTGCTTGAGCGCGCCCTCCAGCTCATCCAGGTTCTTGACGCGGGCATGGCCCAGGCCCATGGCCTGCGTCAGCAGCGCGTAGTCCGGGGTGTGCAGCTGCACATAGTGCTTGCGTCCGCCGTAGACCGCGTCCTGGATGTTCTTGATGACGCCATACGCCTGGTCGTTCATCAGGACGATCAGCATGTCGGCCTGTTCCTGCACCGCCGTCGCCAGCTCGCCCAGGTTCAGGATGAAGCCGCCGTCGCCGGCCAGCGTGAAGGTTTTCTTGCCCGAGCCGGTCACGGCCGCGCCCACGGCGGCCCCCACGCCCATGGCCAGGCCCAGGCCGATGCCGCCGCCCAGGGCGTGCACGCCGGCCTTGGGCTCATGCAGGCAGGGCAGGCGGTTGCCCCAGATGCTGTTGGACAGCGTGACGTCGCGCACCCAGTTGAAAGACTCGCCCACCACCGATTGCAGGGTATCGATCAGCCGGGTGTAGGGGCCGACATCGTCGCGCAGCTTGGCCATCGCGCCCTGCCTGGCGGCCTGGATGTCGTCCAGGAACCTGGGATCGACCGACATCTTGCCTTCCAGGCGGTCGGCCAGGCCCTTGAGCGCCAGGGTGGCATCGCCGTTGACGAAGAAATCGGTGGTGTAGGCACGGCCGTCCGCCTGCGAATCGGCGTCGATGCGATAGCGGGTGGCGGGCAGCTTGATCGCGTACTTCAGGGTCTCGTTGCTGCGCAGGCGCGAGCCGACCACCAGCAGCGCGTCCACGGTCTGGTAGAGATTTTCGACCGGCTTGGCGACCGTGAACGAACCCAGGCAGGCCGGGTCGTTTTCCGGGATCACGCCGCGGCCCTGCGTGCTGGTGATCACGCCGAAGCCCAGCTTGACCAGGCGGCGGACCTGCTCGCCGGCCTGGCGGGCGCCACCGCCCAGCCACAGCAGCGGACGCCTGGCCTGGGCCAGGCGGTTGGCCAGTTCGTCCAGCGCGGCCTCGGCCGGCACCAGCGCCGCCACGGGCAGCGGGTTCAGGTCGGCGGGTTCGTCGATCAGGGCGGCCTGCACGTCGATGGGGATCTCGATGCTGACCGGGCCGGTGGGCGCCGTCATGGCGATCTGCACGGCGCGCTTGACGATGCCGATGGCGGTCTCGGGCGTGCGGATGCGGAAGGCGGCCTTGGACACGGCCTGCAGCATGTCGAGCTGGTGGTTGGCTTCGTGGATGAAGCCCAGGTTCTGGTCCAGGTAGGGGCTGTCGATCTGGCCGGTCAGGTGCAGCAGCGGCGTGCCGGCGGTGATGGCCTCGACCATCGAGCCGGCGGCGTTGCCGGCGGCGGTGCCGGTGCTGGTCACGGTCACGCCCAGGCCGCCGGTGGTACGGGCATAGGCATCGGCCATGTTGGTCGCGCCGGCTTCGCCGCGGGCCATGACGAAGCGGATGTTGCCGCGTTCGCCGAAGGCATCCAGGATGGGCATGTTGTGGATCGAGATGACCCCGAATGCCGCCTTGACGCCGCAGTTCTCCAGGAACTGCGCGATGGCTGCGCCGACGGTGATACGGTTGACATTAGGCATGACGGCAAACCCCTCCGGAAATATCGATATGGCTGCCCGTCGTATAGGAAGACAAGGGCGTGGCAAGGAAGAAAATGGCCCGAGCGGGCTCTTCGGGACGGCCGAGGCGGCCCAGCGGAATCTGTTTCTCGGCGGCGATGCGGCCGGTCCATTGCTCCCAGGTCAGCGCGCGGTCCTTGCGCTCTTCGTAGCGGCGGCGCCATTGGCCCGACTCCACCAGGCCCAGCAGGATGCCGTTCACGCGGATTTTCTTGGGAGCCAGTTCGAAGGCCAGCGAGCGCACCAGGTTGTGGATGCCGGCACGCGCGGCCGAAGTGGCCACCATGTGCGGTTCGGGCTGGATGGCCAGCAGCGAGTTCACGCACACGATCGCGGCATCCTCGCTCTGCTCGAGCTGCGGGATGAAGCTGCGGGTCGGGTTGATGACCGAGAAGAACTTCAATTGGACTTCATCCAGCCAGGCCGAGTTCTCGGTGCCGGCGAACGTGGACACGCGGCCCTGGCCGGCGTTGTTGACCAGGATGGACACCGTGCCCAGCTCGCGCTGCACCTGGGCGGCGAAAGCCTCGACCTGTTCGGGCACCAGCACGTCGCAGCGGGCCGCGAGGACACGGGCGCCGGGGAAGCGGGCCAGCAGGCCTTCCCTGGCCTCGTTGAGCTTGTCCTCGTTGCGGCCGCAGAAAGCGACCGCCGCGCCGGCTTCCAGCAGCAGGCCGACCGTCGCGAGACCGATGCCCGAGGTTCCCCCCGTGACGACGGCGACTTTCCCGTCAAGCTGATACATAGTCATTAGGCAACCATTCCGTTCAGTTTTTCATCGAGACCGTAGGCGGCATCCTGCCCACGGTAGTTGAGCAAAGAAGAGAGTTCGGCGGCGCTTGCGCAGACGCTGTGCGCGAGGCGCTCCAGGCGGTCGGCGTCGAGCGGCACGGCGGGCATGGCCACGCCCAGCGCGGCGGCGATGGCGCCGCCCTGCTCGCGCACCGGCGCGGCCAGCGTCGAAATTCCCGATTCGAAGAATCCTTCGTGCAGCAGGTAGGGCCGCCGCCGGTCCTGCGCCAGCAGCGCGTGCAGTTGTTCGACGGAGCGAGGCGTGAACGCGTTGACGACGGGCAGCTTTTCCTGGGGGTACAGCGCGCGCAATTCGTCCAGGGACATGTCGGCCATCAGCACCCGGCCCAGCACCGTGGCGTGGGCCGGCAGGCGCGTGCCGACGTTCACCGAGCTGGCAAGCGGCGTATTGGCGGCGGCCTTGGCGACGTAGACGATGTCCGCCCCGTCGCGCACCACCAGATGGCAGGAAAGATTGAATTCGTCGCGCACCCGCTCCAGCAGGGGCGCGCCAAGCTGGGTCAGCTCGAGCGAAGCGAGATATTCGAACCCCAGGCGCAGCACGGCCATGCCCAGGAAGTAATCGCGGCCATTGTCCGCGCGCTGGATGAAGCCCATGCGTTCCAGCGTGGCCAGGAGGCGGAACACCGTGGTGCGGGGCACACCCAGCCGGCGCGCCAGCTCGGGCGCGTTCATGGCCCCCTGGGCCTGGCCGACTTCGCAAAGCACGCGCAGGCCGCGCTCCAGCCCGGGAACGACGTATTTGTCCTGCGAGGTGTCCTGAGTGGGAAGCGGGTTCACGGCGCGCGCAAGGGTTCGGACAGCTGACCAAGGGATGGGCATGGATATCGTTTCAAATATGAACTGACAATCCATACACGGAACAGAACGAAATATAGCCGCTCCGCCCTCCCGTCGGCACTAGGGTAAACCCGAAAACCAGGTACTCAGCGGCCGTCGGCGTCCAGGCCCAGCACCCGCAGCCGCGCACGCAACCGCCGTATCTCGTTGCTCATGTCGAGGATCAGGGCGGCCGCGTCCAGGCTGGCGTCGAAATCGCGCTGCAGGTCACGCGCCGCCAGCGCCTGCCGCAGCGCCGCGCTGTCGAAGCACCAATCGGCCTGGCGGCCGCTGGCCTCGATGATGCCGACCCGGACCAGTTGCAGCACCCAGGCCTCCTCCGCGCCGCAGGCCCGGGCCAGTTCCCCGGTACTGAGCGGCTGTTCCTTGCCCACCAGCGTGGCGGTGACGGCAACCGTCTTCATCGTCAGTCTCCCAGGTTCCGGCG
The DNA here is from genome assembly GCA_009360345.1 of Alcaligenaceae bacterium SAGV5. Lineage (GTDB taxonomy): Bacteria > Pseudomonadota > Gammaproteobacteria > Burkholderiales > Burkholderiaceae_B > Pigmentiphaga. Next base: position 654,805 of record SPDP01000001.1, read on the forward strand.
CGGGTCGAAGGGCACTTCCTGCGCCAGGTGCCTATAGGCCGCCTTCGCCTTCTCGGTATCGGCGGGCGGCCAGGCGATCTCCAGCACCAGATAGAAATCGCCGGCCGGGTCCCCCGGGATGCCCTTGCCCTTCAGGCGCAGCTTGCGGCCGTTGCGCGAATTCGCCGGCACGCCGACCTCGACCGGCCCATGCGGCGTGGGCGCCCGCACCGTGGCGCCCAGCGCGGCCTCCCAGGGAGCCACCGGCAGGTCCATGTACAGATCCCGGCCTTCGACCCGATAGCGCGGATGAGGCTTGAGCCGGACTTCGAGGTAGAGGTCGCCATTCTCGCCTCCGCCCAGGCCCGGCATGCCCTGCCCCGCCAGCCGGATGAACTGCCCTTCCCGGATCCCGGCCGGGATGCGCACGCTCAGCGTGCGCGTCTGCAGCCGGGGCTGCCCGTTCTCGTCGTGGCCGATGGAGCGGAGCGAAATATCGCGGGTGGCGCCGTGCAGGGCATCCTCGAGGTCGATCTCGATGGCCGCGTGGTGATCCTCGCCCCGGGCGCGCATCTGCGCGCCGCCCGGCCGGTGGCGCGCGCCGAACAGCGACGAGAAGAACTCGCTGAACGCCGCATCGTCGTGGGGACTGGCCCCGCGGAACTCGAACCCGCTGTCCCAGTCGGGCGGCGGCCGGAAATCGCCGCCGGACGAAACGCCCGCCGCCAGATTGTCGTAGGCGGTCCGTTTCTCGGGATCCTTCAGCACCTGGTAGGCCTCGTTGACGTCGCGCATGCGCTGCTCGGCGTCGGGCTCCTTGCTGACGTCCGGATGGTACTTGCGGGCCAGCTTGCGGTAGGCGTGCCGGATGTCGTCGTCCGACGCCCCCTGCTCGACGCCCAAAGTAGCGTAGTAGTCCTTGAACTCCATAGCCGCGGTCTCGCAAAGTAAAGGCGCCGGCCCGGCACATCGCCGGGCCGGCCGATCACTGCTTTATATGTGGGACACGCCGACCGATTTCAATCGTCCGGGGGCCGAAGGCGGAGCCTGCGTCCGTCTCCAGTCTAGCAGGGCGGGCCGGACAGCAGAACCTCCGCGATTTGTGCCGTATTCTTCGGGAATCCCATTCGAACCCATTATTGAACGACGTCCCCTCATGCACGCGTCACCGGACTACGTGGGCCGCTTTGCTCCCAGCCCCACCGGCCCTCTGCACCAAGGCTCGCTGGCAGCCGCGCTGGCCAGCTATCTCGACGCCCGGGCCCATGGCGGGCGCTGGCTGGTGCGCGTGGAGGACCTGGATGCGCCGCGGGTCGTGGAGGGCGCGGACCGCGTCATTCTCGACCAGTTGCGGGCCCTGGGCATGCACTGGGACGGCGGGGTGCTCTATCAGTCCTCGCGCCACCAGGCCTATCGCGAGGCCTTCGATACGCTGCGGCGCCAGGGCCTGGTCTACGCCTGCGGCTGCACGCGCAAGGAAATCGCCGACTCCATCCTGAGCGCGCGCGGCTATCTGCCGGCCGGCGAACTGCCCTATCCGGGCACCTGCCGCGACGGGCTCCACGGCAAGCCGGCGCGTGCCTGGCGGCTGCACGTGCCGCCGGACATCGTGCGCATCGACGATCGATGGGTGGGTCTGGTCGAACAGGATGTCGCCGCCGACGTGGGCGACTTCGTGCTCTTTCGCGCGGATGGGATGTGGGCCTACCAACTCGCCGTCGTGGTGGACGACGCCGAACAAGGCGTCACCGACGTCGTGCGGGGCGAGGACCTGCTCGGCTCCACGCCCAGGCAGAAAACCTTGCAGACGCTGCTGGCGCTGCCGGTTCCCCGATGGATGCACGTGCCGGTCGTGATCAATGCCGATGGACAGAAACTGTCGAAGCAGACCGGTGCGGCCGCTATCGATACGCAGCGGCCGCTGGCCGCGCTACAGGCCGCGTGGCGCCACCTGCAGTTCGAACCGCTGCCGGCGGCGGACATCCCGGCCTTCCTGGCCGAGGCGACGGGCCGCTGGGCACGGCGATGGGATATACGTCCGGGATGAGGCCGGGGCGCGCGGGCGCCCCGATATGACCTGGCGGTCAGTCGTCCTTCTTGCCACCGCCCAGCAGCACGGCCAGCGGCCGCTTGGCGGAAGTGCGCGGCGGTACGGGAGGCGCCTCGCCACGGACAGGCTCGGTGCCGTTCGCGGGCACGTAGGGACGGAAGAAGAAATCGTCGGCGGGCTTGGCCGGCGCCTCGTAGCGGCGGCGCTCGCCGCGCTCGCCGCGATCCCCGCGCCCGCCGTGGCTGCGAGCCGGGCGTTCGCCGCGCGACGACGCCGACAGCGAAGCCGGCAGATCCAGCTGGCCGCGCGGGATCTCGCGCTTGATGAGCTTCTCGACGTCGAGCAGGAAACGCTCTTCCTCGGACGTGAACAGCGCGATGGCCTCGCCCGACGCGCCGGCACGGCCGGTGCGGCCGATCCGGTGCACGTAGTCCTCGGCGTTGTAGGGCAGGTCGTAGTTGATCACGCAGGGCACGCCGGCCACGTCCAGGCCGCGGGCCGCGACGTCGGTCGCCACCAGCACTTCCAGTTCGCCCGCCTTGAAGGCTTCGAGCGCCTTCATGCGATCGGCCTGGGTCTTGTCGCCGTGGATGGATTCGGCGCGCACGCCATCGCGCTCCAGTTCCCTCGCCAGGCGGGCAGTGCCGATCTTCGTATTGGAAAACACGATGACCTGCTTCAGGCCGCGCGACTTGACCAGGTGCACGACCGCCGCGCGCTTGGCGTCGCCGCTGAGCTTGTAGGCGATCTGGCTGACGGTGTCGGCCGTGGCGTTGCGTGCCGCGACCTCGATCTCGACCGGTTCCGTCAGGTACGAGCGCGCCAGCTTGCGGATCTCGTTGCTGAAGGTGGCCGAGAACAGCAGCGTCTGGCGCTGCTGGGGCAGCAGGCGGATGATGCGCTCGAGATCCGGCAGGAAGCCCATGTCGAGCATCCGGTCGGCCTCGTCCAGCACCAGCATGCCGACCTGGCCCAGGTTGATGGTCTTCTGCTCGACGTGATCGAGCAGGCGTCCCGGCGTCGCGATCAGCACTTCGCAGCCGCGCCGCACCTCTTCTTTCTGGGGACCGATGTCGACCCCGCCGAACACCACGGCTGCGCGCAGGGGCGTGAACTGGCTGTAGCGCTTGACGTTGTCGGCCACCTGGTCGGCCAGCTCGCGCGTGGGCGTGAGAATCAGCGCACGGACCGGATGCCTTGCCGGCGAAGCGCTGGTGTTGGCCAAGGGCATGAGCCGATGGAGGATGGGGAGGGTGAAAGCCGCGGTCTTTCCGGTTCCGGTTTGCGCTGCGCCCATTACGTCGCGGCCGTTGGTGACGACCGGGATTGCTTGCGCCTGGATAGGCGTCGGAATGGTGTACCCGGTGGCGACGACCGCCTTGAGTATGTCGGGGTGCAGGCCGAAATCGGCAAAAGAACTGGGCCCTGATGCCGCTATATCTGTCATGGTGGGGGACCACCAATGCCGCAACAGATGATGCGTATCAATAGTCCAGAAAAATCAAAGACTTAGATTTTACCTCAAAAGCCAGCCTGTCAACCAGAAGGAAAAACCGGCGACGGCCCGGCCCGCCTCCGGCGCACCATGCTGTAATGGCGGCATCGCCATTCTGCTCCGCATGCGCCATGCGCCTGTCCGTCATCATCATCGCCCGCAACGAGGCCCGCAATCTGGCCGACTGCCTGGAATCGGTCCGCTTCGCCGACGAGATCGTCGTGGTCGATTCGGGCAGCACCGACGAGACGGTGGACATCGCGCGCCGGCATGGCGCCCGGGTCGAGATCACCCCGGACTGGCCGGGCTTTGGCCCGCAGAAGAACCGTGCGCTGGCCCTGGCCACCGGCGACTGGGTGCTGTCGCTGGATGCCGACGAACGCGTGACGCCCGAACTGGCCGCCGCGATCGCCGAGGTCCTGCGCGCGCCGCGCCACGACGCCTACGACATGCCACGGCTGTCCAGTTTCTGCGGCCGCTTCATCCGGCACAGCGGCTGGTGGCCCGATCGCGTGCTGCGCCTGTTCCGGCGCGGCACGGCCCGCTTCAGCGACGACCTGGTACACGAAAAGGTGGTCGCCGGCGGCGAGGCGGGGCACCTGGCGCCGCATCTGCTGCACTACACCTATCCCGACCTGGACACCGCCATCGCGAAGATGAACCGCTATTCCACCGACAGCGCGCAGGCCCTGCACATGCGCGGCCGGCGGGCCGGCGTGGGCGCCGCGATCGGACATGGTGCCTGGACCTTCGTGCGGCTGTACGTCTTCAAGCGCGGCTTCCTGGACGGCCGCCACGGGTTCCTGCTGGCGGCCACCGCGGCCGCGGGCAGTTTCTATCGCTATGCGAAGCTCAGCTTGAAATAGGCACCGCCAACCGGCGAACGCGGCCATGCGCAAGATCATCCACTGCGATTGCGACTGCTTCTACGCATCGATAGAAATGCGCGACGACCCCGGCCTTCGAGGCCGGCCGCTGGCCGTGGGCGGACGGCCGGAGACCCGGGGCGTGGTGGCCACCTGCAACTACGAGGCGCGCAAGTACGGCGTCCATTCGGCCATGTCGTCGGCGCGCGCGCTCAGGCTGTGTCCGGACCTGCTCATCATTCCGCCCAGGATGGAGATGTACCGGGTGGCCTCGGCCGCCATCATGGATATCTACCGCGACTACACCGAACTGGTCGAACCGCTGTCATTGGACGAAGCCTACCTGGACGTCAGCGGCAGCGACCGGCTGCAAGGCAGCGCCACGCTGATCGCCAACGAGATCCGGCAACGCGTGGCGCAGGCCGTCGGCATCACGGTATCGGCTGGCGTCGCGCCCAACAAATTTGTCGCCAAGATCGCGAGCGACTGGAACAAGCCCGACGGCCTGTTCGTGGTGCGCCCGCGGGACGTGGACACTTTCGTGGCGGCCCTGCCCGTCTCCAAGCTCCACGGCGTGGGCAAGGTGACCGGCGCGCGGCTCAAGGCGCTGGGCGTCGAGACCTGCGCCGACCTGCGCGGATGGGAACACGACCGGCTGCGCGAGCAATTCGGCGTGTTCGGCGAACGCCTGTACGACCTGTGCCGCGGCATCGACCACCGCGAGGTCTCGCCCAGCCGCGAGCGCAAATCGGTGAGCGTGGAGCAGACCTTCGTCACCGACCTGCACACGCTGGAGGCGTGCCAGGAACTCCTGCGCGAGATGCTGGACCAGCTCGATGCGCGCGTGCGCCGCGCCGACGCCCAGAACCACATCCAGAAGTTGTTCGTGAAACTGCGCTTCTCGGACTTCAACCGCACCACCGCCGAGGGCGTGGGCGCGGCGCTGGACGAAGAACAGTTCCGCATCCTGCTGACCACGGCCTTCCGCCGCAATCCGCGCGCCGTGCGCCTGATGGGGCTGGGCGTGCGGCTGGGAGCCCCCGGCGGGCAGCTCGCCCTGTTCGGCGATCAGCCCACGGTTTCGGAACCCGACACCGTATAGCCGGCCTCGGCGATCAACTGCGCGATGCGCGCGGCATCGCCGGCCTGGTCGACGCGGACCTTCCCGGCGCCGAGATCGACCTCGACGCGCGCCTGGGGATAGGCGGACTGCACGGCCTGGGTGACCGCCTTGACGCAGTGGCCGCAGCTCATTCCCTGCACTTGGAATTGCAGCATGGCATGACTCCTTTCGTTCGTGATGGTGCAGCCAGTATTCCCCTTCCCACGATGGGAAGGTCAAGCGCCGTCGCGCTGCGCCAGCCAACGGACCGCGCCCAGCCCCGACCACCGGCCACTGGCAAGACAGGCGGTGAGCAGATAGCCGCCGGTGGGCGCCTCCCAATCCAGCATCTCGCCCGCGCAGAAAACCCCGGGCAACCCGCGCAGCATGCCGTGTTCGTCCATGGCGTCGAACGCCACGCCACCAGCGCTGCTGATGGCCTCCTCGATGGGCCGCGGCGCGCGCAGCGTCAGCGGCAGCGACTTCACCCAGCGGGCCAGCCTGGCGGGATCATGGAAATCGGCGGCCGGCACGACCTCGCGCAAGAGGCCTGCCTTCACGCCGTCCACCTTGATGCGCGCGCGCAGATGATTGGCCATGGATTTGCTACCGCGCGGCCACGCCAGCTCCTCGGCGACGCGGTCGATGGCGAGCCCCGGCGTCAGGTCGAGCCGCAGTCCGGCATGGCCGTCGCGGTCGATGGCCTCCCGCAGGCGGGCCGACGCGGCATAGATCAGGCTGCCTTCGACGCCGTAATCGGACACGACGAACTCGCCTCCCCGGCGCCATTCGCCCTGTTCGTCGGACATGGAAAGCGTCACCGCGCGCACCGGCTGCCCCGCGTAGCGTTCGCGGAAGTGCTGGCTCCAGCCGGTCTCGAAACCGCAATTGGCCGGCGCCAGCGGTGCGATGCGTACACCGCGTCCGGCCAGCCACGGCACCCAGGCGGCATCCGAGCCCAACCGCGGCCAGCTCGCGCCGCCCAGGGCCAGCACGACCGCATCGGGACGATGGGCCGCGCGCCCCGTGGGCGTGTCGAAGTCCAGCGCGCCATCCGCTTCCCACCCCAGCCATCGATGCCGCATGTGCAGGCGCACGCCCAGGCCCCGCAGGCGATGCAGCCACGCCCGCAAGAGCGGCGCGGCCTTCATCTCTTTGGGAAAGACCCGGCCCGATGATCCGACGAACGTGTCGATGCCCAGGCCATGCGCCCAGTCGCGCACGGCCTGGGCGCCGAACGCCTCGAGCAGGGGCGCGACCGCGCCGGCGCGGTCGCCATAGCGGGAAAGGAAAGCGGCGGCGGGTTCGGAATGGGTGATGTTCAGGCCGCCTATGCCGGCCAGCAGGAACTTGCGGCCCGCCGACGGCATCGCGTCATAGACGTCCACGGCGATGCCGGCCCCGGCCAGCACCTCGGCGGCCATCAGGCCCGCGGGTCCGGCCCCCACCACCGCGGCGCGGGCGGGCACGGTCAACGGTCCGGCCATGGCCGGCATTCCGCCTGGATCACAGGTTGACGGCCCGGCCCAAGACCTGCCGCTTCTCGGGCGAATAATTCAACAGGCGCGACAACTCCATGGCGGTGCTGCGCACCCGCGCGACCAGGTCGTCGATGCGCTCGGGCTCGAAACGCGACGAAGGAATCGTGGCGCCCAGCGCGGCCACGATGCGGCCGGAAGCGTCGCGCACCGGCGCGGCGATCGTCGAGACCCGCGCCTCGAAGAAGGCTTCCTGCAAGACATAGCCGCGCTCGCGATCCTTCTGCACGATCTCGTACAGATCCATCACGGTCGTGGGGGTGCTGGAGGAATAGCTTTCCAGGTGCTCTTCGGGAAACAGCTCGCGCAGCTCGTCCAGCGTGAGGTCTTCCAGCAGGACCCGGCCCAGCACCGTGGCGTGCGCGGGCAGCCGCGTGCCGACGTGGACCGAACTGGTGAAAGGCGTGGGCGCCGACGATTTGGCGACGTAGACGATGGAGCGGCCATCGCGCACGACAAGGTTGCACGAAAACCCGATCTCGCCCCGCAGGCGTTCGAGCAGCGGCGCGCCCAGCTCGGTCAGTTCGAGCGAGGCCAGGTATTCGAACCCCAGCCGCAACACCGCCAGGCCGAGCCGATAATCGTGCCCGCCCTCGGCGCGCTGGACGAAGCCCATGGATTCCAGGGTCATCAGCAACCGGAAGACGGTGGAACGCGGCAGGCTGAGGCGGCGCGCCAGTTCCGGCGCCGACAGCTTGCGATCGACGTGGTTGAATTGTCCCAGCAACAACAGGCCGCGCTCCAGCGCCGGAACCAGATACTTGTCCTGCGCGACCTCCGGAATGTTCCCTTTGCTCATAGTGTGACCGACTGTCTGATGGCTTGCGGACGGAATGATACCGGTCCCGACAGGCGGTGCCGGCCACACCGCGAGCCTTTTTTCAATTCATCACGAATCCGCCGTTGACCGGGAGGAGCTGGCCGGTGACGAAACGCGCGAGATCCGACAAGGCGAAGATCACCGATCCGCTCACGTCCTCCGGCACCTGTTCGCGGTGGATCGCACGCTGGTCGTGATAGAGCTGGTGCCGCGCCTCGGGTACGTACTCCGTCGCCTCGACCAGGGTCAGCCCCGGGGCGATGGCATTGACGGTGATATTGTCGGCGCCGAACTCGCGCGCCAGCGACCGCGTCATGGCCGTGACCGCGCCCTTGCTGGCGACGTAGGCCATCAGGTTGGGCGCGCCCCACAGCGCCGTGTCCGACGCCAGGTTGACGATGGCGCCCCGGCCCGATGCCTTGAGCGCCGCGTGGCAGGCGACGGACATCAGCCAGGTGCCGCGCACGTTGACCTGCATGACCTTGTCCCACACCTCGACCTCGAGCTGGTGCGCGGTGCGTCCGCCCGAGTTGGTGATGGCGGCGTTGTTCACCAGTCCGTCCAACCCGCCCAGCAGCTCGGTGGCGCGCGCCGCGCAGTTCTCGACGGAGGCCTTGTCGCCCAGGTCGACTTCGATGCCATGCACCGGAAAGCCCCGCGCCTGCAACGACTCGACCGCCTGCTTCAGCGTGTCGGCCAGGATGTCGGCCATGGCCACCTGCGCGCCGGCCTGGCACAGTGCCACCGCGAACTCGTAGCCCAGCCCGCGCGCCGCGCCCGTCACCAGGATGCGGCGGCCCCGCAGGAGATTACCGATAGTGCTTGAATCCAACATTGCTCCCATTACCCGCGCTCAGACCGTAGTGGTGGCCGCGCGCGGCAGATAGTGAAGTACGCGCTTCTCGGCCCAGACGACGCCCGCGTAGGCGACGATGCCGATCAGCGTGAGCACCGCGATCGTGACGAACACGGCCGAAGTATTGCCCTGCCCCTCGCCGTCGACCAGCAGGAAGCCCAGGCCCAGGTTGCCCCCGACCAGCTCGCCCACGGTCACGCCGATGACGGCCAGCGTCGAGGCGATGCGCAGGCCCGAGAACAGCGCCGGCAGCGCCGACGGGAACTCGACCAGGCGGAAGATCTGCCAGCGGCTGGCGTTGAGCGTGCGGACCAGGTTGACCATGTCCGGGTCCACGGTGCGCACCGCCGACAGCACGTTGATCATGACCGGGAAGAACACGATCAGGATGGCGACCAGGATCTTGGGATAGATGGTGTAGCCCAGCCACATCACGAACAACGGCGCGAAGGCCACCTTGGGCGCGATCTGCAGCGCCAGGATGTACGGCGACAGGATGGACTCGGTGGTGGGCGACAGGCCCAGCACCACGCCCACCACCAGGCCCAGCAAGGCACCCAGGATGAAGCCGACGATCACCTCGAACGCGGTGATGCCGCTGTGCATGAGCAGTTCGCTGGTCTGCCACATGTGGCCGAACTCCTGGACCACGCGGCTGAAGCGCGGCAGGATGAACTCCGGCATCTTGAGCAGGCCGGGCCCCCATTCCCAGGCGGCCAGGAACACCACCAGGACCAGCAGGCTGCCGGCGGCCGTGGCGACCTTGCCCGAGAAGAACGGGCGGCCCGCCGGCTTGCCGGCGCCCGCCGCGGCGGGCGCGCTTTCGTTGGATGCGGATACAGACATTACCGCTCAACCCCGACGAACTGGTTCGTATAAAGATCGGTCAAGGGCGCGGCCTTGGACACGATGCCTTCCGACACGTAGAACTTCTGCACCTCCGCCAGACGAGCGGTATCCATCTGGCCCAACACCTTCTGGTCCGCGTACACATACTTGTTGTACAGGCGCAGGATGCGCTCGAGCTTCTCTTCCTTGCCCTTGAAGGCCGGCGCGGCCTGGGCGTAGGTGGCGGCGGCGCTCTTCGGGTCCTTCATCACATCCTGCATGCCGCGCAGGGTCGCGCGCACCAGGCGCTTGATCAGGTCCGGATTCTTCTTGATCGTCTCGTCCGAGGCGATGATGGCCTGCGCCATGCTGTTGAACGGCTTGTCGATCTTCAGGTAGTCGACGTTGCCGTTGGTGGCCTCGTCGGCGTCGACCAGCCAATCGGGCGTGGCGGCCATGCCATCGGACTTGCCGGCGGCGAACAATTGCCAGACGCCGGCCGGGCCCGCGGCCTGGATGGAGACGTCGTTCTTGCTCAGGTTGTACTTCTTGAGCGTGCCCAGCAGCGCGTAGTAGGTCGTGTCGCTGTAGGAGATCACGGTCACGGTCTTGCCCTTGAGATCGGCCACCGACTTGATCGGCCCGTCCTTCTTGACCGCCAGCGCCGACAGCGAGCCGGCGCCCAGCACCGCGACCGCCTTCACCGGCACGCCATTGGCGCGGACGATGATGGGCGTATCGCCGATGGCGCCGCCGATCACCGCATTGCCGGCGCCGATCTGCTTGGCGACGTCGACCCCGCCCTTGCCCAGCACGAAATTGACCTTGATGTTCTCATCGGCATAGTAGCCGCGTTGCTGCGCGATCATCCACGGGGCGAAGGCCGGCAGCGTGGGCGGCGCGGGCAGCAGATAGTTCACTTCCTCGGGCGCGGCGTGGACGGCAAAAGGCGAGGCGACAGCCACGGCGACGGCGGCCAGTTTGAAGCTGAACGAAACCAGAGCTTTTTTCATAGGGCTTCCTGTAGAGAATGGGCGCCCTTGGGCGCGACGTGCGTGATCGGGAGAATGGACGGCTCAGTGCAGTTCGGCGGTTTCCTTGCCCACCTTCAGCAATTCCATCAAGCGCCCCTGCAAGGGACCGATTTCCGGCAGCTTGCGCCGCTCCAGCGGGTTGTCCCGCATGGGCAGGTCGATGATGATTTCCTCGATGATCGTACCGGGACGCTCGCTCATGACCAACAGGCGGTCGGACAGCGCGATGGCCTCCACCAGATCGTGGGTGATGAACAGCGCCGTCTTGCGCTTCTCGTACACCATCTTGGCCAGGTCCTGCTGCAGCACCATCTTGGTCTGGGCATCCAGCGCCGAGAAAGGCTCGTCCAGCAGCAGCACCTGCGGGTCCACGGCCAGCGTGCGGGCCAGCGCGGCGCGTTGGCGCATGCCGCCCGACAACTGGTAGGGATAGTGTTCCTCGAATCCCTTCAGGTGGCATTTGGCCAGCAGTTCGTCGGCGATCACCTTGCGTTCGCGGGCGGGAGCGCCATCGATCTCCAGCCCCAGCTCGACGTTGGCCCGGATGGTGCGCCAGGGCATCAGCAAATCCTTCTGCAGCATGAACGCCACCTTGCGCACGGGCCTGGTGACGCGCTCGCCCCCCACGTACACCTCGCCCTCGCTGGGCAGGTAGAGGCCGGCGCCCATGTTCAGCAGCGTACTCTTGCCACAGCCGGACGGCCCGATGATGGACACCACCTCGCCCCGGCGTATGCTCAGGTTGACGTCGGTGACCGCCGCGCGGGGTTGCCCCGTCTGGCGGTCCTGGAAGCGCTTGCCGACTTTGCGGAACTCGATTTCATTCATGGTGCTGGCCTGTAGGAACCGGAACTTCGATACGGCGACGAACGGGGAGCACAACCACCCGGCCCCGCGGTTGCGGAGGCCCGGACACTGCGATAGTGTTATTCGATCGCTGGTCCGGCATCGTTCGTCGTCTTAAATACGAAACCTCATCTCATATACGGAACAGTGGCAAAAATATAGCGCCTCGATTTTGCAGGCGCGACTGGGGTAAACCACTACCGAAGACTTAGCAAAGACCGGACCAGGGCCGATTCGGGCCTGGCACAAGGCGCAGCAGCCCCATGATGGGGCGACATCGCACCATACCCGCTCAGGAAAAGAAGGGAGCCGCACCCGTCCGGTGCGCGAGACCGGCCGGCGCGGCCGCGCCGGCCGCCTTAGCGGATCAGTTCGAGGAACTCGGCCCGCGTCGAGGGATTCTCGCGGAAGGCCCCCAGCATGACGGAGCTGACCATCGACGAGTTCTGCTTCTCGACGCCGCGCATCATCATGCACATATGCTGGGCCTCGATGACCACGGCCACCCCCAGGGCGCCGGTCACTTCCTGGACCGCCTCGGCGATCTGCAGAGAGAGATTCTCCTGGATCTGCAGACGCCGGGCGTACATGTCGACGATGCGCGCCACCTTGGACAGGCCCAGCACCTTGCCGTTGGGCAGGTAGGCCACGTGCGCCTTGCCGATGAACGGCAGCAGGTGGTGCTCGCACAGAGAATACAGTTCGATGTTCTTGACCAGCACCATCTCGTTGGTGTCGGACGAGAACAGGGCGCCGTTGACGATTTCGTCGAGATTCTGCGTGTAGCCCTGGCACAGGTATTTCATGGCCTTGGCGGCGCGCTTGGGTGTATCGCGCAAGCCCTCCCGGCCCGGATCTTCGCCGAGCTGTTCGAGTATGGACGTATAGTGCTGTTCGAGCGACATGAAGGCTCCCGAGGTATCCGTGGAAACGGCGGCGCTGGACCGGCCGGTCGCGGCGCGAAGGCCCGCGGAAGGCGTGAGGATACCCCATCGCCCCGGGCGGAGCCGGAAAGGCCCTACCCCGCTCCCGAGTCGGAACCGTGGGCCACCGTCAGCAATACTCCCGGGGCAGGCGCTCGACCGCGGCCTCGCGCCCCGTCAGCCGCGCGATGCGCCGTGCCGTCTCGGCCGCGTCCCCACTGGTCATGAAAGCCGCCCCGCCCTCTCCCGCCCCGCGCGCCAGTCCGTGCGCCAACAACTGCCGCTGCAACTGCCGGGCGAACGGCACGCCGGTCTCCAGCACCGCCACGTCGGGCCCCACATGGCGCCGGATCGGATCGATCAGAAAAGGGAAATGCGTGCAGCCCAGGACCAGCACGTCGGCGCCGCGCTCGACCAGTTCCGCGAGCGGCTCGGCCACGAGATGGTCCCGGTCCGGCGTCCACCCCTCCTCGGCCAGCGACACCCACCCGGGGCAAGGCTTGAGCAGCACTTCCACGCCCGGCGCCTCGCGCCGGACCAGTGCATGGAAGCGTTCGCTAAGCAAGGTGCCCGTGGTGGCGAGCACCCCGATCACGCCGGATCGGGTCAGCCGCGCCGCGGGCTTGACGGCGGGCTCGATGCCGACGATAGGCAGGTCCGGATAGCGGTCGCGCAGCGCCTCCACCGCCACAGCGGTGGCCGTGTTGCACGGAATCGCCACCGCCTTGGCCCGGCGCGACAGGAAAAACTCGGCCAGGCGCAGGGCGCGCGACACGATGTATGCCGGCGTTTTCTCTCCATACGGCAGATGGCCGCTATCGGCCACGTACAGGAGGTCTTCGCGCGGCAAGGCCTGCCGGACGGCGCTCAGCACGCTGATGCCGCCCACGCCGGAGTCGAAAATGCCTAAGGGCCCGTCGGGGGCGGCGGTGATCATGGAATGGAAATGCGCGCTAGGAAGCCAGTTTCAAGCCTATGATACCCGCCAGTATCAGCCCCAGGCTGATCAGGCGCGCCGGGCTGGCGGCCTCGCCGAACAGCAGGATGCCCAGTGCCGCGGTACCCACCGCGCCCACGCCGACCCAGATGGCGTAGGCGGTGCCGACCGGCAGCGTGCGCATCGCCACCCCCAGCAGCGCCATACTGACGACGATGGCCGCGATCGTGCCCACCGAAGGCCACAGCCGCGTGAATCCGTGCGTGTATTTCAAGCCGATCGCCCAGCCGACCTCCATCAGTCCGGCGATGATCAAAAGGGTCCAAGCCATGATTGTTTTCCTGATTGCGGGGCCGTCCCCATTCGTCATTCCCGGCAGGGTCGTCCCCGCCTTGCTCCGTCCCCATTTAACACCCGGAAACGTCGAATCACCATGATCCGTCCCTTTTTAAGGATCGCACTAAATGCGTGCATAAAGTCGTGATTTATCTACATGATGACGGAAAAACACGATTACAATGCCGCGTTTTTTCGGTGCAATGCACCACATCAGAACACTTGCCGCACGCAAAAGGTGCAGCCCTCGATGCCGCTGGCAGCCCACTGCGGCAGGATGACCCCAAGCGCCCGGACATTCAACGGAGCCAATATTGAAACACGCCAGCCTAGACAGCTTTCTCTCGCAAGTCGCCCTGCGCGATCCTGATCAGCCGGAATTCCTGCAAGCCGTCAAGGAGGTCATGACCAGCCTCTGGCCCTTCCTGCAGAAGCATCCGCGCTACGCCGAGCATGGCCTGCTGGAGCGGTTGGTGGAATCCGAACGCATCATCCAGTTCCGCGTGTGCTGGGTCGACGACCGCGGCCAGACCCAGGTCAACCGCGGCTTCCGCATCCAGCACAACTCGGCCATCGGCCCGTTCAAGGGCGGCATGCGGCTGCACCCGTCGGTCAACCTGTCCATCCTGCGCTTCCTGGCGTTCGAACAGACCTTCAAGAACTCGCTCACCACCCTGCCCATGGGCGGCGGCAAGGGCGGCTCCGACTTCGACCCCAAGGGCAAGAGCGACGGCGAAGTCATGCGCTTCTGCCAGGCCCTGATGCTGGAACTCTACCGCCACCTCGGCCCCGACACCGACGTGCCGGCGGGCGACATCGGCGTGGGCGCCCGCGAAGTGGGCTTCATGGCCGGCATGATGAAGAAGCTCTCCAACAGCGCCGCGGCGGTGTTCACCGGCAAGGGCCTGGCCTTCGGTGGCAGCCTGATGCGTCCCGAGGCCACCGGCTACGGCACCATCTACTTCGCCGAACAGATGCTGTACCGCAAGAGCCAGAGCTTCGACGGCAAGTCCGTGTCGATCTCGGGCTCGGGCAACGTCGCGCAGTACGCCGCCGAAAAGGCGGTGGACCTGGGCGCGAAGGTCGTGAGCCTGTCCGACTCCGACGGCACGCTGTACGTGAAGGACGGCATCAGCGCCGACATGCTCAAGGAGATCATGGATCTCAAGAATGTCCAGCGCGGCCGCCTGGCCGACTTCGCCTCGCGCAATAAGCTGTCGTTCGAGGCCGGCAAATGCCCCTGGCACATCCCGGTCGACATCGCCCTGCCCTGCGCCACCCAGAACGAGCTCAACCACAAGGATGCCGAGACCCTGGTCGGCAACGGCGTGCTGTGCGTGGCCGAAGGCGCGAACATGCCCTCGACGCTGGAAGCCGTGGACGTCTTCGCCCGGGCCGGCACCCTGTATGCCCCCGGCAAGGCCAGCAACGCCGGCGGCGTCGCCGTGTCGGGCCTGGAAATGGCGCAGAACTCGCAGCGCCTGTCGTGGCACCACGCCGAAGTCGACGAACGCCTGCGCGCCATCATGAAGGACATCCACGAAAACTGCGTGCGCCACGGCAGCCGCGCCGACGGCACCGTCAACTACGTGGACGGCGCCAACATCGCCGGCTTCGTGAAGGTGGCCGACGCGATGATGGCGCAAGGGGTGTATTGATTAAGTCCCCCCCTACGCCCTTACGGGCGCCCCCCAGGGGGCGATGCGCGAGGACCGGCGGAGCCGGATCCTCCGCATCCTGGGTCTAGTACCGTTATCCTGGTTTGGAGCAGCGGTGCTTCGCTGGCTACCAACAGTTGGAAATGAAGAAAAAATGGCCTCGCTTTTTTGAAGCGAGGCCATTTTGTTTTGCCCCCTACCCAGGGCGCCGCGGATCCGGCTTTGCCGGTCCGCCAGCGCCGCCCCCTGGGGGGCGCGCGTAAGCGCGTAGGGGGGGGCTTTCCTCTCGCAGCCATTCGCGCCAGATGGCGACCAGGAGGGCCATCAGGACGGGGCCGACGAAGAGGCCGACCAGGCCCATGGTCTGTACGCCGCCGACCAGGCCGATGAAGGTGGGCAGGAAGGGGAGCTTGACGGGGCCGCCCACGAGGCGGGGACGCAGGGTCTTGTCGACGATGAAGAGTTCCAGCGTGCCCCAGGCGAACAGGCCGATGCCGGCGATGAGCTTGCCCGAGCCGATCAGGTACAGCGAGACCATGGTGAAGGCCAGCGGGGCGCCGCCGGGCACCAGGGCCATGAAGCCGGTGATCAGGCCCAGCAGCGCCGGCGACGGCACACCGGCGATCCAGTAGGCCGTGCCCAGCACCACGGCTTCGCCGATGGCGATCAGGCCCATGCCCGTCACGGTCGCGCTGATGGTGGCCGGCACCACGCGCGAGAGCCGGGTCCAGCGCACCGGCAGCACACGCTCGCCCACGGTGTCGAGCTGTCCGACCATGCGCTCGCCGTCCTTGTAGACGAAGAACAGGATGATCAGCATGAACACCACCGTCAGCGCCAGGTGGAAGACGTTGCCCGTGGTGGACAGCACGACGCGGTAGATGTTGCCCAGGTGCTCGCCGCTGATCAGTTGCACCCAGGCCCCCAGCGCGTGCGGCCGCGACAGGTGTTCCTCCCAATAGCCGGCCAGGCGCTCGCCGACCAGCGGCAGCCCGGTCACCCAGTGCGGGACGACCAGGCCCTCGCGGTTGGCCTCTAGCAGCCAGCGGACGAGGTTGCTGGCCTCCTGGATGGCATAGGACAGGGCGTAGGCGAAAGGCACGATCAGCCCGACCACGATGACCAGCAGCGCGCCGGAGGCCGCCAGCGTCGTGCGGCCGCCGCAGAACCGGACCCAGTGCCGGTACAGGGGCCAGCTGGCCAGGCCGATGATCAGCGCGGCCAGGCCGGGAACGAGAAACCCGCTGAAGAAATAGGCGCCAGCCAGCAGCATCAGGATCAGCAGCCAGCGGGCCACGAGGCGGGCGGAAAAGACAGGAAGCGTCATGAGTGGTCGCGAGCGGTGAACCGGGAAACGTCGCCGACAACTGTACCAGCTAGTGCGGCCATTGCGGGGCGGCTTCGCGCGGGGACTGCCGCCGGGTGGCCGGGAATGGTATGTTCGGGCCCATGCGAACCTTTCTGTTGTCGGCCCTGGCCGTCCTGGTTTTCCTGCCCACCACGCTCTGGGCCGCCTTCGCCCTGCGCTACCAGGTTCCCGGCCCCCTGCCCGTCAAGATCGCCGCGGCCATGGCCGGCGCGGTGTTCGGCCTGGGCATGCTGTGGCTGACGCTGGCGGGACGCCCTGCCTGGGGCGTGGGCCTGTACATCGTGGCGTTCGGCCTGCTCCTGGCCTGGTGGCGCGGCATTGCGCCGTCGAACGACAGGATCTGGGCCGACGACGTCGCGCAGATGACCACGGGCCAGGTCGACGGCCACGTGGTCACGCTGCGCAACGTGCGCAACTTCGATTGGCGCAGCGCCACCGATTACACCCCACGCTGGGAAACGCGCAGCTACGACCTGGCCAGGCTGGCCAGCGTGGACCTGATCCTGTCCTACTGGACCATCGAGGCCATCGCCCACACGCTGGTGTCGTTCGGCTTCGAGGACGGCCGCCATCTGGTGTTCTCGGTCGAGATCCGCAAGGAACGTCACGAGCAGTTCTCGTCCATCGGCGGTTTCTTCAAGGAATTCGAGACCAGCGTCGTGGCGGCCGACGAGCGCGACATCGTCCGCGTGCGCACCAACGTCCGCGGCGAGGACGACTACCTGTACCGGGTGTCCATGCCGCGCGAGGCCATGATGTCGCTGTTCCTGGCCTACGTGGACGAGGCCAACAAGCTCGTGTCGACGCCGCGCTTCTACCACACCATCACGGCCAACTGCACGACCATCGTCTACCACATGATGACGCGGATCATCCCCGGCCTGCCCATGGACTACCGGCTGGTCCTGGCCGGCTACCTGCCCGGCTACATCTACGACGTGCGCGGGCTGGACACCTCGCATCCGCTGGCGGAACTCACGCGGCTGGGCCGCATCACGCAGCGGGCGCGGGACGCCGACGCCGATCCGGATTTCCCGGCCGCCATACGGCGCGGCGTGCCGGGCATCCCGCAGCCCTAGCGGACGCCAGGCCCGCCGGCCTCAACCGCCCCGCTTGCGCTGGCCGATGACCACGTCGGCCACCATGCGCGGCACCTCGGCGTAGTGCCTGAACTCCATCGTGTAGGTGGCGCGCCCCTGCGTGAGTGAACGCAGCGTGGTGGAATAGCCGAACATCTCGGCCAGCGGCACCTCGGCGCGCACCAGCTTGCCGCCCCCGCCGGCGATGTCCTCCATGCCCTGCACCATGCCCCGCCGCGACGACAGGTCGCCCATCACGTTCCCCATGAAGTCCTCGGGCGTCTCGACCTCGACGCTCATCATGGGCTCCAGCAGCACCGGATCGGCCCGCCGCATGGCTTCCTTGAAAGCCATCGAACCCGCCATGCGGAACGCGTTCTCGTTCGAGTCCACGTCGTGATAGGAGCCGAAGGTCAGCGTGACCTTCACATCCACCACCGGATAGCCCGCCAGCACTCCCGAGCCCAGCGTATCCTGGATGCCCTTGTCGACCGCGGGAATGAACTCGCGCGGCACCACGCCGCCCTTGATGGCATCGACGAACGTGTAGCCCGAGCCCGCTGGCTGGGGCTCCAGCGAGATCACCACGTGGCCGTACTGGCCACGTCCGCCGGACTGCTTGATGAACTTGCCCTCGACGTCGCGCACCGCGGACCGCACCGTTTCCCGGTAGGCGACCTGGGGCTTGCCCACCGTGGCCTCGACACCGAACTCGCGCTTCATCCGATCGACCAGGATCTCCAGGTGCAGTTCGCCCATGCCGGAGATGATGGTCTGGCCCGACTCCTCGTCGGTGCGCACGCGGAACGACGGATCCTCCTGCGCCAGCCGGTTCAGCGCCATGCCCATCTTCTCCTGGTCGACCTGGGTCCTGGGCTCCACCGCCTGCGAGATGACCGGCTCGGGGAACACCATGCGTTCGAGGATGATGGGATGGTCCGGCTCGCACAGCGTATCGCCCGTGGTGGCTTCCTTCAGCCCCACGGCGGCCGCGATGTCGCCCGCGTAGACCTCTTTGATCTCGCGGCGCTCGTTGGCGTGCATCTGCACGATCCGGCCCAGCCGCTCACGCTTGCCCTTGAGCGGATTGAAGACCGTGTCGCCCGAACGCACGATGCCCGAATACACCCGGAAGAAGATCAGCTGGCCGACGAACGGATCGGTCATGATCTTGAAGGCCAGCGCCGAGAAAGGCTCGTCATCCGCCGGATGGCGCTCGATTTCGCCGTCGTGCAGGTCCACGCCCTTGATGGCCGGCACGTCCACCGGCGACGGCAGATAGTCGATGACGGCATCGAGCATGGCCTGCACGCCCTTGTTCTTGAAGGCGCTGCCGCACAGCATGGGCACGATCTCGCCCGCCACGGTGCGCTTGCGCAGCCCGCGCCGGATCTCGTCCTCGGTCAGCGTGTCGCCGTTCAGGTACTTGTCCATCAGTTCGTCGTCGGCCTCGGCCGCCTCGGCCACCATCTTGTCGTGCCACTCGACGGCCGTGGCCTGCAACCCGGCCGGGATGTCCCGGTACTCGAAGCGCACGCCCTGGCTGGCCTCGTCCCAGATGATGGCCTTCATCTTGACCAGATCGACCACGCCCTCGAAATGGTCTTCGGCGCCCACCGGGATCTGGATGGGGACCGCCCGTCCTTTCAGGCGGTCGACGATCTGCCGCTGCACGCGGAAGAAGTCCGCGCCGACACGGTCCATCTTGTTGACGAAAGCCATGCGCGGCACATGGTATTTGTTGGCCTGGCGCCAGACGGTCTCGGACTGCGGCTGCACGCCGCCGACCGAGTCGTAGACCATGACGGCGCCGTCCAGCACCCGCATGGAGCGCTCGACCTCGATGGTGAAGTCCACGTGCCCCGGGGTGTCGATGATATTGATCCGATGCTCGGGGTAGTTGCCGGCCATCCCCTTCCAGAACGCCGTGGTGGCGGCGGAGGTGATCGTGATGCCGCGCTCCTGCTCCTGTTCCATCCAGTCCATGGTGGCGTTGCCGTCATGGACTTCCCCGATCTTGTGATTGACCCCGGTGTAGAACAGGATGCGCTCGGTCGTCGTGGTCTTGCCGGCGTCGATATGCGCGCTGATGCCGATGTTCCGGTAGCGCTCGATGGGGGTCTTGCGGGTCATGGCTATCTCGTCGAAAGGTTGATGGAACGAAATGCGAGCCGCGCCGGTTCCGGGTAGGAAACGGCGGAGGAGCTAGTTTGCACCGATTCTGGCCAGGCCGGGAGGGGCTGCGCGCCACACCCCTGCTGGCAGCCCGGACATTCCCGCGTGCCTCGTAGTAACCTCGCAGATATGGGCACGTTTCCTGAAAACAATCCGAAACCGGCAATTCGATCCACCATGACCGCCACCGACAGACAACGTGCCATTCCCGCCCTCTACATGCGCGGCGGCACCAGCAAGGGCGTGTTTTTCCTGCCCACCGACCTCCCCGCCGACTCCGCCGCCCGCGACCGTGTCCTGATGCGCGTGGTCGGCAGCCCCGACCCCTACGAGAAGCAGATTGACGGCATGGGCGGCGCCACCTCCAGCACCAGCAAGGTGGTCATCGTGGGCCCCAGCACCCGCCCCGGCTGCGACGTCGACTACTGGTTCGGCCAGGTCGCCATCGGCCAGCCCGTCATCGACTGGAGCGGCAACTGCGGCAACCTCAGCGCCGCGGTCGGCCCCTTCGCCATCCATCGCGGACTGGTGCGGCCGAATGGCGACGGCATCGCCGTGGTCCGCATCTGGCAGGCCAACCTGGGCAAGCGCATCATCGCCCACGTGCCGGTGCGGGGCGGCCAAGTCCAGGAACTGGGCGACTTCGAACTGGACGGCGTGACCTTTCCGGCCGCCGAAGTGCGGCTGGAATTCCTGGATCCCGGCGGCGGCGACGGCCCTGAAGGCGCGATGTTTCCCACCGGCAGGGCGGCCGACGTGCTGACCATTCCAGAAGTAGGGGAAATCCGGGCGACGCTGGTCAATGCCGGCAACCCCACCGTTTTCGTGGCTGCCTCGTCCCTGGGGCTGGCTGGCACCGAACTGCAACCCGACATCAACAACGACGCCGAACTGCTGGCTAGGGCCGAGGCCATCCGCGCCCATGCCGCCGTGGCCATGGGGCTGGCGCCCGACGCCGCCCATGCCACCGCGCACCGCCAGCACACGCCCAAGCTCGCCTTCGCCGCCCCGGCCGCCGCCTATACGGCCTCCAGCGGCCGCGCCGTCGGCGCCGGCGACATCGACCTGAACGTGCGCATCTTCTCCATGGGCAAGCTGCACCACGCCATGACGGGCACCGGCGCGGTCGCGATCGCCGCCACCGCCGCCGTGCCCGGCACGGTGCTGGCCGACGTGCTGGGCGGCCCCCGCGGCGAACTGCGCTTCGGCCACCCCTCGGGCACGCTGAAAGTCGGCGCCCAGGCACGCGGCCAGGACGGGCGCTGGAACGTCGCGCTGGTAGCCATGAGCCGCACGGCCCGCCGGTTGATGGACGGCGCGGTGCTGGTGCCGCCGTGGGAATGACTTCCCCCGCGCGCGGGTTTGGACCGATACTGTATTCGTAGCGGAGCGGCCTCTTGCCGTTCCCGTTTTGATCAGGCGGCCTTTCCGCCGACCACCGCAACAAGGAGACATGCATGAAGTTCGTCAAGAAAGCGGTTGCAGCCCTCGCCATCGCCGCCGTGCCGCTGGCCGGCATCGCGGCGCCCGCCAAGGTCATGGCGCCGGGCGGCCCCGGCGGCGGCTATGACGGCGCCGCGCGCGTGCCGTTGCAGGTCATGCAGCAGGCGGGCATCTTCACCGACGGGTTCCAGGTCACCAACAAGGGCGGCGCGGGCGGCACCATCGGGTTGGCGGAATTCGTGCGCACCGGCAAGGGCGACGACAACGCCATCATGTCCATGGGTGCCATCCTGGTCGGCGCCATCATCACCAACAAGTCCCCCATCACGCTGGACCAGACCGTGCCGCTGGTGCGGCTGACCGACGACGCCGGCGCGATCGTGGTGGCACCCAACTCGCCCATCAAGACCATCGCCGACGCCGTCCAGGCGATGAAGGCCAACCCGGGCGGCACCGCGGTGGCCGGCGGCTCGGTCGGCGGCACCGACCACGTGACCGCGGCGCTGATCGCCAAGGCGGCCAAGCTGGACCCGACCAAGGTCAACTACCTGCCCTACACCAGCGGCGCGGAAGTCGTCACCTCGCTGGCCAGCGGACAGGGCAAGATCGGCATCTCGGGCCTGTCCGAACTGAAGACCTTCGTCGACCAGGGCCGCATCCGCATCATCGCGGTGTCCTCCGACAAACGCCTGCCGGGCATCGACGCGCCCACGCTCAAGGAAAGCGGCTATGACGTCGTCATCGGCAACTGGCGCGGCATCATCGGCGCGCCCGGCATGAGCAAGGCCGGCCGCGACATGTGGCTGCAGCGCTATGCCAAGCTGCACGCCTCGCCCGAATGGAAGAAGGCGCTGGCCGACCGCGGCTGGGACGACGCCTACCTGGCCGGCGACGACTTCGCCGCCTTCCTGACCAAGGAAAAGGCGCGCCAGGCCGAAGTGCTGAAGGACGTCGGACTGGTCAAGTAGGGTCCAAGCCAACACGAGGCACCGGGCGCCGCCGCCGGCGCCCACCGGAGACAACACGATGACAACACCCCCAAGGCGCCCCTGGTGGCTGGGCCTGGCCGTCATGGCCATAGGCGCGGTCTGGCTCTATGAAGGCGGCACCCTGCCGCAGATCGGCGGCTATGCCGCGCTGGGCCCGGGCTTCTTCGTCAGCGCCGTGGGCGCGGCCCTGATCGTCCTGGGCGGCCAGCTGCTGGTGCAGATCGCCCGCGGCGAGACCTTCGCTCCCCAGGAAGTGGAAAACGCCGAGGCCGACGCCGGCGCCTCGCGCCCGGCCCTGCTGTGGGCTGCGGCGGGCGCCGCGCTGCCGCTGCTGACCATGCAGCCGCTCGGCTTTCCCCTGACCGCCATGGGCTCGTTCGCCCTGGTCACCCGCGCCTTCGGCTCGCGGCGCGTGGCGTTCGACTGCGCCATCGGCCTCGCCCTGGGCGTGATCTGCTGGCTCGGCTTCTCGCAACTGGGCGTGAGCCTGGGCGCGGCCTTTCCTCCCGCGGGGTGGTAATCGATGGACACCGTCAACGCCCTGCTTTCCGGATTCGGCGTCGCCCTGCAACCGATGAACCTGTTCTGGGCTTTCCTCGGCTCCGTGCTGGGGACCGCCATCGGCGTGCTGCCCGGCATCGGCCCGGCGCTCACGATCGCGCTGCTGCTGCCCGTCACCGTGCAGATCGCCCCCACCGCCGCCTTCATCATGTTCGCCGGCGTCCTGTACGGCGCCATGTACGGCGGCTCGACCACCTCCATCCTGCTCAACGCGCCGGGCGAGAGCGGCTCCATGATGACCGCGCTCGAAGGCAACAAGATGGCCCGGTCGGGCCGCGGCGCCGCCGCCCTCGCCACCGCGGCCATCGGCTCCTTCGTGGCCGGCACCATCGCCACGCTGGCGCTGAGCTTCGTCGCGCCGGCCATCGCCGAACTCGCCTTCGTCTTCGGCCCGGCCGACTACTTCGCGCTGATGGTGCTGTCCTTCACCTCCGTCTCCGTGGTGCTGGGCACCTCGCGCGTGCGGGGCTTCATTTCCCTGTTCCTCGGGCTGGCGATGGGCGTGGTGGGTATCGACAGCCAGACCGGCCAGGCCCGCCTGGCCTTCGGCTCGGCCGACCTGCTCGATGGCATCGAACTGACGGTGGTGCTGGTGTCGCTGTTCGCCGTGGGCGAGATCCTGTATGTCGCCAGCCGCTACAGCAAGGCCCCGCCGCGCATCAACCCGCTCTCGGGCGGCACCTGGATGACCCGCGAGGACTGGAAGCGATCCTGGAAACCCTGGGTGCGCGGCACGGCGCTGGGCTTCCCCATCGGCGCGCTGCCCACCGGCGGCACCGAAATCCCGACCTTCCTCTCATACACGATCGAACGCAAGCTCTGCAAGCACCCCGGTGAATTCGGCAAGGGCGCGATCGAAGGCGTGGCCGGCCCCGAGGCCGCCAACAACGCCGCCGCGGCCGGCGTGCTGGTGCCGCTGCTGACGCTGGGCCTGCCCACTTCCGCCACGGCGGCCGTGCTGCTGGCGGCCTTCCAGAGCTACGGCCTGCAGCCCGGCCCCTTCCTGTTCACCAACAGCGGCGAACTGGTCTGGGGCCTGATCGCCTCGCTGTACATCGGCAACCTGATGCTGCTGGTCCTGAACCTGCCGCTGGTAGGCCTGTGGGTGCGGCTGCTGCTGATCCCCCGGCCCTACCTGTATGCCGGCATCCTGATCTTCGCCATGGTGGGCATCTGGGGCGTGGCGACATCGTGGGCCGACATGGCGATGATGTTCGGCATCGGCCTGCTGGGCTACATCATGCGGGTCTACGACTTCCCCATCGCGCCGGTCCTGATCGGCCTGATCCTCGGCCCCATGGCGGAAACCCAGCTCCGGCGCGCCCTGGCCGTGGGCGAGGGCAATCCCTTGATCCTGGTCTCGACGCCGACCTCGGCCACCTTGCTCGCGCTGGCCGCCGCCGCCCTGGTGCTGCCCCTGCTGCTGCGCAGGCTCAAGCGCAACGCATGAGACCGGCCTCGCCGCGGGCCCCGGCCCGCGGCGCTTGCGCCCCACCGGCCAGGAACGGCTCAAGAACCCGATCCCTGGCATCCAGGGACATGCATGGTGACCCAGCCTAGTCTCGCGCCTGCCGCATCATGCGGGCGATTGCTTCGTCGCCGTAGGGGCGCCGGTCCTTGACCCGCAGGCTCTCGGACCATTCCCGCGAAAAATCCCGCTGCAGCCAGCGGTTCACCGCGGCCGTGGCCATCATCGCCACCACTGCGCCGCAGGCAGCCAGGGCCATGTCCTTGTGCGCGTCCCAGACATCGCCCTGGGTGCCCAGATAGGCCACGCCCAGGTCGCCGCCGAAGACCTCGGCCGCGCCCCACTCGAACAACTCGAACATGGCGGAAGTCGCCAGGGTGAACTCCAGGGGCAGGAAGTAGCCCCAGAACCCCCGGGCGTCGGCCACCCGCAGGAATACTTCGCGTATCGGATAGGCCAGCAGCAGTCCGTACGAAAAATGCACCACGCGATCGAAATTGTTGCGCTCCCAGCCCCACAAGCTGTTGAAGCCGCGCCCCGTCAGGGCTTGCCACCACGCGTCGTAGGGCACCTTGGCGTAGGTATAGTGCGCGCCGATCGCATGCAGGCAAAGAAAGACGAAGATCAGCGTGTACGACAGGCGCGAGAAGCGAAAATGCCTCCAGCTCGCGGCCAGCCCGACACAGAACCCGACCACCAGCACGTTTTCCAACGCCCAATCCGATCTGTCGAGCGGCCGGATCGCCAGCGCCGCCCAGACCGCCGCGAACGCCAGCGCCAGCCATGCCACGTAGCGCCGGTACCCCGTCCCCATGCCTGGCTCCATCTCGCCTCCTGCGACCATGCGGTGCCGCCAGTCTACGCCATCGGTACACGCTGTCCGGCCCCGCGTTCCAACGCCGTTTCACCCGTGGCATGTTGCGCGCGCCCACCTATCGCTTTCCCTGGAAGATACAAAGCCGGGATCCACGCCGCGAACGGCTGCGGTATAACCTCGCCACACATGCCCGCGCATGTGCCGCCGGCCGGCCCCCCCGGCTGGGCCACGAGCCCCGTCCCCGCCCGCCGGCCCTTCTCCTTTCTATGCAGATGGTCATCATGATGTTCACCCAACTCCACTCCGGCAGGCGCGCCACCCTCGCGCTGACTGCCGTGCTGGCGGCCGCCGGCGCGCTTTCCACGTCATTGCCCGCGATGGCGGCCGACTATCCGGCCAAGCCCATCACCATCGTCGTCGCCTACGGCGCCGGCGGCGACACCGACGCCATGGCCCGCCTCTTCGGCGAAAAGCTCACGCAGCGCCTGGGCCAGCCCGTGATCGTCGAGAACCGCGCTGGCGCGAGCGGCATCATCGGCAGCAACTACGTCGCGCGCGCCAAGCCCGACGGCTACACCCTGCTGCTGGCCCCCAGCACCTTCTCGATGGCCACCCACGTGGTCAAGACCAACTCGGCCGATACCTACGACCCCGCTCGGGACTTCGCCCCCATCACCCAGACCGCGTCCCAGCCCCTGCTGCTGGTGGCCGGCCAGGCCTCGGGCTATACCTCGGTCGCCCAGGTACTGAAGGACGCCAAGGCGGGCAAGGCGCTGACCTACGCCAGCCCCGGCTCGGGTTCACCCATGCACATCCTGGGGGAGCTCTTCAACCAGGCCGCCGGCGTCAAAATCACCCACGTCCCCTACAAGGGCGTCGCGCCCGCCGTCAACGACCTGCTGGGCGGCCACGTGGCGCTGAGCTGGATGACCTACGGACCGGTGGAGCCCTATCTTCCCTCGGGCAAGATCCACATCCTCGCCAACGGCGCGGCGGAACGCACCCCGCTCGCCCCGGACGCGCCCTCGATGGCCGAACTGGGATACAAGAACATCAACATCGCCGCCTGGCAGGGACTGTACGCGCCCAAGGGCACGCCGGCCGACGTCGTGCGCACGCTGAACGGGCACATGGCCGAAATCCTGAAAATGCCCGACGTGGTCGCCAAGATGCGCGTTTTCGGCGCTTTCGCCAAACCCGGCACGCCCGAGGCCCTGGGCAAGCTGACCGCCGACGAATACGCATTCTTCGGCAAGGTGGTCAAGGAATTCGGCATCCAGGCCGATTGACCGCGTCCGCCTCCCCCGGCGGGAACCTCCGGCGGGTCCGGCGCGCCGAATGAGCATGTGGACCCGCCGCCTCGTCGCCCTCGCCTGCCTGTTCGCGCTTGCCAGCGCGGGCTATGTCGCGCTCGACCGCTGGCAGCGCCGGATGATTTTCTCGGTCGAGCTGGGCGACCGCTCATGGTGGCGCGAGCCGCCGGCCGGCACCGAAGTCTATGACCTGAGCCTGCCCGGCGGCGATACCCTGCGCACCTGGTATTGGCGGCACCCCGATCCCGGCGCCCCGACTGTCCTGTACCTGCACGGCTCGCGCTGGAACCTGAACGGCAGCGCATTCCGCATGGACCATTGGGCGGGGCTCGGGTATTCGATGCTCGCCATCGACTATCGCGGCTTCGGCGACTCGTCGCCCAGGCTTCCCTCCCAGGCCAGCGCCAGACAGGACGCCCAGGCCGCCCTGGCCGAACTCGCCCGGCTCCAGCCCGACCCGGCCCGCCGCTTCGTCTACGGCCATAGCCTGGGCGGCGCGATCGCGATCGACCTGTTGGCCCGCGACGCCCCGTCGATCCCGGTTGCCGGCCTGATCATCGAGTCCACGTTCACCAGCATCCGCGACATGATCGTCACCACGCGCTGGGCCGGTATTCCCGGGTTCGGCCTGCTGGTGACGCAACCGTTCGATTCGCTCGACGCCATCGGCTCGTTGCGCACACCGCTCCTGCTGCTGCACGGCACCGAGGACCAGGTCGTCCCGCCCGCCATGAGCGACGCGCTGCTGGCGGCGGCGCGGCAGGCGCCGCGCAAGCAGCGCATCTGGCTGGAGGGCGCCTCGCACTCGGGCGCCAGCCGCAGCGGCGCCGCCTACGACGACGCGGTCCGCGGCTTCATCCGCGCGACCCGGCTCGCCTATCCGGGCTGATTCATTCCAGCTCGACCGGAGCCTGGAACTGGCGTTCGAGAAACGCCACCGCCCCCGCCCGGGCTTCCTCGGCGGACGAAAAAACCTCGCTGTCCCGCATCAGCGGAAAACCCAGCACCCGCACCTGGAACCGGTACCCGCCCTCGTCCGGCGCGGTATCGATCTCGAAATTGCGCTCATTGACCCACCCTCTTGCCTGCAACGTCCAATCTTCCACATCCAGCTCCCCGGGGCGGCATCCGCCGCCCTCATCGTCCATCAACCCAATGCCACCAGGAACACCGCGGCCCCTATTCCCAACATCAGGAAAGGGCTGAGCCGCGTGTACATCAACGTCAGCATCGAGGCGGCCGCCACGCCCCAGGCCCAGGCGCCGCCCTCGGCGGCGCGCAGCACGGTGCACGAAGCGGCCAGCACCATGCCCGCCGCCACCGGCACGAGGCCCGCCTCGATCGCGCGTATGCACCGCGTGCCCTTGAAACGGGTCCACAGATGAGCCAGGGCATAGACCAGCAGCGAACTCGGGATGAAGATCGCGGCCGACGCCACCAGCGCGCCCGCCAGGCCCGCCGCCTGCCAGCCCACCAGCGTCACCAGCAGCGCCCCCGGTCCGGGGATGATGCGCGACAACGCATACAGGTCCATGAACTGCGGATTCGTGACCCAGCCATAGACATCCACCGACTGGCGGTGGATGTCGGCCACGATGCTCTGCCCGCCGCCCACCGTCAGGAAGGACAGCGGCGCGAAGACCAGGACCACTTCCAACAGCTGCGCGAACCTCATGCCTGCTCGCCGGCGCGCAGGCGCAGATAGGCCAGCCCGATGGACAGGGGCGCCAGCGCGCCGACCACCCATAGCAAAGGCAGCCTCAAGAGGAAGATCGCCACGAAGGTGATGACCATCACGGCCAGGGCGGGCACGCCGCGCGCGGCCCGGCGCGCCGCGCGCAATCCGGTCTGCAGCGACAGTCCCACGGCCGCGGCCGCCACGCCGGCCAGCGCCAGATGCACCGAGTCGGACTTCGCCATGCTCGCGAACACGGCCACCACGACCAGCGCCAGCGCCATGGCGGGCACCACCAGCCCCAGCGCCCCGGCCAGCGCGCCCGCGCCACCCCGCAGCCGGAAACCGACCCAGATTGCCAGGTTGACCACATTGACGCCCGGAAAGGCCTGGGCCAGCGCGAGGCCGCTCAGGAACTCGGCCTCCGACAGCCAGCTCCGGCGCTGGACGAACTCCCGCAGCATCCAGCCGCTCAGTCCGCCGCCGAAGCTGGTCAGGCCGATCTTGGTGAAAGCCAGGAAGATCTGGAGTACGGAAGGAGGCGGGGAATCGCTGTCGGTAGGAGCGGGCGGGAAGCTCTGGAGCATGGCGGGCCTATTGCGGGAAGTATCGACATCTTACGGATTCAGGATGTCGAATAGCTTAACGCCCCGGGCGGCCACGCCCCGCCACCGACGAGCCTCCGTTCCCTGCCGCGGCCGAGGCCGCCGCCGGCGATCCCGGCAGCGACCCGCTCGTCCAGGTTTCAGGTCACGGCGAAGTTCGCGTCAATGCGCTGCACGACGCCACATTGACGATAGGACGCGGCTTGGTCTGCCTGACCTGCACGCCCAGGCCGTCCGGCTTGCGCACCACCTCGAATTCGATCTGGACGCCGCCCGGGCGACGGTCGGCCGCACTGAAAACCTCGGCGGAAATCGACGGAAACAGGTTGATCGTGTCGTCCTGGTCGCCGGCAAGCTGGGCCTGTATGTCGACCACCCCTTTCACCACACGGACACGCGCCTGATGGTCGATCGTGACCGTGCACGAGCCATCGCCATAGACACCCGCCCAGCTCGCGTCGAGATCGCTCGCCGTCGCGCCATTCGTGACATTCACACTCGTCATGGCCGAACCCAGCGCGGAGGGATGCGGGTCGGCCACCACGCATTCGACGCGGTCCAGCGCATCGGAAAACCCGTATCCTCCCTTGCGTGCCACGGCCTCCGTCACGTAGCCGCGCGTGACGGTCACCTGCGCATACCTGTCATTGGCGACGTCGCTGGCCTGCACCTGGAACAGGCCCACCACCTGCATCAGCAAATCGCCGGGATCGCCATTCATCGATGCGCTGTAGCTGCGGCCATTCGCCGCGACGGTCATGTTGCCGTCGGCCGCGACCGTGATGGTGCACGAATCCGTGTTGACGACATCGCTGCCCGGCACGAAACTGCGCCCCTGCTGTCCCCTGTATACGCCGACGAGCGGAGCGATATCCGCGGCAACGGCATTGCTCCCCGTCCTGGCGAACACGATGGGGCCGGTCTGGCCCGCCGTCGTGCCATACGGGATGCTGGCGATGTAGTCCGCACTGCGCTCATAGCCATCGAACAAATCACGATAACTCCTGCCCGCGCGGGCCAGGGCGTCCCGGACCTGTTCCAGCAAGTCGTCATAGTCATTGCCCGCGGCGGCAGTGAAGGTTCCTCCCACCGGGTCGAATCCAGACGGCACGGTAAAACCATTGGCCGATAGCTTGGCACCCAGCAGCTCTGTCGCCGCACGCATGACGGCGGCCACCCGGCCGATAGCGCTGGTCTCATGCCGCTCGAACAATGCCTCGCCCAGGCCACTCTCGTCCATGCCCGCGAGCACCAGCGAACTCAATGGCGTGACGTTCACCGTCAGTGCCGGGCCGCTGCCTGCCGCCAGGGAGATCAGCGTCTCCGCGTTGGCCGGCCCACCATCGCCGACCATCCCCCCCGATACGGCGACCAGGCATGGCAAGTTGGCCGTGGGTACCGAGGTGCTCCAGCGACCGCCCGAGCCCGTGGCGGTAGTCGTCGGCGATCCGGCAAAACAGCCAAGCGAAACCGCTCCGCCAACGATGGGAGCACCAATCGCGGCCACGCCGGAAATCGTGGTGGACGCTGCCGCGCCGCCCCCGCCCCCCATGGTGGAGGAAGGGCCCGCCAGGCCACCGAGCTGGGCACCCGGGCCCTGGCCGAACTAAAAAAGAGGTTACCCCCCCCTACGCGCTGACGCGCGCCCCCCAGGGGGCGATGCGGGTGGACCGGCCAAGCCGGATCCACCGCATCCTGGGTCTAGTACGGTCATCTTGGGTTCTGGCAGGAGGCTTCGCTGGCTGCCAGCGGTAGCAACGGTGTGGCGTGTCAAGAAACGGGTACCAGACCCAGGAAACCGCGGATCTGGCTTGGCCAGTCCGCCGGTTTCGCCCCCTGGGGGGCGCCCGTTAGGGCGTAGGGGGGGTCACACAGTCACCCAGTCCTCGCGGAAGGCTTGCGGGGCGACCGACTTGGATTCGAAGGTTGCCAGTTCCCAGGCGGCGCGGCGCTCGAGCAGGGCGCGCACGAGCTGGTTGTTCATGCCGTGGCCCGACTTGTGGGCCACGTAGCGGGCGATCAGGGGTTTGCCCACCAGGTACAGGTCGCCGATGGCGTCCAGGATCTTGTGCTTGACGAACTCGTCGTCGTAGCGGAGCCCGTCGCTGTTCAGGACGCGGAACTCGTCCATCACGATCGCGTTGTCCAGGCTGCCCC
Organism: Alcaligenaceae bacterium SAGV5; assembly: GCA_009360345.1. Lineage (GTDB taxonomy): Bacteria > Pseudomonadota > Gammaproteobacteria > Burkholderiales > Burkholderiaceae_B > Pigmentiphaga. Next base: position 685,724 of record SPDP01000001.1, read on the forward strand.
CGCGCGCCAGGCCAGCGGCGCGGAGGTTTTCCACGTCCTGCATGAAACCGAAGGTGCGGGCGCGGGCGATTTCCTTGATGTAGGAATGCTTGGCGAAGTCGATCTCGGCGAAATTCGACGTGGCGTCGATGGCCGGATGGTGGAAATCGATGGAGAAGGCCAGCGAGAAGCCATCATAGGGCTCGAGCCGGGCCCATTTGGCGGAGGCGCCTTCGCCTTCGCGCACTTCGACCGGCTCCAGCACCCGGATGAATTCCTTGGCGGCACCCTGTTCCTCGATGCCCGCCGATTGCAGCAGGAACACGAAAGTGCCCGCGCTGCCATCCATGATGGGCACTTCCTCGGCCGTCAGGTCCACGTGCAGGTTGTCGATGCCCAGGCCCGCGCAGGCGGACATCAGATGTTCGACGGTGGAGACCCGCACGTCGCCCTTCTGCAGCACCGACGCCATGCGCGTGTCGCCGACGGCCATCGCGGAAGCGGGCAGGTCGACGGTCTCGGGCAGGTCGATGCGGTGGAAGACGATGCCGGTATTGGGCGCCGCCGGGCGCAGCGTGATCTCGACGCGCCGCCCGGAATGCAGACCGACTCCGGTGGTTCGAGTGACGCTTTTTATTGTGCGCTGGCAAAGCATGGCGGCGAGGAATCCGGGTTAATACTATATTGTAACGTTTCCGTGTTAGAGCGGACGGACCGCCACAGGTTCCGATACGGCCGCGCATACTGCCGCGGCCGTGCCGGAAACGGAATTACAGCTGCTTGAGCAGGGTTTCCGCGTCGCTGATTTCGTACTTGCCGGGAGCCTCGACGTTCAGCACCTTGATGGCGCCGTCGTCCAGCAGCATGGAATAGCGCTGCGAACGCACGCCCATGCCGCGCTCGGTCAAATCGAATTCCAGGCCCAGCGCCTTGGTCCACTTGGCGGAGCCGTCGGCCAGCATGCGGACCTTGCCCTGGCTGCCCTGGTCCTTGGCCCAGGCCCCCATCACGAACGCGTCGTTGGTGGCCACGCACCAGATCTCGTCCACGCCCTTGGCCTTCAGGGCATCATGGTTCTGCAGGTAGCTGGGCACGTGCTTGGCCGAGCAGGTGGGCGTGAACGCGCCCGGCACGGCGAACACGGCAATCTTCTTGCCCTTGACCAGGTCAGCGACCTGGAACGCGTTGGGGCCGAGCGAGCAGCCCTCGGTCTCCACGGCGATGAACTCGGTCAGGGTGCCGTCAGGGACGCGATCGCCAACTTTAATAGTCATGGAAGACTCCTAAAAAAAAATGTCCCCCCTACGCGCTGACGCGCGCCCCCCAGGGGGCGAAACCAGCGGACTGGCAAAGCCAGATCCGCGGTTTCCTGGGTCTAGTCGGGACTGGTTGGGTTGTACCGCCGGTGCTAACGCAGGCAGCCTGCGAAGCAACAGCGCCAGGGCCTCACGATACAGGAACTAGACCCAGGATGCGGTGGATCCGGCTTTGCCGGTCCACTCGCATCGCCCCTTGGGGGAACCCGGTGCCGGGCCGCCCCAAGGCGGGTCCCCGCCCCCTAGGGGGGCTGCCGCGTAGCGGCTGGGGGCCCCCCTATTCGGGGCGCGCGTCAGCGCGTAGGGGGGAGTTGTATCAGTCCGCCTGCTTGCGGAGGAATGCGGGGATGTCCAGGTGTTCCATGCCCGAGCTTTCCAGCGCCTGCACGCGCATCGACGCATCCCGCGGGTTGCGGAAGACCGTGGGCGTGTCGTAGTCGTGGTAGTTGGTGCCACCCGCCTGCGCGTTGTAGGCCGGGACGTTGTCCGTGCCCGTGCGCAGTTGCTGCATGGTGTTCTGCACCAGTTGCGGCTTGGCCTTGGAGCGGCCCAGGCCGGTTGCCACGACGGTGACGCGCAGGTCTTCGCCCATCGCATCGTCGTACGACACGCCGAAGATCACGGTGGCGTCTTCCGCGGCGTAGCTGCGGATGGTGTCCATGATCTCGCGGGTCTCGCGCATCTTCAGCGAACGGCTGGCGGTGATGTTGACCAGTACGCCGCGGGCGCCGTTCAGGTCGATGCCTTCCAGCAGCGGGCACGCGATGGCGTGCTCGGACGCCACGCGGGCGCGGTCCACGCCGCTCGCGATGCCGGTACCCATCATGGCCTTGCCCTGCTCGCTCATGATGGTCTTGACGTCTTCGAAGTCGACGTTGACGTTGCCGTCCACGTTGATGATCTCGGCGATGCCGGCGCAAGCATTGTGCAGGATGTCGTCGGCGGACTTGAAGCAGTCTTCCTGCGTGGCGTCGTCGCCCAGCAGTTCGTACAGGTTCTCGTTCAACACGACGATCAGCGAATGCACGTGCTGCGTCAGGGCGTCGATGCCTTCCTCGGCCATGCGCATGCGCTTGCTGCCTTCGAAGTTGAAGGGCTTGGTCACCACGGCCACGGTCAGGATGCCGAGCTCCTTGGCGACTTCGGCCACGACGGGACCGGCACCGGTACCGGTGCCGCCGCCCATGCCGGCGGTGATGAACACCATGTTGGCGCCCTGCAGCGCGTCGCGGATCTCTTCGCGGGCGGTCTCGGCGGCGGCGCGGCCCTGTTCGGGCTTGGCGCCGGCGCCCAGGCCGCTGCGGCCCAGGCGGATCTGCACCGGCGCATTGGTATGCGACAGCGCCTGCATGTCGGTGTTGGCGCAGATGAAGTCCACGCCCTGCACGCCGCGACGGATCATGTGAGCAACGGCGTTGCCGCCGGCGCCGCCCACACCCACCACCTTGATGACCGTGCCACGGGTATCGGTGTCTAGCATTTCGAATTTCATAATGACCTCCGGGGGTTCTGGCGGATAAGTGGCGGCTGGGAAATGTGAAATGTGAAATGTGATCGGGCCGGAATCGACCATCTGACTGACCCCGCCTTGGGATCGCGCTTCACGTTTCACCTTCCCCGGTCACGCACCTCCTCGACTCATATAAAAAAACAGGATTGAACGGACTACTGGATACTCTGGACTGGAACTGCTCCGGCCGGCTTGCGTCGACCGGTACTGACCTGCAACTGCATAGGCTCAAAGAACGGGCACTGCTTCATCGGACTGCGAAGGACTGCACGATTCGGGCAACGTATGCGACGGGGGATCGCTTCAAAAATTCCCCAGGAACCACTCTTTCATACGAGAGAAAACCTGTGTGACATTTCCGGTCTGCTGCGCCACCTTGCGGCCGCGCACACGCTGCAGCCGGGCCTCGGCCAAAAGGCCCATCACGGTCGAGAAGCGCGGGCTGCGGACCACGTCCGCCAGGCTGCCGGTGTACTCGGGCACGCCCAGGCGCACGGGCTTCAGGAAAATGTCCTCGGCCAGCTCCACCACGCCAGGCATCTGCGAGGTGCCGCCGGTCAGCACGATGCCCGACGACAGCAGCTCGTCATAGCCCGACTCGCGGATCACCTGCTGCACGAAAGTGAACAACTCCTCGACGCGCGGCTCGATCACGGCGCCCAGCGCCTGGCGCGACAGCTGGCGCGGCCCGCGGTCGCCCAGGCCGGGCACTTCGATGCGCTCGTCGGGGCTGGCCAGGACCTGCTTGGCCACGCCGTAGCGCAGCTTGATTTCCTCGGCATCGGGCGTGGGCGTGCGCAGTGCCGCGGCGACGTCGCCGGTGATCTGGTCGCCGGCGATGGGGATGACCGCGGTGTGGCGGATCGCGCCGCCGGTGAAGATGGCGATATCGGTCGTGCCGCCGCCGATGTCCACCAGGGCCACGCCCAACTCCTTTTCATCCGGCGTCAGGCAGGCCAGGCTCGAGGCGAGCGGCTGCAGGATCAGGTCCTGTACTTCCAGGCCGCAGCGGCGCACGCACTTGACGATGTTCTGGGCCGCGCTGACCGCGCCGGTCACGATGTGCACCCGCACTTCCAGGCGGATCCCGCTCATGCCGATGGGCTCGCGGATGTCCTCCTGGCCGTCGACGATGAACTCCTGCGTCAGCACGTGCAGCACCTGCTGGTCGGTCGGGATGTTGATGGCCTTGGCGGTCTCGATGACGCGCGCCACGTCGGTGGCGGTGACTTCCTTGTCCTTGATCGCCACCATGCCGCTGGAATTGAAGCTGCGGATGTGGCTGCCGGCGATACCCGTGAATACGTCCCGGATCTTGCAGTCGGCCATGAGCTCGGCCTCCTCCAGCGCGCGCTGGATGGAGTTGACCGTGGTCTCGATGTTGACGACCACGCCCTTGCGCATGCCGCGCGACTCATGCTGCCCGAGACCGAGCACTTCGAAGCGCCCTTCAGGCAGCATCTCGGCCACGACCGCCACCACCTTGCTGGTGCCGATGTCGAGGGCAACGATCAGATCCTTGGTTTCACGAGTCATGGTCTTTTCTGGTTAGGTTGCATGGTTGATGCAGGTTTCCTTGGATTCGGTTTGGCGCTGGCCGGCGGCCGGGCGGTGGTGACCGCGAAGCCGTTCGGATAGCGCAGGTCCGCATGCTCCAGCTTGCCGATGCGCGATTCGATCACCGGAATCGCCTGCACGAAACGCTGCACGCGGGATTCCAGCGAGGCGGTATCCGTGCCGGGCGAGGTGGTCGGTTCGCGCCCCAGGTCGATGATCGCGCCGTTGGACAGCTCCACCTGCCAGGCATAGCGGGGCGTCAGCACCACCCGCAGCGGATCGAGCCTGACCGGCGCAAACCAGCGCATCAGTTCGGCGTAGCGCTGGGCCACCAGCTTCTCCGACCCTTCGGGGCCGCCGAAGATCGGCAGTTGATGATCGTCCTCGGCCTCGCCCAGATTGGCGGTGAACGATTCGCCGTAGGTATTGAGCAAGCGGTTCTCGTTCCACAGCCCCAGCGGCTGGTGTTCCTGTATGGTCACGACCAGTGAATTGGGCCATTGCCTGCGCAGCGACGCCTGCCGCACCCAGGGCACCGTCTCGAACACCTGCCGCATCTGCTCCAGGTTGGCGGTGAAGAAATTGCCCGTCAGCCGGCCGGAGATGGCCGGATGCACGCTGGCCGGCGTCACGTGCTGGAGCGAGCCGTCCTCGGCTTCGATCCATATCGTCTGCAGCGCGAACACCGGTCGCTGCGCCAGCCACAGCAGCGCGCACGCCGTCAGTACCAGCGCCGCGGCGAGGTACAAGGTGTTGGCGATGAGGTTCAGGGTACGGGAGTCGTTCCACACAGAGCGTCCGATTCAATCTCTTACGAAGACCGGCTCGAGACCTTGCAGCGGGCATCCTTCAGGATTTCCACACACAGGGTTTCGTAGCTCATGCCGTCGGCGGCGGCCGCCATGGGCACCAGGGAATGGCCGGTCATGCCGGGCGAAGTATTGACCTCCAGCAAGTAGGGTTGGTTGTCGGCGTCCAACATGACGTCCACCCGGCCCCACCCTTCACAGCCCAGGACGCGATACGCGGCCTCGCTGATGTCCTGGACACGCTGCGTGACCGCGGGCGGCAGTTGCGCCGGACACAGATAGCGGGTGTCGTCGGTGAAATACTTGTGCTCGTAGTCGTAGTTGCCGTCGGGCGCCACGATCTCGACCACCGGCAGTGCCCGCGCGGCGGCGCCGGTGCCCAGGATCGCCACGGTCAGTTCGCGGCCCTGGATGAAAGACTCGGCCAGCACATGCTCGTCGTACTCGGCCGCCAGATCGTAGGCCACGCGCATGCCGGCGGGATCGTCGACCTTGGTCACGCCTATGGTGGACCCTTCGTGGGGCGGCTTGACGATCAGCGGCAGGCCCAGGCGAGCGGCCACCCTGGCCAGGTCGGAATGGCGGTCCAGGCTCTCGAAGCGCGGCGTGGGCAGGCCCTCGTCGACCCAGATGCGCTTGGTCATGGTCTTGTCCATGGCCAGCGCGGAGGCCAGCGGCCCGCTGCCGGTATAAGGCACGCGCAGCAGTTCCAGCGCGCCCTGGATCGTGCCGTCCTCGCCATAGCGGCCATGCAGGGCGATGAACACGCGGTCAAAGCGCTCCTCGGCCAGCTCGGCCAGCGAACGCACGCCGGTGTCGAACAGGTGCGCCTCGACGCCGGCGCTGCGCAGGGCCCGGTGCACGCCGGTGCCCGACATGATGGACACGTCGCGCTCGGCGGACTTGCCGCCGTACAACACCCCGACCTTGCCGAATTGCGCACTCATTGCTGTGTCCCTACGTGATCCGATGCCGGAGCGAACAGCGCTCCCATCCTTGCCGGCATGCTTCCGATGGAGCCGGCGCCCATTGCGATGACGACATCGCCGTCGCGCGCAAAATCCGCGATGGCCTGCGGCATGTCGGCGATGTCCTCGACGAACACCGGCTCGACCTTGCCGGCCACGCGCACGGCGCGCGCCAGCGAGCGGCCATCCGCCGCCACGATGGGCGGTTCGCCCGCGGCATAGACCTCGGCCAGCAGCAGGGCATCGGCGGTACCCAGCACTTTGACGAAATCCTCGAAGCAATCCCGTGTGCGTGTGTAACGATGGGGCTGGAACGCCAGCACGATGCGCTGGCGCGGATAGGCGCCGCGCGCCGCCGCCAGCGTGGCGGCCATTTCCACGGGGTGGTGGCCGTAGTCGTCGATCAGCGTGAAACTGCCGCCGCCGTGCTCGGCCTTCACCGGGAACACGCCCGCCTGCGTGAAACGGCGGTTGACCCCCTTGAACGCCGCCAGGGCCTCGCGTATGGCATCGTCCGACACACCCAGCTCGGTCGCCACCGCGATGGTCGCCAGCGCGTTGCGCACGTTGTGCTCGCCGGGCAGGTTCAAGGTGATGTCGAGCGGGGGCAGTTCGACCTGGCGGTCCCGCCGCCTGACGGTAAAGCACATACGGGGACCGTCCGCCTGGACGTCGGTCGCCCGCACCTGGGCATCGGCGGCGAATCCATAGGTGGTCACCGGCCGCGACACGAAGGGCAGGATCTCGCGCACGTTGGCGTCGTCGATGCACAACACCGCGGTGCCGTAGAACGGCATCCGCTGCGTGAACTCGACGAATGCGCTCTTGAGCCGCGCGAAATCGTGGCCGTAGGTATCCATGTGGTCGGCGTCGATATTGGTGATCACCGACATGACGGGCAGCAGGTTCAGGAACGAAGCATCCGACTCGTCGGCCTCCACCACGATGAACTCGCCCTGTCCCAGCTTGGCATTGGCGCCCGCCGAATTCAGGCGGCCGCCGATGACGAAGGTCGGATCCAGGCCGCCCGCCGCCAGCACGCTGGCGATCAGGCTGGTCGTGGTGGTCTTGCCGTGCGTGCCCGCCACCGCGATGCCGCGCTTCAGGCGCATCAGCTCGGCCAGCATGACGGCGCGCGGCACGACCGGGATGCGCTTGTTGCGCGCGGCGATCACTTCCGGGTTGTTGCCCGCCACCGCGGTTGACGTGACGATGGCATCCACGCCTTCGACGTTGTCGGCGCTATGGCCCTGGGTGATGTGCGCGCCCAGCTCCGCCAGCCGGCGGGTGGTGGCGCTGTCGGCCAGGTCGGAGCCACTGATGCGGTAGCCGAGGTTCAGCAGCACCTCGGCGATCCCGCTCATGCCGGAGCCGCCTATGCCAACGAAATGGATGTGTCGGATTCGATGTCTCATGATGTGTCAGCGTCGCGCCGCCGCCTCGCAAATGTCGGCGATCCGCTCGGTGGCGAGCGGATGCGCCAGCGCTCGCGCGCGGGTCGCGGTTTCGGCCAGTTCGGCCCGGGTGCGTTGCCGCAGCCAGTCGGCCAGCCACTCGGCCGTCAGGGCCGATTGCGGCTGCAGCCATCCGGCCTGCGCATCGCTCAGATACTTGGCATTGGTGGTCTGGTGATCGTCCACCGCGTGGGGGAACGGCACGAACAGGGCCGCCACGCCCGCCGCGCTGACCTCGGCCACCGTCATCGCGCCGGAACGGCAGATGACCAGGTCGGCGTCGGCATAGGCGGACGCCATGTCGGCGATGAACGCGCGGCAGTCGGCGTCCACTCCCGCCCGGGCATACGCCGCGCGCAGTTCCTCGATGTGTTTTTCGCCCGCCTGGTGCAACACCTTCGGGCGCGTGTCCGGCCCCAGCATCGCCAGGGCCGCCGGAACGGTGCTGTTGAGCGCCTGCGCGCCCAGGCTGCCGCCCACCACCAGGAGGCGCAGCGGACCGGCGTGGCCGGCGAAACGCTCGGCGGGCGGCGCCACGGCCGCCACCTCGGGCCGGACGGGGTTGCCAGTCAGTTCCCCGGGCAAGGCACCGGGGAACGCGGTCAACACCTTGCTCGCCCAGCGCGCCAGCACGCGATTGGTCATGCCGGCCACGGAATTCTGTTCGTGCACCACCAGCGGCGTACCGCGCAGGCGCGCCATCAGTCCGCCGGGCAGCGCGACGTAGCCGCCCATGCCGAGCACCACGTCGGGACGGTGGCGGCGCAGCGCCGACAGCGCCTGGGACGCGGCCCGGACCAGCGTGAACGGCAGTTTGAGCAGCGTGGCCGGGCCCTTGCCGCGCACGCCGGAGAAGCGCACGGGTGCCATCGGGATGCCGTGGGGCGGGACGAGCCGGCCCTCCATGGCGTCCGGATTGCCCATCCAGACCACGTTCCAGCCGCGCGCGCGCAGCGCGCCGGCGACGGCCAGCCCAGGCATGATGTGCCCGCCGGTGCCGCCGGCCATCACCATCAGCGTGCGCGGCGCGTTCATAGCCGCCCTCCACGCATCAGGATGCGGTTCTCGTAGTCCACCCGCATCAACACGGCCAGCGCCGCCATGTTGGCGATGATGCCCGAGCCGCCGAAGCTCATGAAAGGCAGCGTCAGGCCCTTGGTCGGCAAGAGGCCCAGGTTCACGCCCATGTTGATCAGCGCCTGCACGCCTATCCACAGCACCACGCCCTTGGCCACGAGCCCGCTGAACACCCGGTCCATGGCGATGGCCTGGCGGCCGATCTCGAAGCCCCGGCGCACGATCACGAAGAACAGCGTGATCACCACCAGCACGCCCACGAAGCCCAGTTCCTCGCCGATCACGGCCAACAGGAAATCGGTGTGCGCCTCCGGCAGGTAGTGCAGCTTTTCCACGCTGGCGCCCAGCCCCACGCCGAACCATTCGCCGCGGCCGAAGGCGATGAGCGAATGCGACAACTGGTAGGCCTTGCCGAGCGCATTGACCTCGGTCCAGGGATCCAGGTAGGCGAACAGGCGCTCGCGCCGCCAGGGCGCGGCCCAGATCAGCAGCAGGAAGGTCGACACCAGCACCGCGGTCAGGCCGCCGAACAGCTTGCCGTTGATGCCGCCCAGGAACAGGATGCCCATCGAGATGGCGACGATGACCACGAAGGCGCCCAGGTCGGGTTCGAGCAGCAACAGCAGGCCGGTGGCGGCCATCGCGCAGGCCATGGGCAGGAAGCCGCGCACGAAATTCTGCATGTAGGCCTGTTTGCGCACGGTGTAGTCGGCGGCGTAGATCAGCACGGCCAGCTTCATCAGCTCCGAGGGCTGGAAGTTGACGAAGCCCAGCGGCAGCCAGCGGTGCGAGCCGTTCACTTCCTTGCCTATGCCGGGAATCAGCACGGCCACCAGCAGGAACAGCGCCACGCCGAACACGGGCATCGAGAATTTCTGCCACACGTCCATGCGGATCGTGAACGTGGCCGCGGCCACCACCACCCCCAGCGTCAGGTACAGCGCATGGCGGACCAGGAAATAATAGTTGCCGTAGTTGGCGAACTTGGGCGAGTCGGACAACGTGACCGACGCGGAGTACACCATGACCAGCCCGATCAGCAGCAGCGACAGGGCCGAAGTGACGAGCGCCGCATCGTAGTTCAGCATCCGCGTGCGGCTGGGCCGTACGGCGTTGACGCTACCGGTCAGTTCGGCGAACAGGCTCATCGGGTCACACCTCCCCCCGGTCGGCCGCGAGCGTCTGCACGGCATCGACGAACTGGTCGGCGCGGTGCTTGTAGTCGCGGAACATGTCGAAGCTGGCGCAGGCCGGCGACAGCAGCACGGCATCGCCCGGCTGCGCCAGGTCCAGGGCCGCGCGCACGGCGGCGTCCAGGTCCTGTCCGGCGGCCAGCGGCACGCCGGTGTCCTTCAGCGCGTCGGCGATCAGCGGCCCGTCGCGGCCGATCAGGACCACGGCGCGCGCATGCAAGGCCACGGCACGGGCCAACGGCGAGAAATCCTGCCCCTTGCCCACGCCGCCGGCGATCAGCACGCTGCGCTGTCCCAGGCCCTCCAGCGCGGCGACGGTCGCGCCCACGTTGGTGCCCTTGCTGTCGTCGATGAAGTCCACGCCGGCGATGCCGCGCACGAACTCCACCCGATGCGGCTCGCCCCGGTACTCGCGCACGGCGCGCAGCAGCGGCGCCCAGGGCAGCCCCAGGCTGCGCGCCAGCAGCAGCGCCGCCTGGACGTTCAGGGCGTTGTGCAGGCCCCGGATCAGCAGCGCATCGACCGGCATCAGGCGATTCACCCGCCCGTCGGGACGGGTCACGACCTCGCCCTTCTTGCGCTTGGGCGGCGGCGCGTCGAAATCCTCGGCCGCCGCCTCGGCCAGCCAGGCCACGCCGTGGCTGTGGTCCAGCCCCAGGTCGCCCGTGGCCACCGGCGCCTCGCGTCCGAAGCTGCGCACGTGCTCGGCGTCCAGCCGCTCGACCATGGCCGCCACCTGGGCATCGTCGCGATTGACGACGGCCACCGACGACGACGCCAGCAGCCGGGCCTTGGCGGCGCCATACGCGCGCATGTCGCCGTGCCAGTCCAGGTGGTCCTGGCTCAGGTTCAGCACCGCGCCCGCGTCGGGCCGCAGGCTGTGCGTGGTTTCCAGCTGGAAGCTGGACAGCTCCAGCACCCAGACGTCCGGCAGGCGGTCCTCGTCCAGCGCGGCGATCAGCGCGGTCAGCGCGGCCGGGCTGATGTTGCCCGCCACGGCCACCGAACGGCCGGCGGCCTCGACCAGGTGTCCCGTCAGCGCGCACACGGTCGTCTTGCCGTTGGTGCCGGTCACCGCCAGCACGCGCGGCGCGTACGACCGGGTGGCGGCCAGCCCGGCCAGGGCCAGCGCGAACAGCTCGATCTCGCCGATGACCGGAATCCCGCGCTCGCGCGCGGCGCCGACCAGCTCGCCCGCGGGCGCCGCGTGCGGCGGCAGGCCCGGACTGATGACGACGCGCTCGACGCCCTCGAGCAGGGCGGGATCGAAGACACGCGCGCCGCCGCTGTCCCGCATGGCCTCCGCGCCCAGCCGGAATTCGGCGTGCGGCGCCGCTTCCCGCAGGGCCTGCAGGCCCGCCGGCTCGGCGCGCGAGTCGGCCACGCGCAGGCCCCCGCCCGCCCGCGCGCACCAGCGCACGGCGGCCGCGCCCGACTCGCCCAGGCCCAGGACCAGGGTGAACGGCGCTTGCGCTGCGGTTTCAACGGGGGTTTGCATGTTCAGCGATTCGTCCTGCACGGTTCAACGCAACTTCAACGTCGCCAGTCCGATCAGCACCAGCATCATGGTGATGATCCAGAACCGGACGACGACCTGGGTTTCCTTCCAGCCGCTGACCTCGAAGTGATGGTGCAGCGGCGCCATCTTGAATATCCGCCGGCCCTGGCCGTAGCGTTTCTTGGTGTACTTGAACCAGCTCACCTGCAGGATGACCGACAACGTCTCGACCACGAACACGCCGCCCATGATGAACAGCACGATCTCCTGCCGCACGATCACCGCCATGGTGCCCAGCGCGCCCCCCAGCGCCAGCGCGCCGACGTCGCCCATGAAGACCTGGGCCGGATAGGCGTTGAACCACAGGAAGGCCAGGCCCGCGCCGCCCAGCGCCGCGCAGATCACCATCAGCTCCGAGGCGCCCGGGATGTAGGGGAACAACAGGTACTTGGAATAGTCGACGCGGCCCACGACGTAGGCGAAGACCCCCAGCGCCGTGCCCACCAGCACCGTGGGCATGATGGCCAGCCCGTCCAGCCCGTCGGTCAGGTTGACCGCGTTGCTGCTGCCCACGATCACCGCCCACGTCAGGGCGATGAAACCGATCACGCCCAGCGGGTAGCTCACGCTCTTGAAGAAGGGCACGATCAGGTCGGCGCGCGCCGGCAGGTGGTAGCCGAAGCCGCCCGAGATCCAGTCGACGAACAGCGACCAGGTGCCACCGGCGTCCGGCGCCGAAATGGCGAAGGCCAGGTAGACCGAGGCGACCAGCCCGATCAGCGTCTGCCAGAAGAATTTCTCGCGCGCGGGCATGCCTTCCGGATCCCGGCGCACGACCTTGCGGTAGTCGTCCGACCAGCCTATCCAGCCAAAGCCGAAGGTGACCAGCAGCACGACCCAGACGAAACGGTTGCTCCAGTCGGCCCACAGCAGCGTCGACACGCCGATGGAAATCAGGATCAGCGCGCCGCCCATGGTGGGCGTGCCGCTCTTGATCAGATGGGTTTCCGGACCATAGGTACGGACGGCCTGGCCGATCTTGAGCGCGGTGAGCTTGCGTATCACCCAGGGACCCGCCATCAGGCCGATCAGCAGAGACGTCGCGCACGCGAGCACCGCGCGCAGCGTGATGTAGCTGAACACCGAGAAAGCCCGGTAGTCCTCGGACAGCCACTGGGCCAGTTCAAGCAGCATGCTTATTACCAATAGAAGAATGATCCGACGGGGGCCCGGCCTGCAACGCCTGCACCACCCGCTCCATACGCATGAAGCGCGAGCCCTTCACCAAGACCGACGCGGGGCGGATCGCCATCACGGCGGACGCCACCAGCTCGACCGTACCGGCATGCGCCCCGCCGGCGCCGAACGCCCGGACGGAGTCGCGTGTCGCCTCGCCCAGCGCGAACAGCGCGTCGACCCCGCGCTCCCTGGCATAGGCGCCGACCTCGGCATGCATGGCCGGCCCCTGGTCGCCGACTTCGCCCATGTCCCCCAGCACCAGCGCCCGCGGCCGCGGCAGCGTGGCCAGTACGTCGATCGCGGCGCGCACCGAATCGGGATTGGCGTTGTAGGTATCGTCGATCAACAGGGCGCCGCCGGGCAGGCGGTGCCGCTGCATGCGGCCCTTGACCGGCGCGAATCCGGCCAGGCCGCGGGCGATGGTGTCCAGGTCCATGCCCGCCGCCAGCGCGCAGGCGGCGGCGGCCAGGGCATTGCGCACGTTGTGCACGCCGGCCGCGGCCAGCGCGACCTCGATCTGGCCATTCGGGGTCCGCAGCAGGAAACGGGTCTCGAAGGCATCGAGCCGCACGTCCAGGGCCATGACCTCGACCTCGACCTCGCCCGACAGGCCGAAGCGCAGGCAGCGGCGCGTGCCGGCCAGTTCGGTCCAGACCGGCGTATAGGGATCGTCGCCGGGGAACACCGCCACGCCATCGGCCGCCAGGGCCGAGATGACGGCGCCGTTCTCGCGCGCGACGGCCTCCACGGTGTGCATGAACTCCTGGTGCTCGCGCTGGGCGTTGTTGACCAGCGCCACGGTGGGCGCGGCGATCCGCGACAGCTCGGCGATCTCGCCCGGATGGTTCATGCCCAGCTCGATGACGGCGCAGCGATGCGCGTCGCGCAGCCGCATCAGCGTGAGCGGCACGCCGATCTCGTTGTTCAGGTTGCCTTGCGTGGCCAGCCTGGCGTCGGCGCCGTGGCGCGCGGCGAAAATGGCGGCGATCATTTCCTTGGTGGTGGTCTTGCCGTTGCTGCCGGTCACCCCCACCAGCGGGATCGCGAACCGGCCGCGCCACGCGGCCGCCAGATCGCCCAGCGCGCGCCGGGTGTCGGCCACCACGACCTGCGGCATCCCGGCATCCTCGACGGGGCGCTGCACCACGGCCGCCACGGCGCCGGCCTCGTGCGCCGCGCGCACGTAGGCATGGCCGTCGAAGCGCTCGCCGCTCAGGGCGAAGAACAATTCACCGGCGGCCACGTTGCGCGAGTCGCTGCCGACATGGGAGAAGGCCACGCGATCGGCGCCGGGATCGCCGTGGACGACGCCGCGCATGGCCTGCGCCGCATCATCCACCGTCATCAATCCGCCGGAAACGGACTCGGCGCGATAGGCGGCCAGGACGGCCACGGCCCGCTCCACGTCCGAGAACGGATGACGAACGCCGTCTATTTCCTGGTAGGCCTCGTGGCCCTTGCCCGCGAGCAGGATCACGTCGTCCGCGCGCGCCTGGAGGACCGCTTCCCGGATGGCGAGCGCGCGGTCGGCCTGGACCCGCACGGGGCAGCCCGCGGGCACGCCCGCGAGGATCTGGTCGATGATGGCCTGGGGCGGTTCGCTACGAGGGTTATCGCTGGTCACCACGACCAGATCGGCGTGGGAGCAGGCCACCTGGGCCATCTGCGGCCGCTTGCCGGGATCGCGATCACCGCCGCAGCCGAACACGCAAATCCGCCGGCCGCCGCGCGCCCGCGCCACCGGCACGAGGGCGTCGAGGGCGCGCGCCAGGGCGTCCGGGGTGTGGGCGTAGTCCACCACGACCAGCGGCCCGCCTTCGCCGGGCGCGCGGCCCGGCGCCGCCACCGCTTGCAGCCGGCCGACCGCCGCCTGGGCGGACGACAGGGCGGACGACACGCGCTGCACGCTCCATCCGAGTTCGAGCAGCACGCCCGCCATCGCGAGCAGGTTCGAAACGTTGTGCTCCCCAAGCAGCGGCGTGGCGATCTGCACCGCATGGGCCTGCCAGCTCAGGGTGAAAACCATCCCGCTGCCGGTCGCGTGCAGATCGGACGCGCGCAGCACCCGGGGCGCCGCATCGCCGGCCCCGGCCGGGTCCAGCGTGTAGGCGATCAGCGCCACGGCCCGGCCGCTGGCCTGGAGCGAGGCAAGCAGCCTCCGGCCGGCCATGTCGTCCTGGTTCACGACCGCCGCGGCCACGCCCTGCCACGCGAACAGCCTCGCCTTCTCGGCCTCGTAGGCCGCCATGTCCGCGTGATAGTCCAGATGATCGCGGGTCAGGTTGGTAAAAGCGGCGATATCGACGTGCAGCCCGTCCAGGCGTCCCTCGGCAATGCCGATCGAAGACGCCTCGATCGCGACCGCCTCCACGCCGTCCCGGCGCATGTCGGCCAGCGCCCGGTGCAGGGCGACGGCATCGGGTGTGGTCAATCCGGTTGCCAGCGCGCGCGACCCGCCATCCGGGCCGGGGATCTGGATGCCCAGCGTGCCGATCACGCCGCAGGGCATGCCGCCGTCGGTCAGTGCCTGCGCGATCCATTGCGTGCACGACGTCTTGCCGTTGGTCCCGGTGACGGCGATCACCTTCATTTCGCGCGAGGGGTCGCCATACCAGCCGGACGCCACGACGCCCAGCGCGGCCTTCAGGCCCGCCGCGGGCAGCGCCGGAATGCTCCGCTCGGCCAGGTCGCGCGCCAGCGCGGCCGTGCGCTCCGCCGCGGTGTCCTCGAACACCACGGCGCTCGCCCCTCGCTCGAGCGCCTGGCCGATGAAATCGCGGCCGTCGCTGCGGGCGCCCACATAGGCCAGGAAGATGTCGCCCACCTGCACCGCCCGGGAATCCAGGCGCAAATGCGATCCTGGAGAAGCGTGCTTGCGCAGCCACGCCAGGATCGAGGAGGCGGGAGACGTCGCCATCGTCACAGGCTGTCCTCCAGCGGATGCTCGGGAATGACGAGCGACTTGAACGGCGCGTCAGGCTCGACGCCCAACATGCGCAGCGTCCCGCCGGTGATCTTGGAGAACACCGGCCCGGCCACCGCGCCGCCGTAGATGCTGCCCGCCGTGGGTTCGTCGATCATGACCGCCACGACGATGCGCGGATTCGACACCGGCGCGAAGCCGGAGAACGAGGCGACATACTTGGTGGCATAGGCGCCGTTGATGATCTTGCGCGCGGTGCCGGTCTTCCCGGCCACGCGATAGCCCATGACCTGCGCCTGCGACGCGGTGCCGCCCGGCCCCACCACCGCCTCGAGCATCTGGCGCATGGTGCGCGCGGTCTTCGAGGAATAGATGCGGGTGCCGGCGGGCGGGCGCTCGGTCTTCAGGAAGGTCAGGGGCACGGTGTCGCCGTCGCGCGCGAAGGCGGTATAGGCTTGCGCCATCTGCACCAGCGACACCGACAGGCCATAGCCGTAGGACATGGTCGCCTTCTCGATGGGCCTCCACTTTTCGTAGGGGCGCAGGCGTCCCGCCACCGCGCCGGGGAAATCGAGCTTGGGCGCCTGGCCCAGGCCGAGTTCCGTGTACTTCTCCCACATTTCCTTGTTTTCGATGCGCTGGGAGATCAGCGTCGTACCGATATTGCTCGACTTCTGGACCACCCCGGCCACGTCCAGCTTGCCATAGCCGTGGGTATCCGAGATGGTGCGCCCGTAGAAATTCATGCGGCCACCGCCGGTGTCGACCACGGTCGAAGGCTGCACGCGGCCCAGGTCCAGCGCCAGCGCGATCGAGAACGGCTTGATCGTCGAACCCGGCTCGAAGGTGTCGGTCAGCGCGCGGTTGCGCAGACGGGCCCCGGTCAGGGTCTCGCGATGATTGGGGTTGTAGGTCGGCATGTTCGCCAGGGCGAGGATTTCCCCGCTGCGGGTGTCCACCACGATGGCGGCACCCCCCTTGGCCTTGTGGCGCTCGACGGCTTCTTGCAACTGCGAAAACACTAGGTACTGCACCCGGGTATCGATGGACAGGGTCAGGTCGTGACCATTGGCGGGCGCGCGCACGGCCTGCACATCCTCGACCACCCTGCCCAGGCGGTCCTTGATGACACGGCGGCTGCCCGCGCGGCCAGCCAGCTGCGAATTGTAGGCCAGCTCGATGCCTTCCTGCCCGCGATCCTCGACGTTGGTGAAACCCAGCACATGGCCGAGCACCTCGCCCTCGGGGTAGTAGCGCAACGTCTCGCGCTGCTGGTGGATGCCATCCAGGCCCAGCGCCGCCACTTTCTCGGCCACGTCCACCGGCACCTGCCGCTTCAGGTAGACGAAGGTCTTGTCTTCGTTGGCCAGCTTGCGCTGCAGGTCGCGCACCGGCGTCTCCAGCAACTTGGCCAGCTCGGCCAGCTTGCCCGGGGGCGCCTTGACGTCCTCGGGGATGGCCCAGACCGCGCGCGCCGGCACGCTGGATGCCACCACGACCCCGTTGCGGTCGGTGATCTTGCCGCGCGAGGCCGGCAGCACCAGCGTGCGGGCGTAGCGCGACTCGCCCTGCTTCTGCAGGAACTCGTTCGACAGGCCCTGCAGGTACAAGGCCCGGACGACCAGCGCCGTGAATCCGGCGAACAGCAGGAACAGCACGAAGCGCGACCGCCACGCGGGCAGCTTCAGGTTCAGGACGGGATTCTCGGACGAGAAACGGACGCGGCGCTTCATCGCGCACCTCCCGCTTTCGGCTTGGCCGGCAGGGGAACGCCCGGCGGACCATAGGGCAACAGGGCCGGACCGCTCTGCGCATCGCGCGATTGCGCGAGATAGATGGTGCGCGCGGGCGTGACCGGCTCCATCTTCAGTGTCGTGCGGGCCACGTTATCGATCAACGCGTGCTTGGCATGGTCGGTCTGCTCGAGCTGCAGCCGGCGCCAGTCGACATCGAGATCGCGCGCCACGGCCTGGACACGCTCCAGTTCGACGAACAGGCTGCGCGCCTTGTACTGGCTGCTGACCAGGGACAGTGCGCACCCCACAAGGGCCACCGTCAGGACGAAGAGCAGGCGACCCATTGCCGGTCTCCTATGCGCAGGCGGACGAACGGACGCGCGGCGTGCGCGTCCGGGCCGGCGGGCGCCGCTTGCCGGCGGGCGCCTCGGGCGTCTTGACAAAGGCCCTGCCGCCTTCGGCGGGCAAGGCCGTATGGGTACGCTCGGCCACCCGCAGCACCGCCGAGCGGGCGCGGGGGTTGCCGGCGACCTCTGCCTCGGTGGGCAGGATGCGGCCGATGGCGGCCAGCACCGGCTGCGGCCGCTCGCTCTCGCGCAGCGGCAGGCGGGCGGTTTCCGCCCCGGGCCGGGCCGCGGCGGCGATGAACTGCTTGACGATGCGGTCTTCCAGCGAATGGAAGCTGATCACCGCCAGCCGGCCACCGGGCGCCAACAGGTCGAGCGCCGCGGCTAGCGCACGCGGGAGCTCTTCAAGCTCCTGATTGAGGTGAATCCGTAGAGCCTGAAAGGTGCGGGTCGCTGGATGCTGGCCCTTCTCCCGCGTGCGGACTGCACCAGCCACGATGTCGGCAAGCTCGCCTGTGGTCGTGACAGGCCGTTTCTCGCGGCTAGCTGCAATCGCCTTTGCAATCTGGAAAGCAAACCGTTCTTCACCATAGCGTGCTATGACCTCCCGCATGTCATCGATGCTCGCGTGGGCGAGCCATTGCGCGGCGGTTTCGCCGCGCGTCGTATCCATCCGCATATCGAGCGGGCCGTCGCGCATGAAGGAAAACCCACGCTCGGCGTCGTCGATCTGCGGAGAAGAAATACCCAGGTCCATCATCAGGCCGCTGATGCTGGCGATCCCCAGCCGGGACAGCTCCCCGGCCAGTTCGCCGAAACCCTCGTGCACGACCGTCACCCGGCCGTCCTGGTCGGCCAGCGCGCGCGCCACCGAAATCGCCTGCGGATCCTTGTCGAACACCACCAGCCTGGCCTCGGGGCCGAGCCGCGCGAGCAATTCGCGCGAGTGGCCGCCCCGGCCGAAAGTGGCGTCGACCCATACCCCGGCGCCAACGCCGCCGGCGGGTACGGCCAACGCGTCTATCGTCGGCTCGAGCAGGACGGGCCGATGCAGGAATGGGGTCGTCACGGCGTCAGAAAGAAAACTGGTTCAGGACTTCGGGCATGCCCTGCGCCAGCATTTCCTGCTCGCGCTGGGCCAGAACGGCTGCGTCCCACAACTCGAAGTGCGCGCCCAGGCCGAGCAGCATCACCTCGCGCGTCAGGGCGGCGGCGGTGCGCAGTTCGGGCGCGATCAGGATGCGGCCCGCGCTATCGAGCTCCACATCCTGGGCGTTGCCCAGCAGCAGCCGCTGCAGCGCGCGCGCCTGCATTGGAAATGCGGCGATCTGCTCGCGCTTCACCTCCCAGATGGGACGGGGGTAGATCAGAAGGCAACCGTCGGGGTGCCGGGTCAGGGTCAGGCGGCCTTCGGCCTGCACCATCAGCGCGTCACGATGCCGGGTAGGGATGGACACCCTTCCCTTCGCATCGAGCGTCAGCGCGCTGCTGCCCTGAAACACGGCTTCTCACCCCACTTTTTTGCACAAAATTCTACTATTTCCCACTCTAAATGAGCGATTACGCGGGGTCAAGCCGCCCGAACACAGTTTCTTCATTAGTAACAAGGACTTAGGCGCACTTCCTCGAAGCTTCACATTGCGAAATGTTCTATGAAATCAGTGCATTGGCATTTGAAGTGAAGGTGTCGTCTGAAGAAAAATCAGGAAAGTGACAGAGATGGGGCAACAAGGTAACAAAACAATGCCCTTGCCCCAGGCGCCACGCGGGTCCCGCGCCCGCGGTCCCCGGCTCCCGCGCGCCCGACTAGCGTATTCCTACGACTAGGCCCGGCATGCGCGGCTGGAAATAATGGCCTCCATAACGACATGCGCCGTCCCACCGGGACCGGCGCCACCAAGGAGACGCCATGGAGACCCCCTGCATCGTGGGATGGGGCCACACCCCGTTCGGCCGCCTGGACCACTTCGACCTGGAAGGACTGATGGTCGAATCCGCGCGCCTGGCGCTGGCCGACGCCGGACTGCGGGCACGGGACGTGGACGCGGTATTCGTGTCCCACTTCAACGCCGGCATGGTGCCGGACGGCTTCGCCTCGTCGCTGCCCTTCGGCGCCGACGACGATTTCCGCTTCACGCCCACGGTGCGCCTGGAGAATGCCTGCGCCTCGGGCTCGGCCGCCATCCATGCCGCGCTCGATGCCATCGGCTCGGGCCGGGTCCGCATCGCCCTGGTGGTGGGCGCCGAGAAGATGACGGCCGCCGACGGCCCGGCGGTGACGGCGGCGCTGGCCCGCGCGAGCTACCACCGCGAGGAAGGCGCGCGTGGCCTGACCTTTCCCGGCATCTTCGCCCTGATCGCGCGGGAGTATTTCGCCCGCCACGGCGACCACGGCGCCACGCTGGCGCGGATCGCCGCCAAGAACCACGCCAACGGCGCACGCAACCCGCTCGCCCACTTGCGCCGGGACCTGGGCTTCGATTTCTGCAACACGGTGTCCGAGCGCAACCCCATCATCGCCGCGCCGCTGCGCAAGACCGACTGCTCCACCGTCGCCGACGGCGGCGCCGCGCTGGTGCTGGCCGCCGCCCCGCTGGCACGCGGCTTCCGCCGCGCGGTGCGCTTCCGCTCGGCCACCCAGGTCAACGACTTCCTGCCCATGTCGCGGCGCGATCCGGCCGCCTTCGAAGGGCCGAGGCGGGCCTGGCGGCGGGCCCTGGACGACGCCGGCATCGGCATCCGCGATCTCGACCTGGCCGAAGTCCACGACTGCTTCACCATCGCCGAACTGCTCAGCTACGAAGCCATGGGCCTGGCCGAGGCCGGCCAGGGCGCCCGCTGCCTCGACGACGGCACGGTGGCCCCGGGCGGCGCGCTGCCCGTCAATCCTTCCGGAGGCCTCAAGGCCAAGGGTCACCCGGTCGGCGCCACGGGCGTGTCCATGCACGTCATGGCGGCCATGCAATTGTGCGGCGAAGCCGGGGACATCCAGGTGCCCGGCGCGGAACTGGCCGGCGTCTTCAATATGGGCGGCTCCGTCGTCGCCAACTATGTCAGCGTGCTGGAACGCGCTGCCTAGGACCGATCCCGATGAATGTTGTCCAGTTGCTGGTCCGCGCCGCGCGGACTCATGGCGATCGCCCGGCCCTCTATCGCGGCGCCTCGCGGCTGCTCGATTACCGGGGGCTTGCCGCGCGCGCGGCGGCCATCGCCGGCGCCCTGCGCGGCCACGGCCTCATGCCCGGCGACCGCGTGGCGCTGTTCATGGCCAATTGCCCGGAATACCTGGAAGCCATGTACGGCGCCTGGTGGGCCGGGCTGGCCATCGTCCCCATCAATGCCAAGCTGCATCCACGCGAGGCGCTGTTCATCCTGGAACATGCCGGGGCCGGCGCGCTGTTCGCCAGCCCGGAACTGGCCTCGGGCCTGCTGCCGCTGCTGGACGAGGCGCCGGCGATCCGCCACGTGTTCGAGACCGGCACGGCCGGCTACCGGGAACTCCTGGGCGCCATCCCCGTGCCGCCCGCGCCGCGCCGCCCCGAAGACCTCGCCTGGCTGTTCTACACCTCGGGTACCACCGGGCGCCCCAAGGGGGTCATGCAGACGAACCGGATGCTGCTGGCCATGACGGCCTGCTATTTCTCGGACGTCGATCCGGTGGACGCGGGCGACGCCGCCGTCTATGCCGCGCCCATGTCCCACGGCGCGGGACTGTACAGCCTGCCCCACATGGCCGCGGCGGCGCGCCACGTGGTGCCGGAGTCCGGCGGCTTCGACCCCGCGGAGCTGGCCGGACTGGCGGCCAGCGTGGACCGGCTGTCGATGTTCGCGGCCCCGACCATGGTCAAGCGGCTGGTGGCCCACGTCGAGTCGGCGGACGCCGACCCCTCCGGCTTCAAGACCATCGTCTACGGCGGCGGCCCCATGTATGTCGAGGACATCCGGCGGGGGCTGGCCGTGATGGGCGACCGCTACGTCCAGATCTACGGCCAGGGCGAATCGCCCATGACGATCACGGCGCTGTCGCGCCGGCAATTGGCCGACCGCGGGCACCCACGCTGGCTGGACCGCCTGGCCTCGGTGGGCCATGCCCAGTCGCAGGTAGAGATGCGCGTGGCCGACGAACGCGGTGAACCGCTGCCGGACGGCGAGATCGGCGAGGTCCAGGTGCGCGGCGACGTGGTCATGGCCGGCTACTGGCGCGACCCCGAAGCCAGCGCGCGGGCGCTGCGCGGCGGCTGGCTGTGGACCGGCGACGTGGGCGCGCTGGACAGCGAAGGCTTCCTGACGCTGAAGGACCGCTCCAAGGACGTCATCATCTCGGGTGGCTCGAATATCTATCCGCGCGAGATCGAGGAAGTGCTGCTCGCCCATCCCGGCGTGTCCGAAGTCGCGGTGGTCGGCGCCCCCGACCCGGAATGGGGCGAAGAGGTCGTGGCCTTCGTCGTGCCCCGGGACGGCGCGGCGCCGGACCCGGCGGCGCTGGACGGACTGTGCCTGGACCGCATCGCGCGCTTCAAGCGCCCCAAGCGCTACCGTTTCGTCGATGCACTGCCCAAGAACCACTACGGCAAGGTTCTGAAAACCGAGCTCAAGGCCGCGCTTGCCGGCGGCCGCAACGAGCCTGCCCCCCCCAAGGAGACGACATGAAGACCCCTGTTGCACGCTTGACCGGCCGCGCCGCGCTGGCCCTGGCGCTGGCCGCCTCGTGGCCCGCCCACGGATCGGAGAAGAACTTCCCCACCCGCCCGGTGAAAGTCATCATCCCGTTCGCCGCCGGCACCTCGCCCGACGTGGTCATGCGCATCGTCGGCCAGAAGCTGGGGGACATCTGGGGGCAGCCCTTGATCGTCGAGAATCGTCCGGGCGCCGGCGGCGCCATCGGCGCAACCGCGGTCGCCCAGGCCCAGCCCGACGGCTACACCCTGCTCTACACCGTCAACTCGGTACTATGCGCCAACCCCCACTTGTACGGCAAGCTGGGCTACGACGCCTTCAAGAGCTTCGCGCCGGTGTCGCTCATGGTGAACCTGGGCTACGTGCTGCTGGCCAGGAGCGACCTGGGCGTCAACAACGTCGCCGAGATGGTCGCCTATGCCAAGAAGAACCCCGGCAAGCTCACCTACGGCTCCGCCGGCAACGGCTCGGGCAACCATATCGTGATGGAGCTGCTGACCAGCATGACCGGCACCAGCATGCTGCACGTCCCCATGAACACGAACAAGGTGCTGGCACTGCTCAGCGGACAGATCGACCTGGCCATGGAGCCCTACACCAATGGCGTGGCCGCGGCCCGGGACGGCAAGGTCCGGCCGCTGGCGGTGACGCTGGCCAGGCGCAGCGAGAACATCCCGGACGTGCCGACCGTGGGCGAGACCGTGCCCGGCTACGTGGCCGACGCCTGGCACGGCCTGTTCGCCGCCGCGGGCACGCCCCCCGAGGTCGTGGACAAGATCAGCGCCGACGTCGCGCGCGTGCTGGCCATGCCGGACGTGCGCCAGCGCCTGGCCACCGCCAGCCTGGAGCCGGTAGGATCCACGCCCGCCGAGCTGCGCGACATCGTGCGGCGCGACTATGACAAATGGGGCGCGGTCATTCGCAACGCCAACATCCGGCTCGATTGAGCCTCCACTAGTGAATACATATAGAACGCAGAACAACCAGAAGGAGACGACATGACGACCTCGACCGCCAAATGGCGCTTCACCAAGGGCTTGCACGACCTGGGCAACGGTCTGCACGCCTACCTCGTGCCCGACGGCAGCTGGGGCTGGTCCAACGCCGGGCTGATTTCCGACGGTGGCGAATCGCTGCTGGTCGACACCCTGTTCGACCTGCCCATGACCTCCGAGATGCTGGCCAGCATGCGCGACGCCGTGCCCGCCGCGAAGCGGATCGGCGCCCTGGTCAACACTCACGGCAACGGCGACCACACCTTCGGCAACCAGTTGCTGGAGGGATCGCGCATCATCGCGTCCAACGGCTGCGTGGAGGACATGAAGCACCGCCCGCCCGAACAGTACGCAGGATGGCAGAAGGACTGGCCGAGCATGGGCATGGCCGGCAAGTTCTGGCAAGAGGTGATCGGTTCGCGATTCGACTTCAGCGGCATCCGCCTGACGCTGCCCACCGAAACCTTCGACCACCGCATGGACCTCAAGGTCGGCGACAAGGAAGTCCAGCTCATCGAAGTCGGCCCGGCCCATACCCGAGGCGACGTCCTGGTCTACGTACCGCAGGACCGCACCGTTTTCACCGGCGACATCATGTTCGTCGGCGCCCATCCGGCCATCTGGACCGGCCCGGTCTCGAACTGGATCGCCGCCTGCGACCGGATGCTGGGCTGGGACGTCGAGACCATTGTGCCCGGCCATGGCCCGATCACGGATAAGGACGGCGTGCGGGAATTCCGCGATTATCTGATCTACCTGCTGGCCGAGTCCCGCCGCTGCCTTGAGGCGGGCATGTCCTTCGAGCAGGCGGTGGACGCCATTTCGATGGACCGCTGGGCGAACTGGGGCGAGGACGAACGGCTATGCGTCAATGTCTACGCCTGCTACCGCGAAATCTCGGGCGGCGCCCTCCCGGCGCCGAACGTCATGGACATGCTGGCGCTGATGGGTAAACGCCATTTCGCGCGCAAGCCGCACGCCTGCGGACACGACCACTGCGACGGGAACCACTCATGAAACTGACCACCTTCCTCGCTCCCGGCGGCGCGGCGCACATCGGCGCGCTCCTGCCCGGCGAAACCACGATCTCGGACTTCACCGCGGCCGACGCGGCGCCCTATTTCCGCAGCATGCTGGACCTGATCGACGCCGGGCCGGCGGCGCTCGACCACGCACGCCGGCTGGTGGAACGCCCCACCGCCACCCACGCGGTATCGGCCGTGGCCCGCCAGGCGCCGCTGCCCCAGCCGCGCCGCCTGCGCGACTGCCTGTGCTTCGAGACGCATTTCCGGCAATCGCGCGCCAACCGCCATCTGTTCGGCATCGGCACGCAGCGGCTGGATCCGGCCTCGGTCGAGCTGCCCCGCGTCTGGTACGAGCGCCCCATCTACTACAAGGGCAATCCCTTCAGCGTGGTGGGCGACGGCGCCGACGTGCACTGGCCCGCGTATTCGCGGGTCATCGACTACGAACTGGAGATCGGCATGGTCACCTCGCGCGGAGGCAAGAACATCCCCGCGGCCGAGGCCGCCTCCCACATCTTCGGCTACACCATCTTCAACGATTTCTCGGCGCGCGACGCCCAGTACACCGAAATGCAGGGCGGCCTGGGCCCGGCCAAGGGCAAGGACTTCGATACAGGCAATGCCATGGGTCCCTGGCTGGTCACCGCCGACGAGATCGCCGATCCCCAGGCCCTGACCATGATCACCCGGGTCAACGGCGAGGAATGGTCGCGCGGCAACTCCCGGGACATGCACCATACCTTCCTGGACATCCTGGCCTACGTCTCGTCCGACGAGACCCTGTACGCAGGCGAGGTGCTGGGATCGGGAACCGTGGGCGGCGGCTGCGGCAACGAACTGGGCCGCTTCCTGAAGGACGGCGACATACTGGAACTGGAAGTCAGCGGACTGGGAACGCTGCGCAACCGCATCGTCGCGCCGCACGTCCCGTCGCCACCGCCCTTCCCCATCCACATCCCCGTCTAGGGACAGGACGCTAAGGCAGCCCCAGCAGCCGGGAGATGAGCTCGCCCACGGTCCGGGCCTCGAGCTTGCGCATCAGGCGCAGGCGATAGGTCTCGACCGTGCGCGGGCTCAGCGCGAGGTCCCTGGCGATCTGCTTGCTGGTCCGTCCGGCCAGGATTTGCGCCGAGATCTCCCGCTCGCGCGGGGTCAGCGCCATGCCCACCGGGCGCCGCGGACGCAAATCCTCGAACACCCAGATGGCGCAGGCATAGGGTTGGGCCGGGTCCACCGGCTGGCCGGACACCGCGCACCAGAACAGCTCGCCGTTGCGATGGACCATGATGCGTTCATCGCGGTGGATGCCCTCGGCCAGCATGCTGCGCACGCCGCGCGCGCCGATGTCTTCGTACTCGGCATGGGACGGATACAGCATCTCGGTGGTCTGCCCCACCAGTTGCTGGCGGCTGTAGCCGAACATGCCGGCGAACGCGCGGTTGCAGCGCTCGATGACGCGGTCGCGCGTCACCAGCAGGCCGACCGGGGCCAGTTCGAAGGCAAGATCCGCGGGAGTGGGCAGGGCTGCGGTCATGGGGCTCGCGGCGAAGGGCTTGCCCCGGATGGACGGCCAGGCGCAAAGAATCAAGGCAAAGCAGATCGATAGGCCGGATTCTGTACACGGGCGTCGCCCGCGGGCAGTCATTCCTCTGGGCCGGCCGTTGCCGGACGGCTCTAGCCACCTACCCGCATGCTCGGGCGGACCGCCCTGTACGGCCGAAGCCGCGCGCATGCCTATTTGGTGTTGCTCCGGATGGAGGTTGCCGCGTTTCACCCTGCCACGACTCGCACGGTTGCCCGTGCGAACGGTACGGAGTGGCCGTACCGGTGCGGACAGCGTCCGCCCTCGCCGCAGACTCGTCTCTGTGGCCCTGTTCCTCGGCTTCGCGCCCGGGCTTGCGCCCCGGCGATCGCCGGACGGCCGTTAGCCGCCATCCTGTCCTGTGGAGTCCGGACCTTCCTCGATGCCCGAAGGCACCGCGACTGCCTGATCTGCTCTGCGCGGCTATTTTACCGCTGACGAGTGCGGCCGGGGCGGAAAACCTCGGAATCGTCGTAGAACCCTGGCGAAGTGTTGTCGGGCCACCAGCCGGGCAGCCCCAGCACCGGCAGCGGGCACAGGTCGCGCGCGGTAAAGAAGGGCCAGTTGTCCAGCCAGTCGGCCACCAGCCGGTCCACGGTGGTCCGCCGCTGCGTGGGCGAGGCGCGGAAATAGGAATCGTCGACCGGCACGATCAGCGTATGCGCGGTGATGGCCTTGTAGGGCCGCACCAGCTTTTCCAGCAGCCCGTGGCCGACCGCCCAGGGCTCTGTCTGCATCAGTGTCGCGGTGCGGCGCTCGACGAACAGCGTGCGCCAATCGAAGCGGCGCAGCGCCTGCGCCAGTTCGTCGCCGGAGCAGGCCAGCACCAGCCCGTTCTCGTCGAAGACCGTCACGGCATCCCGCAAGAGTCCCCTGCCCTCGGCGGCGGGCGCCTTCTTCAGCGTGCGCGCCTGCATCGCGTTCAGCCGCGCCTTGGTCTGCGGAAACGCGAGCCACGCCAGCCCGTTGAAAAGATCGTGCAGGTTGTCCCGCGTGGGAATGCGCCCGGTCTGGTGGATGTGCGCCTCATAGGCCCTGCCCTCGGGCAGGTCGGACTGGGGCGCGAACAACAGCGGCTTGCCCGAGGCCACCCGCATGCGCCCGCGTGCGCCGTGGCCCCCCTCGCCCGCCGTGAGCAGCCGGTTCAGGCGGTCGCACAAGGGCTCGTCGCCCGTGGGTGCCAGCATCTCGCCTTTGTGGGCGATGCCGGCGAACCAGGGCTGGCCCCAGTCGATGTGGGTCAGATCGAGACCCGCCATGGCAGGGTCTCCCCGCTGGCCAGCGGTACGATGGTCTGCTGGCCGAACGACAATTCGTCGGGAATGCGGAAGGGCTCGCGCACCAGCGTGATCGTGCCCGTATTGCGCGGCAGCCCGTAGAAGTCGGGTCCGTGGAAGCTGGCGAAGGCTTCCAGCGCGTCCAGCTTGCCCGCGTCGTCGAAAGCCTTGGCGTACAGCTCCATGGCATGCAGCCCCGTGAAGCAGCCCGCGCAGCCGCAGGCGTGTTCCTTCAGCCCGCGCGCATGGGGCGCGCTGTCGGTGCCCAGGAAGAAGCGCGGGTTCCCGCTGGTGGCGGCCTCCACCAGGGCCTGGCGATGCGTCTCGCGCTTGAGCACCGGCAGGCAGTACCAGTGCGGGCGCATGCCGCCCTGGAACAGGGCATTGCGGTTGTACAGCAGGTGCTGGGGCGTGAGGGTGGCCGCGATCGGGCCCTCGGCGTCGCGCACGTACTGCGCGGCGTCGGCCGTCGTGATGTGCTCGAACACCACCTTCAACGCCGGGAAGGCCCGGCGCAGGGGAATCATGACCTGGTCGATGAAGACCTGTTCGCGATCGAACACGTCGATGGCGGGATCGGTGGCCTCGCCATGGGTCAGCAGTGGCATGCCGGCCTTTTCCATGGCTTCCAGCACCTTGGCGCAACGGCCCAGCAGGTCCGTCACGCCGGCATCCGAGTTCGTGGTCGCGCCGGCCGGATACAGCTTGACCGCCTGGATCGCGCCCGACTCGCGGGCACGCCGGATTTCCTCGGGCGCCGTATTGTCGGTCAGGTACAGCGTCATCAGCGGCGTGAACGCATCCGGCCCGATGCCGCGCTTGCCGAGCGCCGCCACGATGCGGTCCCGGTATGCCAGCGCCTGGGCCGTGGTGGTGACCGGCGGCTTCAGGTTGGGCATGATGATGGCGCGGGCGAACTGGCGCGCGGAGTGCGCGGCGACGGCTTCGAGCGCCTCGCCGTCGCGCAGGTGCAGGTGCCAGTCGTCGGGGCGGGTGATGGTCAGCGTGGAAGTAGTCATGGATGCGGCCAAGGGCGTATCGGAGGATCGGCCGGCGCGGGCGCGTACGCCGCACCCGCGCCGGCCCGGTTGCCCTCATTTTACGGCCCGAACCGCGCCTGGCGCCAATCCTCGCGCCCCAGGCGCCTGCCCACGCCAACCGGCGCCTCGCACGCAGGCGACAGCCTAGTCCACGACCGGCATGCTGCGTTCGACCAACGAGGCCATGATGCCCGCGCCCAGGGGGATCACCGCGTCGTTGAAATCGTAGTTGCTGCTGTGCAGGAAGCAGCCCTGTTCCGCCCCGCCCTGCCCCAGCCGGAAGTAGGCCCCCGGCCGTCCTTGCAGCATGAACGAGAAATCCTCGGCTCCCATCGACGGCGTCAGGTCGCGGATGACGTTCTCCCTGCCCAACATCGCGGTCGCCACGTCGGCCACGAAGTTGGCTTCCCGCGGCGTGTTGATGGTGGCCGGATAGATGCGGTCGTACTTGAGCGTGGCGGTGGCGCCGAACGCGGCCGCGATCGACGAGGACAGGTCCCGCAGCCGCGTCTCGACCATTTCCTGCACCGTGCGGCGGAAGGTCCGGACCGTGCCCACCAGGCGCGCCTCGCGCGGAATCACGCTCATCGCGCCCGGATGGCCGGCCTGCACGGAACAGATCGACACCACCGCGGAATCCAGCGGATTGACGTTGCGCGCGACGATGGACTGCGTCGCCGTGATGATCTGGCCCGCCACCACGACCGGGTCGATCGTCTGGTAGGGATGCGCGCCATGGCCGCCCTTGCCCTCGATCACGATCTCGAAGCGGTCCGAAGCGGCCATCATGGGTCCGGGATTGATGCCGACCTTGCCCGCCGGCAGCCCCGGCCAGTTGTGGAGCGCGTAGATTTCGTTACAAGGAAAGATGTCGAACAGCCCATCTTCCATCATGGCGCGCGCCCCGCCCAGTCCTTCCTCGGCCGGTTGGAAGATCAGCACCGCGGTGCCGTCGAAGTTGCGTGTCCTGGACAGATAGCGGGCCACACCCAGCAGGATGGTGGTGTGGCCGTCATGGCCGCAGCCGTGCATCAGGCCCGGCTTGCTGGAACGGTGCTCGAAGGCGTTGTCCTCGGCCATCGGCAACGCGTCCATGTCGGCCCGCAGGCCGATCATGCGACCGCTGTCGCAGCGCCGGCCCCGGATGACGCCGACCAGGCCGGTCTTGCCTATGCCCCGGTGCACCTCCACGCCCAGCAGCTCCAACGCCTTGGCGACGATACCCGAGGTGCGCACCTCTTCGAATCCGAGCTCGGGATGCGCGTGCAGGTCGCGCCGCAGCAGCGTCAGATCATCGTGAAACTTGCGTATTGCTTCCAGCGGCGAACGCAACGCCACCCCAGCTTCCATTCCTGCTCTCCGGTCCTGCGGCCGCTCCGCGGCCCGAATGTCAATCGATAACCGGGCCGTCCGGGAGTTCCCCCAGCGCGGTACGACTTGGTGTCAAAAGCTGAATGTCGCCATACCAGCTTTCGGCGTAGCCTCGGGTGTTGTCCGTGTCGGTCATGACCCCCACGCCGACCAGCGTACCGGGCGCTTCTCCGAACAACTCGATGTAGTCCTGCACATAGTTGCGCTCGTAATCGAGCCAGCGGCCCGTGCGCCCGGGACCGGACTCGACCACTTTCAGGCGGATGCGGGACGTGTGGGCATTGGCCAGGTTGGCGCCCACCGGCTTGCCGGAATCCCAGGTGTAGATGAGGGTGGCGTAAGGCACTTCGCGCCCCAGCAGCATGCGCGCGGTCTCGGCCAGCATCTGGTCCCGCAGCGGCAGCTTGCGCCAGTCGCCGTCGAAAGCCAGCACCAGCCGCGCCGGCGCGTCCTCGGTCTCGGGGCGGGAACTGTCGGCGCGGTCTATCATCGCGTCGGTGCGCCAGGACCAGCGCACATAGGGCACCTGGGCAGCCGGCAGGTTCACCGGCACCCACATCCCGCTCGCGGCGGACTCCGCCACGGCATGCAGCACCGGACGCTCCTGTCCGCCCACCTTGGCGCGGGCGACCTGGTAGCGGGTCTTGGTCTTGTCGGGCCGGATGATCCAGGGCCGCCATCCCGCCGGGGCCTCGCCCACGGCCGATGGAGACTGCGACAGCATCAGCGCCGCGGCGCCCGTCGCCGGTTCCGCCAGGTCTTCCCGCTGGGAGGCGGGACCGGCACAGCCCGCGAGCAGCGTCGCGAAAGCCAGCAGAAAACCGGACGACCGGAAACGAAACGGAACAGATGCAGACATCGGCGGGCACATCCCGACAGGGGCGTAGACGGCAATGTGACCATTCTACCGGCCATCGCTCCCCCCCAAGCGTTGCATCCCCGTCGAAAACCCCGGGGAAACGCCCTTTCTGTTGGAATTTTGTTGTGGCTTTGCCCAGCAAGGCGATATGCTGCGCTCGCGGGGTTATTCCGCAGTTCTGGAGTCTGCCTCTCGCGCACTGCGGTGTGGCCCTGCCTACGATCTGACGATTGAACCCCTTTTTAGGAGTACAGCATGGCCACAGCCAAGAAGGCGCCGGCGAAAAAAGCCGCGCCCGCCAAGAAAGCCGCTCCGGCTAAAAAAGCCCCGGCCGCCAAGAAGGCCGCTCCGGCCAAGAAGGCCGCGACCAAGGCTCCCCGCAAAGTCAACGCAGCCTTCCTCAAGCCCATGACCCCCAGCGCCACGCTGGCCGCCATCATCGGCCCCGCCCCGCTGCCGCGCACCGAAGTCACGCGCAAGATCTGGGAATACATCAAGAAGCACAAGCTGCAGGATCCCAAGGCCAAGCGCAACATCAACGGCGATGCCAAGCTCAAAGAGCTGTTCGGCAAGCCCAGCGTCGACATGTTCGAGCTGACCAAGATCGTCAACGCGCACCTGAAGTAAAAAGGTCGCCCCGGCTTAGCGGGGCTCCCGCCAGCGCCCGGCCGACGCGGTCCGGGCGCCTTTCCGGCCGCGCCCGGCCTAGGTGCCGGCCCCCGTGCCGCGCAGGACCAGGATCTTCCCCTGCCTCGCGTCGGTCAGCAAATACAGTTCGCCCGCCGGCCCCATCACGACATCGCGAATCCGGTCACCCAGGTCGGTCAGCAGACGCTCTTCGCGCACCACTTTCCCACCGTCCAGTTGCAAGCGTATCAGCGCCTGTCCGCTCAGCGCTCCGGTAAACAGACTGCCCGTCCACGACGGAATGGCCTGGCTGGTATAGAACGCCAGCCCGCTCGGCGACACCGACGGCACCCAGCTGTGCAAGGGCGCCTCGAAGCCGGGCGGCGATGCCTCCTGCCCGATACGCCCGCCGCCGTACTCCTCGCCATACGTGTACAAGGGCCAACCGTAGTTCTTGCCCGCCCGGACGACGTTCAGCTCGTCACCGCCCTGGGGGCCGTGTTCGACCATCCACAGTTCGCCGGTGCGGGGATTCAGCGCCGCCCCCTGGGGATTGCGATGTCCCAGCGACCAGATCTCGGGCAACGCGCGATTGTCGCCAGCGAATGGATTGTCGCGCGGCACGCCGCCATCGTCGTTGATCCTCACCACCTTGCCGTGATGCGTGTTCAAACCTTGCGCGTCCGGCCTCGTCTGGCGGCTGGAACGTTCACCCAGCGTGATGAGCAGCTTGCCGTCGCGCGCGAAGACGAGGCGCGAACCGAAGTGCAGCGTGCTGGCGAACTTGGGTGCCTGGCGGAAAACGACCGTGGAATCGGCAAACCGCCACTGGCCTGCATCCTGCACCAGCCTGCCACGAGCCACGGCCGTGCTGTTGCCTCCTTCGCCGGCCTCGGCGTAACTCAGATAGACCAGGCCATTGCGCGCGAAGTCGGGGTGCAGCACCACGTCCAGCAGGCCGCCCTGGCCGCGCGCATCGACCTTGGGCGTACCCGCGACCGGTGCTGACAGCTCCCCGCGGGCGGACACCACCCGCAAGCGCCCCGGACGCTCGGTGACCAGCGCGCCGCCCTGGGGCAGCAGAGCCAATCCCCAGGGATGCTCCAGGCCGTCCACCCAGGTCGACCGTTGCACCCCGGCGGGCAATGCCGCGCGGGTCATGGGCACGTCCTTGCCCGGCCTCGCGGGCTGGGCCCACCCCGTGGTGGCCATTGCCATGCCAAGGGCCGCCATCCATCCCGCCAGCAAGCGCACTGCTTTCATGTCGTTCTCCTTGTCCGCGATCCTTTCTTGACCGGGAAAAGGAGACAGCCGTTCCCCTCTCCTGGACAAGCGGTCGCCATGACAAGCGCGGTCAGCGGTGGTGGGGTAGAAAGACAAAACCCCCGGCCGGTATTCCGGTCGGGGGTTTTGAGGGTAAGGTAGCCTGACGATGACCTACTTTCACAGACGTCCGTCCACTATCATCGGCGCAAAGGCGTTTCACTGTCCTGTTCGGGATGGGAAGGAGTGGGACCACCTTGCTATGGTCGTCAGGCTTTGACTGGTTGGCGGGCTGTTGATCGCGCGAGGATGGTGAGATCCTGGCGCAGGCTCGAACAACCTGCCCAATTGGGAAGAAGCGCAACAGTGTGGCAGCAGGGATGCTGCCTGGTGTGTGACTGCGGCACACGCTACAACCGCCAGGGTTATAGGATCAAGCCGCACGGGCAATTAGTATCGGTTAGCTCAACGCATTACTGCGCTTCCACACCCGACCTATCAACGTCCTGGTCTCGAACGGCCCTTCAGGGGGGTCAAGCCCCCGGGAGATCTTATCTTCAGACGAGTTTCCCGCTTAGATGCCTTCAGCGGTTATCTCTTCCGTACATAGCTACCCGGCAATGCCATTGGCATGACAACCGGTACACCAGCGGTACGTCCATTCCGGTCCTCTCGTACTAGGAACAGGCTCCGTCAAATCTCCAGCGCCCACGGCAGATAGGGACCAAACTGTCTCACGACGTTTTAAACCCAGCTCACGTACCTCTTTAAATGGCGAACAGCCATACCCTTGGGACCGGCTACAGCCCCAGGATGAGATGAGCCGACATCGAGGTGCCAAACACCGCCGTCGATATGAACTCTTGGGCGGTATCAGCCTGTTATCCCCAGAGTACCTTTTATCCGTTGAGCGATGGCCCTTCCATACAGAACCACCGGATCACTATGTCCTGCTTTCGCACCTGTTCGACTTGTCAGTCTCACAGTTAAGCACGCTTATGCCATTGCACTATCAGCACGATTTCCGACCGTACCTAGCGTACCTTCGAACTCCTCCGTTACCCTTTAGGAGGAGACCGCCCCAGTCAAACTGCCCACCATGCACTGTCCCCGACCCGGATAACGGGCCAAGGTTAGAACCGCAAACAAATCAGGGTGGTATTTCAAGGTTGGCTCCACCGAATCTAGCGACTCGGTTTCAACGCCTCCCACCTATCCTACACAGACCGGTTCACAGTCCAATGCAAAGCTGCAGTAAAGGTTCATGGGGTCTTTCCGTCTAGCCGCGGGTAGATTGCATCATCACAAACATTTCAACTTCGCTGAGTCTCAGGAGGAGACAGTGTGGCCATCGTTACGCCATTCGTGCAGGTCGGAACTTACCCGACAAGGAATTTCGCTACCTTAGGACCGTTATAGTTACGGCCGCCGTTTACCGGGGCTTCGATCAAGAGCTTGCACTCCATCAATTAACCTTCCGGCACCGGGCAGGCGTCACACCCTATACGTCCACTTTCGTGTTTGCAGAGTGCTGTGTTTTTATTAAACAGTCGCAGCCACCGATTCTCTGCGACCCTTTCACGCTCAGCGCGCAGGCGCTTCACGCTACCAGGGCATACCTTCTCCCGAAGTTACGGTATCAATTTGCCGAGTTCCTTCTCCTGAGTTCTCTCAAGCGCCTTAGAATACTCATCCCGTCCACCTGTGTCGGTTTGCGGTACGGTCTCGTTTAACTGAAGCTTAGAGGCTTTTCTTGGGACCACTTCCAATCACTTCGCGAACAAGTTCGCTCGTGCCACACCCTTGAATTACGCACCCGGATTTGCCTAAGTGCCTTCTTCGATGCAGCAACGGGGACTTCCAACACCCCGATGACCTTCCGCGATCCGTCCCCCCATCGCATTAAACGACGGTGCTGGAATATTAACCAGCTTCCCATCAGCTACGCATCTCTGCCTCGCCTTAGGGGCCGACTCACCCTACGCCGATGAACGTTGCGTAGGAAACCTTGGACTTACGGCGAGAGGGCTTTTCACCCTCTTTATCGCTACTCATGTCAGCATTCGCACTTCTGATACCTCCAGCAGCCTTTACAAGCCACCTTCGCAGGCTTACAGAACGCTCCCCTACCACGCATGGATAAATCCACGCATCCGCAGCTTCGGTATATCGCTTAGCCCCGTTACATCTTCCGCGCAGGACGACTCGATCAGTGAGCTATTACGCTTTCTTTAAAGGATGGCTGCTTCTAAGCCAACTTCCTGACTGTCTATGCCTTCCCACTTCGTTTCCCACTTAGCGATATTTGGGGACCTTAGCTGGCGGTCTGGGTTGTTTCCCTCTTGAGTCCGGACGTTAGCACCCGGTGCTCTGTCTCCCGAGCTGTACTTCCAGGTATTCGGAGTTTGCAATGGTTTGGTAAGTCGCCATGACCCCCTAGCCATAACAGTGCTCTACCCCCTGGAGTAATACTCGAGGCACTACCTAAATAGTTTTCGGGGAGAACCAGCTATTTCCAGACTTGTTTAGCCTTTCACCCCTATCCACAGCTCATCCCCTAGTTTTTCAACACTAGTGGGTTCGGTCCTCCAGCACGTGTTACCGTGCCTTCAACCTGGCCATGGATAGATCGTCTGGTTTCGGGTCTACACCCAGCGACTGAACGCCCTATTCGGACTCGCTTTCGCTACGCCTCCCCTATTCGGTTAAGCTTGCCACTGAATGTAAGTCGCTGACCCATTATACAAAAGGTACGCCGTCACCCCACAAGGAGGCTCCGACTGTTTGTATGCATGCGGTTTCAGGATCTATTTCACTCCCCTTCCGGGGTTCTTTTCGCCTTTCCCTCACGGTACTGGTTCACTATCGGTCGATCACGAGTATTTAGCCTTGGAGGATGGTCCCCCCATCTTCAGACAGGATTTCACGTGTCCCGCCCTACTTATCGTACGCTTAGTCCCACTTCAATGATTTCGAATACAGGGCTATCACCTGCTATGGCCGGAGTTTCCAATCCGTTCTTCTATCACCGAAGCTAACTCGTACAGGCTGATCCGATTTCGCTCGCCGCTACTTTCGGAATCTCGGTTGATTTCTTTTCCTCGAGCTACTGAGATGTTTCAGTTCACCCGGTTCGCCTCGTTACCCTATGTATTCAGATAACGATACCGCCGAAGCGGTGGGTTTCCCCATTCGGAAATCTGCGGATCAAAGCTTGTTTGCCAGCTCCCCGCAGCTTATCGCAGGCTACTACGTCCTTCATCGCCTGTGATCGCCAAGGCATCCACCACATGCACTTAGTCGCTTGATCCTATAACCGTAGCGGCTATAGGCTGGTTTACTCTAGCGTTTGTGCCGTTCCAGAACATGAGCATTCTGGAACTGATATATGCAATCACAACCCGTTATTCGACATATACTCCACTGGCTCTTAACCAGCGTGTCGAACAACATTTACTGTTGTGCTTCTTCCAAATTGTTAAAGAACAGCCAAATCGTACTACACCGAGCCAAAGCCCAGCTTTAAGCACAGCACGCTGCACTTAAACCTGAATTCTGGTGATCCGAGGAATTCCCACCGAAAATGGTGGAGGTTGACGGGATCGAACCGACGACCCCCTGCTTGCAAAGCAGGTGCTCTCCCAGCTGAGCTAAACCCCCACAGAAACATGCGCTTCTGCTTACTGGTGGGTCTGGTTGGATTCGAACCAACGACCCCCGCCTTATCAAGACGGTGCTCTAACCGACTGAGCTACAGACCCTTATTCCACGGATCTGCATCCCAGGCCAAGGAACGTCAAGCCACTTGCGCTTGCCCCTTTTCCTCACCGATCCAGCTTAATGAACAACCGATAAGAGTGGACACTTGATCAAGCACTTTACGCGCTGAAAGGAGGTGATCCAGCCGCACCTTCCGATACGGCTACCTTGTTACGACTTCACCCCAGTCATGAACCCTACCGTGGTAAGCGCCCCCCTTACGGTTAGGCTACCTACTTCTGGTAGAACCCACTCCCATGGTGTGACGGGCGGTGTGTACAAGACCCGGGAACGTATTCACCGCGACATGCTGATCCGCGATTACTAGCGATTCCGACTTCATGCAGTCGAGTTGCAGACTGCAATCCGGACTACGATCGGGTTTCTGGGATTGGCTCCCCCTCGCGGGTTGGCTGCCCTCTGTCCCGACCATTGTATGACGTGTGAAGCCCTACCCATAAGGGCCATGAGGACCTGACGTCATCCCCACCTTCCTCCGGTTTGTCACCGGCAGTCTCATTAGAGTGCCCTTTCGTAGCAACTAATGACAAGGGTTGCGCTCGTTGCGGGACTTAACCCAACATCTCACGACACGAGCTGACGACGGCCATGCAGCACCTGTGTTCCGGTTCTCTTTCGAGCACTCCTAAATCTCTTCAGGATTCCAGACATGTCAAGGGTAGGTAAGGTTTTTCGCGTTGCATCGAATTAATCCACATCATCCACCGCTTGTGCGGGTCCCCGTCAATTCCTTTGAGTTTTAATCTTGCGACCGTACTCCCCAGGCGGTCAACTTCACGCGTTAGCTGCGCTACCAAGCTCCGAAGAACCCAACAGCTAGTTGACATCGTTTAGGGCGTGGACTACCAGGGTATCTAATCCTGTTTGCTCCCCACGCTTTCGTGCATGAGCGTCAGTATTATCCCAGGGGGCTGCCTTCGCCATCGGTGTTCCTCCACATATCTACGCATTTCACTGCTACACGTGGAATTCCACCCCCCTCTGACATACTCTAGTTCGGGAGTTAAAAATGCAGTTCCAAGGTTGAGCCCTGGGATTTCACATCTTTCTTTCCGAACCGCCTGCGCACGCTTTACGCCCAGTAATTCCGATTAACGCTTGCACCCTACGTATTACCGCGGCTGCTGGCACGTAGTTAGCCGGTGCTTATTCTGCGGGTACCGTCAGTTACGCCAGGTATTATCCGGCGCCGTTTCTTTCCCGCCAAAAGTGCTTTACAACCCGAAGGCCTTCTTCGCACACGCGGCATGGCTGGATCAGGGTTGCCCCCATTGTCCAAAATTCCCCACTGCTGCCTCCCGTAGGAGTCTGGGCCGTGTCTCAGTCCCAGTGTGGCTGGTCGTCCTCTCAAACCAGCTACGGATCGTCGCCTTGGTAGGCCTTTACCCCACCAACTAGCTAATCCGACATCGGCCGCTCCAATAGTGAGAGGTCTTGCGATCCCCCCCTTTCCCCCGTAGGGCGTATGCGGTATTAGCCACGCTTTCGCGTAGTTATCCCCCGCTACTGGGCACGTTCCGATGCATTACTCACCCGTTCGCCACTCGCCGCCAGACCGAAGTCCGCGCTGCCGTTCGACTTGCATGTGTAAGGCATGCCGCTAGCGTTCAATCTGAGCCAGGATCAAACTCTTCAGTTTAATCTCTAGATTTGTTTCGTACTATGGGACGAATCCCATGGCACGATCGCTTGCGTACTCAAAGAAATTGCAGATAAATGATTTACCTACAAACTTCTTTATATGAGCACTTGATTTCTTTTGCGTTGATCGCTTGAACCAGTTTGACCCGGCCCAACCGTCTCGCACCCAACCAAGTGCCCACACTTATCGGCTGTTTATTTGTTAAAGAGCGGTACTGCCTACTGCTTCGCTTTCCTGCCGTTCGCTGCGCTGTCTTGCTTGGCGCTGCGTCATCAGCAGAGAAACGAGATTATGAAGAAGTTTTTTACGTCTGTCAAATCGTCGTTGGCTGCTGCTTACTACGCCACCCACTTCGACTCGTCAGACCCTTGCCGCGCTACCACCCTGCCGCAAGACCCCTTCTTTTGGTCGGCCTGTTCGCTGCGCCCGCTTATGCGTAACCGCTGCAAACCGCTTTCCTCACCCTTCGCTTCCGCCTCGCAGGTGGCGGGCGTGACCAAGGTATTGGCGGCCGACGGCGCTTCGCTGGCCGACGGCCTGGCCGAGAACGTGGCGGCGCAGGTGCTGGCGGTGGCCCAGGGCCACAGCCACATCCTTTTCCCGGCCACGGCGTACGGCAAGAACGTCGCGCCGCGCGTGGCGGCGAAGCTGGACGTGGCGCAGATCTCGGACATCATCGGCATCGATTCGGCCGACACGTTCGAGCGCCCCATCTACGCGGGCAACGCGATCGCCACGGTGCAGTCGGTCGACGCCGTCAAGGTGCTCACCGTGCGCACGACGGCCTTCGACGCGGCCGCGGCCGCGGGCGGTTCGGCGCCGGTGGAGAACCTGGCCGCGGTGGGCGACGGCGGCAAGTCTTCGTTCGTGGGGCGCGAGGTCGCCAAGAGCGACCGCCCGGAATTGACCGCGGCCAAGGCCGTGGTGTCGGGCGGGCGCGGGATGGGCAGCGCCGAGAACTTCAAGCTGCTCGAGCCGCTGGCGGACAAGCTGGGCGCGGCCATGGGCGCTTCGCGCGCCGCGGTCGACGCGGGCTATGCGCCCAACGACTGGCAGGTGGGCCAGACCGGCAAGATCGTCGCGCCGCAGCTGTATGTGGCGGTGGGGATCTCCGGCGCGATCCAGCATCTGGCGGGCATGAAGGACTCGAAGGTGATCGTGGCGATCAACAAGGATGCCGAGGCGCCGATCTTCGGCGTGGCCGACTACGGGCTGGTGGCCGACCTGTTCACCGCCGTACCCGAGCTGACGAAAGCGCTGTAGGCGCGAACGCCGCCGCGCCCCGCAAGGGCGCGGCGGCGCACCCGAACAGGGCCGGGCCGCCGGTCTTGCCGCCGCACGGCCCTCGGTACCCCAATTGACCGGAGGTTTGCATGGCTTACGTGGCTCCATTGCGGGACATCCGATTCGTGCTGAGCGAATTGGCCGGCCTGGACAAGGTTCATCAATTGCCCGGTGGCGAGGACGCCGGCCAGGAAGTCGTCGATGCGATCCTGGACGAGAACGCGCGCCTGCTCCAGGACGTGATCGCGCCCCTCAACCGTGACGGCGATCTCCAGCCGCCCACCTGGCGCGACGGCGCCGTCACCGCATCGCCGGGGTTCGCCCAGGCATTCCGCAGCTTCGTCGAGGGGGGCTGGCAAGGCTTGCAGCATCCCGTGGACTTCGGGGGGCAGGGCCTGCCCAAGGTGGTCGCCACCCCGTGCATGGAAAACCTGAACGCCGCCTGCCTGTCGTTCGCGCTGTGTCCCTTGCTGACCGATGGCGCCATCGAGGTGCTGTTGACGGCCGGGACCGAGGAACAGAAGCGGCGCTTCATTCCGTCGATGATCGATGGTTCCTGGACCGGGACCATGAACCTGACCGAGCCGCAGGCCGGCTCGGACCTGTCGCTGGTGCGCACGCGCGCCGTCGCGCAGCCCGACGGCAGCTACCGGCTGCACGGGCAGAAGATCTTCATCACCTACGGCGAGCACGACATGGCACGGAATATCGTGCACATGGTGCTGGCCCGTCTGGCCGACGCGCCCGAGGGCATCAAGGGCCTGTCGCTGTTCGTCGTGCCCAAGTTCCTGGTGAACGACGACGGGTCGCTGGGCAGGCGCAACGACGTCTGGTGCGCCTCGATCGAGCACAAGCTGGGCATCAAGGCCAGTCCCACGGCCGTCCTGCTGTACGGCGAGGACAAGGGCGAGGTGGGCCCGGGCGCCATCGGCTACCTGGTGGGCGAAGCCAACCGTGGCCTGGAAACCATGTTCATCATGATGAACGCCGCGCGCTTCGCCGTCGGTTTGCAAGGTATCGCGGTGGCCGAGCGCGCCAGCCAGCATGCCGTGGCCTATGCCAGGGACCGCGTGCAGAGCCGGGCGGTCGAGGGCTCGGCGGGGCCGGTGGCCATCGTCCATCATCCGGACGTGCGGCGGATGCTGCTGACCATGCGCACGCTGACCGAGGCCGCCCGCGCCGTGGCCTACGTGGCCGCCGGGGCGCACGATTTCGCGCACCGCCATCCCGATGCCCAGGTGCGCGCGCGCAACCAGGCCTTCTACGAATACATGGTCCCCATCGTCAAGGGCTTCTCGACCGAGATGGCGGTGGAGGTGGCCTCGCTCGGCATACAGGTGCACGGGGGGATGGGTTTCATCGAGGAAACGGGCGCCGCCCAGTACTACCGCGACGCCCGCATCCTGTCGATCTACGAGGGCACCACCGCGATCCAGGCCAATGACCTGGTGGGGCGCAAGACCGCGCGCGATGGCGGCGCGGTGGCCGCCGCCGTCATCGGCCACATGCGCGAAACCCTGGCCGAGCTGGACGGCGACGAGGAACTGGCGGCGCTGCGTGGGCAATTGGCCGACGCCATCCAGGCCTACGAGGAAGTCGTGCGTTTCGTGGTCGAGCGCTATCGGGACGACGCGCGCGAGGTCTACGCGGGCAGCGTGCCCTATCTGATGCTGGCGGGGCTCACGCATGGCGGCTGGCAGATGGCCCGCGCGGCGCTGGCGTGCCGGCGACGGATCGCGAAGGGGGATGTCGACGCCTTCTATCCGGCCAAGCTGGCTGGCGCGCGGTTCTATTGCGCGCACCTCCTGCCTCGGGTCGAGGCCTTGCGCCGCGAGATCCTGCAGGGTGGGGCCAGCACGCTGGCGATGCCGGTCGACGCCTTCTGAAACCGCCGGCCGGCGGCGCGGCTCAGGGAGACGGGCGATGGTGGCCGGTCGCCTGCGACGGCGGCAGCGGCGGCGTGCGGCAGGGGGCGACGGGAATGCGCCAGTGCGCCCGGCGCCGCAGGGCCGCCAGAAGTTTCAGGCCTTGCGGCCATTCGCCGTAGCCCGATTCGGCGTTGATGTGGCCGGCGTCTTCGAGCTGCTCGAAACGGCTGCCCCAGGCTTCGGCGAACTCACGGGCCCGTTCCAGCGAACAATACGGATCGTTGGTGCTGGCGACCACCACGCTCTGGAAGGGCAGTGTCTGCATGGGCACGGGGAAGAACGAGCGCAGCCGCGCCGGGGCGTTCGCGCGTCCGACGTCGGCGGGCGCCACCAGCAACGCCCCCGCGACCTTCTCGCGCACGCGCAGCGGCAGGTGGCATATCGTGATGCAGCCCAGGCTATGGGCGATCAGCAGCGGCGGCCGCTGCGCCGCCTCGATGGCGGCGGCCAGCGTCGCGGTCCAGTCATGCAGGCCGGGCGAAGCCCAGTCGTTCTGCTGCACGCGCACCGCGCGCGGCAGACGGGTTTCCCACAGGCTCTGCCAATGGGCAGGCCCGGAGTTGTTCCAGCCGGGGACGATCAAGGGTTGCAGTCGCATGGGCGCATGATGGCGTCCGCGCTCATTACTGGGAACGAAGAATTTTTCGTTTGTTAATTACCGCAGCTTGGAAGGCGGGGCTGCGCGCGGGGCGGTGTTCTTATGCGGGGAAATAAGAATCAGCTTTCTTGTTATTACTAGAAGAAATATTAATATGTGGAAACATTTGTTCCTGCTTCTTCCGCCGAACGCCAGAATGTTTTATTTGGACACGTAGGAGACCGACATGGCCGCATTGCGTCTGGGCGACACCGCTCCCGATTTCGAACAGGATTCCTCCAAGGGTCGTATCCATTTCCACGGTTACCTCGGCGACAGCTGGGGCGTGCTGTTCTCGCATCCGGCGGACTTCACGCCGGTCTGCACGACCGAACTGGGCTATACCGCCAAGCTCGCGCAGGAGTTCGCCAAGCGCAACGTGAAGGTGCTGGCGCTGTCGGTCGACCCGGTCGATTCCCACCAGCAATGGATCGGCGACATCAACGACACGCAGAACACCCGGGTGGACTTTCCCATCCTGGCCGACGCCGACCGCAAGGTGTCCACGCTCTACGACATGATCCACCCGAATGCCAGCGCCACCGCCACGGTGCGTTCGGTCTTCGTCATCGACCCGGCGAAGAAGGTCAGGCTTACCATCACCTATCCCGCGAGTACCGGGCGCAACTTCGATGAAATCCTGCGCGTGATCGATTCACTGCAACTGACCGACAACTACAGCGTCGCGACGCCGGTGAACTGGAAGGACGGCGAGGACGTCATCATCGTGCCCTCGCTGCAGGACCCCGAGGTGCTCAAGCAGAAGTTCCCCAAGGGCTACAAGGTGGTACGGCCCTACCTGCGCACCACGCCCCAGCCCAACAAGGAGTGAGCCCGCGGCGGGAAGAGATGCCCGTGTCACGCACATGTGCTGTAATGCGGGCCATCATTTTCCTCCGCTAGGACTCCCATGCTCCAGACCGCCGACGATCTTGGAAAACTCCTGCTGCGCGTGTTCGTAGGGGTGCTCATGCTGATGCATGGCATTCCGAAGGTTATTGGCGGCATCGGTTTCGTCAAGGGGCTCGTCGCCTCGCACGGGCTGCCCACTTTCCTCGCCTATTTCGTCTACGTGGGCGAGATTGCCGCGCCCATCCTGCTGCTGGTGGGCATCTACACCCGGCTTGGCGGCCTCCTGGTCGCCATCAACATGGCCGTGGCCATCGTGCTCGCCCATGCCAACCAGATCTTCACCGTGACCAAGAGCGGCGCCTGGACGCTGGAGCTCCAGGGGCTCTATCTGTGCGCCGGCCTCGTCATCGCGCTGATCGGCGCGGGGCGCTTCAGCGCGGGTGGCAAGGGCGGAACCCTCAACTGATCACGCCCCGGCCGGTTCGGGCTGCCGCGCCGCCGGCGCGTCTTCGTCCTGCTGCGTGGTGATCGTGTCGCGGTCCAGGTGCGGCGCGAACATCTCGATGAAGGCGATGGCGAAGTTGCGCAGGTAGGCGCCGCGGCGCACCGCCAGGCGTGTCATGTTCGACGCGAACAGGTGGTCGGCCGCCAGCGAACGCAGCTTGGTGTCCTCGTCGCTGTCGTAGGCCATGGCGGCAATGATGCCTATGCCCAGGCCCGCCGCCACATAGGTCTTGATCACGTCGGCGTCCATCGCCGTCAGCACGATGTCCGGCACGATGCCGGCGCGGGCGAATGCCGCGTCGATGTGCGAGCGTCCGGTCAGTCCGGTGTCATAGGTGATCAGCGGGTGCCGGGCCAGTTCGTCGGTCGTCGGCCGTTCGCGCGCCAGGATGGGATGTCCGGGCGGCGCGACGATGACGTGGTTCCACCGGTAGCCGGCGAAAGTCGACAGCCGGGTGTCGGCCTGCAGCCCTTCGGTGGCGATGCCGATGTCGGCCTGGCCGCTGGCCACCCATTCGGCGATGTGCAGGGGCGAGCCCTGCTGCAGGTTCAGGTGGACCTGGGGGAAGCTGCGCCGGAATGCCTGGACGACCACAGGCAGTGCGTAGCGGGCCTGGGTATGGGTGGTGGCGATGGTCAGCCGGCCCTGGTCCCGGGCGCCGAACTCCTGGGCCGCGCGCTTCAGGTTTTCCTGTTCGAGCAGCAGGCGCTCGATGATGATGACGATTTCCTTGCCCGGCTGGGTCAGGCCGGTCAGGCGCTTGCCGGCGCGCTCGAAGATCGTCGTGCCCAGTTCGTCCTCCAGTTCGCGTATCTGGCGGCTGACGCCCGGCTGTGACGTGTACAGCGTATTGGCGACCTCGGTCAGGTTGAAATTGCGGCGCAAGGCTTCGCGGACGGAGCGCAGTTGCTGGAAATTCAAGTTGGTTCTCCCGCTCGGGCCGGCGCGAGGGAGCGGCGCCAGCGATCGTCCATGTTGCGTCGCAAACAAGAAAATCAGAACGAAAATTTGAAAATGATCTAATGCGCGCCAGGACATAACGGCGTATTTGTTCTGTATCCCGCCAGGTTTATATCGGCGGGGAATAAGTAACCATCCAAGATGTCGTTCCCAAGCATGGAGCTTCTGGTCGACCATTCATTCCTCGAAAAAACTCGTGGGAGCTTCGGATGGCCGGATTGCTGGGAAAGACCCTGGGTATTGCCGTGTTGGCCATGGCGGCCGCCGTGTCGCCTGTTGCAGCACAGCAGAAGCAGACCCTGCTGAATGTCTCCTATGATCCGACGCGGGAGCTGTACAAGGATCTCGACAAGGCCTTCGCGGCCGAATACAAGAAAAAGTCCGGTGTCGACCTCACCATCCGGCAGTCCCATGGCGGCTCCGGCGCCCAGGCGCGATCGGTCATCGACGGCCTGGACGCCGACGTGGTCACGCTGGCCCTGGCCTACGACATCGACGCCCTGCACGAGCGCGGCAACCTGTTGCCCGCCGACTGGCAAGCGCGCCTGCCGCAGAACAGTTCGCCCTACACCTCCACCATCGTGTTCCTGGTGCGCAAGGGCAATCCCAAGGGCATCAAGGACTGGGGCGACCTGATCAAGCCGGGCGTCTCGGTCATCACGCCCAAT
Organism: Alcaligenaceae bacterium SAGV5; assembly: GCA_009360345.1. GTDB lineage: Bacteria > Pseudomonadota > Gammaproteobacteria > Burkholderiales > Burkholderiaceae_B > Pigmentiphaga. Next base: position 730,302 of record SPDP01000001.1, read on the forward strand.
CCCAAGACCTCGGGCGGCGCCCGCTGGAACTACCTGGCGGCCTGGGCCTATGCCTTGAAGCAGCCGGGCGGCAGCGAAGCCAAGGCGCGGGAATTCATCGCCGAGCTGTTCAGGCACGTGCCGGTGCTGGACAGCGGCGCCCGCGGCGCGACCACGACCTTCGTCGAGCGCGGCCAGGGCGACGTGCTGCTGGCCTGGGAGAACGAGGCGCTGCTGTCCTTGAAGGAACTGGGGCCCGACAAGTTCGACATCGTCGCGCCGTCGTTGTCCATCCTGTGCGAACCGCCCGTGGCCGTGGTCGACAAGAACGTCGACAAGAAGGGTACGCGCCAGGCCGCGCAGGCCTATCTGGAATACCTGTACACCAAGGACGCGCAGGAGATCATCGCCAGGAACTACTACCGTCCCCGCAATCCCGAAGTGGCCGCCAAGTACGCGTCGGCCTTTCCCAAGGTGAACCTGATCACGATCGATGAGGTCTTCGGCGGCTGGCAAAAGGCACAGAAGACGCACTTCGGGGACGGCGGCACGTTCGACCAACTCTATCAGCCAGGCAAGCGTTGAAGTCGTCCGTCTCCACTCTCGGCGCCCTGCGCCCGCCCGTGGCCAGGCCGCGGCGGATGCATCGTTTCGGCGTGCTGCCCGGGTTCGGGCTGAGCATGGGCTTCACCGTGTTCTACCTGAGCCTGATCGTGCTGATCCCGCTGTCCACGCTGTTCTTCAAGAGCGCGACCCTGGACTGGGAGACGTTCCGGGCGGCGGTGACCGCGCCCCGCGTGCTGGCTTCGTACCGGTTGACCTTCGGCGCCGCGCTGCTGGCGGCGCTGGTCAACCTCGTGGCGGGGCTGGCCGTGGCCTGGACGCTGGTGCGCTATGACTTCCCGGGCAAGAAGATCGTCGATGCGCTGGTGGATCTGCCGTTCGCGCTGCCGACCGCGGTGGCGGGGATCGCGCTGACCGCGCTGTACGCCTCGAACGGATGGATGGGGCGCTGGCTGGAGCCGCTGGGCATCAAGGTGGCCTACACGCCGCTGGGCGTGGTGGTGGCGCTGATCTTCATCGGCCTGCCGTTCGTGGTCCGGACGGTACAGCCGGTGCTGGAGGACGCCGAGCGCGAGCTCGAGGAAGCCGCCACCAGCCTGGGGGCCAGCCGCGTGCAGACTTTCCTGAAGGTGTTGCTGCCCACGATCCTGCCCGCGCTGCTGACGGGCTTCGCGCTGGCGTTCGCGCGGGCCGTGGGCGAGTACGGTTCGGTGGTTTTCATCGCCGGCAACATGCCCATGGTGTCCGAGATCACGCCGCTGCTCATCATCACCAAGCTGGAACAGTACGACTATGCCGGCGCGGCCTCGATCGCGCTGGTCATGCTGCTGCTGTCCTTCGTCCTGCTGCTGTTCATCAACCTGCTGCAATGGTGGCAGGCGCGGCGCGGCCTGGGGAAGAACCCATGAGTGCCGCCCGTCCCGCCCACCTCGACGAACCGGCATGGGTGCGGCGCCTGCTGCTGGCGGTGTCCCTGGGGTTTCTCGCCCTGTTCCTGCTGCTGCCGCTGGCCGTGGTGTTCTCCGAGGCGCTCAAGAAAGGCTGGGAGCTGTACGTCGAGGCCCTGGTCGAGCCGGACGCACTGGCCGCCATCCGGCTGACGCTGCTGGTCGCCGTCATCGCCGTGCCGTTGAACCTGGTGCTCGGGGTGGCGGCGGCATGGGCCATCACCAAGTTCCAGTTCCGTGGCAAGCAGGCACTGGTCACGCTGATCGACCTGCCGTTCTCGGTATCGCCGGTGGTGGCGGGATTGATCTATGTGCTGTTGTTCGGTTCGCACGGCTGGCTGGGGCCGCTGCTCAAGGCCTACGACCTGAAAGTCGTCTATGCGGTGCCGGGCGTGGTGCTGGCCACCCTGTTCGTGACTTTTCCCTTCATCGCCCGCGAGCTGATTCCGCTCATGCAGGCCCAGGGGAACGAAGAGGAGCAGGCGGCGCTTACCCTGGGCGCGTCGGGCTGGCAGATGTTCCGCCGGGTGACGCTGCCGAATATCAAGTGGGGCCTGTTGTACGGCGTGATTCTCTGCAACGCCCGGGCCATGGGAGAATTCGGCGCGGTGTCGGTGGTATCGGGCCATGTCCGTGGCCTGACCAACACCATTCCGCTGCATGTGGAAATCCTCTACAACGAATATGCATATCAAGCCTCGTTCGCGGTTGCCTCGGTGCTCGCGCTGCTGGCTCTGGTCACGCTGGTCCTCAAGAGCGTGGTCGAGTGGCGCAGCGACCGGCAGCTCAAGGACCGGGCGATTCCCTCCGAATTTCCAGGCGCCGCGTCGCTGCAACTGAAGGCGGCCGGCTGACCGTCCCGGGAAGGTTAAAGACATGAGTATCGAAGTTCGTCATCTCTCCAAGCGTTTCGGAAACTTCCATGCCCTCAAGGATGTGTCCCTGCACATCGAGTCGGGCGAACTGGTCGCGCTGCTCGGGCCGTCGGGCTGCGGCAAGACGACCTTGCTGCGCATCATCGCCGGGCTCGAGACGCCCGACGAGGGCAGCGTCTATTTTTCGGGCGAGGACGCGACCGACGTCCACGTGCGCGAACGCCAGGTCGGTTTCGTGTTCCAGCACTACGCGTTGTTCCGCCACATGACCGTGTTCGAGAACGTGGCCTTCGGCCTGCGCGTCAAGCCGCGCGGCCAGCGGCCCTCCGAGGCGCAGATCAAGGACAAGGTCCACCAGTTGTTGAATCTGGTCCAGCTCGACTGGCTGGCCGACCGCTACCCTTCGCAATTGTCGGGCGGACAGCGTCAGCGTATCGCGCTGGCGCGGGCGCTGGCGGTGGAGCCGCAGGTGCTGCTGCTGGACGAGCCGTTCGGCGCGCTGGATGCCAAGGTGCGCAAGGAGTTGCGCCGCTGGCTGCGGCGCCTGCACGATGAACTGCACGTGGCCAGCGTGTTCGTGACCCACGACCAGGAAGAGGCGCTGGAGGTGGCCGACCGGGTCGTCCTGATGAACGCCGGCCGCATCGAGCAGGTGGGGACTCCCACCGAGGTCTGGGAGCGGCCCGCCACGCCCTTCGTCTATGGTTTCCTGGGCGACGTCAACCAGTTCCATGGCCAGACCCATGCCGGGGTGCTGCACGCCGACGGACTGACCATTCCCACGCCCGACCTGGCCGACGCGCAGCATGCCAATGCCACCGCCTACATCCGGCCGCACGAGTTCGACGTGCAGCGCTACAGCGACGGCGATATCGGCCTTGTCACCACGTTCAACCGGGCCTATCTGTCGGGGCCCAGCGCCTACCTGGAACTCACCCGCCAGGGGTCGGACCAGCCGGTCGAGGTCGAATTGCCCGCCGAGGTCTTCCGCCAACTCGACCTGAAGGGCGGCGAGGCGCTGATCGTCAAACCGCGCAACGCGCAAGTCTTCCTTACCTGAGCCATGGCCGCCGTGACCGCTTCTTCCTTTCCGTCGCAACGCTGGTCCGAACTGGTCGACCGGCTGGGCGACATCGCTCGCGCGCATGCCGACGTGGCGCTGGCCTCGTCGCTGGCCGCCGAGGACATGGTGCTGACCCATGCCATCCTGGATGGCGGGCCGCCCATCGAGATCTTCACGTTGGACACCGGCCGGCTCAACGCCGAGACCGTCGCGATGATCGATCGCATCGCGGGGCGCTATGGCCGCACCATCGGCGTCGTGCGGCCCGATCCGGCCGCCGTCCAGGAGTACGTTGCCGCTCGCGGCCTGAACGCGTTCTACGAAAGCGTGGAACTGCGCAAGGCCTGTTGCGAGATCCGTAAGGTCGAGCCGCTGCGGCGCGTGCTGGCGGGCCGCGGCGCATGGATCACCGGACAGCGGCGCGAGCAGGCCGTGACCCGGGGCGAACTGCCGCTGGACGAACCCGATCCCGTGTTCGGGCTGCACAAATACAACCCGCTCGCGCTGTGGACCCAGGAAGAAGTCTGGGCCGCCATCCGCGCGCTGGACATTCCCTACAACCCGCTGCACGACCGGGGCTATCCCTCGATCGGCTGCGAACCCTGTACCCGCGCCATCCGGCCCGGCGAGGACCTGCGCGCGGGCCGCTGGTGGTGGGAATCGTCCGACTCCAAGGAGTGCGGGCTGCACGCCGGCAACCTGTCGGCCATCCCGGTCTCCGTCGTCACAACCAAGCAACCAGGCTGAACCATGCCCGCTATCCTGAACACCACGCGCAGCCATCTCGACTGGCTGGAGTCCGAAGCCATCTTCATCATGCGCGAAGTCGCGGCCGAGTGCGCCCGGCCCGTGCTGCTGTTTTCCGGCGGCAAGGATTCATGCGTGCTGCTCAGGCTGGCCGAGAAGGCATTCCGGCCCGGCAAGTTCCCGTTCCCGCTGATGCACATCGACACGGGCCACAACTTCGACGAAGTGATCGCCTTCCGCGATGTCCGCGCCGCCGAGCTGGGCGAGCAACTGATCGTGCGCAGCGTCGAGGACTCCATCGCGCGCGGTTCGGTCGTGCTGCGCAAGGAGACCGATTCGCGCAATGCCGCGCAGGCCGTCACGCTGCTGGAAGCGATCGAGGAGTTCGGCTTCGACGCTTGCATAGGCGGCGCCCGCCGGGACGAGGAAAAGGCGCGCGCCAAGGAGCGCATCTTCTCGTTCCGCGACGAATTCGGCCAATGGAATCCCAAGGCCCAGCGCCCCGAGGTCTGGAACCTCTACAACACCCGGGTCCATGCCGGCGAGAACATGCGCGTGTTCCCGATCTCGAACTGGACCGAGCTGGACGTGTGGCAATACATCGCCCGCGAGGACCTCGCGCTGCCGTCGATCTACTACGCGCACCAGCGCGACGTGGTCCGGCGCAAGGGCCTGCTGGTGCCGGTGACACCGCTCACCCCGCCGCAGGACGGCGAAGCGGTCGAGAACCTGACGGTGCGTTTCCGTACCGTGGGCGATATCTCTTGCACCTGCCCGGTGGCCTCCGAGGCCGCCGATCCGCTGGCGATCATCGCCGAGACCGCCGTGACGGACATCACCGAGCGCGGTGCCACCCGGATGGACGACCAGACCTCGGAGGCCTCGATGGAGCGCCGCAAGAAGGAAGGATATTTCTGATGAACGCCATGACCGATTCCGCATTTTTCTCCACCGCCGACAAAGGCGTGCTGCGACTGATCACGGCCGGCTCGGTGGACGACGGCAAATCGACGCTGATCGGCCGGCTGCTGTACGACAGCAAGGGCATTTTCGCCGACCAGCTCGACGCGATATCGCGTGCCAAGTACAAGCGCACGGTGGGGGATACGATCGACCTGTCGCTGCTGACCGACGGCCTGGAGGCCGAGCGCGAACAGGGCATCACGATCGACGTGGCGTACCGTTATTTCTCGACGCCGGTGCGCAAGTTCATCATCGCCGACGCCCCCGGGCACGAACAGTACACGCGCAACATGGTGACCGGTGCATCCACCGCCGACGTCGCGATCATCCTGATCGACGCCACCCGCGCGGCGGACGGCCAGTTGCTGACGCAGACCAAGCGCCACAGCACCCTGGCGCACCTGCTGGGCATCCGCCACATCGTGGTCGCGGTGAACAAGATGGATCTGGTCGATTGGAACCGCGAGGTGTTCGAGCGTATCCACGCGGCCTACGCGGCCCTGGCGGGGAAGCTCGGCATCGCCGGCTTCCATGTCCTGCCGCTGTCGGCGCTGACCGGCGACAATGTCGTCGGCAAGTCCGGACGCACGCCCTGGTACGAGGGGCCGGCCCTGCTCGAACTGCTGGAGGCGCTGGATGCGCGCACGGACGATTCCGGCAAGGCCCTGCGTTTTCCGGTGCAATTGGTCGCACGCCATGGCGGCGACCGGGCCGATGATTTCCGTGGCTACATGGGGCAGCTCGCCAGCGGCTCGCTGGCCGTGGGCGACCGCGTGCTGGTCCAGCCCTCTGGCGTGGCGGCGACGGTGAAGTCGCTGGTCGTCCATGCCGGGGTGGTGGAGGGGGCCGTCGCCGGCGACTCCGTCACCGTCGTACTGGACGAGGACGTGGACGTATCGCGCGGCGATGTGCTGGTGCACGAATCGGCGCCGGCCTTTGTCGCGCGGCAGTTCGAGGCCGAGATCTGCTGGCTGGACACCCAGGCCCTGAATCCCGCCCGCAAATATCTGCTCAAGCACGGCACCCGCCTGACCTCGGCCAGGATCAAGTCGGTGCTGGCCCGGCGCGACATCCATGAACTCGCGGAAGTCCCGGCCGAGGCAGCGCCGTTCGCGATGAACGATATCGGCCGCGTGGAAATCGCCACCCGCGACGCGCTGGCGCTGGACGCCTACGACGACATCGCGGCCACCGGGGCATTCATCCTGATCGACGAAGCCACGCACCAGACGGCGGCGGCAGGCTTGATCAGGCTTCCTCTTGCCCAGGCCTGACGCGCGGAGCTAGCGGGGTTCCGGCCGTCGCCATAGCCACACGGCCACCGTCAGCATGATGGCGGTGGACAGTCCGGCCGCCCAGCGCGGCACGGGAGCGATGAAGAGGACCGCAGCGCACAGGACCATCGTGATGGTGGCGCTCCATTTGGCGCGGCGGCTGACAGAGCCGTCGGCGCGCCAGTTGCGGATCATGGCGCCGAAGACCGGGTGGCGCTCCAGCCAGGCCAGCAGGCGGGGGGATCCGCGGGCCGCGAACCAGGCTGCCATCAGGATGAATACCGTGGTCGGCAGGCCCGGCACGAAGATGCCCACGATGCCCAGTGCCAGGCACAGCAGGGCCGCCAGCAGCATCAGGCTGCGGACGACGATACCAGGACCGGAAGCGGGTTTTTCCTGCATGGGCGGGGCGACGGGGGACAGGCCCGTGTCATTGTTTCACGGCCGGCCCGGGCCGTCATCGGCGGGTAGCCACTTGGCGAAGAGCCGGCGCGGCATGGCGGGCGAGATCCACCATTTCCGCTGTACGTTGTCCCACTGCGCGCCCAGTTGCTTGGCCGCGTCCTTGTCGCCGTAGGGCACGTCCAGGTAGACCCGGGGCGGCGCGGCAGGCGCAACGGGAGCGGCGGGCCGGGCGCGGGCGGCCGCGCGCGCCGCGGGCAGGTTCATCGCACGGATGAAATGGCTGTCGTGCCCCTGCGGGGTGTACAGGAACAGTTTTTCGCTGGTTCGCGTCATCGCCACATAGAACAGCCGGCGTTCCTCTGCCGGGTCGGCGTGTGCCTGCGGGAACTCGCCGTCCACGACGAAGGGCATGTGTACGAAGCGCCATTCCTTGCCCTTGGCGGCGCGCGCGGTGGTCACGACGAGCGGGTGTCTGTCCTTTTTCAGCGCACCGCTGCGGCGCTGGGCCTGGTGCAGGTGGGCCAGCAGGCCGGCGGCGTCCAGGCCGGTGGCGTTGGCGTAGGCGATGAAGCCGTCGATGGAGCGGGTGACGGCCTGGGCGTCCAGCCGGTGCACGAACAGACGCCGCGTGACGTCGGCCAATTGCAGCTCCGCCGCCGCATGGGCCAGCAGTTCGCCGGCGGACAGCGAGGAGGCCTGGGCGATCAGATGGTCGCAGACCTCGGCGAAGCGGGCACGCCAGCGGCGGGTGGCGGGATCCACCGTTTCCTGCGCGTCCGCGGTACGGCTGAGCCGGCCGCTGTAGAAGTAGCGGATGGTGTCGGGATCGGTGGCGATGGTGCGTTCGGCGTCAGCCCATTCGCTTTCCGTATAGGCCAGCCCCGCGAACAGGCCCAGCGCCCGCAGGATCGCCTTGACGTCGCCGCGGTCGCGCACGGGTGCCATCGACAGCCGGGCGATGTGCAGGATGCCGCGCAGCATCAGGATCTCGATGCGATCGAGGTAGCTCTGGCAGCCGTCCGTGGCATAGGGCAGGTCGCGCGCGATCAGCGCGTTCTCCAGCGCGATGCTCTGGTGCGCGTCGCGCAGCACCACGGCGCAGTCGGCCAGGCTGCGCGCGGCGCCCGATTCGACCAGGCCGGCGATCGTGTCCACCACCTGGCGGCAGCAATCGTCCTCCGGTCCCGTGCCGTAGCGCACGACTTCGACCTCGGTGTCTTGCGCCCGTCCGGACTGGAAGACCTGGGCCGTCAAGGCCTGGGCGCAGGCGCCCAGCGTCGGGCCGCAGCGGAACGAGTTGGTCAGCGGCAGGCGCCGGGTTCCGGGGAAAAGGTGCTCGAACGCTTCGCCCATGTAGCGGGGGTCGGCGCCGTTCCACGAGTGGACGACCTGCTCTTTGTCGCCAGCGGCGATGATGCGGGTGCGCGGGCCGGTCAGTCTGCGCAGCAGGTTGATCTGGGCGGCGTTGGCGTCGTGCCATTCGTCCGCCACGACCAGCGCGGGGCAGGGCAGGGGCACGATCTCGCCCAGCTCATCGGCAATGGCCAGCACGTCGGTGACGAGATCGTGCTCGCTCTGGAACGCGAAATGACCCGCGTCGATCCGGCGCAGCCGTTCGTAGGCGCGGCAGATCGACAGGAGTCCGCGCGGCAGGTCGAGTTCGTCGGCCAGTTCCGCGTCCGAGGCGTCCTCGAAGCGGGCAAGGGCCAGCGTGCCCTTGAGCCGGGACAACTGGTTGATCACGATCTCGGCATGCAGGTTGTTCAGGTCGTAGCCGTATTCCCGGTCCGCCTGCGGATCGGCGGCGGCTTCCTCGATGGCCTCGAACACGGAGGGCCGCATGGCTTCGGCGTCGGGGTGGTAGTCCTGGGCACCGTCGATCAGGCCCTGGGCCTGCCAGTCGGACAGCAGCCCGCGCGCGAATTCCGCGTAGGTGGCGACCCGGACCGAGCGCGAGGCGCCGGCTTGCGCCAGGCGCTGGAGGAAGACCTGCCGGGCGGCCTCGGTGAATACCAGCGCGAGGATGCCGTCGGCCGGCGTGCCCTGGCGCTCGCGGTAGGCCACGCACTGGGCCAGGGTGGTGGTCTTGCCCGAGCCGGCCACCGCGTCGATCAGCAGGAATTGGCCGGCTTGCGAGACGATCTGCCGTTGCTCCGGCGTCAGCAATAGGGAACTCATGGCCGGAAGTGTAAACCCCCGGCCTTCGCCATCCATGATGCCGGCCACGGACCGGCGGTCGCGCACGTCGGCCACGCGTCCTGTTTTCTCGTCGCGCCGCGGCGCTCAGAACTGGTGATTGATACCGACGCTGAACGCGCGGTTGCCCGCCGTCACGTTGCCGATGTCGTTGGCGTTCCACACCCGGTAGAACCCCGTGGGCGAGGTGTTGGAGGCCTTGTTGTGGATATACGCGTAGGACGTGTACAGGCTGGTGCGCCTGGACAGCGAATAGACATAGCCGATCGCGTATTGCCGCGCGTCGAAGTCGTCGGCCGACCGGTCGTTCTTGTTGATGTAGGAAAGGATCAGCCGCCCCTGGCCGATCGGGACCACGGCGCCCACCAGGATGTCCTGGGATTTGTAGTTGGGCGTGCCAGGCACGATGGCGCCGCGGTTGATGACGTAGTTCAGGTAGCCGATCACCGGGCCGAAGTCGTAGCGGATGCCCAGGAAGGTTTCCTTCGCGTCCTTGCCCGGGCCGTTCGCGTCCTTGGCGTTGGCGTAGGCGATCTTGCCCCGGAACGGTCCGCGCACGTAGCCCAGCGCGGCCCCGTACTGGTCGTTCTGGCCGCCGTTCGTGGTCTCGCCCGGCGCGTAGGAGGCTTCCAGTTCCAGTCCGTGCAAGGACGGCGAGTTGTACTTCACCGCGTTGTCGAAGCGGTTGCTGCCGCCGCGTCCGCCGGCCGAGATCAGGTTCGCGGACGTGCCCGCCATGCCGGTCGAGAACGGATCGAGTTCCGCCTGGGCCACGGCGAGCGTGGTGTATTGCCGGCCCAGCGTGAGGCGGCCATAGGGCGTGCCCAGCCCGACCAGCGCCTGCCGGCCGAACAGCGTGCCGCCCTGGCCAGACATGCCGGTGTCCATCAGGATGCCGGCCTCCAGCGCGAAGAACGCGCTCATGCCCGAGCCCAGATTCTCCTGGCCGCGAAAGCCCAGCCGCGAGCCGGACATCATGCCGCTGGTGAGCTTGTTGCGCGAGCCGTCGGCCGCGCCGCTTTCATGGACGAAGCCCATATCGGCGATGCCGTACAGGGTGACGCCCGTGGTCTGGGCGTGGGCGGAGCCCGCGCCCGCCAGCAGGCAGGCGAACGCGTACCGCTTCATGGTGGTGTGACCGACCTTGAACATTGTTGTCTTCCAGAGGAGAAAGCGTGTCCGCGCGGGAGCACGGAAGGGGAGGGGCGCGCGCGGCCTGCCCCCCGGCAGTGCCGCGCGCGAAGAAAGCTCAGTTGGCCTGGATGCCGAATTCCTTGATGATGCGGGCGTAGCGCGTGTCCTCGGCGGCGATGCGCCGGGCCAGCGCTTCGGGCGCGCCGCCCGTGGGCGTGAGCCCCATCACCGCCGCGCGGGAAACGATGTCCGGCATCCTGATGATCTCGTTCACGGCCGCGTTCAACTTCTGCACGACCTCGGCCGGCAGACCGCGTGGCCCGAGCAGGGCTTGCCAGGCGCCGACCTCGACGTTCTTGTAGCCCAGCTCGGCGAAGGTGGGGACCTCGGGCGCGAAGGGCGAGCGCTGCGGGTCGGCCACGGCCAGCAGGCGCAGCTTGCCGTTGGCGACGTACGAGGTGATGGGGCCGAGGGTGGTGTACATCAGCGGGACCTGTCCGCCCACCAGGTCGACGATGGCCGGCGCGCTGCCCCGGTACGGGATCTGGTTGATCCGTGTGCCGGCGGCCTTGTCGAAAAGCTCTGCCAGGATGTGCATGGGCGATCCCGCGCCGGGGCTGGCGTAGCTTTGTAGCGTGCCCGCTTTCACACCGGCCACGACTTCCTTCACGGACTTCACGCCGGATTGCTGGGAACTGGCCAGGAACAGCGACTGGGTGCCGATTTCGGCGATGGGCGTGAAGTCGGCCTGGGCGTCGTAGTCGGCGCCAGTGCCGGGCTTGAGGACGTGGGGCACGATGGCCAGTGTGTTGGGCGCCAGCAGCAGCGTATAACCGTCGGCGGCGGCCCGGGCCACGTAGGCGCTGCCTATCGATCCGGCCGCGCCGCTGCGGTTCTCGACCACGACGGGCTGGCCCCATCTGGCGCCGAGCTTTTCGCCTATCCAGCGCGCCAGCACGTCGGTATCGCCGCCCGCGGGATAGGCGACGATGATCTTGACCGGCTTGTCGGGATAGCCGGCCGCCGTGGCGGCCGGCGTGGCGAAGGAGGCTGCCGCGGCGATGGCGGCGAGCGTGGTGCGTCTTGCGAGATCGATCATGGACATCCCTGGAAGCCTCCCGAGGCTAATTTATATGAACGTCTTAAAATATAAGAAGTGAAGAAAATATAAATTATTTGGGGTTGTGTGAATTTAGGGAAAAACCCTGTCCTTCGTGCGTGTCACCGATGAAACGGGCATGCGCTAAAATTTATGAATAACAGCTTTTGTATATATTCAACCGTCGTCGGAGCGGTACCCCATGCGATCAGCCGAAACGCCCGCCAAGGCCCGGACGCCCGTCTCCAAGGCGCCTTCGGAGACCATGTCCGAAAGGGCGTACCAGCACCTGCGCGCCGACGTGATCGCCGGCGCGCTGGCGCCTGGCCAGAAGCTCAGGCTGCAGGCCTTGCAGCAGCGCTACGAACTGGGCATCAGCCCCATACGCGAAGCCCTCATGCAGCTCTCCGGCGAAGGCCTGGTCAGCAACGACGGCCAGCGCGGCTTCAGCGTGTCTCCGCTGTCCAAGGAGGACATGCTCGACCTGATGCATGCGCGCACCTCGGTCGAGACGCTGCTGCTCCAGGACGCGATCGAGCACGGCGACGACGACTGGGGCGCCAGCATCACGGCCGCCTACTACAAGCTGACGCGGGCGCGCCTGCCCCAGGACCCCAACGACCTCGTGGCGGTGGAACTGTGGGAAGCGGCCCACCGAGGATTCCACGCCGCGCTGCTGGCCGCCGCGCGGTCCAAGTGGCTGATGCGCATCGACGAACAATTGATCGATCATTCCGAGCGTTACCGCCGGATCCGCCTGGCCTACACGTCCTCGGCGCAACAGCTCGAGGATGACGTGATGAGCGAACACGCGCAGTTGATGGAGGCCGCCCTGGCCCGCAACGCCGGGCTGGCCAGCGAATTGCTGCGCAGCCACCTGATGCGGACCGCGCAGGTGCTGGGCGAGCGTTTCGCCGAATAGGCCTAGCGGCAGGTCCGCGCCACCAGCGACTCCAGCTGTCCGTACCAGTCGTGGGCCGGATCGGCCAGCATCAGGTGCGTGTCGAAGTGATCGAGGCCCTTCCAGGCGCGCAGGTCGGCGTCGGCGGGCTGGCGCTTCAACAGTTCGTGCATGCGCGTATTGGCGCCGATCACGCGAGCGCTGTCCCGTTCCCCGTAGCTCGAGGCCATCGGAACGAGATTGCCGGCAGTCCAACTGATGGCGCTCATCAGCGCATCCTCGCACTGCTGTTCCAGCAGGGTGGCGTAGACCCGTTCCTCCAGGCTGCCGGGTTCGGGGCAGGGGTGATGCAGGTCCATGACGCCGCTGATGGGCAGGCAGCCACGGATGTCGCCGGGCGGCACGCCCGCCTGTTCCAGCGCCGGTTTGCGCAGGGCCGCCATCGCGGCTGTCCCGCCGCCGGCCGAATGTCCCGACAGGTAAAGATTCCGGCAATCGCCCCCCCACTTGTCCACGGTCCGACGCAGCTCGCCCAGCAGCAGGGCCGCGTCGTCGAAGGCGGCGGGCAGCCGGTGGCGGGGCGCCAGCCGGTAGGTGGGCGCGACCAACACCAGTCCCCGCCGGATGACGGCCTCGGCCATGAAGTGCACGTATTCCTTGTAGCCATTGGTCCAGCCTCCGCCGTGCCAGAACACCAGCACCGGCGCACCGCGCGTGCCATCGGCGGCGAACACGTCGTAGCGGTGCTGCGGATCGGGCCCATAGGCCTGGTCCCGGGCGCGCAGGGAGCCGGCGTCCAGGCCGCGGGCCCATTCCAGCACGATGTCTTCGTAGCGCTGCGCGGCGGAGAAAGGCAGGGGAGGTTGCGGGGGAAGTGTGGCGTGGTCCATGGCTCATTTTTAATTTCTAATTAATTATATAAATTATATATTTTTGAGAAAATATTTTTTGTTGTGTGGAAGATAGCAAGTTGTCCATCGGTGCTGTATGGATATACAGTGCCGATGGTGAACAGCGATGATCTGCCGCAAGACGGCTACCCCCAGGCACCTCCCGTCCCACAGCGCGGGCGCGGCGCCGTGCTCAACGTCAGGCACCGGTTCGAGGGCGACCAGCGCGATGCCGTCGACGACGGCTGGGCCGCGCCGGAAGCAGCGCCGCCCGCGCTCAGGACCGAGGTCGCCGTCGAGCGCGCGCGCAAGATCCTGTCCCGCAACGATTCTCCGGACATCCCCTTCGATCGGGCCATCAATCCCTACCGGGGATGCGAGCACGGCTGCGTCTATTGTTTCGCGCGGCCTACGCACGCCTACCTGGGCTGGTCGCCCGGCCTGGACTTCGAAACCCGGCTGGTCGCCAAGGCCAACGCGGTCGAGGCGCTGAGGGCCGAACTGGGCCGTCCTGGCTATCGGATGGACGTCATCAACATCGGCTCGGCCACCGATGCCTACCAACCCATCGAACGCCAGTGGAAGCTGACGCGAGGCTTGCTGGAGCTATTGCTGGAAACCCGCCACCCCGTATCGCTGGTCACCAAGGGCGGGCTGGTCGCGCGGGATGTCGACCTGCTGGCGAGGCTGGCGGAACTGAATCTGGTCGCTGTCTATGTCTCGGTCGCCACGTTGGACGGGCGCGTGGCCCGCACGCTCGAGCCGCGCGCAGCGGCGCCGAGGCGCCGGCTGGATGCCGTCCGCGAACTGTCCGGCGCCGGCGTGCCGGTGGGTGTCTCGCTCGCCCCCGTCATTCCGTTCATCACCGACGACCGGCTGGAACACGTCCTGGAGGCGGCCAAGGACGCGGGCGCGCGAGCGGCCTTCTACACCATGCTGCGCCTGCCCTGGGAGGTCAAGGACGTCTTCTCGGACTGGCTCGACGCGCATTTTCCCGACCGCAAGGCCAGAGTGCTGCATTGCCTGGAGGACCTGCGCGGCGGCAGGCTCAACGATGCGCGCTTTGGCAGCCGCATGCGCGGCCAGGGCGTCTGGGCCGACCTGATTGCCCAGCGCTTCGCGCGTGCCGCGCGCAAGCTCGGGCTGGCGGACCGGCGCATCGAATTGGAGATGGGGCTGTTCAGGCCGCCGGCCCGCGAGCCCCGGAGCGGGGCGCCCGTCGAAAGCCGCCAGATGCCGCTGTTCGGCTAGTGGCGCGGGCGCGGAGGGTGAACAGGTCCGGGTTGCCGGCCCTCAGGCCGGGATGCCTTCGAACAGGCTCTGGAACAGCAGCACGATGCCTAGCATCAGGATGGCCGTACCCACGGCCAGCGTGATGCCGGCCACCAGTACCGGTCCCCAGCCGGTGTTCGATTGCCGTGCCTGGCCCGGGTTGTACCTGGCATCGAACCGGGCATCGGAGGTCAGGCACAGGACGATGGCCTCGATGAAGCCCGCTACGGCCGGAATGAGGAACAAGAAGAAGGCGGGATGGAAATACCACGTTTCGCTGCGCAGCGCCGTGCCTATCATGATCAGCGAGAACAGCAGGACGACCCAGCCGTGCCGGCGGCCCAGGTACCACCAGTGCGCGCCGGCCCAGCCCAGCACGGCGGCCAGCAGTCCCGCCACGGTTTTGTGGCGGAATCCCTTGGCCGGAGGAAGTGAATGGGATGTATCGTCAGCGGAATGGGAGGGCATGTGGTGGGAATCCATCGTAGAAGACCTTGATTTTCAAGGACTTTACCGCATCCTTGCTTGCTAGGCCTAGCAGGGCGGGCTATACTTTAGGGCTTTTCTAAGTTCAACTTTTTCCAAGGAATTACCTATGGTGGTGATTCGTATGTCCCGCGGCGGCTCGAAGAAGCGCCCCTTCTACAACCTCGTTGCAGCCGATTCGCGCAATCGCCGCGATGGCCGTTTCATCGAGCGCGTGGGTTTCTACAACCCCGTCGCTTCCGAGGGTGAAGAAGGCCTGCGCATCGCGCTCGACCGCGTCGAGCACTGGACCAAGAACGGCGCCCAGTTGTCGCCGGCCGTGGCCCGCCTCGTCAAGGAATACGGCGCCAAGGTCGCGCCGGCTGCCTGATTCCGTGGTGTCCGCTGCGTCCACGGGGTCTGGTAGCGATCCCGCCTTTCCCGCCGACCTTGTCGAAGTCGGGCATGTGGCGGAGGCCTTCGGTGTTCGTGGCGGCCTGAAGATCCAGCCGTATTCGGCCCAGTCAGAAGCCTTGCTGGGCAGCCGTACGTGGTGGTTGCGCAAGGGCCCGGAAGTGCGCCGTATCGAGGTGGTCGAAGCCAAGCGCCATGGCGCGGCGGTGACGGCCACCTGGCCGGACGTGTCCGACCGGGATCAGGCCCTGGCCTGGAAGGGCTGGACGGTCTTGGTGCCGCGCAGCCAGTTCCCCCGGCTCGCCGAAGGCGAGTTCTACTGGGTGGACCTGGTCGGCTGCGAATTGACGGGCAAGGATGCGACGGACCGGGAAGTGGTCCTGGGGACGGTGTCGGAAGTCAGCGACAACGGGGTGCATGCCATTCTGCACGTGGCCTGTGTCGAACCCGTGGCTCCCGGCCAGCCGACGCAGCCGTTGCTCGATGCGCGCGGCAGGCAGCGCGAGACCCTGGTGCCCTTCGTGGAAGCGTATATCCGCGGCGTCGACCTCGATGCCCGGCGCATAGACAGCGATTGGCCCGAGGGTTTCTGACCCGCCGGGTGTGATACGGGGGACTTCGGTCCGGGCCATGGACGAGATGCTGCGGTTCGATGTGATCACGCTGTTCGGCCCGATGTTCGAGGCCATCAGCCAGCAGGGCGTGACCGGCCGGGCGCATGCGCAGGGCCGGTGGCAGTTGCAGGCGTGGAATCCGCGCGATTTCACGGTGGACGTGCATCGGACGGTGGACGACAGGCCCTACGGCGGCGGACCCGGCATGGTGATGCGGGTCGAGCCTCTGGAGAAAGCGGTGCGTGCCGCGCGCGACCAGCGCGCGCAGGCCGGCTTGCCCGAGGCGCCGGTGGTGTTGTTGTCGCCGCAGGGACGGCGTTTCGATCAGGCCCGGGCGCATGAGCTGGCCGGCGGAACGGGCGCCATCCTGGTGTGCGGCCGCTATGAAGGCATCGACCAGCGATTCGTCGATCGTTGGGTGACGCAGGAAGTGTCGCTGGGCGATTTCGTGCTGTCCGGCGGCGAGATCGCCGCGATGGCGATGATGGACGCGGCGGTCAGGCTGTTGCCAGGGGTGTTGAACGACGACGAGTCCGCCGTGCAGGATTCGTTCAACGAACGATTGTCCGGCCTGTTGGACTGTCCGCACTATACTCGGCCGGAAGTCTATGATGGCCGTCCGGTGCCCGACGTATTGCTGTCCGGGCATCATGCCAACATCGAGCGTTGGCGGCGCCGGCAGTCGCTGGAGGCGACGCTGGCGAAGCGCCCCGAGCTGATCGAGGCGGCACGCGAGCGCGGCTGGTTGAGCCGCGACGACGAGAAGTTTCTGTCCAGCCTGCAAGGGACGGACAAGCGTTGACCGCTTCGGCGGTTGGCGTGCAGCAAGCCTGCCGGGCATGAGTCCGGTGGGAGTTCCCATCCTCTGGTAGCGGTGCCATCAAAAGCAGAACCGCTACGCATGATGGTCATTGGAGATAGAAATGGACCTGATCCAAGTCCTCGAGCAAGAAGAGCTGGCCCGCTTGACGGCCAACAAGACCATTCCCGAATTCGCCCCTGGCGACACCGTGGTGGTCAACGTCAACGTGGTCGAAGGCACCCGCAAGCGCGTGCAGGCGTACGAAGGCGTGGTCATCGCCAAGCGCAATCGCGGCCTGAACTCGTCGTTCATCGTCCGCAAGATTTCGTCGGGCGAAGGCGTGGAGCGTACGTTCCAACTGTACGCCCCGACCATCGCGTCGATCGAAGTCAAGCGCCGTGGCGATGTGCGCCGCGCTAAGCTCTACTACCTGCGTTTCCGTTCGGGCAAGTCGGCCCGGATCAAGGAAAAGCTGGTCCGCAATACGCCGGTTGCCAAGGCTTGATTCTTTCGGTACGGCAAGACGAAGCGCCCCCGTGTGGGGCGCTTTTTTTATCGGCGCGGCAATGGCGGACGCCGGGTGGCGCGCGCTCGCGGAGGGGCTGGAGGCCGCCGGCGGGAGTATGCTTTAGCCATGCCGACAACGACGGCGTTTCCGCCGGGATTTCCGTTTCACATGTCATCATCCATTCCGACCGAACAATCTGGCGACGCTCCGGCTGACGAGACCGACGACACGCCAGAGGAAGTCCAGCCCGATATTCTTGCGCCGGGGGCCCGGCGTCCGCCGCAGCGTCCGGCCTTCGATCCCGTCACGCAACCCTGGGTCGCCAATCCGGGCGGGCTGGCCGCGGTGCCCGAGACACACCTGACTCCCACGGCGCTGCGCGAGCGCTTCGCCGCGCCGCCCGCCTGGACGCCGGATGCGCAGGACATCAACCCGGCGCGCGCCGCGGACAGGGCCCTGCGGCTGGCATCGGTGCTGGTGCCGATGATGCTGCGGCCCGATGGCATCCGGATCATGCTGACGCAGCGCACCGCGCATTTGCACGACCATGCCGGCCAGGTCAGTTTCCCGGGCGGGCGGGTCGAGCCCAGCGATACGTCGGTGGCGGACGCCGCGCTGCGCGAGACCGAGGAAGAGACCGGGTTGCCGCGCAGGCTGGTGGAGGTTATCGGCCAGTTGCCGGATTACTTCACGGGCACCGGTTTCCGTGTCGTGCCGCTGGTCGGGCTGGTGCGTCCGGATTTCGCGCCGCGTCCGGATCCCTTCGAGGTAGCCGAGGTGTTCGAGGTGCCGCTGCGCTTCCTGATGGATCCGGCCAATCACCGCTTGCACAGCACCGCGCTGCCGGCGGGAGGCCTGCGTTCCTACTACTCGATGCCCTGGCAGCAGTTCTTTATCTGGGGTGCGACGGCGGGCATGCTGCGCAACCTCTATCAATTTCTGCGCGCATGATCCGCGTGTCCTGCTCGCGTATGCGGGGGATGATGCAAAATCATGGCTATGCAATCTAGAATGCGCTCATGAGCTTCTTCGCACTCCTCCTCGCCTTTCTTGCCGAGCAAGTCCGGCCCTTGCCGCGTTCCAACGCCGTCCATGAAGCCGCCCGCGGCGCGTGCCGATGGGCCGGCCATGCGCTGGATGCGGGCAGCCGCGGCTACGCCATGCTGGGTTGGCTGCTGGTGGTGGTGGTCCCCACCCTGGCCATATGGCTGATCGGGTCGCTGGCATGGTCGGTGCATCCTGTTTTTTCACTGGTCTTCCACGTCGTCGTCCTGTGGTTCACGCTGGGGTTCAGGCAGTTCAGCCACCATTTCACCGAAATCCAGTTCGCGCTGGCCCGCGGCGATGTCACGTTGGCGCGCAGCCACTTGCAGGAGTGGCTGCGGGCATCCGGCGGCAGCATGTCCGCCGAAACCATGACCGTGCCGGAAATCTGCCGCACCGCGATCGAAGAAGGCGTGGTTGCCTCGCACCGCAACGTCTACGGGGTCCTGTTCTGGTATGCGCTGCTGCCCGGTCCGTCCGGCGCCGTGCTGTACAAGCTGGCGGGCATTGCCCGCCAGGAATGGGGCGATCGCGCCGATGCCTACGGCGAAGTGGCCCGCCGCGCGTTCTATCTGCTGGATTGGATACCCGCCCGGATGACGGCGGTCGGCTTCGCCATCGTCGGCAATTTCGAGGATGCCCTGTACGGCTGGCGCCAGCGCGCCGCCAGTTGGGACGATCCCCAGCGCGGGGTGGTGGTCGAGAGCGCGGCGGGCGCGCTGGGCGTGCGCCTGGCCCCCGTGTCGGGCAAGTGGCAGCCGCCGGTCGAGTTCGTCGATCCTGATCTGGTCGGGCCGGTCCTGCCGGCTTCCGCCGCCAGCGAGTTCACCGCCGCCGCCGAGGCTCCCGAGGAGCCGGCCCGGCTGCCCGATCCGGCCACGCTGCATGCAGCGGTGGGGCTGCTGTGGCGGGCCGTGGTGCTCTGGATGGCGCTGTTGCTGCTGTTGTCCTTGGTGTCCTGGGCTTCCTGACGGCACCTGGGCACGTACAAGGGGGCATGCTGCACTGCATGAGGCCAACCGCGGTTTCTGGCGCTATAGTGGGCCCGTCGAACTGACCGGAGCGGGGCCAGCCATGTTCTCTTTCCAATATTGCCCGAATCGCACTTCCCGTGTGCTGGAAGTGGAGATAGACCCGCTGCAGCGTGGCCCGGGCATGTGGGATGCCAATTGCAAGATCTACGAGCAGAGCGATGGCCGGCGATTGTTGCTCGGTCCGACGCTGGCGCTGCGCGACATTCCTGCCTTGTCCGAGCAGGAGTGCCTGGACGAAGCCGAGATCCGTATCGCCGACGAGATCGAGAACGACCGCTGGTTCAAGCTGTAGCGGCCGGGGTTTCCCGGAGTTTCTCAGATATTGCATCCCGTTACATCCCAGGGCGGGGCGCCCTGTGGCGATCTATACAATCGACCGCAGGCATTTGCCGAAACGACGACGATTAGGGGACGATATGAGCATTTTCAAAGCCATACTCGACAAGATTTTCCCGTCCAGCCACCCGGCGGTGGCTCGGGAGGCATCTTCCACGGCAGCACCGGCACCCGCGGGCGGCGCGCCGGTCCAGGCCATTCCGGCCGTGGATGTGGAGTCCATCCTGAACGGCCTGGCGGCCAAGAGTCCCGAGAAGCTGAACTGGAAGACGTCCATTGTCGACCTGATGAAGCTGCTGGGCCTGGACAGCAGCCTGGCGGCCCGCAAGCAGCTCGCGACCGAACTGCACTACAGCGGCGACACGAATGATTCCGCCTCGATGAATATCTGGCTGCACAAGCAGGTGATGCAGAAGCTGGCGGACAACGGCGGCAAGGTTCCCGACGACCTGAAGAAGTAGTGCGGAAAGGCGCTCTATCCGAGCGCCTTTCTTCTCATTCGGGCAGGATGTCTATTTCCTTCGTGATCTGCGCCCATCGCGCATGCTCGCGCTTGAGAAAATCGCCGGTCTGGGCAGGGCTATGTCCCGGCGCGGCGATGGGCCCGATGGCGGCGATGCGCCCGGCCACTTCCTCATCGGCCAACAGCGCATTGATGTCGCGATTGACCCGTTCGACCGCCGCTACCGGCGTGCCGGCGGGCGCGACGATGGCGAACCAGCCGACCATGTCGAAATCGGGCAGGAGTTCGGATGCCGCCGGTACCTGTGGCCAGTCGGCCAGGCGCTTGTCCGAGGTCACCGCCAGCAGCCTCAGGCGTCCCTGCTTGGCGAGCTGCGCCGTCGAGGCCACGTCGGCCACGATCGCATCCACGTGCCCGCCCATCAGATTCTGCGCCGAGACGCCTACCGAGACGTAGGGCACGAGGTTGGCCTGTGCGCCAGAGCGGGCATTGAACAGGCGGGCGATCATGCCGCCGAAGGTGCGCGGCCCTTCGTTGCCCAGGGTGAACGTGCCCGGTGCGGCCTTGGATCTGGCGATCAACTCCTCCAGGGTACGTATGGGCGAGTCGGCCTTGACCAGGATGCCGAACGGGCTGCGGGCGACGAAGGCCACCGGCACGAAATCCCTGGCGGGGTCATAGGGAAGCTGCTTGAACAGGAAAGGGTTGGTGACCAGCGCCGCGGTCGTCGCGAAATAGAAGTTGTAGCCGTCGGCGGGCGACCGAGCGGCCGCTTGCGCGCCCACCGTGTTCTGGCCGCCGGGCTTGTTCTCGATCACGACGGCCTGGCCCCAGCGCGGATATAGCCGTTCGGACAGCAGCCGGGCGATGTTGTCCGGGCCGGAGCCCGGCGGCTGCGACAGCAGCAGCCGCACGGGTTTGTCCGGCCAGGCCTGCGCCAGCGCCGGCCGCAGGGGGGAAAGCGCCGGGATGGCGGCCAGGCTGGCCAGGGCCTGGATGGCGTGTCTTCTGTTCATCGTTGTCTCCTCGCGTAATCGGTCAGTGCAGCGCGCTGCGTAGTTCGTCCAGCAAGGCGTCCAGTTCGCGCGCATCGGCCGCGACGCCGTAGACATAGCGGTCGGGACGCACCACTGCCGCCGTGCAGCGGTGATGCTCGAACCATGCCGCGCACACACTTTCGGTCTCGGCCAGATCGCGGCCCAGATCCAGAGTGGTCATGTCCCATTCGGGAGCCAGGACGGGAGCGGCCCCCGCATGGCGGGCGTCCAGTACCAGCCACCAGCCGTCACCCGCCAGGCGGTCCAGCCGGACGACGGCGTTCGCCTGCCTGATCCAGGGTTGGGGGAACAAGGTGCCCCGGGCAGGGGTGCCGGTAAGCGCCAGCAGGCCTTGCTCCAATGGCGGAATGACTTCCTGGCGCGGCACGTCGCGCACCGTGCCGCCGCATTCGTCCAGCAACCGGGCATCGCGGGCGCGGGCCAGGGCCTCGTCGCGTTCGCAGATCACCGCGCCTATGGCCTTGATGCGTCCGGTCAGGCTGCGCACGTGCTGCTTGCGCTCGACGCCATAGCTGTCCAGCAGCGCGTCGGCCGCGGCGCCCGCCACCGCTTGCCGCAGGACCGCGGCAAGCTTCCAGTTCAGGTTGGCGACGTCGCGTATGCCCTGGCACATGCCCTGGCCCAGGAAGGGGGGCTGCTGATGGGCGGCGTCGCCGGCGATGAACACACGGCCGCGGCGCCAGTCACGCGCCACCAGCGCATGGAAGCGATAGCTGGCCTGGCGCCATAGCTCGCCGTCTTCCGGGGTCAGCCAGCGCGACAGGAGTTTCCAGGTTTCGTCGGGCTGCGTGACGGTGGCGGGGTCTTCGCCGGGTTTGAGGGAGATTTCCCAGCGGCGGTGATTGCCCGGACCGATGACCAGCGTACACGGACGGTCGGGCTCGCAGTACTGCACGCTGGTGCGCGGCAGCTTGGCCAGTCCCCGTTCGTTGGCCAGGACGTCCACCACCAGCCAGGGCTCGTCGAATTCCAGGTCTTCCAGTTCGATGCCCGCCAGCTCTCGCACCGTGCTGGAGGCCCCGTCGCAGCCGATGATGTATTTCGCCCGCAGGGCGGCGCGGCGGCCGTCCGCGTGAGCCAGGTCCAGCCGGACGCCCGAGGCATCCTGCTCCATGCCGACCAGGGTCGTGTCCAGGTCGACGCGCACGTTGGGCAATTGCTGGACATGGTCGCGCAGGACGCGCTCCACCGGTGGCTGGGTGAAGACGTTCGAGGGTGTATAGCCCAGGGGGTAGGGCGGTTCCACCATCGTCAGCCGTTTGATCAACTGGCCGTCCACGCCGAAGTACTCGGATGGCGTGAACGGTTCCACATATGGGGAGATACGATCGACCAGCCCCAGTTGCTGGAAGACCCGCATGATCTCGTGATCGACCGCGATCGCGCGCGGCTTGTCGTAGACATCGTGCTGCCGGTCGCAGACGTAGACCTTGAACCCCTGGTTGCCCAGCAGTCCGGCGGCCACCGCTCCGGAAGGGCCGAAGCCGACGATGGCGACGTCGTAGAGGGGAGGCGCGGAGGCATTCATGGCCGGCCTCCGCAAGCGGCGTGTTTCTTCAGGGCGCGATGGCCCATGCCCGGCAACCGGGCGTATAGATGTCGCATGATGGATCGGTGATTCGGGAACGTGGCGTCAGGCGGACGAGGGAACGAAGAACACGTCGCTTTGCGCTGCTTTCAGGCGGGCCGACGGCGGTGGCGAGATGCCCCACTGGTCCACGCGCCCCGGCGGCCATTTCCAGTCGTCGGGGCCGCCCGCGGCGTAGTCGTCGCCGATCTGCTCCACTTCCGCGGTGTACTCGATCACTTCGCCGAAGGGGCCGATGAAATAGTTGAAGGCATTGTCGCCGGGGCCGTGGCGGCCCGGGCCCCACTCGATCGCGTAGCCGGCGTCTTTCATCCGGCCGCCGCCGCGCATGACCGACTCCAGGTCCGGCATGACGAAGGCGATGTGGTTCAGCGCATTGTTGTCGGTGATTCCCACCGCGATCGTGTGATGGTCGGCATTGCAGTTCATGAATGCCATGATGCGGGTGAGGTCGGCCAGCCGGAAATCCAGCGCCTGTTCGAAGAACCGCCGGGTGGCGGCGACATCGGCGCTGTTGAGGACCGCATGCGCCAGGCGCACGGGCCGGTCGGGCACGTTGGCCATCGGGGCGCGCCGGGTGTCGCCGGCCAGGACCTGGATCAGCCGGCCGTCGGGGTCGCGCAGCATCAGCCCGCGGCCGCCCGCGGGATCGGCCACCGGGCCGATGGGGGTGGCCAGGGTTCCTCCCGCTTCGATGCCGGCGCGGGCGATCGCGTGCAGGGCGTCCTCGCCGTGCGCCCGCAGCGTGACGTGGCGGATGGCCGTGCGCGGGCCGCGGTGCAGCGACAGCAGGTGGTGGTCCGTGCCGGTGCCGCGGAAATAGAGCGCGTCAGGCTCGCGGGCAGCCACGTCCAGATGCCAGATGCGAGTGTAGAAGTCTTCCGCCTTGTCGAGGTCGGGGACTTCCAGGGCCACGCTGCGCAGCCCTTGTATGGTGGAAGAGGCCATGGGGTGATTGCTCCGTGCGGTCTGCCGCGTCAACTTGTCCGCGGGCCGGAGGCGTCTCCGTCGGTATGAGTGATGGGGGCAGTCTACGGGGCGACCGAATATCTATCCAGACGATTGGGCGAATAGTTAAAATCCAGGCCATGGATATTCGTCATGTGGATTTGAACCTGCTGCGCGTGTTCGACGCCATGCTGGAGCATCGCAGCGTGTCGCGCGCGGCCGAGGCCATCGGCCTGAGCCAGCCGGCCATGAGCGCCGCCGTGGCCCGCCTGCGCGCGCTGTTCAACGATGCCCTGTTCGTGCGGACCGGGGCGCAGATGCAGCCGACGCCGCGCGCGCTGGCGCTGGCCCCGGCGGTGCGCCGCGTCATGGAGACGGTCAAGAGCGAGATCCTGCAGGCCCATACCTTCGACCCCGCCACCAGCGAACGCACCTTCACGCTGATCACGCCCGACATCGGCGAGATCAACTTCGTGCCCAAGCTGCTGGCGCGTTTCGTCCAGGCCGGACCAGGGCTGAACCTGCGCACCCTGGCCATGCCGCGCCACGCGGCGGCCGAGGCGCTGGAATCGGGCGAGGCCGAGCTGGCCATCGGCTATTTTCCCGACCTGCACAAGGCGGGCATGTTCCAGCAACTGCTGTTTCGCAATCCCTACGTCTGCATCGTGCGCAAAGGCCATCCGGACGTGGGCGATGCGCTCACGCTCAAGCAATACCTGGCCCTGCCGCACGCGGCGGTCAGGCCGGGACGGGAACACCTGTTCGAGGAATATCTCCAGCGCAAGGGGCTACGGCGCAGGATCCTGCTGGAGACCTCGCATTTCACCAGCCTGCTGCCCATCATCGAGAGCTCGGACCTGATCGCCACCGTGCCGCACGACATGGCCACCGTCTGCGTGCAGCACGCCGACATCCGCATGGTGGACGTGCCGCTGAAGGTGCCCACCATCGAGGTCCACCAGTTCTGGCCGCGCCGCTTCCACAAGGACGCCGGCAATATGTGGCTGCGGGCGCAGGTGCACGAGCTGTTCAGAGCGTAGAGGTCCCCCCCCTACGCGCTGACGCGCGCCCCCCAGGGGGCGATGCGGGTGGACCGGCGGAGCCGGATCCACCGCATCCTGGGTCTAGTTCCTTTATCTTGGGTTGGAGCACCTGTGCTTCGCTGGCTGCCAGCGGTAGCAACGGTGTGACATGCCAAGAAACAGGAACTAGACCCAGGAAACCGCGGATCTGGCTTTGCCAGTCCGCCGGTTTCGCCCCCTGGGGGGCGCCCGAAGGGCGTAGGGGGGGGACCCTACCCGATTGCGGTTCGCAGGTCGTCGGGCAGGGCGATCGACTTGTGCGTGTCCAGCGAGGTGGTGACCAGCGTCTGGACCGCCGACATCCGCACCACGTCGTCCGTGCCCACGCAGCGCCAGGCCAGCGTGATCGAGCGGTTGCCCAGGCGTGTGACCTCCAGCTCCAGCCACACTTGTTCGCCGAAGCGGCTGATCGCCCGGAAGTCCGATTCGAGGTGCACGGTCGGCATGCCTATCCGCCGCTCGCCCACCAGGCCGTGGTAGCCGCCGGGCAGGATCGCGTCTATCCAGCTCTCGACCAGGTCGTTGAACAGGATGAAGTACTGCGGATAGAAAATGATGCCGGCCGGGTCGCAGCGGGAAAAATGGATCTTGTACGGAAGCCGGAATGTGTGCGCGGTTTGCATGGGGAGACGGTTCGTCAGGGAAGGGCGGGCGCGAGCGGCCTGTGGAAGCACACGCGATGCTGCCCCGGGCCCGCATGGTCGAGATGGACGGGAACGCCGTCGACGACGCCGGTTCCGGGTGCCAGCCCGAAACCCATGCTCCGGTGGAAGGCGATCGAGCCCGTATTGGCCGGCGAGGTGATGCAGCGCACTTCCCGGCAGCCCCGGGCCCGCGCGGCATCGAAGAAACGTTCGTACAGCATCCGCCCCAGGCCCGCCGCGCGCAGCGCGGGGTCGACGCCGACGAAATGGATGTAGGCCACGCCCGTTTCCGACTGCGAGACGAAGCCGATCAGGAAGGCACGCACTTCCCCGGGCTGGCCGGCGACGAAGCTGGTGTCCTGGAAATGCTCGAAGAACAGGCGTTGCAGCAGCCCGCGCATGGGCCGGCCGCCCCACCAGTCGTCCACCACCGAGGTGATGGGTTCATAGTCGTCGATGGACAGGGGGCGCAGGGGTGGGAGCGTCATGGATGGCTGCAAAGGGATATGCCGGGTGCCGGGAATGTCTCGCGGACACGATACACGAGTTCATGCCCGTCCCATGCCTAGGCCGTGACGGCGTGCGCGTGCCGTTTGATCTGCGCCAGGGTTTCCTTCCCGATGGCGTCCCTGGCTCGTTCGGTATCGTAGTGCGCTTGCAGGCTCATCCAGCTTTGCGCGTCGGTCCCGAAATAAACGCCCAGTCGCACGGCGGTATCGGCGGTGATGGCGCGTTGTCCCTTGACGATTTCGTTGATGCGTCGGGGCGGTACACCGATGGCCTTGGCCAGGGCGTATTGGGTAATATCCATCGGCTCCAGCCAGTCGTGGAGCAGGATCTCGCGAGGAGTGGCGAGGGGGACTTGTCGGGGCACGGTGTTCTCCCTGCTAGTGATAATCCACGATCTCGACGTCACTGCTGATCCCCGCGCTGAAGCGAAAGCACACGCGCCATTGCGCATTGATCCGGATACTGTATTGTCCGGTCCGGTCCGGCCCGGTCGCCCGAGAGCGCCTCCAGCCTGTTTCCGGGGGGGCGCGCGCAGGAAGTCCAGTGTGGCGGCTGCGGGGATCTGCTGGAGTCTGCGCATCGCCACCACTTCGACGTTGGCGAATCGTTTGACGTGTCTGCCCTGAAACAGCGCTTCAGTGTGGGGGCACTTGAATGACAGGATCATTGGATGGATAGCAACGTATCGCGTTATTGACGTCGAGCGTTAATAACGCGGTGTATGAGAGTTCCTTGCGGTGCTTCGTGCACCGCAAGTCTGCCATCCATTTCCCTGGTGTCGAGCGGACCTGGGATATTCGCATCACATCAAGATGATGTCGTACTGTCATATTAAGTATGAAGGTTCGCGTAAAAGGCATCGACTCTAGGCACCCTGGCCTGCGAGTGGGGCCATGATGCTCTGTCGCGCTGACCGGACAGCGTGGCAATCAACCTGTTGGCCGGATAGGCCGTATGAAAGCCCCCGACTCCTCGGCACTACCTCTTATCTGCTGTGGTCGCCCTCGAGCTACCCTTCGCGCGTGGTGGCGGCCAACACCGCGACTCCTATCCACCCGATCGCAAGGAGTCCGATCGCCATGATCCCCAAGATCCAGATGAACGATTCAGGGTTTTCTGCGTAGGCCCATATGGAGGGACCAACGTCGACACGTCTAGACAGCATACGAAGTTCTCCATCTGCTGCATCCATGACTGTTATCAGCAGCCCCAGGACGCTGATAGCAATACAGGCGATGGCGAAGCGCCGCCAGGTTTTTGGATTGCTCCACAACTCCCGCTTTATCTCGTCGCTGTCTTTCATATGAGGTCGCTCGTCGATTACTGTTGCTGTCAATTCGAGTTTCTGCGCTAGCTACCAAGTTTCAACGAGAAGGCAGGACCACCCATGAGAAGAGAGGTAATCCAAACTCTTTAAAAACAGTTGCTTAGGGGGTTCGGCGATCGGCCGCCAGAGGTCCAGACAATCACATCAGAATAATGTCGTACTGTTCCTGGCTATAAATCCCCTCGACTTGCAGCGAGATCGGCTTGCCGATGAAATCGCCCAGCGCCGCCAGGTTCTGGCTTTCCTCTTCCAGGAACAGGTCCACCACTGCCTGCGCGGCCAGGATGCGGAATTCCTTGGGGTTGAACTGCCGCGCCTCGCGCAGGATCTCGCGCAGGATCTCGTAGCACAGCGTGCGCGGGGTCTTGACCTGGCCCCGGCCCTGGCAGGTGGGGCAGGATTCGCACAGCACGTGGCTGAGCGATTCGCGCGTGCGCTTGCGCGTCATCTCGACCAACCCCAGCTGGGTGAAGCCGTTGAGCGTGATGCGCGTGCGGTCGCGCGCCAGCGCCTTGCGCAGTTCGCCCAGCACGGATTCCCGGTGCTCCAGGTTCTCCATGTCGATGAAGTCCAGGATGACGATGCCGCCCAGGTTGCGCAGCCGCAACTGGCGCGCGATGGCCTGCGCCGCCTCGAGGTTGGTCTTGAAGATGGTGTCGTCGAAGTTGCGACCGCCGACGAAGCCGCCGGTGTTGACGTCGATGGTGGTCAGCGCCTCGGTCTGGTCGATGATGAGATAGCCGCCCGACTTCAGTTCGACCCGCCGCGACAGGCCCCGGTTGATCTCGTCGTCGACGTTGTAGAGGTCGAACAGCGGCCGCTCGCCGGTGTAGTGCATGACCTTGTCGATGACCGAGGGCGTGAACTCCCGCGCCCAGGCCAGCAGCCGGGTGAAGCTGCTGCGTGAGTCGATCTGGATGGAGGCGGTCTCGGTGCTGACCACGTCGCGCAGCACCCGCTGCGCGAGGTTGAGGTCTTCGTGCAGCAGCCACGGGGCGCCCTTGGTGCGGGCCTGCTGCTGCATGATGGCCCACAGCTTGCCCAGGTAGGCGATGTCGGCCGCGAGCTCCTCGTCGGAAGCATCCTCGGCCTGGGTGCGCACGATATAGCCGCCTTTTTCCTCGGCGGGTACGAGATGCTGGACGCGGTCGCGCAACTGATTGCGCTCGGCCTCGGATTCGATGCGCTGGGAGATGCCGATGTGCGGGTCGTAGGGCAGGTAGACCAGCATGCGTCCGGCCACGCTGATCTGCGTGGACAGGCGGGCACCCTTGGTGCCGATCGGGTCCTTGATGACTTGCACCATCAGGGTCTGGCCTTCGAACAGCAGTTTTTCGATCGGCGTGGCGGGATGGCCGCCGTGGGCGCGTTCCTGGCGGCTTTCGCGGATGTCGGCGATATGCAGGAAGGCGGCGCGGCCCAGGCCGATGTCGATGAAGGCGCTCTGCATGCCCGGCAGCACGCGCGCGACGCGGCCGAGGTAGATGTTGCCGACGTAGCCCTTTTGCGAGGTGCGCTCGATGTGGAGTTCCTGGACGGCGCCTTGCTGGATGACGGCGACCCGGGTTTCGTAGGGGGATACGTTGATGAGTATGTCTTCGGTCATGGAATGTGCCGGTGGCGTGCGCGACTGCGACTATCCGCAGCTTACCGCGAGTCGGCAGGTGGCGGGGCCGGGGATCAGGGCAGGACGATGCCGGCCAGCGCCAGCAGCCGCGCGGTTTCGTACAGCGGCAGGCCCATCACGCCGGTGAAGCTGCCGGCGATGTGCTGCACGAATACGCCGCCCAGGCCTTGTATCCCGTAGGCGCCGGCCTTGTCGTAGGGTTCGCCGGTATCGCAGTAGCGCGCGATGTCGCGCGGCGTCAGTGCGCGAAAGCGCACGCGGGTGATCGAGACGTCTTCGTGCAGCGCGCCGCGATGGACCAGCGCGAGGGCCGTGTGCACCTCGTGCTCGGACCCCGACAGCTGGCCCAGGATGCGTTGCGCGTCGTCGCGGTCGACCGGCTTGCCCAGCACTTCGCCGCCAAGGATGACGGTGGTGTCCGCCGCCAGGATGGAGCGTTCGGCCAGTTTGCGCTGCTTCAGCAGTTCGGCGCCCGTCAGCGCCTTTTCCCGGGCCGTGCGGCGCACGTAGTCGGCGGCGGGTTCGCCCGGCAGCTGGGGCTCGTCGGGGCCGTCCGACGGCGGCGGCAGCAGCAGTTCGTGCTCGACGCCCAGTTGCGCCAGCAATTCCCGGCGGCGCGGGCTGCGCGAGGCGAGGTAGATGGGGGGCATGTCAGCGCCCCATGGCGCGATGCGCCTTTCGTGACGGATGAGGCGGGTGCTGGGTGATCCAGGACGCCGCGGATCCGGCTTTGCCGGTCCGCCAGCGTCGCCCCCTTGAGGGGGCCCGCGTAAGCGGGTAGGGGGTGGGTTTCATCCTAGCCGCCTCGATGATAGGGGTGGTTGGCCAGGATGGACCAGGCCCGGTACAACTGCTCGGCCAGCAGCACGCGCACCATGCCGTGCGGCAGCGTCAGGCTGGACAGCCGCAGCATGCCGTGGCAGCGGCGCTTCAGGTCGGGGTCGAGTCCGTCGGGGCCGCCGATCAGCAGCGCGACGTCCTGGCCGTCGTCGCGCCATTGCCGCATTTGCCTGGACAGGTCCATCGTGGTCAGGTCGCGGCCCCGTTCGTCCAGGGCCAGCCAGCGCCCGCCGGCGGGCAGGGCGGCTTCGATGCGCCGGGCTTCCAGGGCCTGCATCTGCGCGGCGGTCTTGCCGGTGGTGCGCGGTTCCGGCCGCACTTCGCGCAGTTCGATGGGCAGGTCGGGCGGCATGCGCTTGGCGTAGTCCGCGTAGGCGTCGTCCACCCATCCCGGCATGCGATGCCCCACGGCGATGATGATGAGCTTCATGCGGGGCCGCCCGGAATGCCTATTGGTCCAGCAGCTTCACACGGACAGGCTTGCCGCCCCAGACTTCTTCCAGGTTGTAGTACTGGCGGATGGCCGGCTGCATGATGTGGACGACGATGTCGCCCAGGTCCACCAGCACCCACTCGCCGGTTTCCTCGCCTTCGGTGGCGATGACTTCGCCGCCCAGTGCCTTGATCTTCTCGCTCACGCTGGAGGCCAGGGCGCGGGTCTGCCGGTTCGAGGTACCGCTGGCGATGACGACGCGGTCGAACAGGCTGGTGAGGTGGGTGGTGTTCAGCACCGTGATGTTCTGCGCCTTGACGTCCTCGAGGGCATCGACGACGGCGCGTTGTAGTTTGCGTATGTCCATATTCAGGCCTGATACAGGCGATGCTGTGTGATGTAGCGAAGTACGGCGGGGGGGACGAGGCCATCGACAGATTCGCCGCGGGCCAGCCGCTGCCGGATGCCGGAGCTGGATACGGCCATCTCCGGCATGGGCAGCCGGTGCAGGACGCGGCCGTACCGGGCCAGCTCCGCATGCAGCGGAGCGGGCGGCTCGGGTTCATTGCCAGGGCGGCCGGCCACCGCGAGGTCGGCCAGCGCGACGATGCCCTGCCATTCATTCCAGGTACAGAAATTCGCCAATTGGTCCGCGCCCAGGATCCAGACGTAGCGGGCGTCTCCAGCGACCGGCGCGCCCGTGCCGCCCGCCAAGGCCCGCAGGGTGTCGATGGTGTAGCTGGGGCCGCCGCGGTCGATCTCGATCCGGTTCAAGGCGAGGCCGGGGTGGCCGGCGATGGCCAGCGCGACCATGTCGGCGCGTTGTTCCGCCGTGGCGGCCAGCGGCTGGCGTTGCCAGGGAGCGGCGGCGGGTATGAGCTGGACCGATGCCACGCCCAGGTGCGCGAGGGCGGTGCGGGCCAGGGTCAGGTGCGCTTCGTGGATGGGGTCGAAGCTGCCTCCCAGCAAACCGATGCGCGGTGCCGTGGGCGCGCTCAAACCCAGTCCCGCGGGGGCAGCAGTTCGTAGAGGCGAGCCTCGGGCGAACCGGGTTCCGGGTGCCAGTCGTAGCGCCATTGCGCCAGCGGCGGCATGGACATCAGGATGGACTCCGTGCGCCCTCCCGATTGGAGGCCGAACAGCGTGCCGCGGTCGAACACCAGATTGAATTCGACGTAGCGTCCGCGCCGATAGGCCTGGAAGTCGCGTTCGCGTTCGCCGTAGGGCAGCGCCACGCGCTTGCGCACGATGGGCAGGTAGGCGTCCAGGAAGGCATCCCCCACCGAACGGGTGGCGGCGAAGGCATGCTCGAAACCGCCTTCGTTGAAGTCGTCGAAGAAAATGCCGCCCAGGCCCCGGGCTTCCTTCCGGTGCTTGAGGTAGAAGTATTCGTCGCACCACTTCTTGAAGCGCGGATACAAGTCCGGGCCGCTCGGGTCGAGGGCGGCCTTGCAACTGCGGTGGAAATGGACCGCGTCTTCCTCGGCGGGATAGTACGGGGTCAGGTCCATGCCGCCTCCGAACCAGAACACGTCATCGTCGTCCGACGCATGGACGGACTTGGCGATGAAGACCCGTACGTTCATGTGCACGGTGGGGACGTGGGGGTTGCGCGGGTGGATCACCAGCGAGACGCCCATGGCTTCCCAGGGGCGTCCGGCCAGCTCGGGGCGGTGGGCGCTGGCCGAGGGCGGCAGCGTGGCGCCGGTCACGTGGCTGAACAGCACGCCGCCACGCTCGAATACCTGGCCGCCCTCGATCAGGCGGGAGACGCCGCCCCCGCCTTCGGCCCGTTCCCAGGCGTCGGAGCGGAAGGAGCCTCCTTCGATTTCCTCCAGCCCCTGGACGATGCGGGACTGCAGGTCGGTGAAATAGGCGCGGGTCAGCGCGGTGTCTATCTTCATGCCGTGCCGGGCTCGGTCGGGGCGTTGCGGCGCGTGATGGCCCGCCAGCCGATGTCGCGGCGGTACTGCGCGCCGTCGAAATGGATGGATTGCAGCACGTCGTAGGCGCGCTGCTGGGCCAGCCGGGCGGAGTCGCCCAGTGCCGTGACGCACAGCACCCGGCCGCCGCTGGTCTGGACCTCGCCGCCGCTTTCGGTGGTGCCGGCATGGAACACCATGCTGTCGGGCGTTTCGGCGGGCAGGCCGCGGATGACGTCGCCGGCGCGCGGGGTGTCGGGATAGTTGTGGGCGGCCATGACCACGCCCAGCGCGGTGCGGCGGTCCCAGTCGATGTTGGCCTGGTCCAGCGTGCCGGCCACCGCGTGCTCGAAGACTTCCAGCAGGTCGCTCTTGACGCGCATCATGATGGGCTGGGTTTCCGGGTCGCCCATGCGGCAGTTGAATTCCAGCACCTTGATGCCGTTCGGGCCGATCATGAGCCCGGCGTACAGGAAGCCGGTGAACGGGATGCCGTCCTTGGCCATGCCCTGGATGGTGGGCCAGATGACCTCGCGCATGATGCGGCCATGCAGCTCGGGCGTGACCACGGGGGCGGGCGAGTAGGCGCCCATGCCGCCGGTGTTGGGGCCTTCGTCGTTGTCCTTGAGGCGTTTGTGGTCCTGGCTGGTGGCCAGCGGCAGCACATGCTTGCCGTCGCACAGCACGATGAAGCTGGCTTCCTCGCCTTCGAGGCATTCCTCGATCACCACGCGGGCGCCCGCCTGGCCCAGCTTGCCGTCGCCCAGCATGGCGTCGACCGCGGCGTGGGCTTCCTGGACCGAGGTGGCGACCACCACGCCCTTGCCGGCGGCCAGGCCGTCGGCCTTGATGACGATGGGCGCGCCTTCCTGGTCAATGTAGGCATGCGCCTGCGCCGGATCGGTGAAGGTCTGGTACTTGGCGGTGGGAATGCCGTGCCGGACCATGAAGGCCTTGGCGAAGTCCTTGGAGCTTTCCAATTGCGCGGCGGCCTTGGTGGGCCCGAATATCTTGAGCCCGCGCGCGCGGAAGATGTCCACCACGCCGGCCGCGAGCGGGGCCTCGGGGCCGACCACGGTCAGGCCGACGCCTTCTTTCTCGACGAAGTCGGCCAGTTGCGCGGGATCGGTGATGGGGATGTTCTGCAGGTGCGAGGTCAGGGCCGTGCCGCCGTTGCCGGGGGCGACGAACACCTTCTGGGTCTTCGCGGCTTTGGCCAGTTGCCAGGCCAGGGCGTGTTCGCGGCCGCCGGAGCCGATGACGAGAAGCTTCATGTGGGTTACTCGTCCATGACCGCGGTGGTGTAGACCTCCTGGACGTCGTCCAGGGATTCCAGCACGTCCAGCAATTTCTGCATTTTTTCGGCATCCTCGCCGGACAGGGGTGTTTCGTTGAGCGCCTTCATCACGATGCCGTCCATCTCGGCCTTCATGCCCGCGCCGTCGAAGGCCTGCTTGACGACGCCGTAGTCGGCGGGCGCACAGACGACCTCGATCACGCCTTCGTCGTCGGTGATGACGTCCTCGGCGCCCGCGTCGAGCGCGAGTTCCATGACCTTGTCCTCGGGCGTGCCAGGGGCGAACAGGAACTGGCCGCAGTGCTTGAACATGAAGGCCACCGAGCCTTCCTGGCCCAGGTTGCCGCCATGCTTGGCGAAGGCATGGCGGACCTCGGCCACGGTGCGCGTGCGGTTGTCGGTCATGCAGTCGACGATGACGGCCGCTCCGCCGATGCCATAGCCTTCGTAGCGGACTTCCTCGTAGTGGTCGCCGTCGGCTCCGCCGGCGCCGCGCGCGATGGCCCGTTGGATGGTGTCCTTGGGCATGTTGGCGTCGGTCGCCTTGTCCCACGCCAGGCGCAGGCGGGGGTTGGTGTCGGGGTCGGCGCCGCCGGCGCGGGCGGCCACGGTGACTTCACGTATCAGTTTGGTCCACAGCTTGCCGCGCTTGGCGTCTTGGCGCCCTTTGCGGTGCTGGATATTGGCCCATTTGCTATGTCCGGCCATGGAAATCGCTTGTGTCGTAACGATGAAAGGGGCATTTTAGCTTGACCGGCAGGTGGCGGCTCCCGGAGGAATGTCCACTTGCGGCCAATACCACAGACTGCGCACCGTCACAGCGGTGCGAAAACCACAGGACCGGGGCGCGGAGCCAGGCCCGGCGCGGCTTTTGACAAGAGCGGGGCCTTGCGCACAGAATCCCCGCAACCCTCCGCCGCCCAGTTTGCCCAACGGAACCATCATGGCCGCTCCCATTCTCCTTGCCAAGAACGCCAAAACCGAGCTTTTCCTGCTGCCGGGCATGGCCAACCGCCACGGTTGCATCACCGGCGCGACCGGCACCGGCAAGACGGTCACCCTGCAGGTCATGGCCGAAGCCTTCTCGCGCCAGGGCGTGCCGGTGTTCATGGCCGACGTCAAGGGCGACCTGACCGGGATTTCCCAGGCCGGCGCGCCCACGCCCAAGCTGCAGGAGCGGCTCAAGTCGCTGGGATTGGACGAACCCGCCTGGGGCGCGAGCCCGGCCACGCTGTGGGACGTCTTCGGCGAGCAGGGGCACCCGGTGCGGGCCACGATCTCCGACATGGGGCCGCTGCTCCTGGGCCGCATGCTGAACCTGAACGACACGCAGGCCGGCGTGCTGACCATGGTTTTCCGCATCGCCGACGACAACAGCATGCTGTTGCTGGATCTGAAGGATCTGCGCGCCATGCTGCAGTACGTCGGCGACAACGCCGCGCAGTTCAAGACGCGCTACGGCAACGTGTCGGCAGCGTCGGTGGGCGCGATCCAGCGCGGTCTCCTGGCGCTCGAGTCCCAGGGCGGCGACCGCTTCTTTGGCGAGCCCATGCTGGACATCGACGATCTCATGCAGACCGATGCCCAGGGGCGCGGCATCGTCAACATCCTGGCCGCCGACAAGCTGATGCAGTCCCCCACGCTGTACGCGACCTTCCTGCTGTGGATGCTGTCCACCCTGTTCGAGCACCTGCCCGAGGCCGGCGACACCGACAAGCCGAAGTTCGTGTTCTTCTTCGACGAGGCGCATCTGTTGTTCAACGATGCGCCCAAGGCCCTGCTGGACAAGATCGAGCAGGTGGTCCGGCTGATCCGCTCCAAGGCGGTGGGGGTCTATTTCTGCACCCAGAACCCGCTGGACATTCCCGAGACGGTGCTGGGCCAGCTCGGCAACCGCGTGCAGCACGCGCTGCGCGCCTTCACGCCGCGGGACCAGAAGGCGGTGAAGTCGGCGGCCGACACCATGCGGCCCAATCCGGGCCTGGACATCGCCGCCGCCATTACCGAACTGGGCGTGGGCGAAGCCCTGGTGTCGCTGCTGGACGAGAAGGGCCGGCCGGGGCCGACCGAGCGCGCCTACGTCGTCGCGCCGGGCAGCCGGATCGGCCCGGCCACCGACGCCGAGCGGCAGGCGCTGCGCCAGTCGTCGGTGGTGGCGGGGGTCTATGAAAAAGTCGTCGACCGGGAGTCGGCCTATGAAATCCTGGTCGCCCGCGCGGGTGGCGCGGGCCCGGCCACCGGCGGAGCTCCGGCACCGGCCCAGCCTGGCCAGCAGCCGGAGGCCGGGGGTGGGGTGGCGGACGGCCTGCGCGATATCCTGTTTGGTTCCACCGGTCCCCGGGGCGGCCGCCGCGAAGGGGTGCTGGAGTCGGCGGCGCGCAGCGCCGTCCGCTCGATGGGTACCCAGCTCGCGCGCGATCTGACGCGGGGGCTGCTCGGTTCGCTGCTGGGCAAGCGGCGTTGACCGGCCGCGCATGACGCGGCGATGAAGCCCCTGTCTGGAACAGGGACTATAAGTGGGTCTATTACTGCATTGACAACCATTGCCTATGCAGCAATAATGTCGCCATGGCAGATCCCACTTCGTCCCCTCGCATTTCTCCGGAGCTGGCCGAACTGATTCGGCGCTATGACCCGGAAGAGAGTGTGGGCTACTTGATCAAGCAGGCCCATTTGTCGTTCCAGCGGGCGGTCGATGCCGAGATGACGGCGCTCGACCTGACCGCCATGCAATGGGGTCCGCTGATGCTGCTCGCCATGGGGCGGGGCGAAACCGCCGCCGAACTGGCGCGCAATGCCTGTTCGGATACCGGCGCCATGACGCGCATGCTCGATCGGCTCGAATCCAAGGGATTGATACGGCGGGTGCGCAGCGCGGAAGACCGCCGGGTCCTCAAGCTGGAACTGACGGAAGAGGGCGTGCGCGCCGCCGAGCAGGTTCCGCAGCGCCTGCACGACGCGGTCGATCTGCACACCCGCGACTTTTCCGAACAGGAAGTCCAGCAGTTGAAGTCCTTGCTGCGCCGCATGGCGGCCAACGGCGCCCAGCGCGGCTGAGGCCGGGCCATTGGGCGCGGCCCTTGTTTCATTTTTATGACTGCCTAAGCAGTAATAGGCAAGGCAATTAAATTCAGCGGATCGTAAGCTTCCATGAAAAGATATTTGCTAGTGCCCCTGGTCGCCGCCCTGGCCGCGTGCGCCGGCATGGACCAGGACGGCGCCTCGCATGCCCGCCTGGTCGATGCGCCCACGCTGGGCATGGCGCAGGCCGACGTGCAATGGCCGGTGCAGCAGTGGTGGCATCGCTACGGCGACGCGCAACTCGACCGCCTGGTGGATGAGGCCATCGCCGGCAGTCCGTCCATCGTCATCGCCCAGGCGCGGCTGGCGCGCGCCGAGGCGGCCGTGGGCGCGGCCCGCGCGAACGGCCTGCCCCAGGTCGACGGTACCTTCACCGCCACCCGCCAGCGCTATACCGAGAATGGCGCCATCCCGGCCCCCCTGGCCGGCGGTGTGCGTACCGATTCGAGGCTGGCGCTGAACGTGAGCTATGAACTGGATTTCTGGAACAAGAATGGTTCGCTGCTGAAGGCGGCGCTGTCCGAAACCCGGGCGGCGCAGGCGGAGAACCAGGCGGCGGTGGGCATCCTGGCCAGCGCGGTGGGGTCGGCCTATTTCAATCTGCAGCGCCTGTTCGCGCAGCGGGAAGTACTGCTGGCGGCCATCGGCCAACGCGAGGGCGTGGCCGGCCTGACCCGCCAGCGCTACGCGTCGGGCCTGGATACGCAGGTGGAGGTCAAGCAGGCCGAGTCGGCGCTGGCCGAAGCGCGTACGCAATTGGCGCAGGTCGACGAAAGCATTTCCCTGCAGCGCAACGAGCTGGCCGCGCTGGCTGGCGCGGGCCCCGAGCGTGGCGAGGCCATCCGGCCCGTGCCCCTGGTATCGCCCGGCACCGAGGTGCCCGCCAGCGTGCCGCTGTCGCTGCTGGGCCGGCGTGCCGACATCGTCGCCGCCCGGTGGCGGGTCGAATCGGCCCAGCGCAATGTCGACGCGGCCAAGGCCTTGTTCTATCCGGACATCAACCTGGCGGGCTTTGTCGGCACCTCGGCCCTGGGGTTGTCCAATCTGTTCAAGTCCGGCAGCCAGATCATCGGCGTCGGCCCGGCCATCACCCTGCCGATCTTCGAGGGCGGCCGGCTCAATGCCAACCTGAAGGGCAAGGCGGCGGACACCGACCTGGCCATCGCTTCCTACAACCAGACCGTGCTGCACGCCGTCAACGAAGTGGCCGACACGCTGGCCTCGATCCGGGCGCTGGACCGCGAGAGCGGCGAACAGCGCAAGGCCCGCGAAGCCATCGAGCAGGCCTACGAACTGGCGGTCAAGCGCTATCGCGCGGGCCTGGGCAATTACCTGAGCGTGCTGGCCGCGCAAAGCGCGGTGCTGACGCAGGCCCGATTGGATACCGATCTGAAGGCCCGGGCCCTGACGCTCGACGTCGCGCTGGCCAAGGCGCTGGGCGGAGGCGCGGATCTGCCCGCCGACCCGGCCGGGCCGGTCGCCGCGGCCGCGCGCTAGCCAAACGAGTCGAACACCTGTTCATGCCGCGTACGCTGCGCGGCGCAAGGGAAAACGAGATGGAAACCGCACAACAAGCTTCCAAGAACCCCCGCAAGAAACTGCTGCTGGGCGCCGCCGGCGTATTCGCCGTGGCCGCCGTCGCCTATGGCGCGTGGTGGGCGCTGGTGGCTCGCC
The DNA here is from genome assembly GCA_009360345.1 of Alcaligenaceae bacterium SAGV5. Classification (GTDB taxonomy): domain Bacteria; phylum Pseudomonadota; class Gammaproteobacteria; order Burkholderiales; family Burkholderiaceae_B; genus Pigmentiphaga. The sequence goes on from SPDP01000001.1 coordinate 768,322, forward strand.
ACTACGAAGGCACCGACGACGCCTATGTCCAGGGCAATCTGGTGCAGATCACGCCGCAGATCGCCAGTACGGTCGTCGCCATCCAGGCCGATGATACCGACTACGTCAAGTCCGGCGACCCCTTGATCCTGCTGGACAAGGCCGATGCGCAGATCGCGCTCGACCAGGCCCGGGCCGCGCTGGCCCAGACCGTGCGCCAGGTGCGGACGCTGTATGCCAACAATGGTGCCCTGGCCGCCAACATCGCCGTGCGCCAGGCCGACATCGAGCGCGCGCGGGCCGACCTCGCCAAGGCCCAGAACGACGCCAGGCGCCGCCAGGAGCTGGCTTCGTCCGGCGCGGTCAGCGGCGAGGAACTGCTGCACGCCGAAACCGCGGTCAGCAACGCCAAGTCGGCGCTGGCCTCGGCGCAGGCGGCCCTGGTGGCAGCGCGCGAGCAGCTTGCCACCAATACCGCGCTCACCGATGGCACCAGCGTCGAACAACATCCCAATGTCCTGGGCGCCGCGGCCAAGGTCCGCGAAGCCTATATCAACCTGTCGCGCACCTCGCTGCCCGCGCCCGTGACCGGCTATGTGGCCAAGCGCAGCGCGCAGGTGGGGCAGCGCGTGGCGCCCGGCGCCTCGCTCATGACCATCGTGCCGCTGGACCAGGTGTGGGTGGATGCGAATTTCAAGGAGGTGCAACTGGGCCGCATGCGTATCGGCCAGCCCGTTACGCTGGAGGCGGATGTCTATGGTTCGAAGGTCGAGTACCACGGCAAGATCGCCGGCCTGGGCGCGGGAACCGGCAGCGCCTTCGCCCTGCTGCCGGCCCAGAACGCCACCGGCAACTGGATCAAGGTGGTGCAGCGCGTGCCGGTGCGCATCGCCCTGGATCCCAAGGAGATCGAGGCGCATCCCCTGCGCGTGGGCCTGTCGATGAATGTCTCGGTGAATGTCTCGTCCACCGACGGTCCGGCGCTGGCCGAGGCGGCGCGTACCGCGCCCGCCTATTCGACGACGGTCATGGATCATGCCCGCGAAGACGCCGATGCCCTGGTGGCCGCCACGATCGCCCAGAACCTGGGCGGCCGCGCGGCCGATGCCAAGCCCGCGGTGGCCAAGACGTCGCCGCTGCACATTTCCACGCCCGTTCGCGCCGACAAGGGCGGCACGATGGCGACCGCGCGCCACGGCGTGGGCGTGATGTAGGGCCGCGCCTGCCACGGATGCTTCCATGACGACCAACGCTTCTTCCCCGGCCCTGGCCGACGAGCCCGCCGGGCAGCCGGCGCCGGGCGGCCCGCCGGCGACCCATCCGCCGCTCCAGGGCAGCCAGCGCGTGCTGGGCACGATCGCCTTGTCCGCGGCGGTGTTCATGAACGTGCTCGACACGTCGATCGCCAACGTTTCCCTGCCGGCCATCTCGGGCGACCTGGGGGTCAGCACCAGCCAGGGCACCTGGGTGATCACCTCGTTCGCGGTGGCCAATGCCATCGCGCTGCCGTTGACGGGCTGGCTGACCATGCGTTTCGGACAGGTGCGGCTGTTCATCGCCTCGGTGCTGTTGTTCATCGTCGCATCGTGGCTGTGCGGCCTGGCGCCCAACCTGGAGTCGCTGATCGCGTTCCGCGTGCTCCAGGGCCTGGTGGCCGGTCCCATGATTCCGCTGTCGCAGACGTTGATGCTGGGCAGCTACCCGCGCGAGAAATCCGGCATGGCGCTCGCGTTCTGGGCCATGACCACGCTGGTGGCGCCCGTGGCCGGTCCCTTGCTGGGCGGCTGGATCTCCGACAACTATTCGTGGCCGTGGATCTTCTACATCAACATCCCGGTCGGCCTGGTGGCCGCGTGGGTGAGCTGGAGCATCTACCACAAGCGTGAGTCGCCGATCCGCAAATTGCCCATCGACACCATGGGCCTGGTCCTGCTGGTGGTCTGGATCGCCGCGCTGCAGATCATGCTGGACAAGGGCAAGGAGCTCGACTGGTTCGCCAGCGGCACCATCGTGATGCTGGCGGTGGTCGCGGTGGTCGGCTTCGTGTTCTTCGTCATCTGGGAACTGACCGACCGGCATCCCGTCGTGGACCTGCGCCTGTTCGCGGGACGCAACTTCACCGTGGGCGCGTTGACGCTGTCGATCGCCTACGCGGTATTCTTCGGCAATGTGGTGCTGCTGCCGCTCTGGTTGCAGACGCAGATGGGCTATACGGCCACGGACGCCGGCATGGTGACCGCGCCCATCGGGCTGCTGGCCATCGTATTCACGCCCATCGTCGGCCGCATGCTGGCGCGCACCGATCCCCGCGTCCTGGTCACGGTCGCCTTCGGGGTGTTCGCCGCCGTCAGCTTCATGCGTTCGAACTTCACGCCGCAGTCCGACATCGTGACCCTGCTCGAACCCACCGTGCTGCAGGGCGCGGGGATGGCCGCCTTCTTCGTGCCGCTGGTATCGCTGACCCTGGCGGGGCTGCCGCCCGACAAGATCGCCAGCGCATCGGGCCTGTCGAACTTCCTGCGCATCACCGCGGGGGCATTCGGCACCTCGATTTCAACCACGATGTGGGAAGACCGCGCGGCCATGCACCATGCCCATCTGACCGAGCATATCACCGCCGGCAGCGGGGCCACGTCGCAGGCGCTCTCGAGCATGCAGGGCGCGGGCATGTCGCCGGACCAGGCGCTGGCGTCGGTCAACAACCTGATCAGCGGCCAGGCGCTGACGATGTCGGCGGTCGATATCTTCTATGGCTCGGCCATCATTTTCCTGGTCCTGACCGCGATGGTCTGGCTGGCCAAGCCCGGCAAGCGCGGGGCGGGCGCGCCGGCCGATGCGGGCGGCGCGCACTGAGGGCGAGGCCCCGGCCGTGAAATTTACGAGTGTGCCGCGAACGACTATATTGCATCGGATGTTCCCGGCAGGAATCCGATGACGCGGCCTTTTCTTTCCCGGTCCCTGGCCATGCTCGGCCTGGCCGGCCTGCTCGTGCTCCAGGGCTGTTCCCCGATGGCGCCCGGCGGGCACGGCCTGGACATCGACACCTCCATCAGCGCGCGCAGCCAGGGCAGCCGCGTGCGCTTCATCGTGCTTCACTACACGGTGTCCGAATCGTCGCGGGCGCTGGGCACGCTCAGCCAGGGGGAGGTCAGCAGCCACTATCTGGTCACCGACGATGAGCCGCCGCACATCTACCGGCTGGTGGACGAGAACCGGGCCGCCTGGCATGCCGGCCAAAGCGAGTGGGGGGGCTATACCTGGCTCAATCGCAGTTCGATAGGCATAGAGATCGTCAATCGCGGACCGGTGGGAACGGCGGCCGACGGGACGCCGGTCTGGCAGCCGTACCGGCCGTCGCAGATCCGGGCCGTGCGGGCGCTGGTGCGCGACATTGCCGAGCGCCATGGCGTCGGGCCGGAAAACATCGTCGGCCACAGCGACATCGCGCCGCTGCGCAAGCAGGATCCCGGCCCGCTGTTTCCGTGGCGCGAGCTGGCGCGCGAGGGCGTGGGCCGTTGGTATGACGAATCGGTGGCCCAGGCGCTGGGCGCGCGCTTCGCGTCCCAGGGGTTGCCCGACATGGCCTCGGTCCGGCAGCAACTGGTCCGCGTGGGCTATGGCGTGCCGCCCGCCGACGCGCCCGAGCGCGAGATGCAGGCGGTCCTCGCGGCCTTCCAGATGCACTACCGGCCCGCGCGCTACGACGGCGTGCTCGATGCCGAGACCGCCGGCGTGCTGGCGGCGCTGGTGGCCTCGTCGGGTCCGGTGGGCGCGGGCGAGGGTTCGGCCTGGTAGAAACCTAGTTCTTGGTGCCGAAGAGGCGGTCGCCGGCATCGCCCAGCCCGGGCACGATGTAGGCGTTCTCGTCCAGGTAGTCGTCCAGCGACGCCAGGTACATGGGGACGTCGGGATGGTGGTCGCAATAGACCTGCATGCCTTCGGGCGAGGCCACCAGCGCGACGAAGATGATGTGCGAGGCCGGCACGCCGCGTTTCTTCAGCGCGTCCACGGCGTGGGCGGCCGAATAGCCCGTGCCTATCATGGGATCGCACAGGATGAAGGTACGGCCTTCGAGTTCCGGCAGGCGCACGAGGTATTCCACCGGGCGATGCTGCTCGTCGCGGTACAGGCCGATATGGCCGACGCGGGCCGAGGGCACAAGATCCAGCAGTCCGTCCGCCATGCCGCTGCCCGCGCGCAGCACCGGCACCACCGCGAGCTTCTTGCCGGCTATCACCGGCGCGTCCATGGGCGTCATGGGCGTCTCGATGGGGCGCAGCGCCAGGGGCAGGTTGCGGGTGACCTCGTAGCCCATCAGTTGCGAGATCTCGCGCAGCAACTGGCGGAACGTCCGCGTCGACGTGTTCTTGTCGCGCATGTGGGTCAGCTTGTGCTGGATCAGCGGATGATCGAGGATGAACAGGTTGGGAAAGCGCGGATCGGTCTTCACATGCGTACCTTGGGGGTGGGCGGGCGGCGCCTGGCAATGTGGCGCGGCCGATGTTTTCCGCGATTGTATGCGCGATTAGAATGCGGCATGACCATTGCCCATCAAGGAGATTCCAGATGTCCAAGGCGATACGCATCGAGCAGCATGGCGGCCCCGAAGTACTCAGGCTGGTTGACGTCGACGTGCCCGCTCCCGGCCCCGGCGAAGTCCGGATCCGGCAGCATGCCGTCGGCCTGAATTTCATCGACATTTACTTCCGCACCGGCCTGTATCCCGCCAGGCTGCCCGCCGTGCTGGGGTTCGAGGCGGCCGGCGTGGTGGACGCGGTGGGCGCCCAGGTCCGGCACCTGAAGGTGGGAGACCGCGTGGCCTACGGACAGAGCCCGCTGGGCGCCTATGCGGAGGTGCGCAACATGCCCGCCTTCCAGGTGGTCCGCATTCCGGACGGCGTTGGCTTCGACCAGGCCGCGGCCATCATGCTCAAGGGGCTGACGGTGCAGTACCTGTTCCGCCAGACCTACCGCCTGCAGGGCAACGAGACCATCCTGTTCCACGCCGCGGCCGGCGGTGTCGGCCTGATCGCGTGCCAGTGGGCGAAGGCTTTGGGCGTAAAATTGATCGGCACGGTGTCCTCTCCGGAAAAGGCGGCGCTGGCCAAGGCCAACGGCGCGTGGCGGGTCATCGACTACAGCCGCGAGAACGTCGCCGAGCGCGTGCTCGAGCTGACCAAGGGCAAGAAGGTGCCGGTGGTCTACGACGGCGTGGGCAAGGACACCTGGGAAACCTCGCTCGACTGCCTGCAGCAGCGCGGCCTGATGGTCAGCTTCGGCAACGCGTCCGGCGCGGTCACCGGGGTCAACCTGGGCATCCTGGCGCAGAAGGGCTCGTTGTTCGTGACGCGGCCCACCGTGGCGCATCACGTGGACACCCTGGAAAAAATGCAGGCGGCGGCGGCCGACCTGTTCGAACTGGTCGTGGCGGGCAAGATCAAGCCGCGCATCGAGCAGCGCTTCAGGCTCGAGGACATCGCCCAGGCCCACGAATCGCTGGCCGCCCGCAAGACCACCGGTTCCACCGTACTCGAGGTATAGGGGGATAGGACTGAATATGAAATGGATCATCGTCGCGCTGTACCTGGGCGCCATCGGCTACGTGCACTTCCGGGGCAAGGTCCGGCTGCGTTTCTTCAGGCAGCTGTTCGACCACTCCTCGATCGTGGCGCCCGTCAACGCGTTCATGTACCTGTTTTCCCGGGTGCCCGCCGTGCCGTACATTCCGGTGCGGCAGTTGCCGGCGCTACAGGCGCTGGACGACAACTGGGAGATCATCCGCGACGAGGCGGTGCAACTGCGCGACGCACAGCGCATCCGCGCGGCGGAAAAGAACAATGACGCGGGCTTTAACTCCTTCTTCAAGTCGGGCTGGAAACGGTTCTACCTGAAGTGGTACGAAGCCCAGCATCCGTCCGCGCACGAGTATTGCCCCCGCACGGTCGAGATCCTGCGCGGCATTCCCGAGGTCAAGGCAGCCATGTTCGCCGAACTGCCGCCCGGGGCCAGGCTCAATCCCCACCGCGATCCGTTCGCAGGTTCGCTGCGCTACCACCTGGGGCTGGAGACGCCCAACGACGACCGCTGCTTCATCGAGGTCGACGGCGAGCGCTACAGCTGGCGCGACGGACAGAGCGTGGTGTTCGACGAGACCTTCATCCATTGGGCCGAGAACGGGACCGATCGCGACCGCATCATCCTGTTCTGCGACGTCGAGCGTCCGCTGCGCTACCGCTGGGCGCAGGCCTTCAACAAGTGGATGGGACGCAAGGTCATGACCGCCGCCAGTTCGCCCAACGAAGAGGGCGACAAGACCGGCCTGATCAACAAGCTCTTCCACATCGTCTGGGTGTGCGGGAAATATCGCCGCAAGCTCAAGAACTGGAATCGTACGGTCTATCGGCTGACCAAGGCGGCCCTGATCGTCGGTGTGGCCGCGCTGATCATCTACATCTGACCCTACAGGCCCCGCGACCGGGCGAACACCCCCAGTCCGAGGCCTGTCGCGGCGCATAGGGCCATCAGCGGCAGGGCATGGGACCAGTCAGGCACCGCGCCCGATGCCGTGACGGCCCAGGTCACCAGCGGGGCGGCGGCGAACTGTCCCAGGTTGGAGCCCTGCAGGAACAAGCCCTGCAGGCTGGCGATCTGGTCGGGGCTCTTGGCCAGGCGCGGCGAGGCAGACAGCGTGGCGGCCGGCAGGGTTCCGCCGATCAGGTTCAGGCTGAGGCAGGCTCCGAAGCGGACAGCGTCCGGCAGCCAGTCCGAGAAGATCGCGCAGGCGGACAGGCCGACGACGATATGGGCCGTCATGATCAGCGAACTGCCGCGCAGGCCGCGCTGCAGCAGCGAGGCGCCCAGCACCGAGCCGCCCGCGTTGAAGAAGATCACGACGGCTGTCAGCAAGGACGCCGTGCGCAGCGACAGCCCGCGTTCCTGGATGGCCCAGGTGGGCAGGAAGGTCATCACCGTGAAGAACTGGATGGCATAGAACGTGAACGACAGTGCCAGGACCCAGGGTACGAGCTGGCGCAGTCCGCCGGTCAGCTTGTGCCAGTCCATCGGGCGCGTGGCCGCCGGCGCGGGGCGCGCGTAGCGCGAACGCCAGAACCCCATCCACACCGCGCACACGGCGGTCACGCCGGCGATGAGCGCCCAGAGCAGGCGCCAGTGGCCGGTCTCCAGCAGCAGCGGCGCCGTCAGCAGCGCCGCGCTGATGCCCAGCGGCATGTACGCCGACCACAGGGCCAGCACCAACCGGGTCTGGTGGGGCGCGCTGAGCGCCGTCAGCAGCGCGGGTACCGAGACCACGATGGCGATCTGGCCCGTGCCCTCGATGATGCGGCTGGCCAGCAGCAGGGCGTAGCTGTCGGACACCGCGCCCAGCAGTCCTCCCGCCACCAGCGCGCACAGGCCGGCGATGGTGAAGCGCCATGCGCCCACGCGGCCCGAGGCCAGCCCCATGACGGCGGCGCACAAGGTGGCGATGGTGCTGAACAGGGAGACGACCCAGCCCACTTCGCGCAGGCTCAATCCCAGGTCGCGCTGCAGCAGGGGTAGCGCGGGCGGCATCTTGCCCACGCACAGCGCGACCAGGATGCCGCAGGTCACCCCCAGGGCGACGCCGGGCCAGTCGGTGTGGTGCGGGCGTGGGGGGCCTGCCGAGGAAGCCGACATCGAGGCGCTGCGCACCGCCATCCTGCAAGACCTGCTCGACCGGGTGGAACCGCTCCTGAAGACACGCATGCGCGCCTCGCTGGAGGTAGCGGCCGCCCGGGCGCTGGAAGACATCGCCTACAACCTGCGCGAGGAACTCGGCCGGCTGGTGGACGAGGCCGTCCAGAAAGAGCTGATACGGCGCGCAGCCATCGAGAGCAAGCCCCTTCCCCCGCGCTGAAGAGGCGCCGGACGCCCGGCGCCGGCCTCCGTAGAATCCACTAAAATCACAGGTTTGGCGTTCGCGGCGCATGGCCGCGCGCCCGACCGACGTATTTCCGGAACACCGATGACCTCAGCCTCTCCCCAACCCCAGACCGAGACCGACGAACTGCCCAAGAGCTTCGAGCCGGCCGCCATCGAGGCGCGCTGGTATCCGCTGTGGGAACAACAGGGGGACTTCAAGGCCGGGGTACACGTCCAGGGTCCGGACAACGCTCAGGCTTTCACCATCCAGCTTCCGCCGCCCAATGTGACGGGAACGCTGCACATGGGCCACGCCTTCAACCAGACCATCATGGATGGCCTGACCCGCTACCACCGCATGCGCGGGTTCGACACGCTCTGGGTCCCCGGCACCGACCATGCCGGCATCGCCACCCAGATCGTGGTCGAGCGCCAGCTCGACGCGCAAAAGGTCAGCCGCCACGACCTGGGCCGCGACAAATTCGTCGAAAAGGTCTGGGAATGGAAGCAGCACTCGGGCGGCACCATCACCGGCCAGATGCGCCGGCTGGGCACCTCGCCCGACTGGACGCGCGAATACTTCACCATGAACGAGGACATGTCGCGCGGCGTGGCCGAGGTCTTCACGCGGCTGTACGAGCAGGGCCTGATCTACCGGGGCAAGCGGCTGGTCAACTGGGATCCCAGGCTGCTGACCGCCGTCAGCGACCTGGAAGTGGTCAGCGAGGAAGAAGACGGCCACCTGTGGCACATCCGCTACCCGGTGGACGGCGGCGATGCCGCCATCGTCGTGGCCACGACCCGTCCCGAAACCATGCTGGGCGACGTCGCCGTCATGGTGCATCCGGAGGATGAACGCTACCAGGCCCTGATCGGCAAGCAGGTCCGCCTGCCGCTGACCGGCCGCCTGATTCCCGTCATCGCCGACGACTACGTCGACCGCGAATTCGGTACCGGCGCGGTCAAGGTCACGCCCGCGCACGATTTCAACGACTACGCGGTGGGCCAGCGCCACGGCCTGCCGATGATTTCCGTCCTGACGCTGGACGGCCGCATCAACGACGAAGCGCCCGAGGTCTACCGCGGGCTGGACCGTTTCGAGGCCCGTACCCGCATCGTGGCCGACCTCGACGCGCAGGGCCTGCTGGCCGAGGTCAAGAAGCACAAGCTGATGGTGCCGCGCGGCGACCGCACCAACGCCATCATCGAGCCCATGCTGACCGACCAGTGGTTCGTCGCCATGAGCAAGCCGGCCCCCGAGGGCACCCACCACCCCGGCAAGTCGATCACCCAGGTGGCGCTGGACGTGGTGGCCGACGGCCGCGTCAAGTTCTACCCCGAGAACTGGACCACCACCTACAACCAGTGGCTCAACAACATCCAGGACTGGTGCATCTCGCGCCAACTGTGGTGGGGCCACCAGATTCCCGCCTGGTACGCCGACGACGGCCGCATCTTCGTGGCCCGCAACGATCAGGAAGCGCGCGAGAAGGCCGCGGCCGCCGGCTACACCGGCCCGCTCACCCGCGACCCGGACGTGCTGGACACCTGGTTCTCGTCGGCGCTGGTGCCGTTCACCACGCTGGGCTGGCCCGAACAGACGCCCGACCTGGCGCGCTACCTGCCCTCGTCCGTGCTGGTCACCGGCTTCGACATCATCTTCTTCTGGGTCGCCCGGATGGTCATGATGACCACCCACTTCACCGGCCAGGTCCCGTTCCGGCACGTCTACATGCACGGCCTGATCCGCGACGCCGAAGGCCAGAAGATGAGCAAGTCCAAGGGCAACACCCTGGACCCGGTCGACCTGATCGACGGCATCGGCCTGGACGGCCTCCTGGCCAAGCGCACCACCGGCCTGATGAACCCCAAGCAGGCCGAGAGCATCGCCAAGAAGACCCGCAAGGAATTCCCCGAGGGCATTCCGGCCTTCGGTGCCGACGCGCTGCGCTTCACCATGGCCGCCTACGCCACGCTGGGCCGCAACATCAACTTCGACCTGAAGCGCTGCGAGGGCTATCGCAACTTCTGCAACAAGCTGTGGAACGCCACCCGCTTCGTGCTGATGAACGTCGAAGGCAAAGACTGCGGCGTGGAAGCCGGCGCCGCCGTGGAACTGTCGGTGTTCGACAAGTGGATCATCAGCCAGCTGCAGCGCACCGAGGCCGAGGTCGCCAAGGGCTTCGACGACTACCGCTTCGACAACATATCCACCGCGCTGTATCGCTTCGTCTGGGACGAATACTGCGACTGGTACCTGGAACTGGCCAAGGTCCAGCTCCAGAACGGCAGCGAGGCCGAACAGCGCGGCACCCGCCAGACCCTGATCCGCGTGCTGGAAACCGTGCTGCGGCTGGCACACCCCATCATCCCGTTCATCACCGAGGAACTCTGGCAGAAAGTTTCGGTGGCGGCCGGCAAGCGCGGCGCCGACGAATCCACCAGCGTGGGCGTGCAACCCTACCCCGCCGCCCAGGCCGAGAAGATCGACGAAGCGGCCGAAGCCGCGATGGCCGAGCTCAAGGCCCAGGTCGACGCCGTGCGCGCGCTGCGCGGCGAAATGAACGTGCCGCCCTCGCAGAAGGCGCCGCTCAACGCCACCGGCAACCGCGCCGCGCTGGAGCGCAATGCGCCCTACCTGGCGGCCCTGGCCCGGCTGACCGAGGTCAAGGTGGTCGACCAGTTGCCCGACGTCGTCGGCGCCCCCGTGCAGGTGGTGGGCGACGCCCACCTGATGCTGCACATCGAGGTCGACGTGGCCGCCGAGAAAGTCCGCCTGGACAAGGAAATCGCCCGCCTGGAAGGCGAAATCGCCAAGGCCCATGGCAAGCTGGGCAACGCCAGCTTCGTCGACCGCGCCCCGGCCACCGTGGTGGAGCAGGAACGCGCCCGGCTGGCGCAGTTCAGCGACACGCTGGAGAAGGTGCGGGAACAGCGGGTGAAGCTGGGATAGGCCACGGCGCTCACATACATTGATCTGCAAGCACGGCCCCTTCGGGGGCCGTTCTTTTGCCTCCGGTCCCCGCCCGCGCCGGGGCCGGGGCCGGGGCCGGGGCCGGACTATGACAAAACGGTCACGCTGATGATTGAAAGATTCCAGCATGCTTGACAAACTGTCTCCACAAGGAGACACTTGGCATGTTGATAATCAAGAGGACGAGCCAGTTCGCAGAATGGCTGCACTGGCTGAAAAGCCCAAGTGACCGTGGCGCCATCCTGATGCGGCTCGTGCGCGTCCAGCACGGGCTCTTCGGCGACGTGCGCTCCATCAGCGGAGGTATCCACGAACTCCGCCTGCATATCGGCCCAGGCTATCGGCTCTACATCGCGCGGGAAGGAGCCGAAGTCTATGTCCGCTCTGTGCGGGCACCAAAAGCACGCAGAAACACGATATCGAACTCGCCAGAGCCATCTGGCGGGACTTGAAGCGGGAGCGACACGCATGACAGCGCCGGCTAGAACGACTATCGCCGAATTTGATCCGGCTGAATTCCTGCGAGACGAAGCAAGCATCGCCTGCTTTCTCGCGGAAGCGGCCGGCGACCCAAACCCCGACGTCTTTCTTGCCGCGCTGGCAGCCGTGGCGCGTGCGCGCGGCATGAGCGACATTGCGCGCAAGACGGGATTGGGCAGACAAAGCCTGTATAAGGCGCTAGCCCCTGGAGCTAATCCACATTACCTCACCCTGCGCAAGGTCATGGACTCGCTGGGCGTCACTTTCACTATCGCAGCCAAGACCTTGTGATACGTCCGGCCCCAGGCTTAGCGAGCCGTCGTATTCCTGGCCACACGGACCGGCTTGACCACCGCTCCGAAGCGATCATGGATAAAGGCCGCCACCTTCTCTCCCCATAGCCGGTGCCCGGCCGTGGTCGGATGCATGGAGTCCGCGAACAAATAATGCTGGTCGGCATCCGGCTCCACCAGCGTGGCGGGGGTGCACAGCAGCGCGTCCACCTCGCCCTGCGACGTGTCGTAGCTGGTACAGGCGGGTTTGTCGGTCACGGTCAGGCCCACCGCGGCGGGGTCGTCGACGGCATCGTCGATCAGGCTGGCCAGGTCGAACACCTGCACGCCGGTCCTCGCCAGCCCCGCGGCCACGAGTTCGTTGTAGCCCTCGGACACGTCGGTGGCGAGGTCTTCCAGTTCGGTGTTGCGGATGAAGGGCAGCATGCCCAGATCCGGAAGGTTGACGTAGACGATGCGCTTGGCCCCGGCCGCGGCCAGCCGCTTGAGCTGCGCCACCATGGCGGCCGCCTTGGCCCGGACCAGCGCCTCCATCCGGTCGTCGGCGTCGGAAGCGGGCTCGGGCTCGGTTTCCCCCAGGGCCTGGAAGGCATCGAGGAAATCGTTGCCGCCGCCCTGCACCAGCACCAGTTCCGTGCCGTCGAAACCGTTGTGCGCGGCCAGGTAGCGGTCGATCTGGGACTTGATGGAAACGGCGGTTTCGCCCTGGAGCCCGCCATCGGCGGGAACGCCGTCCGGAGCCGTCTCGGCGTCGGCCTCGATATGGGCGCCCCCCTGGGCATAGCCGTTGCCGCCCAGGTCGACGATGCGGCCGCCCTGCCCGCGCGGGCCGAAATCGACCTGCTGGTTGGGCCTGACCGGCAGTCCCAGCGCGTCGGCCACCACTTCCACCCAGACTTCCCCGGGCTTGGTCGTGAAGCGCTGGCCCGTCGCGCTGCGCGCGGCGGGATCGGGATGAGAGGCCCCCGGATTATAGGTGCCGACGTCGCTCAGGCTGTCGCCGAAGGACACGATGGCGCTGATCGGCCCGGTCACGACCGGGCGCGCGGCGTGGTCGCGGAAGGCCATTGCCGCCATGCCGCCCACGACGAGCAGCGCCAGGACCAGGAGCCAACGCATTGACGGTAGCCGCATGGGGATCACCTTGGGGGAGAACGATTGCGCCAGCATATGCCGGCTGCGGTATGACACGCCGCCCGGGGGCAGGTTCAGTGCCACCGGGCGAGGGAAAATCCTGAGCGGTTCGTCAGCGGCGCTTCATGTAGTGAACGAACACTTCGCCGTCGTCGGTCTGCCCCAGCAGCTCGTTGCCAGTCTGCTTGGAAAAGGCCTGGAAATCGCGCACCGACCCCTTGTCGGTCGCCACGACCTTCAGCACCTGTCCGCTCTCGAGCGTCGCCAGCGCCTTTTTCGCGCGCAGGATGGGCAAGGGACATTTGAGTCCCTTGGCATCCACCTCCAGGTCGAACGCCACCGGTTCGGTATTCATTGCGCCTTCTCCCGCCACGCCGCTCACAGGCGGCCTTCGACCCAGCCCCGCACGCTGGCGAGCGCCTGCGGCAGGCCGGAGGGATCGGTGCCGCCGGCCATCGCCATGTCCGGCCGACCGCCGCCCTTGCCGCCCACCTGCTGGGCCACGAAATTGACCAGCTCGCCCGCCTTGACCTTGCCGGACACATCGGCCGTGGCGCCGGCCACCAGGCTGACCTTGCCGCCGTCGACGGCGGCCAGCACGATGGCGGCGGATTTCAGCTTGTTCTTGAGTTGGTCCACGGTCTCGCGCAGGGACTTGGGATCGACGCCGTCCAGCTTGGCGGCCAGCACCTTCACACCCTTGATCTCGACCGCCGAGGCCGCCAGGTCATTGCCGGCGCTGCTGGCCAGCCGGCTCTTGAGCTGGCCGATTTCCTTTTCCAGGCTCTTCAGCTGGTCCTGCACCTGGCCGATGCGCGCCGGCAGGTCGCCCGGCTGCACCTTGAGCGCGCCCGCGGCCGAAGCGAGCGTGGCGTTCAGGTTCTGCAGGTAGGACAGGCTGTTGTTGCCGGTGATGGCCTCGACCCGGCGCACGCCGGCGGCCACGCCGCCCTCGCCCACGATCTTGAACAGGCCGATGTCGCCGGTGCGGCCCACGTGCGTGCCTCCGCACAATTCCCGCGAGAAACCGATGTCCAGCACCCGCACCTCGTCGCCGTATTTTTCGCCGAACAGCGCCATGGCGCCGCCCTTGACGGCATCGTCATAGGCCATCAACTGCGCCTGCACCGGCGTATTGGCCAGCACCTCGCGGTTGACGATGGCTTCCACCTGCGCGATCTGGTCGGCATTCATGGGCGCGTCGTGCGCGAAGTCGAAGCGGGTCTTGTCCGGGTCGACCAGCGAGCCCTTCTGTTGCACGTGCTCGCCCAGCACCTGGCGCAATGCCTTGTGCATCAGGTGGGTGGCCGAGTGGTTGCGCATCGTGCGCGCCCGGCGGACTTCGTCCACCCGGGCATCGACCGTATCGCCCACCGCCAGCGCACCGGACACCAGCTTGCCATGGTGGCCGAACACGTCGGCCTGGATCTTCAGGGTGTCTTCCACATCGAAACGCACCGCGCCCTGCACCAGCACGCCGGCATCGCCCACCTGCCCGCCCGACTCGGCGTAGAACGGCGTGCGGTCCAGCACCACCACCGCTGCCTGGCCGGCCTCGATGCGCGGCACCGACGCGCCGTCCACGTACAGGGCCGTGACCTTGCCTTGCGCGGCCAGGTGCGTATAACCCTCGAATACGGTCTTGGCGCCGTCGTACGACAGGCCGGCGGCCATCTTGAACTTGCCGGCGGCGCGGGCCTGCTCGCGCTGGCGGGTCATGGCGGCCTCGAAGCCGTCCATGTCCACGTCCAGGTTGCGCTCGCGGCAGATGTCGGCCGTCAGGTCCACGGGGAAGCCGTAGGTATCGTACAGGTTGAACAGCGTCTCGCCGTCCAGCGCGGCGCCCGGCTTCAGGGCAGCCAGCGCGCCGTCCAGGATCTTCATGCCGTGCTCCAGCGTTTCGCCGAAACGCTCTTCCTCCTGGCGCAGCACCTGCTCCACCCGCGCCTCGGCCTTGGCCAGCTCGGGATAGGCCTCGCCCATCTCGGCCACCAGGTCCTTGACGATGCGGTGGAAGAACGGCTTGGTCTGGCCCAGCTTGTAGCCGTGGCGCAGCGCGCGGCGGATGATACGGCGCAGCACGTAGCCGCGGCCTTCGTTGCCGGGAATGACGCCGTCCACGATCAGGAACGAGCAGGCGCGGATGTGGTCGGCGATCACCTTCAGCGAATTGTTCGCCAGGTCGGTACAGCCGGTCTCGCGCGCCGCGGCCTTGATCAGGCTCTGGAACAGGTCGATCTCATAGTTCGAGTGCACGTGCTGCAGCACGGCCGCGATGCGCTCCAGGCCCATGCCCGTGTCCACGCAGGGCTTGGGCAGCGGGTTCAGCGTGCCCGCCGCATCGCGGTCGAACTGCATGAACACCAGGTTCCAGATCTCGATGTAACGATCGCCGTCTTCCTCGGGCGATCCCGGCGGGCCGCCCCAGATTTCCGGGCCATGGTCGTAGAAGATCTCCGAGCACGGGCCGCAGGGGCCGGTGTCCGCCATCTGCCAGAAGTTGTCGGAGGCGTAGCGCGCGCCCTTGTTGTCGCCGATACGGACGATGCGTTCGACCGGCACGCCGATCTCGTTCTGCCAGATGCCGTAGGCTTCATCGTCCTCCTGGTAGACGGTGACCCACAGCTTTTCCTTGGGCAGCTTGTAGACCGCGGTCAGCAGTTCCCAGGCGTAATGGATGGCGTCGCGCTTGAAATAGTCGCCGAAGCTGAAATTGCCCAGCATCTCGAAAAACGTGTGGTGCCGGGCCGTATAGCCCACGTTTTCCAGGTCATTGTGCTTGCCGCCGGCGCGCACGCTGCGCTGCGAAGACGTTGCGCGCTTGTACGGACGCACTTCGTTGCCCAGGAAGACGTCCTTGAACTGGACCATGCCCGAATTGGTGAAGAGCAGGGTCGGGTCGTTGGCAGGCACCAACGACGAGGACGGCACCACGGTGTGGCCCTTGGACTCGAAGAACTGAAGGAATTTCTGACGGATCTCGGCGGATTTCATCGCTGCACGCAGGTAGGGGGATGAATCGCCAACTGCACCCGTTTGCATCCCCGGATAGATATCGAATCGCTAATTATAGAGGGACTGTCGAGGGACCGCTCCGCCGGCCGGATCGGGCAAATGGGGCCGGACGCCCGGCTCGCTCAAGGCTGTGACGGCAACGCGGGCGCGGGCTTCATCCGCTTTCGCTGCGATAACTGGCCATGCTCCTCCTCGTACAGCAGTTTTGCCGCGATCGCCAACGCCCTGGCCTGCTCCGCCTCGTATTTTTCCACGGAGAAAGCCCGGACGACGCGCTCGTCCTTGGTCACCCTCTTGAAAAGATAGCGGCCCGGCTTGTCCCCGCCCAGGGCTTCGAAATATACGCCTGGCGGCAACGCGTCCTCCTTCGCCAGTTGCCGGGCCGCGTCCTGGATGTCCTCGGGAAGTTCAGCCAGGAATCCGGTATGCCTTGAGCGGCCGCGCGGCCTGCCGACCCTGGAAGTACCGCTCTCGCCGGCCTCCTGGCGTCCCAGCGCGCTCGCGAAGCGTTGCCTCGCCAACGCCTCGCGGCGCGGAACCAGTCCAGTCGTGTTGACCGTCCCGTCCCTGGCAAATTGCAGTGCCGCGGTATGCGCCGCGCCCTTTGACTCATAGACATGATCGGGAAGATTGGTGGCGATATAGCCTGCCCCGCTTGAGATTACCGCTATTGCCATCGTTTTCTCCAAGGATCACCGCTATCCACGCCTGCGCATGAGTGACAGCCCCGGCGCGACGGGTTCCTCGGCCCGCGGCATGGGAGCCTCAGCCCGGCATCTCGTGATAGCAGGATGACTGGAAACCGCCGTTCTGGAAAAAATAGCCCGAGTATCCGTTGTTCACCGGCTGCAAATGCCGATTCTGATTCGAAAAGGCCCCGTGTCCGGCGCTATAGCTTTCCCAGGTGTACTGGGCCCAGGCCCACACGGCGCCGTAGTACCCGGGGCTGCAATAGGCGCCCGAAACCCTGATCCCATAGTGGGTTATGTCCAACACCAGCGTAGCGCCGAGAAATCCCTCGCCGACCTCGCATCGGGTGGTCCAGGGTGTCAACACGCACAACCTGTACCAGTTGTCCTGCCTCACGTTGTGAACCTGGACTTCCGCACCTGGACTGCCTACCACCACACGGATCATGGATGGCAGTTCGTTCGATCCGCTCCGGCCTTCCCACACCTCGCGGAAGTAGAGTTCCGCACCCGCCATGCGATCAAGCAGCTCTTGGATGGTCGCAGGCGCGCGTGGCTCCGAGGGGGCATCAGGCGGGGGCGCGACCGGACGATCCGGCATCACCCGCGCCGCCACCCCCGTTATGTGCGTGGAGTCCACCCAGGGCGTCCGCGTCTGCGGCGGCGCCGGTTGCGCGCCGGCATTCAGCCCGACCAGGACGCATCCTGCCCCCAGGAACACGATTCGCTTCATTCCGCCTCCTTCAGTATTTGCAATAGACCTGGGCGATGGCCTTGGCCGGACCACCAAGCACCGCCCCGTCGTAGTCCAGCAATTGCACCGACCACCCCGCCCCGGCATCCACGGCTTTGCGGGTGAACGACGCGGCCGTGGACGACTCGATCTGCGGCAACAGATAGATCAGTGGCGTGCCGGCGGCGGTGCCTAGCCGTCCGCAGACAGGTTTCTGCACCGTTTCGCCAGAAGCGACGATCTGGCTGCCGGTCATGACGTAGCTGGACAGCAGATCGTCGGCGCGCATCCAGACCCCCAGGCGGCAAACCAGGCCGGTACCCGAGCCGGAATCGGTGGCGAAGGCGCCGTTGGGCGTGCAGGCGGTACCTGCCGCAGCCATGGCGGCGAGCTCGCGCCACGTGCCGCCGGCGCATACCAGGAGTCCGCCCGCGGAAGTACGGGCGAACTCCGCGTTGGCGCCGGCCTCGGTCGACACCCGGGACATGCAGGAGGTATTGGCCGTGGCCACTTCCCGGAGGCCCAGCCGGTCGGCGGACACACCGGCATGCCCGACGAGGTCGCGGCCGGCCACGGAAAGCGCAAGACCCGCTCCCGTCGCGACGATCATCTGGCCCGCGGTCACGCGCAGTGTGGGCTGCGCGTCGGCGGCATCGAAGATCGATCCCCTATCCGTGGATAGCCCGGCGGCGGCCCGGATGCGCTGGCTGGCGACGATGCCCGACGCGGGGTCGATCCGGACGACGCTGCCATCGTCCGCGCGGAACAGGCCCGTCTTGGTCTGCAGCACGCCGGCGCACTGGACGGACAGCACGCCGGTGTTGGCCGCCGTCAGGCAATCGCCGGCCGCCCCGCGCAACGCCAGGGAGCCGTGCAGCCGTACCGCGCCTCGCACGTCCAGCTCGCCTTGCAGGTCAGGGTTGCGGCTGTCCCGC
Source organism: Alcaligenaceae bacterium SAGV5 (assembly GCA_009360345.1). Classification (GTDB taxonomy): domain Bacteria; phylum Pseudomonadota; class Gammaproteobacteria; order Burkholderiales; family Burkholderiaceae_B; genus Pigmentiphaga. The sequence continues at coordinate 786,456 of SPDP01000001.1, forward strand.
ATGCGCACGAACTGCTGGAACAAGGTGGTATCCAGGCTCGCCTGGGCGCCCACGACTCCCGCCGCCGCGCCCAGCGGATTGGGAACGGCGTAGGTCGCGCCACGCAGCACGGCCGGTTGGTCTGGATACGCCGCGGCACCGTATCCCCCGCTGGCCAAGACGACCTGCGCCAGGATACCGGGATCCGGTTCGGCCCTCCCCTGCGCGCGCAGCGGCGTGGCGGTATGAATCAAGGCATCCATCCTGCATGCGGTCCCCGGACAGTCGCCGCTGCGCTCGATGCGGATGGCGACCCTCTGGTTGAACGGCGTGCGGTCCGGAAATCCACGCTGCAGCATGCCGGCCACCCGCAGTTCGTCCAGCGTGGGCGCGAGCGCATGCGCCACGCCGGCGACGGCCGCGCCACCGGCCAACGTGTCGTAGTGCCTGACCAGATAACCGTCCATGGCGCCCTTGATGGCGAGCAGGTACGTGCCCGTGGCCTGGGCAGCCGCGTCGTCCACCTCCCGGATCAGGCGACCGCCCGCCAGCACGACGAGCACCATGGCGATGCTGGCGGCGATGGCCAGTTCGATCAGGGTCCATCCCCATTGGCGCGCCGCGAAGGCGGCCGGCAAGCGTGTGGCCTGAGCATGCGACATGGGATGCCCTAGCGCGCGGTGAACGAAAAGGAATTCGTATCGCCGCTGGTGCAGGCGGCATCGGCGCCCGTGGCGTTGTAGGCCCCCGCGGTGCCACCGGTGCCCGGCTGCTTGACCGTGACGCCATTGATGACGATGCGCTCGGACACGCGTTGCATGACCGCGGCCAGCGCGGGGCATGCCGCTTCGTTGACCTTGTCCAGCGTCAGTCCGAAAGCGTCGCCGGACGTGGTGATCGTGTCGGCGGCGAGCACGACACGACCGTCGGTCGCCCCCAGGCCGTGCCGGACCGTGGCCGAGGAACCGGCTCCGGCAACGGTGATGACGCTGCTGCTGCGCAAGGCGTGGGCGAGCTGGACGATGCCTATGCCCGTATAGGGTGTATTGCCCAGCCCCTGGCCGGAGACTTTAGTCCGCGCGATGAAACGATGCAGCTCCTGCCCCACCGCCGGCACCTTGTTCTCGATGATGTAGCCATTGATCGCGGGAATGCCGATGATGGCCGCGATCAGGACGATGGCGGCGACGATGGCGACCTCGACCAGGGTGAAACCCTGCTGGCGGCCAGGACGGGCGTGAAAAAAACGGAACATGCGTGATACCTCATCGGCTGGAGTAATAGTTGGTCAAAGCGGAACGCATCTCGTTGACGACGCCGACATGCCAGAAGACCAGCGACAACGCGACGCCGACGGCAGCCAGCAGCAGCACCCAACGGGCCGCCAGCGCCCTCCTGGCGACCTGCCGCAGCGACCGCTCCTCCAGCCGCGCGCGTGTCTGCTGCAAGGCGCGGTCCATGCCGCGTGCCGCGATCAGGTCATCCAGGAACCACAGGGTCTCGGGCTCGACGATGCCGGTATCGAAGGTGGCGCTGCCCACCCGGCCGTCGTCGATGTTGGCGATCATCCTTTCCAGGTGCCAGCGCCGCCACGGATTGGCGCCTTCCACCTGCAGTTCCAGGGCTTCGCGCAGCGCGGTGCTGACGTTGCCGCGCCGCTTGACCATGGCCGCCAGCGAAGCCAGGAAACGTATGCCCTGCAGGTCCCGATAGAGGCGCCAGATGAAATGCCGGTCCAGCACCCGGCGCACACGGCCGGTGAGATTGGGCAGGGACCAGCCGGTGAAATAGACGACCAGGCCCAATGCCAGCACGGACACGAACAGGTTGCCGTGGATGAGCTCGGCAAAGGCATAGAGCCGCCGGGTCAGGTTGCCCAGGAACTCATCGGGAACGGCGCCGAACGCGCGCTTCAGGCGCGGCACCGTGAACAAGGGCACGGCAACGATCATCCCGAACGAGACCAGCACGGCGGCAAGCGCCGCCGACAGGGTGGCGGCCAGCGTGCGCCGGGCCTCGTCGGCCAGGCGGGTCACCGCCGCCACGTCGCGCAAGGTCTGTTCGAGCGCGCCGGCGCCTCCCCGCTGGGCCATCCGAAGCAGGCTCAGGTCATCGTCCGGCAGGGTCGAGCGCAGGGTCTCGTGGAGATCGCCGCCGGCGTTCTGGTAGCGCGTCGCCCAATGGGCCGACAGCATGCCCCGCGCGTGGCCAGCATAACGCCGGGCATCGTCCAGGAAGATGTCGCGCAGCGTCTTGCGGCCACCGCTGGCCTCCATGACATCGGCAAGATAGTCGTAGTAGTCGGCGCGCCCCGCCCGGAACCGCGCCGCGCACCAGGCGACGCGCGCGCGTTCGCGAAGCGTGCTCATGCGAAGCGACGTCCGAGGGGCGCCGGCACCCGGCCGGATGCCAGCCTGCGCGGCCGCCGGCGTCCGGATGTTCCCGGCGGCACCCGGGTCCCGCGCAGCTCGACGGTCTCGAAGCTGACGAACCGGGGCTCGATGTCGCGCGGATCGACCAGGCCTTGCGATGCCTTGTAGATCGCGCACTCCATCGCCGTCTTGCCGGCCATGTCCTCATGGTCGAACGCGCCGCGGCGCTGGAGCCGGAAGTAGTCGCGCAGCGCCAGCGTGTCCGCATCGCGTACCAGCCGCAGGAAGCCGTCGTCGACGGAAGGGTCGATCATCTCGGCGGCGACGGTGCGCCCCGCGTAGCCGTGCAGTTCCGCCAGGGAGCTCTGCCGGCATGCGGGACAGCCATCCGGGTTGCGCACCCTCAACGCCAGGATATCCAGCGCATACAGGGCGTGCAGGCGATCGGCGTAGCGTCGCCAGTGATCGGGCCCCTGGCCGGCGCCCGCGGCAGTGCCTGCACGCTCGAACAGGACGGTCAGCGGCAAGGCACAGTGCCGGCACAACGCCGGCAGCAGCGTCTGGTAGACAAGCAGCTTCAGGATTCCGGGCGTTGCCAGCAGCCTGCGGGAGACGCCGATGAAATCCGAGGCCAGGCGGTCCGGGATCAACGCCGCGCCGCCCGCGTGCGTCGTGGTGTACAGGTTGCTGCCCGAACTGGCGAGATCCATGAAGGCCCTGCCCGTGGAACGATCGCGTATCTCGCCTATGAGCAGGTCGTTCATGGCGGACCGCTTGATGGTCTTGAGCTTGGCGTCGAATTCGTTGGACACCGCGCCATCCAGCGATCGGCTGACGCTGTTCTGGAGCGCGTTGGGGATGAGATATTCGACCGGATCTTCAAGCGTGATGACTTTGCGGGTAGGCGGAATCCGGGACATCATCGACGCGATGGTGGTCGACTTGCCGGACCCCACCACCCCCGCGAGCACGATCGCGCCGCCTTCGGCGACCAGCGCGCGCTCAAGGACCCGGATCTGCGAAGGCAGATACCCGAGGCGGGCGAAATCCGGCGGCTGCTCGCGCATGTCCATCCTCAGCAGCCGCATGGTGACCGAGGCGCCCGCGTCGGTGGCCAGCGATGCCCAGCGCAACATGAACGACACCCCCTCCACGTCGTGCAGGATGCTGCCCTGCTGCTCGACCATGGGATCGAAGACGGCGCCGTTGCCACCCTGTATGTCCATGTAGGCGACGGCCAGCACCTCCCGCAGCGTGCTGGTCTGCATGCCGCGGAACCTTTCCGGCATCACGTAGCGGCCGCCCAGGGTGTAGCGGATCTCGGATTCGGGGTGGGCCGCCCGCAGGTTGACGTGGATGTCGCTGGCGCCATGGCGCGCGCCCCAGGCGACGATGTCATGGAACGCCGACGCCATGGCGCTCTTGACCGGATCGAGCAGCACCCGGCGGCGCGAACGCAGGGTGTCCCCCGTGATCTGTCCGCGCACGATGGACAGCAGCAGCGTCGCCGGCACCACGATGCGCGCAGGACTGGCCAGGGTCCGGCCCCGCGCCCGCACCATGCGTTCGAACTCCTCGATCTGCTCGCTGCGCGCATAGTCATCGACGGTGAACAGGGCCACCCGGCCATCCTCCAGCTCGACGGGAGAGAGCTTGTCCAGCAGGTTGCCGACGTCGAATCCCGAACGCAGCACGCGCTTGAAGGCGGGCGTCATCCGGGCGAGCTGGTCGCGGCCGTCCAGGCGCGCGACCAGCGCCGGCGACACCGGGCCACCGCCGGGACACATATCCTCCCTATCCTCCGGACGGGACGCGGGGGTCGCGCCCGACGCGCTCAGGCGGTTGCCGGCCAGCAGCGTCACGACCGACCTGCCCCAGATGAGCGGACTCATGGCCGCCCTCCCAAGGGAGGCACGAATATCGGCGGCATCGCCGGCATGGGGGCCGCGCCGGACGGCCCCGCCGCCGCCATGGCGCCCGGCGTGGACGGCAGGATGCAGGCCGACCGCACCGAGGCCCCCTTGCGCAGGTAGACGCAGCCGTCGTCGATGCGCTGCAGCCGATATTCGCCAGCCGCGTCCGTGGCGCCGCGAGGCAGCTCGTCGCCCTGGCGATAGAACCGGGGTTCGCCATTGACCTGCACGATCGCGTTCAAGGCGCCCTTCAATCCGTACAGGGACGTCAGCACGACCCGGTCGCCACGGCGGGCCTGGGCAGGAGCGGCCTTGGCAACGGGCGCCTGACGGGCGCGTTCCGCGGCCAGGGCGCGCGCGGTATCGATGCGCAGCAGCTCGCGCACCGTGTCCAGCTCGTTTTCGGCGGCGTTCGCCGGGACACCTAACATGGACAGGACGGCCACCGCGGCCACGGCGAGCCGCCGGTTTCGCTCAGTCGCGCGCATAGAGGACTCCAGACATGCCGGCCATGAGCCGGCTCCGGTTCAAGGAAAGTTCGGCGGCGGCATCGACAGTGAGCGACACCGCGCGCCATTCGACCTGGTTCGCCAGCAGCCCCGGTATCAGGAACATCGACCGCAGCGGCCCTTCCAGGGCCAGTGGCCGCTCGTAGACGGCCGGCATCGCCGGCGGCGCGGCCAGGGCGGCCCCGTGCCCGTCGCGCGGGGGCTCCAGCCTGACGGACACGGTTTCCCCCAGCGTCGCGCCCGACATCAGGGGCAGGATCTGTTGCAGCGCGGTGATGGTCTTGTCGTCGTGCTCGGCCCGGCTCCTGAGCCGCGACGGCTCCAGCGCCTGCCCGCCATCGGCGACGGCGAACCGGGCCACGACGGCATCCATGGGCTGCCATGTCTCGCTCCAGCCCGGCGGGCGCACCGCGAGAAAACTGGCGTTGGTGGCCAGCCGGTGGACCCGGCCGTACCGGGCCCGGCAGGCCCACCCCCGCTCCATGCCGCGCGAGCACTGCGCGGAAGACAGCCCCCATCCGCCAAGCTCGACGGGCAGTTCGGCCAACGCGCCCAGGATGGCCAGCCCATCGCTTTCGGCATGCAGGCGTATCCGCTGGCGGAAGGCTTCGTACACCTGGGCCCAGGCCGCCTCGGGATCGACACCGGGCGGCGCGGACGTCTTGCCGGCATCCACGTGGCGATACCAGTCCCAGCCGCTGCGCAGCAGGAATGCCGCGACGCAGCCCAGGGCCGCGACGACCAGCGGCCGGGGAATGGCCGGCATGCTCCAGCCGCACGGCTGGAGCCGGCAGGCGTTCGAGGCCTCGCCCAGCAAGGCCGGCAGCGACGCCTCGCCAAGATCGCCGGGACCCGCGTCCAGGATGACGAGTTCATCGCCGTGATGCGCCATCAGGCCATCCAGGGCGGCCTGGGCGCCGGCGGCGCTGTCGTGGACCCGGTCGGAGTGCGTCAGGACCTTGCCTGCCTGGGCGGCCACCACCCAGATGCGCCCGTCCGGCAGTTCCGCCCGCAAGGCGACGACGCCCTGCCTGTGGTCCGACGCGAAAGCCAGCGCCCCGCTATGAAGCTGGTCCGCCAGGCGACGGTCGGCCCGGTTCAGCCGGATCACGCCGACGGCCTCCGAGCCCGGCGCGTGGGCAAGGTGCGACGCCTTTGCCTCCCTGGCTTTTTTCCGGGCCCGCTGGTCCAGCCTGCTGCCCAGGATGGTGTGCCAGCGCATGCCCAGGACCAGCACGCGTTCGTCGCCGGCGAATCGAAGCAGGACGTAGTCGTTCATGGCGGATCAGAAGCCTTCCTCGACCTGCGCCGTGATAAGCACGACCGTATTGCGGCGCTCGCGCGCGGTCTTGCCCGAGCCGCCCAGCAACATCGGCGCCCCGTCGTCCAGCCGGCGCTTGTCGTACTGGTCCTGCGACCGTTCGAAACCCGACACCAGCACGGGCTGCCCGGGCCGCAGTTCGACCTGCTGCACGGTGCCCATGCCGTCCACGGTTTTCTGCTGCAACTGCACCTGGTTGCCGCTGGCGCCGAAGGTCAGCGTCTTGAGCGGCTGGGCGACCGTGTTGTCGTAGGCGATGGTGAGCAGGATCTGGCCGTCGTCCTGGGCATCGGGGATCACGGTCAGGAAGGACCCGACGGTTTCTTCCTTCTGCGTGACCGACGGCGCGGTGGAGGTTCCCGCCGACGACGCCACGGTGGTGACCTGCACCTGGTCGATGTAGGTGAACGTGGTGCGCACCGCGTGCGTGACCGGCCGGCGGTTCAGGGTCTGCAACGGCACCGTGGTATGGCGGGTGATGGTGGCGATCTCGCTCAGGGCCTTCAGCACCACCGCCGACCCGTCCCAGCGGCCACCGGCGATGGACAGGCCCAGGCCCGACCCCGCGACGTCCGACACCCGCGACGCCGGCGAACCCGCCTGCGCGGCATCCCGCGTGCGGCGATAGATCAGGTTCCAGTCTATGCCCTGCTCGGTCTGGTTCCTGGCCACCAGTTCGATCTCCTCGAACATCAGGCGCACGCGCCGGGTCAAGGCCTTGTTCTCGCGTTCCAGGAACGCCGCGACACGGTCCAGCGCCTCGGGCGTGTCGGTGACGACGACAAGCCCGGAGGCATCCCCATTGGCCACCAGGGTGCCGGCACGGGTCAGAAAGGGCTCGAGCTTGGCCTTGACCGCGCCCAGTGCATCGCCGCCGCCGGACTCGATGCGCGTGGACGAGGTGCTTTCGAAGGCGCCGGCGCCACCGCCCGCCGCGCGCCCCAGGCTCGCCGCCGCGGAAGCCTTCAGCGTGAGCGCACGAACGTTGAAGACCCGGGTATCCGTGCGAAAAAACACGATGGCACCGGCCTCGTACTTCCAATGGACGCCCAGCCGGCTGGCGGCCATGTCGAGCAGGCGGGGCAACGGATGCAGGCCCGTCGGCAGGCTGACCCGGGCGGCGGCCGGCGGCCCCGCAACCGCCGCCTGGGCCAGGGTCAGGCGCGGGAGGAAGGCATCCTGGGGCAGCAGGGCCTCCGGCCGGACGCGTACCTGTATGCCGGTGGCCAGCGCGATCTGCTCGCCCAGCGTGGAGAGGTCGACCCGGCCGTCGGGGAACATCAGGGCGGTCTCGACCGACGCCCGGAGCGCCTCGGGCAGCGTGACCTCGCGCGACAGCGGCTGGGGCCGGCCCGCCAGCCACGGGCGGCCGACTTCCTGCGCCCGGACCCGCTCACGCTCGCCCGCCACGGCCTGCTGGAACGGAATGCGGGCGGCAGCGATGTTGTCGGAAGCACGCGCGGCGTCGGCGTCGATGTGGCGCATGGCTGCGAACTGCCCGCAGCCCGATACCAGAAGGGCCAGGGCGGCAACCCCAACGGGAAAGCGCGGAACCTTGACCATGGCCTACCCCTGGCGTCCGGCCGGCGCGCTGGTCCGGTCGCACGACTCGGCATGGGGAACGACGCGCAGCACGCGATTGGAATAGAAGCACGGCTGCAAGGGATGGACGGACAGCTCGGTGGAAGCCAGCAGTTCGCGCACGGCCGTCTTGAAGTCGCCGCCCAGGCTGGCCGACCCGGCCAGCGGGATGTCGACATCGACCGTCCAGTGCTCGGGCTCGAACGTCCAGCCGGCCGCCGTGGCCCAGCGGCGCAGGGCCTGGCGCATGGTCCGGTCGGCCGGCGTGGCATCGTACGGAGCGCGGCGGACGGAAGCGGGATCCACGGCGGGAACATGTCCCGTACCAGAGGCCGCGGCATGCGTTCGAGCAAGCGCGAGCGGCTTCATCGCCGCGAACGACGGCTCGTCCGGCTCGGACGGATATCCTTCCCCACGGCTGAACCCGTCGGCCCCGGACCGGGCAACGTGTCCCTGGTACTGCGCTCGTGCCACGACCTCGCCTATCCGCAGCAGGTACTCGCGGGCCGTGCCGGCCACCACCGCGTACCCGCCCTGCCAGGCCACCGGCGCCAGCCTTTCGCCTTGGGCCCCCACGCTGAAGATGGCGGGCGGCACCTGCCCGGCACGGAATTGCAGATAGGTCTGCCGCCCATCGTCGAAAACCTGCACGGGCGCGACACGTTTGTCGCCCACGATGCGATAGGAGAAATCGAAGGCGCCATCCCTTCCGACATGCTCCGCCGGCAGGGCTTGCGCGAAGGCGGCTCCGCAGACGAGCCACGCGGCGGCGAGGGTGATACGGCACGGATGCATAGAGGACCCTTGGCAAGGCGGCGCGGCCAGACCGCGCCCAGGCATGCATCGTGCCGGGTCCCCTCCCGCCCGGATAGCGTGTGAACTACTTATCGCGGGATGTTTTCATCCATGTCCGGCGGCCGCGGGCAGGCCGCCGTGGCGCGCGAAAAAATCGCACAGCAGGCCGCCGAGCAGGTCCTCGCCCGAGCCGAAATGCGCGACGATGGAAAGATGGTTGTGCCGCGGCATCGACATGAACTGGCTGCGGCGGTTGCCGCAGGCCCGCAGGCGCATGAAGAACTCCGCGCCATAGCAGTCCAGCAGGGGATTCTCGTGTTCGGCCACGGCGATGAACAGCGGCATCGCGGCCGCATGGACCATGTTCACGGGCGACCGCCGCTCGTGCTCGTCCGCTTCGTCGCCGAAGTACGCCCGCACACCCTCCGCATTGGGATTGGCCGGCAGGACATCGGCACGCAGCCGGCCGGAAAGGATGGCCGCCGCCAACACATGCCGGCGCGCATCTCCCGCGAAATCGGCGGCCAGCGCGAAGTGGGCGACGTGGGTGCCGCCCGCGCTGTGGCCCACCAGGAAGATGCGCCCGGGATCCGCGCGAAACCGATGCGCCTCGTGCCGGATCCATGCAACCGCCGCGGCCAGATCCTCCGCCCCGGCCGGATAGGGCGCGGCAGGCGCCAGCCGATACTCCATGTTCACCGCGAGATAGCCCCGCGCGGCGAACCACCGCGCGACATTGGCGTAGACGCGGGGCGTGATGTCCTTGTCCCCGCGCACATAACCGCCGCCGTGCATGAAGATCAGCACGGGCGGCGCACCGTCCCCCGGGCGCCGGTACACGTCCAGCACCTGCCTGGCATCGTCGCCATAGGACCAGGTGCCTTCGCGCACGACGCCATCGCACCGCGCCGACGCGTCGAGCACCGGATCCAGCGCCTCCAGCATCTCCCTCCGGCCCGCGCCCCCATCCCGCGCCCAGTCCGGGCCGATCCGGCCGTACAGCGCCCGCAGCGCGGCCAGCGTCCCCATCATTGGCCCTTGAGCCCCAGCTCGCGTACCAGCGAACCCCACTTGACGTTCTCCTCGGCCATGAAGCGCGAGAACTCCTCGGCCGAATTCGGCACCACCTCGAACCCCATGCCGGTCAGCTTCCCCCTGACCTCCGGCTGCTTGAGCACCTGCAGCACCTCCTGGTTGAGACGGGCGACGACGGCATCCGGCGTCCTGGCCGGCGCGACCAGGCCGAACCAGGTGATGACCTCGAAATCGGGATAGCCCGACTCGGCGATGGTGGGCAGGTCGGGCATGGCCGGGGACCGCGTCTTGCCGGTCACCGCGATGGGCCGCAGCTTGCCGTTCTGCACGTTGGCAAGCAGCCCGGAGATGCTGGACATCATCATCTGCACCTGGCCGCCCAGCAGATCGACGATGGCGGCCGAATCGCCCTTGTAGTGGACGGGGGTCAGGTCGATGCCGGAGACTTTCTTGAACAGTTCCACGGACATGTGCGGCGAGGACCCCAGGCCGCCCGTCGCGTAATTGAGCTTGCCGGGATGCGCCTTCGCGTAGTTCACCAGGTCGGCCACCGTGCGCACCGGCAGCGCCGGGTCGACGACCATCATCAAGGGATTGTGGACGATGCGCACCACGCCGCGGAAATCCTTGATCGGGTCGTAGCCGACGTCCGGGTACAGGGCGGGCGCGACGGCATGCGTGGTCTGGACCGCCAGGTACAGGGTATAGCCATCCGGCGCGGCGCGCGCCACCCCCGCCGCGCCGATCGATCCGGCGGCCCCCGCCCGGTTCTCCACGATGAAGGGCTGCCCCAGACGCTCGCCCAGGTGCTGCGAGATCACACGGGCCACCACGTCGGTCGGGCCGCCGGCGGTGAAGCCCACCACGACCTTGACCGGCTTGCCCGGATAGGCGGCCTGCGCCCACGCACCGGCGGGCGCCACCGCCAACGACAACACGAACGCGCACCCCTTGAGGTTCAACATGATCGGTCTCCTGCCGGGCCGGCGCCTGCCGTCCCGGTTCATGGTTGTGGATGGCGCCGGTCTCAGTCGGCCAGCAGCATTTCGGCGCCCTTTTCGGCGATGGCCATGGTCGGCACGTTGGTGCCCGATGAAGGCAGGGTCGGGCAGATGGACGAGTCGATCACCCGCAGGCCCTGCACCCCATGCACGCGCAGCCGGGGATCGACCACGGACATCGGATCCACCCCCATCTTGCAAGTCCCGACCATGTGCCAGGACGTCTGCAGGGTCTCCCGGACATAGGCCAGCATGTCCTGGTCATCGACCACGCCCGGCCCCGGGCGGGTCTCGCGCACGACCAGGGGCTTGAGCGCGTCCATGCCGGCGATGCCGCGGGAGATCCGCATGCCGCGCAGGAACAGTTGCGCGTCCTCCTCGTGCGACAGGTAGCACGGGTCCATGCTCGCCTGCCGCGTGGGATCGGGAGACTGGATATGCAGCGTGCCGATGGACTTGGGCTGGAGCGTGGTCACCCCGAACGTGAAGCCGGAGAACATGTCCATGCCGGTGGTGGGCGTCCGGGCATAGCGGTCGCCCCCCGACAGAGGCTGCAGGCGCAGGACGAGATCGGCCTGTTTCAGGTCGGGACGGCTGCGGTAGTTCATCTGCGCCGTGGCCGAGCAGATGCTCAGCAGGCCTTCGCGGCGGAGGATGAATCGCAGTCCCTCGCGCATCTTGCGCAGCGGACTGCGCAGGACGTCGTTGACGGTGATGGGCCGGGAGCACTCGAACGTCAGCCGGGTGTTCGGATGATCCCGCAGGTTCTCGCCCACGCCGGGCAGGTGATGGATGGGCCGCACGCCGTGCTCGCGCAGGATGTCCTGGTTGCCGATGCCCGACAGTTCCAGCAGTTGCGGCGAAGCCAGCGGCCCCGCGCTCAGCACGACTTCCCGCCGGGCCAGGACACGGCGGCACGCTCCGGCGGCCAGGTACTCCACGCCGACCGCGCGCGTCCCCTCGAACAGCACGCGAGCCGCGGTGGCGCGCGTCAGCACGGTCAGGTTGGGACGCCTGCGGGCAGGCCGCAGATAGCCGGCCGCCGAGTTGTTGCGCAGCCCCCGCCGGGTGGAATACTGGAGATAGAACACGCCTTCGTAGCTGCCGTCGTTGTAATCCGGAAGCTCTCGATGGCCGGCCTGGCGGCAGGCCTCGATGAATGCGTCGGACAGCGGATCGAACTTGTCCAGGCGGGTACAGTGGATGGGACCGCCCCTGCCGCGTACCGCCGGGTCGCCCTCGGGAAAATCCTCCATGCGCATGAATACCGGCAGCATGTCGGCATAGCCCCAGCCCGCGCACCCCAGGTCCCGCCAGTGGTCGTACTCGGCGGGATCTCCCCGCGCGAAAAGGTTGCCGTTGATCGCCCCCGATCCCCCGATGACGCGGCCCCGCGTCCAGCGCTGCGGCTTGCCGTTCAGATGCCGCTGCGGCTCCGTCACGTAAGGCCAGGTGACCTCGGGATTGTTGATCAGGTTCACCACCATCAAGGGCACCTTGATGTTGATGTTGTTGTCGCGCCCCCCCGCCTCCAGCAGCAGTACCTGGCGGCCCGGGTCCGCGGACAGGCGTTCCGCCACGATGCAGCCGGCGCTGCCCGCGCCGCACACGATGTAGTCGAACCGGGCATCAGGCGGCAATGATTCTGCAAACATCTCGCTCCTTTCTTCGGCCATGCGATCAGGTGAGTCGATGCGAACCTTGTTGGCGGCCCAAGGTACAGGAGGGGCAGCATTACCGAAAATAATATTTTTGAATCCTTCCATTCCCTATTCGTATCCTGGAAACAGGTGTGGGACGACAAGTCCAGCATTCCCCGTCTTGATACTGGAATGCTCAAATATTATTTTTCAGTCATGCCGACCAGGAGTAAGTTTCCCTGGGGACGACACGCGCCCCGCCCCCGAGGAGACACCGAGCATGGTCCAGGACTACCGGCTGTATATCGATGGTCGATGGCGCGGCGGCGCGCAAGGCGCGACGTTCCCCGCGATCAATCCCTACAACCAGGAAGTCTGGGCCCGTGTCGCCGAGGGCACCCCCGAGGATGTGGCCGCGGCGGTCGCCGCCGCCCGGCACGCCTACGAGACGACCTGGCGCAAGGTGTCCGGCACCGAACGCGGACGCCTGCTGCACCGGCTGGGCGACCTGCTCGACCAGCACGCCGGGCGGATGTCCGTCATGGAAAGCTCCGACAACGGCAAGGCCATACGCGAGACTCGCGCGCAGATGCATTACGTCGCGCGTATCTTCCGCTTCTATGCCGGCTACGCCGACAAGATCTGGGGCGCGGTGATTCCGCTGGATCAGCGCGACGTGTTCGACTACGTGGTGCGCGAACCCTACGGGGTGGTCGGCATCATCACCGCGTGGAACTCTCCCATCGCCCTGCTGGGCAACAAGCTGCCGGCGGCCCTGGCGGCCGGCAACTGCGTGGTGATCAAACCGTCGGAACACGCTTCGGTCACCACCCTGGCGTTCTGCCAACTGGTCGAGGAAGCCGGCTTTCCGCCCGGCGTGGTCAACGTGGTGACCGGGGATGTCGAGATCGGACGGGCCCTGGTCTCGGGTCCCGGACTGGACAAGATCAGCTTCACCGGCAGCGGCCGCGCCGGCCGCGAGATCGCCGCGGCCGCCGGGCGCAATCTCGTTCCCGTCACGCTGGAGCTGGGCGGCAAGTCGCCCAACATCATTTTCGACGACGCCGACCTGGAAAAGGCCACGGTCGGCGCGCTGGCCGGCATCTTCGCCGCGGCTGGCCAGACCTGCATAGCCGGCTCGCGCCTGCTGGTGCATCGCGCCGTGCATGACCGGGTGGTCGACGAGCTGGCCCGCCGCGCGGCGCGTATCGTCATGGGCGATCCCTGCGATCCGGCCACGGAGATGGGCACCGCCGCCAATGAGCCGCAGTTCCGGCGCATCCTGGCCTGCATCGACGAAGGCCGGCGCGAAGGGGCCCGGCTCGTGACCGGCGGCGGCAAGGCGGAACGGCAGGATCTTGCGCGGGGTTTCTTCGTCCAGCCAACCATCTTCGCCGACGTGGACAACGCCATGCGGCTGGCCCAGGAAGAGATCTTCGGGCCCGTGCTTTCCGTCATCCCCTTCGACGATGAAGCCCACGCCCTGGAACTGGCCAACGGCACCGCCTTCGGCCTGGCCGCCGCGGTCTGGACCCGCGACGTCTCGCGCGCCATGCGGATGACCCGCGAACTGCGCAGCGGCGTCGTGTGGGTCAACACCTATCGCATGGTCACGCCGCAGGCGCCGTTCGGCGGCGTCAAGGAAAGCGGGTACGGACGCGAACGCGGCGAACAGGGGCTGCTGGAGTTCACCGTGAGCAAGAACGTCATGGTCGATTTCTCGACCGAGGCGCGCGACCCGTTCGCCGTCAAGGCCTGAAGGCTCGCGCCCCATCGCCCTTCCCCGCGCCGGAAGCGCCGGGGTTCTCCAGGAGACAACATGATCGACCGCATCGAGGTCTACGTGACCGAACTGCCCGTGAGGGTCAAGCGCATCTTCTCCAGCGGATCGTACGACACGGGCCCCAGGGACCGGATCCTGGGCAAACCGGTGCTGGTCCGCATCCACGCCGACGGCGTGACGGGCTGCGCGCAGATCCGTCCCATCAGCCCCGGGCATTTCGTCGCCGACACCACCCAGAGCGTGGTGGCCGCCATCACCGAGATCTACGGACCCGCGCTGATCGGCCGCAGCATCTTCGACATCGAAGGCATCAACGAGATGTTCGACCTGCGGCTGGCCGGCAACCCGGCGGCCCGGGCCGTGCTGGACATCGCGCTGTACGACGCCATGGGCAAGGCCCTGGCCGTGCCCGCGCACCTGCTGATGGGCGGCGCCTGCCAGCCGCGCATTCCGCTCGAATGGTCGGTCAGCCTGGCCGACGACCCCGCCGTCATGGTCGAGGAATCGCAGCGGGCCGTCTCGGAATTCGGCATCGGCGTCCTGTGCCTGAAGGCGGCCGACCGGCGGGGCTGGCGCCAGGACGTCGCCAATTTCGAGCGGGTGCGGCGCGCGGTGGGTGATGACGTCGTCATCGGCGTCGATCCCAACACCGGCTGGAGCGTGGCCGACGCCTTGCGTGCCGTCGACGCGCTGCGCGAGCTGGGCCTGGGCTACATCGAGCAGCCCGTGGCCCGCCGCGACCTGCATGGCATGGCCGCCATCCGGCAGGCCGCGCGCGGCATCCCGCTCATGGCCGACGAGAGCCTGTTCACGCTCCAGGACGCGCACGACCTGGCCCATGCCCACGCGGTCGATGCGTTCTGCATCAAGCTCTACAAGGTCGGCGGGCTGACCGCCGCCCGCCGGATAGGCGCCGTCGCACAGGCCGCCAACATCCAGCTCAATTGCGGCGGGCTGGCGGTGCAGTCCCAACTGGAGGCGGCCGCGGCGGCGCACTTCTATGCCAGCACGCCGCGAAGCCGCATGTTCGGCGCGGGGGAATTCCTCTTCGGCCTGAACACCACCGCCCCGGATCCGCTGGTTCCGGAAACCGATTTCGTCGTCCGCGACGGCCACGTGGACGTGCCGACCGGCCCGGGCCTGGGCGTCGCCATCGACGACGAGGCGCTGCGGCGCCACACCCTCTTGCATGCCACCGTCCAGTAGAACCGCCTCGTGCCGAGGCCATGACCAAGGAGAAACCATGAACGAAGAACGCTACCAGGCAGGCCTGAAGATCCGCCGCGAAGTGCTGGGCGACGCCTACGTGGACCATTCGCTGAAGCAGGCCGACGCCTTCGCGCGCCCCATGCAGGAGCTGGTCACCGAGTACTGCTGGGGGGAGACCTGGTCGCGCCCCGGCCTGGACCGCCGCACGCGCAGCATGCTGAACCTGGCCATGCTGACCGCGCTGAACCGACAGCACGAACTCAAGGCCCACGTGCGCGGCGCGCTGAACAACGGCGTCACCAAGGAAGAAATCGGCGAGGTATTCATCCAGGCCGCCATCTACTGCGGCGTGCCCGCGGGCCTGGAAAGCGTGCGCAGCGCGCGCGAAGTCTTCAAGGAGATGGGACTATGAAGAAGCCCGTCGTCGGCATCATCGGCCTGGGCCAGATGGGGCTGCCCATGGCGGGCAACCTGCTGGCCGCCGGCCATCCCGTGCTGGGCCTGGACGCCCTGCCCGCCCAGGCCCAGGCGCTGGCGGGCCAGGAAGGCTATCGCGCGGCCGGGGACCTGGCGGCGATGGCCGCCGCGCAGGCCGTCATCCTGATGCTGCCCAACAGCGACATCGTCGATGACGTGCTGTGGAACCAGGGCCTGGCGGCGGCCCTGCCCGCCGGCACGCTGGTGATCGACATGAGCTCGTCCAATCCCACGCGCACGCATGTCAACGCCGAACGCCTGGAGCAGGCGGGCCTGGCCTTCGTCGACGCGCCCGTCTCGGGCGGCGTGAAGCGCGCCAGGGAAGGCAAGCTCGCCATCATGATGGGCGGCCCGGACGACGCGGTGGCCCGCGCCCGCCCCGTGCTGGAGGCGCTCGGCACCACGCTGGTCCACGTGGGCGGCGCCGGGTCGGGCCATGCCATCAAGGCACTGAACAACTACATTTCCGCCTCGGGCCTGCTGGCCGTGTCCGAAGCGATGGCGGCCGCCCAGCGCTTCGGCATCGATCCCCACGTCGCCAACCAGGTGTTCAACGCTTCCAGCGGCAAGAACAGCGCGACCGAGCAGAAGGTCGAGCAGTTCATGCTGTCGGGCACCTACGCCTCGGGCTTCGCGCTGGCGCTGATGCGCAAGGACCTGGAGACGGCGCTGGGCTTCATGGCGCAGATGCGCACACCCACGGCCTTCGCCTCGTGCTGTGTCGACATCTGGCGCGATGCCGAGGCCAGCCTGCCGGCGCGCAGCGACCACACCACCATCTACCGCTACGTGCAGGAAGGCGGTTGACGCCTCGGTCTCAGGCCGGCAGCGGATGCCGGAGCAGCAGCGTCCCCTCGAACAGGCGGCGCTGCGTCCGGTAGAAACCGCCCCGTTCCACGCGCCATGCGCCATCCGCGTCGCGCTGCACCGCCGCCGTCACCGGCAGGACACCCGACGGCATGGCGATCCTGAGATCCACTCCCGGCGCGGCGCGGCACACGCCATGGACCACGCTGCCCTCCAGCCGGGCCGCCGTGGCCAGGCAGACGGACACGCCCAGGGGCAGCGCGCGATGCGGCTGCCCATTGGACAGGACGCGGGCCTGGAAATCGGCATCCGAACCGCCGGCGGGCGGCGCCACGAAACCGACGAAGGGCACGGCCGTGCTGGCGGCCGCCGAGGTCTCGTCGGCCGCGACGCCCATGCGTACCGACGCCGCCACGCGTATGGCCTGCAGGCGTGCCATCAGCCGCGTGTCCGCCTCGATCGCCGCGGGCGTCTCGTCGCCTTGCAGGCCGAGGTCGGCTGCCAGCACGAACACGCAGGCATTGCTGGCATCCACCATCGATGCGCGCACCGGGCCGAAGCCCGCTACCTCCAGCACGTCGGCCACGCTGCCGGTCGGCAACAGGCGGCCGGTCGTGGCCCCGGCGGGATCCAGGAAGTCCAGGTGCAACGGCGCCCCCGTGCCCGCCACACCGGGAATGGCCAGGTCGCCCTCCACCGCCGCCAGTCCATCTTCCATGCCGAAGCGTGCCACGATGATCTTGCCGGTATTCGTGTTGTGGATGCGCACCACCGCCTCGTCGCCATACACGCGGATGAGGTCCTCGTCCACGGCGAACGGTCCCACGGCCGAGGACATGTTGCCGCAATTGGGCCGGAAATCCACGTGGGACGTCTTGATCTGGACCTGCGCGAACGTGTAGTCCACGTCCGCGTCGGGGCGCGAGGACGGCCCGATGACACAAACCTTGGACAGGGAGGAGAGCCCTCCCCCCATGCCGTCGAGCTGGCGGCCGTAGGGATCGGGCGACCCCATCGCCGCCAGGAACAGCGGTGCCCAGGCGGCCTGGTCCGCGGGCAGGTCGCCCCTGTGCAGCATCAGGCCCTTGCTGGTGCCGCCACGCATGAACACGGCGGGTAAGCGGTATTGCTTCACGGACAGACTCCTGGTTCGGGTGCCGGCGCGTCAATCGACCACCGCGCCGGCATCCAGCACGGCGCGGCGCCATTTTTCGATTTCCCGGTCGAGGAAGGCCGAGAACTCGGCCGGCGTGCCCAGCACGGGTTCGCTGCCATCGACCGCCAGCATGCGCTCGAACGCCGGCTCGCGGCCGATCCGCGCCACGTCGCGCTGGATGCGCTCGACCACGCCGGCCGGCGTTCCGCCGGGCGCCAGCAGCCCGTACCAGGCATTGACGTCGTACCCGGGCACGCCCGCCTCGGCCATGGTGGGCAGGTCGGGCAGGACCGCGGACCGACGCGCGCCGGTCACCGCCAGCGCCCGCAGCCGGCCGGCCTTGACCTGGGGAACCGCCGAGGCGAGCGCGCCGATGTAGACCTGCCCCCGGCCCGCGACGACATCGTTGAGCGCGGCCAGCGCCCCCTTGTACGGGACGTGGACCATGTCCACGCCGGTCATGGACTTGAGCAGTTCGGGCGCCAGGTGGTTGAGCGTGCCGTTGCCCGCCGAGGCATAGGTCAGCCCGCGCGGCTGCCGCCGTGCCAGATCGATCAGCTCGCGGACGGACGTCGCCGGCACCTCCGGATTGACCACCAGGACGTCGGCCACCAGATTGACCAGGCTGACCGGCGCCAGGTCGCGCCGGGTATCGTAGGGCAACGACCGGTAGAGGCTGGGCGCGATCGCCAGGCTGACATCGGTCATCAGCAGGGTGTAGCCATCCGGCGCCGCCCTGGCGACGGCCCGGGTGCCCAGCGTCGTGCCCGCGCCCGGCCGGTTCTCGACCACGACGGGCACGCCCCACTCCTCGCCCAGCCGGCGGGCCAGATGGCGCGCCACCAGATCGATGCCGCCGCCCGGCGGGTAGACCACGACGATACGCACCGGCTGCGAAGGAAAGTCCTGTCCGGCCACGGCGGCCGATGCGACGCCCGCCACGGCCAGCAGGGCGGCCGGCAACAGGCGCGGCTTCGCGCGCGGCGTTCTCACGCCGCCCCCGCCGCCCGGCGTTGCGCCACTTCCCGCTTGACCCAGCCCGTCACGCCGCCCAGGTCGATGATCTCCTGGATGAAGGCAGGCAGGGGTTCCGCCTGGTAGCCCGCGTCGTCCAGGCGCACGGTGCCGCTGCGGGTATCGACCTCGATCGTCTGGCCATCCCGCGCGGCCGCCGCCACCTCGGGACTGATCAGGATGGGCAGCCCCAGGTCGATGGCCATGCGGTAGAAAGTGCGGGAGAAGCTGGCCGCGATGATGCAGCTGATACCCAGCGCCTTGAGCCCGAAGGGCGCCTGCTCCCGTCCGGAGCCGGCGCCGAAGTTGCGGCCCGCCACGATCACGTCGCCCGGCCGCACCCGGCCGACGAAACCCGGATCGACCTCCTCGAGGATGTGCTTGGCGATATCCGCCGGATCCAGCAGCGACAGGTAGCGCCCCGGCACCATCACATCGGTGTCGATGCTGTCCCCCAGCTTGTGCACCTTGCCCGATAACATCATGGAACCTCTCCTTCAAAGGCGGGCCGGGTCGATGATCTCGCCGGCCACCGCGGTCGCCGCCGCGACGTAGGAATTCCCCAGGTAGACCTGGGCGCCCGCATGGCCGCCGCGCCCCTTGAAATTCCGGTTGATGGTGGCGAAGGCCACTTCGCCGTCGTCGAGCGCGCCGTTGTGGCCGCCGAAACAGGCGCCGCAGGTCGGCGTGCTGACCGCGGCGCCGGCCTCGATGAACTGCTCGATCAGTCCCTCCGCCATGGCCTGCATGTAGATCTTCTGCGTGGCGGGCACGATCATCGCGCGGGTTCCATGCGCGATCTTGCGCCCCTTGAGGACGCTGGCGATCTGCCGCAGGTCGCTGAGCGTGCCATTGGCGCAGTTGCCCATGTAGACCTGGTCGACGTGGATGCCGGACAACTGGTCCACGGAGACCACGTTCTCGGGCGAGTAGGGCTTGGCGACCATGGGCCGCATCCGCGAGAGATCCAGCTCGTGCCGCGACGCGTATTGCGCGTCCGCGTCGGCGTTGACCAGGCTCCATGCGCGTTTGCAGGTCTGCTCGGCCCAGGCGCGCGTGATGTCGTCCGCCTCGACGATGCCCGTCTTGGCGCCCGCCTCCACCACCATGTTGCAGATGCCCATGCGCTCGTCGATGTTGAATTGCGCGATGCCCGGACCGCCGAACTCCATGGACCGGTACAGCGCGCCGTCGACGCCGATATCCTGCAGGATCTGCAGGATGACATCCTTGCCGGTGACGTAGGGGGCCTTGGTACCGTGCAAGTGGAAGCGCATCGACTCCGGCACCCGGAACCAGGTTTCGTCCAGCATCATGATGGCCGCCATGCCGGCCCAGCTCATGCCGGTCCCGAAGGCATTGAACGCGCCGGCCGTGCCGGTATGGGAATCGCCACCCGCCACCAGGTTGCCGGGTCCGATGTATCCCTGCTCGGGAATGAGCGTGTGCTCGATGCCCCCCTTGCCCACGTCGAAGAACAGCTCGATGCCCTTGTCCCGGGCGAAGCGGCGCATGTCTCCCAGCATCCGGGCGCCGGCCGCGCTGGGCGCGGGCGCGAAATGGTCGCACACCAGTCCGATCTTCTCCGGCACCGCGACCTTGCCTCCGCCCATGTTGGCGAAATGGCGGAAAGCCACCGGTCCGTTGGCATCGTTCAACAGCACGAAGTCCACCTTCGCCCGCACCACGCTGCCGGGCTCCACATGCTGGTCGCCGCCGATGCGGTGGGCTTCCAGGATCTTTTCCGCGATGGTCTGTCCCACCCAGGTACTCCTTATTTGCGCACGAACTGCTGCTCGAGCTGGTTGATCTCTTGCAGGCCCATCAGCGCGTTGAGTTCCTCGAACGACACCAGCAGGTCGGGCCGCTCGGTCACCTCTTCGTCGTCCAGTTGCGCGCCCAGGGCCGCGAGCGAATTGGTGAGGCCCATGATGGCGGACGCGCTCAGCATCCGCCCGAACATGACCGCGGCCACGCCCATGTCCTGCAACCTGCGGGCGGAGATCAGCGCGGTCGTCGAGCGCTTGCGGATGGCGAACCCCATGTTCACGCACAAGGGCCTGGAGACATTGCGCACGACGGCGCGGATATCGTCCTCGGTGGCCAGCGCGTCGGCCAGCAGCAGATCGGCGCCGGCCTCCGCATACAGGTTCAGGCGCCGGATCGCCTCATCCAGGCCATGCGTGCCGAAGGCGTCGGTGCGCGCCTTGATCACGAAATCCGGATCGCGCCGGGCCTCGACCGCCGCGTGGACTTTCTCGGCCATCTCCTCGGCCGACACGACGCTCTTGCCCTGCATGTGCCCGCAGCGCTTGGGCCAGGACTGGTCCTCGATCATGATGCCGCCCACGCCGGCCTGCTCGAATTTCTGGATCATGTGATACACGTTCACGGCGTTGCCGTAGCCCGTGTCGCCGTCGGCCAGCAGCGCCAGGTTGCAGGCGCTGGCCAGCCGCCGGCAGGCGGTCAGGTTTTCCTCCATGCCCATCAGCCCCACATCGGGCTTGCCCAGGTTGGCTTCGCTGAGCGCGGCGCCCGACACGAAGCCTGCCTGGTAGCCGAACTTCTCGACCAGCTTGACCGTGAAGCCGTCGTAGACGGCATGCATCACGAGAATCTGGGGAGCATGGATCAACGCCTTCAGGCGCGCGCCCGGACTCGGTGTATTCAGCATTGCAGCTCCCGTTGGGACGTGGCGAACTGCCCGGCGCTCTTGCCCGCCAGGCGGCCGAAGACGGCACCGCTGGTCAACCCGCTCGCGCCGGGATAGTTGAAATAGAAGATGCCGCCGACCATTTCCCCCGCGGCATACAGGCCCGGGATGGCATCGTGGCCGGTGTCGACGACCTGCCCATCGGTGTTGATCTTCAGTCCGCCGAACGTGAAGGTCACGCCGCAGGTGATGGCGAACGCCTGGAAAGGCGGCTTGTCGAGCGGTAGCGCCCAGTTGGACTTGGGGACATCCAGCCCCGTCGTTCCCTTGCCATCCTTGATATTGGGATTGAACGGCACGTCGCGGTTGACCGCTGCGTTGAACTCCCGGATGGTGCGCAGGCATTGTTCGGGGTCGACGTCATCGAGCTTCTGTACCAGTTCTTCCAGCGTGTCCGCCTTCACCTTGGTCACGTGGCGGGTCCGGTATTCGTCCAGCAGCAGATGCTGGACCTGGGCATCGTAGATCTGCCAGGCGAACTGCCCCGGCTGCTCGAGGATCAGGTGCCCGTACTTGGCGTAGGTGAAGTTGCGGATATCGGCGCCCTCGTCCAGGAAACGCTTGCCCTGCCCGTTCACCATGATGCTGAAGGTATAGCTGTGGCGCTGGAAATGCGGCGTGACGTTCAGGTCGCCGAAATCCGTCGCGTAGCGCTCCCAGCCCACCGCATGGCAGCCCGACCAATGGCCATAGGGCTGCGCGCCGATGCGCAGCGCCATGGCCAGGCCATCGCCGGTGTTGTATTTGGTGCCGCGGACCTTGGCCAGGTCCCAGCCCTTGCCCAGGTAGCGTGTGCGCCATTCGGTATTGGCCTCGAACCCGCCGCAGGCCAGGACCGTGGCGCGGGCGCGGATCTTCAGTTCCTTGCCGTCGATGCGCGCGATCACGCCCGAGACACCGTCCACGTCATGGAGCAGGTCTTTCACCCACGCCTCGTAGACGATCCGCACGCCTTTTTTCTCGACGGCGGCGTACAGCGCCTCGACCAGGCCCGGACCGCCGCCATAGGTGGCCAGGGGAGCGCCGCCCCAGAACGTGAAGCGTCCGTCCTCCTTGTAGGCCTGGCGCCCGTAGTTCGGCATGAACTTCACGCCGTTGCCCTTCATCCAGTGCATGGTCGAATTACTGTTGCGCACGAGGATCTCGCACAGGTCCGGGTCGGTGCGGTGCTGCGTGATACGCGCCATGTCGTCGAAAAAATCGCTTTCGGTGTACTGGCCGAAATCGGTCGTCGCGATTTCCTCCTCGGTCAGATCCGCGGACAACGCCACGATGTCTTCCTGCCCGGCATACGCGAACCGGACCTTGCCGTCGGTGTAGGCGCTGTTGCCGCCCCGTTCCTCGAAGGGCGCGCGCTCGAGCAGCACGACGCTCGCCCCCTGCTCGGCCGCGGACAACGCCGCGCACAACGCGGCGTTGCCCCCGCCGACGACCAGCACATCGTGGATCGTTGATTCAAGACTCATGAATGGATTCCCCAGTCTGATGGAAGCACTGTCCCGCCGGACGCGGCCTCTCGCGTCCGCGCGGCCCCACGCCTATTCGGCGGTGATCTTGGCCTTGGCGATGATGTCGGCCCATTTGTTGAGTTCGGTCGTCATGTAGGACTTGAACTCGGCGGCGCCGCCGGTGGCCGGCTGCACGCCCTGGGCCAGCAGCTTGTCCTGGAAATCCTTGCGCTGCAGGCTCTTGCGGATGGCCTGGGCCAGTTTCTCCACCACCGGCGCCGGAGTGGCCGCCGGCACGAGGATGCCGTACCACGACGTCGCCTCGTAGCCCGGCACGCCGGCTTCGGCCAGCGTCGGCACCTCGGGCAGCGCCGGGCTGCGCTCGCTCGACGAGATCGCCAGCGGCACCAGGGACCCCTGGCGGATGTGGCTGAGCACGGCGGTAATGGAACTGAAGGCGACCGGCACCTCGCCCGCCATGACGGCATTGGTGGACGGCGCGCCGCCCTTGTACGGCACATGCACCATCTCGACGCCGGCCATCGACTCGAACAATTCCATCGACATGTGCGTGATGTTGCCCACGCCGCCGGACGCGTAGTCGACTTTTCCCGGCCGATGCGACAGGTAATCGATCAGTTGCGGCACGGACCGCACCGGAAACTTGGGATTCACCACGAGCACGGACGGCCCGTAGCCGACCAGAGAAACCGGGGCGAAGTCACGGCCGGCGTTGAACGGCAGCCGCGGGAACATCGACGGCATGGCGATCGTTGCATTCGCCAGGTAGAGCGTGTAGCCGTCGGGCGCGGAACGCGCGACGGAGTCCGCGCCGATGTTGCCGGAAGCTCCCGGGCGGTTCTCCACCACCACGGTCTGGCCGAATGCCTCGGTCAGGTTCTGCGCGATCACCCGCGCCACCACGTCGGTCGCGCCGCCGGGCGCGAATCCCGATATCAGGCGGATGGTCCGCGTAGGGTAGTCCGATTCCTGCTGTGCTCCGGCCAGCGCCGGTCCTGAGATGGCAAGACAGGCCCAGACGGCGACACACCCACGCCGGGACCTGCGATCAAGGCGATACATGACCCATTCCTCCTTGGCGATCCCGTCTTGTGCGCGGGAGTTGTCGTGCCGGCATGCGCCGGTTTGCTCGCTACGGCTGCAATGCCGCGCGATGAGGGCACTGTATCAAGGGGGGTAATAGGCTGCCAGAATATTGTGTTATCTTGCTATGCAAAAATAGCATGCTGGAGACGACATGAAACTTCAACAGTTGCGCTACGTGCTCGAGGTCTTCCGGCACGGCAATCACATCTCCAATGCCGCCGAAACCTTGCATACCTCGCAGCCCGGCATCAGCAAGCACCTCCAGCAACTGGAAGAGGAACTCGGATTCGAGGTCTTCGCCCGCAAGCGCAACCGCATCGTGGGCCTGACCGAACCCGGTGAAGAAGTCGTGACCATCGCCCAGCGCGTGCTCAACGACATCGACAGCCTGAAACGGCTGGGGGAAGAACTGTCCTCGCGCGAAGGCGGGAGCCTGACCATCGCCACCACGCACACGCAGGCCCGCTACGTCCTGCCGCAGGTCATCGAGCGCTTCATCCGCCAGCATCCCAAGGTGCAGTTGCACCTGCGCCAGGGCAACCCGACCCAGATCTGCGAGATGGTGGAGGCGGGCGTGGCCGATCTGGCCGTGGGAACCGAAACGACGCGGGCCTTCCCGACGCTGGCCCGGATGGATTGCTTCGAGCTGGAACGCTCCATCATCACCAAGGCGGGCCATCCGCTGCTCAAGATCCGCAAGCCCACCCTGCGGGATGTGGCGGCCTATCCGATCATCACGCACGACCCCGCGTTCAGCGGACGATGGAAGGTGATCGACGCCTTCAAGCGCGCCGGCATCAGCCCCAACATCATCTTCGGCGCGGTGGATGCCGACGTCAGCAAGACCTATGTCGAGCTTGGACTGGGCATCGCGGTCATGACCTCGGTTTCCATCGACAGGCAGAAGGACAAGGGGCTGCGCGCCATCGACGCCAGCCATCTCTTCGAGGCCAGCATGACGTCGATTTCCGTGCGCATCAACGCCTACCTGCGCAACCACACCTTCGACTTCATCAAGATGTTCGCGCCGCACCTGACGCGCGACGCGGTCCGGTCCGCGCTGCAGGATGCCCGCTAGGACCCGTTGCCCCGTGATACGCTGACCGATCCATGCCATCGCCTCGGACCCCGACGACCATGCGCATCCGCATCCTCTCCGATCTCCACCACGAACACTTCAACGGCAACCGCCCGCTGCCCGAGGTCGACGCCGACCTGGTCGTCCTGGCCGGCGACATCCATACGCACGACCTCGGCATCGAATGGGCCGGCCGGCACTTCGGCGGGACGCCGGTCGTCTACGTGCCGGGCAACCACGAGTTCTATTCCTCCCACATGGGCAGGCTGGACCGCAAGATGCGCGAGACCGCCCGCCGGCATGGCGTGCATCTGCTGCAAAACGAGGCGGTGGTGCTGGACGGCGTGCGTTTCCTGGGCGCCACGCTATGGGCCGATTTCGCGCTGTATGGATCGCCCGGCGATGAATTGGCGCAGGCCATGGCCGTGCGGGTGATGCCCGACTTCAGCTGCATCGACACCGACCAGGGAAAATTCACGCCGACCGCCTGCATCGCCCTGCACCAGGCCGCGCGCGCATGGCTGGACGAACAGCTCGACACTCCCTATTCCGGCCGCACGGTAGTCGTCACCCACCATGCGCCCAGCGAACGTTCGGTGCCGCGGCAGTACAAGGGCAATCAATTGTCGCCGGCCTTCTCGTCCAACCTGGACGACCTGGCGGCCAAGGCCGATCTCTGGATACACGGCCATACGCACACCTGTTTCGACTATCGCATCGGCAAGGCGCGCGTGGTGGCGAACCCGGGCGGCTACCCGGGCGAGAACGAGGCATTCGATCCGGAACTCGTGGTGGAGATCTGACCGCTTCAGCGGAAATCGGCGCCGATCAGGTCGTAGCGATCGGTGCACAGGGCATCCACGCCCCATGAGAAAAGTTCGCGCGCCCGCGCGGGATCGTTGACCGTGTAGCACATGAGGCCGTAACCGGCGGCCTTGATGCGGCGAGCCGTCTCCGCATCGAGCAGGTCGTGCTGGCAATGCAGGGATACGCAGCCCAGGGCTTCGAGACGCGCCTGCCAATCCGGCGGCACGTCTTCCACCAGCAGGCCGCGCGGAATGCCTGGGGCGGCCTCGCGGGCGGCGCCCAGGGCCTTGGCGGAAAACGACGAGAACAGCGGCAACCCGGCGGGATCGGCAACGCCCGCGTACAGGTCCTCGACCATCTGCCCCACGACCTGCCCGGTATCCACGTCGTGGCCGGGCATGGGCTTGATCTCGATGTTCATCCACATGCCATGGCGGCGCAGCCATTGCACGATGTCCTCCAGGCGCGGCACGGGCTCGCCCTGGAAGCGCGGATCGAACCAGCCGCCGGCATCCATGCGCGCCAGGTCCGTGGACTCGAATGCGCTCACGTCGCCCACGCCGGGGACGGTGCGCCCGAGCTGGGTATCGTGCATGAGGATGGGAATGCCATCGGCGGCGAGCATGACGTCGAACTCGACGCCGCCGATACGGCGGGCATGGGCTTCCTGCATGCCCGCCAGGGTGTTCTCGGGGGCCAGCCGGCCCCCGCCCCGATGGGCCACCACGCGGGGATAGGGCCAGGTCCTGGTGGAGGCGGCGCCTTCCCCGATGGTCATTTCTTCGCGCTCATCACCGACGACGAGCGCGCCACGGCGTCGTCCAGCCCCTGCTTGGGCGGCTTCACGCCGTTCCAGACGGCGTTCAGTTCGCTGTTGATGATGTCGGTCACGCGATCGTAGTTGTTCAGGCGGAAGCCCCGCGTGAACTTGGCGGGCGGATTGGCCATCGCCCGCACCACGCTTTCCGCGCCCGGGATGTTCTTGTAGAAGGACACCTCGGAAGCGCGGTAGGCCGCCTCGGTCAGCGGCAGGAAGCCGGTCTTCTGGTGCCATTCGGCCGCCACCACCGGCGTGGCCAGGTAGGCGATGAAGGTGGCCAGCGCCTTCTGTTCGGCGGTGGAATGGCCGCCCAGCGCCCAGAACGCGGAACCCCCCACGAACGGCGTGCTGGGACGTGCCGCCTCTTCCTCATAGTAGGGCAGCGGCGCCACGCCGTACGAGAACGAGGCCTTGCTCTGCACCTGGGCCAGCGCGCTGCTCCCGCTGGTCAGCACCGCGCATTCGCCGGACGCGAACGCGGCGTCGCCCTGGTCCTGGTTGGTGCGCACCGGGAACAGATGGCTGCGGACCCAGCTCATCATCAATGCCAGGTGGCGCACGTGCAACAGGTCATTGGCCAGCAGTTGGGCGCCGTTCGGACCGTCCAGGCCGTTGTTGCGCGTGGCGTAGGCCGAGTTGTGCATGGCCGAGAGGTTTTCCACGTGCACCCAGGTCTGCCAGCTGGTGGCGTAGGGACAATTGACGCCGTTCTGCAGCAGGGCGATCAGGTGCGCCTGCATATCGCGCCAGGTGCGCGGCGGGGTATCGGGATCCAGGCCGGCGCGCCGGTACAGGTCGCGGTTGTACAGATAGATGGGAATGTCGGCCATCCAGGGCAGCGCCAGCAGGCGGCCCTTCGCATCGCTCATGCCGGCGGTGGTCTGCGGCAGGAACCAGCGCAGGTCCTTGATCGGATACTTGGCCAGCAGTTCATACATGGGCAGGATGGCCCCCTGCCGCGCGATGAATTCGGGCGAACGGTTGTCGGGCAGTTCGACCAGGTGCGGGGCACGGCGCGCGCGCACGGCGGCGGTGCCGTCCTCGATCAGCGCCTCGACCGAGGGCTTGGCCGTGACCTTGACCGTGAAGCCATGCTGCTGCTCGTTGAAGCGTTGCACCAGCGAATCGAACTCCGCCGCCTGCTGCGGGTTCAGCGTATGCCACACCTGCAATTCGATCGGACCGGAAGGCGCGGCCATCACGGCGGCGGCACCGGCGGCGCCCGCCGCGGGCTTCTTGGCCGGCGCGGCCTTCGCCACCGGCTTGGCGTTGCCCTTCTTGGCGGCCTGCGCCGCCGCCGTACCCAGGCCGCCCACGGCCAGGAAACCGGCCGCGAGCACCGACACACCCCAATTCAACCAGCGCTTAGTCGGCTGCATCGATCCGTTCTCCGAAAACATGGTCAAGCTCAAGAGGCACACTCACAAAAAGGGAAAATCCACCTGCGGCCGGCGGCCGCTGATCAGGTCGGCCAAGGCTTTTCCAGATCCGCAACCCATGGTCCACCCCAAGGTGCCATGCCCCGTGTTCAGGTACAGGTTGGGCAGGCGCGTGCGTCCGATCAGGGGCACGTTCGAGGGGGTCGCGGGACGCAGGCCAGACCAGTACGACACCTTGTCGAAATCCAGCGCGCCCGGAAAGAGCTCCCGCGTCAACGCCGTGAGCGCTTCGCAGCGCACGGTGTTCAGAGCACGGGAATAGCCGCTGAGTTCCGCGGTTCCCGCGACTCTCAGCCGGTCTCCCAGCCGCGAAAATACCACTTTATGCGCACTGTCCGTCAGGCTGACCGTGGGGGCCTGGGTGGAATCCGTAACGGGGTATGTCGCCGAATAACCTTTGGCCGGATAGACCATGCAGGGAACGCCCAGCGGGCGCACCAGATCGGGCGTGAAACTGCCCAGCGCCGCCACGAATACATCGCCCTGGACCTTGGCGTAGCGTCCGTGGGCATCGATGGTCTCCACCGCCTTGACCCATCCGCCCTCGTCCAGCAGGCGCGTGGCCTGGGTGGAAAAGCGGAACTCCACGCCCGCCGCGGCGGCCTTCTCGGCCAACGCCGTGGTGAAGAGATGGACGTCGCCGCTTTCGTCGGCCGCGGTGTAGTCCGCCCCGACGATGCGATGGCTTTGCGGCGCCAGCGCCGGTTCCAGCGCGACCAGTTCCTCGGTGCTGAGGATGCGCCGGTCGACACCGTATTCGCGCATCAGGTCGGCCGCCTTCTGCGAGGCATCGAACTCGGCCGGATCCCGGTAGAAATTGATGATCCCTTTCTCGAGATGATCGTAGGGGATGCCCAGTTCGGCCCGCATGGCCTGCAGTGTCTGGCGGCTGTAGGCCGCCATGTTGACCAGGGCCCGGACGTTGCGCGGCAGCCGGCCGGGCAGGCATTCGCGCAGGAAGGCCATGCACCACAGCCACTGGTGCCAGTCGGCATGCAGCCGGAACAGCAGCGGCGCGTCGCCCTGCAACAGCCAGCGCGCCAGCTTGAGCGGGGCCTGTGGGTTGGCCCAGGGTTCGGCGTACGAGACCGAGATCTGGCAGCCGTTGGCGAAACTGGTTTCCTGTGCCGGACCAGGCTGGCGGTCTATCACCGTGACGTCGTGGCCGGACTGGCGCAGCCACCATGCGCTGGACGTGCCGATGATACCGCTACCTAATACGACAACTCTCATTCTTGCTCCTCGGGCCTGGCGGGCCGTACCCGCCGCGGCGCCGCCCCGGCAGGCGGCGGAAAGCGTAAGTGTATCGCCCCGGGGCCCGGGACATGCAAACGCTCCGCCCCCCCGGCCGGAGGAGCCCGGCCAGGGCCTGGCGTCAGGCCTTCAGCGGCACCGCGGGATCCGCCGCCACCGCCTTGGCGGGCGACAGTCCGGCCTGCATCAGCTTGCGGGCCGTCATCTGGTCCACCGGCGAGTTGACCGACTCGATCGCCCGCAGCGCGTCGCCCTCGAAATGCAGCACCGAGAATCCGTTGCCGCGCGCCGCCGGCCGCACGATGCTCTCGTAGCCCGGGCGCCACAGGCCGGTGATCTGGAGGCGCGCCTCGCCCTGGTCCGACCAGAACCACGGCACGGCCGTATAGGGTTGGGGGTCGCCGCACAGCCGGGCGGCCAGGGTGCGGGCCTGGTCGTTGGCGTTCTGCACCGACTCCAGCCGCAGCGGCCGCGGCCAGGACGGATGGGGAAAGGACGTGCAGTCGCCGATGGCGGAAATCGCCGGGTCCGAGGTGGCCAGGGTCGCATCGACGACGATGCCGTTGTCGCAGGACAGGCCGGCTTCGCGCGCCAGGTCCACCTCGGGCGTCGCGCCGATGCCGGCGATGACGATATCCGCTGGAACGACGCTGCCGCCGGCAAGCACCCCCACCGCCCTTCCCTGCGCCATGTCCAGTCCATCGACCGTGCTGTCCAGGCGTATGTCCACGCCCGCGCGGCGATGCGCCTCCAGCAGGAACGACGAGATCTCGGGCGACACGGAACGGGCCAGCAGGCGCGGCATGGACTCGAACACGGTCACGTCCTTGCCCAGGTGGCGCGCGGTGGCCGCGATCTCCAGCCCGATGAAGCCGCCGCCCAGCACCACCACGCGCCGGGCGGCGGGCAGCGCGTCGCGCAGCGCCCGGGCCTGGGCATAGGTACGCAGATAGTGCACGCCGGGCGTCCCCAGGGGTGCCTGCGGCAGTTCGCGCACACGTGCCCCCGTGGCCAGCACGAGATGGTCGTAGGCCAGGTCTTCCTGCCCGGCCGCCGACGACAGCCTCAGCTGCTTGCCGGCACGGTCGATGGCCTGCGCGCGCGTGCCCAGCCGCAGTTCGATGGCGGCCTGTTCATAGAAGGCCGCGCCACGCAGTTCGGGCAGCGGCGCCTCCGGATCCTTGATCAAGGTCTTGGAGAGCGGCGGCCGGTGATAGGGAATCTCGGATTCATCGCTGACGAGGACGATGCTCCCGGGGAATTGCTTTTCCGCCAGCGAGGCGGCCAATTGCGCGGCGGCGTGTCCGCCGCCCACGATAACGAGTCGGGTCATGGGGTGGATATCTTGCGTCGGCGCGGGCCGCGGGGCGGGACGACTCCCTGCGCTCGCTGGGTTTCCATGGCGGAGCCGGAAGCGGGTGCCCGGTTGCCCGGGCACCCCGGCTACTTGCGCACGGCGGTGATGATGCCGTCCAACTGTTCGAGCATCTGGTCGATCTCGTCCGTGGTCACGTTCAGCGCGGGCATGAAGCGCAGCAGGTTGCCGCGCGGCGCGTTCAGCAGCAGGCCGTCGGGCGCCTGCGTGCGGGCGCGTTCGACGATGGCGGGACCATCCTCGCGGTCCATGACCAACGCGCGCAAGAGACCATTGCCGCGCTCGCCGGGCATGCCCCACCTGGCGGCCAGCTTCGTCAGCCCCTGCGACAGGTGCTGGGCGCGCTCGCGGACGCCCTCCATGAAGCCCGGGGCCGCCAGCGCGTCGAACACCGCCACGCCGATGGCCGTCATGAGCGGGTTGCCGTTGTAGGTGCCGCCCTGGTCGCCATGCTTGAACACGCAGACTTCTTCGCGCGCCAGCATCGCCGCCAGCGGCGCGCCGCCGCCGATGCCCTTGCCCAGCGTCATGATGTCGGGGCGCACGCCCGACTGTTCGTAGGCGAACATCGTGCCGGTGCGGCCCATGCCGGTCTGCACTTCGTCCACGATCAGCAGCAGCTTGCGCGCATCGGCCAGCTTGCGCAGGTTCTGCATGAACTCGGCGGAGGCGGGGATGACGCCGCCCTCGCCCTGCACCGGCTCCAGCATGATGGCGACGGTCTGGTCGTCGATCAGGGCCTCGACCGAAGCCAGGTCGTTCAACTCAGCCTTCGGAAAACCGTCGACCTGGGGCGCGAAGATCGTGCTCCAGCCCGGCTTGCCCGAGGCCGACATGGTCGCCAGCGTGCGGCCGTGGAAGCTGTGGTTGAAGGTGATGATCTTGAAGGCGCCCTGCTTGTGCACCTGGCCCCACTTGCGCGCCAGCTTGATCGCGCCTTCGTTGGCCTCGGCGCCGCTGTTGGCGAAGAACACACGGTCGAAGCAGGAAGCCTGCGTCAGGCGCGTGGCCAGTTCGATGGACGGCAGGTTGTAGAAAGCCGGCGACGGGTTCAGCAACAGGCGCGACTGGGCCTCCACCGCCTTGACGATTTCCGGCGGGCAGTGCCCCAGGCAGTTGACCGCCCAGCCCTGGATGAAGTCGAGATAGCGCTTGCCTGCATGGTCCTCCAGCCACGACCCCTGCCCTCGGACGAACACGAGGTCCGGGCGCTGCGTGATCTCCATGAGGGCGTTGACGTTGAACTGGCCGAATTCCATGACTCAAACTCCTTGCGTGCCCGGGGGGCGGAAAATGGAAAACCCGCCGACACGGCGGGTCGATAAACATTACACCGTGTTGCGGGCGATGTCTGCCTCGGACGTGAAAGAGTCCGCATAAAACTCGTCATCGGGCAGTCCGCACTGTTGTACAAAATCCCTATGTGCCGATTCCACCACGATGGGAGCCCCGCAGGCATACACCTGGTGGCCGGCAAGATCAGGCAGATCGTCCATGACGGCCTGGTGCACGAAGCCCGTGCGGCCGGTCCAGGCGTCCTCGGGCAGCGCGTCCGACACCACGGGCACGTAGCGGAAGTCCGGGCGGACCCGGGTCCACTCCCGGGCGACCTCGTCCATGTACAGGTCGCGCGGGCGCCGGCCTCCCCAATACAGGTGGACCGGGCGGCGCATGTCCCGGTGGATCATGTGTTCGACCATGGCCTTGATGGGCGCGAAGCCGGTGCCGCTGGCCAGCATGACGATGGGCTTGTGGCTGTCCTCGCGCAGGAAGAACGAACCGAACGGCCCCTCGAAGCGCAGGATGTCGCGCTCCTTCAACTGGCTCGCGCCCGCGCCGAACACATGGTCGGTGAACGCGCCGCCGGGCAGGTGGCGGATGTGCAGCACCAGCCCGCCCTCCTCGTGTGGCGCGTTCGCCATGGAATACGAACGGCGCCGGCCGTCCTTCATGATGATCTCGACGTACTGTCCGGCGTTGAAGCGCAGTTGCTCGGTGGCCGGCAATTGCAGGCGGACGATGCGCACGTCGGGCGCCACCTCGGCCAGGCCCTGGACGCGGCAGGGCATCTTGCGGATGGGGATGTCGGCGATGCCCTGGACCTCGCGCGCCTCGATGGTGAGGTCCGAGAGCGGACGCGCCACGCAGAACAGGGTGAGTCCCAGCCCGGCTTCCTCCGGTGTCAGCGTCTGGGCCTGGTGGGGCCCGAGCTCGACCTCGCCCGCGACCAGCTTGCCCTTGCACGACGAACATGCCCCATTCTTGCAGCTATAGGGCAACATTACGCCTGCCTGCAGCGCCGCATCGAGCACGGTCTGGCCATGTTCGACCGTGAACCGATGACCGCTGGGCAGAACGGTGACCTGATGACTCATCACCTGGATCCTATGAAAACGATGGAAATACGATGAATATTCCGCAGCCCGCGCACGCCGCGCGCCTGGGTCGTCCGCGCCTCCTGATCATCGGCTGCGGCGACACGGGCATGCACGTCCTGGAGCGGCTGGCGGGCCGCAAGCGGGTCTTCGCGCTGACGTCCAGCCCGAGGCGGCTGCCCGAGCTGCGCGCCGCGGGCGCCATTCCGCTGCTGGGCAACCTGGACTGCCCGCGGCAACTGGCCCGCCTGCGCGGCCTGGCCGCCCACGTCCTGATGCTGGCGCCTCCGCCCGGGCAAGGCGAAGGCGATCCGCGCTCCCGCCGGTTGGCGGCCGTCCTGCGGCGTCCGGCCTCGAAAGCGCGCGTCCGGCCGGCTGCGATGGGCCTTGGCCGGCTGCGAATCCGGCAAGCCGCCATTGTAGCCAAACCACGCCTCGGCGCCCTGGCCCGGGGGGCCGGGGCGATCACGGTGGTCTACGCCAGCACGACCGGTGTCTATGGCGACGCGCGCGGCCGCAGGCTGTCCGAGACGACACCCGCGCGCCCCGCCTCGGCCCGGGGCCGGCGCCGGGTCCAGGCCGAAGCCGCCTGGCGGTCGGCGGGCCCGGCCCGCGCCCGCCAGGCGCGGCTGCGCCTGCCCCCCTGGCGCGCCGTCGTGCTGCGCATCCCGGGCATCTACGGCCGCGACCGGCTGCCGCTGGAACGGCTGCGCGCCGGCCTGCCGCGCCTCGCCCCCGGCGAGGACGTCTACACCAATCACATCGAGATCGGCGATCTCGCCCGTGCCCTGGAGGCCGCCCTGTACCGCGGCCGGCCGCAGCGCATCGTCCATGCCGCCGACGGCCAGGACCTGAAGATGGGCGACTACTTCGACGCCGTCGCCGACGCCGCCGGCCTCCCCCGCCCGCCCAGCCTGCCGGCGGCCCAGGTCCGCGCCGCGGTCAGCCCGGCGATGTGGTCCTTCATGCAGGAATCGCGGCGCCTGGAGAATCGCCGCCTGGCGGCCGAACTGCGCGTGCGGCTGCGCCATCCGTCCGTCCGGCACGCCCTGGGCGAGTGGTATCCCCCCGAGAGCTAGTGCGCGGTCCCGGAGATACGTCCGCATGACGAAACGTTCCCGCTGGGGGCCCGGATGCGCGCCTCGTGCGCCTGCCCCTCGGCCTGCAGCCAGGCGCGCAGCGTCGCGATGGCCGGATCGGCCGACCGCTGCTTGTCGTGCACGAAGAAATAATCGTCGGCCGGCGCCAGGACTTCGGGAAACAGCGCCACCAGCCGCCCCGCCTCCAATTCCTCCTGCATCAGGTAGCGGGGGCCCATCACCACCCCGAGTCCATCGAGCGCGGCCTCGACCGCCAGATAGGTGTGGTCGAAGCCCAGGCTTGCCTGCGGCTGCAAATGCGGCGCCCCGGCCGCGGCCAGCCACCGCTGCCAGTCGTCCGGCCGCATGTCGGCGGTCAGCCAGGTCTCCCGCGCCAATGCATTGATCGAGGCCGGCCGGCGTCTGGCCGGCCCGGCCCGCAGCGGGGTCACCGCCTCCTTCATGAAAGCGGTCTCGATCAGCTGCGGCTCGCCGCTGCGGCCGCGCCGGATCGCGGCATCGACGCCGCCCGGCAGCGCGTGCGCGCGATCGCGCCGATTGTTGAGCTGGATCTGGATGTCGGGATACTGGCGCAGGAACCCGGTCAGCCTGGGCACGAGCCAATGCAGGGTCAGGGTGGGCGGCGCGCTGATCACCAGCTTGCGGCCGGCCTCGGGGCGGGCGCGCTCCACCGCGCCCGCCATGCGATCGAACGCGTCGCGCAGGTCGTCCGCCAGCACCTTCCCGGCCGCCGTGGGCTCGAGCCGGCGCCCGCGCCGGTCGAACAACTCGGCTCCCAGCCACCGCTCGAGATTCAGCACCTGCTTGCTGACCGCGCCGTGCGACACGCACAGTTCCTCGGCGGCGCGGACCACGCTACCCAGACGTGCCACGGCCTCGAACGATTTCAGGCTGTTCAATGGCGGGAGGCGTCGCATTCATGTTCCTTTTTTTCACATGATGACCGACATCAATTCCATGGACTACCAAGGTGATCGGTTCCTAGAATTCGTCCCGGAATATTAGAAAAAAACTCACTTTCCATCAACGGAGACGACAATGCTGGCGCACCCTGTCGGCCGAGCCCTCATGGCGCTCGGCCTGCTGAACCTACTGCCGGCCGCCCAGGCCGCCGACCCCTACCCCACTCGCGCGATACGGCTGATCGTGCCGTTCGAACCCGGTGGAAGCACCGACCTGACGGCCCGCATCGTCGCGCAGGCCCTGGGCGAGAAACTGGGCCAGAGCGTGGTGGTCGAGAACAAGGGCGGCGCGGGCGGCAACATCGGCACGGCCTTCGTGGCCGAGGCCAAGGGCGACGGCTACACGCTGGTCTGGGCCAACGTGGCACCGGTGGCCATCAACCCGCACCTGTATTCGAAGATGTCCTACGACCCCGCCAGGGACCTCGCGCCTATCGGCCTGGCAACGGTGTTCCCCAACGTGCTGGTGGTCAAGGCATCGTTCCCGGTGTCGACGTTGCAGGACTTCGTCGCCAAGGCCGGGACCTCGCTGCAGACGCTCAGCTACGGCTCGGCCGGCAACGGCAGTTCGACGCACCTGGCCGCCGAATGGCTCAACACCAGGCTGGGCACGAAATGGCTGCATGTTCCCTACAAAGGCGGTGGCCCGGCGCTGATGGCGGTGGTCGGCGGCCAGGTCGACATGTACTTCAGCAGCGTACCGGCCGCCATCCCCTACCTGAAGAACGGTACGCTCAAGGCCATAGGGGTGACCAGCAAGGGGCGCACGGATACGCTGCCCGGCGTGCCGCCCATCGCCAGCGCGAACCTGCCGGACTACGAAGCGCTGAACTGGAACGGATTGATGGCGCCGGCCGCCACGCCCGCCGCCATCCTCGACAAGCTGAACGCCGAGTTGCGGGCCGTGCTGGAGTCGCCCGACGTGCGGCAGCGGATGCTGGCCCAGGGCGCGGATCCATCGCCGATGACGCGCGAGGAGTTCGCCGCCTATATCCGGTCCGAAAGCCTCAAATGGGAAAAGATCGTCAAGACCGCCAACGCACGGATCCAATGAGCATGGAAGCCAGCGCCGCCTCCGAGGCCTCCGGGGATGCCGTCCTCGACGTCATCGCCGACTTCACCGCCTCCCGTCCCAGCTGGCGGCCGGACACCCTGCGGACCGCCGCGCTGTGCCTGGCCGACGCGGTGGGCTGCGCCCTCGCCGCGCTCGACGATCCGGACTGCGCGCGCCTGATCGGACCGCTGTTCGCGGGCTCCCCCCCGGGCGACGTGGGCGTGCCCGGCACCGGCCAGTGGCTCGACCCGGTGAAGGCGGCCTTCGACATCGGCACCCTGGTGCGCTGGCTGGATTTCAGCGACACCACCTTCGTCGGCGGACACCCATCGGACAACCTCGGCGCCATCCTCGCGGCGGCGGCCCATGCGGCCGCGCGGCGGCGCGCGGCCGGCCTGCCCGCCCCGGCCCTGGGCGATGTATTCGACGCGATGGTCAAGGCCTACGAGATCCAGGGCCGGCTGGCGCAGGCCAACCGTTTCGACCACCCCTCCACGGGACTGGACCATGTCATCGGCGTGAAGATCGCCGCCACCGCCGTCGCGACCCTGCTGCTGGGAGGAGACCGCGACGCCATCCGGCGCGCGCTGTCGAATGCCTGGCTCGACGGCCAGGCGCTCAACGCCTACCGCCACACGCCGAACGCCGGCTCGCGCAAAGGCTGGGCCGGCGGCGATGCCTGCGCCCGCGCACTCTGGCTGGCGGGCCTCGCCCTGCGCGGCGACATGGGCTATCCGCAGCCGCTGTCCGCCCCCACCTGGGGTTTCGAGGCCGTGCACCTGCGGGGACGTCCGGTGCGCCTGGCGCTCGGACTGGGCTCCTTCGTGCTCGACCACGTGATTTTCAAACTGCATCCTTGCCAGCGCAACGCCACCACCGCGGTGGAAAGCGCGATCACGCTACACGCCTGGCTGGACGGGCGGCAGGACCGCATCGCGCGTATCGACGTTCGCACGCAGGACGAGGCCATGCGGCGCATCGACAAGGCCGGCGCGTTGCCCAACCGCGCCGCGCGCGATCACTCCATGCAATATGTCGTGGCCATGGCGCTGCTCAACGGCCGCCTCGGACACGACGACTATGGCGACGCCGTCGCCGCCGACCCGCGCATCGACCGCCTGCGCGCGCTCACCCATGTGGCCGAGGATCCGGACTATTCGCGGGGCCACCACGACCCGGCCGTGCGCAGCTGCGCCAATGCCGTGCGCGTGACCCTCGACGACGGCACCGCGTCGCCCTGGATCGAGACGCGCTTTCCGGCCGGCGATCCCTCGCGGCGCGACGAGGCCCTGCCGCTGCTGGCCGGCAAGTTTCACACGCTCGCCGCCCGCCGGTGGCCCCCTGGACGCCGCCGGGAACTCTGGGCTCGGCTGGGCGACACCGCTGGCGCCGCGAGTTGGCCTGTCGACGAATTCCTGTCGTCGCTTGCGCGCCTCTGATCAAAGCCCCAGGAACGCGAAGGGCGCGCGGTCCCGGAACAGGTCGTTGGCAGCGCCGGCGAACACCTGGTCTGGTTGGGCCCCGGCGCGAGGGACGGGAAAAACCATGGGCCTACTCCCACACGATGCGCACGGCCAGGAACAGGAAAATGAGGCCGGCCAGCCTGTCCAGCCACACGCCCACCTGCGGCCGGCGCCTGAGCAACTTCCCCAGCAGGCCGGCGAACCAGGCGATCAGGCAGAACACCACCGCCGCCTGGGCCATGAAGATCACCCCCAGCCACAACATCTGCCAATCGGGATGGCCGATCCAGGGGTTGACGAACTGGGGCAGGAAGACCACGAAGAACAGCGTGACCTTGGGATTCAGCATGTTGGCCAGCACGCTCTGGCCGAAAATGCGCGCGAACCCGAGCGGCGGCGGGCCGCCCGTGGGCGAGAAGCCGCCCCGGCTGCGCAACACCTGGACCGCCAGCCACATCAGGTAGGCGGCGCCAGCCAGGCGGATCGCGTCGAACGCCATGGGCGAGGCCCGGAGCAGCGCCGCCACGCCCAGCACGGCCAGGGTGGTGTGGAACAGGCAGCCGAATGCGAACCCCAGGGCGGCGGCGATGCCGGCGGCGCGGCCCTGGCTGAGGGAACGGGCGAGTACCTGGAGGTTGTCCGGGCCGGGCGCGATGGTCACGCCCACCGACAGGGAAAGGAAGAGCAGCAGATCGGCCTGCATCGGCGCACCGGCAGGCTCAGGACTTCCGGATCACTTCTTTGATGCGGTTGTTCTCGTCGACCAGGACCACGATGGGCTTGTGTCCGGCCGCTTCCTCGTCCGTCATGGGGCCGTAGGTGCAGATGATCATCAGGTCGCCCACGTGGGCGCGGCGGGCGGCCGCGCCGTTGAGCGAGATCTCGCCGCTGCCGCGCTTGCCCCTGATGATGTAGGTGGAGAAGCGCTCGCCGTTATTGATGTTGTAGAGCTCGATGCGCTCGTACTCTTTCATGCCGGCGGCATCGAGGAAATCTTCGTCGATTCCGCACGAGCCTTCATAGTTCAGATCGGCCTGAGTCACCGCGACACGGTGAATCTTGGCGCGAAGCATGATGCGTTGCATAACTCGGGTGTCCTAGGAAGCGG
Organism: Alcaligenaceae bacterium SAGV5; assembly: GCA_009360345.1. Lineage (GTDB taxonomy): Bacteria > Pseudomonadota > Gammaproteobacteria > Burkholderiales > Burkholderiaceae_B > Pigmentiphaga. The sequence goes on from SPDP01000001.1 coordinate 825,151, forward strand.
CCGCAAACGGCCAGGTGCGTTTATACCCGATCCCGGCCGGACCGGTCCGGTGCCGCCTCCTGCGGCAAGGGCGCCCGGAGGCGCCCTTGCGGGTCGGACCGACTGCGTGGCGTCAGACCGACCGCAGGTAGCCGGGCTCCACCGCCTGGATGGGCGCGAAGCTTTCGCGCGTGGCGATGAATTCCGGCCGCGGATTCAGGCCGTACCTGGGGGGGTTCAGGGTATTTTCCACGCTGTTATACACCATGAACACATTGGATCGCGGATAGGGCGAGATGTTGCTGTTCGATCCGTGCATGGTGTTGCAATCGAAAAATACGACCGAGCCGGCGGGCGCCGTCAGCACGTCGATGCCGCCCTGGTCCACCAGCAGTTGCAGGCTGACAGGATCGGGCACACCGTATTCCTGCTTCTTCAACGACTGCTTGTAATGGTCCTGCGGGGTCTCGCCCACGCACGAGACGAATTGCCGGTGCGAGCCGGGCACCACCATCAACGGCCCGTTGCTGGCGTCGTTGTCGGTCAGCAGCACCGAGCAGCTCAGCGCCCGCATGGCGGGCATGCCGTCTTCCACGTGCCAGGTCTCGAAGTCCGAGTGCCAGTAGAACTCCTTGCCCTTGAAACCCGGCTTCATGTTGGCGCGCGACTGATGGATATAGACGTCGGAACCCAGGATCTGCCTGGCGATGCCGGCCAGCCGCATGTCCTGCGACATCCGGCCGAGCAGCTTGCTCAGCTTGTGCACCATGAACACCGACCGGACGGCGTCGGTGCCCTTCTCGGTGATGGCTTCCTCTCGGCGGCGGATGGCGGGATCGCGCACCAGCCGCTCGACCTCGCGCTTCAGGGCCTGCGTCTCCTGCGAGGAGAAGAAATTCTTCAGCAGGATGTAGCCGTTGCGCTCGTAGCCGCTCAATTGCTCGGCGTCCAGGCCCGAGCCCGGTTCCACCTTGGCGCTGCCGTACACCACGGGATCGCGCCGCTGCACGATGCCGGCGGCGCGGTCGGCGCGCGAGGAATAGATATCGCGTGCGGGAGTAATCATGGTTGTCCTCCTGTTCTCATGGGAGGCCGCCCCGCCCGCCGGCGGGCGCGGCCCCTTGCCGCGGCCGGCCGTCAGGCGACCTTCGCTTCGTCCAGGGGATAGACGCCTTCGGCGTCATGCACTTCCTGGCCGGTCAACGGCGGATTGAAGACGCAGATGACGCGCAGCGGCTCCTTGCCGCCGCGCAGATAGTGCTCGTCGTTGTCGTTGAGGGCGTAGACCACGCCCGGGCCGAGCTTGTAGACCTTGCCGTCGGCGACGGTCTCGATCTCGCCGTCGCCCTCGATGCACCAGACGGCTTCCACGTGATTCTTGTACCAGATGTGGGTCTCGGTGCCGGGATGGATGGTGGTCTCGTGGAACGAGAATCCCATGCCGTCCTTCTTCAGCAGCACGCGGCGGCTGGTCCAGGTCGGCGTGGAGACTTCGTTCTCGGTGCCTGCGATGTCCTTGATGTCGCGTACGATCATCGTCCCTTTCCTCCGAATTTCAATACACGGGCATTCGATTGCTTCTGGGCCAGTTGCTCGGCGGCCACGACCTCGGCCACCGCGCGGTCCAGCACCTCCAGCGCCTGCCGGAGCTCGCCTTCCTCGATCGTCAGCGCGGGCAGGAGCTTGAGCACTTCGTCATTGGCGCCCGAGGTCTCGATGACCACGCCGCCCTTGAACGCCTGGGCCGCGACCTTGTTGGCCAGTCCGGGCACGCCGCTGACCAGGCCCTGGATCAGGCCTCGGCCGCGCACCGACAGATCCGCCTCCGGGTGGCTGTGGACCATGTTCTCGAGCCAGTCCCGCACCAGCATTTCCTTGGCCTGGATCTCGCGGGTGAAGGCATCGTCGCTCCAGTAGTGCTCCAGCGCCTGCCGCGCGGTCACGAAAGCCAGGTTGTTGCCGCGGAAGGTGCCGTTGTGCTCGCCGGGTTTCCAGATATCCAGTTCGGGCCTGATCAGCACCATGGCCATGGGCAGGCCGAAACCGCTCAGGGACTTGGACAGCGTGATGAGGTCCGGCTGGATGCCGGCCGACTCGAAACTGAAGAAAGTCCCCGTGCGGCCGCAGCCGACCTGGATGTCGTCGACGATGAGCAGCATGTCGTGGCGGCGGCACAGGCGTTGCAGCTCCTGCAGCCAGCGCAGCGTCGCCACGTTCACCCCGCCTTCGCCCTGGACCGTCTCCACGATCACCGCGGCCGGGGTATCCATGCCGCTGCTGCGATCCTCCAGCATGCGCTCGAAGTACGCCATGGTGTCCACGTCGGGACCGAAATAGCCGTCATACGGAATGAAGGTGGTGTTGCCCAGGCTCACGCCGGCGGCATCGCGGTACTTGGCGTTGGCGGTGGCCGACAGCGAACCCGCGCTCACGCCGTGGAAACCGTGGGTGAAGGAAACGATGTTCGGGCGCTGCTTGACGCGGCGGGCCAGCTTGAGCGCGGCTTCCACGGCATTGGTGCCGGTCGGTCCGGTGAACTGCAGCGTGTACTTCATGCCGCGCGGCTTCAGGATCAGCCGCTCGAAAGCCTCCAGGAAGTCCTTCTTGGCCGACGTGGCCATGTCCAGCCCGTGCACCACGCCGTCCGACTGGACGTAGTCCAGCAGGGGCTGTTTCAGCGCCGGGTTGTTGTGGCCATAGTTCAACGTGCCGGCACCGGCAAACAGGTCGATGTACTGCCTGCCCTCTTCGTCGAACAGCAACGAGCCCTTGGCCTTGCTGAAAACGACCGGAAACGAGCGTATGTAGCCGCGGACTTCCGATTCGAGGCGGTCGAAGATCTTGAGATCCATGGTTTTTCCCTCCTGTTTTGCTTCTAGAAGCGTGAAAGACGTATAGGCGGACCCGGGGCGAACCGGGACGGATACGAGGGGCACCCGGCCTTTACTTGAACGGGCCTATGCGCAGCAGCCGCTCGTCCTCGTGCTCGGCCTGGCCGAACAGTTCGGGCGGAAACATGGGCTGCTCCACGCACTCGGCGCCGCGATCCTGCGCCAGCGCCGCGAACATGCGCCGCGACGGCTGGTTGGATGGGGACACGGTGGTTTCGATGCGGTGTATGGACTGTGGCAGCGACCTGGCCAGCAGGTGCTCGAGCATGCGCTGGCCCAGGCGATGGCCGCGCGCCATGGGATGGACCGCAACCTGCCAGACGAACAACACGTGGGATTGCTTGGGCGGGATATAGGCAGAAACAAATCCTGCCAATTGCCCTTGCCGGGTGGCCACTACGCAGGTATCGCGAAAGTGCCGGCACAGAAGAAGGTAGGCGTAGGTGGAATTGACATCCAGCGGCGGCGATTCTTGTATGAGTCGCTGGATGTCCGCGGCATCTTCGATTTCAGGCGGCCGGAGATCGAAATTCTCCAGGGCCGGATTGAATACCGCAGGTTGGATGAGCGTGTCGTCGATCGCTTTCAGACCCCGGCCCTCCTTGGTTGCGCACGCCGGCGCCTGGCGGCGACGCACTGGTTCTATGGCGCCGGAATCAAACCGCGAGGCCGGACTCCGGAGACGTATCCGATGCATTGATATCCAGGATGGGCGAGGTGTCCGAACCCGGGCTTTCCATCAGGCTGACGATGCGCTCGAGCGAGAGCGTGATCGTCGCCTGCTCCAGTTCCGGCAGCGCGCCCAGGGCATCGGCCAGCGTTTTCTGCAGCGGCGAAGGTGCCTGGCTGGCCACCTCGCGGCCGGCATCGGTGGCCGATACCAGGACCGTGCGGCGGTCTTCCCTGCTGCGCTCTCGCTTGACCCAGCCCTTTTCCTCCAGCCGGTCGAGTATGCCGACGACCGTGCTCGGACTGACCGAGATTTCACGGCTGATGGCGGTGGCCGTCAGCGGCCCCGACTCGATCACGGCCAGGAGACAGACCAGTTGCGGCGCGGTGATGTGGCTGCAGGCAGCCAATTGCTTGGAGTGCAGCGCGATATTGCGCGTGATGCGGCGCAAGGCCCGCAGGATGCGCAGGTTGTAGTTGACGCCCGTATCCGCGGTCGAGCCGATGTGGTCCATGTCCAGGAGCAAAGTGCGTGGTGAAAAAAAATCACTGCCCACAAACCCAATGTAGCGCAATGATTTCAACTCAAATCATTCTAGTCAGAAAGACTGCGAGGAGTCAACCCTGCAAATCCCGGATTCGGATGTCAACGGCTCCGAAATTACCCTTATCCGCTTCGATTCCGCTGACATTCCGCTGAAACGTGAAAAACCGGCGTTTAGCCTTGCGCCACGCGCTTTCCGGCCAGTTCCGAGGGGTCGAAACTGTCCACCTCGACGACGTCGGCCACGGCGCGTTCCAGGTCTTCGAACATCAAAGCCTGCGCCGCATCCACCTTCCCGGCGCGCACGCCCTCGCGCCAGTCGCGGATGCCGGCATGGCGCAGGCCGTCCAGCACCGGAGCGGCGCGCGCCGCGAGCTCGAAGGCTTGCGCCAGCCGATCCAGCGCCTCGCCCGGACGCGGCCGGGCGAGGCCCGGCAACAGGCGGTCGCGGGCGGGCGACGGTTCGAGCAGACGCTCGGCGCAGGCCAGGGTCACCGCGTCGGCCGGGCCGCGCCGGCGCACGCCCCGGGGCAGGCAGACCACCCGCAGCAATCCCGCTGCCGCCCTGGCGGGCAGATTGGCCAGCACCGCGTCCAGGCTGGCCTCGATGGAGGCAAGGCCGCTTTCCATGCACCACTGCACCAGCGGCAGGTCTTCGGCCTGCCGCCCTTCGTCGTGCCAGCGCTTGAGGACGGCGGACAGCAGGTACAGCTCGGCCAGGATGTCGCCCAGCCGCGCCGATAGCAGTTCCTTGCGCTTGAGCGCCCCGCCCAGCGTCGCCAGCGTGACGTCGGCGACCAGCGCGAACGCCGAGGCATAGCGGCCCAGCGCGCGGTAGTACGGCGCCACCGGGCCGGCCGAACGTGGCGCCGGCGCGAACCGGCCGCCGGTCCAGGCCCGGCCCAAGGCGCGCAGCGCGTTGCCCGCCGCGTGGCCGGCATGGCGCCAGAACGTGCGGTCGAATTCCTCCAGGCCCCTGGCCGGATCGCTGTCGGCCAGCGCCGCCATTTCCCGCATCAGGAACGGATGCGCCCGGATGGCCCCCTGGCCGAAGACGATCAGGCACCGGGTCAGGATGTTGGCGCCCTCGACCGTGATGCCGATGGGAATGGCGCGGTAGACGTTGGACAGGTAATTGCGCGGGCCGTCGATCACCGCCTTGCCGGCGTGGATGTCCATCGCGTCGTTCACCGCGATGCGCATGCGCTCGGTGGCATGGTATTTCATGATCGCCGAGATCACGGCGGGCTTGTGGCCCGCGTCCAGCGCGGCGCAGGTCAGGCGGCGCGCGGCATCCACCTGGTAGGCCAGCGCCGCCATGCGGCCGAGTTTTTCCTGCACGCCCTCGAACTTGCCGATCGGAATGCCGAACTGCTGGCGCACGCGCGCATAGGCGCCACTGGTATGCGCCGAGAACACGCACGAGGCCGCCGCCAGCGACGGCAGGGAAATGCCCCGGCCCGCCGCCAGCGCCGTCATCAGCATCTGCCAGCCCTGCCCCACCCGCTCGGCGCCGCCGATGACGGCTTCCATGGGGATGAACACGTCCTTGCCCTGGTTCGGGCCGTTCTGGAACACCTGCATCGCCGGCAAGTGCCGCCGGCCGATCTCCACGCCCGGCGTGTCGGTCGGCACCAGCGCGACGGTGATGCCAAGGTCCTCCCGGTCTCCCAGCAGCCGGTCGGGATCGCGCAGCTTGAAGGCCAGCCCGAGCACGGTCGCGACCGGCCCCAGGGTGATGTAGCGTTTGTGCCAGGTCAGCCGCATGCCCAGCACCTCACGCCCCTGCCACATCCCCTTGCAGACCACGCCGTGGTCCACCATGGCCGCCGCGTCGGATCCCGCCTCGGGGCTGGTCAGCCCGAAACACGGGATGTCGCGGCCGTCCGCCAGCCGCGGCAGCCAGTGCTCGCGCTGGGCGTCAGTGCCGAAATGCAGCAGCAGTTCGCCCGGGCCCAGGGAGTTGGGCACCATGACCGTGACCGCCGCCGTCAGCGACCGGGTCGAGATCCTGCGCACGACCTCGGAGTGCGCGTAGGCGGAGAATCCCAGGCCGCCGTACTTGCGCGGGATGATCATGCCGAAGAACTTGCGCGCCTTCAGGAACGCCCAGATGTCAGGGGGAAGATCGTGCAATTCCCAGTTGACCCGCCAGTCGTCGACCATGGCGCACAGCTCGGCCACCGGCCCGTCCAGGAAGGCGCGTTCCTCATCGCTGAGCCTGGCCGGCGGCATGTCCAGCAGGCGGCGCCACTCCGGATTGCCGGTGAACAGGTCCGCGTCCCACCACACGTCCCCCGCCTCGATCGCCTCGCGCTCGGTGTCCGACATGGTCGGCAACGCCCGCGCGGCCCAGCGGAACAGCGGCTTGGACAGCCATTCGCGGCGCCATGAGAATGCGGCCATCAGGGGGTCTCCTTGTCGACTATCTGCCTCATATAGTAAGCCGGCCGGGAGACGGGACGGTGGCCGCGCGCGGCTTCCGCGCAAGCGGTCTGGTTAAATAGAGGCTGCTTCTTCTTCCCCCATTCCCATGCACCCTCCCCGCCTGGCTTTCGTCGACCTGGAAACCACGGGCACGACGCCGCGCAGCGACCGCATCACCGAAATCGGCATCGTCCAGGTGGACGCCGACGGCATCCGTGAATGGAGCAGCCTGGTCCATCCCGGCCGCCCCATTCCCCCTGCCATCCAGTCGCTGACCGGCATCACGGACGCGATGGTGGCCGGCGCGCCGCCCTTCGCGGCCCTGGCCGACGAGATCGCCCGGCGCCTGGATGGCTACCTGTTCGTCGCCCACAACGCCCGGTTCGACCACGGTTTCCTGCGCGAGGAGTTCGACCGGCTGGAACGGCCCTTCCGTCCCGACGTCCTGTGCACCGTCCGCCTCTCGCGCAAGCTCTACCCGCAGCACCGCAGCCATAGCCTGGACGCGCTCATCGCCCGCCACGGCCTGCAGGTGCACGCCCGCCACCGCGCGCTCGACGACGCGCGGTTGCTATGGCACTTCTGGCGCGACATCCACCGCGAGTTTCCCGCCGGCCGGATCAGCGAACTCGTCGATGCCCTGGCCGGCCACGTGCCCTGGCCGGACTACCTGGATCCGGCGCTGCCTCGCCTTCTGCCCGACACCCACGGCGTCTATGTCATGCGCGACGTCAACGGCGTACCGCTGTATGTCGGCCGCGGGGCCAGGCTGCGGGACAAGGTGTTGTCCCACTTCCAGCCCGGCAATTGGAAATCGGCCAAGGCGCGGCGCCTGGCCGAACAGGTGCGGAGCATCGAATGGCAGGAGACGGGTGGCGCGATCGGCGCCCTGCTGCACGAGAACCGGCTGCTGCGGGCCCTCTCGCCGCTGCACAACCGGCGCGCGCGTTCGCCGATGCCGGCCGGCGACACGCACTGGCCCTACGATGGCCCGGTGGGCATACGCGAGGCCCGCATCATCCACGTCGTGGAAGGCTGGCAATTCCTGGGCAGCGCGGCCGACGACCAGGCCCTGTACGATCTGCTCGATGGCGGTCGCGCCGAGTACGACCACGAGGTCCACCGCATCCTGCGCGACCGGCTGGCCCTGGTCCCGCTCCTGCAACTGGACCGCAGGCGCACCGCCTGAGGGCGCCGCGGCCCGCCTCCCCGGCGGCCCTACCCCGGGCCCCGGGGGGCCGGACGAAGGTTTCATAAATGCGCCGGACGGCTTATCGTTGACCTGGCCACCAGCGGGTCGGCCTTTGCCGATCGTCACGATATCGACCCGACCACGACCGCCAGGAGAACGAGATGCCCCCGTCCGCGCCCATGAACCGCAGCATCGTGATGGCCAGGCGCCCCGCCGGAACGCCGACGGCCGAAGATTTCCGCCTGGACACGTCGGCGGTTCCCGCCCCGGCGGACGGCCAGGTACTGCTGCGCACGCTCTATCTGTCGCTCGACCCTTACATGCGGGGCCGGATGAGCGACGCGGCCTCGTATGCCAAGCCGCTGAATGTCGGCGACGTCATGCTGGGCGGCACGGTGTGCCGCGTGGCCGAGTCGCGCCATCCGGACTTCGCCGCCGGCGACCTGGTCCTGGCCGCCAGTGGCTGGCAGGACTACGCGCTGTCGTCCGGCAAGGGGCTCACCCGCCTGCCCGCGGATCTCGCCCATCCCTCCTGGTCCCTGGGCGTGCTGGGCATGCCCGGGTTCACCGCCTACGTGGGCCTGATGCAGATCGGCACGCCCAAGGCGGGCGAGACGGTGGCGGTCGCCGCCGCGACCGGCGCGGTCGGGTCGGTGGTGGGGCAGCTTGCCAGGCTGCACGGCTGCCGCGTGGTCGGCATCGCCGGGGGGCCGGACAAGTGCGACCACGCGGTCCGCGAACTGGGCTTCGACGCCTGCGTGGACCACCGCGCGGCCAATTTCGCCCAGCGGCTGGCGGCGGCCAGCCCCAATGGCATCGACGTCTATTTCGAAAGCGTGGGCGGCGCCGTGTTCGATGCCGTCCTGCCGCTGCTCAACCGCCATGCCCGCATCCCGCTGTGCGGCCTCATCTCGCAATACAACGCCGTGCCGGGCGTGGAAGCCCCCGACCGCCTGCCCATGCTGATGCGCCTGGCGCTGACCAAGAGCCTGCGGATCCAGGGCTTCATCGTTTCCGACTGGTACGGTCCGCTCTACCGGGACTTTTCCCGCCAGATGACGGCCTGGATCGCCGACGGACATGTCAAATACCGGGAAGACGTGGTCGAAGGGCTCGAAAACGCCCCCACCGCCTTCATGGGACTCCTCCAGGGACGCAATTTCGGCAAGCTGGTGGTACGGGTGGCCCACTAGCCCGCGCGCGGCGTGCTACGCTAAGGGCGTCATCGAACAATTACAAGCAGGTCGCGCCATGGCGAAGTCCTGCGACAGGAGACTCGTATGACGTGCCAAGTGATTCCCCTACGGCCCCGCCACGCCAAACGGCGGAGCTTTCGCGTTCCGGGCAAGCTGTTGATGGTCGCGGTGCCGGCGGCGCTGTCGTTCGCCTGGCTGCTCGCGCTGCCGGGCATGCCGCACGCGCAGCCCGGCCCGACGGCCTCGGCCGAACACCGCCAGGATTTCGCCATTTCCCGTGGCGACCTGCGCCCGGCGCTCGAAAAGTACGCCCGCCAGGCGGGCATACGCCTGTCGTTCGACCCGGCGCTGGTGGCCGGCCTGACGACCCCCGGGCTGACCGGCCGCCATACGATCCAGGATGGGCTGGATATCCTGCTGCGCGGCACGGGCTATACCGCCGCCCAGGAAAACGGACGCTATGTGCTGACCCCCGAGCCGCCGGCCTCGGCGGGCAGGAAGCCGCCCAGCGGGCCGCGGCTGGTGGGCGCGCTCATCCCTGCTTGAAATCGTCGGTGCTCAGGCCCAGCCTGTGCATCTTGTCGTAGAGCGTCTTGCGCGGCAGGCCCAGCATTTCGCTGGCCGCCGCCGTGCGGCCTGAACAGTTCTTCAGCGCGTCCTCGATCAACAGCCGTTCGAAACTGGTCATCTGCTCCTCGAGCGAGCGCCTGACGCTGGCCGCGGCGCCCGCCAGGCCGTCCTTGGCCAGGCCCAGCACGAACCGGTCCGCCACGTTGCGCAACTCGCGCACGTTGCCCGGCCAGTGGTGCGCCATCAGCGACTGCAGCTGGGAACCCGAGAGCATCGGCGCCTCGCGCCCGTAGCGCAGGGCCGCCTGCAGGATGAAATGCTCGAACAACAGCGGGATGTCCTCGCGCCGCTCGCGCAGCGGCGGAATTTCCAGCACCGCCACGCTCAGCCGGTAATAGAGGTCCGGCCGGAACGTGCCCCGCTCCGACTCCGCCAACAGATCGCTCTTGGTGGCGGCCACGACGCGGCAATCCATGGACTGCGGTTCGTTCGACCCCAGCCGCTCGAACACCCTCTCCTGCAAGGTACGCAGCAGCTTGACCTGCAGCACCGCCGGCATGGTCTCGATTTCGTCCAGGAACAGCGTGCCTCCCGCGGCGTACTCGATCTTGCCGATGCGCCGTTTGGCCGCGCCCGTGAACGCGCCGGCCTCGTGGCCGAACACCTCGCTCTCGAACAGCGTCTCGGGCATGCCGCCGCAGTTCAGGGCCGAGAAGTGGCGATCGCGCCGGCTGCTGTGATCGTGCAGGCAACGGGCCACCAGCTCCTTGCCCGTGCCTGTTTCGCCCACCACCAGCACGTCGGCATCGGTGTCGGCCAGGTCCTGCACGACCTTCCTCAAGGCCACCATGGCCGGCGACCGGCCCAGCAGCGCGCGCTCGATGGCAATGCGATTGTCCAATTGCCGCCGCAGCGACTGCACCTCCAGCGTCAGCCCCCGTTTCTCCAATGCCCGCTGCACGACCTCGCTCAGATGCTCTGACGAAAAGGGTTTCTCGATGAAGTCGTAGGCCCCGAGACGCATGGCCTGCACCGCCATCGAAATATCGCCATGCCCGGTCACCAGGATCACCGGGAGGCAGGGATCGATCTCCAACGCCTGGCGCAGCAGCGCCATCCCGTCCATGCCGGACATCTTGACGTCCGTCACCAGCACGCCGGGAAACCCGGGCGCGAGGTGCTTGAGCGCCTGCTCGGCCGACTCGAACGCCTTGACGTCGAGGCCGGCCAGTTGCAGCGCCTGCTTGCCACCCAGCCTGACCGCCGGATCGTCTTCGACGAACAACACTGTCAATTCTTCATGCATCCACCGTCTCCTCCAACTTCGCCGGCCGCAGTTGCAGCACGAATTCCGCCCCACCCCCCTCCCGGTTGTAGGCGCGCAGGCTGCCGCCGAAATCGCGCACGATGCCCGCCGAAATCGCCAGCCCCAGGCCGGGCTGCGGTCGGTCATCGGGGCAGGGGCTCAGCGCCCGCGCAGGAACAGGCGGTCCAGATCGCCTACGCTGAGCTGCACCCAGGTCGGGCGGCCGTGATTGCACTGGTCGGCGCGTTCGGTCGCTTCCATCTGCCGCAGCAGGCCGTTCATCTCGTCATGGTTGAGCCGGCGGTTGGCGCGCACCGCGCCATGGCAAGCCATGGTCGCCAGCAGTTCGTTGCGCTGCTCGGTCAGCAGGCGCGACGCGCCCACCTCGGCGAAATCGCGCAGCACCTCGCGCGCCAGGGTCTCGATGTCGGCCTGGGCCAGCGGTGCGGGAACGGCGCGCACGGCGACCGAGGCCGGCCCGGCCGGCCGCAGTTCGAAGCCGAGGCCGGACAGCGCTTCCTGTTGTTCCTCGACCAGCGCGACGTCGCTTTCGGAAGCCCGGAACACGACCGGCACCAGCAGGTTCTGCCGCGGCATCTCGCGCGCGTCCAGCGCGTTCTTCAACTGCTCGTACACGATGCGTTCGTGGGCCGCGTGCATGTCGATCACGACCAGCCCGTGCGCGTTCTGGGCCAGCACATAGATCCCGTGCAACTGCGCGATCGCCATGCCCAGCGGCAGTTCGGCGCCGTTGGGCAGCGGGCGGGGCTGGCCGTCGGCCAGGACCCGGGCCATGCCGGCGGCGCTGGGCGAGGCGGGCAGTGGCGCGGGCGCCAGGGGCTCGTGCAGGGCGAGGATGCGTGCGCCCGATTCGGGCCGGTAGGCGGGCGGGGCATCCTGCAGCCTGAACGGCAACTGCGAGGACGATGCCAGCGCGGGCGCCACGGGGCGCGCGAAGCCCGGTTCGGACGAAGATGCCGGCAGGGCGTCCGGACCGTCGAGGTGGCCGGGGGCGGCCGGATGAAGCATGCCGCCGGCCAGGACCGCGTCGGACGGCGGCGCGTCGGCGGCATCCATGCCGGGAGCCGCTCCCGCGGCATGGGCCAGGGTCTGGCCGATGGTCTGCGTCACGAAGCGATGCACCGCGCCGCTTTCGCGGAAACGCACCTCGTGCTTGGCCGGATGCACGTTGACATCGACCGCCGCCGGGTCCAGGTCCAGGAACAGCACATAGGCGGGCTGGCGGTCGCCGTGCAGCACGTCCGCGTAGGAGGCGCGCATCGCATGGCTGACCGTGCGGTCGCGCACGAAGCGGCCGTTGACGTACAGGTACTGGCGGTCGGCGCGGGCGCGCGAGGCCGTGGGGCGCGAGACGACGCCATGCAGCCGGATCGCGCCGGCGTCGACCTGTACCGGCAGGCCGCCCTGGCCGAACTCCGCGCCCAGCACGTCGTGGATGCGGCGCACCGGATCGGCGGGCAGGTGCTGCTGGTAGGCCCGGTCATGGTGGAACAGGCGGAAGGCGATATGGCAGTGCGCGAGCGCGATGCGCTGGAAGGCCTCCACGCAATGGCCGAATTCCGTTGCTTCCGATTTCAGGAACTTGCGCCGGGCCGGCACCAGGTCGAACAACTGGCGCACGTCCACCGTCGTGCCCGGCGGGCCCGAGGCAGGGGAGACCTGGCCGTCTTCCCATTGCCAGGCGTGGTCGGCGCTGGCCGTGCGCGAAATCAGGGTGAGCCGGGCGACGGAAGCGATCGAGGCCAGGGCTTCGCCGCGGAATCCCATCGAAGCCACCGACTCCAGCTCGTTCAGCGACCGGATCTTGCTGGTGGCGTGGCGGGCGATGGCCAGGGGCAGTTCATCGGGGGGAATGCCGCCGCCGTCGTCGCTGACGGCGATCCGCCGGATGCCGCCGCCTTCGAGCCGCACGTCGACCGCGCGCGCCCCGGCGTCGATGGCGTTCTCCATCAGTTCCTTGAGGACCGAGGCAGGGCGTTCGATGACTTCACCCGCCGCGATCTGGCTGATCAGGAGGTCGGGAAGCTGGGCGATGGGGCGACGTTCGGACATGGCCGGATTATAGTGGCCCCTCCCGGGCAGCAGGGATCCGGTCATGCTTTGACATACGCGCAAGCCCCTGCGTCGGCTATAGTGCCCGCTCGCCTTTTTCCTCGTCCCTTACCTCCGGCTTCCCATGCTCGAATTCCTTCAGATGTTGATCCATATCGACCAGACCCTGGGCGTGTGGGTCGCGCACTATGGCGCCTGGATCTACCTCATCCTGTTCCTGATCGTCTTCGCCGAGACCGGTCTGGTCGTCCTGCCCTTCCTGCCGGGCGACTCGCTGCTGTTCATCGCCGGCGCCTTCGCCGCCACCGGCAGCATGCACCCCGGGCTGCTGATCGTGCTGCTGCTCATCGCGGCGGTCACGGGCAACACCGTCAACTACTACGTGGGCCGCTACATCGGTCCCCGCGTCTTCTCGCAGAACATCCGTTTCCTGGACCGCGCGGCCCTGATCAGGACCCACGCCTTCTACGAGAAACACGGTGGCAAGACCCTGATCATCGCCCGTTTCCTGCCCGTGGTCCGGACTTTCGCGCCCTTCGTCGCCGGCGTCGGCTACATGACCGTCGCCCGCTTCCAGTTCTTCAACATCATCGGCGCGCTGCTGTGGGTGCTCTTGCTGGTCCTGGCCGGCTACTTCTTCGGCAACCTGCCCCTGGTGCGCGAACACCTGAACACCATCGTCCTGATAGGCCTGGCCGCCGCCATCGTCCCGGTCGTACTGGGCGGCCTATGGAAGTTGATAGGCGGGCTGCGATCGAAACGCGCCTGAAAAACGAAACGGCCTCACACGAGGCCGTTTTCTTGTAAAAACCCCCACCCAGACCCAGGATGCGGTGGATCCGGCTCCGCCGGTCCACCCGCATCGCCCCCTGGGGGGCGCGCGAAGCGCGTAGGGGGGATCCCCTACGTCAGTTTGTTCTTCGACAGCGGCGGGTTCTTCGCGAAATAGCGCTGGATGCCCTGCATGATGGCGGTGGCCATGCTGCTCTGGTAGGACACGTCCGACAGGCGTTTTTCCTCTTCCGGATTGCTGATGAACGCGGTCTCGACCAGGATGGACGGGATGTCGGGCGCTTTCAGCACGGCGAAGCCGGCCTGTTCGACGCGTGGCTTGTGCAGGCGGTTGATGTTGGACAGTTCGTCCAGCACCGCGCGGCCGAGCTTGAGCGAATCGTTGATCTGGGCCGTGGTCGACAGGTCCAGCAGCACGCGGGCGATCTGCTTGTCGTGCGAGCCGATGTTGACGCCGCCGATCAGGTCCGAGGCGTTTTCCTTGGCCGCCAGCCAGCGCGCCGCGCTGCTGCTGGCCCCGCTTTCCGACAGCGCGAACACCGACGAACCGCGTGCGTCCGGCTTGATCCAGGCGTCGGCGTGCACCGAGACGAACAGGTCCGCCTGCACGCGCCGAGCCTTGGCGACGCGCACGTGCAGCGGCACGAAGTAGTCGCCGTCGCGGGTAAGCATGGCGCGCATGTTGGGTTGCTGGTCGATCATGGCCTTGAGGCCGCGGGCGATCCTCAGCACGACGTCTTTTTCCCGCGTGCCGCCGCGTCCGATGGCGCCCGGGTCCTCGCCGCCGTGGCCGGGGTCCAGCGCCACCGTGATCATGCGCGCGACGGCCTGCGCGGGATCGGAGCGGCGGCGGATGGCGGGCGCCTCGGGCGCCGCTTCCGGGATGGGCGCGCCGTTGGCGCTCGCGCCGGTGCCGGGCGCGGGGATGTTGTCGCGCTCGGATTGCAGGTTGTCCAGGATCTGCGCCATCGGGTCGTCGCCGCCCTTGTTCGCCAGCGCGAGCAGGGGATCCTGGGCCGCCTTGGGATACAGGTCGAGCACGAGGCGGTGCTTGTACTCGCCCACGGGCTTGAGGCTGAAGACCTGGGGAATGGTTTCCTGCTTCAGGTCGAGCACCAGCCGTACGACGTTCGGGCGGTTCTGTCCCACGCGCAGGCTGGCGATGTAGGGGTCGTCCGGCCGGACCTTGGATACCAGGTCGCGCAAGGTGGCGTTCATTTCGACGCCTTCGATATCCAGGACCACCCGATCCGGATTGTTCAGCACGAAATGCTCGGTCTTGAGTTCGGTATCCAGTTCCAGCGTCAGCCGGGTGTAGTCGGGGGCGGGCCACAGGCGCACCGCCACCAGTTCGGCGGCCCGGCTGGCCGTCGGGACCAGGGGCACCACCAGCGTGGCGGCCAGGCCGGCCACCAGCCGCCGACGGGAGATGCCGCGCGGCGCCAGCACTCCCTGGGCCTGGGCGTAGGACACGGCGGGGGAGCCGGCCGCCGGATGGTCGGGATCGGGTTCTAGCCCATCGCGTCGGGAAAAAGTGTGTTCAGCCATGCCTGCCCTTTTGCGGTGTGGGCATCGAGCGTCACCCCGCGTCCTGCGCCTTCATAAGACAGCGCAATGTCCAGGTCCGGGACCGGGAGCGCGCCGCCTGCGCGTTCCGCCCATTCGATGAGCACGAGGGCGTCATCGCGCAGGGCATCCCGGAATCCGGCGTCGAGCCACTCGCGTGGATCGGTAAAACGATAAAAATCAAAGTGATAGCAGTATAAGTTCGAAACTTTGTAAGGTTCAACTAGCGTGAACGTCGGACTTTTGATTCGACCTGTAACGCCGACTCCTCGCAACAGTGCCCGGGCGAAGCTGGTTTTGCCCGCGCCGAGGTCGCCGTGGAGGTGGATGCGGCCCCCCGTGGCGACCAGCGGAGCCATCCGGGCGGCCAGGTTTTCGGTGGCGGATTCGTCGGGCAGGTAGAGATGGCGGGAGTCGGACATGGCGGCTGGAAAGGCAGGGTTCATGGGCAATGGGCTACCATGACAGTATGTCAGCGTCGCCCCCGTTTGCCCCCGTTTCCACCCCGGCCGGCCCCGATCTGGCCGCGCTGGCCGAGACCATACGCGGCTGGGGACGAGAGTTGGGTTTTTCCGCGGTGGGGTTCGCCGATCTCGACCTGGAGGCGGCGGGACAGCGGCTGGCTGCCTGGGTGGCCGAGGGCATGCATGGCGAGATGGATTATATGGAGCGCCACCTGCCGCTGCGGCAGGATCCAGCCCAATTGGTCCCGGGAGCCCGGTCCGCCATCATGGTGCGGATGGACTACGCGCCGCTGGACGGGCCCGCGCTGGCGGCGCGCCAGCGCCAGGCGCTGGAGGCGGGCGACCGGGCGGTCGTCGCCACCTACGCGCTGGGCCGGGACTACCACAAGGTGCTGCGGCAGCGCCTGCAGCGGCTGGCGGACCGCATCGCCGCGCATGTCGGCGCCTTCGGCTACCGCGTCTTCACCGATTCGGCGCCGGTCATGGAAGTGGAGCTGGCGCGCAAGGCCGGACTGGGGTGGCGTGGCAAACACACGCTGTTGCTGTCGCGCGACGGAAGCTGGTTTTTCCTGGGCGAAATCCTGACCGACCTGCCCCTGCCCGCCGACAGCCTGGAGACGCCGCACTGCGGACAATGCCGCCGCTGCATCGACGCCTGTCCGACCGGCGCCATCGTGGCGCCCTACGTCGTGGACGCCCGGCGCTGCATCTCCTACCTGACCATCGAGCTCAAGGGCAGCATCCCCGAGGCGCTGCGGCCGGCCATCGGCACGCGTGTGTACGGTTGCGACGATTGCCAGACCGCCTGTCCGTGGAACAAATACGCGCGGGCCTGCGCCGAGGGGGATTTCGCGCCCCGCCACGGGCTGGACACGGCGTCGCTGCTCGACCTGTTCGCCTGGACCGAGCGGGACTTCGACGAGCGCACCCAGGGCAGCGCGATCCGCCGCATCGGCTACGAGCGGTGGTTGCGGAACCTGGCGGTGGCGCTGGGCAACGCGCCGGCTTCGGCCGAGGCGCGCGCGGCGCTGGACGAGCGGGCCGATCATCCCAGCGAGCTGGTCCGGGAGCACGTGCGCTGGGCGCTGGCGCGCCAGGCGGCCGGCGCGTGAGCGGAGCGCCGTGAGTCAGCGGCAGGGAAAGAGGGCGAGCCGCCAGGAGTTGGGGAAAACGAGAGGTGCCGCACGGACGGCGTGTCAAACGTGTTTGCTATTCTTTTGCGCAGGCCCGCTTGAGCCATGAGGTCAAGCCCCGGATAAGAAAGGAGCCGCATCGAGACCGGCGCGAATACGCATCCGCTTCGTCGCGGCCTGGGCCTATTCCGTGAAGGACCATCCAAAAGAGGAGTACGCATGAAAGCAGCAAGAATCGCCGCTTCGCTGGCGGGGCTGACCGTTTCCGCCACCATGCTCGCCGTGCCCGGCACGGCCGCCGCCCAGTCCTATCCGAACAAGCCGGTCCGCGTCATCGTGCCGTTCGCGCCGGGCGGCTCGACGGACATCATCGCCCGGCTCGTGGGCGAGCGCATGGGCCGTGAACTCGGCCAACCCTTCGTGATCGAGAACCGTGGTGGTGGCGGCGGCGCCATCGGCGCGGGCGAGGCCGCGCGCGCCGCGCCGGACGGCTACGTCCTGAGCATCGCCACCGTCTCGACGATGGCCATCAATCCCGCCTGCAATCCCAAGCTGGGCTACGACCCGCTCAAGGACTTCCAGCCCGTCACCAACTTCGCCCACACGGCCAACGTGCTGGCCATCAATCCCAAGGTCCCGGCCAACGACTTCAAATCCTTCCTGGAACTGGCCAAGAAAGAGCCCGGCAAGCTCTCGTTCGCGACGTCCGGCACTTGCAGCATCAACCACTTCCTGGGTGAACTCTTCCAGTTGGGAACGGGCGCCAAGATCGTGCACATCCCCTATCGCGGCTCGGGACCGGCCATCGCCGACGTGATCGGCGGCCAGGTGCAGATGTTGTTCGACAACCTGCCTTCGTCCATGCCCAACATTCAGGCCGGCAAGCTCAAGGCCCTGGCGGTCGCGTGGGACAAGCGGGTGGATGGCTTGCCCGACGTGCCCACGTTCAAGGAACTGGGCCTGCCGTTGATGAACGACCCGGCCTGGTACGGCCTGCTGGCTCCCGCCGGTACGCCCGCCGACATCGTCAACAAGCTGCGCGACGCCGCGGTGAAGGTGCTGTCCGATCCGCAGGTAAGGGACACCCTGGCCAAGCAGGGCGCCGCCCCGGTCGGCAACACGCCCGCCGAGTTCCGCGTCGAGATCGAGAAGGAGTTGAACAAGGCGAAGGACGTGGTGAAGAAGCAAAACATAAAACTGGAATAAGGTCTCCCCAAGCGCTTCGGCCGCTCCCCCTCAAGGGGGCGGTGCTGGCGGACCGGCAACGCCGGATCCGCGGCACCCCGGGTCCGGACCGTCCAGGAAAGGCAACGGCCTCGCTTTTTTTAAGCGGGGCCGTTTGTCTTGATGGGCTTTCCCTGGCGGCTACAGGCCTCTAGCCATGGCGGCGGCCAGGATGGGGAGGGCGAGCCAGCCGAGGAACTGGAGGCGGATGGCCTGGCGGACCCTGCCGATGTCGGCGGGCGATGGTTGGAAGGCGGCGTTGTGGCGGGCTTGCTGGCGCCAGCGCAGATAGTTGAGGGTGGGCAGGGCGGAGATGGCGCCCACGGCCAGGAAGACCGCGATCTTGGCCCAGAAGACGGGGTTGTCCAGGTAGAAGGCCGCGCCCTTGGGGCCCCAGGCGACACGCGCCGCGCCGATGGCCAGGATCAGCATGGCCAGGCTGCCGTACCAGGCATCGGTCTTGCCGAGCAAGGCCAGCGGTATGGCGGGTCGCGACGGGTTGAGGAGCGCCCATTGCATGGCCAGCGCCGCGGCCATGCCCAGGAAGCAGAGGTGGTGCATCCAGGCAAGAATGAAGTCGGCGATCATGGTCTTGACGATGTCTAGATGGGGAAGCGCTACGATAGCTCTCGATGTTTACACTGTCAAGAAAAATCCAGGCGGGCGGGCCGTCAATTTGACGGCGTAAAGATTTCTTTGCGAAGATGAGGCATGCGAGCTGATCTTCCCCCGGGCGGCAAGCGCCCCCGTCGCGCCATTGCCCGTCAGGCGGGCTCCTACCACCACGGCGATTTGCGCCAGGCGTTGCTCGACGCGGCGCGGTCCCTGCTCGACGAGCGCGGCCTCGAAGGCTTCACGCTGCGCGAATGCGCGCGCCGCGCCGGGGTGTCGCACGCGGCGCCCGCGCATCATTTCGGCGATGCCGCCGGACTGCTGACGGCGTTCGCCGTCTCGGGCTTCCAGCAGTTGTCGGCCATGATGCAGGCCTATCGCGACAAGGCGCCCCCGGCGCCGGAAGCACAACTGCGGGCCGTGGGCCTGGCCTACATCGATTTCGCCATCGGCCATCGGGCCCAATTCCAATTGATGTTCCGCTACGACCGGTTGTTGCCCGGCGATGCCGGGCTGGAGCGGGCGGGCAGCGAGGCCGCCGGCCACTTGTCCGCCACCCTTTCAGGCGCGTTGGCAGAACGAGGGCTGGACGGGCGGGGCGAGGATTTCGAGCGCCGGTTGTTGCTGGCCTGGTCGGCGGTCCATGGTTTCGCGACGCTGCTGCTCGAAGGCCGACTGGACGGCTGGCGCGGCCGGCAATCCGTCCCGGTGTTCGCGTCCCGGGCCGGGGATGACGTGCTGGCTGTCCTGGAGGTGGCGTTGCTTGCCGTGCCACCGGCCGGTCCGCGGCGGCGGGCCCGGGGACGCGCGGCATGAATGCGGCGCGGGATGGCCGGACCAAGTCCAGGCAGGGGGTGGTCCGGCCGGGCGACGATCCCGGCGTCGCGGCATTCCTCGAAGCCATGTGGCTGGAGGACGGGCTGTCCGACAACACCCTGCGCGCCTATCGCCAGGACTTGTCGGCCTTCGACGCCTGGCTGAAAGAGAAGCGCGCCTCGGTCCTGGACCGGGCCCACGCGCACGATATCGAGGCCTGGTTCGCGGCGGTCCATCATCACAGCAAGGCCACCACGGCCAACCGGCGGCTGGCGACGCTGCGCCGCTATTTCCAATGGGCGCTGCGGCTGCATCGGGTGGACTCCGACCCCTGCCTGACGCTGCGTGCCGCCAAGCAGCCGCCGCGCCTGCCCAAGACGCTATCCGAGGCCCAGGTCGAAGCCCTGCTGGGCGCGCCGGATCTCGACACCGATCTGGGGCTGCGCGATCGCGCCATGCTGGAAACGCTGTACGCGACGGGCCTGCGCGTGTCCGAACTCGTCGACCTGAAATCCCTCGACGTCGGTTTGAACGAGGGCGTGGTGCGCGTGGTCATGGGCAAGGGCGGCAAGGACAGGCTCGTGCCGCTGGGGGCGGAAGCGGCGCACTGGATCACGCGCTACCTGGAGGCGTCGCGCCCGACGCTGCTCGGGGGCAAGGTCAGCGATGCGCTGTTCGTGACCGCCCGCGCCGCCGCCATGACCCGGCAGAGCTTCTGGCTCATCGTCAAGAAGTACGCGGTACGGGCCGGCATACGCGCGGCCCTGTCGCCGCACGTGCTGCGGCACGCCTTCGCCACCCATTTGCTCAATCATGGCGCCGACCTGAGAGTGGTGCAGATGCTGCTGGGACACGCCGACATTTCCACCACGCAGATCTACACGCACATCGCGCGCGAGCGGCTTAAACTACTGCACGAGCGGCATCACCCGCGAGGCTGACGCCGCCGGACTCCTCATCATGAGCAAAGCCAGACACGTTTCAGAAACTCCCGCCACGCAATTCCTGCGCAAGCACGGCGTTGCCTTCACCGAACATGCCTACGAGTACGTCGAACACGGCGGTACTTCCGAATCGGCGCGGCAATTGGGCGAGGACGAGCATGCCGTGATCAAGACCCTGATCATGGAGGACGAGTCCGCCAGGCCGCTGGTCATCCTGATGCACGGGGACCGGGAAGTGTCGACCAAGAACCTGGCGCGGCAGATCGGCGTCAAGAAGGTGGCGCCCTGCAAGCCGGAAGTGGCCCAGCGCCACTCGGGCTACATGGTCGGCGGTACCTCGCCCTTCGGTACCCGCAAGGCCATGCCGGTGTACGTGGAAGGCAGCGTGCTGGAACTGCCGCGCATACTCGTCAACGGCGGCCGCCGGGGCTACCTCGTGGGCATCGATCCGCGCGAACTCGTCCGCCTGCTGCAGGCCGTTCCGGTTGCCGCCGCGCTGTGATGGGCGAGGGGGCGATGGATTTCGTGCGCCTGCAGCGGGACAGTGTCTTGCCCAACCGGTAGAATCGCCGGCTGTCATGCCATCGTCACCGTGACGTGGCCACATAGGCCCAAGGTTCCCCATCCATGATCACCGTCGCCGCCGCCGTCATCGCCTATCTGATCGGTTCCATCTCGTTCGCCGTCGTCGTGAGCCGGGTGATGGGACTGGACGATCCGCGCACCTATGGTTCCGGCAACCCGGGCGCCACGAACGTGCTGCGCTCCGGCAGCAAGGCCGCCGCGGTCCTGACGCTGGTCGGCGATGCCTTCAAGGGATGGGTGGCGGTGTGGCTGGCCCAGGTCTATGCGTATCGCCTCGGCTTTGGCGAGGCCACGATCGCGGTGGTGGCCCTGGCGGTGTTCCTGGGCCACCTGTACCCGGTGTTCTTCCGCTTCAAGGGGGGCAAGGGCGTGGCGACCGCGCTGGGCGTGCTGCTGGGCCTGCAACCCTGGCTGGGCGTGGCCACGCTGGCGACCTGGGTGATCGTGGCGCTGTTCTTCCGCTATTCGTCGCTGGCCGCCATCGTCGCGGCCATCTTCGCGCCCATCTACTACGTGTTCGGCCATGGCGTGGCCTGGACCGCCGACTCCAGGATCGGCACGGCCATCGGGCTGATGGCGCTGATGCTGCTCTATCGTCACCGGCAGAATATTTCCAAGCTGCTCGCAGGCAAGGAAAGCAAGCTCGGGAAGAAGAGTCCCCCCCCTACGCGCTGACGCGCGCCCCCCAGGGGGCGATGCGGGTGGACCGGCGGAGCCGGATCCACCGCATCCTGGGTCTAGTACGGTTGTCTTGGGTTGTGGCAGCGGGGCTTCGTTGGCTGCCAGCTAGGCAGCGCCCAATGGCCACCGGGGTTGCACGGTGAAGCTCGTGTGGCGTTCGCCGGGGTCGGCCAGGCCGGCTTGCAGGCGCAGGGCGCCGGCGAAGGCGATCATGGCGCCGTTGTCGGTGCACAGCTCCAGCGGCGGGAAGAAGGCCTGCGCGCGCAGGCGCGCGAGATGTGTGGCCAGGCGTTCGCGCAGCAGCCGGTTGGCGCCCACGCCGCCCGCGACGACGAGGCGTTTCAGCCCGGTGGCTTCGAGGGCTTTGGCGGCTTTGGCGACCAGCACCGAGACAATGGCATCCTGCGTGGCCGCGGCCAGGTCGGCGCGTGCCTGCGCGTCATCGGGAGCCAGGGTTTTCATGCGGGTCAGCACCGCGGTCTTCAGGCCGCTGAAGCTGAAGTCGAGGTCGGGGCTGTGCAGTTTCGGGCGGGGCAGGTCGAAGCGGTCGGCGCGGCCGGACTCGGCCAGCCGGGACAACGCCGGCCCGCCGGGATATCCCAGGCCCAGCAGCTTCGCGGTCTTGTCGAAAGCCTCGCCGGCGGCATCGTCCAGGGTTTCGCCCAGCAACTCGTAGCGCCCCACGCCGTCCACCCGCATGAGCTGGGTGTGCCCGCCGGAAACCAGCAGCGCGACGAAGGGGAATTCGGGCCGTGGCGTTGCCAGCAGCGGCGACAGCAGGTGGCCTTCCAGGTGATGGATGGCGATGGAGGGCAGGTCGCGCGCCCAGGCGATGGCCTGGGCCACGCTGGCTCCCACCAGCAGGGCGCCGGCCAGGCCGGGGCCGGCGGTGTAAGCCACGGCGTCCACGCCGTCCAGGGTCAGGCCGGCGTCGTTCAAGGCCTGCCGGGTCAGGGGCAGTACCCGCCGCACGTGATCGCGGGAGGCCAGCTCCGGCACCACGCCCCCATAGGCCTGGTGCATGTCGACCTGCGAATACAGCGCATGGGCCAGCAGGCCGCGTTCGGCGCTGACGACGGCGACGCCGGTTTCGTCGCAGGAGCTTTCGAAGCCGAGGACAATCATTGAAAAATGCGCGTGAACGCGATTATGATCAGAGTTAACCCTAGCGGCAGTGTAGCACCGAGGCTGCGGAAGGGGTGGCAATATGGAAAAGGATCTGCTATATTGGCAGGCTTGATCAACCCCTAGCAACCCCGAGGCAATCGTTACATGCCGACAATTCGCGTTAAAGAAAATGAGCCGTTTGAGGTCGCCCTGCGTCGTTTCAAGCGCACCATTGAAAAGACTGGCTTGCTGACCGAACTGCGCTCGCGCGAGTTTTACGAAAAGCCCACGGCCGAGCGCAAGCGCAAGCATGCCGCCGCCGTCAAGCGCCACTACAAGCGCATTCGCAGCCAGCAACTGCCCAAGCGCCTGTACTGATTGCTGCCGCGCCCTGGGCGCGGCATAAGCTTTCCAGTCGTTTCGCCAAGTTGTTGTCAGAGCCGCTACGGCACGAGCCGGAGCGGCTTTTGGCGTTTTTGCCGTTATCCTAGTCCTGGCTCGCGTCTCCCGTGGCGCCCGGCTTCTTCTCTAATCGCGGAATCTCCCCATGAGCGCAGATACTCTCAAAGCCCGCCTGTCCGATGAAATCAAGAGCGCGATGCGCGCCAAGGCGACCGAGCGTCTCGGGACCCTGAGGCTGCTGTCGGCAGCGGTCAAGCAGAAGGAAGTCGACGAGCGCCGCGAGCTGGGGGATGCCGAGATCGTCGCCATCGTCGAGAAGCAGGTGAAGCAGCGCCGCGAATCGATCACCTCGTTCGAGCAGGCCGGCCGGACCGAATCGGCCGAGCAGGAGCGCGCGGAAATGGCGGTCCTCCAGGAGTTCCTGCCGCAGGCGGCTCCCCAGGAGGAAGTCGAGGCGGTGGTCGCGGCCGCCGTGGCCGAGGTTTCGGCGCAGGGTGTCACTGGCGGCGCGGCCATGGGCAAGGTGATGGGGCTGGTCAAGCCCAGGCTGGCGGGGCGCGCGGACATGGCCGAAGTGTCCAAGCTGATCAAGGCCCGTCTGGGTTGAGCCGGCGGTCCGTGCATTTCCTTTTCGCGCCGCGCGCATGATCCCCGAGTCATTCATCCAGGATCTGCTGGCCCGGGTCGACATCGTCGATGTCGTGGGCCAGCATGTGCAGTTGCGCAAGGGTGGGGCCAACCTGCTGGGATTGTGTCCCTTCCACGGAGAAAAATCGCCCTCCTTCACGGTCAGCCCCACCAAGCAGTTCTATCATTGCTTCGGCTGCGGCGCCCATGGCACGGCCATCCGCTTCCTGATGGAGCACACGGGCGCCGGCTTTCCCGAGGCGGTGCGATCGCTGGCCGGCATGGTGGGCATGCAGGTGCCCGAGGAAGAGCGCAGCCCCCGCCAGCGGGCGGCGCGGCAGCAGCGCGAAGCCGTGGTGTCACGCCACAGTCAGGTGCTGGAAACCGCGAATACCTGGTACCGGCAGCAGTTGCGCGGCGCCGGCGCCGCCGTGGCCTACCTGAAGGGGCGTGGCGTGTCCGGCGAGATCGCCGCCCGTTTCGGGTTGGGCTGGGCCGGCGGCGAGCGCCAGGGGTTGTCCGCGGTCCTGCCCGGCTACGACGATCCGCTGCTGGTCGAGGCCGGGCTGGTCATCCTGAGCGAAGATGGCCGACGTTACGATCGCTTTCGCGAACGCGTCACCTTTCCCATCCGGAATGCCCGGGGCCACCTGATCGGCTTCGGCGGCCGCATCATCGGCAAGGGCGAGCCGAAATACCTCAATTCACCCGAAACCCCCATCTTCTCCAAGGGGTCCGAGCTGTACGGACTCTGGGAGGCGCGCCAGGCGATCCGCAAGGAAGGCATGGTGGTGGTGGTCGAGGGTTACATGGATGTCGTGGCGCTGGCGCAGCTCGGGATCGAGTGCGGGGTGGCCACGCTGGGCACGGCGACCACGGCCGTGCACGTGCAGAAGCTGCTGCGCGCCAGCGACAGCGTGATCTTCAGCTTCGATGGCGACAAGGCCGGGCGCAAGGCGGCCTGGCGCGCGCTGGAGGCCTGCCTGCCGCTGCTGCGCGACGATATTTCGATCCGCTTTCTTTTTCTGCCTGACGAGCACGATCCGGATTCATACGTGCGCGAATTCGGCGCCGAGCGTTTTCGCAAGGCCTTGCGCGAGGCGATGCCCTTGTCGCAGTTCATGTTGGGCGAGCTGGTCGAGCGGCATCAGATGGACGAGGCCGAGGGCAGGGCGCGCTGCGTGCACGATGCCAAGCCGCTGCTGCAAGCCATGCCTGCCGGTGCGCTGCGCATGCAGGTGCTGCGGGAGCTGGCGCAGCTGACCCGCCTCACCACGGAAGAACTGGCCCAGTTGGTCCCCCTGCAGGACGTGCCCAGCGGCCCGCTGGTGCAGACGCCGGCCCAGATGCGGGGAACTTCCCCGGCGCCGGTTCGCTCAGAGTCTAATAATGGCGTGCAGGACAGTGCCGACGCTCCCGGTTGGGTGCCCGACCACGAACCGCCTGACGACCATTTCTACGAACCTGCCCCGGATTTTCGCGATCGGCCCGCCGGGCCGGCCGCAGGCGGCGGGTTCCGGTCGGGACGCTTCAAGAGCGGGCGTTTCCGGGACCGCGATGGCCGCTACGGCGACGAGCGGCCGCAGGGCTATACGGGCCCGCGGGCCAGGGTGACGCCGATAGCGGGGCGCTTGCTTCAGTTGCTGCTGACACATCCTGGCCTGGTCCGGCATATGGGCGAGGATGCCGAGCGCTTGCTGGAGGCCAACCAAGGGTACGAGTCGGTCAAGGCGCTGCTGGCGCTGGTGCGCGAGACCGGTGCCCAGCATGCGGGCGCGCTGTTGCAGGCTGCCGAGGGCAGCGACCTGTCGCAGACTCTTGTAATGGCGTCGACGGCCACTATCTATGAAGAAGAGTTGCCGGACCCCGACGCGGAACTGCACGATGCGTTGCGCATGGTGGCCTTGCATGCCGCGATCGCCGAACAGCAGCAATTGGCCGTTTCCGGCCTGAAGGATGCGCAGGACAAGATTCGCTACCTCGACTTGACCGAAAGAATCTTAGAGTTGAAGAAGCCGAGAGTGGTAGAATAGAGGGTTTACCGTAGGTCTGATCGGGAGTATTTTTTCCCGCTTTCTGGTATGGATTTTGCTTTGCGCGATCTTTTGCCAGGGACCTTAGCCGGATGCGTGGGGGCGCGGCGGTTGCCGTGCGCCCACCCGGACACAAATATATGCAGTAGCAGGCCGATGTAGTATGCCGCGTGTACCCGGCGGCGGCCGAGATCGGTGCATAGGTGCCGACCCGCGGGTTGGGGGCTGGAGCAATCCGGCCACCGGATGAAATATTAGGAGTGGTTGACCGACCATGGCGAAAACGACAGGCAAGACGCTGACTGTAAACAAATCCAAAGCCGAAGGGCAAGACGCGGCCAAGGAAAAGGCTGCGTCCAAGACGGCGGCCGCCAGCGGCGTCAAGGTGACGGTCAAGTCGGCTGGCAGGGCCCGCACCAAGTTGCTGGACCCGCAAGCCGCGGCCCAGGCGGCCGATGCCGATTTCGATGCCGTGACGGCCGAGCCGACCGAGAAGGCCAAGCCGGCCGCCAAGGCTGCGAAGAAGGCCACCAAGGCGGCTTCCAAGACAGCCGCCAAGACCGCGACGGCCGCCGACAAGAAAAACGCCGAGAAGAAGCTGGCCGAGTTGCTGGCCAAGCCCCCAGGCCGCCGGCCCGGCCGTCCGCCCAAGGACGCCAAGCCGGCTGATGCTTCCTCCGGCGGCGATTTCGACGACGTGGGCGATGGCGATGGTGATGCCGAGCCGATTCCCGAGATCAAGATCCCCAAGGGCCGGGGCAAGCGCGGCAAGGCCGATCCCAAGGACCTGATCGCCCGCGGGCCGGTGACGCCCGAGGAATACGAGGCGCGCCGCAATCGCCTGAAGTTGCTGATCAAGCTCGGCAAGGATCGCGGCTACCTGACCTATGGCGAAATCAACGACCATCTGCCTGATGACCTGGTCGACGCCGAGGCCATCGACGGCATCATCAGCACGTTCAACGACATGGGCATCTCGGTCTACGACCAGGCGCCCGATGCCGAGACCCTGCTGCTGAACGAGAACGCCCCGGTCGCCTCGTCCGACGACGATGCCGAGGAAGAGGCGGAAGCCGCGCTGTCCACGGTCGATTCCGATTTTGGCCGCACCACCGATCCCGTGCGCATGTACATGCGCGAGATGGGTTCGGTCGAACTCTTGACCCGCGAAGGGGAAATCGAGATCGCCAAGCGCATCGAGGACGGCCTCAAGCACATGGTGATGGCGATCTCCGCCTGCCCGACCACGATCAACGAGATCCTGGAAAATGCAGATCGCGTCCGCGCGTCCGAGATCCAGATCGACGAGATCGTCGATGGCCTGATCGACCCCAACGATGGCGAGGAATATGCCGGTTCAGGCGTCACCTCGTCGTCCGACGATGACGATGAAGAGGGCGACGACGCTCCCGCCGGCGGCATGAGCAGCAAGCAGGTCGAAGAGCTGCGCGTGAAGTCGCTGGAGAAGTTCGACAACGTCAAGCGCTGGTTCGACAGGATGCGCCAGGCCTACGAGCGCGAAGGCTACAAGTCGGAAGCCTACATGACCGCCCAGGAAACCATCCTGGAAGAGATGATGGGCATCCGCTTCACCGCGAAAATGGTCGAGCGCCTGGCCGACACGCTGCGCGCGCAGGTCGAGGAGGTCCGCAAGCTCGAGCGCGCGATCATGCAGATCTGTGTGGACCGTGCCGCCATGCCGCGGACGCACTTCATCAAGGCCTTCCCGGGGCATGAAACCAACCTGGAATGGGTGCTTGGAGAAGTCAACGCCGCCCACGATTATTCCGAGACGCTGTCGCGCCAGATCCCGGCCATCCAGGAACTGCAGCAGAAGCTGATCGACCTGCAGGCCCGCGTCGTGCTGCCGCTCAAGGACCTGAAGGACGTCAACAAGCAGATGGCCACCGGCGAGGCCAAGGCCCGCAAGGCCAAGCGCGAGATGACCGAGGCCAACCTGCGCCTGGTGATCTCGATCGCGAAGAAGTACACGAACCGCGGTCTGCAGTTCCTGGACCTGATCCAGGAAGGCAACATCGGCCTGATGAAGGCGGTGGACAAGTTCGAATACCGTCGCGGCTACAAGTTCTCGACCTATGCAACGTGGTGGATCCGGCAGGCCATCACCCGTTCGATCGCCGATCAGGCGCGCACCATCCGCATTCCGGTGCACATGATCGAAACGATCAACAAGATGAACCGGATCAGCCGCCAGATCCTGCAGGAAACCGGCGCCGAGCCGGATCCCGCCACCCTGGCGCAGAAGATGGACATGCCGGAGGACAAGATCCGCAAGATCCTGAAGATCGCCAAGGAACCGATCTCGATGGAGACCCCCATCGGCGACGACGACGATTCGCACCTGGGCGATTTCATCGAGGACACGGCGACGCTGGCGCCCTCGGATGCGGCGCTGCATGGTTCGATGCGCAACGTCGTGAAGGAAGTGCTGGATTCGCTGACGCCGCGCGAGGCCAAGGTGCTGCGCATGCGTTTCGGTATCGAGATGAGCACCGACCAGACGCTGGAAGAAGTAGGCAAGCAGTTTGACGTGACGCGCGAGCGTATTCGTCAGATAGAAGCCAAGGCGCTGCGCAAGCTGCGTCACCCCAGCAGGGCGGACAAGCTCAAGAGCTTCCTGGAAGGTCAGTAGAAACCCTTGTAGTACCGCCCGCCAAGAGAAATCCCTGCCCGCGCCCAGGCGCCGGCAGGGATTTTTTTTCTTCCATTATCAACCAACCGGATGGTTGACTCAGGGGGAATTGTGCGTATCATTGGCGCGTATCCAAGGGGTGTTTCAAGCCAAAGCGGAGTGCGTTGCCATGAAACTCGAAAGATTGTTCGCGATCGTGATCTGCTTCTCGATGCTCGCTGTCGGGATGCGGGATGTGCCCGCGCAGGAGGGGCGGAAAGTACTGCGTGTCATCAGCGGCGACGTGACCGAGCTGGATCCCACCCAGGGCAGCAACCGGGTGTCGCGTGTCTATTCGCAAATGGTCTTCGACACGCTGTTCGCGCTCGATGGCAAGCTGGTCGCGAAGCCGATGATGGTGGAGAAGTACACCGTCAGCAGCGACGGCCTGACGCGGGACTACACGCTGCGCCCTAACCTGAAGTTCCACGACGGATCGCCGGTGACCGCGCGCGACGTGGTGGCCTCGGTGAAGCGCTGGGCCGACAACACGGCCATCGGGGCGCAGCTCAAGTCGCGGCTGTCGTCCCTGGCGGCCGTCAGCGACCGCGACTTCCGGCTGGTCCTGAAGGAACCGTTCGGGTTCGTGGAGTTCCTGCTGGCCGGAGCGGGTTCGCCCATTCCGGGCATCATGCGGGAGAAGGATGCGGCGCGCCCCTACAACACGCCGATGCCGCTTCCCGTGGTCGGTTCGGGGCCGTTCAAGTTCGTCGATGCCGAGCGGGTGGAAGGCAGCCGGGTGGTATTCGCGCGCAATGCCGACTACCTGTCCCGCGGCGAGCCGGCCGATGGCCTGGCGGGGGGGCGGGTCGTCAAGGTCGATCAGGTCCGCTGGATCATCATGCCGGACGCGACGACGGCGTCGAACGCCCTGGCGGCGGGCGAGGCCGACCTGTGGGCCGAGGCGGACCCGGACCAGATCGCGTTCCTGAGGCAGCGGGGGCTCAAGCTCAGTCCCAATGGGCTGCCCTTCGTCGAGTTCGTGCGGCCCAATTTCCAGCTTCCGCCGTTCAACGACGTCAGGGCGCGCCAGGCGCTGGCGCTGCTGATCGACCAGGACGAAATCATGCCCGCCGTGGCGGGGGACGCGGACTGGAAGCCATGCCATTCGTTCAGCGTCTGCGGCACCGCCTTCGGTACGGAAGCGGGATCCAAGCCGTTCCTCAAGCAGAACGTACAACGGGCCAGGAGCCTGCTGGCCGAGGCGGGGTACAAGGGCGAGACGATCGTGTTGCTGAGCCTGCCGGCCGGTCCGAACA
Source organism: Alcaligenaceae bacterium SAGV5 (assembly GCA_009360345.1). Classification (GTDB taxonomy): domain Bacteria; phylum Pseudomonadota; class Gammaproteobacteria; order Burkholderiales; family Burkholderiaceae_B; genus Pigmentiphaga. The sequence continues at coordinate 854,935 of SPDP01000001.1, forward strand.
TGGCCGTCGCGCAAGTGCTGGCCCAGCGCCTGAAGGAAGCAGGCGTCAAGGTCGATCTCCAGGTGACCGATCTTCCCACGCTCCTGCAACGCATCCGGGCCAAGGGCCAGCCCCCGGGCAAGGGCGGCTATCACCTGTTTCCGTACAACGCCACCGGCAGCATCTGGTTCCACCCGTTGACGAACGCCGCGCTCGACATGTCCTGCGGCGGGCACAACTGGCCCGGCTTTCCCTGCGACGAGGCCGGCGAGCGCCTGCGCCAGCGTGTCCTGCGGGCCTTGACCCCCGCCGAGCAGCAGCAGGCGTTCGAAGTCCTGCAAGAGCACATGTGGCAATTCCTGCCCTACGTGCCGGTGGGGCAGTGGGATGTCGTCAGCGCCTATCGGCCCAACGTCACCGGCCTGCTGTCCGCGTACGTCCAGCCCTATTGGAACGTCGAGAAGCGGTGAGCGCGTCCGGAAGGATCATTCCCTAGGAGAAGTCCATGCAGAGTCGTCAGGTAAGTCCCGAGGAAATGCGAAAAAGGGTGGCCGTCTTCAGCGAGCTCCAGGCCAGCGCCATGCCGCTGATCGACGCGGCCAGGCCCGAGTTCCAGCGCGAGCTCCTGAGCATCATCGGCCAGGGCGTGGCCGAGGATGGCGCCATCGTTCCACCCATCACGGATGTCGAGGGCTTTCATCTGTCCATCGTCCGGGTCGAGGCGGGGAAAGGCAGCGCGCTCCACAAGCATCGGACCGTGGAGGTGTTCATGCCCCTGAACGGCCGGTTCTCGGTGCAATGGGGGGACCACGGCGAGCACGAGATCTTCCTCGACCAGTATGACGTCATCTCGCTTCCGGTCGGGGTATTGCGCGGATTCCGCAACGAGAGCCCCGGCCAGGCCTTGCTGCTGGTCATCATCGGCGGCGACGACCCGGGCAGCGTCGAATGGATAGACGAGGTGATGGACGCGGCGCGCCGCCAAGGCTTCGGCCTGGACGAACGAGGCAAGATCACCACCCGTTCCGTGAGCGAGGGAGGCTGAGCCGGCCATGCGACAGGACGAGCTTTGCGGATGCTCCGCGACGCGCCTGGCGGCGCTGATTGCCGCGCGCCAGGTTTCGCCGGTCGAGGTCATCGGCGCGGTGCTCGATCGCATCGATCGGGCCAATCCGCGGGTCAACGCGTTCGCGCTGGTCTTGCGGGAAGAGGCGGAAAGGGCGGCCCGCGCGGCCGAGCAACGGGTGATGGCGGGCGCGGCGCTCGGCCCGCTGCACGGGGTGCCCGTGACGGTCAAGGACAATGTCGCGGTGGCCGGCGTGCCGCTGGGCAACGGATCCATCGCCGCGGCGCCGGCCATCCCGGCGAAGGACGCCGTGGCGGTCGAGCGGGCGCGGGCCGCGGGCGCGATCCTGGTCGGCAAGACGACCTTGCCCGAATTCGCGCACAAGATGGTGACCGAAAGCCTGGCGACCGGGGTGACGCGCAACCCCTGGAACCTGGACCATACGCCCGGGGGGTCGAGCGGCGGGGCCGGAGCGGCCCTGGCCGCGGGCATGGGGCCGCTGGCGATCGCCACCGACGGCGGAGGATCCATTCGTTGTCCGTCGGCCTGGAATGGCGTGGTCGGCATGAAACCGACCCTGGGACGCGTGCCGATCGAGGCGGTGGCCGACGGCTTCGGGAATTTCGCCTACATCGGACCCATGGCACGGACCACGCAGGACGCGGCGCTGCTGCTGTCGGTGATGCAGGGGCCGTCCGCCGCCGATCCGTTCTCGACCAGGGGCGCGCCGCCCGCGTGGTCCGGCGAGATCCGTGGCCTGCGCATAGGCTGGATCGAGCACTTCGGCGAATATCGAACCGATCCGGAAGTGTTGCGGATCACGTCGGCCGCGGTGTCCCGTCTTTCGGATCGCGGGGCGTGTGTCGAGGGGCTGCGCGAGGCCTGCTTCGATGGCCTTTATCCCCTGTATGCGACGCTGGCCAGCACGCATCGCGCCGGGCGGTATGGGGCCCTTTTCGACGCCGCGCCGGACAAGATGACGCCCACGCTGCGCGCGGGTATCGCACAGGGACGCGGCTGGTCGGCCATCGAGTTCCTGGCTGCCAGCGACCGGCGCACCGCGCTTTTCCGGTCGGTGCAGGCAATTTTTGAACGTTTCGACGTGCTGGCCATGCCGACGACGACCGTCGCGGCGCCTCGCCTGGATGCCATCGATCCGGGGTATCCGGGGGCCTATCCGCACTGGGCGGCGGCGCTGCATCCGTTCAACCTGACGGGCCATCCCGCGCTTTCCACGCCGGTGGGGTTCACCGGGGCGGGGCTGCCCGTGGGGCTGCAACTGGTGGGGCCGTGGGACGCCGAACAGCGTCTCTTCATGCTGTCCCAGGCGCTGGAGCAGGACCTGGGCCTGTCGGGACGCATCGCGAACCCGGGGGGTGCGCCATGCTAGGTTTCATCGTCCGCCGGATTCTGTCGACCCTGCCCGTCATGGGCGTGGTCGCGCTGCTGGTGTTCAGCCTGATGTACCTGGCGCCCGGCGATCCGGCATTGCTCATCGCCGGCGACCACGCCACCCAGGAGGAGCTGGACCGCATCCGGGTCTCCCTGGGCCTGGACGAACCGTTTCCCATCCGCTTCGCCACCTGGGTCTGGCAGCTTCTGCATGGGGCGCTGGGGACGTCGATCTTCACCAATCTGCCGGTGGGCACGTTGCTGCTGGAGCGCATGGAGCCGACCATCTCCCTGATGGCCGTGACCCTGGTCATCGCGACCAGCGTCGGCGTGCCGCTGGGGATCGCCGCGGCGGCCAAGGCGGACTCCTGGGTCGATCGCCTGGTCATGATGGGAGCCGTGTTCGGATTCTCCGTGCCGGTGTTCGTCCTGGGCTATGTGCTGGCCTACGTGTTCGGGCTGCAGATGGGAATCCTGCCGGTGCAGGGATACCGGGCATTCTCGGAGGGGCTGGGGCCGTGGCTGCGCAGCGTGCTGCTGCCTTCGTTCGCGCTCAGCGGCGTCTATATCGCCATCATCGCGCGCACGACGCGTGCCGCGCTGCTGGATGTCCTGCAACAGGGCTACATCCGCACCGCGCGCGCCAAGGGCGTGGGCCGGGTTCGCATCCTCTACGTCCATGCATTGAAGAATGCCGCCCTGCCCATCGTTACCGTCATCGGCATCGGCATGGCATTGCTGGTCAGCGGCGCGGTCGTGACCGAAAGCGTGTTCGCCATTCCCGGCCTGGGCCGGCTCACCGCCGATGCCATCCTGCGCCGCGACTACCCCGTCATCCAGGGCGTGGTGCTGTTGTTCTCGTTTACCTACGTGATGGTCAATCTGCTGATCGACCTCGTCTACATCCTGATCGATCCGAGGGTACGGCTGTGAATGCCCAAGCAACCACGACGCTTGCCGCGGAACTTGCTCCGCCGGCGGCCCGGCCGCTGCCGGACCTGTTTCCCGCGACGCGTCCCGCCGGCGGGGTTTCCGGATTCGTCCGTCGTCATCCGACCATGGTGATCGGCGGTCTCCTGCTCTTGCTGATCATCCTGGTCGCGGTCTTCGCTCCCTGGCTGATGACCCGGGACCCGGCATCCGTCGCGCCGGCGCTGCGCAAGCTGGAGCCGTCGGCGCGCTTCTGGTTCGGAACCGACATCCTGGGCCGGGACCTGTATTCGCGCGTGCTGTTCGGCGCCCGGGTATCCCTGGCCGTCGGCTTTTCGGTGGCGCTGCTCTCTTGTCTGATCGGCCTGGCTGTCGGCCTGGTCTCCGGCTACGTCCGATGGGCGGACAACATCGTGATGCGGGTGATGGACGGCATGATGTCGATTCCGCCCATCCTCCTGGCGATCGCGCTGATGGCCCTGACGCGGGCCAGCATCGGCAACGTGATCTTCGCCATTACGGTGACCGAGATTCCCCGCGTCGCGAGAGTGGTGCGCGGGATCGTGATCTCGCTGCGGGAGCAGCTCTTCGTCGAGGCGGCCATCGCCTCGGGAACCCGGGCGCCGACGATCATGGTCCGGCACATCCTGCCCAACGTCATGGGGCCGCTGATCGTGCAGGCAACCTTCATCTGCGCCAGCGCCATCCTCATCGAGGCCGCGCTGTCGTTCCTGGGGGCCGGCACGCCGTCCAACATCCCGTCATGGGGGAACATCATGGCCGAAGGCCGGAGCATCTGGCAGGTCAAGCCGTACATCGTTTTCTTTCCCGCCTTGTTTCTCAGCGTGACCGTGCTGGCGATGAACATGCTGGGCGATGGCGTCAGGGATCTCCTGGATCCGAGGATGAACGAACATGTATGAGGACACGAGCGTTTCCGCCACCCCCTTGCTGGACGTCGAGGACCTGCAGACGCAGTTTCTCGCCCGCGATGGGATCGGCCGCGCCGTGAACGGCATCAGCTTCCAGGTGGCCGAGGGGGAAACCGTGGCCATCGTGGGCGAAAGCGGCAGCGGCAAGTCGGTGACGGCGATGTCCATCATGCGGCTGCTGCCCGCCCGCACGACGCGCGTGGCCGGCAAGGTCCGCCTGCTGGGCCGTGACCTCATGGCGCTGACGGAGGAGGACATGCGGAGCATCCGCGGAAATGTCCTCAGCATGATCTTCCAGGATCCGATGTCCAGCCTGAATCCCGTGCTGACGGTCGGCCAGCAGATCGGCGAAGCCCTGGCGCTGCACGCGGGACTGCGCGGCCAGGCGGCGCGGGACAGGGCGGTGGCGATGCTGGAGCTGGTCGGTATCCCCGAGCCGCGGCGCCGCGTCCGGCAATACCCGCACGAACTCTCGGGCGGCATGTGCCAGCGGGTCATGATCGCGATGGCCCTGGCGTGCGAGCCGCGGCTCCTGATCGCCGACGAGCCGACGACCGCGCTGGACGTAACGATCCAGGCGCAGATCCTCGACCTGGTGAAGGACCTGACGCGCCGGACCGGCGCGGCCGTGGTGCTCATCACGCACGATCTCGGGGTGGTGTGGGAAGTGGCGCAGCGCGTGCTGGTGATGTACGCGGGACGGGTGGTCGAGGAGGCGCCTGTCGCGCAGGTGTTTCGCGATCCGCTGCATCCCTATACGCGGGGCCTGCTGGGCGCCGTGCCCACGCTGGACTCCAGCGCGGGCGGTGGACGGCTGGCGGAAATACCGGGCACCGTGCCCGGCATCAAGGAGCGCATCGACGGCTGTGCGTTCGCGGGGCGATGCGCCTTGGCCGTGGATGCATGCCGGGCGGTGGTCCCGGCCTTGCAGGTCAAGTCGCCGGGGCATCGCGTGGCTTGCCACCGGGTCGAGGTGCAAGAGGGGGCAGGTTCATGAACGCACCGCTGTTGAAGGTCACCGGTTTGAAGAAATACTACGCGATCGGGTCTCGTTTCCCCGGCGCGCGCCCCCGGCAGCTCCGGGCCGTGGACGATGTGTCGTTCAGCATCGGACATGGCGAGACCCTGTCGCTCGTCGGCGAGAGCGGCTGCGGCAAGTCCTCGGTCGGGCGGTCCATCCTGGGATTGTTTCCCATCACGGATGGCAGCATCGAGCTGGGCGGGATGAGGATAGACCGGTTGTCGCCCGAGGCCTTTCGTCCCGTCCGCAAGAAATTGCAGGTGGTGTTCCAGGATCCTTTCTCGTCGCTGAACCCCAGGATGAAGGTCCGGGATATCGTGGCCGAGCCCCTGCGCAATTTTCGGCCGGACCTCTCCAGGGCGCAGATCGACCGCAAGGTCGGGGACGTCCTGGACCAGGTCGGATTGCCGCGCGACGCCATCGGCCGGTGGCCACACGAGTTCAGCGGGGGGCAGCGCCAGCGTATCGGCATTGCCCGGGCCCTGTCGGCCGAGCCGGAGCTGATCGTATGCGACGAGGCCGTGTCTGCGCTGGACGTGTCGGTCAAGGCCCAGATCATCAATCTGTTGCAGGACTTGCAGCGGGAGCTGGGGCTGGCGCTGCTGTTCATCAGCCACGATCTGGGCATCGTCGCCCACATGACGCATCGCGTGGCGGTGATGTACCTGGGCAAGATCGTGGAGATCGGCACGCGCCAGGAAGTGTTCTTCCAGACCCGGCATCCCTATACGAAGGCCTTGCTGTCGTCGGTGCCCTCGATGAAGGCCCGCGGCGCCGGGAGCCGGCGCATCATCCTGGCCGGCGATGTTCCCAGTCCGGTGGATCCTCCGCCGGGTTGCCGCTTCCATGCCAGATGCCCGTCCGCGATGGACCGCTGCAAGGTCGAAGAACCGCCGCTGGTGTCCCATGGGGACGGGCATGCGTCGGCCTGCCATTTGAACGATACGCACGGAGTGCCTGCACGATGATCCACCATGTTCCCGCCTCGCCCGAGAATGTCCGGGTCGGCATGTTCGACGCCGGTTTCGAGCCCATCCTGACGATCGAGTCCGGCGATACGGTCAGGGTGGAGACCGTGTCCGGCAAGGCCTCGCTGTTTCCGCAACCCGGGTCGGGAATGACCGTGCCCGCGGCGCTGCGGCGCATCGCCGAGGCGAACCTGCCCATGCTGGCACCGCACATCCTGACCGGTCCGATCGGCGTCGCGGGCGCGGAGCCGGGGGACATGCTGGAGGTCAGGATAGACGCGGTGGAGCTGGGCTCGGATTGGGGGTATAACTACATCCGCCCCTTGGCGGGGGCGCTGCCAGAGGATTTCCCCGACCTGACGGTGGCCACGATCCCCATCGATCGTGAGACCCGCCGCGCGCGCCTCGCATGGGGCATGACGCTGCCGGTCGCTCCTTTCTTCGGTGTCATGGGCGTTGCGCCGCCACCTTCATATGCCTGCATTTCTTCGAAAGAGCCGCGCGTCCATGGCGGCAACATGGACAACAAGGAACTGGTGGCCGGAAGCACGCTGTTTCTTCCCGTCCACGTCCCCGGCGCGCTTTTTTCCGCGGGCGACGGCCACGCGTTGCAGGGAGACGGCGAGGTATGCGTCACCGCGCTCGAAACCTGCCTGGACGGCGAGTTCACGCTGGCCGTCCACAAAGGGGGCGGCGCCGCCGATCCCGTGCTTCGCTTTCCTCGCGCGGAAACGCCGACGCATTACATCAGCATGGGGTTCCATGAGAATCTCGATCAGGCCCTGAAGCAGGCGCTGCGCGAGATGATCGACTTCATCCGTGCGCGAACCGGTCTTGCGCGCGCCCATGCCTATCAGCTGTGTTCGCTTGCCGTCGACTTCCACGTGACGCAGGCGGTGAACGGAGAGAAGGGCGTGCACGGGATGCTCCGCCGGGAAATACTGGACTGACCGGGGCCTGCTCCACTTTTTTCAGGAAGCGTCAAATTGACAGTTCGCAGTACCGACAAGAAAGACAAGCCGGCCTTCTTCATTTCGGCCACGAGGCGTCCGAGCCGCTCGAACGGCGCCCGCGATCCGGAACGCACGCGGCAGAACCTGCTGGACGCGGCTTACCGGGAGTTTTCCCATAGCGGGTACCACGCCGCGAGCGTCGAGAAGATCTGCACCCGCGCCGGCGTCAGCAAGCAGATCCTGTCCCATCATTTCGGCTCGAAGGAGAATGCCTATCTGGCGGTGCTTGAAGCGGCGTACACGGCATTCCGGTCCAACGACCCCAGGCTCGAACTGAACGCCGCCGATCCGCGCGCCGCGCTGCGGGACTTCGTCCTGTTCACGTTCGACCATGTCCGCCACAACCGGGATTTCGTCAATCTGCTCAGCGGCGAGAATGTGAACAAGGGCAAGATCATCCGCAAATCGGAACGCTTGAAATCCATCTACGATCCGATGATCCATCGGATCGGGATGTTGCTGAAGGCGGGGGCCGAGGCGGGGTTTTTCCGGCCCGGGCTGGATGCGCGCCAAGTCTATATCAGTATCAACGCCTTGTGCTTTTTCAGCATTTCCAATTGCCACACGCTGTCGGCGGTGCTGGGTACCGACCTGGCGGACGATGCCGCGCTGGACGAGCGCCGTGAGCACGTCGTCGATTTCGTGATGGCCGCGATCACCGCGTGAAGCGCTTGGGCGGTAGGGACGTTTCGCCTTCCAGCCCGTGCTGCGCCCGGTATTGGGCCGCCTGTCCGGCCAGCCACTGCGCGAACAGGTGCAGGGGTTCATGGTCGGCCTTCCATTCGGGCAGGACCAGGTAGTAGTTCTTGTCCCGCACCGACTCACGCTCGCAGGCCACGATCAGCCGGCCCGATTCGAGTTCCTGCTCCACGATCAGCCGCGGCACGAGGGCGATGCCCTGGCCGTGCACGGCGGCTTCCACCAGCATCGAGAACAATTCATAGCGCGGGCCGCCCAGGTCGTGCGGGTGGCTGACGTTCTGCGCGGCGAACCATTGCCGCCAGGCATAGGGGCGCGTGCTTTGCTGCAGCAGCCGGTAGGCCGAGAACTGTCCGGGCATGATGCGCTTGCGCACGCCCAGCAGCCTGGGGGAGCACACGGGCACCAGTTTCTCGGGCATCAGGAAGACGGCTTCGGTCCCTGGCCAGGGACCGTCCCCGGCGTAGATGGCGGCGTCGAACGGGGTGCCTTCGAACAGGAAGGGCCGGCTCTGGGGGGTGATGTTCAGGACGATGTTGGGGGCCTGGCGTTCGAAGTCGGCCAAGCGCGGCAGCAGCCAGCGGGTGGCGAAGGTGGGCACGGACGCCAGTTCCAGTACGCCGCCTTCGCCGCGCCGGGCCATCAGGTCCAGGGTGTCGCGTTCGACTTCGTCCAGGCGGCGCGCCACGGACTCGCCATAGGTCTGTCCGGCCTGGGTCAGGGTGACGCCGCGCCGGGTGCGGCGGAACAGCTTCAGGCCCAGGAAGGATTCCAGCCCGGCGATCTGGCGGCAGACGGCGCTCTGGGTCAGCGCCAGTTCGGCCGCGGCCTTGGTGAAGCTCTGGTGGCGCGCGGCCGCCTCGAAGGCGGCCAGGGCGGCGGTGCTGGGCAGTTTGCGGCGCATGAGAAGGGCCAGGGATCGGAAGATTCTACTTTAACAAGTGCGTAAAACGCACAGATCAGTGAAAAGAACTCGTTTGGCGCGGTGGCCGAATCCGTATATCTTGCAGGAAATTCGCCGGGAGGACACGGATTCTCCTGTTTCCCCAACTACTTGCGAGACATGACTCTTATGCACAAGCCTGCACAATTCAACTGGGCCGACCCCTTGCTGCTCGACCAGCAACTGACCGACGACGAGCGCATGGTGCGGGAAGCAGCGGCGGCATACTGCCAGGACAAGCTGATGCCGCGCGTGCTGGAGTCGTTTCGCAACGAGCGCACCGATGCCGCCATCTTCCGCGAGATGGGCGAGCTGGGCCTGTTGGGGCCCACGATTCCCGAGCAATACGGCGGCCCCGGCCTGAGCTACGTCTGCTACGGCCTGATCGCGCGCGAGGTCGAGCGCGTGGATTCCGGCTACCGGTCCATGATGAGCGTGCAATCCTCCCTGGTCATGGTCCCCATCCATGAGTTCGGCACCGAGGCGCAAAAGCAGAAATACCTGCCCAAGCTGGCCACCGGCGAGCTGATCGGCTGCTTCGGCCTGACCGAGCCCAACCACGGTTCGGATCCCGGCTCCATGGTCACCCGCGCCACCAAGGTGGACGGCGGCTACCGCCTGAGCGGCGCCAAGATGTGGATCACCAACTCGCCCATCGCCGACGTGTTCGTGGTCTGGGCCAAGCTCAAGGACGAGGACGGCAAGGACAACATCCGCGGCTTCATCCTGGAGAAGGGTTGGAAGGGCCTGTCGGCGCCGGCCATCCACGGCAAGGTCGGCCTGCGCACGTCCATCACCGGCGAGATCGTCATGGACGAGGTGTTCGTGCCGGAAGAGAACTACATGCCCAACGTGGCCGGCCTGAAAGGGCCGTTCACCTGCCTGAACTCGGCCCGCTACGGCATCGCCTGGGGCGCGCTGGGCGCCGCCGAGTACTGCTGGCACACCGCCCGCCAGTACGTGCTGGACCGCAAGCAGTTCGGCCGCCCGCTGGCCGCCAACCAGCTGGTGCAGAAGAAGCTGGCCGACATGCAGACCGAGATCACGCTGGGCCTGCAAGGCTGCCTGCAACTGGGCCGGATGAAGGACGCCGGAACGGCGGCGGTGGAGATCACCTCCATCATGAAGCGCAACTCCTGCGGCAAGTCGCTGGACATCGCCCGCGTCGCGCGCGACATGCTGGGCGGCAACGGGATTTCCGACGAGTTCGGCGTGATCCGCCACGTCGTCAACCTCGAGGTGGTCAACACCTACGAGGGCACGCACGACATCCATGCGCTGATCCTGGGCCGCGCCCAGACGGGCATCCAGGCGTTCTGCTAAGCGTCACGGGGCGCCGGTTGGCGCCTCTTTCAGCTTGCGCCACAGCGTGGCGGGGCTGATGCCCAGTATCCGGCAGGCCGCCGCGCGGTCGCCGTGGCAGGCATCCAGCACGCGGCGGGCGTGGGCCGCCTGGCTGGTCCGGGCGATCTCGTCCAGCGACGCGAAGGCGGCCCCATCCGGATCGGCGGGCGCCGCCTCGTCCGTGCCGCCGTACAGCTCGGGCACGGTGATTTCCAGTTCCAGCTCCAGTTCCTTGCGGCCGATCTTGCGGCCCGCGTGCGACACGGCTACCCGCTCCAGCACGTTTTCCATCTCGCGCAGGTTGCCGGGCCAGGCGTAGTTCGCGCACAGCGACCGGACGAAGGCCGGCAGGCGGACCGGCCGCGTCATGCCCAGCCGCCGCTGCGCGCGGGCGTACAGTTCCTCGGCCAGTTCGTCGATGTCGCCCTCGCGCTCGCGCAGCGGCGGCATGGCGATGCGCAGGATGTTGAGGCGGTAGAACAGGTCCTGCCGGAACGCACCGGCGCGTACCATGGCCTGCAGGTCGCGGTGGGTCGCGGCGACCACCCGCACGTTGACGGCCACGGGTTCCAGCGCGCCCACCGGCAACACCTGCCGTTCCTGCAGCACGCGCAGCAGGCGCACCTGCAGCGCCTGCGGCATGTCGCCGATCTCGTCCAGGAACAGGGTGCCGTTGTGGGCGGCCTCGAACAGGCCGGTCTTGCCGCCCTTGCGGGCGCCGGTGAAGGCGCCTTCTTCGTAGCCGAACAGTTCGCTTTCCAGCAGGGGCTCCGGGAAGGCCGCGCAATTGATGGCGACGAAGGGGAAGTCGCGGCGGGGGCTGGCACGGTGCATGCCTTGCGCCAGCACTTCCTTGCCGGTGCCGCTTTCGCCTTCGATCAGCACCGTGGAGCTGACCCCGGCATACAGCCGGGCCAGCTCGCGCACCCGTTGCATGGGGCCCGAGCTGCCGAGCAGGTCGTCCAGGTCGTAGCGCGTGCCGGACGGCCGCGCCGGCGCGCCGGTGCGCAGGTTGCGGTCCACCCGCTGGATGGCCTGGGCGTCCTGGGCCGTGACCACCGCGCCCAGCAGTTCGCCGCCGCTCAGGATCGGGATGCGGTTCAGGATCAGCACCTTGTCGCGGACCTTCTGGATGGTCTCCAGCTCCTTCTGGCCATGGCGCAAGGGGCCGTCGAGCGAGATCGCCGGGGCGGCTTGCTCCAGCGGCTGGCCGATGGCCTGCTCGCGCCGCAGGCCCAGCAGCCGCTCCATGGGCGGATTGAGCGACTGGATGCGGCCTTCCGCATCCACCGCGGCCACGCCCTCGTTCAGGTGGGACAGCACCGTGTTCAGGTATTCGCGGCGGCGCTGTTCGATGCGCGCGAGCCGGGCCGCCTCGATGGCGTCCTCCAGCGCGACCCGTATCGAGTTGCTGGAATACAGGAAGACGCCGGCCAGCCCCTGCTGCTCCGCCAGGTCGGACACCAGTCCGGGGCCGACGATGACCTCCAGCCCGGCGCGCTTGAGCGCCTTGACGCGCGCGGCGGCGTCTTCGATCGTGACGTAGCTGTGGCTGGGGAAGTCCAGCCCGAAGGCCTGCTTGAAGGCTTCGGCCTCGGGAAAGGTGGAGGCGTGCGTGACCAGGGCCAGCCGGCTCGACAACTGTTTGGCCGTGGTCAGGGCGTGCATGACGTCGAAGCCCGTGACCTTGATCAGGATGACGGGTACGTCCACGTGCTGGCGCAGATAGGCGCCGTTCGAGCCGCCCGCGACCACCGCGTCGACCAGCCCCTGGCGCGCGGCCTCGTTGATCGAGCGGGCCGCCGTCTCGAAGCCTTCGTCGACGATGCGGAAATCGGCCTGGCCGGCATACCCGGGTGCCAGTTCGGCGAACGCGCGCGAGACGCGGCTGATGCCCATGGTCCAGATGATGGGCCGGGAGTGGGCGCGGGGGGCAAGGGCGGCGGGAAGGTCCATGGCAAGGTCCGGATTGCAGGTTTGATTATATCGATTTCAAATATGAAATGAATCTGGCGATCAAGGCAGGGCGACCCGGACGGCAGTGCCGTGCGCCATCACGAGGGAAGCCTGTGCCCACGCGGCCTGGCGCGGGGAAGGGCGGCACGGGCCCACGCATGGCACGGTCTTTGCAGTAAGCTGAGTTTTCCCCTAGTCCGAGTCATCGCCATGACCTCCTCACGACCCGCCTCGCCCGGCGCCCGCTTCCGCCAGGCCCTGCGCGAAGAACACCCCCTGCAGATCATCGGCGCCATCAACGCCAACCATGCCTTGCTGGCCAAGCGCGCGGGGTTTCGCGCCGTCTACGTGTCGGGCGGCGGCGTGGCCGCGGGCTCGCTGGGCATGCCCGACCTGGGCATCAACACGCTGGACGACGTGCTGATCGACGTGCGCCGCATCACCGACGTGTGCGACCTGCCGCTGATGGTGGACATCGACACCGGCTTCGGCCCGTCGGCCTTCAACATCGCGCGTTCGGTCAAGAGCCTGATCAAGGCTGGTGCGGCTGCCTGCCACATCGAGGACCAGGTCGGCGCCAAGCGCTGCGGCCATCGTCCGGGCAAGGAAATCGTGTCGGCCTCGGAAATGGTGGACCGCGTCAAGGCGGCGGCCGATGCCAAGACCGATCCCGACTTCTTCCTGGTGGCGCGCACCGACGCCATCGCGGTGGAGGGGCTGGACGCCGCCATCGAGCGTGCCCAGGCCTGCGTGGAAGCCGGCGCCGACGGCATCTTCGCCGAAGCCGCCTACGACCTGCCCACCTACCGCAAGTTCGTCGACGCGGTGAAGGTGCCGGTCCTGGCCAACATCACTGAGTTCGGACAGACGCCGCTGTTCACGGTGGAAGAACTGCGCAGCGCCGACGTATCCATGGTGCTCTACCCGCTGTCCGCCTTCCGCGCCATGAACAAGGCCGCGGAAACCGTCTACACGGCCATCCGCCGCGACGGGCACCAGAAGAACGTGATCGACATGATGCAGACGCGCGAGGAGTTGTACGATCGCATTGACTATCACGCGTTCGAACAGCACCTGGATGCGTTGTTCAAAAAAGGGGGGGCCCAGGAAGTAGTACCTCCTACGCGCTGACGCGTCCCCCCAGGGCGCTGCGGATCCGGCTTTGCCGGTCCGCCAGCGCCGCCCCCTTGAGGGGGAGCGGCCGAAGGCCGCCAGGGGGTGGGCCTCAATAGTAGTAACAACTGCCAAATGGAGCGAGTGAGACGATGAGCGCAACGGTATCGAATCAGAAGGACCAGCCGGCCGCGGGGCCGAAGCCGAAGAAGTCGGTGGCCCTGTCGGGCGTGATGGCGGGCAATACCGCCTTGTGCACGGTGGGCCGCAGCGGCAACGACCTGCACTATCGCGGCTACGACATCCTGGATATCGCCGATGAGTGCGAGTTCGAGGAGATCGCCTATCTGCTGGTGCACGGCAAGCTGCCCAACCGCAACGAGCTGGCGGCCTACAAGACCAGGCTGAAGGCGCTGCGCGGGCTGCCCGCGAACGTGAAGGCGGCGCTGGAATGGCTGCCCGCGGCCAGCCACCCCATGGACGTGATGCGCACCGGCGTGTCGGCCCTGGGCTGCGTGCTGCCCGAGAAGGACGACCACAACCTGCCCGGCGCGCGCGACATCGCCGACCGGCTGATGGCCTCGCTGGGATCGATGCTGCTGTACTGGTACCACTACAGTCACCGGGGCGAGCGCATCGACGTCGATACCGACGACGACAGCATAGGCGGGCATTTCCTGCACCTGCTGCACGGCAAGCCGGCGCCCGCCTCGTGGGTGCGGGCCATGCATACCTCGCTGAACCTGTACGCCGAACACGAGTTCAACGCCTCCACCTTCACCGCCCGCGTCATCGCCGGCACCGGCTCGGACATGTACTCGGCCCTGACCGGCGCCATCGGCGCGCTGCGCGGCCCCAAGCATGGCGGCGCCAACGAAGTCGCCTTCGAGGTCCAGAGCCGCTACGACACGCCCGACGAGGCCGAGGCCGACATCCGCCGCCGCGTCGAGAACAAGGAAGTGGTGATCGGCTTCGGCCACCCCGTCTACACTGTGTCCGACCCGCGCAACCAGGTCATCAAGGGCGTGTCGCACCGCCTGTCCAAGGAGTCCGGCAACATGCGGCTGTACGAAATCGCCGAGCGCCTGGAGTCGGTGATGTGGAGCGTCAAGAAGATGTTCCCCAACCTCGACTGGTTCAGCGCCGTCAGCTACCACGAGATGGGCGTTCCCACCGCCATGTTCACCCCGCTGTTCGTGATCGCCCGCACCGCCGGCTGGTCGGCCCACATCATCGAACAGCGCATCGACAACAAGATCATCCGCCCCAGCGCCAACTACACCGGCCCCGAAGACCGCAAGTTCGTGCCGCTGGCCAAGCGCAAGTAAAGAACGCCTGCTTTTTGCATCGACACCTACACCCTTCAACCAACTAAACCCGCACCGCGCAAGCCGCCCACCCAGGGCACCGCGGATCCGGCTCCGCCGGTCCGCTGGTGCCGCCCCCTGGGGGGCGCGCGAAGCGCGTAGGGGGGGATCCATGTCTTCCGCTATTTCTACCGTTCGTCCGAAGCCCGACCAAGTGCTCGTCGACATCGTCGACTACGTCCTGAAAAAACGCATCACCAGCAAGCTGGCCTACGAGACCGCGCGCAACTGCCTGATCGACACCCTGGGCTGCGGCCTGGAGGCGCTGGAATATCCGGCCTGCACCAAGCTGCTCGGCCCCATCGTTCCCGGCACCGTCGTGCCCAACGGCGCCAAGGTGCCCGGCACCCAGTTCCAGCTCGACCCGGTGCAGGCCGCCTTCAACATCGGCACCATCATCCGCTGGCTGGACTTCAACGACACCTGGCTGGCCGCCGAATGGGGCCATCCCTCGGACAACCTGGGCGGCATCCTGGCCACGGCCGACTGGCTGTCGCGCCAGGCCGTCGCGGCGGGCAAGAAGCCGCTGACCATGCGCGACGTCCTGACCGCCATGATCAAGGCCCACGAAATCCAGGGCTGCATCGCGCTGGAGAACTCCTTCAACCGCGTCGGCCTGGACCACGTCGTGCTGGTCAAGGTTGCCTCCACCGCCGTGGTCGGCCAGATGATGGGCCTGACCCGCGATGAACTGATCAACGCCGTGTCCCTGGCCTGGGTCGACGGCCAGAGCCTGCGCACCTATCGCCACGCGCCCAACACCGGCTCGCGCAAGAGCTGGGCCGCCGGCGACGCCACCAGCCGCGCCGTGCGCCTGGCGCTGATCGCGCGCACCGGCGAAATGGGCTATCCCTCGGTGCTGAGCGCCAAGACCTGGGGCTTCTACGACGTCCTGTTCAAGGGCCAGCCCTTCAAGTTCCAGCGCCCCTACGGCAGCTACGTGATGGAGAACGTGCTGTTCAAGATCTCCTTCCCGGCCGAGTTCCACTCGCAGACCGCCGTCGAATGCGCGATGGACATCCACAAGCAGTTGCAGAAACAGGGCCGCAGCGCGGACGACATCAAGAAGATCACCATCCGCACCCACGAGGCCTGCATCCGCATCATCGACAAGAAGGGCCCGCTGGACAATCCCGCCGACCGCGACCACTGCATCCAGTACATGGTGGCCGTGCCCATCCTGTTCGGCCGCCTGACCGCCGGCGACTACGAGGACGAGATCGCCAAGGACCCGCGCATCGACCAACTGCGCGACAAGATCGTCTGCGTCGAGGACCCGGCCTTCACCAAGGACTACCACGACCCCGAGAAGCGCTCCATCGCCAACGCGCTGACCGTGGAATTCAAGGACGGCAAGAAACTCAAGGAAATCGTCTGCGAATACCCCATCGGCCACAAGCGCCGCCGCAAGGACGGGATCCCGCTCCTGGAAGCCAAGTTCCGGACCAACCTGGCCCGCCGCTTCCCGACCAAGCAGCAGGACGCCATCCTGGGCGTGTCGCTGGACCAGCAGGCGCTGGAGGCCATGCCGGTGCACGAATATGTGGATATGTACGTGATCTGACCGGGGCCCGGCCCGGGGACGCAAGTCGGTGTAGAATTGCGCCCTCGGGCCTCTAGCTCATGCCTGGTTAGAGCAGCGGACTCATAATCCGTTGGTGCTGGGTTCGACTCCCAGGGGGCCCACCAAGATATGTCCTAGCTGTCAAGCAGTTAACAAGCTAACGCCACCTATCCGGTGGCGTTTCTTTTTGCGCGATGGCGTTTGACCAGAAATTGGCATGCTCCGCATGGGCGGTAGCGCTACCTGAGTCTTTGCAGCGTTACCGACAACCCCCTCTTGTGATCATCCACGATGCCTTTTCCCTGGATGATCGCTCCGTCAACCCCTTCCGCTTCCGTACGATATCGATGAACGTCCGGGAACCGTTCCGACTCGGATGTTCCTGTACGCCCAATTCTGGTCGCGCATGCCCAGATACTGCCCAAGGGGCCGCAAGCTGCCTCGACCCAATAGCCTTCGTATGCTTCCCGTCTCATATTGCCTCCGGGCAATGTATGCGACGAGCCGCCCGAGGCGCCGCGGCGTTCGGATTGCAGCCATGGCTTCAGGCGCTCTTCGTAAACGTTTTGCCGTCATTTGACCAGACACCCGCAAAGTCAGTCTCCACCTCCACCATCTGACTGAAGGCGGTCCCGTTGGCGCGCATCCTCATCGCGCTTGTCCTGATCCGATTTGGATATATCGTCCGCCTCTTCGTTGGGCTGCGGGGCAGGCTTGTCCGCCTCGGCGGGCTTGTTGCCCAGAGTCCAGTTGAACCGCTGGTACAGTGAAGAAAGTCCATTGGTTTTCATGCCGGGTACCTCGAGCGTTTCATGGCGGTTCGCCATGTCTTCACCATACGCGCGTGCCAATGGAGAACCTATGCTTCATTTGAAACAGATCGGGAGGGTGGCGAGCGTCGGAGGCAGCGCCGGGTCCGGCCCCGCGCCTGGCCTGCAGGAAAGTCAGGTGAGGATCGTCATCGACTCGGGTGTTCGACTTGTACCCGACTCCTGTGGCTAGGCGCCAGCCACTCCGCCGCCAGCTCATCCGCGCTCAGCGCCCGCGAGAAATAAAACCCCTGTCCCAAGGTAAACCCGATCTCCCGCAACTGCACGCGCTGGGCCTCGGTCTCGATGCCTTCGGCCACCATCTCCAGATGCATCGCGCACCCCAGGCCGTAGATCGCCTTGCAGACGATTTCCGCATCGTCGCTGGCACCCAGGTCGTCGATGACGCTCTTGTCGATCTTGATGCAGTCGAATGGCAGGGCTTTCAGGTGGCCGATGTTGGATGCCCCGCTGCCGAAGTCGTCCAGGGACAGCGGAAAGCCCAGGGCCTTGATGCGATTGAGGACGTTGATGGACAGGATCGGGTCCGTCATCACGGAAGATTCCGTCAGTTCGAATTCGATCTGCGACGGGTCCAGGTCATGACCCAGCACGCAGCGCAACGATCGTTCGGGAAAGTCGTCGTCGAGCAACTGCTTGGCGGAAAGGTTGACGGATGTCACCGGGGGGACGAAGCCCAGCCTGCGCCACTCCACGAGTTGCCGGCACGTTTCCCGGAGCACCCAGTCTCCCAGCGGGACGATCAGGCCCGAGGTCTCGGCCACGGCGATGAATTCGTCGGGGGCGACCTTGCCCAGGGCCGGAGAATCCCAGTTGCACAGCGCTTCGACGCCATGGAGCTTGCCCGTATCCAGGTGGACTTTGGGCTGGTATCGAAGCAGAAGTTCGCTTCCGGTCTCGACCGCGCGCCGCAGCTCCACTTCCAGTTTCATGGGGCGGACGGCCTGGACGACGATGTGCTCGTCGTAGACCTGAAGCCGGTTTTCGCCCAGCATGACGGAGCGCGCCAGGGCCTGGTTGCCGTGCGAGATGAGTGTTTCGATGCTGTCCCTGTCGCCCGAGGACGAGCTGATGCCGATGTTCAGGCTGAGGTGCAGATCGTGGCCGTGGGAGTGGAAAGGGCGGCGGAAGGCGGCGAAGACCTTGTCGACCAGCGCGACGGTCTCGTCCAGGCGGTCGGCCATGACGAACAGGCCGAACGTGCCGTCGTCGAATCGCGCCAGGGCCGGATTCTTCACCACGGCATCCAGCCTGCGTGCCGCCTCGGTCAGCAGGGATTCGGAAAGGCGCGGTCCCAGGGTGACGCTGACATTGTGCAGCCGGCGGATGGAAATGAGCAGCACGACGATCTTGTCATCGGTGCCCGAAAGTCTTCGAAGCGCGCCGTCCAGTTCCAGCCAGAAGCCGGTCCGGTTCAAGAGGCCGGATGCCCGGTCCCGGACCAGCAGCGTCCTGACCAGGTCTTCCTGTTCGTTGAGCTTGCGGCCCAGGTTGGTTTTCTGCTGGATGAGGATGAGCATCCCGCCGGCGATCATCGTGACGCAGAACTGGGAGAGGGGCATGGCCACCAGCAGCGGTCCGTGTACCTTGGCCACCCATAGCGCGATGCCCTGGTTCAACGAGGCCCAGGCGCCCATCGTGGCGAGGGCCCGGGCCGATACCGCGCCGGGTTCGGGAGCCAGCCGGGTGCGCCAGCGCGCCAGGAAGAAGATGCCGACGAAGATGGTGGCCAGGACCGCCACGCCTATGGGGGCCGAGGGGCCGCCTATCCAGGTGCGGGTCACGACGCCGACGGCCAGGGCGACGACCGCGGGAATGGGGCCGCCGAAAAGGAAGGCCAGCACCAGGATGGCGCCCCGCATGTCGGCGATCGTGAACTGGCCGTGGTGCACCGAAGACATCATGGCCAGCCACATCGCGGCGCCGAACAGGGCCGACATGTGGAGGTTCCCCTGTCTGCCGCCGGGCAGCCAGGCCCTGAGCGCGACATAGACCGAAGTCAGGGCGATCGGAGTCAAGGCGGAGAAGAGGACAGGGAACAGTGTGCTCATATGCTCCCGCGCGGAAGGTGCGACTCCTCACCCCCCGCACATCGGATGACCGTCGGGTCTTAAAAGTGTAATCGCATAATCGATCCTTGATGGAGGGAGCGGTATTGTCAGGAACCCTTACCTCGGTCCTCCCTGGACGCCAGTTTCTTTTCTCCACAGATCGTCCCGGGGCATGCTGGGGTTGGCCGGCCGCCGGTCGTAGTACGGAATCAGTGGCACATACAGGTGGTAGAGGCGACGCAGTTCCCCGATGGGCTCGTCATGCTCGTCCACCCGCAGGTCCACCCAGGCGTAGGATTTCCGGTTGTGCACCAGCAGCGCGGCGGAGTGCTGGCCGGCCACCTGGCCGCCGGCGTCGCGCGCCGCTTCCAGCACGCGCACCAGGCGGTCGGCCAGCTCCAGGTCGCCGTGCCGTTCGAAGGCTTCGGACATGGCGGCGAGCGTGCGTTCGCTGGTCAGGCGGTTGCCCAGCACGGCATAGTCCTGTTTGGCGATGTGGCCCTTCCAGTCTTCGTTGTCCTTGCCGGTCACGGCGGCGGTGCGGCCGTCCTTGTCGATGACCGCGATCTGCCGCCAGGCGATGTTGTCCTCGCCGTCGCTTTCGATGATGTCGTTCAGCACTTTCCGGGCGGAGTAGCCCTGTTCCAGCAGCGACAGGCCGAGCGGGCCCAGCCGCGGGTCGCCGTTGGCCTGGACGACGAGCCCGCCCAGGCCGGGCCGCAGGAACGGGCACTTGGCGCCGATCGCCATCGGGCGCGTGGCGATGGCGATGCCGAACATGCCCGTGCGCGAGCAGCGGGCGATCACAGAAAACGTCATGGGTGCCTCCTTGGGGGCGGGGTGATGGCTAGTCGACCTTGACGTTGGCCGCCTTGATGATGGCGGCCCACTTGGGGATTTCGGCGCGCAGGTAGGTGTCGAACTGTTCGGGTCCCGCGCCGATGATCTCGGCGCCGAAGCCGTCCATGCGCGTCTTGATGTCGGGCGAGGCGAGCGCCGCGGCGATGTCCTTGTGCAGCCGCGCGACGATCGGCTTGGGGGTGCCGGCCGGCGCGAAGATGCCGAACCAGACGGCGACGTCGTAGCCGGGCAGGCCGGCCTCGGCCACCGTGGGCAGGTCGGGCAGCGACGCGGATCGCTTGGTGCCCGCCACGGCCAGCGCGCGCAGGCGGCCGGCCTGGATGTGGGGAAGCAGGGCGGGCGGGTTCTCGAAGGCCATCTGTACCTGGCCGGACAGGAGGTCGTTCAACGCCGGGCCCGTGCCCTTATAGGGAACGTGGACGATGTCGACGTGGGCCAGGTATTTGAAGAGTTCGCCGAACAGGTGCTGCGAGGACCCGTTGCCGGTGGACGAGAAGTTGAGCTGCCGGGGATGGGCCTTGGCGTAATCGATCAGCTCGGGCACCGACCGGATCGGCAGCGAGGGGTGGACCACGAGGATGTTGGGCACCACGGCCGCCAGCGTGACGGGGGCAAAGTCGCGCATGGGGTCGTAGGGCAGCCGGGGATACAGGCCGGGCGCGATGGAGTGGGTGGGCGAGCTGCCCATGACCAGGGTGTAGCCGTCGGCCGGTGCCTTGGCCGCGTAGTCCGAGCCTATGGTGCCGGCCGCGCCGGGGCGGTTTTCCACGACCACGGGCTGGCCCAGCGATTCGGTCAGCTTCTGCGCCAGCGCCCGGCAGAAGATGTCGTTGGCGCCGCCGGGCGCCCAGGGGCTGACCAGTTTGACCGGTCGCGCCGGATAGTCTTGCGCGGCGGCCTGGCCGCTTGCCGCGGCTACCCCCAGCAGCAGGTAGCGGGACCACTTCGACAACTTGCTGTTCCATCTGCTCGAGTGCATGGCGTGTCCTTTGAAAGACGACGAGGAATCAGTTGCCGGCTCCCGCCTTGGGATAGAGGGTGGCCGTGTATCGGTAGCGTTCGGGGTGATAGACCGCATCGACGATCTCCACCGGTCGTTTCTGTACGTCGTAGTAGATGCGGGTGGCGCGCAGCACCGGCGTGTTACGTGTGATGCCCAGGCGGGCGGCGATCTCGCTGGTGGCCGCCAGGGGTTCGACGAGCTGGTCGGCGTGGTCGATGCGGACGCCCAGCCGGGTCTGGAGGTACTTGACCGGCGGCAGCGGGCCGGCCACCTCGGCGGCGCCTATGCCGTCGGCCACATGGTCGGCGAAGTAGAAATGCGCGTAGTCCAGCGGTTCGCCGGGCGCCACGTGGTTGACCGCGCGCACGCATTTCCATTTCTGCGTGCCCAGGCCGAACAGTTCGCGCAGCCTGGCCGGCAGGGGCGTCCAGGTTTCGTCCACGACGACGACCTGGTTGCGGGGCAGGACCTCGTCGATCACGCCGATCAAGGTCACGTCCTTGGTGGCCCGGCGCGGGTCGTTGACGAAGGTGCCGACGCCGCGGCGGCGGACGATCAGGTGGCGGGCGAGCAGTTCCTCGACCGCCTTGCGGACGGTGATGCGGCTGACGCCGAATTCGCGGCACAGGCTGTCTTCCGGGGGCAGGGCGTCCCCCGGGGCGAGCTGGCCGCTGGCGATGCGCTGGATGAGATGCTCGGCCACCTGGCGGTACAGGGGGGCGCCGCCTTCGGCAAGCAGAGGGAGGGGAAGGCTCATGCGGATGTCATGCCGTCTGGATGTGATGAAATCATGACGGCATGACATCATGATGTCAAGGGCATTGTCCGCCGACTGAAAACCTCATGTCGACAGCCGAGCTTGTTTGTTCGCTTCAACGGACAGGCTGGCCAAGCTGCCCCGTCTCCGCAACGACGATCTGTTCCGGGCGCTGGTGGCGTCGATGTGGATCGGCAATGTCATGCTGCTCATCCTGAACTACCCGTTGACCGGCATCTGGATACGGCTGCCGACGGTTCCCTGCAAGTGGCTGTTTCCCGCCATCGTGCTGTTCTGCACGATAGGCGTCTATTGCCTCTCGAACAGCACGTCCGAGGTCCTGTCGCTGGCCTTCTTCATTTTCTTCGGCTATGCCGCGCGCAGGCTGCGGTTCGAGGGCGCGCCGCTCATGCTGGGTTTCATCCTGGGCGGCGACATGGAAGAATACCTGCGCAGGTCGTTGACGCTGTCGGGCGGGCGTCGAGGCCGAGGCATAGACTCTTTGGATATTCTTTCACCATGAACAAGGTTTGCATCTTCGGCGCCGGGGCGGTGGGCGGACATATGGCGGCTCATCTGGCGCGGGCCGGCGTCGACGTGTCGGTCGTCGCCCGTGGCGACCATCTGGCGGCCATCCGCCGTGATGGCCTGCGGTTCATCGGCCTGGATGGCGAGTTCACCGTGCGCGTGGCGGCCAGTGATCATCCCGCCGACCTGGGGCCGCAGGACCTGGTCATCTCCACGCTCAAGGCCCATGGCCTGCCGCCGGCGGCGTCCTCGATGCGGGCCCTGCTGGGGGCCGGCACGCCGGTGGTCTTCGCGGTCAATGGCATCCCGTGGTGGTACCTGGCCACCTTGAACGGCGGATCTCCCGCATCCCGGCTCGATCCGGAAGGCACGCTGGCGCGCGAGGTGGGCCTGGCCCGGGCACTGGGCTGCGTGATCCGCTCGCCCAACGAGGTCGTCGCGCCCGGCGTGGTGCGGAGCAATTCGCGCACCAGCAGTTTCTTGGTGGGCGAACCCGATGGCGCGCTCTCGCCGCGGCTGGAGCAGGCCGTGGCGCTGCTGAGGCGAGGGCTGCCGGGGGCGGCGCCGACCCGGGACATCGGCCGGGAGGTCTGGGGAAAATTGTTGCTCAATGTTCCCAGCTCGCTGTTGTCCAGCCTGACCCATTCGCCGTCGTCGGCCTTGTTCGCGGATGCCGCCACGCGCGAGCTGTATGCCCGCCTGGCGCGGGAGACGTGCGCGGTGGCGGCCCGCCACGGTGCCGCCATGGCGTTCGACCTGGACGGCCAGATGGCGGCGACGGGATCGAACCTGCATCCTCCGTCCATGCTGCAGGACCTGCTGGCCGGACGTCCGTTGGAACTGGACGCGCAGTTGTTCGCGGTCCAGGATCTGGCTCGCTCGGCCGGCGTGGACACGCCCATGCTGGACGTGATGCTGGCCTTGCTGGCCCATCGGGCGCGCGCGTAGGCATAGTTTTCCGATTCAGACAATCTGCTGAAAGCGCCTGATGCCGCGATTCACGCATGGCCCAACAATTCCCGAATGAAGCATGGCTTCATGCTTCATTCCGGGGGGATTTCTTATCATGCATGTGACATCGTGGTTGTCGCGGGCCAGAGTGTGGCTCGGCTGCGCCGTGGCCGTGGGAAGCGTCGTTGCGGGGTGTGGGGGGGACGGGGCGTCGCCCCCTTCCTCCACCAGGGCAAGCGCCAGCCCCTCCAGGAACATGGCGTGATCGTCGATCAGCAGGGCACTGGGCGCGGGCGCCGTGCGGCTACCAGATCTTCCACCACGGGCTGCTTTCCTTCTGGAAGCCGCTCTTGACGAAGCTGCTGTCGGGATAGTTCATGCTCAGCACGCGCGAGGCATCGTCCCGCAGGTCGGCCATGCCCATCTTGTCGTAGGCCAGGACCATGATGTAGAGCGCTTCCTCGACCGCGGGGGCGCCCTGGAAGTCGCGTACCGCGGTCTGCGCGCGGTTGACAGCGGCCACGTAGGCGCCGCGTTCGAGATACAGGCGGGCGACGTGGACCTCGTTCATCGCGATGGAGTTGACGAGGTAGTTCAGCCGGAGGCGGGCGTCGGGCGCGTACTTGCTGTCGGGGAAGCGGGCGGCCAGGGCCTTGAATGCGTCGAACGATTCGCGGGCGCCCTTGGGGTCGCGTTCGCTGGGATCCTGCCGCGTCAGGCCGGCCAGGAAGGCGCTGTCCTGGTAGAAGTTGATCAGCCCCTTCAGGTAGAGCATGTAGTCCAGGCTGGGGTGGTTGGGGTGCAGGCGCTCGAAGCGGTCGATGGCGGCCAGGGCCTGGGCGTTGGAGCCGTCCTTCCAGTAGACGTAGGCGATGTCGATCTGCGCCTGCTGGGCAAAAACGCCGAACGGATAGCGCGATTCGAGCTTTTCCAGCAACTTGGCCGCCTGGGTCCAGTTGCCGGTGTCCATCTCGTCCTTGGCCTCCTTGTACAATCTTTCGGCAGTCCAACCCACCGTGGGGTCGGGTTCCTTGCCAGTATTGGCGCAGCCCGCCAGGACGAAAAAGGCCAGCAGGCAGGCCAGGGCCAGGCCCAGCCGCGTGACGAGGCTCTGCCGCCGGGCCGGGGCCGGATGCCCGCAGGCTGCTTGCATTGCCAGGGAATTCAACTGCATGGTGGTGTCCCTCACCAATAGACTATTCGTGATTATATTCGGGCTTCGCGGCCAGGCCCTCCAGAAACATGTCATCTTCGCTGCCGTCCCAAGATATCGAAACCCAGGAAGCCGAACCGCGCTTGCTGGACCTGCCGCCCGGCACCCGGGCCGACCGCCTGGACAAGGTCCTGGCGCAGTTGCTGCCCGAGCATTCCCGCAGCCGCCTGCAAGGCTGGATCGAGCGCGGCGGCGTGCAGGTCAACGGCAAGGAGGCCTCGGTGCGACAGGTCGTCGGGCCGGGTGACCAGCTCACGGTCTGGGAGGAGGCGGCGCCAGAGTCGCTGGCCTTCACGCCCGAAGCCATCGATTTTCCGGTCGTGGCCGACAGCGCCGACTGGATCGTGATCGACAAGCCGGTCGGCCTGGTCGTGCACCCGGGGGCGGGCAACTGGCACGGGACGCTGCTCAACGGCCTCCTGCACCGCTATCCGGAGCTGGCCCAGGTGCCGCGTGCCGGCATCGTACACCGATTGGACAAGGATACCTCGGGACTGATGGTGGTGGCGCGCACCATGACGGCGCAGACCTCGCTGGTGCGGCAGTTGCAGGCCCGCACCGTGGGGCGGCGCTATCTCGCGTTGGTGTCGGGCCATGTGCGGCGCGGCGGCACCATCGACCGGCCGATCGGCCGCGATCCGCGCGTGCCGGTGCGCATGAGCGTGGAGCGGCCCATCGCCGCCAAGCCGGCCGTCACCCATTTCGAGCCCCTGCGGCTCGGCAGGGCGCCCGGCGGCATGCCGGTGACCGAGGTCGAATGCCGCCTGGAGACCGGCCGCACGCACCAGATACGGGTGCACATGGCCAGTATCGGCCATCCGCTCCTGGCCGATACGCTGTACGGCGGCAAGGCGGTGGAGCCCGCCGCGCGCCAGATGCTGCATGCGGCCAGGCTGCAATTCGACGATCCGGTCAAGGGCGAGCCCCGCGTGTTCCGCGCGCCGGTACCGGACGACATGCAGGCCGTCGTGCGCGTGATCGCCTGGGACGATGGCGAACAGGACGTGGACGACTACCTGGATGAGGAGGACGAGGAATGAATGCCGCCGAGCCGTGCGTGCACGAGGGACCGGACTGGCCCGGGCTGCGCATCGTCGCCACCACCCGTGCCGGTGGCGTCAGCACGGGGCCGTACGCCTCGTTCAACCTGGGTGCCCACGTGGGCGACGCGCCGGAGGCCGTGGCCGCGAACCGCGCGCGCCTGCGCGCGCTGCTGCCGTCCGATCCGCTGTGGCTGGAGCAGGTACACGGTACGCGGGTGGCCGATGCCGATCGCGAAACGGATCCCGCGCCGGCCGACGCCGCCGTCACGCGCGAGCCGGGCAGGGTGCTGGCGATCATGACGGCGGATTGCCTGCCGGTCGTGATCGCGGCCCCCGGCGCCGGTGTCCTGGCCGTGGCCCATGCCGGCTGGCGCGGGCTGGCGGCCGGCGTGCTCGAGAACGCGGTCGCGGCGATGGCGGTAGCGCCGGGCACGGACCTGAGGGCCTGGATAGGACCCGCCATTGGCCCGCAGGCATTCGAGGTGGGCGATGAGGTGCGGGCCGCCTTCGCGCGCGAGGCCGAACCGCCGGCCGGTGCCTTCGTTCCGACGGGCGGCCACGATGCGGCAGGCGCGCCCAAGTGGCTGGCCGACCTGCCGGCGCTGGCCGAGCAGCGGCTGCGCGCCGCGGGCGTGGCCATGGTCCTGCGCAGCCATCTCTGCACGGTGGCTGGCAACGACCGCTTCTACTCCTACCGGAAGGAAGGCGTCACCGGACGCTTCGCGACGCTGGCCTGGCTCGCTTCCTGACCGCCTGGCGCTCGGCGCGACGCAGGATCGCCGTCTCCATCAGGGTTTCTCTTGATCAGGGTTTTCCGGGGTGTCGCGCGCCGCTTCGCGCGCGCGGCGCAGCCGCTTGCGCATGGGCGCGGTGAAGATGTACAGCAGGATCGCGACCGGCAGCAGCCCATAGAACAGCAGGGTCGCGATACCCGCCAGCACCGTGGGCTGCGCCAGGGACATCAGCAGTGTCACGTAAAGCCAGCCGATGGCGACGAGGAAGGAAAAATGCATGGGTGGGCAAGTCTGAAAGAGATATGAAACATCGGCCCTATCGGCCGCTGCGCCGGTGGTTTGCGGGGGCTTCGCGCGATTTGACAGCCGCTGGCGCGCTATGCACTATGGCATCTAGCGTAATCGAATCAGCAAGGTGTTCTAGTGAGTCAGTCCAGGCAGGATTCTACGAACCCCTTGGCGTGGCTGGAAGCATGGCAGCAGATGTTGAATCAGAAGGTCGACATGCCTGGGTCGTCGACACCTTCGAGCCGCATCCTGTCGGGCGGGCACGCCATGGCCCCCGAAAAGCTGCTGGAGATCCAGCAGGAGTTCGCGCAGGAGTGGGCCGATCTTTGGCGGGCCGCCAGCGCCGGCCAGCTCGAGCCGCTGTCCGATCAGCGCTTCGCAGGTGAAGCCTGGGGCGCCAGCCCCGCCCATGCATTCATGGCGCATGCCTACCTGCTGTCGGCGCGCACCATGCT
Organism: Alcaligenaceae bacterium SAGV5; assembly: GCA_009360345.1. GTDB lineage: Bacteria > Pseudomonadota > Gammaproteobacteria > Burkholderiales > Burkholderiaceae_B > Pigmentiphaga. The sequence goes on from SPDP01000001.1 coordinate 881,936, forward strand.
CAAGATGGCCGACAGCGTCGAGGCGCCCGAGCACGTCCTGAACCGGCTGCGCTTTGCCACCATGCAATGGGTCGAGGCCATGTCGCCCTCGAACTTCCTCGCGCTCAATCCCGATGCGCAGCGCCGGCTGCTCGAATCCGGCGGCGAAAGCCTGCAGCAGGGCATCGCCAACCTGATGGCCGATCTGAAGAGGGGGCGCATTTCCCAGACCGACGAAACCTCGTTCGAGGTCGGGCGCAATCTGGCCACCACCGAAGGCGCGGTGGTGTTCGAGAACCGGCTGTTCCAGCTTATCCAGTACCAGCCGCTCGGGCCCCGCAGCTATGCGCGCCCGCTGCTGATCGTGCCGCCCTGCATCAACAAGTTCTACATCCTGGACCTGCAGCCGCACAACTCCTTCGTGCGCTTCGCGCTGGAACAGGGCATGCAGGTCTTCATGGTGTCGTGGCGCAATCCGCTGTCGGCCGACGCCGACGACGTGCAGCATGCCGACTGGGACGCCTACCTGCAGGAGGGCGTGCTCGAGGCGATCGGCGCGGTCTCGTCGATCTCGCGGCAGCCGCGGATCAATGCGCTGGGATTCTGCGTGGGCGGTACGCTGCTGTCGTCGGCGCTGGCCGTCGCGAAGGCCCGTGGCCAGGACCCCGTGGCCTCGCTCACGCTGCTGACGACGCTGCTGGACTTCGCCGACACCGGCGTGCTCGACGTGTTCATCGACGAAGCCCAGGTGCTGCTGCGCGAACAGCAGTTCGCCGCGGGCGGGGTGCTGGCGGCGCGCGAGCTGGCCACCACCTTCGCCTTCCTGCGCCCCAACGACCTGGTCTGGAACTACGTCGTCAACAACTACCTGAAAGGGCAGGCGCCGTCGGCCTTCGACCTTCTGTACTGGAACGCCGACAGCACCAACCTGCCGGGGCCGTTCTACGCCTGGTACCTGCGCAACACCTATCTCGAGAACAACCTGCGGGTGCCCGGCAAGGTGCGCGCCTGCGGGGTGGGGCTGGACCTGAGCGCGCTCGACATGCCGGCCTATGTGTACGGCTCGCGCGAGGACCACATCGTGCCCTGGACCTCGGCCTACGCCTCGACCTCGCTGCTGCGCGGGCAGATGCGCTTCGTGCTGGGGGCCTCGGGCCATATCGCGGGCGTCATCAATCCGGCCTCGCGCAACCGGCGCAGTTATTGGGTGCGCGAGGACGACAAGCTGCCGGCCGACGCCGCCGCCTGGATGGGCGGGGCGCGCGAAGTGGCGGGCAGTTGGTGGAACGACTGGGCAACCTGGATCAAGGAGCACGGAGGGCGCCAGGGCAAGGCGCCGGGCGCGCTGGGCAGCGCCGAACATCCCGTCATCGAACCCGCACCGGGCAAGTACGTGCGGCTCCGGGCGGTATGACAGGAGACATACGTATTCTGCGGGTCAAGCGGCGGGGGGTTCCGCCGTTTCATAAGGAGGCATCATGAGCGGAAAGATAGCGTACGTGACGGGCGGCATGGGCGGTATAGGCACCGTCATCTGCCAGCGGCTGGCCAAGGCGGGATTCACCGTCATCGCCGGCTGCGGGCCCAATCGCGATTCTCAGCAGTGGCTGAACGAACAATCGGCGCTCGGCTATACGTTCCACGCCTCCGTGGGCAACGTGGCGGACTGGGATTCCACGGTGGCCGCGTTCGCCAAGGTGCGAGAGGAGTTCGGGCCGGTCGACGTGCTGGTCAACAACGCGGGCATCACCCGCGACGGCGTCTTTCGCAAGATGACGCTGGATGACTGGCGCGCGGTCATCGACACCAACCTCAACAGCCTGTTCAACGTCACCAAGCAGGTCATCGGCGACATGACAGAGCGCAAGTGGGGGCGGATCATCAACATCAGTTCGGTCAACGGCCAGAAAGGGCAGTTCGGCCAGACCAACTATTCGACGGCCAAGGCCGGCATCCACGGCTTCACCATGGCGCTGGCGCAGGAAGTGGCGGCCAAGGGCGTGACGGTGAACACGGTCTCGCCCGGCTACATCGGTACCGAGATGGTGCGCGCCATCCGCCCGGATGTGCTGCAGACCATCGTCGATACCATCCCGGTGAAGCGGCTGGGCACGCCGGACGAGATCGGGTCCATCGTGACCTGGCTGGCCTCCGACGACGCGGGATTCTCCACCGGCGCGGACTTTTCGCTGAACGGCGGCTTGCACATGGGGTAAGCCCCCATCCGGCCCGAGGCGTTCGGTGCCGGGTTGGACTAAACTTGGCGGCTGGTGCGGTCGGCGGACCGCACCGGTTTCATACAAATCTAAGTTGGGGGCAAGCATGGCGCAGCAAGCTGGAGCCGGCAACGCATTGCGGTTGATAAAAAAATATCCCAATCGCCGGTTATACGATACGCAGACCAGCACCTACATCACTTTGGCCGATGTCAAGCAACTCGTGCTGGACAACGAAACGTTCGAAGTGGTCGATGCGAAGTCCGGCGAGGACCTGACCCGCAGCATCCTGCTGCAGATCATCCTGGAGGAGGAAACCGCCGGGGCGCCCATGTTCACGTCCACCATGCTGGCCCAGATCATCCGCTTCTACGGCCATGCCATGCAGGGCATCATGGGCTCGTACCTGGAAAAGAACATCCAGGCCTTCATGGAGATCCAGAACAAGCTGGGCGAGCAGTCCAAGGGCCTGTACGGCGGCCAGTTCGGCCCCGAGGCCTGGACGCAGTTCATGAATGTCCAGACGCCGATGATCCAGAGCATGATGAGCAACTACATCGAACAGAGCAAGAATCTGTTCGTGCAGATGCAGGACCAGATGCAGAACCAGACCCGGTCCATGTTCACCACTTTTCCCTTCACTTCTCCTCCCAAGGACGACGAGCGCAAGTAGCGCGGGGGCGGGCCTGCCGTAACCCGGTAAAATGCCCCCATTCCGCTACTTCCGGCCGCGAGTCGCGCTCGCGGTGCGCCCGATGTCCATCCATTCATCCGATTCCCCGATCAACGCCGCCATTCCCCGCGTGGCCTTCGCCAGCCTGGGCTGTCCGAAGGCGGCCTCGGATTCCGAGCAGATCCTGACCCAGCTGCGCGCCGAAGGCTACGAGACCTCCAAGACCTACGAGGACGCGGACCTGGTCATCGTCAATACCTGTGGCTTCATCGACGATGCCGTGAAAGAAAGCCTGGATACCATAGGCGAGGCCTTGCAGGCCAACGGCAAGGTCATCGTGACCGGCTGCCTGGGCGCCAAGAAAGAGTCCGACGGCGAGAGCGTGGTGCAGAAGATGCATCCCAAGGTCCTGGCCGTGACCGGTCCGCACGCGACCCACGAGGTCATGCAGGCGGTGCACCAGTACCTGCCCAAGCCCCACGATCCCTTCAGCGATCTCGTGCCGCCGCAGGGCGTGCGCCTGACGCCCAGGCACTATGCCTACCTGAAGATATCCGAGGGCTGCAATCACCGCTGCAGCTTCTGCATCATCCCGTCCATGCGCGGCGACCTGGTGTCGCGGCCCATCCACGAAGTCATGCGCGAGGCCGAGAACCTCGTGAAGGCAGGCGTCAAGGAGATCCTGGTCATCTCGCAGGACACCAGCGCCTACGGCGTGGACGTGAAGTACCGCACGGGTTTCGTCGACGGCCGCGCGGTGCGCACCCGGATGACCGAGCTGGTGCGCGAGCTGTCCAGGCTGGGCGCCTGGATCCGCCTGCACTACGTGTATCCCTATCCGCACGTGGACGAAGTCCTGCCGCTGATGAATGAGGTCCACGAGAACGGCGGACGCGTGCTGCCGTACCTGGACGTGCCGTTCCAGCACGCCAGCCAGCGCATCCTGAAGCTGATGAAGCGTCCGGCCTCGTCCGAGCGCAACCTCGACCGCATCCGCGCCTGGCGCGCGATCTGTCCGGACCTGACGATACGCAGCACCTTCATCGCCGGCTTCCCGGGCGAGACCGAGGCCGAGTTCGAGGAAATGCTGGATTTCCTGCGCGAGGCCGAACTCGACCGCGTGGGCTGTTTCGCCTATTCGCCGGTGGATGGCGCGGCGGCGAACGAGCTGCCCGATCCGGTGCCCGACGAAGTCCGGCAGGAGCGCCAGGCCCGCTTCATGCAGGTGCAGCAGGCCGTGTCCCGCAAGCGCCTGGCGCGCCGCGTGGGCAAGGTCCTCAAATGCGTGGTGGACGAGGTGGGTCCCGAGGGCGGCATCGCCCGTTCCATGGGCGATGCGCCGGACATCGACGGCAAGGTCTATGTCGCGCCGGTCGACAAACCGTGGAAGCGCTACAAGGTGGGCGACATCATTTCGGTTCGCGTCGCCCGTTCCGACGACCACGATCTATGGGGAACCGTGGCGTAGCGGGCCTCTCTTCCAGCGTCGCCCTTCTTGCCGGCGGCGACCCTGCAAGGCGCCGCGCCATTTGCCCGTTTTTGCATCACGGCCCGCAAACCCGCATGGTTGCTGGCGCTGGGAGAATTGTCCGCAGCCTTTCCCCAGGGTTGTTCACAGTGAGTGGGGATAAGTCCCGGGCGAGCGGGGAATGCGGCAAGCGTCGTACCCCGGAAACAGCGTTGCCCATTTTCGCGCCACCACCCGGAAACCCGCATGGAATCTGGATAAAACGGGGTTGTGCCCGCGCTGTCCCCAGGGTTTTCCACATTGGCTGGGGATAAACCGGGTCAGCCCGGCGCCGGTGGACAATCCCCCGGGCGGTCCGGCCAGGCGCCGTCGAGCGCCAGGCGAACTGCCGTGGCGACGACGAGATCCCGGATGCCCCCCACGGCGCTGTGCGACGCGGCGTGGGAAGTCGCCAGCACCACCCGCGCGGCGGTGCGCAGGTCGGACACCGGGATGGCCTGGACGCGGCCGGCCAGCCACTCCTCGATGAAGGACGAGACGATCATGACCGAACTGCCATTGCCGGCGGCGATCAGCTGTACGGTCTGGGCCATGGAGTCCAGCTCGTGCTTGATCCTGAGCGCGAGTCCCCGCTGCTCGGCCTCGCGCGACAGCATCTGGCGCACGCGGTGGCGCAGCGTGGGCAGCACGAGGTCCATGCCGGCCAGCGCGGGGAAGGGGATCTCGCGGGCGGGCGGCGTGGCGCCACCCGCCGGGGACACGAGATACAGGGGTTCGTCGCGCAGGACGTCGATCAGATGGGGACTGCCGGCCTCGCCCACGGTGAACAGGATGGCCATCTCCAGCCGGCCCTGCTTCAACAGCGTTTCGAGTTCGTCGGTCATCGCCTCGACCACGTGCAGGGTGACGTCGGGTTGGGCCTGCTCGACCGCCTGCAGCAGCGGCACGGTCATCATGCGGCTGATGCTGCTGGGAATGCCGATGCGGACGATGCCGCGGGGCGATTCGGCGTCCTGCCGCAGATCGTGCTCGGCGGCCGCCACCATGTCCAGGATCCGTCGCGCATGGCCAAGCAGCTTGCGGCCTGAAGGCGTGGGCTGCACGCCATGGGCGTCGCGCACGAACAGGCGCGTGCCCAGCGAATCCTCCAGCTTCTGTATCTGCGCGCTGAGCGCGCTCTGCACGACGTGCAGGCGTTCGGCCGCCTGCGAGAAGCTGCCGGTTTCCAGTATGGTGACGAAGTAGCGCAGGCGTCGCAGATCCATGGCGGGCTTGGCCCGGGGCATCGCGGATCCAGATGGGGGCATCTGAAAAAACCGTTATCCGGGCTGGGGAACGGCTGCCATTATAGGTGGCTGTTCCGCCCGTCCCGGTCCCATGTACGCCGCTCCCCCCGATCTGGCCACCGAGGTATTCGCCGCACTGCCGCCATCCCTGCGCCAGTTGCAACCCATGTCGCCCTGGGTGCGCGAGCGGGGGGCCGGTCCCCTGCATTCCTTCCTGGAGGGGCCCGCGTTCGATCACGAGGGCGCACTGTATTGCACCGACCTCGCCCATGGCCGGATCTTCCGTATCGACCTGGCGGGACGGTTTGCGCTGGCCTGCCGCTACGACGGCGAACCCAACGGCCTGAAGCTGCATCGCGACGGCCGCCTGTTCATCGCCGATCGCCGCCACGGCATCATGGCCATGTCGCCGCGGGACAATCGCCCGCGAGCGTTGCTGGCGCCAGAGGAAGCGCGGGGGCTCCACGGTCTCAATGACCTCTTGTTCGCCGCCAATGGCGACCTGTATTTCACCGACCAGGGCGACAGCGCGCTGAACCGGCCCACGGGCCGGCTGTGCCGGCTGCGGCACGGCACGGGCAGGGTAGAGACGCTGGTCGACGGCCTGGCGGGCCCCAACGGATTGGCTTTCGCGCCGGGCGAGCGCCTGCTTTACCTGGCCGTGACCCGGGACAACGCCATCTACAGCGTGCCCCTGGATGAGTCTGGGCGGATCGGCAAGGTGGGCCGCTTCATCCAGTTGTCGGGCAGCCCGACGGGGCCCGACGGCCTGGCGACGGACACGCGCGGCAACCTGGCCGTCGTCCATGCGGGCCTGGGCTCGATATGGCTGTTCAGCGCGATGGGCGAGCCGCTGCTGCGCATCCGCTCGTGCGCCGGCCGGCGCACCACGAACCTCGCCTATGGCGGGCCGGACCGGCGCACGCTGTATGTGACCGAGGCGGAACAGGGCGTGATCCTGGCGGCCCGGCTGCCCGAGCCGGGCCTGCCGCTGTATGCACACATGAAGAACGACAACGAGGAGACCTCATGAAACGTACCGTGCTTGCGCTATCCATCATGACCGGCGCACCGGGCGCCGTGCACGCCCAGGACTATCCGTCCCGCCCGATACGCCTGATCGCGCCGTTCGCGGCGGGCAGCACCGTGGACATCCTGGCGCGCGCGCTGGCGCAACCCCTGTCGCAGCAATTGGGCCAGCCCGTGGTGGTCGAGAACAAAGGCGGCGCGGGTGGCAACATCGGCGTGGACATGGTCGCGAAGGCGCCCAGGGACGGCTATACGATAGGGATAGGAACGACCGGGCCGATGACCGTCAATCCGGCGCTGTACGGCTCGAAGATGCCCTTCGACACCCGCAGGGACCTGGCCATGGTGGGCGTGATCGCGAGCAGTCCCAACGTACTGCTGGTCCATCCCTCGGTGCCGGCGCGTAGCCTGCAGGAGCTGGTCGCCTATGCCCGTGCCCATCCCGGCGAGCTGAACTTCGCGTCGTCGGGCGTGGGCAGCACCAATCACCTGGCGGGGGAGTTGTTCAAGTCGCTGGCGCGGGTCGAGATCGTGCATGTGCCCTACAAGGGCAACCAGGACGCGTTGACCGACCTCTTGGCCCAGCGCGTGCAGATCCTGTTCAGCGGCGTGCCGCCCGTGCTTTCCTTCATCAAGTCGGGCCAGTTGCGCGCGCTGGCGGTGGCGGGACCCGAGCCCTCGTCCGCGCTGCCGGGCGTGCCCACGGTAGCCCAGGCCGGACTGCCGGGAGCCGAGGTCGTGGCGTGGTACGGCCTGATCGCCCCCGCGGGCACGCCGCGCCCGGTGATCGAGCGGCTCGACACGGAACTGCGCAAGGCCTTGGCGCAACCCGATGTCCGGGCCCAGTTGGCGTCGGCGGGTGCCGACCCCTCGAACGACGGGCCCGAGGCCTTCTCCCGGCTGGTCGAAGCCGAGCTGCAAAGATGGCAGCGCGTGATCACGAATGCCAACATCAGGATGGAATGAGCATGCAAGCAACCGGTTTGATCGCCGTCTGGCTGCACGTGCCGCCGCACCGCGAGGAAGAATTCCATGCGTGGTACGAGCTGGAGCACATCCCCCAGGTGGTCGGTCTGGAAGGGTTCGTCAGCGGGCGCCGCTATTACTGCGAGCAGGCGTTTCCCAAGTTCCTGGCGCTGTACGAGACGCAGGACGAAAGCGTGGAGGACAGCCCCGGCTTCCAGCATGTGGTCACGCATCCGACGCCCTGGTCGGGCAGGATCTGGACCTTTTTCGGCAAGGACCGCATCCGGCAGAATCTGGTCCGGCTGGCGTGCGTGTCGCATGGCTGCCATGCGGACCCCGGCGCCGTGCTGCTGCGTGCCTTCCGGACATCGCGTCCCCTGGCCGAGGCCGACGGGCAGGAGCAGGGGCGGGCCAGCGCGGACATGCCGGGGTGCACCCGATACCGGCTGTTCCGCCAGGTCCGCGATCCGGACCAGTACCTGGAAATTTTCGATTTCACCGCGCCGGCGCAGGCGACGGGTCCGGCGCTGGAGGCATGCTTCGCCCGGCCGGCGCGGCGCCGTTTCGACGACGGCGCCCAGGAGATCGCGCGGCACGCCTACACGGCCACGGGAACGCCGCTGGTGAAGGCAGCGTTCAGGGGCGAAGGTAGCCCAGGATGACGTCGACCATGTGGGCAAGCCGCTCGTCCAGCGCGGGAGGGGCCATCAGGTCGCGGCCGAATATCTCCGACAGCGTGAACTGGTTGGACAGGTAGAAATAGGCCACGCTGGCGATGGAAATGTAGAGCTGCACCGGGTCGACACCGGTGCGGAACAGGCCCTGAGCCTGGCCGCGCTCGAGAATGTCGGCCAGCCATTGGACGAAGGGCGAGTGCATCTCCCGCACTTGGGACGAGCGTTTCAGGTGGGTGGCCTGGTGCAGGTTCTCGTTGTTGAGCAGGCACAGGAATTCCGGGTTTTCCAGGTAATAGTGCCAGGTGAACTCGACCAGCTTGCGGACCGCGTCGGGCGGGCTCAGCGCTTCGAGGTGCAGTTCCCGTTCGGCCTGGCGGATCGCCGCATAGGCACGCTCCATCACGGCCAGGAACAGGTCGTCCTTGTTGTTGAAGTAGTAGTAGATCAGCCGCTTGTCGACCTTGGCGCGTTCGGCGATGCGGTCCATGCGGGCCCCGCCCAGGCCCAGCGACGCAAACTCGGCGGTCGCGGCCTCCAGGATGATCTGACGCGTGCGCTCGGCGTCGCGGGTGCGGGGCGCCTCCGCCGAGGCCTTGGCTGGGCGTGGTGACATGGCGGGCAAATCCTGAAATTGGGGCTGGACCGTAACACTACAACAGAAGCGCGCGCGGATCAGCCCAGGGTATCCTCGAACCAGTTCAGGATGCCGTCCAGGCCGCAGACGTTCAACGCGCGGCCGGTCTGTTCGCGCACCACCGGCTTGGCGTGGTAGGCCACGCTCAGGCCGGCGAGCCCGAGCATCTTCAGGTCATTCGCGCCATCGCCCACGGCGATCGCGCGCGCCAGCGGCGCGCCGTGGCGCTGCGCGAACTCGCGCAGGTGCCGTGCCTTGGCGTCCGCGTCCAGGATGGCGCCCTGTACCTTGCCCGTGAGCCGGCCATCCTCCACTTCCAGCGTGTTGGCGTGCGCTTCGTTCAATTGCAGCCGCTGCTGCAGGCGGCTGGTGAACCAGGTGAAGCCGCCCGATACGAGCAAGGTCTTCAAGCCGAGCCGGTGCGCCGCCAGCAGCAGCCGTTCGGCGCCCGGGTTCAGCCGCAGCCTTTCCACGTAGACCTGCTCCAGCGCTTCCAGCGGCAGCCCCTGGAGCAACGCCACGCGGCGGGTCAGGCTTTCGCTGAAATCCGCGATCTCGCCGCGCATGGCGGCCTCGGTAATGGCCGCCACCTGCGGCTTGAGGCCCGCCATGTCGGCGATCTCGTCGATGCACTCGATGTTGATCAGGGTCGAATCCATGTCCATGGCCAGCACCTTCCAGTCGGCCAGCCGGGCGCCGGGCTCGACGTAGGCCCAGTCGATGCGGGCCTCCTGGCAATAGGCGGCGACCCGGGCGCGCGCCGCGGGCGTGCCGTCGGCCTCGGTCAGGCGGACGGCGCCGGGCGCGAGCTCGACGATCCGTCGGGCATGGGCCAGGGCCGAGACGTGTTCGATGTCTGCCTGGGCGAGGTCGGGGGCCTGGATAACGAGATGGGTCATGGCTAGGAGATGGGAATGGGTAACGGGTTCAGACCAGCGAGCGCAGCACCGTGCGCACGGCGTCCACGCGTGCCTTCAGGTCGGCGCCCTTGATCTCGATGCGCAGCTTGTCCTGGCCCGACAGGCGCATGTGCCGGTTCTTCTGGACCAGGCTGATGACGCGCATCGGGTCGATGGGTGGATTGGGCTCGAATTGCAGCACGGCGGCGGATTCGCTGGCGTCGATCTTGATCACGCCCACCGACTTGGCCGCCAGGCGCAGCCGGTGGATCTCGATCAGGGCGCGCGCCGCGTCGGGCAGCTTGCCGAAACGGTCGATCAGTTCTTCCTGGATCGTGTCGATGTCGGCGGCGTCGTCGCAGTTGGCCAGGCGCTTGTAGATCGTCAGGCGCGCATGCACGTCGCCGCAATAGTCCTGCGGCAGCAGGGCGGGCACGTGCAGGTTGATCTCGGTAGTGGCCGACAGCGGGGCATTCAGGTCGGGTTCGCGGCCGTTCTTCAGGGCCCGGACCGCCTCGTTCAACATGTCGGTGTACATCTGGAAGCCGACTTCCTGGATATTGCCCGACTGCGATTCGCCCAGCACCTCGCCCACGCCGCGTATTTCCAGGTCGTGCATGGCCAGGTAGAAACCCGAGCCCAGCTCCTCCATGGCCTGGATGGCTTCCAGGCGCTTCTTGGCGTTGCTGGTGATGGCGTCCTCGCCGGGCGTCAGCAGGTAGGCATAGGCCTGGTGGTGGGAACGGCCGACGCGGCCGCGCAACTGGTGCAACTGGGCCAGGCCGAAGCGGTCGGCGCGATGCAGCACGATGGTGTTGGCCGTGGGCACGTCGATGCCGGTCTCGATGATGGTGGTGCACAGCAGCACGTTGTATTTCTGCTGGTAGAAGGCCTTCATGACCTGCTCCAGCTCGCGCTCGGGCATCTGCCCATGGGCGACCGCGATGCGCGCTTCGGGCACGAGTTCCTCGAGCTTGGCACGGCGGTTGTGGATGGTCTCGACCTCGTTGTGCAGGAAGTACACCTGACCGCCGCGCTTGAGTTCGCGCAGCAGGGCCTCGCGTATGGTGCTGCCGTCCTCGCGCCGCACGAAGGTCTTGATCGCCAGCCGCTTCTGCGGCGCGGTCGCGATGACCGAGAAATCGCGTATGCCTTCCAGCGACATGCCCAGGGTGCGGGGGATGGGCGTGGCGGTCAGCGTCAGCACGTCGACCTCGGCGCGCAGCGCCTTGAGCGCTTCTTTCTGGCGCACGCCGAAGCGGTGTTCCTCGTCGATGATGACCAGGCCGAGGTTCTTGAACCTGACCTTGTCCGACAGCAGCTTGTGCGTGCCGATCACGATATCGACCCGGCCGTCGTTGATCTGTTCGATGGACGCGCCGATTTCCTTGGCGGACTTGAAGCGGGACAGCTCGACCACCCGGACCGGCCAGTCGGCGAAGCGGTCGGCGAAGTTCTGCGCGTGCTGCTCGGCCAGCAGGGTGGTGGGACACAAGAGCGCGACCTGCTTGCTGTTGGCCACCGCGATGAAGGCGGCGCGCAGCGCCACCTCGGTCTTGCCGAAGCCCACGTCGCCGCACACCAGGCGGTCCATGGGCTTGCCCGAGGTCATGTCCTGGATCACGGCCTGGATGGCGGCGGCCTGGTCCGGCGTTTCCTCGAAGCCGAAGGATTCGGCGAAGGCCTCGTAGTCGGACATGGGCAGCTTGAACATGTGGCCCTGGCGCAGCGCGCGGCGGGCATACAGGTTCAGCAGCTCGGCGGCGGCGTCGCGCGCCTGGGCGGCGGCCTTGCGGCGGGCTTTCTCCCACTGGCCGGAGCCGAGCTGGTGCAGTGGCGCGGTCTCGGGGTCGGCGCCGCTGTATCGCGCGATCACGTGCAACTGCGACACCGGCACGTACAGCGTGCTGCCGCCGGCGTATTCCAGGTGCAGGAACTCCATCTCGCCTTCGCCGATGTCCATGCTGACCAGCCCCTGGTAGCGGCCGATGCCGTGCTGGACGTGGACGACGGGGTCGCCCACGCGCAGCTCGGACAGGTCGCGCACCATGGACTCGACGTTGCTGGCCCGCTCCTGTCCGCGTTTGCCGCGGCGGATGGCATGGCCCGCGAACAGGTCGCTCTCGGTCAGGAACAGCAGGTGCGCGTCGCTCAGGCCGAAGCCCGAGGACAGCGGCGCGATGCCTATGGCGAACGAGGCGGTCCGGCCCAGGAAATCCTGCACGGATTCGACCGGTTCGGGGTCGAGTCCGAACTCGGCCAGCATCTGGGCGATGGTCTCGCGGCGGCCGGCCGATTCGGCGCACAGCAGCACCCGCTGGTCCCGCCGCTCCGTCAGCGCGCGCAGGCGCGCCACCGGGTCATCGGCCTTGCGTTGCACCGCGACCTCGGGCGGCGCGGTGAAGGCCGGGTGGGGACGATCGCCGGCCAGGGCCAGGCGGGCGAAGCGTTTCAGGTGGCCGAACAGCCCGTCCGTGTCCAGGAAGATCCGGGACGGAGGCAGGATGGGGCGTTCGCGGTCGCTCTTGAGGAATCCGTAGCGGCTGGAGGTGTCCTGCAGGAAGCGCCGGATGGTGTCCTCGGCGTCGCCCAGCGTGACCGCGATGGTCTGCTCGCCCAGATAGTCGAACAGCGTGGCGGTCTCGTCGAAGAACAGCGGCAGGTAGTATTCGACGCCGGGAAAGGCGATGCCGTTGCCGATGTCCTTGTAGGGCGTCGCGCGCGAGGGATCGCCCTCGAATTCCTCGCGGAAGCGCGCGCGGAATTCGTTGCGCGCGGTTTCGTCCATCGGGAACTCGCGGCCCGGCAGCATCTGGATCTCCTTGACGGGATACAGGCTGCGCTGGGTGTCGATGTCGAAGCTGCGGATGGACTCGATGGTGTCGTCGAACAGGTCCAGCCGGTAGGGCAGGGCCGAGCCCATGGGGAAAAGATCGATCAGGCTGCCGCGGATGCAGAACTCGCCGGGCGCGGTCACCTGCGTGACGTGCGTATAGTTGGCCAGCGTCAGCTGCGCCCGCAGCGCGGCTTCATCCAGCCGGTCGCCCTGTTTGAACGAGAACGTGTAGGCGGCCAGGAACGCGGGCGGGGCCAGCCGGTACAGCGCGGTCGTGACCGGTATCGTCAGCACGTCCACGTCCTGGCGCAGCAGGGCGTGCAGGGCCTTCAGGCGCTCGGAGATCAGGTCTTCGTGGGGCGAGAAGGCGTCGTAGGGGAGGGTTTCCCAATCGGGGAACTGGTGCACCCGCAACCCGGGGGCGAACAGGCGGATTTCCTCGGCCAGGCGCTGGGCGTCGAGCGGGTCGGCCGTCAGCACCGCCAGCGGCTTGCCGGCGCGGCACGCCAGGTCGGCCAGCAGCCAGGCGTCGCCGCCACCTGGCGGGCGTGACTGGGCGTAGCGTTCGCCGGGTTTGAGCGCGGCCAGCAGGGCTTGCGTCAACGCCGAGGGCAGGCAGGCTGCGGGCGTGCTGGCGGAAGAGGAAGGCGTGGAAGCAGTGCTGGCTGGCAGGGACATCGGTTTCGCGGGAAGAGCGTCGCCCAGGGGCCGGCGCGGGCGTGGCGGCAATTCCGTATTATAGAAGCCATGAGACCGATTTCCCGATTGATCGCCATCGTTCCGGCCGGCGGCATGGGTGCGCGCGCCGCTGATCCGGCAGCGGATCCGGAGGCCGCCGCGCCCGTGCCGCCCAAGCAATACCGGCTGTTGGCCGGCCAGCCCATGTTGCGCCACGCCGTCCAGGCACTGTTGCGCGACGACCGCATCGGCCAGGTGGTGGTGGCGGTCGGTCCGGACGATGTCCGGGCCGGCGCCGCGCTGGAGGGGCTGCCCCGCGTGGCCTGCCTGCCCTGCGGCGGCGCCACGCGCGCCGACACCGTCACCAACGCGCTGGCGCGCTGCGGGGCCGAGGCCGACGACTGGGTCCTGGTGCATGACGCCGCGCGACCGGGCCTGCCGCCGGCGGTGCTGCGGGCGCTGATCGACGCCTGCCTGGACGACGAGGTGGGGGGGCTGGTGGCCATGCCCGTGGCCGACACCATCAAGACCCAGGGCGGTGGCGGCGTGCCCCGCGTGGCCGGCACCGTGCCCCGCGACGGGCTGTGGCAGGCCCAGACGCCACAGATGTTCCGGGCGGGCCTGCTGCGCCGCGCGCTGGCCCACGCCGCGGTGCGGGGGCTGGCCGTGACCGACGAGGCGAGCGCGGTCGAGGCGCTGGGGCTGGCGCCCCGCCTGGTGGCGGGTACGCTATCGAATTTCAAGGTGACCTGGCCCCAGGATTTCGCCTTGATGGAAAAATTGCTGGACCAGGTATGAGCAAAGACAAGGACATCGATCCCACCACCTATCCCTACCGCATCGGGCAGGGCTTTGACGTACACGCCCTGGTCGAGGGCCGGCCGTTGATCATCGGCGGGGTCCGGATCGAGCACACGCACGGCCTCCTGGGCCATTCCGACGCCGACGTGCTGCTGCACGCGGTCACCGACGCGATCCTGGGCGCGGCGGGGCTGGGCGACATCGGACGCCACTTTCCCGATACCGATCCCGCCTATGCCGGCGCCGACAGCCGGCTGCTGCTGCGCACCGCGATGCAGCGGGTGCGCGAGGCGGGCTGGCAGGTGATCAACATCGATGCGACGGTCCACGCCCAGGCGCCCAAGATCGGCCCCCACGCGCCAGCCATGGTCGCCAATATCGCCCAGGACCTGGGCGTGCCAGGGGCCTGCGTCAACATCAAGGCCAAGACCAACGAGGGCCTGGGTTTTCTGGGCCGCAAGGAAGGTATTGCCGCGACCGTCGTCGCGATGCTGGCGCGCAAGCCCGATCCCTTTCTGTACAAGGACCTGTACGCGGGGGATTGATCCGGCTTCCGATCGGATCGATGGCCGGTTGCCGACGGCGATGGACGTCAAAAGGGGGCGGTTTCCGTCCCGCGTGCGCGGGATGTCCGCGCACTTTGACGGAGGCGAACAGCGAGGAACGAATTACCCCGGCTCGTTTGACACACTTTTAAAATTACCTGTAGAATTCAATTCTTTGCTGCACAAACAGCAGGCGCGTAGCTCAGTTGGTTAGAGCACCACCTTGACATGGTGGGGGTCGTTGGTTCGAATCCAATCGCGCCTACCAGATTGAAAAAAGGCCCCATCCGTTCGGATGGGGCCTTTTGTTTTCGGTGGGGCAATAGTTGAAATGGCGGTTCACGTAATTGCCGCTCACCAGCCTCTTGTCTGGTGGCTCCTGGGAGGCGTCACGCTGCGCGACCTGAGGCGCCTCAGCCGCGGGCGTCCCAGGCGGGGGCGCGAAACCAGTCGATCAGGAATTCCAGGAAGACACGCACGCGCGCCGGCAAATGCCGGCTGCCGGGAACGATGGCGCTGATTTCCAGTTCGGTCGGCACGTAGTCGCGCATGATGTGAACGAGACGGCCCTGGGTCAGATCGTTGGCCACCATGTAGGTCGGATGCATGGCGATGCCGTGTCCCACCAGGGCGGCGTGCCGCAGGGCCTCGCCGTAGTTCGAACGTATGCTGCCTCCCACGCGTACGCTGTGCCTGCCTTCGGGGCTGGTGAAGTCCCAGCACCTTGTCGGCGACTTGAGGCCGTGCACCAGGCAGTTGTGTTGCTTGAGCTCGTCCGGCGTGGTGGGTGAGCCATGGCGTTGCAGATAGCTGTCGGCGGCGACCAGCACTTGGGGGGCCTTGGCCAGCCGGTAGGCAACGTGGCTGGAGTCCTTGAGCAGGGGGGCGATCCGGATCGACAAGTCCAGGCCTTCTGCGATCAGGTCGGCCTCGCCGTAGTCGCACGACAGGTAGAAATCCACGTCGGGGTGTTGCTGGGAGAACGCGGCGGTGGCCGGCGCCAGGTGGACCGAGCCGAAGGAAGGCGGTGCCCCCACGCGCAGGATGCCCTTGGCCTCGCTGGAAGAACGCCGCACGAGAAAATCGATATGCTCGATGTTCGCCAGCAGGTCAGGCGCGTTCTCCAGCAGCGTTCGCCCGGATTCGGTCAGCGCCACGCTCTTGGTCGTGCGCGCCAGCAACTGGACTCCCATGCTGCGTTCCAGCCACGCGACATGCTTGGTGACGTTGCTGCGGGCGATGCCCAGCCGGTTGGCCGTGGAAGAGAAACTGCGGCTGCGCGCGACTTCGACGAAGATCGCGATGCACTTGAGTTTGTCCACGGCGCATTGATTCCAATTCGAGAATGACGTTTTCTTCGCTGGATTCTAGTCGCTGCCCTGCAAAGTTGCTAGATTCTGCGGCGATGGCACGCATGGGCGCGGGCCATGACTGTTCTCGATATGAGCCCGGCGTTTCCCTGACTCCAGCCGATGTCCGGGACGACGATTTTCCGAAGGGAGTTCGACCATGTGGAATCCTCTGCGCATCGCGGCCCTGGGCGTGGCCGTATTGGGGTGCGTCTCCTCCGTCGCCGCGGCCGCGGCGTATCCCGAGCGGCCGATACGGCTGATCATTCCCTTCAGCCCCGGCGGGGGCACGGACACCTTCGGGCGGATCCTGGCCGAAGGCATGCAGGCTGAACTCGGCCAGCCGGTCGTGGCCGAGAACAAGCCGGGAGCGGGCGGCAACATCGGCGCGGACCTGGTCGCCAAGAGTCGCCCCGACGGGTATACGCTACTGCTCGCCCAGGACAGCCTGACCACGGTGCCCTGGCTTTATCGCGCGTTGTCCTTCGACCCGATGAAGGACTTCGAACCCATTGGCATCGGCGTATTCATGCCCATGGTGCTGGTGTCGACCAATTCCCTGCAGGCCGGAACGGTCAAGGAACTGGTGGCCTATGCCCGCAGTCATCCGAACGGTTTGTCCTATGGTTCACCCGGGGTAGGCACCGCGCATCACCTGAACTTCGAGGCGCTGCTGGACAAGACCGGCACCCGGATGGTCCACGTTCCCTACAAGGGCGCGGCCGGGATGAATACCGATCTCGCATCGGGCAATGTGCAGGTTGCCTTCACGGCGCTCAGCACGGCGCTGCCCATGATCAAGGGCCAGCGCATTCGCGCCATTGCCGTCGCGCAGAAAGAGCGTGCCGATCTGCTGCCGGACGTGCCGACGATGGACGCCGACGTGCCGGGCTATACCGCGCGTGTCTGGTTCGGGCTGTCGGCGCCGGCCGGAACGCCGGTCGCGGTGCTGGACCGGTTGTCGGAGTCCTTGCGCAAGGTGATGGCGCGCGAGGAAACGAAGAAGCGTCTGGTTGACATCGGTTATGTCGTGACCCCCACCACCCGCGACGGCATGCGCAGGATCATGCAGGACGAATACGAGAAATGGGGCAGGCTGATCAAGGACCTCGGCATCACCCTGGAGCAATGAAAGGAGACACGCCATGCAGAACGTAGAAGAGATCATCGCGCGGGACATCGCGTATCCTCCCGATTTCGGCAGCCCGACCTCGCTTGCGATGCGCGCCGGGGACACGCTGTACATCTCGGGCATGATCGCCTGGGACGCGGAACGCCGCATCGTCGGCCGCGCCGACCCGCGCGAGCAGACGCGGCAGGCGCTCGAGAACATGCGCAAGATCCTTCGGGCCGCCGGAGCGGATTTCGATCGCATCATGAAGATCACCTTCTACCTGACCGACATCCGCGACAAGGCAGCGGTATGGGATGAGCGCAAGGCGCTGTTCGGCGACAGCAGACCGGCTTCCACCCTGGTCGAGGTCTCGCATCTGGTCGATCCGCTGGCGCTGCTGGAAATCGACGCGGTGGCCTATCTCGGGCCGCGCTGACGCCGATCATGCATGGGCGCGCGATGCGCCCCACGAAAAGGCCCGGCACGACACATCGTGCCGGGCCTTTTCGTTTCCTCGAACATTGATGAGCGTGTTCAAAAATCGTGGAATTTACGCCACCTATCCGCTAGCATGGGACCGAAGCGGCCGCTCTCAGGGAGCCGGCCGCGCCGCCTGGCCCAGCGTGCCAGGAACATCCAAGGAGGAGTCCATGATCGAGTTCATGCTCAATGGCAAGCAGGTGTCGGCCGACGTTGCCGACGACAAGCCCCTGCTGTGGGTGCTGCGGGAAGATTTCCAGCTCACCGGGACCAAGTTCGGTTGCGGCATGGCGCAATGCGGCGCCTGTACCGTGCATTTCAACGGCCAGGCCACGCGTTCGTGCGTGCTGCCGGCGGCGGCGGTGAAGGGGGCCTCGGTCACCACGATCGAGGGGGTGATGGATACCCGCGCCGGCCAGGCATTGCGCCAGGCGTGGATCGCGCACCAGGTGCCCCAGTGCGGCTACTGCCAGTCGGGGCAGATGATGACCGCCACTGGCATGCTAGCGGGCGCGGACGGACCTATGTCGCGGGAACAGGTCCTGGAGGGCATGGCGGGCAACCTGTGCCGCTGCGGGACCTATAACCAGATCGCCGACGCGGTGGTCAGCGTCGCCCAGAAACCCGCGGCATAGGGGGCGCCATGGAAACGAACAAGTTTACGCGCCGCGCCTTCATCGCCGGATCGGGCGCGGCCGCGGTGGGCGTCGTGCTGGGAGGCTGGAGCGCCGCGCGCGGCCTGAGCGGCCTGTTGCCGGAGGCGGCGGCCGCCACCGCCAGTTTCAGTCCGGTGGCCTGGGTTGCGCTGTCGCCGGACAACACCGCCGTGGTCTATTCGCCCGCCTCGGAAATGGGGCAGGGCACGATGACGGCGATTCCACTGATCCTGGCCGAGGAAATGGAACTGGACTGGAGCTCCGTCCGGGTCGAGCAGGCGCCCGCGGATCCCAGGCGGTTCGGCAATCCCGGCTTCGGCGGCGCGATGGTGACGGGTTCCTCGCGCACGGTGAAGGGCTATTACGAGGCGCTGCGCCTGGCCGGGCTGCAGGCCCGGCTGGTGCTGGCACAGGCCGCCGCCGGGAAATGGGGCGTGCCGGCGGCCGAGATCCGTGCCGAGCGCAGCACCCTGATCCATGCGCCCAGCGGCCGCCGCATGACCTACGGCCAATTGGTCGAGGAGGCGCGCGCGCCGCAGTCGCTGCCCAAGGTGGACAAGAGCATGCTCAAGCCCATGTCCGCCTTCACCCTGATCGGCAAGGAGCTGCCGCGCGTGGACGTGCCGGACAAGTCCGGTGGCGGCGCCCGGTTCGGCATCGACGTGCGCCTGCCGGGCATGCTGTGGGCCGCGGTGCTGCACACGCCGGTGCAGGGCGAGCAGCCGCTGGAGGTCAAGGACGCGGCGGCGCTGGCGGTTCCGGGTGTTCGCAAGGTGATTCGCCTTCCGGGCGGGGTGGGGGTGGTGGCCGACTCCTTCGTCACGGCCCGCAAGGCGCGCGAACTGCTGGAGGTGAAATGGAGCGAGCAGGCCAAGGCCCGTTCGTACGACAGCGAGGCCGCGCTGGCGGAGTTCGCCGCGCGGGCCGAACGCCTGGACGAGGCGGGCGCGGTCTGGCACAAGCACGGCGACGCGGCGGCCAGGATCGCCGGGGCGGCGCGCGTCTTCCGCGCCACCTACACCACCGACCACGTTGCCCACGTAACCATGGAACCCATGAACTGCACGGCGCGCGCCCAGGGCGACGCCATCGAGATCTGGGTGCCCTCGCAGTCGCCGTCGGGGGTGATCGGCACCGTGGCCGCGGGCGCGGGCTACAAGCCCGAGAACATCAAGGTCCACATCACGTTGCTGGGCGGTGGCTACGGCCGGCGCGCCGAGGCCGACTACAGCCTGCATGCGGCGCTGCTGGCCAAGGCCATGCCCGGCGTGCCCATCCAGGTCATCTGGACCCGCGAGGATGATTTCCTGCGGGCCCGGCCGCGTCCGATGACAGCCCAGCATCTGGTGGCCGGTGTCGACGCGCAAGGGCGTATCGTCGGCTGGCGCCATCGCCTGGTGTCCGAGAGCATCATGGCGCGGACGGCGGCGGCGGCCTATGAAAAATCGGGCGGACGGGATTCGCCCGTCATGGAAGGAGCCGATGGCGTCTATGGCATCGCCGACCAGTTGATCGAACATGGCCGCGAACAGCGCGGCGTGGACGTCAGCTTCTGGCGGGCCGTGGGGGCGGGCTACACGAAGTTCTCCATGGAGTCCCTGATCGACGAGATCGCCACGGCCTCGGGCAAGGATCCATTGCAATACCGGCTGGACCTGACGGCCGGCGAGCCCAGGGCGCAGGCGGTGTTGCGCGAGGCCGCCGCGATGGCAGGCTGGGGGCAGAAACGGCAGGCCGGGCGCGAGCTGGGCCTGGCTTTCTCGGATGCCTGGAATACCTTCATCGCGATGGTGGCCGAGGTGTCGCTGAGCGAGGGCCGGCCGGTGGTGCATCGCATCTGGGCCGCGGTCGATTGCGGCCATGCGATCAGTCCGGCCAACATCCGGGCCCAGGTCGAGGGCGCCGCGTTGTTCGGGCTGTCGGCGGCGCTGGGCGAGCGTCTGGTCTACAAGGGCGGACAGGTGCAGCAGCACAACCTCGATACCTATACGCTGCTGCGGGCCAACCAGGCACCGGCGGTGCAGGTGACGGTCATGCCAACCGATCATGCGCCGGGAGGCATGGGCGAGGTCGGCTTGCCGCCCGTGGCTCCGGCGGTGGCCAATGCGGTGGCCCGGTTGAGCGGCAAGCGATTGCGCAGCCTGCCATTTCCGCAAATCACCTAGGGCCGGCTGATACGGGAAGGAGCCTCGCGCAGGCGGGCGGGGCGGCGGGCCTCGTCCGGGCGGCATCGCGCCGCCCGGGGCCGGGCTCAGCCCTCCATCGCCTTCTTCTTCCACAGTTCCCAGGGGCGGAACATCACCCCGGCCATCATGGTGTCGGCCTTCGAGGCTTCCTCTTCGTCGAGGTAGGTGATGTCGCCGCCCAGGCCGATGGCCTTCTGCTGCAGGGCCGCGTTGGTCTCGGTGTACATCGCGCGATACACCGCGATACGCACGTCGCCGCCGACGGTGACGAAGCCGTGGCCGCGCATCAGCGAGATGTTCTGCTGGCCAAGCGTCTTCGCCAGTTCTTTCCCGTGTTCGCGGTTGCGCACCAGCAGGTCGGTCGCGCCGAAACAGCAGCGGATGTCGAACACGGGCGCGCCGCCCGACAGGAAGCCGGCCATGTGATAGATGGGCCGCAGCCGCACCGACGAACTGGCGAACGGGATGACCGACGGCGAGTGGCTGTGGACGACCGCGTTCACATCGGGCCGGGCGCGGTAGATCTCGCCGTGGATGTAGCGTTCGAGGTAGGGCGTGCGCGTTTCGCCGGCCATCGGCTCGGACTCGGCATCGAATTCCATGATGTCGGCGGCGGTGACCAGTTCCGGCGCGAGCGAGCGCGACAGCAGGAAATGGCCAGGCCGCTCGGGGTGGCGGACGCTGACGTGGCCGAAGCCGTCCAGCACGTTGTACTTGGCCAGTACCCGGTTGGCGACGACGAGGTCGTCGATCAGCTGTTGCAGCGTGCCGGCCGCGGCCGGGGAAGAAGTGGACATGGCGATACCTGACGAGGTGTGGATGAAAGGGGCGGGGGCCGGCGCGGTGGCTATTCCAGCTTGATGTTGGCCCGCTTGGCCAGTTGCGCGTACATGGACAGGTCCTTGTCCACCTGCCGGCTCATGCCGTCGGCACCCAGGGCGTCGACTTCGTAGTAGCGCGACTGGAAGTCCTGGCGCAGCTTGGGATCCTTGAGCGTGGCGAGCACCGCCTGCTCGATGCGGCCGCGCACGTCGGCCGGCGTGGCCGCCGGCGCGAACAGCCCGAACCAGACGCTGATGTCCAGGTCCTTGAACTCCGGCGTTTCAGCGATGGCCGGCACCTCGGGCATGAACGACAGGCGCTTGGCCGAGGCGACGCCCAGCATGCGCAGTTTGCCGGTCTTGGCATGGGGCGCCATGTTGGGGATGGTGCTGAACAGGATGGGAACCTGGTTGCCCAGCGCGTCGCTGACCGCCGGGGCGCAGCCGTTGTAGGGCACATGCACCATGTCGACCCTGGCGCCCTGGTTGAAGGCCTCGCCGGCGAAGTGCTGGGGCGAACCGTTGCCGCAGGAAGAGTAGTTGGCCTTGCCGGGGTTCGCGCGCAGATGGCCGACGAGTTCGGCCACGGTCCGGGCGGGATAGCCGCTGTTGACGCCGACGGCCACCGGCGAGGATACGAGCTGGGCGATCGGCCGCAGGTCCTTCCTGGCGTCGTAGCCCTGGGTGAAGTTCAACGCCGCGTTGATCGTCATGGTGCTGTTGGTCAGCAGCAGCGTGTAGCCATCGGCGGCGGCACGCGCGACGTAGTTGGCGCCGATGTTGCCCGAGGCCCCGGCGCGGTTGTCGACGATGACTGTCTGGCCGTTCAACTGGCCGGCGATGTTCGTGGCCAGCAGGCGCGCCACGGTATCGGCGCCGCCGCCGGCCTGGAACGGCACGACGATGGTGATCGGGCGGGACGGATAGGCGCCCGGCTGGGCGTGCGCCGATGGGGCCAGGGCCGCGAGGGCGAGTGCAAGGAAGGCCCGGCGGGGGCGGGGCATGCTCGGGGTCATGGTGGTGTCTCCTGTCTTCGCCGGCGGGGGCGTGCCGGCGGCAATGGTATGTGCAGCGGAGTGTATGGATCGATTTACGTCGAATCAATCTCGATTGCATAATCGATGTATTGCTGATTCACCGGGCTCCCCCCGGCCCGCAACCCACCATGGATCCAACGGAAAACGGCGCGGCCGGACAGGCCTGGGCCGCAGGCGGTTTCGTCGACTCGAAGGAAGCGTGCCGCCTGCTCCAGGTCAAGGCCGCCACGCTGTACACCTATGTCAGCCGCGGCCTGCTGCATCCGGTCGCGCAGCCGGGCCGCAAGACCCGCCTTTACCTGCGCGACGAAGTCGAGGGGCTGCGAACGCGCAGCCAGGCCCGAATGGGGCATGGTGCCGTGGCGGCGACGGCGCTGCGCTGGGGGCAGCCGGTAATCGACACCGGCATTACGGAAATCACGCCGGCCGGACCGCGCTACCGGGGGCGCCTGGCGGCGGACCTGGTCGAATACCCGGGGGCGTTCGAGAACGTGGCCGAACTGCTATGGACCGGCGTGCTGCCCGAGGGCGCCAGTATCTGGCCGGCCCTGCCTCTGCCGACCCGCGCCCGCCGCGCGCTGGCCGCCTTCTCGCCGGAGCCGGGCGAGGCGCCGCGCATGGTCCGGGTGTTCCAGGCAGCGGCGCTGGCCCTGGGCGGCGGCTCGGTGGACGAGGAGGTGCGCGGGGGCGGGGCCGTCCCGGCGGCGAGGCAGCTCGTGCTGGCGTTCGCCGGCTGCTGTGGCCTGCTGTCCGGCCCGCGCCGCCACCGGGCGCCGGCCGGCGCCAAGCCGCTGGCCCAGCACCTGGCCGAAGCCATGGGCAAGGAGGCCGCTCCCGACCTGCTGCGGGTGCTGAACGCCATGCTGATCCTGAGCGCGGACCACGAGCTGTCGCCGCCCACGTTCAGCGCGCGTATTGCCGCCTCGGTCGGCGCCGAGCTCCATGCCTGCGTGGGGGCGGCGCTGGCGGCCCTGTCCGGCACGGGCCTGGCCGGCGGATGCGACCGCATCGAGGACACGCTGGCGGCCGTCCGCTCTCGCGGTCAGCTCGACGCCTGGGTGGCGCGGGTGGTGCGCGACCGCGCTCGCTCGTCGGCCTTCGGCATCGAATCCTATCCCCAGGGGGACCCGCGGGCGGCGCTGCTGATAGGCATGGCGCGCGCGCACCCGCGCCCCGGCCGCCGCGCCGGGACGCTGCTGCGCTTCCTGGACGAAGTCCAGGCCAGGGTAGGGGTGCCGCCCCGGATCGAGCTCGGCCTGGTCGCGGCCTGCGCGGCCTGGGACCTGCCGCCCGGCGCCGCCAGCGCGCTGTGGGCCATGGGCCGGACCTCGGGCTGGATCGCCCATGCGCTCGAACAGAGACTGAACGGCTTCTTCCTGCGCCCGCGCGGGCAGTTCCATGCTGGGCCGCAAGGGGGCGCTGTGCTAAAATCCCAGGCAACGTAGACCCTTACTGCAACACGAACGGACAGCGGCATGCGCGTCATTTCCATGCTCGATCGAACTACCTCGGGGAACATCGCCGGCTAGCCGCGTTGGTTTCCTGGATCGCATCGTCCGTTCCCGCCGGGCCCCTGGGCCCGGGATCCTGCAGAAAGCAAGAAACGCGGCCCGGTGCCGCGTTTTTCGTTTCAGGTTCGTCCCAGGGTTTTTCTCCATCTCTTTCGAGGTCGCTTCAATGATCAAGGTAACGCTGCCCGATGGTTCCCAGCGTGAGTTTCCGGCCCCCGTCACGGTGGCAGACGTCGCCGCGTCCATCGGCGCCGGGCTGGCCAAGGCCGCCCTGGCCGGCCGGGTCACCTACGAAGGCAGCGAGTCCACCCTGGTCGATACGAGCCACACGATAGACCGCGATGTCCAGTTGGCCATCATCACCGGCAAGGACGCCGACGGGCTCGACCTCATCCGCCATTCGACGGCGCACCTGCTGGCCTACGCGGTCAAGTCGCTGTTCCCCGAGGCCCAGGTCACCATCGGTCCGGTCATCGACAACGGCTTCTACTACGATTTCTCGTACTCGCGGCCGTTCACGCCCGAGGACCTGGCCGCCATCGAGAACAAGATGCTGGAGCTGGCCAGGAAGGACGAGATCGTCACGCGCGAGGAATGGAAGCGCGACGACGCGGTGGACTTTTTCAACTCGATAGGCGAGAAGTACAAGGCCGAGATCATCGCGTCCATCCCGGACAACCAGACGATTTCGCTGTACCGCGAAGGCGATTTCATCGACCTGTGCCGCGGCCCGCACGTGCCGTCCACCGGCAAGCTCAAGGTGTTCAAGCTGATGAAGGTGGCCGGCGCCTATTGGCGCGGCGACAGCAAGAACGAGATGCTCCAGCGCATCTACGGCACGGCCTGGGCGAAGAAGGAAGACCAGGATGCCTACCTGACGATGCTGGAAGAGGCCGAGAAGCGCGATCACCGCAAGCTGGGCCGCGAGCTGGACCTGTTCCACTTCCAGGACGAAGCGCCGGGGCTGGTGTTCTGGCACCCCAAGGGCTGGACGATCTGGCAGCAGGTCGAGCAATACGTGCGCGGCGTCTACCGCGACAGCGGCTACCAGGAGGTCAAGGCGCCGCAGATCCTGGACCGCTCGCTGTGGGAAAAGACAGGACACTGGGACAACTATCGGGACAACATGTTCACGACGGAGTCCGAGAACCGCTACTACGCGCTCAAGCCCATGAACTGCCCGGGCCACGTGCAGATCTTCCGCGCCAACCTGCATTCCTATCGCGACCTGCCGCTGCGGTACGGCGAATTCGGCCAGTGCCACCGCAACGAGCCCTCGGGGGCGCTGCACGGGATGATGCGTGTGCGCGGCTTTACGCAGGACGACGGCCACATTTTCTGTACCGAGGACCAGATCCTGGACGAGTGCGTGGCCTTCACGGCGCAGCTGCAGCGCGTCTACCGCGACTTCGGCTTCACCGACATCCTGTACAAGATCGCCACGCGGCCGGAAAGCCGGATCGGGTCGGACGAGGTCTGGGACAAGGCCGAGCAGGCGCTGATCGAAAGCCTGCGCCGTTCCGGCTGCGAGTACGAGATCAGCCCGGGCGACGGCGCCTTCTATGGTCCGAAGATCGAGTACACGCTGAAGGACGCCATCGGCCGCCACTGGCAGTGCGGCACGATCCAGGTGGATTTCTCGATGCCTGGCCGGCTGGGCGCCGAGTACGTGGACCAGCACGACCAGCGCGTGACCCCCGTCATGCTGCACCGGGCGATCCTGGGTTCCATGGAACGTTTCATCGGCATGCTGATCGAGAACTTCGGCGGGGCCATGCCGCCCTGGCTGGCGCCGGTCCAGGCCGTCGTCTGCAATATTTCGGAATCCACGGCCGAATACGCCCAAAGTGTCGCGCAAACCCTGAAAAAACAAGGGTTTAGAGTGGAATCGGATTTGCGTGGTGAAAAGATCACCTATAAAATCCGGGAGCACAGCTTGCAAAAAATTCCCTATATCCTCGTGGTGGGGGAAAAAGAACGGCAAGCTGCATCGGTGGCCGTACGCGCCCGCGGCGGCATCGACCTGGGGGTTCTCCCGATCGATGTGTTCTCGTCGCGGCTCGCTGCCGACGTGGCCGAGCGCCGGAATCCGGAAGTCCCCGCCAATCCGTCTTGATCGCGTGGTTGGCCGTTCCGGGGCCCGGGCGCGGTCCGTGCCGGCGGCTGGGTGTGCCGCAGGCGGCCGTTTCAATCAAATTCAGGAGTTTTAGACATCGCTACCGACAAGCCGAATCGCATCAATGGTGAAATTACCGCACTTGAGGTGCGCCTGATTGGGGTCGACGGCGAACAGCTTGGCATCGTCAAGCTGGCCGAAGCAGTCAGGCTTTCCGAACAGAGTGATGTGGATCTGGTAGAAATTGCCCCGAACGCGCAGCCTCCGGTCTGTCGCCTGATGGATTACGGCAAGTTCAAGTACCAAGAGCAGAAGCGTCAGCACGAAGCCAAGCTCAAGCAGAAGATCATCCAGGTCAAGGAAGTCAAGTTCCGTCCCGGCACCGACGAGGGCGATTACCAGGTCAAGCTGCGTAATCTGCGCCGGTTCCTGGAAGAGGGCGACAAGGCCAAGGTCACGCTGCGCTTCCGCGGCCGCGAAATGGCCCACCAGGAACTGGGGATGCGCGTGCTGGAGCGTGTGCGCGACGATCTGGTCGAGATCAGCGCGGTCGAAGCGATGCCCAAGCTGGAAGGACGCCAGATGGTGATGGTGCTGGCTCCCAAGAAGAAGGCTCTGCCGGTCGGCAAGGGTGCCGCGGGCGAATAACGCGGTATAATCGTGGGTTTTCCGGGATGGCCGTGCCCTTTGTGGGGGCATCCCGGCGAAAATCCTGGTGCGAAATTCCTGGCACCGGGCAATCCGGCTTCTTTGCGGCGCCTTCAAATCCATCAGGCGGGGTGAACCCCGCGCTGGCGGTGCGTCGCAGGGACCCGGAACAGGGAAAACAAGTGAATGCGGGTCGTCAAGTCCGGCAGGATATCGTCGGCACCCGTGAGCATGTAAACGTACAGGAAGCAGTCATGCCTAAGATGAAGACCAAGAAAAGCGCCGCCAAGCGCTTTAAGGTCCGCGGTAGCGGTTCCATCAAGCGGGGCCAGGCGTTCAAGCGCCACATCCTCACGAAGAAAACCACCAAGAACAAGCGTCAGTTGCGCGGTTCCACCGCGGTCCACGAGGCCGATGTGAAATCCGTGCGGGCAATGATGCCGTTTGCCTGATCCCAACCCGCTGATATTGGAGTTTTCAAATGCCTAGAGTCAAACGTGGGGTAACCGCCCGGGCCCGCCACAAGAAAGTCATCAGCGCCGCCAAGGGATACCGTGGCCGCCGCGGTAACGTCTTCCGCGTCGCCAAGCAGGCGGTCATGCGCGCCGGCCAGTACGCCTATCGCGACCGCCGTGCCAAGAAGCGCACCTTCCGCGCGCTGTGGATCACGCGTATCAACGCCGCCGTCCGCGAGCATGGCGTGTCGTACAGTGTGTTCATCGCCGGCCTGAAGAAGGCTGCGATCGACCTGGACCGCAAGGTGCTGGCCGACCTGGCTGTGCGCGACAAGGCGGGTTTTGCCGCGATCGTGCAGCAAGTCAAGAACGCCCTGGCCGCCTGAGCTCGCTAGCGACGCCCACGGGCGCGGCCGGATGCCGGCCACGCCCGGTCGAGCGCCGCGAGCCACGAGTGCAACACCCGAACGGGGCTTCTCTTGAAGCCCCGTTCGTGTTTGTGGCGACCCATTTTTTTCCTATTGATACGAATCCGCCATGTCCCAGAATCTGGACGATCTGATACGCCAAGCCGGGGAGGCCTTCGCGGCCGCGTCCGACCCCAACGCGCTCGAGAACGAAAAGGCCCGGTTCCTGGGTAAGCAGGGCGCGTTGACGGCGCTGCTCAAGGGGTTGGCCAGCCTGACGCCGGAGCAGAAACGCACCGAGGGAGCGCGCATCAACGAGGCCAAGGGCCGGATCGAGGCGCTGTTGAACGAACGCCGCCAGGCGCTGGCCGACGCCAGGCTGAACGCTCGCCTGGCCGAAGAAACCATCGACGTCACGCTGCCCGGCCGCGGCCGCAGCCGGGGCGGCATCCACCCGGTCATCCGCACCTGGGAGCGGATCGAGCAGATTTTCCGTTCCATCGGCTTCGACGTGGCCGATGGTCCCGAGATCGAGAACGACTGGACCAATTTCACGGCGCTGAACAATCCCGAGAACCATCCCGCCCGGTCGATGCAGGATACGTTCTACGTCGACATGAAGGACGACAAGGGCCTGCCGCTGCTGCTGCGCACGCATACCAGCCCGATGCAGGTGCGCTATGCGCGCGCCCACCAGCCGCCCATCAAGGTGATCGCCCCCGGGCGGACCTACCGCGTCGACAGCGATGCCACGCATTCGCCCATGTTCCACCAGGTCGAGGGCCTGTGGATAGACGAGAACATCTCGTTCGCCGACCTGAAGGGCGTCTATACCGATTTCCTGCGCGCCTTTTTCGAGACCGACGACCTGGTGCTGCGTTTCCGCCCGTCGTTCTTCCCGTTCACCGAACCGTCGGCCGAGATCGACATGATGTTCACCTCCGGCCCCAACAAGGGCCGTTGGCTGGAGATCTCCGGCTCGGGACAGGTGCACCCTGCGGTGGTGCGCAACTTCGGCCTGGATCCGGAACGCTACATCGGCTTTGCCTTCGGCTCCGGCCTGGAACGACTGACGATGCTGCGCTACGGCGTGAACGACCTGCGCCAGTTCTTCGAAGGCGATCTGCGCTTCCTCAAACAATTCAATTGAAGGAGGCCCCCCCCTACGCGCTCACGCGCGCCCCCCAGGGGGCGAAACCGGCGGACCGGCAAAACCGGATCCACCCGCATCGCCCCCTGGGGGGCGCGCGAAGCGCGTAGGGGGGGGATCTAGACACATGCAATTCCCCGAATCCTGGTTGCGGGCGCTGACGAATCCCGCCATTTCGACCGACGAACTGGCCCATCAATTGACCATGGCCGGCCTCGAGGTCGAGGAAGCCGAACCGGTGGCGCCGGCCTTCAGCGGCGTGGTGGTGGCCCAGGTGCTGGCGCTCGAGCCGCATCCCAATGCCGATAAGCTGCGCGTGTGCAAGGTCGATGCGGGGCAGGGCGAGCCCTTGCAGATCGTGTGTGGCGCGCCCAACGTGGCGGTCGGCATGAAAGTGCCGCTGGCCACCGTGGGGGCCCGCCTGCCTGGCGACATCAAGATAGGCGTGGCCAAGATGCGCGGCGTCGAATCCGCCGGCATGCTGTGTTCGGCGCGCGAACTGGGCCTGTCGCAGGACCATGCCGGCCTGCTTGACCTGGGCCCGGAGGCGACGGTCGGCATATCCGTGCGCGACTGGCTGCAACTGGACGATACGGTCTTTACTCTCAAACTCACCCCCAACAAGGCGGACTGCCTGTCGGTGCTGGGGGTGGCGCGCGAAGTCTCGGCCCTGACCGGCGCACCGCTGGCCGCGCCAAGGCTGGACCCGGTGGCGGTCGCCATCGACGACCGTGTCCCGGTGACCGTGCATGCGCCGGACCTGTGCGGCCGCTACGTGGGGCGGGTCGTCCGCGGTGTCGACGCGTCGGCTCCCACGCCGGAATGGATCAAGCGGCGCCTCGAGCGCGCCGGCCAGCGCTCGATTTCCGCGTTGGTGGACATCTCCAATTACGTCATGCTGGAACTGGGCCGCCCCAGCCACGTGTTCGACCTCGCCAAGGTGCATGGCGGCCTGCACGTGCGCTGGGGTCTGCCGGGCGAGCAAGTGCTGCTGCTGAACGGCCAGACCGTCGAGGTGGACGGGCAGGTCGGCGTGATCGCCGACGACAACGGCCCCGAGTGCCTGGCCGGGATCATGGGCGGCGAGGCCACCTCGGTGTCCACCGAGACCCGCGACATCTATCTCGAGGCCGCCTTTTGGTGGCCCGCCAGCATCGCCGGCCGCGCGCGCCGCTACAACTTCAGCACCGATGCCAGCCACCGCTTCGAGCGCGGCGTGGACTACGCCAACATCCCCGCCGACCTGGAATACCTGACCAGCCTGATCGTGCAGGTCTGCGGCGGCCAGGCAGGTCCCGTGGACGACCAGATCGTCAACCTGCCCCAGCGCCAGCCCGTGCGCCTGCGCGTGGCACGTTGCCACAAGGTCCTGGGCGTGGACGTGCCGGAAGACGAGATCGCCGACATCTTCACCCGCCTGGGGCTGCCCTTCGTGCGGGAACCCGGTGCGTTCGTCGTGACTCCTCCTTCCTTCCGCTTCGATATCGAGATCGAGGAAGACCTGATCGAGGAAGTCGCGCGCGTGCACGGCTTCGAGCGCATCCCCGACCTGCCGCCGCTGGCGCGGGCCGCGGTCAGCGCGGTGCCGGAAGAGCGCCACACCTTCCACGCGCTGCGCCACACGATGGCCGACCTGGACTACCAGGAGGTGATCAATTTCAGCTTCGTGGAAGCAGAGTGGGAACGCGATTATGCGGGCAACCCGGATCCCATCCGCCTGCTCAATCCCATCGCCAGCCAGTTGTCCGTCATGCGCAGCAGCCTGATCGGCGGCCTGGTGGCCAACGCCCAGTACAACGTGAACCGCAAGACCAGCCGCGTGCGGGTGTTCGAACTGGGCCGGGTCTTCTGGCGCGACGCGGGCGTGGCCGATGGTCCGCTGACGGTGGCGGGCGTGAACCAGCCCATGCGCCTTGCCGGCCTGGCCTACGGGCCGGCGGTGGAAGAGCAGTGGGGAACGCAGACCCGGCAGGTCGATTTCTACGACGTGAAGGCGGACGTGGAGGCCCTGCTGGCCGGCGGGTCCAGCGAGGCGCCGCGCTTCGTGCCCGACACGCATCCGGCCCTGCATCCCGGCCGCGGCGCCCGCATCGTCATCGACGGCGAGACCGTCGGCTGGATAGGCGAACTGCACCCGCGCTGGCTGCAGCGCGCGGAACTGCCGCACGCTCCCGTGGTATTCGAGCTGGATGCCGATCGCATCGCCGTCCGTCCGCTGCCCGCGCTGCGCGAGATCTCGCGCCAGCCGGTGGTGATCCGCGACCTGGCGCTGTGGGTGGCCGAGGCGGTGACGGCGCAGCAGATGTTGGACACGGTGCGCCATCTGGTGGCCAGGGAGCCTGAACTGGCAGTCGTCCAGGATGCACGGATTTTCGATGTTTGGCGGGATAAGTCCTTGTTAGAAAAGGAAAAAAGCCTTGCCTTCCGCTTCTGGCTACAGGATACTTCGGTAACCCTGGACGACGCCCGAGTCGAGGCGTGCCTGGCCCGTATCCGCGCCGCGCTGGAATCCGAGCACGGTGCGCGGTTGAGGGTTTGATACCGCTTTCCATCCGTGTCTATGCATTCTCTCGTTTCCGATAGCTACGCTTCCCCGGACGCGTTCGACGCCGATTCCGACTCCGACCTGCCGCAGGGCGGAGTCGATTCGCGTACCCTGACCAAGGCCGAACTGGCCGACCTGCTGTTCGAGCGGGTCGGCCTGAACAAGCGCGAAGCCAAGGACATGGTCGAAACCTTCTTCGAGGAAATCCGCGACGCGCTGGAACGCGGCGACATGGTCAAGCTATCGGGCTTCGGCAACTTCCAGGTGCGCAACAAGCCGCAGCGGCCGGGACGCAATCCCAAGACGGGCGAGGAAATCCCCATCGCCGCCCGCCGCGTCGTCACCTTCCATGCGAGCCAGAAGCTCAAGAGCATGGTCGAACAGGTCGCGTTGCGCGAACAGAATCCGTCCTGAGAGGTCTTATGGCGCGCATCGAGCCCCCCGTCGTTCTTCCGCCCATTCCCGCCAAGCGCTATTTCACGATAGGCGAGGTCAGCGAGCTGTGCGGTGTCAAGCCGCATGTGCTGCGCTACTGGGAACAGGAGTTCACCCAGCTCAAGCCCATCAAGCGACGGGGCAACCGCCGCTACTACCAGCATCACGAAGTGCTGTTGATCCGCCGTATCCGCGAACTGCTGTACGAGCAGGGCTTTACCATCAGCGGCGCGCGCAACCGGCTGGACGAATCCCGGGCGCACGCGGACGACACGCCCCAGGTGGCGCTGGTCTCCATCGAAGAGCCCGAGCTGCAGGCCATCCGGGCGGAGCTGGCCGATATCGTCGGCCTGTTGCAGTCCGCCCGCGAGACCAGCCTGGTCCGCTAGGGGCCATCCCTCCTTGTTTCCACGCGTCTCAGGCCTCCCAGGCCGGACGCGGGTCCGTCCGTATCGGATAGCGGGCAATGGCCTGCCCGCATCGCTCGCGAGGACATGCGCCGGCGTCGGCGAGCGCGCTCAGCGCGGCCAGGACAATGTGGAAACGATCGACCTCGAAGAACTGGCGCAGGGCGCCCCGGGTATCGCTGCGGCCAAAGCCGTCCGTTCCCAGCACCGTCATCCGCGCGGGGCAATGGGGCGCGATCAGCGACGGCCAGGCGCGGACGTAGTCGCTCGCGGCCACCACGGGAGCGTTGCCCGCCAGGCATTGCTCGACGTGGCTGCGCCGCGAGGGCTGGTCCGGATGCAGGCGGTTCCAACGTTCGACGTCGCGCGCGTCCCGGGCCAGTTCCGCGTAGCTGGTCGCGCTCCAGGCCTCGCTGGCGATGCCCCAGTCTGCGGCCAGCAGTTCGCCGGCCGCAATGACTTCGCGCAGGATCGCGCCGGACCCCAGCAGGCGTATCGCGGGCTCGCCCTGGCCGTGGGTGATGTGCCGGTAGAGCCCTTTGATGATGCCTTCATGGGTATCGGGCGGCAGGCTGGGCTGGGGGATGCTCTCGTTGACCAGCGTGAGGTAGTAGAAGACGTCTTCCTGGCGTTCGAGCATGGCCCGCATGCCGTGGTCGATGATGACGGCGACCTCGGAAGCGAACGCGGGATCGTAGGCCCGGCAATTGGGGACGGCCGCCGCGGCCACCAGGCTGGCACCGTCCTGGTGCTGCAGGCCTTCGCCGCCGAGCGTGGTGCGGCCGGCGGTGGCGCCCAGCAGGAAGCCGCGGGCGCGCTGGTCGGCGGCCGCCCAGATCAGGTCGCCCACACGCTGGAAACCGAACATGGAATAGTAGATGTAGAACGGCAGCATCGCCGTGCCATGCACGGCGTAGCTGGTGGCCGCCGCGGTCCAGGAACTGATCGCGCCGGCCTCGCTGATGCCTTCCTCCAGGATCTGGCCGTCCATCGCCTCGCGATAACTCAGCACCGAGCCGATGTCCTCGGGTTCGTAGCGTTGGCCCACGCTGGAATAGATGCCGATCTGCCGGAACAGCGCCGCCATGCCGAAGGTGCGCGCCTCGTCGGCCACGATGGGCACGACGCGCGGGCCGAGCAGGTCATCCTTGAGCAGGCCGGTCAGTAGGCGCACGAAGGCCATGGTGGTCGACATTTCCTTGCCATCGGCCTGGAGGGCAAAGGAGGCATAGCGATCGAGCGGGGGGATAGAAACCGCCTCCGCACGCGGCGAGCGGGCGGGCACGGGGCCACCCAATGTGCCGCGCCGGTCATGCAGGTAGCGGATCTCGGCACTGTCCGCGCCGGGATGGAGGAAGGCCAGGGATGCGGCCTGCTCGTCGCTCAGCGGCAGCGAGAAACGGTCGCGGAAGGCGATCAGTGCGTCGCGGTCCAGCTTCTTCTGCTGGTGGGTGGTCATCTTGCCCTGGCCCGCCTCGCCCATGCCGTAGCCTTTCTTGGTCTGGGCCAGGATGACGGTGGGGCGCCCGGTGCTGCGGGCGGCCGCGTGATAGGCGGCATGGATCTTCACCAGGTCGTGGCCGCCGCGGCGGAGCCGGTCGATCTCTTCGTCGGTAAGGCCCTGCGCCAGCAGGGCGAGTTGCGGGTCCTGGCCGAAGAAGTGGTCGCGGTTGAAGCGGCCATCCTTGGCCGCGAAGGTCTGCAACTGTCCGTCCACCGTCCGCGCGAAGGCCCGCCGCAGGGCGCCGCCGGCATCCCGGGCGAACAGGCCATCCCAGTCCGATCCCCACAGCAGCTTGATCACGTTCCAGCCGGCGCCGGCAAACAGGGCTTCGAGTTCGTCGACGATGCGGCCGTTGCCACGCACCGGGCCATCGAGCCGCTGGAGATTGCAGTTCACCACCCAGACCAGGTTGTCGAGCCCTTCGCGGGCCGCCAGGGTCAGTGCCGACATGCTTTCGGGTTCGTCCATCTCGCCGTCGCCGAAGATGCCCCACACCTTCCGGCCACTCGTGTCGAGCAGGCCGCGATGCGCCAGATAGCGCATGAAGCGGGCCTGGTAGATGGCGTTGATGGGTCCGATGCCCATCGAGCCGGTGGGGAATTGCCAGAAATCGGGCATGAGCCAGGGATGGGGGTAGCTGGACAGGCCGCGGATGCCTTGTGCCCGGGCGGTGATCTCCTGCCGGTAGTGCGCCAGGTCGGCCTCTTCCAGGCGGCCTTCCAGGAAGGCCCGGGCGTAGATGCCCGGCGCGGAATGCGGCTGGCAGAACACCAGGTCCGCCTGGCTCGCGGGGCCGCCCCGGAAAAAGTGATTGAAGCCGACCTCGAACAGATCGGCGGCGCTGGCATAGCTGGCGATGTGGCCGCCCAGCTCGCCGTGAGCGAGGTTGGCGCGGACGACCATGGCCAGCGCATTCCAGCGCATCAGCGCGGCCAGCCGTTCCTCGATGGCGAGATCGCCGGGGAAGGGGGGCTGCGCCTCGACGGCGATGGTGTTGACGTAGGGAGTATTGCGCGGCGGGCGCCAGCCGATCGCCGGATCGCTGGCCGCCTCGGCCAGCATGTCGAGGATCTGTCGCACGCGGCCCGGGCCGTTTGCCTCCAGCATCGAGCTCAGGGCGTCCCGCCACTCGGCGGTTTCCACGGGGTCCGGGTCGACCGGCGGGCCGTCCTGCCGCGCCAGGTGCCGGGATTCGTCGTACATGCGTGCGCCTCCTCGTCTTGTCATGAAAAATTCTACGCTTGAAGGCTCGGCATTTTTCTCTGAAAATTCTGGAGAAAATGCGATTGAGCGGCAGAAAATTCTTTCAAACTGGGGAGATGAAGCATGATTGGTCTCGATGACATCGACCGGCGCATCCTTGCCGAGCTGCAGGCCGATGCCAGCATCTCCAACGTAGAACTGGCGCGCCGGGTGCATTTGTCGCCATCGCCATGCCTGACGCGCGTCAAGGCCCTGGAGGCAGCAGGCCTGATCCGCAGGTACGTCGCCTTGCTCGACCCGCAGCAACTGGGCCTGCACCTGAACGTCTTTATTTCCATCAGCCTGAAGCAGCAGAATCGCAAGGCGTTGCAGGCGTTCGAGGACGCCATCTGCGCCCGCGAGGAAGTCATGGAGTGCTACTTGATGACGGGGGACGCCGACTACCTGCTTCG
The DNA here is from genome assembly GCA_009360345.1 of Alcaligenaceae bacterium SAGV5. Taxonomy (GTDB): domain Bacteria; phylum Pseudomonadota; class Gammaproteobacteria; order Burkholderiales; family Burkholderiaceae_B; genus Pigmentiphaga. Next base: position 917,099 of record SPDP01000001.1, read on the forward strand.
GGTAGCCGTGCCAGACATGCAGGCACTGGAGAGTTTCATCCTGGAACAGCTTTCGCCTATCGCCCAGGTCGAGAAGATCCGTTCGAGCTTCGCGCTCAAACAGGTGCGCTACAAGACCGCGCTGCCGCTGCGGGCGGCAGTGGCGCGCTAGCGGCGCCCAGCGGGCGCGGGGGCATCGACTCGCCGGCCCGCTGGAAAACAAAAAGCCCGGCAGCTTTTGGCCACCGGGCTTTTTTTCTTCGGTTCCGACTAATACAGGTCAAGAACTTGTATATGGTCGGGGCGGCGGGATTCGAACTCGCGACCCCTTGCACCCCATGCAAGTGCGCTACCAGGCTGCGCTACGCCCCGAAAGAAAAAAAGTATAGCAAATTTTTGGCTATGTAGGAAAGGGGCGCCGCACTTTATTTTGCATGCGGTTGCGACGATCGAAAGGGATGAAACATGGTTCGTAGTTTGCGGAACTCCGCACATCGATCCAGAGCCTTAAGAGTGTATACCCCTAGGAGATGAGCCAAAAAAATATCGTTCGTGCGCAACAGAAAACGAATCGTCCGTGCCGATGCGCCGTATGATGTTTGCAAGGAGGTCGTCAGTTCATCCGGCGGGAAGAACCGGAAGCCGGCTCGACCGGCACTAACAACAACAGAGTCGTGTAGGAAGTTTTCATTCACTCGCTGTTGGAGGTTGTCCGTGCTGAACATCGTCGAAGGGTTCAAGTCTCAATACGCCAAGACGCAGGAAACCGAACTTTCTCTCGAGGAGTATCTGGACCTCGCCCGCAGGGATCCCGTGGTCTACGCCAGTTCGGCCGAGCGCATGCTTGCCGCGATAGGCGAGCCAGAACTGGTCGATACGCGCAACGATCCGCGGTTGTCGCGCCTGTTTTCCAATCGCCTGATCCGCCGCTATCCCGCCTTCAAGGAATTCTTCGGCATGGAGGACGTGATCGATCAGATCGTGGCGTTCTTCAAGCACGCGGCCCAGGGGCTGGAAGAACGCAAGCAAATCCTCTATCTGCTGGGACCGGTCGGTGGCGGCAAGTCGTCCATCGCGGAGCGCCTGAAGGCGCTGATGGAAGCGCATCCCATCTATGCCCTGAAGGGTTCGCCCGTCAATGAATCGCCGCTGGGCCTGTTCCACCCCGACCGCTTCGGCGACCAGCTCGAAAAAGAATACGGCATTCCCCGCCGTTACCTGACGGGCATCATGTCGCCGTGGGCCATCAAGCGGCTCAGGGAATTCGACGGCGATATCTCGCAGTTCCGCGTGGTCAGGCTCCAGCCTTCGGTGCTGAGGCAGCTCGCCATCGCCAAGACCGAACCGGGCGACGAGAACAACCAGGACATCTCCTCGCTGGTCGGCAAGGTCGATATCCGCAAGCTGGACCGCTACTCGCAAGACGATCCCGATGCCTACAGCTATTCGGGAGGACTGTGCCTGGCCAACCAGGGCATGCTCGAATTCGTTGAAATGTTCAAGGCGCCCATCAAGATGCTGCATCCCTTGCTGACGGCGACCCAGGAAGGCAACTTCAAGGGTACCGAAGGGTTTTCGGCCATCCCGTTCAACGGGATCATCCTTGCGCATTCCAACGAGTCCGAATGGCAGACCTTCCGCAACAACAAGCACAACGAGGCGTTCCTGGACCGTATCTACATCGTCAAGGTGCCGTACTGCCTGCAGGTGTCTGAAGAGGTCAAGATCTACCGCAAGCTGTTGCAGAACAGCTCGCTGGCCGAATCGCCGTGCGCGCCCGGCACGCTCGACATGATGGCGCAGTTCTCGGTGTTGACGCGGCTCAAGGAGCCCGAGAATTCCAGCATCTATTCGAAGCTGCGGGTGTATGACGGCGAGAGCCTGAAGGATGTCGATCCCAAGGCCAAGGTCCTCCAGGAGTACAAGGACTACGCCGGCACCGACGAAGGCATGACGGGCGTCTCGACGCGCTTCGCCTACAAGATCCTGTCCAGTGTCTTCAACTACGACCAGACCGAGATCGCCGCCAATCCGGTGCACCTGATGTACGTGCTGGAGCAGCGCATCGGCCGCGAGGACTACCCCGACGAGATCCGCCGGCGCTACCTGGAGCACATCAAGGGCTACCTGGGGCCGCGCTACGCGGAGTTCATCGGCAAGGAAATCCAGACGGCGTACCTGGAGTCGTATTCGGAATACGGGCAGAACATCTTCGATCGCTACGTCACGTTCGCCGACTGCTGGATCCAGGACGAGGAATTCCGCGACCCCGAGACGGGGGAAAGCTTCGACCGCTCGGCGCTCAACACCGAGCTCGAGAAGATCGAGAAGCCGGCGGGCATCGCGAACCCCAAGGACTTCCGCAACGAGATCGTGAACTTCGTGCTGCGCGCCCGCGCCAACAACAACGGCCGCAATCCCGCGTGGACCAGCTACGAGAAGCTGCGCGAGGTGATCGAGAAGAAAATGTTCTCCAACACCGAGGATCTGCTCCCGGTCATTTCGTTCAATGCCAAGGCTTCGGTCGAAGACAAGCGCAAGCACGAGAGCTTTGTCGAACGGATGGTCGAGAAAGGCTATACCGAAAAGCAAGTCCGCTTGCTGTGCGAGTGGTACTTGCGGGTGAGGAAGTCTTCGTGAGCTAGGTGAATATGAATTCACTCATCGATCGGCGGCTCAACGGCCGTAACAAGAGCGCTGTCAACCGGGAGCGCTTCATCAGGCGGTACAAGGACCAGATACGCAAGGCAGTCCGCGAGCTGGTCCAGGAACGGTCCATTGAAGAGATGGACCAGGGCGGTGAAATCAACCTCCCGGCCAAGGACATCTCCGAACCCAGCTTCCGCTATGGCAGGGGCGGGGATCGCGAGATCGTCCATCCCGGCAACCGCGAGTTCGCCAAGGGGGACAAGATCGACCGGCCCCGGGGTGGCGACGACGGCGACCCGTCCGAGCCGGGCGAGGGCGACTCGGTGGATCCGTTCACGTTCAGCCTGTCCCGGGACGAGTTCCTGAACCTTTTCTTCGAGGACATGGAGCTCCCCCACCTGATCCGTACTCAGCTGGGCGAGATCAACCAGCAGAAGTGGCGGCGCGCGGGCTATACCACGACGGGGTCTCCGAGCACGCTGAGCGTGGGGCGCACGCTCAAGACCTCGCTGTCGCGGCGGATCGCGCTCAGCGGCGGTTCGCGGCTGGGCCTGCAGGAGGCGCAGCAGAAGCTCGAGGAGTCGGAAGAGGCGGGCGCCCCGGAAGACGAGCTCGATGCCTTGCGCGCCGAGGTCGAGGCGCATCGGGCCAGGCTCGCGCGCGTGCCGTTCCTCGATTCGCTCGACCTGCGCTACCGGCATCGCGTGGTCGAGCCGGCGCCGGTGGCGCGCGCCGTGATGTTCTGCCTGATGGATGTCTCGGGGTCCATGGACGAGAACAAGAAGGATCTCGCCAAGCGCTTCTTCACGCTGCTGTACCTGTTCCTGTCGCGCAAGTACGAACGCGTGGACCTGGTGTTCGTGCGGCATACGGACAACGCCGAAGAGGTGGACGAGCAGACCTTCTTCCACGATCCCAAGAGCGGGGGGACGGTGGTCCTGTCGGCCCTCGAACTCATGCATGAGATCGTGACCGAACGCTATTCGCCCGCCACCTGGAACATCTACGCGGCGCAGGCCACCGATGGCGATTCCTTCGGTGCCGACGCGGCCAAGAGCGCTCGCTTCCTGTCCGAGCATCTGCTGCCGCTCACGCGCTACTACGCCTATATCGAGATTCCCGACGTGGACGAGATGCGCAAGAGCAGCCTGTGGGCCGAGTACGAGCGCGAGACGGCGCCGCATTTCGCGATGCGGCGCATACGCGAGCGCCGCGAGATTTTCGGCGTGCTGCACGATCTGTTCAAGAAGGAGACCGCATGATCGCTGCCCATCCGGCGCGTGAAGCGCCGCCGCCCCCGGCGGCTCAGCCGATCTCGACCACCTCGGAATGGACCTTCGAACTGATCCAGCGCTATGACGAGGCCATAGGAGAGATCGCGCGGGAATTCGGGCTGGATACCTATCCCAGCCAGATCGAGGTCATCACGTCCGAACAGATGCTGGACGCGTATGCCTCGGTCGGACTGCCGATAGGCTATCCGCACTGGTCCTACGGCAAGGAGTTCATCCGCAACGAGCAGGCCTACCGGCGGGGCGTGCAGGGGCTGGCCTACGAGATCGTCATCAACTCCAATCCCTGCATCGCCTACCTGATGGAAGAGAATTCCATGGCCATGCAGGCGCTGGTGATCGCGCATGCCTGCTACGGCCACAATTCCTTCTTCAAGGGCAACTACCTGTTCCGGCAGTGGACCGAGGCCGACGGCGTGCTGGACTATCTGGTGTTCGCCCGCAAGTACGTCATGGCTTGCGAGGAAAAGTACGGCATCGGTCCGGTCGAGGCGACGCTGGACTCCTGCCACGCGCTGATGGCCCACGGCGTGGACCGCTATCGCCGCCCGCATCCGATTTCCTACCGCGAGGAAATGCAGCGTCAAGCCGAGCGCGAAGAATACGCGCGCCAGCAATACAACGACCTGTGGCGCACGGTGCCCACGCGCGACCACGTCGAGCGGGGAGGCAAGCCCGCCGTGTTCCCCGCGGAGCCGGAAGAGAACATCCTGTATTTCATCGAGAAATATTCCCCCTCGCTGGAACCATGGCAGAAGGAACTGGTGCGCATCGTCCGCAAGCTGTCCCAGTACTTCTACCCGCAGACCCAGACCAAGGTCATGAACGAGGGGTGGGCGACCTTCTGGCACTACACGCTGCTGAACCGCATGCACGAGAAGAGGCTGGTCAACGACGGCTTCATGATCGAGTTCCTGCAGAGCCACACCAACGTGGTGGCCCAGCGCGGCTTTGACCAGCGCGGCTACGGCGGCATCAACCCGTATGCCCTGGGGTTCGCGATGATGCAGGACATCCGCCGCATCTGCGAGCACCCCACTCCCGAAGACAGGAAGTGGTTCCCCGACATCGCCGGCAGCGATTGGCTGAAGACGCTGGACTTCGCGATGCGCAACTTCAAGGACGAGTCTTTCATCGCGCAGTTCCTGTCGCCGCGCCTGATCCGCGAGTTCCGCTTTTTCGCGATCGCCGACCACGAAGCCAACCCCAAGCTGGAAGTCGAGGCCATCCACGACGACGACGGCTACCGGCGCGTGCGGCGGTTGCTGGCGGACCAGCACAACCGCGACATGCAGGTGCCGGACATCCAGGTCGTGCGCTTCAACCGCGATTCCGACCGGTCGCTGGTCCTGCGCCACATGACGATGCGGGGAAGACCCTTGCAGGCCGAGGATGCCGACCAGGTGATGAAGCACCTGGCCCGGCTGTGGGGATTCAAGGTCCGGCTGGAGGAAGTCGACGCGGAAGGCAGCGTAAAAACCTTCCGCGAGCGGTCGGGGTAGAGGTCCCCCCTGCGCCCTTCGGGCGCCCCCTGGGGGGCTACAGCTTCGAGGAGAAGAAGGGGGCAGGCACCATCAGGTGGTTCTCTTGCGAGACCAGGTTGCCCATCTCCACGCTTTTCTTCAGGTAGACCTGCCAGTCCGGATCCTTCTGCAGCGCCGCGCGGCGCGTCATGCGGTCGGCGGCGTCGCGGTACGCCCAGATGTGGGTGAAGCTGTTGACGTTGCCAGTCTCCGTCTGCAGGTAGAGCACCGGATCGCCCAGGTGCTTGCGCTGCGGGTCGAAACCCAGTTCCTGATAGAGCTCGAGCTGTTTCTTGATCGTGCCGGGCCGGCACGTGTAGGTGCGAACGTCGTACAGCATGGAAAGTCTCCCCGGGAGGATGTCCGGCGCGGGCAACGGGCCAGCCCGCGCCGCGTGGTCAGAACGAATCGGTGGAAGTGAACAGGCCCACGCGCAGGCCTTCGGCGGTGTAGATCTCGCGGCCGTCCACGCTCATGGTGCCGTCGGCGATGCCCAGCACCAGCGTGCGATTGATGGTGCGCTTGATATCGATGGTGTAGGTGACCTTCTTGGCCGTCGGCAACACCTGCCCGACGAACTTGACCTCGCCCGAACCCAGCGCGCGGCCCCGGCCGGGATTGCCCTGCCAACCCAGGAAGAAGCCCACCAACTGCCACATGGCATCCAGGCCCAGGCAGCCGGGCATGACCGGATCGCCTTCGAAATGGCAGGCGAAAAACCACAGGTCCGGATGGATGTCGAGCTCGGCGACGACCTGCCCCTTGCCGTACTTGCCTCCCTTGTCCGAGATGTGCGTGATGCGATCCATCATCAGCATGTTGGGGGCGGGCAACTGCGCATTGCCTTTCCCGAACAATTCGCCACGCGCGCAGCGCAGCAGGTCTTCACGGGAGAAGGCGTTCTGTTCAAGCATGTAAGAAGTCCTCGTTGGAAACCGGGATTATATCGTCGCCCCCGAGGCTCAGCCGCGTGGCGGCGCGCTGCCCAGCAGTCTCTTGAGCCCCAGCCATTGCTGGGCCAGGAAGCCGCGGCCGTAGTCGCGGCCGCCGCGCTCGGGAAGCTGGTCGCTGATGCCGGTCGGCCCATAGTTGCCGTCGAAGCGCGCGGTGCCCAGCAGGATGTCCCAGATCGGGAACAGGACGCCGAAGTTGTAATTGGCCTCGGGGCGGCCGGGGGCGGATGGCGGTTCGATGGCGTGGTGGTGCCGATGGAATTTCGGTCCTACCAGCAGGTACTGGCCAAAGCGGCCGAAGCCGGCCCGCAGATTGGCGTGCGAGAGGCTTTCGACCAGCCGGGTGATGATCACGACCATCACGAACTGTCCCGGCGGCACGCCCACCAGGTGCGAGACCAGGACGACCATCACGTCGCGCAGCAGGTCGCTGAGCAGGTGGTTGCGGTTGTCGGACCACATCGTCATCTGGCGCTGGCTGTGATGGACCGCGTGCAGCGCCCACAGCCACTGGAAGCGATGCTCGGCACGGTGGAAGGCATAGTCGACGAAATCGAAGATCAACAGGTACAGGATCAGGCTGACCCAGGCGCGGTCGGTCACGCCGGGCCAGATTTCGTCGAGATGGAAGGGGGAGAACCCCAGCACGTGCAACTGGCCGAACACGTGATCGGCCAGCGGCTGGGTCGTGAAGAACAGCACCAGCCGGAACAGGCCCAGGGAGTGGATGGCGGTGTAGAGGATGTCCAGCCGCACCGCGGTCCGGTCCACGATTTTCTCGACCGGGCGCCAGCGTTGAAGGGGGACGAACACGGCCAGCATGATCAGCAGTTGCAGGATGCCCAGCAGCAGCCACATGGTGCCGTCATAGGCGTCCTCGAGGATGCTGCCGAGCCCCAGGTGAAAGAGCAGGGGCTGGACGAGCGTCTCGAACAGCCACTGCTGCATGCCGGAGAAAAGATCGCTAAGGAGTTCCATGGACGTGATGCGTGGCCAGCCAGGCCCGGTATTGCGGATGGTCGGCCAGCGTCGCGAAGCAGTAACCCTTCTGCTTGAGCCCGGTGATGAGCGGTTCCAGCACGGCCGGCGCCCAGGGGTCCTGGCGGGACCAGATGCCCAGGTGCGCCATCAAGATATCGCCGGGACGGATGTTGCGCAAGGCGCGCGCCAGCAGCGCCGCGTTGGGGTATTTGTCGCTGGGGAGTTCGTCGCCCAGGAAGCCGGCGTCGGCCCAGCCCACGTGGCGATAGCCGCAGCGGTTTTCGGCAGCCTGGAGCAGGGCGGGCGAGGTCTTGCCGCCGGGCGCGCGGAACAGCGGCAGCATGGCCTGCCCGGTCATGTCCTTGAAGCGCGCGGCGCTGCGGTCCAGTTCGGCGCAATAGGCCTCGACGCTCATGGCCCGGGCCTGTCCGGCCTGCGGGCCGAAGGTGGGCTTGACGCGGAAGCCGCCGTCCGGCAGGTTGGCCTGCCAGTACACGTGGTCGTACGTGTGCGAGCCGAAAACATGCCCGCGCGCCGCCATGGCCTTCCACCAGGGGGCCCAGCGATCGTCCAGGCTGGTGCCGCCGTCGCGGGTTTTCTCGTTGGCCAGGAAGAAGCTTGCCTTGACCTGCTGGCGGTCCAGCACCTCGGCCACCAGCGGGGCGACGCCCATGTGGCCGGTGTCGAAGGTCAGGTAGACCGGGCGCGCGCACTCCGCCGCCTGCGCGCCGGCGGCAACCAGCAGCAGCGCGACCGCGCCCGCGCGCGCCTGGCTACTGGCGTGGCGCATGGGACAGGGTCCAGACGCCGTGGGGCGAGCGGCCCACCTTGGTCTGGTGCACGACCTTGCGGGTGACGGTATCGATGACGGTGAGCTTCTTGGCCCAGCGCGAGGTGACCAGCAGGGTCTTGCCGTCGGCCAGCACTTCCATGCAGTCCGGGCCGCCGGGGGCGGGATAGGCGTCGACCACCGACAGGGTCTGGAGATCGATGCGGCTGATGGTGTTGGCCACGCGGTTGCTGACGAACAGGTGCCGTCCGTCGCCCTGGGCCCTGAACGCGTGGGCGCCGGCCGCGGTGGGGATGCGCTTGACGAGCTTGGCGGGCGAGACCGCCAGGTCGTAGACCTCGACATAGCTGTCGCCGGTCAACGCGACCAGCAGGTAGCGGTCATCGTTGGTGATATAGACGTCGGCCGGCGTCTTGCCCACCGGGATGGTCCACAGTGGCGCCTGCGTCGCCAGGTCGATGGCGATCAATTGGTCGCTGTCCTGCAGCGATACGTACAGGTTGCGGCTCTTGCTGTCTATGGTCAGGTGGCTGGGCGTGCGGCCGGCCGGAATGCGCTTGACCAGCTTGGGGTCGGCCGATCCTGCCTGGCCGGTCCATTGGTAGATGTCGATGTGATCCAGCCGGTTCGCCGCGGTTACGAACCACTTCATGTCGGGCGAGAAACGCAGCTGGTAGGGATCGACGATGCCGGTCAGCGTGCGCTGGACGTTGCCGGTGGCGGGGTCGAAGAAAGTGAGCGAATCGCTGCCGGCATTGGCCACCAGCAGCGATTTCTCATCCGGCGTCAGGTACAGGTGATGAGGTTCCTTGCCCGTGGGCACGCGCCGCAATTCCGCGTAGGTCGCGGGATCGAGGATGCTGACCGAGGCATCCAGGGAATTCAGGACGATCACGGGGGGAGGTGCCGCCGAGGCGGCAAACACCGCGCACAGGCCGAGAGCGCCGGCCAGGCGGGCAAAAAGCTGAGATTTCAATGTCGGATCCCGCAGGTTCTACAACGCCGCCGGGCGCCGATGCGGGCCCGCGGGCAGCCCACGGCCGGGGGACGGCCGCCAGAGTCCGCATAGTCTAGGCGGCCGGGCTTGCCGCTGCTGTCGTTTTTGGGCGAATGTTGGTTTGCCGCGACAACCCGGCGCGCGGGCCGCCGGGGGTCAGGACAACGGGCACTGCCGGTGATAGGCGTCGGGTTGTTTGTGGAAGGGCGTGGCCAGGGTCTTGAGGGTCATGCGCCCCTGTTCGTCCCTGACCGCCTGCAACACGTGCATGTCCTGCAGCGGGAAGTGGTTGTTGTTGAAACGGAAGTCGCCCCGCACCGAGGGGAAGTCCGCCTGTTTCAAGGCCGCCATGAAGGCGGGCTTGTCGGCCACGCGGCCCTGCACCTTGGCGATGGCGGCGTCCAGCAGCAGCGCCGCGTCGTAGCTCTGGGCCGCGTAGTTCGACGGAATGCGCTTGTAGCGCTGCTCGAAGGCCTGGACAAAGCGGCGGCTCGAGGCATTGTCGAAATCGGGCGCCCAGAAGCCGCCGCTGATCATGCCTTGCGCCGACTCGCCCAGCACCGGCAGCGAGATGGCGTCGATGGTGAAGGTCGACAGCAGTGGCGTCTTCTGCAGGCCCGACTGGGCGTACTGCTTGGCAAAGCTGACGCCCAGTCCGCCGGGGAAGAACGCGAACACGGCATCGGGCTGGCGGGCGGCGGCCTGCGCCAGCTCGGTGGAGAAATCGAGCTGCTGCAAGGAGGTGTAGACCTCGTCGGCAAGCGGGGCCTTGTAGTAGCGCTTGAAGCCGGCCACCGTGTCCTTGCCGGCCTGGTAGTTGGGGGCCAGGACGACGACGCGTTTGTAGCCCTTGTCGGCGGCGTACTGGCCGACCGCCTCGGACGCCTGGTCACCCTGCTAGGACGTGATGAACTGATAGGGCGAGCAACGCGGCCCGGCGATCTGCGAAGGGCCCGCGTTCGATCCGATCACGAAGACTTCGCGGTCGGTCAGGTATTTGTGCACGGCCAGCATGATGTTGGAGAACGAGATGCCGGTGACGATGGGCACTTTCTCGCGCTCCACCAGCCGCCGCGCCGCCTGGTTGGCCACGTCGGGCTTGAGCTGGGTGTCCTCGCGCAGGATCTCGACAGGCTGCCCGCCCAGTTTGCCGCCGTTGCGTTCGACCAGCAGCATGAAACCGTCGAGCTGGTCCTGGCCCACGGCGGCCTGGGGGCCGCTCAGTTCTCCCATGAAGCCAATCTTGATCGGCGCCTGGGCGTGGGCCGCGCCGCAGGCCATGATCAGGGCGGCCGCGGCCGCCACGCCGCGCAAGCAGTGGTGCATGATGATTGTCTCCTCGGTGTGATGGGGCAGGGTGATCCTGCCGGGAAGGCGGCCGCGATGCGTTGCCGCGGCCGGCCAAGAAACGCGGTCAGCGGGCCGGGGCGGCCTCTGCCTTGCGCAGGCGGTCGAGCGTATGGCGCATGCGCACCGGCCCGAGATCCACATTCAGCAGCACGGGCTTCATGTCCCAGAAATCGTGGTCGCCCAGCGCCTCCTGCTGCGCGTCGATGATGGGCTTGTCCTGGTCCTCGAACGCGATGCGCCGCATCTCCGCGAGCCGGGCGTTGGTCTCGGGATCCAATTCCGGGCCGGGCGGGCGAGCGGCGGCGAAGTGGTAATGGGTGGTGCGGGCGGTCTCCGGCGTCAGGATGTGGATGCCGTAATACCATGCGCCGCGCTCACGGGATTCCCCAGGCGCCTGGACGCCGGTGTCCAGCAGGAAGCATCCGGGCGGGTCCCAGCGCATGTTGGTCCACATGTCCACCGGCTGGCCGTCGCGCCGGAACAGCATGTCGAACACGCCAGGCACGGAGACGTTGGGCATCCAGCGGTTGCATTGCAGGCGGTTGCCGTCCTGGACGACCTCCTGCCTGGCGTGGACCTGCTCGGGGCTGCCCAGCAGCCCCTCGTGCAGGAAGCTGATGTGGCTCAGGTCGAGCAGGTTCTCTCCCATCAACTCGTAGTTGGCGTTGATATGCAGCTGGCCGCGGCTGGTGCGATAGCCCGCGCCCTCGTCCAGCATGCCGTAGTCGGGGATCCGCGCCGGGTCCGCGGCGGCGTCGCCCGTCCAGATCCACAGCATGCCGTGGCGGTCGTGCGCCGTGTAGGCCTGCACGCGGGCCGCGGCGGGGATCCTGCCATCGCCGTGCGGGTTCTTGACGCAGGCGCCGCTGCTGTCGAACCGCAGTCCGTGGTAGCCGCACTCGACCACGTCGCCCCTGAGCTTGCCCATGCTGAGCGGGATGAAGCGGTGGGGGCAGCGGTCGCGCAAGGCGACCGGCGTGCCGTCCGCCTTGCGGTAGAACACGACCCGTTCGTCCAGCAAGGTGCGGGCGAACAGCTCGCCGGCCTTGACCTCGTCGCTCCAACAGGCCACATACCAGGCATTCTTCACGAAGGACATGGGGGTCTCCTTTTTGCGTTCGTCTTGAATGGCTTCGTGTGATGATTTATACAAACAGAGTGAATGGTTTGTAAAATGAGGGAAACCCTAGGATCGTCCCATGCCCGGCGAGGGAGGCTAAGATGCGGCCTTGGCCGTACTGAGGATGCCCGGGAGCGATGCGACCCACCCGACCACCGACGATGTCCCCGCCGCCCGAGACCGTGCAGGGGCGCCCCCGCACGCGGCGCACGCAGGCGAACCGCAGCCGGGACGCGCGCGAACGCCTGCTGGCGGCGACGATAGAGGTATTGATGCGCTCGGGCTACAACGGCCTGACCACCAAGGAAGTGGCGCGCTGCGCCGGTATGTCCAACGGCGCCTTGATGCACCACTACGCGACCAAGGCCGAACTGGTGGTGGCCGCGACCGCCGAAATCTACGAGGAGTCCATCCGGCGCGGCCAGCGCGAGGCGCATGCGCCGGAGGCGATCGAGCGTCCTGTCGAGGGCTTCATCAAGGATTGCTGGAGCGTCTATTTCGACTGGCCGTTCATCGCCGCGATCGAAGTCATCATGGTGGCGCGCACCGATCCCGACCTGATGGGCAAGATCCTGCCCGTGATGGAGCGCTACCGGTCTTCGACCAATGCGCTGTGGCTGGAGGTGTTCCGGCAGGCGGGCTTTAGCGGCGAGCAGGCGCAACTGGCGTTGAACCTGTCCCTGAACCTGGTGCGCGGCATGGCCCTGAACAATCTCTGGCAGCATGACGAAGCGCACTACGAGCGCTACATCCAGGATTGGGTGCGCGTGATCTATCAACAATTCCCACGCGGCCCAAGGGCGGCTGGCGCGGGTGCCGCGATAGGATCCTAGGGTTGTCCCTAGGGGGTAATTGGGTTAAAATCGACGGATTCCAATCTTTCTTGAGGCAAGTCGTGGATAACGACGGCAGTTCAGCCGTTTCGGCAAACGCCGCTTAGCAGGTCCGCAGATTTGTCTGCCGCGTCCTGCCAAGCCAGGATGCGGCCGCCCCGTTAACCGGGGCTCCCATCTATTTGCTGCCTTCGGGCAGTTCCCCCCGCGTATGCCGAGCGGCATGATCCGTCTTCCTGTCTGCCAGGAGGTCATCATGCGTTTCGCCCATATCCTGAGCCCCTGGGGCGCCAAGCCCGCGCGCGTCCCTCGCGAGCAGCTCCAGTCCTATCGCCTGACGGTGTTCAGCGCCAGCCCGCGGCTGGATCGCCTGCGCCAGCACCTGCACGCCGAGTTGTCGGCCCGGGACCTGCGCATCTCGCAGATGCGCGTGGCCAGCGCCGCGTCCGATGACGACACCCACTGGATGTCGGTCACGCTGCACTGCGCGCCGCACCTGCGCGGTGCCTTGAATTCGGTCGCGCTGGGGCTCGGGCGCTATCCCGACGTCCAGCGCGTGCATTACGAACAACTGCAATAAACGCGGCGGCAAAGCCGCGCTATCCTTCGGACGGTACTCGACCACCCGGTGCCGTCCCATTCAGATCGACGACAAGAACAACGAGGTCCCATGAAGGCAATCGCCAATATCCAGACGCTGGATCTGCTCGACACGCTCGTCAGCCTGACGACCGCGTTCATCCTGGGGGCCCTGGTCGGGTTGGAGCGGCAGTACCGGCAGCGCACGGCGGGCCTGCGGACCAATGTGCTGGTGGCGCTGGGCGCCGCCATCTTCGTGGACATGGCCATGCGCATCGCGGGCTCGGACGGCGCGGCGCGGGTAGCCTCCTACGTGGTCTCGGGCGTCGGTTTCCTGGGGGCCGGGGTCATCATGCGGGAAGAGGGCAACGTGCGCGGCCTGAATACCGCCGCCACGCTGTGGGGATCCGCCGCGATCGGCGCCTGCGCGGGCGCGGACCTCATCGCCGAGGCGGTGCTGGCCACGATCTTCGTCCTCGCCGCCAATACGCTGCTGCGGCCGGTGGTGAACACCTTCAATCGCCAGCCGGTGGATGTCCTGTCGTCCGAGGTGACGAGCATCATCCACGTCATCACCGGCACGGCCCACCGCAGTGCCGCGCTGACGGCGCTCGAGTCCGAGCTGGAGGAGGCGAACTACCCGCTGGCCGACCTGGAGGTCGTGCCCTTCGGCGACGAAGAGATCGAGATCAAGGCCACGCTCATGGCCACTTCCATCCATGGCAGCGACCTGGACCGCATTACCGACAAGCTGGGCCGCAATCCCGCCATCGCCCAGGTATTCTGGGCGCCCAGCACTTCCGACTGAGGCAGGTCAGCGGCCGCGCTTGAGTTCCAGGCTCGTCACGAGTTCGGCGCGGGCGGCCGCATAGCGCATCGCGTCCAGGCGGTCATGCATGCGCTCGCGCGCCGCGGCGCGCGCCTGTTCGGCCCGGACATCGTCGAGTCCGGTGGTACGCACGGCGGTGTCGGCCAGGACCGTGATGCCCCGCGGCATGACTTCGGCCAGGCCGCCCGATACGTAGACGTATTCATCCCCTTCGGCCCGCCGGATGGTGATCATTCCTTCCTTGAGCAGCGTCAGCAGGGGAATGTGGCCGGGCAGTATCCCCAGCGATCCGTCCTTGCCCGGGAGCTGCACATAGCTGCCTTCGCCCGAGAAGATGGTTGCCTCCGCATTGACGATGTCTATCTGCATGATGTCCTTTTGGCCCGGCGGGCCCGGCCATCCGGTGCCCGCTTTTTGAGCCGGGTATTTCAAAGCCAGTCGCCACGCGGCTCCCGCCGCGCCGTCTCCATGCTATCCCCAAGCTTGTCCACAGAAGTGGTGGATAAACCACCAAACCGTGCATCTCCGTTTGGCAGCCGATTTTTTATGTCTTAAGATATGTCGTAAGATATGTTTTTAGATATTCCATGGCCTGGAACAGGCCGGAGGGCAGCCATGCAACGCCATGACATTTCACCGGGTGGACGCGGCCTGGGCCTGCGCCCGGGGCGCAGGCTCGCCGCCGAGGACCTGCAGCTCATCCTGCTGGCGTTGCTGGAGGAAGAGCCGCGCCACGGCTATGAACTGATCAAGCAATTGTCCGAGCGCTCGTCGGGGTTCTACAGCCCCAGTTCGGGCATGGTGTATCCCGCGCTGGCCTACCTGGAAGACGTGGGCCATGCCGTGGTCACCGTGGAAGGCACCAAGAAACGCTATCGGTTGACCGACGAAGGCAGCGCCTGCCTGGCGCGCCATCGCGGCCAGGCCGAACGCATCCTGGCCGACCTGGCCAAGGTGGGGGCGCGGATGGCCCAGGTGCGCCGGGTGTTCGACGGCGAGGACGGCCTGGACACCATCGCGCCGGGCACGCCCGAGGACCTGATGCTGGCGCGCTATGGCCTGAAGCAGGCGTTGCACCAGGCGGGCGCCTGTGAGGGCGGCGAGGCCCTGCGCATCGCCGCCATCCTGAGACGCGCCACGGCCGAGATCCTGGGCAAGTAGCCGCCCCTCCAAACATCATCCTGGAAAATTCACCATGGAAAAAACCGAACGCGCGGTGCGCCGCGTCCGCCACGAACTGAAGTTCCGCCTGCTGCGCGTACGCGCGGTGCGCAAGGTCACGCCCCGCCTGCTGCGGGTGACGCTCGAAGGCGAGGACCTGGCCGGCTTCGCCAGCGCCGCGCACGACGACCACGTCAAGCTGTTCTTTCCCGCGCCCGGCCAGCAGCGGCCGGTGGTGCCGACGCCCGGGCCCAATGGCATGGTGTTCCCCGAGGGCCAGCCCCGTCCGGCGGCGCGCGACTATACGCCGCGCCGGTACGACGTCGCGGCGGGCGAACTCGATATCGAGTTCGCCCTGCATGGCGACGGCCCCGCCGCCGAGTGGGCGGCGCGCGCCGAAGCGGGACAGTACCTGGGCGTGGGCGGTCCGCGCGGCTCCTTCGTGCTGGAAGGGGACTTCGACGGTTATCTGCTGGTGGGCGACGAAACCGCGCTGCCGGCCATCGCCCGCCGCCTGGAAGAACTGCCCGAGGGCGCGCGCGCCGTGGTCGTGGCCGAGGTGGCCGACGTGGCCGAAGAACAATCGTTCGACACGCGGGCCGACGTGGCGGTCCGCTGGGTCCATCGCGACGGCGTGGCGCCCGGGCGTCCGGAACTGCTCGCGCAGGCAGTGGCCGAGCTGGGCAAGCCCCAGGGCGACTGGTATGCCTGGGTCGCGGCCGAATCCGGGGTGGCCAGGCGCGTGCGCCAGGTCCTGGTGGAGAGCTGGCAACTGCCCAAGGAGTGGATCAAGGCCGCCGGCTACTGGAAGCTCGGCGCCGCTGCCACTCACGACAAGCACGAGGATTGAAAGCATGCGCGCGCAACGCTCCGCGGCCGTCGTGGCCACGACGGTGAAAGACCTGCCGTGCTGGCGCCTGGTGTCGCCGCACGGCGAGGCGCTGGTGGCGCGCCAGGGCGCGCAGGTGCTGTACTACGCCCCGACCGGACAGCCCCCGGTGGTGTGGCTGAGCGACCAGGCGGAATTCCGGACCGGTTCGTCGTTGCGCGGCGGGATTCCCGTCTGCTGGCCGTGGTTCGGCCAGTTCGACCGCAATCCCGAACTTGTCCGCGCCATGCTGGCGCCCGGCGCCGATGCGCCGGCCCATGGCTTCGCGCGGGCGCTGGATTGGCAAGAGTGCGGCGCGCGGGTCGAGGGCGACGCCGCGTGCCTGCGGCTGCGACTGGACCTGCCCGCCGGCCACGGCGGCTGGAACCACGCGGCCGTCGCGACGCTGGATATCCGCCTGGACGATGCGCTCACGCTGACCTTGTCCACCCGCAACACGGGCCCGGGCACGCTGGCCCTGAGCCAGGCGCTGCATACCTACTTCGCCGTGAGCGATGCGCGCGAGGTGGCGATCGAAGGCCTGGATGGCGCGGCCTATGTCGATACCTTGAGAGACTGGACGCCGCAGGTGCAGGAGGGGCCGCTGTCCATCCAGGGGGAAACCGACCGCATCTACACCGGCCTGTCCGGGCCGATGCAGATACGCGATCCCGGATGGCGGCGAACCGTCGAGATCCAGGCGTCGGGTTCGCGTTCGGCCGTGGTGTGGAACCCCTGGGTGGACAAGTCGCTGCGCCTGTCGCAGTTCCGTCCTGATGCCTGGCGCGACATGTTGTGCATCGAGACCGCCCGGGTCTGGGACGACGTGCTGGAACTCGCGCCCGGTGCCGCGGCGGACATGAGCGTAACGCTGCGCGCGGTGGGCTGGGGCGCCTGAAGCCGTCAGTCGACCGTCGCGCCGGATTTTTTCACCACGGCCTCCCACTTGGGGATTTCCATCCTGACCAGGTCGGTGAATTCGGCCGGCGTGCTGGAGGTCGCTTCTATCCCCATGGCCGCCAGGCGGCGGCGCGCGGACTCCTCGGACATGCCGCGGACGACGGCGCCGTGCAATCGGTCCACCACCGCCGCGGGCGTTCCCCGGGGGGCCAGCAGTCCGAGCCAGTTCGAGACGTCGTAGCCGGGCAGGCCGGCCTCGGCGATGGCCGGCACCTCAGGAAGCGCGCTCATGCGCTTGAGGCTGGTGACGCCCAGCGCGCGCACCTTGCCGCTGCGTATGTGCTCGGCATACACCGCGTACGAATCGAAAGTCATGGACACACGGCCCGCCAGCACGTCGTTCAACAGCGGCGCGCTGCCCTTGTAGGGGACATGTAGCAGCCGCACGTCCGCCATCGAGGAAAACAGCGCGCCCGACAGGTGACTGGAGCTGCCGTTGCCGGCCGAGCCGTAGGTCAGGGCGCCGGGCTGTGCCTTCGCCAGCGCGATCAGCTCTTCCACGGTCTTTGCCGGCACCGAGGGATGGACGACCAGTACGCGCGGCGTGGTGTGGGTCAGGCTGACGTATTCGAAATCCTTGATCGGGTCGTAGCGCAGCTTGGGATACAGCGAGGGATTGATGGCCTGTGTGCCCATGGTGGCGAAGAACAGCGTGTAGCCGTCCGGGGCCGCGTGGGCCACGGCCTCGGCCGCTGTCGTGCCGCCCGCGCCGCCGCGGTTCTCGATCACCACTTGCTGACCCAGTTGTTCGGTCAGCTGCTGCGCCAGTCCGCGCGCCATGATGTCGGCGGCGCCTCCCGCCGGAAAAGGCACGACGAGCCGCAGGGCGTGGTCGGGAAAGCCGGCGGCACCCGCGCCGCCGGCCACGGCCAGCAGGAGCGCCGCCTGCTTCAGCGCCAGGCCGGCGCGTCGTCGATGAAAACCCATGGACATCTCCTCCGTTGTGGTTCTTTTCAGGTGGTCGGCCATACTTTAGGAGGAGGATCCGGGCCCGCCTATCGCCGGGCCATCAAAGCTGTTATGCGTCCCGTGGCCAGGGTCCATTCCCGGCCTGCACGAGGCTCCTTTTATCGGGAACTGGCCCTAGGCCAATTGGCGATGCCGCCCCGCGTACAGGCCGAACACGGCCTGGGCGCAGGCGAAGACCAGGCAGATCAGCAGGGCGACCGTCCATCCGCCCGTCATGTCGTGCACCGCGCCGATGGCCGTGGGGCCGCCCGCGGCCAGCAGATAGCCCACGGCCTGGGCCATGCCGGACAGCGCGGCCGCCTGCTGCGCGTTGCCGACACGCAGGCTGACGAAGGCCAGCCCCAGGATGATGGAAGCGCCGCCGCCGCAGCCATACAGGATGGCCCACGCCGCGGCCCAGGACGGCGCGGCCAGCAGGCCCAGCAGGGCCACGATGGAAAGGCCCGAGCAACCGACCGCCAGCCAGCGCTGGTCGCGCACCCGGCGCACCAGCGCCAGCAGCGGCAGGCCGACGACGGCCGAGGCGATCTGCAGCATGCCATGGACCGAACCGGTCGAACCCGGCGGGTAGCCCGCGTCGTGCAGCATCGAGGGCAGCCAGCTGGAAACGATGTAATAGACCAGCGAGTTCAGGCCAAGGAAAAGGGTGATCTGCCACGCCAGCGCCGATTTCCAGACCGGCCGGGGGCGGGCAGCCGGGCCGGCCGGTGCCGCGGCCGGGGCGGGGGCCCGCAGTTGCGGCAGCCAGATGAGGGCGCTGGCGACGGCCAGCACGACGGGGGCGAACAGGGCCAGCGGCCATCCGGGGCCGGCGGACCAGAGCGCCAGCGGCACGGCGATCATCGAGGCCAGGCCCGAGGCCACGCCCATCGTCAGCGCATAGGCGGAGGTCAGGCTGGCGATGCGCCCCGGGAAATCGCGCTTGAGCAGGCTGGGCAGCAGCACGTTGCCGAAGGCGATCGCGCCGCCGATCAGCACGGTGCCGGCGAACAGGGCCCAGGTCGCGCCCGAGGACCGCAGGCACAGGCCCGCCACCAGGGTCAGCAGCGCCGCCATCAACGTGCGCTCCAGTCCGTGGCGGCGGGCGGCCAGCGCGGCGATGGGAGAACCGGCGGCAAAGGCCAGCAGGGGCAGGGTGGTGAGCAGGCCGGCCTGGGCGGCGGTCAGGTCCAGGCTGGTTCGGATCATGTCCAGCACGGGCGCCACGCCGGTGACCGGGCCGCGCAGGTTGGAAGCGATCAGCAGGATGCCGGCGACGAGCCAGGCCTGGCGGGACAGGGAACTTGGAGCGGAAAGCGGAGCCATGGGTGAAGCAGTCGGAAAGGATACCCATGGACTGTAGGCATTTTGCGTATGTCTGTCTTTGGATAAAATGACAATAAATTGCCAAAACCAGCCAATCACTCGCCATGCCCGCTTTCGAAGCCGCCTTCGCCGAGTTCGATCCCGACGCCACCGTCGCGCCAGTGGTGGCGGTGCACCTGACGGCCCGGCAGCGCCGCAGCGAACAACCGGTGCACCGGCATCGCAAGGGCCAGTTGATCCTGGCGCTGCGGGGCTCGGTCACCTGCCATGTGCCCACCGGGCTCTGGATGGTGCCGCCGCAATGCGGGGTATGGATTCCACCTGGCATGGCGCACAGCAACCGGGTGTCGCAGCACGGCCAGGTCTGCCTGCTGTTCGTCGAGCCGGACACGGCCCCGCTGCCCGAGGTGTGCTGCACGCTGTCGATCTCGCCGCTGCTGCGCGAACTGATCCTGCACCTGGCCGCCGAATCCACCGACTACCCGCCGGATGGACCGACCCACCGCCTGGTGGGCGTATTGCTGGAACAACTGGGGCGCATGCCCACCGAGCAACTGCACCTGCCCGTGCCCGCCCATAGCCGCCTGCGCCGCATTGCCGACGCGCTGGCATCCGATCCCGCGAATCGCAGTACCGTGGCCGGATGGGCGCAGCAGGTGGCGATGAGCGAGCGCAGCCTGGCCCGGCTGATCAAGGCTGAAACGGGCATGAGTTTCGGTCGTTGGCGCCAGCAACTGCACGTCATCGTCGCGCTGCAACGCCTGTCCGCCGGCATGCCCGTGCAGCGCGTGGCGATGGACCTGGGCTACGAGTCGGTCAGTGCCTTCATCACCATGTTCAGGAAGGCCATGGGCAAGCCGCCCGGCCGCTACCTGGCAGAGCGCAACCGGGGCGAAGGCTAGGGCGCGGTATCATCGCCCGCTGATCGATTTCCGGCCACGACCTTGGACCTCTCGCTGCTCTGGATTCCCGCCACGCTTATCGCCGCCGCCGCGCAAACGGCGCGCAACACCATGCAGCACCGGCTGACGGAGACGCTGGGCACACTGGGCGCGGCCCAGATCCGTTTCCTGTACGGCCTGCCCTTCGCCCTGGTGTTCCTGGCCGTGGTGCTGGCGGTGGGCGGAGACTCCCTGCCGCATGTCGATGCGCGGTTCCTGCTGTATTCGGCGGCAGCTGCCGCGGCACAGATCCTGGCAACGGTGCTGATGCTGGCCACCATGCAATTGCGCAACTTCGCGCTCAGCACGGTCTACGTAAAGACCGAGCCGGTGCTGGTCGCGGTCTTTGCCGTGGCCGTGCTGGGAGACCCCCTGTCGGCGCTGGGCGCCTGCGCCGTGCTGGTGGCGACGGCGGGCGTGGTCGTCATGTCGTGGAAACCCGGCGCGGGGGCGGGCGGCAACTGGCGTCCGGCGCTGCTGGGCATCGCCTCGGGCGCCTTCTTCGCCTTGTCGGCGGTGGCGTTTCGCGGTGCCATCGTGTCGCTGGACAGCGGTTCGTTCGCGACGCGCGCGAGCGTGACGCTGGTAGCGGGACTGGTCATGCAGACGGGCGCGCTGGTGCTTTGGCAGGCGCTGTTCCGGCGCGACGTGCTGCGCGGCGTGCTGGCGCATTGGCGCTCGTCGCTGCCGGCGGGATTCATGGGGGCCTTCGCGTCCCAGTGCTGGTACATCGGCTTCGCGCTGACCTCGGCGGCCAACGTCCGTACGCTGGGCCTGGTGGAAGTCCTGTTCGCGCAGTTCGCTTCGCGGCGGATCTTCGCCCAGCATGCCAGCGGCCGCGAACGCGGCGGCATGGTGCTGGTCGTGCTGGGGCTGATCCTGCTGCTGTATGGCACGCGAGGCGGATCCTAGGCGGCGCGCCCCCGGATCCGGCCCGAATTCCCGTCTCAGGCCGCGGCGGCCAGTTCTTCGGCCATCAGGCCGGCTTGTTCCAATGCCTGGTTGACGGCCGCTTCGCGAGCCTCGCCGCCCAGCGCGACGCCCTCGGCGCGCAGCACGCTCACGTCGGTCACGCCAAAGAAGCCGAGCACCGCGCGCAGGTAGGACTCCTGGTGATCCAGCAGGCTCTCCACCGGCGTACCGGCGTACTTGCCGCCGCGGGAGGAGACGATCACGACCTTCTTGTCGCCAGCCAGGCCTTCGGGGCCGTTGGCGGTGTAGCGGAAGGTCTTGCCGGCTTGTGCGACACGGTCGACCCAGGCCTTGAGCTGGGAGGGAATCGAGAAGTTGTACATCGGAGCGCCGATCACCACGACGTCGGCGGCCAGGAATTCGGCCAGCAATTCGTCGGTGTAGGCGACTTCCTGGCGGAATCCCTCGTCATCCGGGACCACGGCACCGGGCTGAGGGCGCAGCGATTGCAGCAGCGCGCCGTCCAGGTGGGCCGGAGGATGGGCCACCAGGTCGCGGTGCTTGACCGTCGATCGGGGGTCGTTCTGGCGCAGGGCCTTCACGACCGCGGCGGTCAGTTCCCGGGAAACCGAAGCGGTGCCGGTGGAGCTCGAGTCGATGTGCAGGACTTTCATGGGGATTCCTCGTATGCGTCGAATTCTTAGGGTTAATGCGGATGACCTCCGCCACGTCAACAAGATATATCGTCAATAATTCTTTTTAAACTGGCGCTGCTGGGAATTACTTTTCTATATTTGGAATAATCAAAGACGTCCTTGGGGGGGCCATGCAGGACCTCAACGATATGTACCTGTTCGCCAAGGTGGTCGAACACGGCGGCTATACCGCCACCGCCCAGGCATTGGGGATACCGGTGTCGCGCATCAGCCGGCGCATTGCCACGCTGGAGAACGAATTGGGCGTGCGGTTGCTGCACCGCACCACGCGCAAGATCTCGGTGACCGAGATCGGCCAGACGTATTACCAGCACTGCGCGGCGCTGGCCGCCGAGGCCGCCGCCGCCCGGGAGGCGGTGGACCGGACGACGTCGAAGCCGCAAGGCCTGATCCGCTTCAGTTGCCCGGTCACGTTGCTGCATAGCGACATCGGCGCCATCGTCGCGAATTATCTGGAGCAGTATCCGCAGGTGCGTGTGCAGATCGACGCCACGTCCCGGCGGGTGGACGTGGTGGAGGAGGGCTTCGACCTCGCGCTGCGCGTGCGCACGCCGCCGCTGGAGGACTCGGAACTGGTCGTGCGCCCGTTGTCCAGCAGCCGCCTGGTGCTGGTGGCCACGCCGGATTTCTTCGCGCGCCATGGCGAGCCTCAGGACATCCGGGACCTGGAGCGCCTGCCGACGCTCAGCATGATGCAGGCGGCGGAGCGGCATGTCTGGCGCTTCGTCGGGCCGGATGGCGCCGAGGTGTCGGTGGGGCACGTGCCGCGCCTGTCGGTCGACGACCTGAACACCCTGCGCAGTACGGCGCTGCAGGGGCTGGGCATCGCGTGCCTGCCATGGTCGCTGGTGGCGGCCGATGTCGAGGCCGGCCTGCTGCATGTCACGCTGGCCCGGTATTCTCCGCCGGAAGGGATCGTGCAGGCGGTGTTTCCATCGAGGCGAGGCCTGGTGCCGGCGGTGCGGGGTTTCCTGGATGCGCTGGTGGCTGCCTACAGCCGGCAGTCGCCCGCGCCGGGCTAAGGCCGGTTCCGGGGGAAAGCGCTACGGCAGGCAAGGGGGCTCATGTACAATCCCAGGGCATTCGGTGGGCCGGAAACGGACGCGGGTCGGGAACGGTCAAGCAACCGGGAGGCTGCCCGGCTTTCCGGATGACACTAGCCCGCAAGGCGTCCATGCGGGCTTTTTTTATCTCGCGGCAACGCCGGCTGGAGATCGCATTGCACAAGGGCTCGGGGCGATAGATGTTGATACTGATTTCCAACGACGACGGTTATTTCGCGCCGGGCCTGGCAGCCCTGGCCGAAGCGCTGCGGCCGTTGGCCGAACTGATCGTGGTTGCACCCGAGACCAATCGCAGTGGATCGTCGAATTCGCTCACGCTCGATCGCCCCTTGTCGGTGCGCACCGCCGCCAACGGTTTCCTGTATGTCAACGGCACGCCGTCCGATTGCGTCCACGTGGCCTTGACCGGCCTGCTGGACCGGCGCCCCGACCTGGTGGTGTCCGGGATCAACGACGGACAGAACATGGGCGAAGATACGCTGTACTCCGGCACGGTGGCCGCGGCCACCGAGGGCTATCTGTTCGGCTTGCCGTCGATTGCTTTTTCCCAGGTGGCCAAGGGTTGGACGCACCTGGACGCGGCGGCCGCCGCCGCCCGCAGCTTCGTTGAACGTTTCATCGCCAGTCCGCTGGCGGCGCCGAGCCTGCTGAACGTGAACATCCCGAACCTGCCATTGTCCGAGTTGAAGCCGCCCCGCGTGACCCGGCTGGGCCGGCGCCATCCCTCCGAGCCGGTGGTGCGTTCGTCCACCCCGTACGGCGAACCGGTCTACTGGATCGGTCCGGCGGGCAAGGCCGCCGACGCCACGCCCGGCACGGACTTCCATGCCTGCGCCGACGGCGCGGTATCGGTCACGCCGCTGCGGTTCGACCTCACGCACGGCGCGCAACTCGAACCCATGCGCGAATGGATTCCGACGGAATGGATAGGCGCAAACCGCTGACGCCGGCACCGGCGCCGCGACAAGAGGGGGCGGAGGCCCGCTCCGCCGCCGCTCGCCGTCCGTCCTCGTCCTTGCCGCCGGTGACGGCGGCGAACAGCAATACGCGTGTCACCACGGGACGTCCACCTGCCGTCCGTGGTACGCCGGGACGCCCGGCCCGCCCGGACGAGGCCAGGCCCACGAACAGCAATACGCGGGTGGCGCCGGCCCGGCTGGTCGTGCCGGCGCCGGTCCAGGCCAGGGCCCCGGCGCGCGAGACCAATCACGGACTCAATTCCGAGCGCATGCGCGCCGCGCTGGTGGCGCGGCTGCGGGCGCAGGGCATCGCGGACGAACGTGTGCTCGAGGCGGTACTCGCGATTCCGCGCCATCGCTTCGTCGACGAAGCGCTGGCCAGCCGTGCCTACGAGGACGCGGCGCTGCCGATCGGCCACGGACAGACCATCTCGCAGCCGTGGATCGTCGCGCGCATGATCGCCGCGGCGCGCAATGGGCGCGAACTTGGCAAGGTGCTGGAGGTCGGAACAGGATGCGGCTACCAGGCCGCCGTGCTGGCGGGGGTGGCGCGCGAGGTGTATTCCATCGAGCGCATCAAGGCCTTGCACGAATTGGCGCGCAATCGACTGCGGTCTTTCCGGCTTCCCCACGTACGCCTGGTCTTTGGCGACGGCATGCTGGGCGTGCCGAGCGCCGCTCCGTTCGACGCCATCGTCGTCGCGGCCGCGGGACTCAAGATACCCGATGCGCTGCTGGCTCAACTGGTGGTCGGCGGCCGCCTGGTGGCCCCGGAAGGGGGGGCCAGGCAGAAATTGGTCATGATAGAGCGCACCGGAGCCCAGAGCTGGGTGCGGACCGACCTGGAGGCGGTGCGTTTCGTGCCCCTGCAGTCCGGTGTGTTGTTGTAACGAATAGGAGATCTGGGATGCAGAATTGGCGCAAGCCGAACCGCGACGAATCCAATCGACCCCGCCTGGGAGCGGAAAGGCTCGGGCGGACCGCGCGGAGGGTGCTGCTCTGGACGAGTTGCGCACTGGTTCTTGCGGCCTGCGGCACGACACCCAGGACGGTGCCGGTCGTTGACCGGACCACGCCGGCCAAGCCCCCAAGCGGCCCCGCCGCCACGGCGGGCCGCGAATCCTCTCGTCTGATCGATGCCGATACCTACGTGGTCAAGCGCGGCGATACGCTGATCCGCATCGCCCTGGACCATGGCGAGGACTGGCGGGACATTGCCCAGTGGAACAACCTCGAGGATCCGAACCAGATCCGGCCGGGGCAGGTCCTGCGCGTGACGCGGCCGGGGTCGACCGCAGCCAGGCCCGCCGACAGCGGCGTGGCGCAGGCCACACCGGTGCCCGCGCCGTCGCAGTCGGCTTCCCGCCCGTTGGGTACGCCGGCCCCGGAGCCTGCGTCGCCCGCCCCCGCTCCGGCCGTGCCAGCGCCCGCGCCCGCCACCCAGCCCACGGCCCCGGCAACGCCGCCGGCACGCAGCGAGCCGGCAGGCGAGCGCGTGGAGTGGGGCTGGCCCGCCAGCGGCAAGATCATCGAGAACTTCCACGAGACCCGCAACAAGGGGCTGGACATCGCCGGTACCCCGGGTGATCCGGTGCTGGCCGCGGGCGACGGCAAGGTGGTCTACAGCGGCAGCGGCCTGCGCGGCTACGGGCAGTTGATCATCATCAAGCACAACAACACTTTCCTGTCCGCCTACGCGCACAACCGCGCCATGCTGGTCAAGGAAGGGCAGGCGGTGCGGCGCGGGCAGAAGATCGCCGAACTGGGCAGTACTGACGCCGAGTCGCCGCGCGTGCACTTCGAGATCCGCCGGCAGGGCCGTCCCGTCGATCCCGCCGGCTACCTGCCGCCGCGCTGAGGTCCGCCATGACGCCCATGCTGGTCTTCGACCTTGAAACCATTCCTGACGTGGAAGGCCTGCGCTCGCTGAACGGGTGGGGCGGGGACGTTCCCGATGCCGAGGTGGTCGAGCGCGCGACTGCCGCCCGGCGCGAAGCCGTGGGACACGACTTCCTGCCGCTGCACCTGCAGAAGATCGCGGTGGTGGGGTGCGTGTTCCGTGACGACGACGGATTCCGGGTGAAGTGCATCGGCAAGGCCGACGATCCCGAGGCCACGCTGATCTCCGGCTTTTTCAAGACCATCGACCGCTATACGCCGCAACTCATCAGCTGGAACGGTTCGGGTTTCGATTTGCCGGTCCTGCACTATCGTGGGCTGATCCACGGCATCCAGGCATCGCGCTATTGGGACATGGGCGAGGACGACCGGGATTTCCGCTACAGCAACTACATCAGCCGCTACCACAACCGGCACTGCGACCTGATGGATCTGCTGGCGAAATACAATGGCCGCGCCAACGCGCCTCTGGACGAACTGGCCAAGCTGTGCGGTTTTCCCGGCAAGATGGGCATGGATGGCAGCCAGGTCTGGCCCGCCTGGAGTTCCGGGCGCCAGGAAGAAGTGCGCGCCTATTGCGAGACCGACGTCGTCAATACCTGGCTGGTCTATTGCCGCTTCCGGTTGATGCGGGGCATGCTGTCGCGCAGCCAGTACGACGCCGAAGTGGCGCTGGTGCGCAGCACGCTGGAGTCCCTGGACCTGCCCCATTGGCGCGAATACCTGGCGAACTGGCCCGCCTCGGGCTAGGCGGGCCGCGCGGGAAAACTGATATTCCGAACATGAGTCAAGAAGCAGACATGACGGCCGTGGACGGCCTGGCAGGGACGGCTGTCGCCGCCGAATTCGACGATGGCTCCGTGGCCATCGCGTCGGTGGACCTGGAAGGGCGCGGTATCGCGCGCCGCCAGGGCAAGGTGGTGTTCGTCGACGGCGCGCTGCCGGGCGAGCGCGTGACGCTGAAGGTGACCAGGCGCAAGCCGTCCTACGAACTGGCGGAGGTCGAGCACGTGGTGCAGGCGTCGTCGCAGCGCGTGACGCCGCGCTGCGCGCACTTCGGCGTCTGTGGCGGCTGTGCCATCCAGCACGCGGACCCGGCCGCGCAGGTGGCGATCAAGCAGCGCGTACTGGAAGACACGCTCTGGCACATCGGCAAGCTGGTGCCGCAATGTGTCTTGCCGCCCATCCATGGTCCCGCGTGGGGGTATCGCTACCGCGCGCGGCTGTCGGTCCGGGTGGTCGTCAAGAAGGGCGGGGTGCTGGTGGGGTTTCGCGAGCGCAAGAGCAGCTACGTGGCCGACATGCGCGAATGCCACGTCCTGCATCCGCACGTGGCCTCGCTCCTGGTGCCCCTGCGCGAGATGGTCGCCGCCATGCCCGCGCGCGACCGCGTGCCGCAGATCGAAGTCGCCGTGGGCGACAGCCAGGTGGTGCTGGTGCTGCGCCACCTGATCCCGCTGGTCGACGAGGACCTGGCGGTGCTGCGCGCGTTCGCGGCGCGTCATGACATCCACTGGTGGCTGCAGCCCAAGGGGCCCGACACGGCGCATCCGCTGGAGCCTGGGGACATCGACGGGCTGGCCTACACGCTGCCGGAATTCGGGCTGCGCATGCCGTTCAAGCCCACCGATTTCACCCAGGTCAACCACGCGATCAACCGGGTCCTGGTGTCGCGCGCGCTCGCGCTGCTCGACCCCCGGCCCGAGGACCGGGTGGCCGACCTGTTCTGTGGCCTGGGCAATTTCACGCTGGCGCTGGCGACCCGCTGCCGCGAGGTCGTGGGCGTGGAGGGCAGCCAGGCCCTGACCGACCGGGCGCTGGACGCCGCTCGCCGGCATGGCGTGGACGCGCATACGGCATTCTCGACCCTGAACCTGTTCGAGGTGGACGAGACCTGGCTGCGCAGCCTGGGCCACTTCGACCGCATGCTGATCGACCCTCCGCGCGAAGGCGCCCTGGCGGTCGCCAAGGCCCTCGCAACGCTGGGAGCCGACCGCCCCCGGCGCATCGTCTACGTCTCCTGCAACCCCGCCACCCTGGCCCGCGATGCCGCCATCCTCGTGCACGAGGGCGGCTATACGCTGAAGGCGGCAGGCGTGGTCAACATGTTCCCCCACACCGCCCACGTGGAATCCATCGCTGTGCTGGAATAATCCCCCCCTACGCGCTGACGCGCGCGCCCCCAGGGGGCGATGCGGGTGGACCGGAAGGGAAGCCCACCCCCGCGCCCTTTGGGCGCCCCCTCAAGGGGGCGATGCGGGTGGACCGGAAGGGAAGCCGGGGGAGGGCGGCGGCCCCGCCCACCAGCTTGGAGGGGGCGGCGGACAGCGCGCGCAGTGCCTCCAGCGCGGCGCGGCCCGCGGCCCGGTCATGCCAGGCGGCGGAAAGTTCGCGCAGCGGCTCGAAGAAGCTCGGGGCCAGCAGCAGCACGAAGAGCCCCTGGCCGAGCGTGAGCGGGCTGCCCCAGGTACCGAAGGGCACGGCGCCCAGCAGATGGAATCCTACATAGACCGCGACCATGGCGACCCCGATGGAGGAAAACAATTCCAGCACCGCCGAGGACAGGAAGGCGATGCGCAGTACCGCCATGGTACGCGTACGCAGCGTTTGTGCAACGGATCCGAGCCGCTCGGTGGTGGCATCGACGGCATCCAGCGCCCGCAGCGTGGCCAGTCCGCGCAGCCGATCGAGCAGGAAGGCGTTCAAGGTGCCCATTTCCGCCAGGTGGGCCTCGCTGGCACGCTGCGCGCGCCAGCCCACCAGGGCCATGAAGATCGGGATCAGCGGGGCCGAGACCAGCAGGACCAGCGCCGCGATCCACGAGAGCGGCGCGACGGCCGCCAGGATGGCCGCGGGGACGACCAGCACCTTCAGCTGGATGGCGGGATAGCGGGCCAGGTAGGGCAGCGCGGCATCGGCCTGTTCGGCCAGGACGCTGGCGGCGTGCCCGGCGGCGGGGCGCAGCTTGTCCAGCGGCGAGCCGCCGGCCAGCGCGGCGACCGACGCGGCGCGCAGCGCCGACAGCCGCCGTCGCGCCACCTGGAAGCTCAGGCGGGTGCCCCACGCGTCGCAGGCGGCGCGCACGGCCCCGGCCAGCAGGAATCCGGCGGCGGCGAGCAGGCCGGCCGCCACCTCGCCGGGGTCCGCCGCCATGCGCTGTACCGCCGCGGCCAGGATGCCGGCCTGGACCATCCAGCACAGCGAACCGGCCAGTTGCAGCCAGTCGCCGGGGGAGGGGCGGAGCGCGTCGCCGGAGCGCGCGGACGTGGGGCGGGACAGGGGCGTACTCCCGTTGTACGTTGAGGTCGCCGCCTAAGGTACAGGGCCCGGCCGGGCGTGACAATGATTCGCCTCAACTCGCGACATTTGGTCGCGGGAGGCCGCCGGCAGGAACGCCTCCACGCTTGCCGCTGCGCGGCGGCGCTGCCCCCCGAGGGGGCGCTTTTTGCCTTGGGGCGGCCCGGCGGCAAAAAATGCCCCCACGCTTGCCGCTGCGCGGCGGCAAAAAAACGGCCCCGTTGAAGGGGCCGTTGTTCAGTCGCGGTCGTCGTGCCGCCGGTAGTAGCGTTCTTCCCGGTAGCGCTGTTGGCGCTCCCACCGACGTTCCTGCTCCCACCGGCGCTCGCGCCAGTACGGGTCATAGGGCACGTAGCCGACCGGCCCGGGGACGACCAGGACGGGCGGCGGTGCATAGACCGGTGGGGGGGCCATGTATACCGGGGCGGGAACATGGTGCACGGTACGCAGAGGGTTTTCTGCATCGTGGGTAACCCGGTTCCGCCCAAAGTTCCTCCGCGGTCGCCGCGGAGGGGGGACTGCCGCATCCCGCCAGGGTTCAGGCGGTTCCCGCCGCGTCCATCGCGTTCGCGTTGCCGTTGAACAGATCCGCCGGCAGATGCCTGACCGCCTCATAGGTCGTGCTGATGTGCTCGGACAGCAACTGGCCGGCGCGCTCCCCATCCCGCGCCAGCGAGGCTTCCAGGATGTTGCGGTGCTCGTCGTGCACGTCGCGCGGAATCGGCTTGCGGGTGACGACCAGCCGCCGGTAGCGCTCGGCCTGCTGGTACAGGATGCCCAGGAAATGGTGCATCCAGCGCGAGGTACAGGCGCTGATCAGCGCCTGGTGGAACTCGCGGTTGCGGTCTTCCCATTCGTCGAAGCGGTTGACGGGGTTGGTGGCCAGCCGTTCCTCGGCCCGGCTCAGGCGATGGAAGGCGGCGATGATGCGGCTTTCCCAGACGTCGTCGCCGGCCTGGATGGACTGTCGCAGGGCTTCGCATTCCAGCAGGATGCGATTGCGGGTGATGTCCAGGAAATCTTCCATCGAGATGGGCGTGACGTGGAAGCCGCGCTGGCCGTGGGAGACCACCAGCGCGTCGGACACGAGCAGCGACAGCGCCTCGCGCAGCGTGCCCGCGCCGACCCCATACGAATCTTTCAAGTGCTCCACGCGCAGGCGCGAGCCGGGCGGGAGCTTGCCTTCGATGATGTCGCGGCGCAGGGCGGCATAGGCCGTGCCCACGAGCGTGGTGGGAGCGGCGGCGTGCGCCAGGGGCGGTAGTTCCAATGGGATTCCAGGCATGCGTCTCGGGCGGCTGCGTGCCCCCTCTCATGAGCGATGGCTAGATTCTAGTCGATTCTCGACGAAATCCTCTCGTATTAGGGAAATCCATAAAATCTCGATAAAAATATTTCCAACCGATATTTTGTGGCGTATCGTGTCTGTCTACGAACGTGCAGGGGGCTGCTTCCATGGCCCCAAGCTGGAGACACCGGTGATTCATCTACACGACATCCGCTACGTGCGGCTCGGCACGCCCGACCTGGACGGCTCGGTGCGCTACGCAACCGAAGTCCTGGGCCTGGAAGTGGCCCGCCGCGACGGCAAGGCGGTCTATCTGAAGTCCGACAGCCGCGATCACACGCTCTGCTATTTCGAAGGCGATCCGCGCGACCATACCTCGGCTTTCGAGGTCGATACGCCCGGGGAACTGGACCAGGCCATGGCGCTGCTGGAGCAGTCCGGCTACGCGGCCACCCGTGGCAGTGTCGAGGAAGCCGAGAAGCGCCACGTGCGCGACTTCATCAACTTCAAGGACCCGTCGGGCAACAGCGTCGACCTGGTCCACGCGCCGCACCACAGCGGCCGCCGCTATTTCCCGTCGCGCGATGCGGGCATCACGGGGTTCAGCCACATCGGCCTGCGCACCCTCAATCCCCGCCGCGACGAAGCCTTCTGGACCCAGTTGCTCAGCGCCAAGGTCAGCGACCGCATCGGCGAGGCGCCCCTGCTGCGCATCGACGAAGTGCACCACAAGATCGCGCTGTTCCCGTCCAGCTATCCGGGCGTGCAGCACATCAACCATCAGGTCGAAAGCATCGACGATGTGATGCGGGCCTATTACATCCTGCTGGAGAAGCGCATTCCCATCCGCTTCGGCCCCGGCCGCCATCCGACCTCGGGCGCGATGTTCCTGTATTTCGAAGGTCCGGACGGCATGATCTATGAGTATTCGACGGGCGTGCGCCTGATCACCGAAGAGGACGAGAAGACCTACCGTCCCCGCACCTTCCCCGCCATCCCGTCGTCGTTCTGCATGTGGGGATCCAAACCCGATATTCCGGAGTTCAAGACTTGAGCCAGCACGACAATGCACCGACCGCCCGGCAGCAGAGCCTGGTGCGGGCGGCGGCGCGCGCCCTGGCGCGTGCCAATCTGGTCCATGCCTACGGCCATTGCAGCCTGCGGCTGGACGCCGACCGTTTCCTGGTCTGCGCCGCCAGGCCCATGGGCATGATCGGCCCGCACGAGGCCGGCACCGTGGTGCCGGTGAACGGCGAACTGCCCGAGGGCGTGCTGGGCGAAGTCCGCATCCACCAGCATATCTATCGCTTGCGCCCCGAGGTCGGGGCGGTGATCCGCAGCATGCCGCGCGACGTGATGACCCTGTCGTCCGCGCGCGTGACGCCGGCGCCGCGCCATGGCATGGGTTCGTATTTCTCGCCGGCCGTGCCGCTGTGGGACGATCCTCAACTGATCCGGACCGACGAACAGGCCGCGGGCGTGGCCGCGAAGCTGGGCGCCGCCTCGGCCGTGGTCATGCGCGGCAACGGCGCGGTGGTGGCCGCGCCCAGCATCGAGCAGGCCGTGGTGCTGAACTGGTACCTCGAGGACGCCGCGCGCATCGAGCTGCAACTGCGCGCGGCCGGATTGGCCGACGGTCCGACGCTGTCGCCGGAAGAGGCCGCCCGCCGCGCCACCGGCGCCGGCCGCATCTTCGAACGCATGTGGGAATACCTGTGCGACGGGGATCCCGAATTTGCAGATGTCATCTAAA
This sequence comes from Alcaligenaceae bacterium SAGV5, assembly GCA_009360345.1. GTDB lineage: Bacteria > Pseudomonadota > Gammaproteobacteria > Burkholderiales > Burkholderiaceae_B > Pigmentiphaga. The sequence continues at coordinate 949,066 of SPDP01000001.1, forward strand.
GGTATGTCCATGAACGAATTCAAGAATTTCATCAATGGCCAGTGGGTCGCCACCGGCAAGACCTTCGAGAACCGCAATCCCGTCGACAACAGCCTGATCGGCCCGGTGCACGAAGCCGGCCAGGCCGAGGTCGACGCCGCCGTGCGCGCCGCCCGGGCGGCGCTGTCCGGCCCGTGGGCGACGATGAAGGTCCAGCAGCGCGTGGAGATGCTGCATGCCATCGCCGATGGCATCACCCGCCGCTTCGATGATTTCCTGGCGGCCGAGATGGCCGACACCGGCAAGCCGCACGTGCTGGCCAGCCACGTGGACATCCCGCGCGGCGCCGCCAACTTCAAGGTTTTCGCCGACCTGATCCGCAACGTGCCGGGCGAAAGCTTCGACATGGAAACCCCCGACAACGGCTTCGCGCTGAACTACTCGGTGCGCGTGCCGCGCGGCGTGATCGGCGTGGTCTGCCCGTGGAACCTGCCGCTGCTGCTGATGACCTGGAAGGTCGGTCCGGCCCTGGCCTGCGGCAACACCGTCGTGGTCAAGCCTTCGGAAGAAACGCCCGCCACCGCCACGCTGCTGGGCGAGGTCATGAATGAAGTGGGCGTGCCGCCGGGCGTCTACAACGTGGTCCACGGCTTCGGACCGGACTCCGCCGGCGAGTTCCTGACCCGCCATCCCGACGTGGACGGCATCACTTTCACCGGCGAGACCCGCACCGGCGAGGCCATCATGCAGGCCGCCGCCAAGGGCGTGCGCCCGGTGTCGTTCGAGCTGGGCGGCAAGAACCCCGGCATCGTCTTCGCCGACGCCGATTTCGACAAGGCCGTGGCCGGCATCGCCCGCTCGTCCTTCGAAAACAGCGGCCAGGTGTGCCTGGGCACGGAGCGCGTCTACGTGCAGCGTCCCATCTTCGAGAAGTTCGTCGCCGCGCTCAAGGCCAAGGCCGAAGCGTTCAAGCTGGGCGACCCGCATGACCATGCCACCAACTTCGGTCCGCTGGTCTCGCAGGTGCATCGCGAGAAGGTCCTGGGCTATTACGCCAAGGCCCGCGAGGAAGGCGCCACCGTCGTGACCGGCGGCGGCGTGCCCGACATGCCCGGCGCCATGGGCCAGGGCGCCTGGGTGCAGCCCACGATCTGGACCGGCCTGCCCCAGAGCGCCGCGGTCATCCGCGAGGAGATCTTCGGCCCCTGCTGCCACATCACGCCCTTCGACACGGAAGAAGAGGTCATCAAGATGGCCAACGACACGCCGTACGGCCTGGCCGCCACGGTGTGGACGCAGAACGTGGGCACCGCCCACCGCCTGGGCAAGGCGCTGAACGTCGGCATCTGCTGGGTGAACTCGTGGTTCCTGCGCGACCTGCGCACCTCCTTCGGCGGCGCCAAGCAATCGGGCATCGGCCGCGAGGGCGGGGTGCACTCGCTGGAGTTCTACACCGAACTGCGCAACGTCTGCGTGAAACTGTAAGGAGCACGCCATGCCTCTCATCCAGGTGCAAATGATGGAGGGCCGCACCGACGAACAGCGCGCGGCCCTGATCGAGGAATTGACCGAAGCGACCCACCGCGCCATCGGCGCTCCGCGCGAGTCCGTGCGCGTGGTGCTGGTCGAAGTGCCCAAGACGAATTTCGGGATCGGCGGCAAGACCGCCAAGGCGCTGGGGCGCTGATTTCCCGCTATTTCCCGACGAAGGAGACATAGTCGATGATGAAGAAACAAACCGCCGTCCTGATCGCGGCGGCCCTGATGGCCGCCGGCGCCGCGCATGCCGAGGTCAAGGTTGGTTTTTCCGGCGTGCTGTCGGGTCCCATGGCCGCGCTGGGCCAGGACCAGTACGACGGTTTCATGCTGGCCGTCGAACAACTGGGCGGCAAGCTGGGCGGCCAGCCCGTCACCGTGCTGCGCGAGGATGACCAGCTCAAGCCGGACGTGGGCGCGCAGATCGTCCAGAAGTTCATCGAGCGCGACAAGGTCGACGCCATCGTCGGCCTGGGTTTCTCGAACGTGCTGATGGCCGAGATCCGCCGCATCAAGGATGCCGGCGTCGTCGCGTTGTCGACCAACGCGGGCCCGGCCCCGATCGCGGGCAAGAGCTGCATGGCCAACCTGTTCGTGATGGGCTGGCAGAACGATGGCATGTCCGAGGCCATGGGCAAGTACGCCAAGGAGCAGGGCTACAAGAACGTCTACCTGATGACGTCGAACTACCAGGCCGGCAAGGACAAGCTGGCCGGCTTCAAGCGCTTTTACGGCGGTACGATCCAGAACGAGGTCTACACCCCGCTGGGCCAGCTCGACTACGCGGCCGAGATCGCCGCCGTGCAGAGCGCCAAGCCCGACGCGCTGTTCGTGTTCTATCCCGGCGGCGTGGGCGTGAACTTCGTGCGCCAGTTGAACCAGGCGGGCCTGATGGGCAAGCTGCCGTTCCTGTCCGAGAGCCTGATCGACTCCAACTCGCTGGCCGCGCTCAAGCAGCAGGCGATCGGCTCGGTCTACGGCACGCCGTGGGCGCCGGTGCTCGACAATCCGCAGAACAAGAAATTCGTGGCGGGCTACGAGGCCAAGTACAAGCGTCCTCCCACCGAGTACGCGGTGGCCGCCTATGACGCCGCCTACCTGCTGGATGCGGCCATCACCAAGCTGGGTGGCAAGGTGTCGAACAAGAAGGCCTTCGCGGCCGCCGTCAAGGAAGCCGGTTCCAAGTTTCCCACGGCTCGCGGCAAGTTCGCCTTCAACACCAACAACATGCCCATCCAGCACTACTACGCCTACGAGATCGTCAAGAGCGGCGACGGCGTGGGCTACAAGCAGCTGTCGCAGGTCCTGACGGACCACAAGGACGCCTACGCTGCTGAATGCAAGATGTAGACCCCCCCCTACGCGCTGACGCGCGCCCCCCAGGGGGCGATGCGGGTGGACCGGCAAAGCCGGATCCACCGCATCCTGGGTCTTTGTGGGGTCGTCTTGGTGCGGAGTACCGTTTACTTGCCCTGATCCAGGGCGCCGTGGATCCGGCTTTGCCGGTCCGCCAGCGCCGCCCCCTTGAGGGGGCCCGCGTAAGCGGGTAGGGGGTGGGCTTTCCTTCAGGGGTGGCACCGATGGATGGCGATGACGGGCGCCGTTATGCTGGGTGGCGATCGCCGCCACGGGATCGGGGAGTGCATGGGCACTAAGAACGAAAGAACCGGGTATGCGGGGAAGACCCGGGTTTTGACACGGAAGTCTGTCAATGAATAGTTCGCTGTTTTTGTCGCAGTTGCTCAATGGTGTGCAGCTAGGCGTGCTGTTGTTCCTGCTGTCGTCAGGGTTGACCCTGATCTTCGGCATCATGAATTTCATCAACCTCGCGCACGGCTCGCTGTACATGGTCGGCGCGTTCATCGGGGCGGCCAGCTATAACGCGAGCGGGTCGTTCATCTTCGCCATCGCCGCGGCCATCATCGCCGCCGGGCTGGTGGGGCTGCTGCTGGAGCATCTGGTCGCCAGGCCGCTGTACCGGCACGACCACCTGTACCAGGTGCTCGCCACCTTCGGCCTGATGATGTTCTTCAATGAACTGGCCATCGTCGTTTTCGGCAATCGCCCCTATTACGCGGCCATTCCATCGGTCCTGAACGGCGCGGTGACGCTGTTCGGCTCGCAGTATCCCGTCTACCGTATCCTGATCATCGCGGTCGGCGTGCTGGTGGCGCTGGGTGCCTGGTACCTGATCCAGAAGACGCGCTTCGGCATGCTGATACGGGCCGGGGCCAGCAACTCGCCCATGGTCAGCGTGCTGGGCGTGAACATCGACCTGCTCAAGAAGCTGCTGTTCATGCTCGGGGCGGGGCTGGCAGGCCTGGCGGGCGCGCTGGCCGGGCCCATCCTGTCGGTGCAGTCCGGCATGGGCGAGCCGGTCCTGATCCTGGCGCTGGTGGTCATCGTGGTGGGCGGCATCGGCTCGATCCGCGGCGCGCTGGTGGCGGCGATGCTCATCGCCGTGATCGACACGCTGGGACGCGCCTACATTCCTCACATGCTGGGCTCGTTCATGCAGCCGGCCTCGGCCAACGCCGTCGGTCCGGCGACCGCCTCCATGCTGATCTACATACTGATGGCGCTGGTGCTGGCGTTCCGGCCCAACGGCATCCTGAGCAAGAGGTAACCCCCCCTACGCGCTTACGCGCGCAAGGGAAGCCCACCCCCTACGCCCTTCGGGCGCCCCCTCAAGGGGGCGATGCGGGTGGACCGGCAAAGCCGGATCCACCGCATCCTGGGTCGAGGGGCGCCTGTTTCATGCAGTGTGGAAGACAGCAATTGAAATTCTTGCAAGGTACATGACATGAACCGCGTCAAATTCGGGGCCTGGATGATTCCGGTCTTGTTCATCCTCCTGGCGGCCGTGCCGTTCGTGGCGCAGGCGATAGGCGAGCCGTTCTACGTGACGTTCTTCGCGCGCGTGCTGGTCTATGCGCTGGCCGCCTGCGCGCTGAACCTCGTGCTGGGCTTCGCCGGCCTGGTCAGCTTCGGCCATGCCATGTTCATCGGCCTGGGCTGCTATGCCGTGGGCATACTCAGCTACTACGGCATCAGCGACGGCTGGCTGCAACTGCTGACGGCCGTGGTCGTGTGCGCGCTGGTGGGCCTGGTGGTGGGCACCGTGTGCCTGCGCACCTCGGGCATCGGCTTCATCATGATCACGCTGGCCTTCGCCCAGATGTTCTACTTCCTGATGGTCAGCATGACCACCTTCGGCGGCGACGACGGCCTGAACATCAACGAACCGAGCAACTTCGGACTGTTCGAACTGTCGGACAGCACCGAGGTCTACTGGGCGGCCTGGGCCGTCCTGCTGGCGGTCACGATATTCCTGGCCCGGCTCAAGAAGTCGCCGTTCGGGATGGTGCTGCAGGCCACCCACATCAACCCGCGCCGCGTCAATGCGTTCGGCTACTCGGTCTTTCGCGTGCAACTGGCCGCCTATGTCATGTCCGGCGTGCTGACCGGCCTGGCGGGCCTGCTGCTGGCCAACCTGACGGCCTTTGCCTCGCCCAGCTACATGTCGTGGCCGGTGTCGGGGGAACTGATCGTCATGCTGGTCATCGGCGGGCTGGGCACGATCACCGGTCCCATCGTGGGCGCGATCGCCTTCCTCGTCATGGAAGAATTCTTCAAGGGCCTGACCCAGCACTGGATGCTGATCATGGGGCCGGTCATCGTCGTGATCGCCCTGCTGAGCAAGAACGGCTTCGCGTGGCTGACCCGCCGGCGCGAAGAACCCGCCGCGGCGCCAGCCGCGGCCCCCAAGGTCGCCGCCGCTTCCGCGGGAGAATCGCAATGAACGCCATCGGACTGCGTACCCAGGACCTGGTCAAGCGCTTCGGCGGCCTGCGCGCCACCGACGGCGTGACGCTGGAGATCGAACCGGGCGAGTTGCACGCCATCATCGGCCCCAACGGCGCAGGCAAGACCACGCTCATCAATCTGCTGACCGGCGAGCTGCGCTCGGACGAGGGCAGCATCGTGCTGGGCGGCGAAGAGGTCAGCGGCACGCCGGTGCAGCAGCGCGTGGGCATGGGGCTGTTGCGCTCCTACCAGATCACGTCCATCTTCGACGCCTTCACGGTGGTCGAGAACGTATGCCTGGCCGCGCTGCGCAGGAAAGGTGTGCGCTGGGCCGTCTGGAAGCCCATGTCGTCCTACGGGGATGTCATGGAGAAGGCGCGCGCCGTCATCGAGCAGTGCCACCTGTCCGACGTGGCCGACACCGTGGTGTCCAACCTGGCCTATGGCCAGCGGCGCCAGCTCGAAGTCGCCATGGCACTGGCGGCGGATCCGCGCATCCTGCTGCTGGACGAGCCCATGGCAGGCATGAGCGCGGCCGAGGGCGCCGCCGCCATCGAACTGCTGCGCTCGCTGAAAGGCCGCTACACCATCCTGCTGATCGAGCACGACATGAACGCCGTCTTCTCGCTGGCCGACCGCATCAGCGTGCTGGTCTACGGCAAGATCGTCGCGACTGGCTCGATCGAGGAAATCCGCAATCATCCCGAAGTGCGCCGCGCCTATCTGGGCGACGACGCCGATGCCTGAGGCAGGAGTTCACGCATGCTTTCCATACAAGGACTGGCGGCCAAGTACGGTTCGTGCCAGGCGCTGTTCGACATCGACCTGGAAGTCAAGCGCGGCGAGGTCGTGGGCCTGATCGGCCGCAACGGCATGGGGCGCACCACGGTGATCAACTGCCTGTTCGGCCTGCTCAAGCCCGCGGCCGGCAGCATCACCTTCGACGGGCAGGCGCTGAACGGCATGGCGCCGTACCGCGTGGGCCGGCTGGGACTGTCGCTGGTGCCCGAAGGCCGCCAGATCTTCCCCACGCTGACCGTGGAGGAAAACCTGATCGCCACGTCCAAGCGCACGGATGCCTCGGCCTGGACGCTGGAGAAGATCTACGACCTGTTCCCCCGCCTGAAGGAGCGGCGCGCCAACCTCGGCACGCAGTTGTCGGGCGGCGAGCAGCAGATGCTGGCCATCGGCCGCGCGTTGATGACCAACCCCCGCCTGCTGGTGCTGGACGAGGCCACCGAAGGCCTGGCCCCCATCGTGCGCGCCGAGATCTGGAGCGTGCTCGCCCGGCTCAAGCAGGAGGGCCTGACCATGATCGTGGTGGACAAGAACACCAAGGCCTTGCTGCGCTTGTCCGACCGCAACTTCATCCTGGACAAGGGAGTGACGGTCTGGCGCGGCACGTCGCCGGAGTTGTCGGCGCGCCCTGAATTGATCGCCCAGTATGTAGGCGTCTAGGGCGGGCCCACCCCCTGGCGCTTCGCGCGCCCCTTCAAGGGGCGGCACTGGCGGACCGGCAAAGCCGGATCCACGGTGCCCAGGGCCCCCGGTTGAGGACGGCTGGTGTTTTTCCCGTTTGTGGCCATGGGACCACTTGGAGCAGCAATGAGGTTGAAGGACAAGACGGCACTGGTGACCGGTGCCGCGGGCGGTATCGGGCTGGCGATCGCGAAGCGGTACAGCCAGGAGGGCGCCAACGTGGTGCTGGTGGATCGCGCCGAGAAGGTCCAGGGCGAGGCCCTGGCGGCCATGGCCGGTCCGGCGCGCGCGATGCGCGGCGACGTTACCGATCCGGCCCAGGTGGCCGAGATGGTGGCCCTGTGCGAGCGCGAGTTCGGCGGGCTGGACATCTGCGTGTGCAATGCCGGCGTGATCCGCGCCGCCGAGTTCCTGGACGTGACGCTGGAGGATCTCGACTTCGTGATGAACGTCAATGTCCGCGGGACTTTCCTCGTGGCCCAGGCCGCCGCCAAGGCCATGGTGCGCGGTGGGCGCGGCGGCAGCATCATCACGCTGTCGTCGATGACGGCCGAGCTCGCGATGTCCAACCAGCTGGCCTACGGCGCCAGCAAGGGCGCGGTGCGGCAGATGACCAAGGCCATGGCGCTGGCGATGGCGCCGCACGGCGTGCGCGTCAACGCGCTGGGGCCGGGCAGCATCGATACCGACATCATGTCGACCATCACCGATGACCCCAAGGCACTGCATACGGTGTTGTCGCGCATTCCGATGGCGCGGCTGGGGCGGCCGGAAGAGGTGGCCGGCGCCGCGGTGTTCCTGGCCAGCGAGGACGCCAGCTACGTGACCGGGCAGACGGTGTTCGTGGACGGCGGCCGGCTGGCGCTGAACTACACGGTCGATGTGCCGGGCGCGCCCAGGGAATAGATACAGATAGCGCGCGTGGTGCCGCGATGTGTGAAGGCCCCGGGGGCATGCGCCGCCGGGGCCTTCGTACGTCAGGGGTGGTGCTTGCGCGGCGCCGGTCAGTCCAGGGAAATGTTGGCCTTCCGGATCACCGGTCCCCACAGTTCGTGATCGGCCTTGATGCGGGCGGCGAACGCCTCCGGGCTGGCGGTGTAGACCACCGAGCCATGCGCTTCGTAGAGCTTCTTCATGTCCTCGGCCTGGACCGCCTTGGCGATCTCGCGGTTCAGCTTCTGCACGATGTCCGCCGGTACGCCGGTCTGGGCCACGATCCCCAGCCACACGGTATCTTCCAGGCCCGGCTGGCCCTGTTCGGCGAAAGTCGGCACGTTGGGCAGGCTGGGCAGGCGTTCCCGCGTGTTGACGCCCAGCGCCTTGAGCCGGCCGTCCTTGACCTGGGGCTCGATCAGGGCGGAGCCGGCCAGGTAGAGCTGGGTCCGGTCGCTGATCGTGGAGTTGAGCGCATCGGGGCCGGACTTGAACGGGACGTGCAGGATATCGGCGCCGGTCTGCAGCTTGAACATCTCGAACAGCACGTGGGGCGGCGAGCCGGTGCTGGAGGATGCGTAGTTCAGCACGCCGGGCCTGGCCTTGGCCAGCGAGACCAGTTCCTTGAGCGAGCCCGCGGGCAGGGCGGGGCTGGCGGTCAGCACCATGGGGATGACGGCGATGGGGCTGACCGCCTGGAGATCGGCCTGCGGATCGTAGGGCAGCTTGCTGAACAGGTACTGGTTCCAGACGGCGTGCGCGTTGGTGACCACCGCCAGCGTGTAGCCGTCGGCCGCGCTGTTCTTCAGGTTGGTCATGGCGAGCAGGCCGCCCGCGCCGGGGCGGTTGTCGATGACCACGGCCTGCCCCAGCGATGTCCGCATCTTCTCGGCGATCGGGCGGGCGAACAGGTCGGGCAGGCTGCCCGGCGCGCCGTTGACGATCAGGTGAATGGGGCGCGCGGGATAGGCGGTCTGGGCATGGGCCGGCGCGGCGGCAAGCATGAGCCCCCACCACCATAGCCCCCCGGCCGCCGCCAGCGTACCCGCCAGGGCCAGCTCCGACTCCAGCGCCAGGATGCAGGCCAGCACGAGCATGCCCGCGACGGCCATCAGGAAGAACGCCTCGGCCCGGCGGTCGAACCGCGAGGCGAGCGCCTGGGAACCCGGCAGGGGCCAGTCGGTTTTTCCGACTTTCCGGGCCGAAAGCTGGTGGCTCATACACGCTCCTCGAAGCGTTCCCGCAACAACCCCGTCGGGCGGACGGCGATGATGCAGATCATCATGGTGAAGGCGAAGACGTCCTTGTAGGCGCTGGGAATGGGCAGCGCCACCGTCGCGAAGATCTGCAGGCCGGAAAACAGGAAGCCGCCGACCACCGCGCCCATCAGGCTGCCCAGCCCGCCGACCACCGCGGCGCAGAAACCGATCACGCCCAGCATCAGCCCCATGTTGAACATGACCTGGCGGTAGTAGAGGCCCGACATGATGCCGGCCAGCGCGCCCAGGCACGCCCCCAGCACGAAGGTCAGGATCACCACCCGCTTGAAGTCGATGCCCATGAAGCGCGCGGTCTCCTCGTCCTGCGCGACACCGCGCACGGCCAGTCCCAGCCGCGTTCGGCTCAGCAGGAAATGCGTGCCGAAGATGGCCAGCACGCCCGCGGCCATGATGATCAGGCTGCTGACCCGCATGCTGACGCCGGCGAAGGTCATCAACTGGTCGGGCAGTACCATGGGAAACGGGCTGGGGTTGGAGCCTCCGGGCACGAACAGGCGCAGCGCCTCGCGGATCGCGGTGCCCGTCATCAGGGTGATGAGCAAGACGTTGATCGGGGACGCCTGCCGCAGCGGCATGACCAGGTAGCGTCCGATCAGCGCGCCGGCCGCACCGGTGGCCAGCAGCGCGAGCACGATCATGCCCACGACCGGCCCCACGCCCGTGGCCCCCGCGGCAACGGCCAGCAGGATGCCGGCCAGGCCGGCGTACCCGCCCAATGCCACCACGTCTCCGTGCGCGAACTGGACGACGTCGACCACCCCGAAGTAAAGCGAGAAACCCACGGCAACGATCGAGTAGATCAAACCCAGCATCAGGAAATTGACGAGATGCTGGAAAGCGAACGAGATTTCCATGTCTTGCGCCTGCCTGTTCCGGTTGATCGGGGGACGCGCTACTTCGCCTCCTTGGCGTACTTGCTGTCGGGCCAGTACACCCACTTCCCGTCCTGCACCACGTACTGGTGGGCGTTGGTGATGTTCTGGCGGTGGTCGTCGAAGTTGATGATGCCGACTAGGCTGTCGTAGTTGCGGGTGGCGTTCAGCGTGTCGCGAACCTTCGCGCGGTTCGGCCCCACCTTCTCGATCGCGTCCATCAGCAACTGGGCCGCGCTGTAGGCGAAGGGGCCGTAGGCATCCGGCTCCTCCTTGAACCCCGCGGCGCGATAGGCCGCCAGGAACTCCTTGCCCCTCGCATACTTGTCGATCGGCGCCCCGTTGTGGAAGGAGACGACGCCTTCGGCGACCTTGGGCCCCACGCCGGCGATGAACCCTTCGTTCAGGATGCCCGACACGCCGATGAAAGGCGTGGAGATGCCGATGCGCTGCATCTGCGCCCGGATCGCCACGCCTTGCGGCGTAAGCCCGCCGAACCAGATGACGTCCGGCTTGCCGCTGCCGGCCGCCGTGAGTTCCGCCGAGAAATCCTGCTGGGTCACGTCCACGCCATAAGACCCGGTCACCGTCACGTCCGGGTACTGCTTCAGGAACTCCGTGAAGTGCACGCTCTGGCCCTTGCCGTAGTCGGTCGTGTCGTAGATGACCGCCACCCGCTTGAAGCCGGACTTGTGCACGTATTCGGCCGCGAGCTTGCCCTCGTTGATCATCGTCCCGTTGACGCGGTGGATTTCCTTGTGGTTGTTGCCGTAGGTGATCTCGGGCAGGACGGCGCCCCACACCACCATGGGCAGGCCAAAGCGATGGAAGGTATCGACGGTCACGATGGCGACCGCCGAGCAATAGTGGGCGACGGCGCCGATGATGGAACGATCGGTGGCCGCCCGGGTGACCACCTGCACGCCCACGTTCGGCTTGCATTCGTCGTCCAGCTTGACCAGTTCCACCCGATATTTCCTGGACGGATCCGCGTTGTGCTGATCCACCGCCAGTTGGGCGGAGTTCCTGCCGCCCAGGCCGGTGGACGACACACCGCCGGTCAGCGGCCCGATGAAAGCGATCTTGACGGTGTCCTTGGCCAGGGCATGCCCCGTGCCCAGGACGAACAGCGCGGCCAGGACGCAACGCGCCAGCCTGGCGGTGAAGCCGGATTCCTCGCGATTCATGTTGTCTCCTTTGGTGGCTCGGTGCCTGGTCCGTCTGCGCGGGCTGCACCGGTGGAATACGCTCCTTTACTTCCTGATGTCGGCGACGAGCCTGGCGACCTGTTCGGCGCTGGCCCCCCTGACCCGGGCATTGATCCGGACCGTTCCGAAGCCGACGAAAAGCACCAGTTCGTCGGGCAGGGGCGCACCAGGAACAGATACCACGATCCCGTCCATGGCGTCATAGTCCCAGGCATCCTCGGCGCCGCCGAACACCACGTCGATCGACGCCCCGGCGGAGGCGACCTTGGCGTTGCCGGGAATCAGCGCCGGGCCCGCGCCCAGGCCCTTGCGCATCGACAGCCCGAGCCTCGGGTGGATCATGGCGGCGCCATGTTCGGACTCGCCGCTCATGCCGACGATGATGGCCTTGCCATAGGCGCGCGGACGTTCCTGGCCGGCAAAGCGCGCCAGCACGCGCTCGGTCAGCAGCGCGCCGATCTCCGTCGAGATATCCACCAGGTGATCCAGGTCTTCCTTCGAGGCCGCACCTCGTCCGGCATAGGGGTTCTTGAAGACCGCCGCCGCGACCACGTGGCGGGATGGCCGGCTGGCGCCCTGCCCGGCCTCGCTCAGGATTTCTCGTTCGAATACGTGCAATTGCCGGATGGTCGGCAAGGCGGAGGGGTGCCCCATGTGTCTCTCCAATTCAGGTTCTGGTCATGGCCGGGAAGGCTGGACAGAACCTTATGCCTGGAGCGGCGGGGCGTCACGCTGCATAGATGCAAGGAAGCTTGCACTTTTCCGCGCAGGCGCACGGGCCGTCACGGCGAGCTCGGCCCGTGCTCCAGGAACAAGTCCGCGAAAACGCCGCGCACCCAGCGGGTGCCGGCGTCCTGGTGGCTGCGCTCATGCCAGAACTGCTTGACCTCGAACTCCGGCACCTCGAAAGGCAGCGGCAACATCTTGACGTGACGCCAGGGCATCATGAGGCGCGCCACGGTACCGGGGATGACCACCAGCAATTCCGTGGCGGCCAGGATCTCGGGCACGATGGTGAAATGCGGCACACGCAGGGCGATATGGCGGCGCAGCCCGTTCTTCTCCAGATACTGCTCGATCAGCGTCGTGGTCGAGGAATGCAGCGAGGCACGGCTATACCGCGTCCCCGCCGGTTCGATCATGATGTGCGATTCATCGCTGAAGCCCTGGAGGCTGAGCGATGCCCCGATGCGCGGGTGATCCGATCTCAACAGACAGACATGGCGATCGCTGAACAGGCGTTGCTGGTAGAAACCCGCATTCAATCCGGGCAGAAATCCCACCGCGAGGTCGGCATCCCCGGATTCGAGCGCTTCACGATAGCTTTCGCGCGGCAGTTGCAGTACGCGCAGCCCGACACCCGGAGCCACCTTCTTCAGATGCTGCATCAAGCGCGGCAGGTAGACCACTTCGCCGATGTCGCTCAACAGTATCTGGAAAATCCGCTCGGACCGCGCCGGATCGAATGCCACGGCCTCCTCCAGCCCCGCGCGCATGATGGCCAGCCCCGCACGCACGCTGGGAGCGATGCGCTGCGCGAAAGGCGTGGGCTCCATTCCGGTCTTGACGCGGACGAACAACGGGTCGCCGCAAAAGCTCCGCAGGCGGGTCAGGGCATGGCTCATCGACGGCTGGGACAAGCCTACCCGCAGTCCGGCCCGGGTAACGTTGCGCTCCTGCATCATCGCGTCGAAAGCCACCAACAGATTCAGATCGATGCTCTCGATGTTCATTGCCGCCCTCCGTGGAATGCGATCAGCCACTGGCGGCAACGCAGCCGATTCAGGTTTCGAAGCGATTCGTTCCGTACCGGCCGGACAGCGCTCCCGATGCAATGATCATCCGCTGCATTTCGGAAGAACCCTCGGTAATGGTGCGGCTGCGCGCATCTCGATACATGAGTTCCAGCGGCAATTCGCGGGACAATCCCAGGCCGCCGTGGATCTGGATGGCCCGGTCGACGACGCGTATCAACATTTCGTCCGCGTAGAGCTTCACCGCGGATGCCTCGAGATGATAGTCCAGTCCTCGATCGGCCTTCCATGCCGCATGCATGACCATGGACCGGGCCGCATGCAGCTCCACCACGGAATCGGCGATCATCCACTGGATCGCCTGGCGCTTTGCCAGCGGCTGCCCGAACGTGCGGCGGTCATTGGCATAGGCAATCGCCATGTCCAGGGCTCGCTGGGCGCGGCCCAGCGCCTTCGGGCCATGGATGAGGCGGCCCATGTCGAGAAACTCGCGCGCCAGGTCCCAACCCTGTCCCGCCGCACCTACCATCCGGTCCGCCGGCACCCTCACGTTGTCGAACAGCAGTTCCCATGGCCGGTCCGGCGACATCAGCTCGAAGCTCTGGCCCAGCCGCATTCCCGGCGTGTCCCGATCGATCAGAAAACAACTGATGCCCAGTTCCTGCCCGTCCTTGGCGGTACGCGCGAATACCTGCGCGAAATCCGCCTTGTCGGCGCCGGTGATGAAAATCTTGGCACCGTTGATGACGAAATGATCGCCGTCGGCGACCGCGGTCGTCCGCATGCCCGAAGGATCGGAACCGGCCCCTGGTTCTGTCAGCGCGAAGCAGGTGCGTTTCTCTCCCCGGGCGACAGGCAGCAAATACGCCTCCTTCTGTTCCTGGCTGCCATGGAACAACACCGGCCCCAGATAAGGCGTCAGCACCGTGGGGGCGCGGAACGACGGCACGTTGCATCGGGCCAGTTCCTCGAACACGACACACATGCCGACCACGCCGACCCCGCTCCCGCCCACCTCTTCCGGCAGGTCGAAGGCCCAGAAGCCCAGGTCCTTGGCCTTGTCCTGCAGCCGCTGCCGAACGTCGTCGGGAATGTCATGGTCGTTGGCGTAGCGGCCTTCCAGCGGCAACAACTCCTTTTCCACGAAACGGCGCACGGCGTCGCGCAGCATGCGCAGTTCCGGTTCCAGCTCGAAATCCATCGTTCTTCTCCAGCCAAGCCCTAGTCCAGTTTCACCCTGGCATTGCGACGTCCGGGTCGCCATCTCCCGCTGTGGAAAAGCCCGCCTCAGATGATGCGGGCCTGCTTCAACTCGCCGACGGCGGCCTCGGAAAATCCGGCCTCCCGCAAGACCTCTTCCGAGTGCTCGCCCAGGTCGGGCGGAGGCAGGAAATTGCTGTCGTGGTCACCGTCGTAGCGGACCGCGCGATGCGCGGCGCGCAACGTACCATGGCGCGGGTGCTGCTGGGTATAGAAGACGTCCAGGTGGCGCACCTGCGGATCCTGGTCCAGTTCGTCCAGCGTCCGTTCCGGCGTGAACGGGACGTCATGCGCCTCGAGACGGGGCAGCCAGTACTCCCGCTCCCGCTCTGCGAACACCTCGGCCAGCGTACGCGCCAGCTCGTCGTAGCCCGCCACGCGGTCGTGGCGCGCCGGATAGGCCGCGAGCAGGTCCGGACGGTCGATCGCCTGGACCAGGCCGCGCCAGAACTTGTCGGGCGACGAAAGATGCAGGGCAATGCGGCGCCCGTCCCGGCAGGTCAGGATGTACGACTGCGACATGGCTGCCCGCCCATACAGCGTGGGCGGCTGGCCGGTTGCCAGCATCGAACCCAGCGGCTCGCAAGCCATGGCGATCATCGCTTCGAGCATGTTGACCTCGACCTTGCGCCCCTTGCCGGTCGATGCGCGCTCCACCAGCGCGCCCAGGATCCCGAGGCAGGCGTAGATGCCTGTCACGGCATCGGACACCGCGGGACCGGCCACCCGCGGATCTTCGCCGCGATGGAACATGGACAACCATCCCGAGACGGCCTGCCCCACGTTGTCGTAGGCCGGTCGGCCGGCATAGGGACCACTGGCCCCGAAGCCCGTGATGGCGCAATGGACAAGGCGGGGATTGAGCCGCCGCAGACGCTCGGCGCCCAGGCCCAGCCGCTCCTCCACCCCCGGACGCATGTTCAGGAGCAGCACATCCGCCCTCTCGATCAGCTTGTCCAGCACGGCACGCCCCTCGGGGCGGGTGTAGTCCAGCGCCAGGCTGCGCTTGTTCCTGTTGTGCGCCTGGAACTGGGGACTGTAGAGCCCCCCTTTGAACGCGCGAAACGGATCGCCGCCGCCCGGCCGCTCGACCTTGACGACATCCGCTCCCAGTTCGGCCAGCGACATGCCGGCCAGTGGCGCGGTAATGAAATTCCCCAGGTCGAGCACCCGGACCCCTTGAAGGACTTTCATCGATTGCCTGCCCCCAACGCAGTCCGCAGGAACGCCGTGGTCCGCTCATGGGCCAGCGCCGCCGCCTCCAGCTCGCCGCGTGTGTAGAAACCGTGGCCGACTCCGGGATAGCGGTGAAAGCCTCCGCCTGCCGTGGCCGGCAGCGCAGCCTCGATCCTGGCCTGCGCCTCGGCGGACGCGTAGCGGTCCTGGTCGCCATAGTGCAACACCACCGGGCAGCGCAAGGCAGTTGCCTCGTCCAGATGATCCTCCACCCCCACGCCATAGAACACGGCCGCCGCATCCACCTCCAGCCTGGCGGCGCAGCGGAATGCCAGCTTCCCTCCCAGGCACAGCCCCACCACCGCCACGCGACCCCGAAAGCCCGGCATGGATCGGACGTGTGCGGCAACCCTGCCGATATCGGCCAGGCCTGCCTCCTCGTCAAACCGCTCCAGATACTGGAACGCACGCTCGATGTCGGCCTTGGAATGGCTCAGCTGGACTCCAGGCTCGATGCGCCAGTACAGGTCGGGAGCCAGCGCGAGATAGCCTTCGGCCGCATAGCGATCGGCCACGCCGCGTATCGCATCGGTCACGCCGAATATCTCCTGCAGGACGATCACGGCGTGGCCGTTCGGCTTCCCGGGCTGGCTGACATAGGCGGCGAAACCGCGCCCGTCGCCGGCGTCGATAGTGGTCTTTCCTTCTGACATCATGGTCCTCCTGCGCATCAGGCGTCAGACGAGGTAGCTGCCCTTGAGCAACTCCCGCGCGATGGAATTTCTATGTATCTCGGTCGTTCCGTAGCCAATGGACATGCCGCGCGCGTCGCGGAAGTAGCGCTCGAAGGGATATTCCTCGGACAGCCCGTATGCGCCGGCAAGCTGCATGGCCTGGTTGGTCACACGCACCGCCATCTCATTGGCAAAGGTCTTGGCGATGGAGACCTGCGCCACCGACTGCCGCCCCTGGTCGATGGCCTGCGCGGCCCCGTACACCAGCGCGCGCGCCGCCTCGATATCCATCGCCATGTCGGCCAGCTTCCACTGCAATCCCTGGTTCTGCGCGAGGGGGCGGCCGAACTGGGTACGGTCCTTCAGATGCTGGACGGCATGGCCCAGCGCCGCCTGCGCCAACCCCAGGCAGATGGGGGGGTTGCCGGTGATGCGATCGGCGTCCAGCACCTGCAACAGGTCCTTCATCCGTCCCGCCGGCAGGAGCAGGTTCTCGGCCGGCACGCGGCAGTCCTGGAAGACCAGTTCGGCCATGCCCGTCCCACGCAGGCCCAGCAGATCCAGATGCTTGCCCACCAAGAATCCCGGCGTGCCACGCTCGACCAGCACCGCTCCCACGCCCTTCATGCCGGGCTCGTCACTCAGCCGCACCAGCACGAGGAACACGTCGGCCACCTGGGCCGCGGTGCACCAGAGCTTGCTGCCATTGATCACGTAATGCTGGCCGTCGCTGACGGCGCGGGTCTGGACATTGCCAACATCAGAGCCCGCATTCGCCTCCGACATGCTCCAGGCCGCATACCGCTCCGCCTTGGCGAAGGCAGGCAGATAGCGCTGCCTGAGCAGTTCGGATCCGATGTGCAGGATGGCGCGCGGCGTCGCGCCGTCGGTACAGGAATACAGCATGGCCGTATTGGCGCAAGAACGCGCCAGTTGCTCCACCACCAGCACCGTCTCGAGCAGCCCCAGTCCTGTCCCGCCATGGCACTCGGGCAAGAAGATGCCGGTATAACCGTGGCCGGCCAGCACCTTCAGATTGTCGAGCGGAGGCCGATACTGCCGGTCGGCCGCCGCCGCGCCCGGCGCGAACCGTTCGCTTGCCAGTGCATGGACGGTGTCCCGGATCAGCCGTTGTTCCTGAGTCAATTCCACTATTCGCCCTTTGCGCCGGTCAACTTGATGATGTGCTGGTAGTGCGCCGATTCCCTTTGCAGGAAGGCACCGAACTCCTCCGGCGTGGACGGCGCCCCCTCCACGCCCAGCTTCACGAACTGGTCCTTGACCTCGGGGCTCTCCAGCGCCTTGCGAATCTCTTTGCTCAGGCGCCCCACGATCCCCGGCGGCGTGGATGCCGGCGCCACCACTCCGTACCACGTCATGAAGGAGAACTCCTTCAGGCCCGACTCGGCCACCGTGGGAATGTCCGACGCGATCGCCGACCGCTCCTTGCCCGAGACGGCCAGCCCCTTGAGCCGGCCCGAACGCACGTGCGGCATCCCCGAGGACATGCCCGTGAACATCACGTCCACCTGCCCGCCCACCACATCGGCCAAGGCCGGAGCGACACCCTTGTAGGGAACATGGGTCAAATCGATGTCCGCCAGCGCCTTTACCCACTCCATGGCCAGATAGTGCGGCGTGCCGTTCCCGATGGAGGCATAGGTGATCTTCCCCGGCCGGGCCTTGGCGGCGGCGATCAACTCCTGCACGGTGGAGACCCGCGCCTTGGGATTCGCCACCAGGATGAACGGCACGAAGACCAGTTGGCTGACCGGCGCGAAATCCTTGACCGAGTCGTAGGACAGCTTCTGCCCGAAGAAGATCGGATTCAATGCGTGAGAATCCGTCACCAGGCCGATTGTGTAGCCGTCCCCCCCGGCCCGGGCCACCGCCTCGGTCCCGATGATGGTGCTGGCCCCCGGCCGGTTCTCGATAATGACGGGCTGGCCCAGGTTCTCCGCCATCCTCTTGCCGACGGCGCGCGCCACGATGTCCGTACCGCCTCCCGCCGGATAAGGCACGATGAAGCGGATGGGCTTGTCGGGCCACTGCTCTTGCGCCGTGGACGTCCCCCAGGCCAGTCCTGCCACCGCAACCGCCAAGAACTGCATCGATAGTCGCCGCATGTCATCCTCCTTGTCGTCCGCCCGCGGGCGGCATGTCATGTTCGCCAGCTTCTTCCTCGGTGCGCAGCCAGATCTCGGTGGCGACCGGGCACGCCTGCTCCTCGACCAGGTGGCCGACCAGGCCCACTGCCCGGCCCATGACCGCGATGCCGCGCGCCGCGCGCCAGGAGATCCCCAGCTCGCAGCACAGTGCGCCGATGGCGCCGGTGGCATTGACGGGCAGGCGCTTGCCGTAGGCCGCTTCGGCTTCTTCGCCGATGGCGCGCATCAAATCGACATAGCGTCCGGCATGGCCCTCTTCGGCCGCGATCTCGAACAACCGGACCGTGCGCGGATCAACGGGTTTGTGCAGGTTGTGGCCGATACCCGGGACGGATTGCTTGCGATTCCGGAAATCCGCAACCACTTCGCGTGCCAGCTCCCGCGGCGCCCCCTCCGGCGTGGCAGCCACCGCGGACTCCAGCATCCGGGCCGCGCCTTCCGCCGTACCCGCAAAAGTGGTTCCCATCCCGCACAGCCCCGCGGCCACCGCGGACTGCAAGGACTCCGGGGCCCCCAGATAGGTCAGCCGCGCGACGATGGCCATGGGCGTCATGCCGTGCTCGACCAGCGTGACGAGAATGGCGTTGAACACCCGGGACTGCCGCGAATCCGGCAGGCGTCCGGTCAGCTCCAGGTACGCCATGTCGCCGAAGTTGAGGGTACCGATGATGTCTCGGGCCAGGTCCAGGCCCTGGACGAAAATACGTTCGGGGGTGCTGCGGCCCATGCCGCTGCGTATCGGTCGCCGGTTCCGGCTCATGTCGTCTCCTGCTCCACTTCGGTGGATTCTTTTGGGGGCGGCATGCGCCGCCTGTTGGAGACGAAAGATAGGCGCTCCTATTGGCCGGCGTCCAATAGAAGGCGGTCATTCCCTGTATGCGAGAGACTAATAGTGGTACGTGGGAGAGCCAGGGGTTGGCGGCGAAAAACCCGGCCCGGTACGTGCAGCCCGCTGCCGCGCCGGACCGGCGGCCCGCACCAGATTGAAAGCGGTATTGACGAGGCCGACGTGCGAAAAAGCCTGAGGGAAATTACCGAGCAACACCCCTGAAGCCGGGTCATACTCCTCCGCCAGAAGGCCGAGATCGTTGCGCACCGACAGCAGCCGCTCGAACAGCGCCTGGGCCTTGTCCATACGCTTGGACATGACATAGGCATCGGCCAGCCAGAACGAACAGGCCAGGAAGGTACCTTCGGGCTGCTTGCAGGGATCGACGGTGCGCGCGGGGTGATAGCGGAGCACGAATCCATCCTGCAGCAGATCCCGTTCGACCGCTTCCACGGTCCCCAGGATATGCGGATGATCATCGGGAAGAAAGCCGACCTGGGAGAACAGCAGGAGGCTCGCATCGAGCACCGTCGAACCGTAGGACTGGACGAAGCTGCCGATCCGCGGGTCGAAGCCCTTGGCACAGATCTCGGCGTGGATCGCGTCCCGCTCCTTGCGCCATCGATCGACGGGGCCGTCCAGCCCGTATCGTTCCACGGCCTTGACGGCACGATCGAAAGACACCCAGCACATGAGTTTCGAGTGCGTGAAATGCCGCGCCGGCCCCCGCATTTCCCAGATGCCCTGGTCCGGCGTGCGCCAGATGTCGACCAGATGCTCGAGCATCACCTTCTGCAGTTGCCAGGCGTCGGGCGCCGCGGCAAGGACGCCCTCCCGCGCCGTATGCAGCGTGTCCAGCACTTCGCCGAAGATATCGAGCTGCACCTGCTCGGCCGCGCCGTTGCCGATGCGCACGGGACGGCTGCCGCCATACCCGGCCAGCCAGGGGATCTCGTATTCCGGCAGCCACCGCTCGCCTGCAAGCCCGTACATGATCCGCAACTGGTCCGGCTGCCCGGCGATGCTGCGCAGCAGCCACCGCCGCCAGGCTTCGGCTTCCTCGCGATACCCCGCATTCAGGAGGGCATAGAGCGTCAGCGCGGAGTCGCGCAGCCAGCAGTAGCGATAGTCCCAATTTCTGCCGCCACCGGGTGTCTCCGGCAGCGACGTGGTCGGTGCCGCGATGATCCCGCCGGTGGGTCGAAACGTCAGCAGCTTGAGCGTGATGAGGGAACGCACCACGGCGTCCCGCCAACCCTCGCGCGCCGGATCGAAGGCACAACGCTTCGACCATTCCTGCCACCAGCTCACGGTGTATTTCAACGCCTCTTCACGGTCGGGCACGAAATGCGGCGTCTGGTGCGACCGGTGGTAGGACAGCGTGAAGGGGACGCTCTGCCCTTCTTCGACTTCGAACCGCGAGACGGTCTTCATGTTCCGTCCTTCCAGCGGTACCTGCGTATGCAGCTCGACCGCGTCGGGACCGGCCACCGCGCTCAAGCCGTAGTCGCGTCGCCGCACCCAGGGCACCACCAGCCCATAGTTGAAGCGCAGGACCAGTTCCATTTCCACGGACACGCGCCCACGCTTGCCGCGCACGATGCGAACGATATCGCTTCGCTCCTCGTCGCCGGCAAGCGGCATGAAGTCGATCAGCTCCACCGCGCCGTCTTCGGTCTCGAACGTCGTCTCGATGACCGCCGTTCCCGGAAGATAGCGCCGGCTGCTTCGCACCGGCGTTCCCGCGGGTGCGATGCGCCAGCGGCCGTTTTCCGAGGTTCCCAGAAGCGACGCGAAACATGCCGGCGAGTCGAATCGCGGCAGGCAGAGCCAGTCGATGGAGCCGTCGCGGCCCACCAGCGCGGCCGAGATCATGTTGCCGATCAAGCCATAATCGGCGATCCGCCGGCCGGGATTTGCCGACACTTCCGAGGTCGAACGATTCAAGGCCATCGCCGTCAGCCGTTCGTCAAGAGGACGTCAGTCCATTCTAGTACGAACCCTCTCGGCGTTCTCGAAAACCCGCCGCAGGCTCAGCAGCCCGGGAACAGCTCCTCGGCAGTTGGGCGGCGCGGGATCAGCCCCTGCTCGTGCGACCAGCGGATCTGCGTCTCGATCATGTCGCGGTTGGCCTCGAAGCCGTAGGGCCAGAAGTCCCGCCCCATCAGCGCCTGCGTGCCTTCGGCCTCGGCCTGCATCCACGGCAGCATGATGGGCAGCGCCTGGTGGATGGCAAGGCGGTCCTGCGCCGCCTGCTTGGCCTGGTCGAACGCGGCCAGCAGCGCCTTGGGCAGGCTGGGGTTGGCCTCGGCCACGTCGCGCCGCAGCGCGATCACGTGCATGATGGGAAAGCGCCGCGTGCGCGCGTAGTAGTCTTTTTCCACCTCGCGCCAGTCGGGAAACAACCGCCCCACGCCGGCGTGCCCGAAGGCGGCCGGAGGCGTATAGGCGATCAGCGCATCGAGCTCGCCGGCTTCGATCATCGAGGACAGCGTGCGGCCCTGCACGGCCCGGATGCTCACTCCCTTGGGCCAGTTGCGCGGGTCTATCGCGTCCCGCTCCACATGATCCACGTCGCCGGCGAACCACTCGCAACTGCCCGGATCGAAACCGTACTCGTCCGACAGCATGCCGCGCGCGACCAGCGCCACGGTGTTGGAGTACTCGCGCAGGCCGATGCGCTTGCCGGCCAGGTCGGCCGGCGTGGCGATGCCGCTGCCGGCCCGCACGTAGACGGCCGAGTGGCGGAACGAGCGCGACGGGAAGATCGGCAGCGCCAGATAGGGGCAGCCGCCGCGCACGCTGGCGATCAGGAAGTTGCTGAACGACAGCTCGGTGACTTCGTATTCGGCGGTCTGGAAAGCCTGCGAAAAGATGGCCTCGAGGTCGCCGGTCGCGAAGCGGGTCTCGAAGCCTTGGACGCCGACGCTGCCATCGACCAGGGCGCGGGTGCGGTCATAGTCGCCGACGGCGATGCGGATGGAAGGTTGGGACATGCGGGGCCTCGTGCCTGGATGGATGGACTATATCTTGGCGCCGGACGCCTTGATGATCTTTTCCCACTTGACGATCTCGGACTTCGTGAAATCGCCCAGGGCTTGCGGCGTGCCTCCGGCCGGGACGGCGCCCTGCTCGGCCAGCGCCGCCTTCACGTCGGGCATCTGCAGGATCTTCACCATGGCCGAGTTCAGCTTGTCGATCACCGTCCCGGGCGTGCCTGCCGGCGCATAGATGGCGGACCAGGCCGCGGTTTCGAAGCCTGGCAGCGTCTCGCCAATGGTGGGAACGTCCGGCACCTGCGGCGCGCGCTGCGCGCTGGTGACCGCGAGGATGCGCACCTTGCCGCCCTTGACCATGGGCAGCCCGGTGGGCATGTTCACGAACATCATCTCGACCTGGCCGCCGGCCAGGTCGACGATGGCAGGCGCCCCGCCCTTGTACGGCACATGCAGCACGTCGATGCCGGCCACCGACTTGAACAGCTCGGACGACAACTGGCTGGAGGTACCCAGGCCGGTGGACGCATACGACATCTTCTTGCCCGACTTGGCATATGCGATCAGTTCCTGCGTGGTCTTGACCGGCAGCGAGGGACTGACCAGCAGGATGTTCGGCACGGTGCCGACCAGCACCACCGGCGCCAGGTCCTTCACCGGGTCATAGCCCAGCTTCTCGTACAGCGTGATGTTGATCGAGACGATCTCGGACCCCATCAGCAGCGTATAGCCGTCGGCGGGCGACCTGGCCACGGCCTCGGCGGCGATGTTGCCGCCCGCGCCCGAGCGGTTCTCGATCAACACGGGCTGGCCCAGCGCCTCGGCCAGCCGCGGCCCCACCGTGCGGGCGAAGAAATCCACCGTACCGCCCGCGGGGAACGGCACCAGCATCCTGATGGGCTTGGAAGGATAGGTGTCGGCGCGGGCGGCGCCCGACAGCACGGCAAAGGCGGCGATCCAGCAGAATACGGTCAAGCGTTTCATGGACAGGCTCCTGGCGTCAGTGCGGCAAGGGAAAAATCAGGCGTAGTTGATGACCATCAGGCGGATCTCGGACATCTCGTCCATGGCATAGCGCGTGCCTTCGCGGCCGGTGCCCGACTCCTTCCACCCGCCGAACGGCATGTTGTCGATGCGGTAGATCGGCACGTCGTTGATCATCAAGCCGCCGACCTCCCAATCTTCCAGCGCGCGAAAGGCGCGGCGCAGATCCTGCGTGAAGATGCCGCCCTGCAATCCGTACTTCGAATCGGCGGCACGCTGTACCGCCTGGTCGAAATCCTGGTAGCGATTCACGGTGACGACGGGCCCGAAGATCTCCTCGTCCTCCACCTTCATGCCGGGCCGCGTGTCGGTCAACACCGTCGGCATCACCACCGCGCGCTCGCGCGATCCGCCCGCCAGCACGCGCGCGCCCTGCGCCACGGCCTCGTCCACCCACGACTGGATGCGCCGGGCCGAGTTCTCGTCGATCACCGGACCGACGTCGACGCCCTCTTCCATCGGATTGCCCACGCGGCAGGCCTCGACCTTCGCGACCAGCTTCTCGATGAAGGCGTCCGCCACCGACTCCTGCACCAGGATGCGCTGCACCCCTATGCAATACTGGCCCCCGTACACCACCCCGCCCCGCACGCAACGCGCGGCGGCCAGGTCCAGGTCTGCATCCTCGGCCACGATCACCGCGCCGTTGCCGCCCAGTTCCAGCGCCACCTTCTTGCGGCCGGCAATCGCCTTGATGTGCCAGCCCACCTTGGCGCTGCCCGTGAAGGTGACCATCGCGAAGCGCTCGTCGCGCACCATGGTCTCGGCCAGATCCACCGGGCAGTGCACGACCTCCAGCGCGCCTTCGGGCAGCCCCGCGTCGGCCAACAGCTTTTGCAGCAGCAGCGCGGTCAGCGGCGTCTGCGGCGCGGGCTTGAGCACCACGCTGTTGCCCACCGCGATCGCCGGGGCGACCTTGTGCATCACCAGATTGAGCGGGAAATTGAAAGGCGCGATGGCGAGAATGGTCCCGATCGGGAAACGGCGCGCGATCCCCACGCGGCGGCGCATCGACGCCAGCGCTTCGTGGTCCAGGCTGGCGAGCGACGCGGGACGGCCATCCGCGCCCGTGGTCTGGTACTCGAACACGCCGGCATCGGCATCCAGCGGAACCTCGTCGCCATGCTGGAGCCGGGCCTCGGCCGCCGCATTGGTCAGGTTGAAAATCGCCCGCGACACCTCTCCGCGAGCGTCGTAGAGCGGCTTGCCGGCCTCGGCGGCGATGGTGCGGACGAACTCATCGCGGCGTTCCCTCAACAACTCGGCCGCCCTCGCCAGGATGTCGGCGCGCGCGAAGCGAGGCAACTTGCGCATGATCTCGAAGGCGCGCTGCGCCCGGCCGATGGCCTGCTCCACGTCGGCGGCGCCGGCAACCGGCATTTCGCCCACGACGCTGCCGTCATAGGGAGACAGGATTTTCTCGAAAGTCATGCGGCAAGCTCCAGGCGTTCCATGAAAGTGAGTTCATTAAACGCGTGGGGACTGTCACACGGAAGCCAGGAACAGGTGATGGCAGCGTTCTGAAAAAAAGAACACCCTCGACCGGGTCAACGCGCCTTGCACATCGCCAGGAGCGGATCGAGAAAAGCCCTCGCCGCGGCCGAGAGCTTATGCTGGCGCGCGGTAATGATGTCCAGGCTGGCCTGCCGGCACGACTTGTCCGAAACCGGCACCGCCGCCAACAGCCCGGCGGCCTCTTCGTGCGCGAACGTGAGCGGCGGCATGCACGAGACCACATCCGAGCCGGCCACCAGCATCTTGAGCAGTTGCAACGAATTGGCCACGCAGTGAACCGACAGCGTCACCCCGGCGCGCGCGGCGGCGCGATCGATCAGATAGCGCGTGCCAAAGGTTTCATCGGGCAGCACCATCCGCTCGCCGGCGAGATCCGTCATGCGCAGCGACTTGCGGCGCGCCAGCGGATGGGATGGACGGCAGATCACCTGCAAGGGCTGCGCCAGCCGGCCCTGGAGCACCAGGTCCTCCCGGCTCAACACGTCGAACGCCAGCCCGATCTCGGCCGACTCCTCGACCACCCGGTCGGCGATCTGGTGCGTGCCGCAGACCTCCACATGGAAATCGATGCCCGGGTACGAGGCGCTGAAGCGCGTCATCAGCGCCGGCAGGAAATCCCCGGTCACGGCCTCGATCACCGCCAGCCGGACCGTGCCGCGCCGCAGATCGGTCAAATCGTGGAGATCGGAGCGGATCCGCTCGATACGGTGGTCGCTGTCGCAGACGAACGCGAACAGCATCCGCCCCGCCTCGGTGGGCAGCATGCCGCGCGGCGAGCGCTCGAACAGCGGCGCGCCCAGCTCCTGCTCCAGGTTCACGATCTGGCGGCTGATGGCGCTGGGGGCGACGAAGAAGAGCTCGGACGCCCGGCGCAGGGAGCCGGTGCGGACGACTTCGGCGAAGTAGCGAAGAGCCTGGGGCTGGAGCATCGAAGCGGCGGGGGGAGTGGAGATTCCGGGAGAATAGTTGCATATCCGTCACCTACCCGGGTTTTCCGGCAATATTTCCCCAGTCACACAAATACCCCTTGACGGCGGGAACCACAAGCCCGATAGTGTATGCAGATCTTCAAGCGTTGCGATTCCTGCGGTTGTGTGCGATCCACCAGTGCGCCATAAATTGTTCTAGTCCCACCTTGATCGTCTCATCCCGGGCTGCGCCCGCATTTCATCAAGGAAACAATTATGGAAACCGGTATCGTCAAGTGGTTCAACTCGGAAAAGGGCTTCGGCTTCATCATGCCGGACAATGGCGGCAAGGACCTGTTCGCCCACTTCTCCGAAATCCAGGGTGACGGCTACAAGTCGCTGCAGGAAAACCAGCGCGTCAGCTTTGTCGCCGGCCAGGGCCCCAAGGGTCCCCAGGCGACCAAGATCACGCCGCTGTAATTCGTGAAGCGCGCCGGCTGGTAAAGGCGCTGCTCCAAGAATAAACAAGCCCTCGAAAGAGGGCTTGTTTGTTTAGGCACCACGATTCCAACCGTAGATATCGAGCGTGTCTGGCCCGGTGCCAAGCGGTTGAAAAGCCTTGCACGTACCGCGGAGGTCTGCTGGACCTCGACAATTTCAAACTAATCAACGGCATGCACAACCATGCCGAGGGCGGCCGCCGTGTTCTGATCGACGGCGGTAGCCGGCATGCCGGGGCACAGCCCTCGCATGGCCATCCATCGCAAAAAGGCGGGCTTCTTCGGAAGCCCGCCTTTTTGCGTATTTGCCTGCCATCGCCCTGAAGGGGCATTGACTCGGCCCGCTTCTTGCGTCAACCCTGGCAGGGTTTTACCTAAGCTTTTCTCTAAAAATATATATATACCAATATCATCCGTATATTTATAATTTAAAAAACGATAGATGGCGACTGCAAGGCGCATCATCCCATCACGAAAGACAGAACTGCCACCCCTGCCATTGCATGAAGGTCGAAAGAAATGTCTGCCATTGTCCCGAGTAGTGCCAGCGCCGGCCCCAGCTCCACCCCATGGACTCGCAACGATTACTCGCGCGTACCCTTCCATTTTTATCACGATGCCGGGCTCTTCCAACAAGAGATGGAACGGATTTTCCGCGGCCCCACCTGGAACTACCTCGCGCTCGAGGCCGAGTTCCCGCAAGTGGGCGACTTTCGCCTGGTCAGCGTCGGCGACACCCCTGTGGTCGTCTCGCGTTCGGGAGAACAGGAGTTCAGCGCCTTCGTGAACCGCTGCGCCCACAAAGGCGCACAGATCGTACGCAAGGCCCATGGCAATGCCAAGGAACATGTCTGTATCTACCACCGCTGGTGCTATTCCAACAAGGGCCGGCTGGTGGGCGTGCCGTTCCGCCGGGGCCTGAGGGGCGAAGGCGGTATGCCGCAGGATTTTTCGCCGGCCAGCGTGTCGCCCCGCGCGCTGCGCGTGGTCAACTTCCATGGCATGCTGTTCGGTACCTTTGCCGACGAGCTCGAAACGCTGGAAGACTACCTGGGCGAGTTCGGCACCAGCATCATTCCGCGTTTTTTCCATAAGCCGATCGAGGTCATCGGCTATTCCCGCCAGTTGATACGCGGCAACTGGAAGCTCTATGCCGAGAACCTGCGCGACACCTACCATGCCAGCCTGCTGCACGAATTCTTCGTGACCTACGGCGTGGACCGGGCCACACAGAAAGGCGGCGTCAAGATGGATGCGCGCCATCGCCACAATATGAACCATGCCTATGCGGCCTCCGACACTCAGGATACGGCGCGCGAGGCCTATGCCGGCATTCAGGGCGTGGAACTCGACCGGCTGCGCTTGACCGACACGCAGTTGCTGCGCCACGATCCGGAATTCACCGACCGCATGAGCCTGGCCGCGCCCACGTTCTTCCCCAACATGGTGCTGATCCAGATCAACAACAGCCTGAGCACGCGCCAGATCCGCCCCCGCAATGTGGACGAGGTCGAAGTCTTCACCACGCTGTTCGGCTACCGGGACGATACCGAAGACATGCGCCGCCACCGCCTGATGTCGGCCAATCTCGTGGGCCCGGCCGGTCTGGTCAGCATGGAGGACGGCGAGGCCATTGAGCTGGTGCACCGCGCCACCGGACGCGATCCTGGCGGCGAAGCGGTGGTGGAAATGGGCGGGCGCGGACCTCTGGGCGACCTCGCGCACCGGGTCACGGAGACCCCCGTGCGCGGCTTCTGGTCCTATTACTCCGAACTCATGGGCATCGAACCCGAAGGGGCGATCCGATGAGCGCCGCGCTGCAGAACGAGATCGCCGCCGCCCGGCCTCGGCCCTCGGCCGAGGTCCGCCATCTGGTCAGCGACCTGTTCGCCGAGTACACGCATCGCATCGATGCCAACGAACTGGAGCAATGGCTGGACTTGTTCACGGCCGATGCCGACTACCGCATCGTACTGCGTGAAAACGTCGAACAAGGCCTGCCCGGCATCATCATGTGGTGCGACAGCCGCAACATGCTGCGCGACCGGGTCGAATCGTATCGCCACGTCAACGAATACAACCTGCATTGGGACCGGCACGTGATCGGCCCGGCGCGCTTCCTCGCGAACGCAGGCGGCACCTGGACGGTGGAGGCGAGTTACATCCTGGCCCAGACCGCCCAGGAAAACGGCGAAACGCGCCTGTTCAGCGTCGGCCTGTACCGTTGCGAGGTCAGGATCGAAGACGGCGCAGCGCTGTTCTCGCGGGTGGAAGTCGTTGCCGACACCGGTCTCGTCCCCACCCTGCTGGCCACCCCCATCTGAAGGCCGGGACAGCACCGACGGCCTCCTCTTTCCACGACCGCGCGCTGGCACCAGCGGCGGACGCCCGGCATCCCTTCTAGGAGTAACGCGATGAAGCATTGGATCAGAACCGCGCTGGCAACCACCCTGCTGTCCGCCACTCTCCCGGCCTTGGCGCAGGACAAGGTGATCCGCATCGGCGTCATCGTGCCGATTTCCGGACCCGCCTCGTACTTCGGAGTGCCGGCCAAGCAGGCGATGGAAATGGCGGTGGACGAGCTCAACAAAACCGGCGTCAACGGCTACAAGTTCCAGTTGCAGGTGGAGGACGGCGCCTGCAGCCCGCTGCAGTCCACCAACGTGGTCAAGAAGCTCATCGACGAATACAAGCCGCAGGCGATGATAGGCGAATGGTGTTCGGACGCGGCGCTGGCCATCGCCCCCATCCAGGATGCCGCGAAAATCCCGACCATCAATGTGACCTCGGCCGCCGTGCGGCTGACCGAATCAGGCTACAAGAACATTTTCCGCATCTTCCCCAACGCGGACATGCAGAATGCACGCCTGGCCAAATTCGCGGCCGAGCAGATCAAGGCCAAGACGGCGGTCATTCTCTATGAAAAGACCAACGCCGGCCTGGACAACGCCAATGCCTTCGAAAAGGACTTCATCGCCGCCGGCGGCAAGGTGCTGGCCAGGATCGACTTCGGCAAGGACGTCAACGACTTCACCCCCATCGCCACGCGGGTGGCCTCGCTCGGCAAGATAGACGTGTTGCCGACCTACGGTCTGGAAGGCCAGGTCCTGCGCCTGACGCAATCACTGGCGCAGGTCGGGGTCACCAAGGGCGGCGGTGGCACGGCGGTGCCCATGGGCACCATCTTCCTGCCCTATGGCTTCGACAAGAAGGCTGGTCCATCGTCGGTGGGCTACGTGCGCATCGTGCAGTTCGACCCGACTGAAAAACGCGCCGTGGTGCAGAATTTCGTCAATGCCTTCAAGGCACGTTACGGGGCGGCCGAGATCCCCTCGCACATCAACGCCCACTCCTACGATGCGGTGATGCTGATCGCCGATGCCGTGCGCCGTGGCGGCACCACGTCCGACGGCATCCGCGAGCGCCTGGCTCAGACCAACAAGCTCGAACTGACCACCGGCTTCATCACGTTCGACGCCAAGGGCCAGAACATCGATCCCTCGACCATGCACTTCGTCGAGACCAACCCCGACTATTCCTGGAAGTCGCTGGCGTACTGACGTGACTTGAACCCTGGCCCCGGCCGCGCTCCCCGCGCGCGGTCCGGGCCTCCAGACGACAGGCAGAACCATGCAGGATTTCCTCATCCTCCTGGCGCAGCAATCCATCAACGGCATCTATCTCGGCTGCATGTATGTGATGGTGGCGCTGGGCCTCACGCTGATCTACGGCGTGATGAACCAGATCAACTTCGCCCACTCCGACTTCGTCACCATAGGCGCATTCACGGCTTTCTTCGTGGCCTCCCGCGTGGCCACCGGCTGGCTGGGCCTGCCCGATACCGCCGCCTATCTGATGTCCGTCGTCTTTGCCGTCGGCGCGGGCGCGCTGCTGGGGTGGCTCGTCAACGCGGCCGTCTTCGCGCCGCTGCGCAACCGCGGCGACGAACTGCGGCCCCTGATCGCCACCATAGGCGTGTCGGTGCTGCTGGAAAACGGCCTGCTAGCGCTGGTCGGGCCCACGCCCTACCAATTCGACTCGCCGTTCTCGCGCGAACTCATCCGCGTGGGCCGCATTTTCTTCACCCAGCAAACGCTGCTGGTAATCGGCTTCACCCTGCTCGCGGTGGGGGCGCTGTACGGTTTTCTGAAGTTCACCTTCCTAGGCAAGGCGCTGCGCGCCGTGGCGCAAGACCGCGAGACTGCCGGCCTGATGGGCATCAACCCGGCGCTGCTGATCGCGCTGACCATCGTCATCGCCTCGGCCCTGGCCGGCGGCGCCGGCGCCATGCTGGGCCCGGTGATGGTGCTGTCGCCGTTCGCCGGCGCCACGCTGATCGTCAAGGCCTTCGCCGTGGTAATCATCGGCGGCTTCGGCAATATCGAGGGCACCATCCTGGCCGGCCTGCTCACCGGGCTGATCGAAGTCATGACGGTGCAATACCTGGGCTCGGGCATGACGGACCTGGTGGTCTTCGGCCTGCTGCTGCTCACCCTGGCCCTGCGTCCCACGGGTCTGATTGCGGAAAGGCGCGAGGTCAATGTCTGAACCCCTGTCCCCCCTGCGCCGCGGCCTGATATTGCTGGCCGTCATCGCCCTCATCGCGGTCTTGCCGCACATCCTGACCACGTCGTACTGGCGCGGCGTGCTGGTGATCATGGCCATGAACGTCATGATCGCGCTGGCGCTCAACCTGGTGCTGGGCTATACGGGCCAGCTCCACCTGGGCCAGGCCGGATTCGTCGCGCTGGGCGCCTATGTGTCCACCATCCTCATCAAAACCCATGGGTGGAATTTCTGGGCCGCCGGCCTGGCCGCCACGCTGGCAGCGGGCCTGCTCGGCCTGGCGCTGGCCGCGTTCGCGGTGCGGCTGCGCGGCCACTATCTGGGCATCGCGTCGCTGGGCTTCGCCATCATCGTCCACCAGTCCATCGCCAATTGGGAAGACGTGACCGAGGGCATGCGCGGCATCTACGGCATCGCGCCGCCGCCCCCCATCCCCTTGCCCGGCCTGGGCGAAATCAGCTTCGCCGGCCCGGTGAACCTGTTCTATCTCGTGGCCGGCGTGGCGGTCCTGGTGTACCTGCTGCTGGCCGCGCTGTTGCGTTCGCCGGCCGGCGAGGCGCTGGCCGCGGTGCGCGAGGACGAGATCTCGGCCGCTTCGCTGGGCATAGACAGCCGCGTCTGGAAAGCTTTCGCGTTCGCGCTGGGTTCGGCCATCGCCGGCCTGGCCGGCTGCTTCTACCCGGTCTACGTGGGTACCCTGGTACCGGACGCCTTCACCATCGTCGAGTCGTTCACCATGATGGCCATGGTGATCGTGGGCGGCATGGGCACGATGGCCGGGCCGGTCCTGGGCGCCGTCGTGCTCACCGCCCTGCCCGAGCTGTTGCGGGAATTCGGGCAACTGCGCCTGATCACCTACGGCGCCGCGCTCACCCTGGTGGTGCTGTTCATGCCGGGCGGCATGATGCAGGGCTGGCAATTGCTGGCCGCGCGCTGGCGCCGCCAGCCGCCGGCGCGGCAGACCGCCGGCGCCCCGCGCCTGGCCGGCGGCACGGAGAAAGCGCGATGATCACGACAGTGATGAATCTCGACACCCTGAGCGGCGCGCCCCCCCGCACCGATGCCGGCCTCCGGCCTACGGCGGACACACAGGCAGGCACGGCGGCAAACCCGCCCGGCATCCTGCTCGAGGCGCGCGGCCTGCGCAAGAGTTTCGGTGGCGTGCGGGCGGTACGCGGTATCAGCCTGGCCATCCCGGCCGACGGGGTATTCGCCCTGATCGGCCCCAACGGCGCCGGCAAATCCACCATGATGAACCTGCTTTCGGGCGCCTATCAGCCCAACGAAGGCGAGATCCTCTTCAACGGCCGCAACCTCGTGGGTACACCGGCCTATGCCCGGGCGCGCCTGGGGATCGCACGCACGTTCCAGAGCATCCGGCTGTTCAAGCAATTGTCGGTAGCCGAGAACGTCATGGCAGGTTTCTACGTCCATCGCGACGTACCGTGGTGGCAGTATGTATTCCCCGGCAGGCGCGCGCGCCAGAACACGGCCGATTGCCGGCGCGAAACCCTGGAACTGCTGCAACTGGTCGGCCTGGATGCGCTGGCCGCGCGCCGCGCGGGCACGCTGGCCTACGGCCAGCAGCGCATGCTGGAGATCGCGCGCGCCATGGCGACGCAGCCGCGCCTGTTGTTGCTGGACGAACCCGCGGCGGGCCTGAACTCGACCGAGGTACAGTTCCTGCTCGAACTGATCGGCAAACTGCGCCGCCGCGGCGTGACCGTCGTCGTGGTCGAGCACAATATGGATCTGGTAATGACGGTGGCCGACCACGTGTTCGTGATGGACCACGGCGAATACCTGTTCCAGGGCAAGCCGCACGAGGTGCAGACCGACGAAGGTGTCATCGCCGCCTACCTGGGCGGGCAACGGAAAGAGGCGGCGGCATGAGCGCCATACTCCAGGCCGAGGGCCTGCATTTTTCCTACGGCGCGGTCATCGCCGCGCGCGACGTCAGCCTGCGCGTGGAAGAAGGCGAGATCGTCACGCTGGTGGGCGCCAACGGCGCGGGCAAGTCGACCATGCTGCGCGGCATTGCCGGCATCCTGCGGCCGTCCGCGGGCCGCGTCGTCTTCGCCGGACGCGACATCACCCGGCTGGCGTCGCACGAGCGCTGCAAGGCTGGCATCGCGCTGGTGCCCGAAGGACGACATGTGTTTCCGTACCTGACTGTGCTGGAGAACCTCGAGGTCGGCGGCTACACGTACCGGCGCGACAAGGCCAAGCTCAAGCGCCTGATCGAGCACAAAATGGAGATGTTCCCTCGCCTGCGCGAACGCGCCACGCAGCGCGCCGGCACGCTATCGGGCGGCGAACAGCAGATGCTCGCGCTGTCGCGCGCACTGATGTCGGAACCGCGCCTGCTGTGCCTGGACGAACCTTCCCTGGGTCTCGCTCCGATCGTGGTGCAGGAGATTTTCCGCAGCATCCTGCGCATCAACGCCGAAGGCACGAGCGTGCTGCTGGTGGAGCAAAATACCCGCTACGCCATGGACACCGCGCAGCGCGGCTATGTGCTGCGCAATGGCGCAGTGATCGCCGAGGGCACCTGCGCGGAATTGCGCGACGATCCGCGACTGCACAGCGCTTACCTGGGCAACCAGCGCGAGGCCGCCGTGGCCGCGCTGTGAGTATCCAGGCCTTCCGATCCGCCCCCGCCATGCAAGCACCTTTCCACCTCAATCACTACATCTGCCCGCCTGAGGTCGGCCTGATCGAGTTCCTCGACCTGGCCGTCTCGCGCGGCTTCGCCGGGGTCGCGCTGACCGAGCGGGCGCTGGCACAGGTCGCGCCGACCCGGCTCGCCCACGAACTCCAGACGCGCGGACTGGACATCTCTTCGGTCAACAGCGCGGGGTATTTCCTGCATGCCGACGCGCGGGCCGCAAACGAGCAGGCGCGCAAGAACCAGGCGCTGCTCGAGGCCTGCGCGGAACTCGGCGGCGCGGCGCTCAACGTCATCGTCGGCGGGCTTGGCCATGCGGCGGGGTCGATGACGCTGGAAACCGCGCGCGAACGGGCCGGCGCGGCGCTGCAAGGCTTTGCGGCCCAGGCCGCGCAAGCCGGCGTACCGTTGCTGTTCGAGCCCATCCACCCCATGGGCATGTGGTTCAAGGGCTGCGTACATACACTGGCGCAATCGCTCCGGATGATAGAGCGCCTGCCCGGCCGCAACGCCATCACGCTCGATTGCTTTCACTCGTGGTGGGACGAAGACCTGCACGACTTCCTCGCAAACGAGGCGAGTCCG
This sequence comes from Alcaligenaceae bacterium SAGV5, assembly GCA_009360345.1. Taxonomy (GTDB): domain Bacteria; phylum Pseudomonadota; class Gammaproteobacteria; order Burkholderiales; family Burkholderiaceae_B; genus Pigmentiphaga. The sequence goes on from SPDP01000001.1 coordinate 982,863, forward strand.
CTGGCGGTAGTCCAGATCTGCGACGTGGCCCTCTTTGGCGAAGAGTCCATCCCGCGCCGCGCGCCGCCCGGGGAAGGCGTGATCGACCTGGGGCAAATCCTGCGTGCCTGCCTGGACCGGCCGGCACCGCCCAAGCTTGAACTAGAGCTCTTTGCTGCGCAACTGCCGGGGCGTGACCTGGCCGAGGTGGTCGACAGCTCGATGCGCGTCATCCGGAACCTGGCGCTGCGGGACGCACCTTGACCCGGCGGCGGGCGGAAATGACCGGAGCGGGAGCGTCCGGCTAGAACGATCTCGGCAGACCCAGCACGTGTTCGGCCACGTAGGCGTAGATGAGGTTATTGGAGATCGGCGCAACCTGATAGAGCCGGGTCTCGCGGAACTTCCGCTCCACGTCGTACTCGCAGGCAAAGCCGAATCCGCCGTGGAACTGCAGGCAGACGTTGGCGGCCTCCCAACTGGCCTTGGAAGCCAGGTACTTGGCCATGTTCGCCTCCGCGCCGCAAGGCTGGTGCGCATCGTACTTCTCGCAAGCCTTCCATCGCATGAGGTTGGCCGCCTCGACTTCCATGTAGGCCTGCGCGATGGGGAACTGCACGCCCTGGTTCTGGCCGATGGGACGTCCGAACACCACGCGGTCGGCCGCGTACTTCGTGACCTTGTCGATGAACCAGTAGCCATCGCCTATGCACTCGGCGGCGATCAGGGTGCGCTCGGCGTTCAGGCCGTCCAGGATGTACCGGAAGCCCTGCCCTTCCTGGCCGATCAGGTTTTCCTCGGGAATCTCCAGATTCTCGAAGAACAGTTCGTTGGTCTCGTGATTCACCATGTTCAGGATGGGCCGCACCGTCATCCCGCTCTTCTCGGCCTGGCGCAGATCCACCATGAAAATGGACATCCCCTCGGACTTCTTCTTCACTTCCGCCAGCGGCGTAGTGCGCGCCAGCAGGATCATCCAGTCGGAGTGCTGCACGCGCGAGATCCACACTTTCTGGCCGTTGACGACGTAGCGGTCGCCCTTCTTCACGGCCGTGGTCTTGAGCCTGGTGGTGTCGGTGCCGGTGGTGGGCTCGGTCACGCCCATGGACTGCAGCCGCCATTCGCCCGAGGCGATGCGTGGCAGATAGAACGCCTTCTGCTGTTCCGAACCGTGGCGCAGCAGGGTCCCCATGTTGTACATCTGCCCATGGCAGGCGCCGGAATTGCCGCCCGCGCGGTTGATTTCCTCCATGATCACCGAGGCTTCGGCCAGACCCAGGCCGGAACCGCCGTACTCCTGGGGGATCAGCGCGGCCAGCCAGCCGGCCCGGGTCAGCGCCTGCACGAACTCCTCGGGGTAGCCCCGCGCTTCATCGATCTTCCGGTGGTATTCGTCGGGAAAAACCGCGCACAAGGCGCGAACCGCGTCGCGGATATCCTGGTAATGGTCGTCTTGCATGTCGTTGGGGCTCGCGGTGGCGTCGGGGATCGTTGCGGTTTCAGCGGGCGGACTCACCGAGCGTGATCATGCCGTCCAGCCCGACCCGGCCGGTGTTGTTGGTGGACCAGACACGCCAGGCGCCGGGCACCGCCGGATCCGGGCTGGCATGCAGGTGGAAGCCCCCGGGCAGCGCGAAAGTCGGCTGCACGGCGCGGAACTGAAAGGTGGCGATGCGCCTCCCGGGGGCGATCTCGCGCTCCATGAAATCCAGCAGCAGCGTGGCGATCAGCGGACCGTGCACGATCTGCGCCGGATAACCCTCTTCCTGCTGGCAATACGCCAGGTCGTAGTGGATGCGATGGCCATTGAAGGTGGCGGCCGAATAACGGAACAGCTCCACCGGTCCCATGAACACCGCCTTGGTACGCTCGCCCTGGCGCTCGAATACCTCGGCGGCGGCACGCCAGCGGGCCGCCGCATCGGCTGCGCCCCGCATGGCCGCGATTTCCTCCGTCCCGGCCAGATCGCGGTAGACGATATCGTGCTCTTCGCGCAACACGTCGCCGCGGGCGTCGCTGTAACAGTGCTCCACGGTCACGAACACCATGGCGCCATTGCGTCCCGCCTTCTCAATGATCCGGAGAATGCTGGAGCGCTTGCACACCTCGCTGGCCACGTCGAACGGACGCTCCCAGGCCAACCGGCTGCCGGCCCACATGCGACGCGGCAGCGGCACCGGGGGCAGGAAGCTCCCGCGCTCGGGATGGCCGTCGGCACCAAGCCGGTCCGTCGTTTCGATGGGGTTGAAATAACACCAGTGCCAACCCGCGGGCAGCGATCCTTTCGGATCGTCCATCAGCGCCCGCTGGTTGAGCAGCGCGCCCATCTGGCGGACCTGTACCGGACTGATGACGTCGGTGCCAACGCTGCCGCGGCCGACCCAATCGTCGAATTGCGTGGCGCTCATGCCCTGGCCTCCGGACGCGCGACCTCGCCCGCATACCAATCGGCGATCTGCGAGCCTTGCATGAAGCACACCCCCGGCGTCTGCATCAGCAGATCCAGCATCTGTTCAAAGCTGCCGAAACGGTGCGGCACGCCTATCAGGTGCGGGTGCAGGCCCAGCGCCAACACCCTCGGACGCCGCACCGACTCGCGCACGAAAAGCTCCACGGTACGCCGCACGCGGTCGAGGAGCTGGCCTGTGGCGTGCTTTTCTATCGCATAGACGATGGAATCGTTGAGCTCGAGGTTGTAGGGCATGGACAGCAAGGGACCGTTGTCGGTGCGCAGCCAGTTGGGCAAATCGTCGATGCACCAGTCGCACACATAGTCGATCCCCGCGGCTACCAGGGTCTCGGGCGTGCCATGCGTCTCGCGCAGGCCCGGGCCGAGCCAGCCGCGCGGACGCCGGCCGGTGAACTTCTGGATGATGTCCAGCGCCAGGCGGACGACGTCGCTTTCACCGCCGCCCGCGTCGTTGAGGGATTTCTGGTGTACGCCGTGGCCGATGAATTCCCAGCCAGCCTCGAGCATGCGTTCGGCAGCGCGCGGATAGGCCTCGATCACGCTGGCGTTGCAACTGGTGGAAGCCGTCAGGCCGCGCGTCTGGATAGCCTCGATCATGCGTGGCAGGCCGGCGCGCATACCATAGTCCACCCAGCCGAAATTGGGCACGTCGGGCACGGTTTCCTTGCCATGCGGCGGCGTGACGATGGCGCGCGGCATGGGCGAATTGAAATCCCAGTTCTCGACGTTGACCACCAGGTGCACAAGGATGCGGCCGTCCGCCGGCGCCCGCAATGCCGGCCCTTCGTCGGAAAAGAAGTACGGAATGCGTGGGTTGCTCATGTGGGATGTCCTCGATCACCGCCCCGTGAAGCGGGGTTTGCGTTTCTCACGGAAAGCACGCCGGCCTTCCTCATAATCCTGGCTGGCGAAACATTGCTCCACCGCCGCCTGCACGTCGATCCGCGCGGCCGGGTCCAGAATCGCGCGAAACCCGAGCTTGGCCGCGGCCAGCGTCAGCGGCGCGTTGGCCGCAATATCGGCGGCCAGCGCATCGGCCCAATCGAATACCCTGTCCTGGACCGCATGGACCAGGCCCAGGCGGGCCGCCCCCTCGGCATCATAGACACGCGCCGTATAGAACAGCTCGCTGGCCGCCGCTACGCCCATGACCGCGCTCATGCGCGCCAGTGCGTCGAGCCCGTAGCCCAGCCCCAGGCGGCCGGCCGGCATGCAGAAACGCGCGCCCGGTGCCGCATAGCGCAGGTCGCAGGCCAGCGCCAGGCCGATGCCACCGCCATAACACACGCCGGAGATCGCGGCGATCGTCGGACAGCGCAGGCGCTGCAGGCCGCCCTGCGCCCGGTCGACCGCACCGTTGTAGCGGGCCACGGCCGCGGCGCCCGAGCGCTGCGCGTCGAACTCCGAGATGTCGGCGCCCGACACGAAGGCTTGCTCGCCCGCGCCCCGCAGCACCACGACACGAACCGCGGCATCTTCCTCGGCGGCCTGGAGATGATCGGCCAGGCGCTCCCACATCGCCAGGCTCATGGCATTGCGGCGCGCTTCGTTGGCGATGGTCAGCGTGGCGATGCCTGCACGCGCCGCATAGTGCACGTCTCCCATGCTCATACCACCGCGTCGGCCTGCAGGCGCCGTATTTCCGCCTGGCTATAGCCGTGCTCGGCCAGCACTTCCTCGGTGTGCTCGCCCCAGCCCGGCGCCTGCGCCACCACCTGCGCCGGCGTGCGCTCCAGCCGCACCGGCTGGGTGATGTAATGCTTCGCCTTGCCTTCAGGACCGACCAGGCTCTCGATCACGCCCAACCTCCTGACCTGTTCGTCTTTCACCAGTTGCGGCACGGTATAGACCGGGCCGGCGGGCACGCCCACCTCATTGAGGCCGTCGACCCAATGCACCACCGTGCCCGACTTGAACACCTCGGCCAGCAACGCGTTCAGGCGCGCGCGATTGGCCACCCTCAGGGTTTCCGTGGCGAACTCCGGATCGGCCAGCCAATCGGCGCGATCCAGCAGCTTGCACATACGCACCCAGTTGCCCTCGCCCGAGGCGCCGAGATTGAACACGCCGTCGGCTGCCTCGAACAGGCCCATGGGACTGCTGGTCGGATGATCGTTGCCTACCTGTACCGGGATGTCGCCATCGTTCAGATAGCGCGCGACCTGGAAATCCATCATCGCGATCTGCGCATGCAGCAGCGAGGCATGCACCCACTGGCCGCGTCCAGACACCTCGCGCTCATGCAGCGCCACCAGGATGCCGATGGCCGCGTACAAGCCCGCGCTCATGTCAGCCACCGCCAGCCCGGCGCGCACCGGGCCGCTGCCGGAATGCCCGGTCACCGACATGAGCCCGCCCATGCCCTGGATGATCTGGTCGAAGCCCGGGCGGCCCGCCAGCGGACCTTCCTGGCCGAAACCCGAGATGCTGGCGAGGATGATGCGCGGGTTGACCTTGGCCAGCGACTCGTAGTCCAGTCCGAGCTTGTTCTTGATCTCGGGGCGCCAGTTCTCCACCACCACGTCGGCGTCCTTGACCATGCGCATCAGGATGTCGAGCGCGCCCGGCTTCTTGAGGTTCAGCGTCATCGATCGCTTGTTGCGATTCAGATTCTGGAAATCGCCGCCGCCACGGTTCGCCGCGAACATGGCCTCGTTGGGATCAATGCCCGGCGGCGGCTCCACGCGGATGACGTCCGCGCCGAAGTCGGTCAGGATGCGGACGCAGTTCGGACCGGCGCGTACACGCGACAGGTCCAGCACCTTGAATCGAGCCAGCGCCTGGGACGCTTGGATTTTGGACATCGGCTGCCTCACAACATCAAAGGGACCGCCTTGCGGCCGGCAACGGCGTGGCTCGACTCGAGCCGCGCGGCGAAGGAAAGCAGGTCGGCCTCGCGATGAGGCCGTGCGAGCAGTTGCACCGACACTGGGCGCCCGTTCGCATCCTCGGCCACCGGCAGCACCAGCGCCGGCAGGCCCAGGTAGTTCACAAAACCCATATAGCGATGCAGCGCCAGCAACTCGCGCACCTGGAACTGCGCCTCGTCGGGCGCGACGCGGCGCCAGTCGGGCACGGGTTGCGGCAGCGCGGGCAGCATCAGCACGTCGGCCTCGCCGAAGTGGCCGGCCACGAAATCGCGCAACGCGCCCCCGCGCGCCCGCAGCGCCGCGCCATGCCAATCGCGCGGCAAGACCAGGCCGCCCAACACGAGATCGCGCGCGCGAGGCGGCAGATCCGAGGCCTTGAGCACCGCGCCATACGTGCGGGCCGATTCGGCCCGCAGCACGATCTCGGCCAGCATCGACAGCCGCTCGAATTCGGTCGACGGGAAGGCCTGCTCGCGCGCGCCGCACGTCCGTGCCAGCCCCTGCAGCAAACCCGCCACATCCGGATGCAAGGCGGCATCGTCCAGCCACGCTGCCACGCGTAAAACACCGGGCACGGCCGGCCGGGGCAGCACCGGATCGCGCAACACCTCGAACAGCAGTGCGGCGTCGACGCTATCGCGCGCCAGGACCCCAACGGTGTCCAGTGACGGGGCGAGCGGCTGCACGCCCTCGGTCGGGATCGCGCCCCAGGTGGGTTTGAATCCCACCACGCCACATGTCGCTGCCGGAATGCGCACCGAGCCCGACGTATCGGTGCCCAACGAGGCCAGAGTCAACCCTGCCGCCACCGCGCTCGCGCTGCCGCTGGACGACCCCCCCACCACGGCTGCGTGGTCGCGCGGATTGACGCATCGTCCGAGCCATTCGTTGTCGCCCGTGGACCCGCAGGCGTATTCCGCCATCGCCAACGTGCCCATCACCACCGCACCCGCCGCACCGAGGCTGCGAATGGCAGCGGCCGGCTGCGCCAACGGCCGCGGCTGGCCCGGCCCCAGGCCCAAACCCGGCGCACGCCCCGCCAGCATGAAGATGTCCTTATGCGCGAGCGCCACGCCCGCCAGCGGCCCTGCTCCGGGCATGGGCGCCTGCTCCGGCACCCAGCTTGCGCAATGCCAGGACGCGTGGCGGGCCAGCAGCCGCGCATGCTGCCGGCGCACGGCCTCGGCCGCCGACAGGTCCCCCAGGGAAACGGCGCGCTGCAACGCCAACAGGGAGGCGGGACATTCAGTCACCCGAAAGCTCCCTTTGCAGCGCACGAAAATCAGAATCGGCAGATAGGGCCGCCGCCTGCAGCGCCCAGCCGGCGGCCGGTGCCAGGCGTTCCACGAGCTTGTGCAACCGCCGCAGCTCTGGTTCCGACACAGCGTGGTGCAGATCCATGCCCTCAGCATGTATCGTGGGAACAGAGGCCGGAGCCGGATGCACTGTTATATTTTTCATACGTAGGAGTTCACCGCGCCAAGCGTGACGATCCACCTGGATTTATAATTCAGCTATTTATAATTATATTTATAAGGTGTAATTTTGCAAGCTACGGCCAAACCCGCGAAACCGGCCAAGACCTTCCAGAAGGCCAGTGGACGTATTCGCGACGAAATCGAGCGCGCCATCCGCGACGCGGAGCTACTGCCCGGCGAACCCATCGACGAGGCCGACCTGGCGGATAAATACGGCGTTTCGCGCACACCCATACGCGAGGCCCTGCTGCAACTGGAGGCGCAAGGCATGGTGACCAGCATGCCGCGCGGCGGCATGCTGGTTGCCAAGATGAATTTGCAGCAGTTGCTCGCGCTATGGGAATTGCTGGGCGAACTCGAAGGCGTGGCGGTACGTCTGGCATGCCAGCGCATGCGCCCCGACGAAAAACAGGCCCTCATCGAGCTGCACGAAAAAAGCGCGGGCATCGTCGAACGCGAAGACATCACCGGCTGGCAGCAGAGCAATCTGGAGTTCCATGAACTCATCTACCGCGGCACGCGCAACCCCTACCTGCGCCAGGAAGTCCTGCGCATCCGGACGCGCACCGGCTACTACCGGCGCCACGCCTTCGCCGCCATGGGCCATATCCGCCATTCCTTCGAACAGCACGAGGCCATCATCGACGCCATCCGCCGCAACGATTGCGATGCCGCGGCGGCTGCCATGATCGCCCACATGCGTCCGGCGCAAGATGCGGCGGCCCTGACGGAATTCATCGTCAACCTTCCAGGCGAAGTACTCGCGTCGTGATCCGACCAGCCGCGCACGGCCGCTGGCGCCAAAGAGACGGCGCGCCGGGGCTCAAAGTGCTGGCCAGGACGGCGGAGAAACAGCGTCCCCAATGGGTCGTTGTCATGGTGCCCGCGATCGGTTCAGATCCCGAGGAATTTGAAAGGCGCCGCCTGCTTGAATCCGCCGTTGGCCATGCCTGAATAGATGTTCGCCTGATTCGGGCCAAGGTCGAGTTTCATCACCTGTCCGGTTTCGCGCGAGAAATCCAGCTTCGTCAGGTCGACCCAGAAGATGTTGGGCGTCAGCGCCGATTCGAAGAAGTAGCGCTTGTGCTTGTGGTCGGCGACGGTGCGCCAGCGGGTCGAGGAAATATTGGGCTGGTCCGGCGTGGTGATGCCCAGGGGCACCGAGACGTTGCGGATGACGCTGAAGACACTGGCGATCGTCTCCAGCGGATCTTCCGTTTTGGGAAGCGCGTTGACGTAGAAAGCCGCCCGGGCAAACCGGTCGGATGCCCGGTTCGTGCCGGGCAGCATGACCGTCCCGCCTATCTGCTTCCAGTACTCCTCCATCGCCAACTGTTTGTCGAAGGTCGGCGAGTTGGTCATGACCTGGTAGTCACGGCTGTGGTGGATGACCTGCTTGCCGTCGATGTACTCGATGATGGCGCTGTCGCCGCTGGCATCCGAGAGCGAGAGGTGCAGGGTCGCCAACCGGGCTTCGCCCGGGACGTTGTCGGTGACGACGGTGAACGGTTCCTTCGCCAAGGTGTCGACCGCCTCCTGGACGGTGGCGAAGTTGTCGAGCGCGTATTGCGCCCAGGCCGCGAGCGTCAGGCCGGGCGTCTTGCCGTCGTAGGCCGGGTAGGAGGATTCGACCAGCCACAGGACATTGGCCACCAGCCCCGCTTCGTTCATGCCGTCGGTTGTCGAGATGTCATAGCCCGAGGCGATGACGCTTCCGTATTTCGAGGTCCATTGAATGGAGTTCGGACCGGCTTCGCCGGATCGCCTCATGCCGCGCGGAAACATCCATAAGTTGGTGCCGACGTCGACCTTCCAGTCCATCGAGCGCGCCGTGACGATCTGGCCGGCGGCGCCGAGATAGACAAAGCGGGTGCAGGCCTGCGCCGCCGAGACAGCCAGCATGCTTGCGCAGGCAAGCACCGCGGCGCAGGCGGATACGTAGAGGGGCATTCTCGGGTTCATCAAACTCTCCATCCGAAGCGTCGATGGACTTTACCGCATCGGAACCGGAAGCAGGCCCGATGCGGCGATCGGATGGCGTGCCAGGAGGGGAATCTACTGCGGTTCTATGCCCGCGTCCTGAACGATCTTGGCCCAGGTCGGGAGATCCGATTGGATCAACCTGGCGAAATCAGCTTGCGAGCCGGGCATCATTTCTATGCCGACAGGCGCGAATTTCTCGTGCGTGGAAGGCAGCTTCAGCATGGCCTGCACGGCGGCGTTCAGCTTGTCCGCGATCGGCTGGGGGATGCCGCTCGGCGCAACCAGGCCGATCCAGACCGTCATCGAGAACCCGGGGATGATTTCGTTCAGCGCCGGCAGGTCGGGCATGGCTTCGCTGCGCGTTTGGCCGGTGGAAGCCAGGGCCCGCAGCCGGCCGGACTGGACATAGGGAAGCGTCGAGGTTCCGCCCTCGAACATCATGTCGATCTGGCCGCCCAGCAAGTCGTTCATGGCCGGGGCGCTGCCCTTGTACGGCACGTGCAGGATATTCGTGCCGGTTCGGCGCGTGAACATTTCGCCCGCCAGATGATGGGTGCCGCCGCGCCCCAAAGAGCCATAGGTGAGTTTGCCCGGTTTGGATTTCGCCAGCGCGACCAGTTCCTGGACGGTTTTCACCGGAACGGAACTGTTGACCACGAGATAGAAAGGGGTGGAGAACATCGTGGCGACAGGCGTGAAATCCTTCGCCGGATCGACCAGCAGCCCCTTGGTCGTCAGCGGGTTCAGGATCATTCCTGTTTGCGAACTGACGAACAAGGTGTAGCCGTCGGGCGCGGAGCGGGCCGCGGCATTGGCCCCGATGGCCTGGTTGGCGCCGGGGCGGTTCTCCACGACGACGGGTTGCCCCAGCCGGCTGGCCATGTCTTCGGCCAGGGTGCGGGTGAACGTATCCACCAGGCCGCCGGGCGTATAAGGCACGATGATCTTGATCATGCGGTCCGGGTACCGGCCGGCCGGGTCCTGGGCGGACGCGGCAGCCGGCGCCAGCACCGCGGCAGCCAGGGCCAGCCAGGTCCTGGCTCTTGTTCCAAAGCGTGTGTTCATGTCGTCTCCTCCTAGGGGCAAAGCGGGCGCCTCATGCGCGTCGCGGTTGCGCCGCCATCTGCGGATGGTCGTGGCGTTTCTCTGTTGCCGAGATTAATATAAGCTTATTTTATATAAAGTAAATTTACAAATACTTCATCGCGACAAGGAGGAGAACCATGAACGCATCCCTTTCCCGGTCAGAGAACCGTCCCGATCTACAACGATTCGGCCTGCGTACCTTTCTTGCGTCGTTGTCCGGCGACGACCTGGAACGGCATGCCGCGCCTGTCGCGCTTGCCGATGTCGCCGCCCGCCTGGACGGCAATCCGCGCGCGGCATGGTTCGAGAACATCGAAGGCAGCAGCTTCCCCCTGTGCGGCAACGTCGCGGGCAGCCGGGCCCGCCTGGCCGCCGCCTTCGGGACCACCTCGGACAAGGTGTTGTCCGAGGTACTCGCGCGGCTGCGCAAGCCAGGCGAACTGGTGGAAGTGCCGCGCGCGCACGCCCCGGTCCAGGAGGTCGTGCTGACCGGCGACGAATGCGACTTGACCGCCCTGCCGGTGCATCTGCAGCACGAATTCGACGGCGCGCCGTACATATCGGCGTCGGTGGACTTCGTCCACGACCCCTCCGCCGGGCATACGAACGTGGGCATGCGCCGCCTCATGCTGCGCGGCCGCCGGGCGGCGGGCGTGGACCTGGTCGCGCCTTCCGATTTGCGCGCCATCTACATGGCACGCGCGGAACGCGGCGAACGCACGCCGGTGGCGTTCGCCATCGGCAGCCACCCCATCGATCAACTCGCCGCCACGCTTCGCTTTCCCGGCGACGAGCTGGCGCTGATCGCGGCTTTGCGGGCCGAGCCCTTGGGCGTCGTCAAGTGCGTGACGAACGATTTGATGGTGCCCGCCGATTCCCAATTCATCATCGAGGGCTATTTCGATGAGCGCGGCCATGTGGAACCCGAAGGTCCTTTCGGCGAATTTCTCGGCTACTACGGAGCGGTCAAACGCAATCCGCTCTTCCATTTGACCGCCATCACCCATCGCCGGGACGCCATCTTCCAAACCTCCTCCATCGGCGGCCCGAGCATGCACTGCACGGATACGGCGCAGCTTTGCTCCCTGCGAACGGAAGTCCTCGTATGGAAAGCGCTCGAATCCGCCGTGCGCGAGGTGCGAGCGGTCTACGCGCCCCCCGCGGCGGGAGGATCGTTCAACGTCCGTATCGCGTTGCAGCAACGCGTCCCGGGCGAAGCGCGCAATGCCATCGCCGCCGCATTCGGCTGCCTGGGCAATGTCAAGAATGTGTTCGTCGTCGACCCGGACATCGACATCTATTCCGACGCCCAGATGGAGTGGGCGCTGGCGACGCGTTTCCAGGCGAGCAGGGACCTGGTCGTCCAAAGCGGCTTGAGGACCGTTCCATTGGATCCGTCCTTGGACGGTTCGCGAACGACCGACAAGACTGGATTCGACATGACGCTGCCCTGGCTGGCGTCTGGAGCCAGGCGTCCCATCGAGCATGAAGTTCCGCATCCCCCGAGGTTCGGCGCGTCCAGCCATGCTTCCCTGGAAGCCGCGCTGGAGAGCGGGCCCAGGTTTTTCGCGGAGCTCATGACGGCGGTTGGGACTCGGGATGGACGCGAGCTTGTCCGGGGGTTGGAGGACATCGCTTCCCGGCGCGCGATTGGGCGTGATGATCAGGGGCGGTATCGGTTTGGTTGATAGCGGGGTCGCCTGAAGCCGCGATTATCTTGATCGTGAAAACAAGAAACCCCTTGATCGATGAAATCAAGGGATTTTTGCAATGACTGGCGGGCCGAGAACGACGACATGGTTCGCGGACCGAAGGTCAACGACAAGGGCGCCATCATCAGCAAAGTAACTGGGCTGCCCACCACTCCCTGGCTGCCCTACCCTACCCCACGGAGGCACGCCATGCTTGACGAAATCCCTGTGCCCCAAGAAGAAGTGGAAGCCTTTCGCGAGATAGAACAGCAGCAGCGTCAGCGCTCAGAAAGACCAAAGCATGAGGCCTTGGACCAAGATCGTTGCAACGGCGAAGCCCAGCAACACCTGGACCCAGAGACAATGGCCAAGGCCACGAGAAAGTCCCGCGGCGGCACCAAGAAGGGATGCACAAGCAACGCCAAGGAACGACAACTGGACAACCTGGGTCTTCATGATCTTCCCCCATCCAGGCAACTGGCCCGATTCAATTTACGGGAAACACCGCCGGGGAAGCAAATCGTTCTAGGGGTATCCTCCAGTCGCCAAGCGAGCAGAATGCCGCGACACCCATGGACGCCGTGTTCCGCGATGCGATAGCGGACGGCGTCGGGACCTACGTCGAGATCGACAAGCGGCAGATCCATCTTCCGGCCGAAGTGCTGCGGGGTGAACAGCCGGCCGCAAGCGCGGAGCCGCTGGCGATGGATGCGCTGACAGCGCGGCGAGTGCTGGAGGTGCCATGCGATGACCTGTCTCGCGCCCCCGTGCCGTTCGATGATCCGCTGGACGGCCCTGTGCTGCGCAGGCTGGACGCTGCTATCGACGCCGCCATGCAGCACACCACCCCTCTAGTTGATCAGGACGCCGCTGACATATCCCCACAACCAGCCGCCGACAAGCCACAGGGCGACCAAAACGACCATCACGGCGCTGAGAACCAACAGCACTCCCTCGATCGCGGAAATCCGATCATGCCATCGCGTGGATTTGTAGGGGCCATCGAGCATGGTCAGGTCCAGGTCGAAGATCACGCGTCCAGGATACCTCAAGCGGGCTCGCCCCTGCGGGAAGGAGGTGAGTGATGGCCAACACTGATCAGATGCTGCTATCCCAGAGGACTCGTCATTCCCGGTTCTTTACGAACTTCCGGTTGCACCTCCTCCGAGAGCCGGCGCTTGAAACGTCGGCTGTACACAATCGCGGTGATGCATGCTGGAACCCAGGCAAGCACTGTCTGTGCCCACAAATAGCCTGCATACCGAACGCCCAACTCAGTTGTGTGCTTTCCGAAAAAGATTATGTATGCCACCAGCCCGATCGCCAGTACAGCGTAAAGCCAATTGAAGCCTCGTGCCCCGTTGAGTACGGGTTGACGCTTCGACATGTTGACAAGCTTGGCTATCCCCATAAAGACGCCAAGGCAAACAAAGCTGATAACCAGCCACACCACTCCCATATATCCCCCTTTTCATGTTGCTCGAGCAGCGTAGAAGGAAGCCGAATTGAAATCAATGTGTGGCCCAGCACCTGCAAACAAGACGGAGGACCGGCAATGAAGAAATCTTCGGTCCAACACAAAGCAGTCACGAGACGCGCGGCCCGCAACCGATAGTCAGCCCTTTACTTTGACTTTTCGGCCATTCTCTTCAATCAGAGCGGCGAAGCTCTCCCAGCCCAGGCGGAATTTGTTCACGTGATGGCCGGACGGGAGTCATTCGACGTTGCCCTTGCTGACGAGCAGCTTTCCCAACTTCTTTCCGTTGGACTTCACCTCGATCTCAACGTCCTTATGAAGCACCAACTTGTGTTGATGTTCAGCGAGACCTCATGAGCCATGCCTCACCCCCTATTTTTGCAATCGATACAAAACGTAACACGCACGGAGCAGAAAGTCACGACCTAGGAGGAGTGGCACATGCCTGACGTGCTCGAAGCGCTGCCCCGGCGCGGGAGTCTGAGAAACCATCGAGGTGGTGCAGAAGTACGTCCATCTCGGAAAAAGCCATCTGGCCGCGCACGCCGATGCGGTCACGTTTTGGGCACAGCAGGCCGAAGAAGGCCCGCCAAAAACAAAAACGCCACCTGGCGAGGTGGCGTTAAGTGCTTGATTTACAAGCGAAACTGGCGGAGAGGGTGGGATTCGAACCCACGGTACGGGGTTACCGTACGCCTGATTTCGAGTCAGGTACATTCGACCACTCTGCCACCTCTCCGTGCACCTTTCAGTGCTTGCCTGGCCCGTGGCCGGAACCAGACAACAGCCCGCAAATATAGCACAGAAATTCGCGCTGTGTCCTCCAGTCGCTAATCCGTAAGCTTCTTGAACACCGTGAGCCCCAGCACCAGGAAGATCACGAACAGGATCAGGAACAGGAAGAACAGGAACTTGGCGATGGCCGCCGCGCCGGCGGCGATGCCGGTGAATCCGAACAGCGCGGCGATGATCGAGACCACGAAAAAGATCAATGCCCATTTCAACATGGCTGGCTCCTCCGGGATGTAGGTTTTTCAACCCTAACGCACCCCGGGGAGTCGGGCAGGCAGCGAATGTTACGGAGTGAGTCGCTCCACCCCGCCCATGTAGGGCCGCAGGGCCTCGGGCACGACGATGCTGCCATCGGCCTGCTGGTAGTTCTCCAGGACCGCGACCAGCGCCCTGCCCACCGCCAGGCCGGAACCGTTGAGCGTATGCAGCAGTTCGGGCTTGCCCTGGGCGTTGCGGAAGCGTGCCTGGAGGCGCCGGGCCTGGAAGGCTTCACAATTGGACACCGAAGAAATCTCGCGATACGCGGCCTGGGCCGGCAGCCAGACTTCCAGGTCGTAGGTCTTGGCGGCGCCGAAGCCCATGTCGCCGGTGCAGAGCAGGACGACGCGATACGGCAGGCCGAGCTTGCGCAGCACGGTTTCGGCATGGCCGACCATTTCTTCCAGCGCATCGTAGGAGCGCTCGGGGTGGACGATCTGCACCATCTCGACCTTGTCGAACTGGTGCTGGCGGATCATGCCGCGGGTGTCGCGGCCGGCGCTGCCCGCCTCGGAGCGGAAGCACGGGGTGTGGGCGGTCAGCTTGATGGGCAGCGATTCGGCGTTGACGATCTCGCCGCGTACGGTGTTGGTCAGGGTGATCTCGGAGGTGGAGATCAGGTAGAGGTCTTCGCGCGGCACGGTTTCGCCGTTCTCGTCGACCGATTCGCCGCCCTTGGTCACCCAGAACATGTCGTCCTTGAACTTGGGCAACTGGCCGGTGCCGACCAGGGTGGCGGTGTTGACGATGTAGGGCGTGTAGCACTCGGTGTAGCCGTGCTCGCTGGTCTGGACGTCCAGCATGAACTGCGCCAGGGCGCGGTGCAGGCGGGCGATGGGGCCGCGCATCAGGGTGAAGCGCGAGCCGGACAGCTTGACGGCGGTCTCGAAGTCCAGGCCCAGCGGTTCGCCCAGGGCGACGTGGTCCTTGGCCTCGAAGGGCAGCGGCGCGGGATCGTTGCCGTCGCGGCTCCAGCGGCGCACTTCGACGTTGTCGTCGCCGGAGGCGCCGGTGGGCACGCTGGCGTGCGGCAGGTTGGGCACGGCCAGCAGCATGTCCTGCATGTCGCGCTGGATGCCGGCCAGGTCTTCCTCGAGCGCCTTCAGGCGGGCGGGAATGGCCTGGGATTCGGCCAGCACGGCGGAAGCGTCCTCGCCCTTGGCCTTGAGCATGCCGATCTGCTTGGCCAGTGCGTTGCGGCGGGCCTGCAGGGTTTCGGTCTCCGTCTGCACCGACTTGCGCCGCGACTCGAGCGAATGGAAGCCGTCGAGGTCTAGCGTGTAGCCCCGGTCCTTGAGCCGGGCGGCCACCGCCTGGGTGTCTTTGCGCAGCAGAGCGATATCGAGCATGGGAAAAAGCCGTGTTGAGAAGGGGAAAAAGGTCGCCCCGGCGGGCGGCGCACGAGGCGGCCTGATCCGGGTAGCCTGATTTTAGCCTCCCCGGCGGGCATTCACCTGGCCAAAGCCTTGCGTCCGGGCGGACACGCGCGGCGGCTAGCCCTTCTTCGCGTCCTTGTCGAGTTCGCGCAGGAAGGCGAGCTTCTGGCCGATCTTGGCTTCCAGCCCGCGGTCGGTGGGCTGGTAGAACTTCGCGCGCAGGCCGTCCGGGAAGTAGTCGACCCCGGCCGCGTAGGCGTGCGGTTCGTCGTGCGCGTAGCGGTACTGCTTGCCGTGCCCCAGTTGCTTGAGCAGCTTGGTGGGCGCGTTGCGCAGGTGCATGGGCACGGGCGCGCTGCCGTTGTCGGCGGCGAAGCGCCTGGCCATGTTGTAGGCGTTGTAGACGGCGTTGGACTTGGCGGCGCAGGCCAGATAGACCACGGCCTGGGCCAGCGCCAGTTCGCCCTCGGGCGATCCCAGGCGTTCGTACACATCCGCCCCCGAGGTCGCGATTTCCAGCGCGCGGGGATCGGCCAGGCCGATGTCCTCGACCGCCATGCGGATCAGGCGGCGCGACAGATAGCGCGGATCGGCGCCGCCGTCCAGCATGCGGCAGAACCAGTACAGCGACGCATCCGGATCCGATCCCCGCACGGCCTTGTGCAGGGCGCTGATCTGGTCGTAGAAGGCGTCGCCGCCCTTGTCGAAGCGCCGCAGGTTCTGCGACAGCGCGGTCTCCAGCCATTCGGCGTCGACCTGCGCGCGCCCCGCTCCGCGCGCCGAATCGGCCACCACTTCGACGGCGTTGATGACGCGGCGGGCGTCGCCGTCGGCCCAGGCCGCCAGTTGCTGCTGCGAGGCTTCGTCGAACTCGATGTCGCCCAGCATGGCGATGGCCTTGGCGATCAGCAGCCGCAGCTCCTCGGCGCTGAGCGATTGCAGCACGTAGACCCGCGCCCGCGACAACAGGGCCGAATTGACCTCGAACGACGGATTCTCGGTGGTGGCGCCGATGAAGGTGAACAGGCCGCTTTCCACATAGGGCAGGAAGGCATCCTGCTGGGCCTTGTTGAAGCGGTGCACTTCATCGACGAAAAGAATGGTGCGGCGCCCCTTCAATTGCGCCGCCTGGGCGGCGACCACCGCGTCGCGGATGTCCTTGACCCCGCCCAGCACGGCCGACATGGCGATGAACTGGGCGTCGAAGGAGTTGGCCATGAGCCGCGCCAGCGTGGTCTTGCCCACGCCCGGCGGCCCCCAGAAGATCATCGAATGCGGCCGTCCCGACTGGAAGGCCACGCGCAGCGGCTTGCCCGGCCCCAGGAGATGGCTTTGCCCGACGACCTCGTCCAGCGCGCGCGGCCGCAGCCGCTCGGCCAGCGGCGCGGCGGCGTCGGGCACCTTGGCGGGCGGGGGCGTATCGTCGGGGAACAGGTCGGACATGGACGAGAAAACGGAAATCAGCGGCCGCCGGCCGGCGCCTGTCCGCCCATGCGCACCACATCCACGCCCGCGGGCGCCGTGAAACGGAAGCTGTCCGGCGGCAGTTGCGGGTTGCGGGCGATGCCGCTGAAGGTGATGGCGGTGGTCTGGCCGAAGGCGTCCAGCAGCTCCAGGCGGGCCGGCAGCCCGTCCTTGAAGGCGATGTCCACGCGCGAGAAACCCGCGTCCGGCGTCTTGGGCGTGGCCCGCAGCCACTGCAGGCCGTCCCGCTCGGGCTGCTCGGCCACGGTGAAGGATTGCTCCAGCGATCCGGATCCGAACAGGATCTGCGCCGGCGAGGAGCCAATGGCCTCGCCCACCTCGCGCACGGTGACCTGGCTCAGGTCCGGGTCGTACTGAAACAACTGCTTGCCATCCGAGACAATCAGTTGTTCGTAGGGCTTGGCCACTTCCCAGCGGAAGCGCCCGGGGCGCTGGAACGAGAAGCTGCCGGACTGCGCCGGCGCCGCCTGCCCCGAGGACCCGCGCGTGACTTGCGAGAAGCTGCCGCGGGCGGACTGGGTGTTGCCCGCGAAGGCGCGCAACTGGTCGATGGCGCCCGCCAGCGCGGCGCCCGGCAGGGCCAGGGCCGCGGCCAGGCCGGCGCCGGCGGCGGCGCGGGCCAGGAAGGCGGTGGTCTTGGAAACGAACGTCATATAGGGGACTCTCCGTGGCGCAGCGCGGCAGGACCGGTCATTCGTCCTGGCTGGCGGGGGCGAGGATCTCCCGGTTGCCGTTGGACTGCATGGCGGAAACCATACCCGAACGCTCCATTTGTTCGAGTAAGCGGGCGGCACGGTTGTAACCGATGCGCAGGTGGCGCTGCACCAGCGATATCGAGGCGCGGCGATGCTTGAGCACCACTTCCACCGCCTGGTCGTACATGGGGTCCGACTCCGCGTCGCCCATGCCGGTCACGCTGCCGAGGCCATCGCCGGTCTCGCCCTCGATGGAGCCTTCCAGGATGCCTTCCTCGTAGTTGGGTTCGCCCTGCGCCTTCAACTGTTCGACCACCCGGTGGACTTCGTCGTCGGTCACGAACGCACCATGGACGCGGGTGGGCAGGCCCGAGCCCGGCGGCATGTACAGCATGTCGCCCTGGCCCAGCAGCGCCTCGGCGCCCATCTGGTCGAGGATGGTGCGCGAATCGACCTTGGACGAGACCTGGAACGAGATCCGGGTCGGGATGTTGGCCTTGATCAGGCCGGTGATCACGTCCACGCTGGGCCGCTGGGTGGCCAGGATCAGGTGGATGCCGGCGGCGCGGGCCTTCTGCGCCAGGCGGGCGATCAGCTCCTCGATCTTCTTGCCCACCACCATCATCAGGTCGGCCAGCTCGTCGATCACCACCACCACCATCGGCAGCGGCTGGAGCGGCTCGGGCGCATCGGGCGTGAGCGAGAACGGATTGGGAATGGGCGCCTCGCGCTTGATGGCGTCGTGGATCTTGGTGTTGTAGCCGGCCAGGTTGCGCACGCCCATCTTGCTCATCAGCCGGTAGCGCTTGTCCATCTCGGCCACGCACCAGTTCAGCGCGTTGGCGGCCTGCCGCATATCGGTCACGACCGGCGCCAGGAGGTGCGGAATGCCCTCGTAGACACTCATTTCGAGCATTTTCGGGTCGATCAGGATCAGGCGCACCTGGGTGGGATCGGCCTTGTACAGCAGTGACAGGATCATGGCGTTGATCCCCACCGATTTGCCGGAGCCGGTCGTGCCGGCTACCAGCAGGTGGGGCATCTTGGCCAGGTCCGCTACCACCGGCTTGCCGGCGATGTCCTTGCCCAGCGCCATGGTCAGCATCGACGAGCTGCCGTGATAGGTCTGCGACCCCAGGATCTCGGACAGCTTGACGGTCTGGCGCCGCAGGTTGGGCAGTTCCAGGCCCATCAGGTTCTTGCCGGGTATGGTCTCGACCACCCGGACGCTGACCAGGCTCAGCGCCCGCGCCAGGTCCTTGGCCAGGTTGACGATCTGGCTGCCCTTGACGCCCACCGCCGGTTCGATCTCGTAGCGGGTGATGACCGGCCCGGGCTGGGCGGTGACCACGGAGACCTGGACGCCGAAGTCGGCCAGTTTCTTCTCGATCAGGCGCGAAGTGAACTCCAGGGTCTCGGTGGACACGGTTTCCTGGGCCGGCGGCGGCGGATCGAGCAGGCTGAGCGGCGGCAACTGGCTGTCGGTGATCTCGGCGAACAGGGCCTGCTGCTTTTCCTTTTCGACGCGCTCGGACTTGGGCACCACGGTGACCGCCGGCTCGATGCGCACGGGTTGTTCGTGAACCAGTTTTTCCTGCTTGGCGACCACGACCTCGGCGCGGGCCTGCACGGCCACCTCGCCCACCTTGCGGTCCTCCCGGGCCTGCCAGGAGTTCCTGACGCGGCGCAGCCCCGACTCCAGCCAGGAGCCGATCCTTTCGGCCACCACCAGCCACGAGAATCCGAAGAACAGGCTGGCGCCGATGGCGAACAGGACCAGCAGCAGCAGGGTCGCGCCGGTATAGCCGAACGAGGACGAGGCGTACTTGGCGATGGTCTCGCCTATCATGCCGCCGCTGCCGTGCGGCAGCGAGTCGCCGAAGGACCGCAGGCGCAGCGCCTCGAGCCCGACCGAGCCGACCATGAGGGCGAAAAAGCCCAGGCCCTGCTCCCAGCGCACGCGCTGGGGCACGTCGGATTCGGAACCGCCGCGCAGGAACTGGTGGGCCAGCCGCAGGTAGCTGGCGTAGACGCGCTGCAGCAGCAGTACGACGAACCACCAGGCCGAGGCGCCGATCAGGAACAGGATGAGGTCCGCCAGCCAGGCGCCGAAGCGGCCCCCGCTGTTGTGGACATGGTCGATCTGGACGGCGTGCGACCACCCCGGATCGCCCGAGTTGTAGGTAGCCAGCACCAGGGTCAGATAGACCGCCAATGCGGCGAACAGGATCCAGCGCGCCTCGCGGAACAGGCGGGACAGGCGGCCGGGCAAGGCACCGGTCGAATTGCCGGTGTTCTGCGAATTGCGGGTATTCCCCGCGGTAGCGGTACGTGCCATGGGCTGATTATAAGTGGCCGGCGCCCGGTCAAGCGCTCCAAGGCTATCGCAGCCATAGAAATATACAATTCCGCCTACGCGCCAGGCTCCGGGGTTGAAACTCCCGGGGGGCGGGATCACCTATGATGATGGTTGCGAATCGGCGCTCGGCGCCAGGAAATTGTTGAGATCATGAGCCAAGACAAACACGCGAAAGTCCTCGTCCTCGGGTCGGGGCCGGCCGGGTATACCGCCGCCGTCTACGCCGCCCGGGCCAATCTGTCGCCCATGCTGATCACCGGCGTCGAACAGGGCGGCCAGTTGATGACGACGACCGAGGTGGACAACTGGCCCGCCGATGTCAACGGCGTGCAGGGGCCGGAGCTGATGCAGCGCTTCCAGCAGCATGCCGAGCGTTTCAACACCGACATCGTCTTCGATCACATCCACACCGCGCACCTGGACCAGCGGCCGTTCAAGCTGGTCGGTGATTCGGGCACCTACACCTGCGACGCGCTGGTCATCGCCACCGGCGCCTCGGCCAAGTACCTGGGCCTGCCGTCGGAAGAACACTACAAGGGCCGCGGCGTCTCGGGCTGCGCGACCTGCGACGGGTTTTTCTACAAGAACCAGGACGTCGCCGTGGTCGGCGGCGGCAACACGGCCGTGGAAGAAGCGCTGTACCTGGCCAACATCTGCCGCACCGTCACCCTGGTCCATCGCCGCGACAAGTTCCGCGCCGAGCCCATCATGGTCGACAAGCTCAACGAGAAGGTCCAGGAAGGCCGCGTGATCCTGAAGGTCTTCAACGAACTGCAGGAAGTGCTGGGCGACGATTCGGGCGTGACCGGGGCGCGGCTGCGCAACAACCAGACCGGCCAGACCGAGGACATCGCCGTCACCGGCGTCTTCATCGCCATCGGCCACCAGCCCAACACCGGCATCTTCAAGGGCCAGGTGGACATGAAGGACGACTACATCATCACCCGCAGCGGCCTGAACGGGCTGGCCACGATGACCTCGGTCCCCGGCGTGTTCGCCGCCGGCGACGTGCAGGACCACGTGTACCGCCAGGCCATCACCAGCGCCGGCACGGGCTGCATGGCGGCCCTGGACGCCCAGCGCTGGTTGGACGGCGAAGCCGTGTAACCCCAAGAGAAGCCCACCCCCTACGCCCTTTGGGCGCCCCCTCAAGGGGGCGGCACTGGCGGACCGGCAAAGCCGGATCCGCGGCGCCCTGGATCAAGGCAGACAAGTGGTGTCTCGTACCAAGAAGATCGACACAGACCCAGGATGCGGTGGATCCGGCTCCGCCGGTCCCCCCGCATCGCCCCCTGGGGGGCGCGCGAAGCGCGTAGGGGGGGGCCTGTCCAGCCTGAAGGTGTTGCAGCGGGAGTTGCAGGACCAGCGGCTGGCTGCGGAAGCCGCGGAGCGGGAGGCGCGGCGGCGGGCGGAGGAAGCCCGGCGGGCCGCGGTCGAGTTTCGGGCGCTGGTGGGCGGGGTGGTGCCGCTGAAGGACACGGGCAGGGTCGATCCCTCGCCGGTCGCGCCCTCTCCCCTGCCCTACAAGCGCTGGGAAGACGAATCCGAGGTGCTGCGGGAATCCATTTCCGACGACTACGGCGCCGACTGGCTGATCGATACCGACGACACGCTGTCCTACCGCCGCAGCGGCCTGGGACAGGACATCGTGCGCAAGCTGCGGCGCGGCCAGTGGACGGTGCAGGCCCAGCTCGACCTGCATGGCCACCGGGTGGACGAAGCCCGCGAGGCGCTGGGGGATTTCCTGCGCGCCTGCGTGCGGCAGGAGATGCGCTGCGTGCGCATCATCCACGGCAAGGGGCTGGGATCGAAGAACCGTACGCCCATCCTGAAGGAAAAGGTGCGGCGCTGGCTGGTACAGAAGGAAGAAGTGCTGGCCTTCGTCGAAGCCCGGGCCAACGACGGCGGCTCCGGCGTCGTGCTGGTGCTGCTACGGGGCCCGGACCGGCCGGCCTGAGCCCGGCGGGCGTCAGCGCTTGGGCATCGCCTCGGGCGACAAATGCGCCGGCGCATCGTCGCGCCGTTTCTGGCGCCACTCCATGATGGTCTTGAGCAGCAGCGTCAGCATGGCCATGCAGGCCAGCAGCGCCGCGGCCGTGAAGGCGGCCGCCGTCTTGTAGTCGTTGTTGAGCTGCTCGACCAGCAGCGGCAGCGTCAGGGTCTGGTTCATGATGGTGCCGGACACCACCGACACCGCGCCGAACTCGCCCACCGCCCGGGCATTGGTGATGACGATGCCGTACAGCAGCGCCCACTTGATGTTGGGCAGGGTCACCCGCCGGAAGATCTGCCAGCCGGAGGCTCCCAGCGACAGGGCCGCGATTTCCTCGTCGGCGCCCTGGGCCTGCATCAGCGGGATCAGGATGCGGGCCACGTAGGGCGAGGTCACGAACACCGTCACCATGATGATGCCGGGCCAGGCGAACATCAGTTGGATGTCATGGCTGTACAGCCACTTGCCCAGCGTGCTTTCCAGCCCGTAGACCACCAGGTAGCACAGGCCCGCCACCACCGGCGAGGTGGCGTAGGGGATGTCGACCAGCGTGGTCAGCAGCCGCCGGCCGAAGAAATCGTAGTGCGTCACGCACCAGGCCAGCAGGATGCCGAACACCAGGTTGATCGGCACCGTCGCCAGCGTGGTCAGCACGGTCAGGCCGATCGCGTGCTTCATGAAGTCTTCGTCCAGGTTCTGGGCCAGCAGGCTCCAGCCGCCCGACAGCGCCTGCGAGAAGATCAGCGCCAGCGGCACGACCAGGATCAGCAGCGTCAGCACGATGCCCAGCGCGATCAGCAACCATTGATGGACGAGAGTGGGCCGTTTGTTGGTCATGGCAATCGTGTCAGTTATCCATAAGGCCAGAAGGCCCCGCCCGACCCAGGACGCCGCGGATCCGGCTCCGCCGGTCCGCCAGCGTCGCCCCCTTGAGGGGGCGCGCGAAGCGCGTAGGGGGTGGGTTCATTCATTTGCGTAGTAGTCGTCCCTGGACGACCTGCAGCAGGAACAGCAGCAACAGCGAGGCGATCAGCACCACCGAGGCGATGGCGGCGGCGGCGGGATAGTCGAACTCCTGCAGGCGCACGAAGATCATCAGCGACGTGATCTCGGTCTGGAACGGGATGTTGCCGGCGATCATGATGACCGCGCCGAATTCGCCCAGGCTGCGGATGAAGGCCTGCGAGGCGCCGGAGATCAGCGCCGGCACCAGGCTGGGCAGCAGTACGCGCCAGAAGGTCTGCCAGCGCGTGGCGCCCAGCGTGGAAGCGGCTTCCTCGAACTCGGGCTCGAGGTCTTCCAGCACGGGCTGCAGCGAGCGCACGATGAACGGCAGGCTGGTGAAGATCATGGCCACCACCAGCCCGGGGTAGGCATACGAGATCTTGATGCCTAGCGGCTCGAACCAGCGCCCCAGCCAGCCATTGGGCACGAACAGCGCCGACAGCGTGATGCCGGCCACCGCCGTGGGCAGGGCGAACGGCAGGTCGACCAGCGCGTCGATCAGCCGCCGGCCGGGAAAGTCGTAGCGGGACACGATCCAGGCGAGCACGAAGCCCACGCCGGTGACGATGACGGTCGAATAGAACGCCCCGGACACCGTGACCTTGTAGCTCTGCACGACGCGGGGGTCGGAAATCGCCCGCCAGTACTGGGCCCAGGTCATGTCGCCGACATACAGCAGCAGGGCCGACAAGGGCACCAGGATGACCAGGCTGAGGAACAGCACCGAAAAGCCGAAGCTCGGCACGAAGCCGGGCAGGACCGGCGGACGGCGGAAAAAGCGGAAGGACGGATTCACGGCGTAGGCGGCGGGATCGGGGCGGAAGCGAAGAAGCGCGGCCCCCCTGCGGGGTGGCCGCGCCTTGCCGGGAAGGATTGTACGGCACCGGCCTGGCGGCCGGTGCCGCCACGATCAGCGCTTGGCCAGCAACTGGTCCAGCACGCCGTTGGAGCCGAAGTGGTTCTTGGTGATGTCGTCCCAGGAACCCAGCACCTTGGTCGGATCGATCAGACGCACCTTGGAATAGCGGTCGGCCACGACCTTGGCGACGTCGGGGTGGTTGACCCGGTAGTTGAAGGTGGTCAGCAGCAGCTGGATCTCGCGGGTGTACTGGTAGTTCAGGTACTCGGTGGCGAGCTGGCGGGTGCCCTTCTCGTCCACGACCTTGTCGACCACGGCCACGGGGAATTCGGCCAGCACCGACACCGGCGGCACGACGACTTCATAGCCGCCCGCCTTGAATTCCTCGCCCTTGGCGATGTTGATCACTTCCGACTCGAAGGTCAGCAGCACGTCGCCCTGCCCGTTCTGCGCGAACGCCACGGTCGCGCCGCGCCCGCCGGTGGGGAAGTTGACGACGTTGTGCAGGACCTTGCCGACGAACTGCTTGATCTTCTCCTGGTCGCCGCCGAACTTCTCGTTGGCGTACAGCCAGGCGCCCAGGTAGGTGTAGCGCGCGTTGCCCGAGGTCTTGGGGTTCGGGAACACCAGCTTCACGTCGTCGCGCGCCAGGTCGTCCCAGCCCTTGACGTTCTTGGGATTGCCCTTGCGCACCAGGAAGGCGATGGTGCTGTAGTACGGCGAGCTGTTGTTCGGGAAGGCTTTCTGCCAATCCTTGCGGAGCAATCCGCGCTGGGCCAGGATGTCCACGTCCGGCACCTGGTTGAAGGTCACGACGTCGACCTTCTTGCCCTGGATGATGTCCTGCGCCTGGCGCGAAGTGCCGGCGAACGACTGGTCGATCTTGACGTCGTGGCCGGTCTTGGCCTTCCAATACGCCTGGAACTTGGGATTGACCGCGGCGAACACCTCGCGGGCAACGTCGTACGAGGCGTTCAGCAGCGGCTTGTCCTGGGCTTGCGCCGTCCCCGTCACTGCCGTGAGCAGCGCGGCCGACGTGGCCGCGAGCACGATGATCTTCTTGAACATGAAACGGCGTCCTTGGCTTGGTTGATGTGATTCACGAAGGATGCAACCGTAACAAAATCACATATGCAACCAAACCACATATTCATCATTTTTTAATTACCCAATGAAATAAACCAGGCGCCATGCGGCTAGACCGGGCTCAGGTACTTGGCCCGCGGCCGCATCGTGAAGCCCGCCAGCCTTTGCTCGATGGCATGCGCCGCCCAGCCCGCGCTGCGGCCGATCATCCACAATGCCGAGGCCGAACCACGAGGCAGCCCCAGCCCCATTGCCAGGCTGACCAGGCCCACGTCGATGCGCGGGTGCAACATGTCGCCCCCGGCCGGCCCGGTGGCAAGCCCGGACAGGGCCTGGTCCCCCAGGCCCGCCGGCAAGGATGACGCGAGGTCGATCAGGTAGCGCGCGCGGGGATCCCCCTTGGGATAGGAAACCGGATTGAAACCCGGGATCTGGCGTCCCGTGGAGACGTAGGCCGAGATCAGGCTTTGCAGTTCCTGCTCGCTGCGGACCCCGCGCAGCAGGTCTTCGGTGCGGTCGCATCCGCCGCCGAAGCGTATGCCCGAATGCGTGACGATGGCGGCTTGCAGGCAGGCACCCAGGTCGGCCCCCGCCGACGCGGCCACGCGCGCCGCGAACGTGGCCGGAGAAAGTTCGTGGTCCGCGCATACGACCAGGGCCGCGTTGATGGCCGCCGCGCGGGCATCGGCCGCGTCCTCGCCAGCCAGGCCGCGTGCCAGGATCTGTGCGATGGACAGCGCGCGCGCCGGACGGAACACCTGCTTGCGGGGGCCCAGCAACCCCATCGCGCAGGCATGGAGCCGGATCAGGCGCGCGGCATCCGCGGCGGTCGTGCCGCGCTCGAAATCCGGCTTGCCCGACATCGCCATGGCCAGCACGGACGTCGCCAGCGACATCAGATTCGCGCCGGTCAGCGCATCGCTGCCGCGCGCGGCCTGTTCGATGCCATCCAGCACCTGGGAAGGCGGCGGGCTTGCATCCCAGGCGAGCAGGTCCGGCACGTCGACGCCTGTCCACAGCAGTTCGGCCACGGACTCGAAACTGCGGCCGCTCCGTGCCAGCTCGATGGCCGGCCGGCCCCGGTAGCGCGGCCCGCCTTCCGACAGGTCGGTGATCGACGTGGTCAGCACCGGCTGGCCCCAGCGCACCGCCGACTCGACCGTTTCCGGTATCCCCGCGCGCCCGCCCATGCGGGTGGCGGCCCGCTCCACGTCCTCGCGGAAATACAGGCGGGCGCGGGTGCCCGGCTGGGTGACGGAACGGATCAGCCCCCGGCTCACGTAGGAGTACAGGGAAGGAATCTTCACATCGAGCAGTTCCGCCGCCTGCGGGGCGGTCAGGTACTCGGACCGGGGGGTCGTCTTGCTCACCGCCATCCTTTCATGGATTAAATAATCAATCTTGATCGAGTATAGATTCAATCTTTACACTGGGCAAAACCCAACGCACGCCCACAGTGCGTCCCGACCTGGAGACAAGAAATGGCTTCCCCTTTCCTGGCGCGCCGCGCCGCGACGCTTGGCCTCGCCCTGGCCCTGGCCGCCGGCTGGCTACCCGCCGGGGCCGCGCCCAAGCAGGTCCGCCTGGTCGTGCCGTTCCCGCCCAGCGGCAACCTCGACACCATCACGCGCCAGGTGGCCGAAGGGCTGCAACAGACTTTCGGCGTGGTCATCGTCGAAAACCGGCCCGGCGCCAATGGCAACATCGGCGCGGACAACGCCTACAAAAGCGCGCCGGACGGCTCGACGCTGATGTTCGCCCCGTACGGGCCGATCGCGGTCAACCAGCACCTGTACCCCCGGCTCAGCTACGATCCCGCGCAATGGGTGCCGGTGGCGATGCTGGGCACCGTGCCCAACGTGCTGGCCATCCACCCCAGCCTGCCGGTCCACGACCTGGCCGGGTTCATCGCCTACCTGCGCGCCAACCCGGGCAAGGTGGCTTTCGCGTCGCAGGGCGCGGGCTCGTCGTCGCACCTGGCCGCGGAGCTGTTCATGCAGTTGACCGGAACGAGCATGCTGCACATCCCGTACAAGGGCACCGGACCGGCGCTGGTCGACCTACTGGGCGGGCAGGTCACGGTGTTCTTCGATACGCTCAGTTCCAGCGGCAAGTACCAGAAAAGCGGCAAGCTGCGCATTCTCGCGGTGGCCGACGACAAGCGCTCGCCGCTGCTGCCGGAGGTCCCGACCTTCGCCGAGGCGGGACCGCCATCGATGACGCGGATGATGGCCAACGCCTGGTACGCGGTGGTCGCGCCGCCCAAGACACCGCGCGACGTGGTCCAGAAATACGAACGCGCCATCAACGAGGTGCTGGCCTCGCCGGCCACCAAGCGGAAATTCGAGGAAATGGGCATCGATCCGCTCATCACCACTTCCGCCGAAGCCGGCCGCTTCATGCAGCAGGAAACGGAAAAGTGGGGCCAGGTGATACGCGCCGGCAAGATCACGCTCGATTGACGACAGGACCCGGGACACGCGGCATGCAGAACCATCCGAACACGGCCGGCACCCGCCAGCGCATCGCCGATGCGCTGGCGATGATGGAGGCGGCCGGCATCATCGATTTCAACGGCCATTTCAGCGCCCGCACCGGCGCGGACCGCTTCCTGATCAACTCGGGGGCGTCGGTGCGCAGCGCCATCAGCGCCGCCGACATCGTCGAAGTGGACCTGGACGGACAACCACTGGACGGCGGCGCCAGGCCGCCCATGGAATTCCACATTCACGCCTCGATCTATCGCAGGCGCCCCGACGTCGGCGCGGTGGCCCACACCCACCCGCTGTGGTCGACGCTGTTCAGCAGTGTGGGCAGGCGGGTCGAACCCGTCACCATGCAGGCGGCGCTGCTGGGAGAGATCCGGGAGTTCCCGAAAACGGCGTCGATCAACACGCGCGAACTGGGCGACGAGCTGGCGGACTGCCTGGGCAACGCTCGCGTGGCAATGCTGAAGTCGCACGGCGCGGTGGTGGCGGCCGAAGGGGTGCTGGAGGTGTTCGTGCTGGCCTGCTACCTGGAGGAAACGGCCCACCGGCAGTATCTGGCGAGCCAGCTTGGCGCGCCCCAGGTGCTGGATGCGGCGCAACGGGAAAAGATACGCGGCAACCTGTGGAAGCCGCATCTGCTGCAGAAGGTGTGGGACTACCACCACGCCAAGCTGCAAGGCGATGCCGGCCGCTAGGACCTCTTGACGCCAGGGGCGGCCGGCGCCGGGGAACCGCTCAGACCGCGGCTTCGCCGGTCTCGCCGGTGCGGATGCGGATGACCTGCTCGACGTGCGTGACGAAGATCTTGCCGTCGCCGATCTTGCCCGTGCGCGCCACGCGGATGATGGCCTCCACGGCCTGGTCGACCAGTTCGTCGGCGATCACCAGTTCGATACGGATCTTCGGCAGGAAGTCCACCACGTATTCGGCACCGCGATAGAGCTCGGTGTGCCCCTTCTGGCGGCCGAAGCCCTTGACTTCCGTCACGGTCAGACCATTGACGCCAACCTGGGCCAGCGCCTCGCGGACCTCGTCGAGCTTGAACGGTTTGATGATGGCGGTGACTTGCTTCATGGTTGGACCTTTGTGGAAACGCTGGCGAAAATATCGAAGATGCGATGGGAAGGATTGTAGCCGGCCGGACGCCCGCCTTCAGGCGGCCGGCGGAGAATCGGGAATGTTCGCGAGGTCGGCTTTCCAGACCACCTCTTCGGAATCGCTGGGGGCGCGCCAGTCGCCGCGGGGCGACAGTGATCCGCCCGAGCCGACCTTGGGCGCATTGGGCACGCACGAACGCTTGAACTGGCTGGTCTTGAAGAAGCGGTGCACGAAGATGCCCAGGTTGCGCTTGATGGCGGCCAGTTCGTACTGGTTGCGCGGCACGTGCGCCTCCTCGGGCCAGTCGCCGCGCTCGCGGTCCTGCCAGGCGGCCAGCGCCAGGAAGGCGACCTTCGAAGGCGCGAAGCCGTAGCGCAGGATGTAGTACAGGTTGAAGTCCTGCAGCTCGTAGGGTCCGATGAACTGCTCGGTCCGCTGCGCGGGCGCGCCGTCGGCCTTGCCCGGCACCAGTTCGGGACTGATCTCGGTGCCCAGGATGTCCAGCAGCACCTGGCTGCCGTCGCCGCCCACCGCGCCCGTCTCGGCCACCCAGCGCACCAGGTGGGTGATCAGGGTCTTGGGCACGCTGGCATTGACGCTGTAGTGCGACATGTGGTCGCCCACGCCATAGGTGCACCAGCCCAGCGCGAGCTCGCTCAGGTCGCCGGTGCCGATCACGATGGCGTTGTGGAAATTGGCCAGCCGGAACAGGTGGCTGGTGCGCTCGCCCGCCTGCACGTTCTCGAAAGTGATGTCGTAGACCTCCTGGCCCGAGGCGTACGGATGCCCGATGTCCTGGAGCATCTGCGCGCAACTGGGCCGGATGTCGATCTCCATCGCGGTGCAGCCGACCACGCGCATCAGCGCGCGCGCCTGCTGCAAGGTGCGGCCGCTGGTGGCGAAGCCCGGCATGGTCACGCCGATGATGTTCGCGCGCGGCAGGTTCAGGCGGTCCATGGCCTTGGCGCAGACCAGCAGCGCATGGGTCGAGTCCAGCCCCCCGGACACGCCGATCACCACCTTGTCCATGCCGATGGCCGACAGCCGCTGCACCAGCGCCTGGACCTGGATGTTGTAGACCTCGCCGCAGCGTTCGTCGCGGCGGCGGCGATCGGCCGGGACGTAGGGGAAGCGCTCGACCCGGCGACGCAGCGCCAGGGGCCCGTCCACGGCCAGGCCGACCTCGAAGGAAACCGTCTGGAACCGTTCGACCTCGGCCTTGTGGCGCAGCACCGACTGGCCGAACGTGGTCTGCCGCATGCGCTCGTGCGACAGGCGTTCCAGATCGACATCGGCCAGGATGAGGTGCGAGTCGTCCAGGAAACGGCCGGACTCGGCCAGCAGCTCGCCGTTCTCGTAGATGATGGACTGGCCGTCCCAGGCCAGGTCGGTGGACGATTCGCCCCGCCCCGCCGAGGTGTACAGGTAGGCCGCCAGGCAGCGCGCCGACTGCTGGCTGACCAGTTGGTGGCGGTATCCCGACTTGCCGACCACGATGTTCGACGCGGAAAGGTTCACCAGCACGCTGGCTCCAGCCAGCGCCGCGAAGGACGACGGCGGGATCGGCACCCACACGTCCTCGCAGATCTCGACATGGAAGCGCAGCCCCGGCACGTCGGCCGCCTCGAACAATTGGGCCGCCCCGAAGGGCGCCCGCTGTCCGGCCAGCTCGACATGGGAGGCGGCCGCGCAGTCGCCGGAGGTGAACTGGCGCGCTTCGTAGAACTCGCCGTAGTTGGGCAGGTAGGTCTTGGGCACGACGCCCAGGATCCGCCCCCGCGCCACCACCACCGCGCAATTGAACAGGGAATGGTTCACCCTCAGCGGCAGCCCCACGATCAACGCGGCGGGCAACGAGGCGGATCCGGCCACGATGTCGCCCAGCGCCCGTTCGCAGGCCTCCAGCAACGCCCCCTGGTGGAACAGGTCGTCGCAGGTATAGGCGGAAATGCCCAGCTCGGGAAACGCCACCAGCGCCGCCCCCTGCGCGACCGCCTGCCGCGCCAGGTCCAGCGTCTGCGCCGCGTTGAACGCGGGGTCGGCCACCCGGCAGCGGGGCACGCCCACGGCCACCCGCGCGAACCGGTGCGCGTAGAGGTTGAAGAAATTGCCTTTCATCGTGTAAGTCAGTGCCAAGGAGTAGCTCACATCATACGGCCGATGGCCCGCCGACGTCCCGCCCTGCCCGGTCAACCGGCCGGCGCCTTGAAGGGCGTGTGCGACTCCAGCTCGTCCAGGTACTGGTTCATGCCGCGGGTCTCGCGGTCCAGGAAATCGGCGATGGCCGCGGCGAAGCGTTCGTCGGCCACCCAGTGCGCCGACCAGGTGGGCACCGGCAAGAGGCCGCGCGACATCTTGTGCACGCCCTGGGCGCCCCCCTCGAAATGGGCGATGCCTTGGGCGATGCAGTAGTCGATGGCCTGCAGGTAGCAGGTCTCGAAGTGCAGGCCCGGCACGAAGTCCACGCAGCCCCAGTAGCGGCCGTACAAGGTATCGCCGGCCGCCACGTTCAGCGCGCAGGCGACGGGTTCGCCCTGCCGTTCGGCCATGACCAGCAGCAGCGCCTCGGGCATGGCCGCGCGCAGCGCCTGGAAGAATGCCGGTTTCAGGTAGGGCGAGGACCAATGGTTGGCATAGGTGGCGGCATAGCAGCGATAGAAGAAAGCCAGGTCGCCGGCGGAAATGGCCCCGCCGCGCAGGTGCCGGAAGCGTATCCCCGCCTGCTCGACCTTCTTGCGGTCCTGGCGGATCTTCTTGCGCTTGTCGTGGTTCATCGCGCCCAGGAAGGCGTCGAAATTGGCGTAGCCGTCGTTGCGCCAGTGGAACTGGACCCCCTCGCGCAGCATGTAGCCCGCCTCGCGCAGCGCCCGCAGGTCCTCGTCGCGGGGAAACAGCACATGCAGGGACGAGACGCCCGCCTGCCGCGCGACCTCGATCGCCGCGCGGGCCAGCAGCACCCGGTCCTCGTGGGCCGCCGCCAGCAGCCGCGGACCGCCCACCGGCGTGAACGGTACCGCGCAGAGCAGCTTGGGATAGTACGGCAGGCCATGGCGCTCGAAGGCCTCCGCCCAGGCCTGGTCGAACACGTATTCGCCCCGGGAATGCGCCTTGACGTACAGCGGCATGGCGCCCACGAGCTCCCCCTGGCGCCGCAGCACGAGACAGGTGGGTTGCCAGCCCGTGCGCCGGACGGCGCAGCCGGTGGCCTGCAATCCATGCAGGTAGGCGTGGGAGACGAAAGGGTTGCCGGCGGCCAGGACATCCCAGGCGGCCGGGTCGAGGGTGCCCAGGTCGTCGATCAGTTCGACGGCGGTATCGGTCAAATCGCCTCCGGGGAAAAGGACGCGGCCGCCCGGCCTTCCGGCAGGCAGCGCCGCACCAGCGGCCAGCGCCGGCGCGCCACCGCGATCCGGTCGGGCACGCCATGCAGCAGCAGTTCCCAATAGGGATCGGCATCCCCCCCGGTAAGTTCCGGGGTGACCAGGCGCGCGCCGGCGATGGCCGAGCGGGCCACCAGCGCATTGCGATGAGCCTGTATGAAGCGTTCGGGAAAAGCGCGCGACAGGTCCGCCAGCGCACGATCGGTCAGGAATTCGCCCTGGCGGGTACGCAGGCTGACGTACTTGCCGTCGGCGCGCAGGTAGAGCACCTCGTCCACCGGTACCGCCACCGTGCCGTCGGGTCCCTGGGCCACCAGGGCGTCGGAGGTGTCTCCGGTGCCCAGCGCGCGCCGCAGCGCCTGTTCCAGGTGGTCGATGCGTATGGGCGGCACCAGCAGGTCGGCCGCATACCGTTGCCGGGCCTGGGGAAGGCTGTCGAGCGAGGGCGGGAAGAGAACCAGCCGGGGACCCGACCGTTCCCAGGCCCGGGCCAGCGCGTAACCTTGAGCGTCGGGCAGGCCCAGGTCGAGCAGCACCACCGCTGGAGCCGGCTCGGCCCGCCGCGCCTGGTCGGCGCCGACGACGGGCGGCAAGAGATGCATCGGCAGGCGCCTGGCCAACGTCCTGAGCTGCGCCGACAGGCGGCGACAGAACGCCGCGTCCCGCCCCACGACCAACACCCCGGGCGAGCCCGTTCCCGCTACAGTAACCGCCATAACCCGCTTTATAATCCGCGCCATGTCCAAATCGACCGACCCCCGCCCCCAAGACCAGTTCGCCAAGAAGGCCGAAGCCTGGTCAGCCCGGTTCTCCGAACCGGTGTCCGACCTCGTCAAACGGTACACCGCTTCGGTGGACTTCGACAAACGCCTGGCCAAGTTCGACATCCAGGGTTCGCTGGCGCATGCCGACATGCTGCACGCCGTCGGCATCCTGACCCAGCAGGACCTCGCCGACATCGGCCGCGGCATGGCCGCCATCGAGGCTGAAATCGACGCCGGCCGCTTCGAATGGCTGCTCGACCTGGAAGACGTGCACCTGAACATCGAACGCCGGCTGACCGA
This sequence comes from Alcaligenaceae bacterium SAGV5, assembly GCA_009360345.1. Lineage (GTDB taxonomy): Bacteria > Pseudomonadota > Gammaproteobacteria > Burkholderiales > Burkholderiaceae_B > Pigmentiphaga. Next base: position 1,015,836 of record SPDP01000001.1, read on the forward strand.
GCTGGTGGGCGACGCGGGCAAGCGCCTGCACACCGGCCGCTCGCGCAACGACCAGGTCGCCACCGACATCCGGCTGTGGCTGCGCGCCGAGATCGACACGCTGGCCGACCTGCTGCGCCAGTTGCGCCACGCGCTGGCCACGCTCGCGCTCCAGCACGCCGACACCATCCTGCCCGGCTTCACCCACCTGCAGGTCGCGCAGCCCGTCACCTTCGGCCACCACCTGCTGGCCTATGCCGAAATGTTCGGCCGCGACGCCGAGCGCCTGGCCGACTGCCGCAAGCGCGTCAACCGACTGCCGCTGGGCGCCGCCGCGCTGGCCGGCACCTCCTACCCCATCGACCGCGAACGCGTGGCCCGCACGCTGGGCTTCGACGGCGTGTGCCGCAACTCGCTGGACGCCGTGTCCGACCGCGACTTCGCGATCGAGTTCTGCGCCGCCGGCGCGCTGGTCATGACGCACATCTCGCGCCTGTCGGAAGAGCTGGTGCTGTGGATGAGCCCGCGCGTGGGCTTCATCGACCTGGCCGACCGCTTCTGCACTGGCAGTTCCATCATGCCGCAGAAGAAGAACCCCGACGTGCCGGAACTGGCGCGGGGCAAGACCGGCCGCGTCAACGGCCACCTGGTGGCGCTGCTGACCCTGATGAAAGGGCAGCCCCTGGCCTACAACAAGGACAACCAGGAAGACAAGGAAGGCCTGTTCGACACCGCCGATACCGTGCGCGACACGCTGCGCATTTTCATCGACATGGCCGGCGGCATCCAGGTCAAGCCCGAGGCCATGCGCGCCGCCGCGCTGCAAGGCTTCTCCACCGCCACCGACCTGGCCGACTACCTGGTCAAGAAGGGCGTGCCCTTCCGCGACGCGCACGAAGCGGTGGCGCTGGCCGTGCGCGCCTGCGTGGAGCGCGGCTGCGACCTGGCCGACCTGTCGGTGGACGAGCTGCGCGTCTTCCACCCGCTGGTGGGCGAGGACATCCACGCGGTGCTGACGCTGGAAGGCTCGGTGGCATCGCGCTCGCACATCGGCGGCACCGCCCCGGCGCGCGTGCGCGAGGAAGCGCAGCGCGTGCTGGACGACACGCGCGGCTGATGCCCGCGGGGTGCGGCCGGCGCCGCACCCGCCTCATGCGCCGGACCGCTTTCGCGCCGATGCGCGGCGCCGGCTGACTCGTCTCCCTTCTGTCCACCCCAGCCTCGCGGCTTCCCCGGCCGCCAGTTCCAGCACGCCCCAGGCGCGCCAGCAGCAGGCCGCCCGCCCCGGGCGCAATGCCGGCACGATGCGCAGCACCCTGCCCCGCCTGTCCACGAAAACGACATCGATGGGCCAGGACATGCCCACGGTGTGTATGGCCCGGCAGGGCACGATCCACAGGCCGTCGCCCGGCCCGGGCGGCGCGTGCCCCAACCCTCCCCGCAGCCGGTCCGGCCAGGCGGTCGCGCGGCGCCAGCCCATGCCGCTACCAGCCCGGATCCATGAGCTTGACCGCGATCGGGAAGCCGATGACGACGAAGGAACATGGGAAGATGCAGGCGATCAGGGGCAGCAGCATCTTGACCGGCGCCTCCAGCGCCAGCCGCTCGGCACGCAGGAAGCGTTCGGCACGGCGCTGGTCGGACTGCGCGCGCAGGATCGGGGCGAGATTCATGCCCAGCGCGTCGGCCTGGGCCAGCGTGCCGGCCCAGGCGCGGATCTCGGGAATCTCCAGGCGTTCGGCCATGTCCTTGAGCGCGCGCGTGCGGGGCACGCCTGTGCGCACGTCGCCCAGGACCCGGCGCAGCTCGTCGCGCAGCGGCCCGGGCGGCCCCTTCCGGACCGCCTGCTGCAAGGCCGCGCCCACGTGCAAGCCGGCTTCGACACACAAGGTCGTCATATCCAGCACGAACGGCAGTGCCCGCAGGATCTCCCGCCGCCTGCTGCGCACCCGGTCGCGCAGCCAAAGGCGCGGATAGGCCGCCCCCGCCACCGCGCCGGCCGCGCTCCACGCGACCAAGGCTGGCATCCCGCTCCACGGCGCCGCCAGCAGGGCGGCGGCGAATCCGCCGGCGCAGGCGCACAATACCTGCGCTCCCAGGATGTGGACAGGCGCGAGACCGTGGCGCAGCCCGGCCTGGACCAGCAGGAACTCGATACGGCGCCGGCGCTGCCATGACAGCCACGGCCGGCCGTAGTGGGCCGCCGCCGAGACCAGGGGCCAGGCCAACCGGAAGGCGCGCGGCGGCGCCTCCGCCGTCCGGTCCGGCAAGGCTGGCGGATCGATGAGCAACAGGCAGAGCAGGGCCGCGAACGCCGCCGCGGCCAGGCCGATCAGCAGTACCGTCATGTCCACTCGCGCTTCATATGTCGATCCGGACGATGCGGGCGATCATCCACAGCCCCAGGATGTCGAGCGCCGCGACCAGCGCCAGCACGGCCCATCCCTCCGGCGTCGTCCAGAGGCGCTCCATCGCCTCGGGCTCCAGGCGGTGCAACACCCCCAGCAGCAACCACGGCAGGATGCCCACCACCCGGGCCTGCAACCGGCCCTGGGCCGTCAGCGCCCGTATCCGTCCTTCCATGTGCAGCCGCGCCCGCACGGTCGCGCCGATCCGCTCCAGGGTCTCGGCCAGGTTGCCGCCGGTGTCGGTGGCGATCCGCAGCGCCGAGGCGACCAGGCCTGCGGCATCGGTAGACATGCGGGCATGCAGGTTCGCCAGCGACTGGTCCATGCCCACGCCGAAGCGCTGCTCGCGCATCAGCAGCGTGAACTCCTGGGCCAGCGGCGCCTCGGCCTCGGCCGCGATCTGGCGCAGTCCCGCCTGCAGGCTGGCGCCGGCGCGCAAGGCGCTTGCCAGGGCCAGCAGCGCGTCGGGCAATTGCGCATCGAACCGCCGCAGGCGGCGCGCGCGCAGATGGCGGATGGCCAGGCGGGGCAGCCAGGCGCCGGCCGCCCCGCCGGCGGCGGCAAGGATCCAGCTTCGCGCGAACCACCCGCAAGCGGCGGCCAGGATGCCGATCAGGGCCACGTGCGCCACCCACAACTGGTTGGCATCGACGAACAGGAAGAACTCGCTCATGCGCACCCGCGCGGTTTCGGTGAACACCGCCCGATAGCGCGCGAGGCTGTCGCGCATCCATCCACAGGCCAGCCAGACCAACAGCGATACGCAGGCCAGCACCGCGCAGACGATGATCCCGTCGATGGCCCCTGGACTCATGCCGGCCTCCGGGGCCGGTCCGGCGCCGGCGTGCGCGCGCAGAACCATTGCGGCAAGACGGCGACGCCCTCGGCTCGCCATTCGTCGAGGAAACTGGGCATGAGTTCGCAACCCCGGAAGTACCCGGTGCCATCGGACGGCCCCGCATCCGGGCGCTCGAAGCGGAACAGCTCCTGCAACTGGATGCGGCCGCTTTCGATGCCGCTGATCTCGACGATGGCGGTTACCCGCCGCTGCCCGGCCGCGCTGCGGCTCTGCTGGACCACGATGTCGATCGCCGAGGCGATCTGCTCGCGTATGGCGCCCAGCGGAAGGTCCATGCCCGCCATCAACACCATGGTCTCCAGACGCGACATCGCATCGCGGGGCGTATTGGCATGGAGCGTGGTCAGCGAACCCTCGTGGCCGGTATTCATCGCCTGCAGCATGTCCAGCGCCTCGGCGCCCCGGCACTCGCCCACCACGATGCGGTCCGGCCGCATGCGCAACGCATTGCGCACCAGATCGCGGATGGAGACCGCGCCGCGGCCTTCCAGGTTGGCCGGCCGCGCCTCCAGCGCGACCAGGTGTTCGTGCGCCAGGCGCAGCTCGGCGGCGTCCTCGATCGTGATGACGCGCTCGGCCGGCGGGATGAAATTCGACAGGATATTGAGCAGCGTCGTCTTGCCCGAACCGGTCCCTCCTGAAACGACGACGTTCTTGCGCCGCTCCACGCACAGCCGCAGGAATCCCGCCATGTGCGTATCCAGCGCCCCACCGTCCACCAGGTCCGCCATCCGCAGGCGGCGCGCGGGAAACTTGCGTATGGTCAGCGCCGGCCCCTTCAACGCCAGCGGCGCAATGATCGCATTCACCCGCGACCCGTCGCGCAGCCGGGCGTCGACCATGGGAGAACTCTCGTCGATGCGGCGGCCCAGCGGCGAGACGATGCGTTCGATCACCCCCAGAACGGATTGATCGCTGCTGAACACCGCCGGGTGCCGGCTCAGCACGCCTCCCTGTTCGACATAGAGTTCATCGTGCCGGTTGACCATGATTTCGGAGATGTCCGGGTCGGCCAGCAAGGATTCCAGCGGCCCCAGGCCGACCGCCTCGTCCACGACCTGCCGGCGCAGCGCGCCGCGATCCAGGCCGGCGGGGATTTCCGCATCGGCGTCCAGCACCAGCGCCTCCAGCAGGCGGTCGGCCTCCTGCCGCAGCGCCGCGTCACTCATGGCGGACACATCCCGGCGACGCAGATCCAGGGCCTCCAGCAGGCGCGCATGCAACCGGCGCCGCCATTCGACCATCGCCGCCTCGTGGGTCCGGGCGGCCAGGGACCGCGCATCCGGCACGGCCATCATGCCCACCGACGCGGGCGCCGAGGGGCCGCCTGGACGCGAAGCCTCCGTCCCTGGCGCGGCGGCGGGCCGCACGCGCAGCATCACGGCGCCGACGGCGATCTCGTCCTCCGGCAGCAGCGGTCCGTATTGCAGGATGCGGCGGCCGTTGACCAGGGTGCCGCCCAGCGAGCCCAAGTCCTCCACGAACACGCCTTCGGTCCGCTGATCCAGCCGGGCATGCCGGCGCGCGACCCGCCAGTGGCGCAGGCGGATCTCGCATCCGTCTCCCCGCCCGATCACCGCCGGGGCCGCCACGCTCAGCGACGTCCCGCGGTCGCCGTCGGTCAGAATCTCCACGTCCAGCATCATCGCTCCATGAAAGATACGTCGGGCCGCACGGGCACGTTCAATCGCTCCGGCCCGAAGGTGTCGTCCAGCACCCGCCGCCCACGATCGATGCGCTCCCGCAGATCGGGATTGCGCTGCGTGACGACGGTCGGGGTGACAAAGATGGCCAGTTCGGTCTCGCGCCGCTGGAATCTCCTGGACCCGAACAAGGGTCCCAGGATGGGCAGGCTGGACAGGCCGGGCAGGCCGTCCAGGTCCAGTGACTGCTCGCGCGACAGAAAGCCGCTCAGGACCAGCGTCTCGCCCGAGCGCACGTTGAACTCCGTGGCGGTCCTGCGCACCTTGAGCGCGGGACCGCCCGCGGCCACCACGGAAGGATCCACGGCGCTGACCTCGACGTCGATGACGGACCGCACCGTACCGCCGGCATCGACCCGGGGCGCGATCTGCAGGGTCACGCCATAGGGTTTGAAGGTCGTGTTCGACGCACCGTTCCTGTCCACCGTCGCATACGGCACCTCCCCGCCGGCCAGGAAGCGCGCGGTGGAGCCGCTGCGCGCCGACAGTTGCGGCTGGGCCAGGATGACCGCCTCGCCGCTCTGGGCCATGGCCTGTATGCGCGCGGACAGCATGGCGTTCACGCCCAGATACCCCGCCGGTGATAGGGCCGGAAATGGCAGCGCAATGGGGCCGCCTCCGGGCCGTTGCGCGGCGTCTCCGGCGGCCGCCCGCAGGGGCCGCCCCACCGCGGCGTCCCACGCCAGCCCCGCGTTCAGGCCGCCCGTGCTGGCGCCATCCCAGCGCACGCCCAGTTCGCGCAGCCGCGAGCGCGGCATCTCGACCACCTGGACGTCCATCATCACCATGCGTTCCCAGCCGAGCTGCCCGGTAAAATCGACGACCTGCGGATAGCGGCGGGCCAACAGCGCGATACGCGCCTGGTCCGCGTCGCTCAGGTCATCCCCCTCGACGATGACCTTGTCGCCAACGACGCGGCTGCGCACCGAGGGCATCGCGGCGAGGAAAGCCTCGATCTCGCGCTGCACCCGCGAGGACTGCCCCGGCACCACGGAAATACGCATGCGCCGCATGGCGCCGTCCCGCTCCCAGATGACCAGCGAGGACGTGCCGGCCGCATTGGCGAACACCACCACCTCTCGGTCGTCGGCCGTGGCGGCGTTGATGACACGACCGTTGCCCACGGCGACCCGGCCCACGCCCGGGGCCGGAAACACCTGGGTCTCGCCGACGTACATCTCGATGTCCGGAAGATCCTGGCCGGCAGTGAAAGCCGGCGCCGATGGCGCGGCGGCCTCCTGCTCCAGCCACGCCGGCCAATCGGCGGCGGGTCCGGCTGCCGATGACGCGCCGGACAGCACGGCGAACACGACACCCGGACCGCCGCGCAAGGCCCGCCCCGCCCAGGCGAACCTCATGGCTGGACTCCCTGCCCCGCGTCGGCTTCCCCCAGGCCGGGGATGCGGCGCGGCGCCCGGTCGCCATAGATGATCGTCGCTCCCGCCTGCCGGCGCGGCCCGGGCGGCTCGCCTTCCCCCAGCCCCAGCAGGGACGCAAGCCCTCCGGCCACGCGGCCCGGCGCCGGACTGCCGTCCCCCGGCCGGCGCAGCATGGCGGTCAGCACGCCGCCATCGCGGGCGATGATGAGTTTGACGGCTTCGTCCGGCGTCGCGTCCAGCGTCACGGTGGAGAAGGCCCCGCGCGGCACGTCGCCCGCCGCTCCCGGCGTCTCGGTCTGGTGTCCCGTGGCCAGCACGCGCATCCGTTGCAGCAGAGGCATGGTCGTGCGCTTGCCTCGATGATCGAAGGTCACGTACAGGTCGATGAGATCGCCCGGCTGCAGCAGACCCGAGACCGAACTGATCTCGTCCACCGGTATGGTCACCGCCCGGCGCCCCTCGCCCAGGCGCTGGGCCAGCGGGGCCGGGCGGCCCGCCTCGAGATGCAGCGCCAGCAGGGGTTCGCCGGCCCGTACCCGGTAGGCCAGCACGCCGCCTTCGAGATCGCCGAACCGGCCAGGAACGACGGCCCCGGACGGAGCCCACTGCGCGGGGATCTCGCGCACCGCCGCCGACTCCGCCGTCAGGCGCTGGCCCGCATCCAGGTCGGAGGCGGCCACCACCACCGCGATACGCGCCGCGCGCGCATCGGCCTCGATGGCGTCGATGCGCCCCTGTATCTGGCGCTGGCCGAGCCATGCGGCCAGGCCCCCGGCGCTCAGCGCCACGGCCAGCACCCACCACTTCCGGTCCAGGCGGAAACGGGGCAGGCGCGGCATCATAGCGGCAAGGCCAGCGAACCGGCGAAACGCAGGTGAAACCCGCGCAGGGCGTCGAGCAGCCACGCCAGCACGCCGCCCCCTTCACCGAACAGACCACCGCCGGCGACGCCGACCAGCAACATGGCCACGACGAGATATTCCGCCATGGACTGCCCCCTCTGCCCCCGTTCACCCAGCGTCCCGCGCGTCACGATCATGACTCTTCGCCTCTTCATTCTCCAGCCTCGGTCTCGATGGCGAGCAGGCCGCTTCCCTGCCGCCGCGCCACCACCACCAGTTGCAGCACCCGCCGCGCCTGCCGCCACGCCATGAGCCCGCCGCCCCCGCCGCGCCATCCCTGCGCGCTCAGGCCCGCGTGCAGCGACCGGGAAAACGCCACGGCGTCGGCATCATGGACATAGACCTGCTGGACCACCCACCCCCGTTCGTCCTGGGTCCGCACGTCCAGCAGCAGCTTCGCGCCCGGAGGCGCCCACGCGGCGGGCAAGGCGCGCCCCTCCGCCTTTCCCGCCAGGCCGACAGCCAGCACGCCCTGCGTCGCGCCGGGCCTCGACTGACGAAGCTGCATCAGCCATGGACGGTTGCCTCGCAGGCCGCTCAGCATCACGCCATCGGGCAAGGGCAGCAGCCAGGGATCCAGCCCGGGTTGCCTGGCCAGACTGTCGGCGAGATCTCCCGGCGATTGCCGGACCTCGAACAGACGGACATCCATCCGAACCCCGTTCACGCGCACCGGACCTCCCCATCCCAGATCGACGGCGCCAGGAGGCATGCCCGGCTGGGCCGATGCCGCGTGGTTCCACAACATGCCCATGGCGAGCGCGAGGCAGCCGCTCATGGGCGCGCGATGGCGGGCCGCGCCGGTCATGGCCGCTCTCCCGCGGCCGGAGGCAGCAGCCCTTTCCACGCCATGAGCCAGTCGAACTCCGGCGGCGGACGCCCCCAGGAGCGATCGACGTGCGACAGCGCCGACAGGGTCCGGCCCGCCCGCTCCGTTCGCCGCGCCGCGTCGCTCCAGGCCCTGGGCGCGCCGGCGATACGCGCCTGGACATCCCCGTCGTCCCTGGCATGGCCGGCATCCACCAGGATGGCGAACCGGCTGGACAGCGGCGCCACGGCTTGCCACCCTCCCCGCCTGGCTGCCGGCGCGAGATCGGGGCTCACCGAAACCCGTCCCGCCACCAGTCCCGGATACGCCGGCAGCAGTTCCCCCCTGAGCATGCGCGCCGGCTCGGCGGTTCCTCCAGGCTGGGCCTGCTCGGGCAGCCGGCCCGCCTCGTTCCTGATGTCCGCGGAAAACCGCCCGGCCTGCGCGGGCAGCAATGCGGATCCATCGTGATTGCGCCAGCGATGGCGATCGGGTTGAAAAAAATAGGCATGCGTGCGCTCGTGGACTTCCCGCGGCGCGTCCTGCGCCACGACGAAGGCGAGGTGACGTCCCGCGAACTCGGTCTGCAAGGCAAGATCCTGCAATCGCCCCAGCGTCGAGCCCAGCACCCACAACGCCCCGATCCCGCCCAGTGCGAGCAGGGCCTCGGCAATGGCCTGGCCGCGCATGCTCGCCGTCACCATGCCGGGCCCTGCCTGCGCCATGCCTGCTCGCGCTCCGCGGGCTCGACCGGGACCAGGCCTGCCTGCCAGTACGGCATGAACAGGCTGGGCCGCTCCGTGCCGCCATCGGCCCGCCCCGATGGCCGGCGATAGTAGGTCGACGCGGCACTGACCGCGGAAAGCCCGCCCGCGCCAAGCCCGGTCCCGAACGCCAGGCGGCCCGTTCCGCCGCGCGGACCCGCGGCATCCGTCGTCCGCATGGCCGCCGCGGCACGGGTGGCTCTTGCGGCAAAGCGCAAGGCCGGCTCCCCGGTCTCCCGGTCGGCCAGTCCCGTGAACCACGGCAGCCCCCTGCCCTGCCACACCACGCCTTGCGACAGCGCGAACGAGTTGGCGAGCGGATTGGCCGTGCCATCCAGCAGGCGCCAATCGGTATGTCCGCGCACCCACCGCCAGAAGTCCTGGTCGGCAAAATCCTCGGGAGGTTCGTCGACGTGCGGCAACTCGTCGTCCTGCAACGAGGCATCGCCTTTGACACTGCCCCACCCCATGGGATATTCGCGGTAGTAGCAACCTATCCATCGGTTGGATCGCAGGGCATGGAAGGACAGCGTGTCGTCCGATCGCCAGGTCTCCAGGCCCACGAGCGACGTCGCGCCGCGGCGCCGCAGTTCATGCCGCAGCCAGGGACACCGCCACTCCGACGGCAACAGGCTGCGGTGGTCATGATCGCGCGGCGCGAGAAAACCGTAGTGAGAACGGGCTTCCTCCACCATGCTCTTGAGCGGGGCCCGGGCCGCGCCGCCATGCCGGACCACGAACCCCGGCAGCGTGTCGGCCAGCAGGGCCGCATCCAGGTGCGCCGCATCGTCGTCATAGTGGGCGGCCAGCACGGTCCGCATCGTCTGCATGCGGACGTCGGCCAACGATTGCTGCACGGCCGCCTGTGCCCGCAGCAGGACGTCGTGCACGACACGATCGTGCTCGGCGAAGGCCCGGGCCAGGGCACCATCCTGCCAATCGGCGGCGCCTCCCGCGCCGGCCGCGCCCGCGGCGCTTCGATAGGCCCGGCCATGGGCGGCACCGAACAGGCCGCCGATCAGGCTCGCTGGCGGATTGGAAGACGCGAACCGACGGGCCTGCGCATCGCCGAACTTCGCCCACGATGCCAGCGTGATGGCATGCGCCATGCCCACCTGGTGGGCCACCAGTGCGCGATTCGCGTAGGCAAGGAAATTCAGGCTCCGGGCCTGGACCAGCGCGCCGCTATAGGCCGCCGCATCGAGCGCGCGGGCCAGCCGGATCTTCTCGCGCAACAGTTGTCCGCCGTCGAAGAGCTGCACCAGCCCCGCCGCCGCCGCGGCGAGCAGCGCGACCGCCAGCACCAGTGCCTGCCCGGCCTGCGAGCGATCCCCGGCGCGCATCTAGTTCGCGCCTGCCTGCGCGGCGTTGCCCGTGAAGGACTTGAGCGAACGGGCGGAAGCCTGGGACCTGGCGCCCTTGGCCGCGGTCTGCGCGGCGCGCGACTCGGTCGAACCGTCCTCGCCCGCGAGCTCCCTCGCCATCGCGGCGGTCTGGGAACGGACCACCTGTCCGAACAACTGGTAGACGGCAATCGCGGCCACGGCCACGAGCGCGACGATGACGACGTATTCCACCATGGACTGGCCGCGCTGCGGGCGCCGCCGGGTGGAGAAAACGGGAAGGGACATGGGCGGGACTCCCCCCTCGCGCGCCGGGCGCCATACCCGGCCGTCCGCGAAGGTGCCGCCAGTTTCCGGGGGCAGCCTCGCCCCGGCAATGCGAGGATCCCGCGACGGACAGGAAGGTCATCCCCGCGCCTGCGGCGCTACGTCACTCTCTTGTAGCCAAGATTGGTAGAAGCAACCCGGGCGGCCCGCAACAAGGCGTCAAGCTGCTTCGGATCGGGAACGCCAGGGACGAATTGAATGGAGCCCACGATTGCCAGCGCCCCGATGCAATCGCCGGTCGCATCGAATATCGGCGCCGACAAACCGTTGATGCCCAGCAAGATCTCTTCCGGCGACGACGACCAGCCCTGCTGCCTGACTTTCTCGATCTCCTTGTCCAGATCCTCCCAATTGCAGATGGTGTGAGGCGTGCACGGGACCAATGGCTGCTGGCGCGCCCAGGTGGACAGCGACTGCCGGCTGAAAGCCAGGGCGACCTTGCCGTGGGAAGTCGCATGGATCGGCAATACGCTGCCAGGCTTGACGCTTATTTGCATCTGGGCGAAACCATGCAACCGCTCAACCACCAGCACCTCTCGCGCGCCAATGGCTGCCAGGGTCACCGTTTCCCCGCATTCGTCCCGTAGCCACAGCAGTTGATCTTCCGCGGCCGACATCAGATCGTCCCGACCGGAAGCAAGCCGTCCCAGGACCGTCGCACGCCGGCCGATGCGGTATTTCGCGGTCACCGGGTGTTGGGACAGATAGCCTCTGTCAACCAATGTCTGCAAGTGCCGGAACACGGACCCCTTCGTGTATCCCAGACGCTCCGCGATCTCGCTGACGCCCAGGTCCGCTTCCGAGCCGGCGACTGCCTCCAGGACATCCAGCGCAAGGTGCGCCGCCCTGACCGAAGACTTCGGACTTTCCTCCTGCATGTAACGCTCCTCTCTGCTTCCCTGAGTGCCGCCAACGTCGGCATGATGGCGCGGCCCACATGGCAAAAAAATCAATTGCCGCCCCAACGCTTCTGGAATACCTTATCAAACGTATCCTATACGCAAACACTGTTCGCGTGTTGCGAACAACAATAGCCGAGCTCATCCCTGCTCCCGGAATGCAGGAGTTCCCATGCGTCTTGATCTCTACACACTCCAGCTGTTTGTCGCGGTCATCGACCAAGGCGGAATTGCCGCCGCGGCGGACCAGCAGCACATCGCCGCATCCGCATTGAGCAAACGCATCACCGACATGGAGCGATGCATGGGAGTCACGTTGCTGACTCGCAAGGCGCGGGGCGTGGAGCCGACCATGGCGGGCCTGTGCGTGGCCAAGAAAGCACGCCTGCTGTTGCGCCGGGCGGATGAGATTTCACAGGAAATCCGGGAGTTCGCCAGCGGCCGGGCGGGAAACGTCCGGGTTGGCGTCAATGCATCGGCGCTGATGCAATTCCTGCCAACGGACCTACGCGAGTTCCAATTGCAGGAACCCGCCATTCAAATCGAGGTGCAGGAGCAGATCAGCTCGTCGGTGATCCGGGCCGTGGCGGAAAACGCCGTCGATATCGGCATATGCGTGGCGGAAAACAGCGCCGCCTACGATTTGCATCTGTTCCCCTACCACCGGGACTCCCTGACGCTGGTCGTGCCCGGCGGCCACCCGCTGGCCGGGGAAAATGCCATCCATTTCGAGAGAACGCTCAACTACCACTATGTCGGCATGCACAAAGGCAGCTCGCTGAACAACCTGTTGATCGCCGAGGCGAGCAAGCTCAAGGCACAGATACACATCAGGCAATATGTGACTTCGTTCGACGCGGTGGTCGCCATGGTCAAGGCCAATATCGGCATCGGCGTCATCCCCACCGGGATCGCCCACAAACTGTATGTGTCGGACGGCATCCGGCTTGTCACCCTGGCCGACGCCTGGGCGGTCCGGGAACTGATGCTTTGCATCCGGCGAGAGGATGAATTGTCGTCGTCCGCGCTGAGACTGTTCGAGCACTTGCGCGCCAGCATCCAGGAAGAAGTGGCGTATCACTGAGCATGCCGGCGAAGCCCCGCCATCGACCCTGTCCTGGCAAAAGCTGGCAACGGATACCGCCGATGCCAAGGTCCGGCCTCCAGAAGATGGCTGGAAACGGGGTGGTCGAGCATGCCGGCGAGGACCCGTGAAGCATCCAATAGCGCACCAAGATCCACGCCGCTGCGATACCCCATGGCCTCCAGCATGTGCGCGAGATCCTCGGTGCAGACGTTGCCGCTCGCGCCTGGCGCGTAGGGACATCCTCCCAGCCCGGAGAGCGAGGCATCGAACCGGTCTATGCCTGCCTCCAGGGCCGCGACCGCATTGGCCAGCCCCATGCCGCGCGTGTCGTGAAAATGAGCCGTCAGTTGCAATCCCGGCCACCGAGCCCTGACTCGCCCGCACAGCGACCGTACCTGTGCGGGATTCGCCATGCCGGTCGTGTCGCAAAGCGTGACCGACACGATGCCCAGGCCGACCAGCCGTTCGACGACATCCACGACCTCACGCTCCGCGACCGGACCATCGAATGGACAGCCAAAGGCGGTGGAAAGCGAAACCGCGATGCCGACCTCGCCCGCCGCCATGCCCACGATGCGCTCGAATTCGGCCAGAGAGTCAGCCGGCAGTCGACGCAGGTTGGCCAGGCTATGCCCGGCGCTGACCGACATGACAAGATTGATCTCGTCGACCCCGCAGGCCAGCGCCCGCTCACAACCCCGCACGTTTGGCACCAGGGCCGCGTAGGCCACGCCGGGATGGCGCCGGATTCCAGCCATGACGGATTCGGCATCGGCAAGGGCGGGAATCGCCTTGGAAGAGGTGAAGGACGTCACCTCTATCTTGGCGACACCCGTGGCGCCAAGCGCATCGATCAACGCGATCTTCCGCTCGGTCGGAATGAAACCGGCCTCGTTCTGAAAGCCGTCACGAGGGGCCACTTCCTGGATGAAAACACGGCTTTTTTCGGGGGAAGTCATGATTCCGGTATCCTCGCGCCGCATCAGACCAGCCCCCTCGCCCGCAGTTCTTCCAGCCGACCGGACGAAACATCGATCCCGTCCAGGATCTCTTTTGTGTGCGCCCCCAGCGCGGGCCCCAGCCAATTGATACGACCCGGAGTCGCGCTGAGCTTGGGCACGATGCCAGGAAACGCCACTTTCTGCCCGCCGGGCAGAGCCGACTCCAGGATCATCTCGCGAGCACGGTAGTGTTCGTCCTGCAGAATGTCCTTGGCCGTGTAGATGCGGCCGCAGGGAACTTGCGCGCCTTCGAGCGCGCGCAACACTTCGTCGAGCGGCCTCTCCCCGGTCCAGGCCGATATGACTTCATCCAGCATCTTGGCTTGGCCCGCCCTGCCGGCGTTGTCCCGCAGCTCCGGGGACTGCGCCAGATCCGGCCGGCCCATGGCATTCATCATGCGTTTGAAGATCGCATCGCCGTTGCCGGCAATGACGACATAGCTGCCATCGATGCAAAGATAAGTGTTCGATGGAGCGATGCCGGGCAGCGATGAGCCCGTGCGTTCCCGCACATGCCCGAGCAGATCACACTCCGGGATCAGGCTCTCCATGACCGCGAAGACCGCCTCGTACAGCGCGACGTCGACGATCTGTCCCGTGCCGCCGAGTTGCTCCCGGTTGCGTAGCGCCATCAGGATACCGATCGTCGCGTAGAGCGAGGCGAGTGTATCGCCCAGGCTGATACCGACACGTACCGGAGCCCGATCGGGATAACCGGTCACGTAGCGCAGCCCGCCCATGCATTCGGCGATGGCGGCGAAACCGGGACGGCAACTGGCGGGTCCCGTCTGGCCATAGCCTGAAATGCGAGCCATGATCAGCCCGGGATTGATGCCCGACAGCACCTCCCACCCCAGGTTCCACTTCTCCAGCGTGCCAGGCCGAAAATTCTCGATCAGCACGTCGGCTTCGGCAACCAGCCGACGCACGATGGACTGCCCTTCTTCCGATTTGAGGTCGAGCGACAGCGATTTCTTGTTCCGGCTCTGCGCATACCACCAGAGCGATGTGCCGTCATGAAGGTGGCGCCAATTCCTCAGGGGATCGCCCTGGCCGGGCGGCTCGATCTTCACGACGTCGGCGCCGAATTGCGCCAGCAGCGACCCTGCGTACGGCCCGGCGATCAATGATCCCAACTCGAGCACCTTGACCCCTGCCAGGGCATCTTTGTTCATCTGCATGACAGCCTCATCCTCCTAGACGCCGACACAGGCCGCGCTTATGTAGAAACCGGCAAAAGCACCTGATTCGGCGCCAGCTCGCCACGGCTGGCCAAATCGCTCCAGGTCATCACGGCGGCGTACTTCTGCCTCATGTCGAACAGGCTCGCCTCATGCGGCCCGACCGCGCGGTCGCCGACACAGTCAGCCGCCACCACGGGCCGGAAACCATGGCACATGGCATCGATCACGCTGGCGCGCACGCAACCGCTGGTGACGGCACCCGCCACCACCAGCGTGCAAACACCGCGCTGCGTCAACCACGCTGCCAGGGAGGTACCGAAGAATGCCGAAGGCACCGTCTTGCGCACGACCAACTCTCCTGGCGCCGGCAGCAGCGCTGGCACGATGGCACTGCCGGGCGCGCGCTCTGTCAGTGCCAGCAAGCCCGGCACTTTTTCTGTGAACACATTGCCATCGGAGCCGTCGTCGGCGAATACGATGCGGGTATGGGCCACCGGCCAGCCTTGCCGGCGGGCGTGGGCCAGCAGCCCCACGGTGTTTTCAATCGCCTCAAGGATGTTGCCTCCCCCGAAGAGCCGCGGGTCCGTGAAGCCCTCGACGAAGTCGACAATGAGCAGCCCGGCGGGAACCCGCAGGACAAGATCGCCGCCAAACCCCTGGCGCTCGTATGCGGAGAGGCCCCCGTTCATGGACGCCGCCCCGGTCATGCGGCCACCTTTCCGCGTACCACCACATCCTGGCCATCCAGGCTCACCGTGCAGCGGCGTAGCGGGACGTCGATGTGGCAGGCGGTCGTGCGCGAACCGCCTGCCTCGTTGTTGGGGCCCAGGGAAAACAGGAAATTGCCCTCGAAGGCTCGCGCATCCATGCCTATGGTGGCTTCGCGGTCGTAGAGGCCCAGCGTCGACCAGCGGGCGCGCGGCTGCAATCCCCAGCCGATGTGCGCGATGGCATAGGCCTCGGGGTCATTGAACGACTCCATGTAGTCGTTCAGCAATTCGGCCGACAATCCACCTTCGATGCGCACGGCATAGCCGTTTTCGACCGTAAGCCCGATCGGTTCGTCCACATAGCCTTTCTGCGGCAGCAGGATGTCGCCTCGGTCGATGACGATACGGCCGTTCGATTGCCCCTCGTTCGGCCAGGTCAAGGCAAAGCCGCTCGGCCAATGGTCCCAGCGACCGGGCTCATCCACGAAACCATACTCGCCGATGACAGGAAATTCGCCCAGGCGGCAGCTCAGGTCGGTCCCGGCGGCCGAGCGCACATGCATCTCGCGCGCCGCCTTGAGCCGATCCACGGCAGCCATCACACGGATCTTGTCTTCCAGCGTGGGCAGCATGCGCACGAGCACCTCGGGCGGCTCGACGGCGAGCAGGATCCTGGTGCCGGCCCGCAGGATTTCATGCTGCTCGGGCGAGAACAACAGTGTCATCAGATCGATCACCAGATCGCTCGCCTTGAGCGCCGCGATCGCCGCCTGGTTGCCGGTCAGCGGCGTCGTACCCAGATAGGCAAAGACGTCCCGGCTCAACGCCTTCTCCGCATTGACCGGGGGCAGATCCAGACGGTTGACGACGGCGCCCAACGACTGCGCGGCGACGATCGCGCAATGCAAGGTCTGGGGATGGGTCGTCGCCCCGGTCAACAAGGTGACGGTCTGTCCGGACGCCAGTTTCGACAGGTCGAAGACCTGCCGCCAGGCACGTATCAGCTCATAATCGGCAACGGGCATCGGATGCTCCTTGGCTGGCGCTTTCGCTTGGCGGAGAGTGGACGACAGGCTCTTGGCCGCGCCCGTCAAAGCTTGAACAGACGCTCGGCATTTCCATGGCAGACCAGCGCTCGCGTGGCATCGTCCAGCGGTGCTTGCTCGATGAAATCGGCAGCGATCAAAGACGACTCGTAGGGATAGTCGACCGAGAACATGACCGCCTCGGGTCCCATTTCGGCGATGGCTCCCGCCAGTGCGCCGGGCGAGCAGACTCCCGACGTCGTAATGACGATATTTGTGCCGATGTATTCGGATGGCCGGCGCTGTAGCGCAATGCCGTGCGAATAGACCGCGAAACGGCTGTCGAGGCGCCAGCGCTGGAACGGCAGGCCCTCGCCCATGTGCCCCAATATCAGCGTGACCCCGGGGAAGCGATCGAACACCCCTCCGAACAACAATCGCAGCGCATGGGTGCCTGTCTCGACCCCCCACCCCCAGGCCGCGCCGGCCAACTCGGGATGGCCTTGGCAGGCCAGCGGCTGCACCAATGGGTCGGCGGGATGCAGATACATCGGTACCTCGAGTTCCTGCAATCTCTCCCAAAACACGTCGTAGGCCCGGTCATCGTAATAGCGGCCCTGGGTATGCCCATTGACCAGGCAACCCTTGAACCCGAGCCCGACGACCGCGCGTTCGAGCTCCGCCACCGCGGCGGCGGGATCGTGCATCGACAGCGTGGCGAAACCCCGGTAACGCGTCGGGTGGCGTTCAACCTGCCTGGCCAGGAAGTCGTTGTTGCGACTGGCCTGGGCAATGGCACGCGCGGGATCCTCCTCACCCTGGACCCCGGGGCCGCTTTGCGAAAGAACGGCGATATCCACGCCTGCGGCATTCATTTCGCCAAGGCGTATGTCGTCGAAATCGGACAGCCGCGATGCCAGGCAAGCCACGCTTGCCGGGTCCATGTGCTGCATGAAGCTCTTCGCGTAGTGCTGAAACCCCTCGGCCGTAAAGTGTTCCTCGAACGCGATCTTGCGAATTCTCGTCATGGCTCAG
Organism: Alcaligenaceae bacterium SAGV5; assembly: GCA_009360345.1. Lineage (GTDB taxonomy): Bacteria > Pseudomonadota > Gammaproteobacteria > Burkholderiales > Burkholderiaceae_B > Pigmentiphaga. The sequence goes on from SPDP01000001.1 coordinate 1,033,249, forward strand.
CCACCTTTTCGAAGGCAATCGGGACGCGCCTGCCACGCGTCATACCGGGTAGACCAGATCGTTGGCGACCAGGGCGGTGTCGTAGACGCACTGTCGCTCGCGCAGCAGCAGGCGCCCTGCCCGCCGGACGAAGACGTCGTGATAACAGCCTGCCTGATGCAACGTGGTGGGCCCTTCGATCAAGGTTTGCAGCAGCAGATAGTTGGCTCGCGCAACGACGCATCCCCCCTCCGCGCCGAGGACTCGCACGTTGGCAACGTAATGCAGGACCGTGCGCGGCGCGAACATCTGGGTATTGCCGATCGCATAGGCACGGTCGCGCAGCATCGTCCTGCCCTCCGCGTAGACCAGCCCCGCCGGCAGGCCGGCGTCGAAATTCTCGCGCGAGGTGACGCGATAGATCGCGTCTTCCGTGAAATGGTCGGGCCATTGGTCCAGATGGCCTTCATCCAGCATCGCGCAATAGGCGCTGTGGAAATCCTCGATATCCGCGCGCAGCTCTCGCAATTCGCCGGCGGTCATGGTCATGCTGTTGCCTGCGTTCATGCTTCAGAGCCCCATGGTCTCGCGGTATTGACGATACATGCCACGAATCGCGGACTCGGTGATCAGCGTGGTGGCGCCCCCCTCCCCCGTACCCAGCTTGAGCAGACCGCGCGCAGTCGGCGAGCGCCGCACACCCTCCTGCAGGAACTTGATCGCCTCGTTGTCTTCCACGCCCAGAAAACCGGACGGCCCCATGAGATTGCCCTGGCGCAGCCGGTGGCGGGTCATTTCGTCCGAATCGTCTTCGTAGCCGAACAGTATCCACAGCATGATCATGCTGTTGGGGCCGTTGGGCACGATGTGGCGGATTCCGAGCGTGTTGAGCTCGCGCTGCACGATCAGATTGGGCCAGATTGTCTGCATCGCCACCGACCAGGGCGAATCGAATTCCTTGACGAACCGGAGCATCTGCTCGTCGTGCAATTTCATGCCGTCATGAAACGACCGCATTTCTCCCTTGCTGTCCGCATCGACGTTGATCGCCGCCGGATCGTCGCCCTTGGCCGAAGCGATCGTGCCATGGCGGCCGGTGGGATCAACGATCATCGCGCTGCGGTTACCGGCGACGACCAGTCCGAACGTCACCAGGTAGGAATGCAACAGCGTCGCGTGGTAGGGATCCTTCAGGTTCTCGTGATAGAGCTTCCAGTTGCCAGGCAGCTCGTTGCGGTAGTAGCCATGGATACGCAGTTTTTTCCCTTTGAAGACGACATTGAAGTCTTCCAGGATCTCGGCACCCAGGTAGTCCTCGATCGGTTCCACATCGTCGCTGAACGAGGCGAAAACAACGCCGTGCAACACCGTCACGTTGAACCGGCGAAGCCCATGCTGTTCGTTGCGGAAATCGGGCGGCATGCCGCCCTCGCCCTTGACCCCCCGCTTGAACGGCACGCCGCGCAGGTTCCCCTTCAGATCGTAGCTCCACTGGTGATAGGGGCAGACGAACTCCTGGGCCTTGCCACGCGGCTCGCGGCAGAACTCGACACCCCGGTGGGCGCAGCGATTCTCGAAGACGTGAACGCCGCCTTCCTTGTCGCGCGACACGACAACCGGCGTGGGTCCGATATACGAGCGCTTGTAGCAGCCAGGGTCGGGGATTTCCGCCTCAAGCGCCACGAAATTCCAGGTGCGTCCATGGAACACACGGTCCACCTCGCGATCGTAGATAAGCTGGCTGGTGTAGATCCAATCGGGAACCTCGGCCATGTCCGCCGACGGCCACTTGAAATCGTCCATCGAACGCTCCTTCGGGTGCGAGCCCGTGGGTCCGATGACGGTATCGTTGCTGTACATGAGAGGCCTCGAGATTGGAGTTCGATTGCATCCATACTGACTGCATCCCCACCCCTGGACAAACAGTATTTGGTTGCCCCCCCATCGCCAACGGCGATGGGTGCCAGGGACACGCCAGCCGGGTCGCATGGCCGGATGAAAAAAGGCGGCGCCGGCATTCGCGCCCGCTCCGGCGCGCGGGCTCAGGTCTTCGACAGATCGAGCGTGCTGGGAGCGAAGAGTTCGTGGGCCTGGACCGGCCGCGCTGACAGATGCTGATCGTGGTGATAGCGCGCGAAAGTCTCGAGCGTGTTGAGATTTTTTTCGTAGCCGTACGGCCAGAAATCTTCGCCCATGAGACGCCGGGTCTCGTTGTAGTGATCCACCACCCAGGGAAGCGTGGTCATCAATACGGCGATCTCACCCAGGTCCTTGACCGCGATGTCCTTGGCGGCGAGGAATGCCTTGAATACGGAAACGGGCAGCCACGGGTGCGCTTCGACCAATGACTTCCGGATCCCTATCATGTGCATGATCGGAAACAGGCCGGTCCGGCGGTAGTAATCCTGCTCGACTTCACGAAAATTGGGAAACAGCCTGCCTACGTTGGCCACACCGCGCTCGAAGCAGGATGGCGCGCGGGCGCTGAGCATCGCGTCGATTTCGCCATTCGCGAGCATGTCCGACAGCGTGGCGTCGTCCGGAACTTGCTGGAGATCGATATTGTCGGGCAGAGATATGGGTGAACGCTCGCCCCGGCCGGGCTCCTCGATACCTCCCCTGCGCCATTGGATGTCCTTCGGGTCGACGCCGTACTCATCCTTGAGCAAGCCACGCATCCACACATTGGCGGTGATCTGGTATTCAGGCACTCCGACCTTCCGACCACGGAGATCCTGCGGGCGGTCAATTCCGCGGTCGGTGCGGATGTAGATTCCTGCGTGCCTGAAAACCCGCGACACGAAGGCCGGGATCCCCACATATTGATTCTCGCCGCGCGAAACCGTCGCCATGTGGCTGGACATCGACATTTCGCAGACATCGAACTCTTGAAACCTGAACGCCCGATGGAAGCACTCCTCCGCTTCGATGACCAATGGGACGATGTCACAGCCCTCGATCCGTACCCTCCGGTCGAAGATCGGTTTGACTCGGTCATAATCGCAGACAGCGACCGTAAGCGGGACTTGGTGCATGGAGTTCTCCGAAGGGTTGCATGAAAAGCAGGTTCAGGCCTATTTCAGTTGCTGACACGGAGCAGGGACACGGTCCACCCTACTCCGCCTTGATTCCGGCCCGGGCCACGATGCCCGCGACCTTGCCGCGCACGCTCTCGATCACGCGGTCCATTTCCTCCGGTGTGGAACCCACGGTTTCAGCACCCAGCGCCGCGAACTTGGCGCGTACCTCCGCCTGTTTCAACACGCCGTTGGTATCGGCATTGATCTTCTCGATCACATCGCGGGGCGTTCCCGCCGGTGCGGCAAGAACCGCAAGCACCGATGATTCGAAACCAGGAATGGCGAGTTCCGCGACCGTCGGCGTGGCCGGGGAAAGCGCCGTGCGCCTGGCCGTGGTGACCGCCAGCATCCTGACACTGCCCGCCTTGGCAAAGGGAATCGCCTGGACCAGCGACACGATGCCATAGGGCACTTCGCCCGCCACCACCGCGTTCACCGCCGCCGGCCCCCCCTTGTACGGAACGTGCACGGCTTTGATGCCCGCCTCGTACGCGATCCATTCTCCGGTAATGTGGTTCATCGTTCCCAGGCCGGGGGTAGACCACGACAATTGACCTGGATGGGCGCGGGCAACATCGATCAGGCCGCCCAGGCTGTCGAACGGTGCCGCCGGGTTCGACACCACCGCCATCGGGTTGGCGGCCACCACACCGATCGCGGTAAAGCTCTTCGACGGGTCGTAAGGCAATTTCTCGAAGATGGCGGGATTGATGGTGAATGGATTCGAGGAGGCCATGAACAATGTATAGCCGTCGGGGGCCGACTTCGCGACCGCCGCGGCACCGATCATCTCGCTGGCTCCGGGCCGGTTCTCGACGATCACCGGCTGTCCCCACTTGGCCGCCAGTTTTTCTCCGACCACCCGCGCCGCGGTATCGATCGGCCCTCCCGCGGCGGCGCCAACGACGATGCGCACGGGCTTGGACGGAAAACCCTGCGCCTGAGCGGCTTGACAGCACAGGGCGGCGGCGAAGAGCAAGACAAGCCTGATATCGAAGAACATGACACACTCCTTGTTGCCAGTTATCACTGAATAGGCTGCGAACGCTGTCCGATCCGGGCAAGACAGGCGACGATCGGTCCCCGGGGACATCGTCAAGACGACGATGATGCAAGAGCAATGGCAAGGCGGGCAATTCGTATCTCGTCACGCCGCCATCGCGAATGACGATGGCTCTCCTGACAGGCGTGCCGCGCGACGGGGACGCCGCCCCAAGGGGGGCACTCCCGACGCCGCGCCGCGTCAACGCTTCTGGCTGGGACTCGATACGCTAGTCGGGTTGTCATAGCCCGGCATCACGCGTACGTCGATCACGCACACACGGCCCGCGCGCACAGCGGCCAGCCCCTGCTCGATCGCCGGCCGCAACGCCGCCGTTTCCGTCACGGGGCCGATGCCGTCCGCCCCTTGGGCGCGCGCCATCGCGGCCAGGTCGACATCCGGGTCGTCGATACTCTGGCCGATCCACTTGTTCTCGACAGGGCGACCACGCTCGATGGCCATGTGTTCCTGGTGCATGACGTCGTTGTAGTACGCACGATTGTTGGCGACGATGATCAGGCAAGGGATCCGATGGCGGACGGCCGTCCACACCGCCGTGACGCCCATGAGGAAATCTCCGTCGCCGACCACGCCGGCCACGATCCGATCGGAGCCGCGCAGCGCCAGCGCCGCGCCCACGGTCAAGCCCGGGCCGGCACCGACTCCGCCGCCTCCCGTATAGCCCAGATAATCCAGCGGATGCCGGAACGCACGATAGAAGCCGTTCCAGCTCAGGGGCAGGCTGGCCAGGGAAAGCATCTGGTCGCCGATGGCATCGTTGAGCGCTTCGGCGACCACCCGGACCGATAGCACCGACGGATCGAATGGCGGCAATCGGACACGCGTCGGCGGCGGCACCAGCGCTCGACGGTCGATGCGCGCCAGCAGCAGCGGCACCACGGCGTCGGGTTCGCACAGCACGTAGATATCGGTGGGGGGCAGGCCCTGGTAGTCCATGCTCCAGCCCCGATGCACGAGCTGGTCCGGCGACACATTGATGATCTTGGCATCAACGGGCTCGTCGCCACAGGCCTGCTTCAGCGCGCCGGCCACGTCGTACCAGTCCAGCGCCAGCACGACGTCTGCCGCACGCAGCAACTGGCAAGCCTCGGGCGGCAGAAAAGTGCCCGGTGCGCACGGATGCAGCGGATGATCGGTAGGAAACGCAGCGGGCATCTTCCAATCGGTCAACACGACCGCCTGCAGGGTCTCGGCCAGCTCCACCCGGCGCCGCCAGTCGTCTGTGCCGCGCGTGCTGCGGCCCATCAGGATGACCGGACGGACGGCCTGCGAAAGCAACTGCGCCACCTCATCCAGCAGCGCCCCGGCCGGCACCGCCGGAGAGGGGGCGCGGAAGCGAGCCACATCCGGCAGATGCGGCAATGGACCAATGGCGGTTTCCTGGATGACGCTGTCAAGGTTGACATAGGTGGGCCCGCGCGGGGCGGTATCGGCGATCTGCACGGCCCGAAGCAATGCCTCGCAGGTAGCCGGCACCGAGGCTGGCTGGTTGTCCCATTTCGTGTAGTCGCGGACCAGCGCGCCCTGGTCCGACGACGTGTGTATCCAATCGATCCAGGGCCTCCTCCGGGCGGCATCCCACGGGCCGGTGGCGCCCAGCACCAACATCGGCACACGATCGCACCAGGCATTGAAGATCGACATCGAGGCATGCATCAACCCGACGTTGGAATGCAGCACCACCCCCATCATCCGGCCGGCGGCCCTGGCATACCCATGCGCAATCGAAACGGCCGATTCTTCGTGCAGGCACAGCAGCATCTGTGGCGTCGTGTTGCCCGTGTAATTGACCAGGCTGTCGTGCAGGCCCCGGAAACTGGCGCCCGGATTCAACGCAAGATAGGGAATGTCCAAGGCCCGCAGCATGGCCGCCGTGGCGTCGCTGCCCCAGACGTCCCGCCGCTCGGCCATCGGCACGGGCCGGTCATGCCCGGCGCCGTCCCCGCCTGGATATCTATCGTTCATGTGGCGTTCCTTCAAGAGTCATTTGGTTCGAATACTCACCGACGTCGCCAAGCCCGCCGCGCCGTCCTGGAATCCCCTGTCAACGCCCGAAGCGGCCGGGGCGTCAGAAACGCATGCTGATGTTTTTCACCTGCGTGAAGCTGAGAAGCTCTTCGAGGCTTTCCTCCCGCCCGATGCCGGACTGCTTGTAGCCACCAAAGGGAGCGCCGTTGTAGTGCGTGGCGGTGCCGTTGATCCAGACACTGCCCGTCTCGACGCACGTCGCGGCCCGGCAACCGGCAGCCAGATCGGAAGTCCATATCGAACTGGTCAGGCCGTATTCGACCTGGTTCACCTCGTCCAACATCGTGGATTCGTCATTCCACCGGATGACTGACAAGACGGGACCGAACACCTCTTCGCGGGCGATGCGCATGGATTGCCGCACGTCCGCAAATACCGTGGGCTCCACGAACCAGCCATCGGCGAGCCCAGGATCGGACGGCCGCTTTCCACCGCATAGCAGCCGTGCGCCTTCCTCCTGGGCCAGCCGGATATAGGCCATGATTTTGTCGAACTGTTCGGCGGAGATGATGGCCCCCATGGTCGTCTCCATGTCCGTGGGGATGCCGGGCCGATAGTGGCGCACGCAAGCCACCACTCGTGCCAGCACCTCGTCGTGGATATCGTCGTGCAGGAAGAGGCGGGACGTAGAACCGCAAGACTGTCCGCACCAGGTGAAATTCATGCCGTCCACGGCCGCCTGCGCGGCCCGGTCCAGGTCAGCGTCCGGATAGACGATGCAGGCATTCTTGCCGCCCAGTTCGAGCGTGACATGCTTGAGACGGTTCGCGCCGGCGCGCGCGATTGCGCGGCCGGTGGGTACGCTGCCGATCAGCGAGATCCGTGGCACTTGCGGGTGCTCGACCAGTGCCTCGCTGCCCGCGCGGCCGGCCGTGATGACATTGATCACGCCCGGCGGGACAATATCGCCGATCAGCTCCATCAGCCGGTACGACGACAACGGCGCCTGCGAGGGAGGCTTCATCAAGACCGTGTTGCCGACAGCGAGCGCCGCGCCGATCTTGCCCGCCGTGAACATCAGGGGATGGTTGTAAGCGACGATTCTCGCGACCACCCCATAGGGCTCCCGGATGGACATGTTCAGTTCGCCTGCGCCCACCGGCGTCGTCTCGCCCTTCACCTCGGTGACCAGGCCTGCGCAGAATTCCAGCACCTCCGCGGCCGTGGTGACATCGCGCAGCATCTCGCGCACGGGGTTGCCACAGTTGATCGAATCAAGCAACGCCAGCTCTTCGGCATGTGCCCGCAGGATCCCGGCAACCTGCCGCAGCAATGCGCTCCGCTCGCCTGGCCGGGTGGCGCGCCACGCCAGGAATGCCCGATGCGCGGCGCGTACCGCCGCATCGACGTCCGCCGCGTTGGCCTCCGCGCACCGGCCGAGATTCTCGCCGGTGGCGGGATTGAAGGTGTCCAGATAGCCGCCCGCCGGCTGGTGCCAGCTACCGCCGTAATAGAGGTCTCGATTGCTGGGCAGCACGGTGCCCGCTGTCGATTTCGCGGTGGAATGCATCAGGGCCTCCTCGGAATGAGGGGCCAATCGTGCATGAGGCCGGCGCGCGCAACAATGCGTCTATTTTCGCCCCCTCATCGCCAACCGCGATGGCGCCGTGCGCGTTCCCGCGTCGCCTCGCCCTGTGCCGGCTGGCTCCCTTGATCGGGCGTGGCCATCTGCCGAAACTTGGCCGGGTTGGCATGCTGCGCTGCAGCGATCCGAGCCAGGTCCCGCCCCGGCAATACGAGGATCCCGCGACGGACAGGAAGGTCATCCCCGTCCGCCGGCCAGGACAAACGCTACAGGTTCAGCTTGGAAATCTTGGTGCCTTCCACCGTCAGGCCAGCCATCAGGCCTGCGTTGGTCAGCGCGAAGGCCACGACCGGGGCCCGGGCGGTGTTGGTGTCGACCGCGGCGTTGACGCCCGCCTTGACCACCGCCACCGATCCGTCCACGCCGGCGGTCCAGCCGTTGCTGGACTTGAAGCGGTCGAGCTCGGCCTGGTTCATGAACATGAATATCAGCGCCTTGGACTGCGCCCCGGCCTGGAAGCCGAATGACCCGCTGGCGGTGCTGTAGTAGCCGGTGGTGCGCCCGCTCTCGCGCAGGGCGCCTTCGCCGTACTCGCCGCCGATGATGAAACCGGCATTGATCACGCTCGGGAAAACCAGGATGCCGCGGGCCTTGTTGCCCAGTTCGCGGGAACCGTCGACGCTGGAATAGAGCCGGTTCAGCGTTTCGTTGACGCCGGAATCGATCCGGCTGCGCTTGGCGGCGGGCGAACTGTCGCCGCTCTTGTTGGGGTCGGTCGTGGTGCACCCCGCGGCGACCAGCAGGCCAGCGGTAGCGGTGGCGTAGAGGAACTGACGACGTTTCATGCTCTCTCTCCTTGAGTGAGCTTGCCGGCAAGCAGCTTCCGGGAGAAGGGGCGTGGCCCGCCGCGGCAAGCACAGCCATTCTGCCGGATATACGTCAAAACAGCGAATGTAAACGTAATCCGGCTGTTGCATCCAGCCGTCGGCCCGGAGTGCTTCCCTGGAAAGGACGCGAAACCGCCAAGTGTGCGAAGATCGGGACATCGCGGCCAAACAGGACGTCCGCCCCCAGCGAACCTGCCCCATGTCCGGATTCGACGTTCAAGACCTGGAGTTCCCCGCCCTCGACGGCCAGGCGCTGCCGGGACGCCTGTACCGTCCCCGCTGCAACGCCCCCGTTCCCCTGCTGGTCGACGTGCACGGCGGCGCCTGGATCCGCGGCAACCGCCTGAACAACGCTTCCATGCACGAAGCCCTGGCCGACGAGGGCATCGCCACCTTCGCGCTGGATTTCCGCATGCCGTCCCAGGCCGCGGCCGGGGTCACGTTCGCCGATGTCCAGGCGGGCCTGGACTGGGCCCGCGGACACGCGGACGCGCTGGGCAGCCGCCCGGAATGGGTCGGCGGCCTGGGCACATCCAGCGGCGGCCATCTGCTGATGCTGAACGCGCTCCTGGGGCATGCCCCAGGCGTGGCACGGCCGGATTCTTCCGTACCGCTGCCCGGCTATGCGATAGTCTGCTGGCCGATCCTGGATCCGCTGGAACACTACCGGATGGCCCGCGAACGCCAACTGGCCCCGTTGCTGGATGCGCATCATGCCTTCTGGCCGGACGAGGCCGCCATGGAACGGGACAACCCCCAGCGCATCATCGAGCGCGGCGACGCCCGCCACCTGCCGCCCGTGCTGCTGATACAAGGCACCGCCGACGCCACGGTCGACCCGCTCCGCGCCGACGCCTTCGGCGAGCAATATCGGCGGGCGGGCGGCGCGATCGATGTCCTGAAGTACGACGACGAGCCCCACATGTTCATCACCGTCGAACCGGATTCCCCCGCTTCCCTGCACGCCATGGACCGCATCCGGCAGTTCGCGCGCAACCAGTGCCGCGCGGCGGGCTGAACGCCCGGGCGGAAATGCAAACCATCCTCAAAACGTACAAAATGTTGCGATCTCCGGTCATACTGAAGAGCTAACATCAGCCAGGCTAAAGCGTCGTGAATACATAACGGCGCCCCTGCCCAGTCCACTCCAGGAGGTCAACATGAAAACCAACACCCTCTCCAAAATTGCCCTGGTCGCGGCGCTTGGCGTCTTCGTCGCCGGCTGCGCCAACCAGCAGCAGACCAACACGGCCATCGGCGCCGGCGGCGGAGCCGCCCTGGGCGCCGGGCTGGGGGCGCTGCTGGGCAACTCCACGGGCGCGGCCATCGGCGCCGGCCTGGGCGCCGTGGCGGGCGGACTGGTCGGCTACAACTGGAAGACCGTCAAGCAGGACGTCGAGAAGTCCGGCTCCAAGGACCTGGGCATCGACATGACCGAACAGAACGACGGTTCGCTCAAGGTCAACGTGCCCAGCAGCGTCTCGTTCGACACCGGCAGCTACGCGCTCAAGCCCGCCCTGCTGCCCGTGCTGGACAGCGTCGCCAAGACCCTGAACGAGCACCCCGAGCTGCGCGCCAAGGCCGTCGGGCATACCGACAACACCGGCCAGATGTCGCTCAACCAGACCCTGTCGCAGAACCGCGCGCAGGCGGTGGCGAACTATCTGACGAACAAGGGCGTCTCGCCCGCCCGGCTGACCACCGAAGGCCGCGGCCCCAACGATCCCATCGCCAGCAACGACACGGTGGAAGGCCGCGCCGCCAACCGCCGCACCGAAATCTACCTGTACGCCACCAAGAACTGACCGGCGGTTCCGCCGCCCCGCACGGGGCGGCGTTCCTGGACCCACGCGGGACGGCGTTCTTGGGTAAAGTAACGGCTTGCGCCCGGCCGCAGCCGGGCTCCAGGAACATCCACCGCCATGTCCAGCCCGTCCGCGCTCCGCTCCCCTTCGCCCACGCTCGCCGTCCGCGACGCCCGCGACACCGATCTGGCCGCCATCCAGGCCATCTACGCCTTCCATGTCCTGAACGGCATCGCCAGCTTCGAGGAAGTACCGCCCACGGTGGAAGACATGCGCGCCCGGCGCGCAGCCGTGCTCGAACAAGGGCTGCCCTATCTGGTGGCGGAAGAAGACGGCACGGTCGTCGGCTACAGCTATGCCGGCAGCTACCGCGCTCGCCCGGCCTATCGCCACACCATAGAAAACTCCGTCTACGTCGCCGACGGCACCGGCGGACGCGGCATCGGGATCGCGCTGATGCAGGCGCTGATCGCGCGCTGCCAGAACGGGCCGTGGCGCCAGATGGTGGCCGTCATCGGCGACAGCGGCAACGCCGCCTCCATCGCCCTGCACAGGAAGGTCGGGTTCGAGCACGCCGGCGTACTGCGCAGCGTCGGTTTCAAGCACGGCCGCTGGGTCGATACCGTCATGATGCAGTTGCCGCTGGGCCAGGGCGACCGCAGCCTTCCCCGCAACCCATGACGCCGTTGGAGCGATGCGCCCGGGCATCCCCGGTTTTCCGCGAGACGCAGCCGTGAGCACCGACGGCAGGCGGAACCGGACCGACCAGTTGCGCATCAAGCACCTGCGTCTGCTGGAGCTGGTGGCCGAACACCATTCTCTGGCCGCGGTGGCGCAGGCCATGCACCTGAGCCAACCCACGGTGACGAGCATGGTGCAAACGCTGGAAGAAGTCTTCGGCACCACCCTGATCGAGCGCAGCGCGCGGGGAGGCAGCCTGACCGACGCCGGCAATCTCGCGCTGCGGCAATTGCGCATCGCCCTGGCCTCGTTCGACACGGCGCTGGAAAGCGTGGTCCGTGGCAGCACGCCGCTGGTACGCGTCGGCGTCCTGCCGCTGCTCGATGCCTGGCTGCTGCCACAGGCCATGGCCAGGATGGAATCCACCGGCACGCTGCCCCGCATCGCCATTACGCACGGCGGCATCAACGTGCTGTACGGCGGCCTGGACCGAAGCGAAATCGATTGCGCGATCTGCCACCTGGACGAGTTGCCCGTGCAGGGCGGCCACCTGACCGACCTGCACATCGAACCCTTGCATGAGGAAAGCCGGCTGTTCGCCTGCGCGACGAACCACCCGCTCGCACGGCATGCCTCGCTTCGGCTGACCGATCTCGCGAACGAGGAATGGATCGTCCCGCCCAAGGCATCCCAGGCCCGCCGGGTGCTGGAGCGCGTGTTCCTGGGGGCCGGCCTGGTGCCGCCGCAGCCGCGTATCGAGTCCTTTCCCTATCACACGAACCTGGAGGTGGCCGCGGCCACCCGCATGCTGACCTTCGCGCCGTCCTCGCCCGTGCGCCACTATGCCGGGATGGGCCGGGTACACATCCTGCCCATCGCCGACGATATCCCGGTCAGCCGGTTGGCATTCCTGGCGCGCCAGCCCGTGATGCAGTTGCCCGGGGTCGAGCCGCTGCGGCAGGCCGTCGTCTGGGCGGCCCGGCAGATGGCCGCCACGCAGGCAGCCTGAACGGATTCAGGCCCAGGCGCGGAACCCCAGTCCCGGCACCGTCGCGCTGTCCTCGCCATCCCGGAGCACCACCGGCTCCAGCGCGCCACTGGCGACGGCGTCGGCGGCGAACTCCGCCACCGACCGGACCTTGGAAGCCGGCACGCCGGCCTGGGCCAGCCGCTGTTCGAGCGGCGCAGCCTCCCACGCTTCTATCCGCTCCCGCAGGCGCGACTTGAGCACCGTGGGGTCCTTCGCCCTGAGGAAGGACACCTGTTCGCCCGGTTCGGCCGACACATCGAACAAGGCCGGATCGGTGGCCAGTTCGCCCAGGTCCAGCACCTCCAGCAGGCGGGAGAACTGCGCGGGCGTATTGGCCCCCAGCGCGATCCAGCCGTCGCGGGTCCGGAAAAAATCGGCGGCGGGACTGCCCGAATAGCCCTGGTTGCCGACGCGGCGCGGCGACACGCCCTTGGTCAGGGCCTCGACGGCGTAGCTGTACATCAGTTGCATCGACGCCGCGGCCATGGACACATCGAGCAGGATGCTGCGGCCGTCGCGGTTGCGCTGGTGCAACGCGCTCACGATGGCCAGCGCGCCCAGCATGCCCGTGGCGGCGTCCACGACCGGGAAACCGGTCTTGATGGGGTCGTCGCCTTCGACGCCGCCCATCATCGCCATCCCCGTCATTGCCTGCACCACGTGGTCGTACGCCGGCCGGTCGGCCCAGGGTCCGGTCCGGCCGAAGCCGGAGATCGAGCAATAGACGATGCGCGGATTGACCTCGCGGATGGCGTCATAGCCCAGCCCGTGCCGCTCCAGCGATCCGGGTCGGAAGTTGTCGACGAACACGTCGGCCTCGCGCGCCATCTCCAGGATCTCCGCGCGCCCGGTCTCGGTGCGCAAGTCCAGCGCCACGCAGCGCTTGCCGCCATTGAGCGACAGGAAGGCCGACGGCCCCCGCTCGGACCGGCGCAGCACGTCGCCGCCGGCGGGTTTCTCGATCTTCACGACATCCGCGCCCATCTGCGCAAGATAGAACGTCGCCAGGGGACCGGCGATGACGTGCGAAAAATCCAGCACGCGTACGCCCGCCAGCGGTAGGAAAGTCTGATTCATGGTTTGGCCGTGCGGCGATGCCGCCTAGAATTGAACGATCTTGGAAGCGCGCACGATGCGCGAGAACTTGGCGGTTTCCTTCGCGAGGAAATCGGCGAAATCGTCCGCCGTGGGCGACAGCTCCACCGGCGATCCGTTCTTGTCGAAGAACGCGTTCAGTTCGCCGCGCTTGAACGTCTCGTGGATGGCACGGTTCAACTTGGCCACGATGTCCGTGGGCATGCCCGCCGGCCCCCAGACACCGTTCCACGATTCGATCACCGCATCGTCGCTGCCCAGCGCCTCCTTCAGCGTGGGCACGCCGGCAAGAATAGGCAGGCGCTTGGCCGAGGTCACCCCCAGCACGCGCACGGCGCCCGACTCGACCTGCGGCAGCGCCGCCGTCACGACAGGAAAACAGAACTGCGTCTGCCCGCCCAGCAACGACGGCACGAGGTCCACCGATCCGCGATAAGGCACATGGACCACGTCGATGCCGGTGGTCGTGGCCAGCGCCGCGCCCGCCAGATGCGAGCCCGTGCCCACGCCGCCCGAGGCGAAGTTCAGCTTCCCGGGCGCCTGCCGGGCCGCGGCCACGATGTCCTGGATGGACCGGTACGGCGCGGTCCCCGCAACGGCCAGTACGAACGGATTCATGTTGATCAGCGACACGGGCGCCAGATTCTTCAGCACGTCCACGCCGACCGAAGGGTTGATCAGCCTGTTCGTGATCATGGGCGACCCGCCGAACAGCAGTGTGTAGCCATCCGCCCTGGCCTGCGAGACCGACACCGCGCCCAGCGTGCCGCCCGCGCCCACCTTGTTCTCCACGAATACGCTCTGCCCCATCTGGCTGCCCAGTGCCTCGGCGAACTTCCTGGCCAGCAGATCGACGCCGCCCCCGGCGGCATAAGGCACGATCAGCCGGATCGGGCGGTCGGGATAGGTATCGGCCGGTGCGGCCTGGCTTGCTGCCGGAGCGAGGCAGCAGGTCAGCACCGCGGCAAGAATGCGTGCGCGCATGGCGGGTCTCCTGTTATGGGTATGGGCATGAATGCCGGATGACCGCGATTGTGGCCGCGCCAGCCCCCCGCAACAATTCGAAAATCGGGAACCCGCCTTCGGCTTTTTCTATGGCCGCGGCGAACGGCGCTCAACGCCGGGGAAACGGCTTGCTCAGAAAGCGCGATCCGGCCATCCCGAAGCGCCACGGCACGTCCAGCGCCTTCGAGATGCCGATGCGCGGCCCGATGGCGACATCCGGCACGCCTTCCCGCGCCACCAGTTCGAACGGCGGCTGGTCCAGCGACAGGCCGTCGAAGCGCCGATCGATGCCCAGGGCCTGCCCCACCCGCCCCGGTCCCGAGCACAACAATCGGGGGTCGTCCACGCCGCGCCGCTCGCGCATGGCATCCAGGCCATGGGTAGGCTCCAGCGCGCGTATCAGCACCCCGGCGCCATGACCGGATTCGCGGCAGACCAGGTTCAGGCACCAGTGAATGCCATACGACCGGTAGACATAGGCCCGCCCCGGCTCGCCGAACATCGAGGCGTTGCGCGGCGTCGGCCCCGAGAAGCTGTGCGAGGCGGGGTCTTCCCTGTCATAGGCCTCGGCCTCCACGATGCGCCCCCCTACGCCGTCCACCAGCAAGGTCACACCGATCAGCAAAGGGCCGACCTCGGCCGAGGGGGCATGGAAATCGATATGGGCCAATCGGGTCTTGGAAAACATGGGGATCCTCGCGCTGCCCGCCACGGACGGAGACCCGCGCGCAGGCAGATATGCGGCGTCCGTTCTCGCGGCGAGAACAGAGTGTATCCGCTGGGACGATTGCCGCCCGCCCTCGATCTCCCGATACTTTTGCCGACCCCCGCGTGCCCTCGGCACGGAGCGGGGCCACCTCCCGTTTGCTCGAAAGGATACGCACCCATGGATAGACGCCAGGCCCTTCAGACGATGGCCGGCGCGGCAGGCTCCGCGCTGCTGCCCGCGATGCCCGCCCACGCCCAGCCCGGGCATGGATATCTCGCAAAAACGGGGTTTCCGGGGGTGGGAAAGGCAAACGAACGGACGAGGTGCAGAAAGGCCGGCGGCCGGCGTACAATCGAGGGATTACCCCTCGATTACGCATGGCGCACGCCCAAGGCCTTGGAGCCCTGGGCCGCGGTGGAGGCGGGTTTGGCCAGCGCACCACGCATCACGGCGCGGAATCGCCCGGCGCGTGTGCTCGCCAAACAAGCTTTCTTGCCATTGTAATAGGGGACTTTCATGTCTTATGTTGTGCCGTTCGAGCAGCTCCGGATGACGGATGTTGACTCGGTAGGAGGAAAGAACGCCTCACTTGGAGAGATGATCAGCCAGCTCACCGGCGCAGGTGTCCGCGTGCCCGGGGGCTTTGCCACGACGGCAGAGGCTTTCCGCGATTTCCTGAAGGATTCGGGCCTGGATACCCGGATCAACGAGCGCCTGTCTTCCCTGAATCCGGAAGACGTGCGCGCGCTCGCCGAAACCGGCGCGGAAATCCGGCAATGGATCGTCGACGCTCCGTTCTCGGCCAAGTTCGAGAAGGACATCCATGACGCGTTCGCCAAGCTCGACGCCGACGGCAAGGGCTCGTTCGCCGTCCGTTCGTCCGCCACCGCCGAAGACCTGCCCGACGCCTCGTTCGCCGGCCAGCAGGAAACCTTCCTGAACGTGGTCGGCATCGACGACGTGCTGGACAAGATCCGCCATGTGTTCGCGTCGCTGTACAACGATCGCGCCATCTCGTATCGCGTGCACAAGGGCTTTGCCCATGCCGACGTGGCCCTGTCCGCCGGCATCCAGCGCATGGTCCGTTCCGACACCGGCGCGGCCGGCGTCATGTTCACCATCGATACCGAATCGGGCTTCCCCGACGTCGTATTCATCACCTCGTCCTATGGCCTGGGCGAAACGGTGGTGCAGGGCGCGGTCAACCCCGACGAGTTCTACGTCTTCAAGCCCACGCTGGAAGCCGGCCACTATCCCATCGTCAGCCGCCGCATCGGCTCCAAGCTGATCAAGATGGAATTCGATCCTGCCCGCACCGAAGGCCGCGCCGTGCGCACCGTCGATGTCGCGCCCGAGCTGCGCAACCGCTTCTCGCTGTCCGACGAGGACGTGATCGAGCTGGCGCGCTATGCCGTCATCATCGAGAAGCACTACGCCCGTCCCATGGACATCGAGTGGGGCCGCGACGGCAACGACGGCAAGATCTACATCCTGCAGGCCCGTCCGGAAACCGTGAAGTCGCAGCAGGCCGGCAACGATGTGCAGCAGCGCTATCGCCTGAAGGCCACCGGCAACGTGCTGGTCACGGGCCGCGCCATCGGCCAGAAGATCGGCTCGGGCCCCGTGCGCCTGGTGGCCGATATCGCCGACATGGACAAGGTCCAGCCCGGCGACGTGCTGGTCACCGACATGACCGATCCCAACTGGGAGCCCGTCATGAAGCGCGCCTCGGCCATCGTCACCAACCGCGGTGGCCGCACCTGCCACGCGGCCATCATCGCGCGTGAACTGGGTATCCCGGCGGTCGTGGGCAGCGGCGATGCCACCAGTCTCCTGGGCGACGGCGCCATGGTCACCGTGTCCTGCGCCGAAGGCGACGAAGGCCGGATCTACGACGGCCTGCTGGAAACCGAGGTCGAGGAAGTCCGCCGCGGCGAGATGCCCGCCATCGACGTCAAGATCATGATGAACGTGGGCAACCCGCAACTGGCCTACGACTTCGCGCAGATCCCGAACGGCGGCGTGGGCCTGGCCCGCCTGGAATTCATCATCAACAACAACATCGGCATCCACCCCAAGGCCATCCTCGACTATCCGAATGTCGACGGCGACCTGAAAAAGGCGGTGGAGTCGGTGGCCCGGGGCTACGCCAGCCCGCGCGCATTCTTCGTCGACAAGCTGGCCGAAGGCATCGCCACGATCGCGGCGGCGTTCTATCCCAAGCCCGTCATCGTGCGCATGTCCGACTTCAAGTCGAACGAATACCGCAAGCTGATCGGCGGCTCGCGCTACGAGCCCGAGGAAGAGAATCCCATGCTGGGCTTCCGCGGCGCGTCGCGCTATATCGCCGACGAGTTCGCCGAGTGCTTCCGCATGGAGTGCGAGGCGCTGCGCCGCGTGCGCCAGGAGATGGGCCTGACCAATGTCGAGATCATGATTCCCTTCGTGCGCACGCTCAAGCAGGCCGAGCGCGTGGTGGGGCTCCTGGCCGACAACCAGCTCAAGCGCGGCGAGAACGGCCTGCGCCTGATCATGATGTGCGAAGTGCCGTCCAACGCCGTGCTGGCCGAGCAGTTCCTGGAGTTCTTCGATGGCTTCTCGATCGGTTCGAACGACCTGACCCAGCTCACGCTGGGCCTGGACCGCGATTCCGGCCTGGAACTGCTGGCCGCCGACTTCGACGAACGGGACCCCGCCGTGCAGGCGCTGCTGTCGCGTGCCATCGAGGCGTGCCTGAAGGCGGACAAGTACGTGGGCATCTGCGGCCAGGGCCCGTCCGACCACCCGGATTTCGCGGTATGGCTGAAGGACCAGGGCATCAAGTCGATCTCGCTGAATCCGGACACCGTGGTCGACACCTGGAAGAAGTTGGCTGAGTAAGCCCTTGGCGTTCTTCGTGGCGCCATGAAAAGCGGGACCGCGGCGCGGTCCCGTTTTTTTATTCAGCTCGTCTGCCCGATCTGCGTCAATGGCAGAAGCCGGGCGTCTTCGATGGCAGCCGTTCTATGGCCCATGCCTGCCAGATACGCCGCGTTGTTCGCGAAATCCAGGAATGACTCGACGCTGCCTTGCCTGACCATCATGGCGAGGTCCCAGCGTTCGTTCTCCGGGCCGATCAAGAGCGGGCCGCCGGTCCCAAGGAACAGAAGGTCCCCACCGCTTGCGCGCAGGAACGGGAGGGTGTGATGGATATAGCGATCGAAGGCTTGCGCGCCGCTGATGGGCGCTTTCGGCGCCAGTTCCGGATTCGCGGTGTAGTCGGCGATCTCGCGAAAGCGCAGCAGGTTCAACATGACGACGTTGCCTTGCATTTTCCTCATGACGAATGCGCGGCCGGATTGCTGCGTGGGCTCCAGATAGCGAATGGGTTGGGTGGGCGGCGCCATGTTCAAGTACTTCCTGTTCGGCCAAAGGTGAATTCATGCAAATTTTACCCGGGTAAAAATAACTCGTCAATATTACCCGGGTAAATATTTGCCGGTGCCGCCCGCCCTCAGCCCACGGATGCCTCGTAGGTCCAGCTGCCTATGGTCAGCGTCTCCTTGCCGCCGGCCGTGGCGAAATGCAGCTCGTACAGGTCGCGGCCGGCGTTGGCGGGGATCTTGACGGCCATGCCGGCGCGGTCGGCGGACAGCGGGGCCAGGAGCTGGTATTCGGGCGTGCCGTCGTCGTAGCTGCTGTTGCGGACCAGGATGTAGCCCGGCAGTTCGGGCAGGCCGCCCAGCGTGGCGTAGGGCGTGCCGCTCAAGGTGGACGGCATGGTCGTGGCGGCCTCGTTGGTGACGGTCCAGGTCTTGCCCAGCCGCGCCTGCCAGGCGGCGCCCAGGGGGGGCAGCGGAAGCACTTGCTGGCCCACGGGCAGCGTTGTCTCGGTGTAGCCGGCGCCGAACAGGGGGCCGCGCAGCATCAGGTAGCGATAGCGGGTGGGCTGGCCGTTCGCGTCGGTGCCGGACACGACCTCGAAGCGGTAGCTGATGGGGCCGTCGTTGCCCCACCACCAGCCGTCGCCGCGGTAGCGGTACGTGGCGCCGCCGTTCATCGGCTGCCAGGCGGTGCCGTTCCAGGAGGACAGCGAGAAACTGCCGTCCTGGTTGGCGGTGACCCGCGTGGGCTGGTTGTAGTTGGCGTAGATGCCAACGGCGTCGGCCAGGCCGGGCGATGTTGCCACGGGCGGCGCGGCCCGGGCGACCCGCGGCGGCAGGGCGCGTATCGTGCCGTCCTCGACCAGGGCGCGCAGCAGCACGCCTTCGGCCAGCGCGCCGGCGCGATAGGTGTCGGCGAGCTGGGCATTGCCGGTATTGCCGGTCACCATCAGGGCCAGCCGCTGGTCCGGCAGCACGTAGAAGTCACTCGAGAAAAAGGTGGTGCCGCCGTTCTTCTGCCAGGCCCGGATGCCGGCCGCGGCCAGGCCGGGGTGCCGCACGCTGTCCCAGCCCAGCCCCCACATCCATTCCGGCGAAGGATTGATGGCCAGGCCCGTGGTCTGGTCGGTACCCATCTGCGCGATGCCGTCGGCCGACACGATGCGCCGCGACTGGTAGACCCCGCGTTCGAGCAGCATGCGCGCGAGCTTCATCATGTCGCCGGGCGTGGCGGTCAGGCCGCCGGTGGCCAGCGGATTGACGAACTCCTGGGGGTACTGCCTGCCGTTCGAATAAGGCAGCGCGAACGAGCCGCCCGCGGGTTTCTTCGTCAGGAAGCTGGAGTCGGCCATGTCCAGGGGCGTCAGCACGTTGGCCTGGACGAAGCTGGCGTAGTCCTGCCTGGCGAGGGCCGCCACCAGACGCTCGACCATCGTGAAGCCATCGTTGCAATAGACCGCCAGTTCGCCGGGCAGGTGCTTCAGATGCTGGTCGGCCAGGGCTGCTTCGGCATGGGCCGCGTAGCCCGGTATGGGCTCGAAGGCGAAGGCGTCGCGCATGCTGGTGCCGGGCAGGCCGGAGGAATGCGAAAGCAGGTGCCGGGTCGTGATCTGTGCGTACTCGGGCGACAGCATCGTGAAGCCGGGCAGGTAGCGCGCCACGGGCGCGTCCAGGTCCAGCAGCCCGCGGTCCCGCAGGATCATGGCGGCCAGCGCCGCCAGCACCTTGCTGACCGAACCGATGTTGAAGCGCGTCAGGACGGTGGCCGTCACGTTGTCCTGGACCGAGGCGCGGCCGAAGGCCTGCTGCCAGACCACGGTGTCGTTCTTGAGCAGGGCGATCGAGACCGCGGCTGCGTTGCCGGGATCGCCCGCCAGGGCGCGCGCGATTTCCTGGCGGCCCCATTCGATCGTCTGCGCGTAGGCGGCGGGCGTCGGACCGTCGCCCCCGCCACAGCCCGGCAGGACCGAGGCCAGCACGCCGGCACCGCCATAGCCCAGGAACTGCCGCCGGCTGGCGGATGGAGGGTGGGCGGGGACGGGTGGTGCGCGCATAGTGGTTCCTCCGGTTGCCGGGGGCGTGCCGGGCGGCAATTCCCCCGCGCAGGCATAATAGCGGCAGATACGTCACTGCGGCGCGTTTCGCGCCGCACGGCCGTGCCGGCGGGCCGCGTCCGCTCTCGCTCGAAGGAGGCAACTATGAATCCCGCCTGGGTATGGTTCGGTCTGATGGCCCTGGCCCTGATCGGCGAAGTGATGACCGGCACCTTCTATCTGCTCATGGTCGCCGTCGGTTTCGCCGTGGCCGGCATCGCGGCCTGGCTGGGCGTGGACATCGCCTGGCAACTGGTGTCGTGCGCGGCGGCGGTGGTGCTGTGCACGCTGCTGCTCAAGCGCCTGAACGTCCTGAAGAAGCGTGGTTCGCCGCCGTCTTCCAACGCCAACGTCAACATGGACATCGGCCAGACCGTCAAGGTCGAGGCCTGGAACGAAGATCGCACCGCACGGGTCTGGTATCGTGGGGCGCACTGGCAGGCCGAGCTGGCGCCCGGGGCCGAGCCGGTCGCCGGGCAGTTCGTGATCACCGAGATGCGCGGCAACAGCCTCGTTCTTTCGCCCACTCGCTAAGGCCGTCGCGGACGGCCTTCCCGTATCTGGCAATACCCACAAGGAAGCACCATGAGCGCATCCACCATCGTCCTGCTGGTCATCGTTTTCCTGGCCATCCTCATCGTCGTCAAGGCCATCGCCATCGTTCCGCAGCAGCATGCGTGGGTGGTTGAACGCCTGGGCAAGTTCGACCGCGTGCTGGCGCCCGGCGCCGGCTTCGTGATCCCGTTCATCGAGCGCGTGGCCTACAAGCACTCGCTCAAGGAAATCCCGCTGGACGTGCCCAGCCAGGTCTGCATCACGCGCGACAACACGCAATTGCAGGTGGACGGCATCCTGTACTTCCAGGTCACCGACGCGATGCGCGCCTCGTACGGCTCGTCCAACTACATCGTCGCCATCACCCAGCTGGCCCAGACCACGCTGCGTTCGGTCATCGGCAAGCTGGAGCTGGACAAGACCTTCGAAGAGCGCGAGCAGATCAACAGCAGCATCGTCAGCGCGCTGGACGAGGCTGCCCTGAACTGGGGCGTGAAGGTGCTGCGCTACGAGATCAAGGACCTGACGCCGCCGGCCGAGATCCTGCGCGCCATGCAGGCCCAGATCACCGCCGAGCGCGAGAAGCGGGCGCTGATCGCGGCGTCCGAAGGCCGCCGCCAGGAGCAGATCAACATCGCCACCGGCGAGCGCGAGGCCGCCATCGCGCGTTCCGAGGGCGAGAAGCAGGCCCAGATCAACCAGGCCCAGGGCGAGGCCAACGCCGTCGTGACCGTGGCCGACGCCACCGCCAAGGCCATCATCCAGGTGGCCGAAGCCATCAAGCACCCGGGCGGCATGGAGGCGGTCAACCTCAAGGTGGCCGAGCGCTACGTCGATGCCTTCGGCAACCTGGCCAAGACCAACAACACGCTGATCGTGCCCGCCAACGTCAGCGATATCAGCGGCCTGATCGCCTCGGCGCTGACCGTGGTCAAGGGTACCCGGGCCGGTCAGGGCTGATTCCCGCCGCCCTCAACCCGAGGGCAGCTCCAGCACGGCCTTGGCCAGGATGTTGCGCTGGATCTCGTTGCTGCCGGCGAAGATCTTCGCGCCCAGCGCATTGAACAGCGGCGCCACCACATGCAGGTCGATCTCGTCCGAGCGGACGTGGTCGCGCGCCGCGCCGTACTCGCCGGCGGCCTCGATCAGCAGCAGGGCCAGCCGTTCGTAGGTCTCGGTGGACCAGATCTTCAGGACCGACACGGTGGGCGGGATGGCCGCCCCGCGCTTGGCCAGTTCGGCGAAGCCGCCGTATGCCGCGCCCAGGTCCAGCGTGTCGAGCCGCAGGGCGGTGTAGCGCGCGGCGAAGGCGGGGTCGTCCAACAGGCCGCGCTGGCGCGCCAGCTTCTCGACCTGCCGCAGCGTGTGCTGGGAATGCTTGGGGCTGCCGGTGAACAGGCGCTCGAAGCCCAGCAGCGCCTTGGCCACGGTCCAGCCGTCGTTCAGACGGCCCACCAGATTCTCGCGCGGGACCCGGACGCGGTCGAAGAAGACCTCGCAGAACTCCCGCTCGTCGGCGATGTTGCGGATGGGGCGCACGGTGATGCCGGGTGTCTTCAGGTCCACCAGGAGGAAGCTGATGCCGGCTTGCTTCTTCGCCGTCTTGTCGGTGCGCACGAGCATGAACATGTGCGTGCCGTCCGAGCCCCAGGTGGTCCAGGTCTTCTGGCCATCGACGATGAAATGATCGCCGTCCGGCACGGCTTGCGTGCGCACGGCGGCCAGGTCCGAACCGGCGTTGGGCTCTGAATAGCCCTGGATCCAGACGTGCTCGCCTTTCAGGATGGCGGGCAGGAAGCGGGCCCGCTGTTCTTCGGTGCCGAAGCGCATGAGGATGGGCCCGACCATGTTCAGGCCCTGGTCGGGCGGCCGCGCGACGCCGTAGGCCTCGCTTTCCTCGATGTAGGCGATCAGTTTGTCGGGCGGCAGGCCCATGCCGCCATGCTCGCGCGGCCAGGCCGGCGCGAGCCAGCCCAGACGGGCCAGCGTCAGGTACCAATCGCGGGTCTCGGCCCAGGTCTGGCGGTAAGGCATGTGGCGCCGGTCCTGCGGGTAGTGGGCGTCGAACAGCGCGCGGACTAGGTGGCGGAACTCGGCTTCGGGCATGGCAGCCCAATCCGCGTCGGCGGGGAAACCGGTGGTGGGCGTGGGCGGCGGACCGGCCTCGCGATCATCCGCTTGCGGGTCGGCCAGCGCCGCGTAGCGCGACCGGTGCGCCTCGGCATTTCCCAGGTGCGCGGACAGCGCCATCGCGCGGCGGAAGTACAGGCCGATATCGTATTCGTAGGTGGTCCCGATGGCGCCGTGCAACTGGATCGCCATGCGCGTCGTTTCCAGGGCCGCGTGGGCGCAGCGGGCCTTGGCACGGCTGGCAAGCAGAGCGAGGCGGGCGGCGGATATGCCGGGCCCGGTTTGCGCCAGCACTTCGCGCAGGCAGGCCTCGGCCAGTTCCACCTGGACCAGTCCGTCGACCATGCGGTGCTGCAAGGCCTGGAAGCTGCCGATGGGGCGGCCGAACTGTTCTCGCGTCGCCAGATAGTCGCGCGTCAGTTCCAGCGCCCGCCGGGCGAGGCCCGCCAGCTCGGCGCCCTGGACCAGCCGCGCCGCGTCGTTGGCGCGCGCCACGGCCTCGATGGCCGCCGGGCCGGTTGCCAGCACGTGGCCCGCATCCAGCGCGGTGCCGTCCAGGTCCAGGTCGGCCTGCGTGCTGCCGTCCACCTGGCGCCGGGGGGCGGGGGCGCGGACCAGCCGCTCGCCGGGCAGCCACAGCAGGGCGGTTTCGTTTTCCAGGGTGGCCGTCACCAGCCAGCCGTCGACGTCGGCGCCGGGCTGGGCGCAGCGCTTGCGGCCGGCCAGCCGCAGTCCACCGGCTTCCCACGTGGCGCGCGCGCCGGGCGGGGCGTCCGGGTCCAACTGGCCCGCGTGCTCTTGCCAGGCCACGCCCGCCAGCAAGGTGCCCGCCATGCCAGCTTCCAGCAGGGATGCGCGCAGCGGCGTGGCGGGCAGGCCGGCCAGCAGCGCCATCGGATGCGCGCCTGCCGCGGCCAGCGGCTCGGGCAGCAGGTGGCGGCCCGCTTCCTGGGCGATCGCGCAGAGTTCGGGCAGCCCCAGGCCCAAGCCGCCGTCGGCCTCGGCCACCAGCACCGCCATCCAGCCCAGCTCCGCGAGACGCCGCCATTCCTCACGATCGTGGCCGCCCGCGCTGTCGTCCAGGGCGCGCATGCGCTGCCGCTGGTCGGCCGCGCCCAGGTAGCCGGCGGCGCTGTCGCGAAATTCCCGGAGGGTGTCGCTCATAAGATTCCCTGGGGTATGCCCCGTCAAAGAATGCCTTGTTCGCGCAGCGCCCGCAGCCGCTCCACCGGCACCTGCAAGAGCTGTGCGCAGATCTCCTCGGTGTGCTCGCCCAGCGCCGGCGGCGGGCGCCGGTATTCGACCGGGGTTTCCGACAGGCGCAAGGGGTTGGCCACCAGGGGCAGGGTGCCCGTGGGCGCGAAGGGCAGGCGCGTGACCATTCCGCGGTGCCGGACCTGCGGATCGTCGAAGGCCTGCCGGAAGTCCTGGATGGGCGCGCAGGGGACGCCGGCCCGGTCCAGCGCTTCCAGCCAATGGGCGCGCGGGTGGGCGCGCAGCGCGTCTTCCAGCATGGGCACCAGCGTGTCCTGGTGTCGCATGCGCTGGAGGTTGGCGGCGTAGCGCGGGTCGTCGGCCAGCCCCGGCTGGTCCAGCACGGCGGCCAGCCGGCGGAACTGCTCGTCGTTGCCGCACATCACCACCAGCGGCTGGTCCGCGCAGTCGAAGGCCTGGTAGGGCACCATGAAATGCGAGCGCGTGCCGATGCGCGCCGGCTGGACGCCCGACAGCAGATAGCCCATCGCGACGTGCGAGGCGGCGGCCAGTTGGCAGTCCAGCAGCGCGATGTCGATGTGCTGGCCTTCGCACAGGCCCGACTGGCGCGCGTGCAGCGCCGACAGGATGCCGATCACGGCGTGGTAGGCCGCGGTGATGTCCGACACTGAATAGCCCACGCGCTGCGGCGGGCCGTCGGCCTCGCCCGTCATGCCCATGATGCCGCTCATGGCCTGGAACACCAGGTCGTAGCCCGGCTGGCGGCTGCGCGGCCCGTCCTGGCCGAAACCGGTGATGGAGCAGTAGATCAGGCGCGGGTTGAGCGCGCGCAGCGAGGCGTAGTCCAGCCCATGCCGCGCCAGGTCGCCGGTCTTGAAGTTCTCGATGAAGACATCGCTTTGCCGGGCCAGCTCGCGCACCATGGCCTGCCCCTCGGGCGCGGCCAGGTCGATGGTGATGGACCGCTTGCCGCGGTTCATCGCCAGGAAGGACGATGTCCAGGCCAGGGGCCTTCCTGCGGCATCCCGCAGCGGCGAGCCCTGCTGGCGGACTTCGTCGCCCAGGCCCGGCCGCTCGACCTTGATCACGTCGGCGCCCAGGTCGGCCAGCATCTGGGTCGCGAACGGGCCCGAGAACACCCGGCTCAGGTCCAGCACGCGGATGCCGTGCAGGGGCGCGGTCATGGGGCGGGCGTGGCCTGGATGATGCGGTCGCGGCGCAGGTCCTCCAGTTCGGCCGCATCCAGGCCCAGCACCTCGCGCAGTACCTCGTCCGTATGCTCGCCCAGGGCGGGCGGGGCACGCCGGTATTCCACCGGCGTGCCGGAAAACCGGACCGGATTGGCCACTTGCGGAATCGTGCGCCCGGCGCTGGCCGGCATGCTCAGCAGCATTTCCCGGTGGCGTATCTGCGGATCGTCGAACACCTGCTCGAAATCGTTGATGGGCCCGCAGGGCACGCCGGCGGCATCGAAGGCCGCGCGCAACCGCGCCACGGGATGCCGGGCGATGGCCCGTTCCAGCAGCGGCACCAGCTCCAGCCGGTGCCGCGCCCGCATGGGGTTGGTGGCGTAGCGCGGATCGCCCGGCAATCCAGGCAGCTCCAGCACGTCGCACATGGCCGCGAACTGCGTGTCGTTGCCCACCGCGACCACGATCTGGCCGTCGGCGCAGTCGAAGGACTGCCAGGGGCAGGTGATGGGCGAAACGTTGCCCAGGCGCGCCGGTTGTTGCCCCGATACCAGGTACATCATGGCCACGTGCGAGATCGATGCCACCTGGGCGTCCAACAGGGCCAGGTCGATGTGCTGCCCTTGCCCCGACACGGCGTCGCGGTGGCGCAGCGCGGCCAGGATGGCGCTGACCGCATAGAAGCCGGCGGTGATGTCCCCCACTGAATAGCCCACGCGCAGCGGGCCGCCGCCGGGTTCGCCGTCGGCATGGCCGGTGATGCTCATCAGCCCGCTCATGGACTGGAACAACGGGTCGTAGCCCGGCAGGTGGCGGTAGGGGCCGGTCTGCCCGAACCCGCTGATCGAGCAATACACCAGCCGGGGGTTCAGCGCGGCCAGGGACGCGTAATCCAGCCCGTAGCGGGCCAGGTCGCCGGCCTTGAAGTTTTCGATCAGGATGTCCGAATGCATGGCCAACCCGCGCGCCAGCGCCTGGCCGGCCGGCCTGGACAGGTCGATGGCCACCGAGCGCTTGCCGCGGTTCATGGACATGAACGACGAGGTTTCTCCCTCCTCGCGGCCGTCTTCGCCGCGTGCCCGCAGTCCCTGGTGGCGCACGTCGTCGCCGCGCCCCGGGCGTTCCACCTTGATCACGTCGGCCCCGAAATCGGCCAGCATCTGCGCGGCCCAGGGACCCGAGAATACGCGGCTCAGGTCCAGGACCTTGACCCCCGCGAGGCTGCTCATGGCCGGCCCGCGCGGCCGGCGCGGCGGCGGGGGCTAGCCGTGGGAAAGAGGGCGGTGCGGCGCGGCATGGGGCGTCTCCTGGCCGGATCGGAGTCCGGTCTCGTGCGGTGGGAAGCTGGCACGAGTATAGGAAGCCGCCGCGCGGCTGTTCATCACCGCGGCGCCAAAGCTGATATGTCTATGGGATCAGGAGGCGCGCTTGCGCGTGTCGTGCTTCATGATCTGCGCCTTCTCGCGCAGCCAGTCGCGTTCGCGCTCGGTGTCGCGCTTGTCGAACTGCTTCTTGCCGCGCGCCAGCCCGAATTCCAGCTTGATCAGCGACTTCTTGAAATGCAGGTTCAGCGGCACCAGCGCGAAGCCGCGCTGTTCCACCTTGCCGATCAGCTTGTGGATCTCTTCGGCCTTCAGCAGCAGCTTGCGCGTGCGGGTCGGGTCCGGGTGGACGTGGGTGGAGGCCGTTTCCAGGGGGCTGATGTGCATGCCCAGCAGGTAGAGTTCGGCATCGCGGACGATGACGTAGCTTTCCTTGAGCTGGACGCGCCCGGCACGAATCGCCTTCACCTCCCAGCCTTCGAGCACCAGGCCGGCCTCGAAACGCTCGTCGATGAAGTAGTCGTGGAATGCCTTGCGGTTCTCAATGATGCTCATTCGTCACGCCGTTAAAATAGGTCATTCTAGCAATTTGCCCAATCGGATCATCTACGCATGCATAAAGTGCAACGTTCGGTGTTGGTCCCCTATAGCGCCGCCCAGATGTTCGACCTGGTGGCCAAGGTCGAGGACTACCCCAAATTCATGCCCTGGTGCGGCGGAACCGAGGTGCTCGAGCGCGACGAGAACGGCATGCGCGCCTCGGTCGTGATCCAGTTCGCCGGCCTGCGCCAGCGCTTCACCACCCGCAATACCCACCACTACCCCAACCGCATCCAGCTCGACCTGGTGGACGGGCCGTTTTCGATGCTTGAAGGCGTCTGGGAGTTCCAGCCGCTGGCCGACGATGCCTGCAAAGTGGTCTTCACCATGCAGTACCAGTTCTCCAGCCGCGCGCTCGAAGCCCTGGTCGGCCCCGTGTTCAACCGCATCGCCACCAGCTTCATCGACGCCTTCACCCAGCGGGCCGAAGCCTGCTATGGATAGCCCGGCCGGGCCGGGCGGCGGCGCCGCGGATACCGTGGCCATCAGTGTCTGTTACGTTGATGCATCGGAACCCTGGATCCGGGAGCTTGCCCTGCCGCGGGGCGCCACCCTGGCCGACGCCATCGAGGCCAGTGGTTTTCGCCAGGCCCACCCCGGCGTCGACCCCGGGCAGGCCGGCACCGGCGTCCATGGCCGCCGCCGGCCGTTGGACCATGTGCTGCACGACCACGATCGGGTCGAAATCTACCGCCCGCTGGTCTTCGACCCCAAGGAGTCCCGCCGCCGGCGGGCCGCCCACAAGGCCGCATCGGCCGGTGCGAAAGCGCGCGGACGCGTCCGCTGAACGGACCGGGCGAGGCGGACCGTGGGTTTTCCCGCATATAAACCCTCTTGACAGCAAGGCTGAACAGCACCGCCCCTCGCTCTGATTTACAATAGTAGGTTTATTGCGGCCAGGGGTTGCTCGATGCGTCTCGTACAAAATGCGCTTACTTTCGATGACGTGTTGTTGGTGCCCGCATATTCTGCGGTGTTGCCCCGCGATACCAGTCTTCGAACCCGCCTGACCCGTGAAATCTCGCTGAACATTCCCCTCGTGTCCGCCGCCATGGACACCGTCACGGAATCGCGCCTGGCCATCGCCATGGCCAAGGAAGGCGGGATCGGGATCATCCACAAGAACCTCACCGCCGACGAACAGGCGCGCGAAGTCGCCCGGGTCAAGCGCTACGAGGCCGGGGTCGTGCTCGACCCCATCACCATCGCGCCCCACATGAAAGTGCGCGAAGTCATCGAGCTGCAGCGCCAGCACGGCATCTCCGGCCTGCCCGTGGTCGAGGGCCGCCAGGTGGTCGGCATCGTCACCACCCGCGACCTGCGCTTCGAAGACCGCTACGACGAGCCCATCCGCACCGTCATGACGCCCCGCGAGCGCCTCATCACCGTGCGCGAAGGCGCCTCGCTGGAAGAGGCCCAGGCCCTGATGCACAAGCACCGCCTGGAGCGCGTGCTGGTCGTCAACGACAACTTCGAGCTGCGCGGCCTGATGACCGTCAAGGACATCATCAAGACCACCGAGAACCCCAACGCCAGCAAGGACGAGCACGGCAAGCTGCGCGTCGGCGCCGCCGTCGGGGTGGGCGAGGGCACCGACGAACGCGTCGAGAAACTCGTCGCCGCCGGTGTCGACGTCCTGATCGTCGACACCGCCCACGGCCACACCGCCGGCGTGCTCGACCGCGTGCGCTGGATCAAGAAACACTACCCGCAACTGCAGGTCATCGGCGGCAACATCGCCACCGGCGCCGCCGCCCGCGCGCTGGTCGAAGCCGGCGCCGACGGCGTCAAGGTCGGCATCGGCCCCGGCTCCATCTGCACCACCCGCATCGTGGCCGGCGTGGGCGTGCCCCAGATCACCGCGATTTCCAACGTGGCCGAAGCCCTGGAAGGCACCGGCGTTCCCCTGATCGCCGACGGCGGCGTGCGCTATTCCGGCGACATCGCCAAGGCCCTGTCGGCCGGCGCCTACACCGTCATGATGGGCGGCATGTTCGCCGGCACCGACGAAGCCCCGGGCGAAATCGTCCTGTACCAGGGCCGCTCGTACAAATCCTACCGCGGCATGGGCAGCCTGGGCGCCATGGCCGACGGCTCGGCCGACCGCTACTTCCAGGACCCGGCCAACAACTCCGACAAATTCGTGCCCGAAGGCATCGAAGGCCGCGTTCCCTACAAGGGCACCGTGCTCGCCATCATCTACCAACTGGTCGGCGGCGTGCGGGCTTCCATGGGCTACTGCGGCTGCGCCACCATCGACGACATGCGCACCAAGAGCGAATTCGTCCAGATCACCGCCGCCGGCATCCGCGAATCGCACGTCCACGACGTGCAGATCACCAAAGAAGCCCCCAACTACCGGATGGACTGAAGCGTGCACGACCGCATCCTGATCCTAGACTTCGGATCGCAAGTCACCCAACTCATCGCTCGCCGAGTGCGCGAAGCGCAGGTCTACTGCGAAATCCACCCCTACGACGTGTCGGACGACTTCGTCCGCGCGGAACTCGCCAAGGGCCTCAAAGGCGTCATCCTGTCCGGCAGCCACGCCTCGGCCTACGACGAAGCCTCCATGCGCGCGCCCCAGGCCGTGTTCGAATCCGGCGTGCCCGTGCTCGGCATCTGCTACGGCATGCAGACCATGGCCATGCAACTGGGCGGCAAGGTCAGCTTCAGCGACCACCGCGAATTCGGCTACGCCGAAGTCCGCGCCCACGGCCACACCCCGTTCCTGAACGGCATCCAGGACTTCGCCACCCCCGAAGGCCATGGCATCCTCAAGGTCTGGATGAGCCACGGCGACAAGGT
Source organism: Alcaligenaceae bacterium SAGV5 (assembly GCA_009360345.1). GTDB lineage: Bacteria > Pseudomonadota > Gammaproteobacteria > Burkholderiales > Burkholderiaceae_B > Pigmentiphaga. Next base: position 1,063,411 of record SPDP01000001.1, read on the forward strand.
CACCGAGCTGCCTCCCGGCTTCAAGCTCATGGCCTCCACCGCCTCGTGTCCCATCGCCGGCATGGCCGACGTCGACCGCGGCTACTACGCCGTCCAGTTCCACCCCGAAGTCACCCACACCGTCCAGGGCCAGGCCCTGCTGTCGCGCTTCGTGCACGACATCTGCGGCTGCGGCGACGACTGGAACATGCCCGACTACGTCAGCGAAGCCGTCGAGGCCATCCGCAAACAGGTCGGCAGCGATGAGGTGATCCTGGGCCTGTCCGGCGGCGTCGATTCTTCCGTTGCCGCCGCCCTGATCCACAAGGCCATCGGCGATCAACTGACCTGCGTCTTCGTCGACCACGGCCTGCTGCGCCTGAACGAAGGCGAACAGGTCATGCAGACCTTCGCCGAAAACATGGGCCTGAAGATCATCCACGTGGATGCCACGGATGACTTCATGGGCAAGTTGGCGGGTGAGACCGATCCCGAAGCCAAACGCAAGATCATCGGCAAGGAATTCGTCGAGGTCTTCCAGCGCGAGTCCGGCAAGCTCAAGAGCGCAAAGTGGCTGGCGCAGGGGACCATCTACCCCGACGTGATCGAATCGGCTGGCGCCAAGACCGGCAAGGCCGTCACCATCAAGTCGCACCACAACGTGGGCGGCCTGCCGGATACGCTGCACCTGAAGCTGCTCGAGCCGCTGCGCGAACTGTTCAAGGACGAAGTACGCAAGCTGGGTATCGCGCTGGGCCTGCCGCATGGCATGGTCTATCGGCATCCCTTCCCTGGACCGGGCCTGGGCGTGCGGATCCTGGGCGAGGTGAAGAAAGAATACGCCGACCTGCTGCGTCGCGCGGATGCGATCTTCATCGAAGAGCTGCGGGGCACGCGGGCGACCGAGCAGGATGCCGCCGCGGGCCTGTGCGCGGCGGAAGAGGTCGGGAAGAACTGGTATGACCTGACCAGCCAGGCGTTTGCCGTGTTCCTGCCGGTGAAGTCCGTGGGCGTGATGGGGGATGGGCGGACGTATGACTACGTCGTCGCGCTAAGGGCGGTGCAGACCACCGACTTCATGACGGCGCATTGGGCGCATTTGCCTTATGCGTTGCTGGGGAGGACTTCGAACCGGATCATCAATGAGGTTCGGGGGTTGAATCGGGTGGTTTATGACGTTTCGGGGAAGCCGCCGGCTACGATTGAGTGGGAATAGGTGAATGACGCCGGCATAGTATCGGGGGAACTCTCGCGCATCACTTCTCACCGAATATGGACCAGTTTGATTTTCTCAAAAAAAGATCACTAAAAGTGATCTTTTTTTGTCTCAATCGAACTATTTCGACTTGTCGGGGGTTTATAAAAAATGTATTTTGAGCGCTATGAGTGATCAAAATCATGGAAAACTGAACCTTCTTCTGGCCGAGCTGGGCGACACGCGCCTGATATCGAGCCGTTGGCTGCGGGCACACGGCTATTCCAATAGTCTCGTCGCCCGCTATGTGGGCAGCGGCTGGCTAGTGTCGCCTGCACGCGGCGTTTACATGCGTAGGGGTGGCCGCCTGCAGTGGGAGGGAGTGGTGAGCAGCTTGCAGGCCGGGGAGGGAATGCCGCTGTATGTCGGCGGCCGTTTCGCCCTGAGCCTGGAGGGGTACGAACACTACTTACGTCTGGGCGATGCTGGAACAATCACCCTATATGGGCCGGTGCGGCCACCGGGCTGGCTGGGCAAATTGCCGCTGGAGCAGCGTTTCGAGTTCCTGGGCCGAGGCCCCTTCGATCTCTCGCCTTTGCCGCCCACGAAGGACATGCCCGAGAAGACGCTGGCCGAGCAAGGGCTAGCCTGGCATCGAGCGGCGAGCGGCTCCGAGGCCCTGGTCTGTGCCACACCTGAGCGGGCCATGCTGGAGCTATGCGACGGTGTTGTGGATGCGACGTTAGTCTATGAAGTGGATGCGCTGATGCAGGCCATGACTACACTGCGTCCGCAGCGGGTCGGCCTGATGCTGCGTCACTGTCGCAGTATCAAGGCCAAACGGCTGTTTCTGGCGCTGGCCGAACGCCACCGGCACGTGTGGCTGTCGCATGTATCGCTGGATGGTGTCGATCTGGGCCGAGGCAAACGCGCGCTGGTGCCAGGCGGGCGCCTGCATCCAACTTACCAGATTACTTTGCCGGGAGACCTCGATGAGCACCTGGCTTGATCATTGGGATCGCCGCTACACCGATCGCGTGAGGCTATTGGTCGAGATCCTGCCGGTGCTTAGCCAGGAGCCGCGTTTCGCGCTCAAGGGCGGTACGGCCATCAACTTGTTCGAGCATGACTTGCCGCGCTTGTCGGTGGACATCGATTTGGCCTGGCTGCCGGTGCATGACTATGCTGAAGATGCAAAACTAATCGCCGAGGCGCTCAGGCGCTTGGCAGATGTGCTGCGAGCCAGGCCCCTGCAACTGCAGGTGCAGTTGTCGGCGGGTGAGGGCGCAGGCGTCACGCGGCTGGTCGCCAGTCGTGGCCGTGCTCGCGTGCAGATCGAGACGACGCCGGTAATGCGCGGCGCCGTGCATCCGACGCGAAATATGGTGGTGCGCCCGAGGGTCGAGGAGGCGTTTGGTTTTGCCTCAATGCAAGTGCTGAGCTTCGCCGATCTCTATGCTGGCAAGCTAGCTGCGGCGCTGTCGAGACAGCATCCGCGCGATCTTTTCGATGTTGATTTGTTGCTGGCAGACGAACGGGCAGATCAGATGCTCTGGCGAACCCTTCTCGTCTACCTGACTTGCAGCCCCAAGCCCGCGTGGGAGATGCTTGCTCCTCGCGTGCCTGCGGATTTTGCGGCGACTTTCGAGGCGCATTTCAAGGGGATGACGGCTGAGCCTATTAAAGCCGAAGCTTTGTTGGATGTTCATGGACGCCTGTTGGTGCGCGTAGCCGAATGGTTGGATGAGCCTTCGTGTGCGTTCCTACGATCCGTCGAGGATCAGCGGCCGGACTTCAATTTGATTGGACTTCCGCATGCGGCCGGTTTGCCGGCCGTGAGGCGCAAGCTGCACAATCTGGCCCAGCGCACCGATGCCAAGCGTGCGGCGGATAGGGGCTTGTTGGAAGAAACATTGGCGCGGATAGACAGTACTAGATGAGGCGAGGTACCTCCGTAGTTTCAGAGGGCACCTCTGAGTCGAGGGAAGTGCGGATGAATAGTGATTGGTTTAGTCCCAACGCTTGGTCGGTAACAGGCTCAGTGATCAGTGGTTTGTCCAATTTTGTAATTGCTTTCTTGACTTGTGATAGGCAGCACTACCATCGCTAGCTGTGCCATTCATCCTGATTTCAAGAGTACGCTGCGACGTCGATAGCTACCCCAGACCCGCAAGACGCCCCGTCCCCTTGCGCTGTTTCAACCTTCCCGCCGCAGCAACCTTGAGCAAACGCTGAAACGTCGGACATTGCGCATGGTTGACCGCAGGGCATTCCGCGGCATGGCGCAAGCCCTCGCTCATGGCGCGTAGCCGCTTGATGGTCGCGTCGATCTCATCGGCCTTGGCCGACAAAACCTTCCTGTCCACCTTTGGCGCATCGGCAGGGGAGAGCATGGCACCGATTTCATCCAACGACAGGCCTCCGGCCTGCCCGAGTGCGATCAGCGCCAACTGATCGAGCACGCCGGGCATGAACCTCCGGCGTTCGCCGGCGGAACGGGTCGCGGTGATCAAGCCCTTTTTCTCGTAGAACCGCAATGTCGAGGAAGGCACGCCGGTGCGCCGGGCGACTTCTGAGATATCCATGCTGCACCCCTTGACTTGAAGTTGACTTCAACTTCTATCATGCCTTCAAACGACGGTTTCATCAATCGAAAAGGAATGGGCATGGTATCGGCGAGCGAAGCGGCAAGGGTGGTTCTGGTCGGGATCGGCGCGACAGTGGTGCTGGACGTTTGGTCCATGATCCTGAAGGGCTTGGGTGTTCCCACGCTGGACTACGCGTTGGTTGGCAGGTGGGCGGGGCATCTGTGCCGGGGCAGGTTCGCACATGCGAGCATAGCCAAGGCCAAGTCCATACCCGGCGAATCGCCGTTGGGATGGGCGATTCATTACGCCGTCGGCATCGTGTTCGCGGCTTTGCTGGCGGGCATTTGCGGTGCGGCGTGGCTGCACGATCCCGCATGGCTGCCCGCCCTGGCTGTGGGCGTGGCAACGGTCATGGTTCCCTGGTTCGTCATGCAGCCGGCTATGGGCGCGGGCGTTGCTTCATCCCGTACGCCGACGCCGATGAAGAACCGTATGCGCAGCCTGGCAACGCATGCGGTTTTCGGGGGCGGGCTTTATTTGTCGGCGGTCTTGCTCAAGCTGGTGTGGGCATGAGCTAGGTGTTCCGCTATTTCATCCCAAACCACCCCGGATCCGCCGCCAACGCCACCGCCCCAATCAAGGACACAACCGTCGCCAGCAACACCGGCCCATCGAACGACTCCAACTCCGGATTCAGCACCCGCGCGAACCACACCCGCATGACGAGCGACGTCCGCTGTATCGGGATCACGACCGAGGCTGGCGCGATGGCAAGCGCCATGTAGACGAAGATCTGCGATGCCACGGCGGTCACGCCCGCGACCGAATACCATCCGAGCGTGGGGCGCGACATGGTCAGCGACCGGCCCAGGCCGCCCTGGCAGATGACGAGGGCCACCACGCCTGCGGTCGCGGCGGTATAGGCCACGGCGGCGCCGGCCAGGCCTCCGGCCATCCCGCTTCCCTCTACCATGGCCTGGCGGACCAGGATGGGACTTGATCCGTACGCCAGCGCCGAAAGGGTGGCGAACAGGTAGCCTTCGCCCAGCTTGGGCTGGAAGCCTCCGGCCGTGAGCTTCGCTCCGGGCTTGGCCGGTTCAGCGTCGGGCGCTGGTTTGAATGGACGAAAGGAGGCCGGAGCATGCGCCCGGGCCGCCAGCATCGGCGCCGCCATGATCAGGACGATGCCGACGATATGCATCGCGGTCAGCCGCTCGCCCAGAAGCACGATGGCCAGCACCAGCGTGATCAGGATGCTGGTCTGCTGCACGGGGCCGACCAGCACGGTGCCCATGGCGCGCGTCGCGCGGTAGTTGCAATAGCGGCCGAAGCCGAAGTGCAGCAGGCCGGCGGCGGAGAAGAGCAGCGTCGAGCGTAGCGGAAGCGCTTGCACCTGGGCGGTACCCCCGGCGGCCAGCACCGCTATCCAGACCAGTATCGTTCCAAGCAGCAGGGTGACGACCATGGCCTGGGACAGGGTCCCATCGACGACCCCGCGGCGCAGCGTGGCGTTGTTCGCGGCGAAGGTGAAGGCCGCGAGGAGCGCGAGCACGGTTGGCAGGATCATGTCGTTCGTTGGGTTCGGCGTGCTTGTTTGTCGGCATACATGAGCTGGTCGGCCACCTTGAGCACGGCTTGCAGCGAACTGGCGGAGGGATCGACGCTGGCGATGCCGAAGCTGGCGCCGGGATAGTCGAAGCTGCACTCGGCAAAGGTGTAGGTGCCGGTCAGCAGCGGCGCGAGCCGGCGGCGCATGGTCTCGACCGGGCCGTCCGGGTCGTCGGGCTGGGGCGGGTCGACCAGTCCGATCACGACGAATTCGTCGCCGCCCAGCCGGCCCAGCATGTCGTTCTTGCGCAGGCCGGCGGACATGCGTTGGCCGACCTCGATCAGGAATTTGTCGCCGACCACGTGTCCGTAGGTGTCGTTGATGGTCTTGAAGCCATCCAGGTCGATGAAGGCGACCAGTACCCATCGCTGGGTTTCTTTCGCCAGGGTGAACAGGCGGTCCAGTTCGGCCAGGACGGCGCGGCGGTTGGGCAGGCCGGTCAGGGCGTCGTAGTTGGCCGCGTATTGTTCTTCCTGGCGGCGCATCACCATTTGTCCGGCCGCCTGGCCGGACAGCAGGATCAGGACCAGGCCGACCACCGCCACCAGTCCGGCGGTGTACAGGTGCTGCGTGCGCATGGGCGCCACGTGGTCGAGCGTGGCCAGGGTGATCAACTGGTATTGGGGGTTGGTCAGCGGCTGGCGCCGTATCAGGTAGGGCTTGCCGTCGATGAGCCATTGGCCGGCATCGGGGCCGGCGTTCGCGATCGGATGCGTGTCCATGGACTTGCCGGGCTCTTCGCCGCCGTCGGGTGGCAGCACGGTGCCGGGGGGCAGGAGCGCGGCCAGGTTGCGCAGCATGAAGGCTTCGGACGAGGCGGTGATCACGCGGCCCTGGCGGTTCACGATCAGGGCAATGTGCCGTCCGACCAGGTAGGCGGCCATCTCGGGCGCGTCGAATTTCACCGTGACCGAGCCCTGCGGCGCGTCGTTGGCGTCTTCGATGCGGCTGCTGACGAAATACGAGGGGCTGTTGTTGAGGCGGGCGATGCCGAATTGCTGGCCCGTGCCGTGGCGCAGCGCGTCGATCAGGTAGGTTCGGCCCGAGTAGATCATGCCCACGATGCTGTCGGATTCGGCCCAGTTGCTGGCGGTGACGGTGTCATCCGACATGTTGTTCATGTAGATGCGGGCATAGCGCAGATCGCTGGCCAGCGCGTTCATGTAGTCGCCGACCCGGCGTACCAGCGGGTCTTGCGTGAACTGCGCGGCGCGCTGCTGGCGCGTCAGTTCGGCGGCGCCGGGCAGGTCGGTGCGGTAGCGGGCGGCGAGCTGGATGACCTGGCCCTGGCGTGCCACCATGTTGGCCACGCTGACCATCTCGGTGAACAGGCGGTCGACCACGCGCGCGGTGGTCCTGGCTTCGTATTCGGCGCTGGCGGCCACGTTGTCCAGCCGCGCGTTCACGATCCGCTGCGAGGTCCACCAGCCCAGGCCGGCCACCAGCGCCAGCCAGGCCAGGGCCAAGCCCAGGGTCAACCGGAACACGATGGGGGGCATTTTCCGGCCACGCGGGCCCTGGCGCGGCAGCGAGCTGCTTACGCCATGGCCCCCAAAAAGACGATGATCCAAAACAGCTTCATTCTGCATTCGTGATCTTCTCGCGCGGCAAGGGTGTGGGCGGCGGTGTCATTCCGGTTTCATCAAGGTATTGATTCTAAAAGAGTTGATGTGGCAATCAATGATGAAAAAGGGGGCAAATGACGGTCGCCAGCCGGTTTTTCCCTTTGTTTACTTATGGGCCAGAAAAAAATCCCGGGTCGCGGGGTCGGCCGGAAAGAAATTCTCCAGTGTCAATTCCGCAAGGGTGACGTCGTTCGCGGTGCCGAATACCGTCGTGGTGGAAATCAGTGACAGCACGGGGCCACCGGGAATGCTCAGCATCAGCGGAACGGCGATGCGTGCCGCTTGCGCCGGCGGCGCCTTGCCGGCGGGTACCGGAATCGCGGCCAGTTCATCGTGCAGTGCCAGGAGTCCGGCGTTGCCGCTGGCGGTAAAGTCCGCACGTAGCCGGGCAAGCAGATGATGCCGCCACTCGGTCAGGTTGGCGATGCGGGGTGCCAGGCCTTCGGGGTCCAGCGTGGCGCGCAATACATTGATCGGCGCCGTGGTCAGGCGGGGCGGCAGGCCTTCGAGCAGTTTCCGCGCGGGTTGATTCGCGCGGACCAGATTCCACCATGGATCGACCACCAGGGCGGGGTAGGGGGCGCTGGCATCGAGCACGGAGGAAATCGCCGCCAGCGCGGGTTCCATGTCCGGATCGTCCAGCGTGCGTGCGTTGAAAACCGGCGCGTAGCCGCCCGCGACGAGCAGGCGATTGCGGTCGCGCAGCGGCATGGTCAGTTGCTCGCCCAGCCGCAAGAGCAGTTCGCGGCTGGCGCTGGCACGTCCGCTTTCGACGAAGCTCAGGTGGCGCGCGGACACGTCGGCATCGAGCGCGAGGTCCAGCTGGCTGATCCCCCGGCGTTTGCGCCAGGCGCGCGTCAGGTCGCCGACTGTCTCGGTGCTCACGTGTGACTCCTGTGCTCGGGTTGCATGGTGTTGGTCCGCTGGCGGGAGATTACCTCAGAGGTAATCGATTCGTCTTTCCATCCGGCCCATCATTCTCCTGGCCAACTACAGGAGATTGAAATCATGTCCGATCCGAAGATCGTCGCGAAGGCCTATCTGGAAACCTGGAACGCAGCATCCGGCCAGCGGTCCGCCGCATTATCGTCCGCATGGCGTCCGGACGCGGTCTATACCGATCCGCTCATGTCGGGCAAGGGGCATGAGGCATTGCAAGCCATGATGGACAGCGCCATGGCGCAGTTTCCCGGCCATCGTTTTGCGTTGGAGGGGGAGCCGGACGGGCATGGGCATTTCGTCCGGTTCAGCTGGACGCTGCGCAATGGCGCCGAGGCATCGGTGGCCAGGGGAACCGACGTGGTCAGGCTGGACGAGGGCGGCCGGATCGCCGAGGTGATCGGCTTTCTGGATGGCGCTGCCGCATAGCGGAATCTATCTGATCGATTGCTGATCACCCGATCCGGAGGAGTTCAGAACTCCTCCAGGAACCGCATCCGGAACCGCCGCCCCTTGATATTGCTATTGGAAATCCGCGAGAACGCCTGCTTGGCTATCTGCCGGTCCAGCGCCACATAAGCATTGAACTCGGTGATGTTGATTTTCCCGACCTGATCGAATACCAACCCGCCATCTCCGGTCAGCGCACCCAGCAAGTCCCCGGGCCGCAGCTTGTCTTTCTTCCCCCCTTGTATGCACAAGGTAACCATGCGCGCCCGCAATGGCCGGTCGGCCTTGGTTCGCAGCGACTTCAGATCGCCCCATTTCAGGGGCGAACCCTGGTATTGCTCGATCAGGTTGGCCCAGCGCATTTCCTCGGGCGAGCAGAGGCTGAGGGCCAGCCCCTTCTGGTCGCCACGCCCGCTGCGGCCGATGCGGTGTATGTGGACCTCGGTGTCCTTGGTCACGTCCACGTTGATCACGGCGCCCAGGTTCTGGATGTCCAGGCCGCGGGCGGCGACGTCGGTGGCGACCAGGACGGCGCAGCTCTGGTTGCCGAACTGGATCAGGATTTCGTCGCGCTCGCGCTGTTCCAGGTCGCCGTTGAGCGCCTGCGCGCTGATGCCTTCGGCGCGCAGGCGTTCGACCAGTTCGTGGCTGCGGATCTTGGTGTTGCAGAAGGCCAGGGTGGAGACGGGTCGGTAGTGGGCCAGCAGGGTGACGACGGCGTCCAGTCTTTCGTCTTCGTCGATTTCGTAGAAGACCTGTTCGATGCGGCTGGCGTCGTGCTGGGCCTCGACCTTGACTTCAGCGGGATTGCGCAGGAAGCGGGCGCTGAGCTTGCGGATGTTGTCGGGGTAGGTGGCCGAGAACAGCAGGGTCTGGCGCTTGGCGGGACAGTGCGAGGCGATGGCGACGATGTCGTCGTAGAAGCCCATGTCCACCATGCGGTCGGCCTCGTCCAGCACCAGGGTGTGCAGGGCGGACAGGTCCAGGGTGCCGCGTTCCAGGTGGTCCTGGAGACGGCCGGGCGTGCCCACGACCAGATGGGTGCCGCGGGCCAGCGATTCGGCCTGGGGGCGGGCGGCGGTGCCGCCGCACAGGGTCAGGATCTTGACGTTGGGGATCAGGCGGGCCAGCCGGCGCAGTTCCTGGGCGACCTGGTCGGCCAGTTCGCGGGTGGGGCAGACGACCAGCGCCTGCGGAACCAGGCGGTCGACGTCCAGTTTCTGCAGCATGCCCAGGCCGAAGGCCGCGGTCTTGCCGCTGCCGGTCTTGGCCTGGGCGATCAGGTCACGGCCCTCCAGGATGAGCGGCAGGCCCTGCGCCTGGATGGGCGTCATCTGTTCGAAGCCCAGGCCTTGCAGGTTGTCCAGCAAGGCGGGCAAAAGGGGCAGGGAGGTGAAGGACGTGTCGGTCACGATAGGGCGGGGCGCGAGACCCGCGAAAAGAGGGGTTGACCGACAGTGTATGCCGCGCCGTCCCGGTTGCGGGTCCGCGCCCGGTTCAGGGGGCTGGGGCGGAGCCTTTGTTGAAGTCCGCCAGTTGTGCCGCGAAGGCGCGCTGGAAGGCCGGCCGCGCTTCGCCGCGGGCGACATAGGCGGCGATGGTCGGATAATCGTCCAGTATGTTCGAGCTGTTCAGCCAGCGCAGCACCGTCACCATCAGGAGGTCACCGGCGCTGAAGTCGCCGTCCAGCCAGGCGGCGTCGCCCAGGTGGCGGGCAAGGTGTCCCACCCGGTCCCGGATGCGGTCTTCGAGTACACGCAGGCGGCTGTCGTGCCAGGGGGTGTCCCGCTCGAGGATCCTGGCAAGCACGCGCTCGAAAACCGATGGCTCCACCGTGTTGAGCGCCGCGAACATCCACATGATGGCGCGCCTCCGCGCATGGGGATCGCGGGGAAGCAGGCTGCCATGGCGTTCGGCGATGTGGAACACGATGCCGCCTGATTCGAACAGCGCGAAATCGCCTTCTTCATAGGCCGGGATCTGCCCGAAGGGGTGGCGCGCGAGGTGTTCGGGCTGTTTCATCGCCTCGAACGAAAGCAGGCGGACATGGTAGGGCTGGCCCACTTCCTCCAGCGCCCAGCGTATGCGCATGTCGCGCGCCAGGCCCCGGCCGCCGTCGGGCGAGTGTTCAAATGCGGTAAGGATGGGGATCATGGCGAGGCGCTCCAGGGATATTCGAGTTGCAGGGCGACGACGTTGGCGGTGCGGGCGCCGTAGCGTCCGGCGATGGCTCGCAGCGTCTGGTCCAGCGCTTGTGCCGGGCGCTGGTCGGTGAAGGCGGCCGTGTGGCTGGCCGAAGGCCGGTCGGCTGACACCGCTTCCGGAATGACGCGAACCTGGTTGCGGGTTTCGACCGCTTGAGAGGTTTGCGCGAACGTCACGGCCCGCGACCGGTAGGTGCGTGACCAGGCGTCGGCGACCAGGGCCAGCGAAACTTCGTCCATGCCGGGCTCGAGTGCCACGCCTATCCGTTCCCGGTTCCAGAATGCCAGCACGTTGCCGAGCACCGTCGCCGCGAAAGGCCGGGTCAGCGTGAAGGCGTGGCTGGCGTGGCGCAGGTCCCACGAGGGCAGGCCCAGGTCGCGGGCCACCGCTTCGGCCTTCCGCCGTCCGGCCATGGCCTCGATCAGGATCAGCATCATGGGCATCGACGCGGAGATGCCGGTGCTGGTCGCGACGCCCCGGTCCGCCACCACGCGCCGGTTGGCGACATAGGTGATGGCAGGGTGCTTGCCCAGCATGTCCCGCAGGTAGTACCAATGGGTGGTCGCGCGCCTGCCCTCCAGCAGGCCGGCCGCGGCGACGACCTTGGCCCCCGCGCACACGCCCAGGATGATCGCGCCTTTGCGGGACTGCTCCCTGAGCCAGGCCAGCACGGCCGGATCGTCGTCGCGGCTCATGGCGGGCACGATGACGTAGTTGGCGCCCGCTGGATGCCGCGCGTCGAAGTGCGCGATGGTGGCGTCGGCCTGGACGGTCAGCGCCGGGAAAAGCCTGACCGGACCTTGCCCGGTCGCCAGCGTCACGACGTCGGCCACGCCGGCGCGCCGCAGGATGCCGGTCGGCATCAGGTAGTCGGTGGTTTCGGTGGCGTCGTTGAGGGCCAGGACCGCCACCAGGGGGCGTTTGTGTCCGGGCGGTTTCAAGGCGGCCAGCAGGGCGTCCATTTCGCTCGTCGCGACCGGCGGCGTGGCGCCCAGGGCGGGCGCCGGTGGCAGGCTGAGCAGCCAAACCGCGACGCCGGCCAGCGCGAGCACGACGAGTGCCAGTCCACCCCGGGTGACGTGGGGGTTGAGCATGATCGGGATTCTCCGAGCCGGGAGCATCGGCTGTCAGGTCTCAATCTACTCGCTTCATGGCATGGCGGAAATGTCAAAAATACATTAATTTCTGCCAATGCACCGCATCGTATTCGTCGTCTATCCAGGGTTCGAGATTCTGGATGTGTCCGGGCCGGGAGCCGTCTTCAGTGGCGCCAACCACGCCTTGGGCGGCGAGGCACCGTTCTATGAAATCGAACTGCTATCGGGCCAGGGTGGACCGGTGGCGAGCAGCAGCGGCATTGTCGTCGAGACACGCGGCATCGATGCGCCGGCTGCGCCATCGATCGATACGCTGCTGGTCGTGGGCGCCGAGCGGGAGCCGCTGCTGCGGGCGATGGCCGATCCGGCCTTGGGGCCGTTGCTCGCGCGGCTTGCCGGCAGGGCCGGGCGGTGGGGCTCGATCTGTTCCGGCATCTTCGTCCTGGCGGCGCTTGGATTGGTCGATGGCCGCCGCGTCGCCACGCACTGGGATGCCTGCACGCCTTTGGCCAAGGCCTTTCCCAAGGTGGAGGTGGACCCCGATTCCCTGTATGTCGTGGACGGACACCTTTGGACCTCGGCCGGCGTGACGACCGGCATCGACATGGCCCTGGCGATGGTCGCCGCCGACCTGGGCGCGAAGGTCGCCGGCGAGGTCGCGCAGCGGCTGGTGCTGTACGCCCGCCGTCCGGGCTATCAGTCCCAGTTCAGTCCCGTGCTCCAGGCGCAGGCCCGGGCCGACAGCCCCTTTGGCGAGCTGATCGCGTGGATACAGGGCCATCTCCAGGAGCCGCTGGACGTGCCGGCGCTGGCGGCCCGCGCGGGGCTGGCCGAACGTACCTTCCACCGCAGGTTCGTCGCGGCGACGGGCGTGACGCCGGCCCGCTTCGTCGAGACCGCGCGGCTGGATGCCGCTCGCATGCTGCTGTCCCGGGGGCTGTCGTTGAAGTCGGTGGCGGTGCAGGTGGGGCTGTTTCCAGCGGCGCGTTTTGCCGAGGCCTTCGAACGCCGGTTCGGGATGTCTCCCCGGTTGTTCCGGGACATGCATGCCGGAGGCTGAGCGCTCGGGCGACTCAAGGCCTCGGCCACGGTCCTGGCGAAGTCAAGCCGGCACCCGGCCCTCGTAGCGGACCATGATCTGCCATGCCGCATGGACCGACGGCCGCGGCGCACCCTCGACCTCGACCGTGACGTCCCACGAACAACGGGCCTCGCCGGGCCGGGTTTCCTTTACGTCGGCCAAGGCGAACCGGGCCGAGACGTGGGCCCCGGAAGGCACGGGGGCCGTGAAGCGGATCTTGTCGAAGCCGTAGTTCAACGCCATGGCCGCGCCGGGAAAGGCGACGCAGCTCGCTTGCCAATACGTCAGCAGGGACAGCACGAGGAAGCCATGGGCGATGGTCTGCCCATATGGCGACTCGGCCCGCGCGCGCGCCGGGTCCATATGGATCCATTGGTTGTCGCGCGTGACCTGTCCGAACCGGTCGATCATCTCCTGGTCCACGACGATGGATTCGGAGACGATCGCGGGTTTCCCCACGAAGCGCATGAGCGCCTGTACGGAGTCGAATGAAACAGGGGGGCGGCTGGCCATGATCAGATCCGTTCGAAGATGGCGGCGATGCCCTGGCCGCCGCCTATGCACATGGTGACCAGCGCATACCGGCCGCCGATACGCTGGAGTTCGTGCAAGGCCTTGACGGTGATGATGGCGCCCGTCGCGCCCACCGGATGGCCCAGTGCGATGCCCGATCCGTTGGGATTGACCTTGGCGGGGTCCAGTCCAAGCTCGCGGGCGACCGCGCAGGCCTGCGCCGCGAAGGCCTCGTTGGATTCGACGACGTCGATATCGTCCACGCAAAGGCCCGCCTTGTCCAGCACGGCGCGCGTGGCGGGAACGGGGCCCATGCCCATGTAGCGCGGATCGACGCCCGCATGGGCATAGGCCACCAGCCGGGCCAGGGGCCGCGCGCCGCAGGCTTGCGCGCGGGCGCGTTCCATCAGTACGAGCGCGGCGGCGCCGTCATTGATACCCGAGGCGTTGCCGGCCGTGACGGTGCCGTCGTCCGGCGCGAACGCGGGCCGCAGGGCCGCCAGGTCGCTCAGGCTGACGTCGCCGCGGATGTGCTCGTCCTGGGCGAAAGTGGTGCTGCCCTTGCGGCCCGGCACCGTGAGCGGGACGAGCTGCGAGGCGAAGCGGCCTTCGGCGTTGGCCCGTGCCGCGCGGCGATGGCTTTCGACGGCCAGCGCATCCTGTTCCCCGCGCGTGATGCCATATTGCCGGGCGACGTTCTCTGCCGTCATGCCCATGTGGATGCGGTGGAAGGGGTCGTGCAGCGCGCCCAGCAGCGTATCCACCATCGGGGTGTCGCCCAGGCGCGCGCCTGCGCGCATGGCCTGGCTGGCGTACGGGGCGCGCGACATGTTTTCGGCGCCGCCGGCGACCGCCGTGGCGCAGTCGCCAAGCAGGATGGACTGCGACGCGGACACGATGGCCTGCAGGCCCGATCCGCATAAACGGTTGACGTTGAAGGCCGGCGTTTCCTGGCCGCAGCCGCCCTCGATGGCGGCGATGCGCGACAAGTACAGGTCGCGGGGTTCGGTATTGATGACCTGGCCGAAGCAGACATGCTCGACCTGGGCCGGTTCGATATTCGCGCGCGCGACGGCGGCGCGCAGGACCTCGGTGGCGAGCGTGGCGGGCGCGACGTCCTTCAGGCTTTTGCCGAAACTGCCTATGGGGGTGCGCACGCCCGACAGGACGACGACTTCTCGGGTTGCCATGGTGTGCGGTCAGACCGAGGAGGGGGCGGGCTGGCGCTGCGCCTGGGCCTTGGCGATTTCATGGCGCAATTGGTCGAAGCCGGTGGCGGGAACGACTTCCCCCCGGCGGTCGGCCACTTCGCCCAGCCGCCGGGCCAGGACGTTGGCCGACAGCTCGGCGCCGCTCAGGCAGATGCCCTGGGTCATGGTGATGTTGGCTTGTTCGAAGCTGCCGGCGCCGGCCATCAGGATGGTGCGGGTCGGGGCGTTTTCGGCGACCAGGGCCACCAGGGCGGGGCTGACCGAGGTGGGCGACAGCAGGTCCAGCGCTTCCTGTTCCAGCAGTCCTTCGGTCATGGCCGTGGCGGCCGTGGGGGCCAGGCAGTTCACCCGCACGCCATACTTCTCGCCTTCCAGGGCCAGGGTCTGCATCAGGCCGACCAGGGCCATCTTCGCCGCGCCGTAGTTGGCCTGTCCGAAGTTGCCGTACAGGCCGGAGGACGAGGTCGTCATCACGATGCGTCCGTAGTTTTGTTCGCGCATGGCGTTCCACACGGCGTGGGTGCAGTGCACCGAGCCCATCAGGTGGACCTCCATGACGAGCCGGAAATCCTCCAGGCTCATCTTGGCGAAGCTTTTGTCGCGCAGGATGCCGGCGTTGTTCACCAGGATGTCGACCCGGCCCCACTGCGCCACGGCCTGTTGCACCATGGCCTGGACCTGCTGGGGATCCGTCACGTCGGTGCCGTTTGCGTGGGCCTGCCCGCCGGCCGCGCGAATGGCGTCCACGACGGCCTGGGCCTCGGAGCCGGGCCGGTCGGCGCCCATGTCGTTGACCAGGACCCTGGCGCCATGGCGGGCGAGTTCCAGGGCGTGGGAGCGGCCCAGGCCGCGGCCGGCTCCGGTGACGATGGCGATGCGGCCTTGCAGGAGAGGTGTCATAGGTTCTCGGATTGGTCGAGGTTGTCAGGACGCCTGGGGCGCGGCCGCCTTGGCGTGTGTGCGGATGATCCCGGCGCGTTCCAGTTCGGCGATGGACGCTTCGTCCAGGCCGGCTTCGGCCAGTACGGCGTGGGTGCCTTCGCCCAGCGCGGGCGCGCCGTCGGGGCTGGGGCCGCCGTCCTGGTCGAAGTGGAAACCGATGCCCCGGGTGCGGACTTCGCCGCCGCCCTGGTGGAAGCGATAGTCCGGCAGGTTCACGCAGCCGGTGGCATCGGCCTCGTCCAGGAATTCCTCCAGCTTTCTTACGCGGGCCGCGGGCACGCCCACCTGGCTCAGGCGTTCCTCGAGGCGCGCCGCGCTGTGGGCCGCGAAGGCCTGCCGCAGGCGCTGCGCGACGTATTCGCGGTCGTTCGGCACGACGAAGCCATTGGGAGCGTTGAACGCGGCCAGGTCCAGCGCCCGCGCGTCGCCGCACAGCTCCTCGACCCCGAGGACGGCGGCCAGCTTGCGGAACTGGGCCGGCGTGTTCGCGGCCACCGCCAGCCAGCCGTCCGCGCACGGATAGGTGTCGGCCGCGGGGCTGCCCGTGTAGCCGCGGTTGCCGACGCGGCGCGTGGGGGTACCGTCGGTCAGGTAGGCGCAGGTGTTGGTGTACATCAGCATCAGGGAAGCCTGCACCATGGAGGCGTCGATGTACTGGCCGCTGCCGTCGCGCGACCGGCGATGCAGCGCGGAGACGATGGACAGCGCCCCCAGCATGCCGACGGCGACGTCGATGACGGGAAAGCCGACCTTGAGCGGCGGCGCGTCGTGGCCTTCGCCGGACATCATCATCATGCCGGTCAGGGCCTGCACGACGTGGTCGTAGGCGCCGCGCTGCGACCAGTCGCCTTGCTGGCCGAAACCGGAGATGGAGCAGTAGACGATGTCAGGTTTCACGGCCTGGATCGATGCGTAGTCCAGTCCGTGGCGCGCGACCACGCCGGGCCGGAAGTTCTCGATGAAGACATCGGCGGACGCGGCCAGGGTGCGCAACAGTTCGGCGCCTTGCGCGCTCCGGATGTCCAGCGCCAGCGACTGCTTGCCGGCGTTCAGGGCGGCGAAGCCGGTGGGCGTGTCGGTGTCGGCGCCTTCTTTCATCGAGCGCAGCACCTCGCCCGCCAGCGGCGGCTCCACCTTGATGACTTCGGCGCCCAGCTGCGCCAGGTAGAACGAGGCCAGGGGGCCGGCGATCACGTGCGACAGATCCAGCACGCGCACGCCTTCGAGTGGCTTGGACATGAAGCTTTTCCGTTCAGCCGGCGGTGATGCCGGTCAGTTTGATGATGTCGGCCCACTTGCGATATTCGTCGCGTACGAAGGCGGCGTCGGCCTGTGGGCTGGCGCTCTGGATCACGCGGTTGCCGGCCGCTTCGAACAGGCCCTTGACCGACGGGTCCTTGAGCGCCGCCGTGGTCGCGGCAAAGAGCCTGTCGACCGTTTCGGCGGGCGATTTCCTGGGCAGCCAGATGCCGAACCAGAACTCCTGGACCGCCAGGTCGCTGTGCAGCAGTTCGTACAGAGGGGGAACGCCGGGCAGCTCGGCCAGGGGCTCGCGGCTGGTCACGGCCAGGGCGCGCAGCTTGCCGCTCTTGACCTGGGGAATGGCGGTGCCCGCGATGGTGAAGGCGAAGTCAGTGTCGCCGCGCTGGAGCGAGATGGGAATTTCCACCGAACCCTTGAACGGAATGTGCACCGCTTCGACCTTCAGCAACGACACGAAAGTGGCGCCGCCCAGATGCGCGCCCGATCCGATGCCGCCCGAGGCGCAGTTCAACTTCCTGGAGCTGGCGCGCAAGGCGGCAACGAGGTCTTGCAGGCTGTGGTAGGGCGAGCTTGCGGAGACGACCAGCACGGTGGGGGAGGTCGCGATGGCGGTGACCGGCGCGAAATCGTTGACCGGGTCGAACATCAGGCTGGGCTGCAAGGCCTTCTGGATCAGGTGCGAGTTCGACCCCATCAGCGCGGTGTAGCCGTCGGCCGGCGCCTGCGCGACGTGCTGGGCGGCCAGCACGCCGCCCGCGCCGACCTTGTTGTCGACCACGATGGGCTGGCCCAGCGCGGCGCCCAGCAAAGGGCCGAATTGCCGCATCATGATGTCGGGTCCGCCGCCGGCGGCGTAGGGCACGACGATGCGCACCGCTTTCGAAGGATAGGCGGGCGCGGCCCACGCAGCGTGGTCGAGCATCATTCCGGCGCCCAGGGCGCCCAGGCAGAAGGTGCGGCGTTCCATGTCGTCTCCTTGTGATGCTTGGTATAGGAATGCGTGAAGGATAGCGAACTGTCGTAAATATAAAAGTAATATATTTTCATAGAGTGATAGCTTTATGTTTGATGTCTGCGGAGAAGCGAAGTGATCGAACCCGACCATCTGGTAGCCAAGCTGCGCTTTCGCCACCTGCGTCTGTTGAAGGAGGTGCAGGCCACGGGCAGCCTGCGCGCGGCGGGCCAGTCGCTCAACCTGACGCAACCGGCCATCAGCAAGGCGCTGACGGAGATCGAGAGCGCGTTCGGCTTCCCCTTGTTCGTGCGCACGGCGCGCGGCCTGACGCCGACCGACCGGGGCAGCGTCGTGCTGCGCGGCGCCACCCTGCTGCTGGAAGAGTTGCACCACCTGCGCAGCGAGGCCGTGGCGGTCGATCGCTTCATGGCCCAGGTGCGGATAGGCGCGCCGCCATTCCTGGCGCAGACCTATATGCCGGGCGTGGTGGCGAAGCTGGTGCAGCAGGAACTACCCGTGCGGGTGCAACTGCTGGAAGACCGCGTCCCCGCGCTGATCGACGCGCTTGCCCGGGGCGAACTCGATGCGTTGGTCACCACTTTTCCGGTACAGATGCTGGAATCCGATACCGATGCCTTCGAGTACATCAAGTTGTTCGAGGCGCAGTTCGCCGTGGTCGCGTCCCCGGGCCACCCGCTGGCGCGCGCGCGGCGCGTGGAGTGGACCCGTTTGTCGCAGGAGCCGTGGGTGATGCCGGTGGAAGGCTCGATGGGCCGCAAGCTGATCGAGGACTGCTTCACCCATGCCGGCGTCCCGGTGCCCGTGCCGGTGATCGAGTCGACCAGTCCGACCACCAGCGTCCAGTTCGTGGGCGCCGGCCTGGGCATAGGCATCGTGCCGGACGTGGCGCTGCTTCATCACAGCGCGTTGCGGGCGGGCTCGGTCAAGCAGATACGCGTCGTGCCCGAGCCGCCTGCCAGCGTGGTGGCGTTGATCGTTCGCAAGGGGCCGGCCAATCCCCGGGTTGCGCTGTTGAAGGAGGCACTGGAGCTTTAGCGCACGATCGCCTGGGATGTGGATGGCGTCGGACCTTCGGCGCGCAGCGCCTTGCGCCACCATGGCGTGCCGGGTCCGGGCGCACGCATGTCGATCCGCTCGCCCATGACCGGGGTGGTCAGCGCCACCCGGTGCGCGGCAGCCAATGCCAGGATGCGTTCGAATGGCTGTTCCCAGGGATGCAATGCCAGGTCGAACGTGCCGTTGTGGATCGGAAGCAGCCAGCGGCCGCGCAGATCGAGATGCGCCTGCAGCGTCTGTTCGGGCTGCATGTGCACGAAAGCCCAGCGCTCATCGTAGGCGCCGGTTTCCATCAAGGTCAGGTCGAAGGGGCCATAGGCATCGCCTATCTTCTTGAAACCGTCGAAGTAGCCGCTGTCGCCGCTGAAGAAGACACGCAGGCCGGCGTCCTGGATGACCCAGGAGGCCCAGAGGCTGCGGTCGCTGTCCGTCAGGCCCCGGCCGGAAAAGTGCTGGGCGGGCGTGGCGGTCAGGCGCAGGCCATCGATGTCGGCCGACTGCCACCAGTCCAGCTGTTCCACCTTGGCGGGATCGATACCCCAGGCGATCAACTGGTCGCCGACGCCCAGCGGGGTGATGAATCGGGTGGTCTTGGCGTCCAGTTGCGCGACCGCGGCGTGGTCGAGGTGATCGTAGTGGTTGTGCGAGAGGATGACGCCCGCGATCGGTGGCAGATCCTCGATGGCGATGGGCGGCGCATGGAAGCGTGCCGGGCCGGCCCATTGCACCGGCGAGGCGCGCCTGGAAAACACGGGATCCGTCAGCCAGTAGCGCCCTCGCAGCTTCATCAGCACGGTCGAATGCCCCAGGCGATATAGGCTGTGGTCGGGCGCCGCTTCAAGCTGCGCACGATCCAGGGCGCGCACCGGGATGGGCGTATCGGGAACGGTGCCGTCCGGTTTGGCGAAAAAGAAGGTCCAGGCCAGTTTCAGTCCCTGCCACAAGCCGATGGCGGGGCGCGGGACCGGATTGTGGAAGCGTCCGTCGCGGTGCTGCGGCGATTCCGGGTAGCTGGGCAGGGCTGGGCGATGGCAGGTGGCGATGGCGGTCACGGCGAAGATTCCGAGCAGGATGACGAGGAACAGGCGCTTCATGGAAGACGTGGCATTAATTACACTGCACAGTGTAGTTTCCATTTTTCAAAAAGTACACTGCACAGTGTAAAATTCGTGGCATGTCACCCGAAGATCAACATCCGCGCACCTCCCGGCCGACGAAGCGGCTGACCGAACGTAAACGCGAGGACATCGTGCGCGCGGCGGTGGAGGAGTTCCGCACCGCCGGCTACGAGGCGACCAGCATGGACCGCATCGCCCAGGCGGCGGGCGTGTCCAAGCGCACTGTCTACAACCACTTTCCGAGCAAGGAAGAACTGTTCGCGCTGATGCTCGAACAGCTGTGGGCGAGCAGCGCCGCCAGCGTCGATTTACCCTACCGGTCCGATCTTCCCCTGACGCAGCAACTGCGCCAGCTATTGATGCAGAAGCTGGAACTGCTGGGCGATCCGAATTTCATCGCGCTGGCGCGGGTGGCCATGGCCGAAATCATCCATGCCCCGGATCGGGCCCAGGACATCGTTTGCCGGATGGACGAGAAGGGAAGCGGCGTGACCGCCTGGATACAGGCGGCCATGCATGACGGGCGCCTGGCCCCGGTGGATCCGGGCTTCGCGGGCCACCAGTTGGAAGGCTTGGTGAAGAGTTTCGCGTTCTGGCCCCAGGTCACTCTCGGGCAGCCGCCGTTGGCGCGGGCCGACCGGGAGCGGGTGGCCGATTCGGCTGTCGCCATGTTCCTGGGGTATTACGCGCGGAGCGCCTGAACACTCGTCGATCGATAGTGCTATCTTGGCGCCTCCCATCGTCCGACGTTTCCACAGGAGTTCCCGCAGCATGCGCATCCCCCCGATCGAACCCGGTACCCGTCCCGAACTGGCCAAGCAAGAGGCCCAACTGATCGCGGAACGCGGCCAGGTGTCGTTGTTGTACCAGGTGCTGCTGAACAGTCCGCCAGTGGCGCATGGCTGGGAGCAACTGCTCTCGGCGGTACGCAATCGCAACAGCATCGATCCGGGCGTGCGGGAGTTGATCATCCTGCGGGTGGCGATCCTGAACGGCGCCCACTACGAATTCGAGGCTCACGTGCCGCATGCCTTGAAGGCCGGCGTGTCGCGGGAGGCGATCGACGCGGTGCGCGATTTCAAGCCGGGCTCCCCCGCCTTCACCGAGGCGCAGGCCATTGCCCTGGAGCTGGCCGATGCGATGACCCGCGACATCGCGGTGCCAGACGAGCTGTACGAGCGCGCCACGCGGGGGATGAGCGAGCACCAGAAGGTCGACATCCTGGTCACGGTGGCGGCTTACAACATGGTGTCGCGGTTCCTGATCGCGGCACGGATGACGCACTGAGGCCGGGAGGCCGGGCGCCGGCGGCCGGGTGGCTGGGCGGTGCCTACGCGTCTCCTTCACGCGCGGCTTTCCTGTCCATCAACAGGCTGTGCAGCATCTCCGTCGACAGGCCATGCAGCACCAGCCGGTACCCCGCCCGCAAAGTCGACATCGGCACCAGCGGATGCTTGTTGTTGACCAGGATGAGATGCTCCGGCGCGCCCATCAGCCTGGCGGCGTAGATGCCTATGGTCTCGTCCAGTTGCAGCGAGTTGGCGGCGCGCCAGAAGTCGTTGTCGGTCAGCATCAGCTGGTACAGCGGCGTGAAGAGTTCGATCGCGCTTTGCAGGTCCAGGAAGTTCAGCCGTGTGCGCGGCATGTCCTCCAGCCGCAGGCCCGGGTCGCGGATCATGGAAAAATCCACGCGGGCCGGTGGGTGCATCTCGACACCGGCGTCGCGCAGGGCCTGGTTCAGGCGGATGACGAAGTTGAATAGGTTCAGATCGTGTTTGACGAACAGGTCGTCCTTCAGGTCGTCGATGTTCCTCGGTTCCAGCGGCGTGGTGGTGATCGGCACCGGTGAGTTCGCCGCGATGAATGCCAGGATCTGCGCCCCCAGGTGGAAGTGGCGCAGGATCAGCCAGTTCGCCTCGGGCGAGACGAAGCGCGTGAGCCCCCACGCCAGCACGCGGTGCAGCAGCCGGGAGTGCGACCAACTGCGCGGCAGGAAGATCTTGAGCACCTGGATCAGGATGATGAAGCCGCGCGCGATGGGGCGCAGCAGGGGCAGCAGGTACTGGCGCGAGTTGCTGCTGGAATCGGTCAGCCAGCTTTTCTTGACCTCGTCGGGCAGGGGGGTGCTGCGGTCCAGGTACAGGGCCAGCCAGGGATTGGGGTCGGCGGGGTCGTGCGCCTTGGCCAGGAAGTCGGGGTCTTTTCTTTTTCTCATCGGGCCTCGTCCTCCATGACGTGGTGGAATTGCATCAGGTACAGGGCCGCGGTGTGGCGGGCGGTGTCGATGATGCGCCGGGCGGCGTTCCCGGCGGGGTCGCAGTCCAGGGCCAGTTCGACGGCGGCCAGCCAGCGGGCCAGGTGGTTTTCGTCGTTGTGGCCGTGGTATTCCAGGAAGCGGTAGGTGTCCGGCGGCAGCGGCAGGCTGGCCTTGAGCAGCGGCAGCAGGGCGGGGATGATGCGCTGGCCGGTCCCTTCGATGATGTAGATGGCGCCCAGGAGACCGATCGGATCGCGCGTGGCGGCCAGACCGTGCAGGTAGGCGTTCAAGGCCTCGCCGCCAGGGTTGCGGCGCAGGGCGTCGAGGTCGTCGATGCGGCCGCCGGCGTTCCGGTAGTCCTGGAACAGGATCTTGAAGTCATTCTGTTCTTCTCCCGCATGGGTCTCGATCAAGGCGGCCAGGGGCTGGTAGTCCGGCCCCAGCGAGGCCACGCCCTCGCGCATCCATTTGCTGCCTTCGCGGACCTGGGGAATCCAGTTTTCCATCCAGGTCAGGTAGTCGGCGGCCTGGAAGCGGCGGGTGCGCAGCTTGTGCACGACAGGAGTGCGCCAGACGCGCGAGCGGTAGTCGTGCCAGATGGAGGCCAGTTCGGTCAGCAGCGGCCCCAGTTCCGGCGATGCGGTGGCCGGGTCATGGGGCGGGGCGATGGGGTCGGTGTCGGGCGCGTCGGCCACGCGCGTCACGCGTGGAGCGGCAGCCGTGGCGGGCGCGGCATCCAGGCTTTCCACTTCCCACAGCATGTAGGCGGTGGTGAAGCGCCCGGACTCGGGGATGTAGCAAAGGATCTGCTGGCCGGGTTCCACGGCGCGCGTCTCCAGGAATTCGGCCAGCATGATCAGGATGGACGCGGCGCCGGTATTGCCGCGCCAGGCGAGGTTGCTGTACCAGCGTTCGTGCGGGATTTCCAGGCCGGCTTTCTCCAGCAGGTCCTTGACGACGGGGATGAATTTCTCGGACGAGTAGTGGCACAGGAAGTGATCGATCCGGTCGGACCGGACCCAGCCGTCCCGCGCGAGACGGGCGTACTCGTGGATGCCGATGTCGAACAGGTGGGGCAGCAGGCGGATGTCCTGGCGCAGCGCCAGCGCGCCGTCGGCTTCCGCCTCGGTCCACGAGGGGTAGTCCAGGTGCACGCGTTCGCGGTCCGCCGACAGGCCCAGTTGCATGCATACCGGATAGTCGCCCGAGAACGAGCGCTGGTGCACCCATTTCAGTTTCAGGCGCATGCCCCGCGAGGCGCCGGGCAGCGCCGAGCCCGCGTTGCCCAGCAGCAGCGCGCCGGCGCCGTCCGACAGCATCCAGCGCAGGAAGTGGGAGTCGAAGTCGGCATCGTAGCCGCGCGCGGTGAAGCGTGAACGTTTGAACAGCCGCGAGGGTAGTTCACTGGCCACCGCCAGGGCGCGGTCGTGGCCGCCCATTTCCACGGCCTGGGCGGCGGCCTGGATGGCCGAGACGCCGGCGGCGCAGATGCCGTGCACCGATAGCGTTTCCATGGGGTGGGCGGCCAGTTCGCCCTGGATCATGTTGGCGAAGCCGGGCATCAGGGCGTCGCCGCCCGAGCTGCCGCTGGCCAGCAGCGACACGTCGGCCAGGCGGGCGTCGGCGCGCCGCAGGCAGTCCTGGATGGCATGGACGGCCATCCTGGCGTTGCTGTACACGGTGGCGCCCTCGGCGTCGATGGCGTAGTAGCGCTGCTTGATGCCGTTCTCGGCCAGGATGCGCTGCTTGATGCGTCCGGAGATGCGGTTCAGGGGCGCGATGTAGCGGTCCAGTTCATCGTTGGACACCGGCTGGCCGGGCATGAAGTAGCCGGCGCTTTGCAGGTAGACGCGGTCGAAGGCGATGGGCATGGGGTTCTCTTGAAGGGCGCGGCGGCCTAGCGTGGCGTGGCCTGTGTCATCAGGGGCCGCGAGCGAAAGCGCGCGCTGAAGGTCCCCAGGATGAAGACGCGGAACATGTAGGGCGCGAGGCCGCGTTCGCTCAGCGCTACCGGCACGCGATGCCGGTAGCGCCGGTGGTGCAGGCCGGTCAGCTCGGACCAGTGGGCGCGCGAGTGTTCATGGTGGGCGGTGTGCAGGCCGATGTTGAACAGCAGCGGGTTGACCAATCCTTCGAAGTTGCGGGCATAGCCCAGCGCGCGGCCGCGCGCGGGGCCGCCGTCGGCATGCGCGTGTTGCAGGTAGTTGGTCGCCAGCAGCCAGTGCAGGCCGTGCAGTTGCGGCACGATCACGAACACCAGGGCCTTGGCCGGGTTCAGCGCCAGCAGCCCGGCCCACAGGCCCAGCCAGGCGGCGTACTGGGCCATGCAGTAGCGCCAGGCGCCGGGCCAGTGCCGATACAGGCGGCACAGCCAGCGGACGAAAGCGGGGTAGAGCACCCAGACTGCCTGTACGGGGTGTGCCAGATAGCCCCACAGGTGATTGGTGTCGCCGCCGAAGCGATAAGTGCGCGCGATGTCTTGCGGACCATGCCGGTGGCGATGGTGGTTGGCCACGTGCGCGGGATGGAACACGAAGGTCGGGTGTCCCTGCAATAGCGTGATCCAGAAATCGGTGGCGCGGTTGGCCCGGCGGCCACGCCACATCCGCACGTGGGTGTGGTTGTGGTGGATGACGCCTATGCCCAGGGTCAGGAACAGCATCAGCGCGTAGAGCGGCAGCGAAAAACCGTGGCGCCATTGCCAGGCGGCCAGTGCCGGCAGGGCGGCCAGGTACAGCAGGCTTTGCCAGTCGCGGCGGTTGCGCAGCGTGGGCAGCAGGGGGCGTCCGCTATTCATGGCCGTCCGCGGCCCTGCGTTCATGGACCTTCAACAGGAGCGCCGCCGCGTCCGCCCGCAGGCGCGTGCGGAACAGGCGGTCCATGAAGGTGAACTGGAACCCGTAGTTCCCGTTGAAGCAGGCATGGTGCAGATGATGCCGGCGGCTCGCGGCGAACCAGTGGGCGTAGGACACCCGGGGGAAGAAGTCGTAGTTGGCGTGGCCGATGCAGTTGAAGAACAGGCTGAACAGCGGCACCGAGGCCAGCGACCAGAAACTGAAGTCGTGCACCACCATGGGCAGCAGGATGACGTTGCCCAGCATCAGGGCCTCGATCGGATGAAAACTGTAGGTCGAGAACGGCGTCGTGACGATGGAGCGGTGATGGGGAAGGTGGAAGCGGCGCAGCAGCTTCGTATGCAGCAGGCGGTGGTTGATCCAGAAGTGCACGTCGTTCCAGGCCACCAGGGCCAGGATCTCCAGCGCGATCTTCCCCCCGCTGGCGGCGGGATCCAGCCGGGCCCAGCCCAGTTGCAGCAGGCCCCACGGAAAGATCATGCCGGTGCCGAACAGCAGGATGGACATGCCCGATTGGAGTAATTCGCGGCGCAACTGGCCCGGCGCGAGCGGGCGGGGGTCCAGCGGACGTCCGAGGCCCAGCGCGGGCAGCAGGTGGCGGGTAAGCAGCCAGGTCGCGGCGCCGAACAGCAGGTAGATACCACCGAAGAACAGCAGGCCTGCCAGCATGACCTGCCATGCCGATAGCTCCTGGAAGGCTTGGCCCATGGATCGTTGTCGTTGTGATGCCGGGAACGGCCCCTATGATAAGCAATCCGCCAGGCCGATCGCGGCCGCGGGGCGGGATGTCGATTGCACTGGCCGAACAAATTCATTACAAAATGTTGGCGCAATCCACGGGCCGCCGATGTCCGGCGCTGGAGCACATATGAAGACCCTGGGCCTGATAGGCGGAATGAGCTGGGAATCCACCATTCCCTATTACCGGCAGATCAACGAAGCCGTCAAACAGCGCCTGGGCGGCCTGCACTCGGCGCGGCTGGTGCTGTACAGCGTGGATTTCCACGAGATCGAGCAGTTGCAGCACGCCGGCCAGTGGGAGCGGGCGGGCGCGGTGCTGGCGGACGCCGCGCAGCGGCTGGAGCGGGCCGGCGCCGCAGGCATCGTGCTGTGTACCAACACGATGCACAAGGTGGCGGCGCAGATCGAGCAGGCGGTGGCCATTCCGCTGCTGCACATCGCCGATCCGACCGCGCAGGCCCTGGGCGCCGAAGGATATGCCACCGTCGGGCTGCTGGGTACGCGTTTCACGATGGAACAGGATTTCTATCGGGCCCGCCTGGAAAAGCGGCACGGCTTGACGGTCCTGGTCCCGGACGAGGCCGACCGCGCCACGGTGCATCGCATCATCTACGAAGAGCTTTGCCTGGGCCGCATCCTGGACGCGTCGCGCGCGGCCTATCTATCCATCATCCGCCGCCTGCGGGACAACGGCGCGCAGGCCATCATCCTGGGCTGCACCGAAATCTCGCTGCTGGTGGAGCCCGGACATGTGGACGCGCCCCTGTTCGACACCACGCGCCTGCATGCGCTCCACGCGGCGGAGTGGGCCCTGAGCCCCTAGGACGCCGGTGCCCAGCCTGGTTTTCCAGCGGGGTTATATTAAAATCCAATGACTCGCTCGGTAACACAAGGAGCACCCAGGCCTCCTGTCGCATACGGTCACGTGGAGCATTCCCCATGTCAGCTTCCCCTGCAGAACACCACCCCCTGCCCAGGGCCCCGCGGATCCGGCTCCGCCGGTCCGCCAGTGCCGCCCCCCGGGGAGCGCGCGTCAGCGCGTAGGGGGGGACCTCATGTCCGCAGCGATCAGGATCCTGCAGGGAAAGTTCGGGCGCGTCGCATTGCTCGACATGAACATGCTCCTGGTGTCGCATGCGCATCACCATTGCCACGTGCTGATCAAGGCCTTCGGCGCGGACACGTATTTCTCGGTGCGCGGCCAGCCGCAGCCGCTGACGGACGACAGCGCCGTCCTGATCAACGCCTGGGAACCGCATTCGTACAGCCATAACGGCGCGGAGGTGCAGCGCACGGTCATCCTGGCGCTGTACATCGAACCCGGCTGGCTGGCTGGCATCCAGCAGGCGCTGACGGTCAGCGCGCATCCCCATTTCTTCCAGCAACCCTGTGTCGCCCTGTCGCCGGCGGCGCGCAAGCTGGCCGATGCGCTGGCCCGCGACATGCTGCTGATGGCGGAGCTGCCGTCCGGCCAGTTGGAGGAGCGCCTGTTCGAACTGATGATCGCCACGATCGAACATCATTCCGAATGGCGCAGTTACCAGTCGCTGCTGGGCACCCTGCGGCAGCATCACGGCGACGTGCGCATCCGCAAGGCGATCAGCCGCATGCGCGAGAACATCGGGCAGTCGCTGGACATGGACGTGCTGGCGGCCGAGTGCGGCCTGTCCCGGGCGCATTTTTTCGAACTGTTCCGCAAGACGACCAAGCTGACGCCGCGCGTGTACGCCAACGTGCTGCGCATGGAAGCGGCCATCACCGCGCTGACCGCGGGCCAGACGCCCATCGCGGACCTGGCCTACGACATGGGCTTTTCCGCGCCCGGCCATTTCACCCGCTTCTTCCGCGAGCACCTGGGCACCACGCCCACCGAGTATCGCCGCGTGGTGGACCTGCTCGAACCGGCCAGGGACGGGCGCTGACCACCGGCTGGCGGGCGGTTTTCCCGTCGGGAAACTGAAAAATCAGACTCTATGGTAAGTGAGCCGATGCGGCGGTAACGGCCGCGGGCAGGGTGCCGCTTATCTTTCTCCTCGCGCAGACCGCCTGAAGGCGGCATGCCCGGAACAGGAGGAAGACACATGTGGTGCTTGCATGAGTGACGCGGGCGTTCTGCCCGTGGCCGATGCGCCGTTCGTCGGGCGCCGGCTGGAGCGGGTCGAAGACACGGCGCTATTGTCGGGGCGCGGCGCCTATGGCGACGATCTGCCGGTCAAGCCGGGTACGCTGCACGCGGCCATCCTGCGGTCGCCCCATGCCCACGCCCGGGTGCTGGGCATCGATACGGGCGCCGCCGAGGCATTCCCGGGGGTCAGGTCGGTGTTGACGGGGGCCGACGTGAAGCGCTGGTCGCAGCCCTTCGTCGTGGGCGTGAAGTCGCCCATGGAACATTGGTCGCTGGCCCAGGACCGTGTGCGCTACGTGGGCGAGCCGGTCGCCGTCGTCGTGGCCGAGGACCGCTATGTCGCCGAAGATGCGCTGGAGCTGATCCGGGTCGAGTACGAGGTGCTGCCCGTGGCCGTGGAGATCGAGGCGGCCATTGCCGAGGGCGCGCCGGTGCTGCATCCGGCGGTGGGCAGCAACGTCGTCAGCGACCGCAGTTTCAGCTACGGCGAGCCGGACGCCGCCTTCGAGGCGGCGGAACACCGCATCCAGCTCACTGTCCTCTATCCGAGAAATTCCTGCACGCCCATCGAAGGGGCGGTGGTGATCGCCGAACACCTGGCGGGCGACGAGGGCTACGAGGTCAGTTCCAATTTCATGGGACCGTTCTCGCTGCATTCGGTCATGGCGCTGGCGCTGAAGATTCCCGGCACGCGCCTGCGGCACAAGTTGCCCCGGGACTCGGGCGGCAGCTTCGGCGTGAAGCAGAGCGTCTTTCCCTACGTCGTGCTGATGTGCCTGGCTTCCCGCAAGGCGGGCGCGCCGGTGAAGTGGGTGGAGGATCGCCTGGAGCATCTGGTGGCCGCGACCTCGGCGACGTCCCGCCTGTGCACGATCGAGGCCGCCGTGGACGGCGAAGGGCGGATCGGCGCGTTGTCCTACGACCAGTTCGACGACGTGGGCGGCTATCTGCGCGCCCCCGAGCCGGCGACGTTCTATCGCATGCACGGCTGCCTGACCGGCGCCTATGCGATTCCCCACCTGAAGGTTCGCAACCGCGTGGTGCTGACCAATCGCACGCCCGCCGGGCTGGTGCGCGGTTTCGGCGGCCCCCAGGTGTATTTCGCGCTGGAGCGCCTGGTGCAGCGCATCGCGCAGCAACTGGGCATCGATCCGCTGGCGGTGTACCGGCGCAATTTCGTGCAGCCCGAGGCGTTTCCTTACCGCGCCGCGGCGGGCGCCTTGCTGGACTCCGGCAACTATCCGTTGGCGGCCGAGATGGCCGAACGCGAGGGCGGACTGGACGAACTGCTGCAACGGCGCGACACCGCCCGGGCCGAGGGCCGGTTGTATGGCATCGGCTATGCCGCGATCGTGGAGCCGTCCATCTCCAACATGGGCTACATCAGCACGGTCATGACGGCGGAGCAGCGCGCCAAGGCCGGCCCCAAGAACGGCGCCACCGCCAGCGCCACCGTCAGCATTGATCCGCTGGGCGGAGTGACGGTGGTGGTGGCTTCCTCGCCGGCGGGGCAGGGACACATGACCGTGTGCGCGCAGGTCGTCGCGGACGTGTTCGGCCTCGTGCCGCAGCAGGTGGCCGTGAACGTGGATTTCGACACGCAGAAGGATGCGTGGTCGGTCGCCGCGGGCAACTATTCCAGCCGTTTCGCCGGCGCGGTGGCGGGCACCGTGCATCTGGCGGCCAGCCGGCTGCGCGACAAGGTGGCGCGCATCGTGGCCCATCAACTGGCGTGCGACCCGGCCGACGTGGTGTTCGCCGGTGGCAAGGTGGGCCTGCCGGACGTGCCGGGCAAGATGCTGGCGTTCGCGCGCGCGGCCAGCAGCGCGCACTGGGCGCCGGGCCAGTTGCCGGAGGGCGAGTCGCCGGGACTGCGGGTGACCGAATTCTGGACGCCGCCCCAACTGACGGCTCCGGACGAGCAGGACCGCGTCAACACCTCGGCCGCCTACGGGTTCGCCTTCGATATCTGCGCGGTCGAGATCGACCGCGACACCGGGCGCGTGCGCATCGATCGCTATGTCACCACGCATGACGCGGGCAAGCTGCTCAACCCGGCGCTGGCGGACGGCCAGATCCGCGGAGCCTTCGCCCAGGGGCTGGGCGCCGCGTTGATGGAGGAGTTCCGCTACGGAGGCGACGGCAGCTTCCAGTCCGGCACCTTCGCCGATTACCTGGTGCCGACCACCTGCGAGGTGCCCGATCCCGTCATCGTCCACCTGGAAACGCCGTCGCCGTTCACGCCGCTGGGCGCCAAGGGCCTGGGCGAGGGCAACAACATGAGCACGCCGGTGTGCGTGGCCAATGCCGTCGCGGATGCCCTGGCGCCGATCCGGGGCGCCTGCGACGTCCGGCTGCCGCTGACGCCGCTCAAGGTCATGGAACTGATCGGATTCGACGATCCGCCGCCCAGCGCCGGCGCGCGCGAGGCCTCGGCGCCGTCCGCGAGCCCCGCCGCGCCGGGAAGCGGTTCGGGCAAGGCCCTGTCCGCCACCGGCAGTGTGCAGATCGCCGCGACGCCCGAAGTCGTCTTCAACGTGCTGCTCGATCCGCGGGCCCTGGCCAAGGTGGTACCGGGCTGTCATTCGCTGGAGGCAATCGGCGAGAACCGCTATCGCGCCGACGTGACGGTGGGCGTGGGCATGATCAAGGCCCGCTACGCGGCCGAGATCGCGCTGTCGGAACTCGATCCGCCGCATTCCCTGCGCCTGGCCGGTTCGGGCAGCTCGTCGCTGGGCGCCGCGCGCGGCAGCGGCAAGGTGCGGCTCGAGCCCAACGAAGGCGGCACGCGCCTCCTCTACGACTACAGCGCCGAGGTCAGCGGCAAGGTGGCCGCCGTGGGCAGCCGCATGCTGGAAGGAGCGGCCAAGATCGTCCTGGCGCAATTGTTTGAACAACTGGGCCGGCAGGCCAGCGGGCAGCCGACCCAGACCGGATCGCGCGGTTGGTGGCGCAAGCTGCTGGCGCGGCTCGGATGGAAGGGGGTGGCATGAAGCCGGCGGTTTTCGATTACGTGCGCCTGGACGACGAGGCGCAGGCCTGCGACCTGCTGGCGCGGCATGGCGACGAGGCCCGCATCCTGGCGGGCGGGCAGTCGCTGATCACGGTGCTGAACATGCGACTGGCGCAGCCATCGGTGCTGCTGGACGTCTCGCGCTGCGACGCGCTGGACTACGTGAAGGTGGCGGGGCGCATGCTGGAGGTCGGGGCCGCGGCCACCCAGGCCAGCGTGGAGTGGCGGCCGGACCTGGCCAGCGAGGTGCCGCTGCTGGCCTGCGCCTTTCCCCACATCTCGCATTTCCAGGTGCGCAACCGGGGCACCGTGTGCGGCTCGGTCGCGCACGCCGACCCCAGCGCGGAGCTGCCGCTGTGCCTGGCGCTGCTGGGCGGCGAAGTGGTGCTGTCGTCCAGGCGCGGCCGCCGGACCTTGCCGGCCAGGGATTTCTTCCAGGGCATGCTCACGACGGCCCGCGCCGGCGACGAACTGATCGCCTGCGTGCGCTATCCGCTGGGCGTCGCGGGCACGGGCTACGCGTTCGAGGAGTTCTCGCTGCGCCACGGCGATTTCGCCATCGCCGCCTGCGCGGCCGCGGTCAGCAAGGACACCATCCGCCTGGGCGTGGGAGGCGTGGCGGACCGGCCGACCGTCGTGCAATGGCCGCGCCTGCAGCAACGGGACCTGGAAACCGCCATCAACGATTTCGCCTGGACGCTGGGCGCGCAGGACGACGCGCACGCCAGCGCCGCCTACCGCCGGCGGTTGGTGCGGCAACTGGCGGCCCGGGCCATCGCGGCCGCCGCGGCGCGGGCGCAAGGAGACACGCCATGAACATGGAAAAGACCCATCGCATCCGCTGCACGCTGAACGGCAGGCAGCGCGAGGGTACGGCCGAGAGCCGCATGCTGCTGTCGGATTTCCTGCGGCACGAGCTGGGCGCCACCGGCACCCACGTGGGGTGCGAGCACGGGGTGTGCGGCGCCTGCACCGTGCGCATCGACGGCGTGGCCGGCCGCTCCTGCCTGACGCTGGCCGTCCAGGTGGATGGCCGCAAGGTGGACACGGTCGAGGGCCTGGCGCGCGAGGGCGAGCTGGGCGACCTGCAACAGGCCTTCCGGCGGCACCACGCGCTGCAATGCGGCTTCTGCACCGCGGGCATCCTGATGTCGTGCGACGACTTCCTGGAACGGGTGCCGGATCCGACCGAGCAGCAGGTGCGGGACATGCTGTCGGGACACCTGTGCCGGTGCACCGGATACACGCCCATCGTGCAGGCCGTCCTCGACGTGGCCGCCGCGCGCAACAAGAACACATAGGAGGCATCTGATGCTGGATTTGGGACGTACATTCTTGCAGAGCGTGGAGCGCAATCCGGACGCGATCGCGGTGGTGGACGGCGATACCCGCCTGACCTACGCCGCATGGCTGGAGCAGATCCTGCGCGTGGCGCAAGGCTTGGACGAGTTGGGGCTCGGGCGCGGCGACCATTTGTTGGCGGTGTTGCAGAACCGCCTGGAAATGGCCACGCTGCACTGGGCCTGCCAGTTCCTGGGCGTGATCGTCACGCCGCTGAACTGGCGCGCCAAGCCCGAGGAAATCGATTACTGCCTGATCGACGCCTCGGCCCGGGCCATCGTCTACGAAGAAGTCAGCGCCGACGCCGTGGCGCAAGCGGGCGAGGCCGCGGGTGTGCCGCGCATCGTGGTCGGCGCGGACGGGCAGGCGACCCACACGTATGCCGGCCTGCTGGCCGCCGGGCCCTGGATGGCCGGCCCGCGCGCCACGGCGGATGACATCTCGCTGATGCTCTACACGTCGGGAACGACCGGCAAGCCCAAGGGCGTGCCGCGCCGCCATCGCCAGGAGCGGGCGGCCGCGCTGGGCCACGTGGCGCAGAACCAGTACGGGATAGGCGAATGCACGCTGGGCGTGATGCCGCTCTATCACACCATGGGCGTGCGTTCGCTGCTGGCGATGGCGCTGGTGGACGGGTGCTTCGTGTGCCTGCCGCGTTTTTCCCCGGCGGCCGCGCTCGGGGTGATCCAGCGCGAGCGGGTCAGCAACCTGTACCTGGTGCCGACGCTCTATCACGACCTGCTGGCGCACGCGGACTTCGCGGGCGCCGACATCTCCAGCGTCCGCAAGCTCGGCTTCGCCGGGGCGCCCATGCACGACGCGCTGCTGCTGCGCCTGGACGAGGCGTTCCGGCCCGAGCTGTTCGTCAACCACTACGGCAGTTCCGAGGTCTACACCATGGCCATCAACCCCGATGCGCGCCGCAAGCCCGGCAGCGCGGGCCGCGCGGGCATCAATACGCGCCTGCGCCTGGTGCGGCTGGAGACGACCGATCCCGATGAGCTGGCGCCGCGTGGAACGGAAGGGCAGATCATCGCCGACCTGGCCGGGGACGAGGCGTTCGAGGGTTACTGGAACCGGCCCGACGCCGACGCCAAGTCGCTGCACGATGGTTGGTACTTCACCGGGGACACGGGCTACCTGGACGAGGACGGCGAGCTGCACGTGACCGGCCGGGTAGACGACATGATCATCAGCGGTGGCGAGAACATCTCGCCGGTCGACATCGAGTCGGTACTGTCCCTGCATCCGGCCGTGGACGAGGTGGCCGTCGCCGGCCTGAGCGACGAGCGCTGGGGCCAGCGCGTCGTCGCGTTCATCAAGCGCAAGGACGCCGTCGACGGCGAAGCGCTGGACGCGTATTGCCGGGGCACCGATCTTGCCAATTTCAAGCGCCCGCGCGAGTACGTCTTCGTCGGCGAGATTCCCAAGTCCCCGGTGGGGAAGATCCTGCGCCGCAAGCTCACTGCCGGCGAGTTCGAGCCCGACCGTTCCTGATCCCGAAATTCCGTGCATGACCTACTGAAGGATATCTCCATGCCCAAGCTCAACCATCCCGCCCACACCCTGCTCGAACAACTCGACGGCTTCGACGTCATCGTCGATGCGGAGCGCGAGCGCGCCGACATCGTCCTGAAGCGCCCGCCTTTCAACATCATCACCATGCCCGAGCGCGAGCAACTGCGCCTGGTGTTCGAGGCGCTGGACGAAGATCCGCGCGTGCGCGTGATCGTGCTGCGGGCCGAAGGCGAGCATTTCTCCAGCGGCGGCGACATCCGCGGCTTCCTGGAGGCGACGCCCGAACATGTGTCCAGGCTGGCCTGGAACATCGCCGCGCCGGCCCGCTGCGCCAAGCCCGTGATCGCCGCCAACCGCGGCTATTGCTTCGGCGTGGGGTTCGAGATCTCGCTCGCCTGCGACTTCCGTATCGCCAGCGTGACGGCGCAATACGCGCTGCCCGAGCAGAAACTGGGGCAGATTCCCGGGTCGGGCGGTTCGGCGCGCCTGCAAAGCATGATCGGCATCGCCCGTACCAAGGACGTCGTGATGCGTTCGCGCCGCATTCCGGGCCAGCAGGCCTACGACTGGGGCTTCGTGGTCGAGTGCGTGGCCGACGACCAGCTCGAGGCCGCCACCGACAAGCTGGTGGACGAACTGCGCGGGTTCTCGCCGCTGGCACAGCGCACGGTCAAGAAGCTGCTGAACGACTCGGAAGATTCGCCGCTGTCCATCGCCATCGAACTCGAAGGCCATTGCTATAGCCGCCTGCGCACCTCCGAGGATTTCCGGGAAGGCGTCGAGGCGTTCCACGCCAAGCGCAAGCCGCAGTGGCAAGGCCGCTAAGCCAGGGCGCCGCCTCATTCCAACAATGGAGACATCATGACTACCACCACGGATACCGTACCCGGCGCCGTTGACCCCGAGTCCGCGGCCGATCCCGCGCAGTCGCGCAAGGCCTTCATGGCGGGCCTGGCGTCCACCTTCGGGTGGGCGCTGGACCTGTTCGACCTGTTCATCCTGCTGTACGTGGCGCCCATCATCGGGCGGCTGTTCTTTCCCTCGGACAAGCCGACCCTGTCGCTGGCGGCGGTCTACGCTTCGTTCGCGGTGGCGCTGCTGGTGCGGCCCCTGGGGTCGGCCGTGTTCGGCGCCTATGCGGACAAGCACGGCCGCAAGCGGGCGTTGATGATTTCCATGGTCGGCGTGGGACTGAGCACGGCGGCGTTCGGCCTCTTGCCGACCATCCACCAGGCCGGGATGGCCGCGCCCGTCATCTTCCTGGCGCTGCGCATCGTGCAGGGCCTGTTCGTGGGCGGCATCGTGGCCTCGACGCACACGATAGGCACGGAGTCGATCGCGCCGCGCCACCGCGGCCTGATGTCGGGGCTGGTGGGTAGCGGCGGCGCCGGCATGGGTGCGCTGATGGCCTCCATCGTGTACTTCGCGCTGTCCTACGTATTTCCCGGCGACCGCTTCGACCAGATCGGCTGGCGCGTCATGTTTTTCTCGGGCCTGATCAGCACGGTTTTCGGCCTGGTGATGTACCGGCTGCTGGATGAAACGCCTTCCTTCAAGAAGATCCAGGCCGAGCGCGCCAGGCAGAAAGACGGGGCGGCCAGGCAGGCTTCGCCGCTCAAGACGCTGTTCGCGGGCGAGTACCGCAACGTGCTGCTGGTCAACCTGCTGATCACCTTCGGCGGCGGCGCGACCTACTACATCACCGCCGGCTATCTGCCGACGCTGCTGAAACTGGTCGCGAACGTGCCGCACGAAAGTTCGGCGCTGATCCTGATGATCAGCTCGGTGGGCACCATCGTCGGCGCGCTGGCCTTCGGTGCCCTGAGCGACATCATCGGCCGCAAGAAGACCTTCTACGCGCTGGGTGTCTTCTGCCTGGTGCTGCTGCCGTACCTGTTCCTGCTCATCGCCAAGCCCGCGTCCCTGCCGCGGATCACGATGATCGCCTCGGCCATCGCCCTCTTGGGCGGTGCCATCATCGCGCCCGTCATGATCTTCCTGAACGAACGCTTCCCGGCCAAGATGCGCGCCAGCGGCACGGGGTTGTCCTGGAACATCGGCTTCGCCGTCGGCGGCATGATGCCCACGGTGGTTTCGCTCCTGAGCGGTTCGCCGCAGGATATTCCCCATGTCCTGGCCATCACCTCGGCCTTGCTGGCGGTGGTCTATCTGGTGGGCGCCAAGGTCGCGCCCGAGACCCAGGGCCAGTTCGACTAGGACGCAGGCGGCTACGCGAACGGCTTGACGACGACCAGCGCGACGATGGCCGCCACCAGCGCCACGATCGCGCCTGGTGCATGCCGCCAGGCCGTCACGACCGGAATGTCGTCACGCAGCCGCGTGCGCAGGCCGCCCGCCAGCCGCCCATGCACGGCGGCCAGCAGCAACGCCAGGACGAGCTTGGCCCACAGCCAGGGCTGGCCGAACCAGCCGCCCTGGAACGCCAGCGCCAGGCCCAGGGCCCAGGCCAGCAGCATGGCGGGAGACGTCACGTAGTGGTCCCAGCGGCGCACCGTTCCCAGCAGGGGCAGGGCGCCGCCGGCGCGCAGTTCCTCGCGGCGCGGCGAGGTGGCGCGCAGGGCCAGCGCCACGGCCAGCATGCCGCCTATCCAGACCATCAGCGCGGTCAGATGCGCCGCCTTGAGCCACAGGTAGGCCATGGAATCTAGGCCCCCGCCGCGGGGGCTTCGCTGGTGATCACCGCGCCGTTGCGCATGACCTTGGTGACTGGCGTGTTGGCCACGATCTCCAGCAGCCGTTTCCATTGTTCGGCGGTGAGCGGCTGGTCCGAATACAGCTTGCGGTGGATGTGCGCCGTGCCCTGCTCGTCGAAGCGCAGGGCCAGCTCGGCGCGGAATTCGCCCAGGTCCCAGCCCTTGCGCTGCGCGTACATGCGCAGGGTGATCGCGGTGCAGGCGGACAGCGACGCCAGGTAG
The DNA here is from genome assembly GCA_009360345.1 of Alcaligenaceae bacterium SAGV5. GTDB lineage: Bacteria > Pseudomonadota > Gammaproteobacteria > Burkholderiales > Burkholderiaceae_B > Pigmentiphaga. The sequence goes on from SPDP01000001.1 coordinate 1,100,044, forward strand.
TAGTCGAAGGGCGCCGGGGCGCCGCCCTGGCCGCCCAGGGCCTTGGGTTCGTCGGTGTCCAGGCCGAAGGGACCGGCCTGGATGCGATGCAGGTAGTTGGTGTCGGTGGAGACGATGGTGGCTTTGTGCATGGCGGGGCCTTCAGGAAAGGGCGTCGAGCCGCACCCAGTCGGCGGCTTCCATCACATAGGGCGCGAACAGGTAGTCCTGGATCCGGGCCACGTCTTCCGCGCGCCACGTGAGCAGCACGAAGTGGGCGGGGCGGTCCATGGGGCCGCGGGCGTCGTAGACCAGCATCGCCGGCCGTCCTTCGACCGCGCCCGGCGCGAAGCGCCAATGCACCGCTTCGGCGTAGCGGGTGAAATAGAAGTCTACTTCCTTGCGGCCTTGCAGCTTGAGGCGGTTGACGAGATCCAGGCGGGCGTCGTCGGCCAGCATGCGGCGTATCGCGTCGAAGTCGCCGGCCTGGAAGTGGGCGACATAGTGCAGCAGGCGCTCGTGGTCGCCGTCCGACAGCGGTACGGGACTGTGCTGCTCCCCGCCCTGGGCCACCAGTTCGCGAAGCCGCTGCCTGCCGCGTTGCAGCGCGGATTTGGCGGCCGGCACGCTGCAGTCCGCCACCTGGGCGATCTCTTCGACGGAATGGCCCAGGACGTCCTTGAGGATGACGGCGCAGCGCTGGAGGACCGCCAGTCGCAGGAAGGTCCGGAACCCTACCGCGACGATGTCGGGTGGGGGGCCTTCGGCGCCGGGTTCCATCTCTTCGGTCAAGGGCACTTCCCGGGCCCGGGCCCGGACGCGCAGGAAATCCAGGCTGGCGTTGTGCGCGATGCGGAACAGCCAGCCTTCGATGTTGGCGATGCCGGCGGCGGCCGGGCGGGCGGCCAGGGCCTTGATGAGCGTCTCCTGGACGACGTCCTCGCCATCGATGGTCGAGCCGGTCATGCGGGCGCAATAGCGGTGCAGCCGGGGCCGCATGCCGGCCAGCAGGGCAGCGAACGAGTCGTCCTGGGTCATGGTCTTCCTGTCAGCGATGGTGCGAGAGTACGTCCGTGCCCAGGATGGAGTCGAACGAGGCGAGGTCGCGGATGGTCGGGAAATAGGCCTGCATGCGCGGATCGGCGCGCATGGCCTCGACGTCGGCGGCGCTGTCCCATTGGGAGTGGATCACGATGCGCTTGCCGTCGCCGCTGGCGATCAGGCGGGTCGCGATCCAGCCCGGCAGCGTCCTGATGACGGTTTCCGTGTTCTGGCGCAGCGAGGCGAGCAGTTCCTGCTGCTTGCCGGGGTGGACCGACAGGACGTTGACGAGGGTCACGGCTTGCTGGGCGGCGGTGGTCATGGCGAGGATTCCTCCAGGGGTGGAACCGGCACGGGCGTGTCCGGTACCGCCAAGACGAATCGGACGGGGAAAACGGATCGGTCGGCTGGAAAAAAATCCTGGCCCCGGGTTCAACGGTTCGTTTCCGTCATGAGCCGGGCCGCCGCGTCCACCACCGCCCGCAGGTCCAGCAGGTGGCAGGACGCGGAGCCGACCTGTCCGGTCCTGGCCAGGCCCTGCCGGACGAGTGCCTCGCCCAGGGACGGGAAGCGGTCCGCATCGCCGGCGGGCAGGTCGAAGGCCACCCAGCGCCGCTGGCCGTCCATCCATACGGGGGCGCCTTCGGAGATCCTGGGCGGCGGGGGCGAGGCCAGGGCCTCGGCCATGTGGAGGGCCGTGCACGCGTCGAAGCCGGTACCCAGCAGAAGGATGCCTGCGCGTTCCCGGTACAGGCATCCCAGCGGCCCGCCGTGGCCGAAAGGATCGCCCAGCGCCTGGGTGGCCGTGATCGATTCGGCCAGCGGGCCCAGCGCGGCGAAGGAGCACAGGGGATGGGGGCTGCGGCGGGCGCCGGGCCAGGTCCGGAACAGTTCCGCCACCGCGCCCATGCCGCGCGTCGGCGTGGTGCGTGGGTCGAACGGCGGCAGCGTGGCCTGGATCGTTGCTATCCAGGCCGGCGGGACGGCGGGCGCCTGCCAGTTGGCGGGATCGCTCAGTTGCGATGACTGCGCGGGCATCACCACCGTGCCGGCCGGGCCCACGGCGTCGAGCAGGGCGCGCACGACGGTTTGCGCTCCGCCCGAGACCCAGCCGAGCCGGCTCAAGGCGCAGTGCACGAGCAGGGTCATGCCGGGCGTGACGCCCAGCCGGGACAGGCCGCTGGCCAGGCTTTCCCGGGTCCGGGGCTCGGGCGTGGCGGCGATGATGGCGTGCTCGGTCATGGCGGCGGGAGGATCATGAAATATTTGGATATCAGATATTTGACACATATCTGTATTGCAAATATTATGAATTTATTCGGATTCCAGGTATTTTGCCATGTCCATGCCCCCTCAAGTCCTGGTGACCGCTACGCAACTGGGCGCGGTACTGCAGGCCGCCCGCAAGTCCCGGGGCATGACCCAGTCGGCCCTGGCCGGCCGCATCGGCCTGAGCCAGTCGCGGGTGTCCCACCTGGAGCTGCACGCCGATGAACTGAGCCTGGAGCAACTGTTGGCGTGGTGCGCCGCGCTCGGATTGGAACTGACCCTGGGGCCGCGCGGCGGCCAGGCGCCACCGTCCACTGTACACGCGGATTGGTGACATGGGCCGTCGATCGCATGGCCGCAGCCTGCACATCTGGACCAATGGCATCCGCGTCGGCCGCTGGACGATCCCCGCGCGGGGCGAGATGGAGCTGCACTACGACGCGGACTGGACCGGCGCCGACATCGGCCGGCCACTCTCGCTGTCGCTGCCGTTCAACCTGCACAACCTGCCGCTGAAAGGCGAGAGGGTCGCCAACTATTTCGACAACCTCCTGCCCGACAGCGACGTGATCCGCCGCCGTGTGGCCGAGCGTTTCCGGACCGGTTCGACCGATCCCTTCGATCTGCTGAAGGCGGTGGGCAGCGACTGCGTGGGGGCGGTGCAGATCCTGGACGAGCATGAGTCGCCGGGCGGCCACGACCGCATCGACGGCGTCCCCTTGTCCGACGAGGACATCGAACGGCATCTGATCGAAACCGTGTCGCCGCGCGCCTTCGGCGCCCAGGGAGATCCGGATGCGGATTTCCGCATTTCGCTGGCGGGCGCGCAAGAGAAGACCGTCTTCCTGCGGTGGAACGGCCAATGGCACGCGCCGCGCGGCGCCACGCCCACGAGCCACATCTTCAAGCTGCCGCTGGGATTGATGGGCGGCCGGCAGGCGGATTTCACCACTTCGGTCGACAACGAATGGTTGTGCCTGCGGCTGCTGAAAGCCTATGGACTGGACGTGGCCGGGGCCGACATCGCGACCTTCGGCAAGCAGCGCGTGCTGGTGGTCGAACGCTTCGACCGGCGGATCGCGCCCGATGGCCGGTGGATCATGCGGCTGCCGCAGGAGGACTTCTGCCAGGTGGCGGGATGCTCGCCGCTGCGCAAATACGAGAACGAGGGCGGGCCGGGGCTCAAGGCCTTGTTCGCCACGCTGCGGCAATCGGTGCGCGCCGACGCCGACATGAAGGCCTTGATGGCCGCGCAGGTCCTGTTCTGGCTGCTGCGCGCGCCCGACGGCCATGCCAAGAACTTCAGCATCCATCTCCTGCCGCGCGGCCGTTTTTGCCTGACCCCGTTGTACGACGTGATGTCGGCCTACCCGGTATTGGGAGAGCGGGCCAACCAATGGTCGCCCCGCGAGATCAAGCTGGCGATGGCGCTGCTGGGCAAGAACCGGCACTATGAGATGCACGGCATCCAGCGCCGCCACTTCGACAGCACGGCGCGGCTGGTCGGCTACGCGCCGACGGCCGGGGCGCTCATCGAGGAAATCCTGTTCCGCACGCCCGCGGCCATTGCCGAGGCGCAGGCGGCGCTGCCGCGGGATTTTTCGCCGCGTGTCGCGGACACCATCCTGGGCGGGCTGGAGCAGGCCGCCGACGCGCTGGCGGCGATGAGGTCCTGATTCCCATAGGAGCTGACAATGTCTCGAATCTTCATCACGGGCTCGGCCGACGGGCTGGGCCGGGCCGCCGCTGGCACGCTGCTCGCAGACGGCCACGAGGTCGTGCTTCATGTGCGCGGCCGCCAGCGGCTCGATGCGGTCCAGGACCTGTTGAACCGGGGCGCCCGGGCAGTGGTCGGCGACCTGTCCGACCAGGGACAGGCCGAGGACGTCGCCGCCCAGGTGAACCGGCTCGGCCGGATGGATGCGGTCATCCACAACGCCGGGGTCTATACCGGGCGGCAGATACTGCCGGTCAATGTGATCGCGCCCTATGTCCTGACGGCCCTCGTCACCCGGCCGGATCGCCTGGTGTACCTGAGCAGCGGCATGCACTTCGATGGCCGCCCGGAGCTGGGCGGCCTGGACTGGCACGGGCGCGGCGAGTCGGCGTCCTATTCGGACAGCAAGCTGTTCGTGACGGCGCTGGCGATGGCGGTTGCCCGGTTGTGGCCCGGAGTCGTCGCCAGCGCGGTCGATCCGGGGTGGGTGCCGACGAAGATGGGGGGTCCCAACGCGCCCGACGACCTGCGCCTGGGCCACCTGACGCAGGAGTGGCTGGCCGCCGGCAACGATCCGCGGGCCGGCGAGAGCGGCGGATACTGGCACCACCAGCAGCAGCTCGACCCGCATCCCGCGGCGCGCGACGTGGTTTTCCAGGGTGAGCTGTTGCGCGAACTGGAGGGGGCCACGGGGATCGCGTTCGACCGTTCGTAGCGGGCGCCGGGTCAAGGGCGCGCGGGCAAGGCGTCTCAGCCTGGCGTGTCCTCCAGCCATTGCGGCCGCCAGGCCGTGGCCATCTTCGACCGGCGTGTCCGAGCACCGGCCGTCGCCCAGGTACTGCGGCGCGGCCCAGTGGTACGCCTGCCGCTCGCCCGGCGGCCAGTTCCCTCCCCACCCCCCAATTCGATGTTGCCCGATGTCGAGCCTGGATCTCGTGCTTGACGTTTCCGTCGAATGAAAAATATAATGAAATTAGATAAAATAAAATGAAATTAGAAATGGAGACAGATATGGGCCGCATCGTGCGGATGGGTGCCGGGTCGGGCTTCTGGGGCGACGCGCTGGACCCCGCGGAAGAACTGCTGGAACGGGCGAACCTGGACTACCTGTGCTTCGACTACCTGGCCGAGCTGACCATGGCGTTGCTGCAGCGGCAGAAGCTCAAGCGGCCCGACGCCGGCTACGTGCCGGATGCGGTGCAGGCCATGATCGCGTTGTTGCCGAAGGCCAAGGCCGCCGGCACGCGCCTGATTTCCAACGGCGGTGGCGTCAATCCGCGCGCCGCGGCCGACCGGATCGCCGAGGGGGCCCGCCAGGCGGGACTGGCCGGCTCCCGCATCGCCCTGGTCGAGGGCGACGACATGCTGGGCAAGCTGGATGAGCTGGTCGCGCAAGGCGTGCCGCTGCGCAATCTCGATACGGGCGACGAGGATTTCGCGGCCATTCGCGATCGCGTGGTCTGCGCGAACGTGTATACCGACAGCTCGGGAATCAGCGAGGGGCTGGCCGGCGGCGCCGACGTCGTCATCGCCGGACGGGTATCGGACAATGCGCTGTACGTCGGCCCTCTGGCCTACGAATTCGGCTGGCGCCGCGACGCCGCGCACGTGGACCGGTATGCCGCGGCGGTGACGCTGGGGCACATCGTCGAGTGCGCGGCGGGCTGCTCGGGCGGCATGTCGTCGCGGTTTGCGGAAATGCCGCACATGGGCCGTGTCGGCTTTCCCATCCTGGAGGTCGACGAGACCGGCGATGCCACCGTCACCAAGCTGCCTGGTAGCGGTGGCCGGGTCGATCAGTGGACGGTCAAGGAACACCTCGTCTACGAAATCGGCGATCCCCGCCGCTATCTGATGCCCGACGCGGTGGCCGATTTCACGTCCCTCACGCTGAATGACGAAGGCCAGGACCGCGTCCGCGTCAGCGGCATGCGGGGGGAGCCCGCGCCCGACCAGTGGAAGATGGTGGTGGGTTACCAGGATGGATGGATAGGGGAGACGATGGCTTTTTTCCCATGGCCCAACGCCTACGACCGTGCCGTGAAGGCGCGCGAGACCCTGCTCGAGCGTTTCGAGCGCATGGGGCTGGCGGCCGACCAGGTGCATTTCGATTTCGTCGGCCTGAACACCCTGCATGGACCCGCGGCGGCATTCGCCGGCCGGGAGTGGGCCAACGAACTGCCCGAGGTGGGGCTGCGCTGCGCGGTGCGCACGCGCACCCAGGAGGAAGCCGACAAGGTGCGGCGGGCCGGGACGAATCTGTGGATCATGGGGCCTGGGGGCACCTCGTTCGGCACGCCGATGAAGCCGCGTCCCGTGATCGCGCTGTGGCCGACGCTGATCCCGCGCGACGCCGTCGAACAGAAGACCGAGATCCTGGTGGCTTGAGGAGCATGCCGATGACACTGCAAGTGAAAGATATCGCCTACGTGCGGTCCGGGGACAAGGGGGACGTCTGCTCCGTCGGCCTGGTCGCCCGCGGGCCGCGGGAATATGCGTGGCTGCGCGCCAGCGTGACGCCGGCCGACGTGAAGCGGATCTACGGCGACTGGGTGCGGGGCGAGGTGGAATGCCATCCCATGGACAACATCGGCGCGGTGGTCGTGGTGATGCGACACGCCCTGGGGGGCGGCGCCACGCGTACCCTGCGGCTGGACCAGACCGGCAAGTCGCTGGGCTATGCCTTGATGCGCCTGCCGGTGCGCGGCGCCGAGACCCCTTCCTGACGATCCGACGCCATGGCCATCCTGTCTTCCCGTACACGCACCGACGGCAAGGAGTTCGCCGCCAACGCCGCGGCCTACGCCGAATTGCGCGTGCCGCTGGATGCCGCGCGCCAGCGTGCCGTCGAGGGGGGCGGCGAACGCGCGCGCCAGACGCATCTGGCGCGCGGCAAGCTGCTGCCGCGCGAACGGATCAATACCTTGCTGGATCCCGCAACGCCGTTCCTGGAGATCGGGCAACTGGCGGCCGACGGCTTGTACGACGGCCAGTCGCCAGGCGCGGGCATGATCACCGGCATCGGAATGGTGGCCGGCCGCGCCTGCGTGGTCATGGCCAACGATGCCACGGTCAAGGGCGGCACCTACTATCCGCTCACCATCAAGAAGCAGTTGCGCGCGCAGGCGGTGGCCCGCGAGAACGGCCTGCCGTGCGTCTACCTGGTGGATTCGGGCGGCGCCTACCTGCCGCTGCAGGGGGACATCTTTCCCGACGAGCACCACTTCGGCAAGATCTTCCGCAACATCGCCGAGATGTCCGCCCTGGGCCTGAAGCAGGTCGCGGCCGTGCTGGGCGCATGCACGGCGGGCGGCGCCTACATCCCGGCGATGTGCGACGAAACCGTCATCGTCGACCAGGCCGGCACCATCTACCTGGGCGGGCCGCAACTGGTGCAGGCGGCCACCGGCGAACTGGTCGATGCGCAGGCGCTGGGCGGGGCCGACATCCATACGCGCCTGTCCGGCGTCGCCGATCATTTCGCGCACGACGAACTGCACGCGCTGGCGCTGGTCCGGGACATCGTGGCGCGTGGCAAGGCTGGCGCCTTGCCGGCGCCACCGCGTGTTCCGGTTGCGCCGCGCCACGATCCGGCCGAACTGCCGGGGCTGATTCCCGCCAACCCCAAGCAGGCCATCCCGATCCGGGACGTGCTTGCGCGGCTGCTGGACGGCAGCGAGTTCGTGGCCTACCGGGAACGCTACGGCGCCAGCCTGATCTGCGGCACGGGCGCGATAGGCGGGTATCCGGTCGGCATCCTGGCCAACGACGGGGTGCTGTTCGGCCAGAGCGCGCAGAAGGCCACCAACTTCATCGAGCTGTGCTGCCAGGAGAACATCCCGCTGGTATTCCTGCACAACATCAGCGGCTTCATGGTCGGCGTGCAGTACGAGCAGGGCGGGATCGCCAAGGACGGCGCCAAGATGGTCAACGCGGTGTCCACGGCGCGCGTGCCCAAGTTCAGCGTGGTCATAGGCGGCAGCTATGGCGCCGGCGCCTATGCGATGTGCGGGCGCGCCTTCGGGCCGCGCCTGATGGCGATGTGGCCGAATGCCAGGACGTCGGTGATGGGGGGCGAGCAGGCGGCCACGGTGCTGGCCCTGGTGCGCGCCGAGCAACTGGCGCGCCAAGGCAAGGCGTTTTCCGCCGACGAGGCCGAGGCCTTCAAGGCCCCGGTGCGCGCCGTCTACGATGCCGAGAGCACGGCCCTGCATGCGGCATCGCGCTTGTGGGTGGACAGTGTGATCGAGCCCGCCGATACGCGCGCGTGGCTGACGCTGGGCCTGGCGCTGGCGGCGGGCAGCCCCGGGGAATCGACACGCTTCGGCATTTTCAGGATGTAGGACATGTGGAAGAGAATCCTGATCGCGAACCGGGGCGAGATCGCCCGGCGCATCGCGCGCACGTGCCGCCGCCTGGGCATCGAGTATGTGGCGGTCCATTCCGGGGCGGACGCCGCCGCGGCCCATCTGGGCGGTGCGGTGGAAACGGTTTGCCTGGGGCCGGGGCCGGCCGGAGACAGCTACCTGCGCATCGACAAACTGGTCGAAGCGGCCTTGCGTACGAACTGTGAAGCCGTGCATCCCGGTTACGGCTTCCTGTCCGAGAACAGCGGATTCGCCACCGCCGTCGAGCGGGCGGGGCTGGTGTTCATCGGGCCCGCGCCCGAGACCATTGCCATGCTGGGAGACAAGGCGCGGGCCAAGGCGCTGATGCGCGCCGCGGGCGTCCCCGTGGTGCCGGGCACCGACGAGGCCAGCGACGACCCCGGGCAGATCGAGGCGCAGGTGCGCGCCATCGACCTGCCGGTCTTGCTCAAGCCGTCGGCCGGTGGCGGTGGCAAGGGCATGCAGGTCATCACGCGCCATGAAGGACTGGCGGGCGCGATCGAGTCCGCGATCCGGGTGGCGCGCAGCAGCTTCGGCGACGGCCGCATGATCGTCGAGCGCTACATCGATCAGCCGCGCCACATCGAGGTGCAGATATTCGGCGACGGCCGGGGCGGGGCGGTACACCTTTTCGAGCGCGAATGCTCGCTCCAGCGCCGCCATCAGAAAGTGGTGGAAGAGGCGCCCGCGCCGGACCTGCCGGCCGAGGCGCGCCAGCGCCTGCTGGAGGCGGCGCTGCAAGGCGCGCGCAGCCTGAACTACCGCAATGCCGGGACCTTCGAGTTCATCGTCGGCCGCGATCTCCAGTGCTACTTCCTGGAGGTGAATACGCGCCTGCAGGTCGAGCATCCGGTCACAGAGGCCGTCACGGGCCTGGATCTCGTGGAATGGCAATTGCGGGTGGCGGCGGGCGAACCCTTGCCGCTGGCGCAGTCCGCCATCGCATGCCTTGGCCATGCCATCGAGGCGCGTGTCTACGCCGAGGATCCGGCGCAGGACTTCCGGCCGTCGCCGGGCACGGTGGCCCGCGCGCGATGGCCCGCCGGCCTGCGGGTGGACACGGCGCTGGACGCCTCGGGTGAGGTGCCGCCTTTCTATGACCCCATGGTGGCCAAGATCATCGCCCATGCCGGCGATCGCCAGGCCGCGCTGGATGCGCTCAGGGCCGGGCTGGACGACACCGTATTGCTGGGCGTGGCCGCCAACGTGGGGTATCTGTCGCGCGTGCTGGACGATCCGGCGGTCAGGTCCGGGCATGTCCATACGCGCTACCTGGACGAGCGCAAGGACCTGCTGGCGCCGCGCAGCCGCGAAGCGGCCGTGGCGGTGGGAGCCGCGCTGCACTTTCCCGTCATCGCTGAGCAGGGTTCGCCGTGGACGCGGGGAGCCGGGCAGGGCGCGATGGACCGGCATTGCCTCGATGCCGGCGCATCATTGGGACGCGTGCATTTCGAGCTGGACCAGGAGCCGGTCGCGGCGGGTTTCGCGGCGGCCGACGGCCAGGGTGTGGACGTGGCGGCGGCCGGCAAGGTGTCGCGCGTCGTGCGCGACGCGTCGGGGCTGCGAGGACGGGCCGATGGACGCGGCTGGGAAGCTTGTCCGTCCGAATCCGGCTGGCATGTGCAGGTGGGCGGCGATCACTACACCGTGCACCCGCGCAGGATCCGCGAGCTTGACGGCGCCGATGCGGACCGGTTGGCCACGGCACCGATGTCGGGCGTCGTCGCGGCGCTTTCGGTGCGTCCGGGCGACCGGGTCCAGCCCGGCGACACGCTGGCCATCATCGAGGCGATGAAGATGGAGCATGCCATTACCGCCCATCAGGCCGGCACCGTGCGGGCCTTGCGCCATGCGCGTGGAGAGAGCGTTCGCGAGGGCGATCTCATCGTCGAGGTCGACTACGACGCCGCGCCATGACCTTCCATTCCGAGCCGGCGAGCGCCGGCCGCACCGAGACCACCATGAACAAGCCGCTGAGCCACCTTCGCGTCGTGGACCTTTCCCGCATCCTGGCCGGCCCCTGGGCCACGCAGAACCTGGCCGACCTGGGGGCGGAGGTCATCAAGATAGAAAAGCCGGGCGTCGGCGACGACACCCGGCAGATGGGGCCGCCGTTCCTGGCCGACGAGCGCACGGGGGAAGACGGCGACGCCGCCTATTTCATGAGTTGCAACCGCGGCAAGAAATCGGTGGCCGTCGATTTCTCCGATGCGCGCGGTCAGCGCATCGTCCGGGACCTGGCGCGGGGCGCCGACGTGTTCGTGGAGAACTACAAGGTCGGCGGGCTGAAGAAATACGGACTCGATTACGACTCGCTGCGCGAGATCAATCCGCAACTGGTCTATTGCTCGGTGACCGGCTTCGGCCAGACCGGTCCCTACAAGGATCGCGCGGGCTACGACTACCTGATCCAGGGCATGGGCGGCCTGATGAGCGTGACGGGCGAGCGCGACGACCTGCCCGGCGGCGGGCCGCAGCGGGCGGGGGTGGCGGTGGCCGACCTGCTGGCCGGCATGTACGCCACCACCGCCATCCTGGCCGCCTTGCAGCACCGGGACCGGGGCCACGGCGGCCAGCACATCGACATCAGCCTGCTGGACTGCATGGTCGGCTCGCTGGTGAACCAGTCGATGAACTACCTGGTCAGCGGCCAGGTGCCGCAGCGCATGGGCAGCGGCCATCCCAACATCGCGCCGTATGCCGTCTATCCGGCGGCGGACGGTCATCTGGTCCTTGCCGTCGGAAACGACACCCAGTTCCGTCGCCTGTGCGAGGCGGTGGGCCACGCCGAGGTCGGCACCGATCCGCGTTTCGCGACCATTGCCGCCCGGGTGCGCAACCGGACCGAGATGGACGCCTGGCTGGTACCGGTCACGCGTTCGCGCAGCCTGGCCGATTGGACCTCGCTGCTCGAACGCGCCCAGGTGCCGGGCGGCCCCATCAACCGCATGGACCAGGTCTTTGCCGACGAACACGTCGTCGCGCGGGGCATGCGCGCCGAGCTGTGGCATCCGCGCTATGGCCGGGTGCCGACGGTGCGCAATCCCATGCGCTTCTCGGCCACGCCGCTGGAGCCGGGAAGCGCGCCGCCGCTGCTGGGCGAGCACACCGACGAGGTCCTGCGGTCGGTGGGCGTGACCCCCGGACAATTGGCGGCGCTGCGCGAAGCCGGCGTGCTTTGAACAGAAAAACAGTCAGCGAACCAGGAGGAGAAAGGCATGCGTAGAGCAATCACGACCGACGCCAACGGGCTGGAGGTCCTGGGAATGGGGTTCTATTGGGACGATGTCGAGATCGGTTATCGCTTCCGCACCCTGGGGCGGACCATCACCGAGGCGGACATCACCTTGTTCATCGGGACGGTGGGCATGGTGGAGGAAATGTTCACCAACCTGGACTACATCGCCTCGCAGTCCATCATCGGGTCGCGCCCGGCGCCAGGTTCGCTGGTCTTCTGCATGGCCGAGGGCCTGCTGATGCAGAGCACCATGCAGCGCACGGGCATGGCGTTCATGGAGGCGGACATCAAGGTGCACAAGCCCACCAATGCCGGCGACACCATCCACGTCGAATGCGAAGTGGTCGAGGCCAGGGCAACGAGCAAGGCCGACCGGGGCCTGGTGCGCACCGCCAACCGCGTGGTCAACCAGCGCGGAGAGACCGTGCTGACCTACTCGCCGCTGCGCATGGTAAAGACCCGTCCGAACGATTCCACCCCCGCAGGAGACAAATGATGAAACCCTTGCTATCGATGGGCCTGTGCACCCTGGCCCTTGCCGTACAGGGGCTGCCGGCGGCCCGCGCCGCCTATCCCGAGAAGCCGGTCACGATCGTCGTGCCGTTCGCCGCGGGCAGCCCGACCGATGCCGTGGCGCGCGTCGTCGCGGAAGCGCTGGGCAAGCGCCTGGGCCAGTCCATGGTGGTCCAGAACCGGCCGGGTGCCACGGGCATGATAGGCAGCGAGTACGTCGCGCGCGCGCAGCCGGACGGCTACACCCTGTTGTTCGGCACGAACACGACCCAGGTAGCGAACCAGTATTTCTTCAAGAAGGTGTCCTACGACGGCCTGAAGGACTTCGCGCCGGTGGCCATCGTGGGCGGCGTGCCGCATGCGCTGGTGGTCAATCCCTCGGTGCCGGTCAACTCGGTGGCCGAGCTGATCGCATATGCCAAGGAGCACCCCGGCAAGCTGTCCTTTCCTTACGCCAACAGCACCACGCGCATCACCGGCAGCACCTTCCGCGTGATGACGAAGACCGAGATCAACGCCATTCCGTACAAGGCCTACGGCCAGGCCATCGCCGAACTGCTGGGCGGCCAGACGCAGATGATGTTCATCGATTTCTCGACCGGTCTTGCCTACATGACCACGGGCAAGCTCAAGGCGCTGGCCATCACGCCGGACCGCTCGGCCAAGCTGCCCGGGGTGCCCGCCATGAAGGAGGTGCTGCCGGGTTTCGAGATCGGCAACTGGAACGGCCTGTTCGCGCCCACGGGAACCTCGCCCGAGATCATCGACCGGCTCAATCGCGAGGTCCGCGCCGTGCTCGAACAACCCGAGCTGCGCAAGCAGGTGGACGGCGTGGGCTACGAACTGTTGCCCCCGATGGCACCGGCCGAATTCGGCAAGTACATCGCCGAGGAAAGCCGGCACTACGCCAGGCTTACCAACGCCGCCGACATCAAGCCCGAGTGAGCGGCAAGCGTGGCGCAATCCCTCGAGCCGTTTTCCCGTATCCAGGAGGCCTGACATGACGACACCCACCGAAGCCCCCGTGCAGTACGCGCTGGCATCCGGCATCGCCACGATCCGCATCAACCGGCCGGACCAGCGCAACGCGCTGTCGATCGCGGTCTGCGAACGGCTGCTGGATCTCTGGGACGAGGTCGACCGCGACGAGGCCGTGCGCGCGGTCGTGCTGACCTCGGCCGATTGCGGGACGTTCTCGGCCGGCATGGACCTGAAGGAAGCCGCAAGGGTACGCGCGGAATCGGGCAAGGACATGCTGGAGTTGCTGCGTGATCCGTTCCACCAGCGGATGCGGCGGGTGTCCAAGCCCATCATCGCCGCGATGACCGGCCACTTCACCGCGGGCGGCATGGTCCTGGCGGCCAACAGCGACATCCGGGTCGGCCTGCGGGGAACGCGCGGGGGTATCTCCGAGGCCAAGGTGGGGCGGGGTTCGCCGTGGGGGGTGCCGATGCTGTGGATGCTGCCGCAGCCCTTCCTGCTGGAGATGATGATGACGGGAGACATGCATCCCATCGAACGTTTCCATCAACTGGGGTTCGTCAACTACGTGGAGGCGACGCCCGCCGCGGTGCGCGAGCGGGCACAGGCGGTCGCCCGTACGATCGCCGACAACGCGCCGTTGACCGTATGGGCGGCCAAGAAGAGCGTGGGGGCGGCGATGGACCTGGGGTGCGATCGCGGCTTCGAGGCGGCCTGCAAGTTCCACGAGCGCGTCTATGCCAGCGCGGATGCCGTCGAGGGCCCGCGCGCTTTCGCCGAAAAGCGCCCGCCGCGCTGGATCGGAGCCTAGCCATGACCGCGGGCCAGGGGTTCGTCCAGCGCGAGGACCAGGACGGCGTCGTCACCCTGACGCTCAGCCATCCCGACACGCTGAACCGTTTTTCCAGCACCGGGCAATTCCTGGAGCTGGCCGGCCACATCCGCCGCGCCAATGCGGATCCCGCCGCGCGCGTGCTGGTCATCACCGGCCAGGGCAGGGCGTTCTGCGCGGGCGGCGACCTGAGGCAGATGGCGCGGCGCGACATGTTCTCGGCCGGTTCCGTGGCCCAGGTGCAGGCGCGCTACCGTGACACGGTGCATCAGGTGCCGCTGGCCCTGAGCGAGACGGAGATCCCCGTCATCGCCGCGGTCAACGGGCCGGCCTATGGCGCGGGGTGCGATCTTGCCTGCTTCTGCGACATACGCGTCGCGGCGCGCAGCGCGCGTTTCTCGGTCAGCTTCGCGCGGCTGGGTATCGTCGCGGGAGACGGCGGGGCGTGGATGCTTCCCCGCCTGGTCGGCCGGTCCAAGGCCATGGAGCTGGCCTTCACGGCCGACCCCATCGATGCCGACGAGGCCCTGCGCATCGGCCTGGTGTCGGATGTCGTGCCCGACGACGAACTGCGCGCACGGGCCGATGGCCTGGCCCGCCGCATCGCCCGGCATCCCGCGCAGGCCATGCGCATGCACAAGCGCCTGTTGCGCGATGCGGAGCAACATACCCTGGCGACCCACCTGGACGTCGTGGCCGCGTTCCAGGCCATCGCCCACGCTTCGGAGGAACATCTCCAGGCGGTGCGCGACGCGCTGGGTTCGCTGGACGAGGGACGCCGGGCAGGACCCTAGCGGCCGGCGTCTTTCTCGAGGGCGATGCGCTGGGCCACGGCGAAGAGTTCGGGCGCCACCTGCTGGCGCAGGTCTTTTTCCGTCAGGCTGGCGCCCACGGCCATGGCCGCCAGGGCGAACTCCACGCTGGCACCGGCGTGCACCGGCGTGGCGATGGAGGCGGTCTGGTTGGCGACCGGCGAGGCCAGATAGCACCAGCCGTTCCTGTCCAGTTCCTGGAAGGCCGCGTGGGTGTCGGCGATCTGCCGCCGCATGCCCGCGCCGGCCTCGTCCTCGATCTGGGCCAGCAGGACGCGGCGCTGTTCCTCGGGTTGCCCCCACAGGTAGGCGCGCCCGGACGCGGACGCGACCATGGAGAAGCGCGAACCGGTGGTCAGCCCCAGGCGGACCTTGCCCGAGGGAACGCAGTGCTCGACCACCAGCATGTGCAGCCGGTCGCGCGTGGTCAGCGTCACGTGGACGCCATGGCGCTGGGACAGTTCGAGCATCAGCGGCCGTGCCGCCTGGGCGGTGGGCAGGCGGCGCTTGACCGCGCGTCCCAGCGCCAGGCAGGCGACATGCGGTTGGTAGACGTCGTTGCCCAGCGATTGCAGGAAATGGTGGTTCAGCAGGGTCTGGACGAGCTTGTCGGTGGTCGCTCGGGTCAGGCCGAGCCTGTTCGAGATGTCGTCCAGCGACAGGCGGCGGTGGCGCACGTCGAACAGCCGGAGGATCTCCAGGCCCCGGCGCAGCGAGTCGACCTGGATGTCGGTGGCCTGGGACGGCTCGGTAGCCGGTTGGCGGGTCCTGACCATGCCTACTCCGCCTGGCCGGCGCTGAGCTCGGCTTCCAGCCTGGCCTTGAGCGCCAGCAGCCCCGGGGCGACTTCCTGCTTGAGCCGCGTGATCGCCAGTGCGTTCGAGGGCGCGGCGCAGCCCAGCGCATAGGTGTGCGGCCCCTCGGGGGTGTCGATCACGAGCGCTACGCCGTTGGTTCCTTCCTCCAGCGTGCCCGCCGCCACGCAATAGCCCTGGCTGGCCATCTGGGCGATGGCATGAGGCACTTCCCGGTTCAGCGGCTCCCAGGCCGACGGATCGGCAACGCTGAGCTTCTCGAGATAGGCCAGGCGCTCGGCATCGCCCATGGCGCCGACCAGTGCCCTGCCCAAGGCCGAGCGGTCGATGCGCAGGCGCGAGCCCGCGCGCACGCGCAGCGTGAACAGCATCTCGCGGCTATGGGCGACCTCGTTGCATACCATGCTGCTGGCGTCGGGGGAGGCCAGGACCACCGAGACGCGGTGCTCGTCGGCGAACTGTTGCATCAGCGGCCGGGCCAGCACGACGAAATCGCTGTGGGAGGCCGCGGCGAAACCCAGCGCGAGGACCGGCATGCCCAGGCGGTAGGCGGCCCGCTGGGCCGAATATTCCAGGTAGCCCGCCTCGAGCAGATTGGAGGTCAGCCGCGAGACGGTGGGCTTGGGCAGGCCGGTGAGCGCGGCCAGTTCGGAGTTGGTCAACCAGCCGTTCTCCGGCTCGAAAGCGGAGAGTATCGTGAGTCCGCGGGCCAGGACGCGGACGTCCCGGGTGCCCGGTTGCCGAGATGACGGGTTGGCGACGTTCTGCATGAGGCTGGGAAAGAAAATGGCCTCAATTGTATATGTGAACCTTCGCCGTATCGTGCAATCGGGCGGCCGCGGATACGCGGCGTTGCCCTTAGTCCCACTCGGGCGCGAGCCCCTGGGGATCGACTTCGCGGCCATTGTGTTCCAGCGCGGCGATCCGTGCCATGTCGTCGGCATCGAGCGCGAGGTCGCGGGCGAGCAGGTTGCTGGCCAGGTTCTCGCGCCTGGTGGAAGAGGGGATCACCGCATAGCCGAGTTGCAGCGCCCAGGCCAGCGCGACTTGCGCGACGGTGGCATGGTGCCTGGCGGCGATCGCGGCCAGTACCGGATCCTTCAGCACTTTGCCGTAGGCCAGCGTCATGTAGGACGTCACGGTAATGCCTTGTTCCTTCAGGAACGCGGTCAGCTTGCGGTTCTGCAGGTAGGGACTGAGCTCGATCTGGTTGGTGGCGATCTGGTCCTTGCCGACCGCCGCGATGGCTTCCTTCGTCAGCGCGATGTTGAAGTTGGAGATGCCGATCTGCCGGGTCAGGCCCAGCGCCCTGGCCTCGGCCAGCGCCGTCATGGTTTCGTGCAGCTCGACGCCGTTGCCCGGCGCCGGCCAGTGGATCAGGGTCAGGTCCACGTAGTCGGTGCGCAGTTTGTCCAGGCTGCCGCGCAGGCTGGGCGCGAGCTTGTCCCGGGCGTAGTTGTCGGTCCAGATCTTGGTGGTCAGGAAGAGGTCGGCGCGCTTGACGCCGCTCTGGGCAACCGCCTGGCCGACCTCGGCCTCATTACCGTAGATCTGCGCGGTGTCGATGGCGCGGTAGCCCAGTTCCAGGGCATTGCTCACCGAGTCGATGACGGTCTGGCCGGTCAGGCGGAAAGTGCCGACGCCGAAGGAAGGGATGCTCATGGAAAACTCCTGGATGGCGTGAGATGCCTTGCATTCTGCCGGCTTTGCGTGGGTGGATAAAGCCCATCGCCGGCCAAAGACATTTGAATTCCAGGCAAGAATCCCGGCGGGTCCTGGCATGTCGTTGCCGGCAGGCACGGGGAAGGGATAAGATACCCATCGCACGCGTCCTTCCGTGTTTTTTCGGACGCAGCCGTAAGCGTTTACGTCAACCAACGCATCACCAGCGGCACCCGTGGCCGGCTGGCGGTGTGCGTTGGCGCTGCGTCGTTCATCGTTCCCCTCCATCCCTCCGCGCCGTGCCGCCCTGACTCCCAAGGAGCGGCGGTCGATGTCGAACGTCCTGCAGTATTCCCCCTTGCGCCGGCTGGTCTGGATGACCACGGCGCTGTTCCTGAGCTATCTGGCCGTGGCCATGGCGATGCCGGCCGTGGCGGTGCATGTCTCGCACACGCTGGGCATGGGCAATGTTGCCTCGGGCCTGGCCGTTGGCATCGCGTTTCTTTCCACCATTCTGAGCCGTGGCTGGGCGGGCCGGCTGGCCGACGAGCGCGGCGGCAAGTCGGGCATGTTCCGCGGACTGGCCCTGTATGCGTTGGCCGCGCTGCTATGCCTGGCATCATCACTGCCGATGCTGGGCCATGGCATGGTGTCCTATGCGCTCCTGCTCGCGGGCCGGCTGCTGCTGGGCCTGGGCGAGAGTCTCGCTCTGGTCGGCATGCTGGCCTGGAGCATGGCCATGATGGGGCCGGCGCGTTCCGGGCTGGTAATGGCCGTGTTCGGCATGGGCATGTACGGCGCGTTCGCGGCTGGCGGTCCGCTGGGGTTGTGGCTGTTGCAGGAGCGGGGATTCCCGGGCCTGATGGCGATCTGCATCGCGCTGCCGCTGCTGGGCGCGCTGATGCTGTGGCCGCTCGCGCCCGCGGTGCCGGCGCAGGCGGGCCGGCGTCCGCCGTTCGCGCAGGTGCTCGGGCGCATCTGGCGGCCCGGTGTCGTGGTCGGCTTGCAAGGCATAGGTTTCGCCGCGTTGGGCGCGTTCTTCCCGTTGTATTTCCTCGCGCAGGGTTGGGAAGGCGCCGGCTATGGGCTGACGTGCTTCGGCCTGGGGTTCGTCGCGGTCCGGATATTGTTCGGTTCCCTGCCCGATCGCATCGGCGGCGTGCCGGTGGCGCTGGCGTCGCTGCTGGTGGAGGCGGTGGGGCAGGCGCTGCTCTGGTTGGCCCCGGGGCCGGAGGTCGCGATGGCGGGCGCGCTGCTGACGGGCATGGGATGCTCGATGGTGTTCCCGGCAATGGGGCTGGAAGCGGTCCGGCGTGTGCCGATGCATTTGCGCGGGACCGCCATAGGCGGTTTTGCCGCGTTCCAGGATCTGGCCTACGGGGTGACCGGGCCGCTTGCAGGGTGGATCGCCGATCACTTCGGCCATGCCCAGGTATTCCTGGTGGGCGGGATGGCGGCGGCGCTGGGCGCGGCGATCACGATGCGCTTGCGCGATGGCGGCCCGGCGTCGACGTCCCGGGCCGGGCCTGCCCGGTGACCGGCAGGTAGCGCAGGGCGCGCAGGCAGATGCGGAGGTTGACGGGATCGGAGCGGAATTCCCAGGTTGCCAGTAATCTAGCAAACAAGGCCGCGATGGTCGCGCAAGAGGGTGGAGAACATGAACAACGAACGGGATGTGGCACCCGACAGCACCGCGGCGCGGGTGGCCTTGTGGCGCGCCCTGCATGTCGAGGTCGACGCGCCGCCGCACGTACTGGACGACGAGATCGGCCTGCGCCTGCTGGATCCGGAGCCGGGCTGGCAGCGCCGCGGGGACATGGACCAGGGGTTCACCCGGCCTTTCCGCGCGTCCATCGTGGCCCGGGCCCGTTTCATCGAGGACCTGGTGGCCGAACAGGCGGGCCGTGGGCTGGAACAGTACGTCATCCTGGGAGCCGGACTGGACAGTTTCGCGCAGCGCCGGCCGGACGTGGCGGCGCGGCTGCGGGTGTTCGAGATCGACCGGCCAGGGCCGCAGGCCTGGAAGCGCCGGCGGCTGCTCGAACTGGGGTTGGGCGTGCCGGACTGGCTACGTTTCGTGCCGGTGGATTTCGAGGCCGGGGAGTCCTGGTGGGGCAGGTTGACGGCGGCCGGTTTCGATGGCGGCAAGCCCGCGGTCGTGGTGTCCACGGGGGTCAGCATGTATCTGACGAAAGAGGCCAATGCCGCCACGCTGCGCCAGATCGCGACGCTGGCGTCCGGGTCCACGTTCGCGATGACGTTCCTGTTGCCGCTGGGCATGGCCGACGCCGAGGTGCGTCCCGGCCTGGAAATGGCGGAGAAAGGCGCGCGCGCGAGCGGGACGCCGTTCTTGAGTTTCTTCCGGCCGATGGAGATCCTGGACCTGGCCCGCGGGCAGGGGTTCAAGGAGGCGCGGCACGTTTCGGCCGACGAACTGGCACGGCGGTATTTTTCAGACCGCGCGGATGGCCTGCGTCCGCCGGCCAATGCCGAGGAACTGCTGGTGGCCACCACCTAGTTTCGGGATGAGCGCGGATTTAGCGTGTCTCCTCGTCTGTTGCGGGGCATGCGGGCAGGATGGGAGGCTGCGCGGACGGCCGGATGCCCTATAGGAATCGAGTCGGCGCAATGATGGTGCGCCACATATGCGCCGAACTGCTGTGGTCGTTGCCGAGGCCTTCCTTGGGCTGGCGGAAATTCCTGCCGATGATGTCGGTGAATTCTTCCAGCTCGACGGTTTTCCTGTCGTCGAAGGAGTAGATGTCGTTGATGGTGATCAGGCGCGCGGTCATGTACCACTTGTGCTTGCGCGCGTAGGCGTGGGCTTCCTGCATCGCGGTGGACGGTACATAACCACGGCCGAAATACTTGACATACAACTCGGGATATTCGTAGCCGACCTCGGGGTCCGGAAAGAATCTCAATGCCTGATGGTAGCGGATGGCCCACGCGATTTCTTCGTCGACGTAGGGCTCGACCATCTGCGCCCCCCAGTAGCCATGGTCGGACTGGATGAAGCCGACGACGGATATGTCATGCAGCAGACAGGCCAGAATGACTTTCTCATCGTGTCCAGCTTCTTTGGCAAGCGCGGCGCTCTGCAATAAATGCTGTTTCGCCGGGCGGAAGCGTTTTTCGAAAAAATCGGACAACGTCGGTTTGGCCGGCATTTTCTGCAAGCGGGGATCTTCGTCCATCAGCAGATGTTCGCCGGGGACATAGGCCCGGGGGCGGGGCGCGGTGGGGTCCCATTCGCCCGAGGTGTAAATGGTCGATTTGACCGCGGTTTTTTCCAAGGCTTCCGCCATGGCGTACTCGATGGCATCCGCGCGCTCGTTGACGGGCAGGTGCCGAGACGCGGCCGCCGCGGCATCGGCCGCCGATTGAATTGCGGATTTCTCGTCGGTGTTCATGGGTTTCTGCGATCGCATGCCTGGATTGTCTGATTACCGAATCTGCCGGCTCGATGCGGGCCGGGGCCGGGAAATTAAAGCGGGTAAACGCCGGGTGGGGAAACAAATAAACTCTATCTCTTGATCGAACAAAGCGAATAATGCATCGCGCTAATCCACGTATGATTCCCAGCCGAAAATCAAATTAAAAAAGGGGGAGTCGCCATGGCATGCATCGAGAAAAAATCTTCGAATGGATCCCGTACCAGCATTTTATTTCTGGCGTCGGCGTTGACGCCGTTCGTACCGGCAGGAGCGTGGGCGCAAGGCACTGCCGAAGCCGGTTATCCGACCCGGCCGCTTACTTTCGTCGTGGCCCAGACCGCGGGCGGACTCGTCGATACCTTTACACGCTCGATGGCCAGGCATCTATCGGCGCGCCTAGGCAGGCAAATCGTGGTCGAGAACAAGCCGGGCGCCAGCCAGGCTATTGGCGCCGAGGCGGTGGCCAAGGCCGCGCCGGATGGCTATACGTTCTTTGTCGGGGCGCAAAGCGCCATGGTCTTGAATGTCGTGTCGAAGAAGAGCGTGCCGTACGATCCGGTCGCTGATTTTTCTCCCGTCGGTTTGTTGTTCCGAACACCTTTCTACCTGGTGGTGAACAATTCGGTTCCCGCCAGAACGGTCGGGGAGTTGATCGCGCTGGCCAAGGCGAAACCGGGCAAGTTGACCTATGCCTCCACCGGCCATGGCAGCGGTCATCATTTCACCGCCGAGATGTTCAAGGTCAGCACCGGCACGAATATCCTGCACGTGCCTTATAAGGGAAGCGCGCCGGCCATCACCGATTTGCGCGGCGGGCAGGTCGACATGATGTTCGAGGGCGGTGCTTCGGCCTTGCCCATGGCCAAGGCCGGCAATCTGCGCGTGCTGGGCGCGACCAGTGCCAAGCGTACCGAGGCGATGCCGGAGTTGCCTACGCTCAACGAGACCATCCCCGGTTTCGGGGTATCGATCTGGGTTGGCCTGTTCGCGCCGGCGGGAACCCCCAGGCCGATCATCGACCGCATCAATCTTGAAGTCGCGGATTTCCTGCGCCAGCCGGCCACTCATGAGCAAGGGAAGGCATTTGGCATCGAAATCACGCCGAGCACGCCGGAGGAAGTCAGCGCCATCCTCAAGGAAGAGCTGCCGGCGTGGGCGAGGGTCGTGCGCGAAGCGGGGATACAGCAAGAGTAGTGAATGGCGGGCATGATGATGCTCGCGCCGCATGCTCATGCCTGTCGTCCGGTCTTTTAACAGGAGGCTTGCGCATCATGCGCATTTCACCGATCGAGAGTCCGTGGTCCCGCGTGATCCGTTCACCATTGTTGTGAAAACCTGTTTCACAACGGCGCGGAAATCGCCGCGCGTTGGGTTATCCTCCCGGCAACGCGACGAACGGATCCCGCATGACCAGGTTCAGGATGGCGGGCGCGGCGGCGGTGGCTTTTTCCCTTCTGGCCGGCTGTGCCCAGTACACCGCGATGCCCCGCCCCGGCTACGAGTCGCGGGGTACCGAGGACATGTCCTCGGACCAGATGATGCAGACCGACTTCAACCGGACCCTGACCATCGCCATGCGCGACAACCTGTCGAGCCTGATGGCGCTGATGACCAAGCTCTACAAGCGGAACCCGCGCGAATGGCGCAAGTCGGGCAAGCCCTCGATGGAGGTCGCCGCCGAGACGGTCAGGCGGTCCATCGATGCCCGCACGCCACCCGCCGGGCTCCAGGGACTGGGCGACGTCGAGATCCTGGCGGTGTCGCTCGATCCTGCCTATACGGGCGACCGCGTCGCCGCGTTCATCTACGGGATGGCCGACACCATCGTCGCGGCGCACGACGGCAAGACGCGTTTCTATGCCTTCGACCTGCTGGACGGCGGCAGGGTCTACAACGCGGCCCGCAATGTCGAGGCGGCGGCCTGGCTGCTGGGCACCCGGCGTGATGCCAAGGGCGAGCCGCTGCTGCTGGCCAACGAGTGGACGGACAAACAGGTCAACCTGAGCTTCGAGCGCGAGTTCGGCGCGGTCATCGGCCGCCTGGACCTGATCGCCAATCTGCTGGGCGAGAATTCGCGCCGGTTGGGCATCAACTACGCGCAGAACCTGATGCTGTTCTCTTTCTTGCCGGTGCGCTAGGACCGCGCCGTCATTTCCCTTCGCGGCCGAGCAGCGCGCGTTTGCGGTCCACGCCCCAGCGGTAGCCTGACAGGTCGCCGTCGCGCCGGATGACCCGGTGGCACGGGATGGCCACGGCGATGCGGTTGGCGCCGCAGGCCTGGGCGACGGCACGCACGGCCCGGGGCGCGCCGATGCGCTGTGCGATCTCGGCGTAGCTGGCGGTCCGGCCCGGCGGGATCTCGCGCAGGGCCTGCCAGACGCGTTCCTGGAAGGCGGTGCCGCGCACGTCCAGCGGCAGGTTCAGTCCGATCGAAGGGGCTTCGATGAACCCGACCACCTGGGCCACCAGTTGTTCGAAATCCGCGTCGCCACCGATCAGCGTGGCCTTGGGAAATTGGTCCTGCAGGTCGCGTACCAATGTTTCCGGATCGTCGCCCAGCAGGATGGCGCAGATGCCGCGCTGGCTTTGCGCGACCAGGATGGCGCCGAGCGAACACTGGCCCACCGCGAAGCGGATGACGGCGCCCGCGCCCCCGGCGCGGTAGTCGCGCGCCCGCATGCCCAGCAACTGGTCGGACGTTTCGTAGAACCGGCTGTTGGAATTGAATCCCGCCTCGTAGATGGCATCGGTGACCGAGGCGTCGGGCTCGCCCAGTTCCTCGCGCAACCGACGGGCGCGCCGGGCCGACGCGTAGGCCTTGGGCGTCAGGCCGGTTTCCGCCTTGAATACGCGGTGGAAGTGGTAGGGGCTCATGCCCGCCTGGGCGGCCAGCTCCGCGAGGCCGGGGGGCGTTTCGGCGCTTTCGATCAGCTGGCAGGCACGGGCGATCAGCGCCGCGCGTTCGCGGGCGGCATCGGGTCCGTCCCGCAGCCGCCGGCTGGCGCGGTAGCCGGCCGCCTCGGCGTCCCGCGGCGAGTCGAAAAATTCAACGTTGGCGCGGCGGGGCAGCCGCGCCCGGGAACCGGGGCGGCAGTACACGCCGGTCGTGCGCACGGCATAGACGAAATGGGGATCGGCGCCGGCGTCGCGCGCCTGGACCGCCCGCCAGCGGGCGTCGTCGGTGGCGTAGTCGGCTGGTGGCGGAAGGCGCGTATCCATGGCGGATGTTCCGGTGTTCGTGGTCATGGCCTCAGGATAGAGAATAGTCCGGGCGCAAGCGCTCCGTTTCTTGCGCGCGAATTCCGGCGCGACTCACCCCGCCTTCCTGAACGTGAAGTTGACGCGCTGGCTGCCCAGGACCGGATGGGGGACGCCGGCCAGCGGCATCACGCCGTGGTAGCGCAGGCGGTCCGGGCCGCCCCAGACCGCGATGTCGCCGTGATGAAGTTCGAGCCGGGCCGCCTTGTCCGAGCGCTGGTGGCCGCCGAACAGGAAGACCGCCGGCATGCCCAGGGACACCGAGACGATGGGGGCGTCGAAGTCGCGTTCGTTCTTGTCCTGATGCAATGACATCCGCGCGCCTGGCAGGTAGCGGTTGATCAGGCAGGCGTCGGGTTCGAAGCCCGGGAAGCCCGCGGCGTCGGCGGCTTCCCGGGCCAGCGTGGCGAAGACCGCCGGCATGGCGGGCCAGGGAAGGCCGGTGGCCGGGTCGGTGCGCGAATACCGGTAGCCGTGGCGGTCGGTTGTCCAGCCCAGCGCGCCGCAGTTGGTCAGCGCGACCGACATGGTGAAGCCGCCGGGCGTCACCATCTGGCGGAACGGCGCGGCCTCGGCGACACCGGCGATGGCGGGCAGCAATTGGTCGACGCGGGGCAGGGCGAAGCCGCGCAGCAGGAACGCCCGCGGTCCCATGGGCTCGGGCTGGCCAGAGGCCGGGTCGGAGAAGAGGTCGAGTGTCTGCATGGTCCTGCGCTAGCGCGCGTCGTGGAATATCAGCCCCACGGTGTACCGCCTGCCGCTGTGGATCCGGCTGACGCCGTGGCGCATCGCCACCTTGCGTACGCCGCCGCGCCGGCCCGGCGCGGGCCGCTGGTTGACGGCGAATACCACCGCGTCGCCCTGGCGCAGCGCGATGACGTCGGCGCGCTGGCCGTCGCTGGCGGTTTCAGTCATGACGAATTCGCCGCCGGTGAAGTCGCGTCCCGGCTCGGACAGCAGGATGGCCACCTGTAGCGGGAAGACCCGTTCACCGTAGAGATCCTGGTGCAGGCAATTGTAGTCGCCGGCGCCGTATTCCAGGATGAGCGGCGTCGGGCGGAGCTGGCCGGCCTCGTGGCAGCGTGCCAGGAAGGTGTCCAGATCGTCGGGGTACCGCGTATCCTGCTTCATCAGGCGGCTCCAGCGATTGGCGATGGGCGCCAGCCGCGGATACAGCGCATGACGCAGATCGTGCAGCGGGGAAGGCAGGGGATAGGCGAAGTACTTGTATTCGCCGCGGCCGAATCCGTGGCGGCTCATCACGATGCGGCTGCGGAACAGCGCGTCCTGGCGGTAGAGCGCGGCAAGCCGCGCGCATCCGGCCGGATCGAGCAGCGCGGGCAGGACGGCATGTCCTTGCTCGCCCAGCGCCTGCTCGACGGCCTGCCAGTCGTGGTGGACGGCCGGCGGCGCGGCGGGGGTGTCCAGTGCGGGCCGGCGGGCGCCGCGTGTGGACGATGCTGCAATTGTCGCGCAAATCGGGGTTCGGGGCCCGCCCGCGCGTCCGCAAGGGCCGGACGCCGTTTTTCCGCTGTTTCAGCCAGGGGCGCCGACCGGGCCGGCAGTGATAAAATCCCACTCCGCATTGTGAAAGCCGCGGATCCGGGGCCGGGAGGCCCGGGCCGCCACGGCATTCGCGAGGACGCGATTCTCCAGGCAATCGAAGCCGGCGCGCGGGTGCCAGGGCGCATGCGCGCCGTCCCCCCCGCAGGGCCACCGGCGCCACGCCGGCCCCGGGGTTGTCCGAGAATCTCCGCTACTTCCGTAATCGAGTGAGATTCAATAAAGAATGTCTACCACGTCGAAGATCATCTACACCCTCACTGACGAAGCGCCTGCATTGGCGACGTACTCGCTGCTGCCCATCGTCCAGGCTTTCACCCGTTCCGCCGGCGTCGCCGTCGAAACGCGGGATATCTCCCTTTCCGGCCGCATCATCGCCGTCTTCCCCGAGTACCTGACCGACGCGCAGAAAATCTCGGACGACCTGGCCTACCTGGGCCAACTGGCGACCACGCCCGAAGCCAACATCATCAAGCTGCCCAACATCAGCGCCTCGATCCCGCAGCTCAAGGCCGCGATCAAGGAACTGCAGCAAAAGGGCTACAAGCTTCCCGACTATCCGGACGAGGTCAAGAACGACACCGACAAGGACGTCAAGGCCCGCTACGACAAGATCAAGGGCAGCGCCGTGAACCCGGTCCTGCGCGAGGGCAACTCCGACCGCCGCGCGCCGCTGTCGGTCAAGAACTACGCCCGCAAGCACCCCCACAAGATGGGTGCCTGGAGCGCCGACTCGAAGTCGCACGTCGCCCACATGGAAAGCGGTGATTTCTACGGCAGCGAAAAGTCGGCCGTGATCCAGAACGCCGGCAACGTCCGCATCGAGCTGGTCGGCAAGGACGGTTCCACCAAGGTCCTGAAGGAAAAGACCGCGGTCAAGGCGGGCGAGATCATCGACGCCTCGACCATGAGCAAGAAGGCGCTGACCCGCTTCATCGAGGCCCAGATCGAAGACGCCAAGAAGCAGGGCGTGTTGTTCTCGGTGCACCTGAAGGCCACCATGATGAAGGTCTCGGACCCCATCCTGTTCGGCCAGGTGGTGTCCGTGTTCTTCAAGGACGTGCTGGCCAAGCACGCCGACGCGCTCAAGCAGGTGGGTTTCGACCCCAACAACGGCCTGGGCGACCTGTACGCCAAGATCAAGGACCTGCCGGCCGGCAAGCAGGCCGAGATCGAGGCTGACATCAAGGCCGAATACGCCAAGCGGCCCGAACTGGCCATGGTGAACTCCGACAAGGGCATCACCAGCCTGCACGTGCCCAGCGACGTCATCGTCGACGCCTCGATGCCCGCCATGATCCGTGAGTCGGGCAAGATGTGGGGCCCGGACGGCCAACTGCATGACGCCAAGGCCGTGGTGCCCGATCGCTGCTACGCCGATGTCTACCAGGTCGTCATCGAGGATTGCAAGAAGAACGGCCCGTTCGACCCGGTCACGATGGGCACGGTGCCCAACGTCGGCCTGATGGCCCAGGCCGCCGAGGAATACGGTTCGCACGACAAGACCTTCCAGCTTCCGGCCGACGGCACGGTGCGCGTGGTCGACGAAGCCGGCAAGGTGCTGCTGGAGCAGCCGGTCGAAGCCGGCGACATCTTCCGCATGTGCCAGACCAAGGACGCCCCGGTGCAGGACTGGGTCAAGCTGGCCGTCAGCCGCGCCCGCGCCACGGGCGTGCCGGCCGTGTTCTGGCTGGACAAGAACCGCGCCCACGACGCCCAGATCATCGCCAAGGTCGAGAAATACCTGAAGGATCACGACACCAGCGGCCTGGACATCCGGATCCTGTCGCCGGTCGAGGCCACCCGGCTGTCGGTCGAGCGCATCCGCAAGGGCCAGGACACCATCTCGGTCACCGGCAACGTGCTGCGCGACTACCTGACCGACCTGTTCCCCATCATGGAACTGGGCACCAGCGCCAAGATGCTGTCCATCGTTCCGCTGATGGCCGGCGGCGGCCTGTTCGAGACCGGCGCCGGCGGTTCGGCGCCCAAGCACGTGCAGCAGTTCCTGGAAGAAGGCTTCCTGCGCTGGGATTCGCTGGGCGAGTTCCTGGCCCTGGCCGCTTCCATCGAACACCTGGCCGACACGTACAAGAACGCCAAGGCCAAGGTCCTGGCCACCACGCTGGACCAGGCCACCGGCAAGTTCCTGGACGAAGACAAGTCGCCCGCCCGCAAGGTCGGCGGCCTGGATAACCGCGGCAGCCACTTCTACCTGGCCCTGTACTGGGCCCAGGCCCTGGCCGCCCAGACCGACGACAAGGAACTGCAGGCCGCGTTTGCCCCGGTCGCCAAGGAACTGGCCGACAACGAGGCCAAGATCGTGGCCGAGCTGGGCGCGGTGCAGGGCAAGCCGAACGACATCGGCGGCTACTACCGTCCCAGCCCTGAGCTGACCAGCAAGTCCATGCGTCCCAGCGCCACGCTGAACGCGGCCCTGGCCAAGCTGGGCTAAGGGTAGACCCCTACGCGCTGACGCGCGCCCCGGCAGGGTGAGCCCCCAGCCGCCACGCGGCAGCCCCCCGAGGGGGGCGGGGACCCGCCTTGGGGCGGCCCGGCGCTGGGTCCCCGGGGCGGCACTGGCGGACCGGCGGAGCCGGATCCGCTGTGCCCTGGGTGAGATGGGCGTTCGCCGCGGTCTGAATGAAAAACGCCCTCACGGGCGTTTTTCATTTGTGGATCGGGCGCGTCCTGCCGGACTAATAGGTGGCGCGTCCGCCGGACAGGTCGAAGACCGCGCCGGTGCTGAAGCTGCACGCCCGCGACGACAGCCAGGCCAGCATGGCGGCCAGTTCTTCCACTTCGCCGAAGCGGCCCATGGGGATTTTTTCCAGCAGCCGCTGTGTGCGTTCCGGCGCGATTTCGATGTTGCGGCGGGTCATGGGGGTGTTCAGCACGGTGGGCGCGACGCAGTTGACCAGCACGCCGCTGGCGGCGAATTCCTTGCCCAGGCTCTTGGTCAGCGCGATGACGCCGGCCTTGGCCGCGGAGTAGGACGGCGTGTAGGGATTGCCTTCCTTGCCGGAGGTCGAGCCGACGTTGACCACGCGCCCGTATCCCGCCTGCGCCATGAGGGGCATCACGGCCCGGCAGCAGTGGAAGGTGCCGGTCAGGTTGACGGCCAGGACGTCGTCCCAGTCGGCCAGCGACGACGAGGCCAGCGGGCCGGGCGGGCGGATGATCCCCGCGTTGTTGATCAGCACGTCGACCCGCCCCCACCGGGCAAGGACGGCCTGGGCCGCCTGTTCCACCTGCTCGTGGCGCCGCACGTCCACCGTGCGTTGATCGATGTCGTCGGCCGGGGCCAGGGAGGCGGCCGACGCCCGCAGGGCCTCGGCGCCGGCATCCCACATCGACACTCGCGCGCCGGCGCCCAGCAGGTCCTGCGCGATGCGCAGCCCCACGCCGCTGGCCGCGCCGGTCACGACGGCCACCTGTCCGGAAAAATCGTATTTGACCACCTGCATCTCCCTGTCCTTGCCGGACGTTGCTAGTAATCCGCCTTGATGCCCGCGGATTCCGCGAGCCTGCGATAGAGCCGCGTTTCTTTTTCGAGGAAGGCGCGGAAGTGCGCCGGCGACGTGTCCGCCGGCACGCCGGCGTTCTCGAGCACGCGGTCGCGCACCGCCGGGTCGCGCAGGCTGCGGTCGATGGCCGAGGCCAGCGCCTCGATCCGCGCGGCCGGCGTCCGGGCGGGCACCAGATAGCCTTGCCAGGCGGCGATGTCCATGCCAGCGATGCCGGACTCCTTCATCGTCGGTATGTCGGGCGCCAGCGCGGGCCGCGTGTCGCCGGTCACCGCCAGGATCTTCATCGCGCCGCTGCGGTGCCGGGGAAAGACCGAGTTCATGTCCGAGAACACCAGTTGCACCTGCTCGCCCAGCACGCCCACGATGGCGGGCCCCAGGCCCTTGTAGGGAACATGCAGGAGCCTGGTCCCGGTGGTGGACTGGAACAGCTCGCCGGCGAAATGGGGTTGGCTGCCCATGCCGGACGAGGCATAGGTGAGTTCTCCCGGGCGCCGCCGGGCCTGCGCCAGCACGTCCTGGATCGAATCCAGGCCCGAGCCGCGCCGCGCGGCGATGCAATAGGGCGCGGTGAACATCAGGCTGACCGGCGCGAGCGCATCCAGCAGGCCCCGGCCCGAACGCTGCAGCGTCGCGCCGCGTTCGCGCAGCAGGACCGCGCTGGTGACATAGCTGCCCGTGGCCACGTACATCGTGTAGCCGTCGGGCTCGGCGCGGGCGGTGCCCTCCGCCGCCAGCGTGGTGCCGGCTCCGGGGCGGTTCTCCAGCACGATGGGCTGGTGAAGTTCCGCTTCCATGCTGCGGAAGAGGATACGGGCCAGCAGGTCCGCCCCGCCGCCCGGGCTTAGGCCCAGCAGGGCCTTGACCGGCCGGGCGGGAAAGGTTTCCCCGAACGCGGGCCGGACGGTGATGGTGGCGCCGGCGGCGATGCCCAGGAAGGTCCGTCGTGTCAACATGATGTCTCCTTGTTCGCGCCTGTCGCGCGCGTGTCTTCTTTCATCGATGCAGGAACATGGCCGAGATCTTCTCCGCGGCCATCATGACCGGAAGATTGGTGTTGGCGCGCGGGACCGCGGGCAGCAGGGACGCGTCGGCGATCGTCAGCCCCGCCACGCCATGGACCTGGCCGTCGGGCGCCGCCACCGACAGTCGCGATGCCGCCGGACCCATCGCGCAGGTGCCGACCTGGTGGTACTGGAGCACGATCGACGCCCGCAGCGCCGCCCGCGCGGCCTGCGGACCGGCGGCGCCCGATAGCGACTCCGGCAGCGGTTTTACCGCCAGCGCATACAGTGGCGACAGAAGCCCGGGCCAGAGGCCGCCGGCGGCGCTCATGGCGCGGCTGGCCAGGCGTGTCGCCGACGTGCGAAAGCCCATCCACGCGGCGGCCTTGCCCAGCTTGACGAGCCCGGTGCCGCGGCCGATGGCACGCACGCGCGGGCTTTCCAGGAACTCCATCGCGGCGCGTACGCCCATCGACAGGCGTTCGACGTCCGACCGGTGATCGAGCATGTTGAAGTCGATGGCCGGCGCGACCCGGCAGTCGCCGGCGCGCAGGGTGACCGATCCGCTCGACGCGGGACGGTGCAGCACGACGTTCAGTACGCCCACGTGGCTGCCCGCGGCATGCCACGCGGCGCGGTCCCAGACCGACAGGTAGACGTCGCCGCCGGAGCGATGCGCGCCCGAGGACAGCCGCAGGGCCGCGTGCGCCGTCGGCAGGCCGGGCGGCAGTCCCTTCCGGCCTTTCAGGACGATGCCCAGGGGCACGGCGCAATGGTTCTGCAGGTTACGGCCGACGCCGGGCAGGTCCGCCACCGTCCGGATGCCCAGCGCTTCGAGCGCGGCGGCATCGCCGACGCCGGAACGCAGCAGCAGCGTGGGGGTCTGCAATGCGCCGGCGCACAGGAAGACGCGGGGAGCCAGGAAGATCCGCGGAGTGCCGGCCGATTCGGCCTCGACGCCGCGCACGCGCCCCTGTTCGATCCGCAGCCGCAGGCAGCGGGTGTCGGCCAGGATGTCCAGGTTGCCCCGGGCTCGCGTGGCCGCGCCCAGATAGGCGCGGTTCGCCGAGCATCGGCCGCCGCGGTCGGTCGAGACCGGCTGGACGAAGCAGCCGTCGCGGAAATCGGTGTTGGGATCCGCGATACGCGGATAGCCCGCCTGTTCCCAGGTATCGAGCAGCGCGTTGCTGAGCCGCCGATGCGGCGAGGCTGCCTGCCGCGCGACCGCGATGGCGGCGGCATCGTCGCAGTCCTGGCGCGGATCGGCCGATTCGAGCCGGCGGAAGTAGGGCTCCACGTCGCGCCAGCTCCAACCCTGCGCGCCGGCTTCGCACCATTCGTCGAAGTCCGCCGCGATTCCGCGCATCGCCACCATGGCGTTGATGGAGGACGAGCCGCCCACGAGCCGGCCCTGCGGGACGCGGGCCATGCGGCGGTCGGCGCCGCCCACGACCTGTCCTTTCAGGCCGGGCCATTGCAGCGCCGCGTCGTAGGCCGAGAGCGGATAGGGGTGGCGGATGGCCGGAGTTTCCAGAGGACCGGGGTCCGGGCCCGCCTCGAGCAGCAGCACCCGGCAGCGGCCGTCCTCCGACAGGCGGCGGGCGACGATGCAGCCGGCCGATCCCGCGCCTATCACGATTGCGTCATAGCTTTTTTCCATGCCGTCACGATAGACCCGGGACATGGACTTGGATCTCTGTTTCAAAGATGGATGTGATCTTTTTCATGGATATCAAAAGGCATCATCCTGCTATGCTGGAACGATGAACGCCCCGCTGCTCGACATCGAATCCGCCCGCTACTTCCTGGCCGTGGCGCAAGCCCAGAGCATTTCCGGGGCGGCCGTGTCGCTCGGTACCGTGCAGTCCAACGTTTCTACCCGACTCGCCCAGCTCGAAGGCAGCGTCGGCGTGGTGCTGCTGCGCCGGCACAACCGGGGCGTCAGCCTGACCAGCGCGGGCGAGGCGCTGCTGCCGCATTGCCGCGAATTGCTGCGCCTGTCGGCAAGCGCCGTCGCTTCCGTGCAGCAAGTTGCCGGAAGCCGCCCCGAACTGCGCATAGGCGCCTTCCATACGGCCACGGCCAGCCTGGTGCCCAGGGTGCTGTCCGGCTTCATCCGCGAGAACCGGGGAGTCCGGCTGACCGTGCGCGCGGGCACCACCGAGGAGATCCGCGCCTGCCTGAACGAAGGGGACATCGATTGCGCCTTCCTGCCCGGTGCCGCGGTGGACGGCACCATGACGGTCCAGGCCCGTTTCAATGAGCAACTGGGCTGGGTGGCGAAGACAGGTACGGTACGGCCTGGCGGACGGCCGCTGATGCAGGTGCTGGCCGGGTTGCCGCTGTATTCCGTGCGCCGCGGCACGCTGTACGAAGCGTCGGTCAGGCTGCTTTTCCAGGACGCGGGAGTCACCCCCGCGATGCCGCTTTTCCAGGAAGCGGGCTCGACCGAGATCCTGCGCGAGATGCTGGCGCTGGGGGGCTGCTTCACCCTGGCCGGCCGCAGTGTCTTCGCGGCCGAAGTGGCGGCGGGCGTGCTGGAGTTCCATGCCGTGCCGGGGCAGTCGCCCAGGCTGCAACCGGTGCTGGTCGGCGTGCGGGGCCGGACCCTGCCGGAGATCCCCGCCTTGTTCATCCGCTACGCCAAGGCGCGGGCCGCGCCGCCGTCCTGAACTACAACCGCGCCACCGGCGCCGACGGGTAGCCCGGATCGCCATAGGCCTGCCGCAGGTGATCGATGAATACCCGCACCCGCGAAGGCATGTGTCCGCGTTGCGGCACCACGGCGTAGATGCCTACGGTCGCGACCGCGTAGCGGTCCAGCACCGAGCGCAGCCGGCCATGCCGCAGGTCGTCCTCGACTTCCCACAGCGCGCGCCAGGCCAGGCCCATGCCGGCCAGCGCCCATTGATGCAGCGTCGAGCCGTCCGAGCAGCGCAGGGTGCCGGACACCGGTTGCTGAAGCAGGCGTCCGTCCTCGCGGAACTGCCAATGGCGGGCCTGCATCTGGCTTTCGCCGTGGAAGCACAGGCAGTTGTGGCGGGCGAGGTCGGCGGGGCGGGCCGGTTCGCCCGCGCGGTCCAGGTAGGCGGGACTGCCGACCACCACGCGCCGCGTCCCGCCCAGCGGGATGGCGACCTGGCTGCTGTCGGGCGGATCGCCGATGAAGAGCGCGCAATCGAAGCCGCCGGTGGGCAGGTTGGCGTAGTGGTCGTGCAGGTCCAGCGTGATGTCGAGCGAGGGGTGGCGGGCCACCAGCGCGGGAATCAGCGGGGCGATGTGGCGCCGTCCGAAGCCGGCGGGCGCGGTGACGCGCAAGTGGCCGTGCGCGCCCGAGGCGCGCGCCGAGACGGCCGCCTCGGCCTGTTCCAGGCCGGCGAGCACGGCACGCGCGGCGTCCAGGAAGCCGGTGCCGGCTTCGGTCAGCGCCAGTCCGCGCGGACTGCGGTGGACCAGCCGGGCGGCCAGGCGCCGTTCCAGCGCGTCGATGCGCTCGCGCATCACGTTGGGAGCCACGCCCTCGCTGCGGGCCGCGGCGGAAAAGCTGCCGTGCAGCGCCACGGAGACGAAGGACTCCAATTGCTTGTAGTGATCCATGGCGCGGTCCCCGGCCGGGCGAAACGGGTCGAGTGTGCCATAGCCCTATCCGTGTACCTAGCACTGCGCGGTCGATTGCATCGAATTTACCTACAGCTGAATTGACCGCGGCCGGCTTCCCCCAGCCCGGGGACGGCAGGGACAATGCGGTCATTCCCACTCCGACGAGGCATGACATGGCGCAGGATGTCCGCAATGCAACCCGACCCTACGGCGGCTACGACCGCCGGCCATCCACGGCGCCCGACCGGGAATTGGCCGAAGTCGGCCGAGGCACGCCCGCCGGCGAGTACCTGCGCCGTTTCTGGCAGCCCGTCGCGCTGGCGGCCGACATCAAGGACCTGCCCCTGCCCATCACCATCCTGGGCGAGGACCTGGTGGTGTTCCGCGATCGCTCCGGCGATCTCGGCCTGCTGGAGCGCCATTGCAGCCATCGTCGCACGTCGCTGGAGTACGCGCTGATCGTGGACCATGGGCTGCGCTGCGCCTACCATGGCTGGCACTACGGCGTGGATGGCGCGCTGCTGGACGTGCCGGGGGAAAAGGTGCCCGGCTCGCTGGCGTCCCGCATGTATCACGGCGCGTACCCGGTGCGGGAATTCCGTGGCCTGGTGTTCGCGTACATGGGCCCGCCGGACGAACGGCCGCCTTTCCCCGACTACGATTTCATGCATTACGACGAGGAGGAATATCTGCCCTTCTGCTGGCATAACCCCTGCAACTGGGTGCAATTGCGCGAGAACACGCAGGATCCCATCCACCTGACCTTCCTGCATTCGATGTTCGACGTGCAGCAGTTCGGCGACTACGCCTACGATCTTCCCGTCATCCAGGCTTGCGAGACGCCCATCGGCCAGATCACCACCAGCGTCCGGCGCGTGCACGACCTGTACTACTGCCGCGTCAATGAACTGATCCTGCCCAACATCGCCCGCGTGCCCGACGGCATCCGCCTGGGCGATGCCATTCCCGAGAACATGGCCGGCGAGCCGGGCAGGCGGCAGGCGGTCGAGTTGCGCTACCGTCGCCAACTGCCGTCCAGCCACGGCCTGGGCCTGTCGACCTGGATCGTGCCCAATGACGATTTCAACGCGATGCATATGGGATGGCTGCATTTGTCGCCAAAATGGAGCGAGAAGGCGCGCGCCGACTATCTGGCGACGATCACCTTCGGCCAGACGGGCGAGCGCAGCTACGAGGAACGGCACCGCAACCCGGGAGACTGGGACGCGTGGGTCGCGCAGGGCAGGATGGCGGTCCAGGCCAACGAGAACCTGACCGCCGCCGATGCCGGCATCGCCTTGTTCCGCCGCCAGCTCCGGGCGGGCATCCGCGCCGTGCAGGCGGGCGAGCGGCCCAAGGGCATGCGCGCCGACGGCGAGGGCGTGTGCCCGACCTACGGCTACGCCCTGACCCGGCCCGCTCCCGGCCTGCCGGACGAGGGGGCGGAGTGGGTGGCCAAGCAGGACTACGCCCAGGAGATGCAGCAAGACATCCTGGCCCGGCGCGCGCCCGCGCTGGACCGGATGCTGGAGTCCGCCTGAACCCCGAAGCCGGCCGCCGCCGCGCGGCCAGGAGAACGCCGTGAGAATCCTGATCTGCCTGTTGTTGTCCTGTTGTTCCCTGGCGCAGGCCCAGCCCGCGCCCGATGCCGGCTATCCCGCGCGGCCCGTGACCATCGTGGTCGGTTATCCGCCCGGCGCGGGGACCGACGTGCTGGCCAGGCTGGTGGCGCTGCGGCTGGCCAAGCGGCTGGGGCAGCCTTTCGTGGTCGAGAACCTGCCCGGGGCCAGCGGCATGATCGGCGCCAGCCACGTTGCCAAGGCTCCGCCCGACGGCCATACGCTGCTGGTGGCCCCGAACACCCTGTTCCTGGCGGCCCACCTGCTGCCCAAGGCATCCACGCCGGACGTCGTGCGCGCCTTCGCGCCCGTCATCCAGCTGTCGCAGGGCATGCTGCTGCTGGCCGCGCGGCCCGGCCTGGGCGTGTCCGACGCGGCGGGGCTGGTCGCGCGGGCGAAGCAGGGGCCGGGCCTGAGCTATGGCAGCCCGGGCAGCGGCTCGCCCATGCACATTGCCGGGGAGTTGTTCAACCGCGCCGCGGGCGTGTCGATCACGCACGTGCCGTACAAGGGCACCGCGCCCGCCATTACCGACCTGCTGGGCGGCCACATCGACCTGATCTACGGTGTGCCCGGCTCGCTCTGGCCGCATGTGCAGGCCGGCAAGATGGTGCCGCTGGGCGTCGTGCAGCCCACCCGTTCCCCGCTTCTGCCCCAGGTTCCGACGCTGGAAGAGCAAGGCATCAAGGGGCTGGATGTGACGACGTGGTACGGCATGCTGGCTCCCGCCGGCACGCCGGCTCCCGTGGTCGCGCGTCTCAATCGCGAGGTCGCGGCCATCCTGGCCGAGCCCGACGTGCAGAAGGAGTTCCGCGCGCAGTGGGAGGTGCCGGTGGGAGGATCGGTGGAAGACTTCACGCGGCGCACGCGCGACGACTACGCGCGCGCCGGCGCCATCGTCGCCGAGTTCGGCATCCGCCTGGACTGACGCCGTGCGGCCCGGCGCCTTCGCGCGCCGCGCCTTGCCCTTTTTGCGCCTTGTGCCCGCCGTTGCCGCGGGATCCGCGGTTTGGAAGGCGTAGCGGGCATGGTGAGGAAGAAAGCCTCCCGATCGCCGAAGTTGTGCGTACCCAGGGTTGTCCCTGATCCATTCCTGCCGGCCGCGAGCCGACAACCTCTGTTACCCATCGGTGGGATGGGCTGGAACTGACACGCGATAGGGCTTCTTATCGCGTGCCGTGCTTTTTCCCGCCGGTCGACAATCGTGATGCAGCAGCCGCAGTCCAGAGGAGGTCGGCATGTCGGGAACCGCAAGTCGCTTGGCGCGCGTATTGGAATTCCGTTCGGATCGTTCTACCCAGGTGCTGGAGCAGGCCATCGATGCCGTCGTCAGCATCGACCAGAACAACAACGTGACCTTCTACAACGCCGCCGCGGAACGGCTATGGGGCTACGGGCGCTCCGAAGTGATCGGGCGCAACGTAAAGATGCTGGTGCCGCAGGCCATCCAGGCGGCGCACGACGGCTACGTGGACGCGCATCGCCAGACCGGGCAGAACAAGATCGTGGGCACCAGCCGCAGGGTGCAGATCGACCGCAAGGACGGCCGCAAGGTCTGGGTCAGCCTGTCGTTGTCGCGGGTCGTCATCGGCCGGCACATCACCTATACCGCTTTCGTGCGCGACATCACCGCGCAGCACGAGGAGCGCGAGACCATCAACCAGACGCTGGAGCAGGCGCTGGACGCCGTCGTGTCCATCGACGAGCGGAACAACGTCACCTTCTTCAACGCCGCCGCCGAGCGGTTCTGGGGCTACGAACGGTCCGAGGTGATCGGCCGCAACGTGAAGATGCTGGTGCCGCGCGGCATCCAGGCCGACCACGACCGGCTGGTCGAAGCCAATCGCGAGACGGGCAAGGACAAGATCGTGGGCACCAGCCGCGAGGTGCAGGTCGAGCGCAAGGACGGCACCCAGGTCTGGGGCGCCCTGTCCTTGTCCAAGATCCGGGTCGGCGACCGCATCCTGTACACCGCCTTCGTCAAGGACATCTCGCGCGAGCGCGCGGTCCGCGAAGTCATCAACCAGACGCTGGAACAGGCCATCGACGCCGTGGTCTCGATCGACGGCGACAACAACGTCACGTTCTTCAATTCGGCGGCCGAACGGTTGTGGGGCTACGAACGGTCCGAGGTGATCGGCCGCAACGTGAAGATGCTGGTGCCACAGGCCATCCAGGCCGTCCACGACAGCTACGTGAACGCCAACCGCAGCACCGGCGTGGACAAGATCGTGGGCACCAGCCGCGACGTGCGGCTCGAACGCAAGGACGGATCCAAGGTGTGGGCCTGTCTCTCGCTGTCGCGGGTGAAGGCGGGCGACCGCATCACCTACACCGCCTTCGTCAAGGACATCACGGGTGAATACAACGCGCGCGAGATGATGAACCAGACGCTGGAGCAGGCGCTGGACGCGGTGGTCACCATCGACGAGCGGAACAACGTCACGTTCTTCAATGCCGCGGCCGAGCGGCTGTGGGGCTACGGACGCGACGAGGTCCTGGGCAAGAACGTCAAGATGCTGGTGCCGCATGCCATCCAGGCCGACCATGACCGGCTGGTCGAGGCCAATCGCGACACGGGCAAGGACAAGATCGTGGGCACCAGCCGCGAGGTACCCATCGAGCGCAAGGACGGCACGCGCATATGGGGCCTCTTGTCCCTGTCGAAGATACGGCTCGAAGGCAAGATCGCGTACACGGCCTTCCTGAAGAACGTGCAGTCCGAGCACACCGAGCGCGAGACCACGCACAGCGCCATGAATTCCGTGCTGGCGTCCAGCGAGCAGATCGGCCAGATCGTGGCGGTCATCAACGAGATCGCCGCGCAAACCAACCTGCTTTCGCTGAACGCGGCCATCGAGGCCGCCCGGGCCGGCGACGCCGGCCGCGGGTTCGCGGTGGTGGCCGACGAGGTGCGCAAGCTCGCCATGCGCTCGTCCAAGTCGGCCAGCGAGATCGGCACGCTGGTCGAAGAGACCAAGGACCGCATCAACGAACTGGCCCGGTCGCTGCGCCTGGAGGAACACGGGATGCCGTAGGCACGGGAGCCCGGCGGGGGGCGAATGCCGGTGTTCGGGTATATAAATCCCTATTCCCGACCGGAAACGGCATTCAGGAGACGACGATGGCTGGGCTCTACTTCGAACAGTTCACCCCCGGGCAGGAGTTCGCCCACGACTGGACCCGCACGGTCACGGAAATGGACAACGTATTGTTCAGTTCCTTGACCATGAACGTGCAGCCTTTGCACATCGATGCCCATTTCGCCGCCCGGACCGAATTCAAGCGGCCGCTGGTGAACAGCCTCTTCACGCTGGGGCTGATGATAGGCATGACGGTGAACGACACCACGTTGCGAACGACGGTCGCCAACCTGGGCATGGCCGAGGTGGCCTTTCCCAAGCCGGTGTTCGCGGGCGACACGCTGCGCGTGCGCACCCGAGTGCTCTCGGTGCGGGACAGCCGCTCGCGCCCGGACGCGGGTATCGTCGAGTTCGAGCACCTCGCGCTGAACCAGGACGGCGATGTCGTCGCCCGGTGCAAGCGTTCCGCCTTGATGCACAAAGCCCCGGCCTAGGAGATCCGCCATGGTCCGTTCGATGCTGTTCGTGCCGGGCGATGCGCCGCGCAAGTTCGACAAGGCCGCGGCCAGTCCCGCCGACGCGCTGATCCTGGACCTGGAGGATTCGGTGGCGCCCGAGAACAAAGGCGCGGCGCGGCTGGCCGTGCGCGCCATGCTCGGCCAGGCGCCCGCCGGCAAACAGACCTGGGTGCGCATCAACGCGCTGGACAGTGGCGAGGCGCTGGCCGACCTGGCCGCCGTCGTTCCCGGACGGCCAGCCGGCATCGTATTGCCCAAGTGCGCCCGGCGTGCCGACCTGGAGCGGACGGCCCACTACCTGGACGCCTGCGAGGCCATGGCCGGCCTGCCCGCGGGGGGCATCCGCATCCTGGCCATCGTCACCGAGACCGCCCGTTCGCTGTTCGGCCTGCACGACTACGCCGGCGCCACGCCCCGGCTGTGGGGGCTGTCGTGGGGCGCGGAAGACCTGGCCGCCGACCTGGGCGCCCGGGCCAACCGGGAGGCCGGACGCTACACCGAGCCGTTCCGCCTGGCGCGTTCGCTGTGCCTGGCGGCCGCGGCGGCCGCGGGCGTGCGCGCGGTGGACACCGTCTGCGTCGAACTGGACGCGCCCGACATCCTGGCCGCCGAGACGAGCGAGGCGGTACGCGACGGCTTCGTCGCCAAGCTGGCCATCCACCCCCGGCACGTGGAGCCGATCAATCGTCTGTTGACGCCCGACGAAGCCCGGTTGCGATGGGCGAGGGCGGTGGTCCAGGCGTTCGACGCGCACCCGGGCGCGGGGACGCTGAACCTGGACGGAAAGATGATCGATCGGCCGCACCTGCGGCTGGCGCGCCGGCTGCTGGAAGGGGAGTGAACCCACCAGGCGGCGTCGGTTGCGCCGCCGCACATATCAGCTTTGCCTTCCCCGGTCCTGGGACGGGAAAGGGCGCGCTTCTATAGTAGGCCGCAGCGCCATGGCCGCATGCGGCTGGATGGCG
Source organism: Alcaligenaceae bacterium SAGV5 (assembly GCA_009360345.1). GTDB lineage: Bacteria > Pseudomonadota > Gammaproteobacteria > Burkholderiales > Burkholderiaceae_B > Pigmentiphaga. The sequence goes on from SPDP01000001.1 coordinate 1,139,865, forward strand.
GATAACCATAAGCCATGGAGACGACCTTGAAACGCGCACTCGCCATCCTGTTCGGCGGCCTGGCGGCTACGGCCTTGCTGCTGCCTGCCGCCTACGCCCAGTCCGACTACCCCAGCCGACCCGTCACCCTGATCAACCCCTATGCGCCCGGCGGCCCCGCCGACACGCTGGCCCGGGAGCTCGCATCCCGGCTGAAGGACCGCCTGGGCCAGCCCGTCGTCGTCGAGAACAAGGCCGGCAGCGGGGCGATGGTCGGCACCGGCTACGTGGCGCGCGCCAAGCCCGACGGCTACACCCTGCTGATGGGCACCTCGCCCGGCATGGTGGTCGGCCCGCTGATCGAGCGCGCGACCTACGACGGCCTGAAGGATTTCGACCTGGTCGGGCTGGTGGCCAACCAGCCCGTGGTCCTGGTCGCCAACGCCAAGCTCGGCATCAACACCATGCAGGACCTGCTCGACCGGGCGCGCCAGCAGCCCGGCAAGCTGAATTTCGCGTCGGCAGGCACCGGCGGTCCGACCCATCTGGCCGGCGAATTGCTGCGCCGCCGCGCCAACATAGCAATCACCCACGTTCCCTACAAGGGCGCCGCTCCGGCCCTGCAGGACCTGATCGGCGGCCAGGTCGAGCTGGGCATGCTGAGCGCCTCGCCCGTGTTGCCCTTCGTCAAGGACGGCCGCCTCAAGGCCATCGCCTATACCGGTGCCAAGCGGTCGTCGCTGCTGCCCGAGGTACCCACCATGGCCGAGGCCGGCATCAAGAACTGGAACGAGGTCTCCACCTGGTATGCCCTGGCGGCGCCGCGCGGCACGCCCCCGGCTATCATCCAGAAACTGAGCGCGGCGCTGACGGCGATCAACGCCGAGCCGGAGCACCAGCGTTTCCTGGCGCAGCAGGACGGCAGCATCGACAACATGACGCCGGCCGAAGTCACCACCTTTGCCCAGAAGGACAAGACGGCGATGACGGAACTGCTGGGCGCCCTGGACATGCTGGCGAAATGAGTCTTGCGGCGCGGCGCCTTCGCCGCGCCGTGACAGGAATCGGAGAACATGAAGGACTTCATACGCGTCGACGGCCAGGGCCTGGACCCGGCCGACGCCTGCCGCCTCGTCGTCGGCTGCGTGGTGCCGCGCCCGGTGGCCTGGATCACCACGCAGGACCGGAGCGGCCGCGTCAACGCCGCCCCGTTCAGCTCCTACAACTACGTCGCTACCCGGCCGCCCATGCTGGCGGTCAACATCTCCACGCTGGACGGCGACCTGAAGGACACCGCGCGCAACATCATCGAGACGCGCGAATTCGTCGTCAACGTCTCGACCGAGGCCGACCTGGAGATCATGCACGCCAGCGCCGCGGAGTACCCGCCCGAGATCAGCGAACCCGAGGCCCTGGGCATCCCGCTTTTGCCCAGCCATCACGTCAAGCCCCCGCGCATCGCCTCGACTCCGGTGCAGATGGAGTGCCGCCTGGACCAGGCCATCGAGCTGGGGGAGGGCTACAACACCCTGTACATCGGCCAGGTCGTTGCCTTCCACCTCTCTCCCGACATCTACGACGGCCGACGCGTCAACAGCGCCGCCATGCGGCCCATCGCCCGCCTGGGGGGGCCTTTCTATGCCGCGCTGGGGGAAATCTTCCACCGGCCGATGCTGCAACGGCAGCCGGGCGCGGAACCGCCGCCCGAGCGCTGAACGGCGTGCCGATGTCGGCGGCGTGTCGGGCTAGGGACTTTCCGCCCTACGCTCGCCGAGACGGGCAAGGATCGCGGGCAGCCGGTCGTGCGCGGCTTCGGCCAGGTCGCCGTAGAGACTGTTGCCTTGCGCATCGATCCCCACCGTAGCCGGCCCCAACCCCTCCACCCGCAGTTTCACCAGACGGTAGTGGTGCACCAGGTCGTTCCAGTGCACCGCCACCACTTCCCGTATCGATTCCGACAGCAGCGTGCATCCCCCGCCCAGAAACGACAGGTATACGCAGCCCGCCTCCCGCATGGCCTCGACGCTGCGCGCATCCAGTCCGCCCTTGCCTCCCGCCACCCGCAACCCCAGCTCGCGGATCAGCCGCGGCATGAAACCGTTGAAGCGCGTGCTGGTGGTGGGGTTCAGGTACAGCACCTCGAACCGGCCATCGACCTCCCGGCTGTAGCTGCCCAGATGCAGCAGCGCGGCACCGTTCAGATCGATGGGAGGCGCTTCGCCACGGTCGAGCAGTCCGGTCAGGCGTTCGTGCGTGGTCATGCCCGCGCACAGCACGACCTCGCCGTGCAGGCGGACCTGGTCGCCCACGCGCAGCGACCGGACCTTGGCTTCGTCCAGGGGCAGTTCAAGTTCGTGCAGGGTGCTCACGATATCGATTCCTCGTCAGGCCGGGCCGTCATTCGATGATCTCCACCCGGCCCGAGCCGTGGATGCGGGCCCGGGTGCGGCGGTTGATCCAGCAGTTGAAGCACACCGCCACCGGCGTGAAGCCATGGCCCGAGGCATAGTCCACGTGCACGGCCATGGCGGTGCTGTCGCCGCCGGTGCCCATGGGGCCGAAGCCCGTTGCGTTGGCGGCTTCCTTGAGGCGGTCTTCCATGGCGGCCAGCATGGGCTCGGGATTGGTGGTGCCGATGGGCCGCAGCGTGGCCTGCTTGGCCAGTTTGGCGGCATAGTCGAAGGTGCCGCCTATGCCCACGCCGATGACGACGGGAGGGCAGTGCTGCGATCCCGCCTTCAGGATGACATCCATCACGTAGCGCTCGATGGTCTCCAGGCTGGGGAAGGTGAATATCTCCAGCGCGGCCCAGCGGCCCGAGCCCAGCGCCTTGGGCGAACAGGTGATGTCCAGGTAGTCGGCGCCATCGATCAGGTCGAAGGTAACGATGGGCATGTCCTTGCCCTTGTAGCCGCGCTCGTTGGTGAGCGGGTTGGTCACGTGGGCGAGCAGCGGGGGCTGGATGGTGGCGACCAGATCGTCGAAACCATCGGCGAAGGCGCGTTTGATGTCACCCTCCAGCCGGGCGCCGGTGCCGATGCCCACGTAGTAGACCGGGACGCCGGAATCGGAGCACACGAAGTGCTGGCGGGCCTCGGCGGCATCGGCGCTTTGCAGCATGATGCGCAGCGTGCCGCGCGCGACGTCGTTGTGTTCGCTGCGCTCGGCCGCGCGCAGCGCTTCCTTGGTGTCCTCGGGTATCTTCTTCAGCGCGCGTTCGTAGAGCTGGGCGCTGACCGATCGCACGAGGTCGTAGCTGATGGCCATCTGTCTCCCCTGTGGCGCGTCCGGGCGCGCGTTCCTAGGCATCCCCGGACTATAGCGACGTGGCCTTCCGGCTGCTATCACCCGGCCGGCACATCTGCTTTGCGGACGGTCGCGGCCGCCCGGGTGGATATACTGGCCGCCATATGGAATATCTTGTTGGAAAGCGCGCATGAAGCTGCATTGGTCCACCCGTTCGCCCTACGTGCGCAAGGTCATGGCCGCCGCCATCGAGACCGGGCTGGACGGGGCCATCGAGACCTGCCTGTCCACCGTCTCGCTGTCGACCGTGAACGCGGACGTCGAGCGGGACAATCCGCTGGGCAAGATACCGGCCCTGGTGACCGACGAGGGCGTGGCCTTGTACGACTCGCTGGTCATCTGCGAGTACCTGGACCACCACAGCCGCAAGGGCCGTCTGTTCCCCCGCGAGTTCGAACAGCGCCTGGCCGCGTTGCGCTGGCATGCGCTGGGCAACGGACTGACCGATATCCTGATCCTGTGGAACAACGAGCGCGGCCGCGACCCGGCCATGCAGTCGCCGGCGCATCTGTCTTCGTACCACGCCAAGACCCTGGCCACGCTGGATGCGCTGGAAGCCACGGTGGACGAGCTCGACCGCCGCGAGTTCGACATCGGCCACCTGGGCGTGGCGGTCGGGGTCGGCCATGCGGATTTCCGTTTTGCCGATCTTCAATGGCGCGCCACGCGGCCGCGCCTGTCGGCCTGGGCCGACCGCATGGCCGAGCGCGAATCGCTGCGCCGGACGGTGCAGTTCGATCCGCGCCTGCAGAAGCAGGTTTAGTGTCGAACATAGGCCCCTGGCTGGTTCGGCATTCATTTTCTTGACCCGGTCTTGTCCGGGGTGCCGGGGCCGGGGGGCTACCCCGCCCGCCCCGTTCGCTGGCTGGTGCCGTTCCCGCCCGGCGGCACCATGGACCAGGTGGTTCGTGCCGTCGCCCAGGGTATGCAAGGCCGGTTCGGCCAACCCTTGATCATCGAGAACAAGCCTGGCGCGGGTACCGTCATCGCCGTCGACCAGGCAGCGAAATCCGCTCCCGACGGCTACACGCTGGTCACGGTGGCCAACAGCTTCACCATCAATCCCTCGCTCTACGCCAGGCTGCCCTACGACACCGAGCACGGTTTCGCGCCGGTCGCCCTGCTGGGCGCCACCGCGAACATCCTGGTTGGCCGGCCCGGGCTCGAACCGAAGACGCTGCCGCAGTTGATCGCCTACGCCAGGCGGCATCCAGGCAAGCTGTCCTACGCCTCGTTCGGCACGGGCACCTCCGCCCATCTGGCGGGCGAGATGCTCAAGCAGATGGCGGGCGTGGACATCCTGCACGTGCCCTACAAGGGCGGCGCGCCGGCCTTGACCGACATCCTGGGCGGGCAGGTGGACCTGATGTTCAACAACCTGCCCGACATGCTGCCCTACCTGGCCAACGACAAGCTGCGCGGCTACGGCGTCACGTCCAAGGCACGGTCCGCGTTGGCGCGCGACCTGCCCACCATCGCCGAACAGGGCTATCCGGATTTCGAGACCAACTCCTGGTATGGCGTGCTGGCCCCCGCCGGCACGCCGGCCGCCGTGGTCGCGTATCTGAACCAGGCGATCAATGCCTCGCTGGACGCACCCGCGACACGAACGACCCTGGGGGGTATCGGCTTTGACGTCTCGCCCGGCGCACCGCAACAACTGGGCGCGTTGATCGCCAAGGACCTCAAGCTCAACGCGAAACTGGTCCGCGACGCGAACATCAAGCTCGACTGAGGACCGGACTACAGCAGCCGGTTCCGCGCCGAGAAATCAATGGCCTGGCGGGCAATGGCCAGCATGCCGGGCACCACCGGCCGCGTATCGTCCCGCCGCCAGCGGAACGAATAGGGCAAGGCCCCCAGCGCGGGCGAACTCTTGAGCACCCGTATCCGGCCGCGCCTGGCCAGCTCGGCGGCCCAGGCGGCGGGCAGCATCCCTACGCCCACGCCTTCGCTGACCAGGCCCGCGATCGCGCCCCAGTTGTTGCAGATCAGGCGCTGGCGGACATCCAGTCCGCTGTCGTTCAGCCAGTCGTCCAGCAGCCGCGTGGTACCGGCACCCAGCGCCAGGGTGATCAGGGGATGGGCATCCAGCAGGCGGTCGCTCATCGCGCTCGCCAAGGGCTCGGTATCCGAGGCGATCACCCACGAGAAGCGAGCCTCGCCTATCCGTTCGGAACAGATGTCCGGCCGGGGCGAGCGCCCCGCGATCACGGCGCAATCGAGCTGGCCGCTTTCCAGTCCGTGCTCCAGCGCCGCGCCCACCTCCACCGTGGGCTCGACCACCAGGTCCGGATGCTCGTGCCGGGCCAGCTTCAACAGCCGGGGCAGCCAGGTCAGCGCCGTCAGTTCACCCACGCCGATCCGGCACCGGCCGGTCAATCCCGTGTCCACGGCCACGCAGCGCCGCACGGCTTCGGCTTCCTGCAACAGGTTCCACGCGCGGGGCACCAGCCGGCGTCCCGCCTCGCTCAACTCCGCCTTGTGGCCGGAGCGGTCGAACAAACCGACGCCCAGCGATTGTTCAAGTTCGTTGATGCGCTTGGACAGCGACGAAATGGACAGATGCAGGCGCTCGGCCGCGATGGCGAAGCTGGCGCAGGTGGCCGCCCAGTAGAAGGCCTCGAGTTGCTTGAGCGTCATGGCGTGGCGGGCGGACCTATTTTCTAAAAATCGAAATAGCTTATTTGGATTTTATCGCTTTCTTCATACAACCGGGGTCCGTAGAGTGGCGTCGACTGGAACTTCCGCACGCCGCGATCCCAATGAGCGCCAACGCCGACCCCACGCCCGCGTCCCCATCCCTGGGCGACACCCCGGCCCAGCCGTCCTCGCGGCCGGCCGGCCTGGACGAACCACGCATCCTGCGCGAGGCGCTGTGCCTGGACGACTTCGAGGAACTGGCCCGCCGCCGCCTGCCCCGCCCCATCTTCGGCTACGTGGCGGGCGCCGCCGAACGCAACAGCTCGCTGCGCGACAACGTCTCGGCCTTCGCCGAATACGGATTCGTTCCCCGCACCCTGGTCGACGTATCCCGGCGCAGCCAGGCCATCACGCTGTTCGGCACGCGCTATGCGCGTCCCTTCGGCATCGCCCCCATGGGCATCAACGCGCTGTCGGCCTACCGGGGCGACATCGTGCTGGCCGCCGGCGCCGCCGAGGCGGCCATGCCGTCGATCATGAGCGGCAGCTCGCTGATTCCCCTGGAAGACGTCGCCCGGCATGCGCCGGGCACCTGGTTCCAGGCCTACCTGCCCGGCGACGTGACCCGCATCGATCCGCTGATCGACCGCGTGGCGGGGGCCGGCTACCGTACCCTGGTGCTGACCGTGGACATCCCGGTCATGGCCAATCGCGAAAACAACGTGCGCACGGGCTTCTCCACGCCGCTGCGCCCCAGCCTGAGGCTGGCGTGGGACGGCATGAGCCATCCGCGCTGGCTGTGCGGCACCTTCCTGCGCACGCTGGCGCGGCACGGCATGCCGCATTTCGAGAATTCGTTCGCCACCCGCGGCGCTCCCATCCTGTCATCCCGCGTCATGCGCGACTTCACCGCGCGCGATCATCTGAACTGGGAGCACGTGGCCCGCATCCGCCGGCGCTGGCAGGGACACCTGGTGCTCAAGGGCATCCTGCATCCCGCCGACGCCGCGCGGGCCCGCGAACAAGGCGTGGACGGCATCATCGTGTCCAACCACGGCGGCCGGCAACTGGACGGCGCGGTATCGCCGCTGCGCGTCCTGCCCGCCATCGTCGAGGCAGCCGGCGGCCTGGCGGTCATGATGGACGGCGGCGTGCGCCGCGGCACCGACGTGCTCAAGGCGCTGGCGCTGGGCGCCCGCTGCGTGTTCGTGGGCCGGCCCTTCAACTACGCGATGGCCGTGGCGGGCGCCGCGGGCGTGCGCCATGCCGTCAGGCTGCTGGGCGACGAAGTGGATCGCGGCATGGCCATGCTGGGCGTCAACGCGCTGGACGAACTGGACGCCGGCTTCCTCGCGCCCGTGGGCGCGGACCGCCGGGCCACTTGAAAGACAACGACCACCTTTTCGCGGCGGGCCCGGCGCCCGCCGCTTCATCAACCCCTGGCAACACCGAACACGGAGATTTCCACCATGACCAAAACCGTCATCTACAGCCCCAACGTCACCCGCACCAAGGCGCCCCACGCCCATGCCGTGCGCACCGGCAACCTCGTCTTCGTGTCGGGCTGCCCCGCCTACTTCGGCGAGATGCAATTGGCCAAGGGCGACTTTCCGGCCCAGATGCGGCAATGCCTGACCAACCTGAAGAACATCCTGGAAGAGGCCGGCTCCAGCCTGGAGAAGGTGGTCAAGGTCAACATCTTCCTGGACCGCCGGGCCGACTTCGACGAGATGAACGAGGTCTACCGCGAATTCTTCGGCAACGATCCCATGCAATGGCCGGCCCGCACCACCGTCGAGGCCCGCCTGCCGCGCAAGGATTTCCTGCTTGAGATCGAATGCGTGGCGGAAGTCTGATCCGCTTCCCCGCCTCCCTTCCCATCGCAAGGACCACCCCATGCCGTGCAGGAAATCGACAAGCGGATCTCGGGTCTGGCCTTGAGCAGGGCGTTGACCAGGCTGGACTTGCCGGCGCCGCTGGGCGCGACGACCATGAATACGTTACCGGCGCGTGGAGGCATGAATCAGAGCGGCAAACAAAAAAATATTATATCCCCCCCGCCCTTGGGGGACGCAAGAATACGGCGTTCCGCACCGAGACGGCCCCACAAAGACCCAGGATGCGGTGGATCCGGCTCCGCCGGCCCACCCGCATCGCCCCCTGGGGGGCGCCCGTAAGGGCGTAGGGGGGTTATCTACCCGTACTCATCTTCTGGTTGTTGGTTTGCAGGGCCTTGATGATGGCGTCCACGCCGCCTTGCGAGCCGATGGAGGCGAACTGGTCGCGGTAGTTCTGGATGAACCAGACGCCCAGCACGTTCAGGTCGTAGATCTTCCAGCCCTGGTCGCTTTTCTCCAGCCGGTAGTCGACGGGGATGGGGTCGCGCTGGCCATCGGTGACGGTGGTGCGCACCACGACGTCGGTGGCGCCGGGTTCGGCGCGGAAGGGGCGCATGTCGACGCGGGCCTGCGGGGTGATGGTGGAGACCGAGCCGCCGTAGGTGCGCACCAGCATGTTGCGGAATTCCTTCACCAGCGCGGTTCGCTGCTCGGGCGTGGCCTGGCGCCAGTAGCGGCCCACGGCCAGCCGGGTGGTCTTCTCGAAGTCCACGTAGGGCAGGATGAGTTCATCGATGGCCTGGTTGATCTTCTCCGGCGAGCCCGATTTCAACTCCTGGTCCTTGCGGATGCGGTCCAGCACGTTGTTGGCCGCCTTCTGGATGATCACGTTGGGCGGATCCTGCGGGTCGGGCGCCTGTGCGCGGGCTTGGCCGGCGGCGAAGAACGCGAGGGCCAGCGCGGTGGCCCAGCAGGCGAGCCACGCCAGGCGGTGGCGGGCCGGGGCGAGGGCTTGGGTGGCGGGACGCGAATCGAGCATGGGATCTCCCTGGACGGACGGTGGCCGGAGGCCGCCGGTATGGTATGTATTGGAGGGTACATCACGCCAAGTGTTCCGGACGACTGAAACAAAATGCTGCGAAGGCGGGTCGCGATGGCCGGGGCGTGTCGCTGTGCTATGTTTTCCGATCATTCCCTTCCTACCGCGGATCGCGCCATGACATCGACTTCCCCTCCTGCCATACGGCTCGTCAAGCGCTACGACGTGCGCGACTTTTTCCGGAAGCCGGAACGTTCCAGCTACCGCATTTCGCCCGACGGCCGGCACCTGGCCTTCCTGGCGCCGGCCCAGGGCCGCCAGAACGTGCACGTGCAGGCGCTGGACGAACAGGGCGTTCCCGCCGGCCCGGCGCGGGCGCTGACCGGGGAAGCCGAACGGGATGTGGGCGGATTCTTCTGGAAGGGCGCGGGCCACATCCTGTACATCAAGGATTTCGGCGGCGACGAGAACTTCCATCTGCTGTCCGTGCCGCTGGAAGGCGCTTGCGCGCCCACCGACCTCACGCCCTACGACGGCGTGCGCGCCGATGTGGTGGACGACCTGATCGACGACGATGCCCACGTGCTGTTGTCCCACAACCGGCGGGACCCGCAGGTATTCGACGTGTTCCGCGTGGAGGTGGCCACCGGCAAGGAAGAACTGATCGCGCAGAACCCGGGCAACATCACCGGGTGGGCCACCGATCACGATGGCCGGCTGCGGCTGGCGGTGGCCACGGACGGTGTCAACAACACCTTGCTCTATCGCGACACCGAGGCCGAGGAATTCCGCCCCATCCTGACCACGGACTTCAAGGAGAGCGTGGCGCCGCTGTTCTTTACGTTCGACAACAAGCGCATCTACGTCAGTTCCAACCGGGGCCGCGACAAGGCCGCGCTGTTCGAGTTCGATCCGCATACCGCGCGCGAGGGCGCGCTGATATTCGAGCATCCCGAGGTCGATGTCTCGGGGCTGGCCTATTCGCACCACCGCAAGGTCCTGACGGAAATCGGATACGTGACCTGGAAGGCGCAGCGCCAGGTGCTGGATCCGGCCGCCGCCGCGATCTACGCGGACCTGGAAAGCCAATTGCGCGGCTATGAGGTCGCGCTGCAAAGCGAAACGCGGGACGAGACCCGGTTCGTCGTGGCGGCCTACAACGATCGCACCCAGGGGGCGCGCTATTTGTACGACGCCGTCTCGCGCAAGCTGACCAAGCTGGGCGAGATCCAGCCATGGCTGCTGGAACGCGACATGGCGCCGATGAAGCCCGTGCGCTATACCGCGCGCGACGGCCTCAAGATCGATGGCTACCTGACGCTGCCCGTGGGCGTGACGCCGCGCAACCTGCCGGTCATCATCCATCCCCATGGCGGACCGTGGGCGCGCGACACCTGGGGCTACAACCCGGAAGTCCAGTTCCTGGCCAACCGCGGCTACGCCGTGCTGCAGATGAATTTCCGCGGCTCCACCGGGTACGGGCGCAAGTTCTGGGAGGCCTCGTTCAGGCAATGGGGCCGGGCCATGCAGGACGACATCACCGATGGCGTCGAATGGCTCAAGCGCGAGGGCATCGCCGATCCCGCGCGCATCGCCATCTATGGCGGCAGCTACGGCGGCTACGCCACGCTGGCCGGCATCGCCTTCACGCCGGACCTGTACGCGGCGGCGGTGGACTATGTGGGGGTATCGAATCTCTTCACGTTCATGGACACCATTCCGCCGTACTGGAAACCGTTCCTGGACTCCATGCACGAGATGGTCGGCGATCCGGAGCGGGACCAGGAGATGCTGCATGCGGCATCGCCGGTCTTCTTCGTCGACAGGATCAAGGCGCCATTGTTCGTGGCCCAGGGGGCCAAGGACCCTCGGGTCAACAAGGACGAGAGCGACCAGATCGTGGCCGCGTTGCGCCAGCGCGGCGTGGAGGTCGAATACATGGTCAAGGACAACGAAGGGCACGGCTTCCACAACGAGGAGAACCAGTTCGAGTTCTACGCCGCGATGGAAGCGTTCCTGGCCAGGTACCTGTAGGCCGCCGCCCCCTTATTCCAGCATCCCGGCCAGCGCGGTACGCCACTCATCGACATGCCCGAGGAAGCGGCCGGTGTCCAGCGCGCGGAATCGGCCGTCGCGTTCCAGCGCGAAGGTCGGGAAGCCCTGGCCGCCGGCATGGGCGAGCAGGGCGCGGCTCTCGGCGATGTGGGCGCGCGTCGGCGCCCCTTCCCGCGCGGCATATGCCGTGGCGAAGGCCTGCCGGTCCAGTCCGATGTCGGCCGCCATCTCGGCCAGGACGTCGGCGTCGGCGATGCGCCGGCCTTCGACATAATGGGCGCGTTGCAGGCGGGCAAGCAGGTCGAGGTCACGCCCTTCGCCGCCCGTGTCAAGCGCGGCGAGGATGGCGGTGATGGGCGGTCCGGAGTCGAACACCGCGCCGTGGTCGCGCAACAGGCCGTCGAAATAGGCCTGCCCGAAAGGCTGGCCGGTCATGGCCGCGATGCGTCGGTCGTGGGGCATGACGTAGTTGCGCAGCCGGTCGGTCACGGGCTGGCGGTTGCTGCCGGCCATCATGCCGCCGCCGTGCGCGGCCACGGGCAGCAGGTCGCGGGCCGCCGCCACCAGCGGGGCCGATGCATAGCACCAGCCGCAGAGGGGATCGTAGATGTAATGAAGCCTGGTCGTTGTCATGATGGGTAGGGGGACGCGCGGCGTCCGGATTTTCGCTATCTGTCAGGATAATTGCAAAAAACGATAGTAAAAACCGTAGAATCGAGAATTATTTGTTGCTGGAACCGGTCGGATCATGGACAGACTCAGCGCAATGCGTGTATTCGTCGAGGTGGTGGACCGGGGCAGCCAGTCCGCCGCGGCCGAGGCGCTGGAACTGTCGCGGCCAGCCGTGTCGCGCTACCTGGCCGAACTGGAGGAGTGGGTGGGCGCCCGCCTGCTGCATCGGACGACGCGCCGGCTGAGCCTGACCCCGGCCGGTGCGGAGGTGCTGGCCCGGTGCCGCCAGATGCTGGAGCTCGAGGGCGACATGCGCGGCGCGGTATCCAGTCCGGACAGCGCGCCGCGGGGTGTGCTGCGCGTGACGGCCAGCACGTCCTTCGGCCAGTCTCACCTGGCTCCGGCCATTGTCGACTACACCCGCATGTATCCCGATGTGGCGGTGGACATGGTCATGGCCGACCGCACCGTGAATCTGGTCGATGAGCGTATCGACCTCGCGCTGCGCGTCACCAACGACCTCGATCCCAACCTGATCGCGCGCCGGCTGGCGGTCTGCCGTTCGGCGCTGTGCGCCTCGCCCGATTACCTGAGTCAGCATGGCGCGCCCGGCAGGCTGGAAGAACTGAGCCTGCACAACTGCCTGACCCATTCGTACACGGGGAAAAGCCTGTGGCATTTCGTCCGAGCGGGCGAGCCGGTGTCGGTCGCGGTGGGCGGGAACATCAGTTCCAACGAGGCGACCACGCTGGTCGAGGCGGCGGTGTGCGGGGCCGGGGTCGCGATGCTGCCAACCTATGCGGTGGGCGAGCTGGTACGCGCGGAGCGCTTGCGTGTGCTGCTGCCCGAGAGCCCGCCGCGCGACATGACCCTGTATGGCGTCTACACCTCGCGCAAGCACATGCCGCCCACGCTGCGCACGCTGCTCGATTTCCTGGCGCAGCGTTTCTCGGATCCCCCGGCCTGGGACACCGAACTGCAGGCCATCCTGCCCGCGCGCGGCCGCGCGTCGCGGGCCGCTACCAGTAGCCGGTCGTGACCGCCGGGGTGTCCACGCCTTCTTGCGAGGCACGGGCGGGACGGCTGCCGCGGCCGATGCCATAGTAGGAAAGGCCGCAGCTTTCCACGTACTCGGGATCGTACAGGTTGCGGCCGTCGAAGATCGCGCGGGATTTGAGTTGTCCCGCCAGTCCCCGGAAGTCGGGCGATTTGAACTCGCGCCATTCGGTGACCACCGCCAGTACGTCGGCGCCTTCGCAGGCCGCCTGCGCGCTGGGAACGATGACCAGGCCCGGATGGTCGATGGCGCGGCGCGCATTGTCGGCGGCGGCCGGGTCGTACGCGCGCACGGTCGCGCCGTCGGCGACCAGTTCGCGCACCAGCGCGATGCTGGGCGCCTCGCGGATATCGTCGGTGTTGGGCTTGAAGGCCAGGCCCCACAGCGCGATGCAGCGGCCCTGCAGCGAAGGCCCCAGGTGTTGCCGTATCTTCGCCGCCATGACGCGTTTCTGCTCTTCGTTCACCCGCTGCACGCTGTTCAGCAGGGGCGTGGATTCGCCGTGGTCGGCGGCGAGCCGGGCCAGCGCCTGGATGTCTTTGGGAAAACACGAACCGCCGTAGCCCACGCCCGCGTACAGGAAGTGGTGGCCGATGCGCGGATCGGCGCCCGTGCCGTGGCGGACGGCCTCGATGTCGGCACCGACTTTCTCGGCGATCCTGGCCAGCTCGTTCATCAGCGAGATGCGCGTGGCCAGCATGACGTTGGAGGCGTATTTCGTGAATTCGGCCGAGCGTACGTCGGTGTGGATCAGGCGGTCGCGATTGCGGTTGTAGGGCGAGTACAAGGCCGCCATCAGCCGCAGCGCGCGAGGGTCCTCGGTGCCGATCACGATGCGGTCGGGGCGCTGGAAATCGTCGACCGCGCTGCCTTCTTTCAGGAACTCCGGATTGGAGGCGATCGAGACGCGCCAGGCGACGCCGCGGCCGCGCAGGGTTTCCTCGAGCAGCGCCTGCACGCGATGGCAGGTGCCGACGGGGACGGTCGACTTGATGACGACCACCATGTCGCGCGAGATCGACCGGCCCAGGGCGGCGCTGGCGTCGAGCACGTGGCCGAGGTCCGCCGAGCCGTCTTCACCGGCCGGCGTGCCGACCGCGATGAAGACGATTTCGGCGTCGCGCAGCGCGGCGGGCAGGTCGTCGGTGAAGGCGAGGCGTCCGGCCTGCGCATTGTGCGCGGCAAGCTCGGCCAGCCCGGGTTCGAAAAAGGGAACGCCGCCGTCCCGCAGGATGCGCAGGCGTTGGGCATCGCGCTCGACGCAGACGACGCGGTTGCCCACGTCGGCCAGGCAGGCCCCGGTAACCAGGCCGACGTAGCCGGCCCCTATGATCGCGAGATTCATGGCCCGATTTATATCGGGCCCGCATTGCAATCTGCTGACAGCGGCCTGTCATGGCAGAGCAACAAAGCGGTGTGCTAGCGGCTGCGCTGGAACCAGAGCATCGACAGCACGCAGGCCAGGGTCAGCAGGACGACCGCGGCCGCGCTCAGCAGCGCGCTGAGTTCGGTTTCCTTGCGCTCCATCGAGAACTTGGCGTTGAGGTTGCGGTACACCGAACTGAGATCCGCCTCGGAACTGGCCAGGAAATACTCGCCTCCGGTCATCTGCGCGACCGTGCGCAGCGTGGGTTCGTCCAGGCGGGCGAAGAAGGACCAGCCTTCGTCGCCGATGGGGGCGCCCTGCTGGGTGCCGAAACCCACGGTGTAGACGCGCACACCCCGCTCGGCGGCCATGCGCGCGGCGTCCAGCGGATCCGGACCCGTGGTGCGCCGGCCATCGCTGAGCAGGATGATGGTGCCCGAGGTGTACGAGCCCGGCAGCACGGGCTGCAGTTCCTTCTGCTTTTTCTTCGCCGCTTCGGCGGCGCCCGCCTGGTCGAGCGGGATGGCGCGCCGTCCCGCCCGGATGGACGGCGTTTCGAAGATGACCGATTCCAGGTCGATGCCGTCGTCCGGGAACAGCATGGACAGGGCCAGGATGAGCCCGCTTCCGGTGGCGGTGGCGCGCTGCAACTGGAAACGGTCGATGGCCTCGACCATATCCTGCCGGTTGTCCGTGGGCGTCTGCACGACGGCGGCGGTGCCCGCGAACGAGACGATGCCCAGCCGGACGTTGGACGGCAGTTCGGCTATGAAGCGCTTGGCCGCCATCTGCGCGGCCACCAGCCGGTTGGGGGCGATGTCGGCAGCCTGCATGCTGCGCGACACGTCCACCGCCAGGACGACCGTGAGGCTGTCCGAGGGCAGGGTGACGGTGGCGGTGGGGCGGGCGCACGCCAGCAGCGCGGCCGACATGGCGAGCAGGAACAGCAGCGGCGGGATATGGCGTCGCAGCCGCTGGCCGGGGCCGATGGCGACCTTGGCGAGGCTCAGGCTGGCATAGCGGATGGCCGTCTTCTTGCGGCGGGCCAGCGCGTACAGGTAGAGGGCTACGAGCAGGGGAACGAGGAGCTGTAGCCAGAGCAGATCGGGCCAGAGAAACCGCATGAGTGCTCCTTGGCGCGCGGGAGTGTGCAACGTTGTCTTTAGTATGCCCATGAACCCTTGCGGCGGTAAAGGTATCTGCCCATGGACGTCGTTTAAGTGTTACCTTATTTTGGCCGTGCCCCGGGAGGCGCGACCGCATTCCGTGAAGAACGCCAAGCTGGACGGTAGTGATGAAACGGGTTGCCCTATACAGCAGGACCGCCAGGCCCCCTTCGGTCGATGCCGCGCCGAAGGCCGAGGCCGATGCCGCGCGTCGTCCGGGATGGCCGGGACGGTTTTGGGGCTGGACGGCCAGATACCGTTCCGCCTTTTTCGGCCTGGCCCTGCTGGCGGTCGCGGGCGGCCTGGTGTTCGTCTTGTCGCAGCCTCAGCAAAGGCAGTTGACCCAGGAGGACATCGACTCGGCGGTCTTGCACACCCTGGAGAACAAGACGCTGCCCTCGCGGCCGGCCAAGGCGGCCGAGGCCGTGCGCCAGTCGGTGGTGCAGATCCGCGGCTACGGCGATGAGGAAGAGGCGGACGGCGCCGGCAAGGCCAAGCCGGCCGCGCCCCCGGGCGCCAAGCCCAAGGCCGGCGGCAAGCCCCGGGACAAGGGCAAGGACAAGCAGACGGCCAGGAACGAGGAAGGCAACGCGCCCAGGCACGAAGGCAGCATCGGCTCGGGCGTGGTCATCGTCGACAGCGGGGTGATCCTGACCAACTTTCACGTCATCGCCGGCTCCAAGCGCCTGAAGGTCACGTTCTTCGACGGCTACGAGGCCGATGCCGAGGTGGTCGCGATCCAGCCGGACAAGGATCTTGCCGTGATCCGCGCCAAATCCATCCCCGACGACCTGCCCGCGGCCACGCTGGGATCCAGCCTGGATCTCGCGCCGGGCGACGAGGTCGTGGCGGTGGGTTTTCCGTTCGGTATCGGGCCGTCGGTGTCGTCCGGCGTGGTCTCGGGCCTGAACCGCGAGTTCGTCTCGACCGAAGGGCGGCATGTGTTGACGCGGCTGATCCAGTTCGACGCCGCCGCCAATCCGGGCAATTCCGGGGGACCGCTGGTGAACATGAGCGGCGAGGTCGTCGGCATCGTCACCGCGATTCTCAATCCCACCAATGCCGGCACCTTCGTCGGCATCGGCTTCGCCACCACGATCGAAAGCGCCGGCAGCGCGGTCGGCATGCCTCCCTTCTGACTTTCCACGACAGGACGCCTATGAACGACAAGCCCATGAGTGCCGTAGACAGCGCCAACCTGATGGAGCGGCTGTTGTACGAGGTCAAGCGCGTGGTGGTTGGGCAGGACCACTTCCTGGAACGGGTGCTGGTGGCCATCCTGGCCCAGGGGCACCTGCTGGTCGAAGGCGTGCCGGGGCTGGCCAAGACGCTGACCGTCAATACGCTGGCCAAGACCCTGCGGGGCACGTTCAAGCGCATTCAGTTCACGCCGGACCTGTTGCCGGCGGACCTGGTGGGTACGCGCATGTACAACCAGCGCACCGGCGATTTTTCCACGGTGCTGGGGCCGGTCTTCGCCAACCTGCTGCTGGCCGACGAGATCAACCGCGCCCCGGCCAAGGTGCAGAGCGCGCTGCTGGAGGTCATGCAGGAGCGGCAGGTCACCATCGCGGGCGAGACCCACAAGGTGCCGTCGCCGTTCCTCGTCATGGCCACGCAGAACCCGATCGAGACCGAGGGCACCTATCCCTTGCCCGAGGCGCAGGTCGACCGTTTCATGATGAAGGTCATCGTCGGCTATCCCAGCGAGGAAGAGGAGTTCGTCATCGTCGACCGGGTCACGGGACCGCCGGTGCAGGTGCAGCCGGTCGCCGTCACCGAGCAGCTCACGCAGCTGCAGGCGGAATGCCGCAAGGTGTACGTCGATCCCGGCCTCGTGCAGTACGCGGTGAAGGTGGTGGCCGCCACGCGCCGGCCCGAGGCCTACGGGCTGTCGGACCTGTCGCGCTACCTGACCTTCGGCGCGAGCCCGCGCGCCACCATCAATCTGGTCGAGGGGGCGCGCGCGCTTGCCTTCCTGCGCGGACGCCACTATGCGCTGCCCGACGATGTGGTCGACCTGATTCCCGACGTGCTGAGGCACCGGCTGGTGCTGTCGTACGAGGCGTTGTCCGACGGACTCGGGTCCGATCAGATCATCACGCGCATCCTGCAAACCCTGCCGGCCCCCGAGCGGCCATTGGACTCGCATGTTCGGGTTGCGGCGGTTCAGTAAGCGGCCGGCAGAGCCGGCCAACGACGCGGCGGCCGCGTCGGTCCCGCCCAGGGGCGACGCCGAGGAACTGCTGCGCCGCCTGGAGTGGACGGTCATCCGCCGGCTGGATGGCGCGCTGCAGGGCGACTATCGCACCTTGTTCCGTGGCTTCGGCCTGGACCTGGCGGACTTGCGCGAGTACCAGGCCGGCGACGACGTCCGCCACATCGATTGGAACGTCACGGCGCGCCTGCAGGCGCCTCACGTGCGGGAGTTCCAGGAGGACCGCGAGGTATCCGCGTGGTTTCTGCTGGATCTGTCGGGTTCGATCGATTTCGGTTCGGCCGGCGTGCGCAAGCGGGCGGTGCTGACCGGCTTCGTGGCCGTGCTGGCGCGCCTGCTGACGCGCTACGGCAACCGGGTGGGGGCGGTCCTGTACGGTGGCCCGGGGCAGGGAGTGGTCCCCGCCCGCACCGGCCGGCGCCACGTGTTGCACCTGCTGGATCGCATCGGCGCCGTGCGGACCGACGGTAAATCGGGCGAGACGAGGCTGGGCGACCTGCTGGAGCACGCCTTGTCCGCCATCAGGCGGCGGTCGGTGGTGTTCGTCGTCTCGGATTTCATCAGCGCCCCGGGTTGGGAACAGGCGTTGGGCGTGCTGGCCCAACGCCACGAGGTTGTCGCGGTGCGTCTGTACGATCCCCTGGAACAGGCCTTGCCCGATCTCGGGCTGGTGGTGCTGCAGGATGCCGAGACCGGCGAGCAGCTCTTCGTCGATACCCACGACCCCGGCTTTCGCCGGCGGTTCTCCGCCGCCGCCGCCGATCGCGAGACGGCCCTGCGCAAGGCCCTGGCCGAGGCGGGGGTGGATTGCCTGGAGCTGGCGACGGACGAGCGGCTGGACCAGGCGCTGCTGCATTTCATGCGGCTGCGCCGCCGGCGCAGCCAGCTCGTGGGTGGACTGAACGGGCCCTGGGCCCGAGACCTCTGAACCGGGACGCATCGGCATGGAGAACCTTCCCGCCCTGAGTTTCCTGTGGCCCAAGATGCTCTGGCTGCTGGTGCTCGTGCCGCCGCTGGCATTCTGCTATTGGCGGCTGGACCGCCTGCGCCGCGGCATGGCCCTGCGCTATCCCGCGCTGGATGTCGTGGGCGCGAGCGTGCGGCCGTCCCGGCTGCGCCGCGTCCTGCCGCCGCTGTTGCTGTTGCTCGGCTTGTGCTCGCTCATTGTCGCGATGGCCCGTCCGCAGGCGCTGATGATGCTGCCGTCGCGGCTGGAGACCGTGGTGCTGGCCATGGACATGTCAGGCAGCATGCGGGCCGACGATATCAAGCCCACGCGGATCTACGCGGCCCAGCGGGCTGCCAAGGCGTTCGTCGACGGCCAGCCCGCCAACGTCAGCGTGTCGGTGGTCGCGGTGGCCGGCGCGGCGGCCGTGGTGCAGTCGCCCACGCGCAAGCGTGAAGACGTGGTCGCGGCCATCGAGCGCCTGGAGCCCCAGCGCGGCACCGCGCTCGGCAGCGGCCTGATCATCGCGCTGGCAACCCTGCTGCCCAACGCGGGCATCGACGTCGAGCGGTTCCTGGACGGCGGCAGCGCCCGGGGGCCGCTGTCTCCGGACCTGTCCGCGGCGGGGCGGGGCGACGCGGCGGTTCCGGGATCCTACCCTTCGGGCGCCATCGTGTTGCTGTCAGATGGCCAGAACAACACGGGGCCGGATGCGCTGAAGGCGGCCGAGGTCGCCGCGGGGTACGGCGTGCGGATATTCACCGTGGGCGTCGGGACGCCCGAGGGCACGACACTGTCTGCGGACGGCTGGTCCATGCGCGTGCGGCTGGATGAGGATGTCCTGAAGAAGGTCGCCGACATGACCGGCGCGCAGTATTTCCAGGCGCAGGACGCGGGCGAACTCAGGAAGGTGTATCGCTCGCTCAGTGCGCGGCTGGCGTTCGACAAGCGCGACGTGGTCGAGATCACGGCGTTGTTCACCGCGCTGGGCGCCTTGCTGGCGGTGTTGTCGGGCCTGCTGTCGCTGTGGTGGTACGGCCGGGTGCAGTAGGAACGGCCAGGGCATGGGCACGCGTGTCATGACCATGTCATGTCCGTGTAGCAAAAAGAGGTGTTGGCCCGACCTTTGCGACCGTCCCATGAGCTACCAGCCGATTTCCGACCACGAAGAACTGATGCACCGCATCCACCGCGACCTGATCGACAGCTACGACGAGGAGCTGGAGATCGAATTCGAGGACCGCGAGTGGGACGCCGAGGGCCAGCCGGCCCGGATGGACGAGGACCGTGACGCGCGGCGCCGGTACTTCCGCGAGTTGTTCCGGCTCCAGGCCGAACTCGTCAAGCTGCAGGACTGGGTCGTGCATACCCGCCACAAGGTCGTCATCATCTTCGAAGGCCGCGACGCGGCGGGGAAAGGCGGCGTGATCAAGCGCATCACCCAGCGCCTGAATCCCCGCGTGTGCCGGGTGGCCGCGCTGCCCGCGCCCAACGACCGCGAACGCACCCAGTGGTATTTCCAGCGCTACGTGCCGCACCTGCCCGCCGCGGGCGAGATCGTGCTGTTCGACCGCAGCTGGTACAACCGCGCGGGCGTCGAGCGGGTGATGGGGTTCTGCAACGACGACGAGTACGAGGAGTTCTTCCGTTCGGTGCCCGAGTTCGAAAGAATGCTGGTCCGCTCGGGCATACAACTGGTCAAGTACTGGTTCTCGATCACCGACGACGAGCAGCACCTGCGCTTCCTGGGCCGGATCCACGATCCCTTGAAGCAGTGGAAGCTCAGTCCCATGGACCTGGAGTCGCGCCGGCGCTGGGAGGACTACACGCGCGCGAAAGAGGTCATGCTGGAGCGCACGCATATCGACGAGGCGCCGTGGTGGGTGGTGCAGGCGGTCGACAAGAAGAAGGCCAGGCTCAACTGCATCGACCACCTGCTCAGCCTGGTTCCCTATCACGACATCCCCCATCCCCACATCGATCTGCCCCAGCGCGTCCGCCACGAGGACTACATCCGGCTGCCGGTGCCGGACAGCATGATGGTGCCGGAGCGCTATTGAGCGGCGGCGCGCCGTTCGCGTTATCCTGACCATGGCGGCCCCCCGGGGCCGGTGGATGCCAAGGCCATGGACAAGAACAATTTCCTGAAAATGATCGCCGCCGGCCGCGACAACGCGCTGCTGCGGTTCACGCTGGGCAACCTCTACCTCGAAGAGGACGATGCCGCCTCGGCCGCCGAACACCTGCGGCGGGCGGTCGAGCTGGATGCCGGCTACGCCGCCGCGTGGAAGCAGCTCGGCAAGGCGCTGCTGGCGCTGGGCCGCGAGGAAGAAGCCCGCGCGGCCTGGAGCGGCGGCATCGAGGCCGCCACCGCCAAGGGCAGCGTGCAGGCCGTCAAGGAAATGCAGGTGCAGTTGCGGCGGCTGGACAAAAAGCGGCCACCGCCGTCCTGAGGCGCCGCCTGCACGGGCGTGCGCATGCCGTTTTGTGTCATGATGCGTGCATACGCTTGCCGCTTTGCCCGAGGGCTTTCCATGCCGCCGATCTTCCCGCCTCCGTTGTCCCGCGCCGTGCCGGCGCCGTCCACGACCAGGATGGTCCGGTGACGAAGGCCAAGGCCGCGGCCAGCCCGGCCAAGCCCGAACGCCAGGGGGCGTCCATCTCGGCGGTGCTGTCGCGCATCAAGAGCATCAGTCCGTCGCTGGGGCCGGCGGGGCAGCGCATCGCGGACTTCATCGTGCAGTCCCCGCAGGAAGTGGTGCACATGTCGGTCAGCGAGGTGGCCGAGCGCACCGGAGCCAGCGAGGGCAGCGTGGTGGGCCTGTGCAAGAGCGTGGGCGCCACGGGCTTCCAGCAACTGAAGATCCTGTTGGCGCAGGAGATCGTGCAGCCGGTCCAGATCATCCACGAGGACCTGGATCCACAGGACAGCACGGCCACGGTGATGGGCAAGATCTTCCAGAGCAACATCCAGACCCTGCACGACACCGGCGCGGCGCTCGACGCGCGTGCCATCCAGCGGGCGGTGGCCTGCCTGCGGGCCGCCGAACGCATCGAGATCTACGGCATAGGCAGCGCGGCGCCCATCGCCGAGGACGCGCAGTACCGCATGCTGCGCATAGGCATGAACGTCAAGGCCGTGGTCGATTCCCATGTGCAGGCCATCAGCGCCGCGCTGGCGGGGCCCAATGTCGCGACGTTGACCATCTCGCACTCGGGCAGCACGCACGAGACCGTGGCGGCCACCCGGCTGGCGAAGGAGTCGGGCGCGAAGACCATCTGCATCACCAATTTCGGCAAGTCGCCGCTGCAGGCCTTCGCCGACGTGGTGCTGTTCACCATGGCCCGCGAGACGCGTTTCCGCACCGAGGCCATGACCAGCCGCCTCGCGCAACTGGCGATCATCGATGTCCTGATCGCCTGCCTGGCGCTGACCGACTACGACAACGCCGTCGAGACCCTGCGCCATACGTCCAGCGTGCTGTCGATCAAGCGATATTGAGATTGGCCGCGGCCTGCGCCGGTGCCTGGACGTGGCCGGCGTGGTCCAGCGCCAGCAGGGCCGCCGGCGATATCGAATCGGCCTCCGGGCCGCGCCCCAGCAGCAGGTAGCGCATGCCCAGGCGCGCCGCGCCTTGCGCGTCGGTGGCCGGGTTGTCGCCGATCACCAGCGTGTCTTCCGGCCTGGCTCCCAGCCTGCGCAGGCCTTCCGCGAACAGCATGTTTTCCGGTTTGCCCACCACCAGCGTGGGCGCGATTCCCGCGCAGGCCGCCACCGCATGGAGCAAGGTGCCGGTTTCCGGCACCCGCGCGTCGCCCGGGGCGGGGTGGTGCAGATCGCCATTGGTGGCGACGAGTTCTGCGCCGCCGGCCACCGCGTTGGCCGCGGCGCTGAGCTTGGCATAGGTGAAGCGCTTGTCCAGCGCCAGCACCACCAGGTCCGGCGACTGTTCGACCAGCACGCATCCCTGCCGCCGCGCGTAGCGGCGCAACGCGATGGACCCCAGTAGCTGCAGGCGTGCCCGGGGGCGCGAGGAGGCCAGGAAGTCGATGGTGAGCTGGCCGGCCAACACCAGCTTGTCTGGCGATATCCGCAATCCCAGGCGGGCCAGCCTGCGCGACAGGCCCTGCGCGGTGTCGGTGGAATTGTTGGAGACCACTACGTAGCGGCCGTCGAGCCGGTGCAGGAGGTCCGCCGCGCCCTCCATGGGTTCGTTCTCGCGGATCAGGGTGCCGTCCAGGTCCAGCAGGAAGTGTTCGTGCCGCGCCAGCCAGGCGGGCGCGGGGGCGGGGTGCGCCGGCGTGGCACCGGAGGAAGCGGGAGCAGGGGTATGGGCGGTCATGAAAGAAAAGAAGGCCGTCGGCGGAGGTCGTCAAGGAATTGAGTTTATTTCAATGTTTGACAGAAATCAAAATGAGCAATGTTCATTTTGCTGTCATATGGGATCTCTAAGCTGGCGTCCGTTTCCTGTCGGTGCCATGCGCGCCGGCCCTTTCCAGACCGCTCCCGAGGTTTCCACCGATGAAACGCGCCTTCCTGCTTGCCGCCATGCTGGCCTTCGCTCCCGCCTCCTTCGCCCAATCCGTCGCCGATGGTTCCAAGGCGCATCCGCTGCGCGTCATGCTCATTCCCGCGGATGGCGGCACCGAGACCGGCACCAAGGCCGACTACCAGCCGGTCTTCAATGCCGTGTCGCGCATGACGGGCCTGAATTTCGATCTGAAAGTGGGCCAGAGCTACGGCGCCGTGGTGGAAGCGATGTGCAACCAATTGGCTGACGTGGCCTTCTTCGGCCCGGTGGCCTATGTGCAGGCGAATCGCCGCGGCTGCGCCCAGTTGCTGGCCGTGGGCGTGGAGAACGGCCAGTCGGTCTACTACGCCGGTATGTTCGCCAAGGCCGACGCGCCGATCCAGGCGGTCAAGGACGTCAAGGGCCGGCGCATGGCCTTCGGCGACGTCAACTCGGCGTCGAGCTTCACTTTCCAGATCGCGATGCTGATGGACGCCGGACTGGATCCGGTCAAGGACCTGTCCGCCATCCGGATGACGGGCAGCCATGCCAACAGCCTGGCCGCGCTGGTCCAGGGGCAGGTGGACGTGGCCGCGCTGTCGTTCGATTCCTACGAGAAGGCGGTCAAGCAGGGGGCGGTGGATCCGCGCACGGTCAAGGTGGTGGCCAAGAGCATGCCCATTCCCTATCCGCCGCTGGCGCTTAACGCCAAGCTGCCCGATGCGCTCAAGGCCCGCCTGAAGGAGGCCTTCGCCACCGTGCACAAGGCGCCCGGCGTGACGCCCGACATGATCCGCGGCTACGGCGGCAAGAAGGTCGATGCCTTCGATACCCGTTTTTCCGAGGCCGAGTTCAACGTCGCGGCCGAGAAGCTGGCGCTGTTGTCGGATGAGCTCAAGGGCGAGATCCTGAAGAAGGCGTCCGAGCGTTGAGCCCGAGGTCCAGGGAACCGGAGCCGGCGATGGACATGCTGGAGTTCGATGCGGTGGCGGTGCGCTATCCGGACGGCACCCAGGCCTTGCGCGAGGTGTCGCTGGCGGTGCCGGCGGGGCAGTTCTGCGTCGTGCTCGGATCCTCGGGCGCGGGCAAGTCGACGTTGCTGCGCATGGTGAACGGCCTGGTGGCGCCGTCCGGCGGCACGGTCCGGGTGGCTGGCGTGCGGGTCGAGCCCCGCAGCCTGCGCGGCGTGCGCGCGCGCATCGGCATGATCCACCAGCAGTTCAATCTCGTGCCCCGGTCCACCGTGGCCGCCAATGTCCTGTGCGGCGCATTGCCGCGCGTGGGGACCGCGGCGGCGATGCTGGGGCTTTTTCCAGCGCCCTTGCGCCGCAAGGCCTGCGAGCTGGTCGCGGCCGTTGGGCTGGACGAGGCGCACCTGGCGCGGCGCGTGCGCGATCTGTCGGGCGGACAGCAGCAGCGGGTGGGCATTGCCCGCGCCTTCATGCTGGATCCGCCCGTGGTGATCGCCGATGAACCGGTGGCCAGCCTGGATCCGCGCACCAGCCGCGAAGTGCTGGACCTGCTGCGGCGCCGAGCGCGCGAGCGCGGCACGACCGTGCTGTGCAGCCTGCACCAGGTAGACCTGGCGCGCGAGTATGCCGATCGCATCGTGGCGCTGCGCCATGGACGCATGGTCTTCGACGGACCGCCGGCCGCCTGTCATCCCTCGGTGCTGAGCACGGTCTACGGGCACGCCAGGGATGGCCAGCCCATGCTGCGGGAGGTGGCATCGTGAATCTGATCGAACGCTCTCCCGCGGATTGGCAGATTCCCCCGCCGTATCGCCTGCGCACGGTATTGCTGGTGCTGTTGCTGGCGCTGGCCGCTTGCTTCGCCGCCCAGCGGGTCGAGATGGGACGCATGCTGTCGCTGAGCGGCGAGGCACTGCTGGCGGCCGTGGGCCTGCGCGAGGATTCGCAGGTGCTGTCGGGTTTCGGCAAGCTGGCTTCGACCATGTTCCCGTTGCAGGTGTCCGAGCGCACCGAAGTCGCCCGCATCGAGGATTTCGACCGGAATGGACTGCCCTGGTTTTCGCACCTGGAGACCATCGAGGTCGGCGAGCCCCGGCTCAACCCCGACACGCTGGCGATGGAGGAGGCGCGCACCCGTCGCGAATACCTGGTCGAACCCCTGGGGTACCTGCGGCACGTGGCGTTCAAGATGCTGGAGACCATCGAGATCGCCTTCTGGGCCACGCTGCTGGCGGTGGTGCTGAGCGCGCCGCTGGCCTGGTGCAGCGCCCGCAACTTCACCTCCAACCGCGCCGCCTATGTGACGGCCCGTGGCCTGGTCAGCCTGATGCGGGCCGTGCCAGAACTGATCAGCGCCTTGTTCCTGGTGCTGGCCTATGGATTCGGTCCGATCGCCGGCGTGCTGGCGCTGGCGTTGCATTCGTGCGGTTTCCTGGGGAAGTTCTACGCCGAGGACATCGAGACCGCGGACGACAAGCCCCAGGAGGCGCTGCGCGCCATCGGCGCCGGCAAGCTGAAGATCATGCGCTTTGCCGTGCTGCCGCAGGTCATGCCGCAGTTCGTCGCCTACACGCTGTACGTACTCGACCGCAACGTGCGCATGGCGACCGTGGTGGGGCTGGTGGGGGCGGGCGGCATCGGCCAGGAACTCAAGGGCCGCTACGACATGTACCAGTACGCCCACGTGGGGACCATCCTGGTCGCGATTTTCATCACCGTCTTCCTGCTCGATCAACTGGCCGCGCGGCTGCGCAAGAGGCTGGGCTGAGCCGGCTTTTTCCCGTCCTACCCGGAGCTACCCCATGAAAGAACGAATCCTGCCGTACGGCCGCGCGATGCTGGCCGGCCTGCTGTTGTGCCTGACGATGGCCGCCTGCGGAGGCGGCGGCGATGGCGGCCCCTCGACCGGGCCCGGTCCCGGCAACCCGGGCGACCCGGAGCCGCCGAAGACTTCGCTGCGCTGCGCGCCCTGACGGCGTCCGTCCCATTCCCATTCCCGACCCGAGAACCGATATGTCGAATATTCCGTCTTCTTCGTCGCGCCGCGACTTCCTGCGCAAATCCGCCGGCGCCATGGGCGCCGCCTCGGCCCTGGCGACGCTGCCCGCATCGATCCAGCGCGCGCTGGCCGTGCCGGCCGCGGTCGAAACCGGCACGATCAAGGACGTCAAGCACATCGTCATCCTGATGCAGGAGAACCGCGCGTTCAATCATTACTTCGGCACGCTGCGCGGCGTGCGGGGCTTCGGCGACCGCTTCCCCATCCCGCTCGAGAGCGGCAAGTCCGTCTGGTACCAATCCGACGGCAGCAAGGAGATCCCGCCGTACCACCTGGACAAGGAGACGATGAACGCCATCTTCGTGCCGGGAACGCCGCACAGCTTCTCGGACGCGCAGGCCGCGTGGAACCAGGGCAAGTTCGGCGCGTGGGCCAAGCACAAGCTGCCGTATTCGATGGGCTATTACAAACGCCAGGATCTGCCGTTCCAGTTCGCGCTGGCCGATGCCTTCACGATCTGCGACGCCTATCACTGCTCGATCACCACCGGCACCGATCCCAACCGCATCGTGTTCTGGTCGGGTTCGAACTTCAGTCCGGAACTGGGGCGCCTGGGCATCAACTGTACCGACTCGGATTCCGAGCCCAACAACCTGCGCTGCTGGATCACCGGTGCGCTGCCCACGCCGGGCTACACCTACCAGGGATCGGCCTTCAAGTGGGCGACGATTCCCGACGTGCTGGAAGCGGCGGGCGTGAGCTGGCGCATCTACCAGGACCCGAACAACAACTGGACCGGTGCCATGCACGGTGGCCTGGCGTTCAAGAGCTTCCGCGAATCCAGGCCGGGCCAGCCCCTGTACGAGAAGGGCATGTCCGACTTCAGCCTGGCGCGCCTGGCCGAGGACGTGCGCAACGACGCGCTGCCCGAAGTGTCGTGGGTGCTGCCGTGGCCGGCGGTGTCCGAACACCCCGGGGGCGGGGGCAGCACCGCCCAGGGGGCCGACTACATCTCGCAGGTCCTGGATGCGCTGACCGCCAACCCCGAGGTCTGGAGCAAGACGGTCTTTTTCATGACCTTCGACGAGAACGACGGCCTGTTCGACCATCTGCCGCCGCCCGCCGTGCCGTCCTATGACGCCGATGGCAAGCTGATGGGCAAGTCCACGGTGGCGCTGGACGGCGAGTATTTCTACGACCCCGCGCGCAAGTACCTGAAGGCCGACGACACGATATCGGGCACGACGCGCCCGTGGGGCCTGGGGCCGCGCGTGCCGATGTACGTGATCTCGCCCTGGAGCAAGGGAGGATGGGTGTGTTCGGAAGCGATGGACCATACCTCGGTCGGCCGTTTCCTGGAGCAGCGCTTCGGCGTCCGCATCGATGCCATCAGCCCCTGGCATCGCGCGGTGTGCGGCGACCTGACCTCGGCGTTCGATTTCGCCGCGCCCAACGATCCGTCGTTCCCGGCGTTGCCCGACATGAGCAATTTCGCCGCGCTGGAGGCGCAGCAGCGGACCATGCCCAAGGCCGAGCCGCCGGCCATGCCGCAACCGCTGTTCCAGGAGGCGGGCGTGCGGTACTCGCGCGCGTTGCCCTATGAACTGCATGTGAGCGCGCGGGTCGAGGCCGGTGGCGTGGTCAGGCTGCTGTTCAGCAACACCGGCAAGGCGGGGGCCGTGTTCCACGTGTACGACAAGAAGCACCTGGATCTGATTCCGCGCCGCTATACGGTGGAGGCGGGCAAGATGCTGGAAGATACCTGGACGACAGGCGGGGACGGCGGCGACTACGACCTGTGGGTGTACAGCACGAACGGATTCGTCCGGACTTTCCAGGGCAACGCCACGCGCCATGCCGCGGCGGCCGCGCGGCCCGAGGTGCAGGTCTGCTATGACGCGCAGAACGGCAATGTCTACGCCAAGGTGCACAACGGCGGCACGGCCGTGGCCAGCCTCGGCATCGTATCCAACGCCTATCGCAAGGATGGTCCGTGGACGATCGAGGCACCGGCCGGCGGCGTCGCGGAAAAGCATTGGGAGCTGGCCGACAGCGGCCGCTGGTACGACTTCACCGTGAAGGGCGATGGCTTCGAGCGGCGCTTCGCGGGCCGGGTCGAGACGGGCAAGCCGAGCGTGAGCGATCCCGCCATGGCTACCCAGCTCGGCGCTTGAGGGAGGGAGAGACCATGACGAATTCTTATTCGATCCGCTCGCCGTTCCTGGGGGGCCGGGGCCTGGCGCGCCTGGGGGCAGCGCTGGCGTTGTCCACGGTTTCGGCGCTGTGCGCCGCGCAGCCCGTGGCCTGGGACCCGGCGAAGAACAATCTCGGCATCGGCAACAATGCCGGCACGACCGCAGTGACGGGCAGCAACAACCAGGCGCTGGGCAAGGACGCGGGCAACAACGTATCGACCAACTGGAACCTGGCGGTGGGCGAAGCGGCCGGTACCAATGTGTCGGGCGGCAATGCCAATCAGGCCATCGGCTTCAATGCCGGCCAGAACGTCAAGGGAGGATGGAACCAGGCGATCGGCCGCAGCGCGGGCCAGAACGTGACCGGCAACTACAACAATGCCGTGGGTTTCTGGGCGGGCACCGGCGTGACCGGCTCCGACAACAGCGCCTATGGCACCAACGCCGGCCGCAACGTGAGCGGCAATGTGAACCAGGCGTTCGGCAAGGGCGCCGGCAACAACGTGTCGACCAACTGGAACCTGGCCATGGGCGAAGGGGCCGGCACCAACGTCAGCGGCAAGAACGCCAACCAGGCCATTGGCTATTACGCGGGCATCAACGTCAAGGGAGGATGGAACCAGTCGTTCGGCCGCAGCGCGGGGCAGAATGTCACGGGCGACTACAACAGCGGCATCGGCTTCTGGGCCGGTACCGACACGGTGGGCAACCAGAACCAGGCGATGGGATCGAACGCCGGGCGCAACGTCACCGGCGATTCCAACCAGGCCTACGGCCAGGAGGCCGGGCGCGACGTCGTCGGCAACAGCAACCAGGCCGACGGCCAGAATGCCGGCCAGAACGTGCGGGGCGACGCCAACCAGGCACGCGGCATGAATGCCGGGCAGAACGTCCAGGGCGACTACAACGCCGCCACCGGCGCCTACGCCGGCACGGACGTCGCCGGAAGCAACAACCAGGCGAGCGGGCTGGGAGCTGGCCGTGGCGTGGTCGGCGACGGAAACATCGCCACCGGCGTGGGGGCGGGCTTCAAGGTGCAAGGCAGCGGCAACGTCGCGCTGGGCAACGGGGCGGGCCGCGAGGTCATGGCCGACAACACCGTCGCCATCGGCACCGATGCACGCGCCAGCGCGGCCAACAGCGTGGCGCTGGGAGCCGGTTCGACGGCCGACCGTGGCGCGCAGTCCGGCTACGAGGCCTACGGGCTGGCCGCGCCGCAGAACTCGTCGGGCGAGCTGAACGTGGGCAATCGGCAGGTCACGGGCGTGGCGGCGGGCAGCGCCGGCAACGACGCGGTCAACGTCGATCAACTGCGCGGCGCCATGTCCACGCTCAACCGGTCCCTGGGCGGGCTGAGCGACCGCATCGACAATGTCGAGAAGCATGCCTACGCAGGCACGGCGGCGGCCATGGCGGCGCGCCAGGCGCCCTTCGTGCCCGGCAAGTTCAGCTATGCCGCCAATGTCGCCAACTACAAGGGCCAGAGCGCGCTTGGCGTCAGCCTGCGCCACACGGCCCCCAGCGGAGCGTGGAGCGTGGAGGGCGGACTGGCCGGTAGCGGCAACGGCGTCGGGGCCTTCGTGGGCGTGGGCGGCGTGTTCTGAAGCCATGCCCTGGACCCGGGCCGGGGTTCGGCGTGAACCGGCCCCGGCCTAGGCCAGGGCCGGCGTGTCACCCTGCCGCGCGAGTTGCCACAGGGATTCGGCGGCCGAGGCCATGTCGGCATGCTGCCGGTACAGGCGGATCTCGATGGCGACGCGCCAGGAGGCATCTCCGGCCTCGACCAGCCGTCCATCGGCCAGCGCCGGCGCCGCCTGGCTGCGGGGCAGCCAGGCCACGCCCCGGCCTTCCAGGGCCAGGGCTTCCAGCAGCAGGGCATGTGGCGCGGTGAACACCGGATGCAGCCTGGGGTCGCGCGCCGCGGCGCCCAGCCCGGCGCGCAGGATGCGGCCCAGCCCCGAGGCTTCGCCATAGGCCAGCAGCGGGATGGGTGCATCCTGCCGCAGGTCGTGGCGGGGGGTACCCGAGGGTGTGGGGACGCAGACGGGGACCAGCGCATCATTGGCCAGCCGCACCACCGGATAGGCGGCTTCGTCCAGCCGGCCGGGCAGGGCGGGGTGGGCGTGGCACAGCAGGAACTGGACCTTGCGCTGCAGCATCAGTTCTTCGCACGCGGCCGTGCCGTCGGACATCATCTCGACCGCGCCCAGTTGCAGGCTGGCTTCCAGGCGCGCCAGCCACCCGGGAAGGAAAGACAGCGACAAGGCGTGCGTGACCGCGATGCGCAGGCTGGCGACGCTCTGGTCATGGGCCATGCGGGCCTTGATGCGGGCAGCCACCAGCCGGGCCAGCACGTCTTCGACCAGGGGCAGGAGGCGCCGGCCGGCGGGAGTGAGCGTGGCCGGGTGCGCGCCGCGGTCGATCAGATCGGCGCCCACCCATTCCTCCAGCGCGCGGATGTGCCGGCTGAACGCCGGCTGCGCGATGGCGCGGGCCTCGGCCGCGCGCGAGAAGTTGCCGCTGTCGGCCAGCGCGACGAAATCTTCCAGCCATTCCAGGTCCAGGGGGCGATTGTCCGGTCCCATCGAGGGGTCTCGTCTCCGCGATAGTTGTATGCATTTCGAGTATTGGACGGCGCGCGGGCGGCCGGCAATGATGGATTCTACTCACCGCAGCCTCATGGAGACCCGCTTGCCTTCCATCGCCAATTATCGCGGCATCATCCCCGCCATTGCCTGCCCCTTCACCCCGGATCACCGCATCGACGAGCCCGCGCTGCGCAAGCTGGCCTCCTGGCTGGCCGGCCACGACGGGGTCGTGGCGGTCATGACCAACGGCCATACCGGCGAGGTCTTCTCGCTGACGCCCGCGGAGCGGGCCACCGTGACCCGCATTGTCGCCGACGAGCTGCGGGGCCGGCTGCCGGTGATCTCCTCGATCGTCTGCGAAGGTTTGTCCGAGGCCGCCGAGCACGCGCGCGCCGCCGTTGAGGCGGGCGCGGCCGGGCTGGATGTCATGCCGCCGCACCACTGGCTGCGCTTCGGCTTCACGTCCGGCCATGCCCTGCAATACTTCGACGCCATCCACCGCGCGGCGCCGGGCGCCGACCTGGTCTGCCACGTGTATCCCGCCTGGACGCGCGCGGCGTATTCCTCGGCCCTCTTGGCCGACCTGGCCCGGCTGCCGTACGTCCAGGCCTTCAAGGTCGGGCAGCGCGACATGAACAAGTATGCGCGCGACATCCAGGCCATCCGCGACGCCGACGCCGGCAAGGCCATCCTGACCTGCCACGACGAATACCTGCTGGCGTCCATGGTGCAGGGCGTGGACGGCGCGCTGGTGGGTTTCGCCACCTTCATTCCGCAATTGATCGGCGACCTGTGGCGCGCGGTGCAGGAAGGGGACCTGAAGGGCGCGCAGCGGATCCAGTCGATCATCACGCCGCTCAAGGATGCCGTGTACGGCGGCGGCGAACCGACGGGCGAGGCCCACGCGCGCATGAAGGCCGGGATGTATCTGGCTGGCGTGCTGGACGACGCGACCGTCCGTCCGCCTACCGAGGCGCCCGATGCCAGGGAAATGGCGGCATTGCGCGCGGCGGTGGAGCAGGCCGGACTGCTGCGGCGCTGACCTGATTGCAACCAGACTCAGAACAAGACGGAGACAAGCATGCAACGCAGACCTTTTTTTGCCGCCGGGCCGTCCCAAGGCAAAAAGCGCCCCCTCGGGGGGCAGCGCCGCCGCGTAGCGGCAAGCGTGGGGGTATTTCTCACCGCCGGACTGGCGGCCGCGGCCCTGTGCGTGGCTGGCGGCGCGTCGGCCCAGCCGTATCCCGCCCGCGAAGTGCGCATCATCATCCCGTTCCCGCCCGGCGGCACGCTGGATACGGTGGGACGGCAACTGGCGCAGCGCCTGAGCGAGCAGACCGGCCAGTCGTTCGTGGTGGAGAACCGGGCCGGCGGCAACGGCATGATCGGCGCGGCCGCCGTGGCCAAGGCGCCGCCCGACGGTTACACGCTGATGTTCAATGCATCGACGGTGACCACCACGCCGATGACCATGAAATCCGCGCCCTTCGACATGGAGAAGGACTTCCAGCCCATCTCGCTGGTGGCCCAGGCGCCGCTGTCGGTGGCGGTGAACAAATCGCTGCCGTTCAACGACGTCAAGGGCCTGCTGGAGTACGCCAGGCAGAATCCCGGCAAGCTCAGTTTCGCGGTCGGCTCGACCGGCTCGGCGGGCCAGCTCGCCACCGAGCTGTTGCGCCGGGCGGGGCAGATGAACTATCTGATCGTGCCCTACAAGGGATCCGCGCCGGCCTACCAGGATCTGGTGGGCGGCCAGATCTCCGGTTTCATCGATCCCATCCTGGGGGCGATGTCCTACCATAAGGGCGGCATGCTGAAGATCCTGGCCGTCACCTCGCGCTCGCGCGTGCCGACACTGCCCGAGGTGCCCACCGTGGGCGAGACCGTGCCGGGCTACGAGTTCTACAGCTGGTACGGCCTGTGGGGCCCGGCCCGGCTGCCGATGGACATTGCCCACAAGCTCAACGCGGAAGTCAACAAGGCGCTGGAGGCGGGCATGCGCGAGAAGCTGGAGCAGCAGGGGCTGGTCCTGAAGGCCGGCTCCATCGAGGACTTCGCGCGCTTCCAGCAGGAGGACATGGCGCGGGCGAAGAAGATCATTGTCGAGGGCAACATCCGTGCGGAATGAGCGGTGCGCCGTCGTGACGGGCAGCAGCGCCGGCATCGGCCGGGCGGTGGCGGCGGCGCTGCTGGACCGGGGTTGGCGCGTCGTCGGGCTGGATCTCGCGGCGGCAACCCTGGGTCACCCGTGCTTCGAAGGCCGGGCGGTCGATCTCGCGGATGCCGGCGCCATCGCCGGGGTGCTGCCCGGCTTGTCGGCCAGCGATGCGCTGGTCCACGCGGCGGGCATCATGCGGACCGCGCCGCTGGGCCGCCTGGACGGCGCCGCGGGCGACCTGATGTGGCGGCTGCACGTGGCCGCGGCCACCCAGCTCGCCGATGGCATGGTGCCCGCGATGGCGGCGCGCGGCCGGGGCCGGGTGGTGCTGATCGGCAGCCGCGTGTCCCGTGGCATGGCCGGGCGCAGCCAATACGCCGCGGTGAAGGCCGCGCTGGTGGCCCTCGGGCGCAGCTGGGCGGCCGAAGTGGCGGCATGCGGCGTGACGGTGAACGTGGTGTCGCCCGCCGCCACGCGCACGGCCATGCTGGACGATCCCGGCCGTGCCGCCAGCGCGCCACGCCTGCCGCCGCTGGGCCGGCTGATCGAACCGGCCGAAGTGGCGGCGCTGGTGGGGTTCCTGCTGTCGGATGCCGCAGCGGCCATCACGGGACAGGATATCCAGGTCTGCGGAGGCGCGTCGCTGGCGGGGTGAATCGACAGTGGATCGTTCAGCCCAGCCGCTCGATCAAGGCCATGGCCGCGGCCGGCGCCTTGGGTTTGAAGCCATTGATCATGTAGACGAACACGTCGCGTCCCTGCGCGGCCTTGGCCGGCGGGGCGGCCAGGCAGGGCAGGTCGGCCGGCGCCGTGCCGCCGGCCCACGCCCGGACACGTCCGGCCCAGGTATCGAGATCGGCCGGCGCATAGCCCAGCTCGCGGTCTTCCCGCGCGTCTTGCAGCCGGATATAGACGAACGGCGCCGTCGCGTCGTGCAGGTGCGGTACGCCGTCCTTGTCCGCCACGACCGCCGCCACCTCGTGCCGGCGCAGCAGATCGACGAACCCGGGCACCGCGAAGCTTTCGTGCCGCACTTCGACCGCATGGCGCAGCCGCCGTCCCTCGTACTCCGGAGGCAGGAGCGCCAGGAAGGCCGCGAAGTCCTCGGGGTCGAACTTCTTGGTGGGCGGAAACTGCCAATTGATCGGGCCGAGCTTGTCCTTCAGTTCCACCAGGCCGCTGGCCAGGAACTTGTCGACGGAAGGACCGGCCTCGGCCAGCACGCGCCGGTTGGTGGCGAAACGGGGTCCTTTCATCGCGAACACGAAATCCTCGGGCGTCTCGTCGTGCCAGCGCGCGAAGCTGGCCGGTTTCTGCGTTCCGTAGAACGTGCCGTTGATCTCGATGGAGGTCACGTGGCGGCTGGCATAGTCCAGCTCGCGGCTTTGCACGAGGCCCTCGGGATAGAAACTGCCGCGCCAGGGCTCGAACACCCATCCGCCTATGCCCACACGTATCGGAGCCATGCTTTTCGCCTTGCCCATGCGTTGCTTCTCCCTCGCGCCGGCCGACCCTACAATGCCGTTCCGGTTCTCGTTTCGCCCCGCCATGCCCCTGGACGCCGAACAACTTGCCGCCTTCCGCCGCCTGGCCGCCGGTCTTGATCGCATCGACGCCGAGGCCTATGCCGCCGCCGGCCGCGATCCGCTCGTTCCTATTCTAGGTCTGGGACCTGTCGACGCGCCATTGTGTTTCTTCGGCCGGGATCCGGGCGGGGACGAGGTCAGGCACGGGCAACCCTTCGTGGGCAGCTCGGGCCAGTTGCTGCGCGCCGGACTGCTCCGCCACCTGGCGCCGGATAGGCCATATTCGTTCGACGAAGGCCTGCGCGTCGGCGCGGATTGCTTCTGGATCAGCACCGTGCCCTACAAGCCCTTGCACAACAAGGCGTGGCCGCCCGCGGTACGGCAGCGGTTCCAGCCGCTGATCCGGCAGATACTGTCGGCGCAATGGCGCGGCGGCGATGTCATCACCCTGGGCAACGAAGCCTTCGAATGGTTCAGCATCGGTCTTGCCGGCGACGAACTGGCCGCCGTGCGCGAATTCTGGCGGCGCGAGGACAAGTACGAGTCCAGCGTTGCCGTGACTCTGCGCGCGGGGGGCCGGGAGCGGGTCCTGCGCTTGCATCCCTTGCCGCATCCTTCGCCCGCCAATGCCCGCTGGCGGCCGCATTTTCCCCGGTTGCTGCAAGCCCGGCTGGACGCGCTGCTGCCGCCCGCCTGAAGGAGGTTCCGCCATGAATGGACCCGCGATTTCCATCACCTATTGCACGCAGTGCCTATGGCTGCTGCGCGCGGCCTGGATGGCGCAGGAACTGCTTTCCACCTTCGGCACGGACCTGGGGCAGGTCGCGCTGGTGCCCGGCACGGGCGGGGTGTTCCAGATCCGCTATGACGGTGAACTGATCTGGGACCGCAAGGCCGACGGCGGTTTCCCGGACGCCAAGGCGCTCAAGCAGCGTGTGCGCGACAGGCTGGACCCGGGGCGCGATCTTGGGCATGTCGACCGGCCGGCGAGCGGGCCGGAAGACGCGTGATCCTTCCGCGTGCGGTCTAGCGCAGGCGCTTCGGAAAGCACCGCCCGTATTCCTCGCAGCCCGGACAGCCCGGCGCGGGCTGCGGCGTTTCCCCGCGCGTGACCGCCAGGTCGTGCGCCAGGAATTTTTTCCAGCGCATGTCGCCTGTGTTGCGCTCGGGCAGCCCCGGGAAGTAGCGGTGCAGCGCGCGCGTGACGTCGTCGCGCCCCGCCAGCCCCAGGTCGCGCCACAGGTGGTCGGGCCGCAGACAGGCGTGGGCGATGATCGTCGCCAGGCAGGCGGTGTCCGCGGCCGGCAATGCCGGGTTGCGCCAGGCCAGCATGTGGGCGCGCAGGTTGGCCGTGAACGTGGTGCCGGCCTCGGGTTGCGCCGGCAGCGGGGGAAGGGGAGCGCCGGGGAACCATCGAAGGTACAGGTCCCGCAATATGTCCTGTGGCAACCCCAGCAAAGGCAGTTCGTGCCGGACTTCGCGGGCGGCCAGCAGGCGGGCGAAGAGGCGCGCGTCGAATGCGTCCGGATGGGTGGCGAAGGCGGCGAGCTGAGTGCCGCGGGCGGCGGGGTCGGCGTGCCCGGGCAGGGCGTTGGTCCGGTCGAGCAAGGCATTTGCTCCGATGGAAAGAAAGGGGCGGAACGGAAGTCGCGACCGCGTGCCGTGGCATTCATGGCTACGGGGTCTTGGAGAACAATGCTACTCCTGGCAAGCTTTGCTTAATGCGGTTCACGGTAGGGCAGCCTTTATTCAGGGGCCCCGAGGTGGGATGGGGCTATCCTGCAGTCCCGTCAGCATTCATCACCCCCGCATGAGTTTCTCTTGGCAGTCGTGGATCGATGCTTTCATCAACTGCACCGTCTTTCGTCGGATCGGATACGCCGTCGCACGTTCAGAGAAGGTCGCCGCCTGCGCCAGCATCCGGTCAATGGTGATTTCGGCTGCCTCCGCCGCCACGCCACCCTCCGAGGCCAGGCGCAGCAGATGGCTTCGTTTCACGGCACGGCCTTCGCCGCAGACATCCGTGTGGTGCTGGCCCATGGGGCCTTCGCTGAAGGTCAGGTCGAAGGCCGGGGCCAGCCGCCAGCGCCGATCCCGCCCGAGGCGCCAGGCGAAGTTCTTCGGGTGGTCGTCGCGATTGTGAAACAGCACGTTGAAGACGGCTCGCGCGTAAGCCTTCTCCACCTCGCGCTCGTCGCGGGTCAGCAGGCGTGTGGCGCGCAGGAGGGCGGTGTAGTCCGCGCTGCCAGGCAGGCGAAAGTCCACCTGTAGCAGACCCGCCAGGCTGTGCACCGGCACGCGCAAACCTTGTTCGCGATCGAAGCGTGCCACGCCGAAGGCGGCTAGTTTGGACGATAGATCGAACCATGCACTGGCAGGCATCTCCAGCCCGCAGTCGCGAGCGAGTTCGGCATACATCTGCTCGATGACGCAGACCTCTTTGTGTTCGCCCAGGGCGGGGAATTTCACCAGCCAGGGTTCGCCTGAAGCGTCGCCGCGCGTGCTGACGTGGCCCGATCCTGTGTCGTATTGCACGAGCGCCTTGGGCCGTGCGCCTTGCGGGGAACCCCCCGTCAGCGCCAGCTCGCGCAAGGCGACTCCTGCTTCACCGGCCAGGGCGCGCTCGTTTTCCTGGGCCAAGGCCAACAGGTTCCAGTCTGGCTCCTCGGCATCAAACTTTGCAGCCGGCACGAAGCGCAGGGCACCCATGGCGCGATCCCCGATGAAGGCCAGGCGATCCAGCGGGCCGGGATGGCGCAGGCCCTGCTGGCGGAACAGCCGGTCCATCAGCAGCAGGCCCCAGCCATCGGGCAGGCTGTCGGCGATCAGGCCTGGCAGGCGGAGCAGATGGGGGGGGAAGTCGCCGTAGGCGGTGGCACGCAGCTTGAGGTGCAGCGGTGACAGTTCCAGCCCTTGCGCCAGCGCCTCGGGCGCATATTCGAACAGGAGCGTGGTGCCATCGTCGGCGAGCAAGCCCAGTGGCAGGTCCTCGCCCCAGCCGCAGTAGTGGACGGCCAGGCGTTTCATGTGCTTTTTCGGCGGCTGGCTCGCTGCCGCTGGCTGGCTGCTTCGGCTTTTTCCATCTGGGCGATGGACTGGCGCTTGAGTACGAACAAATCCTCCAGCTCATTGACCAGCCCGAGCGCCTGCACCGTGCGAACCAGGGTCTCCAGCGAAGACTGGCCGCTACTTTCCAGCTTGCGCAGTGCGCCTAACGAAAGACCCGCCATCTGCGCCAACTCGCGCTGGGGCAACCCCTGGGCCAACCGCTGCGCACGCACGCGTTGGCCCAGCACCTGAAGTATTTCGCCAGACGGAGCTAGATTTAGTACCATTATTATGACTTTTATGCCATAAAAATCTATATAAGCGCCATTTTAATGGTTTTTATAGGGCGTGGCCATCAGGAGGTGCGTTGGTTTTCCGGGGGCATGTACCGTCCTGAAATCTCACTCTATGTTCTGCGCCTGTTCCCGCATCTGCTCGATCAACAGCTTCAGGTCCATCGCCGCCCGCGTCACTTCCAACCCGCCGGCCTTGGACCCCAGCGTGTTGGCCTCGCGGTTCATTTCCTGGAACAGGAAGTCCAGCCGCTTGCCGGCGCTGCCCTTGTCGGCCTTCTTGCCCGCGCCGCCCTTGCCGATCAACTGCCTGAGCTCGGCCAGGTGCGAGTGCAGGCGCGACAGTTCCTCGGCCACGTCGATGCGCAGGCCGAACAGGGTGGCTTCATGGGCCAGGCGCTCGGACAGTTCTTCGCCGCGGATGTTCTGGAAGCCGCCGGGGAAGGCGGCCTCGACGGTGTCGCGCAGCTTGCGCGCGAGCCGTTCGCGGTATTCCTGCACGAGCTGGGGCATGCGTTGCTCGACCTCGGCCACGATGGCCGCGACCGAGTCGGCGCGGTCGACCAGCATGGCGGCCAGGCGTTCGCCCTCGCGGTCGCGCGCGTCCTGCATCTGGGCCAGGGCTTCGCCGGCGGCGCGCAGGGCGGCTTCGCGCCAGGTGTCTTCGGATTCCTCGGCCGCCTGCACGCCGGGCCAGGACAGCAGTTCGGACAGGCGCGGAGGCTGGACGTCCTGGAGCACGGCCTGGACCTTGCGGAACAGCGTGGCGGCCTGTTCCAGGGCGGCGACGTTGATGGACTCGGGGTCGGTGCTGAGGCGGCGCTGGATGGAGGCCCGCACTTCGATCTTGCCGCGCGCCACGGACTTGGTCAGCAATTCGCGCAGCGGGGATTCCAGCGCGCGCAGCTCGTCCGGCATGCGGAAGTGAAGATCGAGGAAGCGGCTGTTGACGCTGCGCAGTTCGATGGACACCGAACCGTGTTCGGTGTCGGCGCGGGCGGCGCCGAAGGCGGTCATGCTACGGATCATGGCGAAAGCCTGTCAGGACGTGGGCAAGGCCGACGTGCACGGCGACGGGGCCGGTGCGTTTGTCGGCATGAGCCAGCATGATAAATCGCATGGGAAGATTCGTGGGGCCTTGCCCGTACAATGTCCGTATCCGGCCGCCGCGGCGCGGCCCATGCGTCCTGGGCGCCGGCGCGCCGGTCCGTCCGCCGATCTGGAGTTTTTTCATGAGCATTGCCCCTTCCGCCTTTGCCCGGCCGTCCGGCCGCGGCCTCGATTCGCTGCGTCCCGTTTCCCTGCAGCGCGGCTACACCCGCTATGCCGAAGGGTCGGTGCTGGTGAGCTTCGGCGACACGCAGGTGATCTGTACCGCCAGCGTCGAGGACAAGGTCCCGCCTTTCCTGAAGGGCATGGGGCAGGGCTGGGTCACGGCCGAATACGGGATGCTGCCGCGCGCCACGCATACACGCGGCGGCCGCGAGGCGGCCAAGGGCAAGCAGACCGGCCGGACGCAGGAGATCCAGCGGCTGATCGGCCGCAGCCT
This sequence comes from Alcaligenaceae bacterium SAGV5, assembly GCA_009360345.1. Classification (GTDB taxonomy): domain Bacteria; phylum Pseudomonadota; class Gammaproteobacteria; order Burkholderiales; family Burkholderiaceae_B; genus Pigmentiphaga. Next base: position 1,178,988 of record SPDP01000001.1, read on the forward strand.
GCGTGCCGTGTTCGACCTGGAAAAACTGGGCGAGCGCACCCTGCATCTGGATTGCGACGTGATCCAGGCCGACGGTGGCACCCGCACGGCCAGCATCACCGGAGCCTTCGTGGCGGCCAGCGACGCCATCGCGCTGCTGATGGCGCGCGGCGCCCTGGCCGCCTCGCCCATCCGCGACCACGTGGCCGCGGTGTCGGTGGGCATCTACCAGGGGCAGCCGGTCCTGGACCTGGACTATGCCGAGGACTCGCAGTGCGAGACCGACATGAATGTCGTCATGACGGGCAGCGGCGCGTATGTCGAAGTCCAGGGCACGGCCGAGGGCGTGCCGTTCTCGCGCCAGGAGATGGATGCGCTGCTGGGCCTGGCCGAGACCGGCATCGCCGATCTCGTGCGCCTGCAGCGCGAGGCGCTGGCCCAGCCGTATCCGGGCCGCTGATGCCCGCGAGACCGGAGCGAACGATGGCAAGAAAACTGGTCCTGGCTTCCAACAACGCGGGCAAGCTGCGCGAATTTTCGTCGCTGCTGGCGCCGCGCGGCTTCGAGCTCGTGCCCCAGGGCAGCCTGGGCGTGCCCGAGGCCGAGGAACCCCACGCCACGTTCATCGAGAACGCCCTGGCCAAGGCCAGGCACGCCAGCCAGCTGACCGGCCTGCCCGCGCTGGCCGATGATTCCGGCGTATGCGTCACGGCGCTGGGCGGCGAGCCCGGCGTCTATTCGGCGCGCTACGCGGCGCGCAACGGCGGCGAAAAATCCGACGCCGCCAACAATGCGCTGGTGGTCGAGCGCCTGCGGGGCGCGCAAGACCGCCGGGCCTATTACTACGCCGCGCTGGTGCTGGTGCGTTCGGCGCACGACCCCCAGCCCTTGATCGGCGAAGGGCTCTGGTGGGGCGAGATCGTCGAGCAGCCGCGCGGCGAAGGTGGATTCGGCTACGACCCGCATTTCCTGCTGCCCGGCCTGGGCCGCACGGCGGCCGAGCTGTCCGCCGACGAGAAGAACCGCATCAGCCATCGCGCCCAGGCGCTGGCGGTGCTGATGAGCAAGCTGGATACGTTCTGATGGCCCGATCGATCCCGATCCGGCCGGCGGGGCAGGGGGCTCCCGTGGCGCGCGCGGCCATGCCGTTCGCGCCCGGCCCGAGCCTGCTGACCAGCCTGCCGCCCCTGTCGGTGTACGTGCATGTGCCCTGGTGCGTGCGCAAGTGCCCCTATTGCGATTTCAATTCGCATGCGGCGCCCGACGAGCTGCCGGAGGATCGCTATCTGCAGGCGCTGACCGAGGATCTCGACCAGAGCCTGCCACAGGTATGGGGGCGCAAGGTGGTGTCGGTCTTCATTGGCGGCGGCACGCCCAGTCTCCTGTCGGCCGCCACGATGGACGCCATGCTGGCGCTGCTGCGCTCGCGGCTGCCGCTCCTGCCCGACGCGGAAATCACGATGGAGGCCAATCCCGGCACGGTCGAGGCCGCGCGCTTCGCCGACTTCGCGGCCAGCGGGATCAACCGCATTTCGCTGGGCATACAGAGCTTCGACGACGACCGCCTGCGGGCGCTGGGCCGTATCCACGACGGCCGCGCCGCGCGCGAGGCGATCGCCATCGCGCAGCGCCACGTGGAACGGATCAACCTGGATCTGATGTTCGCGCTGCCGGGGCAAACGCTGGATGGCTGCTTGGACGATGTCGAGACGGCGCTGTCCTTCGGGACGGAACATCTGTCCCTGTACCACCTGACGCTGGAGCCGAACACGGTCTTCGCCAAGTACCCGCCGGAACTGCCCGACGACGATACGGCTTTCGAGATGCAGGACCGCATCGAGGCGCGGCTGGCCGGGGCGGGATACGACCACTATGAGATTTCGGCCTACGCCCGGCCCGGCGCCCGCTGCCGCCACAACCTGAACTACTGGGAGTTCGGCGACTACCTGGGCATCGGTCCGGGCGCGCACGGCAAGCTGTCGTTCCACGACCGTATCCTGCGCGAGGCGCGGGTGCGCAATCCCCAGTCGTGGATGGACGCGCTGCTGGACCCCGCGGCCGCTGCCACGCATCTCGCGGAATCACGACTGGTGGAGGCGAAGGAACTGCCTTTCGAGTTCATGCTGAATGCGCTGCGGCTGGCCGACGGCGTGCCGGCGGCGAGCTTCGCCGAGCGTACCGGCCTGAACCTGGCCACGATTGCCCGGCCGCTTGCCCGCGCCGTCGAACGGGGGCTGCTGGACGAGGATCCGACCCGCATCCGGGCGACGCCGCTGGGGCGGCGTTTCCTGAACGATCTCCAGGGCCTGTTTCTGTGAGTGGCGGGAAACGGCGCCCGCAAATGTGCATGCCGCGCCATCGCGCGGCACGTCTGCACTTTTTTGGTGCAAAATAGGCCTTATTCCCCTTTGTGCACCAATATTGGGAATTCTCTGCCGGGATTTGCTTCATGGTGGTGCGAGGCCTGACATCTTCCCGGCGTGCCGATATGCGAGAATGCCGCGCCGCCCTGCACAAGCGGGTCGGCAAACCGTGGAAGCCATCGCTGGCACGGAAACTGCTTAATTTGATGCGCAACTGTTCAGCCTGACACTTCCGGTCGCGCTGTGTGCACTATCGAGAACGCTTGAGCCTCCGGGAGCCGGAGGCGGTTACGAGACTATCAGGAGCCCTAATGGCAACGCCCAAAGACGTCCTCAAGATGATTGCGGACAACGAGGTCAAGTTCGTTGACTACCGTTTCACCGATACGCGTGGCAAGGAACAGCACGTGTCGGTGCCGTCCCACACCGTGGACGAAGACAAGTTCGAAACGGGCCACGCTTTCGACGGCTCCTCGATTGCCGGCTGGAAGGGTATCGAAGCTTCGGACATGCTGCTGATCCCCGAGCCCTCGACCGCCCGCATGGACCCGTTCCGCGAGGAATCGACCCTGATCATGACCTGCGACGTGGTCGAGCCTTCCGACATGAAGGGCTATGACCGCGATCCTCGTTCGCTGGCCAAGCGCGCCGAAGCCTATCTGAAGTCCTCGGGCCTGGGCGACACCGCCTACTTCGGTCCCGAGCCCGAGTTCTTCGTGTTCGACGGCGTGACCTGGAACGTCGACATGTCGGGCTGCTTCGTCAAGATCAAGTCCGAAGAAGCCTCGTGGTCCACCGGCATCGACTATGACGGCGGCAACCTGGCCCACCGTCCGTCGGTCAAGGGTGGCTATTTCCCCGTGCCTCCGACCGATTCCTTCCAGGACCTGCGTTCAGAAATGTGCCTGTTGCTCGAGCAGCAGGGCGTCGAGGTCGAAGTGCACCACCACGAAGTGGCGGGCCCGGGCCAACTGGAAATCGGCACCAAGTTCGGCACGCTGGTGCAGCGCGCCGACTGGAACCAGATCATGAAGTACACGATCTGGAACGTCGCCGCCGCCTACGGCAAGACCGCCACCTTCATGCCCAAGCCCGTCGTCGGCGACAACGGCTCCGGCATGCACGTCCACCAGTCGATCTGGAAGGACGGCCAGAACCTGTTCGCGGGCAACGGCTACGCCGGCCTGTCCGAGTTCGCGCTGTACTACATCGGCGGCATCATCAAGCACGCCCGCGCGCTGAACGCCATCACCAACCCCGGCACGAACTCGTACAAGCGCCTGGTCCCGCATTTCGAAGCTCCGGTCAAGCTGGCCTACTCGGCCCGCAACCGCTCGGCCTCGATCCGCATCCCTTACGTCGCCAACCCGAAGGGCCGCCGTATCGAGACGCGCTTCCCGGATCCCCTGGCCAACCCGTACCTGGCGTTCTCGGCCCTGATGATGGCCGGCCTGGACGGCGTGATGAACAAGATCCACCCCGGCGACCCGGCCGACAAGAACCTGTACGACCTGCCGCCCGAGGAAGACGCGAAGATCCCGACGGTGTGCTCGTCGCTCGACCAGGCCCTGGAAGCGCTCGACAAGGACCGCGAGTTCCTGACCCGCGGCGGCGTGTTCAGCAACGCCATGATCGACGCCTACATCACCCTGAAGATGGAAGAAGTGACGCGTTTCCGCGCCACCACCCATCCGATCGAGTTCGACATGTACTACGGCCTCTGATCCGGACAGGACCAGTCGTCAGCAAGAACGAAAACGGGGCGGGAACGCCCCGTTTTCGTTGGTGTGAGGCTCTCCCCCGCGCGCTGGCGCGGGTGGGCCGGCAACGCCGGAGCCACCGCATCCTGGGTCCGGGGCGAGTCCTTTCATGTGTCGCGGGTGGCGCGTTGCGCCATGGAAAACTGATATGAATCCTGCGCCTTTCGATCCACCGTTCCACGATGCCGACGCGTTCGCCGCGTTCGAGCTGTTGTCCAGCGCCATTCTCGTCATCGACGATGATGGACTGATCCGCTATGCCAACGCGCCGGCCGAGGATTTGTTCGAGGTCTCGGTGCGGCAGTTGTACGCGGTCAAGGCCATCGACCTGTTCCGCGATGGCGAGCAGTTGCGCCAGTCGCTGGTGGAGGCCCGGCAGCACCTGTTCGCCGACAAGCGGCAGATACTGGAAATCGACCGCCTGGGGCGCGAGGCTACGCAGGTGTCGGCGACCGTGGTCGCGCTGGACGGCCAGCCATGGCCGGCGCTGATCGAACTGCGCGAGATCGAGCAGCAGTTGAAGGTGGATCGCGAGGAGCGCCTGCTGGAGCAGGCGCAGGCCAATCGCGAGCTGTTGCGCAACCTCGCGCACGAGATCAAGAATCCGCTGGGCGGGCTGCGTGGCGCGGCGCAATTGCTGGAAGCCGAGTTGTCCGACCCCGCGCTGATCGAATACACCCAGGTCATCATCCAGGAGGCCGACCGCCTGCAAACCCTGGTGGATCGGCTGCTGGTGCCGCATCGCGCGCCGCGCATCGTCGGCGACGTCAATATCCACGAGGTCTGCGAGCGCGTGCGGTCGCTGGTATTGGCCGAATACCCGAACGGACTGCGCATCGTGCGCGACTACGACGCGGCGATTCCCGAGTTCCGGGGCGACAAGGCGCAGTTGATCCAGGCCGTGCTGAACGTGGTGCGCAATGCCGCCGAGGCCCTGTCGGCGCGCATCGCGGCCGGCGATGCCGAAATCACGCTGCGCACCCGTGTGGCGCGCCAGGTCACGCTTGCCAAGCAGCGTTTCAGGCTGGCATTGGAATTGCATGTGATGGACAACGGCCCGGGGATTCCTCCCGAATTGCTGGACCGGATCTTCCACCCGCTGGTGTCCGGACGAGAAGGCGGCAGCGGGCTGGGATTGACCCTGGCTCAGACTTTCGTGCAGCAGCACGAGGGTGTGATCGAATGCGACAGCCGGCCCGGCCTGACCGATTTCCGCATGCTGTTGCCCTTACCTTGATCGAAGAATTGGATGGATTTTTTTTCCCCAGCGTACCTAGGAAGCCGGCGATGAAACCGATCTGGATCGTAGATGATGACCGTTCGATCCGCTGGGTGCTCGAAAAAGCCTTGGCCCGCGAGGACCTGCCCAGCCGGAGCTTCGGCACGGCGCGCGAAGCCCTGGACGCCCTGAACGATGACGTGCCCCAGGTGCTGGTGACCGACATCAGGATGCCCGGCGCGGGCGGCATTGAATTGCTGCAAGCGGTCAAGCGGCGCTTTCCGGCGTTGCCCGTCATCGTCATGACGGCGTATTCGGACCTGGAGAGCGCGGTGTCGGCCTTCCAGGGCGGCGCCTTCGAGTACCTGCCCAAGCCCTTCGATGTGGACACCGCGACCGAGCTGATACGGCGCGCCGTCGAGGAAAGCCTGCGCGAGGAGGCTTCGGCCGACGAGACCCTGGTCGGCACGCCCGAGATCCTGGGCCAGGCGCCGGCCATGCAGGAAGTGTTCCGCGCCATCGGGCGCCTGTCGCAGTCGCAGGTCACGGTCATGATCACCGGCGAATCGGGCAGCGGCAAGGAGCTGGTGGCGCGCGCGCTGCATCGGCATAGTGCCCGGGCCTCCGGCCCCTTCGTGGCGATCAACACCGCGGCGATTCCGCGCGACCTGCTGGAGTCCGAGCTGTTCGGCCACGAGCGCGGCGCCTTCACCGGCGCGCAGAGCATGCGCCGGGGCCGCTTCGAGCAGGCCGACGGCGGCACATTGTTCCTGGATGAGATCGGCGACATGCCGGCCGAATTGCAGACGCGGTTGCTGCGGGTCTTGTCGGACGGCAGTTTCTATCGCGTGGGCGGACACAGTCCCGTACATGCCAATGTGCGCGTGATCGCGGCCACGCACCAGCCGCTGGAAGAGCGGGTCAAGCAGGGTTTGTTCCGCGAGGATCTGTTCCACCGGCTCAATGTGATCCGCCTGCGGCTGCCGCCGCTGCGCGAACGGGCCGAGGACATTCCGCTCCTGGCCCGCCATTTCCTGGCGCGCAGCGCGCGCGACCTGGGTGTCGAGCCCAAGCGCTTCACGCCCGCCGCGCTGGCTGCTTTGTCGCGCTTTCCGTTTCCCGGCAACGTGCGCCAGCTCGAGAACGTCTGCCATTGGTTGACGGTGATGGCGCCGGCGCAGACGGTGGATGTGCAGGATCTGCCACCCGAACTCCTGGAAAAGATGCCGGCCGATGGCCACATCGCGCCGGTGCCGGGCGCGGCCGCCACCATGATGCAAGCCCTGGCGCCGGAGCGCGGCGGCCTGGCCGCGCCGGGTGCCGAAGCGGCGGGGCGTGCTGCCGGCGCCGCGGTGGCCGACCGTTCGAATCCGTGGCTGGGAGGCCTGCAAAGCGACGTCGAACAACGGCTGCAGCGGGGCGAGCCCGACATCATGCAGACCCTGACCCGCCAGTTCGAAAGCATGCTGATTTCGACCGCGCTGCGTGTCACCCGGGGCCGGCGGATCGAGGCGGCGCTCAAGCTGGGCATCGGGCGCAATACCATCACGCGCAAGATCCAGGATCTCGGCCTGGACGACGATTGATGCCGGCGGCGCGGGCGGCGGCCTGGCCGTCAGCCCAGCGCCGTGTCCAGCAGCATCATGATGACGAAGCCCACCATCAGGCCGCAGGTGGCATGGACTTCGTGCCCTTTGCGGTGCGACTCGGGAATGATCTCGTGGCTGATCACGAACAGCATCGCTCCGGCGGCGAAACCCAGCCCCCATGGCAGCAGCATCGCGGAGTAGGAAATGACCGAGGCGCCGATGACGGCGGCGATCGGCTCGACCAGCCCCGTCAGCGCGCCCAGCAAGAACGCGAAGCCCTTGCTGTAGCCGATGCCCAGCAGCGCGACGGCGACCACCAGTCCTTCGGGCACGTCCTGGATCGAAATGCCGGTGGTGAGCGCGGAGGCGCGCAGCGGATCGGTCCCGGCGAAGGCCACGCCTATGGCCAGGCCTTCGGGAAGGTTGTGCAGCGCGATGGCGAACACGAACATCCACGTGCGCCGGATGGCGAGGCTGGTGTGCTTGCCCTCCACGCCCTTGATGAAGTGCTCGTGGGGCAGATAGCGTTCCATCGCCAGCAGCAGGGCGGCTCCCAGCAGGATGGCCGCGCCCATCACCATGCCCGCTCCCCAGGCGCCGGCGCCCTGCAGCTTCGCCGCCTCGATGCCTGGCACGACCAGGGAAAAGGCGCTGGCCGCCAGCATGACGCCGGCGCCGAAGCCGAACAGACTGTCCCGCACGCGATTGGACAGGCGCTGGGAGAACAGCACGGGCACCGCTCCCAGCGCCGTCGCGCCGGCGGCCATCATGCCGCCTGTCAAGGCCTCCAGCACCACCGGATCGCCGGCCATCCGTTCCCACAGGTGACGCGCGAGCAGAGCCAGGCCCAGCAGCACGATCGCGCCGCCCAGGGCCTTGCGCAGGACCTGTCCCGGAGAGGCGGGGCGGCTGGCCGTCGTCATGGGAGCCTCAGCCCGCCATGAGCGGCGGGTGTCCCGGCTCGGCATTCGGATTGTCGATGCGGGCAGGGTGGTGCCGGAGGGCGTGGATCTCCACGGCCCGCGTGTCGATGCGGGGTTCGAGAGCCTCGCCGGCGCAGGGCGGAGGGGGCATGGAGCACTCCATCATTGTCATCGGTGTTAATGATAATGATTTTTATTTAAAAATAAAACCAGGGAGGCCATGAAGCGGAAATCCGTGGGCGACTTCGCTACCCGGGGGCGGGCATGCCCCGCACGACATGCGCCACCGCGGAGACCAGGAAATCCAGGTCGGCCGGATCGATGGTGAAGGCCGGCGTCAGGTAGACAATGTTGCCGAAGGGGCGCACCCACACGCCGGCTTCGACCAGCCTGGCCCGCAACGCGTCGCGGTCGAACGGCCCGTCCAGTTCGATCGCGCCGATAGCGCCCAGCACGCGGACGTCGCGCACCCACGGCAGGTCGCGGCAGGGGGCCAGGCCGGTTTCCAGGGCGCGGGACAGCGCCGCCACCTGGGCCAGGCGAGGTTCCCGCTCGAACAGGTCCAGTGACGCGTTGGCGGCGGCGCAGGCCAGGGCGTTGCCCATGAACGTGGGGCCGTGCATGAGGGCGTGGCCGGGATCGTCGGACCAGAAGCCATCGAACACCCGCTGGCTGGCCACGGTGGCGGCGAGCGGCAGGGTGCCGCCGGTCAGGGCCTTGGACAGGGTGACGATGTCGGGCCGGGCATCGGCCTGTTCGAACGCGAACATCGTGCCGGTGCGGCCGAAGCCGGTGAAGATTTCGTCGTAGATCAGCAGCAGGCCGTGTCGGTCCGCCAGCCGGCGCAGGCGGGCCAGAACGGCGGGCGGATGCATCAGCATGCCGCCGGCGCCCTGGACCAGGGGCTCGACCAGGATCCCGGCAAGCTCGTGGGCGCGCCGGCGCAGCAGGGCATCGAGCTCGGCTTCGGATTCGTCGTCGCGCGGCAGCGGCGCGATCACGTGCGGGGTCAGGAGGCCGTGGAACAGGCTGTGCATGCCGTCCTCCGGATCGCAGACCGCCATCGTTCCGAATGTATCGCCGTGGTAGCCGCCGCGGAAGGCCAGGAAGCGCGAGCGCTGGCGTTCGCCGCGGTTGAGCCAGAACTGCACGGCCATCTTCATCGCCACCTCGACCGCCACCGAGCCCGAATCGGTGTAGAACACGCGGTCGAAGCCGGGGCCGAGCAGGGCGCACAGGCGCTGCGCGAGCCGCGCGGCGGGTTCGTGCGTCAGCCCGCCGAACATGACGTGGGGCACCGTGTCCAGTTGCTCGCGCAGGGCCTGGGCGATGACGGGATGGTTGTAGCCGTGGCAGGCTGTCCACCACGAGGCCACGCCGTCCACCAGGCTGCGGCCATCGGCCAATTCGATGCGGCTGCCGTGGGTGCGCACCACGGGCAGCGGCGGCGCGGCGGTCTTCATCTGCGCATAGGGCAGCCAGACGTGGCGGGCGCCGTCGGCGACCCAGGCGGGAGGGGATGTATTCATGATCGTCCTGCGCCGGCCCGGGCGCGAAGCCGGGCCGGTCGTTCCTCTACAATGACACGCATTCTACGGTGCGGGCGTCTTCGGGCGCATCGCCGGGCCATGTCCATATTCGATTCCCTGTTTGCCCAAGAGCTCGATCGCGCCGCGCGGCGCCAGACGCGGCGCCGCCTGCGCACCGCCGCCACGGCGCGCGGCGGGCACGTGATGTTCGAAGGGCGCGAAGCCCTCGATTTCTCCAGCAACGATTATCTCGGCCTGGCCGGCCATCCCGCGCTGGCCGAACGCGTGTCCGACTGGACCGCCCGCCATGGCGCGGGGGCGCGCGCCTCGCGCCTGGTGTCGGGCAACCTGGACCTGCACGAGGCGGTCGAGGCCAAGCTCGCCCGCTTCAAGGGGACCGAGGCGGCGCTGTTGTTCGCCTCGGGTTGGCAGGCCAATGCCGCCGTGCTGCCGGCTTTGCTGCGCGTGGCGGGCCAGGGCGAGCCCCTGGTGTTCTGCGACCGGCTGAACCATGCCAGCCTGCACCACGGCTGCCAGGCAGCCGGCGTGCGCCAGATACGCTTCCGGCACAACGACCTGGACCATCTCGACGCGCTGCTGGCCGAGCGCGCCGGCCAACCGGGCGTGCGCCTGATCGCGACCGAGAGCGTGTTCAGCATGGACGGCGACCGCGCCGACGTGGCCGCGCTGTGCCAGGTGGCCGAACGCCATGGCGCCTTCGTCTACCTGGACGAGGCCCATGCGACCGGCGTGCTGGGGCCGCGCGGCGCCGGGCTGGCCAGCCTGGGCGGGGGCCGGGTGGACCTGGCCATGGGCACCTTCAGCAAGGCCATGGGCAGCTTCGGCGCCTACGTGGCGGGTTCGCGGCAATTGTGCGACTACCTCGTGAATACCTGCTCGGGGTTCATCTACACCACGGCCTTGCCGCCGCCGGTACTGGCGGCCATCGACGCCGCGCTCGATCTCGTCCCCGGCATGGACGACGAGCGACGGCGGCTGGCGGGGCTGGGCGACGGGCTGCGGCGGGCGCTGGCGGACCAGGGACTGGAGACGGGGGCGTCGTCGACGCAGATCGTGCCCGCCATCGTGGGCGAGGCCGGCGCCGCGCTGGCCTTGAGCGACGGACTGCGCGAGCGCGGCCTGCTGGCGGTGGCGATCCGTCCACCCACGGTGCCGGCGGGCACCAGCCGGTTGCGGATCGCGCTCAGCGCCGCGCATGGCGAAGAGGACGTGGCCCGGCTGGCCGATGCCATAGCCGGGCTGCGTGGACAGGCCGCGGGCGAAGCAAGAGGCCGCGCATGACGGACGGCGCGCGCCTGCCGCTGGTACTGCTGCATGGCTGGGGATTCGATGCCTCGACCTGGGAGCCCATGCGCGCGCGCCTGGACGGCTGGGAGATCCACGCCGCCGATGCCGGCTATTTCGGCCGTGCGGTGGTGCCGGAGCGTCCCGCCGCTTATGTGGCGGTAGGGCATTCGCTGGGCGCCATGCGCTGCCTGGACGAGGGAGGCGGTTGCCGCGGCCTCGTCCTGATCAATGGGTTTGCCCGCTTCTCGGCCGCCGATGATTTCCCCGCGGGTGTGCCGGCCCGGGTCCTGGACCGCATGCTGGCCCGTCTGGCGGCCGATCCCGCCGCCGTGGTGAGCGAGTTCCGCCGGCGTTGCGGGGCCGATGACCCCATGGCCGCGGGTTCGCCGGACGGCCCGGCCCTGGTCGGTGGTTTGCGCGACCTGCGCGAAGGCGACGCGCGCCCGGCCTGGCGCGGACGGCGCGTGCCGGCCCGTATCCTGGCCGGAGAGGCCGATCCGGTCGTCACGCCGGCCCTCACTGTTTCCTCGTTCGGCGAGGAGGTCGCCTGGTGCGCCGGTGGCGGACACCTGTTGCCCTTGACGCATCCCGAGTGGTGCGCCGGCCAGATCCGGGCATTCGTGCGCGAACTGGCCGCGTCGCCGGGGCGGGCATGACGGAGCAGGTTCATGGGCGGCCCGTGGCCCGCCGATTCGGAGATGCGGCGGGACGCTACGAGCGCCAGGCGGGCTTGCAGCGGGACGTGGCCGAGGAGCTTGCCGTCCGCATCGCCCGGCTGCCCCTGCCGGCCCGCCCGCGCATCCTGGAGATAGGCTGCGGCACGGGATTCCTGGCCGAGGCCCTGGCGCGCCGGCTGGGGCCGGCATGCTGGACGCTGACCGACATCTCGCCCGCCATGCTGGAGACCGCGCGGCGACGGTTGGCGCTGCCCGGCACATGCCGTTTCCTGGCCATGGATGGCGAGCATCCCGACGCGGAGCTGGGCGAGTTCGACCTGATCTGTTCCAGCATGGCCGTGCAATGGTTCGGCGATCTGGATGCCGGACTGGCGCGGCTGGGCGGACTGCTGGCCGAAGGCGGCTGGATGGCCGTGGCCACGCTGGCCGACGGCACCTTCGCCGAGTGGCGGGCCGCGCATGCGCGACATGGCGTGGATGCCGCGGTCCGCCACTATCCCCGTCCCGGGGACATCGGCGCCGCGCTACCCGGCCTGCGCCGCATCATGCAGGCCGAGCGGCGGGTGGCGCCGCACCACGACGGCATGGCGTTCCTGCGCGGACTCAAGGCGATAGGCGCGGACGCGCCGGCGCCCGGCCGCCGGCCGCTGCCGGCCGCCATGCTCAAGCGGATACTGCGCAGTTTCGATACACAGGGGGCAAGCGTGACCTACCATCTGGCCTACGGCACCTGGAACAAGGGCGAGGCGCCGCGCGGCGTATTCGTGACGGGCACCGATACCGGCATCGGCAAGACGCTGGTGTCGGCCGTGCTGGCGTGCGCCTGGCAGGCCGACTACTGGAAGCCACTGCAAACCGGCGTGGCGACCGAACCCGACGACACGGGCACGGTGGCGCGTCTGGCCAACCTGCCGCCCGGACGCATCCATGCGCCCCACGCGGTGCTGCAGGCGCCATTGTCGCCCTGGGCGGCCGCGCGGGCGGAAGGGGCGAGGCTGGACGCGTCAGACATCGCGCTTCCCGCCACCCGTTCGCCGCTGGTGGTCGAGGGCGCCGGCGGGCTGCTGGTCCCCATCGACGACCGGGCGACCATGATCGACCTGATCGCTTGCCTGGGGCTGCCCGTGGTGCTGGTGGCGCGCAGCACATTGGGCACCCTCAATCACACCCTGCTGTCGCTGGAGGCGCTGCGCGCGCGCGGCATTCCGGTGGCGGGCGTGGTGATGAGCGGCGAGCCCTCGGCGGGCAACCGGCTGGGCATCGAGCACTTCGGCAAGGTCCGCGTGCTGGCCGAGATCCCGCAGTTGCCGGACGTGGACGCCGATGCGGTGGCGGAGCTGGCACGAGGGATCGAACCCCTGGACCGGATACTGGCGGCGGTGCGCCCCGGGCGTGCGTGAGGCCGGGGGTCAACGCCTGTCGGCATCCTGGCCGTACAGGCCGCGCACGTGCTTGCGCATGTGCTGCAGGTAGGCGCTGACCGCCTGCGGCAGGCGCCGGCGGCCCAGCACGCAGACGTCCACGCAGGTCTTGCCCAGGATGGGATGCGATAGCGGGATGCTGACCAGATCGCCCGAGTCCAGTTCATGATGGATGGACATGTGCGACAGGATGGTGATGCCGCCCTGGTTGCGCGCGTAGTTCCTCATCGCGGCGATGGAGTTGGTCACCATCGCGGGCGCCACCCGCATGCGCTCGCCCGCGCAGATGGAGTCGATCAGCCGGCGTATGCCGAAATCCGAGGCCGGCAGCGCGGTCCGGTGGTTCAACATCTCGCGCAGCGATATCGATTTGCGGCGCGCCAGTTCATGCGTGGGCGCCATCACGGCTTCCAGCGGCGCGGAAATGCGCAGCGCGCATTCGATGGCGTCGTGCGGCGTGGGGGTGAACGCGAGGCCGAGGTCGGCGTCGCCGCTGGTGACCGCGGCCAGCGTGGTCTCGGTGCCGGCCACGACGATTTCGAAGGTCACGCCGGGATAGCGCTGCTGGAATCCGGCCACGGTCTGGGTGACGAATTCGATCTGGCCTTCGGTGGAATACAGCTTCACGTGGCCGTTGCGCAGTCCCTTGAGCGCTTCGAGTTCGGCCAGCATGCGCCGCTGGCCGTGCAACACTTCTTCGGCGTAGTGCAGGCAGACCTCGCCCGCGGGCGTCAGCACGACGCCGCGGCTGGACCGGTCCAGCAGCTTGATGCCCAGCTCTCCTTCCAGGCGCTTGATGTGCTTGCTCAAGGCCGAAGGAGCGATGTCGAGCCGTTCCGATGCACGGCGTATGCCTTTGCATACCGCGACTTCGTAGAAGCTGGCCAGGTCAGCCGGGTTCATGCTTGTTCCCCATGTCGGTGCCGCGCACCGGCCTCGTGCGATCGATGTCCAAGGATGTAGCGTCGCATGCCCTGGTGGCGTGCGGGTGTTCTCGGATCGAGAACATGGTGTGCGTGCCCCTTGTCTTGTTGGGGGGGAGGGATCTCCCGATAATTTTCTTGCCGCCTAGCCGCCTCAAGGCAAGAACGCCCCCTCGGGGGCAGCGAAGCCGAAGGCGTAGCGTGGGGCATTTTTCTACTACCCGGCAAGGCTGATGCCCAGGCGGTACAGCAGCCGGCGGTTCAAGCGTTTCCCGCCAGTCATTATCGAGGTCCCTCATGTCCACAAGCAAGATTTTCATGTCCGACGCCGTCGCCAAACCCAAGGCGCCGCTTTCGCACGCGGTCGTCGCCGGAGACTTCGTATTCGTCTCGGGCACCACGCCCTTCGATGCCAATCGCGAGCTGGCGCCGAGCTTCTCCGAGCAGATGCACCAGGTGATGAAGAACCTCAAGCAGATCCTGGGCGAATGCGGCAGCTCGCTCGACAAGGTCGTCAAGTCCAACGTGATCCTGACCGATATCAGCCGTTTCAACGAAATGAACGAGATCTATCGAGGCTATTTCGAAGAAGGCAAGTTTCCCGCCCGCACCACGATCGAGGCGCCCCTGGCCATTGCCGGGATGATGCTGGAGATCGAAGTGGTCGCGACCCGCTAGGCAGGCGGGCGGCGCGCGGACGTCGCGCGCCGCCTGGTGCTTTTTCCCCATTTTTCGCTCAAGGTATCGAACATGAAGATGTCGTTGAGTTCGTCGTTTTTCGCACGACGCGCCACCGGTGCCGTGCTTGTCTGCGCCGCCGTGGCCTGTGCGGCCACCGCCACGGCGGCCGACACGTATCCCAGCCGTCCCATCAAGATCATCGTGCCCTTCGCCGCGGGCGGCGGCAGCGACGTGACGGCGCGGCTGATCGGCAGGAAGCTGCAGGAAGCCTATGGCCAGGCCGTGGTGGTCGAGAACCAGCCTGGCGCCAGCACCCAGATCGCGACCCGCAACGTGATACGGGCCGCGCCCGATGGCTACACGCTGCTGCTGGCGACCACGTCGGTCGTCAACAACGCCCATCTGTACCCCAAGCTCGACTACGACGCCATGAAAGAACTGGTGCCGGTGGTGGGCATCGTCGACGTGCCGCCTTTCCTGGCCGTGGGCCCGGGCATCAAGGCGACCAACGTGAAGGACTTCATCGCCGAGATCAAGGCCAAGGCCGCCACCGACAAGGGCGTGACCTTCGGTTCGGCGGGGCCCGGCAGCACGCTGCACCTGGCTTCCGAGTGGCTGGTCAAGCAGCTCGGCATCAAGGCCGTGCACTCGCCCTACAAGGGCAGCGGCCCGGCGTCGGTGGCGCTGGCCCAGGGCGATATCGATTTCAGCTTCGACAACATCCCGCCCCTGCGGCCCATGGTGGATGCCGGCAAGGTGCGCCTGCTGATGGTGGGCGCGCGCAACCGCTTCCCGAGCACGCCGGCGCTGCCGACCCTGAAGGAATCGGGGCTGCCCGACGAGGAACTGTCGAGCTGGTTCATCCTGATGGCGCCGGCGCAGACCCCGCCCGCCGTGGTTGCGTCCATCAACAGCGAAGTGAACAAGATCCTGAAGAAATCCGACGTGCGCAGCTCGCTGATCGACCTGGGGCTTGCGCCCATGGACACCTCGGTGGACGATCTGAAAAAGCGCATGAGCAATGACTTCAACATGTGGGGCGGCATCATCAAGGATGCCAAGGTGACGCTGGAGTGAGCATGGGGGAAAGCAAGGTCGACGGTGGCTATGCCCATATCGGGCGGCCGCTGGCCCGGGTGGAGGATGCCCGCCACCTGGCGGGCGGGGGCGCCTTCGTGGCGGACATCCAGATGTCCGGATGCCTGGAAGTGGCGTTCTGCCGCAGCCCGGTGGCCCACGGCCGCCTGCGGGGCGTGACGCTGCCGCCGGAGTTTCCGGCGGGCACGTTCTGGAGCGCGGCCGACATCGCCGGCCTGGCCTTGCCCATTTATTGCGCGCTGCTGCGCCCGGAGTTCAACGGCGCGCCGTATCCGCTGCTGGCCGACGGCAAGGTGCGCTTCGCCGGCGAACCCGTGGTGCTGGCGCTGGGCGCGACCCGCGCCGAGGCCGAGGAACGCGCCGAGCAGGTGCAACTGGACATCGAGCCGCTGGCCGCGGTGGTCGATGCCTGGGACGAGATCGATCATCCGGGCGTGCCGCTGCACGATCACCTGGCGTCCAATCTGGTCATGCGCATCGGCCGAGCGCTGGGCGATGCGCAGGCCATCATCGACGATCCCGCCGCGCGCGGCCTGCGGCAGGTCACGCGCCGCCTGTCCATGGGCCGGGTGCTGGCCAGCCCGCTCGAATGCCGGGGCTGCCTGGCCTATCCCGATCCGGCCGGCGGCGTGATCGTGCACGTGTCCAGCCAGCGTCCCCACCTGATCCGCACCTTCCTGGCCGAGCAGATTCCCGGCCTGGCCGAGGCGGACATCCGCGTGGTCGTGCCGGACGTGGGCGGGGGCTTCGGCTCCAAGAGCAATCTCTACCCCGAGGAAGTGCTGGTGACCGCGCTGGCGTGGAAGCTGCGGCGGCCGGTGCGCTGGATCGAGGACCGCTACGAGCACTTCGTCGCCAGCAACCACAGCCGCCAGCATGAGCAGCGCATCACCGCCTATTTCGACGACACGGGCAGGATCCACGCGCTGGACGCGCTGGTGGTGGTGGATGCCGGGGCCTATTCGGCCAAGACCTCCACCGGGGCCATCGAGGCCAACATGGCCACCAACGTCATGCTGGGGCCCTACGACATCCGCAACTATCGCTTCGAGGCGGTCAGCATCCACACCAACAAGAGCCCGCTGGGGCCTTACCGGGGCGTGGGCCGGCCCGGCGGCTGTTTCGCGATGGAGCGCATCATCGAGGAAGTCGCCCGCGAACTGGGCGCCGACCCGCTGGACGTGCGCCGGGCCAACCTGATCGCGCCGGCGCAGATGCCCTACGTGTCGGCCACCGGCCTGGCCTACGACTCGGGCAACTATCGCGAGATCGTCGATGCCGCCGGGCGCTTCGTGGCCGAGAACTGGCCCGCCGCGCGGCAGGCCGATGATGGCGGCCGGGTGGGCGTGGGCTACGCGATGCTGGTCGAGCAGGCCGCGCACGGCGCCGAGGAATGGCGCCGCCGCGGCTCGCCGCTGATCTACGGCCACGAATCGGCGCGCGCCACGCTGAACATGGACGGCACGCTGGTCATCGAGGTCGGCACGCTGTCGCACGGACAGGGGCATTTCACCAGCCTGGCGCAGATCGCCGCCGAGATCACCACGCTGCCGATCTCGGCGATACGGATACGCCAGGGCGATACCTCGGCGGCGCCCTACGGCCTGGGCTCGGTCGCCTCGCGTTCCATCGTGATGGCGGGCGGGGCGGTGGCCATGGCCTGCCGCGACATCGTCGGCAAGGCGCGCGCCATCCACGCCGTGCTGCACGAGACGGACGAGGCGCGGGTCGAGGTGCGTGACGGCGCCTGCGTCTCGCCGCAAGGCACGACGTCCTTCGGCGACCTGGCCCGCGTCGCCTACGTGGGCGTGAGCAAGCTGCCGCGATCCATTTCTCCCGGTTTCTCGTTCCAGGCCGACTACCGGCCCAGCGTCGAGACCGGGACGTTCTCCTACACGCTGCATGCCGCGCGCGTGAGCGTGGATCCGGACACCGGCTTCGTCAGGATCCTGGACTACCTGGTGGTGGAAGACTGCGGCACCGTGGTCAATCCCCTGATCCTGGATGGCCAGATACGCGGCGGCGTCGCCCAAGGCATCGGCCAGGCCCTGTATGAAGAAATGATCTACGACAGCAACGGCCAGCCGCAGACCGTGACCTTCGGCGACTATGCCGTGCCCAGCGCGGTCGAGGTGCCGCCGATTTCCATCCTGCACTTCAGCACGCCGTCGCCCCATTCCGAATTCGGCATGAAGGGCATGGGGGAGGGAGGCGCCGTGGCCCCACCCGCGGCCATCGCCAATGCCGTGCGCGACGCGCTGGCGGACCTGGGCGTGGACGTGTGCCGCACGCCCATCACGCCCGACTACCTGCTGCGCCAGTTGCACGAAGCCGGGCAAGGAGGCGCGCGATGAAGCTGCCACCTTTCGCGCTGCACGTGCCGCGCACGCTGGACGAGGCGCTGGCGCTGCGCGCCGCCCTGGGCAGCGATGCCAAGGTCCTGGCCGGGGGGCAGAGCCTGCTGCCCATGATGCGCTATCGCATGCTGCGTCCCTATGCGCTGATCGACATCACCCGGGTGGCGTCGCTGGCGCGCCTGGATACCACGCCCGCCGTGCGCATGGGCGCGGCCGTCACCCATGCCGACATTGAACGGTGCGCGCAGGCCGGCGCGCTGTTCGACCTGCTGCGGGCGCATGCGGCGGAAATCGCCTTCCTGCCGGTGCGCGGCCGGGGCACCGTGGTCGGCAGCCTGGTCCACGCCGATCCGGCGGGCGACTGGCCGTTGCTGCTGACCGCGCTCGACGCCACGGTGGAGCTGGCCAGCCTGCGCGGGCGACGTGCCGTTGCCTTGCGCGATTTCATCCGCGGCGCCATGGACAGCGACGTGCAGGTGGACGAGATCGCGCTGGCGGTCACATTGCCCGAGGGGGCATCCGGCCTCGCCCGATGGGGCCGGTGCAAGCTCATGCACCGGGCCGGCGAATTCGCCTCGGCCAGCGCATTGGCGCTGCAAGGAGCGGACGGCCGGTGGGCATGCTGGCTGGGCGCGATCGACCCCGGACCGCTGGCGCTGCCGGCCACGGCGGGGAGGCTGGCCGCCGCCGGGGGCCAGCCTCCCGCCAGGCGCGACATCGCGGCCGCGGCCCTGGACGAGATCCTGGCCACCCGGCCGCACATCGATCCGCTGGCGGCATCCCGCCACGCGCAGGCGATGGCCCGGGCGGTCGAACAGGCATGGCAAGGAGCTTCTGCATGAACATCACATTGACCGTGAACGACCGCGAGACCGGACTCGAGGTCGAACCTTCCGCGGTACTGGCCGACGTCCTGCGCGAGCAGTGCCGGCAGACCTCCGTGCACCTGGGCTGCGAGCATGGCGTGTGCGGCGCCTGCAACGTCATCGTCGACGGCAAGGTGGTGCGTGCCTGCCTGACCCTGGCGGGCTCGGTGGACGGCTGCGCGGTGACGACGCTGGAAGGGCTGTGCGACGCCACGGCCGACCGGCTGCGCCGGGCCTTCAGCGAACACCACGCCCTGCAATGCGGCTTCTGCACGCCGGGCATGGTCGTGAGCGGATACGACATCGTGCGCCGCGGCCAGTTGCGCGACGAGACGTCGATCCGCCAGTGCCTGTCGGGCAACATCTGCCGTTGCACGGGCTATCACGGCATCGTCGCGGCCGTCGTCGAAGTCGCCAACGAAGAACGACCCATCATCGAGGTGCAAGCGTGAAATCCTCCAATCCCTACGGCATCGTCGGCGCGGCCATCGTGCCGCACGCGCCGCAGTTCCTGTCCCTGCCCGAAAGCGAGGACCTCGAACAGGTCGCCCGCGTGCGCCGGTCCCTGGAAGCAATCGGCGAACGGCTGCGGGCGCTCGAACCCGATTGCATCGTCATGGTGTCCAACGACCATGGCGATCACTTCGTCACCCACGGCGTGCCGCCGTTCTGCGTGCACGTGGCCGACGAGGCCGACGGCATGCACAAACACCGGGGCATGTGGGCCATCGACGGCGAGACCGGCTATGCCCTGGTCCCGGAAATGGAGCGGGCCGGCTTCGACCTGGCGTTCACGATGAACGCCAAGCTGCAGACGGCCTTCACCATTCCCTACGAGTTCATGGGCTTCGGGCGCGACGTGCCGCTGGTGGCCTTGTTCGTCAACGCCTATGTGCCGCCCCAGCCCGGCGGGCGCCGTTGCTACGCCTTCGGGGCCGCCTTGCAGACCGCCCTGCAGCGGCTGGGCAAGCGCGCGCTGCTGATCGCCAGCGGCGGCCTGTCCCACTACCCGGGCACGGTGCACTATCCGCACCCCGACCTGGAGACCGACCAGCGCATCTTCGCCGAAATCCAGGCCGGACATCTGACGCACCTGCTCAGCTACGACGACTGGGAGCTGGACCGCACCGGCAACGTCGAACTGCGCGCGCCGCTGATCCTGGCCGGGGCGCTGGGCGAGAACCGGCCGCCGTTCACGGCGCTGCTGGAGCCGTCCTGGCACCACATCTATGCCTCGGCCGGGTGGGACCTGACCGAGCCCGCGCCGGCGCGCGACCCGTTGCGCTATCCGGCCATGCCGCCGGAGAGGGCCCGGCTGGCCGAAGCGGTCCTGACCCTGCGCACGCGGGCCGAGGCGGCGGAACGTTTCCTGGACGACCCCGCCGCCTTCTGCCAGCCGTTTCTCCTGGCCGAGGACGAAAGCGAGGCGCTGCGCGCCATGCAATGGGAAGTCCTGCGCGACCGCTTTGGCATCCATGCCTTGCTGACCTCGGGCGCGGCCATGCAGATCGGCCTGGCCGCCAGGCGCCGCCAGGCCGGATAGAGATTCTTCGCTCCAACATTTTCTTCGGGTATCGGGTATGAAACGCAAAGTAGAAATCGCCGGGGGCGGCATCGCCGGCCTGAGCGCCGGCGCGCTGTTCGCGCGCCGCGGCTGGGAAGTCAACGTCCACGAGCAGGGATCCGAGATCCGCGAAGTGGGCGCGGGCATCTACATCAAGAACAACAGCCTGGAAGTGCTGGAGAAGCTGGGCGTGCTGGACCGCATCCGCGGCCAGGGCACGGTGCTCGAACGCGCCCAGATCCAGTTCGCCGACGGCACGGTCAAGCAGGAGCGGCCGCTGCGGGACAAGTCCCGCGTCCACACCTTCGCCCGGCAGGTGCTGATCGAGGGGCTGCGCGACGCGGCGCTGGAGGCCGGCGTGAACATCGTGACCGGCTCGCGAGTGACCGGCGCGCTGCCCGGCAAGGGCCTCCTGACCGCCGACGGCGGGCTGCATGAGGCCGATCTGGTCATCGCGGCCGACGGTGTGCATTCGGCGGTCCGCAATTCGCTGAAGATGGGGGGCGGTTTCACCGAGCTGCCAACCATCATCAACCGCTATCTGGTCGAAGGCCGCGCCTTCACGTCCCAGCCCAAGACGGTGGAGCACTGGTCCGGCAACCGGCGCATAGGCGTGACGCCCTCGGGGCCCGACCACACCTACGTCTACATGGTCGCCCCGGCCTGGGACGCCAAGGCGGCGCGCTTTCCCATCGACGCCGAGGACTGGAGCCGGCGCTTTCCCAAGATCGCGGACCTGATGGCGGTGCTGCATCGTGCGGAAGGCACGCAATACCACTACGGCCTGGTCAAGTGCCCGAAGTGGAGCGTCGGCAACATCGCCATCCTGGGCGATGCCGCCCATGGCCTGCCGCCGACCCTGGGGCAGGGCGCGGGCCTGACCCTGATGAACGCCTACGCGCTGGCGCACCTGGTGGCAGACGCCGACGATGTCGCCGCCGCGGTGGCGGCCTGGGAACAGCGCGTGCGCTTCATCAGCGACCGCACGCAGGCCTGGGCCGTGCGCTACGACTGGTTCACGCGCCAGTGGCCGACGTCGCTGGATTTCGCCCGGCCGCTGGTGGCCTGGAGCTTCGGCCAGTTCAAGTGCCTGAACGAGCGCATGCGCGTGGCCGACCGAGGCCTGGCGCAGGCGGGCATAGACATGATGGGAGAGGCACGGCCATGATCATAGACGGCACCAAGACGCTGGCGGCGCCGCGCGCCCGGGTCTGGGAGGCGCTGGACGACCTGGATTTCCTGCGCCGCACGATTCCCGATTGCCGTGCCATCAGCCGCACCGACGACGGCGGCTACCGGGCCACCATCTCGGCGGGCGTGGGGCCCATCCGCGCCAATTTCGACGTGGCCTTCGCCCGCGCGGTGCAGGCGCAGCAGGAGCGCTTCACGTTGACGGGCCAGGGCTCGGCCGGCGTGGCCGGCGCTGCCACCGGCAGCGTGGCGGTGACGCTGGAGGACATCGCCGGCGGCACCCTGCTGGGCTATCGCGCCGAGACGGAGGTGACCGGCAAGGTCGCCCAACTGGGGGCGCGGATGATAGACGGCGCGGCGCGCAAGTTCTCGGAACAGTTCTTCGCCAACGTGCAGCGCGAACTGTCGGGGGGCGGGGCGGTCGCCGCCGCGTCCGTATCCGGGCTCGCGGCCCAGGGCCAGGCCGTCTGCGCGCCGGCGACAGCGCCGTCCGGCGCCCAGGCGGCGGGCCGCTGGCAAGGCTGGTGGCTGCCCATAGCCTGTGGGGTGGGCTGCTTCGTGGGAACCTTCTGCGCCAACCTGCTGCGATGACCGGCATGTCCAGGCCCGTTCCTCGCGCGGCGGTGTTCGGCCGGCGCCGCGCCGTCGTCACCGGCCATCACCTGGCGAGCCAGAGCGCGCTGCACACCTTGCGGGCGGGCGGCTCGCTGGCCGATGCCATGATTTCGGCATCGGCCGTCCTGACCGTCGCGCTGCCGCATGCGACCTCGCTGGGCGGTTGCGGCATGATGCTGTACTACGATGCGGCCGCCGGTACGGTCCAGGCGTTGAACGGCACGGGCCGCGCCCCCGGGTTGGCCGGCCCCGGTGCTTTCGGCGACGGCGGCATCGGCCCGCGCGGACCGTCGACCTGGGTGGTGCCCGGACTCGTGCGCCTGTGGGAGCAGGCGCACCGGCGCCATGGGCGCCTGCCCTGGGCCTCGCTGCTGGAGGACGCCGTGCGCCACGCGGCGGACGGCCTGGCTTGTTCCAGCGAGATCCACCGGAACCTCAAGAGCGCCAGGCCGGCGGTGGTCCGCCAGCCCGGCTTCGACACCTTGTTCGCACCCGGGGGCCAGCCGTTGTCGGCGGGGGATCTCCTGCGCCAGCCTGCCCTGGCCGATACCCTGCGGCGCATCGCGCGCGACGGCGCCGATGCTTTCTACGGCGGCTCCATCGCCCGCAGCCTGGACGCCTTTTCGCGCACGCAGGGCGGCCTGCTGCGTCTGGATGACATGCTGGCCCAGCGCGCCGACTGGGCATTGCCTGTCAGTCTGTCCGTGCGCGACAGGCACATCCACGTCATGCCGCCGAACTCGCTGGGCGTGCTGATGCTGGCCCAGCTCGACGCGCTGGCGCCGTACCTGGACGAGGCCGCCGGCCCGCGCGCGATCGCGCAGATACAGATCGCCCGGCTATGCCTGGAAACCTTCCAGCGCAAGGTGGCCGATCCGGCCGCGCCGTGGCCCGCGACCCTGGAGCCGGAGCAGGTCGCGCGGCGCCTGGCCAGCGTGGCGGATCCCGCGCCCTCGGGCGCGCGGGATCCCGGCGACACCGCCGGCATCGTGCTGGCGGATGACCAGGGCAACGCGCTGGCCATGCTGCAAAGCGTGTTCCAGCCTTTCGGCAGCGGCTGCGTGGATCCGGAAACCGGCATCCTGATGAACAACCGCCTGATCGAGTTCGACCTCGATCCGGCCAGTCCCAACGTACTGGGCCCGGGCAAGCGGCCCGTCCATACCCTGAATCCCTATATCGTGATGGAAGGCGGCCGGCCGGTCATGCTGGGTGTGTCGCCGGGCGGCGTGAGCCAGACCACGACGGGGGTGCAGGTCATCACCCATGCCTGCTTCGAGGGCCTGCCGCTGGCCGAGGCCATCGATGCGCCGCGCTGGAGCATCACGCGCGGCGGCGACATCCTGCTCGAACCCGGTTTCGCGGCAGGGGTGGCGCGGCGGCTGCGCGAAGCCGGCGTGCCGGTGGAGGAAGATTCCCTGCACGAGTTCTACTTCGGCTCGGCCAAGGCCATCCGCGTGCGTCCGGACGGCACGCTGGAAGCGGCGGCCGATCTGCGCCGACAGGCCTGCGCGCTGGCGGACTGATCCGCCCTAGATGTCCAGCGTCGCGACCACCGGCGCGTGGTCCGATGGCTGCTCGTTCTTGCGGATCTCGCGCTCGATCACGCACTCGCTGCACACGGCCTTCAGCGTGTCGGACAGCAGGATGTGATCGATGCGCAGGCCGGCGTTGCGGCGGAACCCCAATTGCCGGTAGTCCCACCAACTGAAGGACTTGGGCGGCTGCTCGAACAGCCGGAAGGCGTCGTGCAGGCCCACGTCCAGCAGCGAGCGGAACGCGGCCCGCTCGGGCTCGGACACCAGCACGTTGCCTTCCCACTTGGCCGGGTCGTGCACGTCGCGATCGTCGGGCGCGACGTTATAGTCGCCCAGCACCGCCAGGCGCGGATGGCGGTCCAGTTCCTCTTGCAGGTTGTCGCGGAAGGCGGCGAACCACTTCAGCTTGTAGTCGTACTTGTCGCTGTCCACCGATTGCCCGTTGGGGCAATAGGCGCTGATCACGCGCACGTCGCCCGCGGGCGTATCCAGCGTGGCCGCGATCACACGCTGCTGGGGGTCTTCGAAGCCGTCGATGTTCTTGGCCACGTCCCGGACCGGCTGGCGGGTCAGGATGGCCACGCCGTTATAGGTCTTCTGGCCGGTGAACGCCGCGTGATAGCCGATTTCCTCGAAGGCGCCGACGGGGAACTTGTCGTCGGTCAGCTTGAGTTCCTGCAGGCACAGCGCGTCGACCGGCGTGGACTGCAGGTAGGCGATGACCTGGGGCAGGCGCACGTTCAGGGAGTTGATGTTCCAGGTGGCGAATTTCATGGTACGGGGGGACTCTTTTTATCTGTTTCCAGTGAGTCAGGCAGGGTGAACGGCCTGGACGACAAGGCGCACGCCCAGTGCCTTGCACACTTTGGCTATGGTATCGAAACGCGGGCTGGCGTCAGCACGCAGGGCTTTGTAAAGGGATTCCCGGCCAATGCCGGCGGCCTCGGCGATTTGTGCCATGCCACGCGCGCGCGCCGCGACACCCAGCGCCTGTGCAAGTTCGCCGGCGTCGCCGTCCTCGATCACTTGCGTAAGATAGGCAGCGATGTCCTCGTCGTCGCGCAGGTAGCGAGCGGGGTCGAAGGTAGGCAGTTCGGAAACCTGAATCGTCTTCTTGCTCATGACTGGTTTTCCTCGTTGTTTCTTAGGGCGCGCGCCAACTCCTTGGCGCGTTTGATGTCGCGGCTTTGCGTGGCCTTGGAGCCTCCGCCCAGCATGACGATCAGCACGTCGCCCTGCTCGATGTAGTACATGCGCCAGCCGGGGCCGAAGAACTCGCGCATTTCGTTCACCCCTTCGCCAACCGGCTCAACGTCGCCCAGCAGGCCCCGCGCAGCTTTCTCAAGCCTGCGGATGAGGCGGGCGCGAGTGGCTGGGTCCTTCAGGTTGTCGAACCAGGCGTCGAACTCCGGCAGGGGCTTAATCGTGTACATGGGGTATTGTATTCGATCGAATACTTCCCATCAAGAGCGAGGTTTCCGGTCCGTTGCTGACGGAGTTTCCGACTGCGCTTCGTGGCTTATTTCGTCACCGTCACCGTTCCCTTCATCAGCGCCGCATGCCCCGGGAACGAGCAGAAGAACGCGTAGTTTTCCCCCGCCTTGAGCTTGCCCGTGTCGAAGGTGACGGAGTCGGTTTCGCCGCCGCCTATCACCTTGGTGTGCGCGATCACGCGCGGATCGTCCGGCTTGAGGTAGTTCTTGTCCAGCCCCGCGGAAATGCCGTCGGCCGCGATGCCCTGCACGTCCGCGGCTTTGCTCAGCACCCAGTTGTGGCCCATGACGTTCTTGGCGAGCTTGCCGGGGTGCGTGAGCTTGACCGTGAACTGCTTGCAGCTTTGCGGAACGTCGATGCTGGTCTTGTCGAATTTCATGGCATCGTTGCCCGCGATCTCCACGTTGCAGGTCGCGGCGAAGGCGGGGCTGGCCAGGGTGGCGGCCAGCAGCAGCGCCGGGGTGGTATGCAGGATCTTCATCAGGTTCTCCTTCAGGAATGTCGGTCGAAACGAGGACGGATCAGCAGCGGGAAGAAGCGCCACAGGTACAGCGCGAACCCCAGGGTCCAGGCCGCCGCCGATGCGTGCAGGGCGCCCATGGTCCAGGGCGTGGGCAGCAGCGCGGCCAGGCGCAGCGCCGCCGCCGCGATCACCAGCGCGTAGGCGGCCACGATGCTACGGTCGGTGCGCAGCGGCCGCCCTAGGTGGCCCAGCGCCGTGCGCGTCACCATGCCGATGATCAGCACGGCAAAGCCCGCCGCGCCAATGACGTGCGCCGGCCAGGCCTGGCGCGCGATCCAGCCCGCCGCGTGCGCCGCGGCTACCAGCAAGCCCGTGCCCAGCGCGGCGTAGCCCACGTACAGGATCCACAGCAGTGGCACGCGCCGGACCGCCCAGGGGCGCCACGTCAGCAGTTGCCAGCAGGTCAGCGCGCCCGTGGCGGCAAGCGCCAGGCCCGCCCACGGCATCCAGCCGGCCAGCAGGAACGCGATCGCCAGCACGCCGGCGCCGAGTTGCCACTGGCCGCTGCGGGTGTGCATGGGGATGTCCAGGCCGGGCACGGCGCGCATCGCGAAGAAGGGGATCACGCGCCGCGCCACCAGCAGCGCGATCACCGCCATGCACAGCAGTCCGAGATTGAAGCGCGCCAGCAGCAGGGCGTAGTCGCCTTGCAGGACCGTATGGAGATAAAGGACGTTCGCGATGCCCAGGCCGAGGACGAGTACCGGCACTCCGTAGTTGCGCCGGCTGCGCGCCGGGTAGATGGACCGTCCCAGGGCCACGGCGGCACCGGCGAAGAACAGCGTCTCGCTGCACGCGGCCAGCCAGAATCCGGTGCGGTCCGGCACCAGATAGCCGGCCCGTGCCAGCAGCCAGAGCATCGTCATCGCGCCCAGGGCCTTGCCCCGCAGCGGATTGATGCCGGTCCAGTTGGCGCCGGCGGTGAATAGAAAGCCCACCGCGATGGTGGCGATGAAGCCCCATAGCATTTCATGGGCATGCCAGGCGACGCCGCCGAGCGGTCCGGTCAGCGCCCGCGGCGCATATACCCAGAGCAGGACGGAGACAGCGGCCCACAGGCAGCCCGCCAGGTACAGGGGCCGGAAACCCAGTTCCAGGAACGCGTGCCATTGTGGCGGCGGTGGGGCGGCGGGCACGGGTTCTTCGACTTTCAGCAGCATGGGCATGGGCCGGCTCCGTGAGGACGTGCATGTCTGGCTTTAAGGTATATATTAAATGAATCTTTATGGGGGAATTCCAATACCGCTGACGGCGCCGGGGATTTTCAACGGCGATCTGGTGAGCGAAGGCGGGCCGAGGAAGCGGGAACGGGGCTGGTCCACGTCCGGTGGTGCCAGTCGGAGGGCAGCAGGCCGAAGCGCAGCCGGAACAACTTGCTGAAGGCCGATTGGTCCGCGAAGCCGCAGCGCCACGACAGCGAGCCGACGTGCAGCCTGGG
This sequence comes from Alcaligenaceae bacterium SAGV5, assembly GCA_009360345.1. Lineage (GTDB taxonomy): Bacteria > Pseudomonadota > Gammaproteobacteria > Burkholderiales > Burkholderiaceae_B > Pigmentiphaga. The sequence continues at coordinate 1,206,044 of SPDP01000001.1, forward strand.
GCTGCGCTCGATCAAGGCCTTGGCGCGTTGCAGGCGGATTTCGCGCAGCATGCCCATCACGGTTTCCCCCCGGGATGCGAAAGCCGCGTAAAGACGGGTGCGCGAGCAGCCGGCGCCGCGGGCGATCGCCGCGGCGTCCAGGTCGTGGCGGTGGGCTTCGCGCTCCATGAAGCGCAGCGCCGCGGCATGGCGGCCCGCGTTCAGGTCGTCTTCCAGATCGGACAGGCCCGCGCGCGATCCCTGGCGTCCGTAGTTGCGCAGCATCAGCAGCGCGAGCGAGCGCGTTCCTTCCAGGAGGCTGGCGTATTCCACGTCGTCCAGTTTCTGGGGTTGGCGTGCCAGCAGGGCCAGATGGTTCAACTGGCTGGCCAGGGCGGGGGCCAGCGTGCAGTGTTCCAGTGGAATGGGCGCGTTGCCCGGTTCGCGCCCCAGCGCCGCGCGGACCTCGCCGCGCGGCAGGGCCAGGAAGACCTCGCGCGATCCCTGGCTCCAGCGGTAGTTCCCGATGCGCCACGGATCGTACAGGCCCATGGTGCCCGGGCCGACGCGCTGGAGTTCGCCCGGGGCGGCGTCGCGCACCAGCTCGCCCGACTGGATCAGCGTGACCACCACCATGTCGGGCGCGTGGGCCAGGCGGCGGGAGGCGGCGCGCATTTCATAGGCCGACGAGCGCATGGTGCCGAAGATGCAGGCACTGTTGCGCAGCGTGAGCAGTTCCGCATCCAGTTCGACCCCGGGCGGCGGGGGCAGCATTTCCACCCACTGGTGCGCGCGCTCGCGCCAGGCATCGAAACGCAGCGCCGGTTCCACATCGTGGGAAGACAGATGCTCCGCTACGCAAGGGGGTGGGGAGGTCGGCATGACACAAAATGATACACCCGTCGCGCGTTTTGCCACACCCGGGACGAATTCCCGGTATTCGGGACGCTTGACCCAAACATGCCTTACCCGCAAGAGAGGCCTTTCTCTAACATTTGTTCATCCTTTCCATGCGATTAACGCGGTGCCGTGAATATCCGGACGCCGGGTCGTCCGCGAGACATGGCCGATTTCTCAGGAGCGGCAGTATGAAAACGAAAACAAGACGATTTCTCATGTCGGCGCTGGCATTGGCCTCGGGTGCGATGCTGGCCGGCTGCGGGGGGGACGGCGCCAAGAGCGAAGCCGGCTCCGGCGGCGCCTACTCGTCCCGCATCTATATGCTGGTGGCCGGGTCGGGGCAACTGTCGGCCGGCGCGGGTGGGGCGGTCCGGACCCTGACCTTGAAGAACGTCGAGCCCGACGTGCTGTGGTATGCCGGTGGCCAGGGCGTGGAGGTGGGAAAGTCCGCGGCCAAGGAGTACGCGGGCAACATCTGGCGGGACGCCTATGACGGTATCGATCCCAACGCGACGGTCCAGTTCCAGTTGTCGGGGGGAGGTGGGCTGGAAGGCGTGTATGTGGTGCTTTCCAGACCTGCCTACGATGAAAAGACCCGGACCATGACTTTCCAGGCGCAGTTGCAGAATGACACCCTGGACCAGGATGTCGATGCCGCCCTGGATTTCGACAATGTCACCGTCAGGGTGCTCAACAATCTGGTGGATGACAAAGAGGTGGCGGAATACACGCAATACGCCTCGAAGGCGGCCTTGCAGCCCACGGCCACGGCCGGCCAGTACAAGGTGGTGCTGAGCCAGGCGGGCGAGGACATGTTCCTGGTGGACAATGCGCCGGGCACGTATTCCGAGGCCCGGCCGGTTTCCTATTTCCTGCCGCAGTGGTCCTACGCCTACGGCGAGACGGCGCCGGCAGCCACCTTGTTCGGCACCACGGCCAAGGGGGATCCCAAGCTGTACGCCATGACGCTGTCCAATCCCGCCTATGACGCCGATACCGACGAGATCAGCTACACGGCGACGCTGCGGGGTTCGAACGCGGGCGCGCCGGAAGCCCTGGGCGATGCCGTGCTGAGCGTCGCCGCGGGCCGCTTCACGCGCTTTCCCATCCCCGGCAAGGGCACCGCCTACCAGGCCTTCGGGCAAGGCTACAACCCGTCCACGGCGAACACCAGCTACATCTATTTCGGCAGCGACATCGCCCGCAAGCAGGCCGGATCGTTGTGGGGCAAGCAGTCCTATCTGTCGCAAAGCTGCGGAACCGACTGCCGCAACGACCTGAAGACGATCAAGGACATGGGCATCAACCTGATCCGGCTGTACGACTGGGATACCCGCAACGACCACAGCCAGTTCCTGGACTATGCGAACAGCCTGAACATCAAGGTCGTCGTGCCGCTCAGCAACTGGATCTCGACGCAGGGCGATCCGCTCTGGAACACGGCGCTGGCCGCGTATTTCTCGAACCGGAACTTCGGCAACAAGGCCGGGACCGACTGGCATCCCGCGATCGCCGGGGTGATCATTTCCAACGAGCTGGATGCCGAAGGCTATCCCGGCAACTACAACACGGCCATCGGCCTGGTCGCGCGCTTCATCGAAGAGGCCGACAAGCGCAAGTTCAGCAAGAGTGTGCCGGTGGGCATGCCGATCACCTTCGTGCCGCGCGGCGAGCCCTATCTGTCCGGCAAGAACATGCCGGGCTGGAACCAGTTCAACCGCCTGCTGACCGACTCGCGGACCGCGAAATACAAGGACCGCCTCATGCTGGCCCCGCAGACCTACAACGACGAGACCTATCTGCTCAAGAACGCGGAAAGCACGGGCCAGGGCTGGATTCCCGCCACCTACAAGCAGTTCGGCGTTCCCATCCTGTTCACGGAAATCGGCTATAGCCGGGCGAAACCCGACTACACCCCGAACTACGTCAACCGGCAGTTGAAAGGTGTGCTGGACTACCAGAAGAGCAATCCGGGCCAGATACTCGGCATCGCCCACTTCCAGTTCGACGACAAGGTCTGGAAGCAGACCGAGCACGATACCGACACCGAAGGGGCGTTCGGGGCGTTCCACCACGGCGACATCGTCAAGCAGATCCAGACCGTGAAGGCCGACTACGACTTCTACGATGACCAGGCCAAGACCAACTATGGCGTGCTGACCATCGATCAACTGGTCAAGACCAGCCTGCATGACGCGGTGGTCGACGCCTACAAGTAGGATCGGGCGCAGGGCCGGCCGGCGGCGCCGCATCATGCGGTCGCCGCCGGACTGGCGTATAAAGACAGGTGCGAAGCAAGGCAACGCGCTCGGCCTGGAAACTGGAGCGCCCACAGGTTCAGTCGGTGCGATCATGGCCCTCAGACACGCAAGTCCCCTGGAAGCGATCGACCTGCATGCCAGCGACGAACAGCGGGGAACCCATGCCAGCAGCAGCCTGCTCCGCACGGACGGCCTGCAGCTCATGCAACTGGTGCTCCCCGCCGGGCACGAACTGCCGCAGCACCATGTGCCCGGCGAATTGACCATCCAGTGCCTGGCCGGCGAAGCCGTCGTCACCACGCCGCATGGCACCTGCGGACTGCGTTCCGGCCAACTGGTCGCGCTGCTCGGCCAGGAGCCGCACGCGGTGCGGGCGCTGGCCGACACGACGCTGCTGGTCACGCTGGTTCGCAAGCCGGGCGATGCCGGCCCCGGCGCTGCCTGACCCGTCATCCTGGAGAAATCATGCAGCCCGAATCCGATCGCGCATCGCCGGTGTGCTATGCCGAGCAGGCCGATGCCGCCTACATGGGCCAGCTTCCGCGCGGGGAACTGCTGGCGGCGCTGGACGAACTGCTGGAGGCCGAGCGGGCGGGGGCCCGCGTGGCCGAGGAAACCGTGGCGCAATTGCAGGACCCCGCCGAGCGCGCGCTGATGGAGGCCATCCGGCAGGACGAAGTGAAATGGTGCGGCGTGCTGATCGCCGCCATCAAGTCGCTGGACGCCAAGCCCGGTTCGCGCACGGGCGCCTTCCACGGCAAGGCCATGGCCATCGCCGACCTGCCCGCGCGGATGGCTTTCCTGAATCGCGGACAGGCCTGGGTGGTCAGGAAACTCGAAGTCCTGGTGCCCAAGGTCAAGGAGGCTGGCATCCAGGACGATCTGCTGGCGATGCTGGTCGCGCATCGCGAGAACATCGATCGTGTCGAGATCCAACTGGCGGCGGGCAAGCCCTGAAAATCGCCGTCTACGCCATCTGCCGCGACGAAGCCGGGTTCGCCGGACGCTTCATGGCGTCCTGCGCGGGCGCCGACGTGGTGGTGGTCGCGGACACCGGGTCGGCCGACGGCAGCATCGGACATCTGCAAGCGCTGGGGGCGGCCGTGCATCGCGTGTCCATCGAGCCCTGGCGCTTCGACGATGCCCGCAACGCCGCGCTGGCGCTGGTGCCTGGGGAGGTGGACGTGTGCGTGTCGCTGGACCTGGACGAGATCCTTTGCCCGGGGTGGCGGCCGGCCCTGGAAGCTGCCTGGGTGCCCGGCACCACGCGGGCGCACTACGACTTCGTGTCCGCTTTCCATGAGGATGGCAGGCCGGCGATACGTTTCCTGAACAACCGCATCCATGCCCGCCATGGCTACCGGTGGCGCCACGCCTGCCATGAAGGCATCTATCCCGATCGCATCGCCGAACAGGGCGTGCTCGCGCCCGGCGTGCGCGTGGAGCACCATCCCGACCGCGCCAGGCCGCGCGCCGCCTACCTGCCGCTGCTGGCCGCGGCGGCGGCCGAGGAACCCCACGATCCGCGCATGGCGCACTACCATGCGCGCGAATTGTTCCATGCCGGACGCTACGATGATGCCGCGCGCGAGTTCGAACGCTACCTGGCCCTGCCGGGCAACGCCTTCCGGCCCGAGCGGTCGGCCGGCATGCTGTACCTGGCCAAGTGCGAGATGGCGCGGGGGCGCGACGGCCTGGACTGGGCGCTGCGCGCCGCGGCCGAGTGTCCGGAGCGGCGCGAACCCTGGGTCACGCTGGCCGATATCCGGTACCGGCGCGGGGAGTGGGCCGAGTGCCGCGCGGCGGCGATCAGGGGGGTGTCGCTGTCCGGCGAACCCGACGGCTACATGAGCGACCCGGTGTGCCATGGTGCGCTGCCGCACGATCTCGCCGCTATCGCCAACTGGCAACTGGGGCGCGGCGGCGAGGCGCTGGCCCATGCCGAAGAGGCCTTGCGGATGGCCCCCGGCGACGAGCGGCTGCGCGACAACGTGGCCTGGATCCGCCAGGCCCTGCGGGCGAAGCGCGTCAGCGCCAGTACAGCCGGTCGGGATTGTCCGCCAGGACCGCCTGCCGCAACCCGGGAGTCGGCAGCCATTGCGCCAGATCGTCCAGCAACTGGCGCGCGCCGATCTGACGATAGGGACTGACCTCGTGCGCCGCCTTGCCGGCCGCGCGGGCGGTGTGCGGCCAGTCGCTGCCCCATAGCAGCGCGGACGGGACCTCCTGGCACAGCGCCTGGGCCCACCGGGCGGCATCCTGCCGGTCCGCCAGCCGATAGGGCGCCGACAGTTTCAGATGGACGCATCCCGAGCGCAGCAGGCCGGTGATGGCCGCGGCGGCCTCGGGCGACCAGGGAGCCATGGCGAAGTGGTCCAGGACCACGGGGCAGGGTAGCGCGGCCAGCCGTGGCGCCAGCGCCGCGATCACCCCATGGGCGGCATAGAGCTGCACATGCCAGCCCAGGCCGGCCACCTGTGCGCCGACGGCGGCGAGCTCCTGTTCCGCTGCGCCGATGTCCTGCAGGCCGGCGCTTTCCAGGTTGACGCGCACGCCGCGCACGCCGCCGTCGTGCAGCATCTGCAACTGCCGGGGCGTGAAACCCGCATCGATCACCGCGATGCCTCGCGCCCGCCCGCCCATCTCCGCCAGCGCGTCGAGCAGGCAGCGGTTGTCGGTGCCGTAGACGCTGGGCTGCACGATGACCACGCGCGTCATGCCGGCCTGTTCGAGGTGGCGGCGCAACTGGGCGGCCGAGGCCGGACCAGGTGTGTAGTGGCGCTCCGCCACCATGGGATAGGCCGAGGCGTCGCCGATCACATGGGTATGGCAATCGCACGCCAGGGCCGGCAGGTCGGCCTGGATGTCGGCTGCGGCCCGGGACATGCCTAGGCCTCCAGCAGCCGTTGGGCGAAGGCGCGCCCGGTCGCGGCGGTGCCGAGGTTGCCGCCCACGTCGCGCGTGGATTCCCCTGCCTCGACCACGATGGCGGCGGTGCGCGCGATGGCATCGGCCGCGGCGACATAGGCGGGCTGGTTCGTGCGCCGGCCGTGCCAGTCCAGCAACTGGCCGGCGGACAGGATCAGCGAGAACGGATTGGCGATGTCCTGGCCGGCGATATCCGGCGCCGAGCCGTGCGCGGCCTGGCCCATCGCGTAGCGCGCGCCCATGTTGAGCGAGCCGCCCAGCCCCAGGCTGCCGGACAGTTCGGCGGTCAGGTCGGACAGGATGTCGCCGAACATGTTGGTCGTGACGATGACGTCGAAACGCTGCGGGGCACGGACCACGTGCGCCATCATCGCGTCGACGATGAAGTCGTCGACGGTCACGTCGGGGAAGTCCCGCGCGACCTTGTGGCATTCGTCGATGAACATGCCGTCGCCGATCTTGAGCACGTTGGCCTTGTGGACGATGCTGACATGCTTGCGCCGGGCGCTCGCCAGCTCGAAGGCGGCGCGGGCGATGCGCGCGCAGCACAGGCGGGTGATGCGGCGCAGGGACACCACCACGTCCTCGGTGATCAGCATCTCGCTGCCGCCCGAGGCGATGTTGCGGTCGGCGTAGAACCCCTCGGTGTTCTCGCGCACGACCACGAGGTCGAAGGCGTCGACCTTGTGCGGCACGCCCTGCCAGGTCCGCGACGGGCGGATGTTGGCGTACAGGTCGAGCTCCTTGCGGAAGAACATGGAGGGGTTGATCTCGCCTTTGCTTTCGTCCTTGAAATCGAAGGTCGCCATCGGGCCGAGCATCAGGCCATCGGCGGCGCGGACCTTGTCCAGCAGCGCCGGGGTGACCGTGGCGCCGTGGCGCCGCAGGCTGTCGTGGCCCGCGATGTCGTGTTCCAGGGCAAGCTCGAAACCGAAGCGCTGCGACGCCGCGCGCAGCACTTCGACCGTGGCGGCCATGGTCTCGGGGCCGATGCCGTCGCCGGGAAGTACGATGATTTTCATGATGTTCCAGCCAGAAGGTAAGGGGGTACAGGCCGCTGGGCCTGGAAAGCGTTAATCGATGTGCGCCTGGGTATTCTTGACCAGGGCCGCGTATTTATCCATTTCCGCGCGCACGAACTTGCCGAAGCGCTCGGGCGTCATCGGGGCGACGGCGCTGCCTTCGGCTTCGAAGCGGCTGCGCAGCTCGGGTTTCTGGGTGATGCGGTTGATGTGGCCGGCCAGCAGCTCGACGATCGCGGGCGGGGTGGCGGCCGGCGCGAAGTAACCGCCCCACAGGCTGAACTCGAAGCCGGGCAGGGTCTGGGCGACGGTCGGCACGCCGGCCAGCGCCGCGACCGGCTCGAGGGACGAGACGGCCAGCGCGCGCACGCGTCCGCCCTGGATGTGGGGCATGATCGACGAGGCGCTGGCAAAGAAGCACTGCACCTGTCCGCCGATGAGGTCGGAGATCGCTTGTCCCGCTCCCTTGTAGGGAATGTGGGTCATGTCGGTCTTCGAGCGGACCGCCATCGCCGCGGCCGCCAGGTGGCCGGGCGTCGCCGTGCCCGATGAGGCGTAGGCGACGCTGCCGGGCTTGTCCCGCGCGGCCTGCAGCAGCGCCTCGACGCTGCGGTAGGGCGAGTTCTGCGGGACGGCCAGCACCAGCGGCGCGTTGCCGACCAGGGCGATCGCGCGCAGGTCCTTCTGGGCGTCGTAGCCCGGGTTCTTCATGGCGAAGCCGTTGATGGCGATCTCGCCGGTCTGGCCCAGCAGCAGCGTGTGGCCGTCGGGGTCGGCGCGCACGACCTGGCGGGTGCCGAGCGCGCCGCTGGCGCCGGGACGGTTCTCGACGATGACGGATTGCCCCAGGGCGTGTCCGAGGTCCTGGGACAGCAGCCGCGCGAACACGTCGCCCTGGCCGCCGGGAGCGTAGGGAACGATGACCGTGACGGGCTTGGTCGGATAGTTGCCGGCGGCGCGGCCGGCGCCGCCGGCAGCCAGCATGGCGGTGGCCGTGCCGAGCCGGACGAAGTCGCGTCGTGACAAGGAAGAGAAGGTGGTCATGGGGAGTCTCGCGATGGTTTTCTTGGTCGGGCCGGTCATTGCAGTTGAATGCCGGGCTTGGCGACGACGCCGCGCCACAGCGCCAGTTCCTTGCGCAGTTCCTGGCCGAACGCGGCGGGACTGAGCGACAGCGGCGTCGCGCCTTCGTGCCGCAGCCGCTCCTGCACGGGCGCGGCCGAGGCGGCGGCGATCACCGCCTTGTTCAGGGCCTGCACCACGGCGGGGGGCGTGGCGGCGGGGGCCAGCACGCCCCACCAGGTGGTCACGTCATAGCCTTTTACACCCGTCTCGGCCAGGGTGGGGACCTCGGGAAACAAGGCCGAGCGCTTGTCGCTGGTCACGGCCAGCAGGTTCAGCTTGTTTTCCTTGATGTGAGGCAGGATGGTCGGCACGGTCGCGAAGAACACGTCCACGCGTCCGGCCAGCAGTTCCATGCTGGCCGGGGCGCTGCCCTTGAACGGCACGTGGGTCATGGCCAGCCCCGTCTGCTGCCGGAACAGTTCGCCGGCCAGGTGGTTGATGCTGCCGGGACCGGCCGAGCAGAAGTTCAGGCCTTCGGCGCGGGCGCGCGCGGTGGCCAGCAGTTGCGGCACCGTCGCCGCGCCGAGCTGCTTGCTGGTCACCAACAGCAGGGGGCCGCGGCCGATCATGGCGACCGGGGCGAAGTCGCGTTCCGGATCGTAGGGCAGCTTGGGCTCGAACGCGGCGTTGGTGGCGAAGGTCGAGGTCGCGAACAGCACGGTGTAGCCGTCCGGCCGCGCCTTGGCGACCGCATTGGCGCCCATGGAACCGCCGCCGCCGCCGCGGTTTTCCACGACCACGGGCTGGCGCAACTGGTCGCTCATCTGCTTGGCGATGTCGCGGGCGATGCTGTCGGTGCCGCCGCCCGCGGCGAAGGGGACCACGAGCGTGACCGGCCGCTGGGGCCAGGCATCGTCGGCCCGGGCCCAGGGGGATGCCAGCGTGCCGGCCGTCACGGCGGCCAGGAGAATGAAGCGTCGCTTCATGGAAGTGCCTCCGAAAATGTTCTGGAAGGCACTCATCGGTGCCTTGCCAGCATCGTCATGCATTCTGTTCCTGCTGTAAATTGCAAAAATACTTTCAATTGATACGCTTATCGTATGAATTTCGACCTGTCCGATCTCCGGGCCTTCGTGACGGTGGCGCAACTGGCCAGCTTCCGCGCCGCGGCGCAGGCCCTGCACGTATCCCAGCCGGCGCTGTCGCGCCGGGTCGACAAGCTGGAGCAGGCGCTCGGCATGCGGCTGTTCGAGCGCAGCACGCGGAAAGTCGAGCTCAATGCCATGGGCCGTTCGTTCCTGCCCCGCGCCCAGCACGTGCTGTCGGAACTGGAAGGGGCGCTGCTGGGCATGACCGAGCTGTCCGAGCGCATACGCGGGCTGGTCACGGTGGCGTGCATCCCGTCCGCCGTGGACAACTTCGTGGCCCGGGCCGCCAGTCTTTTTCACGCCCGTTTCCCGCGCATCCGGCTGCGGGTGCTGGACCAGCCGGCGCCCGACGTGCTGCTGTCGGTCTCGCGTTCGGACGCCGATTTCGGCATCAGTTACCTGGGCACGCGCGAACCCGATCTGGAGTTCGAGGAGTTGGCCCGCGAGCCCTTCGTCCTGGCCTGCCGGCCGGATCATCCGCTGGCCCGCCGGCGGCGTGTGCGCTGGGAGGAACTGGCCGGCGTGGAGTGCATCGGCCTGGCCGCCGGCGGTGGCAACCGCCTGCTGATCGACCAGGGATTGGCGCATCTGGCCGCGCGTCCCAATTGGATAGGCGAGGTGCTGCACGTGCCGGCGCTGCTCAGCCTGATCCAGGCGGGCGTGGGCGTGGGCGCCGTGCCCAGGCACGCGCTGTCCGGATCGGCGGGCCAGGGATTGGCGAGCGTGGAGCTGGTCGAGCCCGTGCTGGGCCGGCAGGTGGGCTTCATCTGGCGCCGCGGCCAGCCGGCCGCGCCCGCGGTGCAGGCCTTCCGGGATGTCATCGTCGCCGAAGCACGGGCACGGCGAGAGGATCGTACCGGAGTATGCTTGGCGGCAGCCGACCGACACACGGGGAAGACGCCATGAAGTGGCCCAGCCAGCAAGAGCCGAAAAAACCTGCGAATACCGCGGGAGGCAAGGGCGGACTGCCCGACGGCCGCAACGCGGGCAGTCCGATGTCCATGCCGCCGCGCCGCATGTGGCTGATTTTCCTGGCGGTATTGCTGGTCAACTACTTCCTGGCCCGCTACCTGTCGGGCGGCGGCGCCGACGCGCCCATCACCGTGCCGTACACGGTCTTCAAGGAAGAAGTCGCCAAGGGCAACGTCACGGCGATCTACAGCCAGGGCGAGCGCATCGAGGGCCGCTTCGTCAAGGCCGTCACCTGGCCGACGGCAACGACCGAGGCGCCCGCCAAGGCCGGCGCGCAGGCCCAGCCGCCGCGCACGTCCACGACCTTCGAAAGCACGCTGCCGGTGTTCGTGGGGCCGGGCTTCGAACAGTTCCTGATCGACCACAAGGTCGAGATCAGCGCCGAGCCCATCCAGAGCGGCAATTGGCTGACCACGGTGATCTTCGGCTTCGGGCCCGCCATTTTCATCATCGCGTTCTACGTCTGGCTGTACCGGCGGGCGGCGCGGCAAGGCGGCATGGGCGGCAGCATGTTCGGGCTGGGCAAGAGCAAGGCGCGCCGCTACGACCTGGAGGGCGGCGACAAGGTCACGTTCGAGGACGTGGCCGGGATCGACGAGGCCGAGAACGAGCTGGTCGAGGTGGTCGATTTCCTGAAGAATCCCGCCAAGTACACGCGCCTGGGCGGCTCCGCCCCCAAGGGCGTGCTGCTGGTGGGCGCGCCGGGCACGGGCAAGACGCTGCTCGCCAAGGCCGTGGCGGGCGAGGCCGGCGTGCCGTTCTTCTCGATGAGCGCGGCCGAGTTCGTCGAGATGATCGTGGGCGTGGGCGCGGCGCGGGTGCGCGACCTGTTCAAGCAGGCGCGCGAGCAGGCGCCGTCCATCATCTTCATCGACGAGATCGACTCCATCGGCCGCGCGCGCGGCCAGGTGGCGCTGGGCGGATCCAGCGAGCAGGAGCAGACCCTGAACCAGATCCTGACCGAGATGGACGGGTTCTCCGGGCGCGAGGGCGTCATCGTGCTGGCGGCCACCAACCAGCCCGATGTGCTGGACAAGGCCTTGCTGCGGCCGGGCCGCTTCGACCGGCGCGTGGTGGTCAACCTGCCCGACAAGAACGGCCGCGAGGCCATCCTGAAGGTCCACACGCGCAAGACGCCGCTGGCCGCGGACGTGGACCTGCCGGAGCTGGCCTCGACCACGCCGGGCCTGTCGGGCGCCGACTTGAAGAACCTGGTGAACGAGGCGGCCCTGCTGGCGGCCCGCCGGGACCAGGACCAGGTGCACCAGAAGGATTTCAACGACGCGCTGGAGAAAATCGTGCTGGGCCCCGAGCGCCCGCTGATCCTGAGCCATGCCGACCGTGAGCGGATCGCCTATCACGAGGGCGGCCACGCCATCCTGGGGCTGCTGGTGCCGGGCGCCGACCCGGTGCACCGCGTCACCATCGTGCCGCGCGGCCAGGCCCTGGGCGTGACCTACCAGCGCCCGCAGACCGATCGCTACAACTATCCCGAGGCCTATCTGCTGGCGCGCATCGTCGGCATGCTGGGCGGCCGGGCGGCCGAGGAGGTGGTCTACGGCACGCGTACCACCGGCGCGGAGAGCGATATCGAGCAGGCGACCAACCTGGCGCGCAACATGGTCATGCGCTGGGGCATGAGCGACCGGCTGGGCATGGTCCAGCTCGCGCCGCGCCAGAATCCCTATCTGGGAGGCGGGGGCGGCAGCCTGCCGTACAGCGAGGAAACGGCCCGGGCGGTGGACGACGAGGTGCAGAAGCTCATCCATGGCTGCCACGATCGCGCGCTCGGCCTGCTGCGCGAACATCGTGCCCAGCTCGACGCGCTGGTGCGCGCGTTGCTGGAGCGGGAAACCCTGGACGAGAAAGAAATCCTCGCGGCGACGGGACTGCCGCCCGCGCCGCGTCTCAACGAACTGCCCGAAGGCAGCCGGCGGCGGGACGACGAAGGCAAGCTGCCGCTGCTGTGATGCGGCGGCCCGTGCCGGCGCGCGCCCGCGTCACTCCTTCTGGATGCCCGCCTTGGCGATGATCTGTGCCCACTTCTGCGATTCGGCTGCCTGGAAGCGGCGCAGCTCATCGGGCGTGCTGGTCACCAGTTCGGTGCCGGTCGGCCCGTAGAATTTCGCCGCCGTCGGAGACTTGGCCGCGGTGACCAGGAGTTGGTTGAGACGAGTGACGATCGCGTCGGAGGTGCCGGCGGGCACGTAGGCCGCGAACCAGTAGGTCGATTCATAGCCGGGAACGCCGGACTCCGAGATGGTCGGCACGTCGGGCGCGAGCGGGCTGCGGGTGGAGGTCGTGACGCCGAGCGCTTTCAGGTTGCCGCTCTTGGCCTGGGGCAGGCCGGTCGTCATGTCGGTCCACATGACCTGGATCTGGCCGCCGAGCAGGTCGGTGACGCCCATGGGATTGCTGCGGTAGGGCACCGGCACGATTTCCGTCCCCGTCGATTGCTTGAACAGTTCTCCGGCCACCCGGCTGGACGAGCTTCCGTATCCGAACGACAGCTTGCCGGCCTGGGCCTTCGCGAGGGCGATGAACTCCTTCACGTTGCTGACCGGCAGGCTGGGCGGCACGACCATGATCTGGCCGCCTTTGCCGAGCAGCGTCACCGGTTCGAAATCCTTGACGGGGTCGTAGGGCAGTTTCTTGAACAAGTGCTCGTTGGCGGCATGGGTGGTGTTGGTCGTGATGAGCACCGTGTAGCCGTCATTCTTGGCGCGGGCCACGGTCTGGGCGCCGATGAAGGAGTTGGCGCCCGGTTTGTTCTCGATCACCACGGGTTGCCCGGTCGCTTCCGAGACGGCCTGGCCGAGCGCCCGCGCGATCTGGTCGGTGGCGCTGGCGGCGGCGAAGGGCACGACGAAGGTGATGGGTTTGTCGGGAAACGTCTGGGCGCTGGCGGCCGAAGCGCCCAGCAAGGCGAGGCTGAGCACGGCAAGCTGCCGGCGGCGATGGGTGTTCATGATGTCTCCTCCTTATTGTCGATGGAAATGGGAAGCGTCAGTAGCAAGCTGGAAAGCGTCTTCCCGTGCGTGTCGAGGTTCAGCGAGTCGTTGACGCCGCCGTCGAGCACATCGTCCAGCACGAAATTCATGGCCGCCAGGCGCGGCAGCAGGTAGCGCCTGACCTGGGTCGGCGAGCGCGAAGAAAAAAGGCGGGCCACGCTGGCTTCGGTGACCTGCTCGACCAGCAGCGGCCAGTCGGCGGGGTCGTAGGCAATGACGCTGATGGATGCGCGATTGCCCTTGTCGCCGGTGCGGGCGTGAGCCAGGTGGTGCAGGGGAACGGTACGGGGAGGCGTCGTCTTGTTCATGCGGCGAACTCCCAGGTCGGCGCCAGCCAGTCGCGCGGCACCAGGCATGAGCCGCTGCCCAGCCGCGGCGTGACGGCCGTGCGCACCCCGCCGCCGCCGGCCGGCCCGCAGGTATACAGGGCCAGCACTTCGCGCGCCACCCGCTCGGCATCCTGGCGGGACGCGGCCGCCGCGGCGATGCGCAGCCGCAGGTCTTGCACCGGCGAGGCCGGCACATCGGCCGAGGCCGCCCAGTGCCCATTGTCGTCGCCGAACACGCTGGTGACGCCGATGAAATCGGCGCGCATCTTCAGGTTTCCCAGGCCGAGCGCGTCCAGCCGCCTGCGCACGACGTCGGCTGCCAGCGCCGCGCGCGCCGCCGCATTGGGGCCGGCATAGGAGATTTCCCCTTCCGCCAGCCACGGGCCTTCGTAGCAAAGCGTGGCCTTGAGCGTGGCCGGCCGTGGATGGCCGCGCACGCCGGTGATCTCCACCCGGTCGCCGCCGATCTGGCGGACCTCGGCCTCGGTGATGTCGGCCACCACGTCGGGTGTCAGGTAGGCGCCGGGGTCGTGTATCTCGTACAGCAACTGCTCGATGACGGTCCGGCGATCCACGCAGCCGCCGGTGTGCTCGGCCTTGGTCACGACGAAGCGTCCGTCCTCGTGCATTTCGATGATGGGAAAGCCCAGGTCGGCGAGATCGGGGACGTCCTTGAAGCCCGGGTCGGCGAAATAGCCGCCGCATACCTGTCCGCCGCATTCAAGAATGTGTCCGGCCATCGTGCCCGCCGCCAGTCGATCCCAGTCGTCGTCGGGCCAGTCGAAATGGGCAAGCATGGGGCCGAGCGCCAACGCGGGATCGGCCACCCGGCCGGTGACCACGACCTGCGCGCCGGCCCGCAGCGCCGCGGCGATTTCGCGCGCTCCCAGGTAGGCGTTCGCGCTGACCAGGGGCCGTTCGATCGACGATTGTTCGAGCAGCGCGCGCATCTGCCCGGCGGTGAGCGCCGTCAGCAGGTCGTCGCCGTTGACGATGGCCACGCGCAGCGCGGGCAGGCCGAGGGAGGCGGCCAGCCGCTGCAGTTGCCGCGCCGCGCCGCGCGGGTTGGCCGCGCCGAAGTTGCCGACGATCGGAATGCCACCGAGCACGCAGTCGGACAGGACGGGGGCGACGAAGCGCTCCAGGGAGGGCTCCCAGCCCGAGTCCGGATTCAGCTTGCGCTGCAACTGCGCCAGCGCCAGGGTGCGTTCGGCCAGGGTCTCGAAGATCAGGGCGCGCGGCCCGTCGTGCGCCAGCAGGGTCCGGACCACGGGGACGGCCGCGTCCCAGCGGTCCCCGGAAAAGCCTGCGCCGGAGCCGATGCGCAGGCGCGGTACAGAGGACGAAGAAGAGGAAGGCATGCACACCCGGTCGTGGTCGTGGAAGCGGGTCCGGATCGGGACCTGCGGATGAGCGAGACGATAGGGGGGCGGGGAGTATTCCGGGAAATGGATTATTTGGGATAACTGATTTGAAAAACCGATTACCGGCGGCGGGTGGGCGATGGCCCGGCCTTGGGCCGGGCTCCGCGTTTTTCCCCCGGCTGCGGCCGGCGCTGCATCATGAAGGCGAGCAGCGCCTGGGCGCCGATGGACAGGCTGCGATCCCGGCGCCGGACGACGAATACCTCCCGGGTCAGCCCCGGTGTCTCGACCGGCAGCGCCGTCAGGTCCGGGCCGTCGAAGTGGAACAGCGTCAGCGCCGGCACGACGGTGATACCCAGGCCGGCCCGCACCATGCCGGCCACGGTACTCAACTGGTCCAGCTCCATCATGCCGTTCATCTTGGCCGGATGGATGGCCGCCTCGATGTGCTGGCGCACGCTGCTGTCCTGGGCGAGGTGGATGAACGGTTCGCCGCTGAGCGCCGCGAGCGTGAGCCGGCGCCGGCGCGACAGCGGATGGTCCTTGCGGCAGACCAGATAGAAGCCGTCGCGGCAGAACGGTTCGGCCTGCAGGTCCGGCCCGACCGAGCGCATCGAGGCCAGCGCGAAGTCGGCCCGGCCGCTGCGCACGAACTCGATGCAGCTCTCGGACAGGACGTCCGCGACGTCCACCTGGATGCCCGGGTATTCCTGATGGAACGCCGCCAGCACGCCGGGCATCCAGCCGGCCGCGAGCGAGGGCAGCGCGGCGACGCCGGCACGGCCGCGCCGGCCGGCGGAGTGCTCGCCCAGGTCTTCCAGCGCGTCGCGCAGGCTGGCCAGCACACGCGTCGCGCCCCCGAGGAACAAGCGGCCTTCGGGCGTCAACTCGACGCGGCGGGTATCGCGGTCGAACAAGCGGATGCCGAGCGTGTCCTCCAGCGTCCTGATCAGGCTGCTGAACGCCGATTGCGACAAATGGCATTGTTCGGCGGCGCGCGTGAAGTTCCTGTGCTCGGCCAGCGCCGTGAAGGCCCGGACCTGGCGCGTGGAGAGATTCAGATCGGTTATCTGCATATTCGATCACTCCATCAAAAAAAAGCGATGCCCTCGATGATTGGCAAATCTTACTATCCGGTCGCTGTGGGTGGCACGACAACGCTAACGATGATGAGGAGACTTCAATGAAAAAGGCATCACTCGCGCTGACCGGCATGTCGCTGGCAGTGGCGCTGGCGGGTTGCGGCGGAGGGGACGGGGGAACGTCGGATGGCGGCGGCCCCCCGGCGCCGGGCGCGCCGAGCCTGCGGATTTCGGTGCTGGGGAATCGCGCCGATCTCGTATCCGGCGGGCAGGCGCTGGTCGAAGTCAAGGTTCCCGAGGGTTCCTCCACGCGCTTCGAGCAGATCCGCATGCTGCTCAACGGCAAGGACGTGACGAGCGCGTTCGCCGTGCGCGGGAACGGCCGCTACATGGGCCGGGTGGAAGGGCTCGCCGACGGCGACAATGCGCTGGTGGCGCGGACGGACGACGGCGCGACCGCGCATCTGGCGATCAAGAACCATCCGAACGGCGGCCCCGTCATTTCCGGGGCCCAGGTCGGTTATTGGGAATGCGCGACCAAGGTCGCGGCGCCCACGCCGACCAATCCTGATCTGGGCGACGCGCTCGACGGCCAGTGCAATATCGCCGCGCCGGTATTCCGCTACCAGTACCGGACCACGGATGGCCGGTTCGCGGTCTATGACCCGGCCAACCCGCCTGCGGCGGCGCAGATCGCCAGCGCGACGACCGACGAAGGCAAGACCGTGCCCTACATCGTCCGCATCGAACGCGGCGTGGTCAACCGTGGCAAATACGACATCGCCTACCTGGCCAACCCGGCCGATCCGACCAAGGGATGGACGCCGTATGCCCGCCCCGCTTCCTGGAACGGCAAGCTGCACTGGAAGTTCGGGTCGGGCTGCGAATACAGCCGCGCCCAGGGGAATCCGGGCAGCGTGCTGGACGATGTGGCCCTGAGCCGTGGCTTCATGGTGGCATCGTCCGAGATGACGCAATACGGCACGCATTGCAACGACACGACGTCGGCCGAGACGGTGATCATGCTCAAGGAGCACATCACCGAAAACTACGGCGAGATCCGCTACACCATGGCCGACGGCAGCTCCGGCGGCGCGCACCAGCAACACCTGCACGCCTCGAACTATCCGGGCCTGCTGCAGGGGTTGATGCCTTCGGACGGGTGGCAGGATACCTGGACCACCGGCCGGGAGTTCGCCGATTGCGGGCTGCTCAAGCGGTTCTATGACGCGCGCAGGACCGCCGGGTCGCCGTTCTCCATCATGGAGAAGGCCCATATCAACGGCCATGTCTACGACCAGGTGTGCGAAGGACCGGCGAGTACCAACATGGCCTCGCGCACGCCGTTCTACCTCGACCCCACGGTGGGCGGCGCGGGCTGCGGAACGCATTGGAACGTCTGGTCGGCGGGGAACACCACGGGCATCCGCTGCACGCTGCAGGATTTCAACATCGCGGTGTTCGGGCCGCGGGACGCGACCGGCTATGCCAAGACGCCGATCGACAATATCGGCATCCTCTACGGCTTCAAGGCGGTCAACACCGGCAAGATCTCGCCCGAGCAGTTCGTGATGGTGAATGAACAGGTGGGCGGCTACGACATCAACGGCCAGTGGCAGCCGGCGCGGATGGCGGCCGATCCCGGCGCGGCGGAAATCGCGCACCAGTCCGGGCGCGTGGCGCACGGCCGGTTCCTGGGCGACGTGGCCATCATCCAGTCCATCAGCTTCAACGTGCGGGAAGAGCACTACGACTTCCGCGGTTACGTGATCCGCAACCGCATCCTGCGCGAGCACGGGGACTACGCGAACCACGTCATCTGGCGCTACAAGTCCACGCCGCCGGACTACACCGCGCGCCGGTTCGACGCGATGAACGAATGGCTGGGCAAGGTCGAGGCCGACACCTCCGGCAAGACGCTGCGGGAAAAGATCGTCGCCAACAAGCCGGCCGTCGCGGCGGACGCGTGCTGGCGCGCCGATGCGGCGGCCTGGAGCACGGATGCCGACTACTGCAATACCGGCGCCGACCCGACCTCGGCATCGACCGTGGCCGGATCGGGGGCGGCGGCGGTCTATAGCCCCGGGGTGGACGAATGGCCGGTCTTCCGGGATACCCGCGTCGCGGCGGGCGAAGGCCTGGCCAGCGATATCATGAAGTGTGCCCTGAAGCCGCTGGCGCGGGCGGATTTCGCGGTGGCCTTCAGCGGTCAGCAATGGACGCGCCTGCAGGCGGTGTTCCCGAACGGCGTGTGCGACTACGGCAAGCCCGGCGCCGGCCAGGCCGCGCCCGAACCCTGGCAGAGCTTCATGGCCGGGCCTGGCGGCAAGCCGCTGGGCGCCGCGCCGGTGTCGGAGGCGGGCGAGGGGGCCTGACCCCCCGGGCGGGGCCGGCCCCGGATCCGGCGCTTGACTTTCCCATCATGGGAAGCTTGATACTGTGAAGCATCACTCCCAGTATCGCGAGGAAACCATGAATGGACAGTCAACGCCGGCGGCGGCCGGCCCGGGCAATTCGCCCGTGAGCTGGACCTTGCCCATCGAGGGCATGACCTGCGCCTCCTGCGTCGGCCGGGTCGAGCGTGCCCTGGCGCGCGTGCCCGGCGTTCGGCGGGCGAGCGTCAACCTGGCCACCGAAACGGCCGAGATCGAGGCCGATGCTCCGGTGGAAGCCGCGACGCTGCGCGCGGCGGTCGAGCAGGCCGGCTACGAGGTGCCCGCCGAATCGGTGGACCTGAGCATAGGCGGCATGACTTGCGCCTCGTGCGTGGCGCGGGTGGAGAAGGCCCTGGCCCGGGTGCCCGGCGTGGCCGGCGCCGAAGTCAACCTTGCCACCGAGACGGCGCGTGTCTCGCTCGTGTCCAGGGTCGATCCGGCCACGCTGATCGCCGCGGTGGAAAAGGCGGGGTACGAGGCGCGCCTGCCCGCGCAATCCACTCCGGCCGCCGCCGCGGTTTCCGCTGGCCTGCCGTCGTGGTGGCCGATCGCCCTGGCGACGGTGCTTTCCCTGCCGCTGGTCGTGCCCATGCTGCTGATGCCCTTCGGCGTTCACTGGATGCCCAATGGCTGGGTGCAGTGGGCGCTGGCGACGCCGGTGCAGTTCTGGCTGGGCGCGCGCTTCTATCGCGGTGCCTGGAAGGCCTTGAAGGCGCGTACCGGCAACATGGATCTATTGGTGGCGCTCGGCACCAGCGCCGCCTACGGCCTGAGCGTCTACCAACTGCTGCGCCATGGCGCCCACGGGGCCACGCATCTGTACTTCGAAGCCTCGGCGGTGGTGATTACGCTGGTCCTGTTGGGCAAGTGGCTGGAGACCCGCGCCAAGCGGCAGACCACCGAGGCGATCCGCGCGCTGAACGCCTTGCGGCCCGAGGTGGCGCGCGTCCGGCGCGAAGGCGGCGAGATCGAGATGCCGGTCGCGTCGGTGCATCCTGGCGACCTCGTCGTTGTGCGCCCGGGCGAGCGCGTGCCGGTGGACGGCGAAGTGGTCGAGGGGGCCAGCCAGGTCGACGAGTCGCTCATCACCGGCGAGAGCCTGCCGGTGGACAAGCAGCACGGCGATCGCGTCACCGGCGGCTCGGTCAATGCAGAAGGCCTGCTGGTGGTCCGCACCACCGCCGTCGGCGCCGAGTCAGTGCTGGCCCGCATCGTGCGGCTGGTCGAGTCGGCACAGGCCAAGAAGGCGCCGATCCAGCGGCTGGTGGACCGGGTGAGCGAAGTGTTCGTGCCCGTGATCGTCGTCATCGCCATCGTGACCCTGCTGGCCTGGGGCGGGGCGACCGGCGATTGGGAACTGGCCATCCTCAATGCGGTGGCGGTCCTGGTCATTGCCTGCCCGTGCGCGCTGGGGCTGGCCACGCCCACGGCCATCATGGCCGGGACCGGCGTGGCGGCGCGCCACGGCATCCTGATCAAGGATGCCGAAGCGCTGGAAGTGGCGCACAACGTCAAGGTCGTCGCGTTCGACAAGACCGGAACGCTGACCGAAGGCAAGCCTGAACTGATCGCCGCCGAGCCGGCGCAGGGCGAGCGTCGCGACCTGCTGGCCGCCAGCGCCGCCTTGCAGGCGGGCAGCGAACACCCGCTGGCGCGCGCCGTCATGGCCGAGGCGCGGCGCGAGGGGATCGCGGTGCCGGCCGCCACCCAGGCGCGGGCGGTGGCCGGGCGCGGCATGGCGGCGTCGGTGGAAGGCCGCGAGCTGCGCCTGGGCAGCGGCCGCTACATGCAGGAGCTGGGTGTCGAGATCGCGCCGCTGGCGCAGCGGGCCGCGGCGCTGCAGGCCGAGGGGCGCACCGTGTCCTGGGTCGCCAGCGTGAGCGGACAACCGGTGCTGCTGGGCCTGCTGGCCTTCGGCGATACGCTCAAGCCGACTTCGGAGGCGGCAGTGGCCTCGCTGCGTGCGCAAGGCATACGCAGCGTGCTGCTGACCGGCGACAACGCCGGCGCCGCGCGCGCCATCGGCCAGGCGCTGGGCGTGGACGACGTGCGCGCGGAGGTGCTGCCCGAGCACAAGGCCGAAGCCATCGCCGCGCTGCGCGCCGAAGGCCATGTGGTGGCGATGGTGGGCGACGGCATCAACGATGCGCCGGCGCTGGCGGCCGCGGACGTGGGCATCGCCATGTCGACCGGCACCGACGTGGCCATGCATGCCGCGGGCGTCACGCTCATGCGCGGCGATCCCGCGCTGGTCGGGGACGCGATCGACATCTCCCGGCGCACCTACGCCAAGATCCGCCAGAACCTGTTCTGGGCCTTCATCTACAACGTGGTCGGCGTGCCGCTGGCGGCCCTGGGCCTGCTCAGTCCGGTCCTGGCCGGCGCGGCGATGGCGCTGAGCAGTGTCAGCGTGGTCTCCAACGCCTTGCTGCTGCGGCGGTGGAAGGGCCGGGCCTGACGGCGCGGGTTCAACATTACACAAACGTAATCTTCGGGTCAGGCTGGGGTGGGAGGCCGCTGGCTAGAGTGGCGGCCTGACCGGATTCATCGGATATCGCATGCACACCAAGACCTCAAGGCGGACGTTCGTCACCGCCCTGGCCGCCGGCGGCGCGCTGGGCGCGCTGGGACTCTGGCGCAAGCCCGTCTGGGCGGCCATCGGGCCGGGCGCCCCCCACGTGCTGGCCGGCACCGAGTTCGACCTGCAGATCGGCGAGACGCCAGTGAATTTCACCGGCAGCCCGCGCACCGCGATGACCGTGAACGGCGGCATACCGGGGCCGCTCCTGCGCTGGCGCGAAGGCGACACTGTCACCTTGCGCGTGCGCAACAAGCTGCGGGAGTCCACGTCCATCCATTGGCACGGCATCCTGCTGCCCGCCAACATGGACGGCGTGCCCGGGCTGAGCTTCGAAGGCATCGCGCCCGACGGCATGTACGTCTACACCTTCAAGGTGCGCCAGAACGGCACCTACTGGTACCACAGCCATTCGGGATTCCAGGAGCAGGCGGGCGTCTACGGGCCGCTGATCATCGACGCCAGGGAGCCGGAACCGTTCGCCTACGACCGCGAATACGTCGTGATGCTGTCGGACTGGACCGACGAGGATCCGGCGCGGCTGATGCGCACGTTGAAGAAAAAGTCCGACTACTACAACTTCCACAAGCGCACCGTCGGCGACTTTTTCCGGGATGTCCGGGAGAAGGGCTGGTCGGCCACGATCGCGGACCGGAAGATGTGGGCCGAGATGCGGATGAACCCGACCGACATCGCCGACGTCGGCGGGTACACCTATACCTATCTGCTGAACGGACAGGCACCGGACGGCGGCTGGACGGGCCTGTTCAAGCCGGGTGAACGCCTGCGCCTGCGCTTCATCAACGGGTCGGCCATGACGTATTTCGACGTCCGCATCCCCGGCTTGAAGATGACGGTGGTGGCGGCCGACGGACAGCACGTCAAGCCCGTCGCGGTCGACGAATTCCGCATCGCGGTGGCCGAGACCTACGACGTGATCGTCGAGCCTTCCAGGGACGAGGCCTATACCATCTTCGCCCAGTCCATGGACCGCACGGGGTATGCGCGCGGCACCCTGGCCGTGCGCGAGGGCCTGCATGCGCCGGTGCCCGACATGGATCCGCGGCCGATCCTGGCCATGGAGGACATGGGCATGGATCACGGCAGCATGGCCGGCATGGATCATGGTGGCATGGCCGGGATGGACCACGGCCAGATGCAAGGCATGGACCATGGGCAGGGGGCCTCGGGCGGCATGCAGTCCCATCCCGCGTCGGAGAAGAACAATCCCCTGGTCGACATGCAGACGATGAGCCCCGCGCCCAAGCTGGACGACCCCGGCATGGGCCTGCGGAACAACGGCCGCCGCGTGCTGGCCTACGCCGACCTGCGCAGCACCTTCGAGGATCCCGACGGACGCGCGCCAGGCCGGACCATAGAGCTGCACCTGACCGGCCACATGGAGAAATTCGCCTGGTCGTTCGACGGCATCAAGTTCTCGGACGCCAGGCCGGTGCTGCTGAAGTACGGCGAGCGGGTCAGGATCGTGCTCGTGAACGACACCATGATGACCCATCCCATCCACCTGCATGGACTATGGAGCGACCTGGAGGACGAGAACGGCAATTTCATGGTGCGCAAGCACACCATCGATATGCCGCCGGGGTCGCGGCGCAGCTACCGGGTGACCGCCGACGCGCTCGGGCGTTGGGCCTATCACTGCCACCTCCTGTATCACATGGAAGCCGGCATGTTCCGCGAAGTCCGGGTGCAAGAGTAAAGGGGGGGCCATGATTTTTTCAATTCACCGCACCGCGCCGGCGCTGTCCGCCGCGTTCGTCGGCCTGGCGCTGGCCTCGTCGACGGCCCATGCCCAGATGCAGGGGATGGATCATTCGCAGATGCAGGGCATGGACCATTCGCAGATGCAAGGGATGGACCATTCGCACATGCAAGGGATGGATCACGGCAAGATGCCGGGCATGGATCACGGTCCCATGCAAAGCATGGATCACGCCCCGATGCAGACCATGGACGCCGCGCCCACGGAAAGCCGCACGCCCATTCCCAGGCTGACCGATGCCGACCGCAAGGCCGCAGCCCTGGATACGTCGGGCCATGCCGTGCACGACAAGGGCATCAATTCCCTGTTCCTCGTGGATCGGCTGGAATGGCAGGACGCGCGTGGCGGGAACGCCTTGAGCTGGGATTTCAAGGGCTGGATCGGCGGCGACATCGACCGCCTGTGGCTCAGCTCGGAAGGCGAGCGTTCGGGCGGGAAGCTCCACGAGGCCGAGGTGCAGGCGCTGTGGGGCCGTGCCATCAGTCCCTGGTGGGATGTCGTGGGCGGGGTGCGCCACGACTTCAAGCCCGGTTCGTCGCGGACCTGGGCCGCGTTCGGCTTCCAGGGAATGGCGCTCTACAACTTCGAGGCGTCCGCCCTCGTCTTCGCCGGTGAGAACGGACAGACCGCCGCGCGCCTGAAAGGGGAGTACGACATCCTCTTTACGAACCGGCTCATCCTGCAGCCGGCCGCCGAGGTCAATTTCTTCGGCAAGAACGACCACGGGCGAGGCATCGGGTCCGGCCTGTCGAGCACGGAGCTGGGCGTGCGGCTGCGATACGAGATCCGCCGCGAATTCGCTCCCTACGTCGGCGTGACCTGGAACCGGACCTATGGGACCACCGCGGACTATGCGCGGGCGCACGGGGAACGCCGCAGCGACACCCGGTTCGTGGTCGGCGTGCGCATGTGGTTCTGATCTCCCGCCATCTCTCTTTCCTACCCATCGCAAGGTGCATCATGTCCAACGCTCGTACCGCCCTGAGTGCCGCCGTCCTGACGGCCGGGCTGCTTGTCGCCGCCGCGGCCCAGGCCCATCCCGAACTCGTGTCGTCGACGCCCGAGGCCCGGGCGGAGACCGCGGCGCCGTCGAGAATCGAGCTGCGTTTTTCGGAAGCGCTCGTCACCCAGTTCTCGGGCGCCCGGCTGCTCATGACCGGCATGCCCGGCATGACCCACGCGCCCATGCCGGTGGAGGCCAAGGTCTCGGGCGATGCCGATCCCAAGACGATGGTCATCACGCCCGCCAGGCCGCTGGTGACCGGTACCTACCGCGTGGAGTGGCGGGCGGTATCGTCCGATACGCATCCGGTGACGGGAAATTTCCCGTTCAGCGTGAAATAGACCATGTCCGAGGGACTGGGCGTGGCGGTACGCTTCGCGCTCTACGTGGACCTGGCGCTGCTGGGCGGCGTGCCGCTGTTCATCCTCCACAGCTTTCGCCGTGAATGGGAGGACGGCGAGAAGAGCCTGCGATTCGGCGCCTTGCTGGTGACGGCCGCGGCCATCGGCATTCCGCTGGCCGGGCTCGGCCTGGCGCTGCTGGCCCAATCCATGAGCGGCGCGGAGCATCTCATGGATTTGCGGCCGTCCATCCTGGCCATGGTGGTCGGCGGCACCGATGCGGGACTGGCGGCCGCGATACGGATCGTGGCGCTGATGCTGGCTTTGGCCTGCGCCGTGTCGATGAAGTATCGTTGCGTGTCCGGCCTGTGGGCCGTTGCCGGATCGGCCCTGGTCGCGCTGGCCAGCCTTGCCTGGGGCGGACATGGCGCCATGGACGATGGCGCGCGGGGGTATCTGCATCTGGCCGCCGATATCGTCCACCTGATCGCGGCGGCGGGCTGGGTGGGGGCATTGACCGTATTCGCGGCGATGCTGTGGCTGCGCCCGGATGGCGCACCCGATCGGCAGGTACGCCTGCTGAGCCGGGGGCTGACGGGGTTCGCGGGCCTCGGGACCGTCACCGTCGCGGCCTTGGCGTTCACGGGTGCCGCCAACTATTGGTTCATCGTCGGCCCCACCGTCCAAGGCCTGCTGTCGGGGCTGTATGGCTGGCTTCTTGTCGGCAAGCTGGGGTTGTTCGTCTTGATGCTGGGCCTGGCCGCCGCGAACCGGTTCCGCCTCGGTCCCATGCTGGAGGCGTCGATCGCTGGCGGCCGTCCCGAGGCCGCCCTGGTCCTGCTGCGCAAGAGCCTGGCGCTGGAAGCCGGCGCGGCGACCGCGATTCTGTTATTGGTGGCGTGGCTGGGAACGCTCGGCCCGCCCGCCTGATTTTCAAGGAACCATGCATGATGCCTAAGCACGCAAGCCTGTCACGTCGCGCGCTCCTGATCGGAGCCGCCTTGCTTCCCCTTGGCGCCCGGGCGCAGAAGGCGACGACCGTGGAAGTCTGGAAGACGCCGACTTGCGGATGTTGCAAGGACTGGATCAAACACCTGCAGGACAACGGATTCCGCGTGATCGCCCACGATGTCGACGATACGTCCGCGGCGCGCAGCCGTCTCGGCATTCCGGACGACCATGGCTCGTGCCATTCCGCGGTGGTGGAAGGCTATGCGCTGGAGGGACACGTGCCCGCCCGGGAAGTCAGGCGGTTGCTGCGCGAACGTCCGCCGGCCATCGGCCTGGCCGTCCCGGGCATGCCCCTGGGCTCGCCGGGCATGGACGGCCCCGAGTATGGGGGCCGGAAATCCGCCTACGATGTCGTGCTGCTCCGGGCCGGGGGGCGGTCCAGCGTCTACCAGGCATATCGTTGATGCGCGGCGAGGCTTCGCGATGAAACTACTGGTCGTGGAAGACGAAGCCAAGACCGGCGAGTATCTCAGGCAAGGGCTGACCGAGGCCGGGTTCGTGGTCGACCTGGCGGACAACGGGCTGGACGGACAGTACCGGGCGTTGAGCGAGCCCTACGATCTGATCGTGCTCGATGTGATGCTGCCCGATGTGGATGGCTGGCGCATCCTGCAAACCCTGCGGGCGGTCGAAAACAATGTTCCCGTCCTGTTCCTGACCGCGCGCGACAG
The DNA here is from genome assembly GCA_009360345.1 of Alcaligenaceae bacterium SAGV5. Classification (GTDB taxonomy): domain Bacteria; phylum Pseudomonadota; class Gammaproteobacteria; order Burkholderiales; family Burkholderiaceae_B; genus Pigmentiphaga. Next base: position 1,231,927 of record SPDP01000001.1, read on the forward strand.
CGTGGCCGACCGGGTCAAGGGCCTGGAGCTCGGCGCGGACGATTATCTGGTCAAGCCCTTTGCCTTTTCCGAACTGCTGGCCCGTGTCCGGACCCTGCTGCGGCGGGGCAGTGGGCAGATCGCCACGGATCGCATCCAGGTCGGCGATCTGGTGCTCGATCTCGTCCGCCGCCGGGCCACGCGCGCCGGCCGGCGCATCAACCTGACGAGCAAGGAGTTCGCACTGCTCGAACTGTTCGTACGCCGGCGCGGCGAGGTGCTGCCGCGGTCGCTGATCGCCTCCCAGGTATGGGACATGAACTTCGACAGCGACACGAACGTCATCGACGTGGCGATCCGCCGGCTGCGCGCCAAGATCGACGACGCGTTCGAGGCGAAGCTCATCCAGACCGTGCGGGGCATGGGCTACGTTTTCGAAGAACCGGAGGATCCGGCCTGATGCGCCCTTTTTCCCTGACGACGCGGCTGACGACTTTCTTCGCGCTGTCGTCGGCCACGGTGCTCCTTGGATTGGGGGCGCTGATCGCCTCGTCGATGGACCAGCACTTCGCCTACGAAGACTTCGCCGTGCTTCAAGAGAAGGCCAGCCTGGTCCGGAAAATCGCCCGGGAAGCGGAGGCCGCCTCGATGCCGGTGCGCCTGGGCGCTGCCCTTCAGAATCATCCCGGGCTGGTGGCGTGGATCCAGACGGGGCGGGGAGCGAGCGTGTATGCCACGGACGGCTTCGAGTTCCGGCATGCCTTGAGCGCGGCGCAGGCCTTGCCGGCGGGAAAAGAGGCATTCACCTGGAAGCAGGACGGGGCCGAGTACCGGGGGTTGCGCACCACCACGGCCACCGCGGGCGAGCCGGGAGGCGAACTGCGCGTCATCGTCGGGCTGGCGACCGGGATCCATGCGCACTTCATGCGGGGCTTCCTCCATTCGCTGGTGCTGTACGTGGCGCTGTCCGCGCTCGTGAGCGGGGTGTTCGGCTGGTGGGCGGCCCGCAGCGGGCTGGCCCCTTTGCGGACGATGGCCGCGCGGGCCCGTTCCGTCACGGCGCAGAAACTGGATGCGCGCATGCCCGTGGATGCCGTCCCGCTGGAGATGTCCGACCTGGCCTCGACCTTGAACGCCATGCTGGCCAGGCTGCAGGACGATTTTCGCCGGTTGTCGGAGTTCTCGTCCGACCTGGCCCACGAGCTTCGCACACCGCTGACGAATCTGCTGACGCAGACCCACGTCGTGCTGTCGCAGCCGCGCGAAGCGGCGAAATATCGCGAGATCCTGGCGTCGAACGAAGAGGAGCTGCAGCGCTTGTCCCGGATGGTGTCCGACATGCTGTATCTCGCCAAGATGGAGCACGGCATTACCTTGCCCGATGCCGAGCTCATCGCCGTCCAGGACGAGGTCGGCGCCCTGTTCGAGTTCTACGAGGCCCTGGCCGAGGACAAGGCGGTGGCCATGCGCCTGACGGGCCGAGGCAGGATCGTGGGCGACCGGCTGATGCTGCGGCGCGCCTTGAGCAACCTGCTCTCGAACGCCTTGCGCCATACGCCGCGGGGCGGGGCGATAGACGTCGTCGTCGCGGGCGAGGCCAAGGCCGTCACGATCGCGATCGAGAACGATGGCAAGGCAATCCCGGCGGAACTGATCCCCTCGCTGTTCGACCGTTTCTTTCGCGGCGACAAGTCCAGGGCGAGGCCCGACTCGGAAAGCTCGGGGCTGGGGCTGTCGATCACGCGCGCCATCATGGTGGCGCACGGGGGCGACATTACCGCCGGCTCCGTTTCCGGCCGGACCCGCTTCACGCTGGTCTTTCCGGCCAAGGACGCGCCGTCCGCGTCACTGGCCCCGGACGCGCGGGGGCAATGACCACTCGCCGTTCTCGAACACCCAGCCGTCAGAGGCGATGAACTTGTCGCTCCTGGCCGAGGGGGCGTTTTGCGTCTTGGGCGTGGCCGGGCCGGCTTGCGCCGAGGCGTGGGGCAGCGTATCGGTATGGACCCATCTGCCGTCCTTCATGGCGTAGGAATGGTCCTGGCGGACCCACTCGCCGTTGACGAAGGCCCAGCCGTCCGCGCTGGCCAGCAGCGCGGGGTTCGCGGTCCGCGGGGCGGAGCCGGATATAGCCGTATCCGTGGCGTAGGCGGGGGACGCGCCGCCCGCCAGGGCCGCGACGAGGATGAGCATCTTGCCGTTCAACATGTCGATCTCCAGAAGTGCCAGGCGCCGTTCGATGGCGTCTGGTTGGCTGTGCGTGGGCTTGCACAGGAGCCTTCACTTTAGGAGCCGGGCACCAACAGCCGGATGGCCGGGGGATTACATGTCGGTCATCCGGCGGCGGGCGCGCCCCGCATGATGCGGTCGATCCCGTCCAGCGCCCGCATCGCGGGCAGCACCGACGCGATGTCGCAGCGGCTGGGACGGCCTTCGCGCAGCGCCGCGATGAATTCGGTGTCCTGGGCCTCGAACGCCGGCTGCGCGCCGGGCATCTCCACGATCTTGCCGTCGCTGTCGGTCAGTTCGTCGCGGAAGGCGCGGTAGGTGTCTTCTTCGCCGATGTAGCGATAGAAGCCGCCGAAGGGCCCCTTGTTGTTGAACGACATGGCCATGGTCAGCAGCGTGCCGCGCTTGCGCGAGCGCATGGCCACGGTGACGTCCATGGGGATGCCCAGCTCCGGATGATCGGGGCCGCGCTGGCCCCAGACGTCGAACTCCGTCTCGTCCAGCAGCCAGCAGAACAGGTCCACCGTGTGGCAGGCATGGTGCCAGAGCAGGCTGTCGACCCAGGTGCGAGGTTCGCCGAACATGTTCAGGTTGTTGCGGCGGAAGAAGTAGGTCTCGCAGACCAGGTGGTGCAGCGTGAAATCGCCGCCCTGGATGCGCTCGCGCAGCGAGGTGTGCGGCGGCGCGAAGCGGCGGCTGTGCGCGACCATCATGGCCACGCCGGTCTCGGCCTGCATGCGGACCAGGCGTTCGGTGTCGGCCAGGGTCAGCGCGGCGGGGATCTCGATCAGCATGGGTTTGCCCAGGCGGGCGGCCAGTTCGGCGTGCCCGGCATGCAGCCCCGAGGGCGTGGCCAGCACCACCGCGTCCACGTCGGGACGGGCCAGCGTGGCGGCCAGGTCGGCGCTGCAATCGGGGATGCCGTATTGCGCGGCCAGCTGGCGGCCGCGCGACATGTCGGCGGCCGCCAGGGCCACGATCTCCACGCCCGGCATGGCCGCGAAGATGCGCGCGTGCGTCGAGCCCATGGCGCCTTCGCCGGCGATGCACAGACGGATGGGGGCGGACGAGAGGGCAGGCATGGGTTGGAATCTCCGGGGCGAGAGGATTGCGGCAGTCGGCGGCAATCTGTTGTTCGGACGCTGCCGGACATTCTAGAGGGACAAGCACGGGCAGACCACCCCAGGAAAGCATCGCGCAGCCCGTTGCGCGATGCATGGGTCACTCGACCGTTGCGCCTGAGCTCCTGACCACTTTTTGCCATTTCTTCGTTTCTTCGCGTATCAGCGCGCCGAACTCCCGGGGCCCGAGGGTCGTTGCCTCGCCGCCATTTGCCGCAACCCGCTGCCGCACGCCGGGGTCTTCGGCAATGGCCAGCAGCATGGACGATAGCGATTCGGTGATGGCCTGAGGCGTCTTGCCGGGCGCGACGAAGCCGCTCCATACGGACGACTCGAAACTCGGCAGTCCCTGTTCGGCGATGGTGGGGACGTCGGGAAGCAGCGGGGACCGCTGGACCCCGCTCGTGCCCAGAACCTTCAACTGGTTGGCTTTGATCGCCGCGAGCAAGGCGCCGTCGATGGCGCGGAATGCCATGTCGATGCGGCCGGCCATCAGATCGGTCTGAACGGTACCGGCGCTCTTGTAAGGAACATGGACGATGTCGATGCCGGCCTCGGATGCGAAGAAGGCGCCCGTGATGTGTCCGGACGTACCGGAGCCGGACGAGCCGTAGGTCAGTGTGCCGGGCTTGGTCTTCGCCAGCGCGATGAGTTCCTGGACGCTGGTGGCGGGAAATGCGGCGCGGACGACCAGCATGAAGGGCTGGGAGGTGACCATGGCGAGTGGTGCGAAGTCGCCGATCGGGTCATAGGACAGCTTGGAGAACAGCGATGGGTTGACCGCCAGTGTCGTGACGGAGGCAAAGAGCAGGGTGTAGCCGTTGGGGGCCGATCGAGCCACGGATTCCGCGCCGATGATGGTGCTGCCGCCCGGCTTGTTCTCGATGTACACGGGTTGTCCGGCCGACAGGCTCAGCTTCTCCGCGAATATTCTGGCATTGGTGTCGCCGGGGCCGCCTGCGCCTTGCGGGACTACGATCTTGAGCGGATGGCTGGGAAACGTGTCGGCGGTGGCGGCCAAGGGAGCAAGGAGGAGTGCGGCCGCGCAGATTGCCAGTTCGGATAGTCGCTTCATGTGTCAACCTCTTCTAGGGTGTGTCGGCAGGGCCGCAGACAGGTTTCTCTACCGGCGTGCCTGATCGGGAAATCTGAACAGCTTCAATGCGTTGTCGCGCATGACCTTTTTCCTGGAGACGGGGCGCAAGCCCAGGTCGTCCATTTCCCTGACCGCGCGTCCGGGATCGATGACCGGCCAGTCGGTGCCGAACAGGAATTTGTCCTGGCCGTACGAGTCGGCGAATTTCACGACGGATGCCGGCCAATGCTTGGGGGCGTAGGCATCCCCCGCCATGTGGATGTTCGGATGCTTCCACGCCATGGCGATCATTTCGTCTGTCCAGGGGTAGCCCAGGTGGATGCCGATGAGCTTGAGATCGGGGAAGTCGATCGCGACGCGGTCCAGCATGATGGGCTGGGCGATCGTCGGGAGGCGACGGTCGCGCTGGTAGATCAGGCAGTTTCCCATTTGCATCATGATGGGGATGTCCAGTTCGCAGCAGCGTGCGTAGTACGGGTACATCAAGGCCGCGTCGGGGGCGATGCCGAACCAGTGGGGATAGTAGTGGGCACCGACGAAACCGTATTCCTTGACGGCCACATCCAGTTCGCGCAGCCCCTGGACGCCTCGGGTGGGATCGATGCCGGCGAGCCCCGAGAAGCGGTCCGGATGTTCGTGGCAGATTTCCCTGACCCGCTCATAGGGAATCTCGACGGATCCGCGGACGCGAAGATCTCCCATGCGGACCGCGATCAGCAGCGATCTGTCGATATGCGCGGCGTCCATTTTCCGGATGTAGTCGGGAATCTCGATGCCGCGATGGAAGGCGTCGGCCTGCCGCGTCTTGGCGCGGAAGGCATCGTCCGTCGCGATCCTGCCCTCCGCGAATTCCCTGGGGGTGAACACATTGACGACGATATCGATCGCGCCGTATTCGGGGGCTGTCTGGCTTTGCTCGCTCATGATTGGCCTGAAGTGGTTGCCGGAGCGCGGAGATCCGCGCGAGTGGGATGATTCTTGTGGAATCGCCAGCGCGGCACAATGCAAGAAAACTGAGCGACCCTTGAGAAAAAGTGAGGCTGGGCGCGAGAGCGCCTAGCCGCAGAGTTCCAGCACCGCCTCGTACGAGGCCTGACCCTCTTCCAGCAGCCATTCGAGGAACCTGGATATCGGGCTTCCGGGGTCGTAGGCAGCACCGACGATGGCGCGATATTCCGCGTCGTTCTCCGCTCGATGATGGGGAAACGGCAGACAGAGCCTTTCCGCCAACAGGTCGTCAACCAGGATGACGGCGGGCGCGACGGCGATGCCCATCTTGTTGATGCACGCCTGTACGCCGAAATAGAGCTGATCGAAATAGAGGGCGTTGGCGGGCTGCAGGCCTTTCAGGTCCATGTCGTGCAGCAGGTTGGGCCAGGAGTGTGGGGACGTGGCCGTATGGATCAGCGTATGCCGGACCAGGCCGGCGGGTGTGATCGTGGAGATGCCAGGCAGGTCCGGACTGCCGATGGGCATCGACATGGCCGGGAACAGGGGTATCGATTGTTGCGAAGGGCCGGGCGGGGCGCGGCGTATCGCCACGTCGTAGCTGTCTCGCGAGAAGTCTGCGGGCTCCAAGGACGAACTCAGGCGTATGTAGATGTCGGGGTGCCGATGGGTGAACCGGTTGAGCCGCGGGATCAGCCAGTGCATGCTGAAGGTGGGCGTGGCGCTGACGTTGAGCGTGGATGTCTGCACGGGCCGGCGCAACAGCGTCACGGCGAGCTCCAGGCGGTCGAACGAGGCGCTGGCCTCCTTGAGAAGTTCGCGCCCTTCGGGGGTGAGGAGGGCCTGCCGCGCCCCGCGCCTGAAAAGAGGAATCCCCAGCCAGTCTTCGAGTAGAGCGATCTGCCGGCTGACGGCCCCGTGGGTCACGTGGAGCTCGGTAGCGGCGCGCGCGAAATTCTCGTAACGCGCGGCTACTTCGAAGGCTCTCATGGCATTCAGTGGCGGAAGCCTTCTCATCGGGGCAAGGGCCGTGTCGCCTGGATCAGGTTACGCTGGGCAAGGTCGACTCGGCGTGCCTGGCGATTTCCCCCGGAGTCGTGAACCAGACTTTATCACGGTGGTCGGCGATATGCCGCAGGACCCGCCGCAGCTTTCTCAGCCTGTGCGGCTGGCCCGTCAGGAAGGTATGGAAGGACGCGGCATAGACCAGCGGGAAGCGTTGCGCGTCTGCAAGCTGCTCGTCGAAGGCGTCGGTCAGCATGCATTCGAACTCCTCGTCGCTGGCGCCGCGGTTGATGTACGCCGGCAGGTCGTTCAGCTCCATGGCGGGATAGGGGACGGCCAGGATCGGCCCGTTGTCGGTCTTGAACCAGACCGGCTGTTCGTCGAAATACCAGTCGAGCATATATCGGAACCCGGCTTCCTTGAGCAACTCCGGGGTCCTTGGGCTTTGCGACAGAAAGGGCCCCAGCCATCCTTCAGGCCGCTTGCCTTCCTCCTTGGTAATCCGCCCCACCACGTTGGAAAGCATGGAGCGTTCCGCCGCGGCATCCATGTCGATCTGGCGCTCGGAGTTGGTCCAGCCATGTGCCACCAGTTCGTAGCCGTTCCGGCGGCACGCCGCGAGCACCTCGGGACAGACGTCGTAGACGGACGCGTTGGCGATGATGGTCAGGGGAATGTCGAACTGCTGGAAAAGCCGGAGTATCCGCCAGACGCCCACCCGGTTGCCGAAGTCCCGGTAGGCGTAGCCGCGCTGGAAGGGCGGGGAGGGCATCGAGGTGAAGTCGTTGCCGGGGTTGCGGCCGAACTCGAACGCTTCGATGTTCAGCGCGAAGTACACGGCAAGCCGCTTGCCGCCGGGCCAGTCATAGTCCGGGCGGCTCTCGATGGGAGAGAATGGGTATCTGTCGAGCTTGGTTTCAAAACGCTGCATGGGGACGGGCCTCGTTTGTGGAATCACGCGCGGGCCGGGATATCGGCCAGCCTGGTGAGCAGGTCGGCGGTCGATGCCACGTCCGCGTACTTCTGCGAAAGATCGAACAGGTTGACCGCGTGCGGCACGGTTCCCCGGTCATAGACGGCATCGTGGGGCACGACGCACCGGTAGTTGTACGAGAACGCGTCCACCGCGGTGGCGCGGATGCAGCCCGAGGTCGTGCATCCGGTGATGATCAGCGTGTCTATGCGGAGATCGATGAGGTGGCTCGCCAGCGGCGTGCCGAAGAACGCGCTGGGATGTTTCTTCGGGATGGTGAGTTCGTGCTGCCGCGGGGCGGCTTCGCGGACGAACTGATAGCCATCTTGCGGAATCCCCATGGCCACGGGTATTTTCGCGGCCAGGCGGCCGCCGTCGTAGGGCCGTTTCGGCGCGACGTGGGGAAATATGACGGGATGGCCCAGTTGTCGACATGCCGCGATCAGCGAAGCGATGTGCGGGATGGCCCGCCAGGCCGCGTCGCCACAGGCGGTCGGGTACTCCTGGATCGCTTCCATGAGCGGCCGGGCGGCCGTGCCCGTCGTCCGGTATTGGACATCGATGACCAGGAGCGCCGGGCGCGCTCCCATGCCCGATGGATTTCCCCAGCCCGCCGCCCGATAGGCGGCCAGGTCGCTTTCGGGAATGATCCCCTGCCAGATATCTGTCATTTCTTGACTCGATCGCGGCGGGCCGCTCAGCGGAGGCGGGCCGAGCCAACCACGTTGATGGTCTCGCCGGCCTTGGCGACGACGTTGCCTTCGTCGTCGATGGACACGACCAGCTCCTCGTTGGGGTAGGTGGGCGCGACGAACTTCACTTCGATCTCTCCGCGACGATGCCAGGCGTCCCCGTACTTGCGCGCCGCGAGTTCGGCCGCATACCCCATGACCATGGGGCCGTGGGCGAGGGTGTCCTTGTAGCCGCGCTGCCGCGCGTAGTCGATGTCGTAGTGGATGATGTCGTTGTCGCCGTTCAGGACGCCGTACTGATCGATCATTTTCTGGGTGATGAAGATCCGCTTTTCCATGCCTTACTCCGGGAAGTGGCTGACGTTGAGCGCCTGAGCGATCAGACGACCTTTCGTGTCTTTGAAATCGGCCGAGAAACTGACGTATCGCTTGCTTCGCTTGACGAACTTCTTCTCGATGCGGCCGGTGCCGATGATGTCGATGCTCTCGTCGGCCCAGATCGGTTCGAAGAAGCGGAACTGGTTGGCTCCCATCACTCCGCCTTGCTGAGGGGGGTACTTGCTGTACAGGACGGCCATGAAATAGACCTGCAGGACCGAAGGCAGTGCCGCCTTGCGAGGCCCCACGTCGTAACCGCTGGCCGAGCCGTCGACCACGCTCGCGTACTCCTGCATGATCTCGGGCGTTACGGTGAAACGCAGCGGCGGCAAGGTGTCGCCAATGACGTAATCCTCGTAAGTGGTGCCGCGCTGCTCGTCTTCACGCGGCTTGATGTCGCTGGGTCTGGTCACTGTCTTCTCCTGTGTAAAGAACCTGGGATTGCACTAACTGATCGATCCGCTCCGGGGTGTAGCCGCACAGATCCCGAAAGACGCGCCGGGTGGCGCTGCCCAGGGCGGGCGGGTAGTCCAGGGGCTTTTGCCGGTCGTACTTGAACGGGTTGCCCAGGAAGTCCAGGGCATTGCCGGTTTCGGGTTTGCGCACGCTTTCGACCATGTTGCGCAGCCGCGCGAGGGGTTGGCTGACGGCTTCGGCAACGTTCAGCACCTTGCCGGCGGGCACGCGTGATTGGAAAAGCAACGCGGCCCAGTGGTCGCTGCTCTGCTTCTGAAAAACCCCGGATAGTTCGGCGATGAGCGCTTCCACGTTCGCCACGCGGCTGCCACGGTCCGCGAACCTGGGGTCGGCCGCGAGGTCGGGCCGCCCGATCACCTCGCATAGCCTGGGCCAGAAATGCTCACCGGTCGGCGAGATCGCGAGATAGCCGCCATCGCCGCACAGGAACGCCTCGCTGGGTGCGATCATGGGATTGCGGCTTCCGAGCCGTCCGGGGATATCGCCGGAGATAAAATGATTCTGGGCTTGCCAAGTCAGCAGCGCGAGCTGGCAGTCGAGCAAGGAGATCTGCGCCAGTGCTCCCTTTCCTTCGCGTGCACCTTGGTAGAGCACGCCGCAGGCGGCGAGAGCCAGGTACAGGCCTCCGGCCAGATCGGCGATCTGGTAGCCGACCCGGCAGGGTTCGCCCGATGTGGAGCCGGTGATGCTCATGACCCCTCCCAGGGCCTGGACGATCAAGTCGTAGGCAGGCGCCCTGGCATATTCCCCGGAGTCGTGCAGCCCGATGAGCTGGGCCACGCCGATGCGGGGGTTGGCCCGCCGCAGGCTGTCGAAGTCGAGGCCCAGCCGGGCGGGGACATCGGGGGCGAACCCGTAGATCACGGCGTCGCTGGTGCGGACCAGGTCATAGAAGGCTTCGCGGCCCTGGGGATGCTTCAGATCGATGCAGACACTCGACTTGCCCCGGTTGACCGAGAGAAAGAAAGAGCTGTCGCCGTCAAAGCGATAGACGGGCACGCCGCGCGAGGAGTCCCCGGCGGGGGGTTCTATCTTGATGACCTCCGCGCCGAGTTGCGCGAGCGTTTGTCCCGCGAACGGACCGCCCAAGACCCATGTGAGGTCCAGTATTCGTGCTTGGCTTAACAAGTTGTCCTCGCTGAAATGCCACTATTCGGGTAGTGCCATTTTTGGTCAGCGAGGGCCGGGCCACAATCGACATATTCTTCGCCCAGTATGAAAAAAACTGGTGGCTTGCGTAGGCGATGTTTGTCAGTTGCGGGGTGTTGGGAGCTGGAACGCTTTGCAGGGATCTTCGCGCTTCGCGGGGGGGGTGAGGATATCGCGGTCGTAGGCCCCGGGCGCGGCGGGCTGTTCGGTGTAGCCCACTGAAAGGACGGTGCCGGGCTTGAGCCAGCGCGGCACGCCGATGTCGCGGCGGACATGGCCGTTGCCGGCCAGCAGGACGACAGGCCGCTGGGTGGACGCGCCGGGCACGCGCGCGGCACTGGTGACCGCGCCGGCGATCACGGCATCGCGCGCGAGCTGGGCCATGGCCATGCCGCCCAGCATGGACGGGGGCAGGGCGCCGCAATGGGCCTCGGCCACTTCCTTGCGCTGCGCGGCCAGCAGGTCGGGCGGGGGCGCGAGCAGGCCGAGCCGGCGCAATTCGTTGGTATCGAACAAGGCCGCGGGACCTTGCTTCATGACGGTGCCGGCATCGGCGCGCGACAGATTGGCGGCGACCACGGGCAGCTTCTCGCGCAGCGCCAGTTCCAGCACGGGGCGGTAGTGCGCCCAGTCCCAGCCAGTCCTGGCCGGCGCGGCGGCCTGGATCACGCAGTCGGCGTTCGTACAGGTCCGCATGGCCCGGTCCAGGTCGGCCTGCCGTTCGCGATCGAACTGCTCCATGGCGATGGCCGGCCGCCAGCCCGCGCGCACCGCGCGCGTGAGCGCCTGCAGGCGCAGGCGGTGGCCTTGGGCGTTGTCGTGGACTTCGCCCAGCAGCACGACTTCGTGGCGCGGCAGCTCGGCCGCCAGCGACGCGACGGCGGCATCGCGGCTGCCGGGCAGCCAGGAGCATCCGGCCAGCAGCAGGGCCGCGGCCATGCCGGCCAGGGGCCGAGGGCCGGGCAGGGCGCCGCGACGGCGCCGCATCGGGGCGAGTCCGCCGGCCGTCATGCCGCGGGCCGGGGCGTGCCCGGCGCGATGGCGGCCAGTCCGTCCGCCAGTGCGGTCCATGCCGTCAGCTCGGGCTTGCCGGGTTTGCGTTCGCCGAAGAACTGCACGATCAGCGACCCTTCGGCGTCATAGCATTCCAGCGAGGTCACGATGCCGTCCACGGTGGGCTTGCGCACCAACCATGCCTCGGTGAACAGGTCCATGCGCAGGTGCAGGTTGAAGCCCGGGTCCAGCACGTTCAGCCAGGGGCCCATGGGCGCGATGCGGTGGACCGGCCCGGTGTGGATCTGCACGCATCCGGCATTGCCGACGAACACCATGATGGACAGGCCCGATCCGGCGGCCGAGTTCAGCACGGCATCCACGGCGCCGACGCCGACCTGCTGCGCGAACTCGGGAGGCGCCAGCCGCAGCGCCTGCGTGCGTTCCACGCCATGCCGCCGCAGCAGGCCGAAGAACTCGTGGGTGTCGCGCAGATCGCGCCATTCCTGGCGGAAGGCATCGACGTCGACCTCCTGGTCGGCCTTGCGCCCGGGCGCCGGCCGCGGCTCCGGGGTGACCGGCTGCGCGCTGTCGGCCTGCGCCGCCAGCAGGGCCTCGAACGCGGCGCGGTCGGTGCCCTCGACCACGTAGATCTTGTGTACCGCCTCGCCCTGCTGGTCGAACACTTGCAGGCTGGGGCGCTCGCCGCCCACGGCGTAGGCGTGCCGCCACTGCGACAGGAACAGGCGCAGGTCGATCTCGGGGTTCAGGGCCAGGCCCATCCTGCCTTCGATCTGGACGTGGTCGTAGACCCCGGTCTTTTCGTGGACGGCGGCCTCGTTGCGGGTCAGCGCCAGCAGCGGTCCGGCCGCCTTCAACCCGCCCAGCAGCGCGCTCCAGTCGGGCTTGAGCCGGGTCGAGGACGGGTCGGCGGCGACCAGTTCACCTTCGCTGGCGCCGATGCTGGCGGCCGCGTCGCGCATGCGCAGCTTGGGCTGCTCGGCCTTGAGGGCCAGGTAACGTTGCCAGAGAGTGGTTGCAGTCATGCCGGAAACCTTGGGTGCGGAGGGAAATGGTTCGTAATGATAATGATTTTTATTAATAAACGTAAGACATGCCCCCGGATGCATCGCGAGAGCGGGGCGGGCAGGTCCGTTCCGCCCTATACTAGAGTGTTTCGTCATTTTCCTTGCGAGTCCCGTCATGCCGCAATACCGTTCCCGTACCTCCACCCATGGCCGCAACATGGCCGGGGCACGTGCGCTATGGCGCGCGACCGGCATGAAGGACGGCGATTTCGGCAAGCCCATCGTCGCGGTCGTCAATTCGTTCACCCAGTTCGTGCCCGGCCACGTGCACCTGAAGGACCTGGGCCAGATGGTGGCGCGCGAGATCGAGGCCGCCGGTGGCGTCGCCAAGGAGTTCAACACCATCGCCGTGGACGACGGCATCGCCATGGGGCACGGCGGCATGCTGTATTCGCTGCCCTCGCGCGAACTGATCGCCGATTCGGTCGAGTACATGGTGAACGCGCATTGCGCCGATGCCATGGTCTGCATCTCCAACTGCGACAAGATCACCCCGGGAATGCTGATGGCCGCCATGCGGCTCAACATCCCGGCCGTGTTCGTGTCGGGCGGCCCGATGGAAGCGGGCAAGGTCATCGAGGCCTACCATCCCGCCCAGGACGTGAATGGCCAGAAAATCATCAAGGTCGACCTGATCGATGCCATGATCAAGGCCGGCGACCCCAGCGTGTCGGATGAAGACGTCGAGAACTACGAGCGTTCGGCCTGTCCCACGTGCGGCTCGTGCTCGGGCATGTTCACCGCCAACTCCATGAACTGCCTGACCGAGGCCCTGGGCCTGTCGCTGCCGGGCAACGGCACGCTGGTGGCCACCCACGCCGACCGCAAGGACCTGTTCCTGCGAGCCGGTCGCGTGGCGGTCGAGCTGTGCCGCCGCTACTACGAACAAGAGGACGCCTCGGTCCTGCCGCGCAACGTCGCCACCAAGGCGGCGTTCACCAACGCGATGGCGCTGGACGTGTCCATGGGCGGTTCGACCAACACCGTGTTGCACCTGCTGGCCGCGGCCCAGGAAGGCGGCGTGGACTTCACGATGAGCGACATCGATCGCATCTCGCGCCACGTGCCCTGCCTGTGCAAGGTCGCGCCCGCCACGCAGCAGTACCACATCGAAGACGTGCACCGCGCCGGCGGCATCATGGCCATCCTGGCCGAGCTCGACCGCGCGGGCCTGCTGGACACCTCGGTGTCCACCGTGCACAGCAAGACCCTGGGCGAGGCCATCGCCGCGAACGACGTCAAGGCGAACGCGAACGAGGCCGTCCACGCCTTCTTCCGCGCCGCGCCCGGCGGCGTGCCCACCCAGACCGCCTTCAGCCAGGACAAGCGCTTCGACAAGCTGGACCTGGACCGCGCCGAGGGCTGCATCCGCGACAAGGCCCACGCCTATTCGCAGGACGGCGGCCTGGCGGTCCTGTACGGCAACCTGGCCGAGAAGGGCTGCATCGTGAAGACCGCGGGCGTCGACGAAAGCATCCTGACGTTCACCGGCAAGGCGCGTATCTTCGAAAGCCAGGAAGACGCCGTGGAAGGCATCCTGGGCGACACCGTGCATGCGGGCGACGTGGTCATCATCCGCTATGAAGGCCCCAAGGGCGGCCCGGGCATGCAGGAAATGCTCTACCCGACCTCGTACATCAAGTCCAAGGGCCTGGGCAAGGCGTGCGCGCTGCTGACCGACGGCCGCTTCTCGGGCGGCTCGTCCGGCCTCGTGATCGGCCACGCCTCGCCCGAGGCGGCCGAGGGTGGCGCCATCGGCCTCGTGGAAGAGGGCGACATCATCGAGATCGACATTCCCGGCCGTGGTATCAACCTGCGCGTGGACGCGGCCGAACTGGCCAGGCGCCGCGAAGCGATGGAAGCGCGCGGCGCCAAGGCGTGGCAGCCGCTCGACCGCCAGCGCGTCGTGACGCAGGCGCTCCAGGCGTATGGAATGATGGCGACGTCGGCCGACCGCGGCGCCGTGCGCGACATCTCGCAATTGATGCGCCGGCCTTCCTGACGGCGGCGGCGGGGGTACAAGGCCGCGGCCAAACGCCGGCGGGGGACGGTCAGACCGATTCCCGTCCGGCGTTTTCTTCTTTTTGCAGGCGGTTGAGCAGCCTGGCGAATTCGATCACGAGCTTGCGATGGTGGGCGTTCAGCGGAGCGAAGCTGCGCCGCAGGGCGTGCGTGTCGTCGGTGTAGGGGATGTCGTCGCCATCGCGCAGCGGCGGAGGGGTGGCGGGAAGGACGCGGACATTCTCGATCAGGGCGTAGAGATCCGTCACGCCTACGTTCATGGCCCGGGCGATGCTTTCCAGGCGGCCGATGGACGGCTTTTGCTTGCCCGTCTCGATGCGCGACAAATTGCCTGCATCGGTGCCGGCTTCCATGGCGACAGCCTCGAGCTTGAGCCCGAGCTGTTCGCGCATCTGCCTGATCGCCGAGCCTATATCCATGGCGTGATTGTCCGAACGCCTTGCTTGCCGCGCAAAGCGTGTGACGCAAATTTTTGGTGTATATTTTGCGTTAAAGGCAAAATTGGGGGATCGTACAGGGGGAGAAAGCGGCCATCCGGCAGCTGGCGCCATCCTGGAAATTGCGTACTATGCAAACACACCAAGGCGTTGTTGAACTGCTGGTGCTCAGCGGCATCGATCGCGAGGGCCATCTCGCCTGGATCTTTGTCCCCAGCGGGTGGGACATCGCCAGGCTGGAACGTAAGTTTCCTTTCTCGGGCCATGCCAGGGCGCCGCGCCGCCGTGCCCTGGTCACCGTACAGATCGCCCGGGAACTGATGCATCGATACGGGACCAATCCGGTGCTGGAGCTACCGGGCAAGGCGTCGCTGGCCGATCTGCTTTCCGACGACCTGTCGGCCGTCAGGATGCTGATCTCCCGCGATTAGGACGCGGCTTCAGCCATTCCGCTGTGGCGCAGCAGGGCCTCGATGCTGGGATCCCTGCCGCGGAACGCGCGGAAAGACTCGATCGCGGGCCGGCTGCCGCCCACTTGCAGGATCTCCCGCAAGAAACGTTCCCCGACCTCGGGTCGCAGCGTGTCCTCGGTGGCGGCATCCTCGAAGGCCGCGTAGGCGTCCGCCGACAGGACTTCGGCCCACTTGTAGCTGTAGTAGCCGGCCGAGTAGCCACCCGCGAAGATGTGGCTGAAGGTGTTGATCCAGCGAGAAATCTCCGGCTGGGGCAGTACGTGCATGCGGTCGTTCACCGCGCGCGACAACTCGAGCACGCTTTGCGGGCCGTCCGGGTCGTAATCGGTGTGCAAATGCATGTCGGTGGCGGCCAGCACCACCTGGCGCAGCGTCATCAGTCCGCCCTGGAAGTTCTTGGCGGCCACCATCTTGTCGTACAGGGCGCGGGGCAGGGGTTCGCCGGTTTCCGCGTGCGCGGTCATCTGCTCCAGCACGGCCCATTCCCAGCAGAAGTTCTCCATGAACTGGCTGGGCAGCTCGACCGCATCCCACTCCACGCCGTTGATGCCGGACACGCCCAGGTCTTCCATCTGCGTGAGCATATGGTGCAGGCCATGGCCGCATTCGTGGAACAGGGTGATGACTTCGTCATGCGTGAACAGCGAAGGCTTGCCGCCGCCGGGCGGCGTGAAGTTGCAGATCAGGTAGGCCACCGGCGTCTGCAATACGCCACCGGGGCGGCGGTAGCGGGTGCGGGCGTCGTCCATCCAGGCGCCGCCGCGCTTGCCGTCGCGCGCGTACAGGTCCAGGTAGAACTGGGCGAGCAGGGTGCCCGCGGCCGACTCGACGCGGAAGAACCGCACGTCGGGGTGCCAGGCCGGGGCGCTGTCCGGGCGGATGCGGACCGAGAACAACGTCTCGATCACCTTGAACAGGCCCGCCAGTACCTTGGGTTCGGGGAAGTATTGCTTGACCTCGTTTTCCGAGAACGCATAGCGTGCCTGGCGCAGTTTCTCGGAGGCGTAGGCGATGTCCCAGGGCTGGAGTTCGGCCAGGCCGAGTTCGGCAGCGGCGAATTCCCGCAGTTCGCGCAGGTCGCGCTCGGCGTAGGGGTGCGCGCGCTCGGCCAGTTCGGCCAGGAATGTCTGTACCTGCTCGGGGGTGTCGGCCATCTTGGGCACCAGCGACACCTCGCCGTAGTTGGCATAGCCCAGCAGGCCGGCTTCCTCGCGGCGCAGGCGCAGCAGGTCCAGCATGATGGCCGTGTTGTCCCACTCGGCCTGGCCCTGCCCGTATTCGGGGCCCAGCTCCGAGGCGCGCGTCACGTGCGCCTTGTACAGGGTCTCGCGCAGGGCACGGTGGTCGGCGTATTGCAGCACCGGGAAATACGAGGGGAAGTGCAGGGTGAACTTCCAGGCCGGCGTGCCGTCCTGCGCGTCGCCTTCCTTGGCCGGCGCCTTGCCGGCGGCCTCGCGCGCCGCTTCCTTCACGTCGTCGGGCAGGCCGGCCAGCTCGGCCTCGTCGCGCACGATCAGCGCGTAGGTGTTGGTGGCGTCCAGCACGTGGTCGGAAAAGGCCTTGGACTGCGTGGCCTGCTGTTCCTGGATCTCGGCGAAGCGTGGCTTGTCGGCCTCGGGCAACTCGGCGCCGCCCAGGCGAAAGCCCCGCAGCTCGTTCTCGATCAGTTTCTTGCGGGCCGGGGTCTGCTGCTGGAACGCCTTGCCGGCCGCCAGCTTCTTGTAGCGTTCGTACAGCGCCTGGTTCTGGCCCAGGCCGGCCCAGAATTCGGTCACGCGCGGCAGGTTCTCGCCGTAGGCGGCACGCAGCTCCGGCGTATCGGCCACCGAATTCAGGTGCCCGACCACGCTCCAGGCGCGCGACAACCCCTCGGTGCCTTCATCCAGCGTTTCGACCACGCTTTGCCAGGTGGCCAGCGCATCCGCCGCCTGGTCGGCCTCCAGCTTGTCCACCGCCTGCTGCGCCCGCTCCATCAGCGCCGTGATGGCGGGGGTGATGTGCTCCGGGCGAATGGCATCGAACGGCGCCAGGCCCGACAGGTCCATGAGCGGATTGCCGGCCAGGGAGGAAGAGGAGGGGAGGTCGGACGCTTGCGCCATGGGGAAACTCCTGAATGCTGACTGTGCCCCGTAGATGGGGGCGAAAGACAAAAGACCAAGGGAAGAGTCACCCGACGGGACAAGCACGCCACCCCATGCCGGTCGGGTTGTCCCCCAGGGCACGGCGGATCCGGCTTCGCCGGTCCGCCAGTGCCGCCCCCTGGGGGGCGCGCGTCAGCGCGTAGGGGGGGCTACCCCATTGCGGATTCCAGCGTGTTGGCCAGCAGCATCGTGATGGTCATGGGGCCGACGCCGCCCGGGACCGGGGTGATCCAGCCGGCCACTTCCGAGACACTGGCGAAATCCACGTCGCCGCACAGCTTGCCTTCGTCGTCGCGGTTGATGCCCACGTCGATCACCACCGCGCCGGGCTTGACCATGTCGCCGGTCAGCGTGTTGCGGCGGCCCACCGCGGCCACGACCACGTCGGCCTGGCGGGTGTGATAGGCGAGGTCGGGCGTTCCGCTGTGGCACACCGTGACCGTGGCGTTGGCCTGCAGCAGCAGCAGCGCCATCGGCTTGCCCACGGTATTGCTGCGGCCGATGACCACGGCGTGCTTGCCGCGCAGGTCGTAGCCGGTGCTTTCGATCAGCTTCATGCAGCCGTAGGGCGTGCACGGGCGAAAGCCGTCCAGCCCGGCCATCAGTTCGCCGGCGCTCAGCACCGAGTAGCCGTCCACGTCCTTGCGGGTGGAGATGGCCTCGATCACCTTGTGCGGGTCGATGTGCCTGGGCAGGGGCATCTGCACCAGGATGCCGTGGATGGCGGGGTCGTGGTTGAGCAGGTCGATCCGGGCCAGCAGCTCGGCCTCGGTCATCGTGGCCTCGTACTTTTCCAGCACCGAATGGAAGCCCGCGTCGTGGCACGCCTTGACCTTGTTGCGCACGTACACGTGCGAGGCCGGATCCTCGCCCACCAGGATCACCGCCAGGCCGGGACGCTTGCCCTGGCGCGTGAGTTCGGCGGCGCGCTGGGCGATGTCGGAGCGGATCTGCTTGGAGAGTTCGTTGCCGTTGATGAGGCGTGCGGGCATGGCGGTCTGAAGGCAAAGAGGAGTGGAGGAACGAGGGCGCGGACGCCTGGGGCATTTTAGCGCACGGGGGAGGAGCAGGCGGGGCGGGATATTCCTGTCCCGCAACGAATAGGCAAGCGTCTTTGCGGGAGGCAGCATGCGAAGCCAACCCTGGAAGTCTGTGATTTATAAGTTACTATTGCCATGTTCAGCCTGGTTGAGATCCTCCGCTACCAATGTTCCGATGGCAGCGTGCCCTTCGATGACTGGTTGACCCACGTCCGCAGCGATAGAGCACGAGCGCGCATGGCCATACGGGTTCGTCGGCTATCGATGGGAATCTGGGGAGACGCCCGGTCAGTCGGTCATGGCGTGGTGGAACTGCGCGAGGATGAGGGAGCAGGATATCGCCTTTACGTGGGAAGGCATGGTCCTGCCGTCGTCGTCCTGCTGTGCGGGGGGGGGGGCAAGCGGACCCAGCAGAAGGACATCGTCCGGGCGTACCATTTTTGGGCCGATTGGAAGAAGAGGAATTCATGAGCGCGGCAAAATACGCGGCCTCGGTGTCGCACCGGGATGCGCTGATCGCCGAATTGCGGGCGGATCATGCCTTCGCCGTTGAATACCTGAAAGCGGCACTGGAGGAAATGGAGGACTCGCGGCACCGCTCGGTGGGCTTGCTGGCATTGCGCGATGTGGCCGAAGCCTATGGTGGCCTGGCGGCCGTGGCGCGGTCGGCGGGCATGACGCGCGAGGCGCTCTACAGGGCCTTGTCGCCCAACGGCAATCCCACGTTGAAGACGCTCATGGCCGTCCTGGAGGCGATAGGTATGCGTCTTTCGGCATCGCCCGCGCGGACGTTGCCCAGGTAGCCGCCACGGTCCTAACCGGCGGGCAAGGTTTTTTCGACCGCCTTCATCACCCCCGCCACGGCCCGGTCCCCATCCTGTCCGGACGCTTCCAGGCCAGCCGCCACGCCCCGCCGGTCGGCCTCGCTGCGGTTCTGGCTCATTTTCCACTTGGCCCGCAGCCGGGCGATGGGCATTTCCAGCCCGACGATGGCCGATAGCCGTTCTTCCAGGAAAGCGGGCGGCGCGTCGCTCATCTTCCACGGATCGTCGCGTCCCTGTTCGAACATGCGCGTCAGCCGACCCACCACGCCCGCCACCCAGCGCGGATCGTCATGGACGATGAGACGGCCATGGGCATGCACCACGGCGTAGTTGTAGGTGGGCACCACCTCATGGGTGGTGCGCTTGGTTTCGTACAGGCTGGGCGAGACGTAGGCGCTGGGTCCCTGGAAGACGGCCAGGCTCTCGGCCTGGGTATCCGCCAGTTCCCGCCAGACCGGATTGGCCCGCGCCACGTGGCACAGCAGCGTGCCGTGCGGACCGCGGTCGGGGTCGAGGATGAAGGGCAGGTGATTGGCGTCCAGCCCCTGTGGCCCCGCCGTCACGAGCATGCCGAGCGGACAGGCGCGTATCAGGTCGCGGATCCTGCCGGCATCGGTCTGCTCGAAATGCGGTGGCAAATACATAGTTGGCTGGGTATCGGGCGGCGGGTTATCCCTGCGGCCGATGATGCAGCGCGACCTTCATGAGGTCCGCCACGGTGGTGACCTGCAGCTTTTCCATGATGTTGGCGCGGTGCGCCTCGACGGTCTTGATGCTGATGCCCAGGTCGTCGGCGATCTGCTTGTTCAGGCGGCCGGCCACGATGCGCTCCAGCACCTGCTGCTCGCGCACGGTCAGCCGGGCCAGCAGGGCCTCGTGGCCGCGCCGGGTGGCATCGTCCGCCGCGCGGGAGTGGGCCTGTTCCAGCATGTTGGCGATGATCTGGCGCAGGTCGGCTTCGTTGAAGGGTTTTTCCAGGAAGTCCACCGCGCCTTTCTTCATGGTGGAGACCGCCATGGGCACGTCGCCGTGGCCGGTGACGAAGACGATGGGCAGGGCGGACTTGCGGGCGAGCAGTTGTTCCTGGAGCTCCAGCCCGGTCATGCCCGGCATCCGCACGTCGGCGATCAGGACGCCGATCACCTCGGGATCGTACTCGGCCAGGAAACGTTCCGAACTCTCGTAGGCCCGTACCCGGTAACCGTTGGCTTCGAGCAGCCATCGGAGAGAATCTCGCACGGCTTCGTCGTCATCGACAATGAAGACCGTGCTGGATTGGGGCGTATTGCTCATCAGGTAAGCTCCTTGGGTGCGGATTCCAGTTCGGGGGCCGGTCCGGTCGGCAGGATCGGACGTACCCACGGAAGCGTGAATTTGAAGATCGTGCCGCCAGCGGGGTTGGCTTCGGCCCATAGCCGGCCATGGTGGAACTCGATGATCGTGCGGCAGATGTTCAGGCCCATGCCCATGCCTTCCGACTTGGTGCTGTAGAAAGGCTCGAACAGCCGTTCGGGATCGGCCAGTCCGTGGCCGGTATCGGTGACTGCCACTTCCACCATGTCCTCGCGCACGTTCGCTTCCACCAGCAGTTCCCGCCCGGCTGAATCCTGCATGGCCTCCAGGCCGTTTTTCAGCAGGTTCAGGACCACCTGTTCGATCAGGATGGGATCGGCAAGAACGTCCGGCAACTGTTGGGGTATTTTTTGAATGATATCGATCCGCCGGGTCCGGGATTCGATCCCGGCAAATCCGGCCGCATTATCCACGATCGTGGGCAGGCTCACCCGCTGGCGCTTGGGCTCGCTCCGCTTCACGAATTCGCGTATGCGGCGGATGATCATACCTGCACGCTGGGCCTGTGCGGTGGTTTTTTCCAGTGCCGGAAGCAATTTGGCCGGATCGGTATCGCCGGCGCGTACCAGCGCCACCACGCCCATGCTGTAGTTGTTGATGGCCGTCAGCGGCTGGTTCAGTTCGTGCGCCAGCGACGAGGCCATCTCGCCCATGGTGATCAGGCGGCTGGTGAGCTGGATCTTCTCCTGCTGGGCGCGGGAGGCTTCCTCGGACGCCCGGCGCTCGGTGATGTCGCGCGCCACCTGCATCCGCACCCGGCGCCCGTCCACCCATTGCAGCATGCGGTGGCGCACCTCGAACCAGCGGTGGGTGGAGGAGGAATACACCTCGATCGCTTCATCGGTGAAACGGCCGCGCCGGCCGGCGGACAGCTCGTCATGGCCGGTGGGCTGCGAGCCGAGCACGCGCCGGTAGGTCTTGTTGGCGAACAGCAGCTCCGAGCCCTTGGGCGTCTCGGCCGTGACCGAGATGGCGTCGTCCAGGCCTTCGAGCACCGTCATGAAGCGTTCGTGGGCGGCGGCCAGGGCCTCGCGGATGCGCTTGGGCTCGGTGATGTCGGTCATGGACGTCATCCAGCCCGTCTGCACGCCGCGCTGGTCGAGCAGCGGCGACACATACATGCGGGCGAAGAAGATGGATCCGTCGCGCCGCTGCGCCTCCATCTCGAAGCCGCTGCTGGGGGCGTTGCCCGACAGCAGCATCTCGGTGTTGCGCCACTGGGCGGCGTGGTCGCCCTGGGGCCAATAGGGGTAGGGCGGCGGGCGTCCCAGCAGGTCGGCCTCGTCCCAGCCCATCATCCGGCAGAAGGCCGGGTTCACATAGGTGATGCGGCCTTCCATGTCCAGCACCCGCATGCCGGTCAGCATGGAGTTCTCCATGGCGCGGCGGAAGGCGGTCTCGGCGATCAGGGCCTCCTCGGCCTGGGAGCGGAAGCGGGTATGGCGCCACAGCGCGAACAGGCTCCATATGATGACCGCCGACAGCGACACCACCACCCAGACCAGCATGGTCTGCGAGGTGTCCGTCTGTGTGCGGTAGCCGCGCGCGCTCAGCATCATGCCGTTGCCCGGCGGGTCCAGCGGCACCTCATAGGCGTTGATGGCGCCCTTGTCCGCGCGCGACGACGAGGACACCAGCGGCATCTCGTTGCCGTCCAGGATGGACACCTTGTACTTGTGCTGGGTCTCCTGGGGGATCAGGTTCTGCAGGATGGCGTCCACCGAATACACCGTGGCCAGGGTGCCCAGGAAGCGCTCGTCCTGGAATACCGGCACGTACAGGTCCAGGTAGACCTCGTTGTACTGGCCGCGGTAGGGGCGGGAATACGCCGGCCGGTGTTCGTCGCGGGCGATCTCGAAAGCGCGGAAGGCTTCCGGTTCGGCCGCGCCCGGGGCGCTCATGCGGAAGGTCTGGCCGGCGCGCCGGTCGGGCGTCGAGATCCACACCGCCTTGCGGTCGGCGTTGATCCAGGCCACGTGGATGATCTCGGGGTGCTCCACCAGGAGTTCCCGGGCGTCGTCCAGGAAACGGCCCTCGGTCATGTTGGTGCGCACCAGGTCGCGTCCCAGCGCCCCCATGCGGTCGCGCGCCGCCAGCATGCGCAGGCGCATGGATTGCTGCGCCCAGTCGACGTCCCGCACCAGCGTGCCGTAGCGCTGCGCGTCGTCGCGGGCATCCAGCCACCACAGGATGGAGCCCATGACGCAGACGAACAGCCCCAGCGCGATGGCCGGCGTCAGCCAATACCAGCTACGGCGGCGCAGGCGCCCCAGATCCTTGAACGGGGCGGGAATATTGGAAGGATGAACGGTAGACATGAAGAAAGTTTACGCACAGTGGCGCGTCCGGAGACCCGCTGGTTTTATTGCAGCGCAGAATGCTTTTATTCGGGTTTCGTGCTAGATTTCACATTGTGGTAAATGATATCGCAAAGCGAAATTTTTATTGCATGGAAGGCTTCCTGCCTTCTAGAATCGCGCCGGAGTTGCGAGGGCCCTAGTTTTACATAGGCGAAGGCCGCCAACAGCGACTTAAACCCTCGGATGGCTACGAGCCGTCCGGATGTCACAGAGACTCAGGAGACAGGCATGTCCGCTCTTCCCCAGGTCGGGGCCGGTATAACCGCCGCCAACGACGAAGATACCCTGGAAACCCAAGAATGGCTCGACGCCCTGGAAGCGGTCCTGGATCGCGAAGGCCCTGAGCGCGCGCACTTCCTGCTGGAACGCCTGATCGACCTGGCCCGCCGTTCCGGCGCCTACATCCCGTTCTCGCCGAACACGGCCTACGTCAATACCATCCCGACGCACATGGAGCCGGCGCATCCGGGCAAGCTCGACCTGGAAAACCGCATCCGCTCGTACATCCGCTGGAACGCGATGGCCATGGTGGTCCGGGCCAACCGCCTGCATCCGGCCGACGGCGGCGACCTGGGCGGCCACATCGCCTCGTTCGCCTCGCTGGCGACCATGATCGAAACCGGCCAGAACCACTTCTGGCATGGCGAAACCGAAAGCCGCGGCGGCGACCTGGTCTATTTCCAGGGCCATTCCTCGCCCGGCGTCTATGCCCGCGCCTTCCTGGAAGGCCGCCTGTCCGAAGACCAGCTCAACCATTTCCGCCAGGAAGTCGACGGCAAGGGCCTGTCGTCCTACCCGCATCCCAAGCTGATGCCCGGCTTCTGGCAGTTCCCGACCGTCTCGATGGGCCTGGGCCCCCTGATGGCCATCTACCAGGCCCGTTTCCTGAAGTACCTGCACGCCCGCGGCATCGCCGATACCAGCAACCGCAAGGTCTGGGTGTTCTGCGGCGACGGCGAAATGGACGAACCCGAATCGCTGGGCGCCATCAGCCTGGCCTCGCGCGAGAAGCTCGACAACCTGGTGTTCGTCATCAACTGCAACCTGCAGCGCCTGGACGGCCCGGTGCGCGGCAACGGCAAGATCATCCAGGAACTGGAAGGCGAGTTCCGCGGCAGCGGCTGGAACGTCATCAAGCTAATCTGGGGCGGCTACTGGGATCCGCTGCTGGCGCGCGACAAGGAAGGCATCCTGCGCCAGATCATGGAAGAGACCGTCGACGGCGAATACCAGGCCTACAAGGCCAACGACGGCGCGTTCGTGCGCGAGAAATTCTTCGGCAAGCACCCCAAGCTGCTGGAGATGGTCAGCCGCATGAGCGACGACGACATCTGGCGCCTGAACCGCGGCGGCCATGACCCCCACAAGGTCTTCGCCGCGTTCGATGCCGCGCAGAAAAGCGCGGGCCGTCCGACCGTCATCCTGGCCAAGACCATCAAGGGCTATGGCATGGGCGCCGCCGGCGAGTCGCGCAACCCCGCGCACCAGCAGAAGAAGCTGGACGACGACATCATCCGCGCCTACCGCGACCGCTTCAACATCCCGGTGCCGGACGACAAGCTGGGCGACCTGCCGTATTTCAAGCCGGCCGACGAATCGCCGGAAATGAAGTACCTGCACGAGCGCCGCCAGGCCCTGGGCGGCTACCTGCCGCACCGCCGCCAGAAGGCCGACGAGCACCTGCCCGCGCCGGCGCTGTCTGCGTTCCAGGCCGTGCTCGATCCCACCGCCGAAGGCCGCGAAATCTCGACCACGCAAGCCTTCGTCCGCATCCTGACGCAGCTGCTGCGCGACAAGACCCTGGGCCCGCGCGTCGTGCCCATCGTGCCCGACGAGTCGCGCACCTTCGGCATGGAAGGCATGTTCCGCCAGATCGGCATCTACGCCCACGAAGGCCAGAAGTACGTGCCGGTGGACAAGGCCCAGGTCATGTACTACCGCGAAGCGGAAGACGGCCAGATCCTGGAAGAGGGCATCAACGAAGCGGGCGCGATGAGCTCCTGGATCGCCGCGGCGACCTCGTACTCGTCGAACAACCGCATCATGGTGCCGTTCTACATCTATTACTCGATGTTCGGCTTCCAGCGCATCGGCGACCTGGCCTGGGCCGCCGGCGACATGCAGGCCCGCGGCTTCATGCTGGGCGGCACCGCCGGCCGCACGACGCTCAACGGCGAAGGCCTGCAGCACGAGGACGGCCACAGCCACCTGATGTCGGCCACCATCCCCAACTGCGTGTCGTACGACCCGACCTTCGCGCACGAGCTGGCGGTCATCATCCAGAACGGCCTGAAGCGCATGGTGGAAGACCAGGAAAACGTCTTCTACTACATCACGGTCATGAACGAGAACTATGCCCAGCCCGGCCTGAAGACCGGCGACGAAGCGGGCATCATCCGCGGCATGTACCAGTTGAAGAAGAGCGAGGCCAAGGCCGGGCACCGCGTCCAGTTGCTGGGCTCGGGCACCATCCTGCGCGAAGTCATCGCCGCCCAGGAACTGCTCGAGAAGGACTGGGGCGTCGCCGCCGACATCTGGAGCGTGACCAGCTTCACCGAGCTGCGCCGCAACGGCCTGGACGCCGAGCGCCACAACCTGCTGCATCCGACCGAGAAGACGCCGCAGGTCGCCTACGTGACCGAAGCGCTGGAAAAGACCGAAGGCCCCATCGTCGCCTCGACCGACTACATGAAGTCCTTCGCCGACCAGATCCGTCCGTTCATCCCCAAGGGCCGCACCTACAACGTGCTGGGCACCGACGGATTCGGCCGTTCCGACTTCCGCGCCAAGCTGCGCGAACACTTCGAGGTGGATCGCCACTTCGTCACGCTGTCCGCCCTGAAGGCGCTGGCCGACGAAGGCAAGATCCCCATGAAGAAGGTGGCCGAGGCCATCAAGAAGTACGGCATCAACCCCGAGAAAGCCAACCCCCAACACGCGTGATCGACGGCCGGGATGGGTAAGATAGGGCTGCGCCCTGTCTTGCCCCCGGCTGGCGCGCGTCTGTCTGCGGCGGCGCGCCGGATGGGTGTCCGGCTTTCTGGAGACTACAGAATGAGTAATGTGAGCGAGCTGAAAGTCCCCGACATCGGTGATTTCAGCGAAGTCGAAGTGATCGAGGTCCTGGTGGCCGTGGGCGACACGATCAAGGCCGAACAAAGCCTGATCACGGTCGAGTCCGACAAGTCGTCCATGGAAATCCCGGCCGCGACCGGCGGGGTGGTCAAAGCCATCAAGGTCAAGGTGGGCGACAAAGTCAGCGAAGGTACCCCGCTGATCGAGATCGAAGCCGCCGGCGGCGCCGAGGCGCCCAGGCAGGAAGCGGCGCCCGCCGCTAGGCAGGAAGCCGCGCCCCAGGCCGCGCCGGCCGCCGCGCCGGCGCAGGGCGGGGCAGAAGAAACCGTGGTGGTCCCCGACATCGGCGACTTCAAGGACGTCGAAGTCATCGAACTGCTGGTCAAGGTGGGCGACAAGGTCGCGGCCGAGCAAAGCCTGATCACCGTCGAATCCGACAAGTCGTCCATGGAAATCCCCACCTCGACGGCGGGTGAAGTCACCGCCGTGCTGGTCAAGGTCGGCGACAAGGTGTCCAAGGGCAGCCAGCTCGTCAAGGTCAAGAGCGGCGCCGCCGCCGCGTCTGCGCCGGTCGCCGCCAAGGCCGAGAGCGCCCCCGCGCCCGCCGCGGTATCCGCGGCGCCCGCTGCGCCGGCTCCCGCGGCCAAACAACCGCCCGTACCGGCCGATCCGGCCGTCGAACATGCGCAATCCAAGGCCCATGCCTCGCCGTCCGTGCGCAAGTTCGCGCGCGAACTGGGCGTCGATCTGGCCAGGGTGCCCGCCACCGGTCCCAAGGGCCGCATCACGCCCGACGACGTGCGCAACTTCGTCAAGAAATCGTTGGCCGGCGGTGCCGCCGCGACGCCCGCGGCCGCTGGCGGCTCGGGGTCCGGACTGGAAGTGCTGGCCTGGCCCAAGGTCGATTTCGCCAAGTTCGGCGACATCGAGGCCAAGCCGCTGTCGCGCATCAAGAAGATCTCCGGCGCCAACCTGCACCGCAACTGGGTGATGATCCCCCACGTCACCAACAACGAGGATGCGGACATCACCGACCTGGAAGCCTTCCGTGTCCAGCTCAACAAGGAGAACGAGAAGTCCGGCGTCAAGGTCACGATGCTCGCGTTCCTGATCAAGGCCGTGGTCTCGGCGCTGAAGAAATTCCCCGAGTTCAACGCCTCGCTGGAAGGCGACAACCTGATCCTGAAGAAGTACTTCCACATCGGCTTCGCCGCCGACACGCCCAATGGGCTGGTGGTGCCGGTCATCCGCGACGCCGACAAGAAGGGTGTCCTGGACCTGGCTCGCGAGACCACCGAACTGGCCAAGAAGGCGCGCGACGGCAAGCTCTCGCCCTCGGAAATGCAGGGCGGCTGCTTCTCGATCTCGTCGCTGGGCGGCATCGGAGGCACCAGCTTCACGCCCATCATCAACGCGCCCGAAGTGGCCATCCTGGGCGTCAGCCGCTCCGCCATGAAGCCCGTCTGGGATGGCAAGCAATTCGTGCCGCAACTGACGCTGCCCATGTCGCTGTCGTATGACCACCGCGTCATCGACGGCGCCGCCGGCGCCCGCTTCAACGCCTACCTGGCCTCGGTGCTGGCGGACTACCGCCGCATCCTGCTGTAAGGAGCCCGAGATGGCGATAGAACTCAAGGTACCCGACATCGGCGACTTCAAGGAGGTCGAAGTCATCGAGATCCTGGTGGCCGTGGGCGACACCATCAGGGCCGAGCAAAGCCTGATCACCGTCGAATCCGACAAGTCCTCCATGGAAATTCCCGCCGAGCAGGGCGGGGTGGTCAAGGCCATCAAGGTCAAGGTCGGCGACAAGGTCAGCGAAGGCTCCGTGCTGCTCGAGATCGACGCCGCCGAAGGCGGTGCCGCCGCCAGCCCGGCCCCGGCCGTGGACACCAAGTCCCGCACCGGCTTCCCCAAGGTCGAACTGGCGCCCGCCGCCATGCACGAACTGGGCGAACCCACCTCCGACAAGCCGGATCCCGATCCCGTTCCGCTGCCCGCCGCCGCGCCGGCCGCCGCCAGCTTCGGCGGCAAGGCCGACCAGAGCTTCGACGTCGTCGTCCTGGGCGCCGGCCCCGGCGGCTACTCCGCCGCCTTCCGCGCCGCCGACCTCGGCCTGAAAGTGGCCCTGATCGAACGCTACGCCACCCTGGGCGGCGTCTGCCTGAACGTCGGTTGCATTCCCTCCAAGGCCCTGCTGCACACCGCCGCCGTGGTCGAAGAAGCCGCCAAGATGGCCGAACACGGCATCACCTTCGGCAAACCCGAGATCGACCTCGACAAGCTGCGCGCGTTCAAGGACGGCGTCGTCGGCAAGCTGACCGGCGGCCTGGCCGGCATGGCCAAGGCCCGCAAGGTCACCGTGGTGACCGGCGTCGGCGCCTTCGTCGGCCCCAACCACATCGAAGTGCAGGGCAAGGACGGCAAACAGGTCATCCAGTTCGCCAGCGCCATCATCGCCGCCGGCAGCCAGTCCGTGAAACTGCCGTTCGCCCCCGAAGACGAACGCATCGTCGACTCCACCGGCGCGCTGCTATTGAAGAGCGTGACCAAGAAAATGCTCATCATCGGCGGCGGCATCATCGGCCTCGAAATGGGCACGGTGTACTCCACCCTGGGCGCCAGGCTGGACGTCGTCGAAATGCTGGACGGCCTGATGCAGGGCGCCGACCGCGACCTCGTCAAGGTCTGGCAGAAGATGAACGAACACCGCTTCGACAACATCATGTTGAAGACCAAGACGGTGGGCATCGAAGCCAAGGCCGACGGCATCTACGTCACCTTCGAAGGCGAAAAAGCCCCCAAGGAACCCCAGCGCTACGACCTCGTGCTGCAGGCCGTGGGCCGCAGCCCCAACGGCAAGAAGATCGGTGCCGACAAGGCCGGCGTGCAGGTGGGCGACCGCGGCTTCATTTCCGTGGATTCCCAGATGCGCACCAACGTGCAGCACATCTACGCCATCGGCGACATCGTCGGCCAACCCATGCTGGCCCACAAGGCCGTGCATGAAGGCCACGTGGCGGCGGAAGCCGCGGCCGGCCAGAAGAGCCACTTCGACGCCACCGTGATCCCGTCCGTGGCCTACACGGATCCGGAAGTCGCGTGGGTGGGCCTGACCGAAGACGAAGCCAAGAAGCAGGGCCGCAAGGTCACCAAGGGCATGTTCCCGTGGGCCGCTTCGGGCCGCGCCATCGCCAATGGGCGCGATGAAGGGTTTACCAAGCTGCTGTTCGATGAAGAGACGCACCGGATCGTGGGCGGCGGCATCGTGGGTACGAATGCCGGCGACATGATTGGCGAGGTCGCCCTGGCGATCGAGATGGGGGCGGATATGGTGGATATCGGGAAGACTATCCATCCGCATCCGACTCTGGGTGAGTCGATCGGGATGGCGGCTGAGGTGGCGGAAGGGGTGTGTACGGATTTGCCGCCGGTTAGGAAGAAGTAGTACTAGTTGTAGTGTAAAAGGGGCCGCACTTTGTGCGGCCTTTTTTATTTTTGGATAGCGGGGGAGGGGGCTCTGTTGACTCGGTGATTCATTGGAGTTACAAAAGTTACTAAAGTAATTGGATCGATAGTGCCTTTCATATCCAATGAGAATTTTAAGAACATTGGAAGGCCTGTTGAGGAGTCGGGGTGTTTCAATCGGGTGGAAACTCCACGGCGTCATGGAGTCAAGTGAGGGAATCATGGTTTGTCCAGCTTGTCAGGTGCCTAGCCATGCAACGGATATTCGCTGTATACGTTGTGGAACCACGCTGATCTATGAAGCCGAAGGGCATTCGCGCGCGTTCAAAGAGGGGGCGCTGGCGCTGGATCGTCGCATGTATGGAGGTATCGGCGGTGTCCTTGGTTTGGCTGTGGCGTTGGCGCTTATTAACACCGTTTTGCAGGGATTTTATTTCGATGGCTTTGCTAAGGGACTTATTTGTACTGGGGGTGGTGCGGTAGGGAGCGGAGGTGGGAGGATGGCGGCATGGTGGAAGTGGCGTTCTTTGTAGGGTGAGTTGGTGGCAGTGTTTTTGCTTTTTTTGTGCGTCAACGGTACAGGGTATCGAGTAGGCGGATTTTAGAGGCTAGATACGAAGCCGTTTTTTCTTTGGCGGGGGCTGTAAAAAAAGCGTTGTCAAACGATAATGGCTGCTATTGGCCATGAACGAGCATTCGACACTGCCGTGCTGATCGTGGACAATCCTGTTCGCCGCACTCGCCGATACCAACCGAAATTTCTGCAAAACGCAGCGAAAACCTCACGGAGTCTTTTGTGGCATGTGCACGATGTAAGGACCTTTGCATTCGCTATGCAGTCAGACATCCTCATGAGCTACGCAAAGCGATAAAAATCGGCGCGGAGAATATCGCCGACGGAACACTCGTTGAAGTAGTTCCCGACAGTCCTTGTGTCTCCGTCTCGTTTATCGAACTCGCGAAGGGAGCCGCGTGGGACGACTACATCGAATACCACTTTCGCTGTCTGCATTGCGATGAGATATTTTGGCTGCACGCCGAAACGTATCACGGCAGTGGCGGGTACTGGGAGCCGAAAGACTCCAAATCGATACGCGAGAACATTACAAACTAGGCGAGGAACATTGCCGCGTGCATCAACGTTAGCTACGTCTTATAGCACGTGGACTTCTTGGTCATGACGAACACAGAACTCTTACTCAAGATCAATGCAGCTCTATCAGCTATCGGGCCTCTGGTGACTCCCGAATGGCAAAATATACAGAGCATTCATCGGCAATTGACGTGGTGCCGTGCCCAGATTTCCGGCGAATCGTCGGAGCCAAAACAGGGGCCGCTCACAATGGGTCTGATTGCCACTCGGGAATTCGACATGTGGGGCGATAACCCGGAACTTGCAGCCCTGATCAATCAGATACAGCGTGCTTTTGAGGGAATTGAATGACCGTTTTCGGCCAAAAGCGATCCGTCAGCACGTTCTCTTGGTTGACCGCTTCAAGCTAAAAGCAGTCATCAAGTATCGGCTACTCAATGACTGTTGACGCCGATATCTATTCATCTTCATCCATTACTGAGACTGA
Organism: Alcaligenaceae bacterium SAGV5; assembly: GCA_009360345.1. Lineage (GTDB taxonomy): Bacteria > Pseudomonadota > Gammaproteobacteria > Burkholderiales > Burkholderiaceae_B > Pigmentiphaga. Next base: position 1,262,828 of record SPDP01000001.1, read on the forward strand.
GTGAAAAATCCGTGCAGCCTGCCAGTATTTCGCATTTTGCTTAGGCTTTGGATTGGGCGCATGCCCTATCTCGATGGCTGATTCCAGTCGAATAGGCTGCTTTTTCTGTTGTTGCATGTGCGGAGCAAAGAATATCGCCGAGCCAGCATCCTCCTGTACCGCTAAGTAATCAGGAAGACTCTGTATTTCGACTGAAGGGAGTGCCCCGCCCCTTATAAGCTTAGCGTGTTCAAGTACGGACTGTGGCAAGTCCAGTAAACTAAGCCAGCGATCGGCCGCGATGGGTCGTCGCTGCGTCTTGAGACGTTCATGACTTGTCTCGAACATTTGCCCACTTACGGGAGCAAGCGGCAGTGTCACCGAGGTAGCCCCATACCGGACTGAACGGGGTGATCCCTTAGGGCGACGCATAAACACGGGCGGACTGGAGCCCTGGCTCACAGGTGTAGCGGCCGCTGCTCGCTCCGTACCATAGATCGGACTCCACAACGGCTCAGCAGGGCTCTTGCCATAAAATGCCAGGTAAACGCCTTTTGAGCATCTCGCCCGGACATAGGCTTGAACTGCAAGATACGCCCTGTGGAACTTCACTTTTTCATCCGCCCCGCGGTGCATAGCTGCCATACTGTCGAGCAGCAGGGTCATACCAAGCGAGAAAATCGGGAGGCCGACGTCCATGGCGTCGAAAAGCATTTGGCGGATGTCATTTTCTCGGACACCATCCTGTTCACGCGCCAACGCAGCCTTCAAGATCTTGACGTCTGCAATATGGGGAAAGTGGTGCTCCAAGTTCGTCAACCAGCTTTTTCGCCGCTCCAGTTGATTTATCTTGAGTAGCACATAGCCCCCAGCGACAGCAGAGATCGGATCGTCGAATTTTTCGTACAGCATACGGTCTGCAATGTCCATGAGTTCTGCCAGTCGTGCGGCTTCCGGGATACTGCCTCGGGATAGGTAGAACATGACAAGCTCGTTTTCGGGATATTCTCGACCAACAGTGATGTCGAGGGCATCCCCAGCGCCTTCTTGCCGGCTAGGGGTAAGAGCAATGTTCACCCGCTCCCCCGGTGGCAGCGATACCAGGCGCCATGCCAATTCTTCGCCACCCAGTTGCAGCAAATGGGGACGACGTGGAACGTCTATGGTCAGCTGGCGTATGCCTCGGTCTCCCCGGCGGCTTTCGAAACGAACATCTCTGGCCTCCCAACGCTGCTCCTGAAAATCCCAGAGCGTCGCCCACACCTTGCCGATCTTGCGGGAACTGCGGGTGGAGAGCCCATCCGACTCATTGCGCTGTTCGTCACTGAGGTGGTGCAGAGAACGAAATGGCGTCACCCATTCGAGCCACTCATAAGGGCTGCTCTCGGCTACGTTGAGAACTACCTCGCCGCCGTTTGCATCCAGTTCCGCGACTTGCTGAATCGTCGCTCCCCCAGGAAGCTTCGCGAATACATAGACCCGCTCCAGCGGTCGACCTGCCCGACCCTTTTCCCGCCCGGACAGATCAAAGACTTTGTCTCGCCTGAACGATACTGCACCACTGCCGATCAGCGAGCCTTTCGGGGTGTAGATTTCTATTGGCAAGGCCAGAGGGGAGCCGGCCCTCACGCTAACTCGGAGATGTTGCATGGCTTACTCCGGCACTTTGAATTGCCAGCGAAGGACAGCTGATGTCAGCAGTCTTTGATGCGTCTGGCCTGGAAATCGGTCCTGGGTGAACAGAGCGCCATAAGTCCACTCGCCTCGTTCCTTCAGAAATCGTGCTGGTCCGTCATAGAGTTTCTTCAACTCCCGCGGATTGGCCAGATTCTCCATGTAAGCGGTAGCGAGCGCTCTGTAGCCCGGTGGATCAATGTCCATTTCAACGTGGACTCGTGGACTGCTGGGCAAGACATGAAGCGCGGTGCTCCCGAGGCCATCCCCTTGGAAACCTCCCAGTGTCTGGACTTCACCCTTCACGCCATGCTGTGCCAAGTCAAGAAATTCTGCTGTTGCAGCACGTAGGTCGTTCGCCCCAACGCTGAAATCCTGATCCATTCCGCGCTGCGTACCGCAATGTCCTTGCAGGGCGCGCAGCAGGGCTTCTGTAAAACGCGCCACCCCGTGCTCGGGAGCATAGGCCTTCCGGTTCATGCTCGTGGCACCAATCAGCGACCAGTCTTTCGTCTTGGGCGGGCCCGAACGAGCCCCTTCGATAAGCGATTGAGGTGAGTTGATGTTGTTGAGGAGTTGTTCGTTGAACTCCATACAGGCGTCAATCCAGAAGGCTAGGGTCGCTGGGGTCGCCCGAATGGCAGCTTGGCAGGTGTTTGAAACATGAAAGAGTGGCCCCCAGCGGTCATGCTCAAGCTCCATCACGTCGTCTGCTACCAGATGCTGGACGGTACCGTCGCTCAGCCCGTGCCCGCAGAAATAGAAAATCCCGCGGCTCTGGGGGTTGTTGCCCAACCGCGCCAGCCATTGGTGAGCGGCAGCTTTCAAGTTCGCGAGGGTCGGCCTGGTGCAGGCTGCGACCTTTCCTGAGGGCAATGTGTAAGTCTCTGCCGGGGACGCAAGTATGGCAAGCGTTCCCAACGGCGCATATGGGTTATGGAACGCTTTCTCGGGAGGCTGTTCCTGGCCTGCAGGCATTGCGTCACGGCCGGAAAGGAACCAGTTGGCCATGGTCTCCACCGAAAGGCGCGGAGGCATCAGTGGCTGCAATCCGCCTTGCGCGGCAGCCAGACCAGGGTACTCACCGCACCCCACGAGCAGAACATGTGTCGCGGTTACCTTGGGATTGTCCTGGAATGCCTGAGATTCGAAAATAATGCCCATGTCTAAGCCTTCGCCTCCATGACCCTCTTGGCAAGTCGCTTGTAGAAGCTTGGGCTTAGGAAGTAGCCACCGTGGGCACCCAGCAGACCGTAGCCTGTGTCGAACTTGTAATCCTCCGCATCGAGGAACACGCCTTCTGCCCGGAAGGAGAACGCGTCGTTCGTGTCATACACGTTGATCCAACGCGCAACATTCGAAGGCCTCGGTAAGCGGTCGCGGGGAGGATTCTTGGGTATACCGAGCTTGCTGGTCTTGCAGAGGGTCATTTCCTCGAATAAGGCCACTTGAGAGCCAACTGTGATGAAGTATTCTACTTTTATGTCAGGCAAGTAATGGGTAAACGCGTCATAGGCAAGCAAGCCGCCCAGGCTGTGACCGACCACAACGAGCTTGTCGTCACCCGGTGTTCTCGCGGCGTGCGCCTCCTGAAGTTTCGCCAGGACGTCTGCCAGGATGCTGGAGGGACCCGACTGATCGCGCGTCGTCAAGTAAACAAAGATATCGCCGAGAAACCTGGAAGCACTCTCATGGACGGATTTTCTGCCTAGCTTAGCCAGTACTGCACTTGCGGCATCGCCAGGCGCATCTTCAAGCCGACGGATCGCTTCCCGCACTGATGCGAACCAGTCCCCGATTCCTAAAGCCACGGCAACTGGAGTAGCTGCGTTCTGCTGCAGGTAGGGAGCTACGGTTTCGAGGAGTTTATGGGCAAACGCTACATTGTCCAGGGCGGGAATGGCAAGTGCCCATGCCGGAGCAGGATCGTCTTCGGCATATCGCAGCGAGGCTTCGTAATACGTAGCGATTTCCTGTGTACGGTCAGCGGAAACGGCAACTGAAGCAGTGTCCCAGAACAGATCTAGCGCGGCTATGAATCCTTCCTTGCGGCTGATCTCGCCCAGACTGACCGCCTCGCTGCCCTTCTGGAACCGTACTTCGCCGAGCCACAGTTCGAGGGCCGCACCATTTGAACCCAACGCAACAACATCATCCGAACTACGGGGCAATGAAGCCTGCTTCCATCGGAAATCAACGCCCTGGCCACCCCAGTAGGGGAACATTACATGTTGCGGCTGGACCGACATCCCCACACGTGGAGCGAAAGTGCTTCTGAAATACTCTCGCTTGCTGTTGATTCCCGGCTCGTAATCTTTGTCCTCAACGCGATTGTTCACGCCATGAATGAACACGATGGGCATCTCTCTCTCCTTAAACCCTGTGATCCTGAGTAGTCCACGCTTTCATGTATCGATGTGTAGCTGCATTAAAGCATTAATTTCAGCCGATTCCACCGCCTCGGCCTAAGCATCTTTGCGTGATGTATGTAGATCAATGGGATTCCAATCTCTGAATCGCAAACTATCGTTTATTTAGACGCGTTAGCTCTCTGTTGACTGAAAGCGGCCACTCAGTTGTCCGTATGCAACGACCGCTAACCCTTATAAAGCAGACATTGGCCATCAAAGCTCAAACGGCCGTTTCGGGTCGAAAGCAGTCATTGGCAAAGCAGGATTCTAGTATCGATCCATGTGTGCTATAGCGTTCCCCCTTGCTCCTTTACTCGCGTCCCTACAGGCAAAAAAACCGTACTACCATTGGCCGGCGTTCATGTATACGATACGCATCGCAGCACCGATCGACCATCAGATGAAGAACTCAGACATCGGAGGCTCCTATGAGCGGTTACTACGACTTGAAGCGTAGCGGTGATCAGTACATGTTCAACCTAAAAGCCGGCAATCACGAAGTCATTCTTACCAGCGAGCGTTACACCGCCAAAGCGAGCGCCTTGGGTGGCATTGAATCGGTGCGTAAGAACTCCCCGAGCGACGCAAGATATCAACGCAAGACGGCATCCGACGGTTCGCCCTATTTCACCTTGACGGGAGCGAATGGCGAGGTCATCGGGCGCAGCGAGATGTACTCGGGCACGTCGGCACGGGACAATGGCATTGAGTCGGTCAAGGCCAACGGGCCCACCCCCACGGTGAAAGACAATACTTGAGTGGTTGCTGCGGCAGCGTTGGCTGGTTTTCGTAGGGCCGGCGTTGCCACAGTGTCGATCTGATCAAGCGTTGCGCGGCCAGCCGGTGCGCAAGCGGGACGTCAGAGCCGAATGAGAACCGCGTAGAGATCCAACGCCGCGAGTGCGGCGTTCAGAAACAGCAGCCCGCGCTCGCGTAGCAGGATCGCGTATAGGCCGAGGCAGATATGGCCGGCCAGGAATCCGCCGAATATCAGCGGTGACGATGCGCTCTCTGGCTGTACGGAAATCGCGATGGCCCCGCCGATCAGCAGGAGATTCGCTACATAAATCGCGAGCTGCGGGGTGCTGGCGAATGTTCGCCGGGGTGCGGTTTTCTCGCCCGTGGCGTGGACGATCCGCGCGCGACCGCAGTTCGGACAGGAGGCCGGAGGGGCGAGATGAACGGTCTGGGCGGAGGGCGATGCCATGTGTATCCTCGAAGCAGTCGAATAGACGGCGCATGGCCACGGGGCAGTACGCCGTTTTACCTGCATTGAGTGGCGGGAGTCGGGGCGCCGGTTCCTCCAAGGACTTCTTGCCAATGAATACTGCTCAAACCGATTGTTTCGCCGATCAAGGGTATGTCCGGTTGGAGGGCTTTCATCCGCGTAAGCGGATGATGGCTGTCCGGCAGAAGCTGCTTGATGAACTCAAGCGCGTGTCCGAGGGAAAGGGCATGCCCGCTTCGGTGCGCGGGCTGCCTGTCTTCCAGCAGATCGGCAAGTTGTCTTCGCTTGTCAGGCTGCCCGGGCTGCACGAATCGCTGGTTACCCAGGCGTTGCTGGCCGAGGTGACGCGACTGGCCGGACGGATGCCGAAGGTTGTCCAGGATGTCGAACTGTTGCTGTCGCCGCCCCGTCAAGGCGCCTCGACGCTGCAAGGTTTGAACTGGCATGTGGACGTGGCGGCGAAGCCGCCAGGCCGCTTGCCCGGGATACAGGCATTTTTCCTGATCGATGACGTGGCTGGCGGGGGTGGGGGAACGCTGGCGCTGGCCGGATCCCATCGTGTCGATATGCAGCCGGATGGCGCGTCGTCCCGGCTACGCCGGATATTGAGAACGGCGGAAGATCTGAAGCGCGAGCTCGATGGCCTGAAGGTCAGGGTCGTGGAGATGTCCGGACGTGCGGGCGATGTCTTCCTCATGGACATGCGTCTGCTGCACACCCCGTCGGTCAATTCGGCTCAGCACGTGCGGATGATGGCGACATCCCGCTGCTTCCTCGACCCCTGATGCCGCTGGCTTATTCGATCTTGACATCGTCTTGAGGCATCGCTGAGATACGATCATCGACCCTTCGAGGGTCGACGCGAGCCTCGCTATTGCCGGGCGCTGCGACAGATGAGTGGCCCGACATCGTTGACGGGCACCCTCATTATCGAGCCGTCTATGTTTTCCAGCCTGCTGGCCGTCAATTGGCAGCGCCCGCCTGATTCTGCCGAGAGCCTGACCTCGTATTGTGTTTTTTCCTGGGCGGTAAAACTGAGGCCGCCCAGGCACTGTACGCCGGCTCCGCTGAAGGTCCCCACATTGACGATCTGGAGCGGGGCCACGGCGATTTCGGCGATATTGCGATCGGTTGCGTCGACTGGGTCCAGCATTCCTACTCTCCGGGGGACATCCCCGGCGACCGCTTGGATGGCATGGCCCAGCCAGTGATTATTGATCACATTGAAGCCGTTGTTGCACTCGGTGGGGGGGTAAAGATTGAGCAGCGTTTTATCGACTTGGTTGACGAATCGGATCTTGGCCGCTGACGGGGCTTCGGAGAGTTGGACCGGCGGAGGTGCAGCGCAGCCGGCGGTGGCCGCAACCAGGATCCACCCCGAGGCGCTGGGTAGTCTGCTCATCATTCTTCTCATTGTTTGGTTTCGACGGCAGGAGGCGTCGGGATCTCGGTATATTCAGCCCGAACGGCTCGCCCATCCATGATCAGGTTGCCGGTGAACAAATAGGTCTTGCCCGAACGGGCTCGGATTCTTATGCGGGGAAAAGCAGGATAGTGGCCGGCCGAATAGACCTTGAGCTGGACCGTGTATGCTCCCGGAGCGACTTTTATGCGGTGGTAGTCTTTGAAGGATTCGGACGGTATGACAGTCGAGCCGTACTCGTCGTATATCGCATTGAGTTGTGGTCTGACGGAGGCTTTCACTGATTGGTCGATTTCGAGAATGGCAGCTTCTTCGTCAGGAATGGAGTTGGCGCCAGGCGCTACGGTGCTGAGTGAAGCGCATCCAGCAAGGCCGAAAAGGATGATCAAGGCAACGACAGGACGAAGCCCGGAAAAGAGACGTTCGAGGAAGAGCATGGTTTATCGAGACAGTGGACAAGCGAGGGATGCCGACCAGATCGACCGCCGGCTGACTAATGTTCTTGGAGCATGGCATATTATCGGAACAGCTGGTTTTTTCACAAGTTTTGTATCGCGTTGACGCGCCAACTAAACTGCTCTCGGTCCTGGGAATATGCGCCGTAAAATTTCGATAGTCCTGGTTTTCCTGGCGCTGGCGATGCCTGCAATGCTGAGGGCACAGGCCGTGCTGGACTCGACGGCGCAAGCCAATGCCTTGGAGCTTTCCCGGAAACGTGAGGGATATATCGCTCCTACGCAGCTCTTTGGGCTTTCCGCCGACTTGTTCAGCCGGACATATTTCGCGGAAGTCTTGCCAGAGACGAAATGGGGGCCTGATCATTCTTTATGGGCTCCCAATCTCGCTGCTTTCAAATCCGATATGGTTCGCCTGTTGTTACCGCCGGGCGTGGCTTTGGATGACTATCTGGCCGATGCGCTTGTTCGAGGGCTGTCGGAGGATGAGGTGAAGGCTTTGCGACGCGAAATGGAGAGTGATGATGTTCATGGGGCTGTACGCGAATTGACGCGAATCGGTCTTTCGTGGCAGGTCCTGGTGAGGGCACATACCATGCAGACGGAGTCGCGATATTACTCATTGGCAGAGCAGGAGCAAACTAGACGTGAGATGCGGCTAGTCCGTGAGCACCTGATCGATACGGACTCCGGTACTTTTAAGGAGAAGGTGAAGCCCCTGGCGGAGTTCGCTGGCTCTGATTTGTTCAATAAATACGTCGCGGTTGTCAATCAGGCCTTCATGGACGGGGCGAAGCGAGTCGGGAACGCGGAGCGGGAGAAGAGTGCCAACTCCATCTCGGTCTTGTTGGAGCGCTGGCGGGTCCGATTGAGACGGGGCTCTTGATGCGCTTCGCGGCTATTGAGCCTTCATTTCACAGAATCGGACAGAATGGGTTCGATGGCCGGACCGTCGCGATCATTGGCTATCGTCAGGACGGCGAGGGACCCGTTTCCCTCGCCGAGGATCCGCATCGAATGTTCCAGGAAGGCGCTTCGGTTTTTCGCGTCGGTCAACGGATCATGCGTTGCCAGGTGACGCATCTTGTCGATCAGTTCGTCGCGATGCGCCAAACCGGTCGAAACAGCACAACCGCCAGACCCGAAAGTATCAGTGCCGCTATCGGCAGCAAGTAGGTTCGTTTCATGGGCGGCGTGGCGGCGCGGCGATCGACTATTTTGGTGGGGATTCGGCGCGCCCCGGCTCAGGCCGCGAAAGACTCGGTCTGGCGTTGCAGCGATTCCAGGTGCAGGCGCATGCGGCGTTCCGCTTCCGGGGCCGAGCGCTTGACGATGGCCTGCGCGATGGCCGCGTGTTCCGCGTACATGCGCTGGATATCCTCGGCCATGTTGAAGGGGGCGGCTGGCCTGCCGTGCATGGCGGTGCGGATGTCGAACAGGATGTCGGTCAACGCCTGCAGCAGCCGGTTGTGCGAGGCGGCGGCGATGGCGCGGTGGAAGGATTCCGCCTGAGCCTGGGTGCGCGAGAGGATTTTCTCGCCTTCCATCTGCTGCAGGGCCGCCATGATGCGGGAGAAGTCCTGGGCCGAACCGTAGACGGCCGCCAGCGCGGCGGTCTGCGGTTCGATGATCAGGCGCGCGGCCATGAGCTCGACAGGATTGGTGAGCGACGCGATCTTCAGGGGTTCCAGGGGCGACGACCGGCGCGTGGGTCTGCTGAGGTAGGTGCCACGGCCGACATGGCGCTGCACCTCGCCGTTGGCTTCCAGCTCCGCCAAGGCCTGGCGCAGATTGCCCCGGCTCAGCCCCAGCAGGGACGCAAGTTCGCGCTCGGCCGGCAAACGTTCGCCAGGCCGCAACTTGCTTTGCGCGATATAGCGCGTGACCGCCTGGACGGGCTCGATGGGGGCATTCTTGCGCATGCCGGTGTCTCCTTTGTTTTTGTGCGGATTGGTTCGAACCAATCCAGGCGAAGCATGCACCATTCCGACCAATTTGTCGTCATGCGAGAACGGTCCCTAGACTCCGCCCTGAATGAAACCAGGGAGAGGGCATGAAGCTCGTGCGATTCGACAGTGCGCAGGGTGCGCGCATCGGGGTGCTGGACGGCGACGGCGGCGTGGTGGACATCGCCGCGTCGTGCGAGGCCAGCGGCGGGTTGAGCGAGGCCGAACGGGCCGTGCTTGGCGACGTCAACGCATTCATCGCCTCGGCGCAGGCGGGGCAGGCATTGGCACGGCGGGCGCTGGCGGCCGGTGGCTCGCGGGTGGTGGTGCCGTCGGCCAGGCTGTTGGCGCCGTTGGTGCCCGGCATCATTCTGGCGACAGGCGGCAACTACGCCGATCACCTGGACGAGATTGCCGATCTGGCCTTGTCGGGAAAGGATCCCGCCTTTTTCTTCAAGACCCCGCGGGCGGTGATCGGGCCGGATGCAGGCATCGAGCTGGATGCGAGGCTGACCCGCAAGCTGGATTATGAAATCGAGCTGGCTGTCGTGATCGGCAAACCGGGCCGATGGATACGCGAAGAGGACGCCGCCGCGCACATATACGGCTATACCATCCTGAACGACGTGACGCTGCGCGATCGTCAGATCACGTTCCAGAACGGGCTGGCGGCCATCGAGCTGGGGGGCAGCAAGAATTTCGCGACCTCGTGTCCCCTGGGGCCCGTCGTGGTCACGGCGGACGACATTGCCGATCCGCAGCGCCTGGCCCTGCGTACCACCGTCAATGGCGAGCTGAGGCAGAACAACAGCACCGCGCTGATGATCTCCAGCGTCTATCGATTGGTCAGCTTCTTCTCGCAGTTTCTGCCGCTGCAGCCGGGAGACGTGATCACCTGTCTCTTCTACAATACCGGCCATTCGGCCCGCCCCCCGCGGGCCCTGTATCCGGATCTGACCGTCGTGTCCGCCTCCTCCACCGCCCTGACCCTGCTGCTTCCCGGCCTGCTGACCGATGCCGCCATCGCGCCCGAGCTGGCGCGCCAGCTCTCGGACCAGCCCGCCGTGCGCACGCTGGTTGCCTGGCTGGGCGCCGCGCGGCCGGTCCAGCAGGCTTTCGACCCCTTCGAGGCCGGCTGCACCGCGCGGGAATACTGGTGGCTGCACCAGGCTGGCTATCGGCCGCCGGACGGCAGATACGGCGCGGGGCTCGCCCCCTTGCTGGCGCACGACCCGGAAGCCGGCCGGCCCGTCTGGCTGGCGGACCTGGCCCATATCCAGGTCGGCCGCGACGGCCTGGTCCTGACCGACCCCGCCGGACTGGATACCACGCGGAACGAAAGCGAGGCCTTGCTGGCCGCGGCCCGGCCGGCGCTGGATGCGCACGGGGCGACGGCCAGCGCCGTCGGCACGCGCCGCTGGCGCCTGGACCTGCCCGAGGGCGCCGCCCAGCATACCGGCACGCCAGAGGCCGTGGCCGGCGCCGCGCTGGACGCCTGGTGGCCGCGCTCGCCCCAGGCCCGCCCCTGGCGCAAGCTGGTCAACGAAATCCAGATGCACTGGCACGAGACGCCGGTCAATGCCGTCCGCGAAGCCCGGGGACTCGCCCCGGTCAACGCGTTGTGGCTGTACGGCGGCGCCGCGCCCTGGCTGCCCGACTGGCCCGCCGGCCGGCCATCCCTGCTGGCCGGCGGCGCGCCCTGGCTGCGCACGCTGGCCGAACGCGACGGGCTGCCCTGGCAGCCCGCGGCCGGGACGGCCACGGCGATCCAAGCCGGCGCGCGGGTGGAACTGGACGACCTGGCCGTGCCCGAGCGCACCGACGACTGGCGCGGCTGGCTGGACGCCGCCGCACGGCTGGACCGCGACTGGTTCGCCCCGGCCGAGGCGGCGCTGCGCGCCGGCTCGCTGCGACAACTGACCCTGGTGCTGCCGGCCCGCGAACGGCTGGTCACCCTGACAATAGAACGGCGGCCCGCCCTGCTGCGCTGGCTGCCCTCCCCCCGACATGACTGGAAACGCTGGTGGCTGCCCCAAGAATCCTGACCCGTCAGCCTGACCCGGCGGCCCTGCGCCGCCTGGAACTGGCCGGCATCCATCCCCTACTGGCCCGCCTGTGGGCGGCGCGCGGCGTGGCCGCGCCGCAGGAAACCGCGCCCGACTGGCAGGCCATGCTGGCCCCCTCTCTGCTGACCCACGCCGGCCGCGCCGCCGCCCTGCTGGCCGACGCCATCGCCACGCGCAAGCGGCTGCTGATCGTGGCCGACTACGACTGCGACGGCGCCACCGCCTGCGCCGTGGGCCTGCGCGGCCTGCGCGCCATGGGCGCCGTGGTCGATTTCCTCGTGCCCAACCGTTTCGAGACCGGCTACGGCCTGTCGCCGGCGGTGGTCGACCTGGCCTGCGCCCATCCGGCCGGCAAGCCCGACATCCTGATCACGGTCGACAACGGCATCGCCAGCCTGGATGGCGTGGCGGCGGCCCGCGACGCCGGCATGCAGGTAGTGATCACCGACCACCACCTGCCCGGCGACGTCCTGCCCGACGCCCTGGCCATCGTCAATCCCAACCAGCCCGGCTGCGGCTTCCCGTCCAAGCACCTGGCCGGGGTCGGCGTCATCTTCTACCTGCTGCTGGCGCTGCGCGCCGAGCTGCGCCAGCGCGGCGCCTTCGGCGGCGACGGCGGGCCCAGGCTCGATGCCCTGACCGATCTCGTCGCCCTGGGCACCGTGGCCGACGTGGTCCGCCTGGACGCCAACAACCGCCTGCTGGTGGCGCAGGGCTTGAAGCGCATACGCGCCGGGCGCATGCAGCCCGGCCTGCGCGCGCTGTTCTCCGTAAGCGGCCGCCAGGCCCGCGAGGCCAGCACCTTCGACCTGGGCTTCGCCCTGGGCCCGCGCATCAACGCCGCCGGCCGTCTGGCCGACATGAGCCTGGGCATACGCTGCCTCGTCACCGACGACGAGGACGAAGCCCTGACGCTGGCGCGCGAACTCGACACCATGAACCGCGAGCGCCGCGAGATCGAGGCGGGCATGCGCGACCAGGCCCTGGCCTCGCTGGATGCTCTGCCCGCGGCCTCGGCGGCCAGCCTGTGCGTGTTCGACGCCTCCTGGCACCAGGGCGTGGTCGGCCTGGTGGCCTCGCGCCTGAAGGACCGTTTCTGGTGCCCGACCCTGGCCTTCGCGCCGGCCGGCGACGGCGAACTGCGCGGCTCGGGCCGCTCCGTGCCCGACGTACACCTGCGCGACGCGCTGGACCTCGTCTCCAAGCGCTACCCCAGCCTGATCCGCAAGTTCGGCGGCCATGCCATGGCTGCCGGCCTGACCCTGCACGAGGCGGACTTCGCCGCCTTCGGGCCGGCCTTCGACGCCGCCGTGCGCGAACTGACGGGCCGCAGCCGCTTCGAACCGGCGCTGGAGACCGACGGTTCGCTGGAGACCGATTACGCCAACGCCGAGGTCGCCACCCTGCTGGACCAGCAGGTCTGGGGCGCGGGGTTCCCGGCCCCCGTGTTCGTCGATGCCTTCATCGTCCGCAACCAGCGCGTGGTGGGCGAAAAACACCTGAAGCTCGCCCTGGAGCGCGGCAGCCAGCGGTTCGACGCGATCTGGTTCGGCCACGCCGACGCCCTGCCGCCCGCCGTGGACCTGGCCTACCGCCTGGCCCTGAACAACTGGAACGGGATGGTGTCGGTGCAACTGGTGATCGAGCACGGCCAGGACGCCGCGCGCTGAATACCCCGCGCGGCCCGGCGGTGGGCGCCCAGCCTACGTTAAAATAATGGGTTACGCGAAAAATCACCTGGAATTCAGCATGGAAGCAGAACGCCTCAACCAACTCGAAGCCCAACTGCAGGACCTGGCTGCTCGCACCCAGGATCTACGGAGGTATCTTTGACTACGATGTCAAAGATGAACGCCTGCAGGTCGTGAACGCGGAGCTGGAAAGCGCCGACGTCTGGAACGACCCCAAGCACGCCCAGGACCTGGGCCGCGAAAAGAAGGCCCTGGAAACGATCGTCCAGACCATCAATGAGATCGACTCGGGCCTGCGCGACGCCACCGAGCTGTTCGAGATGGCCGCCGCCGACAGCGACGACGCCACGCTGGAATCCATCGTCGGCGATGCCGCGGGCATCGAGGAAAAAGTGGACGGACTGGAATTCCGCCGCATGTTCGCCAATCCGGCCGACCCGCTCAACTGCTTCCTGGACATCCAGGCCGGCGCCGGCGGCACCGAGGCGCAGGACTGGGCCTCCATGCTGCTCCGGCAGTATCTGAAGTACGCCGAGCGCAAAGGCTTCAAGGCCGAACTCATGGAAGAGTCCGAGGGCGAAGTGGCCGGCATCAAGTCCGCCACCATCAAGATCGAGGGCGAGTACGCCTTCGGCTACCTGCGCACCGAGACCGGCGTGCACCGCCTGGTGCGCAAGAGCCCCTTCGACTCGTCCGGCGGCCGCCACACCTCGTTCGCCAGTGTGTTCGTCTACCCGGAAGTCGATGATTCCTTCGAGATCGAGGTCAACCCCGCCGACATCCGCGTGGACACCTTCCGCGCGTCGGGCGCGGGCGGCCAGCACATCAACAAGACCGACTCCGCGGTGCGGATGACCCACGTCCCCACGGGCATCGTCGTGCAGTGCCAGAACGATCGTTCGCAGCACCGCAACCGCGCCGAGGCGATGCAGATGCTGAAATCCAAGCTGTTCGAGCTGGAAATGCGCAAACGCATGGCCGAGCAGCAGAAGCTCGAGGACTCCAAGACCGACGTGGGCTGGGGCCATCAGATCCGTTCATACGTGCTGGACCAGAGCCGCATCAAGGATTTGCGCACCAACCTCGAAATCTCCAACACCCAGAAGGTGCTCGATGGCGACCTCGATCCCTTCATCGAAGCCAGCCTGAAACAAGGCGTCTGACCGGCCCCGGGGAGCGCGGCGACGTCGGCCCCCCGACCTCGCCGACATCCGACATTACTGACACGATAGCCATCATGACCGACAACCGGCCCACCGCCAACGAACCCGCGCAAGACGAAAACCAGATCATCGCCGAACGGCGCGCCAAGCTCGCCCGCCTGCGCGAAGCCGGGCCGGCCTTCCCCAACGACTTCGTGCCCGCCGACCGTGCGGCCGCGTTGCACGCGGCGCATGACGGCACCGAAAAAGAAGCGCTGGACGCCACCGACATCTCCGCCAGCGTCGGCGGCCGCATGATGCTCAAGCGCGTCATGGGCAAGGCCAGCTTCGCCACCCTGCAGGACGCCACCGGCCGCATCCAGATCTACCTGAGCAAGGAGCTCGTCGGCGAGGAGGTCTACAACGCCTTCAAGCACTGGGACATCGGCGACATCCTGGGCGTGCGCGGCAAGGTCTTCAAGACCAACAAGGGCGAGCTGTCGATCCAGGCCACCGAAGTGCGGCTCCTGACCAAGTCGCTGCGCCCCCTGCCCGACAAGTTCCACGGCATCTCCGACCAGGAAATGCGCTACCGCCAGCGCTACGTCGACCTCGTCATGACCGAGTCGACGCGCAACACTTTCGTGGCGCGCAGCCGCGCCATCGCCTCCATCCGCCGCCTGATGACCGAGGCCGGCTTCCTGGAGGTGGAAACGCCCATGCTGCACGCCATCCCCGGCGGCGCCGCGGCCAAGCCCTTCACGACCCACCACAACGCGCTGGACATGCCCATGTACCTGCGCATCGCGCCCGAGCTCTATCTCAAGCGCCTGATCGTGGGCGGCTTCGAGCGCGTGTTCGAGCTGAACCGCAACTTCCGCAACGAAGGCGTCAGCCCCCGGCACAACCCGGAATTCACCATGATGGAGTTCTACGCGGCCTACGGCGACTACCGCTGGCTGATGGACTTCACCGAGCAGATCATCCGCCAGGCCGCCATCGACGCCACCGGCAACGCCAAGGTGACCTACCAGGGCCGCGAAGTGGACCTGTCGCAGCCCTTCGACCGGCTGACCATCAGCGAGGCCATCCACAAGTATGCCGAGCCCGGCTACACCGACGAGCAGTTGAACGACGAAGCCTTCGTCCGCGCGGAACTCAAGCGGCTGGGCGCCCACGTGGAAGGCCCGCAACTGGCTCGTGCCGGCCTGGGCGCGCTGCAACTGGCCCTGTTCGAGGAGACGGCGGAAGCCAAGCTGTGGCAGCCGACCTACATCATCGACTATCCGGTGGAAGTGTCGCCGCTGGCGCGCGGCTCGGACACCCGCCCGGGCATCACCGAGCGCTTCGAGTTGTTCATGGTCGGGCGCGAGATCGCCAACGGGTTCTCGGAGCTGAACGATGCCGAAGACCAGGCGGAGCGATTCCGCAAGCAGGTCGAGGCCAAGGACGCCGGCGATGAAGAAGCCATGTACTACGACGCCGACTACATCCGGGCGCTGGAATACGGCATGCCTCCGACGGCCGGCTGCGGCATCGGGATCGACCGGCTGGTGATGCTGCTGACCGACAGCCCGAGCATCCGGGACGTGATCCTGTTCCCGCACTTGCGGCCGGAGGATTGAGGAACGGCGTCCTTGAATGCACCGGCCAGGCCGTTCATGCGTTTCGCATGAGCGCGCCGAACCGATCGATGTCCACGTTGCCTCCGCTGACCAGCACGCCTATGCGCTTGCCCCGCAGTTGCTGCTTCATGGACCGCGCGGCGGCGAAACCCAGGCAGCCGGTAGGTTCGACGACAAGCTTCATCCGTTCCGCCAGGAACCGCATGCATGCGGTCAGTTCTTCGTCGCGGGCCGTCAGGATGTCATCCACGTCGCGCCGGATGATGGCGAAGGTCAGCAAGCCCAGGTGCTGGGTCTGGGCGCCGTCGGCGATCGTCTGCGGCGTATCGATGTGGACGATCTCGCCCGACCGGAACGAACGCTGGCCATCATTGCCCGCCTCCGGCTCCACCCCGTAGAGCTTGCAGCCGGGCGCCAACGCACGGGTCGACAGCGCCGAGCCCGACAGCAGCCCTCCGCCGCCCAGCGGTACGAACAAGGCGTCGAGTTCGCCGGCCTCCTCGAACAACTCCTTGACGGCCGTCCCCTGCCCGGCGATCACGTCTTCGTGGTCGTAGGGGGGGATCAGCGTGAGCCCGTGCTCGCGGGCAAGATCCTGGCCGATCTGTTCGCGGTCCTCGGTGTAGCGGTCGTAGGTCACGACGCGGCCGCCGTAGCCCCGCGTCGCATCCATCTTCGCCGCGGGCGCGTCCAGCGGCATCAGGATCGTGGCGGGAATGCCCAGCAGCCTGGCCGACAACGCAACCGCCTGCGCATGGTTGCCCGACGAAAACGCCACCACCCCCGCCTTGCGCTGCGCCTCGCTGAACTTCGATAGGGCGTTGAACGCCCCGCGGAACTTGAACGCGCCCATGCGCTGCAGGTTCTCGCACTTGAAAAACACGTCCGCCTCGAATGCCTCGTTGACCGTTCGGGAGGTCATGACCGGCGTCCTGTGCGCGTGGCCCTCGATACGCCGGGCCGCGGCTTGGACGTCTTCATAGGTGGGAAGGGCAATGGTGCTCATGGTTCCATCCAATCACGTTGCATTCAGAGGCGTTGCCAATCCAGCCGTCGCTCCGCCCCACGTCGCCTTGGCGCGCCATGCCGCACCGCGCGGTTTCTCGAACACAGCCGCATGCTCCTGGTACAGTGCGATGACGTTCCCGGCCAGTGAGGCGGACATTCCGGGCCTTGTCAGTGGCAGCCGGAACAATCTTAGCCAATGACGGGAACGGAACCAAATGGAGGTCCCATGGATACGCCACGCCGACCGCGCCTTCTCCCCCTGGCCGCCCTCCTGCTGTCCTGCCTGGCAACCTGCGCCGCCCTGGCGGCCTCCCCTGCCGGGGACGACGAAGCGGATGGGGCGGGACGGGAACGTGTCGGCCCGGGCGGGCGCCGCGGCCGCGCAGGCCAGGCCGGCCAGCGCGGCCGACAGCAAGGCGCGTCTCTGCATGGTGTCTTCTCCGGTGGTGCGGGCGCGATGCGTGCTCGCCGCCTCGTCGTGGGAATGACCGCGGTCCCGGCATGCCGCGAAAACGGACGCCGGATCGGCCGTGCTGCGGCAAATTACCGGACGGCCTGGCGTTGATCAAGATTGAATGTTGAATGAAGTTTCGGGCGCAGATCGCGGCGGCCGAGGCAATGGCGAAGGCGGGCCCGAAATGAAAAACGGACGCCAGAGGCGTCCGTTTTTCATTTTCAATCTTGGCTCCCCGAACTGGGTTCGAACCAGTGACCTGCGGATTAACAGTCCGTCGCTCTACCGACTGAGCTATCGGGGAATCGAGCCCATGACTATAGCACGCCCAAACGCTAGAGCGCAACCAGGACACAGCGGATCCGGCTCCGCCGGTGCCGCCCCCTGGGGGGCGCCCGAAGCGCGTAGGGGGCTACTTCTAGGGCGCTATTTCAGCACAGCGGCGATGCCGTCGGCCACGGCATCGATGTTGCGGCTGTTGAGCGCGGCCACGCAGATGCGGCCGGTCGAGACGGCATAGATGCCGTGCTCTTCGCGCAGGCGGTCCACCTGGGCCGCGGTCAGGCCCGAGTACGAGAACATGCCGCGCTGCTGCATCACGAAGCCGAAGTCGCGGGCCACGCCGCGCTCCTTCAGCTTGGCCACCAGGGCGGTGCGCATGGCGCGGATGCGTTCGCGCATTTCGCCCAGCTCGGTTTCCCACTCGGCGCGCAGCTCGGGCGAGGTCAGCACCTGGGCGACCACCGTGCCGCCGTGGGTGGGCGGGTTGGAGTAGTTGGTGCGGATCACGCGCTTGAGCTGGCTCAGCACGCGGCCGCTTTCGTCCTTGTCGGCGGCGACCAGGGACAGGGCGCCCACGCGTTCGCCGTAAAGCGAGAAGGACTTGGAGAAAGACGAACTGATCAGGAAGGTCAGGCCGGCGTCGGCGAACTGGCGCACGGCCGTGGCGTCGGCGTCGATGCCGTCGCCGAAACCCTGGTAGGCGATGTCCAGGAAGGGGATGAGCTGGCGCGCCTTGACCACCTCGACCACCTTGGTCCACTGGTCGGCGGTCAGGTCCACGCCGGTGGGGTTGTGGCAGCAGGCATGCAGCACGACCACGGTGCCGGCGGGATAGTTTTCCAGCGCCGCGATCATGCCGGCGAAGTTCACCCCTTGCGTGGCCGCATCGTAATAGGGGTAGTTGACGACTTCGAAGCCGGCGTATTCGAACAGCGCACGGTGGTTTTCCCAGCTCGGGTCGCTGATGGCGACCTTGGCCTGGGGAACCAGCCGTTTCAGGAAGTCGGCGCCAATCTTGAGCGCGCCCGTGCCGCCCAGGCTCTGGGCCGTCAGGACGCGGCCCGCGGCGATCAGCGGCGAACCGGCGCCCAGCAGCAGTTCCTGCACCGCGCGGTTATAGCCCGGCAGCCCTTCGATGGGCAGGTAGCCGCGCGCGGCGGCGGCGTCGATACGTGCCTGCTCGGCCTTGCGGACCGCTTTCAGGAGAGGGATCCGGCCTTCGTCGTTGTAGTACACGCCCACGCCGAGATTGACCTTGTTGCTGCGGGTATCGGCGTTGAATTGTTCGGTAAGGCCCAGAATAGGGTCGCGAGGGGCCAGTTCTACGGCGGCGAAGAGCGAAGTCATGAAAAGCGTCCGTTAAGCGCGCAGGGTTGAAGGAAGAAGGGGGGCAGGGGATAATGGCAGGTTGGTTTTTACAATGCGAAATCCATCGGGGGCCTGGAACTCTGGGACCCTTTTGCTGCCGAAGTTTTCCTGATGAAACAAGAGTCTAGCATGCAGACTACGCCTTCCGAAGGGGGCCAACCCGGGGACCAGCCCGGGGTCCCGCCCGGCGTTCAAGACGGTGCCGGCCCGGTGGCGGCAGCGGCCGGCGTGCCGGGCTTCGAGCCCCGTTTCGTCTCGTACGATGGCAGTCCCTTCCAGCTCTACCAGCCTTATCCGCCCGCCGGGGACCAGCCGGCGGCCATCGGGCTGTTGTGCGAAGGCATCGAAGACGGCCTGCTGTACCAGACCCTGCTGGGCGTGACCGGCTCGGGCAAGACCTACACCATGGCCAACGTGATCGCCCGCATGGGCCGTCCGGCCATCGTGCTGGCGCCCAACAAGACGCTGGCCGCCCAGCTCTACGCCGAGATGCGGGAGTTCTTCCCGCGCAACGCCGTCGAGTACTTCGTCTCGTACTACGACTACTACCAGCCCGAAGCCTATGTGCCGACGCGCGATCTCTTCATCGAGAAGGATTCGTCCATCAACGAGCACATCGAGCAGATGCGCCTGTCGGCCACCAAGAGCCTGCTCGAACGCCGCGACACCATCATCGTGGCCAGTGTCTCGTGCATCTACGGTATCGGCAACCCCGACGACTATCACGACATGGTGATGATGCTGCGCACCGGCGACCGCGTGGGGCAGCGCGACGTCATTGCCCGCCTGGTGGCCATGCAGTACACGCGCAACGACACGGAGTTCATGCGCGGCACGTTCCGGGTCCGGGGCGAACAGATCGATGTCTTTCCGGCCGAGCATGCCGAACTGGCCTTGCGCATCACGTTGTTCGACGACGAGGTCGAGACGCTGGAGCTGTTCGATCCGCTGACCGGCAAGGTGCGGCAGAAAATCCTGCGGTTCGCGGTCTACCCGGGATCGCACTACGTGACGCCGCGCGCCACCGTGCTGCGCGCGATCGACACCATCAAGGAAGAACTGCGCGAGCGCTCCCGGCATTTCGTCGACAACGGCCAGCTGGTCGAGGCCCAGCGCCTGGAGCAGCGCACCCGCTTCGACCTCGAGATGTTGCAGGAGCTCGGGTTCTGCAAGGGGATCGAGAACTACTCGCGCCACCTGTCCGGCGCCAAGCCGGGCGATCCGCCGCCGACGCTGGTGGACTACCTGCCGCACGACGCCCTGATGATCATCGACGAAAGCCACGTCACGGTGGGGCAGGTCGGCGCCATGTACAAGGGCGACCGTTCGCGCAAGGAAACCCTGGTGAGCTACGGTTTCCGCCTGCCGTCCGCGCTGGACAACCGGCCGCTCAAGTTCGAGGAATTCGAGTCCAAGATGCGTCAGACCATTTTCGTGTCGGCCACCCCGGCGGACTACGAGAAGACGCATGCCGATGCCGTGGTCGAGCAGGTGGTGCGGCCGACCGGCCTGGTCGATCCGGTGGTGGAGATCCGGCCGGCGCTGAACCAGGTGGACGACGTGCTGGGCGAGATCCACGAGCGGGTGGCGCGCAACGACCGCGTGCTGATCACCACGCTGACCAAGCGCATGGCCGAGGACCTGACGGATTTCCTGAGCGACCACGGCGTGAAAGTGCGCTACCTGCATTCGGACATCGACACGGTCGAGCGCGTGGAAATCCTGCGCGACCTGCGCCTGGGCACCTTCGACGTGCTGGTCGGCATCAACCTGCTGCGGGAAGGACTGGACATCCCCGAAGTGTCGCTGGTGGCCATCCTGGACGCGGACAAGGAAGGGTTCCTGCGCTCCGAGCGCAGCCTGATCCAGACCATCGGGCGGGCGGCGCGCAACCTGAACGGCAAGGCCATCCTCTATGCGGACAGGATGACCGACTCGATGCGGCGCGCGCTGGACGAAACGACCCGCCGCCGCGAGAAACAGTTGCGCTTCAACGAGGAACGCGGCATCGTCCCGCAAGGGGTCAAGAAGGAAGTGCGCGACCTGATCGACGGTGTCTACGCGCCTTCGGACGGACTGGACGGCGGCGAGTCGCTCGAGGCCGCCCGTTTCGAGGCCATGGGCGAGAAGCAGATCGCCAAGGAGATCAAGAAGCTGGAGAAGGCCATGCTGGAGTACGCGCGCAACCTGGAGTTCGAGAAGGCGGCGCGGGCCCGCGACCAACTGCTGGCGCTCAAGCAGAAAGTGTTCGGTGCCGGCGGGCAGCAGGCCGACGAGGATGCCCTGAACGCGGCGGGGTCGCCGTCGCGGTGAGCAGGCCCGCCGCCGGGGCGGAAAACTTGTGCATCGCGAGATAGTTGCGCACTCAAATGGTGCGGGCCGGGGGCCCGCCAGCGATCCGCCGATGGCACCGTTCTTGCGCACCGTATATTCCGATGGTGCCCATTCTCTAAAGGGTGGAAGATAACGCGATGATTCTAAAGAGATTTTTATAGCACCGCATTTTCATGTGCTTATAAAAAAAGCTTGAACTATCCGGGGTTTTCCCGCACACTTCTGGACATGATGACCAAGGTACTATTTGTGTGCATGGGCAACATCTGCCGCTCGCCGAGCGCAGAGGGCGTGTTTCGCCGCTTGGTGAAGGACGCCGGTCTTTCCGACGTTGTCCGTATAGAATCGGCCGGGACGCACGCCTTTCATATTGGCGAGCCGCCCGATGCCCGTATGCAGGCTGCCGCCCGCAAGCGTGGCTATGATATTAGCGAAATCCGCGCGCGTCAGATCCGCGTGGACGACTTCCGCGAATTCGACATGATCCTGGCAATGGACTGGGACAACCTGTCGTTGCTGCAACAGCAGGCGCCCAAGCAATACCAGCACAAGCTGATGTTGCTGATGCGCTTCGCCAACGAATACGAGGAAGCCACCGTGCCCGATCCGTACTACGGAGGGCCGGAAGGTTTCGCCAAGGTGCTCGACTACATCGAGGACGCCTGCCAGGGGCTGCTGGAGGTCGTGCGCAAGCGCGCTACCCAATACCAGGCGGCCTGACCGGCCGTTTCACGTTGTTCCCATTGCAGGCCCGGATCGCGTCCGGGCCTTGTTTTGCCGGCGGCGCCCCCGCCGCGGGGCGCCCGGTGGGCGCTTCCTGGCTCCCTGTTCTGCGTCGCAACATTCCCCCCTCCGTAGTTTCCCGAACGAATCCCTAGAAAAACATTCGGGAATTGGCTATACTTGAGTAAATCGTTAAGGATTTGCTCCGGCCGGTTCATCTCAGGGGTTTCGAATGCGACTCACCACGAAAGGACGCTTTGCCGTCACTGCCATGATCGATCTGGCGCTGCGCCAGCACAGCGGGCCGGTCACCCTGTCCGCCATCAGCCAGCGCCAGAATATTTCGCTGTCCTATCTGGAACAACTGTTCGGCAAGCTGCGCCGGCACGAGCTGGTCGACAGCATGCGCGGCCCGGGCGGCGGGTATTCGCTGGCCAAGCTGGCCCGGCACGTTACCGTGGCCGACATCATCTTCGCCGTGGACGAGCCGCTGGACGCCACCGATTGCGGCGGCAAGCAGGATTGCACCCGCGGCAACGACGGCAAGGCAGGCAAGTGCATGACGCACGAGCTGTGGTCCACGCTCAACCGCAAGATGGTCGAGTACCTGGATTCGGTGTCCCTGCAGGACCTGGTCGACCAGCAGCGCATGCGCGAGTTGCAGGAAGCCAACGCCGCCAAGTCGGTACTGGTGGACCGCCGCTCGGGCGCTCCCGAATCCACCGCGACGGCCTGAGCGCCGGCGCAGAACACAAAGGTTGGATGTCATGATCAAAACGCCGGTTTATCTCGATTATTCGGCGACCACGCCGGTGGACCCGCGGGTGGTCGACGCCATGGTTCCCTGGCTGTACGAACAGTTCGGCAACCCGGCCTCGCGCAGCCACGCCTACGGCTGGGATGCCGAGCGGGCCGTCGAAACCGCCCGCGAACAAGTGGCCGATCTGGTCAACGCCGATCCGCGCGAGATCGTCTGGACCTCGGGCGCCACCGAGTCCGACAATCTGGCGATCAAGGGCGCGGCGCATTTCTACGCCGAGCGCGGCAAGCACATCATCACGGTCAAGACCGAGCACAAGGCGGTGCTGGACACCTGCCGCGAGCTGGAGCGGGAAGGCTTCGAGGTCACCTACCTCGACGTGCAGGAGAACGGCCTGCTCGACCTGGACGTATTCAAGGCGGCGATCCGTCCCGATACCATCCTGGCCTCGGTCATGTATGTCAACAACGAGATCGGCGTCATCCAGGACATCGAGAAACTGGGCGGGATCTGCCGCGAGAAAGGCGTGATCTTCCACGTCGACGCGGCCCAGGCCACCGGCAAGGTCGTCATCGACCTGGCCACGCTCAAGGTCGACCTGATGTCCTTCTGCGCGCACAAGATGTGCGGCCCCAAGGGCATCGGCGCCTTGTACGTGCGGCGCAAGCCCCGCGTGCGGATCGAGGCGCAGATGCACGGCGGCGGCCACGAGCGCGGCATGCGCTCGGGCACGCTGGCCACGCACCAGATCGTCGGCATGGGCGAAGCCTTCCGCCTCGCCAAGGAAGAGATGGCGACCGAGAACGAGCGCGTGCGCATGCTGCGCGACCGCCTGTGGGCGGGCCTCTCCAACCTCGAAGAGGTCTACCTGAACGGCGACATGGAGCAGCGCATTCCGCACAACCTGAATGTCAGCTTCAACTATGTCGAGGGCGAGTCCCTGATCATGGCGGTGAAGGAACTGGCGGTGTCCAGCGGTTCGGCCTGCACCTCGGCCAGCCTGGAACCTTCGTACGTGCTGCGCGCCCTGGGCCGCAGCGACGAGCTGGCGCACAGCTCCATCCGTTTCACCCTCGGCCGTTTCACGACGGAAGAGGAAATCGACTTCACTGTCCAGCTGATACGCGGCAAGGTCGACAAGCTGCGCGAAATGTCCCCGTTGTGGGAAATGGTCAAGGACGGCATCGACATCAACACGGTGCAGTGGGCTGCACACTGAACCAGGAGAGAAAACATGGCCTATAGCGAAAAAGTCATCGATCACTACGAGAACCCCCGCAACGTCGGTTCCTTCGAAAAGGGCGACGATTCCGTGGGAACCGGCATGGTGGGCGCGCCCGCCTGTGGCGACGTCATGAAGCTGCAGATCAAGGTCAACGAGGAGGGCGTCATCGAGGACGCGCGCTTCAAGACCTACGGCTGCGGCTCGGCCATCGCGTCCAGCTCGCTCGTGACCGAATGGGTCAAGGGCAAGACCCTGGACCAGGCGCTCGATATCCGCAACACGCATATCGCCCAGGAACTGGCGCTGCCCCCGGTCAAGATCCACTGCTCGATCCTGGCCGAGGACGCCATCAAGGCGGCCGTGAACGATTATCGTGCCAAGCACGGAAACAGCTAAGAGGAAGCCATGTCGGTAACGTTGACCGAACGCGCCGCACGCCACGTCAGCCGCTACCTCCAGAAGCGGGGGAAGGGCATAGGCCTGCGGCTGGGCGTGCGCACCACCGGGTGCTCGGGCCTGGCCTACAAGCTCGAGTACGTGGACGAGGCCCTGACGGAAGACCAGGTCTTCGAGAGCCAGGGCGTGAAGGTGTTCGTCGATCCCAAGAGCCTGCCGTACCTGGCGGGCACCGAGCTCGACTATGCGCGCGAGGGGCTCAACGAGGGCTTCAGGTTCAACAATCCGAACGAAAAGGCATCCTGCGGCTGCGGTGAGTCTTTCACCGTCTGATGCAGCGCGATCCCGATCATTTCGAGCTGATGGGCCTCGCGCCCGGTTTCGCCATCGACCGCGATGCGCTGGACCGGGCCTGGCGCGAGGTCCAGGCGCGGGTCCACCCGGACCGCCATGCGGCGGGTTCGGCCCAGGAGCGGCGCGTGGCCATGCAGTGGGCCTCGCGCGCGAACGAGGCCTACCGGGTGCTGCGCGCGCCGCTGTCCCGCGCCCGCTACCTGTGCGAGCGCGCGGGCGTCGACCTGCAGGTCGAGACGAATACGGCCATGACCCCGGCTTTCCTGATGCAGCAGATGGAATGGCGGGAAGCGCTGGACGATGCCCGCTCGGCCAGGGACCCGGCCGCGCTGGAAGCGCTGGCGGGCGAACTGGCCGCCGCGCGGCGGAGCATGACGGCCGAGGTGGGCCGGCTGCTGGACGAGAAGCACGACTATGCCACTGCCGCCGCGCGCGTGCGGGAGTGGATGTTCATTGAAAAATTCTCCGAAGAGATCGACCTGGCCGTCGACGCTCTGGCGGAACAAGACTGAGAACAACAGGAACGCATGGCGCTTTTGCAGATAGCCGAACCCGGCATGTCCGAAGCCCCCCACCAGCGTCGTCTGGCGGTGGGCATCGATCTGGGCACGACCAACTCGCTGGTGGCCGCGGTACGCAGCGGCGCCGCCGAGGTCCTGCGCGACGAAGATGGCCATGCGCTGCTGCCCTCGGCCGTGCGCTACCTGCCGGGCGGCGACGTCCAGATCGGACGCAGGGCGCTGGCGGTGCAGGCGCAGGATCCCCACAACACCCTGGTGTCGGTCAAGCGCTTCATGGGCCGCGGGCTCGCCGACGCCGAGCGGCTCCATGTTCCCTACGAGTTCGTCGATGCCCCGGGCATGGTGCGCATCCGCACCGTGCAGGGCGACAAGAGTCCGGTCGAGGTCTCGGCGCAGATCCTGGCCAAGCTGCGCCAATTGGCCGAGGATGTCCTGGGCGACGACCTGGTCGGCGCGGTGATCACGGTGCCGGCGTATTTCGACGACGCCCAGCGGCAGGCGACCAAGGACGCTGCCCGGCTGGCCGGGCTGAACGTGCTGCGGCTGCTGAACGAACCGACGGCGGCGGCGATCGCCTACGGCCTGGACAATGCGGCCGAGGGCATCTATGCGGTCTATGACCTGGGCGGCGGCACGTTCGACATTTCCATCCTGCGCCTGGCCAAGGGCGTGTTCGAAGTCATCGCCACGGGCGGCGACACCGCGCTGGGCGGCGACGATTTCGACGCCGCCATCGTGGCCTGGGCGGCGAACGACCGCAAGCTCTCGGGATTGGGCCCGGAAGACCAGCGCGCCTTGCTGGTGGCGGCGCGCCAGGCGCGCGAGGCCCTGACCGACGCGGAGCAGGCCGAGCTGGCCGCGACGCTGTCCGGCGGACGCACGCTGGCGCTCGCGCTGACGCGGGAGCATTTCGAGACCCTGGCGCGTCCGCTGGTGGCCCGCACGCTGTCGAGCGCCCGCCGGGCGCTGCGCGACGCCAGCCTGGCGGCGGACGAAGTCAAGGGCGTGGTCATGGTGGGCGGCGCGACGCGCATGCCCATCGTCCGGCACATGGTGGCGGGCCTGTTCGGCTCCGAGCCGTTGACCAACCTCGATCCGGACCAGGTCGTGGCGCTGGGCGCGGCCATGCAGGCCAATCTCCTGGCTGGCAACCGCACGGCCGACGACGAGTGGCTGCTGCTGGACGTGATCCCGTTGTCGCTGGGCCTGGAAACCATGGGCGGGCTGGTCGAGCGGGTGATCGCGCGCAACAGCACCATCCCGGTGGCTCGCGCCCAGGACTTCACGACCTTCAAGGACGGCCAGACGGCCATGGCCATCCACGTGGTCCAGGGCGAACGCGAACTGGTGTCCGATTGCCGTTCGCTCGCCCGCTTCGAACTGCGGGGCATTCCGCCCATGGTGGCCGGCGCCGCCCGCATCCGCGTGACCTTCCAGGTCGACGCCGACGGCCTGCTGAGCGTGACGGCGCGCGAGCAGAGCTCGGGCGTGGAAGCCTCGATCTCGGTCAAGCCTTCGTACGGACTATCGGACGAGGAAGTGGCGGCCATGCTGGCGGACGGCATGCACAGCGCCGACGTGGACATGCAGTTGCGCGCGCTGCGCGAGCAGCAGGTCGAGGCCCGGCGCCTGGTCGAGTCGGTCGAGGCGGCGCTGCAGGCCGACGCCGACCTGCTGGACCCGAACGAACTGGCCGCGATCCGGACCCAGCTCGCGCGTACCGCCGGCGTGGCGGCCAGCGACGACGGCGATGCGGTGCGGGCCGAGGTCGAGGCGCTGGCGCATGCGACCGAGGACTTCGCCGCGCGCCGGATGGATCGCAGCATACGCCAGGCGCTGTCGGGGCGCCGCGTCGACGAAATCGTGTAAGGAAGCGCAAGGCGCTTCTGTTCGCATCACTATCAGGTTGCCATCATGCCCAAACTCACGGTGCTTCCGCACGCCGAACTCTGCCCGGAAGGCGCTGTCATCGAGAACGCGCCTGCGGGCGTGTCTATCTGCCGGGTGCTGCTCGACAATCACATCGAGATCGAGCATGCCTGCGAACTGTCGTGCGCCTGCACGACCTGCCATGTCGTCGTGCGCGAGGGGTTTTCCTCGCTCGAGTCGGCCAGCGACAACGAAGAAGACCTGCTGGACAAGGCCTGGGGGCTGACCTCATCGTCGCGCCTGTCCTGCCAGGCGGTGATCGAGGATACCGACCTGACGATCGAGATCCCCAAGTACACCATCAACCACGCCGCCGAGAATCACTGACGGACGCCGGTACGGGCGAGGAGAATTCCGATGAAGTGGACAGACATCTACGAACTCGCCTCGGCCCTGGCCGACGCCCACCCAGGCGTGGATCCCGCGCAGGTGCGTTTTACCGACCTGCACAATTGGGTGCTGGAACTTCCGGGCTTCGACGATGATCCGAAACGTTCCGGGGAGAAAATTCTCGAAGCCATACAGATGGCGTGGATAGCCGAGATCTAGGGCCTGTTGGCACCAGGCCCGGCCGCGGGTCCTGGTGTTCGCCGCGCGAGCCGGGGGCCGATCGGGCCGGACCATGGCGAGACGGAGGAGCATGCGAGCAAGGTTTCTGCATTTTCTGACGCGGACTGCGCCCATGACGGGGCCGGTGGCGGTGCTGCTGGCGCTGGGCGGCTGCGCGCCCGCTGTTTCCCTGCATGAACCGGCCGCGGCGTCGGCCGTGCCCGAGGGGCCGCCGACGCGTCCGGAGCCGGCCCCGCCCGAGCCCGAACTGCCCTATACGCCGGTCACCATCATTTACGCCGTCACGGACGAAGGCACGGTCAGGGTGCCGACCGCGCCGGCCTGGAATCCGGGCGCGGACATGTCCGTGGACACCCGCACCGGCGCCCAGCCCTACGACCAGGCCAACCGCCAGCAGTCCAGCTTCGAGTTCGAGCAGAAGCTGGACGATACCTGGGTGGTCAGGCAGAACGTCCGCTACGGCCGGCCGGAGAACCAGCCCGGGGTGGATTGGATAGCCGGCTCGCCAGCGCCCCAGGATGCGCTGGGGCCGGGACTGGGTACCTTCAACGTCGGCTCGCAGGCGCAGGCACGGTTCACGACGCTGGGATTCCAGCATACCTTCAAGTTCGGCTTCGACTACGTCAAGTCGCGCGACATCTACGAAAGCCGGATCGCGCCGTCGCCGTCGCTGGATATCTTCGACGCGACCTATGGCTCCGCCATCGGACAGCCGCGCATCGCCGCGCGTTCATTCGCCGAAGAAAGCAAGCTGGGATTCTTCGTGCAGGACCAGGTGCAGTACCGGCGCTGGACGCTGTCCATGGTCGGGCGGCGCGACCAGAACACCCACCGCACCATCGACCTGAATGCCGTCCAGGACGACGGCACCGGCCTGCGCGAGGACGATGTCTACAGCGGCCGGCTGGGGCTGCGCTACCAGTTCGACATCGGTCTGGCGCCGTATGTGAACTATTCGCAAAGCCATGCCCCCCGGGCCGGGGCCGCCATGTCGGCCACCAGCCAGCAATACGAGACCGGCGTGCGCTACCAGCCGCCCGCGCTCGGCCAGTTGATGACCATCACCGCATTCAACCAGATCCAGAACAATGCCCAGGTCTCCGAGGCGCAGGAAGGCTGCGCCGTGGCCGGATGCAGCGCCTGGGCCGAGCTGCGCATACGCGGCGCCACGGTCGAGAGCAGGGTGCAGCCGCTGCAGGGCCTGAACCTCGTCGCCACCTATGCGGTCACCAGCTCTACCGTGACCGGTGCGAGCGAGGATGCCTATGCCGCGATGCTCAGCAACCGCTATGCGGACGTGTCGGAGCAGCGTGTATCCCTGGGGGCCAGGTACGCCGTCACACGAGGCAGTTTCGCGGGTTTGAGCCTGGACGGCCGGGTGGGACGCGCGGGCGCGGTCTACAGCAACGTGGCCCAGCCGGGGCTGGCCGTTTCCTATACCCTGGTGGACGCGGGAATCAACTACGACTTCGCCCGCCTGAGCCCCGACCTGAAGGGCCTGAAGCTGCGCGCCAGCGCGAACAACATGTTCGACACCAGCTACGCCTCGTACTGCTACACCGATTCGTGCACGGCGGGCGGCCGCCGTTCGGTGTCGGCCATCCTGAACTACCAGGTGCCCTGGCCCTGAAGCGCGGCCTGCGCTTCGTTCTCGTCCAGATGGATGGGGTTGGAGTACTTCAGCCCGAGCCCGCCGCCGCCGGCCGGATCGAACCAGGGCGCGGCGATCAGGATGAACCCGCGGAGGCTTTTCGTTGCAGTACGGCGTGGCCATGACCTCGGGCCACCCACGTGGTGATCTGCTCGGGACTGTTGCCCAGCCGGATCAAGGCATGGGCCAGTTCGGCGGTTTTTTCCAGGTTCCGGTGCCCGGTGGCATGCTCCGCGATGCGTACGATGTTGAACCTGAGGAAATCGAGTTCGCGAAGCCTGGGGGTCAACGCGCACACGCTTTCCAGATTCAGGTGCCCGTTTTTCTGCCCTGCAATGCGAACGATATCCTGCACGGTGTAGCCGAGATCGAAAAGCGCCCTGGCCAGCTCGACCGTTTTCTCGAGGTTGAGATGCCCCGTGGGGCGTGCCGCGATACGGACGATGTCGGGAGGCTTGAACCCGAGCGCGTCGAGTCGCGAAGCCGATTCAACGGTTTTCCGCAGGGGGAGATAGCCGGCTGGATGGGCGGCGATGTGAGCGATCTGGACCGGAGAGAAACCCAGGTCCTGGAGTTCGGGGGCCAGTTCAGCGGTTTTCGCCAGCGTCCAATAGCCTTCGGAACAGGAGGCGATGCGGGCTATGTCTGCCGGGGAGAAATCAAGTTCGCGCAGGTCCGGCAGCCATTGGAGCATGCTTTCCAGGTTGAGGTGGCTGTCTGGCCTGGACACGATCCTGGCAATGATTTCGGCCGGAAAATCATGCGGACCAAGCGTCGGCATCCATTCGAGCATGCGCTCCAGGATGAGGTGGCCGTCCTCCTCCGCTGCGGCATCCGCGATGTCGGCAATCGACAACCCATGCCTGAGAAGGTCGCGGGCCAGCTCGGTCATCTTTTCGAGTGCGAGGCAGCCGTGCGGCTGCATCGCGACAATGGCCAGGTCATTCATGGGAAAACCCAGCGCGAGCAAGCCAGGGGCCAGCTCCCTCAGTTTCTCCAGGGTGTGGATGCCCGCTTCTTCCGCCACGATCCCGGTTTGCTCCAAGTCAAGCCCCGATGCCTCCAGGTCCAAGGCCAACTGAACCGGCACCCTGGGAGGAAAATCGATGGGCAGTCCCCGCGACAGGACCTCCGCGTAGGCGCGATAGGCCTGGAGTTGCAGGTTGATGTGCTGGTCGTCGGGGCCCTGGATGCCGTAGGGCTCGGGTTCCTGGTGGTAGGACTCCAATTGCTCCCACAAATCGTCGCATTCCTCCTGCGTGACGGGAGGATCGTCGAGCATCATCAGGCGGTCGAGCGCCTCGACGCAATAGGGACGTATCGCGGCGGCGTTCCTGGCGGCGATGGCCGCTTCCCGGTCGAACTCCTCCAAGCCGGTCTGCTCGACGATGGGTTCGGCAGGCATCTCGTTCGCTGTGATGGTGATGGGTCCAAGCAGGACTTGCGCCCGCAGACGGGCCAGGGCGGCGGGGGGCACGACAGAGGGGCCGCCGCCGTCCGCGAAGCCGTCGAGCACGTCCTCGCCGGACTGGACAAGGGCGAACTGCGCGTGGCCGAGAAGCAGAACGGCGACTGGACCGTCCATCAATGGATCAAGAAGGCGGTGCTGCTGTCCTTCCGCCTCGAGGACAACGTCGTGATGGGCACCGGCCCCGGCAGCGCGCTGCAGTTCTACGACAAGGTGCCGAGCAAGTTCGCCGGCTACAGCGACGCCGACTTCAAGCAAGGCGGCTTCCGCGTGGTGCCGCCGGCCGTCGCGCGCCGCGGCTCCTTCATCGCCCGCAACGCGGTGCTGATGCCCTCGTACGTCAACATCGGCGCCTACGTGGACGAAGGCACCATGGTCGACACGTGGGCCACCGTGGGCTCGTGCGCCCAGATCGGCAAGAACGTCCACCTGTCGGGCGGCGTAGGCATCGGCGGCGTGCTGGAACCCCTGCAGGCCAACCCCACCATCATCGAAGACAACTGCTTCATCGGCGCGCGCTCGGAAGTCGTCGAAGGCGTGATCGTGGAAGAAAACTCGGTGCTGTCCATGGGCGTGTTCATCGGCCAGAGCACCAAGATCTACAACCGCGAGACCGGCGAGATCCTGTATGGCCGCGTCCCCTCGGGCTCGGTGGTCGTACCGGGCAACCTGCCGTCGGCCGACGGCAAGTACAGCCTCTACTGCGCCGTCATCGTCAAGCGCGTCGACGCGCAGACCCGCGCCAAGACCAGCATCAACGACCTGCTGCGCGCCTGACCCCCGGACCTTGGAACAGACCCGCCATGACCACTCCCGTCCTGTCCCTGGTTGAAGAACTGATCCGCCGTCCCTCGGTCACGCCCGAGGACGAAGGCTGCCAGGCCCTGCTGGCCCAACGCCTGGCGGCGCTCGGCTTCGCCTGCGAAACCATCGCTGGCGCCGGGGTGGTCAATCTGTGGGCGCGGCGCGGCGCCGAAGGACCGCTGGTCGTCTTCGCCGGCCACACCGACGTGGTGCCTCCCGGCCCGCGCGAGCAGTGGCATACCGACCCGTTCGTGCCCACCCTGGTCGACGGGAACCTGTACGGCCGCGGGTCGGCCGACATGAAAAGCTCGATCGCGGCCTTCGTGGTCGCGGCCGAGGAATTCATCGCCCACCATCCCGACCACCCCGGTTCGATCGGCCTGCTGATCACCTCGGACGAGGAAGGGCCGGCCACCGACGGCACCGTCAAGGTCTGCGAACAGCTCGTGGCCCGTGGCGAACGGCTGGACTACTGCATCGTGGGCGAGCCCACCTCGTCCGTGCAACTGGGCGACACCATCAAGAACGGCCGCCGCGGATCGCTGTCCGGGCGGCTGGTGGTCAAGGGTATCCAGGGCCATGTCGCCTATCCGGAAAAGGCCCGCAACCCCATCCATCAATGCGCGGGCGCGCTGGCCGAGCTCGCAGCCACCGAATGGGACCGCGGCAACGAGTACTTCCCGCCCACCACGTTCCAGATCTCCAATTTCCACAGCGGCACGGGCGCCACCAATGTCGTGCCTGGCGAAGCCTTCATCGATTTCAATTTCCGCTTTTCCACCGCCAGCACCGCCGACGACCTGAAGAGCCGCGTGCTCGCGGTCCTCGACCGGCATCAGCTCGAATACACGCTGGACTGGACCCTGAGCGGCATGCCCTTCCTGACGCCGCGCGGCACGCTATGCAGCGCGCTCACCGACGCCATCGTCGCCGAGCTCGGCATCGAGGCTCAGCTGTCCACGACCGGCGGCACCTCCGACGGCCGCTTCATCGCCCGGATCTGCCCCCAGGTGGTTGAATTCGGCCCGGTCAACGCGACCATCCACAAGGTCAACGAGCACATCGCCGTGGACAGCCTGGAGCCGCTGAAAAACATTTACCGGCGGACGCTGGAAGCGCTACTGGTCCGCTAGCGCCACGCCCGGAACCCTCCCCATGCCCCCTACCGATTTCCATTCCCTGCGCACGGTGCGCGACCTGATCCGCTACGCCGTGAGCCGCTTCAACGCCGCCGGCATCGCGCTGGGGCATGGCACGCTGGACGTCTACGACGAAGCGGCCTACCTGGTCCTGCACACGCTGCACCTGCCCGTCGACCGGCTCGAGCCCTTCATCGACGCCGCCGTGCTGGGCGACGAGCGCGAAGCGGTGCTCCGTATCATCGACCGCCGCATCGACGAACGCCTGCCCGCGCCCTACCTGACCAACGAAGCCTGGCTGCGCGGCCGCCGCTTCTACGTGGACGAGCGCGTCATCGTGCCCCGCTCCTACATCGCCGAGCTCCTGGACGACGGCCTGGCGCCGTGGATCGACGATCCCTACGCCGTGGAATGGGCGCTGGACATGTGCACCGGTTCAGGCTGCCTGGCCATCGCGGCGGCGGAGACTTTTCCGCATGCGCAGGTCGATGCGGTGGACCTCTCCAAGGATGCGCTGGAGGTAGCCCGCATCAACGTGGATGACTACGGCCTGCAGGATCGCGTCGCGCTGCACCAGTCGAACCTGTTCGAGAAGCTGCCTCCCGCGCAGTACGACCTGATCCTGTGCAATCCCCCCTACGTCAATACCGACTCCATGAACGCGCTGCCGGCGGAGTACCGCCACGAACCCAGCCTCGCGCTGGCCGGGGGCGCGGACGGCATGGATCTCATCCGGCCGCTGCTCGCGCAGGCGGCCGGATTCCTCCAGCCCGACGGCATCCTGGTGCTGGAACTGGGTCACGAGAAGGGCTATTTCGAGCAGGCCTTTCCCCATCTGGACCCGGTATGGCTGAGCACCTCCGGCGGCGACGACAAGGTGCTGCTGCTCAGGCAGGATCAGTTGCAATGAAAGCTCCCCCCTACGCGCTGACGCGCGCCCCCCGGGGAGCGAAACCGGCGGACTGGCGGAGCCAGATCCGCGGTTTCCTGGGGTACTGCCAGACTGATGAAGAACGGCGTTTTCGCCGGTCGGCGCGGGGAAGCGTCGAAACAAGGTGGTCCCCTCAGTGATACGAGCATCAGGCATTACTCTGCGGCGCGGCACCAAGGTGCTGCTGGACAGCACCGATTTCGTGGTCCACCCTGGCGAGCGCGTCGGCATCGTGGGGCCCAACGGCGCAGGCAAGTCCACGCTGTTCGCGCTATTGAACGGACAACTGGAGCCGGACGCGGGCAACCTGGACATCCCGGCCAGTTGGCGCATCGCGTCGATCGCGCAGGAAATCCACGACACCGATCGCGAGGCGCTGGAATTCGTCATCGACGGCGATATACGCCTGCGCCGCCTGCAGGCCGAGCGCGCCGCGGTCGACGTCGACCGCGACGGACTGCGGCTGGCCGAACTGGAAGCCGAGCTGGCCGACGCGGGCGCATTTTCGGCACAGTCGCGCGCCGAACAGCTGTTGGTGGGCCTGGGCTTCGCCCAGGAGGAATTCCGGCAACCGGTGGCGAGTTTCTCGGGCGGCTGGCGCATGCGCCTGAACCTGGCGCGCGCGCTGATGGCGCCGTCCGATCTCCTGCTGCTGGACGAACCCACCAACCACCTGGACCTGGACGCCATGCTGTGGCTGGAGCGCTGGCTGGCGGCCTACCCCGGCACCGTGCTGGTGATCTCGCACGACACCGAGTTCCTGGACGCGGTGGCCCGGACCATCCTGCATTTCGACCAGGGCAAACTGGTACGTTACAAGGGCGGCTACGAGGACTTCCTGACCCAGCGCGCCGAACGGCTGCGGCAGAATCAGATCGCCTACGACAAACAGCAACGCGAAGCCGCCCACCTGCAAAGCTTCATCGACCGCTTCAAGGCCAAGGCCAGCAAGGCCAAGCAGGCCCAGAGCCGGGTCAAGGCGCTGGCGCGGATGCAGGTCCTGGCGCCCATGCGCGCGGCGGCGGGGATCGATATCAGCATCCCCTCGCCCGACCACATGCCCGATCCGCTGCTGTCGCTGGACGGCGTGCGCGCCGGCTATCCCGCCGCGCCCATCCTGGATGGCGTCAAGCTATCGGTGCGCGCCGGCGCGCGGATCGGCATCCTGGGCGCCAACGGCGCGGGCAAGAGTACGCTGGTCAAGACCCTGGCGGGCGAAATCGCCCCGCTGGGCGGCGAGCGCAAAGAGGCTCGCGGCCTGGCGGTCGGCTACTTCGCCCAGCACCAGCTCGACATGCTGGATGCCGAGGCCACGCCGCTCCTGCACCTGGCCCGCCTGGCCCCCGAGACACGCGAGCAGGACCTGCGCAACTACCTGGGCGGCTTCGGCTTCTCCGGCGATTTCGCGATGGCCAAGGTCGGCCCCATGTCGGGAGGCGAAAAAGCGCGCCTGGCGCTGGCGCTGGTCGTCTGGAAAAAACCCAACCTGTTGTTGCTGGACGAACCCAGCAACCACCTGGACGTCGACACCCGCGAGGCCTTGACCGAAGCGCTGGCCGAGTTCGAAGGCACCATGCTGCTGGTCTCGCACGACCGCCATCTGCTGCGGACCACGGTGGACAGCTTCTGGATCGTCGCCGATGGCGGCGTGCACGAGTTCGACGGCGACCTGGAGGACTACCGCGACTGGCTGGCCCGGCGCCAGAGCGGCAACGCGGCCGCCTCGCCGGCCGATGCCGTACCTGCCGACGGCGGCCTCGACCGCAAGACGCAGCGGCGGCTCGAGGCCGAAACCCGGCAGCGCCTGTCGATCTTGCGCAAACCGCTGGAGACCCGCCTCAAGAAGCTGGAAGAAGAGATGCAGAAGCTGGAATCTCGCAAGCGCGAACTGGACCAGCTCATCGCCGACCCCGGCCTGTACGAGGATGCCCGCCGGGACGAGTGCCGCCGCGTGCTGGCCGAGCATGGCGACCTGCAGAAACGGCTGGGCGAGATCGAGGAAGCCTGGCTGGAACTACAGGAAGAACTCGAGGCCATCCAGGCCTGAGGCGTCCGCGCGGCCCGCGCGAGCGCCCCGGGCCCCGCCCCTAGACGTTCATCACGCTGACGGCGCGCGTATTCAGGTAGGCTTCCACCGCCTCCGGCCCGCCTTCCGAGCCGAAACCCGAATCCTTGATCCCGCCGAACGGCATCTCGGCCGTCGGGATGGCCGGCATGTTGACGAACAGCATGCCGACCTCGACCTTGCGGGAAATCAGGTCGGCATTCTTCAACGAACTCGTGAACGCGTAGCCGGCCAGTCCGTACGAAAGCCGGTTCGCCTCGGCAATCGCCTCGTCCAGCGTGTTGAAGGCGCGGATGGCGGCAACGGGCCCGAAGGGTTCGTCATTGAAGATGCGGGCATCGAGCGGCACGTCGGCCAGCACGGTCGGCTCCCAGAAATTGCCGACCTCGCCCATGCGCTTGCCGCCGGCCAGCACCTGCGCTCCCTTCTGGACCGCGTCGTCCAGGAAGCCGGACATGGCGGCCAGGCGGCGGGGATTGGCCAGCGGCCCCATCTGCGTCCCCTCGGCCAGGCCGTCGGCAACCCGCAGGCCCTTCGCCCATTTCGCCAGCTCGGCGGCGAATTCGGCGCGCACGCTTTCATGGACCAGGAAACGCGTCGGCGAGATGCAGACCTGGCCGGCATTGCGGAACTTGGCGCCGCCGGCGGACTTCACGGCCAGGGCGACATCCGCATCCTCGCAGACGATGACCGGCGCGTGGCCGCCCAGCTCCATGGTCACGCGCTTCATGTGCTGGCCGGCCAGGCCGGCGAGCTGCTTGCCGACCGCGGTCGAGCCCGTGAACGTGATCTTGCGGATGGCCGGATGCGGGATCAGGAAACCCGAGATCTCGGCCGGATCGCCATAGACCAGCCCCAGGACGCCCGGCGGCAGGCCGGCATCCTGGAAGGCACGGATCAAGGCGGCCGGCGCGGCCGGGGTTTCCTCGGGCGCCTTGACCACCACGGAGCAGCCAGCGGCCAATGCCGGCGCCAGCTTGCGCACCACCTGGTTGATCGGGAAATTCCACGGCGTGAACGCCGCCACTGGTCCGACCGGATCCTTGAGGACCATCTGGCGCTGCGCCA
Source organism: Alcaligenaceae bacterium SAGV5 (assembly GCA_009360345.1). Taxonomy (GTDB): domain Bacteria; phylum Pseudomonadota; class Gammaproteobacteria; order Burkholderiales; family Burkholderiaceae_B; genus Pigmentiphaga. Next base: position 1,299,518 of record SPDP01000001.1, read on the forward strand.
GGCTGCCGCGCGAGGGCACGATGCGGCCGTACACCCGGAAGCCTTCTTCGGCGAACCACTCGATGATGTCGGCCGCGGCCAGCGTCTCGCCCTTGGCTTCGGCCAGCGGCTTGCCGTTTTCCTGGGTCATCAGCGGCGCGATGTCTCCCGCCCGCTCGCGCATCAGGGCGGCGGCCTTGCGCATGATGTCGCTGCGCTTGGCGGCGGTCATCTCGCTCCAGGTGGCGAAGCCCCGCCGCGCCGCCTCGACCGCCTGTTCGAGGTCCACGCGGCCGGCGTGGGCGACACGGCCGATTTCCTTGCCGGTGGCGGGATTCACCACGGCAAGGGTCTTGCCGCCGGCGGCATCCTTCCACTGGCCGTCGATGAAGAGCTGGGTATCCGTATAGGTCGTAGCGTGTGGCATGTCGATGATTCCTTTGCGTATCGAGGCTGGGGCGCCCTCCTGCGTCGATCGGAGCAGGCGTACCACGAAGAGCATAGATCGCAATGCCCGCTTCGCCATAAATATCTTTACATTAAGATTCTTAATGATAAGATAACTGCACGTTCCCCCACCACAGGACATGCATCGTGCAAGCCAAGATCAGTCGCCTAGAAGGCACCCCCTACCAGCAGCAACGCGCCTTTTCGCCCGCCGTCGTCTCCGAAGGCGGCCGCACCATCTGGCTCGCGGGGCAGACCACCACCCAAGACCTGCAAGGGCAAGACATCTCCGGCCAGTTCGAGGCCCAGGTGCGCACATGCTTCGCGCTGATCCAGGGCACCCTGGCCCGCTGCGACGCGGACCTGCGCAACCTGGTCTGGATGACGGTGTTCATCGACGACCCCCGCCATGGCGACCGCTTCGTCGATATCCGCTCCGAGCTGCTCGGCAGCACCGGTTTCCCCGCCAGTACCCTGATCACGGTGTCGCATTTCGCCCGTCCGGGCATCGTGGTCGAAATCCAGGCCATCGCCGTGGTCTGACCCCGCCCCGCGCCATCCAGGAGACTTCCATGTCAGGCCGCGCTTTCCTTGCCCTGTTCGCCAGTTCGCTTTGCCTTGCCGCTCACGCGGACACCTATCCCAGCAGGAACGTCACGCTGGTCGTCACCAGCGGCGCCGGTTCCTCGGCCGATATCCTGTCCCGCATCATCGGCGTGGACCTGTCCCGCCGCCTGGGACACACCATCGTGGTCGACAACCGGCCGGGCGCAGGCGGCAACATCGCCGGCGAACTGGTCGCCAAGGCGCCCGCCGACGGCCATACCCTGCTCCTGGCCTCGATCAGCACGCACGGCATCAACCCCTGGCTCTATGCCCGCATGCCCTTCGATCCCGTCAAGGACTTCACGCCGATCGGTATGGTGGCCTCCAATCCCAACGTGCTGGTGGTGGCGGCCAAATCGCCCATCCGCTCGATCCCCGATCTCGTCGCCGCGGCCCGCAAGGCGCCGGACCTCGCGTACTCGTCCGGCGGCAGCGGCACCTCGCAGCACCTGGCCGGCGAGATGTTCGCGTCGCAGGCTGGCATCAAGCTGATGCACGTGCCCTACAAGAGTGCGCCGCAAAGCATGAACGCGGTGCTGGCGGGCGACGTGGCCATGACCTTTCTCAGTGTCCCGGTCGCCGCCGGCCAGATCCAGGCCGGCCAGTTGCGCGCGCTGGGGCTGACTTCGGCCCGGCGGCTGGCCAGCCTGCCGGACGTTCCCCCTATCGCCGGGCAAGGCCTGCCAGGCTTCGACGTCTCGGCCTGGTTCGGCCTCGTGGCGCCGGCGGGCACGCCGCAGCCCGTGGTCGACAAGCTAAACCGGGTGTTGCAGGAAACCCTGCGGGACCCGGCCGTGCGCGAGAAACTCGAAGGCCAGGGCATGGAAATCCTGGGCGGCACGCCGGAACAGTTCTCGCGGTTGATACGCAGCGAGATCGACCGCTGGGGCCCGGTGGTCCGCGCCTCCGGCGCCGCCGTCAACTGAGGCTCGCCATGGCGATCGATCCCCTGCGCGTGGCCGTGTTCGACGGCGGATGGAACCTGCCCCTGTGGGCCGGCATCGACCAGGGCTTCTTCGCGAGCCATGGGGTGCCCATCGAACTCCACTACGTCGGCGGCTCGGCCGAACTGGTCGAGGGCCTGCTGCGTGACGAGGTCCGGATCGCCATCGCCGGCATCGACAATCTCGTGGCCTACCAGGAAGGCCATGCCCGCATCCCCGGCACCCGCCCCGACCTGGTGGCCTTCCTGGGCGGCGACCGGGGCTTTCTGAGCCTGGTCGCGGCGCCCGGCATCCAGGGCTACGACGACCTGCGCGGCAGGACCCTGTCGGTGGACGCATTGTCCACCGGCTTTGCCTTCGTGCTGCGCGAGCTGCTGGCCACGCACGGCATCCCGGCCCACGAGGTCGAGATCGTACCCGCCGGCGGCACCAGCCAGCGCTACGCGGCCTTGCTGGCGGGCCGGCACGCGGCCACGCTGTTGCGCACGCCCTACGAACTGCTGGCGCAGGAAGCCGGCTGCCGCATCCTTCCGGGCGCGGCCTGGCTGGACGGCTACATGGGATCGGCCGCCTTCTGCCGACGCGCCTGGGCGGCCACATCGAGCGATACGCTCAGGGCGTTCGCGCGCGCCTACCGTACCTCGCTGGACTGGCTCGTCCTGCCGAACACGGGCCCACGCGCCGCCGCCCTGCTGCGCGAACACGCGCGGGATCTCGACCCGGCACTGAGCGAACGCGCCCGCGACGTGCTGCTGGCACCCGGCACCGGTCTCATCCGCGATCTGCGCCCCGTCATGGCCGGCATCGCCACCGTGCTGGCGCTGCGCAACCGCCACGCCGGCCAGGCCGTGGCGCTGCGCGACCCGGCGCGATATGTGGACCTGGGCTACCTGCCGGAGATATGAACCGCCGGGTGGAACCGGCCGGCGCGCGCCTCGTGATAGAGTTCGACGCAACCGAACCGGCATCAAGAGTCCGTCCCTTGCCCCCAGCGTCTCCCACCACTCCGCGGCGCGATTCCGTCCAGCAACTGCTGGACGACTGGAAACGCGAACGTCCCGATCTGGATCCCTGGCCGCTGGGCATCATCGGCCGCCTGTCGCGCCTGTCCACGCACATGGTGCGACACGCCGAGGAATGGCTCGCGCCCATGGGGCTGACCTGGGAGACCTTCAGCCTGATCGTCACCTTGCGCCGCTGCGGCCCGGAGTTCGCGCTCAAGCCTTCGGACCTGATCAAGGTATCGCTGCTGACCTCGGGCGCGGTCACCAACCGCATCGACCGCGTCCAGGCACGCGGCCTGGTCGTGCGCGAACCGGACCCCAACGACCGCCGCGGCGTGATCGTCCGGCTCACGCCCGAAGGCAAGGCGCTCGCCGACGAAGCCATCGCCCGCCACTTCGACGCGATGGCCGGGCTGCTGCGCCCGCTCGGCCGCCAGGAAGCGGACAAGCTGGCCGCGATGCTGAGCACGCTGCTGTTCGCCATCGAGGCGCGCGACTGAGGCCTCAGGCCGACACCTCGACCGCCTGGGTGGCCAGCAGCAACTGCGCCGCCACCGACACCGCGATGATCCCCGGCAGCTTGCCCGCGATCGCCGGTAGCCCGATCGGACACACCAGTGAAGCGATGCCTGCCTCGCCCATGCCTCGCGCGCGCAGGCGCCGCTCGAAAGTCACGCGCTTGGTGGCCGAGCCGATAAGCCCGCAATAGGCGGCATCGCCCCGCTCCAGCACGGCGCGCACGATGTCGAAATCGAGCGCATGGCTGTGGGTCATGACGAGGTGCATGACGCCGGCCGCCGCGTCGGCGACCTCGGCCGCGAGGTCGTCGACCTGGACGGTCTCGACCTGTCCGGGCAGCGGATGCGGAAAAACGTTTTCGCGGGTGTCCAGCCATCGTATCCGGAACGGCAGCGGCAGCATGACATGCACCAGCGCCCGCGCAACGTGTCCGGCGCCATACAGCCACAGCTCGTGCGGCCGCGCCTCCAGCCCTTCCAGCCGCGGCAAGGCATCGCCCGCATCCGCCAGCACCGAGAAGCGCAGCTCCACGCTGCCGCCACAGCACTGGCCCAGCGTAGGGCCAAGCGCGACGCGGCGCGTCTGCTCGACCATGGAACCGGCCTCGGCTTGCCGCAACAGCGACCGCGCGTGCGCGATGGCTTCGTATTCCAGGTGGCCGCCGCCTATGGTGCCGGCAAAGCCGTCGCCACCGACCAGCAGCGCCGCGTCGGTGCCGCGCGGGACACTGCCCCGCACCTCCAGCACGCGGACCAGGCACACAGGCTGGCCACGCGCCGCACGGGCGAAATCAGCCAGCCCTTCGGGCAGCAGCGCGGTATGGGTCATTGTTCCACGGCCCGCAGCACGGCCTCGGGCGTCGCGGGCGCCGACAAAGGCACGAGCGGCATGCGCCCACGCTCGCCGCGAGCCGCCGCCACCGCTTCGCGTATGGCGAAGAAAGCGGCAAAGCCCAGCATCAAAGGCGGTTCGCCCACGGCCTTGGAACCGTAGACATTGTCCTCGCGGTTGGGCTCGGACCAGAGTTCGACATGGAAGTCGTCCGGCACGTCGCCCGAGGTCGGAATCTTGTAGGTGGACGGCGCATGCGTGGCCAGCGTGCCATCCGGCTTCCAGACCAGTTCCTCGGACGTCAGCCAACCCACCCCCTGCACGAAACCGCCCTCGATCTGGCCCAGGTCGATCGCCGGATTGATGGAGCGGCCCACGTCGTGCAGGATATCCACGCGCAGCACGCGCATCTCGCCGGTCAGCGTGTCGACCGCGACCTCGGTGGCCGCCGCGCCATAGGCGAAGTAGTAGAACGGGCGGCCGCGCATGGTCTTGTGGTCGTAGTGGATCTTGGGCGTGGCGTAGTAGCCGTCCGACCACAGCGACACGCGCGCGGCATACGCCGCCTTGGCCACGGCCACGAAATCGAGTTCGGCGCCCGGCACGAGCACCTTGCCGCCGCGTATCGACACCTGGCCCATCTCCACGCCGCGCGTGCGGGCGACATGGGCGCGCAAGCGGTCGCGCACCTCGCGCGCCGCGAACTCGGCTGCCCGGCCGTTCAGGTCGGTGCCGCTGGAGGCGGCGGTGGCCGAAGCATTGGGCACCCGGCCGGTGTCGGTGGCGGTGATGCGCACCCACGCCAGCGGCACCCCCAGCGTATCGGCCACGATCTGGCACACTTTGGTGTGCAGCCCCTGCCCCATCTCGGTTCCACCGTGGTTCACCGTGACCGAACCGTCGGTATAGACGTTCACCAACGCGCCGGCCTGGTTGAACAGGGTGGCCGTGAACGAGATGCCGAACTTCACCGGCGTCAGGGCCAGGCCGCGCTTGATCACCGGACTGTCGGCGTTCCAGCGCGCGATCGCCTCGCGCCGGCGGGCGTAGCCGCAATCGGCCGCCAGCCGTTCGATCAGCGCGGGAAGGATGTTGTCGGTGACCTGCATCCCATAGGGCGTGCGGTCGCGGGGCGCATCGCCATACAGGTTGATCCGGCGCACCGCCAGCGGATCCAGGCCCAGGAGGCGGGCGATGTCGTCGAGCGCAGCCTCGATCATGCCCACTCCCTGCGGACCGCCGAACCCCCGGAAGGCGGTATGGGACTGGGTATGGGTCTTGCAGCGATAGCTGTGGATGGCAACGGCCGGCAGGTAGTAGGCGTTGTCGGCATGGAAGATGGCGCGATCGGCGATCGGCCCGGACAGGTCGGCGGAGAATCCGCAGGCCGCCGCCTGCATCAGCTCGATGGCCAGGATGCGCCCCTGGCCGTCGAAGCCCACTGTCCAGCGGCCGAGGAAGGGATGGCGCTTGCCGGTGATCAGGAAATCGTCGTCGCGGTCGAGCCGCATCTTGCATGGCGCCCCGGCGATGCGCGCCGCCACCGCGGCCCACACCGCGATGTGGCCGGCCTGGGTTTCCTTGCCACCGAATCCACCGCCCATGCGGCGGCATTCGACCTGCACCGAGTGGGCGGGCACGCCCAACGCGTCGGCCACCCAGTGCTGCACCTCGCCCGGATGCTGGGTTGACGACAACACCTTCATCGTACCGTCCTCGCCCGGCATGGCCAGCGCGATCTGTCCTTCCAGGTAGAACTGCTCCTGCCCGCCCACCGCGAACTCGCCTTGCAGGCGATGCGGCGCGGCGGCCATCGCCGCCTCGACGTCGCCTTCAACCAGATGCACCGGGGGCAGCACCCAGGATTCGGCTTCCAGCGCCTGGGCGATCGTCAGGATGGCCGGCAACGGCTCGACTTCCATCCGGACCGCCCGCGCGGCCACGCGCGCCGCCTTGGCGCCGGTGGCGACGACCAGTGCGACCGGCTGGCCCAGATACTCGATCAGGTCCGCGGGCAGGATGGGTTCGTCGTGCCCCGCGCCCACCACATTGGCGGCCGGCAGGTCGGCGGCCGTCAGGACGCGGCGCACGCCGGACATCGCCAGCGCGGCCGAGGCGTCCACGCTTTTCAGCCGCCCGTGCGCGACCTTGGACAGCACGGGGGCGACGAACAAGGTGCCGCGCGGCTCGGGCACGTCATCCACGTACAGCGCGCGGCCGCTGACGTGCAGATGCGCCGCCTCGTGCGGCACCGCCTCGCCGCAGGCCTGCGGTTCGGCCCCGACGTTCAGGATGCCGGGATGATCGGGGGCATTCATGTCTGTATCGCCGCGAGTTCGCCCAGGCGGGTGGCCGGCGCCTGCCGCGCCAGCTCCAGGCACGACCGCAGCAGCAGGTTGGCCGCGGCCTGGCGCCGATAGGCCGCGCTGGCGCGCAGGTCGTCCAGCGGATCGAATTCGTCGTGCATGGCGTGCCACGCCGCCCGCATGCCGGGGCTGTCGCGCAGCGACGCGGCGGGCACGTCCACCTGGAGGCCCAGGAGAGCCTGCTCGGTCCGCACGGCGCGGCTGGACACCGCGGCCATGCCGCCCACGCCCACGCCGGCGGCAACGATGCGCCCCTGCTCCACGCACAGCGCCGTGGCCACGGCCACCGCGCTGATGTCCTGCTCCACCCGCTTGGACAGTTTCCAGGCACGGACCGCGACCTGGGCGCCGGGCAGCGGCACGCGCACGGCGCGGATGAATTCGCCCGGACGCAGGTCGTTCTTCTGGTAGCCGTGATAGAAATCGGTCACTGGCAGGACCCGCTCCTGGCCCTGCCGGTGCAGCACCACGGAGCCGCCCAGCGCGATCAGCAGCGGCGCGGTGTCGCCGATGGGCGAACCGTTCGCGACGTTGCCGACCAGCGTGGCGCTGTTGCGCACCGGCACCGATGCGAAACGGTCGAAATAATCGGTACAGGCGGGGAAGTGCGGCGCCAGCGCCCGCCACGCGTCCTCGACGGTGACGGCCGCGCCGATCTCCAGGCACGGGACATCCCGCCCCCAGCGCGACGATGCCAGCGCATCCCGGCCGATGCGGCCGATCGCCGCCAACTCGGACACCCCCCCTATCCACAGCATCTCACCCAGCGCGCGATGCTGCTTGGTGACCCACAGGCCGACGTCGGTCGCGCCTGCCACGATGCGGCTGTCCGGGTGCGCCGCGCGCAATGCCGCCAGTTGCGCCAGCGTACGCGGCGCCAGGAATCGCCCGCGGGCATGGCCATCGAAACCGTCCGCCGCTTGCCCTGGCGTCCAGGCCTGCGGCCCGGGCGCCACCTGGGCCAGGCGCTCGCGCAGTCCCTCGGCCGATTCGCCCTGCCAATCGGGTCCGCACATTGCCTGCGCCGCATCCAGGATGGGGCGATACCCCGTGCACCGGCACAGATTCCCGGACAGGGCACGCACCGCGTCCCCGCGGCCGACCACCGCCTCATCGGCCAACCGCCTGCCCTCGTACATGGCGTACAGCGACATCACGATGCCCGGCGTGCAGAACCCGCACTGCGAACCGTGGTGCGTGACCATGGCCGCCTGGACAGGATGCAGCGCATCCGGCTCGCCGATTTCGCCGGCGGTGGCCAACAATTTCCCGTCCAGCGCCGCCACGGGCTGGATACAGGCATTGATGGCACGCACGCGGGGATTGCCCGCTTCGTCCAGGTCGGTCACCGCCACCGTACAGGCGCCGCAGTCGCCCTCGGCGCAGCCTTCCTTGACGGCATGGCACCCCGCCACTTCCCTCAGCCATTCCAGCACCGTGAAAGCGGGCGGCAGCCCCCCGAGTTCGACCAGTTTGCGGCCATGCCAGAAACGCGCGGGACGAACCCGCAACTCGAGCGGCGTATCGGGGGAGGAAGGATCGGAAGCCATGTCGCTCTGCCAGGAGTACGCCCGCCGCGTCCGCAACGGGACGCCGGGGACCATATCCGAAACATACGCGTCCTGGCGGGGGTTGTCATCTTTACCTGAAGATGAGCATTATTCATTATCATGGATGACATCTCCGGAGTCCCGACATGCCCGCCGCCCCGCCCGCAGTTGCCCAGGGCAGCACCGACCTGTCCCGGTTGAGCCTGACCGACATCCAGGCCTTCGTCACGCTGCTGGATACGCTGCACGTCTCGCGCGCCGCGATACGGCTGGGCATGGGCCAGCCCCAGTTGTCCGGCCGGCTGGCCCGGCTGCGCCGCCTGACGGGCGACCTGTTGTTCGTGCGCGGGCCGGGCGGGGTCGTGCCGACCGCCACCGCGCTATCGCTGGAAGCCCCGGCGCGGGAAATGCTGACGCAGGCCGAGCATTTCCTGGCGCCTCCCGACGAGTTCGATCCGCGCAAGGCGCGTGGCACCCTGCACCTGGCCGCGCCGGACTATCTCGACCCCATGCTGCTGCCGCGCCTGGCCGGCCGGCTGCGGACGACCGCGCCCGCCCTGGCGCTGAGCGTGCATCCGCTGACGGACGACCTGGACTATGCGCAGAAGCTGGCCGACGGCCGGCTGGACCTGGTCATCGCCAACTGGCCGGATCCGCCGGCGCAATTGCACCGGCTGCCGCTGTTGGAGGACGAACTGGTGGTCATGATGGGCAGCCACCACCCGCTGACCCGCGGCGACCTGACCGCGCAGGCCTATCTTCAGGCGCGCCACGCGGCGCCCACGGCGATGCGGCCAGGCTTGCGCAGCACGGTCGACGCCATGCTCGCGCGGCTGGGACACGCCCGCCACGTCGCGCTCGAATGCCCCGTGTTCAGCCTGATTCCCTACGTACTGACGCAGACCGACCTGCTGCTGACCACCGGCAGGCGCTTCACCGAATTCTTCGCCAGCTCGCTGCCGGTGTCGGTGCGGCCCCTGCCCATTGCCCTGCCGTCCTTGCAGTATTACCTGCTGTGGCACCCGCGCGCGCGGCGCGACGGCCCTATCCGATGGCTGCGCGAACAGATCGCCGCGTGCGTGCGCAGTCCGCTCAGCTCCCCCGATACGTACTCCAACTCCAGGGACTGACCAGCAGCGGCACGTGATAGTGCTGCCCGGGCTCCGCGATGCCGAAGTCGAGCGCGATGCGATCGACGAAACGGGGCTCGGGCAGCGCCAGCCCCCGCGCGGCGAAATAGTCGCCGGCCTCGAACACCAGGCGGTAGGCGGCGGCGACGAGTTCGTCGCCTTCGAGCAAAGGGCCGTCCATACGCCCGTCGGCGTTGGTGGACACCTGGCGCAACAGGACCGCCTGGCCCTCGTCCATGCGGAACAGTTCCAGCCTCAGTCCCGCGGCCGGACAGCCATGGGCGGTATCGAGAACGTGGGTGGTCAGCTTTCCCATGGGAATCCTTTGATGGAACGCGATGGCGCGGCGCGCGCCGTCCGGCGCGACGACAAAAGTGTATATAGTTTCGCTAGCGGCCACATCCCCGCCCGCGGCCCCGTCCGTCCGTCATGGGAGAATGTCCATGCGTGTCCGTTCCGTCTCCACTCCTGATTCGTTGCCCACGCCATGACAGCCTATCCCCGCGACATGACCGGCTACGGCCGCCACCTTCCCGACGCGCGCTGGCCCCACCGCGCCCGCGTGGCCGTGCAGTTCGTCCTGAACTACGAGGAAGGCGCCGAGAACCACGTCCTGCACGGCGACGCCGCCTCCGAACAGTTCCTGTCCGAGATCGTGGGCGCGGCCGCCTATCCGGCCCGGCACATGAGCATGGACTCCATCTACGAATACGGCTCGCGCGCGGGCGTCTGGCGCATCCTGAACGAGTTCGAACGGCGCCGCCTGCCGCTCACGGTGTTCGGCTGCGGGATGGCCCTCGAACGCAACCTGGAAGCCACGGCGGCCTTCCTCGAGCACGGCCACGAAATCGCCTGCCACGGCTGGCGCTGGATCCACTACCAGAACCTGGACGAGGCCACCGAGCGCGAGCATATGCATCGCGGCACGGAGATCCTGCGCAGGCTGACCGACGGCGCCTGGCCGCTGGGCTGGTATACGGGACGCGACAGCCCCAACACGCGCCGCCTGCTGGTCGAACAGGGCGACTATCTGTACGACAGCGACTACTACGGCGACGATCTGCCCTTCTGGACCGAGGTCGAGACGACCTCCGGCGCGCGCAAGCCCCACCTGATCGTCCCCTATACGCTGGACGCCAACGACATGCGCTTCGCCACGCCCCAGGGCTTCAACACCGCCGATCACTTCTTCCACTACCTGCGCGACAGTTTCGACGTGCTCTACGCGGAAGGCGCCGACAAGCCTCGCATGATGTCGGTGGGCATGCATTGCCGGCTGCTGGGCCGGCCCGGCCGCTTCACCGCCCTGCAACGCTTCCTGGACCATGTCGAGAAGCACCAGGACGTCTGGATCTGCCGCCGCGTCGACATCGCCCGCCATTGGAAGCAAGAACATCCGTACACGCCGGCCGCCGGCTCCGCCTCCTGATCTCCGCCATGACTGCCTCGCTCACGCTCGACGTCCTGAATACCGCCGATCCCGTCCGCTTCGTCCAGTTCCTGGACGGGCTGTACGAGCACAGCCCCTGGGTGCTGGAGCGGACCGTTCCCAAGCGCCCCTTCGCCTCGGCCGCCGCGCTCAAGTACGCGCTGGCGCAAACCGTGCGGGAGGGCACCCGGGACGAACAACTGGCGCTGATCCGCGCCCATCCGGAACTGGCCGGCCGCGCCGCCGTGGCGGGCCAGTTGACGGAGGATTCCGCCGGCGAACAGGCGCGGGCCGGGCTCACCCAATGCTCGCCCGAGGAATTCGAACTGCTGCACCAGCTCAACGCGGCCTACGGCGGCCGCTTCGGATTCCCCTTCATCATCGCGGTGCGAGGCCCGACCGGCGCCGGCCTGAGCCGCTACGACATCATCGCCGCCATCGAGCGCCGGCTGCGGCACGCGCCCGACCAGGAATTCGCCGAAGCGCTGCGGCAGATCGACCGGATCGCCGAGATCCGCCTCGCGGACCGGCTGTCCCTGGCCCGCCCCTACGGCGACCTCGTGATGGCCTGGGCGGAAACGCTTGCCGGCTACTCCGATTCGCCCGACCACCTGACCTGCACCTACCTGTCCACGGCCCACCGCGCGGTGGCCGCCCGCGTCCAGGCCTGGATGCTGGAGGCCGGCTTCGACTCGGTCTACCAGGACGCCGCGGGCAACGTCGTGGGCCGCTACCGGGCCGCGCCCACGACGCCCGAACCGCCGCTGGTGGCCACGGGCAGCCACTACGACACGGTCCGCAACGGCGGCAAGTATGACGGCCGCCTGGGTGTCCTGCTTCCCATCGCCGTGGTGGCCGACCTGAAGCGGCGCAATCGCCGCCTGCCCTTCGATCTGGATGTGGTGGCCTTCGCCGAGGAGGAAGGCGTGCGCTACGGCAGCACGCTGCTGGGCTCGTCGGCCTACATCGGCCGCTTCGATCCCGGCGTGCTGGATTCGCTGGATGCCGCCGACATCAGCATGCGCCAGGCCATGCAGCTCGCGGGCCTCGATCCGGAACAGCTTGGCAAGGCGGCGGCCGAGACCTCCCGTCTGCGGCACTACTTCGAAATCCACATCGAGCAGGGTCCGGTGCTGCTGGAACGCAACCTGCCCGTGGGCGTGGTCACCTCCATCGCCGGCAGCGTGAGGCGGCTCCTGACCCTGGGCGGCGTGGCCGGCCACGCCGGCACCACCCCCATGGACATGCGCCGCGACGCCGCGTGCGCCGCGGCCGAGATCGTGCTGGCGGTGGAACGGCGCTGCGCCCAGGCGCCGTCGCTGGTCGGCACGGTCGGGATCCTGAACGTGCCCCAGGGCTCGGTGAACGTCATCCCCGGCGCCTGCACCCTGTCACTCGACATCCGCGCCGCCGACAACACGGTACGCGACGCGGCATTGGCCGACATCGAGCGGGAAATCTCGGCCATCTGCGGCCGGCGCGGCATCGCGGTCGTGACCGAGGAGCTGATGCGCGCCGCCGCGGCGCCCTGCGCCCACGAACAAATGGCGATGTGGTCCCGCGCCATCGCCGACCGCGGCCTGCCGGCTTTCGAATTGCCCTCGGGCGCGGGCCACGATGCGATGAAGCTGGCCGAAGCCACCTCCATCACCATGCTTTTCACCCGCTGCGGCAACGGCGGCATCAGCCACAATCCGCTCGAAACCATGACGGCCGACGATGCCCAGCTAGCCGGCGAGCTGATGCAGGACTTCCTGGAACACATGGCGGCCGCCTCGTAGCCGGCGCCGCGCCGGCTCAGCCGCTGACCAGGCGCGCCACCACCGGCGCGCCATCGACGAACACCATCAGTTCGCCCGGCTCGAAGCGGCGCCATACCTCGTTCGTGGTCAGGGGCTCGGTCACGATCACCGCGACGCGGTCGTCGGGCGTGGTCACCTGGGCGAAATCCACGCTGACCTCGTCGTCCGACAGGCTGGCGGTGGCGAAGGGATGCTGGCGCACCAGATAGTGCAGGCGCGTGGAGCAATGGGCATACAGGGCTTCGCCGTCCGACAGCATGTAGTTGAAGGTTCCGTGCGCGGCGATCCCGGCGCTCAGTTCGCCCAGCGCGTCGGCCATGGCCTCGACGCCAGGATGGCAGGCAAAGCGCGTCCGCAGGGATTGCAGCATCCAGCAGAAGGCCCGTTCGCTATCCGTACCGCCCACCGGCCGATAGGGGCCGTCCAGCGCCGGCTGGTAGTCGACCAGGTCGCCGTTGTGCGCGAACACCCAGTACCGCCCCCACAGCTCGCGAACGAAAGGATGGCAATTCTCCAGCGCCACCCGTCCCACCGTCGCCTTGCGGATATGCGCGATCACGTTCCGCGACTTGATCGGATAACGCCGGATCAGGTCCGCCACGGGGGACAGCAGGGCCGGTTCATGATCGACGAAGTGGCGTACCCCCGCTCCCTCGAAGAAGGCGATACCCCAGCCGTCGACGTGTTCGCCGGTGCGCCCCGCGCGGGTGGCGAAACCGGTGAAGCTGAAAACGATGTCGGTCGGCGTGTTGCCATTCATGCCGAGCAGTTGGCACATGGGGAACCTTCGCGGTGCAAGAAACGGGCACGGATCCTGCTTTTGACACAGGGTGAAACCGGCGCGCCCCAAATCGGTGAAAAGCCGCGCCAATGCGGGTTTACCTCGCATTGTTGGCGCGCAGAACCGGGATGTATTCTCCCCAAAAAACCCAGGGCGGCACAACCGTCGCCACTCACCCGAGGAAACTCCAGCATGAAAACGACACTTCGCACTCCGGGTCGCCGTGCCGTGCTCGCCGGCCTGTCGCTCCTCCTGGCCGCGGCGTGGGCCGCTCCCGCCGCCCACGCCCAGGATACCAAGATACGCTTCCAACTCGACTGGCGTTTCGAGGGCCCCAGCGCGATTTTCCTGGTCGCCGCCAAGAAAGGCTATTTCAAGCAGGAGAAACTGGACGTCACCATCGACGCCGGCAGCGGGTCGGGCGCGGCGGTGAACCGGGTGGCCTCGGGCTCGTATGAAATGGGCTTCGCCGACCTGGCGGCGCTCATGGAATTCCAGGGCAACAACCCCAGCGCGCCCAACCAGCCCACCGGCGTCATGATGGTCTACAACAACACGCCCGCCGCGGTGTTCTCGCTCAAGAAAAGCGGCATCAAGACCCCCAAGGACCTCGAAGGCAAGAAGCTCGGCTCCCCCTCGTTCGACGGCGGCCGCCGCTCCTTCCCGATATTCGCCCAGGCCAACAAGATCGACGACGCCAAGGTCACCTGGATCAGCATGGATCCGGCGCTGCGCGAGACCATGCTCGCGCGCGGCGACGTCGACGCGATCACCGGTTTCTACTTCACCTCGCTGCTGAACCTGAACGCGCGGGGCGTCAAGGACCAGGACATCGCCATCATGTCCTACCCCGACTACGGCGTGAAGCTGTACGGCAACGCGATCATCGCCGACCGCAATTTTGCCAAGAACCATCCCGAGGCGGTCAAGGGCTTCCTGCGCGCGGTGACCAAGGCCACGCGCGACGTGCTGGCCGACCCGGCCGCCTCGATCGCCACCGTGAAAGAACGGGACGGCATCATCGATGCCCCGCTGGAACTCAAGCGCCTGCGGCTAGCGATACAGACCGCCATCGACACCCCCGATGCGCGCACCGACGGCTTCGGCGACATCAACCCGGCCCGCATGGCGCTGATGGCCGCCCAGGTCACCCGCACCTACGGCACCAAGACCTCGGTCAGTCCCGAGGCGGCATTCGACCGCTCGTTCCTGCCGGAGAAAGCGCTGACGGGGTCCGTGCTGCGCGGCAAATGACATGACTGCCTTCGTCGATTTCCAGCGGGTCTCGCTGGCGTACAGCGCCGCGCAGGAGCGGGCGGGCGAATACGCGGTCGAGGACATCAGCCTCTCTATCGGCAAAGGCGAGTTCGTCGCCATCGTCGGCCCCTCGGGCTGCGGCAAGTCCACCTTCATGAAGCTGACGACGGGCCTGAAATCGCCCACCCGCGGCACCGTGACGGTGGGCGGCAGGCAGGTCACCGGCCCCCTGAAGATCGTGGGCATGGCGTTCCAGGCTCCCAACCTGCTGCCCTGGCGCACCACGCTCGACAACATCCTGCTGCCGCTGGAAATCGTCGAGCCCTATCGCTCGAGTTTCCGCGCCAGGCGCGCCGAATACACCGAACGTGCGCGGGCGCTGCTGGCGACCGTCGGACTGGACGGCTACGAGCACAAGTTCCCATGGGAACTGTCGGGCGGCATGCAGCAGCGCGCGTCGCTGTGCCGGGCACTCATCCACGAGCCCGAGATGCTGATGCTGGACGAGCCCTTCGGCGCGCTGGACGCGTTCACGCGCGAGGAGTTGTGGTGCGTGCTGCGCGACCTCTGGACCGCGCGCCGCTTCAACGTGGTGCTGGTCACCCACGACCTGCGCGAGGCCGTATTCCTGGCCGACACGGTCTACGTGATGAGCAAGCGCCCCGGCCGCATCCTGTCCCGCCGGGATATCGAGCTGCCGCGGCCCCGGGAACTCGAAACCACGTATTCCGACGACTTCAACGCCCTGGTGCTCGAACTGCGCACCCAGATCGGACATTGACCGGCGCCACCCGCGCTCCCCAGCCCCCTCACGCCGATTCGCCCGATGAACAACACATTCGCCGAACGCCTCGCACCGCTCGCCCTGCTGGTGGCCGTCATCGTCCTTTGGGAGATCGTCTGCCGGGTATTCCAGGTCTCCGAGTTCATCTTCCCCAGCCCCTCGCAGATCCTGCAGGCCACCATCGACTATGCGCCGGTCATCGCCATGCATGCCTGGCGCACTTTCTGGGTCACGATGGCGGGCTTCGGCATCTCGATCGTGGTGGGAGTGGTGTTGGGCTTCGTCATCGGCAGCTCGCGCCTCGCCTATACGGCCGTGTACCCGTTGATGACGGCCTTCAACGCCCTACCCAAGGCGGCCTTCGTACCCGTGCTGGTCGTATGGTTCGGCATAGGCGTCGGCCCGGCGGTACTGACCGCCTTCCTGATCTCGTTCTTTCCCATCATGGTCAACATCGCCACCGGCCTCGCCACGCTCGAACCGGAACTGGAGGATGTGCTGCGGGTGCTGGGCGCCAAGCGCATGGATGTACTGCTCAAGGTCGGGCTGCCCCGGTCGCTGCCGTATTTCTACGCGTCGCTGAAGGTCGCTATCACGCTGGCCTTCGTCGGTTCGACGGTGTCCGAGATGGCGGCCTCGAACGAGGGCATCGGCTACCTGCTGGTGTCGGCCGGATCAGCCATGAAGATGCCGCTGGCCTTCGCCGGCCTGATGGTGATAGGCGTGATGGCCATGGCCATGTACGAGCTGTTCGCGCTGGTCGAAAAACGTACCACGGCCTGGGCCCACCGGGGCAACCAGGGCACCTGAGCGCAGCCTCCGGCGGACCTGCCGCCGCTCCAGTCCGGATTTCGTGCACACGGTCGGCCAACTGGGCGTATTCTGGTTGGTGTCGAACGAGCCTCCTCCCGGCTCCTTGCGGCGCGCTGCCGGCCGCAGCAACCGTGACTCCCGGAGCCAGCCACCGTGAACCCCCCCGCCATGCGCGTCCTGCTTGCCGAGGACGATCCCCACGATGCGGAACTTACCCTGGAACGCCTGTCGATCTCGGGACTCAGCGTAGAGAGCCTCATCGTCAACAACGAGGCTGACTTCACCCGCGCCCTGGACGGCGGGAACTTCGACCTCGTCCTGTCCGATTTCCACATGCCGGGCTTTTCCGGCAGCCAGGCGCTGCGGATCGCCCGCAGGCACCCCACCGCCCTGCCCTTCATCTTCGTCTCCGGCGTCCTGGGCGAGGAACACGCGGTCGATATGCTGAAGGAAGGCGCGACCGACTACGTGCTCAAACAACGCCTGGAGCGCCTGCCCATCGTCGTGCGTCGGGCCCTGGACGAAGCGCGCGAGCGCCGGTCCCGGCACGATGCCGAACGCCGGCTGCGCGAAAGCGAAACCTACTTCGGGCAGTTGATCGACGCGCTGCGGGACTACTCGGTGGCCACGCTGTCGCTGGAAGGCAGGATAGAAAGCTGGAACCGCGCCTCGGAATGGCTGTTCGGCTACCCGGCCGAAGAGGTGATCGGCCGCCCCGGCGACATGTTCAATCTCCCTCCCGAACCGGGCCTGCCAGAACCCGGACCGCTGTGCCAGCAACTGGCCGACATCGGCACCGGCAACAGCCTGGTCGAGGAGCGCTGGCTGATGCGCAAGAACGGCGCCACTTTCTATGCATCGATCGTGACGACGGCCATCTTCGGCAATGGTGGGGCCGTGCGCGGATTCTCGCGCATCGTCCGCGACATGACCGACAGCAGGGTGGCCGCCGATCTGCTGCAGATGGCCAAGGAACAGGCCGAGGCCGCCAACCGCGCCAAGGACCGCTTCCTGGCCGTGCTCTCACACGAGCTGCGCACGCCGCTCGGTCCCATCTATGCGGCCGCGCAGGCGCTGGACCTGCGCCAGGACCTGCCCCCCGGGAGCCGCCGCAGTGTCGAGCTGATCAAGCGCAACGTCGAGGTCGAAGCCCGCCTGATCGACGATCTGCTCGACATCTCCAAGATCGTCAACGACAAGCTGAGCCTGCGCCTCGAACCCACGGACCTGGTGGGCATCCTGAACGGGATCGCCGAGATTTTCCGCGAAGAAGCCGCCGCCCGCCACATCGAGCTGCACTACACGCCGCTGCCCTATCCGGTCATCGTGCAGGCCGACCCGGCCCGCCTGCAGCAGATCGTCTGGAACCTGCTGAAGAACGCCATCAAGTTCACCCCGCGTGGCGGCGAGATACGCATCACGATGTACCAGCCCGCGCCGGGCAGGATCGCGGTCGACGTCTCGGACACCGGCATCGGCATCCCCCCGCAGGCGCTCAAGCGGATCTTCGACGCCTTCGACCAGGGCGAGGAAGACGCCGCCCAATCACGCGGCGGCCTGGGGCTGGGACTGGCCATCGCCAGCTCGCTGGCGCAGCGCCACGGCGGCACCCTGAGCGTGCGCAGCGACGGCCAGGGCAAGGGCACGACCTTCACGCTGACGCTGGACGATCCAGCCGGCGGAACGCTGCACGCCCCGGCCGAGGAAACGCTTCCCGCTTCCGCTCCACTGGTGCGCCCCGCGAGCATCCTGTTGGTGGAAGACAACGTCGATACCGCCGAAGCCATGCAATACCTGCTGGCCGAATACGGCTATGAGGTCGAGGTCGCGGAAAGCGTGGCGGCCGCCTGCCGCTGCGTCGATGCCCGGCGCTACGACGTGCTGGTCAGCGACATGGGGCTGCCCGACGGCGACGGCATCGACGTGCTGCGGCGCTACGCCCCCCAGTCCGGCCAGATCGCGGTCGCGCTCACCGGCTATGGCATGGAATCCGACGTGCGCCGCTGCCTGGATGCCGGGTTCGCGTTCCACCTGACCAAGCCGCTGGATATCGACCAATTGATCCGCGTCCTGCGGCGCGAACCCCGGGGCTGATGCGCCAAGCCCACCTTCGGCTTTTAGGGATGGGCTAGAATCGGAGGCAAATTATTTACTATTTTGCATAAATCACCCGCCCCGCCCGGCCGGCGCCTCCTGGAACGGCCCGCATGCGGTGCGCGGCGCCCCCCATGGACCGCTTCAAGCAGATCGAATCCTTCGTCTCCGCCGTCGTGCGCGGCAGCCTGTCGGCCGCGGCCCGCAGCGAAGGCGTCGCGCCGGCCGTCATCGGCCGGCGCATCGACGCGCTGGAAACCCGGCTGGGCGTCAAGCTGCTGATACGCACCACGCGCAAGATCTCGCTCAGCGCCGAGGGCACGGAGTTCTTCGAGGAATGCCAGCAAATCCTGCAATCCCTCGAGAATGCCGAAAACAGTGTGTCGGCGGGCGGCGAACACCCCAAGGGGCATTTTCGCGTCACGGCGCCCGGAGGCTTCGGCCGGCGCCATGTCGCCCCGCTGCTGCCCCGCCTGCTGGACGCCTATCCCGGCATCACCGTGACGCTGGACCTGAACGACCGGCTGGTGGATCTGGTCAACGAAGGCTATGACTGCGCCATCCGGATCGGCGACCTGGCTGACTCCAGCATGGTCAGCGTGCGCCTGGCCGACAACCGCCGCATGGTCGTCGCGTCGCCCGCCTACCTGGCCCGGCACGGCACTCCCCAGCACCCCACCGATCTGGCGCGCCACAACTGCCTGTCCTTCGGCACCGGCGTCAACCAGGCCCGGGGCTGGCTCTTCAGCATCGACGGCAAGGCCACGCCGCAGCGCATATCGGGTACGCTCGAATGCACCGACGGCGCCGTGCTGCATGCCTGGACGCTGGATGGACGGGGCCTGGCGTGGAGATCGCTGTGGGAAATCGAAGACGACCTCAAGGAAGGACGCCTGGTGGCCGTGCTCGACGAATTCGCCGCGCCCCCCAACGCCATCTACGCCGTGTATCCTCAACGCAAGCATCTGCCGCTGCGTGTCCGGGTCTTCATCGACATGCTGCGGCAAAGCTACGCCAAACGCCTGCCCTAGCCCCGCTCCGCCCGCCCAGGCCGCCACGGCCGGCCCAGAATAAAGACCAGCCATGACCAAACGCATTCCGGTTACTCTCGACTCCGTACGCTGTTCGACCTGCGGGCTGGGGCAATTCTGCCTGCCCGTCGGCATGGCCACTGAAGACGCCGGCCGGATGGACGAACTGGTGCAACAACGGATCCGGCTCACCCGGGGCGAACCCCTGTTCCGTTTCGAAGACGGCCTGGACGCCGTCTATGGCATCCGCTTCGGCACCCTCAAGACCTATCTCGAACTGGCGGATGGCCGCCAGCAGATCACCGGCTTTCACCTGCCCGGCGAGATCGTGGGGCTGGATGGGCTGGGCCGCAGCAGCCATGCCTCGACCGCCATCGCGCTGGAAGACAGCGAGGTCTGTGTGATCCCGGTGCGCGACCTGTCCTCGCTGGCCAATCACCTGCCCTCCCTGCAGCGCCAATTGATGCGCCTGATGAGCCGGGAAATCGAACAGGACCAGCAAATGCTGCTGTCCCTGGGCACGATGCGCGCCGAAGAGCGGCTGGCGGTCTTCCTCGTCAGCCTGTCGGAGCGCCTGGCCGCCCGCGGCTATTCCTCGTCCGCCTTCGTGCTGCGCATGAGCCGCGAGGAAATCGGCAACTTCCTCGGGCTGACCCTGGAAACCGTGAGCCGGCTGTTCTCTCGCTTCGCCAAGTCCGGCGTGCTGCGGATCCAGCAAAAACAGGTCGAGATCCTCGACATGCCGGCGCTGCGCGGCCTTGCCGGCCCCCATTGCTGACGGAACACCCATGACCACTTCCCCCCAGGCCGGGGCCAACGCCCCCATGTTCGCCCAGGCCCGCGCGCTGGACCCCCAGCGCCATGCCCACCTGCGCTTCGACCGCGAGGCCGGCTATGCCTTCTCGCGCGGCCAGACCGCGGTGCCGCTGGTGGCGACGGAATTCGCGATGGCGGCGCGGGACCTGCCCATCGTGTTCGCCGGCGACGAACAGATGCCCATGGCGGTGCTGGGCCTGCGCAACGCGCAAAACCTCATGGTGGACGCCGCCGGACAGTGGCGGCCCAACCGCTACGTTCCCGCCCATTTGCGACGCTATCCGTTCATCCTGCAGGAAGACCCGGCCAGCCAGCGCTACGCGCTGTGCGTGGACGAAGACGCCGAACACCTGCGCAGCCCCGCCGGCGACGCGCGCCCCCTGTTCGACGACGGACGGCCGTCCCCCGTCGTCGGGGAAATGCTGCAATTCCTGGGAGAACTCCAGGCCGGCCTGGCCATGACGCGCGACTACGTCGCCGCCCTGCGGGCCGAGAATCTCCTGATCCCGCGCCAGGTGGCCGTGGACCTGCGCGGCGGCGAGCGCGTCACGCTGGACGGCTTCCTGGTGGTGGACGAGGCCCGCTTCGACCAGTTGCCCGACGCGACGGCCACCGCATGGATGCGCAAGGGCTGGCTGGCCATGACCTATTTCCATCTGCAATCACGGCTGAACTGGGGCCACCTGGTCGCCCTGGCGGAGTAGCCTCCGCGCGACGCTTCACGCCGCCTCGGAACGCGCCGGCGGCGTCTGGCGTTCTCCCACCTTGCGCAGGCTGGCACCTATGTGCAGGTCGGCGATCTGCCGGCGCAGCCAGGTATTGGCGCTGTCGTGATGATGGCGCGCATGCCAGAATTGGCGCATGTGCGTATGCGGCGTCTGGAAAGGCAGCCGCGACCACGTCGCCCCGGCGGCATCGTCGGTGATCGCCTGCGCGATGACCTCGGGCACCGTCACGATCAGGTCCGTCTGCGCCAGGATCTTGGGCAGCACCAGATAGTTGGGAACGCGCAGCGCCACCTCGCGCCTGTGCCCCTGCTTGCCCAGTTCCTTTTCGATCTGCAGATCGGTCTTGTTGGCCGTCACCACCAGATGCCGCGCCGCGAGGTATTCGTCCAGCGTGATCGCCTCATCCGCCTTGCTGAAGCCGCTGCCCATCACGCAGACGTGCTGGTCGACGAACAGGCCCTGCTGGTAGAAACCGCTCTGCAATTCCTGCAGGTTGCCGACCGCCAGGTCGGCGTCGCCGCTCTCCAGCGCCGCCCGGTAATGCTCCCGGCTGAGGCTGCTGACCTCCAGGCTGATGCCTGGCGCCGAGGACTTGAAACGCGCCACGAGCTGCGGCAACACCAGGAACTGGGAAAAGTCGGACATCAGGAGCGTGAAGCCGCGCTGGCTGGACGCGGGATCGAATCCGCTGGCCTGCTCGAAACCGTTGCGCACCAGCTCCAGCGCCCGCAGCACGCTGCCCGCCAGTTCGGCGGCATAGGGGGTCGGCTCCATGCCGCCCTGCGTCCGCACGAACAGCGGATCGTTGCATTGGTTGCGCAAACGCAGCAGGGCATTGCTCATGGACGGCTGGGACAGACCCACGCGCTCCCCCGCGCGGGTCACGTTGCGCTCGAGATAGAGTGCCTCGAATACCAGCAGGAGATTCAGGTCTAGCTTGTTGATGTCCATGGCAGCATGACTATATCCGCGAGGTCCGGAATAGACAATGCGCTAGCTTCCGCCTCCGGCATCGTCGGCCCGCCCCGGCGCACGCAGGAAATCGAAGTCGCAGCCGTACTCGGCCTGCATCACATGCCGCTGGTACAGCCACCGGTAGCCGCGCTGCACCGTCGCTCGCGCGGGGGTCCAGTCGGCGCGGCGGCGTTCCAGCTCGACCTCGTCCACCAGCAGGTCGATCGCTCGCCGCGCGACCGAGAGGCGGATCAGGTCGCCGCTCCTGACCAGGGCCAGCGGTCCGCCCGCCGCGGCCTCCGGCGAGACGTGCAGCACCACGGTGCCATAGGCGGTGCCGCTCATCCTGGCGTCCGAGATGCGCACCATGTCCCGCACGCCCTGCCGCGCCAGCTTGGCCGGGATGGGGATGTAGCCGGCCTCGGGCATGGCGGCCGCCAGCGGCCCGGCGTTGCGAAGCACCAGCACATCGTCGGGCCGCACATCCAGGTCCTCGGCATCCAATCGCTCGGCCATGTCCTCCAGGGTGTCGAAGACCACCGCTCTGCCCGTATGCTCGAATAGCGCCTCGTCCGCCGCGGCTCGCTTGATCAGTGCGCCATGGGGCGCGAGCGAACCTGACAAGGCCAGCAACCCGCCTTCGGGCTTGAGCGGTTCCGCGCGCGGCCGGATCACCGCGCGGTCCACCCAGGCGTCGCCCTGTTCGTCCAGCAGTTCGCCCACCGTGCGACCGGTCACGGTCATGCAGTCCAGGTGCAGCAGGTCGCGCAATTCGCGCAGGATGGCCTGCACGCCGCCGGCCGCGTACAGGTCCTCCATGTAATGGGAGCCGGTAGGCTTGAGGTCGACCAGCACCGGGGTATCTTCCGACAACCGGTTCAACCGTGCCGCGTCCACCGGCAATCCGAGCCGCCCGGCAATCGCGGTCAAATGCAAGACCGCGTTGGTCGAACCGCTGATCGCCAGCAGCACCCGCAATGCATTGTCCACGGACTTGCCGGTCACGATGGCGTCCGGCCGCGGTCCTTCCCGCGCCAGCCGGACCGCCTGTGCGCCCGACGCCTCCGCGGCCCGCAGGCGATCGGCATGCACCGCCGGAATGGCGGCGGTATGCGGCAGCATCATGCCCAGCGCCTCGGCCACGCAGGCCATGGTGCTGGCTGTCCCCATGACCGCGCAGGTCCCCGTCGTGGTGGCCAGGTTGCCTTCGATCGCGCCGATCTCGTGAGCATCGATGGCGCCGGCGCGATAGCGGCCCCAGTGGCGCCGGCAGTCGGTACAGGCCCCCAGGCGCTCGCCCTGGTAACGGCCCGTCATCATGGGGCCGCCCACCAGCTGGATTGCCGGGCATCCGGCCGACAACGCTCCCATCAACTGGGCAGGTACCGTCTTGTCGCAGCCCCCCACCAGCACGACCGCGTCCATGGGCTGGGCGCGGATCATCTCTTCCACGTCCATGGACATCAGATTGCGGAACATCATGCTGGTCGGATGCAAGAACGGTTCGCCCAGCGAGATGCTGGGGAACTCCATGGGCAGTCCGCCCGCGGCCAGCACGCCGCGCTTGACCGCCTGGATCAATTCGGGGAAATGCCGGTGGCAATTGTTGAAATCGCCGCCGGGATGCGCAATGCCGACGATGGGCCGCGCCAGCGCTTCGCGCGTATGCCCCATGGACAGGGCGAACGAGTGGCGCAGAAAGCGCGCGAACTCGGTGTCGCCGTAATGGGTCAGGCCCCGGTCCAGGCCTTTGGACGGATCGTCACGCATGGGCCGCCCCCATCCCGCCGCGCACCGGCGGATTCACCATGGCGCGCGGCTGACGCCCTTCCAGGGCATCGAGCAGGTTGGCCACCGCCAGTTCCATCATCGCCCGCCGTGTCTCCACCGTGGCGCTGCCCGCATGCGCCTGCAACACCACATTGGGCAGCGCGCACAGCGGGCTGGCGGGACCGACCGGTTCGCGCTCCATCACGTCCAGTCCGGCGCCCGCGATCCGGTCTTCCTGCAAGGCCCGGATCAGCGCGGCTTCGTCCACCACCGGTCCGCGCGAGGTATTGATCAGATAGGCCGAACGCTTCATGGCCTCGAACTCTCGCTCGCCGACCGAACCCCGGGTCTCGGCCGACAAGGGTACGTGCACGCTCAGGAAATCGGACTCGGCCAGCAGTTCGTCGCGCGAGCGGTAGGCGGCCAGCCCCTCGTCCTCGGACGGCATATCGCGGCTGCGGTTGTGATAGACCACCCGCATGTCGAAAGCCTGCGCGCGCCGGGCCACCATACGGCCGATGCGGCCCATGCCCAGCAGTCCCAGCGTCTTGCCCGCCAGGTCCGAAGTCAGCGGCGCGGGCCCCCGCAGCCAGGCGCCCTGGCGCACGAAAGCGTCGCCTTTCACCATGTCGCGGGCCAGGCACAGCACGAAGCCCATCGTGAGATCGGCCACCGCGCGATCGAGCACGCCCGGTGTATTGCAGACCAGCACGCCGCCCCGCGTGGCATGCGGCACGTCGATGTTGTCGTAGCCCACGGCGAAGTTGGACACCACCGACACGGCCGGCAACGCATCCAGCGTGGCGGCGTCCACCGGAGTACGCACCGTGCACAGCACGCCGCGCGCCACCGCGCGGTCGGCGGCGGAAACCGCTTCGTCCAGCCGCAGCCCCGTGGGGATGTCGACGATCCGGCAGACCGCCTCGATGGCCGCGCGCAGGTCGGGCGGCACTGGCGCGCAGACGATGACGGTAGGTGGGGATTGCGGCATGAGACGTCTCCGGATCACATGGACGAACGAAGCCCGTGCCCGCGCGCCGACGCGCGAAGCCAGGCGGGAATGGAGCGGACGGTGAAAATGCCGCGACGGGTCAGCGGGCGGGCTTTTCCTGGATGGCGCCGCGCAGCCGGGACTCGGTATTCTCGACGTGGAGCCGCGCGCATTGCCGCGCCGCCTCCGGGTCGCCGTTCTCGATCGCAGCCAACAGCCGCGCATGCTCTTTCTGCGCCAGGGCACCGCGGCCCGACACTTTGGCCGACCTGCCGCGCGAGACTTCCAGGTTCTTGCGCAGCAAGACCGCCAGGAAATCGAAGAACATGATGTAGTTGCGATTGCGGGTGGCGCGCGCCACCGCCCGGTGGAAGCGCAGGTCCGCGTCTACCCCGCTGGCGATCTCGCCGCTGGCTACGGCCTTGGCCATCTCCGCCAGCGCGGCGCGCATCTCGGCCAGATCCTCCGGGGTGCGCCGCTCGGCAGCCAGCGCCGCCGCTTCGATCTCGAACCCTCGGCGCAATTCGACGATGCCCAGGGTCTGCTCGACGTCCTCCTCGCCCGCGGCATGCAGGCGCAGCACCGACAAGGGCGTGTTCGCGATCACCGCCAGGCCGCGCCCCTGCTTGCTGCTGACGATGCCTTCCGCCTTCAGGCGCGAGACCGCCTCGCGCAGCACGGTGCGGGACACGCCCAACCGATCGGCGATCACCTGCTCTGGCGGCAGGACCTCTCCCAGTTGATACTGCCCGCCGGTGATCTCGTCCATCAGCATCCGCGTGATGCGCTCGGTCAGGTTGGGTTCGGCGCGCGGGGGCTCCAGCACATCCTTGAGCAAGGCCATTGGAGTCTCCTTTGTACGATAATAGCATTAGACCCCTGCGCCATCTCTCAATCAATATGATTATAGTATAATCATATTTTCCTGATCGCCCGCTTCTTTTTCTTCAGGAAAAATACCCGGCCCTGCCCCCCGCGCCGGCCCCGCCGCTCAGGGCAGCATGACTTCGATCAGGCGCGGACCGCGCTCGGCCATCGCCCGCCGGAATGACCGCCGCAGTTCGCTCACCGTCGTGGCGCGTTCGGCCTGCACGCCGAAACCGGCTGCCATGCCCAGCCAGTCCAGTCCGGGGCGCGACAAGTGCAGCAAATCCCGCACCGGCGGCGAGGAGAGTTCGTAGCCATTGCGGCGCATCTCGTCGATCAGGATGTTGTAGCGGCGGTTGGACGCGATGAGGATGGTTGCGTCGACCTCCTCGCGCGCCATCGACCACAGTGCCTGCAGCGTATAGAGCGCGCTGCCATCCGACTGCAGCCCCACGACCTTGCGGCCCGGCGCGGCGATGGCGGCACCGAACGCGGCAGGAATGCCCTGCCCGATCGCCCCGCCGGTCAGCACGAGACTGGCATGGCGCGCGGTCCGCGCGGCAATGGCGTTGAAGGGGAAAGCCAGGGTCTTGCCCTCGGCCGAGATGATGGCCTGGTCCGGCAGCCAGGCAGCCACGACCCGAGCGGCGCTCTCGGGCGTCAGGTTCTCGCCCAGGTCGTGGTCCGTCACGCGCTCGACCGGCGCGAGGCCGCGCCGGGCCAGCTTCAGGTCGTCGGCCAGGGCGGCCAGCGTGGCGGCGCCGCCACGCCCCTCCCGGCACAATTCGATCATGCGCGACGGATCGCCCAGGTAGCTGGGGTAGCCCTCCACGCCGAAGAATGCCACCGGCCGCCGGGCGCCGACCAGGGCCACCAGTTCGAACTCCAGCAGATAGGCGTGGGCCTGTTCGGCCGCCGGATTGAAGCGGCGGATGGCGGGCAGGCCGCCGCCGTGTTCACTGCGTGCGGGAAAGGTCTCGCCCACGACCTCGACATTGCCAAGATCCCGGAAGCGCAACGCCTCCAGCAGTGCCGGCTCGTGCAGGGCGTCGCCGCCCAGCAGCAGCAGGGTCTTCCTGCCCGCGGCGACGTGCGCCGCCACCTGCTCCACCAGGCCGCCCTCCAGCACCGCCGGCGCGCCTGCCACCCGGGCGGCGAAGACGGGTTCGTCCATCGTCGCCGCCTGCAGGTCCATGGGCAGGATCAGGCTGTGGATGCCACCCTGGGGCGCCATCGCATTGGCCAGGGATTGGCGCACGGACATCACCAGCGAGGCCGGCGAGTCGGCCCGGTAGACGCCTGCCGATACGGGCCGCGCCAGCGACTCGATATCGCTGGCCAGCGGCGGATCGGCCTCGACATGCCACGACATGTGTTCGCCGATCACGTTGTAGACGGACGAACCGGCGCGCCGGGCGTTGTGCAGGTTGGCGATGGCGTTGGCGAAGCCCGGTCCCAGGTGGGTCAGCGTCATCGCCGGCGTGCCGCGCATGCGGTAGTAGCCGTCGGCGGCACCCGAACACACGCCTTCGAAAGCGCACAGGATGGGCCGCACCCGCGGCACGGCATCCATCGCGCCGACGAAGGGCAATTCGGTCGTGCCGGGGTTGGCGAAACAGACCTCGATGCCCGAGGCGGCGGCGCTGCGCAGCAGCCATTCGGCGCCGGTCTGTCGTACGGAAGCATTCATGCCACCCACTCCTGCCGCGTCGCCTCGGCCAGGGCGGCGTCGATGATGTCCAGGCCCTGTTCGAACACGGGCATCGGCGTATTGAGCGGAAAAAGAAAGCGGATCACGTTGCCATGGCTGCCGCACACCAGCAGGATCAGTCCGCGCGCCAGCGCATGTTCGCGCACGGCCTGGGCCAGCGCGGCCGCGGGCCGCCCCAGCCCATCCAGCAGTTCCATGGCCAGCATGGGACCGAGCCCGCGCACCTGGCCGATGCAGCCATGCCGGGCGCGCGCCGCCTCCAGCCGCTCGCGCATGACGCGGGCCAATCGGTTGCCGGCCTCCAGCAAGCCTTCCCGCTCAAAGACATCCAGGACCGCATGCGCGGCGGCGACCGCCAGCGGCGCGCCGGCATAGGTGCTGCCCAGTCCGCCCGGCGCCACGGCATCCATGACCTCGGCACGCCCGACCACCGCCGACAGCGGCATGCCTCCGGCAAGACTCTTGGCCACCGTGGTGAGGTCGGCCGCCACCCCGTAGTGCTCCATCGCGAACATCGTGCCGGTCCGTCCCATGCCGCACTGGATCTCGTCGGCGATCAACAGCATGCCGTGCGTGTCGCACAGCGCGCGCAGGCCTCGCATCAACGCCGGCGGCGCCGGGTGGAAACCGCCCTCGCCCTGCACCGGTTCGATCACGATGGCGGCCACGCGGGCAGCCTCGACGTCGTAGCGCAGCAGGTCCTCGAGCGCGGCCAGGGAACGGCCCACCGCCTCGGGCGTGTCGGCGCCCGGGAACGGCACGCGGTAGACGTCCCCCGGGAAAGGGCCGAAGCCGGTCTTGTAGGGAGCGACCTTGCCGGTCAGCGCCAGCCCCATCATCGTGCGCCCATGGAAGGCGCCGGTAAAACCGATGATGGCCGTCCTGCCGGTGGAGGCGCGGGCGATCTTGACCGCGTTCTCCACGGCTTCCGCCCCGGTGCTGAAGAAGACCGTCTTCTTGGCGAAATCGCCCGGCACCCGCGCGTTCAGCCGCTCGGCCAGCGTCACGTAGGACGCGTAGGGCACGACCTGGTAGCAGGTATGCGTGAAACGCCGCGCCTGCTCGACGATGGCGGCCTCCACCCGTGGGTGCCGGTGGCCGACGTTCAGCACGCCGATACCGCCAGCGAAGTCGATGTAGCGGCGACCGGATTCGTCGGTCAGCTCGCTGCCCGACGCCTGCGCGGCATAGATTTCGGTCGTGAGGCCCACCCCCCGGGGGCAAGCCGCGTTCTTCCTGTCGGTCCAGCTCGCGGTCACGTCTCTTCTCCTGGTTGCCCGGCCTCGGCCAGGCCAACGATGTCCTGCGCGAACACGGTCTGCTCCGCGTCGCCGACCAGTCCGGGTTCGGACGGATGTTCCACGTACCGGCAGATCAGCCAGACGCCATCCCGCGGATTCTCGATCAGCTCGACAATGGCGCCCTCGTTCGTGCGTAGCCGGGTCCCGGGCTCGATGTCGATCAGATTCAGCGCGTTATGTCCGCTCATGCCTCATCCTTCGGCACGGATGTTCGCCAGCCGGGCCACGTCTTTCCAACGCGCCAGCTCGGAGCGGTTGAAGGCCGCATAGGCGGCGGCGTCCTTGGTCGAGACCTGGAAGCCGACGGTCTCGAAGCGCTGCACGTTCTCGGGCTGCTGCGCGCCCCGCACGATGGCCTCGCCCAGCCTCCGGACGACATCCGCGGGGGTGCCTGCGGCCGCGTAGGCACCCAGCCAACTGGTCACCACGAAGTCCGGCATGCCCGACTCCACCATGGTCGGCACGTCGGGCAGATCCTTGGTCCGGTTCGCGCTGGACACCGCGATGGCGCGCAGCGTGCCGGCCTTCACCAGGGCATTGACGGCGGGCGCGTTGGCGAATGCCATGTGCACGTCGCCGTTGCGCAGGCCCGAGATGACTTCGCCGCTGGAGCGGTACGGAATGTGGGTCACCTTCGTCCCTGCCTGGAGGTTGAACAATTCCGAGGTGAAATGGGCCGAGGTGCCCACGCCGTTGGTGGCGTAGTTCAGCTTGCCGGGGTTGGCCTTGGCGTACTCGATCAGCTCGGCCACGTTGCGCGCCTTCACGTCGCGGCCCACCAGCAGGACGTTGACGAACTCCGCCACCTGCGCCACGGGCGTGAAGCTGGCCTGGGGATCCACCGGCAGGCTGGGATTCAGGATGACGGGCAGGATGAGGCCGCCCAGCCCGCCCGACAGCAGCACATGGCCATCGTGGGGCTGCTGCAGCACGTACTGCTGGGCGACCGTGCCGGTACCTCCGCCCTTGTTCTCGACGATGGCGGGCTTGCCGAACTCCTTGCTCACGATCTCCGCGATCAGCCGCCCCGCGATGTCGGTCACGCCTCCCGGCGGATAGGCGACCACGACCTTCATCATGCGCGACGGAAAACCGTCCTGCGCCCACGCCGGGCAACCGCCCAGCGCGGCGGCGCCGGCGAACATCTTCAGCACATCTCGACGATCCATGTTTCGATACCCCCAGTCAGAAGAAGACGGTCAACGCCTTGCCCAACAGCACGGTCTGATCCAGCAGGATCTCGCGCCGCAGGACCTTCCAGCCCGATTCGGTGCGGCGCAGCGTATCGTTGCGCTTGCCGACGAACCAGGCTACCTCGGTGTCCAGGCGGTTCTGGTAGACGATGAAACGCGAGCGCGTCCGGACCTCCTCGTCCGGCCCGGCGCCGGACGTCTCCAGGACACGCACGTTGGTCACCAGGTGCGAAGTGCGCGAGGCCGGCTCCTCCGCCCAGTGCATGCCGGTGTTGATCTGCTCCACCCGCTGGCGCAGCGTCGGCTTGCCCTCGTCGAACCACGCCGCCTCCACCCCCTCCCGGGTGCGCTCTCGCTCGCGGTTGTCGCGCCTGACGTTGCGCGCGATGGGCATCCAGTAGCGGATGTCGTCGTGCAGCAGCGTCAGCCATTCGTCGAAGCGGCGCTCGTCCAGCAGATCGGCCTCGCGGTAGAAGAACTGCTCGACCTCGCGCAGCAGGAAGGCGTGGTCGGTATTCAGGTGAGTCTCGGTCATGGCGCGCTCCCGCTTATTCGTCGTAGGTGGGCATGAGTTCGTCCCACGAGCGCCCTTCCATGAACTGCGCCCATCTCGCGTAGTAGTTCCGGTTGTTCTCCTCGGTGAACTCGCCTGTCGTCACCGCGCCACGCAGGCCTGGCACCGGCCTGGCATGCCCGATGCCCATCTGGTAGTTGTAGTGCAGCGTACGGGCGATGGTGCCGGTGCTCGACTCGGTGGCATAGCGCCAGTTTTCCATGTCGTCGGATTCGGTCATGCCGCCGGGCCCCGAGTAGCGCAGGTAGTAGGCGCGCGCCGCGTCCTTGACCTCCTGCGGGGCGTCCTTGTCCACGAGATAGATGCGCCACATCTCCGTCTCGGTCGCGCTGACCGGATGGAACACCGCGATGGTGCGCGGCTGTCGGCCGTGCACCGCCATGTTGGGGAACACGGTCCCCACGCTGTGCAGCACGCGCATGGTGCCGGCAAGATTCTTTTCGCGTTTCTCGTATACCTCGCGGTAGTACTGCTCCACCTCGGGATAGTTGGCGAAGATCGGTGTGTAGGGACTTTCTTCGTAGTACGGCGCCCGTCCGACCAGCCCATGCCCGAGGTCCTTGAAGGAGATCGACACACGGCTCGGCGTCGGATCGCGCCGGCCCTTCCCGCCTGGTCCGATGCCCACGACGTCCACCGAGCGGTGGCTGATGTCGTGGTAGAGATCGGCATTGAAGTTCTCGGCCGCGGTCTTCCAGTTGCAGGGGATGCGCCACT
Source organism: Alcaligenaceae bacterium SAGV5 (assembly GCA_009360345.1). Taxonomy (GTDB): domain Bacteria; phylum Pseudomonadota; class Gammaproteobacteria; order Burkholderiales; family Burkholderiaceae_B; genus Pigmentiphaga. Next base: position 1,330,507 of record SPDP01000001.1, read on the forward strand.
TCTGCACGCCGCCTATCATCTCCGACCCGCCCGGGCTGCCGTCGCGGTGGTCCAGGGCGAAGTCCAGGTACAACTTCATGTCGCCCAGGTATTCTTCGAACGACGGCGCGTTCTCGTCCCAGGTCGCCCAGATCGTACCCTTGTAGTTCACCAGCCCGGCCACCGACTTCAGGCCCCAGTTCTTCTTGTCCAGTTCGCCGTAGTAATGGGTCTTGAAACCCGGCACGCCCACCAGTTCGCCGGCCCGCTCGACCAGCTTGCCGTCGGTGGAATAGCTCCAGCCGTGATAGGGACAGGTGAACGTGCGGTTATTGCCCTGGTCATAGCGGCACAGCCGCATGCCGCGGTGCAGGCAGCTATTGAGCAGGACCTGGAGCTGTCCCTGGCGATCCCGGGTCAGGATGACCGAATCGTTGCCCATCCGGCTGACGAAGTAGTCGTCGGGATTGGGCACCATGCTCTCGTGCCCGACGAACAGCCAGGCGCGGGAGAAGATGTGTTCCAGCTCTTCCTGGAAGATGTCTTCGTTGACGTAGACTTCGCGGCTGACCGTGCCCAGTTCGGCGTCGACCAGTTGCTGCGGGGACCACTTCCGACTCATGTATCGTTCTCCGGAATGCGTGAACGGCGGCGGAGATCCGCGGCGCGGCCGGATGGCGCGCCGGCGGCCCTGCCGGACATGTGTCAAAGGTAGAGATGGGCCCCTCGGGTGTCTACGCAGCCGCGGCCATACCGGGTATGGCTGACGTGAATACCGGGCCGTCGCGCCTCGGGCGGCGGTCCGGCATCAGCGCAGCGAATGCGCCACCTGCGCCCCGTATCTGGACAAGAGGCCACGCGCGGCCCGGACCTCCCATAGCCGGTCGCCGTCTTGCACGCGCGCCACCATGCGGGCCATCAAGGCCATGTGATCGGAACTGGGGATGGGGCAGGCATAGCGCACCAGGCTGGTTAGCGAGCGCAGCGCCAGCGGCGGCGAATCGAGCGCGCAGGCGGTGGCCAGCGACCGCTCCAGCCAGGGCCTGAACACGCTGGCCGGCTGCCCCTGGCGGAACAACTGCTTGCCCTTGATGCGTTCGAACTCGGACTGGACATAGCGCGCCTGGGTCTGCGTGACCTCGCGCAGCCCCTGCGCCGTGGCATCGAGCCCCGCGCCGACGTCTTCCACCAGATCGCAGGCATCGGTCCAGCGCGCGATCAGCAGGGGGGCGATACCTTTCATGATGGCGGGAATCCGCTGGACGCAGGAGGCCATCTCCCCCAGCGCCGATACGTCGCCGCGCACGGCCTTGACCCAGGCCTCGCTCGTCTCGGCGCACACGGCCCACAGCGGCGTGCCCATCTCGCGCGCGATCTGCAGCGCCTCGGACGACAGGATCGCGACCTCGTCGACCTCCCGGTTCAGGCGGTGCAGCTCGGTGGCCGACACCAGCGCGTACAGCAACGAATAGCGGTGGCCGATCCGGCGCGCATGGGCCACCGACTCGCGCGAGGCCTGCAAGGCATCTCCCACCCTTCCGGCATGCCAGTGGGCAACCGACAGGATGGCCAGGTTCGTGACGCGGGCATCCTCGCCCAGGGTCAGGTTGGCATGCTGGGGCTGATAGGCCTTGGCGCCGAGTTCGAGATCCGCCACCGCCTCGACGAAGCGTCCCAGGAAAAAATGGCTGTAGCCCCGGGCATAGTACGCGTGGGACAGGAGGTTGGGATCCTCGGCCGCGTCGGCCATGCGCAACAGCGTCTCGGCCAGCGTCAGCGTCATCGAGAAATTGGCCCAGGAACTGGCGCTGGTCCACAGCCCCCAATAGATCGGGAACAACCGGGGATCGTCGCCCAGCGGCTGCGCCAGGGTCAGCGCCGAACGGAAGGTCTCCACCGCCTGCTCGGACCCGAAGCCGTACAGGGCGCAAAGCTGGATGCCGAACTCCATCCTGATGCGCAGTTCCTCCATGATGGCGTCAATCCCCTCGCCCTGCCGTTCGAACCATTCCAGGGCGCTGCGGTAGTAGCTCACCGCCTCGCGGTACGCACACTGCGCGGCCGCCTTGCGTGCCGCCTCCAGCAGGTACTTGACGGCGGGCGCACGGCTGCCGGCGCCGGAATAGTGCCAGGCGAGCACCTCCGGATTGCCCTCGGCCAGACTCGATTCGAGCCGCCGGGCCAGGCGCGCGTGGGCCTGGACCCGCGCCACGCGGGTCTGCGACTGATAGGCCGCCTCGCGCAGCAGGGCGTGGCGGAAAGCGTAGGTCTTCTCGTCGCAGCGCACGACGATGTTCTGGCGCTGCATGATGGCCAGCGCCTCGGCCAGTTCGGCGCGCGCCTCGCCCATGGCCTCGGCCAGCAGATCCAGCGTGAACTCGCCCCCCACCACGGAGGCGAACTGGGCGACGTGGCGCGCCCGGCCCACGCTGTCGATGCGGGCCATCAGCAGATCCTGCAGCGAGGCCGGCAGCGACCAGGGCGACGCCGGGTCCCGTCCGTCGGCCAGCACGTCGCGGGTCAGTTCCTCGGCGTACAGCGGTATCCCTTCGGAAAGCTTGATGATGTCGCGCAGCAGATCGGCATCGATGTCCTTGCCCTCTGCCACCGCGTGGACCAGGTCGACGATCGCGAAATCGTCCATCGGCCCGAGGTCGAGATGATCGACCTCGACCGTGTGCTTCCAGGGCGGCACGAATTCGGGCCGGGCGGTGATGATCAGCATCCTGCCGGGCAAAGGCCGCTCCACCAGCAAGGCGAGGACGTCGCGCGTGGACGGGTCGGCCCAGTGGACGTCGTCGAAGCAGATGACGCCGCCCGCCGGTACCATCGCGCCCAGCAACGCATGGCACAGGGCCCCGGTCTCGTCGGCGCCGGCCGCGCCCTGCTCGCCGTCCAGCATGCGTTCGCCGATCGCATCGAGAATGCGCTCCGCGCTCTCGGGCAGGCAGGCATGCCGCTCGGTGGCCAGACGCTCGCGCCAGGCGCGCATCCAGCGCACGAAAGGATGGTAGGGCATCTGCCTGAGCTCGGACGAGCATTGCAGGAGCACGCGTTCCACCTGCAGGGTGTCGCAGAAATGCTCCACCAGGAAGGATTTTCCCAATCCCGCCTCGCCGCGCACCAGGCCGACGTAACGTCCTCCCTTGCCATGCGCGTCGACGAGCCGCGCCATCTCCTCGTCCCGTCCGCAGAACGCGCGCACCGCCTCCTGCCGCTCCGGGATACGCTGGCCGCAGACCAGGAAAACCTGCACCTCGACGCCGCGGGAGCGGTCGGTCAGTTGCCCCGCCGATTCGGTGCGGTATCCATCGCCCAGCAGGTGCAGGGTGACATCGCTCACTGCCACGCCCGATCCGCCGGCCATGGCGCCGAGCTGGAAGGCCAGGCGCGACACCATCCCGCCGGCATCGGGGAGATCGTTCTCGGCGGAGCTGATGGCGATGCCGGTATGCACGCCCAGGGCCCCCCGCACCGGCAGATGGGCCGCCCCGCCGCCCCAGTGCCGGGTCCAGATACTGTCATGGCAAAGCAGCGCCGCCGTCACCGCGCGGCGCGCGGCGTCCTCCTGCGCATAGGGATAGCCGAAGTAGCCCAGCAGGCCGCCGGGCGTGCGCACGACATGGGCCCCCGCGGCCCGCAGCGTGGGTTCGCAGCAGGCGATCAGTTCGCGCTGCACTTCGACGATGTCCTCGGGCTCTCCGGTCACCTCGAATTCGCACGACAATACGGTCAGTTGGCGCCGCTCCCCCTGCGGGGCCTGCCGCCTCGAGCCGGGCGCGCGGTCCACCGCGGGCATCTCCAGCAACGCCGCCACGGAAGCATCCGGCGCGGCGCCGAGCTCCATATCGAGCACATGGCGATAGCGTTGGAACTCCCGTCTCGCCCGCTCCAACTGGCCGGCCTTCACGAGCACACGCAGCATCTGGTGCCAGGCCGCGTCGTCCAGCGGCGCGACGGTCACCCATTGCTCGGCGCATTCGATGCAGGCCTGCAGGTTCCCTTCCCTTTCGTGGCTTTCGACCAGCATGCCCAGGGCCTGGAGATAGCGCTGGTGATACTGCTCGCGGCGCATCTGCACCCAACTGCTGAAATCCGGAGCGTCGTCCAGTTCCAGGCCCTTGAGGAACTCGCCGCGATACAGCGCCACGGCGTGGGCGATGCGCTCGGAGTCGATGGCCGCGCCCATCGCGAGCGCGCGCTGCTCGCTGTCCAGGACGGAGGTGAAGGCCCCGACGTCGGTCCAGAGCCCGGCTTCGGCCCGCAGCCGCAGCACGTCGCGGCTGCTCTCGATCGCGTCGGGCTTGAGGGCGTCCTTCAGCAGGAACAGCATCCGCCGCAGATTCTCCCGACCCGCCTGCACGCTGGCGTCGGGCCACAGCAGGAAGGCGAGCGCTTCGCGCGTATGGAAGCCGCCCTCCAACGCGAGGTACGCCAACAACGCTCTTGCCTTGTTGTAACGGATGGAAAGCGGCCCATCGGCGCTTTCCATGGCCAGAGGCCCCAACAGGTACAAAGAAAGCGAAGATCGCATAGCTTCGGGGATGCCGCGCAAGAGAAATCTGAAGGGAAGCTCACGGTTGGACGACCCGCCAGGGGCCTTCCACCCGGTCAACTCCCGGCTTACGGTTCATGCCTGAGGGCCTGGATCGCGCCGGGCATGCCGGGTTTTTTCCTGGTTCTTTACATCACTCTAAAGTGATTTAAATACATCATTTATAAACCGCTTGCCAGAGGTAATCACCTTGCAGATCTTTTCTAATTGAAAAGAATGTCACAATCATGCGAACTTGGCATGAGCAACATGTTTCAGTCGGTTTTGTCACGACAAAAAAGAGGGGCCGGCCACGGCGGCGTCCGTTGGAATCCGGGGACGGTCCCCGCTTCCGGCCGGCTCAGGCCCTCAGTGCGCGCGCCGCGCCTTGGCGGCGATCAACGCGGCGAAGCAGGCCGCCAGCACGAACGCAAGAAATGCGCCCAGGTAGGGCCCCTGCCGCAGGCCCGCATCCAGCATGACGCCAAAGGCGAGCGGCGCCAGCGCCGAGCCCGTGTCCATGCCGGAATAGACCAGCCCGTAGACCGAGCCGGTGGCGCCGCGCGGCGTGACCCGGCGCACCAGCATGTCGCGGGACGGACCCGCAACGCCCGCGCACAGCCCGGCCAGGGCGACGCACGGCACCGCCGCGACCGCCGGCAGCCAGCCCATCGCCAGCAACGCCAGCAGCGCGCCGGCCGCCACGAAGGACATGCCCACGATGCGCTCGCTGTGGGGGCCGCTGGAGACGAGGAACCCTCCCAGCACCATGCCGCACGCGCCGGCCACCATATAGCCGGACAGCGCGGTACTGGCGGTCACGCTGGAGATCCCGTAGATGGACCCCAGGATGGGGATGGTGTAGTTCTGGACCGCGGAGATCGCGACGGACGAGAACATGAAAAACAGGAAAGCGCCCCAGACCACGGGATTGGCCAGCAGCGCGCCCAGCGACGTCCCGGCCGGGGCTGCCTCCAGGCGGCGGCCGCGAGCCGGGCGACGCGCCGCTTCCACCGCCAGCAGGCGCCGGCCCAGCACGGTCATGGCCAGGACGATCGCCACCAGCAGGCCCGCCCCGAAGGCGGCCACGCGCCAGTTGAACAGGTGGGTAAGCGTCGTGATGAACACCGGCGTGGTGGCCCAGCCCAGATTGCCCGTGATGCCGTGCGCGCTGAAGGCGTGCCCCAGGCGGGGGCTGCTGACGCGGCGATTGAGGATGGAGAAATCGACGGGGTGGAAGACCGAGTTGCCGATGCCGGCCACCACGGCAGCCGCCATCAGCCAGCCATAGCTGCTGGCCAGCCCCAGCAGCAGGCCCGCCACGACGAAACAAGCCAGGCCGAACCACAGGACCGGACGCGGGCCCGCACGGTCCACCACGAATCCGGAACTGGCCTGGCCCACGCCCGAGATCGCGTAGAACACCGCGACCAGCACCCCCAGTTCGGCGAACCCCAGTCCGAACTCCGTCGCCAGCGGCGCGAACAGCGAAGGAATCACCAGTTGGAAGAAATGGGAACTCGAGTGGGCGATTCCCACCAGTCCGATGACCTTCCAGTCGAGCCTGCGCCGGGCGAACTTCATCCCGGGGGCGGCCAATACTTGCTGCACGTCGTCTCCTGCTTCTTTCTCTGCGGACTGCGCCGCGAATCCTGCTTCTGCCGGCGCCCTAGGCCGATCGCCGGATGACCGGCCAGGCCCGCTGCAGGTAATACATCATCGACCACACCGTGAGCACGGCGGCGATCTCGATCAGCCGCGATCCCCACCACAGCACGTCGATGCCGAATACCCGCCCCCCATACAGCAGGCACGGGATGGCGGTCATCTGCGCCGCGGTCTTGAACTTGCCCAGCCAGTGCACGGCGACGCTGGTACTGGCGCCGATCTTGGCCATCCACTCGCGCAGGGCCGAAATGGTGATCTCGCGGCCGATGATGACCAGCGCGATCATGGCGTCGACCCGTCCCAGGTTCAGCAGCACGAGCAGCGCCGCGCTGACCATGAGTTTGTCGGCCACGGGGTCCAGGAAGGCGCCGAACGAGGAGGTCTGGTTCAGCCTCCGCGCCAGCCAGCCGTCCAGCCAGTCCGTCAACGCGGCGAAGATGAACATGCCCGTGGCCACCGCATCGCGCACGGCCGTGGGCAGCACATGCTCCGGTACGTAGTACACGCTGACGACCAGCGGGATCATCGCGATCCGCACCCAGGTCAGGATAATCGGCAGGTTCAGAGGCATGATCGAATGCTAACAGGCTACAGGGAAAAGTTCTCGGAAAGGGTCAGTGCAACTGCCGGTGGATACGTTCGGCCAGATCCAGGGAAATGCCCTCGACGGAGGCCAGGTCCTCGACGCTGGCCGAGACCACCCCGCGCAGGCCGCCGAAACGCGCCAGCAGCCGCTGCCGGCGCTTGGCGCCGACACCCTCGATTTCCTCGAGCCGCGAGACATTGCGGGTCTTGGCCCGCCGCGCCCGCATGCCGGTGATGGCGAAGCGGTGCGCCTCGTCGCGGATCTGCGCGACCAGCATCAGGGCCGCCGACTCGCCCCCCAGCGCCAGCGGCTCCCGGCCATCGGCGAAAATCAGCGTTTCCAGGCCGACCTTGCGCCCTTCCCCCTTGGCGACGCCGACCAGCAGGCCGATGTCCAACCCCAGTTCGGCAAACACCTGGCGGGCGATCTCGACCTGGCCCTTGCCACCGTCGATCAGCACGACGTCGGGCATGACCCCGTCCCCATCGGCGATTTTCTCGTAGCGGCGGGTCAGCACCTGCCGCATGGCCGCATAGTCGTCGCCGCCGGTGATGTCGTCGATATTGTAGCGACGATACTCTTTGGGCTGCATCGCATGGTGGTGGTAGACCACGCACGAAGCCTGCGTCGCCTCGCCCGCGGTATGGCTGATGTCGAAACACTCCATGCGCAGGGTTTCCAGCGCGGCCTCGTCGGCGTCGATGGCCAGCACCTGCGCCAGGGCCTCGGTGCGCGCCTGCTGCGATCCGGCCTCGGCCAGCACGCGCGCCAGCGCCAGTCCGGCATTCTTCCTGGCCTGGTCGAGCCAGCTCTTGCGTACGCCCTGCGGCTGCTTGACGAGATTGACCTTCGCGCCGGCCTGCTCCGCCAGCATCGCCACCAGGTCGGCATCGGGCAGGGGGTGCGACACCACGATGGTGCCGGGCAAGGCCCGATCGATGTAGTGCTGGGACATGAAAGCCTCCAGCACCTCGGCGGGCGAATCGCCATCGGCATGCGTGGGGAAAAATGCCTTGTCCCCCAGGTGCCGCCCGCCCCGTATCATCGCCAGGTTCACGCAGACCTTGCCGCCCTGCATGTCGACCGCGATCACGTCGGTATCGCCGCTGCCCCCTTCCATGGTCTGCTGGTGCAGCACGCGGGACAGCGCCGACAGTTGGTCGCGCAGGGCGGCGGCCTCCTCGAAACGCATCTCCTGCGACGCGGCGAACATCCGCGTCTCGATATCCGTGAGCACGGCCTGGGTCTGGCCGCGCAGGAACTGCGTGGCCCGGTCCACGTCCAGGGCGTAGTCCGCGGCCGAGACCAGCCCCACGCAAGGCCCGGAGCAGCGATGGATCTGATAGAGCAGACAGGGCCTCGACCGGTTGGCGAAGACCGTGTCCTCGCAGGTGCGCAGGCGGAAAACCTTCTGCAGGATCTGTATGCTCTCGCGCACCGCCCATACGTTGGGGAACGGGCCGAAATACTGGTTGGCGCGGTCCGTGGCCCCGCGGTAGTAGGCGATGCGGGGGAAGGCGTGGCCGCTGACCTTCAGGTAGGGATAGGACTTGTCGTCGCGGAACAGGATGTTGTAGCGCGGCGCCAGCGACTTGATCAGGTTGTTTTCCAGCAGCAGGGCCTCGGCCTCGGACCGCGTCACGGTGACCTCGACGCGCGTCACCCGGGCCAGCATATGCGCGATGCGCGGGCTGCCCACCTGCTTCTGGAAATACGAAGACACCCGCTTCTTCAAATCCCGGGCCTTGCCGACGTACATCACCTCGCCTTCGGCGTTGATGTGCCGGTACACGCCGGGCAGGTGCGGAAGCTGCGCCAGGAAGGACTTGACGTCGAAGACCGGCGGAGCCTCTTGCGCGACGGCCGGCGCGGACGCCTCCTGGGGCGTCACGGGCACGTCCGGCTGCGCCGGCGTCTCCGGCGCCTGGGTGTCGTCCTTCTTGCGGCCGGCCATGTCCCGCCCTTCCCTCAGGCGCCGGCCCGCGCCAGCGCCTGGACCGCCTTGCGGGCCTTGCGATAGGCCGGATCGGCCGCCAGCGCCTGCCAGTCCTGGGCGGCGAATTTCGGCTTGAGCGAACGGATGCGCGCCACCGACGCCGGATCCTGGGTCCAGCCGAGCCGGCCCAGCAGATCGTCCGCCAGGTCCGGCCGGTTGCAGACCAGCACCATGTCGCAGCCCGCGCGCAGCGCGGCCATCGCCCGGCCGTGGATGTCGCCCGCCACCGAGGCGCCTTCCATGGTCAGATCGTCGGAGAACACCACACCGCCGTACTGGAGCCGTTTGCGCAACACGGTCGTCACCCACTTGCGCGAGAACCCCGCGGGCGACTTGTCGACCCGCGGATAGATGACATGGGCCGGCATGACCGCCCCCAGGAGGGCATCGCCCAGCCAGCGATAGGGCTGCGCGTCTTCGCCCAGCACTTCTTCCAGCGAACGGTCGTCCACCGGAATCTCGTGATGGGAGTCGGCCGCGGCAAAGCCGTGGCCGGGGAAATGCTTGCCGCAGGCGGACATGCCGGCCAGCGCCAGCCCCTGGACCAGCGCCCGGGCCAGCATGGCCACCACGCGCGGATCGCGGTGGAAGGAGCGGTCGCGGATGACGCGGCTTTCGCCGAAATCCAGGTCCAGCACCGGCGTGAAGCTCAGGTCCACGCCGCAGGCCCGCAGTTCGGCGGCCAGCACCCGCCCCGTATCGGTAGCCGCGCGCATGGCGTCGAGCGGGTCGTTGTCCCACAGGCGCCCCAGGGCGCGCATGGGCGGCAACACGGTGAAACCGTCGCTGCGGAAACGCTGGACCCGTCCGCCTTCGTGATCGACCGCGATCAAGAGCGGCTCGCCACGCGCGGCACGGATGTCGGCGGTCAGTTTGCTCAGTTGCGCCCGGTCGCGGAAATTGCGGGCGAACAGGATCACCCCGCCCACCAGCGGATGGCGCAGCCGCTCGGCCTCGGCGGCCGCCAGCTCGAAACCCGCCACGTCCACCATCACGGGGCCGGGGGCAAGCGAAGAAGAAAGGGATGCGGTCATGATCGGATTCATCACGGGCGCCGCGTCTCGACGATGACATAGGCGGCGACCATGTCGTGTTCGTCGGTCAGCGACACGTGGGCAGCGCCGAAGCGCGCCTCGTACCAGGTCTTGAGCGGCTCGGCCAGGACCACGATGGGCCGTCCGCCGGGCGCGTTGAGCGTCTGCATGCGGCGCCAGGCCATGGGCATGCGCATGCCCAGCCCCACGGCCTTGGAAAAGGCCTCCTTGGCGGCGAAGCGGGTGGCCAGGAAACGCACACCGCGCTGCGGGTCGCGGTTCCTGCGCGCGGTGAATTTCGCGAACTCCTCGGCGCCCAGGATTTTCTGCGCGAAGCGGTCGCCGCGGCGGGCCAGGGCCTGCTCAATGCGCTCCACCCGCAGCAAGTCGATGCCGATACCGGCCAGGGCGGGAAGCGCGCCGTCGCGCAGCGATTCGGGCATCAATGCGCCGGCCTCGGCAAAGTGCCGCTGCGCGCGGTGATCATCAGCGCCTTCATCTCGCGCACCGCCGCCTCCAGGCCGCAGAACACGGATTGGGCGATGATGGCATGGCCGATATTGAGCTCGGCGATGCCGTCCAGGGCGGCGACCGGCTGCACGTTTTCATAGTGCAGCCCGTGCCCCGCATTGACCCGCAGGCCCTGCCGCAACCCGACCGCCACCGCATCCCGGATGCGCGCCAGCTCCCGCTGCGCGCCATCCGCCACGGCCTCGGCATACGCGCCGGTGTGCAGCTCGATCACGGTCGCGCCGGCACGGGCGGCGGCCTCGATCTGGTCCGCCTGCGGATCGATGAACAGCGACACCCGGATGCCGGCATCGTGCAATCGCGACACGGCGGCCTTCACGTCGTCGAAATGCCCCAGCACGTCCAGCCCGCCCTCGGTGGTGAGTTCCTGGCGCTTCTCGGGTACCAGGCAGACATCCTGCGGCCGGATCCGGCAGGCGATCTCCAGCATTTCCGCCGTGATCGCGCACTCCAGGTTCATGCGCGTACGCAGCTTGCCGCGCAGGCTCTCGACATCGGCATCCTGGATGTGCCGGCGGTCCTCGCGCAGATGCAGCGTGATCAGATCCGCCCCCGCCTCCTCGGCCACCAGCGCGGCCCGGACCGGATCCGGATAGGAAACGTGCCGCTGCTGCCGCAGCGTCGCCACGTGATCGATATTGACGCCCAGATCAATCATGGATATTCAATCGTCCCATCTATCTATTCAAACACTCGCATCACCCACGCCGTCTCCAGGATGCGCCGGATCCGGCTTCGCCGGTCCGGCCGCATCGCCGAGGCCCCCCTGGCGGCCTACGGCCGCTCCCCCTCAAGGGGACGGCGCTGGCGGACCGGCGCAGCCGGATCCGCGGCGCCCTGCGTCGAAACCATGGCGTTCAGGTCCCGCAAGACCTGCCGCGTCGCCAGCGGCCGGCCATTCATATGATAGTCCAGCCGTTCCCGCAGCAAGCGGCGCAGCTCGGGCTCGGCAGCGGCGTCCTCGAAACGGCCCGCGGCCAGCGCCAGCAGCGATTCGCCGGCGATGGGCGTACCCAGTTGCGGCGCCTCGGGCTCTTCCTGCTCCGGCCCCGCCTCCAGCGGGACACGGTAGCGAACGCCCGCCCGCACGGGCTCCTCGGCGCCCGTGGCGGCCGGATCGAAGCCATAGCCGATTTCGCACAACAGCCGCCATTCGAACTCCCTCAAGGCGCTCGACAACCGGGGATGCGCGGCCAGGCGGGCCAGCGCGTCGACATAGGCGTCGTACAACGACTCATGAGGATCGTCGCGCCCCAACAGGCGCAGCAGCAGTTCGTTCAGGTACCACCCCGACATGGCCGCCGCGCCCTGCAAACGCTGTGGGGCCCCGGACCACTCGGCCCGCACCAGGGTCTTGATCTCGCCGGCGCCGCTCCAGGACAGGCTCAGCCGCTGGAAGGCGATCAGCACCGGCCGCAGCGCCGAATGCGGCCGCTTCGCGCCCTTGGCCACCAGGGCCAGCCGTCCGTGCGAACGCGTGAACACGTCCAGGATCAGCGAGGTTTCGCGATAGGGATAGCTGTGGATCAGGAAGGCGGGGACATCGTCCACCCGGTGCCCGCGGCCACGCGGGCGCGCCTGCCTGGCCGGTGCGGGAGCGGCCGCCAGGGGCGTCCGCCGGAACAGCGATCCTGCGGCGTCGGGCAAGATCTCGTCCGGCGCCACGGGATCCAGGGAATTACTCATAACCCAGGTCGCGCAGCGCGCTTTCGCGCTCGGCCCAACCCTTGCGCACCTTCACGTAGATTTCCAGGTGCACCGGCTTGTCGAGCAGCTTGGCGATGTCCTGCCTGGCCTCGGTGGCGATGCGCTTCATGCGTTCGCCCCCCGTTCCCAGCAATATCGGCCGGTGGCTGTCGCGGTCGACGATCACGCAGGCCGCGATGCGGGTCACGCGGGGCTGCTCTTCCCATTGCTCGATGACCACGGTCGACCCGTAGGGCAGCTCGTCGCCGACCAGGCGGAAGATCTTCTCGCGGATGAGTTCGCTGGCGATGAAGCGCACCGGCCGGTCGGTCAGGGTATCTTCCTCGAACATGGGCTCGCCTTCGGGCAGGCCCTTGCCGATCTCGTCCAGCAAATGGTCGAGCTGGCGCGACTTGGCGGCGCTGACCGGCACGACGGCATCGTAGGGATGCAACCCCATGATGCGCGAGACGTAGGGAAACAGCGCGTCGCGGTCCTTGAGCAGATCGGTCTTGTTCACGGCCAGGATGCGCCGCGCCCGCGCCGGCAGCAGCGGCAGCAGATTGGCGTCGCCCTCGGACCACTTGCCGGCCTCGACCACGTGCACCACGACGTCCACGTCCGCCAGTGCCTGGGTCACCACCCGGTTCATCATGCGGTTCATCGCGCCGCCATGCCGGGTCTGGAAACCCGGCGTATCGACAAAGACGAATTGCTCGGGGCCGCGCGTGTAGACGCCGTGGATGCGGTGGCGCGTGGTCTGCGCCTTGCGCGAGACGATGCTGACCTTGGCGCCGATCAGCGCGTTCAGCAAGGTCGACTTGCCCACGTTGGGCCGGCCGACGATGGCAACGAAACCGCAGCGGCTGGCGATGGGGGAATCAGAGGGCATGGTCATTTCTTGACAGCGGACTGCCCCGGGGCGGACAGGGTCTCGCCCGCGGGCGAGACCGCCGGAGGTGCTGCTTGGGGTTCTTTCCTGGGCACGGCCACCGCGATCGGCGCCTTGCTTTCGGCCGCGTGGGTCGAGGTGATCTTGGCGACCGGCGCCTCGGTCACGGGTGGCTTGGCCACGGCAACGCTTGCCGGCTCGTCCGGCACTTCCTGCGCCACCGCCACCGGCAGCGACAACTGGGCCGTCTTGCGCGCGCGCGGCGAGCGCTTGGCGGGCGTCGGATTGGCGGCCAGCGCCGCCTCCAGCGCCTGCTTGGCGGCCGCCTGTTCAGCCGCGCGGCGGCTGCCGCCTATGCCCACCACCTGCACATCCAGCTTGGGGATGGCGCACTCGACTTCGAATTCCTGGCTGTGCGCCGCGCCATGCGTGGCCACCACCGTGTACACCGGCAGCGCGATCTTGCGGCCCTGCAGGTATTCCTGCAGCAGCGTCTTGGCATCCTTGCCCAGCGTCTTGGGGTCGACGGTCTCGAGCACGGGTTTGTAGAGGCGGGCGATCACCGTGCTGGCCGCATCGAAGCCCCCATCCATGAAGATGGCGCCGAAGACGGCCTCGAGCGTGTCGGCCAGGATGGAAGGCCGGCGGAAACCGCCGCTCTTGAGTTCACCTTCTCCCAGCCGCAGGAAACGGGACAATTCCACGCGCTGCGCGATATCCGCCAACGACGCCTGCTTGACCAGGTTCGCGCGCAGGCGGGACAGGTCGCCTTCGTCTATCCGCGCGAAGCGGTCGTACAGCAGCGAGGCGATCGCGCAGTTCAGCACGCTGTCGCCCAGGAATTCCAGGCGCTCGTTGTGCTTGCTGCTATGGCTGCGATGCGTCAGCGCCTGCTCCAGGAGGCTCTTGTTCCTGAAGGTGTAGGCGAGGCTGGTCTCGAGGTTCATGCCCCCCCCCTACGCGCTTCGCGCGCCCGGCATGGTGAGCCCCCAGCCGCTACGCGGCAGCCCCCCGAGGGGGCGGGGACCCGCCTTGGGGCGGCCCGGCGCCGGGTCCCCCGGGGCGGCACTGGCGGACCGGCGGAGCCGGATCCGCTTGCCCATGGGTACGATCCGGCTGATGGGAGATGGCGAAACTGCGTAACGGGGCAATGCGTATGCGCGGCCGTGCTGCCAGGCGCGGCGGGCGCTCGCGGCGGGGTGCGACAGGCGAAGGTAGGCGACGAGTTCATGCGGTGCGGCGCATGGCGCAAGACATCAATGGAAGCGGCCAATCCGTTTCAGGTCCCCGAAATTCATCCAGACGAAAAACGCCTTGCCCACGATATTCGAATCCGGCACGAAACCCCAATAGCGGCTGTCCGCGCTGTTATCCCGATTATCACCCATGACGAAATAATTGCCTGCGGGCACTTTGCAACGTACGCCCTCGCGGGAATACTGGCAGGCCTCACGATTCGGATAGCCACCAAACGGGTCTATTTCCGGTGAACGTCGCTCATCTATCAATATCTGATGGTCTACGCCTTTGAGATTTTCGCTGTACAGCGCGGCGTACGAAACCCGGTCGGGGTCGAAATATTCCCCTAGCTTCTTCATGGGTACTTCCTGGCCATTGATGGTCAGCCGCTTGTTCAGGTAGGCCACCTCATCGCCCGGCACGCCGATCACGCGCTTGATGTAGTCGACCTGAGGATCGACGGGGTAGCGGAACACGACGACGTCGCCGCGCTGCGGATCCCCCAGCGGGACGACCTTCTTGTCCACGATGGGCAGGCGCAGGCCGTACGAGAATTTGTTCACCAGGATGAGATCGCCGATCTGCAGCGTGGGAATCATGGAACCCGAGGGGATGCGGAAAGGCTCGACCACGAACGAACGCAGCACGAATACAAACAGGATGACCGGAAAAAAGCTGACGGAATACTCGACCCACCACGGCATCTTGCCGGCGCGGTCCACCACCTCCTGCCGCTGGCGCACGACTTCGGTCTCGCCGCTGGCCGCGCGCACCGACTGGGCACGGCCAGCGTCGAACTCGGCGGCCGCGCGGGCCATGCGCGCGGTGCGCTGCGGACGCAGCGACAGGCGGTCGAAGGCCCAGACGATGCCGGTCACGACCAGCAGCACGAACAGGATCAGCGCGAAATTCAGGCTCATGCCGCCTTCCCCTCGATATGGTTCAGAACACCGCGGTTCATTTATCCTCCACCTGCAGAATGGCCAGGAAAGCCTCTTGCGGAATCTCGACGCTGCCGACCTGCTTCATGCGTTTCTTGCCGGCCTTCTGCTTCTCGAGCAGCTTCTTCTTGCGGGAAATGTCCCCGCCATAGCACTTGGCCAGCACGTTCTTGCGCAAGGCCTTGACGTTTTCCCGCGCGATGACCTCGGCGCCGATCGCGGCCTGGATGGCCACGTCATACATCTGCCGGGGAATCAGTTCGCGCATGCGGGCGGTCACGTCCCGCCCGCGGGCGCGGGCGTTCGCGCGGTGCACGATGAGCGACAGCGCGTCGACCTTGTCGCCGTTGATCAGCAAGTCGACCCGCACCACGTCGGCGCTGCGGTATTCCTTGAATTCGTAGTCCATCGAAGCGTAGCCCCGGGACACGGACTTCAGCTTGTCGAAGAAATCCAGGACGATTTCGGCCAGCGGAATCTCGTAGGTCAGGTGGACCTGGCGGCCATGGTAGGCCATGTTGATCTGGATGCCGCGCTTGGCCGTGCACAGGGTGATGACCGGCCCCACGTACTCCTGCGGCATGAACAGCGTGACCGTGACGATGGGTTCGCGCACCTCGGCGATCTTGCCCACTTCGGGCATCTTGGACGGACTGTCGACGATGACCACCGAGCCGTCGCGCAGCTCGACCTCGTAGACCACCGACGGCGCGGTGGTGATGAGGTCCATGTCGAATTCGCGTTCCAGCCGCTCCTGCACGATCTCCATGTGCAGCAGCCCCAGGAAGCCGCAGCGGAAGCCGAAGCCCAGCGCCTGCGATACCTCGGGGTCGTACATCAGCGCGGCATCGTTGAGCTTGAGCTTCTCGAGCGAATCGCGCAGCGAGTCGTACTCGCTGGACTCGACCGGATACAGGCCCGCGAACACCTGCGGCTTGACTTCCTTGAACCCCGGCAGCGGCACGGCGGCGGGTTTGGAGGCGTGCGTGATGGTGTCGCCCACCTTGGCGTGCTTGAGTTCCTTGATACCGGCGATGATGAAACCCACCTCCCCCGCCGACAGGTGCGCGCGGGGCTCGGACTTGGGCGTGAACACGCCCACCTGTTCGCACAGGTGGGCGGCGCCCGTGGCCATCAGCAACAGCTTTTCCTTGGGCTTGAGCACGCCATTGATCACGCGCACCAGCATCACCACGCCCACGTAATTGTCGAACCAGGAGTCGATGATGAGTGCCTGCAGCGGCTCGGCGGCACTGCCCTCGGGCGGCGGGATGCGGGCGATGACGGCTTCCAGGATGTCATCGATCCCCATGCCGGTCTTCGCGCTGGCCGGAATGGCGTCGTCCGCGGGGATCCCGATGACTTCCTCGATTTCCTGCTTGGCGGTTTCAGGATCTGCCTGCGGCAGGTCCATCTTGTTCAGCACCGGCACGACTTCGACGCCCAGCTCGATGGCCGTATAGCAGTTCGCGACGGTCTGGGCCTCCACGCCCTGGGAGGCGTCGACCACCAGCAGCGCGCCCTCGCAGGCGGACAGCGAGCGGCTGACCTCGTACGAGAAATCCACGTGCCCCGGGGTGTCGATCAGGTTCAGGTTGTAGGTCTTGCCGTCCCGGGCCTGGTAGTGCAGCGCGGCGGTCTGGGCCTTGATCGTGATGCCGCGCTCGCGCTCGATGTCCATCGAGTCGAGTACCTGGGCCTCCATTTCCCGGTCCGACAAGCCCCCGCAGCGGTGGATGATGCGGTCGGCAAGCGTCGATTTGCCGTGATCGATGTGGGCAATGATGGAGAAATTGCGAATGTGCTGCATGCGATCCGAAAGTAGTGAGCCCACCCCCTGCGCGCTACACGCGCCCCCTCAAGGGGTGGCACGGGCGAACCGGCAAAGCCGGATCCACGGTGCCCTGGGGACTTGCAAAAAAAGGGGGGCGCAACGCGCCCCGCCTGTATCGGGCCTCGCGGGGCGTTCCCGCGCGGCCTGCCTGATATGTCGCGACCCGGCATTTTACCGCCGCGCGCGAATGTCTGCCCGACTACCTCGTGGGGCGTATCGGCACCCACTGGGTCAGGTCGTCGCGCCGCACCAGCACGCCATGGACCTTGCTCCGGTCGATCTTGGCCACCAGCCCGTTGAACTGCGACGCACCAGTGATTTCGGCATTGTCCAGCGCCAGGATGACATCCCCCTGGCGGATGCCCGCCCGGGCGGCCGGCCCGTCGGCGGCATCCACCTGCACCCCGCCCCGGACCCGCAGGTCACGGCGGCGCGCGGCCGGCAGGTCGGATACCAGCAGCCCCAGCACATTGGTCTTCTGGGCCTGGCTGCCTCCGTCGTCCTGGCGGGCGGCGGCGCTCTTGTCCGGCTCCAGTTCGCCCACGGTGATGGTCAGGTCGCGCGTACTTCCGCGCCGCCAGACCTGGATCGTGGCTTTGGTGCCGGGCTTGGTCTCGCCCACCGTGCGCGGCAGGTCGGACGAGCGCTCGATGGTCTTGCCGTTGAACTTCAGGATGACGTCGCCCGGCTCGATCCCGGCCTTCTCGGCGGGGCTGCCCGGCTCGACCATGCCCACCGAGGCGCCGGCGGTACGGCCCAGCCCGATGGCGTCGGCCACTTCCTTGCTGACTTCGCCGATCTGCACGCCGATGCGGCCGCGGATGACCCGCCCGCTGGCACGCAACTGGTCGGCCACGCGCATGGCCTCGTCGATCGGAATGGCCAGCGAGATGCCCATGAAGCCGCCGCTGCGGGAAATGATCTGCGAATTGATGCCCACCACCTCGCCGCGCATGTTAAGCAGCGGACCGCCGGAATTGCCGGGGTTGACCGCCACGTCGGTCTGGATGAACGGCAGGTAGTCGCCCGTGTCGCGGCCCGTGGCGCTGACGATGCCCGCGGTGACGGTGGAATCGAGCCCGAACGGCGAGCCGATGGCCAGGACCCACTCGCCCTTGCGCAGTTGGGTGGGATCGCCGGGCTTGAGGGGCGTCATGCCGGCGGCCTCGACCTTGATCAGGGCCACGTCGGTGCGCTCGTCCGAGCCGATGACCTTGGCCTTGAACTCGCGGCGGTCCGTCAGCGTGACGTAGATGTCGTCGGCGCCGTTGACCACATGGTGATTGGTCAGGATATAGCCATCGGCGGAGATGAAGAACCCCGATCCCACCCCGCGCGGAACCTCCTGGCCCTCGTCATTGTTGCCGGGCGGCGTCTGTTGCCGGGGGCCGCCGCGGCCGGGCGGTGCGAAGTCAGGGCCGAAAAACCAGCGGAAAAGCTCGTAGGGATCCTGGCCGCCCCCTCCGTATGGCCCCCGCGCCACGGCGCGCGCGGTGGTACGGATGTTGACCACGGCCGGGTCCGCCTTGGCCACGAGATCGGTGAAATCGGGCAGGGCCCGGGCCTGCGCCTGGGCGGCCGGCTGGCCGGCGACCAGCAGCAGCGCGGCGAACAAGGCAAACACCATGAATGAGGCAAGGCCCCTCCCTGCGCGCCTGCGCGCGTTCTCCAGGGGGCGGCACTGGCGGACCGGCGAGGCCGGATCCCCGATGCCCGGGGTCGAACACACCCGTTTCATTGGATGCGGATAGCTCGCAGCACCGTGGAAAACTGACATGTAAGCTCCGGGTAAAGAAAGGGCACGAACCGGCGGCGCTCAGGGCTTGCGCGCGGCCACCGGCATATAGCTTATCGAATCGGCGATCTGTTGCACCGTACTCAGCGGCGCTTCGCCCAGCACGGTTATCCAATGGTCTCCCACGCGGCGCCCGACCACGTTGATGGCGCCACGGGCGCCCGGGCCGACCTGCCTGGGATGCGATTCGCTATAGGGTTCGATGAAGACGGAGATCGCCGCCAGGCCGTCCGAGAGCATGACCTGCTTGACATCCGGCTTGCCGCCCATGGAGCGCTGGACTTCCATCATCTTGTGGAATCCCGCCGGCTCGCCCACCTTCCATCCGAAATCGGCCAGCTTGACCGGCTTGAGCTGCGCGCGCACGACGCGCCACCCATCGGTCTTCCAGCGCGGCTTGAGCTGCTTGCGATCGACGTCCGCCCCCACCTGCAGCGCGATGAACGCGACCTGCTCGACCACCTCGTCCTCGGGCGACAGGGTCTGCGCCCGCAGCAGCAGTCCGGAACTGTTGTCGGCGCACAACCGGTAGCCGTAGCGATCACTGTCCCGGGGGCGCAGCGTAATGACCTGGCAGTCCCGGTCGGCCACCCGCTCGGACTCGGATTCGACGCTGACGTCGTAGTGTTCGCCCAGTTGGTCGGCGCTGCCTATCATCAAGCCGGGGAAACGGTCGCGCGCGGTCCGGGTTTCGATCAGCACCGCGCGTTTCTGCGGCAGCAGGCACTGGATCTCGTCGTCCTTGCGCAGGAACTCCAACGGCTGGCCGTCGAGCAGCTCGAGCCGCTCGCGCTCGCTCTTGCCGTCGTAGACGTGGGTGATACGGGAAGATTGCATCGAGGCGCCCTGCTGATACGCAAAGACACCGGAGTAATTGAGTTCCCGGGCCGACGCCTGAATGCGCTGCAACAACCCGGTACCGTCGGCCGGCGCAGCGGGCGCCGGGGATTGCGCCTGGGACGCGATCGTCACCAGGCACAACATGGCGAACGCCAGGGAACGCGTGGACCACGCCACGGCCGAACGACTAACCTCCGACACGAGACCTTCCTTCAACGTTGCCCTGCGGCGGGTTCGAAAGAGGTGGCCGAAACCTGGCGGATGGCGCTGCGGCCGGCGATCTGCCGATGGGCCTCGAGGTACTCGCCCAGCGAGACGTCGACCGGCGGTTCGGCCCGGCGGGCCCCCGCCGGCGCGGCAACCTGGACGACGGCCGGCGCCGCGGCAGGCTGGGCACTGGCGGAAAACTCGACCGGCACGCCCTGCCCGCCGAAATAGGGCTGGGCGATCCAGGTCACCGAGGCGACGGCCGCCGCCGCGGCCAGGCCGGGGAAACCGTAGCGTGCCATGAAGCGGCGCGAGATGGTCCGTCGGGGGGCGGCAACGATAGGCGCCTCGTGTTCCAGCGCGTCGAGGAAGCGCTGATGGAAGCCGGACGACACGGACAACGCCAGTTCGGGCGTGCGCACCACGTCGCCTACCAGATGGTACAAGTCCCAGTCGGCACGGCCACCGCCCGTCTCCAGGTAGCCGGACACGGCCGCTGCCGCGTCATCGGCCTCGTCGGCCAATTCGCCGTCCATGTAGGCCGACAGCCATTCCTCGAGGCGGGCCTGCTTCAACCCGTCCAGATCGTCCTGCGCAGACGCGGCCGCTTCCTGGCCGAAACCAGCGGACTCATTCCGATGCGATGTCACCTGCATTTCCATAACCTCCGGGGCTGCCGGTTGCCCGGTTACTTGCCATTTTGCCCAAATTCCATACCGCTCCGCCTCGCCCGGCTACCAACGTCTGTCATCCTGGGTATCCAGCAGAGGCCTCAACCGGGCCGCAATCGCCTCGCGCGCCCGGAATATCCGGGACCGCACGGTGCCTATGGGACAACCCATCGACTGGGCGATGTCCTCATAGCTCATTCCTTCAATCTCACGCAATACGATAGCCGTTCGCAGCTCTTCTGGAAGAGCCTCGATCGCCGAATTGACCGTTTCGGCAATTTCGCGCGTCGCCATCATCGATTCTGGCGTGTTGATATCGCTTAGGTTGTCGGTTTCGTCGAAAGTTTCACCGTCTTCGTTCTCGTATTCGGAAGGCGAGCTGGGACGCCTGCCCGAAGCCACCAGATGGTTCTTGGCGGTATTGATCGCGATGCGGTAGAGCCAGGTGTAGAAGGCGCTTTCTCCGCGGAACTGCGGAAGCGCGCGATAGGCCTTGATGAAGGCCTCCTGGGCGACGTCTTCGATTTCGCTGGGATCACGGATGAAACGCGACAAGAGGCGCAGGATCTTGCGCTGGTACTTCAGCATCAGCAGCTCGAACGCCTTCTTGTCGCCCCGCTGCACGCGGGCGACCAGTTCGGCATCGATCTCGCGCTCGCTCGTCATGCCGGAGCCCCCAGGCGGGGATCACGGGCTTGTGGCGCGAGCAGCAGCCCTTCGCCCCGCTGCTCGGTCCACGCCGCGGCCATGCGCAGTCGGCGCCATTCCCGGGCTTCCATGCTGTCCGCCCACACGGTGAACGTCGCCCGCACCGCGGGCCGGAGCCGTCCCGGCGGCGGCGCGAGGTCGCCTTGCAACGTCAGCCAGCCCAGCGGCGAATGCCAGATGTGATCCGGCCGGAAACCTCGCCAGCCATGCTGGTCGGCCAGCGACCAGTTGCCCCCGGCATCGACGGCAACGGCGCGAAACGGCGGGCGTGCCCGACGCTGGAAGCCGATGGCGCCCAGCGCCAGCCCCAGGCCGGCGGCCGGAGCTGCCACCCAGGCCAGCGGCGAACCGGCCAGCACGAACCACGCGCCGGCGCCGGCGGCCCATCCCGCGGCCAGGGCGATGCAATGCCCCAGCAGACCGGCGCGACGCGAAGGCCGCAGGTGCGCCAGCATGGACAGGCCGGAGGATGCCGTCCCGATATCGCTCAAATCAGACCTTGCGCACGATCATCGTGCCGTTGGTACCGCCGAACCCGAAGGAATTCGACAGTGCGACGTCGATCTTCATCTGCCGTGCCTGGTTGGCGCAGTAGTCGAGATCGCACTCGGGATCCTGATTGAAGATGTTGATGGTGGGCGGAGCGATCTGGTTGTAGACGGCCAGCGTCGTGAACACGGCTTCGATGCCGCCGGCGGCGCCCAGCAGATGCCCCGTCATGGATTTGGTCGAGCTGACGACGATCTGCCTGGCATGATCGCCGAAGGCCAGTTTCAGGGCCTCGGTCTCGTTCTTGTCCCCCAGCGGCGTCGAGGTGCCATGGGCGTTGACGTAGTGGACATCTTCCTTGTTGATCCCGCCATTGCGCAGCGCATTGCGCATGCCGCGGCAAGGACCTTCGCGGTCGGGCGCCGTGATGTGATGGGCATCGGAACTCATGCCATAGCCGGCGAACTCGCCATAGATGCGCGCACCGCGCTTCTTGGCATGCTCGTATTCCTCGAGCACGAGCACGCCCGCGCCTTCGCCCAGCACGAACCCATCGCGATCGCGGTCCCAGGGCCGCGAGGCCGTCTTGGGATCGTCGTTGCGGGTGGACAGCGCGCGCATGGCGGCGAAACCGCCGATACCCAGCGGCGACACGGTGGACTCGGCGCCGCCGGCCAGCATCACGTCGGCATCGCCGTACTCGATCAGGCGCGCGGCATCGCCAATGCTGTGCAGGCCGGTGGTGCACGCCGATACCACGGCGTAGCTGGGGCCCTTCATGCCGAAGCGGATGGACAACTGGCCCGAGATCAGATTGATCAACGACGCCGGAACGAAATAGGGCGAAATGCGGCGCGCACCGCGCTGCAGATAATCGGCCTCGGTTTCCTCGATACGGGGCAACCCGCCGATGCCCGAGCCGACGATGACGCCGACGCGCTCGGCGTTGGCATCGGTGATTTCAAGCCCGCTGTCCTTCAAGGCCTGCACGCCGGCCGCGATACCGTAATGGATGAAAGTATCCATTTGGCGGACTTCCTTCGCGGGGACGAACTGGCTCGCGTCGAATCCTTTGACTTCACCTGCGATATGGCAGTTGAAATCGGCGGGATCGAAGCGGGTGATGCGGTCTATGCCTGAACGGCCGTTGACGATGTTGTCCCATGCGGAGGCGATGTCATTGCCCACAGGGGAAACGATACCGAGACCGGTGATGACGACGCGTCGCTTCACTGACTACTCCTCAAGTGCGCGGAGAAAAAGCGAATCCGGCAGCTGCCCTCCCGCCGTTGACTCCGGCAAGGTCGC
This sequence comes from Alcaligenaceae bacterium SAGV5, assembly GCA_009360345.1. Taxonomy (GTDB): domain Bacteria; phylum Pseudomonadota; class Gammaproteobacteria; order Burkholderiales; family Burkholderiaceae_B; genus Pigmentiphaga. The sequence goes on from SPDP01000001.1 coordinate 1,353,445, forward strand.
GCATGGCCGCGCCGAACTTAAAAAACGAAGGCGGCCGATGAGCCGCCTGCGTCATCGCATGGAAACGATTTACTTCTTGATGTGCGCGCCAACGTAGTCGATGGCTTGCTGCACGGTCGTGATCTTCTCGGCTTCCTCGTCGGGAATCTCGGTCTCGAACTCGTCTTCGAGCGCCATGACGAGTTCCACCATATCGAGCGAATCGGCACCGAGGTCGTCGACAAAAGAAGATTCGTTCTTGATCTCGGCTTCGTTGACGCCGAGTTGCTCAGCGACGATCTTCTTGACGCGCTGTTCGATGCTATCCATGGAGATCCTCCAAAAGGGTCTATATCTAACTGAATTATAGCCAAGCTCGCTGGTCTAAAGCGGCCCGGCCGGACGAATGCATATCGCGGTTGCAATACGCGGAAATCAATTCATGTACATGCCACCGTTGACGTGCAGGGTGGCGCCGGTTACATACCCAGCCCCCGGCGAAGCCAGGAAGGCCACGCTGTGGGCGATGTCCTCGGGACGACCCAGGCGGCCCAGCGGGATCTGCCCCAGCAAGGCACCTGTCTGTTCATCTCCCAGGGCACGGGTCATGTCGGTATCGATGAAGCCCGGCGCCACGCAGTTGACGGTGATATTGCGGCTGCCCAGCTCCCGCGCCAGGGCACGGGTCATCCCGGCCACACCGGCCTTGGCTGCGGCATAGTTGGCCTGGCCGGCGTTGCCGCTGGCCCCCACCACCGAGGTCACGTTGATGATCCGGCCCCATTTGGCTTTCATCATCCCCCGCATGACAGCGCGCGACAGGCGGAACACCGCCGTCAGGTTGGTATCGATCACCGCCGACCAATCCTCGTCCTTCATGCGCATCGCGAGTGTATCCCGGGTAATGCCGGCGTTGTTGACCAAAATGTGCAGGCCGCCGTCGGCCTTGCCGATCTCGTCCACCAGGGCATCCACCGCCGCGGCGTCGTTCACCTGCAACACCACGCCACGGCCCTTGGCGGAGAACCCGCCCAGCGCTTCGGTGATGGTGTCGGCACCGGCCTGGGTCGTGGCGGTCCCGACCACCATCGCGCCCCGCGCGGCCAATTCCGCCGCGATCGCCTTGCCTATCCCCCGCGACGCGCCCGTCACCAGGGCGACCTTGCCTTGCAATTCCATGATTTTTCCTTATCTCACCCCGGCGCGCCCCAGCGCCCCGGACTTATCCATCCAACCCCGAGTTACCTCTCCCCTGCTTTTGCCAGGGCACAGCGGATCCGGCTCCGCCGATCCGCCAGTGCCGCCGCCCCCTGGGGGGCGCGCGCAAGCGTGTAGAGGGGCTCCTCAAGCCGCCCTGGAGGCCAAGGCCTCCAGGGCGGCTTGAAGCGACGTCTGGTCGGTCACGGCCAAGGCCGTCAGATCGGGAGCGATGCGCTTGGCCAGGCCCGCCAGCACCTTGCCCGGCCCGCACTCGACGATATGGGTAATCCCCTGGGATTGCATCAGTTGTATGGTTTCCACCCATCGTACCGGATGCCAGGCCTGGCGGACCAGCGCGTCGGCAATGGCCGCCGGCTGGGTCGGGGCGGCCACGTCGACATTGTTGAGCACCGGAATACGGGGCGACTGGATGTCGATGGCCTCCAGCGCCTTGGCCAGGACCTGGGCGGCCGGTTGCATCAGGCTGGAATGGAAAGGCGCCGAAACCGGCAGCGGCAGCGCGCGCTTGGCGCCCGCCTGCTTGGCGGCCTCGCAGGCCCGCTCCACGGCGGCCTTGTTGCCGGCGATCACCACCTGCGCCGGCGCGTTGAAATTCACGGGTTCGACCACCTCGGACCGGGCCGCGGCGGCGCAGGCCGCCCGCACCTGATCGTCGGTCAGGCCCAGGATGGCCGCCATGCCGCCCTGCCCCACGGGCACCGCGGATTGCATGGCGTCGGCGCGGATGCGGACCAGCCGCACGGCATCCTCGAGCGTGAGCGCGCCGGCGGCGACCAGCGCCGCGTACTCGCCCAGGCTGTGCCCGGCGACCACGGCGGGAGCCGGTCCGCCCGCCGCCTGCCAGGCGGCGTAGACCGCCACGCCGGCGGTCAGCATGACCGGCTGGGTGTAGGTGGTCAGGTTCAGCTGTTCGGCCGGGCCATTGGCCATCAGGCCGCCCAGATCTTCGCCCAGGGCGGCGCCGGCGCGAGCCACGACGTCGGCCACCGACGCGTTGCCCGCGAAGCCGTCGAGCATGCCGACCGACTGCGAACCCTGGCCGGGAAAGACGAATGCGATTTTAGTCATGGGTAAAGCCCCGCTTGTTCTGTTTTCCTACCGGACTCACATGCGCGCCAGCACGGCGCCCCAGGTGAATCCGCCGCCCACGCCCTGCAGCATCACCAGATCGCCCCGCTTGACGCGGCCGTCGCGACGGGCGGCGTCGAGGGCCAGCGGCACGCTGGCCGCCGAGGTGTTGGCATGCAGGTCCACCGTGGACACCACGCGTTCGAGCGGGATGCCCAGGCGCTTGGCGGTGGCGTTGATGATGCGCACGTTGGCCTGGTGGGGAATGAACCAGTCCAGGTCGGACAGGGCCATGCCCGCTTCCTCGATCACTTCGTGCGCGACGCGGTCGAGCACCGTGACCGCCTGCTTGAAGACCGCCTGCCCCTCCATCCGCAGGAAGGGGTCGCCGGTCACTTCGCCATAGGCCACATTGCCGGCGGCGCACAGGATCTTGGTCTGGCTGCCGTCGGCGTGCAGCTTGGCGGCAATCACGCCCGGCTCGGGCGAAGCCTCCAGCACCACGGCGCCGGCACCGTCGCCGAACAGGACGCAGGTAGACCGGTCGCTCCAGTCGAGGATGCGGGAGAACACCTCGGTGCCGATGACCAGGGCCTTGCGGGCCCGGCCGGCCCGGATGAAGCTGTCGGCGGTGGTCAGCGCATAGATGAAACCCGTGCACACGGCCTGCACGTCGAAGGCCGCGGCGCGCGAGGCGCCAAGCCTGGCCTGGATCAGGCAGGCCGTACTGGGAAAGACGAAATCGGGGGTCGACGTGGCGACGATGATGAGATCGAGCTCGGAAGCATCGACCCCGGCATCCCGCAGCGCGCGCTGCGCGGCTTCGGTGCCCAGATCGCTGGAGGTGACGCCCCGCTCGGCAATGTGGCGCTGGCGGATGCCGGTACGCTCGACGATCCAGTCGTCGGACGTCTCGACACCGCGCTGGGCGAGTTCGGCCGCCAGTTCGTCATTGCTGACCACGCGCTCGGGCAGGCAACTGCCCGAGCCGACGATTCTCGACCAAGCCGCGAAAGCCGGGCTGCTGGACGGATGCGCCGTTGTTGCACTCATGCAATATCTCCGTGCGAGGACGGCTCGAGGCCGGCCTCATGCTCGGCCCTGCCGGCCGGCACGCTCGTGATCTGCGCAATGGTTTGCGCAGTCCGGCCGAGCAAGCCGCTCTCGACCGCGTCGTAGGCGTCCTGCAGGGCCCATTCGAACGCGTAGGCGTCGGCGGAACCATGGCTCTTGATGACGACGCCACGCAACCCCAGCAGCGCCGCTCCGTTATACCGGCGCGGATCCACGCGCTGGCGGAAGCGGTTCAGCACCGGCGTGGCGATGGCGCCCATCAACAGCGTGAACAGGTTTCTCTTGAATTCTTCCTTGATGAACACACCCAGCATCTTGGCCAGGCCCTCGGAAGACTTGAGCACGATGTTACCAACAAAGCCATCGCAGACGACCACGTCCACGGTGCCCTTGAAAATGTCATTGCCCTCGACGTTGCCATGGAAGTTCAGCGGACTGCCTCGCAGCAGCTCCGCCGCCTGCTTGACCACGTCGTTACCCTTGATCGCTTCCTCGCCGATGTTGAGCAGGCCCACGCTGGGCCGCTCGCGGTGGCCGACGCTGGAAACCAGCGCCGAACCCATGATGGCGAACTGCAGCAGGTGCTCGGCCGTGCAATCGACGTTGGCGCCCAGATCGAGGATGACGGTCATGCCGCCCGACTGATTGGGAATGGCCTTGGCGATGGCGGGACGATCGATGCCTTCGAGCGTCTTGAGCACATAGCGGGATATGGCCATCCATGCGCCGGTATTGCCCGCCGACACGCAGGCATCGGCCTGGCCGTCGCGCACGAGTTCGGCGGCGATGCGCATGGAGGAATCTTTCTTGCGGCGCAACGCGACCTCGACCTTGTCGTCCATGGTGACGACTTCGGTCGCGGGCACGATACGCAGCCTTTCCCTCTGGGCGGGAGAGGCCTTGGCCTGCGCCAGGCGGGCTTCGATCTGCCCGGCCAGGCCGACGAGCAGGAGCTCGGCGCCAGGATGGCGGTCGGAGAACGCCAGGGCGGCAGGAATCGTCACGGGCAGGCCGAAATCACCTCCCATGCAATCGATCGCGATACGGATCATAGCCATGGACGCAGAAACGCCTGCCCGCGCGCGCGACGGCCGCCCGGACTCCTACAGACGCACGCTGTATCGATCATCGGCAAACCTGGTTGGGCGGGACAGACAAGACCGGAAAAACCATTCCGCAAGTGCCCAGGGGAGGAGCGCCGACCTGTCGCCTCGCGGCGTCCGCATTCCACCCCTGAGTAAACGACCCCAGCGCGAGGGACTGCCCGGGGCCGTTCGGTATCACTCGTCGTTCTTGGTCTTGAGGACTTTGCGGCCGCGATAGATGCCGTTGGGGCTGATGTGGTGACGCAGATGCGTCTCGCCCGTGGTCGATTCGACCGCGACGGGGGGGTTGGTCAGGAAATCGTGGGCACGATGCATGCCACGCTTGGAGGGCGACTTCTTGTTTTGCTGAACGGCCATGTGACTGGACTCCTAGGAACGGCGCGCATTGTAAGCCGGATGCCTACGCGTGACCGCCGCGAGTTCTAAAACCTGCTTTCTCGAATGATGACGGCGGTCTGCGCAGGCTTGCCCGAAACGCCGTCCAAAAACCCAAACTACTACGAAAACGCTTACAACGATCGCTTACTCAGCCGCATCGCGCCGGACAGGGAATCAACGGATCCCGATCCGGCCCGCTGCGACTATACACAAAATATGTCGCTTATTTGCCGACATCGCCCGCCAGGCCTTTCAACCCGGCCAGCACCGCGAACGGCGACGGCTTTTTCTCGGAAACATCGCCCGAGGGCCCATCCCCGCTTTCGGGACAGACATCGTGCCGGGGGACGTACGGCACACTGAGGATCAACTCGTCCTCGACCTGTTCAAACAGGTCGAACCGGCGCGATCCCAGCACTTTCTCGAAATCCCGGCCCGAGTCGAGCTCTTCCAGATCTGACTCGTCGAACGTATCCGGATCGTCGAGCTCGGCCTCGGTTTCGACCAGCTGCAACGCGACTTCGGATTCGATGGGCACCGCCAGCGGCCCCAGGCAACGCTGGCACTGCACGGTCAGGCCCGTTTCGACCGCGAGCCGGATCAGAGGTTCGCCGAGCGGGCCGCGATCAGCCTGGGCCGACCAGCGCACCATTGCCGACGCATCCTGGTCCGGCAAGCCGTCCAGCAGCCGGACGAAACGCGCGAGCGGCACGCTGCCTTCGAGCGACCGCCCGAGCCTGACGAACTCGAACGCATCGATGTGGCGCACCGCGCCGGATTCGCTGGAGTCTTTCACGACCTGCCGCCTTGCATGCTTCCCTCGTGCCTTCCCTGCTTTCCAAAACCGTTCGCGCAAAATCCCCGCGCACAGCTCTCAGAAAGGAAAAAGAAGCTCGGGAAAACGTTGGATAATAGCGCGAAAGCCTGAAAAGAGTCAAACAAGTCAACCACTTATCCCACCATGGCCAGACCCGAAATCCCCACGCGGCCCCTGATCCTCGCCTCGACCTCCCCCTACCGCCGCGAACTGCTCGAACGGCTGAGGCTCCCCTTCTCCGTGACCGCCCCCGGCGTGGACGAAACGCCCCGGCCGGGCGAGCCCCCCGCGGACCTGGCCCTGCGCCTGGCGCTGGCCAAGGCCCGCGCCGTGAGCCTGGCCCACCCAGGCGCGCTGGTAATCGGGTCGGACCAGGTCGCGACGGTGGACGGCGCCCCCATCGGCAAACCCGGCGGCTTCGAACAAGCGCTTGCGCAATTGCAGGCAATGCGGGGGCGCACGACCGCCTTCCATACGGCCGTGGCCGTGGATGACGGCCAGCGCCCCGCCAGCGCCGTCGTGACGACGCGCTGCGTGCTGCGCGACCTGCCCGACCGGGCGCTGCGCGCCTACCTGCACACCGAGCGTCCCTACGATACGGCGGGCAGCGCCAAGGCCGAGACCCTGGGCATCGCGCTCATGGAACGGATAGAAAGCGACGACCCCACCGCCCTGATCGGACTGCCCCTGATCGCCCTGACCCGCCTGTTGGCCGGCTTCGGCATGGACCCGCTGGACGCGCTCGAAGCCCCCCGCGACGGGAGGGCACGGCCATGAGCACCCCCGGCATCCTGCACCTGATTCCCGTCTCGCTCGGGGACGCGCCGCCCGAGCGCTGGCTGCCGGCCGAGGCCCGCGCGCTGGCCGGCCGGCTGGACACCTACATCGCCGAAAATGCCAAGACCGCGCGCGCCTTCCTCAAGGCCATCGGCACCGTGCGGCCGATCCAGGAAATCACCATCCACACCCTGGATGCCCGCACCGACGACCGCGACATCGCCGCCTGGCTCAAGCCCATCGCGGCGGGCGGCGAGATCGGACTGGTCTCGGAGGCCGGCTGCCCCGCCGTGGCCGATCCCGGCGCGCGCGTGGCGCGCACCGCCCACGGCATGGGCATCCGGGTGCAACCCTGGGTGGGGCCCTCTTCCATCCTGCTCGGCCTCATGGCCAGCGGCCTCGACGGCCAGCGCTTCGCCTTCCACGGCTACGCGCCGGTCGATGCCGGCGAACGCGCGCGCCAACTACGGGAATGGGAACAGGTCTCCGCACGGCACAACCAGACCCAGATCCTGATCGAAACGCCCTATCGCAACGGCGCCATGTTCGCGACGATGCTGGCCACGCTGCGGCCGGCAACCCAGCTGTGCATCGCCCGCGCCCTCACGACCGACCGCGAATGGGTGCGGACGAACGACGTCGCGGACTGGAAGCGCCAACCGCCGCCCGAGCTGGACAAGCAGCCCACGCTGTTCCTGTTCCTGGCCAAGAAGGGCCAGACGTGAAGTCCCCATACCGCGCGCAAGGCGGCCAAGCGGCCGGGCGCCTCGCGACCGCGCCGATCCGCGCTTCGGCCGGATCCGGCGCGCCAACCCGGGGCAACCGCGGCGCCAAGGCGCCCGCTCCCCGGACATCCGGGGAGCTTCGTCACTTCCAGTGCCAGACGCCGCCTGCGCCGCCCAGGCCGGTCTTGGCCAACCCGGCGCCGAACGACACGCCCACGCGCTTGGCGACCCGCTCGGCGAAGTTCTCCCGCACCGTGTAGTCCACCACCGTATCGGCCTGGATGACGTCACGCGCCACGCTGTCCACCGTTCCCAGTTCGTCGGTCAGGCCCAGTTCCACGCTCTTGGCGCCGGTCCAGATCAGCCCGGTGAACATATCCGGCGTCTCGTGCAGCCGCTCGCCACGCCCTTCCCGCACCGCCCCCACGAACTGCTGGAAGATCTCCTCGACCAGCGCCTGCGCATGGGCCTGCTGCCCGGGATTGCGGGGCGAGAACGGGTCCAGCATCGCCTTGTTTTCGCCCGACACGACCAGGCGCCGCTCGACTCCCACCTTGTCCATCAGGCCGGTGAAACCGAAACCTTCCATGATGACACCGATGGAGCCGACCACGCTGGCCTTGTTGACGTAGATCTTGTCGGCCGCGGCGGCCACGTAATAGCCGCCCGACGCGCAGATTTCCTCGACCACCGCGTACACGTGCTTGTCGGGATTCTGGGCCCGCAGGCGCCGGATCTCGTCGAAGATCATGCCGGCCTGGACCGGACTTCCCCCCGGGCTGTTGATGCGCAGGACCACCCCCTTGGCATTGCCGTCTTCGAAGGCGGCCTGCAGCGCCGTATTGATCCGGTCGGCGCTGGCCTCGCCCTGGGCATCGATGACGCCGTCCAGTTCGATCAGCGCGGTATGCGGATCGGGCGTGCCCGACCCCGCCCCCCGAAACGTTCTGGGGTGGGGGGTATCTATTAGGGTAAATCTGGGGTATGATTGCTGTACTGCACAAATCACGTCACCGTCCTGTCGGACACCGGCGTGGCCTTCATGCAGACGATCGGTAACCAAGTAGGTTGACCGAAAACTGCATCGTCTCTGACCTCGTTTTTCCCTTTGCGTTGCGCGCACGGTGATATCGGTCGGCGCCGATGATCCGTCCGGAGCGGCTGTGTCCGTCTCCGCTGCGTAGCGCCAGCTTTCCAGGCTCGATGAATCCGGCACCGTCTTTCGGCGGCGCCATGGTCCGCGTTTTTCGCGCGTCCGGGTATGTCCGGCGGGGGAAGGCTTGCGTTGCGCTATACGCAACGTAAGGAATGAACATGTCTTTCATTGAACTCGGTCTTGCCCCCGCCATTGTCGGTGCGCTGACCGAAGCCGGTTTCGCGGAGCCTACGCCGGTCCAGGCCCGGGCCATCCCGCTGGCGCTGGCAGGGCACGACCTGATGGTGTCGTCCCAGACCGGCAGCGGCAAGACCGCCGCCTTCATGCTGCCGGCACTGAACAAGCAGGTCGAGGCTTCGCCGCTGCGCTCGCCCGGCGTGCGCGTGCTGGTGCTGACCCCCACGCGCGAACTGGCTCAGCAGGTCTCGGATGCCACCCGTGTCTACGGCAAGGCGTTGAGCTGGCTGCGCACGACCACGGTCGTGGGCGGCATGCCCTATGGCGCCCAGCTGAAGGCGCTGTCGCGCCGCGTCGATGTGCTGGTCGCGACCCCTGGCCGCCTGCTGGACCACGTCCAGTCCGGCAAAGTGAATCTGTCCGAAGTCGAGGTGCTGGTGCTGGACGAGGCCGACCGCATGCTGGACATGGGCTTCATCGACGACATCGAGGCCATCGTGGCGCGCACGCCCGCCACCCGGCAGACGCTGTTGTTCTCGGCCACGCTGGACGGCTCGGTTGCCCGCATGGCCGCCAAGATGATGCGCGAGCCCCAGCGCATCGAGATCGCCAGCCAGAAGGAAAAGCACGCCAACATCACCCAGTCGCTGCTGTACGCGGACGACATGGAACACAAGATGCGCCTGCTGGACCACCTGCTGCGCGACGTCAACATCCAGCAAGCCATCGTCTTCACCTCGACCAAGCGCGCGGCTGACGAACTGGCCGATACGCTGGCCGACCAGGGCTTCGCCGCCGAGGCCCTGCACGGCGACATGAACCAGCGCCAGCGTACCCGCACGCTGGGCAACATGCAGCGCGGCCGGGTGCAGGTCCTCGTCGCCACGGATGTGGCGGCGCGGGGCATCGACGTGCAAGGCATCAGCCACGTGGTCAACTTCGACCTGCCCATGCAGGCCGAAGACTACGTGCACCGCATCGGCCGTACCGGCCGCGCGGGCCGCGACGGCCTGGCGTTCACGCTGGCCGCGCATGGCGAGCGCCACAAGGTCCGCTCCATCGAGCGCTATACCGACCAGAGCATCCCGGTCCAGGTCATTCCCGGACTCGAGCCGCAGCGTGCGCCGCGGCCCGGTTCCGACCGTCCGCGCCGCGGTGGTCCTGGCGGCCCCGGCGGCAAGCCGGGCTGGCGCCAGGGCGGCCGTAGCGGCTACCAGGGCCGCGACGGCGGCCAGCGGCAGCACGAAGGCCGTGGCCAATTCGAGCGCAGCCGCGACGAGCGTCCGGCCTTTGGCGACCGCCCGCGAGGCGACCGCCCGGAGCGCCGCCACGGCGAGCCGGCCCAGGGCCAGGGCGAGCGCCGGTACGAACCGCGCTTCCAGGACGACCGCCGCGAGCGTTCGCCCGAGGGCCAGGGCTATGCGGCCCGGCCGCGTGGCGATCGCCCTCAGGGCGAGCGCACCTGGGGCGATCGTCCCCAGCGCCCCGAGGGTGACCGCCGGGAACGTCCGGTCCAGGCGTGGGCGGATCGCCCCCGCGCGGCGGGTCCGGAAGGCGAGCGTCGCGAGGCCGCCCCCGCGCGCCGCTTCGACTCCCGTCGCCGCGCCGCCTGACGCCTGACGGCATCCCGCGCGGCGCCTGCCGCCGCGCGCCAGGGGCTTTGCTTCCGCGATCCCCTGGTTCCAACGCCCCCGACCTGCGGCTCAACGCCGCGCGCGGGGGCGTTTTCACGTCCGGGCATCGTGCGCTGTCGAGATCATTCGCCTTAAATTGATTTGAACTGAAATATTATTAAGAGATATGATTTGCCTTGGTATTGCCCGGGCAGCTCATGACTCGTTTTTTTCTCGCGGCGTGGACGGCGGTATGGTTGGCAGGCATCGCGCGCCCGGTGGGAGCGGCCGATGCCGGGGCCGGCGCCGCGGCCGAGCCCGACAGCCTGCAGCGCGCCGTCCAGGCCGGCAGGCTGCGCATCGGCTACGCGAACGAAGCGCCGTTCGCCTACATGGACAGCCGGGTGGGCAGGCTGACCGGCGAAGCGCCGGAGATCGCCCGCGTGGTGCTGGGGCGGCTGGGCATAGGCGAGGTCGAGGGCGTGCTGACCGAGTTCGGCGCCTTGATCCCCGGCCTGCTGGCCGGTCGTTTCGACATGATCGCCGCGGGCATGTACGTGCTGCCCGACAGGTGCCGCCAGATCGCCTTTTCGAATCCTACCTACGGGGTGGGCGACGGTTTTCTCCAGCGCACGGACAATCCCCGCGAGCTGCACGGCTACGCGGACGCGGCGGCCGATCCGGCGGCCAGGGTGGGCGTGGTGGTCGGGGCGGTGCAGAACGACTACGCCGCGCGCGCGGGCGTTCCGCCGTCCCGGGTCGTGGTGTTTCCCGACGTGGTCAGCGCGGTCGAAGGCGTGGTGGCGGGGCGGGCGGATGTCTACGCCGCGACGGCCCTGACCCTGAATTACGTACTGGCCAAAGTGCCGGACTGGCAGATCGACAAGGTGGCCGGGTTCGTCCAGCCGACCGAGAACGGCGAGGTGGTGCGGGGGTATGGCGCGTTTGGTTTCCGCAAGGGCGATGTGGCGTTGCGCGAAGCCTTCGACCGCGAGTTGGGGCATTTCATCGGAGCGCCGGAGCACCAGCGCCTGGTCGAGCCCTTCGGCTTCACCGGGAACGAGCTGCCGGGCGACGTCACCGCGGCGCAACTGTGCGGGCAGGTTCCCGCCGCCGGGCCCGCACCGGCGCCCGATCCGCCATGACCGGCCTGGCGGATCTGTTGCCGCCCCTGTTGCGCGGCCTGTGGGTCACCTTGCAGCTCACCGCCGGCGCCGCCGCGCTGGCCGTGCCGGTGGCATTGCTGGCCGGCCTGGGGCGCATGTCGCGGCGGCCCTGTCTGTCGTGGCCCTCGGCCTGCTATGTGGAGGTGTTCCGCGGGACCTCGGCGCTGGTGCAATTGTTCTGGGTGTACTACGTGCTGCCGCTGCTGGGCCTGCGGCTGCCCGCGGTCTGGGCGGGCATCCTGGTGCTGGGCCTGCATACCGGCGCCTACGGGGCGGAAGTCGTGCGCGGCGCGCTCGCCAACGTGCCCAAGGGGCAGGCCGAGGCCGCGGTAGCGCTGAACATGACGCCGCGGGCCACGCTATGGCGCATCCTGGTGCCCCAGGCCGTGCCGCTGATGCTCCCGCCGGCCGGCAACCTGCTGATCGAGTTGCTGAAGAATACGGCGCTGGTGTCGTTGATCACCATCACCGACCTGACTTTCAGCGCGCAGTTGCTGCGCAGCGAGACCTTCCGCACGGTGGAGGTGTTCAGCGTCGCGCTGCTCATGTATTTTGCCGCCGCCCAGTTGCTGAACGGCGGCATGCGGCTGCTGGAGCGGCGCGCCGCGCGCCACCGGGGGAGGACATGACCACGGCCGCCGGACAGCCGCTGTTCGATTGGGACTATGCCCGCGCGGTGTTGCCCACGTTGCTGGACGGCCTGGCGGTCACCGTGCAGGCCACCCTGCTGGGCATGGGGCTGGCCGTATCGCTGGGCCTGGCGCTGGCGCTGATGCGGCGGGCGGCATTCCGGCCCCTGGCCTGGGCCTCGGCGCTGGTCATCGAGTTCGTGCGCAGCACGCCGCTGTTGATGCAGTTGTTCTTCCTGTTCTACGTGCTGCCGGTCACGGGCGTGCGGTTCTCGCCCCTGGCCACCGGCGTGTTGGGGCTGGGCGTGCACTACGCCGCCTATTGCGCCGAGGTGTACCGGGCCGGCCTGGAAAGTGTGCCGCGCGCCCAGTGGGAGGCGGCGCTGGCGCTCAATCTCGGCCGCTGGCGGACGTTGCGGGACGTCATCCTGCCCCAGGCGATCCCGCCCATCGTGCCGGCGCTGGGCAATTATTTCGTTGCCATGTTCAAGGACACGCCGCTGTTGTCGGCCATCACTGTGGTGGAGCTGCTTCAGGCCAGCAAGATCGCCGGCTCGGCCACGTTCCGCTATACCGAGCCGCTTACCCTGGTGGGGCTGATCTTCCTGGCGCTGAGCCTGGCGGCGGCCTGGGGCGTGAGGCGCCTGGGGGCCAGGCTGGGCTGAGTCCGGCCACCACATCGAGGAGAACGCATGAGCACCAGTGTCACCCTGGAGAATGTCAGCAAGCGCTACGGCGACGTCGAGGTGCTGCGGGGCATCGACCTGTCCATCCCGGCCGGCCAGACGGTCGCGCTGATCGGTCCGTCGGGGTCGGGCAAGTCCACGCTGCTGCGCCTGCTGATGACGCTGGAGCGGCCCGATGCCGGCCGCATCCTGGTCGGCGGCGAGTCGATGTGGACCCGGCGGCGGGGCGGACAGGAGGTCCCGGCCAGCCCGGCCCACCTGCGCAAGGTCCGGGGCAGGATAGGCATGGTGTTCCAGCACTTCAATCTGTTTCCCCACATGACGGCGCTGGCCAATGTGGCCGAGGCGCCCCGGCACGTGCTGGGGCTGGGGCGGGACGAGGCCGAGCAGCGGGCGCGCGAGTACCTGGACATGGTGGGACTGGGGGACAAGCTGGACCAGTACCCCGGCAAGCTTTCCGGTGGCCAGAAACAGCGGGTCGGCATCGCCCGCGCGCTGGCCATGCGGCCCGAAGTCATGCTGTTCGACGAGGTGACCTCGGCGCTGGACCCGGAGCTGGTGGGGGGCGTGCTGGAGATCATGCGGGATTTGTCCATGCGGCGCACCATGACGATGATCATCGTGACGCACCAGATGCGGTTCGCCGAGCGCAGTTCGGACCGCACGCTGTTCTTCGAGGGAGGGCGCATCGTCGAGGACGGTCCGTCCGCGCAGGTATTCGGCCATCCCGCCGAGGCGCGCACGCGCCAATTCCTGGAGGCGGTCATCGAGGCCTGAGGCGGCAGGCCCCGATCGAGGCAACGAAGGGTAGACTATAGGAGCCCGGCGCCGTCCCTACGCGCCTCTTATCAGTCGGGAATCATCAGCCGCCATGCGTTGCCTGGTCATCGAAGACGAAGTCGATACTTCGCGTTATATCTGCAACGGCCTCAAGGAGGCCGGCCACGAAGTGGCGGCCTGCCGCGACAGCGCCGACGGGCTCAATCGCGCCATGACCGAAGCCTGGGATGTCATCATCCTGGACCGCATGTTGCCCAACGACGTGGACGGCCTGTCCATCCTGGCCACGCTGCGGGGCATAGGCAAGACCACGCCCGTGCTGATCCTCAGCGCGCTGGCGGGGTTGGACGAGCGGGTGCGCGGGCTGCGCGGCGGCTGCGACGACTACCTGACCAAGCCTTTCGCCTTCTCCGAACTGGCGGCGCGGGTCGAAGCCCTGTATCGCCGGGCCAGCGCGCGCGACGACGTGCGCGAGCTGCGCATCGCCAATCTCCGGGCCGACCTGACCAAGCGCACCGTCGAGCGCGACGGCAAGACCATCACGCTGCAGCCGCGCGAATTCCGCCTGCTGGTCTATCTGCTGCTGAACCAGGAGCAGGTCGTGACCCGGACCATGCTGCTGGAAGCGGTATGGGACTACCGTTTCGACCCGCAGACCAATGTGATCGACGTGCAGATCAGCCGCCTGCGCAACAAGATCGACAACGGCTTCTCGCCTCCCCTCATCCATACCGTGCGCGGGGTGGGGTACATGATCTCGGCGGCCCCGCGTTGAATGTGACCGAAGGCGACTATCCCGGCCGCCAGACCGGACCGCTGGCCTTCGTCCGGCGCCTGTGGCAGTCGGTCGCGTTCCGGCTCGCGCTGGGCTATGGCGTGTCGGTGGTGCTGTTCATGATGGTGCTGCTGTCTGTGCTGTACGTGCAGACCATCGGCGTGCTGCAAAACCGTATCGACCGGCAACTGGTGTCGGCCAGCCACCGGATGGCCAGCCATTTCGAGGCCTATGGACTGGGCCGGCTGGCCGACGACATCACCGAGACCCTGACCGATGGCGTCAATTCCGACACCGAGGTCTACCTGCTGGCGACCGCCGCGGGCAAGAAGGTGGCCGGCAATATCGCCGTTTCCCGCGACCTGCTCAAACCCACTTTCGGGATCGTGGAAAAGCAGGTGCTGCGGGACGGGCGCATCTCGTACAGCCGGTTTCGCACCGAGCTGCTGGCCGACGGTTCCATCCTGCTGGTCGGCCGCGACATGCGCGACCAGAAGGACCTCGAGCAACTGGTGGGCAACGCGCTGATGGCGGCGGCGGTGGTGTCGGTGCTGCTGGCCATCATCGGCGCCATCGTGTTCCGCGACCAGCTCGAAGACCGGGTCGGCGCGATCCGCCGTACCGCCGCGCAGATCGAGGCGGGCGACCTCACGCAGCGCATCCCGGTGTCGGGGAAGGACGACGAGTTCGCGCGCCTCAGCCACGACATCAACCTGATGCTGGACCGGATCGAGATCCTGATGGATGGCGTGCGGCACGTTTCCAACACCATTGCCCACAATCTGCGCACGCCGCTGTCGCGTATCCGCGCCAAGCTGGAAGTGGCCAGCCGCCCGGGCACGGACCCGGCGCAGGTGGCCCAGGCCACGACCTTCGCCATTCGCGAGATCGAAGAGCTCACCATCGTCTTCGACAAGCTGCTGCAGATCGCCGAGGCGGAGTCGGGCGCGCGGCGCCAGGCTTTCCAACCGGTATCCTTGAATGACATCGTTGCCGACGTGGTGGAGCTGTACGAGCCGGTGGCCGAGGAAAAGGGCGTGGAGCTGCGCGTGCGCACGGACGAGGACGTCATGGCGGCGGGCGACAGGGACTTGCTGGCCAGCGCGGTGGCCAATCTGCTGGACAATGCGATCAAGTACGCCGGCAGCCCCGCCCGCGTCACGGTCAGCACGCGGTGCGACGGCGACACCGTTTCGTTGGTGGTACAGGACAACGGGCCCGGCATTCAGGCCATCGAGCGGTCCAAGGTGGGGACCCGGTTCTTCCGGCTGAATCGCCGTGTTCCGGGTTACGGCCTGGGCCTGGCCAGCGTGACCGCCATCGCCAGTCTCCACAATGCGGCCCTGGACCTGGACGACGCCGCGCCCGGCCTGGTGGCCCGGATTACCCTGCCCAGGTTGGGTAACATGACGAAACGGTAATGTTTTGTACATAGCCTGCCTGCCCCCCGCTGGCTAACATCACGCGATTCGGATTTCGAGTTCGTCGTGCCGTGGGAAGCGTCGACGACCGAACCGGGCCGTAAAATCGTCAAAGGGTTCTCATGCCGCGTTTTGCCCGTTTTGTTGCTGTCACCTGTCTGCTTGCCCTTGCGGCCTGCTCGGACAAGCAAGAAGCTCCCCCCGCTCCCACCGAGAACGCCGCGCCGCTCGCGCCCGGCCAGGTCCGCGTCAAGCCCGCTTCCCTGCAATACATGGAAATCCAGGAAATGGGGACCCAGGGCACGGCGCACGTCGTCTGGGCGCCGGCCAGGGTGGCTTTCCGCGAGGGGCAGGTGGCCGAAGTGGTGGCGCCGGCATCCGGCCGCATTCTCCTGGTCCAGGCCCAGGTGGGCGACGTGGTCAAGGCGGGGACGCCGCTGGCGACGCTGTCCAGCCCGGACGCCTCGCGCGTGCGCGCCGACTACGCCAATGCCCAGGTCGAGCTGCGGGTGGCCCAGGCCGAAGCCAGGCGCCAGCGGCTGATGATGGAGAAGGGCATCGGCATCGAGGCCGAGCTGGTCGTGGCCGAGGCCAAACTGCAGGAGGCCCAGCACAACGCCGACGTGGCGTCGCGGGCCGCCAGCTTCCTGGGGGGCGGCGGCAGCGATACCCTGTTGCTGCGCTCGCCGCGCGCGGGCGTCGTCATCAACCGCAATACCACGCCTGGCGCGTCGGTGGGGCCCGATTCCGGATCGCTGTTCACCGTGGGCGACCCGACCGCGCTGTGGATCAATGCCGACGTCTTCGAAAGCGATCTCAGCACGATCGCCCAGGGTTCGCCGGTGCAGGTCGTGGTGCCTTCGCTCGACCGGCCGCTGGCGGGCAAGGTGTTGCGCGTGGGGGCGGCCCTGAATGCCCAGACCCGCCGCGGGCAGGTGTTCATCACGCTGGACGAGTCCAATCCCAATCTGCGCGCCGGCATGCTGGCCCGGGCCGGCATCCAGAGCCGCGCCACCGAGGGTTTGTCGGTGCCCGTGACAGCGGTGCTGATCAAGGACGGCCAGCGGTCCATCGTGTTCGTCCAGGTCTCGGACAATGTGTTCGAGGCGCGTACCGTCGCGCTGGGCCAGCCGTCCAACGGCTATATCCCCGTGTTGTCGGGCATCCGGCCGGGCGACAAGGTGGTGACCAAGGGCAGCCTGCTGCTCGACGGCGCCGCCAACCAGTTGCTGTAAGGATCCGCCATGCGTTCACTCATTGCGCTGGTGGTCCATCGCCGCCTGGTGGCGCTGACCGCCACGCTCATCGTCGCCGTCTACGGCGTCTATGCCTTTCTGAATACCGCCATCGAGGCCTATCCCGACGTCACCAACGTCCAGGTGGGCGTCATTTCGCTTGCGCCCGGCCTTGCGCCGGAAGAGGTCGAGCGGCAGGTGACGTTCCCGCTCGAACGGGCCCTGAACGGCACGCCCGGGCTGATGTCGCTACGGTCCGAGAGCTATTTCGGGCTGTCGATGATCACCATGGTCTTCGACGACAAGACCAAGAGTTTCGACGCGCGGGTGCAGGTCACCCAGCGGCTGCCGTCGGCCGACCTGCCCAATGGCGTGACGCCGGAGATGGCGCCCGACAATACGCCGCTCGGCAAGATCTTCTATTACCGGCTCAACAGCGACCGCCACACGCTGGCGCAACTGCGTTCGGAGCAGGAATGGACCGTGGCCCGGGTCCTCAAGCAGATCCAGGGCGTGGCCGACGTGGTCAGCATGGGCGGCTTCGTCAAGGAGTTCCACATCGAGGTGGATCCGGCCAAGCTGATGGCGCACAACCTGACGCTGGATCAGGTGGTCGACGCCGTTTCGAAATCCAACCAGAACGTGGGCGGCGGATTGCTGCGCCGCGGCGAGCAGTCGCTGATCATCCGGGGCATCGGCCTGTTGCGCACGCCGCGCGATATCGAGACCATCGTGCTGGACGTGCACAACAACACGCCGGTCCGGGTCAAGGACGTGGCCCGCGTGGTGCAGTCCTATACGCCGCGGCAGGGTTCGGTGGGGATGAACGACGAGGACGACATCGTCGAGGGCATCGTGCTGCTCAAGCGCGACGAGAACCCCAGCAAGGTGCTGGACCAGGTCCACGCGAAGGTGGACCAGATCAACGCCCACATGCTGCCCACGGGCATGCGCATCGAGCCGAGCTACGACCGGTCGCACCTGGTCGGCCATACGCTGCATACCGTCTATCACAACCTGCTGTTCGGCGCGACGCTGATCGTGGGCGTGCTGTGGCTGTTCCTGCGCAGCCTGCGCGGCTCGCTGATCGTGGCGGTGGTCATTCCCTTGTCGCTGCTGGTGGCGTTCGTCGGGCTGCATTTCCTGGGCATGCCGGCCAACCTCATCTCCATGGGCGCGATCGACTTCGGCATCATCGTCGACGGCGCGGTGGTGCTGACCGAGGCCATCATCCACAAGGCCAGGCTGCGAAAACCCGCCTCGCGCCGCGACATGTTCGAGCTGATCATCGAGGCCGCCATGTCGGTGGCCAAGCCGACGCTGTTCGCGATGGCCATCGTGATCGCGGCGCTGATCCCCGTGTTTTCGCTGGAAAGCATCGAGGGGCGCATTTTCCGTCCGCTGGCGATGACCTACACCTTCGCGCTGGTCGGCGCGCTGGTGTTCGCGTTGACGCTGGTGCCCGCGCTGTGCGCGCTGCTGCTGCGTCCCAAGGACGTGGTGGCGCCCGAGCCGGCGGTTTTCCTGCGCATGCATCACGCCTATTCCCGGTGGATCGCGCGGGTGCTGGAAAGCGGCCGCAACCGGCGCAAGGTGTTCGCCGTGGCGATGGTGGCGCTGCTGCTGGCCCTCTATGCCGGCTCGCACCTGGGGACCGAGTTCCTGCCGGAGCTGGACGAGGGCGATGCCTATGTGCTGGTGCAGATGCCGCCCTCGATTTCGCTGGAGAAAGGGCAGGAGCTGCTGCGCACCATACGCATGCGGCTGAAAGAGGTGCCCGAGGCCATTTCCGTCACGAGCGAGCAGGGGCGGCCGGAGGACGGTACCGATAACGAGACCATCAACGTCGCCAAGGTGCTGGTGCGGCTGAAGGAGCGCGCGCAGTGGCGCAAGGGCCTGAGCAAGGATGAGCTGGTGGCGCAGATGCGCCAGTCGCTGGCCGACATCCCGGGCGTGCAGTTCAACTTCGCCCAGCCCATCCGCGACAGCGTCGAGGAATCGACCTCGGGCGCGCGCGGCCATGTGGTGCTGAAGGTGTTCGGCACCGAGATCGAGACCATGCGCGGCATCCTGCAGCAGACCAAGGAGGCCGTCAGCCATATCGAAGGCGTGGTCGACCTGGATCTTTACCGCGACGCCCCGGCTCCGCAGTTGCACATCGAATTCAACCGCGACGCGCTGGCCCGCTACGGCATTTCCATGGAAGTGGCCGACACCGCGGTCGAGACCGCGCTGGCAGGCAAGGTGGTCACGACGGCCTGGGAAGGCGAGCGCAGCGTACCCGTGCGGGTGCGCCTGCCGTACGCGGACCGGATGGACGAGGCGCGCATACGCGAAATCCAGGTCTCCGCGCCCGACGGCACCTATGTGCCGCTGCACGCCTTGGCCAGCGTCAGCTTCAAGGTGGGCAACTCCTCGATCTTCCGCGAGGGCAACGCCCGCTACATGGCGCTGAAGTTCAACGTCCAGGGACGCGACATGGGCTCGGTCGTGAAGGACGCCATCGCCGCCTTCGAGAAGAATGTGAAGATGCCCGAGGGTTACATCGCCCAGTGGGGCGGCCAGTGGGAGAACCAGCAGCGGGCCTCGGAGCGCCTGAAGATCGTCGTGCCGCTGTCGCTGCTGGTGGTGTTCGTCCTGCTCTTCAGCGCCCTGGGCAGCGCCCGCAGCGCGAGCATCATCCTGCTGACCGCGCCGTTCGTGATGATAGGCGGCATCATCGCGCTGCACCTGACCGGCATCGACCTGTCCATCAGCGCGGCGATCGGCTTCATCGCGCTGCTGGGCCAGGTGGCCCTGGCCGGCCTGCTGGTCCTGAGCGCGGTCGAGAACCTGCGGCGCGAAGGCGTGGCACTGGTTCCCGCGCTGGTCGAGGGGGCCGCCGAGCGCATGCGCTCCATCCTGATGGTGGCGTTGCTGGGCCTGATCGGCCTTTTGCCCATGGCCTTGTCCACCGGGGTGGGCAGCGAGACCCAGCGGCCGTTCGCCTCCGTGGTGGTGGGGGGCATGGCGGTGCTGCCGCTGGTGGCGTTGTTCGTCCTGCCGGTGCTGTATGCCTGGCTGGGACCCCGGCGCATGCTGACCGCCGAGGAGCGCGACACGGCAACTATGGACAACGATAATGCGTAAGTATCTAGGTATCCTGCTGGTCGCGCTCTGCCTGCCGGCGGCGCGGGCCGCCGATCTTCCCGTGGCGCTGGGCACCGATGTGTCGCTGCCCCAGTTGCTGGAGCTGGTGAAGACCTCCAGTCCCGCGCTGCAGGCCGAGCGCACCCAGGTGGCCATGGCCGAGGCCGACCTGATGACGGCCCAGACTTTCTCCAACCCCAGCGTGGGCTACACCCACAAGCGCGGCGAGAAGGAAACCACCATCTCGCAGGACATTCCCATCTTCGGCCAGCGCGGGGCCCGGATCGAGAGCGCCAGGAGCGGGGTCGACGCGGCCCGGGCGCAACTGCGCCTGATCTATGCCCAGGCCTTGCAGGATGCGGCGCGGGACTTCATGTCGCTGCTGGTGTCGCAGGAACGGGAGAAGCGCTGGCTGGACGCCAAGGATGACCTGGAGGGGGCGTTCCGCATCGTGCAGGGCCAGGTCCAGGCGGGTGCCCGCAGCCGCTACGACCTGACCCGGCTCGAGGTGGAGCGCGCCTCGCTCGACGCGCAACTGGCCCAGGCCCAGGCCGAGACGCTGCAGGCGTCGGCCCGGGTGGCGGCCGCCGTGGGCGCGCCGGCGTGGCGGCCGCGCGCGGCCGGCTCCATCGTCTCGCACTGGACCGCCCTGAACTTCGACGCCATCTGGCCGCAGGCGCAGAACCGCCTGCCGACGGTGCGCGCGGCGCTGGCCCAGCAGGCCTTCGCCGAGAAGCAGCTGGAAGCCGAGCGGCGCCAGGCCTATCCCACGCCTACCTTCATGGTGGGCCGGCTGAACAACAGCGAAGGCCGCAGCACCGAGTACGGCGTGTCGGTAGCCATCCCGCTGTTCGATCGCAACCAGGGGCCCATCGCGCGCGCCGCCGCCGAGGCCGACGGCATGCGCCTGCGCAGCCGCGCCATCGTCGTGGCCGCGGAAAGCGAACTGCGCCGCGCCACCGAACAGCTCAACCGGCGCCAGCAACTGGCCGACCGCTTCGAGAAGGAAGGACTGTCCATGGTCCCGCAATTGCGGCAGATGGCGCAGGATTCCTACACGCTGGGCCGGGGCAGCATCCTCGACCTGGTCGATGCGATCCAGGCCGTGGCGGAGAAGAAAAACACCTACCTGGACCTGCTCGAAGCCGTGATGCAGGCGGAAGTCGATGTGCGCATCGCCTCGGGGGAACTGGGGGCGGACCTGCTCGAATGACCCGGGAGTGACCCGTCCGCCGGCCCCCCGGCGGCGTAAACTAGCGGACATGGCCGGCCCCGCCGCGTGGGTTTTTTCCGGCCGGTTCTCATTCCGGGGGTTCAAATGAAATCATGGGCATTGCGCGGCTTCCTGCTGGCCGGGCTGGCGCTGGCGTCGGCCGCGCGAGCGGACATCACCGTCGGCATCGACCTCGCCACCACCGGCCCGGCGGCGGCGATCGGCATTCCCTCCAAGAACGTGGTCATGATGTGGCCGCCCACGCTGGGCGGCCAGAAGGCCACCTACATCATCCTGGACGACGCGTCCGACCCCACCAACACCGTCACCAACGTGCGCAAGCTCACGTCCGAGCAGCACATCGACGTCCTGGTCGGCCCCAACACCACGCCGGCCGCGCTGGCGGTGCTGGACGTGATCGCCGAAAGCAGGACGCCCATGGTGGCCCTGGCGGCCAACGCCTCCATCATCGAGCCCCATGCCGACCCCAAGCGCAAATGGGCCTTCAAGATGCCGCAGAATGATTCGCTCATGGCCAGCGCCATCGTCGGGCACATGGTCCGGGCCGGGGTGAAGACGGTCGGCTTCATCGGTTTCAACGATTCCTACGGCGAGAGCTGGTGGAACGAGTTCTCGCCGCTGGCGCAGAAGGCCGGCATCAAGGTCGTCGCGAACGAACGGTACAACCGCACCGATACCTCGGTGACCGGGCAGGTGCTCAAGCTGATGGTGGCCAAGCCCGACGCCATCCTGGTGGCCGCGTCGTCCACCCCGGCGCTGCTGCCGCAGAAAACCCTGGTCGATCGCGGCTACCGGGGCAAGCTCTACCAGACGCACGGCATCGCCACGCCCGAGTTCCTGCGCCTGGGCGGCAAGGCCGTGGAGGGTACGCTGTTCCCGACCGGCCCAGGCGTGGTGGCGCACGGTCTACCCGCTTCGCACCCGGTCAAGAAGGTGGCGACCGAGTTCGTCGACCGCTATGAGGCCAGGTTCGGCGCCGGCTCGGTCACCCAGTTCGCGGGCGACGCCTGGGGCGCCTGGATGTTGCTGGACGACGCGGTGGGCCGCGCGCTGAAGACGGGCGCCAAGCCGGGCACGCCGGCGTTCCGCGCCGCGCTGCGCGACGCGATCGAGTCGACCTCCAACCTGACCGTGCCCAACGGGGTGCTGAACATCTCGGCCAGCGACCATCAGGGTTTCGACGAGCGCTCGCGCGTCATGGGCATCGTGCGCGATGGCAAGTTCGCCTACGAGGGTGAAGGCAGGAGCAAGTAGGCGCGGCAGGGAGCGGCGCCCGACCGCGCCGCTCGTCTAGGCCATCATGCAGTGAACCGCAGTTCCGGATGCAATCCCGCCCGTGCCGCCAACGTCAACAACATATCCAGGCTGAAATCCTCAACCTTGCCCTTGATCAGCCGAGAAACGCGCGGCTGGGTAATTCCAAGATGACGAGCGGCCTCGGCCTGCGTCCAGCCTTGCTCTTTGAGACGCTGCGCCGTGCGAATCATCACCTCGGCGCGCAGCTTCATCACTTCGGCTTCAGCAGGATCGAAGCCCAGATCCATGAAGACGTTGCCGCTACCTTCGGTGATGGTGATGTCTTGCTTGTTCATTTCAGTGCTCCGATCAGTTTCCTGTAGCGGGCAGCCGCCAGGTCCAGATCCGGTTTCGGCGTTTTCTGGGTTTTTTTCTGGAAGGCGTGCAGCACGTAGATAGCGTTGGCGAACTTGGCGACGTAAATTACGCGGAAGGCGCCACTGGTATCCCGGTAACGTATTTCGTATGCTCCCGCACCCACACCGGGCAGGGGTTTGAAATCTGCTGGTTCTGCGCCGTACTGCACTGCCATTAGCTCAATGGCCCAACGCATGTCTCGCGTCCACGGGCATCTCGCGTAGATCCCTTTGGCTGGAATCAACGAACCTGAGAGGCTTCATAGTTCAAATTATGCTTGTACTTGCATAAACATGCGAATTCTTGAATGGCCTGGAAGGCGGGTGCGCATCCCTGAGGGTGGAGTGTTCAGATATAGCGTCACATCGGAGTTTCTCAAAGTCAGACTAGGCTCAATAGAGCACTCTTTTTGGGAGGAGCGGATTTGAGATGGGTTTAGATATCCAATAATATTGTCGACAATAATAAAGCAGGCAATTATAGTGATCTGACATTCACCGATCCGAGGAGACGGCATGAGCTGGCGGGCGGAGGCGGACGAGATCCGGCGCAGGCGGGAGCTGGCGCGGGCATGCGGCGGCGAGGCGTCGGTGGCGCGCCAGCACGATGCCGGCAAGCTGACGGTGCGCGAGCGCATCGACAAGCTGCTGGATGCCGGCTCGTTCCAGGAGGTGGGGCAACTGGCGGGGCGGGCGGTCTATACGGAAGGCAAGCTGGCCGGCTTCGAGCCCGCGCCCTATGTGATGGGACTGGGGCGCATCTCCGACCGGCCCGTGGCGGTGGGGGGCGAGGACTACACCATCCGCGCCGGTACCGGCTTCGGCAGCGACCGCCGCAAGGGCGGGCAGGGCGGCTTCGTCGAGGACCTGGCCTTTCACTACCGCATTCCGCTGGTGAACCTGATCGACGGCACCGGCGGTACCGTCAACACGGTCAAGCGCAAGGGCTATTCGGTCACGCCCGGCTACGGCCAGGACGGCTTCGAGCGCTCGGCCTCGCTGATGGGGATGGTACCCGTGGTGAGCGCGGTCATGGGCACGGTGGCGGGCGGCCCGGCGGGGCGCGCCATGCTGGCCCACTGGACCGTCATGGTGCGCGACAGCAGCCAGATCTTCGCCGCCGGCCCGCCGGTGGTCGAACGCGCCTTCGGCGTCAAGCTGCACAAGAACGACCTGGGCGGCGCCAAGATCGCCGCCGACACCGCCGGCACGATCGACAACGTGGCGCCGGACGAGGAAACCTGCCTGGCGCAGATCCGGCGTTTCCTGTCGTACATGCCGCAGAACGCCTGGGAACTGCCGCCCGTGCTCATGTCGGGTGATCCGGTGGACCGCTGCGAGGATGCGCTGGTCGACATCGTTCCCCGTTCCGAACGCCAGGCCTACAACATGAAGAAACTGGTGGGCATGGTCGTGGACCAGGGGTCGGAGTTCGAGATCCAGCCGGGTTTCGGCCGCGCCGTCATTACGATGCTCGCACGGATGAATGGCAAGGTCGTCGGCGTGGTGGCGAACAATCCCATGTTCGGCGGCATCGTCGACGTGAAGGCGGCGCGCAAGCAGACGCACTTCATCGACCTGTGCGATGCCTTCAACATCCCGCTGGTCTTCTTCGTGGACGTGCCGGGCCTTTTGATCGGGGTCGAATCGGAATCCGAGGCGATCATGCGCTTCGGCATCCAGCAGCGCTACGTGCTGGCGCAGGCCACGGTGCCGATCTACACGGTGTTGGTGCGCAAGTGCTTCGGGGTCGCGGGCGGCAGCGTGATCGACCGTTCCGGATTGAATTTCAAGATTGCCTGGCCGTCCGCCAGTTGGGGGTCGCTGCCCATCGAAGGGGGAGTCAAGGCGGCCTACCGCGCCGACATCCAGGGCGCCGCCGATCCGGCCGCGCGCGAAGCCGAGATCGAGGCCGAGCTGCGGGCGCTGTCTTCGCCGTTCCGCACTGCCGAGGCTTTCGCGGTGGAGGACCTGATCGACCCGCGCGAGACGCGGCCTTACCTGTGTCAGTTCATCGACGCCGCGCAGGGGCGGTTGCGGACCACGCTGGGGCCCAAGCTGCGCGCGGGAGTGCGCCCGTGACACCGGCGCGGCCGGCGCCGCCGGACACCAGCCGCGCCGCGGCGTTCCTGCAGGCCTTCGAAGAGGACCGCGGCACGCCCATCGCGTTCTGGTGGGTGTTCGCCGGGCCGTCCAATACGTTGACGCTGCCCGAGCAGATCGCGGCCAGCGTTGGCGACCGCATCATCTCGCATGCCATCGCTCCGGGCGAATGGATACGCGAACAGGAGATCGGCCAGCAGTTCGGCGTCAGCCGCAGCCCGGTGCGCGAAGCCATGCGCCTGCTGGAGCGCGAGGGCGTGGTGCGCATACACGCCCGGCGGGGTGCCCGGGCAACCTTCCTGGCGCAAAAGGAAATCAAGGATCTGTTCGAGGTCCGCGCCAGCCTGGTGCGGCTGGTCGGACGCCTGGCGGCCGGGCACCGTCCCGAACGCTTGCTGGAATTGCTGGAGATCGGCTTCGGCACCCTGCGCGAGACGGCCGAGGATCCGGACGCCGCGCGCCGCTACGGCGAGACCGCGGCCCAGATGACCCTGCTGTGCGCGGCGCTGTGCGGCAATGAACGCCTGTTTCCGCTGATCGCTTCGCTGTCCATGCAGATGCTGCGTTACACCAGCCTGGGGCTGAAGTCCCCGGAGCGGCGCCGCCGTTCCATCGTCCTGTGGCGCGGCGCCATCGATGCCATCCGGCGCGGCGATGCCGATGCCGCCGAACAGTTTTTCGCCAGTCGCCTGGAAGAGAACTGGCGGGAGATCCGCCGTTTGTTGGAGACCGAAGTGATCGCGTAGAACACATTCCCGTCAGGAGGGAAGCATGGAGACTATCTATCAGGGCCGCCGCCGCGCCATCGCCGCGCTGGGGACGGGCATGGGAGGATTGCTGCTGGGGGCTGCGGCACGGCCCACGTGGGCCGCCTGGCGGCCGGACCAGAACGTGGAGTTCGTCGTGCCGGCCGGGCCGGGCGGCGCGCTGGACCAGACCGGCCGGGCGATGAAGCAGTTCTACGACGAGAGCCATGTGCCGGGCGGCCGTGCCTTCCTGGTCACCAACAAGCCGGGCGCGAACGGCAAGATCGCCTTCGAGGTGCTGTTGCAGAAGCGCGCCGATCCGCATTATCTGTCGATCAATTCCCACGGCTACATTTCGAGCTACCTGACGGGCAACCTCGACATCCTGCCCCATCGGGACCTGACCCCCATCGCCGTGATCCAGGACGAATTCGTGGTGGCGGCGGTGCGTACGGAGTCGCCCGTACAGTCCGCGGCCGACCTGGTCGAGCGGCTGCGCAAGGATCCCACCAGCCAGCGCATGGGCGTGGCCACCAGCATCGGCAACCACATCCACATCGGCACGGCCAAGGCGCTGGGCGCGGCGGGGGTGGACGTGCGCAAACTCGTGGTGGCGCCGTTCAAGTCCTCGGCCGAGTCCATGGTCGCGCTGGTGGGCGGCCACCTGGACGTGGTGGCCGCGACTACGCCCAACGTCATCGCGTTGAAGAAGGCGGGCAAGATCCGGGTGCTCGCGGTCAGCGCGGGCCAGCGGCTGGGCGGCCAGTTCGCCGACGTGCCGACGTGGAAGGAGCAGGGCATCGACTCGACGTTCAGTTCGGCCTTGGGCATCGTCGCCGCCAAGGGCATCTCCGAGGACCAGATCCAGTACTGGGAAGACATGTGCCGGAGCATGAGCCAGTCGCCGATGTGGGAGCAACTGGCCGAGACCAACCAGAGCCGGCCCAATTTCATGGGGCATCGCGACGCGGCGCGGTTCTACGAAGAGGAGTACCAGGGCATGCGCGAGATCGTCGCCAGGCTGGGCCTGCTGGGGGCGGGAAAATGAGCAATGCCAGGCTGACCGGGCATCCCGGCCCGCTGAGCGGCTACAAGGCGATCGAGATCTGCTCCACGGTGGCCGGCCCGGCCTGCGGGCGCATCCTGGCGGATTTCGGCGCGGACGTGATCAAGATCGAGCCGCCCGGCGGCGATCCGCTGCGCAACATGGGCAAGCACGTGGGCGACGTGTCGCTATACGCCGCCACGGCCTTGCGCAACAAGCGAGCGATGGTGATCGACCTGAAGAGCGATGAGGGCCGGGACCTGGTGCGGCGGCTGGCGGCCAAGACCGACGTGCTGGTCGAGAACTACCGGCCCGGCGTGATGGAGCGGCTGGGGCTGGGCTATGAGGACCTGTCGCGCGACAACCCGGGCCTGGTCATGGTGCGCATCAGCGGCTACGGCCAGACCGGTCCCTATCGGATGCGGCCCGGCTACGGCGCGATCTGCGAGGCCATGGCCGGCGTGCGCCACCTGACCGGCGATCCCGACCGGCCGCCGGCGCGCGTGGCGGTGGCCACGACCGACTACCTGTCGGCGGTCCATGCCGCGTTCGGCGCGGTCTCGGCGCTGCTGAACCGGACCCGCACGGGCAAGGGGCAGGTGGTGGACGTGGCGCTGTACGAGACGGCCTTCACGCAGATGGAAGTCTATGTGCCCGCCTTCAAGACACTGGACCTGATTCCCACGCGGGTGGGGCCCAACCTGCCCAACATGGCGCCCAACAGCCTGTATCCCACCCGTGACGGCGGCTATGTGCTGATCGCCGCCAACAGCAATCCCACCTTCGAGCGGCTGATCGCCGTCATGGGCCGACCCGACCTGATCGAGGACCCCCACATGAGTTCGATCCGCGCGCGCGGATCGAACATCCCCTACTGCAACCGCGTCGTCAGCGAGTGGACGCTGCAGCACGACGGCAGTGAGATCGAGCGCATGCTGCTCGATGCGGAAGTGCCTGTGTCGAGGGTCTATACGATGGCCGACATCTTCGAGGATCCCCAGTTCGCGGCGCGCGGCATGTTGCCGGAGATCCCGCATCCCGAACTGGGCTCGCTGCACCATCCCGGCATCGTGCCCAGGCTGAGCGACACCCCCGGACAGATCATGCATACCGGCCCGGACCTGGGCCAGGACACCCGGCAGGTGCTGGCCGATGAGTTGCGGTTGTCGCCGCGCGAGATCGATGCCCTGGTGGAGCGCGGCATCGTGGCCTGCGGCGCGCCCCGGGAACCGGCATGAGGAGCGGCCGCCATGTTCGATAAAGTATTGGTGGCCAATCGCGGCGCGGTCGCGGCCCGTGTGCTGCGCGCGCTCAAGCAGCTCGGCGTCCGGACCGTTGCCGTCTACTCCGAGGCGGATCGCGACCTGCCTTACCTGGCGTGGGCCGACGAGACCCGCGCGATCGGCCCGGCCGATGCGCGCGCCAGCTACCTGAACCAGGATGCGCTGCTTGCCGTGCTGGCCGAGACGGGGGCCGACGGCCTGCATCCCGGCTATGGATTCCTGTCCGAGAACGCCGGCTTCGCGCGCCGCGTGGCCGCGCAGGGCGCGGGTTTCATCGGACCGGGCGCGGACTGGATCGAGGCCATGGGCCACAAGACGCGGGCCCGGGATCTGATGGCCGCGCGCGGCATGCCGCTGGGGCCGAGCTCCGGGCTGTTGGACGACGACGCCCAGGCGACCCTCGCGGCCGCGCGGCGCATCGGCTATCCGGTGCTGGTCAAGCCCGCCGGCGGCGGAGGCGGCATCGGGATGCTGGCCGCCCATGACGACGCCCAACTCCTGGCCGCCGTCGCGCAGGCGCGTTCCTTGTCCCAACGCAGCTTCGGCTGTGCCGACCTCTACCTGGAACGGCTGGTCGAGCGGCCCCGGCATATCGAGTTCCAGATGCTGGCCGACCGGCATGGCAACGTGCGTCATCTGTACGAGCGGGAATGCTCGGTCCAGCGGCGCCACCAGAAAGTCGTGGAGGAGGCGTCGGCGCCTGGCCTGCCGCGTGCCGCGCTGGATGCCGCGGCAGATCGCGTCACCGGCATCCTGGCCGACATGCGCTACGACGTGATCGGCACGGTCGAGACCCTGTACGACGGCGAGGGCGGCTTCAATTTCCTGGAGATGAACACCCGCCTGCAGGTCGAGCATGCGGTGACCGAGGCGGTCACCGGCATCGACCTCGTGCAGGCCCAGGTACGGCTGGCGTGGGGCGAGCGGCTCGATGCGGTGCTGCCGCCTGCGGTCGGCCTGAACGGCCATGCGATCGAGGCGCGCATCTATGCCGAGGATCCGGTGCGCTTCCTGCCTTCGCCGGGGCCGCTGGCCAAGCTGGAGTGGCCGTCCGGTCCCGGCATACGGGTGGAGACCGGCTATGCCCAGGGCAGCCGCGTCACGCCGTACTACGACCCCATGATCGCCAAGCTCATCGTGCATGCCGAGGACCGTCCCCGCGCGCTGGCGGCGCTCGAACGGGCCTTGCGCGCCACGGTCGTCGAAGGGGTCAAGACCAACATTCCGTTCGTCCTCGCGTTGCTGCGCAACGAACGGTTCGTCAACGCGGATATCGACACCGGCCTGGCGGCCGAGGTCGTGCGGGACATGAAGACGGCTGCCGCGGCGAACGCCGCGTGAGCCCGGCGGATATCGACAGGGGAGGCGCCATGGCGCGTATCGAAGTGCAATCGGAGATCACCGGTACCGTGTGGAAGGTGGAGACCTCGGTGGGGGCGAACGTGGAGGTGGAGGCGGCGCTGCTGATCGTGGAGTCCATGAAGATGGAGATTCCCGTCCCGGCGCCTGCTGCCGGGACGGTGCTGGAGCTGCGGGTGGGCGAGGGCGACCCGGTCGAGGAAGGCCAGGTCGTGGCCGTCATCGAGGGGTAGCGCCAGCCGCCAGGCGCAGCGCGTAGTCACGGACGTCGGCGGGCCAACCGCCCAGCAGCGCCGCGTAGCGCTCGCCGTCGCCCGCGAATAGCGCGCGCGCGGCTTCCTCGAACCCGGGCAGGTCACCCGCCATGGCGGACATGAAATGGTAGGCCGCTTCACGCGCGCGCCGCTGGCCGTCCTGGTCCGCGTGGGCGCGGCGCGCTTCCTCCACCAGCTTGCGCAGCGCCACCGAGGCGCCGCCCGGCTGGGCGTTCAGCCAGTCCCAGTGGCGGGGCAGCAGGGTGACTTCGCGCGCGACCACGCCCAGCCTGGGCCGCCCCTTGCCTCGGGGCGCCGCGGTTTCCTCGGCGGTCGCGGCCGCCTCGGGGGCGGCGCAAGGCATCGGGCCGAGGCGGGCCAGCACGTCGTGCTCGGAGCCCCGTGTGTCGATGTCGAAGGACTTCCCCGTGGCATCGTCGAAGATGAGAACGGGGGCGCCGCGCGGCGCGCGGTGGACGGCCAGCGCGACATCGCGAAGGGGGCCGCTCGCGAGCAGTCCATGGCCGTTGAAGGCGGTGCAGGTCAGGGCAGGCATGGCATTCACCACAAAAAATAAAGTGATGCTAATTTACCCGGGTAAAAATAGAATTGCAATATTACCCGGGTAAATTTTTTGCCATGTGGAGATCTCGCGACGGCCGCTTCAGGTGTAGCCCGATGCGGCGGGATTGGCCGCGTCGCCGCGAGCCCGAGCCAGTTCCTGCCGTGTGCCCGCCTGGAGCAGCGCGCTGTCTTTGGCGATGGTGATGAAGCCGAATCCCTGGTCGGCGTACCGGCGGCCCGAGGCGCCGCCGGAACACTGGATGCCGGCCACGCGGCCATGGCGGCGGCAGGCCTGGAGGATGGCCGAGACCGCGTCGGCATGTTCCTTTTCCGGCTTGTCGAGGTCGGGCTCCAGTCCGAGACCCAGCGCCAGGTCGGCGGGCCCGACATAGATGCCGTCCAGGCCCGGCGTGGCGACGATGGCTTCCAGGTTGTCGAGCCCCCGGCGGCTTTCGATCATCACGAAACACATGGGCTCGTCGCCCAGCGTGGCGGTATCGCGCGCCTGGCGCACCAGCGCCGACCGGATGGGGCCGTAGGAACGGATGCCGGCGGGCGGGTAGCGGCAGGCGGCCACCGCGGCGGCCGCCTGGGCGGGCGTCTCGCACATCGGCACGATCACGGCCTGCGCGCCGGCGTCCAGCGCCTTGGCGATCATCCAGTCGGCCGAGGCCGGCACCCGTGTCACGGCAATGCCGCCGGCGCGTTCGATGGCGGTGAACATGGGCGTGACATCGGCATAGTCGATCAGGCCGTGCTGCTGGTCCACGCACACGTAGTCCAGTCCCGTTGCCGCCATGAGTTCCGCGCCGAACATCGATGGCAGCGCGCACCATCCCCCGAAGACCGTCTTTCTTTCCGCGATGACCCTGCGCAGGACTTTGGACATGTTCGCCTCCATGCGTCATCGCAGCGCGACGACAAAAGTGGTTGACAAATGATCGTGCTCACAACAGACTAAAAGTGTATCCACTTTTTCGCGCAAGCGACAGCGATCCTTGCTCATGGCACATGTGCTGGCCCTTCGGGCCGGGCAGGGGAAAGGCTTGTCCGCTTGTTTTCTAACGGCGCGCGCAGGGGCGTCACCTGGAGCAGGCATGGGAAGGACATACGACATCGATCCCGACGATTACGTCCGCGAGAAACCGGGGCGGCAGTTCCTCGTCAGGACCGAGGCATATACCGATCGCGACGTCTTCGACCTGGAGATGCGCCGGGTCTTCGAGCGCACCTGGGTCTACGTGGGGCACGAGACCGAACTGCCGTCGGCGGGCAGCTTCAAGACCGCGCAGGTGGGCCGCCAGCCCATCGTCGTGGTGCGCGGCAAGGAGGGCGAACTGCATGCCTTCTTCAACCGCTGCGTGCATCGCGGCGCCGCGCTGCTGCGCGAGGCCGCGGGATGCGTGCAGGAGCTGCGCTGCCCTTATCACGGGTGGGTCTTCGATCTGTCGGGCAAGACCCGTCTCGTGTCCGAGCGCAACGATCCGGGCGGCTACGGGCCGGACTTCGAGCAGCCGGAGGGGCTGGAGCCGGTGCCGCGCCTGGGGTCCTATCGCGGCCTGGTCTTCGTCTCGCTCGATCCGGACATCGTGCCGCTGGAAACCTATCTCGGCAGCATGAAGCACATCATCGACGCGAAACTGGACCTGTCGCCCACCGGCCGCATCGCGATCGCCTCCACGCCCTATGTCTGCCGTTATCCCGGCAACTGGAAGCTGCAGGCCGAGAACATCGTCGATGCCTATCATTTCATGCACACCCATGGCGCCTTCGTAAAACTGCAGGCCAAGTTCGGGGACAGCACCGGCGACTTCGGCGTCCACAAGGGCCGGAGCACGCGCGAAATGCGGGAGCAGCGCTTTCGCGGGACTACCCGGTCGTGCCGGTACGGCCATGGTTTCGCGCAGGTTCCCGCCGCGGACACGGACGGCCTGCTCGATGGCGAGTTCGGGGACCTCTATCGTGGATTGCATGCGCAGCATGGGCAGGAGGCCTTCGAGCGCATCGCCGCCAAAGCCACTTCCACGGTCTTCCCCAGCATGGGGATGATCCACCAGCAGATCCGGGTCTGGCGTCCTATCTCCGTGGACGAGACCGAGGTGCTCATCTATCCGTATGAGCTGGAGGGCGCGCCGGATGCCTTCAACGCCGGCATGCTGCGCAGCCAGGAACGTTTCTACGGGCCGTCGGGTTTCGGCATGGTCGACGACACGGAGATCTTCGCCCGGGTATCGCAGGGCCTGCGCGCCGACCGCGTCGAATGGCTGCTGTTCGATCGCGGCATGGACACCGACGAGCAGACCGGGGAAGGCGACTATCGCGGCCTGCCTTCGAGCGAGGCGCCGCAGCGGGCGTTGTGGCGCGAATGGCGGCGTCTGATGGGGCAGGGGGCCTGAATCGCGATGAATGCATCGACCATGGACAGATCAATGCTGCAAGACATCTCCCAATTCGTCTTTCGGGAAGCGAAGCTGCTCGACGACAAGCAATACGAAGCCTGGCTGGCACTTTTCGACGACGACGGCCTGTACGTCGTGCCGCTGACCGAGGAACCGCGTCCGGGCAGGCAGGCGGACATCGTGAACGACAACAAGGCCGCTCGCGAGGAGCGCGTGCACCACCTCATGCACCACTGGTTTCCCGCCCAGCAGCCGCCCTCGCGCACGCGGCACTTCGTCTCCAATGTCATGGCCGAGGAGCGCGACGGACTGTGGCGGGTGTCGACCAGCCAGTTGATCTACGAGACCCGTGCCGGCGACTGGTTCCAGGTGGGGCTGGGCGAGGTGCGGCCCATCGTTGCCGGCGTGGACTACGCGCTGCGCGAAGTGGAGCGGGGATTCCGGATATGCGAGAAGCGCATCCGGTTGCTCGACATGGCCGGATGGCAGGCCAATCTGGCATTCATCTACTGACTGGAACGAGACATGAGATTGGTGAGATACGGCCTGGAAGGCCACGAACGCCCCGGCGCGCTGGATGCGCAGGGAGGCTTGCGCGATCTTTCCGGCCTGTTGGCGGATATCGATCCGCAGGTCCTGGCGCGAGGCCTGCCGGCCAGCCTGGGCGCGGTCGACGTGGAGCGGCTGCCCCAGGTCGAGGGCCGGCCGCGCCTGGGCGCGCCGCTGGCGCGGCCCGGCAAGATCGTCGCCATCGGCTTGAACTATTCCGATCACGCCGCGGAGGCCGGACTGCCCGAGCCCGCGGAACCCGTGATCTTCATGAAGGCGTCCTCGACCCTGTCGGGACCGTACGACGACGTGCCCCGGCCCGCCGGCGCGGAGAAGATGGACTGGGAGGTGGAACTGGGCATCGTGATCGGCGCGACGTGCCGGTCGGTGTCCGAAGACGACGCGCTCGGTCATGTGTTCGGCTACGTCGCCGTGAACGACCTGTCGGACCGCGCCTTCCAGCTGGAGCGCGGCGGACAGTGGGACAAGGGCAAGAACTTCGATCGTGCCTGCCCCATCGGCCCCTGGCTCGTGACCGCGGACGAAATCGGGGATCCCCAGACGCTGGACATCTGGCTTTCGGTCGATGGCCAGCGTGTGCAGGACAGCAATACCGGCAGGATGATTTTCGGCTGCCGGCATCTGGTCAGCTACGTGAGCCGGTTCATGACGCTGCTGCCCGGCGACCTGATCACCACCGGCACGCCGGCCGGCGTGGGGCTGGGCATGCAGCCGCCACGCTATCTGCGGGGTGGCGAGGTCCTGGAGCTGGGCATTTCCCGCCTTGGTTCGCAGAAGTACGCCATCACCCGTTGACCTGTCCACTGCAAAGGAGCGGTGCATGACTGCCATTTCGCCTACCGACGCTTTCCTGGACCAACTGGCCGGTTTCTGCGTCGAGGCCCGGACGTTCGATATCGACGACCACTGCAGGGAGTCGGCGCGGAAGATCGTACTCGATACTTTCGGCGTGGTACTGGGGGCGCTGGAACATCGCGCTTCACGCCGCGCGCGGCAATTCGCCGGGCGTTTTCCGGTCCCGGGCGGCGCGCGCCTCTGGGGCACGGGCGAGCGGGTGAACGCCGAGCACGCGGCCCTGCTCAATGGCGCGCCGCTGCGGGCCTACGACTTCAACGATTTTTACTTCGGGACGAAGGGCGGCGCCCATCCCAGCGATATCGTCACAGGCGTCATGGCCGTCGCGGAGGCGGAGGGGGCCGGCGGCCTAGCCGTGATCCGGGCGCTGTGCGTCGGCTACGAACTGATCGTGGCGATGAGCGATTGCCTGGATCCGGAGCGCGAGGGGTGGGACTACCCGTGCATCACCTCGTTGGGGGCGGTGGCCGCCGTGGCCGATCTGCTGGCGTTGGACCGGGCCCAGCTGCGCCATGCGTTTTCGATTGCCGTGAACGCGCACTATCCCTCGAACGAAGTGGAGTCGTCCGAGCCCGATGCCCATGGCGAACTGACCATGTGGAAGCGTTTCAACGGCAGCGACGGCGTTCGCCAGTCGGTCCAGGCATGCTATCTGGCCCTGTGCGGCGTGGAGGGCGTGGTGCGCCCCTTCGAGGGCCGCCACGGGTTTTTCGCGAAGCTGGGCGTCACGCGGGAGGAGGCCGGCGAGGCTTCGTCCCGGCTGGCGCGGATACGGCGCTTCGAAGGCATAGGCGCCGGCAGCTTCAAGCGCTGGCCCGTCGGCTCCCGGGGGCAGAGCGCGATCCAGTCGGCGTTGAGGGCGCGCGCGGCCCTGCTGGAGGGGGGGAGAACGCCGGACGTCATCGCGCATGTCAAGGTGCATGCCGATCCCGGTGTCTACGAACATCTGCACGCGATCCGGACGGACCCGTTCCAGCCGCGCACGCGCGAGGCCGCCGATCATTCGCTGGCCTACATCGTCGCGGCCGCGCTGACGAACGGCGAGATCGGTCCGCACAGTTTCGAGGCGCCGGCGCGCGATGCGCCCGCCCTGCGCGCCCTGCTGTCGGGCCGCGTCGAGATCCTGCGCGCGGCACGGCCATCGCCGTCCAATCTGCTTGCCGAAGTGATCCTGGAGGACGGCGACGGCCGGCTCTACCGCGGTGGCAGCGAACCCGCGCCCGGCACGGCCGGTGCCGCCATGCCGATCGGCACGCTGCTGCAGAAATTCCGGGAGAACGTCGGCGCGCAACGGTCGGCCGGCGCCGATACCCTGGCTGCCGCGATCATGGAGCTGGATGCGTGCCGGGACGTCGGGGCGTTGATCGACGCGACCATGATTCGCTGAAGGACCGCCTGCCGGGAGATCCGGGCCGGGTGGATGTGTGTGATGCCGTACAACGTGTTTCTTGAGAGGTGCTTGCCATGCTAGTGCGTATCGTCTCCAGGTTCGTCGTCCTGCTTTCCTGTCTGGCCGCGGCGGCGCCGGGCCTTGCGATGGATTTTCCCGCCAAGGCGGTGAGGTTCATCGTGCCGTTCACCCAGGGCACCGGGCCCGACCGATTGGCCCGCCTGGTGGCCGAAGACCTGGCCAGGCAATGGAAAGTGCCGGTGGTGGTGGAAAACCGGCTGGGCGCGTCCGGTCACGTCGGAGCCCAGGCCGTGGCGCAGGCGCCCGCGGATGGCTATGCCGTCGGCGTCATGGCGACCAATATCTCGGTCACGGCCCATTTGATGAAGTCGGATGCCTTCGTGCCCATGCGCGACCTCCAGCCGCTGCTGATCGCCGGCTATGGCGACATGACGCTGGTGGTGTCGGCCAAATCGCCGTTCAACACCCTGGGCGAGTTCCTGGACTATGCCAGGGCGAACAAGGGCAAGCTGGCATTCGCGAGCGCCGGCATGGGGTCGCCTTCCCATATCTTCCTGGCCCAGATGCAGCAGATGACGGGGACCGAGTTCCTCCACGTGCCCTACAAGGGAACGGCCCCGGCCGTGACCGACCTGATCGGCGGCCAGGTCGATGCCTTCTTCGTCGCCACGCATACCGTCAAGCCTTACCTGGCCTCCGGCCAACTGAAGGCGCTGGGCGTGGCGGCCCCGCAGCGCAACTCCCACGCGGCTGACATTCCGTCGTTCGGCGAACTGGGCGTGCCGGGATTCTCGACCGAGGCGTGGTACGGCTTCATGCTGCCCACGGGAGTGCCGGAGCCGGTCGCCGAGAAGCTGTACCGCGATATCCGTGCCAGCGTGGAACAGCCGCACGTGCGGAGCGAGCTCGACAAGTTCGGGCTGACCGTCCGGCCGTCCACCACGGCGCAGATGCGCGAGGTGGTCGATCGGGAGTTCCGCAGCTATGGCGAGGTCATCGCCAAGTACAACATCAAGATGCAGGAATAGAACCATGCAGGCAGACAAGCAATCTTTCCCGCCCGTGGCCGACGTGGCCGGCCTGTCGGTGCTGGTGCTGGGGGCCGGGGCCGGCGTGGGGCCCGCGGTGGTCCGGGGCTTCGAGGCGAACGGCGCCAGGGTGCACGCGAGCGATCTGACCGCCGAAGGGCAGGGAGGATCCCGCGTGCCTCCCCACGCCGTCGACGATGCCTCGGCCATCGCCGCCTTTCTGGACGGCTGCGAGGCCGCCAATGGTCCCCTGGACGTGGTCGCCTATGTGTCGCCGCCGGTGTCGGTGGGCAAGGCTCTCGACCTGGAGCACGAGGTCTATGGCCGGGTCCTCCGCGACGAGTTGCTGCTGCCCATCCTGCTGTTGCGCGAGGCGGCGCGGCGCATGGCCGGGCGGGGGTACGGGCGGCTGCTGTCGTTCTGCTCGATGTCGGGCAAGACCGGCGTTCATCCTGGCGTGAGTCCCTATGCGGCCGCGAAGGGGGGGCTGATCGCTTTCTCGCGTTCGCTGGCGGCGGAACTGGCGCCTTCGGGGGTGACCGTGAATGTCGTGGCGACGGCGCTGTTCGATGTGCAGGTCCACAAGACCGGCGAAGAACTCGCCCACGTCGTCAAGGGCATACCCGTGGGACGCGTCGGCCGTTCGCAGGAGGCCGCGGCGGCGGCGCTGTTCCTGGCGTCGCGCCAGTCCGGCTACATCACCGGCGAGACACTGAACATGTCCGGCGGCCGCTTCATGGATTGACGCGGGTCAGAGTGCGATCTGCAAGGCTTCCAGGGCATTCCGGATGCAGACGGGGGTGTAGCCGGGGTCGATGATGCCGATGGAGGCCGTGGCCGACCGCACGAGCTGGTGCGTGTTGATGCGCTGGGCCGCCCTGATGTCGCCGGTCTCGTAGGCCTGGAGCAGGCCGCCATGGTCCGCGCGGTCGTCGCCGAACAGCGAGGGCGAGGTCTGTTCCAGCGAAAAGCGGGCGCGCTCGGTGCGGTGCCAATACTCCTCGATCTTCTCGCAGAAGATCTTGCCGGCCGGGCGGTTGAGGATGGCGTGGAACTCCTCGTGCAGGGCGCGCCATTGCGAGGACACTTCGCCGTTCAGGCGCGACATCTTCTCCAGCACCTTGCGGCACGCGGCCAGATCGGCGCGCGTGAGCCGGCTGAAGGCGATCTGCGTGGCGACGGCCTGGCTGGCGATCCACAGGCCGTAGATCTGGTCGATTTCCTCGGCAGTGACCGGCGTTACCGTCATCCTGTATTTGAACCGCGCCTCGGCCAGGCCGTCTGCCTGGAGCATGCGTAGCGCTTCCCGCACCGGTGTCCGGCTGACGCCGTACTCCTGGGAGATGTGGACCTGGTTGAGTTCGTCGCCGGGGCGGATGCCGCCCTGGAAAATGCGCTTGCGCAGCGCTTCGTAGATGCGGACGGCTTCCAGGTCCGCGTCGGGCCGCGCCGGTCCGGCCTTGGTCGTGGATGCCATCTACATCAATGCTTGCCGGTGCTTCCGAACCCGCCCGCGCCGCGGTCGGATTCCGTGAAGTCGTCCACCACGTTGAAGCTGACCTGGGCCACCGGCACGATGATCATCTGCGCGAGACGTTCCATGGGCTGGAGCACGAAGGCTTCCTGCCCGCGGTTCCAGGTCGAGACCATCAACTGGCCCTGGTAGTCGGAGTCGATCAGTCCGACCAGGTTGCCCAGCACGATGCCGTGCTTGTGGCCCAGGCCCGAGCGGGGCAGGATCATCGCGGCGTAGCCGGGATCGGCGATGTGGATGGCCAGGCCGGTCGGCACCAGCACGGTCTGGCCGGGCTGGATGGTTTGCGGGGCTTCCAGGCAGGCGCGCAGGTCCAGGCCGGCGGATCCCGGGGTGGCGTAGGCGGGCAGGTAGTCGCGCATGCGCGCGTCGAGGATCTTCAGGTCTACGGATTTCATGCGTTGCGATGGGAGGAACGTTGATTGCGGTTGGGCGGCACGAAGGGCGGCAGCGTCGTGCCGGGAATGCCCTGTGCGCCGCGCAGCGTCTGGCGGCCCCGGCGGAACAGGGAGCGCGCGATGATGAACAGGATGATGGTGCGGACGATGTTGAAGGGTTCGAGCGGATCGTCGTCCATGAGCGCCGCGCCGATGCTGCTGGCGGCCAGCACGCCGAACAGCCCGCCCAGCAGGATCTGGACGGTGCCCTTGATCGCGCTGTTGCCCTGGGCCGCCAGCGTGGCGGGCGAGGCCGGCTCGCTGACGCCGGCCGGCATGTTGGCCGAGGGCGCGGCAGGCGCCGTGGGGGCGGACGGGATGCCCGTGCCGGAGCTGTACTGCTGGCCCGGGCTGCGCGTGTCCTTCTGCGCGCCCGGCAACCGCAGCGCGGGCCGGAAGCCGCCGGTGCCGGTCTTGAGCAGGCCTTGCTCTCCAGGCGTGCCGGCGCCGCGATTGACCATCTTGTCGATGTAGGCGGCGTAGTCGCCGTTGGGGGGTTCCGCGTCGAAAGGCATGACGGTCTTCCTCGGATCGTTCACGAGCCGGTGCGCCGGCCGATTTCTGTCACCAGCTGCCGCGCGGCCGCGAGCTTGGACAGGCGGGCCAGCGGATGTTCGCCGGCATCGTCGTACAGTACCAGGGTCGTGTCGTCGCGTCCCAACGCGTCCTGGGCCAGGTTGCCCACCAGCAGCGGCACGCGTTTGCGCGCGCGCTTTTCGGTGGCGTGCCGGGCCAGGTCCTCGGTCTCGGCGGCGAAGCCCACGCAATAGGGCGGCCGCGGCAGGGCCGCGACGGTGCCCAGGATGTCGGGGTTCTGCACGAATTCCAGCGACGGCGGCCCGCCGTCGGTCTTCTTCAGCTTGCTGGCGCTGGCTTCCTTGACCCGCCAGTCCGCCACCGCGGCGACAGCCACGAAAATATCGGCATCCGGCACGCCCGCCATGACGGCAGCGAGCATGTCGCGGGCCGTCTGGACGTCTATCCGGCGCACCCCGCGCGGCGCGGCCAGCGCGGTGGGGCCGGACACCAGCATGACCTCGGCGCCGGCCTCGCGCGCCGCGCGCGCGATGGCATAGCCCATCTTCCCCGAGGACACGTTGGTCAATACCCGCACCGGGTCGATGGGCTCGGACGTGGGGCCGGCCGTGATCAGCACCCGCTTGCCGGCCAGCACCTTGGGCTGGAAGTGGGCGATCAGGTCTTCAAGGATCTCGTGTGGTTCCAGCATGCGGCCGGAACCGACCTCGCCGCAGGCCTGGTCGCCTTCGGCCGGGCCCAGCAGCGTGACGCCGTCCGCGCGCAACTGGGCGGCATTGCGCTGGGTGGCCGGATTGGCCCACATCTCGCGGTTCATCGCCGGCACCACCAGCAGCGGGCAGGCGCGGGCCACGCACAGCGTGGTCAGCAGGTCGTCGGCCATGCCGTGCGCCAGCTTGGCCAGGAAGTCGGTGCTGGCGGGGGCGATCAGCACCGCGTCCGCCCCGCGCGTCAGGTTGATGTGCGCCATGTTGTTGGGCACGCGCGCATCCCACTGGTCCACGTAGACCGGCCGGCCCGACAGCGCCTGCATCGTGACCGGCGTGACGAAGTGCGTCGCGGCCTCGGTCATGACCACGTCCACCGTCACGCCGCGCTCGGTCAGGCGCCGCACCAGCTCGCAGATCTTGTAGCAGGCGATACCGCCGGTCATACCGAGGACGAGGCGCTTGTTGGCGAGGTCGGACATGGGGCCGGTAGGGGAGGGTTGGAATGATTCATTATACGGCCCCCCCTGTGCCGCTCCCGGCCGCGCGCGGCCGCGTCCGCCCCGGATCGGGCTTTGCCGGTCCGCCAGCGCCGCCCCGTTGAGGGAGCGCCCGAGGGGCGTAGGGGATGGGCTTCCCCGGCGGCGCTTCCTTTCAGCGCGTGGGCTTCTTCTTTTTGATCTCGTCGAGGATCAGCAGCACCGCGCCCACCGTGATGGCCGAGTCCGCCAGGTTGAACGCCGGGAAGAACCAGTTGCCGTAGTGCACCAGCACGAAGTCGATGACGTGGCCGTGGATGAAGCGGTCGATCACGTTGCCCAGCGCGCCGCCCAGGATCAGGGTCAGGGCCCACGAGAACAGGCGCTGGTGGCCGGGGCGGGACAGCATCCAGACGATGAAGCCGGAGACGCCCAGCGCCAGGATGGTGAAGAACCAGCGCTGCCAGCCATCGGCGCCGGCCAGGAAGCTGAAGGCCGCGCCGCGGTTGTACAGCAGGGTGAGGTCCAGCACCGGCAGCAGGGGCAGCCGCTCGCCGTAGGCGAACAGTTTGTCCACCGCGACCTTGGTGATCTGGTCGGCGATGATGATGAGCGCGGCGATGGCCAGCCACCAGGCCAGCCGGGAACGCTGGGCAGGCGCGCCCATCAGGCGAACTCGCGCGGTTCGCCCGTGCCCTCGAGATTGGCGACGCAGCGGCCGCAGATCTCGGGCTGCCCGGGATCGATGCCCACGTCCTCGCGCCAGTGCCAGCAGCGCTCGCACTTCTTGTGGCCCGACGGGGCGACGTCGATCCGCAGTTCGCCCTCGGCGGCATGCAGGCCCACGCGCGAGACGATCAGCACGAAGCGCAGGTCGTCGGCCAGGCTGGCAAGCAGCGCGTAGTCGGAGGCCGGCGCGTGGATGTCGATTTCGGCTTGCAGCGAGGAGCCGATGCCGCCCGCCGCGCGGACTTCCTCCAGCTTCCTGGTGACTTCCCCGCGCAGGTGGCGCAGGCGGCTCCATTTCTCGAGCAGGGCCTCGGCGTCCGGCTGGGCCGGCACGGCGTGGAAGGTTTCCGTGAAGATGGTGAGCGCACCCTGCTTGACCAGCGCCCAGGCTTCCTCGGCGGTGAACGAGAGGATGGGCGCCATCAGCTTGAGCAGCGCCTGCGTGACGTGCCAGAGCGCGGTCTGCGCCGACCGCCGGGCCACGCTGCCGGGTGCGGTGGTGTAGAGGCGGTCCTTCAGGATGTCGAGGTAGAACGCGCCGAGGTCCTCGGAGCAGAAGGTCTGCAGCCGCGCCGTGGCCGGGTGGAATTCATAGCGGTCGTACAGCCCCGTGATCTCTTCCTGCAGGCGGGCCGTCATGGCCAGCGCATAGCGGTCGATCTCGAACATCCGGGCGTCGGGCACGGCCTGGGTGGCGATGTCGAAGTCGCTCAGGTTGGCCAGCAGGAAGCGCAGGGTGTTGCGGATGCGTCGATACGATTCCACCACGCGCTTGAGGATCTCGTCCGAGATCGACAACTCGCCCGAGTAGTCGGTGCTGGCGATCCACAGGCGAAGGATTTCGGCGCCCAGCGTGTCGGAAATCTTCTGCGGCGCCAGTGTGTTGCCGAGCGACTTGCTCATCTTGCGGCCCTGTCCGTCCACGGTGAAGCCGTGGGTGAGCAGGGCCTTGTAGGGCGGCGTGCCGTTCAGCATGCAACTGGTCAGCAGCGACGAGTGGAACCAGCCGCGGTGCTGGTCCGAGCCTTCCAGGTACAGATCGGCGGGCCAGGCGCCGTCGGCCGCGTGCGAGCCGCGCAGCACGGTCTGGTGGGTGGTGCCGGAGTCGAACCAGACGTCCAGCGTGTCGCGGTTCTTCTCGTACAGGTCGGCCTCGTCGCCCAGCAGTTCGCGCGGGTCGAGCGACTGCCAGGCTTCGATACCGTCTTTCTCGATGCGTTGGGCGACCTGCTCGATGAGTTCGGGCGTGCGCGGATGCAGTTCGCCGGTTTCCCTGTGCACGAAGAAGGCCATGGGAACACCCCATTGGCGCTGGCGCGACAGCGTCCAGTCGGGCCGGTTGGCGATCATGGCATGCAGCCGCGCCTTGCCCCAGGACGGATAGAAGCCGGTGGCCGCTATACCTTCCAGCGCGCGTTCGCGCAGCGTGCCGCCGCCTTCGGCGGGCAGGATGTCCATGCCGGCGAACCATTGGCTGGTCGCGCGGTAGATGATGGGGGTCTTGTGGCGCCAGCAGTGCATGTAGC
This sequence comes from Alcaligenaceae bacterium SAGV5, assembly GCA_009360345.1. Taxonomy (GTDB): domain Bacteria; phylum Pseudomonadota; class Gammaproteobacteria; order Burkholderiales; family Burkholderiaceae_B; genus Pigmentiphaga. The sequence goes on from SPDP01000001.1 coordinate 1,395,809, forward strand.
TGTGACGCAGCTTCTCGACCTTGAGCAGCGTGCCGGCCTCCTCGAGCGTGGCGACGATCCGGGGATTGGCATCCCAGATGGTCAGGCCGCCGAACAGCGGCAGCGTCGAGGCATAACGGCCATCGCCCATGACCGGGCTGATGATGTCCGCGTCCGGCATGCCGTTGCTCTTGCAGGAGACGAAGTCCTCGATGCCGTAGGCCGGCGCCGAGTGCACGATGCCGGTACCGGTGTCCAGGGTCACGTAGTCGCCCAGGTAGACGGGCGAGAGCCGGTCGTAGCCCGGGTCCTTGCGGGCCAGCGGATGGTGGAAGGCGATGTGGTCCAGCGCCAGGCCCTTGCAGGTGGCGACGATCTCGCCTTCCAGGTCCCAGGCCTGCAGGCAGGTCTCGACGCGCTCGCGGGCGAGGATCAGCAGCGTGCCCCAGGCCTGAGGCGTCTTCACGCGCACCAGCGCGTAGTCGATCTCGGGGTGGACGTTCAGCGCCTGGTTGGAGGGGATGGTCCACGGCGTGGTGGTCCAGATGACGATGGCGCCTTCCTCGTCGATCGAAGGCAGTCCGAAGGCCTTGGCCAGCGCGGGGCGATTGGCGAAGGGGAAGGCCACGTCGATGGCGGGGTCGGTGCGGTCGGCGTACTCGACCTCGGCCTCGGCCAGCGCCGAGCCGCAGTCGAAACACCAGTTCACGGGCTTGAGGCCGCGGAAGACGAAGCCTTTTTCCAGGATGGCGCCCAGGGCACGCAGCTCGTCGGCTTCGTTGCGCGGGTTCATGGTCAGGTAGGGGTGGTCCCAGTCGCCCAGCACGCCCAGGCGTTTGAAGTCCTTGCGCTGCCGGTCGATCTGCTCGGTCGCGTAGGCACGCGCCTTGGCCTGCACCTCGGCCACCGGCAGCCCCTTGCCGTATTTCTTCTCGATCTGGATCTCGATGGGCATGCCGTGGCAGTCCCAGCCCGGTACGTAGGGCGCATCGAAGCCGGCCAGCGTGCGGCTCTTGACGATGATGTCCTTCAGGATCTTGTTGACCGCGTGCCCCAGGTGGATGTCGCCGTTGGCGTAGGGCGGGCCGTCATGCAGCACGAAGCGCGGCCGTCCGGCGCTGGCCGAGCGGATGGCCTGGTACAGGTGCTTCTCTTCCCAGGCCGCGACCCAGCCGGGCTCGCGCTTGGCGAGATCGCCGCGCATGGGGAACGGAGTATCGGGAAGATTGAGAGTTTTCTTGTAGTCCATGGAAACACAGGATTTTGCACATCAGCCCCGTCCGCGGGGCAGGCAAGCTTCACAAATATCGTGGGCCGGGCCGCCAGCTTGGCAGTACCCCAGGATGCGGTGGATCCGGCTCGGCCGGTCCACCCGCATCGCCCCCTGGGGGGGCGCGCGTCAGCGCGTAGGGGGGACCCCTAAATTCGATCCGTCGCGGAGGTGGCCAGGTCGGCCTGGCCCAGATGGCTGGACGCGAAATAAGCGCGAGCCTGGCGCGCGTCGTCCTCGATCGCCGCCTTCAAGGTCGGCAGATCGACGAATTTTTCTTCGTCGCGCAGTTTCTTCAGGAATTCCACCTGTACGAGTTTACCGTAAGCGTTGCCGCTGAAATCGAACACGTGGACTTCCAGCAGGACCCGGCCGCTGTCGTCCACCGTGGGGCGCACCCCCAGGCTGGCGACGCCGGGCAAGGGGTCGGGGGCCAGTCCGTGCACCTGCACCACGAAGATGCCGGACAGGGCCGGGCAGCGGCGCGAGACGCGCAGGTTCAGCGTGGGGAAACCCAGTGTGCGGCCCAGTTTCTGGCCGTGGATGACGTGGCCGCTGACGCTGTAGGGGTGGCCCAGCAGCTCGGCGGCGCGGTCCAGGTCGCCGACCGCCAGCGCGGTGCGGACGGCGGAACTGGAGATGCGCTGGCCCTGGTCGGTGACCGACTCCATGGATTCGACCTCGAAGCCGTGGCGCGCGGCGCTGGCGCGCAGCAGGGCGATGTCGCCGGTGCGGTGGGCGCCGAAACGGAAGTCGTCTCCCACCAGCAGCCACTTCACGTGCAGGCCTTCGATCAGCAACTGGTCGATGAAGGCCTGGGCCGGCATCGAGGCCAGGCGCGCGTTGAAACGCTCCACCACCACGTGCTGCATGCCGTAGCGGGCCAGCGCGCACAGCTCGTCGCGCAAGCCGGCGATGCGGGTGGGGGCCAGTTCGGGGCGTTTGTGCAGTTCGGCGAAGAATTCGCGGGGATGGGGCTCGAAGGTCATGACCGTCGGCACGAGTCCCCGGGCCCGGGCCGCTTCGCGCACCCGGGCCAGGATGGCCTGGTGGCCGCGGTGCACGCCGTCGAAATTGCCGATCGCCAGCGCGCACGGACGGCGCAGCGAAGGCGGCGGCAGGCCCCGGAAAATGCGCAGGGCGGACGGCGAAGCGGACGAGGCGGACGGATTCAAGCCGGTGGTAAAGCGGAAGCTGGGAGTCGAATTCTAGCTGCCCGGGGGCAGATCCTCGATTATAGGCGTGTCGCCGCCGGGCCGCGCGGCGCGCAGGTTGACCACCACGCCCTGCAGGTGGTCGCGCATGGCGTCGGCCGCCTCCCGATTGCGGCCGGCCTCGACCAGATCGAGGATGTGCAGGTGCTCCCGCGCCTGGCGGTAATAGCGCTGGCGGTCGACCATGGCGCGGTATACCAGCAGGCGGCGCACCCTGTTGACCCGTCGCAGCACGTCGCTGAAGAACGGGTTCTGCGACGCTTCGGCCAGGGTCTCGTGGAATTTCACCGCGTGTTCGTACAGTTCGTCGGCCGTCATGGTCTCGGCGCCGCCGGCCAGGATCTGGCCTTCCACTTCCCGCAGCCGGGCGGCCGCCTCGGGGCTGAGGTGAAAGCTCGGCTCCAGCAGGCTGGCCGGTTCGATCGCCAGCCGCAGGCTGTAGGTCTGTTCCAGCGACTCCGGCGTGCGCAGGATGGGCGAGAAGGTCCAGCCGTAGCCGATGCGCCGCTCCGCCCAGCCTTCGCGCGAAATCTTGCGCAGCAGCTCGCTCAGTTGCCGGTGCGTCAACTGGTAGGTCTGGCGCAGGTAGGTTTCGGTGACGCGGTCCTTGAGCTGGCCGCGCAGCCGGTCTTCGGCGATCTGGAAGTAGACGCGGGTCAGTTCCGGCTGGGTGCTCAGGCCGAGCTGTTCGGGGGCCGCCAGCTCGGCGTCGGAAAGGAAATAGCCGCGATTGGCCTCGTGGCGCAGCACGCCTTTGTCGGCCAGCAGTTGCAGGGCCTGGCTGACGGTCCATCGCGATACGCCGAAATGGTCTCCCAGCGACTGGGCCGTGAGGTGCGTGCCGGCCGACAGTCCCTGGGCGCTGGCGTGGGCGAGGATGCGGCCGGCCAGCTCGGGCACGACGGCTTTGCGGGATTCGCTGCGCGGACGTTGGGCGGTCGACATGTTCCGGAGTGGGGGCTGACAGCGTGTCGGAGAAAAGCAGGGGCTGCGCGCCGCGTGTGTGGCGCGCAGGTGAAATGTTAGCGGTTTTCCGCCGCGGCCTCGCCTCCATGTGGTTTTTCTTTATTGCAGGTTTGTGCATAAATATGCAATCATCGCTCCGACAGACAAAGACCGAGGCGGGGCCACGCACCCTGTCGCCCGAATGGCGCCCTGTCGCCGTTCCTCCAGGAGATACATCATGAGCATCCCCCTACGTACGATCCAAACCCTGTTCGCCGCGGCCGTGTTGACGGCAGGGGCCTCGGCCCATGCCCAGGCCTATCCCAGCCGGCCGGTGAGCCTGGTTACACCCTTCCCGCCGGGTGGCGCGGCCGACGTCGTGATCCGCCTGATGGCCCAGGAACTGGGCAAGGAGATGGACGCGACATTCATCGTCGACAACCGCGCGGGCGCCGGTGGCGCCATCGGCACCAGCTATGTGGCGCGCGCCAATCCGGACGGCTATACCTTGCTGCTGACCTCGTCCAGCACGATGTCGATCAACCCGCACCTGACGGCCAAGCGGCCATACGACCCGTTCACCAGCTTCACGCCCATCTCCCTGGTCGGCTACGCCACCAACGAGCTGGTGGTGACGGGCACGCTGCCGTACAAGACCGTGGGCGATGTGATCGCGGCCGCCAAGGCCGCGCCGGGCAAGATCGCGTTCGGCTCCAACGGGGTCGGTACGCTCAGCCACCTGATGGGAGAGATGTTCATGCAGCAGGCGGGCGTGAAAATGCTGCATGTGCCGTACAAGGGCGCGGCGCCGGCGGTGGCCGACACGGCCGCGGGCCAGGTCTCGGTGCTGTTTTCCAACTACGCCAGCGTGGCGCCCATGGTGAAGGCGGGCAAGTTGAACGGCCTGGCCATCACCAGCCTGAAGCCGACGCCGCTCGCGCCGGGGCTGCCGACCATCGCGGAGTCCGGTCTGCCGGGCTTCGAGGCCAACCAGTGGTGGGGCCTGTGGGGACCCGCCGGCCTGCCCAAGGAAATCGTCGACAAGCTCAATGCCGCCGCGACCAAAGTCCTGACCAACCGCGACACCATCAAGCGCTTCAATGCGGAAGGGGTGGACCTGCTGAGCGGTACGCCGGCGGACCTGACGGCCTACCTGCGGGCCGACTACGATCGTTGGGGCGAGGTGGTCAAGGCCGCCGGCATCAAGCCCGAGTGAGTTTCCGCGCCATGCGCCCAGCCCTGTCCTTTTGCCTGAAGCCGTCATCATGAATCCTGCCCAGCCCCCGTCCATCGCCGTTACCCATGCGTTGGCGCAATTCGCCGCCGAACTCGAATGGGATGCGGTACCGCCGCCCGTCCAGGCCCTGATGCCGGTGCTGATGATCGATATGTTCCGCGCGGCGGCGGTCGGACGCGACAAACCGTGGACGAGCGCGACCAGGCAGGTTTTCGGTTCTGCCTCCGGCCCCGACTGCGCCAGTCTCCTGTACGCGGACGAGCGGGTCGAGGCCGGGCGCGCCGCTTTCATCAACGGTACGGCCGCGGGCGGCCTCGACTGGGACGACTCCCATGTGGCCGCCATCATTCACCCCGGCGTATGCATCTGGCCCGCGGCGCTGGCCGCGGCCGAGATCGCCGGCGCCAGCGGCCGCGAACTGCTGACCGCGGTGCTGGCGGGCTACGAGGTGGCCATCCGTGTCGGCATGTCGATCCAGCCCGAGCATTCGCTGCGCGGCTTCCAGGGAACGCCCACCTGCGGCGCGCTGGGCGCGGCCGTGGCCAGCGCGCGCCTGTTCCGGCTGCCGGCCGAGCGCCTGCGCGATGCGCTGGGCATTGCCGCTACCTTCGCTTGCGGCCTGTCGCAGTTCTTCGTGTCGGGGTCCGACATCAAGCGCTTCCATGCCGGCAAGGCGGCCGCCAATGGCATCGAGGCGGCGCTGTTGGCACGCGCAGGACTGACCGGTCCGCACGACGCGATCGAAGGCAGCCAGGGTTTCGGCCGGGCTTTCTCCGATCGCTTCGATCCTTCCACCGCGGTCAAGGACCTCGGCCGGCATTTCCCCACCGAATGGATCTCGCTCAAGCCGCATGCCGGCAGCGTGCGCATGCAGGCGGCGATCGAAGGCGCGGCGATGCTGGCGCGCGCGGGCGCGCGGGTCGAACAGGTGGCGTCGATGGAACTGGGCGTGCACGGCGCGATGATGAGCAAACTGGCGGCCAACCGGCCGGTCGATTACCAGCAGGCGCAACTGAGCACGCCGTTCGCGGCGGCGATGGCCGTGGCGCTGGCGCCTGGCCGCGAGGGGCCGTTGACGCTGTCGGTCGACGATTTCGAACAATACCTGGACGACCCCGGCATCCGCGACCTGTCCGCGCGCACCCGGTGCGTGGTCGACACTCGGGTCGAGGCGTTGACGACCGCCGAGGCGGTGCCGGCGCGCGTCACCATCACGATGAAGGACGGCAGTCGGGTCGAGCAGTTCGTCGAGCATCCGAAGGGTTGTCCGCAGAATCCCATAACGGCCGACGAAGTCGTGCAGCGATTTGCCGCGATCGCGGCGCCGAGGTTCGGCGCCGGTCCGGTCGAGGCCTGGCTGGAACAGGCCCGCCACCCCGAGCGGCTGGCGTCGGTGGCGCCGCTGTTCTCCTTGCGTGGATGAAGCCGGAGCGATCATGAAGAAACCGACCCCGACCATGGAATTGGCATCATTCGCGGCCGCGCTGACCTATGAGCGGCTGCCGGCGTCGTCGCAGTCCGCCCTGTTCGAGTTCGCGCTCGATTACCTGCGTGTCGCCTCGCTGGGCGAGCGCATGTCCTGGAGCCGGTGGGCGCGCGATTACGTCAGGCAGACCGGTGGCCCGGGCGCGGCGCCGTTGTTGTTTTCCGACGGCCGCACGGACCCGGCCAGCGCGGCTTTCCTGAACACGGTCTATGCAGGAAGCATCGATGCCGACGATACCCACGTCGGTGCGATGCTGCATCCTGGCTGTATCGTCTTTTCGGCGGCTCTGGCCATCGGCCAGAGCCGGGGGCTCGCGGGGGACCGGGTTCTGGCGGCGGTGGCCGCGGGCTACGAGGCGATGATCCGCGTCGCGCTGTGCATCCAGCCCAGCCATTTCAAGCGAGGCTTCCAGAGCACGGCGACCTGCGGCGTATTCGGCTCCGCGGTCGCGGCGGCGGCATTGCTGTTCCCCGGCGATGCGCGCCGCATCGCCGAGACGATGGGGCTGGCCGCGTCGTTCAGCGGCGGACTGGTGCAGTTTTTCCATTCGGGATCGACGGTCAAGCGCATTCATGCCGCCCAGGCCGCGCGTTCCGGCGTGCATGCCGCCTTGCTGGCCGAGGCCGGTTTTTCGGGGCCGGTGGACATCCTGGAAGGGCAGGATGGCTTTGCCCGCGCGTATGCCGATCAGGTCGATTTCGCACCGTTGTCCGACCGGCTGGGCTCTTTCTACCGGATGACCGAGGTGTCGATCAAGCCGCATGCCTGCAGCGCACGCGTGTTGGCGGCGGTCGAGGCGGCGGTCGACCTGTGCCGTGAGCACGATCTCGTGGCCGGCGACATCGAGGCCATCACGCTGGGCATTCCGCGCGTCATCCAGGGCAGGCTGACCGGCAATGCGCCGGCCAGCCTGCAAGGCGCGCAGATGAGCGCGCCGTTCAGCGTGGCGCTGGCGATCCGCAAGCAGATCCGCAGCGAGGTGTATGCGCTGAACGTCGACGATTTCGAGGCCGGACTGGAAGATCCCATCGTGATGGGCCTGGCCGCCACGGTCGCGTGCGTGATCGATGAAAAGGTCGAACATGCCAGTACCGCCGAATCGGTCGGGGCGCGCCTGACGCTGGCGCTGCGCGACGGCCGGCGCCTCAGCGGCTTTGTCGCCGCGCCGAAGGGCTCGGTATCCCGGCCGTATTCGCAAGAGGATCACGTGGCGCGCGCCCGGGCGGAACTGGCGCGGCGATATGCGCCGCCAGAGCTCGACCGGCTGGTCGATCAGGTGCGCGACTTGCCGCGGGCGGCCGATGTCGGCGTGCTGGCGCCGCCGCCCGGCGGGAGGCCGTAGGGAGCGGCGGCCGCCCGGGGGGAGACGCCTCATGGCGAAAGTCTCCCCGCCGCTTCGGTGGGGAAGGGGCGTTTCAGGACAGCGCGGCCGGGCTGGCCACACGGCCGCTGGAAGTGATCTCTTGCAGCCAGTCGCAGAACGCGATGACGGCCGGCGATTGGTCGCCTGAGTCCTGGTACGTCGCGTAGTAGCCGGCATTGCGCCGCAATACGTGATCGAATGGCATGACCAGCCGGCCGTTGCGCAGCTCGTCATGCACGAAAGCCCGCTGCGTGATGGCGATGCCCATGCCGGCAAGCGCGGCTTCGACCATGACGCTCGCTTCTTCGAAATAGCGCTCCTTGTCCGGCGTAAAGCAATGGACACCGGCGCTCTCCAGCCAGTCCGACCAGTCGTGGCGTCGCATGCTGTGGTGCAGCAGCGGGGCGCCGCGCAAAACGTCGACCCCCGACCGGCCACCGCCGAGCAACTGCGGGCTGCAAACCGGTATGAGTTCGTCGGGCAGCAGCGGGACGCTATGGACATTGCGCCACTTGCCGTGGCCGTAGCGGATGCGTACGTCGGCGAAATCGTGTTCGAAACGGACGCGCTCATTGGCGGCGATCAGGCGCACCTCGATCTCGGGGTGCAGCAGGTGAAAGCGCGGCAGGTGCGGAATCAGCCAGTGGATCATGAAGGCCGTATAGGCGCGCACCGCCAACGTCGTGTGGGTGCGCTGCTCGACCAGGTCGTCGAGCGCGTCGCCCAGACGCGCGAACGCATCGGTGACCGCATGCGCGAACTGTTGGTTGACGCGATCGATCGCCAGGCTGCCGGGCAGGCGCTCGAACAGGGGAAAGCCCAGGTATTCCTCGAGCGTGCTGACCGAGCGGCTGACCGCGCCTTGCGTGACCGAGAGCTCTTCGGCCGCCTTGGTGAAGCTCAGATGCCTGGCGGTCGCCTCGAACGCCCGCAGGGGGTTCAGGGGCGGCAGGCGGCGGCGGGTTTTTGGCATGCGCGATTCGTCCATCTCGATTCCTGTTGGATCGCGCGCCCTTGGGCATTCGCGGGGCGCGTTTGCGAAGCGACGGTGTGCGCGGGCGTGGGGGCATGCGCCGGCGCATGAGCAGAGTTCGGGCTGCCCGGCCAAAAACTCGTTTGAATGCAGGGGTATCGGCCCGATACATTGCGCTTCGTACTATATCTCACCCCGGGGTCCGGGGGCCCGTTCAACATGAGCCAAGAAATTTCGATCACGCGCGACAGCCACGTGTCCACGTTGACGATGTGCCGGCCCCCGAACAATTTCATTGACGAGAGCCTGGCCGGCCAACTGGCGGACGCACTCGAATCGCTCGATCGCGATCCCGCCTGCCGCTGCGTCGTTCTTGCCGCGGAAGGCAAGCACTTCTGCGCGGGTGCCGATCTGGCGGGACGCCTGGCGCGGGGCGACATCCAGGCGGCGGACACCAGCCGGCACCGTCCGCATTTGTACGACCATGGCGGCCGGCTGGCGGGCCTGCGCAAGCCGTTGGTGGCGGCGGTCCAGGGGGCCGCGGTCGGCGCGGGATTGGGTTTGGCGCTGTTGGCCGATTTCCGCGTCGCCTGCCCGCAGGCCCGGTTCAGCGCCAATTTCGCGCGCCAGGGTTATCACCCGGGTTTCGGCCTGACGTACACGCTGCCGCGATTGGTCGGCGTGCAGCATGCCGCATGGATGTTCTATTCCGGGGCTCGCGTGAGTGGCGACGACGCCCTGCGCATGGGGTTGATCGACCGGCTGGTGCCGGCCGACGCGCTGCTGGAGGCGGCACGGCAGATGGCCGCCGAGATCGCCCGCTCCGGACCGGCCGCGGTGCAGGAGACCCGGGCAAGCCTGCGCGGCGATTTCCACCTGCAATGCGTCGAGGCGATGGCCAGGGAACGGGAAGTGCAGGATGCGCTGCGGCGGACCGACGACTATCGCGAGGGCGTGATCGCCATGAAGGAGCGCCGTGAACCCGTTTTCAGGGGGCGGTGAACGTATCGCCCCGCTTGCCGAGTTTTCTGTCGAACGTCCAGGAAGAGCATGACTACATCGAATGACATTATTCAGACCCGCATCGACGATCGCGGTGCCGCCGGCCGTGTCGCCTATGTCACGGTAAACAATCCAGAGCGGCGAAACACCCTGGGCATGCCGGGCAAGACCGCGATCGCCGAAACCTTTCGGCGGCTGGCCAAGGATGATGGGCTGAGGGTGGTGGTGATTACCGGCGCAGGCGATAAGTCGTTCATCGCGGGCGCCGACATTGCCGAGATGAGAGATCTCGGCGCCGACGAGGCGCTGCGGGAACACACGCTGACCCATGTCGCCAACGAATCGATCCGGGCGCTCCCGGTCCCGGTGATCGCCCGCGTCAACGGCTGGTGCCTGGGGTTCGGGATGGAGTTGGCGGCGGCCTGCGACATGCGCATCGGTGTCGATACGTCGAAATTCGGCATGCCGGAAGTCCGCGTCGGCATTCCCTCGGGGATGGAGGCAAATCTCCTGCCCGCCTTGATCGGCTGGGGCAAGACCATGGAGCTGGTCTTTACCGGCGACATCATCGACGCCCAGGAGGCCTATCGGATCGGCTTCCTGCAGAGATTGACCACATCCCCGGACCTGGACTCGGCCGTCGAAAAAATGGTGGGTTCCATCCTGCTGGGGGGGCCGCGTGCCATCCGGCTGCAAAAGCCGCTGACGCGCGATTGGGAACGGATGTCGGTCACCGACGGCATCTGGCAGGGCATCCGCGCCTGCGTGGCCGCGCGGGATACCGATGAACCGAGGCGCATGATGCAGGCATTCATGGACCGCAAGCACAACACGCCCACAACGAGGGGATGACGTCATGGATATGACCAAACTGCTGTCCGTGCTGTTGCCGGGCCTGCTCTGCGCGGCGTCTTTCGACGCCGCGGCCCAGGCCTATCCGAGCCGGCCCATACGCCTGGTGGTGGGCTACGCGCCAGGCGGCGGCACCGATTCGCTGGCCCGGGTGTTCGCGGACAAGATTTCCCAGGGCCTGGGCCAGCCCGTCATCGTGGACAATCGTCCAGGGGCCGCAGGCAACATTGCCAGCGACTACGTCGTGCGCGCCGCGCCTGACGGCTATACGATCCTGATGGGAAACGTTGGCCCGATGGCGGTCAATCCCTATCTATACAAGTTGTCGTTCGATCCGATGCGCGACCTGGCGCCGGTCACGCTGCTGGCGACCGCGCCGCTGCTGGTGGTGGTCAATCCGAAACTCCCGGTGCAGACGTTGCAGGACCTGGTCGCCCTGGCTCGCCGGCAGCCCGGCAAGCTGAGCTATTCGTCGGCGGGAGTCGGATCGTCGAACCATCTTGCCGGAGCATTGTTCAACATCGAGGCGGGGACCGACATCGTCCATGTTCCCTACAAGGGCGCGGCGCCCGCCGTGACGGACTTGATCTCTGGCCAGGTACAACTGTCTTTCCAGACCCTGCCGTCGGTCGGGAGCAACGTGAAGGCCAACATGTTGCGGGCATTGGCGGTGACCAGCGCGACGCGGTCCTCCGTGTATCCCGACGTCCCGACCGCCGCCGAGGCCGGCCTGAACAATTTCGAGGTCAGCGCCTGGTATAGCATCGTCGTGCCGGCCGGCACGCCGCGTCCCATCATCGACCGTCTGCATGACGAGTTCGTCAAGGCGCTGAACCAGAAAGAGGTCGTCGAAAAGCTCCGGGCCGAGGGCGCGGTGCCGGCGGGAACCACGCCGGAACAGTTCGGCGAGTTCATGCGGGCCGAGTCCGGGAAATGGGGCCGGGTTGTCAAAATCTCTGGCATGAGGGCGGATTGAATGTATCTCCTGGAGCATGACGCCAAGTGGCTGCTCGAGTCGTCGTCGGTGAACGTGCCGCCCGGCGTGTTGCTGGAGCTGGGGGGCACCCTGGATTTGTCCTCGCTCCCCGATGGTCCGTGGATGGTCAAGGGGCAGGTCGCCGCGGGCGGCCGGGGCAAGGCGGGGTTGGTCAGGAAGGCGGCGACGGTGGAGGAGGTGGCGCGCTTGAGCGAAGCGATGTTCGGCACCTTGCTCAAGGGCAAGCGGGTCGAGGCCGTGCGCGTCGAACGACAGGTCGCCGCTGCGGCCGAGGTCTATATCGCCTTGATGGTGGACGCCGCGGCGGGCGGCGTGAGGGTGATCGTCTCGGAGCAGGGAGGCATGGAGATCGAGTCCGTTGCGCCGCGGGACCTGCGCTCGGAAACGGTGGCTGCCGACGCACCGGCGGTCGTTGCCTGCGTCGAGCGGCTGGTCCGGGGCATGGCGGCCGCCACGGCCGCGGCGCTGACGCAGGCGGCGCGAAAGCTGGCGGCGCTGTTTTTCCAGAGCGAAGCGTTGTTGGTCGAGATCAATCCGTTGTTCGTCATGGCGGACGGCGGTTGGGTCGCCGCCGACGCCAAGATCGTGACCGATGACAACGCGCTTGCCCGCCAGCCGGGGTTGCAGCAGTTGCTGGCCGCCCGCGCCGCGGCCTACCCCGAGGCCTGGCTCAAGCAGGAGCATGGCTTTGACTACGTCGTCGTCGATCCCGAAGGGCAGATCGGCCTGCTGACCACCGGCGCGGGTCTTTCCATGATGCTGATCGACGAGCTGCGCGCCGACGGGCTGCGTCCTTACAACTTTCTCGACATCCGCACGGGCGGCTTCCGTGGCGATCCGACGCGCCTCGTGTCGGTGCTGGGATGGCTCGGCGCGGCACCGTCGGTGAAGGCCGTCCTGATCAATATATTCGCCGGGATTACCGATCTGGGCGAGTTCGCCGCGCTGTTGCTCGATGCGCTCCGGCAGGCGCCCGCGCTGCGGGTGCCGATGGTCGCCAGGCTGGTCGGCACCAACCTGGAGGCCGCGCAAGTCCTGCTCGCGCAGGCGGGCATCCCCATCTATACCGAACTCGATCCGGCCATCGCACATCTGCGCAGACATCTCGAATCATGCTGATCAATCCACGCATAGACCATCGTACCCCCATCATCGTCTACGGCATGTCGGGGCGCGCGGGCAGCATGCACACCCGCTTGATGCGCCGCTACGGTACGCGCATCGTCGCGGGAGTGTCGTCCCGGCCAACGGCCGACGAGGTCGACGGCATCCCGCTGTTCGCCGACTGCCGGAGCGCCGTGGCGGCGACCGGCGCCAGCACCTGCGTGGCGTTTGTCGGGGCCTATCACCTGCTGAACGCGATCGAGGACATGGTAGCCAGCGGCATCCGCTATCTGGTGACGCCCACCGAAGGCCTGCCGGTGCACGATGCATTGCGCGCCAGGCAACTGGCGGCCGCGGCGGGTGTCCTGTGGATAGGCGCGTCGACGCCGGGCATCGCCGTCGCGGGTGAGGCCAAGCTCGGTTTCCTGCCTGATGCCTCGCTGCGGCCGGGCCGGCTGGGGCTGATGTCGAAGTCCGGCACGCTGTCGTACGAGGCCGGCTACCGGCTTGCCCAGCGCGGCGTGGGAACCTCGGTATGGGTAGGGGTGGGCGGCGATCCGGTGAAGGGCCTGCGCTATGCCGACCTGGTGCCGTTCTACGCCGCGGACGAAGGCACGGACAGCCTGCTGATCATCGGCGAAATCGGCGGGCATGAAGAAGAGGAGCTTGCGGCGGCCCTGCTGAACCACGGCTTTGCCAAGCCGGTCTATGCGCTCATCGCCGGCCGCACGGCGCCGGAAGGTGTCGCGATGGGGCATGCGGGCGCGCTGGTACATGGCAGCCACGGTACCTTCCGGGCCAAGAAGGCGGCGTTGGAAGGCGCCGGCGTCGGCGTGTTCGACTCCCTGGCAAGCATGGTGGAGACAATCGCCGCGGCCGGCATTCCTTCGGACCGACCCTCGCGGCCCTAGTCGACCCGGATGTTCGCGGCCTTGACCAGCGCCTGGTACCGGGTCGTCTCGGCCTGCACGCGGGCGCCCAGGGCCTGGGGGGTGGATGCCTGTATCTGGAGCCCCTGTTCGGCCATGGGCTGGACGATCTGGGGTGCGCGCAGGGCTTGGGTGACCAGCGCTGACAGGCGTTGCAGGATGGCCGGCGGGAGTCCCGCGGGCGCCCACAGCCCGTACCAGGACACCATGTCGAACCCGGGCAGCCCGGACTCGGCCACGGTGGGGACGCCGGGCAATTGCGGGACCCGCTGTCCGCTGGTGACCGCCAGGGCCTTCAGCTTGCCCGCCCGGACCAGGGGGAGCAGGGCCGGCATGGCCTCGATTCCGGCCGAGACGTGGTTGCCCGCGACGTCGTTGAGCATGGGGGCCGTGCCCTTGTAGGGCACGATCAGGAAGTCGAGCCCGGCTTCCCGCCGGATGGCTTCCTCGGCCAGGTGGCCCAGCGCGCCCACGGCAGGCGCTCCCAGCGAGTGCTTGCCGGGGTTGTCCCGCAGCAGGCGGGCGAAGCCGCTGAAATCGTCGACCGGCATGGATGGATTGGCCACCACCAGCATGGGCGTGGATCCCAGGTAGGAAACCGGCGTGAAGTCTTTCCGGACGTCGTAGGGGCTGTTGGTCGTGATGAGCGGATTGATCACGAACGTGGTGGCCTGCAGCAGCAGTGTCAGGCCGTCGGGCGGCGACTGCGCGACATGGTGGCTGCCGATCACGCCGCTTGCGCCCGCGCGGTTGTCCACGATGAACGCCACGCCGGCCTGGCTGGACAACTGCTGGGCCAGCAGCCGCGCGAGCTGGTCGACGGTGCCGCCAGGAGGGTAGGGCACGACGATGCGTACCGGCTTGTCGGGATAGCCGGCGGCCCTGAGCGGGGCGCCGCAGACAAGCATGAGAACCAGGGCCGGAATCCAGACTGCGTAGCGTTTCATGGGGGCCGCCTGTGCAGGTGAGGGGGGAGCGGATGATCTCGTGGGATGCCTGATTCTCTGGTTGTAAATGGTATTCGTCAACAAATTTATGTTGAATTCTTCAATTTGTCGGAGGTCGTATAGACCAGTAAATGAAGTCTTGTTTTTGTTTAAGTTATTGATTTTAAATAAATTATTATGTCTTATTGTTCGTCTTCGTCATCAGTTTGAGGGTTGGAATGTTTTTGTAGAATACAAATTTATTGGTTGATATCATGAATGACCGATGCAGTGCGGATCCTCCGCGCGTCGCCATTCTGGAGAATCGATCGTGACCCTCGAACTTCCCGCGTTGGCAACACGGCACTACACCACCATGGTGGTTCCCTGGAACCCGCAGGGAGAGCTGGACGAGGCGGCCCTGCGCCGTCTCGTGCGCTACTTCGCCGGCCATCCCCGCTTTCGCGAGCGGGGCGGCATCATCGCCAATCCCGACGCGGGCGAGATCTACTACCTGACCCCGGCCGAGAAACGCCGGGTCCTCGAGATCACGCTGGAGGAGGTGGGAGGCGCTTTTCCCGTGATTGCCGGGGTGTTCGACATGACGACCGCGGGCTGCGTCAGGGAAGCCGGGATCGCCAAGGCGTGCGGCGCGAGCGGGGTGTTCCTGATGCCGCCGATCGGTACCGGGGATCTCCTGATCAGCTGGGACCCGGTGCGCTATCCCGAGTACTGGCTCGACCAGATCCAGGCTATCGACGCCGCGGTGGACCTGCCGATCATCACGCACCCGGTCACGGCCCGTTCACCCCAGTGGGGCATCGGCATCCCGGGGGAGACGGCGCGGCTCATCTGCGAGCGCGTGCCCAACGTCATCGGCTGGAAGATGACCTACAACTATGAAGGGATGCGCCGGATGTGGCGGATGCTGCGCGAACTGGAGCGGCCGGTATCCATCATGGCGGCCTCGGGCCACCTGTTCCACGAGTTCCTTTCGCACGATCTGCTGGATGGCTCGGTGTCGGGGTCATGGAACTATGCCCTGGAGCCGATGATGCAGCACATCGACTGCCACGAGGCGGGGGACCGGGAAGGCGAGCGCCGGATCTGGCGCGAGGGCGGATTGCTGGCGCTGCACGAGTACATCTATTCGGACTACGCGCGGCTGCACCTGCGCTACAAGCTCGCCACGTGGCTGCATGGCGTCATTCCCCACTACCGGATGCGGCCGCCGCTGCCCCGCCCCAAACAGGCCGAGATCGACACCATCCATGGCCTGTTGAAGGACTGCGGCATGGAGGTCATCGACGCCAGGCTCGCCAGGGCGGACTGACGGGGACGGTGGCCGCCGCTACTCGTTCCGGGCGGCCCGCCTGCGAGGGGCGGGGCGGGGTGGCGCGGCATCGGGCTGTGGTCCTTCCAGCGAGGCCCGGACGGCCTGGTAGGCGTCCAGGCGCTCGTCCAGGGTGTTGAGCATCAGGAAGAACAGCGAGACGTCCCGCTGCTTGTAGCCGGCGAAGGCCGCGGCCTGCACCCGGTCGAGTTCGGCGGCGACCTGCCGGTAGACGCGCGCGCCGTCGTCGGACAGCTTCAGGATGGCGAGCCGCTTGTCCCGTTCTTCGGCCACGCGTTCGATCAAGCCGCGTTTTTCCAGTTCCTGGGCAGCCCGAGAGATGAAGGCGCGGTCGAACGTCACCCAGCGGGTCAGGTCCGCCATGCGGGCGGGCTGGAACTTGGCGACGATGGCCAGGAGCTTCCATTGGTTGACGTTGAGTCCGGCATGCTGCTTGCAGATGCTTTCCATGACGCGCCGGATCGAGGCGTGTGTCCTGGCGATCTGGTAGGTCAGGGAGGCGTCCAGCCTGATTTCGTTCCACGCCTGCGTCATGAAGGGAAGCGCCGGATCGGGCGTGATGGGGAAAGCCACGTATCGTAGTGGATTCTCGTGGCGGTGACGAGTTTTCGCATCGGCATCGTTCCCCTGGCGTGCCGTTACAGGTTCGCCGAAACGAAGTCGAGGAAGGCGCGGGTCTTGGCGGGCATCAGCCGCGTCGCCGTCAGCGCGTAGGCGGACACCGGCGGGGCGCTCCAGTCGTCCAGCACGCGCACCAGGCGGCCTTCGCGCACGTCCTGCCGGCACAGTTCCTCGGGAAGGATGGCGAGACCGCCACCGGCCTGCACCACGTGGCGGATGATGCCGACGCTGTTGAACGACATGGTGCCGCCGACCACGACCTCGGCGCGCCGGCGGCCGCTGCGCAGCCGCCAGACGCCCTGGTTGCCGACGTGGTCGATGCGGGTGCCCAGCACGCAGGTGTGCGCCGACAGGTCCGCCGGCGCGGCCGGTTCGCCGTGCGCCGCCAGATAGGCCGGCGATGCGTAGACATACATCGGGATGTCGGCGAGCTTCCTGGCCGTCAGGCCGGAGTCGGCCGGTTCGCCGAAGCAGATCGCGATGTCGCAGTTTTCGCTGATGGGATCGACCGGCCGCATGGTGAAGTCGAAATCCATGTGCAGTTCCGGGTGTTTCGCGGCGAACGCGGGCAGGTTGTCGATCAGGCGCAAGGCGAAGCTGGTGGGGATCGCCACGCGCAGGTGTCCCTGTACGCGATGCCGGGCGCTGAGCAATTCGTCGTGGGTGGCTTCCAGTCCTTCGAGCAGCGCGCGGCACGACGCGAAATAGTTCATGCCTTCCTCGGTCAACTGGACGATGCGCGTGGAGCGCTTGAGCAGGCGCAGCCCCACGTCCCGCTCCAGCTCGCGGATGCGCCGCGAGACGGTGGACTTGGGCAGGTCCAGCGCGGTCGCCGCCTTGGTGAAACTCCTGGCCTTGGCGACTTCGACGAATACCGCGACATTGCGCAGCAGTTCGGGTTTCATCGGTGCTCCTGGATTGTGCCGTGGATGGAACAATTATTTCCAAAAGACCCGATTGAATCAACCCGCGGATTCGCCGACTATCTGCCCCATACCCATGGCCGCACGTAGACGGCGCACCAGGAGACATTCCATGAGTCCTCGCAGAGCGTTGTTCGCCCTGGCCGCGCTGGCGGCCGTGCTGCCGGCCGTGGCTTCGGCCCAGGCCTATCCCTCCCGCCTGGTGCGGATCGTCATCGGCGTTCCGCCCGCGGGCGTGCAGGACCTGCTGGCGCGCGGCGTGGCCGAGCGGCTGTCCAAGGCCTGGGGCCAACCGGTCATCGTCGAGAACCGGCCCGGCGCCACCGGCAGCATCGCCGGCAATCAGGTCGCCAAGGCCGAGCCGGACGGCTATTCCATCCTGATGAGCACGGCCAACAACATGGAGGCCGCGCCGCTGCTGCAGAAGAATCTCCCGTTCGACCCGGTCAAGGATTTCATCCCGGTAGTCGGCCTGGCGCAGGTCCGGTCGGTGGTCTCCATCAGCAACGGCATTGCCGCCAGCAACGTCAAGGAACTCGCCGCGCTGGCGCACAAGCAGCCGGGCACTTTCAATTACGGAAGCTGGGGGGTCGGCAGCGTCGCCCATCTCGATGCCGCCGCTTTCGCCAAGAGCATCGATGCCGAGTTCTCGCACATCCCCTACAAGGGCGGCAACGAACTCATGCTGGCGCTGGCTTCCAACCAGGTGCAGATGGCGGTGACCACGGTCAGCACCGCGTTGCCGTTGGCCAGGCAGGGCCGCATCAAGACGATCGCCTACACCGGCAACCAGCGCTCCAAGCTGCTGCCCGATGTTCCGACGCTGGGCGAGCTTGGCTATACCTTCGACCGTCCGAGCGGGGTGTTCTCGTTCTACCTGCCCGCGGGCACGCCCAGGGCGATCGTCGACAAGCTTGCCGAGGACACCGCCAGGATCGTCAACGCGCCGGCGTTCGCCGACGAGTTCCTCGACATCAATGGCATGGAGACTTATCCCTATCGCGGCGCCGAGCTGGCGAAGCAACTGGACGCCTCGCGCAAGAACTACCTGGCGCGCATGAAAGACCTCAAGATCGATTGAAGAGAGCATTTCCGCAATGAACCAACTTTCCGAATCCGCGATGCCATCGTCGTTGCGGGTCGCCGTCGACATCGGCGGCACGTTCACCGACCTGGCCGCGGTCGACCCGCGTACCGGCGAGCGCTGGTTCGCCAAGGCGTCGACCACGCCCGACGATCCGTCGCGCGGCATCCGCGACTGCCTGGCCAAGCTGGGCAGATCGCCCGAGGAGTTCGAGACTTTCGTGCATGGCACCACGCTGGTCATCAATGCGTGCCTGGAAAAGAAGGGGGCGCGGACGGCCCTGATCACCACCGACGGTTTTCGCGATGTCCTGGAGATCGGCCGGGGCAACCGCACCGAGTCTTTCAATTACCTGTTCAAGCGCCATGAACCCTTCGTGCCGCGCGAGTTCCGGCTCGAAGCGAACGAACGCATGGGCGCCGACGGCAAGGCGGTCGTGCCGCTCGACGAGGCGCAATTGCGCGAGGTGCTGGCAGAGGCCAGGCGCAAAGGCGCCGAGGCCATCGCCATCTGCTTCCTGCACTCCTATCGCAACCCCGAGCACGAACAGCGCGCGGCCGAGATCGCGGCCGAGTGCGGCGACTGGTTCGTCACGGCATCGCATACGCTGTCGCAGGAGTATCGCGAATACGAACGCACGTCCACCGTCGTGCTCAATGCCTTCGTCGGGCCCAAGGTCAGCACCTACCTGGGCAAGCTCGAGACGCTGCTGGGCGAAAGCGGCTTCAAGGGCAGGTTCTTCCTGATGGAGTCGAACGGCGGCGTGGCCGACGTCGCGACCGTCAAGCGCCTGCCCGTGCTGCTGATGGAGTCGGGGCCGGTCGGCGGCATTGCCGGCGCGATCAAGCTTGGCGAGAAACTGGGACGGCGCAACCTCATCACCTTCGACATGGGCGGCACGACGGCCAAGAGCGCGCTCGTGCAGGACGGGGTGGTCAGCTTCGATTCGCTGTATTACGTCGACGGATTCGAGCACGGCTATCCGTTGCAGACCTCGGTGGTGGACATGGTCGAGGTGGGCGCCGGCGGCGGCAGCATCGCGGCGATCGACGAACTGGGCGCGCTGCGCGTCGGACCGCGCAGCGCCGGGGCCTATCCCGGACCGGCGGCCTATGGCCTGGGCAACGAGCAGCCCACCGTCACCGACGCCAACATCGCGCTCGGGCGGCTGGATCCTTCGCGCTTTCTTGGCGGTGAGATGAAGATCGACGGCGACTTGTCGCTGAAGGCGCTCCAGACCCTGGGCGCGAAACTGGGCTACGACGCCCGCACGATGGCCGCGGGCATCATCCAGATCGCCAACGTGACGATGTCGGGCGCGTTGCGCCGCGTCTCGATCGAACGCGGCAAGGATCCGCGGGACTTCACCCTGGTGGCCTGCGGCGGCAACGGTCCGCTGCATGCCGCCGAACTGGCCGAGGAACTCGGCATCCGCAGCTTGCTGATCCCCAGCATGCCCGCGCATTTCTCGGCGTTCGGCATGCTGTACGCCGATGCCCGCTACGATGCCTCGCGTACCTGGACCTGCGACCTGCCCGAGGGCGGGGCGGAGGTTCCCGGCCTGGCCGGCGTGCTGCGCACGCTCGAGGAGGGCCTGGCCGGCACCGTGGCCGAGAAGCTCGGGTCGCCGCGCGAGGTGCGGTTCGAGAACTATGCCGAGATGCGCTATCGCGGCCAGGACCAGACGGTCAAGGTGCGGCTGCTGGACGACCTGAGCCCGGCGGCGCTCAAGCGCGGTTTCGACCAGATCTACGCGGAACGCTACGGCCACGTCAGTCCCATCGCGGTGCAGATCGTGTCGCTGCGCGTGAGCTGCCAGGCGGCGCTGGGGGACGGGCAGGACGCCAGCGTGCCGTCGGCGCGCGCGCACGAGGCCTCCGCCTCGCGCCAGGTCTATTCGACCAAGGCCGGCGCTTTCCAGGCCTATGCCGTGCACCGCCGCGGCGGCATGGCCCGTGGCGCGTCCTATCCGGGACCGTGCCTGGTCGAGGATCACGCGACCACCACGCACGTGCCGCAGGGGTGGGACGTCAGGCTGCTCGAGGACGACGTGCTGGAGATGACATGGAGCGAATGAGATCCGCGCGACACGGGCGCAGGGAACTGCCATGAAGATCGCCAAATACGGAAGCGGCCGTATCGCCGCCGTCGTCGGGGAACGGCTCGTCGATCTGAACCGTGCCCGCTCGGTCCAGTTGCGCGGGGCCGACAAGGGCGGGGTGCCGGCCGATCTGCTTGATTTCATCAAGGCGGGGCCGGCGGCGCTCGACGCGGCGTACGCGGCCGTGGACTTCGTGCTGGCCGACGGGCCGGCGCTACGCGCCACGGCGGACGGGCCGCTGGTCATGGACCTGGCGGCCACGCCATTGCTGGCCCCGCTGCCCAGCCTCGGCTCCAAGCTGATCTGCATGGGCCGCAACTTCGCCGGGCACAGCAAGGCGGCGCGGAAAGCCAATGCCGAACGCGCCGCGGCGGGCGACACGCGGCCGCAGATGCCGGCCAGTGCCCAGATTCCCAAGCGGCCGGCCGGATTCATCAAGTTCGCCGACACCGTGGTCGGGCCCGGCGCGCCGGTCGTCTACCCGTCGCGCACCCGCAAGCTGGACTACGAGGTCGAGATCGCGCTCATCGTCGGCACGCAGGGCAAGGACATCCCGCGCGAGCAGGCGATGCGCCACGCCTTCGGCTACACGGTGTTCTGCGACTACAGCGCGCGCGACCAGAACAGCGACCTCGAAGACATGAACTGGGTGCGGCATCACAAGAACTTCGATTGCGCCGCGTCGATGGGGCCATGGATCGTGACGGCCGACGAAGCGCTGGATCCGCACGACGTGGCGATCCGCACCTGGGTCAACGGCGAGCTGCGGCAGGACGGCACCACGGCCGACATGATCTACGACTTCGCCCGCATCATCGAGTACTACTCGGTGGACCAGACGCTCTATCCCGGCGATCTGTTCGCTTCCGGCACGTGCGAAGGCACGGGCATGGAGAAGAAGGACGGTTCCTGGTTCCTGCGGCCCGGCGACCGCATCGAGTTCGAAATCCCCCAGATCGGGCGCTATGGCAACCCGATCGTCGCGAAACCTCCAACCGGGAGTCCCGCATGACCGCCATGCCCAAGCCGCGCGCCGTACCGGGTGCGCGCCGCGTCGACCCGATCACGCTCGAAGTCATCCGCTATTCGCTGGTGGCGATGATGGACGAGACCGAAGCCAACCTGACGCGCACCGCGTTTTCCACCATCATCCGCGAGTTCAAGGACTACAGCGTCGGCCTGGTGACGGCCAAGGGCGAGACCATCGCCCAGGGGCGCGGCAGCATCCCCTCGTTCGTGGCCGACCTGGGCACTCCCGTGCTCGACGGCGTGGCGATGTGGGGCGACGACCTGAGCGACGGCGACTACCTGATCAACAACCACGCGGGCGTCTGCGGCCAGCACCTGAACAACGTCGTGATGTATACGCCCATTTTCGACGGCGGGCGCATCATCGCCTTCTCGGCGCTGCGTACGCACTGGCCCGATGTCGGCGGCGGCTTCCAGGCGCGGCCGGCCACCGAGATCTACCAGGAAGGCATCCAGTTCCGCAACGCGAAGATCTACAAGAACGGCAAGATCGACGTCGAGCTCGAACGCATCATCCGCTACAACACCCGGCATTCGGACGAGACCTTCGGCGACCTGGAAGCGCAGGTCGCGGGTTGCCAGCTGGCCAAGCGCCGCTTCGAGGAATTGGTCGCGCGCTACGGCTGGGACCAGGTCGAGGCGGCGATCCACGAATGCTGGGACCAGTCCGAGCGCTATGTGCGCCAGCGGATCCGCCAGATCCCCAACGGCCGCTACTATGCCGAATCTTTCCTGGATGGCGACGGCATCACCGATGATCCGGTGCCTATCCGGGTCGCCCTGGTGGTCGAGGACGAAGACATCACCGTCGATCTCACCGGCATGCCGCCACAGGTGGCCGGGCCGTTGAATTCGGGGGCGACCGGTGGCGGCGAGAGCGCGGCCAAGGTCGCGTTCAAGGGAGCCGTGGCGCCTTTCCTGCTGCCCAACGAGGGCGAGTTCCGGCCGCTGAAGATCGCGCTCAAGCCCGGCACGCTGGTCAGCGCGTCGGAAGACGCGGCGATGGGGCTCTGGTCGACGCCGATCAAGACGATCATCGACGTGATCCTGAAGGCGTTCTCGCAGGCCATCCCGAACGAAATTCCGGCGGGCAACAACGCCCAGTACGGACGTGGCCGCGTGCGCGCACGATATGCCGGTACGCGCCAGTTCTGGCAGGGCGGTGGCAATACGCTGGGCGGCTGGGGCGCGCACCGGGGCGGCGACGGCCAGTCCGCGCTGCACACCACCACGCATGGCGACTGCCGGCGCGTGCCGATCGAGGTCGAGGAAAGCGAGGGCCTGGGCCTGGTCAGGCGCTTCGAGCTGGTGACCGATTCCGGCGGCGCCGGCCGCTGGCGCGGCGGGCTGGGGACCCGCATGGAGGTGGTGACGCCGACGCCTGCCATGGCCACGCTGGATTTCGACCGCAGCAAGTTTCCGCCCTGGGGCCTGTTCGGCGGCAAGGACGGCATGCCCGGCCACGGCGAAATCCACAAGCCGGGCGAGGAACGGCCCATCAGCGGGACGCGGGTGGCGGTGCAGGTGCCGGCCGGAACGAGGGTCTGCGCCGCCAACAACGGCGGCGGTGGCTGGGGCGACCCGCTGGAGCGCGAACTGCCGGCCGTCGAGTGGGACGTGCGGCAGGGCTATGTGTCGCGCGAGGCGGCGATCCGCGACTACGGGGTCGTATTCGGCGCCGATGGCGCGATCGACCCGCAGGCGACCGCGACGAACCGTGCCGCCCGCAAGGAGGCCGCCGCGGGCTGACGCCGATTCGGGCCAGCGCTCGTCCGGCGCCTGCCCGGTCGCGCCCTGGCCCGATGATACAATCCCCCGGTGAAAGCCTCTCATTTTTCCCCGGCCCGCCGGTGCCGTTTCGTCATCCTGATTTCCGGCCGCGGCAGCAACATGCAATCCATCACGCAGGCCTGCCGCGAACAAGGCTGGCCCGCCGAGGTGGCCGCCGTGATCGCCAACCGCGACCAGGCATCCGGACTCCAGTGGGCCGCCGGACACGGCATCCCCACTCGGGTCGTGCCCCATCGCGACCATCCCGACCGTGCCTCGTTCGACACCGCGCTGGCGCGCGAAATCGACGCCTTCGAGCCCGACTACGTGCTGCTGGCCGGTTTCATGCGCATTCTCACCGACGATTTCGTGCGGCATTATGCGGGCAGGCTGGTGAATATCCATCCGTCGCTGTTGCCGCTGTTCCCCGGCCTGGGCACGCACAGGCAAGCCCTGGAAGCGGGCGTGCGGGTGCACGGCTGCACCGTGCATTTCGTCACGCCGGTGCTGGATCATGGTCCCGTGATCGCCCAGGGCGTGGTGCCGGTGCGCGAAGGCGATACCGAGGACGCCCTGGCTGAACGCGTGCTGTCCATCGAGCACGTGGTCTATCCGGCGGTCGCGTCCTGGCTGGCGCACGGGCGGGTAGGCCTGGAAGACGGCAGGGTCACGGTGGACGGCGTGGCCGATCGCGTGTTCGGCCTGGCGCCGCGGGGGGCGGCAGTTTCGCGGGGAGACGAGGCATGACATCCGAACGTTCCAGTTCTTCATCCCGGCCGGCGGCCCAGGGCGCGCGGCGCCCTGGCGGCCAGCAGGCCGGTTCCGGGGCGCGCCGTGCCGCCCCGGCGGGCAAGAATCCCGTGGCGCAGCGCGTCGAGCAGGTGCGCTCCGCGCTGGGCGAGATCCTGCAATGGTCCGGTCCGGCCGACCAGGTGCTGTCCCGCTGGTTCCGCGAGCACCCCAAGCTCGGCGGGCGCGATCGCGGCATGGTGGCCGAGGCCGTCTACGACGTGCTGCGCCACCTGCGGCGCTACCGCAACGTGGCCGAGGGCGGACGGGGCGCGGCCACGCGCCGCCTGGCCATTCTGGGACTGGCGTCCACGCTGGGCCGGGACGGGATCCTGCCGGCGCTCGACGCCGATGAGGCGGACTGGCTGCGCCGCGTGTCCGCCATCGACCAGGCGGCGCTGCCGCGCGAGATCCGTCTCAGCATTCCCGACTGGCTGTCCGAGGCGCTGGCCATCGAAGAGGACAGCGACAGCCTGCTGGCCGCGCTCAACCGCGCCGCGCCGCTGGATATCCGCATCAATCCCATGAAGGCCGACCGCGAAACCATCCTGGCCGAGCTGCGGGCGGGCGTAGCGGCCGACATGGCGGAACCGACGCCGTATTCGCCGTTCGGCATCCGGCTGCAGGGCCGGCCGGCCCTGACCCGATGGGGACGTTTCGAGGACGGCAGCATCGAGGTCCAGGACGAGGGCAGCCAGTTGCTCGCGCTGCTGGTGGCGCCACGGCGCGGGGAAATGGTCATCGATTTCTGCGCCGGCGCCGGCGGCAAGACGCTGCTGCTGGGGGCATTGATGCGTTCGACCGGACGCCTGTATGCCCTGGATGTCTCGCATGCGCGGCTGGCGCGCTTCAAGCCCCGCCTGGCGCGCAGCGGACTGTCCAACGTCGTGCCGGTGGTGATCGCCAGCGAGAACGACGCCCGCGTCAAGCGCCTGGCGCGCAAGGCGCACCGGGTGCTGGTGGACGCGCCCTGCAGCGGGACCGGGACGCTGCGGCGCAATCCCGACCTGAAATGGCGCCAGAGTCCCGAAAGCGTGGCCGACCTGTGCGCGCTCCAGCGCAGCATCCTGGCGTCGGCGGCGCGCTGCGTGGCGCCCGGCGGACGGCTGGTCTACGCGACCTGCAGCATCCTGCGGGTCGAGAACGAAGGGCAGGTCGAGGCTTTCCTGGCTGCCCATCCCGAATTCGAACTGCTGTCCGCTCCCGAGCTGCTGGCGGATCGGGCCGGAGGGCTGTCGCTGCCAGGGCCCTATCTGAAACTGCGCCCCGACGTGCATGGGACCGATGGTTTCTTTGCCGCGGTGTTTCAACGGCGCCACGCTCCGGCGGCTGTCCAGGCCGCCGAGGCCGAGGTCGAACTGCCGGAACCCGAGGTCGAACTGCCGGAACCCGAGGCGGAGGCGGCGGGGCTGGACGACGACATCGCGGTTCCGGACGGCGAGCCGGCCCAGGGCGAGGCGGCCGGGTCGGCGGATAATCCCGAGGGCGGGGATCGATAACCCTGTTATGATTAGGGTTATCCCCCTCTTTGAAAAGAGTCGTCCCGGCCCAATATTCGCGTTATCGTGTCGGGCGCATGACAGAGGGCCGGATTCCGGCTTCTTCGTCATCCGGCCGCGGGTTTCCCCTGGGGAACTGCCGACGCCGTCCGATTTCTAAGACCTGGGTCCTGCTGGCCCTGACGGGCGGCCGGGATCGATGAGTTTCGTTTCTTCGAGGCGCGAGGCGCCTCCCGCGCCGGCATTGCCGCCGGCCTGCCTGTGAGGTGATATGGATTTTGTGCTTTCTTTCTTGTCCGATGGTCTGCTCGGCGCGTCGTGGTGGCAGATCGTCGCCTTCACCCTGATAGTCACCCATATCACCATCCTCGGCGTCACGATCTACCTGCATCGCAGCCAGGCCCACCGTGGGCTGGACATGCATCCGGCGGTGGCGCATTTCTTCCGCTTCTGGCTGTGGCTGACCACTGGCATGGTCACCAAGGAGTGGGTGGCCATCCACCGCAAGCACCACGCCCGCTGCGAACGTGAAGGGGATCCCCATTCGCCCATGGTCTATGGCATCGGCAAGGTGTTCTTCCAGGGCGCCGAGCTGTACCGCGACGAGGCGCAGAACCGCGAAACGCTGGAAAAATTCGGCCACGGCACGCCCAACGACTGGGTCGAGCGCAACGTCTATTCCCGCTTCGGCTGGCAGGGCGTGGGGCTGATGATGGTGATCGACGTCGCGCTGTTCGGTGCGGTCGGCCTGACCGTGTGGGCGGTGCAGATGATCTGGATCCCGTTCTGGGCGGCCGGCGTGGTCAACGGCATCGGCCATTTCTGGGGTTATCGCAACTACGCCAGCCCGGATGCCAGCCGCAACGTCTTCCCCTGGGGCATCGTCATCGGCGGCGAGGAACTGCACAACAACCACCACGCCTACGCATCGTCGGCGCGGTTCTCCAACAAGTGGTACGAGTTCGACATCGGCTGGGGCTATATCCGTGCCCTGGAGATCCTGCGCCTGGCCAAGGTCAAGAAGGTCGCGCCCAAGGTGCGGCTGGCGCATGGCAAGCCGGTCGACCTGGAAACCTTGCAGGCCGTGATCACGCACCGCTACGAGATCATGGCGCGCTATGCCGACCTGCTCAAGCATGCCTGCCGCGACGAGATCACCCGCTTGAAGGCGGCCAAGGAATCCCACCTGCAGTGGAAGCTGCTGCGGCGTTCCAAGGCCCTGCTGCACCGTGCCGACGACGAGTCGCTTCCCGATTCGCACCGGTCCGCGCTGAACACCGTACTGGCCGACCATCGTTCGCTGGCCATCCTGGTCGAGATGCGGCGTGAACTGGTCGCCATCTGGGAGCGGTCCAGCGCCTCCAGCGAACAACTGCTGCGCGACCTGCAGGACTGGTGCAACCGCGCCCAGCAAAGCGGCATCGCGCGGCTCGAGGAGTTCTCGGCCAGGCTGCGCAGCTACGCGACCTGAGCGCAACGGGTTGGAGAAAGAAAAAGGAGCCTCGGGCTCCTTTTTCTTTGGGGGGACGAAGGCGCCGGCGGCTCAGTCCCGGGCTGGTCCGCCGGTTTTCCGTGCGTGGCCGCTCAGCTCGGCGCCGGCGTTGGGGGCCAGCTCGCGGCACGGGGTCACGGCCAGCATGCCCAGGAGGCCCATGGCGGCAAACGCCAGGGTGAAGTCCGTCAGTTGCACGGCCGCGTGGCCCAACGCGCGCATCGAGGTGTCCAGCACCAGCGCGGCCAGGCCGATGCCCAGCGCCGCCGTCATCTGCTGGTTGGTGCTGGCCAGGCTGGTCGCCGCGCTCATGCGGGGTGGCGGCACGTCGGCGTAGACAATGGTGCCGTAGGCATTGAATTGCAGCGAGCGCGCCAGGCCGCCCAGGAGCAGCAGCAGGTAGATCGCCGCCAGCGGCCATTCCGGCCGGAACGCGCCGCACAGGCCCAGCAGCATCGCCGACAGCAGGCCGTTCCAGATCATCACCCGACGGTAGCCGAAGGCCCGCAGGAAGCGCACCGAGATCGCCTTCATCACCAGGCCGCCGACGGCGCCGGCAAAGGTGATGGCGCCGCTCTCGGCGGCCGACAGGCCGAAGCCCAGTTGCAGCATCAGCGGCATCAGGAAGGGGAAGGAGCCGTAGGCGACCCGGTACAGGAAGCCGCCGCGCATCGCCACGCGAAAGGTGGGGATGCGCATCAGGCTGAAGTCCAGGACCGGATCGGCGTGCCGGCGGCTGTGCCACGCGTAGGCCAGCGCGCAGCCGGCCGCCGCGGCCAGCAGGAGCAGCGCGGTCGGGGACAGCCCGCCATGGCCCAGTCCTTCCAGGCCCACGATCAGGCAGGCCAGGAGGGCGGCCGCCAGGACGAAGCCCAGGTAATCGAACGACGAGGGCGGCGCGTCGCTGCGGATGTCGGGGATGTAGGTGGTGGCGAGGGCGATGCCGGCCAGTCCGATGGGGACGTTGATGAAGAAGATCCAGTGCCAGGACAGATAGGTGGTCAGGAAACCACCGATCAAGGGCCCGACGGCCGGGCCTATCATCGCGGGAAACAGCACCCAGGACATGGCCGAGATCAGTTGGGATTTTTCCACCGTGCGCAGCAGCACCAGCCGGCCGACCGGCACCATCATCGCGCCGCTGGCGCCCTGCAGCAGCCGCGCGCCTATCAGCCACGGCAGGTTCTGCGCGAGGCCGCACAGCACGGAGCTGACGACGAACAGCATGATCGCGCCGCGGAAGGTGTTGCGCGTGCCGAAGCGGTCGGCGATCTTGCCGCTGATGGGGATGAAGGCCGCCAGGCTCAACAGATAGGCGGTCATGGCGAAGTTCATGCGGACCGGGTCGGTGCCCAGGGACTGCGCCATGGCCGGCAAGGCGGTCGAGATGATGGTGGAGTCCAGTTGCTCCATGAAGAACGCGCTGGCGACGATCAACGCGATGATCCGGTAGCTGCCCTGGCGGGACGAGGCATGACCCATGAAGCCGTGGTCTCTGTGCAATGGGTGGGACGCCCGCGCGGCGGGCCGGCGGGGAAGCGGTGCGGCTCCTGCCGCGCAAGCCCGCGATTTTAGTCTTTCGCGCGTGGGGGCGCTGGTCCGCCGCTTGCTAGGGCACGAGGGAGGCCCATCGATCCCTTTTCCACGCACGTGTCCCATGCGCGTGCGCCCCAGGGTGAGGAACTGATCCCCGGGGTGGTGCGTGCGCGGGAGGAAGTGGATGCGGTCGTTGGCCCTTGTCCATGCCATCGCCGGGAGAAGAATCATCATGCTGAAAAGTGAACGGATGTCATTGAGCCGAAGCGAACGATCCTGGCTGCCGTGGTGGGGCAGGACAGGGAAGATCGCCATGGGCTGGTCCACCTGGCTCAACCGCGACCGCTACGCGGCTACCGAGGCGGGATTCGAAGGCATCGCGCAAACACGTGTCGCCATCCTGAAAAACTGGGCGGATCACTTGTGGGCGCAACTCGATGCCGCGGCCGGGCAACTGGCGCATGGGTTTCCGGTGGCGCGGTCCTCGTGGTTGGCTGACAGGCAGGCCATGGCCGCCGATTTCTCCGAGCTTTTCGTCATCGATGCCCAGGGCCGGGTGTTGGCCTCGACCGCGCCGTCGCGCATCGACGCGACGGACCTGTTGCCGGCGGCCGTGGCCGCCGGATTGCGGCAGCCCTTTCTGCATGGCCCGTACAGCGATCCGGTCACCGCGGCATTGCCGCCGTCCACCTCGCGTTTCCACGACGCGGTCACGCTGATGTTCTACCAGCCCATCATGCGGGACGGGGTGGCCGTGGGTGCCCTGTGCGGGCGCGTACCCAACGACGTGCTGGGCGATCTCATCCAGCGCGAAGCCGGGCATGTCTTTCGCGAATCGGGCGACAACTACGTCTTCATGGTCGAATCGTGCTTCGATCCGGCCGTCAGGCCGGGTACGGCGCTGTCGCGCTCGCGTTTCGAGGATTCCACCTTTTCCCATGGCGACAATCTCAAGCAGGGCGTGCGTACGCCGTTCGGCGTGGTCAGCGTGCGCGGGCATACCGAGCTGGAGTTGCTGTTCACCGATCCCGCGACCGGACAGTTGCACCCGGGCGTGCGGGAGACCATACGCAACCGCGAGAATCTGTTCGTCACCTATCCCGGCTATTCGGACTATCGGCATGTGCCGGTCATCGGCAAGGGCGTGACGTTCACGCTGGCGGGGTCGCCCGATACCTGGGGCATGATGTGCGAGGGCGACCTGGAAGAGGTCTATCGCTATCGCAGTATCGGATTCGGCCTGATGCGCCTGCATGGCCTGGCCATGGGGTCGACGGTGGCCGTGGTGCTGGCGCTGGAGTTTGCCGGGACGCAACTGCCGGCAGCGTGGTCGATCGTGGCGGCCACGGCATGGGCGATGGCGGCCACCGTTGTCTTTCACCGGTATGGCATCCGTCCGGTGTCCGAACGCATCCGCGGCACTACCGCGG
This sequence comes from Alcaligenaceae bacterium SAGV5, assembly GCA_009360345.1. Classification (GTDB taxonomy): domain Bacteria; phylum Pseudomonadota; class Gammaproteobacteria; order Burkholderiales; family Burkholderiaceae_B; genus Pigmentiphaga. Next base: position 1,425,714 of record SPDP01000001.1, read on the forward strand.
TCATCCGCGCCATTGCCGAGGGAGGCGGCAACCTGCGCCAGCGGCTGCCCGTGCCGGACGGCCGCGTCGACGAGACCACCACGGTGGCCAAGTGGGTCAACAGCTTCATCGATGTCCTCGATCACACCATCGGCCGGGTGGTCAGCACGACCGACGAAATCAGCCGCTCCAATGAGTCTCTGCAGCAGAAAAGCCGGAGCAGCGCGGCGGCTTCGCACGAGATGGTGGCCGCGACCCAGGCCATGCTGGAATCCTTGGGGCAGCAGCGCGCGGAAATCGACGCCGCGACGCAGAACGCTCGTTCGATGCAGGAGGTGGTCAGCGTCGAACGGGCCAGGGCCGCGCAGCAGTTCGACATTCTTCAGGCGCGCGTGGGGTTGATCCGCGAGTCGGTGGGAGCGTCGGCCGACCGCATCGTGCAGCTCGACACCAGCACGACCGAGATCGGCCGCGTGGTTACCATGATCGCCGCGATCGCCCGCCAGACCAATCTGCTTTCGCTCAACGCCGCCATCGAGGCGGCTCGCGCAGGCGAGGCAGGACGTGGTTTTGCCGTGGTGGCCGAGGAGGTGCGCAAGCTTGCCGACGGCACCGCCAGGGCCACGGCCGAGATCGACGCGATGATCAGCAAGGTGCAGCAGGAAGCCAAGGAATCGGTGCGGATGATGGAGTCCGGGCTGGAGCAGATGGAGGAGGGCTTCCGCCTGGCCGCCGGGACGGCCGCCGACCGTGGCGAGATGGACGGAGTCATGGACAGGATGTTCGACACCATCGGCCAGATTGCCCAGGGGGCCCGCCTGAGCGGCCAGCAGATCGATCGCATGAGGCTGGCCGCGCAGGTCATGCGCCAGGCCATCGAAGAGGCGGGGCACTCGACCGAGCAGACGCGCTTTTCGACGGCCAAGTTGCACAAGTTGGTGGGCGCTTTCAAGGTTACGGTGTGAAGCCGCCGGCCGTGGAGCGCCGAGGGGCGGTGCGAAGCGCCTTCTAGCGTGAACCGGCCGGGGGGGCGGCGGCGTAGCCGCGCACGGCGTCGATCAGCGCGCGCACGCATGCCGGCAGCGCCTCCAGCTTGCGCACCAGCATGTCGCGTTCGCGCACCGCCCACGGTTCGTCCAGCGCGACGATCTCCAGCCGCATGGTCCGCTGGTGCCGCCGAGCCGCCGATTCCGGGAGGACGCCTATGCCCACGCCTGCTTCCACCATGCGGCAGACGGCCTCGAAGCCCGATACCTGGATGCGCAGCGTGAGCGTCGTCCCGCGGTTTTCCACCTGTTCGCGCAGGAAGTTCAGCATGGTGCTTCCCTCGTGCAGGCTGACGTGGGGGAATTGCAGTGTGTCGTCCAGCGTGACTTGCTTGCGTCCGGCCAGGGGGTGGCCCACGGGTACCGCCAGCGCCAGGCGGTCGGTGCTGAAGTGCAGCCGCTGCAGGCCCGGCGCGACGATGGGGCCGGCGGTAATGCCCAGGTCGGTGGAGCCGTCCATGACGCCCCGGATGATGTCCCGTGTCAGCCGCTCTTGCAGATCGACCGTGACGCCTGGCCGGTCGGCCAGGAAGCGGGCCAGGATTTCGGGCATGAACTCGGTCACCGCCGTGGTGTTGGCATAAATGCGGATATGGCCGGTCGAACCGGCGCCGCCGTCGGAGAATTCGCTTTTCAGGAAATCGACCTGGCGCATGACCGCGCGGGCGTGCTCCAGCAACCTGACGCCCGCGGGTGTCAGTTCCACGCCGCGGCTGTTGCGGTACAAGAGCCGCGCTTCCAGCTGGGTTTCCAGTGCCTTGATGCGAGTGCTGGCCGCAGCCAGCGACAAATGGGCGCGGCGGGCGCCCTGGGTCAGGCTGGGGCCTTCGGCCACGTGGATGAAAAGGCGCAGGTCGGCCAGATCGAAGTGCATGGCGTGCGTCGAGGGAAAGTCCGCATTCTACGGCGACTCTTCTGTTTTTGCGAAGGCAGGGTCGGAAAAACGCAAATTTACAGAAGGCCGCGGCGCGCGCATGCTGGCGTCCGCAATGCAAGGACAGGAGACTCGTCAGTGACCAGGGATACCCCCATCGAGCCCGGCGACTGGACCGGGCGCACCGAGACAAGCACGGACCAGATCAGCCACGGCCTGGCCCGGCGCATCGGCGCCACGCTGGGGCAGCCGGTCCCGCATCCGGGCGCCGGATTGCCGGAGTTGTGGCATTGGGCGTATTTCCAGGAGCCCGTCGAGGCCGGCGGGCTGGGCGCCGATGGCCACCCGGCCCGTGGCGGTTTCCTGCCGCCCGCAGCGGGCCGCCACCGCATGTGGGCTGGCGGCAGGCTGGAATTCATCCATCCGCTGGCGGTGGGCGAGGACGCACGCCGTACCTCGACCATCCTGTCGGTGGCAGAAAAAACCGGACGCACCGGTGCCCTGCTGTTCGTGACCGTCCAGCATGAATACCTGCAGCGTGGCCGCGTAGCCGTGCGCGAGGAGCAGGACATCGTCTACCGCGAGCCGTCCCCGCCGCGCGCGGCCGACCCCGGGCCTTTGCCGCCGGCCGGATGGTCGGAGGCCATCGTTCCCACCTCGACCATGCTGTTCCGGTATTCGGCGGTGACCTTCAACGGCCATCGCATCCACTACGACTGGCCCTACGCTACCGCCGAAGAAGGGTACGCCGGCCTGGTGGTGCACGGTCCGCTCATCGCGACGCTACTGGTGGGAGCCTTCGTGCGCGCCCATCCGTCGCTGCGGCCGACGCATTTTTCGTACCGGGGCGTGCGGCCGCTGATCGCCCCCACGCCCTTCGAGGCGGCGGGGCGGATGGCGGACAACGGAGTGGCCCAGGTCTGGGCCGGCAATGCGCAGGGCGTCATCCAGCGCGGCGAGCTGCGCTACGAGCCCAGGTGAACCACGACGGCCCGGGCACGGACACGGGCCGCGGACGATAGAAGCATACACATCGGAGACCGCATGGAAGAGTACGACGACATTCGCCAGGGCGTGCGCGCGCTGTGCGCCCACTATGACGCCGCCTACTGGCGCGGGATCGACGAGGTCCGGGGCTTTCCCGAAGACTTCGTCCGCGCGCTGACCGAAGCCGGATGGCTGGGCGCCATGATCCCCGCCGAGTACGGCGGATCCGGCCTGGGGCTGTCCGAGGCCTCGGTGATCCTGGAAGAGGTCAACCGCTGCGGCGGCAACTCGGGCACCGTGCATGGGCAGATGTACAACCTGTTCACGCTGGTGCGGCATGGATCGCAGGCCCAGAAGGATCATTTCCTGCCGCGCCTAGCCAGCGGCGAACTGCGCCTGCAATCCATGGGGGTGACCGAGCCGACCACCGGCACCGACACGACCCGGATCAAGACCACCGCCGTGCGGCGCGGCGACCGCTACGTCGTCAACGGGCAGAAGGTCTGGATCTCGCGCGTGCAGCACTCGGATCTGATGATCCTGCTGGCCCGCACCACACCCCTGGCCGACGTCGCCAAGAAGACCGAGGGCATGTCGATCTTCCTGGTCGACCTGCGCCAGGCCATCGGCCATGGGATGGAGGTGCGCCCCATCGCCAACATGGTCAACCACGAAACCAATGAGCTGTTCTTCGACAACCTGGAACTGCCGGTCGACAGCCTGATCGGCGAGGAAGGCAAGGGCTTTCGCTATATCCTGGATGGACTGAATGCCGAGCGCACGCTGATCGCCGCCGAGTGCATCGGCGACGGTCGCTGGTTTATCGAGCGCGCGCGCAGCTATGCCCGCGAGCGGGAAGTGTTCGGCCGCCCGATCGGGCAGAACCAGGGGGTGCAATTCCCGATCGCCGAGGCCCACATCGAGGTCGAGGCCGCCGATCTGATGCGCTGGCGAGCCTGCCGCGAATATGACGGCGGCGTGCACGCGGGCGCCAGCGCCAACATGGCCAAGTACCTGGCCGCCAAGGCCTCATGGGAAGCCGCCAACGTCTGCCTGCAGACGCACGGCGGTTTCGGCTTCGCCTGCGAATACGACGTCGAACGCAAGTTCCGCGAGACCCGCCTCTATCAGGTGGCGCCGATCTCGACCAATCTCATTCTTTCCTACGTGGCCGAGCACCTGCTGGGGCTGCCGCGTTCTTTCTGAGGCATGTCCATGGACAAGATCAGTCTCGCGCGGGAAAGCGCCACCGGCGCGCTGTGCGAATTCGTGGCGGCGCTGCGTGTCGAGGATCTGCCCGCGCCGTTGGTGGACCGGACCGAAGACCTGTTCCTGGACTGGGTGGCTTCGGCACTGGCCGGCAAGGGCGGGCATCCCGTGCCGCTGTTCGAGCGCTATGCCGCCGCGATGGGGCCGGCGCACGGACGCTGTGTCATCCTGACCAATCGCCGGACCACGTCGGCGCATTTCGCCGCGCTGGTCAACGGCGCCGCTTCGCACCTGGTCGAGCAGGATGACCTCCACAACAGTTCGGTGCTGCATCCGGCCACCGTGGTGTTTCCGGCGGTCTTCGCCGCGGCGCAGGACCTGGGCAAGTCGGGCAGCGAGTTGCTGCTGGCCGCGGTGGCCGGCTACGAGGCCGGCGTGCGCATCGGCGAATTCCTGGGGCGGTCGCACTACCGGGTCTTTCATACCACGGGCACCGTGGGGACGCTTGCGGCCGCGGCCGGCGTGGCCAAGCTGCTGGGGCAGGACGCGCGGACGCTGGCGCATACGCTGGGGTCGGCGGGAACGCAGGCTTCGGGGTTGTGGGAGTTCCTGCGCGAGGCGGCGGATTCCAAGCAGCTCCATACCGGCCAGGCGGCCGCGAATGGCCTCCTGGCCGCCTACCTGGCGCAGGACGGCCTGACCGGCGCGCACGGCGTGCTCGAGGGCCGGCAGGGCATGGCGGCGGGCATGTCCTCGGACGCGGACCCGGGCCGGCTGAGCGATCGCCTGGGGCAGCGCTGGGCCACGCTCGAGACATCGTTCAAGTTCCATGCCTCGTGCCGCCACACCCATCCGGCCGCCGATGCGCTGCTGCACCTGATGCGGACCGAAGGCATCGCCCATGGCGACATCGCATCCATCCGCGCCCGGGTGCACCGTGCGGCCATCGACGTGCTGGGCAATGTGGATGAACCGGGCACCGTGCACCAGGCCAAGTTCTCCATGGGGGCGGTGCTGGGGCTGATCGCGGTCCATGGCCGCGCCGGCCTGGAGGAATTCCGCGACCATGCGCTGACCGATCCCGCGGTGGCGGACATCCGGCGGCGCACGACCATGGTGCTGGACGACGAGGTCGACCGCGCCTATCCCGCCCGCTGGCTGGGGCGGGTCGAGGTGGAGACGCGCGACGGCCGGCGCCTGGCGGCCGCCATCGACAGTCCCAAGGGCGACCCCGACAACACCTTGTCGCGCCCCGAACTGGAAACCAAGCTGCGGCGCCTGGCGGCCTTCTCCGGCGCCGCGACGCCGGCGCAGATCGATGCCTGGATCCCGCGTCTGTGGAGCCTGCGGCACGCGCGCGACCTGTCCGATTTTCTGCCGGAGGCTTCATGAGCGCACCCGCCCGACCACCTGAAGGGCGCGCGTCCTCCCACGGGGAGGATGCCGCGCGGCGACAGGAGGGGAATCCCGTGCCCGTATCCCTTTCGCCCGCGGCGCCGCGTCCGTTGGACGGCATCACCGTGCTGAGCCTGGAGCACGCGATCGCGGCGCCGTTCTGCACGCGCCAACTGGCTGATCTGGGCGCGCGCGTCATCAAGATCGAGCGCCCCGGGACGGGGGATTTCGCGCGCGGCTACGACGAGCGCGTCCGAGGGTTGTCCTCTCATTTCGTCTGGACCAACCGGTCGAAGGAAAGCCTGGCGCTGGACCTGAAGCAGGACGGCGCGCGCGAGGTGGTGGAGCGGTTGCTGCCCCGCGTGGATGTGCTGGTGCAGAACCTGGCGCCCGGCGCCGCCGACAGGCTGGGGCTGTCGTTCGAGGCGCTGCACGCGCGCCATCCGGGGCTGATCGTCTGCGATATTTCCGGCTATGGCGACAGCGGTCCGTATCGCGACAAGAAGGCCTACGACCTGCTGATACAGAGCGAAGGCGGCTTCCTGTCGGTCACGGGCACGCCGGACGAGCCTTCCAAGGCGGGGGCCTCGGTGGCCGACATCGCTGCCGGCATGTACGCCTATTCCAACATCCTGGCCGCGCTGCTGCTGCGGGCCACGACGGGCAAGGGCAGCCGAGTCGACGTGTCGATGCTGGAGAGCATGGTCGAGTGGATGGGCTATCCCATGTACTACGCGTTCGACGGCGCGCCGCCGCCGCCGCGCTCGGGCGCCTCGCACGCGACCATCTATCCCTATGGGCCATTTCCCGCCGGCGATGGCGGCATCGTGATGCTCGGCCTGCAGAACGAACGCGAATGGCGCGTGTTCTGCGAACGGGTGCTGGGGCGGGCGGAGCTGGCCGGCGATCCCCGTTTCGATGCCAATTCGCGGCGCACCGAGCATCGGTCCGCGTTGCGCGAGATCATCGTGGAAGTGTTCGCCGGCATGACCGCCGACCAGGTCATGGCGGCGCTGGACGAGGCCCAGATCGCCAATGCGCGCGTCAACGACATGGCCGGGGTCTGGTCCCACCCGCAACTGGCGGCCCGCCAGCGCTGGACCCGGGTGGGCAGCCCCGCCGGTACGCTGCCCGCGCTGCTGCCGCCGGGCAGCGGCGGAGCCTATGACGCCCGGATGGATTCCATTCCGGCGCTGGGTGAGCATACCGCTGCCATCCTGGCCGAACTCGGCTATGGCGAGCAGGATGTCGAGGCCTTGCGTGCCGCCGGGGCGGTGGGGGCATGAAGCGCGTGCGTTCCGCGCTGTTCGTGCCGGGTGATCGTCCCGAGCGGCTGCCCAAGGCCCTGGCCAGCGGCGCGGATATCGTCATCGTGGATCTGGAGGACGCGGTCGAGCCCGATGCCAAGGCGGCTGCGCGCGAGGCCGTGGCGGCGTCGCTGGCCAGGTGCCAGGACCGGAGGGTCGCGGTGCGCATCAATGCGGTCCGCACGCCTTATTTCGATGCGGACATCGCGCTGTGCGCCGGTAGCCCGGCGGTGGCGGCGGTCATGCTGCCCAAGGCGGAAACCGCGGCGGACGTGGCCCGCGCGGCGGCAGCGGGCCGGCCCGTGTGGCCGCTGATCGAAAGCGCGCGCGGCGTGCTGGCGCTGGAAGCGATCGCCGGCGCGCCGGGGGTGGGGCGCCTGGTGTTCGGCAGCCTGGATTTCGCGCTGGATGTGGGGCTGGACGTGGAATCGGCCTCTGGCCGGGCGGTGCTGGACGATGCCCGGCACCGATTGCTGCTCCACGCGCGCGCGGCGGACCTGCCCGCGCCGCTCGATGGCGTGCACCAGAAGCTGGACGATATCGAGGGTTTGCGCGCCGAGGCGGCGCGGGCGCGCGGGGCGGGGATGGGCGGCATGCTGTGCGTGCATCCCGCGCAGGTCGCCGTGGTCAACGACACCTTCAGCCCTTCGCAAGCGGAGCTGGCCTGGGCCCGCGGCGTGGTCCGGGCCGCCGAGGGGCAGCGGGGCGCGTTCCGGCTGGAGGGAAGGATGGTGGATGCGCCGGTGCTGGAGCGGGCCCGGCGGACGATCGCGGCATCGGAAGGGACGTAGGACGGCCGCTCTCGCCGCGGACAAAGAAAAACCCCGCCAAGGCGGGGTTTTTCCTGGACACCGGCGGAGCCGGCGCAACCGAGCCGATTACTTCAGCTTGGTTTCCTTGTAGTCCACGTGCTTGCGCGCGACCGGATCGAACTTCTTGATCAGCATCTTTTCCGGGGTGGTGCGCTTGTTCTTGGTCGTGGTGTAGAAGTGCCCGGTTCCAGCGGTGGACTCGAGCTTGATCTTTTCGCGAATACCCTTGGTGGCCATGGTGTGCTCCTGTGGATCCGGGGATTAGGCGGCTTCGCCGCGAGCGCGCAGATCGGCCAGGACGGCTTCGATGCCGTTCTTGTCGATGGTGCGCAGGGCGTTCGTGCTGACGCGCAGGCGAACCCAGCGGTTTTCGCTTTCGACCCAGAACCGGCGGGATTGCAGGTTCGGCAGGAAGCGGCGCTTGGTCTTGTTGTTGGCGTGGGAAACGTTGTTGCCCACGATCGGACCCTTACCGGTTACTTGACATACTCGTGCCATGGCGACACCTCTTCTACTATTTCGTGAATTCGGGAGACGGATCCGGGGGGCCGGCGATGCCGGACGGTGCCCCGAATTTCTGGCGCGGCTTGGCGGGATGGAGGCCGACCCGGTCCGCACGGATTCTCAAGGCGCCCCGGCGCGTAGCCAGAATGCGTTGAAAACGTGCGCTGAAAACCACGTCGATCAGCGCTAGAAAAGCGCCTTGGACTAGATTTTCCCCCGGGCGAGAGCTCTCGCGGGCCAAAGACAACGCCGTAAAGCTCGCAAGAGTAGCACGAAACCCGTCGTTTTTTCAACTCGTTGTTTATGGCACGGCATGTCCGCCCCGGGACGGGAGGGGTTATACCACCCCGCGCTCGGCCAGCGACGTCGTCTGTCCGCCCGCCACGATGATGTGGTCGAGCAGGCGTATGTCCACCAGCGCGAGCGCGGCGCGGACGTGGCGGGTGAGGTGTTCGTCGGCCTGGCTGGGTTCGGCGTTGCCCGACGGGTGGTTGTGGGCGAGGATGACCGAGGCGGCGTGGTGATGCAGCGCGGCGCGGACGATTTCGCGTGGGTAGACGGTGGCCTGGGACAGGGTGCCCTGGGACAGCATTTCGCTGGTGATGAGGCGGTTGCGCGCGTCCAGGTACAGCGCCAGGCAGCATTCGATGCGGCGGTGGGCCAGCGTGGCGGCGCAGTAGCGGCGCACGTCGTCGGCCCGGGACAGCGCGTCGCCGCGGTGGATGTCCTCGGCCAGTTCGCGCCGGGCGAGTTCCAGGATGGCCTGTAATTGCCCGGCCTTGACGTCTCCCAGGCCCGGCACGCCCCGCAGTTCCTCGCGCGAAGCGCCGAACAGGCCCCGCAGGCCGCCGAATTGCGCCAGAAGTCGTCGGCCCAGCTCGAGCGCGTTGCAGCCGCGCGTGCCGGTGCGCAACAGCACGGCCAGCAGTTCGGCATCGGTCAGCACGGCGGGACCGTGGCGCCCCCAGAACCCTCCCCCACAAACAACAAAGGCCCCCGACAGCCGGGGGCCCAAAGACCCAGGATGCGGTGGATCCGGCTCCGCCGGTCCACCCGCATCGCCCCCTGGGGGGCGCGCGAAGCGCGTAGGGGGGGTCAAATACGGGGGGTCAATCCGCCAGTTCCACCTCCGGCTGGGCCGCGGCCTTGGGCGGCGTGTCGTCGAAGTTGAGCTTGATCTCGTCGTCGACGATGTCCACCGTCACCTTGCCGCCGCTGACCAGCTTGCCGAACAGCAGTTCGTCGGCCAGCGCCCGGCGGATCGTGTCCTGGATCAGGCGCTGCATGGGACGCGCGCCCATCAACGGATCGAAGCCCTTCTTGCCCAGGTAGGCACGCAAGGCATCGGTGAAAATGACCTCGACGCGCTTCTCGTGCAGTTGCTCTTCCAGCTGCATCAGGAACTTGTCCACCACGCGCAGGATGATCTCTTCGTTCAGGGCCTTGAACGAAATGGTCGAATCCAGGCGGTTGCGGAACTCGGGCGTGAACATGCGCTTGATTTCCGCCATCTCGTCGCCCTGCTCGCGCGCGCCGGAGAAGCCGATCACGTTCTTCTGCAGGGTTTCGGCACCGGCGTTGGTCGTCATGATGACGATGACGTTGCGGAAATCCGCCTTGCGGCCGTTGTTGTCCGTCAGTGTTCCGTGGTCCATGACCTGCAGAAGGATGTTGAAGACCTCGGGATGGGCCTTCTCGATCTCGTCCAGCAGCAGCACGCAGTGCGGCTTCTTGGTGATGGCCTCGGTCAGGAGGCCGCCCTGGTCGAAGCCGACATATCCCGGCGGCGCGCCGATCAGGCGCGACACGGCGTGGCGCTCCATGTACTCGGACATGTCGAAACGCAGCAGCTCGATGCCCAGGATGAAAGCCAGTTGCTTGGCCACTTCCGTCTTGCCGACCCCGGTGGGGCCCGAGAACAGGAAGGCGCCGATGGGCTTGTCGGGCTTGCCCAGCCCCGAGCGCGCCATCTTGATCGACGCGGACAACGCATCGATGGCGGCATCCTGGCCGAACACCACGGCCTTCAGGTCGCGTTCGAGCGTGGCCAGCTTGCTGCGGTCGTCGCTGGAAACGGACTGCGGCGGGATCCGGGCGATCTTGGAGACGATGTCCTCGATCTCGGCCTTGCCGATGACCTTCTTCTGCCGCGACTTGGGCAGGATGCGCTGGGCCGCGCCGGCTTCGTCGATGACGTCGATGGCCTTGTCCGGCAAATGGCGGTCATTGATGAACTTGGCCGACAGTTCGGCCGCCGCCGACAGCGCCGCCGACGAATACTTGACGCTGTGGTGGTCTTCGAACCGCTGCTTGAGGCCGCGCAGGATCTGCACGGTCTGCTCGACGCTGGGCTCGTTGACGTCGATCTTCTGGAAGCGCCGCGACAGCGCGTGGTCCTTCTCGAAGATGCCCCGGTATTCGGTATACGTGGTCGCGCCTATGCATTTCAACTGGCCCGAGGACAGGGCCGGCTTGAGCAGGTTGGACGCGTCCAGCGTGCCGCCCGACGCCGCGCCGGCGCCGATGAGCGTATGGATCTCGTCGATGAACAGCACCGCCTTGGGGCTTTCCTTGAGCTGCTTGAGCACCGCCTTCAGGCGCTGCTCGAAGTCGCCGCGGTACTTGGTGCCCGCCAGCAGCGCGCCCATGTCCAGGGAATAGACGCAGGCGTCGGCCAGCACGTCGGGCACGGCGCCTTCCGTGATGCGCCAGGCCAGGCCCTCGGCGATGGCGGTCTTGCCCACGCCGGCCTCGCCGACCAGCAGCGGATTGTTCTTGCGGCGCCGGCACAGCACCTGGATGACCCGTTCGACCTCGCTGTCGCGGCCGATCAGGGGGTCGATCTTGCCGGCCTTGGCGGCCACGTTCAGGTTCTGGGTGTACTGGTCCAGCGGCGACTGCTTGGCCTCGGCCTCGGCTTCCGCCTCGGGTTCCTTGGGCGTGCTGGGGGACTCCAGCTGCGGCTGCTTGGTGATGCCGTGGGACATGAAGTTGACCACGTCCAGGCGGGTGATGCCCTGCTGGTGCAGGTAATAGACCGCGTGGGAATCCTTTTCGCCGAAGATGGCGACCAGCACGTTGGAGCCGGCCACTTCCTTCTTGCCGTTGCCCGTGGACTGCACGTGCATGATCGCGCGCTGGATGACGCGCTGGAAACCCAGCGTGGGCTGGGTATCGGCTTCTTCCGTACCCGGGATCACGGGCGTGTTGTCGTTGACGAAGTTGCGCAGATTGCGGCGCAGGTCGTCCAGGTTGGCGGCGCAAGCGCGCAGCACCTCGGCCGCCGACGGATTGTCGAGCAGCGAGAGCAGCAGATGCTCTACCGTGATGAACTCGTGCCGAGCCTGACGGGCCTCGACGAACGCCATGTGAAGGCTAACTTCCAATTCTTGAGAAATCACGCTTCCTCCATGATGCACTGAAGCGGATGCTGGTTCTGCCGCGAGAAACGGCTCACCTGGTCAATCTTGGTCCTGGCGATGTCCCGCGGATAGACCCCGCAGACGCCGCGACCCTCGTGATGCACCTTGAGCATGATCTGGGTGGCCTGCTCGCGCCCCTTGCTGAAAAATTTCTCCAATACCAGCACAACGAACTCCATCGGCGTGAAATCATCGTTCAACAACACCACCGTGAACATCGGAGGTGGTTTGGTTTTCGACGCTTCCCGCTCAACCAGCGTTGTCTGGTCCGGTTGAGAATCGAACCCGGTGCCCATGCGCCTATTCTATCCACTTGAAAGTGCCCCGCAAGCCATCAGCATACTCCTATATGCCCGGGCCATCCCGAGCTTGACGCAGCTCGACATCTTTCCCATTATTTGGCGCCTGGAGCCTGATTTATCAAGCCCTGGAAATCGTCAACCCACCAAAACTCGCACCTGCGAAGCGCGCAATCGTCTGCCTACGGCACCGGGGGAGCGCGCCTCGCATATGGTTGTAACCAACTACAAGAAGGCATTACGTCATGTCCAGCGATATCAACGAAGGCAAGAGGGGTAGCGGAACCGTCAAGTGGTTCAATGATGCCAAGGGTTTCGGGTTCATCACTCCCGACGACGGCGGCGACGACCTGTTCGCCCATTTCTCCTCCATCCAGATGAACGGCTTCAAGACGCTGAAGGAAGGCCAGAAGGTCACCTTCGAGGCTGCCCAGGGTCCCAAGGGCAAGCAAGCGCTGAACATCAGCGAAGCGGCCTGAACCCCCGGGCCAGACGGCCCGATCTGCTCGCGGTCCGCCGGCATCGCCGCCGGGCGGGCCCGCCCCCCTCCTTCCTGGCCGGTCCACCGCGCCGTTGGCCTTGCCGTGGGCCCGATCATGCTACGCTCGCCGGGAGCCTCCCGCGGTGGCATCGCCCCGTGGCCGCCCGCCTTCCTTTTTCCGCTCCCAGCCGACGTCATGACCCGCACACGCTCCTTCCTGCCGCGCCTCGCCGCCCGCATGGGCTCCTGCCTTGCCGCCGCCCTCCTGGCACAGGCCGCCTCGGCGCAGACGACCCTGCCCGTACAGACACTGCGGGCCGGCATGCACCTCATCCACGCCGAGGTCGCCAATACCCCGCCCACCCGGGAACGCGGCCTGATGTTCCGCGAACAACTGGGGCCCAACCAGGGCATGCTGTTCATATTCGAGATGCCCGGCACCCAGTGCATGTGGATGCGCAATACGCTGATTCCGCTGTCGGTGGCCTTCATCGCCGATGACGGCACCATTGCGAATATCGAAGACATGGCGCCCAGGACGGAAAACAGCCACTGCGCCGTCCAGCCCGTCCGCTACGCGCTGGAAATGGAGCGCGGCTGGTTCGCCAAGCGCGGCCTGAAGGCCGGCTCGCGCCTCGAAGGGATCCCCGGCGCGCGCTGACACCGTCCGGGCACCGCCCGGCGCCTCTCGGGGCACTCCCCGGCCAGCCTTGCGCCTGGCGGAAAACTCTTTTCCGGTTTTTCCATTTCAATCCCCACCGGCCGCGTCTACAGTAGCCGGCCGAAGCACGCCCATGGCCGGCCGAAGACAAGAACGCCCCCAGGAGACCCCGCCTTGCGCAATCTGAACGAAGACACCATCACCCAGGCCGTGCTGGCCCGGCACGCCCAGGCGCCGGACGCCCGCCTGAAGGTCATCATGACCAGCCTCGTGCAGCATCTGCACGAATTTGCCCGAGAAGTGAAACTGACCGAGGCGGAATGGGCCGCGGGGATCGAATTCCTGACCGCCACGGGACACATCACCGACGACAAGCGGCAGGAGTTCATCCTGCTGTCCGATACCCTCGGCCTGTCGACGCTGGTGACCGCGATGAACCACCGCAAGCCGCCCGCTTGTACCGAAGCCACGGTCTTCGGTCCCTTCTTCGTCGAAGGCGCGCCCGACTATGCACTGGGCGACGACATCGCCAATGGCGCCAAGGGCGACCCCTGCTTCGTGCGCGGCACGGTCCGGGGCGTGGACGGCACGCCGGTCGCCGGCGCGGAAATGGAGGTCTGGCAGGCGGACGCCGAGGGCTTCTACGACGTCCAGAACCCCGACGACCCCACCCACCGGGGACGGGGGCGCATCCACTCCGCGCCCGACGGCAGTTTCCATTTCCGTTCCATCCTGGCCGAAGCCTACCCCATCCCCCACGACGGCCCGGTCGGCCGCATGCTGGCCGCGCTGGGCCGCCATCCCTGGCGGCCCGCCCACCTGCATTTCATGATACGGGCCGAGGGCTACGAGACCCTGGTCACCCACGTGTTCCGCGACGGCGACCAATACCTGGATTCGGACGCGGTGTTCGGCGTGCGCTCGTCGCTGATCGCGCAATGGGTGCGGCACGAACCCGGCCCGACGCCCGACGGCGGCGCGAGCGCGCAGCCCTTCTACACCCTGGACTTCGACTTCGTGCTGAACCCGGCGTCCGGGTCCGCCCCCTGATTTCCCTGACTGGAGGACTCATGTACGACCAAGACAAGCTGGCCATACGCGAATTGGTGGAAAACTGGGCGCTGTGGCGCGACGCGGGCGACTGGGAGCGCTTCGCCACCGTCTGGCACGAAGACGGCCGCATGAACGCGACCTGGTGCCAGGCCTCGGCCACCGAATTCATCCGGCAAAGCCGGGAAGGCATGGAGCGCGGCGTCAACATCCTGCACTTCCTGGGGGGCATGACCATCGACCGCGAGGGCGACCGGGCCGTCGTCCAGACCAAGATGACCATTTCCCAACGCGCCACCGTGGACGCCGTGCTGTGCGACGTGGTGTGCACCGGCCGCTTCTACGACTTCCTGGAAAAACGCGGCGGCCGTTGGGGCATGGTCGAACGCCAGCCCATCTACGAAAAAGACAGGATGGACCCGGTGGATCCGGCCGCCCGCCCGGAACTGGACGCGGCGCTGCTGGCCCGCTTCCCCGAGGGCTACCGCCACCTGGCCTATCTCCAGGTCAAGATAGGCATGGACGTCAAGACCACCATGCCGGGCCTGCATGGCCAGGAAGTGCAGGCGCTGTACGCCCGCGGCAAGGCCTGGCTGGCGGGGTCCGCGCGGCCCTGAGGCCCCGCGGGCAAGGTTGCCGCCACCCGCGGGAAGGCGGCAAACCACAATAAGAAGCACCACACAGGAGACAACCCATGTTCCATACCGACCCGAAACGGCCGGGCGCGCTGCTGTGCGCGCTCGCCATGACCCTGGCCCTGCCGGCGGCCGCCCAGGACTGGCCCAGCCGGCCCGTGCGCCTGATGGTGGGCTTCGCGCCCGGCGGAGGCACCGACATCATCGCCCGGATGGTGGCCCAGCCGCTGGCCGAGATCCTGGGCCAACCCGTCGTGGTGGAAAACAAGCCCGGCGCCGGCGGCACCCTGGCCGCGGGCACCGTGGCGCGCGCCGCCCCGGATGGCCACACGGTCTTCGTCATGAACAACGGCCACGCGGTCTCGGCCGCCATCTACCGCAAGCTGCCCTTCGACTCGGTCAAGGACTTCGCGCCGGCATCCATGCTGTGCGCCCAGCCCCTGGTCGTGGCGGCAGGCAAGAACTTCCCGGCCACGGATATCGCCGGACTGGTGAAGCTGGCCAGGGCGCAGCCCGGCAAGCTGAACTACGCGAGCGTCGGCATCGGCAGCACGCAGCATTTCGCCGGCGAACTGCTGCGCCAGGTCAGCGGCATCGACATCGTCCACGTCCCCTACAAGGGCACGCCGAACGCGGTGGCCGCCGTGCTGAGCGGCGAAGTGGAACTGTTGGTGGACGTGGCCTCGCCCCTGCTGGGCCACATCCGCGCCGGCGAGCTGAAGCCGCTGGCGGTGACGTCGCCGCAACGCTATGAAGGCCTGCCCCAGACGCCCACGGCGCTGGAGTCAGGCGTGGCCGGCTACGACGTGACGACCTGGTACGGACTGGCGTTTCCCGCCGGCACGCCCACCGCCGTCGTCGACAAGATGAATCAGGCGGTGCGCCGCGTACTGGCCGACGAGAACGTCCGCAAGCAGACACTGGCGGCGGCCTGCCTGCCCCAGGCCTCCACGCCGCAGGCGATGGCCAGCCACGTCGGGGCCGAGATCGACCGGTGGCGCGCGGTCATGCAGAAGGCGGGCATCGAGCAGCAATAGACGGCGCTCCGCGGCCATCCGGTCCGGGCGCGACGCGCCAGGACCGGATGCGGCAGGAACGCTCAGAGCAGCGTGGCGACCTGATCGAAGGACAGGCGCGGCTGGCGATCGAACAGCTTGGACGTGTCGCCATAGCCCAGGGAGCAGATGAAATTGGCGGCCAGGCGGCCGTCGGGGAAGAACTCGGCATTGACCTTGGCGATGTCAAAGCCGCTCATCGGGCCGCAGTCCAGGCCGATGGCGCGGGCGGCGATGATGAAATAAGCCCCCTGCAGCGTGCCGTTGCGGGCAGCCGTGGCCGCGGCCAGCGCGGCATTGCCCTCGAACATCTCCTTGGCGCCTTCACGGAACCAGATCTGCGGCATGAATTCATAGAAACGCGTGTCGGTGGCGACGATGGCCGTGACCGGCGCGGCCTTGACCTTGTCCAGGTTGCCCGGGCTGAGCGCGGGCACCAGCCGCGCCTTGGCTTCCGGCGTGCGCAGGAACACCACGCGCATCGGCTGGCAGTTCATCGAGGTCGGCCCCATTTTCGCAATGTCGTAGACTTGCCTGAGCTGCTCGTCGGACACGGGTTTGTCCAGCCAGCCGTTCTGCGTGCGGGCGGACACGAACAATTGGTCCAGGGCTTCCTGCGAAATAATGGCCATGAAGGGCTCCGATTGGGCGGAATAGTCGTGAGGCTCCGGATTATAAGTGCGCAACCCAGGCGAAAGGCGCCGGCATCTCGCCGGCAAACGGAAATCACTTTTGCGATTCTGCTAACAATCGAGGGAGGAACATGGACCGCTGGCGCGAACTCGAGCTGTTCGTCCACATCGCGGAGCTCGGCAGCCTGACGCGCGCCGCCGAGGCCGCGGGCCTGTCGACCGCCGCCGCGAGCCGGCACCTGGCCACGCTGGAGCAACGCCTGGCGGCCCGGCTGGTGGAGCGCAACACGCGGCGCCTCTACCTGACCGAAGTCGGGCAGGAGTTCTACCGGCGCAGCAAGAATATCCTGGGCGAAATGCAGGAGGCCGAATCGGCGGTCAACGCCACGGTGCTCAATCCCGTGGGCGACCTGCGCGTGACCTCGTCGCTGTCGTTCGCGATGCGCCACATCGCGCCGCTGCTGCCCGACTACAACCGCCGCTTTCCCAACGTGAACGTCCACGTGATCACGGCCAACCGCTACTACGACCTGATCGACAACGGCATCGACCTGGCGGTGCGCACGCGCGAATACGAATCGGACTCCAACCTGACCATCCGGCGGCTGGCCGAGACACGGCGCATCCTGGCCGCCTCGCCCGGCTACCTGCATCGCCATGGCACGCCGCGCACCATCGACGAACTGGCGAACCACCAATTGCTGCTCTACACCTATTCCAACCGCTACGACGAGCTGCGCTTCTCGCGCGGGGACGACGTCCGCGTGCTGCCGGTGAAGGGCGTGCTGGAAGCCAACGACGGGCAAGTGCTGTGCGCCGCCGCGCGCGAGGGCCTGGGCATCCTGGTCCAGCCCAAGTACATCATCTATGACGACATCGTGGCCGGACGGCTGGTGCCGGTGCTTGACGACTGGGACCTGCCGCGCCTGACCATCAATCTGGCCTACCCGCACCGGCAATACCTGCCGGCCAAGACGCGCACTTTCATCGACTTCATGGTGGAGCACTTCCGCAAGATGGACTTCGATCGCAAGTGGGCCAGCTGAGCCCGGTTGCGTCTGCTTGCCAAACGGACACACCGCGGGCCGACGCCCCGAAGTACCATAGCGGCGCCGCCACGCGCGGCCTCTGCCCCCTCCCTTCGCCCGGCGCGGCGACCCGAGATGGAAGACCCATGACAGAACCGCAACCGGCGCTTGCCCTGACCGAACTGCAACGAGACCTGCTCCGGCTGGCCCGCCCGCCGGCCCGCCGGCTCGCCATGGCCCGCATGCTGGGCGCTGGCGCGGCGGCTCTCGGCCTGCCAGGACTCTCGCGTGCCGGCGATGCCGCGTCCCTGGGCGCCTGCATCGCGCTGCCCGAGGAAACCGCCGGCCCCTATCCCGCCAACGGCGCTGGCCCCACCAGCAGCGCGGCCAACGTCCTGGCCTCGTCCGGCGTCATGCGCAGCGACCTGCGCAGCAGCTTCGGCGGCGCCGGCGGCACGGCCCAGGGCGTCCCCCTGCAATTGACGATCAGGCTGGTCGACGTCAGCATCGGCTGCGCGCCGCTGCCCGGCCTCGCGGTCTATCTATGGCATTGCACGCGCGACGGCGGCTATTCGCTGTACACCCGCGAACTGCGCGACGAGGACTTCCTGCGCGGCGTGCAGGTGGCCGACGCCCACGGCGAGGTCAGCTTCCAGACCATCTTCCCCGGCTGCTACCCCGGACGCTATCCGCACCTGCACCTGGAGGTCTACCCCACCACGGGCGGCGCTCCACGCTACGACCGCAAATACCTGACCTCCCAGCTGGTGCTGCCGCAGGATGCCTGCGGCGCGGTCTACGGCGAAGCGCGGGGCTACGAATCCAGCCTGCATGCCTACGCGCGCATCAGCCTTGCGAAAGACGGGATCTTCGGCGACAACTCGCCGGCCGAGATCGCCGCGCAGACCGTCACGATGAAAGGTCATCCGGCCCACGGCTACGCCGGCCGTGTCGTCGTCGGCATCCTGGGCTGAAAGCCGGGCCGGCCGCGAAAACGACGATGCCCCGGGGCGCGAGCCGCGGGGCATCGGTGGCGGGCGCCGCCGGGGCGGCGCCGGAGCCCGGGAATCAGACCCGTTCGAGAATCACCGCAATGCCCTGGCCCACGCCGATGCACATCGTGCACAGCGCGTAGCGGCCGCCGGTGCGGTGCAACTGGTTGACCGCGGTCGTGGCCAGCCGCGCGCCGCTGGCGCCCAGCGGGTGGCCCAGCGCGATCGCGCCGCCATTGGGGTTCACGCGCGCGTCGTCGTCAGCCAGGCCAAGATCACGCAGCACCGCCAGGCCTTGCGCGGCGAACGCCTCGTTCAACTCGATCACGTCGATCTGGTCCAGCGTCAGGCCGGTCAGCGCCAGCACCTTGCGAGTGGCCGGAGCCGGACCCATGCCCATGATGCGGGGCGGCACGCCGGCGGTGGCCATGCCCACCACGCGGGCGCGCGGCGTCAGGCCATGGCGGCCCGCCTCGGCTTCGCTGGCCAGCAACAGGGCGCAGGCACCGTCGTTCACCCCCGAGGCATTGCCGGCGGTGACCGTGCCATCGGGACGAACCACGCCCTTCAGACGGCCCAGGGCTTCCATGCTGGTCTCGCGCGGATGCTCGTCCTTGGACACGACGACCGGGTCGCCCTTCCGCTGGGGAATCGTGACCGGAGTGATCTCGGCGTCGAAGACACCGGACTTCTGGGCCGCGGCGGCCTTGGCCTGGCTGGCCAGCGCCATGCGGTCCTGGGCCTCGCGCTCGATCTTGTAGTCGGTGGCGACGTTCTCGGCCGTCTCGGGCATCGAGTCCACGCCATACATCTGCTTCATCAGCTTGTTGACGAAGCGCCAGCCGATGGTGGTGTCATGGATCTGCGCGCTGCGCGAGAAGGCCGACTCGGCCTTGCCCATCACGAACGGGGCGCGGCTCATGCTCTCGACGCCGCCGGCCAGCATCAACCCGGCTTCGCCCGACTTGATCGCGCGCGCGGCGGTGCCGACCGCGTCCAGGCCCGAGCCGCACAGGCGGTTGACGGTCGATCCCGGCAGCTCCAGCGGCAGGCCGGCCAACAGCGAGGCCATGTGGGCGACGTTGCGGTTGTCCTCGCCGGCCTGGTTGGCGCAGCCGAAGATGATGTCGGTGACGGCGGCCCAGTCCAGGCGGGGATTGCGTTCCATCAGGGCCTTGAGCGGAATCGCCGCGAGGTCGTCGGTGCGCACCGATGCCAGGGCGCCGCCGTAGCGGCCGATGGGGGTACGGATCGCGTCGCAGATGAAGGCGTGTGTAGTCATGTTCTGTCTCGAATGGGGGATAAAGCTGTTCTAGGGGTTGCGACTGACGTTGGTGACCGGGCGTACACCCGCCCAGGCGTTCTGCAATAGCGCGCGGATGGCCGTGCGCTCGATGGGACGCGGGTTCCAATAGGGATTGGACACCGCGATGTCGGCGGCGCGATCGAGATCGGCCTCCAGCATGCCGAGATCCCGCAGGGCAACGGGCGCGCCGTTGTCGCGGGCAAGGTCGTAGAGCCCCGCCGCCGCGTCCTGGGCGCCGATGGCGCGCGCGATGCGCGCCATGGCGTCCGGCACGGCCGGGGCGTTGTAGGCCATCGCATGCGGCAGCACGATGGTATGGCATTCGGCGTGCGGCAGGTTGAAGCTGCCGCCCAGCGTGTGGCAAAGCTTGTGGTGCAGGGCCATGCCGACGTTGCCCAGCACGGTGCCGCACAGCCAGGCGCCATACAGCGCCCGCGAGCGGGCCTCGATGTCGCCGGCCTGCCGCACGATGCCCGGCAGCGCGCGGGCGATGGCCGCCAGCCCTTCCTCCGCCATCAGCGACATGATGGGATTGCTGTCCTGCGCGTACAGGCCCTCGGCGGCATGCGCCATGGCGTTCATCGCGCTGGTCACCGACAGCCCCACCGGCAGTCCCGTCGACAGCTCGGGATCGTAGATCACGGTACGCGGCAGCACCCGCGCGTCCTTGCCTGTCTTTTTCAAGCCGCCTTCGGTGATGCCGTAGATCGGCGTCATCTCGGAGCCGGCGTAGGTGGTGGGAATGGCCAGGATGGGCAGCCCGGATTCGAGCGCGATGGCCTTGCCCAGTCCCACCGTGGAGCCGCCGCCAATGGCGACGGCGCAATCGGCGTCCAGCCGCCGCGCCTCGTCGCGCGCCTGGCGGGCGGCCTCGATGGGCACGTGCATGACCGCCCCGTCGAAGATGCCCGCCGCCTTCGCCCCCAGCAAAGCCGCCACGCGCTCGGCCAGCTTGCGCTGGCCCGGCGTGGACAACACCAGCGCCCGTTGCGCGCCCAGCAACCCGATCTCCCGCTCCAGGTGCTGCAGCGAGCCCGCGCCGAACACCACGCGGGCGGCATTGGCGTTGTAGACGAAGGCGTTCATGGCGTCAGGCCTTGCGCAGCGGCACGCCGCACAGGCGCTGCAATTCGTCGAAGGACAGCCCGTCGACCACGTCGCTGGCGTAGACGCCATCTTTCTTGATGTCGAACACGGCCAGGTCGGAATAGACACGGCTCACGCAGCCGACCCCCGTCAGGGGATAGGAGCAGGTTTCCACCAACTTGCTGGAGCCCGTCTTGGTCAGCAGGTCCATCATCACGAACACCTGCTTGGCGCCGATAGCCAGGTCCATCGCACCGCCCACGGCGGGGATGGCGTCCGGCGCGCCGGTGTGCCAGTTCGCCAGGTCGCCCTTGACCGACACCTGGAAGGCGCCCAGCACGCAGATGTCCAGGTGGCCGCCGCGCATCATCGCGAAGGAATCGGCATGGTGGAAATAAGCGGCGCCGGGCAGCGCGGTCACCGGCTGCTTGCCGGCGTTGATCAGGTCCCAGTCCTCCTGGCCCTTCTCAGGCGCGGGCCCCATGCCCAGCAGGCCGTTCTCGGTGTGCAGCAGGACCTCGCGGTCCGCCGGCAGGTGGTTGGCCACCAGCGTGGGCAGGCCGATGCCCAGGTTGACGTAGGCGCCCTCTGGAATGTCGCGCGCCACGCGCTGGGCCATCTGGTCTCGATTCATCTTGTTCATCTGCGTGTTCCTCAGGCGGCCTGTTGGGCGTTGGCTTGGGCCCCGACGGCCACCACGCGCTTGACGAAAATGCCGGGCGTCACGACCGCTTCCGGATCGAGCTCGCCCAGTTCGACGGTTTCGTGCACCTGGGCGATGGCCATCCTGGCGGCGGTCGCCATGATGGGCCCGAAGTTGCGCGCCGTCTTGCGATAGGTCAGGTTGCCCCAGCGATCGCCCTTGTAGGCCGAGATCAGCGCCACGTCGCCGTGGATGGGGTACTCCAGCACGTAGTCGCGGCCGTTGATGTGCCGCGTTTCCTTGCCTTCGGCCAGCAGCGTGCCGAAGCCGGTGGGCGTGTAGAAGGCGCCCACGCCCGCGCCCGCGGCGCGGATGCGCTCGGCCAGGTTCCCCTGGGGCACGAGTTCCAGCTCGATCTTCTTGGCGCGATAGAGCTCGTCGAACACGTAGGAGTCGGTCTGGCGCGGGAACGAGCAGATCACCTTGCGCACGCGCCCGGTCTGCAGCAACGCGGCCAGGCCCGTATAGCCATTGCCGGCGTTGTTGTTCACCACCACGAGATCCTTGGCACCCTGTTCGATCAGCCCGTCGATCAGGGCATTGGGCAAACCGGCGGTACCGAAGCCGCCTACCAATATGGTGGAGCCGTCCTTGACGCCGGCCAGCGCTTCGGCCACCGAAGCCACGATTTTGTTGATCATGTATGTCTCCGCACGATGCCTGCCGCCCGGGACGGGCGCAGGTGGCGTACCTGATTGCAAAAACAAAAAGTTCTATACGCGAACTATTGTTCGAATATTAAACATCTATTATGCACGAGGGGCAAGAGGCCAGAGTCATCATAAGCCGCCACGGCCGTCATTCCGAGCGCGATCCGGCGGGCAGCCCGCGTACGGTGACGCGCACGCTGTCGTAACGGCCGCCCTCGTCCATCACCGTGACCGTATGC
The DNA here is from genome assembly GCA_009360345.1 of Alcaligenaceae bacterium SAGV5. Lineage (GTDB taxonomy): Bacteria > Pseudomonadota > Gammaproteobacteria > Burkholderiales > Burkholderiaceae_B > Pigmentiphaga. Next base: position 1,448,066 of record SPDP01000001.1, read on the forward strand.
GCGCCGTTTTCGGTGAAACGCAGGGAGACCGGGCTTGCGCCGTCGGTGCGGCGGACCGGCCTGCCATCCACCATCCACCACAGCCCGCCCTCGCCCCCCAGCGCCCGCAATTGCACGTCGATCCGGTCCCGCCCCGGCACCGGGCGCAGGATGGCGCCCCCATCGAGGCCTTCCAGCCGCACGCCGGCGCCCGCATGGGCGGCCGCCGCGCATGCGGGATGCCAGCTCGCCGCGCCGGTTCCCGGCAGCATGCCCGCCTCCGCCCATGGCTGCAGGGCCAGGGGCCAGCGCGCGGCCTGCCTGGGCGTGCCCGGCACGCGGCATCCCGGATCCGTGCGCATCCCCGAACGGGGATCGACCCAGACCGTCTCCACCAGGCCGCCCGGCGTCCCGCGATCGGGCAGCGTGGGCGGCACGGCATCGTCCAGCGACCAGGCCTGGCGGCGTTGCAGGCACATGCCGTCGGGCGTGCTGTCGGCCCGCAGGCCCAACGGCCAGCAAACGGACTGGGCGCGCACCGATGCGGGCGGCACGCGGGGCACGGGCACCGCCGACGGCAGCGCCGCCACCAGGTCCTGCAACAACGGTGCGGCGACGTTGGCGCCGAAGAAGCCGGGATTGGGCGTGCCGTCGGGCCGGCCCACCCAGACCCCCAGCGTCCAGGTATCGGTCACGCCCACGGCCCAGGCGTCGCGAAAGCCGAAGCTCGTGCCGGTCTTCCAGGCCAGCCCGCGGCCGCCGGCGTAGAACGGCCGGTCGGGCCGGCCGCCGCTTTCGAGGATGTCGCGCACGATGAAGGCCGCGCCCTCGCTCATGATGCGGGACTCGATGCGTGGCTCATCGGCGGTCAGCCGGACGCGGCCAGCCATGCCGCCACGGGCCAGCGCACGATAGGCGCCCACCAGTTCCTCCAGCGTGGTGCCGGCCCCGCCCAGGATCAGGCTCAGGTTCGGCGCCGCGCCCGCCGGGATGCGCAGGCGCAGTCCGCCCGCGCGCAACGCCGAGGCGAAGCGCGCGGGACCGATGCGGTCGAGCAGGTCGACCGCGGGCACGTTGAGCGAACGCTGTAACGCCTCGGACACGCTTACCGCGCCGGAGAAGGACGCCTGGAAATTACCCGGCCGGTAGCCGCCGAATGTCTGCGGCGCGTCGACCAGCAGGCTCTCGGAATGGATCATGCCCTCGTCCAGCGCCATGGCGTACAGGAAGGGCTTGAGCGTGGAGCCCGGCGAGCGCACGCCCCGGACCATGTCCACATGGGCCGCCCGGCGGGCGTCCGAGAAATCGGCCGACCCCGCGTAGACCCGTGCCTCCAGGCTGTCGTTGTCCATCACGAGTACGGCCATGGAGACTTTGGGCGGCAGCGTGTCCACGCGGTCCAGCAGCATGTTTTCGACGATGGACTGCCATTCGGCATCCAGGGTCGAACGGACCACGCGCCGGGCGGCCATGGACCCTTGCTGCGGCCGCTGCCGCAGCCGTTCGGCTGCCAGCGGCGCCAGCCAGTGGCCGCGCAGCGGCTGCGCGATCACGCGTTCGATGCGTGCGTCCGCGGCCACCTCGGCGCTCCATCGTCCGCGCTCGGCCAGGCGGGCGAGCACCTTGTCGCGCGCGGCCCGGGCCGCCTCGGGCGCACGGTCGGGACGCAGCCGGGACGGGGCCTGCGGCAACGCCGTCAACAGCGCGGCCTCGGCATGGCTCAGTTGGCGCGACGGCTTGCCCAGGTAGGAACGGCTGGCCATCTCCACCCCTTCCACGATGCCGCCCATGGGCGCGTGGTTCAGGTACAGGGTCAGGATGTCGCGCTTGGACAGATGCCATTCCAGTTGCGCCGCCCGCGCCATCTGGCGCAGCTTGGCGCCCATGCCGCGCGGCGCGCCGCGCAGCGCCGGATCGATCATGCGCGCCACCTGCATGGTCAGGGTCGAACCGCCCGAGACGATACGGCCCGAGCTCGCCCACTGCCAGGCGGCGCGCGCCATGGCGTAGGGGTTGATGCCCCAATGCCAGTAGAACCAGCGGTCCTCGTAGGTCAGCAGCGCCTGGAGATAGAGCGGGGACACGTCCTCGGGCGAGACGGGATAGCGCCAGATGCCATCCTCGCTCGGATAGGCGCGCAAGGGGCTGCCGTCGGCCGACGTGACCACGAGGCCGCCATCGGCCGGCCGAAGGGCCTGGGCCGGCAGCGGATGCATCCGGTCCGCCGCCCACAGCGCCCCCAGCGCGACCGCTCCCGCCGCCGCCGCGGCGACCCAGCGCCGCCTCAGCGCGCGCCTCCGCGCGGGTCGTTGACCACCAGCGGGCCGGAAGACGCGCCCACCGCGCGGATCTCGGGACGGTACATGTCCTCGACCACCGGCGCGGGCACGACGAAGCGGCCCGGCGTGACCACCCGCACGCGGTAGAACACGGTCACCGGCCCCTGGATGCCCACGGCCGCGACATAGCGGTCGTCGCGATACTCGCGATGCTTGATGCGCGTGTCGTTCAGCGCCTCGGACACCTGCACGCCGCCGACCTTCCAGTCCGCCATGTCCGGCCCCTGGCTCAGGTTCATGTTCTCGACCTCCAGTCCCGCGGGCACCCGGTCCACCACCAGCGCATCCTCGATGCGGCGATCGGAAGCGACATCCAGCTTGACGATCAGCATTTCGCCGGTCTGCAGCGGACGGCCGTTCCAGGGCCGCCCGTCCGACTCGTACCAGTTGCGCGAAATCGTGACGCCCGAGGCGCGCGGCGCCTCGGCCTGGCGCGGATAGCCCTGCACGTCCACCTCGACGAACAGCGGGTCGGCCTGTGTGTTGACGACCTCGACCCCGCCGGCCAGTTGCGCGGCAGTGAAGCTGCGCGCCTCGGTGTCGCGCGAGCTGAGTTGCTGCTCGCCCTGGGCCGTGCGCAGCATCGCCGTCCATTGCGCGCCCGCGACGCCGCCCGCCGCCCGCGCGGCCAGGAACAGCGCCAGTTGCTCCTGGGTGGACAGATAGCTGCGGCTGCCCAGGCGGCCCGCCACGTCGCCCAGCAGGGCCTCGCGCCGCGGATGGTCGATCTGGTGCTGCATCATCAGCGCATACGACATCGCGTAGTCGCGCAGCGCCGAACCGTAGTCGCCCAGCCACTCGCCATAGCCGCCGTAGCGATTGGCGTCGATGCCGTAGCCGCGCGTCATCGCCTCGTCGAAGGCCGACCGCGCGCGCGTCTCGTCGCCCATGAGCTTCAGGGCGATGCCCAGGTGCACCAGCGGCAGCGGCGACCTCGACCGGTCCTGGTAGTTGTCGTAGAGCACCCGCAGCGTGGAAAGCGGCGCCTTCTGCTCCCGGGCCAGGACATAGGCCGCGTTGGCCAGTTCGGCGAAGCGGCGATGGCTGTCGCGCAGCAGGTTGTAGTCGCTGTCGCGCAGCCGCTGGCCCGGGCCGGCGGCAAGCCGGGCCAGCAGGTTCTGCGGCAGGCTGGGGAAATTGGCCGACGATTGCTGCAACTGGGCGAGCAGCCAGTCAGAGGCGCGGCGCGACACCAGGTCGGGCACATTGAAACCCGCCGTGCGCGCGTCCTGCAGGAAGCCCGTCACATAGGCCGACAGCCAGACCTCCTGGGCGCCGTCACCCCACAGCGCGAAGCCGCCGCCAGCCTTCTGCATGCCGGCGATGCGGCCGACCGCGCCTTCGACCATGCGTTCTCGCTCGGCCCGCGTGCGCGGCGTCAGCCCCCAGGCGCGGGCCTCGTCCTCGCCGATGAACACGTGCGGATAGGCCGCGCTGGCGGTCTGCTCCAGGCATCCATAGGGATAGTCCAGCAGTCCCTGCACCAGGCGCTTCACGTTGAACGGCGGCTTGTTGGAAATCGCCACGCTGGCACTGGCCGAGTCCGGATACAGCTTCGAGATCCAGCCGGACTCCAGTTTCAGGCTCTCGCCCTGCCCCAGCCTGACACGGCGCACGTCGCGCGTCGCCGCGACCGGCGGCTGGACCTGCAACAGCGACTCACGCACGATGCGGATCGGGTTCGCTCCCGCGCCGTCGACCGTCAGCCGCAGCCGGCCCAGCCCGTAGGCGCCCGTCGCCTCGGCCACGAAGCGCAGGGTGGCGCGCTGCTGGTTGGCCAGGCTCACGCTTTGCGCCCCCCCGCGTATCCGCACGGGGTCCAGGCCCTCCAGGTTCACCGTCAGCGTCTGCGGAGCGCCGCTCAGGTTGGTCACGTCCAGCGCGATCGCGGCTTCGTCGCCGGGACTGATGAAGCGCGGCGTCGACAGCTCGGCCACCACCGGCGCCGCCACCACCATCTCCGCCTGCGCATTGCCGAAGCGGTCGGGCGTGAAGGCCGAGGCCATCAGGCGCAGCGTGCCGTTGAAATCGGGCAGGTCGAGCGGGATCTGCGCCTCGCCCTGCTCGTCCAGCCGCACCGGGCCGCTGAACAAATCCACCAGCCGCACCTTGACCGGCATGCTGCGGGTGTCGCGCATCGCGGCGTCCCCGCCCCATTTCAGCCTGCCCTGCGTGCCCTCCATCTTCTCGATCAGCTTGCCGTACAGGTCCAGCAACTCCGGCGCATAGCGATGCTTGCCGAAGAAGAAATCGAAGGGATCGGGCGTCGCGTAGCGCGTGATGTTCAGGATGCCCACGTCGACCGCGGACAGCGTCACGTACGCCTGCTGGCCCTGCCCCGCGTTGCCCACCTTGACCTTCACGGTCGTCCGCTTCTCCGGCAGCACCTTGGGCGGCGCGGCCAGTTCCACCGCCAGCTTGCGGTCGTCGCGGGACAACGGCAGATAGACCAGTCCCAGCGCGCGCGCCGGCGTGACGCGGTCGCCCTGGCTGCCCGGCCGGAACACCGTGACCGACACGTACAGGTCGTGGCGGCTCCAGTCCTTGCCGACGGGGATCTCGACCGTGGACCCCGCCGCCTTCACGCTGGTGCGCCGGCTCCACAGCATCGTGCCGCCCTCGACCGCGATCAGCGCCTCGCCGTCGTGGGGTGGCGTGATCGAAAGCTTGACCGTATCGCCCTCGCGCACCGGCGCGTGATCCAGCTTGAGCTGTACCCGGTCCGGCCGATTGCCCATCTCCTCGGCGTCCTGGGCTCCCCAGCCGGCATAGAAACGGTAGCGCAGCGTGTCGCCGTTTTCCGGGTCGCTCAGTTCCAGCCGGTAGCGCCCCCACTTGACCGGCACGCCGAACTTCACGCGCTCGGGCAGCGCCAGCACGCGCGACTCGACCAGTTCCTCGGTTTCGGTGAACCCGCTGTTCCAGCCGCGCTGATCGTCGAAGCGCCAGTAGTACACCCGCTCCTCGCGGTACACACGCAGTTGCGCCTGCTTGAGCGGCACCACCTTGCCCTGCGGATCCACGCGCACCGCCTCGAACTCGGCCATCGTCCCTTCGCGCGCGACATCGCGGTCGAACAGCGGGCGCACGCCGATCAGGGCCGGCGCCGGCCAGACACTGCGTTCGATCGAGCGCACCACGGGACGGCCGCCCGACTCCAGCAGGCTGAAGCTCGCCTTCACCTTCATGGGCGAGGCGGTGCCGGACACGTCCACCGGCACGGCAACCGCCGCCGCGCCCTTGTCGTCCAGGGTGGTCTCGTCCAGGTCGCGCCGCTGCTTGCGATCATCATCGGCGAAATCGCCGAACAGGAAGCCCGGCCATTGCTGCGGCAGCGCATAGCGGTCGCGATCGATGGACACCGTGCCCAGCAGCCGGTTGCCGGCCGCGGGCGCGCCATACAGATAATCGCCCCGCACCTTCACATTCAGGGGCCGCCCGGCCGCCAGGACTCCCTCGGGCGAGGCCAGGTCCAGCTTCATGCGCTCGGGCAGGAACTCTTCCACCTGGAACTTCCACGAGGCATCGGCCGCGCGAGCCGCCGGGTCCAGGCGCGCCTCCAGCAGCCACGTTCCCGTCTGGGCGTCGGCCGGCAGTTCGATGGCCTGGCGGACATAGCCCGGCACCTGCGCGTCGGGCCGCCACAAGGCGGTGCGCACGGTGCGGCCGTCCGGCCGCTTCAGCGTGGCCGTGACCGGCGCCGCCTGCACCGCCCGACCGTCGGCGTCGCGCACCAGCACGGAAACGTCGAAGCGCTCGCCCGGCCGGTACAGATCGCGGCCGGCATAGACGAACAGCTTGTTGTCGCGGGACGGATAGCCGCCCACGTCGAACTCGGACAGATCCAGCGCGGGCTCGGCCAGCGCCACCACCGACAGTTCCGCGCCCCGGCGCGCCAGCAGGATGCGCGCGGCCTCGAAACTGCCCGAGAACACGGCGCGCCCCTGCCCGTCGGCCTTGGCACGGCCCAGCGACTTCGCATTCGCGTCCAGCAGTTCGAACTCGACGTCGTCCATCGCCTTGCCGCTCTTGAGCGAGGTCGCGAACGCATCGAGCTGGCCGGCGTAGCGCCGCGAATGCAGGCCGATGTCGCTGACGTAGAAATAGGTGACCTGGTACTCGTCCCGGAAACGCCCGGGCTGGCTCATGACGGCCACGTAGATGCCGGGATCCTTCAGTTCCTTGATGCCCTCGACCGGCAGGAAGGTGACGTGGCGGCGGTTGGCCTTGTCGTCGGTCAGGAAGCGGCCGGCATAGACGCTGCGCGCCACGTCCTTCAGGCGGTCCAGGTCCCAGCTTCCCACCGTGCCCTTCAGGCTGCGGTTGCCGCTGTAGCGCCAGTCGCCATCCTCGTCGCTGTCCTCCTCGGCGTCCGGGTCGGTCTTGGCGACGGGCCTGCGCACGCCCAGGACCTGCTCGAAGAACCTGGGAAATTGCGTCGGATCGATACGCAGGAACTGCACGTCGACCTCCGGCGCGTTGACGGTCACCACCGGCAGGCCGCCGTTCTGGCCCGCGGGCAGGACCACGCCACGGCTGGCGAAGTAGAAGGACGGCGGCATGGCTTCGCTGGCCACTTCGCAGCCGAAAGCCTCGGGCAGCGCCTGCCCGCCCGCGCCCTTGACGGACTCTGCCACGCCGATCGCATAGCGGCGGTTGGGTTGGATGTAGGGGAAGTAGGCAACGCGCGGGTTGTCGCCCAGCGACCAGTCGCCCGCCACCGGCTTGCCCTCGGGCAGGGCCTGGCCAGGCCGCGGCTTGCCTTGGGTCTTGGCGGCCTCGTCATCGCCGGAAGCCGCGCCCAGGTCGACTACCTGCAGCAGCTTGCCCAGCGACTGGCGGCGATCGAGCGGCTGCGAGAACGTCACGGCCAGCGCCAGCGACTCGTCGAACAGTCGCGTCCTGCATTCGAGCAGCGTGAAGGGATCGGCGCTGCCGACCAGTTCGGAAGCTGGCGGCTCGCCTCCACTGCCGCCAGACTGCTTGCCCGCCCACCATGCGCCGACTGCGACCGCTGCCAGCAATACCACGCCCGCGACCCAGGTGGCCGCCTTTTTCTTGTCTGCCATGAAATCCCCCGGACACGCCTTCGTACGTGCTTTCCGCAGCCGCTATTAGAGGGCGAGAGCCCGCCTATTGTGAAGCATGCACTTCACAAAATTACATTTGGGCACCACTTGGCGGCGCGGCACCCGCCGGCCCGGACGGTGACCGATGGTGAGAGTGCATGACTTCCTTGTGGAAGCGCAGCGCCATCGCGTGGTAGAACGGTCGCGGACAAAACTGCCGGGACACCAGCGACGCGACGAGCGTGGCCATCAGCAGATGGAACATCAGGTCCTGGCTGCGCGTCATCTCCATCACGATCACGCTGGCTGTGATCGGCGCCTGGGTAGCCGCCGCCAGAAAAGCCGCCATCGACACCAGCGCCAGCGTGCGCGGATCGGCGGCAGGCCCGGCCAGCTGCACGATGTGCTCGCCCATGCCTGCGCCGATGGCCAGGGACGGCGTGAAGATGCCGCCCGGAATGCCGCACACGTACGACGCCACGGTCGCCACCCACTTGGCGATCCCGAACCAGGCGCTCTCGGCGGGATGCCCGTTCAGCAGCGCGGCGGTCTGTTCATAGCCCGTGCCATAGGTGGCGCCGCCCGTCAGGCAGCCCAGCACCGCCACGACCAGCCCACACAGGAAGGCCACCCGCACTGGATGCCGCTGCAGCCAGGGACGCCACCGCCCGGGGACCAGCCCTGTCGCGCCCCGCACCAGCGTGGCGGCGAACAGCCCGCCCACGGCGCCGTTCAACACGCCGCTGGCCAGGGTCCAGCCCCACGCCCCCTGGGCGAACCCGGCCGCCGCGGCGGCATGGAAATAAGGATTGTTGCCGGCGATGGCCAACGCGATGAAACCCGACGCCAGCACGCCGGACAGCGCCAGGCGGTTCCAACGCACCGCGGCATCCCGCCCCAGTTCCTCGATGGCGAATACCACGCCGGCCAGCGGCGTGTTGAATGCCGCGGCCAGGCCCCCGGCGGCGCCCGCGGCTATCAGTTCGTTCGCCCGGAACTCCAGCTTGACGCCTATGCGCTCCTGCCAGAACCGGCCCCAGGCCAGCATGGCCGCCGCGCCCACCTGCACCGAGGGTCCTTCGCGCCCCACCGAGGCGCCGGCCAGCAGCGCCGCCGCGGTCAACGGAATCTTCCAGAGCGCCTGCCTCAGGGACACCAGCCCCGCGGAGGCAACGGGCACCGGGATGGCGGTGGCCGCGATGACCTGGGGAATGCCGCTGCCGCGCGCCATCGGCGCGAGCCGCAAGGTCAGCCAGCGCAGGCCCGCCATCGCCAGCGGTATGACCACCAGCGCGGCCCACGGCGTGGCCGAGGTCCAGTGACGATTCCACTCGAGCGCGATCTCGGCCAGCCAGGCGAACGCCAGCGACAGCAAGGCCACGACCGCCGCCCCGCACAGGACGAGCGCGTAGCGAAAGGTCTTGCGCGATACCCGCAGGACCTGCCGTCCCTTGCGTCGCACGGTGATGGAGGCCTGGTCGCGCCAGGGCACTGAGCGTCGAGCTTTCATGGAAGAAAAGCAATGAAAAACGCGCGCTGTGCGTGCAAGCCCAAGCTTGCGACAGCGCGCGTCATGCGGCGGCCCCGTGGGGCCGCGGCGGGAATCAGCCCAGGTTCTTGGCCACGAATTCCCAGTTCACGATGCCCCAGAAGCTCTCGAGGTACTTCGGGCGGGCATTGCGGTAGTCGATGTAGTAGGCGTGCTCCCACACGTCACAGGTCAGCAGCGGGGTGTCGCCCGTGGTCAGCGGGTTGCCCGCGGCGCCGGTGTTGACGATGTCGACCGAGCCGTCGGCCTTCTTGACCAGCCAGGTCCAGCCCGAACCGAAGTTGGCGGCGGCCTGCTTGTTGAAGGTGTCCTTGAACGCGTCGAAGCTGCCCCACTTGGCATTGATGGCATCGGCCAGCTTGCCGGCGGGCGGCGTGCTCTTGGGGGTCAGGCAGTTCCAGTAGAAGGAGTGGTTCCAGTGCTGGGCGGCGTTGTTGTAGATGCCACCGGACGACTTCTTGACGATATCTTCGAGCGAGGCGTTCTCGAACTCCGTGCCCTTGATGAGGTTGTTCAGATTGGTGACGTAGGTCTGGTGGTGCTTGCCGTGGTGGTATTCCAGCGTTTCCTTGGAAATGGTCGGGGCCAAGGCGTCCTGGGCGTACGGCAATTGCGGAAGAGTGTGTTCCATCTGAGCTCCTGCTTCTTTCTGGTTGGGAGGTTTGCGGAGGCATTTTATCGGCAAGCGCGCCGCTTGGCCCGGAAGTCCCCGCGTGACGCAAGGTTACCGCGCCGGGGCGACACAGTCATGTCATGCCCCGGCAACCGCCTGGATACTAGCCATCACACCAGTCCGCGGTCAGCCTCGATCGCCGTCACCGACGCCCGGGCCGAACCTTCCGCGAAGCTCAGGTCGAGCCGGGCGCCCGTCTGCAAGCTCCGTGCCTGGCGCACGATGCCGCCCTGATCGTCACGCACGATGGCATAGCCGCGCGCCAGGGTCTGCTCGGGCCCCAGCGCCCGCAGGTGCGCGGCATGCGAGGCCAGCCGCTGCTGCAGGCGGTCGAGCCGATAGGCCTGGCACTGCCGCACGCGCCGCGCCAGGTCGTCCACCCGGGCCGAAAGCCCCGCGGGATCCGGCAACTGGGCGATCAAGCGCTGCCGCAGCAATCCGGCCGCGGCCTCGCGGTCGCGCTGCGCCCCGGTCCAGGCCGCGCCCAGCCCGCGCACCAGCACGGCCAGCCGTTCCTGCTGCCGCGCCAGCCGTTCGCGCGGAGAAATCAGTTGCGACGCCGCGCGGTCGAGCCGCTGCCCGGCCTGTTCGACACGGCGCCGCTGGGCCCGCCTCAGTTCCTGGGCCGCCTGGCGCAGGCGCGCCAGCCACTGCTCGCGGGGCAGGCCGGCCATCTCGGCGGCGGCCGTGGGCGTGGGCGCCCGCAGATCGGCGGCGAAATCGGCAATGGTGAAGTCGGTCTCGTGGCCAACGCCGCTGATGACGGGAATCGCGCTGGCGACGATGGCCCGCGCCAGCCCTTCATGGTTGAACGCCCACAAATCCTCGATGCTGCCGCCGCCCCGCACCAGCAGCAGGGTATCCACCTCCGCGCGCTGGTTGGCCAGCGCGATGGCCTGGGCCAGCCTCGGGCCAGCCTCGTCTCCCTGGACGGGGGCCGGATAGATCACCACCCTGGCATGCGGCACCCGCCGCGCCAACGCCGTCAGCACGTCGCGCAGCGCCGCCGCCTGCAGCGACGTGACGATGCCCAGCGCACGCGGCACGGCCACGGGCGCGCGCTTGCGGGCGGGATCGAACAGCCCTTCGGCCGACAATTTTTCCTTCAGCCGCAGGAAGGCTTCGAACAGATCGCCCTGGCCAGCCCGGCGCATGGCCTCGACCTGCAACTGGTAGTCGCCACGCGGCTCGTACAGCGACACCCGGGCCCGGACCTCGATGCGGTCGCCTTCCCGCGGCGTGAAGCCCACCAGCATGGCGCGCCCCCGGAACATGACGCCGCGCGCGGCGGCGCCGCCATCCTTGAGCGTGAAATACCAATGGCCGGAGGCCGCCGCGGTGAAGTTCGATACCTCGCCCCGCACCCACACCAGGGGAATGCTGCGCTCCAACAAACCCGCCACGGCGCGGTTTAGCTGGGAGATAGTAAGAATCCCCCGCGAAAAATCGTCATGTGCGGACGCAAAACCAGCGTTCATGAGGCTTTCCAGGCAAGAAGCTTTCCACAGGCTTGAAAACTATGGTTGTCAAGTAATTTCTCTGTCACAGACGGCATTATTTTCTTATAAGCCATTGATTTGATTGGATTTTTAACTTCACCAAGCACTGAATCAAAAGCGGGCACCCTAGCAAGAACCGCGTATTTCATGGCCCCGCGCCGAGTTACACACATAATTATCCACAGATTCTGTGGATACTTTCGGTCCGGCGACTTGCCCTCGCCCGCCCGCGCCCGTACATTCTCGCCTTCATCGAAAAGGAGAGGTTTCTTGCTCGCCATCGTCCGCGAGGCCGGCTGGCCCATCTGGCCGCTGATCGCCACTTCGTTCGTCGCGCTGACGCTCATCGTCGAACGCCTGCTCGCCCTGCGCAAAAGCCGGATCGCCCCGCCCCGGCTGCTGGAAGACGTACTCGCCCTGGTGCAGAAACGGCGCATCACCCCGGAGATCGTGGGCAAGCTCGAAGCCGATTCGCCGCTGGGCCGCATCCTGGCCGCGGGACTGCGCAACAGCCACCGCTCACGCCCCGCGCTCAAGGATGCGCTCGAGCAATCGGGCGAGACGGTCGCGCACAACCTGAACCGCTACGTCGGAGCCATCGGCACCATCGCGGCGGTGGCGCCCCTGATGGGCCTGTTCGGCACCGTGGTCGGCATGATCGAGATCTTCGGTTCGTACGCGCCGGCCGGCAGCGACCCCGCGCAACTGGCGCACGGCATATCGATCGCACTGTATAACACCGGGCTGGGCATTTTCATCGCCATCCCTGCCATGATCTTCTACCGCTACTTCCGCGCCCGCATCAACGACAGCCTGCACGACCTCGAACGGGCGGCCGCCCGCCTGGCCGACATCCTGCAGGCCGAATGACGCCCCCCAGCGCCCGCCGATGAACTTCCGCCGCCACCTCGGGACCGACGAACCCGACATCAACCTGATCCCGTTGATCGACGTCCTGCTGGTCATCCTGATCTTCCTGGCCGCCAGCACGTCCTTCTCGCGCTTCAGCCAGTTGTCCGTGCGCCTGCCCGACGCCAGCGCCCAATCCGCCGAACCGGCCACGGGCCTGACCGTCACCGTCGCCGCGGACGGCCGCTACGCGCTCAACGGCAAGGCGCTGCCCATCGCCGACGCCGACCAATTGTCCGAGGCGCTGCGCAGGGCGGCGGCCGGACGGGAAGATCTCTCGCTGGTGATCGACGCGGATGCCGCGGCCACCCACCAGGCCGTGGTGCGGGCCATGGAAGCGGCGGGACGGGCAGGTATCTCCCGCATCGGATTCACCACGCAGGCCACGCCCGCGGGACCGGGCAGATGAAGCCCGGGGCCGCCCTGCGCACCACGCTGCAGCGCCAGTGGCAAACGGGCGGATGGCTATCGTGGCTGCTTTCCCCCCTGTCGCTGCTGGCCGCCGGCGTGGTTGCCGCCAAGCGCCTGGCCTACGGGGCGGGCTGGCTGCGGGCCGAACAGGTGGGAGTGCCGGTCATCGTGGTCGGCAACATCTATGTCGGCGGTACGGGCAAGACACCGTTCATCGTGGCCGCGGCGCGCGCCCTGCGGGCACGCGGCCGCCACCCCGGCGTGATCAGCCGCGGCTACGGCGTGCAGGCCGGCCCCGCCCCCCGCGTGGGGTGCGGCCACCTGGACCCCGCGGCCTTCGGCGACGAACCGGCGTTGATCGCGCGCCAGGCGGACGTTCCGGTGGCGGTCCATCCACGCCGCGCCGACGCCGCCCGCGCGCTGCTGGCGGCGCACCCTCATATCGACGTCATCCTGTCCGACGATGGCTTGCAGCATCTGGCGCTGGCCCGCGACGTGGAAATCGTGGTGCAGGACGAACGCGGCATCGGCAACGGCCGGTTGCTGCCCGCCGGCCCGCTGCGCGAGCCGGCCTCGCGCCTGCGCGGCGTCGACGCGATCGTCACGAACCGCAGCGGCGGCGTGCCTGGCCCGGTGCCTGCCACGCCCAATGACGTGCGTACCGTCGATATGGATCTCGCCGTCGAGCATGCCTGGCGCCTGGCCGACGGCAAACGGCTGCCCCTGGCGGAACTGGCCTCGATGCCCCACATCGCCGCGGTGGCCGGCATCGGCAACCCCGACCGCTTTTTCGCCACGCTGCGCCGCGCCGGCGTACGGCTGGACACCACGCTGGGCCTGCCCGACCATTACGACTACGCTCACTCGCCGTTCGCGGCGATCGAGGCCGATCTCATACTCGTCACCGACAAGGACGCCGTAAAATGCCCGACTGTGGACGACCCGCGCGTGTGGGCCGTCACGGTTTCGGCGCATTTGTCCGACCCCGCGTTCTTCGATTGGCTGGAAACCCGACTCCATGGACATACGTCTGCTTGACATCCTGGTCTGCCCGCTCTGCAAGGGCCCGCTGCGCCACGACCGCGCCGCGCGCCTCCTGGGCTGCCGCGCCGACCGCCTGAGCTTCCCCATCCGCGACGGCATTCCGGTCATGCTCGAGTCCGAGGCCCAGCCGTGGCAGGATGAGGCCGGAACCCCTGCCGCCGGGACGCCTCATGCCTGACCCGGCCGATTTCACCGCCATCATCCCGGCCCGCGCCGCCTCCACGCGCCTGCCCGGCAAGATGCTGGCGGACATCGGCGGCATCCCCATGATCGTCCGCGTCGCCCGGCAGGCCCAGGCCAGCGGCGCCTCCCGCATCCTCGTGGCCACGGACGACGCCGCCATCCGCGATGCCGTCCGCGCCCACGGCTTCGACAGCCTGATGACCCGTGCCGACCATCCGACCGGCACCGACCGCCTGGCCGAAGCCTGCGACGCGCTCGAACTCGACGACACGCAGATCGTGGTGAACATCCAGGGCGACGAACCCCTGATCGATCCCGCGCTGGTCGCCCATGTGGCCCAGACGCTGGACCGCCACAGCGCGGCCGCCATCGCCACGGCGGCACACCCCATCGATACCGCCGACGAACTGTTCAATCCCAATTTCGTCAAGGTCGTCTGCGGCGCCGACGGCCATGCCCTGTATTTTTCGCGCGCGCCCATCCCCTGGGCCCGCGATGCGCTGGCCGGCGGCGAACGCATCTTCGCACCCGGCCTGCCCGCCCTGCGCCACATCGGCCTCTATGCCTATCGCGTCGGCTTCCTGCGCCGCTTCCCCACGCTGCCCCAGGGTCGCCTGGAGCGATGGGAATCGCTCGAACAGTTGCGCGCGCTCGAGCACGGCTACGCCATCCAGGTTCACGTCACGCCGCAGGCCCCCGCGCCCGGTGTCGACACGGCCGCCGATCTGGAATTCGTGCGCCGGCTGGTAGCCGCCCAAGGCTGATTTGACCGGCGCCGCGCGCTTGAGGTAAGTTTGGGGGCATTCGTGCCTGAAACATGCGGCCACAGGGGGGTCGGCATACCGACATCGACCGCATGCCGCAGCGCATCGGCCTTCATCACCATCCCGGCGGCAAGCTCGCGACCCGGCCCCTGACAGGCCGGGCCAGCGGTGCGTGCGCCGGCAGTGCCGCAGGCCAAGAACACCAACTCAATCAGGAAGCATCAATGCGTCTAATCTTGCTCGGAGCGCCCGGCGCTGGCAAAGGCACCCAGGCCGCGTTCCTCAAGGACCGCTACGGCATTCCCCAGATTTCCACCGGCGACATGCTGCGTGCCGCCGTGAAGGCCGGCACGCCCCTGGGCATCGAAGCCAAGAAAGTCATGGACGCTGGCGGACTGGTCTCCGACGACATCATCATCGGCCTCGTCCAGGACCGGCTGAAGGAAGCGGACTGCGCCAACGGCTACCTGTTCGACGGATTTCCCCGCACCATCCCCCAGGCCGAGGCGCTGCGCTCGGCCGGCGTGCCGCTGGACTTCGTGATCGAAGTGGACGTACCCGAGGAAGAGATCATCGAACGCATGAGCGGCCGCCGCGTGCACCTGGCCAGCGGCCGCACCTATCACCTGCGCTTCAATCCGCCCAAGAACGCCGGCGTCGACGACGTTACCGGCGAACCGCTGGTCCAGCGCGACGACGACAAGGAAGAGACCGTGCGCAAGCGTCTCGAAGTCTATCGCCAGCAGACCCGGCCGCTGGTCGATTATTACTCGCAGTGGGCCGACGGCGATGCGAAGGCGCCTCGCTACCGCAAGATCTCGGGCGTGGGCTCGGTCGAAGAGATCAAGACCCGCCTGTTCGATGCACTGAAATAGAGTCCCCCTGCGCGCCGACGCTCGCCCCCCAGGGGCGGCACTGGCGGACCGGAAGGGAAGCCTCCCCAGGCGGCCGATGGCCGCTCCCCTCAAGGGACGGCACTGGCGGGACCGGCAAAGCCGGATCCGCGGTGCCCTGGAGCGGAGATGTCTTGCACTGTTTTTTGTTTGCTCGGTAGTTTTTGAAACTTTCGTAGTTGAACAAAAGGAGGAGTTGCATGGCAACCGGTCTGTCCTTCGCGCTCGTATGCGGCCTTCTGGCCGTCGCGTTCGGCGCGATTTCCACCTTCTGGATACTCAAGCAGGAAAGCGGGAACACCCGCATGGTGGAAATCGCGACGGCCGTGCAGCAGGGCGCTCAAGCCTATCTCGCCCGTCAGTACACGACCATCGCCATCGTCGGCGTGGTGCTGTTCGTCGTCATCGGCCTCGTGCCCGGCCTGGGCTGGCCGTGCGCGCTGGGCTTCGCAGTGGGCGCCGTGCTTTCCGGCGCCGCGGGCTTCATAGGCATGAACGTCTCGGTGCGCGCCAACGTGCGCACCGCCCAGGCGGCCACACGGGGCTTGAATGAAGCCCTGACCGTCGCCTTCCGCGGCGGCGCCATCACCGGCATGCTGGTGGTGGGCCTGGGGCTGACCGGCATCACCGTGCTGCTTTGGGTATTGCTGGACACCAACCTGTCGGGCGCGGCCGGCGCCGGGCTGCACGAGCAGTTGCAGCCGCTGATCGGCCTGGCCTTCGGCTCCTCGCTGATTTCCATCTTCGCGCGCCTGGGCGGCGGCATCTTCACCAAGGGCGCCGACGTGGGCGCCGACCTGGTGGGCAAGGTCGAGGCCGGCATCCCCGAAGACGACCCGCGCAATCCCGCCGTGATCGCCGACAACGTGGGCGACAACGTGGGCGACTGCGCCGGCATGGCGGCGGACCTGTTCGAGACCTATGCCGTCACCATCGTCGCCACCATGCTGCTAGGCTCGCTGGTGATCGAGGTGGCGCCGCTGCAGGCGGTCATCTACCCGCTGGTCCTGGGCGGCTTCTCCATCATCGCGTCCATCCTGGGCTGCATGGCGGTCAAGGCCAGTCCCGGCAAGCGCATCATGACCGCGCTTTACCGCGGCCTCGCGGTGGCCGGCGTCCTGGCGCTGGTGGCGTTCTATCCGCTGACGGCCTGGGTCTTCGCCGGCACCCCGCTGGACGACGGCAACAGCCTGGGCCGGCTCTACGGCTGCACCGTGGTGGGCCTGGTGCTGACCGGCCTGATCGTCTGGATCACCGAGTACTACACAGGCACCGAATACAAGCCGGTGCGCTACGTGGCGCAGGCCTCGACCACCGGTCACGGCACCAACATCATCGCCGGCCTGGCGGTCTCGATGAAGTCCACCGCCGCGCCCGTGATCATGGTCTGCCTGGCCATCTATGCCGCCTACACGCTGGCGGGCCTGTACGGCATCGCCGTCGCGGCCACCGCCATGCTGTCCATGGCCGGCATCATCGTCGCGCTGGACGCCTACGGCCCCATCACCGACAACGCCGGCGGCATCGCCGAAATGGCGCAGATGCCGGAATCGGTGCGCAACATCACCGATCCGCTGGACGCGGTCGGCAACACCACCAAGGCCGTCACCAAGGGCTACGCCATCGGATCGGCCGGCCTGGCGGCGCTGGTGCTGTTCGCCGACTTCACCCACGCGCTCGACCACCTCGGCAAGAACGTCGATTTCTCGCTGGCCGAACCGGCCGTCATCATCGGCCTGTTCGTGGGCGGCCTGATCCCCTTCCTGTTCGCGGCCATGGCGATGGAGGCCGTGGGCCGCGCCGCGGGATCTGTGGTGGTCGAGGTCCGGCGCCAGTTCGCCGAGATCCCCGGCATCATGGAAGGCACCGCCAAGCCCGAGTACGGCAAGGCCGTGGACATGCTGACCAAGGCCGCGATCAAGGAAATGATGGTGCCCTCGGCGCTGCCGGTGGTGGTGCCCATCGTGCTGGCCGTGATCATCGGCCTGCTGATGGGCGGCGAAGCGGCGCGCATGGCGGTGGGCGGCATGCTGATGGGCGCCATCGTCACCGGGCTGTTCGTCGCCATCTCCATGTGCACCGGTGGCGGCGCCTGGGACAACGCCAAGAAATACATCGAGGAAGGCCACCACGGCGGCAAGGGCTCCGAGGCCCACAAGGCCGCCGTCACCGGCGACACGGTGGGCGACCCCTACAAGGACACGGCCGGTCCCGCGGTGAACCCGCTCATCAAGATCGTCAACCTCGTCGCACTGCTGCTGGTGCCGCTGCTCTAGCGGCCGGCGCCCCCCCTCGCGGGGGCGCCCGCCCTGGCGAGGGGGGGGCGCCCGCCCTGGCGGGAACCGGGCCGCTCAGGCCCGGCTTGCCACCATCACCGTGTTGCGCAGGCTCCCCACCTTCTCGATCTCGCACTCCACGACATCGCCCGGCCGCAGATAGCGGCCGTCGGCCACGCCGCAGCCCGCGGGCGTGCCGGTGGCGATCACGTCGCCCGGCCGCAGCGTCATCGCGCGCGAAATATACGCGACCAGCGCCGGGATCTTGAAGATCATCTGCTCGGTGGAGGCATCCTGCCGGACTTCGCCGTTGACCCGGCACATGATGCGCAGCGGGTACGGCCGCGGAATGTCCCGCGCCAGCGCGATGGCCGGCCCCAGCGGGCAGGAACGGTCCAGGCTCTTGCCCTGTATCCAGTTCTGGCCGTAGCGGCCGGTCAGGGTCGGCGCCGCCTCGTTGGCCTGCAGCTCGCGGTAGCTCACGTCATTGCAAACGGTGTATCCCGCCACGTGCGCGTAGGCATCCTCTTCGGCGATATCGCGCCCTTCCCTGCCGATGACGACCGCCAGCTCCGCTTCGTAATCCACCTTGCTCGAAAAATCGTGGCCGCAGATGGGGTCGCCGGGGGCGACCACCGTCCCGGGCAGCTTGGTGAAGAAGAACGGCTGTTCGGGCGGTGTCAGCTTGCCCTCGGCGCCATGGTCGAAATAATTGACCACGTGCGCCAGGATCTTGGATCCCGGTTCGATGGGGGCCAGCAGGCGCACCGATGCCAACGGAACGGCGGGCCCGGACGCGGCCAGGCTGGCGGCCTCCTCGCACGCCATGTCGCCCGCCGCCAGGAACAGCCGCAGGTCGCGGAACAGCGGCGCCATCCATTCCCGCCCGGCCGAACAGGCCGCCAGCGCCAGGTCGACGACACGATCGCCGTCGATCGCGCATACATGCGCTCCGGCCACCGTGGCCATGCGTCCGATCTTCATTTTCACTCCTTCGTTGGTGTCAGTATCCTGCCATGTCCTTCATCACGGCGTACAAACCGGGCTGGCGCTCGAAACCTATGCCCGGCGACTGCGGCAGGACGGCCTGCCCCTCGGCGATGGCGACTTCCTCGCCGAAGCCGCTGAAGATCCCGAACGTATCCGGATAGGATTCGCAGCCTCCCAGCCCCAGGCCCCCGACCAGATGCAGGCACATCAGATTGCCGCCATGGGGATACATCGCGGAACGGGCAAAGCCGTGCCTGCCGGCCACCGCCAGCACGTTCAGGTATTCGGTGATGCCGAAGGACAGCGGGGGATCGAGCTGGATGATGTCGCGATCCGGACGAAAGCCCGCGTAGGACAGGAAGTGGTCCAGCTCCTTGCCGCAAGCCATGTTCTCGCCGGTGGCCAGGGGCCCCTCGTAGGCGCGGGCCAGGTCCGCATAGATACCGTACTCCATGAAGTCGCAGGGCTCTTCAAACCAGCGCAGGCCATAGGGCGCGATGGCGCGCGCGTAGTCCAGCGCGGCATCGCGGCCGAACGCGCAGCTCGCGTCCACGGCCAGGGCCCGGCCGTCGCCCATCTCGCTCAGCACCGCTTCGATGCGCCGGCAGTCCTCGGCCACCGACAGGCCGCCGATCTTCATTTTCACCATCCGGTAGCCGGCGTCGCGGTAGCGGATCATCTCGTCTTTCAGGTCGCGCGACGTTTGTCCCGGAAAATACCAGCCGCCGCCGACATACACCGGTGCGTGCGTGCGCGCCCGGCCGCCGCCATGACGCTCGGCCAGCACGGCGTGCAGCGGCTTGCCCTCCACCTTGGCCACCAGGTCCCACACGGCCACATCCACCGTGCCCATGGGAATGGCGCGTTCCGCGTAGCCGCCCCGCCGCTCCCGCCGCTGTCCGCAAGCCAGGATCGCCGCGGGATCGAAATTACGCCCCGTGCCATCCAGCAGGCTGTCCGGATCGGCGCCCAGGATACGCGGCGCGATCCGGTCGCGGATCTGTTCGCCGCAGGCATAGCGGCCGAAGGAATTGAACGCGAACCCTGTCAGGGGGCGTCCATCCCGGATGACATCGGAAACCACCGCCACCACCGTGGCGGTCATCTGGCTGAAATCGGAACGGGCATTGGACAGGCGCGACTCCAGCGCGACCGTTCTTTCCAGGATATCGACGATGCGCATCAGTTGACCGTCGCGCCGGAAGCCTTCACCGCCGCGGCGAACTTGGCCATCTGTTCGCGCACGAAATCCACGCTCTGCGGATACGGCACCACCGTGCGTTCGAACGAATTCTCGGCCAGCCGGGCCTGCATCTCCGGCCCGGCCATGGCCTGGCCAATGGCGGCCACCAGCTTGTCATGGACGGCGGCGGGCAGCCCCTTGGGCGCGGCCACCACCCACAGCGACACGGCATTGACGCCCGGATAACCGGCCTCGGCGAAAGACGGCGTATCGGGAAACATCGGCGAACGCCTATCGCCGGTCACCGCGATCGGAGCCAGCACGCCACTCTTGACCTGCGGCGCGACCAGCACCGGCAGGTTGAACATCATGTCCACCTGCCCGCCCAGCAGGTCGGCGATCGCCGGCCCCGCCCCTTTGTAGGGCACGTGCAGCAGCTTGATGCCCGCGGCCGTCTTGAAGGTCTCGCCATGCAGATGAACGACCGTGCCCGAGCCCGCGGACGCGAAACTGAGCTGGTCCGGCCGGGCCTTGGCCTCGGCCACCAGTTCCTGCAGCGTCCGGGCCTTGACCCGCTTGGCATTGACCACCAGCACGCCGGTCGCCGTGGCGATCACCGACAGGAAATCGAAGTCCGTCAGGCTGTCATACGGCAGTTTGGCGTACAGGCTGGGATTGATGGCGAAAGCGGTGTCCAGCAGGCCGATGGTGTAGCCATCCGGCTGCGCCCGGGCCACCGTGGCCGTGCCTATCGTGCTGCCGGCTCCGCCCTGGTTCTCGACGAAGACCTGCTGGCCCAGCACGGTGCTCAGCCGCTGCGCGAACTGGCGGCCCAGCAGGTCGGTGCTGCCGCCCACGACATAGGGCACCACCATGCGGACCGGACGGGCCGGATAATCCGCATCGGCCGCGGCGGCGGCTCCCATCGCGCATGCCCACAGGCACGCTGCCAACCCCAGCCGGCGTAACGGTCGATACATGGCGCCCTCCCTTTTCCGGTGACGCGGACAGCATGCCCCCGCACGCCCCGCGCATGAAGAAAAGTATAGGAACCGCGACCACCGCCGGCCATGGACGGGATTGGCGACAATTTGGACAAATCACGGGCCGTGCCAGGCCTCGCCCCGCTCGGCCGGGCTCTCCCGGCCGGCGGCCTGGCTGCGATAGGCACTGGGGGTCACGCCGCGCAGTTGCCGGAAGCGGCGGGCGAAGTAGGCCTCGTCGGGAAAACCCACGCTGGCGGCGATCTCGGCGATCGGGCGCGGCGACCCCACCAGCATCCGGCACGCGAGATCCATGCGCTGGTCGGCCAGGATTTCGGTAAAGGTCCTGCCGGTCTCCCGCTTGAGCAGGTGCGCCAGGTAATGGGTCGACAGATAGGCGGCAGCCGCCGCGTCCGCCAGCGTGATGGGCTCGGCCAGGTGCTCCCTCATGAAGCGGCTCACGCGGGCCAGCGACGCCCGGCGGCTGCCTTGCAGCATCGTGGTCCGGGCCAGGGCCTGCAGATCGTCCTGGTGGCGGCGGCATGCCAGGCCGATCAGGCGGAACAGGTCCGCGCGGATGAACTCGGTGGCGTAGAAGCCGCCCCGGCCGTGCTCGGCCTGCATGCGCAGGCACAACCGACGCACCTCGGCCAACTCGTCCGCGCCGAGCTCGAAGTCCAGGTGCTCCTGGTACAGGAACGGCGCGAGCTCGGGCATCTCCTCGATGGACACGTCCTCCAGCTCCAGCAGGTCCATGCGCGACTCCGGCCGCAGGAAATCGCGGCGGAAATTGATGACGAAGAACTCCGCGGGTTCGACGTGCCGGATGCAATGCACGCGCAGCGGCATGATGAAACTGAGCGTGCCCGGCAGGATGGGCCGGACCGTCGCGCCCAGCACGTGCTCGGTGCGGCCGGCCAGGTTCACATAGATCTGGAAATACTCGTGCTTGTGCAGCGGCGGCTGCCCGACCGAGGTGGCCTGATCGCGTATCCAGAACGCGGTGCGCGGCAGGAATTCGCTGGTGCGGTTGATGGGCGCGTCAGGCATCGCATCGGTACTCCCGGTTGTCCGTGGTCCCTATGTCCCGGCGGGCGCCGCCCGGCGCCGGAAATCACGCGGCCGAAAGCCCAACACGAACAGTACGCCGAAGTAGACCACGGCGGCGCCGGCCACGGATCCCAGCAGCAACGCCACGCGCAGCCAGGCGTGGGACTGCAGGCCCAGCCAGTCGACCCGCTGCTCCACCAGCCACAGCGCGATGCCCATGGCCACCAGCGCCACCGCCATCCGCGCCAGGAAGCCGCCCCATCCTGCCAGCGGCCGGTAGACGCCGCGACGGCGCAGGCCGGCCAGCAGGGCCAGCGCGTTGATGCAGGCGCCCAGGCCAATGGACAGCGCGAGCCCGGCATGATGCAGCCACGGCACGAACACCAGGTTCAGGCACTGCGTGGTCACCAGCACCACCAGCGCGATCTTGACCGGGGTGCGGATATCTTGCCTGGCGTAGAACCCGGGCGCCAGGATTTTCACGGACAGGAGCCCGATCAGGCCCACCGCGTAGGCGACCACCGCCATCCGGGTCTGGTCGACGTCGGCGGCGGTAAAGGCGCCGTAATGGAACAGCGTGCTGACCAGGGCCTTGGACATCAAGGCCATCCCCAGGCACGCAGGCAAGCCCAGCAACAGCGTCAGGCGCAGCCCCCAGTCCAGCAGCGCGCTGTATTCCTCGGCCTGGCCGGCGGCATGGGCCTGCGACAGGTTCGGCAGCAGCACGGTACTGAGCGCAATGCCCAGCAGCGCGGTCGGAAACTCCATCAGGCGATCGGCGAAGGACAGCCAGGTGACACTGCCCGGGGCCAGCCAGGTCGCGATATTGGTGTTGATCAGCAGCGACACCTGGGCCACCGAGACGCCCACGATGGCCGGCAGCATCTGCCGCAGGATGCGCCGCACATAGGGATCCGCCCAGGCCGCGCGCAGCCCCAGCCCGATGCGGGGACACAGGCCCAGCCGCGCCAGGGCGACGAACTGCATCGCCAGCTGCGCCACGCCGCCGGCCATCACGCCCACCGCCAGGGCGTACAGGGGCACGTCCAGGTGCGGGGCGAGCCAGAGGCTGGCGGCGATCATCGACAGGTTCAGCAGCACGGGCGTGAACGCCGGCACGCCGAAATGCCGCCAGGTATTGAGCACGCCGGACGCGAAGGCCACCAGCGACATGCACAATATGTAGGGGAACATCACACGGGTCATCCAGACCGCCGCCTGGAAGTCGGCCACGCGCTCCGCGCCCCGCAGCCCGCTGCCCATCGCGCTGACCACCCAGGGCGCCGCGATCACGCCCACCGCCGTCACCGCCATCAGCGCGAAGGTCAGCAGCGAGGCCACGTGGTCCAGCAGGCGGCGGGTATCCTCGGGCGCATGGCGATTCCGGGCCTCTCCCAGGATGGGCACGAAAGCCTGCGAAAACGCGCCTTCGGCGAACAGCCGCCGCAGCAGATTGGGGATGCGGAAAGCCACCCAGAACGCGTCGGTCAGGCTGCCGGCGCCGAATGCCCGGGCAATCAGCACGTCGCGCACGAGGCCGGTGATGCGGGACAACAGGGTATAACTACTGATGGTGGCCGCGGCGCGCAGCAAATTCATGGATGGCCTTGTACGCGGCGCACCGCGCGAGTATGGTTGCCTTGCTCGTGGTTTTGCGGGGACTCGACCACGAAGTATTTGATTTTACGGTCATTTGGGGCTATAGTCTTTGGCTTTGCGAAGCTCCTGCCGCCGCGTATAGCAAGTCGTGACTTCGCCCTACCAGATACGGAATTTTCATGGCTAATACCGCCCAAGCACGCAAGCGCGCCCGCCAAGCAGTGGTCCGCAACAAGCACAACTCCAGCCTGCGTTCGATGCTGCGCACGTCGATCAAGCGCGTGCGCCAGGCCGTGGAAGCTGGCGACAAGACCGCCGCCACGGAAGTGCTGCAGAAGGCCACCAGCGTCATCGACCGCGTCGCGGACAAGAAGATCATTCACAAGAACAAGGCCGCTCGCCACAAGAGCCGCCTGGCCGCCGCCGTCAAGGCCCTGGCCTGATCTGATTCCGCAGCGCGGCCCGGCGCTGCGCGCGAGCAAAACGCCAGCCTGGCAGGATACCCACCTGCCAAGCTGGCTTTTGTTCGTCCATGCATGGCAAAGATGGCCCCGCCCCGCCAACCGGACTCCGCCCGCTCAGGGCTGCCGAGGCCTGGGCGGCGTATCGGGAATCAGGCAGGCCTCGACCGTGCGCAAATCGTTGTCGCGCGCGAAATCACTCACGAACTGCCAGGCCAGGGGCTCGAGCGCCCGCAACCGCTCGTCCACCACCACGCACTTGACGCCATCGATGAAGGTGGGCACGACGTAAGGGGAATAGGTGAAGGGACTCGCCACGCTCCCCTTCGGCCGAAAAGGCGACATGACACCAGCCAGGCGCTCGGCCCAGTCGCTGGGGCGGAACTTGCTGCCGCTGGAAGTGATACCCTGAATAATGAACTGCCTGACGCTTTCAGCCATCGCCGTTGTCTGCGGAAGCATGTCCGCCGTGAATGGGTCTCGTGAACCCGATGGATCTTGAGCCCGGTCCGTCGCACACCCGTGTTGCACGCACCAGCCGGACCGCCCCGCGCGGCGGCGGGACTCGACGCGGGCCCGGCAGACCAGATAGGGCCCGGCAAGGCTCGCGACGGGCAGGGTCACCCCCGCCAGAGAAGCTCGGCATTGTAGCTTATCGACCCGCCCGTCCTCCACCCGCACACTGAACGGCGCGCACGCGCGCGGCACGATTTCCGCCCCACTCTCATGACGACCCGCGCCGCCAAAATCCTCTTCCTGCCCGGAGCCGGGGGCAGCGCCTCGTTCTGGAAACCCGTCTCCGGCCGCCTCGGACCGGAAGGGATCCTGCTGGCGTGGCCGGGACTGGGAAACGAGCCACCCCACCCCGACGTGAACGGGATCGACGACCTCGTCCGCCTGGCATTGCGGCACATCACCGAACCGGTCGACATCGTCGCGCAATCCATGGGCGGCCTGATCGCGATCCGGCTGGCGCTCGCGGCCCCCTCGCTGGTCAACCGCCTGGTTCTCGCCGCCACCTCGGGCGGCGTCCCGGTCGCGGACCTCGGCGGAGCCGATTGGCGCACCGATTATTTCCTGGCCTACCCCGGGGCGGCCCCTTGGATCGCCGGTCCGCAGGAAGATCTGTCGGCGCGCCTCCCCTCGATCACGGCCCCCACGCTCCTGCTCTGGGGCGACCAGGACCCCATCAGCCCCCTGGCCGTCGGGAAGCGCCTGGCATCGCTGCTTCCCCATGCCCGGCTACAGATCGTTCCCGGCGGGGACCACGATCTGGCGCGGACCCACGCTCCCCTCGTCGCCGCCGCGATCGCGCACCATCTTGGCGCCCCCGCCGCCTGTAACAATGCCTCGGGTATCATTGATCCTTTCCGCGAAACGAGCCGATGAGTCGATGGCCCGCGGCGCCACGGCACCGCCCGCCGATTCGGCAACTCTCTGTCAGAGGCGTCGCATGACCGCAACTCCCCAGCAAAATCCGAAGACCTCCCCCGCGCTGCGCCACTTCCTCCAGTTCAACGACCTCGCGCGCGAGGAAATCGAATACCTGTTCAGCCGCGCCGCGCTGATCAAGCGCAAGTTCAAGAACTACGAGCCGCACTTCACCCTGAGCGACCGCACGCTCGCGATGGTGTTCGAAAAAGCCAGCACCCGCACCCGCGTGTCGTTCGAAGCCGGCATGTACCAGATGGGCGGCTCGGTCATCCACCTGACCACCGGCGACTCCCAGCTCGGACGCTCCGAGCCGGTCGAGGACTCGGCCCAGGTCATCTCGCGGATGGTCGACCTGGTCATGATCCGCACGTTCGAACAGACCAAGATCGAGCGCTTCGCCGCCTATTCGCGCGTGCCCATCATCAACGGCCTGACCAACGAGTTCCACCCCTGCCAGATCCTGGCCGACATCTTTACCTACATCGAACACTGCGGCTCGATCCAGGGCAAGACCGTGGCCTGGGTGGGCGATTCCAACAACATGTGCAACACCTGGCTGCAGGCCGCCGAGCTGCTGGACTTCAACCTCCACGTCTCGACCCCGCCCGGCTACGAACTCGAACCCGAACGCGCCGGCGTCGTCGACGCCGAACGGCTCAAGCAGTTCGCCGACCCCATGGAAGCCTGCAAAGGCGCCCACCTGGTCACGACCGACGTCTGGACCAGCATGGGCTTCGAAGCCGAAAACGAAGAGCGCCGCACCGCCTTCGCCGACTGGTGCGTCGACAGCGACATGATGGCCGTGGCCGACCCCGGCGCGGTCTTCATGCACTGCCTGCCCGCCCACCGCGGCGAGGAAGTCACCGCCGAGGTCATCGACGGCCCCCAGAGCGTGGTCTGGGACGAAGCCGAGAACCGCATGCACGTGCAGAAAGCCCTGATGGAGTTCCTCCTCCTGGGCAGGTTGTGACAAGCCCACCCCCTGCCCGCTGACGCGTGCGGGGGGTGGGCTTCCCTACGCCCGAAGGCATAGGGGTGGTACAATGGCAGATCGCCCTTGTGAGGCCGGGGGGCGATTGCACGATCCCGCGCGTATGGCACGGAGCGCCCCCGGGTGCGCCCCCATATCCCCGGTGACCTAGACCGGCCTGAAAGCCGCACCGCCACGCGCGGGCCGTCCATGCCCTGGGAACATCAATGAGCGAAGTAAAGAAGGTCGTACTAGCCTATTCGGGCGGCCTTGACACATCCGTCATCCTGAAATGGCTTCAGGATACGTATCAGTGCGAAATCGTCACCTTCACCGCCGACATCGGCCAGGGTGAAGAGCTCGAGCCGGCGCGCGCCAAGGCCCTGAAGTTCGGCATCAAGCCGGAACACATCTACATCGACGACCTGCGCGAGGAATTCGTCCGCGATTTCGTCTTCCCGATGTTCCGCGCGAACACCATCTACGAAGGCGAGTACCTGCTGGGCACGTCCATTGCCCGGCCGCTGATCGCCAAGCGCCAGATCGAGATCGCGCGCGCGGTCAAGGCCGACGCCGTCTCCCACGGCGCCACCGGCAAGGGCAATGACCAGGTCCGCTTCGAACTGGGCTATTACGCGCTCGAACCGGGCATCAAGGTCGTCGCCCCGTGGCGCGAATGGGACCTGCTTTCGCGCGAGAAACTGCTGGCCTACGCCGAACAGGCCGGCATCCCCATCGAGATGAAGCACAAGCAAGGCGGCGCGCCCTACTCCATGGACGCCAACCTGCTGCACATCAGCTACGAAGGCCGCCACCTGGAAGATCCGAAGGCCGAGGCCGAGGAATCGATGTGGCGCTGGACCGTGGCCCCGGAAGCCGCGCCCGACGCCCCCGAGTACCTGGACGTCGAGTTCGAGCACGGCGACATCGTCGCCCTGGACGGCAAGCGCATGACGCCCGCCGAAGTGCTGACCGAGCTGAACAAGCTGGGCGGCAAGCATGGCATCGGACGCCTGGACCTGGTGGAAAACCGCTACGTCGGCATGAAGTCCCGCGGCTGCTACGAAACCCCGGGGGGCACGATCATGCTGCGCGCCCACCGCGCGATCGAATCCATCACGCTGGACCGCGAAGTCGCCCACCTCAAGGACGACCTGATGCCGCGCTACGCCAGCCTGATCTACAACGGCTACTGGTGGAGCCCCGAGCGCAAGGCGCTGCAAGTGCTGATCGACCACACCCAGCAGGCCGTGAACGGATGGGTGCGCCTGAAGTTGTACAAGGGCAACGTCTACACCATCGCCCGTGATTCGAAGAACACGTTGTTCGACCAGACCATCGCGACCTTCGACGACGACGGCGGCGCCTACGACCAGGCCGACGCCGGCGGCTTCATCAAGCTGAACGCCCTGCGCATGCGCATCGCGGAAAACGCCCGTCGCAAACGCGGATGACCCAGCCGGCCGAACCCGTGCCTGCCACCAGCCCGGAAACGGGCTGGCGTTGACCCGCCATCGGCGGCCTTCGGGCCGCCGATTTGTTTTTCGAGCGCCATGAACGAGAACGTCCTTCCACCCCTGGCCATCATCCAGACCGGGCTCCCGCCCGAACCGGTATCCCACCGGCATGGCACCTTCAGTTGCATGATCCGCGAAGCGGCCGGGCTGCGCGCCGGGGATATCGAGGTCGTTGCCGTGCACCAGGGGGCCGAGCTGCGGCCCCCTTCCAGCTATCGCGCCGCCATCATCACCGGCTCGCCCGCGATGGTCACCGACCGGGCCGGCTGGAGCGAACGCACGGCCGGCTGGATACGGCAGGCGGTGGACCTGGGCCTGCCCATCCTGGGCATCTGCTACGGGCACCAGTTGCTGGCCCACGCGCTGGGCGGCCGGGTCGACTTCCATCCGCGCGGCCGCGAAGTGGGCACGCAAACGGTCGAACTGCTACCCGCCGCCAGCGAATCCCCCCTGCTGGCGGGGCTGCCCTCGCGCTTTCCCGCGCACCTGATCCACCAGCAGAGCGTGATGGAGCTGCCAGCCGGCGCCACCGTGCTGGCGCGCTCCGAACACGATGCGCACCAGATCGTGCAATACGGCGATCGCGTGATTTCCAGCCAATATCATCCGGAATTCTGCCCCCTGATCATGGGCACCTATCTCACGCACTTCGGCCCCAGGCTGGGCGAGGAAGGCTTCGACGTCCCGGCGCTGAGCGCCCGCCTGCGGCCCGCGCCCGAGGCGCGCGAACTGCTGCTGCGCTTCGTCCGGCAGCACGCCGCGCTGCAAGAAGCCGCCTAGGAACGGACCTCGGGCTCGATGCCGGGCACCACGACCGGCTCGATCTCCAATTCCAGGCCGTAGCGTTCGCGCACGTCGCGCCGCACCGCCTCCGCCAGCGCCAGCACGTCGCCAGACCGGGCGCCGCCATGATTGACAAGCACCAGCGCCTGGCGTTCGTGCACACCCACCGGCCCCATGCGGCGGCCCTTCCAGCCGCATTGGTCGATCAGCCATCCCGCTGCCAGCTTGTACGTGCCGTCCTCCTGGGGATACGCCACCAGGCCGGGAAAATCCGCGCGCAACCGGTCGTACTGCACGGCGGGCACCACGGGATTCTTGAAAAAACTGCCGGCATTGCCCAGTACGGCGGGATCCGGCAGCTTGGCCCTGCGGATCGCGCAGACCGCCTCGTAGACATCGCGCACCGTGGGCGAGCGGGCCAGGCCCTCGTGCCGCCGCAGATCGGGATAGTCCAGCACGGGCGTCCACCGCCGGGGCAGCCTCAGCCGGACGGCGGAAATGACCCAACGTCCCGGTTCGCGCTTGAAGACACTGTCCCGGTAAGCGAACGCGCATTGGCCGGCGTCCATCTCTACCCAGGCGTCGCGCAGCATGTCATAGGCCACCAGGCCGGCGAAGCGATCGCTCAGCTCCACGCCATAGGCACCTATGTTCTGCACCGGCGCGGCGCCGACGGTCCCGGGAATCAGCGCGAGGTTTTCCAGCCCGCCCCAGTTTCGCCCGACACAATAGGTAACCAGGTCATGCCAGGTCTCGCCCGCCGCGGCTTCGACCACGCGGGCCTGGTCGTCCTCGCCGGCCAGCCTGATGCCGCGCAGCGCCATCCGCGCCACCAGGCCGCGCACCCGGGGCGGCAGGACCAGGTTGCTCCCTCCTCCCAGCACCAGGACGCCACCGCCGTGAGAACGCGCCAGGCCGGCCAGGGCCGGCAGATCGTCCTGGCTGCGCAGCGTGACGCAGGCCGGCGCCGAACTGGCCAGCCCCAGGGTATTGAGAGACGAAAGATCGCAGGCGCCGGGCACGAGGCCCGCGCAAGCGCCGGAATCGGAAGCGACAGCCAATCTGGGCACCAGGCAGGGAACAAGCGCCGCGGAACGGATTTCCCGCGGCCCCGCCATCTTACTTGACTACAATTCCTCTATTCCAAGATAGGCCGCAAGCCACATGCAAGGAGTTCACCCATGCCTACATTCGATGTCGTCTGCAAACCCAACCTGGTCGAACTGCGCAATGCCGTCGAACAGACCAACAAGGAAATCACCACCCGCTTCGACTTCAAGGGCTCGGACGCCCGTGTCGAACAGACCGACAAGGAACTCACGGCCTATGCCGACAGCGATTTCCAGCTGAACCAGGTGCGGGACGTGCTGCTGAACAAGATGACCAAGCGCAGCGTGGACGTGCGCTTCCTCGATCATGGCAAGGTCGAGAAAATGGGCGGCGACAAGGTCAAGCAGGTACTGACCGTGCGCAACGGCGTGCCGCAGGACGCGGCCAAGAAGATCGTGGCCCTGATCAAGAACAGCAAGATGAAGGTCCAGTCCAGCATCCAGGGCGACGCCGTGCGCGTGCAGGGCGCCAAGCGCGATGACCTGCAAAGCGCCATCGCGCTGCTGAAGAAGGACGTGACCGACCTGCCCCTGGGCTTCGAGAATTTCAGGGACTGAACGCCCGCCCAGCCCGCCGTCTTCGTAACAGCACCCATGAAAACCGGCCAGGAAAGCCGAAGGTATTATCCGGCCTTCCTGGAACGCAGGACATGCAGCCTAGTTGAGCTTGCCAATTGGCTGCATCTCGAGCCAGGCGGAGCCATTCACCACTTCACCATCCAGCGTACCGGTGACATTCCCCAGTCCTTCGTAGACAAACCGGGAGCCGGCGTTCACTTCCTGGTCATTCCAGGCCATGGTGACGGTCAAATCGGCTGAACGCTCGCCGGACAGGACGATCTTGTATTTCGTATAGTAGATCTCCCCCGAATCCGGGCTTTTCCATTCACTGCCGGCGATCGGTTTCATGACTATGTCCTGCAGGTTCCAGCGGTGCTCCGGCTCCAGCACGCCATTTGGATTCTTTGGCGCATCCATGCTGAATAGCGAACTGACACGGTAATCGCTGACCTTGGTTCCAACCAGGGTGGTCATGATGGCCTTCTGCTGCTCTGGAAACTGCATGATGAAAAAGGCCCACGTGGAATCCTTCACGATCTCGGTCGCCGCATCGTCGAAGGTCTGGTATACGACATCCATCCACAACAGGCCACCCGTACCCTGGGAAACCACGGTGCCGTTTTCGTCATAGGTCACTTTGAACGTGATCACCTTGAGAAAAGGCGCGGAATAGTAATAGGAGCCCTGGCCGGTCATCGGGTTCTGGGTAGCCGCCAGATACTTCTCGACCGAGCCCCCGAAATTCTTGCGAATGGCTTTTTCCTGCTCGGGCAACAGCCAATTGGGCAAGAATGCATTGACTCCGAAACCCTCGCTGACAAAGCCCATGGTGTCTTCCACCAGAATTTCGGTCGTCATCAACTTGCCAAGATTATCCGCGCCATGGGACTGGATCTTGTAGCGGGCCCCTTTTTGCCCAAAGCGGCCCGAAACCAGCTTTGCCCTGGTTTCATTCTTGGGGGTGACCGCTCCCACGGCATTTTCAGACGTAACGCTGAGATCCCAAGGCTGGGTCAGCGCAATCGCGTTGCCCACCAGGGCGGCCCCCAATGTTCCACCCGTGCGGAATCCGCCCAGGCCCGGAGTGCTGATCCCTGTTCCGGACATGATGAACGGCAACCTGACCTCGGCGCTGCCGGAAGGATCGATCTGCTGTTCAAGCCGCTGGATCAGGCTGAAATACGCCATCTGATTCTGGCTGTCGTCCTCCAGGTAGCCAAAAAAACAATAGGCTTGCAACGCGATGCCAGGCTGGTCGAAGGATAAGAACTTCTCCAGGCCGGCGGCACTTTTTGTTTGCGGCAGATCCGTGTTGCTGGCGTAGTAGAGATTGCTCAAGCCCAACGTATCAACGCCAAGCTGGTTGACTCCCGGCCGCACCTGGACAGTCTGGCTGGTGGTTCCAAGCATGGCGTCATTCGACGTGAACGCTGAACTTCGAACCTGGTACGAACCTTCCTTCGCCACCGGAAAGGTCGCCGTGACCCTCTTGCTGCCCGCGGGCACGTCGATCGTCTGGAAATTCAGGGCTTTACCCTGGTCATCCAGCAATTCCACCTGGAACTTGCTGATGCCTTGCAACTCCAGTTGCACCGCCTGATGGATATCGTTGGCGGGCTTGGGTTCCGTCGTCAACGATATTTCGAGCCTGGCATCGGTATTGGATCCGCTGCCACACCCTGCCAACAGGGCCAGGGCGAGAAACATCGAGCTGATCAGGGATTTTTTTCTTTCCATTCTTGGCATGAATTTATTTCTTCTTTTCATCAAACGATCATCTCCCGAAAGCCTGCGGGCAAAAAAAGCAGCGCTACGTGGCCGCGGCCATCGGGTGCATTCTCTTTTATATAAAAACCACGGAAATTATATTTTCAAGGAAACGATTGCCAAAGATGCGGCCAAATCGAAAGGCAGCGACACCATGGGAAAAACCCGTGGACATTCTATCCTCGAACCGCTTCAGGGCTATCGCCCATTTTAGGTAGTCGATATGAACAAATCCCCGGAGCCTTGTTTGATGCGGGTTGCGGTAATTCAGCGATACCGGCAATTGCACGATTGGAGATAATGCAGGCCCATTTTCCTGAAAACCCCACCGGGATTCAGATAAACCCGAAAACACCGCTTTCGCAGCGCGGCACGGTTCCGCCGGCTATTGCGAGAGCGGATCAAACCGGAGCATCCGATCGCAGTCACCGATCGATCCGTCGGGCCTGGCACGCCGGCGCAAGCGGCCGGGTGAGGCGGGCATGGAGGAATGCGGGCGACCTGTCGCCGGGATTCGAGAACCTTGTCGCCCCCATAGGCCCTCCCCGCTTACGAATGATGCTTTGACACGGCGAAAAATCGGCTCTAAGATTGAACACATTGATGTATACATCAAAGAACACACAAATGAATCCAGAAAAAAACAAGGTATCCGTGCCACTCAAAGGCGAACGGCCGCTCTACGACCGGGTGTACGACATCCTGAAAGAGCGGATCGTCAGCGGCGAACTGAGGGCAGGAGAGACGATTGGCGAAGTCCAGTTGGCGGAACAGCTTGAAGTCAGCCGCACCCCCGTCCGGGATGCCGTGAGGCGTCTGGTCGATACCGGCCTATTGGTGGCGGAAAAAGGCGGGGTCCGGGTTTACTCGCCCACGGCCGCCGATCTCGCAGATGTTTACTGCACCCGCGCCAGCCTGGAAGGGATGGCCGCGCGGCTGGCCGCCCTGCACGTCGACGAGGGCTTCGCGGCAGAGCTCGAAAACATCTGCGACGCCGGGGCCAGGATCGTCGATACGAACGCATTGCACGCGGCCGCGATGCTCAACGGCCAGTTCCACGATCTGATCCTGGAGAGATCCGGCAACAAACGCATCAAGCACCTGCTCACCAACCTGAGCCCGGTCATCGTCCGTTATCGCCACATTTCTCTTTCGTTCGAAGACCACCTCAAGACGTCCTGGGCCGAACACAAGGAAATTGTCCAGCTTTTCCGGGAATGCAATCCCAGCACCGTGGAAGACCACGTGAAGAACCACATCCTGCGCGCCGGAGGGCGCATCGTCTCCACGCTGCAATCGGTGGAAGGTGACCGGGAAGTCACGCCGGCCATGGAACTGGTGCTCAGCGTTCTATAGAACATGTTTTAGTGGAGGAGACAAAGCGTGAAGCAGAATCGCATAACGAATATCGAGGCCATCAGCCTCTATGTTCCATTGAAAGAGAAAATCGACGCGCCGATAAGCATTCCCCATGCTTCGGTCCTGGCGGACACGATCTTCAGCGGCTATCGAACGACCTTGGTCCGCATCCAGACCGAATTCGGCATCGAGGGTGTGGGCGAATGCATGGTCCGGCTGGCGCCTACCGCGACCCGGGACATCATCCGGGATATCGCCCCCATGCTGATCGGCCGGGATGTATTGGATCGAGAGGCGCTCTGGGAGCTGATGTACGGAACCATGATGAACCGGGGCCATTCCCGGGGCTTCTACACCGAGGCCATGAGCGGGCTCGACATCGCCATTTGGGACGCGGCGGCCAAGACGCTGGACGTTCCGCTGTACAAGCTGGTCGGCGGCCGGCACCACGAGAAACTCAGGGCATATGCGTCGTCCATCCGTTTCCGGGACATGGATCTGGTCCTGGCTCAGGCGCGCGACTACAAGACCCGTGGCTTTAAAGCCATCAAGATCAAGATCGGCCGCAACCTCGAGCGGCCGGAGCTGGATATCGATTTCGTGCGTGCGATCCGGGAAGACGTCGGCGACGAGATGAAGCTGATGGTCGACGCGAACTGCGCATACGGCGAAGACATCGGCACCGCGTTGCGCGTCGGCCGTGCCATGCAGGACCTGGACATCTACTGGTTCGAAGAGCCGCTCAGCCCTGACAACATCGACGGCAACGCGGCGCTCGCCGCGGCGCTCGACATCAACATCGCGCTTGGCGAAGCGGATTTCATGATGTACGGCGCGCGCGAGTTCATCGCGAAAAAGGCCGTGGACATATTCCAGCCGAACATATCCCGGACCGGAGGCATCACCGAAGCACGGCGCATCGCCGCCCTGCTCCAGGCCAACCACATTCCCTACGCACCGCACACCGGAAGCTGCTCGGCCGTGTGCCTTGCCGCCACGCTGCAGTTCTCGGTCGCCCTGCCGCACTTCCTGATGTTCGAATACATGCAAAGCGATTGGTCGAAGAATCAACCGAATCCGCTGCGCCACGACCTGCTCAAGCAGCCGGTCGAGATATTCGAAGACGGTTTCATGGTCGTGCCGGAACGGCCGGGCATCGGCGTCGAACTCAACGAGGACATCGTCGATAACTGGCGGGTCGCCTGATCATGCGCGCGGCCGATCCCGACGTGGCGGCGCATCCTTCGATCGATGCCGAATGGCTTGCACGCCACGGGGAAGACGTCATCGACCCGGCCCGGCGCATCGTCGATGCGCATCATCATCTCTGGGATCGGTCACGTTCGCCGCGATACATGCCTGATGATCTGCTTGGCGACGTGGGGTCGGGGCACAACGTCATCTCCACGGTTTTCGTGGAAAGCCGGGCATCCTGGCGGCAAGGTGGCCCGGAACACCTGCGCACCGTGGGGGAAACCGAGTTCGCGAACGGGATGGCAGCCCTGGCCGCCAGCGGCGACTACGGGCCGATCAGGTTCTGCGCGGGCATCGTGGCAAACATCGACTTGCGTTTGCCGGAAGCGTTGCTCGCCGAGGCGCTCCAGGCTCACCGAACCGCCGGCGGCGGCAGGCTGAAAGGGGTGCGCCAGGTCGCGGCTTGCCACGATAGCCCCGATGTGCGGGTGTCGGGCCCCATTCCGCCGCCGGGCCTGCTTGCAAGTCCGGAGTTCCGGAGAGGCTTCAGGATGCTCTCGGAGGCGGGACTGGGTTTCGATGCGTGGGTCTATCACCCCCAGATCCCTGAAGTGGCAAGCCTGGCCGACCATTTCCCGGAAAGCCGGATCGTGCTGAACCATTGCGGCGGACCGATCGGCATCGGCCCCTACGCCAATCAACGCGCCAGGGCGATGAAAGAGTGGGACGCAAGCATTCGGGATATCGCAAGAAGAGAGAACGTATTCGTCAAGCTTGGCGGCCTGGGCATGCGGCTCGGCGGGTTCGAACTTTATCGGCGTGCCCGGCCTCCGGGCTCCGATGAACTGGCGGCGCTCTGGTCGCCCTACTTCAACACGTGCATAGAGGCCTTCGGCGCCTCGCGTTGCATGTTCGAAAGCAATTTTCCCGTTGAGAAATCAAGCTGCAGCTATGGCGTTCTGTGGAACGCGTTCAAGCGGGTGGCAAGCGGGGCAACGGACGTCGAGAAAGAGTGTTTATTCAGCCTTACCGCATCGAGTTTTTATCGTCTTGATTGCATTTAAAAGAAAAGATCGCTGTACAGGAGGAGGCACCCAATGAAAAAAAGATTCCTGATAGGCCAGGTGCTGCTGGCGTGCGCGCTATCGGAAGCCGCCGTCGCGGCATCTTCGACCCGGAACTATCCGGAAAAGCCCATCACCTTGCTGGTGGGATTCGCGGCGGGCGGCAGCGTCGACAACGCGGCCCGGATCGTCGCGCAGAGACTGCAGACGATAGGCTGGTCAGTCATCGTGGAAAACCGTACCGGCGCCAGCGGCATGATCGCCATGCGGGATCTGGCCAAATCCCGGCCGGACGGCTACACGCTCATGATGGGATCCGTCAGCAACCTGGCGATGGTTCCCCCGGCCATGAAAGATCCCCAGGTCGATCCGGCCAAGGACCTGGCCGCGGTGTCGCTGATAGGCAGCGCACCGCTGGTACTTCTGGTGCGCGCCGACTCCCCGGTGAAGTCGCTGGATGATTTCAAGGAGGCGTTGAAGAAACCCGGCGCAACCAGGAGCTATGCGTCCGGAGGGATAGCCACGCCTCCACACCTCGCCATGGAACTCCTCGCAAGCAAGCTGGAGGTCAAGCTCGACCACGTTCCCTATCGCGGCGAAGCCCCCGCGATCGTCGACCTCCTCGGCGGACACGTACCCGCCATGTTCGCGAACATGACGACGGGGGTTCCCTATGTGAAGAGCGGCAAGCTGCGCGCCATCGGTGTCAGCGGCTCGGCTCGCTCTCCGGTCATGGAGGATGTGCCGACACTGGCAGAAGGAGGGGTGGCGGGCTTCAACGTCGAAAACTGGTTCGGCATCGTCGCCCCCAGGGCGACGCCGCCTGAGGTGCTGGACATCATCCATGGCGCCGTTTCCAAGGCCCTCGCCGACCCTACGTCCCGGGAGCAGTTGTCGGCCCAGGGGTTGAACGTGCAGGACATCTCCAGAAAGGAATTCGACCGGTTTCTCGCAGCCGAGAACGAACAATGGACGGCCGTCGTGAAGAAGGTCGGGATTCGCCTGGAATGAGCAATTGGACGGAATGATGATGGCTCAAGTTGCTAGTTTACTTTTCGCTTTGCTATCGATGGGCATGGTTGGCGGCCATGCGGTCTCGCCCGCCGCGGCGGCAGACTCCTTTCCCAGCAGGCCCATCACATTGTTGGTGCCGTTCTCCGCGGGCGGCCCCACGGACAAACTGGCCAGGGATCTGTCCGAAGCCATGCGCCAGCGCCTGGGGCAGACGGTTGTGGTCGAGAACATTGGTGGAGCCGGCGGCACCATCGGCGCGGGAAAGGTGGCCAATGCCCGCCCTGATGGCTACACCTTGATGCTTGTCCACGTGGGCATGGCAACCTGGCCGGCCCTCTACCCCGGGTGGGAACGCAAGACCCTGGAGGCCTTCGATTACCTGGGGCTGATCAACGAAGTGCCAATGACGCTGGTGGGCCGCCCCACGCTCGCCCCGAAGAACATCGACGAACTCACGTCATGGCTCAAGGGCAATCATGACAAGGTCAACCTGGCCAATGGCGGCCCCGGTTCCGCGTCCGACCTGTGCGGCCTGCAGCTCCAGGAAAAACTCGGCATAAAGCTGACCACTATCCCCTACAAGGGGACGGGCCCGGCGATGATAGACCTGATGGGGAACCAGCTCGACCTCTTGTGCACCATGACAATCGGCGCGCAGGACCAAATCAAGGGAGGAAAAATCAAAGGCTTCGCGGTCACCTCGCTGAAGCGCGTGCCGACCCCGGAGCTCGACGCGCTGCCGACGCTGGACGAATCCGGTCTCAAGGGATTCAACGTGACCATATGGCATGGACTCTACGCCCCCAGGAACACGCCGCCAGAAATCCGCGGGAAACTCAATGGCACGCTCAGGGAAATCCTGGCCAGCCGTGATTTCGTCAGCGAGCAGGAGCGACTGGGCGCGCTGGTCGTTAGCGAAAACTTGCAGACGCCGGCTGGCCATCGAGAGTTCGTCGAGGGTGAGATATCCCGCTGGACCGGTGTCCTGCGGGGTTCGCAAAGCAGCCGCGCGGGCAAGTAGGCGTGCGGGGCCTCCGGGACGAGTGTTTTCAGGACCGGAAATGGAACATCATCCGCGCCGCGGATTTTCAGCACGCGCCACGAGACGCATAGGCGCGTTTCGCAAGCGCGGCGCCAAGCTCTACGGCCGGATCGATCAACACCACCCCCCGCTCGAACGGGAATCCGGACAACGCGAGCGGAATCTCCGTACAGGCCATGGCGAACTTGTCCACGCCTGTGCGGTCTCGCATCCTGACGACGACTTCCGACAGGCACCGCCGGCCCAGCGCCATGTTCCCCGCCTTGACCCCCCGATAAATACCTTGCATCAGCAGCGTCGACTCAGCGTCATCGGGCTCGATGCAGACAAGGCCCTGGCATTCGAAAAACGGGCTGTACAGGCGGGAGCGATAGGTGCCCTCCGTCGCCAGCAGACCGACGGGCCGCCCGTCCAGCCGGCACGCCGCCCGGGCGGTCACCTCGGCAATATGCAGCAACTCGACGCCGGCGTGGCGCCCGGCGAGCTCCTGGTGCCAGGCGTGGGCGGTATTGCACGCGATGGCAATCGCGCGCACATCGAGCGTCTGCAACGCGCTGACGCTTTGCGAAAGGCTGGACAACACGAGGTCTTGCTCCGGCTTCCCCGCGAGCAGGGCTTTCGTGCGATCCGGGTGCGGCCACTGCGACAGGTAGTGTGCGGGAAAGGCTTGGTCGTTCACGTTGCCGCCTCGCGCGATGATCTCGTCGATGCAGGCGGACAGGAATTTGGAAAGGAGGTCGGCGCCGGCGAAAGGGCCCATTCCTCCCAGAATGGCGACGGTGTTCACGTTGGCTATCACACAGGGGCATCGAAAACTACAGCGGCTTCGCCCGCGGCTCGAGCGCTTCACCCGGCGGAGGAGAAAACAAGATGGCCTCGCCCTTGCTCACCTGCTCCCTGCCGCCCAATTCGTCCACCCGTCGTCGCTGGTCGGCCTTTGCACGCGCGTCGATAGCCTCGGGCCTACCCTGCTCCCTCAATGCATCCAACAAGCACCGCAACACCTCGGAATAGCCCGGATCAGGCGCCACGTCCCGTGTCTCGTCCGGATCCACCGCGAGATCGAAAAGCTGGACGGGCATGCCGACGTGATAGATCAGCTTGTATCGCTCGCCTCTGATCATGGACGCCCCCGCCGCGGATCCGTGCGCATGGAACTCCGCGAAGACGAGCCGGCCATCGGGTCCGGCCGCCATTCGGTTGGCGAGCGCGAAGAGTGATCGGCCCGGCAAGTCCGCATCTTCGGCGGACAACGGAATGTCCAGCGCTTCGAGTACGGTCGGGAAAAGGTCGACATGGCAAGCCAACTGGTCGGATCGGCGACCCGCGGGCACATCGGCGCCGGCCAGAATCATCGGCACGGCCACCGACTGCTCGTAGAAGACCCGCTTGCCCAGCAACCCGTGGGAGCCGAACAGTTCGCCGTGGTCGCTGGTGTAGAGCAGATTGGTCGTTTCGGCGGGCGCATACTTTTCAACGGCATCCATGACTTCGCCGATCTGTTCGTCGAGATGGGTGATCAGGCCGAAGTAAGCGGACGAGATTTTCCGCAGCACGTCCGGCTCGATCAGATCCGGGATCTGTTCGAGCCGCCGGATGTGCCGATAGGCCGGATGCGGGTGATCTGCAGGCAAGGTGCCGAGCAAGCGGGCCGCCGTGTAGGGCGGCACGGCAAGAACGATGGCGTCGTAGCCTGCGCCGTCGATGGCATACCCCTTGTCCGACGCTTCGAGATGGCGGATGGGACAGCCGTTGCGCAGCCGGCCCAGGCGGGCAGCGGCGTCCGGCCACAATGCCGAGAGATCCTGCCTGGGAAGCAGCAGATCGCAGGCTTTGGCGCCGCCGCCCAAGCTGTCGCGCAGTGTCGCGCAGAACAGTTCGGCGCAGGCCTGGTCAGGCGTGGTATTGAGCGCGGCCAGGCACAAGGGGTGCCACAGCGCCTGGCGCAAGCGGGTTGGCTGGGCGAACCGGTCCAGCAATCCGACGACGCTTTCGCCCGGCGCCGCTTGCCAGCCGGCCCGGCGCAGCCCTGTCATCAGATGCAGCGCGGCGAACTTGTCGGCGGGAGCCAGGCCGCGTGCGGCCAGCAGCGCGGCGGCGACGTGGAAGGGAGCGGGCCAGCGCGGCGCGCGCAGGCGCAGGCGAGCGTCGACACTTTGGAGCGTCAGCGGCAGGCGCCGCAGAGCGCGTTCGACATCCAATCCCAGGTCTCGCATCAGTGCGAGGGTGTCGCGATAGGCGCCCAGCAGCAGGTGCTGGCCATTGTCCAGTGGCGTCTCGAAGCCATGGGCGCGCTCGACCCGCCGCGCGCGGCCTCCAAGGGTGCGGGCCGCTTCGAACACCGTGACGGCATGGCCGGCTCGGGCCAGGTGCACGAGCGCCGACAGCCCCGCCCATCCGGCGCCGACGATGGCGACGTTCAACGCGATATCTGCCGGTGCAGCGCCCGGCCGCCGGTCACGTAGGTCTTCCACGCCAGCCAGAACTTGCGCAGCGGCGTCAGGGAAATGCGCTGGTGCAGCACCTGGTAGCCCGAGCGTTCGATCTCGTCCAGCAGCGCGTAGTAGATGGCGGCCATCATCAGGCCCGGGCGCTGGGGGCGGAGGTCCTCGGCCGGCAGCAGCGCCAAGGCTTCGTGGTAGGTGCGCCGCGCCCGCTCGCACTGGAAACGCATCAGGGCCGAGAAATTATCCGAATAGCGGCCGTTCAGGATATCGGCCGCCTTGACGTCGAATTGCTGCAACTCGTTGACCGGCAGGTAGATGCGGCCCTTGCGGGCGTCGTCGCCGACGTCGCGGATGATGTTGGTGAGCTGGAACGCCAGGCCCAGTCGGTCGGCGTAGGCCAGTGTCTGCGTATCGGCGTAGCCGAAGATGCCCGCCGACAGCTCGCCGACGACGCCCGCCGCCAGGCGGCAATAGCGTTGCAGCGCGGGGTAGTCCAGGTAGCGAGTCTGGTCGAGGTCCATCTCCATGCCGTCCACGATCTCCAGCAGGCGTTCCCGGGTGATACCGCAGGCCACCCGGTGCGGAGCGAGGGCCTGGGTGACGGGATGCTCGGGCTTGCCGTCGAACAGGCGCTCGATCTCGGTCCGCCACCAGGCCAGCTTCAGGCGGGCGACGGAGGCGTCTCCCGCGTCATCCACCGTGTCGTCCAGCTGGCGGCACAGCGCGTACAGCGCGGTGATGGCGCGCCGGCGCTCGGGCGGCAGGAACAGGAAGCTGTAGTAGAAGCTGGAGCCGCTCTGCGCGGCCTTCTCCTGGCAGTACTGGTCAGGCGTCATGATGGGGAGGGGGTGCGGGCATGGCCTGCGGCATGCGCAGCGCGCGCCAGGCAAGCTTCAGCCACTCGGTTTTCTTCAGTACCGGCCGGGCCCGGAAGATGTCGTACCCGCCGGTTTCGATGCGCTCCAGGATGCGCAGCCCGCCTTGGACGACCAGGCGCAGTTCCCAGCCGATGCGCCCCGGCAGGGCCCGGGCCAGCGGTGCTCCCGAGTGTAACAGCGCGCGGGTCCGCCCGATCTCGAAGGCCATTAGCGCGCGCCAGGCCGGCGAGCAGCGGCCCGCCGCGATGTCGGCCTCGGTCACGCCGTGGCGCGCGAGGTCTTCCTGGGGAAGGTAGACCCGGTTCTTGGCCCAGTCCACGGCCACGTCCTGCCAGAAATTGGTCAGTTGCAGCCCGGTGCAGATCGCGTCCGACCAGGCCAGGTTGCGCGGCGTGGCGGCTTCGTACAGGTGCAGCATCAACTCGCCCACGGGATCGGCCGAGCGGTGGCAGTAGTCGTTCAGGGTCGCGAAGTCGGCGTAGCGCTTGACGGCCACGTCCTGGGCGAAAGCCGACAGCAGGCGCCGGAAAGGGGAGAGCGGCAGGCGGTGGCGGGCGATGGTGGCGGCCAGCGGGACGAAGATCGCGGCCAGATCGTCATGCGGGGCGGTTTGCGCCAGCGTGCCATTCTCGATGCGGTCCAGTCCCGCGTCGAAACGCGCCAGCGCGGCCAGGCGCTCCTGGTCGGACGCGTCCCCCTCGTCCGCGATGTCGTCGGCGGCGCGCGCATAGCGATAGATATCCAGCACCGCCGTCCGCAGGCGGGGGGGCAGCAGCAGCGAGGCGACGGGAAAGTTTTCGTAGTGACCGGCGGACATGGCAAGATCTGTGATTACCGGCGCCGATGATACCGGTTCGCCGTGAAGACGGCGTGGACAGGGATGTCCTGCGCGTCTCGCGCCCAAGGGCTACACTTTCCTTTTGCCATCCCGGCGCGCCGCGCCGGTCTGCCCAGCGCCATGCCTCGTCCCATCTTCGCCCGCATTTCACGCCACGCGCTTTCCCACAACCTGGATGCCGTCCGCCGCCGCCTCGATGCCGCGCGCGCCGCGGGCGGCATGGCCAGGATCTGGGCCGTCATCAAGGCCAATGCCTACGGCCATGGCATCGAGCGTGCCGTGGCCGGGTTCGCGCGGGCGGACGGCCTGGCCATGCTGGACCTCGCCGAGGCCGTGCGCTGCCGCGAAGCCGGCTGGACGGGGCCCATCCTGCTGCTGGAAGGCATTTTCGAAGCCGCCGACCTGGACGTGGTCGGCCAATACGGCCTGACCACGGCGGTGCATCATGCGGACCAGCTGGCGCTGCTGCGCCAGGCCCGGCTGACGCGCCGCGTGGATGTCTTTCTCAAGCTCAACAGCGGCATGAACCGCCTGGGCTTCGCGCCGCAGGCCTATGCCGGCGCGCATGCCGAGCTCGCCGCGCTGCAGGCGGCCGGCATGCTCGGCCAGGTCGGCCACATGACTCATTTCTCCACGGCCGATACGGAAGAAGGGGTCGCGGCCCAACTGGAGGTGTTCCGCCGGGCCACGGCAGGCCTGCCGGGCCCGGTCAGCCTTTGCAACTCCGCCGCCAGCCTGCGCTATCCGGAAGTGGCGGGCGACTGGGCGCGGCCCGGCATCGCGCTTTACGGCGCCACGCCCTTCGCCGACGAAAGCGCGGCATCGCTGGGACTGGCGCCGGCCATGGCGCTGAAGTCGCGGCTCATCGGCACGCAAGCGCTGCGGGCTGGCGACGCCGTCGGCTACGGCGGCATGTACCGGGCCGAGGGCCCGATGCGCGTGGGCGTGGTGGCGTGCGGCTATGCCGACGGCTATCCGCGCCACGCGCCCACCGGCACGCCGGTCGTCGTGGCGGGGGTGCGCACCCGCTTGCTGGGGCGGGTCTCGATGGACATGCTGGCGGTCGACCTGAGCCCGGTGCCGCAGGCCCAGGCCGGCGCCCCGGTCACCCTGTGGGGCGACGAGGGATTGTCGGTGGACGACGTGGCCGCCGCCGCCGGCACCATCGGCTACGAACTGCTGTGCGCGGTCGCTCCGCGCGTGCCCATGCATTTCGAGGAGTGACCATGGCCAAGGCCAAGACCGTCTACGTCTGCACCGAGTGCGGCGGCACGTCGCCCAAGTGGCAGGGCAAGTGTCCCCATTGCGGCGGCTGGAACACGCTGGAGGAAACCGTGGCGGCGGCCAGTGCCGGCGCCGCGGC
Source organism: Alcaligenaceae bacterium SAGV5 (assembly GCA_009360345.1). Lineage (GTDB taxonomy): Bacteria > Pseudomonadota > Gammaproteobacteria > Burkholderiales > Burkholderiaceae_B > Pigmentiphaga. The sequence continues at coordinate 1,491,260 of SPDP01000001.1, forward strand.
CGGGCACCGCTACGCGCCGCTGGCGGGCAGCACGCCGGTACGCAAGCTGGCCGACATCGAGGCCCGCGAGATGCCGCGATTTCCCACCGGCATCGACGAATTCGACCGCGTGCTGGGCGGCGGCATGGTGGCTGGCGCGGTGGTGCTGATCGGCGGCGATCCGGGCATAGGCAAGTCGACGCTGCTGCTCCAGGCGCTGGCCGCGTTGTCGGCCAGCCGCCGGGTCCTGTACGTGACGGGCGAGGAGTCCGGCGACCAGGTCGCGCTGCGGGCGCGCCGGCTGGGCCTGGAGACCGGCAATGTCGACCTGCTGGCCGAGATCCGGCTCGAAGCGATCCAGGCCGCGCTGGCGGAGACCACGCCCGAAGTGGCCGTGATCGACTCCATCCAGACGGTGTATTCCGAGCAGCTCAGCTCGGCCCCGGGCTCGGTGGCCCAGGTGCGCGAGTGCGCGGCCCAGCTCACCCGCACGGCCAAGCAGACGGGCGTGACCATCGTCATGATCGGCCACGTCACCAAGGAAGGGGCGCTGGCGGGGCCCCGCGTGCTCGAACACATCGTCGACACCGTGCTGTACTTCGAGGGCGACACCCATTCGTCCTTCCGGCTGGTGCGCGCGTTCAAGAACCGTTTCGGCGCGGTCAACGAACTGGGCGTCTTCGCCATGACCGACCGCGGGCTGAAAGGGGTCGCCAACCCGTCCGCGCTGTTCCTGTCCCAGCACCAGCAGCAGGTGTCGGGGTCGTGCGTCATGGTCACCCAGGAAGGCACCCGTCCGCTGCTGGTCGAGATCCAGGCGCTGGTGGACTCGGCCAACGCGCCCAACCCGCGCCGCCTGTCGGTGGGGTTGGAAGGCAACCGGCTGGCCATGCTGCTGGCGGTGCTGCACCGGCACGCGGGCACCGCGGCCTTCGACCAGGACGTGTTCGTCAATGCCGTGGGCGGTGTCCGCATCACGGAACCCGCGGCCGACCTGCCGGTGTTGCTGGCCATCGTGTCTTCCATGCGCAACCGGCCCCTGCCGCGCGGCATGGTGGCCTTCGGCGAAGTGGGCCTGGCCGGCGAGATCCGGCCGGCACCGCGCGGCCAGGAGCGCTTGCGCGAAGCGGCCAAGCTTGGCTTCAGCGTGGCGCTGATCCCCAAGGCCAACGCGCCGCGCCAGCCGATCGAGGGCATGGAGGTCTGGGCGGTGGACCGGCTGGACGAGGCACTGGACCGGCTGCGGGGGTAGCCGCCCGGTAACGGCCGGGGACTCCCGGATCGGCAAGGGGGGTGGTATAACCTTCTATCCCCCTGCGCGAGGTAGGGGGATTGAAACCGTTCGAATCGACCTCACATCCAATGTATCCGGGCCCGGGGCCCCCCACTTATTGGCGTGAAAACAATGCGAATCGACCGACTCACCACCAAGTTCCAGCAGGCCCTGGCCGACGCCCAGAGCCTGGCCGCGCGCAACGACAATCCCTATATCGAACCCCTGCACGTCCTGGCGGCGCTGCTGGCCGACGCCGAAAGCGGCGCGGGCAGCCTCCTGGCGCGCGCCGGCGTGGCCGTCAGCAAGCTGACCCCCGCGGTCAATGCCGCCATCGGCCGCCTGTCGCAGGTCCAGGGCAGCGACGCCAACATCCAGATCAGCCGGGACCTGCAGTCCCTGTTCAACAAGGTCGACAAGGAAGCGGCCAATCGCGGCGACACCTACATCGCCAGCGAACTCTTCCTGCTCGCCCTGGCCGATGACAAAGGCGAGGCCGGCCGCTTGCTGCGCGAGTCCGGCCTGCAGCGCAAGGCGCTCGAGGCCGCCGTCGATGCCGTGCGCGGCGGCGCGCCGGTCGATTCGCAGGAAGGCGAAAGCAACCGCGAATCCCTGAAGAAATACACCCTGGACCTGACCGAGCGGGCCCGGCAGGGCAAGCTCGACCCGGTGATCGGCCGCGACGACGAGATCCGCCGCACCATCCAGATCCTGCAGCGCCGCACCAAGAACAACCCCGTGCTGATCGGCGAACCCGGCGTGGGCAAGACCGCCATCGTCGAGGGCCTGGCGCAGCGCATCGTCAACGACGAGGTGCCCGAGTCCCTGAAGGGCAAGCGGGTGTTGTCGCTCGACATGGCGGGCCTCCTGGCCGGCGCCAAGTTCCGCGGCGAGTTCGAGGAACGCCTGAAGGCCGTGCTCAAGGAACTGGCGCAGGACGAGGGCAAGAACATCGTCTTCATCGACGAGCTCCACACCATGGTCGGGGCGGGCAAGGCCGAAGGCGCGATGGACGCCGGCAACATGCTCAAGCCGGCGCTGGCGCGCGGCGAGCTGCACTGCATAGGCGCGACCACGCTGGACGAGTACCGCAAGTACATCGAGAAGGACGCCGCGCTCGAACGCCGTTTCCAGAAAGTGCTGGTGGGCGAACCGTCCGTGGAAGCGACCATCGCCATCCTGCGCGGCCTGCAGGAGCGCTACGAACTGCACCATGGCGTGGACATCACCGACCCGGCCATCGTCGCCGCGGCCGAACTGTCCAACCGCTACATCACCGACCGCTTCCTGCCGGACAAGGCCATCGACCTGATCGACGAGGCCGCGGCGCGCATCCGCATGGAGATCGACTCCAAGCCGGAAGTGATGGACAAGCTCGACCGCCGCATGATCCAGCTCAAGATCGAACGCGAGGCGGTCAAGAAGGAAACCGACGAGGCTTCCCAGCGCCGCCTGCAACTGCTCGAGGAAGAGCTGGGCAAGCTCGAACGCGAGTACAACGACTACGAAGAAGTCTGGAAGGCCGAGAAAGCCGCCGTCCAGGGCGCGCAGTCGATCAAGGAAGAGATCGAGAAAGTGCGCGCCGAGATGAGCGAGCTGCAGCGCAAGGGCCAGTTCGACAAGCTGGCCGAGCTGCAGTACGGCAAGCTGCCCGAGCTGGAAGCCCGCCTGAAGTCCGCCGAAGGCGACGAAAAGGCGGCCGAGGCGGGCGACAAGCCCAAGCTGCTGCGCACGGAAGTCGGCGCCGAGGAAATCGCCGAGGTCGTTTCGCGGGCGACGGGCATTCCCGTTTCCAAGATGTTGCAGGGCGAACGCTCCAAGCTGCTGCACATGGAAGAGAAACTGCACGAGCGCGTGATCGGCCAGGACGAGGCCGTGCGGCTGGTGTCCGACGCCATCCGCCGTTCGCGCGCCGGCCTGTCCGATCCGCAGCGTCCTTACGGTTCGTTCCTGTTCCTGGGCCCGACCGGCGTGGGCAAGACCGAACTGACCAAGGCGCTGGCCGGGTTCCTGTTCGATGCCGACGACCACATGGTGCGCATCGACATGAGCGAGTTCATGGAGAAACACTCGGTGGCCCGCCTGATCGGCGCGCCGCCGGGATACGTCGGCTATGAAGAGGGCGGCTACCTGACCGAAGCCGTGCGGCGCAAGCCATACAGCGTGATCCTGCTCGACGAAGTCGAGAAGGCCCATCCGGATGTCTTCAACGTGCTGTTGCAGGTGCTGGACGACGGGCGGCTTACCGACGGGCAGGGGCGCACGGTCGATTTCCGCAACACGGTCATCGTCATGACCTCCAACCTCGCCTCGCAGCAGATCCAGGCCATGGCTGGACAGCAGTACGACGTGATCAAGGCCGTGGTGTGGGACGAGATCAAGCAGCATTTCCGTCCGGAGTTCCTGAACCGGATCGACGAGGTCGTGGTGTTCCACGGGCTGGATGCCAAGCACATCGAGTCCATCGCGCGGGTGCAGTTGCAGCGCCTGGGCGAGAGGCTGGCGAAGATGGAGATGCGGCTGGAGGTCTCGGACGAGGCCATCGCCCAGATCGCGCGTGCCGGCTTCGATCCCGTGTTCGGCGCGCGGCCGTTGAAGCGCGCGATCCAGCAGGAGATCGAGAACCCCGTGGCCAAGCTGATCCTGGAGGGCCGGTTCGGCCCGAAGGACGTGGTGCCCGTGGATTGGAGCGAGGGACACTTCGTCTTCACCCGCACCCTGCAGTAATCGCCGCACCGCCGGGCGCCGCACCGGTTCGCCGGGGCGGCGCCCGAGGCGGTGGTGAACGGCCAGCACACCCGGATGTCGTTGCCGGGAGGGGGGCGGAAACGCATGCCCTGGCAAGATTTGACAGCAATATTTTTTATTTGCTATAGTTCTTTTCTCGCAACGAAAAACGCGAGAAAAACGCGGGAGTAGCTCAGTTGGTAGAGCGCAACCTTGCCAAGGTTGAGGTCGCGAGTTCGAGACTCGTCTCCCGCTCCAGAATTGTAGAAGGCCCGGATTTCGCCAGCGAAGTCCGGGCTTTTTGTTTTGCCTCCGGAGTCCGTGCGTCATGGCGCGCAACAGAGCTGAAACGTGAATCCCTGATCATCTTGTGCGAGTGCGATGAACGCACATAAAGGGGAAAAGCATGCGTTGGATGAAGACAGGGGTGGTGTTGGCGGCCATGGCGATGGCGGGGTGGGCTCACGCCGACGTGCCTACATCGCGGGAATACAAGGTCATGTTGAACCCGGCGCTGTTCGCCAACCAGCCCAAGGTCGCGTCGAACGCGTACCTGACCGACCTGAAGGCGGCCCTGACCTCGGCCGGCTTCGATCGCACGATAGGCGGAAGCTTCGCCAAGGACAAAGAGCGCACCGTGCGCTTCTACGACTCTCCGGGCACCTGCCAGCTGCGCGCGCAATCCTATTCCTTCCGCGAGCGCGTGGACAGCAACCGCGAGTCGACCCTGAAATTCCGCTCGACGTCGCAATCCGCGGCTGCCGGCGTGACGATCAAGGGTACGCAGTCGGGCGCCAAGTCCAAGTTCGAAATGGACAAGACCGCCTCGGTCGAAGCCTACTCGCGCTCGACCAAGCAGGATTTCTCGACGAGCAAGAACCTGAACAAGATGAAGGATGTGACGGACCTGTATTCCAAGGCGACCGGGCTGACCGTGATCCCGAACGATCCGCTGGTGATCGTGGGCAATCTCTCGGTCTGGGAAAAAACCTACGGCGGCCCGAACAGCGACCTGGGGCAGCAGGGCGCCGATTTTTCCGTCTCGCTCTGGTACATGAATGAAAACGACAATGCGCCGGTGGTGGCCGAGGCTTCGTTCACGGTCGAGGAAAAGGACGGCGATTTCACCAACAAGGTCACGCAGCGTTCGGAACTCATCTTCAACACCATGACGCAGATGAGTTCGTGGACTTCGTCCAACGCCATCCCCAAGACCACGTGGGTCTACCAGTACGACCCCACGTTCTGCAATGCGGGCACGGGAAGCAGCACGGAAAGCGCGGCGGCGATGCCGTTCTGACCGCCACGGGTCGTGGTGATGAAGAAAAGGAGCTTCGGCTCCTTTTTTTGCCGCCGGGCCGCCCCAAGGCAAAACGTCCGGGGGGCAGCGCTGCCGCGCAGCGGCAAGCGTAGCGGCTCTCCGGATGTGTCATGAACCCGTCATGCCCTCGGGGCAGGATGGCACCATTCCAGAATGGTGTGCCGATCTTGCCGAGCCGATCTCGCTCTCTGTCATTGTGCCCGCGGCACTACCGTGGGCTTGGCTGCGCGCGCGGCGATGGGAAGCGCGAGGATGACCCGCCGACATGTCCGTGCAAGCGGCCCGCTTGAGTCGATGCGCTGTCATTCTGGGGGTGACAGGCGCATTGCTGGCATCGGTCCCGGCGCAGGCGGCCGATCAGGCCGCGCCGGCCGCTTCGGTGATCGAGTTCGATATCCCCGCGTTGCCGCTCGCGGATGCGCTGGACCGGTTCGCCGTCGTCTCGGGGCGGTCGGCGCTGTTCAGCAGTACCCTGGCCGCCGGCCGCACCGCCTCGCCGGTGCGCGGACGATACCGGTCCGTTGACGCGCTTCACCTGCTGCTCGAAGGCACGGGGCTGGCTGCGGAGGAGGTCGCCACGGCACAGGCCGATGCGCTGGTGATCAGGCCGGCGAGTCCGAAGGAGCGGGCGGACGCCGAGGCGGCTCGCATCGCTGCGCGCGCCAATCTGCTGGCCTATGACGGCCTTCTGCAGGCGCGGGTGTGGCAGGCCCTGTGCGCCGATCCGCGCACGATGCGGCATGACGATCAATCCCTGCTGCGCTTCGAGGTCGACGCAACCGGGCACGTCCATCGCGTCCGGTTGCTGGGCGCCACCGGAGACCGGCGGCGGGATGCGGCGCTGGTCGAGGTCGTCGCCGGTGTCCGTGTCGGCCGCGCTCCGCCGCCGGAACTGGCGCAACCCGTCACTTTGCTGATTCTGCCGCCGCACGAGAGTGCCCCGGCTTGCGACGCGGGAGCGGTGTAGCCATGTCCGAAGAAGTCCGGATCCTGCTGCTGGAATATCTGTCGCGCCATTACGGTGATCTGCGGCGGCGCCTGGCGCGGCACTTGCGCAATCCCGAGCTGGCTGATGACGCATTGCACGACACCTGGCTGCGGGTGCACCGGCTGCATGACCAGGCGCCGGTATTGAACCCGCGCGGCTTCCTGTTGCGGATGTCGGTGAACGTGGCGCTCAACAACCTGCGCAGCCACAGCAGCATCGTGCCAGGCCCCGAGGTCGAGGCGCTGCTGGATGTGGCTGATCAGGCCCCGGGGCCGGAGCAAACCGTCGGGGCGCGCGCGGAGATGGCGGCGTTGCTGGAGATCATCCGGCGCATGCCCGAGCGCCGTCGCGACGTGCTGCTGTTGGTGCGATGGGAAGGAATGGCGCAGAAAGAGGTGGCCAGGCGTCTCGGCGTGTCGCTGCGCACGGTCGAGCTTGAACTCAAGCGTGCCAATGATTATTGTGCGGCTCGCATGGCCGAAAGAAATAAATAGCGGGTTTGGGCGATGCCAAGTGTCTTCCAGAAGAGGGAAGGGCATGCGGGACGCACGATGACCCAATGACATGACAGGATGACGATTTTCATGCCTTCCACGACCACCGGCCAGGGAACCACCGATGCGCTCCGCGAGGAGGCCCGTATCTGGTTGAGCCGTCTGGCCGTCGGGGAAGTCAGGCAGGTGGATCTACAGGCATTCAAGCGCTGGCAGCACGCCAGCCCCGCGCACGCCGCCGCCTTCGAGGACGCCAGGCGCCAGTGGCAGGCGATGAGGCCCGTGATCGGCGAGTTGCTGCGCACCGATCCGAAGATCGCGGCCAGGCACGACCGCATGATGCAAGGCCCGAGGGTGAGCCGCCGTGCGTTCCTGGGAACGGCCGCCGGTGCGGCGGCGATTGCGGGCGTCGCGGTGGCGTATCCGCCGCTCGGCCTGTGGCCGGCGCCGGGCGAATGGGGCGCCGACTATCGTACCGGCACGGGCGAACAGCAGGCCATCGCGTGGACCGAACGGGTTCGCATCACCCTCAATACCAACACCCGTATCCGTCGACGGACAGCGGCCGATGAGATCCCCGGTATCGATCTGCTGTCCGGTGAGGCCGCGATCGACCTGGCCGGAGTCGGCACCGCTTTCCACGTCGTCGCGGGTGCGGGCCGGGCGGTGGCGGAGTCCGGTCGCTTCGAGGTGCGGAATCTGGCCGGCAGTGTGTGCGTGACCTGCGTCGAAGGATCGGTGCGTGTTGAGCACCCCGCCGGCATTCGCCAGTTGCAGGCTCGCCAGCAGGCGATCTACGACGCCATGTCGATCGGTTTTCAGGCCCGCATCGAGCTGGACGAGGTGTCGGCATGGCGCCGTGGCGAGCTGTTGTTCAGGCAGAGGCCCCTGGCACAGGTGGTGGACGAGATCAATCGTTATCGACCCGGCAGGATAGTGCTGATGGCGGTGTCCAAGCGCGAGCAGCCGGTAAGCGGACGCTTTCGCATCGCTGTCCTGGACGAGGCCATCGTCCAGCTCCAGCATACTTTCGACTTGCAAGCGCGGACGTTTCCCGCCGGGGTGCTGGTTCTCAGTTGAGTGGCCGCATGGCCGCGCTGATTCCGGAAGCCGTCGAAAATATTTAGCGGGTTGCGCGGTTGCTGCGTGTCTTCCAGATAGACGGACCGATCTCTGTGGGCGTGCTGCGCCGACAGTCTGACGGCATCGATTCCAACCTACTGGCGGATATCTCCCATGAAGCACGCGCATCGCGGCAGTCACCCTGACCTCAAACGTACAGCGACTCCCCGTGGATCCGAACGGCGTTTTGCGATGGCGCCGATCGCGCTGGCATTGGCGGCGGGTGGCATGGCTGGCGGCGCGCAGGCGCAACAGGCGTTCAGCCCGGCATGGTTCGCCGCCAAGGGGGCCGCGCAGGCGGGTGCGGCCGCAACCGGCAAGCTGCCCAACGGCATGCCGGCGTCCAGCCTGGCGAATCCGTCGCAGCAGTCGGTGGCGGCACGGCAGAAACTGCAAACCTCGATCAACAACCTGAACATGGCGGCGCGGGCCATTGCCGCCCAGCAGGCGCTCCAGGCGCAAATGCGCGCCGAGGCGCTGGCCAATGGCGAGTCCGTGCCGGATGGCCTGGCCGAAGGCGGCCTGAAGGTCGATGGGAACTCGCTCACGGCGGGGTGGCTCAACGCGCAGGCACCGGCGCAGACCGTTGCCAACGGGCGTACCACGGTAGGCATTCAGCAGACCGCCGACAAGGCGATCCTGAACTGGGAGACCTTCAATGTGGGCAAGAACACCACGGTGGAGTTCCAGCAACAGAAGGATTGGGCGATCCTCAACAAGGTCAACGACCCGCTGGCGCGGCCCTCGCAGATCCAGGGCCGGATCAAGGCCGACGGCACGGTGCTGATCGCGAACCGGAACGGCGTCGTGTTCGAGGGAAGCAGCCAGGTCAATGTCCGCAATCTGGTGGCGGCCGCCGCCACCATCACCGACACGCAGTTCCAGATCAACGGCGTGTACGGCGCAACCGCCACGACGCCGACCTTCACCGATGCCCACGGTGCCGTGAGGGTGGAGCGGGGCGCGCAGATCACCACCGACGAGCCTCGATCCGTGACCGATGGGGGAGGCTATGTGATGCTGCTCGGCACGCAAGTGGAGAACGCCGGAGAGATCGTCACTCGCAAGGGCCAGGCCCTGCTCGCCGCCGGTGACAGGTTCGTCATCCGCAAGGGGGCGAGTTCCGACGCCAATTCGTTCTCCACCGTGCGCGGCAGCGAGATCATGCCGCAGTTCAACGCCGACGTCGTGGATGGCGAAGGCAGGCCCGTGCCGAATCCGGCGGGCCGGGTCGCCAACAGCGGCCTGATCGCGGCGCGCGAAGGCGACATCACGCTGGCCGGGCGCGAGGTGCGGCAGGATGGTGTCGCGGTCAGCAGCTCCACGGTGAATGCGCGCGGCAGCATCCACTTGCTGAACTCGGCGACCGACGCGCGCGCCCGCGTGACGCTGGGCGAGGGCGCGACGACGGCCGTGCTGCTCGAGGACGACGGCGGAGCCACGGCGCTCGACGCGCAGCGCGATGCGCTCATCAAGGAGTCCGCCGCGCTGGACCAGCAGCGCATCAGTGCCGCCGCCGTTGCGGGCACTACGGGGAGTTTCGACAACTACTCCGCGCTGGCCGATCGCCGCGATCTTTCGCGCATCGAGATCGTCGGCGGCGGCATGGTCGGCTTCGGGGGAGGCAGCCTCACGCTGGCCACCGGCGGCCAGCTTGCCGTCACCTCCGGCAACAGTGGGTCTGGCACGAAACAGACTCCCGTCTACAACCCGGGTGCCATCGCGGCCGATACGGGAGCCATCCTCGATGTTTCCGGCGCCGTGGGCGTCAACGTCGCCATGGAAAGCAACAACATCAAGGTCAACGTGCAGGGCAACGAACTACGCGATGCGCCTTTGAACCGTGACGCCGGCAGGCTGTTCAACCGCAATCTCTGGGTCGACCGTCGCGATCTCGTGCTGGTGCCTGCCGGCACCGACGGCTACGAAAGCGACCGCTACTACACCGCGGGCGGATTGCTCGAAGTCTCCGGCTATCTGGGCAACGCCGGCCACGGTATCGGAGAGTGGATGGCGCAGGGCGGCAGCATCAACCTCGTCACCGACAGCATCGTCACCGCGGCCGGGTCCCTGGTCAACATCGCCGGCGGCTCGGTTGACGTGGCCACCGGCTACGTGCGGCAAAGCTGGCTCCAGGGGGCGGACGGCAAGCTCTACACGGCGGGACTTGCGCCTGCCAGCTTCGTCTATCGCGGGGTCTACGTGGGGTTCGAGAGCACGAGCGAACGTTGGGGCGTTACCCAGAACTACTACAGCCCGATCATCGCCCCGCAGCAGCGCCTGGAAAACGGCTACACCGTCGGTCGCGACGCCGGCAAGCTGGAAATCTGGGCACAGGCGGCCTCGCTTGCCGGCGACATCGATGCCTCCGTGTTCAATGGCATGCGCCAGACCGATGTCCGTCCGGCCACGGTCAGCGACGGCTACAAACTGAGTCAGACCCAGGCAGCGTTGGCGGGCCGGCTGGTCTTCCAGACCTGGGATCCGACCCTGGATCCGCAAATCGCCGGCATTGCGCGCCTCCAGCGGCAGGCCGACGTCAGCCTGGCGGCGTCCGCGCCCGACGCGCCCTCGGACGCGGGCGTCAAGCTGTTCTGGGCGGATCTGGCCCGTATCAACGCCGCGGGCCTGGGGGGCCTGAAGGTCGATACACGAGGGCGCATCGTCCTCGGCGACGACCTCGCGCTGGCGCCCGGCGGCGCGCTCAACTTCGCCGGCGCCGTCGATCTGCAAGGCTCCATTACCGCGCGCGGGGGAACGGTCAAGATCGATGTCGGTGTCTCGGCGTACGGCGATGCGCTGCCCTTGACCGTGGCCGACGGCATTACCATCGACACGCGCGGTCTGTGGACCAATGCCGTGCTCGACCCGGCCGGCGCGTGGGGCATCGCCTTCCGCAACGGCGGCTCGGTCAGCCTGTCCACGTTCGGCGAGCTGGCGCTGGAGTCCGGCTCGCGCATCGACGCCTCAGGCGGCGGCGCGCTGCGGACCGGCGGTTCCACGCTGGGCGGCAATGGCGGCGACATCAGCCTCAGCGCGGGCGGTCTGGTGATCGATGGCGGCGGCGAGATCGCCTCGTATGGCTTCGGCAAGGGCGGCAAGCTCCGCGTCGTCACCCCGGCGGCCATTTCCATCGGCGGCACCCTGACCGAAACCCGCGGCCTGCTCGCCCCGGGAGAAACCGCACCGTTCGAGTTGACGGTGTCCGAGGCCTTCACCCTTCCCGCGGGCTACACGCTGCCGGTCACCTTGAATGTCTCCTCCGGCCAGTGGGTGCCGCTGGGTGAAGAAATCCCCGGGAGCGTCCTCGACTTGATCGGGGTCGTGCCGCAACACCGCCCCGTGATCGGTCCCAATGGTTGGGTGGTGCCGCTCGCTTCACCCTATGGTGGCAACGTATGGGCCATCGATCCGGTCACCAACGTCCAGAAGGGGTACTTGACCGGCGAGCGGGTGCCGGCCGGGTTCATCGTCACCTCTTTCCAGGGCGCCTTTCCTGCGGGCTACGTGCTGCCGCGCGATGCTTTCACCGGACCGCTCTACATTCCGTATCCGCGCACCGCCACCTATGCCGCCGGCACCACGCTCACGGCCGATCTGCGCGTGCGTTCAGGCACGGTGCTTTCGCGCGGCACCGTGTTGCCGGTCCAGGCCAAAGTCTTGCCGACCTTCGACATCGTCGATGCCAACGCCTTCTTCCAGCAGGGCTTTTCGGCGTACGACCTGAGCGGCGCCGCGGGCCTGATCGTGCAGCCCGGCACGCAGATGGACGTGGCCATGCCGGTCTACCGTTTCAACGATACGGCGCAGGCGCAGTCCCTGGCCCGCGACGCGCTGGCCAGGGCGGCGGAACTCGCGCTGCCGCCGCTGTTCGCGGAAAACCCGGCCAAGGGCACGCTCAGGCAGCGCGCAGGCGCCGATGTCGCTCTGACCGGCGGCCTTCCCGGCCTTCCCCTTTCCGGCAGGCCGGTCGATCCGCTGACCAGCGGCGCCCTCATCGTCGGAGAGAATGCCCGCATCAGCGTCGATCCGGGCCGCGGCATCGACCTGACTTCCCGGGGCCAGATCCAGGTCGAAGGGACGCTGTCCGCGCCTGGCGGACATATCGGCATCATCAACACGCGCACGTTGATGAATGTGTTCGACTCCTATCGCGCCGCTCATCCCAATGACTACGGCTACATGCCCCTCGACCCCACCGATGGCGTGTCGGTGTGGATCGGCGAGCACGCCGTGCTCGATGCCGCCGGTCGCGCCTATACCGCGCTGGACGCGGCGGGCAATCCCTACGGTGTCGTGTTCGGGGGGGGCCACATCCAGTTGGGCGGCAGCAACGCCGATGACCCGTTCAGCACCGGCGTTCTCTCCAGCAGCACCTATGTGGTCGTGCGCGACGGCGCGGAAATCAACGCCGACGGAGCCAGCGCCATCATCGGCGTAGGGGCCGCCACCGGCCGGGAGCGCAAAGAGGTCGCCACCGATGGCGGTTCCATCACCATCAGCAGCTACTCGGGGTTTTTCCTCGACGGGAACCTGCACGCCAGGGCAGGGGGCGCGGGCACCCGTGGTGGCGCGCTGGACCTGCTGCTCGAATCCGCTTTCTACCCCAATGTCACGGACCTGAACGCTCGCCCTGCACGCATTCTTACCCTTACCCAGGACTGGACACCGCAATTGTCGGCCGACCTGCAAGTCGGCCAGGAAGCCCCGGCCTTCACTCCCGGTCGCGCCCGCGTCAGCGCGGCGCAGATCCAGGCGGGCGGTTTCGACAGCCTCACTCTCATGGGGCGCAGCGCCATCGTGTTCGACGGCGACGTCACCCTCGATCTGGGCAAGTCCCTCACGCTTTCCCAGGGCGCGCTCCACAACAGTCGCGAAGACGGTCGTGTCTCGTTGAGCGCCCCACATGTGTTCTTCGATGGTGGCGTCCTGTTCGTCGGTGATTACAACAGCCAGCGCTGGGGACTGCCCACCGGCGGCACCGAGGGCCTGCTCCAGACCGGCAGCCGCCTCGACGTCGCGGCTCGCCTGATCGACGCGGAAGACACCACTCGCATTTTCTATGCGGACACCGTACTCGACAGCGCCGGCGACCTGCGCCTGCTCCCGGCCACCGGCGCTCCGCTCGATGCGGGGTTGAATGGCAGCTCCACTCGCCTGACCGCCTTGCGCGCACAGGGCAACCTCGGCATCGTCGCCGCGCAGATCTACCCCGTGACCAACGCCGTCGCCGAGATCGCCGCTGGCAGCGCCAGCGCGCCGGCCACGCTCTCGCTGTCCCGCAGCACCGTGGAATTGCCCGCGCTGCCGTATTCCGTTTTCGGTGCGCTCAACCTGAATGCCGCCATCATCGAGCAGGGCGGCGTGCTGCGCGCGCCCTTCGGCAACCTCACCCTGGTCGCCGGAAAAAGCGTGCGCCTGCTGCCCGGCAGCGTCACCTCCATCAGTACCCGCGATCTCGTCATTCCCATGGGCGGTACCGTGGATGGCGTCAGCTACCAGTTGAACGGCGCCGACATCCCACCGGCCGATCTCATTACCGGCCAGTACGCCGCGCCTTTCACTTTTGGCGGCCAGCCGCAGATAAGCGGCACGCTTGGCCTGAACATCGACACGCCTTCGCTCACCAGCGAAGCCGGATCGCTGCTCGACGTGTCCGGTGGCGGCTATTTCGCGGGCGGTGCCTTCGTTACCGGCCGTGGTGGTTCGGTGGACACGCTGCTTGCCCCGCTGAACCCCGGCGGCCGGGTCTATGCGATCGTGCCGGGCGCGCAGGCGGCCGTTGCCCCGCCGGCTGGCGGCTACTATGCCGCGTGGACCGGTGCCGTGCCTGAGCCGGGCCAGCAGATCACCATTCCCGAAGGAGTGGCCGGCCTGCCGGCCGGCATCTACACGCTGATGCCGGCCAACTACGCATTGCTGCCCGGCGCCTGGCGTGTAGAACTGGGCGCCACCGGCGCCAGGCATGCCGATCCGGTCAAGCTGCCCAATGGCTCGTATACGGTTTCCGGCAGCCAGGGCAACGCGCTGACCGGCCTGGCGGACAGCCTCAACACCGCTGTCACGTTGACCGACGGTGCCATGCTGCGCACCTGGTCCAACTACAACGAAACCGGCTACAGCGCCTTCCAGCAGAGGCGGACGGCGCTCTTCGGCACCTTGCGCCCGCAACTGGAGGCCGACGGCGGCCAGTTCCGGTTCACCGCCCGCGCGAAGGCGGACGCTCCGGCCAACAGCGCGCTGGTCTGGCATGGCGCGACCGATTTCAGCGCCGCCGAAGGCGGCTATGCCGGCCACTTCATGCTCACCGCGGCCCCGGGGGGCGCTTTCTCGCCGTGGCCGCAGGGCAGGCTCGTCATCACCGGCGAGTCCGGCGGCACTGGCAACGACGCCAACACCATCACCGTCGCCGCTCGTGATCTCGATGCATTGGCCGCCCCCAATCTGTGGCTGGGCGGCACCCCCGTGAAGGACTACAACGCGCCCAATATCTCTTTGCGCGGCAACGTTGGCAATAGCGCCGCCATGGTCCAGCAATTGGTGCTCGAAGAAGGGGTGAACCTGACCGCGGGCCAGATCGTGCTGGGGGCCAACAACCGGATCAGCCTGCGGGAAGGCGTGACGCTGAACACGCTGGGGCAGGGCAGGTCCTGGCTGGACAGCCGCAACGGCCTGTTCTTCGGCGCCGTCGCCTCGACGTTCGGCAGCTACGCCACGCTGCTGGTCAGCAACGGCGAGTTCACGCTGGATGCCCCCTCCGGCCTGTTCGGCAGCAACATCGAACTGGCCGATGGCGTGAAGCTGTACTCCGAAGGGAGCATAGGCTTCTACTCGGATCTTGGCGTTTCCATCACCGGCACCCCCACGCTGGGCACGCGCAACCTGTCGCTGGCGGTGCCGTCCTTCAACATCGGTACGGACGAAGTGCTGGCCGCCGTCCTTGCCGACCGGGGTCCACTCCCGGCGGGCATGAACCTGAACCAGCGCATGCTGGACACACTGTTCGCCGGCAACCCGGCCGCCGGCGTGCCTTCGGTACAGAGCCTTTCCCTCTCCGCCGCCCAGAGCATCAATTTCTTCGGCAGTGTGGAACTGGACACGCTGGATCCGGCCACGGGCCGGTTCCGGCTCGGCCAGCTCGTACTCAACAGCCCGGCCATCTACGGCTACGGCGAAACAGGCGACGTGGTGCGCCTGACCGCCGACACCCTGGTCTGGAACAACACCCAGAAAGTCGTGGATACCGCCAACAGCAGCAGCATTGGCAACGACACGCGTTATTTCTCGGCCAATCCGGGCGCGCTGCTGGCCGGCGGCACCGGGGCGGGCATGTTCCAGATCGACGCCAATGCCATCGTGCTCGGCAATCCGACCCCCGCCAAGCCGGACACCAGCATTGCCTATCACCGCCTGCTGCTTGGTTTTGCCGATGTGAACTTCAATGCGGCTGAACGCATCACCGGCAATGCCAAGGGCACGCTCTCCGTCTATCAAGGTGGCGCCGACCCCGGTGCTGGCCGGTTCGACCCCGAGACCTACCAGGGCAACGGCGGCAATCTACATCTCAATACCCCTTTGCTTACGGGCGAGGCGGGTTCCGTCATCGCCTACCGCGCGGGCGGCGCGCTGGATGTTACGGCGCCGGCAGGCTCCGCTCCGGCGGCGAACGCCGGCATCGACATCGGCGCCACGCTCGCGCTGCGCGGCCATGCGGTGGAGGTGGCGTCCGATGTGCTGCTGCCCAGCGGCAAGCTCACCCTCACGGCCGACCAGGACGTGACCCTGGCCGGAGGCAGCCTGCTGGACGTCTCCGGCCGCCGCCTCACTTTCTTTGACGTGACCCGCGACAGTTGGGGGGGCGACGTGGACATCGTGTCCCTGCATGGCAACATCGTGCAGCACGCCGGTTCGACCATCGACGTCTCGGCGGACGAGACAGTCGGCGCCGACGCCGGCAGCCTGCGCGTCACCGCGCTGGATGCGGCCAAGGGGCGGATCCAGCTCCAAGGCACGCTCGCGGGCGCGGGGGGCGAAGGCCACGCCAACGGCGGTTTTCAATTGGCCGCGCAGCATATCGGCGACCGGGCCACGGATCTCAGTGCCGACTTCGCCGCGCTCAACACCATGCTGACCGCCGCCGGCTTCACCGGTGAGCGCGCCTTTGCCCTCAAGCAGGGCAACCTGAGCGTGGGTGACGAAATCAAGGCGCAGGCCGTCACCCTTTCGGTCGACGGCGGCAGTCTGACCGTCAACGGCAGGATCGATGCCTCGGGCCAGAAACCCGGCAGCATCCGCCTGGCCGCCCGCGACGATCTACGCCTGACCGGCGGCGCCGTGCTCGACGCCCACGGTACGGTCCTGCAGGTGGACAGCCATGGCCAGGCCATCGAGGCGAAGAATCGCGGCATCGTCGAGCTGACCTCGGCCCAGGGTTGGCTGCGGCTGGACGATGGCAGCACGCTGGACGTGTCGGCGCCGGGCGTGGGCGACGGTCGCGTTACGTTGAACGCGCGCCGCGCCAGCGAAACCGGCGGCGAGGTGCTGATCGACGCCGCCGGCCGCGTGAACGTGCGGGGTGCCAGGAGCATCGCCGTCAATGGCTTCTGGACCTATGCGCCCACCGATGCCGCCGGCAGCATCGTGCAGGACAACACCGCCGACAATGTACCGGCCGGTGCGCTGGGCCTGGACCAGATCGATGCGCAGAACCGGGTTTTCTACGCCAACGCGCAGGCCAGCACGGTCTTGCAGGCGCGCCTTGCCGGTCTCAAGGCCTACGGCGATGCCTACCACCTGCGCCCGGGTGTGGAAATCATCAGCAGCGAGGCTTCGGGCGGCAAGCTGACGGTGAAGGGAGATCTCAATCTTGCCGGCTATCGCTACGGCCCGCGGGCCGTGCGCAACCCCGACGCCGCCGATTATGGCGCGGGCGAACCACTGGCGCTGGTGGTGCGTGCCGAGGGCGATCTCGCCATCCACGGCAGCATCACGGACGGCTTTGGCCTGCCGAAGCGAACGCCGGACGACAGTCCACTGCTGTTGCAGGCCGGCAAGGCCTTGACCGGCGACTACACCCTGCCCGAGGGCGTGACGCTGGCCACCGGCAGCAAACTGGGCGCGGGGGCGATCCTGCCGATGGATGTGGAGCTGCGGCGCGCCCAGGTGCTTCCGCAGGGGCAGGCCGCGCCGGAAACCATCATTCTGGGGGTGAACTATGTCGACCAGTGGGGATCGCAGATCGGCTCCATCTTCGGTGGCCTGAACGCCTGGGGTGAACTGCTCCAACCGGTCACGGTCGTGGCCGGCCGGGTCGACGACTGGAACTACAACGGCTGGACCTTCGGCCCGGGCGAAACCTTCTACTATCCGCTGGGCGCGGGCGCCACCATTCATGCCGGCACCATCCTGAGCGCCGCGAGCTCCGGCTACGCCGATCTGTTGCTCAAGGACGGCGCCAAGATCATGGCCAACCGGGCGCTGCCGCAGCCGGTGAAACTGGGGGCCGACTATGCGCTGGCCGCCGCGATGACGGCGACCGGGCGCATCGTCACCCCCGGCCGCACCTTCGAGATCGGCGATCTGATCCCGGCCGGTACGGCGCTGCCCAGCGGCAGCACGATCGGCGCGGGCGCGGCGCTGCCTTTCGATTTCTATATCGACGCGATCACCTGGCAGGCGGGCAATCCGCTGGTGCTGGCCGGTGGCTATACCCTGGGCAGCGGCCTTGCGCTGGCCGCCGGCACGGTGCTGCCTGCCGGCACCATGGCCGCCGGCAACGTGTATGCCACCAGCCGTCGTCCGGTATGGGCGGTGGCGCCGATGCTGGCGGCCGGTAGCGAGTCGGCGTCCCTGCGGTTGGTCGGCGGCGCCGACCTGGCCGCGGCCGATACCCGCGCCCTGGCATCCTCCGAGGCCTTGGCGGGCAGGGGCAACGTCACCTTGAGCGACGAGCGCATCTCCGCCAGCACCAGCCTCCCCATCTTCAGCGTGCTGCGAACCGGCACCGGCGACCTGGACATCCTCGCCGGCGGGAGTCTTTCGCAAGGCTCGCCCTTCGGCGTGTACACCGCCGGCACCCAAAGCAACCTGGCTTCAGGCAACGAGGCCTACATGCTGCCGCGCGCCAGCCTGACCGGTCTGCCGGACTACGACGCCGCGCTGGAGCAACAGGTGTTGTGGTTCCCCGATCACGGCGGCGACTTCCTGCTGGTGGCCCAGGGCGATGTGTCCGGCTATCAGTGGACAACGAGCAGCAGCGGCGGCCTGGTGCAGAACGACGTGGCCGCCTGGCTCTGGCGCCAAGGCGCCGACGGCATGGGCCATGCCACCGCCTGGGGTGTCAATTTCGGCACCTATGCGGCCTTCGGCGCCCACTACGACGCCGACACACGCACGACCATCCCTCACGCCGGCGTGGTCGGCTTCCAGGGGTTCGGCGCGTTGGGTGGAGGCAATGTCACCCTGCTCGCTGGCGGTGATGCCGGTCTGCTGTCGCCGTCCAATCCGTATGTGGACACCGTCAGCGGCGGCCTCGTGTTGGCCGTGGGCGCCACGGGCCGTGTCACCGAGGTGACCAAAAACGCCGACGGCGGCGTGACCGGTGGCACGTTGGTACAAACCGGCGGCGGCGACCTGACCCTGAAAATCGGCGGCGGCCTCAACGCGGCGCAGGCCAGTGTCTCCAGCGCCGGCAGCATGAACGGCAAGCTGGTCGATCTGCGCGGCGACATCCGCATCAGTGCCGCGCAGATCGGCAGCCTGGCCCGGACCTGGGGCACCACGAACGGGCTCGATCCGCGTGCGGCCGACAACTACACGGCCTATGCCGTGCGCAACCTCATCACGGGGCCCGTGCTGGTGCCGGGCGACGGTACGGTCAGCGTGCGGACCCGTGGCGATCTGGTGCTGTCCGGCTGGCAGGATGCCGGCATGGTCCAGGCCACTTATCTGCAAGGAGGCAGCTTCGCCAGTCCCGATATCTACAGCTTCGCGGGCAGCCTGCTCGACAATCCGGCCAGGACCGGCGTTGACCGCACCTGGTTCTCGCTCTGGACGCCGGACACCGCCGTCGCGCTGTTCTCGGCGGGGGGGCAGCTCGTGCCGTTCAACGGTAACCAGAACCAGGGGATGACCTATTCCCAGGTGTCCTACCTGCCTGGCCAGTTCCGGGCAGTGGCCGGCAGCGGCAGCATCTACTATGGCTCGGAACTGAGCAACAGCGTCCTTACCTATGAGTTGCTGCCTGCGCCCACCGGCCAACTGGAGCTCCTGGCCGCGGACTCGATCCACGCGGCCGCCCGCAGCGCCGGCGCCAGGCTAGGTCTCTCCGGCGCGCGCACCGGCGTCAACGAACTGCCCAATCCTTTCAAGCCGGGCTGGGTAATGGCCCCCCTCGGCTTCACCGGCGATTTGGTCAACTTCCCCCTTGATCCGGCCTGCGTCTGCGGCACCAACACGCTGGTCTCCATCGGCCCCCCTGCCTATGAGGGGGGGCCCAGCCGCTACTTTCCCAAGAGCGGCTACTTTGCCTTCCAGGCCGCCGATGCGCCCACCGGCGCGCTGCACGCGGCGGATCCGGACCCTGTGCGCTTGTACGCGGTCGGAGGCGACATCATCGGCCTGGTGCTGGGCGGCTATCAGGCCGGCAACCGGCAGACCGGGACCACCGCTTCCTGGCTGCTGGCCAAGGCCACGCAAGTGCGCGCAGGCGAGGACATCGTGGGCTTCGGCGTGTGGGGTACCGGCGTCTACGAAGGCGTCGGCAGTTATCTCATGAACGCCAATGCCACCGACGTGTCGATCATCGAGGCGGGGGGCGACATCTTCTACGCCAACGTCAAGATGGCCGGCCCCGGCACACTGGAAATCACCACCGGCGGCAACTTCTACCAAGGCAACCAGGGCAGTATCCAGAGCATCGGCTCGGTGATTCCCGGCGACACTCGCCCGGGCGCGGGCATCGTGGCGCAGGTGGGTTTCAATGCGACCGGGGCGGACTGGGCGGCCCTGGCCGCGCTGTATCTCGATCCGTCCAGACAGGCCGACATCGTTTCCGGCCTGCCGCTGGCCGGCCAGCCGGGCAAAGTGGCGCACACCTACCAGAAAGAACTGGCCAGCTGGCTTGGCGAACGCTTCGGCTACGCCGCGGCGGACAGCACTGACGCGCTGGCCTATTTCGCCGCGCTGCCGGCCGAGCAGCAGCGCATCTTCCTGCGCGAGGTCTACTACGCCGAGCTGCTGGCCGGCGGCCGCGAGTACAACGACAAGGAAGGCCCGCGCTTCCAGAGCTACCTGCGCGGCCGCCAGGCGATCGCCACGTTGTTCCCGGAAGCCGATGCCGAGGGGAGGGCCATCGCGCGCCGTGGCGACTACACCGCTTTCGGTGCGGCCGGCATCCAGACGCAGTTCGGCGGCGGCATCCAGGCACTGGTGCCCGGCGGGCAGATCATCGTGGGCGTGCAGGGGGAACCGCCGCCTGCGACCTCGGGTTTGATCACCCAGGGGGATGGCGACATCCAGCTCTACAGCCAGGGCAGCATCCTGCTGGGTCTCTCGCGGATCATGACCACTTTCGGTGGCGGCATCCTGGCGTGGTCGGCCGAGGGTGACATCAACGCGGGACGCGGCAGCAAGACCACGCTGGTCTACACGCCACCCAAGCGCGTGTACGACGACGTGGGCAACGTCGTGCTCTCGCCGCAGGTACCCAGCACCGGTGCCGGTATCGCCACGCTCAATCCGATTCCGGAAGTGCCGCCCGGCGACGTCGATCTGATCGCGCCGCTCGGCACGATCGACGCCGGCGAGGCGGGGATCCGAGTGTCGGGCAACGCGAACCTGGCGGCGCTGCGGGTCGTCAATGCGGAAAACATTCAAGTGCAGGGCAAGGCGACGGGCTTGCCGGTGGCGGCCACGGTGAATGTCTCGGCGTTGACCAACGCCAGCCAGGCGGCCAGCGCGGCGGCCACGGCGGCTCAGGACGTGATGCAGCGCGAGCGCGCCGCGGTCCGCCAGAACCTGCCGTCGATATTCACGGTACGCGTGGTGGGTTTCGGCAACGAGCCGTCGACCGGAGGCGAGCGACCGCCGTCGCCCGCGCCAGGCGCGCGATCCGATGCGACACGCTATGACCCCAGGCATCGCGTGCAGGTCGTGGGACATGGGCAGAACTTCAATCCCGAACTGCTCTCGCGTTTGACCCCGCAGCAACTGCGCCTCTTGAAGCAGGACCGCTAGGCCAAAACCGTCCAAGGCAAGTGTTTCTCGCCGGTTCCCCGCGCCTGGGGGAGCCGGCCGGGGACGGTTTTGCCTTCGACAGAGGTGATCGTGTCATGACCCTGAGTGCTGTGGATTGCCTGGAGGCGCCCGATGCTGTCGATGGGGTCGCCGGGGATTCGTTCGCCGAAGACGCTGGCGGCGTTGTGCTGCGAGACTTCCTGGCCGCAAACTACGCGCGCCTGCACCGGCGCCTGCAACGCCACCTGGGCTGTCCCGACCTGGCCAGCGAGTGCCTGCACGAGGCCTGGCTGCGTCTGGGCGAGATACCTCTTCGCGCCGTCGTGCAGAATCCGGACGCCTATGTCTACCGGATTGCGTTCAACCTGGCGATGGATCATCTGCGCAATCGGCGCCCGTGGCAGGACGCGGCCGATGCCGGGCTGGAGCATATGGTGGACCATGCGCCCGGCCCGGATGTCATCGCCGAGGCGCGGTCGGATGTGCAAGCCGTCGAGCGCGCGATGCAGCGACTTCCGCATCGGCATCGCCTGGTGCTCGTCGCCCTGCGAATCGAGGAGAAAACCCGCCAGGAAGTCGCGGACTGGTATCGCATTTCATTGCGCAATGTGGACACGACGCTGCGCCAGGCCCTGGAGCAATGCGCCCAGGCATCCGGGCAGACCGTGAGGGTGGGGGTTGGCTCGTCGCGGCGGTGGCGGGAAAAAGTCGCCGCGGTTGCATGACTGCCGCAAGCTCGCGCTAGCCCCTTTCCAGCACCGCCTCCAGCCGCCGGACCGCCGCCGCCGCGTCTTCTGCGGTCACGAAATTGGCGAACCCCATCAACAAGCCCCCCTGCGACGATTTGCGCATCCGCCAGTCGCTCAGGGCCTGGACGGCAAGCCCGTCGGCCTGGGCGGCCAGGGCCAGCCTCTTGTCGCCTTGCCGGGTGAGCAGGCGAGCCAAGATGTGGATGCCGCCCGCCTGCGGCTGGACATGCAGGCGTCCTCCCGGCATGCGCGCCAGCGCGTCGGCCAGATAACCACGCCTGGTCGCGTAGAGCGGACGCATCCTGCGCAGATGCCGGGTGAAGTGGCCCTGTTCCATGAAATCGGCCACCATGGCCTGGGGCAGGGCCGAGCCCGGATCGGGAAGGTGGTTCACCATGTCCCTGAACTTGCCCGCCTGAGACGCGGGCACGACCAGATAGGCCAGCCGCAGCCCGGGGAACAGCACCTTGCTGAAGGTGCCGGTATAGAGCACTCGTTCGTTGCGATCCAGGCTCTTGAGCGCCGGCAGGGGCCGGCCCTGGTAGCGGAATTCGCTGTCATAGTCGTCCTCGACGATCCAGGCGCGACGGTGGCGGGCCCATTCGAGAAGCTCCAGCCGACGCGGCAGCGAGAGCGCCACGCCGGTCGGGCTCTGGTGGGTGGGCGTCACGACGGCGAATCGCGCCTCGGCCGCGCGTTGCCGGCCGAGGCGGACGTTCAATCCTTCCTCGTCGACGGGCACCGGCGCCAGCCGCATGCCCGCGCGTTCCAGGAATTGCCGGGCAAAGATGTACCCGGGATCCTCGTACCAGCCGAGGTCTCCCGTCCGCAGCAGGGTGCGGCGCACCAGTTCCAGCGCTCCCCGATAGCCCGCCGTCACGAATACCTGCTCGGCCGTGCAGGCGATGCCGCGTGCAATGCCCAGGTACGCGGCGATGGCGCGGCGCAGCGGGCCGTAGCCTGCCGGGTCGGGATAGGACATGGCCACGGTTTCCAGGGTACGCAGCGTGTGACCGGCCAGGCGCGTCCAGGTCTTGCGGGGGAATGCATCCAGCGCGGGCACGCCAAGCTGGAAGGGCTGCGCGCCATGGTCCGGGGCTTGTGGACGGGGGGAGGGACCGGGAGGCGGCGTCGAGGTCTTGGCGCGGCTTGCGTCCGCCAGGTTTCCCAGGCGCGGGGAGACGACCGTGCCCGCGGCGCCGCGGGCCACGAAATAGCCTTCGCCGACCAGCATCTGGTAGGCCACTTCGACCGTGCCGCGCGCCAGGCCGAGCTCGCTGGCGAGGCTGCGTACCGATGGCACCCGGTCTCCCGGCCGCAGCCGGCCGCTGGCGATCGCCTCCTGGTAGCGCCGGTACAACTGGAGATAGATCGGCGCATCCTGTTCCCGGTTCGGCTTGAGGTGTAGGGGATCCGCGCGAGATGTCCCACTCATTTGATCAGTTCTTGCACCTGTTCCATGGGGCATGATTCTCCTAAATTGGTGGCTGTACGACAAGGACCTCCCCATGAGCACGTTTCGATTACGCCTCCTGGACAGCGACGAGGACTACCAGGCCGGTTTTTCCGTCATGCGCGAACTGCGTCCGCACCTGGCCGATGCCGCCACCTTTGCCGCGCAGGCGCGCCGCCAGGGCGAGCAGGGCTATCGCCTGCTGGCCGCCTGGCAAGGCAGCGAGGTCAAGGGGCTGGCGGGTTACCGCTTGCAGGAGAACCTGATATATGGACGTTTCCTCTACGTCGACGATCTGGTGGTGACGGCCGATGCCCGGCGTCACGGCGTGGGCGGCCAACTGATCGAGGCCGCGCGCGAAGAGGCCCGGCGGCAAGGCTGCGCGCATTTCGTGCTCGATACGGGGCTGGGCAACGCGCTCGGGCAGCGGTTCTATTTCCGCCAGGGGCTGCTGGCCAAGGGCATGCATTTCTGCCAGCCGCTGGAGGCGCGTGCCTGAACGCCGCGCCATCCTTCTTTTTTCTACCGGAGACCTTTCATGAGCACCCTTCGTCTGTCCTATTGGACCCTTTCCCCCGAGGCCTACCAGGGCCTGATGGCCACCAAGAAGGCACTGGAGAAGAGCAGCCTCGGCAAGTCGTTGATCGACCTGGTCTGGCTGCGCATGTCGCAGATCAACGGCTGCGCATTCTGCCTGGAAATGCATGCGAAGGCGCTGCGCGCCGACGGTATGCCGGAGGCCAAGCTGGATGCCCTGGCCGGCTGGCGCGTAAGCGGCCGTTTTAGCGATCGCGAACGTGCCGTGCTGGCCTGGACGGAGTCGCTCACGCATGTGGACCGCACCCATGCGCCGGACCAAGACTACGAGCCGCTCAAGCAGCATTTCAGCGACGTCGAGATCGCCGACCTGTGTTTTGCCATCGCGTTGATGAGTGCGTTCAACCGGCTGGCCATCGGCATGCGGCAATAAGGGGCGCCGGGGCATGGCATGAAAATACTGCATATCGATTGCAGTCCGAGGCCGGTGTCGCACAGCCGCCGGCTCTCGGCCGCCATCGTCGCGCGCTTGCGCGCCAGGCATCCCGATGCGACCATCGTGCGCCGCGATCTGGGCCGGGACCCTTTGCCGCATGCCGATCCCGGCTACGCGGCCGCCTTGTCGTCCCCGGAAGCGTTGGCGGCGGGGCTGGCGAGCGGAGCGGCGCGCTTGTCGGAACAACTGATCCAGGAGCTGGAAGCCGCCGACATCCTGGTCATCGGCACGCCCATGAACAATTTCGCGGTGCCTTCGGTGCTCAAGGCATGGATCGACCAGATCCTGCGCATCGGCCGTACGTTTTCGTCCTCGGCCGCGGGAAAGACGGGCCTGCTGCGAGACAGGCCGGTCTTCATCGGTATCGCCTCGGGAGGGGTATTCACGGGCGAGCGGGCCAACCAGCCGGATTTCCTCACGCCCTACCTGCGGGCGGCGCTCGGCTGCATAGGCTTGAACACGCTGCATTTCCTGCCCTTGCAGGCGACGGCTTTTCTCGACGATGAACGGCTCTCGGCAGCCAGGGAAACGCTGCTGGTGGCGATCTGACAGGGGGGGCCGGCGGGCAATGCGACAGCGAGGAAAAAAATCGTGTATAGTCTCGCTTCTTCGCTTTGCGCGCCGGTTTTTTGGCAGCGCGAACGCCGGAATCACGCGGGAATAGCTCAGTTGGTAGAGCGCAACCTTGCCAAGGTTGAGGTCGCGAGTTCGAGACTCGTTTCCCGCTCCAGAATTCGATTCATAGGGCAATTCCGCTGCCCGTTGAATATCAGACAAAAGGGGCCTTGTGCCCCTTTTTCTATTCCACCCCTTTCATGTCTCCCTGGCTCGCGACGGTTGCCTTGCGGTCGCGGGCACACGCGTTTACGGAAAATATACGGCGCCCCCTGGTTTTTGAACGGGGAATTTATACGCCTTTCGGAATACTGGTGGCCGGTCATGTCGATCATTCCTTTCAAGTGGAAAACATGCGGCTCATCCCTATTCCTGTTCTTTCCCGCGGCGGCCTTGCCGCGCTGGGTTCCGCGGCCTTGCTGGCCGCCGCGTCGGGCGAGGCCCGCGCGCAGTTGTCGGGCAGCGCGGCCCTGACCTCCGACTATGTGTGGCGAGGTTCGTCGCAAACGCGGGAACGTCCCGCCGTGCAGGCGGGCGTCCGATACGCCCACGAGTCGGGGCTGTATGCCTCGGCGTGGGGATCCACGGTGAAATTCAAGCCTGACAACGGCGCCTACGCGGAATTCGATCTTGCCGCCGGCTGGGCGGGAAAGCTGGCGCCGGATTGGGCGCTCGATGCCTATTTCCTGCGTTATCAGTATCCCTCGACGCAAGGCCATCCGAACTGGAACGAAGCCAACGTCGCCGTGACCTGGCGCGACCGTTACTGGCTGGCCGTGGGACATTCGAGCAACGCCATGGCCAGCCGCACGACGGGCACGTATGCGCTGCTGGGGGCGCGTCACTCCCTGGGCGAGGCGTGGCGTGTCGAAGCCACGCTGGCCCGCTATTTCCTGGACGATGCGTATGCCGACAGCTACACCCACGCTTCGGTCGGCGCGGTGTGGGCGTTCAAGCCTCCCTTCGAGTTGCGGCTGACCTTGCATGGAACCGATGCGGCGGCCCGGCGGCTGTTTCCGGGCATGGCGGGCACGCGTGGCGAGATCGCGCTGCAAGCCGCGTTCTAGGCGGGGCGGGGGGCGATACGGTGTGCGTGGATGGGGTTTTGAAGGGATTTGAAATAAGGGTTACCATGATTTGATGGTTATACCCTGCTGGGATAAAACACCAATTCCTTTCGAACCCGGCGGTGGTCACGCGTAGACCTCACGGAGTGTCTCGGAAGCAATGCATATCCATCCCCGCTGTCTTGTCGCCGTACTGCCGCTGGCAGCTACTCTTTCCGCCATTCTGCTGGCCAGTCCGGCCAGCGCCCAGCAAGCGCCCGACGCGGGCCGGACCCTGCAAGAGTTGCGGCCGAGCCTGCCGCAGCCGACCGCGCCTCCTGCTTTCAAGCTCGATGTGCCGGCGGTCGAATCCGTTCCCCCCGGCGGGCCGCAGGTCGCCATTGCGTCCATTGCCATCGACGGCAATACCGCGGTTCCGTCCGAGCAACTCCAGGCGCTGGTGGCCGATGCTCTCGGGCATCGCCACGATCTCTCCGGCCTGAAGGCCCTGGCTGATCGCATCACCGACTACTACCGTCGCGCCGGCTACCCTTTTGCCCGCGCGCTCATTCCCGCCCAGACGCTCGACCGGGGCGTCCTGCGCATCCAGGTGCTCGAAGGCCGCTACGGCCGGGTCGCGGCCTCCGGCGAGTTGGCGGACCAGGCTCAGCCCTGGCTGTCGGCCTTGAAGCCGGGGCAGGTCATCGGCGGCCGCGAGCTCGAACGCAGCATCTACCTGTTGTCCGACCTGCCCGGCGTGGCGGTCGATCCTGTCATGGGACCTGGTTCGGCCGTGGGGGAAGGCGACCTCGACGTCGGTGTGCGCATGGCCCGGAAATGGGGCGGCCGGGCCAGCATCGACAACTACGGCAACCGCTACACCGGCGCCGGGCGTGCCGGTCTGGGCCTGTGGGGCAACAGCCTGTTCACCTTCGGCGACCGCGCCACCCTCGACGCCTTGCTCACCACTGAGACCATGTGGTTGGGCGCCCTCGGCTACGAGGCCCCGCTGGGCGCCAGCGGCTTGCGCGCGGAGGCTCGTTTTGCCCACACCCGCTACGAACTGGGCAAGGAGTTTTCCTCGCTCGACGCCTACGGGAGAGCCGACATCGCCTCGGCCGGGTTGTCGTATCCGCTGTGGCGGGCGGCCTGGGGCGGAGTGACGGCCGGGTTGCTCTATCAGCACAAGGAACTGAGGGACAACCTGGGCGCGGCTGGCAGCCACACCAAGGCCTACAGCGACAGCGTGCCGCTCAGCCTGCGCTTCGACGCGCGTGACACCTTGGCCGGAATGGGTGGACTGACCTATGGACAACTGAGCTGGACGCCGGGCAAGCTGCATCTGGGCCCGACGCTGACGGCGGCGGACCAGGCGACGGCGCGCACCAATGGTTCTTTTCACAAGCTGAATCTGGATGTGGCCCGCTTGCAGCAATTGCCGGCGAATCTCAATCTGTACGCGCGCTTCGCGGCGCAGTGGGCGAACAAGAACCTGCATTCGTCCGAAAGCTTCGGACGGCTTCCCCCCGGGGTGGGCTTCCCTAAAGACCGCGCTCGTCCAGGGAGGACGGGCTGACGTAGGCCCTGATGGTGTGGTCCAGCACGCCGGCGGGAGCCAGGTCGTTCAGGTCGAACGCGCCACGGATACCGTTGAACTTCACGGCGAAATGCTTGCCGTTGACGTCGAAGCGCACGGTTTCACCGTACTGCACGTTGATGTAGCGCGTGCCGTCGTTCAACACGATGGCGCGTCCGGCGCTCTCGACGGTGACCGGCGAACCCAGCAGGTCCGGCCGCGTCGACGCGGCATGGGCCGAAACGCTCGCCAGGCCGATCAGGGCCGCGGCGAGGCAGGAAGAAACCTGGGCTTTCATGACGGGAACTCCAGAATCTGGTCAGGCGCTGGCGGGCCGGCCGGGAGATGCGGTCCCGGCCGGCCCGCGGCATCGCTTACAGGTTG
This sequence comes from Alcaligenaceae bacterium SAGV5, assembly GCA_009360345.1. Taxonomy (GTDB): domain Bacteria; phylum Pseudomonadota; class Gammaproteobacteria; order Burkholderiales; family Burkholderiaceae_B; genus Pigmentiphaga. The sequence goes on from SPDP01000001.1 coordinate 1,519,256, forward strand.
TTCGGGTATTCGCCCGGGCCACCCACGCGGCGGGCCAGTTCGGCGCGCTTGAGTTCCTCGACCACCTGGGCCCGGCTGACCGGCGCGGCCTTCTGGGCCGTTTCATACGGGAAGCCTTCCTGGTCGTAGACGATGCCGCCGTTGGCCTTGGCCTCGGCCAGCTCGGCCAGCACTTGCGCGCGGGTCAGCTCATGCGTAGTCGAAATCGCGGGAGGAGGAAAATCATTGCCGTAGTTGTTGCCTTGGTCGGCATGGGCGGCGGCGCCGATGAACGAAGCGGCAATCAGGGCGGTGTATGCAAAGGTCTTCATGATGAACTCCGTTTTTTCATTGATCTTTCAGTCAGGCTCAAGGGTATGTACTCATTGCTTGATTGACCGTGTAGGAATAGTGCGCCCTTTGAAGGCATAATTGAAATCAATAAGTCGAATTGTTGGCATAAGGATTTGATTATGGCTGGCCGTGTAGACCTGAATCTGCTCCTCACGCTGGAGACCCTGCTCAACGAGTTGAACGTCACCAAGGCGGCGGTCAAGCTCAACAGCAGCCAGCCGGCCGTGTCCGCCCAACTGGTGCGGCTGCGGCGCATGTTCGACGACCCCTTGCTGATCCCCGGCGCCCGGGGCATGACGCCCACCCCGCGGGCGCTGGAACTCGCCCCGCGGCTATCGGAACTCCTGGACGGTTTCCGGGCAATCGTCCAGCCAGACCACTTCGATCCCAAGACGGCGCAGGGCAGCATCCTGATCGGCACCAACGACGCGACGCAGTGCCGGCTGGCCAGATGGTTCGGCAATCTCGCCAACATGGCGCCGGGCGTGCGGATCGGTTTCGTCAACGCCAATCGCTCGACGGTGCCGGACGTCGAACAGCACATGGCTTCGGGCCAGGTGGACCTGGTCATTGCGCGCCGCTCGGCCTTTCCCGACCGGCTGCACGTGCGTCCGCTGCACGACGAGACATTCGTCTGCGCCATGCGCTGGGACCATCCCTACCGGAAGAAGCAACTGACGCTCAAGGATTTCGTCGCCATGCGGCACGTCATCGTGCTGCCCCTGGGCGGAGAATTCGACGACGTCACCGACGAGATCCTGGAAGGCATGGGCCTGTCGCGGCAGACCGTCGTATCGGTGCCGAGTTTTCTCGTGGCCGAGCGGGTGCTGCGCGGCACCGACTTCGTCTCGGTATTCCCGACGTCGCTGGCGCGCGGCATGATGTCCACGCTCAAGAGCTATGCGCTGCCCTATACCCTGCCGAAGTTCGAGTTCGCGATGGCCTGGCACGTGCGCACGCACCTGAGCCCACTGCACCGCTGGGTGCGGGACCAGATCGCGGAAGCATTGATGGACGGGCGCGAGGAAGACGGCGATCCGATGAGCCAGGTCGCCTGGTAGGCGTCCCCGCGCCGGCGGCGATGGGCGCCTACCGCTGCGCCGGGTAGCGGCCCAGCAACGCCCGCAGTCGCGCCGCGTCATCCCTGCCGGACGACAGGAACGCGAGTACGTAGCGGTCGGGCCTGACCAGCACGGCCCGCGCGCCGGCCTCGGCCATCACCCGCGCCAGGACGCCCTCGCAGTCCCGCACGGCCAGACGCGCCGGCTCCGCGGGCCAGGGGAAGTCGTCCTCGGCGGCAACCAGTTCGATCCGGCGGACATCCAGCGCGGACATCCAGGCCTCGACTTCCGGGCCCAGCGTCTCGCCAGCCCTGCTCAGGCAGGCGAAGCCGGGGCCGAGCGCCTCGTCCAGCCGCCGCCGCTGCCCGCCGGGCCACTCCACGAGGGGCTGCGGCAGCAGTTGCCCCGCCTTGATCGCGGTATCGGGCGCCTGGCAGGGCACGAAGAAACCCTCCCCGAAGCGCGGCTTGGGCTTGAACTTGAGCTGCAGCACGTAGTCCCGCGCCGGCGGATACAGGCTGCACAGCTTGAGCGCCCACTGTGCGGCCATGGCTTCGAACCGGGACTTCGGTTGCATGTAGCGGCCGATGCGCATCGCCATCTCGATCAGCGCCCAGGCGTGCGGCTTGCGCTCCATCTCGTAGGTATCGAGCAGCGCGGGGCCGCACCGCCCCCGCACCACGGCATCAAGCTTCCAGGCCAGATTGGTGGCATCGCGCACGCCGCTGTTCATGCCCTGGCCCGCGAACGGCGGCGTCAGGTGGGCGGCGTCGCCGGCCAGCAGCACCCGGCCCTCGCGCCAGCGTTCGGCCAGCCGGGCATGGAAGGTGTAGACCACCTTGCGGGCGATGGGCAGGCCCTCGTCCAAGGGCTCGCGCTCGCGGATCCAGCCGCGCAGACGGGCCTCGTCCAGCACGTAGTCGGCGGTCTCCCCTTCCCTGAGCATGAATTCGTAGCGCACCGTGCCCTGCGGACCGGGCAAGCGGATGGCAGGCCGGTCCGGGTCGCAGTAGGTCCGGGTATGACGAAACGGCGTCTTGCGGTCGAGCAGATCCACGATCAGCCATTTCTCGGCGAAGGTATTGCCCGACAACGGGATGCCCAATTGCTCGCGCGTCCCGCTGCGGCCGCCATCGCACGCGACCAGCCAGTCGCAGCTCAGCGTGACCGCCGCGCCGTCGTGGTCGACCTCCAGCACCACCCTGTCCGCGTCCTGCTCGAAACGCCGCAGCTCGTGGCGGAATCTCGTCTCGACGTGCGGAAAGCGCCGCAGGCCGTCGCACAGCTGCGCGGCCAGCACGGCCTGCCGGAAGGCGTTGCGCTTGGGGTAGCCGTACTCGGTCGATCGCGGCTCGATGCGCGCGAACTCGCGCCCCGACCAGGAAAAGTAATGGACCCCGTAACCCTGGACGATCGAAGGCAGGATCTCGTCGATGAGTCCGGCCGACTGGGCGGTCCGCAGGCTCTCGTCATCGATCGACACGGCGCGGGGTTCGTCCACCGTCGATGCATTGCGCTCCAGCAGCAGCGTGCGGACGCCGTAGACCCCGAGCAGGTTCGCGAGGGTCAAGCCGGTCGGGCCGGCACCGAGGACGATGACCGGATAGTGGGAAGTTGCATGCATGATTGCTATCTTTTGCTGCGCGCCCGCAGGCGTTCGTTTTCGAGAGTCGATTCGATGGAGGATGCGACCGAGAAGACCTTGGACAGGACGGCCTTGCCGCGCCCGGCTGGCAGCCGGACCAGCGGGACGACGACACTGAGGCTGCCCAGCACCCGCTGTCCATCCAGCAGGGCGACGGCCAGGCCCGCCATCCCCGCGTCGACCTCGCTGTGCGTCACGCAGGCCTTCGCCTCGCGCAGCGGTTCGAGTTCGGCCAGGAAACCTTGCAGGCCGGCGGGGAACCCGGCCGCGACGATGGTGGCGCGATCACGGTGCCACAGCCGCTCCAGTTCGGCGCGCGGCAGATGCGCCAGGATCACCTTGGAGGTCGCGCCCCGGTACAAGGGCATCGCGCGGCCGCGTTCATAGCTGACCGGCGTGACCGGATCGGAAGGCATCTCCTGGTGGATGCACAGGACCTTGTCGCCATGCACGCGGCACAGCAGCACGGTGCCGCCCGTCTCGGCGGCCAGCTTGCGCAGCAGCGTGCCGGACGCCTGCAGCAGCGGATCGGCCAGGCGGATCTGGCGGTCCAGCTCGACGATCAGGGGGCCCAGCGCATAGCCCCGGTCCGCCACGCGTTCAAGCAGGCCGGCTTCCTCGAGCGACTTCAGGTCACGGTAGATGCTGGCCCGCGATACGCCCAGTTCGTCCATGAGCTGGGCCGGCTTGCGCACCGGGCGGCTGAGGTCGAAGGACTGGAGTATGCGCAGCAGACGGTCGGACACGATGGCCTCAATCGCGCATGATGGCCTTGCCCCAGAGGTTGAGGGTGCGCTCCTCGTGCACCCACACCCCCGCCGGGCGCTCCGGCGGGCAAACCTCGATCTCGGCCGAGATCTCGGCCAGGTTGCCGTCCGGGTCGCGCACCATGAAGAACACGTCGTTGCCGGGGCCGTGGCGGCCGATGCCCCAGACGATGGTCTCGCGGATGGAGGCCATGTGGTCGCCCCAGGCCTTCATGTCGTCCCACGACGTGGTCTCGAAGGACTGGTGGTCGAAGCAGCGCACCGGGGCGCGGAACAGCGCCAGCGCGTGATGCAGGCTTTCGGTGCGCAGGAAGCAGGCGCGCAGCACGCCCTCGTCGTCCTGGACGCGGTCCGACAGCGTGAAGCCGAGCACGCCTTCGTAGAAAGCCAGCATGGGCGCGGGATCCAGGGTGCGCAACGCGAAGTGCTGCAAGTGGGCTTCGGGCAGCGCATCGCCGGACCGCACGCCCCCGGGCGTGCCAGGGCGCAGCGCGAAGACGATCAGGTTGCCGTCGGGGTCGCGCACCGCCAGCGCGTCGTCGCAGGCCACCGGCAGCGGCGGCACCTCGGCCGCCGCGTGCGCGCCGGCACGCACCTTGAAGGCCTGCCAGCGGCCGGCATCCTCGAAACCGAACAACGCGTGCTCAAGCCGGTTGGCCGGGCCTTCCGACAGCACCAGCGTGCGTCCCGGCGCCGCGCACACCCAGCGGCCGTCTTCCACGCTCGCGGCCAGGCCGTGCGTGCGGGCATAGAAATCCGCCAGCCGCCGCGGCTGCGGCGAGGTCAGATGCAGATGATGCAGCGATGCGCCCAATTCCATTGTTTCGTTCCACCCATGGCGTTTCATTTCTGTTGGGCGAACTATCCCGCGCCGAGTATCCGGCGTCAACGGAATTTCTCACATACTGAGACGATAACCTCATGGGTTCGCAGCAACCATCGAAGCACCGGTGCAACAAACCCAGACCACGGCACCGGACCCAGGAGGCGGTGGATCCGGCTCCGCCGGTCCACCCGCATCGCCCCCTTGGGGGCGCGCGCGAACTGGGTATGGGGCCCCTCAGTTCGCGGCGATGCCCCGGGCTTCAATCACCCGCGCCCAGCGCGCCAGGTCCGTGCGCACCAGCGCGGTCAGTTCCGCGGGAGAGCTGACCGCGCTGGTCATGCCCTGGGCCGCCAGGCTTTGCTGCATGTCGGGCTCCGCCAGCGCCGCCTGCATCTGGCGATGCAGCCTGTCGACAATGGCCGCGGGCGTGCCCGCCGGCGCGAACAGCCCATACCAGAGGTCCACGTCGAAAGGCTTGCCCACCGACTCGGCCACCGTCGCCACGTTGGGCAGGGCCGCCTGGCGCACGGGGCTCGACACCGCCAGGGCGTGCATCTTGCCGGCCTCGATCTGCGCCAGCGCGGACTGGATGGGCACGAAGCCCACTTCCACCTGCCCGCCGGCGATGGCCGTCACGGCTTCGCCCGCGCCCTTGTGGGGAATGTGCACGATGTTCATGCCCGTCGCCTCCTTGAGCAGTTCCATCGCCAGGTGCTGCGGCGTGCCGACGCCGGAGGACGCGTAGTTGTACTGGCCGGGCGCCTTCGCGGCGGCCGCGACGAACTCGGCGAGGTTGCGCGCGGGTACCTTGCTGGAAGCCACCAGCACCATCGCTCCCTTGAACAGCAGTCCCACGGAAGCGAAATCCTTGACCGGATCATAGGGCAGGTTCTTGTACAGGCTGGGGTTCATGGCCAGCGTGTTGGCGACCACCAGCAGGGTGTACCCGTCCGGCGCCGACCGCGCGACGAACTCGCTGCCGATGTTGCCGCCCGCGCCGACCTTGTTCTGCACGATGAACGGCGCCTTCATGCCCACGCGCAGCTTTTCGGCCAGCGCCCGCGTGGCGGTGTCGATACCCGTCCCCGCGCTATAGGGCATGACCAGGGTCACCGCTCTTGCCGGATAGTCGGGCCCCTGTGCCTGCGCCGGACAGGCCAGCACGGCCGCGATTCCCATCCCGAGGACTGCCACAAGCTTTTTCATGCTCCACCTCTGCTAGACGCCATGCGGCCGCCCTGCGGGCAGCCGGGTGAACTGCGGGAAACACGGCCGGCGGTCCGCCCGGACCGCCGCCGCCAGACGGTACTGCCCATGCCCTGCTCAGACCGGGAACACCAGGGAGGCCGGCGCGGGCGTCGGCTCGTCGGCGGGCGCGCGAAGACCGTCAGTCTGCTGTGCCTCGAACGCCGCGGCAATACGCCGCCTGATGCGGATCATGTCGCGGTCCGGGCCGAACAGGATCTCGTTCGCGCGGGACTCCACCAGATCGCCCGCCACGCGCGCCATTTCCTTGTCCTCCGCCGACGTCTTGAGCTGCCGGGGCTTGACCACGCTCTCGAAATGCCGGGCCAGCCGTTCGCGCGCTTCCGGCGTTTCGGCGCGCCACGCCGCATAGCGGAACAAGCGCGTGCGGTGATAGTCGATGGGCACCTGGAACAGCCGCGACACATAGGGCGCCGCGTCGGCCTTGGGCCGCAGCACGTTGGACACGAGGCCCGGCAGATTGAAGCGCTCGCCCTGGATCCTGTCCAGGCCATGGCCGTGGTCCAGCATGTTCCCTTCCAGGTCCACGGAGATGCCGCGCAGGCCGTGGCCGTCGGTCTCGACGATCTTCACCCGCCGGTCTTCCAGCGGCGTCAGCTTCTGCGCCGCGCCGCCGTCTTCCCCATCCCCCAGGTAGCGGGCCACGGCTTCGTGATATTGCGACTCCATGTGCAGCGTGACGGCGTGGTAGGCATCGCTGCCGTCGATCACCAGCAGCCAGTTCGCGTCCCACTCTTCGGTGGGCAGCCGGAAATGCACGAAGCGCTCGGGGTGCAGGAGCTCTTCCGGCACGCACGTTTCGATGGGCGGCGCGGGGAAGCGCTCGGTGTCCCCGATGTAGGCCCAGACATAGCCGCCCAGTTCGGCACAGGGATAGGACCGGGCGCGCACCTTCTCCCGTTGGCCGGCGCCGGCTTCCGTGTCCCACGGAATCAGCGTGCACGCCCCCGCGCCGTCGAAGCGCAAGCCATGGTAGGCGCACTGCAGTTGCCCATCCATCACCCGGCCGCTGGAGAGCTGCACGTACCGGTGCGGGCACCGGTCGAACAGCACGCCGGGCACGCCCGCCGCGTCGCGAAACACCACCAGGTCCTCGTCCAGGCACCGCACGCCGACCGGCTTGCCGGCGGGCAGTTCCTCGCTTTGCATCACGGGATACCAGTAGTTCCTCAATCCCCGTTCCAACCCTCGCGGCACGCCGCGGACGAGTTCGGGACCATCCTGCTTGTCGCTCACCTTCTCCTCCCAGTCGGAAGACGTCGGCCACCAATCAATTAGATAGCTAACGTTTTATTAAAAGAAAAATCCGAACACGTTCATGCCAGCATCGCCTGCTCGCATTCCCAGGCCCAGGCCAGCAATTGCGCGTCGTCGCCGGGCGCCCCGGTCAATTGCATGCCGATGCCGGGATGCCACGGCACCGGCACCGAGATCGACGGTGCCCCGGCCGCATTGGCGAACGTCGCGTACAAGGCGCCCGCCCGCGGCGACGCCTGGCAACCATCGATGCTGGCCGGATAGGGGGCATCGAGCGGCCAGGCCAGACAGGGGGAAGCCGGGGACAGCACCACGTCCGCCTCGGCCCAGAGCGCTCGCGTGCGCTGCCGCCAGTCGAGCAGGCGCGCGATGGTGCGGTACACGTCCACGGCCGACGGCTCCGACGAGCGCCGCGCGAGATCGCGCAAGGCGGCCGGCAGCGCGGACTCGTCCAGCCCCAGCTCGTCGACGGCGGCGCGCACGCCATGCGGAATGATCTCCAGCCAGAAGGCGTCGACCTGCGCGACCGAATACGGCATCGGCTGCCAGGCGACCCGATGGCCCGCGCGCGCCAGGCGCTCCACGCATTCGTTCAGCGCGGCCGTGACCACGGGCTCCTGGCCCTGGTCGGGCGGCACGATGGCCACGATGCGGGCCCGCCGCGCCCGTGCCCGCTCGCGCAGCCAGACCTCGGGCCGGGCCGCCTGCCCCTGCCCGGGAAAGCGCGATGCGTCGACGGCGATCATCGTGGCCAGCAGGGCGCAATCCTCCACCGATCGCGCCATGGGACCGACGACCTGGAAATCCAGGGACGTACGGGGAAAACCGGAAGAAGACAGTACCGCGCCGGTCGAGGGCTTGAAGCCGACGGTGCCGGTATAGGCCGCCGGCCGCCGTATCGATCCGCCCGCGTCGGTCGCCAGCGCCAGCGCGCCCATGCCCAACGCCAGCGCGGCGCCGGCACCGCCGCTGGAACCGCCCGGCGTCATGGCCGGAGCCAGGGGATTGCACGTCGGGCCGTACACGCCATTGCCGGTCGTGGCCGCCAGGGCCATGGGCGGGACATTGGTCTTGCCCAGCACGATCGCGCCCGCTTCGCGCACGCGGGCCACCACCGGTTCGTCATGATCGGGAACGAAGGTGGCCAGTGCCTCCACGCCCCATGTCGCCGGCAGTCCCTGCACCCAAAGGTTGTCCTTGACCGTCAGCGGGATGCCGTCGAGCGCGCCGGCGGGATTGCCCGCCGCGTGTCGCCGGTCGGCGGCGCTGGCCTGGGCCAGCAGGGATGCCGCATCGACCTGGGCCACGATGGCATTGACCGCCTGGTTGCACGACCGCATCCGCTCCAGGACCGACTCGACCAGTTCAACGCTGGCCAACCGGCCGGCCCGCAACAAGGCGGCGCTTTCGCTGGCGCCAAGCTGCCATGGATGACCACCTGGGTGAATCGCGTTCACGGGTACCTCCCGGCTCCGATGTTGATTGACACTATACACCAAACAATTTAGATTGCTATCTAATTAATTTCAGGATGGCGCCATGAGTCTTTACGCGGTCCAGAGAGTGATCTTCGAACTCAAGCACGACAAGCCTCGCGCCGCGCTGCTGCGCACGGATCCCCACGCCGCGCTGCGGGATGCCGACCTGACCGACGCGGAGCGCAACGCCCTGGCCGGCGGGGACCTGGCCGGGCTCTACCTGATGGGCGTCCACCCCCTGCTGCTCGCGCCGTACTCGCGCATGGCCGGCCTGTCCCGCAGCGACTATCAACACGCGCTGGCCCCGCTCAAGGGCGCCCGCCGCTTCTCCAGCGACTACCGGCTCGACGGCCACAGCGAGGCTTGAATGGGATCCCTAGAATTCGCCGCGGCGATGAGCCATGCCCCGGGCATCGCCGCCTTCACCCAGGCCGCCCCCGCCGCGCAGCGGCAGGCCTTCTTCGACGCCGCGGGTACCTTGAAAACGGCGGCCGCGGCGGCAAGGCTGGACGCGATGGTGGTGATCGCGCCCGATCATTTCTCCAATTTCTTCATGGGCAACATGCCGGCCTGCTGCGTCTCGCTGAACGAACGGTACAGCGGTCCGGTGGAAGACTGGCTGGGCATGCCCAGGATGGACATCCCCGGCGCTCCCGGCCTGGCCGACCTCATCATGCAGCATGCCTATAACCGGGGCATCGAACCGGCGGGCGCCGCGCAGACCGAACTGGAACACAGCGTCATCGTCCCGCTCTCGCTGGTCACGCCCGCCTTCGACATCCCCGTGGTCTGGGTCATGATGAACTGCCAGGTCCCGCCGCTGATGTCCCTGCCCCGCTGCCACGAACTGGGCCGCGCCGTCCGTGCCGCCATCGACGCCAGTGGCCTGCGCGTGGGCGTGCTGGGCTCCGGCGGCCTTTCCCACGCTCCCGGCGCCGCCGAGGCGGACCGGCTGGACGAGGCATTCGACCGCGAATTCCTGTCCATGCTGGACAAAGGCGATCTGGATGGGATTCTGTCCATTCCCGCCGCGCGGCTGGACGAGGCGGGTTTCGGCGCCTGGGAGGTGCGGCTGTGGGTGGCTGCCATGGGCGCGGCCCACGACCGCCATCCCCGCACCCTGGCCTACGAGCCCATCGAGGCCTGGGACACCGGCTGCGCGGTGGCGATCTTCGACGGAGCCGGACGATGACGCCGCTGCCCGAAGTGCGCCTGGCGCTGGGCCTGCGGTCGACGGCGCAAAGCCTGGGCGTCATTGGCCGCGACGCCGGCGTATTCCGCGAGCAGGGACTGGACCTGGTCATCGCGCGGGAAGAAACGGCGGGACCGGACGGCGTGCGCGGCCTCGTCGCCGGGGAATACGATCTGGCCGAATTCGGCGCCGTGCCGCTGGTGCAGGCCGTCTACGAAGGGCACGACCCGGTCGTGCTGCTGGCCGCCGAACAGACCAATGCCATGTATCTGCTCGGCGCCGCCCGCATCGACGCGCCGCGCGCCCTCGTCGGCGAGAAAATCGGCGTGCTCAGCATCGCGGGCCAGACCGGCGTCAGCGCGGCCACCATGCTGGACCGGTGGACGCTGCGCCGCGAGGACGTGGAGCTGCTGGAGCTGGGCACCTATCCCGCGATCTACCAGGCGCTGCAGGATGGCCGCATCGCCGCCGGCGTGCTGACCGCCGACTACGGCGTCGCCGGTTCGGTCGCCTTCGGCCTGCACCGGCTGGCCGACCTGGGCCAGGAACTGCGGTTCCAGGGCCCCATCGTCGCCACGACCCGGCGCTACGCGCGCGCGCATCCGGACCGCGTCCAACGTGCCGTGACCGCCTACGTGCGCACCATCGAGCTGTTCGCGGACCACCCCGACCGCGTCCTGGAGAGCATGAAACGCCATCTGGGCTTCCTGGACCACGCGCAGGCGCTGGCCGTCCACGACTTCTATTCCCGGCGCTTCCAGCGCCGGCCCCATCCGTCGGAAGCCGGCCTGCAGCGGGTCATCGACCTGTATGCCGCGACCAGCTCCCGCCCCGCGCTGCGGCTGGAAGACGTCTGGGATCGCAGCTTTCTGGACCGCAGCCTGCAGGCATGACAGGCATGCGGCCAATCACCCCATCGCAAGGATGACATCATGGATCTGGGAATCGCGGGACGCACGGCATTGATCACGGCTTCGAGCAAGGGCATAGGCAAGGCCTGCGCGATGGAGCTGGCCAGCCAGGGAACGAACATCGTGATGTGCGCGCGCGGACGTGCGCAGCTGGAGCAGGCGGCCGAGGAAGTCCGGGCCGTCGCGCGCGGCGAGGTCACGGCCATCCCCGCGGACCTGACCTCGGCCAAGGACATCGACGCGCTGATCGATGCGGCCGAAAAACGCCACGGCGGCATCGACATCCTCGTTTCCATCGGCGGCTCGCCCAAGCGCGGCGGCTTCGACGCCATCACCGAGCAGGACTTGCGCGATGCCTTCGAGATGTCGGTCATCGCCGCCTTCAGATTGTTGAACCGCACGCTGCCGGGCATGCGGGCCCGTGGCTGGGGCCGCGTGGTCACCGTGCAGTCGCGGGCGGTGCGCGAACCGATACCCGACCTGGTGACCTCGATAGCCACCCGCCCCGGCGTCAACGGACTGTTCAAGTACCTGTCCAAGGAAGTGGCCGGCGACGGCGTCCTGCTCAACACCATCGTGCCCGGGCGCATCATGACCGACCGTTTCAAGGGCGGCCAGGACCTGGCCACAGACAGCCAGGCCTACACGGCCGGCAAGCTGGCGGGCATTCCCGTGGGCCGCTTCGGGCAGCCGGAGGACATCGCGGGGGCTGTCGCCTTCCTGTGCTCCGAGCGCGCCTCGTACATCAACGGCACGGCGCTGCAAGTGGACGGCGGCGTCATCAACGCCATCTGACCCGCGGGCCCGCGGGCCTTACTCCGCGGGTCCGATGTTGGTCTCTATCCTGCCCAGCACCCGCATGAAGGTCGCGAGGTCGGTCTTGCTGATGCCCTGCAAGGCGACCTCGTTGATGTTCTCGACCCGGGGCAGCAGCACCTCCTCCAGGCCCCTGCCCTTCTCGGTCAGCGACACCAGCACCTTGCGCTTGTCCTCGGAGTCGGGCTGCAGCGTCACCATCTTCTGCGCCTCGAGCTTGCGCAGCGCCGCCCACGCGGTGGGCTGGGTCAGCCCCACCATCTCGGCTATCTCGCGCTGGCTCACGCCGTCCTTTTCCCACAGGGCGCGCAGGAAGAACCACATGCCATACGAGATCCCGGCGCTGTTGATCTGCTGTTCCATGATCGGGCGCAGGCGGCGGAAGGTCCTGCCGAGCAGGAAACCTATGCTGCGATCGATGGGATAGTCTTGAGTGCGCATAGTCGTGAACATCATTGGGCCCAGGCAATGATAGCTCACGCGCCTGCGCCACGCGGCGCCCTTCGCTCCAATAGAAAAGGCGCCCCGTCCGGGGCGCCTTTCAATACTGCCGGACGACCCGAACGGGCCGCCCTTCCTCACCTGTCGATCACACGCCCACCGAATCGGCCACGTCCTTGAAGTCGGGGATCTGGTCGAAGTTCATGTAGCGATAGATGGTCTTCTCGTGCTCGGCCAGGACGCCGGTCTCGGCCATGTACTCTTCCTTGGTCGGGATGCGGCCCAGGCGCGAGCAGATGGCGGCCAGTTCGGCCGAACCCAGGTACACGAAGGAGTTCTTGCCGAGGCGGTTCGGGAAGTTGCGGGTGCTGGTCGACATGACCGTCGCGCCTTCGCGGACCTGCGCCTGGTTGCCCATGCACAGCGAGCAGCCCGGCATTTCCATGCGGGCGCCGGCCGAACCCAGGACGCCGTAGTGGCCTTCCGCGGTCAGCTGCTGCTGGTCCATCTTGGTGGGCGGAGCGACCCACAGCTTGACCGGGATGTCGCGCTTGCCTTCGAGCAGCTTGGACGCCGCGCGGAAGTGGCCGATGTTGGTCATGCAGCTGCCGATGAACACTTCGTCGATCTTGGCGCCGGCCACGGCGGACAGCGTCTTGACGTCGTCCGGGTCGTTCGGGCACGCCACCAGGGGCTCGTGCACGTCGGCCAGGTCGATTTCGATGACGGCGGCGTACTCGGCGTCGGCATCGGGTTGCAACAGTTCAGGGTTGGCCAGCCAGGCTTCCATGGCCTTGACGCGGCGGCCGATCGAACGCTCGTCTTCATAGCCGTTGGCGATCATCCACTTCAGCAGCGTGATGTTGCTGTTGATGTACTCGATGATCGGTTCCTTGTTCAGGCGCACCGTGCAGCCGGCGGCCGAACGCTCGGCGGAGGCGTCGGACAGTTCGAAGGCCTGTTCCACCTTCAGGTCCGGCAGCCCTTCGATTTCCAGGATGCGGCCCGAGAAGATGTTCTTCTTGCCCTGCTTCTCGACGGTCAGCAGGCCTTGCTGGATCGCGTAGTAGGGGATGGCGTTGACCAGGTCGCGCAGCGTGACGCCGGGCTGCAGCTTGCCCTTGAAGCGGACCAGCACCGATTCAGGCATGTCCAGCGGCATGACGCCGGTGGCCGCCGCGAAGGCGACCAGGCCCGAGCCGGCCGGGAAGCTGATGCCGATGGGAAAGCGGGTGTGCGAGTCGCCGCCGGTGCCGACCGTGTCGGGCAGCACCATGCGGTTCAACCACGAGTGGATGACGCCGTCGCCCGGACGCAGCGAGATGCCGCCGCGATTGCTCATGAATTCGGGCAGCGTGTGGTGCGTCTTGACGTCCACGGGCTTGGGATAGGCGGCGGTGTGGCAGAACGACTGCATCACCAGGTCGGCCGAGAAGCCCAGGCACGCCAGGTCCTTCAGCTCGTCGCGGGTCATGGGGCCGGTGGTGTCCTGGCTGCCGACCGAGGTCATGCGCGGCTCGCAGTAGGTGCCCGGGCGGATGCCCTTGCCTTCCGGCATGCCGCAGGCGCGGCCGACCATCTTCTGGGCCAGCGTGTAGCCCTTGCCGGTATCGACCGGGTTGTTGGGCAGGCGGAACAACGTCGAGGGAGCCAGGCCCAGGGCCTCGCGCGCCTTGGCGGTCAGGCCGCGGCCCACGATCAGCGGAATGCGGCCGCCGGCGCGCACTTCGTCGAACAGCACGTCGGACTTGATCTCGAATTCGGCGATCACTTCGCCGTTCTTCAGGGCCTTGCCTTCATAGGGGCGCAGCTCGATGACGTCGCCCATGTCCATCTTGGAGACATCCAGCTCGACCGGCAGCGCGCCCGCGTCTTCCATGGTGTTGTAGAAGATGGGAGCGATCTTGCTGCCCAGACAGACGCCGCCGAAGCGCTTGTTCGGCACGAAGGGGATGTCTTCGCCGGTCCACCACAGCACGGAGTTGGTGGCCGATTTGCGCGAGGAACCGGTGCCGACCACGTCGCCGACGTAGGCGACCGCGTGGCCCTTTTCCTTCAGGTCATTGATGAGCTTGAGCGGACCGACCTTGCCGGGCTCTTGCGGCTCGATGCCCGGACGCGGGTTCTTGAGCATGGCCAGCGCGTGCAGCGGGATGTCGGGGCGGCTCCAGGCGTCGGGCGCGGGCGACAGGTCGTCGGTGTTGGTTTCGCCCGTGACCTTGAACACGGTCAGCGTCAGGCTTTGCGGCAGCTCGGGGCGGCTGGTGAACCACTCGGCGTCGGCCCAGCTTTGCAGCACGGCCTTGGCGTTGGCATTGCCCTTGTCCGCCTTTTCCTTCACGTCGTGGAAGGCGTCGAACATCAGCAGGGTTTTCTTCAGGCCCGCGGCGGCGATCTCGCCCACCTGGGCGTCGTCCAGCAGCTCGATCAGGGCGCTGATGTTGTAGCCGCCCAGCATCGTGCCCAGCAGCTCGGTGGCCTTGGCGCGGTCGATCAGGGGGCAGGCTTCCTTGCCCAGGGCGACGGCGGCCAGATAGGACGCCTTGACCTTGGCGGCGTCGTCCACGCCGGCCGGCACGCGGTGGGTCAGCAGATCCAGCAGCGTCTGTTCCTCGCCCTTGGGCGGATTCTTGATCAGCTCGATCAGGTCGGCGGTCTGCTGCGCCGACAGCGGCAGCGGGGGGATGCCAAGCGCGGCCCGCTCGGCAACGTGTTGACGGTAGGATTCAAGCATTGGAGGTGTCCCGGTGTGAAGGGATTGAGGGCGATCGCCGGGATTGTAGGACTAGCGGCGGCGTGCCGCAAGTGTCTTATATCTTATATAAGACATGAAGACCGCCTCCGTACGGTCGAGCCGGGATAGAATCATTTTCCCGATATTCGGCCACGCAAGGGTAATCGAGATGAATTCAAGGAAACTGAATCTGGATTGCCCCGCCGGAATCGCGCCGGCAGGGGCATCCCCCCTGCTTTCCCCGTCGCGCCGCCACTGGATGCAGTTCGCCGGCGCCGGCGCCCTGCTCCACGCGCTGCCCGGCTGCGGCGGCGGCGACGATCCCGTGCCCGACGCAGGCCGGCTGTCCGAGGCCATCCAGTGGGGGCGCGACGCCATCCGCCAGGCCGTCCAGAAAGACCAGGCCACCGCGGTCTCGGTCGCGCTGATGACCAGCGAAGGGGTGATCTGGCAGGAAGCCTTCGGACTCGCGGATCCGCAGGGCAAGGTGGCCGCCACCGTCGATTCCCGCTTCAATATCGGCTCGGTCAGCAAGGTATTGGCCGCGCTGGCGGCCATGGTGCTGTGCGACCGGGGCAAGCTGGCGCTGGACGCGCCGATCACCCGCTATCTGCCCCGGTTCTCGATGCTGTCCGGCGAATACGGCCAGATCACGCTGCGCCACCTGCTCAGCCATTCGTCCGGGCTGCCCGGTACCAACTGGCGCAATATCTTCGCGTTCGAGCCCATCGCCGGCTACGCGCAGGACACCGAGGACGGCCTGGCCCACTTCCACCTGAAGCACCAGCCGGGGGAACTGGCCGTCTATTGCAACGACGGTTTCACGATGGTCGAGAACCTGGTGGCGGCGGTCACGGGCCAGTCGTATGCCGAGTTCGTCCGGCGCGAGATCCTCGACCCCCTGGGCATGAGCCGTTCCGCCTACCCGGTGCAGGCCTTCCCCGAAGGCAGCTTCGTGCACCCGGTCTACGAAGGCCGGCGCATGGGGCAGGAATTCGTGTCGGCCTACGCCACCGGCGGCCTGGCCTCCACGCCCGGCGACATGATGCGGCTGGCGAAGATGTTCCTAGACCTGGGCATGTACCAGGGCAAGCGCCTGGTGTCGCAGGCGGCCGTCCAGGAAATGGGCAAAGACCAGACCACGAGCCTGCGCATCAACCCCTGTCCCGAATGGCGCTGGGGCCTGGGCTGGGACTCGGCGCGGCATCCCGGCCTGGACAGCGTCGGCATCAAGGCCTGGCAGAAGAACGGCGGCACGAGCTTCTTCTCGACCGAGTTCTTCGTGCTGCCCGACCAGCGCATGGCCCTGCTGCTGACGGGAGCCGGCACCACCTACGGGCCGCTGCGCATCGCCGAAGGCGTGCTGCTGCGGGCCCTGTCGACCACGCGCGCGATTCCCGCCGTGCCGGCGGCGCTGGAAGGCATCCCCGCGGCGGCGGCGCCGTCCATCGATGCCGCCGGGCTGGCGGGCATCTACGCCGATTTCGAAGGGCCGTACAAGGTGCAGGCCGCCGATGCCGGCACGATCGACGTGCTGCGCAGGAAGGCCGGCGCCTGGGAGCCGCTCGCCCCGGGCCTGACCCTGCGCGCCGACGGCTGGTGGTGGAACGACGCGCCGACCGGGAACAGCTTTCGCTGGCTGGTCCTGGACGGCAAGCAGTACATGATCCAGCGCGTCCCGGCCGGCTGGGGGCACTACCGGCTGACCCTGTCCGTGGGCCAGCGCCTGGCGCCGCTGCCACCGCTGTCCCCCGCCTGGCAGGCCCGCCTGGGCACGCGCTGGGAACCCACCAACGAATCGCCCGAGTCCGTGGCGCTGGTCCTGGGCGATGGCATCGCCGCGCTGGACGAGCTGGCCGAATTGCCGGGATACGTGATGTGGAACGACGGCCAGTTGCTGCGGCCCGATGGCGACGACCGTGCCAGAATGACGATACAGGTACCCGTCAATCACGGGCGGGACCTGGTCGAGCTCGAGTTCTCGACGGTCGGCGGCCAGCCGCAGATGCGGTCGGGGTCGTCGCTCTATCGCCTGCTGGCGGAGGACTGATCCCACCTTGGAACTGCGCCAACTCCGCTATTTCGTCCGCGTGGTCGAACTGGGCAGCATGGGCCGCGCCGCGCGCGAGCTGGGCCTGGTGCCCTCCGCCCTGAGCCAGCAGATCAGCCGCCTGGAGGGCGAGCTGGCCACCCGGCTGCTGCAGCGCACCGCGACCGGCGTCATCCCCACCGACGCGGGACTGGCGTTCTGGCGGCAGGCGCAGATGGCGCTGCGGCACGCCGACCAGGCCGTGGTCGCGGCGCGCGAGGCCCGGTTGTCGGGCGCGGTCAGCATAGGCTTCGCGCCCTCGACGGCATCGCTGCTGGCCCGCCCCTTCATCGCCGCCATGCATGACCGCTACCCCGACGTGCGGCTGCATCTGGTGGAAAGCCTGTCCGGCCATCTGGCCGGCATGCTCAACGCCCGCCTGCTGGACCTGGCCGTGCTGTTCCAGACCGACAGCGGCCGGCACTGGAGCGTCCTGCCGCTGCTGGACGAAAAGCTGTTCGTGGTGGCCCGGCCCGACCTCGTATCCGACCGCCAGCCCCGCCAGCCGATGACCGTGGCCGATGCCGCGCGGCTGCCGCTGGCGATGCCCAGCAAGACGCATGGCCTGCGCATCCTGGTCGATGCCGCCTTCGACCGCGCGGGCGTCGAACCGGACATCGCGCTGGAGATCGACGGCCTGACCACGCTGATGAACACCGTGATCGACACCCCCATCGCCACCATCCAGCCCGGCGTCGCCGCCGGCGGGATGCACGAGGGGCGCCTGTGCCTGTATCCGCTGGACGATCCCTACCTGTTCCGGCGCAACGTCGTCACCAGCGTCTCGGACGACGAACTTTCTCCCGCGGCGCTGGCCGCGCGGGTGGTCCTGGCGGACCTGATGCGCACGCTGGTGCGCGACGGCCATTGGCCGGGAGCCACCATTCACGAATCGTGAATACCCATTGCCCGCGCGCCGTCTAGCCCGGCCGGGCCGCTGCGCCTACAGTGATTCCTCACTGATAGGAAAGCGGAATGATAGATGTCCTGGTCATCGGCGGCGGCAACGCCGCCCTGTGCGCGGCCCTGATGGCCCGCGAGGCGGGCGCCAGCGTCATGCTGCTGGAGGCCGCGCCGAAGGAATGGCGCGGCGGCAACTCGCAGCACACGCGCAACCTGCGCTGCATGCACGACGGTCCGGAAGACGTGCTGGTCGACAGCTACCCGGAAGAAGAATTCTGGCAGGACCTGCTCAAGGTCACCGGCGGCATCACCGATGAAAAGCTGGCGCGCCTGGTCATCCGGGCCTCGTCCAACTGCCGGGACTGGATGCGCCGGCATGGCGTGAACTTCCAGCCCGCGCTGTCCGGCACCCTGCACATCGCCCGCACCAACGCTTTCTTCATGGGCGGCGGCCGGGCACTGGTCAACGCCTACTATCGCAGCGCCGAGAACCTGGGCGTGCAGATCCGCTACGGCACGCCGGTGCATGCGCTGGAACTGGACGGCGGCCGCTTCGTGGCGGCGCTGGCCGGCAACGAACGGATTCCCGCCCGCGCCTGTGTCATGGCCTGCGGCGGCTTCGAGTCCAACACGGCGTGGGTGCGCGAGGCCTGGGGCCAGAACGAACGGGGCGAATGGCCGGCGGACAACTTCCTGGTGCGCGGCACGCGCTACAACCAGGGCGCGCTGCTGAAATTCATGATGGACGCCGGCGCCGACATGATCGGCGATCCGACCCAGTCCCACTGCGTGGCCATCGACGCGCGCTCGCCCGCCTACGACGGCGGCATCTGCACCCGCCTGGACTGCGTGTCGCTGGGCATCGTCGTCAATCGCGACGCCCAGCGCTTCTACGACGAAGGCGAGGATTTCTGGCCCAAGCGCTATGCGATCTGGGGCCGGCTGGTCGCCTTCCAGCCGGACCAGATCGCTTATTCCATCATCGACGCCAAGGCGGTCGGGCGTTTCATGCCGCCGGTGTTCACCGGCATCCGGGCCGACAGCCTGCCCGAGCTGGCGCGGCTGACGGGGCTGGACGAGACCCGCCTGATGCAGACGGTACGGGAATTCAACGCGGCCTGCCGGGGCGAGCGCTTCGACCACACCATCATGGACGACTGCCGCACGGAGGGCATCTCGCCCGTCAAGACACACTGGGCCCGGCCGCTGGATACCCCGCCCTATTTCGCCTATCCGCTGCGGCCGGGAATCACTTTCACCTATCTCGGCACCAAGGTCGACGAGAACGCCGCCGTGCATTTCGGCGGCCGTCCCAGCCCCAACCTGTTCTGCGCCGGCGAAATGATGTCCGGCAACGTGCTGGGCAAGGGCTACACGGCTGGCGTCGGCATGTCCATCGGCACGGCCTTCGGCCGCATCGCCGGCACCCGCGCCGCCGAGGCAGCGGAGAAGAACACCAGTATCCACGGAGCGCCCACACTTGAAACAGCTTGAGGACCTCGCGCGCGATGCGCAAACCCTGGCGGCCGGCGTGCAGGCCGTGCCGGTACAGTGGCGGACCCAGGCCGCCGCGCAGGGCGGCGCCTGTTCGACCGCGCTGACCGCCGACGAAAACGAAGCGGCCCGCGTCCTGCAGATATGCAATGCCTGCCGCTATTGCGAAGGATTCTGCGCGACGTTCCCGGCCATGATGCGCCGGCTGGAATTCGGCAAGGCCGACGTCCACTACCTGGCCAACCTGTGCCACAACTGCGGCGCCTGCCTGCACGCCTGCCAGTACGCGCCGCCGAACGAATTCGGCGTGAACGTGCCCCGCGCGATGGCCAAGGTGCGCGTCCAGACCTATGGCGACTACGCCTGGCCGGGCTTCCTGGGCCGCCTGTACCGCCACAACGGCGTGACGGTGGCGCTGGCGACGGCCTTCGCGCTGGCGTTGTTCCTGGTGCTGGCCGCCGCCATGAACGGCGGCATCCGGCACGAACCGCTCGCCGGCAACTTCTACGCCATCTTTCCGCACAACCTGCTGGTGGCGTTGTTCGGCACGGTGTTCGTGCTCGCCATCGCCGCGCTGGGGGTGGGCGTGACGCGTTTCTGGCGGGACGTGTCCCCCGGCTCGCCCTCCGGCCCCGCCGTGGCCGAGGCCGCGCACGACGCGCTGCGCCTGAAGTACCTGGACGGCGGACACGGCAAGGGCTGCAATGAAGCGGACGACGCGTTCACGCTGGCACGGCGCCGGTTCCACCACTTCACCTTCTACGGCTTCATGCTGTGCTTCGCCGCCACCTGCGTCGCCACGCTCTACCACTACGCGCTGGACCTGCACGCCCCGTATCCCTTGACCAGCCTGCCCGTACTGCTGGGCACGGCGGGCGGCATCGGCCTGCTGATCGGACCGGCCGGGCTGCTGTGGCTGAACCTGCGGCGGCACCCAGAGCACGGCGATCCCGACCAGCGCCCCATGGACCGCGGCTTCATCTGCCTGCTGTTCCTGACCAGCCTGACCGGCCTCGCGCTGCTGGCCGTGCGCGACACCGGCGCCATGGGCCTGCTGCTGGCCGTGCACCTGGGCGTGGTGATGGCCCTGTTCCTGACCCTGCCCTACGGCAAGTTCGCGCACGGCATCTACCGATGCGCCGCGCTGCTGAAGTGGAGCATCGAGCGGCGCCAACCGGGCAGCACGCGGCTGACGCCGGATTGATCCGGCCCTGACGCCCTACCCCCGCGCCAGCGGCGGCCCCGAGAACGGCTTGGCGAAAGGCCCGATCGCGCGCATGTCGAACTCCACCAGCACGGCCGGCGCGTCGCGCCCGGCCGCGTCGCGCAGCACATGCTCCAGGCCGTCCAGGTCGCGCACCGCGATATGGTCCATGCCGACCGATCGCGCGAGGGCGCCCAGTTCGAAGCCGTGCAGGTCGCAGTAATAGCGGCGGCCGCCGTAGTCCGCGTCCTGGAGGTTGCGCAGGATGCCGTAGCCGCCGTCGTTCATCACCAGCATGACGATGCCGGTCCGCTCCTGGACCGCGGTGGCCAGCTCGCCCAGGTTCAGCATGAACCCGCCGTCCCCGGCCAGCAGCCAGGTCTTGCGGTCCGGCCGGCCGGTGGCCGCGCCGATGGCCATGGCCAGCCCCTGGCCGATTCCGCCGCCCACGGCGTGGATGCCCTGCCCCGGCGCGAATACCTGCATCAGGCGGTTGCCCCAGGTGCTGTTGGAGATGGTGACGTCGCGCACCCAGCCGAAGTCGCGGCCGCACACGGCCTGCAAGGCGTCGGCGATGCGGTCGTAGGGCGCGATCGCGCCGCGCATGGTGGACTGGGCGCGCTGCCTGGCGCGCGCGGCCTCGTCCGCCAGTCCGGCATCGGCCCGCATGCGTCCGGCGAGTCGGTCGGCCAGCCTGGCCAGCGTCAGGCGCGCATCGCCCCGCACGAACAATGAAGTCGGATAGGCGCGCTGCTCGGCCAGGGGATCCGTGTCGATCTGGACCAGCATGCGCGGCAGTTGCAGCGTGTGGGTCAGCGTTTCCGGGACGCGCAGGCGGGACCCCACGACCAGCATCGCGTCGCAGCCCTGGTAGAAAGCCTCGATCGCGGGCTGGCCGTTGAAGGCGCCCAGTGTGCGCGGGTCGTCCTCGGGCACCGCGCCCTTGCCCTGCAGGGTGGTCACGGCCACGAAGCCCAGGTCCAGCAGGCGGACGATCTCGGCGCGGGCATGGCGCGCACCGCCGCCTATCCACAGGACCGGCCGCCGGGCGTCGGCCAGCAGATCGGCCAACTGGTCGACCGCCGCGTCGTCCGGCTCGGCCGGTGCCAGGACGGGCGGTGGCGGAGGTGGCAGGACATCGACCAGGGCGCCTTGCAGGTCGATGGGAATCTCCACGCTGACCGGCCCCGTGGGCGCGGTCAGCGCCAGCCGGACGGCCTCCTGGATCGTGGCCAGGGCCGTCTCGGCCGACCACACGCGCAGCGCCGCCTTGGAAACCGCCCGCAGCATGCCGAGCTGGTCCTTGGCCTCGTGGACGTAGGAGCGGCCCCGGTCCAGGTAAGGCAGCGCGACCTGCCCGGTGATGTGCAGCAGCGGCGTACCCGCGGTCCAGGCCTCGACCAGCGCGCCGGCCGCATTGCCGGCGCCCGTGCCCGTGCTCGTGAAAGCCACGCCCAGGGAATTCGTGGCGCGGGCGCAGGCGTCGGCCATGCCCACCGCGCCGGCTTCGCCGCGCGCGCCTACGTAGCGGATACGCCCATCGCGCCCCAGCGCATCGAGCAGCGGCATGTTGTGGATGGACAGGACACCGTAGGCCTGGCGTACGCCCAGTCGGTGCAGGTACTGGACCAGGGCGTCGCCCACGGTGTGCTGGCTGGAAATCGATGCGTTCATGGATGCAGGCCTTCGGTGGCGGATTGAGGAACTGGCGTAGCGCCGCGGTGCCCCGTTCGAAGCGCGGCTTCGCGGCCGCCGGCCTGGCGGACCAGTTCGTCCTGGTCGTGCTTGGCAAGCCGATCGATCGCTTCGGGATAGAGCCGCTCGCACAAGGCGGCGCGCATGGCGTGCACGGTGGCGGCCATGTCGGGACGGGCGGCGAGGTCGTCACGCTCGCGTGGATCGGCCACGATATCGAACAGCTCGGGGGCGTAGTCCACGTAGTGGTGGTACTTGTAGCGGCCGCGCACGAGGTAGTAGGCGGCGCTGGGCGATCCGACACCATGGTATTCGCCCAGGACGACGCGATCGGACTCATCGGGCCCCGCTGCCAGGTCCCGCAGCGACCGGCCGGGCAGCCCGGCCGCGGACGGCGCCAGGCCCATCGCCTGGAGCACGGTGGGATACACGTCCACCAGGCTGGCATCGGTGCGGCACCGGCGCCCGGCCGGCACGCCCGGGCCGGCCAGCACGAGGGGAATGCCCGCCGCCTCGCGATACAGCGTGCCTTTGTTCCACAAGTCGCGGGCGCCCAGATTGTCGCCATGGTCCGACGTGTAGATCACCGTGGTCCGCGCCGACAGCCCGGTCGCATCCAGCGTGTCGAGCACCATGCCCATCTGCTCGTCCATGAACTCGACCAGCGCGAAGTAGGCCGCCACCGCCAGCCGGACGCGCTCGGGCCCTTCCAGCGCCGCCGCGTGATCGATGTAGGCCAGCGACCGCCTGATCCACGGATGGCGCGCGGCGGCCGGCTCCGGCAGACAACCGTCGAACAACGGATCCTCCAGCACCCGGCGCAGGTAGCGCTCCGGAACGACCAGCGGAAAATGCGGCGCGACCATCCCCACGAACAGGGCCCACGGCGCGGAGTCGGCGGCGTGCGAGCGCAGCCACTCGCAAGCCGTTGCGCCGACCGTGCGATCGTATTCGTTGTAGGCGGACTCGCCCGCGCCCAGGGACTTGAACATGCCCGACGGCATGGAGGTCTGCGGCAGCGGATTGCGCACCGATCCCCAGACCTGGCCCACGCCGCCGGGAATATGCATGGGCAGCCGCTGGCGCCGGAAACCGGTGGGGTCCTCGGCACGGCGGAAATGCAGCTTGCCGACGGACTCGGCCAGCAGTCCGGCCCCGGACACGTCCTGCATCCAGGACCTCACCCGGCCGTCATAGGCGATGGCATTGTCCCAGTAGCGATGGTCGTGCACATATCGCCCAGTCGCCAGGCTGGCCCGCGCGGGCACGCACAGCGGGCTGGGCGTCCAGGCGCGCTCGAACACCGTGCCCCGGCGCGCCAGCCGGTCCAGGTTGGGCGTGCGCACACAGGGATGGCCGGCGAACCCCGCGATCCAGGGATTGTGCTCGTCGGACAGCAGCACCAGGACGTTGGTGGGGTCGGCCATGGCGTCATTTCTCCAGCGAGAAACCGGTGCGCTTGACCACCGCGGCCCACTTGGCGTCCATGGCGCGCATGGAGGCATCGAGCTCCTGGCTGGACAGGGACAGCGGATCGAGCGACATGCGCTCCAGCCCCTCCCGGTAGGCCGGTGCCTGGCAGGCCTTGACCAGGGCCTGGGTCAGGGCCTGCCGGACCGGGGCCGGCACGGCGGCTTGCGTGTACACGCCATAGAACAGATCGCTGGCAAGATCAGGGAACCCGGACTCCGCCACCGTGGGGACGTCGGGCATGAAAGGGCTGCGCCGCGAGCCTGTCATCATCAGCACCCGGGCCTTGCCCGACTTGTAGGGCGTCACGAGATTGGGCAGGGCGGAGATCACGGCCGGCAGGTGCCCGCCGGAGATATCGTTCAACGCCTGTGCCCCGCCCCGGTAAGGCACATGGATCAGGGGCACGCCCGACAGGCGTTCGATCTCGGTGCCGATGAAATGCGGTTCGGTGCCCGCGCCCGGCGTGCCATAGGACGCTTCGGCGGGATGGGCCTTGGCCCAGGCCAGGAAATCGGCCATCGTGCGCGCCGGCGCGGCGGCGCCGACCGCGAAACCGAACTGGTAGCCGCACAACGTGGTCAGGCAGGCGACGTCGCTCATCTTGTAGCCCAGGCCGGCGTTGACGCGGGGCGCGATCGTGAACACCCCGGGCGGGGTGACCAGCACGGCTCCGCCATCGGCGGGCGATCGCAGCAGGGCCTCGACACCGATCTGCCCGGCGGCGCCGGCGTGGTTCTCGACGATGGCCAGATAGCCAGCGCCGCGCAACTGGTCGCCGGCCATGCGGGCGGCCACGTCGACCGCGCCGCCGGCAGGCCCGGCCACCAGCAGCCGCAGCCGCGTGACCGGTTGACTGCGTACCGCGCGGCAAGTCATCATGGATGCCGCTGCAGCACTAAGGAAGTGGCGCCGGGTGAGCATCGTCGTCTCCAAAGCGGGATGGAGCACTCATTCTAGGGAGCCCCTCGCCACCGGGATAATGAAAAGCACCGTGCCGCCCATAACCCGCGGTTTATGCCCATGAGCGACCTCATCCGCCGACTGACCCTGCGCCACCTGCGCCTGCTCGTCATGCTGGGCGAACTCGGCAGCGTCACGCGCACGGCCCAGTTGCTGCACATCACCCAGCCCGCCGTCTCCAAGGCCATCCGCGACCTGCGCGATATCCTGCAGGACCCGCTGTTCGAGCCCACTCCCGACGGATTGGCCTGGACGGCCGCCGGCAAGGCGACCCTGCAGCGGGCTCGCGCGATCCTGCGCAACGTGGAAGACCTGGAGCGGGATACCGCCCGCCGCGGCCGCGCCGGCGACTCGCCGCTCGGCCTGGGCCTGACCCGCATCGCCGAAGCGGTGGTGGCGACGGCCCTGCCCTATGCCCTGGCCGAAGGGGGCGTGCGCGTCAGCCTGCGCCACGGCACGCGCGAGCAGATGCACAGCGAACTCGCGGCCAAGTCCATACATATGGCGTTCGGGCGTTGCGACGCGGGATTCCGCCTGCCCGACTTCGAGTACCACCCGCTGTACAGCGAAAGCTACGCGGTCGTGTGCGGCCGCCAGCATCCGCTGGCGGGCAGGACGGCCAGCCTGGAAGAACTCTCGGGCCAGACCTGGGTACTGCCCCCGCCGGGCACCTTCGCCCACCATCTGGTAGAACAGGCGTTCCTGGCCGAGAACCTGACGCCGCCCGCGCCCGGCATCGTCTCCACGCTGGGGCCGGGCGATATCCGGCTGGTGGAGACCCAGCCGGTGCTGGCGCTGGCGCCGCGCAGCGAGGCGCGGCGGCTGGTGGAATCAGGCACGGTGTCCTGCGTGGAAGGACTGGCGCTGCCGCCGCAGCAGATAGGCGCCATCCTGCTGCGCGCCGGCGAGCGCCACCCCGCCTGCGAACTCGCCATCCGGATGCTGCGCGCCGGACCCGAAGCCGGGGAAGCCTAGACCTGCGTGATGAACTTGGTCACCAGGTAGCCGTCGAAGGTCTCGGTGCCGCCCTCGGTTCCCATCCCGCTGTCCTTGATCCCGCCGAAAGGGATTTCCGCCGGACCCATGCCGAAATGGTTGATGTTCACCATGCCGGCCTCCAGCCCGTCGGCCACGCGCGTGGCCGTCTTCAGCGACTCGGTGAAGACGTATGAAGCCAGGCCGAACGGCAGCGCGTTGGCGCGCCGCAAGACCTCGTCCTCGGTGTCGAAGGGCACCACCGGCGCCACCGGGCCGAAGGGTTCCTCCTGCATGATGCGCGCATCGTCGGCCAGGTCCGCCAGCACCGTCGGGGCGAAGAAAAACCCCTGTCCGTCGCGCCGGCCACCGCCAGTCACGACGCGGCCGCCCCGCCCCACCGCGTCCTCGACCAGCGCAGCCATCGCGGCCACGCGGCGGGGGTTGGCCAGCGGCCCCATCTGCGTGTTTTCTTCCAGGCCGTCGCCCAGCCGGGTCCCGGCCATGGCTTGCGCGAAAGCATCCAGAAAACGCGGATAGGCGGCCCGCTGGACATAGAAGCGGGTCGGCGACACGCACACCTGGCCGGCATTGCGCAGCTTGAAGCGCGCCAGCATCGCCGCCGCCCGGTCGATGTCGGCATCGGCGAACACCAGGACCGGGGAATGGCCGCCCAACTCCATCGTCGTCCGCTTCATGTGCGCGCCCGCCAGCGCGGCCAGTTGCTTGCCCACCGGCACCGACCCGGTGAAGGAAATCTTGCGCACGGCCGGCGCGGTGATCAGGTGGCGGGAAATCGCCGCGGGATCGCCCCAGACGATGTTGAACACACCGGGCGGAAAACCGGCATCGTGGAACAGCTCGGCGATCGCGACCACCGCGCTGGGCGATTCCTCGGGTCCCTTCAGGATCAGCGTGCAGCCGGCCGCCAGCGCGGCGGCCACCTTGCGGATGGCCTGCGCGAACGGGAAGTTCCATGGCGAGAAGGCCGCGCATACGCCGATCGGCTCGCGCACCACCCATTGCCGGACGCCGGGCTGGCGCGGCGGGATCACGCGGCCGTAGATGCGCCGGCATTCCTCCGCGTGCCACTCCACGTGCTCGGCGCAGGACTCGACCTCGACCAGGGCCTCGGCCAGCGGCTTACCTTCGTCCAGCGTGATGTCCCGAGCGATCCGCGCGGCGCGCGCGCGGACCAGCGCCGCCACCTGCCGCAGCAGGTCGGACCGCGCCAGCGGAGAAGTGCGCCGCCAGCCGGGAAAGGCGCGCTCGGCGGCGGCGATGGCACGATCCAGTTCGGCCGCGCCCACGTGCGGCAGACGGCCGATGATCTGGCCGTTGGCCGGGTTGATCACCTCGCCGCCGGGGCCGCCGGCGTCCTCGATGAATTCGCCATCGATGTAGAAGGACAGCTTGCGGTACATATCCGTGCTCCTGGTTCCAAGATTCGTCATTGCGCCGTCACGCCCAGTTTCCTGATCAGCGGTCCGTATACGGACGCGTCCCGCTCCATCTCGGCGCGGGTCTGCTCGGGAGCCGGTACGCGGATCTCCACGCCGCGCTTGCCGTAGTTGCCGCGCAGCGCCGCATCGTCCATCGCCATGCGGATCTCCTTGTTGATGTGGGCGGCCAGCGCGTCGGACATCGTGCCCGGCGCGAACACCGAGAACACCGTCGACGGAATCGACCCGGGCTTGCCGCCGGCCTCGGCCAGCGTCGGCACCTCGGGCATGAAGCCGCTGTGCTGGTCCGCCCCGCTCACCAGCACCTTGATCTTGCCGCCCTGCGCCTGCTGGCTCATCACCAGGCCGCCCGCCATCAAGGCGTCGACCTCGCCGCCCAGCAGCGCGGTCAGCGCGGGCGCCACGCCCTTGAAGGGCACGTAGGTGAAATCCACGCCCTCGGAAGCGGCCAGCATGGCGATGCCCAGGTGGGATACGTGGCCATTCCCGCCGGTGCCGACGTTGATGGCGCCGCGTCCGGTGCGCGCCTTCTCCATGAAGCCCTTGTAGTCGTTCACGCCCAGGCTGCTGCGCACGGCCACGTACAGGTCGATGTGGCCGACGTCCGCAACGGGCTTGAGCTCCTTGCGCCAGTCGTAGGGCAGGTTGGCGTACAGGAAGGGATTGGCGACCAGCGCCAGCCGGTCGACCATCAGCAGGGTCGAACCGTCGCCCGCCGACTTCGCCACGTTGCCCGCGCCGATGATGGCGTTGGCGCCGGGCTTGTTCTCCACCACGAACACCTTGCCGGTACGCCTGGCGAGCTGGTTGCCCAGGTCGCGGGCCAGCACGTCGGGCTCGGTGCCCGGGGGATAGGGAACGACGATGCGGACCTGCTCAGGCCCCCAGGGCGTTTCGGCCCGGGCCGGCAGGCACAGGGTGCAGGCCAGCGCGAGAAAGACGAAAAGAGACTTCAGACTTGCCATGATGCTCTCCGAAAACGGCGACGCCGGGACACCCCGGCCACCACGAGGAAGCGGGCTCACCAGCGCCCGATGACGATGTTCATCATGCGTTCGTGCGCATGCGTGCGGGCGGCGACCTGCTCGAAGGTCTCGGTGCAGCGGCGCTGGCGGCGCCAGTTCCAGTCGCACAGCGCCTCGCCCATGCGGCGCAGGACCGGCGCGGCCCAGGCCTCTTCGGCCAGGTCGCGCAACTCGCCCGGATCCTCCCGCAGATCGAACAACTGCGGACGGAACCCCTGCCAATAGATGAATTTGTAGCGGCCGTCGGCCAGCATCATGCCGTTGCACCCGGTCACGCCGCGGTCGAGGAACAGCCGCGCCTCGCGATAGGCGTAGTCGAGGAAACCAACGGCGAATTCCCGTGGGGGCGTTCCCGCCTGGCCGCGCACCCAGGGCAGCAGCGACAGCCCCTCGACGCGATGCGCGGGTACCGGCAGACCCAGCGCATCCAGGATGGTGGGTACCACGTCCACGCATTCGGCCGTCTCGGCCACGGCCTGGCCGCGCCGCGCATCGGCGGCGGACGACGGGTCGTAGACGATCAGCGGCACGCGCACCGCCCCTTCGAAGAAGTACTCCTTCTCTCCCAGCCAGTGGTCGCCTTGCAGGTCGCCGTGGTCGGAACAGAAGACGATCAGCGTGTCGCGCAGGCGGCCCGCGCGTTCCAGGTGGTCGAGCAGGCGGCCGACGTGGTCGTCGATCTGCTTGACCAGCCCCATGTAGACGGGCCGCACGGCGCGCCAGACTTCGTCCTGCGCGAACGACAGGGACTCCTCGTGGCGCTGGTAGGCGCCGTGCACCGGGTGGGGCCGCTCGCGCTCGGCCTGGCCGCGCACCGGCGCGGCGGCATCCCGCGCCGAATACATGTCGTGGTAGGGCGCGGGCGCCTTGTAGGGCCAGTGCGGCTTGATGTAGGACAGGTGCAGCACCCACGGCTGCTCGCCCTGCCCGGCGATGAAATCGATCGCCCGGTCGGTCAGGTAGGCGGTCTCCGAATCGCGCTCGGCCACCCGCGCCGGCAGGCCCGCGTTGCGCAGCAGCCAGCCCGTGGCGAAGCTGCCGTCCGGGCCCGTGCTGCCGATCACGTCGCGCTCCCAGGGCCGGTCGCGGTCGTAGCCGTGCTCGATCAGGTATCGGCGATAGCCGCTGCCCGCGTCCATCTCGAAATGGCCGTCGTAGCGTTCCAGCACCTTGAAGCCGCCTTCCATCAACCGCTCGCCGGCCGCCCCTTCGGCCGACAGGCCGCGCGCGGCCAGCCCCCGCCGGTCCGGCACGAAATGGGTCTTGCCCAGCAGCCAGCAGTCGCGGCCCGCCTCGGCCAGGTAGTCGCCCAGGCTCCATTCGTCCGCCGGCATGGGCACGC
Source organism: Alcaligenaceae bacterium SAGV5 (assembly GCA_009360345.1). Taxonomy (GTDB): domain Bacteria; phylum Pseudomonadota; class Gammaproteobacteria; order Burkholderiales; family Burkholderiaceae_B; genus Pigmentiphaga. Next base: position 1,548,606 of record SPDP01000001.1, read on the forward strand.
GGTTCCAGGTCACGCGATGCGAGCCGGGATAGCGGCCGGTGTAGTACGAGGTGCGCGACGGCCCGCACACCGCGGCGCTGACATAGGCGCGCTCGAAGCGCGCGCCCATCCCGGCCAGGCGGTCGATGTTGGGGGTGTGCAGGGCGCCGCCCCCGCCATAGCACGACAAGGCATCCGCCCGCAGTTGGTCGCACATGATGAACAGCACGTTGCGCGCCGCATGGGTGGGGGTCTCGTTCGGCGCGTTCATGCGGCGGCCTCCAGGACCGGCGTGGCGGATGCCGGCTCGGGCAGGGCCGGAAGGAATTCGGCGACGAAACGCTCCAGCGCGCCGCGCAGATCGGCGTGCCTGCCGGCCGCCGCCACGTAGCGATCGGGACGCAGCAGCACCCAATCGGCACCCGCCGCCGCGAACCAGCGGTGCAGCGCATTCTCGGTATCTTCGAGCAGGCTCATGCCGGCGGGGACTGCAGGGCGCGAACCCGGCGCGGGACCGCTGCGGGGCAGCGCGACGGCGGCCAGCCGGCAGTCCAGGCGCCGCAGCGCCTCGCCCAGCCGGTCCGGAAGCGCCACGGCAGGCGCGCGCACCAGCAGCGCGAACCCGGGGCCGAGCGCATCGTCGAGCTTCTGGAAATCGCCGCCGTCCTTCTCCACCATTGGCTGGATGAACATGCGGCCGACACGGTCGTCGCGCGCCGCCTGGCCGCTGTCCTGCACGACCCCGGCGCGATACCGGGGCATGGGCTTGAATTTCATCTGCAGCACGTAGTCGCGCACGGCCGGTATGCCGCGGATGGCGCCGAAGAACGCATCGCGCAGCCAGGCCAGCCACCGGTTGCGCAGCGACAGCACCGCGCCGAACCGGTCGGCCAGGTCGATCATCGCCTTGGCATGGGCGTGCCGCTCGTCATGGTAGGACTGCAACGCCTCCGGACGCAGGCGGCCGCCAACGATCCACGCGACCTTCCACGCAAGGTTGCAGGCGTCGCGCAGGCCGGCGTTGAGCCCCTGCCCGATCCAGGGCGGCGTGAGGTGGGCCGCGTCGCCGGCCAGACAGACGCGTCCGACCACGAAGGACCCGGCAATGCGCGAATGATGGGTGTAGACGCGCGCGCGGATCACGTTCAACGCGTCCGGATCCGGCACGTGCGGCGCCAGCAGTTCGCGCACCTTGGCCGGGTCGAGGATCTGGCTTTCGTCCTCGCCGTCGAACAGCATGAACTCCCAGCGGCGCAGGCCATACGGCAGCTTCAGGCAGACATAGGGACGCGCGGGCTCGCAATGCAAGGCGGTATAGGGCGCGTCCAGGGGGTCCTGGTCGCACTCGATCACCACCCATTTGTGGGCGTGGGTCTGGCCGCCGAAGGGCAGCTTGAGCAGCCCTTCGCGCACGGTGCTGCGGCCGCCGTCGGCGGCCAGCAGGTAGGCGGCGCGCACCTTTCGTTCGCCGCCGTCTTCGCGACGCAGCGTCGCGGTGACGCCGCCCTCGTCCTGCTCCAGCGCCACCAGTTCCACGCCCAGCTCCAGCGCGACGTGGGGAAAGCGCGCCAGGCCGGCGCGCAGGGTCTGTTCGCCCAGGGGCTGCGAGAACAGGTTGCGCCGGTACCAGCCGAACTCGCGCGTGGCGGGCAGGATCTCGGCGAAGCATTGCTTGCGGGCGCCGTACATGCGCATGGGCACGTTCTGGATCATGTCGCGCAGCATGGCCTCGGCCAGGCCGGCGGCCTGGAAGGTGCGCATGGCCTCGTCGTCCAGGCCTACCGCGCGTGGATATTCCAGGATCGCCGGACTGCGGTCGACCAGCAGCGTGCCGACCCCGTAGGTACCCAGCAGGTTGGCCAGCGTCGCGCCCACCGGACCGGCGCCGACGACCAGCACGGGCACGTCGCAAGACTTGTTCATCCCTGTTCTCCGATGCGCCTCAGGCCTGCGCGAGGATGCGGCTTTCCTGCCGCACCAGCAGGTGCCGGACCGACTTGCGGAAGGCGGCGAACTCGGCGTCCGCGGCCAGCACCGCGCGGCGGCTGGCGCGTTCGTCCAGCGATTCGTAGGCCCACAGGAAGATGAGCTGGTTGAGCTCGCCGGTCTCGGACTGGTAGAGGCCGGCCAGGTTGCCCAGGATGCGCGTCTGCAACGCCTGGGCGGATTGTTTGTAGATGCGCAGGTATTCCGCGCCGCCGCCCGGCACCAGCGTGTAGGTCCGCATTTCCACCATCATGATGTGCATCTCCTCAGGGCGCGGGGGCCGCGCCCAGAAACTCCGTGACCGCCCGCGCGACCCGCTCGGGCTGGTCGTCGTGGACGTAGTGGCCCGCATCGGGGATCTCCCGCCAGGCAACCGCGGGATTGCGCGCCTCCATGGCCTGGGCGGTCGCCACGCTCAGGTAGTCCGACCGGCCGCCGCGCAGGACCAGCGTGGGGCAACGCAGCGCCTCGACCGGCGGCCACAGGTCGACCACCCGGGCCGGGTCGGGATCGAGCCGGGCGGCCTTGATGCCCGCATGGTCATAGCGCCAGCGCAGGCGGCCGCCATCCGGCTCCAGCATGTGGCGCAGCCGCGCCGCGATGGCCTCGGGGGTCACCGTGGGCCGGATCTCGCGCATGAAGGCCTCGGCTTCGCCCCAGTCGGCGAAGGACTCGGGCGTGCGGGACAGTTCCGCGCGGATACGCCGGGCGCCATCGCTGTCGTCGAAGGCGCCCGGTCCGGCGTCCTCGACCACCAGCCTGCGCACCCGGTCGGGATGGGCGGCGGCGTAGACGATGGCATTGATGCCGCCCATGGAGTGCCCGAGCAGGTCGAAACGGGACAGCCCCAGTTGTTCGGCCACCGCGCGCACGTCCTGGACGTAGGCATCGGTGTAGTAGTTGTGGCCCGGGTCCCAGTCGCTCTGTCCGCGGCCGCGATGGTCGAGCGCCAGCACCCGGTAGCCGGGCTGCAGCGCGCCGGCCAGCCCCTCGAAGGTGTCGGCGAAGCTGCGTATGCCGTGCAGCATCAGCACCGGCCAGCCGTCGGCATCGCCCCAGTCCGCGACGTGCAGGTTCAGGCCCGCGCAACGGACAGTATGGTCGCGGCGGTCCATGTCAGTTCAGCCCGTCGCCGACGATGTCGCCCGCCTTCAAGCCGCCCAGGCGGGCATGCAGCCGGCCGCGCGTGGCGAAGGCAAAGGCGATCAGCACTTCATCGCGGTTGGGCGCATCGTTGAACATGGCCGACACCGTGTCGTAGTGGGAGCGCACGTACAGCGCGTCCTTGTGCGCCAGCGGAATGTCGATGACCGTGCCCGGGCCGCCGCGCTTGCCGGTGGACGGCACCCACGACTGGCCGCCGCCCAGGGCGTCGCGCACGGGGTTGGCGAACACCGTGGTCAGGAGCGCGTTGCCGTGCTCGTACTCGCCGTCCGCGCCCACCAGGCAGGCCTTGCCGTAGCTTTCGATGGGCGTGCCGGCGGCCGCCTCCTGGATACGGCGGCCGAACTCCACGCCCAGCAGGTTCGAGGGCTCGATGTACGCGCCCAGGTTGTCCTCGTGGCGGCCGGCGTAGGGGTTGTGCAGCACGACGCCCACGACGATCTTGCGCAGCGGGTCGCCGTCGGCGGGCATGCCCGATTCGGTGGCCAGCGTGTCCTCGATCTGGAGGTACCACTTGCGGATATGGTAGGGGCCGAAGTTGGGGGATTTCATGATGGGTTCCGTGATTCGATAAGGGTTCAGAGCGGCCGCAGGTCGATGGGGTCGCTGGGCGCGTGATACTGGTGCAGGATGCGCTTGCCCTCTTCGTCGTCGTGCACCGTGTGGCAGAAGAATTCCAGGCGGTGGCCGTCGGGATCGTGGAAATAGACGCCATAGCCGACCTTGTGGTCGGTGGTTTTGACCACCTCGACGCCCTTGCGCAGCAACATCCCGTACAGGCGGCGCAGCTCGTCGACGTCGCCGTCTATCTCCAGGCCGTAGTGCTGCATGTTGATCTGGCCGCGCGACAGCGGCGAGCCGTCGGCGGACTCGGCGCGGATCAGCGCGATGTCGTGGTGCTTGACGCCGAACGAAAGGAACACCCACTTCTCGCCGCGCGCCGTCTCGGTCATGCCCAGCACGTCCTCGTACCAGGGGCCCGACTTGAACGGGTCGGCCACGAACAGGGAAAGATGCGTGCGGGTGATCCGGGGCTTGATATCCTGCATGGCGTGTCTCCTCAGACGATGGACTGCGGATGCGCGTGCACCGGCGCCACGTGGGGCGTCCACGCGACCGAGGTGATCTCGCTGAAATCGCGCCAGTCCTTGAACCAGCTGCGCCCGCCATCCATGGAGCGGAACAGGTGGCCGTACTTGGTGCCGGCCAGCACGAAGCGCGGATCGGCCGCGTGCGTGCCGAAGGCCCAGAAGGTCGAATTGGGCGCGGCATGCAGCAGCGCCCGCTCCCAGGTCGCGCCCCGGTCGGCCGAGCGGTAGATGTGGCTGCGCGTGCCGGGCGTACCGTCGCCGATGGCCAGCAGCAAGGCGCTGCCGTCGGCCAGGGGCTGGGCGGTGCGGGTGTAGTACATGCCGTCGAAGCGCAGGCGCGAGGGTTCTCCCACCCACGTCCGCCCGTCGTCGGTGCTGGCATAGACGGTGTTGACCGACAGCACCAGCGTCTTCCTGGGTTGCCCGTCCGCCGGCGCGAGAATGGTGACGCCGTGGATGTCGGGATTGGCGATCGCGCCTTCGCGCGCGCCCTCCTGGTCGACGCGCGTCCAGGTGTCGCCGCGGTCGCCGCTGCGCCAGGCGCCGCCTTCCTCCACGCCGAACCAGACCTCGCCCGCCACCGCCGGATCCACGCAGATGGCCAGGATGCGCGGCCGGTTCACGCCCCGGCAGAACTCCGGGATCTCCGGCGGCAGCCGGGTCCAGCTCGCGCCGCCGTCCAGCGACCGGAACATGGCCGCGCGCGAGGGCGCGCCGGTGCCGGCGTACACCACGGACGGATCGCGCGGATCGATGGCCAGGGCCCAGACCGTCATGCCGTCCGCGGGCGAGGCGATGCGCGTGAAATGCGCGCCGCCGTCGGTGCTCAGGCAGATGCCGCAATCGGCCCCGGCGAACACGCGGCGCAGATCGGCCGGGTCCACCGCCAGGCAGCGGACCACGCCGTCGAACTCGATGGCTTCCTTCAGGCCCAGCCGGTGCCAGCTCGCGCCGTCGTCGACGCTGCGCAGGATGCCCTGTCCGGCCGTTCCCACCAATAGCGTGCCTTGCATGGTTCTTCTCCCGCTCAAAGGAAAATGCCGCGCGTGATGCCGCCGTCCACGCCTATCGACTCGCCGGTGATGGCGGCCGCCCGGGGCGAGGCCAGGAACAGGATGGTGTCGGCGATCTCGGCGGGCGTCAGCGTGCGCCGGATGGGCGTGGCGCGGACGTAGTTGGCCTCGACCTCGTCCACGCTCAGTCCCTGCTTGGCGGCTTCCTTCTCGTACAGCTCGCGGATGTGGGGCGTATCGACCACGCCGGGGTGGATCACGTTGACCGTGATGCCGTGAGGCCCGAGCTGGTCCGACAGGGTCTTGGTCATGTGGCACACGGCCACGTTGCGCATGCCCGAGAGCTGCTTGCTGCCGCGCCCGGTCAGGCCACCGATGTTGACGATGCGGCCATAGCCGCCGGCCTTCATGTGCCGTGCCGCTTCCTTGGCGCAGCGCATGTAGCCCACGACCTTGATGTTGATGTCCTGCAGCAGTCCCTCGGGATCGGCCAGCTCGATCTCGCTGCGCACCAGCCCGCCCGGATGGGCCGCGCCGTTGACCAGGATGTCCAGGCGGCCGAAGTGCGCGGCCACGCGATCCATCATTGCCGCCACCTGCGCGGTATCGGACACGTCGGCCGCCACTGGCAGCACGTCCACGCCATGCGCGGCGCGGATCTCGCGCGCGGCCGCATCGAGCTGGGCCTGGTTGCGCGAGACGATCGCCACGTTCACGCCTTCGGCCGCCAGGGCCTCGGCGGTCGCCCGTCCTATGCCCAGGCTGCCGCCCGTCACGACCGCCGCGCGGCCTTTCAGTTCTAGGTCCATCATTTCTCCAATCAATCGTTATCGGCGCGGCCCCCAGGGGCCGGCGGCACTACAGCTGCATTTCGATCAGGGTCGGCCCGGGACGCGCGCAGGCGGCGGCGAAGGCCTCGGCCAGTTCCTCGGCCGTCTCGACCCGGCTGGACGGCACGCCGTAGCCGTCGGCCAGCCGCGTCCAGTCGATGCGCGGCCGGTCCAGGCTGGTCAGCGCCTCGGCCTGCGGACCGGGCTGCTCGCCGCGCGCCAGTTCCTTGCGCAGGATTCCGTACTGGTGATTGGCGGCGATCAGCACGACCACCGGCAGGTTCTCGTGCGCCAGCGACCAGAGCGTCTGCACCGTGTACTGCGTGCTGCCGTCCGACAGCAGCGCCACCACCCGGCGCCCGGGGCTGGCGATCGCCGCGCCCAGCGCCACCGGCAGGCCCTGCCCGATCGCGCCGCCGGTGTTGGTCAGCGCGGTGTGGCGGGCCGAGGCGGCCGAGGCGGCGTAGAACGGATAGCCGCAGGTGCCACCCTCCACCGAAACGATGGCGTCCCCGGGCAGCAGGCGCGCCACCGTGGCCGAAACCGCCGCGGGGGTCAGCCGGCCCTGCTGCGCCGGCAGGGGCGCCGGCGCGGCGTCTTGCCAGGCGGGCGCGCCCAGCATCCCGGCCAGCGCCTCCAGGTAGTCCGCCACCGGTTCACCCGGCGCCCCCAGCGCCAGCAGCCGGCCGGACTCCACCATCCGGCTGGGGTGGCCCTCGTAGCCGAAGTAGGTCACGGGCGGCAGCGCGCCGGCCAGTACGACCACATCCGCTTCGTCCAGTACCGCCCGGGCGGGCTCGGGGAAATACGGCAGGCGATCGAAATCGGGCAGGCCGCCGCCGCGTTCGGCGCGCGACGGGAAAGTCTCGGCATAGGCCGACGCGCCCAGGGCGGCGCACAACCGGGCGGCGGCCCGCTGCCCGCGGGCGCCCAGGCCGCTGGCCGGCCCCCCGCCTCCCAGCAGGAACAGGACCTTGCGCGCGGACTTCAGCCGCGCGGCGCAGGCCGCGAGGTCGGGGGCGGCCACGGGTTCCGCGCGGGCATCGGCACCGGCGGCTTCATCGCTCGCGCCCGCCTCGCCCACCTGGAAATCGGCCGGGAAGATCACGGTCGCGCCCTGCCCGCCGCGCGCCAGGCTGGCGCGCACGGCTTCCCGGCCGGCCCGCGCGGCATCCCCGGCGCTGGCCACCCGGTGCACCCAGCCCGACACCGGCCGCGCCAGCGACTCGATATCGGAAGTCAGCGGCGCATCGAACGGCAGATGCCAGCTCATGTGGTCGCCGATCAGGTTGACGATGGGGGTATGGGCGCGCCGGGCGTTGTGCAGGTTGGCGATCCCGTTGGCGAAGCCGGGCCCCAGGTGCAGCAGCGTGGCCGCCGGCGCGCCGCGCATGCGGCCATAGCCATCGGCGGCGCCGGTGCAGACGTTCTCCTGCAGGCCCAGCACGCAGCGCATGCCGGGCACGGCGTCGAACGCCCGCACGACGTCCAGTTCCGTCGTGCCGGGATTGGCGAAACACACCTCCACGCCTTCCACCTGCAAGGCCGCCAGCAAGGCTTGCGCTCCAGTCGTCATGTCGAACTCCTTTTTTTCAGTATTATCGCTATTCGATAAAAACGTAAATTCAATAAAAATATTGACCCCATAATTTCGATAGAAATTTGCTTATTTGATAAATTTGCATAACCTAGCGGGACGACGACGGCCCCTGGCTTGCCAAAGCGCCGCCATTGCGGCACCCTGGCGGGCTTCGTTTTCCCCTGCCGTCCGCCTCTCATGAACAGCCTTCGCCGCATGCTCGACGTCCTCGATCTCTTCAGGCCCGACCAGCCTGCCGTTGACGTCGACGTGATCTGCAACCAGCTCGGCTATGCGCCCGCCACGGCCTATCGCTACATCCGGGAGCTCTGCGCGGTGGGCCTCCTGGTGCGGCTTCCGGGGGGATATGCACTGGGGCCGCGCGTGATCCAGCTCGATCTGCAGATGCGCGAATACGACCCGATGCTCAACGAGAGCCGGGACCTGATCGAGGCCTTGGGGGAAGAAACGGGCCTGAACGTGCTGCTGAGCGAGCTGTACGGCAGCACCGTCATCACCGTCCACCACCACCCGGGGCGCGACGCCGAGCCGCTGCGCTTCGGCCGCGGCCGTCCCATGGCCCTGCTGCGCAGCGCCACGGCGCGCGTGGTACTGGCCAGCCTGCCGCCCCGCCAGTTGCGCCGCCTGTACGACGAGCACGCGCAGGAAGCGGACATGCAGCGGCTGGGCGCCAGCTGGAAGGACTTCTCGCGCGCCATGCTGGAGATACGTCGCGCGGGATACTGCCTGTCCGTCGGCGACCTCGACCCGGACAAGGCCGGGATCGCGGCGCCGATCTTCGACGAACGCAAGCGGATACTGGGCAGCATCACCGCCGTGGGATCGGTGGACCGCTTCCAGGCATTCAACGAGGAATACCTGGCCAAGCGGCTGCGCGAGGCCGCCGGGGAAATCACACGCAGGATCTCGCAGGGCGCGCAGGCCTGAGGCACTTCGGGCCGCATCTCATTCCAGCCGGATGTTCGCGTCGCGGATCAGCTTGCCCAGGCGCGCCGTCTCGGCCTCGACCCCCGCGTTCACCTGCTCGGGCGTGCTGGGCGCGATCACCAGCCCGCGTGCCGCGAAGGTCGAGACGAAGCCTGGATCGGCCTGTGCCCGCGCAACCGCGGCGTTGATGCCGCGGATCACCTGCGGCGGCGTCTTGGCGGGAGCGAACAGGGTGAAATGGGTGGGGATCAGCAGATCGCCAGGCGCCCCGGCCTCGGCCAGCGTCGGCACGTCGGGCATCAGCGGGGAACGCCTGGCGTTGCCCACGACCAGCCCGCGCAGCCGGCCCGACCGGATGTGTTCGAGCACGGTCTCGGGCCCCGTCACCACACAGGGCACGTCGCCGCCCACCACGGCGGCCGCCGCCGGCACCATGCCCTTGTACGGCACGTCGGTGATCTGCACGCCGTAGTGGCGTTCGATCAGTTCCAGGCTCAGGTGATGCACGCTGCCCTGGCCACCGGTGGCCACCATCAACGCGCCCGGATGCTTGCGCGCGTGATCGATCATCTCGCCCCAGGTCTTGAACGGCGCGTCGGCGCGGCAGACGACCGCCAGATCGACGCTGGCGACGTCGGACACGCCGGTCAGGTCCCGGGCCGCGTACGGCAGCCTGGCATAGAGCACCGGGTTGACCGACAGCGTCAGCCGGTCGACCAGCAGCAAGGTATTGCCGGTGGCCGCGGCCTTGGCAACGGCGTCGCTGCCGACGATGGCATTGGCGCCGGGCTTGTTCTCGACGACGACGGTCTTGTCCGTCGCGCCGCCCAACCGCTCGGCCAGGCCACGCGCCAGCACGTCGGGGGCGCTGCCCGGCGGATAGGGCACGACGATGGATACCGTCTGCGCCGGCCATGTCTGGGCCTGCGCGCCGGATGCGGCAAGCAGCAGGACACCGGCCACGGCAAGCAGGCGGCTGCGCATCGGGAACGAGGAAACGGGTGCTGCCATGAAAACCTGGTTCATCCAACTCTCCTGGGATACACGTTGCTGGCCATGCTCGCGGATACGAGGCATGGCGTGGGGAAACTACGTTTCAGTCGATGACGGGAAGCTGCAGGTAGGCCGGGTATTTGCCGCCGGTGTGCAGGACATGGCGGCCCGCGTTGCTGGGTGCGGTGACTCCCTTGAGCGCGTCGCCGGCCACGGTCAATCGCAGTTCCTGGCCCGCGCGCCATACCATGCCCGTCGGCGCGATCGCGATGTCCAGCGGCACGACCTGCCCGGCCCGCAGACGCTCAGGCTTGCGCAAGGCATGGACCGGCATGAAATCCTTGGACCGGGCGGCATCCAGCGCGCGCATCGACGCCCGCAAGCGGCCCCCCGTTTCCTTGTATCCCTCGGTGGTCTCCAGGACTTTCCCGTCGGCGCCGGTCTTCTGCACCGTGACGAAGAAGTCCCCGTCGTCGGCCCCCGCCACCTCGACCCACAGGCGCAGCTTCAGGTATCCGATCAGGCGCGTATCCCGATCGAACCGGTGGACGAACACGGCCGTCCCGGTCCTGGCGTCATAGCTCGCCGACGACGCGGCACCGACCGGCCCGGGCGACAGCGTGCCGGTGGCCGCATCCAGATAGACCTTCCGGTATCGCGTATCGGGCAGCGGCCAGTCGCTCGCGGGCACGTGCCGTTGATTCCTGCCGCCGGGGTCGAGCACCGTCATCCGGACCCGGGGGGTTCGCTCCCAGCCGTTGTCCACCCCTTTGAGGTAGCGGTCCAGGAAGCGGCGGTAGTCCTCCACGTTCTCCGGCGTGTACTGGTCGTTCCACAACCCCTTCTCGGTGATGCGCAGCCACTTGTCGCGCGAAGCCACCCGGTGGAACCCGTCCAGTTCGGCGGCGGCGATCTCCAGGCCGTAGCTGCCGACCAGATACATCGGGATCTCGATCCGGGACATGTCGGCGATCTTGTCCTCCCAATAGGCGTCCATGAACGGATGCCGCCGCGCCGTGACGGACGGTTCCTCGTAGAGATTCGAGCCGCGCATGCTCCTGAGCAGGAAGGTATTGAGCTGCGTGTTCGGGATCCCGCCCTTCATGAGACGGTCGCGGTACAGATCCGAGATGTGGACCCCGATCGGAGCGATGGCCACCAGGTGCGGGGGCCGCAGCGCGGCGATCTGGTACTGGACCATGCCCAGCCACGAGCTGCCATGCATCGCGATCTTGCCGTTGCTCCAGGGCTGCCCGGCCGCCCACTCGATGGCCTCGTAGCCATCGGCCGCGTTCACCCGGCCGAAAGACTGCATGTTCCCTTCCGACATGTCGACTCCGCGCGGATCGACGTTGACGACGGTATAGCCATGGCAGGACCAGTAGCCGGGATCCGGCGTCTCGAACGCCGCCAGGCCGGAAATCCAGGACGGGTCCAGCATCCCCTTGGGATAGACCCAGGCGGGATCCTGGGGCACCGATTTCGTGTACGGTCCCCATGCCATGATCGTGGGCAGCCTGCCCTGGCCGGCGGGACGGAACACGTCGGCATAGATCTTCACGCCGTCGCGCAAGGTGATGGCGACGTCCTGCTCCATCTCGATGTCACAGGCAAGAGGAAGCGTGGAAGCAAAGAGACGCGTCCCTTTGGCATACATGATCTTCTTCGGATCGAACCCGTGGTACTTCCCGTAGCAGAGTCCCGACGCCCCGGACGCGGCAGGCTGGCAGAAACCATCGCCGGTCTTCAGCGGCGCGCGCTGCGTGAACGTCACGTCCCACTCCTTGGGATACGCAACGGGCAGCTCGGGCCTGGCGGCGGCCGGCGCCGCGTGTGCGACGATGGCCGCCGCGCCGGCGACCCCCGCCGCCAGCACCATGAAAGATATCCTGGAATGCATGTCTGTCCCCCCTCCTGTTCTGATTGGTTGTCTGTTTCCGGCCGCCTGCTATCTGTCGCCCAACGCGACCACGGGAATCTGCAGATAGGCGTCGTACTTGCCACCAGCGTGGATGACGTGCCGGCCCGCATTGGCGGGCGCGGTGGTGCCCTTCAACACGTCTCCGGCCACGGTCAATCGCAGTTCCTGGCCCGCGCGCCACATCATGCCGGTCGGTGAAATCGAGATGTCCAGCGGCACGACCTGCCCGGCGCCGAGGAGCTCGCGCTTGCGGAACGACGGGACCGGCAGGAAGTCCGTGGACTGGCCGGCATCGAGCGCGCGCATCGACGCCCGCAGGCGGCCCCCGGTCCCCTTGTATCCCCTGGCCGCCTCGATGACTTTCCCATCGGCGCCGGTCTTCTGCACCGTGACGAAGAAATCCCCGTCATCGGCATCGGCCACCTCGACCCACAAGCGCAGCCGCAGGTACCCCACGACGGCCGTATCCCGGTCGAACCTGTAGACGAAGGTGCGCTTCCCCGTCCTGGCGTCGTAGCTTGCCGACGAGGCCGGGCCGACCGGCCGCGGCGACAACGTACCGTTCGCCGCATCGAGGTAGATCTTCCGGTATTGCGTATTCGCCAGCGGCCAGTCGCTCGCGGGCACGTTCACGCGGTCCTCGCCGCCGGGATCGAGCACGGCCAGCCGGACCCTGGGCGTCTGTTCCCAGCCGTTGTCCACCCCTTTCAGATAGCGGTCGAAAAAGCGCCGCGTGTCGTCCACGTTCTCGGGCATGTACTGGTCGGCCCACGTCCCCTTGTCGGTGATGCGCAGCCACTTGTTCCGGGACGCGGCCCGGAAGAAGCCATCCATTTCCGCCGCCTGCACCTCCAGCCCATAGCTGCCGACCAGGTACATGGGAACCTCGACCTTGGACATGTCGGCGATCTTGTCTTCCCAGTAGGCATTCATCAAAGGCTGCCTGGACGCCATGACCGACGGTTCCTCGTAGCGATTCGAGCCGCGCATGCTCCGCGTGAGCACCGTGTTGAGCCGCGTGTTCGGGATGCCGCCCTTCATGAGCCGATGGCGGTACAGGTCGGTGATGTGGGCGCTGGCCGGGGCGATGGCCGCCAGGTGCGGGGGCCGCAGCGCGGCGATGTGGAACTGGACCATGGCGAGCCAGGAGCTGCCATGTATCCCGACCTTGCCATTGCTCCAGGGCTGCGCCGCCACCCATTCGACCACCTCGTAGCCATCGGCCGCGTCCACCCGGCCGAAGAACTGCATGTCCCCTTCCGACACGTCGACCCCGCGCGGATCGACGTTGACGACGGTATAGCCGTGGCAGGCCCAATAGCCGGCATCCGGCGCCTCGAACTTCGCCAGGCCGGTCAGCCATCCCGGATCCACGCCCATTTCCTTGGGATAGACCCACTCCGGATCCTGGGGCAACGACTTCGTATACGGCCCCCATGCGATGATCGCGGGCAGCTTGTCCTGTCCGGCGGGGCGGAGCACGTCGGCGTAGATCTTCACGCCGTCGCGCAGCGTGATGGCGACGTCCTGGTCCATCTGGATGTCGCAGTCGAGCGGCCGGGAAGCAGCGAACAGGCGGGTTCCCTTGGCGTAGGTGATTTTCTTCGGATCGAATCCCAGGTACTTCCCGTAGCAAAGGCCCGAAGACACGCCCGGGCCGACGGGAGGCTGGCAGAAACCTTCGCCGACCTTCAGCGGCGCGCGTTGCGTGAACGTGACGTCCCATTCGGCGGGGTAAGCCGTCGGCAGAGCGGGCTTGGCGTCGCCGGCCACGGCAACCGCCGCGCCCGCGAGCCCCGCCGCCAGCACCAGACGTCCCGCCCACCGGCATCCCGGGCCGGACCGGCGCGCGGCGCTCATCGCTCCATCCCCGCCGGCTCGCCGGCCAGCGCCAGCGCGCGATCGACCAGCGCCGTGCAGGCCGAGCGGTTGCCCTCGTGGTAGGAATTGGCCAGCAGACGCACCGGATCTCCCACGTAGTAGCGTTCGTACTGCATCTGCCGGCTGGCGAAAGCGTCGCCACACAAATCCCACGCCAGCTTGAAGATGCGGATGCGATCGACCGAACCGGTGGCCGCGCCCTGGTAGTACTTGAGCACGTCGCGCGCGACCGGGCTGGCGAAATCGGACTCGGCCGGCATCATCAGCAGGCCGCCCGCGCCTATCTTCTGCAGGTATTCGACCGCGCGCGGATAGATGGTGGGCAGGAAGGTGCGGATCGCGTGATAGGGCCGCAGGTTGGGGCGCAAGGTACCGTTGGGCGCCGCCTCCGCTTCCAGCTCGGCGCGCACGATGCAGGACTCGACCATCTCGACCGCATCCAGGCACTCGCCGATCATGTTCTGCACGTGCAGGTGGATATCGGCCTTGATCGCGCGCGCGACGGCGATCATGGCGCCGGTGACCAGCTTCAGCTTGACCAGGCCCCGCACCGACGTCTGCTGCGCCGTGAACTGCCGCACCGCCGTTCCGCCGTACATCCCGTTGGACAGTTCCACGTCCTGGTTGATGAACACCCGGTCCCAGGGCACCAGCACGTCATCGAACACCAGCAGGGAATCGGGCTCCTCGAAGCGGCTGGCCAGCGGATGCTCGTAGTGGTCCCGGGCCAGCCCCTTCTCGAACGGCGGCCGCGCGATCTGGCGCAGGCCCGGCGTCGACAGGGGCAGCGCGAACGCGACCGCATAGCGTTCGTCGCCCGGCTTGAGCATGGGCAGGCTGTAGATCAGCACCTCGTCGGCAACCGGCCCCATGGTCGCCAGCATGCGGGCGCCGCGCACGATCAGCCCCTCGTCGGTTTCGCGGACCACGCCCAGGTGCAGGTCGGGCTGGACCTGCTCGTGCGAGGCCTTGGACCTGTCATTCTGCGGCGTTATCAGGGCATGCGTCAGGAACAGGTCGTTGTCGCGCACGTGCTCGACGTAGCGCACGAGATTGTCCTCGAAGCGCGCGCCCGCCTTGCGGAAATAGTCCCGGCCATCGTAGAACGCGGCCAGCATCGTGTTCATGAAATCGGGCGAGCGGCCCAGCAGCCCGAAGGTCTGCTCGGCCACCGTTTCGAACGCCGCCCGCCTGATGCGCAGGTCGTCACGCGTCTTCGGCACGAGAAAGGCGGTGGCGCACGGCCGTCCCCGCGAGTCGGAAGCGGCGGCCAGGACCTTGGCATGCGCCGGGTCCGCCTGCAGGTCGTACAGCCGCGCCACCTGCGCGGCGGTGCGGCCGAAGGCCGGATGACGCGTCACGTCCTCGACCCGTTGCCCCTCGGCCCAGACCTCCCGGGAGTGAGCCTGCAAATGGCGTAAGTACTCTGATCCGCTGCGCACACCCATCGATGCTCTCCTTGAGCCTTGTGTTGATTTGCCCGCATCGTAGGACTAACATGTTAACATGTCAATACGATCTGAAAGGCCCGCGACATGCTCTCGTCCGACGAATTCAAGCGCTGCATGGGCAGCTTTCCCACGGGGGTCGCGGTGGTCACCGCCACCGCGGCGGACGGCACGCCCGTGGGCGTGACGGTCAGTTCCCTGACCTCCGTCTCCCTGACGCCACCCCTGATCCTGTTCTGCCTGGACAAGCACGCGCTGTCCCGCGAGGCCTTCTCGGGCAGCAGGCAATTCCGTGTCCACGTGCTGGCGCAGGAGCAGGCCGGCATGGCCATGCGTTTCGCGAAGCGCGGCGTGGCCAAGTTCGCCGAGCCGGCGGCGCCGCATGCCGGCCTCGAACCGCCGCGCCTGCCGGATACGCATGCGTCCATGCTTTGCGACACGGCCTGCGAGTACGACGCCGGCGACCACGTCATCCTGGTCGGGCACGTGGTGGCGGTGGAGTCCGGCGACGATGCCGATCCGCTGGTCTACTACCGTGGCCGCTTCGGCCGTTTCTCCGGCGACGCGCCCGCCCCGCATGCCTGAACGGGGCGTCATCGGCCATGACCCGGCGGCTATAATGCCGGCCAGCCGCGTCACAGGAAGGCGTAGCACTGCTCCGGAGCTTGCAGTGCCGGGCCTACCCACGAATACGAGATACGCATGGAATCAAGGGGCAAGCAACCGCTCGCGAACCAGGCCTACGACCACCTGAAAGCCCAGATGCTCAATGGCGAGCTGCCGGCGGGCGCGTTGATCGACATCGACGCCGTCCTGGCCGCCATAGGCAGCAGCCGCTTCCCCGTCATGGAAGCGCTCAAGCGCCTGGAAATCGAGAAGTTCGTCGAGATCACGCCCCAGGTGGGCTGCCGCGTTTCCACGCCATCGCTGTCCGACGTCACCGACTTCCTGGGCCTGTTCGCGGTAATCGAGGGCTATTTCGCCCGGCTGGCGGCGCAACGAGCCCTGCCCGAGGAAATCGACGAGCTACAGTCGATCAACGACCGGATGAGAAAAGCCTTCAACCGGGCCTCGTCCGCGTCGGGACGAGACGAGGTCTATCGGCTCGGCAATCGAAAATTCCACCTGATGCTGCACACCATCGCCCGCGCGACCAACCTGAACGAATTGGCTTTTTCGTTGTGGGACCGGGGCGAATTCCTGATCAGCGCCGGCGTCGGCACGGTCCGCTTCGGCGAACGGGTGGAAGCCGCGCTGGACGAGCACGACGAGATCATCGAGGCGCTGACGCGGCGGGACGGCACGACCGCGGGGCGGCTGGCCGAAACGCACCTGCTCGCCTTCGTCGCGGAAATCCAGGCCCACGCCAGCAAGACGGCGCTAGCCGCGCAAGTGGAACCGCCGGACCGGGGCTGAGGCCCTCAGCCCGCCAGTTCGTCGGCGATCCGGCCGGCGGCCTGCCTGACCAGCTGCACCACGCGCGGCACGTCCACCACGTCGATGCGCGGCATGTCTATCACCACCGACAAGGCGCCCCAGACGGCGCCGTCGGCCTTGGGTATGGGCGCCGCGATGGCTGCCAGCTGCGGCTCCAGCTCGCCCCGGGACACGTAATGGCCGGCCCGGCGGATCGCGGCGTAGTACTTCCGGAAAGCGGACCACTCGGTGGGCAGGCCGGCCCGGGCGATATCGCCGGGATGCGCGTCGAACAGCTTGCGCAGCGACGCCGGCGGGAACGACGCCAGGATGACCTTGGGCGCGCCACCGCTGAACAGCGGGCGGGGCCGCCCCCTTCCGTAGGACAAGGTCGCGGGCGCCTTGCCCATCTCGCGGTGCGTGTCCAGGATCTGCGAACCGAACCAGGCCGAGGTCACGCAATCGAAGCTGGTCTTCTCCACCAGTTCGGCCATGTGGGGAATCGCGACCTGCAGCAGCGGATCGGCCCGCCGGATGTAATAGTCCAGCACCACGATGCGCGGCCCCAGCGCGTAGCGGGAATCGCCCGCGCGCTGGAGCAGTCCCGCCTCGCCCAGCGTCTTCACGTAGCGATAGCCGGTGGGCAGGGACACGTCCAGCAGCGACGCGATCTCTTCCGCGGTGCGGGTCAGGTGCTCGTCGTCGAACAGGTCCAGCACCCGCAGCATGCGCTCCAGGCTGGTGGCGGATTTTTCTTCCATGCGGTCATCGGGACAAAGCCACCTCGGCCGCGGGCAGGCGGGCCGTGATGCGCTCGAGTTCGTCGGAAGTGCGCGCCATGCCCATCAAATAGCGGTCGGGACGCAGCACGACGGCCCGGGCGCCGTGCGCATCGAGCCAGGCCGCTAGTGTACGGCCCGGGCGGTCGAGCACCGCCGCGTCCATCGCACGCCAGCGCGCCCGCGCGGCCTCTCCGGCCCCGCGCACCACGTCCGGGTCGCCGATGATCGCCATGCGGTTGCCCAGCGCCTCATCCAGCAGCCTGCCGTCGTCCAGGCGCGGCTGCGGAAAAGGCTGCCCCGCGGGCGCCGGCGCATCGCCCTGCAGCCCCGGCCCCAGGACGGGCGACGGGAACTCGAAGATCTCCGGCCCGCCGGCCGGGAAACGCCGGTCGCGCTCGCGGGCCGCCTCGGGATCGGTGGTCTGGATGATGTCGCCCAGGCGCACGGCCAGTTCCACGAACGCCCGCACATGCGGCGCACGCTCGGACTCGTAGGAGTCCAGCAGCGAATCACCGGCCCGCTCGCGCAGCACCGCCTCGAGCTTCCACGCCAGGTTGGCCGCGTCGCGCATGCCGGCGCACATGCCTTGTCCCAGGAACGGCGGCGTCTGGTGCGCCGAATCGCCGGCCAGCAGCATGCGGCCCTTGCGCCAGCCATGCGCCAGCACGGAGTGGAAGGTGTAGACCACGGCGCGTTCGAGGTCGGCCTGCTCGGGAGTGACCCAGCGGCGCACGAGCTTCCACAACGCGTCCGGCCGGACCAGGGCGGCGGTGTCGTCCCCCGGCATGACCATGATCTCCCAGCGCCGGCGGCGGCCGACCACGTTGCAGTAGGTCATGGGCCGCGCGGGATCGCAGTACTGCACCGTGTGAACGGGCAAGGACGAGCCATCGTCCTTCAGGATCGCGTCGAAGACCAGCCACGGCTGGTGCAGGCCCAGGTCCTCCATCCTGCTGTCCATGGTCCTGCGCACCAGCGACCGGGCGCCGTCGCAGCCGACGACATAGCGGGCGCGCGCGGTGCCGCCTTGCGCCAGGTCCAGCTCGACCCAGTCGCCGCGTTCGCGCAGGGCCGTCACCTCGCAGCCCAGCCGGACCTCCACGCCCGCATGGCGGGCAACGCCCTCGCGCAGCACGCGCTCCAGTTCGGGCTGGTGGAAGTAGTAGTTGTTGGCGCACCCGTGCGGTCCATCGTCGGCCGTGCCGCCCCGGATCAGCAGGGTCCGGCCTTCGGCGTTGATGAAATGCATGCCCTGGTTGCCGGGCCGCGCCACCTCCAGCACCGCTTCCCGCAGGCCCGCGCTCTGGAAGATACGCATGACCTCGCCGTCGAAATGGATGGCCCGCGGCAAGGGATAGACCTGGCGCTCCTTGTCCAGCACCAGCACCGACATTCCCGCCTGCCCCAGCAGGTTGGCCAGCAGCGCCCCCACCGGCCCATAGCCGACGATCGCCACGTCGGCCGTCATCGATGGACGTTCACACATGCTGGCCGGCTTGCATGCGGCATGGGAGGGTTGCACTGCCATTACTCCTCCTTTCTTTCTCTTTAAAAGAGAATAAAAGTTGATTTTTTGTTTATCGTGTGTTTTTAATATATACGAATTCTCTTATTTTGATAATAGATAAACAAAAATCACGGACGTGATGAACCCAGGAGACGCCCCATGAATCCGCTGTTACGCCGCATCGGCCTGTCCGCCATCGCCCTGGCGGCCCTCGCGTCGGCCGGCGCCCACGCCGAGGACTACCCCGCGCGGGCGATCCGCATCATCGCCCCCTTCGCCGCCGGCACCGGACCCGATGCCAATGCCCGCGAGATCGCGGCCGAACTGACCAAGGTCCTGGGGCAGACAGTGTTCGTGGACAACCGCCCCGGGGCATCGGGCATCATCGGCACCGAGGCGGCCGCGCGCGCCACGCCCGACGGCTACAACCTGTACGTCGGCACCACCAGCACACTGTCGGTCGTGCCGCACCTGTACGCCAGGCTGCCGTTCGACGCCGCCAAGGATTTCACGCCGGTCAGCCTGCTCGGCATCCTGAACACGGGCCTGATCGCCACGCCCAGGCTGCCCGCCAACGACATCCGCGCCTTGCTGGCCTTGATGAAATCCAAGCCCGATGCCGTCAACGTGGCCACGCAGGGGCCGGGCAGCTACTCCCACCTGTCGGGCGAATGGTTCGGATTCAGCGCCAACGCCAAGCCCAATTTCGTGCCGTACAACAGCAACAGCCCCTACGCCGACCTGCTGGCGGGCCAGGTGCAGCTGATGTTCGACGGCCTTCCCGCGGCGGCGGGCAACATCCGCGCGGGCAAGCTCAAGCTGCTGGCGATCACGGGCAAGCAGCGGCACCCCACCTTTCCCGACGTGCCGACCTTCGCCGAATCGGGTATCGCGGACTTCGAACCCATCGCCTGGCAGGGGCTGCTGGCGCCGGCGGGCACCCCCAAGGCCATCGTCGACAAGCTCAGCGAAGCCATGCGCAAGGCCGCGCAGTCGCCGGAACTGGCCGAGAAATGGCGCTCGTATGGCGGGGAATTGAAGGGGAACACGCCGGCGGAATTCGCCGCGTTCATCGCGGCCGACCGCGCCAAGTGGGGCGAGGTCGTGCGCAAGGCCAACGTCAGGCTGGACTGATCCAGGCGGCGGCCGGACGCACAGCCCGCGCGGGCGCTCGAAGGAAGCACGGGCGCGGGCCCATATCCGGGCTTACTGCCCCTTCAACCCCAGCTTCCTGATCAGCGGCGCCCAGCGTTTGAGCTCGTCGTCCATATAGCGGCGGAACGCCTGCGGCGTCGTGGCGGCGGGTTCCATGTACTGCGTCTCGAGCTTCTTGCGGACCTCGGGGTCCTTCAGCGCCGTGATCAACGCGTCGGACAGCTTCTTCTGGATGTCGGCCGGCACCTTGGACGAAACGACGAAGCCGATCCAGGCCGAGCCCTCGATACCGGGCACGCCGGCCTCGCCCAGGGTGGGAATGTCGGGCAGCAGGGCCGAGCGACTGGACGAGGTCACCGCCAGGGCCTTGAGCCGTCCGTCCTTCACCATGGGCATGACGGCGATCGGCGGCAGCGCGCCGAACTGGGTGTCGCCCGACAGCAGCGAGGTCAGCGCGGCGGGGGACGACGGATAGGGCGCGTGCACCGCCTTGGCGCCGATCTGCTGCAGCATCAGCTCCACCGACAGGTGCGAGACCGTGCCGGCGCCGGTGGACGGGAAGTTGTACTTGTCCGGGTTCTTCTTGAGCATGTCCAGCAACTGCGCCACGTTGGCGATGCCCGACGACGCCGGCACCACCAGCACGTTGGGCTGGTGCACCGCCAGGGTCAGCGGCGCGATGTCCCTGGCGGGATCGTAGGGCAGCGAATCGAACAACACCGTGTTGTTGACCAGCGGGCCGGTAATGGACACGCCGAAGGTATAGCCGTCCGGCTGCGCCTTGGCGATGGCATTGGTACCGATGTTGCCGCTGGCGCCGGGACGGTTCTCGACCACCACGGTCTGGCCCAGCAGGCCGCCCAGGCGGTCGCCCACCACGCGCGCGACCTGGTCGGGACTGGACCCGGGCCCGAACGGCACGATCAGTTTCAGCGGATGAGCCGGCCAGGCCTGCGCCTGGGCGGCGAGCGGCAGCACGCAGGCCGCCAGCGCCGCCATCATTCCCCGCGCCGCGGCGCGCTTCCATTCCTTATGCATCTCCG
This sequence comes from Alcaligenaceae bacterium SAGV5, assembly GCA_009360345.1. Taxonomy (GTDB): domain Bacteria; phylum Pseudomonadota; class Gammaproteobacteria; order Burkholderiales; family Burkholderiaceae_B; genus Pigmentiphaga. Next base: position 1,569,342 of record SPDP01000001.1, read on the forward strand.
TCCTCCGTGCTGGTCATTCTGTCGTGGTACTTCTGCTCGACGGCGATGAACGCGGCCACCATCGCCCGGTAGCCGGCATCCACCACGTCCTCCAGGCCTTCGAATCCCCGGTTGTGGCGCGTGGCCAGCGCGCGCACCTTGGCGAACACCTCGGCCTGGCGCGCCGGGGCGCTGACCTGGAAGGCGTCCTTCTTGAAGCGCGCGGCATCCTTCACGTACATGGCGCGCTGCGCCAGCAGCGCCACGATCTCGTCGTCGAGCCGGTCGATGTTGGCGCGGACCCCGGCCAACGTCGCGCACAGCGGCCGGTACGCCGGATCGGTATAGGCCCGTAGCGGGCGGCCCGTCTGGTCAGGCTCCTGCATGCATGTCTCCTTGTCGCGAATACGGCACCGGGCTAGCTCAGTTGCAGCCAGATACGCCCTCCCTCGACCTTGAGGGGGTAGGTCTTGATGTCTTCGGTCAACGGCGCGCACATGGCCTTGCCGTTGCGCACGTCGAACCGGCCCTGGTGCAGCGGGCATTCGATCTCGCCCCCTTCCAGGAAGCCATCGCACAGGCGTGCGTGGCCGTGCGTACAGATATTGTCGGTAGCGTAGAACGCTCCCTCCACGCTGTACAGCGCCAGGTCCTTGCCCGCCGCCTGCACGCCGATCACGTCATCTTCCGGTACGTCGTCCGTCGCCGCCACATCGGTCCAGTCAGCCATGCTTGCCTCAAATGGGATAGATCAGGGAATTGGGAATCATCTCGGTATCGAACACACACACGCGCGACGCGAACTTCAGCCCCTCCGGGGTGCGCCGTATGCGGTCGATGTAGCGGCCCACGTTGAATACCGTGGACTCGCCGGTCAGCTTGGTGCGGAACACGGCGTAGTTGGCCTCCACGTGCAGCTCGCCATCCTCGTCCTTCAGGATGCGCGGCAGGCCGCACACGTGCCGCTGGTAATAGGGATCGTGGAACAAGGTCTCGCTGATGCCGTACACGCGGTCTTTCAGCATGCCCTTGCTGATCAGGTAGAGCGTGGCCAGCGGCAGTCCGCGGTCGAAGTTCTCGCGCGGCTGGATCTTGTATTCGCACTCGTCCAGGAAGAAATCGGGCCACGCCGCCCATTGCCGGCTGTCCACGACCGCCGCGTAATCGGCGTGCAGGCGGGCCACTTCCAGGTAGGTCTGCAAATCGTTCATGTTCGTTTCTCCAGGCCCCTCAGACATCCATCACCTGTCGCCAGTATTCGTACATGCCGCGGATCAGCGTCTCGGTCACCATGTGGTCCGTGTTCTCGACGCCCGTCCCGCCCAGTTCCGCCAGGGCGCGGTGATAAGGCTTCTGCTCGAAGCCGCTTTGCGAGAACTCGATGACCTCGCCGTCGTCGGCCGAGACGAACCCCGCCGGGCCGAACAGGTTGGCCTGGACCAGGCGGCGCTGGATCATCTCCGGCGTATCGTCCTCGAAGGCGAAGTGCGTCCAGACGAAGTCGAACGAACCATGCCCGTTCGGCTGGATGTGCCGCGTGGACACGCTGTTGACCTGCTGCTGGAAGATCACGCTGGGGAAGATCGTCATCATCACGGCGGTGGGTTCGCCCCACCACGGCTCGTGGACGATGTCGAGCAGGCGCTTGTCGTTGATCTCCATCGTCTCCTTGAAGCTGGTCACGCCGGCGGTGACCTCGGACTTCACGCCCGCCGAGCCGCGCGTGGAGATCATGGCGGCATGGCGGAACCGGTCGTCCATCTTCAGTTCGGACTTGTTGTCCGCGCGCCAGAGGCCGTAGGTGATGAACCAGGTATGCAGCAGGCCCGGGTGGTACGGATCCTTGATGTTCTCCTGCATCAGCTTCCAGTTGCCCGGGATGCGCTGGCGGTTGTAGCCCAGCAGCTTGAGCTTGCGGCCATTGAACAGGCGGTCGAAGTAGCCCAGGATGACCGGGCCCAGGAACTCCTCCAGCGACGGCACGCCGTGGTCGAACGAGGCGAACACGACGCCGCCGCGGGTGGCGACCTTGAGCTTGTTCAGGTTGTTGTCGGCGGTCTTGAAGTCGGCCGGCATGCCGCCGTTCACCTTGCCGCCCTGCTTGACCCCGCGACGGAACGGCACGCCCTGCAGGTCACCCTTGAGCGTGTAGTTCCACTGGTGATAGGGACAGACGAGTTCCTTGCGGTTGCCGCTACGCTCGCGGCAGAACTGCATGCCCCGGTGCGCGCAGACGTTCTCGATCACGTGGATGGTCTCGTCCTCGGCGCGGGTCATGATGACCGAGCGCTCGCCCACCACGGTGCGCTTGAAGTCGCCCGGGTCGGGGATCTCGGCCTCCAGGCCGACGTAGTTCCAATGGCCCGAATAGAAGAAGCGCTCCAGCTCCTTCTTGTAGAGCGACTCGTCGGTATAGGCCCAGAACGGGATGCGGCTGGAACCGCTGTCCTTCCATTCGAGTTCGCGCGGGAAAACGGTGGTTTCGCCCATGCTTGCCTCCTTGTCGTGATGGTTGGGATCGCGCGCGGGCGCGGTCAATCGCTGCTTGCGTAGAAAGCGTCGGCGTAGACGTGGTCGGCGGACAGGCCCTTGCGCGCCAGCACCAGGGCGGCGGCGTCGACCATGGGCGGCGCTCCGCACAGGTAGGCGCGCCAGCCCGCCAGGCTGGCCCAGTCGGCATCGACCGCGTCCGTCACCAGGCCGCTGCGGTGTCCCGGCAGTTCGGCCCCGGCCGCCACGACGACGTGCACGTGCAGATTGTCATGCCGGGCCGCCAGCCCGTCGAGCCAGGACTTGCCGTAGACGTCCTGCTCGGAACGCACGCCGAAGTACAGGTGGATGTCGTTGCGCATGTCCGCCTCGAGCGCGCCGCGCACGATGGACAGCACCGGCGCCAGCCCGGTCCCGCCGGCCACGCACAGCATCGGGCCGGCGTGCTTGCGGCGCAGGTAGGCCGTGCCCAGCGGGCCGCTGACGCGCACCGGGTCGCCCGCCTTCAATCGGGTGTCGATATAGCCCGAGACGCGCCCTTCCGGCACCACGCGTACGTGGAACTCCAGCTCGTTGCCGCTCAGGCAGGCCATGGAGTACGGCCGGATGTGCCCGGGCGTGAATTGCAGCGTCGCGTACTGGCCGGGCGAAAATTCCAGCGGCTTGGCCGATCGCAGGACCACGCGGCGGATGTCGTGGGTGACGGCCTCGATGCTGGCCACCGACGCCTTGAGCACCCTGGCCGGATGCACCACCAGTTCGTCGACCTCGGGGATCTCGATGGTGCAGTTGTCCGTCAGCACGCTCATGCAGGCCAGCACGTAGCGGCCATCGTGCGGGTTGGTGAGCTTGGCCTCGCGGCCCGACTCCAGCACGCCGCCGTCCAGCACCTTGCATCGACAGGTGCCGCAACGGCCGGCCATGCAGCTGTAGGAGACCGGCACGTCGTTGCTGCGCAGCGTCTGGAGCAGGTTCGCGCCGGGCTCCACCGCCAGCGAGCGGCCCATGGGCTGAACGACCAATTCCATGTATGTCTCGCGTCTTGGAGTAGTTGTACTTGTCGACGAAAGTATAGGAAGCGGTCGATTATTTATATATAGAATATCGTGAATAGACTCAATCACCAGCGTGAATGGTGACGCCCATGGAACTGAAAGACATCGACCTGAACCTGCTGGTGGTCTTCAATCAGATGCTGATGGAACGCAAGGTATCGGGCGCGGCCGAGAAGCTCGGGCTGACGCAGCCCGCGGTCAGCAACGCCCTCAACCGGCTGCGCAAGCTGCTGGGCGACGACCTGTTCCTGCGTACCACGCGCGGCATGGAACCCACCCCCTACGCGCGGCAACTGGCCGAACCCATCGCCTACGCGCTGGGCACCATCCAGGACACGCTGAACTTCCGCAGCAGCTTCGATCCGGCGGGCAGCGCGCGTACCTTCACGGTGGGCATGACGGACATCGGCGAGATCTATTTCCTGCCCAGGCTGATGGAGGCCACCGCCCGCATCGCGCCCGGCGTGTCGATCAACACGGTGCGCAACACCGCGGTCAACCTCAGGGACGAGATGGAGAGCGGCCACGTGGACCTGGCCATCGGGTTGCTGCCGCAGCTCAATGCCGGTTTTTTCCAGCGCCGGCTGTTCACGCAGCAATACGTCTGCATGTTCCGGCGCGGGCACGAGTTGGACGGCCGCAAGCTCACGCTGGATGCGTTCCGCAAGGCCGACCACGTGGTGGCGGTGTCGGCCGGCACCGGACATGGCATCGTCGATGAATTCATGAAGAAGAAAGGCGTGCAGCGCAAGGTGCGCCTGACCGTGCCGCACTTCGTGGCGATCGGCCATATCCTGCAATCGACCGACATGATCGCCACCGTGCCCGAGCGCTACGCGGCCGAGTGCCTGGAGCCGTTCAAGCTGACGGCGGTGAAACATCCGGTGGCGCTGCCCCGGATAGGCATCAATCTGTTCTGGCACGCGAAGTTCCATCGCGAGCCGTCCAACCAATGGCTGCGCGGCCTCATCTTCGACCAGTTCTCGGACAAGTGAGGCCGCACGCGGTCCGGGGTTATTTCCGGGCCGTCTCTACCTTGGCGTGGTGGTGGGAGGAAGATGCGACATCCTGCCGGGTCTCGTCATCCTTGTCCGAGCCGTTGAACAGCATCAGGAGCCTGACCAGGACATATATGACGGCCACCGTTGCCGCGATGATGCCGATAAAGACCAGAAATGTTGCCATGGCGAGTCCTCCTATTGTGAACCTTCAGTCTAATGTCGGCACTCCCGCCGCGACCGTCGCGACGGTTACTATCCGGAAAGGAGCCATCCGCCGCTCACGCCCGTCATACATGCGATTCGGGCACCACGGGTCATTACAAAGTCGTAATGCAAGGCGCGCAGGCGCCGGACCGGGCTGCTCGACCATGAAAACCTCCCCGCAACACGAGGACTCGAACATGTCCGACACACCGCCGCGCATCGTCGTCCTGGGCAGTTTCATGCAGGCCTGCTGCTGGAGCGTGGAACGGCTGCCCAGGCAGAGCGAGACACTGCGGGCCACGACCTTCAGCACGGAAGCCGCGGGCAAGGGCCTGAGCGTGGCCGTTGGGTGCCATCGGCTGGGCGCCCGGGTCGATTTGCTGATGGCGATCGGCAACGACGCGCCGGCCGACCGGTTGCTGGCCTGGCTGCGCGACGAAGGGCTGGACGACAGGCTGGTCGGCCGGTTCGACCAGCCCTCGGGCCATGGCGCCGGTTTCGTCGACGCCAATGGCGACAACCAGATCGTCGTGCACCCCGGCGCCAACGAAGCACTGGGCGCCAGCCGGATCGCCGCGGCGGACGACGAGATCGCCGCGGCCGGCCTGCTCTACGCCCAGCTCGAAGTCCCGCTCGCCACGGTGCGCGCCGCGCTGGCTCGGGCACGCTCGCACGGCGTCCTGGCGGTCCTGAATCCCTCCCCCTGGCAAGCCCTGCCGGACGAGATCCTGGCATGCGCCGACATCCTGGTCGTCAACACCGGCGAAGCGGAAGCGCTGCTGGAGTGCGCGCTGCCCGGCGGCCGCGACGAGCGCCTGCAGAGGGTCGCCTCGGCCTTGCCCGCGCTGTGGCGCCGCTGGCCTGGCAACTGGCTGGTGGTCACCCTGGGAGACCAGGGCAGCGCCGCGTGGGGCCGCGACGGCGCCCATTGCGTGGCCGCGCCCTTCCCCACGCGCGCGGTCGGGACCATAGGCGCGGGCGATGCGTTCAGCGCGGGCCTGTGCTGGTCGCTGGCCGGCGGACGAAGCATGGCGGACGCGCTGGAGACGGCCAACGCATGCGGCGCATGGTCGGTGGCACGCCCCGGCATCCTGGCCGCGCTGCCGGATCGCGCCGCGCTCGGGACCATGCTCAGGACCGCAGCTTGAGCCGGTAGATGTAGGCATCGCCGCGAAACGTGCCTTCCACGTATTCGACCAGCGTGTTCTGGGCCGAATGGGACCGCCGCTTCAGCAGCAGGCAGGGTCCGGGCTGGGAAAAGCCGAACACCTCGCCCTCTTCCGGCGAACTGAGCACGGCCTCGACCGACTGGTCGGCCCAGGCCAGCTCGATGCCGCAATGTTCGCGCAGGTAGGCATAGGCCGACCCATCGCCGTCCCACGCCGCCAATGCCGGCGCCACGGCCAGGTCGTACCAGGCGACTTCGCGGGACATGGGCGCCTCGTCCGCCAGGCGCACGCGTATCAGTTTCAGGAACTCGGCATTCGAAGGCCGTCCGAAAATGGACGCCGCCATGCGGTCCTGGACCACGGCCCGCTCCAGGACCCGGGTCGAGGGCGCCAGCCCCAGTTCCCGCATTTCCTCGGTGAAACCCTTGAGCCGCTGCATGGCGGGCGATACGCGGGGGGCCGCCTTGACCACGGTGCCGCCACGCCCCTGGGAACTGGCCACCGCCTGGGCATCGCGCAAGGCGTCATAGCAGCGCTTGATGGTCGTGCGGCTGAGGTTCAGTGCCTGGGCCAGCACACGCTCGGACGGCAGCCCATGGCCGGGGCGCAGCTCACCGCCGTCGATCAGCGCCTGGATCTGGCGCTGCAACTGGAGGTAGTACGGCGTGGTGACGGTGTCGTGCAGGCGCAGCCGCGAAAGCAGCAACTCCAATACCGGATCGGCCGGGGCGGGAGCTTGCAGGGGCATGGGCAGAAAGAGGGCTCCGAAGGGAATATTGTGACGCGCCTTGCAATGGACACAAAAAAAGAATCCAATTACAGGAAAAGAAGATACCAAAAATAAATCCATAAGCACAGACCCGATTCATCAGGACGTACCCATGCCTGTCTTTCGCCGTCCGCCGCGGCCGCCTCTCCGGTCCGTGGTGCCCGCCCTTCTGCGCCTGATGGCGCTGGGGCTGGTGGCGGCCGCCTCCGCCGTCCACGGCCAGCCACTCAGTCTGGGCGTGCTGCCGGTCGAAGGCCCGCTGGAAACCCGCAACGATTGGGTGCCGCTCGTCACGGACCTGTCCCGGGCGCTCGGCCAGCCGGCCCGGCTGCTCACCCCGACGTCCTACGACGCCATGGCCTCGGCCTTGCAGCAGGGCGACATCGACCTGACGATGCTGTCGGGCCAGCTGGCCATCGACGCCGTCACCCGCTATGGCATGACGGTGGTCGCCCGCGGCCTGCCGGCCGACGCCGACCGCCACCGCACCTTGCTCATCGTCCGGCGTGGCGCCACGCCCGCCACGCTGGACCAGATGCTGGCGCTGCCGGCCAAATGGCGCCTGGCGCGGGGCGAGGTCCGGTCCTTCTCGGGATATCTGGTGCCTCAGCTCCAGTTGTTCCTGCCTCGCGGACTGCGCATGGAAGCCTTCTTCGCGACCGAAGTCCAGGGCAGCCACCAGACCAACGCACTGGCGGTCGCCAACGGCGAGGCCGACGTGGGCCTGACCACCGGTTCCGACCTGGCGCGCTTCAAGGAACGCTTTCCGATGGAGTACGCGCGCCTGGCCGTACTGTGGCGGTCGGATCCGTTGCCCGCCCCGCTGGTCGTGGCCCGGCGCGCGCTGCCGGAAGCCGTGCGGGCGCGCCTGGCCGCCCACCTGGCCGCCCTGGGCCAGACGCGTCCGGGCCAGGAACAACTGGCCCGGCACGACCTGGCGGGATTCGAAGCGGCGGGCGACGCCGCACTGCTGGACAACGCCTCTCTCGTATACCGCTTCGACCGGCAAAGCGCGCTGCAAGGCAGTTGGACCGACGAATCGGCGCGACGGGCGCGGCTGGCGCGCATCGAGCAGGAATACGCATCCCTGCGCGCGACGCTGGATGCCCCGCCACGGCGCCGGGCCTACGCCATGCCCACGTCCTCCCCCCCGCGGTGAGCGGCGGCCGGCGCAACCTCCGGGCGCCGATTCCTATATAGTCTGTCGGCTTGGAAAACCGATCAGGACGCCGATGGACGAACGAGCGGCCAGGGAGGTGGTTCTGGCTCATGCCATAGAAACCACCGACGACGAACACCAGTTGCTGCGCGCCGAGGAACGCCGCGAGGCCAGCCTGAGCGCCCGCAACCTGTGCGGACTGCAAGGCGGCCGCGACGCCGGGCGGGACCCTGCCGGCAGTTTCCTCCAGATCCGCGCGGCCCTGCTGCTCGATGGACTGGAACGGCGCGTGCCGGCGCTCAAGGCCATGCGCCATCCCCCACGCCTGATCGGCCCGGCCGGCTGGCTCGTCCCCGTGGCCGGCTTCCTGGCCGGGGCGCTGACCGAACGCATCGCCAACCCGCACCGCATGGACCTGCTGTCGCCGCCGCTGCTGGGCGTGCTGGGCTGGAATCTGCTGATGTACGCGATCCTGGTCGTGTCCGCCGCGGTGCCGCCGCTGCGGCGGCGGGGAGCCGCGCTATTCGCGCGGCCGTGGCTTCCCGACGGCTGGCGCTGGCCCCGGCGCCGGGCGCCCTCCGCGCTGGCCGCCGCCGGCGCGCGCTTCGCGATCGACTGGCAGCGCCTCGCCGCGCCGCTCCACCTCGCGCGCGGCAAACGCATCCTGCATCTTTCAGCCGCGCTGTTCGGCGCCGGCGTCGCCTTGTCCCTGTATGCGCGCGGCCTGACCGTCGAGTATCGCGTCGGCTGGGAAAGCACCTTCCTCGATGCCGGGCAGGTACATGCGATCCTGAGCGTACTGTTCGCACCGGCGGTCTGGCTGTTCCAATTGCCGGGCTTCACGCCGGCGGAAGTCGCCGCGCTCCGGTTCGACGCCGCCGGCTCCGTTGCCGGCGGCGCCCGCTGGGTCCACCTGTACGCGGCGCTGCTGGCCATCGTGATCGTGATCCCGCGCCTGCTGCTGGCGGCGGTGTCGCGCTGGAAGGAAACGCACCTGCGCGCGGACTTCCCCCTGGACCTCGGCCTGCCCTACTACCGCAAGCTGCTGGGTTCGCTCAGCCCCGTACCGCTGCGACTGCGCGTCGTCCCCTACAGCTTCGCCATCGACGAGACGCGCGGCCAGGCCCTGCAGGCGGTGGCGCGCTCCATGCTGGGCGATACCGCCCAGGCCGTGGTGCAGCCGGCCTGGGACTATGGCGCCGACCCGGAGGACATGCCCTCGCCGGACGCCGCAGGCGAGCCGGCCACCGTCACCGCCGCGCTGGTGAACCTGTCCGCCACGCCTGAAGCCGAGAACCACGGCACCTTTCTCGATCATCTGGCGCGCGCCCTGCCCGGCAAGGTCGTGCTGGCCGTCGACCAGTCAGCCTACGCGGCACGCCTGGACGGCCAGGCCGGCGCCGGCCGCCGCCTGGAAGAACGCAGGCGCCTGTGGCAGGATTTCGGCTCGCTGCACAAGGTACCGGTCACTTTCATCGATCTGCGCCACCCTCCCGATGCCTGACAAACCCGCCCGCATACAACTCTGCCTGGTCTCGCACACCAACGCCGGCAAGACGACGCTGGCCCGCACCCTGCTGGGCGCGGACGTGGGTGAAGTCCGTGACGCGGCCCACGTCACGCAGACCGCCGATGCCTACCGCCTGTTCGCTACCGACGATGGCGACGAACTGTATCTGTGGGATACCCCGGGCTTCGGCGACTCCGCGCGGCTGGCCAGGCGGCTGGAGATGGCGGGCAACCCGGTCGGCTGGTTCCTGACCGAGGTCTGGGACCGGGTCGGCGACCGCGCATTCTGGCTCAGCCAGCGCGCGCTGCGGGCCGCGCGCGACAACGCGGACGTGGTGCTGTATCTCGTCAATGCCTCCGAGGATCCTCAGGACGCGGGCTATGTCCCGCCCGAGATGCAGATACTCCAGTGGCTGGGCAAACCCGTGGTGGTGCTGCTCAATCAGATGGGACCACCCCGCCCCGCCCCCCGCGAGCAGGAAGACGTCTCGCGCTGGACGGAGCATCTGCGGCCCTACGGCGTGGTGCGCCAGGTCGTGCCGCTGGATGCCTTCGCCCGCAGCTGGGTGCACGAACGCGTGCTGTTCGACGCCATCCGCGCCTGCCTGCCGGCGGCCGCCCAGCCCGGCTGCGCCCGGCTGGCCGCCGCCTGGGACAAGCGCAACCTCGACCGCTTCCACCAGTCCATGGGCCTGATCGCGGGGCAGATCGTCGAGGCCGCGCGCGACGCCGAAGCCGTGGGCGATGCCTCGGCGATCCGGTCGGCGCTGGGCACCCTAGGCCTGGCCCGTTCCGCGTCGGACGGCACCCGGGACCAGGCCATGGCCGCCATCACCACGCGCCTGTCGCGCGCCGGCGCCCGGACCACCGCCCGGCTGCTGGCGCTGCATGGACTCCAGGGCAACGCGGCGGCCCCGCTGAACCAGCGGCTGCGCGAGAACTTCGCCTTCAGCGCGCCGGTGGACGTGAAACAGGCGGGACTGCTGGGCGCCATCGCCTCGGGTGCCGCCACCGGGGCGTCGGCCGATCTCCTGGCCGGTGGCCTGACCCTGGGCGGCGGAATGCTGGTGGGCGCCGTCGTCGGCGCGGCCACGTTCGCCGGCGCGGCATGGGGCATCAACAAGGCCAAGGGCACCGAACACGCCACGGCCCGTCTGACGGACGAATTCCTGCACGCGCTGGTGGTGGCGGACCTGCTGCGCTATCTCGCCATCATCCACTTCGGCCGTGGGCGGGGCGATTACGTCGAAGGCGAGGCGCCGGCATTCTGGCGCGACGAGGTCATGGAAGTCGCCCAGGCCCGGGACGCCGCGCTGCAGCGCGTCTGGGCCCGCGCGCGCCAGGACGCCGAGCCGCAGCCCGCCATCGCGGAACTGGCGAACGTGCTCGAGGACGCCTGCCAGCAGATCCTGCGCAAGCTCTACCCCGGGGCGCCCGCCCCCGGGCGCTGACGCCGCCCGCCGCGTCAGATCACGATCAGCCTCAGGTTGCTCTTGCCCTCGCGCAGCGTCCTGGCCGCCTGGTAGGCCGGCGAGGCGTACCAGGCCAGGGCCGCTTCCCTGTCCGGGAACTCGATCAGCAACACGTTGTGGGCCGGTCCGCCTTCGAGGACGAAGGGCTCGGCGCCCCGGGCCAGATAGCGTCCGCCATGCGCGGCCACCGCCTCGGCCACCATGCGGCCGTACTCGCCCATTTCCGAGGGTTTCAGAACCTTTACCTCGCCGATGACGTAGGCCGCCATGTCCCGCTCTCCAAGAATTCACATCGATGATCGGCCGCGGCCCGCGCGACCCGCTAGGCCGCGCTCTTCTGCGGCATGATGCGCGCGACGTTGCGCGCCTTCAATTCGCCGTAGACGAAAGGCCTGTCGCGCGGAAACGAGGTCGGCAAGTCCTCGGGCGCCACGTTGGCCGGATCGGGGTTGCGGATGAGCGGCTGGATCCACGCATCGAAACTGGGATACATGAAGAACGGGATGGAATAGCGCTCGTTGCCGGAGCGGTTGATCACCCGGTGCACCGCCGACGTGAACACGCCGTCGGTCCAGACCTTCAGCACCTCTCCCACGTTGACCACCAGCGTGCCTTCGACCGGCGGCACGGCCACCCATTCGCCATCCCGGTTGCGCACCTCCAGCCCGCCATTCGCATCCTGCGCCAGGATGGTGAAGGCATTGGTATCGGTATGCCCGCGCGCGCCCAGGTGCTCGCCCGATTCGTCGGGACGCTGCGGCGGATAGTGCAGCAGGCGCAGCGAGTTCATGTCCTTGGCGAAGCTCGCCTTCAGCGCGCCGGCCGCCAGCCCCAGGCTCAGCTCGAACAGCTCCAGCAGCCGGTAGCCCAGGCCGTTGACCTTGTCGTAGTACGCCATCATCCGCGGCTTCAGATCCGGCATGGCCGAAGGCCAGGGAATGCGGCCGTGCAAGGGCTTGCCGGCCAGCAGGTCGGGATCGTCGTCGGCCAGCGGGCGGCGGATCTGGAAAGCCTCCTGGAGGTTCTCCCTGATGTTGGCGTCGTTGCCCTTGCTCATGCCATGCAGATAGCCTTGCGCATGATCGTTGAGCTTGAGCGAGACCTCCATCTTGGCTTCCATGGGCAGGCCGTGGAAATCCACGGCGGTCTGGAAGACGTCGCGGATGTCCTGGTCGGACAGGCCGTGATTCCTGACATAGAAGAAACCCACGGTTCCCGCGGCGGCGGCAATGGCGTCGGCCACTTCGGCGCGACCGGCGTCATCGCGCCAGGCGGGCCCCAGGTCGACGATGGGCACTTCCGAAAAAACCAGTTTTCTTGCGGTGGGCAGCATGTGCGGTCCTTGTTGATGAATCCCGGTCAGGCCTCGGGCCGGATGTTTTCCCGGCGCGCCAGTTCGTTCCACTTCACGAACTCGCTGCGGTTCCAGGCCGCGAAGTCCGCGTGGCCGCGCACCGTCACCTCGAAACCCGCGGTTTGCAGCCGCTGGATGTTCTCGGGCTGTTTGCCGCCCTTGACGATGGCGGCGGCCAGCTTGTCGATGCTGGCCTGGGGCGTGCCCACCGGCGCATAGGCGCCCAGCCATCCCGTCGCGACGAAGTCCTCCATGCCCAGTTCCACCAGGGTCGGCACGTCGGGCAGCGCCTGCGCGCGCCGGGCCCCGGTCACCGCGATCGCGCGCAGCGAACCGGAGCGGACCAGCGCCGCCACCGACGGCAGGTTGGCGAAGGACACCTGGATATCGCCATTCTTCAGTCCGGTGATGATCTCGCCGCTGGAGCGATAGGGGATATGGACGAAATGCGTGCCCGCCCGCTGGTTGAACAGGACCGAGGTGAAATGGGCCAGCGTCCCGACGCCGTTGGAGCCGTAGTTGAGCTTGCCCACGCGCGTCTTGCCGTAGGCGACGAGTTCCGGCAGCGTGCGGGCCTCGACGTCGCGCCCCACCACCAGCACGTTCATCAGCTCGGCCAGTTGCGCCACCGGAACGAAGTTCTCCTGCGGGTCGATGGGCAGGCTGGGGTTCAGGATGGTCGGCAGGATCAGGCCGCCCAGGCCGCCGGACAACAGCAGATGCCCATCGTGCGGCTGCTGGAGGATGTACTGCTGGGCCACCGTTCCGGTGCCGCCCCCCTTGTTCTCGACGATCACGGGCTTGGCGGGAAACTCCTTGGCCAGGATATCCGCCAGCACGCGCCCCAGGAGGTCGGTGATGCCCCCGGGCGGATAAGGCACGACCACCTTCATCAGGCGGTTCGGAAATTCCTCCTGCGCCCATGCCCTGCCCGCGGCCCCCAGGCCCGCAGCCATCCCCAGACGCAGTACATCGCGACGATTCATCGACTCACTCCCATGCAAGCAGTCTTCCTGCACAATGCCGGTGCCGCAACCAAGACACGCGGGACCTAAGGTATCGGAGACGCCAGCCTGCCCACAAGCGACGTCTCATCATGAATTCATTAGCAGGATTAATGACATGCGTCGCAAGATTCCCTCGCCCGTCATGCTCCAGGCGTTCGAACTCTCCGCCCGCACGCTCAGCTTCACGCAGGCGGCCGATTCGCTGAACCTGACGCAGAGCGCCATCAGCCACCAGATCCAGGCACTGGAGGATTTCCTCGGCGTCCGGCTGTTCGAGCGCGTCCGCAAGCGCCTGCAGCTCACGTCGGCCGGCGAGATCCTGCTGTTGCGGCTGACGCCGGCGCTCGACGCGCTGGAGTCGGCCATCATCGAAACCGTGTCGACCGAACCCGCCTCCAGCGTGCTGCGGCTGGGCGTGGTGCCCGCCGTCGCCACGCAATGGCTGATCCCGCGCCTGCCCGACTTCCAGCGCGAGCATCCGCGCATCGCGCTCACCCTGGTCACGCGGCTGCCGTTCAACTTCCAGAACAACAGCCTGGACGCCGCCATCAACCTGGGCAACACCCGCTGGCCCGGCGCCCGCTCGGACTGGCTGATGGACGAACACATGATCGTGGTCTGCGCGCCGGAGATGGCGGCCACCGCCCTGCGCACGCCGGCCGACCTGCCCCGCGTGCCCATGCTGCAGATGACGTTCCGGCCGCACGCCTGGCACGACTGGCTGGCCGCCGCGGGCCTGTCCGTCGACCGCACGACCACGGGGATGAAGTTCGAATCGTTTTCGCTGGTGCTGCGGGCCGCCATGGCCGGCCTGGGCGCCGCCGTGGTGCCGCGCCTGCTGGTGGAAAAGGAACTGGAGGATGGCCGCCTGGCCTCGCCCTTCGGGCCGGTGGCGCGATCGCCGACTTCGTACTACCTGGTCTATCCGCCCGCCAACGTCACCCTGCCGGCCTTGCAGGCGTTTCGCGGCTGGCTCATGCGGCAGACGGGCGCGTCCGAAGACTAGCGCCGGTCACGCCCAATCCCCCCGGCCCCAGGGCCGCAGCCGGCCCGTCAGTCCGCCATTCCGGGAGACTGCTCGACGGGTAGCGGGTCGTCGGCGGCCACGGTCACGACGCGGTCCCGCCCCATCGCCTTGGCCGAATAAAGTGCGGCGTCGGCCCGGGCCATCAGGCTCGTCAGCGGCTCGCCAGAGCGGTATTGGTCGACCCCCGCGCTGAACGTGACCTTGAGCTTGCGCCCCGGCAGCGCGCTTTCGGCCTGTGCGACCCTGGCGCGCAGCCGATCCAGCATCTTGACCGCAGCCGGCAGGGACGTGTCGGGACAAAGGACGGCGAACTCTTCGCCGCCCAGCCGGCCGAACCCGTCGCCGGCGCGCAGGTTGCCGGCCACCACCCCGGTGAAATGGGCCAGCACCCGGTCTCCCGCCGCATGCCCGTAGGTATCGTTGATGTTCTTGAAGTGATCGATGTCGATGATGGCCAGCACCAGCGGACGCCCGGAACGCGACGCGGTGCGGGCAGCGGCCTCGGCCTGCGCGAGAAACGCGCGCCGGGCCAGGATGCCTGTCAGCTCGTCCAGGTTCGCCAGCCGTTCGAGCCTGTGGGCCAGGCGGTCATGGGTCAGCAGCACCATGCCGATCGACAACCAGGGCAGCGCCAGCACGCCCAGCGCCAGGAACGCGATGTTGACGGGCGTCGATTGCAGCAACTCCGCCTGCCGCACCCACCCGATGCCATAGGCGAGGCCCCTGCCCATGTGGCCGATCATGCCCAGGCACGCGCCTATGCTGACGAACCAGTAGGCATAGTGCGGCCGGGCAAGCGGCCGGGCCATGAACACGATCCTGGCGACCACGATATAGGCATAGGTGTAGAACACCGACACCAGCGCGATGCGGATGTTGACGTCGGGCACGGCATAGGTCCAGTAGGCCATGCCCGCCAGCAGCGCCAGCAAGACGCCATACTCGGCGTACCGCACGGGCCGCAGGCCGACGAACTGCCTGCACCCCTGCAGGATGAGCAGCATCGCCACGGCCAGCAGTTGATTGGAGACGAGTATCGTCAGCCAACGGGGGCCTACGCTCTGGAGCAGGAACAGGGCCAGCGCCACGATGGCCAGCGCGCTGGCGGTGAACCAGCGCCTGACGCCCGGGATCGCGGTAGGCAGCAGCGAACCCAGCACCGCCGTGCTCATGATGGCGGAGAATATCGTGACGAAAATGACGCTGATCGGGTCTAGCATGGCACGTTGCAGGGGTCCGCGCGGTGACCGGGCCCGCGCGTGAGAGCCGCCCGATCATATAGCATTTCAGGCCGGTTCCCGGGCGGGTCCGGGAAGTCCCGCGTCGCTTCCCCGCGCCGCCGCCCCGCGGTGGCGCGCCAGATGGGCCCGGTCATCCAGGCTGGAGAACAGCACCGCCAGCACGATGCCCGCGGCGGCGCCTGCGACGGTATCGAATACGCGCTCGATCGCCATGTTCCCGGCCATGGCGGGCGCGGCCATGTGGGTCATCAGGAGGGCCATGGGCGTCACGGTGATCTGTCCCAGCGCATAGTTGTAGCCGATGATGATCTCGGTCACGAACTGGAATAGCGCGATCAGGCCCACCACCACCCAGAACGAGGGCGACTGCGCCAGGATGGCGCCGGCCACGCCCGCGCCCACCACGGTGCCGGCCATCCGCTGCAGCGCGCGGCTCATCGTGATGTGCAGGTGCCCGCCCTGCATGACGGCGGTCGCGCCTATGGCCGCCCACGAGGGATGCTGCCAACCGGCCGCGTGCGCGAGCAGCGCGGCGACGGCCGCGCCCACGGCGATGCGGCCGGCGGCGATCAGCCGATGCGCCATGGGGCGGGGAGGATCGCTGGGAAAGGCGCCCGCGGCGGGCTCTTCGTGCCTGAGCCGATCGGTCAGGGCGCAGATGATCCAGGCCAGCATGCCGCCCCCGGCCGTGGCCGCGGCGCGCGCGAAAACCGCCTCCCAGGACCCGGGCGCGCCCAGCGCCGCGCCGGCCGCGAACACGACGATGACGGCGCCCGGGCCGCCCAGGCTCCAGCTCGACACCGCCACAGTGGACACGCCGGCCATCAGCGCCAGGACCAGCACCATCGCCGCCGGCGAAGCCCCCGCCTGGGCGGCCGCGGATGTCGCCAGCGTGGCCGCGGCCAGCAGGAAGGCGCTCAGGAAAACCGTCCTGCGGCGGCGCGCCCGCGAGGCGTAGCGGCCGAACAGCGAGGCCAGCGCGCCCAGCGCGCCGAAGCCCACCAGTTGCGGCCATGGCGAATGGTGGAAGCACACCAGGGCCACGACCACGGCCAAGGTCGCCTGCATCCCGGCCACCACGGCGTTGCGCAGGGACGGCGGCGCGGCCATGGCCAGGCTCTCTCCCAACTGGGCCGGGGTCAGCAGATAGCGCGCCGCGGTGGCGCGCGTCGTCCCATCCGGCGCGGCCGCCGCGCACACGCGGGCGGGCGCCGATGGACGGCGATCGTCTAGGTCAATCATGGGCATTCCGAAAAAACCGCCACGTCCGCCGGGAGCTCCGGCGAAACGCGCGCGCACGCCGGGTACGGCACCTGCCGTCGCAACCGGGTATCGATGAAGGAACAGCCGAACGCGCCGCCCACGGGGCGGCGCGTTCGGCCTGTCGGCGCCTGCGGCGATGCCCAGGCGCGGTATGTGTCCATTCTACCGCAAAACTAGGGTTTACCCTAGTATCCTGACACCCGTATTGAACGGCTCCCAGGCCGGCCCGCCGGTAGAGCGTCGCCCGCCGGTGGGGGATAATGGCCCGGACCCCACCAACCGGTACCGGCGCACATGACCATCGAACTCCACGCCTGGAACACCCCCAATGGCCGCAAGATCAGCGTGGCCCTGGAAGAAATGGAACTGCCCTACGAAGTGGTGCCCGTCGATATCCGCAACGGGCAGCAGTTCGAGGCATCTTTCCTGCGGATCAGCCCCAACAACAAGATCCCCGCCATCGTCGACCCCGACGGCCCCGACGGCGGACCGATCAGCGTGTTCGAATCCGGCGCCATCCTGTTCTACCTGGCGCGCAAGACCGGCAAGTTCCTGCCGGCCGACCTGCGCGCGCAGACCTCGGTCATGGAATGGCTGATGTGGCAGATGGGCGGCTTCGGTCCCATACCGGGGCAGGTCCATCACTTCCGCGCCGTGGCCGACGAGACCGACCGCCGCTACGGCCTGCAGCGGTTCAGCGTCGAAACGCACCGTCTGTACGGCGTGCTGGACACCCGCCTGGCCTCGGCCGACTACGTGGCGGGCGAACTATCCATCGCCGACTTCGCCATCCTGGGCTGGGCCTGGCGGCACGAGCGCCATCAGGTCGACCTGGCCACTTATCCGAACGTCGCGCGCTGGTATGCGGCGTTGATGGAACGGCCCGCCGTGCAGCGCGGCTTCGCCAGGAAGCTGGACTGACGCGCCCCGCTACACCGCCAGGCGCCCTCCGGCATCCAGCTGCACCAGTTCGCCGGTCAGCGCGGCTGGCCCGTGCACCAGCCACCAGACCGCCTCGGCGATCTCATCCGGCGTCTGCACCGACTTGAGCGGGTTCTTGGCGATCAGCGCGGCGCGCACGGTCTCGTAGCGTTCTCGCCCCATCCCGTTGATCAGCCAGTCGCCCTCGATGAAACCGGGCAGCAGCGCATTGACGCGGACCTCGGGCGCCAGCACCCGCGCGAACGAGAACGTCATGGCGTTGAGCGCGCTCTTGGACGCGGCATAGGCCATGCTGGACCCCGTGCCGCGCAGCCCGCCGACCGAGGACATGTTGACGACCGAGGCATTGCCGGTCCGCCGCAGCAGGGCGGCCATGGCCCGCGTGACGACATAGACGCCCGCGACGTTGATGGCGAACACGCGCTGGAAGTCGTCGAACGACAGGCCGTCCAGGTTCTTGTGGTCATTGAAGGTCGTCACGGCCGCGTTGTTGACCAGCACGTCCAGGCGCCCCCAGCGCTGCTCGATGTCGCGCGCCATGGCGCGGCAGGCCTCGTCGCTGGTCACGTCGGCGCGGGCCACCAGCACATCGGCGGCGCCCAGCGTCCGGCACTCGGCGGCGACTGCCTCCGCCGCCGCCGCGTCCCGCGAATAATTGACGACGACACGCCAGCCCTGCTTGGCGAAGAACTTGATGGTGGCCGACCCCGCGCCGTTCCGGCCGGTGGCGCCGGTCACCAGGCAGACTTGCTCCATGCTTTCCCCTCTCATGTCCAGTAAGGCTGGCGCAGTTCGCGCTTGAGCAGCTTGCCCAGCGCCGAGCGCGGCAGCTCGTTTCGATATTCCACGGCGGCCAGCCGCTGGGTGCGGCCGACCTGGCCATTCACCCACGCCTGCAGCGCCTCCGGATCCAGCGTGCTGCCCGGCTTGAGCACGACCAGCGCCAGCGGCGTCTCGCCCCATTGCTCGCTGGGAATGCCGATGACCGCCACGTCGGCCACCTCGGGATGGGCGGCGGCCACCGACTCCAGGTCGGTCGCATAGATGTTGAATCCGCCAGAGATGATCAGGTCCTTCTTTCGGTCCAGCAGGACCAGGAAGCCTTCCTCGTCGAAGCGGCCGATATCGCCGCTGCGATGGAAGGCGACGCCCGACTCGTCGCGCCAGTAGAAAGCCTCGGTGGCCCGCGGCTGCTTGTAGTAGCCCGCCATCATGTACGGCGACCAGCCGACGATTTCTCCAACCTCGCCCTGCGCGAGCACCCGCCCGTCGTCGTCGACGATGCGCATGTCATGGTCCGGCGCCGGACGGCCGACCGTGCCCAGCTTGTCCGGAAACTCGTGGGCATCGAGCACGCAGCTGCATCCGCCCTCGGTCATGCCATAGATCTCGCGCAGCCCGCCCGGCCATTGCGCCAGGATCTGCGACTTGAGCCGGGCATCGAGCGGTGCGCCTGTGCATTGCTTGAGCACGAAGGCAGACAGATCGGTGCGCGCGAAGTCCTCGTGCGCGAGCAGGCGCTGGTACTGCACGGGCACCAGCATGGTGTGGGTGACCCCATGGGTGGCGCACAGCCGCAGATACCCGGCCGCGTCGAATTTGCGCATCAACACCGTCAGCCCGCCGTTGGCCACCGTGGCCAGCATGGGCTGCAGCGTGGTGTTCGAATACAGCGGAGTCGACAGCAGCATGACGCTGTCCGGCCCCAGCCCGAAGCTGCGGCGGTTGGCCTGCCTCGACCGCATGCCGTGATGGTGCAGGATGCCCTTGGGCTTGCCGGTGGTGCCCGAGCTGTAGATCAGATTGAAGGCCTGGTCGGCCCGGTGATCGACGGCAGGCGGCCGGCCGCCCCCGGCCAGCCAGTCGTCCCAGCCCAGCCAGCCGGGCGCCTGGAAATCCAGGGCGACGAGGCGATGGGGAAACGCGGAGGTCAATTCCGCTTCGACTTCCGCCAAGGTCGCGCGAGCGTCGGCATCGGCGACCAGCACCGTGGCGTCCGAATCGCCCAGCATGCCCATCAGGGTCGCCGCCGTCGCGGACGTGGCCAGCGGCACCACGCAGGCGCCGGCCCGCACCACGCCGAAGAAGGCCTGGATCGCGCGCACACCGGGCGAGGCCAGCAAGGCGACCTTGCCATCGGACCCCACGCCCATGGCGGCGCACGCGGCGGCGACGCGGTCCGCCTGGCGAGCCAGTCCGGCCCAATCGAGCGCATCGCCGCCGCACACGAAGGCGGGCGCGCCGGGCCGCTCGGCCGCGTGGCGGGCGATCAGGGAAGGGAAGTCGACGAAGGGCTGCTGCGCCTGCCGCGCCAGGATGTCGTGGACGTTCTGGATCATGGCGGCGTCACTCGTCATAGACCAGCATCAGGAACTCCGCGACCAGCGCGGGGCGTTCCTTGCCTTCGATCTCTATCGTGCAGTCCGACACCACCCGCGTGGCGCCCTCCTGGCCCCCACCCTCGCCGCGCTCGACCGCCTTGATGCGCTGGCGCAAGCGTACGCGGTCGCCGACCTGGACCGGATTGACGAAGCGGATCTTGTTGGTGCCGTAGTTCAGCCCGCGGCCCCGGTGCGTGATCGCATAGACCGAGCGGACCAGATAGGGAATGAGAGACAAGGTCATGAAGCCGTGCGCGATGGTCTTGCCATCCGGCATCTCGCGCCGCGCGCGCTCCACGTCCACGTGCAGCCAGTGATCGTCGCCCGAGATCCGGGCGAAATCGTCGATGCGCGACTGATCGATGGCCAGCCACTCGCTGACCCCTATTTCCTTGCCTATCCACGCCTTCAGATCGGCGGGACGGTCGAGAACCACCATGACGACTCCCTGGGTTCGACTATCGATGAAAAAAACCGCCAGGGCCTGTGACAGGCCCTAGGCCGGCGCCCGCGCCGGCACCCGGCCCAGCGACACCAGCGACATCACGGCTTCGCCGTCCTGGTTGCGCACGGTGACGCGCGTGCGGATCATGCCCACGCCCGGACGGGACTTCGAACGCACGGTCTCGATCACCTCGCGCTCGACCACCAGCCTGTCGCCAGCCTTGACGGGCTTCGTCCACCGCAGCTCGTCAAGGCCCATGCCCACCATGGGCGTCTTGCCATAGCCGCCCGCCTCCAGGAAGACACGCATCGACAGCGCGGCGATCTGCCAGCCGCTGGCGATCAGCGCGCCGAAGGGGCCGGCCCGCGCCGCGTCGGGATCCATGTGCATGGGCTGCGGATCGTTGGCGCGGGCGAACGCGATGATCGCTTCCTCGGTGACCACCGTCGGGCCGCTGGTCCAGCGCTCTCCCACCTGGAAATCCTCGAAACAGCGGGCCTCCCCGCCGTTCGCGGCGGCCTGGGAGGAATTCGTAGTCGTCATCAGTCAGTTTCCATAGCCGAGTATGGCTTTCACTTCGAGATATTCCTCGAATCCGAAAACACCGAATTCACGTCCGTTGCCGGACTGCTTGTAGCCGCCGAAAGGCAGGCTGCGGTCGAACGGCGCGCCGTTCAGATAGACGCGGCCGGCGCGGATCGCGTTGGCCACGCGCCGGGCCCGCTCCAGGTCCGGCGACTGCACGAACCCCGCCAGGCCGAATGGCGTGTCGTTGGCGATGGCGATGGCCTCGTCCTCGGTGTCGTAGTTCATGATGGACAGCACCGGGCCGAAGATCTCCTCGCGCGCGATCCGCATGTCGGGCGTGACGTCGCCGAACACCGTCGGCAGCACGTAATAGCCGCGTTCGAGGCCTGGCGGACGGCCGGTGCCGCCAGCCACCAGCGCCGCGCCTTCGTCCATGCCCGAGCGGATCAGTGCCTGGACCTTGTCGAACTGCGCCTGGCTGACCAGCGGCCCCATGGTGGACGCCGGATCCAGCGGATCTCCCAGGCGTATCGCCTCGACCGCCTCGCGCGCCGCCGCGAACGCTTCATCGCGCCGTTCGCGCGGGATCAGCATGCGGGTGGGCGACTGGCAATTCTGGCCGGCGTTCGTGTTGCATGCGTGCACACCGGCGATCACGGCGGCCCGGAGGTCGGCATCGGGCAGGATGATGTTCGCGGACTTGCCGCCCAGCTCCTGCGCCACGCGCTTGACGGTCTCGGCCGCCAGCTTGGCCACCCTGACGCCCGCGCCCGTGGAGCCCGTGAACGACACCATGTCGACGCCGGGATGGCCGGCGATCGCCTCGCCCACGGTCGGCCCGTCGCCGTTGACCAGGTTGAAGACCCCGGGCGGCAGTCCGGCCTCGTGCACGACCTGGGCGAACAGCAGCGAACTGAGCGGCGCGATCTCGCTGGGCTTGAGCACGACGGTACAGCCGGTCGCCAGCGCCGGCGCCACCTTGGAGGCCACCTGGTTGAGCGGCCAGTTCCAGGGCGTGATCAGCCCGCAGACGCCGATGGGCTCGCGCCGCACGATGCCGCTGCCCATGCGCTCCTCGAACGGGTAGTCGGCCAGCACGCGCACCGCCTCCTCGAAATGGAACAACGCGACGGTGGCCTGGCGCTCGGTGGAGAAGGTGATGGGCGCACCCATCTCCAGCGTCATCGTCCGCGCCAGTTCGGGCAATCGCGCGCGAAACCCCGCGACGATCCGTTCCAGCCAGCCCAGGCGCTCCCGCACGGTGGTCCCCGCATAGGCCGGAAACGCCCGCCGGGCGGCGCGCACCGCGCGGTCCACGTCTTCGGCCGCGCCCAGGCTGATGCGCGCGAAACGCTCTTCGGTGGCCGGGTTGACGACCTCCAGGCTTTTCGGCGCCACCGGGTCCACCCAGGCACCGTCGATATAGAACTTCGACGCGTCCATGGTCATTCGATCGCGATCCGCGCGGATTTGACGACCTCCTGCCACTTCGTCGCCTCATTCCTCATCAGCTCGCGCAGTTGCTCGGGCGTGCCCGACAGCGGCACCATGCCCAGCGAGTTCAGCTTGGCCTTGCCTTCCGGCGACGCCGTGTACTTGTTGATTTCGGCATTCAGCGACGCGACGATGGACTTCGGCAGGCCGGCGGGCCCCACCATGGCGCTCCATACCGTGGCTTCCAGCTTGACGCCCTGCTCGTTGGCGGTCGGCACATCGGGCAGGCCCGGGAACCGGGTCTTGGACATCACCGCCAGCGCCCTGAGCTTGTTGGCCTGGATATTGGGGATCAGCGACGTGACCGGCGCCACGACCGCCGCGACCGAGCCGCTCATCGCATCCACCATCGCCGGCGAATCGCCCTTGTACGGCACCGGCTGGAGCTTCGCCCCGGTCTGGATGCTCAGGTACTCGGTGGCGAGATGGCCGATGGTGCCATTGCCCGGATTGGAAACCGTCACCGCATTGGCGGACGACTTGCTCAAGGCGACGAGCTCGGCCAGCGTGTTCACCTTCACCGCCGGATTGACCGCGATCACGACCGGGATTTCCCCGACCAGCGCGATCGGCGTCAGGTCCTTCTCCGCGTCGAACGGCATGGGGTGGTAGAGCGACTTGTTGTTGGCCAGCGGGCCAGACGTGCCGATGCCGAGGGTGTAGCCGTCCGGCGCGGACTTCGCCACCGCATCGACGCCGATGTTGCCGCCGGCGCCCGCGCGGTTCTCGGCCACGAATTGCTGGCCGTAGTGCGTGCTCAAGCTTTGTGCCACCTGGCGTCCGACCAGGTCGGAACTGCCGCCGGCGGCGAAAGGCATGATCACGCGGACGGGTTTGGTGGGCCAGGCCCCGTCCGCCTGCGCCGCGGCGCCATGCATGACAAGAAGCAGCGCCGCCAGGGTGGCGCATGCGTGGGGGAATGCGTAGGGCTTCATCGTTGTCTCCGTGTGCTGTGTCCAGCGTATGAGAAGCCCGCGGGAAGCGGGCTCCGCTTTTTTTCGATGAATGCAGGCGATGTCTGCCCGACCTCTGCCGGGCAGGCATTGCTGGAGACCGGGAAAGCCGATGTCGCAACGCGCGTAGGCATCCACGCCATCTCCGCCAGGGAGGATGCACCCTGGCGTGATTCGCCATCAAGGCGAGTTTTGGAAGTTTTCGAGGAGTGAAAAGTTGACGGCGCCCCCGAGGGCAGTCCACGAGGCGGCCGGCATCTCGACGAGAACGTCAGGATTCCCGGCATCCAGGGTTGAGGACATGCCGTCGCGCCGTGGCCAGCGCTCGATCGCGGACGGTGGACAGCCGGCTCTGCGCGCTGAGGTGCTCGATATCGGTGGGCAGCTCGATCAGGCTCGGCACGCCGGCGTCCAGCGCGCGCCGCAGCGCCGGCGCGAAGTCCTCGTGCCGCAGGACGCGCTCGGCGAACAGGCCGAAAGAACGGGCCAGCTCCACGAAATCGGGGTTGCCGATGTCGGTCGCATAGACCCGCCCGGGAAAGCGCCGCTCCTGGTGGGCGCGGATCGTGCCGTACGAGCCGTTCGCCACGACCACGATGACGATGGCGGCCCCATGGCGAACGGCCGTCTCCAGTTCCTGGACATTCATCAGGAAGCAGCCATCGCCAGCCAGACAGACCACCTGTCGTCCCGGCTCATGGATCTTGGCCGCGATGGCCGCGGGCAGGCCGTAGCCCATGGCGCCGTTCAGCGGCGCCAGTTGGCTGCGGAAGTGCTTGTACCGATAGTGCCGATGCAGCCACGTCGTGTAGTTGCCCGCGCCGTTGGTCACGATCGCGTCCGGCGCGAGTTCCCGGTCCAGCGCCGCCACCACCTGGGCCATGTCGATGGCGCCACCATCCCCCGTGGGCGCGAGGAAGCGCAGATAGTCGGACCGGGCCGCCCGGGTCCAGTCCTCCCAGGGCGGAGCATCCGGGAACGACGCGTCCCAAGCCGCCAGCGCGGCACGCAGAAAGGCCTCGGGCGTCGCGGGCACGAGGACGTCGGCCTGGTAGACGTGGCCCAGCTCATTGACGTCGGCATGGACGTGGATCATCCGCTGGCGCGGCCGGGGCACGTCGACCAGCCGATACCCCCCGGTCGTGGCTTCCGAGAGCCGCCCTCCCAGCACCAGCAGCAGGTCGCTGTCGCGCACCCGGGCGGCCAGCGCCGGATTGGTGGCGAGCCCCAGGTCGCCGGCATAGCTGTCGTGCCGGTTGTCCAGATAGTCCTGGCAGCGGAATTCGGCCACCACGGGCAGTCGCCACGCTCGCGCGAAATCGGCCAGTGCCTCCGAGGCCCGCGCGCTCCACCCGCCGCCGCCGACGATCATCAAGGGCTTGCGGCTTCGCGCCAGCTCTGCACGCACGTCGCCGATGGCGGCCGGGGTGGGTTCGAAGCCGAGCCTGGACCACGCGCGCGCCGGCGCGCCAGGATCGGGGACGCGCGCTTCGAGCACGTCTTCCGGCAGCGCCAGCACGACCGGCCCGGGACGCCCGCCGGCCGCGACCTGGAAAGCGCGCGCGACGATCTCGGGCAGCCGGGCAGGGTCCTCCACCTGGGCCACCCACTTCGCCATGCCCCCGAACATGGCGCGATAGTCGACCTCCTGGAAAGCGCCGCGGCCCATGTGCCCCCTCGCGACCTGCCCGACGAGCAGCACCAGCGGCGTCTCGTCCTCGTGCGCCGTATGCACGGCGATGCTGGCATGCGCCGCGCCGGGTCCGCGCGTGACCAGACACACGCCCGGCTTGCCGGTGAGCTTGCCGTAGGCCTCCGCCATGTTGGCGGCCGCCGCTTCGTGGCGGCACACGACCAGGCGCAGCCGCTCGCGCTGATCGAACAGTGCATCCAGGGCATCCAGATAACTTTCCCCCGGCACGCAGAAGGCAAGATCCACCTGCTGCCCGACCAGGCAGCGCACCAGCAATTCGCCCCCGCTCAGCGATGCGGCCACGGACTCGTCCATCGTTTCCCTCTCCATCTGACTTGGTATCGTGGCGCCACTCTACTGGGCAAGCCCACGACCTGGCATCACAAATTCGTATAATTGATATTCATGATTGAATAGGTCGCGCCGGCCATGAAATTCGGGGAACTCCAGAGCGCCGATTTCACCTCGCTGCACTTCTTCGTGCTGGCCGCCCAGGCGGGATCGCTCTCGCGCGGCGCCCTGGGCGCAGGCGTCAGCCAGCCGACGCTCAGCCGCCATGTCCTGAAGCTGGAGCGCGAAATGCACGCCCGCCTGTTCGAGCGGGTGGGCCGGGGCGTGACGCTGACGGCGGCGGGACGCCGCCTTTACGACGCCGTGCTGCCGGGTTTCGAGCAGTTGCTGAACGGCCGCCGGCTGGCCATGGCGGAGGTCGACGACACCGGCCTGCGCCAGGTCACCATGGGCCTTCCCCCTTCAGTCGCCAACATCCTGGGGCCGCGGCTGTTGAGTACCGTGCGGACGACGCTGCCGATGCTGCGCATGCACGTCGTCGAGGGTTTCCACCGGGCCCTGGTCGATTCGCTGCACCGGGGGCACCTCGACTTCGCGCTGCTCTATACGATGATTCCCATCGCGGGGCTGCATGCCGATCCGCTGCTGGACGAGGAACTGTGCCTGGTCATGGCGCCGGCGCGCGCGCGCAACAAGAAATCCGTCAACTTCTCGCAGTTGGGGGAATTTCCCCTTTCCCTTCCCAGCCGCCCCCATGGCTTGCGCGAACTGCTGGAAGACCAGGCGGCGGTGCACCGGGTGCGCCTGGACGTGCGCCATGAATTCGATACCTCGCTGACGCTGACCAAGCAGATGCCGTTGACGGATCTGGCCTGCACCGTGCTGCCGTTCTCCGGCGTGCACGACGAGGTGGAGGGCGGCACGCTCGCGGCGCTGCCTATCCGCAAGCCCGACCTGTCGCGCCGGCTCGTGATCGCCTATGCGAACAACCGGTCGATGACGACCGGGCTGTGGCAATTCCTGCGGATGCTGCGAACGCAATGCGAGGCGCTGGTGGCCGACGGCGCCTGGAAGGGCGCGCGCATGGTGGCGCCAGGCCATGACGATTAATCAGGGAATACCCTTGATTTTGCGTCGGATGGAATGAAACCCCACCCGGCGCGCTCTTGTACACCATGATCTCTTCCGCCGAGTCGCGCTACAACCAATGGGTGCGCGAACACTACCGCTTCCTGCTGCGCAGCGCCTGGGCCCTGACCGGCTCCCGCGCGATCGCCGAGGACGTGGTGCAGGACTGCTTCACCAGCGCCTGGCGCTTTCGCGACCAGTTGCGCGATCCCGCCATGGCGCGCGCCTGGCTGTTCCAGATCATGCGGCGCCATGCGTTCCGCAATATCGATCCGGCCCACATGGCGGCCCAGGGGGACGGCCGGGTCGAAGACGAAGCCGATCCCCGCGCGCATACGCTGGACGAACAGCTGGACGTGGTCAAGGCCCTGTCCCGCATCGCCCCCATCCACCGCGAGGTGCTGGTGCTGTACTACTTCGACGACATGCCCACCGCCCTGATGGCGGAAGCCCTGGACATCGCGCCCGGCACGGTGCTGTCGCGCCTGGCGCGCGCCCGCGATGCCCTGAAGGCCGCCCTGCAGGCCCCCCCGCGCCCTTGTGCTCCGGAAACGGCGGCCAGTGTCATCCCGCTGCGAAAACAGACCCCATGAATTGCGACGACAGCCTCCAAGATACGGAATTCGACCTGCGCGCCCGCGCCGAACTGGCCCTGGCGTTCGAACCAGGCGATCCGCCGCCGCACCTGCTGCGCCATACCCCCTGGCACGCCCGGCGCGGCCTGCGCGGCATGCTGGCCGCCTTGCTGATCGGCGGCTCGGCGGTGGGTGCCGTCCTCACCATGCGCCCGCCCGAACTGGTGCGCTCGGCCATCGAGCACGAATACTACGAGCGCACGCTGCGCGGCAGCTTCCTGCCCGCGACGGAAATGGCGCGCCACCTGGACTTGCCGGCGCAACAGGCGCTGCCCGGCTTCATCCAGTTGATGCGCCCCTGCGATATCGGCCGCGAGCGCGCCTACCACCTGACCACGTTCTTCGAGAAAGGCGGCATCGTCACCGTGCTGTCTTTCGAGCAGTTCCAGCAGATTCCCGACGGCGAAGGATGGTGGGCCAATACCTACTGGAAAGTCGTGCGTTCGCACGAAGGCCGTCCGCTGATCCTGATCGCCCAGAAAAAACAGGCCCTGTCCGTGGCCTCGCGCGCGCTGGGGCAGCCTGAAGCCGCCCCCGCCTCCTGACTTCCCGTTCTCGTCCACAACAACAAGGAGAGACCATGCACGACACCTCCCCCACCTCCCTGCCCCCTCAACTCCATGCGGATGACAGGCCCTACCCCGCAAGCCACGGTGCAGGCCTGCTTCCGGCCCCCGGCCGGCCTGTGCGCCCGCCCCGCCAACCGCTCAAACGCCGGGTAGTCCCGGCAAAGCCGGGACCGGCTTCGCTGCGCCCGCACAGGCCGGCCGGGGGCCGGAAGCAGGTCGTCTCAAGAACCAATCCTCCACCCGGCAGTCCAACCATCACTTGCATTTTTATATCTTATATCTTATATAAGATATAGGATCTACCCTTATAGAAAATCATCCGCCCCCCTACATCGCAACGACGCAACATAAGTGGTAGATTTAACCGGTTTTCCTTCGGAGCCCATCATGCCGCACAACACGTTCAAAACCCTGAAAGAGTTCAAGGTCGGCAGCAAAACCGGCCAGTATTATTCGCTTCCGGCGCTCGGCAAGGCCCTGGGCGTGGCGGTGGAGCGACTGCCCGTCTCCCTGCGCATCGTGCTGGAATCCGTCCTGCGCAACTGCGACGGCAAGAAAGTCACCGAAGAACACATCAAACAACTGGCCAACTGGAAGCCCAACGCCAGGCGTGAAGAGGAAATCCCCTTTGTCGTCGCCCGCGTCGTGCTCCAGGACTTCACCGGCGTTCCCCTGTTGGCCGACCTGGCCGCCATGCGCAACGTCGCCGCCAAGCTCGACAAGAATCCCAAGGCCATCGAACCCCTGGTTCCGGTGGATCTCGTCGTCGACCACTCCGTCATGATCGACGCCTACGGCACCAAGAATGCCCTCGACATCAACATGAAACTGGAATTCAAGCGCAACCACGAGCGCTACCAGTTCATGAAATGGGGCATGCAGGCCTTCGATACCTTCGGCGTGGTGCCCCCGGGTTTCGGCATCGTCCACCAGGTGAACCTCGAATACCTGGCGCGCGGCGTGCACAAGCGAGACAAGGTCTACTACCCTGACTCGCTGGTGGGCACCGACAGCCACACCACCATGATCAATGGCATCGGCGTGGTCGGCTGGGGGGTGGGCGGCATCGAGGCCGAGGCCGCCATGCTGGGCCAGCCCGTCTATATCCTGACTCCCGATGTCGTCGGCGTGGAACTCAAGGGCAAGCTGCGCGAAGGCGTCACCGCCACCGACCTGGTCCTGACCATCACCGAGATGCTGCGCCGCGAGAAGGTCGTCGGCAAGTTCGTCGAATTCTGTGGCCCGGGCACGGCCAGCCTGACCGTTTCCGAACGCGCCACCATCGGCAACATGGCGCCCGAGTACGGCGCCACCATGGGCTTTTTCCCGGTGGACGAGCGCACCATCGACTTCTTCAAGGGCACCGGCCGTACCAAGGAAGAAATCGACGCCTTCGAAGCCTACTACCGCACCCAGAAGATGTTCGGCGTGCCCAACGCCAAGGACATCGACTACACCAAGCTGCTGACGCTGGACCTGTCCACCGTCGCGCCCTCGCTGGCCGGCCCCAAGCGTCCCCAGGACCGCATCGAGATCGGCGACGTCAAGGCCACCTTCGGCGAACTGTTCAGCAAGCCGGTCGCCGAGAACGGTTTCTCGCAACCCGCGGCCAAACTCGACCAGGTCTTCACGACCGACAACGGCCTTCCCATCCAGAACGGCGACATCCTGATCGCCGCCATCACCTCCTGCACCAACACGTCCAACCCCAGCGTGCTGCTGGCGGCGGGCCTGCTGGCCAAGAAGGCGGTGAAGGCCGGCCTCAAGGTCAAGCCGCACATCAAGACCTCGCTCGCCCCTGGATCCCGCGTCGTCACCGAATACCTCCGCAAGACCGACCTGCTGCCCTACCTGGAACAGCTCGGCTTCGACGTGGCGGCCTATGGCTGCACGACCTGCATCGGCAACGCCGGCGACCTCGCGCCCGAATTGAACGACGTCATCACCAAGAACGACCTGGTGTGCGCGGCCGTGCTGTCGGGCAACCGCAACTTCGAGGCCCGCATCCACCCGAACATCAAGGCGAACTTCCTGGCCTCGCCGCCGCTGGTCGTGGCCTATGCCATCGCCGGCACCATGAAGCGCGACCTGATGACCGAGCCTGTGGGCCGCGGCACCAAGGGCGACGTCTACCTGGGCGACATCTGGCCCACCCAGGCGGAAGTCGAGAAACTGATGAAGTACGCCCTGGATCCCAAGGCGTTCAAAAGCAACTATGCCCAGGTCAAGAGCAACCCCGGCAAGCTGTGGCAGGACATCCAGGGCGTGGCCGGGCAGATCTACGACTGGCCCAAGTCGACCTACATCGCCGAACCCCCGTTCTTCGAGGACTTCACGATGGAGCCGGGCGCGGCCAACGCCGTGGTCAAGAACGCCCGGGCCCTGGGCCTGTTCGGCGACTCCATCACCACCGACCACATCTCGCCCGCCGGCTCGATCAAGGAAAGCTCGCCCGCGGGCAAGTATCTGCAAGCCAACGGCGTGATGAAGGCCGACTTCAACAGCTACGGCTCGCGCCGGGGCAATCACGAGGTCATGATGCGCGGCACCTTCGCCAACGTGCGCATCAAGAACCTGATGATCCCGCCCAATGCCGACGGAACGCGCGTCGAAGGCGGCATCACCCTGCACCAGCCCAGCGGCGAACAACTGTCGATCTACGACGCGGCCATGAAGTACATCGGCGAGGGCACGCCCACGGTGATCTTCGGCGGCGAGGAGTACGGCACGGGTTCGTCGCGCGACTGGGCCGCCAAGGGCACGCAATTGCTGGGCGTGAAGGCGGTCATCGCACGCAGCTTCGAGCGCATCCACCGCAGCAACCTGGTGGGCATGGGCGTGCTGCCGCTGCAATTCAAGGCGGGCGACAGCATCCAGTCCCTGAACATCACGGGTCGCGAGACCTATGACATCACCGGACTGGAGCACGGCATCAAGCCGCAGCAGGACGTGACGCTGACCATCCACTACGAGAACGGCACCAGCAAGCAGGTCCCGCTGCTGCTGCGCATTGATACGCCCATTGAAGTGGATTACTACAACCACGGCGGTATCCTGCCCTTCGTCCTGCGCCAGTTGCTGGCTGCCTGAAGCCGGCGGCCCCCCTCGGGGCCGCCCCCGAGGCCTGCGCTTGCGGTGCCCCGCGGCACCCGGCGCGGGCCTCGCCGCGTCTGCGCAAGCCACGTCCGGCCACGCTCCGCCGCGAAACGTTTCGGGCCGCACGGTTGCCAGCCCCCTCCCAACGAGACATCCATGCCACGCCAAATCCTCGAAGGCATCCGCATCCTGGAACTGGGCCAGTTGATCGCCGGTCCGTTCGCCGCCAAGACACTGGCCGACTTCGGCGCCGAAATCATCAAGATCGAACCGCCCGGCCAGGGCGACCCGCTGCGCAAGTGGCGCATGCTGCACGAAGGCACCTCGGTCTGGTGGGAAGCCCAGTCGCGCGGCAAGCAGTCCGTGTGCGTGGACCTGCGCCAGCCTGAAGGACAGGAGCTGGTGCGCAGGCTGGCCACGCAGGCCGACGTGCTGATCGAGAATTTTCGCCCCGGCGCCATGGAAAAATGGGGCCTGTCGTGGGACGCCCTGCACGCGCTCAATCCCCGCCTGATCATGCTGCGCGTGTCGGGCTACGGCCAGACCGGCACCAAACGCGACGAACCGGGTTTTGCCGCGATCGGCGAGGCCATGGCCGGCTTGCGCTACCTGACCGGCGAACCGGGACGCCCGCCCGTGCGCGCGGGTTTGTCGCTGGGCGACACGATCGCCGGCCTGCATGGCGCGATGGGCGTGCTGCTGGCGCTGTACGACCGCGACGCGCGCGGCGGCCAGGGGCAGATGATCGATACCGCGCTGTACGAAAGCATATTCAACCTGAGCGAAAGCCTGCTGCCCGAGTATTCGGTGTTCGGCGCCGTGCGCCAGCCTGCCGGCGGCGCCCTGCCCGGCATCGCGCCCTCGAACGCCTATCCCTGCGCCGATGGCGAATACGTGCTGATCGCCGGCAACGGCGACGGCATCTTCGTGCGCCTGATGCGGCGCATGGGACGCGACGACCTGGCCCAGGACCCCGGCCTTGCCCGCAACGACGGCCGCGCGCAGCGCGCGACGGAACTGGACGAGGCCATCGGCGCCTGGACCCGCACGCTGGACAGCGGCGCGGTGCTGGCGGCGCTGCGCGAGGCCGACGTCCCCGCCGGCCGCATCTACAATGCCCGCGACATCGCCCAGGACCCGCACTACCGCGCCCGGGACATGATCCAGGAGGTCACGTCCGCCAACGGCCTGAAAGTCGAGATGCCCGGCATCGTGCCCAAGCTGTCCGCGCATCCGGGCGCCATCCGCCACCGCGCGCCGACCCTGGGCGAACACACCGATGCCGTGCTGCGCGGCGCGGGCCTGGACGACGAGGCGTTGCGGACACTGCGCGGCAAGGGAGTGATCGCATGATCGAGATCAACGAGGTCGGGCCGCGCGACGGGCTGCAGATCGAGCCAGCCTTCGTCCCCACCGACGACAAGGTCGCGCTGGTCGATGCGCTGTCCGACTGCGGCTTCGCCCGCATCGAGGTCACCAGCTTCACCTCGGCCCGGGCCATTCCCGCGCTGGCCGACGCCGAGGCCGTCATGCGGCGCATCCGCCGCCGGCCCGGCGTGATCTACACCTGCCTGGTGCCCAACCTGCGCGGCATGGAACGCGCGCTGGACAGCGGCGCCGACGCGCTCAACCTGGTGATGTCGGTCAGCGAGACCCACAACCAGGCCAACCTGCGGATGACGCGCGAGCAATCCACGGCCCAGCTGCTGGCCATGCTCGAGCGCGCCGGGCAGGCCGGCGTGCCCTGCAACGTATCGTTGTCCACCACGTTCGGCTGCCCGTTCGAGGGCGACATCGCGCCATCCGAGGCAGGTCGGCTGGCGCGGCTTTTCGCTGGCGCCGGCGCCGCCGGGATCACGCTTTGCGACACCACGGGCATGGCCTACCCCACGCAGGTGGCGGATCTGGCGGCATCGCTGGCCACCGCCCTGCCCGCCTCGGCCCCCTTGACCCTGCATCTGCACAACACCCGCGGCATGGCGCTGGCCAACGCGCTGGCGGCCTGGCAGGCCGGCATGCGCCGTTTCGACGCCGCCGTGGGCGGCCTGGGAGGCTGCCCCTACGCGCCGGGCGCCAGCGGCAACGCCAGCACCGAGGAACTCGTCCACATGTTCGCCTGCATGGGCGTGGACACCGGCGTCTCGCTCGCCCCGCTGATGGAGATCGTGGCCACGCTGCCCGGGCTGGTGAA
The DNA here is from genome assembly GCA_009360345.1 of Alcaligenaceae bacterium SAGV5. Lineage (GTDB taxonomy): Bacteria > Pseudomonadota > Gammaproteobacteria > Burkholderiales > Burkholderiaceae_B > Pigmentiphaga. The sequence goes on from SPDP01000001.1 coordinate 1,602,387, forward strand.
ACGCGAAGTGCCCAGCCAATTGCTGGCCGCGGGACCGCGCCTGCGCACTCATCCCGCGCCGGGGAGATAAACTAGCGGATTCACACCATCCTTTCGTCAGCCGCGACCCCTCTATGGCCCGTTCCCGCAGCACATCCTCCTCCCGCCTCAATCGCGATGCCGAAAAACTCGTCTCGCTGTCCCTGTCGCTCAACGGCTCGGGCAGCCGGGTCGAGGACCGCTACTGGGAGGGGGAACTGGGCGCGCTGCTGGAAAAGCTCATGCACGGCGGGCAGGACACCGCCATCGAGGCCGCGCTCGAAGTCCTGTACCAGCACAACGCCGGCGCCTACGAGATCCTGGTCGAGCAGGCCGAGACCCTGTCGGAATCGCTCACGCTGCAGAAGGAAGGCGCGGACCACGACGTGCTGCTGGTGGTCGCGCCGGTGGTGGCCTGGACCCGCTTCAGCATTCCCTACGGTCCCATACGCCTCGGCCTGCTGGACGCACTGAAGGCCCAGTTGCACGGCCATATCCTGGCCGCCGATGTGCGCCTGGCCATGGCGCCTGAACTCTACAGCGTGGACCAGATGCCGCGCTCGTTCAGCGCCACCCGGCTATGGCTGAACCGCCTGGGCGCCCAGGCACTGGGGCTGACGCTGCCCCGCATGCCCGCCACCGACAGCGCCACCGAGGTCGCGAACCTGCTGGCCGACACCCGCTACGTCGTGGCGGCCGTCGCCGTGCCACGGGGGGCTCCGGTATTTCGCTGGCAGGAGAACCCTGGCAAGCCCGAGCACACGCGCGAAAGCTGCCTGGCGCAATGGGAGGCCCAGGCCACGCCGCTGTTCGCCGACCTGCTGCCGGGCTGCGGCTTCGAATGCCTGCTGCCCGATGCCTATTACGTCAACAACCGCGAGGCCGACCGGCGCGTGCGGCCGTTGTCGCTACGCGCGGCGGTCGCCTGGCTGGAAGCCACGCTGGAACTCGCGCCCGACCAATTGCGTGCCGTCATCGCCGCCTGCGGCGAGACCGAGGTCGAGGAATACCGGATCGGCTTCACCCAGCGCCAAAGCAACGATGTCATCTATGGCTCGGCCTGGCCGTTGTTCGGCCGGGACGACGACAATCCCGACACCCCGGCCATGGACGTGATCGCCGACCAGTTGCGGGAACTGGGCGTGACCGACCTGCGCAAGTTGCAGGGCCTGCTGCCCCTGGATTTCTGCGACGACTGCGGCGCGCCGTATTTCCCCAACCCGCTGGGGGAAATGGTCCACGCCGAGCCTCCCGAGGACGCCGACACCGGTCCCGCCCATTTCCACTGAGCGGGACACGGCAGGCGTTCAGGCCGCGCGCGGGCTCGCCTCGGACGCCTCCTCGGGACGGCTGGCATAACGCCGCGCCAGCACCGCGCACACCATCAGTTGCATCTGGTGGAAGATCATGAGGGGCAGCACGATGGCACCGGCCGCGCTGCTGGACAGCAGCACCTTGGCCATGGGGATGCCTGTCGCCAGGCTTTTCTTGGATCCGCAGAAGACGATGGTGATTTCGTCTTCCTTCGAGAACCCCAGCGCGCGGCTGATGACCGTGGTGGCCAGCAGCGCCGCGGCCAGGATCACCGCGCAGGCCACCAGCACGCCAGCCAGCGTCGCGGTCGAGGTCTGGTGCCAGAGGCCGCCCACCACAGCCTCGCTGAAGGCCGAATAGACCACCAACAGGATCGAACCCTGGTCCACATATTTGAGCACCGCGCGATGCCGCGCGACCCAGCCGCCTATCCAGCGGCGCATCACCTGCCCCGCCACGAAGGGCAGCAGCAGCTGCACCAGGATCTTGCCCACCGCATCGAACGAGAAAGCCGCCTCGCCCGCGGTGCTCATCATCAGCTTGACCAGCACCGGCGTCAGGAAGATGCCCAGCAGGCTGGAGGCCGAGGCGCTGCAGATGGCCGCCGGGATGTTGCCGCGCGCGATGGACGTCAGCGCGATGGCCGACTGCACCGTGGCCGGCAAGGCGCACAGGAACAGGATACCCAGGTACAGATCGGGGGTGACCAGCGGCGCCAGGAGCGGCTTGAACGCCATCCCCAGGAGGGGAAACATGACGAAGGTAAAGGCGAAGATCAGCAGATGCAGCCGCCAGTGGGTGGCGCCCGCGACGATGGCCTCGCGCGACAACTTGGCGCCGTGCAGGAAGAACAGCAGTCCGATGGCGATATTGGTGACCCAGTCGAACACCACGGCCGTCTGCCCGGAACATGGCAGGAAGCTGGCAAGCGTGACGACGACGATGAGGCTGAGTGTGAAATTGTCTGGCAGGAAGCGTGGACGAGTCATGGGAAGGGCCGAGAAACAAAGGAAACTTGCGCCCGGCGCCGGGCATGAGGCCTCGCGGCGCCTCCGGACGAAGCCGGTCGCTGATCCCGCCGCAGCGGCATGGCGCGCTGGCGGCCAGCGGCCGGAGGGCGGATCCGGCCAAGGGTAAACACGGATTATCGTCCTTTGTCGACCCCCTGCCCAGCCCGCAGTCGGTGCATCTGTTGTGCGCCACGGTCAAAGATCCACGCCCGTATCCCTCCCGCAACGGAGGCCTGTGGACCACGAGCGATGGTCTTTGCCGCATAATCGCAGCGAATTCGACCTCTTTCCGGAGTCCCGCATGACCGACCCGATCGCCAAGCCGGCCCAGCAGCCTATCCAGGTCTACTCGTGGCCGACGCCCAATGGCCACAAAGTGCACATCATGCTTGAGGAGTGCAAGCTTCCCTACGAGGTCACGGGAATCAACATCGGGGCCGGCGACCAGTTCAAGGAAGAATTCCTGGCCGTCAGCCCCAACAACAAGATACCCGCCATCGTCGACCCCGACGGGCCCGACGGCAAACCGATCTCGCTGTTCGAGTCGGGCGCCATCCTGGTCTACCTGGCCGGCAAGACCGGCAAGTTCCTGGGCAAGACCGACCGCGAACGCTACAACACGCTGCAATGGCTGATGTTCCAGATGGGCGGCGTCGGCCCCATGTTCGGCCAGGCCCATCATTTCCGGCTGTACGCGCCCGAGCGCATCGAATACGCCACCAACCGCTACACCAACGAAGCCCGGCGGCTGTACAGCGTCATGGACAAGCAACTGTCGCGCCAGGCCTTCCTGGCGGGACGCGCCTATACCATCGCCGACATCGCCACCTGGCCCTGGACCCGCTCGCACACCAACCAGGGCGTGGACCTGGCGGACTTCCCCAACGTCAAACGCTGGTTCGACGAGATCCACGCCCGCCCGGCCGTGCAGCGCGGCATCCAGGTCCTGGCCGACCAGCGCAAGCCGCAGGACGCCACCGCGAAGGAGAACCTGTTCGGCGCCACGCAGTACCAGCGCCGCTGATACGCCTGGGGCGCCCGGCCAGGCCGCCGCGCCGCGACCCTCAGGCCAGCCAGACGCCCAGCACCGGTGCCAGCAGCACCATCGCCAGGCCGCTGAATATCATCAGGAGGCTGGCCATCACGCCGGCCTCCTCGCCCAGTTCCCGCGCCCTGGCGGTGCCCAGCGCATGGGCCGCCGCGCCGTAGGATGCGCCACTGGCCAGTCCCGAGCGGCGCGGCATCAGGGCCAGGATCAACTCGCCGGTCAGCATGCCGGCCAGTCCGGTGAAAACCACGAACATCGCCGCCAGGTCGGCGTTGCCGCCGAAACGGTCCGCCGTGGCCAGGGCGAAAGGCGTGGACACCGAGCGCACCAGCAGACTGTGCGCGACCTCGGGCGCCAGATGGAAGGCCCGCGCCAGCCACCAGGAGCTCGCCAGGGCCGCCGTCACGCCTGCCACCGTGCCCACGGCCAGGGCCGGCCACAGCTCCCGGATCAGGCGCCGGTACTGGTAGATCGGTACCGCGAACGCGACCGTGGCCGGGCCCAGAAACCACAGCAGCACGCGCGTGTCGGCCGTGTACTCGTCCAGGGGAATGCCCGTGGCCAGCAACAGGCCCAGCAGCGCGAGGGGGGTCAGCAGGATGGGATGCGTCCAGAACCGCGGGTGGCGGGCATAGAGCAGCTTGTTCAGGTAGTACAGGGCGACCGTGGTCACCACGCACAGGACGATGATCATGGCGCCACCTTCGCCGGGGTGCGGACACGGCGCCGCCGGGCGATCCATTCCACGGTCACGGCGGTGACCAGCATGACGCAGGCATTGCCCAGCACGATGACCGCGGCCAGCTTCAATCCGTCGGTCCTGAGCAGGTCCTGGTAGCGCACCATCGCGACGACGGCAGGAATGAAGAACACCAGCATATCGGCCAGCAGCCATTGCGCGCCCTGGTCGATGCGGTGAAGCGGCAGGCGGCCGCTCAGCAGCAGCGCCAGCACGGCGAACAGGCCCACCACTCCGCCGGGGATGGGCAGGCCGGCCCAGTGCACGGCGCTATCGGCGGCCCACCAGACGGCGACCAGGGCCAGGACTTGCGAGACGCGTACGGCGAGGGAAGAAAACAGAGAACGTTGCATGGTAGATCTACGGGTATACCCGCAATTCTAGGCAAACCCCTCACATTTATAAAATGAATAAAATCCATATGGAAAATTCCAATATGGAATGATATGGATTTGCGTGCCCTGCGGTACTTCGTCGAAGTCATCCAGCGCCAGAGCTATACGGCCGCCGCACGGGCGCTATTCGTCACCCAGCCCACGGTCAGCAAGATGATCCGGCAACTGGAGGACGAATTGGGCACCCCCGTACTGCGCAAGCTCGGCCGCCGCATCGAACCCACCGACACCGGCCGCATCGTGCTGGAACGCGGCCGGCAACTGCTGGCCTTGCATGCCCAGTTGCAGGCCGAACTGTCCGACGTGCGACAGGCCGCCCGGGGCGAACTGGTCGTCGGCACGCCGCCGCTGGCGCACCACCTCCTGGCGCCCCTGCTTACGCGCTTCCACCAGGACTATCCCGGGGTCGAACTGCGGCTGTTCGAGCGCGGCTCGCGCTCGGTCGAGGATGAACTGAAATCGGGCACGCTCGAGATCGGCGCCATGCTGCTGCCGGCGGACGAGAAGGAATACGACACCCTGCCCATCTGCAACTTCCCCCTGCGCCTGATCGTGCCCGCATCGTCGCACTGGGCCAGCCGCGAACAGGTCCGGCTGGACGAACTGGCCGCCGAATCCTTCATCTTCTACGGCGAAGGTTTCATGCTGAACGAGGTGGTCCACGCTGCCTGCGTCCAGGCGGGCTTCACGCCGCGGATCGCCGGCCGCAGCAGCCAATGGGATTTCATTGCGTCCATGGTGGCCGCCGGCGTCGGACTCGCACTGCTGCCGGAACTGTTCAGCCGCCAGCTGGACCGCTCCCGGCTGGCCGTGGTCCCGCTGGAAGATCCCCAGTTGTGGTGGCACCTGGCCTTTGCCTGGCGCCGCGGCCGCTACCTGTCGTTCGCCGCGCGCGCCTGGCTGGACCTGGCCCGCCGCATGCTGCCCGGCGACGGCCGCGCCACGGGCGATAATGCCCGTCTTTGGGACGAGGAAAACCGCTGATGCGCGCCGACATCTTCTGCCGCGTGATCGACAACTACGGCGATATCGGCGTGTGCTGGCGCCTGGCCCGCCAACTGGCGCGGGAACACGGCTGGCGGGTGCGCCTGTGGGTGGACGACCTGCCCGTCATGGCACGGCTCGCGCCCCGCATCGATCCCAGGGCGGCGGCGCAACGCGCCGACGGCGTGGACATCGTCCATTGGACCCGCCCGGCGCCGCCGCTGGAGCCGGGCGACGCGGTCATCGAAGCCTTCGCCTGCGACCCGCCCGCCGAATTCGTCCAACGCATGCGGGACCGGGTCCGCCCGCCCGTCTGGGTCAACCTGGAATACCTCAGCGCCGAAGAGTGGGTCGAGACCTGCCACGCCCTGCCCTCGCTCCAGCCGGACGGCCTGCGCAAATACTTCTTCTTTCCCGGGTTCACGCCCGCGACCGGCGGACTGCTGCGCGAGCACGGCCTGCTGGCCGAACGCGATGCGCTGCAGGCCGACCCGGCCATCCGGGCCGCCTTCCTGCGCGGCGCCGGCCTGCCCCAGCCCGACCCAGGCGAACGTCTGGTCACCCTGTTCTGCTATCCCGACGCTCCCGCATCCGCCCTGGCCGACAGGCTGGCCGACGGCGACACGCCCACGCTGCTGGCCATCCCGCCCGGCGTCGCCCCCTACCTGACCGAGTCCGCGCGCGGCCGCCTGCGCATCGCGCGGGCCCCTTTCCTGCCCCAGGCCGACTACGACCGCCTGCTCTGGAGCGCCGACCTGAACTTCGTCCGGGGCGAGGACTCCTTCATCCGCGCCCAATGGGCCGGCCGGCCCATGGTCTGGCACATCTACCCGCAGGCCGAGGCCGCCCATGTCGACAAGCTGCACGCCTGGCTGCGGCGCTACCCGGCGCCGGAAGCAGCCCGGGCGCTGCAGACCGCCTGGAACGGCGATGCCGGAGCGGCCCGCTTCCCGCAATCGCTGGCCGAGTCGTTGGCGCCGGCGGTTTTCGAAACCTGGCGGCAGGCCGCCCGCGGCTGGAGCGACACCCTGGCGGCCCAACCCGACCTGGCCACACAATTGGCCGATTTCTGCATGGCACGACAGGAAAACCAGGCTTGACGCTAGCTGAAATACCCAGTCCCGAGCTATACTAATTGGCTGCACAGGCCATTATGGCCGTCTTTGGACATCGCGGCGCCCGCGCCGGCTGTCACTAGCATCTCCTCCCCTAAGGTTGCTCCAGCATGAAAATCGCTCAGGAACTGCGCGTCGGCAACGTCATCATGGTCGGCAAGGATCCCCTGGTCGTCCTGAAGGCCGAATACAACAAATCCGGCCGCAACGCCGCCGTCGTCAAGATGAAGCTCAAGAACCTGCTGACCGGTTCGGGCACGGAATCTGTCTACAAGGCCGACGAAAAATTCGAGATCCTGGTGCTCGAGCGCCGCGAGTGCACCTACTCGTACTTCGCCGATCCCATGTATGTCTTCATGGACACCGAGTACAACCAGTACGAGGTCGAGGCCGAGAGCATGGGCGACGCCCTGCACTACCTGGAAGAAGGCATGCCCGTCGAGGTGGTCTTCTACGAAGGCCGCGCGATCTCGGTGGAAATGCCCACCATCGTCGTGCGCGAGATCGTCTACACCGAACCCGCCGTGCGCGGCGACACCTCGGGCAAGGTCATGAAGCCCGCCAAGGTCAACACCGGCTACGAACTGCCGGTGCCGCTGTTCTGCGAAATCGGCGACAAGATCGAGATCGACACCCGCACGGGCGAGTACCGTAGCAGGGTGAAATAACCCCCCCCTACGCGCTTACGCGCGCCCCCCAGGGGGCGTCGAAGTGGACCGGCGAAGCCGGATCCACTTCGACTCGTCTTTCTTGGGGGCCTGTGGCCCCCTCTCCCCCATAGTTTCGTCTATTGGTTTGCTTGCGCTTTTTTGGCGCAGGGCAGGCGCAGGTTCGCCCCGCTTTGCGGGACGAACAACGTCGTTATTGCAGGCGGTCGTCGTCCAGGAGGGCGGGGATGGGGGCTACGGCTATGCCTTCCTCGGTCAGGGATCGGCGCTCTTCCTGGGTGGCCACGCCGCGAATGGGGCGTTCGGGAGCGTCGCCATGGTGGATGCGGCGGGCTTCGGTGGCGAAGCGTTCGCCTACGTTCTCGGTCTGGCGCAGGGCCTCGCGCAGTTGCTGCAACATGGCGGCCTGCATGTCGGGGGACATGGGGGCCTTGCCCGGCTCACGGGAAGCCGGCGCGGCCGGCGCCTTGCTGCCCGATACATTCAGCATGGGCGCCGACAGTTTCTTGTCGATGGATTTGCTGTCGCACAACGGGCAGCTGATCAGGCCGCGTTCGCGCTGCGTGTCGAAATCGGCGTGCGAACTGAACCAGCCTTCGAATACGTGGCCGTGTTCACATTGCAGATCGAAAACCTTGAATGCCATGGATGATGCGCCTGTCGCCCCGGGGAACGCCTGGCGCGGTCTGTACCTGTAGATAGCCCTATCGTACCCCAGCCCGGGGCTAGCTGCTGCGCCGCGCCATGGCGTTCATACCGAACGCGACATCGACCCCTGCTGCGGTTCGTAGACGCAAGTGCGGTTACGCCCCTGCCGCTTGGCGGCGTACAGCGCGGCATCGGCCTGGCGGACCAGCACCGCCGCCGCCATGCCGGCGCCCGGCACCATCGCATCGACGCCGATGCTGACCGTCATCACGCCCTGCTCGCTCTTCAGATGGGGAATCCGCGCGTCCAGCGTGGCCTTGCGGATGTTCTCGGCGATCAGGTAGGCGCCATCGATGTCGGTCTTGGGCAGCAGCACCGCGAACTCCTCGCCCCCGTAGCGCGCCGCCATGTCGGCCGGGCGCCGGATATTGGCCTGGATCACCTGCGCGATGGTGCGCAGGTACTGGTCGCCGTGCTGATGGCCGTAATGGTCGTTCAGCGCCTTGAAATGGTCGGCATCGATCAGCAGCAGCGCCAGCGAGCTTTCCTCCCGTGCGGCCCGCCGCCATTCGCGCTCCAGCGCCTCGTCGAAACGACGGCGGTTCGACAGATTCGTCAGGCCGTCGGTGGCCGCCATGGCCAGCAACTGGGCGTTCTCGGCTTCCAGCGCCTCCTCGGCCTTTTTACGGCGCGAAACGTCGCGGATGTTCAGGATGCAGCGCTCGTCGCCCATCTCGGGCGGCAATCGCTTGACGCTGGCCTCCAGCCAGCTCCACGAGGAATCCCGGTGCCGCGCGGGAAAAGTCAGCATGCGCGGCCAGGACTGCTCGTCGCCGGAAAAAAGCGGGACATAATCCGCTCGCACGAAATCGTCGACATTGCGGCCTTCGATGTCTCCCGGGACCCAGCCCAGCACATCCTTGATGGCGGGCGAGATGTAGGTGACGATGCCGTCCGCCCGGCATAGCGCGATGATGTCGGCGGAGTTCTCGGCCAGCACCCGGTAGCGCGCCTCGCTGCGCAGCGCGCTGCGTTCGGCCGCCAGGCGCAGCGCGAACTCGCGGCGCAGCATCCACACCAGCACCATCGTGCCCGTGCACAACAGCAGTGTCAGGATCGCGATGATCCCCGCCTTGTTGCGCCACGCCGCGTAGATATCGCTGTCGGCCATGCCCACCAGCACGATCAGCGGCAGCGAATCGACCGCGGTGAAGGAATAGAGCCGGACCACCCCATCGGTCGCCGACATGGCCTCGTACGAACCGCTGTCCGACGCGGGATAGCGCGTGAACAGCTGGAGGTCGGTCAGTTGCTTGCCCAGCAGGCCCTGCACGGCAGGAAACCGCGCCATGACCGAACCGTCCGCCCGCAGCAGCATGATGGAGCCGTTCTGGCGCAGGTCCAGCTGGCGAAACAGGCTTTCCAGGTGAGAGATGCGCAGCGTGCTGACCACCACGCCGCCGAAGCTGCCATCGGCTTTCGTCACGCGGCGGCTGACGGCGATGGACCACAGATTGGTCAGCCGCGAGAAAAAGGGCCGGCTCACGAACAGGCCGCTGTCCTTCGATTCCTTGTGGATCCGGAAGTAATCGCGCTGCGAGAACTCGACCCCGCGCGGCTGTACCGACTTGGAGTCCGTGAGCATCCGGCCTTCGGTGTCCAGCACCACCATGGTCCCCACGCCCCGCATCTGCGGCAGGCTGCCGAACAGCAATTGGTGGCGGCGATAGGGGTCCAGCCCTTCGGCTTCGGCAAGCCGCAGGCCGTTCAGCATGGATTGCAGAGAAAGGTCGACCAGCTCGATGTCGCGGCCGATGCCGTCGGCGACCACACGGCCCAGGTTGACCGTGGCTTCCCTGGCCGCTCGCCTGGCATCCTGGCGGGTGTCGTATAGCGCGGCCGCGCATACCAGGCCGAAACACGCGACCACCAAGGTGGCCCATAACGTTAGCCAGCGCATGGACCGAACTACACAGGTTACAAAAATTAACCGGGACTATACATCCAATGGGTGGCCGGCGGCACGCGTCTTGACGGTGATTTGCATTCTGGAGGTCCGGGGATGTCCCGCTCCCCTCCCGCGCCCCCTTTCCGCCATCGGATAAAGGTCCCGGTGTTCGCCGGCCTGTGGCTGGAACACGCGCGGGAGCGGAATAGTCCGGGTGGAACGAGAGGAATGGTGCGCCCGGCCGGAATCGAACCGGCACGCCTCACGGCCGCGGATTTTCTTACCCGCTACTGCTCGCGCAGCCGGATTGCGCAAAGCAATGCCGTTTGGGGTCTGGACTCTGCCTTGACCATCGCGTCGCGCGGCAAGCTTGCCGCGCCAGCCTTAGGTCCCCGCCGTCGAGTCTCTACACACGCCCAGCGGCCAACCTCGGCCGCCTGCTTGGCTCGGCGTTCCCGTGCCAGGGGTTCACCGAATTTGACGGGTTCTACTCCCGGACTTTCGTCCAGGGCACTCCACTTTGTACGGAAGTCCGCTACGTCTACCTGTTTCGTCACGGGCGCACGGGCGGTATTGTAGCCCATGCGCCCCGGCGCCCTCGCCCGCGCCAGCCGCGTTACGAATAGCTCTGGCGCAGCACGTTCTTCTGGACCTTGCCCATGGTGTTGCGGGGCAGTTCTGACACCACGTGGATGCGCTTGGGCACCTTGAAGTTGGCGATCCTGGCCTTGAGTTCGGCGATCATGGCCGCCTCGTCCAGGCTGGCGCCCGGCTTGGGCACGACCACCGCCATCACCGCCTCGCCGAAGTCGGGATGCGGCACGCCGATGACGGCGCTTTCCTCCACGCCCGGCATGTCATCCAGGAAGCTCTCGATTTCCTTCGGGTAGACGTTGAAGCCACCCGAGATGATGAGATCCTTGCTGCGGCCCACGATGGACAGATAGCCGTCGGGCACGCTGGCGCCGCCGGACTCCCCGCCCCAGCGGCCGACGTCGCCGGTCTTGAACCAGCCGTCCGGCGTGAACTCCTCCCTCGTTTTCTCGGGCATGCGCCAATAGCCCTTGAAGACGTTGGGGCCGCGAACCTGGATATTGCCGATCTGGCCCGGCGGGCACGTCTCGCCGGCGTCGTCGACCACCCGCGCCGACACGCCCGGCAGCGGCTGGCCCACGGTACCGCCCAGGCGCTCGCCCAGGGCGGGATCGTAGGGGTTCGAGACCAGCATGACGGTCTCGCTCATGCCGTAGCGCTCGAGAATGGTGTGGCCCGTGCGCTCCCGGAAGGCGTTGAAGGTTTCCATCAGGAGCGGCGCCGACCCTGACACGAAAAGCCGCATGTTGCGGCAGGTATCCCGCCCGAACGCCGGCTCGGCCAGCAGCCGCACGTAGTAGGTCGGCACGCCCATCATGACCGTGCAACGCGGCAGCAGGCGCAGCGCGGCGGCCACGTCCAGCCTGGGCAGCCAGATCATCCTGGCGCCGGCCAGCAGCGCGCCGTGCGCGGCCACGAACAGCCCGTGCACATGGAAGATGGGCAGCATGTGCAACAGCACGTCGTCGGCGCGCCAGCCCCAGTATTCGTGCAGCACGCGAGCGTTGGAAGCCAGGTTGCCGTGGGTCAGCATCGCCCCCTTGCTGCGCCCCGTCGTGCCCGAGGTGTACAGGATGGCCGCGAGGTCGTCCGCGGCGCGCGCGGCCACCGCCGGCTCGGCCGAGGCCTGGGCGGCGGCATCCAGCAGCGTGCCGGTGCGATCGTCATCCAGCGTGTAGACATGACGCGTTCCGGCGCGCCGTGCGCAGCGCTGCACCCATTCCAGGTTCTTGCTGGCGCAGACCACCACCGAAGGCTCGGCATCCCCCAGGAAGTAATCGATCTCGGCTTCCTGGTAGGCGGTATTCAACGGCAGGTAGACATAGCCCGCGCGCAGGGTCGCCAGGTAGAACAGCAGCGCCTCCGGGGATTTCTCGGCATGGACCGCCACGCGGGCGCCGTGGGGTAGATCCAGTGAACGCAACAGGTTCGCCATGCGCGCCGTATGGGTCTCGACATCGCGCCAGGTATAGTCGCCGGCACCGGGCGCCTCGATGCAGACCGCATCGCGGTCGGCGGGAAAACCGGAAGCCAGCAGGGTGTAGAGATTTTCGTCTTTCATCTATCTTCTTCGATACGGGAAGGTGAAGCGTCGCCGCCGAACACGGGGGGGCGCCCTTCGAGGAACGCCGCCACGCCTTCGCGGTGATCGCGGGTATCGCTATAGGAAAAGAATGCCGCCAGTTCAGCCTCCTGCAGCGGCTCCGGCCGCTGCAGGCGCCGCACCATGCGCTTGTTGAGGGTCGCCGCCAGCGGCGCGCCCGCGGCGATCCGGGCCAGGGTGCGCGCCAACTCGGCCTCCAGTTCGGCATCGTCCACCACGCGGGTCAGGAGCCCCTTGGCAAGGGCCTCGGCGGCATCCAGGATGCGGCCTTCCAGCAACAACTCCAGCGCCACCGCGCGGCCGGCCACCGCCAGCAGGCCGGCAAGCTCGGCCGGCGCCATGGGAAAGCCCAGCCGCGCGATGGGTGCGCCCACCCGGGTACTCCGGGCGGCGATGCGCAGGTCGCAGCAGCATGCGATTTCAAGGCCGCCGCCCACGCAGGCGCCCTGCACCAGCGCCACCGTGGGCCACGGGCAATCGTCGATCGCCCGCAGCGCCGGCGCGATGACCTGCTCGTGGTAGCGGCGCACCGCCTCGACGCCGCTGCGCTCCACCGGGAATTCGCCGATGTCGGCGCCGGCCGCGAAATGGCCGCCGGCGCCCCGGATGACGACGGCGCGCAGGGCCGGCAGGTTGGCCGCGTCCCGCATCGCCGTGGCCAGCGCGCGCCACATCCCGGCGGTCAGCGCATTGAGCTTGCCCGCGTGCGCGAGGGTCAGCGTCAGGACACCGCCCGCTCTCGACACGTCGATCCGGCCCCGCGCGGGCGCAGGATTCATGGCTGCGGCCTCGTCCATCAATCGGCCTTGATGCCCGCGTCCCTGGAGACCTTGGCCCAGCGCTGCACTTCCTCGTGCAGATACTTGCCGAACTCGGCGCTGGTATAGCGCGGCACCTCGGAACCGTTGCTCAGCCAAACCTTCTTGATCTCGGGCGAGCCAAGCGCCTTCTGGACCTCGGCGTACATGCGCTCGACGATGGGCTGGGGGGTGCCCTTGGGTGCCCACATCGCATACCAGGTCGAGACCTCGTAGCCCGGCAAGCCGGCCTCGGCAGCGGTGGGCACGTCGGGAAAGGCGGACGACCGCTGCGATGCCGCCACCGCCAGAGGCTTGATCTTGCCGCCCCGGATATGCTGGGCCGACGACCCCAGGCCGTCGAAGGCCAGGTCGACCTGGCTGCCCATCAGCGCGAGCAGCATGGGGCCGGCGCCGGTGTACGGCACGTGCGCGATGTCCACGCCGGCCTGGAGCTTGAACAATTCCCCGGCCAGGTGATGGGAGGTCCCGTTGCCCGCCGACCCGAAATTGAGCTTGCCCGGCTGGCTGCGCGCCTGGGCGATCAGCCCTTTCAGGTCATTGAAGGGTGCGGTCGGCGCCGCGACGATGATCTGCGGTGGCTGCGCGATGAGCGTGACAGGCACGAAATCCTTCTCGATATCGTAGGTCAGCCCCTTGTAGAACGACGGCGCGATGGCATGATGCGCCCCGCCCACGAAAAAAGTGTAGCCATCCGGCTGGGCACGCGCGGCGATCGCCGCCCCCACGGTGCCACCCGGGCGGGGGAAGCGGGACCCTGCACTATCTGAACGATTTCATCGGCGTGGATGCCGGCGGCGCGGTGACGTTCTTCGACATGACGAAGTACATGAAATTCGTCGCCACGCAAGCCCGGCTCAAGTCCGTGCCGGCTTTTGACCGGAGCGGCCAAAGCGGGACCGCAGCGGGGGCCGTGACCACTGACGGCGCCGGCACCGTCAACAACGCCGGTGGCGAGTCCAACCTGTTCGGCAACGCCATTCAGGTTTATTCCAATTTCACCGAGTACGGCTGGAACCACAACGATGGCGCCAATGGTACCGACAGGCAGGACGGGGTCGGCCTGGCCAGTACCGGATACAGCTGGGCCGCCAATCCCCAGCGGGAGTTCTTGCTGAACCAGTACAAGATGATCAACGCGCTGCCGTACGTCGGCAAGACCGATGGCATTACGCCGCACTGGCGCATCCGCGTGGGCGCGCGGGATCGCGATACGTCCTTTACCGTCGCCTACAACCTCAGCCGCGCGCTGAAGGCCGATCCCAAGGTCAAGGACATCGACTACGCCCTTCAGTGGGACCAGGGCCACGCCGGCAATTACGACGTGCAGGAGGCGATGGCCTGGGTCGATCGAGTGCTGGCCGCGGCTGAGTAAGTTGAAGGGCGGTGCGGCGCGGCTCCGGCTGCCCGCACCCGCGACGCCCTGTCGTATTTCCCCGCGCAATCCCCATCGCTGTCCGCGGCATCGACCGTCCGGCAAATCGCGTGTCTCCTGGCGCTGCCTTGCCATGCGTCGCCCCGCTCCGTCTTGGTCCGGGCCGGCTGCCTGGGCTGGTTTGGCATACAGGCTCATTGGGCGCTATGTTATGCCCTGCGCGCAGACCCGGCATCCGGAGCATGGTCTGGCTCGAGATCCGTTCCGCGGTTTTTAGACAGCAATGAGGTTCGACATAACAATGCTTCCCATCAATCATTTCAAGCGGGCTCTGCGTTCTGGTTCGGCGCAGCTCGGCGTCTGGTCCACGATTCCATCACCGTACATTTCCGAGCTGATCGCCGGGGCGGGCTATGACTGGGTGTTGATCGATTCGGAGCACACGCCGACTGACGTGCCTTTGGTGCTCAACCAACTCCAGGCGGTGTCCGGCGCGATAGCCAAGCCCGGCACGGTACCGAGTCATCCGATTGTCCGCCCGGCCTGGAATGATCCCGTATTGATCAAGCGTTACCTGGACGTGGGCGCCCAGACGCTCTTGCTGCCGTTCGTACAGAACGCAGAGGAAGCACGCGCCGCCGTCAGCGCGACGCGGTACGCCCCCCATGGAATCCGGGGCATGGGAGGCTCGACGCGCGCGTCCAATTTTGGCCGCATTCCCGATTATGTAGATCGCGCCGCGGACGAACTATGCGTCTTGGTGCAAGTGGAGACCATGCAGGCACTCGACCAGATCGAACGCATTGCCGACGTCGAAGGCGTCGACGGCATCTTCATCGGTCCCGCTGATCTTTCCGCCAGCATGGGGTTTCCTGGAAAATCCAGGCATCCCGACGTCACCCGGGCCATCGACGATGCCATTCGCCGCATCCGGGCCTGCGGAAAGGCGCCCGGCATCATGATGACCGATGAAGAGCGCGCTCGTGAATGCCTGGCCCTGGGGGCGCAATTCGTTGCCGTAGCGATAGACACGGTGCTTTTGCGGGATGGCCTGGACATCACGCTCGCGCAATATCGCGACTGTCCGCAACGGACCTCCGCGTACTAGGGCTTGCCACGCCGGATCGCCGCTGGTGTCGCGGGGCTGTCCGGCCACCGCCCATCGAGCGTCGCCGGGACCGGCCAACATTTCCATACCGTAAAGCCAGCATCGATGTTCCATATGCAGTATTCGAATACCTTCAAGCGTGTCGTATCCAGGAGTTCCTTCATCAAGCATCTGGCGGGCGGTCTGGCGCTGGCCCTGCCGGGCATTGTCCTGGCCCAGGTCTGTACCGTCACGTCCGTCCATGACGGCGACACGATGCGCTTGATGTGTCCGTCGCAGAAGAAAAGCATGGCGGTGCGCCTGGAGCGGATCGATGCGCCGGAGATCGGCCAGGCCGGCGGGATCGCTTCGCGCGATTTCCTGCGGGCGCTGTGTCCGGTCGGCTCGCAGGCCCGGCTGTCGCGCCATGGCAAGGATCGCTATGGGCGCACGCTGGGCGACGTCGATTGCGGCCATGGCAGTGTGCAGGACACCATGCTTCGCCATGGGCAGGCCTGGGTCTATCCCAAGTTCATCACCCAACGCGCGCTGGTCGATCTGCAGGGGCAGGCGAAGGCGGGACGGCGCGGGTTGTGGGCCTTGCCGGCGCCGGTGGCGCCGTGGGAGTACCGGCGGCGAGACAAGCGCCTGTAGGCGCGATGCGTCCGCGCATCAGGCCGCTATGTGGAAGGCTTCGTGGTACGCCACGGTCCCGCCACTACTGGCTTGCGTGAACCGGATGACCTGGAAGTATTCCGGCGGGACGCCGGGCAGCACGAACGCCGGATCGGTCCTGAACCCGAAGCGGCCGTAGTAGCCGGGCTCGCCCAGCACGACGCAACCGGCCGCGTGGCGCTGGCGGAGCGTGTCGAGCGCCCGCGCGACCAGGCGTCCGCCCGTGCCCCGGCCCTGGTGTCCGGGCGCCACGGCAAGCGGGCCGAGGCCGTACCACCCTGGTGTCCGGGAGGACAGGGCCACGGGGGACAGGGCCAGGTGGCCCACCACGGATCCCCGCGTTTCCGCGACGAGTGAAAGCGCCAGCGCACCCGCGTCGCGCAGGGCGGCGACGATCTGCGCTTCGGTGCCGCTGGCATGGGGAGCCGTCGCGAAGGCGCGGGCGATCACGCTGGCAATGGCCGGGATGTCTTCCGGCGTTTCCGGACGGATGTGCGGATTCATGGTGAAGGCAGGCCGGTGCGCGAGCGTGCGTCGGCCGGGCCTTCCTGCCGGGGGCGCGAGAGAACGGGCGTGGCCGGGCCGGCGTCGGGACCGGCCTTCCCGGGCATGGCCGGTCCGGTGCTTCCGGTGGGAGCGGGAAGTTTTTCCCTGAGGAGGCAAGCCTGGGATGGGCTGATGCAGGTCTGTCCGCATGGCTTGGCGTTTTTCTTGCAGCTCGTGGCCTGGGCGGGGCCGGTCATGGCAAGCAGGGCGGCGAGGAGAAGCAGGATGCGCACGTCTCGGGTCTCCAGATGGACGGCGGGGGAGCGCAGGAGACTATAAGCCACGCCGCGAAGAAAGGGGGCGGCGGCCGTGGAGTTGGGTTGCATGCGAACTAATTGTTTGGGAAAATGGTTCGCATGCAACCTAACTCCATGCTCCCATCCCGGAATGGCGACTACGTTCGGGCCCGTTTTGGCCGGCTGGTCGGTGCCGTCTATCGCAAGTGGCGCCGGTTGGTCGATCAGCATTTCAAGGAGATGGGGCTCACCGACGCGACGCGGGCGCCATTGCTCGTCCTGTACGAATCGGGGGAAGCCGCCATGCGTCAGAAGGATCTGGCGGAGACCCTGTCGCTGGAGAAATCCTCGCTCGTCCGTGTCCTGTCCCAGTTGCGCGACATGGACCTGATCGAGTGGAAAGCGGCGGAAGACGACCGCCGCGCGAAGGCCATCCGCCTGACTTCCCACGGGCGCGCCCTGGCCGGGCGGATCGTGGCCAAGAGCCTGGAGATCGAAGCCAGTCTGCTGGACGACCTGACCGCGCAGGAGCTGCGCATCACCCGCCAGGCCCTGGAAAAGATCGCGCGCCGGTTCGACACGCTGTAGACGAAGGCTCTCGATGACCCGCGCGCATCCGCCCTTTGCCCCTTCCGTCCGGGCGCCCTTGTGGCTGCTGGTGCTGGTGACGCTCAGCGGCACGATGGCCATGCACATCTTCATGCCGGCCCTGCCGCTGGCGGGCGCCGACCTGGGCGCGAGTCCGGCCGGCATGCAGCAGACGATCACGCTGTATGTGGTGGGGCTGGCGTTCGGGCAACTGATCTACGGGCCGGTGTCGGACACCATCGGGCGCCGGCCTACGCTGCTGCTGGGCCTGGGCATCTACCTGGTGGCGAGCGTGTGCGCGCTGTTCGCGCCCACGCTGGAATGGCTGCTGGCCGCGCGCCTGGCGCAGGCGTTGGGTGGCGCGGCGGGCATCACGCTGGGACGGTCCATCGTCCGCGACATCTCCACGTCCGAGCGGGCCACCAAGGACCTGGCGCTGCTGAACCTGTTGACGCTGGTGGGGCCGGGGCTGTCGCCCATCCTGGGATCGTACCTGGCCGACAGTTTCGGCTGGCGTGCGATCTACGTCTTCCTGGTGTGCATGGCGACCGCGATGGTGCTGTGCGCCTGGCGGCTGTTGCCCGAGACCAACCCGGACCGAGCGCCGCTGGCCTTCGGCAAGATCGCGCGGGACTACGGCCAGCTGGCCGGCAACCGGCGGTTCCTGGGGTTCATGGTGGGCGGGGCCTGTTCCAGCACGGCGCTTTATCCCTATCTGGCCACGGCGCCCTACATCGTGCACGGGCAACTGGGCCTGCCCATCTCGCAGATCGGCTGGTTCGCGGCGATCACCATCGTGGGGGCCAGCCTGGGCTCGGCCACGACCCGGCGGCTGGTGGGGCGGTTGAACACGGAGCTGTTCCTCTACCTGGGCGCGGGGCTGAGCCTGGCCATGGCCGTGGTGTTCCTGGGCGTGCAGGCCATGGGCTGGCTGAACGTGCCGGTGCTGATCGCCATCACTTTCGTGCTGACCATGGGATGCGGCATGGCCAGTCCGGCGGGGCTGTCGCGCGCCTTGTCCTCGGCCCCGGGGCTGACGGGGTCGGCGGCGGGCCTGTACGGGTTCGGGCAGATGGCGGCCGGCGCGCTGGGCACCAAGCTCGTCGGCTATGGGGCGGATCCGGCCATCTCCTGCGCGGTGGTGCAGATCTTCCTGACGGTGGTGGCGCTGGGTGCCTTCAGGATCGCGGTCGGTGCACGGCGAAAGGACGGCGGCCAAGCTCAGGGTCGCGACGCGCCCTGAAGAAAGAAGTCGAAGGCGCGCGCGAACTCCCTGCGCAGCGAAGCCTTCGGGTCCTCGAGCCAGGCCATCAGGGCCGACAGATACAGGAAATGCAGGTAGTTGGCCAGGCGTCCCGGCGATTCGCCGTCGCGGATTTCCCCGGCCTGCTGCGCCGCGTGGATCAGCGCCGTGTACGCGGCGACCATGTCGGACGAGGCCTGCTCGCCCGACCCGTCGCGTACCTGCTGGAAGCGGAAGCGGATATAGGGCGCGGCGTACGGCCGATGTTCCTCCCACCACCGGGCCGAGGCGTCCAGGATCACCGCGACGCGGGATGCGAAGGCCTTGCGCTTCATGACCGCCTGCATCAGCGGCGCCAGGTCCCGGGCCAGGCGCGCGTGCATCCATTCGGCAAGCACCGCTTCCTTCACCGCGAAGTGGTTGTACAGCGTTCCTCGCACGACACCCGCCTCGACCGCGATCTGTTCCATTGTCACGGCCTCGTAGCCGTGGCGCTCGAACAGCTCGCCCGCCACCGTCGCGATGTGGTCGCGCGTGCGCTGGCGCTTGGAGGGAAGGGAGGCCTGGGTCATGAAGGAATTATACAGTGTAGAATTTTGTACATTGTCTAATTTTAACGGGCGAGGAGGCAGTGCCATGGGAACGTCGATAAGGTCGGCGGTGGTCGTCGGCGCGGGCTTGTCGGGCCTGGCGGCCAGCGTGGCGCTGGCCCGGCGGGGCATCGATGTCGTGCTGGCCGAAGCCGGCGAGGCGGTCGGGGGCTGCTGCTCCACCGTTGGCGAACAAGGGTTTACCTTCAACAACGGCGCCGTGTACGTGGCGGTTCCTTCGTTGTTGAGATCGGGTTTCGCGCGGTTGGGCATGGATCTGGACCGGGAGGTCGAACTGGTCGCCATCGCGCGTCCGCATGCGACGCACCTGGATGACGGCACGGTGGTGCGCCTGGCCGGCGTGGAGGATTCCCTGGTCGAGGGCGACGAGGCGCGGACGGCCGTGCTGCGGGACGGTCTGGGCGAATTGCGGTGCCGCTGGGCGCCGATCTATCGCACGCTGGTGCAGGAAGTGCTGCCGTTCGAGCCGGCCCTGGCCAGGACGCTGGGGCGGCTGTGGCGCTACCTGCCCACGCTGTCGGGGCGGGCCGATCGCCTCATCGCCGGGCATTTCCCGGATGCCGGGCTGCAGGCCGCCGTCGCGTCCACCCTGCTGTATACGGGCATGGGTCCGGAACGGCTCCCCGCCACGCAGATCATCGGGCTGGTGGCCCTGCTGGAAGAGGGCTTCCATCTTCCCCGGGGCGGGATGGGAGCCATCAGCCAGGCGCTGTACCGCGCGGCGGAGCGCCATGGCGTGCGCATCCTGTGCGGCCGGCTGGTCGAGCGCATCGCGGTGGCTGGCGGCGTGGCGCGCGGCGTAACGCTTGCGGATGGGGAGCGCATCCAGGCCGATTGCGTGATCGCCGCCTGCTCGGGCTTCGACGTGGTCAATCGCCTGCTGCCCGCCGAGGCGGTTTCCCGGACACTGGCGCGGCGAGCACGCCGTGCTCCATTGTCCCATCGTGCGATATCGATCCAGCTGGGAGGCGCCGTTGCCGCCGGGCCGGATGCGTTCATCGTCAACCACGTGCCGCCGATGCGCGAGCAGGGGCGGCTGCATGTGTCGTCGCCGGATGCGCCGCGCTGGCTGGCGTACACCTGCCCCACGCTGGTCCTGCCGGATCTGGCGCCGCCGGGACGGTCCATCCTGGAGTTGTACGCGCCCGCCACCGGCATTGCCTCGGCCCACGAGTGGACGCCCGACATGACCCGGTCGACCGTGGACCGCTATCTGGAGGCCATGCGGCGGTGCGTGCCGGGGCTGGAGATCGACGCGGTCCGCGTGCTGGATCCGCGGGACTTCGCCCGCCAGCGGCATCTGTACGAGGGGGCGCTGTATGGCGTGGCGCCCGGAGCATCGCCGGACCGCTTCTTCGCGCACCGCACGCCGCTGCGCGGTCTGTATCTGGCCGGGCAGACCACGTTTCCCGGCTATGGCGTGCCGTCCGCGATTCTGTCGGGTATCCAGGCGGCCGAGGCCGCCACGGGCGGCGGGGCGGCGCGGACCTGAGACGGCGGCGCCGGAGGTCAGCAGCCGTCCAGCCAGTCGCCGATGACCTCGCGCGCCACGCGTTCGAGCGCGGCGCCGTGGCGCGCCGCATCGCGCCGGATGGCGGCGACGTCGATCCGGTGCGTCGCCAGTTCGCAGGCATGACCGATCAGCCAGCGTTCGATGTGCGTGGCCTGGGCTTCCAGGTGGAATTGCAGGCCCAGCTGGCGCGGTCCCAGGGAGAAGGCCTGGTTGGGGAAGCCGGGCGTCTGCGCCAGTCGCGCGGCGCCCGGCGGGATGTCGAACTGGTCGCCGTGCCAGTGCAGCACCGGCACCTGCCCGATGCCGCGCAGCACCGAGTGCTGCCCTGCGTCGGTCAGGGCAAGCGGCGCATGGCCGATCTCGACCCGCCCGGTGGGCCTGACGTCCGCCCCCAGCGCCTTGGCCATCAATTGCGCGCCCAGGCAGATGCCCAGGGTCGGCCGGTCCTGCTTCAGCCGTTCGGCAATGGCCGCCAGTTCCGCTTCAAGGAAAGGATAGCGGTCCGTCTCGTAGACGCCGATCGGGCCGCCCAGGATCACGACCAGGTCGGCGGCGGCCAGCGGGCCGGGATCGATCGCGTCGACGCCGGCTTCCAGGTAGCGCACGCCGTAGCCTCGCTCGGCCAGCAGCGGGGCCAGCGTGCCCAGGTCTTCGAAGGCGACGTGGCGGACAACCAGGGCTTGACGGTCCATCTTCGGGGACTCCGGTTCGGCGTTCAGGGATGGGGTGGCAGCAGCAGTTCGGCGCAATGGGCGCGCTGCGTTTCCCGCAGCGCGGACAGGACGTCATCGGCGGACCGCCGCGCCGCCGTTTCGATGGTCGCGCCATCCAGCAGGTGCGCGGCCAGTGAAGCGGTGAAAAGATCCCCGGTGCCCTTGGGAGTCAGCGCCAGCCGGGCGTGGACGATGGTTGCCGTGTCGGCGCGGGTCACGACCAGGATCTTCATGTCGTCCGGGGCCCAGGTCGCGGGCGCCGCGCTGGTGACGACCACCCATTCGGTGTTGCCCGTCAGCAGCTTGCGGGCGGCACGGATGGTGTCGTCGATGCCGTCCACCGGCAGGCCGGTCAGTTGCGCGAGTTCGAAGCCGTTGGGCGTCAGTCCGCGGGCCTGGCCGACGAGGTGGTCGCGGTAGGCGGCCACCAGCGAGGGGTCGACGTAGATGCCGTGGTCGTGGTCGCCGATGACCGGATCGACGATCAGCATGAGATCCGGATGGTCCGGCCGTATCCTGTCCAGCCAGGGGCCGAGCGCCCGGGCCTGCGCGGCGTTGCCCAGGAAGCCCACGACCACGGCCCGCAGCCGGCGCAGCGCGTCGCGGGCCAGCAGGTCGTCCAGGTAACCCTGGAACCAGTCCAGCGGCAGGGCGCCGCCGTGCATCGTGGGGTAGTGGGGCGTATTGCTCAGCACCACGGTCGGCACGGCGGCGACGTGCAGGCCGGCACGGCACAGCCGGGGCACCGCGATCGAATTGCCGACGTGGCCGTAGACGACCTGGGACATGATGGAGACCACGTCCAGGGGAAGCGGGCCGGGGGCGTTTTCCACGGAAGGGGTGGGCGGCGTGTTCATGGCGTCGGCTCCGGGCCGGCGCCGGTGGGCCAGTAGTAGGCGTCCGGCGTGCTGCGCGCGCCGAAGATGGCCTGCCCGACGCGGACCACGGTGGCGCCTTCCTCGATGGCGATCTCGTAGTCGCCCGACATGCCCATCGACAGCTCATCCAGGCCGATGCCATCCGGCGCGTCCTGCCGCAGGCGGTCGCGCAGCGTGCGCAGCAGCACGAAGCACTGCCTGACCCGTTCTGCTTCGGCGGAGAACAGGGCCAGCGTCATCAGGCCGCGCACGCGCAGGGCGGAAAAGGCGGGCATCGCGCGCAGGAAATCCTCGACGTCGTCCGGATGCAGGCCGTACTTGCTGGCCTCGCCCGAGGTGTTGACCTGCACGAACACGTCCAGCGCGCGGCCCTCGGCTTGCAGCCGGCGGTCCAGCGCCTCGGCCACCCGCAGGCTGTCCAGCGCCTGGAACTCGGCGGCGAAGCGCGCCACCAGCCTGGCCTTGTTGGTCTGCAGGTGGCCGATGATGGACCACTTCAGATCGGCCAGGTCGGACATCGCTTCCCACTTGCGGGCCGCTTCCTGCAGCTTGTTCTCGCCCAGGAAGCGGCAGCCGGCGTCATAGGCCAGCCGGATGCGCGCTTCGTCCACGGTCTTGCTGACCGGCAGCAGCCGCACGCCGGCCGGGGCGCGGCCGGCGCGCCGGCATGCCGCGCCGATGCGCTCGTGCACCGCGGCCAGGTTGCGGCGGAAATCGTCGACCGAGGTGGCCTGGGGCCAGCGGCCATGCTGGTCGTGCTGGGTGGGGGTGTCGGCCTGGAGGCCGTCGGTTTCCGCGCTCATGTCCGGCTCATGGGTTTTGTCCTATGCCAAAAGAGTATCATGTTCGGGAACGACTACAGGAGTCCGACATGTCCCGACCCAAGGTGCATACCGTGGAAGCGCCGCCCTTGCAGGTGGACGAGTGGCTCAATGCCTCCGCTCCCGTCGATCTGGCCGGCTTGCGGGGCAAGGTGGTGCTGCTGTACGCCTTCCAGATGCTGTGTCCCGCCTGCCTGGCGCATGGCCTGCCGCAGGCCGAGCGCGTGCATCGCATGTTCCGCGAGGACGACGTGGCCGTGATCGGCCTGCATACGGTGTTCGAGCACCATGACGTGACGGGCCCGGCCGCGCTGCGCGCCTTCACGCAGGAATATCGCTGGAGCTTCCCCATCGGCATCGATCGTCCCGCGCCGGATGGCAACATCCCGTTGACGATGCGGGACTATGCCCTGGGTGGCACGCCCAGCCTGGTGCTGCTGGACCGCCGGGGGCACATCCGCCTGCACCATCTTGGCAGCATCGACGACCTGGCCCTGGGCTCGGCCATCGGCCGGCTGCTGGAAGAGGGCGTGGCGCGGCAGGCAGGTGATGCCGGTCCGCCCGCCAGCGGATCGGCGCAACAGGGATGCGGTCCGGATGCCTGCGTCGTCGCGCCTGTGCCCGGCCGCTAGCCGAGGCAGTGGCGCAGATCCGAGGCGATCTTCCGGCACTGCGCCGGTTCGATCCCGGAAAGCGTGATGCGCAGCCCGGGCACGGCCTCGTGCACGCCGAAGGCCTGTCCGTGGCGGACCAGCCAGCCTCGCCGCGACAGCGCCAGCGCGACCGCCTGATCGTCGGAGGCCAGCGGCACCCATAGATTGAGTCCGTCCCCGCCCGCCAGGCAGGCGATGCCGTGTTCCCCAAGCGCATCTTCCAGGCGCTTTCTGCGCAAGGCGTAGTCTTTACGGGCGCGCGTCATCAGCCGCGCGGCCCGAGGGGTGCCCAGTGTGCTCTCCGCCATGTCCTGCAGCAGGTGGCTGACCCAGTTCGTGCCCGACGCCAGGCGCAGGCGCAATTGGCGGGAGGTTGCTTCGTCGCTTGCCACCAGCGCCATCCGGATGTCGGGTCCCAGCGCCTTGGTGAGCGACCGCACCAGGGCCCAGCGCCGGGTGCCCGCCGGCAGCGCCGAGTGGTACGCCGCATTCGACAGCAGGGCGAAATGGTCGTCCAGGATCACGACGACGTGCGGGTGCTTCGCCAGCACGCGCGACAGGGCCCGCGCCCGCCGCGCGCTCAGGTTGCAGCCGGTGGGGTTGTGCGCCCTGGGCGTCAGGATGACCGCCCGGGCGCCCTTGGCCAGCGCGGCATCCAGGGCCTGGGCTTGCATGCCCTCGGCATCGACCGGCACGCCGGCCGCCTGCAGGCCGGCCACGCGCAGCAGGTTGATGCTGCTCAGGAAGCAGGGGTTCTCCACGGCGACCTTGTCGCCCGGGACCAGCAGGGCGCCGAGCAGGCGTTCGATGGCATCGACCGCGCCATGGGCCAGGTCGACCTTGAACGGGGCCGGGCAGTCCGGAGTGAACCAGGCGCGGGCGTGGGCCTCCAGCCCGGCGTTGATCAATGGTTCGCCGTAGAGCCGGGGCCGGTAGGGCCCGGTGCGCAGCGCGGCGGCCAGGTCCGGCAGCCAGGCAGGGTTCGGGTTGCCGCTGGCCAGGTCCACCAGCGGCGAATCGGGCAGCGCGCCTTCCTGTTCGCCGGGGCCCTGGCCGCGTATGGTCGTCCCGCGCCGTCCCTGCGCGGTGGCGATGCCCGCGGCCACCAGGCGTTTGTAGGCGGCGGCCACGGTATTGCGGTTGACGTCCAGTTGCGCCGCCAGCTCGCGCACGGGCGGCAGGCCCTGGCCGGGCAGGATCTGCTGGGACTGGACCTGCGCGCGAACGCTGTCGAAGATCTCGGCCGCGCTCTTTCCTCGTATTCTCATGTCGTCCTAGGACAATGTCGGTGTGCTAGTTTGGCACGTTGCCGCCGCCGGCGTCGCGCGCAGGGTGGCCGCCCAGAACAGCAGCGCGAGCGCGCCGATGCCCGCGCCCATGAGGCAGACGCCGCTCCAGCCCGCGCGGGCATAGACCATGGTCGAGATCGACGACCCGGCCGCGCTGCCGATGGAGTAGAACACCATGTAGGCGGCGGTCAGGCGATTCTGCGCTTCCGGCCGTACGCGATAGATCATGCCCTGGTTGGTGACGTGCGCCGCCTGCAGGCCGAAGTCGATCACCAGTACGCCCAGGACCAGCCACAGGATGGAATGGGGCAGCATGGAGATCGGCAGCCACGCGGCCAGCATCAGCGCGAGCGCGATACCGGTCGTGCGCTGGCCATGCCCACGATCGGCCCAGCGGCCGGCCCGGGCCGCGCCCAGCGCGCCGGCGGCGCCGGCCAGCCCGAACAGGCCGACCTCCGTGTGGGACAGCGAAAAGGGCGGCGCGGCGAGCGGCAGCACCATGGGCGCGAGCAGCGTCGTGATGTCGGCGAAGATCAGCATCGCGAGGACGGCGCGGATGCGCAAGACCGGTTCTTGCAGGAACAGCGTGAACACCGAGGCGATCAGGCGCGGGTACGAGATCCGGGGGCCCGTCCGCGGTTGGCGGGGCAGGGCCTTGTAAAGCAATCCCGAGATCACCAGGGTCAGCGCGGCCGACACCAGGTAGACCGTCCGCCATCCCGACAGGTCGGTCAAGAGACCGGCGGCGGTTCGCGCCAGCAGGATGCCGAGCACGATGCCGCTGGTGACCGTGCCCACGACCTGGCCTCGCTCCGACGGCCGGGCCAGGGTGGCGGCATAGGCGACCAGCGCCTGTGTGACGACCGCGAGCAGGCCCACCGCCGCCATGGACGCGAGCAGCATGGTCGCCGTCGACGAAAACCCCACGCATGCGAGGGCCAGCACGGAAAGCAGCGACTGCCCGACGATGAGCTTGCGGCGATCGAGCAGGTCGCCCAGCGGGACCAGCAGGACCAGGCCCAGTCCGTAGCCGAGTTGCGTCGCCCCAACGATGAGGCCGGCCGACGCGTGGGAAAGACCGAGGTCGTCCGCCATGACGTCCAGCAAGGGATGGGCGAAGTAAGCGTTGGCGACGGCCAGGCCGCTGGCGATCGCGAAGAGCAGCGTGACAGGACGTGTGAGTGGCGATGATGGCGCCGCGTCTGCTGTGGAACCCATGTTCAAGACTCCCGATGAATTTGGTTTTATTACGAAACCGTTCGAGAGAATAGAGTTTTAAGTTTTATAATGCAACTTAAATTCGATGGAGTGCGGGCCATGGTTGGACGAAAAAGTCTGAAGGGCGACTACTGCCCCAGCGCCCGGTCGCTGGACGTGATCGGCGACTGGTGGTCGCTGTTGATCGTGCGGGACGCGTTCGATGGCCTGACGCGTTTCGGCGAATTCCAGAAGAGCCTGGGCATCGCGAAGAACATCCTGGCCGAGCGCCTGCGCACCCTGGTGTCGCGCGGCATCCTGGAGGCCGTCCCGGTGGGGGACAGCGGCGCGCGGCTGGAGTACCGCCTGACGGCCGTGGGCCGGGACCTGTTCCCGGTGATGGTCGCCCTGCGCCAGTTCGGCGAGCGGCATCTGTTCAAGCCGGGCGAGGCGCATTCGGAACTGGTCGACCGCGAGACCGGCCTGCCGGTCCGGCTCGATATCCGTGCCCCCGACGGGAGGTCGGTGGGCCCGGACGACACGGTGCTGCTCAGGGTGCCGGAGGAATAGGGCGCGATACCGGGTTGTTCACGCGAACCGCCTGGCGCCCGCCACGCATCCCACCGCGCCCAGCGTCGCGGCCAGCATGGTGCCGCTGATGGGCTCGTGCAGGAACATCGCGGCCAGCCCCAGGCCCAGGAAGGGTTGCAGCAGCTGCAATTGCCCGACCGCCGCGATGCCGCCCTGTGCCAGGCCCCGGTACCAGAACACGAAGCCGATCAACATGCTGAACAGCGACACATAGGCCAGGCCGAACCAGGCCGGCGCGCCGACGTTGCCGAACGACGCGGGGCGAGCGAGCAGCGCCATCGGCAGCATGACGGGCAGGGACAGGACCAGCGCCCAGCAGATGACCTGCCAGCCTCCCAGGCGGCGGGAGAGCCGCGCGCCTTCGGCGTAGCCCAGGCCGCACACGACGATGGCGGCGAGCATCAGCAGATCGCCCCGCGTCGATGCCGTGATGCCGCCCAGGGCGGCGTGCCCGGCCACGAATACGCTGCCCAGCAGCGAAAACAGCCAGAACGCCGGGCGGGGACGTTCTCCGGCCCGGAGCACGCCGAAGGCCGCCGTGCACAGCGGCAGCAGTCCCAGGAAAACGATCGAGTGCGCGGACGAGACGTGTTGCAGCGCCAGCGCGGTCAACAGCGGAAAACCCACCACGACGCCCAGGGCGACCACGGCCAGCGCAGGCAGGTCCGGCAGCGCGGGGCGGCGTTCACCGAAGGCAAGCAGCAGTATTCCGCCCAGCAGGGCGGCGATGGTGGCCCGCGCGCCGGTCAGGAACATCGGATCCAGGTCCATGACCGCGACCCGCGTCGCCGGCAGCGAGCCGGCGAAAATCACCACGCCTATCAATCCGTTGATCCATCCGTTCGTCGTCTTGTCCATGGGCCACCTGTTTCCGTGCTTGCCAGTAGAGCATGGGAAGGTTCCCAAGCCCAGGTACGGTCCAGTACAATTAAAGATAACTGTTATGGGTATCTGGCCGATACAGTCGGAGATTGCGATGAAGGGACAGGGCACGCGGATCGACGCCGTGATGGAAACGATCCGGTCGGGTATTGCCTCCCGCGCCTATCCGCCGGGGACGCGGTTGCCATCGGTGCGCGCGCAGGCCCAGGCCATGCGACTGTCGGTCTCGACCGTGGTCGAGGCATACGAACGGCTGGCGGCGGAAGGCGCCGTCCGGTCCCGGCCGGGTTCGGGGTTCTACGTGTCCGGTCCGGCGGCGCCCCTGGCATTGTCGGAGATCGGTCCGAAGCTCGACCGGGAAGTCGATCCGCTATGGATATCGCGCCAGTCGCTGGAGACCGGCGACGCCGTGCTCAAGCCCGGCTGCGGCTGGCTGCCGCCCGCCTGGATGTACGAGGACGGCATGCGCCGGGCGCTGCGGGCCATGGCGCGCGCCAACGCGCCCGTGCTGGCGGACTACGGCACGCCGCTGGGACTGCCGCCGCTGCGCCAGTTGCTTGCCCGCCGGATGGCCGCCACCGGCATCGAGGCCGCGCCCGAGCAGATCATGCTGACCGATTCGGGCACGCAGGCCATTGACCTCATCTGCCGCTTCCTGCTGGAGCCGGGCGATACCGTATTGGTCGACGATCCGTGCTACTTCAATTTCCACGCCTTGCTGAAGGCGCATCGGGCGAAGGCGGTGGGCGTCCCCTATACCCCGAACGGACCGGACGTCGCGGCTTTCGAAGTTGCGCTGCGGGAACATGCGCCCCGGCTCTACATCACCAATTCCGCCATCCACAATCCCACGGGCGCGACGCTGTCGCCCGTGACGGCGCACCGGCTGCTGAAACTGGTAGACGGCACGGGAATGGTCATCGTCGAAGACGACATCTTCGCCGACTTCGAGGCCGCGCCGGCTCCCCGTCTGGCGGCCTTCGACGGCCTCGACCGCGTGATCCATATCGGCAGTTTTTCCAAGACGGTCTCGGCTTCGCTGCGCTGCGGCTACGTGGCCGCGCGCCCGGACTGGATCGACAGCCTGGTCGACCTGAAGATCGCCACGACCTTCGGCAACGGACAACTGGCGGCGTGCGTCCTGCTGGCTGCGCTGACGCACAGCGGCTATCGCAGGCACATGGAGGAAGTCCGGCACCGGCTGGCCGAGGCGATGGACAAGACCCTCGCGCGGCTGCGGGCCATCGGCATCCAGCCCTGGCTCGTGCCGGCCGCGGGCATGTTCGTCTGGTGCCGCCTGCCCGATGGTGTCGATGCCGCCGACATCGCGCGTTCGTGCCTGAAGGAGGGCGTGGTGCTGGCCCCGGGCAATGCGTTCAGCCAATCGCGCAGCGCGTCGGGCTTCCTGCGGTTCAACGTCTCACAGTCCGGTGACGGCAGGATCTTCCAGGTGCTGTCGCGCGCGCTGGCGGCGCGCGGCGCCTAGCCAGGCCTCCGGCGGAGACCTTTCGTCATGCGGGCGTATTTCCGGGACAGCGCACTAGCCGGGCTGGCGCAGATGTCCATCCAGTTCATGGCCGAGCGTTGTTGTCATGAATCGGCTGTTCGCATAATTGCGAATAAGGGGAGGATGCGGTAACGTATTTGGCAATTGGAATCACTTGCCAGTATTGTTTTCATGAGCTACCGCAGCGAAACGGAAAGGCCGGCATTCAAGCGCTTTCTGCGTGTCCTCGTCGCTTTCGTGGCGGTGTGTTTCCTGAACGCCGCCATTCTCCGGGTCGCCTGCCACGCGGGCGGAGTGCCGGAATCCCGGCTGCTGTCCAGCTTTGCCGTGGGGTGCCTGTAAAGGCAGGAACGTCGTGCCGCCGTGCTGTCCCACGGCGTGATCATCGGGCCGAATTGCGTTTTCTTCTTTTGCGCTCGACGCTGTACACCACCAGCAGCGCACAGGCCAACCAGATCAGCAGAACTTCCAGAAGCATGGTGTCCATCCCACGTCGGAGTTGAGGCGAATGCTCCTTGATGATAGTGGGTGCTTCCACTTCCTGCCAATTGATTAAATGAAATGTGGCAATAGGGTGTCTTTATGGCCCGCTTTCGCCTCGTGGCGCATGGACAAGGCCGGGATGGGCACTCGCCGGGGGTGTCACCCATTTGAGTGATGTGATGGTTTCGGCACAACGATATTCTGGAGCATGGGCTGTTTTCACCCGAGCTTCCGATTTATCCGCCTGCCTGATTCGACATCATGGATTTCTTGCCTTACCCCCGTTCTCGCATGTTGCGCGGCATGGCCGCGTTGGCCGCCACGGGCTGCCTGTCGCCGGCCCTGGCCGCCGATTCCGGCGCGCTGTTCCGCCAACTGGGCCAGATGGTCGAGCAGACCGGCCGGATCATCGCCGAGGATCGGCGCCGCCAGGAAGAGCAGGACCAGCGCGCCGCCGAGCAGGCCCGCCGCGAGCGCGAGCAGCAGGCGCAGCGGGAACGCGAGGCCGCGGCCCGGCAGCACCAGCAGCAGGAAACGGCCCGGCGGGAACAGGAGCAGGCCCTGCAGGCGCTGGCGCCGCCGCCCGAGTACCAGGGCCGCATCGTGATCCACAAGCGCCTGCTCGGCATGCAGGAAACCGGCAACGCCCGGCCCGATTTCGACATTACCGCGCGCAGTACCGCCAATATCTCCCCGGATGGCGCCTGGCTGGCCTTCGACGCGACGGACGGGCAGATCATGTTGCGCGATACGGCTTCAGGCAGGGACCGGGTGCTGCCGACCCGGCTGCCGCGCGGCGAGTCCTCCCGCACGCTGTCCTTCGTCGGCAACGAGGCGCTGTTGATCAGCGACCTGAAGAATGGTTCCGAGCTGGTCGACCTGCAAGGCAATCCGCTGCGCACGCTGCCGCCGGGCGGATATTTCCCATGGCCGAGGGAGGTGGGCGGGCGCTATGTCGTCGAACACCTGCGGCTGACCGAATTCGACAAGGGGCGGCGCTGCCTTGGCGTCAGTTACTACGACGCCCGGGGAGGCGAGCTGGGCGGGGTGTCGGTGGATGAGGCCGACGCCTGCGCCGCCCGCATCGACGACCGGGGCCGGCAGGAGTTCCTGGCGCAGAAAGATGGCGTGGTCAGCTATTTCGTCAATGGCGCCAAGGCCGGCGAATTCCGCGGGGACGACCGGCGGCCGTCGGACAAGTACAAGCGCCTCGACTATCGATGGATAGGCAACACGCCCTATGCGTACTCCGAGATGGGGGACTGGGACAACCCGTCGCATCGGCTGCGGGTATGGGACGTGGCCCAGGGGAAGGTGTTGTGCGAGCTGCCTGGCCAGGTCACAGGGATACCGTATGCCGACAAGAAGGGCAATATCGTGACCGCCCAGCCGCCCGCGAGGGTCAATCTGCCCGACTGTTCGATGGCGCGCGTCAGCAACGGCAACGAGCGGCTCCTGGCGTGGGGGGCGAACGCCTATCTGCACGACGAGCAGACGGGCAAGGTCGACGTCATCGAGACCTCGACGTGGCAACGCCGCGCCACGTTGCAGACGCTGCATCGCAAGTCGCCGCAGGATAGTTCGTTCGCCGGCTCGTTCCAGGAGCTGCCGGGACATCCTGACCTGGTACTGGTGACGTCGTATGCGACCTCATCCCCGATACCGGCGCAGCTTTTCGATACGAAGACCGGCCAGTTGCTGCGTACCCTGCCGGCGGGCAGGTTCCAGGCCGGATACATCATCCAGCAGGATCTGCTGACCGGCCCGTCGTACAACTGGCGCACGCGTCTCTGGCGCTTTGCCTACGATGACGACGCGGGCAAGCCGGCCGCGGCGTTCCTGGCCGCCTTGAAGAAGGACAAGTTCGAGACCTCGGCCGAGTACCAGAAGCGGCTGGCAACGCTGGCGCTGCCGCATGCGATGAAGGTCTCGCTGCAGGACTACGACGCGGACCGGGGCATGTTCATCGGCACCTGGCGCAACGTGCCGGTCACGGTGCCGCTGCCGCCGGCGCAGGCCCGGCAGTTCGCGGACGCGAAGGACATGAGCGTGACGGGCGAGCTTCGCGTGATCGACGAGGATTACCTGGAGCTGCGCAATGTCAGCGTGACCACGCCGGCCGGGCAGGCCGTGAAGCTGGTGCTGCCCGACGGTCCCGCGCCCAGGGTGCCGCCCAGGCCGCAGGCGGCGGGCCCGCGCGAAGGTGGCGCGGCGCAGGCAGGCGCGGGGGCGGCGACGGCGCGGGCTTCCTCCGGCCAGGGCGGGCGCTGCACAGGGACGATGGCGCATCTTGCGCCGCAACTGCGGTCCTACACCAATCCCCTCCTGGCCGAGGTCCGCAAGGAGGCCTTGCAGACGGACGTCGCCTCGACGCTGGCCAAGGTGAAGGCCGGCGGAGGCAGTGCCGAGGTGCTGCGCCAGCAGGCCGGGCAGGCCGACCAGGCGGCGCGCGATTCGGCCACCACCGCCAACCAGAGCGACGGCGGCGGCAACAGCATCGCCAAGGCCGACAGCGGCACCTTGCCCTTGGACTGGCCGTGCGAGGGAATCCACTCGTCGGCCGTCTGCAACTACATCATGATGCGTTGGCAGGCGTTGTTGACGCGGGAGATCGCCAGCCTGTACGCCACCTGCCAGGGGGGATGAGGCCGGCAGGGATCGATCATCAGGCTTCCCCGTAGCCCCCGCCGCCCGGCGTCTCGATCTCGACCCGGTCGCCCGCCTGCAATTCCGCGCGATCCGCGTGGTCCAGCGGTTCGATGCGTCCGTCGGCGCGCAGCACCCGGGCCAATCCCGGCGCGCCGGGCCCGCCGCCGAGCAGTCCGAAGGCGGGATGGTGCCAGCCGTTGGCCAGCAGCGAAACCGTCATCGGTTCCATGAAGCGCAGCGTGCGCACGCCGCCGTCGCCCCCGCGCCACCGGCCGTCGCCGCCCGAGCCGTGGCGGATCTCGTAGCGTTCCAGCCGCACCGGGAAACGCAGCTCCAGCACCTCCGGGTCCGTCAGCCGGGAATTGGTCATGTGGGTCTGCACCACCGACGTGCCGTCAAAACCGCCGGCCAGGTTGCCGGCTTCGTCGAAGCGGCCGCCGGCGCCCGAGCCGCCCGAGATGGTTTCGTAATACTGGTGGCGGGCGTTGCCGAAGGTCAGGTTGTTCATGGTGGGCTGGCTGCTGGCCATGATGCCCAGCGCGCCGTACAGCGCATTGGTGACGCAGGTGGAGGTCTCGACGTTGCCGGCCACGACGGCGGCCGGGTAGCGCGGGTTCAGCATCGAGCTTTCCGGGACCACGATGGTGAGCGGTTTCAGGCCGCCCGCGTTCATGGGGATGTCCTCGTCCAGCAGCGTGCGGAACACGTACAGCACGGCGGCCGAAGTGACGGCGCGCGGGGCGTTGAAGTTGTTGGGCAACTGCTTTGACGTGCCGGTGAAGTCCAGCGTGGCGCTGCGGGTGGCATGGTCCACGGTGACCGCCACGCGCACCTGCGCGCCGTTGTCCAGCGAGACCGCATAGCGTCCGTCACGCAGGCGGCTGATGGCGCGGCGCACCGATTCCTCGGCGTTGTCCTGGACGTGGCCCATGTACGCCTGCACGACGGCCAGGCCGAAGTAGCGCACCATGGCCATGAGTTCCTCGCGGCCTTTTTCGTTGGCGGCCACCTGGGCGCGCAGGTCGGCGATGTTCTGGTCGATGTTGCGCGCGGGATGCCGCGCGCCGGCCAGCAACTGCCGCATCTCGGCCTCGCGCAAGTGGCCGTCGCGCACCAGCAGGAAGCTGGTGATGAGCACGCCTTCGTCGTCGATGGTGCGCGAGTCGGGCGGCATGGAGCCCGGCGTCAGGCCGCCGATGTCGGCGTGGTGGCCGCGCGAGCCTACGTAGAACAATACACGGGTGCCGGCTTCGTCGAAGATGGGGGTGATGACCGTGACGTCCGGCAGGTGGGTGCCGCCGGCGTAGGGGTCGTTGAGCACGTAGGCGTCGCCGGGCCGCAGCGTGCCCTGGGTGCTGTCGATGACGGCCTGGACGCTGGCGCCCATGGATCCCAGGTGGACCGGGATGTGGGGGGCGTTGGCGACGAGGTCGCCTTGCGCGTCGAAGATCGCGCAAGAGAAATCCAGGCGTTCCTTGATGTTGACCGAGTGCGCGGTGTTCTGCAGGCGCCAGCCCATCTGCTCGGCGATGGACATGAACAGGTTGTTGAAGATCTCCAGCATGACCGGATCCGCCTGCGTGCCGACGGCGCGGCGCTGCGGCCGGGGCACGGCGCGTTCGAGCACGATGTCGCCGCTTGCGGTCGCGGTGGCCCGCCAGCCGGGATCGACCACGGTGGTCGCGTTGGCGTCGGTGATGATGGCCGGACCGGGGATGACGTCGCCGGCCCGCAGGTCGGCGGCGGCATAGAGCGGGCTGTCCTGCCACGCACCGGCCGCGTGGATGGGGGCGCTGTCGCGGGCCCGGAGGGACGTGCCGGCCTCGCGCGCGGGGCGATCGAACCATGTGGCGCGCGCATCCCGGGGACCTTCGGCGGAGGTGGCTTCCGCCACCACGGCGTCGATCACCAGCGCGCGGCCGGGCATGAGGAAGGCGAAGCGCTGGCGATAGGCGCGCTCGAACTCCGCCAGCATGGCCGGGGTCTCGCCCAGCGGGACCGGCAGCGCGGTGTCGGTTCCTTCATAGCGCAGGTAGGCGCGTTCGGCGATGCGTATGCCGGCCGCGTCGCAACCCTGGGCCAGGAGCTCGCCGCTGGCCGCGCCGCCCAGCTCGTCCAGTACCCGGCGCGCTTCGGCCCGTCCGTCGGCGTCGAAGCGGCGTTCCACCGAGCGTTCCCGCACGGCGGTCGCGACGGCCAGGCCCATGCCGTAGGCCGACAGCACGCCGGCCAGCGGATGGATCAGCACGCGCGGCATGGCCAGCGCGTCCGCGACGGCGCAGGCATGCTGGCCGCCGGCGCCGCCGAAAGTGGTCAGGGTGTAGCGGGTGATGTCGTAGCCCCGCTGCACGGAAATCAGCTTGATCGCGTTGGCCATGTTGGTGACCGCGATTTCGAGGAAGCCGTGGGCCAGTTCTTCGGGCGTGGTGGCGCGGCCGGTGCCGCGCCCGACTTCGCGGGCCAGCTCGGCGAAGCGCGCGCGGACCACGTCGGCGTCCAGGGGCTGGTTGCCGTCCGGGCCGAACACCGCTGGAAAGTGGGTCGGCTGGATCCGGCCCAGCATGACGTTGGCGTCGGTGACGGTCAGCGGGCCGCCGCGCCGGTAGCAGGCCGGGCCGGGGTCGGCGCCGGCCGATTCGGGGCCCACGCGCAGCCGCGTGCCGTCGAAGCGCAGGATGGAGCCGCCGCCGGCGGCCACCGTGTGGATGCTCATCATGGGCGCGCGCAAACGCACGCCCGCCACCAGCGTATCGAAGGTGCGTTCGTACTCGCCGGCGTAGTGGGACACGTCGGTCGAGGTGCCGCCCATGTCGAAGCCGATGACCCGGTCGAAGCCGGCGGCGGCCGACACGCCGGCCATGCCGACGATGCCGCCGGCGGGGCCGGACAGGACGGAGTCCTTGCCCTGGAAGGCGCGGGCGTCGGTCAGGCCGCCGCTCGATTGCATGAACTGCAGGCGCACGCCGGGCAGGGCGGACGAGACGCGGTCCACGTAGCGGCGCAGCACGGGCGACAGGTAGGCATCGACCACGGTGGTATCGCCGCGCGCGACGAAGCGGATCAGCGGCGAGACGGCATGCGAGGCGGAGACCTGCGCATAGCCCAGCTCGCGCGCGATCTCGGCCAGCCGCAGCTCGTGCGCCGGGTTGCGGTAGCCATGCATGAGCGCGATGGCGATGGACTGGTAGCCCTGAGCCCGGCCTTCGGCGAGGGCCGTCCGGGCCTGCGCCTCGTCCAGTTCCGCGACGACGGCACCGTCCGCCGCCAGGCGTTCGTCGATCTCGGCCACCCGGCTGGCGAGCTGCTCGGGCAGCACGATCTCGCGGTCGAACAGGCGTGGCCGGTTCTGGTAGGCGATGCGCAAGGCGTCGCGGAAGCCCCGCGTGACGGCCAGCAGCACGCGCTCGCCCTTGCGTTCGAGCAGGGCGTTGGTGGCGACCGTGGTGCCCATGCGCACGACCTCGATGCGATCGGCGGGCAACGGTTCGCCCGGAGCCAGCTCCAGCAGGCGGCGTATGCCTTCGACGGCGGCGTCGTCGTAGCGCCCGGGGTTCTCGGACAGCAGCTTGGCGGTCGCCAGCGTACCGTCGGGACGGCGCCCGATCACGTCGGTGAAGGTGCCGCCGCGGTCTATCCAGAATTCCCAGCGGGCGTGGTCGGAGGGAGAGGTCGTATTCATAGCGATGAGGCCGCGCGAGCGGCCTGGTCATAAAGGCCCGACAGCATGCGCAGGCGCCGGGCCACATCGGACAGCGAGGCGCCATCGGCCAGTTCGCCTTCGACGCTGGCGAGCAGGCAGCGGCCCCGGACGGCGCGGAAGCGGTCGATCAGCGCCGCGCCTTCGGCCGTGGTGGCGTAGAACACTTCCTTGCCGAGCTTCTCGCCGCGCACCAGGCCCAGGCCGGCCAGTTTCTTGAGCGAATAGTTGATGACGTGCGTATCTTCGTAGTTGAGGGTGAAGCAGATGTCGGCCAGCTTCTTGCCGCGCTCGCGGTGATGGACGTGGTGCAGCACCAGCACGTCCGTGACCGCGAGATCGGTCACGCCGGCGGCCGCCATGCAGCGCACCACCCATCGGCTGAACGCGTTGTGGGCGATGATGAGCCCGAACTCGAGTTCGGAAAGCTCCGCGTGCGGGCCGGTGGCCAGGTGCGCCGACGACAGGATACGCAGGCGTTCGCCGGGGCCGTCGGATGCCTCGTCGTGCCGGGCGTCATTCGTCATCGTCGTCGCCCTCGATGACGAACAGGCGTTCCTTGGGAGGGGCGATCTCGGTCACGAGATCGCGCACCAGCGGCTTGTTGGGCAGGGGTTCGACCGTGTGCGAGCTACCCGGCTCCAGCCTGGCCAGACAGGCGTACACGACCTT
This sequence comes from Alcaligenaceae bacterium SAGV5, assembly GCA_009360345.1. Taxonomy (GTDB): domain Bacteria; phylum Pseudomonadota; class Gammaproteobacteria; order Burkholderiales; family Burkholderiaceae_B; genus Pigmentiphaga. Next base: position 1,639,195 of record SPDP01000001.1, read on the forward strand.
GCCGTCCAGGCGCATCATGCATTCCTTGCAGGCGTTGGCGTTGATGCAGGCATAGCGGAAGGCCAGCGTGTCGTCCTGGTGCGCGCGCACCCAGCGCAGCGCGTCCAGCAGCGAGGCGGCCGCCTGGGGCGGCACGTCGTACTCGACGACGCGGGGCTCGGTACCGGCGCCGGCGCGCTGGATGTTCAGGCGGATGGAGTCGTTGGGCGATGTCATGCGATGTCCTCCTGCGTGGCCTCGAGGCGCTGGACGGGCTGGCTGGCCAGCGTCCATTGGCCGTCGCGCCAGGCGATGGTCTGGTTCAGCGTCCAGGCGTCTTCCTGCCCGGGATGGTCTTCGCGCTGGTGGGCGCCGCGGCTCTCGCGCCGCGCCAGCGCGCAGCGCGTCACCGTTTCGGCCACCAGCAGCATGTTGCGCAGGTCCAGCGTGTCCAGCCGCACGGGATCCTGCGGGCCCCCGCCCGGCAGGGCGTCGCCGGCCCGGGTCCGCAGCGCGTCCAGTTCGCTCAGCGCGCGCAGTAGTCCTTCCTCGGTGCGGAAAGGGCCGACGTGGGTTTGCATCAGCGCCTGCAATTCCTCGATCAGCGATGCGGCATTGCGCCCGTCCGGTTCGCCGTGGCTCGGCGCGAGCCGCTGCAGCCAGGGGCGGGCCAGGGCCTCGAGTGCTTCCAGCGGCGGCGGTTCCGGGCAGTCGGCGGCGGCGACGCGTCCGGCCCGCAGCCCGAAGGCGATCGCCTCGGTGATGGCGTTGCCCGACAGCCGGTTGGCGCCGTTGGCGCCGCCCACGGCCTCGCCCGCGGCATACAGGCCGGGCACGTCGGTGGCGAGGTCGGTGTCCACCCGGATACCGCCCATGTGATAGTGGGCGATGGGCGCCACTTCGATCATCTGCCGCGTCAGGTCGATGCCGGCCTTGGCCAGTTTGTTGATGATGGGGCCGAACGCCGCGCGCAGCGTGTCTTCCGGCACGTGGCGGAAACTCAGCCACGCGCCGCCGGCCGGCGTGCCGCGGCCGGCCTCGACTTCCTTCAGGATGGCGTAGGTCGCGGCGTCGCGGGTGGTGGTGTAGCCCTGGCCTTCGGCCGCGTTGCCGTAGCGCTCGACGAATTCCTCGCCCTGGTTGTTCAGCAGTTTGCCGCCCAGCTTGTAGCGGAAGGGGTCCCACATGATGGGGTCGAAGCCGACCAGGCGCGGTGCCAGGTGGCCGATGGGGAAGAACTGCACGAACTCCATGTCGATCAGCCGTGCGCCCGCGCGCAGGGCCAGCGCGAAGCCGTCGCCGCCCATGTTGAGCGAGGCGCTGTTGCGGCGGTAGAGCCGGGTCAGGCCGCCCGTGGCGATGATGGTGGCCGCGGCGCGTATCAGGACCGGGTCGCCGGTGCCCAGGTGCAGCGCCACCGCGCCGACGACGCGGCCGTCCTGGCGCAGCAGCTCCACCACCAGCAGGTCGCCCACGCGCCGCACGCCCGCCTCGCGCGCGGCCTGCGCGCGCAGGGTCTTGGCCACGGCCGGACCGGTGTTCAGGTAGTCCACGTAGACGCAGCGCGGCCGGTCGTGGCCGGGGGCGCGGGTCTGCGCCATCCGCTCGCCGTCGCGGGCCCAGCCCACGCCCCAGCGGTCGAGCAGGCGGATCGCGTCCACGCCTTCCTCGCACAGCAGCCGTGCCAGCGGTTCGCTGCACAGGCCGCGGCCCGCCGCCAGCGTGTCGCGCAGGTGGTGTTGCCAATGGTCGGGCCCCTGCTCGCCCAGGGCGGCGGCCACGGTCATCTGCGCCATGATGGTGGCGCCGCCGCGCCCGATCAGGCTGCGGTCGGCCAGCAGCGCGCGCTTGCCGGCCCGCGAGACGGCGATCGCCGCGCTCAGGCCGGCGCCGCCGGCGCCTATCACCAGTACGTCGGTGTCCAGCGTGTGCAGGGTGGGATGGGACATGTTCATTCTCCGTCGGGGACCGGTGCCCCCTCCAATTCTCGGACCGGGGCCTCGGCGCCCAGGTAGGCGCGCCGCACGGCGGGGTCCGCCGCGAGGTCGGCGGCCCGGCCTTGCAATACCACGTGGCCGTGCTGAAGCACATAGGCGCGGTCGGCCAGTTCCAGCGCGATGCGGGCGTTCTGTTCGACCAGCAGGATGGTCTGGCCGGATTCCTTCCAGCGGAACAGCACTTCGTAGACGGCATCGACGAACTTGGGCGACAGGCCCATCGACGGTTCATCGATGCAGACCAGCCGCCCCCGCCGCAGCCACGCGCGGCCCAGCGCCAGCATCTGCTGTTCGCCTCCCGACAGCGTGCCGGCCAACTGGCCGCGGCGCTCGGCCAGGCGGGGGAAGGCCCGGAACACCTCATCGAGGTCGCCGGCCAGGGCGGCCTTGTCGTGGCGCCGGGGGTAGGCGCCCAGCAGCAGGTTCTCGCGCACCGTCATGTCCGGGAAGACGCGGCGTCCCTCGGGTACGCTGGCCACGCCCAGATCGATGACCTCGGCGGGCGCCAGGCCCTGGATCTCGCGCCCGTCCAGCAGGACGCGGCCGCGGGATGGGCGGGCCAGGCCCAGCACCGATTTGAGCGTCGTGGACTTGCCCGAGGCATTGCCGCCCAGCACGGAGACCACTTCTCCGGCCTGGACGTGAAGACTGATTCCGAACAAGGCCTGGACGGCGCCGTAGTGCACGTCGACCGCGTCCAGCCGCAGCAGGGGGGAAGAGGGGGGCAGCTCAGCCAAGATGGGCATCCGAATTGACCGGCCGCTTGCGCGCGCGGCCGAGGTAGGCTTCGACGACTTCGGGATGGTCCAGCGCTTCGGCCGGTGTGCCGGTGGCCAGTACCCGTCCCTGGTTGAGGACGATCGCGTGGTCGGCGATGCGGCGGACCAGCGACAGTTTGTGTTCGACGACCAGGATGCCGAGCTGCGGCTGCTCCGCGCGCAGCGCGAGCAGCAGGTCGGTGAGTTCCGCGGTCTCGCTGGGGTTCATGCCGGCCGCGGGCTCGTCGAACAGCACGAAGCGCGGCCGGGCCGCCAGTACGCGCGCCAGTTCCAGGCGCCGCCGGTTCGCGTAGGACAGGCTGTAGGCCGGCTGGTCGCGCCGCGGCCAGAGCCGGTCGCCGAAGCGTTGCAGGGCCGCGCGGGCGCGTTCCCGCGCCTCGGCACGGCGGCGGCGCCAGGCGGGCAGGTCGAACAGTTCGCCGGCGATCTCGGTCAGCGGATCGACCAGCCGCGCGGATCCCGTCCGGCCCAGCAATCCGGCCTGGGTGCCCAGCATCACGCTGTCCCAGACGCTCAGCGCGGGGAAGACCCGCGAGGTCTGGAAGCTGCGGCCCAGGCCCAGCCGGGCGATGCGCTCGGGGGCCAGTCCGTCGATGCGGCGGCCGTCCAGGAAGACATGCCCCGAAGAAGGCTTCTCGACCCCGCTCAGCAACTGGATCAGGGTCGACTTGCCGGCGCCGTTGGGGCCCACCAGCGCCACGGTCTGGCCCGGGCCGACGGTGAAGCTGACGTCGTCCACCGCCTTGACGCCGCGGAAATGGCGGCTCAGGCGCTCCACCCGCAGTCCTCGTTGTTCATCGCGAGTCGTCATATCAGTCGTTCATGGCAAAGAGGAGTCCGTTGCGACGCGTGTTTCGATCGAGGGCACAGCGGATCCGGCTTTGCCGGTCCGCCAGTGCCGCCCCCTTGAGGGGGCGCGCGTAGCGCGTAGGGGGTGGGTTTCATCTTGCTCCGAGGAGGCCATGCGGGCGCAGGCGCAGCATGATCAGCAGCGCCAGGCCGTAGGCCACCATGCGCCATTCCGCGAAGGGCCGCAGCAGTTCCGGCAGCAGGGTCAGCGCGAAGCCGGCCAGCGCCGCGCCGGTCAGGTTGCCCAGGCCGCCCAGCACCGCGATGGTCAGCAGCAGGATGGAGGCGCTGACGGTAAAGCTCTCCGGGCTGACCACGCTCTGCACATAGGCGAACAGTCCGCCCGCGAGGCCCGCCAGCAGGCCGGAACAGGCGAAGCCCACGAGCAGGTAGCGGCGCACCGGCAGTCCGGCGGTGTGCGCGGCCAGCCTGTCCTCGCGTATGCCGCGCCAGGCCCGGCCCACGCCGGAGTCCAGCAGGCGCTGCGCCAGGAACAGCGCGAGTCCGGCCACGGCCGCCACCAGCCAGAACTTGCCGGCCAGGCTGGTGAGCGACTGCCCGCCCAGCAGTGCCAGCCTGGGGGCGGGAATACCGATGAAGCCCATGGGGCCGCGCGTGACATCCAGCCAGCTCATGAAGACCAGATAGCCGATCTGCCCGACGGCCAGCGTGCCCAGCGCCGCCGTATGGCCGCTGAGCTTGAGCAAGGGCAGGGCGGCCACCACCGCCACACAGGCGGTGGCCAGCGCGGCGCCGACCAGGGCCGCCTCCGCCGGCCAGCCGAGATTGCGGGCCAGCAGGCCCACCGCGTAGGCGCCCACGCCATAGAAGGCCGCGTGGCCGATGGACAGCACGCCCAGCGCGCCGGAGACCAGCGTGACGCTGGCCACCAGCAGGGCGAAGATCATGGCGTAGACCACCGCCTGGAGAAAGTAGGCGTTTTGTGTGAGCGCGGGCAGCAGCGCCAGTACGGCGGCCGCCGCCAGGAAGCCCCAGGGGGGAAGCTCCCAGGCGCGCACGGCGCCGCGCTGGCTGGACGACGAAGCCAGCACGCTGGTGGTCGGCATGGCGCCCGCCGCGCCGCTGGCGCCGCCCAGCGCGTCCAGGCGCCGGTCGCCCAGGAGGCCGTGCGGCCGGAAGACCAGGAAGACCAATACCAGAGAGAACGCCACCAGGTCGCGCGACCCTTCCCCGATGTAGGCGCTGGCCAGCGTCTCCACCACGCCCAGCAGCAGGCCGCCCAGCACCGCCCCCGGCGTGCTGGTCAGGCCGCCCAGCAGCGCCGCCGCGAAACCCTTCAGGCCGAAGGGCAGCCCCATCTGCGGGAACACGCTCTTGAAATAAAGCGCGACCAGCACGCCGCTCAGGGCGCCCAGCGCGCCGGCCAGGGCGAAGGCCAGTTGCCGCACGCTGCCGGTGCGCACGCCCAGTTGCGCCGCGGCGTCGCGATCCTGCGCGGTGGCGCGCAGCGCGCGGCCCCACCACGAGCGCGACAGGAACAGCGTCAGGGCCAGCGTGGCCAGCGCGCCGAAGCCGAAGATCAGCAGGTCGGTGCTGGTGAGGTAGGCATTGCCGAAGTAATACGTGGCTTCGTCGAACGACACCGGGAAGGACTGGCTCTCGGGCGACCAGATGATCTCGGCCAGTTGTTCGAGGATGAGGCTGATCGCCAGGGTGGACAGCACGGGGGCGATATAGGGCGCGTTCTCCAGGGGCCGCAGCGCCACCCGTTCGAGCAGCATGCCGAGCAGCGCGACGATGAGCACCGAACCGGTGGCCGCCACGGGCAGCGGCAGTTGCAGCAGGGCCACGCCGGTGAAGGCGATGAAGGCGCCCAGCATGAACAGCGCGCCCTGCGCGAAATTGATGAGATTGGAAACGCCGAACACCAGCGAGAAGCCGAGCGCGATCAGCGCATAGACCTGGCCGATGGCCAGGCCGTTCAAGATCTGGCTGGCGAATAATTCGAGCATGGGAGTGAGTGCGGTTGCCGGAAAAGGTTGCGCCGGCCGCGCCGTGAGGCGGGCCGGCGGCAGGCGCGTAAGGGAATTACCTGGCCAACTGGAATTCGCCGTTGCGTATCACGAGGAAAGTAGGTGCCTTGCGGACGTTGCCGTTCTCGTACTTGGTCACGCCGGTGACACCCTCGTAGGGCGGGCCGCTCGCCAGTTCGTCGCGCACGCTCTGGCCAGTCAGTGGCTTGCCCGACTGCACGGCCCGGCGAATGGCGGCCACGCCCACGCCGGCCGCGTCATAGGCCAGCGCGGCGAACTGGTCGGGCGTCCGGTTGTACTTGGCGCGGTAGACATCGACGAAGGCTTTCTTGGACGGATCGCCGGCGAAGAAGATGCTGTGGACGACCACGCCCTCGGCGGCCTTGCCCGCCAGTTCGATGAACTTGGGCGAGGTCAGCGGCACGCCGCCGCCCACCGGGATGTCGACGCCGGCCTGGCGCAACTGCTGGATGAAGATCGACGCTTCCTGGTAGGGCAGGGCCAGGAATACGCCGTCGGGCTTGAGCGACTTGATCTTGCTGACCAGCGGCCGGAAATCCCGGGCGTTGGGCATCACGGCCTCGGTCAGCAGCACCTTGCCGCCGTCTTTCTCGATGGCGGCCGAGGTGGCCTTGACGGTGAACAGGCCCCAGTCGTCCTGCGAATACGGGATGACGATGCGATTGGCCTTGAGCTGCTTGTGGATGGTGTCGGCGTTGTACTGGGCCAGCACGTCATCGGTATTGTTCTGCCGGAATTGATAGGGGCTCTGCTTGCTGAAGTCGGGGTGCGACGAGGTCGGGCTGATCTGCGCGATCTTCGCTTCGGTGAAGATGGGCGCCGCCGCCAGCGACGCCGTGGTCGACCAGGAGCCGATGGCTAGCACCACGCCGGGCGTGGCCACGATCTTGCGCGCCACGGTGGCCGCTTCCTGCGGCGAGTTGCGGTCGTCCTCGACCACCAGCCTGACCGGGCGGCCGTTGATGCCGCCGTCGGCGTTGACCTTGTCCAGATAGAGTTCGACGGCGTTCTTGAAGCTGGCGCCGTATTCGGCGAAATTGCCGGACAAGTGGGTGAACAGCCCGATGGCGATGGGAGGTTCCGCGGCCAGGACGGGGGCGGACAACAGGCTGGAGACGGCGGTGGCGGCCAGCAGGCGGTGGAAGGGGAGTCGCGTCGGCACGTTGATTTCTCGGTCGATGATGAAGGACAAGCGACACCGCAACGTCGGCGTCGGCGGGCTGTGGCTCGACGCAAACGTTATGCTTTCATCGATAAAACATCAACGTATTGTTACTAATAAGCTTATGTGAATATCGCGCCTGGCCACCCCGGCCGGCGCGATCCTGCCGGCCGGGCTACAGCAGGGACTGCCCGTATTGCAGTACCTGGTCGCAGACCTTTTCGGTGATCTGCTGCTTGAGCCCGCCGCCGCTGCCCAGTTCCATCTTCTGGCCGCTGTTGCCGCCCAGGATGCCGCTCAGGCCCTCGCGGTAGCCGGGGTCGGACTGGGCCTGCTGTTCTCCGCCGAGTTTGCCCAGCAGCTTGTCCTTGACCGACGAGGCGCCGCCGCCCAGGTAATTGTTCTTGGCGCAGTAGGTCAGGATGCCGGTGATGTTGCCGGTGCCGACGGATCCCAGCGAAGGCATGGACGCGCCGCCCAGGCCTCCCAGCAGCGAGCCGCCGCCCGACGATTGCTGGCTGCCGCCGCCCAGCGCGCCCTTGACGGAATCCAGGAGCTGGGCCTGGACGGTGGTGGCGCCGAGGAACAGGCCCAGGGCGATGGCGGCGAGACGGGGGACGGTGGTCGACATGTTTATCTCCTTGACGGCTTGGATGAGTCCGGCGAAGGCCGAGAGGCGATCCGCCGGATGCCGTTCAAGCGTATACCAGGATGATGACGCGGACCAGTTGCCTTTGCCGATCCTGACGCGCGGCTGAAATGGCGCATTTCCCGGATCTTTGCCCGTGCTCTACACTCGTGCGGGCCCCCTCCAGCCACCTCCCGCAACGGATACCGCACCGTGTCTCTCGCCGCTTCGCGCACTTCCCGCCCGCTCGTCATTGCCTCGGTGGTTGCGGCCATGTTCATGATCGCCATCGAGGCGACCATCGTGGCGACCGCCATGCCGCAGATCGCCGGGGACCTGGGCGGGCTGAAGCTGTACAGCTGGGTGTTCGCCTCGTTCCTGCTGACCCAGACCGCGATGACCGTGGTCTTCGGGAAATTGTCCGACATCTACGGCCGCAAGCCGATGATGCTGGCCGGCATCGCCGTGTTCCTGCTGGGATCGGTGCTGGCGGGCTTCGCGTGGTCCATGCCGTCGATGATCGTGTTCCGGCTTGTCCAGGGCATAGGCGCGGGGGCGATCCAGCCGGTGGGCATGACCATCGTGGCGGACCTGTATCCGGTGCGCGAGCGCGGCAAGGTCCAGGGGTATCTGGCCAGCGTGTGGGCGATTTCCGGCGTGCTGGGGCCGATGCTGGGCGCGCTGGTCATCCACCAGTTCTCGTGGGCGTGGATCTTCTGGATGAACGTGCCGCTGGGCCTGCTGGCCATGGCGGGCTTCGTGTTCTTCCTGCACGAACAGCGCGAGCGGCGGCCGATGTCCATCGACGTGACCGGTGCCGCGCTGTTCACGGCCACCGTGGCGGCATTGATGTTCGCCTTGACCGACGCCGGCGACGGCCTGGCAGGCCGGGCGTGGATGGCCGCGGGAGCTTTCGTCGTCTGCCTGGTCCTGTTCGTGCTGCAGGAGCGGCGCGCCGAGCATCCCGTCGTGTCCTTCGCGTTGTGGAGCCGGCGGCCGGTGGCCGCGGCGAATATCGCGATGCTGCTGGGAAGCATGGTCATCATGGGGTTGACGACCTTCCTGCCCATGTATGTGCAGAGCGTGCAACATCGGACGCCGGTGGTGGCGGGACTGGCGCTGACCATGATCATGGTGGGCTGGCCGCTGGGTTCCACCGTGGCGGCCAAGGTGTTTCCCCGCTACGGCCTGCGGCCCATGATGCTGCTCGGCAGCGTGCTCGTGCCGATCGGCGCCTGTGCGTTCCTGTTGCTGACGCCGGACAACTCGCCGGTGCTGGCGGGCGCGGGCTCGCTCGTCGTGGGGCTGGGCATGGGTTTCATGGGGGTCTGTTCGCTGGTGCTGATCCAGGAGATCGTGGATGTATCCGACCGCGGCAGCGCGACGGCTTCCAACATCTTCGCGCGCAACCTGGGCAGCACATTGGGAGCGGCCGCGCTGGGCGCGGTATTCAATTTCGGGCTGGCCCGGGCCACCGCGGATGCGCCCATTTCCTCGGAGCAGCTCAAGCACGCGCTGGAGTCCGCCGCTGGCTCGAATCCCGTCATCCAGGCCGCGATGCAGGAGTCCCTGCACATGACGTTCTGGGCGGTGCTGGCCATCTCGCTGCTGGTCATGGCGGCCACGGTCTGGATGCCCCGGACTTCCGTGGGGCGCTTGAGCCGGTCCGCCGCCAAGATGTAAGCGTCGGCATCGGCGCGGGGAGCCGGCGTCGGCGCCGTGTCGCCGACGCCGCACGGCCGCGAGCCCCGGCGACACGGCGCCTTCGGGCGCTTGCGGACCGCGCGCGCGCTCGGGGCCGGGCACGGATGTTACGGCCTGTGAGGCCGATGGCCCGTTCTCGCATACATACGGCAACCTGGCGCCCCGTCTGTTTTTGGCACGATGGCGGCGTCAGGAACCCGATTGGAGATTGCCGTGAAACGAAGCTATTTTTCCGCCGTGGGCGCTGGCCTGATCGTGATGGCGTCGGCCGCGATGGCGCAGGCGCCGCAAGGCGCGCCCGAGCCCGGCCCCGCGCAGGGCGTGACGCCCGCGCAGCCCCGGCCCGCGTCCAGCGTGTCGGACGACCAACTGCGCAAGTTCGTGAGCGCCGCGCAGAAGGTGGCCATGATTTCCCAGGAGTACACGCCGCGGCTCAACGCCGCGACGGACGCCGCGTCGCAGCAGCAGGTGCACAAGGAGGCCGATGGCAAGATGGTCGACGCCGTGCACCGCGAAGGCCTCACGGTGGACGAGTTCAACGGCATCGGCCAGGCCGTCGAACAGAATCCCGGCCTGGCCCAGCGCGCGCGCGACATGGCCAAGTAGGGCATCGCGGGCCGGCGCCCGCGATGTGTCAATGCAGTCAGCCGAACAGCTTGTTGGCGGTGCGCGCCACCAGCTCGCCCTGGAAGCGCGCGCCCGCGAGATCGGCCGCCGAGGGTTGGCGGGAGCCGTCGCCGCCGGCGATGGTGGTCGCGCCGTAGGGCGCGCCGCCCACGATCTCGGTCAGGGTCATCTGGCCCTGGTAGCTGTACGGCAGGCCCACCACCACCATGCCGAAGTGCAGCAGGTTGGTGATGATGGAGAACAGCGTGGTCTCCTGGCCGCCGTGCTGGGTGGCGGTGGAGGCGAACGCGGCCCCGACCTTGCCGTTCAGGGCCCCTCGCGCCCACAGGCCGCCGGTCTGGTCGAGGAAGGCGGCCATCTGCGAGGACATGCGCCCGTAGCGCGTGCCGGTGCCGACGATGATGGCATCGTAGTGTTCAAGATCGGCCACGGTGGCCACGGGAGCGGCCTGGTCCAGCTTGAAGTGGGCATTCTTCGCAACCTCGGCCGGCACGGTTTCCGGCACGCGCTTGATGTCCACCTGGGCGCCGGCGCCGCGCGCCCCCTCGGCGACGGCTTCGGCCATTTTTTCGATATGGCCGTATGACGAGTAATAGAGAACCAGGACTTTGCTCATGGAACCTCCTTGAGGCGCGCTACTTGAGCGATTTCAGGTATTCGATCAGGTCCGCGCGCTGTTTGGGGTCGGCCACGCCCGAGAACGGCATCACGTTGCCGGGCATGGCCGCCTGCGGGTTGGCGAGATAGGCGTCGAGCGTCTTGTCGTCCCATACGGTAGTCGAGCTTTTCATCGCGCGCGAGTAGCGGAATCCCGCGAAGGACCCGGCCTTGCGGCCGATCACGCCCTTCAGGCTGGGGCCCGCGCCGTTGGTGCCATCGACGGAGTGACAGGCCGCGCATTGGGCGAAGGCGGCCTTGCCCGCGTTGAGGTCCTGGCCGAGCGCGGGGAACGCGGCGGCGCCCAGCGCGAGGGCGCAGGCGGCGAGAGGTCTGAACGTCATGATGATTTTTCCTGGCTTGGGCGGCCCGTCCGGGCGGGCCGCGGTTTCGGGAGTGTCGGGGAGGCGATGGGTCAGGACAGCATGCCGGGCCTGGCGACGTAGCGCACGAGGTCGTCTCCCAGCCTGAGGGCCAGCGCTGCCAGTGGGCCCGTCGGGTTGTAGCCCGAATTGTGCGGATAGACCGAGGCGCCCACGACGAACAGGTTCTGCGCATCCCAATGCTGCAGGCGGGGAGAAACCACGCTGGTCTTGGGATCGGTGCCCATGACGGTGCCGCCGGTGACGTGCGTGCTCTGGTATTGGCGGGTGTCGAAGGGCGACTTGCGCGCGACGGCGGGGCCCACGATGTCGGCGCCGGCGGCCTTGGCCATGTCCTCCATCTTGCGGGTGACCCAATCGGACATCTTCAGTTCGTTGTCGCGGAAGTCGAAGGTCATGCGCAGCAGCGGCTGCCCGTAGGCGTCGGTATAGGCCGGATCCAGGCTCAGGTAGTTGTCGCGATGCGGATAGCAACTGCCCTGGATACCCATCGCCATGGAGTGGGCGTACCAGTCGGCGTTCGCCTTCTTCCAGGCGGTGCCCCATTGCGGCGTGCCCGGCGGCAGGCGGCGGCTGTTGATCGGGCGGCCGCCGAACTGGCTCGCGCCGATTCCGCCTCCGCCGAGGAAGCCGAGTCCGGCGTGATCGAAGTTGTCGTTGTTGAAATCGTCCATCACCATCTGCGTGCTGCCGGTGGCCAGATAGGGATTGAACCAGCGGTCCTTGAAGAACAGGTTGACGCCCGAGTTGGTCTGATAACAGAAGTTCTTGCCAACCACGCCGCTGTTGGACACCGGGTCGTAGGGCTTGCCGATCTTGCTGGTCAGGAGCAGCTTGGTGTTGGTCATCGTGAATGCCGCCAGCACGACCACGTCGGCGGGCTGCTCGTATTCCTGGCCGGTCATCAGGTCCAGGTAGCGCACCCCCGTGGCCCGTTTGGCGCGGCTGTCGTAGTTCACGCCCAGCACGTGGGTGTGGAGCCGGATCTCGAAGCCCTTGCGTTCCCGCAGCATGGGGTAGAGCAGCACTTCGGGCGAACCCTTGGCCTTGGCCTCGCAGATGAAGCGTTCACAGTGGCCGCAGTATTGGCACTGGCCGAGTTTCTGGCCGTCGGGGTTGGTGTAGGGGCCGGAGGAATTCGCGGCCGGCGTGGGGAAGGGGTGGTAGCCCAGGCGCGTGGCCAACTCCTTGAACACCACGCCGGCTTCCGTGCTTTCCAGCGGTTTCTGGGGGTATTCGCCGCGGCGGGGCGCCTCGAAGGGATTGCCTCCCGCCTGGACCTGCCCGTCGATGTTGCCCGCCTTGCCCGACAGGCCGAACAGGCGCTCGAACAGGTCGTGATAGGGCTCCAGTTCCTTGTAGGTGACTCCCCAGTCCTGCAGGGGCATGTCGGCGGGTATGGCCTTCGCGCCGTAGCGCTGCACGTGATGGCTGCGCAGCATGGGATCGTATTCGGCCCAGCGCCAGGTGTGCCCGTTCCAGTGGTTGGCGGCCCCGCCCATGCCCTCGCCGGGCAGGAAGGCCTCCATCCAGCGTACCGGCAGCGCGACGTCCTTGCTGTGATAGCGCAGCGAATAGGTCTGCACCGACCAGTCCTGCACCAGGCCCTGGCGTACGTCCCAGCGCAGCTCGTCGCGCTGGGTGGGAAGCTTGGCCTCCGCGCCGTCGGTATGGTCGCCGCCGCGTTCCAGCACGACGACCTCCACGCCTTTGTCGGTCAACTGGCGCGCGATCAGCCCGGCAGTCAGCCCGCCGCCGACGATGACGACGGTGCGCTTGTTCAGTGTCTTCATGGTGGGCCTCTCAGCTGAAGTCGGCGATGGACTTGGGATCCTTGGCTCCCGGGAACGGCTTGCCACGGAACTCGACCATGTCGATCGTGTGCGTGGCGGGCAGGCCGGGGTAGCCGATCATGCGCCAGAAGACCTTGTCGTAATTGCCGCCGTAGATGGGATCGGCGAAACAGGCCTGGGTGAAGAGGGGGTAGACGATGCCGTTGAACCAGTACGCCAGGTCGAGTTCGCCCTGCTTGACCTTGCCCGCTCCGAGATCCTTCAGGAAGGCGTCGGCCTCCGTCGGCGTGAACTGGTCGAAGGTCTTGTTCGAACGTGCCTTGGCCGCTTCGTTGGCGGCCGCGACGCCTGCCTTGAAGTGCTGCTCGGGCGTGAGCGGAAGCTGCGGTCCCTGTTGGGGCAGGCCTTCCGCGAAGGGCGCGCGCATATAGCGTTTGTAGCCCTTGCCATAGGCGCCGGCGAGCTGGCGGTCGATGTAGATCGCCAGGCCGCAGTCCACGCCGTTGGGCGTGTATTCGTCGGCCGGGCACATGGTGTTGACCAGTGTCTCGACGAAGGCGGCTTCGTCCGGGCTGAACGAGTTGTAGCCGTAGACGTCGTTGACCTTGGGGCCGGGAGGAGGCGCCGCCGCGGGGGCCGTCTGCGCCTGGGCCGCGCCGGCCAGGGCGCCGGCCGCGGCGCCCGCCGCCAGTCCGGGCGCGAAGGGAAGGGACCCGGATACGGTGGCGACCTGCTGGAGGAAGCGTCGCCGGTTGTTGACTTCGCCGGTATCGTCAGCGTGCGTGGAATCACCCATGTTCAGCTCCTTGTAGGGTAGAACGCGTACTGTATGAACCCACGATACGTATAAGCAGCGACGCTTGTTGGATCGGATACTAGGCCTTCGCCCAGTCTTGGGCAAGCAAGCGCGACGAGGCCCGCGGCGAGAAATGTGTAATGAAGTGTTGCTCCGCCCTCAGGGCTTGAAGGCGCCGATGAAGATGGCGGGATCCACTCGCGCGTCGTTCAGGCTGACGTTCCAGTGCAGGTGGGGGCCGGTGGCGCGGCCGGTCGATCCGACCCGTCCGACTTCCTCGCCCCGCGCCACGTCCTGGCCCACGCGCACGCCTGTCTCGGACAGATGGCAGAACATGCTGATGAAGCCCTGCCCATGGTCGACGAACACGGTCTTGCCGTTGAAGAAATAGTCGCCCACCAGGACCACGCGCCCCGCGGCGGGCGCCTTGACCGGCGTGCCGGCGGGCACGGCGAAGTCCAGGCCGGAATGAGGGTTGCGCGGTTCGCCGTTGAAGAAACGCTGCAATCCGAAGGGACTGGACAGCCGGCCGCCGGCAACGGGGCGGTCCAGCATGACGTTGCTGGGGCCCTGCGGTCTGAAGGCACGGTAGGCGGCCAGTTGTTCGGCGGTTTCCTTCTCGATGCGCGCGAGATCGGCCGGATCCGGGTTGACCTGGCGCTTGTTCTTGAGCTTGATGTGCTGGGCGACGTAGGTCTTGGTCCCTACCTGGAAATCCAGCGTGCGCGTTCCCGCTTCCTCCCGCACCGCCAGCCGTTGCGTGCCGGGTTTGGTGCCCAGCGGGATGCCGACGACGGCGATCCACTGTCCGCTGTCGTCGCGCAGCACCATCGTCCGACGGTCGAGATAGGTCGCCACGGGGGCGGCGGGACTATCGCCCAGCGCGATGACGGCCACGCCGCCGGGCACGGGTTTGTTCAGCAGGCGGGTGATGAAGCTCTCGGCATGGACGGGAGCGGCGGCGCACAGGGCGGCCGCCCATAGCAGGCTGCGGGCAAGGATGGCAGGCATGGCGGGTACGGGGAAGGACATCGCCCCAAGCGTACAGGCTCCCGCCGCTGTCCCGCAAACGCGCCCGCTAGTCGCCGTCGAGCTCCCGGTAGTGGCGGAAGATGCCGTCGCCCCAGGGCAGGCGCCGTCCGCTTCCCAGATAGGCCTGGAGCTCGGGCAGGCCGCCGACGCGCGCATGCAGCGCCATCACGCCCGGGTGGTCGCGCGCGAGCGTCGTCATTCGGCGGGGGAAGGCGTACAGCAGGCCATCGACCAGATGGTAGAGCGACAGGTCGGCATAGGTCCAGCGGTGCCCGCCGCCGACCCAGTTGCCCCGGCGGGCCAGCACGCGTTCGAAATAGCCCAGGAACTTGGGCATGCGCTGGCCGCGGAAATCGCCGGCGCGCCGCAGCGCCTCCGTCTTTTGTTCCTCGTAGTACAGCCCGGAGGCGATGGGGTGATGGACATCGTGGGCCTCGGCCACCATGTCGGCGATGGTCAACTGGATCTGGTTGATCCACAGCCGGCCCGCCTGGTCGCCCGGCGCGAGGCCGTGGCGTTCGCCCAGGAAGAGCAGGATGTTGGCCGTCTGCGAGATCGTCATGTCGCCGGCGACCAGATAAGGGGGCGCGAAAGGGGGGCTGTCGCGGTCGGCGCACATATCGGCCACCAGGTCCGGCGCCAGGGTGCCGGATTCGCGCGCGCGGTCCCGGTAGGGGATGCCGCCGGCTTCCAGCGCCAGGCGGACGAACTCGCCGCGTCCGGGTATGCCATTCCAGTACCAGAGTTCATAGGTCATGCCGGCTCCTTGCGGTCTTGTGTTCAGAACTCCAGGCAGATCTTGCCGAAATGGGCATGCGCCGCCTCGTGGCGAAAGGCGTCGGCGATCTTGTCCAGGGGGAAGCGACGGTCGATCACGGGATGCAGGCCGATGGCCTCCAGCGCGCGCACCATCTCCTGCTGCTGCCGGCGGCTGCCCACGATGAGACCCTGCAGGCGCGCCTGCTTGGCCATCAAGGCCGCCGTGGGGATTTCGCCGCTGCCGCCGGTCAGCACGCCGATCAGCGAGATGTGCCCGGCCACGCGCACGGCCTTGATGGATTGCGCCAGCGTACCCGGGCCGCCGACTTCGATCACGTGGTCCACGCCCCCGCCGGTGAGCTTGCGCACCGTGTCGCCCCACTGCGGATCGCTCCGGTAGTTGATGACGTGGTCGGCACCCAGGGCGCGGGCGCGCGCCAGCTTCTCGTCCGAGGACGAGGTGACGATGACGGACGCGCCCATGGCCTTGGCCAGTTGCAGCGCGAAGACGGAGACACCGCCGGTGCCCAGTGCCAGCACCGTGTCGCCCGCCTTGAGCCGGTCGTCGCAGACCAGGGCGCGCCAGGCCGTCAGGCCGGCCGTGGTCAGCGTGGCCGATTCGGCGTGGTCGAGATGGCGGGGCGCGCGCGTGAACCAGGTCGCGGGGCGGACGATGGCCTCGCGCGCATAGCCGTCCACGCCGTCGCCGGGGACCGTGGAGAAATTGCCGACCCTGGCCTCGCCGTCCAGCCAGTGGGGGAAGAAGGTGGAGACCACGTGGTCGCCTTCCGCGAATTCCTCCACCCCCCGGCCTACCTGCTCGACCACGCCGGCGCCGTCCGCCATCGGGATGCGGCCGAAGTGGCGCTCGTCCGTGCGCAGGGCCACGAGGTAGTCGTGGTAGTTCAGCGAGCTGGCGTGCAGGCGCACGCGAATCTCGCCGGAGGCGGGGGGGCCCGGGTCGGGCAGGTCGATCAATTGGATATGGTCGAGCCCGCCTGGGGCTCCGAGCGCAACGGCTTTCATGACAGGTTCTCCTGGGCGGAATGCGGCGCGTGTTCGTATAAAATAACGCCGGGTGTTCCCGCTGTATATGCGGGAGCAGGTTCTGGGCATCGGTCGGGCCGCCGGTGCAGGATTGCTTTTGGATGATCTCGATGAACCAACACGCCCCCCGCCGGCCCGTTCCGCGCGCCCAGGATCTTGCTGCCCGGGCCCTGCTCACGCTGGAACGATTCCTCCACATCGAAGCCGTCAGCGGCATCGTGCTGCTGGCCGCGGCCGCCATCGCCCTGGTCTGGGCCAATTCTTCCTTCGCCTCCGGCTACCATGCCCTGTGGCACGCGCCGCTTACCTTCGGCGTGGGCAGCTACGTCGTTTCGCAGTCCCTGCATTTCTGGATCAACGACGCGCTGATGACGGTGTTCTTTCTCGTGGTCGGCATGGAAATACGGCGCGAGATCCACGAAGGCGCGCTGGCCAGCCTGGCCCAGGCGGCGCTGCCGCTGGCGGCCGCGCTGGGCGGCGTGGCGGTGCCCGCGCTGATCTATCTGGCGTTCAATGGCCAGGCGCCGCAGAGCCAGGGCTGGGCCGTGCCCACCGCCACGGACATCGCGTTCGCGGTCGGCGTGCTGGCGCTGCTGGGCCGATCCATCCCCGGCAGCGTGCGTATCTTCCTGCTGGCCCTGGCGATCATCGACGATATCGTCGCCGTGCTGATCATCGCGATGTTCTATTCCGGCGGGCTGGACTACACCGGGCTGCTCGTGGCCGCCGTGGGCATCCTGATGGTGCTGGCCTTGCAGCGGATGGGCGTGGGGTCCGCCTACGCCTATGTGCTGCCCGGCGCGGTGCTGTGGGTCGGCCTGTTGCAGACGGGCGCGCACCCCACGCTGGCGGGCGTCGTGCTGGGCCTGATGACGCCGGTGCTGCCCGCGCCGCGCCACGAGCACCCGCTGGACATCGTGCGCCGCGCCGCGGATTTCCTGGTGCGCGCGGGCGCCTCCGATACGGATGGCACGGCGGAGCAGGCGCGGCGGCTGCGGTGGGCGCAGCGCGAGTTGATCGCGCCCGTGACGCGCGTGCAGATGGCCCTGCATCCGTGGGTGGCCTATGTCGTCATGCCGCTGTTCGCCCTGGCCAACGCCGGTGTCACGCTGGACGGCGTGGACCTGTCGGCGTCCTCGTCGCAGGCCGTGATGCTCGGGGTGGCGGCGGCGCTGGTGCTCGGCAAGCCGCTGGGCGTCATCGCGGCCAGCTGGGTCGCGGTCCGGCTGGGGTGGTGCAGGCTGCCCGCCGGCGTCACGTGGAGCGGGGTCGCGCTGGTGGGGCTGCTGGCGGGCATAGGCTTCACGATGTCCATTTTTATCGCCAACCTGGCGTTCGCCGACGAGAACCTGCTGGGAGCGGCCAAGCTGGGCGTGCTGACGGCGTCCGCCGTCGCAGCCACGGCGGGCCTGGCATGGGGCGCCGTGCTGGCGCTCCGCGGCAGGCGCAAGGCGGTGCCGCCCCGGGAGGCGGGGGTGCCCTGAGGCCGCGGGGCGTCAGGGCTCGAAGTCCACCAGTTCGTCGCCGTCGTTCACCGAATCGCCGACCGCGAAACGGAAAGCTTTCACCCTTCCGTCGGTCGGGGCGCCGATCGTGTGTTCCATCTTCATGGCCTCGAGCACCAACAGCGGCGTGCCGGCGGCCACCCGCGCGCCGGGGGCCACCAGATGGGCGGCCATGCGGCCCGGCATGGGCGCGGTCAAGGCGGCGCCGGTGTCCGCGCCCTGTTCCCAGGCCAGCAGCGGATCGACCAGCGTGAGCGTCCAGGCGGTGCCTTCGCCGTAGACGAAGCGGCGGGCGCCATCCCGGTAGACCTCCGCCCGCAGCATGCGGTCCGGCAAGGCCGCCTCCAGTCGCGGGCCTTCCCCGCGCAGGCCCACGGAAACGGCCGAGCCGTCCAGCACGGCGGTCATCGTTCCGGGACCGGGCGTGACCGAGACTTCGCAGCGATGGCCGCCGCACGAGAACACGAACACCGTGGCGGCATCGGTGTTCAGGCGCCAGCCGTCGGCGCGCCAGGGGGAGCCGGGGGGGGCCGCGCCGGCGACATGCCGCATCTCGGCCAACGCGGCCAGCAGCCACGCCTCCCGGGGAGGCGCCGCGTCGGGTGCGAACAGGCGGTCGTGCTCGCGTTCGATCAGGCCGGTGTCGAGGTCGGCCTGATCGAACGAGGGCGTGGCCACCAGCCGCGACAGGAAGGCGAGGTTGGTGGGCGGGCCCACGATGCGGCAGGCGGACAGGGCCTGCCGCATGCGGGCCAGGGCCTCGCGCCGGTCGGCGCCGTGGACGATGAGCTTGGCGATCATCGGATCGTAGTGGGGGGTGATGGTGTCACCCTCGTCGACGCCGGCGTCCAGGCGCAGCCAGGGAGCGGCGGGAGGGGGGGCGAAGTGCCGGAGCCGTCCCGCCGCGGGCAGGAAGCCTTGCCCGGGATCCTCGGCGTAGAGGCGCGCTTCCAGCGCGTGGCCGCGGGGGGCCGGTGGCCGGAGATCCGGCGGCAGGGCTTCGCCGCTGGCCACGCGCAACTGCCATTCGACGAGATCCAGCCCCGTGATCATTTCGGTGACCGGGTGCTCGACCTGCAGCCGCGTGTTCATTTCCATGAAGTAGAAGGTCCCGTCCGGGTCGACGATGAATTCGACCGTGCCGGCGCCCACGTAGCCCACGGCGCGGGCGGCGTCGATGGCGGCCCGGCCCATGGCCTCGCGCCGCCCGGTGGCCATGCCGGGCGCCGGCGCTTCTTCCAGCACCTTCTGGTGGCGGCGCTGGACCGAACAATCGCGCTCGAACAGATGGACCATGTTGCCGTGGCTATCGCCGAAGACCTGGATCTCGATGTGGCGCGGACGCTGGACGTAGCGTTCGATCAGCATGCGATCGTCGCCGAAGGCCGCGGCGGCCTCCCGCTTGCAGGCGGCGAGCGCCGCGTCGAAGTCTCCGGCCCGGTCCACGCGGCGCATGCCCTTGCCGCCGCCGCCCGCGCTGGCCTTGATCAGCACCGGATAGCCGATGCGGGCGGCCTCGCGGGCCAGCAGTCCGGGGTCCTGGTCGTCGCCGTGGTAGCCCGGGGTGAGCGGCACGCCGGCCTTTTCCATCAAGGATTTGGCGGCCGACTTGGAACCCATCGCGCGGATCGCGCCGGCGGGCGGGCCGATGAAGACGAGGCCGGCGCGCTCGCAGGCCTCGGCGAAGGCGGCATTCTCGGACAGGAAGCCGTAGCCCGGGTGGACGGCCTGCGCGCCGCTGGCCAGCGCGGCCTCGATCAGCGCGTCCGCGCGCAGGTAGGAGTCCCGCGCCGGCGCCGGGCCGATGCGCCGGGCCGCGTCGGCCAGCCGGACATGCCGGGCGCCGGTATCCGCGTCCGAGTACACCGCCACGGCGGCCACGCCCAGCCGCCGGGCCGTGGCCATGATCCGGCAGGCGATTTCGCCGCGGTTGGCGATCAGGATCTTGTCGAACACGATGGGGTTTCCCTTGAGAGGTCCTACATCCGGAACAGGCCGAAGCGGGTCGGCTCCACGGGGGCGTTCAGCGCCGCCGCCAGCGACAGGCCCAGCACGCGCCGCGTCTGGGCGGGATCGATGATGCCGTCATCCCATAGCCGGGCCGTGGCGTAATAGGGATGGCCCTGGGTTTCGTACTGGCGGCGAATGGGCGCCTTGAACGCTTCCTCGTCTTCCTCGCTCCAGCCCTCGCCGCGGGACTGCGCGGTGTCCCGCCGTACCGTGGCCAGGACCGACGCGGCCTGTTCGCCGCCCATGACGCCGATGCGGGCGTTCGGCCACATCCACAGGAACCGGGGGCCGTAGGCGCGCCCGCACATGCCGTAGTTGCCGGCGCCGAAACTGCCGCCGATGATGACGGTCAACTTGGGCACGCGGGCGGTGGCGACCGCGGTCACCATCTTGGCGCCATCCTTGGCGATGCCGCCGTTCTCGTACTTGCGGCCCACCATGAAGCCGCTGATGTTCTGCAGGAAGATCAGCGGGATCTTGCGCTGGGCGCACAGTTCGATGAAGTGGGCGCCCTTCTGCGCCGATTCCGAGAACAGGATGCCGTTGTTCGCAACGATGCCCACGGGCATGCCGTACAGGCGCGCGAAGCCGGTGAACAGGGTGGGGCCGTAGCGCGCCTTGAACTCGTCGTAGCGCGATCCGTCCACCAGCCGGGCGACGACTTCGCGCACATCGTAGGGTTTGCGGACGTCCTGGGGGACGATGCCGTACAGCTCTTCCGCGCCGTGCTCCGGTTCGTCGCCGTCGGCCAGCGCCGGCGCGGCGGGGCGATTCAGGTTGCCGACGATGCGGCGCGCCAGGTGCAGCGCATGGGCGTCGTTCTCGGCCAGGTGGTCGGCCACGCCCGAGACGCGGGTATGCACGTCGCCGCCGCCCAGGTCTTCCGCGCTGACGATTTCCCCGGTCGCGGCCTTCACCAGCGGCGGTCCGCCCAGGAAGATCGTGCCCTGGCCCCGCACGATCACGGTTTCGTCGCTCATCGCGGGCACGTAGGCGCCGCCGGCGGTGCAGGATCCCATCACGACCGAGATCTGCGCGATGCCCAGGGACGACATGTTGGCCTGGTTGTAGAAGATGCGGCCGAAGTGCTCGCGGTCGGGGAACACCTCGTCCTGGAGGGGCAGGTAGGCGCCGCCGGAGTCGACGAGATAGACGCAGGGCAGATGGTTCGCCTCGGCGACCTCCTGGGCCCGCAGGTGTTTCTTCACCGTCATGGGGTAGTAAGTACCGCCCTTGACCGTGGCATCGTTGGCCAGGACCATGCAGGCCACGCCGTGGATGCGGCCGATGCCCGCGATCAGGCCGGCGCAGGGAGCCTCGTCGCCGTACAGGCCCAGCGCGGCCAACTGGCCGATTTCCAGGAAGGGCGAGCCCGGATCCAGCAGCAGGCGGATGCGCTCGCGCGGCAACAGTTTGCCGCGTGCCGCGTGGCGGGCGCGGGCGGCGTCGCCGCCGCCTTGCGCGGCCTGCGCCGTTCGCGCCCGCAGGTCGGCCACGAGGCGGCGCATGGCATCGGCGTTGGCCTGGAACTCCGGGGAACGGGTATCCAGCCGGCTGGTATGGGCATGCATGGCCTGGCTCCTGGAAAAAGGGGTCAGCGGGTTGCGGAAAAGAGTTCCCTGCCTATCAGCATGCGCCGTATCTCGCTGGTGCCCGCGCCGATCTCGTACAGCTTGGCGTCCCGCCAGAGACGGCCCGTCGGATAGTCGTTGACATAGCCGTTGCCTCCCAGCGCCTGGATGGCCTCCCCGGCCATCCAGGTGGCCTTCTCGGCGGCGTACAGGATGGCGCCCGCCGCATCCTTGCGCAGCGAACGGTCGTGGCCGGGCTGGTCGCAGCTGCGCGCCACCGCGTAGACGTAGGCCCGGCAGGCCTGCCAGGTGGTGTACATGTCGGCCAGCTTCCCCTGCATCAGCTGGAATTCGCCCACGCTCTGTCCGAACTGCTTGCGCTCGTGCACGTAAGGCAGCACGACGTCCATGCAGGCGGCCATGATGCCCAGCGGTCCGCCGGCAAGTACCGCGCGTTCGTAGTCCAGTCCGCTCATCAGCACGCCGACGCCGTTGCCGATGCCGCCCAGCACGTTGTCGTCCGGGACCTCGCAGTCGTCGAAGAACACGGGATAGGTGTTGGAGCCTCGCATGCCGAGTTTGTCGAGCTTCTCGCCGAAGGCCAGGCCGGGAAAGCCTTTCTCGACGATGAAGGCGGTGATGCCGCGCGGCCCGGCGTCGGGGTCGGTCTTGGCGTAGACGATGAGCGTGTCGGCATCGCCACCGTTGGTGATCCACATCTTGGAGCCGTTCAGGACGAACCGGCCGTTCTTGCGCGTGGCTCGCAGGCGCATGGACACGACGTCCGATCCGGAGGTCGTCTCGCTCATCGCCAGCGCGCCCACGTGGTCCCCCGCGACCAGCGGCGGCAGGTGGCGCGCCTTCTGCTCCGGCGAGCCGTGCCGGTGCAACTGGTTGATGCACAGGTTGGAGTGCGCGCCGTACGACAGGCCCACCGCCGCCGACGCCCGCGACAATTCCTCCATGGTCACCACATGCGCAAGATAGCCCAGCGCGATGCCGCCGTAGTCGTCGCCCACCGTCATGCCGTGCAGCCCGAGGTCGCCCATCTTCTTCCACAGGTCCCGGGGAAAAGCGTTGTCCTTGTCGATGGCCGCGGCGCGCGGCTCGATTTCGTTGGAGGCGAAGCTGCGGACCACTTCGCGCAGCATCTCGATGGTGTCGTTCACGCCGAAATCCAGTGAAGGCAGCGGGATCATGGAAAGTCTCCGATTCTTGTCTTGCTGCGGGGGGAAAGCGTCAGGCCACGGCGTGAGGGGCCTGACGGTCCTGCGGCGAGGCCGAGCCGGGGGGCTCGGCGTACCGCGCCAGCAGGCGTTCCTGCTTGACGCGTGCGATGCGTGCGTTTTCCTCCTTGACGTGTCCGAAGCCGCGCACTTCCTGGGGGAGCCTGGCCAGCTCCAGCGCCAGCGGCAGGCGTTCGGCGGTAAGCGTGGCGAGGACCTGGCGCATCGACGCCTCGTAGTCGCCGATCGCCGCGCGCTCGGCGCGCCGCTCGGGCAGATAGCCGAACGGATCGAACGGCGTGCCGCGCAGCCGGCGCGCGCGGGCCAGCCACTTGTAGGCAGTCAGCATCCACGGGCCGTAGGCCTGCTTCACCAGGTGGCCGTGCGTGTCGCGGCGGGCGAACAGCGGCGGCGCCAGGTGGAAGCGCAGTCGGTAGTCGCCTTCGAACTGGCGCGCGACGCGCTCGGCGAAGCCGGTCTCGACGAATAGCCGGGCGACTTCGTATTCGTCCTTGTAGGCCATGAGCTTGTAGAGGCTGACCGCGACCGTGCGCGCCAGCCGGTTGCCGGCGATCCGTTCCTCCTCCAGGGCGGCGATCTCGCGCACGAAGGTCTCGTAGCGGGCGGCGTAGGCGGCGTTCTGGTAGCGGGCAAGCCGCTGCGTGCGGTCGGCCAGCAGCGCATCCAGCGAATACGGCCGGGGGGGCATCATCACCACCGTTCCGGGCTGCTTGAGCCCGGCGGCGATGCTGGTCGCCGGCAGGTCCAGCGCGGCCTGCCGTCCCCATGCGAACGCAACCTTGTTCATTTCCACGGCGGTGGCGTTCAGCTCGATCGCCCGCATCAGGGAGGTCTCACGCAGCGGGATCCAGCCTTTCTGCCAGGCATAGCCCAGCATGAAGACGTTGGTGGCGATGGCGTCGCCCAGGAGCCCGGTGGCGATCTCGGTGGCGTCCACCGCCTCGGTCTGCCAGGCCGCTTCGCGCACACGTTGCAGCATGGCCTCGGGTGAGGCGTGCCAGTCCGGATCCTGGGTGAAGGCGCCGGTGGGCGACACGTCCAGGTTCAGCGCCGCGCGGGTGCGCGTGCCGGCCATCATGTCGATGGCGTCCTGGCCGCAGGCGACCATCAGGTCGCAACCCAGGACCACGTCGGCCTGGCTCGCGGGAACCCGGGTGGCGTGCAGCGCGGCGGGGGTGGCCGCCAGCCGCACGTGCGACATCACCGCGCCGCCTTTCTGCGCCAGCCCGGCCATGTCCAGCACGATGACGCCCTTGCCTTCGAGATGGGCGGCGATGCCCATCAGCGCGCCTATCGTGACCACGCCAGTGCCGCCCACGCCGGTCACGACGATGTTCCACGCCTCGGCCAGTCCGGGCAGCACGGGCGCCGGCAGGTCCCGCGGCGGAGGGGCCCGCCGCGCCGCCGGTTTGCGCAGCGCGCCGCCTTCCACCGTGACGAAGCTGGGGCAGAACCCCTTCACGCACGAGAAGTCCTTGTTGCACGAGCTCTGGTCTATGGTGCGCTTGCGGCCCAGCGGTGTCTCCAGGGGCAGGATGGACACACAGTTCGACTGCACGCCGCAATCGCCGCATCCTTCGCAGACCTCTTCGTTGATGAGCACGCGTCGCGGCGGATCGGCCAGCTTGCCGCGTTTGCGGCGGCGGCGCTTTTCCGCGGCGCAGGTCTGCACGTAGACGATGACCGACACCCCGGGCTTCTCGCGCAGTTCGCGCTGGATGTCGTCCATGCGGTCGCGGTGGCTGACGGCGATGCCCGCCGGCAGGCCGGGAAGCTCGCGCAGCGCATCGGGCTCGTCGCTCACGAGCTGGATGTGGGGCACGCCTTCGGCCACCATCTGCTGCAGGATCTGCGGCACCGTGGGCGAGCCTTCGACCGGCTGGCCGCCGGTCATGGCGACCGCGTCGTTGACGAGGATCTTGTAGGTGATGTTCACGCCCGCGGCGAGGGCGGCGCGGATGGCCAGGGACCCGGAGTGCGTGTAGGTGCCGTCGCCGAGATTGGCGAAGATGTGGGGCGTGTCGGTGAAGAAGGCCTGGCCTATCCAGGTCGCGCCTTCGCCGCCCATCTGCGTGAAGGTCTCGGTATGGCGGTTCATCCACTGCGCCATGTAGTGGCAGCCTATGCCGGCTACCGCGCGCGAGCCCTCGGGGACCTTGGTGGACGTGTTGTGGGGACAGCCCGAGCAGAAGTAGGGCAGGCGCTGCGGCGCCCCGGGGGCCGCGCGGGTGTAGCCCTCCGGCGGCTGGCGCGCGGCAAGGTAGGGCAGCGCGCGCGCATCCAGGGCCTCGCGGCCGATCACCTTGGCGATGCGCGACGCGATCACGCCGGCGATGGCCGCCGGTGTCAGTTCGCCGTTGGGCGACAGCAGGATGCCGTCGTGCGGCACGTGCACCCATTCGCCGGTCTCGTCGTACTTGCCGACCACGCGCGGCCGCGCGGCGATCGCCGCGTTGTAGAGATGTTCCTTGATCTGGTATTCGATGATCTGGCGCTTTTCCTCCACCACCAGGATCTCCTCCAGGCCCTCGGCGAATTCGCAGATGCACTCGGGTTCCAGCGGCCACGACACGCCGATCTTCAGCAGCCGCAGCCCCATGGCGCGGGCGGCCGCCTCGTCGATGCCCATCATGGCCAGGGCCTCGCGTACGTCCAGGTAGCTCTTGCCGGTGGTCACGATGCCCAGCCTGGCGCGCGGGACGTGCCAGTCCTGGCGGTTCAGTCCGTTCTGCCGCACGTATTCCAGCAGGGCATACAGGCGTTCGCGCTGCAGCCGGTTTTCCTGCTCCAGCGGCGGATCCGGCCAGCGGATATGGAAGCCGCCTTCCGGAATGGGATAGGTGTCGGGTACACGGATGTCCACCGCCATGGGGTCGATGTCCATGGAAGTCGAGGACTCCACGGTGTCGCTGACGACCTTCAGGCCCACCCAGCAGCCCGAGTAGCGCGACATCGCATAGCCGTGCAGGCCGAACTCGATCAGTTCGCGCACGCCGGCGGGATTCAGCACCGGGATCATGGCCGCGATGAACGCGTGCTCGCTCTGGTGGGGCAGCGTGGATGATTTGCAGGCATGGTCGTCGCCGGCCACCAGCACGACGCCGCCGTGGCGGGAACAGCCCGCGATGTTGCCGTGCTTGAACACATCGCCGCAGCGGTCCACGCCCGGACCTTTGCCGTACCACAGCGCGAACACGCCGTCGGTGGTGGCCCGGGCGTCCAGGCTGACCATCTGCGTGCCCCACACCGCCGTGGCCGCCAGTTCCTCGTTGAGCCCCGGCACGAACTTGACGCGATGGGCTTCCAGGTGGCGGGCGGCCTTCCACATTTCCAGGTCCACCGATCCGAGCGGCGAGCCCCGGTAGCCCGAGACGAAGCCGGCGGTGTTCAGCCCGGCGGCTTCATCGCGCTGCTTCTGCGCCAGCATCAGGCGCACCAGCGCCTGCGTGCCGGTCATGTAGACGCGGCCGCGCGGCTGCGTGTATTTGTCGTCCAGGGTCAGGACAGTCTCGACGGGATGTGCGCTCATGATGCACTCGCAGTCCAGGGTTGGGCGCGCAGGGGGTGTGTGCGGAGCAGGCCGGTCGGACGGGGCCGCGGCTGGCTTGCGCAGTGCGCCTTGAAGGCCCGGTCGGATGGACGGGCCGGAAAACAGCGAAGGGGATAGGCGATGGGCGGAGGGAGGAGCCGGCGGTGAGGCGCGGGCCGAAACATGGTCGCGCGGCCCGGGTGGGCGGGCCGGCAGGAGCATGCGCTGTGCGAGCCTTGGCGTTCATACCGTCGGTCGACGCGGCCCGGTGGAGCGGGCCGGTTTTCCTCCTCCTGAGCGGCGCGGGACCGCATGTAGAAGGTGCGTGATGGATACAACATACCACGCCGGCAAGCGCTTAAGCTTATTTCTTTTAGTTGTTAATGGATTCAAAAACATTTAAATAAAATATATAGAACCTGCTCGATATCACTCGAGGTTCTGAACACCATGAAACGTTTCATCGCATCCGCCGCGCTCGTGCTCGGTTTCGCTTCGGCCGCTTTCCAGACGGCCGCCGCCGCGCCGTTGGAGATCGGTTATCTTCCCATCCTGCCCGACGCGCAACTGTTCATCGCGCGTGAGCAGGGGGCGCTGCCGACCGAGGGCGGCACCCCCAAGCTGGTCCAGTTCCAGAGCGGACCCGCGCTGGTGCAGGCCCTGCTGGCGGGGCAGCTCGACATCGCCTACGTCGGCATCGGTCCGGCCCTGGTCGCGCGCGGCAAGGGCGCGGACATCAAGGTGGTTGCCTCCAACATCGTCGAGCAGGTCAGCTTCGTCGCCATGGGCGACCTCGCGCCCTATTTCGCCTCGGGCGATCCCGTCACCGCCTTCTCCCGCTTCGCGAAGGACAAGGGACGCCAGCCCGTCATCGCCAGCTATCCCAGAGGCGCGGTGCCCGAGGCCGCGCTGCAATACTGGCTGCGCAATCGGATCAAGGTCGACCCCGCGTCCTTCAAGCTGATCTACCAGGGCGAGGCGCAGATGCAGCAGACCCTGCTGACCGGCGCGGTGGACGGCGCGGTGATCCTCGAACCCACCGTGACCACCGTCCTGACCCGCGCCCCGAAGGCCCGCGTCGTCGCGCGCGGTTCTGATCTGTTTCCGCACCAGCCCGGCGCGGTGCTGCTGGTGCGCGAAAAACTGATCAACGAGAAGCCCGAGCTGGTGAAGTCGCTGGTGGCCGCCCATATCGCGGCGACCCGGCTGCTGGATACCGATCCGGCCAAGGCCGCGCCCCTGGTGCAGAAATACGTGGGCGGCGGCCGCCTGCCGGTGGACCTGGTCGAGAAGTCGATCCGCAATTCCAAGGGGCAGTTCGAGGCCGATCCCAACGCCATCGTGCCGGCGACGCTGGTGCTGCAGAAATTCCAGTCCGACAGCGGCACGCTGGAAGGTCCGGCGGTGGACGTGGCCAAGCTGTTCGATACGCGTTTCTATGACGCCGTCGCCGGCAAGCCCGTGGCAGCCAGGCGATAAGGCTCCGCGGCGTCCATCATGGTCAAGAATCCCGGATGGCCGGTGCGCGCGGCCTATGGCCTGGCGGGCATCGTCGTCTTCGTGCTGCTGTGGAAGGCGGCGGGCGTGTTCCGCTGGGTCAACCCCGGCACGCTACCCGATCCGTTCGCGCTGCCCCGCGCGCTGGAGCAGGAGTGGGCCTCGGGCCGTTTGCTGCCCGCCGTCGGTTCCAGCCTCATCCACTATTTCTGGGGTCTGGCGCTGGGCACCGTGTCCGGCATCGCGGTCGGCCTGGCCGCCGCGACGATACGGCGCTTCGATCTGTTCCAGGCCTACCTGGCCCGCGTGCTGCGGCCCATTCCGCCGCTGGCCTGGGTGGTATTCGCCATCGCGTGGTTCAAGGTCAGCCATGCCGGCGCCGCTTTCGTCATCGCGATCGGCGTGTTCTGGGTGAACTACTTCGCCACGTACAGCGCCGTCCGCAACATCGATCCCCGCTTCTATGAACTGGCACGCAGCTTCGGCCAGGGCAGCTACTGGCGGCGCGCCGTCAGCATCACGCTGCCCGCCATCGCGCCCGGTACGCTGGCGGGCGTGCGCACCGGCATCGGCCAGGCGTGGATGACGCTGATCGCGGCGGAATTGCTGGGCGTGCCCGGGATGGGACAGGAAATGAATGCCGCCGCGGGCGTGGGTGCCTACGAGGCCGTCGTCGTCTACATGCTGGCCATCTCGCTGGTCTACGCCATCTGCGACCTGGGCTACGCCTGGCTGGAAAAAAAGGTGCTGTCGTGGCGGCCGTAATCGAATTCGATCGTTTCTCGTATACCCATCCGGGCGCGCCGGGACCGGTCATCCAGGACCTGTCCCTGGACATCGCGAAGGGCGAGTTCCTGGCCGTGGTCGGAGGCTCGGGCGTGGGCAAGTCCACGCTGCTGCGCACCGCGGCCGGCCTGATCGCGCCGTCGGCGGGGCAGATGCATTTCCGCCTGCCACAGCGGGCGGGCCGCCGCCGCCGGGCCGTCGTGTTCCAGGACGGCCGGCTGCTGCCCTGGCGTACCGTGTCAGGCAACGTCGCCTATGGCCTGGAGACCCTGGACATCGGTGCCGACGAAAAGCGCCGCCGGGTGGCCGAGGCGCTGCGATTGACCGGCCTGGCCGAGTTCGCGGACCGCTGGCCGCACCAGTTGTCCGGCGGGCAGGCGCAGCGCGTGGGCATCGCGCGGGCCCTGGCGGTCAAGCCCGACATCCTGTTGATGGACGAGCCCTTCAGCGCGGTGGACGCCCTGACGCGCCGCCACCTGCAGGCCGAACTGATGCGGATCTGGCAGGCCACGCACGCGGCGATCATGTTCGTCACCCACGATATCGACGAGGCGGTGTTTCTGGCCGACCGGGTCGTCGTGCTGGGCGGGCGGCCCGCGAACGTGGTCGAGAATCTGGTGATCGATCTGCCGAGGCCGCGCGATCGCGGCCATGCCGACTTCGGCCGTTATGTGGCCCACCTGTCGACGCAGCTGGGCGTGGACTGATCGCCGCGACGGTAGAATCGCTCCTTCGTGATTTGCACGGGTCCGCCGTCGTCGGCGCCCCGTTCGGAAGGAGCATCATGTCCGCCATACGGCTCGTCATCCACGCACCCACGCCCGCGGCCCTGGAACGGGGCCGGCGCAATCTCGCCAATCTGCTCAAGGCCGACGGCCAGGCCCAGGCCGAACTGGTGGCCAACGCGGGCGCCGTCGCGGCTGCCCTGGGGCAGCCGGACGCCACCGACAGCCATCTCCGTCTTTGCGGGAACACGTTGGCGGCCAACGGGCTGGCGGCGCCGGCCGGCATCGCCGTGGTCGAGGCCGCGGTGCTGCACATCGCGCGCCGGCAGGCCGAGGGCTGGGCCTACCTGCGCGCCTGAGCCTGTCAAGCCATCGCCATCAGGCTGGCATTGCCGCCGGCCGCGGCGGTATTGATGCTGACCGAACGCTCGACCAGCAGGCGTTCGAGCGGGATGGCGGCGTCTCCCGGCGCGAGGTCGATCAGCGGCACGATCGGGCCTGCGCGGCGGGCGAGTTGCCGCAAGATCGATTTCAGACGATTGCCCACGGCATGGACGAGGACCGCGTCGAAGGGGGATTCGGCGGGGTCGGCCACGGCGACATGCCGGGCGATGTCCGCCGGCAGCGAGGCATGGAGCGCGGCCGCCTCGTGGCTGGTCTGCCACAGCGCGTCGTTGCCCGTGGCGAGCACGGCCGCCAGTTGAGCCAGCAGGTCGGACGGTTCATCCGCGACGCACAGCACCTTGCCGCGCGGGCGCAGCGCATAGACGTCGAGTTGTCCCGTGGGCCCCGGCAGGGTGGCCATGGCGCTCTCGGGCAATCGCGCGGCGTAGGCCCCGCAGCGCCTGGCCAGTTTCTCCATGCCTTGCGCCCGGGCCCAGTCCCACAGCGCGGCAAGCGGCCGGGCGGGGTGGTCGCGCCGCAGCCAGGCGGGAGCAGGAGGATGCGCGGCCAGCGCGCGTATCGCGGTGTCGGGCGGGGCCGCCGACAAGAGGCGCGGCAGGTAGAGCGGCCCGCCCGCCTTGGGGCCCGTGCCCGACAAGCCTTCGCCGCCGAAGGGCTGCACGCCGACGACGGCGCCGATCATGTTGCGGTTCACATAGATGTTGCCGACGCGCGCCCGGTCGAGCACCAGCGCGACGGTCTCGTCGATGCGGGTATGCAGGCCCAGCGTGAGTCCGTAGCCCAGCGCGTTCACCTGTTCCAGCAAACGGTCGAGGCGCCGTCCCGCGAAGCGCACCACGTGCAGGACCGGTCCGAAGACTTCCCGGCGCAGTTGGTCCGGCCGTTCCAGTTCGATCAGCGTGGGCGCGACGAAGCATCCGTGCCGGCATTCGTCCGGATCCTGGCGGCCTGCGCGGTAGACCGGCCGGCCCGCGTTCAGCATGGCCGCGACATGGCCTTCGATGTCGTCGCGCGCCGCCTCGTCTATGACCGGTCCGGCGTCGGTGTCGAGCCGGTCGGGCCGGCCGGTGCGGTATTCGTCCATCGCGCCGCGCAGCATGGCCAGCACCCGGTCGGCGATATCCTCTTGCAGGCAGAGCAGGCGCAGGGCCGAGCACCGTTGGCCGGCACTGTCGAAGGCCGATTCCATGACGTCGGCGACCACTTGCTCGGGCAGGGCGGACGAGTCGACGATCATGGCGTTCAAGCCGCCGGTTTCCGCGATCAGGGGAATGCTTCGGCCGTTCGCGCCCAGCCGCTCGGCCAGCACGCGCCGCATGTCCCGGGCCACCGCCACCGAGCCGGTGAACAGCACGCCTTGCACGCGCCCATCGGCGACCAGGCCGGCGCCGACGGACTCGCCGCGGCCGGGCAGCATCTGCAGCGCGCCAGGCGGAACGCCCGCGGCACGCAGGATGCGCACGGATTCGGCGGCGACCAGGGGGGTCTGTTCCGCCGGCTTGGCCACCACCGTATTGCCGGCCGCCAGCGCGGCGGCCACCTGGCCGGTGAAGATGGACAACGGAAAATTCCAGGGGCTGATGCAGGCCACGATGCCCAGCGGCCGGTGAACGGCGGAATCGAATCCATCGGTGGCGCGCGCGGCGTAGTAGCGCAGGAAATCGATGGTCTCGCGGACTTCGCCGAAGGCATTGGGCAGGGTCTTGCCGGCCTCGCGCACCATCAGCGCCGCGAGGGCCTCGCGCGCCTCTTCCATGCCATTGGCCGCGCGGCGCAGGACGGCCGCCCGCTCGGCCGGCGCGGTGTCGCGCCAGAGGCGAACCGCGTGCGCGGCCCGGGTGAGCGCCCGTTCGAGGTCGGCCGGCGAGGCTTCCTGCACATGGCCGACGAGATCGCCGCGATGGGCCGGGTTGCGGATCTCGACGCGCGGCCCGGGATCGACCTCGTCGTCCAACAGGGGGCAGGCGAGCCAGGTCCGCCCGGCAGCGCCGGCCAGCCGGTGGGACAGGCGCAGCAGGCTGGCTTCGTCGGACCAGTCCAGCCCCTGCGAGTTGGCGCGCTCGGCGCCATACAGGTCGGGCGGCAGGGCAATGCGGGGGTCGGGCGCGCCGACGGGGCCGCCTCCCGCGCCGATGTCGCGCGCGGCCGCCACGGGATCCACGACCACGGCTTCCAGGGGCAGTTCGCGGTCGGCGACGCGGTGGACGAATGAGGTGTTCGCGCCGTTTTCGAGCAGGCGCCGCACCAGATAGGCCAGCAGCGTGTCGTGCGGACCGACCGGCGCGTAGATGCGGCAGGGGCGGTCCAGGCCGCCGTTCCGCGCCGTGCCCACGATCTGGTCGTACAGGGGCTCGCCCATGCCGTGCAGGCATTGGAATTCGTATTGGCCCGGGCGGAAGTCCGCCGGGCCGGCGAGGTGGTAGATGGCCGCCACGGTATGGGCATTGTGGGTCGCGAACTGGGGGAAGACCGCGTCGGGCGCGGCCAGCAGCTTGCGCGCGCAGGCGAGGTAGGCGATATCGGTGTGGGGCTTGCGCGTGTAGACCGGATAGTCAGGCAGGCCCTGGACCTGGGCGAGCTTGATCTCGCTGTCCCAGTAGGCGCCCTTGACGAGCCGGATCATGAGCCGGTGGCCGCTGCGGCGGGCCAGGGCCGTCAGATGGTCGATCAACCGGAGGCTGCGCTTCTGATAGGCCTGGACGACGAATCCCAGCCCGTCCCATTCCGCCAGGTCCGGTTCGCCGCACAGGCGTTCGAGCAGGTCCAGCGACAGGTCCAGGCGCGCGGTTTCTTCCGCATCGATGTTGATGCCCAGGCCGTGCCCGCGCGCCGCGCGCGCCAGCGACAGCAGGCGCGGATAGAGTTCCTCCAGCACCCGCGCCTTCTGGTTCCGCGTGTAGCGGGGATGCAGGGCCGACAGCTTGATCGAGATGCCGGGGACTTCGCGGGGCGTGCCGCCCTTGGCCGAAGCGCCGATGAGATGGATCGCCTGTTCGTAGGCACGGGTGTAGCGCAGGGCGTCGGCCTCGGTCATGGCGGCTTCGCCCAGCATGTCATAGGAATGGGTGTAGCCTCGCGCGATCTGCGCGCGCGAGCGGTCCAGCGCCTGTTCCACGGTGCGGCCCGCGACGAACTGATCGCCCAGCAGGCGCATGGCGGCATCGACGGCCCGGCGCACCAGCGGTTCGCCGCCTTTTTCCACCAGGCCAGCCAGGGCCGCCTGCAGGCCCGACCCCTGGTGGGCCGCATACAGGCGGCCGGTCAGCAGGAGCCCCCAGATGGCGGCGTTGACGAAGGGCGAGGGACTGTGCCCCAGATGGGCCGACCATCGGCCCTTGCTGATCTTGTCGCGGATCAGCGCATCCTGGGTGGCCGTATCGGGGATGCGCAGGACCGACTCCGCCAGGCACATCAGCGCGATGCCTTCCTCGGACGAGAGCGAGAACTCCTGCAGCAGCATCTGCGCCAGGCTTTCGGTTGCCGGGAGCCCCGCCTGGTCGCGCAGCGTGGACGCCAGCCGCCACGCGAGATCCATGACCGGCCCGTTGTCGGGCGGGGGCTCGAGTTCGTCGAGCAGGCGTCCGACCAGCTCGTGTTCCGCCCGCCGATAATCCGCCGTGATGGCCGCGCGTTCCCCCGTCTGCGGCGCGAGGCCGGCGGCGAAGGCCTCGAAGGGAATGGGGCAGGGAGTCGTCGACTGCATGGATGCCCTCCTGTCGCCGTGCGGCGTGCGGCAGGAATCAGTCTAGCGTATGGGCAGGGTCGGCGGTGCGCGGGGCGGGCGGAACCGCTTGCAGCGTGGCGAGGTCCAGCAGCGTGAAGCGGCCGTCCGGCATCCACCCGCCCGTATCGATGTGATGGACATTGCCCAGCACGATGGGATCCTCCACGGGAGTGTGGCCCACCACCAGCGCGCGCAGCCCGGCAACGCCGCTGGTGTTGTCGCCTTGTAGCCGGTCGCGCGACCACATCGCGCGGTCCCGCGCCGCGCGCCACAGCCGCAGCGACCAGACCAGCCGGCTCCAGTCCCGCACCGGGCTGTCCGCGTGCAGGATGCCCACGAGCCCCCTCGGCGTTTCGATTTCCCTGGCCAGCGGCAGGCGCGCGAAGGCCTCGGCATAGACCGCGCGCCGCGCGAGGGGCTGCGTCACGAACCAGGCGCCACCGTTGGCGATGTAGCTGGTCTGGTCGATGGGATTGCCCTTGGCGTAGCGTATCGCGATGTCCTCGTGGTTGCCGCGCACCGCATGGAACCAGGGAAAGGCCAGCCAATCCAGCACCTGTTCGGATTCCGGCCCCCGGTCGACCAGGTCGCCCACGCTGAAGAGGCGGTCGGTGGCGGGATCGAAGCCCGCGCGGTCCAGGACGGCCCGCAGCCGCGTGAAATGGCCATGGATGTCCCCGACCACGAGGTCGCGGCCGTGGCGGTTGGATTCATGGTGGATGAGGAGGGCGGTCATGGGATTCCGCGGGCGGAGATCCCATGATAGGCCGTTACGCCAGTCCCGGGGCTTGTCCGCACGCCAGGTTGGCGGGTATGGCCACGTCCATCAGGCGCGGGTTGGGCAGGTTCAGGTTGCGCATGATCTCGACGTACTCGGCCTGCGTCTTGCCGGCCAGGCGAGGGTTGTGCCGCTTTTCTTCGCCGATGCTGGACGCGGTCCAGCCCTTGTAGTCGTGCGCCGGATAGACCGTGGTGTCGTCGGGCAGGGCGAACAGCCGGTCGACGATGGAGTGCCAGGACAGCCCGGCGTCGCCGGCCTGGAAGTCGGTGCGGCCCGTACTGCGGACCAGCAGCACATCGCCGGTGAAGACGGCTCGCGGCGTGGCGGGTTCCAGCACGAAGCTGAAGGACTCGTCGGTGTGCCCGGGGGTATACAGAGCCTGCAGCGTGATGCCGTCCACGCGCAGCAGTTCGCCGTCGCGCACCTGGCGCGAGACGCATTCGGCGCGCGAGCGTTCGCCCATGATGGTGGTGCAGGCGGTGGCATCGCGCAGGTCGCCCAGCGCGGTGATGTGGTCGGCGTGGGTGTGGGTGTCGATGGCGTGGACCAGGCGCAGGTCCAGTTCGCGGATGGCCTGAAGGTAGTGCTCCAGGCGTTCCTTGACCGGGTCGATGATCAGCGCCTCGCCGCCGCGGCGCGACGCCAGGAGGTAGGTGTAGGTGCTGGAGTCGGGCTCGAAGAATTGGCGAAAGATCATATATTTCTAAAAGAAATAAGCAAATTTCTATATGGAATATATGTTAGACATTCGCGTGCCGCCCGTCAAAGCCGGCCCGGGGCGGGCGGCAGCAGCCCCATGCGCCGTTTCGCCCGGTGCGCCGAGCCATTGCGGACGGCCCAGCGCAGCACCGGCGCGACGCCGCTTATCGCCATGCCGGCCGCGCGGACCCGCCAGGCGGGCCGCGGCAGTTCCAGCATGCCGGCGGCCCAGCCGGGAAGCAAGGCCGTGCCCGCCTCCATCATGAGCCGGCTCACCGGCCGCGCCAGCGGGCTGACGGCCGGGGGATGGGACAACAGGATACGGGCGATTTCGCGGGTGCGGTCGTCGCACACCAGTTGCGGCCGCATGCGCGCCAGATAGGCCGCCACTTCCGCGCGCGAGCGGGGGACGTCGCGGGCGCCCAGGCGCAAGGCGATCAGCGCGATCTCGTCGTAGTAGCGGTCCTGCTCGGCGCCTGGCAGCGCCGGATTGCGGTGGCGCAGGTGCGCGGCCAGGAAGTTGCTGACTTCGGCCACGTGGACCCAGGTCAGGAGGTCGGGGTCGTCCGCCGCGTAGGGACGGCCGTCGGGCGCCGTGCCGCGTACCTGATCGTGGATGCCGCGCACGCGCGCGATCAGCCGCTCCGCGTCCGCCGTGGCGGCGTAGGTGGTGCCCGATATGAACTGGCCGGTCCGGCGCAGGCGGCCCAGCATGTCCTGGCGGAAATTGGAGTGGTCCCAGACGCCGGCGAGCGCGAGCGGATGCAGCATCTGCATGAGCAGCGCGGCAATGCCGCCGATGAGCATGGAAGTGAAATCGCCGTGCACCTTCCAGCAGGCCGAGTCGGGGCCGAACAGGCCGGGGTCGCCGCGCGGATGCTCGAAGTCGATGCCGCCCAGCGCCAGTCCGGTCAGGCCCAGCACCTGGGCTTCGATGTGCCTGCGTATCATGCGCGGCCCCGCGCGGGCCGGAGGGAGGGCGCGGGTGCCGGCCGGCAGGGTGCCGCGCGCAGCCCGCCCTGCCCGAAGATGGCCACGAGGTGCCGCAGCGGGTTGAGTTTCATGGATATCAACATCGAATCACTCGGGGGATTTTGACATCTTGTCCGTGGCACCGCCACTTCTCTACCGCCGCCTCGCGTCCACCGGGGAGTTCGACCGCACGCACAGGAACGCCATGCCCGCGCGGCGGTGCGCGTGCAGGGCCTGGCGCCCGCGACGGCATGTCGCAGGGCAAGGCGCGGCGCCTGCGGCTACAATGCGCGGATGCGCCGCCTGTTCATCCTGCTGCTGCTCGTCTTCCTGCCGTTCCAGGTCACCTGGGCAGCGGCGGCGGCCTATTGCCAGCACGAAACCGGCACGGTGGCCCAGGTCCACTTCGGCCATCACGAACACGTCCACCAGGACGCCGGCGACAAGGGCGACGCCAAGAAGGCCGTGCATCCCGATTGCGTGGTCTGCCACATGATCGCGTTGCAGGCCGTGCTGGGCGGTACGCCCGACATGCCCCGGGCCGGCATCGCCCATGCCCATCCTCCCACGCCGCCCGCCTTCCTGGCCACGGCTCCCGTCTCGCTGCCGGAACGCCCCCAATGGCGTGCTCTAGCCTAGCCGGCGAGACGCAGCCGTTCCATTCGCTTTTTTCGTCTCGCCGAATCCACGGATCCGTTTTCCAGGTGCAATTCGATGCGCAGACTTCTATGGCCGCTCGGGCTGGCGGCCGTCTTGTCCAGCCCCGTGGTCGTGGCCCAGCCATGGCCCGATCCCGTTCCCGTTCCTGTTCCCATTCTTGACCAGGTGCCCGCCGCCGGCGGCCCGTTGACCCTGGAGTCGGCGCTGGCCATGGCCGCTGCCAGCAACCCGGCGCTGGCGGCCGCCGCCAAGGAGGCCGAAGCCTTGCAGGGCGGCGTCGTCCAGGCAGGGGTCCTGCCCAATCCCGACATCGCGCTTGCCGTCGAAGACACGCGCCGCGATTCGCGCACCACCAGCGTGGAGCTGGGTATTCCCATCGAGCTTGGCGGCAAGCGCTCCGCGCGGATCCTGGCCGCGGAGCGGGCGCAGACGGTGGCGGTGGCCGAGCTGACGCGGGCGCGGGCGGAACTGCGCGCGGCCACGGTGGCCGCTTTTTTCGATCTGCTGATCGCGCAGGAAGGCGTGGAACTGGCGACCGGGTCGGCGCAGGTGGCCGCCCGGGCGGCGGACATCGCGGCCCGGCGGGTGGCGGCCGGCAAGGTTCCGCCGCTGGAAGAGACCCGGGCCCGCGTCGAGCAGGCCAATGCCAACCTCGACGTCGAAACGGCGCGCGCGCGCCTGCAGGAGGCGCGGCGGGCATTGGGTTCGCTCTGGGGGGAGCCCGATCCGCGTTTCGGCCAGGCCGTGGGCCGCCTGGACGTGTTGCCCGCGCGCCCGCCGGTCGAGACGCTGCTCCGGGAACTGGAGCAGGCTCCCGAACTGGCGGCGCACCGGCTGGAGATCGAACGCCGCGATGCCGTGATCGGCGTCGAGCGCAGCAAGCGTTATCCGGACGTGCGGCTGACGGCGGGGACGCAGCGCAATAACGAGCTGGGCCGCAACCAGACCTTGCTGGGGGTGTCGATTCCGCTGCCGCTGTTCGACCGCAACCAGGGCAATCTGTACGAGGCCACGGTGCGCGCCGATCAGGCGCGCGATGTGCATCGCGCCTTGCAGATCAGGCTGGCCCACGATCTCCGGCAGGCGTCCGCGCAACTGGAACTGGCACGCAAGAGCGCCGATGCGCTTCGCGGCACGGTGCTGCCCGGCGCGCGGGACGCCTATGAAGCCGCCACCCGCGGATTCGAGGCCGGCAAGTCCGGCTTCCTGGATGTCCTGGATGCGCAGCGCACGCTGTTCCAGGCCCGCATCCGCTATCTGGCCGTGCTGGCCGACACCTATCAATCCGCCATCGCGATCGATCGCGTGCTGGGCCGCTAAAGGAAACCCCACCCCCTGCGCGCTTCGCGCGCCCCCCTCAAGGGGGCGGCACTGGCGGACCGGCAAAGCCGGATCCGCGGTGCCCTGGATCAAGTGAGGCAGGGGGCATCATGGAGCAATCGATATGAAAGAATCTTCACATTCGGCGGGCGCGCTGTCCGGCAGGCAAAAGGCCGCGATGGCGGCCATCGTGATCGCGGGTGCGCTGGCGGTGGCCGGCATACTGTTCTGGCCCGCGCCGCACGGCGAGGACGACGGCCATGGCCACGGCGGCGAGACGCCGGCGGGCGCGCCCGCCGACGAGCACGCCGATGACGGCCTGGTGAAGCTGAGCGAGGCCCAGGCGCAGGCGGCCGGCATCCGCGTCGCCGAGGCCGGTCCGGGCGTGCTGCGGCCGACCCGCGAATTTCCGGGCGAGATACGTTTCAACGAGGATCGTACGGCCCACGTCGTGCCCAGGCTGGCCGGTATCGTCGAGCGCGTGTCCGCGGACCTGGGGCAGCAGGTCCGCAAGGGGCAGGTGCTGGCCGTGATCGCCAGCACGTCGCTGTCGGACCTGCGCAGCGAGCTGTTGGCCGCGCGCAAGCGCCTGGACCTGGCCGAGGAAACCTTCGCGCGGGAAAAGAAGCTATGGGAGGAGCGCGTATCCGCCGAGCAGGATTACCTGCAGGCGCGCACCGCGCGGGAAGAGGCGGGGATCGCGGTGCAGAATGCCGCGCAGAAGCTCCAGGCCGTGGGCGCGGCGGGCCAGGCTCCCGCCCTGAACCAGTACCAGCTGCGCGCGCCTTTCGATGGCACGGTGGTCGAGAAGCACATGGCGATGGGCGAGGCGGTGGGCGACACCACCGCCGTGTTCACCATCGCCGACCTCGGCACGGTCTGGGCCGAGTTCATCGTCGCTCCGCAGGACCTCTCGGCCGTGCGCGTCGGAGAGAAAGTCAGCATTTCCTCGTCCGCCCTGAACGAGACGGCCGAGGGCGCCGTGTCCTACGTCGGTCCGTTGCTGGGCGCGCAGACCCGCACGGCCACCGCCCGCGTCACGCTGGCCAATCCCGGCATGGCCTGGCGGCCGGGCCTTTTCATCACGGTCAAGGTCCTGCGCGGCGAGGAATCGGTGGCCGTGGCCGTGCCGGCAGACGCCATCCAGACCTTGGGCGATGACAGCGTGGTGTTCACCGCCGTACCCGGGGGCTTCAAGGCGCAGCCGGTGAAAACGGGACGCCGCGACGGCTTGCGGGTGGAGGTGCTGGAGGGCCTGGCTCCCGGCGCACGCTACGCCCAGACCAATACCTTCACGCTCAAGGCCGAGCTGGGCAAGGCCAGCGCCGAGCATACCCACTAGACCCGCCAGACAGGAAGACTCTCATGTTCGAACGGATCATCCGTTTCGCCATCGAGCAACGATGGCTGGTCATGCTGGCGGTATTCGGCGTGGCCGCGCTGGGCTTCTACAATTTCACCCGTCTGTCCATCGACGCGGTGCCCGACATCACCAACGTCCAGGTGCAGATCAACACGTCCGCGCCGGGCTATTCGCCGCTGGAGACCGAACAGCGCATCACCTATCCCGTCGAGACCACCATGGCGGGACTGCCCGGGCTTGCGCAGACGCGGTCGCTGTCGCGCTATGGCCTGTCGCAGGTGACCGTCATCTTCCGCGACGACACCGACATCCACTTCGCCCGCCAACTGGTCAACCAGCGCATCCAGGAGGCGCGCGAAGCCCTGCCGGCGGGCGTCACGCCCACCCTGGGGCCGATCTCGACCGGACTGGGGGAGATCTACATGTGGACGGTCGAGGCCGAGCCGGGCGCGCGCAAGCCGGATGGCGGCCCCTACACCCTGGCCGATCTGCGCGAGATCCAGGACTGGGTCGTCCGCCCGCAACTGCGGACGGTGCCCGGGGTGACCGACGTCAACACCATCGGGGGCTACGCGAAGGAGTACCTCGTCGCGCCCAACCTGGAGCGCATGGCGGCCCACGGCCTGACGCTGGCGGACGTAGTGACCGCGCTGGAGCGCAACAACGTCAACGTCGGGGCCGGCTACATCGAGCGGGGCGGCGAGCAATACCTGGTGCGCGCGCCCGGACAGGTCGGATCCCTGGAGGACATCCGCGAGGTCATCGTCAGCCAGGCCCAGGGCCAGCCCATACGCGTGCGCGACATCGCCGAGGTGCAGATGGGCCGCGAACTGCGCACCGGCGCCGCCACAGAGAACGGCAGGGAAGTGGTGCTGGGCACCGTGTTCATGCTGATCGGCGAGAACAGCCGCGCGGTGTCGCGGGCCGTGGACGAACGGCTGGCGGCCATCAACAAGACCCTGCCGCCGGGCGTGAAGACCGTGACGGTCTACGACCGGACCACGCTGGTCGACAAGGCCATCGCCACGGTCAAGAAGAACCTGCTGGAAGGCGCGATCCTGGTCATCGTCGTGCTGTTCATGTTCCTGGGCAACATCCGGGCGGCGCTCATCACGGCCATGGTCATCCCCTTGTCCATGCTGTTCACCTTCACGGGCATGGTGTCCTACAAGGTCAGCGCCAACCTGATGAGCCTGGGGGCGCTGGACTTCGGCATCATCGTCGATGGCGCGGTGGTCATCGTCGAGAACTGCGTACGGCGGATTGCGCATGCCCAGGCCGCGGCGGGGCGGACGCTGACGCGCGCCGAGCGCTTCGGCGAAGTGTTCGAGGCCTCGAAAGAGGCGCGGCGGCCGCTGATTTTCGGCCAGCTCATCATCATGATCGTCTACCTGCCGATCTTCGCCCTGACGGGGGTGGAGGGCAAGATGTTCCATCCCATGGCGATCACCGTGGTGCTGGCGCTCCTGGGCGCGATGATCCTGTCGATCACCTTCGTGCCGGCCGCGGTGGCGCTGCTGCTCGATGGCCGCGTGCAGGAGAAGGAGAACCGCCTGATGGCCGGCGCGCGCCGGCTGTACGAACCGCTGCTGAACCGTTCGCTCGCCAACACGCCGGTGGTGCTGACCTTCGGCGCGGTGGCCGTGGCCTTGGCGCTGGCCGTCGCGACGCGGCTGGGCGCGGAGTTCATCCCCAGCCTGGACGAGGGCGACCTGGCGGTGCAGGTGCTGCGGATCCCCGGCACCAGCCTGACCCAGGCCATCGCGATGCAGGAGGAGCTGGAGCGGCAGGTCACCAAGGTGCCGGAGGTCGAACGGGTGTTCGCCAAGATCGGGACGGCCGAAATCGCCTCCGATCCCATGCCGCCCAATATCGCCGACACCTATGTCATGCTCAAGCCGCTGGACGCCTGGCCGCGGCCCCGCCGTTCCCACGAGGAGGTGGTGGCCGCCATCCGGACCGTGGTGGAGGGCGTGCCCGGCAACAACTACGAGTTCACGCAGCCGATCCAGATGCGCTTCAACGAGCTGATCTCGGGCGTGCGCAGCGACGTCGCCGTCAAGATCTTCGGCGATGACATGGCGCAGCTGGAACGCACGGCGGCCGAGATCGCGGCGGTCATGGCGCGCCTGCCGGGGGCGGATTCGGTCAAGGCCGAGCAGACCGCCGGCCTGCCCATGCTGACCATCGAGGTCGACCGGCAGAAGGCCGCGCGCTACGGCGTGAGCCTGGCCGAGGTGCAGGAGACCATCGCCACCGCGGTGGGCGGGCGCGAGGCGGGCATCTTCTTCCAGGGCGACCGTCGGTTCGACATCCTGGTGCGGCTGGCGGACGAAGTACGCGGCGACATCGAGGCGCTCAAGCGCCTGCCGGTGGCGCTGCCCCGGGGCGAAGGCCAGGCGCGCGTGGCATTCGTGCCGCTGGCCGAACTGGCCCGCTTCGAACTGGCGCCCGGTCCCAACCAGATCAGCCGCGAAGACGGCAAGCGGCGCATCGTGGTCAGCGCCAACGTGCGCGGCCGCGACCTGGGCTCGTTCGTGTCGGATGCCCAGGACAGCATCGCGGCGTCGGTGCGCATCCCGCCCGGCTACTGGACGGCCTGGGGCGGTACCTTCGAGCAATTGCAGTCCGCCACCGAGCGCCTGCAATGGGTCGTGCCGATATCGCTGCTGCTGGTCTTCGCGCTGCTGTTCGCCATGTTCGGCAACCTGCGCGATGGCCTGATCGTGTTCACCGGCATTCCGTTCGCGCTGACCGGCGGCATGCTGGCGCTGTGGCTGCGCGGCATCCCGCTGTCCATCTCGGCGGCCGTCGGTTTCATCGCGCTCTCGGGCGTGGCGGTGCTGAACGGACTGGTGATGCTGTCCTTCATCCGGTCGCTCAGGGCGCAAGGCCATCCGCTGGAGCAGGCGGTCCGCCTGGGCGCCGCCACGCGCCTGCGGCCGGTGCTCATGACCGCGCTGGTCGCGTCGCTGGGCTTCGTCCCCATGGCGCTGGCGACAGGGACCGGCGCGGAGGTGCAGCGGCCGCTGGCGACGGTGGTCATAGGCGGCATCATCTCGTCCACCGCGCTGACCCTGTTGGTCCTGCCCGCCCTGTACCGGCTGGCCTACCGGCGCAAGGCCCGCGAGGAAGGTGAAATAAATGATGAGTGACATCTATTGAATAAATTATAGGCATCATTTATTATTCGCCC
Source organism: Alcaligenaceae bacterium SAGV5 (assembly GCA_009360345.1). GTDB lineage: Bacteria > Pseudomonadota > Gammaproteobacteria > Burkholderiales > Burkholderiaceae_B > Pigmentiphaga. The sequence continues at coordinate 1,681,392 of SPDP01000001.1, forward strand.
TCCATGGCCAGGAGGGCGGCATGCCCCGTGTATCGCGACAACAGACCGAAAAGAACCGCGCCGCCATCGAGGAAGCCTCGGCGCGCCTGATCCGGGAACAAGGGATCAAGGGGGTCAGCGTGGCCGACCTCATGGCGGCGGCCGGATTGACCCATGGCGGTTTCTACGGGCATTTCGAGTCCAAGGATGCGCTGGCCGCGGCCGCCTGCGCCAAGGCCTTCGCGCTATCGCTGGAACGCTGGCGGGAGCGGACCGCCCGCGCGGGCGATGCCGCCGCCGCGCTGCGCTTCATCGTCGAAGCCTATCTGTCGCGGCGGGCGCGCGACGACGCCGGCAACAGTTGTCCGGCGGCGTCGCTGGCGGTGGACGTGGCTCGCGAACCGTCCGACAGGCCGGTTCGCCAGAGCTATGTCGAGGGTATCCACGGGCTGGTCGATTCGCTGGCCGCGCTGCGCGACAGCGGCGACGAGGCCGCGGACCGCGAGCGTGCGCTGGTCGAGCTGTCCCTGATGGTGGGCGCGCTGCTGATGGCGCGGGCCACGGCGGCGGACCCCATTTCCGACCAGATCCTGGACGCGGCCCGCAGGCACCTGCTCCCCGAAGACGGTTCCCTTCCCACCCCCTGACAGGACCGCATCGTGTTCGCCCATCCCGTATCGCGCTGGCTGGCCCGGCGAGGCATCCACTTCTCCTGGGTCATGGTGGCGCTGGCCTTCCTGACCATGTTGTCGTCATCGGCGGCCTTGGGCCTGCCCGGCGCCTTCCTGCAACCGCTGTCCCGCGAGTTCGGCTGGAGCGTCGACCAGATCTCGTCCGCGCTGGCGGTACGTTTCGCGCTGTTCGGCCTGATGGGGCCGTTCTCCGCCATCCTGATGGAGCGCTACGGCCTGCGCCGCATCATGTGCACGGCCATGGTCCTGGTGGCATCCGGGCTGCTGCTGGCCACGCGCATGTCCGAGGTCTGGCATCTGGTGGCCCTGTGGGGGCTGCTGCTGGGGTTCGGCACCGGCCTGACGGCCGTGGTGCTGGGCGCGGTGGTCGCCACGCGCTGGTTCGACCAGCGGCGCGGGCTGGTGCTGGGCCTGCTGACGGCCAGCGCCGCCACGGGGCAACTGGTGTTCCTGCCGGTCGCGGCGTGGCTGATCGAGCACGTGGGCTGGCGCATGGCGGTGGTGCCGGTGGTGGCGTGCTGCCTGGCCGTGGCCGTGCTGGCTTTCCTGCTGGTGCGCGACCGTCCGCGGGACCTCGGCCTCGCGCCCTATGGCGCGGATCCGCACGCTCCGGTGGCCGCGCCCGCCATGTCGCGCCCGTCGTTCCTGGCGCCGCTCCAGGTGCTGCGCGGCGTCTCCGGCAACCGGACATTCTGGGTATTGTTCGGCACCTTCTTCGTCTGCGGCCTGAGCACCAACGGCCTGATCCAGACGCACTTCATCTCGCTGTGCGGAGACTTCGGGCTGGCCGCGCTGCCGGCCGCCTCGGTGCTGGCGATGATGGGCGCGTTCGATTTCGTCGGCACCATCCTCTCGGGCTGGCTGTCCGACCGCTACGACAATCGCAAGCTGCTGTTCTGGTACTACGGCCTGCGCGGCCTGTCGCTGTTCTGGCTGCCGCACTCGGCGTTCACGCTGTATGGCCTGTCGCTGTTCGCGATGTTCTACGGCCTGGACTGGATCGCCACCGTGCCGCCCACGGTCAAGCTGGCGGCGGCCGAGTTCGGCAAGGAGAAGGCGGGCATGGTGTTCGGCTGGGTGTTCGCCGGCCACCAGGTCGGCGGCGCGATCGCCGCGTATGGCGCGGGGGTGGTCCGTACGCAGATGCTGACCTACACCCCGGCCTTGTATGCCGCTGGCGCGGCCTGCCTGGTGGCCGCGCTGATCGTCTTCCTGATCCGCCGGCCGGCGGCGCCCCGCCTCGCGCCGGCCTGACCCGCTGCCTTTACGCGGCGGCGCCGTGCCGCGCGAAGAAGCCGCACAGCTGGCGTCCCAGGAAATCTTCGCCCGTGTCGAAGTGGGCCATGATGGACATGTGGTTGTGGCGCGGCAGCATGAGGAACTGGTTCGCCCGGTGCCCGCATGCCCGCAGGCGGTGGAAGAACTCCGCGCCGTAGACGTCCAGCAGCGGGTTCTCGTATTCGGCGATCGCCACGAACAGCGGGATGGCGGTTGGCGTCGCCATGCTGACCGGGGACAGCGCCTCGTACCGGCTTTCGTCGTTGCCGAAGTACGCGCGGACCCCGGCGGCGTTGGGGTTGGCCGGCAGCGCATCGGCACGCAGCCGGCCCGACAGGATGGCCGCTGCCCGCAGTCCCTCGCCCCGATAAGGCAGTTGCGGGTCGAGGGCATGGTGGGCGACGTGCGTGCCGCCCGCGCTATGGCCGATCACGAACATCCTCTCGGGATCGCCGCCGTGCGCGGCGATGTTCGTCCGCATCCACGCCAGCGCGCGTCCCAGGTCTTCGGCGCCGCCGGGATAGGGCGCGCCGGGCGCGAGCCGGTATTCCAGGTTGACGCCCAGGTAGCCCTGCCGGGCGAACCAGGTGGGGACGTTCGCGTACACGCGCGGGGCAATGTCCTTGTCCCCCCGCACGTAGGCGCCGCCATGCATGAACACCACGACGGGCAGGGGGCCGGCGAAGGCTGCGTCGCGGTAGAGGTCCAGGACGTGGCGCGGGTCGGGCCCGTAGGCGAGGTTGCGCGTGCAGGCCGGGCCCGCCGCTGCCGTTGCTTCCAGCAAGGGCGCATAGGCCTCCAGCACCTGGTCCCGATGCGTCCGGATATCGTCGCCCCAGGCCGGGCCGATGCGCGCCAGCAGCGCGTCCACCGCCTGAGCCGCGTTCATAGGGCCGCCAGCCGCGGCTGGCGCGGATTCCTGGCGCGCGGCTCCGGGGGCGGGGCCAGCACCGCGCACATGACGAACTCGACCACGGCGCGCCAATGGTTGATCATCGACGCGGTGGTGTCGGCCTTGTCCTTGGGCCACAGCGTCCGGATGTTCGACGACACGTTGAAGAAATGCACGCAGGCGCCCATGATGTTGACGGCCGCATGGCCCGGGTCCTGCTGCCGGAACGAGCCGTCCGCCACGCCGCGTTCGAGGATGTCGGCCAGTGTCCGGTACAGCTTGCCGCCGTTGCGGTTGTAGAACGCGCCGTCGTTCTGGATGTTCTCCAGCGCGAACAGCGGGCCCAGGTGGGGCTTGGCGACCATCTGCTGCAGCAGTCTTTCCACGAAGGCATGCAGGGCGTCGACGGGGGGAAGCTTGCGCAGGGAACTGAAGTCCATCCCTTGTTCGCGATCCTGGAACACGCGGTCGAGCACCGCCTGGTACAGGGCCTCCTTGGTGTCGAAGTAGTAGTGGATCATCGCCTTGGTGACGCCGCTGCCCGCGGCGATTTCCTCGGTGCGGGTGCTGCGCAGTCCATCGCGGGCGAAGATCTTCTCGGCCGAATCGAGGATCGCGCTGCGGGTGGCGACGCTGTCGCGCACGGCCTTGCGCGGAGTGGGGGAGGCCTTCTGGCGGAGAGGCGAAGTGCGTGATGCCATGGAGCGGTCTTTGGAAGGGCGGCCGATGGCGTTCATAGTATCGCGACGGCTTCGATTTCGATCAGGCATCCGGGCGTGACGAGGGACGAGACCTGTACTGTCGAACTGGCGGGCAGGGGGTCGGCGAAGACTTCGCGCCGGATGGTGGAATAGTCCGCGTAGCCTTCCAGCGTCGTGAGGAACGCGGTGATCTTGACCACGTCGGCCAGCGAACCGCCCGCCTCGCGCAGCAGCGCGTCCATGTTGGTGAAGATCTCCCGGGCCTGCCGGCCGAGGTCGCCGGGATGGTGGGCGTGGTCCGGATCGGCCCGCGCCAGCTGGCCCGATACGAAGATCATGTGTTTGCCGCCGGCGACGTCCAGCGCCTGGGAATAAGGGCGGCCCGATGGCCCGATGGGGGTCTTGATGATCATGGCGGTCTCCTTGTTCGTTAAATAACTATCCGGTTGGTTAATTCTAAGCAGTGCGTCGCGGCGCTGTCAAAGTCAGTGTTGAAAGAATTGTCTTGACAGGCTTCGACCCCGGTTTCTAGACTGTTAACTAATCAGTTGGTTAGTTATGAAAACGGAATCACAAGGAGCCGAGATGTCAGCACAGCCATCGTCTTTCATGCCCGTAACCGGTTTTCCCGGAATTCCCGAACAGCGGTTTCCGCTGAACCTTGGCGAATCGCTGCCGCGGGTCGAACGCATCTGGACCGTCGCGAAGGGATCGAACTGGGATCCGGTCACGGACATCCCCTGGAACCAGCTGGACCTGGGCAAATACACAGAGGAAGAGCTGTACGCGGCCCGCGTCTTCTGGAGCCGCCGCGCCTGGAGCGAGTACACCGGCCTGGCCGAATCGCCTACCGTGCTGCTGCGGTTCGCCTTCGAGGGAGGGCGTCCCGGCATGATCAAGCTGGCCCTGGCGACCAAGTTCATGGACGAGGCCAAGCATATCGAGGCTTCCTACCTGATGGCGGAGAAGCTGGGTGGCTACCTGCCCGAACCGCCGGAAGGGGCCCCTCGCAAGCGGCTGGTGGCGGGCCTGCGCGAGCGGGGCATGAATCCCGACTACACCCCCGAGGCCGTGCTGGCATGCTGGCACTGTGTCAGCGAGTACTTCGCGGTCGAGATATTCCGCGTCCGTTATCACCATACGACCGATCCCGTCGCGCGGGCCGTCCTCGGCCGCATCCTGGCAGACGAGGTCCGCCATATCGGCATGGGCTGGGAGTACCTGGCGTATCGCCTGCCGCAGGTCTCGGACGCGGTCCGCGAGAACGTGAGGACGGCCATGATCGATGTCATCGAGAATATCGAACTGGGCGGGTTCCATTCGTCGTCGAACGTCAACGAGGAGCAGGATCTGTTCGCGCGGCTCGACCTCACGGTGGCCAAGGCCGGGCTGGGCGCGGCGCCTCCCGATGTCGAGCACGCGGCCTTCGTGTCCACGCTGGCCGAGATCCGGAGCAAGGCGGCCGGACTGGGCATAGATCTGCCTGAATACACGTTGTGAACCGTGCCGGCCGGCTTGCGCCAGGCGCGGCCGGCCGGCGGCATCGCCGTCACGCGCGCCGTTCACCGGCTCTTGAGGATACGACCATGATTCGCACTCTATGCATGCAAGCGGCCATCGGGATTTCGATCACCTGTATGACCTTGCCCGTCGCGCGGGCGGAGCAGTACCCCGATCGGCCGATCCGGTTCATCGTGCCTTTCGCGCCGGGCGGCACCGCCGATGTGCTGACGCGGGCGCTGGCCCAGAAGCTCGGCCAGCGGCTGGGCCAGCCCGTCATCGTGGAGAACCGGCCGGGGGCCAGTACCGCGATCGGCGTCAAGCACGCCGCGACGGCCGCGCCCGATGGCTACACCATCCTGTATGGCGGCGTCAGCTCCCAGGTCATGAATCCGCTCATCAACCGGGTCGATTTCGATCCGGTCAAGGACTTCACGCCCATCTCGCTGGTGAACTCGCTGCCCCTCGTGCTGGTGGTCCATCCGTCCCTGCCCGCGGCGGACTTCGCCCAGTTCCTGGCGTTGGCGAAGTCGCGCGCCCAACCCATCACCTATGCGTCGGCCGGGGCGGGCACGTCCAATCACCTGGCGGGGGAACTGCTCAAGAGCGCCGCGCACATTCCGCTGCTGCACGTCCCGTACAAGAGCAGCGCGCCGGCCTTGAACGACCTCCTGGGCGGCCACGTCGACGCGATGTTCGACCTGGTGCTGACTTCGGCGCCGCAGGCGAAGCTGGGCAAGGTGCGCCCGCTCGCCATCACCAGCGCGCGGCGCAGCCCGTTGTTGCCCGACGTCCCTACCTTGCGGGAACTGGGGCTGCCCGAAGGCGAGGTCGATGTATGGACCGGCGTGTTCGGTCCCGCGGGCATGCCGCCCGCGATCGTGGCGCGCCTGCACGACGAGATCGCCGCCATTCTGCGGTTGCCGGAGGTCCAGCAGCAGTTCGCCTCGCTGGGTGCCCTGGCCGAACCCAGTACGCCGGAGCAACTGGGCGCGCTGCTGCGATCCGAGCTGGTGAAGTGGAAGCGGGTGGTCCGGGAAGCCAGGATAGGGGCCGATTGATCGGCGGAGGCGGGCGGATTCCCTTGCCGGTGAATCAGGGTTTCCCTTAGGAATGCAGCGCATGAGCCTCCCGTTATGATGTATTGCCCTTTCCTATGGGTGGCACTTGTTTTGCACCGGTTGCAGTCTCGTGACGCCTTATGACAGGACCGGTGCCGCCCGTGGGTTCCACACCACCCGGGAGACCCGCACATGCACCGCCGTTCCTTTCTGACCAAGGCAACCGTGGGCGCCGCCGCTGGCGGCGTGACGTTGGCAGCCCCTGTGTTCGCCCAGGACGCGCCCACCGTGACCTGGCGCCTTGCTTCCAGTTTTCCCCGCAGCGCCGACGCGATCTACAGCGGCGGCGAGGCCGTGGCCAAGTACGTGTCCGAGGCCACCGGCGGGAAGTTCACGATCCGGGCCTTTCCCGCCGGGGAAATCGTGCCCGCGCTGCAGGTGCTCGACAGCGTGCAGAACGGCACCATCGAATGCGGCCACAGCGCCTCTTATTACTACTACGGCAAGGACCCCACGCTCAGCTTCGACGCGGCGGTACCCTTCGGGCTCAACACGCGCCAGATGAACGCCTGGATGCGCCACGGCGACGGTCTCAAGCTGCTGCGCGAAGTCTTCAAGAAGTACAACGTCGTCAATTTCCCCTGCGGCTATACCGGCACGCAGATGGGCGGCTGGTTCCGCAAGGAGATCAAGTCGGTCGAGGACCTGAAGGGGCTGAAGTTCCGCGTCAGCGCATTCGCCGGCGCCGTGCTGTCCCGCCTGGGCGTGGTGCCGCAGCAGATCGCCGGCGGCGATATCTATCCGGCGCTGGAAAAGGGCACGATCGACGCGGCCGAATGGATAGGCCCCTACGATGACGAGAAGCTCGGTTTCCACAAGGTTGCCAAGAACTACTACTACCCAGGCTGGTGGGAAGGCACGCTGCAGGTGTCGCTGTATGTGAACCAGGACGCCTACAACAAGCTGCCCAAGCAGTACCAGGCCGTGCTGGACCAGGCGTGCGCCGCGGCCACCAACGACATGATCGCCAAGTACGACGCCGAGAATCCCGCGGCGCTGCGCCGGCTGATCTCGCAGGGCGCGCAGTTGCGGGCTTTTCCGAAACCGGTCATGGACGCCTGCTATGTCGAGGCCAACAAGCTCTACGCCGAGATGAGCGCCAAGAGCCCCGAGTTCAAGAAGGTCTATGACAGCATGGTTGCCTTCCGGAGCAATGTGCTGCCATGGTTCCGGGTGGCCGAGGGCAATTTCGACGGCTACATGTCCACCATCCGCAAGTAGGGGGTACCAGCGTGGCGCTACCTACCCGGTTCCCCGCCACGCTCCTGAAGCAGGAATCGTTCGCCTGGCCTCGCGCCAGGCGTTTTTCGTTCAGCATCGGTCTACAACCATGAATGCTCTCCTCGCTTTTTCGCGCCTCGTCGACAAGCTGAACCTGCTTGTCGGCAAGGCCGTCACCTGGCTGACCCTGGTCGTGGTGGTCGTCAGCGCGGGCAACGCCATTGTGCGCAAGGTCTTCCACACCAGTTCCAACGCCTGGCTCGAGCTGCAGTGGTATCTGTTCGGCGCCATCTTCCTGCTGGCGGCGGGCTATACCCTGTTGAAGAACGAACATGTGCGCGTGGACATCGTCGCGCAGAAGCTGTCGCAGCGTACGCAGATCTGGATCGAGATTCTCGGGGTCGTGTTCTTCCTGATGCCGGCGTGCGTGCTGATCATGTGGCTGTCCTGGCCGGTGTTCGTCGACTCCTTCGTGACCGGTGAGCAGTCCTCCAATTCGGGCGGGCTGGTGCGCTGGCCCGTCAAGCTGCTGATTCCGGCCGGCTTTTTCCTGCTGGTGCTGGCCGGGCTCTCGCACCTGATCAAGTGCGTGGCCTTCCTGATGGGCAGGGGACCCGATCCGCGCGAGCGGGAGCGGGGCAAGACCGCGGAGGAAGAACTGGCCGAGGAAATCGCCCGCGAGGCGCGGGCACGCGAGGCCGCCGCTCACGGCGGCACGCAGGGAGGCCGCTGATGATCGACTTCCTGATCGCGAACCTGGCACCGATCATGTTCGCCAACTTGGTACTTTTCCTGCTGCTGGGATTCCCGGTGGCGTTCGCGCTGGCCGCCAACGGCATGTTGTACGCGCTGATCGGCATCGAATTCGGCTTGCTGACGCCGGTACTGTTCCAGGCCCTGCCGCAACGGGTGTTCGGCATCATCGCCAACGATTCGCTGCTGGCCGTGCCTTTCTTCACCTTGATGGGGCTGGTGCTGGAGCGCTCAGGCATGGCGGAGGATCTGCTCGAGACCATCGGCCAGCTGTTCGGCTCGCTGCGCGGCGGGCTGGCCATCGCCGTGGTGTTCGTCGGCGCGATGCTGGCGGCCACCACGGGAGTCGTGTCGGCGTCGGTCATCTCCATGGGCCTGATCTCGCTGCCTATCATGCTGCGCTACGGCTATGACCGCAGGCTGGCCTCGGGCGTGATCGCGGCCTCGGGCACGTTGTCGCAGATCATCCCGCCGTCGCTGGTGCTGATCATCCTGGCCGACCAGCTGGGCCGGTCGATCGGCGACATGTACCGGGGCGCGATGCTGCCCGGCTTCCTGCTGGCCGGGGCCTATGTCGTGTATGTGGTGCTGGCGTCGCTGTTCCGGCCGGCCAGCGCGCCGGCCCTGCCCGAAGAGGCGCGGCGCTTCCAGGAGCCCAACGGGACGCGCGGCGGCCGCTCGCTGCTGGTGCTGATGCTTGTTTCGGCGGCGATCGCGGCGCTGGTCGGGGACTATCTCGAACACGGCACCGCGCCGGTGGACGAGCGCATCGTGCTGACCATGCTGATCTGGGGCGTGTCGGCCTTCGTCATCGCGGCGACCAACAAGGTGCTGCGGCTGGGGTGGCTGTCGGCGCTGGCCGAGCGGGTGACCTTCGTGATGATCCCGCCGCTGTTCCTGATCTTCCTGGTGCTGGGGACCATCTTCATCGGCGTGGCCACCCCCACCGAGGGGGGCGCGATGGGCGCGGTGGGGGCGATCGCGATGGCGCTCATCCGCAAGCGCCTGTCGCTGAATCTGCTCAAGCAGGCCATGGATACCACCACCAAGCTATCCTGCTTCGTCGTGTTCATCCTGATCGGTTCGACCGTGTTCGGCCTGACCTTCCGGGCCGTCAGCGGCGACCTGTGGGTCGAGCACCTGCTGACCTCGGTGCCGGGCGGCCAGTGGGGCTTCCTGATCGTCGTCAGCGTGCTGACCTTCGTGCTGGCCTTCTTCCTGGATTTCTTCGAGCTGGCCTTCATCATCGTGCCGCTGCTGGGACCGGTGGCCGAGAAGATGGGCATAGACCTGATCTGGTTCGGCGTGCTGCTGGCGGTCAACATGCAGACTTCCTTCATGCACCCGCCGTTCGGCTTCGCGCTGTTCTACCTGCGTTCGGTGGCGCCCAAGGAAGACTATCTGGACAAGGTCACGGGCAAGCGCATCGCCAAGGTCACCACCGGCCAGATCTACTGGGGATCGATCCCGTTCATCGTGATCCAGCTGCTGATGGTGGCCATCGTGATGCTGGTGCCGGGACTGGTCATGCACTACAAGGGCGACCAGGCCGTGGTGGATCCGGGCAGCGTCAAGATCGAGGTGGACAGCTCGTATGGCGAAAGCTACGGCGGAGGCGGCGCCTACGGGGAAGGCCAGGGGCAGGGCGGCCAGGACCCGAACGCCGATTTCAAGTAGCCCGTTGCGCCGCGGCGGCGATGGCCTGCGTCACCGTCGCGGCGCAGTGCCGCACCAGTTCGGCATAGCCTTCCTCGTTCACGAGTTTCTCGCGTTCTTTTTCGTATACCAGGGTGGTGGCGCCGACGACGTGGCGCCCATCGTTGAAGATGGGCGCCGCGATGCCGATGACGCCCGGGTCGATCTCCTCGCGCGAGACATAGTGCCCGTCCTTGCGTATGCGCTTGTAGTGCCGGGCGAAAGACGGCCAGTCGCCGGCGATGCCGAGCACGTCGGGATCGGCCTGGTGGCGCTCGTACAGCCGCTTCAGGCGCGATGTCTGGAGGTTGGCCAGGATCACCGCCGGTGCGGCGCCCTTGAACAGCGGCATCAGGTGGCCGCGGTCCAGGCTCATGGGGGCGGGTTCGCTCACGAGCTCATGGTGGCTGTGCACGATCTCGTCGCCGTAGATGTTGCACAGCACGACCGTCATGGCCGTGCGCTGGGCCAGTTCGCGCATGCTGGCGCGGCTGGCCAGCAGGATGGGCTCGGACCGCCGGATGCGGTAGTCGAGTTCGATGATCTTCGCGCCCAGCGCGTAGCGCCCGGCGATCTTCGCCAGCAGTCCGGTTTCGCACAACTGCTTGACGTAGCGGAAGGCGGTGGGCCGGGAAACTTCGAGCAGGTCGGCGATTTCCTCGGCCGCCAGCGTGGTCCTGGCTTCGGAGAACAGATCCAGGATCTGGAGGACTTTTGCGAACTGGGACATGTCGGGATCGATGGGTCTCGGTATTCGACGCGCCGGCCGTGCGGGCCGGCGCGTCGCAGCCATGATGGTAATCAATCCCGGCCCGGTTTGCCGGGTCAGCGCTCCCCGGAGGCGGGGGGGAGGGCCTCGAAGTCCGCGGAGATCTTGCGGCGGGTCCAGTCGACGATGGTCTCCATGCACTGCGCGAGTTGCCTGGGCTGCCCCAGGTAGTAGTGGGTCGCTCCCTGGATCTGAACGAGTTCCTTGTCCGGGGTGCCGAGCGCGGCGTGGATCAGGGGGTTGTGGGTGGCGGGCACGGCGTCGTCCGCCTCGTTCTCGATCTGCAGGACGGGAACCTGGCGTATCCGCGCCGCGTTCATGGGGCCCTTGATGTTGGAGTGATCGTAGGACCATTGCGACAGCCAGCTGCGCAGCGTGCTGAACCGGGCCAGGCCGGCGGGGCCGGAATTGACCACGCGCGGATCGCCCAGGTAGCACCAGTCCGGCTTGCGGCCATTGGGGTCGATCGCGGGATCGAGCCAGCGCACGTCGCACATGGTGCGATGGACCACGAAGCCGCGTTCCCGCTCGCCCGACGGCGAGCGCTTGAGCCGGTCCAGCGTATCGAGCACCCAGGCGCTGATGCGGCGATTGCGCGCCAGCTGCGCCGCCCGGAAGCGCGCCACGAAGTCTTGCGAGAAGGGCGGCCGGTTGGGGCAGTCGGGGGCGTAGATGTCGAGTTCGAGATCCCGGTCCTCGGGGTCCAGCTCGTTGCGGACCGAGGGATCCAGCCATTCGGTCAGGGTTTCCGGCCGGCTCAGGTGCGCGGCGATGAAGATGATGCCATCGGCCGGCGTGAGGCCGGCTTGCGTCAGGTCATAGGGGTCGCCCGCCGGCGTGTGCGTGATCGACGGCGTTTCGGCCTGGGCCTCGTAGAACAGCGACAGCGCGCCGCCGCCGGACCAGCCGACCAGCACCACCTTTTCGTAGCCCAGGTCTTCGCGCGCGTAGCGCATGTAGGCGCCCAGGTCGGCCGCCACCTTCTCCATGATCAACGCGGAGTCGTTCTTGGCGTAGCGGCTGCCGGCGCACAGCACGTGCATGCCCGACTCGGCCAGTGCCACGGGCATGGGCAGCAGTTGCAGTGTCGAGGTCGGATGCATGAACAGGAACACGACCTTGGATGGTACGTTGCGGGGCACCAGCCGCTGGCCTTCGAGCACGGTGTAGCCCTGGCTGCCGTTGAAGCCGTAGGTTTCCACCATCTCGACCGGCTCGCGGAATTGCAGGATGACGGGAATGCGGTCGAAGGAGTGCTTGGACGGCGTGGACATGACGCGGTTTCCTTGTGGGTTGCTGGGCTGGCGGTTAGCGGCTGGCGGCCAGGGGCCGGGTGCGGACCCAGTCCGCCAGTTCGGCGTGGGCCGAGGCCTTGAATTCGTCGAGCCGGGCGGCGGGCGCGGTGCGGGTGGTCAGTTCGAGCCGGATGCCGTTGGGGTCGAAGAAGTAGATGGACCTGACGAAACCGTGGTCCGTCACGCCCAGGACCTCGACGCCGGCCGCTTCCAGCCTGGCGCGGGCCGCGTGGAGCTCGGCCTCGGATTCGACCTGCAGCGCGATGTGGTTGACCCAGTCGGGGGTATTGGCGGAGGGCTCGGCCGCCTGGCCGTCGCCCAGGTCGAAGAAGGCCATGTAGGAACCGTCCCGCATCTCGAAGAAGATGTGGACGTACGGGCAGTATTCGCCGGTGCTGGGCACGTTGTCGGCCCGGATCACGTGCGCGAGCGGCAGGCCCAGCAGATCCTCGTAGAAGTGGCGGGTTTCTTCGGCGTCCCTGCACCGGTAGGCGAAGTGATGCAGACTTTGTATGGGAATGCGCGCTGCCATGATGTCTCCTTGCTCCACGTGCCGGCCTGTGCCGGATGGGGCGGTCGATGATGTGACGGAGATTGTCGGGTATTTTTTTAAAAGTATCAATATCAGATACTTTTATTTTAAATATTGGGTCAGGATTTCGATAAAATTTATCAATAATTTCGGTTTTTGCAAAAATAAAGCCGCTCAAGGCGGCTCCGGGAAAGGGGGCGGTCCGTCGCGGACCGCGACGGGGTCAGAGGAACGAAGGCCGGGCCTTCAGCGAGGCCGGGCTGTAGCCCGCCACCTTCTTGTAGTTGTCGGAGATGGCTTGCAGTTCGGCCTGCGAGACGATGGGGTCGAGCTGCTCGAAGCGCTTGCCGCCGGTGCGTTCGTAGACTTCGCGCAGGATGGCGTCGGGCGGATTCGTGCGGTTGGTCAGCACCACCTGCGTGGTCGCGGCGACCCGGACCTTGTCGTAGTCCCGCAGGGCTTCCGTGGTCAGGCCGCGCTGCTTCAACTGGCCCGCCAGATAGCGCGCGTCGATGATGGCCTGGCCCGCGCCGTTCGAGCCCCGCGGCACCATGGGATGGGCGGCGTCGCCCAGCAGCGTCAGGCGGCCCTGGGTCCAGGTGGGCAGCGGATCCTGGTCCACCATCGGGTACTCCAGGATGGAGTCCGAGGACCGGATCAGGGCGGGAACGTCCAGCCAGTCGAAATGCCAGTCCTCGAAGGCGGGCAGGAAGTCTTCCAGCCGGCCCGGCCGGCTCCAGTCGCGGATGGCCGGGTTGGGGTCGGTGATTTCCGCCACCCAGTTGATCAATTGGCCGCCCTTGCCGTCGACGTCGTTGCGGATGGGGTAGATCACCATCTTGCCCACGTCCAGCCAGCCCGCGCGCACCATGCTGGCCTCGCTCAGGAACGGTTGCCACACCGTGGTCCCGCGCCACATGTTGACGCCCGAATAGCGCGGCGCGCCTTCCTGCGGATAGAGCTGCTTGCGCAGGGCCGAATGCACGCCGTCGCAGGCGACCAGCAGGCGGGCCCGCACGTCGGGCAGGCGCTCGCCCTCGGGCGAGACGAAGTGCGCGGTGATCGATTCGTCATCCTGCGTGGCGCCGGTACAGCGCTGGCCGCAGACCACGGCGTCCGGGCCCAGGCGCTGCCTGACGGCGTCGAACAGCACGGTCTGCAGGTCGCCCCGGTGGATCGAGTATTGCGGCCAGTCGAAGCCGGCGGCCAGGCCCGCGGCCTCGCGGAACACGAACTGGCCGTGCTCGTTGAAGAAGATGGATTCGCGCGTGCGCACGCCCACCTTGTCCAGTTCCGGCAGCAGCCCCAGTTCGGACAGCTCGCGCGCCGCGTGAGGCAGGACGTTGATGCCCACGCCCAGGGGCCGCAGTTCGGGCACCGCCTCATAGATGCGGCAGGCGATGCCGGCCTGGTGGAGACTCAGGGCCAGCGTCAGTCCGCCTATCCCGGCGCCGATGATGACCACGTCCTCTTTGCTGCTCATGTTCGCACCCTCGTGAAGAATTTTCTCGCGCGGATCCCGTTCTGGGGCCGCCGGTGCTGGTATTAAGCGCCAGAACGTACTATTTTTGAAGTTTAGATATGATATGAATACATATTAGAGTTTTATGAATCTCTCATTGCGCCAGTTGCAGGTGTTCCTGCACGTCGCGCGGATCGGCAATTTCACCCGTGCCGCCGAGAAGGCCCACATGACGCAGGCCGGGCTCAGCATCATGATCCGCGAGATGGAAAAGCAGCTCGATTGCCGCCTGTTCGACCGCACGACCCGCATGGTGGTGCTGACCGATGCCGGCCGCGACCTGCTGCCGGTGGCGCAGCGGGTGGTGGGCGACCTGGAAGAGGTGGTGTCCAAGCTGGGCGTGGCCGGCCGGCGCGCGCGGCAGACGCTGCGCATCGCGGCCACGCCGCTGATTTCTTCCAACATCCTGCCCCGGGTGTTCCAGTTGTTCAAGGGGTCCCATCCCTACGTCGAGCTGCGCCTGGTCGATACCGATCTGCAGCAGGTGGAGGCGTTGGTCGCCGGTGGCGAGGCCGACATCGGCCTGGGGTTTTTTTTCAAGCAGCTGGCGGGGCTGGACCGGGCCCCGGTGGGCCAGTTCCGGTTGATGCGCGTTGCGCCCACCGAGGGAGCGCCCGGCCGGCCGGTGGGAACCGCCGCCTGGGCCAGCCTGCGCGACGTGCCGCTGATCGGCCTGCCCGCCGCCAATCCCATCCAGCGCCTGATCGAGCCGCACCTGGAGAAGATCGGGCGCGGCAACGAGGACCGTCCCAGCTTCAACTTCTTCGAGACGCTGATCTCCATGGTGGAGGCCGGACTGGGCACGGCCGTCATCCCCACCTTCGCGCTGGTGGCCTGCCACCGGCACCGGGTGGCGACCGACCTGCTGACCAAGCCGGCGGTCAGCCTGGACCTCTATCAGGTGACGCGGCGGGGTTTCAAGGTGCCGCCCGTGATGGAGGACTTCCGCGCGACCCTGATGGCGGCGCTGCCGGCCGTCGGCGGGTAGGCCGGGCCGTCCGGCTCGGGCGGCCCGGCGGATGCGATAATCCGCCAGGTTCGCGCGTCTGTTCTCCGGCGCGCAGGAAAAAGGAGACGGCCGACCGGCCCCGCTTATGTTGCTGCAAGTGATTTATCTGGTCGCGATCACGGCCGAGGCCGCCTCGGGCGCGATCATGGGCATGAGACGGCGCATGGACCTGTTCGGGGTCTGCGTGGTCGGCACGGTCACGGCCCTGGGAGGCGGCTCGATCCGCGACGTACTGCTGGGCCACTACCCGCTGGGCTGGGTGGCCCATCCCGAATATCTGTTCTTCACCGTGGGCGCGGCCCTGGCCGCGGCGTTCCTGGTCCGGTACATGCACCGGGTGCGCATGGCCTTCCTGCTGCTGGACGCGCTGGGCCTGGTCGCTTTCGCCGTCATCGGCTGCGACGTGGCCGAGGCGGCCGGCGCGCACCCGGCCATCGTGGTGCTGATGGGCATGGTCACGGGCATCTGCGGCGGCCTGCTGCGCGACATACTCTGCAACCAGGTGCCGCTGGTCCTGCGCCGCGACCTCTACGCCTCGGTCGCGCTGGCGACCGGCACGCTGTATGTGCTGTTGCAGCGCTACGGCGTCGGGCACGATCACGCCACGGCCATCGCGCTGGTCACCGGTTTCCTGTTCCGCATGGTGGCGATCCGCTGGAGCCTGACCCTGCCCGTCTTCACGACCCGAACGCCTCCCGAACATTGAAGGAACATCCTCGATGAGCCAGACCTCTTTGCAATACCGCACCTTCCTGCTCCTGCTGGTATTGGTCACGCTGGCGTTCGGCTGGCTGCTGTGGCCGTTTTTCGGCGCCGTGTTCTGGGGGGCCATCCTGGCCATCATCTTCTTCCCCTTGCAGCGGCGGCTGGTGACGGCCTTCGGCGGCCGCAACAACCTGGCGGCGCTGGCCACGCTGGCGGTGTGCGTGCTCATCGTGATCATTCCCGTCTCGCTCATCGCGGGCACCATCGTCAGCCAGGGCGCGGGGTTCTACGAGCAGATCAAGGCCGGCGACATCGATTTCCGCGGCTACCTCGACCAGGCCATGGCGGCCCTGCCGCCCACGGCGCGCAGCCTGCTGGAGAAGTTCGGCATGGTGGACGTGAACAGCATCCAGAGCAAGCTGGCCGAGGTGGCGACGCGGGGCAGCCAGTTCTTTGCCACCCAGGCGTTGAACATCGGCCAGAACACCTTCCAGTTCGTCATCAGCCTGGGCGTCATGCTGTACCTGCTGTTCTTCCTGCTGCGCGACGGCCCGGACCTGTCCGCGCGTATCCGCCAGGCCCTGCCGCTGACGGAAGAGCACAAGCGCCACCTGTTCCGCAAGTTCATCGCCGTCGTGCGGGCCACGGTCAAGGGCAACATCGTGGTGGCCATCACCCAGGGCATGCTGGGCGGTTTGATCTTCTGGATCCTGGGCATCAAGGGTGCGCTGCTGTGGAGCGTCGTGATGGCCTTCCTGTCGCTGCTGCCGGCGGTGGGGGCGGGACTGATCTGGGGGCCGGTCGCCATCTACTTCATCCTGTCCGGCGATACGTTGCAGGGGATCATCCTGACGTTGTACGGCATCCTGGTGATCGGCCTGGTCGACAACGTGCTGCGCCCCATCCTGGTCGGCAAGGACACCCGCATGCCGGACTACGTGATCCTGATCTCGACCCTGGGCGGCATGGCGCTGTTCGGCATCAACGGTTTCGTGATCGGGCCGCTCATCGCCGCGCTGTTCATGGCGGTCTGGGACCTGTTCTCGTCGATGGACGATCCCCCTCCCGCGGACGAGACCTGATCCGGCTTCGCCGGCCGTTGCGGAATTCCGGAACGGCCGGCGGCCCGCATGGCGGAATCCTGGCCGCGCCTGCCGTCCCCGCCTCTGGGCCCTATCCAAAAACGCCAATGAAAACAGGCTCTTGCCGCGATATCGCGCGTCAGGGCCGCGTTGGCACGAGTGTTGCTCATCCTCCGTCGCGGTAACGAGAAGATTCAAAAACACGCGATAGGAGGAGGCAGGAATGGGACCCCAAGAGAAATGCGGGCGGCATGCGCGCGCCCGGGGATATGGCGTGGGCCGGCTGGCCCTGGCGACGGGAGCCGCCGCGGTGCTGGCGGCCGCTTGCGGCGGCGACGGAGGTGACGGCGGATCGCCGGGCGGTCCGCCGCCCGCGCCGGCCCTCAAGCTGAGCACGGTGTCCTCGCTGCCGGACTATGTCACTGGCGATGACGCGCTGGTGCGGCTGGAAGTGCCGGCCGGCGTCAGTGGCACGCCGGTGGTCATGCTGGAGAAGAGCGATGTGTCGCGCGCCTTCACCCAGGCCGGTGACGGGACCTGGCAGGGGCTGGTGCGCGGCATGGCGCTGGGCAAGAACACCCTGCGAGCCCAGGTGGGGGAGTCGACCGCCACGCTGGAAATCACGAATTACCCCATCACGGGGCCGATGATCTCCGGTCCGCACCAGAAGCCCTTCCTGTGCACGACGACGAGCTTCGGCCGGCTGGGTGGCGGCACCCTGGACGGCCCGTTCGGCGAGAACTGTTCCACCAACACGCGGGTCGACTATTTCTACCGGAACAAGTCCGGCGGCAACAGCCGCTGGAACACGCCCACGGTCTATCCGGCCGACATGGCCACCATCACCATCGACGAGGGCAAGCCGACCGAGCGCACGGTGCCGTACCTCGTGCGGCTGGAGACGGGCACCATCAACCGCGGCATCTACCAGTCGGCCATGCTGCATGATCCGCTCAGCGACGGCGAGATCGGCCCGAACAAACGCTCCAAGGCCTGGAACGGCAAGCTGATGTATCCGCTGGGAGGCGGCTGCCAGGGCGGCTGGTACACGCAGGGCGCGACCTTCGGCACCCTGATCGTCGACGAGTGGATGAAGCAGGGCTATGCGGCCGTCACGTCCACGCTGAACATCTTCGGCTCGAACTGCAACGACCTGCTGTCGTCCGAGACCGTGGCGATGACCAAGGAGCGCTTCATCGAGGCCTACGGCGTGCCGGTCTACACGATAGGCACCGGCGGCTCGGGCGGCGCCTACCAGAGCTTCCAGACGTCCGACAACTATCCAGGCCTGTTCGACGGCATCATCGTGAACATGGTGTTCCCGGACGTGACCTCGGCCACGCTGTTCAAGGTCTTCGATTCCCGGCTGCTGAACAACTACTTCAACCGCGCGGGCGGGCTGGCCTACACCGACGAGAAGAAGAAGGCGATCTCCGGCTACCTGCAGGTCGGCAACATCGCCAACATGAGCGGCAGCGCCGGCCGGCTGGATCCGGTGGTCTCGTTCCCGGCGGGCTTCCAGGAAAGCCTGAAGTACCACCCCGTCAACAATCCCGGCGGCAGCCGGGCGACCGTGTATGACCACACGGTGAACGTCTATGGCAAGGACAGCCGGGGTTTCGCGCTGCGCCCGATCGACAACGTCGGCGTGCAGTACGGCCTGAAGGCGCTGAACGACGGCGCCATCACGGTGGACGAGTTCCTGGACCTGAACGCCAACATCGGCGGATTGGACGTGGACCTGAAGCCCATGGCGGCGCGCACGGCCGGCGATATCGACGCCATCCGCCGCGCCTACCAGTCCGGCCGCATCACCCATGGCGGAGGCGGCCTGGCCTCGACCGCCATCCTGGAGAACCGCGACTATTTCGACAACGCGGTGAACGGCGACATCCACAACAAGATCCACTCGTACTCGGTGCGCGAGCGCCTGAAGGCCGCCAACGGGCATTTCGACAATCACGTCATGCTCGGACCCGGCCCGGTGGGCGACAACCTGCTGCAGCTCATGGACCAGTGGCTGATGGGCGTGGTGAGCGACACCTCCGACCAGTCCAGGCCGCGCAAGGTCGTCTCGCACAAGCCCGCGGGGCTGGCCGATGCCTGCTGGGACAGTGGCGGCAACAAGATCGTCGAGCCGTCCACGGCCTATGGCGAAGGGCGCTGCAACCAGCTCTATCCGGCGGGTACCACGCCGCGCCTGGTCGCCGGTGGGCCGC
Source organism: Alcaligenaceae bacterium SAGV5 (assembly GCA_009360345.1). GTDB lineage: Bacteria > Pseudomonadota > Gammaproteobacteria > Burkholderiales > Burkholderiaceae_B > Pigmentiphaga. The sequence goes on from SPDP01000001.1 coordinate 1,700,357, forward strand.
TGGCCGACAACATCGTCAAGTGCCAGCTCAAGGCAGTTGATCCGGCCGACTACAAGGCCACGCTGAACGCCGGGCAACTGGAGCGCGTGCGCCAGATCTTCCCCGGCGGCGTGTGCGACTGGAGCAAGCCCGGGGTGGAGCAGCAGCCGCTCAAGGGCACGTGGCTCTCGTTCGGCCCTTCCACCAAGAACCAGTTGTTCGACGTTACCCGTCCTTGAAAGGAGGCAAGACATGAGGTTTCTTTCCACACTATCGCTCGGTGTCCTGGCTGCGCTGGCAGCGCCGCTCCAGGCACAGGACTTCCCGGGCAGCGCGCCCATCGTCGCCGTCGTGCCGTTCGCCGCCGGGGGTCCCACCGACAAGGTGGCGCGCGACGTGACGGCCGTCATGGCCAGGCACCTGAAAGGCCAGATCGTGATCGAGAATGTCGGCGGCGCGGGCGGCACCATCGGCGCCAAGAAGGTGGCCACCGCGCGCAACGACGGCCATACGGTGCTGATCCACCATATCGGCATGTCCACCGCGCCGGCCTTGTATCGCCAACTGGGCTTCGATCCGCTCAAGGACTTCGAGATGATCGGCGAGATCGCCGACGTGCCCATGGTGCTCCTGGGCACCCGGAGCCTGCCGCCGGACAGCTTCAAGGACCTGCTGCCCTACATCAAGGCCAATTCGAGCAAGCTGTTCCTGGCGAATGCCGGCATCGGATCCGCCTCGCACCTGTGCGGCCTGTTGTTCATGAGCACGATCGGCACGCAACTGGGCACGGTCCCCTACAAGGGGACGGCGCCGGCGCTGACCGATCTCATCGGCGGGCAGGTGAACCTGATGTGCGACCAGACCACCAACGTCGCCGGGCAGATCAAGGCCGGCGTGGTGAAACCCTATGTCGCGATGCAGTCCGCGCGCATCGATGCCTTCAAGGATATCCCCGCCGCGTCCGAGCAGGGGCTGCCGGGCATCGAGGTCAAGATCTGGCATGCGATGTACGCGCCCAAGGGCACGCCGCCGGCCGTGGTGGAGAAGCTGTCGGCGGCGTTGCAGGCGGCGGTCCAGGACCCGACGTTCCGCGGCAAGATGGCGGAGCTGGGGGCGCAGGCGGCGACCGCCGACCGGGCCAGGCCCGAATCGCTGCGCAAGCATCTCGGCAGTGAGATCGACAAGTGGACGCCCATCATCCGGGCGGCGGGAGTCTACGCCGATTGACCGGAGGGGCTTGCGCCATTGCGTGGCGCAAGCCCCGATGTCTTTCCTGGCGTGCCTGGGATAAATTGCGGACACTAGAACGATAATCATGGATGGGGACTTGAGCGTCAGCCCGCCTGCCCGCGGTTTTTCCAAGCGCCGCCTGGTGTGGGGCGGCGCCTGTCTGTTCGCCGCCGCGCTGGCGGTGATGCTGGCATACATCTGGGGCGAGCGTACCGGCATCCAGGCCTTGCGCCAGGGGGTGGAACACAGGCTGGACATCTACGCCGGCGGCGTGCAGAGCGAACTGACCCGCTACGACTACCTGCCGGGCATCCTGTCCCTGAACAAGGACGTCACCGCGCTCCTGCAGGAGCCCGGCAATCCCGAGCGGATCGCCCGGGTCAACCTGTACCTGGAGACCGTCAACCGCAAGGCCGGATCTTCCGAGATCTACGTGATGAACATGGAGGGGCTGACGCTGGCCGCCAGCAACTGGAATCGTCCGCCCAGCTTCGTCGGCCGCAATTTCTCGTACCGGCCCTACTTCATCGACGCGGCGAAGGGGCTGTCGGGCCGTTTCTACGGCATCGGCACCGTCAGCCAGTCGCCGGGCTACTACTTCTCCTACGGCATCTACCACGATGGCAGGATGCTGGGCGTGGCGGCGTTGAAGGTCGACCTGGACAAGCTCGACGATGCCTGGTTGCGCGCCGACGAGAAAGTGGTGGTGGTGGACGAGAACGGCGTGATCTTCCTGACTTCGGTGCCGGGCTGGAAGTTCAAGACGCTCGCGCCGCTGGCGCAGCATACGCTGCAGAAACTGGCGGTGACCCGCCAATATCATCGTGCCGGGTCGCTGGAGCCGCTGGGCATGACCGAGGTCGGCAACCTGCAGGGCGACGTGCGCATCGTGCAGTTCACCAGCGAGGCGGCGCGCGACGGCGAAGGCGGCAATTTCCTGCTGCCGTCCTATCTGGTCCAGAGCCGCCAGATACCGGGCACGCAATGGAAGCTGATGGCCTTGTCCAACATGGCGCCCATCCATGCGCGCGCCCGCAATGTGGCCATCGCCGTGGCGCTGGCCATGGGGTTCCTGGCCATCCTGGGCCTGTATCTCCAGCAGCGGCGGCGCGCCATCGCCCAGAGCCTGGCCGCCCGGGCGGCCTTGCAGCGCGCGCACGACGAACTCGAGCGCAAGGTCGCCGCGCGCACGCAGGCCTTGAGCAATGCCAATCGCCACCTGCAGACCGAGATCGCCGAACGGCGGCGGGCCGAGGAGGTGCTGAAGTCCACCATGGACGAGCTGGTGCAGGCTGGCAAGATGGCGGCGCTGGGCCAGATGGCCGCGGGCATCACGCATGAGCTGAACCAGCCGCTCGCGGCGCTGCGCACGCTGGCGGACAATGCGGCGGTGCTGCTGCAGCGCGGCCGCCAGGGCGACGCGGAGGAAAACCTGACCATGATCGGCCAGTTGACCGCCCGCATGGGCAAGATCACCGGCCAGTTGAAAAAATTCGCGCGCAAATCCCCGGCCCTGCTCAGGCCAACGTCGATCGCGGTGGCCGTGGCCGATGCCTGTTTCCTGCTGGAGCAGCGGCTGCGGCAGGAGCAGGTCGAGCTGCGGCTCAGCGTGCCGGAAGATGCCTGCGCCTATTGCGACGGCAACCGGCTGGAACAGATCCTGGTCAACCTGCTGGGCAACGCCATCGACGCGATGGCGCGCAGCGACCAGCGGCGCCTGGACATCTCGGTCGAGGCAGCCAGGGGCTGGGTCGTCATTTCCGTACGGGACAGCGGTCCTGGTATTCCGGACGACGTGATGCGCCGGTTGTTCGAGCCCTTCTTCACGACCAAGGAGCAGGGGGTGGGGCTGGGCCCTGTCGGACGGGGGGGCGTCGATGGAGAGGGGGGCGCCATGCGTCAGGCCTTGCCCAGGACGATCTTCATGGCCGGCAGGAGCTGGGCGGCGGTTTCCGGGCGTTCAAGCGCGTAGTCCAGATTCATTTGGGCGACATCCACGTGTTCCTCGGCCAGGGCCTGGGCGCGGGCGCCTTCGCCTTTCTCCATGGCATGCGCCAGCCGGTGGTGCTGGAGGTGGGCATAGATCATCCATTTCTGCCGCTCGTCGCCCGTGTTCTGCATGGGCAGCATGGTGCTGGGCGAAGCGAAAGGGAGCCGGTTGTTCATCTCGATGGCACGTGCCAGCGCGAAATTGCCGGCCGCGTCGATGATCAGCTTGTGGAAGCGATCGTTCATTTCCCCGTACAAGGCATAGTCGTCGTAGGTCATCTCGGCCTTGTTGACGGCGCGGTCTCCGTCCTGCAGGCAGGCCCTGAGATCCAGCGACAGCTGGCGCGAGACGCCGTGTTCAGCCACCAGGCGGGCGGCCATGCCTTCGAGGTGGCCGCGCACCGCGATGGCGTCGTGGATCTCGCGCGGCGTGAAGCGCCGCATCATGTAGCCGTTGGTGGGCGAGGGCTCGATCAGCCCTTCCTGTTCGAGGGCGGCCAGCGCCAGCCGGATGGGCGTGCGCGACACCCCCAGTTTTTCGGCCAGCGGGATTTCGGCCAGGCGTTCGCCCGGCGTGAACTCACCCTTGAGTATCAGGTCCCGCAATTGCACCAAGACGCGCGTCTGTTGCGATTCCAATGTCGCTCTCCTTTGCGAGTGCAGCGGCGGCCTCATTGTATCGAATTGAATTGCTGGATCCAGTTTTGATGCCGTGGCGGTTTTCACTGGAAATCAGGTCGTTTGTCCTGCCGCGTTAGGGAAAACGATGTTTTCATATAAATTATTGAAATTAAAGGGATATTTTTCAATTTTTGGATTTTTCATGGTCTCGTTGGAGAGAAGGCATGAACCACGGGTTTACATGACTGGATCCATAGAATAGTATCTTGCATACATCGCGCCACCTCATGGAGTTCGTATGTCCCCTGAGCAGAATGAACGCATCACCCGTGTGGGGATGGGCAAGCCGGCCGGCACCTTGCTGCGCCAGTATTGGCAGCCCGTTGCCCTGGTCGACGAACTCGAGGGCGATCGCCCCATTCGTCCCGTCAAGTTGATGGGGCAGCACTTCGTGTTGTTCCGGGACGAGCAGGGCCGTTATGGCCTGCTCGATCGCGACTGTCCGCACCGCGGCGCCGACTTGGCCTTCGGCCGGCTGGAGGATGGCGGATTGCGCTGCCTGTTCCATGGCTGGCTGTTCGACGTCGACGGCGCCTGTCTGGATACCCCGGCCGAGCCGGAAGGCAGCAAGCTGTCCCAGCGCATCAAGCAGAAGTCCTATCCCGTGGTCGAGAAGAGCGGCCTCTTGTTCGCCTACATCGGCGAAGGCGAGCCCCCGGCATTTCCGCATTTCGACTGCTTCGTCGCGCCCAACGAATACACCTTCGCCTTCAAGGGCTACCTCGATTGCAACTGGCTGCAGGCGCTGGAGGTCGGCATCGATCCGGCCCACGCCTCGTACCTGCACCGTTTTTTCGAGGATGGCGATACCGATGCCAGCTACGGCAAGCAGTTCCGCGGCGCGTCGGCCGATTCCGACCTGCCCATCACCAGGGTGCTGCGCGAATTCGACCGCCCCGAGATCAAGGTCGATCCCGCCAACTACGGCCTGCGCCTGACCGCGCTGCGCCGGCTGGGCGGCGAGCAGACGCACGTGCGCGTGACCAACCTCGTTTTTCCGCAGGCTTTCATCATCCCGATGAGTTCCGAGATGACGATCGCGCAATGGCACGTGCCGGTGGACGATGAAAGCTGCTACTGGTATGCCATCTTCACCAGCTTCGGTCAGCCGGTGAACAAGCAGCAGATGCGCGACCAGCGCCTGGCGCTGTACGAACTGCCGGACTACATGCCGCGTGTGGGCCGCTTCAACAACTATGGCTACGACTCGAAAGAGCAGGCGACGCAGACCTACACCGGGATGGGGCACGACATCAACGTGCACGATCAGTGGGCCGTGGAGTCGCAGGGCAGGATCCAGGATCGTACCCGCGAACACCTGGGCTCCACCGACAAGGGCATCGTCGCCTATCGCCGCCTGCTGCTCGAGGCCATCGACCAGGCCGAGCGCGGCGAGAAGGCACTGATGATGATCGACGAGTCGAAAGCGGGCGAGTTCACCGGTCCGCCTTCCATCGACGGCATTGGCCCGGGCGATACCTGGAGCGATTATTGGAAGATCGCGGACGAGAAGCGCCGCAAGAGCTCCAAGTGGGCAGCGTAGGGGGCGGCATGTCTTTCGTGGAGAGATTCGGCCTGTGGTCCGAGGCCCAGCAGCAAGCGGCGCGCGAGGTCATCGCCGCCCTGGAAGGCGGCACGCTCGACGTCGTGCGCTTTTCCTTCCCCGACCAGCACGGGATCCTGCGCGGCAAGACCCTGGTGGCCCAGGAGGCAGTGAGCGCGCTCAAGAGCGGCGTGACCATTACCACCACCATGTACGCCAAGGATACGTCGCACCGCACGGTGTTCCCGGTGTTCACGTCCGGCGGCGGTTTCAGCCGCCCCGAAATGCAGGGCGCCGCCGATGTGCTGATGGTGGCCGACCCCACCACGTTCAAGGTCCTGCCCTGGGCGCCCAATACCGGCTGGCTGTTGTGCGATACGTATTTCCAGAGCGGCGTGCCTGTTCCGTTCGACACTCGCCAACTGTTTCGCAAGACGCTGGCGAACCTGAACGAGGCCGGGTATGGCCTGATCACGGGGCTGGAGGTCGAGTGTCACGTGTTCAAGGTGGCGCAGCACCACATGCGGCCGGAAGACGCGGGCCAGCCCGGCCAGCCTGGCGTGCCCCCGGAGGTCGAGCTGATGTCGCACGGCTACCAGTACCTGACCGAGCTGCGCTATGACGCGGTCGATCCGGTCATGGAACTGGTGCGCAAGACGACGCAACAACTGGACCTGCCGCTGCGTTCGCTGGAAGTGGAGTTCGGTCCCAGCCAGTTCGAGTTCACCTTCGCGCCGGGCGATGCGCTGAAAACGGCTGACGACATGATCCTGTTCCGCAGCGCGGTCAAGCAGGTGTGCCGCCGCGAAGGTTTCCACGCCACTTTCATGTGCCGCCCGCGCATTCCGAACGTGGTGTCCAGCGGATGGCACCTGCATCAATCCCTGCGTCGCCTGGCCGACGGCAGCAATGCCTTCGTGCCCGCCGAGGCGGGCCAGGACCTGTCGCCGGTGGGACGCCACTACCTGGGCGGGCTGCTTGCCCACGCCTGCGGCGCCACGGCGCTGTCGACGCCGACCCTGAATGGCTACAAGCGCTACCGGCCGTATTCGCTCGCGCCCGATCGGGCGATCTGGGGACGCGACAATCGCGGCGTGATGCTGCGCGTGCTCGGCGGCGTGGGCGATGCCGCGACCCGCATCGAGAACCGGGTGGGCGAGCCGGCGGCGAATCCTTATCTGTATTTCGCGTCGCAGGTGCTGTCGGGCATGGACGGCATCGCCCGCGCCATCGATCCCGGGCCGTCGGCCGACGCGCCCTACGAAACCCAGGCCGCCAGCCTGCCGCATACGTTGACCGAGGCGCTGGGATGCCTGCGCGGCGATCCGGTACTGCGGGAAGGCCTGGGGACCGGCTTCGTGGATTACTTCTGCCACATCAAGGAAGCCGAGATCGCCCGCTTCAACCTCGAAGTGAGCGAGTGGGAACAGCGCGAGTACTTCGAACTGTTCTAGGGATAGGGCCCCCCCCTACGCGCTTACGCGCGCCCAGCATGGTGGACCCCCAGCCGCTACGCGGCAGCCCCCCAAGGGGGCCGGGACCCGCCTTGGGGCGGCCCGGCGCCGGGTCCCGAGGGGCGATGCGGGTGGACCGGCAAAGCCGGATCCACCGCATCCTGGGTGGGCGCTTGTGCCTTTTGAGAGCTTTCCTCAGCCGGCTTCGTGGTGGTACCGAGTGACGAGGTCGACTTCGTTCTTCGAGCCCAGGATCACGCTGACGCGTTCGTGCAGGGCGGCGGGCTCGATGTCGAGGATGCGCTGCAGGCCGTTGGTCGATGCGCCGCCGGCCTGTTCCACCAGCATGCTCATCGGATTGGCTTCGTACATCAGGCGCAGCTTGCCGGGCTTGGTCGGTTCGCGCGCGTCCCACGGGTACATGAAGATGCCGCCGCGGTTCAGGATGCGATGCACGTCGGCCACCATGGACGCGATCCAGCGCATGTTGAAGTCCTTGCCGCGCGGCCCGGTCTTGCCCGCCAGGCATTCGTCGACATAGCGGCGCACCGGCGGGGCCCAGTGGCGCATGTTGGACATGTTGATCGCGAACTCCTTGGTGTCGGCCGGGATGCGGATGTTTTCCTGGGTCAGCACCCATGAGCCGACTTCGCGGTCCAGGGTGAAGCCGAACACGCCGGTGCCCACGGTCAGGATCAGCATGGTCTGCGGGCCGTACAGGGCGTAGCCCGCCACGACCTGCTGCGTGCCCGGCTGCAGGAAGTCCTGCTCGGCGATCTCGCGGCCGCGGGCCTCTGCGGGCGCGCGCAGCACCGAGAAGATCGTGCCGATGGACACGTTCACGTCGATGTTGCTGGAGCCGTCCAGCGGGTCGAACAGCAGCAGGTATTCGCCCTTGGGGTAGTGGGTGGGGATGAGGTGGACGGTTTCCATTTCCTCGGAGGCCATGGCCGCCAGCTGGCCGCCCCACTCGTTGGCTTCCAGCAGGATCTCGTTGGACAGCACGTCCAGTTTCTTCTGCACTTCGCCCTGGACGTTCTCGGACTCCAGGCTGCCGAGCACGCCGCCCAGCGCGCCCTTGCCGACCGCGTGGCCGATGGCCTTGCAGGCGCGGGCGACGATTTCGATCAGCAGGCGGACTTCGGCGGGCAGGGCGGCGGATCCTCGCTGCTGCTCGATCAGGAATTGGGTGAGCGTCTTGCGCTTCATGCGGCGATCTCCAGGGCTTTGGTAACGATTTCAGTGACGTTGCGCGACAGGCCGGGGTGGTTGCGCACTTGTTGCAGGGCCTGCCGCATCGGTTCGCTCAGCTCGGGCACGTAGCGGACCCAGCGGTCCAGCGCGCGGGCCAGGCGGGCGGCGATTTCGGGGTTGAGGGCGTCCAGCGCCAGGACCTGGCTGACCCAGTAGCGGTAACCGCTGCCGTCGGCGCGGTGGAAGCCGTAGGGATTGTTCAGGCAGAACTGGAAGACCAGCGAGCGGGCACGGTTGGGGTTGCGCAGCGAGAATGCCGGATGGGCCATCAGGTCTTCCACGCTCCGGACCGTGGTGCTCCGGGCTGTCGCCTGCAGCGTGAACCACTTGTCCACCACCAGCGGGTCGTCCTGCCAGCGTTCGTAGAAATCGGCCAGCACCCCGGCGGCGGCGTCGGGCGTGCCGAAATTGACCAGCGACGACAGGGCCGACAACCGGTCCGTCATGTCGCGCGCCGTGTCGTACTGGCATCGCGCCAGTTCGGCCGCGCCATCCACGCGGCCGGCCATCAGCGCGGCCAGCGCCAGGTTCTTCAGGGCGCGCCTGCCCGCGCTGACCGGGTCGGGCGAGTAGGCTCCCGGCGTCTGGCTGGCATCGACCGCTGCCCGCCAGTCGTCCGCCAGCGCCCGGCCGAGCGCGCCCAGGGTTTCGTCACGCACGGCGGCCAGTGTCACCGGGTCGACCAGGTCCATGTGCTCGGCCAGGGTTTTTTCAGACGGCAGCGTCAGGGCCCGGGCCCGGTAGGCGGCGTCCAGCCCCGGCGCCGCCAGCACCGAGCGCCAGGCTTCGATGAAGTCGCGGCGCAGCGCGAAGGGCTTGCCTTCCTGCCGTTCTCGGATGGCGGCCAGGATGACGCGGGTGGCCAATTGCTGTCCGGCTTCCCAGCGGGCGAAGGCATTGCCGTCGTGCTTCATCAGCAGCGCCAGTTCGTGGTCGGTGTAGTCGTACTCGACGATGACGGGCGCGGAGAAGTCGCGCAGCAGCGAGGGCACCGGCCTGGCATCGATGTTCTCGAAAGTCCATTGCCTGCGCTCGGTGGTCAGTTCGAGCAGCGCGGTGTCGCGGATCTCGTGCCCGTTCACTTCTTTCAGCGGCAGGGGCTGGCCCTGCGCATCGAGCAGCCCGATGGCGAAGGGAATGTGGAAGGGCAGCTTGGCCGGCGCGCCCGGCAGGCGTTCCACGCCCACCGGCTCGCAGCGCTGGGCAAGCGTGACGGTGCATCGCCGCGTGGCCGCGTCGTGCTCGATCGCCACCCGCACCCGCGGCGTGCCGGCCTGGCTGTACCAGCGCCGGAATACCGACAGGTCGCGCCCGGGATGATCCTGCGCGTACACCGACTCCATCGCGGCCACGAAGTCGTCGCACGTCACGGCCTGGCCGTCGTGCCGGCGGAAGTACTCGGCCAGCCCGCGCGTGAATCCGGCCGGCGTCAGCAGGGTCTGCTGCATGCGGATGACTTCCGCGCCCTTTTCGTAGACGGTGGCGGTATAGAAGTTGCCGATCTCCTGGTAGCTCTCGGGCCGGATCGGGTGGGCCATCGGGCCGGCATCCTCGGGGAACTGGGCCGCGCGCAGCGTCACGACGTCGTCGATGCGCTTGACCGTGCGTGCGCTGGCGGCCGCGTCGGCGTCCAGCCCCTGCGCCATCATGTCGGCGGTGAATTCCTGATCGCGGAAGACGGTCAGGCCTTCCTTCAGGCTCAACTGGAACCAGTCGCGGCAGGTGACGCGGTTGCCGGTCCAGTTGTGGAAATATTCGTGGCCGATCACCGCCTCGATGGCGCTGAAGTTGGCGTCGGTGGCGCTTTCCGGGTCGGCCAGCACGTAGGCGGCGTTGAAGATGTTCAGGCCCTTGTTCTCCATGGCCCCCATGTTGAAGTCGCGCGCCGCCACGATCATGAAGCGGTCCAGGTCGAGTTCGAGCGAGAAGCGCCGCTCGTCCCAGCGCACCGCGCGCTCCAGCGACTCCAGTGCGTACTGGGTCTTGCCCTCGCTGCCGGGATCGCTGTAGACCTGCAGCAGCACCTCGCGGCCCGAGCGGGTGCGCATGCGGGACTCGCGCCAGGTCAGGGTGCCGGCCACCAGCGCGAACAGGTAGCAGGGCTTGGGGAAAGGGTCTTCCCAATGCGCTTCGTGGCGGCCATCGGCAAGGTCGGCCTGTTTGACCAGGTTGCCGTTGGACAGCAATTGCGGGAAGCGCTTCTTGTCGGCGCGCAGCACGACCGAGTAGCGCGACATGACGTCGGGCCGGTCGGGGAACCAGGTGATGCGGCGAAAGCCCTCGGCCTCGCACTGCGTGAAGAAGACCCCGTTCGAGACGTACAGTCCCATCAGCGCGGAGTTGGCCTCGGGCCGGCAGCGCGAGACGATTTCGACCTTCGCCCAGGCGCCCAGGCCGTCCAGCGTCAGGGTGTCGTCGTCCGCCTGGCAGCGTCCGCTCCAGTCCTGGCCGTCCACCGTGACCGAGACTAGTTCCAGGTCCTCGCCGTTCAGGATCAGCGGACCTTCGCCCGTGCGCCGGATCTCCAACAGTGAATGGACCAGGGTGTCCGCGGGGTCGAGGTCGAATTCCAGTCTGACCGTCTCGATGTCGTACGGAAACGGAAGGTAATTCTGGCGTCTGATGGTGACGGGAGTATCGGTACGCATGATGGCGGGAAAGGAGTGACGGCGCAGGGATGGAATTGTAGCGGGGCGGGGCGGGGAGCGTTGGCCGAGAACCGAAACACCTCGTGTCGGTCCAAGCGCCATAGCGGTTAAATTACGATTCTTGCTTCGGATGTGAAAGCACCATGTCGATATCCAACTGTAATGCTTTCTTCGGGCGGGGCGGCTGGACGTGGGCCGGCCGTGTTGCCCAGGCCGCCGCGGTGGCCTTGCTCGCGGGCTGCGCGACCACGGTGCCGGCCCGCGTCACGACCTTCCAGCAGTGGCCGGCCGATGCCGTGGGCGCCACCTGGAAATTCGATACGTCCGCGGGGCAGCGCGACAGCCTGGAGTACCGTGAATACGCCGACATGATCCGTTCTGGCATCGGTCCCACCGGCATGGTCGAGGCCCAGGCGGGCCAGCCCGCCCGCTTCGCCGTCAGTTTCTCGTATGGCGTCGAGCCGGTGCAGGTGCGCGTCGAGCGCCCGGCCTACGATCCTTTCTATGGGCCTTGGGGGCCCTGGGGCTATGGCTGGGGCGGCTTCGGCTATCGCGGCCGCGGCGGCATGGGCTTTGCCTGGGGGCCGCCGTATCCGCCGACCTGGACGTCCACCACGGTCGATGCGTCGCGCGCCTCGCTGCGGGTCGAAATCCGGGACGCCAGGCAGAATGGGCAGAAGGTCTACGAATCCACGGCCGTGAGCACCGGTTCGGGCGACTCCATTCCGCAGGTGATGCCCTACCTGGTGCGGGCGATCTTCGATCGTTTCCCCGACACGAACGGGCAGGTCAGGGACGTGACTTACGAAGTGGAGCAGCGCAAGTAGCGCGCCGCTCCGGCGTCAGCCTGCCGGGGCTTCCGGCTGGCTGATCTTCAGCCCGGCCAGGAAGGCGTCGATGACCCGGCCGCCCACTTCCGTGATGTCGAAGTCGCCCGGTTCCAGCATCCAGTCCATGAACAGGCCGTGCATGGCGGCATGCAGGCCCAGCGCGGCGGTCCGGGGGTTGGTGTGGGGTGGCAGTTGTCCCAGGGAGATCGCGCGGCGGAACCCGTCTTCGTAACGGCCCAGGGCGACCTTGCGGCTTTCGACATGGCGGCGGCGCATGTCCGCCGTTTCCGCCACGTACTCGCACTTGAACAGCAGGATTTCACAGACCCGCTGCGCGCTCGCGCCTTCGGAGATCAGCTGCATGGCACCGACGGCGCTGCGCCGCAACTGGCCGAGCGGATCAGGGGAGTTGACGTCGCAGCTGCGTTCGAGCGCGTCCTCGATCGGCATCTTGACCCGCTGCAACATCGCGTCCAGCAGGTCCGTCTTGTTCTTGAAGTGCCAGTAGATCGCGCCGCGGGTTACATTGGCGGCCGCCGCGATATCTTGCAGCGACGTGTGCGAGACGCCTTGTTCGCTGAAGATCTGCTCGGCGGTTTCGAGAATGCGGGTGCGGGTTTCGAGCGCTTCCTCTTTCGTTTTGCGTACCATGGCCATGCCCAGCCGGTGGTGTCCTGCATCGGCCAGGAAGGCCGCCGGACGGAGGTGTGTGAATGAATGGGCTATCTAGGTAAGCCGCCCCTGTGCAATGCTTATATACATGCATGAATGTATGTAAGCATACCATGTTTTGACTTGATTGACTGAATTGGAGGGTGCATGGCCGCCCAGATAGTGGGGTTCGTAGGACTCCTGGCGTTGTCCAATATGTTCATGACGTTCGCGTGGTACGGGCACCTGCGATATGCGCACGGCAGCCCCTGGTATCTCGCCGTGCTGGCGAGCTGGGGGCTCGCTTTTTTCGAATATGCCATCATGGTGCCGGCGAATCGCTATGGCTTTGATTTCCTTAGCGTAACGCAGATGAAGATATTGCAGGAGGTGGTGACCCTGACGGTTTTCGTGCCGTTCGCCCTGCTGTTCATGGACGAGCGGCTGCGGTTGAACCATTTATGGGCGGCCTGCTGCCTGGTCGGCGCCGTCTATTTCGCTTTCAAGAAATAACTTCACGACCGTAATAATCGAAGGCTTGGGATGAGCAAAGCTTTCCGGATGGTAATAATCAAAAAGGTGGTTTTACGATTGGGAATCGTAAAACCACCTTTATAAAAAGACCCTATCGGCCTGGGCTGTACTACTGGGCGATGAGAAACTGGTCCCGGGTCGCGCCGCCGGCTTCCGCCGCCACCAGCCAGCGCGGGGGCTTGCCGCGGCCGGTCCAGGTCTCGCCTGTTTCGGGGTGGCGGTACTTGGGGGCGACCTGCTTGGCGGGTTTTGCCGCGCTGGTCCTGGGCGTGCTGCCGGCTACCCGCTTGCGGGGGGCGGCGCCCTTGGCCTGGGCGGCCTTCAGTTCATCCAGGGTGATCGAAAATTCCTGCATCGAGCGGAGAATGGAGGCGATGACAGGCTGCCGTTGCTTTTGGCGAACGGTTTCCGCTTTTTCCTGAAGCTTGCGGATTTGGGCCTGCAGTGATTGGTAGGTATCTTTAGCCATTTTTGTCCAGGTGATTTTGTCAGGCGAAGGGCAGGGAAATGCTCGATTTGGCACGCGAGGGTAACCAGCGCATTTTAGAAGCGAATTTTCCATGCTGTGAAGCCCTAATGTGAAAACGGATACATTTCCAGATGAATAGAGCCGAATAGGGGCTCGAAGTTCATTCGGAAACATCTTTGGGTAATTCCACGGAGCCGAGGGCGATATGCGCCGATCCGGCTCCGGCTTTTTGAGGAACGGCCGCCCGAAGGCGGCTGGATGAGAAAGATATGGCTCTACGTTCGGTGGTTTACAAGGCGGTGCTGCAGGTTGCGGACATGGACAGGGGTTACTACGCGGAGCATCCGCTGGTCATCGCCCGCCATCCCTCGGAAACCGACGAAAGAATGATGGTGCGGGTCCTGGCCTTCGCGCTGAATGCCGACGAAGGGCTGGCGTTCGGCCGGGGGCTGTCGACCGACGACGAGCCGGACCTGTGGCGCAAGGACCTGACCGGCGCGGTGGATGTATGGATAGAAGTGGGCCTGCCGGATGAGAAATGGCTGCGCAAGGCGTGCGCGCGGGCCCGGCAGGTGATGCTCTACGCCTATGGCCGTACCGCCGATGCCTGGTGGCGCCAGAACCAGGACAAGCTGGCGCGGCTGGATAATCTGCAGGTTTTCCGGCTGGCTCCCGACGACACCGCCGCGCTGGGCCGGCTGGCGGAACGGAACATGCAGCTTCAATGCAACATCCAGGAGGGCCAGGCCTGGCTGGGTAATGGCGGACGGGATGCGACGGCGACGCCGGAAAGGCTGCATCCCTCAATATGAATAGGGTTTTTGGGGCTTTTCGCCTGCGATGAAGTCCCGCGTTTTTGGTGCTAGGATAAAAAAGCAAAGTGGTTACGAGTCTGGTCTACCGACGAGCGCCGACCTAGGGGGATCTTTGCCTGATGTTGGGTTGTGCGCCGATAAAAACGCGCGTCTGTTGCGACTGACAGGTTGTGGAATACGGAAAACCCTACATGAATGCACTTTTTTCTCAGGCAGAACGCCAACTCTCGACATTACCCGTTCCCGTTCAACTCATACTGCCTGACGGCACCCGGCTGGGGGCCGACCAGCCCAGGGTCGGATTTACCCTCAAGACCCTGCGCTCCGTGTCCCACCTGGTCCGGGGCCGCATCGGTCCGCTAGGCGAGGACTACGTCGAGGGGCGGGTCGACATAAGCGGCAACATGCGCGATCTGATGGCGGCCGCCGCCGCCATAATGACGGAATCGCCGATCGACAACTCCCACCCCGGCTGGCTTTCGGAAATGGGGCGCAAGGCGACGTCGGTCATGCGCCACACGATGGATCGCGACGCGCGGCAGATCCAGTTCCACTACGACTTGTCCGATGATTTCTACGGCCTGTGGCAGGATCCGCGCCGGGTCTATTCGTGCGCCTATTATCGCGATTCCGGCATGACGCTGGCGCAGGCTCAGGAAGCCAAGCTGGATCATATCTGCCGCAAGCTGAAGCTGCAGGCGGGAGAACGGTTCCTCGACATCGGCGCGGGGTGGGGCGGCCTGCTGTTGTGGGCGGCGGAAAACTACGGCGTCGACGCCACCGGCATTACCCTCTCGAAGAACCAGCATGCGCACGTCAATCGCCTGATCGAGGAAAAAGGCCTGCAGGACCGCGTGCGGATGATATTGCTGGACTACCGGCAGCTGGAAGAAACCCGGCCCTACGACAAAATCGCGTCCGTCGGCATGTTCGAGCACGTGGGGCGCGCCCAGTTGACCGGCTATTTCGCGAAAATCCGCCGGCTGCTGCGACCGGGCGGCATGGCGATGAACCATGGCATCACGTCCGGCGGCACCTACAACGCCCAGCTCGGCAGCGGCATGGGCGACTTCATCGAGAAGTACATATTCCCCGGCGGGGAGCTGGTGCACGTCAGCAAGGTATTGGAAACGCTCAGCGACGGCGGCCTGGAAGCGGTCGACGTCGAGAATCTGCGGCCCCACTATGCACGGACGCTGTGGGCCTGGAGCGACGGACTGGAGGCCAGGCTGGACGACGCCCACCGGGTATTGCCGGGCGAGCAGGGCGCCAGGTCCATCCGGGCCTACCGGTTGTATCTGGCCGGCTGTGCCATGGCTTTCGAGCGCGGGTGGATCTCGCTGAACCAGGTGCTGTGCCAGCACCAGGGCGTATTCGACGCAAGCCAGCTCGACGGGCCGCCCAGCCAGGCCTATCCGTTCCGGAGGGACTACATCTATCGCTGAGCCGGCCCGCGCGGCGAGCGACGAGCCCCGCCTTGGCGGGGCTCGCGCGTTTCAGTCCGGAGAGGCCGGGCGTTCACAACGACGCCGCGGCGAACGTATCGCAATTGCCGGGAGTGCCTGTCTCCAGGCCGCGCTTGAACCAGCGCACGCGCTGGGCCGAGGTGCCGTGCGTGAAGGCGTCGGGTACCACATAGCCCTGGGCTTCTTTCTGCAGGCGATCGTCGCCGATGGCCGAGGCGGCGTTCAGGGCCGCCTCCACGTCGCCGGGTTCC
This sequence comes from Alcaligenaceae bacterium SAGV5, assembly GCA_009360345.1. GTDB lineage: Bacteria > Pseudomonadota > Gammaproteobacteria > Burkholderiales > Burkholderiaceae_B > Pigmentiphaga. Next base: position 1,716,151 of record SPDP01000001.1, read on the forward strand.
AGGATCTGTCGGGCGCGATTGGCGTGATGGGCCCAGATGCCCGCGTAGCAGTCGGCCTGGAGTTCCATGCGCACCGACAACTGGTTGGCCTCGACCTGATTGGAGCGGCGCTGCTGGCGGTTGACCTTGTCGGCCGTGCCCAGCAGGTTCTGGACATGATGGCCGATCTCGTGGGCGATCACGTAGGCGCGGGCGAAGTCGCCCGGGGCATTCAGGCGTTGCTGCATTTCCTGGAAGAAACTCATGTCGAGGTAGACGCGGGCATCGCCGGGGCAGTAGAACGGGCCCATCGCGGCCTGGCCGGTGCCGCACGCGGTGTTCGTGGCGCCCGAGTACAGGACCAGCTTCGGTTCCGTGTAGCGGCTGCCGGACGCGGTGAAGATCTGGCCCCAGGTGTCCTCGGTGTCGGCCAGTACTTTCGAGACGAACTGGGCCTGTTTGTCGTCGGCCGGCGGCGGGCCCGCGGTTTCCTGGGCCGACTGGCCGGGGCCGGACGCGAGGTCCAGCACCACCGAGGGGTCGACGCCGAAATACATGGCGACCAGCGCGAGCACCACCGCGCCCAGGCCCAGGGAACCCCGGCCTCCCAGGCGGGGGCCGCCGCCGCGCCGGTCTTCGATGTTGTTGCTCTCTCGGCCATTGTCCAGGCGCATGGGGCTTCCTCTGTCATTCGATGCGGTGCGAGGGCGCACGGCCAGACTATAAACCGATACGGTCTGGCGCGACTTCGGGGGCAAGGTGTTGTTTATGCCGCAACGGTAGTCGCGCAAAATCGCAAAAGGCGCAGCAATTGGCCGTGAAAGTGTGGGAGCATTTCTCCTCGGGAGCACATGCCATGCCGGGCGCGATGCAAGTCGGTAAAAGCCCTAGTCATGCCAGGGGTTAATGCCCACTTGACATATTTCGGCGCTCAACTGACGAAACAAAAAAATTCGTTCTTTTTATACAAACATCCATGAATGTTTGTATAATCGCCTGCTTCAAGATGTCCGCAATGTCTTCCCGTCCGCACCCGGCGCGCGCCTGGCCGCCGGACGCGCAAGGCTTTCGTCATCCCGGGATTTCGACTACGTTTCGGCTTCATTCGTGCCGCGACGCCCATGCCTAGAGGAATGCTATGCAACGCAAAAGACGCTCACCTTATCTGCTAGGCGCGATATCGCTGGCGACCCTGCTCGCGCTGTCTGCCTGCGGAAAAGGAAACGGTGGCGCGCAACAGGGTGCGGGGGCACCTCCTCCCATGGAGATCGGCACCATCACCATTGCACCTACCAAGGAAGTCATCGTCAACGAACTGCCCGGGCGGCTGGAAGCGACCCGTGTCGCCGAGGTCCGGGCACGCGTGGCGGGGATCGTGCTCCAGCGTGTCTTCCGCGAAGGCAGCGACGTCAAGGCGGGCCAACTGTTGTTCAAGATCGACCCGGCGCCGTTCCAGGCCGACTACAACAGCGCCAAGGCCAATCTCGAGCGCGACGAAGCCAATCTGTACCAGGCCCGGATGCTGGCCGAACGCTACGAGCCGCTGGTGAAGGCCAACGCCGTCAGCAAGCAGGAGTACGACAACGCCGTCGCTTCGTACAAGCAGGCGCAGGCCGCCGTGTCGGCGACCCGCGCCGCGCTGGACCGCGCCAAGCTCAGCCTGGACTACGCCACCGTCACGGCGCCGATTTCCGGCCGCATCGGCCGCGCGCTGGTCACCGAGGGCGCGCTGGTGGGCCAGGGCGAAGTCACGCCGCTGGCGGTCATCCAGCGGCTGGATCCGGTCTATGCCAACTTCACGCAATCCGTGGCGCAACTGAGCCAGCTGCGCGCGGCCTTCGACAGCGGCAAGATCAAGCAGGTCGCGCCGAACGAAGCCCGCGTGTCGCTGGTGCTCGATGATGGTTCGCGCTATCCGCTCACCGGCAAGCTGCTGTTCTCGGACGTCACGGTCGACCAGAGCACCGGCCAGGTCACGCTGCGCGCCGAGTTCCCGAATCCGAACAACGTCCTGCTGCCCGGGATGTACGTGCGGGTGCGGGTCGAGCAGGGTATCGACGAGGCGGCGCTGACCGTGCCGCAGCAGGCCGTGCAGCGCGGCGCCAACGGCGATGCCTCGGTCTATGTGGTCGGCGCCGAGAACAAGGTCGAGCCGCGTCCCGTCAAGACCGGTGCCGCGGTGGGCGATCGCTGGATCGTGACCCAGGGCCTCAAGCCCAACGACGTGGTCATCGTCGAAGGTTTCCAGAAGGTGCGTCCGGGCGCGCAGATCAAGCCCATCCCATGGAAGCCTGCGACCGAGCCCGCGCCCGCGCAGCCGGCTGGCCAGCAGGGCAGCAAGTCGTGATCAGTACCGTGCCCGGCGCGCAATCCGCCCCGGGCGCGCGGGCCGGCGAAGGCCGGTCCGGTCGAGACGCAGGCAGGGCGAACCCGGCTTCGTCAAGGTCGAGCCGGGTCCTGTCGGGCCGCCCGAAGCATCTCTAAGAGAGTCACCAGACATGTCGCAATTTTTCATTAGCAGGCCGATTTTTGCCTGGGTGGTCGCGCTGTTCATCATCCTGGCAGGTGTCCTGGCCATTCCCAACCTGCCGGTGTCGCAGTACCCGGCGGTGGCGCCGCCGGTCATCTCGGTGTCGGCCACGTATCCCGGCGCTTCCGCCGAAACGGTGGCCCAGTCGATCACCAGCCTGATCGAGGACGAGCTCAACGGCGCCCAGGGCATGATGTATTTCGAGTCGCAGAGCAACTTTGGCCGCGCCGAGATCGACATCACTTTCGCGCCGGGCGTCGATCCGGACCTGGCCGCGGTGGACGTGCAGAACCGTATCAAGCGGGTCGAGTCCCGCCTGCCGCAATCCGTGTTGCAGCAAGGGCTGCGGGTGGAGAAGGCCAGCACCAACTTCCTGCTGGTGCTGACCCTGTCCTCCGAAAGCGGCGCCACCGATGCCGTGGGCCTGGGCGATTACCTGACCCGCAACGTGCTGAGCGAGATCCGCCGTATCCCGGGCGTGGGCCGGGCGCAGTTGTTCGCCTCGCAGCGAGCCATGCGTATCTGGATCGATCCGGCCAAGCTGGTGGGCTTCAAGTTGTCCGCGGCGGACGTCAACAGCGCCATCGCCGGCCAGAACGTGCAGTTGCCGGCCGGTGCCATCGGCGACCAGCCCAACCTGCCGGACCAGCAGATCACCGCGACCATCTCGGTGCGGGGCCAACTGGCCACGCCCGAAGAGTTCGGCAACATCGTGCTGCGCGCGAATCCGGACGGCTCGTCCGTGCGCCTGCGCGATGTCGCGCGCATCGAGGTCGGCGCCGAGTCCTACGCGTTCTCGTCGCGCCTGAACGGCAAGCCGACCGCCGCCGTGGCGGTGCAACTGGCGCCGGGCGCCAACGCGCTGTCGGCGGCCGAGGGCGTCAAGGCCAAGATGGCGGAACTGGCGGCCTATTTCCCCGCGGACTACAAGTACGACATCCCCTACGACACCTCGCCCTTCGTGAAGGCGTCGATCGAGAAAGTGCTCCATACCCTGGTCGAGGCCATGGTGCTGGTGTTCCTGGTGATGTTCCTGTTCCTGCAGAACTTCCGCTACACGCTGATTCCGTCCATCGTGGTGCCGATCTGCCTGATGGGCTCGTTCGCGTGCATGCTGATCGCCGGGTTCTCGATCAACGTCTTGACCATGTTCGGCATGGTGCTGGTGATCGGTATCCTGGTGGACGATGCCATCGTGGTGGTGGAGAACGTCGAACGGATCATGGTCGAGGAAGGGTTGCCTCCCAAGGAGGCCACCCGCAAGGCCATGGGCCAGATCAGCGGCGCCATCATCGGTATCACGCTGGTGCTGACGGCCGTGTTCCTGCCGCTCGCCTTCATGAGCGGGTCGGTGGGCGTGATCTACCGGCAGTTCTCGCTGGCCATGGCCACGTCCATCCTGTTCTCGGGCTTTCTCGCGCTGTCCCTGACGCCGGCCCTGTGCGCCACGCTGCTCAAACCCATCCCCAAGGGCGCGCATGACCAGAAGAAGGGCTTCTTCGGCTGGTTCAACCGGAGCTTCAACCGCACCGCCGACGGCTACCAGAACTGGGTCGGACGCCTCCTGGCCAAGACCGGGCGCTACATGATCATCTACGCGGCGATCCTGGCCGTGATGGCCTACACCTTCCTGCGCCTGCCGTCGTCGTTCCTGCCGGCGGAAGACCAGGGCTACGTGATCACCGACATCCAGACGCCCCCGGGCGCTTCAGTCAATCGCACCAGCGAGGCGGTCGATGCCATGGAGGCGCACTATGCCGCGCGGCCCTCGGTGAAGTCCATCATCACCATCCTGGGCTTCAGCTTCTCGGGCATGGGCCAGAACGCGGCGCTGTCGTTCGCCACGCTGAAGGACTGGTCCGAGCGCGGCGCGGACGAATCGGCGCAGGCCGAGGCCGCGCGCGCCAACGGTAGCTTCTTCGGCCGCATCAAGGACGCCATGGTGTTCTCGATCGTGCCGCCGGCCATTCCCGAACTGGGCAACGCGACGGGCTTCACGTTCCGCCTGCAGGACCGGGGCGGACTGGGCCACAACGCGCTGCGCGACGCCCGCGATCAGTTGCTGGGCGCCGTGGCCAAGAGTTCCGTGATCGCGTATGCCCGGGTCGAGGGCCTGGAAGACTCCCCTGAATTGCGCCTGCTGATCGATCGCGAGAAGGCCAATGCCCTGGGCGTGTCCTTCGATTCCATCCGTTCGGCATTGTCCACGTCGGTGGGGTCGGCCGCGGTGAACGACTTCATCAACACCGGGCGGGTCCAGCGCGTGATCGTGCAGGCCGAGGCCCGGGACCGCATGTCGCCGGACGACCTGCTGCGCCTGTACGCCGCCAATTCGAGCGGGGGCGTGGTGCCGTTCTCGGCGTTCGCTTCGTCCGAGTGGGCCAAGGGCCCGGTGCAGGTGATCCGCTACAACGGTTATCCCGCCTACAAGATCTCGGGCGATGCCAAGCCGGGTTTCAGTACCGGCGAGGCCATGAGCGAGATGGAGCGCCTGGTGCGCGAACTGCCCCCGGGCATCGGCTATGAGTGGACGGGCCAGTCGCTGCAGGAGCGTGTGTCGGGCGCGCAGGTGCCCATCCTGCTGACGCTGTCGCTGCTGGTGGTGTTCCTGGTGCTGGCCGCGCTGTATGAAAGCTGGTCCATTCCGTTCTCGGTGATTCTCGTGGTGCCGCTGGGGATCCTGGGCGCGGTGCTGGCGGTGACGCTGGTGGGCATGCCCAACGATGTGTTCTTCAAGGTGGGCCTGGTGACCATCATCGGCCTGTCGGCCAAGAACGCGATCCTGATCGTGGAGTTCGCCAAAGACCTCTATGCCGAGGGCAAGGGCCTGGCCGAGGCCACGATCGAGGCGGCGCGCCTGCGCTTCCGTCCCATCATCATGACGTCGCTGGCGTTCATCCTGGGCGTGCTGCCGCTGGCCATCGCCACCGGCGCCAGCTCGGGCGCGCAGCGCGCCATCGGTACCGGCGTGATGGGCGGCATGATCTCCGCCACGTTGCTGGCCGTGTTCCTGGTGCCTGTGTTCTTCGTGGTGGTGCTGAGGCTGTTCAAGACCAAGCCCGAATCCCTGCATATCATGGGACACCATGACGACGAGCCGAACCAGGGCGATGCCGGCGCGGCGGGAACGGTCAAGCATGAAGGAAACTGATATGAATCGACCCGCACAATCGTTGCCTTCGGGGCAGCGCGGTGGAACCGGCGTGAGCATGAAACTCGTGGCGGTGGCCATCGCCGCCTTGCTGGGAGGATGCTCGCTGATCCCGACCTATGAGCGCCCGGCGGCGCCGGTGGAGGGGGATTTCTCCCGCCACGGCGCCGCGCCGGCCGGCTCGCAGCCGGCCACGGCCGACATAGGCTGGCGCCAGTTCTTCGGTGATGAACGCCTGCAACGGCTGATCGCGCTGTCGCTGGAGAACAACCGCGACCTGCGCGTCGCGGTCCTGAACATCGAGACGGCCCGTGCCCAGTATGGCGTGACGCGCGCCGACCGGTTCCCGGGCGTCAATGCCAACGCGAACGGCTCGCGTCAGCGCACGCCAGGTGACCTGTCGTACACCGGCAATGCCACCATCGCCAGCCAGTATCAGGTCAATCTGGGCGTGACCGCGTTCGAGCTGGACTTGTTCGGCCGTGTCCGCAGCCTGAGCCAGGCGGCGCTGGCGCAATACCTGGCGAGCGAGGAAACCCGGCGCAGCACGCAGATCAGTCTGGTGGCCCAACTGGCCAATGCCTACCTGAACGAGCGTTCCAGCGATGAACTGCTGGCGCTGGCGCAGCGCACCTTGAAGACCCGCCAGGATTCATACGGCCTGATCAAGCTGCGCTACGATGCCGGCGCGGCGTCCGAACTGGAGCTCCAGCAGGCCGAGTCGCTGGTGCAAAGCGCCTTGTCCGAGCAAGCCATTGCCGAGCGCAACCGCGCCCAGGCCACCAACGCGATCGTGCTGCTGGTCGGCCAGCCCCTGCCGGCCGACCTGCCCGCGCCACGGCCGTTGAGCGGGCAGGCCCTGTTGGCCGAGGTGCCGGTCGGCCTGTCGTCCGACCTGATCGAACGCCGGCCCGACATCCGCTCGGCCGAACAGCAACTGCGCAGCGCCAACGCCAACATCGGGGCCGCCCGCGCGGCATTTTTCCCGCGGATCTCTCTGACAGGCGCGTTCGGAACCGCGAGCAACCAGCTGTCCGGGTTGTTCGACAGCGGTTCGCTGGCCTGGAGCTTCGCGCCCCAGATCAGCCTGCCCATCTTCGATGCCGGCCGCAATCGGGCCAACCTCGATCTGGCCGAAGCCCGCAAGAACATCGCGGTGGCCCAGTACGAGAAAACGATCCAGACGGCGTTCCGGGAAGTGGCGGACGCGCTCGACGCCAAGGGGACCTTCGACCGCCAGATCCAGTCCCAGCAGATGCTGGTGGATGCCTCCCGCCGCAGCCTGGAGCTGTCCGACCTGCGGTATCGCAACGGGGTCGACAGCTACCTGCAACTGCTGGACGCGCAGCGGACGCTGTTCACCGCCGAGCAGAGCCTGTTGCAGGCGCGCACCCAGCGCTTGAACAACCTGGTCGGCCTGTACAAGTCCCTGGGCGGTGGTTGGGAAGAGAATACGGTGGCCGCCAAGGCGGCGCCAGCCTCGACCGTGCAATGAAATAAGGGGCGCCTGGGCGCCCCTTGTGATTTATAAGCCAGGTTTTGCCCCAATGAACAAAGGGCGTCTCCCGTTGGCGGGGACGCCCTTGTCGAGGCACCGCATGAGCGATGATCAGCCGTTGATGTACTGGACGTCGTAGCGACGGGCGTTGGCCTTCAGCTCGGCGATCAGGTTCAGGACCTGGGCGGCCGCGGCGCGCAGGGTCTCGAACGGACGGGGCTGTTCGAATTCGTTGGCCAGCTCGCCACGGATCAGTTCGCGCTCGAGCGTGTCGGTCAACTTGCTGTCTTGAACGTATTTCATGGCATATCCTTTGCAGTGGTTGCTAGGTGCTATCCCCTAGGTGATAACCCTATATTAGGGGAAACCCCAGGATAAGGCAAGCCCTTGTCGCATCGCAGCATGGATAGATGGGTATGTGTTGTTTGCCAGCCTCAATATTGATGCTTATAAATCACTTAATGGAATAAAAAAACGGCGCCTTGCGGCGCCGTCTGGAAGGTCAGGAAGGTCAGCGGCGGAAACTGCCCTTGACCAGCTGGAAACCGAACAGTCGGCAGGCCAGCGCGCCGTTATAGACGGGCGTGCGCCGGAATGGATCCAGGCGCAGCTTGCGGGGGAACTCCATGTCGCTGGTGATGACATGCAATTGCCAGCCGCCGAACTCCCGTTTGAGCGTGCTGGCCCATTCGGTCCAGAGCTGGATGTCTTCCTCCAGGTCCAGGCGCTCCCCGTAGGGGGGATTGGTGATGAGCCAGCCCGGACGCTCGTCCAGCGGGCAGGTGTCGCGCGCGTCGGCGATCTCGAAATAGACCGCATCCTCGGTCAATCCCGCTCGCTGGGCATTGCCGCGCGCCGCGTCGATCGCGCGCGGGTCGATGTCGGCGCCGGCCAGTTGCATGGGCAGCTCAGGCAGGATGCGGGCGCGGGCGTCGTCCTTCAGGTCGCGCCAACGGCGGTCCTGGTGATCGCGCAGGCGTTCGAAGGCGAAGGGGCGGGAGATGCCGGGTGGCACGCGCAGCCCCTTGAGCGCCGCTTCGATCAGGATGGTGCCGCTGCCGCAGAAAGGATCGATCAGCGGTACGTCGGCGGGCCAGCCGGACAGGGCCAGCAGGCCCGCCGCCAGGTTCTCGCGCAGCGGCGCTTCGCCTTTGTCCAGCCGCCAGCCTCGCTTGAACAGCGATTCGCCGGAAGTGTCCAGGTAGAGCGTCGCGCTGGTTTCATCCAGGAACGCGTGCACGCGCGCGTCGGGCCGCACGGTATCGATGCTGGGGCGTTCCCCTTCGAGTTCGCGCAGGCGGTCGCAGATGCCGTCCTTGACCCGCAGGTTGCAGAACTGCAGACTTTTCATCGGGCTGCGGACGGCCGAGGTATCCACGCGCAGGGTCTGTTCGGCGCCGAACCAGCGTTCCCAGGGGGTGGCGCGGGCCAGCTCCAGCAGTTCGTCCTCGTTGCGCACCGTACCGTGCGCGACCCGGACCAGGACACGCGTGGCCAGCCTCGACTCGAGGTTGGCACGCATCATGCCGGCCCAGTCGGCCGTGAAGTGGGCGCCGGCGCGGCCGGGGTGGGCGTCGTCGTATCCCAGCGCGTGCAGCTCGTCGACCAGCGCGGTTTCGAGGCCTTGCGGGCAGGGCGCGAACATGGCGAAGGTTTCGGCCTGCGTGCCGCGGGGCCGTCGCTCCAGGCGCGGTGCGTCCTGGGCCGCGGCGGCGGGGCGGGGGCCGCGTGGCGCGCCGCGCCGTTCGTGCGACCGCGTGGGGGGCGCGTCGTCGGGCCGAGTCCGGGGCCGGTCCGGTGCCGTGGCGGGGCGTCCTTCCCGGCGCGGCGAATCGCCCCGCGGTGCGGACGGCCGCGCTTTTCCCCCAGGACGGCCGCCTTCGCGGGCCGGCGTCCCGGATGGCTGGGGCGGCGTGTCCGCCGCGGCGGGTTGTTTGCCGCTTTCGAGCGTTGCTCGCGCCACGCGGTGGGCGCGCGGACCCGATCGGCTGCGCCGGTCGGTGTCCTGCGGGTCGCCCGGTTGCCGCGTGCGGGTACCGGTGGGGAGGGAAAGCGTCGGTTTCTTGCGCTCGGGAGTATCGGACAAGAGGTGGGCCAATCAGAAAGGTTTGACGACAACGAGGACGGTGGCGGCCAGCAGCAGCAGGACGGGGACCTCGTTGAACCAGCGGTAGAACACGTGGGAGCGGGCGTTGCGGCCCGCCTCGAATTTGCGCAGCAGGCTGCCACAGGCATGGTGGTAGCCGATGACCAGCAGGACCACGGCCAGCTTGGCGTGCATCCAGCCGTTGCCCGGACCGCGCCCTATACCATAGCCGACATATAGCCACAGGCCCAGCAGGACGGCCGGAATGGCCAGGATGGTGGTGAAGCGGAACAGCCGGCGCGCCATGCCCAGCAGACGCGTGGCGGCGGCTGCGTTCGTTTCCTGCGCCAGGTTGACGAAGATGCGCGGCAGATAGAACAGGCCGGCGAACCACGACGCGACGAATACGATGTGAAAAGCTTTCACCCACAGCATAAGTGCTTCCTTGTCGATGCATGCGTGCCGCCGGAGCGGCGAGATCGGGCGGCGGGACCGGCCGGAAGGCCGGGTTCGCCGCATGGTGTCGCGCGAGGCGTCAGCCTCGCGTCTGGCCGTCGCCGGTCAATACCCATTTCAGCGTGGTCAGTCCTTCCAGCCCGACCGGTCCGCGGGCGTGCAGCTTGTTGGTCGATATGCCGATCTCCGCGCCCAGGCCATACTCGTAGCCGTCGGCGAAACAGGTCGGAAGGTTGACGTAGACCGAGCTTGAGTCGACCTCGCGCTGGAAGCGGCGGGCGGCGGACAGGTTCTCGGTGACGATGGCATCGGTGTGTTGGGAGCCGTGGGCCTCGATGTGGCGGATGGCCTGGTCCAGGTCGTCCACGACCTTGATCGACAGGACGGGCCCCAGATACTCCGTGTCCCAGTCTTCCTCGGTCGCGGGCACGGCCTGCGGCACCAGCGCGAGGGTGCGCTCGCAGCCCCGCAGTTCGACCCCGTGCCCGGCAAAAGCCTCTCCCATCGAGGGCAGGAAGGCCGCGGCCACGCCTGCGTGGACCAGCAGAGTCTCCATCGAACCACAGATGCCGTAGCGGTAGGTCTTGGCGTTGAACGCGATGGCGTGGGCCTTTTCGAGGTCGGCGTCCCGGTCGACGTAGACGTGGCAGATGCCGTCCAGATGCTTGATCACCGGTACCCGCGCTTCCTCGGACAGGCGCTTGATCAATCCCTTGCCGCCACGGGGGATGATGACGTCCACGTATTCGGTCATGGTGGCCAGCTTGCCCACGGCCGCCCGGTCGGTGGTCTCGACCACCTGCACGGCGTCGGCGGGCAGGCCGGCGGTTTCCAGGCCTTCGCGCACGATGCGGCCGAGCGCCGTGTTGGAGTGGATGGCCTCGGAACCGCCTCGCAGGATGGTGGCGTTGCCCGATTTCAGGCACAGCGCGGCCGCGTCGATCGTGACGTTGGGGCGCGACTCATAGACGATGGCGATGACGCCCAGCGGGACCCGCATGCGGGCCACCTGCATGCCATTGGGACGCGTGCGGGTCGCGGTCAGTTCGCCCACGGGATCGGGCATGGCGGCGATCTGTTCCAGGCCGGTGGCCATGAGCCCCAGGGCCTTGTCGGACAGCGTCAGGCGGTCCACCAGGGCTGCGTCCAGCCCGTTCGCCCGGGCTGCTGCCAGATCCTTGGCGTTTTCTGCCTGCAGCCAGTCCTTGCGGTCGCGCAGGCCGGCCGCCATGGCGCGCAGCGCGGCAGCCTTGGCGCGGTCGTCGGCGCGTGCGACCAGGCGGGCGGCGGTGCGGGCGCCGGCGCCGATCCGGCGCATGGTTTGGTCGAGCGTAGAGGTATCCATTCCTGTGAATCGGCTAGAGGGCGCTGCGCTTCAGGCCGCGAGCCTGAGCGCCAGCCGCGTGATTTCGTGCCACGGATCAGGGAGGCGTCCCGGAACCCGCAGTCCTTTGATGATCTTGTCCACCTCGTGGGCGTGATGGACGGCGGCGGTCCAGGCCTGGGGCGGTAGCCGTTTGAGTGCCTGGTTGGCCAATTGTTCGTGCGTGCCGAAAAAACGCAGCGTGCGCATCAGCGCCGGTACGCTCTGCCCCTGCTGGCCCGCCTGGGCCAGGCGGGCCAGCAGGCGGATTTCCTCGCCCACCGCCCACAAGACCAGCGGCAGGGCCTCGCCCTCGGCGCGCAGGCCTTCGATCAGGCGCACCATGCGCTGGGCGTCGCCCGCCAGCATGGCGTCGCGAAGCTTGAATACATCGTAGCGCGCCACGTTCATGACCGCATCGTGTACCTGTTCCAGCGTCAGCGCGCCTTCCGGATACAGTAGTCCCAGCTTGAGGATTTCCTGGTGCGCGGCCAGCAGATTGCCCTCGACGCGGTCGGCCAGCCATTGCAGGACCTCGGCGCCGGCGCGCTGTTTCTGCCGAGCCAGCCGCTCCCCCACCCAGCCGGGCAGCATCGGCCGTTCGATGGTAGGCACGTCGATGACGATGCCATGCTCGGCCAGCGCCGAAAACCAGGCCGATGCGCGAGTCGTCTTGTCGAGCTTGGGCAGCATGACCACCGTGACGCTGTCGCCCTGCTGGCCCGGCGCCTGCCGGGCCAGCCGCGCGATGACTTCGCCGCCGGTCTTGCCGGGCTTGCCGGTCGGAATCTTCAACTCCAGCAGCCGGCGGTCGCCGAACAGCGAGATCGATTGCGAGGCGCTCAACAGCGCATTCCAGTCGCTGCGCGCATCCGCCACCACCGTTTCGCGTTCCGTGAACCCGCCGGTGGTGGCCGCCGTGCGCAAGGCATCGCATGCCTCGATCACGAGCAGGGGCTCGTCGCCGGTCACCGTGTACAGCGGTTCCAGTTGCTCGCCCGCCCGCTGGAGCTGGGCAATCAGTTGTTCGGGCCGCAATTGCCTCATGGCGCGTCTCCAGTGTGCTGGCGGCGCGATCCCGGATGCCGCGGATCCGGCTCCGCCGGTCCGCCAGCATCGCCCCTCGGGACCCGACGCCGGGCCGCCCCAAGGCGGGTCCCGGCCCCATTGGGGGCTGCCGCGTAGCGGCTGGGAGCCCACCATTCTGGGCGCGCGAAGCGCGTAGGGGGGGGCCTCATCAACTAGGCTGCTTCGATTCGACCGCGGCCATGCGGCGCAGTACCTGCTGCACGGTTTCGTTCTGCATGTCGCGATACAACAGGTTGGTTTCGGAGTCCTTGGCCAGGGTGTTCGCGTCGCTGAAGGTCAGGTCGCGCTTGAGCGCGATGGTCGTGGGCGGGATGTAGTCCTGCCCCTTGCCGTCGTGGACGCGGAAGGCGAAGAGGTAGCGCAGTTCGAATTCGCGCACGCGGCCCGAGGCGTCCAGCGACAGGATGCTGCGTTCACGCGTTTCTTGCAGGATCTGCAACTGGGCCTGCGCGGCCTTGGGATCCTCGACGATGCGGGTGTTGGTCGTGTTGCGCACGTAGCGGCGCAACTGCGCGCCGAGCTCCGAGGTGTCGGAGGCGCCGATGTAGAGGGTGGAGAAGGGCAGGTCGGCCGTGCCCCGCAGCGCGAAGCCGCAGCCCGCCAGAAGCGCCAGCCCGCCGCTTGCCGCGGCCTGCAGCAGCAAACGGCGTCGCGTATTGGCTGAGGAAGAAGAGAGCAACGGTTTCATGCCAGTTTCCAAGTCAAGATTTCACCAACGAAGCCCGTTGAATTTCACCCAGGATGCGGTGGATCCGGCTTTGCCGGTCCACCCGCATCGCCCCCTGGGGGGGCGCGTCAGCGCGCAGGGGGCCAGCCGCTATCCCACCACGTTGACGAGTTTGTTGGGTACGACGATAACGCGTTTGGGTTGGCGCCCCTCGAGGAACCTGCCCACGGCCTCGTGCCCCACGGCCAGGGCCTCGATCGCGGCCTTGTCGGCGCTGCTGGGCACCGACAGCGAACCGCGCAGCTTGCCGTTCACCTGCAGCATGAGTTCGATCTCGTCGGTCACCAGCGCGGCCTCGTCCAGCCGGGGCCAGGGGGCATCCAGCAGGTCGCCGTGGGCCTGGGCGTAGCCCAGGTCGCGCCAGGCCTGCCAGGTAAGGTGCGGCACGATGGGGTAGAGCACCGACAGCAGGATGCGGGTACCCTCGGCCAGCGCGGCCTCGCCGGTCTCGCCGTCGAGCTTGGCGTCTTCCAGCGTGTTCAGCAGCTTCATGCTGGCCGAGACCACGGTGTTGTACTGGATGCGCTGGTAGTCGTAGTCGGCCTGCTTCAGGATGGCGTGGACGTCGCGCCGCAGCAGCTTGACGGCCTGGCTGGCGGACGACCAGTCGGCGGGGGCGGGACGGCCCAGCGCCGCCTGGATGCGCGCGCCGTTCGCATGGCAGAAGCTCCACAGGCGGCGCAGGAAGCGGTGCGCGCCGTCCACGCCCGCGCCCGACCATTCCAGGGTCTGCTCGGGCGGGCTTGCGAACATCACGAACAGCCGTGCGGTATCGGCGCCCTGGGTATCGATCAGGGATTGCGGATCGACGCCGTTGTTCTTGGACTTGGACATCGTGCCCACGCCGCCGTAGTCCACCGGCGAGCCGTCGGCCTTGAGCCTGGCACCGACGATGGCGCCCTTGGCGTCGTAGAGATTCTCGACCTCGTCCGGCCAGAAGTATTCGATGCCGCCTTTCTCGTTCCTGCGCGAATAGATGTGGTTGAGCACCATGCCCTGGGTCAGCAGCTTGACGAAGGGCTCGCCGAACTTGACCAGGCCCATGTCGCGCATCACCTTGGTCCAGAACCGGGCGTACAAGAGATGCAGCACCGCGTGTTCGATGCCGCCGATGTACTGGTCCATCGGCATCCAGTAATCGTTGCGCTCGTCGACCATGGCGGCGTCGTTGCCCGGCGAGGTATAGCGCATGAAATACCAGGACGAATCCACGAAGGTGTCCATGGTGTCGGTCTCGCGCCGGGCGGGCTTGCCGCACTGCGGGCAGACGCATTTCAGGAACGATTCGCTCTTGGCCAGCGGGTTGCCGCTGCCGTCCGGGATCAGGTCGTCGGGCAGCACGACCGGCAAGTCCTGCTCCGGCACCGGCACGGGGCCGCAGGCCTCGCAGTGGATGATGGGGATGGGCGTGCCCCAGTAGCGCTGGCGCGAAACACCCCAGTCGCGCAGGCGGAAGGTGGTGCGCTTCTCGCCCAGGCCCTTGGCCGCCAGGTCGGCGGCGATGGCGTCGACGGCGGCCTGGTGCGCGAGGCCGTCGTACTTGCCGGAGTTCACCGTCCGGGCCACCTGCTTGTCGCCGTACCATTCCTGCCAGGCGTCGGTCGAGAAGGCCTGGCCTTCGGCTGCGATGACCTGCGTGATGGGCAGGCCATATTTCTTCGCGAACGCGAAGTCGCGCTCGTCATGGGCCGGCACGCCCATGACCGCGCCGTCGCCGTAGCTCATCAGCACGTAGTTGCCGACCCAGACCGGCACGGCCGCGCCCGTGAGCGGATGCACAACCGTCAGTCCCGTCGGCAGGCCTTCCTTGTCGCGGGTGGCCAGTTCGGCCTCGGTCACGCCGCCCTTGCGGCATTCTTCGATGAAGGTTGCCAGGACGGGGTCCTTCGCGGCGGCGTGCAGGGCCAGGGGGTGTTCCGGCGCGACGGCGCAGAACGTGACGCCCATGATGGTGTCGGCGCGCGTCGTGAAGACGTACATGCGGCCGTCCTGGACCAACTGGCCGGCGGCGTCGCGGATGTCATGGGTGAAGGCGAAGCGCGTGCCTTCGCTCTTGCCTATCCAGTGCTCCTGCATCAGGCGCACGCGCTCGGGCCAGCCGGTCAGGTTGTTCTTGACCTCGTCCAGCAGTTCCTCGGCATAGTCCGTGATGCGCAGGTAGTAACCGGGAATCTCGCGTTTTTCCACCAGCGCGCCCGAGCGCCAGCCGCGGCCGTCGATGACCTGCTCGTTGGCCAGCACGGTCTGGTCCACCGGGTCCCAGTTCACCACCTGGGTCTTGCGGTAGGCGACGCCCTTTTCCAGCATCTTCAGGAACAGCCACTGGTTCCACTTGTAGTACTTCGGGTCGCAGGCGGCCATTTCGCGCGACCAGTCGATGCCCAGTCCCATCGCCTTCATCTGCTTCTTCATGTAGGCGATGTTGTCATAGGTCCACTTCGCCGGCGGCACCTTGGACTTGATGGCGGCGTTCTCGGCCGGCATGCCGAAGGCATCCCAGCCCATGGGCATCAGGACGTTGTAGCCCTTCATGCGCAACTGCCGGTACATGGCGTCGTTGATCGTGTAGTTGCGCACGTGGCCCATGTGCAGCTTGCCGCTGGGGTAGGGCAGCATCGAGCAGGCGTAGAACTTGGGCTTTTCCGAGCCATCGGCGTTCTTCGCGTGTTCTACCGCCAGGTAGGCGTTGGTCGCTTCCCAGTGCTTCTGGGCGGCGGATTCGATCTCGTTGGGAGCGTAGCGTTCCTGCATGGGTTCCGGGCTGGTCTAGGGTATTCTGGCGCGGCGATGACGCCACGGCCGCGGGCCTGGGCCGGCTCGCGCGGGGGCGGCCGACCGGCTAAACCCCTCATTATAGAAGCAGGCGGGGCTCTGCTGGGCCAGCGGTGCTAGACTGCCTGCCGCACTCCCTCATTCCCGGCATTCCTCCCCATGTCCCTGCTCGACAACCTCAATCCCCCCCAGCTCGCCGCCGTCACCATCGAACCGCGCCACGCCCTGGTGCTGGCCGGTGCCGGCAGCGGCAAGACACGGGTGTTGACCACGCGCATGGCCTGGCTCATCCAGACCGGCCAGGTCAGTCCGCACGGATTGATGGCGGTCACTTTCACCAACAAGGCCGCGCGCGAGATGCTGACACGCATCAGCGCGCTGTTGCCCATCAATACCCGGGGCATGTGGATAGGCACCTTCCACGGCCTGTGCAACCGCATGCTGCGCGCGCACTACCGCGATGCCGGCCTGCCGCAGACCTTCCAGATCCTGGATACGGCGGACCAGTTGTCGGCCATCAAGCGGCTGCTCAAGGGCGCGGGCGTGGACGACGAGAAATACCCGCCGCGCCAGGTGCAGCACTTCATCAATGCCGCCAAGGAAGAAGGGCTGCGCCACACCGAAGTCGAGGCCCACGACAGCTTCAACCGGCAGATGGTGGAACTCTACGGCATGTACGATGCCCAGTGCCAGCGAGAGGGCGTGGTCGATTTCCCCGAACTGCTGCTGCGCTGCCACGAGCTGCTGACCCGCAATGCGCCCATCCGCGAGCATTACCAGCATCGGTTCCGCCATATCCTGGTGGACGAGTTCCAGGATACCAACCGGCTCCAGTACCGCTGGCTCAAGTTGCTGGCGGGGGGCGGCGCGGCCCTGTTCGCCGTGGGGGACGACGACCAGTCCATCTACGCGTTCCGCGGCGCCAATGTGGGCAACATGGCGGAATTCGAGCGCGAATACGCGCACGACCGGGTCATCCGGCTGGAACAGAACTACCGGTCGCACGGGCACATCCTGGATGCGGCCAATACGCTGATCCGCAACAACTCCGGCCGCCTGGGCAAGAACCTGTGGACCGACCAGGGGCATGGCGAACCCATCCGCGTCTACGAGGCGTTGTCCGACGCCCAGGAAGCCCAGTGGGTGATCGAGGAGATCCGTTCGCTGGTGGGCGAGGGCAGGCTGCGCCGCGAGGTCGCCATCCTGTACCGCAGCAACGCCCAGTCGCGGGTGCTCGAACACGCGCTGTTCTCGGCGGGCATCCCATACAAGGTCTACGGCGGCCTGCGCTTCTTCGAGCGCCAGGAGGTCAAGCACGCGCTGGCCTACCTGCGCTTGATGGAAAATCCGCACGACGACACGGCCTGGATGCGGGTGGTGAATTTCCCGGCGCGGGGCATCGGCGCGCGCACGCTCGAGCAGCAGGCCGACATCGCGCGCCTGCACAATTGCAGCCTGTACTCGGCGGTGAGCCAGGTGCCGGGCCGCGGCGGCAACAACCTGGCGCAGTTCGCGGGCCTGATCGACCGCATGCGTTTCGAAACACAGAACCTGCCGCTGCACGAGATCGTGGACCACGTGATCGAGGCCAGCGGCCTGATCCAGCACTACCTGCAGGAAAAGGAAGGCGCCGAGCGCATCGAGAACTTGCGGGAACTGGTCAACGCGGCGGCGGCCTTTGCCGCCGAGGGGGGCTACGGCCTGGCGGACGCCGGTGCCCTGGCGCAGACGCTGCCCGAGTCCGGGGTCGACCTGCCGTCCCCGCTGGCGGCCTTCCTGTCGCACGCGGCGCTGGAGGCGGGCGACAACCAGGCGAGCGAGGGGCAGGACGCGGTCCAGTTGATGACCGTCCACGCGGCCAAGGGCCTGGAGTTCGAGGCCGTGTTCATCTCCGGCCTGGAGGAAGGGCTGTTCCCGCACGAGAACAGCGTCCTGGAGCAATCCGGGCTCGAAGAAGAGCGGCGGCTGATGTACGTGGCGGTGACGCGTGCCCGCGAGCGGCTATACCTGAGCTTTTCGCAGACGCGCATGTTGCATGGCCAGACCCGCTACAACATGCGGTCGCGCTTTCTTGCCGAGGTGCCCGAGGAGTCGCTGAAGTGGCTCACGCCCAGCAATGGCCGGGCCAAGGCGGTGGATACCGCCGGTGGCTGGGGACGCGCCGCCTGGGGCGAGGAGTCCGGGCGCGGCGGCTTCTCGCGGCCGGCCAAGGATGCGCCTTACGTGGGATCGTCCGAGGGCTACTCGAGCCGCCGCACGTCCGACGCGGGGGTCGAGGTCAACGGGCGGATCTTCAAGGTGGGCCAGAGCGTGGCGCATCCCAAGTTCGGCGAAGGGGTCATCGTCAGCCTCCTGGGCAGCGGCCAGGACGCCCAGGTCCAGGTCAATTTCGGCGGGGTGGGCACCAAGACGCTGGCGCTGGCCATGGCCAAGCTCGATCCGGCCTGAGGGGGCCGGGGCCGCGTGAGCGCGGCCTCAGGCCTGGCGGCGCCGCGGCTCGGCGGCGTGGATGAAGACGGTGTAGGTATCGGCGGGGTGGGGAACCCCGGCCAGGTCGAGCGCATGGCCGACCGCGCCACGATGGTAGGTGCCGTGGTTGACGATGTGGAACAGTATTTCCTTGCGCGACATCGTGCCGCGCTGGCCATCGGCGAACACGAAGGAGACGGCCTCGTCTTCGTCGGGCGGCCCGAGCCGCTCCACATAGGCGCCATACCAGGCGTCGGACCGGACGATGCGTTCCCGCAACGTGTCCAGCGCCGGCAACCGCGGCGTGTTGGTCGAGGCGTGCGGCGCCGGGGCGCCCTCCAGGCGCGACCGGAACAGCTCCTCGACGATGATCATGTGATTGAGCTGCTGGGTCGCGAAGCGCAGGGATTCCGCCCGCGAGCCGTCAAGGCGGCCGATGGCATCGAGCGTGCGCAGGTCCGCCCAGGCCTTGTACTGGAACGCCTGCCGCAGCATGTCAGTTGCGCCGCAGGGGACGGCGGTTGCCGGGCGTGGGCGACGGACCGTCCTTGTGCCGGAAGCTGATGCGTCCCTTGGTCAGGTCGTACGGGGACAGTTCCATCGTGACCCGGTCGCCGGCCAGAATGCGGATACGGTGCTTGCGCATTTTGCCCGATGCGTAGGCGGCAACTTGCATGCCGTTTTCCAGTGTGACGCGAAAGCTGGTCGCGGGCAGCACTTCGGCAACGACGCCTTCCATTTCGATCAGTTCTTCCTTATTCGACATGGTCGATTCCTCCTGTGCATGCGAATGCATAAAAACGAGCTTCGGCCATGGCGGGGCCATGGCATGCGGCAAGGTGGCGCAACGCGCCAGCGATGACGGGGAAGTTCGCGGTGAAACGCCGGGGCCCTGAAGGGCCGGCGCGTGGTGGCGGCCGCCTGGGTTTGCCGTGTCGCGGAAGCTCGGGGTGGCCCCCTGGGTCGGGAGCCTTTCTTCCAGGCAAAAACAAAAAACCCCCGCAAGCGGGGGTTTTCAGCGGATAAGCGGATTATAGCTTATACGGGCTGGATGTTGGAAGCCTGGCGGCCCTTGGGGCCGACGGTGACTTCGAAACGGACCTTCTGGTTTTCCTGGAGGGTCTTGAAGCCGTCGACGCGGATTTCGGAGAAATGGGCGAACAGGTCGTCGCCGCCCGAATCAGCCGTGATGAAGCCAAAGCCCTTGGCGTCGTTGAACCATTTGACGGTACCGGTTTCCATGGTGTCTATCCTTGAAATGAAAAAACCATACGAATGTAAGCAAGACAATCAAGGATGGAGACCATGAACAACCGTACCGCAGTGGTAAGCGATTTTGTACAGCAACTCGTACTCTTGAAAATCATGCCCCGCCGTTATACGGGCTATCGTTGGGCCCGTCAACCGCGTTTGCCGGATTGAACCGGAAAATGCCGGCGGTGTGGGTAAAGTCCCGGGTTTTCACTGAGAAAATACCTGGGAAAATCGTTCAGGAACCATTACCGGACGCCGGGGCGGGAGGGGGTCCGAATACGCTGGTGTAGGTCGGATAAAAACTGCAATACAGCACCGCGGCGGCGGCAAAATTGAAGGGCATCTGGATCAGGCCGGAAATCGTCGGCGACATGCCGACGGCTTCAAGCAGGCTGCCGCCCAGTTCCAGCGCCAGGACGACGAGCAGCCAGGTCGCGCCATACATGAGGAACGCCCCCTTGTTGCGCCAGCACGCGATGCCGGAAAAGAACAAGGCCTTGCGGATACCCAGCCGGTGCCAGGCCACCAGCGCCGGCGCATGCCAGAACAGCCCCGCGATGATCACGTAAAAGAGGCCGAACAAGGCGATGGGGGCACGCATGGCCGCCAGCACCGCGCCCACGTCGTCGGATGACAGCCCGGACATCGCCTCGCTCAGGCCGTCGGCGAAAGGCAGGAAGGCGGCCAGGCCCGCCACCAGCACGGCGGCCACGTACAGGACGCCCATCGCCGCGAGCTTCTTGAACAGACCCGGCGCCTTGAGCACCCCGAACAGGCGCAGGGGCAGCACCGTGTGGCCCTGTTCGATGGCGCGGCAGGCCTCCAGGGTCATGACGGTGATCGCCGGCATGCCGGCGACGAACAGCAGGGGCCCGATGGGAGCGAGGATGCTGGCCACCAAGACCATGAAACCGACGGTCAGGGCCCAGGTAAACATCGCCATGGGCTGGAGGCGGAACAGGGCGAGCCCGTCGCGCACCCATTGCCAGCCAGCGCCGGGTGCCAGGGAGGCGGCTTGCATCAGCGGCCTCCCTGCTGGTTCTGGATGCGTGCGCGGGCCCTTGTCGGCGCGCGCCGGTAGGAAAGATGTGTCATGGTTCAGGGAAGCGGAAAAAGATCGCCGTCGCGCCGCAGGCGCAGGATGCGTTCGAAATGAGTGGGGTCGTGCGGCGTCAGGGTCTGCGCCGGGCGCGGCAGGTGGAAATCGCGCAACCGGGACATCCAGAAACGCAGCGCGGCGGCCCGCAGCACGGTGCGCCACGAGGCGCGTTCCCCGTCCGTCAGCGGCCGCACCTGGTCGTAGGCGCTCAGCAGCGCCTGGGCAAGCTCGGGCTGGAAGGCGCCGCTGGCGTGGGCGATGCACCAGTCGTTGGCGCATACCGCCAGATCGAACAGCCAGGTATCGCAGCCGGCGAAGTAGAAATCGATGAAGCCGCCCAGCACGGGCGCGTCACGCGTGCCGGCGAACAGGACGTTGTCGCGGAACAGGTCGCAGTGCGCCGGGCCCCGAGGCAGCTCGTGGTAGGCCGCGGTCTGGGCGAAGGCCGTCTGGACATCGATCTCGTCGCGCAGGATGGCGGCGGTGCCCGGATCCAGGTAGGGGGCGACGACGGGCGCGGTCTCCTGCCACCAGGCGAGTCCGAGCAGATTGGGTTGCACCGACGGGAAGCCGCGTCCGGCCAGGTGCATGCGGGCGAGCGTGGCGCCGACCTGCTCGCAATGGGCGGGCAGCGGCGACATTTCGCATTTGCCCGGCAGCAGGGTGGCGATGGTGCAGGGCTTGCCGTTCAGCTCGGCCAGCCGGCGTCCGTCGTGCGCGGCCTGGGGATGGGGGACGGGTATCCCGTGTTCCGCCAGGTGGGTCATCAGGTCGATGTAGAACGGCAATTGTTCGCGCGTCAGGCGCTCGAACAGCGTCAGCACATACTCGCCCTGGCTGGTCGTGAGGAAATAATTGGTGTTCTCGATGCCGGACGGGATGCCGCGCAGGGCGCGCAGCTCGCCCAGCGTATAGTCGGCAAGCAGGTCGCGGGCATCCGTTTCGGTGACGGGGGTGAAGACGGCCATGGATAAGCGGGATAAGGGCGGGGATCGACGATTTACCCGCATTCTAGCGTCATCGTCCCCGCCGCCGGCCCGCTCGTCGCAGACGCTACAGGTTCAACAGCCGCTCTCGCTCGCCCGCGGACTGGGTGAACCCTTCGTGCTGGTAGAAATCGAAGATGGCATCGACGATCGCCTGGGGATCGTCGATGACCTGCAGCAGGTCGGGGTCGTCCGGCGATATCAGGCCCTGCGCCAGCGGCTGGGCGCGGATCCAGTCCACCAGGCCCCGCCAGTACTCGGAACCGACCAGGATGATGGGCATCTTCCGGCTCTTGTTGGTCTGCACCAGCGTCAGCGCCTCGAACAGTTCGTCCAGCGTGCCGTAGCCGCCCGGCAGCACCACATAGGCCGAGGTGAACTTGACGAAGGCCACCTTGCGCGGGAAGAAGTGGCGGAAGAACAGGCTGATGTTCTGGTAGGCGTTGTTCGACTGCTCGTGCGGCAGTTCGATGTTCAGCCCGACACTGGGGCTGGGGCCCTCGTAGGCGCCTTTGTTGGCCGCTTCCATGATGCCGGGGCCACCGCCCGAAATGACGGAGAAGCCCGCCTCGGACAGCTTGCGGGCGATCAGCTCGGCCATTTGGTAGCGGGGGTCGTCGGCGGGGATGCGGGCGCTGCCGAAAATGCTGACCGCCGGCCGGATCTGCGCGAGGCGTTCGGACGCCTCGAAGAACTCTGACATAATCCCCAGGACATGCCATGACTCGCGTGCCTTGGTGGCGGTGGCGCGTTCCACGCTCACCACGTCCCGCAGGCCGGGGATGCGTCCGGGTTTCTTCGGAACGTTCTCGCTGTCCCGGGAGCTGTCGTGGGTTTCCTTGCCTATTTCGATTTCTCTGTGTTTGATCATGATCAAGACGTTGCTGTTGGTGGACGGGTCCAGCTACCTCTATCGCGCATACCACGCCCTGCCGGACCTGCGCAACGCGCAAGGAGAACCGACCGGGGCGCTGTACGGCGTGCTGAATATGCTGCGCCGCGCACTGAACGATCATAAGGCAGACTACCTCGCCTGCATTTTCGATGCGCCGGGCAAGACTTTCCGCGACGACCTCTATCCCGAGTACAAGGCCACCCGCGCCAGCATGCCGGAAGACCTGGCGCGCCAGGTCGGGCCGATTGTCGAGGCCATACGCGCCCAGGGCTGGCCGGTCTTCGCCATCGAGGGGGTCGAGGCCGACGACGTCATCGGCACCCTGGCCCTCCAGGCCGCGGGGCAGGGCATACATAGCGTCGTCTCCACCGGCGACAAGGACATGGCGCAACTGGTCAATGACCACGTGACGCTGGTCAACACCATGACTGCCGAGACGCTGGATGCCGACGGCGTGCTGAAGAAGTTCGGCGTACCGCCCGAGCGCATCGTGGATTACCTGATGCTGATCGGCGATTCGGTCGACAACGTACCCGGCGTGGAAAAGGTCGGGCCCAAGACGGCGGCCAAGTGGCTCGCCCAGTATGGCACGTTGGAGGCGCTGGTGGCGCAGGCCGAGACCGTCAAGGGCGTGGCGGGGACCAACCTGCGCGCGGCGATCCCGAATTTCGAGCTGACGCGTTCCCTGATCACCATCCGCACCGATTGCGACCTGAGCGCGCACATTCCCGGCCTGGACGCGCTCACCATGCGCGAAGTGGACCGCGAGAAGCTCGAGGTCATGTACGAGCGCTACGGTTTTCGCACCTGGCTGCGCGAGCTGACGGGCGACGAGTCGCGCATTCCCGAGGGCGATTCGCGCGTGCAGGTCGACGCGCCGGCCGCGCCGGAAACGGTGAGCTACGAGACGGTCAGCGACTGGGCCGCCTTCGACCGCTGGCTGGCCGCCATCCAGGCGGCGCCGCTGGTCGCCCTGGACACCGAGACCGATTCGCTGGTGGAAATGGAAGCCCGCCTGGTGGGCCTGTCCATCGCGGTCAGGCCGGGCGAGGCCTGCTACATCCCGCTGGCCCACCGGCATCCGGACGCCGGCGAGCAACTACCCAAGGACGAAGTGCTGGCGCGCCTGGCGCCCTGGCTGGAGAATGCCGACGCCGCCAAGCTGCTGCACAACGCCAAGTACGATACGCACGTCTTCGCCAACGCCGGCGTGGCGCTGCGCGGCGTGGCGCATGACACCATGCTCGAAGCCTATGTGCTGGAATCGCATCGCAGCGTGTCGCTGGACGACCTGTCGCAGCGCTGGCTGGGGCGCAAGGGCCTGTCCTTCGTCGACGTATGCGGCAAGGGCGTCAACCAGATCTGCTTCGACGAGGTGGCCATCGACGTGGCCACCCGGTATGCCTGCGAAGACGTCGACTACACGCTCCAGCTGCATGCCACGCTGTACCCGCGCATCGAGGCGGACGCCGGCCTGGCGCGCATCTATGCCATCGAACTGCCCGTGTCGCGCGTGCTGACCGTCGTCGAGCGCAACGGCGTGCGCATCGATCCGGAAGAACTGGGCCGGCAGAGCCATGCCATCGGCCAGGAACTACTGGTGCTCGAACAGCGCGCCTATGAGCTGGCGGGGCAGCCCTTCAACCTGAACTCGCCCAAGCAACTGGGCGAGATCCTGTTCGGCAAGCTGCAGTTGCCGGTGGTCAAGAAGACCGCGGGCGGCGCGCCGTCCACCGACGAGGACGTGCTGAGCAAGCTGGCCGAGGACTACCCGCTGCCGCAGGCATTGCTGAGCTACCGCGGCCTGGCCAAGCTCAAGTCCACCTATACCGACAAGCTGCCCAAGATGATCAATGCCCGGACCCGGCGCGTGCACACCAGCTACGCCCAGGCAGCGGTGGTCACGGGGCGGCTGGCCTCCAGCGATCCCAATCTGCAGAACATCCCGGTGCGTACACCCGAGGGCCGGCGCGTGCGCGAGGCCTTCGTGGCCGATCCGGGCAACCTGATCATGTCGGCCGATTACTCGCAGATCGAACTGCGCATCATGGCCCACATCTCCGGCGACGAAAACCTGCTGGCGGCCTTCGCGCGCGGCGAGGACATCCATCGCGCCACCGCGGCCGAGATCTTCGCCGTCCAGCCCGAAGCGGTCAACGCCGAGCAGCGCCGTTACGCCAAGGTCATCAACTTCGGCCTCATCTACGGCATGAGCGCCTTCGGCCTGGCCGGCAACCTCGGCATCACGCGCGACGCGGCCAAGCACTATATCGACCGCTATTTCGCCCGCTACCCCGGCGTCGCGCGCTACATGGACGACACGCGCGAACAGGCGCGGGAGCGAGGCTACGTCGAAACCGTCTTCGGCCGCCGCCTGTGGCTGCCCGAAATCCGGGGCGGCAGCGGCCCCCGCCGCCAGGCCGCCGAACGCGCCGCCATCAACGCCCCCATGCAGGGCACCGCGGCCGACCTCATCAAGATGGCCATGGTCGCCGTGCAGGACTGGCTGGACGCCGATCGGCTGGGCGCGCGCCTGGTCATGCAGGTGCACGACGAACTGGTCCTGGAAGTCCCGCGCGAGGAAAGCGAGATCGTCGCCCGTCGCCTGCCCGAGATGATGTGCAACGTGGCCGAACTGAAGGTGCCGCTGGTGGCCGAGGTGGGCTCGGGCTACACGTGGGAACAGGCGCACTGAGCGGGGTGGAGCGGAGGGCGCCCAAACGGCCGTGTTCGGAACGCCAGGCGCTGCCAAGGCCGGCGATCAGTTCCGAACCAGTATCCGCGTCCCGTCCATTGCCACGACCTGCCCGGCCCGTATCTTGCAGGTCTTGCGCAACTCCACCTTGCCATCCACCTTCACCATCCCCGCCGCGACCAGCGCCTTCCCCGCGCCTCCCGAGTCGGCAAGCCCCGTGAGCTTGAGCAAATCGCACAATGGCACAAACTCGCCCGTGAGCGTGAACGTAATCGAAGACATGACCGGCCTGGGAAGGTAAAAGGCAATCCGCCATTATCCGCCATGGCCGGGCGGGCGCCTTGCACGGGAGGTACACTGCGGCTCTACGTTCCATCTTCCCGCTTGTCGCGCTCCGACCCATGAGAACCCGCATCCTCACCGGCATCACCACCACCGGCACGCCCCACCTGGGCAACTACGTGGGCGCCATCCGCCCCGCCGTCCAGGCGAGCCGCAACGACGACAACGATGCCTTCTTCTTCATGGCCGACTACCACGCGCTCATCAAGTGCGAGGATCCCGCGCGCCTGCAGCGCTCGCGCCTGCAGATCGCCGCGACGTGGCTGGCCGCCGGGCTGGACCCCAGTCGGGTCACCTTCTACCGGCAGTCCGACCTGCCCGAGATCCCTCAGTTGTGCTGGCTGCTGACCTGCGTCACGGCCAAGGGCCTGATGAACCGCGCCCATGCCTACAAGGCGGCGGTGGACCAGAACGTGGCCGACAACGAGGATCCGGACGCTGGCGTCACGATGGGGCTGTTCTCGTATCCCGTGCTGATGGCCGCTGACATCCTGCTGTTCAACGCGCACCGGGTGCCGGTGGGCCGCGACCAGATCCAGCATATCGAGATGGCGCGCGACATCGCCCAGCGGTTCAGCCACCTGTACGGCGGCGGCCGCGAACTGTTCGTGCTGCCCGAGGCGCAGATCGACGAGGCCGTGGCCACCCTGCCGGGCCTGGACGGACGCAAGATGTCCAAGAGCTACAACAACACCATTCCGTTGTTCGAGGGCGGCGCCAGGCACCTGCGCGACGCCATCGGCCGCATCGTGACCGATTCGCGCCTGCCGGGCGAACCCAAGGATCCGGACAATTCGCAGCTCTACACGATCTACCGGGCCTTCGCCGCCGACGGCGAAGCCGCCGCGTTCCGGCGCTCGCTGGAAGAGGGCATGGGCTGGGGCGATGCCAAGCAGGCGCTGTACGAGCGCATCGAGCGCGAAGTCGGGCCGATGCGCGAGCGCTACGACATCCTGATGGCCAGGCCGGACGACATCGAGGACATCCTGCTGGACGGGGCGCGCAAGGCGCGCGCCATCGGCGGACCGTTCCTTGCCGAACTGCGGGCCGCCGTGGGGCTGGATACCCCGCGCGCGACTTCTCCCGCGCAGTCCGCCAAGAAGAAGGCTGGCAAGCAGGCCCGCTTCGTCAGTTTCCGCGACGATGGCGGCCGCTTCCGCTTCCGCTTCCTGGCGGCCGACGGGCAGGATCTGCTGTTGTCCGAAGCCCACGCGGACGCGCAGGCCGCCGGAGCGGTCATCAAGCAACTGCGCGCCTTGGCCGATCCGGTCCGGATGATCCGGGCGGAAGGGGATTCCTATGTGCTGGAACTGGGAGGCGCGGTGGTCGCGCGTGGTTCCGGCTTCGCCGATGCCGCCGGCCGCGATGCCGCGCTGGACAAGCTGGTCGCCGAGCTGCGCGCGCTGGCCGCCGAGTAAGCGGCCGGCCAGCGCCGGCGGAAGGGGGCCCGGACGGTTTCCGGGCGTGGTCGATGTTTGCAAGGGTCCGTCGACGTGGCACAGTTTTTCTCGGTTCATCCTCAAAATCCCCAACTGCGCCTGCTCAAGCAGGCGGTCCAGTTGATCCGGGCCGGCGGGCTGGTGGCCATTCCCACCGACTCCAGCTACGCCCTCGTGGCGCCGCTGGACGACAAGCATGCGGCCGAGGCGCTTCGGCGGCTGCGGGGCGTGGACGAGCGGCACCACCTGACCGTGCTGTGCCGGGACCTGGCCGAGATCGGCCAGTTCGCCCACGTCGACAACCAGCAATACCGCTTGCTGAAGGCGGCGACTCCCGGGCCGTGGACCTTCATCCTCGAGGCCACGCGCGAGGTGCCGCGCCGGCTGTCCCATCCTTCGCGCAAGACCATAGGCATACGCGTGCCGGATCACCCGATCGCGCTCAGCCTGCTGGAGGAAATGGGCGCGCCGCTGCTGTCCAGCACGCTGATTCCCGCGAACGAGGATGAGCCGCTCAACGACGCCGAGCAGATCCGCGAACGTTACGAGCATGAGCTGGCGGCGGTGGTCGACGGGGGCGCCTGTCCCTTCGAGCCGACGACCGTGGTGGACCTGACCGGCGCGGAGCCCGAGGTCCTGCGCCGCGGACGCGGCGATCCCGCCACGCTGGGCATCACGGCGTAATCCCGGGGGCGGAAATGCACGCCGCCGTCTGTGGACGGCCATGCTCTGCCGCTACAATGCCGCGATGGATTCCATCATTCAGACAATCGCGGTCTATGCGATCCCGTTGATCTTCGCCATCACCCTGCACGAAGCCGCCCACGGATACGTGGCGCGCATGTTCGGGGACGACACGGCCACCCAGGCCGGACGCGTGACGCTCAATCCGATCAAGCACATCGATCCGGTCGGCACCCTGCTGGTGCCGGCGGTCATCCTCCTGACCAGCAAGCTGCTGGGCGGGGCGGGCCTGCTGTTCGGCTGGGCCAAGCCGGTGCCCGTCGATTTCAGTCGCCTGCGCCGGCCCAAGCAGGACATGCTCTGGGTGGCCGCCGCCGGCCCCGGCATCAACCTCGTCATGGCCATCATCTGGGCGGTCGGCCTCAAGCTCATGGTCCAGTCCGGCGTGAACGAAACCTTCTTCGTCGCCATGGCGGTGGCGGGCGTGCAGGTCAACCTGATGCTGATGGCCCTGAACCTGTTGCCCATTCCGCCGCTCGACGGTGGCCGCATCGTCTTCAGCCTGCTGCCCCACGGCCTGGCCTGGAAATATTCCAAGATCGAACCCTACGGCATGATGATCCTGATCGTGCTGCTGATGACCGGCATGCTGGGCTTCCTGGTCCAGCCCATGCTGGCCCTGGGCGACGCCATCGTCAGATTGTTCATTTGACCCCCCCTACGCGCTTCGCGCGCCCCCCAGGGGGCGAAACCAGCGGACCGGCAAAGCCGGATCCGCGGTTTCCTGGGATTGGTACGAATTGCTTGATTCGTACTAGATCCAGGATGCGGAGGATCCGGCTCCGCCGGTCCACCCGCATCGCCCCCTGGGGGGCGCGCGAAGCGCGTAGGGGGGGAGCGGCTACAGGCGGTATACTCCATTGATTTCCCATTTCGTCGTCCCGTTTCGGGCCACCCTGGCAGCGTATGGCAACCACATCTCGCACTCCTATTGAAGGCAGCATCGTCGCAATCGTCACTCCGATGCAGCCAGACGGGAAGCTCGATTTCGAGGCCTTCCGGGCCTTGCTCGACTGGCATCTGGCTGAGGGCACCGACGGCTTCGTGGTGGTGGGAACGACGGGCGAATCGCCCACCGTGTCGGTGGACGAGCATGTCGAACTGATCCGCTTCGCCGTCCAGCACGTGGCGGGCCGGGCTCCGGTCATTGCCGGCACGGGCGCCAACTCCACGGCGGAAGCCATCGAGCTGACCGAGGCCGCCAAGAAGGTCGGCGCCGACGCCGGCCTGTCGGTGGTGCCCTACTACAACCGTCCCACCCAGGAAGGCCTGTATCGGCATTTCAAGACCATCGCCGAGGCGGTGGACCTGCCGATGATCCTGTACAACGTGCCGGGCCGCACCGGCTGCGACATGGCGGGCGAGACCACGGTGCGCCTCGCGCAGGTGCCCGGCATCATCGGGCTGAAGGACGCCACCGGCGACATCGGCCGGGGCGCGCTGCTGCTTGGCCAGTTGCCCGACAGCTTCGCGGTCTACAGCGGCGACGATCCCACCGCGGCGGCGCTGATGCTGCTGGGCGCGCGTGGCAACATCTCGGTCACCGCCAACGTCACGCCCCGCCTGATGCACGAGCTGTGCGTGGCTGCGGTGGCCGGCGATGCCCGACTGGCTGCCCGGATCAACCAGCGTCTGGCACTGTTGAACCGCAACCTTTTCCTCGAACCCAATCCCATCCCCGTCAAGTGGGCCCTGTCCCGGATGGGACGCATGGCGCTGGGATACCGCCTGCCCATGACCGAACTCGGCGCGCAGCATCATGCCGCGGTGCGCGAGGCGCTCCAGGCGGCCGGCGTCGAAATCTGAACCCCACACGCCCCCCATGTTTTGTCCCGACATGACCCGCCGGACCCAGCATGGGCCGGCGGTGGCTTCAGGAGTTACCCATCAATGAACGCAGTTCGTATGAGTTTTCCGCGCCTGGCTGTCCTGCCGGTGCTGGTTTCCCTGTCCGCGCTGTTCGCGGGTTGCAGCAGCGTCAACCAGTTGCTGGGCAAGGAAGAGTCCATTGACTACAAGAGCGCATCCAAGCCGGCCACGGCCAAGCTGGAAGTGCCTCCCGATCTGACCCAGCTTCCCACCGACAACCGGTTCCAGGTACCCAGCCAGACGTCTTCCGGGTCGACGCCGCCGGCGCCCTCGACCGCGACTTTCTCCAGCTACTCGACGGTCCAGCCCGAGACCAGGCCAGCCGCCAGCAACGTGCTGCCCGAACGTTCGGACATGCGCGTCGAACGCGACGGCGACCAGCGCTGGCTGGTGGTCATCGACCGTTCGCCCGAGCAGCTCTATCCCGTGGTGCGCCAGTTCTGGCAGGACCTGGGCTTCCTGATGCGCGAAGACCTGCCCCAGGCCGGCGTGATGGAAACCGACTGGGCCGAGAACCGGGCGAAGATCCCGCAGGACTTCATCCGCAACACCGTCGGCAAGGTCTTCGACTCGCTGTGGTCGACCGGCGAGCGCGACATGTTCCGCACCCGCCTGGAGCGCGTGGGCAACAGCACCGAGATCTATATCAGCCATCGGGGCGCGGTCGAGGTGCTGACCGGCGCCGAGAAGAGCCAGACCACCTGGACCACTCGTCCCAACGACCCGGGCCTGGAGGCGGAGATGCTGAGCCGCCTGATGATCCGCCTGGGCGCCGATTTCGATCGGGCCAAGGTGGCGGTGGCCAATGCCACGCCGGTGGCCGCTGGCGCCGCGCCGCAATTGGTGTCCGGTTCGGGCGACTCCGGCGCGCTGCAGATCGCCGAGCCCTTCGATCGTGCCTGGCGCCGCGTGGGCCTGGCGCTGGACCGTGGCGGTTTCACGGTCGAGGACCGCAACCGCGCCGAAGGCGTCTACTACGTGCGCTACGTCGATACCGACGCGGCCAACTCCGACAGCAAGCCGGGCTTCTTCGGCCGCCTGTTCGGCCGTGGCGGCGACAAGCCCGAGACTCGTCCGCAGTACCGCGTGAAACTGGTCACGTCCAACGACCGGACCCAGGTCACCGTGCTGAACGCGCAGGGCGCGCCCGAGAACACGCCCACCGGCCGGCGCATCCTGAACGTCCTGTCCAACCAGTTGAAGTAATGGTTGGCAACCGCCATGTGTTCCTGCTGACCCAGGGCGCAGCGGATCCGGCTTTGCCGGTCCGCCTGCGCCGCCCCCTTGGGGGTGAGCGGCCGAAGGCCGCCCGGGGGTGGGCCTCCTAGGGGGCTGATACCGCCCAAGAGTTCACATCGACGGGGAGGTTTGGCACCTCGATGTCGGCTCATCGCATCCTGGGGCTGTAGTCGGTCCCAAGGGTTGGGCTGTTCGCCCATTAAAGCGGTACGCGAGCTGGGTTCAGAACGTCGTGAGACAGTTCGGTCCCTATCCGTCGTGGGCGTAGGAAATTTGAGAGGAGCTGTCCTTAGTACGAGAGGACCGGGATGGACATACCTCTGGTGTACCAGTTGTCGTGCCAACGGCATAGCTGGGTAGCTATGTGTGGACGGGATAAGTGCTGAAAGCATCTAAGCATGAAGCCCCCCTCAAGATGAGATTTCCCAACTTCGGTTATAAGATCCCTCAAAGATGATGAGGTTAATAGGTTCGAGGTGGAAGCATGGTGACATGTGGAGCTGACGAATACTAATCCCGCCCACCCCCGCGCCCGCGACCAGCACGTGCACGTCGCCGCCCAGGCGCTGCGCCGCCGTGATCGTGTTCAGCGTCGCCGCGCGCAGGTGCGCATTGTCATGTTCCGCTACGACCAGTATCGCCATCTTCACACCACCTTCGCTTCATTCTTGAGTTTGCCCACCAGCTCGGCCACGTCCGCCACCTTCACCCCGGCCTTGCGCGCCGGCGGTTCGGCCACTTTCAGCGTCTTCAGGCGCGGCGTCACGTCCACGCCCAGGTCTTCCGGCTTGACGGTTTCCAGCGGCTTCTTCTTGGCCTTCATGATGTTGGGCAGCGTCACGTAGCGCGGCTCGTTCAGCCGCAAGTCCGTGGTGACGATGGCCGGCAGCGACAGCGCCACCGTTTCCAGGCCGCCGTCCACTTCGCGCGTGACCGTCGCCTTCCCGTCCGCCACCTCGACCTTGCTCGCGAAGGTGGCCTGCGGCCAGTCCAGCAGCGCGGCCAGCATCTGGCCCGTCTGGTTCGCGTCGTCGTCGATCGCCTGCTTGCCCAGGATCACCAGTTGCGGCTGCTCCTTGTCGACCAGCGCCTTCAGCAGCTTGGCCACGGCCAGCGGCTGGAGTTCTTCCTGCGTCTCGACCAGGATGGCGCGATCCGCGCCGATGGCCATCGCGGTGCGCAGCGTCTCCTGGCACTGCGCGACGCCGCACGACACAGCCAGGACTTCGCTGGCCACGCCTTTTTCCTTCAGGCGCGTCGCTTCTTCCACGGCGATTTCGTCGAACGGGTTCATCGACATTTTCACGTTCGCGATGTCCACTCCCGTCTGGTCCGACTTCACCCGGACCTTCACGTTGTAGTCCACCACTCGCTTGACTGGCACTAACACCTTCATCGTCTGCAACCTCGTTGTAGATAAACCGGCTACGCCTGGGTAACGGGCGTGGGGAAGCGCGGAGAACCGGGCACACGCTCGGTACCGCTGTCCCAACACAGGGAAACCTGTCGATTATAGGTAATCGACATTTGCTTCTCCCAGGTTTGGAATACGGGTAAATACCGACGGCACCTGCGCATGGGACTCAGATGCCCGCCAGCGCGCGTATGTGGGCCGTGGCGCTGCGCCCCAGCGCCGACAGGTTGTAGCCCCCCTCCAGGCAGCTGACGACCCCCGCGCCGTGCTCGCCGGCCAGTTGCACGAGCTGCTCGGTGATCCAGGCGAAGTCCGATTCGACCAGCCCCATGCGCCCGATATCGTCCTCCCGGTGCGCATCGAAGCCCGCCGACACCAGCACGAGCTGCGGCCGGAATTGCCGCAACCTGGGCAGCCACCGGGCCGAGACCAGCTCGCGTATCGCCGCCCCCCCCGTGTACGCGGGCACGGGCTCGTTCAGCATGTTGCCGGCCCAGGGCGCGGCGCCACTGAAAGGATAGAACGGGTGCTGGAAAAAACCGCACATCAGCACGCGTTCGTCGCCCGCCAGCGCCGCCTCGGTGCCGTTGCCGTGGTGCACGTCGAAATCCACGACCGCGACACGCGCCAATCCGTGGTGCGCGATGGCATGGCGCGCGGCAATCGCCACATTGCTCAGGAAGCAAAAACCCATGGCCTGGTCCGGGCAGGCATGGTGGCCGGGAGGCCGCACCGCGCAGAACGCCGACTCGCCCTCGCCCGCCAGCACGGCGTCCACGGCCGCGATGGCGGCGCCCGCCGCGTGCAGGGCCGCCGTATAGGTATGGGGATTCATGCAGGTATCCGGGTCGAGCTCGACATAGCCTCGGACCGGCGAGCGCTCGACCAGCGATTCCAGGTATTCGGACGTATGGACGCGCAGCAGCGATTCCTGCGTGGCCCGCGGCGCCTCGCGTTCGACCAGGTGCGCGGCCACCCCCGACGCGAGCAACTGGTCGGAAATCGCATCCAGCCGCGCCGGGCATTCAGGATGCCCTGCGCCCATCTCGTGCAACCTGCACGCGGGATGCGTGAAATAAAGCGTAGCCATGGCTTCCATTCTGCGCCCGACTTGCATAGCGGCCGAACAGCCGGCAGCATCACGCTATCGATATCGCTTTTCCGGAAATCTTACGCGTGAATTCGACCCCCCGCTTTCTTGCCCGGTCGCGCGGCGGCCCCTTCGCTGCCGGACTCGCCGCGCTCGCCCTGTGGGGCGACCTGCACCGTTAGTCACTTAGCCCCGTGAGTTTCAGCACGATCGTCTTGTTCGATAAGAAAAAAACTTGCCATCTCTGGACCTTCGATCGTCACTCATCACCGTCGGTAGTCCTTGATCGGTGGGGTGGGGCGCCGATGCTTTACTAGCAGCCAACGAAGTTGGGTACGCCAATTTAAGACAACAGTGCTGGATCCAGGGGGCGGTGGATCCGGCTTTGCCGGTCCATCCGCATCGCCCCCCTGAGGGGGCGCGCGTCAGCGCGCGGGGGGTGGGTTTCCCCATCGCCCGAAGGGCGTAGGGGGGTACAATATCCCC
This sequence comes from Alcaligenaceae bacterium SAGV5, assembly GCA_009360345.1. Classification (GTDB taxonomy): domain Bacteria; phylum Pseudomonadota; class Gammaproteobacteria; order Burkholderiales; family Burkholderiaceae_B; genus Pigmentiphaga. The sequence goes on from SPDP01000001.1 coordinate 1,749,823, forward strand.
CATGACATATATGGTGCTGGCTCGTAAATGGCGGCCGCGTTCATTCGATACGCTGGTCGGGCAAGAACACGTGGTGCGTGCGTTGACGCACGCGCTTTCCACGCAGCGCCTGCATCATGCCTGGCTGTTCACCGGCACGCGCGGGGTGGGCAAGACCACGTTGTCGCGCATCCTGGCCAAGTCGCTCAATTGCGAGACGGGCATCACGGCCGCGCCGTGCGGCCAGTGCCGGGCGTGCACCGAGATCGATGCCGGCCGTTTCGTCGACTACCTCGAGCTCGACGCCGCGTCGAACCGGGGCGTGGACGAGATGACGCAGTTGCTCGAGCAGGCGGTCTATTCGCCCACTTCCGGCCGCTTCAAGGTCTACATGATCGACGAAGTGCACATGCTGACCGGGCATGCGTTCAACGCCATGCTCAAGACGCTGGAAGAGCCGCCGCCCCACGTCAAGTTCATCCTGGCCACCACCGATCCGCAGAAGATTCCGGTGACGGTGCTGAGCCGCTGCCTGCAGTTCAACCTCAAGCAGATGCCGCCGGAGGCCATCGTCGGCCACCTGGAGCAAGTGCTGGCGCATGAGCAACTGCCGTTCGAGGTTCCGGCCCTGCGCCTGATCGGCCAGGCGGCGCGAGGTTCCATGCGGGACGCCTTGTCCCTGACCGACCAGGCCATCGCCTATAGCGCCGGCAACCTGTCGGAAGAGGCCGTGCGGGGCATGCTGGGCACGATCGACCAGCGCCATCTGGTGCGCCTGCTCGACGCGATCCGCGCCGCGGACGGCGCGGGGGTGGTGGGCGTGGCCGATGAGTTGGCGGCGCGCAGCCTGTCGTATGCCGGGGCGCTGGCCGACCTGGCGGTCATGATGTCGCGCATGGGCATGGCCCAGCGCGTGCCGGGCGCGGTGTCCGAGGATGATCCGCTGGCGCCGGACATCCAGCGGCTGGCGGGGGCGTTCTCCGCCGACGAGATCCAGTTGTTCTATTCCATCGCCGTGCACAGCCGTGCCGAGCTGGCGCTGGCGCCCGACGAATACGCCGGTTTCGTGATGGCCTGCCTGCGCATGCTGGCATTCACCGCCGGGCCGCAGGGGGCATCCCAGGAGGCACCGGCGGCGGCACCGCGTTCGGCCGCCTTGAAGGCGTCCCCGGCGGTGGCCGCGTCGATGCCGGCTTCGGTTCCGGCTACGCCGCCGCCCTCCGCGCCGCCGGCAGCGCGTGCGCCCGTTCCCCCCGCGCCCGCCCGTGCGTCGGCGGCCGCCGAAGCGCTGGCCGCCGCCCGCAACATGTCGATGGCCGGCAACAAGCGCGCGCCGGCAGCGGCGCCCGTTCCCGCCAGGCCTGCCGGCAATACGGCGCGGACCGCGCCGGCGCCGTCCTCGCCCCCGGACGGGGCGGGTTCCGACGAAGACGGCCCGCCTGCCTGGCATTCGGAGGTCGAAGCCGGGCTGCGGGACGACGAGGTCGCGGCCGCGCGTCCCGTCCCCGGCCCGATGGGCGGGCGGGACGAGGCGCCGTCCCCATCATTCGCGCCCGACGATGCGGCTCCTCCGGACGTGATGCCGGTGGCCGCGCGTCCCGCGCCGGCCCCCCGGCCGCCGGCGCAGGCTTCCGAGCCCCCGGCGGTACGGGAAGCGGCCGCCGTGCAGGCCCCGCCCGCCAGGCGGGCCGGGCCTGCCCGCAGCGACGGCGCTGGCGAACCGGGGGGCGGCTCCATTGCATTGAACGAGCCGTGGCCCGTGCTGGCGGCGCGGCTGCCCATCAAGGGCATCGCCGCCCAGCTTGCGCAGCAAAGCGAGTGGGTGGGCGTCGAAGGCGGCACCGTGGTGCTGCGGGTCGCGACCCGGACGCTGGCCGAAGGCGCGGGCGTCGAACGCCTGCGCACCGTGCTCGAACAGCATTTCGGCGTGCCGTTGCGGCTGCGTTTCGAGATCGGCCAGACCGGGGACGCCACCGCCTTCGCGGTGGCCGAGTCCGAACGCCAGGCGCGCCAGGCCGAGGCCGAGCGCGCCATCCTGGCCGACCCCTTTGTCCGTGAATTGCTCGATAGTTTCGGCGGCCAGATCGTGCCCGACTCGATCCGCCCGGTATCTTCCGAATCCAAACAAGGAACCCAACCATGATGAAAGGACAGCTTGCCGGTCTGATGCGCCAGGCGCAGCAGATGCAGGAAAACATGAAGAAGGCGCAGGAAGCGCTGGCCGACATACTCGTCGACGGCGAGTCGGGCGGCGGCCTGGTCAAGGTGACCATGTCCTGCCGCAACGACGTCAAGCGGGTTGCCATCGATCCCAGCCTGCTGGCCGACGACAAGGACATGCTGGAAGACCTGGTGGCTGCCGCGCTCAACGACGCGCTGCGCAAGGCCGAGGCCACGAGCCAGGAAAAGATGTCCGCCCTGACCGCCGGCCTGCCTCTGCCTCCGGGCATGAAGCTGCCTTTCTAGGCGGGACGGTATGGCAGGCGATCGATTCGTCGGGCCAGCGCCGCTGTCGGTGCTGGTCGATGCCCTCAAGCGCCTGCCCGGGGTGGGCGCCAAGTCGGCGCAGCGCATGGCTTATCACCTGTTGCAGCACGACCCGCACGGCGCCAGGATGCTGGGCCAGGCGCTGGGCGATGCCGTCGATCGGCTGCGCCACTGCGCGCGCTGCAATACCTTCACCGAGTCCGAGATCTGCGAGACCTGCGCCAGTCCGCGACGCGACGCCAGCCTGCTGTGCGTGGTCGAGACGCCGGCCGACCAGAACATGATCGAGGCCAGCCACAGCTACAACGGGCTGTATTTCGTGCTGATGGGCAGGCTGTCCCCGCTCGAGGGCGTGGGGCCGAACGAGATCGGCTTCGACCGCCTGCTCGAACGGGCCACCGACGGCCTGGTCAAGGAAGTCATCCTGGCCACCAACTTCACCACCGAGGGCGAGACCACCGCCCACTATCTTGCCGAGCTGCTGCGCGCGCAGGGGCTGGGCGTGACCCGGCTGGCGCGCGGCGTTCCCGCCGGCAGCGAGCTGGAATACGTCGACGCCGGCACCATCGCCTGGGCGCTGATGGACCGCCGCGCGCCGTAGCCGCGCTTGTCCGTTTTCAGTAGTGCGGAGGGATCTCGTCGCGCAGCGATGCCGGCGCGGCCAGCCCCTGCGCGCTCTGTTCCCTGACCCGGGCCAGTTCCCGCGCCAGCGCATCGATCTGTTGCTGCTGGCGGAAGACCAGTTCGTTCAATTGCTCCACCATGTCTTCCATGAAAGCGAGTTTGATCTCGACTTCCATCAGTCTCTGGGGGGCGGGAGTATCGGGCATGAGGGGCTGTCGTCAATACGCCTTGCTGTCGTGGACGACCAGACGCAAGGTCATGAAAAGAATGCGGATGTCCAGCCAGGGCGACCAGTGCTGGATGTAATAGCGATCGTACTCCACCCGCTTCATCATCTTGTCCAGCGTATCTGTTTCGCCGCGCAGGCCATTGACCTGAGCCCAGCCCGTGATGCCTGGCTTGACCGTGTGGCGCAGCATGTAGCCGCGTATCTGCTGCCGGTAGAACTCGTTGTGTTCCGATGCGTGGGGACGCGGGCCGACCAGGCTCATGCTGCCATTGAAGACGTTGAACAGCTGGGGTAGTTCGTCCAGCGACGTGCGGCGCAGGACCCGGCCCACGGGGGTGATGCGCGGGTCGCCACGGGTGGCCTGGCGGATCTTGCCGGGGTCCGGCTGATGCGTGTACATGGACCGGAACTTCATGACCTGGATCGGTTCGCCGTCCAGGCCGTAGCGGGTCTGGCGGAACAGGATGGGGCCGGGCGAACTCAGCCGCACGAGGGCCGCGATCACCAGCATGGGGATGCCCGCCGCGAGCAGCATCAGGGTGGCGAACAGCAGGTCCATGCAGCGCTTGATGCCCCGCGCGAGGCCGAGGATCTGGGTGTCGTGCAGGCGCAGCAGGGGCACGCCCGCCATGTTGCTGACGCTGACCTCGAAATCGCCCAGCGCAGGCGATTCCGGGACGAGGTAGATGGCAGACGTCGAGTCGCCCAGTTGATTCAGGATGGGCTGGGCGTAAGGGCTTTTCATCAGGGTCATGCTGATGAAGGCGACGTTGGATTTCTGCTCCTTCAGGTGTTCGACGGCCTGGGGCAGGGTTCCCAGGTAAGGCAGCGACTCCAGCGGCTCCGCCCGCGGAGTGTCGTCGAAGTACCCGTCGACGAGGATGCCCATGGCCGGCGAGCGGCGCAGCCGGATGGCCAGGGTCTGGGCCTGGAAGCCGGGCATGATGAAGACGGCGTGGCGGACGTACTGGCTGGCGCCGTAGAGGTGCTGCGCGCTGAGGCGCATCAGCGCGAGGCCCGGCAGCAGCGCCACGGGTGTCAGGAAGGCCCAGGTCTGCAGGGTTTCCCGGCCCAGGTCGCGGTGTTCGATCGGCAGCAGGATGAAGGCGAGCAGTGTCACCATGACCACCTGAGACCAGGTCAGGATGGCGCGCCACAGCATGAATGTCATGGTGCGGGTGCTGAGCAGCTGTTCGAAGCGGTAGTAGGCGATGCCGGTGGCCAGGGCGATGACGAGCAGCAGCGCCCCGTCCTCGTTCGAGGGCTGCCGCCCGAAATAGAGGCTGGTGGCGGCATGGCAGAGCAGCGCGATCATGGCGGCGCCGACGGCGGCCATGCTGAAGAACATGCGCTGGTGGGAGGGGAGGCGGCTGGTAGCCATGATGTTTCCTGTCAGCGGTCGCGAACGCCAGAGCGGTATTCCCGCCAGCAGATGGCGAAGAATCGGGGGTCTTCCTTCAGATAGCGCCGCCACAGCCGCCCAGGGTTGCTGAGCAGGCGCCAGAGCCATTCCATTCCCATCCGCTGGACCAGGCGAGGCGCGCGCCGCTGCAGGCCGACGGCGAATTCCATGGCCGCGCCCACGCACAGTACCAGTCCGTGGGGGAGCGTGGCGGCATAGCGGCCGGCCCAGGTTTCCTGCTTGGGCATGCCCAGGCAGACGAAGACGAGGTCGGGCGCCAGGGCGCGGATGCGGTCCGCGGCTTCGCGCCCTTCGTCGCCGAGCGGATCGAATCGCATCGACGGCGTCATCACCGTGACGTCGATGCCGGGATACGTGGCCGCGAACCGGCTTTCCAGCATCGGCCCGTCGCCGGGCATGCCGCCCAGTATCGCGATCTTCCAGCCATGCGCGACGGCCTGCCGGCACAGCGCGACGAACAGGTCCGAGCCCGTCACGCGTTCCGGCAGCGGACGGCCCAGCAGCCGGCTGGCCCAGACGATGGGCATGCCGTCGGCGAACAGATAGGCGGCCTGGCGGTAGATGGGCTGGAGATCGGGCTGTTTGTCCAGGCGCACCACATGGTCGACGTTGGGCGTCGACACGATGCCCGCCGGACCGCGCCGGCTGGCGACGGCGTCGGTCAGGATCGCCACGGCCTCGGAGAACGAGGCCGCGATGATGTCCAGGCCGAAAAGGCGCATCCGGACGATATCTGGCTGGGCTGGGTGTGTAGGCATGTTGAAATGGGAGACGGGTCTATGGGCGCCGGGGATAGACCGGCGCAAATAGCTGGAGAGGTCCGCCGGGTCAATGGGGTAGGATGCTACAAAAATTTTCCTGCAAGTGGATAGCTTGGCATTGTTTGCTGTTAGGTCGTAGCCTGATTCTGCGAGAATGTTGCACTGCGTTCCATCTCGAGCTCCTCCTCGTATAATCATTTCGATGATTTTAGCGGTACATCCGCTACTTCAATGGAGTCGTTTTGAGGCAAATACGTAAATGCCTGACGGGTTTATGCGGGCTGTTCCTGGCTCTGGCGGTATTTCAGGCCGCGTCGGCGGCCGATGATCTGCCACACCCCGGCCGTCTGGCACCGGCATCCATCATTCCCTCCGCGGTTGAAGGCGGGGCCGTGGCATCGGTGGGGCCGGGCGATACCCTCTACCTGACGGTCTACGGGCAGCCGGAACTGGCTGCCCAGGTCACGATCGATGTACAGGGGCGTATCGTGGTGCCTTTCCTGGGCGAGATGGCCGTCGGGGGGGAGGCCCCCTCGGCCATCGCGAAGCGCATCGCCGACGGTTTGCGGCAGCGTGGATATCTGAATGACCCGCAGGTCGCCATCGAGGTGATCCGGGTGCGCAGCCGCATGGCCTCGATTCTTGGAAACGTCTCGAAGCCGGGGCGCTATCCCATCGAAGGAAGCCTGACACTGCTGGAGCTGGTCGCCCAGGCCGGAGGCCTGAAGGATGGCGCGGACGACGTCGCCGTCGTCCTGCGCAAGGATCTGCAGGCGCAGGGGGGGCAGCAACGGCTGGAGCGCACGATCGGCAACAGGTATCTGCCCAGCCGCCCCATCGAGGATCTGGAGCTCCAGGCTGGCGATGTGGTGTATGTGCCACAGGCCAAGGTCTTCTACATCTACGGGGAAGTCACGCGCGCCGGGGCTTATCCGATGGAGCCCGAGCTGAATATCATGCGCGCGTTGTCGCTTGCCGGCGGCCTGACCCAGCGGGCTTCCGAGCGCCGCATCAGCGTCAGCCGTCCAGATCCGCAGACGGGCGAGCAGCGCAAGCGCCGCGTCAACCTGGACGATCCGGTCGCTCCCGGCGACGTTATCTACGTCGACGAGCGCTTCTTCTAGCCGGACCAGGCGTGCGCGCGCACCAGCGTCCCCTTTTCTGGCAACCGGCGGCACACTGGACGGCGGTTGCCCTGTTGTCCGCCGTGTCGCCGGCCCTGGGGGCGCAAGCCGGCGCGGATTCGGTGATCGACGCGGTCATCGCCAAGACCGTGGGCCCGGTGGCGCCGCGGCAGGAGGAGCGCGCCTTGCCGGAAGGCCCGGCCGAAGAGGAGCGGACCGCGGCAGTGAAGGCGCCGTCTGTCCGGCAAGGGATGGGCGCGGGGTCGCCGGTTTTCCCCGAGGGCATTGAATATTCGGTACAGATTTCCCGCGTTATCCAACAGATCAGCAATCCCTACCGTTTGCCGGACACGGCCGGGGACCTGCGGCGCAGTGATCTCGCCGTGGCCGACGAAGTACGGGCTGCCGCGATCATTCCATTGCTGTCCGAGCGGACGAGGTTGTTGGCAGCGGCGGCCTTCGGCAACGTCGACTACCGGGACCAGAGCCGGCTCGACTATCGTCCCCACTCTTTCAAGACGACACTGGAATGGCGTGCCGGCGATCTGCTCCAGGGCAGCGTCTCGGCCTCCGACCGCGTGCGGCTCAATCGCTACATGGCCACTAGTTGGCCGGATCGCGATCTCCTCAAGCAACGGGCATTCGGCGCGGACGTGGGGCTGCGGATCACCGAGTCGTTGACCCTGCCGGTCGTCAGCCTGTCCCAGGCATCTACCCGCAACGAGTTCGCGTTCAATCAGCAGCTGTACAACCGCGACGACAGCAAGGTGCAGATCAGCGGGGTGTACATGGGCAGGGACGAGTCCTACGTGATGGCGGGGATATCCCGGGTCAGGAGCCGCTACCCGGACAGAACGCCTCTGCAGATACAGCAATTGGACCGCGCCTACACCGACACCGAGTATTTCGTGAACGGCATGTGGCAGTACAGCCCAAAGACTTCACTCGAAGCCTATGCGGGGTGGCGCCAGCGCCGCTATGCCACGCTTGCGGATCGGAGCATCGATTTCGTCACCGCCGATCTGCGCGCGCATTGGGACTACTCGGTCAAGACGGCATTTCTCGTCCATCTTTGGCATCAGCCGTTTGGCAATGAGGAAGACCCGACGATTCTGTACTCGACCCTGACCGGGGGCCGGCTTACCATGCGCTGGAGCCCGGGCGAAAAGACCTGGTTGTCGCTGAACGTCGTGCGCGAACGGCAGCGGAACTATCGGACGACAGCCGGTGGGGCGAACGAAACCATGAGCTGGAGGTTCGGGCCCCGTCTGGAGTGGCGGGTGCATCGCAACATCCTGCTGACGCTGGATGGCTGGCGCGAGCATGTCAGCGGTGCGGGATATCCTGGCTATGGCAGCACGGTGATCCGGGCGGGGATCTCCTTCGATATTGACAACGGTTCGAAACAGGCCGCGCGTCTCCACGTGCGTGAAGAGTGCGATCCTCCCCGTTTCCTGGATACGCTGCTCTGTCGCTAGCCTGCCGATTTCAATCTTACGGACGTCATTCATGATTCTCGACGCCAACGATGTAGAGAATGGCGCATGCGTCACGGCTGATGTATGCGTGGTCGGAGCCGGCGCGGCCGGGATCGCGATTGCGTTGTCCTTGCTGGATAGCGGGGTGGACGTACTGGTGCTCGAGTCCGGGGGGCTGGAGGATAGCCGGGAAACTCAGTCGCTGTACGCGGGCACGGTCGAAGACCCGGCGATGCACAGCCCGCCAGACCGGTATCGCCAGCGGAGGCTGGGGGGCTCGACCACTATCTGGGGGGGACGCTGCATGCCGTTCGATCCCATCGATTTCGAGGCCCGGGACTATGAGGCCTTCAGCGGCTGGCCCATCGGGCTTGCCGAGCTGGCTCCGTTCTATCCGCAGGCGAACGTGTTGTGCGAAGCGGGCCGGTTCGCCTATACCGCCAGGGAGGCGTTCCCGGACGGCGGACGCCCGATGATCGCCGGCTTCGAGGGACAGGCGTTCTCCACGGATACGCTGGAACGTTTCAGTTGTCCGACGGACTTCGGCAGCCGCTATCGAGCGCGGCTGTCGTCTTCCCGGACCGTGCGCGTGATGTGCCATGCGAATGTCACCGCCATGAAGCTGGACGCGGCTGGCCGGCGTATCGAGGAACTGGAGGTCAAGACGCTGCCTGGCAAGTGCTTTCGTGTGCACGCCCGGCGCATTGTCCTGGCGGTGGGAGGGCTGGAGTCGGTGCGGCTGCTGCTGAACAGCCCCGGAGCCAGTGGCCGGGGGCTCGGCAACGGGCATGACGTGGTCGGGCGCTACTACATGTGCCACCTGGCCGGCACGATCGGCACCCTGGTTTTTCGGGACGGCGTGGCCGTCAATCATGGCTACGAGCTGTCGCCTGACGGAGTCTATTGCCGGCGTCGGTTCGCCTTGCGCGAGCCGGCACAGCAGGCCCTGCGGGCTGGCAATTTCGTGGCGCGGCTGCACCACCCCCGGATGACGGACCCCGCGCACCGCACGGGTATTCTGTCGTTGCTGTACCTGGCGCGTTTCATGATTCCCTACGAGTACGGCAAGCGCCTGCATGGAGGCGAACCGATCCGGCTACGAAGTGCGGTCGCCCATCTGCGCAATGTGCTCGCCGACGCCGGGGGCATCGTGGCCTTTCTTTGGCATTGGTTCAGGGATCGCACGCTGGCTGCACGGAAATTTCCCTCTGTCATCATCCACCCTCGGCGGCCGCGCTATAGCCTGGATTTTCACGCGGAGCAGGAGCCCAACCCGCAAAGCCGCGTGACGCTGGGAGCGGAGCGGGATCCCTTGGGGCTGCGGCGCCTGCACGTGGATTGGCGATATTCATCGCAGGATGTCCATACGGTGCAAGCGTCCCTGGCTGCCCTGGCCGATGATATCCGCGCGTCGGGGGCCGGCTCTTTCCAGTTCGAGCAGGATGAGGTCGAACGGGAAATGTTGCGCTACGGCGCCTATGGCGGCCACCATATAGGAACTGTCCGGATGGGAACGGATCCGCGTACCAGCGTGGTCGATACCGATTGCCGCGTGCACGAGGTGGACAATCTCTACGTGGCCGGCTCAGCGGTCTTTCCTACATCCAGCCAGGCCAATCCAACGCTGACGATCGTCGCCCTGGCCCTGCGCCTTGCCAGTCACTTGCGGGCCGTCACGGTCGATCGCGCCGGAAACACCGCGGAAAGTCCGGTACAGAAGGGGGCATGAAGATGAAGTCTCGCATTTTGATTCTTGGCGCGACGGGCTATGTAGGCCGGTCGTTGGTGGCGAGGCTGGCGCGTTCCGATTGGGCGCAGCCGGTGGCGGGCGTGCGCCGGGCGGCCGACTTCGGCGATGTTCCGACCGTCCGGTGCGAGGCGACTGACGCGACGGCGCTCGGGGCTGCGCTGCGCGATGTCGACGGCGTGGTGAGCTGCGTGGCGGGCCCGGCGAGCGTGATGGTGGCGCATGCCGAGGCGCTGGCCCGCGCGCTGGCGGCGACTCAGGCGCCTCCCCGGCTGGTATTCCTCAGTTCCATGGCCGTATACGGCGACGCGGTCGGCCTGGTCGACGAGGCCTGGCCGTTGTCCGGTGAGGGAGATTATGGGCAGGCGAAGGTCGCCGCCGAGAACACGCTGGCTGGCGTGGAGGATGCCGTTGTGCTGCGTCCCGGCTGCATCTTCGGACCGAAGAGTCCACAATGGACGGAGCGGATTGCCCGCCTTCTCGTGGCACGCCGCCTGGGGGACCTGGGGGCGATGGGGGACGGTTGCAGCAATCTGGTCTTCGTCGACGATGTGACCGCCGCCATCGAGGCCGCGCTGCGGCGGCCGCGGGATGCGGCTTCGCGGACCTTCAACCTGGCGATGCCGGATGCGCCGAGATGGAATGACTACTTCATGGCATTCGGCGAGCAGCTCGGAGCGGTACCGGTGCCCCGCATCCCGGGTTGGCGCATGCGCATGGAGACCCGCCTGCTGGCGCCGCCGCTGAAGGTGCTGGAGATCGTGGCGGCCCGCCTGGGGAGGCGAGGGGGCGTGCCGCCGCCGATCCCGCCCTCGCTGCTGCGCCTGTGGGGCCAGGACATCAGGCTCGACGTCTCGAAGGCCACGCATGGGCTGGGCGTCCGCTGGACGCCGCTGGACGAGGGGTTGAGGCGGGCCGCGGCGGCTTGATGCCGTGGCGGCCTAGGCGCGTATGTCTTCGATCAGGAACCAGCGGATGAAGTTGATCCAGCGCCACACCTGCCAACTGAAGGGGGTCTTGCCGCTCATGATCCGTTCGAGATCGGCCTGCAGGGCTGGCGTATTGAAGAATGGAATCCTGTCCGCCTCGCCTATCCACGTCCTGACCTGGGGCAGGATGTCGCGCAGCCAGTTCTGCTCGGGGGTTTCGAAGCCGATCTTGTCCCGTCGGGTCAGGATGGCTTCGGGCACGATTCCACGCAACGCGACCCGCAGGACGTGTTTGGTCTCGCCCTGGGGCGAAACGAGGTAGTCCTCGGGCAAGGACAGCAGCAGTTCCGCGAAGCCGCCCGTCAGGAAGGGAACGCGGTTCTCGATGGAGAACCGCATGGCGTTGCGGTCCCCCTGCCGCAGCAGCGCGGGCAGGCCGCGACGGGAGATTTCCGTGCCCAATTGCTGGATCACCCTGCGGCCGGGGGGAGCGGAGCCGGGGACGATGCGGGGGTAGTCGGATCGAATGCCCGCCTCGTCGAGCAGGGCGTTGCGCAGCCAGGGGGGGGCAACGGTCTTGCCGATGCGGGCACGGAGCGCATGATAGGTGCGGTCGCCCATCCAAAGCGAAGCGGTATGCCGGAGCAGGTGCATGCCATCGCGGCCCGGCCAGGTTTTCCAGCGTCGGAAGAAGCTCAGCGCATCCCCGAACCTGCCCGTTTCCAGCAGGCTCATCAGCCGATAGGCGGGATACCCCTGGTATCCGGCCAGGAGTTCGTCGGCTCCCTGTCCTTCGAGCATGACGGTCAAGCCGTGTTCCCGGGCCGCGCGAAAGACGCGGTACTGGGCATAGATGCTGGTGCTGCCGAAGGGTTCGCCCTGGGCTCGGATCAGATCATCGAGATCCCTTGACAGATCCTGGGGGTGAGGGGTAACCGTGTGCACGTTGGCACCAACGTGCGTATTGACGAGCTCCATCCAGCGGGCTTCGGATTTTGGCGAATCGCCGGCGATGAAGCCCACGGTATGTATGGGCAGGTCAGGCTCGATGAAACGCATCCCGCACACGATCGCCGACGAATCGATCCCGCCGGACAGCGCCGCGCCGACCGGGACGTCGCTGCGGAGGTGCAGGCGGATATTGTCGAGGAATGCCTCCCGGACTCGGTCGACCGCATCGTCGAAGGACAGCGCGGCGGCGGGCGCAACCGGGGGGGACCACCAGGTGGAGACGGAGGGGGCGTGGCCGGAGCCGGGCCGCCATTGCAACAGATGTCCCGCGGGCAGACGGCTGACGCCTGCGACGAAGGTCGTGTCGGCGTTGTCGTACACGCCGTGGACCAGATAGTCGCTGGCGCTTTGCCAGTCGAGGCGTGCGGGTTCGTCGGCCAGCACGCGCAGGGCGCGTTGTTCCGAGGCGAAGAGCAGGCGTTCGGGATCATGGCGCCAGAAAAGCGGCTTGATGGCGAACGGGTCGACGGCCAGGGTCAGCAGGGCGGCCTGGCGATCGAACACCGCGAAGGCGAACATGCCGGTGAGCCGCGGCAGCGCCGCCGTCCCCCAGGCTTCCCAGGCCGTCAGCAGCACCTCGGTGTCGGTGTCGGTGGAGAAGGCGTGGCCCTGCTGAGCCAACTCCTGGCGCAACTCTCGGTAGTTGTAGATTTCGCCATTGAAAGACAGGACGTACCGGCCATTGCCGGAGATGCGCGGCTGATGGCCCGCCGGCGACAGGTCCAGGATGGACAGCCGGGTATGGCCCAGCGCCAGGCTGCCACCCGCGACGGCATCCAGATTCAGGCCGCAGTCGTCGGGGCCCCGATGGTGCAGGGAGCGGACCGCTTGCCCCAGGATATCGTCCAGCCTCGAGGGCGAACGTTGCCACCAACCTCCCAATATGCCGCACATAGTTATTTTTCCGGTCTATATCGACTTGCCGGATGGTACGCGATTTTCGTCGATCTCCGGCGTCCGGCCTGCCCGGCATCCCGGGGCGGTAAACTTGCTCCGGCATTGCTGGACGCCTTTTCCCGTCGGTGTTTCTTACCAGGATCCCATGTCCCCTTCGTCGCACTACATTCCCGCCCTGGATGGCTTGAGGGCAGGCTCGATTTTGTTGGTCTGGCTGTCCCATGCCTGGTTGGGGCATTTGGTTCCGGGTGGGCTGGGCGTGACGGTCTTTTTTTTCATCAGCGGCTACATCATTACCCGCCTCATGCTGCGCGAGTACGGCGCAACGGGAACGCTCGACATTCGCGCGTTCTACGTGCGTCGCTTCCTGAGGCTGATGCCGGCGTTGTGCGTCTTCGTGCTGATCGGCAGCATCGTCCTGGCGTGCGTCGAAGGCCGTGTCCCGCTGCTCGATCTTGCCGCCGCCCTGTTCTATTTCAGCAACTACTGGACCATCGGCGGCCATTTCATGGACGGGACCCTCATCTCGCCATTCTCGATCACGTGGTCGTTGGCGGTGGAGGAGCACTACTATCTTGTCTTTCCCTGGTTGTTCGTGATGCTGGCCCCTCGCGGGGCATGGCTGGCGCGCACCGTCCTCGCGCTGATCGGCGCGGTGCTGCTGTGGCGCTTCGCGCTTGTCGCCCTCAACGGACCCGACATCCTGGTATCGCGGCGCCTGTACATGGGAACCGACACCCGGGTGGACTCCATTCTCTATGGCGCCATCTTTGCCTTGCTGGCCCACGCCCGTCCCGGGTTGATCGGCCGGCTGGCTGGTCCCGTGCCTTTCTTCGTGGGCTTCAGCCTGCTGCTGTTCACCCTGATCTATCGGGATGCCTTCTTTCGCGAGGTCATTCGATATTCGGTCCAGGGGGTGGCGCTGGCCTGTATGTTCGCCTACCTGGTGTTCGGCCGTGGAGTATTAACCCGGTTTCTGTCGTCCGCGCCGATGACGTACATCGGCCGTATCAGCTATTCGCTGTATCTGTATCACTGGCTGGTTTTCGTGATGGTCGATGCCTGGATGGGCGGCAGTCCGCTGTGGGCAAGGATGGCCGTCATGGCCGCGGGATCCTGGACCGCCGCACATCTGTCATGGCGCTACGTAGAAAGCGCCGGAACCCGTTTGCGTGGCATGCTCCTCGGTTGAGACTCGGCGGCGGGCGGGCGTCATGGCTTGTCTCGATCGGTCCGGATCCAGTCGCGGTTGCCGCGCTGCCGGATCAGGGTGATGATTTTCCAGATGACGAAAAGAGGGGCATAGGCCAGGGACAGGAGCGCGCGCCCACCCAACGGACACAGTTGCCACCCGCGCAGGACATGCGCGGCGAGGATGGCGACAAACAGGATGGCCACGAGCAGCCAATTCGCGGACAGGCCCAGGGCGATACCCGCGCCGGCCAGCGCGGCCAGGATCACTGCTCCCGCGCCGAGGTAGCCGATGGGTGGCGTGAGGAGATCCAGCGCCAGTTCGAGCGCGCAGGGATCCCGGCGCGCGATGGCGCGCCGCAATAGCGGGCCGGCGTACCGTTTTGCCACTGCGTAGCGTCCACTTTCCCAGCGCTGGCGCTGCGAGCGGGCACTGCGCTCGGCACTGACCAGTTCCGCATCGGCGCTGGCTTCGTCCACATAGTGCACACGGATGCCGGCCAGCCCCAGCCTGACCCCGTATTCCAGGTCTTCCGCCATTGAGTACACGTTGAACGGGTGCTCGTCCAGCAATGCGCGTGTCAGGCAGATGCCGTTTCCGCGCAGCCCGCACGACAGTCCCAGCCGTTCCCGGCTGCGGGAACGCACGGCGTGGAATGCGCCATAGGCAATGGTCACGATACGGGTACGCCATGAGTCGTCAGGGTTCAGCACGCCATAGTTGGCTTGCAAGGCCTGGGCGCCGGTTTCGATGCGGGCCGCAAAGGCCGCGAGCAGATTGGGGGAGACGACGGTGTCGGCGTCGACGACGACCGCGGCGTCCGCCCCGCTGAGCGACATCTGGGAGAAACCGAAGGCAAGGGCGTAGCCCTTCCCACGCCGCGTGGCGTCCTGGCGTTCGATGACGTCCGCGCCGGCCTGGCGCGCGACCGCGGCGGTATCGTCGCTGCAATTGTCGGCAATCACGACGATGCGGTAGCCGGGCCAGTCGAGCTGGCGCAGGCTGGCGACGGTGCGCGCGATGACCTGGGCCTCGTTGTGTGCGGGAACGAATACGTCGAAGCGCAGATTCCTGTTCGTGGGCCGGGGTATCCGCAGCCGCGCCGAGCAGAGCGTGAGCAGCGCCAGATAGGCGCAGGGTAGGGCGAGCAGGATCGCCAGCGAGAACAGCGAGAGGGAAAGGAGAGCGGTCATGGAAGCACTACCGGAAAAATTGGCGCGGCTATGGGGTGGCGACGACTTCGTACCAGGGCGCCGTTTCAGCGGCTGTGTATTGCAGGTCGACGATCGCCCGTCCGCCCCCGACGCGGACACGCGCGGGTGGCAGTGCAGGGGTGCGCCGGCCTTCGCCGTCCAGCGGGAATATCTCGATCCGGCTGGCCTTCGACGGCCAACTGACCTGCATGCGATGGGCGGCAAGCCACGCAGGCGGCTGGGCATTGCGTGATCCCGACACGGAGCCGGGGGACTGCGGGTCGGGTTCCAGCGTCCATGAGTCCGAGCCGCTGGGGTGGCGAGCCTGCGCCTTGGGGCGAGCCGGTATGGAGCCCGGCTGGGTTCCGACCGTGGCGGTGCCCAAGGTCAGCAACAACCCGCGTGCGGAGGCGACCGCCTCGTTGTCCAGGGTGCTGAGCGTGACGGCAGCGGCAAAGGCGGATGCCGGTGGCGCGTGGGCGACCCGCAGGCCGCCCGCTTCGGCGCTCCGTTCGTCCGTCGGGCCGTAGTAGCCCAGCAGGCGGGGGGCGCGGAGCGTGAGCACCTTGCGTTTGGGATCGTAGTCCGCGGCAGCGGGGGCGGCGTTGTCCGGCGGTGTCGCCAGGAGAGACGTGAGACCCGGCGACACCGCGATCCGGCGCTGCCAGATGTCCGCGGTGGATAGCCCGTACAAGCCGGCCAGGTAGCCATCGGTGCGGTCGGTGCCATCCGGCGCCAGGCCACGCGCGGTAAGGAGGGCCTGCAGCGCCACGGGCATGGGCAGCGTCAAGGATGCGGCGGGCGACGGGAGCCAGTTCTCCCGGAACAGTCGCGCGCTTTGACCGACATTGACGAATTTGCCCCAATCGCCGCTCAGCCCGAAATTGGAGGGGGCCTGGCTGCCGCTGGGGTTTTCCCCATAATCGAAGAAAAACAGCCCATCCCAATCCTGAAGCGAGGCGTAGGCGGCAACCAGGGGGACGATTTCTCCCGCCGGTCCGCTGGGAAAGGGATGATTGAACTCGCTGACGACGAAGGGTTTGCCTGCCTGCCGCCTGAATGACGACAGACGCAGCATGTCCATGTGCTTGCCGGTCAGCGATACGTTCCAGATGCGCCAGTTGCGGATGTTGCCGCTGCCCTGGACGAAGTCTGGATGGTCTACGTAGAAATGATCGTCCAGATAGTCCATGCCTTCATGCGACGTCAGGTTCAACAGCCCGCCATAGCCGACCTGGGTGCCTGTCACGGGCACGTCGAAGCCGGCGCTGCGGCGTACCGCCTGGCGCATCCGGTCCAGATACCGGCGGTCCTGTTCTGCGAGGAACTGGACGAAATCGAGTATGCGCCGGGCGGGAGGCTTGACGGCCGGCGCCGGCGCCGGATCGCTGATCAGCGCACGAGCGCGGCGCTCGACCTTCTGGAACAAGGCATCGAAGGCGGTGGAGGTTCGCTGTGCGTCGGCGGGTGAAGGCAGCTCGAGCGGGCCGGCGCGGTTGGTGCAGTCCTGCCACGCCGCGCACGCGGCCTGGGCCGAGCCGTACTGCCGGGAGACCCAGTCGCGCCAGGCCTCCAGCAGGATATCGCGGTACGCCGCGGGTACTGCGTCCCGCCATTCGTTGCGTTGCCAGGCCGCCAGCAGCGAGGATTCATTGTTGATCTCGACCATTCCCAGCGCGGGATTGTCGCGCAGGCCCAGCCGGCCGATGGCCTCTTCGGCGAATTTCTCTTGCAGCGCGACCATGCGGGGATGGTAGACCACGATGGGACTGGCGATGGGCCGTTTCATCCGATCCGCTTCGTAGGCCGGCACGGCATCCGCGTCGGGGCGGAAGCGATACCCTACGTGCAGGTTCAGGTTCACGTAGATGCCTTCCCGGGAGAAGGCTCGAATGAGGTTGCGCAAGCGCTCGACCGCTGCTTCGTTGAACGTGGGGTAGGGGCCGGGCGTCAGCAGGCTCGCCGGTGCATCGGTCGACGTGCCGGGCGATGTATCCAGGTGGTGGAGCCGCACGGCATTGAAACCCAGTTTTCGAAGCCTCCGCGCCAGTCTCGGCGCTTCTTCCGCTCTCGGGAAATTGGCGCCGAAACTCAGATTGATGCCGAACAGGCGGACGCGTTCGTCATCGTCCGTGTTCCAGCGTCCGTCCGGGCCGGCGCGATAGAAGTGGCCGTTGCGTGCGGACAGGCGGGCTTGCGCATCCAACGGCGCATTGAGCGCGGATTGGTCGGGAGCGCCGCCCAGCGCGTTCTCGTCGATGGCAAAGGGGTAGAGCGCCGGTGGGGGCGCATCGGTGCCGTGCGTCGCTCCCGCCAGCAGCAACCCCAGGGAAAGCAGCGAGCGAGCGAAGAAGAGGCGGGGCATCAGCCTGCTCCCCGCGGCGCGCCCGGCATCGCGTCCCGCACCCGATTGTGCGCGGACAGCAAGAGCGACGAATAGATGAGGAGACAGTTCTGGAACAGTACGCCGCTGAAGAACTGTGACTCGGACAGGTTCGAGACCAGGATCAGCAGGAAAAAGGCTCCGTGCAAGGCGGCGAGGTCGCGGTCGTGGCGCCCCAGCTGGATCAGGCTCGCAAGATGCCAGAGCAGCATCGCCGCGAACAGGCATACGCCGATCCACCCCAGTTCGTTGAGCAGATCGATATAGCCGTTGTGGGCCTGCAGGGGAATCCAGTTCAGAGCATCGATCACGTACTGCGAGGGACTGCCGATGTTCAGCCAGAAGGCACCGTACCCAATGCCTTGGATGGGGTGGCGCGCGATTTCCTGCTGTACGAGCACCCAGAGCTCGGTCCGGCCGGTCAGGTCCGGGCTTTTGTTGAGGAGGGAAAGCAGGGGGGCGGCCAGGTCGTCCCAGCCGGGCAGGCGGCCCAGCGCCAGGAACGCGAGCAGCAGGACCAACGCAACTGCGATGCCCAAAACCAGCCCGATCTGGGGCAAGGCATACCGCCCGCCGAGATAGGGCTTGCGCAGGAACAGGAAAAAGCCGCTGCCAAGCAGGCCGGACAGCAATGCCGTCGAACTGCGCGACATGACGAGCATGAACAGCGCGAATACCAGAAGGGCAAGCTGGCCTCGCCGGTCTCCGTCGTTCCGCGCGATGCGATAGACGCCGAGCACGGTGGCAAAGCAGGCGACGACGCCCAGCGTATTCTTGTGCCAGAGGATGCCGTGCCAGCCGCCTTCGCGCAGCCGGTCGATTCCAACCGACGGAAACAGCAGGACGACAATGAACGAGACGATCAAGAGGGCGATGAGCGCCCGGTGGAGAACGCGCGCAAAAAAATCGTGGGACACGAACGGCAGTGTCAGCGAGAGGCCGATCAGCACCAATCCCATTTGCTGGATCGAGCGCTTGACGGTGACTTCCGGATAGGGAGACCACAAGACCGTCAGCGCCGCCCAGGCGATCACGGCCAGCAGGAAAGGATTGGCCGTTCGCAGCACACGGAAGGTCCAGCGGCCATGATGCCAGGCCTGTATGGCCGCCAGAAGGAACAGCGGGCCGAACACGGCCTGCAGCCAGATCGAGCCCTCGGAGAAGCTGGCATCGGCCAGCGTGTTGTTCGCCAGGAAGTCGATGGTCCGTATGAATGGAAAGGCCAGGCTGACGACGATGAAGGCCGCGAGCAGCCCCTTTTCCCAGGGGGGAACGATGGCGGCGGCGTAGGGGCGGGGCGAGGCATGCATCGGGGGCGGATTCCTCACACCGCGTATTCGAGATACCTGTGGCCCGCCAGCGCTCCCAGCTTGCCCAGTTGCGCGCATGCCGTGCGCAGCCAGCGGATGCCGCGCGCCTTGGAGAAGGGGAGGCAGGCCAAGGCGAGCGCGCCCGCGATGAGCAGTTGCGCCGTGGCGCGCAGGCCGAGCCAGAGGGTTCGGCCTGCTCGGTCCCATCCCCGGCGCCGCGCGAGGTCGGAGCGGATGAAGCTTTGTCCGCCACGATAGCCCCGGCGCAGGATCCATCGCAGGTTGGCGCGGCTGGGGGGGACTTCCTCGCTGACGCGGGCTTCTTCGCTCCAGATGATCGTCGCGCCCGCAAGCTCCGCGTCCCGGAACAGCATGGTGTCCGAGCCGCCGGTGACGCCAAAGGCAGGATCGAACGGCCCCTTGAGCCGCGCCAGCATCGCCGCGCGCAGCAGGCAATTGCCGGAATAGGCCTGCGTATATCGCAGGCGGGTACCGGTGGGCATCGAGGGCGCGGCGAAGAATCCTCCCCGGGCCATCCAGTCGGGCGCGTCCGGCGGGAGCCGGCCCTCGACCGGGCCGATCACGACATCGGCCTGGGAGCTGCGTTGAGTCTGGATCAACTGCGCCAGCCAGGCATCCGACGGCTGTTCGTCATCATCGATGAAAACGATGAACTCCCCTCGCGCTGCCTGCACGGCCGCATTGCGGGCCAGCGCGATATTGGGTTCAGGAACATGCAGGGGGCGCAGTTCGAACGGAAACGTCGCGCGCCAGGTATCCAGGACCGAGGCGGCCGATTGTTGGGGGTCGTTGTCGACGACGATGAGTTCGCAGGTCAGTCCAAGGCGGTCCTGTCTCGCCAGGTCGGCGAGAAGGGTGTCGAGCAAGGCGGGGCGCCTGAATGTGCAAAGGCAGAGGCTGATGTCCATGGATGTCATGTTCCGGTGTGCTGCCGATGGCGTCCGAGATAAACGGCTCCGAGATAGGCGGCGCCAAGTATTTCCACCAAGGTTACCGAGAAAATCGCGCCCGCCATGCCCAGGCTGGGCAGGCTCACGGAAAGCGTGACCAGCATGATGGCCAGGCCCGCCAGCGAAGTGTGCAGCAACGGCAGATAGTTGTCTGTACTGATCAGCAGCGTCGTGCAGATCGAGCGGAGCGTGAATGACGCGAAATAACACGCCCATCCCAGCACGAGATGTTCGAGGCCCGCGTAGTGGGGGCCGAGCACATGGGCGGTCAGCCAGGGCAGCCCCAGCGACAGGAGGCTGACATAGCAGCCGATGCCGACCAGCATGGACAACATCGATCCCAGTGCCAGCTTGCGCGTGGCCGAGTGGTCGTGGTTGGCGTGTTGCCGGCTGAACAAGGGCAAGGCAATGCGTTGCCAGGCGACGACCCCCAGCATGATGGGCATCAGGAGCAGGCGCGATGCGTTCAACTCGGCCGTGGCGGCGACGCCGAGCCATAGGGCGGCCGCGTAGAGGTAGCTGTAGTTGACCACCCAGGAGGCGAGGGCGCCAGCCAGTCCCAGGCGGCCGCGCTTCCAGATGTCCAGGAAGAGGGTGCGGCGTGCATCGCCCAGGGGGGGGGCGGGAAGGCGGCGTTGCCCCACCTGGGCCGCGATGCACGCCAGCGTGAGCGCGGTCATGACGACGGGCAGGGTGAGGTGGCCGGTCAGGACGGTGGCCGTGATCAGGATGATCAGGGCGAGGCCATAGCGCAGATCCGCTTTCAGCACCAGGTCCGGCCGATGGTCCAGGAATAGCAGTCCTCGCCGGAATTCCCGCAAGGCGTTGGCATAGACATACGCGCCGAATGCCAGGCCGGTCGCCAGTGCATCGGCTTGCTGGTGGGAGATGCCTATCGCCAGGGCGCCCAGCCCGGCCAGTGCCGACAACGCCAGGGCCAGCCGGCCTTGCAGCGAGGACGACGCGCCGATCATGGGGAGGCGGTTGGCGAGGTTCCCGTTATTGAGCCTGGTCGTCAGTGGATTGATGATGAGCGAGTCGCTCACCGACACGACGAACAGCGCACCGACGTAGAGTTGGGCGTAGATGCCATAGGTCTCCTTGGTCGCCAGACGGATCAGGACCAGGCCAAGGGCGAGGTTCAATGCGCTGAGCCAGGCCTGGTCGATCATGGAGGTCGCCAGGCTGAGGAGAAGACGCTTGCGGGGCACTGCGGTCGGCCTCAGGAAACCGTGCGGCGTGAGAACAGGCGCCGGGGCCGGTTGGCCGGGGCATTGGGGGAGGCGTTGTAGATCGAGCCCAGCGCTTGGGCGCCCGTGTGCGCGAGTTCGCCGCGCATGGCCTGCAGGGCGTCGAGCGAGGTCAGGTCGCGCCGGACGACCGATACGTAGCCATCCGTTTGCCGCGCGATGATCTGGGCGTCGGAATACCGGTTGGCGGCCGGCGAGTCGATGACGAAAAGTTCGAATCGGTCCGAGAACGCTTTCAGCAGGTGCTTGAGCGCCGGTTCGAGCAAAAGTTCGGTCGGGTTGGGAGGCAGCGGGCCGGCATCGAGCACCGTCAGCGCGGGGAAATCGGGTAGCGGGGCATCCAGGATGGCCGGAGAGCGGCCCGCCAGGATGGTCGACAGGCCTGTCTGGGCCCGTTGCCCGGACGCCAGCAGTCCGGTCTGGCCCGATTCCCGCAGGTTCCCGTTGACCAGCAGGGTCCGCTTGCCGGCTTGGGAAAAGGCGACGGCCAGGCTGGCGGCCAGATAGCTCTTGCCCTCGCCCTGCTCGGGGCTCACGACGGTGAACGCATAGGAGAGCGCGCTGGAGGGAATCTGCGCGGCGATCCCGGCGCGGATCTGCCGGATGGCCTCCGCTTCCTTGCCATACGGCGAGCGGGCGATCGCGAGGTGCGCGAAGAGTGTGGACCCGTCGGCCTGCGATCGGGCGTAGTTGAACTGGTTTGCCAGGATGTCCTGCACTTCGCGTTCGGACAAGAGCCCCAACTGGATGGCGGCTTCGCCGAAGCGGATGTTTGCGGTGGACTGCAGGCCGATGATGCGGCCGACCTGCTCTTCGTTCAGGCGGCCTGTTCGGATCAGGACCTCGCCCATGGTTTCCTGGGAGAGCGGAAGCGTCGAAACGTAGGGGGTCATACGCGTTCCTTGCCCTGATGGGTGCCGATTTGACCCAGAAGCGGATCCGGAATGGAGCGGCGCAGATCGTCCAGGCAGCGAACCTTGCGGTGGCGCAGTTCCTGCAGGAACGCGAAGCTCAAGGCGATAAACAGGCCCGCGAGCAGGCTGGCGACGAGGTTGGAAGCGAGCCGCGGACGCGACGGCGAGGTCGGGAGCGCGGCCTCCCGGAGCACGGCCAGATTGGGCGCGGTGATGTTGCTGGCCATGAGCAGGCCGTCGTACTTTTGCAGCGCCGAGCGGTAGACCTGCTCGACGCTGGCTTGCTGGCGTTGATAGGAGGCAATGCGGTCACGATATTGCAGTTGTTCGAGAACCTTGCTTCGTTGTTGTTCGATCTGGCGTTGCAGGTCGCGCTCCTGTGCCGCAAGCTGGTCCGCCTCCGCGCCTGTGCTCTGGTATGCCAGGCGTGCGGCGGTTTGGATCCGCTGCTGAAGCTCGCGGCGCTCGGCCTCCAGTCCCAGCAGGGTGGGATGCCGGCTTCCGAGCGTCGGCCGGATTTCGTTGAGGCGGCGGTCGATTTCGTTCAGGCGGCTGCGCATGTCGTTGAGCGGGGTGATCTGCGACGTGATCGGAAGCTGCTCGACAGGGGTGCCCGCCCGGACCGAGCCTTGCAAGGAAGCAAACCGGGTCTGGGCTTCGAGGCGGCGGGTCTGGACCACGCTCAGGGCGTTGGTCAACTGATCGAGCAACTGGGCATCGCGGTCAGTGTTCTCGGTGTCGCCGATCAGTCCCGTCTGCTGCCGGTATTGCGTCAGTTTTTCCTGGATCGTATCGGCTTCGGCACGCAGGGTGTCGAGCTGGGCGCTGTATTGCTCGCGCAGCGACCGCGCCGACGATGAGGCGACGCGCAGGGTGACATCGACATAGGCGCGCACGACGGCATTCGTCATCCGTTGTGCCTCGTCGGCGCTCGGGGCGTCGTAGGAAACGGAAAGAACACGGCTGTTCCGGGCTTTTTCGACCTGGGTGTTGCGTACGAGCCGCTCGACGAGCTGGTCCTTGGCGCGGGCCACTCCGTGTTTCTGTGCCTGTTCGCGGTATTGGACCGTTTCGTCCAGGCCCTGGGCGCGGATGACTTCCTCGGCCACGACATGACTGCGAATCATGTCGATCTGCGTTTGCATATAACTGTCGTCGAGCATCGCGGACAGGCCGCGGCCGCTGATCGGGTCATTTTCCTTGTAGTCGATATACAAGTCGGAAGAGGCGGTCCACACCGTTGGCAGCAGCAGGGTGACGCCCATGCCCAGCAGCAGGAAGGCCAGGGTGATGGCGAGGATCTGCCTTTGCCGCGCACGCAGCATGGCGGCGATTTGCTGGAGGGTAAGGAGCGTCGAGGTGTCAGGGGTCGGATTCACGGTGCCTGAGTATTCTTGCCTGGAGATGGAAGGGCGGGATACTAGCGGGTATTTTGCCCGACGATCAATTGATCTAGTTTTCTGGCATCGGCAACGAACACCCGGATTCCTTCGGCCAGTTTCTCGGTCGCCATCGCGTCTTCGTTGAGCTGGAAGCGGAAAGCGGCTTCGCTCGTGTCGATCGGGGCCGGCGGCGTTGCCGCGTCGGGCATGAGCCTGCGCGGGGCATCACCCTCCGTTGACTGCAGGGAGGCAAGTAGTTCCGGACTGATCGTCAGGAGGTCGCAGCCTGCCAGGGCGAGGATTTGGCCGATATTGCGGAAACTGGCGCCCATGATCTCAGTTGAAATGTCCCGGGACTTAAAATAATGGTAAACGCGTGCGACCGACTGCACCCCCGGGTCGGCGCCACCGGCATGGGCCGCTTCGTCCCAGGCCGCGCCCTGGTTTTTCTTGTGCCAGTCGTAGATGCGGCCGACGAAGGGCGAAATCAGTTGTGCCTGCGCCTCGGCGCAGGCGACGGCCTGCTCCAGCGAGAACAGCAGGGTCATGTTGCAGCGCACTCCCTCGCTTTGCAGCACGCGCGCGGCCTGGATGCCTTCCCAGGTCGACGCGATCTTGATCAGCACCCGTTCCCGGGGGATGCCCGCGGCGGCGTACAGCGCCATGATGGCACGGGCGCGCTCGATCGTGGCGCGGGTGTCGAAGGACAGGCGGGCGTCCACCTCGGTGGAGACCCGGCCCGGCACGATGTCCAGGATGGCTTGGCCGAAGGCCACCAGCAGGCGGTCCATCCGTTCGGCCGTGGAGGCGCCCGCATGGTCCCGCGCCACCCGGTCCAGCAGGGGGCGGTATTCGCTTTTCTGCACCGCTTTCAGGATCAGGGACGGGTTGGTCGTGGCGTCGGTGGGACGGAACGTCCGCATGGCCTCGAAGTCGCCCGTGTCGGCGACGACGGCGGAATGCTGGCGCAGGGCTTCGAGCTGGTTGGACACGGTTCCTCCGAATAACAGGTTCTATAAGCTATAATTGTAAGGTTTGACGTTCAAATTTCACGTCCTCCCCTTAGCGCGTACCCCGATCCCCGCTGCTGATTCGTACAACCGCGTGCTGCAAAGTCATCTTTTGCGGCCGTAGCCGTCGAAGGCCTGGTGCCGCCACACGATTCGCCGTCCCGTGCCCGTTTTTCGGTGCCCGCAGGGCGGCGGCGAGTGGCGAGTTGGCACCGCGCCAGGCCCGCGCAGGAAGCTGCGCAAGAATGGCTGACCGGGTTGTGCCGCCCGACACCTTGCGGCGCCTGTTGGCGTACCCTCGGGAGGAGGACTCCATTCGGAGATTCTCTCTTGTTGCCGTCTCTCTTTCCCGAGACTACCCCCGCAATACTGGCGCTTGCCGACGGCACGATCTTTCGTGGCACGTCCATCGGGGCGCCTGGCCATGCAGTGGGCGAGGTCGTGTTCAATACCGCCATCACAGGGTACCAGGAGATCGTTACCGATCCCAGCTACAGCCGCCAGATCGTAACGCTCACCTATCCCCACATCGGCAATACCGGCATCAATGACGAGGACCGCGAGGCCGCCAAGGTCCACGTAGCGGGCCTGGTCGTGCGCGACTACTCGCTGGTCGTGTCGAATTTCCGCTCGCAGCGTTCGCTGTCGGACTACCTCGTCCAGCAGAACGTCGTGGGCATCGCCGGCATCGACACCCGCAAGCTTACCCGGATCCTGCGCGACAAGGGCGCCCAGAACGGCTGCGTGTACGCCGGCAGCGACGAGCAGGAAGCCCTGCGCCTGGCGCGCGAGTTCCCCGGCATGTCGGGCCTGGACCTGGCCAAGGTCGTGTCCGTGGACAAGGCCGGCGAGTGGACCGAAGGCATCTGGCGCCTGGGCGCCGGCCATGCCCCCCAGGGCGATGGCCGCTTCCACGTCGTCGCCTACGATTTCGGCGTGAAGTGGAATATCCTGCGCCTGCTGGTGGACCGCGGCTGCCGCGTCACCCTGGTGCCGGCGCAGACGCCGGCGGCCGAGGTGCTGGCCCTGAATCCCGACGGCGTGTTCCTGTCCAACGGCCCTGGCGACCCCGAGCCCTGCGACTACGCCATCGAGGCGACCCGCGCCTTCTTCGAGCGCCGGGTGCCGGTGTTCGGCATCTGCCTGGGCCACCAGATCATGGGCCTGGCGTTGAACGCCAAGACGTTGAAGATGAAGCTGGGCCACCACGGCGCCAATCATCCGGTCAAGGACGTCGCCAGCGGCCGGGTCTTCATCACCAGCCAGAACCACGGTTTCGCCGTCGATCCCGAGACCCTGCCGGCCAATACGCGCGTCACGCACGTGTCGCTGTTCGACGGCTCGCTGCAGGGCTTCGAACTGACCGACCGGCCGGCGTTCTGCTTCCAGGGCCACCCCGAGGCCAGCCCGGGACCCCACGATATCGTTGTGCTGTTCGATCAGTTCGTGCAGCTGATGCAAAACAGCAAGCAACAAGGTTAAGCCGCGTCATGCCCAAGCGTACAGACATTCAAAGCATTCTCATCATCGGCGCCGGCCCGATCGTCATCGGCCAGGCGTGCGAATTCGACTACTCCGGCGCGCAGGCCTGCAAGGCGCTGAAGGCCGAGGGCTACAAGGTGATCCTGGTCAACAGCAATCCGGCCACGATCATGACGGACCCGGAAACGGCCGATGTCACGTACATCGAGCCCATCACCTGGCAGGTCGTCGAGAAAATCATCGAAAAAGAGCGCCCTGACGCGCTGTTGCCCACCATGGGCGGGCAGACCGCGCTGAACTGCGCGCTGGACCTCGACAAGCATGGCGTGCTGGCCAAGTACGGCGTGGAGTTGATCGGCGCTAACGCTCACGCGATCGAGAAGGCCGAGGACCGCCAGAAATTCAAGGACGCGATGACGGGCATCGGCCTGGAATCGGCGAAGTCGGGTGTCGCGCACTCGATGGACGAGGCCTGGGAGATGCAGCGCCGCATCGCCGAGCTGACCGGCACCAGCGGTTTCCCGGTCGTGATCCGGCCCAGCTTCACGCTGGGCGGCACGGGCGGCGGCATCGCCTACAACGCCGAGGAGTTCGAGACCATCTGCCGCCGCGGCCTGGAGGCCTCGCCCACCAGCGAGCTGCTGATCGAGGAGTCGTTGGTCGGCTGGAAGGAATTCGAGATGGAGGTCGTGCGCGACAAGGCCGACAACTGCATCATCGTCTGCTCCATCGAAAACCTGGATCCCATGGGTATCCACACCGGCGACTCCATTACGGTCGCGCCGGCGCAGACGCTGACCGACAAGGAATACCAGCTGATGCGCAACGCCTCGATCGCGGTGCTGCGCGAGATCGGCGTGGACACCGGCGGTTCGAACGTGCAGTTCGCGGTCAATCCGGCCAACGGCCGCATGATCGTGATCGAGATGAACCCGCGCGTGTCGCGGTCGTCGGCGCTGGCCTCGAAGGCCACGGGTTTCCCCATCGCCAAGGTGGCGGCCCGGCTGGCGGTCGGCTATACGCTGGACGAGCTGCGCAACGACATCACGGGCGGCGCGACGCCTGCCTCGTTCGAGCCCACCATCGACTACGTGGTCACCAAGGTGCCGCGCTTCGCGTTCGAGAAATTCCCGCAGACCGACGCCCACCTGACCACGCAAATGAAGTCCGTGGGCGAGGTGATGGCCATCGGCCGGACCTTCCAGGAGTCGTTCCAGAAGGCGCTGCGCGGCCTGGAAGTGGGCGTGGACGGCCTGAACCAGAAGACCACCGACCGCGAGCGCATCGAAGTCGAGCTGGGCGAGCCCGGTCCCGAGCGCATCTGGTTCGTGGGCGATGCCTTTGCCCAGGGCTTCTCGCTCGAGGAAGTGCAGCAGCTCACCCACATCGATCCGTGGTTCCTGGCGCAGATCAAGGAAATCGTCGACATCGAGCTGGCGCTCGAGAAGAAGACGCTGGCCGATCTCGACCGCAGCACCTTCTGGAAGTTGAAGCGCAAAGGCTTCTCCGACCGCCGCCTGGCCTATCTGCTGGACACCACCGAGACCGAGGTGCGCAAGCTGCGCCACCAGTACGACGTGCGTCCGGTCTACAAGCGCGTCGATACCTGCGCCGCCGAGTTCGCCACGCATACGGCGTACATGTACTCGACCTACGAGGAAGAGTGCGAGGCCAATCCCACCGACAAGAAGAAGATCATCGTGCTGGGCGGCGGACCGAACCGCATCGGCCAGGGCATCGAGTTCGACTATTGCTGCGTTCACGCCGCCATGGCGCTGCGCGAGGACGGGTTCGAGACCATCATGGTCAATTGCAACCCGGAAACCGTCTCGACCGACTACGACACCTCCGACCGGCTGTACTTCGAGCCGCTCACGCTGGAAGACGTGCTCGAGATCGTCGACAAGGAAAAGCCGGTCGGCATGATCGTCCAGTATGGCGGCCAGACGCCGCTGAAGCTGGCCAAGGCGCTGGAAGCCAACGGCGTGCCCATCATCGGCACCAGCCCGGAATCCATCGACATCGCCGAAGACCGCGAGCGCTTCCAGAAGCTGCTGCACAAGCTCGGCCTGCGCCAGCCGCCCAACCGCACCGCGCGCACGGAGGCCGAAGCCCTGGCGCATGCCCAGGACATCGGCTATCCGCTGGTGGTGCGCCCCAGCTACGTGCTGGGCGGGCGGGCGATGGAAATCGTGCATGAGCAGAAGGACCTCGAGCGCTACATGCGTGAAGCGGTCAAGGTCAGCAATGACTCGCCCGTGCTGCTGGACCGTTTCCTGAACGACGCCATCGAAGTGGACGTGGACTGCCTGTCCGACGGCAAGCGCGTCTTCATCGGCGGCGTGATGGAACATATCGAGCAGGCCGGCGTGCATTCGGGCGACTCGGCTTGCTGCCTGCCGCCGTACTCGTTGTCGGCCGAGCTGATCGAAGAAATCAAGCGCCAGACCGGCCTGATGGCCCGCGCGTTGAACGTGGTCGGCCTGATGAACGTGCAGTTCGCGATCCAGCAAGGCACCGTCTATGTGCTGGAAGTGAATCCCCGCGCCTCGCGGACCGCGCCGTACGTCTCGAAAGCGACCTCGCTGCCGCTGGCCAAGATCGGCGCGCGCGCCATGGCCGGCCGGTCGCTCGACGACCAGGGCCTGGGCGAGGAGGTCGTGCCCAAGTACTTCTCCGTCAAGGAAGCGGTGTTCCCGTTCGTCAAGTTCCCGGGCGTGGACACCATTCTCGGACCCGAGATGAAGTCCACCGGCGAGGTGATGGGCGTGGGCGACAGTTTCGGCGAGGCTTTCGTGAAGTCGCAACTGGCGGCCAGCGTGCGCCTGCCCGAAAGCGGCACCGCCTTCATCAGCGTCAAGAACGAAGACAAGGGCAAGGTCATCGCGGTCGCGCGCGGGCTGCACAGCCTGGGCTTCTCGCTGGTCGCCACGCGCGGCACCGCGGCCGCCATCGAGGCCGCGGGCGTCCCGGTGAAGATCGTCAACAAGGTCACCGAAGGCCGGCCCAACATCGTCGACATGGTCAAGAACGGCGAGATCGCGCTGGTGATCAACACCGTGGAAGAGCGTCGCAACGCGATCGCCGATTCGCGGGCCATCCGGACCTCGGCGCTGGCTTCGCGCGTCACCTACTACACGACGGTGGCGGGCGCCTGGGCGGCGGTCGAGGGCATGCAGTACATGCGCCAGGGCGCGGGCCTGCAGGTGTACTCGCTGCAGGAATTGCACCGCTCGTTGGCGTAGCGTTCCGGCGCGGCGATCCGCCCCTTCCCATGCCGCCCGCGGTGGCGCCGGAACGGGGCGCCGCCGCGGGGCTGTCCGGACGTGGCGGCGCGGGGGGTTACAGGCCCAGTTTCTGCGCCATCCGCACCAGGTCGGCCAGCGTGCGGGTTTCCATCTTGCGCATGGCCTGGGCCCGCCGGACCTTGACCGTCACTTCGCTGAGGTGCAGCTGCGCGGCGATCTGCTTGTTGAGTAGGCCCTGCACGACCAGCCGGACGACGCCTTGCTCGCCCGGCGTCAGCGACGCCCAGCGGCGTTCGAGCGCGCGCTGCCCGGCATGTTCGTGCCGCCGGGCGCGATCCTTCTCTATTCCGTGGTGGATGGCGTCGAGCAGGTCCTGTTCGCGGAATGGCTTGGTCAGGAATTCGATCGCGCCGTTCTTCATCGCCTGGACGCCCATGGCGATGTCGCCGTGACCGGTAATGAAGATGGTGGGCAGGTCGATGCCCCGTTCCGCCATCTGCCGATGGAAATCCATGCCGCTCTGTCCCGGCATGCGGATGTCCAGGACCAGGCAGCCCGGCGCGTCCTCCAGGCCGTGGCTCAGGAATTCGCCGGTCGAGCCGTAGTCGCGGACGCGCAGCCCGACCGATGCGAGCAGGTCGGCCAGCGCGGCGCGTACCGAATGATCATCGTCGACGACGTAGACCACGGGTTCCTGGGAAGAGGGCGCGGATGCCGCGGTGTTCATCGTGCCTCCTCCTCGGCCACCGGCAGCGTGAACCGGAAGGTGGCGCCGCCGGCCGGGTTCGTCTCGGCCCGGATCCTGCCGCCATTGGCTTCGATGATGGTCTTGCTGATGGCGAGGCCCAGGCCCATGCCGCGTTGTTTGGTGGTGTGGAACGGTTCGAACAGGCGGTCCGGGTCTTCGCCTCCGGGAAAGCCGCCGCCGTTGTCGGCCAGGGCGAAGACGAGCATGCCGCCTTCCAGGCTCGAATCCAGATGCATCTGGCGGTTGGGGAGCGGCTGGCCTTGCAGGGCTTCGATGGCGTTCAGCATGAGGTTCATCAATACCTGCTGGATCTGCACGCGATCGGCCAGCGCGGGCGGCAGTCCATCTCCCAGCCCGAAGAGCGGCGTGATCGCATGGCGCGACAGCTTGTCGCGCGACAGGGCGACGATTTCGAGGATGGCGGCGTTCAGGTCGAAGGCGTGCCGATCGGGCCGCTCGCCGCGGGTCAGGCTGCGGATCCGGTCGACGATGCTGCCGGCCCGCCGGGCGTCGTCCAGGATGCGCTGGGCGGCCTGCCGGGCCTTGTCGAGGTTGGGAGGGTCCTGGTCCAGCCAGCGCAGGCAGGCGTGGCCGCTGGTGGCGATGGCCGCCAGCGGCTGGTTGACCTCATGGGCGAGCGAGGCCGACAACTCGCCCAGGCTCGTGACGCGGGAGATCAGGGTCAGGCGCGCCTGGGCCTCCTGGAGCGCGGACCGGGCGCGTTCGGTGCGGGCCACCAGGTAGGCGGTGACGACGAGCATGACGATATTGATGCAGGTATTGATGACTCCTACCCGGTATTCGCCGAAAGGGGTCAGGTGGAAACTGAGCACCGTCAGGGCGATGCAGCCGGCGGTCAGGGGCGCGATGGCGCGGATGTCGAGCAGCCGCGCCGCGGCCAGGATGACGACGAGGTAGAGGGCCGAGGCGGCGACGGCGTAATCCGTCATGGTATCGGCGATGAAAATGGCCGCCATGCTGGCCAGCAGCCCCGTCAGGCAGGCCAGGCGGCGGAAATCGAGCGGAAGACGCATGGGCGGGTTTCCTGGAACAGATGCGCGGCGTTGCCCCGGGGGTGATGATACCGGTTGCGGCGCCGCTACAGGACCGGCCGCAGGCCGGCGCTCAATTGCAGTTCGACCGTCGCGGCGGCCAGGTCGGCCCGGGCCTGGAGATAGTCCAGGTAGGCATCGTCCGCCGATTTCTGCGCGGCCAGCAATTCCAGCAGCGAAGCGGCGCCGCTCCGGTAGGACAGGCGGATGCCTTCGAGCACGCGCTGGGAATCGGCCAGCACGGAGTCGCGGTAGCGCGCCAGGTTATCCCGGGCAGCCATGAACCGCAGGTGGGCGGCCTGGATCTCCGCCGCCGCGCGCAGCCGCGTATCCTGCAGATCGAGCATGGCTTTGGTGACCAACGCTTCGGCCTGGTTCAATTCGCCGCGCTGGAGGCGCGAGAAGGGAAGGGGGATGGAAAGCGACAGCGAGACGGTATTGGAGCGCGGCGAGGCGTCCACGGGCTGGCCGTCGGCACCGAAACCGTCTCGTCCGCGCGGCAGGTAACCGTAGCTCACGCCGACGACCGGATCGACGTAGCGGTTGGCCCGCTGCAATTCCGCCGAGGCCCGGGCCGATTCGAGCGAGGCGAGCGCGATGCGGACATCGTCGCGTTCGAGCATGGCGGTCTCCACGAGCGTGGCCAGGCCGGCGGGTTGATAGGCGGAGAATCCGCATTGCAGGCCCCGGCCCCTGAACTGCGCGTCGAAGGGGCGGCCCAGGGGCAGCGCGAGGTTTATCCGCATGGCATCGGCATGGGCGCGCGCGCGCACCACGTTGGCTTCGAATTGGTTCCGCTCGGTGCGCGATTGCAGCAGTTCCAGGCCACCCACGTCGCCCGCCCGCAGGCGGGTCTCGTTTGCCTTGACCACGTCCGACAGCGCCTGGAGCGAGGCCTCCTGGCGGACCAGGGCGTCGCGCGCGCGGCATGCTTCGGCAAAGCCGGCAGCCGCGTCGGCATAGGCCTGGTGGCGTACGCCTTCGGCCGAGGCCTCGGCCAGCCGGACGTCGCTTTCCGCCGCCTGGACGCGCTTGCCGCGCTTGCCGGCGGTTTCTATCGTCCACTCCACCCCTATGGTCTTGCCCGGCCTGGGCTTGGGGCGAACCTCGCTGCTGAACTCCTTTGGCCCCATGCCCATCGTCAGGACCGGATCGGGCCGCACGCCGGCGATCGACACGCCCGCCCGGGCGGCGGCGATGGACTCCCGTTGGGCGGCCAGCGCCAGGCTGTATGTGTCGACGGCATCCAGGTATTGGAGGAAGGTCAGCGGCGGGGCGGCGGGGGTGGCCGGCGCCTGGGCCGCCGCCGCGTTCCCCAGCAGCAGGGCCGTGATGGCGAGCGTCTTGTTCATGGTTGGGAGTCCTGCATGGCGGTGGGGGTATCGTGCGTGGCCGAGGTGCGCCGGGCGATGGCCTCGAACCCGCGTTCCGTCAGGTAATAGAGGGCGGGCAGCAGTACCAGCGTCAGCAAGGTGGCGCTTGCCAGGCCGCCCACGACCACGGTCGCCAGCGGCCGTTGCACGTCGCTGCCCAGGCCCGTGGACAGCATGGCGGGCATCAGCCCGAAGGCCGCCACCGTCGCCGTGACCAGGACGGGGCGCATCCTGCTGTGGGCGCCTTCGAGGACGGCTTGCCGCAGCGGCAAGCTTTCTTCGCGGCGCAGGCGGTTGATCTGTGCCAGCATCAGCACGCCGTTGAGCACGGCCACGCCGGACAAGGCGATGAAACCGACCGCGCTGGAAACGTTCAGCGTCATGCCGCGCAGGTGGAGCGCCGCGAGGCCGCCCAGGGCGGCCAGCGGGACGGCCAGAAGTATCAGCGCGGGATGGCGGAAATTGCCGAACTCGGCGAACAGCAGCACCAGCATCAGCGCCAGCGTGGCGGGCAGGATGAGCGCGAGGCGGGCCTGGGCCCGGCTCAGGTTCTCGAACTGGCCGCCCCATTCGATCTGGTAGCGGTGGCGGTCGTACGAGACAGCGTCTTCCACGGCGGGGCGCGCTTCGGCCAGGAAACCGGAAAGATCCCGGCCGCGGGTGTTGAGCTTGACGGTCAGGTGGCGGCGCGAACCCTCCCGCGTGATCGTGCTTTCGCCGGACACGGTGCGGATCGAGGCCAGTTGCGCGAGAGGTATCCTGGCGCCGTTGGCGGCGGTCAGCATGAGCCCGGCGATGGCGCCCTGGTCGTTGCGCACCGCCTCGGGAAAACGCACGGCGATGTCATAGCGTTTTTCGCCGACATACACCTGGCCGATGGGGGCGCCGCCTATGCCGGTGGCCAGCAGGTCGTTCACGTCGGCCACGTTGATGCCATAGCGCGCGGCAGCGGCCCGGTCCACTTCGATCTTCAGGTTGGGAAGCGGGGGTTCCTGGTCGATCGCCACGTCGACGGCTCCGGGGATCTGCTCCAGGACGGCCACGGCCGCGCGCCCGATACGGCGCAGCTCTTCGAGATCGTCGCCGTAGATCTTGACCACCAGGTCGCTGTGGGCGCCGGCCAGCTTGTCCTGCACGCCATCTATCATGGGTTGCATGAAGCCGACCTTGATCCCGGGAATCTGCTTGTAGCGGGCGTCCAGCCTGGCGATGAGCGCCTGCTTGGTCATGCCCGACGTCCAGGCGGAATACGGATGGAGCCCGACGCTGGCCTCGATGTGGGAGAAAGTCCACGGGTCCGTGCCGTCGTCATTGCGGCCGGTCTGGGTCACCACGTGGGAGACCTCGGGGAATTCGAGCGTGGCGCGGCGCAGTTCGGTGGCCATCCGGCCGGCCTTCTCCAGGGTCAGGCCCGGAGGCATCGTGACTTGCAGCCAGATGGAGCCTTCGTCCAGGTAAGGCAGGAAATCCCGGCCTATCGTGGCGCCCAGGGCGACCACGCCCGCCAGGGCGATGCCCGCGACCGCGAGCGGCCAGCGCGGCCCGTCCAGGCGGCGGGACAGGAACGCGTGGTAGCGCCGTGCCAGCCATTCCAGCGGCCGGTTGCGCACCGTGCGGCGTGGTTTGCGCAGGGCGAGAAAGGCAAGTCCGGGGATCAGGGCCATCGCCACGAGCAGCGCGCCGATGAGCGCGGCGCCCACCGCGAGCGCCATCGGCGAGAACAGCTTGTACTCGATGCGTTCCAGCGAGAAGAGCGGCAGATAGGCGACCACCAGGACGGCCATGCCGAAGAAAATGGGGCGCGCCACCTGCAGGGTGGCGGCGATGGCGTCGCTGGCGGTCAGCGGCCGTCCTTCCCGTTCTTCGCGCCGGCGCAAGATGTTCTCGACCAACACCACGGCGCCGTCGACCAGGATGCCGAAATCGATCGCGCCCAGCGACAGCAGGTTGGCCGGAATAGCCAGGTGGTGCATGAAAATGAAGGCGGCGAGCATGGAAAGCGGAATCGTCGCCGCGACGATCAGCGCGGCTCGCAGGCTGCCCAGCGCGAGCATGAGAACCAGGCCGACCAGCACCACGCCTTCGAGCAGGGTCTTGCCCACGGTCCGGGTGGTCGCGTCGATCAGGTTCGATCGGTCGAGGTAGGGAACGACCCTGACGTCGCGCGGCAGCAGGCGTTCGTTGAGTTCGCGCACGGCCGCGTGGACGCCCTGGATGACTTGCGCGGCCTGTTCTCCCTTGAGCAGGAGCGTGATGCCGGAGATGGAGTCGGGGTTGTCGTCCTTGCCCAGCAGTCCGCGGCGCTCGACGTTGCCATGGCTCAGGCGGCCGAGATCCCTGACCAGCACGGGCGTTCCGTTTTTTTCGGCCACGACGACGCGGCCCATGTCGTCGAGCGATTGGATCTGGCCGACCCCGCGGATGACGTAGGCCTGTTCCCCGCGATTCATCAGGCTGCCGCCGGCGCTGCCGTTGTTGGCCGTGATCGCGTCCTTGACCGCCTGCAGCGTGAGTCCATACTGGACCAGCCGGGCGGGGTCCAGCTCCAGCATGAACTGGGTGGTCAGGCCGCCGAAGTTGGCTACGTCGACGATGCCGGGGACTTGCTTCAGGCGCGGAATGACCGTCCAGAATTGCAGGTCGGAGAGTTCGCGCAAGTCGCGCGTGGGCGATTCCAGGGTATAGCGGTAGATCTCGCCGATGGGGGACGTGTACGGATCCAGTTCGGGGCGCGCGCCGTGGGGCAGGCCTATGCCGTCTATGCGCTCCTGCAGGCGCTGGCGCGACCAGTAGCCTTCCACGCCGTCGCGGAAGACGACGACGATCAGGGACAGGCCGAACGTGCTCTTGGAGCGGAGCACCTGCAGGCCGGGGGTGGCCAGAAGCTCGCGCTCCAGCGGAATCGTGATCTGCTGTTCGATTTCCTCCGCGGCCAGTCCGGGTACCTGGGTGACCACCTGCGAGGTGACGTCGGCGATGTCGGGATAGGCCTCGATGGGAAGCTGGCGCCAGCATTGCCAGCCGTACAGCGCCACCAGCGCGAAGATGATCCAGACCACCGCGCGGCGCTGGAAACACAGAGTGATGAATCGTTCAATCATTGAGCACCACCCCGTTTTCGACGACGACGTGTTCACCCGCGTCCAGGCCAGACAGGATTTCCGCGTTCCCCCCTTCCGTCGCTCCCACCGTGACGGTCCGCGGCTCGTATTCGAACGGGGCCCGTTCGACGAAGACCCGCGTGTAGAGTCCGCCTTGCAGCAGGGCGGACGCGGGAACGGTCACGACGCGCCGGGCCGGGCCGGCCAGGACTACCTGGGCGAACATGCCGGGCTTGAGGCGGCCGTCGGCGTTGTCGATGGCAATGCGCACTTTCACGGTGCGCGTATCGGGATCCAGCATCTCGCCGACGTACTTCACGGTCCCTTCGATATCGGATTCCGGGTAGGCCTGGAGCGAAATGCGCACCTTCTGGCCCGGGAACGCGGCGGCGATGTCCCGTTCGGAGACGGCGGCGGACAGGTGGACGATGCTCAGGTCGGCGACCGTCATGACGGGATCGTTGAGGTCATTCCAGTAAACGCCTGGCGCGCCGCGCAGTTCGACCACGCGCCCGGAGATCGGCGAGCGCATGGCGTATTCGTGGTCGTTTCCCTGGCCGGTCACGCCGAGTTGCGCCAGGCGGGCGGCGGCGACGCGGGAATCGGACTCGGCCTGGGCGTAGGCCGATTGGGCCAGTTCGTATTCCCGGCGAGGCGTGATCTCGGCCTCGAACAGTCGCGCCTGCCTGTCGAGTTCGCGTCGGGCCTGGAGCAGGACGACGCGGGTTTTCGCCAGCTCTCCCCGGGCCGTGCTCAATTCCGCCGAATCGAGGGTGAACAGGACATCGCCCTGCCTGACCGCATCGCCCAATCCCCGGGGTAGCGCAAGGATGCGTCCGGACAGGGGCGCCGAGATCCGCGCCAGTTTGTCGGGAACGGCTTCGATGATGCCGGGGGCGTAGATGCGGGGAGCTGCCATCATGGCCCGCGCCTCCCGCGTCCGCAGCTGCGCGCGCAGGGGGGACCCCTCGGGGACCTGGATCCGTGCTCCGGCCCGGACCAGCATGGGGGGCGTGGCGTCGGCTGTTTCGGGGCCCGGGTGGCAGGCGCCGAGGCCGATGCTTGCGCAGGCAAGGACAAGGGAGGCGCGCAGGTGGCGAGCCGTCGGCCGGCGGTCGTGCGCGTCGCCGCGGAGGCGGCGGTTGGGGGTGAACAGCAAGAGAAGCTCCTTGGGGCGGGCCGCGGAGCGTGTTCAGGCGTTCGGGCGAGAAGCGTCCTCCGGGGCGAGGGGGCGGATGGGGTGAAATGAAACGGAGGCGGGTCTTGTCGGGGCGGGGTCCATGCTTCGTGTTCAGGGGAGCCGGGCCGGCCGGGGCTGGCGCCAGGGGAGCGGAAAACCGGATCGGATTGTGCCAGCCGGTCCAGGGCGGGGGCCAGATGCCGATGGGAGCGGATTGCCGACAGGGCGGATAGCCGGGATATACGAAGGTATATCCCGGGTCGGCGGCGATATTCCCGGGGATGCGGTATCTGCCGGTGCTGTAATTTTCTAGGGGTTAACCCTTGGTTGTGCGGGGGGGCCGCGGGGCCGAGGCTTGCGCGTTTGCGCAAGTTTGCGGACAATTCATACGGATCGCCCCGGTTCCTGATCGAGCCGGGGTTTTATTTTTCACTTCTCCATCCTTGGCCGTGCTCCCGGCGCGGCAGGCGCCAGCTCGCGCTGTCGCGGGGATGGGAAATCCAACAGACGTAAAGGAAGTACACATGGCTGCCATTCCGCTGACCGTGCGCGGGGCCGAGCGCCTGAAACAGGAACTGCACCGCCTGAAGACGGTGGAGCGTCCCGCCGTCATTACCGCGATCGCCGATGCCCGTGCCCAGGGAGACCTGTCCGAGAACGCCGAATACGACGCCGCCAAGGAAAAACAGGGCTTCATCGAAGGGCGTATCCAGGAACTCGAGGCCAAGTTGTCGAATGCGCAGATCATCGACCCGCTGGAGCTCGATGCGGATGGCCGCATCGTGTTCGGGGCGACGGTCGACCTGGAGGACCTGGAGTCCAGCGAGCGGGTCACCTACCAGGTGGTCGGCGACGACGAGGCCGACATCCGGTCCAATCTCATCTCGGTGTCCAGTCCCATCGCCCGGGCATTGATCGGCAAGTCGGTCGGCGACGTGGCCGAGGTGCAGGCGCCGTCGGGCATCCGGGAATACGAAGTATTGGACGTCCGGTATATCTAGGCCCCCTGATCTGTTACCCCCTGAGCGCTGACGCGCGCCCCCAGGGGGCGATGCGGGTGGGCCGGAAGGGAAGCCCACCCCCACGCCCTTCGGGCGCCCCCTCAAGGGGGCGATGCGGGTGGACCGGCGGAGCCGGATCCACCGCATCCCGGGATTGGGGCAGGGCTGTGGGTTTTGTTTGAATGAGTTGTTGCCCTGGAGGCTGATTGATGGCTACGGTGGTGCGGCTGTTGGCGGCGCTGTGGTGTGGGGCGCTTTGGACGATCGGGCTTCTGGTGGTGCCGCTGTTGTTTTCGCAGCTCGAGCCCATGCGCGCGGCGGCGACGGCGGGGTCGTTGTTCCGTTTGCTGGCCTATGGCGGGCTGGTGGTGGTGCTGTTGATGCTGCTGCTGGACCGGCTGGGGCGCGGGTTGCCGCTGGGTGCGGCGGGGCGCCGCACCGTGCTGGTCATGGCCGTGGGAGTGGGGTTGGGGTATTTCGGCACCCGGCCCGTGATGGATTACGGACGGGCCTTGATCGCCGCCGGCCAGGCCGTACCCGCCTGGGCGGATTTCGGGACCTGGCACGGGGTGTCGAGCGTGCTTTACTTCTTGGTGGCGGTTCTGGGTTTGCGGCTGGTGGCCGTCGTGCGTTGACCGCTTTCCGCCGGGCGGCTGCGGGCGCCGGCACGCAGCGACAGCGCGCTGCCCGCGCGCTTGGCGGCAGGCTTGCCCGATGCGGTCTTGCGGGCCGCGCCCAGCGTGGAGCCCAGGCCGGCGGGGCGGCGGGCTGGCGTGGTGCGCGCGGCGCCCCGGCGCGAGCCGGTTTCCTCGTGGATGGAGGGCCGCTGGCGCTTGTCGGTGCCCAGATAGCGTTCGCGGGCGGTCATCGGCCCGTCGTCGCGCTCGCCGCGTGCCGGACGCTCCCCTCGGGGCCGGGCTGGCGCCGCGGGCTTGCCGGCGACTGCCGATTTCTTGGGCAGATGGGCTTCATTGGCCTTGCGCGCGCCGGTACCCAGCGTGGACACGTCCGACTTGGGCTTGCGGGCGCCCAGCAGGTCGGCCGCGTCGGGATCGCGCTCGGTCGGGCGGTACAGGATGAAGACCTTGCCCAGATGATGGACGGGCGCGCACGAAAGCTCGCCGCAGATCTGGTAGAGCAGTTCGTCCCGCGTGGCGCGGTCTTCGCCGCCGGCGCGGACCTTGATCAGGCCGTGCGCCGAGAGGTTGCGGTCGATTTCCTGCAGGACGGCGTCGCTCAGGCCTTTGTCGCCGATGAGGACGACCGGTTTGAGCGGATGGGCAGCGGCCCGGAGGGCGCTGCGCAGTGTCGAATTGATGTCTAGGACTGGCATGTCGAGATTGTACGGGAGCCGGGCCGACGGCGCGATGGCGAGTCCGCAGTATGCTCCGGATAGCGCGGCGATGCCGCATTGATTTGAACCGATACCGACCCGGGTGACCGGGCAGATATGGCCAAAAACAAGTTTTCGAAGAACTGGTTGCACCAGCACATCAACGATCCCTATGTGAAGCTCGCGCAACAGAAGGGATACCGTGCCCGTGCCGCCTTCAAGCTGACGGAGATCCTGGAAACCGAGAAGCTCATGAAGCCGGGCGATGTGGTCATCGATCTCGGCTCGGCGCCCGGCAGTTGGTCCCAGGTCGCCCGCGAGCGCCTGGCCGGCCCGCAGGGTACGATACGGGGACGGATCATTGCCCTGGACCTGCTTCCCATGGAGCCGGTGGCCGGGGTGGAGTTCATCCAGGGCGATTTCCGCGAGGAAGAGGTGCTGCGCCAGCTCGAGGCCCTGCTGGGAAGCCAGCCGGTGGACCTTGTGATTTCGGACATGGCCCCCAATCTATCGGGAGTCGGTGCCGCGGATTCGGCGCGTATCCAGCACGTGTGCGATCTGGCGAGGGAGTTCTCGCAGGCGCACCTCAAGCCCGACGGGGCGCTGATCGTGAAGGCTTTCCACGGCAGCGGCTTTTCCCAGATCGTGCAGAGTTTCAAGCAGACTTTCCGCCGGGTGGTGGAACGCAAGCCCAAGGCGTCGCGGGACAAATCCTCCGAGACCTTTCTCGTCGGGGTGGGGTTGAAGAGTCCCGGCGGCTGACAATAGTAGAATCGGACTTAGTGTGTCCGATCGGGCCGGGGTTTTCCCGGCAGGTCGACCGATCGGCAATCAAGTAGGAGATCGACCTTGAACAATATGTTCTCCAAAGTCGCGGTCTGGATGGTGATCGCGTTTGTCCTGTTTACGGTCTTCAAGCAGTTCGAAGGCCGCACCCGCCCGCAGGACACCGTGTCCTACTCCCAGTTCATGGAGGAGGCCAAGGCCGGGCGCATCCAGAAAGTCGACATCCAGGGCGACGTGCTGAGCGTCACGCCCAGCGACGGTCGTCCCTACAGCATCACGTCGCCCGGCGATCTCTGGCTGGTCAGCGACCTGATGAAGTACGGCGTCCAGGTGTCGGGCAAGGCCAAGGAAGAGCCCTCGCTCTTCATGAGCATCTTCGTCTCGTGGTTCCCGATGCTGCTGCTGATCGGCGTCTGGGTTTTCTTCATGCGGCAGATGCAGGGAGGCGGGCGCGGCGGCGCGTTCAACTTCGGCAAATCGCGCGCGCGCATGCTGGACGAGAATTCCAACACGGTCACGTTCGCCGATGTCGCGGGCTGCGACGAGGCCAAGGAAGACGTCCAGGAACTGGTCGACTTCCTGCGCGATCCGTCGAAATTCCAGAAGCTCGGCGGCCGTATTCCGCGCGGCGTGCTGATGGTGGGTTCGCCGGGTACCGGCAAGACCTTGCTGGCACGCGCGATCGCCGGCGAGGCCAAGGTACCGTTCTTCAGCATCTCGGGTTCCGATTTCGTCGAAATGTTCGTCGGCGTGGGCGCGGCCCGTGTGCGCGACATGTTCGAGAACGCCAAGAAGCATGCCCCCTGCATCATCTTCATCGATGAAATCGACGCCGTCGGCCGCCAGCGCGGCGCCGGCCTGGGGGGCGGCAACGACGAGCGCGAACAGACCCTGAACCAGATGCTGGTGGAAATGGACGGTTTCGAAACCGGCCAGGGCATCATCGTGATCGCCGCCACCAACCGGCCCGACGTGCTCGACCCCGCGTTGCTGCGTCCGGGCCGCTTCGACCGCCAGGTCGTGGTGCCGCTGCCCGACATCCGCGGCCGCGAACAGATCCTGAAGGTCCACATGCGCAAGGTGCCGGTGTCGTCCGACGTCGACGCCACCATCCTGGCCCGCGGCACGCCCGGCTTCTCGGGCGCGGACCTGGCCAACCTCGTGAACGAGGCGGCGCTGTTCGCCGCCCGCCGCAGCGGCCGCACGGTCGACATGCTGGACTTCGAAAAGGCCAAGGACAAGATCATCATGGGGGCCGAGCGCCGCTCGATGGTCATGCCCGAGGAAGAGCGCCGCAACACCGCCTACCACGAGTCCGGCCACGCCATCGTCGCCAAGATGCTGCCCAAGACCGATCCGGTGCACAAGGTCACCATCATCCCGCGCGGCCGCGCGCTGGGCGTGACCATGCAGTTGCCCGAGGGCGATCGCTACAGCATGGACAAGGACCGCATGCTGAACACCATCGCGGTGCTGTTCGGCGGCCGTATCGCCGAAGAGGTCTTCATGCACCAGATGACCACCGGCGCCTCGAACGACTTCGAGCGGGCGACCCAGATCGCGCGCGACATGGTCACCCGCTACGGCATGACCGACTCGCTGGGCCCCATGGTCTATGCCGAGAACGAGGGCGAGGTGTTCCTGGGCCGCAGCATCACCAAGACGACCCAGGTGTCCGAGGCGACCATGCAGAAGGTCGACGGCGAGATCCGCCGCATCATCGACGAGCAGTACGCGGTGGCGCGCAAGATCCTGGAAGACAACCGCGACAAGGTCGAAGCCATGACCAAGGCGCTGCTCGAGTGGGAAACCATCGACGCCGACCAGATCAACGACATCGTCGACGGACGTCCCCCGCGGCCGCCCAAGGTCTCGGATTCGGCCGGCGCGCCGCCCAGCACGCCGCCCAGCACCGGCGGCGTCGCGCAGAACGCGACGGCGGTGGCGTAGGGGCCCCCCCTACGCCCTTCGGGCGCCCCCCAGGGGGCGGCACTGGCGGACCGGCGGAGCCGGATCCGCTGTGCCCAGGGGGAACAACCGGCGGGGGGAGGGCGGCGTTTTGGCCGCCCTTTGCCGTTTCATGGCGAGACTATTCATGCAGGATTCTGGGTCGACTCATTCCGACACTCCGCCTCGGTTTCAGTGCGGTCGTTTTTCGCTGGAGTTTTCCCGGCCGATGGTCATGGGGATCATCAACGTCACGCCGGATTCGTTTTCCGATGGGGGGAAGAATCTGGCGCTGGATGCGGGGATCGCGCATGCGCGGCAGTTGGTCGCGGAAGGGGCCGACATGCTGGATATCGGAGGTGAGTCGACGCGGCCGGGGGCTGCGCCGGTGTCGTTGGAGGACGAACTGGCGCGGTTGTTGCCGTTGATCGAGGCGCTGCGGGAGTGCGGTGTGCCGTTGTCGGTGGATACCTTCAAGCCGGCGGTGATGCGGGCGGTGCTGGATGCCGGCGCGGACATGATCAACGACATCTACGGTTTCCGGCAGCCGGGCGCGATCGAGGCGGTGGCGCAGGGGGCGAGCGGCTTGTGCCTGATGCACATGCAGGGCGAGCCGCGCACCATGCAGCAGGCGCCGGCCTATGGCGACGTGGTCGGCGATGTGACCGCTTTTCTGCGCGAACACGCGGAGCGCCTGGTGGCGGCGGGCGTGGCGCGCGAGCGGATCTGTCTGGACCCGGGCTTCGGCTTCGGCAAGACCACCGCCCACAACTACCGGCTCATGCGTAGTTTGCCCACTATCGGCGCGTTGGGATATCCGCTACTAATCGGCGTATCCCGCAAGACCATGATCGGGGCGGTGACCGGCAAGCCTGTTGGGGAACGGGTGGCCGGGAGTATCGCGGCGGCCTTGGCCGCGGTGGAGCGCGGCGCGGCCATTGTCCGCGTCCACGACGTCGCGGCCACGGTCGATGCCTTGAAGGTCTGGCACGCAGTGCGGGCCTGGAACGAATGATCGCCGCGCGCCTGTCGCGCGGACAAGAACAACAAACAGGGGGCCATCCAGGATGGTTGGACGACGCAAGTATTTCGGAACCGATGGTATTCGGGGCAAGGTAGGATCAAAAGTCATCAACGCGGAGTTCGCGCTGCGCCTGGGGTATGCCGCGGGGCGCGTCCTGACGGCCGAGCATCGCGAGGGAGGGCGGCCGGTCGTCCTGATCGGGAAAGACACGCGCATCTCCGGCTACATGCTGGAATCGGCGCTCGAGGCGGGGCTGTCCGCGGCAGGTATCGACGTCCTGCTGGCCGGCCCCATGCCCACGCCGGCCATCGCCTACCTGACCCGGGCGCTGCGCCTGTCGGCCGGCATCGTGATCAGTGCCTCGCACAATCCTTATTTCGACAACGGCATCAAGTTCTTCTCGGCCACCGGCATGAAGCTGGCCGACGAGGTCGAACTGCGCATCGAAGCCGCGCTGGGCGAACCCGTCGGATGCGTGCCGTCCGAAAAGCTGGGCCGCGCCAAGCGCCTGACGGATGCGGCGGGCCGCTACATCGAATTCTGCAAGAGCGGCTTCCCCAACGATCTCGACCTGTCGGACATGCGGCTGGTGATCGACGCCGCCCATGGCGCGGCCTACCACGTGGCGCCCGCCGTGTTCGAGGAACTGGGGGCTACGGTGACCTGCATAGGCTGCGCGCCGAACGGGATGAACATCAACGACGGCGTCGGCGCCACGCACCTGGACGCGCTGGCCGAGGCGGTGCAGGCGCAGAGGGCGGACCTGGGCATTGCGCTGGACGGCGATGCCGACCGCGTGTTGATGGTCGACGGCGAGGGCCGGCGCTACAACGGCGACGAACTGCTGTACGCCATCGTGGCGGACCGCCTGCTGGCCGGACCGGTGGCGGGCGTGGTCGGCACGCAGATGACCAACCTGGCGTTCGAGCACCGGATGCGCGACCTGGGGGTGCCTTTCGCGCGCGCCGCGGTTGGCGACCGCTACGTGTTGGCCATGCTGCGCAAGAAAGGCTGGCTCTATGGCGGCGAAAGCTCCGGCCACGTGTTGTGCCTGGACCGTCACACCACCGGGGACGGTACCATGGCCGCGCTCCAGGTCCTGGCGGCGGTGCGTCGCCAGGGCAAGTCGCTGGCCGAGCTGCTGGCGCCGCTCAGGCTGTATCCGCAGAAGCTGGTCAATATTCCGCTCGCGCCGGGCGTGGATTGGCACGAGCATGCGGGGCTGGCCGGGGCGCGGGAAGAGGTCGAGCGGCGCCTGGACGGGATCGGGCGGGTACTGATCCGGGCGTCGGGAACCGAACCCAAGCTGCGTCTGATGGTCGAGGCGGCTGACGAGTCCCTGGTCGACGATTGCCTGGATGTCCTTTCCGCCAGTCTGCGCTAGCCGCCCGGGGGCGGCGCTCCTGTCAATCGCCAGTCATGCCCCGCGGGCACAATCGGGATCCTTGATTATGACCATGCAAGCATCGTCCATGAACCTGATTCTCTGGCGCCACGCCGAGGCCGAAGACGGCCCGAACGACCTGCAGCGCGCGTTGACGCGGCGCGGACACAAGCAGGCCGAGGCCGTCGCCGCGTGGCTTCGGGCCCATGCCCCGGCCGACCTGCTGGTCATGGCCAGTCCCGCCGTGCGCACGCGCCAGACCGCCGATGCCCTCGGCTGCGACTACACCGTCGTGCCGGACCTGGCGCCCGAAGCCGCGCCGGCCCACGTGCTGGCCGCCACGGGCTGGCCCCTGTCGCCGCGGTCGGTGCTGGTCGTCGGGCACCAGCCCACGCTGGGACGCGTGGCCAGCACCCTGCTGGCCGGCGATGACCTGCCCTGGAGCCTGAAAAAAGGCGGCCTGTGGTGGCTCGCCCGCCGCCAGCGGGACGAAGACTTCCAGGTCGTGATCCGGGCCGTCATCAATCCCGAGTTCGTTTGAGGGGAAGCCCCCCACGCAGACCGCAGGATGCGGCGGATCTGGCTTCGCCAGTTCGTTCGCATCGTCCCCTGGGGGGCGCGCGAAGCGCGCAGGGGGGGCTCTTTTCGTAAGCAGGCGTTTCCAGATGCGGGCGCGGGCCTTGTTGTCGATTCATGGTACCGTCATTATTCTGTCAAAGACGTGAAACGCTAAGCACCGACACTCGACTTACCTGTCAAGGAGTGTGCATATGCTCGAATTCACCCGCATCGAAGCGCGTCGCAGCCTTGCGGACGAACTTCATGGCGGTGTCCAGTCCCCCGGCCTGGTGGTGGGGTTGGCGCGTTCCTGGGAAGAGGTCCGGCAAGCCCAGCGCCTGCGTTACGAGGTGTTCACCGAAGACATGGGGGCCGTGTTCCCGACCGCCATCGACGGTATCGACGAGGATCGGTTCGACGCCTGGTGCGAACACCTCATCGTGCGCGAACTGGATACTGGCCGGGTCG
Source organism: Alcaligenaceae bacterium SAGV5 (assembly GCA_009360345.1). Lineage (GTDB taxonomy): Bacteria > Pseudomonadota > Gammaproteobacteria > Burkholderiales > Burkholderiaceae_B > Pigmentiphaga. The sequence goes on from SPDP01000001.1 coordinate 1,794,802, forward strand.
TTGGCACCTACCGCATCCTGGGGCCCGATCAGGCCCGCCAGGCCGGCGGCTACTATTCCGAATCCGAGTTCGATCTGTCCGGCCTGGGCGCCATTCGCAGCGAACTGGTCGAATTCGGCCGCTCGTGCACCCACCGCGACTACCGCAGCGGCGCCGTCATCATGCTGCTGTGGTCCGGGCTGGCCGAGTTCCTGCGCCGTACCGGAAAACGCTACGTGTTCGGCTGCGCCAGCGTCAGCCTGCGCGACGACGGCGCGACCGCGGCGGGGGTGTACCGCTCGGTGGTGGCCGACATCGAACAGGCCCGCGACCTGCGCGTGCAGCCGCTGCACCGGCTGCCTGTCGAGCGCCTGGACTGCAATCTGCCGACCCGTGTGCCGCCGCTGATCAAGGGCTACCTGAAGGTGGGCGCCCGTGTATGCGGTGAGCCGGCCTGGGATGCCGATTTCAACACGGCCGATTTCCCCATGCTGCTGTCCATCGACGCGCTGGACGACCGCTATCGCCGGCACTTCGGGCTGGAGTCCCAGGTTTCGAGGCGTTCGTGAGGTCCGCGGTGTCGCGTGGCCGCCTGGCGGCCGCGTTCCCGCGCCCGTCGAGAACACGGCGCGGGCGTTTGCGGTTGACGCGACGGCTGCGCCGCACAGGAGTAAGGGTGCTGCGCCGGTTGACCCGGCGCCTGCGTTCAGAGCTCAAGCAGCTCGAACGTGAATCCTACCTTGCGCCATTCTGATTCCTCGGCGCGCAGCGTGAAGTCGGTCAGCGGGTGGGCGCCCATCCAGGCCGCGTCGGTCTTGACGATGATGGACGATCCCTTGACCGACACCTTGACCGGCGGCGCGGCGATGTCCTCGCGCCGCCGATAGAGGATGGCGGCCAGGCGCAGGCACAGGATGGCGATCCACTGTTCGTGATGGTTGACCAGGTGCTGGAGCTTGGCCAGCTTGCCCTGATGGCCCAGCGCAAGCATCGCGAGCAGCGCCTGGTCCTGGCGCGAGAAGCCCGGCATGTCGGCGTGTTCCAGGATATAGGCCGAGTGCCGGTGATAGGTGTTGTGGGCGATGGACAGGCCGATCTCGTGCAGGTCGGCGGCCCAGCCCAGTACCCGGGTCAATTCCTGGTGTTCGTCGGCGGGGATGGGCACCAGCTGCTTGAACAGTTCCAGCGCCGTCTGCCGGACGCGCGCCGCCTGGGAGCGGTCCACCTTGTAGCGGCTCATGAACTGGCGCACCGTATCGTCGCGCTTGTCCAGCGAGGCGTCGCGGCCGGCCAGGTCGTACAGCACGCCCACGCGCAAGGCGCCATCGGCCGTACGCATCATGTCCAGGCCCAGCTCGTCGAAGATCGCGCTCATGATGGCCAGGCCCCCGGGCAGCACCGAGGTGCGGTCCGGCTTGATACCCGCCAGTTGCGCGCGTTCGACCGTACCGGCCTTGATCAGCCTGTCCTTGAGCTTGTCCATGCCGCGCCGCGTGATGCCGGACTCCGAGAAGCCGGATTCGGTCAGGATGGCGCCCAGCGCCTTGCTCGTGCCCGAGGAGCCGTAGGCTTCCTGCCATCCGGCCTTGCGATACTGCCTGGCGATGACTTCGATCTCGCGGCGGGCGGCCATCTCGGCCTGCTTCATGGCATGGGCGTCGACGATGCCGTCGGGAAAATAGGTGCGGCTGAAGCTGACGCAGCCCATGTACAGCGACTCCATCAACTCGGGTTCGAAGCGTCGGCCGACGATGAATTCGGTCGAACCGCCGCCGATGTCGACCACGAGCCGCTTGGCCGGAGAGGCGGGCAGCGAGTGCGAAACACCGGAGAAAATGAGGCGCGCTTCCTCGCGGCCGGCGATGACTTCGATGGGAAAACCCAGGGCCTCTTCCGCCAGTGGCAGGAACTCGTTGACGTTGCGCGCCACGCGGAACGTGTTGGTCGCCACCGCCCGTACGCGTTCGGGCTGAAAGCTGCGCAGGCGTTCGCCGAAGCGGCGCAGCACCTGCAGGGCGAAATCGGTGGTCGAGGTGTCCAGCGTCTTGTCGGCTTGCAGGCCCGCCGCCAGCCGCACGGTTTCCTTGAGCCGGTCGACCGGGTAGATCTGGACGGTCCCGCCGTCGTCGACCACGCGGCCGATCACGAGGCGGAAACTATTGGAGCCAAGATCGACGGCGGCAAGCAATTGAGTCATGGAATGGAAAGATGGGGGGCGAACTGCAAGAATAAGGCGCTTCGATGACAGAATGGTTGCACTGTCATAAGGTAGTCATCATTTTGACGCAAAAATAACCCTCTCAGCTTCGTTCCCCCCCATTTTTGCGGATATCCCATGGTTGCCAGATTGCCTGCCAAAGACCTGTTCCTGAATCGAGAGCTCGCCCTGCTCAAGTTCAATGAACGGGTACTGGCCCTGGCCGAGGACGACAAGACCCCCTTGCTCGAACGGCTGCGCTTCCTGTGCATCGTTGCCTCGAACCTCGACGAATTCTTCGAGATCCGGGTGGCCAGCCTGCACGAGCAGGTGCGGCAGAATCCCGGGGCGCGCGGACTGGACGGCCGGACCCCGGCCGAGGTCGTGCTGCGCGTGTCCGAGGCCGCCCGCGCCCTGGTCGAGCGCCAGTATGCCCTGCTGAACCGCGAGGTGTTGCCGCAGTTGCAGGCCGAGGGCATCGTGCTGCACATGGCGCAGAGCTGGACGCCGGCGCAGCGGGCCTGGGCGCACGAGGTCTTCCGGCTCGACGTCATGCCGCTCCTGACGCCGATCGGACTCGACCCGGCGCACCCCTTCCCGCGTGTCTTCAACAAGAGCCTGAACTTCGCCGTTCAATTGTCGGGCCGCGACGCCTTCGGCCGCAACGCCGCCATCGCCATCGTCCAGGCACCCCGCGCGCTGCCGCGCCTGACCCAGATGCCGCCCGAGCTGTCGGGCCATCCGCACGGCTACGTCATGCTGACCTCGTTCATGCAGGCCTTCGTGGGCGACCTGTTCCCGGGCATGACGGTGGATGGCTGTTACCAGTGGCGCCTGACGCGCAACAGCGATCTGTTCGTCGATGACGAGGAAATCACCAACCTGCGCCAGGCCCTGCAGGGGGAACTGACCCAGCGGCATTTCGGCGACGGCGTCCGGCTGGAGCTGGCCGACTCCAGTCCGCCGGAGCTCGAGAGCTTCCTGCTCAAGGAGTTCTTGCTCACGCCGGCCGACGCCTACCGGGTGGATGGCCCGGTCAACCTGGCGCGGCTGATGCAACTGGTGAACGGCATCAACCGGCCGGACTTGAAGTTCCCGCCGTTCCGCGCGGCCATCCCGGCGCCTTTCGACCAGCGCAACCTGACGCCGGACGAGCTTTTCAAGGCCATCGCCGAGCAGGACCGGCTGCTGCATCATCCCTACCAGTCGTTCCAGCCCGTCATCGATTTCCTGACCGCGGCGGCGGCCGATCCCAGCGTGGTCGCCATCAAGCAGACCATCTATCGGACCGGGGAAGACTCCGAATTGATGCGCCTCCTGCTGGCGGCCGCGCGCTCGGGCAAGGAAGTGACCGTGGTGGTGGAACTGATGGCCCGCTTCGACGAGCAGACCAACATCAACTGGGCCGCGCGCCTGGAAGAGGTGGGCGCGCACGTGGTCTACGGCGTCGTCGGCCACAAGACCCACGCCAAGATGGCCCTGGTGCTGCGCCACGAACGCGGCAGGATCCGCCGCTATGGCCACCTGGGCACGGGCAATTACCATCCCAGCACGGCGCGCCTGTACACCGACTTCGGCCTGTTCACCGCCGACGCGCGCATGTGCGAGGACATGGAGCAGATCTTCTCGCAATTGACCGGGCTGGGCGCGCGCCGCCACCTCAAGTGCCTGCTGCAGGCGCCGTTCTCGCTGCACGAAACCATGGTGGCGCTGGTTCGCCGCGAGGCGCGGCATGCGCGCGCGGGCAAGCCGGCGCGGATCATGGCCAAGATGAACTCGCTGCTCGAGCCGTCGGTGATCGAGGAACTGTACAAGGCCAGCCGCGCGGGTGTGCGCATCGACCTGGTGGTCCGGGGCGTGTGCACGCTTCGGGCCGGTGTTCCGGGACTGTCGGACAACATCACCGTGCGCTCCATCGTCGGGCGCTTTCTCGAACATTCGCGGGTGTTCTACTTCCTGAACGACGGCCAGGACATGGTCTACCTGGCTTCGGCCGACTGGATGGACCGGAATTTCTTCCGCCGCGTCGAGGTCGCCTTTCCCATTTTCGATCCGGCCTTGAAGAAGCGGGTGATCGACGAATCCTTCACTTTCGCCCTGCGCGACAACCAACTGGCCTGGCAGCAGCAGCCCTCGGGGGACTACGTCCGGGTGAAGTCGCGCCGCCGGCCGTTCAACCTCCATGCGCATCTGATGAAGGCGCTGGGCGGATCGGAGCCGGCCGAGTAATCGCCCGGCCGTACGTGATCCCCGGCGGTGGCAGCAATCCCATCGGTGCCCTGGGCTACGTGGGCTGCGGGCTGGAAATCATGCAACAGGCCTACGAGCTGGGCCTGAACGTCGATGCCGTGTTCCATGGCACCGGCAGCGCCGGCACCCAGGCCGGCCTGGTGGCGGCGTTCGAGGGCGCGCAAAGCGGCATTCCGGTGGAAGGCATCAGCGTCCGCGCCCCGGAGGCGCCGCAGGTGGCCAACGTGCTGAAATTGGCGAACGAGGCGGCGGCGCTGCTGGGCCTGTCGACCCGCATCGAGGCGCCGGCCGTGCGGGTCGATGATCGCCACGTCGGCGCCGGCTATGGCCAGCCCACGCCCGGCATGATCGAGGCTGTCACATTGCTGGCACGCAAGGAAGGCATCCTGCTGGACCCGGTCTACTCGGGCAAGGGCATGGCCGGCCTGATTGCCCAGGTGCGCGAGGGCCGATACCGGCCCGGGCAGAGCATCGTGTTCGTCCATACGGGCGGATCGGCGGCATTGTTCGGATATCGCTCGGTATTCTGAAGGGACTCCGGGGGGCAACAGGGCGCTGGGACGGTGTCGGCGGCCCTGATTGAGATGGACATACGTCAAGGGTACGGTTGCATTTCAGTTCCGGGATAGGTCTGTGACTGTTGTCATGGTCATGTCATATTTGCTACGTAATCTGTCGCCGTAGTGAGTTTTCCCTCCCACAGAAGCAGAGGAACTGCAAAATGTTCAAACTCGTATTCAAGCAGGTCACGGTAGGCGTTGCGCTGGGCGTTGCCGCGTTGTCCGCGCATGCCGCCGACATCACCGGTGCCGGCGCCTCGTTCCCCTATCCCATCTACGCCAAGTGGGCCTCCGATTACAAGGCTGCCACCGGCAACACCGTGAACTACCAGTCCATCGGTTCGGGCGGCGGCCAGAAGCAGATCATCGCCAAGACGGTGGATTTCGGCGCCTCGGATGATCCGATGAGCGGTGAAGACCTGGCCAAGAACGGCCTGGTCCAGTTTCCGGCCGTGATCGGCGGCATCGTCCCCGTGGTCAACCTGCAAGGCATCCAGCCCGGCCAACTGAAGTTCACCGGCGCGCTGCTGGCCGACATCTACCTGGGCAAGGTCAAGAAGTGGAACGACGAGGCCATCGCCAAGCTGAACCCCGGCGTGACGCTGCCTGCCGCCGATATCATCGTCGTCCACCGTTCGGACGGTTCGGGCACGACCTTCGGCTGGACCAACTACCTGTCCAAGGTTTCCGCCGACTGGAAGTCGACCGTGGGTGAAGGCAAGGCCGTCAAGTGGCCCGCCGGCCAGGGTGGCAAGGGCAACGAAGGCGTGGCCAACTACGTCAAGCAGTTCGCCGGCGCCATCGGCTACGTCGAGTACGCCTACGCCAAGCAGAACAAGCTGTCGCACGGCCAGGTGCAGAACAAGGACGGCAAGTTCGTCCAGCCTGAAGAGGCCGCTTTCGCCGCCGCCGCCGCGAACGCCGACTGGAAGAGCGCGCCGGGCATGGGCGTGATCCTGAACAACGAGCCGGGCGAGAAGAGCTGGCCCATCACCAGCGCCACCTTCATCCTGATGCACAAGGCTCAGGACAAGCCGACGCAAGGCGCCGAAGTCCTGAAGTTCTTCGACTGGGCCTTCAAGAACGGCAAGAAGTCCGCTTCGGAACTGGACTACGTGGCGCTGCCCGAAGCGGTGACGACGCAGATCCGCTCGCTGTGGAAGTCCGACATCAAGGACGCCAGCGGCAAGGCTGTGTACTGATCCGCCGAGGTGCCATAGTGCTGTGAAACGGGGCCGGGCGGAGTCGTCCGCCCCGTTTTTCGCGTCTCCAGGCCCCTTGGGGCGACCTGTCTCCTTTTCCGGAAACTCCCATGAGCGCGGTCCTTGATAACATTCCGGGCGAGATTCGAGGAAATTCTTCCTCCGAGCCGACTATTACCGGGAATACGCCCCCGATGAAGAAAAACCGTAACGCGGCCATGGACGCGTTGTTCAAGAACCTGACCCGGTTCTTTGCCTTTGCCGTGCTGAGCCTGCTGGCCGCCATCCTGGTGTCGCTGGTCGTGGGCAGCCAGATCACGCTCGAGAAATACGGCATTTCGTTCCTGTGGTCCTCGGAGTGGGACCCCGTCAACAACGAATATGGCGCGCTGGTGCCCATCGTCGGCACGCTCGTCACCTCGGCCATCGCGCTCTTGATCGCGGTGCCGGTGTCGTTCGGCATCGCGCTCTTCCTGACCGAACTGTCGCCTACCTGGCTGCGCCGGCCGTTGGGTACCGCCATCGAAATGCTGGCGGCCATCCCCTCCATCATCTACGGTATGTGGGGCCTGTTCATTTTCGCCCCGCTGTTCAAGCAGTACGTGCAGCCCCTGCTGATCGCCACGCTGGGCAACATCCCGGGCGCCGGCATCCTGTTCCAGGGCCCGGCCTTCGGCATCGGCGTGTTCACCGCCGGCATCATCCTGGCCGTGATGATCATTCCCTTCATCACCGCCGTGATGCGCGACGTATTCGAGCTCGTTCCGGCCATGCTGAAGGAGTCGGCCTACGGGCTGGGCGCCACGACCTGGGAGGTCGTCTACCGCGTGGTGCTGCCGTTCACCAAGGTCGGCGCGGTCGGGGGCATCATGCTGGGACTGGGGCGCGCGCTGGGCGAGACCATGGCTGTCACCTTCGTCATCGGCAATGCCTACCGGCTGTCCGGCTCGCTGTTCGCGCCAGGCAACTCGATCGCCTCGTCGCTGGCCAACGAATTCGCCGAGGCCTCCGATGATGTCCACCTGTCGGCGCTGATCGAGCTGGGCCTGATCCTTTTCCTCATCACCACCATCGTGCTCGCCTGCTCGAAGCTCTTGCTGCTGCGTCTGGCGAAGAGCGAAGGCGCCCGGTCCTAAGGAGCCGCGATGTCCGTCATTACCATGCAGAACACCGTCTACCGCCGCCGCCGGGTGACCAACAAGGTCATGCTGACCCTGTCGGCGATCGCCCTGGTGTTCGGCCTCTTCTGGCTGTTCTGGATCATCCTGACCCTGCTGTCCAAGGGCGCCGCGGCGATATCGCCCGCGCTGTTCACGGAGATCACTCCACCTCCCGGCCAGAACGGGGGCCTGCTCAACGCGCTGGTGGGCAGCGTCATGATGGCCGGCATGGGCACGCTGATCGGCACGCCCATCGGCATCCTGGCCGGCACCTACCTGGCCGAGTACGGCCAGCGCGGGTGGCTGGCGCCGGCCACCCGCTTCATCAACGACGTGCTGCTGTCGGCGCCGTCCATCGTGATCGGCCTGTTCATCTATACCGTGTTCGTCGCGCGCATCCAGCATTTCTCGGGCTGGGCGGGCACGCTGGCCCTGGCGGTGATCGTGATCCCGGTCGTGGTCCGCACCACCGACGACATGCTCAAGCTGGTGCCCAACAGCCTGCGCGAAGCCTGCATCGCGCTGGGATGTCCGCACTGGAAGATGATCACCATGGTGTGCTATCGCGCCGCGCGTTCGGGCATCGTCACCGGCATCCTGCTGGCGGTGGCCCGCATCGCCGGCGAGACCGCGCCGCTGCTGTTCACCGCGCTGAACAACCAGTTCCTGTCGTTCAACATGAACGCACCCATGGCCAACCTGCCCGTCACGATCTTCCAGTTCGCGATGAGTCCCTTCGCCGACTGGCAGCGCCTGGCCTGGGCCGGCGCAACGCTGATCACGCTGCTGGTGCTGGCCATCAACATCATTGCTCGCATCATGTTCCGCAAACAGGCCGCCTGACGCCGACACCCCGGACACGCCATGGAAAATATCGCCAACATTTCGAATCCCAAGCTCGAAGTCAAGAATCTGAACTTCTACTATGGGAAATTCCACGCCCTGCGCAACGTCAACATGCAGATCCCCGAGAAGCAGGTCACGGCCTTCATCGGGCCGTCGGGCTGTGGCAAGTCGACGCTGCTGCGCACCTTCAACCGCATGTTCGAGCTCTATCCCGAGCAGCGCGCGGAAGGCCAGATCAACATGGACGGCGAGAACCTGCTGACCTCGAAGATGGACATCTCGCTGATCCGCGCCAAGGTCGGCATGGTGTTCCAGAAACCCACCCCGTTCCCGATGAGCATCTACGACAACATCGCCTTCGGCGTGCGTCTGTTCGAGAACCTGAGCAAGGGCGAGATGGACGAGCGCGTGGAATGGGCGCTGACCAAGGCCGCGCTGTGGGAAGAAGCCAAGAACAAGCTGCACCAGAGCGGCCACAGCCTGTCGGGCGGGCAGCAGCAGCGCCTGTGCATCGCGCGCGGCATCGCGATCAAGCCCGAGGTCCTGCTGCTGGACGAACCCTGCTCGGCCCTGGACCCGATCTCCACGGCCAAGATCGAGGAACTGATCGCCGAACTGAAGAACGACTACACGGTGGTCATCGTCACCCACAACATGCAGCAGGCGGCGCGCTGCTCCGACTACACCGCCTACATGTACCTGGGCGAGCTGGTCGAGTTCGGCGTGACGGACCAGATCTTCATCAAGCCGACCAAGAAGGCGACGGAAGACTACATCACCGGCCGCTTCGGCTGAGTCTTGCGGCCACGATAGGCTACATTCGGCAAAGGGAATCGGCGCCCGGTACGCGTTTGAACGTCATCTTGCGTTCAAGTGCGCACCGGGCGCCGGGCTTTTGCGCACCGGCTAGTAGACCAGCGTATCCAGGCCGATCCAGCCCCGCACGTCGACGATGCCCAGGCGAGCGTGGGCGCCCGAGGGCAAGCGGTCGCGAGTGCCACGGGAGATCTGCTGGTTGTGGGTGACCGGCACGAACGGCACCGCCGCGCTGGCCTGCGGTGCGGCCCAGTGGCCGAGATTGTTTTCGTCCTGGGCCAGCCAGAGTGGCTGCACCGAGGCCTCGTCGGGCAGGCCCTGCGGACGCGCCACGCCCGCGGAATAGTTGTTCCCCAGGGCGTTCAGGAATCCGGTGATGCGCAGCACGCCGGGTTCGGTCGCGTCCGACACGATCAGCAGACCTCGTTGCAGGCGGCGCGGGTCGTCGTCGGGAAGGTCGTCGTCGGGGGTGTTGTCGCGCAGGGTGACGGGGACCAGGAAGTTCTCGGGGGAGTCGATGGCGAAGCGTATGCCATCCGGCAGCGCGGAGAAGTAGACCGGCGTGCCGGAATCGTCCAGCTGGAACCAGCCCTGCATGAAGGACGTATCGACGAGCCGGTCCACGGTGCTTTCTGTCAGGGGCTTGATGGCGGTGATCCATCCGTCGGCGTTCTGGACCGCGGCGAAATCCTGGGCCACGAGCGCGCGATTCACGGCGTTCAGCGGTGCCTGGACCGAGGTCGGCGCCTGCGGGGTGCCGTCGTGCCAATCGATGACGCCCAGGGTGGGCAGCGGTAGCCGGGTGTTGTCGAGGCCGATGTCGGAGTGCTGCCGGATGAAGCCGCGCTGGGTCGAGGAGACGAAGGACAGCGAGGTGTAGGTCCGCGTGTCGGCCGCGGTCTCGGCCACGCGCTGCGGCAGGTAGAACGTCAGGCCCGAGAGATTGGAGAAGGCCGCGGTGTGTTGCTGGTGGACCACCGCCTGTTCCAGGGCCTGCGTCAGCCGCTCCCGCTGTCCGTCGGACAGCTTGAGGCTACCCCAGTCGAACATGCGCAGGTCGACCAGCTCCGTCGGTCCGGGCGACAGCAGGACGGAGCCGAAAATGAAGGCTCGCGTGCGCGCTTCGGCGATGTCGATCCAGGTTTGCACCGGGTCGGCGGCCAGTTGGCCGTTCAGCGTGGCGGCGATGTCGGCCAGCGCCGCGCCCACGCCGTCTATCCGGCCGAGGTCGATCAGCGACAGCGTGGCTTCGGCGGCCGGGTCGTCCTTCAACTGCTTGGCGATGAAGGCATCGACGATGGTGCGCCCAAAGGCCGCGGTGCTGTCGGTGGGGGAGCGGGTCAGGTGCGACAGCAGCGCGGCCCAGTCCTGGCCGGCGCCGGGTTCGAGTTCCTGCGATCCGATCATGTAGTCGGCGTAGGGGGCCAGCGCCTGGGCGACTTCGACCGAGCCCATCAGGCAGGCGTCGAAGCCGACCAGCGCGAGCTTGCGCCCGGCGGCCTGCGTGGCGGGGGCGATGGCGCCGCGTATGTCGTCCAGAGACAGGGAGTTGTGGCTGAACGGATCGGATCCTATGCCGCGGTTGGGGCCGCCGCCGTGGTCCCAAAGGACCAGCATGGTCCGCTCGGCCGGATAGGTTGTCATGCCCCAGGACACGAAGTCCCGCAGGGTCTGGGCGCTGCCCATGTCCACGGGGCCCAGGTCGTCCAGCACGTCGATCTGCTGGCCGCGCACGCGCTTGCGCTGGACGGTGCGCCAGCCGTCCTTGTCGGCGGCGCCGGTGGCCAGCACGACGTTCACGCGGTCGCTGGGCGCGATGCTCTGCATCTCGGCGATGTTGCTCGTGGCCGATCCGTCCTCGCTTTCGAGATTGGTGCCCATCATGTAGACGAGCAGGGTGACGTCCGCCCGGGCGGCTGGCTGGCCGCCGGACCCGCCGCAACTGACGACCAGCAGGGCCAGCGCCGCGACGGCGAAGGCCGATCGCAGGCGGGCCGCGAAGATGCGGAAAACCGGAAAATCGGGGGCGGACATGCGACTATCCTTTTGTCGTTCGTTTCGGAAGCATTTTGTAACACCATCCGAAGCAATCGGCGAGGCCTCAGCGCCTGGGGCGTGGCGCCTGCGTCATCGATTCCCGCGCATAGGCCACGAACGAGGCCAGGTAGTCGATGCCCGCGTCGGCCTCGCGCGTGCCCAGGAAAATCTGCTTGGCGATGCCGTCCTTGCCGAGTTTCACGCTGGCCACGGGCATGCGGTCGGCGTATTCCTCGGCCAGCCAGCGCGGCAGGGCCGCGACCCCGCGGTTGCTGGCGACCATCTGCAGCATGATGTCGGTGGTCTCGATGGTCTTGTGCCGGCGCGGCGCGACGCCGGCCGGGCGCAGGAACTGGTTGTAGATGTCCAGGCGGTCGGTCTCGACCGGATAGGTGATCAGCGTCTCGTCCTCCAGTTGCTCGGGCTTCACGTAGCGCAGGGCGGCGAAGGGATGGCTTTCGGCCACGACCAGCACCTGTTCGTAGTCGAACACCGGATCGAAACGCAGGCCCGGCCGCTTGAGCGGGTCGGGCGTGACGAGGATGTCGATGTCGTAGCCGAACAGGGCGCCTATGCCGCCGAACTGGAAGCGCTGCTTGACGTCCACGTCCACATCGGGCCAGCGCGCCAGGTAGGGCGAGACAATCTTGAGCAGCCACTGGTAGCACGGATGGCATTCCATGCCGATGCGCAGCGTGCCGCGTTCGCCCGCCGCGTATTGCTTCATGCGTGCCTCGGCGTGTTCGAACTGCGGCAGCAGCCGTTCGGCCAGCGACAGCAGGTACTGGCCGGCCTGGGTCAGCCGCAGGCTGCGGCCTTCGCGGTCCCAGATAGCGGTGCCGAGCTGCTGTTCGATTTTCTTGACGGTATGGCTGAGAGCGGACTGCGTCAGATGCAGCGCGCCGGCCGCGGCGGTCAGCGATCCCAGGCGGTCGACTTCCCGGATGATGACGAGGTGTATGCGTTCGAGCATGGGGCGGCACCTGGTTGTTAATGAATAAATATAATGGATCGATGAAATAATGCCATTTTATTTCATTGATGGATGTCCCTATCATGACTGCCTTCCCGCGTCGTTTCGCGCACTCATTCATCGGATGGCAGGTCTCATGGTCACCACGCACAATCTTGGTTTTCCGCGCATCGGCGCTAAGCGCGAACTCAAGTTCGGCCTCGAACGCTATTGGAAGGGCGATTCGTCGCGCGACGAGCTGAAGGCGCTCGGCATGCAGCTGCGCCGGTTGAACTGGGCCAGCCAGCAGGACCTGGACCTGGCGCCGGTGGGCGATTTCGCGTTCTATGACCAGGTGCTCGACATGAGCTTCACGCTGGGCAACCTGCCCGCGCGCGTGCAGGGTTTCCATGGCGATGCGCTGGACAATTACTTCCGCGTCGCGCGCGGCCGCTCGGCCGAATCCGCGGACGCCCACGCCGCCTGCTGCGGCGGGGTTGCCGCCGGTGAAATGACCAAGTGGTTCGACACGAACTACCACTACATCGTCCCCGAGTTCACGGCCGGCACGACGTTCACGCTGGACGCCTCGCGCTACGTCGAACAACTGGCCGAAGCCCGCGCGCAGGGCGTCAAGGCCAAGCCGGTCGTCATCGGCCCCGTCACCTACCTGTGGCTGGGCAAGGCCAAGGACGATTCCGACAAGCTCGCGCTGTTGCCGCGCCTGTTGCCCGCCTATGTCGAACTGCTGGCCACGCTGGCCGCCCAGGGGGCCGAATGGGTGCAGATCGACGAGCCGGTGTTGGTCACCGAACTCGCCCCCGCCTGGCGCGAGGCCTTGCGGACCGCCTACGCCGCGTTCGCGGGCGGCCCGGTGAAGCTGTTGTTGGCCACATACTTCGGCCAGCTCCAGGAGAACCTGCCGCTGGTGTGCGAGCTGCCGGTGCAGGGGGTGCACCTGGACACCATCAACGCGCGCCAGGAAGTCGAGCCCCTGATCGCCGGCCTGCCGGCGGATCGCGTGGTGTCGCTGGGCGTGATCAATGGCCGCAACATCTGGAAGACCGACCTGAACGGCGTGCTGGACTGGCTGGTGCCGGTGGCCGCGCAATTGGGCGAGCGCCTGTGGATCGCGCCGTCCTGCTCGCTGCTGCACGTGCCGGTGGACCTGGACAGCGAACAGAAGCTGGATCCCGAGGTCAGGCCGTGGCTGGCCTTCGCGCTGCAGAAACTCGACGAGCTGAAGGTGCTGGCCGTCGCGCTGCGCGAGGGGCGCATCGCCGCGCAGGCGGCGCTGTCCGCCAATCACGCGGCGATCGAGGCCCGGCGGGCATCGCCGCGCGTGCACAACCCCGTCGTCAAGGACGCCGTCGCGCGCCTGACCGCCGACATGGGGCGTCGCCAGCATGCGTACGCCGAGCGGGCCGCCAAACAGGCCGCGCTGCTGAAGCTGCCGGCCTTCCCGACCACCACCATCGGTTCGTTCCCGCAGACCGCCGAGATCCGCCAGGCGCGCAGCCAGTACAAGTCCGGCGCGCTGGACGAGGCCGGCTACCTGGCCGCCATGCGGGCCGAGATCGGCCGCAGCGTGCGCGAACAGGAAGCGCTGGGCCTGGACGTGCTGGTGCATGGCGAAGCCGAGCGCAACGACATGGTCGAGTATTTCGGCGAACAGCTCGAAGGCTATGTGTTCAGCCAGTTCGGCTGGGTCCAGTCCTACGGCTCCCGCTGCGTGAAGCCGCCCATCCTGTTCGGCGACATCAGCCGTCCGGACCCGATGACCGTCGCCTGGATCCAGTACGCGCAGTCGCTGACCGACAAGCCGATGAAGGGCATGCTGACCGGACCGGTCACCATCCTGAACTGGTCCTTCGTGCGCGACGACCAGCCGCGTTCGGTCTCGTGCCACCAGCTCGCGCTGGCCATCCGCGCCGAGGTGCAGGACCTGGAGCGTGCCGGCATCAACGTCATCCAGATCGACGAGGCCGCGCTGCGCGAGGGCCTGCCGCTGCGCCGCGCGCAATGGCGGGAATACCTGGACTGGGCCGTGGAGTCGTTCCGCATCACGGCCAACGGCGTGCGCGACGAGACCCAGATCCACACGCACATGTGCTATTCGGAGTTCAACGACATCATCCAGGCCATCGCCGACATGGATGCGGACGTGATCACCATCGAGACCTCGCGTTCCGACATGGAGCTGCTGGACGCGTTCGACGATTTCAAATATCCGAACGAAATCGGGCCGGGCGTGTACGACATCCATTCGCCCAACATCCCGACGGAAGCGCACATCGTGCAACTGATGCGCAAGGCGGCCGAACGCGTGCCGGCCGAGCGCCTGTGGGTCAACCCGGACTGCGGCCTGAAGACCCGCCAGTGGGCCGAAGTCATCCCCGCGCTGACCAACATGGTGGCCGCCGCCCGGACGCTGCGCGGCGAAGCGAGGTAAGAGCATGAGCCAGCCCCTGAACCCCCCGTTCCGTGCCGATCACGTCGGCAGTTTCCTGCGCCCCGCCTACCTGATCGAGGCCCGAGACCGCCATGCCAGGGGCGAGATCACCGCCGGGGCGCTCCGGCAAGTCGAGGACCGCGCCATTGCCGAGATCGTCAGGTTCCAGGAAGACGTCGGCCTGAAAAGCATCACCGACGGAGAGTTCCGCCGGACCTATTTCCACGTCGACTTCCTGCGCCGGCTCGGCGGCGTGTCGAGCGGCGAACCGGTCGCGGTGCAGCGGCCCGACGGCAAGACCGAACTCGCGCCGCCCGTCATCACGGTGGTCGACAAGGTGCGGCACGTGGCCGACATCCAGCGCGCCGACTTCGAATACCTGCAAAGCCAGTTGGCGCCCGGCAGCGTCGGCAAGGTGGCGATCCCGTCGCCGACCATGCTGCACTTTCGCGGCGGCCGCGCCGGCATCAGCGCCCGGCACTATCCCGAACTCGATCCCGATTTCTACGACGATGTCGCCCGTGCCTACGGCGATGAACTGAAGTCGCTGGCGGCGGCCGGCTGCCGCTACGTGCAGCTCGACGACACCAACCTGGCCTACCTGTGCGATGCCCGCATGCGCGCCGCCGCCACCGGCCGCGGGGACGACCCCGACGAGCTCCCGCACCGCTACGCCCGGTTCATCAACAAGGTGGCGGCGCACAAGCCCGAGGGCATGGTCCTGGCCATCCACCTGTGCCGGGGCAACTTCAAGAGCACCTTCGCCGCCAGCGGCGGCTACGAGCCGGTGGCCGAGGCCCTGTTGGCCGAGATGAATGTCGACGCCTACTTCCTGGAATACGACGACGACCGCAGCGGCGACTTCCGCCCCTTGCGCTTCCTGCCCAAGGGCAAGATCGCCGTGCTGGGGCTGGTCAGCACCAAGTTCGGGGAGCTGGAGTCCAAGGACGACCTGAAGCGCCGCATCGACGAGGCCGCGCGCCACGCGCCGTTGGAGCAGCTCGCGCTGTCGCCCCAGTGCGGCTTTGCCAGCACCGTGCACGGCAACGACATCGCCGTGGCCGCCCAGCGCGACAAGCTCAGGCTCGTGCTGGAAACGGCGCGCGAGGTCTGGGGCGACGGCTGAGCCCGGATCGGGCGGTCATGTGGCTTCCCGGTCCGTAACATATATCTTGGGTTCAGGTTAACGTAAGCAGATGAGTCCGAGAATGGGTCTCATAAGCTCGAAAGGAGACATCATCATGTCTCGACATCTGCTGCGGGCCTTACCCGCTTTGGCGTTCGTCCTGTGCGCCGGCGCATCGGCAGCCACCCAGGCGCCGACCATCGTCCTGGGTGCGTCCATCCAGCTCACAGGCCCCGTCGCCAATACCGGACGCTACTACCGCGATGCCTACCAGATCGCGGTCGATCAGATCAACGAAGCCGGCGGCGTGAAGATCGGCGGGGTGCCCCACAAGCTGGCGCTCAAGATCTACGACAACCAATCCGACGTGAACCTGAGCGTGCGCCAATATACGCAGCTCGTCACCCAGGACAAGGTCAACCTGCTGCTGGGCCCCTTCGCCAGCAACTTCGCGCTGGCCGACTCGGCGGTCTCGGAAAAGTACAAGGTGCCCATGGTGCAGGGCGGCGGCGCCTCGGACCAGATCTTCTCGCGCAAATTCCAATACATATTCGGCACCTTGGCGCCGGCCAGCAATTACTTCGGCAGCACGGTCGAGATGCTCAAGGCGCTCAAGCCCGTGCCGGCCAGCGTGGCGCTGCTGTACGCGGATGATGCGTTCGATGTCTCGGTCGCCGAGGGCACCCGCCCGTTGCTGAAGTCCGCGGGACTGCCGATCGCGATGGACGAGCGCTATAGCACCAACGCCACGGACTTCGCCTCGCTCCTGTCGCAGATCAAGAGCAAGAAAGTGGACGCGGTATTGGTGGCGGGGCACGAGACGGAGATCCTGAATTTCGTGCGCCAGGCCAAGAGCCTCGCCGTCGCGCCCAAGCTGTATTCGTTCACGGTCGGCGTCCCGTCGGAGGACTTCCGCAAGGCGCTCGGCGCCGATGCGGACTACGCTTTCGGCATGACCGCGTGGCTCCCGTCCGCGGCCTTGAAGGACCGCTGGTTCGGCGACGCCGAGCAGTTCGCCAAGGCCTACAAGGCGAAGTATGGCTATGACCCGGACTACCACGCCGCTTCGGGCGTGGCCGACGTCCAGGCCCTGGTCCAGGCCATGGAAAGCGCCAACAGCCTGAATCCGCAGAAGGTGCGCGACGCCTTGGCCAAGACCCGCTTCGACAGCCTGTACGGCCCCATCTCCTTCAACGCCCAGGGGCAGATCGACTTGCCGCAGGTCGTGATCCAGGTACAGGGTGACAAGCTGGCCGAGGTCTATGGCGCCAAGGGTTTCATCGCGCAGCCCAAATACCCGATGCCGGCCTGGGACGCAAGGTAGGCGGCTCGAAGACTGCCGGAGGACGGGTGATGAACCTGCTCGCGCAAATCCTGGTCAACGGCATACTGCTCGGTGGGCTGTATGCGGTGATGGCGCAGGGCCTGGCGCTGGTGTGGGGCGTGCTGAACATCGTCAATCTTGCTCATGGCGCGTTCATCATGCTGGGCGCCTACGCGTCCTGGTATCTGTACACGGATCTTGGCGTGGATCCGTTCCTGGGGCTGCCGATCACGGCCGCAGCCCTGTTCATACTGGGCTACGCCCTCCAGCGCGGGCTGCTGAACCTGGTGGTGCGGGCGCCCATGTTCAATACGCTGCTCATCACCTTCGGCCTGGAGGTCGTGCTGACCTACCTGGCGCAACTGGCCTTCTCGGCGGACTTCCGCACGATCAATCCTCCGTATGCGGGCGACAGCTACGCGGCCGGCCCCGTGACCTTGCCCATGGCGCGGCTGGCCGCCTTCGGCGTGGCGCTGGCGCTGACGCTGGGCATGTGGCTGTTCCTGCTGCACAGCCGGCTGGGCCGCGCCATCCGCGCCACCGCGCAGAACCTCGTGGCGGCGCGGCTTTATGGGGTGGAGCCCCGCCATCTGTACGCGGTCACGTTCGGGCTGGGCCTGGCGCTGGCCGGCGCGGCCGGGGGCCTGTATGGAACCGTCTCGCAGATCAATCCCTACATCGGGGCGACGCTGACCGCGAAGTGCTTCGCCATTTCCATCATCGGCGGATTGGACAACCCCCTGGGCGTCATGGTCGGCGGGTTGTTCCTGGGCATCGTCGAATCGCTCACCACGCTGTACATCGGACCGACGTTCGCCGATGTCGCCAGTTTCGGCATCCTGGTGCTGGTGCTGTTCCTGCGGCCCAGCGGCCTGCTTGGCAGAGCGGCATGAAGGCCTGGCGCGCGATCCTGGTGCTGGCGGCGCTGGCCGTGTTGGCCGGCGTGCCCTGGTACGGCTCGGACGTGCTGGTGCAGTTCGGCATCAATACCTTGTTGCTGGCCGTGCTGGCCCAGGGCTGGAACATCATCGGCGGGTACGCCGGCTACGCGTCTTTCGGCAACTCGGTTTTCTATGGCCTGGGCAGCTATGGCGTGGCCATCGCCATGGTGCAGTGGGAACTGCCCTTCGCGGCGGGATTGGCGCTGGGCGTTGCGCTGGCGGTCGCCTTCGCGCTGCTGCTGGGCATGCCGGTGCTGCGCTTGCGCGGCCACTACTTCGCCATCGCCACGCTCGCGCTGGCACAGGTCATGACGGCCATCGTTTCCAACATCGGACTGGCTGGCCAGAACATCGGGCTGGTCCTGCCCCCGCTCAACAACGATCCGCTGTTCTACGAATTGGCGCTGGGGCTGCTGGTGCTGGCGACGCTGACCATCGCGTGGCTGACGCGCAGCAAGTTCGGGTTCGGCCTGATCGCGATCCGGGAGAACGAGGAGGGCGCGGCCGTCATGGGGGTGAACACCACCCTCTACAAAGTGGCGGCGTTCGCGCTGTCGGGCGTGTTCAGCGCGCTGGCCGGCGGCATCCATGCCTACTGGATCACGTTCCTGGATCCGGAAAGCGCGTTCGACATCGGCCTGAACGTCAAGATGATCATCATGGCCGTGTTCGGCGGGGCGGACACCGTGCTCGGCCCCGTCGTCGGCGCCTTTTCCCTGTCGGCCATATCCGAGCTGCTGTCCAGCGAGATCACCAGCGTCGCGGGCCTGTTCTTCGGCATGGTCATCGTCGCGGCGGTGGTGCTGATGCCCCGCGGGCTGACCGATGTGCTGCGCCGCTACAAGAAATCGGGATGGCGCTATTTCATCGAGAACATCCGGATGCACAGGCTATGACCGACATCCTGGAAATCCGCAACGTCACGCGGCGCTTCGCGGGGCTGGTGGCCGTGAACCAGGTCAGCTTCACGCTGGCCGAAGGCGAGATCCTCGGCCTGATAGGACCCAACGGCGCCGGCAAGACCACCCTGGTCAGCCTGATCAGCGGCACGCTCGCGCCCACGAGCGGCGACATCCTGTACCAGGGCAAACCGATCGGCCACCTGCCCGCCTACCGCCGGGCCCGCCAGGGCATCGGCCGGACGTTCCAGATCATGCGCCCCTTCCCGGGGTTGTCCGTCCTGGACAACGTCGCGGTAGGCGCGCTGTTCGGCCGCGATGGCGGCCAGCCCGACCTGGGCAAGGCCCGGGAACAGGCCCGCGCCTGCCTGGATTTCGTCGGCCTGGGCCGCGCGGCCGGCCAGCGGGCCGACGAGCTGGGCGGCCCAGGCCGCAAGCGGCTCGAACTGGCGAAGGCGCTGGCCATGCAGCCCCGGGTGCTGCTGTGCGACGAGGTCATGGCGGGACTGAACCTGGTCGAGATCGACGAGGTCATCGAGGTGATCCGCAAGGTGCGCGCGACCGGCATCAGCGTGCTGGTCATCGAACACGTCATCAAGGCCATCAAGAGCCTGTCGGACCGGCTGCTCGTGCTGCACCACGGTGAAAAGATCGCCGACGGGGCGCCAGCCGAGGTGCTGGCCAACGCCGACGTGGTGCAGGCCTATCTGGGCAAGCAGCGCGCATGAGCGAGCCCGCGGCCCCCCTCCTGGTCGTCGAAGGCCTGAGCGCCGGCTATGACGAGCTGCCGGTGCTGCACGACATCAGCCTCGAAGTGCGGCGCGCCGAGATCGTCGCCCTGGTCGGCAGCAACGGCGCGGGCAAGACCACCCTGCTGAGGGCGCTCTCGCGTATCCTGCCCAGCACCGGCAACATCGTGATGAACGGCCACCCGTTGTCCCGGGCCACGCCCGACCAGGCCTTCGCGTGTGGCATGGTGCAGGTGCCCGAGGGGCGGCAGCTCTTCGACCGCATGACGGTTCAGGACAACCTGCTGATGGGGGCCTACCGGCGCACCGCCAAGGCCGACATCGCGCGCGACCTGGACAAGGTCTACGGCTTGTTTCCGCGTTTGTCGGACCGGCGCCGGCAGCTTGCCGGCAGCATGTCCGGCGGCGAGCAGCAGATGTGCGCCATGGCCCGCGCGCTGATGGCCGCGCCCGTGCTCATGATGATCGACGAAATGAGCCTGGGGCTCGCTCCCGTGGTGGTCGAGCAGTTGATGAGTGTATTGGCCGACATCCAGCGCGAGGGGGTGACGACGTTGCTGGTCGAGCAGGACATCCACCTGGCCTTGTCGACGGCGGATCGCGGCTATGTCATGGAAACGGGCCGGATCGTGCATGGCGGATCCGCGAAGTCGCTGTTGACCGACGAGAAAGTCCGGCAGGCGTATCTGGGGGTCTGAAAGATTAGGGTTTGCGGCAGCGCAGTCGCTTGGGCCAGGCCAGCCTCGAACATATGCAATGCAGTCACGACGAATACGAAAAAAACCGCGGTCGAGGGGCGGTGGGGTGTTCTGGCCGCAGCGTTTGCAGGTTTGGCAAAACATGCCACGGGATTTACGTTTTTTGCACCAGGTTCCGTGCCAGGTGATGACGGAGCCTGTCCCGCAAAGCATCGTTTATTCGAGACTGCCAGCCAGGTCCGCCGGATGGGCGTGCGTCCACGACTTTCTGGTCGTCGTGGACCGTGAGCGGGACTTTCGTGGGGGCCGCACGCGGACACCCAACTTCAGGCTTCGGCATAAATATTCACCTCCCTCGAGTCCCCCCCGGCATGATGACATGCACTACATCTCCATGCCGCGTACCAAGTTTCGACATCATTCGGGCACATTGATCCGAGTCAGCACGTTGTGCTTCGTGGGGACGTTCCCGTGGCTGATGAGCAAAACCAAAAGGTGTCCGCGGATTTCCCGTGGATGAATGGGCGAGATGTTCCAGGAGTTTTCCGAGGTGATATGTTCTACACTTCGTAAAGCCGCTGAGTCCATTCCGCAGAAAACGTTCTACGAAGTCAAGAGCTTGCATCGGATCACCGAGATGGGCCCTCTTGAGCGAGAGGGGAGGGATGAAAACAATAAAAAAGGACTACTGGATGCAGTCAAGGTTGATCGTGGAGACGATCCTTGCCGGGACGCTCTTTCTGGCGGTTGTGACAGATGCGCTTGCACTTGGGGGGGCAGATCTTGTTTCCATACAAGGCCCACAGGTTTCCTACCCTAAAGAAGCCCGGAGGAAGCAGCAGCAAGGAAGGGTCATTCTTTATGCCGAGATTTCCCCTGATGGTATCCCGTATCTGATAAAGATCTTGGAGTCATCAGGGTTTCCATTGCTGGATAGTGCAGCAGTGGAAGGTTTCAAGACGGCTCGATACGAGCCTTTCGAGAGCGCCGGAGCTGTCGGGGTATACGTTCCAATCGATTTCGCTCTTTCGCCGCGGCCACCGGGGCAACAGTCGACGCTTCATTTCCTGCTGCGTTCGTGCCGCGAGTTCAATCTCGAGGCAAAAGATTATCAAGCTGCAAATCCAGATACCTCCATGCAGAGCATGAGCGGATATCAAGAAACTCTGGAACAAATGCAGGCGTTCATCGAATATGAGCCTCTTCCATGGGCACCCTCTGCCATGAAGTCCAGGGAAGAGCGCCACCGAGAGTATGCCGAGGCATTTCCACATATATTCGCGAGCGCCCTTGATCGTTGTACCGAATACCCTAGTTCAAACGCTATGCGGGTCGTTCACGCCGCTTCTAGGGAGATGGGGTTTTTTCGGCAGGATAGGGATGACGATCTGTTCCTGTTCAGGGGCCAGGCGCGGGGCCGTTTGCCGCGGGGCGAATAGATTGAAGACGATTGGAGGCCTGACTGCGGGTTAGGCGGAGGTCTGGACAAGAGGGCCATTGAATACCGAGCCGGAAAGAATCCATCGAGCCCGCTGACAGTCGTGAACTGGTGTACCTATGGATGTACCCATGAAGCAGAAAACAAAAAGGCCTTAGACGGGTTGAAGCGTCTAAGGCCTTGATTTCATTGGTCGGGGCGGCGGGATTCGAACTCGCGACCCTCTGCTCCCAAAGCAGATGCGCTACCAGGCTGCGCTACGCCCCGACGGACCCGCATTGTACCTGATGCTCAACCCCTTCACGGCTCCGCCGGCCATTTCTTGAACGCGAACACCCAATAAGCCACGAGGTTCGCCACCGGGACCAGCAGCAGCAAGGCCCACCAGCCCGAATGGCCGGTGCGTTTCAGGACCTTGCCCGCCGGTACGCAAACGATGACCGCGTAAAGCAGGGCCACGACCACTTTCCAGATGATGTCCATGCATCTCCCCCGTGGGTGCCGGCCTGCCGGGCCGGAATGGCCGGCGCGCCAGGGTAATATCTTTCCATGCGGGCCGGGCCGCGTCCATCCGTCAGATGGGCGCGGCGGCAGATCGGCCAAGGAGAGCTTCATGAACGAACAAGGGACCCTGGATCGCCTGGAACCGGGGATGGTGATTCCTTACGGCGGCAATCGGTATACGCGGGTGGACGCGGAACTGGCGCGCGTTTTCGAGGCGGGCGACCGCCTGTTGGTGGTGCAGGAAAGCGGGGCGCTGCTGCGGATTCCCGGGCAGGTGGACGAGGTCGTCCGTGCCCGGGTGGGCGAAGCGCGCGCGGCTTTCGATGCGCTGGCGCAGGCGCGGCCGGGGGCGGTGGACCGGTTTTACGAGACGTTTGCCGACGCGCTGGAGCGCGACGAGGTCTGGCAGCAGGTGGTGGCGGCCAACGAGGAGGACGTGCGGCGCGCGCAGCAGCGCGGCCGTTCGACGACGCGGCTGAGGGTATCGGACAAGATGCGCGCCGCGATGGTCGAGGGGCTGCGTGTCTGGCCCGGTCTGGCGGCGCAGGACGATCGGGTGCTGGGCAGGGTGGACCATGGCGACTGGCAGGTCGATGTGCTGCGGGTGCCGCTGGGCGTGGTGGCTTTCGTGTTCGAGGGCCGGCCGAACGTGCTGGTGGACGCCTGCGGTGTGCTGGCCAGCGGCAATACGGCGGTGCTGCGGATAGGCAGCGATGCGCTGGGTACGGCCAGCGCGCTGTTGCGTTGCGCGCTGCGGCCGTCGCTGGAGGCGGCGGGGCTGCCGCAGGGCGCGGTCAGCCTGGTGGAGGTCGAGGACCGCGCCGCGGGCTGGGCGATGTTCAGCGACAACCGGTTGGCGCTGGCGGTGGCGCGCGGCTCGGGCACGGCGGTGATGCAGTTGAGCAGCGTGGCGCGCCAGGCCGGCGTGCCGGTCAGCGCGCACGGTACGGGCGGCGCCTGGCTGGTGGCGGATACCAGCGCGGACGGCGAGCGTTTCGAGCGCGCGGTGCGCCATTCGCTGGACCGCAAGGTCTGCAATACGCTGAATGTATGTTGCATCGTGCGGGAGCGTGTGGCGGACCTGATGCCCCGTTTCCTGCGCGCCATCGACGAGGCGGGGGCGGCCCTGAGCGGGACGCCGCGCCTGCATGTCGCGCCTTCGGCCGAGTCCTTCGTGCCGGCGGAGCTGTTCCAGCGCCGCACGCTGGTCCGGCGCGCGGAAGGCGACCTGGACGAGCCCTATGCCAGCCCGTTGCCCGAAGCGCGGCTGGGGCAGGAGTGGGAGTGGGAAGAAACGCCGGAGCTGTCGCTGGTGGTGGTGGAGTCGGTGGACGAGGCGGTCGCCCTGTTCAACCGCTACAGCCCGCGCTTCGTGGCCAGCCTGATCGCCAGCGAGCCGCAGGCGCACCAGCGTTTCCGGCTGCGCATCGATGCGCCGTTCGTGGGCGATGGCTTCACGCGGTGGGTGGATGGCCAGTATGCGCTGGGCAAGCCGGAACTGGGGCTGTCGAACTGGGAACACGGCCGCCTGCTGGGCCGCGGGGGCGTCCTGACGGGCGCCGATCTGGCCGCCGTGCGGCTGGTGGCCACGACCGCGCAGGAGCAGCACCGCTAGCTCCCGCCGTGTCCAGCGCCGCCTATAGCGTAGGCAGCCGGGCGGCGGTATGCGCCGCCTCGGCGCGCAGCAGGGCCACCACTTCGCGCTGGCGCCTGCCCGAGAGGCGTTCGGTGACGGCGGCGACGCTGAGCGCGGCCACGGGGCGTCCGGCGGCATCGACGACCGCCACGCCCACCGCGCTGACCCCGGGGATGATCATGTCGCCGTTATAGCCGTATCCCAGCCTGCGCGAGGTGTCGACCATGCGCCGCATGGCCGCCGCGCGCTCGGCCGAGAAGCGGGCCAGGTAGGAGGTGCTGGCCGCCGATGCCGCCGCCGCTTCGTCGGCGGGCAGGCGGGCGAGGATGGCGGCGCCGCCGGCCGAGACGCACAAGGGACGACGCGCGCCCACTTCCACGGTCAAGGCCTTGAGCGGATAGCCGCCCTCGCGGCGATCCACGCATACCGATTCGTGTCCGCTGCGGATGTTGAGAAAGGCCGTGTCGCCGGTGTCGGCGGCCAGCCGGTCGAGCGAAGGCCCGCCCACGGCCCGCCAGTCGTGGCGGGGAGCGGCGGCGACGCCGAACTCGAACGCCAGCCTGCCCAGCGTGTAGTGCTGGGTGTGGGGCAGGCGGGCCGCCATTTCTTCGCGCATGAGCGCGGCCAGGATACGGTGGACGGTGGCATGGTGCAGTTCGCAATAGTCGGCCAGTTCGGACAGCCTCCAGCCGGAGCGGCGGCTAGAGAGTGCCCGCAGGATGCGGAATGCACGTTCGAGCAACTGGGTGCCGGGAACGGGAACGTCGCCGGGGCCGTGCCCGCCGGTGGCAGGCGGTAGCCATCGTTTGTTCATGATGTAAACATCCAGCCTCTGCGAATGTTCATGAAAGACCGCTGGAAACCCATAATCCTCATCATCGTATTGAACCTGTCACGAGGATTTTTTCGAATCATGAACACATTGTCGCAGAGCGGGCCGGTGTCCCGCGATACCGGCATGCAGGACGAGCGGGCCGACGTGGTGGTGCTGGGGGGCGGATACCGCGTGGTACCGGACGCCATCGAATTCTGGCAGGGCCGGCCGTCCCGCCTGCACGACCGCCTGGTCTATCGCCCCCTGCCCGAAGGGGGCTGGCGCATCGTGCGCCTGGCGCCGTGACCGCCGTATGATCCCGCGGGATCCGTCGCCCCACCCGGACGAGCCGGCGGACGACGAGAACGGCGCGCAGCGCTCGTTCTTCGGCGACGCGCCCGCTCCGCCGCCAGCCAAGGCCAGGAGCCGGACCAAGGCCATCCCGGCCGCCGAACACCCCGACGCGCTGCGGCAGTTGGGCGCCGCGATGCCCGGGCAGCTGCACCTGGGCACCTCGTCGTGGGCCTTCGCAGGCTGGAACGGCATCGTCTACGGCGCCAAAGCCAGCGAATCGCTGCTGTCGCGCGAGGGCCTGCCGGCCTACTCCTCGCACCCCCTGCTCAACAGCGTCAGCCTGGACCGCACCTTCTACGCGCCCTTGAGCGCCGAGCAGTACGCCCACTACGCGAACCAGGTGCCCGTGGGCTTTCGCTTCGTCGTCAAGGCGCCCAACCTGGTGACCGATGCCGTGCTGCGCGACGACCGCGGCGCGCCGGCCGGCCCCAACCCCAGTTTCCTGGATCCGGTGCTGGCCACCGATCATTTCGTGGTCCCCTGCCTGGAAGGCCTGGGCACGAAGGCGGGCCCGCTGGTGTTCCAGTTTTCGCCGCTGCCGCCCGAGATCCTGGGCGACCCCGCCGGCTGGGTCGCCCGCCTGTCGGCCTTCCTGGCCGCGCTGCCTGCGCTGCCCGCCTCGCAAGGCCATGAACACCCCTTCTATGCGGTGGAGTTCCGCGATGCGCAGGCGGTCACGCCCCGCATGATGAAGATGCTGGCCGAGCGCGGCGTGCGCTACTGCGTCGCCATCCACGCGCGGATGCCGTCGGCGGCGCGCCAGATGCAGGCCGTGGCCGCCACCGGCCCCGGCCCGCTGGTGGTCCGCTGGAGCCTGCTGGCCGGACAGCGCTACGAAGCCGCCAAGGCGCGTTTCTCGCCCTTCGACAAAATCCAGGTCGAAGACCCCGAGACGCGGCGGGTCCTGGCCGAAGCCGCGCTGGCCGCCCACGCATCGGGCCAGCCGGCCTGGATCGTGGCCAACAACAAGGCCGAGGGCAGCGCTCCCCTGACGCTCGAGCTGCTGGCAAGGGAAATCGCGACACGCGCCGCGCCGCCCGGATAGAATGAGGGTTTACAGCAATATCAGCCACGCAACCCGCAACCTGGGTGCGTCAGCCGCCCCCTGGATGCCTGCAGCCCTTCCGGATTTCGACTCCACCGCGTTCCGCTCCGCCCTGGGCCGATTCGCCACCGGCGTGACCGTCGTCACCGCCATGGGCGCCGATGGGCGCCCTGTCGGCCTGACGGTCAGTTCGTTCAATTCCGTCTCGCTGTCCCCGCCCCTGGTGCTGTGGAGCCTGTCGCTCACCTCCGGGTCCCTGCCGGTGCTCGAAGCCGCCAGCCACTACGCGGTGAACGTGCTGGCGGCCGACCAGATCGATGTCGCCCGGCGTTTCGCCACGCGCGGCACCCCCTCCGAGCGCTTCGCGCACGTCTCCTGGCGGCCCGGCCGCCGCGGCGCCCCGCTGATCGACGGTTGCACGGCATGGTTCGAATGCTATAACCGCAGCAGGTACCGCGAAGGCGACCACTGCATCTTCGTCGGCGAAGTCGAGCATTGCGATCACACCGACGCCATGCCGCTGGTGTTCCATGCCGGAGGCTTCGACCTGACGCCCCAGCGGCCGCGCAAAACCCTCTGACCCCCTACCCGCCAGGCCTTCCATGCATCGTCGCACCGCCCTCTGCTCCCTGCTCTGCGCCTTGACCCTGACGGCCTGCAACGGCTATTTCGGCTCGGCCGAAGGCGATGGCGGAGGCGGCAGCGGCGGCAACAGCGACGCCCAGGGCATCTGGACCGGCAACCTCACCAGCGACACCTTGTCGCTGAGCATGCTGGTCACGCCCAGCAACGAACTGTGGGCCATGTCCTGGAGCGAGGGCTTCAGCCAGGTGCGACGCATGACCCGCGGCACGGGTTCCTTGAACGGCAAGGCCTTCTCCGGCACGGGCAAGACCTTCGGCACCGGCGACACCACGGTCGAGACGGCCAACCTGACCGGCACGGTCACCAGCGCGTCCAGCTTCGACGGCAACCTGGGCCAGAACGTCACCTTCACGTCCAGCTTCAGCAGCCAGTACAACGATGCCTTCGACCTGGCCAACTATGCCGGCACCTGGACCGGCCGTGACAGCACCAGTTCGGCCGTCACGATCACGCTGCAGTCCAATGGCGACTTCTCGGCGCGCTCGTCGATCAGCGGCCGTCCGGACACCTGCAACATCAACGGCGCGCTGGCCAAGGCCTCCTCGGGCAAGAACTATGCGACCACGACCTTCTCGTTCGGCAACGCCACGAACTGCCTGAGCCAGCACGCGGGCGCCAGCATGCAGGGCGTGGCGGTACGATTGACGGAAAAGGACAAGCAGCCGCTGCTGCTGATCATGGCCACCAACAGCGGCCAATCGGCGGCCTGGTTCGCCTACGCACGCAAGCAGTAGAACTGCCTGCGCCCCCAGGACGGAACCCGGGCCCGGCTCAGGCCTCGCCCGACCCCACCGCCGCCCGTCCCAGGCGGTCCCGCACCGCCGTCCAGGCGGGCGCCGCGGGCGGCTGTTCGAACAGCAGGACGTCCACACCCTTGCCATCCAGCTCGCGCAAGGCCGCGTAAAGCGCCCGCGCGTACCGCTCCGGATCGGCGGGCGCCTCCAGCCAGCAGGCCGCGCCGCCCGGATCGCGCCGGGCCCAGACACCCACCGAGCGGCCACGCGCCGCCTCGGCGGCGATCTCGTCCGCTAGCCGGCCCGACTCGACCAGCCTGAGCGGCGTGCGCGGCGCGTAATGCGCCGACAAAGACCCCGATACGCGCGGCACCGGACGCTGCGCGTCCATCTGGGCGCGGGTCAGCACGGCGCAGCCCAGCACCTCGGACAGGGCCAGCGCCGAGATATGGCCCGGACGCAGCAGGATGGGAATCTGGGTGGACACGTCGACGATGGTCGATTCGATGCCGACTTCGCAGGGCCCGCCGTCCAACACCAGCGGCACCGCATCGCCGAACTCGTCGGCCACGTGTTCCGCGGTGGTCGGACTGACCCGGCCGAAGCGATTGGCCGACGGCGCCGCCAGCCCGCCGCCGAAGGCGGCCAGCACGGCCTGCGCGGCCGGATGCGCGGGGCAGCGCAGGCCCACCGTGTCCTGTCCGCCCGTGACGGCATCCAGCACGCCGGCGGCGCGCGGGAGTATCAGCGTCAACGGTCCCGGCCAGAACGCATCCATCAGCCGGCGGGCGGCATCGGGAATACGCGCGGCCCAGCGCGACAGGTCTGCGCCCGCCGCGACATGCACGATGACGGGATGGTCGTTGGGCCGGCCCTTGGCGGAAAAGATGCGTGCGACCGCCGCCGCATCCGAGGCGTCCGCGGCCAGGCCATAGACGGTCTCGGTGGGCAGGCCCACCAGTTGTCCGGCCCGCAGCAGGGCCACCGCCTGCGCGATGGCCTCGGGCGTGGGCGGCAGGATGCGCGCGCTCATGCGGCTACGGATAGGCGATGCCGAGCGCCGCCGCCACCTGCGCGGCGCTGCGCTCGGCCTGCGCCCGGTCGGTGCCCAGGCAGGTCACGTGGCCCATCTTGCGGCCGCGCCGCGCCTCGACCTTGCCATACAGGTGCAGTTTGGCGGTAGAGGCCTGCAGGGCCTGGCTCCAGGCCGGTTCGACAGGCTGTTCGCCCGCCTGCAACCAGATGTCGCCCAGGATGTTGAGCATGACCGACGCGGCCAGCGGGTCCGACGACCCCAGCGGCTGGCCCGCCAGCACCCGCGCCTGCTGCTCGAACTGGCTGGTGACGCAGGCATCGATGCTGTAGTGGCCGCTATTGTGCGGCCGCGGCGCGATCTCGTTGACGATCAGGCGGTCGCCGGGCAGCACGAAAAACTCGACGCACAGCACGCCGCAATACTCCAGTCCGGCCGCGACCTGCAACGCCGCGGCGCGGGCGCGGCCCACGATGTCCTCGGAGGCGCGCGGCGACGGCACGGTCGAGATCGCCAGGATCCCGTCGCGATGCACGTTCTCGGAAACGGGATAGGTCACCACTTCGCCGTCGAAACCGCGCGCGACGACGACGGAGATCTCGAACTCCAGCGGCAGCCGGGCCTCGAGCACGCAGGGCACGTTGCCGAACGAGGCGAACGCGGCGCGGGCCTCGTGGGCGGACTCGACCCGGGCCTGGCCCTTGCCGTCGTAGCCCAGGCGGGCGGCCTTCAGGATGCCGGGAAACAGCGAGGCGGAAGCGGCCGCGATATCGGCCTCGGAACGGATCTCGGCATAGGGCGCGACAGGCACGCCTATCGAGGCGATGTAGCCTTTCTCGGCGATGCGGTCCTGGGCAATGGCCACCGCCTCCGCGGCCGGGCTGACCTGGCAGCGCCGGGCCAGTTTCTCCAGGCTGGCGGCCGGAACGTTCTCGAATTCGGTGGTGACGGCGGCGCAGCGTTCGGCCAATTGCGCCAGGCCGGCTTCGTCGTCGTAGCCGGCGCGGATATGCAGATCGGCCACCGCGCCGGCGGGACAATCGGCGATCGGGTCCAGCACCGCGACGCGATATCCCATGCTTTGCGCGGCATGGCAGAACATCCGCCCCAGTTGCCCGCCGCCCAACAGCCCCAGCCAGCCGCCGGGCTGCACCACGCGCGCCTTCGTGCCCGCGCTCATGCCTGGCCTCCCGGAGGCAGCGCCATCGCGCGCGCGGCCTCGGTCTGGCGGGCACGGAAGGCCTCGAGCTTCTGCCGCAGCGCCGGATCGGTACAGGCCAGGTTGGCCACCGCGTGCAGCGCCGCGTTGGCCGCGCCCGCCTCGCCGATGGCGAAGGTGGCGACCGGCACGCCCTTGGGCATCTGCACGATGGAAAGCAGGGAATCCTCGCCGCGCAGGTACTTGGAGGGCACCGGCACCCCGAACACCGGCACCGGCGTCAGCGCCGCCAGCATGCCCGGCAAGTGGGCCGCGCCGCCGGCGCCCGCGATGATGGCGCGCAACCCCCGGCGGGTGGCCTCGGCGCCGTACTCGACCATGTCGAGCGGCATGCGGTGGGCCGAGACCACGCGGGCCTCGTGCGCCACGCCGAATTCATCGAGCACGGCGACGGCATGCTTCATGATCTCCCAGTCGCTGGAAGACCCCATGACGATGCCGATCTGCACCGCCCCGGGGGAAGAAGAGGAAGAAGGGGAACTGGACATGTGGGACCTTGCAGGCACCCGGCGTGCCGGGGCAGCGGGCGAGCGTCGAAAAACGCGATTTTAACCTGCGCCGGCCCGGCGGAACACCGTGCCTAGGCAGGCTGCCGAAACAGCGGCCCGCGGCCCGAGTCTCCTTGGACGACACCGATCACCATCGAGCCGACCCGTTCGAACTCGATGCGGACCCGGTCACCGGGTTTTATCGGCCCGACGCCGGCCGGCGTGCCACCAGCGATGATATCGCCGGGTTCGAGCGTCATGACCTGGGATGCCATTTCCACCATGCCGGGGATGTCCAGGACCAGATCGCGGTTATTCGCGTCCTGCCGCAGTTCATCGTTCACCCACAGCCGCCCGCGCAACCGCGAGGGGTCGCCCACTTCATCCGCGGTGACTATCCATGGCCCCATGGGACAGAACGTGTCGAACGCCTTGCGCGCGACCCTCTCTTCCTTGCCGCGAACCACGACGTCGATCAGGCACGAATACCCGAAAACATGTTCCTGCCACTTCTCCCGGGGAATGTCACGTCCGCGCTTGCCGATGACGATTGCCAGTTCGCATTCATGGTCCACACGACGCGAGGCGTCAATCGCCGGCAGGACGATGGGTTCACCGGCGCCGGACAACGACGATGGCGGCTTCAGGAAAAAACCCTGCGCGGGCGCGCGGACGGACTGTCCCATTTCCCTGGCGTGGTCGTCGTAGTTCACCGGGTAGGCGATCACCTTGCTGGCGGCCGGCACGGGCGCCAGCAGGCGGACCGCGTCGAGCGACAGGCTCGTCGACGCCGACAGGGCGCGTTTCTTCAAAATCGGCTCATATTGCGCATACATGTCGATCAGCCGGTTCATGGCAACGGGAGGCGAACCGGGCAGATCTGGCCCGACGACGTCGGATACATCGATCACCCGGTCCCCTTCCGCCACGATACCGATACGCCCTTCGTCAAATCTGATCAGCTTCACTTTCTCTCCTGGATGTTCACGGCGACAGCTGCCGTCAATTCTCGCAATACCTGGGGAATCAAGCCGCCCTGGCGGTAGCACTCGACCTCCTCCACGGTGTCCAGCCGGCACCGGACCGATATTTCCGCGCGGGTACCGTCGGTTCTCATGATCGACAATCGCAGGATCGCGCCCGGCGTGAGGACGGGTTCCATACACCAGAGATCGAAAATCTCCGTCCCGTCGATCTTCAACGACCGACGGGTCTCGCCACTCAGGAACTCCACGGGCAAGACCCCCACATTGACCAGGTTCGCGCGGTGTATACGCTCGAAACTCTCGGCCAGCACAGCCTCCACGCCAAGGAGCCGTACCCCCTTCGCGGCCCAGTCGCGCGATGAGCCGGCTCCGTACTTTTCGCCAGCCACGACCAGGGAGCCCACGCGCCGCTGCCGATAGGCGGTTCCCGCTTCGAATACCGTGACCAGCCTGCCATCCGGCTGGAGCCGGGTCACACCGCCCCGTTGTTCGCCCGCCATCTCATTTCTCAAATGCGGGTTGACGAAAATCGAGCGGATCCCCAACTCATGATTGCCGCGCCGAGTGCCGTAGGTATTGAAATCCGACGGTCTGACGCCATGGTCCAGAAGATACTGGCCGGCCGGGCCGCTGGCCGCGATCTCGCCATTGGGCGCGATATGGTCGGTGGTGATTTCATCACCCAGCACGAGCAGCGGCCGCAGACCCGACAGAGGAAGGTCCCGAGGCACGGCCATGTCGGGCTCGACGAAGGGCGAGGGCCGAAGATAGGTGCTGGCAGCGCTCCACGAATACCGATCGTCCGACGTGGCCAGCGATCGCCATCTGGCATCGCCTTCGGCGGCCGTCTGATAGTGACGCGCGTACGAACGCGGATCCACCAGATCCGCCATGGCCCGTCGGATCTCTTCGCGAGACGGCCAGAGATCGTCAAGATGAACGTCCCGGCCGTCGCTGTCGACGCCAAGCACATCACGCAGGGGATCGATGGTGGTTCGCCCCCAGAGCGCGTAGGCGATGACCAGGGCAGGTGACGCCAGAAAGGCCGCACTAACCCTGGGATGGATGCGTCCTTCGAAATTGCGGTTGCCGGACAGCACCGCGCACGTCCAGATGCGACGCCTCCCGATCTCTTCCTCCAGCTCCCTGGACAAGGAGCCCGAATTTCCGTTGCAGGTCCCGCAGGCGTAGCCGACGACATGAAAACCCAGTTGCTCCATTGGCGCGAGCAGGCCGCTTTGTCTCAAATACTCGGTCACGGTCCGGGATCCCGGCGCCAGCGAAGTCTTCACCCACGGCTTGGGCTGGAGGCCCCTCGCGACCGCGTGCCGAGCGAGCAGCCCGGCGGTCACCATCCCCTCGGGGTTTGCCGTGTTGGTGCAACTCGTGATCGCCGCGATAAGAACCGCGCCATCCGGTATGCCGCCATCGGCCGCCGGTTGTTCCATCGGCCGTTCATGACCGGCGACCAGATCGGCCATCGTTCGCGCGGCCTCGGTCAACGGTATCCGCTGGTTGGGACGCGCCGGGCCGGCCAGGCAGGGTTCGACCCGGCTCAGATCGAAATCGACGACCTCGTCGAACTCGGGCTCGGGCATGCCGTCTTGCCGCCATAGGCGTTGCGCCTTGCAATAGGACTCGACCAGCGCAACCTGGTGTTCATCACGACCGGTGGATCGAAGATAGTCGAGGCAACGTCCGTCAACCGGAAAGAACGCACAGGTCGCGCCATATTCCGGCGCCATGTTCGCAATGGTTGCGCGATCCGCCGACGTCAGCGAGTCCAGGCCGGGACCACAGAACTCCACGAACTTGTTGACCACCTTCCGTGCTCGCAACACTTCGGTCAGGCTAAGCACGAGATCGGTCGCGGTGGTTCTCCCCCCCAGCGCACCGCCAAGCCTGACCCCGACGACGGGAGGCACCAGGATCGACAGCGGCCGGCCCAGCATCGCGGCTTCGGCATCCAGCCCGCCTACCCCCCAGCCCAGCACGCCGATCCCGTTCACCATGGTGGTATGGCTATCCGTACCGATCATCGTGTCGGGATAGACCCAGGCTTCCCCGTCCTCCTCACGGGTCCAGGCAACACGGGCCAGCGTTTCCAGATTGACCTGATGCATGATTCCCGTCTCGGGAGGAAAGGCCCGGAAATTCCGGAAAGCGCGCGAGCACCAGGCCAGGAAAGCCAACCTCTCCCGATTGCGCCCATACATCAGATCGACATTGCGCGCATGGGCATCGGCGGTGCCCGCATGCTCGGAAATCGTCGAGTGATCGATGACGAGGTCCACCGGAATCCTGGGGTCGACGCTACGCGGGTCGCCACCCGCGCGAGCCACGGCATCCCGCAGCGACGCCATGTCCACCATCGCGGGGACCCCCAGGAAATCCTGCAGCAGGATGCGGCCGGGAAAGAACGGCACTTCCAGGTTCCGTTCACCGGCGGCCACTCTCCGCGCGAGCGCAAGGCGAACGTCGCTGGAGGCCGCGCGTCCGGTCATGCCGCCACGCAAGACGTTTTCGCAGAGCACGCGCAGGCTATAGGGCAGGCGCGCCAATGCCGCGCCATCCACCGCGGCTGGCAGATCGCAGTAACGGTAGAGCTGGCCTTGCACCCGCAGCATCGCGGTGGCGGGATCCCGTGGGGCGGTCGCCGCCCGATGTGAAGAATTGGCCATCACGTCACCCCTGCGCTTCGCGCCACAGCCCGACCGCCTTCAGAAGCGGGGCGTTCGACACCGAGAAAACGAAGCTTTGCCGCACGGCTTCGAGCCGCAGCTCGGTCCATGACGGCACCAGCAGCATGTCGTGAAGACCCAGGAGGTACGAACGTCCTCCAAGGCTTGCGCGCACCTCTCCTTCCGTCACGACCAACAACGACGTTTCCGTGCTCTTCAGCGGCCGGGTAACCATGCCGCCGGGCAAGGCCTGGAGATGGGCGGCAATGGTCGGCAGCACGGCCCCACCGCTGCGAGGGTCGATGTACTGGAGCTTGACGCCTCGCCAGGGATCGAGCTCCCCGGCACTCATCAGTTGCATGACGGCCGCGCGTGATCGCGTGTAGGCATAGCGCTTCAAATAGCGTCCGTCCGTCAAGGCGGCATCGATGCCGCCGGTTGGCAACATGCCTTGGCCGAACATGGCTTCCGAAGTACCCGGCGGCGACGACAACTGTTGGCGCTCGTCACCTCCCCATTCACGGAACTCCGCATCCAGGGTCGCCACCAGCGGAACGTCGAGCACGTCCAGCCAGAGAGCGGGGTCCTGGCCGTCATGGCCATGGTCATGCCACGCCCAGCGCGGCGTGACGAGCAGGTCGCCTGGTTCGATCGGCAGGCGTTCACCATCGATCGCCGCGTGGGCGCCGTTCCCTTCGAACGCGAACCTGAGTGCCGCCTGCGAATGACGGTGCACCGGAGCCACCTCCCCCGGCAGCAGCAACTGCACGCCGGCGAACAGCGTCGGCGACATGCTCCATGTACCGGACATCGCCGCATTCTCGAGGATGAGGACTCGCCGCTCGCACTCCGCGTGCGACATGTGCGGCGCCGCGCGCAGCAACAAGCTCCTTATGGCCGCGTACGACCAACTTTGCGGCGCGCATCGGCTTTCCGGCTGCCCGCGCATGCCGGGGCGCCTCCACATCGGCGCCAGACCCGCGGCCCGCGCTTCGCTTTCCAAGACATCGAGGGGCTTCATGGCCGTTCCCGTCGCCGCGCTCATTCGGAACGCATCCCGGCATCCCGCGCGACCTGGGAGAGACGCTCGAGGTCGCGCGCCATGAGGTTCTCGAGTTCCTGTGGAGAACTCGTCTGCGCTTCGAACATGAGATCGGCCAACTGCTGCTTGAAGCCGGGATCTTTCAAGATTGCCTGCAAAGCCGTATTGAGCCTCGCCGTCACCGCCGGCGGCATCCGCGCCGGCCCCAGGAAACCGTACCAGGCGGTCAGCTCCACGCCCGGAAAGCCCAGTTCGGCGAATGTCGGCGTATCGGGCAACAACGACGAACGCGTGGGCGCGGTCACGGCCAGCGGTACCAGCTTGCCCGCTCGGGCCAGCGGGACCGCGTCCGGCCCGAAGAGGTAGATGAGAGGAACATGGCCGCCCAGCGCATCCGTGATGGCTTGCGTGATCCCCTTGTATGGGACGTGCTGCAAGGGAACGTTCGCCGCGCGCCGGAAAAGCTCGCCGGCGAGGTGGCCCGCCGTGCCGATGCCCGCGGAGGCGTAGTTCATCCCTCCCGTAGAAGCCTTCGCCTTCTTGATGAGGTCGGAGACCGAGGCAATGTCCGCGCCGGGATACGCCATCAGCACGGAGGGGGTGTACCCCACCAGCGAGATCGGCGTGAAGTCTCGCAGCGGATGGTAGGAGAGTTTGCCGTTGATGCTGCCATTGATGACGTGCACGACATTCGCGCTCAGGAGCGTGTAGCCGTCGGGGGCCGAATGGGCCACGGCCTGCGTGCCAATAATCGCGCCCGCCCCCGGCCGGTTGTCAATGATCATGGGCTGGCCCAGCCGGGATGCCAGTTGCTCGGCGATCCGGCGTACCAGCAGGTCGTTGGCGCTTCCCGGGGGAGCGGGTACGACCACCTTGATAGGCTTCGAGGGATAGCCCGGGTCCCCCTGCGCCCCGCAGGCAAAAGGCAACGATAGAGCGAGGGCGAAAGCCCCCGACACGGCACGTCTTGCACGGTCTTTTTTCATGAAGTCTCCGTTGAGAACGGGCGTTTGCGGCCGCCCTGGCGACAGCCGATTGCACGCGTCACCATTATTTTAGAACGCATTCTATTTTATGATCCACCTATTTTCAAGGGGAACGGCGTCGAAACACGAGGGACGAAAAGCGGCCGGCCCGATCGCCGGATCAATGACCCGGGAGCCTCACTTCAAATGAACAAGGGATGCGAAGGAGCCGTCACCGTCCGTGCGGGGCATGATCCACGCCGGACGCTGGGAAGCCTCGTGCGGAGGCTGTGCTATTGCTGGGGTGCGAGCACGGCGTCGAAACGCTCGGCGGGGCCGCCCAGGCCCTGCGTAAGCTCGGCCGCTGCTTCCAGGACTTTGCGGGAAATGAGCTGGACCGCCTCTGGCGTAAAGCGAAACCGGGGGCCGCTGACGCTCAAGGCGCCCGCGAGGTCGCCATCCAGTCCGAACACGGGAGCTCCTATGCCCGCCATGTCCTTTTCGATCTCGCCGACCGCCACTGCCAGCAGGTTGTCGCCGGCCGGCCTGTCCGTGCGGGCACCAGCCGCGAATGTCGTCAGGACCCGACCCGCGGAACCCAGTCCCATCGGACGCACATCGCCGGCATACAGGTGATCGCGAATGATCTGTTTGGAATCGACCCGGAAGAGCACCACGCGAACGTTGTCTT
The DNA here is from genome assembly GCA_009360345.1 of Alcaligenaceae bacterium SAGV5. GTDB lineage: Bacteria > Pseudomonadota > Gammaproteobacteria > Burkholderiales > Burkholderiaceae_B > Pigmentiphaga. The sequence continues at coordinate 1,831,265 of SPDP01000001.1, forward strand.
GCACGATGTTGAACGAGGCGCTTTCACCGGTCTCGTCGGACAGGCGCTCGAGGACCGGCATGATCAATTCCCGGGGGCGCAGGTTGCGCTGGTAGTGCGCACCCAGCCGAAACGGCTTGGCCCCCACCTGATAGGCGCCGTCGGCATGCCGAAGAATGTAGCCGCGAGCCGCCAGGGTCTGGGTCAGGCGAAGAATCGTGCTTTTGTAGAGTCCGGTCCGTTCAGCCAGCTCCGCCAGGGACAGCGTTTCCCGCGTGGTCAGGAACGCGTCCAGGACGTCGAGGGCGCGCTCGACCGCGGCGACAGTCTTGGCCCCGCCGTCCTGGTCGGATACGTCGACCGACACAGCCTTCTTCGACTGCGACTCTCGTTTTTCTCGAACCGTCATACCCTTGCAACACCCCAGTTAGCCGAGCGAGCCGAGTAGTCTATCTCACTCCGGCACGGCTTTATGGCGTTGCTGGGTCCCGGTCCTAGCCGATCAGCGCATTGACCAGCGCGCCGCCGCCCACCAGCCAGACGAACAGCAGCCCCGCCAGCAGCAACGGACGCATCCCGGCGCGGCGGATGGCGCCGACATGCGTCGTCAACCCCAGCGCGGCCATCGCGATGGCCAGCAGCAAGGTATCGAAGTCGATCGCGGCCGACATCAGCCAGTCAGGGATCCGCACCAACGAATTGAACACCACCATGGCGATGAAACCGACGGCGAACCAGGGGATGCACAGGCTGCTGCCTTCGCCCTTGCCTTCGGCCTTGCCCCGGGCGCCCTCCCAGGCCAGCCAGGCGGACAGGCCCAGCAGGAACGGGGCCAGCATCATGACCCGCACCATTTTCGCGATCACGGCGGTGTCTGCCGCCTCGGTTCCCACCGCGCGGGCCGCGGCGATGACCTGGGCCACCTCGTGCACCGTGGAGCCGACGTAGACGCCGAAGCCGTGCGTGCCACCGGGTATCAGGCCCCATTGCTGGTTCAGCTCATACAGGAAAGGGTAGAGAAACATCGACACCGTGCCGAACACCACCACCGTCGCGACCGCCACCGCGACCTGGTCGGCCTTGGCGCGCAACACCGGCGCGGTGGCCATGACCGCGGCGGCGCCGCAGATGGAGCCGCCGGCCCCGATCAGCCAGGCCGATGTCCGGTCGAGCTTGAACACCCGCGTCCCCACCAGCCAGGCCAGGCCGAAGGTCGACAGCAGCATGACCGCGTCGATGGCCACGCCCGCGGCGCCGACGCCGCCTATGTCCTGCCACGTCAGGCGCAGGCCATACAGGATCACGCCCGCGCGCAGCAGGGTCTGCTTCGCCACCCCTACTCCGGCCGCGCTGGGCGCGGCGATGCGCGGATAGACGGTGTTGCCCACCAGCATGCCCAGCACGATGGCCAGCGTCAGCGCGCTGAGCCCCCGGCTGGCGAAGAAATCCCACCCTGCCAGCCCCATCGCGGCGACTCCGATGGCGGTCGCCAGCAGCAGGCCGGGGGCCACCTGCCGGAAGAATCCGGCCTTGCCCTGGGAAGAACGGCCGGCGGCGACATGGGTGGCAGACGAATTCGACATAAGCTAATAACTTCCGGAATGAATGCCCTCCACTCTAAGGAAGTCCTTCGATACGGCAAAACGGTTTATTTTTGTATATTCAAGCTGGAAAACTGGTAATTCGAGTTATATGGAAGCCTTGCGCCTGACCCTGCGCCAATTGCAGATATTCGCCGCCGTCGCGGACACCGGCAGCACCAGCGCCGCGGCCGCGGCCGTGGCGCTGTCCCAGTCCGCTACCAGCGCGGCGCTGAACGACCTGGAGCGGGCCCTGGAAATGGCCCTGTTCGACCGCGTGGGCAAGCGCCTGGTGCTCAACGACAACGGCCGGGAACTGCTGCCCCAGGCCCGGGAACTGCTCGACCGCGCCACCGCGATCGAGCGTTGGGCTCGCGACGGCCAGGGCCACGTGGGCGTGCTGCGCATCGGCGCCAGCACCACCATCGGCAACTACGTGCTGCCCACCCTGCTGGCGGGCTTCCAGCGCGAACTGGCGGACAGCGGACAGCCGCAATGGACCGCCCATGTCGCCATCGCCAATACCCTGGCCATCGCCACCCAGGTGGTGAATTTCGAGCTGGACCTGGCCCTGGTCGAGGGGCCTTGCGAACAGCCCGAACTGACCGTGGAACCCTGGCTGACCGATGAACTCGTGATCGTGGCCGGAGCGCGCGACCCCGTCGTCCCGCCGCCAGGCGGCCGGGTCTCGACAGCCAAACTGCGCGCCGCCACGTGGCTGCTGCGTGAAGAAGGTTCCGGCACCCGCGAGACCATACGCGAAGCACTGACCCCGCATCTGCATCACATGAAATCGGGCATCGAGTTCGGCAACTCGGAAGCGATCAAGCGCGCCGCCGCCGGCGGGCTGGGCATCACCTGCCTGTCGCGCTGGGTGGTCAGCGACATGCTGGCGACCGGGGAACTGGTCGAACTGCCCACGGAGCTGCCCCGTCTCGACCGCTCGTTCTACCTGATCTCCCACTCGCGCAAACTCGCCACGCCCGGCGTACGGCGCCTGACGGCCTACCTGCGGGACTTCGCGCAAGACCCGGCGGCGGCCGGGGCCCCGGCCCGCCCTCGGGAAAAATGAAGCACAATCTCTGTTTGCTTACTGCTTCATAGCCATAGGATTCCCGGTATGGATGTCACGCTAGCCAATTTCGAAGCCGAGGTTCTACAGGCCTCGCGCGAAAAACCGGTTCTGGTCGATTTCTGGGCCCCCTGGTGCGGCCCCTGCCGTTCGCTGACCCCCATCCTCGAAAAGCTGGAGCGCGACTATGGCGGCGCCTTCAAGCTGGTCAAGGTCAACGTCGACGAAAACCAGCAACTGGCCGCCCATTTCCAGGCACGCAGCATTCCGCTGGTGGTGGCCATTCTGGGCGGACGTCCGGTCGACCAGTTCAACGGCGCCTTGCCCGAAGGCCAGATCCGCGCCTTCATCGATCGCCTGCTGCCGCAGCCCCACGAACAGGAACACCAGCAGGCCATGGCGGCCATGCAGGCGGGCGACGTCCCCACCGCCGAGAAACACCTGCGCGCGGCGCTCGTCCTGGACGCGGCCTACGATCCGGCGCGCATGGACTACGTCGAACTGCTGCTGACCACCGGCCGCCCCGAAGACGCCAAGGCCCAGTTCGCGCTGCTCACGCCGCAGGCCAAGGCGGACCCGCATTACGCGAACCTGGAGACCGCCCTGAACGCGGTCGAGCAGGCGCAAGACACGCCCGAGGAAACCGAGCTGCTGGCCCGCATCGAGCAGAACCCCGCCGACCTGCAGGCGCGCCTGGACCTGGCCAACAAGCGCATCGCGCGCCGCGCCTGGGCCGGCGCGATGGACGAACTGCTGGAAATCGTCCTGCGCGACCGCGCCTTCCAGGAAGAGATCGGCCGCAAGACCCTGATCGCCGTCTTCGACATGGCCTCGGCCCAGCCCGAGCTGGTCTCGCAATACCGCCGGAAACTGTCGACGGTATTATTTTAGCCCCCCCTACGCGCTCACGCGCGCCCCCAGGGGCGATGCGGGTGGACCGGCGGAGCCGGATCCACCGCATCCTGAGTCTAGTTCGTCTATCTTGGGTTGAGGCACCGGTGCTTCGCTGGCTGCCAGCGGTAGCAACGGTGTGGCGTACCAAGAAACAGGTACTAGACCCAGGGCGCCGCGGATCCGGCTTTGCCGGTCCGCCAGCGCCGCCCCCTTGAGGGGGCCCGCGAAGCGGGTAGGGGGTGGGTCTACCTCTACTCGACTTTTATGCCCGTGTCGGCGACGACCTTGCCCCAGCGCTGCGTTTCGTCGGCCACCAGCTTGGCCAGTTCCGCGGGTGAGGACGGCGCCGGGTCGGCATAGACGCCGGACAGTTTCTCGGCCACGGCGGGTTCGCGCAGCGCGGCCGCCACCATCTTCGACAACGAATCCACGGCGGCCTGGGGCGCGCCCTTGGGAGCGAACAGCGCGAACCAGCCGCCCGACTCCAGGCCCGACACGCCGGATTCGGCGAAGGTGGGAATGTCCGGCGCGAAGCGCGAACGCTGGGTGCCCGTCACGGCGATGGCCTTGATGCGGCCGTCCTTGAGCAGCGGCATGGCCGGCGGCAGGCCGGCCACCACCAGGTCCAGTTCGCCACGCGCCAGCGCCGGCAGGGCCTCGGCGAAGCTGCGGCTGTACGGGATGTGCAGCAGCTTCAACCCATAGTTGTTTTGCAGGTAGGCGGCGGCCAGGTGCAGGTTGGTGCCGATGCCGGGCGTGCCGTAGCGCAGTTCCTTCTGCCTGGCCAGCGCGATGAACTCCTGCGGGTTCGAGGCCGGCAGCTTGGGGCTGGCCAGCAGCACGTTCTGGATACGGGCCAGCAGCGCGACGGGCGCGAAGTCCTTTTCCGGCTTGATGCGCCAATCGGGATACAAGTGGGTCAGGATGCCGTGCGTGTCCTTGCCGCCCAGCAGCAGCGTATAGCCATCGGCCTTGGCGTCGGCCACGGCCTCGGTGCCGATCTTGCCGCCGGCGCCCAGCTTGTTCTCGACCACGAAGGACTGGCCGGTCTGGCGCGACAGCTGTTCGCTCACGACGCGCGCGATCAGGTCCGGCGCCGTGCCCGGCCCATAGGGCACGACGACGCGCACGGGCCGGTCGGGATAGGAAGGTTTCTGGGCCGCCGCGGACGCGCAGACGAACACGGCGGCGAGCGCGCAACGCGCGATGGATCGGTGCATGGAAGTCTCCTCGTATACGCACGCCGATGTCGTTCGAATGGGTGGTCCGGTGTGCTCAGACACGATGCTAAACCTACAAAGCTCAAAAATCTATACTTTTGATTTTTTGAGGTCTAGAATGAGCGCCGACGATAGAACCGCAGGAGCATCATGGCCCGCCTACCCATCACCATCGCCACCTGGGACTATGACCGGGTCCGTCCGCTGTTGGACGGCCGCGTCACGGTCGAAGGCTGCGAGGTCAACTACCTCCCCATGCCGGTGGAAGAGTGTTTCCATCGCGCCTATTTCCACGGCGAATTCGATGTCGCCGAGATCGGCTTCAGTCCCTTCCTGATCGCGCTGTCCCGCGGCATCGCGCCCTACGTCGCCCTGCCCGTTTTCCTGTCGCGCACCTTCCGCCACTCCGCCATCTACATCCGCAACGACCGCGGCATCGCCAGCGCAGCCGACCTGCGCGGCAAGCGCATCGGCCTGCCCGAGTACCAGATGTCTGCCGTGCTGTGGGTGCGAGGCTTCCTGAAGGACGAGTACGGTATCGAGGCCGCCGACATCGACTGGGTCCAGGGCGGGTTGGAACAGTACGGCCGCAAGGACAAGTTCCCGCTCAATCTCCCGCCCGGCTTTCCGCTGGAAAGCGCGCCTGAAGGCCGCTCGCTCTCCAACCTGCTGGCGGCTGGCGAACTGGACGCCGTCATCTCCGCTCGTGCGCCTTCCTGCCTGATCGAGGGCCATCCCCAGGTACGGCGCCTGTACCCGGATTACCGCGCCGTCGAGCAGGCATATTTCGCCCGCACCGGCCTCTTCCCCATCATGCATGCGCTGGGCGTGCGCCAGGATCTGGCGCAAAAGCATCCCTGGCTGCCCGCCAGCCTGTACAAGGCGTTCGCCCAGGCCAAGGAGATCGCCGAACGCGATCTGCGCGAAGTCACCGCGCTGAAGATCGGACTGCCCTGGGTAACCGCCGAGCTGGAATCCACCGAGGCCGTCATGGGCCGGGATTTCTGGCCCTACGGCGTGGAGGCCAACCGCAAGACGCTGGAAGCGATGACGCGCTATTCGTACGAACAAGGGCTGGCCGTCCGGCAACTGGGCGCGGACGAACTGTTCGCGCCCAGCACCCTCGATCCCGTCCACATCTAGGAGCCGTCCATGCCCGCGCAACTGATCTGCTGCTCGCACAGTCCGCTCATGCTGACGGACATCGAGGCGTCCGACCTCGAGGGCCAGCGCGCTTTCTTCGCCGAGATGGAAACGATCTCGCGCGAAGTCCATGCCTTCTCGCCGGACCTCGTGGTCAGCTTCGGCCCGGACCATTTCAATGGTTTTTTCTATGACCTGATGCCGGCGTTCTGCCTGGGACTGGCGGCCCACGGCACGCGCGACTGGGGGCTGCCCGGCGGCCCGCTGCGCGTGCCCACCGAGCTGGCGCTGGAATGCGCCCGGGCACTGCATCGCGAAGACCTGGACACCGCCATTTCCTACGACATGTGCGTGGACCACGGCAACGCCCTCTCGCTGACGCAACTGACCGGCGCGCTGGCGCGCTACGACGTGCTGCCCATTTTCCTGAACTGCGCCGCCGACCCGCGCCCGTCCATGCGGCGATCGCGCCTGTTCGGCGAAGCCGTGGGCCGCTTCCTGGCCACGCGCGGCCTGCGCGTGACCATCATCGGCTCGGGCGGCCTGTCGCACGACCCGCCGACGCCGCGCCTGCGCCAGGTGCCGCACGACATCGCGCAGCGGCTGGTCAAGCGGCACACCCCCACGCCCGAGGAGCTGGCCGGGCGCGAGGCCCGCGTGATCCAGGCCGGCCGCGACCTGGTCGCCGGCAAGGGGCCCTGCATGCCTCCCGATCGAGAATGGGACGAGGCCTTCATGGCCACGCTGTGCGCTTACGACACCGATGCCCTGGACCGCATCGACGACGCCGGGATCGATCGCAGGGGCGGCTTCGGCGGGCACGAGATCCGGGCCTGGGTCGCGGCGGCCGCCGCCGCGCGCGCGATCGAAACGCATCCCATACAGGTGCGCTACTACCGGATCATTCCCGAGTGGCTGACCGGCATGGGCATCGTCACCGCCGGCTGAAGCACCGACCACGAACCGACCAGGACACACCATGGCCCTCACCGCCCATCGCACCGGCACCGCCCGCAGCGGCGACGTCGATATCTTCTACCGCCGCTTCGGCGCACCCGGCGCCACGCCCGTCCTCATCGCGCACGGCCTGTCGTACTTCTCGTACGACTGGACCGGCATCGCCGAGGCCCTGGCCGCCGACCGCGAGGTGGTCGCCGTCGACCTGCGCGGCTTCGGCGACTCCACCCGCAGCCCCGACCGGCACTACGACCTGCGCGACTTCGCCGACGACCTCGTGGCCGTGCTCGACCACCTGCACTGGCCACGCGCCGTGCTGGCCGGCCACTCCATGGGCGGACGAATCTGCCTGTGCGCTGCCCACTGGTACCCCGATCGGGTGGCGGCGCTGGCCTGCCTGGACTTCGCGCCCGACGTTGCCGCGGCGGGCCGCCGCAACGTCGCCCTGCGCATCGGCAACCAGCCGGATGTGTTCGCGTCCGTGGACGAGGCGCTGGCCTACCACGGACTGCCCGCCGACCTGCCGGCGGACGCTCCCGCCAGGAAGCGCTACGAGGCCTTCCTGCGGCCCGTTGCCGGCGGCTACGAACTCAAGCGCGACCTGCATTTCCGCGACAGCTTCCGCCAGACCCTGCAGGGCAAGCCCGCCGCGCCGGGACCGGACCTGTGGGCCATGGTCAGGGAACTGCGCGTGCCCGCGCTGTTCGTGCGCGGCAGCCGGTCCGACATGTTCGAGGCGCCCACGCTGGACAAGCTGCGGCTGGCCAATCCGCGCTGCCGCGCCGAAGAAATCGACGGCAGCCACGACCTGGCCGGCGACAACCCCGGGGACCTGACGCGCGTGCTGCGCGCCTTCCTGCCCGCGGACTGAAGCGGCCGCCGGCCCGATACGACACGACAACAACGACCCAGGAGGAAGACCATGTCCATCGAGAAACTGCTGCCGAAGCATCGCGACCTCTATTACGGCGGCGCCTGGCATCGCCCGGAGGGGGGCTATGCCGACTCCTTCAGCCCGTCCACCGGCGAGAACCTGGGCCCCTGCGCGGTGGCCAACCGCGCCGACGTCGACGCCGCCGTGCGCGCCGCGCACGAGGCGTACCGCTCGTGGCGGCGCACCGCGCCCGGCGAACGCGCCACGGTGCTGCGCCGCATCGCCCAGGCCATGCGCGAACACCGCGAGGAACTGGCCATGATCGACGCCATCGACTGCGGCAACCCCGTGTCCGCGCTGATGCACGATGTCGACATCGCCACCCAGCTCATCGACTACTTCGCCGGACTGGTCCATGAGCTGCGTGGCTCCACCATCCCCATGGGCGAAGGCGTCATCGACATGACGGTGCGCGAACCCTACGGCGTCTGCGCCCGCATCGTCGCCTACAACCACCCCATGATGTTCACCGCCAGCCGGCTGGCGGCGGCGGTGGCCGCCGGCAACACCGTCATCATGAAGCCACCGGTGCAGGCGCCGCTGTCGGCCTACCGGCTGATGGAGCTGATCGACGGCATCGCGCCGCCCGGGGTCATCAACGTGCTGTCAGGCGGCACCGAATGCGGGCAGGCGCTGGTGGATCATCCTCTGGTGCCCAAGGTCACGCTGATCGGCAGCATCGCCACGGGCAAGGCCATCGCCCGCGGCGCGGCCGAGCATCTCAAGCACGTGAGCCTGGAGCTGGGCGGCAAGAACGCGCTGGTGATCTATCCCGACGCGGACCTGGAACGCGCGATCAAGGGCGCCGTGGCCGGCATGTGCTTCACCTGGTGCGGCCAGGCCTGCAGTTCGACCACGCGGCTGTTCGTGCACGAGTCGGTCTACGACCGGGTGGTCCAGGGCGTGCTGGAAGGCGTGCGCGCCTACCGGCCCGGCCTGCCCACCGACAAGGCGACGACCATGGGCGCCATCGTCTCGCGCGAGCAGTACGACAAGATCATGCACTACATCGAACTGGGCAGGCAGGAAGGCGCCCGGCTGGCCGCGGGCGGCAAGCATCCCGATGGCGCCGAGCTGGCCGGCGGCCATTTCATCGAACCCACCGTCTTCACCGACGTGACCATGGACATGCGCATCGCGCGCGAAGAGATATTCGGCCCGGTGCTGTCCATCCTCAAGTGGTCGGACGAGGACGAGATGTTCGACCAGGTCAATTCGCTGGAGTACGGCCTGGCCGCCGGCGTCTACACCACGCGGCTCGATACGGCCCACCGCGCCGCCGGACGCTTCGAGGCGGGCTACGTCTGGGTCAACAACGCGGCCAGGCATTTCTTCCCCGCACCCTTCGGCGGCTACAAGCAGTCCGGCAACAATCGCGAGGAATCCTTCGAGGAACTGGTGTCCTACACGCAGTTGAAGAACGTCTACATCACGCTTTGAATCTGGAGGAGACAAGCATGCAATTCGATCAGTTGAAGAACGTCAAAGTCGAGATCGCCAACGGCATAGGCTGGGTCACGCTGAACCGCCCGGACAAGCGCAACGCGATGAGCCCGGACCTGCACTTCGAGATGGTGGACGTGCTCAAGGAACTGGCCGAGGAACCCGCGGTGCGCGTGCTGGTGCTGACCGGCGCGGGCGACAGCTGGTGCGCCGGCCAGGACATCGGCCTGTTCTTCCGCGCGCTGGACGACAAGCCCAAGCAGCGGCACCTGGCCCGGCTGGCCAACCACGAATGGCGCTGGACCCTGCTCAGCAGCTTTCCCAAGCCCACCATCGCCATGGTGAACGGGCACTGCTACGGCGGCGCCTTCGTGCAGTTGTTCGCCTGCGATTTCGCCATCGCGGCCGACGAGGCGCAGTTCGGCCTGTCCGAGGTGAACTGGGGCATCCTGCCCGGCGGCCTGGTGGGCAAGGTCATCGTCGACGGGCTGGCCTACCGCGACGCCGTCTACTACGCGATGACGGGCGATCCCTTCAACGGCAAGACGGCCGCGCAGATGCGGCTGGTGACCGAATCGGTGCCGCTCGACCGGCTGCGCGCGCGCACCGAGGAGCTGGCCGCCTCGCTGGCGCGCAAGAATCCGCAGACGCTGCGCACCATCAAGGAAAGCCTGCGCCTGGTGCGCGGCATGAGCGTGGACCAGGCCGCCGACTACCTGCTGGCCAAGGAACGCGAGATGCGCTTCATGGATACCGAGGGCGGACGCGAACAGGCCATGACCCAGTTCCTGGACGACAAGACCTACCGCCCCGGGTTCGGCGAATACCGGCGGGCCGCGCAATGAACGCCGCGTCCGCGCCCGCCTCCGGCGACGTCCTGCAAGGCATCCGGGTGCTGGAGCTGGGCAACTTCATCACCGGCCCCTATGCCGGCCTGATGCTGGCCGACCTGGGCGCCGACGTGATCAAGGTCGAGCGGCCGGAAGGCGATCCCTTCCGCGCCTTCCGCGACGGCCAGTACAGTCCGAACTTCGTCGCGTTCAACCGCAACAAGCGCAGCGTGAAGCTGGACCTGGCCACCGAGGCCGGACGCGGCGCCCTGCTCCGGCTCGTGGACACGGCGGACGTGCTGATCGAGAACTTCCGGCCCGGCGTCATGGACAGAATGGGGCTGGGGTGGGAGACGCTGCGCGCGCGGCGGCCGCAACTGGTCTATTGCGCGATCGGCGGCTTCCTGCCCGGCAGCCGGCACGAGGGCCAGCCCGCCTTCGACACCATCGGCCAGGCCCTGAGCGGCATGCTGGACACCTTCCTGGATCCGTCCAATCCGCAGGTGCGCGGCCCCACCATCTCGGACCAGCTGGCGGGCATGTACGCGTGCCAGGGCATCCTGGGCGCGCTGTTCGCCCGGCAGGCCAGCGGACGGGGCCGGCTGGTCGAGGTCAACATGATCGAGGCGTCCATGTCGTTCATGCCCGACTTCTTCGCCAGCTATACCCGCGACGGCACGCGCATGCGGTCGACCACGCGCGCGTCCTACTCGCACAGTCTCGCGTTCGAGTGCGCCGACGGCGCGCGCATCGGTTTGCAGCTTTCGTCTCCGTCGAAGTTCTGGGAAGGCCTGGTGCGGGCCGTGGACATGCCCGAACTACGGAACGATGCGCGCTTCGCCACCCGCGGCGCGCGCATCGCCAACTTCGCCGCGCTGTCCGACCTGCTGCGGGACCGCTTCCGCGCGCGGCCCCAGGCACACTGGCTGGCCGCGCTGCGCGCCGCCGACGTGCCGCATGCGCCGGTCCTGACCGTGCCCGATATCCTGGACGACCCCGAATTCGCGGCAGCCGGCAGTTTCCACGAGCTGCATCACCCGGAGATGGGATCGGTACGCGCGTTGAGCCGGCCGATCCGCTACGACGGCCAGCGTCCGCCCAGCCGCTATCCTCCCCCCACGCTGGGCGAGCAGACCACCGCGATCCTGGCCGAAGCCGGCGTGCCGGAGCAGGAAATCGCCGCCGCCCGGGGGCCGACACCCTAGGATCCGCCCATTTCAAGCAAGATCCCGCCCACGGCCGCGCGCAGACACGGCCTGGACGGACCACCGGCCGACACCGGCCATGGAAAGGAGACACCGCATGCAAGACCATCGCGACACCTCGATCACCCGCCGTGGCTTCATCGCCACCGGTGCCGGCCTCGCGCTGGGCGCCGCCGGCACCGCGCACGGCCAGGGCCAGGCCTATCCGGCTCGCGCCATCCGCGTCATCGTGCCCTTCCCCGCCGGCGCCGGCGCCGACTCCAACGCCCGGCTGGTATCTCAGCAACTGGCGGAAAAGCTGGGCCAGCCAGTCGTGGTCGACAACCGGCCCGGGGCCAACGGCCTGATCGGCACCGAAGCCGTGGCCAAGGCCGCGCCCGACGGCTACACCCTGCTGTTCGTCGACCGCGGCGCGCTGGGCATCAACCCCAGTTTGTACAAGAAGCTGCCCTACGACCCGCTGAAGGACTTCTCCTACGTGGGTATCGCGGTCTGGGGCCCCTATGTGCTCGTGGCCGGCTCCAAGCAATCGGCCAAGACCATCCAGGAGCTCGTCGCCGCCGCGCGCAAACAGCCCGGCCACCTCACCTACGCCAGCTTCGGCAACGGCAGCATGACCCAGCTGGGCACCGAGTCGCTGTGCTCTCGCCTGGGCATGCAGCTGACCCACGTGCCCTACAAGGGCGGCGCCCCGGCGCTGACCGCCGCCATGGCCGGCGAGGTCGACATGGCGCTGGTGACGATCGGGCCGGCCCTGGGCGCGATCCGCGAAGGCCGCGTGCGGCCGCTGCTGGTGGGAGGCGGCCACCGCTTCCCGCTGCTGCCGGACGTGCCTGCCGTCAGCGAGATCGGCGGCGACGAGAACACCATACCCAACACCTATTTCGGCTTCGCCCTGCCCGCCGGCACGCCCGCCGCGATCCGCGACCGCCTTTCGGGCACCATCCGGCAGGTACTGGCCGACGCCGCGATCCGCGCCAAGCTGGCCGACAGCGGCTTCCAGCCGGCCCAGGGTACGCCCGAGGAGATGCGGTCCACGGTGGAGCGGGACATCACGGCCTTCGGCCGGCTGGCACGCGAGCTGAATATCCAGCCCGAATGACGGACGGTCCGCAGGATAATGGCAGGGATGGAATAATCGCGGTCGGCCTTCCCGCGCCGACCGCCGTTCCCGAACCAGGCTCCCGACCCATGTCCTCCTTCACCGACACCACGCTAGACCGGATGGCACGCTATCTGCAACTGGCATCGCTGTTCCGCAACAAGATCATCACCGGCGACTGGCCGGTGGGCGGCCGCATTCCGAACGTCGCGGACCTGGCCGTGGACTTCGAGGTGGCGCGCGGCACCATACGCGAGGCGCTGGGCGTGCTGGAGGACGAGGGCCTGATCGAGCGTTTCCGCGCCAAGGGCAGTTTCGTGCGCAGGACGCCCAAGGAGCGCAGCGCGCACCGGCTGGCCATCGACTGGGCCTCGCTGATCTCGGCCCACGAGGGCGCGGACATCGAGGTCCTGGAGCAGCGCGACCTGGACGAACTGCCCGCGTTCGCCACCGGCGAAGGCGAACCGGCCGAGCACTACACCATGATGCGCCGGGTACACGCGCGCGACGGCCACCCCTACCTGGCGGCCCGCTTCATCCTAGACAGCGAGTTGTTCAGGCAAGGCCCACCCGAACGGTTCCGGCACGAGGCCACCCTGCCCATCCTGCACGAGATCGCCGGCAAGCGCATCGCGCGGGCCAACCAGATCATGACCCTGGGCAGCGCCGACCGCGAGATGGCCGCGCTGCTGGAACTGCCGCTGAACGCGCCGGTGGCGCACGTCGTGCGGCGCGCCATCGACACGTCGGGCAAGCTGATCTACGTAGGGGAAGGGATATACCGGGGGGATGCGGTCAGGCTGGAGATCGCGCTGATCTGATTCAGAGCAGCTTGTCGAGCACCGCCATGACGCCCACGGCCACGACCAGCATGGAACCGAGCTTGATGGTCATGCGCTGTTCCAGCAGGCGCAATTCCGAGCGAAATTCCGATCTCAGCTGACCCTCGGTGCTGATCAACCGGTTTTCCAGCGCGTGGATGTCTCCTTTGAGGCTGGTTTCCACCCGCTCGAGATCGGTACGCGCTGCCAGAGAGACCCGTTCGAGATCGGCTCGTGTGGTCTGTGTGACCCGTTCGAGATCGGCCCGTGTGGCCTGTGTAACCCGTTCGAGATCGGCCCGTGTGGTCTGTGTGACCCGTTCGAGATCAGCTCGCGTAGCGAGGGTGACCTTTTCAAGATCGGCCCGCGTAGCCAGCGTAACCTTTTCAAGATCGGCTCGCGTAGCCAGCGTGACCTTTTCAAGATCGGCTCGCGTAGCCAGCGTGACCTTTTCAAGATCGGCTCGCGTAGCCAAGGCGTCCATGCCGGTTGTCAACACCTGCGCCAGCGCTTCGGCTTGCGCATCCGCCAAGGGCGCAGCCACGCCCGCCTGCTGCAGGCGCTTGGAATACTGCAAGGTGTCGAAGGCAAGGGCGGCGGTCATGCAAATATTCTATGTCATGACATCCAAAAGAAAAACGGCGGGCAGGATGTTTCCATCCTGCCCGCCATCACCCTGCCTTGCGCAAGCCGGCGATCAAACCCCGACCAACCGGACCCGCGCCTCGCGGTACTTGTCCGACGTGCGCTCCAGCACGTTCTGCGGCAGCCGCGGCGCGGGAGCGGTCTTGTCCCAGGGCTGGGTTTCCAGCCAGTCGCGCACGAACTGCTTGTCGAACGACGGGGGGCTGCTGCCCGGCACGTAGGAATCGGCCGGCCAGAAGCGCGACGAATCGGGGGTCAGCACCTCGTCCATCAGGTGCAGCACGCCGTTCTCGTCCAGGCCGTATTCGAACTTGGTGTCGGCGATGATGATGCCGCGCTGGGCGGCATATTCGGATGCCAACTGGTAGATGCGCAGCGAGACTTCGCGGATCTGCTCGGCCAGTTGCGGGCCGACTTCCCTGACCACGTGCTCGAAGCTGACGTTCTCGTCGTGCGAGCCCAGTTCCGCCTTGGCCGCCGGCGTGAAGATGGGCGCGGGCAGCTTCTGCGCCTGCACCAGGCCGACCGGCAGCTTGATGCCGCAGACGCCGCCGGTGTCCTGGTAGTCCTTCCAGCCCGAGCCGATCAGGTAGCCGCGCACCACCGCTTCCACCAGCACCGGCTTGAGCCGCTTGACCACCACCGCCCGGCCCGCGACCTGGTCGCGCTCGTCGGCGGCAACGACGCTCTCGGGCTCGACGCCGGTCAGGTGGTTGGGGATGATGTTGCCGAGCCGGCCCAGCCAGAAATTGGTGAGCGAGTTCAGTACCTCGCCCTTGCCCGGGATCGGATCGTCCAGGATGACGTCGAAGGCGGACAGGCGGTCGGTGGTGACGATCAGGAGCTTGTCGTCGCCGACGGCATACATGTCGCGCACTTTGCCGCGCGCCAGCAGCGGCAGGGAACGGATGGTGGACTGGTAAAGCGGCGGTACGGCCATGATTCGATGCTCTACAAAGCGCGTTGGCTTCAGACCCAGGATGCGGGGGGATCCGGCTTTGCCGGTCCCCGCGCATCGCCCCCAGGTCCGGCGCCGGGCCGCCCCAAGGCGGGCCTGGCTCCCCCCGGGGGCTGCCGCGTAGCGGCTGGGGGTCACTATACTGCGGGGCGCGCGAAAGCGCGTAGGGGGTGGACTTCTTACTTTACGATTTGAGCCAGTTTGCCCGAGGCGTAGTCGGCGGCGATCTGCGACAGCGCCACGGCCTTGATCTTGCTGGCGTTGCCGGCGGTGCCGAACTGGTTGTAGCGTTCGACGCAGATCTTCTTGGCGGCGACGCGCGCGGGTTTGAGGTACTCGCGCGGGTCGAACTTCGAGGGGTTCTCGGCCAGGAAGCGGCGGATCGCGCCCGTCATCGCCAGGCGGATGTCGGTGTCGATGTTGATCTTGCGCACGCCGTGCTTGATGGCTTCCTGGATTTCCTCGACCGGCACGCCGTAGGTTTCCTTCATGTCGCCGCCGAATTCGCGGATCTCGGCCAGCAGGTCCTGCGGCACGCTGGAGCTGCCGTGCATCACCAGGTGGGTGGTCGGCAAGCGGCGGTGGATTTCCTTGATGCGCTCGATGGCCAGGATGTCGCCGCTGGGCTTGCGCGAGAACTTGTAGGCGCCGTGGCTGGTGCCGATGGCGATGGCCAGCGCGTCGATCTGGGTGCGCTTGGCGAAGTCGGCGGCCTGCTCGGGATCGGTCAGCAGTTGTTCCCGGGTCATGGTGCCCTCGGCGCCGTGGCCGTCTTCCTTGTCGCCCTTCATGGTTTCGAGCGAGCCCAGGCAGCCCAGTTCGCCTTCGACCGAGATGCCCTGCACGTGGGCCATCTGCACCACCTTGGAGGTGACGTCGACGTTGTAGTCGTAGTCGGCGATGGTCTTGCCATCGGCCAGCAGCGAGCCGTCCATCATCACGCTGGAGAAACCCATGGCGATGGCGCCCTTGCAGACGTCGGGCGACTGGCCGTGGTCCTGGTGCATGACGACGGGAATGTGGGGATAGGATTCGACGGCGGCAGCGATGAGTGCCTTCAGGAAGCCTTCGCCGGCATATTTGCGGGCGCCGGCCGAGGCCTGCATGATGACCGGGCTGTTGGTCTCGTCGGCGGCTTCCATGATGGCCTGGACCTGCTCCAGGTTGTTGACGTTGAACGCCGGGATGCCGTAACCGTGTTCCGCCGCATGGTCGAGCAGTTGACGCATGGAAACGAGTGCCATTGTGAACTCCTGAATAAGAAAAGGTTGGGGGTTCAGCCGTGCTGGCCTACCCTCACGATTTTTAGAGTATTGGTTCCGCCCGGCGAGCCCATCGGCTCGCCCACGGTGAAGACGACCAGGTCGCCCGGCGCCGCCACGCCTTTTTCCACCAGCAGCTTCTCGGCCGCCAGCAGCGACGCGTCGCGATCACCGGATTCCTCCAGCTGCAGGGTCTGCACGTTGCGGTACAACGCCACTTTGCGCTGGGTCGCCACACGCGGGGTCAATGCGTAAATGGGTGTCGCGCCATCGTGCCGGCTCATCCACAAGGTCGTCGCGCCCGAATGCGTCAGCGCGCAGATGGCCTTGCAGCGCATGTGGTGCGCCGTGAACAGCGCCGCGTAGGCGATGGACTGGTCCACCCGGTGGAAGGTCTGGTCCAGGAAATCCTTGTCCAGTTCGAAATGCTGCGACTTCTCGGCTTCCAGGCAGATCGAGGCCATGGCCTCGATCGTTTCCACGGGATAGCGCCCGACCGCGGTCTCGGCCGACAACATCACCGCATCCGAGCCGTCCAGCACCGCGTTGGCGACGTCCGACACTTCGGCGCGCGTAGGCATGGCGTTGACGATCATGGATTCCATCATCTGCGTGGCCGTGATGACGGTGCGGTTGTGCGAGCGCGCCAGCCGGATCATGCGCTTCTGCAGCGCGGGCACGGCCGCGGCGCCGACCTCCACCGCCAGGTCGCCGCGCGCCACCATGATGCCGTCCGAGGCATCGATGATTTCCTCCAGCACGGCAATGGCCTCGGCCCGCTCGATCTTGGCGATGAGCTGGGGCCGCACGCCCGTGGGCGCGCCGGCGATGGCCACCAGTTGGCGGGCCATCTCCATGTCGGTGCGATTCTTGGGGAAGCTGATGGCGATATAGTCCACGCCCATCTGCACCGCGGACCGGAGGTCTTCCATGTCCTTGCCGGTCAGCGCCGGCGCGGTCAGGCCCCCGCCCTGGCGGTTGATGCCCTTGTTGTTCGAAAGCTCGCCCCCGACCAGCACCTCGGTGTGGATCTCGGTGCCGGCGACGCGTATCACCAGCAGGCGGATCAGGCCGTCGTTCAGGAGCAGGATGTCGCCCGCCCGCACATCGCGCGGCAGGTCGGGATAATCCAGGCCCACCTTGCCCTCGTCGCCCAGCTCGCAGGCGGCATCGAGGATGAAGGGCCGGCCCGGTTCGAGCAGCACCTTGCCGTCGGCGAACTTGCCGACGCGTATCTTGGGGCCCTGCAGGTCGGCCATGATCGCCACTTCGCGGTCACAGGCCGCCGCAGCCGCGCGGACCAGGGCGGCGCGCGCCGCATGGTCTTCCGCGGTGCCATGCGAGAAATTGAGCCGTACTACATCGACGCCGGCGCGGATCATCCGCGCCAGGGTGTCGGCCGAGCTGGAAGCCGGCCCGAGTGTAGCCACGATCTTCGTGGCACGAGCGGAAGGTGTGTCCACAGGGTCAGGCGCCGCGGACGGCGCGCTCCTCCAAGATGGCGACCGCGGGCAGGGCCTTGCCTTCCAGGAACTCGAGGAAAGCGCCACCACCGGTCGAGATGTAGCCAACCTGGTCCGCGATGCCGTACTTGGCGATCGCGGCCAGCGTGTCGCCACCGCCGGCGATCGAGAACGCGGGCGAGGCCGCGATGGCGCGGGCCAGCGTTTCGGTGCCGTGCGAGAAAGCGTCGAACTCGAACACGCCCACCGGGCCGTTCCAGACGATGGTGCCGGCGGACTTCAGCAATTGCGCCAGGCGTTCGGACGTGGCGGGACCGATGTCGAGGATCAGGTCGTCGGCCGTCACGGAATCGGCGGCCTTGATCTCGGCCGGCGCATCGGCGCCGAAGCGCTTGGCGCACACCACGTCGGTCGGGATGGGCACGGCGGCGCCGCGCTTTTCCATGGCCTCGATGATGGCCCTGGCCTCGTCCAGCAGGTCGGGCTCGGCCAGCGACTTGCCGATGGGCAGGCCCTTGGCCAGCATGAAGGTATTGGCGATGCCGCCACCGACGATGAGCTGGTCGACCTTGTCGGCCAGGCTCTTGAGGATGGTCAGTTTGGTGGAGACCTTGGAGCCGGCCACGATGGCCACCAGCGGCCGCCTGGGCGCGCTCAGCGCGCGGCCCAGGGCGTCCAGCTCGGCCGCCAGCAGCGGACCGGCGCAGGCCACCGGCGCGTAGCGGGCGATGCCGTGCGTGGTGGCTTCCGCGCGGTGCGCGGTACCGAAGGCATCGTTGACGTAGACGTCGCACAGCACGGCCATCTTGCGCGCCAGCCCGTCATCGTCTTTTTTCTCGCCCTTGTTGACGCGGCAATTCTCGAGCAGCACGACTTCACCGGGCGCGACGGACACGCCATCGACCCAGTCCGCCACGAGCCGCACGGGCTTGCCCAGCAGCTCGGACAGGCGCTTGGCCACCACCGCCAGCGAATCGGCGGGCGTCAGGGTGCCTTCGGTGGGACGACCCAGGTGCGACGTCACCATGACGGCGGCACCGCCGTCCAGCGCCAGGCGGATGCCCGGCACCGACGCGCGGATGCGCGTGTCCTCGGTGATGTTGCCCTGGTCGTCCTGGGGCACGTTCAGATCGGCGCGGATGAACACCCGCTTGCCGTCCAGTTTTCCCTTGGCCGCCAGATCGGCCAGCGTGATGACCTTGCCCATGCTTACTTGGCCGACATCAGCGCCACGGTGGTGTCCAGCATGCGGTTGCTGAAGCCCCACTCGTTGTCGTACCACGACGAGACCTTGACCAGGTTGCCGTTGACCTTGGTCAGCGTGGCATCGAAGGTGCTGGAGGCGGGGTCGTGGTTGAAGTCGGACGACACCAGCGGCTCGGTGTTGTAGTTCAGGATGCCCTTGAGCGAGGTTTCCGACGCTTCCTTCAGGATGGCGTTGACTTCTTCGACAGTGGTATCGCGCTTGGCGACGAAGGTCAGGTCGACGATCGACACGTTGATGGTCGGAACGCGGATGGCGTAGCCATCCAGCTTGCCGTTCAGCTCGGGCATCACCAGGCCGACCGCGGCGGCTGCGCCGGTCTTGGCGGGGATCATGTTCTGGGGGGCCGAGCGGGCGCGGCGCAGGTCCTCGTGGTAGACGTCGGTCAGCACCTGGTCGTTGGTGTAGGCGTGGATGGTGGTCATCAGGCCCGAGACGATGCCCAGCTTGTCATGCAGCGGCTTGACCAGCGGGACCAGGCAGTTGGTGGTGCACGAAGCGTTCGAGATGACGGTGTGCTCGGCCTTCAGCACGCCGTGGTTCACGCCATAGACGATGGTGGCGTCGACGTCCTTGCCGCCGGGGGCCGAGATCACGACCTTCTTGGCGCCGCCCTTCAGGTGGGCGCCGGCCTTTTCCTTGCTGGTGAAGAAGCCGGTGCACTCGAGCACCACGTCCACGCCCAGCTCGCCCCAGGGCAGTTCGGCCGGGTTGCGGTTGGCCAGCACGCGGATCTTGTCGCCGTTGACGACCATGTAGTCGCCCTCGACCGTGACGGTGCCCGGGAACTTGCCATGGGCCGTGTCGTAACGGGTCAGGTGGGCGTTGGTCTTGGGGTCGCCCAGGTCGTTGATGGCGACGATTTCGATGTCGTGCTTCTTGCCGCCTTCGTAGTGGGCACGCAGGACGTTGCGGCCGATGCGGCCATAGCCATTGATCGCGACACGGATGGTCATGGTGTTTTCCTTTGCTTTGATGAGAAGAATCTGTGACGTTGGCGGACGATGGCCCCGCTCAGCCCACCAGCTTCCGGACGGCTTCGACGACCCGTTCGGTGGTGAATCCGAAATGCTTGAACAACACGCCGGCCGGCGCGGATTCACCGTAGGTGTCGATCCCCACGACCTCGCCGTCCAGTCCTACATACTTGCGCCAGTAGTCGGTAACCCCGGCCTCGACCGCCACCCGCGGCAGGCTGCGCGGCAGCACGTGCTGGCGCCAGGCGTCGTCCTGCCGGTCGAAGACCTGCGTGCACGGCATGGACACCACGCGCACGAAGATCTCTTCCTTGGCCAGCGCCTCTTGCGCGGCCAGCGCCAGCGCGACTTCCGAACCGGTGGCGATGATCACGGCGCGCGGGTTGAGCGCGTCGCGCAGTACGTAGCCGCCGCGCGAGATGTTCGCGATCGTGGCCTGGTCGCGCTCGACGAAGGGCAGGTTCTGGCGCGACAGCAGCAGCGCCGACGGACCGCCGGCATGCACGTCCATGCCGATGCTGGTCGGACGCTCCACGGCCGCGCCCCAGGCCACCGCGGTTTCGGTGGTGTCGCAGGGACGCCAGACCGCCAGGTTGGGAATCAGGCGCAGGCTGGCCGCGTGCTCGATGGATTGGTGGGTGGGGCCGTCCTCGCCCAGGCCGATGGAGTCGTGCGTGAAGACGTGCACGACACGCTGCTTCATCAGCGCCGCCATGCGCAGGGCATTGCGGGAATAGTCGGAGAAGGTCAGGAAGGTGCCGCCGAACGGCAGGTAGCCGCCGTGCAGCGCGATGCCGTTCATGATGGCGGCCATGCCGAACTCGCGCACGCCGTAGTTGATGTGGCGGCCGAACTCGATGCCGTCCTTGCCGGCACGCACCGGCGCCACGCCCTTCCAGTCGGTGTAGTTGGAACCGGTCAGGTCGGCCGACCCGCCCAGCAGCTCGGGCAGCATGCCGGCCAGCGCCGTGATGCTGAACTGCGAGGCCTTGCGAGTGGCGACGGTTTCCTGCTTCTGGTTGGTCTCGGCCAGGAATTGGGCGAACTTCTCGGCGAACTCGGCCGGCAGGTCGCCGCGCATGCGGCGCTCGAACTCGGCGGCCTGCCCGGGGAACTGGGCGGCGTATTTGGCGAACAGTTCGTTCCAGGCGCCTTCGGTCTGCGCTCCCTTGGCCTTGCCATCCCAGAACGCGTAGACCTCGGCCGGGATCTCGAAAGGCGCGCAGGGCCAGCCGATGGCTTCGCGGGTGGCGGCGATTTCCTTGTCGCCCAACGGCGAGCCGTGGACCTTGTCGGTGCCCGCCATGGTGGGCGCGCCCTTGCCGATGACGGTGCGGCATTCGATCAGCGTGGGGCCGCCGTGCCTGCCCGCCTGGGCCTTGGCCTGGGCGATGGCGGCATCGACCGCCTGCGCGTCGTGGCCGTCGACGTCGCGGATCACGCTCCAGCCATAGGCCTCGAAGCGCTTGGCGGTGTCGTCGGCGAACCAGTTCTTGATCTCGCCATCGATGGAGATGCCGTTCGAGTCGTACAGCACGATCAGCTTGGACAACTTGAGCGTGCCGGCCAGCGAGGCGACTTCATGCGAGATGCCTTCCATCAGGCAACCGTCGCCGACGAAGGCATAGGTGAAGTGGTCGACGATGGGCAGGCCCGGGCGGTTGAACTCGGCCGCCAGCAGCGCCTCGGCCAGCGCCATGCCCACGGCGTTGGACACGCCCTGGCCCAGCGGGCCGGTGGTGGTCTCGACCCCCGGGGTGATGCCGACCTCGGGGTGGCCCGGGGTCTTGGAATGCATCTGGCGGAAATTGCGCAGTTCCTCGATGGACAGGTCGTAGCCCGTGAGGTGCAGCAGCGAATAGATGAGCATGGAGCCGTGGCCGTTGGACAGCACGAAGCGGTCGCGGTCGGCCCAGGCGGGATTCGCCGGATTGTGGCGCAGGTGTCCGTGCCAGAGCGCGAGAGCGATTTCCGCCATGCCCATGGGCGCCCCGGGATGGCCCGAGTTGGCCTTCTGGACGGCGTCCATGGACAGCGCGCGGATGGCATCCGCCATATTGAGTTGAGGGGCGGCTTGATTGCTCATGAAGACACTCGTCCGGCGGGAAAACCCGCTGCTACAAAGCTTTCGAGTTTAACATTCGTCCAAGTCCCCCGCCTTTCCGGCGGCCAGGATGCTTGTCAAAAGTTACATCGCTCTCCTATCCATGCCCTTGCCCCGCTTCCACGTCGACCTTCCCCTGCAAACCGGTGCCCGCATCGCCCTGCCTGCGCCGATCGCCCATCATGCCCTGCGCGTGCTGCGCCTGCGCGACGGCGAGGAGATCGTCCTGTTCGACGGCCAGGGTGGCCAATACCCCGCCCGGCTGGAAGTGGACGGCCGGGAGGCGGTGGCCCAATTGGGTACCCACGACCCGCGCGAGGCCGAACTGCCGGGCCGCATCGTGCTGGCGCAGGCCATCCCGTCGGGCGACAAGATGGACTGGGTGGTGGAAAAAGCCGTGGAAGTGGGCGCCCACGCCATCCAGCCCCTGGCGGCCGCCCGCAGCATCCTCAAGCTGTCCGGCGAGCGCCTGGAAAAGCGGGTACAGCACTGGCAGCGGGTCGCCGTCGCCGCCTGCGAACAGTGCGGCCGCAACCGCGTCCCCACCGTCGCCGCTCCCCTCACGCCCGAGCAATGGCTGTCGCGCCCCGTCCCCGACGGTACCCGGCGGGTGTTCTGCGACCCCGACGCCGACGTCCGGCTCACCCAATGGCTGGGCGACCTGCCCGCCCCCCCGGCCGACCTGGAGCTGCTGGTCGGCCCCGAGGGCGGCTGGTCGCCCGAAGAATATGCGCTGGCCACCCGCCACGGCGTGCGAGCCGTCCGCTTCGGCGACCGCATCCTGCGCACCGAAACGGCCGGCACCGCGCTGATCTCGGCCCTGTCGGCCAAGCTTGACTGGATCTGACCCCATCCCCCTCAGCCGGGGATCCCCCCAGGAAACCGCGGATCCGGCTCCGCCGGTCCGCCAGTTTCGCCCCCTGGGGACCCGGCGCCGGGCCGCCCCAAGGCGGGTCCCCGCCCCCTGGGGGGCTGCCGCGCAGCGGCTGGGGGCTCACCATGCCGGGCGCACGTAAGCGCGTAGGGGGTCAGATCACGCCGCAGGCCATCCTGGCGCCGCCGCCGCCCAGCGGCATGGGATGGTCCGCATGGTTGTCGCCGCCCTGGTGCACCATCAGCGACCTGCCCTGCACTTCCGACAGCTTCTTCAGTTTGGGCGCCAGCACCGGGTAATCCGCCTTGCCACTGGCGTCCACGTACAAGGCGGGCAGGTCGCCCAGGTGGCCGCCGTCGTCCCAGGGCTCGCTGTGCTTGCCCGTCTTCTTGGGGTCGTAGTGGCCGCCCGCCGCCAGCGCGGCCACCGGCTTGCCGTCCTGCTGGCCGGGATCGCAACTGGGATTCTGGTGGACGTGGAAGCCGTGAAGCCCCGGCGCGAGGCCGGTCAGCGCTGGCGTGAACACCAGGCCGTAGGGCGTCTCCCTGACCGTGACCTTGCCGATGTCCTGGCCCTTGCCCTGGGCATCCACGGTGGTCATCGGAATCGACAGGTCGGCCAGGGCCGGCGCGCAGAGCGTGGACGTTCCCAGGAACAGCATGACTGCAATGTGATGCTTCATGGATCCTCCTTGCCTTGGACGAACGAAATACCGCTGCCTGGGATGAGCGGCCCCCGGCGGACCGCCGCTTCAGGCACCCAGCCGGGACGATGCGACCTCGCCGTCGGCCTTGTCCAGGACGAAGGTGAAGGCCTTGCCGTTCTCGCGCGCGAACTCGACCACATCCTCGCCCACCTGGGAAATGGCGGCCGCGTGCTCGGACAAGCCAGGATCGTCCTGGTGCAACTGGCGCAGCGCCAGCACCATGCCGGCCGGCTGATCGAGCACGGTGTCGCACAGGCAGTCGTACAAAGCGTCGAGATTGCCACCGAAATGCTCGGGAAAATCGACCGCGTTGGCGATCGCCCGCAACACCGCCGATTTGCTCTTGGCCCGCGAACAGTCGACCTCGTAGACAGCCAGCTTCAGGTGCCGCGCGGCCTCGAGCAAGGCCTTCACATCGAGATCCGGGTCAACCAGGGCACCGCCGGTCTTGAGGCATTCGTTCAGATTTCTCGCATTCGGGGACATGGATCACTCCTGGATGCGCCGGAACGACGCGTAGTGATCGGCGGTATACCAGTATTCCCCGCTGGTGGCGGGATCGCCCGTATCACCCTTGCCGGCGACGATACGCCGGGCGCCGCGGTTGCGCGCACCGGGCGTGGGCACGGTGTACTCGGTATAGTACCCACGCGACCGCACGGGCAAAAGGCGTTCTCGGTTATAAAACGTCACGCCGTCGCGGACGTGCTTGAACGGCCCGCCCTGCCGGATCTGCGCCAGCACCTGGCGCGCCTCGGGCGGCAGCTCGCGGGCGTCGACCGTGCCGGGCACGGGGCCCCGCGCCCAGGCGCCGGCTCCCAGCACCAGCCATAGCAGCCCGATCGCGAGCCCGCGCAGGAAACGGCCCAGTGTCCAAGACATCGCTATTCCTCGTCGGTACGGAAGAAAGCCAGCACCTCATCGCTGCGGATGAGCGTATCGCCAAACCCCAGGGCGATCAACTCACGTGTGTAGCCAGGTTCAAACAACAGGTAGGACGCCAGGGACGCGCCTGTCAGCTCGCCCGGACCAGACGATACGCCCATGCCCCGCATCAGCGTGCGCATCGCCGGGGGCAGGCTGTCCAGGTGGCGGCCGGCGATCTCATCCAGGCGCTGGCTGGGTGAGATCGATAGCACGCGGATGGGGCGCAGCGCGCCGCGCCAGCGCTCCTCGGCCGGCAGCCGCGACAGGGTCTGGTTGATGCGCTGGATGCGCTCGATGTCGGCATCCAGGCTGTCCAGGAAGATATTGGACAAGGCATGGCCGCCGATCTGGGCCAGCGTCGGATAGGTGGGCGCCCCGGCCCTGCGCCGGGGGTCCGCCTCGGAATGGCCGCCGCCGATGATCAGCACGCGGCCGGCGCCCAGATGGATCGCGGGGCTGATGGGGGCGAGCTGCCGCATGGAACCGTCGCCGCACCACTCGGGCTCTCCGTGCACCAGCAGCCGGCGGGCCGGGAACACGAACGGGATCGCGCTGGACGCCAGCAGGTGCTCGACGCCGATCTCGGCGCGCACCGCCACGCGCAGCGAACGGCGCCACGGCTCGATCTCGTAGGCCGACTGGTAGAACGTGATGTGCTGGCCCGAGGTATAGCCGGTGGCGGCAATGGCCACCGCCTGGACCACGCCGTCGGCCAGGTTGGCGTCCAGCCGCCCGAAATCCAGCACGCCGCGCAGCAGTTCGCCCAGCGGCTGGTTGTCCAGCAGCGCGGGCTGCCTGCTCCGGCCCACGCGGGCCATCATCAGCGCGAACGACAGCATGGACAGCCATCCGCCCCCGCCGCGCACGGTGCGCAGCACATCGGTCCGATAGACCTGGGCGGCGTGGAAATTCTCCCAGACGTCCAGCATGTGCTCGATCGTCTGCGGCAGGTGGTGGGCGCCGCAGGCCAGCACGGCCGCATTGATGGCGCCGGCCGAGGTGCCGCACAAGACGTGGAAGGGATTGGCATGCAGGCCGCCTGGACGCTCGCCCAGGATGCGGACGATGGCCTTGAGCACGCCTACCTGGTAGGCGGCGCGGGCGCCGCCGCCGGCAAGCACGAGGCCGGTGCATGCGGGCCGCAGCACCGGCACGGTGGAGGCCGCGTGCGCGGCCCCCGCGGCGGAATCAACGCCCGCCGCTGCCATCCAGGCGCGAGGCGTTGGCATCCATGACCGTCAGCGCGGTCATGTTGATGATGCGCCGCACTGTCGAACTGGCGGTCAGGATGTTGACCGGGGCCTTGCAGCCCAGCAGGATGGGGCCGATGGCCACGTTGTTGCCGGCCGCCGTCTTCAGCAGGTTGTAGGCGATGTTGGCCGACTCGATGGTGGGACACACCAGCAGGTTGGCTTCGCCCTTGAGCGTGCTGTCGGGCATGATGCGGTTACGGACCGCCTCATCGATGGCGCAGTCGCCATGCATTTCGCCATCCACCTCCAGCCACGGCGCGCGCTCCTGGATCAGCGCCAGGGCCTGGCGCATCTTGACCGCCGACGGCGAGTCGCTGGAGCCGAAGTTCGAATGCGACAGCAGCGCGGCCTTGGGCTCGACGCCCAGGCGCTTCATTTCCTCGGCCGCCATGATGGTGATCTCGGCCAGTTGCCCGGCGTCGGGATTCTCGTTCACGTGCGTGTCCACCAGCACCACCGTGCGCTGCGGCAGCACGAGGAAGTTCATCGCGGCGTAGACCTTGGCGCTGGCATTGCGGCCGATGACCTCGTCGATGAACTGCAAGTGGTTGACGTAGGGGCCGACCGTGCCGCAGATCATGCCGTCGGCGTCGCCCTGGTGGACCATCATCGCGCCGATCAGCGTCAGGCGCCGGCGCATCTCGATCTTCGCGTATTCCTTGGTGATGCCCTTGCGCTTGGTCATGTCCCAGTAAGCCTGGGAATAGTTGCGGTGGCGCTCGTCGAACTCAGTGTTGGTGACCTCGACGTCCTGCCCCAGGCGCAGCCTCAGGCCCAGCTTCTCGATGCGCTTGGCCAGCACCGCCGGACGGCCGACCAGGATGGGCCGGGCCAGTCCGTCGTCCACGACCGCCTGCACCGCGCGCAGCACGCGCTCGTCCTCGCCCTCGGTGTAGACGATGCGGGCCTTGCCGCCTTCGCGCACCGTGCGGCGCGCCGCGCCGTACAAGGGACGCATGAAAGCGCCCGAGTGATAGACGAACTGCTGCAGCTGTTCGACGTAGGCATCCATGTCGGCGATCGGCCGCGTGGCCACGCCCGAATCCATGGCCGCGCGCGCCACGGCGGGCGCGATGCGCACGATCAGGCGCGGATCGAAGGGCTTGGGTATCAGGTATTCCGGGCCGAACGCGAGATCCGACACGTCATAGGCGGCCGCGACGATCTCGCTCTGCTCCTGGCGGGCCAGTTCGGCGATCGCATGCACGGTGGCGATCTCCATCTCGCGCGTGATGGTGGTCGCGCCCACGTCCAGGGCCCCCCGGAAGATGTACGGGAAACACAGTACGTTGTTGACCTGGTTCGGATAGTCCGAACGCCCGGTGGCGATGACGGCATCGTCGCGCACCGACTTCACGACCTCGGGCAGGATTTCCGGCGTGGGGTTGGCCAGCGCCAGGATGAGTGGCCGCTTGGCCATGGTCGCCACCATCTCCGGCTTGAGCACGCCGCCCGCTGAAAGGCCCAGGAACACATCGGCTCCGGCGATCACCTCTCCCAGCGTGCGCTTGTCCGTTTCCTGCGAGAAACGCTCCTTGTCGGGATCCATCAGCGTGGTGCGCCCCTTCCAGACCACGCCTTCGATGTCGGTCACCCAGACATTGGCCAGGGGCAGGCCCAGGTCGACCAGCAGGTTCAGGCAGGCCAGCGCCGCGGCGCCCGCGCCCGAGGCGACCAGCTTGACCTCGTCGATTTTCTTGCCGACCACGGTCAGGCCGTTCAGGACGGCGGCCGCCACGGTGATGGCCGTGCCGTGCTGGTCGTCGTGGAACACGGGGATGTTCATGCGCTGGCGGGCCTTGCGTTCGACCGCGAAGCACTCCGGCGCCTTGATGTCTTCCAGGTTGATGCCGCCGAACGTCGGCTCGAGCGCCGCGATGATGTCGACCAGCTTGTCGGGGTCGGTCTCGTTGACCTCGATGTCGAACACGTCGATGCCAGCGAATTTCTTGAACAGGACCGCCTTGCCTTCCATGACCGGCTTGGAAGCCAGCGCCCCGATCGCCCCCAGGCCCAGCACCGCCGTGCCGTTGGAGATCACGCCCACCAGGTTGCCGCGCGCGGTGTAGCGGAACGCTGCGGCGGGATCGTCGACGATGGCTTCGCACGCCGCCGCCACCCCCGGGGAATAAGCCAGGGCCAG
Source organism: Alcaligenaceae bacterium SAGV5 (assembly GCA_009360345.1). Lineage (GTDB taxonomy): Bacteria > Pseudomonadota > Gammaproteobacteria > Burkholderiales > Burkholderiaceae_B > Pigmentiphaga. The sequence continues at coordinate 1,859,021 of SPDP01000001.1, forward strand.
GTCGCGCTGGTTGACGAGTTGCTTGGTCGGGGCAATGGAAATCTTGCCCGGACGGCCGTGCTCGTGATATTCGAGGGCGGCCTTGCGCAGGTTGGGGTCGAGGGGTTGAGCCATGGAAAGATAGCGCCGCGGGGCGATCACACGAAGTTATGCGAGGAGCGGATTATCCGCTCCCGGCACGGGTTAGACAACCGACGAGGGGAAAACACTCCCCGCGTCGAACGTGGCCTTGACCATGGCGTCGAGCCGGTCGGCCGGGGTTTCCCGTCCCGAGGCCCGGTCTTCGCGCTCCTGGACGGACAGCACCGGCGGCGCTTCCCCGGCATCGCGCAAACGCAGCCGGAACCGGCCCGCCCAGGCCAGGGTGCCTTCGCTGCCCAGCAGGAAGTGGGCGGGGTTGGGCACCGGCTCTCCACCCGCGACGGCACGCGGCACAAGCGCGTCGATCCGGTAGCCGGCCGGCCAGACCGGCAGCTCCAGCATCGCGGCGACGGCGGAATCGGTGGCCAGCTGGAACAGGTCGGACACCAGGCGGCTGCCCGACGCGGAGCGCAGCGCCTGGGTGGACTCGACCCCGAAAGGACCCAGTTGTTCGAACGCGCCATCGGCCAGCAACACCTGGGCGGCCTCCAGGCCCGAATCCCGGCAGCGGCCCGGCAGCCAGCCGCGGGTACGCAGCAGCCAGGCCCCGATGGACTCGCGGTCGGCGCCCGCGTGCCAGCGCCACGGCGTTCCCGCCAGCCGCTCGCGCAACTCCCCCATGGAACAGCCCGCCTGCACCACGACGGTGCCGGAACGCTCGTCGAAAGACTCGATCGCCGCCAGTTGTGACGCATCCAGCCGCAGCCAGCCGCGCTCGGCCGGCAGGACCGCCTCGCGCGCACCGGGCTGCACCAGCAGCACGCCGAATTCGCGGCATAGCGCGGCGGCGTGATAGACGTCTTCTTCCCTGGCCACGACCAGTCGAGCCCGTCCGGGCGCATCAGCCTGCGGCGTCTCGTCGCTGACCTGGCCGCGCGCCATGCGCGCCAGGCGCTGGCAGAAAGCCGGCCAAGGCGCATCGGAAAGCATGCGGGGCAGGAAGAAAGCGCGGCGGCCGGGCTTCATGGCAACAGGACGGGGAGAACCATGCTTCGCATTGTAACGGCGCGGCCGACCGGACGGCCACCGGCGCCGGCCCGCGGCGCGGCGTATCATGAACGACCCGGGACGCCGACGGCCCCCCCTCCCCATGACTTCCCGTTCGACCGCCATGCTTCGCCTCTCCCCCCGCATTGCCCGCATCGCTCCCTTCTATGCCATGGAGGTCGTCAAGCAGGCGGCGGCCCTGCAGGCCGCGGGCCGCGACATCGTGCAGATGAGCATAGGCGAACCCGACTTCACCGCCGTCCCGGCCGTGGTCGAGGCGCTGGAGCGCACCGCGCGCGAAGGCCGGACCCAATACACCGAGGCGGTCGGCATCGCCCCCCTGCGCGAGGCGATCGCCGGCTTCTATCAAACGCGTTTCGGCGTGGCCGTCGATCCGGCCCGCGTCATCATCACCGCCGGCGCCTCGGGCGCGCTGCTGCTGGCCTGCACCGCGCTCGTCGACGCCGGCGCCCAGGTGCTGATGCCCGATCCGACCTATCCCGCCAACCGCCACATCGTGACCGCGGCCGGCGGCGAGCCCGTGCTGATCCCGGCCGGCCCCGGCGACCGCTTCCAGCTCGCGGCCGAACACATCCGGCGCCACTGGACGCCGCGCACCGCCGGCGTGATCGTGGCGTCGCCCGGCAACCCCACCGGCACGTCCATCGCGCCGCAGGCGCTGGCCGAACTGATCCGCGAGGTGCGCGGCCGGCAGGGCTTCACCCTGGTCGACGAGATCTACCTGGGCCTGGGCTACGAGGGCGACCGCCGCTCGGCGCTGGCATTGGCCGACGACCTCATCATCGTCAACAGCTTCTCGAAATACTTCCACATGACCGGATGGCGCCTGGGCTGGCTGGTGGTGCCGCCGCAACTGGTCTCGGTGTTCGAGAAGCTCGCGCAGAACCTGGTCATCTGCCCGTCGACGCTGGCCCAGTACGCGGCGCTCGCGTGTTTCCAGCCCGAATCGCTCGACATCTTCGAGGCTCGCCGGGAAGCCTTCCGCCAGCGGCGCGACTATCTCCTGCCCGAGTTCGAACGCCTGGGCCTGACGGTTCCGGTCAAGCCGGACGGCGCCTTCTATATATATAGTGATGTGCGCGCACATGCGTCCGACAGCGCGGCCTTCGCCACGCGACTGCTGCACGAGGCCGGCGTGTGCGCGGTGCCGGGACGCGATTTCGGGAATGCCGAGACCGCGTCCTATCTGCGCTTCTCGTATGCCACCGACCTGGCACGGTTGCAGGAAGGGGTGGCGCGCATGGAACGGCTGCTCCGGTAAGCCGCCCGGGCCGGAGCCCGGGAACGGACCTACATGACCGCGGGGGTACCGGGTTCGGTGTTCTTGACGGACACCGCTTCCGAAGACGGATCGGTGGGAATGGGCATGGGCTTGGCGGACGCGGAACGCGCCGGCGTGGCCGGAACCGCGCCCGGCGGCAGCTCGGCGTTGACGCCCGCGGCCGAGGCCAGCCGGCGCCGTTCGGCCAGGACCCTGTCGCCATACGGGCTGGAACCGTCAGGCCCCACTCCCACGTACATGCGCAGGCCGGCCGTCAGCGAACCGCCGCGCTCGATGTATTCCTTCAGGATCGAGGCGCCGACACGGATGTTGGCCACCGGGTTCCAGGCAGCCTGGCTGCCACCGAACGGCTCGAACCGCTCGGTGTGGACCCGGGTCAGGACCTGCATCAGGCCCTGCGCGCCGACGTGGCTTTCGGCGAAGGGGTTGAAGCTGGACTCGATGGCGATGATGGCCAGGAGCAGCAGCGGATCCAGGCCCATTTCCTGCCCCACGCCATAGGCGGTGGAAATCAGCATCCGGGTGGCCTCGTTCGAGACCCGGTATTTGCGCGCGATATAGCGGCCCAGGGACTCGGCCTGCACGGCCGACACCTTGGTCGCATGCGGTTTCTGCGCCGGCTTGGCGGCATTGCCCGTCGAACTCAGGAAGGACGTCGCCTGGGCATGGGGCTGCGCATTGTCGACCATGGCGGCGGCCACGGCGGCGGCCGCAAGGACCTCGGCCGGGGCTTGCTCGGCCACGGACGCATCAGCGCCGTTGAACGCTGTAAACAGGGAAACCTGGTCACGCAGACCAGGAACGGACCAGATCACGGCGGCCATGACGAACACGGCCAAACCTACATAACTATTGATGGAGCGGCACCAATCCACTACTCCCGGTCGAGGCCGGGGGTCGGGCTGCTCCGTCGACGAGCTCGACTGCGCGTCGGGCATGCTTACCTCCTTGCAACGGCGGGCCACAAAAATACTGCATCCGGAAGCGATCGAAAGACGACTCCAGACATCGAGGCCACAACCTGCTTGGCTGCACATCGCGCCGCTGTCAGGACGACGGCGGCACACCTGCATGATCGCTATCGCAGAGATAGCTCGGGACCATGCCTGTTTCGGGCAGTGGGCGCGTTCGCGCCGCTAAGAGAACTCCAGTATGGTGGGCGCCCGATGGCCCGTTGAGCAGCCCGGTGGTCTTGTCCGGCCCCACATGGGGCGGCGATCAGGACGACGGCACCGGGCACACGCTGAAAGTTGGCGGATTGTAGAAATGCGATCTGCCCAGGTCAACCGTAAAAATTCATCATTCTGGTGCGGCACAAGGACAATCGCCGTCATTGTGATTTTCTATCGATTCCCATGCGACCACATATGGAAATATTGCGAAAAGTGAGTATGCACTATCGCTGCGACCGAATCAGCTTCAGAAACATATGTAAAATTTGTCTCGACCGTCGGGCTTCGCGCCATATCGCGCCCCGCGCACCGCGCTCCCCGGCCGCGGCGGCGGGTTAAAGTGACCGCTCCCCGGCTTCCTCCCATCAAGGTGCTCCGCCCGTGAAATACCGCGACCTCCGAGACTTCCTGCGCCAACTCGAAGCGCGCGGCGAGCTCAAGCGCATCCCGACCGCCGTATCGACCCACCTCGAGATCACCGAGATCTGCGACCGCGTGCTGCGCGCCGGCGGGCCGGCCCTGCTGTTCGAAAACGCCCGCCAGCCCGGCCGCGACAAGGCCGACATGCCCGTGCTGGCCAACCTGTTCGGCACCGCCCGCCGGGTCGCGCTGGGCATGGGCGCGGAAGACGTGGGCGCCCTGCGCGACGTGGGCGAGCTGCTGGCCTCGCTGCGCGAACCCGAGCCGCCCCGCGGCCTGCGCGATGCGCTCGGCAAGGTGGCGATGCTGAAGTCGGCCCTCTGGGACATGGCGCCGCGCGAGGTCCGGGGCGCGCCCTGCCAGGAGATCGTGATCGAGGGCGACGACGTCGATCTCGGGCGCCTGCCCATCCAGCACTGCTGGCCCGGCGACGTCGCCCCGCTGCTGTCCTGGGGGCTGGTCGTCACCCGCGGCCCGAGCCGCAGGCGCCAGAACCTGGGCATCTACCGGCAGCAGCCCATCGGCCGCAACAAGCTCATCATGCGCTGGCTGTCGCACCGGGGTGGTGCGCTGGACTTCCGGGAGCACATGCTGGCCCATCCCGGGCAGCCCTTCCCGGTCGCGGTCGCGCTGGGCGCCGACCCCGCCACCATCCTGGGCGCCGTGACGCCAGTGCCCGATGCCCTGTCCGAATATCAGTTCGCCGGCCTGCTGCGCGGCGGCCGAACCGAAGTGGTCCGCTGCGTGGGCAGCGCCCTGTCCGTGCCCGCCTCGGCCGAGATCGTACTGGAAGGCCACCTGCTCCCGGCCTCCGATCCGCGGGCAATCCCCGCGACTCGCCGGCGCGCGGACCTTCCAGGTCCACTTCTTCGATGGTCAGGGGCGCGCCTGCCTTCCAGGCGATCGCGGCTTTGGTCTTCATGGGCTGCTCCTAGGCTATCGACGGTGTCAGCCGGGATTGTAGTGGGGCGGCACGGGGGCCGGCCGGCAAATAGTCCTAAAGTCCGGCCGCGTTGCTGCCGTCAACGGTCATGAGCCGTTGTCCATACCAAGAGCCATGCGCAAGAATCTGCCCGTCACGTCGCTCGAGCGCTTCGTCGAGAAAAGCCGCCCCGTGGTGACCACCACCGACCTGAAGGGGCGCATCACCTATGCGAACCCCGCGTTCATCGAAGTCAGCGGTTTCTCGCGCGATGAACTCATCGGCCAGCCCCACAATGTCGTCCGGCATCCCGATATGCCGTCCGAGGCCTTCGCCGACCTCTGGCAGACGATCAAGCGCGGCCAGCCGTGGCGGGCGCTGGTCAAGAACCGCTGCAAGGACGGCGGTTTCTATTGGGTCGAGGCGTATGTCACGCCGCTGCACGAGAACGGCCGGCATGTCGGCTACATGTCGGTGCGCAATGCGCCCGACCGCGCCGAAGTGGCCTGCGCGCAGGCCTTGTATGCCGACGTGTCGGCCGGCAGGGCAGCATTTCCCGCCACCCCGCGCCCGCGCTGGTGGCACGCCCCCACCCCCTGGGGCGCGGGGGCGGCCGTCCTGTCCCTGGGCACCGCGCTCGGGGCATGGCTGCTGCCGCACTGGGGCTGGATGCTGGGCCAGGCCGCGGCCGTCTGCGCCGCGGCGGCCGTGTGGCGGTACCGGGTCTCGGCGCCGCTGCGCCGCGTCGACGGCACGCTGGCCGCGATGGGCGAGGGCATGCTGTCGGTCGCCGTGGAAGGCCGCCACCAGTTCGACCTGGGCGGCCTGCCCATGCGCATCGAATCGACCCGCATCCACCTGCGCTCCACGCTGTGCGACGTGCTGCAGGTCGCGCAGGCGGTCGATGGCAACGCCGACCGGGTCAATGGCGAGATCGCCGCGATCCGCCAGGTCATCGACGAGCAGCGCGACCGCCTGACGCGCATCGCCGCCGCGGTCGAGCAGATGAGCGTCGCCATCCGCGAGGCGTCGCAGCACACCGGCACGGCCCTGTCACTGTCCGAGTCGGCGTTGAGCGAGGTCGATACCGCGGAAGCCAAGATCGGCGATTCGGTGCGCGGCACGCATTCGGTGGCCGAAGCCGTCGGCCGTACCAACGAACAGATAGGTTCGCTGCACGACCTGGTCTCGACGATTTCCGGCGTGACGCAGGCCATCAGCGAGATCGCCAACCAGACCCGCCTGCTGTCGCTGAACGCGGCCATCGAGGCTGCCCGGGCGGGCGAGAACGGCCGGGGCTTCGGTGTCGTGGCCGAGGAAGTGCGTACCCTGTCCGACCGCACGGCCGGCAGCACGGGCGACATCGGCCACGCGCTCCAGGCCATCACCCGTTTCGCCACCGAGACCTCGACCTCCATGCAGGAGGCGGTGGCGTCGGTGCAATACAGCGGTGAGCAGATCCGCGAAAGCGCCGGCTTCTTCGAGCGGGTGCGGCGCTCGTCGTCGCTGGTGGTGGAGCGGGCGCGCGACATTTCCGGCATGTTGCAGCAGCAGTCGGCCGCCTCGCAGGAGGTCGCCGACAGCATGGAAGGTATCTCCGGCGAGGTGGAGCGCACGTCCGCGTCGGTCGCCTCGCTGGCCCAGGCCACCGAGGCGCTCAAGGGCACGGTGGGCGACATGCGCCAGTTGCTGGTGCGCTACGAGGCCTCGCTCCATCATTGAACCGCATGCCGGCGGCCGGGCCGGGAACCGTTATGCTCTAGCCTGTTCGAATCACGGTACGGGAACAAGGGAGCAGGCGTTGTTGCAGAGTGGCGCGCGAGCCGGCCGGGCCGAGGGCCGGCGCGGGACGGAAAATACGAGCGGCAGGCCGGGCGGATGGAAGCGGGTGGCGATGGCGCTGCTCGCCGGCCTGCTATGCACGACGGCGCGGGCGCAGGCGCTGCCTGCGGAATTGTCGGCGGCCTGGGCCGCCACGGGGCTGCCCGAGAGCGCGCTGTCGGTGGTGGTCGAACCGGTCGACGGCCCGCGCATGGTGGCGGTCAACGCCGGCCAGCCGCGCAATCCCGCCTCGGTCATGAAGCTCGTGACCACCTTCGCCGCCCTGGACAGCCTGGGGCCGGCGCACGTCTGGCGCACCCAGTTGCTGGTGGAGCCGGGCACCACCATTTCGGCCGACGGCGCCCTGTCCGGCCCGTTGTACCTGCGGGCCAGCGGCGATCCCTACTTCAAGCTGGAAGATCTCTGGCAATTGCTGCGCGAATTGCGCGTGCGCGGCGTGCGCAGGATTCCGGAACTGGTCGTGGACCGTTCGGTGTTCGGGCCGGTGGGCATCGACCCCGGCGCCTTCGACGGCGATCGCTCCCGGCCCTACAACGCCAGCCCCGACGCCTGGATGGTCGGCTTCGGCGCGGTGCGCCTGTTGTTCACGCCGGACCTGCGCGGCCGCCAATGGCGGGCGACCGTGGATCCGGCCCTGCCCGGCGTCAAGGTCGAAGGCGCGCTGAAATGGTCGGACAATCCGTGCCCCGGCTCGCCCGTGGTGCAGACCGAACCGTTCCTGACCTCGTCCGGCGTGTCGCTGCGGGTGTCGGGAACCGTGTCCGGGGGCTGCGGCGAGTTCAGCCTGTACCGGTTGGCGCTGTCCCAGCCGCGGCACGCCGAGGCGGTTTTCCGCGTGTTGTGGCAGGAAATGGGCGGCAGCGTGGCGGGCCGGATACGCGAAGGGGCCGTGCCCGGCGACGCCATCCTGTTCGCCACCCACGATTCGCCATCGCTGGCCGAGGTGGTGCGCCATATCAACAAGCAGAGCAACAATGTCATGGCCCGCCTGCTGTTGCTGACGCTGGGCGCCGCCTACGAACCGGGCCCGGCCACGGTGGACAGCGGCGACCGCGCGGTCGACGGGATCCTGGCGGCGCGGGGGCTGAAGCTGCCCGAACTGGTGCTGGACAACGGCTCGGGGCTGTCCCGCGACGGCCGGATCTCGGCGGACAGCCTGGCCCGCCTGCTGGCCGCCGCCTGGCGTTCGCCGGTCATGCCGGAGTTCGTTTCGTCGCTGGCCATCTCGGGCATGGACGGGACGGTGCGGCGCCGCCTGCGCAACTCCGACGCGGCGGGGCTTGCCCATCTGAAAAGCGGGTCGCTGCGCGACGTGCGCGCCCTGGCGGGCTATGTGCTGTCGGCCAGCGGGCATCGCTATCTGGTGGTCAGCGTGGTCAACGACGAGCGCGCGCAACTGGCCAACGGCTTCAACGACAAGCTCATCGCCTGGCTGGCCAGCCAGTGATGCCGGATGCAAACGCGCGGTTGCAGGTGTTACCCGATGCTGCCTCCCGGATGCAAGGGTTCCGGTATGCGGGGGCGGCTGCTATCATCGGATCGTCCAATCGTAAAAACAACGCAGGGAGCGCAACACGATGACTACCAGCACCGCAGGCAAGGAAAAACTCATCTCTGACGTCAAGGTCGTGCTGAACGATGCGGAAGACCTGCTCAAGCAAGCCGCTTCCAGCACCGGCGACCGCGCCGTGGAACTCCGCGAACGCGCCCTGACTTCCCTCAAGCGCGCGCGCGAAAAGCTCCTGGACGTCCAGGACTCCATGCTGGAACGCAGCAAGGCGGCCGCCCGCGCCACCGACGACTTCGTGCACGACAGTCCCTGGCGCGCCATCGGCGTGGCCGCGGCGGTCGGCTTCCTGGCCGGCCTGCTGGTCAACAGCCGCCGCTGATACGCGTAGCGTGTCCGCGTCGCCGCATCTGCTGGGTTCGCTCCGGGCGCTGGCTGCCACCTCCATCGGCATCCTGCGCACCCGGCTCGAACTCGTCGCCATCGAACTGGCGGAAGAAAAATCGCGCCTGTTGGGCATGTTGCTGCTCGCCCTGGCGGCCCTGCTGTGCCTGACGCTCGGGTTGATGATGTTCTCGTTCCTGATCGTCGTGGCGTTCTGGGATACCGAATACCGTCATCTGGCCATCGCGCTGGTCGGGGCGGCCTATCTGCTGGTCGGCGTCGCCATGCTGATCATGGTGCGCCGGCAGGCCGTGCATGCACCTCTCGTGTTCGAGGACACCCTGGCCGAACTGGAGCGCGATCGCGACATGCTCGCCGCGGTCGCCGATGCCGATGGCAAGCGGGGGCCCCGATGACCGGGCGGCGCAAGGCGCGGGACGCCGGCGACATCGAGGCCCGCAAGGAGTTGCTGCTGGCCCGTTCGTCCATCGAACGCATGGAGCTGGCGGCCCATCTGCATCAGATCAGGGAAGCGGTCACGCCGGGGCAGGTGCTCAAGTCGGTCCTGCCCGGTCTGGGCGGCCGTGGCGGCATGGCCGCCGCCATGCAGGCCTGGCGTTTCCTGCGGCGCTATCCCATCGTGTCGTCCGCCGCCTCGATGCTGCTGGCCCGCGTGCGGCTGGGCGGCGTCTTCCGCCTGGCGAAGCTGGGCGGCGCTGCGCTGGCGGCCTACCAGGCCTACAAGCTCTGGCGGGCCATCAAGGAAGACCGCAGCCGGCCCGATCCACGCTAGCACCGGACCGGGGCCGCCGGGTTCAGTCCGGCAGTCCCAGTTCCTGCCACAGGCCATCCACCCGTTTCTTCACGTCCGCATCCATCACGATGGGACGTCCCCATTCCCGGTCGGTCTCGCCCGGCCACTTGTTGGTGGCGTCCAGGCCCATCTTGCCGCCCAGCCCCGAGACCGGCGACGCGAAGTCCAGGTAGTCGATGGGCGTGCGGTCGGCCAGCAGGGTGTCGCGGACAGGGTCCATCCGTGTGGTGATGGCCCAGACCACTTCCTGCCAGTTGCGCACGTCGATGTCTTCGTCCACCACGACGATGAACTTGGTGTACATGAACTGGCGCAGCACGCTCCAGATGCCGAACATCACGCGCTTGGCGTGGCCGGGATACTGCTTGCGCATGGAGACGATGGCCAGGCGATAGCTGCACCCCTCGGGCGGCAGGTAGAAATCGACGATTTCCGGCAACTGCCGGCGCAGCAAGGGGGTGAATACCTCGTTCAGCGCGACGCCCAGGACGGCGGGCTCGTCGGGCGGCTTGCCCGTGTAGGTGGAGTGGTAGATGGGGTCGCGCCGCATGGTGATGCGGTCGACGGTGAAGACGGGGAACCAGTCCTGTTCGTTGTAGTACCCGGTATGGTCGCCATAGGGGCCTTCCAGCGCCATCTCGTAGCCGTTGTCGGGCGGGGCGGCGCCCTACGCCCTTCGGGCGTCCCCTCAAGGGGGCGATGCGGGTGGACCGGCGGAGCCGGATCCACCGCATCCTGGGGCCGATACGCCCCACGCGCCGCCGTCTCAAGGACTCAGGGCTCCCCCTGCCCCCGCACCACTTCCCTCAGGCACTCCAACGCCGTCTCCACCCCCGCCGGCCGCAACGCGTCATTGCGCCAATACATTTCCACCGACCCGAATCCCGACAGGCGCAACGGCACGATCCGCACCGCGTTCATCGTCACCAGCCGCATCGCCGCCCGGTGCGACGCCACCCCCACCATGTCGCTGTGGGCCAGCAAGGTCATGTTCAGCGTGGCCGAATTCGACTCCACGTAATCGACCGGCAGATCCCGCCCCGCGGCCGCCAGCGCGGCATCCAGCGCATTGCGTATCGGCGTGCCCCGGGGCCACAGGATCCATCGATGCCCCATCACCGCGTCCCACGTCGGCTCGCCGCCCTCGAACAACGGATGCGACGGCCGCGCCACGAAATGGATGGGCTCCAGGTACAGCGCCTCCGACCGGATGGCGGGATCGTGCAGCTCAGGGGCGGAGCGGCCCACCACGATGTCCAGTTCCCCCTGCGCCAATTGCCCCATCAACTGGTCCATCGTGCTTTCGACCACCCGGATCCGGGCCTGCGGCATGCGCCGCAGCAACCCCAGCATCGCCAGGGGAACCGTATCCGGCGCCGCCGCGCCCGAGGTGCCGATCAGCACCTGCCCGCTGCCCCCTTCGCGCATGGCCTCCATATCGCTGTGGGCACGGTCCAGCTGGGCCTCGATGCGCCGGGCATGGGCGATCAGCGCCTCGCCATGGGACGTGGGCCGCAGCCCGCGCGCGTGCCGCTCGAACAGCAGCAGGCCGATGTCGTCCTCCAGTTCGCGCAGCCACTTGGACAATGCGGGCTGCGTGGTGTTGAGCGCGGCGGCCGAATGGCTGATGTTGCGGGTCTGGGCAAGGCTGAGCAGCATCTGGAGATTGCGCAGCCGCAGGCGGTGGGTCCAATCCATGGGCGGAAACCGGGAGCGAAAGGGTCATCCCAGCCATATCGCACCGGATATGGATGAGAACAAAAATTCATTTTCCAAAGCATATCGCTTTCCGCATACTGGCAGGAGACCATACCAAGGAGACATCGAGATGCTTAGACCCCTGCGCGCGCTGGGCGCCCTCGCCCTGGCCTGCTCGTGCGCCAGCGCCTACGCCTGGCCCGACCGCCCCATCACCTTCATCGTCCCCTACACCCCCGCCACCGGCATCGACCTCGTGGCCCGCCAGCTCTCCACCCAGCTCGGCAAGACCCTGGGCCAGCCCATCGTGGTCGAGAACGTGGCCGGCGCCAGCGGCAACATCGGCAGCGAACGCGCCGCCCGCGCCGCGCCCGACGGCCATACCTTCATGGTGCAGGTCAATACCCTGGTCATGAACCGCAGCCTGTACAAGTCGCTGCCCTACGACCCGGTGGCCGACTTCGACCCCGTGGCGCTGACCTCGTGGGGCACGCTGCTGCTGGTATCGCCCACCTCGCGCAAGCCCGCGACCGTGGCCGAACTGGTGGCCGCGGCCAAGGCCGAGCCCGGCAAGCTGACCTACGCGACCCCCGGCGTGGGCACGCCCCACCACCTGTCCATGGCGCTGTTCCTGCAACAGACCGGGGCCCAGATGATGCACGTGCCCTACAAGGGCACGGCGGGCGCCGTCACCGATATCCTGGGCGGACGCATAGACGCGATGTTCCTGCCGGTGCACGTGGCCCTGCCGCAGATCAAGGGCGGCAAGCTCAAGGCCATCGCCACCGGCAGCGCGAAACGCCTGGTCCAGCTGCCCGACGTCCCCACCCTGGAGGAAGCGGGCATCAGGGGCGGCAACGTGGACATGTGGTACGGCGTCTTCGCGCCCAAGGGCACGCCGCCCGAGATCATCGCCCGCATGAACAAGGAGATCTCGCAGGCGCTGCAATCGCCCGCCACGGCGTCCGCGTTCGAGGCGCAGGGCATGGTGCCGGCCACTTCCTCGCCGGCCGAATTCGGCAAGCTCGTCGCCAAGGATGCCCAGCGCTGGGCGGACGTGGTCAAGGCGGCGAACATCACCGCCGAATGAGCCGGCAGGCAGCCACGGAGACCCGCCGGAGCCTGTGGTAACGTGGATCGGCGCGGAACGAAATCCCCCACGGCCAGCGGGCTTGTTTCGGCCGCGATCGACCCTATCCTCTCCTAGAATACCCATCCAGGAGGCTCCCTTGGCCGATCTACAGACGCTGCTCGTGCTCTACGGAGCATGGCTGGTCTTCTTCAACGTGCTGCTGGAACAGGCGGGCCTGCCCATACCCGCCTATCCGCTGCTGGTCGTGGCCGGCGCGCTGGCCGCGCAGGACCAGCTCTCGTGGCCGCTGATCCTGGCCGGCACCGTCGCGGCCAGCCTGATCGCGGACAGCGCCTGGTACGTGGCCGGACAGCGCCACGGCGCGCGGCTGCTCAGCATCATCTGTCGCGTTTCGCTGTCGCAGGACTCCTGCATACGCCAGACCCAGAGCCGCTACCTCCTGGTGGGGCCGCGCCTGCTGCTGGTGGCCAAGTTCCTGCCCGGCGCCGGCGCCCTGAGCACGGTGATGGCCGGACTCACCCGCGCGCCCTACCGGACCTTCGTCGGCTACGAACTGGCCGGCACGCTGATCTGGGGCGGCTCGGCGGTCCTGCTGGGCGCGATCTTCCATCCCGTGGTGGCCGATATCCTGCTGGCCATCGACCAGTACGGGCAGATGGGCATCCTGTTCCTGGGCACGCTGCTGGCGCTGTACATCGCCTACCGGATGATCCAGCGGTGGCGGGTCGTCAAGCACCTGCGCACGGTGCCTCGCCTGCCGGTGGACGAACTCGTGTCCTGGGAGCACGCGGGCCGCCGGCCAGTCCTGCTGGACGTGCGGCCCCAGCCCGACGACCCCCTGCCCGGCGCCATCGCGGTGGACGTGCATGCGCCGCTCGACGGCCTGGAGCTCGGCCCCTACGACACCGACATCGTGGTGTACTGCGCCTGTCCCAATGAAATCTCGGCGGCCATGCTGGCCACCAAGCTGCGCGCGGCGGGCTACGCCAATACCTGGGCGCTGCTGGGCGGCCACGATGCCTGGCAGGCCTACCGCGAAGTGCCCGCATCCCCACTCGCCTCCCCGGCAACGGAGCAATCATGAGCGTACACGTCAAATCGAACATGCCCGGCGGCATGCGCTACACCATCTCGCTGGGCGCGCACGACGTGCCCCTGGACATGCCCGCCCCCAAAGGCGAGGGGCCTTCCCCGCACGACTATTTCGACGCGGCCCTGGGAGGCTGCAAGGCGCTGACGCTGATGATCTACGCCAAGGGCAAGAACATCCCCCTGGATGGCGTCGACGTGGAAATCGTCCGCGACGACAAGGACGAACGGCGCGGCGAATACCGGCTGGCCGTGCGCCTGGTGCTGAACGGCGACCTGACGGAGGAACAGGTGGCGGAGCTGCACGCCGTTGCCGACCGCTGCCCCATCCACAAGCTGATGACGACCACCACCATCAAGATCGACAGCGAGATCACGCGAGCCTGACGGGCCGGCTCAGCCGGAGACGATCCCCGCCAGCTTCAGTTGCTGCCGCGTTTCAGCCTGCGCCACTTCCCGCAACCAGGCGGCGAACAACTGGGCGGGCGCCCCCGCGTCAGGCGCCACGCCGTAGTAATAGCGGTCCAGCGCCAGCCGCAGGTCGGGCAGGGGTGCCGCCAGCCGGCTCCTGGCCAGATCGTGGCCCAGCAGCGAAACCGGGGCCAGCGCCAACCCCAGTCCGTCCAGCGCCGCCTGCATCACAAAGTGCAGATGATCGAACTGCAGCGTCTGCTGCTGGCGGGCGCGCGGACGGCCGACCTGGGTGAACCACGCTTCCCAGTCCCCGCGCCGGGAGCGGGAATAAAGCAGGACATGCCCCGCCAGGTCCGCCGGACGCGCCACGGGCCGGGCCCGCAGCAATTCCGGTGCGGCAACGACCAGTCCCTCGTCCTGCATGAACGCACGCGCCTCGATCGAGGGCGGCCAGCCGCGGCGTCCGCGCCGGATGGCCACGTCGAAACTCTCGATCGCCTTCTCGGGCGCCAGGGTGCTGGTCACCACTTCCGGCTTGATCTGCGGATGGCGCGCCACGAAATCCGGCAGGCGCGGAATCAGCCAGCGCACGGCGAAACTGGGACGCACGTTGATGCGGACCACACTCGGGGCATTGCGCCCGACGAAGGCTTCCGCGGCGGCCGAGATGCTGGCCAGCGCCGGGGCGGTATCGGCCAGGAACTGCGCGCCCGCCGCCGTCAGGACGATCTGCCGCGTCCGGCGCTCGAACAGCTCGACGCCCAGGTAATCCTCCAGTTGCCGCACCTGGCGGCTGACCGCGCCATGGGTCACGCCCAGTTCCAGCCCGGCGCGGGTGAAACTGAGGTGGCGGGCGGCGGCGACGAAGGCCCGGACGGCATTGAGCGGCGGCGGTCGATGGTTCATGCGTGCGATTTTCTCACGTGTGGCGCCAGTTTAAATCGTTTGTCGCGCCGGGCACGCCGGCGTCACCATGTCGGCCTATGTCCGATCCCGCCGCTTCCTCCGCCGATCGCCACTCGCGCGATGCCGCCCTGGCCCTGAGCCTGGCCCTGCCCGCCGATGTCGTCCTCTACCTGCTCTTGCCCGCCCATGCCGGGCACTTTGGCGTGAGCCTCGCCCAGGCCGGCGTGCTGCTGGCCGCCAACAGATTGATCCGGATCGCCGGCTACGGCTGGGTCGCCCGCCGGTACGCCGCGCGCGGCGACCGCGACATCTGCACGCTGGCGGCATTGGCTTCGGCCGGCTGCGCACTGAGCTATGCCTTGCTGTCGGGCTTCTGGCTGCTGCTCGCGGCCCGGCTGCTGTGGGGCCTGTCCTTCGCGGCCTTGAACCTGTCCACCCAGGCGCTGGCCACCGCCAGCCTGTCCGGCGCGGCGCAGCGCACGGGCCGCTCGCGCGCCCTGATCGCGACCGGCCCGATGCTGGCGCTGCCGGCGGCCGCCTGGCTGGCGGAGGTGGCCGGACCGCGGTTCATCTTCTTCATCCTGGCCGCCCTCGCCTTGCTGGCCCTGCCGCTGGCGCGCCGCCTGCCGGCGCACGGCCGGACCCAGGCCGCGCCGCCGCCGGCGCGCCGCATACGGCCGCCGGGCAGCCTGGATGCGTGGTCGTTCATGGAAGGATTGACGCTGGACGGCCTGTTCATCATCGGCCTGGCCTTGCTCGCGCAGGATGCGCTGCCCGAATGGGCCCTGCTGGCCGCCGGCGTGCTGATGGCGCTGCGCTACCTGTCGGAGATCCTGCTCAGTCCGCTGGGTGGGCGCCTCGCCGACCGCCTGGGCGCCGAACGCATGCTGGTCGTCCTGTCGCTGGCGACCTCGGCCGCCCTGGTCGGATTCGGCGCCGGCTGGCTATGGGCCTGCGCTTTCATCATCGTCGTATTGCGCGCCCTGCAACTGCCGCTGCTGGCGCCCATCGTGGCGCGGCGGCATCCTGGCCATGAACGCATCCAGGCACTGGCCGCGCGCTCGATCTGGCGTGACATCGGTGCCGGCGCGGGACCGATGCTGGCCGGCCTGCTGCTGCCGGCCGCGCCCCCCATCCTGATCTACGGCGGGGCGGCCCTGCTGCTGTCGGCCGCCGCGCTGGCGTGCCTGCGCAGCGACTGACCCCGCGCCGCTTGCCGGCTCAATCGATGCTGATCCCCGTCTGCCGCACGACCTGGCCGTAGCGCTCGATCTCCCGGGCCATCATCGCGCCCAGTTCGGCCGGCGTGCCGGTCTGGACGTCGAAACCCTGCGCGGCGAACTTCTGCCTGAGGTCCGCGTCCTGCAGCGCCTGGTTCATCGCCGCGTTGACGCGCGCGACCACCGCCTCGGGCGTGCCCGCCGGGGCGAACAGGGCCAGGCCGCTGGGCACGTCGACCCCGGGCATGCCGGCCGCCACCATCGACGGCACCCCCGGCACCAGCGGCGATTCGGCCGCCGTGGTCAGGGCCAGCGCACGCAGCTTGCCTTCGCGTATCTGCGGCACGACGGCCACGTCGGCGATCATGAAGTCCACCTGGTTGCCCAGCAGCGCGACCACCGCCGGCCCCACGCCCTTGAACGGCACGTGCGTGAACGACACCCCGGCGGCGCGCGCGATGATCTCGGTCACGAGATGCGGCGCGGCGCCGTTGCCGCTGGAGGCATAGCTCAGACGCCCCGGCTGCCTGCGCGCGGCTTCCAGCAGGTCCTTCAGCGACTTCGCCGGCGAGGCGGGATGGACCACCACGATGAACGGCGAAGCCGTCATGTTGCCGACCGGCGCGAAGCCGCGCAGCGCGTCGTAGGGCAGCTTCTTGTAGAGCGCCTGCGAACTGGCGTGGGTGATCGGTCCCGTCACGTACAAGGTATAGCCGTCGGGTGGCGACGTGGCGACGTACGCGGCGCCGATCGTGGTGCCCGCACCGGGCTTGTTCTCGATGTAGACCGCCTGCCGGAAACCCTCGGCCAGCTTGGCGCCGAGAATCCGGGCCGCCACGTCGGTCGAGCCGCCCGGCGGAAAGGGCACCACGATCTTGACGGGCTTCGTCGGATACGCCTGGGCGTGGAGACCGACCACGGGCAGCAACGCTCCCAGCGCCAGCGCGGCGATGCGGTACGCGCCCTTCATGCCTCTCTCCCCGCGGCGGCCATCTGCGCCGGCTCCCGGACAACCTCGATGCCGGCGCCGCGCATGAGTTGATCGATGCGGCGGATCTCCTCGGCGCGCGGCTCGGGCATGGGCGGACGCATGCGCGGCGACTCGATCAGGCCGCGCAGCCAGGTCGCGATCTTGTAGCGCACATGCAGCCGGCCGGGCTCGGCGTAGATGTATTCGTGCAGCCGCGCCAGGCCTGCATTCCAGAGACGGCGGGCGGCAGCCAGATCGTCCGCGCGCATCGCCTCGATGTGGTCCAGCATGGGCTCCAGCGCGTAGTTCCACGAACCGCTGATGGTGCCGTCGAAATTGCCGCTGGCCAGGTACTCGTGGAAGAAATGCGCGCTCGAACACAGCAGCGCCACGCCGGGCGCCTGGTCGCGCATGGCCCGCGCCAGGATGCGGTGCCCCTGGTAGGCGTAGGTCGTTTTCCAGCCCACGATGTTGGGCACCTCGCGGCAGAACTTCAGCGTGGGCTCCAGCGGCAGTCCCAGCCCCCACGGCTGCGACGCGTTGGTGATGGGATGCGTAAAAATGGGCAGGTCCACGGCCCGGTCCTGGGCCTTGATCTGGTCCAGCCAGACCTCGGGGTAGCGCACCGAGTCCCAGGCGATGGCCACGTCCATGGAGCCGGCCGGCGGCACCACGAAGATGCCGTCCGCGCCCCGTTCCTTCGCGTCGAGCGCGGTCTGCACGGTTTCCGCGGTGGTCCATGCGAAGGTGCCGGCCAGCACCGGCATCTTGCCCGCGGCCTCCTCCATGACGATCTCCAATACCCGCTGCTTTTCCTCGCGGGTCAGGTAGAAGGCTTCCCCGGCCTCGGGATTGGCGATGAGACCGCCCTCGGCGGCGAACCGCGGCTGTTGCAGGTAATAGCGCACCAGCCGGCGCAGGCCCGGCTCGTCGATACTCAAGTCGTCCTGCAAGGGCAGGACCAGCGCCGTGTAGAGGCGGCGCGCGAGGGGATGGAACGGGGAATTGCTCAACGTGGACTCCTGAAGCAATGAATGGGACCGGGCACTACTCAGGGGTAATGCCCGCGTCGGTGATGATCTGTTTCCACTTTCGCCGGTCGCCGGCGACGCGTTCGGCGAAAGCCGCGCTGGTGCCGCCCGCGGGGTCGGCCGCCAGATTGGTGATCTCGGTGCGCAGGTCAGGCGACGCGATGGCGGCGTTGAGCACGCCATTGAGCCGCTCGACGATGGGCGCGGGCGTGCCCGCCGGCGCCCACAGGCCGAAGTAGGCCTCCATGTCGAACCCCGGCACGCCGGCCTCGATCAGCGTCGGCACGTCCGGCAGCACCGGCGTGCGCTTGCGCCCCGCCACGGCCAGCGCGCGTATGCGTCCGCCCTTGAGCACCGCCAGCGCGGACACGGCGCTGTCGAACATCATCGTCAACTGGCCGCCTATCAGGTCCTGCACGGCCAGCGACATGCCTTTGTAGGGGATGTGCGTCATCTCGACGCCGGCGGCGCGCTTGAAGGCCTCGCCGTTCAGGTGCGCCAGGGTCCCCACGCCGGCCGAACCGAAATTGTTGTTGGCGCCGCGGCTTTTCATCAGCTTGATCAGCGACGCGACGTCCTGGATGCCCGAAGCGCTGGACACCAGCAGCACGCTCTTGCCGTTGGCGATCTCGACGATGGGCACGAAGCTCTTCTCCGGATCGTAGGGCAGCGTGGACTTGATGGCGGCGGCCAGCGAGTGGGTGCTGGTGGTGGACAGCAGCAGGGTGTAGCCATCGGGCGCCGCGCGGGCCACCGCCGCGGCGCCGATGATGCCCCCCGCGCCGGGCTTGTTCTCGACCGCCACCGGCTGGCCCAGCGACTCGCTCATCTTGCGCGCGACCAGCCGTGCCATCACGTCGGCCGCGCCGCCCGGCGGAAAAGGCACCTGCAGCAGGATGGGGCGGCTGGGGTAGCTATCGCCGCGTGCCACGGTGGGCGCGAGCAAGGCTCCGCCCGCGACCTTCAATAATTGACGTCGATCCATGTTCGTTTCCAGGTGGAAGAATGGGTACCGGCCGCGCCGGCTCCGGTCACTTCGGGGGTTGCCTGCCGCTCTGCTCCAGCGTGCCGCCGTGGCCCCAGGTACCTTCGTAGTCGGGACGGCTGTCCGCCGCCAGGAACCGGCGTTCCAGCTCCATCACTTTCGGGATGCCCGACAGGGTCTTGTAGTCGGCCGGCCCGTCCGGGCAGGCGTTGACCTGGGCTGCCCAGTCCGCCAGCGCGGCCTGGCCGCGCCGCCGGAAATCGTGCAGCACGCGCCAGGCGGCCTGCATCCCGGACGAGGCCGCGATGGTCGGATACAACACCACCCGCAGGCCCAGGTCGCGGTACTCCTCCAGCGTCGGCGCCGGCCCCTGCCCGCCCCAGATGGTCAGCACCGGCACCGGGATCTCGCGGCAGGCGATCTTCAATTGCTCGCGGCTCTGCACCGAATTGAGCCAGACCAGGTCCACGCCCCCCTGCTCGGCATAGGCGATGCAGCGGTTCAGCGCGGACTCGAAGGTTTCGCCGGCGGCCCCGAGCGCGTCGCAGCGCGCGCAGACCACGAACTCCCGGTCGATCTCGTCGCGGGCGGCGACGGCCGCGCGGTACTTGCCCACGGCCTCGTCCACGGGAATGCAGCGGCGGCCGGCGCTGGTGCCGGACTTCTTGGGGGCTTCCTGGTCCTCGATCTGCAATCCCGCCACGCCGGCCCGCACCGCCTCCTGCACCGCGAACCAGACGTTCACCGCGTTGCCGAAGCCAGTATCGAAGTCGAGAAAGATGGGGATGTCCGTCCGGGCGGCGACATGCCGCGCATGGTCGACCACGTCGCGCAGGCCCATCACGCCCGTGTCCGGGTATCCGTACAGGAACGCGCACAGTTGCGAACCGGCGATGAAATAACTTTCGAACCCCGCGTCCTGCGCGATGCGGGCCAGCAGGGGGCTGAAGCCGCCCGGCATGACCAGCAGTTCATCCCTGGCCAGTAGTTCGCGGAATTGGCGCCGCTTGGCTGTCGCCTCGTTCATCGTCCCGTCTCCTGTCGCCCCGTCCGGCCTGGCCGGCGGGTGCATCTGTGCTTGCTTGCGGGAAATTCTAGGAAGAGTCGTTTAATTTGTCTAATATATCTCTTATATCTATTGATTTACGTTACTTATGAATCTCTCGATCCGGCACTTCAAGGCATTTCTTTCCGTGGTGCATACGCGCAGCTTCACGCGCGCGGCCGAACAGCTGCACATCAGCCAACCTGGCCTGAGCCTGATGATGCAGGACATGGAAGGCCAGTTGGCGTGCCGGCTGTTCGAACGCACGACCCGGTCGGTCCACCTGACCGCGGCCGGCCAGCGGCTGGTGCCCGTCGCCCAGCATGTCGTGGATGAAGTGGAAACCATCGCGCCCGTCCTCAGCCAGTTGTCGGAAGAACGGCGGCGCACGCTGCGTGTGGGCGCCACGCCCATCTTTTCCGCCAGCGTGATGCCGCACGTATACATGAAGCTGCGCGTCACCCAGCCCACGCTGGACCTGCACGTGTTCGACCTGCCCAAGCCCGAGGTCGAACGCCGCGTGCGCAGCGGGGAACTCGACTGCGGGCTGGGCATCTTCCCGCGGCATGTGCCCGAGGTCTCGCGGCGCCCCCTGTTCGAATTCGATTTCCTGTACATGGAATGCCGCACGGCGCCGCTGAGGCTGAAGGCGCCCGGCAGGCCGCGGCGCATACGCTGGGACGACCTGCCCGACGTTCCCTTCGTCGAGCTGCATCCCACCTCGGAACTCCAGCAGTTGATCGACAAGCGCAAGACCGCATCGAAACGCCTGCGCCCGGAAGGCGGCATCCGGATGAACAACCTGGAATCGCTGATCGGCATGGCGGCGGCCGGCGTCGGTCCCACCATCATTCCGTCGTTCGCCGCGCCGGTCGGACCCGACGTGCCGGTCGTCACCGCGCTGCTGACCGACCCTGTGCTGTCGCTGGGCTTCCACCTCATCACCAAGCGCGGGCGGGAACAGCCGGCCGTCCTGGAAGCGTTCACCGGCGCGCTGCTGGAGGTCATCGCCGAGCGCGGGGAACGCACCTACGGACCGCCCGGAACCTGACATTTTCCTGAACGATCCGGAGAACGGAAACTCGACATCCCTTCAACGAAAATTCGACGCACGTCCGACCATACTGGCGCCATTCCTGTCGTTACTTCCGAGTGTTCCATGGATGCCCAACACGATCTGGATGGCTTCGGCCCGGCGCTGCCCGGGGTGGTCCTGCCTCTTCCCGAGGCGGCCGCTCCCAGGGATTCCGCCTTCCACGATGTCCACGTCAGCTGCGTCCTTCCCTGCCTGAACGAGGCTCGCAACCTGCGCGAGCTTCTGCCCCTGTTGCAAGCCCGCCTCGACACGCTGTGCCGAAGCTGGGAGATCATCGTGGTGGACGATGGCAGCACCGACGAAACCCCCGAACTCATGGCCCGCTGGAGCCAGGTCCCCGGCTTCCGCTACCTGCAGCTCTCGCGCAACTTCGGCAAGGAAGCCGCGCTCAGCGCCGGCCTGGAAGCGGCGGACGGCGACGTCGTGATCAGCATGGACGCCGACCTGCAACACTCGCCCGACCTGATCGACAGGATGCTGGCCAGGTGGGACGCCGGCGCGGACATGGTCTACGCGGTACGCAGCCATCGCGACGACGAACCCGCGCTCAAGCGCCTGGGTTCGCATCTGTTCTACCGGCTGCTCAGCTCGCATGGCCGCGTCGAGGTTCCGGCGCATGCCGGCGACTTCCGGCTGATGGACCGCCGCGTCGTGGACGCCTTGATCGCCCTGCCGGAACGCACGCGTTTCATGAAGGGCCTGTATGCGTGGGTGGGATTCAAGTCCGAGCCGCTGCCCTACGTCCCGGCCGACCGCGCGCACGGCAGCAGCCACTTCCGGCCGCTCCAGCTGGGGCGCCTGGCCCTGGACGGACTGACCGCCTTCACGACCTGGCCGCTGCGCATGGCGAGTCTCGTGGGCGGGCTTTTCGCCACGCTGTCGATCGCCTATGGCTGCTACGTGGTGGGCGAATACCTGGTCAAGGGCAACATCGTCGCGGGCTGGACCACCATCGTCGCCGCGGTGCTGTTCTTCGCCGGCCTCAACCTGATCTCGCTGGGCATCGTGGGCGAGTACGTGGCCCGCATCTTCGACGAGGTCAAGGGCCGGCCGCTGTACGTGGTCAGGTCCCGCAAGGGCACGGGAACGCGCAGCCGCCGCGCGGGCACGCGATGAAACGATGAAAAAGACCGGCCTGTTCTTCGCCGCCATCGCGGCCTGGCTCGCCATGCTGTCCTGGGTGCGGCCCCTGATGCTGCCCGACGAAGGCCGCTATGCCGGCGTCGCGTGGGAAATGCTGCGCAGCCACTCCCATGCCGTCCCGCTGCTGAACGGCATGCCCTATTTCCACAAGCCGCCGCTGTTCTACTGGCTGGCCGAGGCCTCGTTCTCGGTGTTCGGCGTCAACGAGTTCGCTGCCCGCCTGCCCTCGGTGCTGGCGGCCTGGCTGGCCACGGTCGGCCTCTACCTGTTCGTGCGCCGGCGGCGCGACGCCGGCACCGCCGCGGTCGCCGCGCTGATCCTGGCCACACTGCCTTTCTTCTACGGCGCCGCGCAATTCGCCAACCTCGACATGCTGGTGGCCAGCCTCATCACCTTGTGCATCCTGGCCGGCGCGGAGGCGCTGCTGCGCGAGCGGGAAGGAGCCTCTCCCCGCGGCATGATGCTGGCCTGCGCGGTGCTGGCAGGCCTGGCCATACTGGCCAAGGGCCTGATAGGCGTCGCGCTGCCGGCCGCCGTCCTGCTGATCTGGGTGGCGTCGGCACGCCGCTGGGGCGATCTGCGGGTACTGCTGTGGCCGCCCGCCATCGGGGTCTTCCTGCTCGTGGCGGTACCGTGGTTCTGGCTGATGCAACTGCGTTATCCGGAATTCTTCCACTACTTCTTCGTCTACCAGCAGTTCGAGCGATTCTCCGCCGGCGGATTCAACAACGTGCAGCCGGCCTGGTTCTATCTGCCCGTGCTTGCCGCGCTGGCGCTGCCCTGGTCGGCCTGGGCCGCCGGGCTGTTCAGCAAGCGCTTCTGGAGCGCGCCCGACGGCGGGCTCCGGCGGCTGATGCTGATCTGGCTCCTCGTGATCCTGGGTTTTTTCTCCATTCCCAGTTCCAAGCTCATCGGCTACATCGTGCCGGCGCTGCCCGCCTTCTCCTTCCTGCTGGCCGAGGTGGTCATGTCGGTCCGGCGCAGCGGCCGCGGCCTGCGCTGGCAGCGGCTGTTCCCGCTGTCCGTCATCGCCGCGGCCACGCTGTGCGGCGCGGCGATGGCCGCGGCCGCCGCCTACTCGCACCAGGCGCCCAGATCCCTGGCCATCGAGATCGGCACGCGGCTCAAGCCCGGCGACACGCTGGTGGCGCTGCACGAGTACCCCTTCCAATTGCAGCTGTATGCCCGCTCCCCCGCCCCTATCTGGGTCGTGGACGACTGGCTCGACCCGCAGATCCCCCAGCGCGACAACTGGCGCAAGGAACTGTATGACGCCGCGCACTTCGACCCGGCCCAGGGCCAGCAGGTACTGCTGTCGGACCGGCTGTTGCGCGAGCGCCTGTGCGAGGCGCCCGCCGGGGCACGCTACTGGATCTGGGGCACCGCCGACGAAGCCACGCGCAAGCCGCTGCTGGCGAAGCGGCAAGCCGTGCTGGCCGAAGGCCGCAGCAGGGTGTGGCTGATCGAGGCGGGAGACGAACTCATGCGCCGGGAGTGCGGCGAAACGCCCATAGCCGGCTTGCAATGAAGGTACCCACGGCGACCCCCACCAGCACCGCTGCCAGCAAAACGTCATAACGCACCGAGGACACATGGAGCAGCCAGGCATAGGCCATTTCGTTGACTGCGAAGCCGCCGGCGGATACGAGGAAGAATCTCGCGGCGGCGTGACGCCACGCGTGCAGCGGATGTCTGAACGTGAACAGCAGATGGCCCGCGAACGATACGCAGAAGGCGGCCAGCCAGCCCACCACGTTGGCCCACAGGGGCACGAGGTGCAGCGCTTCGACGCACGCCACGGCCACGACCCAATGGGTGGCGGCCGCCAGGCAACCGACGGCGACGAAACGAAGGATCTGTCCGGCAAGCAGGCGCATGGATGGCCATCCAACGGAAATGTGATGAACGGAACGCCATTATCCGGCAGGCGCATCGTCGTGTGTGCGGACGACTTCGGCATGGACGCGTCCGTCGACCTGGCCATCCTTGCCCTGGCCGCGCGCGAACGCATCAGCGCCGCCAGTTGCATGACGCTGGGGCCCAGCTTCGGCACCTACGCCAGCCAGCTCGGCGGCACAGGCATCGAGATCGGCCTGCACCTCGACTTCACCGCGTTCTTCGACACGCCTGCCGAACGGCCTTCCCTGCCCGCGCTCATCGCCCGCAGCTATGCGGGCCTGCTGGACGGCGCCTGGATCGATGCCCGGCTGTCCCGGCAGTTCGATGCCTTTGAACGGGCCTTCGGCCGCCGGCCCGACTACGTCGACGGCCACCAGCACGTGCACCAGTTGCCCCATATCCGTGCCCGCCTGGTCGCGCTGCTGACGCGGCGCTATGCCGATGGCTTGCCGTGGCTGCGTTCCACGCGCGCGGCCCCCCTTCCCGGCATGCCGCGCCCGCCTCGCCTGAAGGCCCGCGTGATCGCCGCCCTGGGCGCCCCAGGGCTGGCCCGGCTTGCGCGCGGCCATGGGCTGCGGACCAATGAACGCCTGCTGGGCGTATACGGCTTCGAAGGCGGGGAGCAGCACTATGCCGCGTTGATGCGCAAGTGGCTGCGGCACGCCGGCGACCGGGACGTGCTGATGTGCCATCCGTCCGTCGCGCCCGTGGCGGACGACCCGCCCGGCGGGCAGCGCGTGGCCGAATACCGGGTCCTGGCCGGCCCGGCCTTCATGCGCTGGCTGGACGAAGAAGGCCTGCGCGTGGGGCCTCTGGCCTGAGGCGCCCCGTGCTCCTCCCGGCTCAGCGCCTGGCGAACGGCAGGCTGCGCGCGTTCTCGATGGTGATGCTGATGGGCGACGGTCCCCGCTGGTCCAGGCACAGCGACTTGAACAGCTCGATCGAGTTCATCAGCACGTTCTTCTTGTGGACGATGCCGATATCGACCAGGATGGGCCGGCCCGCGCAACGCAACAGGCTCAGCCTGCGGCTGGCCACCTCGTCGGCCAGCGCATAGACCGGCATGAGCGCGATGCCGGAACTGATCGACACGATGCGCTTGATGAACTGGGCGTCGTTGGACTCGGTCAGAATGGACGGGTAGCCGCCATCCGGCAGGAACAGTTCGTCGGTGATGGCCCGCGTGCCGCTGCCCGGCTGGAACAGGACGAACGGAAATTCCCGCAACTGGTCCAGGGAAACCGTCCCCCGCTTGGCCAGCGGATGGCCGCTGCGGACGATGAACGCGTGCTCGGTGCTGCCCAGCGCCACCCTGACCATCTGGCTGCTGCCGTCGGCCAGCGGTCCGAACGCCACGTCGGCCGTCCCGACCTGCACCCGCCTGACGGCGGCCTCGGCGCTTTCGGTCGCGGTGAAGATCAGTTCGATGCCCGGATACTTCTCGATGAAGGCCTCGCACAGGTCGCCCAGCACGTAGACGATGGACAGCGTGGTGGCGGCGATGCGCAGCGTGCCCGTGACCGGCCCGGTCTTCGAGCGCTCGAAGCGCGCTTCCAGCGCCATGATCTCGGCCCGTATCTTCTGCGCCGAGGCCAGCACCGCCAGTCCCGCCGGCGAGGGATAGACCTTGGGCCGGGCCCGGATCAACAGGGTTTCGTCGAGTTCGGCCTCGAGGTGGCGCACCTGGTGGCTGAGCGCCGACTGGGTCAGGCCGAGCTGGGCCGCCGCCTCGCCGAAACTGCCGGTGTCGGCGATGGCCTGCAGCGCTCTGAGTTGCTTCAATTCCATGGCGATGTCGCGAAAGTCGTCCGGAGAGGCGCATGGCGCGCACCGGCATTTTGGCACCGATCGCGCCCCACGGGCGCACCGCCGCCGTGCATGAAAAGAATTCATCGCATGCCGCAGGAAATCGCGTTGACGGGTCTCGCGGCCGCCCTCTAACCTCGGTCCGCCTCGCCATCCCATCCATCCAACCCCTTATCGCCGCCTTCGCCGGCCCCACGGCCAGCGAAAGAAGCCGGCAATGGAGACAACATGCTCAGGTCCCTCGTCAACGCCGGTTCCCGCTCCCTGCAAAAAAAGCGCCGCGCCGTCCTCGCGGTCGCCGCGCTCGCCTGTCTGGCCGCGCCGGCCCTGGGACAGGCCCAGCAGGTCACCCTCCGCGCCGTCAGTTCCTTCGACGAAAAGACCTTTTTCTCCCGCCACTTCGAGCGCTTCGTCGAGAAGGTCAACCGGGAAGGCAAGGGCCTGGTGCAGATCAACTACATCGGCGGCCCCAAGGCCATCCCGCCGTTCGAGGTAGGCAATGCCGTGCGCAACAAGGTGGTCGACCTCGCCAATGTGACGGGCGTCTTCTACACCAACATCGTGCCCGAGGCCATCGCCATGTCCTACACCGACCTGACGACCCGGGAGCTGCGCGCGAACGGCGCCATCGACTACATGAACACGCTGCTGGCGCCCAAGGGCCTGACCTATCTTGCCCGGCTGAGCGATGGCGTGCCCTATCACATCTACACCAACAAGGGCTTCACCGGCGATCTCAAGGGCCAGAAGATGCGCATCACGCCGGTCTACCGGGATCTCTTCCTCGGCCTGGGCAGCACGGTGGTGCAGACCGCGCCGGGCGAACTCTACACGGCCCTCGAACGCGGCGTGGTCGACGGCTACGGCTGGCCCATCGCCGGCATCTTCGACCTCGGCTGGCAGGAAAAAACCAAATACCGCGTGGACCCCGGCTTCTATGGCTCGGAGAACGGCATCCTCATGAACCTGTCGTCGTGGAAGAACCTGACGCAGGCTCAGCGCGAGTTCCTGCAGAAACAGTTCGCCTGGGCGGAAGAGCAGAACGTGACGTACAAGGACGAAGTCGCTGCCGAGGCGAAGCGGCAGGCCGAGGCGGGCGTCAAGACCATCGCGCTCTCGCCTGAGGACAGCCGCAAGCTGCTGGATGCCGCCCATGACGCCGCCTGGAAGCGGATGGCCGAGGTCAGCCCGGCTCACGCGGCCAGGCTGAAGTCGCTCTTCGCCAGCCGCTGATACACCGCCATGCAGACGATTTCACGCGCATACGGGCATCTGCTCTATCTCTGCTTCGCCCTGGCCTGCCTGATCCTGCTGGCGATGACCGTCATGATCTGCGCCGACGTGTTCACCCGCAACACCGGCCTGGCCGACCTGTCCTGGAGCAACGAGATCTCGGAAACGATGCTGTCGGCCATGACCATGCTGGCCGCGCCCTGGCTGCTGCGCCAGGGCCAGCACATCCGGGTCGACATCCTGTTGCAGGCGCTGCCGGCGCGCGCCGGCTGGGCCTGCGAATGGGCGGCCGACCTGCTCGGCTTCGCCTGCAGCGTCGCCCTGGCCTATCACGGCTGGCTGGTCACCCACGAAAGCTACCTGGGCGGCGGCATGATCACCAAGACGCTCGTGACGCCGGAATGGTGGGCGACCGCCCCCTGGGTGCTGAGCTTCTCCCTGCTGTCGGTCGAATTCGTGTTTCGCATGGACCGGCTGCGCCGGGCCGAGCACCGGCCACGGCACGATGCCGTGTCGGCAAGCTAGGAGACCTCAATGACCTGGCAACAAGCCTCGCTGCTGCTGTTCGGCGGTTCCACCGCGCTGCTCTTCCTCGGCCTGCCCGTGGCCTTCTCCTTCCTGGTCATCAATCTGGCCGGCGCGCTGCTGTTCCTGGGCGGCGAGCCCGGCCTGGGCCAGTTGGTGCGCAACGGCTCGGCCTCCATCACCAGCTTCTCGCTCACGCCCATCCCGCTGTTCGTCCTGATGGGCGAGGTCCTGTTCCACACCGGCGTCGCGCTCAAGGTCATTGACGGCATCGAACGCCTGATCCGGCGCATGCCGGCCCGGCTGGCTGTCGTCGCGGTCGTGGCCGGCACGATCTTCTCGGCCATTTCCGGGTCCACCATCGCGACCACTGCCATGCTGGGCAGCCTGATGCTGCCGCTCATGCTCCAGCGCGGCTATCACCCGACCATGGCCTGCGGCCCCATCATGGCCATCGGCGCGGTCGACATGCTGATCCCGCCCTCGGCCATCACGGTGCTGCTGGGTTCGCTGTCCGGCATCTCGATCTCCAAGCTGCTGGTGGGGGGCGTCACGCCCGGCTTCATCCTGAGCCTGTCGTTCATCGCCTACATCGTGGTCCGCGCCAGCCTGCGGCCCGCCATCGCGCCCAACGGCGCGCTGGACGAACACCGGGGCTGGGAGCGCGTGCGGCCGTTCCTGGTCTACGTGCTGCCGCTGGCGACGATCTTCGGCGTGGTCGTCGGCTCGATGATCGCCGGCTGGGCCACACCCACGGAATCCGCGGCCCTGGGGTCGATGGCGACCATCCTGGTCACCGCCTGCTACCGGGCGCTGACCCCGGGCAGGTTGTTCGCGGCGCTCAAGGGCACGCTGGTGATCTCGGCCATGATCCTGTTCATCATCCTGGGCGCCACCACCTTCTCCCAGATCCTGAGCTTCTCCGGCGCCACCAACGGCCTGGTGCAGACGGTGACGGGCACGGGCCTGTCGCCGGTCGCCATCGTCGCGGGCATGCTGGCGCTGCTGATCTTCCTGGGCCTGTTCGTGGAACAGATCTCCATGATGATGATCACGCTGCCGGTGTTCATGCCCATCGTCAACCAGTTGGGGATCGACACGGTCTGGTTCGGCATCATGTACCTGATCTGCATGCAGCTGGGCCTCTTGCTGCCTCCCCACGGCATGCTGCTGATGACCATGCGCGGCGTGGCGCCGGCCGAGGTCAGGATGACCGACATCTTCAAGGCGGTCACGCCCTACGTGGCCATGACCATGCTGCTGTTGGTGGCGATCTTCTTCTGGCCGTCGATCGCTACCTGGCTCCCGTCGAGATTCTGAACCGGCAGGCCCCAGCCCGCGCGCTCCGACCTTTCCTTTCCCATGGCCGGCTGTCCGTCGACAGCCGCCAGGGCCTCTTTCATCTTTTTTCCAGGACGCTTATGGCAGAGCGATCATTCAAACAGGAAGTCACGAAACTGCGCCTGGGCGCGGGCCAGGAATTCGAAGGCGAAGGCATCCTGGCCGTGACCAAGGCCCTGCTGCAGTCCGGCGTCTCGTACGTCGGCGGCTACCAGGGCTCGCCCGTCTCCCATCTCATGGACGTCCTGGCCGATGCCAGCGAGGTCCTGGACGAACTGGGCGTGCATTTCGAAAGCAGCGCCAGCGAGGCGACGGCGGCCGCCATGCTGGGGGCTTCGGTCCACTATCCGCTGCGCGGCGCCATCACCTTCAAGTCCACCGTCGGCACCAACGTGGCCTCGGACGCGCTGTCCAATCTCGCCTCGGGCGGCGTGACCGGCGGCGCCCTCATCATCCTGGGCGAAGACTACGGGGAAGGATCGAGCATCATCCAGGAGCGTTCCCACGCCTTCGCGATGAAGTCGCAGATGTGGCTGCTGGATCCCCGGCCCAACCTGCCTTCGCTGGTGCGCGCCGTGCAACAGAGCTTCGATCTGTCCGAGGCCAGCAACACGCCGGTCATGCTGACGCTGCGCATCCGCGCCTGCCACGCCCACGGCCGCTTCGCCGCCGACGACAACAGGCGCCCGGCGTTCTCGCTGAAGGAGGCCATCGACCAGCCCCGGCGCGACGTGGAGCGGATGGCCCTGGCCCCCGCCACTTTCGTGCACGAGCACGAGAAGATCACGCAGCGCTGGAAAGCGGCCGAGGATTTCGTGCGCGAGCATGGCCTGAACGAATGCTTCGACGGCGAGGCCCGCCATGTCGGCATCATCGTCCAAGGCGGCCTGTACAACACCCTGATGCGGGTGCTGGAGCTGATGGGACTGGCCAACATCTACGGCGACACCGACATCCCCATCTATGTCATGAACGTCGTCTATCCCGTCGTGGAAGACGAGGTGCTGGACTTCTGCCAGGGCAAGGACGCGGTCCTGATGCTGGAGGAAGGCCAGCCCGAATTCATCGAGCAGGCACTGCACACCATCCTGCGCCGCGCCGGCGTCGCGACCGTGCTGCACGGCAAGGACATCCTGCCGCGCGCCGGGGAATACACGCCGCGGGTCGTGATGAAGGGACTGCGCCGCTTCCTCGACCGCCACGCGCCCGAGCTGGCCGGGCGGCGGCCCCTGCCCGAAGGCGTGGCCAGGATGCTGGAACCCCGGATCCCGCCCATCGTGCCGTCCATGCCCGGCGTCGCCTTGGAAAAGGTGGACGAGGTGCTGCCGCGGCCGCCCTCCTTCTGTACCGGCTGCCCGGAACGCCCCATCTTCACCGCGATGAAGATGGTGGAGCAGCGCATCGGCAAGCACTATGTCAGCGCCGACATCGGCTGCCACCAGTTCGCCGCGCTCGCCCCGTTCAACATCGGCGCGACCTCGATGGGCTACGGGCTGGGCGCCGCCGGCGCGGCGGCCCTGAACACCGGCGAGACCGACCGGCGCACCGTCAGCATCATGGGCGACGGCGGCTTCTGGCACAACGGCCTGACCTCCGGCATCGGCAACGCGGTCTTCAACCGCAGCGACAACGTCACGGTCATCGTCGACAACGGCTACTCGGCGGCGACCGGCGGGCAGGACATCCTCTCGTCCGCCGCCGACACGCCCACCCGCTCGACCCATCACGGCATCGAGGCCGCGGTGCGGGGCGTGGGCGTCGAGTGGGTCCGCACCGTCACCCATACCTACGACCTCCAGCAGATGCAGTCGGTCTTGACCGAGGCGCTCACGACCGATGAACCCGGCCCCAAGGTCGTGATCGCCCAGTCCGAATGCATGCTCAACAAGCAACGGCGGATCAAGCCCCGGCAGCGCCAGATGGCCAGGGAAGGCCGGCGGGTCGTCAAGGAACAGTTCGGCATCGACCACGACACCTGCACCGGCGACCATTCGTGCATACGCCTGTCCGGCTGCCCCTCGCTATCGATCAAGGACAACCCCGACCCGCTGCGCCGCGACCCGGTCGCCACCGTGCTGCCCAGCTGCGTGGGCTGCGGCCTGTGCGGGGAGGTCTCGCACGCCGCCGTGCTGTGTCCGTCCTTCTACCGGGCCGACGTCGTGACCAATCCCACCCGCCTCGAAACCCTGGGCGCGCGCCTGGCCGGCAAGATCATCGGATTCCTGCAGCGCCGCCTTGCCAAGCAGGAGTATCGCCATGCCGCTTGAGGCAACCCCGCGCCCGATCAAGATCGCCATCCTCGCCATGGGCGGGGAAGGCGGCGGCGTGCTGGCCGACTGGATCGTGGCCACCGCCGAGCACGCGGGCTTCCATGCCCAGTCCACCTCCGTCCCCGGCGTCGCGCAGCGCACCGGGGCCACGATCTACTACGTGGAGGTCCTGCCCGGCCCCCGCGACCGGACGCGCACGCCCGTGCTCGGCCTGATGCCCGTCCCCGGCGACGTGGACGTGGTGATCGCCTCCGAACTGATGGAGGCGGCCAGGGCGGTGCAGCGGGGACTCGTGACCCCGGACAGGACGGTATTGATCGCCTCGTCGAATCGCGTTTATGCCCTGCCCGAGAAAATGGCCATGGGCGACGGGCGCAAGGACTATGCCTCGCTGTACGAGGCCGGGCGCTCGGCCGCCCGGGAATTCATCTGCCGCGACTTCTCGGCCCTGGCCGAACGCAGCGGCAGCGTCATCAGCGCGACGCTGTTCGGCGCGCTGGCCGCCACCGGAACGCTGCCCTGGGAACGGCAGGCCTTCGAGGCCGCCATCGAACGCGGCGGGATAGGCGTGGCCGCCAGTCTCCAGGCGTTCGACGCGGGCTTCCGCGCCCAGGCCGGGGCCTCCGGGCCGCCATCCGCCCCGCCCCCGGCGGAAACGGCCATCGACGCCCGGCTCGCGCCGCTGGACGCCCGCATCGGCCACGAGTTTCCCGCTCCGTTGCAAGACATCCTGCGGGCGGGCATCGTCCGCGCCGCCGACTACCAGGACCCGGCTTACGCCGCCCTGTACCTGGACCGGCTGCGGCCCCTGCTGGACGCCGCGCGGGGCGCGGACGGGGCCGGCGCACGCCTGCTGCGCGAGACGGCGCGCTACCTCGCCCTGTGGATGACCTACGAAGACACCGTCCGGGTCGCCGAGCTGAAGATCCGCGCCACCCGTTTCGAGCGGGTCCGGCAGCAGCACGGCGCCCGCGCCGGACAGACGCTCCGCATCAACGAATTCTTCCACCCCCGTCCGGAAGAGATCGCCGACATGCTGCCGGCCGCCCTCGGGCGATGGCTGCTGGCATCGCGCTGGGCCGGCCCGCTGCTGGCGCGCGCCACCCGTGGCGGCCGCGTCGTGCGCACCTCCGGCCTGCGGGGATTCCTGCTGCTGTACGGGGTCGCGTCCTTCAAGCGCCTGCGGCCGCGGTCGCTGCGTCAGGAAAGGGAGACCGCCGGCATGCTGGACTGGCTGGACCGCGTCGCGCAGCTCGCGCCCGTGGACTACGACCTGGCCTGCGAAATCGCCGAGTGCCCACGCCTGATCAAGGGCTACGGCGACACCCACGCGCGCGGCCTGGGCAGCTACCGGAAGATCATCGCCGTGCTGCCCGCCCTGCTCGGCCGGGACGATGCCGCGCGCACCGTGGCGGGCCTGCGCGAGGCAGCGCTGGCCGACGATAGCGGCGAACGGCTGGCCCGGCGGCTAGCGGACATCGAGCCGGCCGCGCATGAGGTCTAATTGAGGACCGCGGCCATCTGCGCGCCCGCCCTTTCCATCCATCGAGGAAACCGCATGGGAACCATCCATGTCATGCCGGTCGAGATCGGCTTCAAGCACTGCGATCCCGCCGGCATCGTGTTCTATCCGCGCTATGTCGAAATACTCAACGACACCGTGGAGCACTGGCTCCGGCACGGCCTGGGCACCGGCTTCGCCACGCTGCACGGCGAGCGGCGCATCGCCATTCCCATCGTCAACCTGCAGGTCGATTTCATTGCTCCCAGCAGGCTGGGGGAAGACCTCGCCTGCGCGCTGCGGATCGACGGCGTGGGCCGCACCTCGCTGAAGATCACCATCGAATTGCGCCGCGCCGGCCGCGACGAGCCGGTCCGGCTGCGCGCCGCGCTGGTCCTGGTGTTCGTCGACATGCACACGATGCGGCCCATCGAGGTGCCCGAGGACGTCCGCCGCGCCATCGAGACGGGCGGCTACTGGCAGGCCTGAGCGGCCCGACCGGACGCCGCGCGCGTCAGTCGACCGTGATGCCCTTGGCCTTGATCAGCCGGCCCATGACCTCGGTCTCCCTGCGTATGGCCGCGGCCGCCTCCGCCGGCGTGGTCGACATCGGCTCCAGCCCCGCCTCGGCGATCATCCTTTGCATGCCAGCCGAATGGGTGACGGCCTGGATCTCCCGGTTCAGCCGTTCGACGATGGACGCCGGGGTCCCGGCCGGCACCCAGAAGCCAAGCGACGTGAATATCTCCACGCCCGGATAGGACTCCGCGACGGTCGGTACGTCGGGCAGCACCGCGCTGCGCCGGTTGCCCGTGTAGGCGATGGCGGTCAGCTTGCCCGACCGGATGGCCGGCAGCGCCGAGACCGGCGGCTCGAATCCCAGCATCACATGCCCCGCCATGACGTCCGGCAAGGCCGCGCGCTTGTACGGGACGTGCAGCAGCCGTGCTCCCGACGCATCCTGCAACAGCTCGAACCCCAGGTGGGCGGTACTGCCCGATCCGTACGAAGCGTACGAGATCCTGCCCGGCTCGCGGCGCGCCGCGGTCACCAGGTCCGGCACGCTCTTGATCGGCACCGCGTTGTTGGCGACGATGAACGAGCCCCCGCGCAGCGCCTGCGTCACCGCGACGAAATCGGCCTGCGGATCGTAGGGCAGCCGGCTGAACAGGAAGGGCGTGATGGCGAACGGATTGCTGGTCGAGAACAGCACGGTATAGCCGTCCGGCCGGGACTTGGCGACGGCATCGGTCCCGGTCACCGACAAGGCGCCGGGCTTGTTCTCGACATAGACCGGCGTATTCAGCGCTTCCGACAGGCGCTCGGCATAGGCCCGCGCGAACAGGTCCGACCCGACGCCGACCGGACTCGGCGTGATGATCTTGATCGGATGGCCGGGCCAGGGCGCCTGCGCCGGCGCGGGGGTCGCGACGGCTTGCAGGGCCGCGGCAAGCAGGAACGGAACGAATGTACGCATGGGTGTCTCCTGATGTCGTTTCAAGGCGTCCCGGCTCTCCGGCCGGGCATCGGCCAACAACGCGCCTACGTGCGGGGATAGGCGCAACCATCCAGCCCCGGCACGACGACGCGCGCCGGATCGTTGCCATGGGCCTGCAACTGGTCGACGGCGTAGTCGGCCACGCACCCCGACAACAATTGCCGGGGATCTTCCAGCACGACCCGCAGGCGCGTGTTCATCGCCAGCCAGTCGTCGGGCCCGGCGATCGCCGGCAACTCGGCCACTTCGGTGGTTCCGGGCGTCAGGCGCGGATGCGCGGCCGCCGCGGGGGCGAAACGCGGGTAGCCGTCGTACATCAGGGGCCCCAGGTCGCTGACCGTGCGCGTGCGCGACCACAGCTGCCGCAGCGGCGATTCGAACGCGCGCGCCGCCGCCGCGGCTTGCGCCGGATCGGCCGGCAGCTCGGGACTGGGCACGTGGGGAGCGATGAGCACGCGCTCCAGCGGCAGCCGGTAGCGCGAGGCCGCGCGTATCGACGCGCACACCGAATTGGAGGTCCAGGTGACGCCGGCGGTGGGCCTGCCCTGCTTGCCGACGATCAGCGCCATGCCGCGGTCCCAGTCGATCGCGTGCCGGTCGAACCAGCCGATGATGCGATGTCCGGTATCCAGGCCGACCAGGAAGAAGGTCGCGATCATGACCGCGTTCATGGGCTCGGTCGCCCCGATGGCCCCGCCCTTCGCCTCGAGATAGTGCTCGCGCATGTCCTGCGCGGTAAAGCCGGCCGGTTCGCGCAGGGCCCGTTCCAGGTAGCGCAGCGTCATGGCGCACGCGTAGTCCACCATGTCGGCGATGGCCTGCTCGCGCCCGCGATACGCCGCCACCGCGATCTCGTCGCGCCACAGCGCCGCCGAGTTGGCGGCCCGGACCGCCCGCGTGGCCTCCATCATGCGCCGCGCCTCGCCCTGCCACGCCTGGCCATCGGGATCCAGTTCCCGCATCTTCAGCAGCGACGCCACCGCCGGCCCGAGGTGCGAAACCGCCGCCAGTTCCTTGAACCCCCGGTTGAACAGACGATAGCCCTGGACTTCCGGCGCCCGCCCGGCGCCTGGATACAGCACGATGTCGGTACTGGTGGCGACGATCAGCGGATCCCCCGCCATGGCCGCGCCCGTCATCGCGGCCAGCTTCGCGCCCAGGCTGTCGGCCGCGGCCGTGTAGGTTTCATACAGGCGCAGGAAGTCGGGATTCTGGTACGACGGATTCATGTCTTTTCCTTTTCATCGCCGCCCGGCGCGGCCGGGTCGATCTCGTAGATCCGGGTCGGCGTGCGAAAGCGCACGTCCGGCGACAGGCTGTTCGCCACCACGAGATAGCGTTTGCCGTCGCGGTGGAAGTACGCCGCGTCGGTACCGCCACGGGTGGCGAACGATACGGCGGGAACCAGCCTGTCATCGGCGAGCCGGTAGATGACGGACGCCAGGTCCGTGACGGGAGCCTCGCGGGTGCCGCGCAGGAAATTCACCACCACCAGCGCCTGGATGTCGTCCAGCCACGCGAACTCCCGGCCGCCAGGACCGGACACCACCTGATGGGGCACGAACCGGTTGTCCGTCCACCGGTACAACAGCGTGTCGCCGAGCAGATTGCAGAAGGCCAGCCAATGCCGCCCGCCCGTCACGAAATGACAGAAGGCACGCCCGCTGTTGCCGTCCAGGTCCTGGAAGTGCTCGAACGATGTGCCGTTCCAACGCAGCAGCCGCGACGGCCGGACATGGTCGGCGTAGGCCAGCAGCTGGTGGCCGTCGACTTCGATGCCGGCCCAGTTGTAGCCCCAGGCGGAATCGATGCGCTGGAAGACGGAGAAGTCCCGGCCGTTCCATTCGTACAGGGTCGACATGTCCTCCGGGGCCGGCGTCTCGCCCGGCCCGGCCACGCACTGGGCCAGCGCCAGGAAATGCCGCGCGCCGATCCCTACGTGCTTCCATTGCTTGGCCGCGAAGCTCGGCACCCGCTGGAAAGGCAGGAAACGCCCGCCTTCCACTTCGAAGATGATCGACCCCGGCCGCATGTCGTAGGGGCCGGAGCCGGACCGGAGGCAGGCCACGGCCAGGAAGGCGCGCTCGCCGATGCGGAAGAACTCCGCGTCCTCGCCCCCCGGAGCGTCCAGGGTCGCGTGCGGCACGAAGCGGCCCCCCTCCCAGCGGTAGACCAGCACCTGCGTATCGCTGTCCCCCGCCGTCATGTCGGCGGGCCTGCCTTCGACGTCGCGCGCCAATTGCGGCACGGCCAGGTAGCGCGCCCCCTCGTGCTCGAACGTGGCCGCGGCCCGCGCCCCCGACGTATCCAGCTCCTGGATGCAGCGCAATCCGATCATGGCCGTCTCGCCGCGGGAAAGCCGAACAGCCTGGCGGGATTGTCGACGAGGATGCGCCGCAGCCCCTCCGGCTCTGGGACCCAGTCCGCCAGCAGGTTCAGCAGACTCCCCGTATCGAGGTCGCCGTCGGGAATGTGCGGCCAATCGCTGCCCCAGATCACGCGGTCGGGCAGGGTCTCGACGATGGCCCGGGCCAGCGGGCGCAGTCTGGCGTAGTTGCGGTCCTTGGCCAGGCGATAGGGACCGGACAGCTTGAACCAGCCGCGCCCCTCGTGCGCCGCCCGCAGCAGGCGGTCGAAATCCTCGCGGGTCAGGCCATCGGCCTCGAGCATGTATCCCA
Organism: Alcaligenaceae bacterium SAGV5; assembly: GCA_009360345.1. Classification (GTDB taxonomy): domain Bacteria; phylum Pseudomonadota; class Gammaproteobacteria; order Burkholderiales; family Burkholderiaceae_B; genus Pigmentiphaga. The sequence continues at coordinate 1,895,954 of SPDP01000001.1, forward strand.
TGTGGTCGATGACGAAGTCGGCGTCGATCGACGGCAGGAACGGAATCAGGTCGCGCACCACCGATCCCGGGGTATAGAACTGCACGTGCCAGCCGAGGCGCGAGGCGCGGCGCACGCTGCGCTCGATATACGCCCGCAGTTCCCTGCCCGGCAACCGGGCGCGCAGGAAGAGGTCCAGCCTGAGCGCGCGCACGCCTCGCTCGTGCATGCGCGCCAGCGCTTCGTCCTCGATGTCGTCGTCGATCATGGCCACGCCGCGCGCGCGGTCGCCGCGGCGCTCCAGCGCATCCAGCATGCAGCGGTTGTCGGTGCCGTAGTAGCTGGGCTGCACGATCACGTAGCGTTCCACGCCCAGCGCCTCCAGCGCTTCTTCCAGCTTCGATCGCGCGCCGTCTGGCAGCGTGTAATGAGGATGCGGAACGCGCGGATAGCGGTCGGCCGGCCCGAATACGTGCACGTGGGCATCGCAGGCGCCCGCCGGCACGTCGAAACGGGGACGCTCCAACGTGGAAGACGCGCGCATGGGCGTGGAGACAAGCATGGAATCTGTCATGGCGGAGCCGTGGTGGATCAATCGAGATGAACGCGCCCGCTCGCGGCGACGCGCCGGTTGCGGTCGAGTTCGGAGGAAATCGCCTCGCGCATCGCCGCGGGGTCGTAGGCCTGGGGTTCGAAGCCCTGGCCTTCCAGGGCCAGACGCAGCCCCGGCTCGGCCATCGCGTCGCGCAGCGCGCGCCCGACCGCGTCCTGCTGGGCCGCGGGCGCGCCCGCCGGCATGGCCAGCCCCACCCATGAGCGATAGGTGTAGCCGCGCAGCGCGGGCAGACCCGATTCGGCGTAGGTCGGCACGCCGGGCAGCAACTCCCATCGCCGCGCGCCCGTCGCCGCCAGGGCGCGAACCCTGCCGCTTTGGACGTAGGGCACGATGGGTGCGGTGACATAGACCATCATGTCGACTTCACCGGCCACGAGCGCGTTCATGGCCTGCGCCTCGCCCTTGTAGGGCACGTGCCGCGCCGTGATCCCCAGCGTCTGCAACAGTTCCTCGCTCTGCAGGTGCAGGCTGGTGCCCACGCCGAAGGAAGCGTAGGTCAGCCCGTCGGGATGGGCCTTCGCAAAATCGACCAGCCCCGCGAGATCCGCCACCGGCAGGCCCGCGCGAACGGCCAGCACCCCCGAGTTCGCCGCCACGATGGCCAGGGGCGTGAAATCCTTCAGCGGGTCGTAGCCCACGGCGCGGTCCACCACCGGGTTCACGGTCAGGATGGACGGCGAAACCGCCAGCAGCGTCTGGCCATCCCGGGGCGCGCGCAGCGCCGCCTGGGCGCCGATCTTGCCCGCCGCGCCCTGGCGGTTCTCGACCACCACCGGCGCGTCGAGCCGGGGTTGCAGATATTGGGCGACCACCCTTGCCACGCGGTCTATCGGCCCGCCGGGCGGCGTCGGCACCACGATGGTGACCGCGCGCTGGGCATGGACCGGCAGGCCCCCCGCCATCAATGCGAGTGCCAGGGCCAGTGCCCCGCACCCTCTACGCCCGGGCCGCATCGCCAGTCTCCAGGGAAGCAAGGGCCAGGTCGACGCGCTCCCGCATCGCCGCGGCCAGCAGATCGCTGTCTATGCCGGTCATCATGAACGGCGCGGCGCCGCGCGCGATCAAATCCGCCACATAGCGGACATCGGCGACGCCGCCTATGGCCAGCGGCTTGCCCGCCCTCAGGCATGCGCGCAACGCCGCTTCGTGCGCCTCGCGCACGAGGGGATGCGTGGCCTCCCCAGGCACGCCCAGCTCCGCGCACAGATCGTTGGTGCCGATCGCCAGCAGGTCCACGCCGGGCACGCTCGCGATGGCCTCGGCATTCTCGATGCCGAGCGGGCTTTCCAGCAGCACCTTGACGAGGGTGGCACGGTTGGCGGTGGCATAGAGCTCCGCCGCCGGCACCCGGCGGTATCCCACGCAGGGCAGCGTCGCGATGGCCGACCGGTGCCCCAGGGGCGGGAAACGGCAGGCGGCCACCAGGTCCGCCGCCTGCCCGGCCGTCTCCACCCGGGGAAAAATGATGCCCGAGGCTCCCGCGTCCAGCAGCCGCCCCACGACGCCGTACTCGCGCTCGGGCACCCGGACCAGCGCCGTCAACCCCAGGTCCGCGGCGGTTCCGCAAAGCGCCCCCGCGACGTCCACGGGCATGGCGCTATGCTCCAGGTCCACCCAGACGGCATGGTGCCCCGTGGCCCGGGCCCACCGCACGACATCGGGCGTGCGCGCGCACCGCAAACCCAGCGCGGCCACCGGCAGCCGGCGCGCCAACCTGTCGATGACGGGGTGGACGGCGCCTGCCGGGGAGTTGTCTCGTTGATCCATTTTTTGCTCTCGCCTCCTCGATGCCCCGCATCCTATGCCTCCTTTTTGATATTCTGAAATACAATTTATAGGGGGTTTTTGATATCCTGAAGATATGATCGAACTGCGTCACCTGCGCTACTTCGTCGCCGTCGCGGAAGAACTCAACTTCACGCGCGCCGCCCAGCGGCTGCACATGGCCCAGCCGCCGCTCAGCATCCAGATCCGCGCGCTGGAAGAAGAACTCAAGGTGCAATTGTTCGAACGGGACAAGCGGCGCGTGGCGCTGACCCAGGCGGGCCGGCATTTCCTGGAGCGCGCCCGCGGCATCCTGCGCCAAGTGGAGGATGCGAAGGGAGAGGCCCGCAGCGCCGCCTCCGGCGAGATCGGCGCCATTTCGCTGGGCTATACCGCATCGTCGATGCTGTCCTCGCTGCCGTCCATCCTGCGGGATTTCCAGCTCTCCCATCCGCGGGTGCACATGGACCTGCACGAGATGACCTCGGTCGATCAGCTCGATGCCGTCAACGCGCGCACGCTGGACCTGGCCATACTCCGGCATCCCGGGGTGGAAATCCCGGCCGGCATCGCCATCGAGGAATGGCTGCGCTCGCCGCTCGTGGCCGCGATTCCCGCCGGCCATCCCCTGGCGGCCGCGCCGCTCCACATAGGCGACCTGCGCGACCACCCGCTCGTCATGTATCCGCGCCAGGCCGGCATAGGCCTGTACTGGAAGGTCCAGGACCTGTGCGCGAAAGCCGGATTCCGGCCGCGCATGGTCCAGGAAGCCCGCGAGGCCTCCACCATCATCGGGCTGGTCGCGGCCGGCGTGGGCATCGCCATCGTGCCTTCGCACACGCAGTGCATCGCGCTGGAAGGAGTGGTCTATCAGCGCATCCTGGACAAGGACGCGGTATCGCCGCTGCACCTGGCCTACCGCGAGGCCGATCAGGGCGCCCATTTGCGCAAGTTACTCGTTCTTCTGCGCGCACGCCGGAAAATGTAACGCGGCCGTCATTGCCTGCCATCCGCCAGCCATGTGTATCCGTTCGCTAGCAGGCAGTTTTTTCTACTCGGGCCACGCGGCCTTTTCTTCCCGCTCCCCAGGGAACCGAATCCCGCACGCAGCCGCGGCTCGGGAGCCTTTGTTGTACCGGAGGCGACTCCCTTTTCCCGGGCATGCCGCTTTTTTGCGAAAAAAAAGATAAGCCCTTTCTAACAACTGAGACATCCTGCAAACTTCCGATAACACACGCCACCTATACTCGCTCGCGCAATTACAACGGGAAGAGCATGATTGTTTTCATTGCCATCATCGCTGTCATCGGCGTAGGGATCCTCGTCATCAAGGTTCGCCAGCGGGCGAAGTCGCGTGAAGCCGCCCGTGAAAGATACGGCAAGCAGTGCCCCGGCTGCGGCAAATATGTGCACCCCGCCGCGGCCATCTGCAAGCACTGCTACGCCCGGCTGCCGGCCTCCAGGACCTAGGCTGAATCGACATCCGGCGTCCTGGCCCGCGACCGCCGCCAGGTACCGCCGCGGTCCCTGGCCGGTGGGGCGGGGCGAGCCGGGGCTAGGTATGCTCCAGGATGTCGAACCCGGCGTAGCGGTCGACCATGTAGATTCGATGCTGGTCGTCGACGAATACATCGTTGGTCTGCGGCGCGGCCTTGCCCGCCGCCGGGTGAGGAATGAAGTACCCCGCTTCGCGCGGCGACATGGGATTGGCGACATCCACCACGCGCAGGCCGCCTGCGAACCATGCGCAATAGACCAGAGTCCCCCGCCGCTGCTCCTGGAACTGATGCGCGCCGAAGCGTCCTGGCGTGGCGCGGCTCCAGGGTGAGTCGAGTTCACTGACTTCGTAGCTCGACAGGGCCTTGATGTTCGACAGGTCGGTTACGTCCAGCACCCACAGGCAGCCGTGAGGCCGGCCTCGACGCCGGTCCAGTTCCTCGTCGTCGTGGGCATGGTCCTCTTCATCGATGGCCAGCGCGATCCTGCGTCCACCTATGGGCTGCTCCAGCGGCATGAAGGTATGCGAGGGCTCGGGAAAAGGCGGGTGATAGTTGAAACTGCCCAGGGTGGCCGGCTTGCGGATGTCCTTGACGTCGATCACCGCCACGCCGCCATGCCACAACCCCGCCCACAGTTCGTCCCCGTAGCGCAGCGCGTGGTGCAGCCGGTTCCTGCGCCCGGACCAGGCCGGGGTTTCGCCGCCGGCGATGTGCTGCCCGGGTATCCACCAGCGCGAGACCTCCTCGGGCCGGCTGGGGTCGCGTATGTCGTAGGTGACGAGGATGTTGCCGACGTAGCCGTCCATCTCGGTGGAAATGTAGGCGTAGTTCTCGTCCATGTCGAAGCGGTGCACGCCTATGCCGCCGGTCTTCTGGTGGACGAGCAGCCGGGGCCGGGTCTTGTCCGAAATGTCGTAGACCTTGAAGCCGCCGCGGTCGTAGGGCCGGCGTTCGGCTTCCTCGACCTTGGGAATGTCGGCCGCGTCCACGTTCAGGGCATGGGCCAGCTCGGCATGGGTCGCGTCGCGGCCCAGCGTTTCGCGCAGCCGCGCGCGCAGGCCGGGGAGCTCTTCCGCCTTGCGGCCGATACGGGTCATGTTGCGTTCGTTGTTGACGACCATGATGTCGCCCACCACGCGCGCCTTGTGGGTGTGCGACTCCGGGTCGTCCAGGTGGATCTGGCTGACGACCACGGGCTTGCGCGGATCCGAGATATCGACGATGGAGGTTCCCAGCTGCGCCTTGTTGGGAATATGGCCGACATACGCATACTTGCCGGCGACGCACACCTGGCCGGCGCCTGGCAGCTCCAGGCGGGAAAGACGGGCGATGTTTTTCGAGAGTTGTACCGGATCTGACACAGACTTCCCCTTATGACGCTGTCGTGCGCGATTGACCGCCGGCGTCGTCGAAGCCGTATAGCCGCGCCGGGTTGTGCACAAGAATTTTTTCCCTCGTCGCGGCATCCGGGACCCACGTTCGCAGCAGGTCGCAGAGCGCGCCATCGTTGGGCATGGGTCCCTGAACCATGACATGGGGCCAGTCGCTGCCCCACAGCACGCGATCGGGAGCCTGGGCGACGATTTCCGCCGCCAGCGCGTCGACGTCGCGGTAAGGCAGGGGCTGGTGCGAAATGCGATAGGGCCCGGTCAGCTTCACCCAGGCCTTGCCGCGCCGCATGAGGCGTATCAGTCCGGCCATGCCGGGCGCATCCGGCCCGCTGCCCGGGTGCGGATAGCCCATGTGCCCGAATACCAATGGCGTGGGCAGGTCGTCCAGCAGCGCCTCGACGCCGGGAAATTCGTCGGCGTGCATCAGCAGTTCCAGATGCCAGCCCAATGGCGCAATGCGGTCGGCCAGCCTCCGCAATGCCGGCAGGGGCAGCTCGCCCTTGCCGTCTTTCCTGTCGACGATGTTCACCCGCAGGCCCCGCACGCCCAGTTCGTGCATGCCGGCAAGGTCCACGCCGGTATCGTCGGGATCGATGACCGCCACGCCGCGCAGGTCCGGCCCCGCCGCGCGCAGGGTATCCAGCAGCAGCCGGTTGTCCGTGCCGTATACGCTGGGCTGGACCAGTACCGCCCGGCTTGCGCCCAGGGTGTCCAGCATGCGCCGGTACTGCTCCAGCGGCGCGGCGGGCGGGGTGTAGACGCGCCGGGGATCGTAGGGGTAGGCATGCGCCGGCCCGAACAGGTGCGCGTGGGTATCGCAGCTGGCGGCGGGCAGGCGGAACGCCGGCCGGCGCGTATGGGGGTCGGCGGCCGCGCACAGCGGGGCATCGCCGGTATCGGCTGCATGCGAACTCATTCGACGCGGGCCCCGGAATCCTTGACCAGCCTCGTCCATTTGGGGGTTTCCGACTTGATGAAATCGGCAAAGGCCTGGGTAGTGCCGGGCGCGGGCTCGACCCCCAACTCGCGGAACTGGGCCCGGATCTCCTTGCTGTCCAGCGCGTGCCTTATCTCCTGGTTGATGCGCTCGACGATGGCGGGAGGCGTGCCGGCCGGGACGACGATGCCGTGCCACGTCTCGGCCACGAAACCGTCGAAACCCGCCTCGATCATGGTCGGCACATCCGGAAACTCTTGCATGCGCTTTGCGCTCGTCACCGCCAGGGGGCGCAGGCGGCCCTGGTTGATGTATGGCACCACCGAAGCGGCCGTGGCGAACATCAGCTGCACCTGGCCGGCGATCATGTCGGTCAGGGCCGGCTGGGCGCCCTTGTACGGAACGTGCTCGATCTTCAGGTCGGCCGAAGTCACCAGCCATTGCCCCACCAGGTGCGCGGCGGCTCCGGCGCCCGACGACGCATAGTTCAGTTCGCCGGGCTTGGACCGTGCGAGCGCGACCAGCTCGCGCACCGACCTGGCCGGAACGTTGCTGTTGACCACGAGAATGCTGGGCTGGACTCCCACCAGCCCCGCCGCGGCGAAATCCTTCTCGGGGTCGAAGGGAAGATTGGCGTAAAGCGCGGCGTTGGTGGAAAGAATCGAGTTGTTGCCGAACAGCCAGGTATAGCCATCGGCGGGGCTGCCGGCCACGGCCGCCGCGGCAATGTTGCCACCGGCGCCGGGCCGGCTGTTGATGACGATGGGCTGCCCCAGGCGCTCGCTCATCTGCTTGGCCATGGCTCGCGCCAGGATGTCGCTGGGCCCGCCGGGGGTAAAGCCCACGACCAGGCTGATGGGCTTGCTGGGCCAGGCGGTCGCGGATTGGGCGAGGCACTGTGCCGCGGGAAGGGCCACGAACAGCGTCAGCGCCGCATATCGCTTCAATAGCATTGGGAGTCTCCTCGCGCCGGTTTTTTAGGAATGGGGACGCGAATCTATGGTGGCCCAAGCCCGGGACGCGAGCAACGCGCAGCGGTGAACACACTGTTCACCAGGAGAACCGATCAGACGAAGCTCAAGCCCTTGTCCCAATAGGGCGAATCTCCGAATTCGGCGCACAGGAAGTTGACGAAGGTCTGCACGCACTGGGGCTGGGTGGGATTGGGAAGATAGGCGGCATAGAGCACGAGCGGCGCCAGGCTGTAGCCGGAAAGCAGACGGACCAGCTTGCCCGAGCGCACGTATTCGGCGGCCACCATCGACGGCATGGCGCCGATGCCCAGGCTCTGCAATGTGGCGACCAGCACGCCGTCGGCATTGTTCGCCTTGAAATTGCCTTGCACCCGGACCGCATGCCGGGCGCCGTCCTGGTCGTGGAAAACCCATTCATTGCGGGGGTTGGCGGTGCGGACCAGGCAATTGTGGCTGGCCAGGTCATCGGGCCGCAGCGGCGCGGCGTGGCGCGCCAGATACGACGGGCTGGCGCAGACGATCTGCCGCAGCGGCGCAAGCTTGCGTGCCACCAGCGACATCAGCCGCGGCTCCTCGGCCTGGCGCACGATGACATCGGCATCGCCCGATATCAGGTCGGCGAATTTCTCGCTCAATTCGAGCTCCACCGAGATGTCCGGATGATTGGCCAGGAATCGGCTGATGGCCGGCACCAGGTGCAGGCGCCCGAACGCAATCGAGGCGCTGACCTTGATCAGCCCTCCCGGCGTGCTGCGAAAGTGTTCGAGTTCGTGCCGCGCCAGGTCCGCATGCGATACCAGTTGCTGGCAGCGCTCGTAGAAAACCGCCCCGGCCGGCGTCAGCCCCAATTTCCGGGTGGTGCGGTTCAGCAGCTTGACGCCCAGCGTGTGCTCAAGGGCGGCCACACGCTTGCTGACCAGCGCCTTGGAGACGTCGAGCCGTTCAGCCGCCCGGGAAAAACTCCCCGCTTCGACGATGGCAGCGAATGTGACGAATTCGTTGAGATCGAGCATGGCCGGCGAAGTGCTGGGTGCTAGGGCTTGCGGAATTTCAACAGGAACCCGTCGGCCTCCCCGATCGCGGCGTAGCGTTCGCGGTCCTTGTCGCCCAGCCGGAAGGTCGGGGGCAGCGTCCAGACGCCCGCCGGATGATCCTTGGTATCACGGGGATTGGCCAGCGCCTCCGAACTGCCGGCGAAGACGAAGCCCGCCTGCTGCGCGAGCCGTATCGCATAGTCCTGCCGCACGTAGCCGTCGGCCGCGCGCGGATCCTGGGGTTTGTCGGTCCGGCCCCGGTGGGCCTCGATGCCCAGGATGCCGCCCGGCTTGAGGGCCCGGTAGAAGGCGGCCATCACGTCCTCGGCATAGCCGTCGTTCATCCAGTTGTGCAGGTTGCGGAAAGTCAGCACGATATCGGCGCTTCCCGGCGGGGCGATGTCGTAGCGGCCCTTGCCGAAAGCCGTCACCCGGACCCGGTCGTACCGGGCGGGATCGGCATCCAGCTTGGCGCGGAAATTCCGGTAGTACTCCTGGTAGTAGGCGCGGCCCCCGCCGTCCTGGGGATACTGGGCCGCGTAGTAGGTCCCGCGCGGCTTCAGGTACGGCGCGAGAATCTCGGTCCAATAGCCGGCCCCGGGCGAGATCTCGACCACGGCGGCGTCCGACCGCAGCTCGAAGAAATGCAGCACCTCGTAAGGCTTGCGGGCGGAATCGCGGGCGGCGAACGCCGGCGTGCGCGCCGGGCTGGCGATGGCCTGCTTCAGCGCCGCGTCTTCCCCCACGGGCGCGACGGCGCATCCGGCGCCGGCCAGCGACACTCCAACGACCGCGACAAGGGCTTTGAATGACATGCGAAAGACTCCTGTGGACGAGGACCATGCACCGGAGGGAGCACAATCCGTGGCTGCGCATACAATGGCGTCGTTCCACGTTTTAACACCGGCCCGCCCAGGCGGGCCATGCCAAGCCCGCATATCGATCTGCATTTTCCACCGCGGGCCCACCCCGCGGCCGAAAGGCAGTCCCCACCGGGGCCGCGGCGCCTTTTTCCTTTCCCCTCATGATCTCAAACGCATGCGGCGTCGATTTCGGGACGTCCAACTCCACCGTCGGCTGGCACCGGCCCTCCGCCCCCTCCCTGCTGCCGCTGGAAGACGGCCAGCCCACCTTTCCCTCCGCGGTCTTCTTCCACGCCGAGGATATCGACACCAGTTTCGGGCGCGCGGCGGTCCGCGACTACCTGGAAGGCTATGACGGCCGGCTGATGCGGGCCCTGAAGAGCCTGCTGGGCACCCCGCTCATGGAGGGCCATACCGAGGTCCAGGGCCGGGCACTGCCGTTCCGCCTGCTGCTCGCCCGCTTCATCGGGGAACTCAAGCGGCGCGCCGAGCGCGCGGCCGGCAGGACCTTCGACCAGGCCGTGTTCGGCCGTCCCGTCTTCTTCGTCGACGACGATCCGCGGGCGGACGCGAAGGCCCAGGAAACCCTGGCCGACATCGCCCGCGAGGTGGGCTTTCGCCATGTCGAATTCCAGTACGAACCCATGGCGGCCGCATTCGACTACGAGTCGCAGATCACGGGCGAGGAACTGGTGCTGGTGGTGGATATCGGGGGCGGCACGTCGGACTTCACGCTGATACGCCTGAACCCCGCGCGCGCGGCCGATGCCGACCGGCGCGCGGACATCCTCGCCAATGGCGGGGTCCACATCGGCGGCACCGACTTCGACAAGTACCTGAGCCTGCGCACCGTCATGCCGCTGCTGGGATTGGGCAGCCGCCTGGCCAGCGGCAAGGAGATGCCTTCGACGCCCTACTTCAACCTGGCTTCCTGGCACACCATCAACCAGGTCTATGCCCGCAAGTCGGCCACCATGCTGGCCGAGCTGTTCCACGAATCGGCCGAGAAGGACAAGCTCGCCCGGCTGCTGGAACTGGTCAAGGAGCGCGCGGGCCACTGGGTGGCCTTCCAGGTCGAGGAAGCGAAGATCGCGCTGGCCGCCGAGCCCGAGGCCCGGATGGACCTGGGCCGCGTCGAGCCCGGACTGGTCCAGGTGGCGACGCGCGCCGACCTGGATGCCGCCATCGAACACCTGGTGGACCGGATCGGCGGGACGATCGCGGGGCTGCTGGACACCGCCGGCGTTGCCGCGCGGGCGGTCGATACGGTGTTCTTCACGGGGGGATCGAGCAGCGTGCCGCTGCTGCGCAACCGGGTCGCCGCCCTGCTGCCCGCGGCGCGCGCGGTCCAGGGAGACACGTTCGGCAGCATCGGAACGGGCCTGGCCCTGGACGCCGCGCGGCGCCTGGGGTGAAGCGCCGGCCGGGGCTCAGCGCCCCGGCACCTGCTCGCTCTCGACGGTCATGTCGAGCACGTAGGCATGGCGCGACGCGTCGGCCGGCGGGTTGGCGACGGTATAGCGCTTGACCCGCAGCACGTTGCGCACGCCCGCCGTGTGGGTGTAGCCCTGGATATTGCCGTAGAAGGCCTCCCAGTCGCCATAGCCCTGCTTGATGCCGGCGGCGTCGTAGCTGACCGTGCGCACACGCATGCACTTCATGTTCGGGATCAGGGGATGGCTGCACGGCACCAGGTCGGGGGCCACCTCCAGGAACATGGTCTCGCCCGCCGAGCCGTAGCGCGTCTGGTCGGTGGGCGTGCCAGCCAGCCGCCACTGGCTGCCGTCGGCAAAGGTCAGCTTCAGGGCGGGCGACGTCCCCGCTTCCGGCCGGGCGGCACCGTCCAGGATCTCCCAGCCCGACACCGTCGGCAGCCGTTCGGCCACGTCCCGCTCGTATCTCATCAGTGCCTGATCGGCGCACATGCGCAGCGTGCCGACCATCTGCGTAATGGACATCCGCTCCCCGTCGACACGGTAGCCGCCGCCCAGCATGTTGCACAGGCCGGCCACGGACACGCGCTCGCCGGCAAAGGTCAGTTGCAGCGCCTGGCCGCCATGGGTGTTCACGGCATCGGGCTGGGGAGCGCCCGTTGCATTCAGCGCCTGTTGCAGGCGCCAGTGATAGGCCGTCAGGATCGAGGCATCCGCCTTGGCGCCGGGACCGCCCGCCGCGCCGCCCTGCTGGGCGCAGGCCGCCAGCCCCTGCACCACGGCCGCCGCGATCAGGATTTTCCAGTTCAATTTCATGGATATTCTCCTTCTTCTTGGGGCCATCAAGCGTAGCACCCCTCCGCGCCGTCACGAACGGCCGCGGTCCGGGGAGTGCTACAACTGCAATAATCGCCGCGCGCCCGCAACAAGTGCTGACAAAGAGGCGATGCCGGCGGCCCCCCGCACGCCTCTAACGCCTACGCATCCCCTCCTGCTGGATCCTGGACATGGCTCCTTCGCACTACTTCCTGGCCATCGGCCTGACCGTGGCCTTCTCCATCGGCACCGTCGCCCTGCACTACGAAGCCCTGCGCTTCATCTCCTCCATCCATCCGCGGCGATGGAGCGGACGGGCGAACATAGGCGTACTGATCTGCGCCATCATCGCCGCCCATTGCCTGGAAGGGCTGCTTTTCGGAGCCGGCTACTGGATAGGCGCCGAATGGCTGGGACTGGGACACCTGACCGGCGCGGCCGGCGCCGGTCCGCTGGCCTACATCTATTTCGGGCTGGAAACCTTCACCACCCAGAGCCTGGGCGACATCTTTCCCACCGGGCCATTGCGCCTGCTGGCTTCGGTGGAACCCCTGGTCGGCCTGATCCTGATCGGCTGGTCCACCTCGTTCACGTTCATTCTCATGCGGCGCAACTGGCGAGAGCGCCGGGACGGCGGCGACGAGCGCTGACCGCCCCCCCCCGCCGCGCCGGTTTCCGCCGCGTCAGACCCCCAGCCTGGAACGCAGCTCCTGGCGATAGGGACGCGATACCGACCACGGCTGGCCCAGTCCGCGCAGTTGGACGGTCCACGGCCTGGAAGCGCCCCGCTCCAGCACCTTCACGTGCCCCAGGTTGATCAGCGCCGTGCGGTGGATACGCATGAAACTCTCCAGGGGCAGCAGCGCCGCCCAGGCGGACAGGGGCCGCATGTCCTTGACCGAATCGCCGCCCGCCAGCCAGATCAGGGAATAATCCCGCGCCGAACGGACGCCCAGGATGTCCGCCGGGGCCAACCCCCGCGTCCCGTGCCCCTGCCGCAGGTAAAGCAAGGGCTCGTAGAACTGCGCCTGCGCCCGACCGCACCCGGCATCCGTGCCGCCATAGCGGGCCTGCGCGATCAGGTCCGCGCACAAGAACAGGCCCAGCGCCTGCGCCGGCTGCCAGCGCACGGGCTCACGCGTCGCGTCGAAACCTATGCACGCGCGCAGGCGCCCTTCATGGAACACGGGCACGCAGAGCACGCTGCGGTCCTGCTGGCGCTGCATCTCCGCCCGCAAGGACCTTGCCGCCCGCGGCAGCCGCCCCACGTCGTGGATCATGACCGCGCGCTGCAGACTCAGCGCGCGATGCAACCACGCGATCATGGTGACCGGCGCATCCTGCAGATCGCTCACATGCGACGAGATGGCGGACCGGCACCATTCATGGGTGTTGCGAAAGCGCAAGGCGCGGGCATCGTACTCGAACATCCATGCGCGATCGACCTGGGCCATCGCGCCCAGCGCCTGCAACGCAAGAAAGATGGCCTCGTCCTGGGGCCGGCTCATCAGGGCCAGGGCAACCTGGTGGACCCAGGCCCCCGGCGCGGGGGCCGCCGCGCATTGATCGCGCCCCAGGCTTTCGAACGATGCCGCGGTATCCATATCCTGCCTCTTCCCGCCCTATTTGCGAATGGCGTCCACGCAAGCCTGCAGCACCGGGCGGACGGCCTTCACGAACGCCTGGAAAGGCGCGCCGGTACTGCTTTCCGGGCCCCGCCAGTTGTAGGTGAAGCAGAACGTGACCGGCACCCGGTCCACGATCATCTGGCCTGGAAAGCTGATGGTATGGAAATCGAGCCAGTCGATGCTGCCACCCTTGCCATAAGCGATGATGTCCGCCGGCACCACCAGGGAAATGGCGTCGGCCATCGCCAGGATCCGCTTGAACTCCGTCATGGTCGCCGGTTGGGTGAAGAACTTCCCCGACAGCGACTGCCGGTACCACTCCACCAGTTCGGTCGCCGTGCTGAGCATCGACTGCTTGTCGTTGATCGCCTGCCGCGCATTCGGCAGGGAAGGCTTCGCCAGTTCCGCCATCAATGCTTCCCAGCCCAGGTCCACGCCGTCCGGGGCCCCGGTCAGGTACGAGAACAGGCGGCGCGTGGAGTCCGGGATCCGGGTATGCGTCAGTCCGGCCCGCGCGATCAACTGCCGCACCCGGTCCGCCCCGACCGCGGCGTAGGCCATGTCGGTGGCGGTATTGTCGCTGTGGGCGATCATCGCCTCGAGAGCGTACTTGGCGGGCAGCGTACCGTCCAGGTTGACGAATACGGGACTGCCGGGAGAGCGGACCGCATCGCTGATGGTCTGCGGCATGTTCCCGGAGATACCGTTGTACGACGTTTCCGCGTCGATCACGAACTGGCCAAGAATGAAGGTCTTGACCGCGCTACCGATGAACAGCTGCCGATCCGGGTTGTAGCTCGCGCTCCAGGGCGCATTGGGAACGTCGGCGCGCACCAGGCAATGCGTGCCCTCGGGAGCCAGCGCGCCGAAGCCGGCCACCGCCTCGCGCACCGCGTCGCTGGCATTGCCGCCGGCAGCATTGGCGTCGCCGCCGCAGGCGGCAACCGCCTGCATCGCCAGCGCCGATGCGGTGAACTTGAAAAGCCGGCGGCGCTGCAGGCCGGCTGGGTCAATGGGAAATCGCATGATCGATGACACTCCGCGGGATGACGGGCCCGGTGCCAGCACCGGCAAGAAAGGAAGCGGCCCGCCGGCAAGCACCATGCGGAATGCTCGTGTACGGCGTGGATGTTGAAAGTCGCTACGGGGATTGTCAATCGATCGCAGCCCAATCGACATTTTCAGCCGACGAATCGACATGCGAAGAGACGCGGGAAATGAAAAAGGGCTAGTGGCTGCTAGCGCACTAACCCTTGGAATTCCTTGGCGGAGCGGACGGGACTCGAACCCGCGACCCCCGGCGTGACAGGCCGGTATTCTAACCAACTGAACTACCGCTCCGCAGCGGCATTTTTTACTGCTGCCAACCCGTGGCGGTTGGCGTCCCCTAGGGGATTCGAACCCCTGTACTCACCGTGAAAGGGTGATGTCCTAGGCCTCTAGACGAAGGGGACCTGGAACTACAGCAACGACTTCGTGGTGGAGGTAAGCGGGATCGAACCGCTGACCTCTTGCATGCCATGCAAGCGCTCTCCCAGCTGAGCTATACCCCCACGGTCACTGCCATCCACCTGGGCGGATGCCCGCAGAAACGTTTTTCAAGCGGGACCTGGATTATAGCCATATTTCTGCTTGCGAGTCCACGCAGGGTGGCACTCGAACCCAAGCATCTCACCCGTGTTCTCAATGCGTGGACACAGCCTCTTCGATGGTCTTCGCAATCCATTGATTGAGGCTTTCGCCTTCCGCCGCCGCGGCAATGCTCGCGGCTTCGTGTACCTTCGCGGAAACACGCAGATTGAACTTCCCTGAAAAGTGCTTGCGCGGCTCAATGCCACGCTCCTCACATATACCGCGAAAGACCTTGAGCGATGCCTTCCCTTCGCGAACGAGGCCGGGAACATCCGACGCGTAGAAATCGGCCCCACCATTGAGTCCGACGAACTCTCCCCGGAACATCTTTTCCGGGTCAAATTGGATAACTGCTTGATAGCCGTCGATGTTCATCACATTCTTCATGGCTTGACGCCTGATTCTTCGAGCCATTTGCGGATGGAAGCAACAGCGCCTTTGCCCTATGGCCGACCACTTCACTCCGCCTGGGGTCGGACGGGAGAAGATCAGTTCCAGCGTGCGCTGATGCTTGGCTTTCATTTATGGGAAGTACCACATTTTGGTACCAAAACCCAAGACTCGAAAGCTTGATGGGCCCCAAGAATGTCGGAGCGGAAAAGCAAAAACCCTGCTAAACACGGGATTTAGCAGGGTTTTCTGATTCTTGGCGGAGCGGACGGGACTCGAACCCGCGACCCCCGGCGTGACAGGCCGGTATTCTAACCAACTGAACTACCGCTCCGCAGCGGCATATTTTTACTGCTGCCAGCCTGTTCGGCTGGCGTCCCCTAGGGGATTCGAACCCCTGTACTCACCGTGAAAGGGTGATGTCCTAGGCCTCTAGACGAAGGGGACCCGGAACTACAGTACTGCACAACTTCTTCTTGGACTGGTGGAGGTAAGCGGGATCGAACCGCTGACCTCTTGCATGCCATGCAAGCGCTCTCCCAGCTGAGCTATACCCCCGTCCTGCGAAGAAGCGAGATTATGCACGGTTTTTAAACCGCGTGCAAGCGGGCCAGCACTTTCTCACGACCAAGCAATGACAGGACCGCATCGATGGCCGGCGTCTGCGCCCGCCCCGTCACGGCCACCCGCAGCGGAATGCCAAGCGCCGGCATCTTGACGCCGTGTTTGGCCAGGGTTGCCTTCATCAGCGCCGAAATCTGCTCGCGGGTCCATTCGATCTTGCCGGCCTCCTGCGCGAAGTCGCGCAGGATCGCGCGCGCGCCATCGGTCAGGTGCTGCGCGACCAGTTCTGGCGGCGTGGCGGCGGCATCGAATTCGCCGCAGAACAACATGGCGTCGTCGGCCAGTTGCTCGAGCGTTTCGGCCCGCTCCTTGAGCAGCGCCATGATGGCCGGCAGGTCCCCGCCGTCGACCGCCCCACCGCGCCTGGCGATGCGCGGCGCGACGCGCGCGGCCAGGTCGGCGTCGGTGCTGTGCTTGATGTAGTGGGCGTTGACCCAGTTGAGTTTCTTGGGATCCCACTGCGCCGCGGACTTCGACAGGCTGCGGGTATCGAACCACTCGACCAGTTGCTCGCGCGTGAAGATCTCGTCGTCGCCGTGGCTCCAGCCCAGGCGCGCGAGGTAGTTGATCATGGCTTCCGGCAGGTAGCCCTGGTCGTCGTACTGCATGACGCTGACGGCGCCATGGCGCTTGGACAGTTTCTCGCCGTCGGGCCCCAGGATCATGGGCACATGGCCGTATTCCGGCAGCGTCGCGCCCAGGGCCTTCAGGATGTTGACCTGGCGCGGCGTATTGTTGACGTGGTCGTCGCCGCGGATGACGTGGGTGATGCCCATGTCCCAGTCGTCCACCACCACGCAGAAGTTGTAGGTGGGCGTACCGTCGGGCCGGGCGATGATGAGGTCGTCCAGCTCGGCGTTGGCAATGGTGATGGGGCCCTTGACCAGGTCGCTCCAGGTGACGTCGCCGTCCAGCGGATTGCGGAAACGCACGACGGCCTTGCGGCCCGCGGGCACCGGCGGCAGGGTCTTGCCCGGCTCGGGCCGCCATGTGCCGTCGTAGCGCGGCTTGCGCCCTTCGGCGCGGGCGCGCTCGCGCATGGCTTCGAGTTCGTCGGGCGAACAGTAGCAGTAGTAGGCCGTGCCGGCGTCGAGCATGCCCGCCAGGACTTCGCGGTAGCGGTCCATGCGCTGCATCTGGTAGAACGGGCCTTCGTCGTGCTCCAGCGCCAGCCACTCCATGCCGTCCAGGATGGCTTGCACCGCCTCGGGCGTGGAACGCTCCAGGTCGGTGTCCTCGATCCGCAGCACGAAGGTGCCGCCATGATGGCGCGCGAACGCCCACGAGAACAGGGCCGTGCGCGCGCCGCCCAGGTGCAGGAAGCCCGTGGGCGACGGCGCGAAACGAGTGCGGACCGCGGAGTTGCGGCCGGACGACGAGGAATCGGTGCTCATAGGAAAACGGCTCTTGTCCTGATGTGAATACTGGGCGCGCGAGGGGCTCGACCGGGGTAGTATTGTATTGCAGCCGATCCGTACGCTCCCGAGCCGCCACGAACCGCCGCGTCCTCGTCCTGAAAGGAGGGCCATGTCCCGGCACGCCCTGTCTCCGCTGTTCGATCCCCGCTCGCTGATCACCGTCAGCGTCCGGCCGCTGCCGCTGATGGCGTCCCTGCCCGCCGAGTTGCGCGCCCGGACCACCGAGCTGCGGCTGGACGAACGGCAGGCCTGCGTCCTGCCCGCGGAACTGGCCCAGGCGGCCGAGCGGCCCGATCTCGCGGTGGTCGCCGTCCCCCGCGACGCACTGCGGACCACGCTGGAGACGCTGGCGCCCGCCCGGCCGCGGGCGGTGGCCGTCCTCACGCACGAACCCTCGCGCGACGACAACGACTTCTGCCGCGCCTGGGCCTCGGCCCACGACTGCGTGCTGCTGGGGCCGCACAGCTTCGGGCTGCAACGGCCCCACGCCGGCCTTAACGCCAGCGTGCATCCCTTGCTGGGGCGCTCGGGCCGCGTCGCCCTCGTCACGCAGTCCCGCTCCATCATGGCGGTAGTCATGGACTGGGCCGACGACAACCGGACCGGCTTCTCGACCGTGGTTTCCCTGGGAGCCGAAGCGGCGCTGGATGTCCCCCGCGTGCTGGACTTCCTCGTGGCCGACGCGCGCACCGACAGCATCGCGCTCTACCTGGAGGATGTGCGCGATGCCCGCGAGTTCATGAGCGCGATCCGCGCCGCCGCCAGCGTCAAGCCGGTGGTGGTGCTCAAGGCGGGCCACCCGGGCCGCGAGCGCACCAGCGTACGGCCGCTGGGCACGGACGATGCCGCCCCCGCCGTGCCGGCGGGACCGCCCTCCATATCGCCCGACATGGTCTTCGACGCCGCGCTGCGCCGCGCGGGCGCGGTGCGGGTCCGCTATTTCGTGCAACTGTTCTCGGCGGTCAAGGCGCTGGGTTTCGCCAAGTTGCCCAGCGGCCGGCGCATCGCGGTGCTGGCCAACGGCAGCGGCCCGGCGCAATTGGCGCTCGACCAACTGGGACCGGGCCGGCCGGCCATGCGCGCGGAACTGGGCGAGGACACGCGCCGGCAACTGGCGGCCACGCTCAGCGCCAATGCCTGGACCGATAATCCCGTGGTCGAATTCTCGGCGCCCGACCCCCAGGCCTGCGCGCGGGCCGTGCAGGCCATCGTCGCCGACGCCGGGGTAGACGGCGTGCTGGCCGTGCTGTCGCCCGATCCCGAGGCCGACATGCGCGCGGTGGCGCAGGCCCTGGCCGCCACCGCCCCCAAGGCGCCGAAGCCGGTCATCACCTGCTTCATGGGCGATGCCGCCATGCGCCCGCTGCGCCGCATCCTGGACGATGCCGGCTCGCCCTCCTTCCGCACGCCCGAGGCGGCGGTGGACGCTTTCGGCAACCTCGCCACCTATCACTACAACCAGCAGTTGCTGCTGCAGACCCCGCCGCCCGAACCACCGGGCCAGGAACCCGACCTGGCCGGCGCGCGCATCCTGCTCGACGGCGCCCGCCGGGAGGGACGGCTGACCCTGACGGAACCCGAGAGCAAGGCGTTGCTGGCGGCCTTCCACATTCCGGTGGTCCAGGTCCTGCTGGCCCGCACGCCGGCCGAAGCCGTGATCGCCGCCCAGCAGATCGGCTTTCCGGTAGCCATCAAGATCGACTCGCCCGACGTGGTGCGCAAGTCGGCGGTCCGCGGCGTGCACCTGGACATCCGCAACAGCACCGAGCTCGTCACGGCCTACCATCGCATGCTGGCGAATGCCCATGCGGCCGCGCCGCAGGCGTACATCGAAGGCATCACCGTGGAAGCCATGGCCGGACCTCCCGGTTCGGCCAAGGTCTCCATGGGCGTGGCGCGCGACGCGCTGTTTGGGCCGGTGATCCGTTTCGGATCCGCGCGCTCGCGCAGCGAAAACCCCTCCAACCGCAGCCTGGAGCTGCCGCCGCTCAACGGCTTCCTGGCGCGCCGCCTGATGGAACGTTCGCCGGTATGGCGCTACGCGCTGGCGGACCAGCTCTCGCCACGCGCCCACGACGCGCTCGAAGACGAGCTGGTCCGCATATCGGAAATCGTCTGCGCGCTGCCCGACATCGAGACCATCGACATCGATCCGGTCATGATCGACGGCGACCGGGTCGTCGCGGCCGACACCCGCATCACCCTCACGCGCGAGACCGCGGGCGAGGCCGACGCGGGCCTGGGCGGCTATGCCCACATGGCCATCCATCCCTACCCCGCCCGCCTGGTCAGGCACCTGCAATTCAAGGACGGCTCGCCCTACACCATCCGCCCCATCCGGCCCGAGGACGCGGCGCCGCTACAGGACTTCACCCGCGAGTTGTCCGAGCACACGCGCTATATGCGCTTCATCTCGTTCATGCGCGAACTCTCGCCGCGGACGCTGGCGCGCTACACCCAGGTCGACTACCACCGGGAACTGGCCCTGGTGGCCACCATCTGGGAAGCCGATCCCGACCACCCCGGCGAACTGCGCGAGACCGTCATCGGCGTGGCGCGCTACCTGCTCAACGCCGACGGCGAGAGCGCCGAGTACGCGCTGGTCATCGGCGACGCCTGGCAACGCCGGGGGCTGGGCATCCAGTTGATGACGACGCTGGTGGATGCCGCGCGCCAGCAGGGGCTGGCCGTCATCGAGGGCGTGGTGCTGGGCAACAACCGGCCGATGCTGGCGCTGATGGACCGGCTCGGGTTCCATATCGACATGGACCCCGACGACTTCAGCATGCGGCGGGTGTGGCTGCGCCTGCAGAGCGACGGCGCCACGGCGGGCGGCCCGGCGGGCTAGCGCGGGCCACCGCCGTCCTGCGTCGCCAGGACGGCGACGAATCCCAGCGCGGCCAGCGCGACCAGCCCGGACACGGCAAAACCCAGCGCCGCGCCGTGCGTCAGCAGCCCCGCGCCCAGCGCGGTTCCCAGCGCGATGCCCAGGTAGATGCAGGAAGCGTTCAGGGCCACCACCAGCGGAGCCTCCTGCGGCGCGGCATTGGTCAGGCGCAGTTGCTGCGGCGGCGTCTGTCCCCAACTGCTCATGCCCCAGACCAGCACCAGCAGCCCCACCGCCGCGTCATGCCCGGCGCCGGCCGCGGCCAGCCACGCCATGGTGCCGAATGACGCGGCCATGGCCACGTAGGCGGCGATCGACACCGGAGTGGGTCCCCAGCGATCGGCCCCGTACCCCGCAAGCAGATTGCCCAGCACCGCCCCGGCGCCGTAGCAGAGCAGCATCATGCCGATGCGCCCGTCGGCGACCCCCAGGGCCTGCAACGCGGGCACGCTGTAGGCGTAAACGATGTAGCAGGCCGTCATGCCGACCACCGTCAAGGGCAGCACCCAGGCCACCGCGGGCCGGCGCAGCACCGCCAGGCGCACACGCAGCGGCGAACGCGCCTGCCCCGGCAAAGCCGGCATGATCAGCGCCACCCCGGCACAGGCCAGCGCCGCCAGCGCGGCCACCATGCCCAGCGCCGTGCGCCAGCCGAACCAATGGCTGACCAGATTGCCCAGCGGCACCCCCAGCGCGGTCGCCACCGTCAACCCGCCCGTGACCAGCGAAAACGCCCTCGCCCGCAACGCCGGCCGCACCAGCGCCCCACCCGCCGCCGTGGCCGTCGGCGTATAGGCCGCCGCCCCCACCGCCGCCAACGCGCGGCTGGCCAGCAGCGTCCCGATATCCGGCGCCAGCGCCGACAGCAGATTGGCTACCGCCAGCACCACCAGCGCCCCGACCAGCACCCGCTTGCGCGGCCACGGCGCCGTGGCCGTCGCCAGCACGGGCGCCAGCAACGCATAAGTCGCCGCGAAAACCGTGACCGACAGCCCCGTCACCGAATTCGACGCCTGCAACGACTGCGCGATCGAAGGCAGAAACCCCGACACGATGAACGCATCCGTTCCCACCGCGAACGTCCCCAGCGCAAGAATGGCAACCGACCCCAAGCCCTGCGCCGGCAAGGCCCCGGCAGGCGGAGAAGAGCTACGCGTCATGATGAAGAACTCGACAAGAAGCGAGGCGACGCCTCAATTCTGGATATCTTATATCCAGAATAAAAACAAAACAAACCCCAACTCGCCAGCGATGGCAACGGTAATCCCATCCAAGAAACCGGCACCAGCCCCAGGATGCGGTGGATCCGGCCGCCGGCCAGGAAAACCCCCAAGCGGCCTTTGGCCGCTCCCCCTCAAGGGGGCGGCACCGGCAGACCGGCAAACCGGCCCCCCCGCCCAAGATCAAAGCAAGAACGCGGTGCGCCACACCCAGACACCCCCGAAGCCCCAGGATGCGGTGGATCCGGCTCCGCCGGTCCACCCGCATCGCCCCCTGGGGGGCGCCCGAAGGGCGTAGGGGGGGGCCTACTTCAAGCTGAAATCCACCCCCGTCTGCTTGCTGCCCTCGGCGGCCTTGGCCTCGACCCTGGGCGCGACCACGAAGGCCCGCTCGCCCAGCTTGGCCTCGCGCAGCACGGCCATCACGGCCTGCGCGCGCCGCACGGCCAGTTCGCGCAGCTGGTCGGGCCCCACGTTCACGCTGGCGGCCAGCAGCGCCTCCATGTCGGGTCCGGGCAGCGACTTGGCGAAGCCGATGACGTTGCGCGGCTTGTCGATCTTGGCGGCCTTGTAGGCGCTTTCCAGGTAGCGGGCCCGCTGTGCGGCGTCCAGGGGCGGCAAATCCTTCCCATCGACAGCGTCCCCCTCCTTCTTGCTCAAGTCTTCCCGCTGCTGTGCCCGGATCAAGGCTTCGACCCCGGCCTTGCGCAGGCCATCGGTGTCCACGGACGGGTTGGCCCGGCCAGCCACGTCCAGCTTCAATGCCGGCCGGTCGTTCAGCGCCTTGACCAGCGTCTCGATGCGCTTGCGCGCGTCGTCGTCGAGCATCGCCCGGCCCGGGGCGAAGTCGATGTGGGACAGTTCTTCACCGGACCCGAAGGCCGAGGCCAACAGCGAGAACGGCGCCGTCACGGCCCGCACGATCAGGTTGACCAGCGCCCGGAAGATGATGCCGCCCACCGAGAACTGCGGATCGTCCAACGAGCCCGAAATGGGCAGCTCGATATCGATCTCGCCCCGGCTGTTCTTGAGCAGCGATACCGCCAGCAACACGGGCAGCTTCAAGGCATCGGGGCTGTCGACGCGTTCGCCGAAGGTAAGCTGGTCGAGGAATATCTTGTTGCTGGCCTGGAGCTTGCCGTCCTGGATCAGGTAGTGCACGTCCATCGACAGCTTGCCGCGCTCGATGGCGTAGCCGGCGTACTTGGCCGCGTAGGGCGTCAGCGTCGGCAGCTCCACGCCCTTGGCGCTGGCATGGATATCCGTGTACAGCCGCGGCCCGAAGGGATGGAGCTTGCCGGTGATGTCCACCGGCGCGTCGCCGTCCACCTTGGCCGTCACCTGCACATCGGCCGGCTCGCTGTCGGCCGACGACACGGCCGATATGCTGCCGGCGATGTCGGTCAGGTTGGCGTGGTAGTTGGGCTTGACAAAGTTGTCGGTGAAATTGATCTGGCCCCGGGCCAGTTGCACCGTACCCACGCGGATGTCACGCGGCATGCCGCCCGCGTCGGGAGCGGCGGCCCCCGCCTCCCTGGCGCCCGGCTCGGCGGGCTTGCTTTCAGCCTTCGCCGCCGGCTCGGCCGGCTTGTCCGCCGTGATGGAACCCGCCTGCTCGCCGGGCTGGACGATCAGTTGCGACAGGTTCAGGCGTCCCTGCTCGCTCAGGATCACGCGCGCGAAAAAATCCTCCAGTGAAATGTCGCCCAGATCGGCCTTGAGCGTATCGCCCGCGCTCACCACATTCAGCCGCTTGAACGCCAGCCGCTTCCATTTCAGGAAATCCGCCGAGTTGAGCTTGTCGATCAGGTCCAGGCTGGAGATCTCGGCGGCGCCATTCCAGGCCGCGCGCTGCGGCTGCCTGCCGGTGGCGGCCGCGAACTCCAGCCTGCCGTCGGCACCGGCCACGACGCTTTTCACGGTGGCGTTGAGCCGGTCGGCCAGGTAGGGGGCGAGCGCCGTCAGGTCGAGCCGGTCGGCGCGCACCTGGGCCTTGACCGAAAGGGGTTCCGGCACGACCGTTCCCTTGATGTCGGCGGTGCCCCGGCCCTGGACGGACGACCGCAGCGAGAAATCGATGGGCGCGCGCAGGTTGGACCCCAGGTTGCGGGCCTCCATCTGCAAACCGTCCAGGCGCAGTGCCACGCGGGGCGATACCGACTCATCGGTCAGCCTCAGCGAACTCCTGGCGACCGCCAGCGTGCCCGCCGTCACCTTCCAGGCGGCCTGGGCCGCCCCGGAAGAAGCCGGAGCCGGCTTGCCGGCGGATCGGGCCTGGGGCGCGGCGGGAACGGCGATATCCGCCCAGCTCACGGCCGACGAGGCCGACCGGGTGGCCGCCAGTGCCAGGCCGTCGATGGCGATGCGCTCGATCCGGGCCGTGCGTCCCGCCAGGTCGCCAGCCAGCCCGCCGACGTCCAGCGATTCGAGCTTCAGGCTGGCTGCCTTGTCCGAGGCGGGCGCGGCGGCCAGCCTGCGCAGCGCGACGCTGCCGTCGCTCCAGCGCACCGCCATGGACTCCCCCTGCTCCACGTGCAGCCTCGCCGCCGCGCCCAGCGAGCCGTCGTCGAT
The DNA here is from genome assembly GCA_009360345.1 of Alcaligenaceae bacterium SAGV5. GTDB lineage: Bacteria > Pseudomonadota > Gammaproteobacteria > Burkholderiales > Burkholderiaceae_B > Pigmentiphaga. The sequence continues at coordinate 1,919,630 of SPDP01000001.1, forward strand.
CCGCAGTGCCAGGTAGGGCTTCCATAACGGCGCCAGCGCGGGCAGCGCCAGCGCGTCCAGCTTGAGGTCCAGATCCGCGGAGAAAGGCTGGAGGCGGATGGGGCCGCTCACATCCAGGCGCCCCGCCTCACCCACGCGCGCGGCCAGGGTCAGGGGCGCGGCCTGGTCCTGGGCGACGGGCAGGTTCAGGTCGCGCAATTCGGCCGAGAACTCGGAAATCCGGTAATCGAAGCGGGCCTGCTCATCGTGCCAGGCGAGCTCGCCATCCTGCAGCGCCACGGCCCCCACCGACACGTGCCAGGCATCGCCCTGGCCGGAAGCCGGCGCCGCGGGTACGGGAACCGGCGGGGAAGACGGGGACGGGGCCCCCGCCCTGGCCGCCCGCGCCTGGCTGCTCCTGGACGCGACCAGCGGCCAGGTGCTGGGCGCGCACGACCCCGACAAGCGCATCGAGCCGGCCTCGCTCACCAAGATGATGACGGCCTACGTCGTGTTCCAGGCCCTGCGCGACCACGGCGTGGCCCTGGACACCCGGGTCACGGTCTCGACCCGGGCCTGGAAAGTGGCGCCGGGCAGCTCCCGCATGTTCCTCGAACCCGGCAAACAAGCCACGATCGACGAACTCCTGAACGGGTTGCTGGTGCAGTCGGGCAACGACGCCGCGATCGCGCTGGCCGAGGGGGTCGCCGGTTCGGTCGAGGCCTTCGTCGCGCGCATGAACCAGCAGGCCGGCAGGATGGGCCTGGCCTCGACCCACTTTTCCAACCCGCACGGGCTGCCCGACCCGCAGACTTATTCGACCGCGCGCGACCTGTCCATGCTGGCGGCCCGGATCGTGCGCGACTTTCCCGGCCTGGCCGGCACCTACGATGCCACCCGCCAATACACCTACAACCGGATCACGCAGCCCAACCGCAATCGCCTGCTGTGGCTGGACGCGAGCGTGGACGGCATGAAGACCGGACACACGGAATCGGCCGGATACAGCCTCGTGGCGACGGCGCGGCGCGCCAGCGGCAATGTCCAGCGGCGGCTGATCTCGGTCGTGGTCGGCACCGCCTCGGACCACGACCGCACCCGGCAAAGCCGCGAACTGCTGGAGTGGGGCTTCCGCAGCTTCGAGACGGTGCGGCTCTATGCGGGCGGCACCCCGGTCGGGTCGCCGCGGATCTGGAAAGGCACCCGCTCGACCGTCCCGATTGGCTTCGAGCGCGACACCTACGTCACCGTACGCCCGGGTGCCCGGATCGAGCGGACGCTGGTTCCGGCCTCGCCGCTGGTCGCGCCGCTGGCGGCGGGACAGCGCGTGGGCGAGCTCGAGGTGCGCGTCGACGGCGAACCGGCCTGGCGCCTGCCGCTGGTCGCCCTCCAGCCGGTGCGGGAAGCATCGTGGTTCGGCCGCACCTGGGACGGACTGCGCCTGTGGCTGCACGGCCTGGGCGCCTGAGGTCCGCACGGATTTTGCAACGGATGCCTCGCATGGTAGGCTGGGCAAAAACAAGGGAGCGGGCCAGGCCGTCCCGCTCCGTGGCAGATGACATCCGTTCCAGCGCAGTCCTCTTCATCCGATATGCCGGCCAGCCATGCCCGGCGCAGCAGGACGATCTCGATACGTGTCGGCCTGCTCGCCCTGGTCGTCGTCTGTACGCTCCCCGCCACGCTGGTCGCGGGCCTTGCGGTGTACGAAACCTATGCGCTGCGCAAGACACGCATCTACGAAACCACCGTATTGACCGCCCGCAGCCTGGCCTCCGACCTGGACCAGGAACTGGAAGGCATCGGCGCGGGCCTGCGCGTGCTGGCCGGATCCAGCGACCTGGTGCGCAACGACCTGGCGTCGTTCCAGCAGCGCGCCATCGAAGCGCTCAAGTACCAGGACATCGATCGATACGTCCTGACTGATCTCCACGGCAACGAAATACTCGACACCTCGTCGGCCCCACCCGGCACCCTCACGGGCCACGCCCGGCTGCCGGACCTGCCGCATGTCTCCCGCGGCGGCAGCCATCCCATGGTGGCAAGGCTCGCGTCGCCGCGCGGACGGGGCGTCACCATCATCGTCGGCGTGCCGGTCACGATAGAAGACGAGGTCCGCTATCTGCTTTTCGCCGACCTCAGTTCGAACCGTCTGGGCATCCTGATGAACCGCCATACCTTGGACGAAGGCTGGGTCGCCGCCCTGCTCGACCGCGATGCGACCATACTGGGCCGGACCCGCGAAGAAGCGCGCTTCGTCGGCGAACGGGCGGTGCCGTCGTTGGCCGACGCGGTACAGCGCCAGCACGAGGGCACGCTGCCCAGCCAGACCAAAGAAGGCATCCCCGTCTTGACGGCATTCAGCCACCTGGCCACGACGCCCTGGGCCGTCGTCGTCGGCGCCCCCACCGCCGCGTTCACGGCCGATCTCTACCGCGCCATGGCCTGGGTGGCCGGCGGCGGCTTGCTGGCCATCCTGTTCGGCCTGGGGCTTGCCTACCAGTTGGCGCGCCGCATCGAGCAGGCGGTGGGCAACCTCGTGGAGCCCGCCCTGGCGCTGGGCGCCGGCCATCGCATCAGTGTGGCGCCGCCGCACTTCAAGGAAACGGCGGCCGTGGCCGAAGCCATCGAGCACGCCGCCGATACGCTCGAACACGCGCGCCAGCTCGCCTATTACGACCCGCTCACCAAATTGAGCAACCGGGTCCTGTTTTCGGAATTGGCCCGGCGCGCGATCGCCGCCGCACAGCGGTCCCGGACGTCGCTGGCCCTGGTCGCCATCGATCTCGATCACTTCAAGACCGTCAACGACGTCCACGGCCACAGCACGGGCGATACCGTGCTCCAGATCGCCGCGCGCCGCATGGTCGACGCCGTCCGCCGGTCCGACGTGGTCGCGCGCTACGGCGGCGACGAGTTCATGGTATTGCTGGACGGCACGGGCCCCGCCGCCGCCGAGGCCGTCGCCAACAGCCTGGTGGAAGCGCTGTCCGAGCCTTACCCCGGCGTCTCGCCCCGGGTCAGCGCCTCGGCGGGCATCGCGGCCTTCCCGTCCTCGGGCACCACGCTGGAAGCGCTGATCAGCCGCGCCGACGCCGCGCTGTACGCCGCGAAGTCCCACGGCAGGCATCAGGCGGTACTCGACCCGGGCGCCGAAAGCGCCGGCCGTTGACCGGCCGTGCCATCTTTATCCTTATACTTTCGCCTGGGCAGAGCCGTCTCGGCGGCCACAAGAACAACCACCGGACCCCTCCATGCCTTTCGCAAGCCTGCTTGGACGCATCGTGCTCTGGGCCGCGCTGTATGTAGCCTGCGCCCATCTGTCGTTCGCCCTCGACGACCCCCTCACGCAAATATCCTTCGTCTGGTTCCCGGCCGGCGTGGCCGTCGCCGCCCTCTTCGCCATGCCACGGACGGCCTGGGCGGCCCTGACCGCCGCGCTGTTCGCCGCCGACCTGGGACTTTCGGCGCTGACCGGCCACCCCCTGGTCCCCTCCGCCTGGCTTGCCGCCCTGTCGCTCGCCTCCACGCTGGGCATCGCCTGGTTCTCGCAACGCTACGCCCAGGGCCGGGACGACCTGCACGCGGTGCTGGGATGGGTGGCCATCACCTTCGTGGCCAGCGCCATCGCGGCGGTGGCCGGCAGCGCGGGGCTGGCGCTGATCAAGCGCGAAATCCCGTGGGATGCGGTGTCCGATCTCGCATGGATCTGGTGGGCGGCCACCGTGACCGGTGTGCTGTTCGGCGTCTCGGTGCTGATGGGATTCATGGGCTTTCGCACGGTCGAAGCCCCGCCGGGACCGATCGGCCGTACCGTGGGCATCACCGCGTGGCTGCTGCTGGCGGCCATGACCTGGTACGTGTTCGGCGTGCACCGCCCGTCCACGTCCGCGGCACCGCTGCTGCTGGGGCTGGCCTGCATCCCGCTGGCACTGGCCACCGTGGTCACGCTCAGCGGCGGCAACCGGATGGGGTCGCTGGCCGTGCTGACCATGGCGGCCATCGTCATCTACCACTCCAACGCCGGTCGCGGCCCCTTCTTCCTGCGCGGCTTCCTGCCCGGCGAACCCCTGCTGCTGGTCCAGTCCTATCTGGTGTCGGTCGCCATGCTCCAGGTCTTCGTACGGATGCTGACCCGCGGCATCCGGCGCCCACGCATGGCCGGCGCGCATGATGCCGGCGGCCGCGAGACCCTGTACCGGCTGGACCTTTCCTCGGGCACCATCATCTGGGATGCGCCGCCCGACGCCCGCCCCGGCCCCGGAACGCTGGACGAAGTCCTGCGGCAGGTCCATCCGGACGACCGCGAGGGTTTGCAGGAACGCCTGCGCGCCACCGACGGGACGCCCGGGCTGGACCGCCCCTTCCCGTTTCGCCTGGCGACCGCGCCCGGCCAGTGGACGACCGTCGTCGACCTTAACCGCGGGGCCATGATGGGCCCCGACGGCGCCTTCATCATCGGCAGCTGGCAACTGCCCACGCCGCACTCCGGCGCCTAGAGGAATCCATGATCCAGCTCGCCCTGCTTCTCTTCGGCGCCGGCTTCGCCCGCAGAAACGTCCATCTGCTGATCCTGATCGGCTTCGCCTGGGCCGCCCTGGGCGCGATCATCGCCCTGGACGGCATGGACGGCGTTCGCTACTTCCCGCTGACGCTGTTCGGCGCCCTGCTCCTGGTGGAAAGCCTGGTCACGCTGAGCGTCGCAGGCAGCGGCATGGGCGCCCAGAAAGCCGTCCTGGCCTTCAAGGGCGGCATCTTCCTGCTGATCGCGCTGCTGATTCTGACCGGCGGATCCATCAGCAACCTGCTGCTGGCCATCATCCTGGGCCTGACCTACTTCGTGCTGGGCGTGTTCCAGATCGCCTCGGCCTGGGTGCTGCGCTACGACCGCTGGCGCCTGTCCGTGCTCGGCGGCTGCGCCCAGGTCCTGTTCGGCCTGTTCCTGTTCCAACCCTACCCCAGCCACTACGCCGGCACCGTCTCGTACTTCATCGGCATCACCATGCTGGCCGCCGGCATCAACACCATGCGGGTCGCCGCCCGGGCCCGGAAGCTGAGCGAACAGTCATCCATGTTCGACCTGCTCGCCCCCCTGGACCTGCGCGCCGCGGATGCGGAGGCGGATCCGCAGCCTTCCCCGCGGCCGCCCGCGCCGGACGGCCCCCTGACCGTCCATGTCTGGACCCCCGTGGGCTCGGCCAAGGACAAGACCGTGTCGCGGCCGGTATTCAACCGCTACATCGCCGCGGTCGACGTGCAGGGCGTGATATCGACCGGGCACGCCGCCATGGAAGCACCGCCGTCCACCTATATCAGCCTGTATCCGGCGGTAGACATCGACCGCTCGCCCTCCGAATTCTTCAACCTGCTGAAGGCGGTCAAGGAAAACGACGTCCCGGGCAAATTCCAGCCCGACTACCCGACCGAGTCCAAGGCCTGGTGCCCGTCGAACTGGCAGGTCAGGTTCGACCGGTACGACCACCAGAAACTCCAGGCCTTCTGGCAACGCTACCGCGGGCAGGAGATCTACAACCTGACCCGGCGCAACTGCTCCAGCTCGGTCTCGTACGCGCTGGAATCCGCGCTGGACGGCGTGCTGGACGACCGCAGCCGGAGCGTGCGGCAGGTGCTGCGCACCCTGTTGATGCCCGAGCTCTGGATCGCCGCGCAGGTCCGCCAGCGCGCCCAGGTCATGGCCTGGACGCCCGGCCTGACGCTGGACTACAGCCGGGCGCTGCGCGCGGTCATCCATCCGGTCCAGAAGTCCTGGTTCTCGCGCTTCCTGGCGGCCGCCACGCGCATGACCACGCGCAGCCGGGCCTGAGCCGGGACGGGCCCAGGTGGAATAAGGGCTGTCCCGGATGCCCTCCCCCTTGAAAGCCCCCCATGCCATCCCTATAATTAGCACTCGATTGCCAAGAGTGCTAACAACGCTGCTCACGCGGCGCCAGGCCCTCCTGGCAACAGGCTGAGGCACCGCGTTTCTACGCGGCACCGGCTAAATGCGGCTTTCCAGCCTCTTTTTCTGACAATTAGACGTCAACTTCGAACATCAGGAGTTTGTATGGCCCTCCGTCCCCTGCACGATCGCGTGATCGTCAAGCGCCTGGACAACGAGCGTAAAACCGCGTCCGGCATCGTCATCCCCGACAGCGCTGCCGAAAAGCCCGACCAGGGTGAAGTCCTGGCCGTCGGCCCGGGCAAGAAGACCGAAGACGGCAAAGTGCTGCCGGTCGACGTCAAGGTCGGCGACAAGGTCCTGTTCGGCAAGTACGCCGGCCAGGCCGTGAAGGTCGACGGCGACGAACTGCTCGTCATCCGCGAAGAAGAAATCCTGGCGGTGATCCAGTAAGCCTCCTCGGCCTGCTGTCCGATCCCCCGGTATTCAACACAATCATCCAAGGAATTTCGTAAATGGCTGCCAAACAAGTCCAGTTCGGTGATGACGCCCGCGCCCGCGTCGTCCGCGGCGTAAACGTCCTCGCCAACGCCGTCAAGGTCACCCTCGGTCCCAAGGGCCGCAACGTGGTCCTGGAGCGCTCCTTCGGCGCCCCCACCGTCACCAAGGACGGCGTGTCCGTCGCCAAGGAAATCGAACTGAAGGACAAGTTCGAGAACCTGGGCGCCCAGCTCGTCAAGGAAGTCGCTTCCAAGACCAGCGACAACGCCGGTGACGGCACCACCACCGCCACCGTGCTGGCCCAGGCCATCGTGCACGAAGGCCAGAAGTACGTGACCGCCGGCCTGAACCCGATGGACCTGAAGCGCGGCATCGACAAGGCCGTCGCCGCCGCCATCGAAGAGCTGAAGAAGATCAGCAGGCCCTGCTCGTCGAGCAAGGAAATCGCCCAGGTCGGCTCGATCTCGGCCAACAGCGATTCGTCGATCGGCCAGATCATCGCCGACGCGATGGAAAAAGTGGGCAAGGAAGGCGTCATCACCGTCGAAGACGGCAAGTCGCTGGAAAACGAGCTGGACGTCGTCGAAGGCATGCAATTCGACCGCGGCTACCTGTCGCCCTACTTCATCAACAACCCCGACAAGCAAGTCGCGGCCCTGGACGATCCCTTCGTCCTGATCCACGACAAGAAGATCAGCAACATCCGCGAACTGCTGCCCGTCCTGGAACAAGTCGCCAAGTCGAGCCGCCCGCTGCTGATCATCGCTGAAGACGTCGACGGCGAAGCCCTGGCCACCCTGGTCGTCAACAACATCCGTGGCATCCTGAAGACCACCGCCGTCAAGGCCCCTGGCTTCGGCGACCGCCGCAAGGCCATGCTGGAAGACATCGCCATCCTGACCGGCGGCACCGTGATCTCGGAAGAGACCGGCCTGTCGCTGGAAAAAGCCACCCTGCAAGAGCTGGGCCAGGCCAAGCGCATCGAAGTGGCCAAGGAAAACACCACGATCATCGACGGCGCTGGCGACAGCAAGGCCATCGAGGCGCGCGTCAAGCAGATCCGCACCCAGATCGAAGAAGCGACCTCGGACTACGACCGTGAAAAGCTGCAAGAGCGCGTGGCCAAGCTGGCCGGCGGTGTTGCCGTGATCAAGGTCGGCGCTGCCACCGAAGTCGAAATGAAGGAAAAGAAGGCTCGCGTCGAAGACGCCCTGCACGCCACGCGTGCCGCGGTGGAAGAAGGCGTGGTGCCCGGTGGCGGCGTAGCCCTGCTGCGTGCCAAGCAAGCCATCGTTGCCACCAAGGGTGCCAACGCCGATCAAGACGCCGGCATCAAGATCGTGCTGCGCGCCATTGAAGAGCCCCTGCGCACCATCGTGTCGAACGCCGGCGACGAACCCAGCGTGGTCGTCAACGAAGTGCTGAACGGCAAGGGCAACTACGGCTACAACGCGGCTACCGGCGAGTACGGCGACATGGTCGAGTTCGGCGTGCTGGACCCCACCAAGGTCACCCGCACCGCCCTGCAGAACGCCGCTTCCGTGGCTTCGCTGCTGCTGACGACGGAAGCCACCGTGGTCGAGCTGGTCGAAGACAAGCCTGCTGGCCCCGCCGGTGGCGGCATGGGTGGCATGGGCGGTATGGGTGGCATGGGCGGCATGGACTTCTAAGCAAGTCCCTTCCGCTGGTCCCGGGTCCGCCCGGGACGCTGCCTCGAAACCCGCGAGCGTCCGCGCTCGCGGGTTTTTTCTTGCCTTCGCGTTACCCAGGCTTGACGGGGTTGCGCATCGCAACTATATTGGTTGCGATGCGCAACCCCGGAGAAATGGCCCATGCAGACCATGGATGCCTCCCCCCTTCCCCAAGACACCACCATCCAGGAACTCCGCGAGTTTTCCCGCAAACTGGTGCGCGAACTGGGATTCATGCGAGCCACCCTGGCGGATACGGATCTTGCGCCTTCGGCGGTCCATGCCATCCTCGAAATCGGAGCCGCGCCCGGCATCAATGCCCGGGACCTGGGCCATCTCCTGAAACTGGACAAATCGAACACGAGCCGGCAGTTGGCCAGGCTCGAGGCGGACGGCCTGCTCAGGCGCCAGGCCGCTGGCGATGATGGACGTTCGTCCTCGCTCTACCTGACTCCCCCGGGACAAGCGCTGCGAGAGAAAATCGATCGGTACGCCACGGCCCAGGTATCGGATGCGCTGCGGCGCATCGTTCCCGCCGACCAGCAGGCGCTCGTTCGCGCGCTGGCCCAGTATGGAGAGGCCCTGGCCCAGGGCGCCGGCGCCGATACGACGCCCCCGGCCACGGCATCCGGCATCCAGGAGGGCTATCGGCCCGGTTGCATCGGCGATATTGCCGGCCTTCACGCGAGGTTCTATTCGGACCACTGGCGCTTCGGCCTTTTCTTCGAAAAGAAAGTGGCGACCGAGCTGGCGGCTTTTGCCGAAACGCTGCCCGGCGACGGCAAGGCCCTGTGGCTACACGTGGAAAACGGCCGCACCCTGGCCTCGCTGGCCATCGACGGCAATCCGGCGGCGGGCATCGCCCATCTGCGGTGGTTCATCGTCGACGACGCCCTGCGCGGTACGGGCATCGGACGGCGATTGATGTCTCACGCGATGCGATTCGTGGACAGCCGCTTTCAGGAAACCTATCTTTGGACGTTCAAGGGCCTGGACGCGGCGCGCCACCTGTATGAGTCGTTCGGCTTCCGGCTGGCGCAGGAGTCGGAGGGCGAACAATGGGGGGCGAGAGTCACCGAACAGCGTTTCCGCCGCCTTCGCCCGGGAGCCGATCCGGGCTGACAGGGCCTGGCTGCCCCGCCGGTCCCTCACGTATAAAGATGTAGATAAATAACATAAACAAAGATGAAACTGACGCAACAAAACATTGCGTGGGTCATGCATCTAGGCTAAATTCCCGTTGTCTTCTCTGATTTACCCTGGAGGCAGACGACTCAAGACGCAAGGTCATGCTTCAAGAATACGTGCCAGAAACACGTAGCTCCGCCTTGCCAGAATGGGCGCAGACCCCATGAAGCGAATCCCCCCGACCTACTGAGGCCCTTGTCCCGTGCCCTCTCAGGGGACGCCCTCACCCGTACCCGCATTCCTTCGCATTCCGTCGCTCGAGCGCCTGGAAGCGTTGTGCATTGGCACGTGCGGACGAATCGATTACCCAGACAAGGATTGCCCATGGACGCCACTTCATCCGTCATCAGCTATCTTTCCGGCCGCCAATGCGCAACGCAGTGGAAGATCTTCCTGCTATCGACCGCGCAAGAACTGGCCGAGAAATTTTCCGCCGCCGAACTGCGCACCTTCATGCGCAGGGTGGGCGGCCGCTTCGGCCGCGAACTTCCCGTACCGGCCTGCGCCACGCTGGATGACATCCAGCTGGCCATGAGCCAGATCTGGACCCGCCTGGACTGGGGCTGGGTCCAGATCACCGACGAGACCGACCATCTGCGCCTGCAGCACTACTGCGCCCCCCTCGAAGCCGCGCTGGGACGCGAAGCGCTGGCCTGGACGCCCGCGTTCCTGGAAGGCGTATACCAGCAATGGTTCGAACAATTGGGCGCCGGCGACAGGCTGCGCGTTTCCCAGATTTCCGATTTCGACGGCATCAGCGGCATAGGCTTGCGCCTGGGGTCGCCGGCCTCGACCTGAGGTGGCCATGGACACATCCAATCATCCCGAAGCGGGGGACACCCCCCAACCCGATCCGACGCCACCGGCCGCGAGCCGCTGGCCCGCCCTGGCCCAGCGCCGCGCGGCGCCGGTCGCTGGTAGCGTCGCGGGCGGGCAGGCCGCCGAACTCGTTTCCACGGTGTACGTCCCGCCCACCCGCTTCCATCCCGCCGACGAATCGCCCTTGCACCAGGAAACGGCCGCGACCCCGGCTGCCGGCCATCCCGTCATCGGGATCGACGCCGCGGCCGCGCCCTTGCCTGCCCCGGCTCCGGCCGCCGACGAACCGATCACCGGAATATTCAAACGCCTGCGCGGCTACGCCGACGACAGCCAGCCCGGCCCCCAGCACATGCCGGCGCTGTTCCAGCGCCTGCTCAGGAATTAATCCATGAAGCCGAGCAAGCCCCGACGGAGGCCAGCGTGAGTCCGTTGCCGCCAGCCGTTCCCACCGTCCACCAGGCTCCGGCGGACGCGCGCGCCGACCGCGTGGCCGCCCTGCCGCTCTGGAGCCACCGGATCGTCCGGATCGTGCTGGCCGCCGTGGCCTGCTTCAGCCTGGCCGTGGTCATCACCGCCCCGCTGGAGGCGCTGCCGCAGCTGCTGCTGTCACTCACCGCCCTGGTGGCCGCGCTGCTGCTGCGCAACGTCGCAGGACGCCTGCCCACCGTATTGATGGTGCTCCTGTCGGCGACGATGTCGCTGCGCTACATGTACTGGCGGCTGACCTCGACGCTGGACTTCCAGAGCTGGCTGGACATCGCCTTCGGCTACGGCCTGCTGCTGGCCGAGATCTATGCCCTGTCCGTGCTGCTGCTGGGCTACCTGCAGACCATCTGGCCGCTGCGCCGGCTGCCGGCGGCCATGCCCGCCGACCCGGCGAGCTGGCCGTCGGTGGACATCCTGATCCCGACCTACAACGAGCCGCTCGACGTGGTGAAGCAGTCGGTGCTGACCGCCATCTCGCTGGACTGGCCCTCGGACCGCCTGCACATCTACGTGCTGGACGACGGCCGCCGCAAGGAATTCCAGGACTTCTGCTCGGAACTCGGCGTAGGCTACATCGCGCGCAGCAATAACGAATCGGCCAAGGCCGGCAACCTGAACGCGGCGCTCGAACTGACCAGCAGCGAATTCGTCGCCGTGTTCGACTGCGATCACATCCCGACCCGCTCCTTCCTGCAGATCAGCATAGGCTGGTTCCTGAAGGATCCCAAGCTGGCGATGCTGCAGACCCCCCACTATTTCTTCTCGGCCGATCCGTTCGAGAAGAACCTGCACACCTTCCGCGCGGTCCCCAACGAGGGCGAACTGTTCTACGGCCTGGTCCAGGATGGCAACGACCTCTGGAACGCGGCGTTCTTCTGCGGCTCGTGCGCGGTCCTGCGCCGCAGCCAGCTGGAGGAGGTGGGCGGCATCGCCACCGAGACCGTGACCGAAGACGCCCACACGGCGCTGAAGCTGAACCGGGCGGGGTACAACACGGCCTACCTGGCCGTCCCCCAGGCGGCCGGGCTGGCGACGGAGAACCTGTCCCGCCACATCGGCCAGCGCGTGCGCTGGGCGCGCGGCATGGCGCAGATCTTCCGCGTCGACAATCCGCTGTTCGGCAAGGGCCTGAGCCTGAGCCAGCGCATGTGCTACCTGAACGCCATGCTGCACTTCTTCTATGGCCTGCCGCGCCTGGTGTTCCTGACCGCTCCGCTCGCCTTCCTGTTCTTCGGCGCCCATGTGTTCCAGGCTTCGGCCCTGATGATCACCCTGTACGCCTTCCCCCACCTGATCCACGCCAACCTGACCAGCTCGCGGATGCAGGGACGCTTCCGCCACTCGTTCTGGAACGAAGTCTACGAATCGGTGCTGGCGTGGTACATCATGCGGCCGGCCATGCTGGCCCTCATCAACCCCAAGCTGGGGAAGTTCAACGTCACGGCCAAGGGCGGCGCCCAGGGCAAGGCGTGGTTCGACTGGGACATGGCCAAGCCCTACCTCGTGCTGCTGGCCCTGAACATCGCCGGCCTGATCGCCGGCCTGATCTCGCTGGCCTTCGCAGACTATGACTCGGGCGGCCTGTTCACCCTGGCGATCAACCTGCTCTGGACCGTCTACAACATCATCATCACCAGCGCGAGCATCGCCGTCGCGCGCGAAGAGCGGCAGTTCCGCTCGCAGCCCCGCGTCGCCGCGCAGATCCAGGCCATGCTGCGGCTGCCCAACGGCAAGACCATCGCGTGCAGCACCACCGACTACTCCGCGACCGGCCTGGGCATCCAGTTGCCGCCGGAACTGGAACGGCTGGAGATCGGGCAGGAACTGCACGTGGCCTTGTTCCGCGGCACCGAGCAACGGATCTTCCCCGCCACCGTGGTGTTCTCGACCGACCGTCACCTGGGCCTGCGCTTCGAGGCGCTGACCCTGCAGCAGCAGGTGGAAATGGCCGAAATGACCTTCGCCCGCGCCGACACCTGGGCCGAGAACTGGGGGCAGAACACCCCCGACGCGCCGCTGGTCGGCCTGCGGGAAGTCGTGCGTATCGGCCTGCTCGGCATGAAGCAACTCGCCCTACACGGAGGCCAGGCCCTGCGCGGCCGGCTGGCAGCCCGTCCTATCCACACCCGGATGAAGAACCGATGACAACCAGAAATCTTTCGCGCAAGCGCGCGTATCCGACTTCCGCCAAGCCGCTCTCGGTGATGCTGGCCGCCGCCCTGCTGCTGAACTCGCTGCCGCTGCAGGCCTGGGCAGCCGCGGCCGGCGACGAGGCGCGCGCCAAGCCCGAACAACTGGTGTCGGGAGGCCGCAACTACGGCGTCACGCTCAAGCAGCTCGGCGCGGGCACGCCCATGGTGATCCGGGGCGTAGAAGGCAGCTTCAGCCTGCCCTTCGACATCCGCGCCGACGAGGTCGTGTCCTCGGCGCAACTGCGCCTGCGATATACCTATTCGCCCGCGCTGCTGGCCGACCTGTCCCACATCAACGTGCTGGTCAACGGCGAAGTCGCGGCCTCGGTTCCGGTGCCGAAGGACAGCGCGGGCGAGCCCAAGGAAACCGTCGTCGACCTGCCGTCGCAGCTCATCACGCAGTTCAATAACCTGAACGTGCAGCTCATCGGCCACTACACGATGGAGTGCGAGGATCCCCTGCACTCCAGCCTGTGGGCCAACATCAGCAACCGCAGCACGCTGGAACTCACCGTCACGCCGCTGGTGCTGGCCAACGACCTGTCCATCCTGCCGCTGCCCTTCTTCGACCGGCGCGACAGCCGGCCGCTGGCGCTACCCTTCGTGTTCGCCGCCGCGCCGGACAACACCACCCTGGAAGCGGCCGGCATCCTGTCGTCGTGGTTCGGGGCGCTGGCGAGCTACCGGGGCGCGCGCTTCCCCACCGCCGTCAACCAACTGCCGGCCAAGGGCAACGCCATCCTGTTGACCACCGGCGAAATGCGCTCGGGCGGACTCGATCTTCCCGCCCCCAGCGGACCGACGGTCACCCTGGTGCCCAACCCCAACGACATGTACGGCAAGCTGCTGGTGCTGGGCGGCCGCGACGCCAAGGAACTCAAGCGTGCCGCCCAGGCGGTGGTCACCGGCAGCAAGGCGCTGACCGGCCAGCGCGCGGTCATCACCCAGTTGGCGGAGCTGGAACCGCGCAAACCCTATGACGCGCCCAACTGGCTGCGCAGCGACCGTCCGGTCAAGTTCGGCGAGCTCGTGTCCCCCGCCAGCCTGAACGTCTCGGGCTTCTCGCCCCCCACCATTCCCGTCGACCTGCGCCTGCCCCCCGACCTGTTCGGCTGGCGCGAGAGCGGCATCCCGCTGGATCTGCGGTATCGCTACACGCCCCAGCAGTTGTCGACCAGCTCGACCATGACCCTGGGTGTCAACGATCAGTTGGTGAAGTCCTTCCCGCTGCCGTCGATCGAACGCCTGAACGGCGGCGAGGGACTGCTGGCCAAGCTCCAGACGGACAGCAGCATTCCCGTGCGCGCGCAGCTGGAACTGCCCCTCCAGTTGATGCCGCCACGGTCGCGGCTGCAATTCCGCTACCAGTACGACTACATCAAGGAAGGCCAATGCCGCGACGTGATCATCGACAACGTCCGCGGCGCGATCGAGCCGGACTCCACGATCGACATCTCCGGCTTCCGGCACTACATCGCCCTGCCTGACCTGGGCGTGTTCCACAACAGCGGCTTCCCGTTCACCCGGATGGCCGACCTGTCGCAAACCGCCGTCATTCTTCCTGACAACGCGGGCACGGCCGAGTACAGCGCCTACCTGGGCGTGCTGGGCCGCCTGTCGGAATCGACGGGCTATCCCGCCATGAACGTCACGGTCGCGCGCGCCGACCAGGTGTCGGGCCTGGCGGACAAGGATCTCCTGGTGCTCGCCTCGGGCGACAACCAGCCCCTGCTCAAGCAGTGGAGCAGCCTGCTGCCCGTCTCGCTGGCCGAGGGCAGCCGCCGCTTCAGCCTGTCGGACTGGGTCTACCAGGCCTGGAACTGGGTCGTTCCCAACCCGCGCGAGGAAACCGGCCAGGCGCGCAACTCGCTGGCCTTCACCACCGACGGCGCCAGCGTGGTGTTCGCCGGCCTCGAATCGCCGCTGCGCAGCGGACGCAGCGTGGTCGCGATCTCGGCCACCCGTCCCGAAGGCCTGGCCGAAGCCGTGGATGCCCTGATCGGCGAGGACCGGACCGAATTCATCCAGGGCAGCGTGTCCGTCGTGCGCGGCAAGCAGGTCGACTCGCTGGTCTCGGGCCCGACCTACTACGTGGGCTCGCTGGGCTTCTTCAAGAGCATCCAGTGGTACGCCGCCCGCCAGCCCTGGATCCTGCTGCTGCTTGCCGTGCTCGGCATCGCCGTGCTGGGCATCCTGGTCTACATCGCGCTTCGCGCCCGGGCGGCCCGCCGCCTGAACGCCTGAGCGATGCCGGTCGCGAGATGAGGGCTTACCCAACCATCAGGCGGCCGTCATGGCGCCTGGCCGCCATGGTCCTGGCGCTGTCGTCCGTGCTGGCCGCGCCGGCCGCCGCCCGCGCGGACGGCGTGGCCGCCTGCGCGCCCGCCTGGCCGCTCTGGCAGGCATTCGGGACGCACTTCATCCAGCGCGACGGCCGGGTGCTGGATGCCAGCACCCCGCGCCTGCATTCCTCGTCCGAAGGGCAATCCTACGGCATGTTCTTCGCCCTGGTGGCCAACGACCCGGCCGCCTTCGACAAGATGTGGCGCTGGGCCGTCGACAACCTGGCCGGCGGCGACATAGGCGCCCGGCTGCCCGCCTGGCACTGGGGCAAGCGCGAAGACGGCAGTTGGGGCGTGCTGGACGACAACTCCGCCTCGGACGCCGACCTCTGGTTCGCCTATGCGCTGTTCGAGGCAGCCGACAGATGGCACCGCGACGACTACCTGCGCGACGCGCGGGCCCTCGTCGCGCGCATCGAAGCCGAGGAAACCGTCGAACTGCCGGGCCTGGGCCCCATGCTGCTTCCCGGCCGCCGCAGCTTCGCGCGGCCGGACTCGCTCTGGCAGATCAACCCCAGCTACCTGCCGCTGCCGCTGCTGCGCCGGCTGGCCACGGTTTCACCGTCGGGCCCGTGGGCCCGGATCGCGGACAATACCGCGGCCCTGCTGGCAGCCGTCAGCCCCAAGGGTTTCGTGGCCGACTGGGTCGCCTACCGCGGCGCATCGCCCACCAGCGGCCTGTTCGTGGTCGATCCCCTCAAGGGCGACCCGGGCAGCTACGATGCCATCCGCACCTACCTGTGGGCCGGCATGGCCCCGACCGACGATCCGCTGGCCGCGCCCATGCTCCAGGCCCTGCGCGGCATGGCCGCCGCGACCGCGAGTACCGGCACGCCGCCCGAGCGCGTACGCGCCATGACCGGCCGTACCGAGGGCACGGGACCGTTCGGCTTCTCGTCGGCGCTGGTACCCTATTTCACGGCCAAGAAGCAGCCCTGGCTGGCCGATCTGCAACGGCGACGCGCCCAGGCCCTGCTGGATGAAAGCCTGCGCACGGCCGGCCCCGGTCGCCAGCCTCCGTATTACGACGTCGTGCTCAGCCTGTTCGGATTGGGTTGGGCCGAAGAACGTTATCGATTTCTGAGCACTGGACAAGTGCAACTATCCTGGGAGAAAACATGTCCGCCCACCATCGCTCGCTAGCGGCCCGGCGCCGGGCCGCCCCAGGCCAGGGCGACGCCCCCACCGGGGGCCGCCGCCCGGCGGCCGGGGGTGGTTTCCTGACGGCCGGCCTGCTGGCCGCGCTTGCCATTTCCCCTGGCCTGAACGCGCAGACCCCGCCCGCGGCTCCGGCGCAGACGCCTCCGGCCACGACCTCCTCGCTGCTCGAACAAGGCCGCTACTGGCAGGCCCGCAACAACGATGCGCGCGCCGCGGAAGCCTGGGGACGCCTGTTGCAGGCGGAGCCCGCGAATGCCGAGGCGCTGTACAACCTCGGCTTGCTCGAGCTGAAGGCCAACCGCCCCGCCCGCGCCCGGGAATACCTGGCGCAGTTGCGCGCATCGGGCGCGGCCGACCTCGACGCGGCGCGCCTGGAGCAAGAGATCAACCTGCGCGCCGGCGATAATCCGAAAGCGCTCGAACAGGCCCGGCTGCTGGCCAGCTCGGGGGAACTCGACAAAGCCGTGGCGCAATACCGGACCGTGTTCGGCGGCAAGACGCCGCAAGGCCGGATCGCGCTGGAATACTACGGCTACCTTGGCTACACCAACGACGGCTGGGACGAGGCCCGCCAAGGCCTGGAACGGCTGCAGCGCGAAAGCCCCGACAACGTCCAGGTCTCGCTCACGCTGGCCAAGCTGCTGACCCGCAAGGAAAGCACCCGGGCCGAGGGCATCCGCCGGCTGGCCAGGCTGTCGTCCCGCCAGGACGTCGGCGGCGACGCCGACGAAAGCTGGCGGGCGGCGTTGACCTGGTACGGTGATCCCCGCCCCGCCGACGCGCCGCTGTTCGAGGCCTACCTGAAAGCGCATCCGAACGATACCGAAATCCGCCAGCAATACAGCCGCACGCGCAAGGCCGGCAGCAGCACCGCGGCCCGCTCCGTGGCGCCCTCGCCGCAAGACACGCAGCTGAGCCGCGCGTTCAAGGAGTTGGAAGGCGGCAACCTCGACAGCGCCGAGGCCGACCTCACCGCCCTGCTCCAGGCCAATCCCAACCACGCCGACGCGCTGGGAGGCATGGGTGTCCTGCGCCTCAAGCAGGAGCGCCCCGACGAGGCCGTGGAATTCCTCACGCGCGCCACGCGGCAGCCGCGCGCGCGCGGTGGCTGGCAACAGGTGCTGGGCGTCGCCCGCTACTGGTCGCTCAACGCCAGCGCCGAACGCGCACGCGAGGCCGGCGAACTGGAGAAGGCGCAGCAGCAGTTGGAACAGGCCGTCAAGCTGTCGCAGAACGACCGGACGGCCGAGGTCGCGCTGGGAGGCGTGCTGGCCGAACGCGGCCAATACACGCAAGCCGAGAAAATCTTCCGCGGCGTGCTGGCGCGCGACAAGGACAACCTTGCCGCGCTGCAAGGCCTGGTGAACGTACTGGCGCAGACCGACCGCATGGAAGAAGCGCTGCGGCTGGTTTCGCAACTGAGTCCGGCCGACCAGCAGAAGATAGGCAGCGTCGGCCAGTTGCGCGCCACCCAGGCACGCAACGATGCCCGCAAGGCGAGCGACCGGGGCGACTATGCCGCCGCGCAGCGGCTGCTGGAAGACGGCCTGCGCGCGAATCCCGACGATGCTTGGCTGCGCCTGGACCTGGCGCGCCTGTACCTGAAGACGGGCAGCATCGCCGAAGCGCGGGGCGTGGTCGACGGCCTGCTGCTGACCAACCCCGACGATCCCGGCGCGCTGCAGGCCAGCGCCCTCTTGTCCGCCGAAGTCCAGGACTGGGACGCGGCGCTCAAGACGCTGGACAGGATCCCGGCGCGCAACCGGACCAAGGACGTCATCGACCTGCAGAAACTCGCCTGGACCCAATACCAGGTGTCCCAGGCGGTCAAGCTCGCGCGGGCGGGCCAGCCGGACCAGGCCAAGGCCATCCTCGCTCAGTTGGAGCCCGAG
Source organism: Alcaligenaceae bacterium SAGV5 (assembly GCA_009360345.1). GTDB lineage: Bacteria > Pseudomonadota > Gammaproteobacteria > Burkholderiales > Burkholderiaceae_B > Pigmentiphaga. The sequence goes on from SPDP01000001.1 coordinate 1,937,780, forward strand.
GTGGCGCAGAATCCGGGCCTGCTCGGTTCGCTCGCGTCGGCCTACATCGACGCCGGCGACAACATGCATGCCCTGGGCATGCTGCGCCAGGCCGTGGCCCGCACGGCCACGCCCGACAACGACCTGCTGCTGCAATACGCGGTCGTGCTGCTCAAGACCGACCAGGACGCGGAGGCCGCGGGCATCCTGCGGCAGTTGCAGACCCAGACGCTGAACGATCGGCAGACCCGCAGTTTCGAAGACCTGCGCAAGCTCTATACCGTGCGCCAGGCCGAGGCGCTGCGCCAGCGTGGCCGCATCGCCGACGCCTACGACGTGCTGGCGCCGATGCTGGCCAAGTATCCCAACGACCCGCTGGTCGTGGGGGCGCTCGCGCGCATGTACTCGGCGGCCGGCGACGGCGCCAAGGCCCTGGCCCTGCACCGGCAATTGCTGGAGAAGGATCCCGACAATGCCGAACTGCTGACCGCCGCCGCCCAGGCCGCGGTACAGGCCCGGAATACCGACTACGCCGAGGCCGCGCTGGCCAAGGCCGTCAGCCTGCAACCGCGCAACCCGACGGTACTGGCATCGGTCGGCCGGGTCTACAACAGCATGGGCAGGAGCGGCAAGGCGGCGGAATACCTGAAGGCGGCGCTGGCCGCGCAGGCCGCGGCCAAGGTCCCGGCCGCCCAGCAGACCGCGGCGGCACCGGCCCCGCGGGCCAACGACGACAATCCCTTCGCCAGCCTGCCCGGCCAGATCCGCAGCAGTCCACCGGCCCAGCGCGTGGCCGGCGCGGCGCCGACGGACGGGGCCACCGTCTCCTACGGCGGGCCGGTCTTCGGCGATCCGATCACCGCGCCCGCGGCCTACGCCGCGGCGGCACGCCAGGACGGCGGACGCGCGCCCGCGGCGGCCACGCCCACGGCCGCGCGTACCGCGCCCATCGCCGCGGCACGCGCCTCGTCCAGCACGGAACCCTCGCCGGTCATCTCGTCGGTCCGCGCCGACCTGGAGCCGGCGACCGTCCAGGCGCCCTTCGTCGCCACGGTGTCGGCACCGCCTCCGGGCACCGTCCCGCCGCCCTCCCCCGGGGCCATCCCCGATGGGTAAAGAACATGAATGCCGATTCAGCCTAGCCCCACTCAGCCGGTCCGCCGTCCGCCAGTGCCCCCCTGGGGGGGCGTCCGAAGGGCGTAGGGGGGTGGTGCTATACTTTCGTTGGCGGGCCCCTTCGCATGGCGGAGCGGTGAATCTGGTCAGGTCGGGAACGAAGCAGCCATAGCTGTAAACCGTCAGTGCCGAAGTCAGGCTCGCCACCCAATTCCGCCTCCCTGGGCACTAAAAACCACACAACCCGGGGCAGGCACTTGGAAAAACCACTTTTTTGCGGTTACCATTAGTTCATCTCGGGCTCTACGCCGACCGATTCCGGCGCCTACCTGCCCCGCTCCCCTCGCGTTTCGCGCTTCCCACGCATCGCCCAGGGGTACTCCCGTCAGGATCCGCGCATATAAAAAAATTCCCCGCAGGGGTCTGGAATCCAAGCACACGCGCCCACATGTATCTATCGATTCACATACCCGTTTACCGCGCACTGCACCACTCTTCTTGCGCTTTGCGCACACCTCCAGAAGGAAAACCATGAGCGACGCGATCAAGCACGTGAGCGACTCCAGCTTCGATGCCGACGTACTTCAAGCCAATGAGCCTGTCCTGGTCGATTACTGGGCGGAATGGTGCGGCCCCTGCAAGATGATCGCCCCGATCCTGGAAGAGGCCGCTTCCCAGTACCAAGGCAAGCTGACGGTCGCCAAGCTGAACGTCGACGACAACAACGCCACGGCGGCCAAGTACGGCATCCGCGGCATTCCGACCCTGATGCTGTTCAAGAACGGCCAGGTCGTGGCAACCAAGGTCGGCGCGCTGTCCAAGTCGCAGCTCACCGCATTCCTGGACAGCTCGCTGTAAACAGGTAGCAAGCCACGGACCGGCCCAGCGCCGGTCCTTTCCGATCAACCTTTACCACGCCCTCTCCTTGCGCACCGGCGGTGCGCCCCGGCCTCGGGATCCAGCCTCCGCCCCAAGAGCAACCAATGCTCTGCGCAAAGTCCTCCAGCGAGGACGTGTCGTCACCAAGAACTCCCCCCGGAGCTTTACCCGAGATGCATCTCAATGAACTGAAGGCGCTGCACGTTTCGCAACTGCTGGAAATGGCCGCCACGCTCGAGATCGAGAATGCCAGCCGCCTGCGCAAGCAGGAGCTGATGTTTGCCATCATGAAGCGGCGCGCCAAGCAGGGCGAGCCGATCTTCGGCGATGGCGTGCTGGAAGTGCTGCCCGACGGTTTCGGCTTCCTGCGTTCGCCCGAAACGTCCTACCTCGCCAGCACCGACGACATCTACATTTCGCCCTCTCAGATCCGGCGCTTCAACCTGCATACCGGCGACTCCATCGAGGGCGAGGTCCGCACCCCCAAGGACGGCGAACGCTACTTCGCCCTGGTGAAGGTGGACAAGGTCAACGGCCAGGCGCCCGAGAGCATGAAGCACCGCATCATGTTCGAGAACCTGACCCCGCTGCACCCGAACAAGCCGCTGCGCCTCGAACGCGACATCAAGAGCGAAGAGAACCTGACCGGCCGGATCATGGACATCTTCGCCCCCATCGGCAAGGGCCAGCGCGGCCTGCTGGTGGCAAGCCCGAAATCGGGCAAGACGGTGATGATGCAGCACATCGCGCATGCCATCACCGCCAACCATCCCGACGTCACCATGATCGTCCTGATGATCGACGAGCGTCCGGAAGAAGTGACCGAAATGCAGCGCTCCGTGCGCGGCGAAGTGGTCGCCTCCACCTTCGACGAGCCGGCTACCCGCCACGTGCAAGTGGCCGAGATGGTCATCGAGAAGGCCAAGCGCCTGGTCGAACTCAAGCATGACGTCGTCATCCTGCTCGACTCCATCACCCGCCTGGCCCGCGCTTACAACACCGTGGTTCCCGCCTCGGGCAAAGTGCTGACCGGCGGCGTCGACGCCAACGCCCTGCAGCGCCCCAAGCGCTTCTTCGGCGCGGCGCGCAACATCGAGGAAGGCGGCTCGCTCACCATCATCGGCACCGCCCTGATCGAAACGGGCAGCCGCATGGACGACGTGATCTACGAAGAATTCAAGGGCACCGGCAACAGCGAAGTCCACCTGGAACGCCGCCTGGCCGAGAAGCGCGTCTACCCCGCCATCAACCTGAACAAGTCCGGCACGCGCCGCGAAGAACTGCTGATCAAGCCGGACGTGCTGCAGAAGGTGTGGGTGCTGCGCAAGTTCATCTTCGACATGGACGAGATCCAGTCCATGGAGTTCATCCTGGACAAGATGCGTTCGACGAAGAACAACGCCGAATTCTTCGACATGATGAAGAAGGGCGGGTAGGGAAGCCCACCCCCTACGCCCTTCGGGCGCCCCCTCAAGGGGGTGATGCGGGTGGACCGGCGGAGCCGATCCACCGCATCCTGGGGTACGACCGGGCTGGTGGGGAGTGGCGTTCTTTCGCGTCGCTCTCTTTTCTTGATCGCTCCCGCCAAGCGATGTCTTTAACGCGCAAAACGCCCAAAAACATCGCGCTGATTGCACAAACTCAGGATTCCCGCGATAATTCAGGGCTTAGCTCTAGAAATTGGGCACGTTGTCGGACCGGCGCTCCGTCCAGCAGGTACACGGAAGCCGCCCCCCAAGGGAAACCGCCCCCAAGGCGCGAACCTTCGTCCCGGCTGGCGACCCGCACACTCCCAAGGAAGACCATGAAAGAAGGCATCCACCCCGAATACCGCGACGTCGTGTTCCAGGATCTGCAGACCGGCAACAAGTTCGTTACCCGCTCGACCCTGAACTCGCGTGAAACCATCGAACTCGATGGCAAGACCTATCCGCTGTTCAAGTGCGACGTGACCTCCGAGTCGCATCCCTTCTACACCGGCGCGCAGACCCGCATCGTCGAAACCGGCCGTGTCGAGAAGTTCCGCGCCCGCTTCGCCCGCACCACCGGTACCGTCAAGACGTCCGCCTGACGGACTCCGTCCGCGCGACCAAAAGGCAGCCTGCGGGCTGCCTTTTTTCTGCGGGCAACCTTCCTTCCCGGCAACGCCGCCGAGGCGCGTGGCGCGAAAATCCGCCCCGCCGCTGCAATTGCTTGCAATCGAGCTTCGCATTCCGCCTTTTTTTGCGTGCCCTGGCCTGCCGGGACACTAGAATCCGTCTTGTGCCTGTTAGGTAATCCCAGCGGTTCGATGCCCCACCGATTCCCGTCCCCCTTCCATACGTCCATCCTGCCGCCCACGCCCGCGCGGCTGACGGCGCTCGCGGCCACGAAACTCCCGCGCTGGGGCCTGCTGGCCCTGTGCCTGCTGTACATCGTGACCGGCCTGGTCATGCGCGAGCCCTGGAAGAGCGAGGACGTCATCGGCCTGGCGCAGATGTGGACCGCCTACGACGGCGGCTGGGCGCAGTGGCTGGCGCCCGAGGCGGCCGGCGTGGCGGTGTCGCAGGAAGGACCGCTGGCGACCTGGGTGGGCGCGCTGTGCATGGCGATTTTTTCGCCGCTGCTGGGCCATATCCTGGCGGGACGCATTCCCAACCTCATCTGGTTCGGCATCGCCAGCACCAGCCTCTGGTATGGCGCCTATCTGCTGGGCCGGCGGGCCGAGGCGCAACCGCTGGCGCTGCCGTTCGGCGGCCAGCCGGAACCGCGCGACTACGGCCGCATGCTGGCCGACGCCGCGCTGCTCCTGCTGCTGGCCACCCTGGGCATCCTGTGGCGGTCCCACGAAACGTCCGCCGAACCGGCCGCCCTCGCCTTCCACGCGCTGGTTTTCTACTCGCTCGCCCGCATGCTCGATCATCCACGCTCCGGCGCGCTGACTCTGGGGCTGGCGCTGGCGGGCGCGTTCCTGGCACGCGGCTTTCCCGCCGTCCTGCCGCCGCTGCTTGCCGTCGCCGTCCTGGCCGGCACCTGCTCGGCGCTGCGGCCGGCGGTGCGCTGGATCGCGCTGCTGAGCCTGCCGCTCGGCCTGGCGCTGTCGCTGGCCTGGTGGATCGCCGCCGCCCTGCTCCATCCCTACTGGATGAGCGGCTGGTGGCATTGGAATGCCAGCGTGTTCGGCATGCTGACGCCGCGCGGACTGTCCGACGTGCTGCGCAACATGCCCTGGTTCCTGTGGCCCACCGGGCCGCTGGCGCTGCTCGCGTTGTGGCGGTGGCGCGGCTACCTGCACTCGCCCCACGTGCAGATCCCGGTGGCGCTGATGCTGGCGGGCCTGGCCATGCTGCTCGCCACCCGCGAGCCGATCGACGCGGAATACCTGGCGCTGGTCATCCCGTGCGCGATGCTGGCCGCGCTCGCGCTGCCCACGCTGCGGCGGGGCCTGATCAATGCCCTGGACTGGTTCGCCGTCATGGTGTTCTCGGCCACGGCCTGCGTGGTCTGGATGGGATGGATCGCCATCATGACCGGCGTGCCGCCCAAGATCGCCCGCAACATCGCCCGCCAGACGCCCGGCTTCGAGGCCGATTTCTCGCTGTTCGCCTTCACCGCCGCGGTCGCCGCCAGCGTGGCCTGGATCGCGCTGATCATCTGGCGCTTCCGCTCGCGTCCAGCCGGACTGTGGCGCGGGACGGTACTGTCGGCGGGCGGCGTCGTCACGTGCTGGCTGCTGATCATGACGCTGTGGCTGCCCTCGATCAACTACAACAAGAGCTATCGCGAAGTCTCGAACGGCATAGCGCAGGCGCTGGCCGCCGAGCGGTCCCGCACGGGCCGGCAAGAGTGCGTGCGCAGCGCCGGCCTCGGGCTGTCGCAGCGCGCCTCGTTCGCGGTCTTCGACAACCTGCGCTTCGAGCTGTCCGGCGACTGCCCCCTCGTACTGCTGCAAGGCAACGCCAGCGTGCTGCGGAACGCGCTTCAGCGCGGCGAGTACGCCGGCAGCCGCGTGCTGTGGGAAGGCACCCGCGCGGCGGAGCTCCGCCGGGCCCCTCAATTCCTCGAGTATTTCATCCTGCTGCGCCCGGTCCCGGCCGGACGCCCCGCCCCGTGACCGACGCCGGGCCCGCGCCCCCTTCCGGCTGGGGCGCGACCCTGCGCCGCATCCTGCAACAGGGCTGGCCGGTCCTGGTCGGCCAGTGGGCCAGCATGGCCTTCGGGGTGCTGGATACCGCGATGACCGGCCATGCCTCGCCCGTCGCGCTTGCCGCCATGGCGCTGGCGGTGTCCATCTATGTCACGGTGTTCATCGGCCTGACCGGCGTGCTGCATGCGCTGATCCCCATCGCCGCCCAGCACTTCGGCGGCCGCCGGCTGGCCGAGATCGGCCGCGCCTGGGGCCAGGCAGTCTGGCTGTCGCTGGGCCTGTCGATCGTTGGCGGCCTGGCGATGCTGTTTCCGGATACCTGGCTCTCGATGTCCGGCAACGTGGATCCGGCGGTGCGGGCCCAGGTGCGCGGCTACCTGGCCATGCTGATCGTCGCCCTGCCCGCGGCGCTCGTCTTCCGCACCGTGTACGCCCTGAACACCGCCGTGTCACGCCCCAAGGTCGTGATGATGATCAACATCGCCGGCATCGGATTCAAGGCGCTGTTCAACTGGCTCTTCATCTACGGCAAGTTCGGCCTGCCCGCGCTGGGCGCCGTGGGCGCGGGGTTGTCGACCGCGCTCGTGTTCTGGATCAGCGTGGGCCTGAGCGTCCTCATCCTTCGCCGCGACCCGTTCTACCGGCAATTCGGCCTGCGCATCGGCCGCCCGGACAGGAAGATGCTGGGGGAACTGCTGCGGCTGGGCCTCCCCATGGGCGGCTCCTACCTGATCGAGGTCACGTCCTTCACTTTCATGGCGCTGCTGGTGGCGCGCGAGGGCATCTACGCCACCGGCGGGCACCAGATCATGGCCAACCTGGTCGCGCTGTGCTTCATGATGCCGCTGGCGCTGGGGGTATCGACCGGCGCGCTCACGGCGCAGGCCATCGGCTCGGGAGATCCGCTGCGCGCCCGGCGCACGGGTTCGGCCGGACTGATGGTCAGCACCGCGGGCGCGCTGCTGACCATCGCGATCGTGATCCTGGCGCGCGGCCCCATCGTCCAGGCCTACACCAGCGATGCCGAGGTCGGCGTGGTTGCGCTGGGGTTGCTGGGCATGCTGGCCTTCTTCCATCTGTTCGATTCGCTGCAGTGCATGACCAGCTACTTGCTGCGCGCCTACAAGATGGCGGTCGGCCCCATGCTGATACAGGCCGGCGCGCTGTGGGGCATCGGCCTGCTGGGAGGATGGTGGCTGGCATTCGGCCCCGGCGCCGGCGCGCTGGGCGGACTGGTCGCGGCGCTGATGCCCGGCGCGCCCACGGGCGCCGGGACCATGTGGTTGATGGCCACCTGCAGCATGGCCATCTCGTCGCTCATGCTGCAGTGCTTCTACTGGCGGGTGGCCGCCCGGCGGCCGGCCGCTCCCGAGTCGCGACGGCCCCTGCGCTAGACGCGCAGGAAGTGCTCGCGGTAGTACTTGAGTTCGTCGATGGACTCGTAGATGTCGGCCAGCGCCTCGTGCCGGCTCTTCTTCTCGAACCCCTTGTAGATCTCGGGCTTCCAGCGCCGGCAGAGTTCCTTCAACGTGCTGACGTCCAGGTTGCGGTAGTGGAAAAAAGCTTCGAGCCGCGGCATGTAGCGGACCATGAAGCGGCGGTCCTGGCCGATGGTATTGCCGCACAGGGGCGACTTGCCCGCCGGCACGTATTGGCCCAGGAACTCCAGCAGGATGTCCTCGGCCCGGGCTTCGGCCAGCGAGGAAGCCTTCACTTTGTCGATCAGGCCGCTGCGGCCGTGGGTGGCCTTGTTCCAGTTGTCCATGCCGTCGAGCAACTCGTCGGACTGGTGCAGGACCAGGACCGGTCCTTCGGCCACCACTTCGAGCTGGGCGTCGGTCACGACCACCGCGACTTCGATGATCCGTTCCTTTTCCGGATCCAGGCCCGTCATTTCCATGTCGAGCCAAACCAGGTGATTTTCGTTCAACGCCATATAATCGGTGCTCCGGAACCATGCATGAATCGCGCGCGCGGCGCCATGGCGGCGGCGCGGGCACAAATGGCAATTTTCTCACAGGCTGGCGCCTCCGCTTTCCGGACCCCAATCGGGATCCGCCGGGGCTTACGCGTACGCCCCTCTGACTACGAGCCGTCATCGTGTTTACCCTGCTGTTCGTCTTGATGCTGCTGGCCGGCGTCGCCACGCGCCTGTGGCTTGCCACGCGCCAGACCCGCCACGTCGCGCTGCACCGCGACCGCGTACCGGCCGAGTTCACCGACCGCATCGGAGAAACCAGCCACCGGCGGGCGGCCGACTACACCATCGCCCGCATCCGCTTCGACATCGTGGCGCTGCTGTTCGACACCTCCGTGCTGATCGGCCTGACGCTGCTGGGCGGGCTGCAGGCGCTGAACGAACTGGCCGCTTCGCTGGCCTCGTCCGACTTCGTCCGCCAATTGTTGCTGGTCGCGATGGCGGCTGCGCTGCTCTCCGTCGTGGACCTGCCCTTCACGCTGTGGCGCCAATTCGTGCTGGAGGCCCGGTTCGGGTTCAATCGGATGACCTGGCGGCTGTTCGCCGCCGATACCGTGAAAGGTCTCGCGCTGGCCGTGCTGTTCGGGCTGCCGCTGCTGTCGGCGCTGCTGTGGCTCATGGCCGACGCCGGCCCCTACTGGTGGCTCTGGGGCTGGGGCCTGTGGATCGTGTTCAACATTTCGGTCATGTTGCTGTTTCCCACGGTCATCGCCCCGCTGTTCAACAAGTTCACCCCGCTGGCCGACGAGGCGCTGGCCGAGCGGATCCAGGCGCTGGCCCGCCGCACCGGCTTCGCGCTGAACGGCCTTTTCGTCATGGACGGCTCCAAGCGATCCGCCCACGGCAACGCCTATTTCACCGGCTTTGGCAAAAGCAAGCGCATCGTCTTCTTCGACACGCTGCTGGCCCGCCTCGCCCCCGAGGAAATCGAGGCCGTGCTGGCGCACGAACTCGGCCATTTCAAGCACCGCCACATCCTCAAGCGGCTGATCTTCAGCTTCGGCGTGTCGCTGGTGTTCTTCGCCCTGCTGGGCTGGCTGTCCCGGCAAGTATGGTTCTACACCGGACTCGGCACCCTGCCCCTGCTGGAGGGACACAATGACGGCCTGGCCCTGATCCTGTTCTTCCTCGTGGCGCCGGTGTTCACCTTCGCGTTCATCCCGCTCGCGAGCTGGTACTCCCGCAAGCACGAGTTCGAAGCCGACCGCTTCGCCAGCGAACAGACCGATCCCGCCAACCTGGTCTCCGCGCTGGTCAAGCTCTATGACGACAACGCCGCCACGCTCACCCCCGACCCCGTGCACTCGGCCTTCTACGACTCGCATCCGCCCGCCAGCATACGCATAGGCAGGCTGCGGGCCGCGCCGCATGCCGCCCCACTCGATCGTCTCCAGGAACCGGCATGAATCGCGTCTTGAGTATCGAACAACTGCGCGCGGGCCGTTGCGTGCCGATGAAAAACCGGTCGCCCATGAGTTCCGCGCACATCGACGAGCAGATCCATGTGCTGCCCATCTGGGCGCGGCGCGGCGAGGTCCTGGAGCGCGACTACGAGTTCGCCGACTTTGCCCGGGCCATTGCCTTCGTGAACGCCGTCGCCGACGTCGCCGGCCAGGAGAACCATCACCCCGAGATGCTGGTGGGCCACGGCCGGGTACGCGTCCACTACAGCACCCGAGAGATAGGCGGGATCTCCATCAACGACTTCATCTGTGCGGCCAAGATAGACGCGCGCTACGAACCATGAAAGCGCCCAGGCATACTCCGGGAACCGGCCTGCAGGGCCGCGTCGTGGCCGCCTTCGGACGGCATTTCACGGTCGAATGCGACGACGGCTCGACCCGCCAATGCTACCCGCGGGGCAAGAAGGGCACCGCCGCCGTGGGCGACCGGGTCGAGGTGGCCCCCGAAGGTCCGGCCGGAGGCGCCATCCAGTCGGTCCTGCCGCGCCGCAACCTGCTCTACCGCTCCGACGAAATGCGGACCAAGCAGTTCGCCGCCAACGTCGACCAGTTGCTCATCGTGGTGGCGACCGAGCCCGATTTTTCCGACGAACTGGTCGGCCGCGCCCTGGTTGGCGCCTTCAATGCCGACATCTCCCCCGTCGTCATCCTGAACAAGGTCGACCGCCCGGCCGGCCTCGAGGCCGCGCGCCGCAAGCTGGCGCCCATCCAGGCGCTGGGCGTGCCGGTGCTCGAACTCTGCGCCCGCGACACCGCCGCCACGCAGGCCGCGCTGGCGCCCAGGCTGGCCGGCCAGACCAGCCTGCTGCTCGGGCAGAGCGGCATGGGCAAGTCCACCCTGCTCAACGCCCTGGTCCCGAACGCCCTGGCCGCCACCCAGGAGCACTCGCAGGCGCTCGGCGCCGGCAAGCACACGACCACCAGCACCCGCCTGTACCACCTGCCCGCCACGCTCGCCTCCGGAGCCGACCTGATCGACTCGCCGGGATTCCAGGCCTTCGGCCTGCAGCACCTGGACAGCGCGCAGATCGTGCAGGGTTTCCCCGAATTCTCGCCCCACCTGGGCCACTGCCGCTTCTACAACTGCACCCACATCCACGAGCCGGGATGCGCCGTGCTGGAAGCCCTGGAAGCCGGCCGGATCGCGCCCCAGCGCCACGCGCTCTATGGCCGGCTGCTGGACGAACTGCTGCTCGGCCAACGCTATTGAGCCTTCAGAACCTGAAGAAATATCCGATCGGCAAAACAATCGTTTGGCGTTATGGTGATCGGCGGTACGCTCGGCGGAACCCTCCCTGCGTCCCTTCAGGAGCATTCCGTGGCTTACGCGGCAATCCGGACACTGATCCAGAAACTCTCCAGCCAGCCCGATCTGCATGCTGCGCTGCGGCTGGCCCCCGATGGCACCGTCCTGGGCAGGTTCTACGAATTCGAGCTTGCCAGCGGCTTCCAGCCGGTGATCCGCATCGATACGCGCGCGGTGGCCGGCTATGACGCCTACGCCCGTTCGCACGCGACCGACGGCGACGTCATCAGCCCCTGGGGCCTGTTTTCGCGGGCGGCGGACGACGCCACGCTGGTACGCCTGGACCGGCTGTGCCGCCTGGTCCATACGCTGAATTATTTTTCGAAATCCGATGCCGCCCACCCGCTCTACCTGCGGGTCCATGGCCGGCTGCTGGCCGCCATCACGCAGGACCATGGCCTGGCCTTCCGGCGCATGATAGAAGCGCTGGGCATCCCGCCTGCCCGCATCGTGCTGCAACTGCCCGCGGAAGCCGCGCGGGACGTCCTCCTGGCCGGCATGATCCTGGGAAACTACAGGAAAGCGGGTTTCCAGTCGGGCGTGCATGCCAACAACGCCGTCGAAGCGCAGTCGCTGCTGCACCTGCATGCGCCGGACGTCATCAAGCTGGACCTGCGCACGGTGGCCGATCCGGAGCGCGAACTTCCCGCGCTGCTGGAAACAGCGGCGGGACTTTCGTGCCAGGTGGTATTCAAGCACGTCGAGGACGAGGCCAGCCTGGCCCGCCTCGCGGGGCTCGGCGCGCAATACGCCCAGGGATACCTGTTCGGCGTCCCATCGGCCGCGCTCGCGCCGCCGCTCACCCGCTCACCCGGATAACGGTCAGAACGTCAGCCGCACGCCCATGACGATGTTCCGGCCCATCAGCGGCGCGGCATTCTTGATGAACGACGTATGCCGGTAGGCAAGCTTGTTCGTCAGGTTGTTGGCCCGGACATAGATCTGATAACGGGTTCCGCTCATGCGTCCTTCGTAGGCGGCGCCAAGGTTCAGCATCGTATAGCCGGCCGTCTCGGTCTCGAAATCGGCCACCTTGTCCTGCCGCCCCACGTATGACAGTTCGACGTCGCCGCTCCAGGCTTGCCACTTCGCGTCGAGTCGCGTGCCGATCCGGTAGGCGGGAATCCGCGGAAGATTGCCGCCGCCATCCAGTTTCGCGCGCACGTAGTCGCCCATCAGCGAGACGGCGAGTATGCGGTCGATCTGGTGGCGCACCTTGGCCTCCAGCCCGGTGAAGGTGGCATCGTGCTGCGTGTACTCCAGCAGTTGCAGATTCTGGTAGACGTCCAGCGTGCGGCCATAGATGAAGTTATCCATCTTGTTGTGGAACACCGAGACCGAGAAGGTCGTGGGCCCGGCGAACTTGCGCAGCGTGAGATCGATGTTGTTGGACGTTTCCTTCTTCAGGTTGGCGTTGCCGATCTCGTAGGTGGACGTGGCCAGGTGCAGGCCATTGGCATAGAGCTCCTCGGCAGTCGGCAGGCGATGCGAACGCGACGCCGACACGCCCAGCGAATACTGCGGCGCGAACTTCCAGACGGCGCCGGCCGACACCGAGGTGCCGCTGTGCCGGGTATCGGGCGCGCCGCCCTGCACATCGATACGCTGCCATTCGTGCCGCAGCCCGCCCTCGAAGCGCCAGTTGCCCACCGTGTATTCCTCGAGCGCGAACAGGCCGTTGTTGCGCGTGACGCTGGGCTGTACGTAGGCCTCCTCGCCCAGGGCGCTGAAGGCGCGGCGGGTCGTCTGCGCGCCGATGACTCCCCGCAGCCCGCCGATGGGCGCATGCTCCAGTTCCACGCGGCCGTCGTGCGCCTTGTTCTTGAAGGTGGTGGCGACCGTGTCGCCCTCGATCTCGTCATGCTGGTAATCGGTGAAGCCGGCGCGCACACGCAACCGGGTAAAGCCGGCGAAGGGATCGCGCAGTTCGCCGCGCACATCCCAGCGCTGGCTGCGCAGCTTCACGAAGGGCACGCCATGGCTGCCTCCGTCCTCGCCATGATCATGGCCGTCCTCATCCTCGTGGCCATGGCCGTCGCCCGGGCAGTGCAGGTGCGCGCCATGAGCGTGGCAGCCTTCGTAGGCATGATCGTGGCCCGGCAGGCCATAGCGATTGCGCTGGCTCGTGTAGGCCACTCCGATGTAGCCGCGGTCCCCCACCCACGACAGGCCCACGCTGCCGGTCTCGGTGTGGTTGTACGAACCGTCCACCCGGTTGCCGCCGGCCCAGCCCCGGCCCACCTTGTAGTCGTTGGCGTTGCGCTTGAGCCCTTCGGCGTGGAAGACCAGGCCCTTGCCGCCGGTGGTCAGTTCGAACGCGCCGGCGGTCTCGCGCGGGCCGGTCGCGCCGCGCAGCTCCACGCTGCCTTCCACGGCGTTCTCGGGCATCTCGGTCGGAATCTTGTTGTCGAGCACGTTGACCACGCCGCCCACCGCTCCGCCGCCATACAGCAGGGCCGCCGGGCCGCGCAGCACCTCCACCCGCTGGGACAGCATGGGCTCGAGCCCCACCGCGTGATCCGGACTGATGGTGGAAGCGTCCTGGACCTCGGCGCCATCGGACACGATCTTGACCCGCGCGCCGTCCATGCCCCGGATGATGGGGCGGCTGGCTCCCGCGCCGAAATGCGACGATGTGATGCCCGGCTCCTGCTCCAGCGTTTCTCCCAGCGTGGCGGCACGCCTGGTCAGCAACGCGTCTTCGTCCAGCACGGTCACCGGCGCGGCCAGGTCCTGCTCGCTGCGCGACAGGGGCGTGGCGGACACGGTGACTTCCCTGAGGGTCGGCGGCGCGGGTTCGGCGGACGGCGCGGCCTGCGCCCAGGCCGCCGCGGGCACGCAACCCCAGGAAATGCTCATCAGTGCCAATACGAGGGGGTTCGGCCTTCCCGACATGCTACGGTTCCTTTTTCGATATGAGTGGCGCAATACGGCAGCCGGCACGTGTGGACCGTGCCCTGCCGCGACCGGAATTCTTGCTCAGAACCGATATTAATGCAACTTTATTGCATATGCATGAAAGTTGCACTTGGGAGAAAATTCGATGCTCGACGGTTCCGGCCAGCGCCTGCATGGCCGCCTGCTGGGCCATGCGGACCTTGCCGAGGCGCAAGCCCTGGTGCCTGCCTGGTTGCCCCTGGCCCCTTCATTGCGCGCCGCGCTGCCGGTGGTCTGGACCCGCCTGCTCGGCCAGAGCGGTTTCAACGCCGACGTCATCGAAGACCTGAATCGGCCGCCCGGACAACGCCTGGTGGGCCTGGGCATGGCGATCGCGCTCGACGGCGAATGGCGGCAGCGCCTGGCCCACTCGCCGCCGCCCTTCGCGTCGGCGGCGCTTTATGCCGCGCTGGCCGACGGACGCTATCAACCGCCTTCCGACAAGGAGCTCGCGCGCCTGAGCGGCCGCGGGGAAGTCGCCTTTCTCGTCCTGCACTACGAACAGGTGCTCAAGGATCTGGCCAACCCCGACACGGTGGAGATGCTGGGCGTGGCCATGACAAGATTCCGCCAGGCACACGCGGGCTACCGCCTGCAGCACCTCTACCAGGAAGGCCTGGGCGAACAGGTGGCCTACTTGCAAAGCATGGGCTTTCGCGCCCGCACGGCACGCGGGCAAGAAGGCGTCCCCGAACTCTACGGCCTCAGCCGCGACGAAGCCGCGCGCCTGCTGCCGGGTTCTCCCGTGCGCGATGCCTTCCAGTTCACTCCGCCGCGCTTTGGCTTCTCGGCCGCCGAACGCCGGCTGCTGCGGCTGGCGGTCACGCAACTCACGGACGAGGAAATCGGCGATGAACTGGGCATGTCGCTGCATGGCGTGAAAAAACTCTGGCGCTCGGCACAGCAGCGTTCGCTGCAGGCCATGCCCAGCCTGTTCGACGGCCTGGCCGGCAACGAAGCCGACACCGGTGCGCGCGGCCCCGAGAAGCGCCGCACGCTGTTGCATTACCTGCGCCAGCATCCGGAGGAACTGCGGCCCTACCTGAGCCCGGCACCCGACAAGGCGGTACCCAAATAGAGGTCTACCGGCGGCCGCGGCAAAGGACGAACATCCGGGCATTCCCACTATCGCCCCATGCCCGCCATGTTCGACCTCATTTCCTGTCTTTCGCCGCGCCGTGCGGTGGCAGCCCTCGCCAGCGCCGCCTGGCTGCTTTCCGCCTGCGGCGGCGGCGAAGCCCCATCATCCGCGGCGGCTCCCCGGCCAGGTGAACCACCCTCCGCGCCGTCCGAGCCCACCGACCTCCAGGCCACCCCCGCCGGCGCGCCCGAGGGCCTCGCCACCTCGGCCAGCATCGGCACCACGGGCGGCACCTTGACGAGCGCCGACGGCCTGCTCCAGATCAGCGTGCCGCCCGGCGCGTTCGCTCACCCCACGGAGGTGGCGATCCAGCCCATCGCCAACACCGCCCACGGCGGCCGCGGCCGGGCCTACCGCATCACACCGGAGGGCCTGCATGGCATCACGCCCATGGCGCTGCGCTTCCGGGTCGACGAGGCCATGCTGCAGGGCAGCGCGCTGGGAGCCATGAGCATCGCCACCCAGGACGACCAGGGACGGTGGCATGTCCACCTGCGGCCCGTGCGTGACGAAGCAGCACGTACGCTGGAGATACAGACCACGCACTTCAGCGACTGGGCGGTCGTCGCCGGGGCGCAGCTGCGGCCGGGCACGGCCACCGTCCCCGTAGCGGAGTCGATCGATCTCTCGCTGGTGACCTGCGCGGCCGAGGCCGATGGCGATGGCATCACTGCCACGCTGGATGCCTGCGTCGAGCAGCCCGCGGCGGTGGGCGAACTGTCCGGCTGGGCCGTCAACGGCGTCACCGGCGGCGGGTACTCGTTCGGCACCATCACCGAAATTCCGCTCACGCATCCCGGACCTAGCGAGATCCCGCATCGCGCGCGCTTCGACGCGCCCGTGGCGGTACCCGCGCGCAATCCCGTGGCGGTATCCGTGCGCTACCAGGAACTGGCGCCGGGCGTCCCGCCCGTCACGCTGGTCTCGAACGTGCTCGTCACCAAGTACCACGATTGCCGCTGGATGCGGGACACCGCGTCGCTGCACTTCGAACTCGAACTGGAATATCGCTACGATGGCCCCGGACCGGAAGGGCACACCTCTCTTCATCAATCCGGCGCCATCCGCGGTGAATTGCAGAGCGTCTACCAGAACGATCTCCAGGGTGCCTGGCAGGCGCTGACCACCCAAGGCACCGCCTTCCTGAACGACCTGATCGCCAAGAGCGACGACACCTGGCGGCTGTCCGGCAGCGGCGTCCCCGCCATCGGCAGCGGCATCGATGCCGACCGGTCCAGCGGAGCCCAGCTGGTGGTCAACTACGGCGACTGCACCTACCACTTCGGCGGACGGGTCGCCGTGCTGGCCAGCAGCGGCAAACCCCACGATCCGCCCCGTGTCACCGAAGTCGGCAGCTTCGCCTTCGGCAGCTTCGTTCCCATCGACCGTCTCGACGGCATCGGCGGCTACAAGCAAATGCCGCTGCGCGATGTGGCCGGCGCCATCGGCACCTACGCTCCCGGCGGCCTGGGTTACGGCGTCTCGGACGGCCGGGCCGCCGTGCGCTGGATCGTTCACCGCATGACGTACTGAAGCCGCCATGCCCCGCACCGGGCCTTGCCCTTGACGAGGAACTTCTCATGAAACACCAACGATGGCTGCGCCTGCTGGGCATCGCCCTGGGCGCGCCCGCAGCGCTGGCTGCCCTGGCGGTCGCCACCGGTCTGCTGCTTGCCGAGTGGCGCGTGCACCGCCGGGTGGACGTACCGGTACACGCCGTGGCCTACCGCGACGAAGCCACGGTCCTGGAACGGGGGCGCTATCTTTACGCCTCGCGAGGCTGCGCGGACTGCCACGGCGGCAACGGCGGCGGCCGGACGTTCGCGCAAGGCGGCGGCCTGACCCTGGCAGGCCCCGACATCACACCCGCCGGCGTGGCGGGCGCCTACCAGCCCGTGGACTGGGTGCGCACCATCCGCCACGGCGTGACCCCGCAGGGACGCGCGCTGATGATGATGCCCAGCGAAGACTACAACGGCTTCACCGACGACGATCTCGCCGCGATCGTGGCCTATCTCCGTTCATTGCCGCCGCAATCCGGACGGACCGCGATCGTCGAGCTGCCGCTGCCGATGAAGGCCATGTATGGCTTCGGCGCGATCCCCGACGCCGCATCGCGCATCGACCACGCGAAACCGCCACGGCAGGCGGTGCCCGAAGGCGTGACGCTGCGGCATGGCGAATACGTCGCCAGCATGTGCGTGGGTTGCCACGGCGTAGGCCTGGTGGGCGGCAAGATACGCGGCGGCGCGCCCGACTGGCCGCCCGCCGCCCGGCTTGCCGCCGGCGAGGGCAGCGTGATGGACCACTACCCCGACGCCGACTCGCTGATCGCCATGTTCCGCAGCGGCAAGCGGCCGGATGGCTCGGTCGTGCAGGTCATGCCGTTCGACTCCTTGGCGCAGATGAGCGAAACCGACGTGAGGGCACTGCATCTGTACCTGACGGCCCGATGAACCGCGGGAGCCCGCCTCGTCCGGCCGGCTCCCCGGGGCGGTCGGATCAGAACGCCGAGCAGTGCCCGCCGCTGGGCGCCTGGCCCGAGCCGATGGCCAGGATGGCGGGTTCCTTCCGGTGGTTGACCGGGCTGGCGTGGGTCCAGTCCCAGGCGAAGAAGACGATCAGCACGGCCCAGAACAGCAGGACGGCGGAAGTACGGGAAGCAGTCATGTCCATGTCCTCCCGTTCAAACGCCCAGGCGGCGGCGCAGGCGCACGCCGATCAACGAGCCGGCGAACGCCAGCACGACCCAGATCCAGCCGTGCAGGCTGCCGGTCGAAATGCCGCTGACCATGGCCCCCACGTTGCAGCCGAACGCCAGCCGCGAGCTGTAGCCCAGCAGGAAACCCGCGACCAGCACCGCCGCCCACTGGCGACCCGTCAGCGGCTTGCCGCTGGACGGCTTGCGCGCGGCGATCCACAGCGCGCCGGCCATGATGCCGATGTTGGTGATCGAGGTGACGTCCAGGAACACGCTCTGGTCCAGCGTTCGCAGGTTGCCGGCCTGGCCCCAGAAGGCGTTGGCGGCGGGGTCGAACACGCCGGCCGCCGTCGCCACCTTGGCCGCCCACAGTCCGAAACCGTAGACGACGCCCCAGGGCTGGCCCGCCACCACCAGGTTGGCGACCGCCAGCAAGGCGAGGCCGATGCCGGCCAGGAGCAGCTTGCGGTTCCACAACGCGGGAGCGGCCGCGCCGCCCTTGCGGCTCCAGACCCAGGCAGCCAGGCCGAACACGGCGAGACCGGCGAACGTCGCCGCCAGCGCGCCCCCCGCCCCCCAGTCGCGGACCAGGCTGACCGGCGCGACGGCGCCCAGCGACAACCAGCCATGCAGATGCACGGATCCCAGGAAGCTGCCCAGCGCGAACAACGGCAGCACGCCCATGTTCAGCGGAATGCCCAACCCGGCCTTGTACAGCGTGCCCGACCCGCAGCCGTCGGCGATCTGCATCGTGATACCGAACACGAACGCGCCGATCAGCAGGCTGATGCTGGGAGGCCCCAGGGCCGCGGCCAGGTCGCCGGGGAATTTCGCCAGCAACGGAATGGAAATGGCCGCCGCCACGGCCAGCAGCACGATCTGGGCGAACACGCCGCTGGCGTCGCGGGCCTCGATCAGCCGGCGCCAGCCGGTGGTGAAGCCGAAGCGCGCGCCGGCCAGCAAGCCGCCCATGCCGATGCCGATGACGAACAGCACCGACTGGCGCACGGTCACGAACCAGGCCAGCGCCAGCACGGCCAGCAGGATGGCGGCCGTCAGCGGCCAGCGGGCATGGCCAAGCGCGGAGGACGCGGAGGCAGCGATGGCGGGCGAGCCCGCCTGGGAAAGCGTCGTTTGCATCAGGGGAATTCCTTTACGGCCGGCGCGTCACGAGTTGCCGAACAACTTCTTGAATTTTTCCGAAATCTGGCTGGCCCGGCCCGGCGCGTTGTCCATGGGCAGGGCCTGGTCCGCGTTGGTCCAGTCGGCCAGGGATTCCGGGTACATGCGCACGTGCGGCAGGCCCGCGAGTTCGGACAGCGCGAACCAGTCGGTGGCGGCCCAGTGGCCGGTGTTGCAAAACGCGATGTTGTCGCCGCCTGCGTCCGGGAACTCCCGGGCGGCAATGGCGCGGGCCTCGGCGGCCGAGACGATCTGCGTGCTGCCGGGGGCGAACCAGACGCTGTGCGGGACGTTCTTCGCACCCTGTATGGTGCCGGGCACGGAGGCCGTCGGCGCCTTGACCAGGCCTTCGAAAAAATTCTTGGGGCGCGCGTCGATCAAGCGGGTGTCGCCGCCCTGGGTACCCGCCAGCACGTCGGCCTGGGTGGCCTTGATGGCGGTGTTCAGCCTGGGCTCGTAGCGGCTGGGCACGGGCAGGGCCGGCGCGTTCTGGCTCAGCGGCTGCTGCGCCTGCTGCCAGGCCTGCACGCCGCCGTTCAGGATGGACAACTGGGTCAGGCCCAGGTACTTGAGCGTCCAGTACACGCGGGCGGCGGCGCCGAAGTCCGTCACGTCCGCGCCCGAGGACACCACCACGGCGTGGCGCTCGGGCGTCAGCCCGAGCTTGCGCACCTGGGTGGTCAGCTTGTCCAGCGGCGGCAGCGTGCCGGGGCTGTTGGCCGGGCCGCGCCACGAGCCATAGGGGGCGGACAGCGCACCGGGGATGTGGCCTTGCAGGTAGTCGGCGGGCGGCCGGATATCGATGACCGTGACCGAGGGCGAGGCCAGCGCCGCCTTCAGTTCGTCGGGCGACAGGATGGGGGACGCTGCATGGGCCCCGGCTTGCGCGGCAAGCGCGACCAGCCAGGCGGAAAGGACGGCGAGGATTCTCATGATGGTTGCGCGCGGCGCGCAGGGGGTGGGCATCCTGAGAATTCTAAGACCTGGCCAGTGGCTGGTTCAGACCAAGTCCCCATATCCACATAACACAAAGTTATATAGAAACAAGGGAAATATAGCTCCTGGCCATACGCCCGGAGAGCGCAGGCCAGGGCGTCGGGCAGCCCCGACCGGAGCTGCCCGGCAGCGGCGGGGAGCCGCCTCAGGCCGTTACGTGGAAGCCCACGCGACCGAGACTCTGCATCTCGAGTTCGACCCAGGTACCGGCCACGAGGGCCTCGGCGGCGCTGGCGCCGCCGGCCATCACGATGGAGCCCTCGGGCAGGATCTCGCCCGCCTGCGCCACCAGGCGCGCGGCCGCGACCAGCGAACGCACGGGATGGCCCAGGATGGCGCCGGTGGTGCCGACCTGCTGGGCCTTGCCGTTGCACGACATGATCAGGCCCAGGTTGGAGAAGTCGATGCTGGGCTTGTGCCAGGCTCCCAGCACCACGCCCGACGACGAGGCATTGTCCGCCACCACGTCTTCCAGCGAGAACTTGAAGGCCTTGTAGCGCGAGTCGATGATTTCCAGCGCGGGCGCGATGGCCTCGACGGCGTCCAGGGCCTCGATCGGCGACACCATGCCCGACAGCGGCTTGCGCAGCAGGAAAGCGATCTCGGGCTCGACGCGCGGATGCACGCGGGTCGACAGCTTGAGCTCGCCGCCCTCGTCCACGCGCATGTCATGCGTCAGGCGGCCCCAGATCATGTCGTGCACGCCCATCTGGACCATCTTGGCGCGGCTGGTGAAGCCCATCTTCATGCCGATGCGGCGATGGCCGCGGTCGACGCGGCGCTGGATCAGCATGCGCTGCACTTCGTAGGCCTCGGCCAGCGTGAGCGGGCGGCGCTCCACGAACTGTTCGGCGGCGTGCGGCGTGCTGGCGGCTTCGTCCAGCTCGCGGGCCACTTCGGGTAGGGACAACAGCGGACCGCTCATGCTTGCTCCTTGGCGCCAAACACCGCGCGCACCGAACCGAGACCGGCGATGCGCGCTTCCAGAATTTCCTCTCCTTGCACCGCGACCATCGGACCCAGCGCACCGCTCAGCACCACGTCGCCGGCACGCAGCGGATTGCCGCGCTCGGCCATCTTGCGCGCCAGCCACAGGGCGGCGTTCAAGGGATGGCCCAGGCAGGCGGCGCCGGCGCCGATCGAGACCTGGTCGCCGTTGCGCTCCATGACCATGCCGCACAGGCGGGCGTCGAAGTCGCCCAGCCTGACCGGCCGGTTGCCCAGCACGAACAGGCCCGACGAGGCGTTGTCCGCGATGGTGTCGACGATGCTGATCTTCCAGTTGGCGATGCGGCTGTCGACGATCTCGATGGCCGGCACGGCGTAGGCCACGGCGGAAATCAGTTCAGCCATGGTGGCCATGGGCTGGGCCAGGTCGCGCTCCATGACGAAGGCGATCTCGGCTTCCACCTTGGGCTGGATCAGGGTCGACAGCGGCACTTCCTCGCCGTCGCACACCGACATGTCGGCGAACAGCATGCCGTAGTCGGGCTGGTCCACGCCCAGCTGCGCCTGCACCGCCTTGGAGGTCAGGCCGATCTTGCGGCCCACGAGCCGGCGGCCCTGCTTGATCCAGTGGTCGGTATTGGCCTGTTGCACCGCGTACGCGGCGTCCAGGTCGCCGGCCGGCAATTGATCGCGGATCGGATCGATCGCGACGCGGCTTTCATGAGCACTGCGCAGGCGCTGCGCAAGCCCGGCGATCGCCTCGGCGGCGACGCCCCCTTGTCCTATCTGCCCCATGGGTAGTCCTGTTTGGAAGTTGAAGAAAAGAGAAAAACACCTTTATGCCGTATACGTACAAATATACGGGAGAAACCTGTGCCTGGACAATGGCGGCCGATCATGGCCCCACCCCCGCCATCAATTTGAGGCATTTGACGAACAGCGCCCGGTACTCGGGCGGCAGGGCCGCGATGATGGCGTCCTCGACGTCCTTGTCGCGGGGCAGCACGCGCTCGAGCACATCCACGCCCGCCTGCGTGATGGTGACGGCATAGGCGCGCTTGTCGTCGGCCGAGCGCCGGCGCCGCAGGTATCCCTTGCGCACCAGGCGGTTGATCATGTCGGCCAGCGAATTGCGGTCCAGCGCGATGTCCTCGGCCAATTGGTTCTGCGTGGCGCCGGGATGCTTGCAGACGGTGATCAGCAGCGCCTTCTGGCGCGGCGTCAGGTCCTCGTCGTGGAAGGTCTGCATGAACAGCGCCTCGGCCCGGAAATGCGCGCGCCGCAACAGATGCGACACGACGTCCGTCAGTTCGAACGCCCGCACGGCGTCCGTGCAAGGCACGGTTTCCGGTTCGGGAGACGGTGCGGCGGGCTGGCGCCGCAGGGCGGTAGGTCGATTCATGATGGCGGGCCGGAGCGGACCTGAGATCTTAACTGATGTCGCGCGCCCGGCAGCCGGGCCCCCTGGCCATTCTTCGAACCGGTTATGGCTGGCACCGAAGTTGTTATGGCCCCGGGGGATGGACCGATCACGCTGGTTTCCACTATATTATGACGTATACGTACTATAACCCCAACGGAACCCAGCACCATGTCGGTCAAATCCCTGCGCAACTTCATCGGCGGCCGCTTCGAAGACGGCATCCGCACCTTCGACAAACTCAACCCCGCCAATGGGGAACTGGTGGCGCGCGTGCACGAAGCCAGCCGCGACCAGGTGAACGCCGCCGTGGCGGCGGCGCGCCAGGCCCTGCCGGCCTGGGCGGCCCTGCCGGTCAACCAGCGCACCGATTACCTGTACGCGTTGGCCGACGGCATCGAACGCCGCTTCGACGACTTCCTGGCGGCCGAGATCGGCGACACCGGCAAGCCCGTGGGCTGGGCCGGTCAGATCGACATCCCGCGCGGCGCGGCGAACTTCCGGGCCTTCGCCGAGATCGCCCGCACGCTGGACATGGAAAGCTTCATGACCGACACCCCGGACGGACGGCAGGCGCTGAACTACGCCTACCGCAAGCCGCTGGGCGTGGTGGGCGTGATCTCGCCGTGGAACCTGCCGCTGCTGCTGTTCACCTGGAAGGTCGCGCCCGCGCTGGCCTTCGGCAACACCGTGGTGGCCAAGCCTTCCGAGGTCACGCCCTCCACCGCCACCCTGCTGGCCGAAGTGGCGGCCGAGGTCGGCCTGCCCGCCGGCGTGTTCAACGTGGTCCACGGTTTCGGGCCGAACTCGGCTGGTGAATTCATCACCACCCACCCGGACATCGACGGCATCACCTTCACCGGCGAATCGGCCACCGGCAGCACCATCATGAAGGCGGTCGCGCCGGGCGTGAAGCCGGTATCGTTCGAACTGGGCGGCAAGAACGCCGCGCTGGTGTTCGAGGACGCCGACTTCGACGCGGCCGTCGCCGGCGTGGCCCGCTCGGTCTTCGCCAACTGCGGCCAGGTCTGCCTGTGCACCGAACGCGTCTACGTCCAGCGGCCGATCTACGACCGCTTCGTCGCCGCCCTGAAGCTGGAAGCCGAAAAGCTGGTGCTGGGCCGCCCCATGGACACCGCCACCACCATGGGTCCGCTGGTGTCGCATGAACACCGCGAGAAGGTGCTGTCCTACCTGCGCCTGGCGGTCGAGGAAGGCGCCACGGTAGTCACCGGCGGCGGCGTGCCGACCTTCGGCGACGAGCGTGACCAGGGCGCCTACATCCAGCCGACCATCTGGACCGGCCTGCCCGAGACCGCCCGCTGCATCAAGGAAGAAGTGTTCGGCCCGGTCTGCCACATCGCCCCCTTCGATACCGAAGAAGAAGCCATCCAACTGGCCAACGACACCCACTACGGACTGGCGGCGGCCGTCTGGACCACCAACCTGACCCGCGGCCATCACGTGGCCCAGGCCATGCAGGTGGGCCTGGCATGGGTGAACTGCTGGTTCCTGCGCGACCTGCGCACGCCCTTCGGCGGCAGCGGCCTGTCGGGCATCGGGCGCGAAGGCGGCCGGCACTCGCTGCATTTCTATACCGAACCGACCAACGTCTGCGTGAAGCTGTAAGAGTGGGAATGGGCGATAATCGCGGGGGAATGTCCCCTGCGGCCGCCATGTCCAATTTCCGTCTGACTCCCAATGCGCTGGGGCACAAGCTCAAGCTGCATCAATTGCAGATCTTCGAGCGGGTGCTCGAGCGCCGGTCGCTGTCGCGCGCCGCCAATGAGCTGAACCTGACGCAGCCCAGCGTCACCAAGGCCATCTACGAGCTGGAGAAGTTCGTGGGCGCGCCGTTGTTCGAGCGGTCCAACCGCGGCGTGGTCCCGACCGAGCTGGCGCACCTGCTGGGCCGGCGGGTCAAGACGCTGATGGCCGAGCTGCGCTACATGACCGACGAGCTCAATGCCGCGCTGACCGGGGAAAGCGGGCACGTCATCGTCGGCACCCTGATCGCGGCGTCGGCCAAGCTGCTGCCCGAGGCGATCTCGATACTGATGCGGGAGCACCCGGGCATCCGCGTCACCGTCTCCGAAGGCCCCTCGTCGCAACTCTTTCCCGCGCTGGCCACGGGCGACCTCGACATCGTCGTGGGGCGCCTGCCCGAGCGCGACATCGCGCTGGGCTATGCCTATCCGCTCACCCACCACACGCTGTACGAGGAAAAGCTGCACGCCGTCGTCGGCGCCCACCATCCGCTGGCGCGCGCGGAAAACCTGGAACTGGGCCAGTTGATGGAGCTGCCCTGGATCCTGCCGTCCGCCGAATCGCCGCTGCGCTCCGCGGTGGAGCAGACCTTCCACCGCACCGGGCTGGGCATCCCGCCCCGCCACATCGAATCGCTGTCGCTGCTGACCAACCTGGGCATCCTGCTGCGCGGCGAGGCCATCGCCCTGATGCCGCAGGACGCCGCCGCGCAGTTCCTGGACCACGGGCTGCTCAAGCTCCTCCCCCTGGCCGAATTCGGCCTGTTCGGGCGCGTGGGCTACTCGGTGCGGGCGAACCGGCAGCTCACGCCCGCCAGCCAGCACCTGATCGAATACCTGCATCGCATCTGCGATGTCCGACGCCCCGCGGCCTCCTGACGCTTCCCTCGAAGCGCAGGGCCCCAAAACGCCATAGCCAATGCGCATACCCCGGGCGCCAACTTCTATTTCTCGTGGGGCGCATGGCTCACATAGACTGCAATTAGCCTACGATAGGCCACGACCGCCTCATCCCGGCGCGGGAGCCCGCTCCGCGGGCGCAGACCTACCGACCCAACGAGAGCACCATGTACAAATACGGTCTTCCGCTCAACTTCCAGAAATGGATCGACGACAATGCCCATCTGCTCAAGCCGCCGGTCGGCAACCAGCAGATCTGGCAGGACTCCGACTTCATCGTCACCGTGGTCGGCGGCCCCAACCACCGCACCGACTACCATGACGATCCGCTGGAGGAATTCTTCTACCAGATCCGGGGCAATGCCTACCTGAAGCTCTGGGTGGAAGGCAAGGAAGAGCGCGTGGATCTGAAGGAAGGCGACATATTCCTCCTGCCTCCGCACATGCGCCACTCCCCGCAGCGCCCCGAGACCGGCAGTGCCTGTCTCGTCATCGAACGCCAGCGCCCCGAAGGCCTGCTGGACGGCTTCGAGTGGTACTGCCTGCATTGCGGTCACCTGGTGCACCGCGTCGAGGTCCAGCTCAAGAGCATCGTGACCGACCTGCCGCCGCTGTTCGAGGCTTTCTACGCCAGCGAAGACAAACGCCGCTGCCCCTCGTGCGGCACGGTGCATCCCGGCAAGCACATCCCGGGCGCCGCATGACGGCACGGTTCGACTTCGGCGGGGTCGAACTCACCCGCCTCGTCGAGGCCGAGGGCCCGCTGCTGCGGCCCGCCGAAATCTTCCCGGACTCAACCCCCGAGGCCATCCAGGCCAATCTCGACTGGCTGGCCCCGCGGTTCTACGACCCCGCCTCCGACCGGCTGGTCATCTCGATCCAGTCTTTCCTGCTGAAAAGCCGCGGCCGCCTGATCCTGGTGGACACCTGCGTGGGCGATTGCAAGGCGCGGGCCCGCCCCGACTTCGACCAGCAGCACTGGGGCTGGCTGGATCGCCTGGAAGCGACCGGCGTGCGCCCCGAGGACATCGACGTCGTCGTCTCCACCCACCTGCACGTCGACCACGTGGGCTGGCACACGCGGCGGGTGGACGGGGCCTGGGTGCCCACCTTCCCCAACGCGCGCTATCTCTTCACCCACGAGGAATGGGCCTACTGGAAGGAACACGAGGGCCATCCCGGCCTCGTGCGCACCGGCGACTACGTGGGCGACTCGGTCCTGCCCGTGTTCGAGGCCGGCCTGGCCGACCTGGTCGACATGGACCACCGCATCGACGAGGCCATCCGCCTGGTCCCCGCGCCCGGACACACGCCCGGCCACGTCGCCGTCGAGATCCTGGGGGCGGACCAGCGCGTCCTGCTGACCGGCGACGCCTTCCACCACCCGCTGCAGTGCTGCTATCCCCACTGGAGCACGCGCTTCTGCGCCGACCCCGACCACGCCCGCCGCACCCGGCAATCACTGCTGGAAGCCTGTGCCCGGGACGGCACGCTGATCCTGCCGTCCAGCCGTGGAAGCGGAAGGTCTGCATGGAGTCGCCGCGGTCGTACAGGGCGTCCATGGCGTTGGAGCAGAAGTTGGCCTGGCTGGCCCTCGTCCTGCACGCGGGCGCGGCGGCCCAGGCGCTGCCCGCCCTGAGCTTCCAGGCGGCGCAGCAGCAGGTGCTGGCGCGGTCCGACAAGCTGGGCGCGGCGCGGGCGGCGGTCGAAAGCAAGGAACTCCAGCTGGAAGGCGTGCGCAACCTGGGGGGACCCTCGCTCAGCGTCTCGGCCTCTCATATCCGCTACGAAGCCAACGCCAATCTCAGCCTGTCCGGGCTGAACAACATCGGTATTCCGCTGCCCCTGCCTTCCAACGTGGAGTTGGAACGGCGCGGCTCTTTGACCAACAAATCCCTGATCGGCATCTGGCCGCTCTATCTGGGCGGGGCGACCGACGCGGCGCGCGGCCTGGTCCATGCCCAGGCCGACGAAGCGCGCGCGGACGCGACCCAGGCCGGCTACGAGGTGCAGACCACGCTGGCCAAGCGCTACTTCGCCGCGCAACTCGCCGCCCGCGCCTGGGACCTGCGCCGCGAGGCCCTGCGCGCCATCGGCGAACACGACCGCGCGGCCGAGCGCATGATGGCCGAAGGCACCATTGCCCGTGTCGAGCGGTTGCAGGCCCGCGTCGCGCTGGAGGATGCGCGGCGCGAGGAGCGCAAGGCGCAGGATACGCTCGAACTGGCGCAGGTCGCCCTGGGGCGGACACTGCGGATGGAGGAGGCCGTGCGGCCGTCGACGCCGCTGTTCATCCTGACCCGGTCGATCGAACCGCTGTCGTATTTCCTGGATGCCGCGATGCGCGGCCATCCCGCGTTGGGCAAGGTCGCGGCCAAGGAAGAACAGGCGCGGCAATTGCACGCGGTGGAGACCGCCACGCGCCGGCCGCAGGTGTTCGCGTTCGGCGGGCACCAGATCCGCAGCGAGAACGGCAGCTGGCTGGTGGGGGTGGGCGTGCGCTGGACGCTGTGGGACTCGCTGGATCGGCCGTCGCTGGACGCCGCCAGCGACAAGACCATCCTCCAGGCCCAACTGACCGAGGCCCAGGCGCGGCAGGACATCAGCCTGCTGGTGGAAAGCAAATGGCGCGCGGTGGACCAGGCGCGCCGCCAGTTCCTGGCGACCGGCGCCAGCGTGGAGCTGGCCGACGAGGTGGTGCGCCTGCGCGCCAGCGGCCTGCGCGAAGGCGTCAGTACCGCCACCGACCTGATCGACGCCGAGACCAACCGCGCCAAGGTACAGACCGAAAGGGCGCAGGCCGCCTACGACTACATCCAGTCCCTGGCCGAATTGCTGGAGGCCAGCGGGCTGGGCGGCGAGCTGGCGCGCTACATCGAACGGGCGGACGTGCGCCTGCCGCTGGCGGCCGTGGTCGCCGACCCTGCCCGCGGCCCCTGACGACAACGAGACCGAACTGCCATGAGCGCAAAAAAATCCACTCTCGCCCTTGCCGTCGCCGGCGTGCTGGTGCTGGCCGTCGTCGCCTATGGCTTCTGGCGCGCGTCGCGGCCCGCGCCCGAGCAGTTCCAGGGCTACATGGAGGCGCAGGAAACCGACATCGCCGCCAAGATCTCGGCGCGCGTGGCCGAGGTGGCGGTGAAGGAAGGCGACCGGGTGGCGCGTGGTTCGCTGCTGGTGCGGCTGGACAGTCCCGAGGTCGCGGCCAAGATGGCCCAGGCTCAGGGGGCGCTGGCGGCGGCGCAGGCGGTCCAGGCCAAGGCCGACCGCGGCGCCCGCCCGCAAGAGATCACGATGGCGCAACTGAACTGGCAGCGTGCGCAGGCGGCGGCCGACCTGGCCGAGGTCTCGTTCCGCCGCGTGGACAATCTCGCGCGCGAAGGGCTGGTGGCCGAGCAGAAGCGCGATGAAGCGCGCGCCAACTACCACGCCTCGCGCGATGCGGCGCTGGCGGCGCGGGCGCAGTACCAGCTCGCGCTGGACGGCGCGCGGCCCGAGGACAAGGCGGCCGCGGCGGGCCAGGCCCGGCAGGTGGCCGGCGCGCTGGCCGAGGTCGAGGCGGCCGAGGCCGAGGTCAATCTGAAAAGCCCCGTGGCCGGCGAGATCACCAAGGTCTATGCCAAGGTCGGCGAACTGTCGCCGCAGGGCGTGGCGGTGGCCACCGTGGTCGATCTGGCCGATCAGTGGGTCGCCATCAACGTGCGCGAGGACAGGCTCTCGCGCTTTGCCGTCGGGTCGAGCTTCGAGGCCGAACTGCCGGCGCTGGACAAGCGCCGCGCGAGTTTCAAGGTCTACTACGTGGCCGTGCTGCCCGACTTCGCCACCTGGCGCACGACCCGCGCCAGCCAGGGTTTCGATGTCCGGACCTTCGAGGTCCGGGCCCGTCCGGAGGCGCCGATAGACGGGGCGCGGCCGGGCATGAGCGTGCTGGTCAGGTGACGGCATGAGCGCGGCCGCCGGGCCTTCCCCGCATACGGGCGGCAAGTCCGCGAAGCGGGAGGTGCCGTCCGGCGTATTCCGGCGCGCGGCGGGCCGGGAGGCCGCCTGGCTGCGGCGGCATCCGCGCGAACTGGCCATGATCAGCTGGGTGCCGCTGCTGGCCGTGCTGCTGCTGTGGTGGATGTTCTCGGCGGGCATCCCCACGCGCCTGCCCATCGCCATCGTGGACGATGACCATTCGGCCCTGTCGCGCCAGCTCGCGCGCATGCTGGAGGCGGCGCCGGGCCTGCGCATCGCGCGGCGCGACGCCAGCCTGGCCGAGGCGCGGGCCGGCATGGAGCGGGGCGACATCTACGCGGTGGTGGCGATCGAGCGCGACTTCTCGCGCGACATCAAGCGCGGGGCGAGCGGCCACGTCACGCTGTACCACAACGCCCAGTTCTATACGGTGTCGGGCCTGGTCCTGCGCGACGTGCAGACCGTGGCCATGACGCTGTCGGCCGGTGTCGAGATGGCGGCGCGCATTCGCCGGGGCGAGCCGGCGCAGGCGGTGGCGGTCAGTTCCGAACCGATCCGGCCCAGTTCGCTGGCCTTGTTCAACCCCAGCCTGAACTACGAACAATTCCTGGCTGCCGCGCTGATTCCGGCGCTGCTGCACATCCTGGGCATGACGGCGGGCGCCTGGGCCGTGGGCCGGGAGATCCGCGACCGCACGGTGGGCGCCTGGCTCGCGGCCGCCACGGGTGCCGGGACGGATCCCGCCGGCGGCGTGTGCATCGCGGCGGGGCCGGCGCTGGCCGCGCTGGCCGGCAAGCTCGCGTGGCCGTGGGCGGGATTGTCCGCCGTGGGGCTGGCGGCGCTGCTGTGGCTGACCTGGGGCCGGGGCTGGCATCCGCCCGGCAGCCTGCCCTGGGTGGCCGTGGCCCTGGCGGCCTTCATCGCGCTGTCGATCACGATGGGCGCGGTCGCGGCGCTGGCGACCCGGTCCCTGCGCACCGCGCTGTCGCTGGCCGGCGTCGTGACGGCGCCGGCTTTCGCCTTCAGCGGCATGGGTTTCCCGCTGGCAGCCATGCCGGCCGGCGCGCGCGCCTGGGCGTTGGCGCTGCCCTATACGCACTACATCCGGCTGCAGGTGGAGCAGTTGCAGATGGGGGCGCCCCTGGGCCATTCCCTGCCGACTTTCGTGCTGATGCCGGTGGGCGCGGTGCTGCTCGCGTTGGCGGCCGCCTGGCTGCTGCGCGGGGTGGCCGCCGAGCCCGCGCGCTGGGGAGGCCGCTGATGGCCGCGCGTGGCTGCGCCGCCGCCTGGCGGGACACCCTGGCGGAACTGCTGCGCGACAAGGGCGCGCTGCTGCTGATCGTGCTGGCGCCGGTGTTCTACGGATTCTTCTATCCGTGGCCCTATGCCACCGAAGTCCTGCAACGCGTGCCGGTGGCCATCGTGGACCTGGACCATTCCAGCCTCTCGCGACAGATCGTGCGCTACGCCGATGCCAGCCCGGACCTGCGCGTGGCGATGGTGACCGGGGACGAAGAGTCGGCCCGGCAGGCGATGTGGCGCGGCGAGATCGAAGGCTATGCGCTGCTGACCCGGGACCTCAGGCGCAACGTGCTGCGCGGCCGGCCGGCGCCGGTGGTGGTCAGCACCAACGGCAGCTACGCGCTCTACAACAAGGCAGTGATGACCGGCTTCACGGCGGTCATCGGCACGGTGTCGGCCGGGGTCGAGATCGCGCAGCGTACCGCGCGTGGCCAGGGGCGGGCCCAGGCCATGGCCGGCCGCAGCCCGGTCGGCGTCAGCGCCGTCGCCCTCTACAACCCCACCGGCGGCTATGGCAGTTACGTGGTGCCGGCGGTGGCGCTGATCATCATGCAGCAGACGCTGCTGATGGGCATCGCGATGCTGGCCGGCACCTGGGCCGAGGCCGGCCGCCTGCGGGCGCCGGCCTCGGTCTGGCTGGGGCGCGTGCTGGCTTTCTCCACCGCCGGCCTGTTCGCGGGGCTGGTCTACTTCGGCTGGATATTCTGGCTGCAGGACTACCCGCGCGGAGGCAATCCACTGGGGGCGCTGGTGCTGCTGCTGTGCTATGCCCCGGCGGTGAGCGTGGCGGGGGCGCTGCTGGGCGCCTGGCTCAAGGACCGCGAGCAGGCGTTGCAGGTGTGGCTGTTCACGTCGCTGCCCATTGCCTTCCTGTCCGGCTTCGCGTGGCCGGTGGAAAGCCTACCGCCCGTGCTGCAGGCGGTGCGCTGGATCTTTCCCAGCACCGCTGGCATCGATGCCTCGCTCAGGCTGAACCAGATGGGAGCCCCGCTGGCCGACGTGGCGGGATCGCTGTCGTGGCTGGCGGCCTGGGCGCTGGCGGGTTTCGCCGCGCTGGCCTGGTGGATGCGTCCCCGGGACCCGGGGACGCTCCGTGGGGACGTCAGATCTGCGTGATGAACTTGGTCACGAGATAGCCGTCGAAGGTCTCGACACCGCCTTCGCTGCCTATGCCCGAGTCCTTCACGCCGCCGAAGGGCGTCTCGGCCAGGGCGACGCCGAAGTGGTTGATGTTGACCATCCCGGCTTCCAGTCCGTTGGACACGGCGGTCGCGGTCTTCAGCGAGTTCGTGAACACGTAGGAAGCCAGGCCGAATGGCAGGCTGTTGGCGCGCTTGAGCACTTCCTCGGTGGTCTTGAAGCGTGTGACCGGGGCGATGGGGCCGAAGGGTTCCTCGGTCATCAGCTTGGAATCGTCGGGGATGTCGGTCACGACCGCGGGCGAGAAGAAATTGCCTTTTTCGCCCATGCGCGAGCCGCCCGTCACGATACGGCCGCCGCGCTGGCTGGCGTCGTCCAGGAAGGTTTCCATGGCCATCAGCCGCCGCTCGTGGGCCAGCGGCCCCATTTCCACGCCCTTGCCCAGGCCGTCGCCGACCTTGATGGAGGCGATGGTATCGGCGAAGCGCGCCACGAACTTGTCATAGGCCTTTTCCTGGACGTAGAAGCGGGTGGGCGATATGCACACCTGGCCGGCGTTGCGGACCTTCATGCGCGCCAGCATCTCGGCGGCGGGTTCGACGTCGGCGTCGTCGAAGACCAGCACCGGGGAGTGGCCGCCCAGTTCCATGGTGGTGCGCTTCATGTGGGCGCCGGCCAGCGCCGCCAGCTGCTTGCCCACCGGCACCGAACCGGTGAACGAGATCTTGCGCACGATGGGCGATTCGATCAGGTAGGAGGAGATCTCGCTGGGCACGCCCCAGACGATGTTCAGCACGCCCGGGGGCAGGCCGGCGTCATGGAACAGCTGGGCCATGGCCACCACCGCGCTGGGCGTGTCTTCCGGGCCCTTCAGGATGATGGTGCAGCCGGCGGCGATGGCCGCGGAGACCTTGCGGATGGCCTGGTTGAACGGGAAGTTCCAGGGTGTGAACGCGGCGCAGACGCCGACCGGCTCGCGCACCACGAACTGGCGCACGGCGGGGTTGCGGGGTGGGATCACGCGGCCGTAGATGCGGCGGCATTCCTCGGCGTGCCATTCGGCATGCTCGGAGCAGGTCATGATCTCGGCCACGGCCTCGGCCAGCGGCTTGCCCTGGTCCAGCGTCAGGTTGCGCCCGATTTCCTGGGCCCGCTCGCGGGCCAGTTCGGCCACCTTGCGCAGGATGCGCGAACGCTCCAGCGGCGAGGTTTTTTTCCAGCTTTCGAAGGCCCGCTGGGCCGAGGCCAGGGCGCGGTCGAGATCCGCGCGCGAGGCGTGCGGCAGCTTGCCGAGCACTTCCTGGGTGGCGGGGTTGACGACGTCCTGCTCGCGGCGACCGCCGCCTTGGATGAATTCGCCGTCGATGTAGAGGGCGAGGTCCTGATACATGCCAGTCTCCTGAGGTCGGAGTCCGGGACGTTCCGGACTCCGGAAGCGAAAAGCAACCCCGTAGACTAGCATGAGACGAGAGCCGGGAGGGCCGGCCTGGCGGCAGGCCCCGTGCAGTCGGGCAAGCGGTGCGCCGTCGGGCGCTACATGATGGCCGGCTTGTCCACGTGCGCCGCGCGGGCGCCTTCGGCGGCCAGCTCGGCCGGCAGGGCTTCGTTCCACAGGCGTGCGATGTAGCGGTCGCCGGTCCGGCCGGTCGAGGCGTCCGAGCACAGCCAGAGAATGCCGCGCCGCATGATGGCGGCGGGCAGCAGGTTGCCGTCGGCGCCCTTCCGGTTGGGGCCGGCTGGCAGGAAGTCGGTGTCGGCCGCGCCGCCCGGCAGGTAGACGTTCACGTCCACGCCGGTGCCCGCGAGGTCCTGGGCCCAGATGCGCGAAGCGGCTTCCAGCGCGGCCTTGCTGGGGCCGTAGGGCGAATATCCGCGACGGACCATGGTCACGTCGCTGGTCGAGATGTTGATGATCTTGCCGAAGCCCTGGGCCACCATCAGCGGCGCGGCGGCGCGCGCCATGTTGAAGGCGCCGTTGAGGTTGGTGTCGACGATGGCTCGCCAGGCCTGCGGGTCGGTCTGCCAGAAGCGCGCGGGCTCGGTGGTGAAGGTGTCGCTGATGGCGCCCATGCCGAGGCCGGCATTGTTCACCAGCACGTGCAGCGCGCCGAAATGGTCGCGGATCTCGGCGACCGCGCGCGAGCAGTGCTCGAAGCGCGTGACGTCGGCGACGATGGCGAACATGCGCCCGCCGCCGGCGGTGGCCTGGGCCTGGGCCATGGTTTCGTGCATGGCGTCCGACGCGTGGGCGCCGGTGATCGCCACCCGGGCGCCGGCCGCCACCAGCGCCAACGCCATTTCACGCCCCAGCCCGCGCGTGCCGCCGGTCACCAGTACGACGCGGTCGCGCAGGGATGCCGTGTAGTCTGCCGTCATGACGCTTGCTCCCGGGAAAACGCGGCCGCACCGGCCGGATGCCCGTCCCGGGCCGCGCATTCCACAGTGTAGCCCCTTGCCGGCCGGCCGGGCGGCGATCATCGGCGCTGCGCCGCGCCGCCCGCCCCGGGGGGCGGGCGTGGACTATCATGACGCCCTGAGAATGACGTGGAGTGGCAACGACGATGGACAACGTCGATCTGGACGTCCTGCGGCGCCTGGCCCAGTGGCGGCGGGAGGGGCACAAGGTCGTGCTGGGCACGGTGACGCGCACCTGGGGCTCGGCGCCCAGGCCCATCGGCGCGATGGTGGCCGTGCGCGGCGACGGCTCGATCGCCGGCTCGGTGTCGGGCGGCTGCATCGAGGACGACCTGTCGGACAAGGCGCGCGCGGGCGCCTGGCCCACGGACGTGCCCAGCGTGGTGCGCTACGGGGTTTCCGCCGACGAGGCCACGCGCTTCGGCCTGCCCTGTGGGGGCACGCTGGAGCTGGTCCTGGAGCCGGTGGCCGATCATAGCGGGGTGGAAGATCTCCTGGACGAACTGAGCCAGGGCCGCCGGGTACTGCGCCGGTTGGACCTGGCCACCGGCCGCGCCGCGCTGGAGCCCGCCAGCGACCGGGCCGACACGCTGTCGCTGACCGCCTCGGAACTGGCCGCCATCCACGGACCGAGCTGGCGCCTGCTGATCATCGGGGCGGGGCAGATGTCGCAGTACCTGGCGCAGATGGCGCTGGCGCTGGACTACGAGGTCATCGTCTGCGATCCGCGCGAGGAGTACTCGCAGGGCTGGGAGGTGCCGGGCGCCAGGCTGGTGGCCACCATGCCCGATGACACCGTGACCGAGATGCGCCCCGACCGCCACACGGCCATCGTCGCGCTCACGCACGATCCCAAGCTGGATGACCTGGCGCTGCTGGAGGCGCTCAAGTCCGAGGCGTTCTACATCGGCGCCATCGGTTCGCGGGCCAACCAGGCCAGGCGCCGCGAGCGGCTGGTGGAGTTCGACCTGACCCGGGACGAGGTGGCCCGCCTGCACGGTCCGGTGGGCCTGCGCATCGGCGCGCGCACGCCGCCCGAGATCGCGGTGGCCATCCTGGCCCACATGACGGCCGAACGCTACGGGTTCCATAAACTCGAATTCGAGGCGCCTGCCGCCGACGCGTAAACTATCGCGCCTTGTCGTTTTCCGGATCTTCCGCCGTGTCCGCCGTCGTCAATATCGCCGCCTACCGTTTCCTGTCCCTGGACGACCTGCCCGCGCTGCAAGCGGCGGCGCGGGACCGGGCGCAGGCGTGCGGCCTGAAGGGCACGGTGCTGCTGGCGCAGGAAGGCATCAACCTGTTCCTGGCCGGCGCGCGCCACGGCATCGATGCCTGGCTGGACTGGCTGCGCCACGGTCCGGCTTTCGGCGGGCGGCTGGCCGATATCGAGGTCAAGGAAAGCCTGTCCGCCCAGGTGCCATTCCGCAAGTTGCTGGTGAAGATCAAGCGCGAGATCATCCGCATGGACCATCCGGCCATCCGGCCCGAGGCGGGGCGGGCGCCGGCGGTCGAGGCCCGTACCCTGGCCCGCTGGCTGCGGCAGGGCCGCGACGATGACGGCCGGGAGGTCGTCATGCTGGACACCCGCAATGCCTTCGAGGTGGACCACGGCACTTTCCACGGCGCGATCGACTGGCGGATTTCCCGCTTCACGCAGTTCCCGGCCGCCGTGCAGGCGCACCGGGACGAACTGGCGGGCAAGACCGTGGTGAGCTTCTGCACCGGCGGCATCCGCTGCGAGAAGGCGGCCATCTACATGGCGCAGGCCGGCATCGAGCACATCTACCAGCTCGACGGCGGCATCCTGAAGTACTTCGAGGAAACCGGCGGGGAAGGCTACGACGGCGAGTGCTTCGTGTTCGACGGGCGCGAGTCGCTGGACCCGGCCCTGACACCCCGGCTGGACGGGCGGGACGACCCGTCTCCGGCGTCGTAGGCCGGGGCGCGCGCCGGTCCCCGAATTGTCCCGGCATCCGGGTAAAATACCCGGTTTCCCCGTACCGGCCCGACAGCTTGCGCCGCCGGTACAGCCACGCAACCCGCGCGCCGGACGATCCTCATGTCTGCATTCATTTCTCCCGTTCCCGCTCCCGGCGGTTCTTCGGCCATTTCCTCGGTACCGGAAATCGTGGCCGAGCTGCGCGCCGGCCGCATGGTCATCCTGGTCGACGAGGAAGACCGCGAGAACGAAGGCGACCTCGTCATGGCGGCCGAGTTCGTCACGCCGGAGGCCATCAATTTCATGGCCCGCTACGGCCGCGGCCTGATCTGCCTGACGCTGACCGAGGAACGCTGCCGCCAGCTCAGCCTGCCGCTCATGGTTTCCGCCAACGGTACCAAGCACGGCACCAATTTCACCGTTTCCATCGAGGCCGCCCAGGGCGTCACGACCGGCATCTCGGCCGCCGACCGCGCCCGCACCGTGCAGGCCGCCGTGGCGCGCGAAGCCAGGCCTTCCGACCTGGTGCAGCCCGGCCACATCTTCCCGCTGAAGGCGGCGCGTGGCGGCGTGCTGGCGCGCGCCGGCCACACCGAGGCCGGCTGCGACCTGACCGCCATGGCCGGGCTGACGCCCGCCTCGGTCATCTGCGAAGTGCTCAAGGACGACGGGTCCATGGCGCGGCTGCCCGACCTGATCGAGTTCTCGCGCCAGCATGACATCAAGATCGGCACCATCGCCGACCTGATCCAGTACCGCAGCGAGCACGAGTCGCTGGTGCAGCGGGTGGCCGAACGGCCGATCCAGACGGCGCACGGCGTCTTCCGCGCCGTGATGTACCGCGATACGCCCAGCGGCGCGCCCCACCTCGCGCTGATCCATGGCGACATCCATCCCGAGCGCGAAACCCTGGTGCGCGTGCACGAGCCCACCTCGCTGCTCGACGTGCTGGAAGTGGCGCGCAGCACACACAGCTGGAGCGTGCCCAGCGCCCTCGAAGCCATTTCCCAGGCCGGATCCGGCGTGGTCATCCTGCTCAACTGCGACGGCACGGCCAGCGATCTGGCGGCCGAGTTCCAGCAGTTGATCGACCAGGACCGCACCGGCGCGGCCTGCGGCGACGCGCCGCCCCGCATGGATCTGCGCACCTATGGCATAGGCGCGCAGATCCTGAAGGACCTGAACGTCGGCAACATGAAGCTGCTGGCGCGGCCGGTCCGCATGCCCAGCATGACCGGCTTCTCCCTTACCGTGACCGGCTACGATGCCGGCCATGACCAACCCCCCACCAAGGACGGCGCCCTATCATGAACCCCTATACCATGACTCCTGATCTGAATGGCGAAGGGCTGCATATCTGCATCGTGCGCTCCCGCTTCAACGAAAACATCGGCGAACAGCAATTGCAGGCCTGCCTGGAAGAGCTCGGCAAGCTGGGCGTGGATGAACGCGACATCATGGTCGTGTCGGTACCCGGCGCGCTGGAGCTGGGCGTGACCCTGGCCCAGCTCGCGCATACCGGCGAGTTCGACGGACTGATCGCGCTCGGCGCGGTGATCCGCGGCGAGACCTACCACTTCGAGGTGGTCAGCAATGAAAGCGCGGCCGCCATCAGCCGGGTCGCGCTCGAGACCGGCATTCCCGTCGCCAACGGCGTGCTCACCACGGAAACGGAAGAGCAGGCCCTGGAGCGTGCCGCGACCAAGGGCCGCGATTGCGCCCAGACCGCCGTCGAGATGGCCAATCTGCTGGCCACCCTCGAACCCGAGGAGGAAGACGACGAGGACGAGGACGACGAAGACTTCGACGACGAGGAAGAACAGGATGACTGAGGCCAGCCGCCAGAACGCGCGCAGCGCGCGGCGCCGCGCGCGCGAGTTCGCCCTGCAAGGGGTGTACGAGTGGCTGCTCAAGGGGGGCGATGCCGGCGAGATGGGCGAGATCGATGCCCACATGCAGGACGGCGAGGGTTTCGCCGATGCCGACCTGGGCCACTACAAGGCGCTGCTGTACGGCGCCGCTCGCGACGCGGCCCCGCTGCGCGAGCGCTTCGCGCCCTTCCTCGACCGCAAGGTCGAGGAGCTGTCGCCGGTCGAGCACGGCATCCTGCTGATCGGCACCTACGAACTGCTGAACCACGTCGAGATCCCGTACAAGGTCGTCATCAACGAAGCCGTCGAACTGGCCAAGTCGTTTGGCGGCACCGATGGCTTCAAGTTCGTCAACGGCGTGCTGGACAAGCTCGCGGCCGAAGTGCGCGCCGCCGAAATCCAGGCCGCCGGCCGCCGGGCCTGAAATGGACCCCACCCCTCACGCCCTGGCCAGTACCGCCCAGGGCGTCGCCACGGGCCGCGCGGGGTGGCTTGCCCTTCCGGTCCGCCGGCGCCGTCCCCTTGAGGGGGCGCCCGTAGGGCGCAGGGAGTGGGCCTGACCATGGCCGGAGGCGAATTCGATCTCATCCGCCGGCATTTCACCCGCGCGGCGCCGGCAGGCATGCTGGGAGTGGGCGACGATTGCGCGTTGCTCGCGCCGTCGGCCGAGGCCACGGCGGTCAGTACCGACCTGCTGGTGGAGGGCCGGCACTTCTTTCCCGACGTCGATCCGCGTGCGCTGGGGCACAAGTCGCTGGCGGTGAATCTGTCCGACCTGGCCGCCATGGGCGCGAAACCGACTGCCTTCGTGCTGGGGCTGGCGCTGCCGCGCGTGGACGACGCGTGGCTGTCGGCTTTCGCTGGCGGCCTGTTCGCGCTGGCCGACGCCCAGGGTTGCCCCCTGGTCGGGGGCGACACCACGCGCAGCGACGCCGGTACGACCCTTTCCATCACCATCTTCGGTACCGTGCCCGCCCAGGCGGCGCTGCGGCGTTCGGGCGCCCGGCCGGGCGACGACCTCTGGGTGTCGGGCACGCTGGGCGATGCCGACCTGGCCCTGCGCCTGCTGCTGGGCGAACCGGAGGTCCCGGTGGCGGACCGGGCGGCCGTGCTGGCGGTGACCCGCCGCGCGCTCGAATGGCCCGAGCCGCGCGTGGCGCTGGGACTGGCGCTGCGTGGCCTGGCCAGCGCGGCGATCGATATCTCGGACGGCCTGCTGCAAGACGTTGGCCACGTCCTGGCCGCCAGCGGGTGCGGCGCGCGGCTGTGCGCCGACGACGTGCCGGTATCGTCCGCCGTGGCGGCCCTGCCGGCCGGCTGGCGCCGGCGTTGCGCGCTGGGCGGCGGCGATGCCTACGAATTGTGCTTTACCGCACCGCCGGAAGCCCGCGCCCGTGTCGCCGAGGCGGCCGCGCGGGCGGGCGTGGCGGTCACGCGCATCGGCACGGCGCAGGCCGGGGCCGGCCTGCACGTGGTGGACGCCGACGGCACTCCGGTGCCGGACCTGCCGCGCGCGGGCTTCGATCATTTCCCGCCGGCGGCCGGTCCGGCGGCGGGGCACTTGCCTGAGACATCATGACCGACATTTCCTCCACCGGCACGGGGCCGGTGCGTCCCAGCTTCTCCTGGATGCGCGCGCGCCCGTGGCGGACCATCGCCTTCGGCCTGGGCAGCGGTCTCATCCGTCCCGCGCCGGGAACCTGGGGGACGCTGCTGGCCTGGGTGTTGTGGCAGCCCTTGACGTTGGTGCTGGGCGCGCCGATGCATCAGGCCATTTTCCTGGTGGCGGCGTTTGTCGTGGGTATCTGGGCCTGTGGCAGAACGGGCCGCGACCTCGGCGTGCCCGACCATGGCGGCATGGTGTGGGACGAGATGGTCGCGTTCTGGACCGTGCTGTGGCTGATCCCGGACGCCCTGGTGCCGCAGGCTTTCGGCTTCCTGCTGTTTCGCCTGTTCGACATCCTCAAGCCTCCCCCCATCGGCCATTTCGACCGCCGGCTCAAGAACGGCCTGGGGGTGATGTGGGACGACATGATCGCCGCGTTCTACGCGCTCTTGGTCTGCGCGCTGTACTGGCGTATCGTCAACTAAATCAATCCCAGGGGACGGCTTCCAACCGGGCTGACGATCGCCATTCCTGGCCGGCCTGGTGGTGCCCCGGGATGCGGTGGATCCGGCTTTGCCGGCGCACCCGCATCGCCCCCTGGGGGGCGCGCGTCAGCGCGTAGCGAGGAGCATCATATGTTCGACCAGGAGTCGCTGGATCTATCGGTTGCCTTGGGCGAGGTACTGCAACCGGCCGGCTGGATGCTGGCCGCCGCCGAGTCCTGCACCGGCGGGCTGGTGGCGGGGCTGGTGACCGCCGTCGCGGGATCGAGCGCCTGGTTCGACCGCGGCTTCGTCACCTATACCAATGCGGCCAAGGTGGCCGAGCTGGGGGTGCGGGAAGATACGCTGGCCGCCCACGGCGCGGTCAGCGAACAGACCGCGGGCGAGATGGCGGCCGGGGCGCTGAAGGCGGCGGGCGCGCAGATGGCGGTGTCGACCACCGGGATCGCCGGACCCGGCGGCGCCACGCCGGGCAAGCCGGTCGGCATGGTGTGCTTCGGCTGGGCGTGGATGGCTCCCGAGGGGGTGCGGGTGCGCACGGCCACGCACCTGCTGGGCGGCGATCGCACCGCCGTGCGCCTGCAGGCAGTGAAGATCGCGCTGCGCGGCGTGCTGGCGGCGCAGGCGCTCGCGGCCGGGCCGCTTCAGAACGAGTAGGCCACGCCCACGCTGCCGAAAGCGGCGGTCTTGCGCTCGACGATGGGGCTGTCGGCCGCGTCGCCCATCAGGGTCCGCGCGCCCAGCAGCGTGATGATGCGCCACTGCTGGTTCAGCCGGTAAGTCCAGAGCGCATAGGCCGAGCCCGAGCTCAGGCCCGACGACGGACGGTAGGGCGCAAGCCCCGCGCCACTGTGCGCGGATTGGTCGGGCGTCACGCCGAACCAGGTCTGCATGTGGTCGCGGTTGCTCCATTCCAGGCTGGCGCCGACTTGCAGATGGTGCTTGCCGCCTTGCCAGAGGGCATACGAACCGCCCAGGGCCAGGGTGCCGCCATAGCCGCTCTTGGCCGCCTGTGTGTACGATAGCGATGCGCGCCACCGGCCGGGCGTCCATTCGGCGAATACGCCGTACTGGCCATGGACATCGAGATCACCCAGGCCAGCCAGCCTGTCCGACCGGTTTTCCTTGCGGCCCAGGCCGATGCCGACGCGGGCGCCCACGCTCAGGCCGGGCGCGATTTCCGTCTTCAGTCCCAGCCCGGGCAGGCCCTGGCTGTTCGAGATGAAGAAGGGGCCGCGCTGGAAATTGAGGATGGGCGCGGGCAGGAGGCGATAGTCGTCCGCACCGGGATAGGACGGGATGACGGCGATGCCGCCGCCCACGAGGTCCTGCCCGACGGCGGGCTGCATGGCGCCCAGCAGAAAGCAGAGGCAGAGGCTGCGCGGGTCCTGGATCATGTGGC
The DNA here is from genome assembly GCA_009360345.1 of Alcaligenaceae bacterium SAGV5. Lineage (GTDB taxonomy): Bacteria > Pseudomonadota > Gammaproteobacteria > Burkholderiales > Burkholderiaceae_B > Pigmentiphaga. The sequence goes on from SPDP01000001.1 coordinate 1,978,756, forward strand.
GGGCTCCTGGAACCTGCCGCCGAGGGCGGTTCCCAATGGGGATGTGTGAGGGCGGCGGCCAGCCCGGCCCGGGCATGAGCGCGAGCCAGCCGCCAGCGCGCATTCTGGGCGGGGCGGTTTAAGAACTTTTTAAAACCGGGCGACGATACTGGCCCGTGCCGGCGGAGCGCCGTCTTGCGCGCCGTGTGTTCGAACCACTGGGAAACCGATCTTGCGCATCCTGCTCGTAGAAGACGACGCCATGCTTGCCGATGCACTCGTCACCGCGCTGGGCCAGCACGACACCGTGGTCGAGTGGGCCGGCGACGCCACCGCGGCGCGGCTGGCGCTGGTCGACCACGACTATGCGGCGGTCCTGCTGGACCTGGGGCTGCCCGGCGGCTCCGGGCTGGGCGTGTTGGCCACCATGCGCGGTCGCTACGATACGACGCCGGTCATCATCATGACCGCGCGCGACCGCCTGAGCGACCGCATCGGCGGGCTGGACGCGGGGGCCGACGACTACCTGGTCAAGCCGTTCCAGGTCGACGAGTTGCAGGCCAGGCTGCGCGCGGTGCTGCGCCGCAGCCTGGGGCGCGTGGCCCCGGTGATGCGCAGCGGCGACGTCGAACTCGATCCCGCCTCGCGCGCGGTCGCCTGCCGCGGCCAGCCGGTCGCGCTCAGCACGCACGAATACCGGACGCTGCTGGCGCTGATGGAAAGGACGGGCAAGGCCTTGTCCCGCACGGCGCTGGAAGAGGCGGTCTACGGCAGCGATGGCGTGATCGAGAGCAACACCGTGGCGGTCTACGTCCATCAATTGCGCCGCAAGCTGGGCGAGGACCTGATCGAGACCGTGCACGGCTACGGCTACCGGCTGCGGGAAGGGCGATGAGATCGCTGCGCTCGCGCCTGCTGACGGGCATCGTCGCGACCATGCTGCTGACCTGGGCCGGGTTGTTCCTGTGGTATCGGGCCGAAGTCACGCGCGAGTGGAGCGGGGAGTGGGATGCCACCCTGCGCGAGGTGGCGCACTTGACCCTGCTGTCACTGCCTGTCGGACTCGAGAACAGCATCGCGGACGGCGGGTTTTCGCTGCCGGGCGAGCAGCGGCTGGATACGTCCCAGCTCCAGATGACCTTCCAGGTCTGGAACCTGGCGACCCGCCGCAGCGTGCTGCATTCCCCGACCGCGCCCGGCCAGCCCATCGTGCCGGACATGCGCGAAGGCTATGCCACCATCATGGTGGGCGGCGAGCCCTGGCGCGTCTATGCCGTTTCGGATGCCAGCGGACGGATACAGGTGCAGGTGGGCAAGCCGCAATCCTTGCTGCGCAAGGAACTGCAAGACCGACTTACCCGCGGGCTGCTGTTCGTGGGCTTCCTGGCCTGCGTGCTGGCCTGCGTCGTCGGCTGCGTGGTCCAGTGGTCGGTCTTTCCCGTCACGCGGCTGTCGCGCCGTATCCTGCAGAGGCGCCCTACCGATCTGCAGCCGCTGCCGGCCAGGGAACTGCCGGTGGAGCTGCGTCCGCTGGTGGAGTCGTTCAACGGCCTGCTCGGACGGTTGGACGAGGCCATGCAGAACGAGCGGCGCTTCCTGGTCGATGCCGCGCACGAGTTGCGCACGCCGCTCGCGGTCCTGACGGTGCAGACCGAGAATGCCCTGCGGTGCCAGGACCCCGTGCAACTGCGCGCCGAGCTCGACAAACTGCTGGCGACCACCCAGCGCAGCGCGCGGCTGTCCGAACAACTGCTGGACATGGCGCGGCTGGATGCCAATGGCTTCGGCGAGGACGACGTCGAATTGCACACGGTCGTGTCGGTGATCGCGCGGGACTTCGAGACCAGCGCCGCCGAGCGCGGCCAGCGCATCAGCCTGGACGCGGAAGTCTGCCTGGTGCGCGGCCGGGTCGATCCGCTCGGCATCCTGGTGCGCAATCTGGTCGATAACGCGGTGCGCTACGGCGGCCGCAACGCGCACATCGCCGTGGCCTGCCGTTCCGAGGCGGACAGCGTGCTGCTGACGGTGGCCGACGATGGCCCCGGCGTGCCTGAATCCGAGTACCGGCGCATCTTCGATCGCTTCTACCGCGTGGCGGGGACCACGGAACGCGGCAGCGGCATCGGCCTGTCGCTGGTGGCGCAGATCGCCGAGTCGCACGCGGCCTCCATCCAGGTGGGCGCCGGGCTGTACGGACGCGGCCTGCGCGTGCACATACGATTCCCGTCGGCGCCGGCGGCCTGAGCGGCCGCCTCGTTCATGTCCGGGGCGCGGCGCGCCGGGTTTCGTCCGCCTGGGCCTCGGCCAGTATCCAGTCGCGGAACGTGCACAGGTGCGTGTCGTATTGCAGCCGTTCGGGATAGATCAGGTAGAAGGCGTTGTCGATGGGGACGCGCAGGCCGAAGGGCGCGACCAGTCGGCCGGCCGCCAGGTCTTCGGCCACCAGCGCATGCTGCCCCATGGCCACGCCCAGCCCTTCCAGCGCGGCCTGGTAGGCCAGGCTGACACTTTCGAAGGTCAGCCCCCGGTCCGGGTCGATGTCGCTCGCGCCCGCGGCCTTCAGCCAGGTTGGCCAATAATCCGGCCGCGCCACCGATTGCAGCAGCGTGTGCTGGGCCAGGTCGCGCGGGTGGGCGAGCGGGGCGCGGCCTTCCAGCAGCCTGGGGCTGCAGACCGGCAGCAGGTCGATGCCGACCAGGAAACGGGAGATCACGCCGGGCCAGTCGCCGCGGCCCATGCGGATGGCGACGTCGGCGTCGTGTTCGGTGAAATCCACCGGCTTGAGCGAGGTGGTGAAGATGGCGTCGCGGCCCGGATGGGCGCCGTGGAACGCCGGCAGGCGCGGCACCAGCCAGCGCATCGCGAAGGTCATCGGGCACCAGATGTGGAGCGGCTTGTCGCGCACCCCCTGCATGGCGCGCTGGGTGGCCTCGCCGATGCTGTCGAACACGTCGTTCAGGTCGTCCAGGTAGCGCCGGCCCACGGCGGTCAGGCGCACTTCGCGGTTGACCCGCTCGAACAGCCGGGCCCCCAGGAATTCTTCAAGCACCATGACCTGCCGGCTGACGGCGCCGGGCGTGACGTGCAGTTCGCGCGCGGCGCGCGTGAAGCTCAGGTGGCGCGCCGCGACCTCGAAGGTGCGCAGCGGATTGAGCGGGGGCAGGCGAGTGGCCATTTTCGTGAGTAAAAGTCAATGATATTGACTATAAATCGATTGATGCTTAATGGGAAATCGATGAGAATTTTTCACATATGAAGACCGCCGCCGCGGATAGGCCGCAGGCGGCGGCACGCCTCATTCTTCACGGAGACCACACATGACCAAGACGCTGCTGGGCAAGATCGCCCCCGAACGGGTGAAGAGCCTCGACATCGAACGCCCGCCCCAGGATTTGATCGAGGGATTCAAGGCCCTGGGCGACGCCTCCGGCATCGTGTCGGACGTCATGGACCACCTGGGCATCGCCGGGACGCTGCCCGGCTCACTGCTTCGGCCCACCATTCCGGGCGCCACCATCGTCGGCCCGGCCATGACCCTGCGCAATACGGTCATGACCGGCCACCCCGTCGACAACGCGCGCGCCCATCGCAATGGCATGGCCGAGATCGAAGCCCACAACATCGCGGAACAAGGCGACGTGCTGGTGATCGAGGGCGTGCCGGGGCTGTCGAACATGGGCGGCATCTCGGCCCAGGTGGCCAAGCGCCAGGGCGAGATCGGCGCCATCGTGTCGGGCGGGGTGCGCGACGTGGCGCACTCGCGCCGCGTCGGCTTCCCGGTCTGGGCCACGGAGGTCTCGCCCATCACCGGCAAGTGGCGCATCGAGACGATCGAGATCAACGGCCCGGTCCAGATCGAAGGCATACGCGTCAATCCGGGCGACCTCGTGGTGGCCGACGATACCGGCGTCTGCTTCATCCCCCGGGACCGTGCCCGCGAAGTGCTGGAGCTGTCGCGCAAGCGCGCCGCCGCGGAGGATGCGCGCTGCGATGCCATCGACCGCGGTATCGCGATCCGCGACCTGCCGTCGGCCAGCTGAGCCGCGCCGCCGGCGGTATCGCGCCGGCGACCCCGCCGCCCCGGCCACGGCCGGGCGGCCATCACGGAGACCAACGTGCAAAGACATTCCTTCCCGCGCGGGGGGCTGGCGCTCGCCTGCGCCGCCGTCGCCACCCTGTCCGGCGCTGGCGCCTGGGCCGCGCAGGACTATCCCGCCCAGCCCATCCGGCTGATCGTGCCCTTCGCGCCCGGCGGCGGCACCGACATGATCGCGCGCGTCGTCGGCAAGAAGCTGGGCGAGCGGCTCGGACAGCCCGTCATCGTGGACAACCGCCCCGGCGCCAGCGGCATCATCGGTGCCGAGACGGTGGCCCGCTCCGCCCCGGACGGCTACACGCTGCTGATGGCCACCACCGCCATCAGCTCGAACGGCAGCCTGTACAACACGATTTCGTATGACCTGAAGAAAGACTTCGCGCCGGTTTCGCAACTGGCCAACGCGCCCGCCGTGCTGGTGGTGAATCCCGGCCTGCCGGTGGCCTCGTTGCAGGAACTGATCCGATATGCGCGCGAGCGGCCGGGCCAGGTCAACTATGCTTCCTACGGGGTGGGCACGGCGCCTCATCTGGTGGCCGAACTGTTCCAGCAGAGCAGCGGCACCCAGCTTTATCACGTGCCTTACAAGGGCGGCGGTCCCGCCGTGCTGGCGACGTTGTCGGGCGAGACCCGGCTGCTGTTCCCCAGCCTGGTGCCGGTGATGAACCACATCCGCAACGGCAAGCTGCGGGCGCTGGCCGTGGCCTCGGACAAGCGCTCCCCCAGCCTGCCCGAGGTGCCCACCTTCCGCGAAGCGGGCATGGAGTTCGAGACCGGGACCTGGTTCGGCATCGTGGCGCGTGGCGGTACGCCGGCTCCCATCGTGGCGCGGCTGCACAAGGAGATCGTCGCGCTGCTGGGCGACGCGGACGTGCGCAAATCGATCTCGGACGAAGGCGCCGAGGTCGTGCCCAGCCCCACGCCCGCGGCGTTCGGCAAGCTGATCCAGGCCGAGGCCGAGCGCTGGGCCAAGGTGGTCCGCACCGCCGACATCAAGATCGAGAAGTGACGAGGGGGCCGCGTCCGCTGGTGGCGGGCGGGGCGGCGCCTGGGGCCCGTTCCCGGCACCCCGGACAAGACCTGCACCGCTGGTCGCGCAGATCCGCGGGCTTCAGTGCAGTCGGTCTTCTCTTCTTGAATGGGATAAAGAACTCTCGCCGTCCTTGAATCTGCGATCGTCACTCATCACCGTCGGTAGTCCTTGACCGGTGGGGTGGGGCGGCCCGCGGTGGGGCGCATTCGGAGCCGCCGGAGTTGGCGCGGTTGGCGGGGAAGCAAGGGCGTGCATGTGTGAGCGCGGCAGTAGGAATAGCCCGGGGGGCTATTCCCGCGCGAGTTCACGCCCGCCCCGGCAACCGTGCCAACTCCGGGTAGTCCCGCGTAGCGGGACCGGCTTCGCTGCGCCCCAACGCGAGCCGCCCCACCCCACCGATCAAGGACGGTTCAAGAACCTGATCCCTGCCATTCACGACCGTCGATGCGGCCTAAAGCAACGTCTGCCCGCCATCGATCACGATGGTCGAGCCGGTCACGAAGGCCGACGCATCGGAGGCCAGCCAGACCACGATCTCCTTCAACTCCTCGGGACGCCCGATCCGGCCCAGCGGCACGTTCCTGACGAAGGCGGCGTGCCTGGCCGGATCGCTCATCTCCGCTTCGGTCAGCGGCGTCAGGAAGCGTCCTGGCGCCAGGGTGTTGACGCGAATGCCTTGCGGCGCCCACTCCATGGCCAGCGCGCGCGAAAAATTGATCATGGCCGCCTTGGCCGCGCTGTAGGGGGAATTGTTGGGCCGGCCACGCAGCCCGGCGGCCGAGGCGATGTTGATGATGGAGCCGCGGCCTTGCGCGTGCATGGCTCGTCCCGCCGCGCGGCAGACATAGAAGGTCGAGTCCAGGTTGGCGCCGATCAGGCGCTTCCATTCGTCGTCGGCCAGTTCCAGCACGGGCTTGCGCTGGCTGCCTCCGGCCGAGTGCACCAGGATGTCGAGCGCGCCGAATTCATCGAGCACGGCCGAGACGGCGCGATCGACCTGGGCGGAATCGGTCGCGTCGGCGGCCAGCGGCAGCGCGCGGGCGCCGGTCGCGCGGATTTCCTCGCAGGCCGCCTCGACGTCCCGCGCGGTGCGCGCCAGCAGCGCCACATTGGCGCCGGCCTGCGCCAGCCCCATCGCGATGGCCCGGCCCAGGCCCTTGCCGGCGCCGGTGATGAGCGCGGTTCGGCCGTCCAGCCGCATGGTGTTCCACAGGGATGCGTTCATGGGCGGGTCCTAGTTGAAGACGATGTGGGCCTGCTTGATGACGTCGGTCCAGCGGGCCAGGTCGCGTTTCAGGAAGTCCGCGGCCTGTTCGGGCGTGCCCCCGATGATCTCGGCGCCGAGGTCCTTGAGGCGCTGGCGGATGTCCGGCTGCTGGAGCCCGGCGTTGACCGCCTCGTTCAGCTTGTCGATGACCTTGCGAGGCGTGCCGGCCGGCGCGAACATCATGTACCAGGCGCCGATCTCGTAGCCTTTCAAGCCCGCCTCGTCCACGGTCGGGACCTGGGGCAGCAGGGCCGAGCGCGAGCGGGACGTGACCGCGAGGGCGCGCAACTGGCCGCCGTTGATCAGGGGCAGCAGCGCGGGCATGTTCTCGAAGGCGAGCTGGACGCGGCCACCCACCAGGTCGACCAGCGCCGGCGCCGTGCCCTTGTATGGCACGTGCGTCATGTCCACGTGGCCCATCAGCTTGAACAGTTCGCCACCCAGGTGGGACGACGAGCCGTTGCCGACGGAAGAGAAGGCCAGCTTGCCCGGATTGGCCTTGGCGTAGGCCAGCAGCTCGGGCACGGACTTGACCGGCAGCGAAGGATTGACGACGAGCACGTTGGGGACGATGGCCACGAAGGCGATGGGCACGAGATCCTTGATCGGGTCGTAGCGCAGGTCCGGGAACATGCTGGGCGCCGTGGAATACGACGGCATGCTGCCCAGCGTGATCGTGTAGCCGTCCGGAGGCGACTGGGCGACGTGGGCGGTGCCTATCGTGCCCGAGGCGCCGGGGCGGTTCTCGATCACCACGGGCTGGCCGAAGCGCTGGGAGATGACCTGGCCCAGCGCGCGGGCCAGGATGTCGTTGGCGCCGCCGGGCGTCCACGCGCTGATCAGGCGGATGGGCTTGGCCGGGTAATCCTGGGCGGCGGCGCAGGCCGCGGCCGCCATGAGGCCGGCGGCGGCCGCGATGCGTAGGGAATATTTCATGGGGAGTCCTGTCGCGTGGAGGCGGTCACGCCGGCGTGATTTCGAAGGTGCACAGCGTCTCGACCGGCGCGGTGTAGATCAGGTCAGGCACGCTCAGGCTGGCGCGGGCCATGGCGGCGCGTTCCGGTCCGAAGACCTCGACGAACAGGTCGGAGGCGCCGTTGGACACATAGGGCGCGCGCTCGAAGCCCGGCGCGCCGTTCACGTAGACCACCAGTTGCACGACCCGCACGATGCGATCGAGATCCTTGAGCACCGCCTTGGCCTGGGCGAGGTGGTTGATCGCGCACAGCCGGGCCGACTGGTAGGCCTGTTCCACCGTGACCTTGTCGCCGACCTTGCCCAGGTAGGGAAAGTCGCCGTTGGTATGGCCCAGTGTGCCCTGGCAGAAGAAGAGGCCGCCGGCGGCCACGCCGGGTACCAGGGCCGGGTTGGCCTTGATGACCGGGGCGTCGGGCAGCGTGATGCCCAGTTCCTTCAGGCGGGTTTCGATCGCGGACATGGTCGTTGCTTCCTTGTTATTCGAGAGAGAGGTTGGCGGCCTTGATGGCGTCGCGCCAATAGGTGAATTCGGAGCGCCAGAAGCGGTCCAGTTCGGCGGTGTTCATGGGCGAGGGCACGGCGCCCAGTTCCTTGAGCTTGGCCACGGTCTCGGGATCGCGGGCGGCGGCCAGCACGGCCGATTCCAGGCGGGCCAGCACGGCGGGCGGCAGGCCCGCGCGGGTGAAGATGGAGATCCAGCTCGAATTCTTGAACGCGGGCAGGCCGGACTCGGCGATGGTCGGCACCTCGGGCAGCACGGCGATGCGTTCTTCCGTGGTTACGCCCAGGGCCGTGACCTGTCCCGCCTTGATCAGGCTGATCGGACCGGTGACGTTGTCGAACACGGCGGTGATGTTGCCGGCGAGCAGGTCCTGGATGGCGGGCGCGGCACCCTTGTAGGGCACGTGTGTCATCTGGATGCCGGCCATCTTGGCCAGCAGTTCGCCCGACAGATGCTGCACGCCGCCGGCGCCGCCCGTGCCGAAGGTCACCTTGCCGGGGTTGGCCTTGGCCCAGGCGATGAACTCCCGCAGGTCGTGCGCGGGAACGTTCTTGTTCAGGATGATCACGTTGGGCAGTTTGCCCACCATGGCGACCGGCTGCAGATCCTTGATGGGATCGTATGGCAGGTTCTTCTGCGTCAGCGGATTGATGACCGCGGTGGTCACGATGTTCACCAGCACCGTGTAGCCGTCGGGTTCGGCGCGCGCCACCTCGGCGGTGCCGATGGCGCCGGAGGCGCCGGGACGATTGATGACGACCACGGGCTTGCCGAGTTCGACGGACATTTTCTGCGCGATCATCCGGCCCACGATGTCGGTCGAGCCGCCGGCGGCGAAGCCGATGACCAGCTTCAGCGGCCGGTCGGGGAAAGGCGCCTGGGCCTGGGCGGGCGCGCCGGCGCAGGCCAGCGTCGTAAGCGCGGCGGCCAGCAGGGCGCGCCGGGTGCGGGGGTGGCGGGTGCTCATGGAAACCTCCGGGGGGAAGGGAGTCAGCGCCGGATGGCGGCGCGCACGTGGGCAATGGCTTCCTGGCGCGTCCCGATCCCCCGTCACCCCTCCCGCCGCTTCCGTCGACGTCACCCTGGCCGGCTGGCCCGGCCTTGCCGGACTGACCGTCAAGGCGGACGGCAAGGAGATCGCCGTCGCCAACGGCGCCTTCTCGGTTGCCCAGGGCACCACGCTGACTTTCGAGGCGGGTGGCGTGGAACTGGCGTCGCTCTCGCCCCGGCGCACCATCACCGTGTTCGACCTCCTGCCCAGCCGCGACTGCCAAAGCTCGCTTGAGCTGGGCAAGCTGCTGAGCCTGCTGCTGGCGCTGGACAGCGACCAGGATCCCGGCAATGGGATCACTCTCGCCCCGGTCCCGCAGCCGGCCTCGGGGGTCAAGCTGGCCATGCTGAGCGAGCAGGAACTGCTCGCACTGGAAACCCGGCTCGTGGGCCGCAGCGTGCCGGCGACAGATGCCCTGCGCGCGGCCAACGCGGCGCTCGACCAGGAGACCTGGAGCGAGTCCCTGGCCTCGCGCACCTCGTTCACGAACGACATGACCGTGTTGCAGAACTATCTGGACCGCGTCCTGGCCGAACTGGCCCGGGACCCCCGGACGCTGACGGGCTTCTCGTACCTGACCGACGACCAGGCCGCGCGCATCCCCGCGACCCTCAAGAGCCAGGGCATGGCCTTCGACGGCGACACGCCCGTCTTCTCGTGGCGCTACGGCCTGCAGCGCACCGATGCGGCGTACCAGGCCACCCTGAACCGGCCGCTGGCGCTGCCCGCCGACATCCAGGCCGAGTACGGCGCCAGCGCCGACGGGCCCCACATGGGCCACATCGGCGACATCGACATCCTGGACGGCAAGCTGTATGCGCCCATCGAGGACGAGGACGATTCGTCGCAGCAATCCTACATCGCCATATTCGACGCCAAGACGCTGCAGTACACCGGCGAGAAGCACGCGCTGCCGCTGCCCGAACACGCCGACGGGGTGCCCTGGGTGGCCGTGGATGGTCCCCGCAAGCTGCTCTACACGGTGACCTGGAGCACTTCGGCCGCCGACAAGCTGAACGTCTTCGACCTGACGACCTTCCGGCTGATCCGCTCCGTGCCCCTGCAGACGTCGTTCAACGGCAAGCGGGTGCAGGGCGCCAAGGTCTACCGCGGCATGCTGTACGCCTCCAGCGACACCAAGGACAGCGTGGCCGGGACCGACCTCAAGCGCAAGCGCATCTACAAGATCGACCCCGTCAGCGGCGCCGTCATCGAGCTGATGCACTACGACGAACCCAACCGCACCGAAGCCGAGGGGCTGGCCTTCAGCGCCGACGGCACCATGCACCTGACGGTCATCGCGCCCTACACCACGCCGATCTACGGCCAGACGACCAACCCCAAGCCCTTCGACGAGAGCTACAGCATCGACGGCGACGACTGGAATCCGTCCGCCACCCTGCGCCACTTCACGCGCACCCGCGCTCCGCTGCGGGAGAAGATCTGCGCCCTGGGCGCATGACCACCGCCGGGAAGCGGCGGGCGGCCGCTTCCCGGCCCGCCTACGGACCTTCCGGAAGATCCGTGGGCGGAGTGTCGGCCATGGCGGCGTACGCGCTTCCCAGCCGCATCAGTTCCGGCGTGCCGATCAGTCCGTTCAGTTCGTCGAAATCCAGCATGCGGTCGCGCCAGGGCGCCGTCGTGCCGTGTCCGCGCAGGCTGGCGTAGTAGCCTTGCAGCACGTGGGCCACCGCGCGCGCGGTGCCGCCCGGGAAGATCGCGATGCCGAAGCCGTGCCGCTCCAGTTCCGCCGCGCTCTGGACGGGCGTCTTGCCGCCTTCCACCATGTTGGCGAGCAGCGGCGCCCGGCCTTTGAAGCGGCGGCAGGCCGCGTCCATCTGTTCCGGGGTCCTCAGGGCCTCGATGAAGAGTGCGTCCACCCCCGTTTCCAGATATCGCTCGGCCCGGTCCAGCGCCGCCTCCAATCCCTCCACGGCAACGGCGTCGGTGCGCGCCAGGATCAGGGTCGAAGACGACGCGCGCGCATCCAGCGCGGCCTTGAGCTTGCCGGCCATCTCGGCGGCCGGCACCACGGACTTGCCGTCCAGGTGGCCGCAGCGCTTGGGAAAGGTCTGATCCTCGAGCTGGATCATCGCGGCGCCGGCGCGCTCCAGGCCGCGTACCGTGCGCATCGCGTTCAATGCGTTGCCGAACCCGGTGTCGGCATCGACGATCACGGGCAGCGATACGCGCTCGGTGATGCGCGCCAGCGTGTCGGCCACCTCGGTATAGGTGGTCAGGCCGACGTCGGAACGTCCGAGCCGGGTATAGGCGATGGACGCCCCGGACAGGTACAAGGCCTCGAAGCCCGCCTGCTCGGCGATCAGGGCGCTGAAGGCGTCGTAGACGCCCGGTGCGAGCACGATGCCGGGACGGGCCAGGCGGGAGCGCAGGTCGTGGGACATGGCGGCGTCTTCCTCAGTCAGTCAGGCCGCGCTCGAAGCTGCGGCAGTCGGTCACATCGGCGATGCCCGCCATGTCGGCCAGCGCCGTGGCGTGCACCTCCTCGCGGAACGCGGCGCAGCCGTCCGCCAGCACGGCAACGTGGTATTCGCGCATGTGGGCGTCGCGGACGGTGCTGGCCACGCCGCCGTTGGTCACGATGCCGCACACGGCCACCGTGTCGATGCCCGCGTGGCGCAGCACCCAGTCGAGCTGCGTATTGAAGAAAGCGGAATACGCCACCTTGCAGACCGAGACGTCCACCAGGCCGTCCAGTTCAGCCACATTGGCCTGTCCACGGCTGCCCGGCGCGAAATCGCCCTTGCGCAGGAACGGCCGCAGGGCCGCCAGGTGCGGCACGATCATCGGTTCGCCGCGGCCATCCGGCCACAGCGTGAACTGGCTGGCGACCACCATGCCGCCGGCCGTCTTCAGCGCCCGCGCCGTTGCCGCCACGCGCGGCGGCAACGCGGCAGCGGCGGCGCTGACCGCGCCGCCCCGGGCATAGGCGCCGTCGGGCGCGAGAAAATCGTTCTGCAGATCGACGATCAGCAGCGCGGTACGCGCCGGATCGGCGGGAAAGGGGGCGTTCGTCATGACGGTCGATGTCCGGTGGAAGAAGTGTCGAGGCCATCCCCGGCCAGGCGCTTGCGAAGCTGGTTCAACAAGCCGCCGCTACGGGCCATGTCGACCAGGAAGTCCGGAATGGCCTCGCACTCGAGCACCCTGCCGTCCCCGGTCGCCACCCGCGGCGTTGCGCCCAGGCGGATGTCGACCTGCCCGGCCTCGTCCAGCGACTCGGCCTGCGGGCAGGTCAACAGCATCAGCCCCACATTGAAGGCATTGCGGAAGAACAGGCCCCCATAGGATGGCGCGATCACCGCCGCCACGCCCAGGCGCACCAGCGCCGCCGCGGCCTGCTCGCGCGAGGACCCGATGCCGAAGCCCGGCCCCGCCGCCACGACGTCGCCGGGCCGCACCGACGCCGCGAACTCGGGCCGGACCGACTCCAGGCAGTGCGTGGCGATGACGTCGATGCCGTGCTTCATGACGTATCCGGGCGCCAGCAGGTCGGTGTCGATGTCCCGCCCAAGCTTCCAGACACGATGCGTGGACCCATTCATGCCAGTACCTCGCGAGGATCGCTGATGACGCCGCGCAATGCCGAGGCGGCCACCGTGTAGGGCGAGCCCAGGTACACCTGCGCCGTAGGCGACCCCATCCGGCCCTTGAAATTGCGGGCGGTGGTGGAAATGACCGTGACGTCGTCCCCCATGGGGCTGCCATAGCCGGAGCAGGCGCCGCAGGAGGTCGGAAAGAGTTCGGCGCCGGCATCCATCAGCACCTGCAGCACGCCTTCTCCGCGCGCGGCGTCCTGGTCGCGCAGGCTGGCCGGAGCCACGATCAGCCTCACGCCCGGCGCCACCCGGTGCCCCTTGAGCACCGACGCCGCGGCGCGCAGGTCGTCGAGCTTCGCGCCCGTGCAGGCGCCCACATAAGCGACGTCTATCGGGACGCCGCGATAGTCGTCGACCGGCCGGGAATTGGCGGGGCTGTGGGGCGCGGCCACCATGGGCGCGAGCGCGCCGGCGTCGAAATCGTACCGGGTGCAGGCGGCGCTTTCGTCCGTGTACCATTCGCCGACATCGGGCACCTGCGCGCCGGTGGCGGCCAGCCATTCTGCCGTGACATCGTCAGGTGCGATCAGGCCGGCCTGGGCACCCAGCTCGGCGCTCATGTTCGACAGCGTCATGCGTTCCTGCATGCCGAGCGCCCGCACCGCCGGCCCGCAGAACTCCACGGCCTGGTAGGCACCGCCGTTCATGCCGAACCGGCCCAGCATGTGCAGCATCATGTCCTTGGCGGTGACGCCGTCGGACAAGGCGCCGGACCAGTACATGCGCAGGGTGTCCGGCACGCGCAGCCAGATCTCGCCCGTCACCACCACGCCCAGCATCTCGGTCGCGCCGATGCCGAACATGTAGGCCCCGAACGCCCCCCCCGTGGGCGAATGCGAATCCCCGCCCACGCAGAACATGCCGGGCAGGATGTGTCCGCCTTGCGGCACCACGACGTGGCAGATGCCCTGGCTGTCGTAGACATGCGGCAGGGCCTGCTCGCGCGCCCATTCGCGCGCGATGCGGACGATCCTGCGGGAGTCCTCGTCGCGCTCGGGCACGTAGTGGTCCATGACCAGCACCACGCGCGACTTGTCCCAGATGCGCGCGCCCAGCTCTTCCAGCATGGGCTTGAGCCGCCTCGGTCCCGACGAATCATGGAACATCGCGAGATCGACCTTGCAGGTCACGATCTCGCCCACGCGCACGCTGGCGCGGCCCGACGCGCGCGCGATCAGCTTCTGCGCCAGCGTCCGGCCTTCATCCGGCGGTGTATTCAAGCTGTCACCCGATATCCTCGAAGGGTCCCGCGGGATCCTTCCAATCTATTGTCCTAACAATAGTACATTTGATTCGGGTTCTTGTGTTCGTATTTGTGGCGCGCCGGACACCCCGGCGCGGCGCGTCAGCGCATATAGGCGTTGAAATCCTTGCTGACCCAGACCTTGGCGTCGATGTCGCCCACGCGCGACAACTCCATTTCGTACTCGTAGCGGTCGGGGCAATACAGCCCCTGCAGCCAGAGTACGGGACGATCGTTCACGTCGTAGACCACGCGACTGACCGACAGCAGGGCGGATCCCAGCGGCATGCCGAGCAGGCCCGCGACGGTGGCATCGGCCTGGCGCGCGGAAATGCTCTGCGTGGCCCGGCCGATCTCCACGCCCGACTCCTCGATCAGCACCAGCATGGCCTTGCGCCCGAGCTGCCGGCGGCCGAGGTTGCCCGCGAATTCGCGCGGCACCCAGGTGGTGATGCAGGAAACGGGACCCGCTTTCGTGCTGCGCACGCGCACCGCCCGCAGCACCTGCGCGCGCGGTTCGATCCGCAGCATCCGGGCGACCGGCTCGGTAGCGGACACATGCTCGTGCTCGATGACCTTGACCGTGGTGTCCAGGCTGGCGGCGATGATGTTGTCCAGGAGACCCGCCATCCGGTGCGGGGACGCCCCACCCCGGGACGCCTGGCCTTCGGGCTGCAATCGCCGCGTGCCACGGCCGGCCGACCGCTCTATCAAGCCTTCCAGGGACAGGTTCTCGAGGGCCTTGCGCACGGTTGCCCGCGACACGGCGAATTCTTCCATCAGCTCCAGCTCGCCGGGCACGCGCTCGTCATACACGCCGTCGCGCAGCCGTTCTTTCAATACCAGGTAGACACTGTGGTACTTCGGCAGGGGCAAGGTTTGCTGCATAGGTGGCATTCTGTCTTATTGTCTGTCCAATAGAACAATTTAGCTTGACTCGATGGCGGAACCTGGCGGAATATCCACATGCCGCCGTACACATTTCCTTCAGGTCACGTCATGCGCAATCATATTACAGGGGAACACCGCGCCCGCCCCCGCGTGCTGAACATCTGCCGCCGCGCGTTCCTTGCAGTGGGTCTCGCCGCCGCTTCCGGCGCGGTCCTGGCCCAGGCCTATCCCGATCGTCCCATCAAGCTCATCGTGCCCTTCAGCCCGGGCGGCTCGACCGACGTCATCGGACGCCTGGTCGCCAACGCGCTGGCCGAGGAAGTGGGTCAGTCGGTCATCGTGGACAACAAGGGCGGGGCCGGCTCCATCCTGGGAACCGACCTCGGCGCCAAGGCGCCGCCCAACGGCTACACCCTGGTCATCACCAACGGCGCGGCCATCACCACCGGGCCGCTGCTGGGCCAGAAGATTTCCTACGATCCCTACCGCGACTTCACGCACATCATGCTGCTGGGCACCTTCCCCAACGGGCTGATCGTCCGCACCAGCCACCCCGCGAAGGACTTCAAGGAATTCGTCGAGCTGGCCCGCCAGGCCGGCGGCAAGTACAACTACGGCTCGGCCGGCGTGGGCTCGGCCGGCTTCCTGACCGGCGAGATGCTCAAGCAGAAGGCGCACATGGACATGACCCACGTTCCCTACAAGGGAACGGGTCCCGCCATGAACGACCTGCTGGGCGGGCAGTTGGACGCCATCTTCAACAACATGGCGGTCGCCTCGACCCAGGCCAAGGCGGGCAACGTGCGCATCCTGGCCGTCAGCGGTCCCAAGCGCGTCCCGGCCTTCCCCGACGTGCCGACGATGAACGAAGTCGTACCGGGTACGGTGGGCGAGGCCTGGTTCGGCGTCTCGTCTCCGGCCGGCACCCCCGCGGCGGTCGTCGACCGGCTCCAGGCCGCCCTCGGGAAAGTCATGGCCAACGCCGATTTCCGCGCCAAGCTGGCCGAACAGGGCCTGACCCCGATCGGCGCGCCGCAAGCGGAGTTCGTGAAGTTCCTGCATGACGAGGACCGCAAGTGGGCCCCCATCATCAAGGCTGCCAACATCAAACTGGACTGATCGCCGCATGGCCGTCGAATACGCACCCAAGGGGCTCATCGGCCTGCTGACCCCGCAGGCCAACACCACGGTCGAGCCCGAGTACTTCATCCTGCTGCCGGCCGGCTATGCCCACATCAACGCCCGCCTGATGAGCGACAAGTCCACCATCGAGGCGCGGCTGGTGGACTACGTGGACCGGCTGGACACCGCCTGCGACCAGTTCGCCAACGCGCCCATCAAGGCGGTGGCGGTGGGCTGCACCGGAGCGTCGTATCTGGTGGGCCGCGAACGCGAGGAACAGGTGCTCGCGGGCATCGAGCGCGAGCGCGGCGTACCGGCCTTCACCGCGGCCACCGCGGTGGTCGCCTCGCTCAAGCAACTGGGCGCACGCCGGATCGCCCTGGCCTCGCCCTACCCCGCCGGCCTCACCGCGACCAGCAAGGTCTATTGGGAGTCCCAGGGATTCACGGTCTCGCGCGTCGCCTCGGCCCCCATGGACCACACGCAGTTCCACCCCATCTATTCGATGAAGGCGGACGCCGCCGGCGCGCTGCTGGAAGAGCTGGCCCGCGACGACACCGACGCCATCCTGATGCTGGGAACCGGCATGCCCACGCTGGCGCCGCTGCTGGCGGCGAACGCCCGATCGCCCGTGCCGGTGCTGTCGTGCATGCTGTGCCTGGCCTGGATGGGCGTCTCGGCCGTGGACGGCCGGCCCGCGCCGCTGGAGCCCTGGCTGCGCGGCGACCACTGGCGCGAACGTCTCGCGCGGCAGCAACCCTGAGCCGCCGGAAGAACGGCGCTTTCCTCGGAAAGCGCCGTTTTTTTTATATGCCCAGGCGAGGTATCGACGGCGGCACCGTGGGCAGCATGACGGTCTTCTCGAACGTATAGAACTTCATGCTGGACTCGCCGCCCTCGCGGCCATAGCCCGACGCCTTGATGCCCCCGAAGGGCGCACGCAGGTCGCGCGTCATGGGCGTGTTGACCCATACCATGCCGGCCCGGATTTCCGTCAATGCGCGCATCACCGTGGGTTGGTGGTCGCTCCACACGTAGGACACCAGGCCGAACTCGCTGTCGTTGGCGATCGAGCAGGCCTGCTCCGCCGTATCGAACGGCACGATGGTGGCGAACGGACCAAATATCTCCTCCCGGCAGACGCGCGCCGTATTGTCCCGCGCCAGCACCGCGGTCGGCTGGAAGTAGAAGCCGGGCTCCAGCGCCTCGACCGTCGCGCCGCCGCACAGCAGTCGCGCGCCGTCGGCACGGGCGATGTCCACGTACCCCGCCACCCGCTGCCGGTGGGCCCGGAACGCCAGGGGTCCGATCTCGGTGGCCGGGTCCAGCGGGCTGCCGATACGCAGCCGCGCGGCGCGTTGCGCGAAAGCCTCGACGAAGCGGTCCAGCACCGGACGCTGCACCAGGATGCGGGAACCGGCCAGACACTGCTGGCCATTGTTCGAGAAGATGCCGACCAGGGCACCGTCCACCGCGCGATCCAGGTCGGCCGACTCGAAGATGATGTTGGCGGACTTGCCGCCCAGCTCCAGCGACAGGGGCTTGAGCCCCTCGCCGGCGCTGGCCGAGATTCTCCGCGCCGTCTGCGTGCCGCCCGTGAATGAAACCAGGTCCACCTGGGGATGGGCCACGAGGGCTTCGCCCGTCACGGCGCCGCGGCCATTGACCAGATTGACCACGCCGGGCGGCACGCCGGCATCGATCAGCAGCTCCATGAACCGCGCGACCGCCAGCGGCGTCACCTCGGACGGCTTGCAGACGCAGCTGTTGCCGAACGCGATGGCGCCGGCGATCTTCATCGATGTCAGGGCCAGCGGCGCGTTCCACGGGCCGATCAGCGCCGCGACGCCCACCGGCTCGCGCAGCACCAGCGTCAGGTATCCATCGGTCTGGCCATGGAGCTTCTCCGCATGCTGGCCCAGGAATTCCGCGAAGAAGCGGAAGTTGTAGGCGGCGCGGGGTATCTGCCCCTTCTGCAAGTGGCGCATGGGAATGCCGGAATTCATGCACTCCAGATAGGCCAGTTCGTCGCGATGGCGATCGACCAGATCCGCCACCTTGCGCATCACCGCCTGCCGGGCCTCGACCGGCCGCCGGCGCCAGCGCCCGTCGTCGAAGGCGGCCCGGGCGGACCGCACCGCCGCGTCGACCTCGTCCGCCGACGCCTCGACCAGGGTCGAAATGCGCCGCGCGTCGCCGGGATGGATCACCGGCAGTTCGTATCCGCCCGCGTGCGTGAAGCGGCCGTCGATGAAACTCGATACTTGCTCGCGGATGGGAAACTCCGCCGGTGCTGGCTGGGTCATGGAGCTTCGCGCCTAGTCGATCGCGGCTGCTTCGCGCAGGCTCAGGATCATCGAGGTTTCCAGCAGGTACTCGCGGGCCAGGCGGGGATCGTCCGCCTTGCGCTTCAGGTCCTCCAGCGTCGTGCGGCGCTGCGATTCCCCTCTTTCCTGCATGCGGGCACGGTTGCGGCCGGACTGCTGCAGCACGTGCTTGATCGCGATCGGACGCCGCTGGCGCTCGTACTGGCCCAGGAGCGCGTCGCTCTCGCCGGCGTAGATGCGGCGCAGTTTATCGGTCAGGTTGAAGGCGTCGTGGATGCCGCCGTTCATGCCCATGCCGCCGCTGGGACTGTTGATGTGCGCGGCGTCGCCGGCCAGCACGATGCGGCCGTTGACGTAGTTGTTCACGACACGCTGGTGGATACGGTAGGGGCGGATCTCCATCACGTCGTAGGCCTGGTCCCGCGGCAGTACGTGCTGGAGCTTTCTCTGGATGGATTCGGGCTGGAGGGCGTCGTCGACCGTCTCGCCTTCCCACGGATACAGGCTGACCCGCCAGAGGCCGGGAAGCCGCAGCAGGCTGAAGGTGCCCGTGGAGGCCCAGCAATAGTTGATGTAGGACAGCGACGGAATATGTTCATGGAACGGAAACCGGGTGGTGGCCAGCACCGTGGTCTCGGGAAACGTATGCCCCTCGAAGCTCAGGTCCAGCGCGGTCCGCACCGTGCTGCGGGCCCCGTCCGCGGCGATCAGGTAGCGCCCCGACAGTTCCAGGCGCTCGCCGCCGGGGGACACCACGATGGCGCGCACCGAGTCCGCGTCCTGCGCCACCTCCACGCACGGATGCCCCATCAGCACCCGCACCGCCGGCAGCTTTTCGCGGATGTGGGCGAGCAGCAGCTCGGACAGCTTCCATTGCTCGGTCTGCAGGCGATAGGGATGCGCGGTCTCGTCCTTGAGCGCCGACAGGTCGAATTCGGCGAACTCGCCCGTCTCGTGCATGCGCACCTGCCAGGTGGGGGCGACCAGTCCGGCTTCGATCAGCCCGGGCGTGATACCGTATTCATCCAGCATTTCCAGCGTGGGGGGATGGAAGGTGGAGGCCTTCAAGGCCCGCGACACCTGTTCATCGGCTTCCACGACGACGACTGGAATGCCGTAATGGCCCAGCCGCATCGCCGCGACCAGGCCCACGGGGCCGCCGCCTACAATAATGACCTGTTCGGGGGTCCCGGTGCTCACACGCTACCTCGCTTGGTTGTCGGACGCTTTTTCGGATCATTTCACATTTATTCTATTGACCTGTCAATAGGACATTTAAATCGCCCAGTCCACGCCGCCGGACGGGCGTCGGCGCCGGGACGTCACAAACCGGCAGGCTGGTTCGTCATATAGGCGTAAACCCCTTTTTCCGGAGATCGCCATGAACAACGCCTCGCCCGTCAATACCGCCGCCCTGCTTCCCTCCGTCTACCAGGCCTTCGCCGCCGCGCAGACGCAGATCCGCGAGCAGGGCCTGGACCCGCTGCTGCACCACCTCGTCGTCCTGCGCGCCTCGCAGATCAACCAGTGCGCCTTCTGCGTGAAAATGCATATCCGGGAAGCCCGGGAGGACGGCGAGACCAACGAGCGCCTGGACCGCCTGGTCGTCTGGGAGCACGTCAACGACTTCACGGAACGCGAGAAAGCCGCGCTGGCCTGGACGGAAGTCCTGACCGTGCTCGACCGCAAGACCGATTACGCCCCGCTGCGCGCCCGCCTGCGGGAACACTTCTCGGACAAGGAGATCGCCGCGCTGACCAGCACGATCGCGATGATCAACCTGTGGAACCGGCTCCAGGTCTCGATGCACTGATGGCGCGGCACGCAGCGTGGCAAAGATGAACATGATGGCGACCGACGGCACGGCGTTCTTCGAAGCACGGCGGCGATTCCTGTTCGGGCTGGCGTATCGGATGCTGGGCACGCGGGCGGATGCCGAGGATGCCGTGCAGGAGACCTTCATCAAGTGGCTGCACGCGGACCGCGGCGCGATCGCGAATCCGGCGGCATGGCTGACCAGCATCTGCACCAACCTGTGCGTGGACATGCTGCGCGCGGCGCACCGGACGCGGGTGGATTACGTGGGCTCATGGCTGCCCGAGCCCATCCATACCGTGGCGGACGACACGCCGGAATCGCGGCTGGAGCTCGCTTCATCGCTGACCACGGCGTTCCTGCTGGTGCTGGAACGGCTCACCCCCAAGGAGCGGGCCGCGTATCTGCTGCACGAGATCTTCGATACGCCCTACCCGGACATCGCCGCCACGCTCGGCATGCAGGAAAGCGCCTGCCGCAAGCTGGTCTCGCGGGCGCGCGAGGCCATCGAGTCCAGCAAGGTCCGGCACGCCACGCCGGCCGAACGCCAGGAGCAGTTGCTGTCGGCGTTCCAGGACGCCATCAACGGCCACGGCACCGGACCGCTGGCGGCCCTGTTGTCGGACGACGTCCGCTTTTCGTCGGACGGCGGCGGCAAGGCCATCACACTGCAGCAGGAACTGATGGGCAAGGTGTCGGTGATACGCTTCGTCGAACGCGGCCTGATACGGTTCTGGCAGGGCATGGATTGGATCGTGGCCGACATCAACGGCGCCAAGGGCGTGCTGCTGCGCGAGAACGGCGTGATCATCGGCGCGCTGACCTTCGCCTACGGCGAGAACGACGCGGTGTCCAACATCTACCTGATGCGCAACCCGGACAAGCTCGCCCGCCTGGGGTCTCCCCTCCCCGCGCGCTGACGCGCGCCCGGCATGGTGCCCCCCAGCCGCCACGCAGCAGCCCCCCGGGAGGCCGGGCCCCGCAGGGACGACGCTGGTGGACCGGCCAAGCCGGATCCGCGGCCTCCCGGGTCGGGTGACACAGGGGGCAATGGGCAACTAAGATGAAGGCCACGCGGCTTTCACGGGCACCGATCATGCACCTTCCCTTCCATGGATTTTCGTCGCCGCGCCGGGCCGCCCTGGCCGGTCTGCTGGCCCTGGCGCTGGCCGGCTGCGCCAGCCTGCCCGGCCGCGATCCGCTCAACGTGCAGGTCGCGGGCATCGAGCCCCTGCAAGGCCAGGGCCTGGAACTGCGGATGGCGGTCAAGCTGCGCGTCCAGAATCCCAACGACTCCGCGGTGGACTACGACGGCGCCGCGCTGGAGCTGGATCTGAACGGCAAGCGCTTCGCCACGGGTGTCAGCAGCGAGCGGGGCAGCGTGCCCCGCTTCGGCGAGACCGTGCTGACGGTGCCGGTGTCGGTGTCCGCCTTCAGCGCGATCCGGCAGGCCCTGGGCCTGGCGGATGGTTCGCGCCTGGATAACATTCCCTATGTGGTCCGCGGCAAACTGTCGGGCGGCATGTTCGGCACGACGCGGTTTTCGGACCAGGGCAGCCTGAGCCTGCCCGGATACTGAGGCGACCCTACAACCCTTTCTCCACCATTTCCAGCAGCCGCTGCCCCACCACCTCCATCTGCGCGGCGCTGAAGCTGCGCAGCGGCCCGTCTATCACCAGCATGGCCAGTCCATGGACGGACGACCACGCCAGGTATTCGGCGGCGAAGCGGCGCTCCGGCGTCAGCAGGCCCGCCGCCGCCATGCGGTCCAACGCGGCGCTGAGCAATTGGAACGGATCCAGTCCGCTGCGGCCGGCCTTGTCCGCGTCGGGCACCTTCAGCGGCCCGTCGGCCGGGGCGAAAGCGGTACGGAACAGGCCGGGCTCCTGCCAGGCGAAACGCAGGTAGCCCGCGCCCACCGCGCGCAGGCTGGCGCGGGCGTAGTCGGCGGGCGGGCTTTTGCCGTCCAGTTTGTCGAGTTCGGTTTCCATGGCGCTGGCCAGCGCGGACAGCGCGGCGGCCCGCACCGCCAGCAGCAGGTCTTCCCGGCTGGCGAAGTGACGGTAGGCGGCGTTCGGGACGACGCCGGCGCGGCGGGTGGCTTCGCGCAGCACGATCGCCGACGGGCCGCCCTGGCGGGCAAGCTCGATGCCGGCTTCCAGCAGGGCGCGGCGCAAATCGCCATGACGATAGGTGCTGCGCGAGGCGGGCGGGGTGACGGCGCTGGTCATGGGAACTCCATGTGGACACTGTACATTATCTCTGATAACTTATGTGTACAGCGTCCACAAAACGCCTCAGTCCATTCATCCAGTCGTCAGACGAGGAGACCCTCATGCATATCCAGCCCTATCTGTTCTTCGAAGGCCGGGCCGAGGAAGCGGCCGAGTTCTACGCCAAGGCGCTCGGCGCCCAGGTCACGATGATGCTGCGCTTCAAGGACGCGCCGCCGGCCTCGGGCGACAACGAAAATTGCGCGCCGCCGCCGGGGTCGGAAAACAAGGTCATGCACATGTCGCTGGAGATCGGCGGCGCCGTCGTGATGGGATCGGACGGCATGTGCAAGGGCCCGGCCGAATTCAAGGGCGTCTCGCTGGCGCTGAGCGTGGCCGACGATGCCGACGCGGAACGCAAGTTCGCGGCCCTGGGCGAAGGTGGCACCGTGATCGCACCGATGACGCCAACGTTCTTCTCGTCGCGCTTCGGCATGGTGACCGACCGCTTCGGCGTGACCTGGATGGTCCAGGTCGCCCCCTGACCGGGGTCCGGGAAGGGGCTGGCACGGCACCGGGGGGACCGCGCGAAGCGCCGTTTCTCTCGGTGCTAACATGAGACGGCCCCTGGCATTTTTCTACATGCCCGGCTGGCTCCGTCGTGCCTATCTGGAAAACCATCCCCCTACGCCTCATCGCGCTGGCGCAGCGCTACCCCGGCACCATCGCGGCCTTCGGCTTCGCGTCCGGGGTGATCAGCTTCTTCACCGTCGAGCGTCACGAGGCCTTCGCCCGCGTGATCGCGGCGGTGATGCTGCTGAGCTGGATCTGGCTGGTGCTGGAACAGGCGCTGCGGCAGCGCATCGCGCAGCGCTTCGGCTGGACCATCCCGACGCCGCTGCTGCGCTACGGCACGCAGATGATCCACCAGGAAGGCCTGTTCTTCGTGCTGCCCTTCCTGTACACCGCGACCACCTGGAACAGCGGCCAGGCCCTGTTCACCGGCCTGCTGGGCGTGGCCGCGCTGATAGCCCTGGTCGACCCGCTGTACTTCCGGTGGCTGTCGGCCCGCCGCTGGGTGTTCCTGACCTATCACACCTTCACGCTGTTCGCGGTGCTGCTGACCGCGCTGCCGCTGGTCCTGCACATCTCCACGGGCAACAGCTACAAGCTCGCGCTGGGCGTGGCGGTGCTGCTGTCCTTTCCCTCCCTGTCCGAGCTGGCTTCGCTGGAAGCCCGCTGGCGCAAATGGATGGTCGTAGTCCTGATGCTGGCGCTCGGCTCGGTGGGATGGCTGCTGCGCATGTGGGTGCCCCCCGCCACGCTGTGGCTGACCGAGGTCGCCATCGCGACCAGCATGGACAGCCGCAGCATGGAGGCCGGCGAGAGCCTGCGCGCCGTGACGCCGGCGCAGATGCGCGACCGGGGCATCTATGCCTATACCGCGATCAACGCGCCGCTGGGCCTGGAGGAACACATCTACCACGTCTGGCTGCACGACGGGCAGGAAATGGATCGCATCGCGCTGGACATCCGCGGCGGCCGCAAGGAAGGCTACCGGGCCTGGACCCACAAGCAGAACTTCCCCGCCGACCCTCGCGGCCGCTGGCAGGTCAAGGTGATGACGGACACCGGCCAGATGATAGGCACGCTGCGCTTCCGCGTGGAAGGCGACGATGCGCCGGCGCCGCCTTCGTCAGAAACTGTGATTCACCCCCATGCCGACGTTGGTCCTGCTCCCGTCGTTGGCCGGCCTGGCGTGGCCCAATCCGGCATAGACCTGCGTGCGCCTTGACAGCGCATAGGACACGCCGGCGCTGGCATAGTTGGTCGCGCCGCCGCGGCCATAACCCTGGAAGTCGCGGCCCACGCCGAACTTGAGCGTGGCCGCGCCGAGGCGGTGGGTCGCGGCCAGCATGGCGCTGGTGCGGCGGCGGCGGGTCTCGCCCAGGAAAACCTGGCTGGCGGCCGTCAACTCGGTCAGGCTGGCGGAAGCCATGACCCGCGTCGGCCCCGCCCCGTAGGCCACGCCGAGGAAATAGGTCTTGTCGTTCACGCTGTTGCGCTCGGCGGACAACAGGACATTCACCGCGCCATCGTCGTAGTTGGCTCCCGCCGCCAAGCCCCGCCTGCGCTCGACGGTGCCATTGGCATCGGGCACCTTGCTGCGCTCCCCGTGTGCCGCCAGATGGGCAGACCAGCCGCGCGCGACCGGCGAATCGTAGAACACCCCGTTGTTCGCGCGGTTGTAGTCGCCCAGCGGGCCGTTGCGATAGGGATCGGTCCGATACGCGGGGTGGTAGATCTGCCAGGCGATGGATGCCACCCGGTCGAAGTTGTACCAGGGGTCGAACTGCCAATCGAGCGCCCACATGGGCGTCATGGCCCGTCCCAGCCGCAACTGGCCGAAGGGCCCCTTCACGCCCACGGTGGATTCGCCGTAGAACAGGGGCGCGCCGCCGCTGGCCTCCAGGCGGCCGGTGTCGATCTCGAAACGGGACTGGAGATGGAACAGGGCGGCATAGCCGTTGCCCAGGTCTTCCGACCCCTTGATGCCCCAGTAGCTGCGCTGGATGTTGCCGATGGACGTTGCCCCGCGCGCCAGGCGGTAGATACCGGCATCGACCACGCCGTACAAGGAAAGGGAGGATTGGGCGCACGCCGCGGTTGCCGGCGCCAGCCACACGGACAGCACGGCCAGCCAGGTGCAAGGCGAATTTTTCATGTTCTGGCACGCATGGAAACGAAGACCCGACGCAAGTGTGGCGCGATCGGCGCCGCTTGGCAAAGCGCCCCCCCGCCGGGCCTGCGCGGAACCCCCGACGGACAACTTCTCGCACCCACGCCCCGCGCGCGGCCGGCACGCGGCCTAATGACGCCTCGCCCGCGCCGCCTCGGCCGGAGCGCCTTCGCCATGCGGGCGAAGGAACGCCACGCATAGTGATCGCCATGACGCCGCGCCACCTGGGCTGCCTTGCCCTCGTCCTGTTCCTGCCTGCCGCCTGCGGCGGCGACGAACCCGCGCCGCCGCAGGCCCGTTCCATCGAAGACCTGGAGCGGCAAGGCCTGCTTCCGGTCCTGGACCGCTCCGAAAGCCTGGGCGGCCCCGACACCGACGGCAACGGCGTACGCGACGACCTGGACGCCTGGATCGCCCGCCAGGACGGAACGCCGGCCCGGCGGGACGCGCTCAGGCAGCTCGCCCGCGCGTTCCGCGACGCCCTGCTGATCCATGGCGACACCATCGCGGCCCAGGAAGCGGCGTGGCGCACCACCCGGGCGGTGGCGTGCGTGATGGCGCACAGCGGCTCCGGCACCGAGGGCGCGCACGCCGTGGCCGAGCTGCGCAAGATGTCCGCCAACACCAGGCCCAGGGTCCTTGCCTATCTCGACTACGCCGCCTCGCTGGACGGCGCCGTCCTGTCGCTGCCCGCCGGGAACGGATGCGATGACTAGCGCCCCGCGCCGGTGGGCCGGGGCGATGCTGGCGGCCGCGGGCATGCTGGCACAGGGCGCCTGGGCATCCGGCCTGTGTCCCGCCCATTCCCACACCCTTGTCTTCTTCAACGGGATCTGGAACACCCCCGACGACGCCGCGGGCGGCGCGCGGGCCCTGCTCGCCACGCTGGACGATGCGCTGGGACCGGGCGCCGGACTCGCCATCGGGGCCGAGGTGTTCTACAACGCCAGCGGCCTGCAGCGGGGCGCGCGCGGCGGCATCGAAGACCTGGTCGAGGTCTTCGAACAGCGCGCCGCGGAACTGGACGAAGCCTTGCGCCACCGTTGGGAGCTCTTCTGGGAAATCGTCGATGGCCGCCAGGATGGCTGGCGCAGGATAGCGGCCGTCCTGCCCCGCGCCTACGAACTCGCCGTCGCGCTGACCGACGCCCGCAACGCGCGCCTCGTCGCCCAGGCCACGGCGCTCGCGGCCCAGCCGCCGACCGGTGTCGACTACGCCGCCCATCGGCTGCGCCTGCGCACCCTGCACACGCTGGGGCGAAGCGTTCTGCTGGTGGGGCATTCGCAGGGCAACTTCTTTCTCGACACGGTCTACCGCACCCTGCCCGATCCATCCGCCATCTCGGCGGTCCACATCGCCCCCGCCTCGTCCCGCGCCAGCGGCCCGCATCTGCTGTCGGGGAACGACCTGGTGATCGCGGCGCTGCGCGGCGCGCTACCGGGCGCCCCGCCTCCGCCCAACATCTGGATCCCGCCGTCGATCCGCGACACCTCCGGCCACCAGTTGATCCAGACCTATCTGGACGCCGACCGCGGCGGCCGGTCCGCGGCCGGCGCCCTGATGGCCGGGCGCCTGCGCGCGCTGGCGGCCCCCGAGCCTCGGGCAAGCCCCGGATTCTTCACCGCCACGCTGGCGTGGGACGGCGAAGGCGACATCGATCTCCATGTCATGGAACCAGGCGGCGCCCACGTCCACTATGGCGCGCGCGTGGGCGCCAGCGGCACGCTCGACCTCGACAACACGGCGGGCCACGGCCCGGAACACTATCACGCGACCTGCGACCCGCAGCGCCTGCAGACCGGCATCTTCAGCGTGGGGTTCAACAACTACTCCGCGCCCCCCGGCAGGAAGGCGGTGTTGCAGATCGCCATCTCGGACCGCGGCGTGGCGCGCACCGTCCAGATGGATGCCGGCCCGCCGCGCGGCGAGGCGGGGGATGCCTCGCCATTCATCGTCCTGCGCGTCGCGGTTGCCCGGTCCGGCGGAACATGGACGGCGACGGTCCACTGATGTCCCGGCCCCGGACACGCGACCGTGCCCGGCGTCGAACGGCGGCCCGGATCCTGCGCCATCTCCGGTATTGTCATGTATCGTGGTGCGCGCCCGAACGCTGCACGGATGGCAAGATCGCACGATGACGACCCTGGAACTGATCGCCGGCCGCTATGCCGGCTTTGCCTTTCTGGCCTGGCTGGCCGGCGCATGCGCGCTCGGCCTGTGGGTGGGCCGCCTGCTCGACGCGAGCCGGTCGATCCCGGCACGCCGGACGCGCGTCATGGCCGCGCTGATCGTCGGCGGCGTCGCCGTGTTCGGACTCATCGCCGCCAACGTCGTGACCGAATCGCGGCTCGTGGCCGTCGACAAGGTGCTGGCCGAATCCCTGGCCGAGCACGCTTCGCCGGCGTGGCTGCGGTTCCTGGCCGTACTGACCGTGGCCGGCGACCGCGACTTCCTGCTGGGACTCGGCACCCTCGTGCTGGCCTTGCTGCTATGGCGCCGCCGCTGGTACGACGCGCTGCTCTGGCTGGCGGGCACCCTGGGCGCGGCGGGGCTGAACGTGTTGCTCAAGAGCACCTTCCAGCGGGTCCGCCCCGAACACCTGCACGGTTTCACGCAAGAACTGGGGTGGAGCTTCCCCAGCGGACACGCCACCGGCGCCATGGCGGTCTACGGCATGCTGGCCTATCTGCTGGCCGGCCTTGCGCCGCCGGCGTGGCGCAAGGCCATGGCCATGTCCGCCGCGGGCCTGATCGCCGCCGTCGGCTACAGCCGCGTGATGCTGCAGGTGCACTTCCTGAGCGACGTCATCGCGGCCTTCGCGATCACGGCGGCCTGGCTGATGGCCTGCGTGGCGGTGCGCGAGCGGGCAGGCCGCCCGCTCACGCCATCAGGCCCTCGATCTCCCTGACCTCGCGCACATCGCCGAAGTTCTGCACGAAGGTCTCCAGCGCCGCCCGGTGCTCCTCGTCGGACAAGGCCGCCAGGCAGTCCGCCACCATGATGGGGAAGAAGTCCAGCATCATCGCATCGCGCCCGGTGGATTCGCAGCAGATGTTGGTCTTGGTCCCGGCGATCAACAGATGGGTGATCCCCGCGCTGCGCAGCACCCGCTCCAGCCCGGACGAACCGTGCGCCAGCGCGCTGTAGCGATTCTTGGCCAGGTGGACATCGCCCGGGGCCGCCTCCATCCCGTGCCACAGCGCCTCGGCAGCCGGCTTCGGCGCGTTCGCCTCGATGGTGCGGGCGCGCACGTCGGCGGCCACGAAATGGTCGTAGAACCCGGACCAGTCCGATCCCCGCCCGACCGGCAGGTTCGCGTGCGTGACCCATGCGACCAGCCCGCCCCGGCGCCGCAGGAGGCGGGCCAGGACGTTGATGTTGCCGACGATGGAACGGGACTCGGGCACCTCGGCGGGACCGCCGGGGGCGACGAAGGTGGGCTGCATGTCGATGACGACGAGAGCCGTCCTTGCCGGATCCAGCCGCTCATGCAGATGGACGCGGCCACGCCGGGCGATGACGCGATCGACGATGTGCGGGCGTATCGGGAGCGTATGCATGCTAGCGCCGGCCGCCCAGCAGGCTGCCACCGATCTTGATCAGGTCTTCCAGGCCCACCTGCCCGTCGCCGTTCTGGTCGAGCAGCGATCCCAGCAAACCGCCGCCCAGTCCGCCCTGCTCGCGCGCGGCATCGCGCTCCTGCCCCAGCGTGCTGCCCAGGCTGTCCGCCGTCATCCCGCCCGACTGCACGCGCTGCGCCAGGAAAGCCATGACGATGGGAGCGAGCATCTTCAGCAGATTGGCGGCATTGCCGCCGCCCAGGCCGGTGGCTTCGCCCAGCCCGGTTTCGGCGCGCTGCTGGCCGGCGCCGAAGATGTGGCCGAGGATGGCGCCGCCGTCCGATTGCGCCCCCGGATTGCCGCCGCCCAGCAGCGACCCCAGTATGCTTTCCAGGCCGTTGCCCGAGCCATGGTCCTGCAATGCGCCGAACAGCGCCTGCGCGCCCTGCGGCTGGGCCGAGTTGTTGCCCATCGCCCCCAGCAGCAGGGGCAGCGCGGCGCCAACGGCCTGCTGGGTCTGGGCGGTATCCGTGCCCAGTTGCTGCGCGAGATGCTGCAGGGGGGCGCCTTGCAGCTGGGACATCAGTTCGTCTGACAGGGAAGTAGAGGCGTTCATGGCGATTCTCGCTGAAGACGCCGGCGCAGTGCCGGCCCAGGGGCCATCGTAGCTCGCCCTATCCGCGCGCGCATGGCATTAACAGACTGATACGACTTGCGCGGACGATTGTTTCGATCGAACGGCAAGAGGACCGTCAGCGCCGCGGCAACGCGAGATACGCCTCGCGCACGGCCTCGGTCCCATGGACCCGCTCCAGCCGCCGCACGGTGAAGTGGCCCCGCCCCATGTCCTGGAAATGATCGATGAACAGGGCATTGATCGCCCCGCCCCCGATGGCTCCTATCATCGGCACCGCCTGGGCCAGCGCTTTCTCGGAAACCGCGATCGAGAAGCGCGAGGCGACCTCGGAGATCAGCCGGACCAGCGCCGGCGCGCTGCCCTTGGCCGCCCCGTGCTGCGCGAGATACTGGCTGGCCGAGGCGATGGCCTGCGCCAGCGCGGCGCGGGAGGCGAAGTAACCGGCGTCGGCCGCATCGTCGGCCTTCGAGGAGCCTCCCAGCGCCAGCACGTGCAGGCACTCCAGCCGCGCTTCCGGCGTCTTCAGGTCTTCGCCCTGGCTGCGGGCAATATCGGCGATGGAGCGCAGCATGATGGTGGTCGAGATCGGCAGTTCCACGGCCAGCCCCGCCATGCCGAAAGCACCGCCCGCGGCGCCCGACGCCCCGGCCGCCAGCTTGTGCCACCAGTCGGCGGCGGCGGCCGGACGGGTCGGGTCCATGGTCTTCACCGCCACGTCCAGCGCCTTGCCGATGGAGCGGCGGGCGATGTCGTCGATCATCGAAGACACCCGGTCCGGCAGCGCGGCCAGCGTGCGCTCGATCGGCTTGCCGGCCAGCCCCGCGATGCGCGCGGCGATGCCCGGGTGCTCGAGCAGATGCCTGGCGCGCGCCAGTTCCTGCAAATCGGATTCGGAAAGCGGCATGGAAAATCCTCGAAAGGCGTCCGGACCCATGGGACCGGACCAGATGCCGGCGGGTTCTGGCCCATGTTAAACAAAAAAGCCCCCACCGCTTGCCGCTGCGCGGCGGCGCTGCCCCCGGACATCGCGGAGGACTACAATCATTGATCAATCAATGATTCCGGCATCTTCCCATGTCCACGCTTCCCCAGCATTCCGAAGGCCAGGTGCTGCCCTTCCGGCAATCGCTGATGGCCGTCCTCGGCATGTGCTTCGTCATGATGATGGTCGCCATCGACCAGACCGTCGTGGGCACCGCGCTGCCTACCATCGTGGCCGAGCTGCGGGGATTCGACCTGTACGCGTGGGTCGCCACCGCCTACCTGCTGCCGTCCGTCATCACCGTGCCCATCTTCGGCAGGCTGGGCGACTACTACGGCCGCAAGCCGTTCGTGATCGCCGCCATCTTCGTCTTCACGCTGGCCTCGGTACTGTGCGGCGCCGCCACCAGCATGCTGTGGCTGGTCATGGCGCGAGCCTTGCAGGGCATAGGCGGGGGCATGCTGGTGGGCTGCGCGTTCGCGTGCATCCCCGACCTGTTCCCCGAACCGCGCGTGCGCCTGCGCTGGCAGATCATCGTCAGCTCCGCCTTCGGCATCGCCAATGCCATCGGCCCCTCGCTGGGCGGGGTGATGACGGAACAGTACGGCTGGCGCTCGGTGTTCTACGTCAACCTGCCGGTCGGCCTCCTGGGAATCCTGTTCGTCGCGCGTTTCCTTCCGCGCATCCGCCATCACACTGCCGGCAAGATACAGCTCGACTGGCCCGGCGCGCTGCTGATCGCGGTGGCGCTGGGCTGCCTGCAGATGGTCGTGGAACTGCTGCCCAAGGGCGCCGGCTCGGCCACGGTGCTGCTCCTGGCGGCCGGTAGCCTGGCCGCGTTCATCGGACTGTATGTCTGGGAACAGCGCTGCCCCCAGCCGCTGCTGCCCATCGACATGTTCCGCAATCCGGCCCTGGCGGTGCTGTTCGTGCTGGCGACGCTGGTGGGTTTCATCATCTTCGCGCTGATGTTCTACGCGCCGCTGCTGCTGCAGGGCGGCTTCGGCCTGTCGCCCCAGGAGGCGGGCCTGCTCATCACGCCCATGGCGGCCTGCATCACCGTGGGCAGCATCCTGAACGGCCGCATCATCAGCCACATCGACAAGCCCAACCGCATGCTGTACGCGGGCTTCTCCACGCTGGCCCTGGCCTGCCTGGGGGTCGTCACCACCCACCACGACACGCCGCACGCGCTCTTCGCGTTCTACATGTTCCTGGCCGGCATAGGCATAGGTTTCACCATGCCCAACCTGACGATCTTCGCCCAGCACACCGCCGACCGCACCCACCTGGGCATCGCCACCGCCACGCTGCAATCGACACGCATGGTCGGCGGCATGCTGGGCACGGCCATCGTGGGCACCATCGTCTCGCACAGCTACCTGTGGCGCGTCACCGAAGTGCTGCAATCGGAGAACGCCCTGCAATGGCTGCCACAGCTGCACAACCCGCAGGTCCTGGTCGACCCGCAGGCGCAACGCTCGCTGGCCGAGCAACTCGCCCAGCACGGCGGCCAGGCGGCCGAGCTGCTCGAACACGTGCGCGAAGCCCTGGTCTCGGGCATCCACAACGGCCAGATCCTCGCGGTGTTCATCGCCCTGGTCGGACTGTGGCTGGTGCGGCGCGTGCCGGCCATCCAGATCGTACGGCCCGAAAAGGGCAAGCGGCCGGCTTCCGAGGAAGCACCGTGAATCGCGAGCAACGGGGCCTGCAGGTCATCCAGCGCCTGGGCCAGACCTACCGCGCCATGCAGGCCGGCTTCAGCGGCCGCATCGGCCATGCCCTGCCACGCTGGCGCATCCTGCTGACGCTGTCCGAACACGGCACCTGCCCGCAGAAACTCCTGGCCGAACGCTGCCGGCTCGACCCGGCATCGCTGACGCGGCTGCTCCATGCCCTGGAACAGCTCGGCTGGATCGCACGGCAGGTGGACGCGCAGGACAACCGCCAGACCAACGTCAGCCTGACGGCGGCGGGACAGGCGGTGGTGGACGAGGCCATGCCGCGGCGGGCGGCCTTCTTCGACGAGGTCCTGCAAGGGCTGCCGGAGAAGGAACTGGATGCGCTGTTGCGGGCGCTGGAGACGTTGGAGGAGAAGTTCAGGCAGGCGGCCACGCCGGACCAGCCCGCTTAGGCGGGGGCATGCGGCGGCCACGCCTGGCCGCGATCGATACGCTCGCCGTACAGTTCCAGCCTGACATCCCGCAGCCGATATCCCAGCGTCTCGGCCTCCGCCTGGTACCTACGCACCAGATCGGCCTCGGGCAGTTCCACGATTTCGCCCGTATGGACGTCTATCAGATGCGCGTGCAAGGCGCGCTGCGCCAGCTCCCAGACGGCCCGCCCCTGGGTGAACACATGGCGCCGGACCATGCCGCGATCATGGAACTCCTTCAGGATGCGATAGACGGAAGACAGGCTCAGCGCCGGGTCCGCCTTGCGGGCGCGCAGGAGCAGGTCTTCGGCGGTGGGGTGGTCGGATGCCTCGTCCAGCGCGGCGAGCACCGCCCGCCGGCCCCTGGTGGCCCGCATGCCGGCCAGGGAAGGCGACGGCCGGGCGGTCTGGCTGTCTTGCGCCGCCATCTCAACCTCCGCTGATGTCCCGGGCGGCCTTTTCCAGAACGTCCAGCACGCGCCGGGTCTCGGCCTCGTTCCAGCCACGCGAATGGAAAGCCAGCGCCGCGCGCAGCGTGTGCATGGCCTGGTGCACCGAGCCCGGCATCGCACGGCCGGACATCGACTGGGCGGTGATGTTCATCCGGTTCAGCACCGCGTCGACCATGGGCTGGTTTTCCTGCAGGAAGGCACGGCCTTCGTCGGTGATCTCGAACGACCGCTTGGCGCCTTCCATGCCGGCGGTGCGGATGTGCCCCTGCTCCTCCAGCAGTGTCAACGTCGGATACACCGAACCGGGACTGGGCGCGTAGACGCCGCCGAAGCGCTGCTCCAGTTCCTTGATCAATTCATAGCCCGAGCTGGAGCGTTCGGCGATCAGCGCCAACAGCACCAGCCGCAGGTCGCCCGGGCCGAAGACGCGCCCGCCCCGGCCGAAACCGCGGCCGCCGTCCCCGAAGCCGCCCCGGCCCCGGCCATCCATGTCGAACGGATCGCGGCCGCGATGGCCGCCCCGTCCCGCCATCCACGCGGGCCAGGCGGCCCACATCTTGTGAGGGTGAAACATGTTGAATACTCCTTAGATGCAGTCAAACGATATATCGTTTGACTGCATCGTATAGAGATTCTTTTTCGTATGCAAGTCCTTCGCGAAGCCCTCCAGCCACGCTTTCACCCGTCCCCGCCCGTGCCATGCCCGAGCGCGAGCCGGACGAATTCACGCGCCGCCGCCGTCTGATAGGCGCCGCGCCGCTGCATCAGCACCGCGGTCCGTTCCAGCAGGGAGGGCGCAAGCGCGATCGACGCGAGTCCGTCCCGGCTGCTGGCGATGGTGGCCGGCAGCAGGGTCGACAGCGACGTTCGCCGCACGATTTCAATGACGGCGCCCAGTGAATTGGCTTCCATCAGGACGCGGGGCCGCAGGCCATGCCGGCGGCAATAGCGATCGATCTGCTCGCGGGTCGCGAATTCGGCGGTCAATAGCACCAGCGATTCGTTGTCCAGCGCCTTGAGCGCCATCCGCCGCCGCCCGGCCAGCGGGTGCCGGCTGCCGACGACCAGCGCCAGCGTCTCCACCAGCAGCCGCTGCGCTGCGATCTCGGGCGAGCGCACTTCCTCGAATCCGATGCCCACGTCGTATTCGTCGTCCGCCAACAGCGCCTCGATACGCTCCTGCGGCATTTCGCGCAGGATCAACGAAACATTGGGGTGGCGGGCATGGAAACGCTCGACCAGCGGCCCGACCAGATAAGAGGCGAAGGTGGGCGTGACCGCCAGGCGCAGCGCACCCCGGCTCAGGTCGCCCACGTCATGGATGGCGCGCCGGCCTTCCTCCAGATCCTGCAGGGCCTTGCGGGCGTACCTGAAGTAGACGTGGCCCGCATCCGTAAGCCGCGTCGCGCGCCCCGTCCGGTCGAACAACTGCGCGCCCAGCATCTCTTCCAATTGCCGGATCTGCTGCGACAGCGCCGGCTGCGAAACATGCAGCGCCGCGGCGGCGCGCGTGAAGCCGCGATGCTCGGCCACCGCCAGGAAATAGTGGATGGGTCGGAGCAGCATGACGGATCTCCATAAGCTGTAATTATCGAAAAGATAATAAATCCGTCTTTTATCTTATTGATCGTCCAGCGTAAGCTTGACGCCGGACGATCCGGCTCTATAGGGAGAAAGCAACATGAACATGCCCGAGCATTTCCTGCGCATGGCGGTCGATCTCGCCCGCAAGAACGCGGAATGCGGGGGCCGCCCTTTCGGCGCGGTCATCGTCAGGAGCGGTTCGGTCATCGGCACGGGCGTCAACCAGATCCTCTCGTGCGCCGACCCCACCGCCCATGCCGAGCTGTCCGCCATCCGCGCGGCCTGTCGCGCGCTGGGCTCGCCGCGCCTGAACGGCTGCGTGGTGTACGCCAGCGGACAGCCGTGCCCGATGTGCCTGGCCGCGATCCACATGACCGGCATACGCGAAGTCGTCTACGCCTACTCGAACGACGATGCCGAACCCTATGGACTGTCGTCCGCGCCCGTCTACCGCGAACTGGCCCTGCCGCTGTCCGAGCAATCCGTGCGCATCATCCACTATCCGATCACGCCCGCGCCGCAGCTGTACGATTCGTGGCGGGCCGCGATGGTCGAACGGGCCTGAAGAACCTGGCGATCGACGTGCGCTACCTGGGCCAGACCGCCATCGCGGCGCTGGCCACCCGCTCCAGTTCCGCGCGCCGGGCGCCATCCCGCGCCTGCAGCGACATGCCCTGGACAACGGTCGTGAAGTACCGGGCCAAGGTATCCAGATCGATATCCGGCGACAGTTCGCCGTCGGCCACCCCCTGCTCCAGCCGTTCGCGCACACGCAGGGTCGACGCCAGCCGATGGGTCCGCAGGAACGCCGCCATCGGCTGATTGGCCGGCGTGCAATTGGTGGCCCCCAGCACCACGAAACACCCCTTGGGCTTGCCGGGCAGCGTCAGCGCCGTGGCGGCGGCCATCAGCATGCCCTCCACCGCCGCCCGCGCGGTCTTGCCCTCGCGCAACGCCAGATCGGTCATCCCGCCGTCTGTGTGGCGGTAGCGTTCCACCGCCTCGCGGAACAACGCTTCCTTGCTTCCGAAGGCGCCGTACAGGCTGGGCGCGTTGATGCCCATCGCCGTCGTCAGGTCCGACAGCGACGTGCCTTCATAGCCGCGCTCCCAGAACACCTCCATTGCCCGCTGCAAGGCCGCGTCGCGGTCGAAGCCGCGCGGACGTCCCCGGTCAGCCATATCGCACCTTTTTTGTAACGATCGATAAAAAATTCCTTGACGCTCCGTAAAGAGGTCGAGGATCATTTTATAACGATCATTACGTAAATGGAGCACAGCATGTCCCGATTGTCAGGAAAAGTGGCCTTGGTAACCGGCGCGAGCCGTGGCATCGGCGCGGCCATCGCGCTGCGCCTGGCGCGCGAGGGCGCGGATGTGGCGATCACCTACGCGAGTTCGCCGGACAAGGCCGAGGCGGTGGCCGGCACCCTGCGCGAGACGGGCCGCCGCGCCGTGGCCTTGCGCAGCGACAGCGCCGAGCCCGACGCCCCCGCGCAGGCCGTGGCGCGTGTCGTGGAGGAATTCGGCCAGCTCGACATCCTGGTCAGCAACGCCGGCATCGGCTACTGGAAGGCGCTGGAGGATTTCACCATCGAGGAATTCGACCGCGTGATGGCGGTGAACGTGCGCGCGGCCTTCACCGGCGCCCAGGCCGCGGCGGCGCACATGCGGCCAGGCGGCCGCATCATCACGATAGGCAGTTGCAACGCCGATCGCGTGCCGGCCGCCGGTTCGACGCTTTATGCCATGAGCAAGTCCGCGCTGGTCGGCCTGACCAAGGGCATGGCGCGCGACCTGGGCCCGCGCGGCATCACCGCCAACCTGGTGCAGCCCGGTCCGATCGACACCGACATGAACCCGGCCGACGGCGAACGCGCGGACGGCCTGCGCGCGCTGATGGCGCTGGGGCACTATGGCGAAGGCGAGGATGTGGCAGGACTGGTCGCCTATCTGGCCAGCGCGGAGAGCCGCTTCATCACCGGCACCGCGCTGACCATCGATGGCGGCTACAACATCTGAGCCGGACATGGAAACGACTGCCAAGACCACCGGCCGTCCCGAGACCGCCGGCAAGACCGTCGTCCTGGCGGCCGTATGCCTGGCGGGACTCATGATGCCGCTCAGCTTCACCGGCCCCGCCGTGGCCACTCCCGCCATCGCGCGGGAGCTGGGCGGCAGCCCCGTCGCGCTGGCCTGGGTCGTGAACGCCTTCGTGCTCGCATTCGGCAGTTTCGTGCTGGCCGCCGGGACGCTGGCCGACCGGTATGGGCGCAAACGCATCTTCCGCCTGGGCGTACAGGGCTTCACCTTGCTGTCGGCCGTGACCGCCTTCGCGCCCGACCTGATCCTGCTGGACCTGCTGCGCGGCGCGCAAGGCGTCGCGGCGGCGATGGCCATGGCGGGCGGCGCGGCCTCGCTGGCCCAGGAGTTCGATGGCCCGGCGCGCACGCGCGCCTTCAGCCTGCTCGGGACCACCTTCGGCGTCGGCCTGGCCTTCGGCCCCATCTGGTCGGGCCTGTTGATCGAACACTTCGGCTGGCGGGCCATCTTCTTGTCCGGCACGGGCATCGGCCTGCTCGTGCTGCTCGCCGGCGTGCCGCGCATGCGCGAGACACGCGATCCGGACGCGCGCGACATCGACGGGTGGGGCACCTCGACCTTTACCGCCGCGCTGTGTCTCCTGATCTTCGGCATCGTCACCGGCCCGCAGTACGGCTGGACGAGCCCGGCGGTGCTCACGCTGCTGGGAGGATCGGTCGCCCTGCTGGCCGCGTTCGTCGCCATCGAACAGCGGCAGGCCCGTCCCATGCTCGATCTCTCGCTGTTCCGCTATCCCCGTTTCCTCGGCGTGCAACTGCTGCCGCTCGCGACGGCGGTCTGTTTCGTCGTGCTGCTGATCCTGCTGCCCATAGGTTTCATCGGCGTCGAAGGCTATTCCGAAGTCCAGGCCGGGCTGATGATGATCCCGTTGTCGCTGCCGATGGCCGTCGTGCCGTTCCTGGCCGGGCTGCTGGCGCGCAGATATTCGCCGGGCATCCTGTCCGCGGCGGGCCTCGTGGTGGCCGCCGCGGGCCTGCTGTGGCTGGCCGCGATACCGCTGGGGCACCAGTCCACGGCCATCGTCTGGCCCATGCTGCTGATAGGCATGGGCACCGGCCTGCCATGGGGATTGATGGACGACCTGTCGGTCAGCGTCGTGCCGAAGGAGCGCGCCGGCATGGCCACCGGTATTTTCTCGACCATGCGGCTCGCGGGCGAAGCCGTCGCGCTCGCGGCCGCGGCGGCACTGCTGCTGGCGCTGACGCAGTCGGGACTGGCGCATGCATTGCACGAACCACGCGCCGTGGCCGCCATTCCGGCCATCGCCAACGATATGGCGGCGGGCGCATTGGAACATGCGGCCGCGCAGCTGGGCGGCGACGGCCGGGCGCTGCTGGTGGCGGTGTACGCCGACGCCTTCCGTTCCTTGCTGCTCGTCCTGGCGGCACTGACCCTGGCCGGGGCGCTGGCGGCCTGGCTGCTGCTCAGGCCCGGCGCCTACCGCGCCGGCGCCCTGACACAGCGAGACCCCGCACCGGCGTCAACAGGCGGTCCGACGACATGACCGGGACGGTGTCCGAGTCCACGGCGGATGATGAAGCGCCCCTGTCGCCGGCTGCGATCATCTGGCCGGATTGAAAACGGCCTCGATATGATGCCCGTCCGGATCAACGACGAAAGCAGCGTAATAATCCGCGCCATAGTGCGGCCGCAAGCCAGGCGCGCCGTTGTCGAGGCCGCCGTGGTCGAGCGCTGCCTGGTGAAAGCGGGCGACAGCATTGCGGCTTGGCGCGGCGAAGGCCAGATGGAAGCCGGGGCTCGGGGCGCGCTGCCTTTCCGGCCTGGACTTGATCGCGAATTTGTCGCCGCCCCCCCGCGGGCCATAGCCGACCGCCTGATCGGCCTCGCCCGGCCGCAGGTCTTCCCAGACCCGCACGTATCCAAGCGGGGCAAGCACCGCGTCATAAAACGCGGCCGCCCGCGCGAGATCGGAAACGCCCAGCGATGCGTGGTGGAGCATGTGCGTTTCCTGGGCGGAAAAACCGGTCAGACGTTGAACAGGAAGTTCATCACATCGCCATCCTTGACGATGTAGTCCTTCCCTTCCGCCCGCATCTTCCCCGCCTCCTTCGCGCCGGCCTCCCCCTTGCAGGCGATGAAGTCGTCGAACGCGATGGTCTGCGCACGAATGAACCCACGCTCGAAATCCGTGTGGATCACCCCCGCGGCCTGCGGCGCGGTAGCGCCGACGGGCACGGTCCAGGCGCGCACTTCCTTGACGCCCGCGGTGAAGTAGGTCTGCAGGCCCAGCAGCTTGAAGCCGGCGCGGATCAGGCGGTTCAGGCCGGGCTCTTCCATGCCCATGTCGGCCAGGAAGACGGCGCGATCTTCGTCTTCCATCTCGCCCAGTTCGGCCTCGATGGCGGCGCAGATGGCCACGGTGGGCGCGTTCTGCTTGTTGGCGTATTCGGTCAGCTTGTCGAGCAGCGGGTTGTTCGTGAAGCCGTCTTCCTTGACGTTGCCCACGTACATGGCCGGCTTGGCGGTGATGAAGCACAGGGGCTTGATCAGGGCCTTTTCGTCGTCGGACAGGTCGAGCGCGCGGATCGGCCTGGCCTCGTTGAGCTGGGCCATGCACTTCTCCAGCACGGTCACCAGCTTGGCGGCATCCTTGTCGCCGGACCGGGCGGTCTTGTTGTTGCGATGCACGGCCTTTTCGGCGGTCTGCAGGTCGGCCAGCGCCAGTTCGGTCTCGATCACCTCGATATCGGCGATCGGGTCGATCTTGCCGGCCACGTGGATGACGTTGGGATCCTCGAAGCAGCGCACGACGTTGACGATGGCGTCGGTTTCGCGGATGTGGGCCAGGAACTGGTTGCCCAGGCCTTCGCCGGTGCTGGCGCCGGCCACCAGGCCGGCGATGTCGACGAATTCGACGGTGGCGGGCACGACGCGCTCGGGCTTGACGATGGCGGACAGGGCATCGAGGCGCGGATCGGGAACCTCGACCACGCCGACGTTGGGTTCGATCGTGCAGAAGGGGTAGTTTTCCGCGGCGATGCCGGCTTTGGTCAAGGCGTTGAAGAGTGTGGACTTGCCGACGTTGGGCAGGCCCACGATGCCGCACTGGAGGGCCATGGGGGAAACCTATGTTGTCATGAAAGGAGCTGGGGGCATTGTACCGCCCCTGTCTCTTATACACCTCTGACGCTGCCGACGGGGGTTCCTGGACGGCCGTTTCGGCTCGATGGGCGAGTTGCCCGTCAATACCCATGGCGGCCTGCTGTCGCATGGCCATCCCGCCCGGGCGGGCGGCATCGGCAACGTGGTCGAGGCGGTCGTGCAATTGCGCGGCGAAGCCGGCGCACGCCAGGCCGGCGAAAGACGGCTGGCGCTGGCGCATGGCATGGGCGGCGTGTTTGCCACGCACGGCGTACTGCTGCTGGGAGCCCCGGAATGACGGATGTTCGTTCATCGGGGCTGTTGGCGCCGTATCGCGAGGCGGCCGGGCGGGGCGTGCTGCTTCTGCCCCGCTGTGGCGATTGCGGGGCATGGCAATGGCCGCCCCGCGCCGCCTGCCGGCATTGCGGCGGCGCGCTGGACTGGCGCCAGGCCAGCGGCGGCGGACGTCTGTCGACCTGGAGCGTGGTGACGCGCGCCCCGCGCCCTGAACTCCAGGCCGACGTGCCCTACGTCGTGGCCTTCGTCGAGCTGGACGAGGGCGTGCGCCTGTTCGCCCGCATCGTCGGCACCGGCGCCGACGCGCTGCGGACGGGCCAACGGGTGCGTTGCCGCTTCGGTCCGTCGCCCGATCCCGCCATATCGATTCCCGTATTCGTTGCAGAAGGTTGACATGGATTACCTGATTCCCGCGGAGTTCGTGCAGTTCGCCGACCTGGCGCGCCAGTTCGTGCGCAAGGAACTGTGGCCGCATGAAGAAGACGTGGAGCGTGCCGACCGCGTGCCCCCGGAGCTTGCCCGCGGCCTGCGGGCCAAGGCGGTGGAGCTTGGCCTGTTCGGTTTCAACATGCCCGAGGAGGCCGGTGGCCCCGGTTTGCCTTATCTGGCGCAGGTCCTGATACGCGAACAGTTGGGGCAGGCGAGCGTGGCGCTGGCCGACCTGGCCGGCCGTCCGCCCAAGGCCCTCCTGGCCTGCCGCGGCGAGCAGCGCGAGCGTCTGCTGGCGCCCGCGGTGCGTGGCGAGCAGGTCTGGGCCTTCGCGCTGACCGAACCCGGTGCCGGGTCGGACGCCGGATCCATCCGGACCCGTGCCCTCCGCGTGGAAGGAGGCTGGCGGCTGACCGGCACCAAGCACTTCATCTCTCACGGCGATCACGCCGATCGTGTCATCGTGATCGCCAAGGCGCGGCAGGACGGTGGCGAGGCCCCGGCCGCCTTCGTCGTGGCGCACGGGGCGGCGGGTTTCTCGGTGGGGCGCGTCCATCGCAAGATGGGGTGGCGCGGCTATCCGGTGTGCGAGCTGGTGTTCGACGACGTGTTCGTCGCCGATGCGGATGTGCTGGGCGAAATCGGCGGCGGCCTGCGGCTGGGGCTGGCCAATATCCTGGAGTCGCGGATAGGCGTGGCCGCGCATTGCGTGGGCATGGCCCAGCGCGCCTACGATTACGCGATCGAACATCTGCGTGTGCGCCGCCAATTCGGGCGGCCTTTGGGCAGCTTCCAGGGCTTGCAGTGGATGGTGGCCGAGATGGCGGTCGACATCGAACAGTCGCGCGCCCTGCTCTATGCGGCGGCACGCGAAATGGACCGGGGTGCCGATGCACGCGCGGCCGTTTCCATGGCCAAGCTGTCGGCCACCGAGATGGCGGGCAGGGTGGCGGACCGCGCGCTGCAACTGCTGGGCGGCGCGGGCTACATGGCCGAATCGCCGGTGGAAATGATTTATCGCGATGTCCGCGCCTTTCGCATCGGCGAGGGCACCAGCGAAATCCAGAAGAACCAGATCGCCCGGGCGTGCCTGGGGCGGGAGATGTTCGCATGACAGTCGCGACGAACGGGCCGCTGGCGGATGTGGACCGCTGGACCCTGGGGCGGTTCGTCGACGAGATCGGCGCGCGTTTCGGCGATGGCGGGGCGATGGTGGCCAGCGACCGCCAGCACGGCCCCGGCCTGCGCCGGTGGACCTACGCGGAACTGGCGCGCGATGCATGCGCGCTGCAATGGGCCCTGATGCGGCAAGGCGTGCGGCCGGGCGACCGGGTCGGCGTGATGCTGTCGAGCTTTCCGGAGTGGGTGCTGTATCTGTTCGCCGTCACGCGGCTGGGGGCGGTGTTCGTTCCGATCAATCCGCGGTTCCGCAGCCGCGAGCTGCGGCACGTGCTGGGCCATTCCGGCGCCCGCGCGCTGATCGCCATGGGCAGCTACCTGGGCCACGATCACGCCGGCCAGATCGCCGAGGCCCGCGCGGATGCGGCGCTGCCGGCGTTGGAGACGGTGATCGGCGTGCACACCGCGCCCGCGGCGGACGCGCAGGATACGGCAGCCTTGCTCGACACGGGCCGGCGGTATCTGGACGAGCATGGCGTACCGCCCCGCGCGGACGACGCAGATGCCGTCGCGGTCTTGTTCTATACCTCGGGCACGACTTCGTTTCCCAAGGGCGTGCCGCTGACCCACGCGAACCTGCTGCCGCATTCGGTGCGCGGCGGCCGCTGGCTGGAGCTGCAACCCGGCGAGAGC
Organism: Alcaligenaceae bacterium SAGV5; assembly: GCA_009360345.1. Lineage (GTDB taxonomy): Bacteria > Pseudomonadota > Gammaproteobacteria > Burkholderiales > Burkholderiaceae_B > Pigmentiphaga. The sequence continues at coordinate 2,020,745 of SPDP01000001.1, forward strand.
GTGCTGACCCTCTATCCGTTCTTCGGGATCTCGGGCGGCGCCAACAAGGTCCTGTCCACACTGGGCGCCGGCGCGCGGCTGGTCTTCCAGGACAGCTACCGGCCGGACGAAGCGGCCGAGCTGCTGCGCGCGCAGCGTTGCACCGTGATCCACGGCGTGGACGTGCAGATCCGCGAACTGATGGCGGCGTGCCGGCGCGATCCCCCGGGCGACGAGCCCGAGCGCCGGGCCACCATCGCCTTCACCGCCGGGCTGGACGAGGCGCTGGCGCGCGAGATGGGGCCCGGGCTCGGCCTCCATCGTTTCATCCATGCCTACGGCATGACCGAAACCAACCCCATGATCCTGTACAACCGCCTGGACGATGCGTTCGAGGTCAGCGTGAAGGCGGGCGGACGCGTGGCCGAAGGCGTCGAGGTGCGTGTGGTGGATCCCGAGTCCGGCCTGGACAGATCGGCCGGGCAGGAAGGCGAGATCGTGGTGCGCGGGCCCACGGTCATGCGGGGGTACTACAACGATCCCGAGTCCACCGCCGCGGCTTTTCGGGACGGCTGGTTCCACACCGGCGACCTGGGCGTGCGGACCGCGGACGGCTTCCTGTTCTACGTGGGCCGGCTCAAGGACATGCTGAAGGTGGGCGGCTTCAACGTCGCCCCGCAGGAGGTCGAAGGGCTGCTGCGGACCCACGAGGCGATCGCCGACGTCGCGGTCGCGGCCGGCAGCGATCCGCGGCTGGGCGAGGTGCCCGTGGCCTTCGTCAAGCTGCGTCCTGGCATGTCGGCGGACGCGGACGGATTGATCGCCTGGAGCCGCGCGCGCATCGCCAATTTCAAGGTGCCGCGGGCCATCTATTTCGTCGACGAGCTGCCCTACCATACGGCGGCCAACGGTTCCAAGCTGCAGCGCCACGTCCTGCGGGAATGGGCGCGCCAGCGCGAAGCCTCAACCCTTTGATCACCCGGAGTGACCATCATGCGCATCTGGCACCAGAGCTTTACCGTACTGCAGGACTTGCCCGCCTATGCCGACGCGCTCAAGCTGCGCATCGGCGAGGTCGTCCGGCCCGACACCGAGGTCGTCCTGCACGGACAGATACCCGGCACCTACACGAGCGACTATCCCGGTTCGGACCTGGCCTACGGCGTGCTGTACTGGATGCACGGCCTGCAATGGCTGGCCGCCGCGCGCGAGGCGCAGCAGCAGGGCTTCGACGCGATGGTGCTGGCCAGCATCGCCGGTCCGATGGCGCGCGAGATCCGGACCATCGTCGATATCCCCGTGGTCGGATACGGCGAGGCCGCGTTCAATCTCGCGGGCCTGTATGGCCGGCGTGCCGGCATGCTGTTTTTCATCAAGGAACGGCTGGATTTCTGGCCCGAGCAATTGCGCCACTGGGGACTGGAGAACCGCTTCGCCGGCATCGAGCACGCGGGCGTGTCTTTCAAGGACGTGCTGGCCGGGCACATGGATCCGTCGCGGCGCGACGCGGTGGTGGCCCGCATCGTCGAGCAGGGCGAAAAGCTGGTGCGGGAAACCGGGGCCGATGTCATCGTGCCCGGGGAGTTGCCGATGAACCTGTTGCTGTCGAAGGCCGGGGTCGAGCGGATCGGCGGCGCCACCGTGGTCGATGGGTTGGCCGTCTCTTTCAAGATGGCCGAGATGATGGTGGACCTGCGACGCCTGAGCGGCATGCGGCCCAGCAACCACGGCTATTTCCACCAGTCGCCGGATCCGCGCCGTTTCGAGCAGGTGCTGCAGTTCTATGGCGTATCGGAGCTCGGCTCGAAAATTCCCGAGTGCTGAACGCGGGACACGAAGAACGATACGAGGAGACCTGACATGTGGATCCATCCTGCGTGCGCCGTCGGACGTCGTCCATGGCACCGGGTGTGCGCGGTGCTGGCCGCCGGGCTGCTGGCTGCCGGTACCGCCCTGGCCCAGCCTTATCCGTCCCGCCCCGTGACCGTTATCAACCCCTGGACGCCAGGAGGGCCGGCCGATGCCGTGGCGCGCCCCATCCTGCAGAAATTGTCCGAACGCCTGGGCCAGCAGTTCGTGGTCGAGAACCGCGCCGGCGCCAATGGCGTCATCGGTTCGGCCATGGTCGCCCGGGCCAGGCCCGACGGCTACACCCTGCTGTTTTCGCACGTGGGGCCGATCACCATCAGCCCGGCACTGCAACGCGACATGCCCTATGACCCGGTGAAGGACCTGGCGCCGATCACCCAGGTCGTGTCCGCGCCGCTGGTCCTGGTGGTCCGGCCGCAGTTGCCCATCCACGACCTGGGCGAACTCATCGCCTATGCGAAGGCGCATCCCGGCAAGCTGTCCTACGGGTCGGTGGGGCCGGGCAGCACCACGCACCTGGCGGGGGCGATCCTGGGCAAGAGGGCGGGCGTGGACCTGCTGCACGTGCCCTACAAGGGCGCGGCTCCGGTCATCACGGACATGCTGGGCGGGCAGATCGACATGGCGTTCCTGAACATCTCGGGGGCCGTGGCGTATCTGAAAAGCGGGCAGTTGCGGGGCATCGCGGTCAGCACGCGCCGCCGGTCGGCGTTGCAGCCGGAGCTGCCGGCCATCGTCGAGCTGTTCCCGGACTACGAAATCAACTCCTGGTATGGCTTGATGGCGCCGGCCGGAACGCCCCAGGCGATCATCGACAAGCTGCAGGCCGAGATCGCGAGCATCGTGAAACTGCCGGACGTCGTACGGCAACTGGAAGGACTGGGCCTGGCACCGGAGGGCACGACGCCCCGGCGCTACGCCGAGCAGATCCAGGCGGACCTGGCTCGCTGGCGGGAGGGCGTGAAAGCGGCGGGGTTGACGCCGGAGTGACCGGCGGCGAGCGGACTGCCAGGGCCCGCGCCTTGGGCGCGGGCGGGGGTTGGCGGGAACGGGTCCTAGACGGCCATGGGCGCCGTCAGCGGCGCGTGGTGTTCATATCCCACCAGCGAGAAGTCGCCCGGCTCCACGCGTTCGAGCCATTCCGGTTCGTACTTGCCGGTGAGGGCATGGTCGGGGATGCGGTCGGACAAGGCCAGTTGCGGCGCGGGGAAGGGCGTGCGGGTCAGTTGTTCCCGCAGCATGGGCAGGTGGTTCTCGTAGATGTGGGCATCGCCCATGAAATAGCTGAACCAGCGGGGCTGGTAGCCGGTCAGCCGGCCCACCAGATGCAGCAGCGCGGCGCCTTCGGTCAGGTTGAACGGCGTGCCCAGGCCGATATCGTTCGAGCGGATGTACAGGCACAACGAGATTTCGCGCGTGGTCGCGTTGGGCAGGAACTGGTAGAGCAGATGGCAGGGCGGCAGCGCCATTTCCTCGATCTGGGCCCAGTTCCAGCCATGGAAGAGGATGCGGCGGTCGCCGGGATTGGCGTGGATGGTGTCCAGGCACTGGCGCAACTGGTCGACGGCCTTGTAGAGCAGCACCTTGCGCGCGCCGTCCTCGTCGAACTCGGCCACGCGGGCATAGCCGCGGCCCAGCGCGTCCTGCAACTGGGCGGTGCGAGCCGCGTCGAGGACCTTGTAGGCGGGCCACTGGCGCCACTGGACGCCATAGACGGGGCCCAGGTCGTCTTCGCCTTCGCGATAGGGGTTGGCCAGCCACTGCGCGTTCTCGTTCGCGTTCTGGTCCCAGACCTTGCAGCCCAGTTCGCGGAATTCCGCGGCGCTGCGCGAGGCGCGCAGGAAGCCCACCAGTTCGCCGATGGCGGACTTGAACGCCAGCCGCTTGGTCGTGACGGCCGGGAATCCCTGGCGCAGGTCGAAGCGCAGCGAGGCGCCGGGCAGGCTGAGGGTGCGGACGCCCGTTCTGTTCACTTGCCACGAGCCGTTGTCGAGAACGGATTGGACGAGGTCGAGGTATTGTTTCATGGGCTTGGGCTGGGAGGTACGGCGGCTTCGATTATCGCATGTCCCCGCGCGCGGCCAGGTGGCGCGAAGTCCGCGTTACGCGGGCCGTGTTCCGGGACGGGCGTTGCGCGCCGGGGACCCTGGCACGAGTCCTGCGTGCGATAGTTACGGTTGTCAGTTCCCTGTTGCACTCATGCGTCTCGCCTCCATTCCCGATACCCTGCGCCGCCTCTGGGCGCATGACACCTTCGTCTACAGCCTGCGCGTGTTCATCGCCCTGGCCAGCGTCATGGCCCTGTGCGGGTGGAATGACCGGATGGATCTGGTCATTCCGGCGTTCCTGGGCGTCATCGCCTGCGCGCTGGCCGAGACCGACGACAACTGGCGCGGCCGGCTGCTGGCCCAGGTCGTCACGCTGGCCTGCTTCGCCGTGGCGGCCGTCGCGGTCAAGGCGCTGTTTCCCTATCCCTGGCTGTTCCTGGCGGGGATGGTGCTGTCCACGTTTTGCCTGACCATGCTGGGAGCCATCGGCGAGCGCTACCGCGCCATCGGGTATGCGACGCTGATCCTGGCCATCTACACCACCATAGGCGTGGAGCAGGGCGGCGGCGAGGGCGGCTTCTGGCACGAGCCGGCGCTGCTGATGGCCGGGGCGGCCTGGTACGGCCTGTTGTCGGTGCTGTGGGCGGCGCTGTTCGTGCACCAGCCCGTGCAGCAGCGGCTGGCGCGGCTGTATGCGGCGCTGGGGGACTACCTGGTGCTGAAGGGCTCGCTGTTCGAACCGGTGCGCGGGATCGACCTGGAGGCGCGCCGGCTGGAGCTGGCGCAGCTCAACGGCAAGGTGGTGGTGGCGCTGAACGGGGCCAAGGAGAGCATTTTCAGCCGCCTGGGCCAGAGCCGGCCGGGCCGCAAGACGGCCCGCTATCTGCGGCTGTACTTCATCGCGCAGGACGTGCACGAGCGCGCCAGTTCTTCGCACTATCCCTACGACGAGCTGGCCGACGCCTTTTTCCACAGCGACATCATGTTCCGCTGCCAGCGGTTGCTGGGCCTGCAGGGGCAGGCTTGCCGCCGGCTGGCGCGGGCGATCCGGATGCGCCAGCCCTTCGATGCCGGGGACGAGGCGCGGCAGGCCCGGGCCGACCTGGATGCCTCGCTGGATTACCTGCGCCGGCAGGGCCGGCCGGAATGGATGCGGTTGCTGCGGTCGGTGGGGGCGCTGTCGGCCAACCTGGCGGAACTGGACCGGCGGCTGGGCAGCGCGAGCAATCCCGACAAGCTGGACGAGCAGCAGCAGGACAACAGCCTGCTGGATCGTTCCCCGCAGTCGGTGGGCGAGGCCTTCGACCGGGTGCGGCTGCAATTGACGCCGGGGGCGCCGGTGTTCCGCTATGCCGTGCGGCTGACGCTGGCGATGGCGGCGGGCTACGGCATGCTGCATCTGGTCCATCCGCAGCAGGGCTACTGGATCGTGCTGACGACGCTGTTCGTCTGCGCGCCCAGCTATGGCGCCACGCGTACCCGGTTGGTGCAGCGGGTGCTGGGCACGGTGCTGGGGCTGCTGGTGGGGTGGGTGCTGTTCAAGCTGTTTTCCAGCCTGCTGGTGCAGGCGCTGTTCGCCGTGGTGGCGGGCGTGGCTTTTTTCGCCACGCGTTCGACGCGCTACATGATCGGGACGGCGGCGATCACGGTACTGGTATTGCTGTGTTTCAACCAGATCGGCAACGGCTATGACCTGTTCGTGCCGCGGCTGGTGGACACGTTGATCGGCGCGGCGATCGCGGGGCTGGCGGTGCTGGTGGTGATGCCGGACTGGCAGGGGCGCCGGCTGACGCAGGTGGCGGCCAATGCGCTGGCGGCGAACAGCCGTTATCTGCGCGAGATCATGATCCAGTACGAGACCGGCAAGCGCGACGATCTGGCCTATCGGCTGGCGCGGCGCAATGCGCACAATGCGGACGCGGCGCTGTCGATGGCGATGTCGAACATGCTGGCCGAGCCGGGGCATTTCCGGCGGGATGCCGATGCGGGGCTGCGGTTCCTGACGTTGTCGCATACGTTGCTGAATTATCTGTCGGGGCTGGGGGCGCATCGGGAAAGCCTGTCGGACCATGCGAGCGACGCGCAGATCGCGCGGATGACGATGGAGGTGATCGACGCGCTGGACGGGATTGCGGCGGGCTTGGCGGGGAAGGGCGGGCTGGCGGCCTGGCGCCCTACCTGCCCGGCGTGGTCGGCGAGGACGGCCGGCTGCCGGACGGCACGCCATGCGGGCCCGTGGCCGCCGCGCCGCTGGGGTCGGCGGGGATCCTGCCCATTCCGGCCGCCTACGTGGCGCTGATGGGCCCCGAGGGACTGCGCAGGGCGACCCAGGTCGCCATCCTGAACGCCAACTATGTGGCGCGCCGGCTGGCCGGTCACTATCCCGTCCTGTACACCGGCCGCGGCGATCATGTGGCGCACGAATGCATACTCGACCTGCGGCCCATCAAGCAGCGTTGCGGTATCGATGCCGAGGACGTGGCCAAGCGCTTGATCGACTACGGCTTCCACGCCCCGACGATGAGCTTTCCGGTGGCTGGCACGCTGATGGTGGAGCCTACCGAATCCGAGAGCCGCGCCGAGCTGGACCGCTTCATCGAGGCGATGATCGCCATACGCGTCGAGATCGCGGAAATCGAGGCGGGCGAACAGGACCGCAACGACAACCTGCTCAAGAACGCGCCGCACACCGCCGAGACGCTGCTGGCGCGGGACTGGCCGCATCCGTATGCGCGCGAGCGCGCGGCCTATCCGCTGCCGTCGCTGCGCGAGCGCAAGTATTGGCCGCCGGTGGGGCGGGTGGACAACCTGTACGGCGACCGCAACCTGGCCTGCTCGTGCCCGCCCATGAGCGACTACGCCTTGGGCGCGGGTGGGGATCCAGCGTGAACAGGCCCTGGGCCGCGGCCGGGATCAGTCCATGGCCACGTGCGGCGCGTCCTCGCCCGCGGCGCGGCGGCGCGACCGCACGACGGCCAGCAGCGGCACCACGCACAGGGTGGCGATGAACATCAGCTTGAATGCGTCGACGTAGGCGATCATCGAGGCCTGTTGCGTCACCATCTGGTTCAACGATTCCAGCGTGGAAGGCGAGCTCAGGTCGTAGTTCTGCACGAGCGCGGCATTGGCCGGATGCATATGCTCGACCAGCGAGGCATGGACGACCTGGGTGTTGCGCGTGACCTGCGCCTGGATCACCGAGATGCCTATGCTGCTGCCGATGTTGCGCATCAGGCTGAAGATGGCGGTGCCGTCGGCCCGCAGTTCGGGGGCCAGCGTGGCGAAGGTGACCGCGCTCAGGGGGACGAATACGAAGCCCAGGCCCACGCCCTGGATGACGCCCGGCCAGACGATATCGTTCTCCGACAGGACCAGCGTATAGCCCATCATCTGGTAGAGCGCGACGGCCGATACCAGAAAGCCGGCCAGCAGCATCATGCGCACGTCCATGCGCCCGACCAGCCGTCCCGCGATCAGCATGGCCACCATGGTGCCCACGCCGCTGGGCGCGGTGACCAGGCCCGTGGTGGCCACCGGATAGCCCATCAGCGCCTCCAGCATGGGCGGCAGCAGGGCGCGCGTCGCGTACATCACCGCGCCGATCACGAAGATGAAACAGGTGCCCGTGACGAAGTTGCTGTCCTTCAGGAGTTCGTAGCGGAAGAAGGACCCCTTGCCCGCGGTGGCCGTGTGCAGCGCGAAGAAGACGAAGCTGACCAGCGCCACGGCAGCTTCGATGCGTATCTCCAGCGAGCTGAACCAGTCCAGTTGCTGGCCGCGGTCCAGCATGGCCTGCAGGGCGCCGATCGCCAGCGATAAGGTGATGAACCCGAAGAAGTCCAGCGCCTGCCGGGCCGAGGGCTTGGAACGAGGCAGGTAGGTCAGCACGCCGAACAGCGCGAAAGCGCCGATGGGCAGGTTGATCAGGAACACCCATCGCCAGTTGTAGCTGTCCGTCAGCCACCCGCCCAGCGTCGGGCCTAGTATCGGTCCCACCATCACGCCCACGCCCCAGATCGCCATGGCCTGCGGTTGCTTGTCGCGCGGATTGATGTCGAGCAGGATCGATTGGGACAGCGGCACCAGCGCGGCGCCGAACAGGCCTTGCAGCAGCCGCGCGCCGACGATCTGGGCAAGGGTCTCGGACAGGCCGCACAGCAGCGACGCCACGGTGAAGCCGCTGACCGCGACCGCCAGCAGGCGCTTGACGCCGAGCCGCGCGGCCAGCCAGCCGGTCAGCGGCGTGGCGATGGCGGCGGCCACGATGTACGAGGTCAGCACCCAGCTGATCTCGTCCTGGGAGGCGGACAGCGTGCCCTGCATGTGCGGCAGCGCGACGTTGGCGATGGTGCTGTCCAGCGTCTGCATCAGCGTGGCGAGCATGATGGACAGCGTGATCATGCGCCGGTTGAGCGGCGCGGCGGAGGTTTGCACGGTAAACGTCCGGCGGGACTGGAATGGTATGCAGGTATATCATATGCTTGCTTACATATTCCCGAACGCGCGGCGATGGGTGACAATATCGCGCGTTTCCCCTTCCGGTCTTCCCATGGCGACTCCCTACGACAAGCGCTTCGGTTTCATGGTGTCAGACATCGGCCGGCTGATGAGCACCGAGTTCGACCGCCGGGCGCGCGGGCGGCTGGCGCTCAGCCGCGCGCAGTGCCGCCTGGCCCTGTACCTGTCCTTCCTGGGGCCGATGACGCAGGCGCAACTGGCCGAGACGCTGGACGTCACGCCCATGACCGTCGCCCGCATGCTGGACCGGATGCAGGAGGGCGGCTGGGTCACGCGCATGCCGGTGCCCAACGACAGGCGGGCATTCCGTGTCGAGGCCACGGCCAAGGCCGAGTCCATGCTGGCGGAGGCGCTGAGCGTGGGCGACGAGCTGGCCGCTTTCGCGCTGCGTGGCCTGACCGAGGAAGAGCGCGGCCAGTTGATGGGATTGCTGCAACGCGTCCGCGACAACATGACCACGCCGGCCGGCGGATAAGCCTTGCCGAAGCCGCGCCGTCCCGCATTCGGCGCGAAATGAGAGCGAATTGCAAAAACTCGCGCAGCGCTTAAAATGCTGCACATGCGACATTGGTACGCGTTTCTCGTATTGCTGTGCCTGCCCCTTCAATGGGCGTGGGCGGAGTCCGCCGTGTGCCAGTTCAAGGCCCACGTGGTGGCCGGCTACCAGCATGCCCGTGTCGCGTCCCACCTGCCCACGGCGGTCGCCCAGGAACTGCGCGAGATGCCACAGGCCGGCGCCGCCGCCCAGATCGACATGCCGCGCTGGGAGTTCGAGCTGGACGAGGAATTCGACATCGTCGAGCAGATTTCCGAGCCCGACTGGGGCGACGTGGCGGTGGATGGCCTGGCCTGCCGGCCGCCGGTCAACGACAATTCGTACAGCGGTGTCCCGCTGGACCCCCACGAGTTCGACCTTCCCCTGTGCGTCGCGATCGCCGCGCCCACCCTGGGCGACTCGCTGTTCGTCGCTTCGCCGCGTCCTCCCGCGCCGGCTCCGGTGTTCCGGGCCTACCGGCCGCCGTCACTGACGGCCTGATCCGCGTCACTTTCGTCTGCGGCGGCAGCTAGCCGCCGCACGCGCCTTGCCGGCGGCCCCCTGGGCCGTCGCGCGTGTTCGTCCCAACGATCATCATGAAGCCCATCACACTCGTTTTGTCAGTGTGGCTGGCGGGCATGTGTACCCACGCGGCTGCAGCGCAGCCCTACACGCTCGACCAGCTATTGTCCCTTGCCCTGCAGGGCAACAAAGGTGTCGAGGCCGCCGCCGCCGGCGTCGACGCCGCCCAGGCCGGCCTGACCACCGCCCGGGCCTATCCCAATCCCGAGGTGGAGTTCACCACGGGCCGCGTCTCGGCGCGCCAGCCCGGCACCGCCACCGGCATCGGCCAGACGTTGTCCATTACGCAGCGCATCGACCTGCCCAGCCAGCGCCAGCTGCGGCGCGAACTGGCGACCGGGACGCTGAGGTCCGTCACCGCGGGGCAGGAGTTCTTCGTGGCGGGGCTCGTGGCCCAGGTCAAACGCGGGTTTTACGAGACGCTGCGGCGCGAGGCCGAGTTCGCCGCGGCCCAGGAAGACCTGGTGCTGACCCAGCAGTTGTACAACCGCGCCCAGGTCCGGGTGGACGTGGGCGATGCGCCCAAGTACGAGGCGATCCGCGTCGCGGCCGAACTGCTGAATGCGCAGAAGAACAACCAGAGCGCCCTGTTGCGCGTGAACCAGGCCAAGTCCTTCCTGCGCCAGCAGGTCGGCGGCATCCTGCCCACGGCGTTCGCCGTGGACGGCCGGCTGGGCGGGACGCCCGCCCTGGAGCCGCTGGGCAAGTTGCGGGAGGTGATGCTGGCGGGCAATCCCGAACTTACCCAGTTCCGGGCGGAGGTGCTGCGAGCCCGCACCGCGGTGGACTACGAACGTTCGCTGCGCATGCCCTCGGTGGCGCTCAAGGCCACGTCCAGCCGCGATCCCGACACGCGCGACACGCAGTTCGGCGTGGTGGTCAGCGTGCCCTTGTGGGACCGCCGCCAGGGCCCGATCGACGAGGCCGCCGCCACCGCCATGCGCGCGCGCAGCCTGCTCGAGGCGCGCGAGTTCGAACTGACCCAGCAACTGGATTCCGCCTACCAGCAGTTCCAGATCGCCGCCTCGCAGGTCGAGGCGCTGGAGTCGGGCATCGTGCGCCAGGCCGAAGCCGCGTTGAACGTGGCCGAGGCCGCTTATCGCTATGGCGAGCGGGGGATCATCGACTACATCGATGCCCAGCGCGTGCTGCGTACCGCGCGCAACGACCTGATCGCCGCCCAATTCGATCTGCAAATGGCCGCCGTGGAAATCGAGCGGCTGCTGGCCAACTCTTCCGCAGGTGACCCTTCATGATTCCGAGCCAATTCCGCACGACCTTCCACGGCATCCGCCGGGCCCGGCCGGCCGCCGGCCGATGGAGCCTCCTCGCGGCGTTCTGCCTCGTCCTGGCCGCCTGCGGCGACAAGCCCTCGACCGAGGCAGCCCCGGCCGAAGTCCTCGACCCTGGCATCGTGATCGCGGACGAGGCCATGCAGGCCCGCATCAAGATTTCCGCGATCTCGGTGGAACCGTTCAGCGACGTGCTGCGTGTCGCGGGCCGCATCGATTTCGACCGCCAGCGCATGGCCCGCATCGGCGCGCCAGTGACGGGGCGGGTAACCGACATCAACACCACGCTGGGCGCGGCGGTCAAACCCGGCGACGTGCTGGCGCGTCTGCACAGCACCGAGCTGGGCAGCGCGCAACTGGCCTACCTGAAGGCCCGGGCCCAGTCCGAGCTGCAGCAGAACGCCCGCGAGCGGGCCCGGCTGCTGTTCGCCGCCGACGTGATCGGCAAGGCCGAATTGCAGCGGCGCGAGAACGAATACGCGGTGGCCGCGGCCGAATTGCGCGCCGCTTCCGAGCAGTTGAGCGTGCTGGGCATGTCGCCGCCGGCGATCGCCCGCATGGGGCAGTCGGGCGAGATCAGCTCCTTTTCGCCGGTGGTGTCCACCCTGCGCGGATCGGTGGTGGAGTTCAAGGTGTCGCCAGGACAGGTGGTGCAGCCGGCCGACGCGCTGTTCACGGTGGCCGACCTGTCGCGCGTGTGGGCCGTGGCCGAAGTGCCTGAGCAGCAGGCCGACCTGGTGGCGGCGGGGCAGACCGTCGATATCGAGGTTCCCGCGCTGGGCAACCGCAAGATCTCGGGCGAGCTGATCTTCGTCGGCCAGGTGGTCGATCCGGCCACGCGCACCGTGCCGGTCAGGACAGCCATCGACAATGCCGACGGCAGGCTCAAGCCGGCGATGCTGGCGACCATGCTGATCGCCAGCCGGCCGACCGGGCAGCTCGTGATTCCCGCATCGGCCGTGGTGCGATTCGAGAACGAAGATCTCGTCTATGTCGAGATCGAGCCGGGGCGCTTTCGCGCGACCCAGGTGCAGATGGGAGCCTCGTACAACGGCAAGCGGGTGGTCACCTCGGGCCTGAAAGCCGGCGACCGCGTCGTCGTCGAAGGCGCCTTCCACCTCAACAACCAGCGCGCTGGCGTCGATCCGGAGTAACGATCATGCTCGAGAAAATCGTCCGCGCTGCCCTGCAGCAGCGGCTGATCATCGTCGTGCTGGCGGTGGTGGCCCTGGTGGCCGGCCTGGACGCCATGCGCAAGCTGTCGGTGGATGCCTTCCCGGACGTCACCAACGTCCAGGTCCAGATCGCGACCGATGCCACCGGCCGCTCGCCGGAAGAGGTCGAGCGCTTCGTGACCGTGCCCATCGAGATCGCGATGACCGGCCTGCCAGGGCTGGAGGAGATGCGTTCGCTGAACAAGCCGGGGCTGTCGCTGATCACGCTGGTCTTCACCGATGCGACCGACGTCTATTTCGCGCGCCAACTGGTGATGGAGCGGCTGATCGAGATCGGCTCGCGCATGCCCGCCGGCGTGACACCCGTGCTCGGGCCGGTTTCCACTGGCCTGGGGGAGGTGTACCAGTACACCCTGGACCGGCCCGACGACGGCGACCGGGAGCTGACGCAGAAAGAATTGACCGAGCGGCGCATCGTCCAGGACTGGGTGGTGCGGCCGCTGTTGCGCTCGATCCCGCAGGTGGCCGAGATCAATTCGCAGGGCGGCTACGTGAAGCAGTACCAGGTGCTGGTCAATCCCGACCGCATGAGCCACTACGGCATCACGCTGCAACAGGTCTACGAGGGGCTGGCGCGCAACAACGCCAATTCCGGCGGCGGCATCCTGCCGCACTACGCGGAGCAGTACCTGATACGTGGCGTGGGCCTGATCGAGAACCTGCAGGACATCGCCAACATCGTGCTGGCCGAATCCAACGGCACGCCCGTCTATGTGCGGGACGTGGCCGGGGTCAGCATGGGGCACGAGGTCCGCTACGGCGCCGTGGTCAAGAACGGCGTGACCGAGTCCGTGGGCGGCATCGTCATGATGATGCGGGGCGGGAACGCCAAGGAGGTCGTGGCGCGCATCAAGCAGCGGGTGGCCGAGATCAACGGCCAGGGCATGCTGCCCGACGGCCTGCGGATCGTGCCCTACTACGATCGCAGCGAACTGGTCGACGCCGCCTTGTGGACCGTGGCCAAGGTGCTGCTGGAGGGCGTCCTGCTGGTCGTCGTCGTCCTGTTCCTGTTCCTGGGGGATGTGCGGTCCTCGCTGATCGTCGTGGCGACACTGGTGCTGACACCGCTCCTGACCTTCTTCGCGATGAACCGGCTGGGGATCTCGGCCAACCTGATGTCGCTGGGGGGGCTGGCGGTCGCCATCGGCCTGATGGTCGACGGTTCCGTGGTCGTGGTCGAGAACGCCTTCGCCCACCTGGGCCACGCCAAGGAAAACGGCGAGAGCAAGATCCGCATCATCCTCAAGGCGGTGGCCGAGGTGGCGACGCCGGTCGTGTTCGGCATCGGCATCATCATCCTGGTGTTCCTGCCGCTGATGACGCTGCAGGGCATGGAAGGCAAGATGTTCGCGCCGCTGGCCTACACCATCGCCATCGCGCTGGCGATCTCGCTGGTGCTGTCCCTGACCCTGTCGCCGGTGCTGTCGTCCTACCTGCTCAAGGGGGGCGCCGAGCACGACACGCGCATGATCGCCTTCATGAAGCGGCATTACCTGCGCATGCTGGACTGGGTGCTGCGCAATACCAGGAAGACCGTCGTGATGGCGGTACTGGCCTTCGCCGCGTCGCTGGCCATGCTGCCCCTGCTGGGTACCGCATTCATTCCCGAGATGAAGGAAGGTTCGATCGTGCCGGGCATCAACCGCGTGCCCAACATTTCGCTCGAAGAGTCGATCGAACTGGAGCGGCAGGCCATGAAGATCATCATGGGCGTGCCGGGTGTGAAGTCGGCGATTTCCGGCGTGGGCCGGGGCGAGAGCCCGGCGGATCCGCAGGCGCAGAACGAGTCCACGCCCATCGTCAGCCTCAAGCCTCAGGAAGAGTGGCCCGAGGGCTGGAACCAGGACACCATCGCCGAGGAAATCCGCAAGCGCCTGCAAGTGATTCCCAGCGCGCAGGTCATCATGGCGCAGCCGATCTCCGACCGGGTCGACGAAATGGTCACCGGTGTGCGTTCGGACGTGGCCGTCAAGGTGTTCGGCGAAGACCTGGACCGGCTGCTGCAGAAGGCGCAGGAGATCGCGCGGGTGGCCGAGACGGTGCCGGGCGCGCGCGACGTGCGGGTGGACCGGGTCAGCGGCCAGCAGTACTTGTCGATCAACATCGACCGCCAGGCCATCGCCCGTTATGGCCTGAACGTGTCGGACGTGCATGACGTGATCGAAGTGGCCATCGCCGGCAAGACCGCTACCGAGATCTATGAGGGCGAGCGCAGGTTCTCGGCGGCCGTGCGCCTGCCCGAGAACTTCCGCGGCAGCGTTCAGGCCATCCGCCAGATCCTGCTGACCACGCCGCATGGCGTGCGCGTGCCGCTCGAGAGCCTGGCCGCGATCGAGGTGCGCGACGGGCCGGCGCAGATCAGCCGCGAAGGCGGCAAGCGGCGCGTGGTGGTCGCCATCAACGTGCAGGGCCGTGACCTGGGCGGGTTCGTGGCGGAGCTGCAGCAGACGGTGCGGGGCAAGGTGCAACTGCCCACCGGCTACCACCTGGAGTGGGGCGGGCAGTTCCAGAACATGGAGCGCGCGCTGGGCCATTTGTCCATCATCGTGCCCGCCACCGTGGCCGCCATCTTCTTCCTGCTGTTCCTGTTGTTCAACTCGGTGCGCTACGCGACGCTGATCATCACGGTGCTGCCGTTCGCCTCCATCGGCGGCATCATCGCGCTGTTCGTGACGGGTGAGTACCTGTCGGTGCCGGCATCGGTGGGCTTCATCGCGCTGTGGGGCATCGCCGTGTTGAACGGGGTGGTGATGGTGTCCTGCATACGCAAGCTGCGGATGGAAGGCATGCCGCTGGCCGAGGCGGTGGTGGAAGGGGCGACCATGCGGTTCCGGCCGGTCATGATGACGGCGACCGTGGCCATGCTGGGCCTGGTTCCCTTCCTGTTCGCGACCGGACCGGGATCGGAGGTCCAGCGGCCGCTGGCGGTGGTGGTGATCGGCGGGCTGATCTCTTGCACGCTGCTCACGCTGCTGGTGCTGCCCACGCTGTATCGCTGGTTCGACGAGGAGTCGCCCGAGGCATAGGCGAAGAATCTCCAGCCGCCGAGGCGGCTGGACGGCAACGCAAGGAGAAAGCGAATGAAGGAAATCAAGGCGATCATACGGCCGGTGCGCCTGGACGACGTGCGCGAGGCGCTGATGCGCACGCCGGGTTTTCCTGGCATGACCGTCACGCACGTCGAAGGGTGCAGCGCCCCGGGCCGGCACCAGCCGCAGAACCTGAAGGAAGAGCTGCTGGATTTCTCGCCCAAGGTGCGCATCGACATGGTGGTGCCGGACGAGTACGCCGACATCCTGTACGACACCCTGAAGCTGGCGGCCTCGACGGGCCACATCGGCGATGGCCTGGTCTGGATGGGCGAGGTGTCGCGGTGCGACTATCTGTGGCAGCCCGGCCAGCGGGGAGGCTGATCCGGGGCCGGCTGGCGAGTGCGGTTGGCCGGACAGGATTTCCGTTGTTTTTCTGAAATATGGCAAAACCGGCCCGCACCAGGGCCGGTTTTGCCATGTGCGCGGTCCCTGCGTAATGGCATGGATATTGCACGGTCCACCTGCCGGCCGGCTTGGAGAACGGCGGTTCATCTGGCACGAAGGAGAGAGGAAGAAAGGCGCGTGGCTTGGCGCGGTCCGCCGCATCGGTGCGGTGGCCTGCAATGACTGATGTGTCGCAAAGAAAAAACGGAGACAGACATGGACAGGTACGGACGAATCCGATGGTCGTCGTTGGCGGCGGCCGCCTTGCTGCTGGCCGCCTGTGGCGGAGGCGGCGATGGTGACGGCGGTGGCTCGACCCCGCCTCCAGGCCCGGGCGCCCAGGTGCCGGGCGTCAAGGAGCAAGTGGAAATCGTACGGGACCGCCATGGCGTGTCCCATATCTTTGCCCAGAACCAGCGCGACCTGTTCTTCGCCCAAGGCTACAACGCCGCGCGCGATCGCCTCTGGCAACTGGACCAGTGGCGGCGGCGGGGCGAGGGCAAGATGGCCGAGCAGTTCGGCGCCCGCTTCGTGCCGGCCGACCGCGCGGCGCGCAAGTTCCTGTTCCGCGGCGATACCGAAGCGGAGTTCGCCAGCTATCACCCGCAGGGCAAGGAAATCCTGACGGCTTTCTCCGATGGCATCAATGCCTACGTCGACGAGGTCAAGGCGGATCCCGCCAAGCTGCCCATCGAATTCCGCCTGACCGGCACCGAACCCGGCCGCTGGTCGCCCACGTCGTCGCTGATACGTATCTATGGCATCACGCGCAACGTCAGTACCGAGATCTCGATGGCCCGGCGCATCGCCGCCGTCGGACTGCCGGTCACGCAGGAGCTGACCGACCAGCAACCGCCCAGGACCCTGCAAGTGCCGGCGGGGCTGGATGTCGGAACCCTGACCACGGCCATCCTGGCCGAGTATCAATTGGCGCGCAACGGCATGGCGTTCGAGGCGGGGGATTTCCCGCGCAGTCCGCTGTCGCCGGTCGCCCGCGAGCGCCTGGCCTCGGCCTTGTCGGCCAGCGGCGGCACGGCCGCGCGCGAGCCCGAGGAACTGCTGGCCCTCCAGCACGAAAGCAACAACTGGACGGTATCCGGGGACCGCACCGCCTCGGGCAAACCGATCCTGGCGGGGGATCCGCACCGTGCGATCAGCATGCCGTCGCTGCGCTACATGGTGCACCTGCACGCGCCGGGCTGGAACGTGATCGGCGCCGGCGAGCCCGCGCTGCCGGGCGTGTCGATGGGGCACAACGAACGCATCGCGTTCGGCCTGACCATCTTCGCCTATGGCGACGAGGAGGACCTGTACGTCTACGAGACCAACCCGGCCAATCCCGACCAGTACCGCTACAAGGGGGCGTGGCAAACCATGACGAAGGTGGAGGAGAGCGTGCCCGTGCGCGGCCAGGCCGAGCAGAAGGTGACGCTCAAGTTCACGCGCCATGGTCCGGTGGTGTACGAGGATGCCGCGGCCAACAAGGCCTATGCCGTTCGCGCCGCGTACCTGGAATTCCCGGGCACGGCGGCCTACCTGGCCAGTCTGCGGCTGAACCAGGCGAACAACTGGACCGAGTTCAGCGAAGGCATGGCGCGGCATTTCACGCCGGGCGAGAACATGGTCTACGCCGACGTGGACGGCAACATCGGCTGGTTCGGCGGTTCGCTGGTGCCGATACGGCCCAACCCGGACTGGAGCGGACTGCTGCCGGTGCCGGGGGACGGGCGCTACGAATGGGCGGGGTATCTGTCCGGCTCGCTGCTGCCGCGCATCCTGAATCCCCGCGAGGGCTTCTTCGCCACGGCCAACCAGTACAACGTCCCGGACGACTACGCCTACCGCGACCTGACCAATACCATGGGCTGGGCGGAAGCCTACCGCTACGACCGCATCGTCGAGGTGCTCAAGACCGCCACGCGGCACACCGTGCAGGACTCCGCCAAATTGCAGATCGACGAGTTGTCCCTGCCGGCGCGCACGCTGGTGCCCATGCTGGCCGGCCTGAACTCCGGCGACGCGGACGTGGCCGAGGCCTTGCAGCGCCTGCGTGCCTGGGACTACGTGGCCAGCGTCGATTCCGTGGCCGCCACCATCTTCGAGGTCTGGCTGCCCAAGGTCTCCACGCAGGTCTCCAATCTGATCGTGCCGGCGGCGGGGCGTTCGCTGTTCGGGACGCTGTCCAAGCCCGTGGTGTTCGCGCGGCTTGCGGCGCCTGATGCGGTGTTCGGCGCGGATCCGGTCGCGGGGCGCAACGCACTGCTGCTCGATACGCTGAAGTCGGCCATGGGCGACCTGAAGACGCGGATGGGTGGAGACGTTTCGGCATGGAAGTGGGGGTCGGTGCACCACATCAAGTTCGACCATGAACTGGCGGCCTTCCTCGATGCCGGTACGGCCAGCGGCCTGGCCACCCAGCGTTTCTCCGTCGGCGGCACCGGCGATACCGTCCACCGGGCCTCGTACCGGACGTCGGACTTCCGCGTGACCAGCGGCGCGTCCTACCGGCAGATCATCGATGTGTCCGATTGGGACAAGTCGCTCGCGATCAACGTGCCGGGGCAGTCCGCCGATCCGGACAGCCCGTACTATGACAACCTCCTGGAGGCCTGGGCCAAGGGCGAGTACTTCCCGATGGTCTATACCCGAGGCGCGATCGATGCCGTGAAGGCCGATTCGTGGACGCTGCGTCCGGTGGCGCGCTGAAGGGGGCGGCGATGCGCAAACCGATCGCGATCGCATCGGGGCTGGTGGTGCTGGCGGCGCTGCTCGCCGCCGGCAGCGCCGCGGGCAGCCGCGTCACGGTGCTGGTGCTGGATGTGCCGGACCGGCAGGCCACGCTGCTGGTCAGGCGCAGCGCGGCGCTCGGCATGGGCTGGTTGGAGTCCGAGGCCACGCTGTGCCGGCGCCAGGCGCCGGGCTCGCCCCTGCACTCGGTGATGCTGTCGCCGGAATTCTGCCCGCTGGCCCTGGCGGCGGGCCGGGAAACCCGCGGGGAGCGCGTCCTGTTGACCTTGCCGTTCCAGGCCTGGCTGCATGGACTGGCCGGGCGGGGATCCAGCGCCGGCAGGCCTTAGGCCCGCGTCCGGTCATAGGTGACGAAGTCGTAGCCCAGGCCGTCCTCGGGCGGCTGGGGCTCGCGCGAGGATTCGCGCCATTGGCCGGGAGGCAGCGGTGGGAACCAGGCGTCGCCCGGCACGTCGGCATGCACCTCGGTGGCGATGAGGGTGTCCGCGCGATCCAGCGCGGCGGCGTATATCTGCGCCCCGCCTATCACGAACACCTGGGCGGCGTCCCCGGCCGCGGCCAGGGCCTCTTCCAGCGTGTGTACCACCGTGGCGCCCCCGGCCGCATAGGCCGGGTCGCGGGTGATGACGATGTTCTGGCGGCCGGGCAGCGGCCGGCCCAGCGATTCCCAGGTCTTGCGGCCCATGACGATGGGATGGCCGAGGGTGGTGCGCTTGAAGTGCGCCAGGTCGCCACGCAGGCGCCACGGCAGGGCATTGTCGCGTCCGATGACGCGGTTGCTGGCGTAGGCGACGATAAGGATGAGCTGGGCGGGCATGGCGGGGAAGAGTCTGGCGTATCCAGCCCGCAATCTAGCATGAACGCCGTACGGTCCCCGGAGGCGCCGGCCGGGGTGGATGGCTGTCAGGCGGCGGGATTTCTGATACAACGCATGCCTGTGGGTCCGGTTCGCGTCGCGGCCGGGCCGCATCACGACAACAATCATTCATCAACAAGGGAAGACAAGGGAATTATGGGAACGCAGATCGAATTGACCGCCTCGGACGGTGCCACCATTTCCGCCTACCGCGCCGACCCGGCCGGCAAGCCGCGCGGCGGCCTGATCGTGTGCCAGGAAATCTTCGGGGTCAACGTCCATGTCCGCGGCGTGTGCGACCGCTATGCCCAGGAAGGCTACCTGGCGATCGCCCCCGCGTTCTTCGACCGTATCGAGCCGGGCGTGGAGCTGGGCTACGAGCCCGACGACATCGCCAAGGGACGCGGATTGATGCAGAAGGCCTCCATCGACAACGCCCTGAAGGACGTTGCCGCGGCGATGGCCGTCGCGAGCGAAGCGGGCAAGGTCGGCATCGTCGGCTATTGCTGGGGCGGCACCGTGGCATGGGCCGCCGCGGGGCGCCTGGACGGCCTGTCGGCCGCCATTCCCTACTATGGCGGCGGCATCGCGGCCATCGCCAGCCAGAAGCCGCGCATCCCGACCATGGCGCATTTCGCGGAAAACGACCACTCCATCCCGATGACGGACGTCGAGAAGATCCGTGCCGCCCAGCCCGAGGTGATCATCCACACCTATGTGGCCAGCCACGGCTTCAACTGCGAGATGCGGGGTGCGTACGACAAGCCCAGCGCCGACCTGGCGCTCGCGCGCTCGCTGGAGTTCCTGCGCCAGCACGTGGGCTGACGCGAAACGTCGCCCGGCCGCATAGGGTAGGAGGAACAGTGCCTGGGCCGGAGTGGCGTTCATTTTCTTGACCCGGTCTTGTCCGGGGTGCCGGGGCCGGCGGGTGGGCGGGGCGCAAACGAAGCCGGTCCCGCTGCGCGGGACGCGGAATGCAGAAGGTCTTGTGCAGGTTCAGGTGGGACACGTCGGCGCGGATACGGCCGGGCTTGACCAGGCCGACCAGCGCGTTCATGTTGGCCCCGTCCAGATAGACCTGGCCGCCGTGGTCGTGGACGATGCGGCAGATCTCGCCGATGGCGTCCTCGAACACGCCATGGGTGGACGGATAGGTCACCATCAGCGCCGCCAGGCCCGCCCCCGCCTCCGCCGCCTTGCAGCGCAGGTCCTCCACGTCCACATTGCCCTGCCGGTCGCAGGCCACCACCACGACCCGCATTCCCGCCAGTTGGGCGGAGGCGGGGTTGGTGCCGTGGGCCGAGGCCGGGATCAGGCAGATGTCGCGCGCCGCTTCGCCGCGCGCCGCATGATAGGCGCGCACGGCCATCAGGCCGGCATACTCGCCCTGGGCGCCGGAATTGGGCTGGAAGCTGATGGCGTCGTAGCCCGTGATCTCGCACAGCGCGCGCGACAGCCCCGCGACCAGCTCGTGGTAGCCCTCGGCCTGCCACGCCGGCGCGTACGGGTGCAGCGCGGCGAAGCGGGGCCAGGTGACAGGCATCATCTCGGCCGTGGCGTTGAGCTTCATCGTGCATGAACCGAGCGGGATCATGGTGCGATCCAGCGCGAGGTCCATGTCGGACAGCCGCCTCAGCCAGCGCAGCATGTCGGTTTCCGAGCGGATGGAGCGGAACACGGGATGGGACAGGACCGTCCGCGCCGCGCGCCCCCGCCCTGCCGCGGCCGTCGGCGAAGACCGCCAGCAGGGATGCCAGGTCGGCGTCGGTCACGGTCTCGTCCAGCGACACCGCCAGGTGCGCCGCGTCGAGCTTGCGCAGATTGATGCCCGCCGCCTCGGCCGCGCGCACGACGGCGGCGGTATGGTCGCCCGTGCGCAGGTGCAGCGTATCGAAAAAGGCTTCGTGCCTCGCCTCGACCCCGAGACGGGCCAGCGCATCGCGCAGCGCCACCGCCTGGCGGTGCACGCGTGCCGCCATCCGCGCGAGGCCGTCGGGACCGTGCCAGACCGCGTACATCGCGGCCATGACGGCCAGCAGCACCTGCGAGGTGCAGATATTGGACGTGGCCTTCTCGCGGCGGATGTGCTGCTCGCGCGTCTGCAGCGCCAGCCGCAGCGCCGGCCGGCCCGAGGCATCGCGCGACACGCCCACCAGGCGTCCCGGCAGGTTGCGCTTGAGCTCGTCGCGACACGCCATGAAGGCGGCGTGCGGACCGCCGTAGCCAAGCGGCACGCCGAAGCGCTGCGACGAGCCTATGGCGATGTCCGCTCCCCACTCGCCCGGCGGCTGGAGCAATGCCAGGGCCAGCAGGTCGGTCGCGCACGCGACCACGCCGCCCGCCGCCTTCACCCCGGCGGCGATCCGCGCGTAGCGCCGCACTTCGCCGGTGCTGCACGGATATTGCAGCAGGACGCCGAAACACGCGGGCACGCCGGCGGCCTCGTCGCCGGCCACGACGTCGATATCCAGCGCCGAGGCCCGGGTGCGCAGTACCTCGATGGTCTGCGGGTGGCAGCCCGAGGACACGAAGAACACCCGGCTATCGCTGGAGGAGCTCCGCCGCGCCAGGGTCATGGCCTCGGCCGCCGCCGTCGCCTCGTCCAGCAGCGACGCGTTGGCGATGTCCAGGCCGGTCAGCTCGCACACCATGGTCTGGAACACCAGCAGCGCCTGCAGCCGGCCTTGGGAGATCTCGGGCTGGTAGGGCGTGTAGGCGGTGTACCAGGCGGGATTCTCCAGGATGTTGCGCTGGATGACCGGCGGCGTGTGCGTGCCGTAGTAGCCCTGGCCGATGTAGCTGCGGAAAAGGGTGTTGCGCCCGGCCAGGGCCTCGAGTTGCGCCAGCACGCCGGCCTCGTCCTTCGGACCGGGCAGGTCCAGGGGAGCGGTTTCGAGGATGGCGGCCGGCACCACGCGGCGCACGAGGTCGTCCAGGCTGTCGGCCCCGACCACGGCCAGCATCCCGGCCTGGTCGGAGTCGGAAGGCCCGATATGGCGGGCCATGAATGCCGCATCGTCTTCAAGCGCCTTGAGCATGGGAGCGTATCCTGTCGGGGGCCTGCGATGGAATGGCTGGAACGGCGTCTGCCCGGTCGCCGGGCGGGTGCCGGCCGCGGCCCGGGGGAACGAGCCGCGACGGTGGCGCTATTCGGCGCCGACGGCCGCCTGGTAACCCGCCGCGTCGAGCAGGCCGGCGGTATCGGCCATGTTGTCCGGCCGGAGCTTGAAGATCCAGGCGGCGTAGGGCTCCTGGTTCAGTTGTTCGGGGCTGGCGGAGAGGTCTTCGTTGAAGGCCACGATTTCGCCCGCCACCGGGGCGTAGATGTCGGAAGCCGCCTTGACCGACTCCACCACGCCGGCCGTCTCGCCGGCCTGGAGCCTGGCCCCCACCTTGACATCGCCGACGTAGACGAGGTCGCCCAGTTGGTCCTGCGCATGGTCGGTGATGCCCACGACCAGCAGATCGCCGTCGGCGCGGATCCACTCGTGGGTCTTGGCGTACTTGAGTTCGGAAGGAAGGTTCATGAGGGTGGATCCTGATAAAGGGTCGGCAGAGTCTGGGGGAATTGTAGTGAACCTTGGCGGCGGCCGGCGCGCGCGGATCAGGGCCAGGGCCAGTTCCCGCCGGAAGGAGCCTCGCACGGGCCGGGAATGGGCCCTAACCGCCGTCGAGGATCTTGCCGCGCCGCACGAAAGGCAGCCGGCAGACCACCGCCGGCACCCGCCGGCCGCGGATCTCCACTTCGGCCGCGTCGCCGGGCGACACGCTGTCCGGCACGCGGGCGAAGCCGATGGACGTGCCGAGGGTGGGCGACATGGTGCCGCTGGTGACCATGCCGGCGCCCTCGGCCGTGTGGACCGCCATCTGGGCGCGCATGACGCCCCGGTCCAGCAGCTTGAGTCCCAGCAATTGCCATTTCAGGCCGTAGGCCAGCGCCTCGCGCCCGACGAAGTCGCGCTGCGGGTCGTGGTCGGACACCGTCCAGGCCAGTCCGGCCTCGGCCGGCTGGGTCAGCTCGTCCATGTCCTGCCCATACAGGTTCAGGCCGGCCTCGATCCGGAGCGTGTCGCGCGCCCCCAGGCCGCAGGGCGCGACGCCCGCCGCCAGCAGGTCCCGCCACAGGGCGGGCGCCTCGGCGCCGGGCAGCACCACTTCCACGCCATCCTCGCCGGTGTAGCCGGTCCGCGCGATCAGCGCGCCCTCGGCCCCTTCGGCCGTGAACGGCGCGAGACCGCGCGCCAGGCGGCCCAGCGCCGGCCTCGCCTGCGCCAGCCGGTCCCGGGCCTGGGGGCCCTGGATCGCGATCATGGCGAGTTCCCGGCGCGGCTCGATCGCCACGTCGTAGCCACCGGCCTGGGCAACGCGCGCCATCCACACCAGGTCTTTGTCGGCCGAGGCGGCATTGACCACGAGCCGATAGTGCTCCGGCGTCAGCAGGTAGACGATCAGGTCGTCGACGACCCCGGCCTGCGGATTGAGCATGCAGGCGTACAGCGCCCTGCCCGGCTCGGCCAGGCGATCGACGTCGTTGGCCAACAGGTGGCGCAGGTAGGACCGCGCCTGGCTGCCCACCACATCCACATTGAGCATGTGCGAGACGTCGAACATGCCCGCGCCGCGCCGGACGGCGTGGTGCTCGTCGATTTGCGAACCGTATGAGACGGGCATGGACCAGCCGCCGAAGTCGATCATCCTGCCGGACAAGGCCAGGTGCTCGGCGAAGAGCGGCGTCTGTTTCAGGGAAAGTGGCGCGGTCATGCGGACTCCTGGAAGGCGGGAGGGACGGACGTCAGCCGCGCACGGCGGTCCACGAGGCGGGCGAGCCTCCGGCGCGCGTGCCTTGCATGGTGTTGCCGTTCACCTTGCCGTGATAGCGCACCCCGTTCACGGAGAACGAGATCTCATCGCCGCGCAGGGTGGCGTCATCGAGGGGCGCGGCGCCCAGCGTGCCGCTCAGCCGCTGGAACTGCTGGGCCAGCTTCAATTCGCGGCCGTCGAGCTTCCAGGCCCCCTCGACCCTGGCCGGCACGATCCACAGCAGCGCCGAGCACCAGGTCTGGCATTGTTCGGTGACCGTGGCCTGCTCGTCTGGCCGCCAGTCGCCCATGGGAAAGGTATTGGACACGACGCGGGTGCCGGGCTTGAGTTCCAGCAGGCGCGGCCGCAGCTTCTCGTTGATGGCGGGCAGCAGGAACAGCGTGATGACGCTGGCGCGGGAAAGATCGGTCTCGAACAGATCCGCCTGCGCGAACGTGGCCCGGCCGGACACGCCCGCGGCTTGGGCGTTGCGGCGCGCCAGTTCCACCATCTCGGGGTTGTACTCGATGCCGTGGGCCTTGATGCCGCGCCGGGCCGCGCTGATCACCAGGCGCCCGTCGCCCGACCCCAGGTCGATCAGGGTGTCGCCCGGCACGGCCTTGGCCATGTCCATCATCTTGTCGACCAGGGTCTGGGGGGTAGGCACCCACACCACGTCCTTGCCTTCCTGGCCGACATCGGGAACAAACGACGAATCCGGCTTTTCCGCCGCCTGGACCGCGGCCAGGGCCGGCAGCGCGCAGGCGGCCAGGACGGCCATCCCCCGGGCGCACCGGCGCAACACTTCCGACTGCGACGAACGACTCAACAACGCGAGCATCATGGGGCTTCCCCTTTTCTGGTGGACGAGTAGAGCGGAACGCGGGTGTATCGGATCCGATTGTGCCTGACTCGATGTCGGTGCGAAAGCAGACCGGCGGCCGGGGGATTCTCAATGCACGAGACAGGTGTTTGACCCGTGCGCGAAGCGGGTGACATAGTCGCCGGCGGCATGGCGCCGTTGCCTTCGCAACAGCCCGCGCCGGTCGTGCCGGAGCACGGCACGATTCCTACATGAAAGGTGTAAGGAGACAGTCATGGTCGCATTCCGTTTTCCCCTGATTTGGCGGCCGATGGCCGTGCTTTGCCAGATTGCCCTGGTGGCGGTCTGCGGTGTGCCGAAAGCGGCGGCGCAGTATCCCGATCGGCCCGTGCGCATCGTCACCCCTTTTCCGGTCGGCAGCGGTGTCGACGTCAACCTGCGCATGGTGACCGAACGCCTGTCCAAGGCCTGGGGCAAGCCCGTGCTGGTCGAGAACAAACCCGGCGCGGCGGGCTTCATCGCCATCGAAACCGTCAAGCGCGCCGCGCCCGACGGCTATACCCTGCTGCAACTGGACAGCGCGCAGATGGCCGCGCAGCCCTATCTGTTCAGCAAGCTTCCGTACGACCTGAAGCGCGATTTCACGCCGGTCACGACCTTGTTCCGCAACTATTTCTTCGTCGCGGTTCCCGCCGATAGCCGATACCGCAGCGTCGGCGACCTGATCGCCGACGCCAAGGCGGCCCCGGGGAACATCAACTACGGGTCATGGTTCGTGGGCAGCCCGGGGCACCTGGGGGGCGCCATGCTTGACCAGGCGGCGGGCACGACGATGACGCACATCGCGTACAAGGAAATGTCCCAGCTTTACACCGCCGTGGCCGGCAGCCAGGTTCCCTGGGCGTTCGGCACCATCGGAAGCATGAACGCGCTCTACAAGGGTGGCAAGCTCAGGCTGCTGGCGGCAGCGGCTCCCTCGCGGGTCCATGGGTTCGAATCGGTTCCCACCATGGGCGAAGCCGGCGGGCCGCAAGGTTTCGAGCTCAGCGCCTGGGTAGGCATCCTGGCGCCCCAGGGCGTTCCGGATGCCGTCGCCGCCAGGATCCGCCGCGACATCACCACGGCGCTGCAAGATCCGGAACTGCGGGAGCGCTACCTGCAACTGGCCTACGAACCGCTGGCGATGACGCCCGAGCAGTTCCAATCCCAGCTTGACGCCGATTCGCGCCGGTATGCGCAGATCATCAAGCGCCTGAACATTTCCCTGGACTAGGGGGCTGGCGTGGCGAAGGTGTTTTGTGTGCGGGATGCTGTCTACGGTTTCTTGCGGGAGGCAGGAATCCGCCATGTGTTCGGCAATCCGGGATCGACCGAGCTGCCGTTCTTCCGGGACTTTCCTTCCGACTTCAGCTATGTGCTGGGTTTGCACGAATCCATCGTGGTGGGCATGGCCGACGGCCATGCCCAGGCGTCGCGGCGCCCGTCGTTCGTGAACCTGCACTCGGCCGCCGGTGTCGGCAATGCCATGGGAGCGATCTTCACCGCTTTCAAGAACCATACGCCCATGGTGATCACGGCAGGACAGCAGGCGCGCTCCATGCTGCCCTATGACCCTTTCCTGTATTCGGAACGGGCGACGGAACTGCCTCGGCCTTACGTGAAATGGGCCGCCGAACCCGCGCGCGCCGAGGATGTGCCGCGGGCGATTGCCCGCGCCTACCACGTGGCGATGATGCCGCCGCGGGGACCGGTGCTCGTCTCGGTGCCCGCCGACGACTGGGACCGGCCCGCCGAACCGGTGCCGCTGCGCGCGGTGAGCCAGGCGGTGCGCCCGGACGCCGGCCTGCTGGGACGCATGGCCGAAGGCATGGGCGCCTGCGAGCGGCCCGCCATCGTCGTGGGCGATGCCGTGGACCGCGCAGGCGCGTGGGAGGCCGTGCTCGATCTGGCCGGACGCCAGCGCGCCAGGGTCTATGCCGCCCCCATGTCCGGGCGCTGTAGTTTTCCCGAAGACCATCCGCTGTTCGGCGGCATCCTGCCCGCGATGCGCGACGCATTGCGCCGGCAACTGGCCGGGCATGACGCGGTGCTGGTGCTGGGCGCGCCCGCCTTCACCTACCACGTCGAAGGCGAGGGACCGTTCGTGGAGCCGGGCACGGCGCTGTTTCTCATCGTCGACGAGCCGGACACGGCGGCGTGGGCGCCCGTGGGCCTGGCGGCGGTCGGCAGCCTGCGCGAATCGGTGCAGGAGCTGGCCGCCTTGTCGCCGCACAGCGCCCGCGCCCTGCCTCCGCCACGCGCGCCGGTGCCCGCCGCCGCACCGCCCCATGCCGGCGAGCGGATGTCGATCGCCTACGTGCTGCAGACCCTGAGCGAAGTCCGCCGGCGCGACGACGTCATCCTGGAGGAGGCCGCGAGCGCCCGGCCTGTCTTGCAGCGCTACCTGCCGATCTACGAGAGCCACGGCTACTACGCTTGCAGCAGCGGCGGGCTGGGCTTTGGCATGGCGGCGGCGGTAGGACTGGCCATGGGCAACCGGGACAGGCATGTGATCGGCGTGGTGGGAGACGGATCCTCCATGTACGCCTTCCAGGCCCTGTGGACGGCGGCGCAACTGCGGTTGCCATTGACATTGATCATTCTGCGCAACCGCCGCTACGCCGCCCTGGAGCATTTCGCTCCGGTGTTCGGTTTCGCCGAGGGCGAACGGGTGCCGGGCACGGCCCTGCCCGGGCTCGACTTCGTGAAGCTGGCGCAGGCGATGGACTGCGATGCGCGCCGCATCGGCGGGGAGACCGACCTGCGCGCGGCGCTGGATGCCGCGATCGGGTCGGCACGACGGGCCGAGCGGCCGCTTGTATTGGAAATCGAGGTTGCCTAGGGCCTGTTCGAGGCGCCTTCTGGTGTCGACAGGCCCTGGCCTGGGAGAATCTGAGTTGAAAGAAATCCAGTTGTTGATCGATGGACGGTGGCGCGAAGGCCATTCGGCCGAACGGTTCGTCCGCCGTTGCCCCCTCGACGGGAGCGAAGCCACGTGGGCGGCGGCCGCGACGGCCGAAGATGCCGTGGCCGCCGTCGAGGCGGCCGGCCGGGCGCAGGCCGCCTGGTCCGGCGCCGGGCCCTCGCAGCGGCGCGCGGTGCTCGAACGGGCCGCGCAAGGCATCGGCACGCGCAAGAATGCGTTGATCGAAGCCATGATGGAGGAAACCGGCGCGGGCCGCCTCTGGTCCGAATTCAATGTACTCCAGGCGCAGGTCATGGTGCGCGAGGCGGCGGCAGCCACCACGCGCGTCAGTGGCGAGGTCATTCCCTCGGACGTGCCCGGCAGCCTCGCCATGGCGGTGCGGCAGCCTGCCGGCGTCGTTCTGGGCATCGCTCCGTGGAATGCACCGGCCATCCTCGGGGTACGGGCCATCGCCATGCCGCTCGCGTGCGGCAATACCGTCGTCCTCAAGGGGTCGGAGATCTGCCCGCGGGTACATGCGCTGATCGCGGAAGCCTTTCACGAGGCGCTTGTCGAGGCGGGCATGCCCGGGGCCGCGATCAACTACATCGTCCACGCGCCTGCCGCGGCGGGCGAGGTGGTCGAGGCCATGGTTGCCCACGCCGCGGTCCGGCGGGTGAATTTCACGGGCTCGACACGGGTTGGGCGTCTCATTGCCGCCAGTTGCGCGCGGCACCTCAAGCCCGTGCTGCTGGAGCTCGGCGGAAAAGCTCCGCTTGTCGTGCTGGCCGACGCGGATCTGGATGCCGCGGCGCAGGCCGCCGCCTTCGGGGCCTATCTGCATTCGGGCCAGATCTGCATGTCGACGGAGCGCCTGATCGTGGACGCGAGCGTGGCGGACGAATTCGCCGCACGCCTGGCAGGCCGGATCTCGGGCCTGGTGCCGCGGGACCCGCGACAGGCGGACAGCGTGCTCGGAGCGGTCGTGGATGCCGAGACGGTCCATCGCTGCAACCGCATGATCGACGATGCCCTCGCCAAGGGAGCGGTCCTGGTGCATGGGGGCAAGGCGGACTCGCCGCTGATGGCGCCCGTGCTGCTGGACAGGGTCACCGCCGAGATGGCGATCTATCGCGAGGAATCCTTCGGGCCGGTCAAGGGCATTGTCCGCGTCGATGGCCCCGAGCAGGCGATCCGCTGCGCCAACGACACCGAGTACGGACTGTCCTCGGCGATCTTCAGCCGGGACCTCGCCGCCGCCCTGGCGCTGGCAAGGCGTATCGATTCGGGTATCTGCCACATCAACGGCCCGACCGTGCACGATGAGCCGCAGATGCCGTTCGGCGGCGTCAAGGCCAGCGGTTTCGGCCGTTTTGGCGGCACGGCCGGAATCGATGCGTTCACCGACCTGCGCTGGATCACGGTGCAGACAGGCCCGCGCAGCTATCCCTTCTGACGCGCGGTCAGGACCGGGTCCGGGCCAGGATGCTGCGCAGCATGTCCACGAGCTTCAACGCCGCCGGCGACAGCGCGTGGCCGGGCAGCGTCACGATCGCCATGCTGCGGACCAGGGTGGGGCGGACGATGCGCAGCTTCTGCACGCCGGGGCCGAGCGTGCGCGGCAGCGCGGTCGCGGGCAGGATGGCGGCGCCCAGGCCCGCCGTCGCCATGGAGATCAGCGTCTGCGAGTGCATGAACTGGAATCGCGTGGCCAGGTGCAGCCCCTGCGCGGCCATCGCTTCCTCGACGAGCGTGCGCAGCGCGGTGCCCTGCTCGAGCACCAGCAGGGGCATGGCCGCCAGGGCCTTGAGCGAGATGGTCTTGCGGTCGCCGTCCAACAGTGCGCGGGGCACCAGCGCGACCAGCTCGTCGGTCAGCAGCGGCTCGAAGCGGAACTCGGGCGAACCGGTCATCACGCTGATGCCGAAGTCCACTTCCCGCTTCCTGACGCTGTCGAACAGCGCGGCCGCGGTGATCTCGCGCACGAAGACCTGGATGCCGGGGTACTGGCTCTGGAAAGCCGCCAGCACGTCGCCCAGGTAGGCGCCGGCGATGGTGGGCGCGCATGCGAGCGCGATGCGCCCGCGCTGGACGTCGGCGGCTTCCTGGATCGCCTGCAAGCCGCCTTCCACTTCCTGCAAGGCGCGGCGGACGCATTGAAGCAGTTGCTCGCCCTCGCGCGTCAGGCTGACCTGACGCGTCGTCCGATGGAACAGCGGCACCCCCAGTTGTTCTTCCAGGCGGCGGATCTGGCCGCTGACCGCCGAGCCGGACCGGTGGGCGCGCCCGGCGGCGGTACGGAAGCTCCGGCTCTCGCCCACCAGCATGAAGGTGTGCAGCAGTTTCAGGTTGACCGTGGAGATCGGGTCGCCGGGTCTGGCCATGGGAGTTCGCCTGGTTGCGCGGATGAAAGGATTGTACGGAAAATCTTCTCAATCCTAACAATAATCGCGATTGTCGTTCCACCAGGCGCTTCCTACACTGCGCGGCATGGACACCGCACGATGCCCGCGACCGGCCGGCACGATGCGCGAGCGGGCCGTCCAGGCCCGCGCCTTCTGGAGACAAGCCATGAACCGTTCACGATCCTTCGGACTCCTGTTGTCCGCGCTTGCAGCGTCCCTGCTCGCGGCCGCGCCGGCCGCCGGCCAGGGCGGCTATCCCACCAAGCCCATCCGCATCATCGCCCCCTTCCCGCCCGGCAATTCCTCCGACGTCGCCGCGCGCTTCCTGGGCGAACAGTTGGCCGCGCGGCTCGGGCAGCCGGTGGTGGTCGAAAACAAAGTCGGCGCCTCGGGGCAGGTCGGCGCGGCCTATGTGGCCAAGTCCGACCCCGACGGCTATACGCTGCTGATGACCTCGACCTCGGCCACGATCAGTCCGGCCATCTACAAGTCGATCCCGTTCGACATCCTGGGCGACTTCTCGCCTGTCGTCCGGGTGGCCGTGGCGCCCATGGTGCTGCTGGTCAGGGCCGATGCGCCCTACGCCAGCCTGGAGGACTTCGTCGCGCAGCTGCGCAGCCATCCCGAGCGCTATACCTACGCCACGGCGGGCAGCGGCACGATCCAGCACCTGGCCATCGCCGCCTTCCTGTCCCGGCTGAAGACCGACGTGCTGGGCGTGCCCTACAAGGGCAGTCCGCAGGCGCTGACCGACCTCATAGGCGGCCAGGTGCAGTTCATGTTCGACGCCGTCCTCTCGGGCAAGCCCCATGTGGACTCCGGCCGGCTCAAGCCACTGGCCGTGGCCAGCCTGGCGCCCATCGCGCAGATGCCGGGCGTGCCGGCGGCCGCCCAGTCCGCCGTTGCGGAACTCAAGGACTTCGAGATCGAAGGCTGGGTCGGCCTGCTGGCCCCGCGGGGAACGCCGGGCGCGATCACGCAGCGCCTGAACCGTGAGATCGTGGCCGTCCTGACCTCGCCCGATATGCGCGAGCGGCTGGCCAAGGCCAACATCGCCGCCGCCCAGGCCAACACGCGGGAAGAGTTCTCCCGCTTCCTGCGCAACGACGCACAGCGCTGGAAAGACATCGTGACCGCCGCCCGGATCCCCCAGGAATGACCATGCCCCCGGACACCGACGATATCGCCGCGCTGTGCGGCCTGCTGCGGCAGGCCTCGGCCGCGGCCGCCTACGAAGCCATGGAGCGCGGAGGACACATGTCACCCTCGCTGTCCGCCCTGGTGGCCGGCGTGCTGTGCGTGGGACCGGCCCATACCGTGCGCGCGCCCGCCGGCTACGGCGACGAGATCACGCGCGCGGCCGACGAAGCACCCGCCGGCTCGGTCATCGTGATCGACGTCGGCCCCGCTCCGGATGCCTGCACCTGGGGCGGCACGGGAACCTCGGTTGCCCAGCGCCGCGGCGTCTCCGGCGTGGTCAGCAACGGACGGGTCCGCGACCTGGCCGAGATACGCCGCGCGCGCTTCCCCGTGTTCGCGCGCGGCGCGGTCGCCTCCGGCTGGTCGGGCGGACGCCGGGGCGAAACGGGCGTCCCGGTATCGGTGGGGGGACGGCTGGTCCATGCCGGCGACATCCTCTGCGCCGACGACGACGGCATCATCGTCATTCCGCGCGCCGGCGCCGCCCTTTTCCTGGACCGGCTGCGGGCACGCCTGGACTTCGAGCGCGAGGCCGCCCGCATCGTCGACGAAGGCGGGCGCTATGCCGACGTCATGGCCCGCAAGCCCGGCTGACACGATCCCGCCATGAACCGCATCGACTCCAGGATCCCGCAGACGGGCGCCGAGAAAATCCTCGCGCGCGCCAGCGGCAAGCCCCATGTCCGCCCCGGCGACATCATCGCGCCGGAACCCGAGTTGGTAATCATCCACGACGGCTACGTGGAATCCGCCTACAACGAATTGTCGAGCCTGGGATACCGCCGCGTCGCCCGGCCCGACCGCGTGATGTTCGTCACCGACCATGAAGTGGCCTACGCCAGCCCGGCCTCTGCCCTGCGCGCGCGCCGCATCCGCCAGATCGCCCGCGAGTGGAACGTCGGTCGCTTCTTCGACGCCGGCCGGGGCGGCCACGGACACCTCTTTCCGATCGAAACAGGCCTGGTGCGGGCGGGCATGTTCCTGTCCTGCTACGACATGCACGCCACGAACTTCGGCGCCGTCGGGGCGGTGGCCTGCGCGCCCGGCCCGGAGATCGTCTCGGTGCTCGCGACCGGCTCGGTCTGGGAACAGGTGCCCGCGACCGTGCGCCTGCGCCTGCAAGGCGCCACCGGACCGGCGCTGACCGCGCGCGACGTCGGCTTCCATGTCACCCGCCTCTTCGCCGACGGCCGGCTGCCCGCGCACGACAACCGCATCATCGAGTTCGCGGGCGATTATGCGGCCGCGCTGCCGCTGTCCGAGCGCGTCGCGCTCTGCAACTCGCTGACCGAGATCGGTGTCGCCAACGTCTGGTTCACTCCGCCCGCGCGGGTCGGCCACGGTTCGGTCCACGCCGGCGACGCCGACGCGCACGTCGAGGCGGACGTCGCGATCGACCTGCCCGGCCTCGCCCCGCAGGTCGCCCTGCCCGGCGGCCCGCACCTGGGCGTGGACGTGGACGATGTGGCCGGACGGCACGTGGACCACGCCTACATCGGTTCCTGCGGATCCGGCATGTACGAGGATTTCGCCGCGGCCGCGGATCTGCTGCGCGGCCGGCGCATCGCCGGCCATGTGCGCATGTTCATCGTCCCGGGCACCGTCGAGACCTCGCTGCGCCTGGCGCGCGACGGGCTCTCGGAAGTGTTCCAGGAGGCTGGGGCGATGCTGCTTCCCCCCGGCTGCGGCCCCTGCGCGGGCGGCGTGATGGGCCCCCTGGCCGATGGCGAGACGTCCATTTCCACCGCCGCGACCAACCACGCCGGCCGTTTCGGCGCGAAGGCTGCCCAGGCCTACCTGGGCAGTCCGCTGACGGTGGCGGCATCGGCACTGGCCGGCCGCATCGCCGATCCACGCGCCCTGCTGCAAGAACGGGAGCAGATCCGGTGACCGACACGATGCGACGGATCGGGCGCTGCCACGTATTCGGCAATGACATCCCCCTGGACGACGGCCTCATTCCCTTCGAGATGGCGATCCGCCGGATCGACGATCCGCGGCAACTCCAGCCCGAATTGCTCAGGATGGCGGACCCGGACTTCCCCGGGCGGGTGGCGCCGGGCGACATCGTCGTGGCCGGCGCGAACTTCGGCTGCGGCAAGCCGCATTTCCAGGGCTTCATCGCGATGGCGTCGCTGGGCCTGTCGGTGCTGTGCGTATCGATGCCCTACAAGACGCTGCGCGGCGCGATCTCGAAGGGCGTGCCGGTCATGGCCGGCCTGCCCGGCATCGATCAGGCCTTCCGCACCGGCCACCGGCTGGACGTCGATTTCACGCGGGGTACGATCGTCAACCTGGATACGGGGCGGCGCCTCGACGTTCCGCCTTTGTCCCCGCTGCTGGCGGACATTGTCCGGCGCGGCGGCACGCGCGGCACCCTGGCCGCCTGGCTGGATACCCATCCGGACATGCGCCTGCCCGCCGAGGCGTAAGGCGGGTGATCAGACCGCCTGGCCGCAGGCCACGCCGGACGCCCAGGCCCACTGGAAGTTGTAGCCGCCCAGCCATCCGGTCACGTCCACCACCTCGCCGATGAAGTGCAGGCCGGGCGCGGCCTTGGCCTCCATCGTCTGCTGGTCCAGGCCGCGCGTGTCGACGCCGCCGCGCATGACCTCGGCCTTGCGATACCCTTCGGTGCCCGATGGCGTCACGGCCCAGCGCTTCATGCCCTCGGCCACCTGCCGGAGCGATTTGTCCGGCAGGTCGGCGATACGCTGCTCGCCCAGGCCGGGATGGGCGGCGGCCAGCCACTGCTCGGCCAGCCGGCGCGGCACCATGCCGGCCAGCACATTAGCCAGGTGCTGGCGGCCGCCCGCCTTGGCGGCCAGCAGGTCCGACACCAGGTCGACATCCGGCGCGAGGTCGATGGCGATCGCCTCGCCCGGCTGCCAATAACTCGATATCTGCAGCACCGCCGGACCCGACAGGCCGCGATGGGTGAACAGCAGATCCTCGCGGAACGATGCCGCGCGCCGTCCCTCTCCCGTGCGTATATCGACTTCCAGCGCGACGCCGGCCAACGGAACGAACGGCTTCCACGATGCGGCGTCGAAGGTCAGCGGGACCAGGGCAGGCCGGGGTTCGACGATCTTCAGGCCGAACTGCCGCGCAATGCGCAGGCCGAAGTCCGAAGCGCCGATCTGCGCGATGGGTAGCCCGCCCGTCGCGATGACCACGCGCGCCGCGCGGATCTCGCCCGACGACGTGCGCAGCAAGAAACCCTCCTCGCCCCGATCCACCGACTCGACCGTGCAAGGCATGCGCCAGACGACGTCGCCCGCGTCGCATTCGGCGCGCAGCATGCGGATGATGTCCTCGCTGGATTCGTCGCAGAACAGTTGGCCCCGGTGCTTTTCGTGCCAGGCGATGCGATGGCGCGCCACCAGCGCGAGGAAATCGCGCGGCGTGTAGCGGGACAGCGCCGAACGGCAAAAATGCGGGTTATCGGAAATGAAGTTGGCGGGCCCGGCGTCGCGATTGGTGAAGTTGCACCGCCCCCCGCCCGAGATGCGGATTTTCTCGGCCAGCTTGCGCGCGTGGTCGACCAGCACCACGCGCCTGCCACGCTGGCCGGCCACCGCCGCGCACATCATCCCGGCGGCGCCCGCGCCGATCACCGCCACGTCGAAGGCCGCGCCGCGCGGCCCGTCCGCCGCCATCAGGCGTCCTTGACGCAATCCACGTAGAAGCGCATGTCGCCGTTGGGCAGCACTTCCTCCACCAGCCCGTGGATGTCGGTGTCGAAGCCCGGGAACTGGGCGTTGAACTTGCGGGCGAACTGCAGGTACTTGACGATGGTGCTGTTGAAGCGCTCGCCCGGGATCAAGAGCGGGATGCCCGGGGGGTAAGGCGTCAGCAGCACGCTGGTCACGCGTCCCTCCAGCGCGTCGATGTCGACCCGCTCGATTTCCCGATGCGCCATCTTGGCGAAGGCTTCGGACGGCTTCATGGCCGGCACCATGTCGCTCAGGTACATCTCGGTGGTCAGGCGCGCCACGTCGTGGGCACGGTACATCTCGTGGATGCGTGTGCACAGGTCGCGCAGCCCCACCTGCTCGTACTGCGGATAGTCGTGGCAGAACTCGGGCAGGATGCGCCACATGGGCTGGTTCCTGTCGTAGTCGTCCTTGAACTGCTGCAGCGCGGTCAGCAGCGTGTTCCAGCGGCCCTTGGTGATGCCGATCGTGAACATGATGAAGAACGAGTACAGGCCGGTCTTCTCGACGATCACGCCATGCTCGGCCAGGAACTTGGTCACGATGGAAGCGGGAATGCCGGTCTGGCCGAAGGTACCCGACACATCCAGGCCCGGCGTGACGATGGTCGCCTTGATCGGATCGAGCATGTTGAAACCGGGCGCCAGGGCGCCGAAGCCGTGCCAGTTGGCGTCGGTCTCGAGCAGCCAGTCGTCGCGCTCGCCGATGCCGTCGGCCACCAGGTTGTCCGGCCCCCAGACCTTGAACCACCAGTCGCTGGCGCCGAACTCGGCCTCCACCTTGCGCATGGCGCGGCGGAAGTCCAGCGCCTCGAGGATGCTTTCCTCGACCAGCGCCGTGCCGCCCGGCGGCTCCATCATCGCCGCCGCCACGTCGCAGGACGCGATGATCGCGTACTGCGGCGAGGTCGACGTATGCATCAGGTAGGCTTCATTGAACACGTAGCGGTCCAGCCTGCGGGTCTCGGATTCCTGCACGATGATCTGCGAGGCCTGCGAAATGCCGGCCAGCAGCTTGTGCGTGGAGTGGGTCGCGTACACCATCGCCTCGGTGCTGCGCGGACGGTCCTTGCCGATGGCGTGCATGTTCCGGTAGAACTCGTGGAACGCCGCGTGCGGCAACCAGGCTTCGTCGAAGTGCAGGGTATCGATGCTGCTGCCCAGCAGTTCCTTGATCATCTCGACGTTGTAGACCACGCCGTCGTAGGTGCTCTGGGTGATGGTCAGGATGCGGGGCTTGCGGCCGGCGTTGTCCTTGGCGAAGGGATTAGCATCGATTTTCTTCTGGATGTTCTCGGGGCGGAACTCTTCCAGCGGAATGGGCCCGATGATGCCCAGGTGGTTGCGCGTGGGCCGCAGGAACACCGGCACCGCGCCCGTCATGATGATGGCGTGCAGGATGGACTTGTGGCAGTTGCGGTCCACCACCACCACGTCGCCGGGCGCCACGTTGGCGTGCCAGACGATCTTGTTCGAGGTGGACGTGCCATTGGTCACGAAGAAACAGTGGTCGGCGTTGAAGATGCGCGCGGCATTGCGCTCGGACGCCGCGACCGGGCCCGTGTGGTCCAGCAGTTGCCCCAGCTCGTCCACCGCGTTGCAGACGTCGGCGCGCAGCATGTTCTCGCCGAAGAACTGGTGGAACATCTGGCCCACCGGGCTCTTCAGGAACGCCACGCCGCCCGAATGGCCGGGACAGTGCCAGGAGTACGAACCGTCCTGGGCGTACTTGACCAGTTCGCGGAAGAACGGCGGCGGCAGCGACTCCAGGTAGCTCTTGGCTTCGCGGATGATGTGGCGGGCCACGAACTCCGGCGTGTCCTCGAACATGTGGATGAAGCCGTGCAGCTCGCGCAGGATGTCGTTCGGGATATGCCGCGACGTGCGGGTCTCGCCGTACAGGTAGATGGGGATCTCGGCATTGCGGAAGCGCAGCTCGCCGATGAAAGCCCGCAGCTTGCTGACGGCATTGGCCACGTCCTCGGGCATGCCCTCGCCGAATTCCTCGTCATCGATCGACAGGATGAACGCGCTGGCGCGGCTCTGCTGCTGCGCGAAGGACGACAGGTCGCCATAGCTGGTGACGCCCAGCACCTCCATGCCCTCGGCCTCGATGGCCGCGGCCAGCGCGCGCACGCCCAGGCCCGATGCGTTTTCGGAGCGAAAATCTTCGTCGATGATGACGATGGGGAAGCGGAATTTCAATTGAAGCCCCCCCCTGCGCGCTTACGCGCGCCCCCCAAGGGGGCGGCACGGGCGGACTGGCGAAGCCAGATCCGCTGTGCCCTGGGAGGGCACGCGTGGCGGCAGGGAAATCGGTTTAAAAACGGCCGGCCGCGTGCAAGTTACCTCGCATGACGCCTCCGGGCGTAAAAATAAACAACTAGCGTAAAACAAATTCGATGTCGGTTTGAGGACCAACCCCACGCAACCTGGCGTCCCGACCCAGGATACGGTGGATCCGGCTCCGCCGGTCCACCCGCATCGCCCCCTGGGGGGCGCGCGAAGCGCGTAGGGGGGGCCTACGTCCTCGGCAGCGTCACACCCTGCTGGCCCTGGTATTTGCCGCCGCGGTCCCGGTAAGAGGTCTCGCAGACCTCGTCGCTTTCCAGGAACAGCATCTGGGCGCAGCCCTCACCGGCGTAGATCTTGGCGGGCAGCGGCGTGGTATTCGAGAACTCCAGCGTCACGTGGCCTTCCCACTCGGGTTCCAGGGGCGTGACGTTGACGATGATCCCGCAGCGCGCATAGGTGCTCTTGCCCAGGCAGATGGTCAAGACGCTGCGCGGGATGCGGAAGTATTCGACCGTACGGGCCAGCGCGAAGGAATTGGGCGGGATGATGCAGACGTCGCCCTTGAAATCCACGAAGGACTTCTCGTCGAAGGCCTTGGGATCGACGATGGTCGAATTGATGTTGGTGAAGATCTTGAATTCGTCGGCGCAACGCACGTCGTAGCCGTAGCTGCTCGTGCCATAGCTGACGATGCGCTTGCCGTCGTGCGCCCGGACCTGGCCGGGCTCGAATGGCTCGATCATGCCTTCGGCCGCCACGCGGCGGATCCAGCGGTCGCTTTTGATGCTCATGGACGGGGGTCTCGTCAGGGGACGTCTACGGGAAAGGGGGAATTGTAGCTGGACTGGGGATACCCCCAATACCGGGCCGGGGGAAAGGGAGCGGGCCGTGGCGGTCATGGCGGTGGTCCTGGAGCGGCGTTCAGGCCGCGTTGATCTTGAAGCCGTCGGCATAGGCGGCGGGGTTCTTCCCGTCCCACACGACTCCGTCGATGAGCTTGGACGAACGCATCTCTGACTTGGGCAGCGAGGCGCCGGCCGCGCTCGCCGCCTGCTTGTAGATGTCGATGCGGTTGACCTGGCGCGCCGTCGCGAGATAGTCCGGGTGGCTCTTGAGCAGGCCCCAGCGCTTGTGCTGGGTCAGGAACCACATGCCGTCCGACAGATAGGGGAAGTTGGCGGCGCCGTCGTTGTAGAACTTCATGGCGTCCGGGTCGTCCCAGGTTTTGCCCAGCCCGTCCGTGTAGCGCCCCAGCATGCGGTCCAGGATCACGTCCATGTCGGTGTTCACATAGGACTTGGCGGCGATGGTCTCGGCCGTCTTGCGGCGGTTCGAGGCCGAGGCGTCGATGAAGCGGCCCGCTTCCAGCACCGCCGCCGTCACGGCGCGTGCCGTGTTCGGATGGCGCTGCACGAACTCCGCGGTGGTGCCCAGGACCTTCTCGGGATGGTCGGTCCAGATGCCCTGCGTGGTGGTGGCCGTGAAACCGATCCTGTCGATGATGGCCCGTGCGTTCCAGGGTTCGCCCACGCAGAAACCGTCCATGTTGCCCACCCGCATGTTCGCCACCATCTGCGGCGGCGGCACGGTGATCACCTTGGCGTCGCGCATGGGATTGATGCCGTAGGCGGCCAGCCAGTAGTAGATCCACATCGCGTGCGTGCCGGTCGGGAAGGTCTGCGCGAAGGTGTATTCGGCCTTCTCGCTCTTCATCAGCTTCGCCAGCGAGGCGCCGTCGCGCACGCCTTTGTCCTTGAGCTTGCCGGAGAGGGTGATGGCCTGGCCGTTGTTGTTCAGGTTCATCAGCACGGCCATGTCCTTGCGGGGGCCGCCTATGCCCAGTTGCACGCCGTAGACGAGCCCGTACAGCACGTGGGCCAGGTCCAGTTCGCCATTGACCAGTTTGTCACGCACGCCGGGCCAGGAGGCTTCCTTGACCGGCGTGATCTTCACGCCGTACTTCTTGTCCAGGCCCAGCGTCGACGCCATGACGACCGAGGCGCAGTCGGTCAGCGGGA
Source organism: Alcaligenaceae bacterium SAGV5 (assembly GCA_009360345.1). GTDB lineage: Bacteria > Pseudomonadota > Gammaproteobacteria > Burkholderiales > Burkholderiaceae_B > Pigmentiphaga. The sequence goes on from SPDP01000001.1 coordinate 2,060,083, forward strand.
TGAAGCCGATCTTGACCTCGGTCTTCTCGGGCGCGTCGGAGCCCGCCGCCCAGGCGCCGGCGCGAACCAGCGGGTCGACCAGGTTCATGAGGCCCGTGGCGGCTCCGGCGGTCAGCAGCCTGCGCCGCTGGCCATCGGGGGCGGCGGGGGTGGCGCCTGCTGGCGAAGAGTCGTGCGAGGGGGTCTGTTTCATCCGGCGCTCCAGGCAAAAAAGCGTTCCGCGCGAACAAGGCCCTGCCTGATCGCCACGGAACGCCGTTGTTCCTACCACTGGGTTGTCTGCCGACCCGCTTTGGCCGGCATAGCTATCAAGCAATAGGCGTGCCACCGGGCGCATGCCCGGCGGAGCGGGAGGATGGGGCCGGATACCCACCCCAACTTTGTGCGGCGCACCACTCAAGTGCCCAGAAACGAGGCGAGCGGAACCGTCATTCGACAAATGATGATAAGAATGATTACTATTATCATGTTTCAGCTGGTTGTAAGTCAGCTGTTCGTCAGATTCGCTGGAGGCGTTCTGCGGCGCCTGGGCGAATTTCCCCCCTTACACCTGGAGAATTTCAAGAATGGCTGTAGCCAACCGGGGCATGTCTTTCCTGCTGTCCACGTCCCATCTTGCCGTCCTTGCCGCGCTCGCTTCCGGCAAGGTCCTGGCGCAGGAACCCACGACCGAACTCGCGCCCATCGTCGTGACGGCGACGGGTTATGAACAGGAAATCAAGAACGCTCCCGCCAGCATCACCGTGATCGGGCAGGAAGCCCTGCAGGAAAAGCGCTACAACAACCTGGCGGAGGCCCTGAGCGAGGTCGAAGGGGTGGACGTGCGCGGCAACACCGGCAAGACCGGCGGCCTGAACATCAGCATCCGCGGCCTGCCCAGCGACTACACGCTGATCCTGATCGACGGCCGGCGCCAGAACGCCGCCGGCGACGTCACGCCCAACGGCTTCGGCGAGACCAGCACCAGCTTCATGCCGCCGCTCTCGGCCATCGAGCGCATCGAGGTCATCCGCGGACCCATGTCCACGCTCTACGGCTCGGACGCCATGGGCGGGGTGGTCAACATCATCACCAAGAAGGTCGCCACGGCCTGGGGCGGCTCGGTCACTTTCGACAAGGGCATCCCGCAGAATAGCGACTTTGGCGGCACCTCCAACGCGAATGTCTACGTGAGCGGCCCGCTGGTGCCTGAAATGCTGGGCCTGGCCGTGCGCGGCGGCATCTTCAACCGGGGCGCGACCGACATCGACCTGCCCGCGGGCACGGGCAGCATCAGCAAGCGCGGTCCGGCGCCGGTGGAGTCGCGGATCTACACGGCCGGCGCCAAGCTCACGCTGACGCCGAACAAGCAGCACGATTTCTGGCTGGACGTCGACCGTTCGCGCCAGTGGTACAACAACGACGAAAGCCAGCTCGGCACGCTGGATGATCCGTCCACCAACACCTACAACGGCTACGGCCGCGACCTGCGCTTCAACCGCGACCAGCTGGCCGTCGGCCATACCAGCCGGTTCGAGTTCGGCACCCTGCAATCGAGCCTGATGGTCAACAACACCGAGACGCTGGGCCGCACGGTGCCCAACATCGCGGCCAATTCGCCGCTGGCGGCGGTGCTGGTGCCGGGCGCGCCCCGCAAGCTGGAAACCACCAACGTCGTGCTCGACACCAAGCTGGTCAAGGCCATCGGCGACTCGCACATGCTGACCGTGGGCGGCCAGTACTGGGATGCCAAAATGACGGATGGCCTGGCCACCCAGCGCTACAAGCAGACCACCAAATCGCTGTTCGCCGAAGACGAATGGCGCCTGCGCGACGACCTGGCCCTGACCACCGGCGTGCGCTATGACCACCACGATGCCTTCGGCGGCCATTTCAGCCCGCGCGGCTATCTGGTCTGGAACACCACGCCCAACTGGACGGTCAAGGGCGGCGTGAGCCGCGGCTACCGCACGCCCCGCCTGAACCAGCTGCATGACGGCATCAACGGCATCAGCGGCCAGGGCCGCACGCTCACCATCGGCAACCCCAACCTCAAGCCCGAGGTCAGCACCAGCACGGAATTCGGCGTCAACTACGACAACCTGGCTGGCCTGACCGGCAACGCGACGTTGTTCCACAACCGCTTCAAGGACAAGATTTCCGCGGCCGCCAACGGTATTCCCAACTGCGACTACGCGGCCAACCCCAACCAGCCGGGCTGCATCTCGATCGGCGCGTTGCCCACCCAGGCGGAGTTCGCCCAGCAGATCAACCTGGAGCAGGCCACCACGCGCGGCCTGGAGCTGGGCACCCGCGTGCCGCTGGCCCATCGCTGGACACTGGCGCTGAACTACACCTTTACCGACAGCGAGGTGAAGAACGGCGGCGTCTACGGTGGCAAGCTGGCCGACACGCCCAAGCACATGGCCAACGCCAACCTGCGCTGGCAGGCCACCGACAAGTTCGCCATGTGGCTGCGCGCCGAGTTCCGCGGCAAGAGCCGCCGTTTCGACGGCGACCCGGCCGCGCTCACCGGCGACAACCTGCGGGCCCAGCAGGCGGTGGGCGACCTGAAGGCCTATTCGTTGCTGCACCTGGGCGGGTCCTACAAGGTCTCGAAGACGGTGACCCTGACCGGCACGGTCTACAACCTGCTGGACAAGGACTTCATGAAGTTCAAGTCCTACGTGAACGGCGCGGGGGACACGGTGTACCTGAACGAGTACATCCATTCTTCGCAATCGACCCGGGGCACCATCCAGCCGGGCCGCACGTTCTGGCTGGCCGCCAACATCACGTTCTGAAAGTGATGATGGTCCGGCTCCTGTCCGGAGCCGGACGGGCCGCGCATGCGCGGCCCGGGGCGCCCGCACGAGGGCATCCCGGCCGGGGCAAAGGCGGTAAACTGCCGGCCATGCGCATACGTCCCGACTCCGCGGCATTCGTCCTGCTTCTGGCCTCATTGTCCGCGTTGCCGGCGCTCTCCACCGATATGGCGCTGCCCGCCCTGGCGGCCATCGGCCTCGACCTGCACGTTCCTCCCTCCAGCGCGGCCCTGACCCTGAGCCTGTTCCTGGCCGGCTTCGCCATCGCGCCGCTGGCCTATGGCCCCCTGGCCGACCGCTATGGCCGGCGTCCCATCGTGCTGTTCGGCGGCGTGCTGTTCTCGCTGGCCAGCGTGGCCTGCGCGCTGGCGCCCAGCCTGGCCGCGCTGCTGGTGTTCCGCGTGCTGCAAGGAGTGGGGGCGGGCGCCGGCTCGGTCATGGCGCTCACCATCGTGCGCGACCTGTTCCAGGGCCACATCGCGCGCGCCCGTCTGTCGTATGTCGCCAGCATGCGCATCGTCGCGCCCATGATCGCGCCCACCCTGGGCAGCTGGGTCATGTACTTCGCCGGCTGGCGCTCGATCTACTGGGTGATGGCCGTGGCGGGCGTGGCGACGACCCTGGCGGTGTACCTGGGCATGGCCGAGACCCGGCCCGCGGGCGCGGCGCCCGTGCGCATCTCCGTGGGGGCGCTGCTGCGTACCTATGCGCGGGTGCTGGGCAATCCCATCCTGCTGGGCAATACCCTGGTCAACGCGTTGACCTTCGGCTGCCAGTTCGCCTACATCACCGGATCGCCGCTGCTGATGATGCAGCTGCTGGGCATGTCGCCGCAGGCCTTCGGCGCCGTGTTCGCGATGACGGCTTTCGGCATCATGGCCGCTTCGCTCATCAACGGGCGCCTGAACGCGCGCGGCGTCGCGCCCCACAAGCTCTTGTGGACCGGATTGGTCCTGTCGAGTTCGACCAGCGTGGCGCTGGCGGTGCTGGGGTTCGCCGATGCCTTGTCGGCATGGTCGCTGGTGCCGCTCTTGATGCTGAACACCTTCTCGTTCGGCATGATCGCGCCGAATGCCTCGCATGCGGCGGTGGAGCCCCTGCCCGAGGTGGCCGGCGTGGCCTCGGCCGTGGTCAGCTGCGTGATGATGGCGGTGGGCGCGCTGTCGGGGTCGCTGGTGACCCTGCTCTACGACGGCCACAGCGCGCGGGCCATCACCGGCATCATGGCCGTGTGCACGCTGTCGGCCTTGTCCCTTTACGCGTTCTGGGTGCGGCGGCTGCCCGCGTCCGCGCCCAGGCACGCCTGATCAGCGCAGCACGAAGCCGCCGACCTTGCCATCCTGCAGGTTGAGCGTGCCGACCAGGTCGTCGCCGCCGTCCTTGAACGTGATCTTCCACAGCGAGAACTGATAGGACTGCTGCCGGTAATCGCCCAGGCGCTGGACCTGGTAGCCGGCGTGCAGGCGCGGTCCCAGCTGCGTCGCCACGGCGTCGAACTGGGCGCGGTCCAGCTTGGCGAAATCGGCGCTGCCCGAAGACACGAACTGCTGGTAATTGTTGCCTTCGATGGCGGTCAGCAGCGTCTTGAGCATCTGCGTTTCGGTCTCGACGGCGGCCGCGTCGGCGGCGTATCCGGGGGCATGGAGCGCGGCGGCAAGCGCCACGGCCGTGAGCGCCCTGCGCGTGAAATTCATGGTGACTCCTGGTGGGATGGAGAGGCCGCGTGCGCCGCGGCGATGGCTTGCAGGCAGTCGTCGGGGCCGCCCTGGACCAGGGTGACGCTGCAAGCCAGCATCAGATTCAGGCCCAATCCGAAATTCTCGACCAGATAACCCTGGCCGTCCACCGGATGGCCATCGGGATCCGTGCCGGTGGCGACGCGCCGCGCCATCGGACGCGTGTCGTCGGCGTATCCCCAGACCGGCTTGCCCCGCGCGGCGGCGTAGCCGATCTCGAACGCGGTGCCCGAGTCCGGTTCCTGGCCGCGGAAGGGCGCCAGGTTGGCCATGACCACGTCGGCCCGCTCCAGCAGCGCCACGTTGGCCTGGTAGATGCCCCGCGCGGCGTCCGGCGGCGCCGCGTGCGGCGCGGGCTCATCCAGGGGGAACAGCCCCTCGTAGCCGTGCCGGGCGCAGGAGGCCTTCAGCCGTTGGCCATGGGCGCGGGCGTCGGGCCGGAACACGTCCGGCCCGGCAAGATAGATCCGCATGGCTCGGCCGGTTCCCGATCAGGCCACGACGCCGGCGTCGGCCAGCAACTGCTTGAGCTCGCCGCTTTCATGCAGCTCGGCCAGGATGTCCGAGCCGCCGATGAACTCGCCCTTGATGTAGAGCTGCGGGATGGTGGGCCAGTTCGAATATTCCTTGATGCCCTGGCGGACCGCGTCGTCTTCCAGCACGTTCACGGTGGCCAGCTGCCGCACGCCGTTGGCCTTGAGCAACTGGATGGCGCGTCCCGAGAAGCCGCATTGCGGGAATTGGGCGGTGCCCTTCATGAACAGCACGACAGGGTTGTCGGTAACGGTCTGCCGGATGAAATCTTGCACGTCGCTCATGGCGATCCTCGTACAGTGTGAAAGGTGATGATGTCGATTATAGGTATCCGCCGGAAATCCGCTCGATGCCGGCCAGGTCGCGGCGGCTTTCGACGCGGATGAAGCCGGCGGCGTCCAGCAAGTCCAGCACCTGCCCGGCCTGGTCCCAGCCGTGCTCCATCCAGAGCGCGCCGCCGGATTTGAGCCAGGCCGGGGCGCCGCGGACGATGGCGCGCAGCGCTTCCAGCCCGTCGGCCCGGTCGGTCAGCGCCAGCGGCGGCTCGTGGCGCAGGTCGCCCTGTGTCAGGTGGGGGTCGGCGGCGGCGATGTAGGGCGGATTGGAAACGATCACGTCGTAGGTGGGGGCGGGCGCGGCGCCGTTCAAGGCCCCGTACCAGTCGCCCGGCCGGAACGTGACGGCGGCGCCGAGCCGCGTGGCGTTGGCGGCGGCCACCGCCAGCGCATCGGGACTCAGGTCCGTGGCGTCGACCGCCGCGTCGGGGCGGGCCAGCGCGATCGAGACGGCAATGGCGCCGCTGCCGGTCCCCAGGTCGAGCACCCGGGGGCTGGATTTGCCGCGCAGATGCGCCAGCGCGGTTTCCACCAGCAATTCGGTTTCGGGGCGGGGAATCAGCACCGCCGGCGACACCTGGAAATCGTGGCCCATGAACTCGCGCTCGCCCAGGAGGTAGGCCATGGGCTCGCCGTCGCAGCGCCGCCGCGCCCAGTCCAGGAAGACCGTGATCTGGTCGCCAGGCAGGGATTCGTCGTCGTGGGCGATCAGCCAGGCGCGGCCGACGCCCAGGGCCCGCTCCAGCAGCATGCGGGCCTCCAGCAGCGGCAGGCCGCAGCCGGCGATCAGCTCGCGCGCGGTGGCCATGGCGCTCAGTCGTCGCCCAGCGCGGCCAGCAGCTCGGCCTGGTGTTCCGAGGCCAGGGCGGAGATCAGCTCTTCCAGGTCGCCGTCCAGCACGTTCTGCAGCTTGTACAGCGTCAGGTTGATGCGGTGGTCGGTGACCCGGCCCTGCGGGAAGTTGTAGGTGCGGATGCGCTCGGAACGGTCGCCCGAGCCGACCAGGCTCTTGCGGTGCGCGGCTTCCTTGGCGTGGCGCTCGCGCTGTTCCTTGTCCTTGATCCGGGCCGCCAGCACCTTCATCGCCTTGTCGCGGTTGCGGTGCTGCGAACGGTCGTCCTGGCATTCGACCACGATGCCGGTGGGCAGGTGGATGATGCGCACCGCCGAATCGGTCTTGTTGATGTGCTGTCCGCCCGCGCCGCTGGCGCGGAAGGTGTCGATGCGCAGGTCGGCGGGATTGATCTGCACCTCGGCCACTTCGTCGGCTTCCGGCATGATCGCCACCGTGCAGGCCGAGGTGTGGATGCGGCCCTGCGTTTCGGTGGCCGGGACCCGCTGCACGCGATGCCCGCCCGATTCGAACTTGAGCCTGCCGTAGGCGCCGTCGCCCGCGATGCGCACGATCGCTTCCTTGTAACCGCCCAGCTCCGATTCGCTCATCGACATGATTTCCACCTGCCAGCGATTGCGCTCGGCATAGCGGGTGTACATGCGCAGCAGGTCGCCCGCGAACAGCGCGCTCTCGTCGCCGCCGGTGCCGGCGCGCACTTCCAGGAACAGGCTGCGGCTGTCGTCGGGGTCGCGCGGCAGCAGCAGGATACGCAACTCGCCTTCCAGCTCCTCCAGCCGGTCCTTGCCCGCGCGTAACTCTTCCTCGGCCATGGCTTTCATGTCGGGATCGCCCAGCATCTCCTGGGCCGTCTCGATGTCCGCCTCGGTGCCTTCGTACTGCTTGAAGCCATTGGCGACCGGCTCGATCTCCGCGCGCTCGCGCGACAGCTTGCGGAAGGTGTCCATGTTGCTGGCGGTTTCAGGCGCCGCGAGCAACGCGTCCAGTTCGGCGAGGCGTCGAGACAACTGCTCGAGCCGGGCCCGCATCGATGCTTTCATGAAAGGCTAATGGTTGCGCTCGGAACGCGACGAGAACAGGCGCGGCAACCAGGCCAGCAGCTGCTGGCGGTCGGCGCCTTCGCTATGGTTGAGGGCGGACAGCGGGCCGTGCAGGTACTTCTGCGTCAGGCCGTGCGCCAATTGTTCCAGGACTTGCTCGGGCGCGTCGCCGCGGGCCAGCGCCTTGCGGGCGCGATCCAGCTCGGCCTGCCGCATCGCGTCGGCGGCCTGGTGCAGGTCGCGGATGACCGGCACCACCGAGCGCGTATCCATCCAGTGCATGAAATTCTGCACCCGCGTCTCGATGATGGCCTCGGCCTGCACCACCGCCGCCTTGCGCGCATCCGACGCGTTCTGCACCAGCCGGCCCAGATCGTCCACCGAATACAGATAGACGTCGTCCAGCCGGCCCACCTCGGGTTCGATATCGCGCGGCACGGCCAGGTCTATCATCACCATCGGCCGGTGGCGGCGCGTCTTGGTGGCGCGTTCGACCATGCCCAGCCCCAGGATGGGCAGCGAACTGGCCGTGCTCGACACCACCACGTCGAAATCCGCCAGCTTCTCGGGCAGCTCCGACAACCGCATTGCGCCGGCCGAGAACCTCGAGGCCAGCGTCTCGGCCCGTTCCACCGTGCGATTGGCCACCACCATCTTCTTGGGGTGATGCGCGGCCAGGTGCGTCGCACAGAGCTCGATCATCTCGCCCGCGCCGATCAGCAGCACGTTGACCTCGGCCAGATCTCCGAACACCCGCTCCGCCAGCCGCGCCGCGGCCGCGGCCATCGACACCGACTGCGCGCCGATGGCTGTTTGCGAACGGACCTCCTTGGCCACCGAGAACGTGCGCTGGAACAACTGGTGCAACAGCGTGCCCATCGCCCCGGCTTCCTCGGCCGCGCGCACCGCGTCCTTCATCTGCCCCAGGATCTGGGGCTCGCCCAGCACCATCGAATCCAGCCCGCTGGCCACGCGGAACGCGTGCCGGACGGCGTCGTGGTGGATGTGGCGATAAAGGTGGGGTTGCAGCGACCGGTTGTCGAACTGGCGGTAGTCCGCCAGCCACGTCGGCAGATGCTCGGCCACGCCCGGTTCGGCCGCACAGTAGATCTCGGTGCGATTACAGGTGGACAGGATGGCCGCCTCGCGCACCGCACCGCCGAACGCCGACCGCAGCCCCGCCAGCGCCGGGCTGACCAGCTCCAGCGGCAGCGACACCCGTTCCCGCACCGAAACCGGGGCGGAGACGTGATTCAGGCCGAATGTAAGAACGTCGACGGACATGGGGCAAAAGGGAAAAGGGCCACGAATGACAAGGGCCACCCGCCATTATAAAGGGTTGGGAGGGGGGAAGGGAATCTCTCCAGCATCCCCCTGACCGTACACACCGCCGTCGACACCACCGGCACCTCCAGCCTGTCCTGCACCACCTGGATCGCCGGCAGCGACGGCATCTGCACGCACGCCGACAGCACCACGGCGTCGACGCCGCGCGTGTTCAGCGTCTTCACGTCCTCCACCAGCCGCATGGGATCGCGCCGGCCGACCTCCAGGTTATCGGGGATTTCGAAGCACTTGGCGTCGATCACCTCGATGCCCTCGTTCTCGATGTACTTCACGACGAGGTCGGTCAGCGGGCGCATGTAGGGAGCCATGAGCGAAATGCGTTTGGCGCCCAGCCGGTGCAGCCCCTCGACCAGCGCGCCGGCCGAGGTCATGACGGGCGCGTCGCAGTGGTTGGCGCGCGCGACCTCGGTCAGCTCGCGTTCGGTCTGGCGGTGGTAGCCCAGGCCCATGGCCATGATGGCCACCAGGCAGGCGGTGCTCATGACATCCACGCGGGCGTCGGCCAGTTCGGCGGCGCAGCGCAGGCCTTCGCGGTTCATGGCCTCGAGTTCTTCCTTGGTGACCTTGTGCATGCGCATGCGGCTGGAATGGAAGGTGAAGCGTTCGGGCCGGATGGCCTCGCGGGCACGCAGCATGGCGGGGATTTCCGTCTCCATGGTGGTGTTGGAGCTGGGGACGATCTGGCCGATGCGATAGAGGCGGGATGTCATGGCGTTTCCTGCGCGGGTTCAGTCGAGGGTGATGTTGGCGAGCTTGACGACGGATTCGAAGCGCTGGGTGTCGGCCTTGACGGCCTGGGCCAGGTCGGCGGCCGAGGCGGGCCAGGCTTCGAAGCCGAAGGTGTCGAATTGTTTGCGCACGTCGGGCTCGGCCACGGCCTTGGCGACGCCGTTGTTGATGGCGTCGATGGCGGCCTTGGGGGTGCCCTTGGGCGCGAACAGGGCGACCCAGGTCTTGAGTTCGAAGTTGGCGGGGCCGCCGGCCTCCGAGACGGTGGGAATGCCGCCATACAAGGCCAGGCGCCTGGGCGCGGCCAGGGCCAGCAGCTTGACCTTCTTGGCCTGGTAGAGCTGGGCCACGGTGGCGGCGGTGCCGAAGGCCCAGTCGACTTCGCCGGTGGCGACGGCGGTATAGAGCTGCGGCAGTTCCTTGAACGGCACGTGGGTCATGTGGGTGCCGGTCTGGGTCTGGAACATGGAGGCGCCGATGTGGGCGACACTGCCCAGGCCCCAGGTGCCGTAGGTCTGGTTGCCGCCCTTGGCCTTGGCGTCGGCGATGAGGTCGGCGACGTTGTTCCAGGGCGACTTGGCCGAGACGACGATGAAGAAGTTGGTGGTGTAGACGGGCGAGGCCGGCTCGAAGTCGGCGACCGGGTCGAAGGGCAGTTTCTTGTACAGGTGCGGGTGCAGCGTCATGTGCGTGTTGTCGACCACGACCAGGGACAGGCCGTCGGGCGCGGCGCGCTTGACGTCGCCGATGGCCAGCCAGCCGTTGGCGCCGGGCTTGTTCTCGACGATGAGGGGCTGGCCCCAGGTCTTGGACAGTTTTTCGCCGACCAGGCGGGTGACGGCGTCGGGACCGCTGCCCACCGAGTAGGGCAGGACGACCCGCACGGGCTTGGCGGGGTAGGCGGGGGCCTGGGCAGCGGCTTGGCCGGCGCCCAGGACCAGGAGCAGGGCGGCGGCGCCGCGCAGGATGGTTTTCATGGTGTCTCCTCGTGGTTTGTTTCGTTGGCGTGGAAATCAGGCGGGCGCGGGCGCGCGCTGGTGGCAGGACAGCGCCTCGCACGCGGACGCGAAATGCGGGTCGCGCAGTTTCAGGTCGTCGTGGCTGACCTGGCCGGTGCGCCGCATGTAGTCGTAGGCGAACGAAACCGGGTCCAGGTGCATCTTGTCGGCGACGTTCTCGTACCAGTCCAGGCTGCGCGCCGCGGCGCTCTGGAAGCTGGATGAGGCGGGCCGGCGCTGGGTCTCGAAGGCGGCGAAGGCGGCCGGGAGGTCGCCGGGATGGCGGACCAGCCCCTGGTGCAGGGCGATGGCGTCCTGCATGGCCATGCGCGTGCCCGAGCCCAGCGAAAAGTGCACGGTGCGCAGCGCATCGCCCAGGAGGACGATGTTGCGGTGGGTCCATTGTTCGTTGCGGACGATATTGGCCTCGAACCAGAGCGAGCGGTTGGTCAGCAGCTCGTTGCCGCCCAGCTCGTGGCGGAAGACATCGGCGCAGTAGCGGCGGCTATCGTCCTCGCTCGCTTCGTGCAGGCCGGCGCGCTGCCAGGTGTCGGGGTCGACCTCGACCAGGAAGGTGCTCAACTCGGGGCTGTACTGGTAGCTGTGGGCGATGAACACGCCGTGCGGCGTTTCGCGGAAGATGAGCGAGACCGGGTGGAAGCGCTGGCGGGTGCCGTACCAGGCGAATTTGTTGCGCCGCTTCTCGAAGCTGGGCTGGAACCGGTCGGCGAATTGCTTGCGCACGGCGCTGTTGCCACCGTCGGCCGCCACCACCAGGTCCACTTCCCTGGCCAGCGCGGACACGTCGTCGATCCGGCGGTTGTATTCGATCTTGACGCCCTCGCGCCGGCAGGCGTCTTCCAGCACGCGCAGCATGTCGATGCGGGCGGTGCGCGAGAAGTGGTTGCCATGGACCTGGACGTGGGTGCCGCGATGGACGATCTCCATGTAGTCGCAGCGTTCGTGGTGGGCCACGAAGGCCTTGAAGAACTCGGGATCGGCCTCTTGCAGGAAGGACAGGCCGACGTCCGAGAACACGACGCCCCAGCCGTAGGTGGCGCCGGCGGGGTTCTGTTCGTAGACCTGGATCTGGTGGGACGGATCGTGCTTCTTGGCCAGCAGCGAGAAGTACAGGCCGGCGGGACCGGCTCCGATGACGGCGATTTTCATGATGCAAGGCTCCCTGCCGTCGCGGCGGCGCCGCAGGCGGCCTGATAAGAGGTCAAGGCGTCGCGCAGCACGTCGGGCACGGGAATGGCCCGGCGCTCGCCGCGCGGAACGCAGATGGGGGTCAGTCTGGAGACGAAGGCAATCTGGCCGGTGGCCGTGGTGGCGGTCAGGTCCAGCACATAGGTCTGCGTGCGGATGTCCTCGACGGCGACGCGGATGTCGATCTCGTCGTCCGGCCACAGCGACGTGCGGAAATCGAAGGACAGCGCGCGGCTGGGCGTACCGAAGCCGAACTCGTCCTTGATGCGCTGGGGAGTCGAACCGAACAGCATGCCGTAGAAGAGTTCGACGGCGGAGATGACGTATTCGCCGAAGGTCACGGTGTAGACCACGCCAGCCGGGTCGCAGTCGCCCCATTTGACGCGGCGGCGCACGACGAAGGGAGTGGTCGAGAGCACGTGTTCGGTGCTGGTCATGCCCGCCTCCCGGTTGCGGGATCCTGACCGTCCGCGCCGGTCTCGGCCGCCAGCTTCTCGGCGATCATGCGCTTGAGCGCGGGCTTGTCCAGCTTGCCGACCTTGGTCACCGGAAAGGCGTCGATCACTTCGACCCGCTCCGGACACTTGTATTTGGCCAGGCCCTGGGCGACCAGGAAGTCCGCCAGTTCCTTGACCCGCGGGGCGGCCTGTCCGGGACGCGGCACGATGTAGATGCAGCCCTTCTCGCCGTAGACGGGGTCCGGCATGGCCACCAGCCGCGCCTCGGCCACGGCCGGATGCGCGCCCACCAGCCCTTCCACCTCTTCGCAGCCGATCTTCTCGCCGCCGCGGTTGATGTTGTCGCGCAGCCGGCCTTCGAAGGTATAGCAGGTGACGCCGTCCACCGCGTGGGCGGTCATCATGTCGCCGGTACGATAGAAACCGTCCGAGGTATAGGCCTGGGTGTTGGCCTCCGGCGCGTTGTAGAAGCCGGGCAGCGTGGAGGGCCCGCGAAAACACAGTTCGCCCATCTGTCCAGGCGCCACCGGCTTTTCCGAATCGGGCTCCAGCAGCCGCAGCTCGTCCTGCGGGCAGCCGGAGCAGCCCTGGGTCTGGTGGCGTCGGGAGATCGGCGCGTCGGCGGGCGATCCCAGCAGCAGGCCTTCGGTGATACCGAACAGGTTCGAGCACGGCACGCCCAGGTGCGCTTCGAGGCGGTCGGCGCGGCTCATGGTGATGAACAGGCGCAACGATGCCAGGTCGTGGCGGGCCAGGTCCGGGTAGGTCATCATCTGCGGCGCGATGGGACCGATGGACACCGCATGGGTGACCCGGTGCAGTTCGATCAATTCCAGCATCCTGGCCAGCTCGACGCGCGGCATGAGCACGGCGGACGCGCCCATGACGAACACCGGCATCAGCACGTATACCTGGGCCGCGTTGTGCAACAGCGGCAAGGCCCACATGTAGCGGTCGGCCTCGGTCAGCTTGTACATGCCGGCGCAGGCCAGCGAATGTCCGAGGTACTCGCCATGGAAGCGGGGAATGACCTTGGGCACGCCGGTCGTGCCGCCCGACAGCTGGAAGCTGAGCACGTCGCCCAGTCCCGGCGGCGCCTCGGCCAGGCGCTTGCGCGCGGCTTCCAGCGGCATGCCCTCGATCAGCCCGCGCAGCGACGCCCCGCCCTCGCCCGCCGGGCCGCGGGCGACGATCAGGTGGCGCAGCGTCTGGCTGCCCTCGGCCATCTTGCGGGCAAAGGCGGCCAGGTCGAAGCTGGGATGGAAATCAGCCTGCACGAAATATCCCCGCGCCTGCGTCTGCCGGATCAACTGGCCGATTTCCAGCTCGCGGTGCTGGGGCAGCGAACAAACGGGCACGACCCCCGCCTTGTAGCAGGCCGCCAGCGCCAGCACCGTCTCCAGCGTGGTGCCCATCTGGAAGATGGCGCGATCGCCGGGCGCCAGGCCGATCTCCAGCAGCGCCGCCCCCAGCCGTTCGGACTGCTCGTCCAGTTCCTGGAAGCTCAGGCTGCCTTCGTCGGTGATGAACGCCGCCTTGCCGGGCAGGCGCCGCGCGGTGGCGCGCAAGGCATCGCCCACCGAAGACCGCATCCACGCCCCGCCGTCCAGGTAGGACGCGGCACGCTCGGCCGGATGGTAGATGACCCCTTCTATCGGGTGCCGTATGTCTTGCATGGTGGTCTCCTCCTCCGATATGTCAGTCTCTCCAGATCTCCATCGCGGCTCGATCCGCGCTCCGATCCAGGGCGCCGCGGATCCGGCCTTGCCGGTCCGCCAGCGCCGCCCCCTTGAGGGGGCGCCCGAAGGGTGTAGGGGGTGGGATTCATTCCGGAACGATACGGACGCAATCCCGGTCCAGCGTTTCTATGCGGCCCTGCACGCCGCCGGTGAACAGGCCATACCAGATGGCGGGCTTGAGTCCCAGCGTCCTGCGGCGAAACTCGATGGGACCGTCGCTCTCGATGCGGTCGTAGTCGCCCTGGGTCTCGACGCGGCAATCGACGCGGCCGCGCGCATCGTCGACGATGGCGGCGAACTCGCGCACGCGGGGCACGTAGATGCGCACCGCCGGCGATGGCCGCGCATCGCCGGACCACACGTGCCCGGCCACCAGCCGGGCCTTGCGCGACCAGATCTCGGCAATGTCCGACACGCGCCGCTGTCCGGCCCGGGCCGCGTCCTCGGCTTCGAGCGCGGCCTGCAGCGTCAACCGCCCGTCCAGGGCATCCACCTCGGTCAACGGACGAAGCTTGCGGGTGAACTCGATGAAATAGCCGTTGGGATCGCGCACGTAGATCGACTCGATCACCTCGTGGGTCGTCTCGACCGACACCTGCAGGCCGGCATCCTCCAGCTTCTTCTTCCAGGCGCGCAGTTCGTCCTGCCCCTCGACCAGCCACGCGGTATGGGTGGCGTCGAACACGTGGTCGTCGGGCACGGGCGCCATGGCCGGGCGGTCGCGCATGGCCGCGGGCGGCTCCGAGCCCAGGTAATAGAAAAAGGCGATGGTGCTGCCCTTCCCGCTATCGAAGAAAAAATGCAGGAAGTCCGGGTGCGTGGCCGGCCCCCAGCCGCGCGCGGAGATCACGTGGATCAGCGGCAGGCCCAGGATGTCCCGATAGAACGCCACGGTCTCGCGCAGTTTCCAGGTGGGCCGCGCGGTGTGGTCGACGCCCCGCAGCGCGAGCCCGTGGGCGGACGGCGTCGCGGAAGCGGTCCCGGCGGTCTTGCCTTCCAGCGTGGCGCTGGCGTTCGGGCTGCTGCTCATGTCGTTTCCCCTTGCATATGGATGATGGTCAATGCGCGAAACGCTCGCGCAGCCAGGCGGCCAGTTGGCGGCCAGCCTCGTGGCGCCCGGGCTCCTCGCCCTCGGCCAGCGCGCGGCCATGGTGGTCGCCGCGCACCCGCAGATGGCGCTTGTCGGTGGTGGCCAGGGCGTCGTGGATGGCACGCACGTCGCCCGGGAAGCAGGCCTGGTCGCCCGTGTATTCGATGACCAGGGTGGGCTGGGCGATGGCGCCCGCGGCGGCGGCCAGGCTGGCGTTGGACGACAGGCCGGACCAGGTCGACAGCCAGCTCTCGGGGGTGCAGAAGCGCGCGAAGCCGACGGCGCCGTAGTTCGAGGCATAGGGGTCGCGGCCCCATAGCGAACCAGGATGCCGATCCGACGGATCCAGGCCGAGATCCAGGCAGCGCAGGTCGGCATCGGTGCGCCAGACCGTCATCACGGGCGTATGGGCGGCCACGCGGCGCTCGGCCTGGGAGGCATCCTCGCGGCCCTTGAGCGCCTTGCGCGCGTCCAGCCGCCGCGCGATCGACTGGCGCGCCAGCGCGTCCAGCCGCTCGACGCGGGCGCGCTGGGCCTGCCGGTAGCGCGCGACGAATCCGGGCGCGTAGCGCGCCTGCCCGCCGGGACGGTAGCCATTGTCGGGATTCAGCGGATCCAGGGTGGGATCGACCGACAGCGCGTCGCCTTCATCCAGCACCGAAGGATCGATGCAGTTCATCAACAGCGCGCCCTGCCCCGGATGCGGTCCCACCAGCACCAATCCCTGGACCTGGGGCATCGCCAGCCCGGCCAGGCCGGAAGGCTTGCCTCCCGGCGTGCGGGCGATGCGCTCGGCGGCCGGCAGCGACGACTGCTGGACATAGAAGGAGTACAGGCCGGCGCCGCCCGAGTTGCCCAGCAGCACGATGTGGTCGAACCCCAGCCCGCGCAGGAAGGCAAGGCCGGCGGCCACGTCGTGCAGCGCGGTCTCGTGCTCCAGGCGCAGGTCGTTGCCCACCGAGCGCGCGCCCTGCGACCAGGCGGCGTAGCCGGCGCCGACGATGTCGGGGATGAGGTAGTGGCAGGCCATGAATTCCCGCGGGTGCATCACGCACACCACGGTGCGGGGCCGGGGTCCTGCGGGCAGATAGAGCGAGCCGATGGTGGCGGCATCGTCGTCGGTGCGCAGGACGACGTTGCGGGTGGAGGCGCCGGCCGGAAGATCGCGGGGGTTCCAGTCGGTGTTCAAGAAGCCTGCGGTGACGTGCTGGGGGGCGTTGGCGCCGATGCTCACGATGGGTCTCCTGATGACGCGGACGGCTGCTGCAACCGTCTTTTGTCACATTCGACTATTTTTTGACTTGACTGTCAATACGCGTAGAAATTCAGACACCAGTGTCAAAAATGTTCATGGACATACCCATTTTCCCTGGGAAGACGGGGTTTCGACATGCCATAATCGGCTCCTGGGCCGGCACCCGCTCCGGCCTCATATCCTGGAAAGTCCCTATCCGTGAACGAGCTTCCCACCAAGGCAACGATGAAAGGGGAAGTCCTGCGCGGCGCCATCCTGGACGCCGCGGCCAAGCTCTTCATCGAACGCGGCACGGGCGGCACCAGCATGCAGGACATCGCCGAATCGCTGGGCCTGAGCCGTACCGCCGTCTACTACTACTTCAAGAACAAGGACGCGATCCTGCGGGCGCTGACCGAGGAAATCCTGACCTCGGCCCGGGAACTGGCCAATGCCGCCGTTTCCCGCCAGGACCGCGATCCGGCCGAGGCCCTGCGGGAGCTGGTCACCGACTACGCCAACCTCATCCTGTCGCGCCCGGCCGAATTCCGCGTGGCCGACCGTAACGAATCGGACCTCACGCAGCGGCAGCGCGCTTCCATGCATACGGCCCGCCGCAGCGTGCTGGCGGATTTCAGCGGCATCATCGAGCGCGGCATCCAGCTCGGCCATTTCCGCATGGCCGACCCCCACGTGGCGGCCTTCGGACTGATCGGCATGTGCAACTGGACGGCATGGTGGTTCAAGCCCAATGGACGCCTCGGCCAGCAGGAAGTGGCCGAGGCCATCGCCGACATGGCCATCCATGCCCTGCGGCGCGACGAGTCGCGCCGGGCGCGGGTGCCCGACGTGAAAGAATCCTTGCGGCTACTGCGCGAGGACCTGGCCTACCTGGAAAAACTGGTGGTGCCCGACGAGGAAGCCTCGGCCGGCCAGCGCAAGTAACTGCCCGCCAGGTCACGGAAAGCCTCCGCGCCCGCATCGGCGCCGGTCTCCTCGGTCAGCAGCCTTCCGACCTCGCCCGCCAGATCGCGCGCCTGACGCGCGTCCAGGAACAGCAGGCGCGAGCGGCGGGCCAGCACGTCTTCGACCGTGCGCGCATACTCGTGGCGCGCGGCGAAACGCACCATCGCCTCGGTCAGGCCGCCGCCCAGCTCGCGGTCCGCGCCCGGCAGGGCACACACGGCGTCCTGTTCGCTGCCATACTCCCATAGCCCGGGGGCATCGCCGATGCGGTGCCTGCCGGCCTCGGCGCCCACCAGGGGATGATCCGCCGTCACGCAGCGGCCGGCGGACGTCAACAGCCCGGCCTCCAGGCAGGTGTCCAGCGTATCCTGGGCCATCGCGCGATACGTCGTCCACTTGCCGCCCGCCACGGTGACCAGCCCATCGGCCTCGACATGCACCATGTGTTCACGGCTGACATCCTTGGTACTGGCGGGTCCGGGCGGCCGGACCAGCGGGCGCAGGCCCGCCCAGGCGCTGGAGACGTCCTCCGCGCCCGGCGCGCGCGCCAGGTAGCGCCCCGCCTCGCCCAGCAGGAAATCGACCTCTTCGGCCAGCGGACGCGGCTCCAGCTCCAGGCTGGGGCGCGGAGTGTCGGTCGTGCCAATGACGGTCTTGCCCATCCACGGCAGCGCGAACAACACCCTGCCGTCGCGCGTGCGGGGGACCAGCAGCGCCCGGTCCCCGGGCAGGAAATCGCGCGCCACGACGACGTGCGCGCCCTGGCTGAACAGGATCGTTTCCCCGGCACCTTCCGCGCGGGCATCCAGACGCCGCACGGCGTCGACCCAGATGCCCGCGGCATTCACCACGCATGCCGCCCGCAGGGCATACGAGCGGCCCGTCTCGCGGTCTTCGCAGCGCACGCCGGCCACCCTGCCCTGCTCGCGGATCAGGCCGACCGCCGCGCAATGATTGACCAGCAGCGCCCCCTCGCGCGCCGCGGTACGCGCCAGCGCGATCGCCAGCCGGGCGTCGTCGAACTGGCCGTCCCAGTACTCGATGCCGCCGCGCAGCCCCTGCGTCCGCAAGCCGGGCTGCCGGGCCACGACCTCCCTCGCGTCCAGCCAGCGCGTGCGCCCCAGGCCCGCCTTGCCGGCCAGGACGTCATACAGGACCAGGCCCGCGCCGTAGTAAGGCCTTTCCCAGAAACGGTAGGCAGGCACGACGAAAGGCAGCGGCTGAGCCAGGTGAGGCGCATTGCGCAGCAGGATCTGCCGTTCGCGCAGGGCCTCGCGCACCAGCGGGAAATTGCGCTGCTCCAGGTAGCGCACGCCGCCGTGCACGAGCTTGGTCGCGCGCGAGGAGGTGCCCTTGGCGAAGTCGTGGGCTTCCACCAGCACCACGCGCAGGCCCCGGGTGGCCGCATCCAGCGCAACCCCCAGGCCGGTGGCGCCGCCGCCTATCACCGCCACGTCGTAGTCGCGGGCGTCGGCCAGGCGGGCAAGCAGTCCGGCGCGGTCGGTAGGCAGGGGGGCCTGCGTGGACGCCATCAGGGCCGGGCCCAGGCGCGGGCGCGCGCGACGGCTTCGCGCCAGCGCTCGACCTTGGCACGGCGCGCGGGCTCGGGCATCGAGGGTTCGAAGCGCCGGTCCAGTTCCCACTGCGAGGCGACCTCCGCCCCGTCGCTCCAGAACCCCGTGGCCAGGCCCGCCAGATAGGCCGCGCCCAGGGCCGTGGTCTCGGTGACCTGGGGCCGCACCACGGGCACGCCCAGGAAATCGGCCTGCATCTGCATCAACAGGTCGTTGCCGCAGGCGCCGCCATCCACCCGCAGTTCCCGGATGGCCAGGCTGGAATCCCCCATCATCGCGGTCAGCGCATCGGTGGCCTGCAGCGCGATCGACTCCAGCGCCGCGCGGGCGATGTGGGCACGGGTCGTACCGCGCGTCAGGCCGATCAGCGTGCCGCGCGCATAGGCGTCCCAATCGGGCGCGCCCAGCCCGGTGAAGGCCGGCACCAGGTAAACGTCGCCCGAGTCGGCCACGCTGGCGGCCAGCGGCTCGACCTCGGGCGCGCTGGCGATCATCTTCAGGCCGTCGCGCAGCCACTGGATGGTGGCGCCCGCCATGAACACCGACGCCTCCAGGCAATAGGCGGTGCGCGTGGTGGGATCGGCCGCGGCCGGCCCCTGCCAGCCGACCGTGGCCACCAGCTTGTTGTGGCTGGGCATCGGGACGGTGCCGGTATTCATGAGCATGAAGCAGCCGGTGCCATAGGTGTTCTTGACCATGCCGGGCTCGAAGCAGGCCTGCCCGAACGTGGCCGCCTGCTGGTCACCCGCCACGCCCGCGATCGGCACCGCCGCGCCGAACAGATCGGGGTCGGTCTCGCCCAGCACCGCGCACGACGGCACCACGGCGGGCAGCACGCTGGCCGGGATGTCGAACAGGTCCAGCAGTTCCTCGTCCCAGGCCATGCGATGGATGTCGAACAGCAGCGTGCGCGAGGCATTGCTGGCATCGGTCGCGTGCACGCGGCCATTGGTCAGCTTCCAGATCAGCCAGGCATCGACGGTGCCGAACGCCAGTTCGCCGTTGCGCGCACGCTGCCGGGCGCCCGGCACGTGGTCCAGCAGCCATTGCAGCTTGGTGGCGGAGAAATAGGCATCCAGCACCAGCCCGGTCTTGCGCTGGATCAGCGCCTCCAGACCTTCCCGGCGCAACTGGTCGCAGCGCTCGGCCGTGCGGCGATCCTGCCAGACAATGGCGTGGGCCACCGGCTTGCCGGTGATGCGATCCCACAGCACCGTGGTCTCGCGCTGGTTCGTGATGCCGATGGCGATGGCCGGGGCGCGCGAATAGCCATTGCCCACGAGCGACGTGGGCGCCCGCGCCAGGCAGGCCCGGGCGACGGCCAACTGCGACGCCCAGATGTCCTCGGGGTCGTGCTCGACCCAGCCCGGACGGGGGAACAACTGGGGGAACTCCTTCTGGGCGACCGCGACGACCTGCCCGGCATGATCGATCAACAGGGCCCGCGAACTGGTCGTGCCCTGGTCCAGCGAAAGGATGTAGCGCATACGGAGGAAACCTGGTGAAACCTGCGTTGCGTGGACGCGTCGGCCAGGACGCAGGCAGATGGTAGCGCGAGCGCCGCCCGCGCGCACCTGGCCCGGCCGGACCCCGGCGGCCATTCGCAACACAGTCAGGGATGCGTTTGAGTGGGCCCCTTCGGGCAGGACCTAGGCCGCTGGCGTCGAATCGGCCGCCCGCTGCGCCGCGGGCGGGCGCAGCAGCATCGCGCACAGGACCGCGGCCACCGCGCCGCAGGCGGCCCCCAGGGCGAAGGCCAGCTGGTAGCCACCGCCCAGCGCGGCGGCCTCGGCGGCGCCCCGCCCCAGCAGGACGTTCGTCCGCGCCGCCGCCAGGCTGGCCAGCACGGCCAGGCCCAGCGCGCCGCCCATCATGAACGAGGTGTTCACCACCCCCGAGGCCAGCCCGGCATCGCGGGGATCCACGTCGTTCATGGCCGCCAGCAGCATGGGGTTGAACGCGATGCCCGCGCCCAGGCCCAGCAGCGACATGGCCGGCAACACGTCGATCAGGAACTCGCCCTGGATCGGCGCCCGCGCGAACAGCGCCAGCCCCACCGATGCCAGCGCCAGCCCGCAGGCCAGGGGCGCGCGAATGCCGAAGCGCATCACCAGCCGGGCCGACAGGCCAAGCGAGAACACCGCCATGATGATGTTGGCCGGCAGGAAGGCCAGTCCCACCTGCATCGGGCTGTAGCCCAACACCACCTGCAGGTACAGCGCGGAAATGAAGAAGGCGGCGAACATGGCGGCGGCCCACAGCACGCCCGCCGCGTTGGCCGTGGCCACGTTGCGCAGCCGGAACAGCCCCAGCGGCATCAGCGGCGCGCGCACCCGGGCCTCGATGGCCAGGAAGGCCGCCAGCAGGACGGCGGCGGCGCCCAGCATGCCCAGCGTATGGAACGAGGTCCAGCCGCGTTCATTGCCATTGACCACGGCATACACCGCCAGCATCAACGAGGCGGTGATCGTCGCCGCGCCGGCCAAGTCCAGCCGCTCGCCAGGCTGCCCGCCCTTCGCCGGCAGCAGCGTCATGCACAGGCCGTAGACGGCCGCGCCTATGGGCAGGTTGACCAGGAAAATCCAATGCCAGCTGAGCACGCTGGTCAGGAGCCCCCCCAGCAGCACCCCTATGCTGCCGCCCCCCGCGCAGACGAAGCCGTAGACCCCCATGGCCTTGGCACGGTCCTCCTGCCCGGGGAACAGCGTCATGATCAGCGACAGCGCCACCGCGGAGACCACCGCGCCGCCCAGGCCCTGCACCGCCCGCGCCGCCACCAGCAGGGCCTGGGACTGGGCCAGCCCGCAGGCCAGCGAGGCCAGGGTGAACAGCGCGATGCCGGCGACGAACAGCCGCCGGTGCCCGTACAGGTCGCCCAGCCGCCCGCCCAGCAGCAGGAAGCCGCCGAAGGTCAGCATGTAGGCGTTGACCACCCAGACCAGGGCGGTCTCGGAGAACTTCAGGTCGTCGCGGATGGAGGGCAGCGCGACGTTGACGATGGTCGTGTCCAGCACGATCATCAACACGCCCAGGCACAGCACCATCAAGGCCAGCCAACGCTTGCGGCGGTCGAGGTCGACATTCACGGATGAACTCCTCGCGCCGGCGCGCGACATGGCGGAATGGAAGGAGACGACAAATGTGTACAGCGTACACAAAATAACAGGACAGAAGGGGCGACGTCCATCGGAACATCGCCCCCTCGCCTCGATTGTTGCCGTCGAAATACGGGAATCGCGGTCAGCGGATGACCATGTTGTCCCGGTGCATGAGCTCGGGTTCTTCCATGCTGCCCAGCAACACCTCGATCTGGCTCGACGGCTGGCGCATGATGCGGCGGGTGGCGCCGGAAGAATAATTGATGAGCCCGCGCGCCAGCTCCTTGCCGGACGCATCCACGCAGGCCACGACGTCGCCGCGGTCGAACTCGCCCTCGACCGCCGTCACGCCTATGGACAGCAGGCTCTTGTGGTCGCGGGTCAGCGCCAAAGCCGCGCCTTCGTCGACCGTGACACGGCCGCGCAGTTGCAGATGATCGGCGATCCACTGCTTGCGCGCCGACAGCAGCGGCAGCGAAGCGCGCAGCTCGGTGCCGATGCAGGTCCCGTCCGCCAGCCGCACCAGTACCTCCGGCTCGCGGCCCGACGCGATCACCGTATGCGCACCGCTTCCCGCCGCCCGCTTGGCGGCCAGGATCTTGGTCAGCATGCCGCCCTTGCCCAGGCTGCTGCCGGCGCCGCCGGCCATGGACTCCAGCTCGGGATCGCCCGCGCGCGCGTGGGATACGAACTTCGCGTCGGGATTCCTGCGCGGATCGGCCGAGTACAGCCCCGCCTGGTCCGTCAGGATGATCAGCGCGTCCGCCTCGATCAGATTGGTCACGAGCGCGCCCAGGGTATCGTTGTCGCCGAACTTGATCTCGTCGGTGACCACCGTGTCGTTCTCGTTGATGATGGGCACGACGCCCAGGCGCAGCAGCGTGAACAGCGTCGACCGCGCGTTCAGGTAGCGCGTGCGGTCCGACAGGTCTTCGTGGGTGAGCAGGATCTGCGCGGTATGCAGCGCATGCTCGGCGAACACGCTTTCGTAGGCCTGCGCCAGGCCCATCTGGCCCACCGCCGCGGCCGCCTGCAGTTCGGGCACCAGGGTGGGCCGTTTTTCCCAGCCCAGGCGCAGCATGCCTTCCGCGATGGCGCCGCTGGACACCAGGACGACTTCCTTGCCCAGTGCGCGCAGGTACGCGATCTGTCCGGCCCAGCGCAGCAGCGCCCGCCGATCCAGGCCGCGGCCCTCGTCGGTGACCAGCGAGGAGCCTACTTTGATCACGAGCCGCCGGGCGGCGGCGATCACGGAAGTGCTATTCATCGAACGCCGAGAAGCGAATTAAGACAAGGAATCGATCAGCAGGATATCGTGGAATTCAATCGCCATCGCCACCGCCGTCGCCCCCCTCCCCGCCGGCATCGCCACCGTCGGAGTCAGGCGCATCCTCGGGCGTCTGGGCTCCCGCATCGCCGCCATCGGCCGGCGCGCGGCGCGGGGAGCGGCGGCGGGGAAGCGCCGGCTTGGGCGCGGGTTCCGGGGCGGCCACGAAGCGCCGGTCTTCGTCGAAAGCCTGTTCGGCCTCGCGTTGCTCATCCAGCCAGTTCTGAACGGCCCAGGCCAGGTCCTGGGTACCGTCGCCAGCCAGCGCGGAAATGCAGAATACCGGACCGTCCCACCCGAACTCCAGGCAGAACGCCTCTTTCAGGCCCTGCGGATCGTCCACCATGTCGACCTTGTTGAGCACCAGCCAGCGCGGCTTCTCATACAGGGCCGGATCATAGCGGCGCAGTTCCTCGACAATGGCGCGCGCCTCGCGCACGGGATCCACCGTGGGATCCATCGGCGCCACATCCACCAGATGCAGCAGCAGGCGCGTGCGCGACAGGTGGCGCAGGAACTGGTGCCCCAGTCCGGCGCCCTCGGACGCGCCCTCGATCAGCCCCGGAATGTCGGCGATCACGAAGCTGCGTTCAGCGTCGGTGCGCACCACGCCCAGATTCGGATGCAAGGTGGTGAACGGGTAGTCGGCCACCTTGGGCCGGGCGTTCGACAGCTTGCGGATCAGCGTGGACTTGCCGGCATTGGGCATGCCCAGCAGGCCGACGTCGGCCAGCACCTTCAACTCCAGCCGCAGCTTGCGCTGTTCGCCGGGGCGCCCCTGGGTGAACTGCCGAGGCGCGCGGTTGGTGCTGGACTTGAAGTGCAGGTTGCCCAGGCCGCCGTTGCCCCCGGCCGCCAGCACGACCTTCTGGCCATGCGTGGCCAGGTCGAACAGCAGCTCGTTGGTCTCGGCGTCGTACACCATGGTCCCTACCGGCATGCGCAGCGTGATGTCGCTGCCGCCGGCGCCATAGCGGTCGGAACCGCTGCCCTGCTCGCCGCCCTGGGCGCGATGCAGGCGGGCGTAACGGTAGTCGATCAGCGTATTGATGTTGCGGTCGGCCACGGCGTACACACTGCCGCCCCGCCCGCCATCCCCGCCATCGGGTCCGCCAAAGGGGATGAATTTCTCGCGGCGAAAGCTCGCCACGCCATTGCCGCCCTTGCCGGCAATCACTTCGATGGTGGCTTCGTCGACGAATTTCATGCCCCCCCCTACGCGCTTCGCGCGCCCCCCAGGGGGCGATGCGGGTGGACCGGCAAAGCCGGATCCACCGCATCCCGGGAGGTGCGGCGGCGGGGTTTCAAAGACTCAAGAGAAATGATCGTACAAGCACTGATACTAGTGCGATCATAAAAAAAAGCCCCCACGCGTAACATCGCGCAGCGGCACTATTTTTTCCAGGGCGCCAAAGCGCCCCGCAACCACATACCCTACCCTACGAAGCCGAGCCCATATCTGGGGCACAGCGGATCTGGCTCCGCCAGTCCGCCCGTGCCGCCCCTCGGGGCCCGGCGCCGGGCCGCCCCAAGGCGGGCCCCGGCCCCCTCGGGGGGCTGCCGCGTAGCGGCTGGGGGCTCACCATGCTGGGCGCGCGTCAGCGCGTAGGGGGGGTCTATTACACAGGATCGATCGAGACGGTATGCTTGCGCAGGGCGCCCTTGACCGCGAACTGCACCCGGCCGTCGACCAGCGCGAACAGGGTGTGGTCCTTGCCCACGCCGACGTTGACGCCGGGGTGGAAACGGGTGCCGCGCTGGCGCACGATGATCGAGCCAGCCGGGATCAACTCACCGCCGTAGGCCTTGACGCCCAGGCGTTTCGCTTCTGAGTCGCGGCCGTTCCGTGTGGAACCGCCGCCCTTTTTCTGTGCCATGTTTGCACTCCTGCTTGTTCGTTACCGATTCTTGCCTACATTCCGGTGCCCGGCCGCGCCGGGCTCCGATCAGGCGGAAATGGTGCCGATCTGGATTTCGGTGTAGTTTTGACGGTGGCCTTGGCGCTTCTGGTAGTGCTTGCGCCGACGCATCTTGAAAATGCGGACCTTGTCGTGGCGACCGTGTGCAAGAACCTTGGCCGTGACCACGGCACCGGACAGAAGAGGCGCGCCGATCTTGAGTTGATCGCCTTCGCCCACTGCCAGGACCTGGTCCAGCGTGATCTCTTGCCCAATGTCTGCCGGTATCTGTTCTATCTTCAGTTTTTCGCCAGCGGCAACGCGATACTGCTTTCCGCCGGTTTTTATGACCGCGTACATGGGATGACCTCTTGGGTTGTTCAAAGCTTCAACCCCCAATGGGGGTCGAACCATAGACTATAACCGGAGTTGTGCCGGAACGTCAATCCCGCCCTCGCCCCGCGCACAGCCCCGGTATAATTTGGTTGCCACGGCGCTTTCGGGCGCCCCCGCCCGCACGCGGGCCCTGTCACTCTGCCGCCGGTTGTTGCATCTCGGCTTTTGTTGCAAATCTGGCCGGAAACGGCCAGCCTACCCACGGATTCCTCTTGAGCCTGCCGACCCTGTTCGCCCCCATCGCCGACGACATGCAGCGCGTCGACGCCGTCATCCGGGCACGACTCGACTCCGACGTCCCGCTCATCCGCACCATCGCCGACTACATCATCGGCGCGGGCGGCAAGAGGATGCGCCCCGCCCTGCTGCTGATGGTCGCCCGGGCGCTGGGATACGAGGGGCAGCAACATCACCTGCTGGCCGCGGTCGTGGAATTCATCCATACGGCCACGCTGCTGCACGACGACGTGGTCGACGAGTCGGCGCTGCGGCGGGGCCGCGCCACGGCCAATGCCGTCTTCGGCAACGCCGCCAGCGTGCTGGTGGGCGATTTCCTGCATTCCCGCTCGTTCCAGATGATGGTCGAGACCGGCTCGGTCCGCGTCATGCAGATCCTGGCCGACGCCACCAACGTCATCGCCGAGGGCGAGGTGCTGCAACTGCTCAACGTGCACGACCCGCTGGTGACCGAGGAACGCTACCTGCAGGTGGTGCGCTACAAGACCGCCCGGCTGTTCGAGGCCTCGTCCCAGCTCGCCGCGGTGCTGGCGGGCGCCTCGCCCGCGCAGGAGGCCGCGGCGGCGGAGTACGGCCGACGCGCCGGCACGGCCTTCCAATTGATCGACGACGTGCTCGACTACAGCGGCGAGGCCGAGGCGCTGGGCAAGAACCTGGGCGACGATCTGCGCGAGGGCAAGCCCACGCTGCCGCTGATCCGCCTGCTGGACGTCGGCACGCCGGCACAGCAGGCGCTGGTACGCACCGCCATCGAAAACGGCGAGGGCGACTTCGCCGCGGTCGCCGCCGCCATCCGGGAGTCGGACGCCCTGGATTACACCCGCGCCCGGGCCCAGGCCGAGGCCGATGCGGCGGTCGCGGCGATTTCCAGCTACCCCGTTTCCGCTTTCCGCGATTCTCTGCTAGAATTCTGCGCTTTCGCGATCAACCGAGATCGCTGAAAGAAAAACGGCCTGCCGGGCAAGTTGTTCAGCCCGTATCCGGTAGGCCGGACCGACAAGTCGGGGCGTAGCTCAGCCTGGTAGAGTACTGCGTTCGGGACGCAGGAGTCGGAGGTTCGAATCCTCTCGCCCCGACCATTGATCTGGTCGACAAGCCTGTAGCCAGGCACGCAAAACGCACAGCCCTGGCTGTGCGTTTTTGTTTGTACCGGTGCGGACCTCTACTGCGTATTGCGGCCCGCCATGGCGTCGGCATAGCGGTCCCAATGACGCACGCGATAGACTAGGTCCGACGCCTTGGCGCCGGCCGGGCCGCCACCCGAGCAGAGCACGCCGTTGCGCAGCAGATGCTGGATCGTATTGGGCAGCAGCGGACGCCACTCGTCATGCACCGGGCGCTGCCAGCCGGCCCCCGGCCGGTACAGGGCCACCGTGCGCCACTCCCGCGTTCCACAGCGGACCGACTCATACGAAATGTTCTCCGCCCCCATATCGCTCACGGCACGCAGCGTATAGCGCACGATCAGGCCCGGGGCGATCTGGATGGAGCGCGGATCCACGCCGAAACGGAAACGTTCGTTGCGCGACAGGCCTTCGACCGGCAGCACGTCGGCCTCGGTGGGCACCGGCGGGAGTTCCGCCTTCAGCGCTTCCCATCCCGCGTCGGGCAGGGTGCGCTGGGCATCGATGTCGTCCAGCAGGTAGTTGCCTTCGCCCCGCGGCTGGCTGCCGCAGGCGGCGAGAAACAGGGCCAGGCATCCCGCGGCGGCACGCACGGCCCGGCGGACGGGCCGCGCCGGGCGCATCCCGGCGTACTGACTATGCATAAATGTTTTCCCTATACAGGTTGCACCCGACACGATACCCGAACGCCCGGAGCGAGGGTCGCGGCGGGCGTTCAGGCCTCGGGCGCTTCCCTGGACAGGGACGCCTGTGGTTCGCCCTGGCCGCGCCGGTGCGAACCGATGTGCTGGCGCAGGTACCGGGTCTCGTGGTTCCGGCGGAAGAGCACGACCGCAAGCTCGTTCAAGGCCAGCGTATACACGTCGCGCTTGAATTCGATGACCGACTCCAGCGGGACCCAATAGGAACTCCAGCGCCACGCGTCGAATTCCGGATGCGACGAGGCGCGCAGGCAGACATCGCAGTCGCGTCCCTGCATGCGAAGCAGGAACCAGATCTGCTTCTGCCCTTTGTAGTGCCCGCGCCATTCACGCCTGACGAAGTGATCGGGCACGTTATAGCGCAACCAGTCGCGTGTTCTACCCAAAATGCGGACATGCTCGGGCCGCAGGCCCACTTCTTCGTGGAGCTCGCGGAACATCGCCTGGACAGGGCTTTCACCATGCTTGATGCCGCCCTGCGGAAACTGCCAGGAATGTTCGTTGACGCGCTTGCCCCAGAAGACCTCGTTCTTCTGGTTGACGAGGATGATGCCGACGTTGGGACGGTAACCTTCACGATCCAGCATGAGCCACCCCAGCGATTCTCATACAATTGAGTCAATTATAGGCCCAGGGGGCCAAACTCGTATCCACCCACGTGAGCACCGCAATGCGCGCATCGCAGTTCCATATCGGCACCCTCAAGGAAGCACCGTCCGACGCCGAGATCGTCAGCCACCAGCTCATGACCCGCGCGGGCATGATCCGCAAGCTGGCCGGCGGCATCTACAGCTACATGCCCATCGGCCTGCGGGTCATCCGCAAGGTCGAGGCCATCATCCGCGAGGAAATGAACCGCGCCGGCGCGCTCGAGCTGCTGATGCCGGTCGTGCAGCCCGCCGAGCTGTGGATGGAATCAGGCCGCTGGGAACAGTACGGTCCCGAGCTGCTGCGCATGAAAGACCGCCACGGCCGCGATTTCGTGCTGCAGCCCACCTCGGAGGAAGTCATCACCGACATCGCCCGCAACGAGATCCACAGTTGGCGCCAGCTTCCCAAGAATTTCTACCACATCCAGACCAAGTTCCGCGACGAGCGCCGGCCGCGCTTCGGCGTCATGCGGGGCCGCGAGTTCACGATGAAGGACGCCTACTCCTTCGACCGCGACGAAGCCGGCGCCCAGAAGAGCTACGACGCCATGTACGACGCGTACATGCGCATCTTCGCCCGCATGGGCCTGACCTTCCGCGCCGTGGCGGCCGACACCGGCTCCATCGGCGGCACGCGCAGCCATGAATTCCAGGTCATCGCCGACACCGGCGAGGACCTCATCGTCTACAACCCCTCCACCCAGTACGCCGCCAACATCGAGCTGGCCGAGGCGCCCTGCCTGGTCGCCCGGCGCGCGGCGCCCGGCCGGGCGCTGGAGAAGGCCCCCACTCCCGGTGCCACCAAGTGCGAGGCCGTGGCCGAGCTGCTGGGCCTGCCGCTGGCCAGCCACGTGAAATCCCTCGCGCTGGCGGTCGAGCCGCAAGAGGCCGGCAAGCCGGTCCAGATCTGGCTGCTGCTGCTGCGCGCCGACCATGAACTGAACGAGATCAAGGCCAGCAAGATCCCCGGCCTGGACCATGGCTACCGCTTCGCCACCGATGCCGAGATCGTCGAGCACTTCGGCTGCGTGCCCGGCTTCATCGGACCCGTGGGCACCGCCAAGCCCGTCAAAGTCGTGGCCGACCGCACCGTGGCCAATCTGCACGACTTCGTCACGGGCGCCAACCAGGCCGACCACCACTACGTGGGGGTGAACTGGGGACGCGACCTGCCCGAGCCCGACCTGGTGGCCGACCTGCGCAACGTCGTCGACGGCGACCCGTCGCCCGATGGCAGCGGCCCGCTGGCGATCCAGCGCGGGATCGAAGTCGGCCACGTGTTCTTCCTGGGCACCAAGTATTCCGAGGCGCTCAAGGCCACCTACCTGGACGAGACCGGCAAACCCGCGCTGCTGCAGATGGGCTGCTACGGCATAGGCGTCACGCGCCTGCTGGGCGCCGCGATCGAGCAACACCACGACGGGCGCGGCATCATCTGGCCACGCGCGCTGGCGCCGTTCGAAGTAGTCGTCTGCCCGGTGGGCTGGGGCAAGAGCGAAGCCGTGCGCGAGGCCGCGACCAAGCTCTACGAAGGCCTGAAGGAAGCAGGCGTCGACGCGATCCTGGACGACCGCGACGAGCGCCCCGGCGTGATGTTCGCCGACTGGGAACTGATCGGCGTGCCGATCCGCGTCACCATCGGCGACCGCGGCCTGAAGGACGGGCTGATCGAACTGCAGGGACGCCGCGACGAGGCCGCCGCCAAGCTCCCCGTGGGCGAAGCGCTGGCCGCCACGCTGGCCCGGCTGGCCTAACTCGAGCCGCCATTCATCACCGCCGTAGTCCTTGGCGGGCGGGGCGATCCGCTCCGCCCGCCAAGGACGGGTCAAGAACGCCGTCCCTGGCATCCCTGGCCATCCAGAGGCCTGTTGACGCCAAGCCGACCGACCCCGGCTATTCCAGCCGGATGTTGCGCGTCCGGACGACCTCGGCCCATTTGTCGCGCTCGTGCGCGATGAATGCCGAGAACTGGGCGCGCGACATGGGCGGGGACACCAGTCCCGACTCCTGCATGTAGCGCCGCACCGCCGGCGCCTGCAAGGCCTGCGCCACGTCGCGATGGATCTTGTCCTGGATCGCCGCCGGCGTCGCGGACGGCGCGAAGAACCCGAACCAGCTCCCCGACACCACGCCCGGCACGCCGGCCTGCACCACCGTGGGCAGGTCCGGCGCATCGGCCAGGCGCTCGTCCGCGGCCACCGCCAGCGCCCGCAGCTTGCCCTGCCTGGCCAGGGACAGCGAAGCGGGGAAGTGGAACATCGCATCGACATGGCCCGCCAGCAGATCGGTCAGGGCCGGCCCCGCCCCCTTGTAGGGCACGTGCAGAATGGAAATGCCCGCGCGGGACGCGAGCAGCTCGGCGGTGAGGTGCGGGCTCGAGCCGTTCCCGGTCGAGGCGAACTTCACCTCGCCTGGCCGCGCCTTCGCATAGGCGACCAGCTCGGCCACCGACTGGACGGGCAGGCCCGGCCGCACGTAGAGCACATTGGGCGCAGTACCGCCCATCGCCACCGGCGACAGGGCATCCGCCTCGTAGGGCAGCGACTTCATCAGGATCTGGTTGGTGACCAGGCCCGTACTCGTGAACAGCAAGGTGTGGCCATCCGGCTGGGCGCGGGCCACCTGCGCCGTGCCGATGGTCGTGCCGCCACCGCCCCGGTTTTCGACGACCACGCTCTGCTTCCATGCCTGGCCCAGCTCGGCCGCCAGTTGCCTGACCAGCCCGTCGGTCAGGCCGCCCGGCGGATAGGGCACGATCACCTGGACCGTACGTCCTGGAAATCCCGCCGCGGGCGGCTCGGCGGCCCGGACATCCCCTCCGGCCCACGCCGCGGCCACCACGCAGAACACCCCGCCGACCCTGCGCCCCACCTTTTCCAGAATGATCATTGAACGTCTCCTTGGCTATACGGTCATCGGCGCCACTGGCGGGCGCCTGCATATGATTGATTACGTCAACCATATAGTTGATAGTATCCACAAACAGGGGCGCTCACAATCCCGGCGGCACGAGGCTGGCATCGGAATCCGGCCACCGTCTTTCATCATGGTGAAATGTTCCCCCCCCAGACTTCGCGGCTGGTTACTGGGGAGAACCTCTATGATCCGCGCCAAGACAACTCTGTGCGCTCTGGCCGTGACCTGCCTGGTCACGGCATGTTCCAGCGATGACGACAACAACGGCACGACGCCGCCCGTAGTTCAGACACCCAAGAACGTCCTGTTCTTCCTGGGCGACGGCATGGGCATCACGACGCTGACCGCCGCCCGCATCTACAAGGTCGGCGAAGACGGCAGCCTGACCATCGACACCCTGCCGGAAACGGCGTTCGTCCACACCTACTCGAACGACGCCCAGGTGACGGACAGCGCGCCGTCCATGTCCGCCTACATGACGGGCGTGAAGATGAACAACGAGGTGGTGTCCATGAGCGCCGCCACCAAGGCCGCCGACGCCAGCGGCAAGCCGTACCACAGGAACTACGACGCCACCTGCCCGAGCGGCAACGGCGCTCCGGTCGACACCCTGCTCGAACTGATGAAGGCCAAGGGCTACGGCACGGGCGTGGTCACTACCACCCGCATCACGCACGCGACGCCCGCCGCCACCTATTCCCACGTCTGCCACCGCGATGCCGAAAACACCATCGCCGCGGCCCTGGTGCCCGGCGGCGCCGGCTTCAACGCCCGCCTGGGCGATGGCGTGGACGTGATCTTCGGCGGCGGCACGGACTACTTCGTCCCCAAGGAAGACGGCGGCAAGCGCAACGACAAGCGCAATCTCGTCACCGAGCTGAAGGCCAAGTACAGCTACGCCGCGAACAAGGCCGACTTCGACAAGCTGCCCGTGGACGGCACCCGGATCGCCGGCCTCTTCACGAAGGGCCACATGGCCTATGACCTGGACCGCGATGCCTCCAAGGAACCCAGCCTGGCCGAGATGACCGGCAAGGCGATCGACGCGCTGGCCGCGAAAAAGAAGGGCTTCTTCCTGATGGTGGAAGGCGGCCGCATCGACCACGCCCTGCACGCCACCAACGCGCGCCGCGCGCTGCAGGACACGGTGGCCTTCGACGACGCCATCAAGCTGGCGCTGGACAAGATGCAGAAGGCCGATCCGGGCCTGAAGAACACGCTGATCGTCGTTACCGCCGACCACGACCACACGCTGCAGATGAACGGCTACGCCGCGCGCACCGGCAAGACCGAGCCGGGCAAGCCCGGCGTGCTGGGCCTGGTCAAGAATTATGTCGGCCCCGCCACGCCGAGCAAGGACGTGGACGGCAACCCGTACACCATCATCGGCTTCGGCAACGGTCCCAAGCGCCTGGCTGCCCGCGGCCCGATCGACGACACCGCGCTGGAAGACAAGAACTACCTGCAGGAAGCCGTGATCCCGATGGACCCGGCCAGCGATTCGGAAACGCACGGCGGCGCCGACGTATTCCTGGGTGCCACCGGCCTGGGCGCCGACCAGTTCTCGGGCGTGATCACGAATACCGACGTATTCGGCCTGATCCGCAAGGCGGTCGAGCTTTGATGGACGACGGATCCGCACATCGACCGATACAGCCTAAGGATACGACCATGAACCGCAATCTCCGCAAGACCCGCCTTGCCGCCCTGCTCGCCCTGCCGCTGCTGGCGGGCGCCAACTTCGCCCACGCCGCGAGCGAAGCCAAGAACGTCATCTTCTTCCTCGGCGACGGCATGGGCCCGGTCACCGTGACGGCCGCGCGCATCTACAAGGGCGAAAAGCAGCTCGCCGCCAAGCCCGGCTCGCTGACCAGCTCCGAGCGCGCCAAGCTGACGATGCAGTCGCTGCCCTACGCCGCGCGCGTCAAGACCTTCTCGCTGGACGGCCAGACCACCGACAGCGCGCCCTCCATGGCGGCCTACATGACCGGCGTGAAGATGCGCAACGAAGTGATCTCCATGTCGTCCGACACGACGGCGGTGGACGCCTCGGGCAGCCAATACATCAACGGCGAAGACACCACCTGCCCCGCCACCAACGGCACGCCCGCCGAGACGCTGCTGGAGCTGTCCAAGGCCAAGGGCCGCTCGGTCGGCGCCGTCTCGACCACCCGCGTCGGCCACGCCACGCCGGCCGCGACCTACGCCCACGTCTGCAACCGCAATGCCTACAACACCATCGCCGAGCAATCCACGCCCGGCCATGCGCGCTACAACGCCAAGCTGCTCGACGGCATCGACGTACTGATGGGCGGCGGACAGCGCAACTACCTGCCCAAGTCCGTCAACCCCAGCAGCAAGCGCACCGACGACGTCAATCTGGTCTCGGCCTTCCAGGCCAAGGGCTATGCCTACGTCGACACCGGCACCAAGCTGCGCGCGCTGAACGTCGGCTCCACCACCAAGCTGCTGGGCCTGTTCTCGCAAAGCGAAATGGCCTACGAACTGGACCGCGTCAAGCCGGCCCTGGGCTACGACCAGCCCAGCCTGGCCGAAATGACCGAGAAGGCGCTGGGCGTGCTCAGCAAGAACGACAAAGGCTTCTTCCTGATGGTGGAAGGCGGCCGCATCGACCACGCCCTGCACGGCACCAATGCCAAGCGCGCGCTGGAAGACACCCTGGCCTTCGACACCGCCATCCAGACCGCGCTGGACTTCATGGAGAAGAAGGATCCGGGCCTGAAGAACACGCTGGTGGTGGTCACGGCCGACCATGACCACGCCATCGCGTTCAACGGCTACCCCAAGATCGGCAACCCCATCCTGGGCACGGTCAAGGGCTACAGCGACAACAAGACCGCCCTGGCGGCCGACGGCAAGCCCTACACCACCCTGGTGTTCGGCAACGGCGGCCGTCCCAACGCCAGCGGCTCCAGCCAGGTCAACCCCGAAGACGGCAACAAGCCCTGGATCGCGCCGGCCCGCGGCGCCTCGCGCGAGGACCTGAGCGGCGTCGACACCTTCGACGACAACTTCCTGCAGGAAGTGGGCATCGTCCTGGGCACGCCCGGCGCCGAGACCCACGGCGGGGGCGACGTGATGCTGTTCGCGGGCGGAGCCGGCTCGAAGATCTTCAAGGGCACGCTGGACAACACCAAGGTGTTCGGCAAGGTCCGCGAAGCGGCCGGTCTGTGATACACGGGCGGGAGTCTGCGATGAAACGGATGGCATGGTGCCTCGCGGCACTGCTGCCCCTGGGCCCCGCCGTCGCTCAAAAGGCGACGGCGCAGCCGGCCCAGGCGGCACCCGACCTGAATCTGCGCATCGAGCGCTACGCCTCGTCCACCGGCCGCGACGGCGTGCAGCGGGAAAGCCGCTACACCGACCTGATGGTGCGCCGCGCGGGCTCGGTCTGGATCGAGCGGGATTTCCCCGCCGCGCTGCGCGCCAGCGACGAACACGGCCACGACGCGCATGAACAGGGCGGCCCGGAACCGCACGCCGGCCATTCCCATGCCGACACGGTGGGCTCGCCCCTGTGGCTGCAGCGGGATACCGCCGGCAAGGTGGCCGTACGCATGGTGCTGCGCAAGCAGCGCAAGGTGCTCGACATCGACGAAGCCAACTACGGCAACGTCGGCTACAACGGCTCCTGGGACATCACCTACGGGGTGGTGGATCCGGCCAGCCTGAAGCGCATGCAGCCGGACGGCACGCCCGCCAAGGGTGTGCAGCGCTATCGCCTGGCACGCGGCGAGTCGATGATCACCGTGGACTGGGACATGAAGGGACAATACGCCCGCCGTGTCGAGACCCGCGGGCCGCACGGCCTGTCGGTCAACCGGATCACGGTGACGGCGGCGCCCGCGCCGGCCGTGCTGCCCTGGAAAGCGGTAGAGGGCTACGAACGGGGCGACTACTCCGACTTGCTGGACTGAGTCCGGGCCCCCTGCTCCACCACCCACTGGACCACCTGGCCGGCCAGCGCATCGCTGGCCAGGCCGAAGGCCGACACCACGGCCGGCACTTCGACGCCCTCGGCAGGTTGCGCGACCTCGAAGCTGCGCGAGGCCACCACGCGCCGCGTCGCGGTCGAGATCAGCCGGGCATCCAGGCTGACCACCGCGTAGGGCACGGCACCGCGATATTCGCTCTGGAAGGCGCGCAGATCGCTGTCCAGTTCCAGGTCCGCGCGCACATTGCTGGCGGTGGTCGATACCGATGCGACGCGGCCGTCCAGCCTGAACGCCTCGGCCAGGCGGGCGCGCAGCAGCACCGGCGGCGCGTCGGTCCAGCGCGCCCCGCCATAGGTGCTGAGGCGGTCCCCCTGGACGATGACCGCGATGCGAGCGCTGTCCAGCGTGGTATTGGCGTGCGGGCTGCGAATGCGCAGCGACCAGGCCTGGGCCTTGCCCGGCGGGGAAACCGCCGCCTGCGCGGACGGCAGGCGATAGATGTCGACCGTTTTCTGTTCCGGCAGCAGCGTGCAGGCCGAAGCCAGCACCGCCAGCGACATGCCCGCCCAACGGATGATTGCGCGCGCGCCTCTCATGGGGTGAACTCCTTGGGTTGTTCGCGGCCCAGCAGGTAGTCGGCCGGGTTGTCCTCGAGGCGGCGGGTGATGGCCCGCAGCGACGCCATCGTCGCCTGCATCTCTCGCAGCGCGCCGCCCAGCTCGCCCAGGCTCTGGGCGCCGCTGCCCAGCGCGCCGCTGTTCTCCTGCACCAGGCGGTCGATGCTATCGCTGGCGCGAGCCAGCGACGTCATGGCCTGCTGCGCGCTCTGCATGGTGTCCTTCCCCTGCGAACCCACCAGTTCGTCGGCATGCGTCATCAGCGAGTTGGCCCTGGCCAGCGCCTCGGACGTCTGCCGGCCGATCTCTCCCAGTTGTCCGCCCAGCTTCGCGAAACTTTCCCGCTGCGCGGCCAGCTCGGCCGTGCTTTGCTCGAGGTGCTCCAGGATGCTGCTGATCTGCCGGGCGTTCTCGGGCGACATGATCTGGCGCGCGCTGGCGACCATTTCGTTGACGTTCAGCATCAGGTCCTCCCCGCCCGCCAGCAACTGGGTGATCGGCGACGGCAGGGCCACGATGACCGGCACCTTGTCGCCCTTGGGCAGGAGACGCGGACTTTCCGGCGTGCCGCTGCCGAGCTGGATCACCGAGGTACCCGTGACGCCGGTCAGGCGCAGGCGCGCCACCGTATCCTCCTTGACCGGCACGTCGCTGGCGATCCGTATCCGCGCCACCACCTTGCGGGGATCCACGGGATCGAGCCGCAACCGCGCCACGTCGCCGACCTTGATCCCGCTGTACATGACGGCGCTGCCCTCGGACAGGCCGTTGACCGCCTCGTTGAACTCGACGTCGAACTGCGCCACGCTGGCGTCCGAATGGCTCTTGGCCAGCCACAACGCGAACAGCAGGGCCCCCGTCACGGCAATGACGAGGAACAGGCCGATCACGACATGATGCGCCCGGGTTTCCATCTACTCCTCCTTGCGCGACCGTTCGGCCGCCCGCGACGCCGCGCGTCCGCGCGGCCCCTGGAAATATTCCTGCACCCACGGATCGTCGACCCGCTCCACCACTTCCAGCCGGTCCACCACCAGCACCTTGCGCTGCGACAGCACCGCCACCCGGTCGCAGATGGCGTAGAGCGTGTCCAGATCGTGCGTGACCAGGAACACGGTCAGCCCCAGCGCATCTCTCAGGGTGCGGATCAGTTCGTCGAAGGCCGCCGCGCCGATCGGGTCCAGTCCCGCCGTGGGCTCGTCCAGGAACAACAGATCGGGGTCCAGCGCCAGGGCGCGCGCCAGCGCCGCCCGCTTGACCATGCCGCCCGACAGCGAGGCCGGGGACTTGGCGCCGGCCTCGACCGGCAGGCCCGCCAGCGCCAGCTTGAGCCGCGCCAGCCGCTCGGCCTCGGGCCGGGCCAGTCCCGCGTGCTCGATCAGCGGCAGCGCGGCGTTCTCGGTCACCGACAGCGAGGAGAACAGCGCGCCGCGCTGGAACAGCACGCCCATCCGCCGTTCCTGGCGCGAACGCATCTCGGGAGACAGCTCGTCCAGCACCTGGCCGAACACCTGCACGCTGCCCGCGGTCGGCCGCCGCAGCCCGACGATGGAGCGCAGCAGCACCGACTTGCCCGAGCCCGAACCGCCCACCACGCCCAGGATCTCGCCCCGGTGGATGTCCAGGTCCAGCCCCTCGTGCACGGTCTGGGTCCCGAAACGGTTGACCAGCCCGCGCACGCGCACGATGGGTTCGTCGGCCGTCACCATCCCATCTCCATGAAGAACAGCGCCGCCAGCGCGTCGATCAGGATCACCACGAAGATCGCCTGCACGACGCTGGAGGTGGTGTGCTCGCCCACGGACTGGGCGCTGCCGCTGACCTTGAAGCCTTCCAGGCAACCGATCACGGCGATGATGAAGGCCAGGATGGGCGCCTTGACGATGCCGACATAGAAGTGCCGCACGTCCAGGCTCTCGCGCAACGTGGACAGGAACAGCGACGGCGGAATGTCCAGGCTCCAGGCGCACACCACCATGCCGCCCGCGATGCCGGTCAGCATGGACATGAAGGTCAGGAGGGGCAGCGACACCAGCATCGCCAGCACGCGCGGCAGCACCAGCATGTTGATGGGGTCCAGGCCGAGCGCCCGGATGGCGTCGATCTCCTCGTTGGCCTTCATCGAGCCGATCTGCGCGGTAAAGGCGCTGGCCGTCCGGCCCGCCATCAGGATGGCGGTCAGCAACACGGCGAATTCGCGCAGAAAGGCAAACCCGACCAGATTGATCGTATAAAGGGTGGCGCCGAAGTCCCGCAGCACCGTCGCGCCCAGAAAAGCCACGACGGCGCCGACCAGGAAGGTCAGCAAGGCGACGATGGGAACGGCATTCAGCCCGATCTGCTCGATCTGCGCGACGGTGGCCGTGATCCGCCACGAGCGTGGGCGCACCAGCGACCGGCCCAGGCTCTCGAGCGTCAGGCCGATGAACCCGCACAGGCCCACGGCGTGCTTCCAGAACTGCTCGGCGGCCTCGCCCACGTGGCACAGCAGTTCGGCCAGCGGCGCAGGCGGCTCGGGCGGCTTGCACCGCTGGACCGCGCCCTGGGCGCGGATGATGGTGTCGAGCAGCGCGCGGCGCGAGGCATCCACCTGGGGACCGGCGGCCAGCAGCCCGGGCAGGCGCTCGGCGCCCAGCAGGTCGACCAGCAGCGATGCGCCCGCGGTATCCAGCGCGCCCAGCCGGCTGAGGTCCAGCGCGCGCACCTGGTCGCCCGCATCGAACCGGGCGACCTCGCGGCGCAGGGCCTCGAAGGCCGCCAGCGTCCAGTCGCCTTCGACCAACAGGCGGCCGGCACCGGTTGCGGCATCCCACACTAGACGGCCTGGCTGCGGAGCTACGCTCATCGTTCCTGGAGACGGGACCACGGAACCGGGATTGTCGGGGCTTTACTTGAGTCCAGGCAAGCCCTTCATGCCGCGCAGCGCCTTCATGCCGCCCATGGCGCGCATCATCTTGGCCATGCCGCCCTTCTTCATCTGCTTCATCATGGCCTGCATCTGCTCGAACTGCGACAGCATGCGGTTGACCTCCTGCACCTGCACGCCGGCGCCGGTGGCGATGCGGCGCTTGCGCGAGGCCTTGATCAGCTCGGGCTTGGCGCGTTCGAGCTCGGTCATGGAGTTCAGGATGCCTTCCATGCGGCGGATCTGCTTGCCGGCCTGCTTGCTGTCTATTTGCGAGGCCGCCTGCGAGAACTGCGCCGGCAGCTTCTCCAGCAGCGAGCCCATGTCGCCCAGGTTCTTCATCTGCGCGATCTGGGCGCGGAAATCGTTCAGGTCGAACTTGTCGCCCGACTTGAGCTTGGCGGCCAGCTTCTGCGCCTCGTCGACGTCGATCGCGCGCTGGGCTTCCTCGACCAGCGACAGGATGTCGCCCATGCCCAGCACCCGTTGCGCCATGCGTTCGGGATGGAAGGGCTCGAGGCCGGACAGCTTCTCGGACACGCCGACGAACTTGAGCGGCTTGCCGGTCACGTGGCGCACCGACAGCGCGGCGCCGCCGCGCGCATCGCCGTCCAGCTTGGTCAGGACCACGCCGGTCAGCGGCAGGGCGTCGTTGAAGGCCTTGGCGACGTTGACCGCGTCCTGGCCCAGCATCGCGTCGACCACGAACAGGGTCTCGATCGGATCGAGCAGGGCATGCAGCGCGCGGATCTCGTTCATCAGCGCTTCGTCGATGCCCAGCCGGCCGGCCGTATCGACGATCAGCACGTCGTAATGGTGCTTGCGCGCATGGTCGAGCGCGTTGCGGGCAATGGCCTCGGGCGCCTGGTCGGTGGACGAAGGCAGAAAATCGACCCCGGCCTGCGCGGCCACGGTCTTCAACTGCTCGATGGCGGCGGGGCGGTAGACGTCGGCGCTGACCACCAGCACTTTCTTCTTGCCCGTCTTGCGGCCGTTCTGGACATGGCCGCCCTCGGCCAGCCAGCGGGCCAGCTTGCCGGTGGTGGTGGTCTTGCCCGACCCCTGCAGGCCCGCCATCAGGATCACGGCGGGAGGCTGCTGGGCCAGCGACAACTCGCTCGCGTGGGGCCCGAGGTCCCCCCCCATGAGGGACGTCAGCTCCTTGTGGACCACTCCCACCAGGGCCTGGCCCGGCGTCAGGCTGCCCGTGACGTCCTCGCCCAGCGCCTTTTCCTTGACCCGCGCAACGAACTCGCGCACGACCGGCAGGGACACGTCGGCTTCGAGCAGCGCCAGACGGACTTCGCGCAGCATTTCCTGCGTATTCGCCTCGGTCAGGCGCGCTTCACCCTTCAGGGTCTTGACGACGCGCGACAGGCGAGCGGTAAGGTTATCGAGCATGAATAGGATTCGCTTACACTTCCATGGATATGGGAATTGTATTGCACGCACTGGCCGCGGCCGGTTACGCCTTGTTGACGGTACTCGCGTGGCGAGCCGTCTCGTCGCACCCCGAACCCCGGGCCGGCTCCGCCGAGCGCCTGGGGCTGGCGCTGGTGCTGGTCGTGCACGGCCTCGCGGTCCAGCAGGCCATGCTGGGCGACGGCAACCTGAAACTGGGCTTCGCGCTGGGGATCTCGGCCGCGCTGTGGCTGGGCCTGGTCGTATTCTGGGCCGAGAGCCTGTGGGTCGCGATCGACGGCCTGCGGCTCTGGCTGATGCCGCTGGGCGTGATCGGCACCGTGCTGCCCGTCGTCTTTCCCGAGGGACGCATCATCGCCCACGCCGACAGCGGCTGGCTGCGCGTGCACCTGGCCATCGCGCTGGCCGCCTACAGCATGATCACCATCGCCGCCCTGCATGCGCTGCTGATGGCCTCGGCCGACCGGCGCCTGCACGACATCTCGGCCAGCAACCCGCCCCAGCCCCGCCATTCGGCCCGGGTCTACGCCCGCCTGTTCGACGCCGTGCCGCCCCTGCTGATGCTCGAACGCCTGCTGTTCCGGCTGATCTGGATCGGTTTCGTGCTGTTGACCCTGGCCGTCCTCACCGGCATCGTCATTT
This sequence comes from Alcaligenaceae bacterium SAGV5, assembly GCA_009360345.1. GTDB lineage: Bacteria > Pseudomonadota > Gammaproteobacteria > Burkholderiales > Burkholderiaceae_B > Pigmentiphaga. Next base: position 2,100,618 of record SPDP01000001.1, read on the forward strand.
CCGAATCGCTGTCGGGCACCGCCCTGCCCCTGGACCACAAGACCGTCTTCACGCTGCTCTCGTGGCTGACCTTCGGCCTGCTGCTGCTGGGCCGCCAGGTCTGGGGCTGGCGCGGACGCATCGCGCTGCGCTGGACGCTGGTCGGCTTCGCCTTCCTGTTGCTGGCCTACACCGGCACCCGGTTCGTGCTCGAGATCATCCTGCGCCGCTAGCACGCGCCTCCGATAGGATCCCTTTCCTCCATGGGCAAGCTACTTTTCTGGGTGTTCGTCATCGTGGTCGCGCTGCTCGTGGCCCGCATCGCCGCCCGCAGCGCCGTCAAGGGCCACCGCCGCCAATCGCGCCGCGTCGACGCCAGCCGCTTCCCCGCCGACGGCATGGTGCGCTGCGCCCACTGCGGCATCCATCTGCCCCCCTCCGAGGCCGTGCGGCGCAAAGGCTATAACTATTGCAGCCTGGCCCACTCGTTGAAGGGGCCGGGCAAATGACCCCGGAAGCGCGGCTGGACGACGGTGGCTGGATCGACCACCCCGCCGTGCGCCGCGTCCCCTCCCCCAACACCGACGAACGGCCGCCCGGCACCGAGATCTCGCTGCTGGTCCTGCACAACATCAGCCTGCCGCCCGGCGAGTTCGGCGGCCCCTACGTCGAAGCCCTGTTCACCAACACCCTCGACTGCGACGCCCACCCCTGGTTCGACTGCCTGCGCGGCCTGAAAGTCTCGGCCCACTTCCTGATCGACCGCGCCGGCGCCATCGTCCAGTTCGCCAGCACCGGCCAACGCGCCTGGCACGCCGGCGTCTCCTGCCACGCCGGCCGCGAACGCTGCAACGACTTCTCCATCGGCATCGAACTCGAAGGCTGCGACACCCTGCCCTTCACCGACGCCCAGTACCGCGCCCTGGCCTGGCTCACCCCCGCCCTGCGCGCCCGCCACCCCCTCGAAGCCGTCCGCGGCCACGAACACATCGCCCCCGGCCCCCGAATCCCGCCCGAATCACGGGAAGTCCCGGCGGAGCCGGGACCCGGACCTCTGCCGCGGCGCCGCCGGCCGGGTCGAGCCCGTTGCGTCAGCAAGAAACGCTCTCAAAGCAGTGTAACCAAGGTGGCTTACGACCGGTGATAGATCTCCGCCCCCTTCTTCACGAACTCCACCGCCTTCTCCTGCATCCCCTTGTTCAGGGCCTCGGCCTCGCTCAAACCCTGCTGCTCGGCGTATTCGCGGACGTCCTGCGTGATCTTCATGCTGCAGAAGTGCGGGCCGCACATCGAGCAGAAATGGGCGACCTTCATCGAGTCCTTGGGCAGGGTCTCGTCATGGAATTCCTTGGCGGTGTCGGGGTCCAGGCCGAGGTTGAACTGGTCGTCCCAGCGGAACTCGAAGCGGGCCTTGGACAGCGCGTTGTCGCGGATCTGCGCGCCAGGGTGGCCCTTGGCGAGGTCGGCGGCGTGGGCGGCGATCTTGTAGGTGATGATGCCGTCCTTGACGTCCTTCTTGTTGGGCAGGCCCAGGTGTTCCTTGGGCGTGACGTAACAGAGCATGGCCGTGCCGTACCAGCCGATCTGCGCGGCGCCGATGCCCGAGGTGATGTGGTCGTAGCCGGGGGCGATGTCGGTGGTCAGGGGGCCGAGCGTATAGAACGGCGCTTCATGGCAGTGCTCGAGCTGCAGGTCCATGTTTTCCTTGATCATGTGCATGGGCACATGTCCCGGGCCCTCGATCATGACCTGCACGTCGTGCTTCCAGGCGACCTGGGTCAGTTCGCCCAGGGTGCGCAGCTCGGACAACTGGGCATCGTCGTTGGCGTCGTAGATCGAGCCCGGACGCAGGCCGTCGCCCAGCGAGAAGCTGACGTCGTAGGCCTTCATGATGTCGCAGATTTCCTCGAAGCGCTCGTACAGGAAGCTTTCCTTGTGGTGCGCCAGGCACCACTTGGCCATGATGGAGCCGCCGCGCGAAACGATGCCCGTCATGCGCTTGGCGGTCATGGGCACGAAGGGCAGGCGCACGCCCGCATGGATGGTGAAGTAGTCCACGCCCTGCTCGGCCTGTTCGATCAGCGTGTCGCGGAAGATTTCCCAGGTCAGCTCCTCGGCCTTGCCGTCGACCTTCTCCAGCGCCTGGTAGATGGGTACGGTGCCGATGGGCACGGGCGAGTTGCGGATGATCCATTCGCGCGTTTCGTGGATGTGCTTGCCGGTGGACAGGTCCATGACCGTGTCGCCGCCCCAGCGGATGGACCAGGTCATTTTTTCCACTTCCTCGGCGATGGAGGAAGAGACGGCCGAGTTGCCGATGTTGGCGTTGATCTTGACCAGGAAATTGCGGCCGATGGCCATCGGCTCGATTTCCGGGTGGTTGATGTTGGCCGGGATGATGGCGCGGCCGCGCGCGATTTCATCGCGCACGAACTCGGGCGTGATGCGCGCGGGTATCGAAGCGCCGAAGGACTGGCCGGGGTGCTGGCGGCCCAGCAGCTCGGCCAGGCGATGGCCCTGCGGGCCGCTGGCGCGCAGCGACTCGATGTACTGTTCGCGGCGCAGGTTCTCGCGGATGGCCACGTATTCCATCTCGGGCGTGACGATGCCTCGGCGCGCGTAGTGCATCTGCGTCACATTGGCGCCGGCCTTGGCGCGGCGCGGGGCGCGGTGCAGGTTGAAGCGCAGCTCGGCCAGCTTCGGGTCGGCCAGGCGTTCGCGGCCGTAGGCGCTGCTGGGGCCGTCGAGCTGTTCCGTGTCGCCGCGTTCGGCGATCCAGGTCTCGCGCAGCGGCGCCAGGCCCGAGCGGATGTCGATCTTGGCGTCCGGGTCGGTATAGGGGCCGCTGGTGTCGTAGACGGTGATGGGCGGGTTCTGTTCGCCGCCGAACATGGTGGGCGTATCGGCCTGCTCGATCTCGCGGAAGGGCACGCGGATGTCGGGGCGCGAGCCTTGTTCGTAGACCTTGCGCGACCGGGGCAGCGGCTGGATGGCGGCCTGGTCGACTTGTGCCGTGGCGGCGATGAACTTGGGATTGGCGTTCATGGAAGCTCCAAGAAAAGGTTTCCGGAGCCGAACGAAGGAAGGGATTTTCCGGGTGGCCTCCCGGTGATGCCCGTGTACGGGAAGGGAGAAGGGCCGTGGGGCCGCGTGCCGGGAACGCGAGGTTCCGCCGGAAAACGCTCCCTGCATCGGCATTATCCGTACAGGTGCTGAGGGTGTCATCTCAACCCACGCCGAACCGGCGATGAGTACCCCTGCGTCACGGGCGTAAGTATAGGCTGGCGGCCGCCAATGTCCAGTGCGCGCCGTGCCGCGACGCAGCATCCCGTGGCGCGGGAGCATGGGTCATGCGGCTTTTTCGTCACGGGCAGGCATCGGAGCGCAACAGCGCCAGTTGTCCGACCAGCCGTATGAGGTCGGACTGCCGGCGGGTGTGCGTTTTCTGGAAGATGGCGCGCAATTGCGTACGCACCGTATTGAGCGAAAGTCGTAGCTGTTCGGCCACGGCCGGCAAAGGTTCGTCGTGCCGCATCAGGTGATGGACCAGCCGTATCTCGGCGGGGGTCAGGCCGAACATGGCGCGCAGCAAGGTTCCAGGAGGAGGCTTGCGCCATCGCGGGCCCTGGATGGCCACCAGGGCAAGGGCATCGTGCCAGTGCACCCCGCCATGCGCGCACAGGGGCAGGGTCACGAGGATGTCGTCGTCGGCCAGCATGAGCGAGCCGCTCGTGGGTTCTGCGGTGTCGCGTCCGCAGGCCTGCTCAAGAAGGCGGCGAAGCGTGGCCGGCACGGGGATGGCGTTGTCCGAGAGCGGGCAGCCCGGTGTGCGCAGCCACCGCTGGCCGGCGGTGTTGCCGGTGACGACCCGGCCCTGGGGCGAACAGGCCAGCAGGGGAAAGCTCAGTGAGTCGAGCGTGCTCTTGAGGATCAGCGACTCGGCCCGCTGGTGCCGCAATTGCTGGCGCAAGGAGAGGGCATTGCGCAAATGCGGCTGCACCGCCTGCATGAGCTGGAGTTCCCGGGGGGTGAACGTCCGGCGGCCGGCCTCGCGCTGGATGGACATGACAGGAAGGTATTCCGTGTCGCCCGCCACCGGCAGCAAGGCGTAGTGCCCGATTCCGAGCGGAGCCAGGAAGTCGCGGTAGAAGGGCATGCGCTGCAGGCTGGATGCGCCATGGAAGTCATGGTCGACGTAGATTTTTCCCGCGGCCAGCAGCGGAACGGCCGCGCGGGCCGGATCCACTTCCTGCATGGCGATGAAGCCTGCTTCCAGGTCGGGAATCAGCGCGCCGGCATAGTCGATCGTCAACTGATTGGTGGGGCGGTGCAGCGAAACGAGCGCGGCGCTCGCGCCGCCCAGGGCCGTGTTGACTTGCTGCAGGGCGGCTTGCCATTTTTCCGGCGAGGCGACGCCGGCGTACAGGCCGTCCAGCAACTGGAGCGCGGTCTGGTCTGAAGAGCTTGGGGGCATCGGGCGATAAGGGCCGTCCTTGCGGGGACGGGGCATGACCTCGGGCGTATGTTCTTGACAAATATAGTTGCAAACCCGGAGTCGTGACCAGTCTCTCGGGCCGGGTCAGTTCCGCATGCCCGGCGTACCCAGTTCCGCCAGCATGCGTTCCTGCACACGCTGCGACGTCTCCATCACATGCTTGCGCATGAGCCGCGCGGCTTCTTCCGTCTGGAGCGATACGGCCGCCTGGAACAGTTTTTCGTGCTCGTTCTCGCGTCCCTTGCGGACCTCGGCGTTGACGCGCGAATAGCGGCGATAGTAGATCGAGGCTTCGAACATCTGCGTGCAGTAGTCGATCATCCAGCGCGAGCGGCAACCGGCGATGAGGGCCGTGTGGAAGTCGCGGTGGGCCGTTTCCCAGTCGGGGTTTTCGCGCCTGCCCGGTTTTCCGTCGAGATAACGTTCGAGCCGGGTCAGGCGGTGGTAGGCCTGCACCAGGCCTTGCACCCAGGTCTGGTCGGCGTACTCGATGGATGCTCGCAGGGCGATGTCGTTGAGCCAGCAGCGCGTGCGCGACAGTTCTTCCAGGTGGGCGCCGCCAAAATTGGGGACCGCGAAGCCGCGGCGATCGTGCTGCACGACCAGGCCCTCGCGCGACAGGCGGGTGAGGGCTTCGCGCAACGGCGCGAGGCCGACCTCGTAGCGCTCGCTGAGCTGTCGAGTGCCCAGTTTCTGCCCGGGAGCAAAGTGGGCCCCGACGATGTCCTGTCGCAGGCGTTCGTAGGTCTGGGAGGCCAGTGTCGCGGGTATGGCGCGTCCGGTCGCAAGGGGGTCGTCGAATTCCAGCATGGTCGAGTACACGATTTTATCGATAAATCATACACAGGCTGCCGCCCCTGGGCGATGGCGCGGACCTCGGGTTTCTCCCTGGTTTTCCTTTTCTTTCTTGATCGATAAAAATTAAAAAAGAAAAATTTTTATCGATAATTTTGCGAGGAGAGAAGCATGAGGTCATTCCGGTGGATGATCCTGGCGGCCGTTCTGGCAGCTGGGCCGACGGCGCAGGCGCAGACCTATCCGGCCCACCCCATCCGGCTGGTCGTGCCGTTCGGCGCGGGTGGCACCCCCGATACGGTGGCCCGCCAACTGGCGGCGGAAATGGACAAGCGGCTCAAGGTACGGGTGGTCGTGGACAACAAGCCCGGCGCCAACGGCGTCATCGGCGCGGCCGATGTGGCCAAGGCCGCGCCCGATGGCTACACCTTGCTGCACGTGACGACGTCGTTCGTGATCAACCCCTATGTCTACAAGAAGCTGCCCTACGACATCGGCAAGGATTTCGTGCCGGTGGTGAACGTGGCGACGGGCACCGGATATCTGCTCATGGTCAATCCCGCGCTGCCGGTGCGCACGGTGGCGGAACTGGTCGACTATGGCCGCAAGGCCGCCAAGCCGATCACGTACTCGTCGCCGGGCATCGGCAACACCCTGCACCTGGCCGGCGAACTGTTCGCCGCGCGCGCCGGCATGGCCATGCTGCACGTGCCGTACAAGAGCGCGTCGCAAGCGCTGAACGCGGTGGCGGCGGGCGACGTCGACATCATGTTCATTCCGCCGACCATCGCGCTGCCCTATGTCCAGTCGGGCAAGGTACGCACGTTGGGTTTTACCGGCGAGCAGCGTACGCCCGAGTATCCCGATGCGCCGACCATGGCGCAGGCGGGCATCGCCGATTTCGTGCTTCCGGCGGCGTGGCAAGGCTTGTTCGCGCCGGCGGGAACGCCGCAGGCGGCGATCGACAGGATTGCCGCCACGGTTCGCGACATCGTCGCCCAGCCGGCTTTCGCCAAGATGCTGCGAGATGGGGGCTATGAACCCGACCCGCGCGCCGGGCAGTCGTTCGCGGAGCTGGTGCGCGCAGATTCCGTCCGCTATGCGGAAGCCGTCAAGCGCGCCGGCATAGAAGCCCAATGACCCGATGACCATGATCGAACGAGGAGCCAACATGGATGTACTGAACCTGCACGCCGGCGCGACCGAGATCCACCCGCCCGCCGGTTTCCTGCTGCCCGGTGGCAAGCGTATCGGCGTGGTTTTCCGCATGGCCTACGAGTGGTGGTCGGACGGGGCGTGGCCCGGCATCGGCCCCATGGGCAATCCGCTCAAGGGCGGCATCCCCGACCTGAACGCGGTCGGCTGGGCCGAGTACGGCCACCGGCGCGGCGTGCATCGCGTGCTCGAAGCGCTGGCCCGCAATGGTGTCAAAGCCTCGATCCTGGTGAGCGGGATCATGGCCGAGCGCTATCCGGAAGAGGTCAAGGGCATCGCCGAGGCCGGCCATGACCTGGTCGCGCATTCATATGCGATGGACGTGATCCCCGCCTATCTGGACGAGGCGCAGGAGCGCGACAACATCCGGCGCACGACCGACCTGATCGCGGCGGCGACGGGCCAGACGCCGCCCGGGTGGATCAGCCCGCGCGGTACGCCCAGCCACCGCACGGCTCGCCTGCTGGCACAGGCCGGCTATCTCTGGCATGGCGACACGCTGAACGATGACATGCCCTATCTGGTCGACTTCGGCGACCACGGGATCGTGGCCGTGCCCGGCACCATGGAAGTGAACGACCTGCCGCTGGTGATGCGCCATGGCCAGCCGCCCAGTGCGATGGTGGACATCTTCGAGGACTGGCTCGACTACGTCCGCAAGTGGGAGCGCGCGCCGCAGAAAATCGATCCCACGGTGCATGCCCACGTATGCGGGCGTCCGGCGGGGATGGCGGCGTTCCAGCGGTTGCTGGAGATCGCCACGGCGGCGGATGACATCTGGATCGGCACGCGCACCGAGCTTGCCCGGCACCTCATGCAGGCCATCGGCAGGCCGGCAGCGCTCCACCAACAGGCATAGGCGGGAAGACTCATGGATCTGCAGATTCGCGGCCGCAAGGCCATCGTATGCGCTTCTACTCGCGGGCTGGGGCGGGCTTGCGCCGCTTCGCTGGCGCGCGAGGGGGTGCATGTCGTGATCAACGGGCGGTCGCCGGACTCGGCCGCCGCCGCCGCGCAGGAACTGGCCGCCGAGACCGGCGGTGTCGTGCGCGCGGCCGCGGCGGACATCAATACCGATGCGGGGCGCGCGGCGCTGGTGGCGGCGTGTCCGGACGCCGACATCCTGGTGACGAACAACGAGGGGCCGGCGCCCGGCCGCTTCATGGATTGGGAAAGAGAGCATTACCTGCAGGCGATCGAAGCCAACATGCTGGCGCCCGCCATGCTGATCCGCGCGCTATTGCCCGGCATGCGGGCCAGGGGGTTCGGCCGCATCGTCAACATCACTTCCGCCATGGTGAAGTCGCCCAGCCCGGCCATGGGCTTGTCGACGTCCGCGCGCACGGGCCTGACCGCATTGTGCAAGGCCATCTCGCGCGAGGTGGTCGTCGACAACGTGACCATCAACAATCTGCTGCCCGAGCGCTTCGACACCGACCGCCAGCGTTTCATGGCCGAGCGCATGGTCCGCGAGCAGGGGCTGAGCTACGACGAAGCCCGGCAGCGCATCGTCGATACCATCGCGGCCGGCCGGCTGGGGCAGCCGAGCGAGTTCGGCGATGCCTGCGCTTTTCTCTGCAGCGCGCAGGCCGGGTATCTGTCAGGGCAGAACCTGCAACTGGACGGCGGTTCGTATCGCGGCGTGTTCTGAGGAAGGAACGACCTGGCTACACCGGACTGCCCAGCTCCCCCAGCCGCGCCGCGATCATGTCCACGCACGCCTGGACGATGGGGCCGGTCTCGTCGACGTACCGGCGGCTGGCCTCGTCCGGCGCCCGCCGGCGAACGATGAACAGCGTGATGTGCATGTCCGGGTCGGTAATGGGGCGAGCCACGACCTCGCCGCGTTCCAGCTCGCGGACGATGGCGCCCAGCGGCATGACGGCCGCCGCCGCGCCGCGCAGCACCAGGTCGCGCTGGCTGGTGATGGAATGAGTCTCGCACTGGATGCGGGGCTGCGCGCCTTTCCCGAAGGCGCTGGCCTCGACCAGCCGGCGCGCGACGTCGCGCTCGTTGCCCAGCACCAGCTCATGCCCCAGCACCTCGTCCATCGTGGCGGGCCCGGTGGAAGTCGCCAGATCGGCCCGGACCGTCAGCAGCAGTCGTTCCTTGAGCACCGGGGTCGTGGACAGGCCGGGGCGTGGCGCCACCGAGTAGGCCAATGCGGCATCGATGTCCTTGCGCTCGAGCGCGTCGACCAGCAGGAAGCTGGGGTTTTCGTAGAGTTGCAGGTCGATGTGGGGATACCGGCGCTTGAGCGTCAGGAGCAGGTCCGAACCGATCAGCAGCATGATGCTGGAGGTCAGTCCCAGGTTGAAACGGACCGGCGCGGCCTGGTCGGCGCGCCGCACGTCATCCTGCGTCCGGGCGACCAGTTCGAAGATCTGGCGCGACCGTTCGAGCAGCAGGCTGCCGGCCGGCGTGGGATCCACGCCGCGCGAATGCCGCGACAGCAGGGGGACGCCGAACGTCGCTTCGAGCTCGCGCATGTGGGTGCCCAGGGCCGGCTGGGCGATGTGGAGCTGTTCGGCGGCGCGGGTGATGTTTCTTGTCTCCACGACCTTGGCGAAGTATTCGAGTCGCTTCAGCGTGATCATAGGCGGCAGACATGAGGGGGCTCCGGCCTATAGTAGGCCGATTCCGCCGCGGCCGGCACCACGGCGGAAAACGCCGGGGCTACTGGGTCCCGGCCAGCCCCGCACGCTGGACCATCCCGCCGAACCGATCGATTTCGCGCCGCATGTAGTCCCCGTATTCGGCCAGGACACGGCCGTCGGGAACGATGCCCAGGTCGGCCAGCTTGCGCCGCACGTCGGGCTGGGCCACGGCCTGGCGGGCGGCATCGGCCAGCTTGCGCAAGTGCTCGGGCGGCGTCCCGCGCGGCGCGAGCAGGCCGATGTCGGCGGTGAAGACATAGCCGGGCAGGCCGCTTTCCTCCAGCGTCGGCACGTCGGGCAGTTGCGCGACGCGCGCCTTGCTGGTCACGCCCAGCAACCGCAGGCGGCCTGCCCGCACCAGCCCTTCTATCGACGGCAGGCCGGCCAGCAGCATGTCGGCGGTTCCCGCCGCGACCGGGGCGGAAGGCTGTTCACGGAACGGGACGTGCATGATGTCGATGCCGGCCGAGCGCCGGATTTCCTCGAACATGACGTGGTGCAGCGAACCGATGCCTATGGTGCCGTAGGTGAGCTTGCCCGGGGCGGCCTTGGCTTGCGCCACCATTTCCTGGAAAGAGTTGGCCTTCAGCGAGGGGCCGGCCGTCAGGAAGAGCTGGGCCGCGCCCAGGAAGGCGATGGGCTCGAAACTGTCCATGCCCTGGTAGGGCAGCTTCTTGTACAGCGTGGGGTTGATGGTGAGCGGGCTGGAGTCGGCCACCAGCAGGGTGTAGCCGTCGGGGTTGGCCTTGGCCACCGATTCCAGGGCGATGATGCTGCCCGCGCCGGTCTTGTTCTCGACGGCGATGGGCTGCCCCAGCGAGACGGACATGTGCTGGCCCACCAGACGCGTGATGACGTCGGGCACGCCGCCGGTGGGCGCGGCCACCACCATCTTGATCGGACGGTTGGGAAACCCGCCGTCGGCATGGCCCGCGGCGGGAGCCATCGCTAGCAGCAGGGCGGCGAAGAGACCTGGCTTTTTCATGTCAGGCCTCCACCGGTTGCGCGATGCGGGAAAGATGGGCGATGACCTCGTCCAGCGGGACGACGTCGCCATACTTCGCATCCATGTCGAGCAGGCTCTGGCGATGGGCCGCGCCGGACCGGTCGCCCACGGCCTCGGGTGCCACGATCGGGCGGAAGCCGCTTTGCACCGCGTCCACGACCGTCGCCCGTACGCAGCCGCTGGTGGTGCAGCCGGTCACGATGACGGTGTCCACGCCCCGCGAGACCAGGCGCGCGGCCAGGTCCGTGCTGGCGAAGCAGCTCGCATATTTCTTGGACATGATGGAGTCGCCGTCCACCGTGTCCAGGCGCGGATCGAGCCGGACGTTGTCACTGCCTTCAAGCAGGCTGGCCATGCCGCCCATCTTCCGTTGCCAGACACCGGCGTCCGACAGGTCGGCCCGGTAGCCCACGGTGAAGAAATGGATGGGCGCGCCGATACGGCGGCAGGAGGCGATGAGACGGTTGGTGGCGAGCACCGCCTGCTTCAGGTCGGCGCCGAGCGGCTGCGCCGGGTCCGTGAAGCCGCGGATCATGTCGACGATGATCAGCGCGCAGTGGCGGCCGAAACCGATGCGCTGGCCGAAGCCTTTTTCCTTGAACAGCGGGTCGTCGATCTGCAAGTCCTGGTCCATTTCTCCTCCATGGAATGTGAATGGCCACTCGGTGGCTCTGGAGGAGAATTGGACCGCGCGGGGGGCGGCGCTGTCCAAGACGGGTTTCGGCTGGAAGCCATACGGCGGGGGTATGGCTGGCGCGGCGAGCCGCGCCGCCCCGCTGCTAGAACTTGTACGTCGCGCTGGCGATGACGCTGCGGCGGGCGCCGTACCAGCAATCCCCGCGTGACAGGCACGTCGCCACGTAGGTCTTGTCGGTCAGGTTGTTCAGATTGAGCGCGTAGCGCCAGTGATCGGTTTCGTACGAGACCATGGCGTCGAACAGCGTGACCGACGGGGTAGTGGGGGCGACACCGTCGCGGAACGAGCTCATCCAGCGGACCCCGGCGCCCAGCGCGAAACCGCTGACGTCGCCCACGGCGAATCGCCACTTGCCCCATGCCGCCGCCTGGTGGCGCGGCATGCCTTCGAGCGACTTGTCGAGAGCGATGTAGTTGTAGTGCGCGATCAGGTCGAAGCTGCGAGTGATCGCGCCGCGGTACTCCAGTTCCAGGCCCTTGGTCCTGGTCGCGCCCACCTGGACGGAATAAAGCGGGTTGGTCGGGTCGCCCGCCAACTGGTTCTTTTCCTTGAGCTGGTAGAGCGAGGCGGTGGCCATCCGCCGGCCATCGGCCGACTGGTGCTTGACGCCCACTTCCCACTGTTCGCCGCGCAAGGGCTTGAAGCGCGCGCCACTCTTGTCGGTGCCGGGAACCGGCGTGAACGATTCGCTGTAGTTGATGTACGGGGCCAGGCCGTTGTCGGCCACGTACATCACGCCCAGGCGCTTGGTCGTGGCATTGTCCTTCTCGTCGGCGCTGCCGGCCAGCCCGGCCGTGGTGCGATCGTGGCGTATGCCGGCGGAGACGATCCAGTGCTTGCCTATCTTCATCTGATCCTGCAGGTACAGGCCCGCCTGGCGCAGCGTGTAGCGTGGCTCGTCGGTCAATGCCGGCGGCGTGTAGTTACCGTAGACAGGATCGTAGGCGTCGATGGTGCCGCCGTCGGCGACGCCGCTGCGGCGGTCGCGGCGGTAGCGCGTCCAGTCGAAGCCCAGCAGGACCTGATGCCGCACGATGCCGGTCTGCAGCCTGCCTGTCAGGTGCTGGTCCAGGGTGTCGATGCGCACCTTGGTGAGGGCGTCGTCCGCATAGCGGCCGATGCGGCGCTGGTTGACCGGGTCCGCGGCCCAGCCGCCGGGATCGGTGAACGAGTCCGCATAGTGGGTGAGGTAGTCCACCTTGTTGTTGGCATGGCGAAAGCCCTGGCTGAACGACCACTGGTCGTTGAAGCGGTGCTCGAACAACCAGCCGAGGGAAGTGCGGCGCGAATCGTAGCGGTCGTGGCCGGGTTCGCCGATGAAGCGGCTGGTGGGGATCGTGCCGTTGGGGTTGCCGGTGCGCATGCCCGACCATGGCATGAACTGCGCGGTCGACCCGCTCTCATCCTTCTGCCACAGTCCTTGCAGCGTGAGCGAGGTCGAGGCGCTGGGACGCCAGGTGAGCGAAGGCATGACCAGACTGCGGTTGTCCTTCACATGGTCGACCTGGGTGTCGGCATCGCGCTTGAGCGCGACGAGGCGATACAGCCACTGTCCGTCGGCCGTCAGCGGGCCGGTCAGGTCCACCTGGGCCTGCTTGCGGCCGCGGTTGCCCAGCTGTATGCCCGCTTCGCCCTGGAATTCGGCCTGCGGGCGCTTGCTGACCATGTTGATGAGGCCGCCTGTGCTGCCCTGGCCGTACAGCATGGCCGCCGGCCCGCGCAGCACTTCCAGGCGCTCCAGCGTATAGGGTTCGATGCGGGTGGTGCTGGTGTAGTAGTCGTAGTGCTGGCGCAGGCCGTCCAGGTACAGCGTGGGTTCGGTGCCGCGTATGCGGACCGAATCGGCGCGTGAGTCGATGCCGTAGGCGTCGGAGCGCACGCCGGCCGCATAGCCGAGTGCATCCTGGAGGTTGGTGGCGCCCTGATCCGTGAGCTGATCGCGTGTGATGACCGTGACCGACTGCGGAGTCTCGAGCAACGGTGTGTCCGTCTTGGTGGCAGTGGCCGAGCGCCTGGCGGTGTAGCCGTAGACGGGGCCGGTGGCGGTTTCGCGCTCGGGGCTGGCTTCGACGCGGATTTCCCGCAAGGTGGCCGGCTCGGTGGTCTGCGCGCAAAGCGCGGCGGGAAGCGTGGCCAGCGCGGCGGCCAGGCCCGCATGGCGAAGGGGGATGGATAAGGGTGGCATGGGGGCGATATCCAAGTTTTGTTAATAAATATTGTAATGATAATCATTATCAACATTATTTCAATGAAAAGATTGGCAAGAACCGGATTGGCCGAGGCTGTTTGGCGAAGGCGAAAAAAAAGCGGCCTGGAAAGGCCGCCCGGGGGACGCGCGTGCAAGAGCCCGGCGGCGAGGCCGGGCCGGTCGTCACGGTTTGGCGTTGGGGAAGAACAATTGCTGGCCGTCGATCTTGTAGCTGGCGATCGTCTGCTGGCCGGCGGGGGAAATGACCCAGTCGACGAATTTCTGGGCGGCCGCGGTCTTGACGTGCGGATGCTTGGCGGGATTGACCACCATCACGCCATACTGGTTGAACAGGCGCTCGTCCCCTTCCACGAGCACGGTGAGGCTGCCCCGGTTCTTGAAGCTGAGCCAGGTGCCGCGGTCCGACAGCACGTAGGCGCCGGTGGACGACGCCATGTTCAGCGCGGGCCCCATGCCGCAGCCGCAGGCCTTGTAGCCGCTTCCCTTCTTGTCGTCCAGGCCGGCTTCCTTCCAGTAGCGCAGTTCGGCCGAGTGCGTGCCGCTCTTGTCGCCGCGGGAAATGAACTCGGCGTTTGCCGCCGACAATTTCTTCAGCGCCTGGACGATGTCCTTGCCCTTCACGCCGGCGGGGTCGGCGGCGGGGCCGATCAGCACGAAGTCGTTGTACATGACCGGGTAGCGCTTCACGCCGTAGCCATCGGCGATGAATTTCTCCTCGGCGGCCTGGTCGTGCACGAACAGCACGTCGGCGTCGCCGCGCCGGCCGGTGTCCAGCGCCTGGCCCGTGCCTTGCGCCACGACTTTGATGTCGATGCCGCTGGCCTTCTTGAAAGCGGGCAGCAGGTGGGCGAACAGGCCGGATTGTTCAGTGGAGGTGGTCGACGCCATGACGATGGTTTCGGCGGCCGCGGGCAGGCTGGCCAGGGCGGCGGCGGCGGGCAGCAGACAGCCCAGGACGAGCGGGCGCAGGCGGTGGAAGAGCTTCATATTTTTTCTCCTTTGACGAAAAGGCCGGCTTCCTCGGGCAGCGGCCCGTTGAAGAAGGCATGGACGGGAAGGTCCGCCAGGATGCGGCCCCGTTCCAGGTAGATCACCCGGCTCGCCAGGCGTTTGACCTGGCCCAGGTTGTGGCTGCTGAACACCATGGTCATGGTGCGGCCCGAGCGCGGCTGCGCGAATGCCTGCATCAAGGCTTCGACTTCGCGCTTGGCGTGCGGATCGAGATTGGCGGTGGGCTCGTCCAGCAGCAGGGCGTCGGCGTCCAGGGCCCAGGCCTGGGCCAGCGCCACGCGCTGTTGCTGCCCGCCGGACAGCGCCTTGGCATTGCGGCCGCCCAGTTCGGCCATGTCGACGCGCGCCAGCGCTTCCACAGCCGACTGCCGCGCCTGGCGCCAGCCCAGGCCCCGCAGCCACAGTCCCAGCGCGACGTTGTTCTGGGCCGAGGTTCGCAGCATGTGCGGCCGCTGGAACACCAGCGCCTGCCGGTTGCGCGGCAGGCAGGAGACGGTGCCCGCGGTGGGCGCGAGCAGGCCGTGCAACACCCGCAGCAGCGTACTCTTGCCGCTGCCGTTCGTGCCGACCAGGGCAACGCGTTCGCCGGCGTGGACGGACAGATCGACGCCGTGCAGCGCGCGCACCGGGCCGTAGCACAGGTCGACGTCGCGCAGGGCGAACAGGACTGGGTGGGCGGCGGGGTCCGGTACGCCTGGCGGCACCGGGATCAAGGCCGCCATGTCCGCGTCCAGGGGCAGGATCGAGGCCGCGCGCTTCATGCGGCGGGATCCGGCATGCGCAGCCAGGCGGACAGGCCCGCGTCGCGCCTTTCGCGCCAGCGGCGCACCAGCGCGATCAATGTGTTGAGCAGCAGGACCACGGCCAGCAGCACGATGCCCAGCGCCACGGCCAGGGGCAGGTCGCCCTTGCTGGTCTCGAGCGCGATGGCGGTGGTCATGACGCGCGTATAGCCTTCGATGTTGCCGCCGACCACCATCACGGCGCCCACTTCCGAGACCGCGCGGCCGAATGCCGCGATCAGGATGGTCAGCAGCGCGAAACGTTCATCCCAGATCAGCAGCAGCCCGCGCATGAAGGTGCCCGCGCCCAGCGAGCGCAGTTGTTCGCCATGGCTGCGGTCGGCATCTTCGACCACCTGCCGCGTCAGCGCCGTGACCACGGGCAGCACCAGGATGGCCTGCGCCACCACCATGGCCTGGAACGAGAACAGCCAGCCGAGGAAGCCCAGCGGACCCGAGCGCGACAGCAACAGATAGACCAGCAGCCCTACCACGACGGAGGGCAGGGCCAGCATGGTGTTGAGCAAGGTCAGCACGACTCCCCGGCCGGGAAACCGCGCGACCCCCAGCCACGCCCCCAGCACCAGCCCGCCGCCGCAGGCGAGCAGGCAGGCACAGGCGCTGACCGCCAGCGACAGCCTGACGATGTCGAGCAAGACAGGATCGAGAGAAGTGATGAGGCGCAGCGCTGTGACCGCGCTTTCCGCAAGAGTGTTCATGCCGTCTTCAGATGTGCCGCCCCAGCGTAGCGGAGTGCGCCCGACGAGGCGATATGAAGTAGTGTGCATAGGCATCCCCTAGGGGGGCGCGCTTCCCCAGGGCTATACTCCAGCAGTGCATCAAGTCGAACTCTCCTACACTTTCGGTGTCCCGCGCGCCAATGCCGCCACCATCCGCAATCCGCTGATGGATCTGCTGCATGCCATCCGCGAACATGGTTCGATCTCGGCCGCCGCCAAGGCCCTGGATCTGTCCTATCGCCACGTCTGGGGCGAACTCAAGCGCTGGGAGAAGAACCTCGGGCACGCGCTGGTGATCTGGGACAAGGGCCAGCCGGCGCGTCTGACGGAGTTCGGCAACAAGCTGCTGTGGGCCGAGCGGCAGGCCCAGGCGCGGCTGGCGCCGCAGATCGGGGCTTTATATGCCGACCTGGAACGGGCCTTCGCGGTCGCGTTCGATGACGCGGCCCATGTGGTCGCCCTGCATGCCAGCCATGACGACGCGCTGGCGTCGCTGCGCGAGCATTCCGTGGCCAGCGACAAGCTGCATCTGGACATACGCTTCACCGGCAGCGTCGATGCGATCAAGGCATTGAACGAAGGCCGATGCGTCATGGCGGGGTTCCACGCTCCCGCCGATTCCCCGCCGGGGTCGCTGGCGGAGCGTACCTACAAGCCGCTGCTGCAGCCCGGCCAGCACAAGATCATCGGTTTCGCCCGCCGCAGCCAGGGATTGATGGTGGCGCGGGGCAATCCGCTCGCCCTTGCTTCGTTGGACGATCTCGTCCGGCCCGGCGTGCGCTTCGTGAACCGCCCGCTGGGGACGGGCACGCGGGTGCTGCTGGACGAGTTGCTGGCCCGGCACGCGCTGTCGCCCGCGGACATCGAGGGCTATGGCCACACCGAGCCGTCGCACGCGGCGGTGGCGCACGCGGTGGCGTCGGGTGCCGCGGATGCCGGCCTGGGCATCGAGGTCGCCGCCCGGACCAGCAGGCTCGATTTCATCCCCCTGGTGTCCGAAAACTACTTCCTGGTCTGCCTGAAATCCACGCTGGAACTGCCATCCACCCAGGCATTGCTGGGCATCCTGCGTAGCGAGGCCTGGCAGCGCAAGCTGGCGGCGACGCCGGGATACGCGCCGCAGCAAAGCGGCGAGGTGCTGTCGATGCGGCGGGTGCTGCCCTGGTGGAATTTCCGCATGCCCAAGTCCGGCAAGCGGGACTGAGGCGATCGGTCAGGCTTCTTGCGGCATGGGCCGCGCGGGGCGGGGCGCTCCGGCCAGCCCGGGCTGCATGGCCAGGCGCCAGGGTGCGGTATAGCAGAGGAAGTGCTTGTTGGTGGCGCGGCCGATCGCGCACAGGCCCAGGCGTTCGGCCAGTTCGAAGCCCATTTGCGTGATGCCGCTGCGCGAGACGACGATGGGAATGCCCATCTGCGCCGCCTTGATGATCATTTCGCTGGTGAGCCGGCCCGTGGTGTAGAAGACTTTGTCATGGCCGGCCATCCGGGCCTGGTCCTGCAGCCACATCCAGCCCGCGATGGTATCGATGGCGTTGTGGCGTCCGACATCTTCGACGAACATCAGCATGCGCTCGCCCTGGAACAGCGCGCAGCCGTGCACGGAGCCGGCGGACTTGTAGGTGGTTTCCTGCAGGCGGATGGCATCCAGCAGGCCGTAGAGCTGGCCCTGGGTGAGCCGGGCATCCTCGGGCAGGCGGATGTCGTCGATCTCGTCCATCAAGCCGCCGAAGACGCTGCCTTGGCCGCAGCCGGTGGTGACCACGCGCTGGGACGTGCGGGCCTCGAGGTCCTGGATGCCGCCGCGCGTCTGGACGGCCGCGGCCTGGACTTCCCAGTCGACGGTGACCGCCTCGACTTCGTCCAGGGACCGCACCAGGCGCTGGTTGCGCAGGTAGCCCAGCACCAGCAGCTCGGGCATGGCGCCCAGGGTCATCAGCGTGACCAGTTCGCGTTTGTCGACGTAGACGGTCAGCGAACGCTCGGCCGGAATGGAAACGGTATCGCGCACGCCATGTTCGTTGACCACGGTGATCTCGCGCGTCAACGGCGCGCGGGCGTCGGTCAGGAAAGGGCGGTGGCGAGGCGGTGCGTTCACTGCTTGGGCGCGGCGGCGTCGGGCGCCGCGGTATTGGGCGGTGCCTTGGCGGTTTCCGTGGGCGAGTGCGCGCCGGCGGCTTCCAGCGGCTTGGCCTCGGGCGGCGCATAGACGAAGGGGCCGGGGTCGGCGCAAGGCGGCATGGAGGCAGGCTCGTGTACGGTCTTGCCGGCGGCGCGCGCGCTGGCGAAGTAGGCGGCCGCGGTCTTGTTCTGCGCCTGGCAGAGCTTGTAGCCGTCGACCTTGCCCGCCCAGGCGGCGCGGGCGGCGGCCTCGGCCGCCTTGGCCTGGGCCTCGGGGCTGGGCGGGGGCAGCTTGGCAAGGGCCGCGGAGGAGAAGACGGCCAGCAGCAGCGCGAGAGCGGTTTTCATGCGGGATCTCCTGGTCGAGGCCGACGGGTTCAGGCGTTCGCCGGCCGGGTGTCCGGCTTCTTCTGCGCAGGCTGGGTGCGCTGGGCGGGGATCTTGCCCGCCTTGATGTCGTTGTACCAGAGTTCGTGGTGCTCGCGGGCCCAGGCCTCGTCCACGTAGCCGGTCTTCATGGCCTTGTAGGCGCCCTTCATGCCCAGGGTGCCCAGGTAGATGTGGCCCAGGAACATGCACATCATCAGGATGGTCGCCACGGCGTGGACCATGTGGGCGATCTGCATGGTGCCGCGGGTGTAGACCAGGCCGGGGATGACCCGGTCCAGCACCAGCCCGGACCCGATGACGATGAAGCCCAGGAACAGCACGCCGCCCCAGAATACGAGCTTTTCCCCGGCGTTGAAACGGCCGGTGGGTACGTGCTGGCCGTTGAACAGCCCGCCGCCCTTGCGCAGCCAGACCATGTCGTCGCGTGTGGGCAGGTTGTCGCGGATGAAGGTGAAGAAGACCACCACCAGCGAAACCGCGAACAGCGGGCCCACGAAATTGTGGGCAGTCTTGAGCAGCCAGGTCATCCAGCCGAACAGGGCGCTACCCATGATGGGCAGCAGGAAGAACTTGCCGAAGGCCATGATCAGGCCCGAGATCGCCAGGACCACGAATGCGGCGGCATTGACCCAATGGGCCGCCCGTTCGAAGTACGTGAAGCGCTCGATCTTGCGGCCGGTCTCGGCGCCGTGGACGGTAAGCGGGCCCTTGGTGAAGTAGAACAGCGCGATGGCCACCAGCACGATCAGCAGCAGCGAGCCGCCGTAGGGGATCAGCCAGTTGTTGCGCACCTGCCGCCAGGCTTCGCCGGCCGAGGTGTACTTCGAGCCCGGATACTGCACGAAGCGCTGGATCAGCACGCCGGCTTCCGGGGCTTCGCTGCGCGGCAGGCTGCTATAGCCGGGCTGGCCGGAATTGACCAGGCGCCAGTTCGGCGCGTTGTTGCCCGGCTGGACCTTGGCGCGCTCGGCGTTGGTCTGGTCGGCATAGCCCGGATCCTGGCTGGCGTCGGGCTTGACCTCGAAGATGTTGGCACTCTGGATGGCACCCATCGAGGTGCCGGCTGGGGGCTGCGCGGCATCCGCCGCCTGGGCGGCGGGGGATGCCAGCATGGCGCCGAACAGCGCGAGCGCGGCAAGTAGCGACCGTATCATGGCGACCTCCGGTCAGTTCACCCGGTTGTATTCGTTCTGGCCTTGCTGGGCCCGGGTCTTGAGTTCCTGTTCCCAGCTGTTCCGGTCTCCCGGGGTCCAGCCCGGCGCGGTGAAGGCCGAGACGCCGGTGCCCTTGTAAGCGGGCTCGCCGTTCTGGACCTTGCCCTGGTAGAGCGACTGGTCCCGTTCGGTGCAGGCGGCGGTGCCGAAAACGAGCAGGATGGCGAGAAAGACGCTGGCTTTCATCACTTGCCTCCGGTGGTGGTACCGCCCGGCTGGGGATTCTGCGGCGGCTGGCCGGCCTGCTTGGAGCCGTAGGCGGTACCCCAGCCCCAGACCTCGGCGCCCTTGCCGCGCGCGACCACGCGGGTGCGGAAGATGTCGGCGATCACGTCGCCATCGCCGCCCAGCAGCGCCTTGGTCGAGCACATTTCGGCGCAGGCCGGCAGCTTGCCTTCGGCCAGGCGGTTGCGGCCGTATTTCTTGAACTCTTCCTCGCTGCCGTGGGCTTCGGGGCCGCCGGCGCAGAAGGTGCACTTGTCCATCTTGCCGCGTACGCCGAAGGTGCCCTGCGACGGGAATTGCGGGGCACCGAACGGACAGGCGTACGAACAATAGCCGCAGCCTATGCAGGTGTCCTTGTTGTGCAGCACCACGCCTTCGTCGGTGTGATAGAAGCAATTGACCGGGCAGACCGCCATGCAGGGCGCGTCGCTGCAGTGCATGCAGGCCACCGAGATGGACTTTTCGCCCGGCACGCCGTCGTTCAGCGTGACCACCCGCCGGCGGTTCACGCCCCACGGGACTTCGTGCTCGTTCTTGCAGGCGGTGACGCAGGCATTGCATTCGATGCAGCGCTCCGCATCACAGATGAACTTCATTCTGGCCATGGCGCGCTCCTTATGCCTTCTCGATGTTGCAGATGGTGGTCTTGGTTTCCTGCATCATGGTGACGCTGTCGTAGCCGTAGGTGGTACCGGTGTTGACCGCCTCGCCGCGCACGATCGGAGCCGCGCCTTCGGGGTAGTAGTCCAGCAGATCCTTGCCCTGCCAGCGGCCCGCGAAGTGGAAGGGCATGAACGCGGTGTCCGGTCCGACCCGTTCGGTGACCAGGGCCTGCACGTTGAGCCGTGCGCCGGTGGGCGTGACCACCCAGCAGCGCGAACCGTTGGTGATGCCCCGTTCGGCCGCTGCCTTGGGGTTGATCTCGACGAAGCTTTCCTGCTGCAGCTCGGCCAGCCAGGGGTTGGACCGGGTCTCGTCGCCCCCGCCCTCGTATTCGGTCAGGCGGCCGGAAGTGAGGATGATGGGGAATTTCTCGTAGAGCTTGTCTTCCACGTTCTTCTGCTGCAGCGACTTGTACAGCGTCGGCAGGCGCCAGAAGGTCTTCATGTCGTCGTGGGTCGGGTACTTGGCGACGAGATCGGGGCGCGTGCCGTAGATCGGTTCGCGGTGCTGCGGGATGGGATCGGGGAAGTTCCAGACCACCGCGCGCGCCTTGGCGTTGCCGAAGGGGTGGCAGCCGTGGTTCTTCATCACCACGCGGATGATGCCGCCCGACAGGTCGGTCTTCCAGTTCTTGCCCTCGGCCGCGGCCTTTTCGGCGTCGGTCAGTTCGTCCCACCAGCCGAGTTTCTTCAGCAGCACGTGGTCGAATTCCGGATAGCCGGTGGGGATGTCGGCGCCCTTGGAATGCGAGCCGTCCTCGGCCAGCAGGTTGACGCCGTTGCGCTCCACGCCGAAGTTGGCGCGGAAGTTGCCGCCGCCGTCCATGACGTGCCGGGAGGTGTCGTACAGGTTGGGTGAGCCGGGGTGTTTGAGCTCGGGCGTGCCGAAGCAGGGCCAGGGCAGGCCGAAGTAGTCGCCCTGGATGTCGTAGCCGGTTTCCTTGTCGACCACGCTGCCCTTGGCGCGCAGGGTCTTGACGTCGAAGGCGTGCATCAGCCGCATGTGGGCCTTGAGCCGCTCCGGGCTCTGGCCGGTGTAGCCGATGGTCCAGTTGCTGCGGTTGATCTCGCGCAGGATGTCCTCGATGACGGGCTCATCCATGCCCTTGACCTTCTGCATCTTGTAGTTCTTGCACAGCTCGGCGCCGAAGCCGAGTTTCTGCGCAAGCTGGTACATGATCATGTGGTCGGTGCGGCTGTCCCACAGCGGCTCGATGACCTTCTCGCGCCATTGCAGCGACCGGTTCGACGCCGTACAGGAGCCGCTGGTCTCGAACTGCGTGGCCGCGGGCAGCAGGTAGACGGCGCGGTTGGGGTTCAGGTCCTCGCTCTTGCCGGGCATGGCCGCCATCGCGGCGGTGGCCGAGGGGTAGGGATCGACCACGACCAGCAGGTCGAGCTTGTCCATGGCCCGCTTCATTTCCAGCCCGCGCGTCTGCGAGTTGGGCGCGTGGCCCCAGTAGAAGACGGCGCGCAGGTTGGAGTCCTGGTCGATGAGGTCGTTCTTCTCCAGCACGCCGTCGATCCAGCGCGAGACGGTGATGCCCGACTTGGTCATCATCGCGGGCGAGGCGTAGCGGCTCTTGATCCAGTCGTAGTCGACGTCCCAGACCTTGGCGAAGTGGCGCCACGAACCTTCGGCCAGGCCGTAGTAGCCGGGCAGCGAATCGGGGTTGGGGCCGATGTCGGTCGCGCCCTGCACGTTGTCATGGCCGCGGAAGATGTTGGCGCCGCCGCCGGAAACGCCGACGTTGCCCAGCGCGAGCTGCACGATGCAGGAAGCGCGCACCATGGCGTTGCCGATGCTGTGCTGGGTCTGGCCCATGCACCACACCAGCGTGCTGGGGCGGTTCTCGGCCATGGTCTTGGCGACGTTGTAGCAGGTGGCCTCGTCCACGCCGCAGGCTTCCAGGACCTTGTCCGGCGTCCACTTGGCCAGGACGTCGGCCTTGACCTGGTCCATGCCGTAGACGCGGTCGTTGATGTATTTCTTGTCTTCCCAGCCGTTCTTGAAGATGTGATACAGCACGCCGAACAGGAAGGGGATGTCGGTGCCGGACCGGATGCGCACGTAGTGGTCCGCCTTGGCGGCCGTGCGGGTGAAGCGGGGGTCGGCGACGATGACCTTGCAGCCTTTTTCCTTGGCGTGCAGCAGGTGCAGCATGGACACCGGGTGGGCCTCGGCGGCGTTCGAGCCGATGTACAACGCAGCCTTGGAGTTCTGCATGTCGTTGTACGAGTTGGTCATGGCCCCGTAGCCCCAGGTATTGGCTACGCCGGCGACCGTGGTCGAGTGGCAGATGCGCGCCTGGTGGTCGCAGTTGTTGCTGCCCCAGAAGCTCATGAACTTGCGCAACAGATAGGACTGCTCGTTGTTGTGCTTGGACGAGCCGATCACGTAGACCGAGTCCTGGCCGCTTTCCTTGCGCAACTGGAGCATGCGGGCCGAGATTTCGTCGAGGGCGGTATCCCAGCTGATGCGCTGGTACTTGCCGTTGACCAGCTTCATCGGATAGCGCAGGCGGTGCTCGCCGTGGCCGTGCTCGCGTACCGAGGCGCCCTTGGCGCAGTGCGCGCCGAGGTTGATGGGGGAGTCGAACACCGGTTCCTGGCGGACCCAGACGCCATTCTCGACCACGGCGTCGACCGAACAGCCCACCGAACAGTGCGTACAGACGGTGCGCCTGACTTCGACCTTGCCTTTGCCGATGGCGGTCTTCTGGTCACCGTCGGCCGCGTCGGCTTTCCTGACCAGGCCGAGTTGCGTGGCGGCGAGCCCCGCGCCCACGCCCAGTCCCGAGCGGCGCAGGAAGGTGCGGCGGTCCATGGTGGGCAGCGCGTGGGCCATGCCGCGGCGCAGGCTATGGACGAACGAGGAAGAGGATGCGCCGGAGTCGCCGGCGCCCGTTTTCTTGGTCAGCAGCATGCCGTGCTCCGGTGGTTAGACCAGCGTGGACTTGTAGTAGCGCTTGACGTGGTCGGTGACGCTGTAGCCGCCGCCCCGTTCGGGCGCGGGCCTGGCGGCCGCCTGGGGCGACGGGCCGGGGCGCAGAGAAGGCGCGACGACAGCTGTGGCGGCAACGGCGCCGGCGGTGGCGGCGCCGACGAAGAAACCCCGGCGGGATAGGTTGGCGGCGATCTTGGGCATCTCTGTCTCCGTTGGGGCTGCCAGATATGAAGTGCTGTGCATACTGTACCCCCGGTAACCGGTTACAGGCAATGCCGCAAACCGTTCCTGGCCTCGGGTATACCCTCGGCCTTGCCGCGGTCAGGGCAGCATGTCGAAACCCTGCGCCTCCACGCTGGCGAACGCCCGCGTGAACTCGCTCAGCGCCGCATAGAAGCGCGCCCGCGGGTGGGCCGACAGGGCGTCGCACATGGCGGGCACCCACGGCAGCAGGTGGTCGCCGAAGAACTTGCGCTGGTTGGCGAGGTGGCACTGCGCCGCGTCCTCGCCGGCGATCAGGTAGCGCATGACTTCGCACAGGTAGGCGATGTGGTCCTCGGTCTCGGGCATGGCGGGGTCCCGGGCCAGGCCCAGGGCGGCCAGGTCATTCCGAAGTCCGACCAGCGATTTTTCGTTCAGGAAACCGTTCAGGTAGTGCGACCCGTACAGGTAGACCTCGGGCTTGCCCAGGCCGCCGAACAAGGCCTCGTACTCGTCGTGCAACGACGGATCGTCCATGTCCCGCGCGGCGGCGACCAGGTCGCGCCAGGGCGTTTCCAGGAAGGCGCCCGCCATCGGGGCTTCGGTGGCCGCCGCGCGCAGGCCGGCCGCGAAGGCCGGGTCGGGCGGCGCGTAGAACAGGCGCGCCAGCACGCCATAGAGTTCGGCGCGGGCGATTTCCTCGTCGAGCGAGGCCGAACCGATATCGGCGGGGGAAATGGAAGCGTTCATAGATCCGTGATGCGTGATTCGTTGGCGCCGGAGTACAGATCGATCACGCGGCAGTCGCCGCACATTTTCAAGCGTTCCTGGCCCGCGCCCTGGAACATGGGGTGGCCGCCCAGCCGGGCCTGCATGGCCTCGATCGCTTTCTGCGTGCCGAAGGGTTTGTGGCAGCGCACGCAGTGATAAGGCTGCGTTTCGTTCAGCACGCGGGCCTGGGCGCGTTCGGGCGCGAGCAGCAGGCGCGGCGCGAGGGCCAGCGCGTTCTCGGGACAGGTTTCGACGCACAGCCCGCATTGCACGCAGTTCTTTTCCAGGAAGCGCAGTTGGGGCGCCTCGGGGTTATCGAGCAGGGCGCTGGACGGACAGGCGCCCACGCAACTCATGCACAGCGTACAGGCGTCCTTGTCGATGACCAGGCCGCCGATGGGCGAGCCGCTGCCCGGCGGGCCGCCGGGCAGGGCGATTTCGTTCCGCGCGGCCGGGGCGTGGGTGATCAGGTGGTCCAGCGCGAGGTCCAGCGTGCTGCGCTTCTCGCGGACCATGGCGAAGCGTGCAGGCACGGCCGGCACGCCGGGGCGGCGTGCCGCGAGTTCGCGCAGCGCCGTGTCCAGCGCCTGCGGCGACTCGGGGCGCAGCAGGTGCAGGTGCGGTCCCGCGTAACCCAGGCCGTCGAGGATGGCCTGGCCCACCGCGAGTTGCGCGGCCAGGTTGTCCAGGTATTGCGGCGCCTCTTCGGCCGTGGCCAGAATGGCGACCTGCGAGGCGCCCAGCGCGATGGCGCCCAGCCAGGCCTCCAGGCCGAGGCTGGCGGTATGCCAGACGCCCAGCGGGATGACGTTGGCCGGTACGCCCTGGAGCCGGTCCAGGCTGGCCTCGCGTCCCAGGCGCTCGATCATCGCGCGTCCGGCCTCCTGGCTGTGCACCAGCACGACGGGGGCCTGGCCGCCCGCCCGCGCGTAGGTGGACAGCAGTGTGCGCACGGTCGCGCCCTGGTCCGTCATGCGCGGGTAGGCATAGGTGATCGCGCCGGTCGGGCACGCGGTCGTACAGGCGCCGCAGCCCACGCAGAGATTGGGATTGACCTTGATCTGCTGGTGCGCCTTGTCGCTGTCGATGGCGTGGGCCGAGCAGATGTCGACGCAGGCGCGGCAGCCGATCGTGTCGTTGCGGCTGTGCGCGCACAGCGACTGCTTGTAGTCGAAGAACTTGGGTTTCTCGAATTCCCCGACCATGTCGCGCAGCCGCAGCAGCGGCGCGGGATCGGCACCGTTCCAGGAGAAATAGCCCTGCGGCGGGGCGTGCTGCGCGAACAGCGTGCGGCCGCCCAGCTCCAGGACCAGGTCGAAGCGCGCCTCCTGGCGTTCCGGGGCGCGGGCGAAATCGATCGCGCCCGCGGTCGTACAGGATGCCACGCAGGCACGGTGGTCGCGGCAGCGGCCGGGGTCGATCTGGTAGTCGAGGCCGATCGCGCCTTCGGGACACGCGGCAATACAGGCATTGCAGCGCGTGCACAGGTCCAGGTCGATGGGATTGTCCTGCACCCACGCCAGATCGAACGCGCCCAGCCAGCCTTGCAGCGATTCCAGGCGGCCCGCGAGCACGGGATGGAGGCGCTCCTGGGTGGCGCCCGCCGCGCCGGGGCCACGCGCGAAGATCGTGACCTCGAGCGTGTCGTCCAGCATGGAGGCGGCGCGTTCGGCCTCGTCGAGCGGGCCGACGATGAGCAGGCGTCCGGCGCTGCGATAGGTGACGGTGGGGACCGGTTCCGGGTCGGCCAGCCTCGCGGCCGCCAGCAGCGCGGCCAGCTTGGGCATGGCCTTCGAGGCGTCGCGGCTCCAGCCGCCTGTTTCACGGATGTTGACGAAGCGCACCGGGGCGACGGCGCCTTCGGTGTGTTCGCCGATCTGCGCGAACAGGCGTTTTTCCTGCGTACAGGCGACGATGACGGGCGCGGTGCCCGTGACCGCCCGCTGGAAGTCGCCGGCTTCGTGGCGGCAGAGCGTGGAGTGCAAAGCCAGCTTTTCGTCCAGTGCCGCGCCGAGCGAGTCGGCGTCCAGGGGCATGGTCTTGTTGCAGTCGCAGATCAGTGTAGGCATGGGCGCTCTGAAGAGCCCGGCTACCTGGGGGATTCGGGCTCGGGAAAGTCGAAATGCGTCTGGCCGTCGCTGGGCGTCTGGCCTGTGGATGCGCCAGACTCTAGCACGGATCCCCCGGCGTCATCACCGGTCGCGGCCTCGTTCGCGGGCCGGGCCGGGCCGGAGGGATCATCGCCGGACCGCGGAGCGGGATCGTCCTGGACCAGGGCCAGGACGCGCGCGCTGACCATCTGCCTGAGCGTGGACTCGGGCAGTTTCTCGGGCGAAGAGTAGTCGTCGATGTAGACGTCCAGCCCGTCCATGATGTTGTAGTGCGGGTCGGAAAAAAGCTTCTTCAGCGCCGCCAGCTTGACATCGGGCTCGACCGCGGGCTGCATGAAGGCGGAGAAGTCCGAGTCGTGCGTCAAGGTTGCCAGGTCCTCCCGGGTCGGGGCCGGCGGGGACTGTGCCACGAGGCCGGTATTCTGGCGCGGATCGGCCGCGCGGGAAGAGGCTTCGCTGTCCGCCGGGCCGTTCGTATCCGGGGGCGGCGCGGCAGGCGGGCTTGCCGGGTGGCCGGCCTCGTCCGCGATCGGCTTGGCGACGACGGGGTCGGCGTCGACGTCGCGCTCGTCCGCGCTTGCCCGGGACCGGGCCTTGCGCCGCGACCAGCGGCCGAGGAAGCCTGCGTTCTCGTCGCTCATGGCTCTTCGGTGTTCTTGCGCCTGCCGGTGCTGACCGAAGCCGGGTTGCCGAAGCGGTCTTGCAGCGGCTCGAAACTGACGGGGCGCCGCCTGCGCTTGGGCTCGGCCACGTAATGCTCGGCCACGAAGGCCTGCAGCCATCCCGCGATATCGGCGGGGGCGGGTACCTGTTCGACGGTTTCCTGCGCGTCCAGCAGCCGGCCCGCATGGTAGTAGCTGAGCGTGACCAGTTCGGGCCGGGCCAGCGGCTCGTCGCTCAGGCCCGGCGTTTCCTCCATGCGCCACATCACGAACCAGCAGGGCGCCTCGGTCGTGGCGTTCAGGTAGTAACCCTCGGCGTCATCCTTGAACAGCTCGACCACGAAGCCGGGATGCAGCCACAACTCGCCGTCCGCATCCTGGCGCAGCAGGTGGGGCGTGCCGCCGAACGCCGGCTCGTCGGCGACAACGTCCGCCAGGGTCCACCGCCAGGGCTGCCACCGGCTCATCGGGCCATGGACGCGCTCCTTGCGCATGATCACGGCGACGTCGATGCGGGGAGCCTGGCTGGTCATGGCGGCCTCGCGTCAGGAGTCGGCGCTGATGGAAATGGTGGGGAACTTGGACGAGAAGTCCTTGTTCCGGGCGGCGACGGCGACCGCCACCTGGCGCGCGACGGTCTTGTACAGGCCGGCGATCTCGCCGTCGGGGTCGGCCACCACGGAAGGCTTGCCGCTGTCGGCCTGCAGCCGGATATTGATGTCCAGCGGCAGCGCGCCCAGATAGGGCGTGTCGTATTCGGCGGCCATCCTCTTGCCGCCCTCGGCGCCGAAGATGTGTTCGACGTGCCCGCACTGGCTGCATACGTGCACGGCCATGTTCTCGACCACGCCCAGGATGGGCACGCCCACCTTCTCGAACATCTTGATGCCCTTGCGCGCGTCCAGCAACGCGATGTCCTGCGGCGTGGTGACGATGACGGCGCCGGTCATGGGGACGCGCTGGCTGAGCGTGAGCTGGATGTCGCCGGTGCCCGGAGGCATGTCGACGATCAGGTAGTCGAGGTCTTTCCAGTTGGTCTGCCGCAGCAGTTGTTCGAGCGCCTGTACCGCCATGGGGCCGCGCCAGATCATGGCCTCGTCGTGGGCGACCAGGAAGCCGATGGACATGACCTGCACGCCGTAGTTTTCGAGCGGCTCCATGGTCTTGCCGTCGTCGCTGACGGGGCGCGCGTCGATGCCCATCATGAGCGGCTGGCTGGGGCCGTAGATGTCGGCGTCGAGCAGGCCGACACGCGCGCCCTCGGCCGCCAGGGCCAGGGCCAGGTTGACCGCCGTGGTGCTCTTGCCCACGCCGCCCTTGCCCGAGGCGACGGCGACGATGTTCTTGACGCCCTGCAGCAGCGGCACGCCGCGCTGGACCGCGTGGGCGATGATCTCGCTGCGCACGTTGGCGCTGACGTTGGCGATGCCGGGCACGGTCCGGGCCGCCGCGATCAGCGCGCTGCGCAGGGCGGGGATCTGGCTCTTGGCCGGGTAGCCGAGCAGGACGTCGAACGAGACATCGCCGCCGTGGATCTCGACGTTCCTGATCGACCGGGTCGAGACGAAGTCTTTGCCGGTATTGGGATCGACGACGGTTTGCAGGGCCTGGAGCAGGGATTCGGAAGTGGCCATGGGAAGGGGGCGGGCTCATGAGTGGGAGGCTGCGTGTCGCAGGCCGATAGGGGATATTAGACCACCAGCCGCGGACGGCGAAATCCACGGGCGCCTCGTCTATACTCAGCCGCATGATCGACAAGGACTCCATTACCGGTTTGATCCTGGCGGGTGGGCGCGGCAGCCGCATGGGCGGCGTCGACAAGGGCCTGCAGAACTACCAGGGTATTCCGATGGCCATGCATGCGCTGCTCAGGCTGGGACCCCAGGTGGGGCAGGTCCTGATCAACGCCAATCGCAATCTGGCGGCCTACGAATCCATGGGCGTGCCGGTGTGGCCCGATGCGCTTTCCGACTACGCGGGGCCGCTGGCCGGATTTCTGACCGGGCTCGAGCGTTGCGAGACCGATTACCTGGTCACGGTGCCCTGCGATACCCCCAAGTTTCCCGAGGACCTCGTCGCCCGGCTGGCCGGCGGGTTGGAGGCGGCCGGTGCCGAGATCGCCATGGTGGCCACCCGCGCGGACGGCGCCGTGCGCACCCAGCCGGTGTTCTGCCTGCTGCGGGCGGAACTGCTGGACAGCCTCGTGGCGTTCACCGCCGCGGGCGGCCGCAAGATCGACAAGTGGACCGCCACCCACCGCTGTGTCGAGGTCTTTTTCGACGACCCCGCGGCTTTCGCGGGAGCCAATACGCTCGCCGAATTGCAGCAGCTCTGATGCCATGAACGACAAGTCCGCTCCTTCGCTAGAAGAAATCTCGTCCTGTGTCAGCGGCTACGATCCGAACGCGCTGCCGGTCGAGCAGGCCCGTGAATTCATCGCCCGGCTCGTGCCGTCCGTGGAAGGCGTCGAGATGCTGGCGCTGCGTTCCGCGCTGGGGCGCGTGCTGGCGCGCGACATCGTCTCCGGCATCGACGTGCCGGCGCACGACAACTCGGCCATGGACGGGTACGCGTTCTATGGCTCCGACCTGGCCGCGGGCCGTGACACGGAGCTGAAGGTCGTCGGCAGCGGCCTGGCCGGCAACGGTTTCACGGGCAGCGTCGCCTCCGGGCAGTGCGTGCGCATCATGACCGGGGCCACCATGCCCGACGGACTCGATACCGTGATTCCCCAGGAGTTCGTCCGGCAGGATGGCGATCGCGTCGTCGTGCCCGCGGGGGCGGTCAAGACCGGCGAGAATCGCCGGCTGGCGGGCGAGGACCTGGCCCGGGGCGACGTGGCCCTGTCGGCCGGCCGCGTGCTGCGCCCGGCGGACCTGGGCATGCTGGCCTCGCTCGGCCGGGCCGAGGTGCCGGTCTGGCGCCGCCTGCGCGTGGCGTTCTTCTCCACCGGCAGCGAATTGCGCTCGATCGGCGAACCGCTCGATCCGGGCTGCGTGTACGACAGCAACCGCTACACGTTGTGGGGCATGCTCCAGCGGTTGGGCGTCGACGTGCTCGACATGGGCGTGGTGCACGACGATCCGCAGGCACTCGAGTCGGCGTTCCGCGATGCCGCCGCGCAGGCCGACGTGGTCATCACGTCGGGCGGCGTGAGCGTGGGCGAGGCTGACTACACCAAGGCCATCATGGCCAAGCTCGGCGACGTGCTGTTCTGGCGCATTGCCATGCGCCCCGGCCGCCCCATGGCCATCGGCCGCATCGCCACCGGCGGGCGCAGCGCCATCCTGTTCGGCCTGCCCGGCAATCCCGTGGCGGTGATGGTGACCTTCTATGCCCTGGTGCGCGACGCCCTGCTGGCCATGGCCGGCGCGCCGGCCCAGCCGTTGCCGATGCTGCGCGCGGCCAGCGTGGGCGCCATTCGCAAGAAGCCGGGGCGTACCGAGTACCAGCGGGGCATCGTCACGCCCGCCGCGGGCGGCGGCTGGGAAGTGCGGATCACCGGATCACAGGGGTCGGGCATCCTGCGCAGCATGAGCCAGGCCAACGGCCTCGTCGTGCTGGGGCACGGCCAGGGCAACGTGGCGGCCGGCGAACTGGTCGACGTCCTGCCTTTCGACGGGCTGATCTGATGACGCGCGTCCTGGGGCTGGCAGGCTGGAGCGGAGCCGGCAAGACCACGCTGCTGACGAGATTGATTCCCGCGCTGCGGGAAAAGGGCCATAGCGTGTCGACGCTCAAGCACGCGCATCATTCGTTCGACATCGACAAGCCGGGCAAGGATTCCCACCGCCACCGGGAGGCCGGCGCCGGGGAAGTCCTGATCGCCTCGGGCAGCCGCTGGGCGTTGATGCACGAGCTGAGGGGGGCGCCCGAGCCTCGCCTGGGTGAACTGCTGCACCGGTTTTCGCCGGTCGACTTCATCCTGGTCGAGGGCTTCAAGCGCGATCCGCACGTCAAGATCGAGATCCACCGGTCCGCCAACGGCAAGCCCTGGCTGTATCCCGACGACGCCAGCATAGGCGCCATCGTCAGCGACGTGCCGCCCACCGGCGCATCGTTGCCCTTCGTGGACCTCGACGACCTGCCCGGCATCGCCAACCTGGTCGTGGACCTGGCCTGGCCCCTGGACCGCACCCTGGCCGCCCTGAGCGCTTAATAGACCACCGTCTACCCGCCTGTCGGTTGCCCGGGCACCGCGGATCCGGCTTTGCCGGTCCGAAGGCGCCGCCCCCTTGAGGGGGAGCGGCCAAAGGCCGCCCGGGGGTGGGCTTCCCTTCCGGTCCGAAGGCGCCGCTCCCTGGGGGGGCTACCCCAGTCGTTTTATCAGCGACGACGTGTCCCAGCGGCTGCCGCCCATCTGCTGCACGTCGGCATAGAACTGGTCGACCAGGGCCGTGACGGGAAGCCGGGCGCCGTTGCCGCGGCTTTCGTCCAGTACCAGGCCCAGGTCCTTGCGCATCCAGTCCACCGCGAAACCGAAATCGAACTGGCCGTCCACCATGGTCGCGCCGCGGTTTTCCATCTGCCAGCTCTGCGCCGCGCCCTTGGAAATCACTTCCAGGACGAGCTTCATGTCCAGCCCGGCCTTCTGGCCGAACGCGATTCCCTCGGACAGGCCCTGCACCAGGCCGGCGATGCAGATCTGGTTGACCATCTTGGCCAGTTGGCCGGAGCCGGATCCGCCGAGCAGGGTGACCGCCCGCGCATAGGCCAGCGCGATTGGCTTCATGCGCTCGAACGCCGCGCCGTCGCCGCCGCACATGACCGTGAGCACGCCGTTGACCGCGCCGGCCTGGCCGCCCGAGACCGGGGCATCGATGAAGGCGATTTCCTGGTCCTGGGCCGCGGCGGACAGTTCGCGCGCGACCTTGGCCGAGGCCGTGGTGTGGTCGATCAGCAGCGCGCCGGGTTTCATGCCGGCCAGGGCGCCGTCCGCGCCCAGCACGACGCTGCGCAGGTCGTCATCGTTGCCGACGCAGAGGAAGACCATGTCCGCGTCCTGGGCGGCCTCGCGCGGCGTCGGCGCGTGGCTGCCGCCGAACTCCTGCACCCAGTCCCGCGCCTTGGAGGGCGTGCGGTTGTAGACCCGGACGGTGTGCCCGGCCTGGGCCAGGTGCCCGGCCATGGGAAAGCCCATGACGCCCAGGCCGATGAAGGTGACGTTGAGCGGGGAAACGCTGTCGTAGGTTTTGGGGCCGATCGATGCCATGCTGATTCTCCATTGCCAGGGGCAAGTGTATAGCGTCGCGGATGTCTGTTTACGGCGGAACCGCGGGGCGGCCGATGTCCGGGCCACAGGCAAGAAAAAAGCGCCCGAAGGCGCTTTTTTCTTGCCGCCGCCGAAGCGGCGGGCATCTTCATCAATCCTCGACGAAGGTTTCTTCGCGCTTCTTGCGGATCGCGGGCGAGGCCACGAGCAGGACCAGGATCACGGCGATGACCAGCAGGGTCGCCGACAGCGGCCGGGTCACGAAGGTCGTGAAGTCTCCACGCGACAGGAGCAGGGCACGGCGGAAGTTTTCTTCCATCATGGGGCCCAGCACCAAGCCCAGCAGCAGGGGGGCGCCTTCGCACTTCAGCTTGGACCAGGTGTAGCCGACCAGGCCGAAGGCTGCCGTCATCCAGATATCGAACACGTTGTAGTTCAGCGTGTACACACCGATCGAGCAGATCAGCAGGATGGCCGGGAACAGGATGGGGTAGGGCACCTTCAGCAGCTTGACCCAGATACCGATCAGCGGCAGGTTCAGGATCACCAGCATCAGGTTGCCGATCCACATCGACACGATCAGGCCCCAGAACAGGTCCGGGTTGCTGGTCATGACCTGGGGACCAGGCTGGATGTTGTGGATGGTCATGGCGCCAACCATCAGGGCCATGATCGCGTTACCCGGGATACCCAGCGTCAGCAGCGGGATGAAGGAGGTCTGCGAGCCGGCGTTGTTGGCCGATTCCGGACCCGCCACGCCACGGATATTGCCCTTGCCGAAGCTGGAGGGATCCTTGGCGAGCTTCTTTTCCACCGTGTACGAGGCGAACGAGGACATCACCGCGCCGCCGCCGGGCAGGATGCCCAGGGCCGAACCGATGGCGGTGCCGCGGATGATGGCGGGCGCGGAGTCCTTCAGGTCTTGCCAGGTGGGATACAGGTGGCCGATCTTGTCCAGGAAGACTTCGCGCTCTTCCTTCTGCTCGACGTTGTTGATGATCTCGGAGAAGCCGAACACACCCATGGCGACCGCGGCGAAGTCGATGCCGTCGGTCAGTTCGGGGATGCCGAACGAGAAGCGGGCCACGCCCGAGTTCACGTCCGTGCCGACCATGCCGATCAGCAGGCCCAGCAAGATCATGCAGATGGCCTTGACCAGCGAGCCCGACGCCAGCACGACCGCGCCGACCAGACCCAGGCACATCAGCGAGAAGTATTCCGCGGGGCCGAACTGGAAGGCCACTTCGGCCAGCGGGGGCGCGAAGGCGGCGATCAGCAGCGTACCCACGCAGCCGGCGAAGAACGACCCGATGGCCGCAATCGCCAGCGCCTGTCCGGCGCGGCCGTTCCGCGCCATCTGGTAGCCGTCCAGGCAGGTCACCACCGCGGAGGTTTCACCCGGCAGGTTGACCAGGATGGCGGTGGTCGAACCGCCGTACTGGGCGCCGTAGTAGATGCCGGCCAGCATGATCAGGCCGGCAACCGGGGGCAGCGCGTAGGTGATGGGCAACAGCATCGCGATGGTCGGAACGGGACCCAGGCCGGGCAGCACGCCCACCAAGGTGCCGATCAGGCAACCGAGAAATGCATAGATGATGTTTTGAAGCGACAGCGCCGTTTCAAAACCTAGGGCCAAGTGCTCTAACACTTCCATGGATGGCTTTCCTTAGTTCAAACCGAGAAACGAAGGCCACAGCGGGAAGATCAGACCCAGGCCCATAATGAAGATGAGGTGTACGGCGATCACCAGGCAGATGCCGTTGATGATGGCGGTTTTCCACTTGAATTCGTGGCTGGCCATGCTGGACAGCAGCACGAGCAGGAATGAGGCCACGTACACGCCCAGCGGACGCAGCAGGATGCCGAACAGCACGACATTGCCAAGAATGACGCCCAGGGTCTTGAGGTTGAATTTCGGGATTTCTGTCTTTTCGGCCCTGGGCGACAGGCCGGAGATGCCGATGATCGCACCGAGGATTGCCAGGATCACGCCCAGCCAGAATGGGAAGTAGCCTGGTCCCATCTTGGCCGCCGTGCCCATCTGGTAATCGATGGCGAATCCGGCGAAGAACAGCCCGAGGAATACGAACATCACCCCGGACCAGAAATTCTGTTTTGACTGAATGCGCATTGGAAGTGGGCTCCTATCTGACTTCACTTGCAAGGCCGGCATGTTAGCTCACGCGAAGCAGGCGTGAATAACGAAATTGCTCGCAATGCGTCGGGGTTTTCCCGAAAAATGATAGATCGGCACAACTTTGTGCCAAATTGATCCATTGGATGTTCAGACTCCTGTCAGCCTTGACAGCTTTTTCGCGTCGAAAGTCGTGCCAGACTTCCCCCGGGGCCGCGAGGCCCTGCCCATGACAAGGTTTTCAACGACGGGGAAGGACGCACGATGAAGTCGATGCACAGGTGGGACGACGGCCGGGAACGCGGCAAGGCCCTGACGCAGAGGGAGCGCGAGGTCATGGATCTGCTGGTCGAAGGGCGTGCGAACAAGGTGATCGCCGACCGGTTGGGCATATCCATCCGAACCGTCGAAGTGCATCGCGCCCGGGTGCTGTCCAAGCTGGGCGTGCGCAACGCCGTCGAGCTGGTCTGGCGCATGCACACGCACAAGATGGCCGCGGTGGCGGAAATGCAGGGGTTGCGCGTGGCCGAGGGCGAGGCCGGTGACGACTGGGGCCCGCGAGCCGATTGAGGCGGCGGCCGGACGGGGGCCGGCCGGCTTTCAGGACCGCTTGAGCTTGTGGGCGAAATCCTTGCGCATCTTGGCGACCTTGGGGGCGACCACGAAGGCGCAGTAGCCCTGGCCGGGATTGCGCAGGAAATAGTCGCGGTGGTAGTCCTCGGCCGGCCAGACCTTGGCCGGGGGCAGCAACCGGGTCACGATGGGCGAGCCGAACACCTGGCGGGCCTCCAGGTCGGCGATGACCTCGCGCGCCGCTTCCTCCTGGGCCGGGGTCTGCCAGAAGACGGCCGATCGGTACTGCGGCCCGGCGTCATTGCCCTGTCGGTCGAGGGTGGTCGGGTCGTGCGAGGCGAAGAAGATCTCCAGCAGCTCGTGATAGGTGACCACGGCGGGGTCGTAGCTGACGGTGACGACCTCGATGTGGCCGGTGTCGCCGTTGCAGATCTGCTCGTACGTCGGGTGGTCCACATGTCCCCCGGCATAGCCGGAGTCGGCGTGAAGCACGCCCTCGATCTGCTGGAACACGGCTTCGATACACCAGAAGCAGCCGCCGCCGAACACGGCTTGGTCGACTTGTGCGGGCATGGTCGTCCTCTTGAAGGGAGCCGGCGCCGTTGGCGCCCATGCCGATAGTGTAGCGGTCCGCACGGTCCGGCCGGCGCGAAGGGGCCCCTCGTCCCCGCCGCTCAGGCCGTGGCGGGCGTCCGCCGGAACAATTCGACGAACAGGTTCCTGAGCCAGATGTTGGCGGCGTCGTGGTGCGCGCGTTCGTGCCAGAACATCCGGATTTCATACGAGGGCAGGGGGACCGGGGGCGGCAGAATGCGCAGCGGCATGGTTCCGGCCAGGTGGTCCGCCAGCCCGCCTGGCATGGTGACGACCAGGTCGGATGCCGGGATGACGAAGGGCAGGGCGATGAATTCCGGGGCCTCCAGGCCGATGCGGCGCACGATGCCGTGCCGCAGCAGCGCTTCCTCCACGACGCGATGGGCCATCGCGCGGGTACCGGTTACGGCGTGGCGGGCCTCGCGGAAAGCGGCTTCGGTCATGCCCGCGCCGAAGCTGGGGTGGTCGGGGGAAACGGCGCACACATAGTGTTCGTGGAACAGCAGGCGCTGATGAAAGCCGGCGCTCAGGGTGGTGATGTGGCCGACCGCTAGGTCGACCTCGCCGTTTTCCAGCTGGGTGCCGGGCTGCTGGTCCGGCAGCGTGCCGATCTTCAGCGCGACGCCGGGGGCGTGCCGGCGCAGGTGGTCGAGCAGCCTGGGCAGCATGACCATCTGCCCCACTTCATTCATGTAGACGCGGAATACCCGATCGGCCGTGGCCGGGTCGAAGCTGCCGGTGTCCCGCAGGGCTTCGTCCAGCGTGGCCAGGGCCGCGCGGGCCGCGTCCGCGATGCGGGCGCCGCGCGGTGTGGGCACCATGCCGCCGGGTGCCCGGACGAACAGCGGATCGCCCAGGATCCGGCGCAGCCGCGACAGGGAGTGGCTGGCCGCCGACTGGGTCAAGCCCAGTGCCTCGGCGGCCTGCGAGACGCTTCCCTTCGTCCGCAGCGCATCGAGCAGTCGCAATTGCCCGAACTCCAGCTGAGAAATATGCACGGAATTCATAGAAAGAATGACTGATGTGACATCGACATCATGGCTGCCATTCTAGATCATGGCGTGGCGATTGCTTCAGCCTTTCTTCTTTTCGGAGTCTCGTCCCATGCCTGTCCCACACGTCCAGGCCCGCTGTCCTTCCGGGGATGTCGAGCTGGCATACCGTCTTGTCGGCACCGGAGCCGCGCCGCGGGCCGAACCCGTGGTATTCATCCACGGCCTGTCGTACTTCTCGTACGACTGGGTCGATTTCGGTGCGCAACTGTGCGGCCAGGAGCGGGCCGGTTGCGCCATGGACATGCGCGGGTTCGGCGACTCGTCCTGCAGTCCGGGGAAGGACTACACCATCCCGACGATGGCGCAGGACATCGAGAACCTGCTCGACCACCTCGGCTGGCGGCACGCCATCCTGGTCGCCCATTCGATGGGCGGGCGCGGCGCGACCTGCCTGGCGGCCAGCCGGCCCGAACGCGTGGCGGCGTTGGTGCTCGTCGATTGGTCGCCGGAGAACGCGCCCGCGGGAAGCCGGCGGGTGGCATCGACCGTTGCCGGAACTCCGGACAGCTTTCCGTCGGTGGAGGCCGCCATGCGATATTTCGGCGCCGATCCGGACACGCCGGCCGCCAGCCGGCTGCGCCCGCGTTTCGAGGCCTATCTGCGCGAGGTGCCGGGAGGCTACGCGCTCAAGCGCGATCCGTATTTCCGGGACCAGTTCCGCCGCCAGTTGGAGACGGGCGAGAAGCCGCGCCATGGCGTGGATCTGTGGCGCGCGCTGGGCGAGGTCGCCGTGCCGACGCTCGTCCTGCGCGGCACCCGGTCGGACCTGTTCGCCGCCGAGACCCTGCCCGTTGTCCAGGCCTGCAACCCCCGCCTACGCACGCGCGAAATCGAAGGCGGCCATCACATCGCCGGCGAGAACCCGGACGGGGTGCTCGAGGCTATCCAGACCTTTCTGTCCCAGGAGTCCCTATGAAGCCTTTCGTCCGCGGCACCGCGCCCATGCGCGGCATCGACCATCTGGCGTTCGTCACCGATGACCTGCCCGCCACCATGGATTTCTACACCCGCGTGATGCAGATGCGCCTGGTGCACGTGCGGCGCGTGCCTTTCGAGCAAGACAGGGGCCAGCCGCCCTACGACAATCTGCGCCACTATTTCTTCGACATGGGGCACGATCAACTGCTGGCGTTCTTCGAGTATCCCGCCGGACTGGCGCGGCAGAACCGCGATCTGCCCGGCGGCATGCAACACGTCGCCTTCCATGTCGAGCCGGAGCGGTTTGATGCGCTGCTGGCCCACGTGCGGGCGGCCGGCGTCGATGTCATCGGGCCGGTGGCCTTGGGAGGGCGCTTCTGGTCCGCCTATTTCTACGATCCCAATGGCATCCGGCTGGAGTTCGCGACCAGCCGCGGGCAGCGGCGGGACGGCGTGGTCGATTCGGTGCTGCAGTCCGAGGACGAGGCCCGCGCCGAACTGGGCACGCTGTTCCAGGATCCGGCGCAGGTTGCGTTCTGGCTCGGCCAGATGCCCCTGCGGGACCACGCGGGCGCGAATCCGGGCCGGGTGGGCCCAGCCCGCTAACCACGAAAGGAGGAGACCATGGACCGCTGTTCCCATGCAAGGCGTCGGCTGCTGGCGGCCGCGATGGTTGCCGCGGGCACGCCCTGGCGGATATCCCGGGCCCAGCATGTCGTCCGTCTGCTGGTGGGTTTTCCGCCGGGCGGGGCGATCGACGTGACCGCGCGGGTCTACGCCGAGGCCATGCGCGGCGCGGGGACCTTCGTCGTCGAGAACCGCGCCGGCGCCGCCGGCAACATCGCGGCGACGGCGCTGGCCCAGAGCCGGCCGGAGGCCTCGACGGTCATGCTGGCCCCGTTGAACGTGTATTGCATATCGACCGCGCTGTATCGCAGCCTGTCGTTCGATCCCGCCAGGGATTTCGCGCCGGTCGGTATCGTTGCCACGTTCCCGTGGGTGCTGGCGGTACATCCGGATATCCCCGTGCGGTCGGTCCCGGCGTTCATCGCCTGGGCCCGGGCCCGTCCCGGGCAAGCCTTGTGCGGCATGGCCGCCGTCGGCAGCGAGGGCCACCTGATGGCCTTCGGCTTCAGCCAGAACGAACAGTGTCCGCTGACCTTCGTGCCCTACAAGGGGGGCGCGCCCATGGCGCAGGATCTCATGGCTGGCCACATTCCGGCCGTGTTCGATCCCATCGTCAACCTGGCGCCGGCCCACAAGGCGGGCAAGGTGCGGATACTGGCGGTGACCAGCGCGGAAAGGTCGGCGCTCCTGCCCGAGGTGCCGACCTTCACGGAGCTGGGTTATCCATCGGCGGCGGGCGAGACCTGGATAGGCGCGAGCGCGAGGCAGGGCGTTCCGGCCCCGGCCGTTCGGGATCTGTCGACGGCGCTGCTTGCGGCGGGCCGGACCGCCGCGGTGAAGGACAAGCTTGCCGCCATTGGCCTGGCGGCAAACGTCCAGGGGCCCGAGGCCATGGCGGCGACGATGGCCTCGGATACGCAGCGCTATGCCGGCCTGGTGCGTGCGCTGGGGTTGAAGCTGGACTGACTCGCGCCGGTCCGGGCGGGGCGCGTCAGTTCTTCAGGGTCAGGATCCACTGAGCCAGCTTGCGCGCCTCGTCGTCGCTGACGGCATTCTGGGCGGGCATGGGAATGGCGCCCCACTTGCGAAAACTGCCCTTGCGGATAGAGGCGACCAGTTTGTCGGCCGCGTCGGTGTCCGAGGCATAGCGTGCCGCCACGCTCTGGTAGGAGGGACCGACGCGCTTGGCGGCGACGTCGTGGCAGGCCATACAGTTCTTGGCCTTGGCAAGATCGAGCCCCGTGGTCTGCGCTCCGGCGGTCGTGTGCAGGGCGGCCAGTGCCACCAATGCGCCCAGGCTGAGGGAACGAATGGACATGAAGGTTCTCCGTGATGCTGCGCGATGCGCGTACTTCTCGACGGGGCAGAGTATATACAACCGGATCCGGCGGACACCGGATCCGGGCACGACTGCGTCGATCTGTCACAGGGGCCCGGGGCAAGGGGCGTTATGATCGCCACTGTTCGACAGACACCGTGGCCGGGCTGGCGCCCGGCCTTTCCTTGAAAGGCGCGCGCAAACATGTTGGTTCACCCGCAGTTTTCTCCCATCGCGTTCGAGATCGGACCCCTGGCGGTGCGTTGGTATGGACTCATGTACCTGGTCGCGTTCGTCCTGGCCTGGACGCTGGGTCGCTGGCGCATCCGCCACGGCAAGACCGCGCTCACGACGCGCGACCTGGACGATCTCCTGTTCTACTGCGTGCTGGGGGTCGTGCTGGGCGGGCGCCTGGGCTATGTCCTGTTCTACAAGCCAGGCTATTACCTGTCGCATCCCCTCGAGATCTTCGCGGTCTGGCAGGGCGGCATGTCGTTCCACGGCGGACTGCTGGGCGTGCTGCTGGTGATGGCGCTGTTCGCGCGGCGGCGTGGATTCCGCTTCCTGCAACTGGGCGATTTCGTCGCGACGCTGGTGCCGCTGGGATTGGCGGCCGGCCGCCTGGGCAATTTCATCAATGGCGAATTGTGGGGTCGGGCGACGACGGTGCCCTGGGGCATGGTGTTCCCGCAGGCGGGTGACGGCGTCGCCCGCCATCCTTCGCAACTTTATGAAGTCGGCCTGGAAGGTCTGGCCCTGTTCGCGGTGGTCTGGCTGTTCGCCAGCAAGCCCCGGCCGATGGGCCAGGTCAGCGGCGTGTTCCTGATGGGCTATGGATTCTTCCGCTTCATGGTGGAGTACACGCGGGAGCCGGACAGCTTCCTGGGCATCCTGGCGGGGGGGTTGAGCATGGGGCAGTGGCTGTCGCTGCCCATGGTGCTGGTGGGGCTGGCCCTGTTCGTCTGGGCGCGCCGGCCGGCGGCCTGAGCCGCCGGGCCTGCGGGGCGCGGACGATGGCTATTGCAGATAGACCGTGCCGCGTACCGAGACCGACACCGAGGACTTGCCGCCTTCCAGCGGCAGGTCGGCCGCCTTGGCTTCCATGGCGGGAGCCGCCATCGCGTAGGCGCGCGGCATGGGCGTGACCGTGCCGCTGCCGCTCAGATCGAGCTGCTTCACCGCATAACCCGTGAATCCGAAGGCCTTGGCGGCCTGGGTCGCCCGCGTGGTGAAGGCCTTGGCCGCTTCGGCCAGCAGGCGCTGCTCCTCGGCCTCGCGCGCCTCGCGCGACAGCGAGAACGACACGTTCGAGACCGCCATCTGGCGGCTCAGTTCGCCGGCCAGCTTGGAGGCGGCGCCGAAGTCCCTGGATTCCAGGATCAGTTCCGCGCGTCCGCGCCAGGTGGTGATGCGGCCGTTGCGGTCGGTGTTGGCCCAGACGTTGTAGTTGCCGCTGCGCGCGGTGACCGCTGTGTTGCGCTTGGCCTCGGCCAGCGTGGTCTCGAGCAACTGGTTGAGTTGCTGCGACAGCTTGGCCTGGTCGCTGCCCTCGATTTCGTTGGCCAGCGTGATGGTCACCTTGTCCTGCGCCACTTCCGACGTGGCGGCGGCCGACAGCGATAGCGTTGGCCGGTCGGGCCTGGCGGTGTCCGGCGCGGCCTGGGCGACGGCGAGGGACGACATCGCTGCCGAGACGGCCAATGCCGCGCCGCACAGGGCGCGGCGCATCGT
Organism: Alcaligenaceae bacterium SAGV5; assembly: GCA_009360345.1. Classification (GTDB taxonomy): domain Bacteria; phylum Pseudomonadota; class Gammaproteobacteria; order Burkholderiales; family Burkholderiaceae_B; genus Pigmentiphaga. The sequence continues at coordinate 2,141,667 of SPDP01000001.1, forward strand.
GGGGGCGAGGGAGGGGCGGTAAGCCATGGTGTGAGTCCTTGTTCTGATTGATGGAAGGGCTGACCACGTGCGCCGCGACCCGGACCGCGACGCTCGTCAGGCTCCCGTCAGCGCGGTGACAGCCTTGTATAGCATATAGGCCGCCAGCAGCATCAACAGGTAGGCAAAGATCCGCTTCAGCGAGCGTACCGGCAGCTTGTGCGCGGTATGGGCACCCACCGGCGCCAGCAGCACGCTGGAAATGATCAGCACGATCAGCCCCGGCCAATAGACATACCCGAGCATGCCGGGTTGCCCGCTGGGATGCTGCATGCCTGACCAGATGTAACCCGCGGTATTGGCCAGCGCGATGGGGAAACCCAGCGCCGCCGAGGTGGCCACGGCGTTGTGCAGCGGGACGTTGCACCAGGTCATGAAAGGGACGGAAACAAAACCGCCGCCGGCGCCGACGAGCCCCGACAGGAAGCCGATGCCGGTTCCCGCCGCCGAGGTGCCCAGCGTGCCCGGCATCTGGCGGCTGGGCTTGGGCTTCTTGTCCAGCAGCATCTGGATGGCCGAATACCCCACGAACACCGCGAATACCAGCGCCAGCCAGCCGGTCTTGAGCGTCGAGAACACCGCCCCGCCGGCAAGCAGCCCGCCGATCACCAGCCCGGGCGCGAAGCGCGCCACGATCTCCCACCGCACCGCGCCGCGCTTGTGGTGCGCACGCACGCTGGAAATCGACGTGAACAGAATGGACGCCATCGACGTCGCGATCGCCGCGTGTACCACCAGCTCAGGCGGCAGGCGCTGCCAGGTGAACAACATGGTCAGGAAAGGCACCATGATCATGCCCCCGCCTATGCCGAGCAGCCCCGCGGCAAAGCCGGTGCAGGCCCCGAGTACGAGCAATGCGACGATGAATAAGGGATCCATAGTTGAAGTCTTGACGATAGTTGGTAAATCGGTGGACGCGTCTCTTCTCCCCAAGACCCGCCCTTCGTTCTAGTTCTGGCACCGAAAAAAACTACCCCGGCAATGCTTGGTCGATTCCAGGCAAGCCGGCATTGACGAACGCCGCCCCCCGCCAGCCTGGTGGTACCCCAGGATGCGGTGGATCCGGCTTCGCCGGTCCACCCGCATCGCCCCCTGGGGGGCGCGCGTCAGCGCGTAGGGGGGGGCCAAAAAAAACCCGGAGCATAACGTATATGCTCCGGGTCGGATAGGATCCCCGCCTGTGTCGCTAGGCCGGCATCTTGAACCGTGGTTCAAGGTGGTCGCGGTCAGCCGCGCTTCGGGTTCGTCTGACGGAGAGACGATCACACCCGCGGGCAATTTCCACAACCTCATGCCATCAGCATGGGTCCAAGAAATATAAGGCCAAACACGAGCACGGCAGGGAAGACTGATCATACGCGTTTGTGCCGCACCGAAAAGTACCGCACAAACATCAAAACTCAAAACAACTTTTCTTGGGCCCCCAGGGCTGCATCGACCATGCGATGCATGTCTTCGATTTTACGCTTGTAGTCGCCGACTGCAAGTCGAGAGTCGGGAGAATTTGCATTCATCAGCTCGGCGGCCAATTGCAGCGCCGCCATCACCGCGATGCGCTCGGTGCCCGCCACTTTCCCTCCGGCCTTGATGCGCTGCATGGCGCGATCAACCATGGTGGCCGCGGTCAGCAGCGCCTCTTTTTCCGAGGGTTCGCAAGCCAGCGGATAATCCTTGCCGAGGATCGTGACGTCAAGACGTTCCATATAGACTCCGAGCGCCCGGATCGGCGCCTTCTGCACCAAGTGAGGAAGCGTTGTCCGGCGCATCGGCGTCGCCCTCGACCGCCTCGGCCGGCTCTTCGCCGCCGGGCAGGCGCGCCAGCACGCCCTCGACCCGCGATTGTGCGGCGGCCAGCGTATCGCGCAGCGCGCGGATGTGCGAATCACGTTGGGCGAGGCTCTTGCCCAGCGCCGCGTTTTCGTCGCGCAGGCTTTGCGTCAGTTCGGTGAGCTGGCGTATGCGGCTGGCGAGAAGGTCGAGATCTTCGATCATGGGCGTATCGTAAACCATCCAGTGCCGAAAATTGTAGCGAACGGCGAGCAGCCGGAAACCCGGCCGCACGCCGCTGTATCAATTGTTTGCAAGCCTCTCAATCGCGGCCGGATGGCGGGGCCCGGCTACAGTTCCAGGTTGTCGATCAGCCGTGTCGCGCCGAGCTTGGCGGCGGCCAGCGCCACGAGCGGTTCGCCGCCTTCGACTTCCTCGCGGGAGGGCGGCAGCAGGTCGCGCTGGCGCCGCACCGAAATGTAATCGACCTTCCAGCCGCGTCCGTCCAGCGTGGCGGTGGCCTCGCGCTCGAGCGCGGCGGCGTCGTGGTTGCCGCTGCGCAGGTCGGCCTGCACGCGGCGCAGCGTGGCATACAGCTGCGGCGCTTCGGCGCGCTGGTCCGCGCTGAGGTAGCCGTTGCGCGAGGACAGGGCGAGGCCGTCGTCCGCGCGTATGGTTTCCTGCGGCACGATCTCGATCGGCAACTGGAACTGCCGGCACATGGCCCGTACCACCATCAATTGCTGATAGTCCTTCTTTCCGAACACGGCCACGCGCGGCTGCACACAGGAAAGGAGCTTGAGCACGACGGTCGAGACGCCGGCGAAGAAACCCGGGCGGAATTCGCCTTCCAGGATGCCGCCCAGGTCGTCGGGCGGCTGGACGCGGAAGTTCTGCGGTTCGGGGTACATCTCGCGCTCGTCGGGCGCGAACAGCACGTAGACGTTGCGGTCGCGCTCGAGCTTCTCGATGTCGGCGGGCAGCGTGCGCGGATAGCGGTCGAAGTCTTCGTTGGGGCCGAATTGCAGGCGATTGACGAAGATGCTGGCGACGACCGGGTCGCCGTGCTGGCGAGCGGTCTTCATCAAGGCGAGGTGGCCCTCGTGCAGGTTGCCCATCGTGGGAACGAACGAGACCCGGAGCTGACCGCGCAATTGATCGCGCAATTCTTCGATGGTGTGAACGACCTTCATGGCGTTGGATTCGGTAGGGTGGGCTTGGAGACCGGGGAGGCGGACGGCGGGGCCGCGCGCCGGGGCCTCAGTGAGTATGGACGGAAGTGAAGGCCAGGCGCACGTAGATCGGCGCATACGGCTCGGCCTGGGTGATCTCGAGCAGCGATTCGCGGGCCAGTTCCAGCATGGCGATGAAGTGCACCACGATCACCGGCACGCCGGCGCCGTCTTGCACGCGTTCCATGAAGAGTTCGGTGAACTCCATGTAGCGCACGTTCTGCAGCCGGCGCAGGATCTGGCTCATATGATCGCGCACGGACAGTTCCTCGCGCGAGATGTGGTGGTGCGCATTGAGCTTGGCGCGCTTGACGATGTCGGCCCATGCGTCGCGCAGTTCCCCGACGTCGACGTCGGGCAGCCGGCGCACGGTGGTCTGTTCCAGCAGCACCTGGGCACGCACGAAATCCCGTCCCAATTGCGGCAACTGGTCCAGCCGTTGCGCCGCGAGCTTCATCTGTTCGTATTCGAGCAGGCGCCGGACCAGTTCGGCACGCGGATCCTCGACGTCTTCATCGGTATCCGCCTTGCGCACGGGCAGCAGCATGCGCGACTTGATCTCGATCAGCAGCGCCGCCATGAGCAGGTACTCGGCGGCCAGTTCGAGGTTGTGCTCGCGGATCTGGTCGACGTACGACAGGTACTGGCGCGTGACTTCCGCCATGGGGATGTCGAGGACGTTGAAGTTCTGCTTGCGGATCAGGTAAAGCAGCAGGTCGAGCGGTCCCTCGAACGTTTCGAGGAATACCTCGAGCGCGTCGGGGGGGATGTACAGGTCTTGGGGCAGGGCGAACAGCGGCTCGCCGTAGAGCCGGGCGATCGCGACGCCGTCGACGATATCGGGGGTGCTGTCGACCGCGGGTTCAGCCAATGCTGCCAGCCCGTCGTTGGGGGGCGGGGAAGAGCCCATGCCGGCGATGATCAGTCTTCAGTCTGATAGACATAGGGCTTCTGCGGCACCGTCCCGGCCTTGAAACCTTCGACAAGTTCCGGATCGATGGTCTTGTCCCACAGGCGCGCGCGGCCCTCCTTCTGCTCGCTTTCGAGGTTGGGGCGCTGCTGCTTCAGATCCTGCAGGAAACGGGTGATCTCGGATTCGTAATTCTTGGCCATGACTAACCTTTGTTCTGGCATGCCGTGCCGCCGGCGCGTGAAGTCCGCCGTCGGGACGTTTTGTGCTCCCGGGAGTTTACTGCACGCCGGGCCGCCACGCCGGCCGCGCGGCGCGCCGCGCGGGGTGTTCGCGGGGGTTGGTGGAATTTTCTCTATTTTTGTGGAAATGGGAAAAATATTTCTCAAAAATCCCGGATAGAGGCGTAAGTTTGCAGAAATTTTGCGAGGCGGTATTGATAAAGTATCCGCAGTTTCCCTAACTTTCTGACATTCCCATGAGCAAATGGTCGTTCACTTCGCATCCTTCGTCCGTGGGTGAGACGTACTTCGAACATCTCGCCGCGTCGTGGGGATTCGCGTTCCGCATGCTGATGGGGGGGCTGGCGGCCCTGGTCCATGGCCTGTTCCCGTTCCTGTGCGTGCGGACCGGTTCGTCCATCATCACGAAACTGAACGACAAGATGGTGGTGAACCGGGTCAAGCCCGGCCACGTGCCGGCCGGTCAGCCGTCGCAGGTCCGGGCGCGCTAGGGACGGCGGTAGCCGTCCCCCCGGCGATGGCGCGGGCCGCCGCGCCGGTTACCGTACGCGCATGCCAGGCTGGGCGCCCGCCACGGGCTCCAGCACATAGATGCCGGGCAGCGCTTTCTCATCGGCGTGGCTGGCGGCCAGCACCATGCCCTCGGAGATGCCGAACTTCATCTTGCGCGGCGCGAGGTTGGCCACCAGCACGGTCAGCTTGCCGATCAGGTCTTCCGGCTTGTAGGACGACTTGATGCCGGAGAACACATTGCGGGTGCGGCCTTCGCCGGCATCCAGCGTCAGCCGCAGCAGCTTGTCCGACCCTTCCACGTATTCGCAATTGACGATCCTGGCGATGCGCAGGTCGATCTTGGCGAAGTCGTCGATGGTGATCGTGGGCGCGATTTCCTCGCCGCCGGGCGTGGGCGCCGCGGGTGCCGGCGCGGCGGGCGCTTCCAGCAACGCGTCGAGCAGCTTGGGATCGACCCGCTGCGCGAGGTGCTTGTAGGGCGCGATGCGCTGCGGCGGCACGACCACGTCGCGCCATTCGAAATCGCGTCCCAGGCCGAACAGTTCGTGCGCCACGCGCCGCGTCAGCGCGGGCAGGACCGGTGCCAGCATGACCGACAGCGCCTTGAAGCCGATCATGGTGCGCGAGCAGATCTCGTGCAGTTCGCGCTTCTTGTCCGCGTCGTCCAGTTGCTTGGCGAGCACCCAGGGCTGGGCCGCGTCGAAGGACTGGTTGATGCGGTCGGCGGTGGCCATGATCTCGCGGATGGCCTTGCCGAACTCGCGCGCCTCGAACGCGTTGCGCACGAGGGTGGCCGAGGCGTTGAGCTCGTTCTCGAGTTCGATGGGCGTCCCGCCGTCAAAGCAGAGCTGTCCGTCGAAATGCTTGATCAGGAAGTTCGAGGCGCGGCTGGCGATGTTGACGTACTTGCCGACCAGGTCGCTGTTGACGCGCGCGATGAAGTCCTCGGGGTTGAAGTCCATGTCCTCGACGTGGGCGTTGAGCTTGGCGGCGATGTAGTAGCGCAGCCACTCCGGGTTCATGCCGAGATCGAGGTAGCGCAGCGGCGAGATGCCGGTGCCGCGGCTCTTGGACATCTTCTCGCCGCTGACGGTGATGAAGCCATGGACGTTCAGGCCGTCCGGCGTCTTGCGCTGGGCGAAATGCAGCATCGCGGGCCAGAACAGGGCGTGGAAATAGACGATGTCCTTGCCGATGAAATGGTACTGCTCGGTGTCGGACTGCGGATCGAGCAGCGCGTCGAAGTCCAGGCCCGTCTTCTTGCAATAGGCCTTCAGCGAGGCCAGGTAGCCCACCGGCGCGTCGAGCCAGACGTAGAAATACTTGCCCGGCGCATCGGGGATCTCGATGCCGAAGTACGGCGCGTCGCGCGAGATGTCCCAGTCCGCCAGCCTGCCTTCCTCGCCCAGCCATTCGCGGGTCTTGGCATAGACCTCGGGCTGGAGGCGCGGCGTGCCGTTGCCGTTGACGCTGCCGGTCCATTCCTGCAGGAACGCGTAGCAGCGCGGATCCGACAGCTTGAAGAAGAAGTGTTCCGAGCTTTTCAGGACGGGCGTGGCGCCGGTCAGGGTGGAGTACGGGTTGCGCAGGTCGGTGGGGGCATAGACCGCCCCGCAGACTTCGCAGGCGTCGCCGTACTGGTCCTTGGCCCCGCATTTGGGGCATTCGCCCTTGATGTAGCGGTCGGCCAGGAACATGCCCTTGACCGGGTCGTAGAACTGCTCGATGGTGCGGGTCTCGATCAGGCCGGCGTCGCGCAGCTTCAGGTAGATCTGGCGCGACAGTTCGGTATTCTCGTCGGTGTCGGTGGAGTGCCAGTGGTCGAACGCGATGTGGAAGCCCTGGAGGTACTTGGGGCGTTCCGCGGCGATGCGGGCGACGAGTTCGCGCGGCGTGATGCCTTCGCTTTCCGCCTTGAGCATGATGGGCGCGCCATGAGCGTCGTCGGCGCACACGAAGTGGACCGTATGGCCTTGCATGCGCAGGTTGCGGACCCAGATGTCGGCCTGGATGTACTCCATGATGTGGCCGATGTGGAAGGATCCGTTGGCGTAGGGCAGGGCGGTGGTGACGAAGAGTGTGCGCGACATGGGGCGGAAACGAGGGGCGATGAAAGTATCGAATGGGGGATTTTAGCCGTTGGGACGGCGGATGGCCGGGCACGGGGCTTTGTCCGTGCCGCCCGGCCGCCGTTTTTGCCATACTGGGCGCACAGGAGGCATCCATGTCCATGAATACCGTTTATGCCGCCGGGGAGCCCGCCCGGACCGAGGTCGACGCCCTGGGCGGGCCCACGGTGCTGGAGTTCGGCGCGCCCTGGTGCGGGCATTGCCTGGCGGCCCAGCCGCTGATCGAGGCCGCTTTCGACGGGCATCCGAAGGTGCGGCACCTCAAGGTCGAGGATGGCAAGGGCCGGCCGCTGGGGCGCTCGTTCGGGGTGAAGCTGTGGCCCACGCTCGTGTTCCTGGACGAGGGACGCGAAGTGGCGCGCCTGGTGCGCCCCGGCCAGGCGGCGCAGATACGCGACGCGCTGGCCTTGATCGATCCGCCGGCCTGAGGCGGGAACCGTCAGGCGCGCGCCGCGCGACCGGCGTTCCGGAGCATGTCGTAGAGCAGGTTGGCGGCGGGGGAAAGCGGCCGTCCGTGCTTGGAGATCAGGCCCAGGGTACGGCTGACGCGGGGTTGGGAAAGCGGAATGCCGACCAGGGTCGCGTGCGTGGTCAAGGGCAGGGCCAGTTGCGGAACGGCGGCCACGCCCAGGCCGGCCTCGACCATGCCCAGCAGCGTCAGGATGTGGCTGACCTCGATGGCGGTCTGCGAGCGCCTGCCGCTCTTGGCCAGCGCCGCCTCGATCAGCAGGCGGTTGCCGCTGCCCTTGTCGACGGTCATGACGCGTTCCCGGGCCAGATCCTCCCAGGTGACCGATTTGCGCCGGGCCAGCGGGTGATCCTTGCGCGCCGCCAGCACGAAGTTTTCCTTGAAGATGGCCTTGAAGTCGACTTCGGTCTCCTGGGTGCCGATGAAGTTCACGCCGAAATCGGCCCGGCCGGAGATGACGGCGTTGAGGACGGTGTTGGCGCCTTCGTCGATGACGCGCACGCGGATGCGGGGGTGCTTGGCGGTGAAATCGCGCAGTACCGAGGGCAGGAAGTAGTACGCCACCGACGGCACGCAGGCCACCGTGACGAGGCCGCTCAACTGCGCCGCGAGGTCGCTCACGCCCAGCATGGCGCTTTCCAGTTCGTCCAGCGCGGCGCGCGAGCGTTCCAGGAACACGCGCCCCACATTGGTGAGCGAAACGTGCCTGGTGGTGCGGTCGAGCAGGCGCACGCCCAGGATGGCTTCGAGCTTCTCGATGCGCCGGCTGAGGGCGGGTTGCGACAGATGCAGGTCGTCGGCGGCCGCGCGGAAGCTGGAGCGTTCCGCGACCGCGACGAATGCCTGCAATTCCTGGAGATCGAAACTAATGCGTGCCATGCATCAAATTATATAAAAAATGCAATTTACTAATGCACAATCGGAGTGCATCATTTCGTCATGCAAAAAGTCATACCTTGTGTACTCATGCGGGGAGGTACGTCCCGCGGCCCCTATTTTCGCGCCGAATGGCTGCCGCAGGACGTGGCCAAACGTGACCAGGTGCTGTTGGCGGCCATGGGGTCGCCGCACGAACTGCAGATCGACGGACTGGGAGGCGCCAACACCCTGACCAGCAAAGTCGCCATCGTGTCGCCTTCGACGCGGCCCGGTTGCGATGTCGATTACCTGTTCGCGCAGGTATCGGTCGACCGCGCCCTGGTCGATACCCGTCCCAACTGCGGCAACATGCTGTCCGGCGTTGGTCCGTTCGCGATCGACCAGGGCCTGGTCGCCGCCAGCGACGGCGAGACCCGTGTGCGCATCTACAATGTGAACACGAATTCGACCATCGATGCCGTGGTGCAGACGCCCGGCGGCAAGACCGAATACGAAGGCGATGCCCGCATCGACGGCGTCCCGGGCACCGGCGCGCCGATCCGGCTGAACTTCCTGGATGCCTGGGGCTCGGTCACGGGCAAGGTGTTTCCCACGGGCAACACCCAGGACGTCATCGACGGCGTGCCGGTCACGTGCATCGACGCGGCCATGCCGCTGATGATCGTGCGGGCCTCGCTGCTGGGCGTGAAGGGCGACGAGACGGCCATCGAACTGGATGCCGACACGGCCATGCTCGAACGGCTGGAGGCCCTGCGCCTCGAAGCCGGCCGGCGCATGGGCCTGGGCGACGTCACGGACAGCGTCATCCCCAAGCCGGTGCTGGTCAGCGCGTCGGCGGATGCGGATACGGTGGTGTCGCGGTATTTCACGCCGCACAAGTGCCACCGCTCGCATGCCGTCACCGGCGCGATCGGCGTGGCGACCGCCTTCGTGACTCCGGGCACGGTGGCGTTCGAGCTGGGCGCGCCTCGCGCGGCCGGCATGCATCGCATCGCCGTGGCGCATCCCTCGGGACGCATCGAGGTCGATGTCGAATTGCGCGGCACGGCGCCTTCGATCGAAGTGTGCGGTGCCGGCCTGATTCGCACAGCCCGGAAAATCATGGAAGGGCAGCTTTACATTCCCGCCCGCTTTTTTTAGGACCGCGTCATCCGCCACCGGACGTCTTCATCGAACGTCTGGCGGAAGTCGCTCATGCTTCGGTAGATCCGAAGAACCAAACGGAGACCCCTTTATGCAAGCCTCGTTCCGACTGCCGGCGATTGCCGCTGGAGTGACCGCTGCCGCGCTGTCCCTGGGCGCCATCAACGTCCAGGCCGCCTGGCCCGATCGTCCCATCACCATCGTCGTTCCCACCGCTCCCGGCGGCGGCAACGACGCGTTCGCGCGCGTCATCGCCCAGAAGATGGGCGACAGCCTCAAGCAGAGCGTCGTGGTCGTCAACAAGGCCGGCGCGCAGGGCGCGATCGGCAGCGAGTACGTCGCGCGCGCGCCGGCGGATGGCTACACCATCCTGTTCGGCTACATCGCCACGCACGGCATCAACCCCGCGCTGCAGAAACTGCGCTACGACCCGGTCAAGGACTTCAAGCCCATCGGCCTGCTGGCCAGCTCGCCCACGCTGCTGGTCGTGTCCTCGGCCTCCGGCATCACCTCGGTCAAGGACCTGATCGAAAAGTCCAAGAAGGATCCCAAGGGCCTGAGCTACGCGTCGGCGGGCGCCGGCACCGCGCCGCACGTCACGGCCGAGCTGTTCAAGATGGTGACGGGCGCCAACATGCTGCACGTGCCGTACAAGGGCTCGGCGCCGGCGATGACCGACACGCTGGCCGGCACGACGCAAGTCATGTTCCCCAGCCTGTTCAGCGCCTATCCGCACCTGGCCTCGGGCCGGATCAAGGCCCTGGCCCTGGCCGGCGACAAGCGTTCCGACGTCCTGAAGGACGTGCCGACGCTGGAAGAACTGGGCGTCAAGGGCGTGAGCGTGCCCCAGTGGTATGCGCTGTTCGCGCCGGCCGGCACCGACGACGCCATCGTCGACCGCCTGAACAAGGAACTCAACAGCGCGCTGCGCGACCCCGAGGTGATCGCCAAGTTCAAGGAACAGGGCGCCGAGACGATGAGCAGCACGCCGCAAGAACTGGGCAACTTCGTGAAGGCGGAAGTGGCCCGCTGGAAGAAGGTGGTGGACGCGGCGAAGATCACCGCTGAATGAGATTCCCCGACGCCCTGCGGGCGTCCCGATGCGGGTGGGCCGGCGGAGCCGGATTCCCCTGCATCCAGGGGTAGCGACGGGCTGGCGGGGGAGTAGAGATACCGACTGTCAGCGGTCCGGCGCCAAGAAAAAAATGGCCTCGCTTTTTGAAAGCGAGGCCATTTCGTTTCCTGGGGCCCCTTGACCGGGTGCCGCGGATCCGGTCTTGCCGGTCCGCAAGCGGGGCTCTCTTGAGGGAGAGTGGCCGCGTGGGGCGGGCCAGCCCAGCGCCTCAGTGCGTCGAGGGAGGCATCACGTCTCGCACTTCCACGTCGACGATGTCGCTACGCTTCATGCGGTTGGCATAGCCGCTGGTGGATCGGGCGGGGGCCGCCGCTGCGGCGCCGCCTCCGGCGTTCTCGCCGAAGCCCCAGCGGGTCTGGGAGCGTTTCCAGTAGGTGTTGGCGACGAACGGCTTGCCGCGCAACTTGGCCACGACGTAGACGATGGTGAGGGCGACCGCGGTCGAGGCGAGGAGGATGGCCGCCATGATCATGCCGACCAGGGCGATGCCCGCCACGAAGGCGGTGCGTAGCAATTTGGCGATGGTGTCAGTCATAGAGAGTGCGTCGGGCGGGAGCGGCCCGGGAACGGGCGGTCAAAGCGTTTGGTCGGCCGCGGGGTTGGAAAAGTTCCCGATTCTTGGGGCTTGCCCTACAAATGGGGATGTCCGCGGCGGGTTCAATAGGGTTCTTCCGGAGTCTCGGTGGGTTCGATGTGGCTGGCGATGACCTTGTCGATGCGTTTGCCATCCATATCGACCACTTCGAAGTTCCAGCCCGCCCAGTCGACCTGCTCGCCGGTGTGCGGGATGCGGCCCAGCAGCAGCATCAGCATGCCGGACAGCGTATGGTAAGTGCCCGAATCGCCTTCGGGTAGATGTTGCAAACCCAGCATATCCTCCATTTCGTGCACGTCGAGCAGGCCATCGAGCAGCCAGGAGCCGTCCTCGCGCTGAACGGCCGAGGGTTCCTCGGGGGCCGTGGAGGTGTGGAATTCTCCCACGATGGCTTCCAGCACGTCGCGCAGGGTCACCAGGCCCTGCACATCGCCGTACTCGTCCACCACCAGCGCGGTCTGGGTATGCGAGTCGCGGAAGTTCTGGACGAGCTCGGTGCCGGTCAGTGTTTCGGGCACGTAGAGCACCGGGCTCAGCCGGCCGGAGAGGTCGAGCGGCTCGCCCGCCATGAGCTGGGCGAGCAGGTCCTTGGCCCGCACGAAGCCGATCACATCCGACAGGTCCCCGCGTACGAGGGGAAAGCGGGAGTAGTGCGAGCTTTCGATTTTTGCCCGGGAGACCTCGAGCGGCGCGTTGATGTCCAGATACACGATGTCGGAGCGCGGCACCATGAGCGAGGACAGGCGCCGCTCGTCCAGCCGGAAGACGTTGCGCACCATCTGCTGTTCGGCATGTTCGAAGATGCCCGCCGTGGCCCCCTGGGCCATCAGCACCTGGATTTCTTCCTCGGTGACGAGCTGGTCGTTGTTGTCCTTGGCGCCCATGAGCTTGAGCACCGTGTCGGTGGCCAGCGACAGCAGCTTGACGAAGGGGGTGGCGATCCACGAGAGGACGCGCATGGGCGCGGCGATCAGGCCGGCGATGGTTTCCGCGTGCATCTGTCCGAGCCGCTTGGGAACCAGTTCGCCGATGATGATCGACATCAGGGTGATGACGATGATCACCAGCGTCAGCGCGATGGCGCTGGCCGCGTCCGCCAGCGCCGGGAAGGTGTCGCGGATGGCTTCGGCCAGGGGCTTGGCGAGGGCGCCTTCGCCCACGATGCCGGTCATGATGCCGATCGAGGTGATGCCGATCTGGACGGTGGAGAGGAAGCGCGTGGGGTGTTCGGCCAGTTCGAGGGCGGCGCGGGCCTTGGCGTCGCCTTCGTCGGCGCGCTGTTGCAGGCGGGATTTGCGGGCGGTGACGACGGCGATCTCGCTCATGGCGAAAATGCCGTTGGCGACGAACAAAATCAGAAGTAAGCCAATTTCCATTTTTCCAGGCGGGTCGGTCAGGCGTGCATTCCCCCTTTTGTTTGGAAAACGCTTGTAACGCCAGCGAAACCGGTCTTATTTGACCGAATTTCCCCTGCCTACTGTTGTGAAGACCCCGTAGCATAGCCGAGGATGGCCGTATTCCAAATGAGCAATGCTACTTACGGGGGGCCATACGCCTTGTAAACACTTCGAAACAATCGCCGGCGCGCGGTCGCGGAAGACGCGCGCGATCCGCTATGCTTGGGGTTGAATCAACACGGCGGAAGCGTCATGAGTTTGTCAGTCGAACGGGCCTTCGCGGCCGTGCATGCCATGATCGATCTTCTTTCGGGCGCCGGCGGGGCCGGCGTCTTGGTTGCCAGCGGAACCGTATTGCCTGCCCCGCGGACGTGATGCGCCTGCCTTTCGCGCCTGTCTTCCTGTGCGCCTTGCTGGCCCAGCCCGTGTTCGCGGCGCGGCCCGAGATCACCATCGACCCCGGCGGGTTGTCCGCGGGGGCGCTGGAAGCCGTGACGCACGCCGTGGACAGCATGGCCGACATGGCCGACGACCAGGACGGCGGCGAGGGCATACGCCTGCGGCGGCGCGCCCGCGAAGCCACGCTGGATGCCCTGGCCACCGAAGGCTATTTTTCGCCTCAGGTCCAGCTCGAGGCCGGGACCGACGTGGCCGGCCCGACCTGGGACATCACCATCGTCCCGGGCGAACGCACGATCGTCGAGACCGTGGACATTTCCTTTCTTGGCGCCATATCCGGTCCGGAGTTCGAGGAGCGCGTCGCCCTGTTGCGCAAGGACTGGGGACTGAAGGAAGGCAGTCCTTTTCGCAATGACGAATGGGAAACGGCCAAGCGCAACCTGCTGGACAAGGCCTCCGAGCGGGATTTCCCGGTGGCCCGCCTGGTCGATACGGCGGCGGACGTGGACGCCGACCGCGCGCGGGTCGTCCTGCAGGTCAAGCTCGACAGCGGGCCGGCCGTGCGCCTGGCGGGTGTCGAGGTGCGGGGCCTGAAGCGCGTGCCCCAGGGGGTGGTCGAGCGCTATGTCCGTATCCGTCCGGGCGAACCCTATGACCGCGACCGCATGGTCGACTGGCAGCAGACGCTCCAGTCTTCGCCGTTCTTCTCGGGCGCGACGCTGGACATCGATCGCAAGGGCATCGCGCCCAGCCATGAAGAGGACCCCGCCCTGATGCCCAAGGGGCTGGAGCCGGACCAGACGCGCACCGAGCAGGCCTACCAGGGCCCCAGCCACCTGACGCTGCCGGTGATGGCCGACGTGGTCGAGTCGCGTCCCCGCCGCATGAGCGTCGCGCTGGGCGTGGATGACGAGGCCGGCGCGCGCATCGAGACCGTCTACCGGCAGAACGTGGTCCTGGGCCAGCCGGTGGAGCTCGAGACCGGGCTGCGGCTGGACCGCCTGCGCAAGTTCGGTTATGCCGACATCCATCTCGCGCCCAACGAGAACGGCTTTCGCGACAGCTTCGGTGTGCTGGCGCAGGACTCGGACGTGCAGGGCCTGCACGTGCGGCGGCTGGCGGTGGGGGCGATCCGCGCCAAGACCTATCCCGCCGGCTTCCAGAGCCGTGTCGAGTACGAGACCCGCTATGGCGCGCGACTCGCGCACGAAATGACCGACATCGACGGCTACAACTCCTTCACCACCAACACGGCCACGGCCACCGCCGAGATCATCCGCCGCGACGTCAACGACAAGTACGATCCGCGCGAAGGCACGCTGTTCGCGCTGGGCGCCGGCGCGGGTACCGCGCTCGACGCCAGCAATCATTTCAACCGGCTGACCGCGCGCGGCCAGTTCTGGTGGTCGCCCTCCAAGCGCGACGTCGTCACGGTGCGCGGCGAGATCGGCCGGCTGTGGGCGCAGGACATCAATCGCGTGCCGGACGATTTCTCGTTCCGTACCGGCGGAGCGCGCTCGATCCGGGGCTACCGCTACCTGGGACTGGGGCGGCAGGTGGGCAACGCCGTGCTGGGCGATGCCGTGCTGTTCGTCGCCAGCGTCGAGGCCACGCGCTATTTCGACGACCGGCTGGGCGGCGCGGTGTTCGTCGACACCGGCAACGTCGCATCGAGTTTCTCGGACATGAAGCTGGCCACAGGCGTGGGCGCGGGCCTGCGGGTCCGCACGCCGGCGGGGCCGCTCAGCGTGGACCTGGCCTACGCGCTGCGCGATAAGAACATCCGCCTGCACTTTTCCCTGGGGATCGCATTTTGAACGGGCCCGCCACTCCTCCTCCCAAGCCCGCTCCGCGCCGCCGCCGCTGGCCGTGGGCCGTGGCCGGCGTCTTCGCGCTGGGTGTGGCCGCGGTGGCCGGCGCGGGCGCATGGATCGCGTCCTCGGCCAGCGGCGCGGCCTGGGCCGTGCGCACAGGCGTGCAGTTGGCGGGCGGGTCCGTGCGGCTGGAGGGCGTGCGCGGCTCGCTGCTGGGCGGGCTGGACATCGACACGCTGGAGCTGCGGCTGCCGACGGTGGATGCCGATCTGGAGAAGCTGCGCCTGGACGTCCGGTGGCGTGCGCTGCGCGGCGCGCGGCTGCATGTGTCCGAGTTGTCGGCGCGGCGGGCCAGGCTGAACCTGCGGCCGTCCGACGAGCCCGGCACGCCGCTGGCCTCGCTGCGGCTGCCGCTTGCCATCGACGTGGACAAGCTGGGGCTGGGCACGCTGGACATCGAGATGGACGGCGAGCGGCTGCCCGCCAGTTTCGACGGCATCGACCTGCGCGCGACGTCATCGGGCGCCGAGCACCGGATCCTCTTGGCCAACCTGCACGTGGCGGCGCCGCAGGCCGAGGCGACACTGCGGGGCGAGGCTACCGTCGGCGCCGATGCGCCGTTCCCCGTGAAGCTGGCGCTGCACGCCGGGGGCCGCCAGGCGGCGCATGCGTTCGACCTGGGCGCCTCGGCCACCGGGTCGCTGGAGCGGCTGGCCTTCACGGTGAAGGGCGATGGCGCGGGCGTGGATGTGAATGCCGAAGGGCAGGCGGCGCTGCTGGAAGGGTTTCCGCTGCGCGGGCTCAAGCTGCAACTGCGTGGCATCGATCCCTCGGCGTGGGTGCCCGGCGCGCCGTCCGCCAACCTGGGCCTGACCGCCGATCTGGCGGTGGCCGAGGGTGCCGCGCCGGCGCTGCTGCAAGGCCCCTTCGCGCTGACCAATTCCACGCCGCGCCCCCTGGACAAGGACGGCGTACCGGTGGCCGCTGTCTCCGGACAATTGAGCGCGCCGGTCGAGACCTTCGACGCGCTGGACATCGCCGGGCTGGCGATCGAGTTCGCCGGAGGCGGGCGCCTGGCGGGGCAGGTGGCGTGGCGCCGCGATGCCTCGGCCGGCGATGCGGGGCGCGTGCAGGGCCGCCTGCAGGCCATTGGCGTCGATGCGTCGCGGCTGCACGGCGCGGCGATGCCGACGAAGCTGGCGGGGACGCTGGCCTTCTCGGCCGACGCGGCTGTCCAATCGCTGACCGCGGACCTGTCCGACCGGTCGGGCAAGGTGCCGCTGACGCTCAAGCTCGAGGCCGGTATCCGCGACCAGGTCGTTCACCTGCCGCAATTTGCGCTGGCCGCCGGCGAAGCGCGTGCCAGTGGCAAGGGCGAACTGCAACTGGACGAGCCCCGCCGTTTTGCCGCCGAGCTGCGGCTGGAGCGTTTCGATCCCGGCCACTGGGTGCGCAGCGATGTCCTGCCACCGGCGCAGGTTTCGGCGCGGGCCGAGGTCAAGGGCGCGCTGCTGCCCGAGCCGGGCGGGACGGTGCAGTTGCGCATCGAGGATGGCAGCCGCTGGAACGGGCAGCCCCTGGGCGGGCATGGCGACCTGGTTTTCGCGGGCATGCGTGTCACGCGCGCGGATGCCGCGCTGAGCGCCGGCAGCAACCGTCTGACGGCCAAGGGCGCGTTCGGTCGCCCGGGCGACAAGCTGGATTTCGACCTGGACGCGCCGCGGTTGCAGGCCCTGTCGTCGCTGTTGAGCGGGCGCCTGTCCGCGCGTGGCTCGTTGGGCGAAACGCTGGATGCGCCGGTGCTGGACATGACGCTGGATGCGGGCGACCTGCAGTTGCCCGGTGGCGTGCGCGTCGGCAAGATCCAGGGGCGCACGAGCCTGGGCGGGTCTCCGGTCAACGGCAAGCGCCCGCAGGGCGGGTTCGCGGCCGCGCCGGCCGACGTCGACCTGCGCATCGAGAAAGTGGCCGTATCCAGCGCCCCGCAAGCCACCATGAGCCATGCGGCCTTGCGCCTGCAAGGCACGATGGCGCGGCACGAGGGGACGGTCGACGCCGAGTTCGTGCCCGCCGACCGGTCGGCGCCGGCCACGCTGGCGATCCGCTTCGACGGCGGCTGGGGCCCGGGCAAGGAGCGGGGCGCGCCGCCCGGGTGGCGGGGCAGGGTGGCGCAGTTCGAGCTTGCCCGCGCGCCGCTGGGCATGTCGCTGGAGGCGCCGGTGGACCTGAGCTACGTGCCGGCCGCGGTGGCGCCGCAATGGCAGTGGGAAGCCGGTTCCGCCGGAATCGCGCTGCGCCTGCCGGGGGGGCAGACCGGAAGGCTGGTCAATGACGGGACGCGCGGCGGAGGCGGCCGCTGGGAATCGCGCGGGCGTGCGCAGGGGCTGGCCTGGGCGCCGGAGATCCTGCTGGAGGCCCTGGGCGGCAAACCCATTCCGCGTGAGCGCATCGTCGTGCTGGATGCCGACTGGGACATACGTTTCGCCGGTTCGCTGCAAGGGACGGCGAACATCCGCCGCCGCAGCGGCGACCTGTGGGTGCCGGGCACGCCGCCGCTGGCGTTGGGCCTGCGCACCCTGGAGGCGAGTGTGCGCGCGACGCCGGACGGCAATGCGGGCCATAGCCGCGTCGTCCTGCAAGCCGTCGTCGACGGCGAACGCGTGGGCAGCGTGCGGGTGGACGGCGAAGCCGGCGTCGTTGCCCGAGACGGCGCGATCGGCCTCGATCGCGACCGCCCTGCCCAGTTGGAAGCCCAGGTCGACCTGAAGGACCTGAGCTGGGTCAGCCTGTTCGTGGGCGACAGCGTCGAGGTGGGCGGCAAGGTGGCGGGCTCGGCGCGCGTGACCCAGTCCGGCGGCCAGTGGCATGCCTCCGGCGGCCTCCAGGGGGAGGGCATCCGGCTCGTGCGGCTGGACGACGGGCTGAGGCTGCTGGACGGTACGCTGAAGGCGACGCTGGAGGATGACCGCATCGTGCTGGAGTCCCTGCGTTTTCCCAGCGTGATCCGCGTCAATCCACGCGACTCGCGGGTGCAGCAGTGGATCAAGAACGAGAGCCAGGGCGGGTGGATGGAGATCAGCGCCGATTGGCGGCTGTCGCAAGCCTCGGGCCACGCGACCCTCAAGGCCGAGCGCTTCCCCGCCATCCAGCGCGCCGATCGCTTCGTGGCCGGATCGGGGCGGGTGGACATGGACATCATCCCGGACCGCATGCGCATCGCCGGCCTGTTCGAGGCCGACACCGGCTGGGTCGACATGGGCACCCAGGCGCCCGCCAAGCTGTCGGACGACGTGTACGTGCGCCGCACCGGCGAGGAACGGCAGAAGAAGACGCTGGGCATCGCCATCGACGTGGG
Organism: Alcaligenaceae bacterium SAGV5; assembly: GCA_009360345.1. Lineage (GTDB taxonomy): Bacteria > Pseudomonadota > Gammaproteobacteria > Burkholderiales > Burkholderiaceae_B > Pigmentiphaga. Next base: position 2,159,685 of record SPDP01000001.1, read on the forward strand.
CGCCAAGCTGGGCGAACGTTTCTACCTGCGGGGCTATGGCCTGGACACGGGCATCACCGGCGATCTGCGCATCGTCGGCATGGTGGGGGCCTTGTCCTCGAGCGGCACGGTGCGCACGCGCGGGGGCCGTTTCAATGCCTATGGCCAGACGCTGACGGTGCGCCGCGGCGTGCTGACCTTCCAGGGACCGATCGACGATCCCTTGCTCGACGTCGTGGCGGTGCGCGTCGGTCCGCGCGTGGAAGCGGGCGTGCGTATCAGCGGCACGGCGCGCCGGCCCCGCATCGCGCTGGTTTCCACGCCCGAGGTCAGCGACGTGGAAAAACTCTCGTGGCTGCTGCTGGGACGGGGCCCCGACGAAGGCGGGGGCGGTGCCGACGCCACGCTGCTCTTGAGCGCGGCGACGTCGCTGCTGGGTCCGCAGGGCAGCGAGCCGATCTCGCGCCAACTGGGCCTGGACGAGATAGGCGTGCGGTCGGGCAACGTGGGCAGCAGCCGGGGCCTGCTGCCGGATCGCACGGTGGCGGGCGACAGTACCGCGTCGGCCTACAACCTGTCGAACAACCAGTTCCTGGTGGTAGGCAAGCGCCTGTCCGACCGGATCTACGCCAGCTTCGAGCAGGCGCTGTCCGGCCGCGACGGCGTGGTCAAGCTCAGCTACCGCCTGAGCAATCGCCTATCGGCCGTGGCCAAGGGGGGCACGCTGAATGGCCTGGACCTGCTCTATTTCGTGCTGTTCGACGACTGACGAAAGCGCGAGGGCCCGTTGCCGGGCCCTCGCATCGTTCAGGGGATGGCCGGCAGCACCCGTCCCCGTACGCTGCCGAATCCCACGCGCAGCGCGCCGCGGCGGGCGTGGCCGCGAATCACGACCTGGTCGCCGTCCTGCAGGAAGGCGCGCGTGGCGCCGTCGGGCAGGGCCAGCGGCCGTTTGCCGTTCTCGGTCAGCTCCAGCAGGCAGCCCCGCGCCTCGGGATCCGGTCCGCTGATGGTGCCCGAGCCCATCAGGTCGCCGGTGCGCAGGTTGCAGCCGCTGCTGGTGTGGTGCGCGAGCTGCTGCGCCATGGTCCAGTACAGGTGCCGGAAGTTGCTGCGCGCGATGGTCGTGGACACGCCGTCCGGCGTGTCGAGTTCGACCGACAGCTCGATGTCGTAGGCGTGGCGATCGCCTTCGCGCAGATAGGGCAGCGGCACGGGATCCTGCGACGGCGCATCGACGCGGAAGGGCTGGAGGGCGTCCAGCGTGACCACCCACGGCGAGATCGACGTGGCGAACGCCTTGGCCTGGAAAGGGCCCAGGGGAACGTATTCCCAGCGCTGGACGTCGCGCGCGCTCCAGTCGTTCATCAGCACCATCCCGAAGATGCGTCCGGCCGCCGCATCGGGATCCAGCCGGCTGCCCAGGGCCGTGCCCGGTCCCACGAAGAAGGCCGTCTCTAGCTCGAAGTCCAGCTGGCGGCAGGGCCCCCACTCGGGCGCGCCGCCCGCGACGGGGAGCTGCCCCATGGGACGGCGCACGTCGTGCCCGGACAGCACGACCGAACTGGCCCGGCCGTTGTAGCCGATGGGCAGGTGCTTCCAGTTGGGGGTGAGCGCATTGGCCGGATCCCGGAACAGCTTGCCTACGTTGGTGGCGTGGTCCTCCGACGAGTAGAAGTCGGTATAGGACGCGATCTCGAACGGCAGGTGCAGTGTGCACTCGTCCATGGGTACCAGGGCGTGGGCGCGCAGTCCGGCATCGTCGCGCAGGCGAGCGTCCGAACCGGACAGCAGCGCCGCCAGGCGGGCCCGGACCGCGCTCCACGTCGGCCGGCCGGCGGCGGCGAAGGCGTTCAGGCTGCCCTGGCCGAACAGCGGCGGACCCGAGGGCGTGGGCAGGAGTCCCGCGCGCTCCAGCGCGTGCAGGTCCACCACCCACGCGCCCAGCGCGGTGCCGGCGCGGGTGCCGCCGTGGGGCGTGGAGAAAATGCCGTAGGGCAGGTTCTGGATGGGGAAGTCGCTGTCGGGCTCGACGTCGATGAAGGCGCGCAGCGACGCATCGATGATCTCGTACATGGCGGCGATACCCGGTCAGTTGCCGGTGTTCAAGAGACCGAGCGACTGGATCAGCGCGCGGTTGGTCTCGTTGTCGCTGGCGAGCCGGCTGGCGAAGGTGGCGCTGTCGAGGTAATTGACCTGCTGGTACAACTGGCCCGCGGCCTTCTGGAACTCGCTCTTTTCCGTGGCGGCGTGGCAGGCCTGCTGGAGTTTGTCGCGCGCGGCCTGCGGGACGCCCTGGCTGACGTACAGGCCATTGCGGGCGATGACCGCGTGCTTGATGCCGAATTCGGTGATGGCGGGGACCTCGGGCAGGCCGGGCAGGCGCTTGTCGCCGTACACCGCCAGGATGCGCAGGTCCTTGCCCACCACCGACGAGACACCCAGCGCGCCGAAGTCGATATGGCCGCCCAGCAGTTGGGGAATGACCTGGGCATCGCCGCGGAAAGCGATTTCGTTGAAGCTCACGCTGGAGGACTTGGCCAGGTTGGCCGTGGCCAGGTGCGGCACCGATCCCGGGCCGGCATGACCGTAGGACAGCTTGCCCGGCTCTTGGCGCGCCTTGTCCAGCAATTCCTTGACGCTGTGGATGGGCGAGTCCTTGCGCACGGCGATGACGAAGGGGTTCTCGAAGATCTGGCAGATCGGCGCGATGCTGTCGGGCTGGTAGGGCAGGCGGCCCATCAGGAAGGGGGCCTGGGTCAAGGGCGACGAGGGCGAGAACAGCACCGTGTAGCCGTCGGGACGCGCCGAGGCCACGGCCGCCACGCCTATGGTGCCGCCCGCGCCGTCGCGGTTGTTGACGACGATCTGCGTGGACAGGATCTCGGACAGTTCACGGCCGAACGCGCGCGCCATGACATCCACGCTGCCGCCCGCCGAGTACGGGACGATGAGTTCGACCGGGCGCGACGGGTAGGTCTGGGCGGCGGCCGGGCCGCACATGGCGGCCAGGATCGGGACGAGCAGGATCTTCTTGAACGACATGCTTGGTCTCCTCTTGGAGTAGGGGTTACTGCTGCGGAAGGGCGGGGTCGAACTTGCCGTCGACCAGGACGAACAGCACGCGGGCCGGTTCATCCGTGCGATTGGTCCAGGCGTGATTGGTACCGCGCTGGATCAGGACTTCGCCGGCGCGGAGCGTGACTTCGGATTCGTCCAGCAGCATGGTGATCTCGCCCGACAGCACGATGGCGTAGTCGATGGTTTCGGTGCGGTGCATGAAGGGATGGCGCCGCTTGCCGCCGTCCTGGCCGGTCAATGCATGCTGGCCGCCGAACATCGAGAACGCCTGCTTGGCCGCGTCGGCATCCACGTCGCGCAGCTCCAGTCCCGCGGGCGGGAATTCGATGATGCGGACGACCGTGCCCAGCTCGGGCGGGGCCAGCGAGACCGGCCCCAGGGTGGGGTCGGCGCCGTTGTCGATGGGAGCGGGGGCCGTGGGCGTCTGCCACAACTGGGTCAGGTAGTAGCCCGGGCGGCTGGCGTCGTGGCGGACATTGGGGGCGTAGCCGTCTTCCAGCACCACGGCGAGGCCCTGCTCGTCGTGGCCGGTCACGATGCGGCGGATCTTTCCGTTCATGGGGTTCCTCATGCGGTGCGCCGGGTGGCGCGTCAGGACCCATCATAGGAATTCCTGGCGTTTCGGTCAAACGAATGATTCAATCAATCGACTGAAATAATTTCCGGGCTTTGCGGGTAACATAGAATCCCCGCTGCTTTCCGGACGTATCCATGCCCACTCCTGTTGCCGATCCGGCCGAATCCGCCTCCACCCGAGACCGCATCGTGGACGTGGCCGAGCGGCTGTTCGCCGAGCACGGCTACAACGGCGTGTCGCTGCGCACGATCACCGGTACCGCGGGCGTCAACATGGCCGCCGTGCACTATTACTTCCGGACCAAGGAAGGCCTGCTGCGGGCGATTTTCGAGGCGCGGGCAGGCCGGATGAACGACGAGCGCCAGGCGCTGCTGCGTGCCTGCGTGCCGGGGGATCCGCAGGCACGCCCCGAGACGCGGGCGGTGCTCGAGGCCTTCATCGGGCCCGGCATGCGCGTGGGGCAGACCGAAGAGGGGGCCCGCTTCAACCGGCTGTCGGCCATCTGTTCGGTCGAGCCCGATCCGGCGGTCAAGAACATCGTGTTCGGCGTCCACGACGAGGTCGGCCGCCTGTTCGTCGATATCCTGGCGCGTGCCTGTCCCCACCTGGCGCGGGATGAGCTGTACCTGCGCCTGCAGTGCGTGTTCGGCAGCATGATGTACATCCGCGCCGACAATGGCCGCGTCGCGCGGCTGATGCCGGACGTGCGTGCCACGCCGGTGTCCGCGGCCAGCGTCGACCTGACCCTGTCACGCCTGTTGGACTTCCTGGCGGCCGGCCTGGCGGCGCCTGCCGCCGGCTAGCGCACGGCGTCACAATTCCCGGCAGACATCGAGCACCAATTCCCGCAGCCAGCGCTGGGACTGGCTGGGGTGGGTCCGTTCGTGCCAGAGCTGCGAGACCACGAACTCGCCCAGCGGCAGCGGATGAGGTGTCATGCGCAGCGGGTAGAGGCCGCAGAAGGCCCGGGCGATGCGGTGCGTGACGGTGGCGATCAGGTCGGTGCAGGCCAGCGTGGGGGCGATGGCGAGCATGTGGGGAACCTGGGCGGCGACGTCCCGCGAGATGCCGTGCTGCTGCATCGCATCCTGCAGCACCCGTTCGCGGGCGCCGTTCTGACGCGGCATGGCGACGTGCCGCGCCGAGGCGAACTGCTGGGGGCCGAGCGCCTGGCCGTCCAGCGGGTGGCCGATGCGGTACAGGCAGACGTAGTCGTCCCTGAACAGTTCCTGCCGATAGATGGGGTAGGTGGCGGTGGCCACCGGCGACAGCACCAGGTCCACCTTGCCCAGCAGCAGCAATTCCTCGGGCATCAAGGGTTCGATCGGATGGATGGTCACCGAAACCGAGGGTGCCGCCGATGCCAGCCGCCGCATGAGCGCGGGCAGCAGGGTGAAGGTGACATAGTCCGTGGCCGCGAGGTTGAAATGCATGCGCGCGGAGTGCGGCGCGAAAGGCTCGGACGGCGAGGCCAGCCCGTTCAGCGCGAGGATGGCGTGGCGTACGCCGGTGGCCATTTCCATGGCCTTGTGGGTGGGGACGACGCCACGTCCGTTCCGCAGGAACAGGGGGTCGTGGAAGATCTCCCGCAATTGCGCCAGCCCCTTGCTGACGGCGGACTGGCTGATGTCGATGCGGTCCGCGGCGCGCGTTACGTTGCCTTCGGCCAGCACCGCATCGAAGATCATCAGGAGATGCAGGTCGACGTGCTTGATATCCATGGGTTCGGGCTTCGTCGGGGCCGGTGGCCGGCGGGGATAATGAAATATTCCACAACGGAATCGAGATAGCCATTCTTGGACGGGAAGCGGGGGCTGGCCAGATCCTCGCTATGGGGCCGCGCGCCGTCCGTCACGCTTCCTCCTCTATCTGGCTCGTTCTTCGTCGATCTTGCATATTCTTGCGTGGTGTCCATGGGTGTTTCGTCGTGGGCGCAAACGCGGTTCCATCTTCCTTCCCGCTGGCTTCCCTGCGTTGACAGTGCCGGCAATTGCTCAGCATGCTGAGAACCTGTCATCGGCAGTGCATCGCAGGATCAATATTCGCAGAACGAGGGAAAAAGACCAGCATGAAAACCAGGATCAACGGCGACTGGGTGGTGGGATTCCAGGACGGCGGGCATGTGCTCCATCGGCAGGCCTGCGTGGTCTACGACGGCGACCGCATCGTCTACGCGGGGGACGACTACCGGGGCGAGGCCGATCGCGTCATCGAGGCGCCGGGCTGCCTGCTGTCGCCAGGCTTCATCGACACGCACGTGCACTCGGGCCATCGCGCGCTGCACAAGCTGCTGACCGACCACGGCCGGCCCGACCTGTTCGGCCAGCCCTACATGGACGTCACGATCGCCCGGTCGGGCACGCGCATACAGGGGTATCCCAATTATCTGACCAAGGAGCAGGCGCAGGTGGACCCCGGCATCGTCCTGCACGCGGCATTCACGGTCAGCGAACTGCTGCGCAATGGCGTGACGACCTTCGTCGAACTGGGCGGACATGTGATCGTCCAGGAGGCGCTGTGGAAGCAGTGCGAAGCGCTGGGAGTGCGAGGCTACCTGGGGCCGGGCTACGACAGCGGCCGCTGGGCGTCGGACGACGACGGCAACCTGACCCGCGTGCCCTATCCCGACGGCGGCCTGCACCTGTTCAACGACGCGGTGGCGTTCATCGAACGGGTCGAGCGCGATCCGAGCGACCGGGTCCACGGCATCCTGGTGCCGCGCGAAGTCGAGAATTGCAGCGTCGACATCCTGCGCCGGACGGTGGCGGCCGCGCGCGATCTGGGCGTGCCGATGGCCACGCACGCGGGCTACAACGTCATCGAGTTCTACGAGACCGTGCGCGAGCACCGCAAGACGCCCATCGAACTGCTGGACAGCGTGGAGATGCTGACCCCCGCGCTGAACATCGGGCACGCCAATTTCATCTCCGACAGCCCGCGCCTGAATTATTCGGGCGGCAGTGACCTCAGGCGCATGGGGAAGAACCAGGTCTCGGTTTCCCACTGTCCCATCAACATCGTGCGCCGGGCCCGCGTGCTGGACTCGTGGAAATCGTACCGGGAGGCCGGGGTGAACATGACGATAGGCAGCGATACCTATCCGCGCGACATGATCATGAACATGCGCACCGCCTCCTACCACGGGAAAGTCATGAGCCACGACCTGACGGCGGCCAGCGCGGAACAGGTGTTCGAGGCGGCCACGCTGGGGGGCGCGCGGTCGCTGGGCCGCGACGACCTGGGGCGGCTGGCGCCGGGCGCCAGGGCGGACATCGTCGCCATCAATCTCGGCCGCAAGGACGTGCTGCGCTATGGGCCGATCTGGGACCCGATATGCAGCCTGGTCGAGTGCGGCGTGGGCGACGACGTGGACCTGGTCGTCACCGGTGGCGAGATCCGCATGCGCGACGGCCGTATTCCCGATGTCGACCTGGGCGGCCTGCGGGCCGAGGCCCAGGCCTTCGCGGAGAAAGTGTGGGGCCAGGTCCAGGATTGGGACCCGCTGCGGCGCACCGCCCGGATGATGTGCCCGCCTTCGTTTTGCCCTGATTGCGAATAGCCCCCGGGGCGCCGCCCGCGGCGCCTGGATCCGATCGTTCCAAAGGACAAGTCCATGAAGACCTCACGTTTTTCCCCTGCCCGGGCGCACCTCCTGCGGGCGGCCGCCTGCGCGGTGGTGGCCTGCCTGGCGGCGCCGGCGTCCGCCCAGGACCATGCCGTCAATGCCTACCCCGAACGCCCGGTCCGCATCGTCGTGCCGTATGGCGCGGGCGGCGCGGCCGATCTGCTGGCGCGCGTCCTGGCGGAGCGGCTCGCCCAGGACTGGGGCCAGCCCGTCATCGTAGAGAACAAGCCCGGCGGGGTCGGGACCATAGGCATCTCGGCCGTGGTGAAGGCCGCCCCCGACGGCTATACGCTGGTGTCCGTGCCGGTGTCGGACCTGGCGGTCAACCCGCACCTTTATCGGCAGCGCCCGTTCGATATCGCCCGCGACCTGGCGCCCGTCGCCCAGGTGGGGGCGGTGCCCAACGTGCTGGTGGTGTCGAACGCGCTGGGCGTGGCGGATGCCAAGGGGCTGATCGTCAAGGCCAAGGCCGGGCGCCTGAGCTATTCGTCGCCGGGCATCGGCAGCCAGGCGCACCTGGCCGCCGAGATCTTCGCCGGGCGCGCGGGCGTCAGCCTGCTGCACGTGCCCTACAACAGCGTGTCGGCGGCGCTGGCGGACGTGGCGGGCGGGCAGATCGACATGATGATCGCGCAATTGCCGGCCGCGCTGCCATTCATCCGCGGGGGCCGGGTCAAGGCACTGGGTGTGGTCGCTGAACAACGTTCGCCGCTGGTGCCCGAGATGCCCACCTTGAAGGAAACGACCGGCCTGTCCTTCGGCGACGCGGTCTCGTGGTCGGGGCTGATGGCGCCGGCCGCCACCCCGCTGGCGCTGCGGGAGAAGATCGCCCGGGCGGTCACCCGGGCGATGCGGTCGCCCCAGGCCCAGGAACTGCTGGCGCGCCAGGGCACGGTGGGGCTGGGAGGGACGCCGGACGATCTTTCCAAGGCGATTGCCGAGGATTCGCGCCGGTACGGCGAGGTAATCAAGGCGCTCGACATCCGGCTGGATTGAGGGCACGTTCTCGGCCAGCCGCCAGGCGCCGGCGCGCAGCCCGCCCGCCACCCCCCGGGCCGTGCGGACCAGGCGGGCCGCGGGGATGTCCCCGACGATCCCGGCCAGGTCCTCCTCCACGTCCCAGCGCAGATCCCGCGCCAGGTCTCCCAGCACGTGGGCCAGCGCCGCGTCGCCCTCGATGCGCACCGCCGCCATCCGGCGGGCGGCGTCGCCCGACAGCAGTTCCGGCAACCTGCCGCCATCCACGGTCAGGGTCACGTCGGGCACGGCTTCGGCGGCGGCGGCCTCGACCAGGCCATGCGGAGTGATCGTCAGCGCCATGCGCAGGGAGCCGGCGGCCAGGCAGGCAGTCTTGCCGGCATGCTGGCGCAGCCGCTCGCGGGCCCAGGGCTCGCGCACCAGCAGCGTGTCGAGCGCCCGGATGGCGGCGGCGGAAGGGTACGGCAGGGACACGGACATAGGATGGAAGACAAACCTGTCAGGAAAACCGGCCGGCAATCCGGCCTGCCAACGAAAAACGCCCCCTGGCTTGCCGCTTCGCGGCGGCGCGGCCCCCCACCAGGGGGCGTTTTCATCCTGGGGCGGCCCGGCAATGAAAAACGCCCGTCCGGGGACGGGCGTTCCACGGGGTTCGACCCCGCAAGTTTACCGGGTGGCGCGCCAGGGCGTTACCGGTTGTGCTCCTGTACCGGGATCTGCTGCACGCCAGCCAGCAGCCAGCCGCCATCGTTCGGCTTGAACAGGTTCCAGATTTCCTCGAATCGGAAGGCTTCCGTGCCCGGCGCCTCGCGCAGCATGCCGGAGAAGCGGACACTGGCGAGGTGGCCGTCGGAGACGGTCTCGATGCCGAGCAGCTCGGCGTTCAGCAGCACCACCTCGGTCACGTTCTGGCCCTGGCGCTGGCCGATCTGCTGGCTGAGTTCGGCCAGCAGGTCGTCGGTGACCCGGTCACGCAGCTCGTTCACGTCGCCGCGGTCCCAGACGCCTTGCAATTGCACGAAGTTGTTCTTCGCATGGCTGAGGAAATTCGCGGTGTCGAAATCGCTGGGGATGCCCCACTCGCCGGTGGGAGCAGCGCCCGCGGCAGCCGCGGAGGCGGCGGGTACGGCCGCCGGAGCGGCGGACACCGGCGCCGCCGATGCGCGCGCCATGGTGGCGGGCGGCTCGTTGCGCGGTTGCTGGAAGCGGCTGTTGCCCGCGCCCTGGAGCGCCGGCTGCTGGCCGCCGCCGCGCAGGCGACGGACGATGAACAGCACGGCGAAGATCGCCAGCGCGATGAGCAGCATGCTGCCGATGAACTCGGCCGCGGCCCCGCCCAGGCCGAAATGCGACAGCAGGGCCGCCAGGCCCAGGCCGGCGGCGATGCCGGCGATGGGGCCCAGCCAGCGCGACATGCCGCTGCGCGCGGCGGTGGCGCCCGCGGCGGCCCCGGCGGCGGCGGGCGCCGCCGACGGCGCGGCCTGCTGGTTCTGCTGGGGCGTACGCGCGGGCGGCGTGGCCTGCCGCTGCGTCACGTTGCTGGACTGGCGGCCCATGCTGCCGCCCCCGCCCAGGCGCTTGGCCAGGGCGTCATGCGAGACGCCCAACATGGCTACGGTCGATACGGCGATGACCAGAGCCGGGATGAACCTGGAAAAAAAACGTCGGGACATTGTGTGGATTCTCCTGTAATCAATGTCGTGGCGCCGCGCTGCCGGCCCCGATGCCGGGTCTGCCGGGACAACGCGGGCGCCATTGCTGCCAGGTGGGGATGCCCGGCGCCGCGCCGCCCCCGCAGACGGGCGGTCGTAGCAGCCTTTCCTGACAATTAGCTGAAATTTAACGGACTATGGCGCAAATCGCCAGTCGGGACGCCCCGGATTTTCGAAGGAATTTGAAACAGAGGCGCTACAGCCGCACGCCCTCGTGCAGGGCGACCACCCCGGCGGTCAAATTGAAATACTGGACACGCGCCAGGCCCGCCTGTTCCAGCATGCCGGCCAGGGTGGCCTGGTCCGGGTGCATGCGTATGGATTCGGCCAGATAGCGGTAGCTGGCCTCGTCCTGGGCCACCTTGCGCCCCAGCCAGGGCAGGATATTGAACGAATACCAGTCGTAGGCCGCCCGCAGCGGCTTGGCGACCCGGGAGAATTCCAGCACCAGCAGCTTGCCGCCCGGCCGCAGCACCCGCGTCATCTCGGCCAGGGCCCGGTCCTTGTGGGTCATGTTGCGCAACCCGAACGCCACCGAAACGCGATCGAAATAGCCGTCCGGGAACGGCAGCTTCTCGGCGTCGCAGACGGCGGTGGGCATCATCAGCCCCGCGTCCAGCATCCGGTCCCGCCCCACCCGCAGCATGGAATCGTTGATGTCGGTCAGCCAGACCTCGCCGGTGGGTCCGGCACGCCGGGCGAAGGCCTTGGCCAGGTCGCCGGTGCCGCCCGCGATGTCCAGCACCTTCATGCCCGGACGCACGCCGGCGCGGGCCACGGTGAAGACCTTCCAGGCGCGGTGCAGGCCGCCGGACATCAGATCGTTCATGACGTCGTAGCGCGCGGCCACCGAGTGGAAGACCTCGGCCACCTTGCGCGCCTTGTCGGTCTCGGCCACCTGCTGGAAACCGAAATGGGTCGTACCCGGCGACGGCGTGCCGCCGGTCGGCTCGGGGGAGTGCTGCTTATCGCTCATTGCTTACCTTCACGGCGTACTTCGGTTGTTGCCATCCCGTCCCGGGGCTCCGGATCCCGCGAGGCGCCCGCCGCTTCCAGCGCGGCTAGATAATCCGCCCACAGGCGGTCCTGGTCGCGGCCCAGCGCGTGAAGGATGTCCCAGGAGTAGATTCCGGTCGAATGGCCATCGGAGAACGTCGGCTGGACCCCGTAGTTGCCCACCGGTTCCAGCGAGACCAGATCCACGTCGCGCTTGCCTACCTGCAGCGTCTCCTGGCCCGGTCCGTGGCCCCGGACCTCGGCCGAGGGACTGTAGACACGCAACAGCTCGAAAGGCAGGCGGAAGTTGCTGCCGTCGTCGAAGGCGACCTCCAGTGTCCTGGACTGCCGATGCACGACGATATTGGTGGGAAGGGGGGTATTCTTGTCCAGGCCGGCCATGTTGTTCTCGCGTCAGGACTCCATGGTAGCCGATGGACGCCGCCGCCGTGCCGGCGCGCCGCCCGGGGGCCGGTTCATGTCACATACCTGAAACAATACCGCCATACTATGGACATGCTTCAGCAACCCATCCGGCATACCCATGTCCAGCACTATTCTAGTCGTCGAAGACGAACCGGCCATCCAGGAACTGGTGTCGGTCAACCTGTCCTTCGCGGGCCACAAGGTCCTGCGCGCGGCCGATGCCGAACAGGCCCAGACCTTGATCCGGGCGGAACTCCCCGACCTGATCCTGCTCGACTGGATGCTGCCCGGCACCTCGGGCGTGGCGCTGGCCCGCAAGCTGCGGACCGAGGAGCGCACCAAGGCCGTTCCCATCATCATGCTCACCGCCAAGGGCGCCGAGCAGGACAAGGTCGACGGCCTGGAGGCCGGCGCCGATGATTACATCACCAAGCCGTTCTCGCCCAAGGAGCTGATGGCCCGCATCAAGGCCGTCCTGCGGCGCCGCGCGCCCCAGCTCACCGACGACCTGATCGACGTCGCCGGGCTGCGGCTGGATCCGGTCACCCACCGGCTCAATGGCAACGGCATGACCCTGAACATCGGCCCCACCGAATTCCGGCTGCTGCATTTTTTCATGACCCACCCCGAGCGCGTATTCTCGCGTTCGCAACTGCTGGACCAGGTGTGGGGCGACCACGTCTTCGTCGAGGAGCGCACGGTCGACGTGCACATCCGGCGCCTGCGCAAGGCCCTGGAGCCCAGCAAGCACGACGGCCACGTGGAGACCGTGCGCGGCAGCGGCTACCGGTTCACCGCTCATCCTGTAGTCTGACCCCCCTACGCGCTGACGCGCGCCCCCCAGGGGGCGGCACGGGCGGACCGGCGGAGCCGGATCCGCCGTGCCCTGGAAAATTCACAAAAAACCATAAAAGACGGCAGGGTCCGGGCTCCGGGCAATGCGACAATTCGCTCCATGGTCTGGATACGCAACCTCATCGTCGTCCTCTTGTGGGCCGGCCTGGCGGCCCTTACACGGCCGATCACGGGCAGCTTCGGCTGGGCCGTCTTCAGTTTCGGCCTGGGTACGTTGCTGGTCTGGCATATCTGGCAACTCTCGCGCGTCACGCGCTGGACCACCGACCTGCAGCGGCCGCCGCCGCCCTCGGCCGGCTCATGGGACGAGGCCCTGGCCCGCATCTACCGGCACCTGCGCAACCAGGAACGCCAGCTCGCGATGCTGGAAGGGAACGTGCAGGGCTTCTTCGCCGCCGCCCAGGCGCTGCCCGACGGGCTGGTCACCCTGGACAAGGAATTCCACATCGACTGGTGCAACCGCATCGCGCGCCAGCACCTGGGCCTGCGCCTGCCGGCCGACCGCGGCCAGAACCTGCTGAACCTGGTGCGGGCCCCCGATTTCGTGACCTACGCACGCCAGGAGGACTGGCCCGCGCCACGGCTGGTACGCAGCCCCGGCGGCGGCGAGCGCCTGCTGATGGTGCAGCTCATCTCGTACAACAAGCACCAGCGCATGCTGCTGACGCGCGACGTAACGCAGATCGAGCGGCTGGAGACCACCCGCCGCGACTTCGTCGCCAACGTCTCGCACGAACTGCGCACGCCGCTCACGGTGCTGTCGGGCTTCCTGGAAACGCTGCGCGACCTGCCGACGGAGGCGCTGAGCGACGAACAGCGCGAACAGTACCTGAAGCTGATGCTGGACCAGGCGCAGCGCATGCAGGCCATCGTGGCCGACCTGCTGACCCTGTCCACCCTGGAATCGTCTCCCACCACCGACCCGCAGCCGGTGAACATGCCTGCCCTGATCGAGACAGCCCTGAGCCAGGCCCGCGCCCTGTCCGGCGGCCGCCACGAAATCGCCGGCGAGATCGATGGCGGCCTGGACATCCTGGGCACCGGCACGGAAATCTCGTCGGCCATCTCCAACCTGCTGATCAATGCCGTGCGCTACACGCCCGAAGGCGGCCACATCACGGTGCGGTGGCGGCGCGAACCCGACGGCGATGCCCGCTATTCCGTCAAGGACACCGGCATCGGCATCGCCTCGCACCACCTGCCGCGCCTGACCGAGCGCTTCTACCGCGTGGACCGCAGCCGCTCGCGCGAATCGGGGGGCACTGGGCTGGGACTGGCGATCACCAAGCACATCGCCATGCGGCACGACGCCGAGCTGGAAATCGCCAGCGAGCTGGGACAGGGCAGCACGTTCGCCCTGCGTTTCCCCGAGTCGCGCATCGCGATGATCTGAGCGCCGCCGCGCGCGGACGCCTGAACCCCTGACGCCCGTAGGCTCAAGGCCATCCGCCGGCGGGCCTGGCGTTACCATAGGGACATCTGCATCACCGCCGGAGCGGCTTCCCATGGCACAAATCGTCTTGCTCGAGAACATCCATCCCAGCGCGGTCGAGGTCTTCGCCGCCGCGGGCTACAGCGACATCGCCACCCACGCCGGCGCCCTGCCGCCCGACGCGCTGCGCGATGCCCTGCGGGGCGCCAGCGTGGTCGGTATCCGCTCGCGCACCCACCTGGATGCGGGCATCATCGACAGCCTGCCCGACCTGCGCGTCATCGGCTGCTTCTGCATAGGCACCAACCAGGTCGACCTGGCCACCGCGCTGGAGCATGGCGTGCCGGTCTTCAACGCGCCGTTCTCCAACACGCGTTCGGTGGCCGAACTGGTGCTGGCCGAGGCCATCCTGCTGCTGCGCCGCATCCCCGAGAAGAACCTGCGCGTGCACCAGGGCCACTGGGACAAGAGCGCGACCGGCGCCTACGAGGCCCGCGGCAAGACCCTGGGCATCATCGGCTACGGCAACATCGGCTCGCAGGTCGGCATCCTGGCCGAGGCCCTCGGCATGCGCGTCATCTTCCACGACGTCGAAGCCAAGCTGCCCCTGGGCAACGCCCGCGCCTACCCCGACCTGTCCGCGCTGCTGGCCGAGGCCGACGTCGTCACCCTGCACGTGCCCGGCGGCCGCTCCACCGAGAACATCATCAACGAGGCCACGCTGTCGCAGATGAAGCGCGGCGCCATCCTGATCAACGCCTCGCGCGGCACCGTGGTCGACATCGACGCGCTGCGGGCCGCGCTCGATGCCGGCCTGCTGCGCGGCGCGGCGCTGGACGTCTTCCCGGTCGAACCCAAGAGCGTGGACGAACCGCTCAAGAGCCCGCTCATCGGCCTGCCCAACGTCATCCTGACGCCGCACATCGGCGGCAGCACGGTCGAATCGCAGGAAAACATCGGCAAGGAAGTGGCCGAGAAACTCGTGCGCTTCATCCAGGGCGGCACGACCAAGGGCGCGGTCAACTTCCCCGAGCTGTCCCACCAGGACCTGGCGGGCACCTCGCGCATCCTGCACGTGCACCGCAACGAACCGGGGGCGCTGGCCATGCTCAACGCGGTCTTCGCCGAACGCAAGATCAACATCTGCAGCCAGCAGTTGCAGACCAAGGGTCCGATCGGCTATGTGCTGACCGACATCGGCAACCAGGCGGACGCGGCGCTGATGGACGCGTTGCGCGCGCTGCCGATGACGGTGCGCTGCGACCTGCTATAGCGCGGGCAGAAAACGCGCGGACAGGCGCTCCCGCAGGCGGCGGTGGAACTCCGGCACGCGCTGCGCCGCCGCCCGCGCCCGCTCGCGGAACGTGTCGGACTCGGCGCCGGGCGCCACCCGGGGCGCTGCCCAGAGTGCGTCCGGGAAATGGCGATCGCCGCGCCAGCGGGGAATGACATGCCAATGCAGGTGGGGCACCATGTTCCCCAGCGCGGCCAGGTTGACCTTGTCCGGTTGCATGTGGTCGCGCATGACGGCTTCGACCTCCAGCACCACCCGCATCATGTGCAGCCGGTCCTCGTCGTCGAGGTCGGTCATTTCCGCGACGTGGGTGCGCCATATGACGCGCACGTAGCCCGGGTAGTCCGCATCGTCGACGGCAATCACGCGCAGCCGGTCGTTGTGCCAGAGGGCCGGCGCGCCGTCGGCGGCGCAAAGGGGGCAGGAATCGGGAGAGGAACTCATTTCGGGAACACCTCGTTGGCTATGACGAACCGCCCTGGCGCAGATGCGCCTGGCTGATGAAGTGCTGCAAGGCCAGCAGGCCGTCCTCGTCCAGGCCATCCAGGGTGCAGCCCATGTGATGGCCCTGCCCCGGCTCCCGGCGCGGCGTGACGTGCATCACCTTCAGATCCACCCCCAGCCGTGTCGCCGGACCCAATACCAGCGTCGCGCGCGGCAGCCGCGCCCCCACCGGAAATCGCGGGCTGCCCGGCCGCAACAGCAATCCGACCCCGGTCATGCTGATATCGATGACTTCCAGCTCGATGGGGGAATCGGCCCGGCCCGTGCGCGCCCGCACCACCGGAACCGGGTGCGTGGCCGGGCGGACACGGAAGTACGAACGCCGCTGGAAACGATACAGCTCCAGCGGCAACAGGCAGGCCAGGCGGCTGCCTTCGGCGCCGGGCAGCCATTGCAGGTTCTGGACGCGGAACTGGATCTTGACGTGGTCCAGGTAGCCGACGGCCACCACCCACGGGGCAGCGAGCAGGCTACGCAGGCAGGCATCGCCGGCGGTGCCGAACAACCACAACAGACGCCTGCCACGGTCCACGCCGTCGATGGCCGACAGGCAGGACACCCCGTCGGCGGTGGCCAGGGCCACGACTTCGGTCTGCTCGACCATGCGTCCAAGCAGCGTCAGGACCTCCAGCGGCTGGGAGATCCTGAAATCCTCGAGCGAGGCATCGCCGGCGGGCTCGGGCGTCAGCGGCAACAGCGGATGCTCTCTCATGGACAGCCCCTCCGTGCCCGCGCGCCCGCTCCCAAGGCCGGACCTACAACAGGACCCGCTCGATGCCGCCGTCGTTGGCGCGCCTGACGTAATCCTCCATCCATTGCTGCCCCAGTACGTGACGGGCGATCTCGACCACGATGTAGTCCGCGTCCAGGCTCGCGTCGTCGTTGTAGCGGCTGAGCCCCTGCAGGCACGACGGACAGGAGGTCAGCACCTTGACCTCGCCCTGGAAACCGTCGGCGCGCAGCTTGTCGGCGCCCTTGCGCAGTTCTTCTTCCTTGCGAAAGCGGATCTGCGTGGAAATGTCGGGACGGGTCACCGCCAGCGTCCCCGACTCGCCGCAGCAGCGATCGCTCTTGTCCACGCCCTCGCCCACCAGCGCCCGGACCGTCTTCATGGGATCCTGGAGCTTCATGGGCGTATGGCAGGGGTCGTGGTACATGTACCGCGCACCGGTCACGCCTTCAAGCTTGACGCCCTTTTCGAGCAGGTACTCGTGGATGTCGATCAGGCGGCACCCCGGGAAGATCTTCTCGAATTCGTAGCCGGCCAATTGGTCGTAGCAGGTGCCGCAACTGACCACCACCGTCTTGATGTCAAGGTAGTTGAGCGTGTTCGACATCCGGTGGAACAACACCCGGTTGTCGGTGATGATCTTCTGCGCCTTGTCGTCCATGCCGTTGCCGCGCTGCGGGTAGCCGCAGCACAGGTAGCCCGGCGGCAGCACGGTCTGCACGCCGGCATGCCACAGCATGGCCTGGGTCGCCAGGCCCACCTGCGAGAACAGGCGTTCCGAGCCGCAGCCCGGGAAATAGAAAACCGCCTCGGTATCGGCCGAGGTCGCGCGCGGATTGCGGATGATGGGGATGTACTTGGCGTCCTCGATGTCCAGCAGCTTGCGCGCGCCCTGCTTGGGCAGGTTGCCGGGCATCTTCTTGTTGACGAAGTGCACCACCTGCTCCCGCATGGGTGGCTTGCCCACCGAAGCGGGCGGATGCCCGGTCTGCTTGCGCGCGAACTTGGCCAGCACATCGTGGGCCAGGCGCTGGGCCTTGTAGCCGACGTCGACCATGATCTTGCGCGTGGCGTTGATGGTGCGCGGATCCTTCGCGTTCAGGAAGAACATCGCCGCGGCCGTGCCCGGATTGAACGACTTGCGGCCCATCCGGCGCAGCAGGCTGCGCATGTTCATGGACACGTCGCCGAAGTCGATGTCCACCGGACAGGGCTTCTCGCACTTGTGGCAGACCGTGCAGTGGTCGGCCACGTCCTCGAACTCTTCCCAATGCTTGATGCTGATGCCGCGCCGCGTCTGTTCTTCGTACAGGAAGGCCTCGACCAGCAGCGAGGTCGCCAGGATCTTGTTGCGCGGGGAATAGAGCAGGTTGGCGCGCGGCACGTGGGTCGCGCACACGGGCTTGCACTTGCCGCAGCGCAGGCAGTCCTTGATGGCGTGGGAAATGGCGCCGATGTCGCTCTGCTGCATGATCAGCGACTCGTGTCCCAGCAGGTTGAAGCTGGGCGTATAGGCATGCCGCAGGTCGCCGCCGGGCATCAGCTTGCCGGCGTTGAAGCGGTTGTGCGGATCGACGCGGCGCTTGTAGTCCTGGAACGGCGCCAGTTCGGCCTCGGACAGGAACTCGTACTTGGTGATGCCGATGCCGTGCTCGCCCGAGATCACCCCGTCCAGGTTGCGCGCGACGTCCATGATGCGCGCGACGGCCTCGTTGGCCTCCTGCAGCATCTCGTAGTTGTCGGAGTTGACGGGGATGTTGGTGTGCACGTTGCCGTCGCCCGCGTGCATGTGCAGCGCGACGAACACCCGGCCCTTGAGTTCCTTGTCGTGGATCTCCTGGGCCCGGACCAGGATGGGCGCGCAGGCCTGGCCGGAAAAGATGCGCGACAGCGGCGCCTTCAGCTCGGCCTTCCAGGACACGCGCACGGTACGGTCCTGCACCACGTCGAACACGCGGGCCGTGGGCTGGACCTGCAACCGTTCCTGCAAGGCCGGCAGCAGTTGGCCCAGCCCGATGCGGGCGAATTCGCCCAGCGCGTCGGCCAGCGGCAGATCCATGCTGCGCAGGATCCAGTTCCAGCGCTCGCGCACCGCCTCCAGCAGTTCCAGCGCCTGCACGGCGCGGTCGCCCAGGATTTCCTCGCGCGACAGCTTTTCGCCCTCGCCGTCCTCGCTCTTGCCCACCGGCAGCTCGCCGTCGAAGAACTCGGCCAGCCGGTCGATCAGCCGCAGCTTGTTGCGGGTCGACAGCTCGATGTTGATGCGCTCGATCTCGTCCGTGTACTCGCCCATGCGCGGCAGCGGGATCACCACGTCTTCGTTGATCTTGAAGGCGTTGGTGTGGCGCGCGATGGCGGCGGTGCGCGAACGGTCGAGCCAGAATTTCTTGCGGGCCTCGGCGCTGACCGCCACGAAGCCTTCCCCGTGGCGGGTATTGGCCAGCCGCACGACCTCGCTGGCGGCCACGGCCACGGCATCCTCGTCGTCGCCGACGATGTCGCCGATCAGGACCATCTTGGGCAGCGTGCCGCGCTTGCTCTTGGTGGCATAGCCCACCGCGCGCAGATAGCGCTCGTCCAGATGCTCCAGGCCGGCCAGGATGGCGCCGCGCGCCCGCCCTTCGCCGTCCAGGTAGCCCTTGACCTCGACGATGGACGGGATGGCGTCGCGGGCCTGCCCGAAGAACTCCATGCAGACCGTGCGCACGTGCCTGGGCATGCGGTGCAGCACCCAGCGCGCCGACGTGATCAGGCCGTCGGTGCCTTCCTTCTGCACGCCCGGCAGGCCGGCCAGGAACTTGTCGGTCACGTCCTTGCCCAGGCCTTCCTTGCGGAACACGCGGCCCTGGATGTCCAGCGTCTCGGTGCGCAGCAGGCGCTCGCCCGGCTTGCCGGTGCCGTCGAACCACTTCAGCTCGAAGCGGGCCACCGGCACGTCGTGGATCTTGCCCAGGTTGTGTTCGAGACGCGTGACCTCCAGCCAGTTGCCCTCGGGGTCGACCATGCGCCACCAGGCCAGGTTGTCCAGCGCCGTGCCCCACAGCACCGCCTTCTTGCCGCCGGCGTTCATCGCGACGTTGCCGCCCACGCAGGACGCCTCGGCCGAGGTGGGATCGACGGCGAACACGAAACCGGCCTTGTCGGCCGCGTCGGCCACCCGCTTGGTGACCACGCCGGCGCCGGTGAACACCGTCGCGACCTCGCGGTCCACGCCGGGCAGCGGCCCGAGGGCGACTTCACCCAGGGTTTCGAGCTTCTCGGTGTTGATGACGGCGGACTTCCAGGTCAGCGGCACGGCGCCGCCCGTGTAGCCCGTGCCACCGCCGCGCGGGATGATGGTCAGGCCCAGTTCGATACAGCCGCGCACCAGCGCGGCGATCTCGTCCTCGCTGTCGGGCGTCAGCACCACGAACGGGAACTCCACCCGCCAGTCGGTGGCGTCGGTCACGTGCGAGACCCGGGACAGCCCGTCGAACTTGATGTTGTCGCGCGCCGTCGTGCGGCCCAGCACCTTCTGCACGCGGCGGCGCAGCTCGGCGGTCTCGTTGAACTCCTGCTCGAAGGCCCGCACGGCGCTGCGCGCCATGTCCAGCAGCCGCCCCACCTTGCCGTCGCGCTCGGCGTCGTCGGGCTCGCGCCGGCGCTCGACCTCGCGCAGCCGGTGGTTCAGCGCCTCGACCAGCAGGCCGCGGCGCTTGGGGTTGTCCAGCAGGTCATCCTGCAGATAGGGATTGCGGCGCACCACCCAGATGTCGCCCAGCACCTCGTACAGCATGCGCGCCGACCGGCCGGTGCGGCGCTCGCCGCGCAGGTCGCACAGCATGTCCCAAGCCTGCGAGCCCAGCAGCCGCTGCACGATCTCCCGGTCGGAAAACGACGTGTAGTTGTAGGGAATCTCCCGCAGGCGGGTGGGGACATGCGCGGAAGCGAGGGTGGTGGGCAGAGGGGCGTTCATGGTGGGGGCTGGACTTCATCCCGAGGGTAGCCGACCATTCTAGCCCATTGCCCCGCCCCGTCGGTGGGACCGCCCCCCTTTCCCGACCCATGAAAAGGGTCATATCTCGCGGGAACTGCATCCAACGCGAGGGTATCCGGCCTTCAGCGCCCCAGCCGCTGCGTCCAGCCCGCCTCGGAGAACCCCACGCTGGCCACCCCATCCGCCGTCAGCAGGACCGGCCGCTTCACCAACGCCGGATGCTCCGCCACCAGCGCCAGCCACTGCGCCTCGCTGCCGGGCTGCTTGCGATCCTCGGGCAGGTTGCGCCAGGTCGTGGACGACCGGTTCACCAGCTTCTCCCACCCCCCCACCTGTCCCGCCCAGTCCCCTGCTCGTGGCTGCCCAGCAGCGCCGGCCCGGCGCCGCCGCGGCGCAGGTATTGCTGCAGGTCGGCGTTGGTGGAGGCGGTGGCGTCCAGCCACGTCACGTGCCAGCCCGGCAGCAGGCGCCGTAGGCCGGCGGCGAGTTCCGCCGGCGGGGCAAGCGGGGCGTCGGAGAAGGCAGGGTGTGGTGCAACCATGGATATCGGGCGAGGGCCGCGCAAGGAACGCGGAAACTCGGGATTGTAGGCAGAGCCGGCGGATTTCGCATGCCGGGGCCCGCAAAACGCATAAACTTAGGTCATGTCGTTTACGTTTTGCTCCCGCCGCCCATGAGCACGCCGTCAGAAAGACGTGCTCCCTCCCCCGGGGAGGACGTCGCGCAGCGACAGGAAGGCCCGCCGTCCACCGGCCCGGTGCCGCCGGGCCCGCATGGCGCGCCGCTGGCGCGGCTCGCGCTGAGCATCGTCGTCCTGCTGGTCGTCTATGCCAGCCTGTATCCGTTCTCGGGCTGGGCGAACGTCGGCGTGCCCGCGTTCGCCTACCTGCGCGCGCCGTGGCCGCAATACTGGGTCGGCTCCGAGATCATCGCCAACGTCGCCGCCTATCTGCCCGTGGGCGCGCTGTTCGTCTGGGCCGTGTATCCGGCTTGCCGCGGATTGCTGGCCGTGGCGCTGGCCGTGGCGTGCTGCGGGCTGTTGTCCGGCGCGCTGGAGGCGTTGCAGACCTATCTGCCCAATCGCATCGCCTCGAACGTGGATCTGGCGGCCAATGCCGCCGGCGCCCTGCTGGGCGCGCTGATAGGCACGGCCACGGCATTCTGGCTGATCGGCCACGGCGCGCTGGCGCGCTGGCGCCAGCGGTGGTTCCTGCCCCAGGCCGGTCCCGCGCTGATCCTGGCCATGCTCTGGGTGTTCATGCAGATCCCGCGCCAGCCCATGCTGTTCGGCACCGGCGAATTGTGGCTGCTGGGGGACTGGGCGGCGCTTCCTGCCGACGTGGTCGGTTTCCTGTGGTCGCCCGAGCCCGCGCAGCGCATCGTGGCCGAACAGATCTGCACCGCCGCCGCCGTGGTGGGGGCCGCCATGCTGCCGCTGCACATGGCGCGTCCGGTGCCGGCGCGCGGTATCCTTCCCGTCGTGCTGGTCGCCTGCGCCGTGCTGGCGAAGGCGGCTTTGCAGCCCCTGGCCATCCCGGGGCAGGCGACCGGCGCGTGGATCACCGCCGGATCCGCGGCGGGGATGGCGGCCGGGCTGCTGCTGGCGACCGGCATGGCCTACCTGGGGCCGGCGTGGCAGCGCGGCCTGGGCATCACGGCGCTGTGCGTGCAACTGGCCATCGTCAACCTGTTTCCGTCCGACCAGTATTTCGACATGACGACCGCGATGGCCCGCACGGGCTGGCTGCACCTGGAATCGCTCACGCTCGGCCTGTCCGTGATCTGGCCGCTGGCGGCCCTCTTTTTCCTGGCCCGGCGGCGTTCAGCCTGATCGCCCCGGCTGTCCATGTTTCCTTTGCGAGCGGGTATGGAGTCCTACTACAAACACCACGTATTTTTCTGCCTGAACGAGCGCGGCGCCGATGCTCCCCGGCCCAGTTGCGCGCGCCAGGGCGCGCAGGCCATGCAGGACTACGCCAAGAAGCGCATCAAGCAATTGGGGCTGGCCGGCAAGGGTGAGATCCGCATCAACAAGGCGGGCTGTCTGGACCGCTGCGAGGAAGGCCCCGTGCTGGTGGTCTATCCCGAGGGCGTCTGGTACACCTACGTGGACCAGAGCGATATCGACGAGATCATCGACTCGCACCTGGTGCGGGGCGAGCCGGTCGAACGCCTGAGGATTTGAGGTCCGCATGGCTATCACCACGGAATATCTGGTCCTGGCGGGCGGCGCGGGCGACGTCGATTGCGCGCTCGACATTCCCGACGGCGGCCTCGACGCCGCGCGCGGATGGGCCCTGGTGCTGCATCCGCATCCGCTGTTCGGCGGCACGCGCGACAACAAGGTGGTCACCACGATCGCGCGCGCCTGCGTCCAGCAGGGACTGGCGGCGCTGCGGCCCAATTTCCGGGGCGTGGGCGCGTCGGCCGGGGAGTTCGACAACGGCCAGGGCGAAGCCGCCGACATGCTGGGCGTGGTGGACCAGTTCCGCCACCGGTACCCGGCGCTGGCCGGCGGCCGCTTCGTCTTGGGCGGGTTCTCGTTCGGCAGCGCCGTGGCGAGCCAGGTCCACGCAGGCTGCGGACCGCAGAGCGAGCGCGGACTGGACATCGCGGGCCTGGTGCTGCTGGGGACCGCGGCCAGCCGTTTCTCCGTCGCCAGCGTGCCGGAAGACACCCTGGTCGTCCACGGCGAACAGGATGACACCGTGCCGCTGCAATCCGTCATGGACTGGGCGCGGCCGCAAAGCTTGCCCGTGACGGTCATTCCCGGTTCGGGCCACTTCTTCCATGGCAACCTCGTGGTCGTGAAGCGGCTGGTGCTGGCCTATCTGGCCCGGGTCCTGGCGTGACCGCCGCGGCTCGAGCCCGCAGTAGCATTCGGTTGCATCAGGCACCCGGCGCCGTGGCGCCGGGCCGGCGGCCCGGATGCCTATAATCATGTTTTCCACCCCGCATCGCGGGGCGCGCGCCTGGCGGTCCCGACCGGCCATGCCCGGCGGCACGCCTCTCTTGCACGACCATCCTCCCACATGAAACTGCGCTTTTTCTCGTTTGGTCCGGGACGTCGGTTCGCACTGGCCTCCGCGGCTTCCGCCTGCTTGCTCGCGTTCCCGGCGGCCATGCCTGCTTCCGCCCTGGCCGCCGCGGCTCCTCCCGCCACTTCTTCCGCCGCGGCGCCGGCCGCTCCCGCGGTGCAGACCGTCGGCATGCTGGCATCCGTGCCGGCGCCCGCGATCGCGGCGCGCGCGTGGGTGACCATCGACGTCACCAGTGACCAGATCCTGGCCGAGGAGCGCTCGGGCGAACGCATCGAGCCGGCCTCGCTCACCAAGGTCATGACGGCCTATCTGGTGTTCAATGCGCTCAAGGAAAAACGCCTGGCGCTGGCCCAGACGGTCAACGTGTCGCAGAAGGCGTGGCGCACGGGCGGCTCGCGCATGTTCATCGAGCCGCGCAAGCCCGTCACGGTCGAGGAACTGATACGCGGCATGATCACGCAGTCCGGCAACGACGCCACCGTGGCGTTGGCGGAAGCCGTGGCCGGCAGCGAGGATGCATTCGTCGCGCTGATGAACCAGGAGGCCGCGCGCCTGGGCCTGAAAGAAACGCACTTCACCAACTCCACGGGCCTGCCCGATCCGCAGCACGTGACCACCGTGCGCGACCTGGCCCTGCTGGCCAAGCGGTTGATCCAGGATCATCCCGACTATTACGGCTACTACAAGGAACGCCAGTTCACCTACAACAAGATCACCCAGCCCAACCGCAACCGGCTGTTGTGGGTCGATCCATCGGTGGACGGCATGAAGACCGGCCATACCGATGCGGCGGGTTATTGCCTGATCGCCTCGGCAATGCGCGGCGACCGCCGCATGCTGACGGTACTGGTGGGCGCGGCGAGTGAGAACGCCCGTGCGCAGGAAAGCCTGAAGCTGCTGAACTGGGGCTACCAGAACTTCGATACCGTCAAGGTCTACGACGCCAGGCAGGCGGTGGTGGAACCCAAGGTCTGGAAGGGCAGCGTGGGCAAGGCCAAGCTCGGCTCGCCGTCGGCGATCTGGGTGACCGTGCCGCGCGGCCAGGCCGGCAACGTCAAGTCCACCATCGAGCGCACCGACCCGCTGGTCGCGCCGCTGCAGGCTGGCCAGCAGGTGGGGACGGTCAAGCTCACCCTGAACGACAAGCCCGTGCGCGAAGTGCCGCTGACCGTGCTCGAACCCGTGGACGTGGCCGGTATCTTCGGCCGGGCGTTCGACGCCGTCCGCCTTTGGTTCAATTGAAGCTTCCCCCTATGCGCTGACGCGCGCCCCCCAGGGGGCGAAACCGGCGGACAGGAAGGGAAGTCCACCCCACGCCCTTCGGGCGCCCCCTCAAGGGGGCGATGCGAGTGGACCGGCAAAGCCGGATCCACCGCATCCTGGGTAACACCGGGGTGAGGGCGGGTGTAGGATTGTCATCGTGCGGTATGTTTGTCCGGGCTCTCTTCGTGGAGATGGCATGATTCCTGGTGTCGAGGGTGATCCTCGGGTTTATCTGAACGGCGAGTTCACGCCGTTGTCGCAGGCCAAGATATCCGTGCTGGACCGCGGGTTCATCTTCGGCGACGGGATCTACGAGGTCGTGCCGGTGTACGGGCGCAAGCCGTTCCGGATGGCGCAGCACCTGGCCAGGCTGGAGCGCAGCCTGGCCGCGATCCGGATTCCGAATCCGCATACGGTCCAGCAGTGGCAGGACCTGGTGGGCAAGCTGATCGAGACCTTGGATGCGCAGGACCAGATCGTCTACCTGCAACTGACCCGGGGCGTGGCCAGGCGCGACCATGCCTTCCCGGCGCAGGTCGTGCCCACCGTGTTCGGCATGAGCAGTCCTTTTACGCGGCCTTCGGCCGACGCGCGCGAGAACGGCGTGAAGACGGTCGGCATGCCGGACGAGCGCTGGCTGCATTGCGAGATCAAGTCCACCTCGCTGCTGGGCAACGTGCTGGCGCGGCAGTTCGCGGCCGACCGCGATGTGCCCGAGGTGGTGATGTTCCGCGACGGCTATCTTTCCGAAGGCTCGTCCAGCAATGTCTGGGTCGTCAAGCAGGGCCGGCTGCTGGCTCCCCTGAAGAACAACCTCATCCTGGAAGGCATCCGCTACGGCTTCATCGAGCGCATGGCCGCGGACAGCGGCATCGAGTTCGAGATGCGGCCGATTTCCCGGGCCGAGGTCGAATCGGCCGACGAACTGATGTTGTCGTCGGCCACCAAGGAAATCCTGCCCATCGTGTCCCTGGATGGCAAGCCCGTCGGCAATGGCCGGCCCGGGCCGGTCTACGCGCGGCTGCGCGAGGGATACGACGAGGCAATCGCAAGGCTTTGATCATCATGGCAGACTTACCTGACAACCCCGATTCGCTGATCGAATACCCGTCGGACTTCCCGATCAAGGTCATGGGGGCCCACCATCCCGATTTCATCGCGGTGCTGACCGAAGTCGTCATGCGCCACGATCCCGGGTTCGACCCCGAGTCCGTCGAACGGCGGCCCAGCTCCGGCGGCAATTACCTCGGCCTGACCTTCGTGGTGCGTGCCACCTCGCGCGAGCAGCTCGATGCCCTGTACCGCGAGCTGACGTCGCATCCCATGGTCAAGTACGTGCTGTAGCGGCGCGTTCCGTCCGTTTTCCGAAGACGCCGCATGTTGATCCGCTGGCTGCCGACTCCCGCCGATTACCACCAGACCTGGGAAGCCATGAAGGCCTTCACGGCCGCGCGCGGTCCCGAGACGCCGGACGAGCTCTGGCTGGTGGAGCATCCGCCGGTCTTCACGCTGGGGCTGGCCGGCAAGCCCGAGCACGTGCTGGCGCCGCGCGACGTGCCCGTGGTCAAGAGCGACCGGGGCGGGCAGGTGACCTATCACGGCCCGGGGCAGGTGGTGGCCTACGTGCTGCTGGACCTGAAGCGGGCGGGGTACTTCGTGAAGGAATACGTGGCGCGCGTGGAGCAGGCGGTGATCGACCTGCTGGCCGAACTGGGCCTGCCCGATGCACGCCGCAAGCCGGATGCGCCTGGCGTCTACGTCGACTGGCCCCGGCCGCCGGAAGCCATGCAGGAACTGGCCAAGATTTCCGCGCTGGGCATCAAGGTCCATCGTGGCTGCACCTACCACGGCGTGGCGTTGAACGTGGCGATGGACCTGTCGCCGTTTACCTGGATAAACCCTTGCGGCTACGCGGGATTGCGGACGGTGGACCTGGCTTCCTGTGGCAGCGATATCGGCCTGGAAGAGGCCGGCAACCGGCTGGCGCACCATTTGGAGCGGTCCCTGACGGCCCGGGCGCCGGCAGGGGCTTTGGCCGTCCCGTCGCCGGCGGCGGTAGAATAAGGGTCTTTACCAATCCCGGCCCCCGGTTCTACCCCGGCTACGCCGAACAGGAATCAGTCGATGAGCTCTGTGCCCGAAACTTCCGCCCTGGGCGGCAATGCCGACGCGCCCGTGGCGGCACCGGCCTACGATCCGCTGCGCAAGCAGAAGTCCGAATCCAAGGTCTCGCGCATTCCCGTCAAGGTCGTGCAGGTGGAACGGCTCAAGAAGCCGGAGTGGATCCGCGTGAAGGCGGCGTCCCCGGGTTCGCGTTTCTACGACATCAAGCGCATCCTGCGCGAGCACAACCTGCATACCGTGTGCGAGGAAGCCTCGTGTCCGAACATCGGCGAGTGCTTCGGCAAGGGCACGGCCACGTTCATGATCATGGGCGACAAGTGCACCCGCCGCTGCCCGTTCTGTGACGTGGGCCACGGCCGTCCCGATCCGCTGGACACCGACGAGCCCCTGAACCTGGCCCGCACCATCGCCGCCCTGAAGCTCAACTACGTCGTGATTACCTCGGTGGACCGCGACGACCTGCGCGACGGCGGCGCCGCCCACTTCGTCGAATGCATCGCCAAGACGCGGGAGCTGTCGCCCTCAACCCGCATCGAGATCCTGGTGCCCGATTTCCGCGGCCGCCTGGATCGCGCGCTGGCCATCCTGAACGCCGGACCGCCGGACGTGATGAACCACAACCTGGAAACCGTGCCCCGCCTGTACAAGCAGGCGCGCCCGGGCTCCAACTACGAACATTCGCTCAAGCTGCTGGCCGAGTTCAAGGCGCTGCATCCGGACGTGCCCACCAAGTCCGGCCTGATGCTGGGCCTGGGCGAGACCGACGAGGAGATCCTGCAGGTGATGCGCGACATGCGCGCGCACAACGTCGACATGATCACCATCGGCCAGTACCTGCAACCTTCCGAGCATCACCTGCCGGTGCTGCGCTACGTGCATCCCGACACCTTCGCGATGTTCGAGCGCGAGGCCTACGCCATGGGTTTCACCCATGCCGCCGTGGGGGCGATGGTGCGTTCGTCCTACCACGCCGACCAGCAGGCGCATGCGGCGGGCGTTGCCTGACGCGTCCCGGTTCCGCTGCCGAGAACGAGGCCTTCGGGCCTCGTTTTTTTTCGCCCATCGCCCGCGCGGGCGCTTGACACCCCTGGTCCGGCTCTTTACCATGTTTCTTACAAAGAAATTGTTTTCTTTTTAAAAGAACAAATGAGAGGCGAGAGCGGGTCCTGGATCCGCCATCTCTCCGCCTTTCCCTCGTTCCCGGAATCTCGCGCCCATGCCGTGCAGGCAGGGGGGCGCTCAAGCTCGAACAAGGAGACGCATCATGTCATTCCCGCGGCTTTTTCCCGCTCCCGCCTGGCGCGGCGGCGCCATCTTCCTGGCCTGCATGGCCGCCTGTGGCGTGTCGGTGGCCGAAACCTATCCCAGCAAGCCTATCCGGCTGATCGTGCCGTTCGCGCCGGGCGGCGCGGTCGATATCGTCGGCCGCCTGATGGCGCAATCGCTGAACGAAAGCCTGGGTCAGCCCGTGATCGTGGAAAACCGCCCCGGCGCGGGCGGCCTGCTGGCCATGGAAGAAGTGGCGAAAGCCGCGCCCGACGGCTATACGCTCGCGGTCGGCGCCGCCGGGCCGCTGACGGTCAGCCCGGCCTTGTTCAAGGAACGCAAGTTCGATCCGCTGGAGCGGCTGGATCCGGTGATCTGGTACGCCAGTACGCCGGGCATCCTGGTGGTCAATCCCGCGCTCAAGGCCAACAACGTGGCCGAGCTGATCGCCTTGTCCAAGTCCAGCGCGCGTCCCCTGGCCATGGGGTCGGCCGGCAGCGGCAGCATCAATCACC
This sequence comes from Alcaligenaceae bacterium SAGV5, assembly GCA_009360345.1. GTDB lineage: Bacteria > Pseudomonadota > Gammaproteobacteria > Burkholderiales > Burkholderiaceae_B > Pigmentiphaga. The sequence goes on from SPDP01000001.1 coordinate 2,188,059, forward strand.
TGATGGGGGAGTACTTCCAGCAGGTGGCCGGTGTCAGCTGGATGCACGTGCCCTACAAGGGCAGCTCGCCCGCGCTGACCGACCTGGTCGGCGGCAACGTGCAGGTGATGATGGATATCGTGCCGACCGCCACGCCGCTGGTGAAGGCGGGCAAGCTGCGCGCCCTGGCGGTGACCACGCCCAAGCGCTCCAACATGCTGCCGTCGGTGCCCACCGTGGCCGAGCTGGGCTATCCCGGCTTCGACGCCAGTTCCTGGCTGTCATTGAACGCGCCGCACGGCACGCCGGCCGCCATCATCCAGAAGCTGAATCGCGCCCTGAACGAGGGGCTGGCCAAGGAGGACGTCCGCCGCCGCATCACCGACATCGGCGCCGAGCCGGAGGGGGGCACGCCGGAGCGCGTCACGGCGCGCCTGAAGCTGGACATCCCGCGCTGGAGCAAGCTGCTGGAAACCGCGGGCGTCACGGTGCAATGACCCGGCGCGCGCGGCCGGGCATGTCTTTCACGGGTTGGAATCGTTTTTCTGTTCAAGCGAGCACAAGGGGGCGGTATGGCATTGGCGAATCTGCATAACTGGAACGACCTGTCCAGGGAGACCGTTCGCAAGGGCGTGGAGCGAGTCGGCTTTCGCGGCGACGACGTGATGTGCGTCATGAACTGGCTCACGCCGGGCATGGACACCAACCCGCACAGCCACACCTTCGAACAACTGGTGATCATCGTGCAGGGCCGGGTGCGCTTCCATCTGGGCGACGAAGTGGTCGAGGGTGGTCCGGGCAGCATGATCCGCATCCCGCCACACGTCGTGCACTACGCCGAGCCCGTGGGCGACGAGGTGGTCCTGAACCTGGACGTGTTCGCGCCCCTGCGGGAAGACTACAAGCATCTGGTCGAGTACCAGCGCGCCGAGTTCGAGTGACCATGGTCGCCACGAACCAGGCGTTCCGCGCCCGCCTGCGCGAGCGCGCGCCGCTCGGCGGGACGTTCATCAAGACGCCCGCGTACCAGCATGTCGAGATCGCCGGCGGCGCCGGCCTGGACTTCGTCGTGCTCGATGCCGAGCATGCCGTGTTCGATCCGGCCCAGCTGGACCAGTGCGTGCTGGCCGCCCGCGCCGCCGGCACCGCGGCGGTCGTGCGCCTGCCCGATCCCGGCGCCTCCAGCGTGCTGCGTGTACTGGACATGGGGGCCGCGGGCGTGCTGGTGCCGCACGTGGTCGACGCCGAGTGCGCCCGCGAGGTCGTCGCGCGGACGCGTTACGCCGATGGCGTCCGCGGCTACAGCAATTCGCCGCGCTCGGGTGGATATGGCGCGCTGCCCATGGCCCGCCACATGCGGGAGGCCGATGCCGGCGCCAGCGTGCTGTGCCAGATCGAGGACCGCGCGGGCGTGGACAACATCGCCGCGATCGCCGCCGTGCCCGGCGTCGATTGCCTGTTCATCGGACGGGCGGACCTGGCGGTTTCCTATGGCGTGACGGAACTCGATCACCCGCTGGTCGCGCAGGCGGTCGACAAGGTGATCCAGGCCGGTGTGGCCGCCGGGGTCGCCGTGGGCATTTTCCTGCCCGATGCCGGCGCGCTGGCCGCCTACGCCGCCCGCGGCGTCAGCCTGTTCGTGATCGGTTCCGACCAGAGCTGGCTGCGCGCCGCCGCGCTGGGCCTGAACGAACGCCTGGCCACGGCCGCGCAACGCCGCTGAGGCCGCGGCCTTTCTTCAAACATCGGAGTGCAAACCATGAATACTTCCACCGTCGCAACACCGGCCACCGGGCTGGACCCCCGCGTCGAAAACCTCGTGCGGGGCGCCATCGACCTGCATTGCCACAGCGGCCCGTCGGTGATGGCCCGCTACCTGGACCACCTGGAGGCCATGCGGGAAGCTTCCGAGGCCGGCCTGAAGGCCGTGCTGCTGAAGGACCACTACTATTCGGCCACCCCGGTCACCTATCTGCTGAACAAGCACTTCAGCAACCTGGGCGTGCTCATGCTGTCGGGCGTGCCGCTGAACAACGCGGTGGGCGGCCTCAACGTGCACGCGGTCGAGCATGGCATCAAGCTGGGCGCGCGCCTGGTGTGGATGCCGACGTTCTCGTCGGCCAACCACATCGACCATCACAAGCAGGATCACAAGTTCACCGAGAAATTCCCGCAGACCAAGAAGAAGATGATCGATCCGGTGCCGCTCACGGTGCTGGATGCCAACGGCAAGCTCAAGGAAGAGGTCAAGGACATCCTCGACCTGATCGCCGAGGCCGACGTGGTACTGTCGGCGGGCCACCTGCACATCTCGGAGATCTGGCCGCTGTTCGACGAGGCCCGCAAGCGGGGCGTCAAGCGCCTGCTGGTCAACCATCCCACCTACGTGGTGGATGCCACGCTCGATGACATGAAGGTGCTGGCGCGCGATGGCGTCTACATGGAGCATTCGATGTGCATGTGGGTGCCCGGCTCCAAGTTCAAGTTCTACGAGCCGGAGTTCCTGCGCCAGATCATCGAGGCCGGCACGGTGGACCGGACCATACTGGGGTCGGATCTGGGCCAGCAGGGCAATCCGCGGATCGTGGACGGTTTCCGCCACGTGATCCGCACCTGCCTGGACCTGGGCTACGGCGAGGCGGAAGTTCGTAAAATGACTTCCACGAATGCATCCGCCCTGATGGGTATCTGAGGAGAGGTATGAGGACCAGCGCCGCAAAGAAGACGGAACCGGAAGCACCCGCGCCCTCGGCCAAGGGGGCGGGGCCCGCGCTGCTGGAGTCGGTGGCCATCGTCTTCACGATACTCGATCAACTGGCCGCGGCACGACGCCCGCTGGGCGTGACCGAGCTGGCGCTGGCCATCGACGAACCCAAGCCGCGCGTCTACCGGCACCTGGCTTCCCTGCGGCAGCTCGGCGTCGTCGAACAGGACCTGGTCAGCGAGAAATACCGGCTGGGCGCCAAGCTGGTGTCCTACGGAACGGCCGCGGGCGAGCAGTTCGACCTGCGGCTGATCGCTGATCCCTACCTGACGCAGCTGCGCGACCAGACCAGCCAGACCGCGTTGCTGTCCGCGGTCACCGAGGACTCGGCGCTGGTCATCTCGTCGGTGGAGTCGACCAACCAGGTCTGCATCACCGTCAAGCCCGGCAACCGCGTGCCGCATCACTGCTCGGCCCAGGGCAGGATCGTGCTGGCCTACTGCGATCCCGCCACGCAGCGCAAGATCCTCCGGCGCGAGCTGCAGGCCTATACCGACCGTTCCATGGTCGAGCCGGCGCGCATCCTGGAACGGCTGGCGCTGATACGCGAGCGGCTGTTTGAAGAAGCCAATGGCGAGGTGCTCGAAGGCATCAACGTGCTGGCCGCGCCCATCTTCCGCGGCGCCGAGAAGGGCGACGAACTGATGGGCATCATAGGCGTGATCGGCGCGAGCAAGGACGTACCCTCGCCACCGCCGCCCGGCATGGTGAAGCTGGTCCAGCAGGCGGCGGCGGCACTGACCGAACGCCTGAACGGGGTTTCCTACAAGCACCTGGGGCTGGCCGGCGCCGGTAAGAATTGAAGCGGCCGGGGCGTGCCCCGCCGCAATCCTGAGAGAATTCCATGTCCAGACTCGACGTGGCGGTGGGAACGCTGCCCTTGAAGAATCCCGTGATCTGCGGATCGGGGGAACACACCATGACGGCCGACGGCATTCGCGCCGCCCTGAGGGCGGGCGTGGGGGCCGTGGTCGCCAAGTCCGTCAATGAGTCGGCCGCGGCCAGGCAGCAGTTGGACCGCACCGACTATGCGCTGCTGGGCAGCGACTGGCGGCGGCTGCCGTGGGATTTCGCGCCACCGGCCGATGCGCAGCTGCTGTGCCGCTCGGGCCTGATCCAGTTGGAGTTCGAGCCCTGGATGGAGCAGTTGGTCGCGCTGGATCGCGAAGCCGCGGCACAGGGCGCCTACGTGATCCCCAGCCTGATCCTGAGCGATCTCGAACAGTGCGCGCGCTACGCGCGTGCGGTCGAGCAGATGGGACTGCGGGTGCTGGAAGTGAACATCGGCGCGCCCCATGGCGAGGAAGCCGCGCGCGGCGCCATCGTGCTCGAACGCAGCAGCGAACGCATCACCACCATCGTCCGCACGCTGCGCGCCGCGACGCGGCTGCCGCTGTGGATCAAGCTGACCGGCCAGAGCGAGGACGTCGCGGCCCTGGCCGACGCGGCCAGGCAGGCGGGCGCGGACGCGGTCGTGATGATGGGGCGCTTCATGGGCTTCCTGCCCGATCTGGACACCGAAGCGCCCGTGCTGGGCACTTCCGCCGCGCTGGGCGGCGGCTGGGCGCTGCCGCTGACGGCGCGCTGGCTGGCGCTGAGCCGCAAGCGGCTCGGGCCGGATTACCCTCTGCTGGCCACCAACGGCGCGCGCAACGGCCATGACGTGGCCCGGTTCCTGCTGGCGGGCGCCTGCGCCACCGAGATGACCTCGGCCGTGTTCACCGGCGGCTACGAGGTGCTGGCGCGCAGCGTGCGCGAACTGGACGAGTACGTGCAGAGCCGGGGCAAGCGCGCCGCCGACCTGCTGGGCGTGGCGGCCGACCGGCTGGCGTCGTACGCCGACCAGGACTCGCGCCCCGGGTACTGGCAGACCTTCGTGCCGCCCGCGGCGGCCTGAGCCGTTGTCGGGAACCGCTGGTGCTCAGTCTTCTTCGAGCACCAGCAGGCCGTAGCCCGTGAGCATGGGCGCGGCATAGTATCTGCGTACCACGCGTACCTCGTTCGCGAGCGTGCCGCGCATGGCCAGCCACATCATGACCTCGACGCTTTCCACGCCGCCGTTGATCATCATGTCCTCGTGCGAGATGTGGCTCAGGGCTTCGGCGTCGGACGCCAGGCGTTCCATGAAGACCTGGTCCCAATCGGGATTGACGAAGCCGAAGCGCCGGCCGCTGAGCTGATGCGACAGTCCGCCCGTCCCCATCACGGCCACGCGAAGATCCTGGTCGAACGAGGCGACCGCCTCGCGGATCGCCCGGCCCAGCAGGTAGCAGCGCCGGGCCGTGGGCAGCGGATGCTGGATGACGTTGATCTGTACCGGAATCACAGGCACGGTCCAGCGGTCGTCCGTCAGGAAAGGCAGCGGAGACAGGATGCCGTGGTCGATCTGGCTTTCCTGGCAGATGGTCATGTCGAAACCATTGCCCACCAGCGAGCGGGCCACGTGCATGGCCAGGGCGGGATGGCCGGGCAGATCGGGAAAGTCGCGCTTGCCCCAGCCCTCGTCGGCGATGGGATGGGGATCGCCCACGCCGATGGCGAAGGTGGGATAGGCGTCGAAGAAGAACTGGTTCAGGTGGTCGTTGTAGAACACGACGATGACGTCGGGCCGAGCCTGTTTGAGCCACTGCTTGGCCGCGTCGAACTGCGTGAACAAGTCTTTCCATTCCGGTTCGTCACGCTTGTCCGTGTCGAAGGCGCGCGCGAGTGAAGGGGCGTGGGAGGCGCCGATGCCGCCGATGATTCGTGCCATGTCCGAGTCTTTGTCAGGAGCCGTTCGAGCCGTCCGCCGTGGCGGCGGTCAGCCTTGTTGTTGATGGAGGAGCCGGGTCTGCATGAATTGCTCGAAGCTTTCCCCGCGGATTTTCGCGCCTTCCTGAAGCAGGCTGACGCCCAGCGTGCCGGCCAGCTTGACCAGGGCGTACTGATTGGCGCCGGCGGCCTGCAGGCCGAACCAGTCCTGGTCGAGGACCAGCCTGATGTGCGCGTCGTCCAGTCCGAGCCGGCGCATGTAGCCCTCCTGGTCCGCCAGGAAGGCCTGTCGGTTGGCGGCCTGTGTCATCGACCGCGCGAGCTGGTTCAACCGGTAGCCCGCCCGCGACTGTTCCAGGCCGAAGGGCAGGGAATTGGGGGGCGACAAGGCTTCCGTCCGCTGTCTCCCGGCGATGGCTTTATCATTCATTTTGTTTCTTTCAGGAATACGTTGTTCTTTTCAGTGACAAATAATACACTGGGTGAAAGGGGGGAGCAATCCGCTTGTGGCGAGCGGAATCCCGGAATTCCTCGGTGGCGACATTCATCTACAAGAAAGGAACGGCAATCATGTCAGCGCAAAAATTCTTCCTGCACGCCATGGCGGCGGCCATGGCCCTGGGAAGCGGCCAGGTCGCCCTGGCTCAATCCTACCCGGCTGCTCCGGTGAAGATCATCGTGCCCTTCGCCGCCGGAGGCGGCGTGGACCAGGTCGCCCGCATGCTGGCCTCGCACTGGCAGACCGCGTTCAAGGGCAATTTCATCGTCGAGAACCGGCCGGGTGCCAGCACCTTCATCGCCGCCGAGGCCGTGGCGCGCGCGGTGCCCGACGGCACGACCCTGCTGCTGACCACGCAGAGCACGTTCGTCATCAATCCCCTTTTGTTCAAGGAAATGCCCTACAAGGCATCGGACTTCGTTCCCGTCGGGCGCATCTCGGTCGTGCCGTCTTTCTTCACGGTGGCGGCGGGCAGCCCGTACAAGTCGCTGGCCGAGCTGGTGGCCGGCGCCAAGGAACATCCTGGATCGTTGTCCTATGCGTCGGCCGGTGCCGGAACGGCGGGCCACCTGGGCTTCGAGCTGCTCAACCACCGCGTGGGCACGAAAATGATCCACGCGCCCTACAAGTCGTACGCGGCGTCGATGCCGGATGTGGTCTCCGGCCGGGTGACTTCCATCATGGCGGACCTGCCCGTCATCAATAACCTGTTGCAGGCTGGCAAGGTCCGGCTGCTGGCGGCGTCCACGGCCCAGCGTTCGGAGTTCATGCCTGACGTGCCGTCCGTCAACGAGGCCCTGGGCATCAAGGACTTCAGCGTTGCCAACTGGTTCGCGGTGTACGCGCCCAAAGGCACGCCCGCCGACGTGGCCGACCGGTTGAGCAAGGAGATCGAACAGTTCACGCGTTCGCCGGAAGGGGCGGCCAAGCTCAAGGCCATCGGCCATACCCCGGCGGCGTCCTCGCCCCAGGGGCTGGCCGAATTGGAGCGGGCCGAGTCCGCGAACTGGGCGCCGTTGATCAAGAGCCTGAATCTCAAAATGGATTGAGGCGGGCCGGGACGCCGGGCGGGAAGGCAGCCTGGCTGCCTTCCCGTCTGGTCAGGCCGCGGCCAGCGCCTGCTCCAGGTCGGCGATCAGGTCGTCCAGGTGCTCGATGCCGATCGACAGCCGCAGCATGTCCTCGCTGACGCCGGCCTTCTTCAACTCGTCGGCGTCCAGCTGGCGGTGGGTGGTGGAGGCAGGGTGCGTGGCCAGCGAGCGCGCGTCGCCGATGTTGACCAGCCGCGTGAAGAGCTTGAGCGCGTCCAGCACCCGGGCGCCGGCTTCGCGGCCGCCGGTCTTCAATCCGAACGACAGGATGCCCGAGGCGCGTCCCCCCATGTAGCGTTGGGCCAGATGATGGTCGGGGTGGCCTGACAGCCCCGCGTAGTTGACCCAGCCCACCTTGGGATGGTCCTGCAGGTATTGGGCGATGGCCTGGCTGTTGTCGCAGATGCGGTCCATGCGCAGGGGCAGGGTCTCGATGCCTTGCAGCACCAGGAAGGCGTTGAAGGGCGACAGCGCCGCGCCGGTGTTGCGCAGCGGCACGACGCGCGCGCGGCCGATGAAGGCCGCTTCGCCCAGGGCTTCGGTGTAGACCACGCCGTGGTACGAGACGTCGGGCTCGTTCAGCCGGCGGAAGCGGTCCTTGTGCTTCGCCCAGGGGAATTTCCCGCTGTCCACGATGGCGCCGGCCATGCTGTTGCCGTGGCCGCCCATGTACTTGGTCAGCGCGTGCACCACGATGTCGGCGCCGTGCTCGAACGGACGGCACAGATAGGGGCTGGGCACGGTGTTGTCCACGATCAGCGGGATGCCGTGGGCGTGCGCGATGTCCGCCAGGGCGGCGATGTCGGTGACGTTGCCCAGGGGGTTGCCCACCGATTCGCAGAAGATGGCTTTGGTCCGCGCGTCGATCAGCGGGGCGAACGACGCGGGGTCGGACGGATCGGCGAAACGGGTTTCCAGTCCCTGTTGGGGGAACGTATGGGCGAACAGGTTGTAGGTGCCGCCGTACAAGGTGCTGGCCGCGACGATGTTGTCGCCGGCTTCGGCGATGGTTTGTATCGCGTACGAGATCGCCGCCATGCCCGAGGCCAGGGCCAGGGCGCCCACGCCGCCTTCCAGCGCGGCCACGCGCTTCTCCAGCACGTCGTTGGTGGGGTTCATGATGCGGGTGTAGATGTTGCCCGGCACCTTTAGGTCGAACAGGTCGGCGCCGTGCTGGGCGCTGTCGAAGGAATACGCCACCGTCTGGTAGATGGGCACGGCCACCGCGTGGGTCGTGGGGTCCGGGCTGTAGCCGGCGTGTACCGCCAGGGTCTCGATTTTCATGGGGCTGTCTCCGCAGGTTCCGCTTCGATAAACGGCGCATTATGCGCGAGGATGCGCATCGGAAACAGCCCCCCGGGAGGAGACGGCCTGCGCCTTATTCCATCTTGATTCCGCGCGATTCGATCAGCTCGCGTCCGCTCTTGATTTCCGAGGCGAGATAGTCGCGCAGTTCGGCGGGCGATCCGCCTATGGGCTCGGCGCCGATCGAGGCCAGGGTGTTCCGCACCTTGGGCGTCTTGAGTGCATCGCGCATGGCTTGGTTCAGTTTGTCGACGACGGCGGGCGGCGTGCCGGCCGGCGCGAAGGCGGCGAACCACGGCGTCAGTTCGTAGCCGGGCAGGCCGGCTTCGGCCACCGTCGGCACGTTGGGCAACGCGGCCGAGCGCTTCCCGGTGGTGACCGCGATGGCGACGAGCTTGCCGGCATCGATGTGCGGCTTGGACGAGGTAATGCTGTCGAACATGTAGTCGACCTGCCCGCCGAGCATGTCGGCGATCGCCGGGCCGCTGCCCTTGTAGGGCACGTGCAGCATCTGCACGCCGGCCATCTTGGCGAAGAGCTCGCCCGCCAGGTGGATGGAGGTGCCCACGCCGGCCGAGGCATAGGTGTACTTGCCGGGGTGCGCCTTGGCGAGCGCGATGACTTCCGGCACGGTCTTGGCCTGGATGCGCTGCGGATTGACCACCAGTACATTGGGCACGACGGCCAGCAGCGAGATGGGGGTGAAGTCCTTGACCGGATCGTAGGCCATGTCCGGATAAAGCGCGGGGTTCACCGCCATGCCGTTGGCGACGATCATGATGGTGTAGCCGTCCGGTTTCGCGCGCGCCACCGCGGTGGCGCCGATGTTGCCGCCGGCGCCCGCGCGGTTCTCGATCACGAAGGACTGGCCCAGGTTCTTGCCCATGGCTTCGCCCAGCGTGCGGGCGATGTTGTCCATGGCCCCGCCCGGCGGGAACGGAACGATCCAGCGGACGGGGCGGTCCGGGTAGCCGTCGCCCGCGGCCGCGGCGAACGGCAGGGCGAGCAGGGCGGCGAAGGCCAGGGCGGTTGTCTTGTGCAGGGGTTTCATCGTTGTCTCCGATGGGAATAGTAGATATGGATGGGCCGCCGGGGGCGTTCAGTGGATGGATGAAGGATGGCGGGCCAGCGGCGTGACGTGGATTTCCATGTAGGGAAACAGCGGCAGCGACGACAGCAGCGTGTGCAGCTCGTCGTTGTCCGCCACGTCGAAGATGCTGTAGTTGGCGTACTCGCCGACCACGCGGTAGAGGTGCGGCCACTTGCCCTGCCGTTGCAGGCCCTGGGAATAGGCCTTCTCGGTGGCCTTCAGCGCATCGGCTTCTTCCTTGGGCATGGACGGCGGCATGCGGACGTCCATGCGGACGAGGAACAACATGGGAATCTCCTGGTGATGGGGGCGCTTCAGCGGTCCCGGCGATAGCGCCTCAGTTTTTCTTCGTCGAGCGCCAATCCCAACCCCGGACCGGCAGGCAGCGTCATCGAGAATTCCTGGTAGGCGGGGCGTTGCTGGACGATGTCGTCCACCAGCAGCAAGGGGCCGAACAACTCGGTGCCCCATTCCAGCCGGGGCAGCGTGGCGAAAGCGTGCGCGGCCGCCACCGTGCCTATGCTGCCTTCCAGCATGGTGCCGCCGTACAGTGCCATGCCCGCCGCGTCGCCCACCGCGGCGGTGCGCAAGACTTCATAGAGGCCGCCCGATTTGGAAATCTTCAGGGCCAGCACGTCGGCCGCGCCCTGGCGGGCGAGATCCATGGCGTCTTCAGGGCTGTGCACGGCTTCGTCGGCCATGATGGGTATGACGAAACGCGCCGCCAGCCTTGCCATCCCGGCCCGATGGGCGCGCGGCAGCGGTTGTTCGACCAGGTCCACGCCGGCCGCTTCCAGCCGGGCGATGCCGGTGGCCGCCTGCGATTCGCTCCAGGCCTGGTTCACGTCCACGGTCACGCGCGCCCGCGCGCCCAGCGCTTCCTTGATGGCGCATACGTGGGCCACGTCCTCGGCCACGGAGCGGCGGCCGATCTTCAGTTTGAAGGTATCGTGCCGCCGCGCGGCCAGCAGGGATTCGGCTTCCTCGATATCGCGCCGGGTATCGCCGCTGGCCAGTGTCCAGAGGACGGGCACCGCTTCGCGCACCGCGCCGCCCAGCAGGGTCGAGACCGATACGCCCAGCCGCTTGCCTTGCGCGTCGAGCAGCGCCGTTTCGAGCGCCGATTTGGCGAAGGTATTGCCGCGCGCCACCCGATTCATGCGCTGGACCGCGGCCAGCACGTTGGAGGCGTCCTGCCCCAGCAGCGCCGGCGCCAGGTAGGTGTCGATGGCGAGCTTGATGCCCTCGGGGCTTTCTTCGCCATAGCTCAGCCCGCCTATGGTGGTGGCTTCTCCCAGCCCCTCCGCCCCGTCGGAACACCACAGTCGCACGATGACGAGCGTCTGTACGTTCATGACCGTCATCGCCAGTTGATGGGCGCGGATGGTCGGCAGGTCGACCAGAACGGCTTCGATCGACTCGATGCAAGGGAAAGCCATACTTTTCCGGTTCCTTGAGGTTCGAGAAGCCAGTATGGAATTCGATTTTTCTTGCGTCCAAGACTATATTTGTCCCTTTCAATACCCTAAGGGTATCGATGGACATCAGACAGCTACGCTACTTCCAGGCCGTGGCGCAGGAAATGAACGTCACGCGCGCCGCCGAGAAACTGCACATGGCGCAACCGCCGCTCAGCCGGCAGATCCGTGCGCTGGAGGATGAACTGGGCGTACTCCTGTTCGAGCGAACCGGGCGATCGCTGCGCTTGACGGAGGCTGGCCGTTTCCTGCTCGAACATTCGCTGCAATTGACCGCGCGGCTCCAGGAAATCGGCGATGCCACCCGCCGGATCGGACAGCAGGGGCGGCGCTGGTTCGGCGTGGGCTTCGTGCCGTCCACGTTGTACGGATTCGTGCCCGAACTGATACGCCGCCTGCGGAGCGCCGACCGGCACGTGGAGGTGGGGTTGTCGGAACTGACGACCCTGCAGCAGATGGAAGCGCTCAAGGCCGGACGCATCGACATCGGGTTCGGGCGGATCCTTTTCGACGATCCCGATATCGAACGCAAAGTGCTGATGGCCGAGCCGCTGGTTGCCGTGGTCGCGCGCGCCCACCCGCTGGCCGGAGACGCGCGGCAGGGGGTGCGGGCGGCCGACCTGGCCGCCCAGCCTTTCATCCTGTATCCGGCCCGTCCCCGGCCGAGCTATGCCGACCACGTGCTGGGCCTGTTCCGGGCGGCGGGCCATGGCCTGGACGTGGTCCAGGAAGCCAACGAACTGCAGACTGCCGTCGGGCTGGTCGCGGCCGGCCTGGGCGTGACCGTGGTGCCCGCCTCGGTGCAGCGCCTGCAGCGCGAGGATGTCGCCTACCTGCCGCTGGACAGCCCGGGTTTCACCTCGCCGGTGATCGTGAGTCGCCGCCGGGACGACCGCTCACCGTTCCTGCTGCAAGCCAGCGCGCTGGCCGACGAACTGGCGGCCGAGGAACTGCGCGCGCATGCGCGCCAGGCCCCGGATTAGGTTCAGGCTCAGGCGCCTTCCAGGCTGATGCTGCCTTTGGCGGCGGAGCGGGTGCCGGGCAGGGGGCGGTTGCTGGCGGCGTGATAGGTGAACACCACCGAGAACTTCACCTCGTCCGTCGCGTTCCGGTCGGCCGCGTGCAGGGTATTGCAGTGGAAGAACATCACATCGCCGGCGCGCAGCTCCGGCACGATGGCGTGCTCGATGACCGCGCGATTGGCGGGCAGGTCGTCGCGGAAGAACTTGCGTTCGTCGAAACGCGAGGCGTCGAAGCTGTCCCGGTGCGACCCCGGCACCAGGTGCAGCGCGCCGTTGCGGTGCTCCTCGTCGCCCAGCGCCAGCCAGATCGAGACCATGTCATCGCGCTGGAACGACCAATAGCGGAAGTCGCGGTGCCAGCCCGTGAGCGTGCCGTAGCGCGGGTGCTTGGTCATGACGCAGTTGTGATGGGCCAGCGACAGCCTGGCCGGTTCGCCGAAATACGCCGCCATCCACTCGCGGATGGGCGCGCAGGTCGCGTACTGCCGATAGGCCTCGTCGCGCGACCACGCATCCAGCAGCCGCCGCACCGTTCGTCCGCCCTCCGCCTCGCGGGAAGTCGGGGCGCCGGGATAACCCAGGTCCGCTTCGTACTCGACGGGGTCGATATGGGCATTGAGCTGCGCGCGCGCAATCTGCAGCAGCGCTGCGCAGGCATCGTCATCCAGGAAATTGCGCACCACCACCAGGCCATCCCGGCGTAGCGCCGCGATCTGTTCATCGCGTGACAGGCTAGCCATGCTGCTCTAAATACAAGAGAAGAAAAAACAGCTGCCTAGCATACGCCTAATTTGTCCCACGCCCTACGCCCTTCGGGCGCCCCCCGGAAGGGGCGGGCGCCCGCGCGCCGGGGGCATCTACTCCCGGATATCGACGCGCTTGACGACTTCGGCCCACTTGGCCGTGTCGTGCTTCAAGGTTTCCGCTGCCTGCGCCCCGACCTGGCCCACTGGCGTCAGGTCGAGCGAGGTCAGGCGCTGGCGCACGGGCGCTTCCCGCAGCGCGGCCGCTACGGCTTCCTGCAGGGCCTGCACCACGGCCGCCGGCGTGTCCCTGGGCGCCATCAGGTATTGGTTGAAGGACGCGTCGATGCCGGGCAGGCCGACCTGCGGCAGGGTCGGCACGCCGGGGGCCATCGGCGAGGGCCGGGCCGAGGAGACGGCCAGCGCGGTCAGCCGCCCGGACTGGACGTTGGGCAGCACCGTGGGAGTGGCCAGGAAACCGCAGTCGACCTGGCCGCCCATGACGTCCGTCATCGCCGGGCTCGGGCCCTTGTAGGGGACGTGGGTCATGGCGACGCCGGCCTTGCTCAGGACCAGTTCGGCCGCGAGATGGCCGGGCGAGCCCTGCCCGCCGGACGCATAGGTCATCGGCGTCTGCCGGGCACGCGCGATCAGTTGCTCCATGGAGGTGAGCTTGAGCGCGGCATTGCACACCATCATCTGGTTGAAGTTGGCCACCAGGGAAACCGGCACGAGGTCGGTGCGCGGGTCGAAATCCATCTTCTTGTAGACGAAGGGATTGACCGTGACCACGGTGTCGGGCGTGACCAGCAGGGTGTAGCCGTCGGCCGCGGACTTGGCGACCTGCTGCGCGGCCAGGCCGTTGTTGGCGCCGGCGCGGTTCTCCACCACGAAGGTCTGCTTGAAGCGGTTGCCCAGGCGCTCGGCAAGAATCCGGGCGACCATGTCCGAGGGCGCTCCCGGCGGCGAGCCGACCAGGACGCGTACCGGCTTGGAAGGGTAGCCGGATTGCGCGTGCGCGACGGGAGAGGCGGCAAGCAGGGCGGCGGCCAGGAGGGCCGGTCGAAGGGTGGGCATGGTCTCGCTCCGGATGCTGATGTTTTGTCCCAGTGTATTTAGTTATTTTGGTTATGAAAAATGAAAAATAAGAAGAGTTGATTTCCTTTTGGTTATGATTTGACGGGTCGAGGGAGCGCTCATGCAGGAGTACGGCATATCCATGGGACTGGGCCGCATCAAGCTGCGGCATCTCCAATGTCTGGTCGCCATCGCCGCGCACCGACATATGGGGCAGGCGGCCGATGCGCTGGGCATCTCGCAGCCGGCCATTTCCAAGACGCTGGCGGAGCTGGAGGACGTGGTGCAGGCGCAGCTCGTGATACGCAGCAAGCGCGGCGTGGGGCTGACCGAAAAGGGACAAGTGCTGCTGGGCTATGCCGGCAGCAGCCTGCGTACGCTGCGCGAGGGCCTGGACCATGTTTCCTCCACCGTACGGGACGACGTGGCCGTCATCGCGATCGGCACGCTTCCCACCGTCGCGCCCACCATCGGACCGCAGGCGGCCAGCCTGTTCAAGCGCCAGTGGCCGTCGGTCCGGCTCAGCGTGCATACAGGGGTGAACGCGGGGCTGCTGGCATTGCTCAAGCAGGGCGAACTGGACCTGGTGCTGGGCCGCGTGGCGGAGCCCTCGGAAATGCTGGGCCTGTCGTACGAGCATCTGTACGAGGAACCGGTGGTGGTGGTTGCCCGGCCGGGGCATCCGCTGGCGTCCGCCCATCGGGTGGAGCCCGAGGAGATCGCCGCCTGCGGCATGGTGGTGCCGCTGCCGGGCACGGCCATCCGCCACACCATCGATTCGTACATGGTCCGGCATGGCGTGGGCGTCGGGCGCGAGGCGATCGAGACCTTGTCCGATGCCTTCGCCCGGTCCTACGTGGCCCATACCGATGCGGTCTGGATGATTGCGCTGGGCGTGGTCGAACACGATCTGCGCGCCGGCAGCCTGGTCCGGCTGGCCTGCGACACGCAGCACACTTCGGCCTCGGTCGGGCTGACGCTGCGCAGCGACGCCGTGCCTTCGCACGCGGTGCGGGCGCTGATCGAGTGCATACGCGCCGCCGCCGCGCGGCGGCGCGAACAGGCCGCAGGAATCGCCTGAGGCCGCCGCGAGGGAGGCTTGCTATAGGGGTATGGGGGCGGGTCCTAGCGCGCGGCGGCGACCTGCCGCGCCAGTACGCGCTGGGGCGAACGCTCCGGATGCGCCATGGCCGAGACCGGCAGCAGGTAGGTCTGCTCCAGCATGAACTGGCCCGTCATGGCCGCGTGCGGCGTCTGGTCCGAAAAGCAGATCCAGGTGCTGCCCGGCGGGAACTCGATGCTTTCCTGCAGGCCGTCGCGCTGGTAGCCCGCGTCGGCTTTCATGCGGTCGTGCAATTGCAGCATGAAGTGGTCGTAGGCGCTGCGGCGGCTCTTGGTGACATGCAGTTTGTGCAGCAGCCACGCCACGCCGGGCCGGTAGGCCGGCATCTGCGGCAGGTAGCGCGCCGACAGCGTGTCGAAGGCTTCGCCGACCCGCCACTGGCGGGTGTCGCCATGCGGATTGATGTTGTTGAAGACGCGCAGGATGCGCTGTTCGCCCACCGGCCGCGAGGGGAAGGCATCCACGTGCAGGCGGGTGTCGTCCTTGCGCCAGGACATCTTCCAGGTGCCGATGCGATGCAGGCGCAGGCTGGTGGTGGGGGCATGCAGGTGCGATGCGTAGCCAGGCAGCAGCCGGTCCAGGAAGTGGCGCGTGGTCTCGTAGTAGCGGCGCACCAGCGCGCCGATCGCGTTCCGCCGCTCGTCCTCCACGGCCACGCCGGTCAGCTTGCCGGTGGTGGCGTTCAGGCTGATGTTCTTGCGCTTGGGATCGACCAGCGCGGGGTCGAGCAGGCGGGTTTCGGCATCGCTCAGCGCGAAGCGCAGTTCGGGGAAGTACAGGACTTTGCCTTCTTCCAGTTCGGCCACGGGCGTGGACGCGCCGACATGGTCCGGGGCGTCGTTCCAGGCGCGGTGATCGATGCGGACGATGCGGGTGCTCGTCATGGCGTCAGCTGGCCAGCGCTTTTTCGATCGTGGCGTGGAACTCGGCGACGTTGGGCTCGCCCAGGTAGCGCTTGATGATGCGGCCCTGCTTGTCGATCAGGAACGAGGTGGGCGTGAGCTTGACGTCCTCGAAGCTGCGCGCGATCTCGCCCATCGGGTCCAGCGCGACCTTGAAGGGCAGCTCGCGGCTTTGCGCGAAATTGAGCACGTAGTTGGCCGGGTCGTAGCTCATGGCCACCGCGACCATTTCGTAGCCTTGCGGCGCGTACTTCTTGTAGGTCTCGACCATCATCGGCATCTCCTTCACGCAGGTCACGCAACTGGTGGCCCAGAAGTTGACCAGCACCACCTTGCCGCGCAGGCTCTCGGTGGTGAATTTTTCGCCGTGGATGGAGGTGAAGGTGGTGTCGGGCGCCTTGGCGGCGGGGGCCAGCGCGAACCAGGCGCCGGCGGCGGCCAGCAGCGCGACCGCGAGGATGGCCGCCAGTTTGGCGGCGCCGCGCTGGGCGCGGGCGGTTCCGTTGAAGGGGGCAGAAATCGGCATAGGGAGCGATCCGTTGCGAGGCGGGCAGGGCGGCGCGTGTCCGCGCCCGCGATGCGGCCCATTATAGGCCGGGATGCGTGTCCAGCCCGCCTGCCGGTGGGCGGGGACGCCGGTCAGCGGCTGTCCGACGAGCCGCCGGCGGTTTGCGACTGGTCCTGCTCGGCCTTCACTTTCGAGAGATCCTGCAGTTCCTCTTCGGTGATGTAGTCGAATACCTTGACCACCTTCTTGACCCCGCTCACGCCGGCGGCGATCTCGGCGCCGCGCTTGCCTTCCCGTTCGGTGACGCGGCCCATCAGGTAGGCCACGCCGTTCTCGACCGTGATGCGGAAGGAGTTGGCGAAGAGATCCTTGGCGTCCACCAGCGACGCCTTGATCTTGCCTTCGATGAAGAGATCGTTCGAGCGGGTGGCCAGCGACGTCGGGATGCCGATCTGGAGCTCGTTCACGATGGCGCGGACGTTCTCGACGCCGCGCGCTTGTTCCTCGGCATCGCGCTTGGCGGCTTCGTCGGGGACTTCGCCGGTCAGCAGGAGCTTGCGGTTGTAGGCATTGACGTTGATATGGCCCTTGTCGCCGTAGCGGCCGGACAGCCGGCTGGACGCCTTGAGCTCGATGTTCTTGTCCTCGACCTGGATGCCCACGGTGCGGCGGTCGGTGGCGGCCATCGTGCCGACATAGGCGCTGCCCAGGACGATGGGCGCGCAGGCGGATACCGCCCATGCCGAGCTTGCGACCACGAGGGCCAGGACCAGGGGGCGTACCGAAGCGGCCGGTTTGCGAAACATCAGAGATCTCCCAGCAGTTGAGCGTCGATGCCGTCGCACATGGCGTGCAGCAGCAGTATGTGGACTTCCTGGATGCGCAGGGTGCGGTCGTGCGGCACGCACAGGTGCACGTCGTCTTCGGTCAGCATCTGGCCGATCCTGCCGCCGCCCTTGCCGGTCAGCGCGATGATGCGCAGCTCGCGCGAATGGGCCGCCTCGATGGCCTCGATCACGTTGGCCGAGTTGCCGCTGGTGGAAATCGCCACCAGCACGTCGCCGGGCTGGCCGAGCGCGTTGACCTGCTGGGAAAACACCCGGTCGTAGCCGAAGTCGTTGCCGACCGCGGTCAGGATGGAGGTATCGGTGTTGAGCGCGATGGCGCCCAGCGGCAGACGGTCGCGTTCGAAGCGGCCGACCAGTTCGGCGGCGAAGTGCTGGGCGTCGGCGGCGGACCCGCCATTGCCGCAGGCCAGGATCTTGCCGTTGTTGGAAAGGCTGAACACCAGCGCGTCGACGGCGGCCGCGGTGGGCGCCGCCAGGGTGTCCTGGCAGTGTTCGAACAAGGCGACGGCGTCGCGGAAATGGGCGGATATGCGGGCGATAAGGTCCATGCCGGGATTATCTCATGCAGGGGAAACGGCCGGTTTGCCGGCCTGGCGGGCAAGTGTGTCCGCTGTAACCGGCCGTGACACCCCGGTTACGGGCGGCGGCCATGGGTTGGAGCGGTTTCGGCAATGATAGTTTCCCGGACGGGCAGATGGGAGGGGCGGGCTATCGGAAACCGGGCAGCCCCTCGAGGGAAAAGGCGTGCCGTATCCATCGCGGCGGCGCATCGGCCTCGAAGGCCAGGACGTCGAAGCGGCAGGGCGGCGGCGGCCCTTTCCAGCGCGTCCGCAGGAAGTGGGCGGCCGTCCTCGCCAGGCGCAGCCGCTTGGCCGGCCCCACGCTGGCCGCCGCGCCGCCGTAGCGGCCAAGGGTCCGCGAGCGGACTTCGACGAAGACCAGGACCGTGCCATCGCGCATGATCAGGTCGATTTCTCCGGCGCGGCAGGCAACGTTGCGGGCCACGAGGGCCAGCCCGGCGGCGCGCAGGTGCGCCAGCGCCGCGTGTTCGGCGCGGTCGCCGGCCTGCTGCGCGGGCGACCGGCGGGGCGGCGCGGCCGTTTCCTGCCGGCTGCCAGGCCGGGGGCGGCGGCGCACCGCCCGCCGCTGCGCCGCATGGGCCAGGGCATAGGCTTGCGTGTCGGCCGCCGTCATGGGCGCCCTCGCGGTATCCTCGCGCCATGGACAATGAAATCGAATCTTCCAGGCCGTCCACCGGCGCCTGGGAAAGGCTGGCGGACAAGGTGGCGGCGCAATATTGGCCCGCGCCCGCGCTGTATGTCGTGGCCACCCCCATCGGCAACCTGGGGGACCTGAGCCTGCGCGCCCAGGCCTGCCTGCAGCGGGTCGACGTGATCGCCGCCGAAGACACGCGCATGACCCGGCCCCTGCTGGACGCCTGGGGCATATCCACTCCCTTGATGGCCGCCCACCGGCACAACGAGGCCCAGGCCGCCCAGGCCATCGTCGGCAGGCTGGCCGCGGGCGAACGGGTGGCCCTGGTCTCGGACGCGGGCGCGCCCGGGGTCAGCGATCCGGGGGCGCGCATCGTGCGCGAAGTGCGGGCGGCCGGCCATCCGGTCGTGCCGGTGCCTGGCGCCAGCGCCGTGATCGCCGCGCTGATGGCCAGCGGCGCGACCTCCGACGAGAACCCGGCTTTCGTTTTCGCCGGATTTCCGCCGCCCAAGGCTGCCGCCCGCCAGCGCTGGCTGGCCCAGTGGTGCGCGCTGCCGGCGCCGGTGGCCATGTACGAATCGCCGCATCGGATGGCCGCCACGATGGCCGACCTGCTGGCGGTATGCGGCGCCAGCCGGCGGCTGACCGTGGCGCGGGAATTGACCAAGCGTTTCGAAGAGATCGCCACGGTGCCGCTGGCCGAGGCGCAGGCCTGGCTGGCGGCCCATCCGCAGCGCGCGCAGGGCGAGTTCGTGCTGATCGTGGAGGCGGCGCCCGAAGAGCCGGCGGGGGCGCTGGATGCCCACGCGGACGACGTGCTGCGGGCGCTGCTCGATGTATTGAGCGTGCGTGACAGCGCCAAGGTAGCGGCCCGCATTACCGGCGCGCCCCGGGACGCCTTGTATGCCCGCGCGCTGGCGCTGAAGGACGAATAGCGGGAAGGGCGCGGTGCCGGCGAAAGCCGGGGAAGGAAGGGGCATGGCGCGGCGAAGGGGGACGAGGGCCGTCCAGCATGCCTCAAGCGGACACGCGCCGCAGCGCCGCCAGGACAGGAATGTCCCGTTCTCAGGTAACCGGGTCGTCCGGTCAGCGCACGACGATGACCGGCGCGATGTCCAGCCGGGCCTGTACGCGCTGCGCGGCCGCCAGCGCGCTCTCGCGAGAGGGGTAGGGCCCCAGGTGCACGCGGTGCAGGCTGTCTGTGTTCACGATGCGCAGCGGCTCGGCCTGGTCTCCCAATTGGGTCCGGACCCGGGCCGCCAGGTCTTCGGCGTTGCGCTGGCCGCTGAAGGCGCCGACCTGCAGGAAAATGCCCGATTGCGGTGTCGAGACCACCGGCGTGGTTGCCGCCAGGGGGACCTGCACGCCGCCTGTCATGGCGGGGGCGCCGGGCGAGGCGGAGGCCAGCGGCGGCAGGTCCCGCATCTGGCTGGCGGGTGCCTGCGTGGCTACCGGTATGGCGACCACGTCGGCCTCGGCCACCGGCGCGGGCGCTGCGGCCAGCGCGGGCGCATTCCCGCGTTCGCTGCGGATCCTGGCGATCGCCTCCGGACCCAGCCATTCGACCTCCACTTCCCCGCTGCCCTGCGCGAGCAGGCCCAGCTTGTAGGCGGCGGTGTAGGAAAGATCGATGACGCGGTCGCTGTGGAAGGGGCCCCGGTCGTTCACGCGCACGATCACCGATTTTCCGGTCCCGACCCGCGTGACGCGGGCGTAGCTGGGGATGGGCAGCGTGGTGTGGGCCGCCGTCATCGCGTACATGTCGTAGATTTCGCCGTTCGACGTGCGCGCCCCATGGAACTTGCGTCCGTACCACGACGCGACCCCGCGCACCTTGTAGGGCTGCATGGAGGTGTCGGGCACGTAGCGTTTGCCGAAGATCACGTAGGGCTTGTTCGCGCCGCTGGCGAGCGGCTCGACGGCCGGCAGCGGGTCGGGTACCTGGTCCAGGTTGGCGGGCGGATTGGAGGGCGGGCCGTCGTCCTTGTAGTAGCCGCCGCCGCGCGAGCCAGAGCCCGATGGCGCCTTGGGCGTGGTGCCGCAGGCGGCCAGGAATACCGTGGCGCAGACCGCCGCCCAGAGCAGGAGGCCTTCGGTCCTCCCCCGGGGCGGGCGGCTGGTGATCGGGCACGCGCCAGGCCGGGAAGGCCGGTCGGTCTGCTTCATCGTCTAGTGTCCTGAATACTGAGGTCCGGCATGCGGCGGCGTTTCGCCGGGGCCGCCGCCCGGATCGTAGAGGTCGAATTGCTTTTGCGCGCGGTGGCGTACCAGGACTTGGCCCTGGCCCGCGAACATGGCGGCCAGTTGCTCCACCACGTAGACCGATCGGTGCGTGCCGCCCGTACAGCCGATGGCCACCGTCAGGTAGCTGCGCGTGTCCTGCATGTATTCCGGCAGCCAGGTGCGGATGAAGGCGGCGATATCGTCGATCATGCGGCTCACGCTGGGGATCGCCGCCAGGAAGCTTGCCACCGGCGCGTCCCGGCCCGTCAGCGGCCGCAGGACCGGATCGTAGTGGGGGTTGGGCAGGCAGCGCACGTCGAACATCAGGTCCGCGTCCAGCGGAACGCTTTCCTTGAACGCGAAGGACTCGAAGGTCAGGACCAGCGGCACGGTATCGGCCTGCACCACATTGCGCACCCAGGACCGCAACTGCGAAGGCGTCAGGCCCGTCGTGTCGATGACGTGGCCCAGCTCGCGCAGCGGCCCCAGCAGCTCGCGCTCGTGCGCGATGCAGGCCTCGACCGAGGGGGCCACGCCTTCATGGAAAAGCTTGTCGGTCAGCGGATGGCGGCGGCGCGATTCCGAGTAGCGCTGCACCAGCGTGCCGGTGTCGGCGTCCAGGAACACCACGCGGACCTCGGTCCCCAGTGCCCGCAGCGCATTGATGGTGTCGGGCAGATTGGCAATCGCCCCACTGGAACGCGCATCGACGGACACGCCGACACGCTGCTGCCCTTCATCGTGCGCGGCCGCGATGAAATCGTGAAGAAAGCGAACGGGAAGATTGTCGACGCAGTTGTAGCCGGCATCCTCAAGGGTACGAAGAGCCACGGACTTGCCCGAGCCCGAGATACCGGTGATGAAAACGACACGTAACACAGCTGATTCAGCCTCGCAGAGGAGATCCATTCATTCAGGCTGCGCCTCGAATAGGGCGCAGCCTGAACGATAACCCACACTCTCAGAACTGTCCCTCTTTCCACTGCTCCGCGTCGGCCTATTGGCTGCCAGGGCGCCGCGGATCCGGCTCCGCCGGTCCACCCGCATCGCCCCCTGGGGGGGGCGCCCGAAGGGCGTAGGGGGGGACCCCTAGGGTTCGCCGTTCTGGATGGCGTCCATCTGCCGTTCCATGAACTCGGTCATGGTGTCGATGCCGCGCAGTTGCAGGATGGCGTTGCGTACCGCCGCTTCGACCAGCACGGCCAGGTTGCGGCCGGCGGCCACCGGCAGGACGACCTTGCGGATGGGCAGGGCCAGTACGTCCTGGGTCAGGGCCTGGAGGGGCAGTCGCTCGAAATTGGCTTCGGGCGAGGTGGTGCGGACGAGATGGACGATGATCTTGAGTGTCATCTTCCGGCGCACCGAGGTCTCGCCGAAGATCGCGCGGATGTCCAGCAGGCCCAGGCCGCGCACTTCCAGCATGTTCTGCAGCAGTGGCGGGCAGCGGCCCTCGATGAGGTTGGGGGCGATGCGCGAGAACTCCACCGCGTCGTCGGCCACCAGGCCGTGGCCGCGGGAGATCAGTTCCAGCGCCAGTTCACTCTTGCCCAGGCCCGATTCGCCGGAGATCAGCACGCCCATGCCGAGCACGTCCATGAACACGCCGTGCACGGTGGTGACGGGGGCGAGTTTCTTGGCCAGGTAGATGCGCAGCAGGTCGATGACCTGTGCCGCCGAGCGAGGCGAGGCCAGCAGCGGCACGTTGCGCTGCTCGCAGTGTTCCAGCAGGTCGGCCGGGGCGGCCAGGCCGTCGGCCATGATGATGGCCGGCACGCCGCTGGCCAGCAATTCGTCCAGGTGATGGGCGCGCCGGCGGGCTTCCAGCCGGGCGTAGAAAGCCAGCTCTTCGTGGCCGAAGACCTGGATGCGGGACGGGTGGATAAGATTCAGGTGGCCGACCAGATCGGCGGCGGCCAGGCAGGTGTCGGGCAGCGGCGAGCGATTCGCGTTCGAGCGCCCCGCCAGCCAGCTCAAGGAAATCTTGTCGGTATTCTCGTCGACCAGTTTTTCGATAGTAAGCATGGGGCACACGGAAAAGGCGGCCGACCGGGCCGCGGCCGGGTCAGACCGCGGCGTCGGACTGGGCCGGTTCCCAGTGCGTCAGCAGCGAGTGGATCGCGCTGGCCGAGGGTTCGGTGACCAGGGCCTCGCGAAGCGCGCGGTTCGACAGCATCTGCGCCAGTTCGGACAGGATTTCCAGGTGTACCTGCGTGGCCTGCTCGGGCACGAGCAGGAACACCAGCATCTGCACGGGCTTGCCATCGGGAGCGTCGAAATTGATCGGCTGGGCCAGGCGCACGAAGGCGGCCACCGCATCGGTCAGCCCCTTGATGCGGCCGTGCGGGACGGCAACGCCTTGTCCCAGGCCGGTCGAGCCGAGCCGTTCGCGCGCGAACAGGCTGTCGAACACCACCGAGCGGGCGATGCCGTGATTGTTCTCGAACAACAGGCCAACTTGTTCGAAAACGCGCTTCTTGCTGGTGACTTCCAGATCAAGCAGCACGTTCGAAGGGGGGAGTATCCGCGAGATCAGATTCATAGCGTATGCGCCAGTCGGGCGATACAAATTCGCACAATAGATGGACCGGGCGACATCTTTTGGAGATGGACGTCGATTATAGCCAGCGGCCCGGATCTGTCACGAAAAGCAGCACTTTTGTGCCCCGCAAACAACCCGTCCGTATTCCCGCGTACCGCCGCATGCCCTCGCTCCACGAAGGAAGCGCCCACCCGGGACAAGACCCAATCCCCCGAAAACCATGGCGCAGCGCGGCATTTCTCGATTCCGATCACGGATAACTGGACGTGAACCCATCCTTTAAACGTTACAACGGCGGGAAAAGCCTCCTTTCCCCGCCGACCAATGTTTACCCCCAGGGCACAGCGGATCCGGCTCCGCCGGTCCGCCAGTGCCGCCCCCTGGGGGGCGCCCGTCAGGGCGAAGGGGGGGGCACCCTCTTCATGGCTTCCTCGACCCGAGGTCGCTGGACCTTGTCCTTGTACTTGATGACCTGGCGGTCGATTTTGTCGACAAGGGTGTCGATGGCCGCATATAGATTTTCTTCTTGGGCCTCGCAATGGACATCCTTGCCTCGGAGATGCATGGTGATTTCCGCGCTGTGGCGCAGCTTTTCCACGGAAAGCAGCACCTGGATATCGATGACGTGATCGAAATGCCTCAACACCCGCGTGAGCTTGTTCAGCACGTACTCACGTATGGCAGGGGTCACGATGAGGTGATGTCCGCTGATGCTCAGATTCATGTAAAGCCCTCCTTGAAGCAATGTACCGGGAGACTTCCCCGGAGCCCGCGTCCATGTCCGCAGGGCATGGACGCCTGTGGCACGAGCGTGCCACTTTGCTTGCGTCGCTCCGATGTTCCGGATGTCGCCACGCAATCGAAGTGGCTGGCACATGCGTTTTCAGCGGTTGCTATAAAGATGAGCCTTTATCCACGGCTTTCAAGTACGGTCTAACCCTAGCATCGCGATTAGGTGATGGATACGCGGCATGCGAGGCCGCGCGGATGCGATCCGTACTAGATGTTCTTACGCAGGGAAACCGGCGGAATCTTGAGCGCTTCGCGGTATTTGGCCACCGTGCGGCGGGCCACGACGATACCCTGCTCCCCCAGCGTCTGCGCAAGTTGGCTGTCGGATAGTGGCTGGGTAGGATCCTCCGCACCAATGAGTTGCTTGATCAGCGCACGGATCGCCGTGGACGATGCCGCTCCTCCGGTCTCCGTGGCGACGTGGCTGCCGAAGAAATACTTCAACTCGAAAGTCCCCAGCGGGGTGAGCATGTATTTCTGCGTGGTGACGCGTGAGATCGTCGACTCATGCAAGCCTAGTGTATCTGCTATTTCACGTAATACAAGGGGCCGCATGGCGACCTCGCCATGGTTGAGAAAACCCTGCTGACGGTCGATGATGGCCTGGGCCACGCGCAGAATGGTGTCGAAGCGTTGCTGGACATTGCGTATCAGCCAGCGCGCCTCCTGCAACTGCGACGACAGCCCGGGATGCGCCGAGCTGCGTTCCGATTTCAGGATCTGTGCGTACATCTGGTTGATGCGCAGCCGTGGCATGGCTTCGCCGTTCAACATCGCGCGCCACTGGCTGCCGACCTTGCGCACGATCACGTCGGGCACGACGTAGTCCGCGGCGGGCGACGAATAGCGCGAGCCGGGCCGCGGGTCGAGCCGGCGGATCAGGCTCTGCGCGGCGCGCAGCTGGTCGTCGTTGCAGCCCAGCGCCTTGCGCAGCTTGGCGTAGTCACGCGCACCCAGCAAGGGCAGGTGCCGCGCGGTGATCTCGCGGGCCAGGCCCAGCACGGTGGCATCGCGGGCTTCGGGCAGGCAGTCGAGGTCCGGCACGCGCAGTTGCAGGCACAGGCATTCGGAGATGTTGCGGGCGCCCACGCCGGTGGGGTCGAAGGACTGGAGCAGCCCCAGCGCGGAACGCAGTTCGTCGGCGTCGATGTCCAACTCGGGCGGAAGCATCGCGGCGAGTTCTTCCAGCGACATGTCGAGATAGCCGTTGTCGTCGAGCTCGTCGACCAGTACCGTCACCAGCGCCGCATCGCGTGGCGTGGCTTGCGTGAGCGCGAGCTGGCCGAGCAGGTGCTCGCGCAGCGACGCCTCGGGCGCGGCCAGTTGCGGCGCCGTGTCGTCGTCATGCTCGCCGCCAGGCCGGTGCAGCTCCGGCATGTCGGGCGGATCAGGCATGTCGCCGGCGTCGGACGGAGACGGCGGTTCCGCGGTCTCGCCGCCGGATTCGCCGTCGGCTTCCTGGGCCGCGGGGGTGGTCGTGTGCATGCTGCCGTCGGTATCGACCCGCATCGTGGCCGCCACGGGGTCGTCTTCGCGTTCGAGCAGCGGATTCTCCTGCAGTATCTGCTCGATCTCGTGTTCGAGTTCGAGCGTCGACAATTGCAGCAGCTTGATCGATTGCTGCAGCGCCGGCGTCAGTGCCAGGTGCTGGGAGGTACGAAGTTGGAGTCCGGGTTTGAGCATGGGCACCGCTTACATGCGGAAGTGTTCTCCGAGGTAGACGCGGCGTACTGCCGGGTCGCCGACGATTTCCTCGGGGTGTCCGCTGGCAAGTACCGTGCCGTCGCTGATGATGTAGGCGCGGTCGCAGATGCCGAGCGTCTCGCGCACGTTGTGGTCGGTGATGAGCACGCCTATGCCGCGTCCTTTCAGGAAGCGCACGATGCGCTGGATCTCGATGACGGCGATGGGGTCCACGCCGGCGAACGGCTCGTCCAGCAGGATGAAGCGGGGATTGGTGGCGAGCGCGCGCGCGATCTCGACGCGGCGGCGTTCCCCGCCGGACAGCGAGATCGCGGCGTTGCTGCGGATGTGCCCGATCTGCAATTCGTCCAGCAGCGATTCCAGGCTCTCGTTCACCTGCTGCGCGCCGAGCGGTGAGCCCTGTTCATTGCGCTGCAGTTCGAGCACCGCGCGGATGTTCTGTTCGACGTTGAGCCGGCGGAAGACGGAGGCGTCCTGGGGCAGATAGGACAGCCCGAGCCGCGCGCGCTTGTGGATGGGCAGGCTCGTGACCGAGACGCGATCGATGTCGATGCTGCCGGCATCGGCCGGCACCAGCCCGACGATCATGTAGAAGCAGGTGGTCTTGCCCGCGCCGTTCGGCCCCAGCAGCCCGACCACCTCGCCGCCGTCCACGTGCAGCGACACGTTCTTGACCACCGTGCGTCCCTGGTAGGACTTGCGCAGGCCCTCGGCGCGCAGGCGGCCTTCGCCTTGGGTGGATTCCTCGGCGCGCGGCGCGCCGGCCGGCGTTCCGGCCTCGATGAGCGGCGCGTTCATCGCGCGGCCTTGCCCGGGGCCGGGGCGCCACAGCCCGCCGCCGGCGTGCCCGGGGCGGTCTGGCCGCGCGGCTGGATGATGGTGCGCACGCGCTGGTTGGACGTGGGGGCTTGTGGCCCGCCGGTGGCCGTATAGGTGTCGGTGCGCTGGTTGTACGTGACACGCTGGCCGCGCACCTCGTCGACCATCTGCTCGCAGGCCAGCCGCTTGACGACGGCCTTCGAGATGAAATGGATCAGCTCTCCGCGGCCGTCGTATTCGACGCGCTCGGCCACGCCCTCGACGTATTCGTCGGAGCCTTCGCGGCGCTGGCGCACGTTGACCAGCTTGCCGCCGTTGGCGGTGGCGACGCCGAACTGATAGCCCTCGGCGTCTTCGCGCAGCTCGAGCTGGTCGGCGCGCAGGATCAGCGATCCCTTCGTCAGCACGACGTTGCCGGTGAAGATGCTGGTCTGTTTCAGGTCATCGTAGCGCAGCGAGTCGGCATCGACGGTCGTCGGCTGGTTGCGGTCCGCGGCGGCCGCGAACGCCTGGCCGCCGCAGGCGAGGGCAGCCAGGGCGAACACGGCCTGGGCGGCGTATCGGGAGAATCGGTGATGTGGCACGGTGTTTCTATCCTTTGGATGGCCGGCGGGCCGGGGGCGCGGCCGGCCGCGTGCTGCCGGGCACGATCTGTACGCGCGTCTGCTCGCTGACCTTCAGTTCGCGCGTGACGTTGTCATAGCGCATGCCGCGTCCCTGTATGCGCGTGGTGCCGTTGACCACGGTGGCGGGCAGGTCCGTGTAGGCGACATCTTCGTCGGGCAGCAGGGTGACTTCCTCGCTGCGTATGTCGAGTTCGGGGCGCCCCTGGCTGGGCAGCCGCTTCAACTGGGCGTCGCCGCGCATGACCACGCGCGCGCCGTCCTGATCCATTCTTGCGTGCCGCGAAGTGGCTGTCATGGTCGGCCGTTCGGGGCGCTGGCTGACCGCGCGGAATTGCGTGACTTCCGACGAGTCGTCGTCCGGATAGTGCTCCAGCCGGTCGCCTTCCATCCGTGTCATGGGCATGCCGTGCGGGTCGCTGCGGACCATGACGAACTGCTCGACGAAGGAGTCGATCTCGTGGGTCAGCCGGCGCGGGGGATCTTCCTTGACCGCCCGCTTGGCGTAGTCGGCCGCCCACCACGTGCCGGCCACCAGTGCGGCCAGCAGCGCGATCGATACCCCGGAGGCGAGTCGGTCCTTCATTGGATTCCCCGGCCGGGGCGAGCCGGCGACGACGCCATGCGTCGAGCTGGCGTCGCCCGACCCGGGGTGCGGTGGATCCGGCTCCCCCGGTCCAGCCGCATCGCCCCCTGGGGGGCGCGCGTGAGCGCGTAGGGGGGCGATTTCATTGAGGCGAGGATCCGGCGGTGATGGTCGTGCGGGTGCGGCTGGTGATGTAGCCGCCCAGCCGGCCCTGCGCGGCCAGGATCAGGTCGCAGCATTCGCGCGCCGCGCCGTCGCCGGCGGGGCGGGTGGCCACCCAGTGGGCGGCCTGGGTGACGTAGACCGGCGCCTCGGACACGCTGGCGGCGAAGCCCACGCGCTGCATGGCGGCCAGGTCGATGATGTCGTCGCCCATGAATCCCACGTCGTCCAGCTCGACGTTGCAGCGCTGCGCCAGCGCGGTCACGGCCGCGCTCTTGTCGCGCACGCCCTGCTGGACTTCGGAAATGCCCAGCTCGGCGGCGCGCCGCGATACGGAGGGCGAATCGCGTCCGGTCATGAATACGACCTCGATGCCGCTTTCGTGCAGCATGCGCAGTCCGAAACCGTCCAGCGCATGGAAGCGCTTCATGGTTTCGCCGTGTTCGCCGTAGTAGAGACGGCCGTCGGTCAGTACGCCGTCGACGTCGAAAATCATCAGCCGCAGCCGGGTGGCGCGTTCGCGGACGTCTTGCGGCACGCGGGCCAGGATCAGGGCTTCGGCCGGATGGGGGAGAAGAGGGATCGCCATGGACTCAGAGCACCTTTGCTGCCATCAGATCGTGGGTATGGAGGGCGCCGACCAGCCGGCCGGTGGCGTCGAGCACCAGCAACTGGTTCTTGCGGTTGTCGTCCATCAGCGCGGCCGCCTCGGTGGCGAGCGCGTTCGGGCCGATATAGAGCGGGTTGCGCGTCATGCCGGCGATCACGGTCAGGTTGCGGATGTCGCCTTCGCGTTCGATCAGGCGGCGCAGGTCGCCGTCGGTGAAGATCCCGACCACGCGGTCGCCGTCGACGACGACCGTCATGCCCATGCTCTTGCGGGTGATCTCGACCAGTGCCTCGGTGACGGACGCCGTGATCGGCACGACGGGCAGGTCCTTGCCGGTGCGCATGACGTCGCTGACATGGGTCAGCAGGCGCCGGCCGAGGGCGCCGCCGGGGTGGGACCGGGCGAAATCCTCGGGGCCGAAGCCGCGCGCTTCCAGGCAGGCCACCGCGAGCGCGTCGCCCAGCGCCAGCGCGGTCGTGGTGCTGGCGGTGGGCGCGAGGTTCAGCGGGCAGGCTTCCTGGGGCACGCTGGCGTCCAGGTGCACGTCCGCGAGCTGGGCCAGTTCGGAGTCCGCGTTGCCGGTGATCGCGATCAGCGGCGATCCCAGGCGCTTGACGACGGGCACGATGGTGAGCAGTTCCGACGTCGTGCCCGAGTACGAAATCGTGACCAGCACGTCGTTGGCGGTGATCATGCCAAGATCGCCGTGCACGGCCTCGGCCGCGTGGACGAAGAAGGCGGGCGTGCCGGTCGAGGCAAAGGTGGCGGCGACCTTGCGGGCGATGTGTCCGGACTTGCCGATGCCGCTGACCACCACCCGGCCGGGGCAGGCAAGCAGGATGTCGACCGCGCGCACGAACGTGCGGTCCAGGCGGCTGGACAGGGCCTGGAGTGCTTCGATTTCCACCGCCAGGGTGCTGCGGGCCGAGTCTATGACGTCGACGGTGCCGGAGGCGCCGGGAACGTATACGTTGGACGTGCCGTGGTCTGAGGTGTGCATGATGGGTCCGCGCCGGTGCCGCGGGAGGGCGGGCGGCGAAAAAAGGCGCCTCGCGTCGCCTCGCGCGGCAACGGTCATTCAATTGCGACGATCTACCAGTATAGTAGCAAGGGCACGATCCTTGCTTCATGCTCTTTGCGTTACAGTGGCGTCCTGCGCCGCCGGGTGCCCGAGCCCCGGTCCCTCCCGACATCTTCCCGCCCGAGCCCGCCATGTTCCTGGATCCGAACTACATCCGAGACCGCATCCGCACGGTGCCCGACTGGCCCGAGCCCGGCGTGCAGTTCCGGGACATCACGCCGCTGCTGCAGGACCCCCGCAGCTTCCGCGTGTTGATCGAGCTGTTCGTCTACCGCTACATGAACCAGCGCCTGGACCTGGTGGCCGGCATCGACGCCCGGGGGTTCATCGTGGGCAGCGTGATCGCGCACGAGCTGAACCTGGGGTTCGTGCCCGTGCGCAAGAAGGGCAAGCTTCCCTATGACACCATCGCCGAACACTATGCCCTGGAGTACGGCAGTTCAACGGTGGAGATGCACGCCGACGCCGTGCGTCCGGGGCAGCGGGTCGTGCTGGTCGACGATCTGGTCGCCACCGGCGGCACCATGCTGGCCGGCATGAAGCTGTTGCAGAGGCTGGGCGCCAATGTGGTCGAGGCGGCCGCCGTCATCGACCTGCCCAGGCTGGGCGGGTCGCAGGCGATACGCAACTCGGGACTGAACCTCTACACCGTCTGCGAATTCGACGAGTGAGCCGTGGCGGCCCGGCCGCTACGCGGCGGCCAGGGCATCCGGCTGGAATGTGAAGCTGTCCGTATAGAGGTGGGCCGCCGATGCCCCCAGTTCCAGCAGCGTGCGTTTGGCGTCCAGGATCATCGCGGGCGATCCGCATAGATAGCAGGCGTGTTCCGACAGGTCGTCGAAATCTGCCGCGATCGCGTGCTGCACGTAGCCGCTGCGTCCTGTCCAGTCCGGGCCGGGACGCGAGAGCACGGGTACGAACGTGAAATCGTCCAGGCGCGAAGCCCAGCCGGCGATGGTGTCGAGCAGGTAGAGGTCGGACTCGGCGCGCTGGCCCCAATACAAATGAATGGGCGGCGTATCGCCGTCGTCCAGCAGCGATTCGACGATGGCCTTGACGGGCGCCAGGCCAGTGCCCGTTGCCGCCATCAGCAATGGGCGGTAGTCGCGGAAGTGATAACAGAAGGTGCCCAGGGGCGCCTCGATGCGCAAGACATCGCCGGGGCGCAGCGCGGCCAGGCCTTGCCCGGTGAATGCCCCACCCGGGATGCGCCGGATCTGCAGCTCGATCCGGCCGTCAGACGGCGGGGCCGCCATGGAGAAGTTGCGGGTGCGTCCATCGGGCAGCAGGATGCCCAGGTGCTGTCCGGGAACATAGGGCAGGTCGCCGTCGGCCTGCAGGACGAGGCGCGTGGTGTCCGGGTTCCAGGCGCCGATTTCCACGATCCGTGCCTCGCACACCCGCGAGGGGGGGAAATCGGCCGCGCCGGCCGCGATGCTGATGCGCAGGTCCGAACGGGGGTGCGCCTGGCAGCCCAAGGCATAACCGGCCCGGGCTTCTTCGTCGCTCAGCGCGGGCGGAGGTTCGTCGTAGGCCACCTCGCCCTGGCACAGCCTGAAGCGGCACGAGCCGCAATTGCCGAAGGTGCATTCGTGCGGGAAGGGGATGTCCGCGCGCAGCGCGGCGGCCAGCACCGACTCGCCGTCGTCGACGCCGAAGCACGCGCCGGTTTCTTCGATCAGGACTTGATGGCGGGGCATGGAACCCTCCGGGCCGTGGGGTCAGCGCTTGATGTCGGCGGCCACCAGCACTTCGTGGCCGGCCGGTGCCAGCAGGTCGGCCAGGGCTTGCAGCGCGGCCACGCCGGCCGCGGTGTCCTGTTCGCCGTTGCCGCCGCTCAGTCCGACCCCGCCGACCACTTCGCCATCGACCACGATGGGGAAGCCGCCCACGAACACCGCGAATTTTCCGTCGAAGCTCCACTGGATGCCGAAGGCTTCGTTGCCGGGCAAGGCGGGGCCGTTGGGCGGGGTCGTGAACAGATGGGTCGACCGTTTGTGGCCGGCGGCGGTGAACGCCTTGTTCCAGGCGATCTGCGGACCGGTGATGCGGGCGCCGTTCATGCGTTCCAGCGCGATCGGATAGCCGCCTTCATCGACGATGCAGACGGTTTCCAGGACGCCGATCTCCTGGGATTTGCGGATGGCGGCGTGCACCATGGCGCGGGCTTCTTCGATTTCGAGGCGGACGAGATTTTTCATGGAACGGCTCTTGGCAGGGAGGGGAAACGGCGTCAGGCCCGGTAAACGGTCTTGACCTGGGTGTAGAACTCCAGGCCGGCGCGGCCGGACTCGCGGAAGGTGGCGGTGCTCGATTGCTTGAGCCCGCCGAAAGGCGCGTTGATGAGATTGCCGGTCGTGGTCCGGTTGATCTTGACCGTGCCGGCCTGGATGTCACGGGCGAAACGGTGGGCCAACCCGGCATCGCGGGTCGCCAGGGCGGCCGCCAGGCCGTACTCGGTATCGTTGGCTTTCGCCAGGGCATCGTCGTAGCCGTCGACGTCGATCAGGGCGATGACCGGGCCGAATATTTCCTCGCGGGCGATGCGCATGTCCTGCGTGACGTCGGTGAAGAGCGTCGGAGCCACGTAGTAGCCCGCGTCGTAGAGGCCTCCGCTCAGGCGGTGGCCGCCGGCCAGCAAGGTCGCTTCCTTCTTGCCGATGTCGATGTAGGACAGCACCGAGTCGAGTTGCTTGCGCGATGCCAACGGCCCCAGGTCATTCCCGGGCTGCGCTCCCGGGCCGATCTTCAATGACTGTGTGCGGCGCATCAGGCGTTCGTTGAACGCCGCGCGGATCGGACGGTCGACCAGCACGCGGCTGGTGCCGGTGCATGCCTGGCCGCTGAGCGAGAACCCGCCTTTGATGACGAGGTCGACGGCCAGGTCGAGATCGGCATCGGCAAGCACGATGAGCGGATTCTTGCCCCCCAGCTCCATCTGGGTGCGGGTGTTCAGCGCCGCCGCGCGGTGGATCTGCCGTCCGGCCGCGGTCGAGCCGGTGAACGAAATGGCGCGGATCTCCGGCGACTCGACCAGCGTGGGGCCGACTTCGGCGGCGCTGCCGGTCACGAGGTTCAGGACGCCCGCGGGCAGGCCGGCGGCGATGAAGGATTCGACCAGCCGCACGGCCGTCAATGGCGATTCCGACGAAGGCTTGAATACGACCGTATTGCCCGTGATGAGCGCGGGCGCGATCTTGCGCGCGGGGATGGAGACCGGGAAATTCCACGGTGCGATCACGGTGACGACGCCCAGCGGTTCGCGCAGGCTGTAGACCAGCATGTCGGCGTCGTCGACCGGATAGGTTTCCCCGCCGAATGATTGGCCCTCTATCGCGTAGAACCTCAGGGTCTGCGCCGACCGGATGAATTCGTCGCGGGCCTGGGCCAACGGCTTGCCTTCCTCGCGCGTCATGTCCGATGCGTAGTCGCTGGCGTGGGCGTCGAGATGGTCGGCGGCCTTGAGCAGGATGCGGGCGCGCTGGGAAATGGGCATGTCCCGCCATCCGGCGAAGGCCTCCTGCGCCGCTTGCACGGCCCGGCGCGCGTCGCCGGCATCCGAGGCGGCAAAACGGCCCACGATGTCGTTCGTATCCGCCGGATTGATGTTGGGAAAGGTCCGGCCGGTCGCGCTGGCAATCCATTGCCCGGCGATGTGGTTGCGATATTCCTGAGCGGTCTGTTCGTGCACGTCGGGCCTTTGCGGATAAACGGATGCGAGGCGGCGCGGCGCGCCGCCGGTCTCGGGCCTCAGGCGGCCAGCTTCAGTTGATCGAGCGGGAGGTCCTGCTGGACGTAGTCGGTGTAGAGCGCGGTCGTGTAAAGCAGGCGCATCTGCGCGCCGACTTCGCAGATCTTCAGGCAGCGTTGCTGCAGATCGGGCGTGTCGGCGTGTTCGAGCACGATCTGGTAGCCGCGTTCGCCGTGGATTTCGTCCGAGACGATGTGCAGATCGAAGAATTCGATCTCCTCATCGGTGAACCCATAGGCATTGCGCAGGGTGGGGGCCTGCTTGCGGTAGATCGAGGGTACCTGGGACTCCAGCCCTACCACCAGGCCGGCCACGGCCACGATGGGGTCCTCGCGCATGGCGATGGCATAGCACCAGCTTTGCAGCGCACGCGTGGTGGGCGACATGTTGTCGGGGTTCACGACTCGTTCGCGCGTGGTGCCGCAGGCTTCGGCGAAGCGGATCAGCAGGTCGGTATGCCGATCGCCGCCGATTTCTTCCTCGTACATGTTGGCCAGGAGGAAATCCTTGGCCTCGGTGTGCGTATCGGGAGTGCGGGCGTAGACGTAGGCGAGGTAGTCGGCGAACGGGCCGACGTAGTGGTAGTGGTTTTCGGCCCAGCGGGCCATATGGGCCCGGCTGAGCTTTCCGGTCGCCCAGGCGATGCTGAAGGGCGAGGCGTTGGCGCTTTTGCCCTTGATGGCGGTTTCGAGTGCGCTGCGGAATTCGTCGCGATTCATCAATGTGGCCATGATCTCTTCCTCCGGCTTCATGGTTGGCGAGATGGCCCAGTCTTTTCCGTGCCATTCTATATACTGTATACCGTCTAGGGGCGGGTGGAATAGGTAAAAACCAGGATCAGAACCCCAGGGCAATCCCGTCTTTGCGTGGGTCGGACACGCCTTGCAGCCCGCCGTCGGGCAGCCGCCGCACCAGTTGGGCGCCGCCGAAGTCGCTGCGGCCGGCCAGTTCGCCCGTGCCCTTGGCGGGCGCCGGGTAGCCGGCTTCCCGCAGGGCGGCTGCCAGCGCCTCATCCATGCCGGATTCCAGGGCCAGTGTGCGTCCGGCCTCCAGGCGCCAGCGCGGTGCCGACATGGCGGCGGCCGCATCCTGCCGCCAGGCCAGGATGCGGGTCAGCAGCTGGATCTGGCCTTGGGGCTGCATCAGTCCGCCGACGACGCCCTGGGCCATTTCGAAGTGTCCCCCGCGCGTCACCGCGCCGGGCACGACGGTGTGGTAGGGGCGCTTGCCGGGAGCCGGCCCGTTGATGTGGCCCGGCGTGGCGAAGCCGAAGCCCCGGTTCTGCAATACGAAACCGCCGCCCGGCACGGCGATGCCGCAGCCGAAACGCTTGAAGATGCTGGACATGAGCGTGATCGCCAGGCCCTCCTGGTCCACCACGACCGTGCATACCGTATTGCCGGCGGGGTCGGCCACCGTGCGGCTGGCCTGGGCCAGCGCCTGTTCGGTGGCCTCGACCAGTTCCAGGGTGGCCTGGGCGCTGTCGGGCGGCGCCGTGGATCGGGCGGTCCGGCCCAAGGCTTCGAGAATGGCGACGCCGTGGGTGTTGGGGGGGCACTGGTGGATCCGATAGCCGTGGAAGTCGGCGTGGACAGGGGGGCAGAAATGCCCGCTGTGATGGCCGAAGTCCCCGGCGTCCAGGACGCCGCCGGCCGCCTGGACGGCCCGGGCGGCGGCGGCGGGGATCGCGCCTTGGTAGAACGCCGCCGGTCCGAGCGCCGCGATCCGGTCCAGCAGCGCCGCCAGCTCGGGATTGTGGAACTGGTCGCCCGGGGCGGGCGGCGCCTCGGCGCGGAACAGTTCGCGCGCCGTGGCGTCGGGCAGGAGCGTCGACGCGAACAGCTTCCATTCGCGCGCGGTGATGGGGGTGACGGCGAAGCCGTCACGCGCGGTGGCGATGGCGCTCTGGAACAGGCCGGACCAGGGCGCGCGGCCCAGCCGCTGGTGCAGGTCGTGCCAGCCCTGGACCGCGCCGGGCGTGGTGACGGCCAGGGGATGGCGCTCGGGGATGCGCCGGCCGGGCAGGGCCTCGACCAGCGCGGGCAGCAGGCGCGCGGGGGCGCGCCCCGTGCCGTTGTAGCTGACGACCGCGCCGCCGGCCGGAACGATCATGGCTAGCAGGTCGCCGCCCACACTCGTCGCCATGGGTTCGACCACGCCCATGACGGCATCGGCCGCGATCGCCGCGTCCACGGCATTGCCGCCTTGCCGCAGGATGTCGAGCGCGGCCCGCGCCGCGAGCGGATGGCCGGTGGAGACCATCGCATGGCGGCCGAGCGCGGTCTTGGCGACGGGGGGAAGCGGCACGTCAACCCCAGATCAGAATGGACGCGATGGTGGAGACGACCAGGCCGGCCACGACCGGGATCAGCAGCGCCCGCACCATGTCCAGGACCGGCACGCGGGCGAATCCGGCGACCGCGATCAGGGAGGACCAGGCGATCAGCGTGCCGCCGCCGGTCCATACCGCGCCCATCTGGCCGACCGCCGCCAGCGTGGCGGGATCGATGCCGACCACCGGGCCCAGGGCGCCGGACAGCGTGCCGG
Source organism: Alcaligenaceae bacterium SAGV5 (assembly GCA_009360345.1). GTDB lineage: Bacteria > Pseudomonadota > Gammaproteobacteria > Burkholderiales > Burkholderiaceae_B > Pigmentiphaga. The sequence continues at coordinate 2,223,891 of SPDP01000001.1, forward strand.
TCAGTGGAAGCCCGGCGAAGCCCGAGCCGTCGATGCCGGTGATCATGCCGACCAGGAGCACGCCGAAGGCCACCAGGAAGTGGTTGTCCGGAATCAGGTGCTGGGCGGCGGAGATGATCTCGAACAGCAAGCCGGGAGCCTGGGCCTGGGGCACGCCCAGGATCTGCGCGGCCGTCTCGTTGGCGCCGACGAAGAAGAAACCGGCAATGGGCAGCACCGAGCCCATGGCCTTGAAGGCGAAGACGAAGCCATCGGTGATGTGTTCCGGGTAGATGTCGAGCATCTTGCGGCCGCCTTCGGCCGCCAGGGCCACGAACAGCGTCAGGGCCGCCGCCGCGCCGCCCACCAGGGCGGCGGCATCGCCGCCGCGCAGGGCGGGCAGGCTGGGGAAGATGCGCGGCAGGACCATGACGGCGATCACCCCCAGGAACACCAGCGGGGTGACGATGGCGAAGGTCTTGGACCAATGGATGCGGCGTTGCTCGTCGGTGGTCCGGCCATTGTCGGCCAGCGCCGGCGGGGCCTCTTCGTAACTGGTGGCGCGCGCGATTTCCGCCTTGTCGAAGGAGCCGGATTCTTCCATGCGCGCCAGGGTGCCGCTCTGGGCCTGGGCCTGCCAGGCCGACAGCAGCGCGGGGTTGGGCGCCTGGATGTGCCGGCGGATGAACATGTAGGCCAGGACCAGGGCGATGCCGCCGGTGATCAGCGACAGGACCAGGGCGCGATCGGCCACCACGGATGCGCTGACCGCGGCGCCGGCCGCCTTGGCGCTGATGCCGGGGGCCACGCCGATGACGTAGTCGGACGACAGCGCCATGCCTTGGCCGGCGATGGCGATGGCCATCGCGCCCGCCAGTGGCGGCAGGCCCGCGGCGATGGCGGCTGGCAGCAGGATCGCCGAGACCAGGGGCACGGCGGGCGTCGGCCAGAAGAACAGGGACAGGACGTAGGTACAGGTGGCGATGATGATGTAGGCGCTGGTGCCGCTGCGCATGACGCGGCTGAAGGGTTGCACCATGCGGATGTCGGCCTGCAGGCTTTTCAAGGAGTTCAGCAGCGCGGTCATCAGGGCGATCACCAGGAAGATGTTGAACAACTCCTTGGCCGCCACGAAACTGGCCGAAAAAATGCCGATCAATCCGCTGATTGGATTGCTGGTCAGGGCGGTGACGACGAGAAAGGTGCCGATGATGGAAGGAACGACGACATTGGCGCGCAGGATCATCGTCAAGATGATGACGGCGACGCTGGCGAGGTAGATCCCGTGCGCGACGGTCAGCGTTGCGGTGGATTCCATGTAGAAACACTCCTCGGGCGGGGGTTGTCTAGAATCGTATACAGTATTTCAAATTATGAAGTGACTGAGCCGGGTTGAATGTAGGGGAATACTCGCAGGGAGAACCGCGGAGGAATGTCGAAATCCCTCGTGTTTTCGAGGTATTCCACGGAACCCGTGCATCGCTTCGATGGAGTTTCCCTCATCATCAAAGGCATTTTTGCTTATGCCTTTTTTCGTATACAGTATATTTTTTATGAAAAAACAGGCCGCCGCGTGATGTTTTTCGTCATGGGGCAATGATGGGGGGGATCCACCCCCGCCCGCGTCCCCGACATCGTCCTCGTCCCGACCCTGGGCTACACCATGGACGGCGACCGCATCGGCTACGGCGGCGGCTACTACGACCGCACCCTGGCCGCCCTGCGCCAGGGCGGCCACGCGACCCTGGCCCTGGGCATCGCCTACGCCTGCGGCCGCCTGGCCCCCGACGTGCACGTACCCGAGCCGCACGACATGCGGCTCGACGCGATCATCACCGAAGAAGGTTGCATGCCCGGCCCCCACACCACGGACCAGGGCAGCACACCATAAGACGCCGCAGGTTGTTTCCGCCCCGCCAACCGCGCCAACTCCGGGAAGCCCCGGCAAAGCCGGGACCGGCTGCGTTGCGCCTCACGGCACCCCGCGCCCCAAGGGCGGAAACAACCGTCTAAAGAACCCGAACGCTCATCAACGCTCCAGCTCTTTCCAAACAGCCTGCGTGGCATCCGCCTGGTTCATCGTATAGAAATGCAACCCCGGCGCGCCCCCATCCAGCAACGTCTGGCACAACTCCGTCACCACATCGTGCCCGAACGCCCGGATCGAAGCCCGATCATCCCCATACGACGCCAGCCGCAACCGTATCCACCGAGGAATCTCCGCCCCGCACATATCCGAAAACCGCGCCAACTGCGTGAAATTCGTGATCGGCATGATCCCCGGCACGATCGGCGCCAACACCCCCTTCGCCGTCGCCCGATCGACGAAATCGAAATACGCATCCGCATTGAAAAAATACTGCGTGATCGCGCTGTCCGCGCCCGCCTGCATCTTCTCCACGAACCGATCCAGATCCGCCTCCGGCCCTTGGGCCTGCGGGTGCATCTCCGGATACGCCGCCACCTCGATGTGGAACCAGTCGCCGGTTTCCCGGCGGATGAAATCGACCAGGTCCCGCGCATGGCGCAACTCGCCCATGTCGCCCATGCCCGACGGCATATCGCCGCGCAAGGCCACCAGCCGCCGGATCCCGGCCTGCCGGTACGTATAAAGCACGTCGCGCAGACTCTCGGCCGTCGAACCTATGCACGACAGATGCGGTGCGACTTCGTAGTCCAGCTTCTGCAACATCGATACCGCCAGCATTGTGCCGTCGCGGGTCGAGCCGCCCGCGCCGAACGTCACGCTGGCGAAATGGGGATGCAGGCCGTGCAACTGCTCGGCCGCGCGGACCAGCTTTTCCTGCGCCGCGCTATCGCGCGGCGGGAAAAACTCCAGACTGAAGACCGGCGCGGCCTCGGCCGGCGCCGCGCCGGGAGAAACGGATGAACTCACTTGGGAGCAACCTGTAGAAAATGGGTCAGTTCGGCACAATGGCCGACAACAGGCCCGAGATCAGACTGTAGAGCAGCGCGCCGATGACCGCCCACCAGAAGCCGTTGACCTGGAAGCCCTTCAGGATCGAGCCCGCGAACCAGAACAGCAGCGCGTTCAACACGATCAGGAACAGGCCCAGCGTGACGACGGTGATCGGCAGCGTAGCAGCACCAGGACCGGCTTGACCAGCGAATTCAGCAGGCCGAGCACCAGTGCCGCGATCAGCGCCGAGCCGAAGCTCGCCACGGTGATGCCGGGCAGCAGATAGGCCACGACCAGCAGTGCCACGGCGTTGAGCAACCAGACGAGTAAGAGGGTCATCGCGAACTCCTTGCCAGAGGGAAAAGGGGTGGGCGTCCGGGGCGCGATGGCCCCGGAAGGGGACGATCAGTAGCGGTAGTGCCCGGGCTTGTAGGGGCCCTCGACCGGCACGTTGATGTAGGCGGCCTGGTCGGCGCGCAACTGGGTCAGCTGGACGCCCAGCTTCTTCAGGTGCAGGCGCGCGACCTTCTCGTCCAGATGCTTGGGCAGTACGTAGACCTCGCCCTTGGCGTAGTTCTCGTTGCGGCTCCAGAGCTCGATCTGCGCGATGGTCTGGTTGGCGAACGAGGACGACATCACGAACGACGGGTGGCCGGTGGCGCAGCCCAGGTTCACCAGGCGGCCCTGCGCCAGCAGGATGATGCGCTTGCCCGAGGGCAGGACGATGTGGTCGACCTGCGGCTTGATCTCTTCCCACTTGTACTGCTTGAGCGAGGCGACGTCGATCTCGTTGTCGAAGTGGCCGATGTTGCAGACGATGGCCTCGTCCTTCATCGCGACCAGGTGCTCGTGCGTGATGACGTGGTAGTTGCCGGTGGCGGTGACGAAGATGTCGGCCTTGTCGGCCGCGTAGTCCATGGTCACGACCTTGTAGCCTTCCATCGCGGCCTGCAGCGCGCAGATGGGATCGACTTCCGTCACCCACACCTGGGCGCGCAGCGCGGCCAGCGCCTGGGCGCAGCCCTTGCCCACGTCGCCGTAGCCGCACACGACCGCGACCTTGCCCGCGACCATGACGTCGGTGGCGCGCTTGATGCCGTCCACCAGGGATTCACGGCAGCCGTACAGGTTGTCGAACTTGGACTTGGTGACCGAGTCGTTGACGTTGATCGCGGCGAAGGCCAGCTCGCCCTTCTTGGACATCTGGTAGAGGCGGTGCACGCCGGTCGTGGTTTCCTCGGTCACGCCCTTGATCTGGGCAAGGCGGGTGGAGTACCACTTCGGATCGCGCGCGAGGGTCTTGCGGATCGAGTCGAACAGCGCGACTTCCTCTTCGCTGCCGGGCTTGGCCAGCACGGTGGCGTCCTGTTCGGCGCGGGTGCCCAGGTGCAGCAGCAGCGTGGCATCGCCGCCGTCGTCCAGGATCATGTTGGCGTGGGCGCCGGCCGGCCATTCGAAGATCTGGTGGGTGTATTCCCAGTAGTCGGCCAGCGATTCGCCCTTGATCGCGAACACCGGCGTGCCCGAGGCGGCGATGGCCGCGGCGGCGTGGTCCTGGGTCGAGAAGATGTTGCACGAGGCCCAGCGCACGTCGGCGCCGAGCGCCTTGAGCGTCTCGATCAGCACGGCGGTCTGGATGGTCATGTGCAGGCTGCCGGCGATGCGGGCGCCCTTGAGCGGCTGGGTGGCGGTGAATTCCTCGCGGATCGCCATCAGGCCGGGCATTTCGGTTTCGGCGATGCTGATCTCGCGGCGGCCCCAGTTGGCCAGGGCGATGTCGGCGATGCGGTGGTCGGGGGTCTGGGCGTTGGGTACAGCGTTCATGAGGACTCCAAAGTGCTTGCCCTTTGACGCCGCGGCGTGAGCCGGGAGGGCTCGCCGCATGGCCTGCAAGGGGCAGGATGTGGGGCGAGCGCCGTTGCCGTGGACCGGCGGAGCCTTGGCGGGCCGGGTCCGATCCGTTACCTGAGCCTGGCGGCCTGGCAAGAATGCCGGTCGTCGCAACGCTCCTCAGGTGGGGGGCATTGTAGCGGGTTCCCGCGTCGTCGGCATGACAGGCGAAGGCGCGGTGCGGGCGAATCCGGCATCAGAATGTCGCGGGGACCAGGTCCGGATTGCGCTTGAGTTCGGCCAGCAGATAGTCGGCCAGCGCGCGGCAGCGCAGGGGGATGTGGTCGCGCTGGGGCAGGTAGAGATGGACGTCGACCTGGCGCGAGACGTAGCCGATGGAGACGGGGCGCAGCCTGCCCGCGCGGATGTGCGGCGCCGCGTAGTAGCTGGCGATCTGGCCGATGCCCGCGCCGTGAAGCACCGCGCGGTGCTGGCTTTCGGCGTCCTGCACGGACAGCGCGCCCTCGGGGTTGAGCGTGACGATGTCGCCGCCTGACTGGAAGGTCCAGGGCCAGAGCCTGCCCGTGCGGGGGTGGCGCAGCAGCACGCAGCGGTGGTCCCGCAATTCGTCCACGTGGCCCGGCATGCCCCATTCGTCCAGGTAGGCCGGCGAGGCGCACAGCACATGGTTGAAGGCCCCGGCCTTGCGGGCGACCAGCGAGCTACTGGGAAGCTCGCCGCCGATGATGCCCACGTCCACGCCGTGCTCCACGACGTCCGGCAATTGATTCAGGGTCAGCATATCGACCCTGACCTGGGGGTGGTGGTCCATGAAACGCCCCATCAGCGGCGCGACGAGCTCAAAACTGATGGCATAGGGCAGCGCCAGCCTGACCGTGCCCACCATCTGTTCGGTGCGGTCGCGCAGGACGTCGAGTCCGCCCTGGATGGTTTCCATGCCGGCGCGGCAGCGCTCATGGAAAGCCCGGCCTTCCTCGGTCAGGTTGATGCTGCGGGTGGTGCGGTAGAACAGGCGCACGCCCACCTGCTGTTCGAGCTGCCGGATCTGGGCGCTGACGGCCTGCGGCGTCACACCCAGCGTCCGGGCCGCCTTGCTGAAGCTGCCCGCTTCGGCCGCCCGCGCGAACGTGACGATGAGCCGCAGGTGGTCCATTTATTTGCAAATAAAAATTGAAAGTGATTCAAGCGATTATCTACTACACGATAAATATCGACCACCCTAGACTGCGCGTGCATCGAACGCCTTTGGGGAGACGAGTCATGGATGGCAAGTGCAAGGACGGCATCGGGCCCGGCCGGCGCGCGGGATTGCGCATGGCGGCCGGGCTGGCGGCCGGTTGGCTCGCGGGCGGCGGGCTGCTGCCCCGGTCAGCGGTGGCCCAGGGGTTTCCCGCCAGGCCGGTGACGCTGGTCGTGCCCTTCCCGCCAGGGGGCGGGGTCGACCCCATCGCCCGGCTGCTGAGCGAGAAGCTGGGCAAGGCCTGGGGACAGCCGGTGGTGGTCAGCAACCGTCCCGGCGGGGGCAGCAGCATAGGTACCGGCATGGTGGCGCGCGCCGACCCCGACGGCTACACCCTGCTGGTCACCGCCAACACCTTCGCCATGGCCCCTCACGTCCTGCCCCGGAACCTGGGCTATACCTTCGACGTGCAGCGGGACTTCACGCCCATCGCGATGATTTCCTCCACGCCCATGCTGCTGCTGGCGCATCCAAGCCTGGGCGTGAGGAATGCCCGCGAACTGGCCGAGCTTGCCCGGAGCGGGCCGCCCCTGGCCTATGCAACCTCCGGCAACGGTTCGCCCATGCACATCGCCGGTGAACTGTTCAATCGCGCCGCCGGGCTGTCGCTGCTGCATTCTCCCTACCGCGGGGTGGGGCCGGCGCTGAACGACGCGCTGGGCGGGCAGGTCAAGCTCATCTATCTGGGCTACGGCGGCGCCAGGCCCTACATCGAGGCGGGGCGGCTGGTGCCGCTCGCGGTCGTGGACGAGCGCCGCAGCCCCTTGATCCCCGACCTGCCCACGATGGCGGAGCAGGGCTTCCCGGGCGTGTTCGTGAATATCTGGTTCGGCGTCTATGGTCCGGCAGGGTTGGCCCCCCCGCTGGCCGACCGGCTGAATGCCTGGATCAACGCGGCCCTGCGCGAACCGGATGCCGCGGAGCACTTCAAGCAGCGCGGTGAACTGGTCGTGGGCGGACCGCGCGAGGTGCTGGCCAAGGCCACGCGCGACGACTACGAGCGATACGGCGAGATCGTCAAGCGCTTCAAGATCCAGGCGGATTGAGCCATGTCCGCGCCCAACATCCTGATCTTCATCACCGACCAGCACCGGGCCGACCACCTGGGCTGCTACGGCAATCCCGCGCTGCGTACGCCCCACATCGATGCGCTGGCGTCGGCGGGCGTGCGCGCCGAGCGTTTCTACGCCGCCAGCACGACCTGCATGTCCAATCGCGCGACGCTGATGACGGGGCGCCTGCCCTCGGTGCATGGGGTCGTCCACAATGGCATCAATCTGTCGCTGGACCAGACCACCTTCGTGGAACTGCTGCGGGACGCGGGCTACGCCACCGCCTTGATCGGCAAGTCGCACCTGCAATGCTTCGGCTACGACCATCCCGACAAGCGCGCCTGGTTGCCCGCCGAAGGGCGCCGGCCGCCCGCCGAGGGCCTGCGCGACGCGACCAAGCGGCCGCGCATGGGGGAAGGCTATGGCAACGAATGGACGCCGGACTGGAAGGCCGGGCGCCGGCGGCGCGTGGATACGCCCTACTACGGCTTCGATCACGTCGAGCTATGCACGCTGCACGGCGACCAGGTGCAGGGCGACTACGCCCGCTGGCTGGCCGAACGCCATCCGGATCCCGACAGCCTGCGCGGGCGGGACCAGGCGCTGCCGGCCCAGGGGTACGGGGCGCCGCAAGCCTGGCGCACGAGCATGCCGGAGTCGCTCTATCCGTCGTCCTACATCGGCGAACGGGCTTGCGACTGGCTGGCCTCCCTGGCCGCGAAAGCCGGGCCGGCGGCGCCGTTCTTCCTGATGTGCTCCTTTCCCGACCCGCATCATCCCTTTACGCCGCCGGGCCGGTTCTGGGATATGTACGATCCGGCAGATGTGCCGCTGCCGGCGTCGTTCCACGCGCCCGGCAGCTCGCCGCTGGTGCGGGGCGTGCACGACTACGGCCGCGGCGGCGGCACGCGCGAGGGCTACACGGCCTTCCCCGTCTCGGAACGAGAGTGCCGCGAGATCACGGCCCTGACCTACGGCATGATCAGCCTGATCGACGAGCAGGTCGGCCGCGTGATGGCGGCGCTGGACCGCCTGGGGCTGCGCGAGAACACCCTCGTCATCTTCACCAGCGACCACGGCGACATGATGGGGGACCATGGCGTCATGCTGAAGGGACCCATGCATTACCAGGGCGTGGTCAGGGTGCCCTTCATCTGGAGCGACCCCGCGCTGCCGGATGCCAGGCGCGGAGCGAGGTTCGAGGGGCCGGCCGGGACACTGGACATCGCCGGGACCGTGCTCGACCGGGCGGGCATCGCCGCCTACAACGGCATGCAGGGCCTGAGCCTGCGCGATGCCCTGGCGTGCGGCGCTGCGCTGCCGAGGCCGGGCGTGCTGATCGAGAACGAGCCCGTCATGTTCCAGTTCGGGCGTCCGCGGCGTTTCCGGCTGCGCACGTTGCTGACGCAACAGTGGCGCATCACGCAGTCGGATGACCGGGCGTTGTGCGAACTCTACGACCTGGAGAAGGATCCGCTGGAACAGCGCAATCTCTGGGCTGATCCGGCGGCGGCCAGCCGGCGCGCCGAGCTGACCGATCTGCTGCTTGCCGCCATGATCGAGCATGCCGACGCATCGCCGCTGCCCGCCGGCGTCGCGTAAGGGTCAGCGGTGGCCGTGGGGCGGATGCAGGTCCGGATAGACCAGGGATAGCAGCGCCAGGTCTCGCAGGTCTTCCGTGGACAGGTCGGTCGGCGCCAGCGTGCCCAGGGCTCGCAGGCCCTTGCGCAGCCAGGCCCGCGATTCGCGGTTGTCGCCGAAGTAGCTGCCGGCGAAGATCAGCGCCTTGGCGACGTCCGGGGCCGAGCCGTCGCGCCAGTGGCGCGAGAAAAACTGGCGCAGGTAGCGGACCTGGACGACGAGGCTGCGAAGGGTGGTCTCGTTGGCCAGCCCGCCGCAGCGCAGGTCCCATTTGATCCAGTTGACGATGCGGGGCGCCAGGCTGGGCGCGGCCCAGCCCGGGCCGTGCCCAGGGCCGTTGGCGAGGGTCCAGTTCAGGACCAGGGCCCGGTGCCAGCCCTGCCGCTGGTCGGCGTCGGCGGCATTCAGGTCGTCGAAGCGGTGCAGCTGGCCCATCCAGTCCTCGCCCCAGGGTTGATGGTGCCATCCGCGCGAGTCCGGCAGGACGCGCTCGATGCCCTGGAACGAAAACGCGCGGGGGGCGGTCATGGAGCGGGGACCGCTCCCGGCCGGCCAGCGCCGCGCGGCGGGGCGCAACGACGGGGATCGGCTACCGGTGGCGTCCATGAGGTAGCGCTCGTGGCGCCTCATGCCATGGATATGGTTCCTGACGAACCGGGCCAGGATGCGGCGCCATCCGGAGGCGGGGCGCAGGTTGTCCCGGCCGGGGGTTTCCGGGCCGGCGGCCTGCCTGGTCACAGGAAGTGGCGCAGATCCGTCAGGCATGGGGATTTGAGGAGACGGGCTGGACATGGCGTCTTGGGCGGTACGGACAAGGTGAAGGGGGCGCCGGGCTCCTGCAGCAGGACGATCAGGAAATCCCGCGGCAACTGGGCGTACAGCGGCGCCAGTTGTGCCAGATCGAGGCTCGGCAGGGATGCGTTCAGGAAGAGCGTCGTCGGCTGCCACTCGGCCAGGGCCTGGAGCAGATGCCGCAGATCGTGGACGGCTCGCGCGTGGCAGCCGTGCTGGCTCAGGAAGTCGCAGACATCGGCGCAGAACCGCTTGCCCGTGTCCGCCACCAGGACGCGCTTGTTGGTACGCGCCTGCTGGGAAGCCGGAGGGGCGATGGCCAGCGCGAAATCGCTGTGCGGGATGCGCCTGGCGCTTCGGCGCGGCGCCTTTCGCGAAGGGCGGGCCGTGGCGGCGGAGGCGCCGCGTTCATTCCGCGGGTGCGAGGGCGGCATGGATATCGTCTCGCCGCTCAATGGCGTTCGCCCACCCGCGGCGTGGCGCAAGTCGCCAGGCGCCAGGGACTGTGCCGCAGCCAGGGCGAGCGCAGCACCGGGGGGCCCGACAGGCCGCCCTGGATCCAGACGCCTGCCTCGCGAGGCAGGCGCGGCAGGTCGGCGGGGTCGTCCACGCCCTGGATGACGACCGCGGGAGCCAGGCGGCGGCACAGCCGGATCAGGCCGGACGTTTCGCCCGCGCCATGCAGGCTGCGCGCGCGGCGCAGGTAAGCCGGGGCGATCTTGACGATGTCGGGCCGGGCATCCAGCAGGAAGTCCACGGTACCGCCGGCCGTCCCGAAGTCGTCGACGGCCAGCAGGCAGCCCAGCCGGCGCAGCCGGGCGGCAAGTCCGAGGGCTTGCCGGGTGCGGAGCCGGTCGTCGTCCTGGGCCAGCTCGATCACCAGCCGGCGGGCGAGCTGGTTGTCGGCGCGGAGTTCATCCAGGACCTCGGCCCAGCCCGATCCGTCGGCCAGCGTGCCCGCCGAAACGGCGCACCCCAGCGTGACCCAGGAGTGGTCGCGCAGGACCGCCATCACGGCCTGGACGAGCGGAATGCCGGGCGCGGCCGGCGCGTCGTCATCCGGCGCCGCCAGCAGCCGAACGGTGACGCTCTGGTAGAGGTTGCGGGTACCGTCCAGCAACGAGGAGACGGGCTGGAACGCCAGCGCCTGGGCGCCGGGTTCGGGGATGTCGGGGGGAGCGAGCAGGTGGTGGACCAGGGGCGGCGCGCTGTGGCCGCGAACGCCCGCCAGCGTCCCGGCCGGGTGCGCTGGCAATGGATAGGTAACCTGCATGGGATGCTGCCTTCGACCGTCAGTTCTCTCGACCTGCCGTCCATGTCCATGGACCTGCAGTCGGGAACACAAAGGATACGAGGGGTGTCGTTTCCTTATCTGAGCAAATCTGAGCAAATCCGGACGGTCGCGCATCCGGGCCAGGGCGCGTCGAACGCATGCCGTGTCCGCCGCGCCTGGAGAGGCGCGTGTCGGCCCGCGGGCCGCGGGGACGCTACGCCGCGCTCCGCGGACACCAGTCCAGGTCGGTTTTTTCGCGTTTCGGGTCGGCCGGCACCTGCAACTCCAACAGACGGGAGGCGATGGCGGACCAACTGTGCGCCAGCGCATGCTGGCGGATGTCGGTGCCGGACAGTTCCAGCGCGCCCAGGCAGGCCGTGCGCAAGTCGTCGTCCAGGACGCCGGTGTGCCCTTCGCTCACGACCGCCATCGGGGCCTCGCTGCGGTAGGCGGCCACCGGCGTGCCGCAGGAGATCGCCTCCAGCATGACCAGGCCGAAGGTGTCGGTCTGGCTGGGGAAGACGAATACGTCGGCGCCGGCGTAGTAGCGCGCCAGCTCGCTGTGCGGCTTCATGCCCAGGAACACCGCGCCGGGGAACTTGCGCCGCAGCCGGGCTTCGTCGGGACCGCCACCCACCACTACCTTGGTGCCGGGCAGGTCCAGGGACAGGAAGGCATCGAGGTTCTTCTCTTTGGCCAGGCGGCCCACGCTCAGGAAGACCGGGCCGGGGTAGGGCAGCGCGCTGCCCGCTTCGGGCCGGAACCGCTCGGTATCCACGCCGCGCGCCCAGATGTGGAGGTTGCCCAGGCCCCTGGCCGCGAGCGTGTCCCGCACGGTTGGCGTCGGGACCAGCACCCGTTGCGAGGGCCGGTGGAACCAGCGCATGAACCGCCAGGTCCAGTTCGCCGGTATGCCCATCCGGGCCTGCAGGTAGTCCGGGAACATGGTGTGGAAGGACGTGGTGTAGCGCCAGCCCCGTTGCCGCGCCAGGCGCCGCGCGGCCAGGCCCAGCGGCCCTTCGGTGGCGATGTGCAGGGTATCGGGTTCGCGGCCGGCCAGCGTGCGCAGCAGGTGCCGCCGCGGTTCCACGCACAGCCGGACGTCAGGTTCGGTGGGCGTGGGAATGGTGCGGCTGCCGGTGGGGCTGACGATGATGAGCTCGTGGCCCCAGGACGTCAGCATTTTCTGCATGTACGTCCAGGTGTGGACGACGCCGTTGATTTGCGGATGCCAGGCATCCGTGACGAGGACGATGCGCATGGGCCGTGAGGGTGGGTGCGATGGGACCCATTTAGCCTGTGCAATGTGACAGGCCGAAGACTGTCATGACGCGGGCGCCATGGCCGCGTCAGCCCTTGCGGCGGGGGTAGCCCTGGGCCCGGATCCGTTGCCACACCACCTGTTTTTCCTCGTGGCTCATCTGCACCCAGTTGGCGACTTCCATGGCGGTACGGCCGCATCCGCGGCAGATGTCGTCGAACAAGGTGGAGCACACCGCCACGCAGGGCGAATCGGGGAGGGAGGCAGAAGCGGGAGAGTCGGAAGCAGGATACTTGGCGGTCATATGAGGGCAGTGTAACGCCAACCGCGGCCGCCCTTCCCGGGCCGTCCACGGGCCCGGGCAGCCATTCCGTCCGGCGTTTCCTCAGCTTCGTTCGGCCAGGTTTGCCAGTTCGGCGTCGGACAGGGCCATCGCCAATCCAGCCATCGCGCAGGTGGCCCGCAGCGCCCGCTGGAGTTCGTCCTCCTTCACGATCGACGTCCGGTCGTTCGCTCCCAGGACGGCCCGTGCGCGCGACGCCGGCCGCTCGAAGCCCGCCAGCAGGCGCAGTGCCGGAATGCCGTGGCATGCGAAACTGGCATGGTCCGAATCGGGCATCAGGGGTTCATGCACGCCGATCGGAAGGCTGGCCACATCGCCCGCCCGCCGTACGAGCGCAGGCAATCCGGGGAAGCCGCTGGTCAGCGCCGTCAACGAATCGTCTCCCGCCACGGTGTCCAGATTGATGTTCAGCTTCAGGCTGTTGCGTTCGCCGTCACCCATCTGAGCGAGATATCGGGCCGAACCCGCCAGGCCCCATTCTTTCGCGGTGAACAGGCAGATCCTCAATCCGGGCGTGGACGGCCCCACCCGCCGGGCCAGCGCGCGCGCGGCAGCCAGCGCGACCGCGACGCCGCTCGCGTTGTCCAGCGCGCTGTTTCCCAGGTCGAGGCCATCGACGTGCGCGCTGATGACGATCCAGCCGTCGCGGCCACCGGGCAGGTCGGCAACTCCCACGCCGGCCCGTGCGCGCGGCGTTTCCTCGCCTTCCACCACCATGCGGACCCTGGCCGGGCCTGCTTGCGCCGCCCGCGACAGCCGCCGCGCGGACGCGTGGTCGACCGACGCGGCCGGAATGCCCGCCGTGCCGCGCGGGCGGGCAGACCACCCCGCCAGCAGGCCGCCGCCTTCCCAGGGATTGGCGATTAAGAAGCCCGCCGCCCCGGCCGCGACCGCCATGTCGTATTTCCGGTGGTGGTGCACATGGCCGGCGGCGTAGGGGTACTCATGGCAAACCAGTGCGATGCGCCCACGCAGCCGGCCGCCCAGGCGGGCGAAGTCGGATTGCCGCCCCGGACCCAGGTCGACCACCTGGGCTTCGAGGCCGCCCGCCGCCGTGCTGGCCGAGCGCAGCAGCGGCCAGCATGACAGCGCCGCCGCGCGTGGTCCGGCCAAGGCCAGGCTGGCGCGCAGGCAGCGCCAGCCGTCATAGGGAACATCGAGCCGGGTCGCGCGCGCGCCCGCCGCGCGCAGCCGACCCAGCGCCCAATTCAGCGCGGCGCTGTCCTGGCCGCTGCCGGACAGGCGTCCGCCGAATGCGCACAGTATCGCGAAATCGGCCATGAGCGCCGGGTCGTTGTCGGTGGCGATCAGCCACGGCAGGTGGGGGAAAACCATCATTCAGCCCTGACCCCCGTGCGCCGTACCACGTCCTGCCAGCGCAGGAAGTCCGCGTCGAGCAACTCCCGCAGCGCGCTGGCGTTCGCGCTGGCCGGCATGCCGACCCCCGTGGCGGCAAGACGCCGGGCGGTCGCGGCCGACCCAAGTGCCTTGGCGGTGGCGGCCTCCAGCCTGGCGATCGTTTCGGCCGGCGTGCCGGCCGGCGCCATCAGGCCCCACCAGCTCTGTACGGTCAGGCCGGGCATGCCCAGTTCCTGGAACGTGGGGACGTCCGGCGTATCGGCCTGCCGCTGCGGCGACGAGACGGCCAGCGCCCGCAGGCGCCCCGCCTGGTAGAGGGCGGCCGCCGTCGGCATGGTCGTGAAGCTGGCCTGTATCTGGGCCGCCGCAAGATCGGCGACGGATGCCGAGGCACCCTTGTAGGGCACGTGGGTCAGCTGCGTGGCGGTCTGGATCATGAAAAGTTCGGCCATCAGGTGGGTCAGCGAGCCGTTGCCGCCGGAGCCGATGGAGACCGTGCCGGGCCGGGCGCTGGCCGTGGCGGCGAGTTCCGGGGCCGATTGGATGGAGGACCGGGCATGGGTGAACAGGTACATGGGCGCCACACCCAGCAGCGCGACCGGCACGAATGCGCGCCGGGCGTCGTACTTCACGACGTTCGCGTACAGGGCCGGCACGATGGTGAAGGGCACGTCGGCGATCAGCAGCGTGTGGCCGTCCGGCCGTTCGCCCGCCACGTAGGCGGTGCCTACCATCGAGCCGGCGCCGGCCCGGTTCTCGACGATGACGGGCTGGCCCAGTTCCCCGCCCAACTGATCCGCCAGGGTGCGGGCGATGACGTCGGAACTGCCTCCGGCCGCGTAGGGAACGACGATTTTGACCGGTCTGTCGGGATAGGCGGAGACGGCGGTGCTGGCCAAGACGGAAAAGGCCAGGATGCCGCGCCATTTGTGCAGCGTGTTCATGGGGACGGGACGGAGGATGGACGGTCCCGCATTGTGGGCAGCCCCTGGCAAGGTGGGCAAAGGAAGTATTCGCATGAGACATTCCTGATTGGAATATCCCGGTGCCCTGGGAGTGGGCCGGATCTTGCGGAGGCAGGGGGATCAGGAGGCCAGGTAGTCCTGGACGGCGTCTTCCACGCGCTGGCTCTCTTCCCGTATCCAGTCGCAGAACGCCTGCGTGCACGGTCCGCTGGTGTCGGGGCGGGGCTGGAGCAGGTAATAGGCGTGGCGTCCCGCAACGACCTCGCCCAGCGGGCGCACCAGCCGGCCCGCGCGCAGGTGCTCGAGAACTAGGCAGATCGGCACGATGGCCAGTCCCAGGCCGTGCAAGGTGGCTGGCAGCAAGAGCGAGAATCCTTCGTATTCCGCGGCATGCTGGCTGGGGCCCGCCCAGTGCGGCGCGATCTCCGCCCGCCATTCGTCCCAGCCATAGCCGCGCTGGGCGCGCTTGAGCAGGGGCAGGTGCTGCAGGTCGTCGATGCCGCGGACCGGCCGGCGTTCGAGCAGGGACGGCGCCGCCACCAGCGTCATCTCGCGTCCGCAGAGGTATTGCGCGGTCTTGCCTGATATGTGGCCGGTGTGGAGCTGGATCTCCGCGTCGAACCGCTCGCCCGCCGGGCGGCCGTAGATCAGGCGTGGCCGTATGTTCACCCGGATGTCCGGGTGCCGGTTGAAGAACTCGGCCAGGCGGCCGATCAACAGGAAGGGCGCGAACGACGGCGAGACCGCGATGTTGAGCGCCACCCGCGAACCCGGGTGGGCGACCGTGGCGTCGGCCTCGTCCAGCAGCCGCAGCGCGGCACTGATTTTCTCCAGGTACAGCGCGCCCGCGTGGGTCAGGCGCAGGCCGGTGGGCGTGCGTTTGAACAGGACGGTGCCGAGGCGTTTCTCCAGCCCGGCGATGTGCTTGCTGATCGCCCCCTGGGTCAGGTGGTGTTCCTCGGCGGTGCGGCTGAAATTGAGCGTGCGCGCGGCTGCCTCGAAAATGCGCAGGGAGGTGAGATTCTTGTGCGTTCCCTTCATGATGGTTCCGCCCCCGCTTGTCTCGCTGGATGGCTTGAGCATACCGCCGGGCGGCCCACGTGCAATCAGCGGAGAACAAGCAGGTTTTCCGCCATGACGCCCAAAAGCACGGGTACCGGGTCCGGGCGGCGGACGAGGCGCCCCGGCGGACGTCTTCCGGCATATCTTTACTTCCGTTGATTGGTTCCAGGAGTCGCCAGGCTGTTCTAGCATGCAAGGTCCGTCCATCCTTTTGCCTATCCCCCACCATGACGCTGTCCACCACCCGCCTGGGCCGCACCGGCCTGACCGTCAGCCGCCTCGCGCTCGGCACCATGACCTTCGGCCTGCAGACCGAGGAATCCGTCGCCCGCCAGATCCTCGACAAGGCCGCCGAGGGCGGCATCAACTTCCTGGACACGGCCGACGTCTACCCGCTGGGAGGCGGCTTGCAGACGATAGGCGCCACCGAGGAAATCCTGGGCCGCTGGCTGCGCGACGCGCCCGGCCGGCGCGCCGGTTTCGTCGTGGCGACCAAGGCGTTCGGACGGACCGGTCCGCATCCCTGGGACCAGGGCTCGTCGCGCAAGCACCTGCTGGCCGCGATCGATGCCTCGCTCGCGCGCCTGCAGACGGACTATGTCGATCTTTATCAGCTGCATGGCGACGATACGCGCACGCCGCTGGACGAGACCCTGGAGGCCCTGGACACCATCGTCCGCTCCGGCCGCGCCCGCTATGTGGGGGTGTCCAATTTCCTGGCGTATCGCCTGGCCCGCGCGCTGGGGAAGGCCGAGCTGCACGGCCTCGTGCGCGTGGTCTCGGTGCAGCCGCGCTACAGCCTGCTGTTCCGCGAGATCGAGCGCGAACTGCTGCCGCTGGCGCAGGAAGAGGGCCTGGGCGTGATTCCGTACAACCCGCTGGCGGGAGGGCTGCTGACCGGCAAGCACCGCCGCGGCGCGCCCACGCAAGGCACCCGCTTCACGCTGGGCACCGCGGCCGAACGCTACCAGGAACGCTATTGGGCCGACCGGTATTTCGACACGGTGGATGCGCTGCAGGCGCTGGCGAGGGAAGCGGGCGTGCCGCTGGCGACGCTGGCGGTGGCCTGGGTGCTGGCCAATCCGCTCATTTCCGCGCCGCTGTTGGGCGCCAGCCGGCCCGATCAACTGGCCGATACGCTGGCGGCGGCCGAGTACGTGCTCGACGCCGGCCTGAAGCAGCGGTTGGACGAGCTCACGCAGGTCTACCGCTGGGGGGATTCGGCGCGCTAGCCGTCGCGATGGGGCATGACCGCCGCGGCCTTGACTCGTTCATGGCTCCCGGACCGCCTGGGCGATCGCTTGTATCGCGAGCCGGAACCAGATGTGGGCGGGATCGCGGTGGTTCAATTCGTGCCAGTACATGCTGATGTCCGGGTTGGCGATCTTGAACGGCGGCTGCGCGGTCTTGATGTCCAGGCGCTCAGCGGCCTCGCGGGCGATGCGCAGCGGGACGGTGGCGATCATGTCCGTGGCCGCGACCACCGCCGGCACGATGAGGATGTTAGGCACCCGGATGGCGTGCTTGAGCGGATGCCTGGCGTTGCCCAGGGCGCGTGCCACCGAGGTTTCGATGGATCGATAGGAAGTCTCGTCCGCGCCCCAGACGACGTGGGGATACTTGAGGAATTGCCGCAGGGTGATGCGGCCGTCGATCTCGGGATGCCGGGCGCTGACGATGCAGCATGCGCCCTGGGGATAGATGAGCTTCTTCCTGAGGTCGGACGGGGGGTGCAGGATGTGGCCGATGGTCAGGTCGCAGGCCTGGTCCCGCAGCGATTCGACCGTGCCGCGCATATCCGACGGCTGGATGGTGAGCCGGACACCGGGGGCATGCTGCCTCAGGTGGGCGGCGATCAGGGGAGCGAGCAACAGCGCCAGGCCTTCGGTCGTGAGAATGCGGAAGTGCCGCTCGGACTCGTGCGCAGAGAACGTGCGTCCGTGCAGGCGGTCCGGCTCGAGCAGTTCCAGCGCGACCCGGGCGCGCTTGGCCAGTTCCAGCGCCTTGGCCGTGGGGACCATGCCCTTGGCCGTCCTGATCAGCAGCGGATCGTCGAACTGCCGGCGCAGCCTGGCCAGCGCCGCGCTCATCGTGGACTGGCTGATGCCCATGCGTTCGGCGGCGCGGGTGACGTGGCGCTCCTGTATCAACGCCTCGAACTGTACGAGCAACTGCAGGGTGACGGGAGAGACCGGGGGTCGACCAGGCATGCGAGGCCTCCTGCGAGTGATCGGGACTATTGAATGGAATGAATAATGCCATCGATTCGACACTATCGATCAGGGCGCTGCGGGCTGCTTAAATCTGCTTCGTGAAAAGAACATGACACCGGACGGAGACAAGCGATGGCCAGGGTTTCCTATGTGGATGAGAGTTCCCATCCCGAACTGGCGGCGTTGATCGGAGAAATAAGGGAGGAGCGCCGGGGCAGGCTGATTCCCGTCTACGGATTGCTGTTGCACAGCCCCGACGTGGCTCGTGCCTGGCTGGCGCTGATCAACGCGGTGCGCTGGCGCACCCGGCTCGATGCCCGGGTACGCGAACTGGTGATCCTGCGCGTCGCCGCCCTGAACGACGCGGCCTACGTGATCGACGTGCATCGCCGCCACTTCACCGGCGCGGATGGCCTGGGTGCCGCCGAGTGCGATGCCCTGTGCCGGGCGCAGGTGCCGCCAGGGGTGTTCGAGGAGGCGGATGCGGCGGTCATCGCCTATGTGGACGAATCGACCCGCGGCGCGAAGGTGTCGCCCGAGGTGTTCCGGCGCGTGCGGGGTTTCCTGGACGAGCGCCAGGTGGTCGAGCTGTCGGTGTTGATCGGCGCCTACAACATGCACACCCGGGTCATCAACGCGCTGGAAATCGATCCCGAATAGCCGCCTGCCGGCGCTTTTTTCCTTCTCATCATCGGATAGGCCATGTCCAGTCCCCGTATCGTCGTCGAAGAAGACGTATTCACTCGCGTCCTCGGCGTCATTCTCGACCCGTCCACCGACGCTGCCCGCGTGGCGGCCTTCGAAGACTTCTTCGCCCACGACATTCCCGATTTTCGCGGCTGGCTCGCCGCCTTGCGCGCGCGCTGCCGCCAGGTGTTTCCCGCCAGGGTGGTGTTCGTCGCCTCGCCGTCGGAACTGCGCAGGGAGCTGCCGCAAGCCGACGCGGTGCTGGTGGAATCGCTGGCGGTGGGACGCCAGGAGCTGGAGCTGGCGCCGCGGTTGCGCGCGGTCCAGAAGTATGGCGTGGTGACCCGCAACATCGACGTGCAAGCGTGCGAGCGCCACGGCGTCGTGGTGCTGACCCTGCGCCGGCGCGCCAATATCGCCTGCGCGGAGCAGGCGATGATGATGGTGCTGGCATTGGCCAAGCGGCTGGCGGAACTGAACGGACGCACGACCGTGCGCCGCCTGCGCGCAGCCGGGTTCCAGCCGGCGCCGTTCGACCGGGCGCACACGCCTGGTTCCAACTGGGCGCGCGTATCGGGCATTTCCATGCTGAGCGGTGCGACCATGGGCATCATCGGCATGGGCGAGATCGGACGGGAGATCGCACAGCGCGCCCGGTCCTTCGACATGCGTATCGTCTATACCCAGCGCACCCGGCTGGCGGCCGAGGACGAAGCCGCGCTCGGCGTCGAGTACCTGGAGATGGATGAATTGCTGGGCCGGAGCGACTGGCTCGTGCCGCAATTGCCGGCCACGCCTTCTACCGAGGGGCTGCTGGATGCCGCCAGGTTCGCCAAGCTCAAGAAAGGCGCGCGGTTGGTGAACGTGGCCCGGGCGCAGGTCATGGACCGGGAGGCAACGCTGGCGGCGCTGCGCGACGGCACGCTGGCGGGCATGGGGCTGGATACGCTGTGGAGCGAGCCCGGCGCCGACGACGATGAACTGCTGGGGTATCCCCAGGTCGTGCTGACCCCTCACATGGCGGGCAGTCCGCGCTTGAACGCCACCGCCGATTTCGAGGAACTGGTTGCCGGCCTGGACCGGGCATTGGGTCGCTGAGGCGGCCGCGGGCAGGCCATTTCCAATAAGCAGGCGCCTCGTCGCGCCACAGGAGACATCCCATGATTCGACACATAGCGGGTTGGGCCGCGGTGGCCGCGCTGGCGGCCGACGTTGCGCCGGTCCTGGCCCAGGACGCGTGGCCGGACCGGCCGGTCCGGATGGTCGTGCCGTTCCAGGCGGGGAGCGCGACCGACTCGGCGGCGCGGGTGGTGGGCCTGCGCATGGCGGCGTTGCTCAAGCAGCCGGTCATCATCGAGAACCGGGTCGGCGCCAGTGGACTGATCGGGGCCGAGGCCGTCGTGCGCGCGGCTCCCGATGGCTACACGATCCTGCTCGGCACGGTCAGCACCCAGTCGGTGTCGGTCGGGCTGAACAGCAAGATGTCCTTCGATCCGGCCAGGGACCTGGCGCCGATCGGCCTGATCGGCGCATCGCCGTACGTGCTCGTCAGCGCGTCGCGCATCGCGGCCAAGGACCTGCCCGCCTTTATCGGCGAGGCGCGGGCCCAGCCCGGCAAGCTCACCTACGCCTCGGCGGGCAACGCCAGCATGGCGAACCTGGCGGCGCAACTGCTGGCCTATCAGGGGGGCATTCAATTGGCGCACATTCCGTACAAGAGCTCGGCGCAATCGGTCACGGACACGATCAATGGCACCATCACGCTGCAGTTCGGCTCGGTCATGCCCGTCCTGCCCTACGTCAAGAACGGCACGCTCAAGGCCCTGGCGGTGACGGGCGCGCAGCGGCTGCCGCTGCTGCCCGACGTGCCGACCGTGGCCGAATCCGGGCTGCCGGGCTATCGCGCGGAACTGTGGATGGGGCTCTTCGCGCCCAGGGACACGCCGGCGGATGTGCTGGAACGGCTGTCCCGGACATTGAACGCCGCGCTGGCTGACAGGGAGGTGGCCGACAGCCTGCTCGGGCAGGGCATACAGACGAGTCCCCTGGACAGGCAGGCCTTTGCCGGTTTTGTCCGGACCGAGACGGCCAAGTGGAGCAAGGTGGTGAAGGACGCCGGAATTACCGGCGAGTAGATCGCGGCTGCGTGCGTCCCGCCCGGGGGTCAGGAGAAATAGAACCGCAGGGCCGTGTCTCCGAACACCCGGCGCCGGATGGTCGGATCGGCAATGGTGTCGACCAGCCAATCGATCGCGGCTGGATAGCTCATGGTCGATTCGGCGCCGACGAAGGGACAATCGCTGGCCCACATCAGGCGCTCGTGGCCCGCCTCCTGGCACAAGGCCTGCGCGCATTCGCGGGCGTTGGCGCCCAATCGATAGGCGCCGGACAACTTGACCCAGGTCCGTCCTTCTTCGATGGCGCGCAGCATGGCCTGGAAGCCCTCGCTATCGATTCCGGCGACCGGGTCCGGCCGACCGATATGATCGACGACGATCTTGACGCCGGAGCGCTGCAGCGCCGGCAGCACTTCGGGCAGGCGCGGCCCGTCGAGATGGACGTGTACGTGCCAGTCGAGGTCGACCAGGCGGCGCAGGAATTTGCGGTAATCCCAGGAATCCAGGTCGGGCAGGCGGTCGAGGCTGATGAAGGGCAGGCGCACGCCGCGTATGCCCGCCGCATGCATGTGGTCCAGCACCACCTTTTCGGTCGAGGGTTCGACGATGACCGTCCCGCGCAGCCGTGCCGATTTGCCCAGCGAGGCGATGACGTAGTCGTTGTAGTCGCCCCAGGGGCTGGCGGCGGCGATCACGGCATAGTGGACGCCATGGCTGTCCATGGTGCCGAGCAGTTGCTCCACGGTGAAACTGTAGTCCGGGCTGTGCCGCGGGTTGGGGATGAGCGGCATGTCGCGCGTGAACACGTGGACGTGGGCATCGACCAATACCGCGTCGGCCGGGGAAATGGCGAAGGTCACGAAAAAGCTCCTGCTAGTTCTGCTGCATGGGGATGCCGGCCTTGCGGATGACGTCGGCCCACTTGGCGATGTCGTGTTTGAACACACCGGCGAGTTCCTCGCGGGTGCTGCCCTGGGCCTGCGTGCCGAGTTCCTCCAGGCGCTGGCGGATGGCGGGTTCGCGCAGCACCTCGTTCAGCGCGGCGTTCAGGCGGTCCAGCCGGCGGGGCGGCGTGCCGGCCGGGGCGAACACGGCGTTCCAGCCGGCGACTTCGTAGCCGGGCACGCCGCTCTCGGCGACGGTGGGCACCTTGGGCAGCCAGCTCGAGCGGCGGCTGCCGGTGGCCGCGATCGGCGTCGCCTGGCCCGACGTGATGGCGCCCTTGAGCGCGGCGTAGGACTCGAACATGACGTCGACGTCGCCGCGCAGCAAGGCCGTCAGTACCTCGGGCGTGCTCTTGAAGGGCACGACCATGGCATCGATGCCGGCCATGGACTTGAACAGCTCGGCCGACAGGTTCTGCGTGCTGCCGGGATTGATGGTGCCCAGCACCAATTGCCGCTTCTTGCCCTCGGCCAGCAGCGCGGGCAGGGATTGCAGCCTGCCTTTGGCGTTGGTCAGCAGCACCAGGTCGAAATAGGCAACGGTGGAGACGGGCTCGAAGTCGGCGACGAGATCGTAGGGCAGCTTGAAGAGCGTCTTGCTGATCGCCGTCCCATTGGCGAACACCGCGAGCGTATAGCCGTCGCGCGGCGCGCCCAGCACGGCGTTGGCGGCCACGACGCCGCCGGCGCCGGGCTTGTTCTCGATCACGACCTGTTGCCCCAGGCGTTCAGAGAGCCGCTGGGTGACCAGGCGCAGCGAGATATCGGCCAGGCCGCCGACGCCGAACGGCACGACCACGCGGATGGGCTGGTCGGGGTAGCGGTCGTCCTGGGCATGGAGCGGGGCGGTGGCGAACATCAGCGCGGCGGCGAATGCCAGGCGCGGTCGCCGCATGACGTGATGGTGGAACATGGCGATCTCCTCGTGCGCGGTCCGGACCCGCGGCCAGGGCGCGCGGGAGGATCGTCGATTCGTCGCCAGTCTAGGCAAGGGGCGTATCCCGGACAAATGAATTGTTTGTCGGATTCATGCGTGCCGTTCATGGGCTGCCGCCAGCCGGCCGCGGATCTCGGCGACCAGCAGGTCGCGCATGGCCTGCGCGGCCGGCGCAAGCACCGCGCCGCGGCGCGTGACCACCGCCAGATGGCGTGCCACCGAGGGGCCGGACAGCGGCCGCGTGACCACGCCGGGCGCCTTGACGGCCGAAAGCGCCGGCACCACGGTGAGGCCCAGTCCGCTGGCGACGAAGTCCAGCGCGATCGAGGTGTGCTGGGCCTCGTAGGCCCAGCGGAACTGCAGGCGGCGGTCGCCCAGCGCATCGTCGATGGTGGCCGCGTTGCCGGCGGGCAGGCTGATGCGGATCAGGGGCTCGCCGCGCAGGCGTTCCCAGTCCACTTCCCTGGCTCGCGCCAGCCGATGGCGCGGCGGGCAGGCCAGCACGAAAGGCTCTTGCGCGAACACGTCCATGTCCAGGCCGAACCGGTTCGAGCTGGCAAGCGATACGCCGAAGGCGGCGGTGCCGTTGTGCACGTGCTCGGCGATCTCGCCGATGGAGTCGTCCAGCACGCGCACCGAGATGTCCGGATGCCGCGTGGCGAAGCGCAACAGCGCCGGCGACAATTGGGTGACCGCCAGCGTCGGCAGGCAGCCGAACACCAGCCAGCGCGGCGTGGCCGCCGCGTGCTGGCGCACGGTGTCGTAGGACAGCTCCAGCTCCTGCATGGCCTTGCGCACGCGCGGCAGCAGGGCGCGGCCGGCGTCGGTCAGCGTGATCGCGCGCGTGGTGCGGGTCAGCAGCTTCATGCCCAGGCTGTCTTCCAGCTTGCGCAGGCGATGGCTGACCGCCGTCTGGGACAGGTTCAGGTGGGTGGCGGCCGGCAGGAAGCCGCCTTGCTCGACGATGCAGAGAAAGGCCTGCATGCCGAGGAAATCGATTTGCATGGATGCCTCGTCAGGGAAAACGGCACAGCGACATGATCATCACCAGCGGGGCGGCATGCAAGGAATTCATGGACTGGTGCAAAACAATCATTTGAGGCGGGCCGGCCACCGCCTCTAAGCTCAGCGTCCCGCAAACCAGGAGGCGAGATCCGATGCCGTGTCCATCCCTTGTCCGACGCGCGTGCCTGGCCTGCCTGGCCGCGAGCCTGCCACTGGCCGCGCCGGCCCTGGCCGCCCGCTATCCGTCCCGGCCGGTCACGCTGGTGGTGCCGTTCACGGCCGGCGGGTCGGTGGACGCCGTGGCGCGCATGCTGGCCGCGCAGCTCGGCCGGCGGCTCAATGCCCAGTTCGTGGTCGAGAACGTGCCCGGCGCGGGCGGCGTGATCTCCACCCAGCGCGTCGCGCGCGCGGCACCGGACGGCTACACGCTGCTGTTCACCACGCCCAACCACACCATCAATCCAGCGATCACGCCGCGCCTGTCCTTCGATACGGAAAAGGATTTCGCGCCCATCGGGCTCGTGGCGCAGATCCCCGAGCTGCTGGTGGCCAGCGGCAACCAGCCCTTCGACGACTTCAAGGGCTTTGTCGATTTCGCCCGCAAGAACCCGGGCAAGCTGACCTACGGGTCGGCGGGCAATGGCACGCTGCCCCACGTCACGACGGAACTCCTGCTGGAGCGGCTTGGCATCCAGGTCGTGCACGTGCCGTACAAGGGCGCGGCGCCGGCGCTCAACGACCTGCTGGGCGGCCAGATCGCGGTCAAGATGGACACCGTCACCACTTCGCAGCCCCATTTCGCCAGTGGCCGGCTCAAGCCGCTGGCCATCGCCAGCGCGAAGCGCTCGGCGTTGCTGCCCGAGGTGCCGACCATCGCCGAGTCCGGCGTGCCGGGCTACGAAGGCATTCTGTGGCTGGGCGTGCTGGCGCCGGCGGGCACGCCGCGCGAGGTGATCGACGCGCTGCACCGGACGATGGCCGAGATCGGCAAGGATCCCGCCTGGAACAGCCAGTTGCAGGCGGCGGGCGTGG
Source organism: Alcaligenaceae bacterium SAGV5 (assembly GCA_009360345.1). Taxonomy (GTDB): domain Bacteria; phylum Pseudomonadota; class Gammaproteobacteria; order Burkholderiales; family Burkholderiaceae_B; genus Pigmentiphaga. Next base: position 2,248,564 of record SPDP01000001.1, read on the forward strand.
AGCCCAGGACCAGCACGCCCGAAGAATTCGCCGGCATGATCTCGGCCGAGATCCGACAATGGAAGGACGTGGTGCGGCGTGCCCGCATCACGGCCAACTGATGGAGAATTCCATGTCCGGCCAGGATGCGCTCCCGCTGACGCCGCCGCCCGATCCGCATCCGCGCAAACCCCGGCTGGCCGCGCCGGCGGGCGCCATCGACTGCCACGTCCACCTGTTCGGACCCGCGAGCCGCTATCCGTTCCACCCGGGCAGCAAGTACCGCTCGGCGGACGCGCTGCCCGAGACCAACATCGCCTTGCAGGAGACGCTGGGGCTGTCCGGCGCGGTGGTGGTCAGCGGCGCCGGCTACGGCCAGAATCCGGACCACCTGGCCGAGGTGCTGCGGCGCTTCCCGGGCCGCTTCCGCGGCGTGGCGCTGCTGCCCGACGACGTGGGCCGCGCGCGCGTGGCCGAGCTCGACGCGCTGGGCGTGCGCGGCGCGCGCTTCGTCAGCCACGGCCACGGCGGCGCCTTGCCCCGGCTGTCGTCGCCGCGGATTCCCGAGCTGATCGCGGAGTTCGGCTGGCATGTGCAGTTCTATCCGCGGGGCACCGACCTGGTCGAGCATGCCGATGCGCTGCTGCGCCTGCCCAATCGCATCGTGTTGGACCACTTTGCCTGCATTCCCGCCGAGGGCGGGGTGGACCAGCCGGCTTTCCGGCGGCTGCTGGAGCTGCTGGACACCGGGCGCGTCTGGGTGAAGATCTCCGGTCCCATGCGCTGCACGGCCCAGGATTACCCCTATGCCGAGGTCACGCCCATGGCGCGTGCCCTGGTGCGCCATGCGCCCGAACGCCTGCTCTGGGGCAGCGACTGGCCGCATACCAACATGCAGGGCAGGGCCATGCCCAACGACGGGGATCTGTTCGACCTGCTGGGAGAGTGGATAGAGGACCGTCCGGTGCTCGAACGGATCCTCGTCCAGAACCCGCGCGAAGTCTACGGCGACTTCGGCGGGTAGCGGGGCGTTACCGCGCCGACCGCAGCGCCGCCGCCTTGTCGGTGGCTTCCCAGCTGAACTCCGGCTCCGAGCGGCCAAAGTGGCCGTAGGCGGCCGACTTCTGGTAGATCGGGCGCAGCAGGTCCAGCATGTTGACGATGCCCTTCGGACGCAGGTCGAAGTGCTCGCGCACCAGCTTGGCGATCTGGTCGTCGGGGATCACGCCGGTGCCGTAGGTGTCGACCGTGATGTTGATGGGCTCGGCCACGCCGATGGCATAGCTGACCTGGATCTGCGCGCGCGTGGCCAGGCCCGCGGCGACGATGTTCTTGGCGACGTAGCGGGCGGCATAGGCGGCCGAGCGGTCGACCTTGGACGGATCCTTGCCCGAGAACGCGCCGCCGCCGTGCGGGCACGCGCCGCCGTAGGTGTCGACGATGATCTTGCGCCCGGTCAGGCCGCAGTCGCCCTGCGGGCCGCCGATGACGAAGCGTCCGGTCGGGTTGACCAGGTAGCGCGTCTTGTCGGTGATCAGGCCGTCGGCGAAGGTCTTCTTGATGATCTCCTCGATGACGGCTTCGCGGATGGTCTCCTGGCTGACATCGGGCGAGTGCTGGGTGGACAGCACCACGGTGTCGACCTCGACCGGCTTGCCGTCGACGTAGCGGAAGGTGACCTGCGACTTGGCGTCGGGCCGCAGCCACGGCAGGCGGCCGTCCTTGCGCAGCTCGCTCTGGCGCTGGACCAGGCGGTGCGCATACCAGATCGGCGCGGGCATCAGATCGGGCGTTTCGGTGCAGGCGTAGCCGAACATCAGGCCCTGGTCGCCGGCGCCCTGGTTCAGGTAGTCGTCGGAGGCGCGGTCCACGCCCTGGGCGATGTCGGGCGACTGCTTGTCGTAGGCGACCAGCACCGCGCAGCCCTTGTAGTCGATGCCGTAGTCGGTGTTGTCGTAGCCGATGCGCTTGATGGTGTCGCGCGCGACCTGGATGTAGTCGACGTTGGCGCGCGTGGTGATCTCGCCCGCCAGCACGACCAGGCCGGTGTTGCACAGCGTTTCCGCGGCCACGCGCGAGGTCGGGTCCTGCGCCAGGAGGGCGTCCAGGATGGCGTCCGAGACCTGGTCGGCGACTTTGTCGGGGTGTCCCTCGGAGACGGATTCCGAAGTGAAGAGGTAGGAATTGGCCACTCGATAGTCCTTTGAAAGCTGACCGGCGCGCACGCCGGCTATCGGTTCCGCGGCGTGTTGCACGTTGTTGGGTCTTGGACCTGAGGCGAGCAGCGACGCTTTAGCGGCATTTATGCGCGCACCGGACGGGCCGGCGCCGCGATCGCCCCGCAAGTTGTCTGTTAACTCGGCGATCTTTTCCATTTTAGGGGAAAATCCCGATGGAGCCCACCCCCCCTTTGCCGGCCTGGTGGCCGCGGGGCTTGTTCCTCGAGATTCGGATCGTTCGATGCTGCTGACTTTCTATCGTTTGCTCGCGCGGCTGCCGCTGGGCTGGCTGCACCGCCTGGGCCGCGGCCTGGGACTGCTGGTGTATCGCAGTTCCGCCGACTATGCCGCGCGCTTGCGCGCCAATGCCGCCCTGGCCGGCTACGAGGGCGAGGACTTCGCGCGCCGCTCGGCCGCCGCCGCGGGCGAGGGCGCGCTGGAGATCCCCCGCGTCTGGTTCAGGCCCGACCAGGCGCTGGCGCAGTGCCGCTCCGACGATTGGGACGCCGTGCAGGAGGCGAAGGATGAAGGCAAGGGCATCTTGTTCCTGACTCCGCACCTGGGTTGTTTCGAGGTGGCGGCGCGCTATTGCGCCTACCGGGGCGGCCCCATCACGGTGCTCTACCGTCCGCCGCGCAAGGCCTGGGTCGCGCAATTGGTCGAAGGCGGCCGGCGCGGCCCCAACCTGGATACCGCGCCGGCCAACCTGCAGGGCGTGCGCCAATTGGTGCGGGCGCTGCGTCGCGGCGAGGCAATCGGCATCCTGCCGGACCAGGTGCCCGGCAATGGCGAGGGCGTCTGGGCGCCGTTCTTCGGCAAGCCCGCGTTCAGCATGGTGCTGCCGGGGCGGCTGGCGGCGCAGACGGGCGCGGCCGTGGTGCTGGTGGCGGGCGAGCGCTTGCCCGGCGCGCAGGGCTGGAAGGTCCATTTCCTGCGGCTGCACGGTGCGGTGCCCGAGACGGCCGAAGGCCAGGCCGCCTGGATCAACGCCGGCATGGAGGCCATGATCCGGCGCTGTCCCGAGCAGTACCTGTGGGGCTACAACCGCTACAAGGCGCCGCGCGGCGAGACCCCGCCGGCGGCATGACGCGCGGGCTTCAGCCGGTGAAGAACTTCGCCCCGCCGAAGAAGCGGTTGGGCTTCATGAAGACCGACAGGAAGGTCGCGCCTTCCGGGGCGCGGGCGATATGGATGTTGCCGCCCGGCCGCCAGACGAAGCCCCCGGGGCCCACCTCGCCTTCGTCGTCCACCAGGCGTCCGGTCAGGATGTAGGTCTGCTCCAGCGCCGTGTGCTCATGCAGGGGCACGACCGAGCCGGGCGCCATCCGGAACAGGATGGTCGACATGCCGCTGTCGGCATCGGCGTAGAGGATCTTCATGTCTATGCCGGGGAAATCCGTCGGATGCCAGGCCATGGCCGCCGCGTCGACATAGCGCGAGCGGAGGTCGGCGGGCTGGCTCGGCCTGGCGGGCGAGCGCTGTTCATGCGGTTGTGTCATGGGGCATTCCGTCGGAAGGGAAAGATGAAGAGGGGCCGATGAGCCGCAGGTTGAACGCGCGTTCGTGGGCCAGGCCGGGCAGCTGCGCGCGGACCCGGTCCACGGCCGCCAGGTCCAGCGGCACGACCAGGCAGCCGGGTTCGTCGCCCAGTTCACCCAGCGTGTCGCCCCAGGGGCCCAGCGCCAGGCTATGGCCGTAACTGGCCCGGCCACCGGGGCTGTCGCCGCAGGTGGCGGGCGCCAGCACGAAAGCGCCGTTTTCGATCGCGCGGGCACGCAACAAGGCATGCCAGTGGGCCGCGCCGGTGGCGCGGGCGAAGGCGGCGGGGACCACGAGGATGCGCGCGCCGGCCCGCGCCAGCGCGCGGTACAGGCCGGGAAACCGCAGGTCGTAGCAGATGGAAAGCCCCACACGCCCCCAGGGCGTGTCGACCGCCACCGCCTCGTCGCCGGCGGCGTAGGCGGACGATTCGCGTATCGTCCGGCCATCGGGCAGGGTGGCATCGAACAGGTGCAGCTTGTCGTAGCGGGCGGCCAGCCTGCCCTCGGCATCGAACAGCAGGCTGCGGTTGACCATGCGTCGTGGCCCGTCGGGAACCACCAGGGAGCCCAGCAGCACCCACATGCCCAGGTCCCGCGCGAGGCCGCGCACCGCCGCCTCGACCTCGCCGGCCCGGTCGGCCGCGGCCCGCATGGCTTGCCCGCTGCCGTGCAGCATGGCGGCATACTCGGGCAGCAGCAGCCATTGCGCGCCGTCGCGGCGCGCCCGCATGGCCATGTCCGCCAGATCGTCGAGGTTGCGGTCCAGGTCGGGGCCTGGCCGCACCTGCGCCAGCGCCACGCGCGGCGGAGCTTCCGCGGTCATCGTGGCGGCAGTCCGATCACGCGCCGAGCCTCGTCGGGCGAGGCGGGCGCCATGTCGAGCGCATGCAGGATCTCGACCGCGCGCCGGACCAGCTCGGCGTTGCTCCGCGCCTGCACGCCTTGCGACAGGTACAGGTTGTCTTCCAGCCCCACCCGGACGTGGCCGCCCAGCAACGCGGCCTGGGCCAGCATGGGAAATTCCTGGCGGCCGATGCCGAACGCCGCCCAGCGCGCGCCCGGCGGCAACTGGCCGCGCAGGTGCATCATGGTCTCGCTGTTGGCGGGCGCGCCCCACGGCACGCCCAGCACCAGTTGCCATAGTGGCTCGGGCTCGATCGCGCCGCGATCGATCAGGTGCCGCGCCAGCGCGATGTGGCCGGTGTCGAAGATCTCCAGTTCGGTCTTGGAGCCGGCTTCGCGGATCACGGCGGCGATGGCCTCGATGTGGTCGGGTACGTTGATGAGCGTCCCCTTGCCGAAGTTGAGCGAACCCATGTCCAGGGTGCAGATCTCCGGCCGCAGTTCCAGGATGTGGGCGCAGCGTTCGGCCGGCGGCCGCAGGTTGGAGCCAGGGGCGGCCGTGTTCGGCGAAGACGCGTCGGGCAGGAAGCGCGCCCCCGCGCCGGTGGTCAGGTTCAGGATGACGGGCGAGCCGCTGTCGCGCACGCGTTCGGCCACCTCGCGGTAGAGCGCGGGGTCCAGCGAGGGTTTACCGGTGGCCGGGTCGCGCACGTGGATATGGGCGATGGCCGCTCCCGCGCGGCAGGCCTCGATGGCCGACTCCGCGATCTGGCGCGGAGTGACCGGAACCGCCGGGAATCGGCCGGCCGTGTCGTCCCCGCCCGTGATGGCGCAGGTCAGGATGGGATTGGGCACTTCCTTCTCCATAAATACATACGTTCGTTTAAATTATAGGCGAGGCAAAATAAGACGGTCAACGCTTCCGACGTACAATCCAGACTCGTTCCCGCTACGGCCCTTCATTCATGACCCGCAAATCCGCTTCAGCCGTGTCCGCCCCGCCCGCCACGCGCGTCCGGCCCCGTGGCTCGCAGAACGCGGCGGGAGAGGAAACGCGCACCACCATCCTCGACGTGGCCGAGCGCATCTGCGCGGCGGAAGGGTTCGAAGCTTTGTCGGTGCGCGCCATCAGCGAGGCGGCGGGCGTCAACCTGGCCGCCATCACCTACCACTTCGGCGGCAAGTCCCAGTTGTTCGAGGAAATGTTCCGGCGCCGCGTCGTACCGCTGAACGATGAACGGCTGGCGCTGCTGGACGCGGCGCTGGCCGGCGGCGCGCCGACGCTCGAGGCGGTGGTGCGCGCCTTCGTCGAGCCTCCCATGAAACTGACCGCGGCGATCAACGCCCGCAGCAACAATTCGGCGCTGGTGGTCATGCAGTTCCTGTCGCGCGCCTTCGCCATGCCGGGCGAGAACGAGTTCCTGCAGACCTACTACGAGCCCGTGCGCAGCCGTTTCATCCTGGCGCTCAAGCACTTCCTGCCCAGGCTCCCGCTGGAAGAAGTCATCTGGCGCTACAACCTGATGGTGGGCGGCATCATCTATGCCATGGGCGGCTGGGAGCGCATGGAGCGTCCGCCGGCCGCCTTCGCCTCCGCCTCCGCCTCCGCGCAGCGTGCGCACGTCCACCACCAGCCCGACGAGATGGTCGATCGGATGGTGCGTTTCTTCCTGGCCGGACTACTGGCCGACTAGCGTTCCGGCGCGGTTCCACGCGCCGCGCCTTGCCCTTCGCGTTGTTCGATCGCCTCCTCCGGCGTGCGCCGGCGTGTGGCGCGTTTGTCGTGCCGGGCGCATGCTTTCCGATCCGTTCATGCCAGGGTTAACCCCGGTGGCGAGGGGGCGACGGCAGCCTATAATCGCCACTAATAATTCAAACGTTGGTTTAATAAATGGAGGAGACAAGCATGATCCGATACTCCATGGCGGGCCTTGTCGTCTTGGCGACGGCGGGGGCCGCCCACGCGGCGGCCGGGACCTGGCCGGCGCATCCGGTCACCATCGTCGTGCCCTATGCGCCGGGAGGCGCGACCGACGCGGTGGCGCGGCTGGTGGGGCAGCGGATGGCGGAACGGCTGGGGCAGCCCTTCATCGTCGAGAACAAGCCCGGCGGCAGCTCCAACATCGGCATGCAGGCCGTGGCGCGCGCGGCGGCCGACGGCTACACCCTGCTGCTGGTGGCCAACTCCATCGCCACCAACAACAGCCTGTTCGCCGACCTGCCGTTCGACGGACAGCGCGACTTCGCGCCGGTGGGCATGATCGCCTCCGCGCCGCTGGTGGTGGCGGTACCGGCGGCCTCGCCGTTCAAGACGCTGGGCGAATTGCTGGCCCGGGCCCGCGCCAGGCCCGGGGAACTGACCTACGCGTCGCCGGGCATAGGCAGCTCGGCCCACCTGGCGGGCGAATCGCTGAAGCAGGTGGCGGGCATCGAGGTCCTGCACGTGCCCTACAAGGGCGCCGCGCCCGCGCTGTCCGACATGCTGGGCGGGCGTATCTCGTTCATGCCGCTGAACACGGTCGAATCCATGTCGCACATCAAGGGCGGCAAGCTGCGCGCGCTGGCGATCGCGCGCGCCAGCCGCATGGATCTGCTGCCCGACGTGCCGACCGCGGCCGAGGCGGGGGTGCCCGGCTACGAGGAGTCGGTGTGGTACGGACTGGCCGCGCCCGCGTCCACGCCGCCGGCGGTGCTGGACAGGCTGAACACGGTGCTGCGCGAGGTCGTGGACGAGGCGGCGGTGAAGCAGCGGCTGGTGGACCTGGGCGCGACGCCGTCGCCGGGCACGCGCCAACAGTTCGCCGACTTCATCGCGCGTGAGCGCGCGCGTGTCGCCAAGGTCGTGAAGACCGCCAACATCCGGGCCGAGTGACGCCATGTCCTCCATCGAACCGGCGTCAGGGGCGCGGACGGTCACGATAGGCGCCGTGGGCGACCTCTACCTGGGCAAGCCGCTGCGCGGCGAGACCGATCCCGGCTTTGCCGCGGCGGTCCAGGCCCTGCGCGCGTGCGACGTGCGCTTCGCCAATCTGGAGGTCCAGTTGCTGCGCCGTCCGACGGCGGCGGCCGCCCAGGCGCCTGGCGCGTGGGCCGGGGCGCCCGCGGCGCTGGCCGGGGACGTGGCCTGGCTGGGCGTCAACGTGGCGTCCACGGCCAACAACCATGCCGGCGACTACGGCGCCGAGGGCCTGCGCCAGACCGAGGAAACGCTCAGGGAGCTGGGTATTCCTCACGCCGGCACGGGCGCCGACCTGGAGCGGGCCCGGCGTCACGCCGTGGTCGAGACCCCGGGCGGCCGCGTGGCCGTGCTGGCTGTCTCGTCCAGCCATCTCGACCACGCGCGGGCCGGGCGATCGCGCGAGGATGCGCCGGGCCGGCCCGGCGTTTCGCCGCTGCGCTTCGGCACGCGCTACCGCGTCGACGCCGAGGCCTATGCCGCGCTCGAACGCATCCTGGAGCGCCTGCCCGCGGGCCATCATCGCGAACACCCGCTGGCGCGCGCCTACGACGATGAACGCGGGCCGGCGCTGTCGCTGCTGGGCGCGCGCTTCGTGCGCGGCGAGGATTTCGGCGTGGAGTCCTGGGCCGCGCCCGATGACGCGGCCGACATCGAGGCGGCGGTGCGCGCGGCGCGGCGCGACGCCGACTGGGTGCTGCTGAGCATGCACACGCACGAGTACGACCGCCGGCCCGACACGCCGCCGGACTTCGCGATGGAGATGGCCCGCCGCGCCATCGACGCGGGCGCCGATGCCGTCATCGGCCACGGCGCGCACGGCGTACGGGGGGTGGAACTGTATCGCGGCCGGCCCATTTTCCATGGCATCGGCGCCTTCGTGTTCCAGCCTTATCTGTTTCCCACCCAGCCCGCGGACTTCTTCGACGCGTACGCGATGCGCGACCAGCCGCTGGCCGATGTCTACCGCGCGCGGCGCGACAACGCCGGTTTCTACCGCAGGCGTTCGGCCTGGGAAGCCCTGTTCGTCCGCCTGACCTGCGACCGCGCCGGTCCGCCCGTGTTCACGCTGCAGCCGCTCACCCTGTGGGCCGAGGGAGCAGGACCCGACGGCCTGCCGAGGCTGGCGCGCAACGGCGAAGGCCTGCAACTGCTCGAGAAGGTGCGCGACCTGAGCCGCGAACTGGGTACCGACCTGCGGCTGGACGCCGCGCAACATCTTTTGCATGGGCATGGCGCATCCGTGTCCACCCAACCAAGGAGGCTGTAATGCGTATCTGGTATCAGCTCGTCTCGTCCGAGACCGGCATGGCGAACTTCCTGCGTGCCACCCAGGCGCTGTGCGACGGCGCCGCGTTGCCGGGAACCAAGGTGGAAGTGCGCGGCACCCAGCAGGGCGCGCTGGGTGACCAGTTCCGCCTGTTCTGGAACTACGACGTGCGCGAGATCATCGATAACGCGCTGGCCATCCGCCAGCAGGGCGGCTACGACGCGTTCGTGCTGGCCAACTCGCTGGATCCCGCGCTGGTCGAGCTGCGCGAGATCCTCGATATTCCCGTGGTTTCGTTCATGGAGGTCTGCTGCTTCCATGCCTGCACCATGGGCGAGCGCTTCGGCCTGGTCGTGCCCAACGAGAAGATGGTGCCCCGCTATCGGGAGATCCCCATCGGCTACGGGCTGCGCGACCGGCTGGCCTCGGTCGAGTACATCGAGTTCTCGAACATCCGCGGCTTCGATTCCGTGTTCACCGACACGCGCGCCGGCGACGATTGCGTGGAGCAGATCCTGGCGGCGTCGCGCCGTTCCATCGAGCGGGGCGCCGAAGTGGTGATCCCGGCCGGGCCGTCCGCCACGCTGCTGGCCCAGCGCGGCATCTTCGAGGTCGACGGCGTGCCGCTGCTGGACTGCTACCGGCTGCTGGTCAAGGCGACGGAGATGGTCGTGGCCATGAAAGAGATGACCGGCGTTCACGTCAGCCGCAAGCTGCTGTACCAGGCTCCGCCCGAGGAGTACGTGCGCAAGGTGGCCGAGGTGCGCAACATCGATGCCTTGCGGCCGCGGTGATGGCACCTGGCATCGTAGGGAGACGCGCATGATGCGGGAGCGGCTGGCCATCAACCAGATCACCACGCCCGCCTGGTCGCTGGAAGAGGCCATTGCCGGCTACGCGCGCCACGGCGTGCGCGGCATCGGCGTCTGGCGCGACAAGCTGGCCGAGTGCGGCGTGGCCCGGGCCCGCCGGCTGTTGCGCGACGCGGATGCCTGGGTGCCGTCGCTGTGCAAGGCGGGGGATCTGGCCCTGCTGCGCGGACGCGGGCCGGGCGCGGCGCTGGCGGATTGCCGGCGGGCCATCGACGAGGCGGCCGAGATCGGCGCCGGCGCCGTCGTGTTCGTCTGCGGCGGCGGGGCGGCGGCGGGCCTGGAACGGGCCCGGGCGGAAGTGCGGGACCTGCTGCGCGAGGCCGCGCCGCTGGCGGCCCAGGCGGGCGTGACGCTGGGCATCGAGCCCTTCCACCCCATGCACGCGGCCGAGCGGGGCTGCGTGAACACGCTGGCGCAGGCCCTGCGTCTGTGCCAGGAAGCCGGCCCGGGTTGTGGCGTCGTGCTCGACGTATTCCACACGTGGTGGGATCCCGACCTGTACGACAGCCTCGCGCCGCATTGCCTGCCCCACATCGCCACCGTGCAGTTGTGCGACTGGCGCGTGCCCACCCGCCATCCGGTCAACGACCGCGCCATGATGGGCGACGGCGCCGCCGACCTGGCGGGGCTGCTGGCCTGCCTGGCGCGCAACGGCTACGCCGGCCCGTATGAAGTCGAGATTTTCTCCACCGATTGGTGGGAGCGCGATCCGGACGAGGTGGTGCGCATCGCCGTCGATCGCTGCCGGACGCTGGAGGCGGCCATCACGGCCTGAATCCTTCTTTCAAACACATGAAACGGAAAGACACCATGCAAGCCATATCGCTGATCGTCGAGTTCTCCATCAAGCCCGAGCATCGCGAGGAATTCCTCGCGGTCATGCGGACGCATGCCGCCAACTCGCTCAAGGAAGCGGGCTGCCTGCAGTTCAAGATCGTCACGCCGTCGGCGCCGATGGATGACCGCGTCTTCCTGTTCGAGGAATGGAAGGACCAGGCGGCGCTGGACTGGCACCTCGCGCATTCCGCGCTCAACGACACGCGCAAGCGCTACGACTCATGGATCTTCAACCGCCACATCATCCACGGCCGCGTGGTCGCGTCCGCCTAGGCGGGCCCGCGGGCATCGCCCAGGCGGCGGCAGCCGCCATTCCGACAACGAGGAGACATTCCATGCATGCCTTGCTCCGTTTCATCGTGTTCACGTCGGCCGCCATGCTTGCCGGTCCGGCGGCGGCCCAGAACGGCTATCCCTCCAAACCCGTGCGCATCGTCGTCGGCGCCGCGCCAGGCGGGCCCACCGACCTGGTCGCGCGGCTGCTGGGGGACAAGCTGTCGCAAAGCATGGGCGTGCCCTTCATCGTGGAGAACCGGGGAGGGGGCGGCGGCGTCATCGCCGCCGAGACCGTGGCGCGGGCGGATGCCGACGGCTATACGCTGTTGATGGGCACGGTCAGCACGCACGGCATCAATCCGGCGCTCTATCGCAAGCTCGGCTACGACGCGCTGAAGGACTTCGCGCCGATTTCCCTGGCCGTCACCTATCCGCTGGTGCTGGCCATCAATCCGGCCACCGTTCCGGTGTCCGACATGACGGAGTTCCTGGCCTATGTCCGCCAGCATCCGGGCAAGGTGAACCGGGGTTCGGCCGGCAATGGCACTTCGATGCACATCGCCGGAGAGTTGTTCAACAGCCTGGCCGACACCCGCATGACGCACGTCCCATATCGCGGCAGCGCCCCCGCCGTGGCCGCCTTGCTGGCCGGCCAGGTCGGCGTCGATTTCGAGAGCATTCCCGTCGTCATGCCGCACGTGGAGTCGGGCAAGCTGCGGGCCCTGGCCGTGACCAGCGCCAAGCGCTTCGAATCGATGCCGGATATTCCCACCGTGGCCGAGACGCTGCCCGGCTACGAGTTCGTCGGCTGGCTGGGGTTGGTCGCGCCCGCGGGAACACCGCGGCCCATCCTCGATGCGCTGTCGCGCAAGATCGCCCTTGCCTTGCAGGACAAGGAGGTCAAGGCGAAGCTGCTGGCCCAGGTCATGCAGCCGGTGGGCGACACGCCCGAGGAATTCGGGCGCTTCATCCGCAGCGAGATCGCCAAGCTGGGGGCGGTGGTGAGGGCGTCGGGCGCGACGGTGGACTGATGCCGCCGCGGCCGTCCCGCGCCTAGGACGCGCTCTCCAGTATCGCGCCCAGGCCATGTTCCATCGCATGCCGCGATACGACCAGTTCCAGCCGCAGCATGGCGCGTGTGGCGCCCACGAAGATCTTGCGCGCCGTCCGCTCGTCCAGGTGGTCGAAGTCGACTTCGGTGAAGACGACGGCGGGCGCGGCCTGGCCCTTGAAACGGTAGACCGATTCCATCAGGACCTCGCCTTCCGAGAATTCCGGCTTGCCGAACAGGTCGTAGCGGCCCGTGAAGGTGCGCATGGCATGCGGACCCAGTTGGGTCTGGCCCAGCACGGCCGAGCTTTCCCGTCCCCGGAAGCTGACCACCGCGATGTCGGCGCGCTTGAAGCCGGCGGCCAGGCATTGCGAGATGGCCTTCTTGGTGTGCGCCAGCAGTTCGGCCTCGTTGTCGTAGACCAGCACGCCCAGCCCGCCGGCGGCAATCGGGCCGCGCGGCTCGATGTGCTGGTCGTCGGGCAACAGGCGGTCCAGCAGCTTCACGATGCTGCGCGGGCTGCGGTAATTGCTTTGCGCGCGTAGCGTGACCCAGCCCGGCAGGTGCACGGCGGGCTTGCCGTACAGGTTCTGCATGGGGTCCTCCAGCCAGACCATGCGCGCGTGTTCGCGCGCATGGCGCAGGATCTGGTCGCGCCATTCGTCGGAGAAGTCCTGGCCTTCGTCGATGATGATGGTGTCGAAGCGCAGGTGGTCGGGCACGGCTTCGCGCGCGGCGCGCGCCACCAGGGTGGTGAAGGCGTCGGGGCCGGAAAAGTCGACCGGCTGCCCGGCGGCGTGCAGCACCTTGTCGCACAAGGTGTGGAAGGTGCAGGCCAGGCCGCCTTCGGGCGCGATGCCGTTGAAATGATCGGCCAGCGGCCGGTTGAAGCAGACGTACAGCGGCCGGCGCCCGGCATCGATCGCCGCGCGGAATTCGGCATGGGCGAGCTGGGTCTTGCCCGACCCGGCCGTGCCGATCACCCGCAGCCGGAACGGTTCGAATTCCAGCCGCCGCGCCCAGTGCGCCAGGCCGCCCGAGATGCGGGTGACCAGCGCCCGTGCCTGCCCCACCAGGGCATTGGCGTCGGGTTCGAGCTGGATGACGTCGTCCAGGAAGCGCCGCACGGCCGGCGCGGCCTGGGTCGCGGGCGCTTGCGGCAGGGCGAGCTGGATGACCGCGCACAGGCGGTCGCGTTCGGCGGCATCGACGATGCGCTCGGACGACAGCCCGGCGGTTTCGGGGTGTCGCACCGAGTAATCCGGGCAGTACAGCAGGTATTCGACGCGGATGGCGTCCAGGTGCGGGCGCCTGGCCAGCCGGCCGCGCAGTACCGCCAGCTGGCGGGCGATCTGGATCGGCACGTTGGTGCTGTGGCTGGGGTATTTCTTGCAGAGCCCGTCGACGGTTTCCTCCAGGAATCCGCTGACCTGCTCGATCAGCAGCAGGTCGCCGGCGGCGTTGACGATGGCGAAATCGATGTCGCCATAGACCGAGAAGCCGTGCTCCACATTGGTCCAGTGGACGGCGTGATAGACCGTGTAGGAATCGGGCAGGCCGCGTTCGAGCGTGGCCAGGGTTTCGATTTCCCGGCGGGCGGCGCCGGTGGCGTTGATTTCCCGCCAACCGTCGGGGACGATACGAGCCATTGCAAGTTCCAGTAGACCGGCCAGTCGCCAGAATACCAAGCTCCGCTTCCCGCGGCGCGTCGCGCCTGGGCGGGGACTATAATCCCGGCATGACCTGGCACTTCACCAAAATGCATGGCGCAGGCAACGATTTCGTCGTCCTGGACGGCGTGCGCCAAGATATCCGACTCACTCCCGAGCGGGCGCGCAAGCTCGCCCATCGGCAGTTCGGGATCGGGGCCGACCAGATCCTGCTGGTCGAGCGTCCCACCCGCTCCGATGCCGATTTCCGCTACCGCATCTTCAACGCCGATGGCGGCGAGGTCGAGCATTGCGGCAATGGCGCCCGCTGCTTCGTGCGCTTCGTCCACGAGCAGGGGCTGACCGATCGCAATCCCGTGCGCGCCGAGATCTGCACCGGCATCATCGTGCTGAACGAACAGGACGATGGCGAGGTCCGCGTCGACATGGGCCGCACCAGCTTCGATCCGGCCGCCGTGCCGTTCGATCCGGCGGGCCTGACATCCCGGCGAGAAGGCTCGGACGACGTCTGGCCGCTGGACGTGTCGGCGCCGGGCGAATCCGGACGCATCGTCTGGGTGTCCGCCGTCGGTATCTCCAATCCGCACGCGGTGCAGGTGGTCGACGACGTCGACGCGGCGCCGGTGGCTTCCGTCGGCCCGCGGGTCGAGAGCCATCCGCGCTTTCCCCGGCGGGTCAATGCCGGGTTCATGCAGGTCGTCGATCGCCACAATATCCGGCTGCGCGTCTATGAGCGCGGCGCGGGGGAAACGCTGGCCTGCGGCACCGGCGCCTGCGCGGCGGTGGCGGCGGGCATCCGTCGCGGGTTGCTGGAATCGCCGGTGCGCGTACAGACGCGGGGCGGCGTGCTGACCATCGCCTGGGACGGCGAGCAATTGCTGATGACCGGCCCGGCCGTGACCGTGTTCGAAGGCACCGTCGACGTCGATCGTCTGCTGGGGTAGAAGGGGCTGGAGAAAGCCCACCCCTGCGCGCTTCGCGCGCCCCTATATCAACAATGAATTCCGGAACATACATGGACGCCAACGAAGTCGCGCAGTATCTCAAGGACAACACGGATTTCTTCGAACGGCACGCGGAGCTGTTCTCCACCATGAGGGTGCCCCATCCCCACGAGGGCAAGGCGGTCTCGCTGGCCGAGCGCCAGGTGCTGGCGCTGCGCGAGCGCGTGCGCGGCATGGAACTGCGGGTGTCGGAACTGGTGCGCGCCGCGTCCGAGAACGAACATATTTCCGACCGGCTGCTGTTGTGGAGCCGCAGCCTGCTCAAGGAGCGCGATCCGCTGGCACTGCCCGCGGCGGTCGCCGGCGGCCTGGGCGAGATATTCAGCGTGCCCGACGTGGCGCTGCGCATCTGGGCCGAGACGGCCCCGGGCGACGCCGAAGCCGCCTGGCGCGGCGAAGTCTCGGCCGACGCCCGCACGTTCACCAACGGATTGATGTCGCCGTATTGCGGTCCCAACTCGGGTTTCGAAGCCTCCGGCTGGCTGGAACGCGAAGTGCGTTCGCTGGCCTTGATCCCACTGCGCGTGGGCATCGCTCCCGAGGCTTTCGGGCTGCTGGTGCTGGCGTCGCCCGATGCCGAGCGCTTCACGCCCTCGATGGGCACGACCTTCCTGACGCGGATAGGGGAGTTGGCCAGCGCCTCGCTGTCGCGCCTGGTGACCGAGGCGCCGCGCGCCTGATGCGCCGCCGTGGCCGACGATCCCCATCCCGGTGAGGCCACGGGGCCGGCGCTTGCCCGGCCCATGCTGGAATGGCTCGAACACCTGGCTTCGGGCCGCCGCTATTCCCCTCATACCCTGGCCGCCTACCGGCGGGATCTCGCCCATCTGGTCGAACTGGCCGATGACGTGCCGCTGGAACGCCTGTCGCAGGGCCACGTGCGCCGCTATCTGGGGCAGTTGCACGCGCAGGGCATGGGCCCCCGCAGCCTCGCCCGGCTGCTGGCCAGCTGGCGCGGTTTCTACCAGTGGTGGGCGCCGCGCGTGGGGATGCCCGGCAATCCGGCCGCGGGCGTGCGCGGCCCCAAGGCGCCGCGCGGCCTGCCCAAGGCCTTGTCGGTCGACCAGACGCAGGCCTTGCTCGATCACAAGCCGGCTGTCGCCGCCGAGGCCACCGGCCAGAACGCCGAGCAGCGGCGCGCCGTCGAATTGCGCGACACCGCCATGTTCGAACTGTTCTATTCCAGCGGCCTGCGCCTGTCGGAACTGGTCGGCCTGGATACGGCCTACGCGCGCGAACCCGGCTATGAATCGTCCAGCTGGCTGGACCTGGCCGAGGCCGAGGTCAGTGTGCTGGGCAAGGGCAGCAAGCGCCGCATCGTGCCGGTCGGCCGCCAGGCCAGCAAGGCCCTGCGCGCCTGGCTGGGCGCTCGCCCCGTATTGGCCGCGAACGGCGACGCCCACGCGCTTTTCGTGGGACTGAGGGGCCGCCGCATCTCGGCCCGGGTGGTCCAGGCCCAACTGGCCAGGCGGGGCCAGGCCGCGGGCGTGCCCACCCACGTGCATCCGCACGTGCTGCGGCACAGTTTCGCCAGCCACGTGCTGCAGTCGGCCGAGGACCTGCGCGCGGTGCAGGAGATGCTGGGCCATGCCAGCATCTCGACGACCCAGATCTACACGAGACTGGATTTCCAGCACCTGGCCAAGGTGTACGACAAGGCGCATCCCCGGGCGGTCCGCAAGGACCCCGGGAAGAAGGATGAGTAGGGCCGGCTGTTTCAGATAGTCAGATAGCTTTCGCCCAGTTGCGCCGACACGCTTTGCACGCAGTCCATGAACAGTTTGTCCCTGGCGTGCAGGGGGCGGTCGCGCAGGTGCAGCAGCGAAATGCGGCCGAACACCGGAGGCAGCGTCACCGGGACGATGGACAACTGCCCCGAGGACGCGAATAGCGAAGCGGTGGGCAGGGCGGCCACCGCCATGGCGTGGCTGTTCTGCATGATGACCATGTTGGCCAGCACCGAGGCGCACTCGACGCCGAAACGAGGAGGATTGCCGCCAGCCTCCATGAAGATCAGCTCCAGGCCACGCCGGGTGATGCCGTCGCCGGGCGGCAGTATCCACGGCCATTGTGCGAGCTGCGCGAGGGTGATGCGGCGCCGCTTCAGGATGGGGTGGCCGTTGGCGCAGACGGCGACCATGCGGACGTTGAAGAGTCCGATGTTCTCCACGTTGTCCAGGTACTCGGCGGAATGGAAGCGCCCGAGCAGGAAATCGAGCCGGTTGGCGCGCAGGCCCGCCATCAAATCCTCGAAGGCGCCATCGTGTACCCGGACGGTTAGGCCGGGCAGCAGCGACTTGATCCGCAGGATGATGTGCGGCAGCAGCAGGGCGGTGGCGGAGGTGTTCGCCCCGATGTTGAGGACGCCGGCGACGCCCGTATCGACCGCGTCCAGGTCCTCGCGCATCCGGCCCAGCGAGCCCAGTACCTCCCGGGCGCGCTCGACGATGCCCAGGCAGTGCATGGTCGGGGCCAGGCCCTTGGGCAGGCGCTCGAACAGACTTACGCCCAGCATCCTTTCCAGCTCGCCGAGGGCCTTGGACAGCGCGGGCTGCGTGGTGTGCAGCAGCCTGGCGGCCTGGCTCAGGTTGCGCGCCGACGCGAGCGTCACCAGTATCTGGAGGTGCCTGAGCTTGAGGCGGTCGCGAAGATACCAGTCCTCTCTGAGCATGAGTGCTTCTCCGGGGGAGCGCCAAGGCGCCATATCCGGATGAGTATGGCCCGAGGCGAAATCGCGATTGGCCTGCCGCCCGGGAAGCGACGATCATTCCTGGCAAAGAACTTCGATCGAATCCCGGGAGACACGGCGATGAATGCATCCATGGTATCCAAGTTGGCTGGCGCCTGGTTCCTTTGCCTGGCATGTTCCGCGCCACAGGCGTCGACCTATCCTTCGCGTTCGATCACGATCGTCGTGTCCTCGGCGCCGGGAGGCGCGCTGGATTCGGTCTCGCGCATCGTCGGCAATCAGCTCGCCAAGGGGCTGGGCACCTCGGTCGTGATCGAGAACCGGCCAGGGGCGAACGCCAGCATAGGCGCGAGCGCGGTGGCGCGCGCCAGGCCTGACGGCTATACCTTGCTGGCGACCAGCGAGAACGCCTTGACGATCGTGCCCGCGCTGATGCCGGACCTGCCCTACGATGTCCGGCGGGATTTCACGCCCATCTCCCTGCTCGCGACCCTGCCCATGGTGGTGGTGGCGAGTCCGGCGTCCGGGCTGCGGTCGCTGGACGGCCTGCTCGACGCCGCCCGCCGCAGCCCGGGCAAGCTGCGCTTCGGTTCGGCCGGCGACGCCTCTGTCCACTATGTCGGCATGGCCCTGCTGCAGAAGGCCGCGGGCATCGGCATGATGCACGTCCCCTATCGGGCCGGGCCACAGGCCATGAACGACATCATGGCCGGCAACATCGACACCATGCTGCTCGCCCCGGGGCCGGCCGAGCAGCAACGCAAGGCTGGCCGCATGCAGGCCTTGGGGGTGACCTCGGCCAGGCGGCTGGACTTCATGCCCGACGTGCCGGCCGTGGCCGAGACGCTGCCCGGCTACACGTTCGAGGCCTGGTTCGGCCTGCTGGCGCCGGCGGGCCTGCCGGCGGACGTGCAGGCCAGGCTTCATGCCGAGGTCGCGCGGGTGCTGGCGATGCCCGAGGTGTCGCGGCAACTGGCGGACGCGGGCATCGTCGCGACCTCGTGTTCGCCGGCCGAGTTCGCCCGCCGCATCGCGGCCGAACGGGACCAGGTCCTGGACACCCTGAAGAAATGAGTGGAAGCGAGCGCATGAACATCATCTTCATCACGTCGGACCAGCACCGCGGAGACTGCTACGGTTTCGAAGGCCGGCGCGTCAGCACGCCGCACCTGGACGACATGGCGCGGCACGGGACCCGCTTTGCCCATTGTGTGACGCCCAGCGTGGTCTGCCAGCCGGCACGCGCGTCGATCCTGACGGGGCTCCTGCCGATGACACATGGCGTGAGCGATAACGGCATCGACCTGCCGTCCGGGATGGGGGAGCGGGGATTCGCCGCGGCGCTGTCGGGCGCCGGCTACCGCACCGGATTCATCGGCAAGGCCCACTTCGCCTCGCATCTGACCTTCGCGCCCACGGGCAGCCCGGAGTGCCGCTACAGCCAGGCGAACTTCGGTGCCGACTGGCACGGCCCCTACATGGGATTCGAGCATGTGGAGCTGATCGTGGAGGGGCACAACAACCACCCCCCTTTCGAGCCGCCGGCCGGGCAGCATTATTCGCGCTGGTACTACGGCGACGGCCGGGGCGTGGAACGCAATGCGCTGTACTCCCGGGACCTGGGGCCCTCGACCGGCGGCGCCTGGGAGACGCATTATTCCGCGCTGCCGGTGGCGTGGCACAACTCGACCTGGATCGGCGACAGGACCCTGGAATTCATCCGGCGCAATCACGACCGGCCGTTCGTCGTCTGGGCGTCGTTCCCGGATCCCCACCACCCCTTCGATTGTCCGGAGCCCTGGTCCAGGCTCCACGCGCCGTCGGACGTCGATCTGCCGCGGGTGCGGACACGCCGCCTGGAGGATAAGCCCTGGTGGCATCGCGCCTACCTGGAAGGCGTGTCGACCGTGGGCAACGAGGATCTGAGGGGCCTGCGCATCCGGCCGGCGAACGAGCCGCCGTCCGATGCCCAGCTCCGGCACATCATCGCCAACTACTACGGCATGATCTCGCTCATCGATCATCAGGTGGGCCGCATCGAGGCGCTCGTCTCGGAGCTGGGCCTGGCCGGCGACACACTGGTCGTCTTTACTTCCGACCATGGCGAATGGCTCGGGGATCACGGACTGTTGCAGAAGGGACCGATGCTGTACGACGGCCTGATGCGCGTCGGCATGATCGCCAGGGGGCCCGGCATTCCGGCGGGCAGGGTCGTGGCCGACCCGGTCTCCACGCTCGACGTCGCCGCCACGCTGCTCGACTATGGCGGGGTGCCGGCGCCGGCGCCCATGCATGGCGCGACGCTGCGCGGCCTGATCGAAGGGCAGGGCCGCCGCGAGTACGCCTTGTGCGAATGGGACCTGGGCGCGGGCCGCAGGGGAGTGCCGCTGCTGTTGCGCGCGGCGCGAACGGCAAACGCCAAGCTGACGATGGAGATGCGCAGCGGCGACGGCGAGATGTACGACTTGCAAGCCGATCCGCTGGAGACGCGCAACGTCTTCCACGAGCCCCGGTATGCCGGCCTGCGCGCGCGGCTGGAGGCCATGCTGGCCGCACGGCCCGACGATGTCTATGCCGGCAAGCCGGCCTATGCCGGCCTGGCCTGAGCCGTTGCGTCACCCCCATCGCAAGCCGCCGCGTTTGGCCATGCCTCTGATCGGCGCCGGGTTGCCGGGAGCGAGCGCGGCGTCGTGAGCCGATTTGGGCCTCGCGCCCGGCGGCGGTACCATGGCGGTCGGCCATCCGGCCCCATTCCCCCGCCTTGAAGAAGTCCCGATGAACGACGTCGTGCTCAAGCCCGGCAAGGAGAAGTCCTTGCTGCGGCGCCACCCCTGGGTCTATGCCACCGCCGTGGCGCAGGCCGCCGGCCGGCCGCAGGCCGGCGATACCGTGCGCGTGGTCGACAGCCGCGGCAATTTCCTGGCCTGGGGCGCCTACAGCCCCGATTCGCAGATACGCGTGCGCTGCTGGACCTTCCGCGAGGACGAACCGGTCGATGCCGGCTGGATGGCCGCCCGGGTGGCCGACGCCGTGGCCCGCCGCGCCGCGCTGGCCGGCCGCACCGACGCGGCCCGGCTGGTGTTCGGCGAAGCCGACGCCCTGCCGGGTTTCGTGGCAGACCGCTACGCCGGCCAACTGGTGGTCCAGTTCCTGGCCGCCGGGGTCGAACGCTGGCGCGAAGCCCTGGTCGATGCGCTGGTGGCCGCCACGGGCTGCGCCAACGTGTATGAACGCTCCGATGCCGCCGCGCGGGAGCGCGAGGGCCTGGCCCCCCGCACTGGCGTGCTCCGGGGAGCGGAGCCGCCCGCCGAGGTCGAGATCGTCGAGGATGGCGTGCGTTATGGCGTGGACGTGGTCCACGGCCACAAGACCGGCTTCTACCTGGACCAGCGCGAAAGCCGCCGCCGGGTGGCGGAGCTGGCCGCGCTGGCCGGCCCCGGGGCCACGGTGCTCAATTGCTTCTCGTACACCGGCGGCTTTTCGCTGGCGGCGCTGCGCGCGGGGGCGGCCCACGCCGTATCGGTGGATTCATCGGCCGACGCGCTGGCGATGGCCGCCCGCAATGCCGCCCGCAACGGCCTGCCCGAAGCCGCCTTCGAGTGCAGGATTTCCAAGGTGGCCGAGGCGCAGAAGGCGCTGGCCGCCGAAGGGCGGCTGTTCGACATCGTGGTGCTGGACCCGCCCAAGTTCGCCCCATCCGCGCACCACGTGGACAAGGCGGCGCGCGCCTATAAGGACGTCAACCTGAAGGGCATGAAGCTGGTCAAGCCGGGAGGCTACCTGCTGACCTTTTCGTGTTCGGGCGCCATCAGCGTGGATCTGTTCCAGAAAATCGTGGCCGGCGCTGCGGTGGATGCGCGGCAGGATTTCGTGTTGCTGGAACGGCTGGCGGCCGGGATCGACCATCCCATGCGGATGACGCATCCCGAAGGCGAGTACCTGAAGGGACTGTTGTTGCAGCGGGTCTAGGACCGGTTCGAGGCTCCTTTCAGGGGCGCCAGGCCCTTGGCGGTGCCAGGGCCGGCCGGATGGGCCGTTTCGGGCCGTATTCGCTCGTTCTCGTCGCAAACGGTTACCAAAATCGGCCTCGGGGCTTGAATTCCCCCAAAGCGGCCCCATATCTCGCGTTTACCGGCGGGGATTCGTGTTAAACCGTCCGGTGCTTTTTGCCAGGAGCCGTCTCCAGGGGAAAAGCGTGCGCCGTTGGGGGCGGACCGGGGGTTAGTCCGGGTTTGCCCCGGCAAAGCGGCTTGTGCTGTAATCCGGCCCCGCTTGGCGGGCCGAACGGAAGGAGCGACGCGTGGAGGATCTGGCCCGCGAGGCGATACGTGCCCAAGGCGCACGAGTCACCGCGACCCGGGTGCATGTCTTGGCGACCCTGATGGAGGCGGCAAGCGCCCTGTCGCACCAGGAGCTGTTCGACCGCATCGGGTCGTCGGTATCGGTCGACCGGGTCACCGTGTACCGCGTGCTGGAGTGGCTGGTGCAGACCGGCCTCGCGCATCGCATCGCCGGGGAAGACCGCGTATGGCGCTTCAGCGTGGCCAGGCCCGGCGACGATGCGGGAACGCCGCATGCGCATGACCATCATGGCGAGCCGCATGGGCATTTTCAATGCGATGTCTGCCGGCGCATGTTCTGTATCGACGCACCGGTAGGTATCCAGCAGAATCTCGATCGCCTGCCCGACGGGTTCGAAGGGCGCGATGTGGAAATGGTCGTGCGCGGGCGCTGTCCCGCCTGTGTCCAGGCCGGCCGCGAGGCCGGCGACGAACGCAAAACGCATTGACGCGTCTGCAGACGCATGTGCAAGGAGCTGTATAGATGAAGGCTGCGGACAAAACACCGAAGCAGATTCCGGTCACTGTCCTGACGGGGTTCCTGGGGGCGGGCAAGACGACGCTGCTGAACCGGATCCTGAATGAGCACCATGGCCGCCGGATCGCCGTGATCGAGAACGAGTTCGGGCCGGAAGGCGTGGACAACGACCTCCTGATCCAGGACCGCGACGAACAGATCATCGAGATGAACAACGGCTGCGTGTGCTGCACGGTACGCGGCGACCTGGTGCGCATCCTGATCGACCTGAAGGACAAGCGTCGCGCCGGCGCGCTGGACTTCGAGCGAGTCATCATCGAGACCACCGGCATGGCCAACCCCGGCCCGGTGTGCCAGACCTTCTTCATGGAAGACGAGGTGGCCAGCTTTTTCAGGCTGGATGCCGTCATCACCGTGGTGGACGCCAAGCACGGCATGCAGACCCTGGACGAGCAGCCCGAGGCGCTCAACCAGGTGGGCTTCGCCGACCGCCTGCTGGTTTCCAAGGTGGACCTGGTCGCCGACGCCGACTACCAGGCGCTGCGTTCACGCCTGGTCCACATCAATCCGCGCGCCACGATCACCCCGGTCAACTTCGGCGAAGTCGACCTGAAGGAAATCCTGGACATCAATGGCTTCAACCTGAACGCCATCCTGGACATCGACCCGGAGTTCCTGGCCGAAGAGCATCCCGACGCCGCGGCGCATGACCACGACCATGGCCACGGGCACGACCATGGCCACGACCACGCCCACGAACATGGCGAGCAGTGCGCGGTCGACGGCTGCGACGACCCCGCCCACCACCATGGGCACGGCCATCATCACCACCATCACGACGACGCCATCGGCGCCTTCGTCTTCAAGTCGGACAAGCCGTTCGACCCCATGCGCCTGGAGGAATTCCTGGGGGGCGTGGTGCAGGTGTACGGAACCGATTTATTGCGGTACAAGGGTATTCTGTACATGAGTGGCGTGAATCGCCGGATGCTGTTCCAGGGCGTGCACATGCTGATGGGCGCCGATGCCGGCCGGGCCTGGGCGCCGGGCGAAAAGCGCGGCAGCAAGCTGGTCTTCATCGGCCGCAACCTGCCCCGGGATGTCTTCATGCACGGCCTGGAGCAATGTCTGGTGTAGGTCGGCCCCCCCCCCTACGCGCTTACGCGCGCCCCCCAGGGGGCGGCACTGGCGGACCGGCAAAGCCGGATCCGCGGTGCCCATGGTGGGATACCGGGCTGGCAGGGAGCGGTGTTTTTTTGCCGCTCGATGTGGAATATGCAGTGCTGTGTGGGAATTGAAAAGCCTTATTGATTCGCGCGGAGCATTTTCATGGCAACGAAAGCGTCGAGCAAAACCTTAAAAGTCACTCAGGAGGACGCGTTGGAAAACGTGATGACCAAGCCGGCCGAGGCCGTGCTCTCTGAAAAAGAGTTGTTGGCCATGCCCGAGGCCGACTATATGAACGAAGCGCAGCTGGCCTTTTTCAAGAACCGGCTCCAGGAAATCGAGCGCGAGTTGCTGCAGAACGCGGGTGAAACCACCGAGCATCTGCGCGAGACGCCTTTCGTGCCGGACCCGGCCGACCGCGCGACCATCGAGGAAGAGCATGCGCTGGAACTGCGCACGCGGGACCGCGAGCGCAAGTTGCTGAAGAAGGTCCAGCAGGCCCTGGCCAGCATCGACTCGGGCGAGTATGGCTGGTGCGAGGAAACCGGCGAACCCATCGGCGTTGCCCGGCTGCTGGCGCGGCCGACGGCCACGCTGTCGCTGGAGGCGCAGCAGCGCCGCGAACTGCGGCAGAAGCTGTACGGCGACTGACGCGATCGTCCGCGCGATCCGGATGAACGGCGCCTCTGGCGCCGTTTTTTTGGCCGATCGGCCTTGAATCGGGACTTTCGCGCCCCCACTATCGTAGAAGTCGTTTTCGCTCGTCGGCCGCGGCGCCCCAGGCGCGCGGGCGGCGGGCCCATCAGGAAGAGCAAATGGAACAATTCCACGGCACGACCATCATCAGCGTGCGCCGCGGCAACCGCGTTGCCCTGGGCGGTGACGGACAGGTCACCCTGGGAAACATCGTGATGAAGGGCAGCGCCCGCAAGGTGCGCCGCCTGTACAAGGATTCGGTGCTGGCGGGCTTCGCCGGCGCCACGGCCGACGCCTTCACGCTGATCGAGCGTTTCGAGGGCAAGCTGGAAAAACACCAGGGGCACCTGCTGCGGGCGGCGGTGGACCTGACGCGCGACTGGCGCACCGACCGCGTGCTGCGCCGGCTGGAAGCCATGCTGATCGTGGCGGACCGGGAGTCGACGCTGGTGCTGACCGGCAACGGCGACGTGCTGGAGCCCGAGCACGGCCTGGCGGCGATCGGTTCGGGCGGTGCCTACGCGCAGTCGGCTGGCCTGGCGCTGCTGCGGAACACCGACATGGAGCCCGAGGACATCGTCAGGAAATCGCTGGCGATCGCCGGTGATCTCTGCATCTACACCAACCAGCATCACACCGTCGAGGTACTGGAATGAACATGATGACCCCCGGTGAGATCGTCTCGGAGCTGGACAAATACATCGTCGGCCAGGACCGCGCCAAGCGGTCCGTGGCCATCGCGCTGCGCAACCGCTGGCGGCGCCAGCAGGTGGCCGAGCCGCTGCGCCACGAGATCCACCCCAAGAACATCCTGATGATCGGCCCGACGGGCGTGGGCAAGACCGAGATCGCGCGCCGCCTGGCCAAGCTGGCCGATGCGCCCTTCGTGAAGGTCGAGGCGACCAAGTTCACCGAGGTGGGCTACGTGGGCCGCGACGTCGATACGATCATCCGCGACCTGGCCGAGGTGGCGGTCAAGCAGGTGCGCGAGGCCGAGATGCGCCGCGTGCGCACGCAGGCGGAGGACGCCGCCGAGGACCGTATCCTGGACGTGCTGGTACCGCCGGCGCGCGACGCGATGGGCAACCCGCAACGCGATGACAATGCGGCGCGCCAGACCTTCCGCAAGCGCCTGCGCGAAGGGCAGCTCGACGACAAGGAAATCGAGGTCGAAGTGGCCCAGTCCGTGCCGCAGATGGAGATCATGTCGCCGCCGGGCATGGAGGAAATGACCGAGCAGATCCGCGGCATGTTCGCCGGCATGGCCCAGGGCAAGAAGAAGGCCCGCAAGCTGCGCATCAAGGAAGCCTTCAAGCTGCTGGTGGACGAGGAAGCCGGCCGCCGGGTGAACGAGGAAGAGCTGCGAAGCAAGGCACTGGTCAGCGTCGAGCAGAATGGCATCGTGTTCCTGGACGAAGTCGACAAGATCGCGACCCGCCAGGAAACGAGCGGCTCGGATGTCTCGCGCCAGGGCGTGCAGCGGGACCTGCTGCCGCTGGTCGAAGGCACGACCGTCAACACCAAGTACGGCATGGTGCGCACGGATCACATCCTGTTCATCGCGTCGGGTGCGTTCCACCTGTCGCGCCCGTCCGACCTGATTCCCGAGCTGCAAGGACGCTTCCCGATCCGGGTCGAGCTCGATTCGTTGTCGGCCAAGGATTTCGTGCGCATCCTGTCCGAGACCGATGCCTCGCTGGTCAAGCAATACACGGCGCTGCTGGAGACCGAGGGGGTCAAGCTCGATTTCACCGACGACGGTATCGAGCGCCTGGCCGAGCTGGCCTTCGCGGTGAACGAAAGGACCGAGAACATCGGCGCGCGCCGGCTTTACACCGTGATGGAGAAGCTGCTCGAAGAATTGTCGTTCGACGCCACGCGCAAGAGCGGGGAAGTCATCCGTATCGATGCCGGCTACGTGAACAGGCAACTGGAAGAAGCCGCCGCGCACCAGGACCTGGCGCGCTACGTGCTGTAGGCGCGCAGCAGCCGTCCGCCGCGTGGTTCAGGCGGGCTCTCCCGCATTGGAGAGCATGGCATCGATGGCGTCGACGTCGACCGTGTCCCACTGCGCCGGCAGCAAGTGGGTGCGTGCGAAATCCTCCCACAGCCGGTGGTGGAGGAAGTGGCGGAACAAGTCGGTGTCCAGGTGGCGTTCCACCGCCATCTGGGCCATGATGCGCAGCGACTGGGAGAGCGTCTTGGGCGGTTTATAGGGCCGATCCGCGGCGGTCAGGGCCTCGAATACGTCCGCCAGCGCCATCACCCGGTCGGCCAATCCCAACTGGTCGCTGCCCAGTTTGCGCGGATAGCCGCCGCCGTCCAGGCGTTCATGGTGCGTCGCGGCGATCTCGGATACCCGTGCCAGATGCGGCGGCCAGGGCAGGTTGGACAGCATGATGTAGGTCTGGACGATGTGGTCGTTGATCTTGAAGCGCTCTTCGCTCGTCAGGGTGCCGCGCCGTATCGCCAGGTTGTACAGCTCGCCCATGTTCTGGGCGTTGTCCGGCAGCTTCATGTCGAAGCCCCAGCGGTTGTCGGGGTTGCCGCGTTCGACCGGAGGTTTGCGTCCGTCCCACGGCAGGATGTGTTCGGCCCGGTCGGCCAGCAGGGTTTCCAGGGCCGGCAATCGCGCCGCCGCCGCGTCGTGATGGCGCTTCAGTTCTATCGGCGCCAGGCCCAGGCGGTCGTCGAAATGGCGCAGCCATGTCTGGCTGCCGATGGCGCGCAGGCGCTCGATGTCGGTGTCGGTCATCGATTCGCCGCCGATGTTGCAGGCGGCGACGAAACTGAAATCGCGTTGCAGGGCGAATTGTCGCTGCTGCAGTGCGGCCAGCGCGTCGGTGGGGTCCGCGCCTCGGGCAAGGCGTTCCAGATGGTCGATCTTGGCGTCGCGCCACAGGATTTCGAAGCGTGTGCGCACTTCATGGATGCGGTTGTAGATGGTTTCGAGCTTGGTGGCCTTGTCGATGATGTGTTCGGGGCTGGTGACTTTGCCGCAATCGTGCAGCCATGCCGCCAGCCGGAATTCATAGCGTTCCAGGTCGCTCATCGTGAAGCCGGCATAGGGGCCGGTGCGCTCGGCGCACAGGTGGTCGATCATGCTTTCGGCCAGTTTCGGGACGCGCTCGCAGTGCCCGCTGGTATACGGGCTTTTGGCGTCGATCGCATCGGCCAGCAACTGGACCACGGCATTGAACAGGTGCTGCTGGCTGGCGAACAGGTGGCGTGTTTCGACCGACACCGCCAGCGCGCCGGACAGGTTGACCGCGAACGCCCGGAAGTCTTCGCTCTGATGCAGGTCGTCCTGCGCATGATGCAGGACCAGCATGCCCAGCGCCTCATTCTGGCGCCCGATCAACTGCAGGGTCAGTCTCCCGGCCTGGGCGTCGACCAGTGCCGGAGCGTTCGCAGGCAGGCGCATGGGCAGGTCGGCGGACGACCCTGGCTCGACGCACACCGCTTCGCGGACCAGCTCGTTGCCGTCCTTGTCCATCAGATAGACGGCGCCTGCATGGCATTGCGCCGTCTCCACGAGTTTGCGCAGCACGCCGTCCAACATGGCGTCGAGCCGCGGTTCGCGGCTGATCATGTCCGTGGTGAGCAGGAAGTTCTGGATGGTCAGGCACATGGCGCCGAAGGCCGCATCCAGGTCTTTGACCTCACGGACGATGCTGGCGCCCGGGCCGGGTGTATCGAAGTCGAAGCGGGTCAGTTGCTGCGCGCGGCGCGTCAGCTGCGTCAGGCCTTTGCTGACCTGATGCCCGGCCAGCCAGCCCAGCGGCAGCGACAGCAGCACGAGGCCCAGCGTGAGCCAGCCCTGGTGGGCCAGGCCCTCGCGGATGCCGCCCAGCAGTTCGCTGTCGGGTACGGCGGCCAGGATGTGCAGGGCGTGGCCGGGCAGGCGGTCGAGATTCAATACGATGCCTTGCCAGAGTTCGCCCCCGCTCTGATAGCTGACGGGTTCGCCCACCTGAGGCGCGAGCGCATGCAGCGCCGCCAGGCTGGGGACGCCCAGTTCGCCGAGCCTGGCCAGTCGCTCCTGGCCGTCTACCCGGTGCAGGCTCCGGTCCAGGTCGGGGTAGGCGATGACGCGGCCATCGGCATCGATTACCGCGATTTCGCTGCGTGGCGTGCGGCGCAGGTCGGCGATCTCGCGGCTGAGGTCGGCCAGGGTGGTGTCCATCCCCACGACGGCGGAACCCAGCCCGCCGGGCTGGCTCAGGGTCAAGCCGATCTGGTGCGAGGAGAAAAAGACGTAGGCGTCGCTCATGCCTTGCCTGCCGGTACGCTTGGCGTCCTGGTACCAGGGGCGGGTGCGCGGGTCAAAGCGGTAGTCCGGCCTCGCCTGGTCGCCCAGCGGTTCCAGGCCACCGGTGAAGAAGGCCCAGCGCCCTGCGGGCTGGCCCGTGCGATCGAGCGTAATGGATTGCACCAGATAGTCGGCATGTGGCGGCGCCTGGAAGGCCGCGCGCATGGCCGGATCTGCAAGTGTGCGGACAAGGAGGAACTCGCCGTTTTCGTAGCCCACGTAGACCGCCGAAACCAGGCTGTCGCCGGCTAGCGCCTGCACCAGCGGGCGCAGCCGCTGCATGCGCTGTGACAGCGTGGTGGCCTGGGTGATGGGGTCCAGCGCCAACTGGCGCAGCGTGGCCTGGGCGGGTTCGGTCATGCGCCGTACTTTTTCGTCGATGACCAAGCCCATGTCGCGGGCATTGCTGCGCGCGGCTTGCAGCAGGGCGGTGCGGGATGCCTGCCACCCTTGCCACATCAGCACGGCCGCAAGCGCCAGCATGGCCGCGGCGACCAGCCCTCCGAGCAGCAGATGTAGCGGAACCGCCCTGATCGGCGGCGCGGCGTGTCGGGAGACCGGGGAATGCAGTGCCGCCGGATTCGCAGGATCCATGGCAATTCCTTGGCGCGCGGCACAGGCACGCCCGGAACGAAGGCCGGCAGCGGTCGGCTTGCGCTATATGTCGTGCGCCATGCGGCAAATGGTCGATTGTCTGCGAATGTTTAACATAAAAAGTTACATTCGTGGGGGCGTTGTGAGCGCTTCCGACGCGGTCCGTCCGTGGCTATTTCTTGATGGCGGTGATGGTGTACTGGCCGTTGATCTTTTCGGCGGCGAAGCGGACGTTGTCGCCAGGCTTGACGTCGTTGAGCATGGCCGGATCGGCCACCTTGAACACCAGGGTCATCGCGGGCAATTCCAGGTTGGCGATGGGGCCGTGCTTGACGGTGATCTTGCCGTTGGCGGCGTCGATGCGGCGTACTTCGCCTTGGGCGTTCAGCGCCTGCGCGAGCGCGGCGCCCATGGCCAACGCGAGTCCGGCCACCGTGGCGGTCAGGGCGAGTAGACGTTTCACTTCATTCTCCTTCTATCGTTTGCCGGATGCCGGGGGTGAGGCCGGTCCGCCCGTCGCGGCCCGGCTGCCCATGCCGGGCGTGGCCAATCCGCTGAGTATCGGGCAGTCCGGGCGATGGTCGCCATGGCAGTGCGACGCCAACTGCTCGAGCGTGGCCTTCATGGCTTGTAGACCACGGATCTTCTCGTCCAGTTCACCGATATGGTCGCACGCCAGCCGCTTGACCTCGACGCTGGGGCGGCTGCGGTCGTTCCACAGCTCCAGCAGGGTGCCGATCTGGGGAATGGAAAAGCCCAGGTCGCGGGCATTGCGGATGAACTGCAGCGTATGGACCTCGCTTTCACCATACAGCCGGTAGCCGGCATCCGTGCGGTGGGCGGGCGGAATGAGGCCGATGGCCTCGTAGTGCCTGATCATCTTGGCCGACACACCTGAAACGTCCGATGCCTGGCCGATATTGAGCGCTTGCATGCGAGCCTCGCTTGCTCTGGGAGAATCGTTGCTGGCGACTCTAAACCTTAACACGGCGTCAGGGTCAAGGCGCTTTCCGCGGGAGGCGCGACGACCGGTGCCGGCTGGGGGAAGATTTGTGGAAAACCGTGTGGATAGTCGCTGGATAGCCTGTGGATGGCATGGGCATGACTTTGTGGACAGCCATGTGGAAAGGCGGTGGGCAAGCCTGTGGAAAAGCTGTGCGCAACCCTGTGGAGAGGCTGGGGAATTCCTGTGGATCGCCCGTGCATATCCTGTGGACAAATGCGGCTTTCGCTGTGGAAAGGCTGTGGCCAACCCTGTTGGCAAACCTGTGGGCCGCCTGGGGATATCGTGTGGGGCCAGCGGTGGACGAGGGGGGCGTGGAACAGTCATCGCGCTTAGCTACAATGGCGTTTTGACCGTTCGTCCCTCTTTTCCCCAGGCGCGCCGCCATGACCGACATCGACCAAGCCGACTCCTCCTCCGAACACGGGCCTCTCGCCACGCTCACGCCCCGGATCAAGGCCGGCGTGCTGGCCGAAGCCCTGCCGTACATCCGCCGTTTCCATGGCAAGACGATCGTGGTCAAGTACGGCGGCAACGCCATGACGGAAGAGCGGCTGCAGCGCAGCTTCGCGCATGACGTGGTGCTGCTCAAGCTGGTGGGCCTCAACCCCATCGTGGTGCACGGCGGCGGCCCGCAGATCGACGACGCGCTCAAGCGTGTCGGCAAGCAGGGCACGTTCGTGCAGGGCATGCGCGTGACCGACGCCGAGACCATGGAAGTGGTGGAATGGGTGCTGGGCGGCCAGGTCCAGCAGGACATCGTGATGATGATCAACGAGTTCGGCGGCAAGGCCGTGGGCCTGACCGGCAAGGACGGCGGCCTGATCCGCGCCCGCAAGATGCTGATGCCGGACAAGAACAACCCCGGCGCGCAACTGGACCTCGGCTTCGTGGGCGAGATCGCGTCCGTCGACCCGTCGGTGGTGAAGGCGTTGCAGGACGACCAGTTCATCCCCGTCATCTCGCCCATCGGTTTCGGCGAGGACGGCATGGCCTACAACATCAATGCCGACCTGGTGGCCGGCAAGATCGCCGAGGTGCTGCATGCCGAGAAGCTGATCATGATGACCAACACCCCGGGCGTGCTGGACAAGAACGGCAACCTGCTGACCGGCCTGACTGCCAGCAAGATCGACGAGCTGTTCGCCGACGGCACCATCTCGGGGGGCATGCTGCCCAAGATCTCGTCGGCGCTGGAGGCCGCCAAGAGCGGCGTCAATTCCGTCCACATCGTCGATGGCCGCGTCGAGCACTGCCTGCTGCTGGAAATCCTGACCGCGCAAGGCGTGGGCACGATGATCAAAAGCCACTAGCAGAAGGCCCCCCGTACGCGCTTACGCGCGCCCCCCAGGGGGCGGCACTGGCGGACCGGCAGAGCCGGATCCGCTGTGGCCTGGGAACTCATCGGTTGGTTGAAGGTAGTTTTCGTTCATGAGTCAGGATATTTCCACGCAAGCTCCCGCATCGCCCCCTGGGGCGCGCGCGCAGCGCGTAGGGGGGGACCTCTACGTCAGCGAGATTGCCGCGGCGGTTACCGGGGTGCCGTCGGTGGCTTCGGCGCCGCGGCGGCAGGTGCGGCGGCCGTTGAGCCGGGTGCGGGTGACACGGCGGCCGGTGGGGGCGGGGCAGGGGCAGCCGGTCTGGTTCTTCGACCTGGACAACACGCTGCACGATGCCTCGCATGCCATCTTCTCGCACATCGACCTGTCCATGACCCAGGCGGTCATGGAGACGCTGAACGTGTCGGAAGAGGAAGCCCATGTGCTGCGCAAGCGCTATTGGCAGCGTTACGGCGCGACGCTGATCGGCATGGTCCGGCACCACGGCGTGTCGCCGGCGGAGTTTCTGCATCGCAGCCACAGTTTCGATGTCCGGCCGTTGGTGCGCGCGGACAAGGATTTGCGTAACCGGTTGTCACGACTGCCCGGACGCAAGATCCTGTTGACGAACGCGCCACACAATTACGCGCGCACCATCCTGCGCCACCTGGGCATCCTGCACTGCTTCGATAGCCTCTGGGCGGTCGAGGACATGCGCTTCCATGGCGAATTCCGGGTCAAGCCTTCGCCTGCCTTGATGCGCCACGTCATGGCTATGGAGGGAGTAAGCGCTAACAATTCAGTGCTGGTCGAAGATACGTCGGCCAATCTGCGCGGCGCCCGCAAGGCCGGCATGCGCACGGTCTACGTCCGCCATCCGGGAACGCCGTTCGCGAAGTCGCATCGAGGACGTCCGCTTTTCATCGACCTTCAAGTAAACTCCGTCAGTCACTTGTTGTTACAGCGTCGCGCCTTGCGCCGTAGCTAGCCGTTTCCGCTGGAGGCGGCCCTGCGAAGCGGGCGATTTTTCCCCCTTTGCACGGAAACCTTCCGCGACATGGCCTCTAGCAAGACGGGCGAGCGTAAGACCCAGATCCTTCAGATGCTGGCCGAGATGCTCGAGCACCCCAAGGGCGAACGCATCACCACCGCGGCGCTGGCCGCGCGTCTCCAGGTTTCCGAAGCCGCGCTGTACCGGCATTTCGCCAGCAAGGCCCAGATGTTCGAGGGCTTGATCGAGTTCATCGAAAGCTCGGTGTTCGGCCTGTTCAACGTGATCTCCGAGTCCGAGACCAGCGGCCTCGCGCAGGCGCGCAAGGCCATCCTGATGCTGCTGACCTTCGCCGAGCGCAACAAGGGCATGACGCGGGTGCTGATCGGCGATGCGCTGGTGTCCGAGGACGAGCGGCTGCAGGAGCGCATGAACCAGTTCCTGGACCGCATCGAGGCCTCGCTGCGCCAGTGCCTGCGCAACGCGCTGGCCTTGAACGAACTGCCCCCGACCGACGACATCCACGCGCGCGCCAGCCTGATCCTGCATTTCATCCTGGGACGCTGGCAGCGTTATGCCAAGAGCGGCTGGAAGAAGTCGCCGTCGGAGTTCCTGGACGTGCAGATCCAGATCATGCTGGCCTGATCGCCGCCGTCCGGCGGTCAGTCGCGGCCGGTGCCTTCCCAGCCGCTTTTCGAGATGTCGAACACCACGCCGAAGGGGTCCTTGAACTTCTTCTCGAAGTTCTTCTTTTCCGGATCGTCGCCGAGCGAGAAGAAGAACTTGCCGCCGGCCGCCTCGATGCGGCGCTCGGCCTCGGCCAGGTCGTCGACCTGGAAGCCGAAATGGTGCACGCCGGCAAAGCCGCTGGACGGCGCCAGCGGATGGCCTTCCTTGTACTGCAGCAGCGCCAGGTTGGTGCTGCCGTCCGACAGGTAGATGCCCGAGCCCATTTCCAGGTCGTCGCGCCCGACGCGCTTCATGTCGAAGGCGGTTTCGTAGAAGGTGGCGGCCGCCTCGAGATCGGGGACGACCAGCGCGATGTGCTTGATCTTCATGGGGACCTCCCGGGATGGGCGGCGATGCCGGTTCAGGAAACGTGAGGATGCGCGGGACGCCCGCCGCATACCGGGCAGCCTGCGTCCCGGCCCACCCGCACTTCGTGCCACTTCATCGCCAGCGCGTCCAGCATCAGCAGGCGCCCCGACAGGCTGGTGCCGATGCCCGCCACCAGCTTGATCGCCTCGGCCGCCTGGGTCGAACCGACGATGCCCACCAGCGGCGCGAATACGCCCATGGTGGCGCAATTGATTTCGTCCACGTCTTCGCCATCGGGGAACAGGCAGTGATAGCAGGGCGCATCGTCCCGCCGCAGGTCGAACACGCCGATCTGCCCGTCGAAACGGATGGCCGCGCCCGAGACCAGCGGCTTGCGGTGCCGGACACAGGAACGATTGATGGCGTGGCGGGTGGCGAAGTTGTCGGTGCAGTCCAGCACGATGTCGGCGGCGGCCACCTGGGCGTCCAGCGCCTCGTCCATCAGCCGCTGGGTCAGGGCGTGGACGGCGACCTCGGGGTTGATGGCGGCCAGCGTCTGCTTGCCGGATTCCGCCTTGTAGCGGCCCACGCGGTCGGTGGTGTGCAGGATCTGGCGTTGCAGGTTGGTCAGGTCGACGGTATCGTCGTCGGCCAGTACCAGATAGACCAGGGCACGGGGGATCCGGCTCCGCCGGTCCCCCGCCGCCCGCCCCCTGGGGGGCGCGCGTGAGCGCGTAGGGGGGAGTTATATTACCAAGTTGGCTTTCGCCACCGCTCGCGTAAAGGTTTGCTTGATGGATGTCATCCGCATCAGGGGTGCGCGCACCCACAATCTGAAGAACGTCTCGCTGGAGTTGCCCCGCCACCAGCTTGTCGTGATCACGGGGCTGTCCGGTTCGGGCAAATCCTCCCTGGCATTCGATACTCTCTACGCCGAAGGCCAGCGACGCTATGTGGAAAGCCTGTCCGCCTACGCCCGCCAGTTCCTGCAGTTGATGGACAAGCCCGAGGTCGACCTGATCGAGGGACTGTCGCCGGCCATCTCCATCGAGCAGAAAGCCGCCAGCCACAACCCGCGTTCGACCGTGGGCACGGTCACGGAAATCCACGATTACCTGCGCCTGCTGTTCGCGCGGGTGGGCACGCCCTATTGTCCCGACCACCAGTTGCCGCTGCAGGCGCAGAGCGTCAGCCAGATGGTGGACATCACCCTGGCCCTCCCGGCTGAAAGCCGGCTGGCGATCCTGGCGCCGCTGGTGCGCGACCGCAAGGGCAGCTTCGAGGACGAGCTGGCCAACCTGCAGGCCCAGGGTTTCGTGCGGGTGCGCGTGGATGGCGAGGTCCTGGACATCGACAGCGTCCCGCCGCTGAAGAAGACCGAGAAGCACAGCATAGATGTGGTGATCGACCGCCTGCGCGTGCGGCCCGAAGCCCAGCAGCGCCTGGCCGAGAGCTTCGAGACGGCCATCGGCCTGGCCGAGGGGCGGGCCGTCGTGCTGGAGATGGACGCCGGGGCCGAGGGCCCCGAGCGCGAACACCTGTTCTCCAGCCGCTATGCCTGTCCGGTATGCGGGCACAGCCTGCCGGAACTCGAGCCGCGCCTGTTCAGCTTCAACAACCCCATCGGCGCCTGCCCAAGCTGCGACGGCATCGGCCACGTGGGGTTCTTCGATCCCAAACGGGTGGTGGCTTTTCCCGAACTGAGCCTGGCCAGCGGCGCGATCCGCGGCTGGGACCGGCGCAACCCCTTCTATCACCAGTTGCTGACCAGCCTCGCGGCCTTCTACGACTTCGACGTCGACACACCGTTCGAGGAATTGTCCGAGGACACCCGGCAGCGCGTCCTGTACGGCTCGGGCGACCAGGAAATCGCCTTCACCTACGTGAACGAGAAGGGCCGCACGACGGTCCGCTCGCACCCCTTCGAAGGGGTGATCCCCAACCTCGAACGCCGCTGGAAGGAAACCGACTCGGCCACCGTGCGCGAGGAACTGGGCAAGTACAGGAACGTGCGGACCTGCCCCGACTGCGGCGGCTCGCGGCTGCGCGCCGAGGCCCGCAACGTCCGGGTGGGCGAGGATGACCAGGGGCGCGCCATCTACCAATTGGAGGCGCTGCCGCTGTCCGACTGCCTGCACTGGTTCGAGGAACTGGCGCTGACCGGCGCCAAGCGCGAGATCGCCGACCGCATCGTGCGCGAGATCTCGGCCCGCCTGACCTTCCTGAACAACGTGGGACTGAGCTACCTGTCGCTGGACCGCAGCGCCGACACCATATCGGGCGGCGAGGCCCAGCGCATCCGCCTGGCCAGCCAGATCGGCTCGGGCCTGACCGGCGTGATGTACGTGCTGGATGAACCGTCCATCGGCCTGCACCAGCGCGACAATGACCGGCTGATCGGCACCCTGAGGCATCTGCGCAACCTCGGCAACAGCGTGATCGTGGTCGAGCACGACGAGGACATGATCCGCGAAGCCGACTGGGTCGTGGACATGGGCCCCGGGGCGGGCGAACACGGCGGGGAAGTCGTGGCACAGGGATCGCCCGCGGACATCGTGGCCGATCCGCAATCGCTGACCGGTCAGTACCTGAGCGGCCAGAAATCCATCGCCATCCCGGCCCGCCGGCCGGTGGCGGGACAGGACGAGCTTGCGTGGCTGGAGCTCAGGGGCTGCACCGGCAACAACCTGAAAGGCGTGGACCTGCGCATCCCGGCGGGCCGCCTGGTCTGCATCACCGGGGTCTCGGGCTCGGGCAAGTCGACGCTGATCAACGACACCTTGGTCAACGTGGTCTCGCGCCACCTGTACAACAGCCAGGCCGAGCCCGCGCCTTACGAGTCCATCGATGGACTGGAGCATTTCGACAAGATCATCAGCGTCGACCAGAGCCCGATCGGCCGCACGCCACGCAGCAACCCGGCCACCTACACCGGCCTGTTCACCCCGATACGGGAATTGTTCGCGGGCGTGCCGGAAGCCCGGGCCCGGGGGTACGACCCCGGCCGCTTCAGCTTCAACGTCAAGGGTGGCCGCTGCGAGGCCTGCCAGGGCGACGGCGTGGTCAAGGTGGAGATGCACTTCCTGCCCGACATCTACGTCCCCTGCGATGTCTGCCACGGCAGCCGCTACAACCGCGAAACGCTGGAAATCCGCTATCGCGGCCGCAACATCAGCGAAGTGCTGGACCTGACCGTCGAGCAGGCCCTGGAATATTTCGAGGCCGTTCCTGCCATCGCCCGGCGGCTGCAGACGCTGATCGACGTGGGGCTGGGCTACATCCGGCTGGGACAGAGCGCCACCACGCTCTCGGGTGGAGAGGCCCAGCGGGTCAAGCTGTCGCAGGAACTGTCCAAACGCGGCACCGGCCGCACCCTGTACATCCTGGACGAGCCGACCACCGGCCTGCACTTCCACGACATCTCGCTCTTGCTGGAGGTGATCGGGCACCTGGTGGATGCCGGCAACACGGTAGTCGTGATCGAACACAACCTGGACGTGATCAAGACCGCTGACTGGCTCATCGACATGGGGCCGGAAGGCGGCGACGGCGGCGGCGGCATCGTGGCCCAGGGCCCGCCCGAGGTGATCGCGGCGGCGCCCGGCAGCCATACCGGCAGCTATCTGCGCAAATTCCTGGCGGCGCCGGCCCGGGCAGGCACTTGAGCGTTCATGGCGGAGCGATGCCTGTCGCCCCGCCGCAATGCAACATTCAACCGGCGCGGCAAACCGCCTGGGCGGCAACGCCTTGGCCGGCCTTGGCGCGGCCGGGCTGCTGCCCGGCACGGCGGTAGACCGACAGGATTTCCTTCAAGGACGACGGCAGCAACGGCGTGGCGTGGCGCACGGCATCGCGCTGCTCATAGTGGGCCAGCAGTTGTTGGCCGATGCGCGGAGTGGTCGGGAAACGGGAAACTTCGGGATTACGAGACATGGGAAAACACCTATTGCATACAGTATCTTGAAATTATACCCATTGCACCCGGCACACTCAAACCGTCCGTTGCATCGCCGCAATCCGATCGTCATTCCCTCGACGCCTTGAAGCCCACGAAACATCAAGGTTTCCCCCGCCGCCCCCAGTTGCCCCGCGCTCCATGGATTCACGCTTTCCCCTAGCCTGAATCTCACCCTTAACGGTATACAATATTCTATAAACCAACATTTCCAAGGACATCGGATGCCCAAGGTCGTGTTCCACAAGGCGGGAGAGACCCAGACCAGCGATGTGCCCGACAACGCCAATCTGGTCGTGCGGGCCGGGATCCGCCAGTTCCCTTTTCCGTATCTGCGCTATCAGTGCGGGATGGGCAAGTGCGCGACCTGCGCCTGCCGCGTCCTGGCTGGCGCCGAGCACCTGCCCCCGCCCAACTGGAAAGAGAAGAAACAACTGGGCGAGCGCCTGGAGCAGGGTTACAGGCTGGTCTGCCAGCTGTGGCTGACCCACGACCTGGAACTCGAACAGGAAGCGTGATCCGCCATGCAGCCCAGACAAGGACGATAGCCGTGTACATCATCCTGACCAGCAAGCCCGGCATATTCCACACGGAATCCGGCCCCGACCTGGAGCCCGTCGAAGCCTACGACTACGTGTCCTATGGCAAGACGCGCGCGCATTTCATCATCGCCCGCCTGGCACGGCCGACCCGGGTGCGCGTGATCGAAGACGAGCCGCCGCACATCAGCAATACCGTTCCATCGAAATTCCTGCCGCAATTTCCGTCGCTGGAACAGGCGCGCGCGGAACTGGCTGCGCTGACGCGCTTCGGCACCGTCGACGGCCAGTTGATTCTTCAAACCGATGCCCAGGCGCGCCCATGATCGAGATCACCTTCATCAGCAACGGCAATAAGGTCGTTGCCGCTCCCGAAGACAGCAACCTGCTGCGCGTCTCGCTGCGCGAACAGGGCGGCATCCCCTTCAAGTGCGGCGGCGGCCTGTGCGGCACATGCAAATGCCGGATCGAGGAAGGCCTGGACCACACCGACGCGATCAAGCCCAAGGAGCGCCGCCACCTGACCCCCGAGCAATTCGAGCAGGGTTATCGGATGGCCTGCCAGACCTTCGTGAACGGCAACATCAAGGTTTCCTGGTAGCCGCGACCTTGCGGCTTCAGGGCAGGTCCCAGCCCTGGCCCTGCGCCACCTGCCGGTAGACATGCCCCGCCAGGGCAATATCCTGCAGACCCACGCCCACGGCCTTGTAGATGAAAAGCCCCCGCGGCGCACCGCCTCGCAAGGAGCCCGGTTCCGCCAGCACCTCGGCGAATTCGCGCGTGCGGGCGGCCAGATCGAGCGTGGGGTCCGCCAGGCGCAGGTCGCCCGCTTCCTCGAGAGACTGGCGCCGCCACTCCACGGCGATCACCTCCGCGCGGGCCAGCGTCGCATCGTCGAGTTCGCGCGTATGCGGCAGACTGGATCCGACCGCGGCGATGAAGGTGCCCGGCGCCACGTCCGCGCCGCGAAACAGCGCGGCGGCCGACCGCGATGCCGTCACCACGATATCGGAACTCCGGACGATGGCGTCGGCATCCGCGCGCTCGACCGGCAGGCCGACTTCCTTCGACAAACCATCCAGCACGGCATCCGGCACCCCCGGATCGCTGACCAGGACCGACCGCAACGGGTAGGCCCCGGCAAACTGGCGGACGTGCTCGCCCCCTTGCGCGCCAAGGCCGAACACCCCCAGGCGGCCGGCATCGGGACGCGCCATCCGACGCGCCATCAGCACCGAACTGGCGGCCGTGCGGCGGCGTGTCAGCGCGGCGGCGTCCATGGTCGCCAGCGGCCGGCCGTCCAGGCAGGAAAACAACAGGATCACAAAGGAGAACCGGCCCGCGATCGTCGTATAGACCTTCGCGCCGGCGATGCCCAGATGCGGCACCACCGCCCCCAGGGTGGACAACTTCACGCCTTCGGCCTCGATGCGTTCGCGCTGCTGCATGGCGGCCTGCCCGCGCCCGAACGCGCGAAAGGCCTCTTCGACCACATCTTGCGCCTGCCTGGCGTCGGCCGCGCGCTCGACCATTTCATCGGAAATGTGATGCAGCATGTACGTTCCCCCCGGGAACAGGACTATCTATCGGGGCGTGGATGAGAGGGCCGCCCCCCACCTTCGGCCTTGGCCTCGGCATATGCCTCGGCGGCGTTGTAGACGTGCTGGCTGGCCAGCAGCGACGCGAGCTCGCCATTGCCGCTCAACACGGCCGACAGTATCTGCGCATGTTCGTCCCAGTTCTGCCGGGCCCGGCGGATGTTGCTGGGCGCGAACAGCAGGGCCGTCCGGGCCCGCAGGACGGACAGCATGTCCCGCAGCACCTCGTTGCCCGTGGCGGTGGCCAGCAATTGGTGGAATTGCGAGTTCCGCTCCTGGAAAGCCTCGATCCGTTCCTCGCGGGACGCGAGTTCGCCCTCCCGCAGAAACTCACGCAATTGCGCCAGCGTCTTTTCGTCGCGCTGCTGCGCGGCCAGCTTGGCATTGAGCCCTTCCAGCGCCGCCCGGACCGCGACCATGTCATAAGCCATTTTTTCGGACAGCACCGCCACCGAGGCCCCCCGGCGCGGCTCGACCGTCACCAGGCCCTCGGCCGCCAGCGCGCGCAAGGCCTCGCGCACCGGGATCCGGGACACCCCCATTTCCTCGGACAGACGCCCCTCGACCAGACGGTCGCCGGGCTTGAATTCGCCACTGAGGATGCGGTCGCGCAGACGGTCGCGCACCACGGCGAACAACTGGGGGTGCACTTCACCGAGCTTCGCGGACCCGGACGAGGCGTTCGCGCTCGCCACAGGCGCCTGAAGATAAGAATTGAGCATGGTCTCTGGCTAGGCTTGGTATGAGGCGTGGGATACATGCAAGCACTTGCACATCGGGTTGCGCCAACGTGCGCTGCGACATCCCTTGCATCGGAATATTGTATTACGCAGACCCTCGCACCCCCATCAGGGTTCCTCGCGCTCCCTGCCCACCCCGGTCGGCAGCCCCCACTTTGCCTATCGCGACGGCATCCTCCATGCCGAAGGCGTATCCGTGGCCCACCTGGCAGACCGGCTGGGCACGCCGCTGTACGTCTATTCGCGTGCCGCGCTGCATGCCGCCTACGACGCCTACCGGCGCGGCATCGGCTCGCGCGACGTCCTGGTCTGCTACGGCATGAAGGCCAACTCCAACCTGGCGGTGCTGCGCGAGTTCGCGCGCATGGGCGCCGGCTTCGACATCGTGTCGGCGGGCGAGCTGCAACGCGTGCTGGCGGTGGGCGGCGACCCGGGCAAGGTCGTCTTCTCCGGCGTGGGCAAACAGGCCGCCGAGATGCGCCTGGCGCTGGAAGCGGGCGTCAAATGCTTCAACGTCGAATCCGTACCCGAGCTGCACCGCCTCTCCGAGGTCGCGCATGCGATGGGCAAACGTGCGCCGGTCTCGCTGCGCGTGAACCCGGACGTCGACCCCAAGACCCATCCCTATATCTCGACCGGGCTGAAAGAAAACAAGTTCGGCATCGCCATCGACGACGCCCCGGCCGCCTACCGTACCGCGGCCGCGCTGCCCGGCGTCGAGATCGTGGGCGTCGACTGCCACATCGGTTCGCAGATCACCGAGACCGCCCCCTTCCTGGACGCGCTGGACAAGCTGCTGGACCTGCTGGACCTGCTGGCCACCGATGGCATCCATGTCGAGCACCTGGACCTGGGCGGCGGCCTGGGCATCCGCTATGCCGACGAAATCGCGCTCGCGCCGGCCGACCTGCTGTCCCGGGTGTTCGAGCGCATCGACGCGCGCGGCTACGGTTCGCGCCAGATCGTGCTGGAACCCGGCCGCTCGCTGGTCGGCAACGCCGGCCTGCTGGTGACACGCGTGGAGTACCTCAAGCCCACCGAGGCCAAGAACTTCCTGATCGTCGATGCGGCGATGAACGACCTGATCCGCCCGACGCTGTACGAGGCCTACCACGGCGTGCTGGCGGTGGCGCCGCGCGCCGGCGAAGCGGCCTCGCGCTATGACGTCGTCGGACCGGTATGCGAAAGTGGCGACTGGCTGGCCAAGGACCGCGACCTGGCCGTACGCGAAGGCGACTACCTGGCCGTGGAATCGGCGGGCGCCTACGGCATGGTCATGGCCAGCAACTACAACACCCGCCCCCGCGCCGCCGAGGTCATGGTGGACGGCGACCGCTACCACGTCGTGCGCACCCGCGAGACCGTCGAGCAATTGCTGGCGCTGGAGTCGACGCTGGGCTGACCGGACCATGGCCGCGCCGGCCCGGCCATGGGAACAAAACCAGTCTGCTAAGATTCCAGCCCGTCGCGCGACGCACGCCACGCATTCATCCGAGATCGCCGCATGTCGAGCCCCCCGCCCCATCCCGCCGCCTTCCCGCCCAACGGTGCCGACCTCGGCACGCCGGCGGGCAAGACCGGCAGGATCCTGCAGATCTTGCAGGCGCGCTTCGCCAGCGGGCACTACCGCTTCGGCGAAAAGCTATCGGTGGTGGACCTGGCCCAGGAGTTCGGCGTCAGTCGCCAGCCCATCATGACGGCCATGCGCGACCTGGCCGGCGACGGCTTCGTCATCATCACGCCCCAGGTGGGCTGCGAAGCCGCCGCGCCCGACAAGAACGAGATCCAGGACTTCTTTTCGGTCTTCGCGAAAATGGAAGGGCGCATGGCGGGCATGGCCGCCGAGCGCCACGGCGACGCCGACATGCTCCAGTTGCGCGCCGCCCAGGCAAGCTTCGAACAATCCCCCGCCGGCGGCGGCCACTGGAACCTGGACAGCGTCAGCCATTTCCACAGCGTCATCCGCCACATGGCCCGCACGCCGGCCCTGGCCAACCGCATCGGCAAGTTCTGGCACATGGCCAACTACATCCTGCGCAACGGCCAGCGCGACTACCCCGAGCCCATGCGTACCGTCGGCAACCGCGAACGGGCCGGCATCGTGACCGCCATCGCACGACGCGATGCGGCGGGCGCTGAACGCGCCATGGAACAGCACGTGCTCGGCAAGCCGCATCGCGTCGGCCTGCTCTGATTCCCCCTTTCCCCAGCCAACCGCCGCACGGCCATTCCTTCGGCTAGGAGCGGCGCGCGCTTCGCGGCTTGCGCGCCTGCATGCGCCATGATCCGTCTGCTTCGTTTTTGTTGACATACTAGTATCTTAGTTTTAGAGTGCCGGCCATAGACCCATCACGGAGGCCCGGTGAAGCTGCTGATCGTCGACCACTATTTCAGCCAGGCGTATGCCGAGGCCCTGCAATCGCGGTTTCCTCGCCTGGAGATCATGCACGGCCGCAGTTTCGCCGAGGTCGCCGCCGCCCATGGCGACACCGAGGCGGTATTCGCCCTGGGCCATCTGTTCAATGATGCGCTGGTCTCGCGCATGGGCTCGCTGCGGTGGATCCAGGCGCTCACTACCGGCACGGACGCGATACAGGCGCTGTCGGTGCTGCCGCCCGGCGTGACGGTGACATCCGCCCGCGGTATCCACGCCCCGCAGATGTCCGAAATGGCGTTCATCCACATGCTGGCCCTGGCCCACCAGTTGCCCCGGATGCTGCG
Source organism: Alcaligenaceae bacterium SAGV5 (assembly GCA_009360345.1). Taxonomy (GTDB): domain Bacteria; phylum Pseudomonadota; class Gammaproteobacteria; order Burkholderiales; family Burkholderiaceae_B; genus Pigmentiphaga. The sequence continues at coordinate 2,291,262 of SPDP01000001.1, forward strand.
CAACCAGGCCGACAGCCGCTGGGAGCGGTGGCCGCAATCGCTGCTCTACCGCAAGCGCGTGCTGATCCTGGGCGTGGGCGTCATCGCCGAGGGCCTGGCCCGGCGCTGCAAGGCCTTCGACATGGAAGTGGCCGGCATCTCCGGCACCCCGCGCGAGGTCCCGCACTTCGATCGCGTGGCGCCGCGCACGGACCTGCACGCCGAGCTGGCACGGGCCGACTACGTGGTCAGCCTCCTGCCGGCCGGTCCCGAAACCGACGGCTCGATCGGCGATGCGTTCTTTCGCGCCATGCGCCCGTCCGCCTGCTTCGTCAATATGTCGCGCGGCAGCGTGGTGGACGAAGCCGCGCTGCTGGATGCGCTGCGGTCGGGCACCATCGCCGGCGCCGGGCTGGATGCCTTCGCCGTCGAGCCCCTGCCCGCCGGCCATCCGTTCTGGCGCGAACCGCGGATCCTGATTTCCCCCAAGCACGGCGGCACCACCGACATCTACGTCGAGCAGGTCATGCCCATCCTCGAACACAACCTGGCCTGTTACCTGGATGGCCGACCGGACGACATGAAGAACATCGTCCTGCGCGGCGCCACCCCGGCGGCCTCTTTCTCCCAGGAAGCACGATGAGCCATCCCCTTCCCGACTCGCCCGAGCAGCGGGTCCTGCATCCCATCCCTTCGCGCGAACTGGAGCGCCGCTGGCGGGCAGTCCGCGAGCGGATGGACGAACTCGGCATCGACGCGCTGGTCATGCAGAACTCCAACGACTGGCTGGGCGGCTATGTGAAATGGTTCACCGACCGGCCGGCCACCAACGCCTATCCACGCGCCATCGTCTTCCCCCGCGAGAGCCGCATGGTGTCGGTCGAACAGGGCCCGACCGGCGGCATCCGCGAGGTCGCGCCCGACGACGTGGTCGACCGCGGCGTCGAGAAGATCGTGTTCACGCCCAGCTACGCGTCCATCCACTACACCGGAACCTACGACGCGGAGCTGGTGCAAACGGAACTGCGCCGCCGCGGCTACAAGACGGTGGGCCTGGTCGGCACGGCCTGCATGTACCACGACTTCTGCGCTCACCTGAAACAGACGGCCGGCTCGGTACGCTTCGTCGATGCCACCGACATGGTCGATCACATCAAGGCCATCAAGAGCGCCGACGAGATCGAGGCCATCGGCCGCATGGCGGCCATGCAGGACGAGGTGCTGCAGGCCCTGGCCCGCCACATCCGCCCCGGCATGAAAGACTTCGAGGTCGCCGCCTATGCCCAGTACGCGGGCCAGTTGCGCGGCAGCGAGCAGGGGCTGTTCATCGGCTCGTCCTCGCCCGCGGGCCGCGCCGCGATGTACAAGCCGCGCCACCTGCAAGGGCGCGAGATGCGCGAAGGCGATTCCTTCACGCTGCTGATCGAGAACAACGGACCGGGCGGCTACTACGGCGAACTCGCCCGCACCTTCGTGCTGGGCAAGGCCTCGCAGGAGCTGCTGGACACCATGGCCCTGCTGGTCGAGGCCCAGCGCCACACGCTGGACCAGTTGCAGCCGGGCGCCATGCCCGCCGACATCCTGGCCGCCCACAACGCCTTCATGCGCGCCCGCGGCATGCGCGAGGAAACGCGCCTGTACGCCCACGGCCAGGGCTACGACATGGTCGAGCGCCCGTTGATACGCGAGGATGAGACCATGCCCATCGCCGCCGGCATGAACATCGTGGTCCACCCCGGCCACGCGACCTCCAGCGTCTTCACCACCGTCTGCGACAACTACATCGTCGGTCCCGACGGCCCCGGGGAATGCCTGCACAAAACGCCCAAGACCGTCATCGAACTCTGAGCCTACCCGCCGCGCTCCCGCGCGCGGCGCTTCGCCGCATTTCCCCTGCCCTTCCCCTCATGGAGGCATGCCATGCCACGCAACGGATCGACCGCCCTCTCCCGCCTTCCCGCGCGACGCGTCCTCGCGCCCACCCTGGCCGCCGTTGCCGCGGCGCTCGTGCTCACCGCCCCCGCGGCCCGGGCGCAGCGCTACCCGGAACGTCCCGTGCAGGTCATCGTTCCCTACGCCCCCGGCGGCAGCGTGGACGTGATCGCGCGCTCGCTGGCGCAGAAGCTGACCGAACGCATGGGCCAGACCGTGTTCGTCGAAAATCGCGCCGGCGCGGGCGGCACGATAGGCGTGAGCGCGGTGACGCGCGCCAAGCCCGACGGCTACACGCTGCTGCTGACCTCGCTGGGCGCGCTGACCGTGACGGTGCACCTGACCAAGGCCGGCTACGATCCGCTCAAGGATCTCGCGCCCGTCTCGCTGCTGGCGACCAGCGGCCTGGTGCTTTCGGTCAAGGACGACTCCCCCATCCGGTCGGTGCGCGAACTGATCGCCGCCGCGAAAGCCAGGCCCGGCGCCATCAACTACGCCGTGACCGGCGTGGGCAGCCAGACCTTCCTGGCCGGCGAACTGCTGAAGCGCTCGCTGGGCCTGGACATGGTTCCGGTGCAGTACAAGGGAGGCGGCCCCGCCGCCGCCGCGGTGGCGGCGGGCGAGGTCCAGGCGGGCATCACCGACTCCGGCCCCATCCAGCCTCTGCTGCAGTCCAGGCGGGTGCGCGTACTGGCCGTGACCGGCGGCCAGCGCGCCTCGGCGATGCCCGACGTGCCGACCATGGAAGAAGCCGGCGTGCCGGGCTTCCGGATCGACTCGGCCATCGCGCTGCTCGCTCCGGCGGGCACACCGCCCGAGATCATCGACAAGCTCAATGCCGAAGTCGCCGCGGCGCTGAAATCGCCCGACCTGGTGGACCGCATCCATGCGGCCTCGCACGACCCGAAGCCCAATAGCCCGACCGAGATGAAAGCCATGCTCAAGTCGGAGTTCGACCGCTGGGGCGCGCTGGTGCGCGAAGCCGGCGTCAAGCTCGAGTAGCGCCATGAGCGGGCTCGAACTCCGTTTCGCGGCGGGTCCGTACGACCGCCTGCGGGGGCTGTACGACGGCAGCGTGGCGATCGAAGGCGTGCGCATCGTGCCGCACGTGCGCCAGCGCCCGGTGGACATCTTCAGCCCCATGATCGAACACGGCGCCTTCGACATCGCCGAGATGTCGCTCACGCACTGCTATGCCCTGACCGCGCAGCGACGCGCGAATTTCGTCACGCTGCCGGTCTTCCCATCGCGCATGTTCCGCCACGGCTTCATCTTCGTGAACGAGGCGGCCGGCATCCGGTCGCCCGCCGACCTGGCGGGCAGGCGCATAGGCGTGCAGGGCCACCAGATGACGGCCGCCGTCTGGATACGCGGCCTGCTGCGCGACGGCTACGGCGTCGACCTGGCGGACGCCGAATGGTACGAGGGGGGCGTGAACGAATATGGCGTCGCGGGCGGCGACATCATGGAACTGCGCCCCAGCCGCCCTTTGCGGGGGCAGCGCATCCCGGCCACCACCTGCCTGTCGGACATGCTGGCCGAGGGCGGCATCGACGCGCTCATCGGCGCCTTCATTCCCCGCTCGTACGGCAAGCATCCCGCCGTGCGGCGGCTGTTCCCAGACTACAAGCGCGCGGAGGCCGCCTATTACGCCACGACCGGCGTGTTTCCCATCATGCATGCCCTGGTGCTTCGGCGCGACCGCCACGAAGCGCACCCCTGGCTGGCCCCGGCCCTGGTGCGGGCCTGTGAACAGGCCAAGGACCAGGCCTGGCAGCAATTGCGGTTCAGCGGCGCGCTGGCCGCCACGCTGCCCTGGCTGATGGACCACGTCGAAGAGACCCTGGAAGCCTTTGGCGCGGACCCCTGGCCTTATGGGGTGGATCGCAACCGGGCGACCCTGGAAGCCTTCTCCACCATGCTGCACGCCGATGGCTACCTGGATCGCGCATTGCCGCCGGACGAGATCTTCGCGCGACACTGACCGCTCGCGGTCCAGCCGCGTCATATAGCCCAGGCCCGTGAAAAGCCTTAGCATGGAGGCTTCGCAGCCAATAATTAATTAAACGCTTATGAAATTGGTCAGCGGCCGCCGGGGCACTCCCGCAGCCCAAACCAGGCGCAAGGCCGGACAGAAAAAAGGCCCCGGTCGTCCCGAGGGCACCAGCGTCGTCCGGGACAATATTCTTGATGCGGCGGAAGAACTTTTCTCCAACCTGGGCTACGCGGGCACCACCCTGCGGGAGATCGCCGACCAGGCCAAGGTCACGCAGGCGCTGATCAACTATTACTTTGGTTCGAAGTACGGCTTGTACGAGGCCGTGTTCATGCGCCGCAGCCAGATCATTTCGCAGCAGCGGATCGAGAACCTGGCACAGTTGCAGGCCAAGCCGGGCCGGCCCAAGGTGAGGGATGTCGTACAGGCCTTCCTGATGCCGACGCTGGCCTTCCGCTCGACCCCCGAGGGCCGGTCGTTCCTGCGGCTGCAGGCCCGCCTGCACACCGAACCTCCGCAGATTTCCTACAAGCTGCGCACCGACGCCTACGGCAGCTCCACCCGGCTCTATGTGGAAGCCGTGCGCAAGGCCCTGCCGAACCTGCCCGAGCTGGACGCGTACTGGCGCGTCACCCTGATGGTGGGCACGTATCTTTACGCGTTCTCGGATACCCACCGCATGGAAGAAATGGCGCCCGCCGGCCTTTACGATCCCGACGATACCGACAGCCTGATCGACCAGGTCACCCGCTTCGTCACCGGCGGCATGCAGGCACCCTGACCCTGGCGGGAGCCGGGGCCCCCTCCCTGGCTGTCAACCTTCCACGCGCCCGAGCAGGGACGCGTAATCCATGACCTCGGCGTACTTCTGCGCCATGTCGAACAGGCTGGCATCGTGCGGACCGATGGCGCGGTCGCCCACGCAGTCGGCAACGACCGCGGGCCGGAAGCCCCAGCACATGGCGTCGACCACGCTCGCGCGCACGCAGCCGCTGGTCACGCAACCTGCCACCACCAGCGTACGTACACCCCGCTGCGTCAGCCAGGGAGCGAGACCGGTGGCGAAAAACGCCGATGGCACATTCTTGCGGACGACCAGTTCGCCCGGCCGGGGCGCCAGTTCCGGCACGATGGCGCTGGCCGGCGCCGCCTCGGTCAGGTCCAGCATGCCCGGTACCTTGGCGGCAAAGACATTGGCATCGGCGCCGTCATCCGCGTAGACAATGCGCGTGTGGGCGACGGGCCAGCCGCGGTCGCGCGCCAGCGCGAGCAGCGGACGCGTGGACGCGATCGCCGCGGGGATATTGCCGCCGCCGAAAACTTCCGGATCGGCGAAGCCATTGACGAAATCGACGATGAGCAGGCCGAACGGCGGTGCCGGCGCCAGTCCCGCGCCGAAGCCCTGGCGCGCGTAGACCGCGGCGTCGTTCCCCGCCTCCCTCACGATGCGGCCCCCGCCCCGGCCAGCCGCTCCTCCAGCAGGCGGCCCTCGATCACCACTTCGCGGCCGTCCAGCGACACCGTGCAGCGGCGCAGCGGAATGTCCATGTGGCAGGCGGTGCTGCGGGACCCGCCTACTTCGTTGTTGGGCCCGAGCGAGAACAGGAAGTTGCCGGCATAGGCGCGCGCATCCATGCCTATCGTGGCTTCGCGATCGTACAGTCCCAGCGTGGACCAGCGCGCGCGGGTCTGCGCGCCCCAGCCGATATGCGACATGGCATAGGCTTCCGGATCGTTGAAGGACGCCATGTAGTCGCTGAGCAGCTCGGCGTCCATGCCGCCGGTGATGGACGTGACATAGCCGTCCGCCACCTCCATCACGATGGGATCGTTCACGTACGACTTCGTCGGCAGCAGGATGTCACCCTTGTCCACCACGATGCGGCCGCGCGCGGCCCGCTCGTTCGGCCAGGTCAGCGCGAAACCGCTGGGCCAATGGTCCCAGCGCCCCGGCTCGTCCACGAAACCATACTCCTTGATTACCGGGAACTCGCCCAGCGGGCACAGCAGGTCGGTGCCCGCCGCCGATGTCACCCGCATCTCGCGCGCGTTCTCCAGCAGCGCCCCGCATGCCAGCACGCGCGCGCGGTCGGCTTCGGTGGGCACCATGCGCAGCAGGATCTCGGGCGGCTCGACCGCCAGCAGGATCTTGCCCCCGCCTTGCAGGATGTCGTGCTGCTCCGGCGAAAAGAGCAGCGTCATCAGGTCGATCACGAGGTCGCTGGCCTTGAGCGCGGCAATCGCCGCTCGATTGCCGCTCAGCGGCGTGGCCCCCAGGTAGGCCAGGGAATCGCGGCTGAGCGACTTCTCGCCGTTGACCGGCGCGAGGTCGAGCCGGTTCACGCGCGCCCCCAGCAGCCCGGCCGCGGTCATCGCGCAGCGCAGGGTCTGGGGATGGGTCACGCCCTCGGTGGTCAATACCGTGACCGTGTCGCCGCGCCTCAGGCGCGACAGCGTCAGGACCTGGGTCCATGCCTGGATCAAATCGGAATCGCTGACAGCCATAGCCTGCTCCTCGCTAAACGGGGGTTCCCAGAAAGGTGCCGAAGCCCTGGAAGAAGCCTTCCTCGTCGTCCCAGGGAATCATGTGTCCGGCCTCCGGCACGGTTTGCACTTCCAGCCGGGGCACCAGGCTCCGGATCTCGTCGATGTCGCCCGCCTCGATGACGCCACCCTTGCCCGCCACCATCAGCAGCGCGGGCACCGCGATCGCGGGCAGGTCGGCATGCATGTCGTGCGTGCCGAAAGCGTGATAGGCGCACACGATCGCATCCTCGTCGCAGGTATGCAGCCACTCGGCCCGCAGCCGCAGTTGCGCCTCGGTCCACGTGGGCGAGAAGGGCCTGAGCTTTTCCCACTCCGCGCCCGCGCGCATGAGCCGGATGGAATCCACGTACCAATCGAGCTTGGCGGGATAGGGCCGGCGGCCCGGCCCCGATACGGGCGGATCCACCATGACGAGGCGCGCGAGCCCTTGCGCATGGTGGGCGGCCACGATGGCGCCGATGCGCGCGCCCATCGAATGCCCGACCAGGGCATAGTCCGCCAGGCCCAGCGCCTGCGCGAAGGCCCCCACGTCCGCCGCGCAGGCTTCCAGGCTGTAGTCCATGCCCGTCGCCGCTTCGGACAGGCCGCGTCCCCTGACATCGAGCACGTAGGTATCGAACTGCCGCCCCAGCCGCTCGGCCACGAAGGCCCAGGTCACGGCAGGACTGGTGATGCCCGGCACCAGCACCAGGGGGCGGCCTTTGCCGCCGAAGCGCAGGTAGTGCTGGCGTATGCCATTGGCGCGGACATGGGCGCCATGGAGAAAAGTGCTGCTCATGGATTGCTCCCTAGTAACGGCCCGACAACAGGGCGCCGGCCCCGGGCACGACAGGTTCGAGGTCCAACGCTTTCAGCATGGCGCAGGCAGTGGCGGCCGCGGCGGTCACGACCGGTTTGCCGGTCAGTGCCTCGACCTGCGCGATGACCGGCAGCGACGGCATCTGCACGCACGCCGACAGCACGACGGCATCCACGTCCGACGTATCCATCGAGGCGACGATGTCCGGCAGCTTGCGGGGATCGTGCCGCCCCACTTCCAGGTTGTCCGGAATTTCCAGCGCGCGCCACTGCGTCACCTGGACGCCCTCGTTTTCGATGTAGTCGATCACCAGCCGCGTCAGCGGCACCATGTAGGGCGCGACCAGGGCGATGCGCCGGGCGCCGAGGATTTTCAGTGCGTCGACCAGCGCTCCCGCGCTGGTCACCACCGGAGCGCCGCCGCCGTTCTCGCGGGTGCGCTGGCCGAGCCGCGCCTCGGACTCGCGGTGATAGCCCGTGCCCATCGCCATGATGGCCACCAGGCAGGCATAGCCCAGCACGTCGACCCGGGCGTCGCTCAGTTCCAGCGCGCAGCGGTCGGACTCGGCGTCCATCGCGGCCAGCTCGTCCTTCGTGACGTGCTTCATGCGCATACGCGCCGAGTGGAAGGTGAACCGTTCAGGCCGGATCTGCTCGCGCAGCCGCAGCATGGCCGGGATCTCGGTTTCCATGGTCGTGTTCGAACTCGGCACGATCTGGCCGATGCGGTAGTGGGATGTCATGGATGTCCTCCGCCCCTTACGCCGCCAGCGCCTGCCGGCCGAAGCGCTGCGCGCACGTGGTCGCGTCGTAGATATAGACCCAGTTGGCCTGGATGCCCACGGCATTGGGGTTCATCAGCTCGCGCCAGCGGTACAGCAGGTCGCGCTTGAACTGCGCCCAGGGCGACGGCAGGTGATAGGTCTTGCCGCGCTCGCGGGCCTCCAGCTGCACACGGCTGGTGCGCGGCCGGCGCTCGGCCTCGTAGGCCTGCAGCGCCGCGCCGATGTCGCGGCCATAGTGCTCCAGCGCCGCGCCCAGCACGTAGCCGTCCTCGATGGCCATGGCCGCCCCCTGCGACAGGAAGGGCAGCATGGGATGCGCCGCGTCGCCCAGCAGCGTGACACGGCCCTTGGACCAGGCCTGCATGGGATCCCGGTCGAACAGCCCCCACTTGTAGACGTCCTGGGTCCGGCTGAACAGCTCGATCACGTCGGGATGCCAGCCTTCGTAGGCCTTGGTGAGTTCTTCCCGGCCGCTGCGCACGTTCCAGGACTCCTCCACCCAGGTGCGCGATTCGTTCACGGCCACGATGTTCACCGCCGCGCCGCCGTTCACATAGTAGGTGACCAGGTGCCCGTGCGGTCCCATCCAGAACGCCGCGTCCGGGCTGACGAACTTCAGCGGATGACGCTCGACCGGCACCAGGGCCCGCCAGCACATGTGGCCGGTGAACTGCGCCGACTCCGTGCCGAATAGGGCGTCGCGCACCACCGAGCGCACACCGTCGGCACCCACGATCAGGTCGGCCTCGTATTCGCTGCCGTCGCTCAGGGCCGCCACCGCGGTGTCGCCTTCGGTGCGCACGCTGGTGCAATGGGTGCCCAGCGTCGCGCCCTTGCCGTCGGCCAGGTGCTGCGACAGGATGGCGTGCAGGTCGGCGCGATGGACGTGGTAGAACTCCGCGCCGTAGATCCGCGGGCAGCTTTCCTTCAACGGCGTGCGGAACAGCTCCCGCCCCGAACGCCAGTTGCGGCCGACCATGGCCTGCGGCAGGAAACCCACCCGCTCCAGGTCGTCGGTCAGCCCCAGCGCCTTGAGCACCTTGACCGCATTGGGCGTGACCTGCACGCCGGCGCCGACCTCGCCAAAGGCCGACGCCCGCTCGAACACATGATTCTCGATGCCGCGCAGCGTCAGGGCGCGCGACAGCGCCACGCCCCCGATCCCGCCACCCACGATGCCTACGCGCAAAGGACGACTCATACGGCTTCTCCTTTCCTTCCTGCAGGAACCGACGGCTTGTCGGCTCCCAATAAATAATTAAACAGAAAATTAATAATTGGTCCGGCGGGACCCGGGCCCCATCCCGCCTAGCCGCCCAGGTAAGCGGTCAACAGTTCCGGATCCTCCAGCAAGCCCGCGGACTCCCGCTCCGCCACGACCCGGCCGGTCTCGAACACGTAGGCGCGCGAGGCGGCGGTCAGCGCGTTGTGTACGTTCTGCTCGACCAGGAGGACGGTCACGCCCTGCCGGCTGATCTCGCGCACCACGCCGAACACCTCGTCGGCCATCTTGGGGCTGAGGCCCAGGCTGGGCTCGTCCAGGAGCAGCAGCACCGGCTCGGACATCAGGGCCCGACCAATCGCCAGCATCTGCTGCTCGCCGCCGCTGAGCGTGCCGGCCAGTTGCTGGTGACGCTCCTTCAGGCGCGGGAAACGTTCGTATACCTTGGCCACGCGTTGCTGCACCGTCGCCGTCGAGCGGCACAGATAGGCGCCGAGCACGAGGTTTTCATAGACCGTCATGGCCGGCCAGACATGGCGCTCTTCCGGACTCTGGGCGATGCCCAGCCCGACGATGCGGTCCGGCGCCATGCCGCCGATGTCGCGTCCGTTGAAGCGGATGTTGCCGCGCGTGGGCTTGAGCAGGCCCGAGATGGCGCGCAGCGTCGTGCTCTTGCCCGCGCCATTGGCGCCGATCAGCGCCACGGTCTCGCCCGGCTGCACGCGCAGGCTCACGCCATGCAGCGCGGCGGTCTTGCCATAACCGACGTGAAGATTGTCCAGTTCCAGCAGCGGAGCGGATGAAGCCCGAGCGTTGCTCATGCCGCGCGCCCTCCCCCAAGATAAGCCTCGATCACGCGCGGGTCGCGCTGCACGTCCGCCGGCACGCCCTCGGCCAGTTTCTCGCCGAAGTGCATCACGACCACGCGGTCCGATACGCTCATGACCAGGCCCATGTTGTGCTCGACGATCAGGATGGACTGCACCTGCGTGCCGCGCAGCTGTTTCAGGATGCGCCCCAGCTCCATGGCCTCCTGGCTGTTGAGCCCGGCGGCGGGTTCGTCCAGCATCAGGATGTCCGGCCTGGCCGCCAGCGCCAGGCCGACCTCCAGCAGACGCAGCTCGCCGCAGGACAACAGATAGGCCGGCGCGTTCATGCGTTCGCCCAGCCCCATGACATGGACGATGCGCTCGGCTTCCTCGCGTGCCGCGTGCTCGGCGGCGCGGACCGAACGGCCCGGAAAGAATGTCCGCCACAGGCTCTGGCGGGCGCTCAGGTAATGGCCCGCCAGGACGTTCTCGAACACCGACAGCGACTTCAGGATGTTCGTCTTCTGGAAGCTGCGGACGATACCCTTCCTGGCCATCTGGTAGGGCTTGGCGCCGGTCAGGTCCTCGCCCTTGACGTGGACCTCGCCCGAGGTCGGCGCATAGAACCCGGTGATCAGGTTGAAGCAGGTCGTCTTGCCCGCGCCATTGGGCCCGATCAGGCCGACGATCTCGCCTGCCTTGACCTGGAAGCTGATGTCCTTGACCGCCTTGATGCCGCCGAAGGTCTTGCACAGGCCCCGCACGTCCAGCATGGGGGCGTGGCCGATTGCATGCACAGTTGTCATTTCGGTTTCCCAAGGCGCCACGCGCCGCTTGCACCGGATAGAATGGCGCCCCCCCGACCCAGGGCACAGCGGATCTGGCTCCGCCAGTCCGCCGGTGCCGCCCCCTGGGGGGCGCGCGACAGCGCGTAGGGGGGGGTCCTCATCTCTCTACGGGTCGTCAGGAAGCCCATCAGGCCGCGCGGCAGGAACAGCACGATGGCCATCACCGCCAGGCCGAACAGCGACAGCCTCAGCTCCTTCGCCTCGCGCAGGTATTCCTCCAGGAAGGTCACCAGCAGCGCGCCGATCAGCGGCCCGATCAAGGTCCCCTTGCCGCCGACCAGCACCATGATGATCATGCTGACCATGAAGGCGAAGCGAAAGACCTCCGGCCCGACGAATGAGATGTAGTGCGCGTAGAATCCGCCCGCCATGCCGGCCAGGAAAGCGCCCAGCACGAACGCCAGCATGGCGTAGCGGAACGGCCGGATGCCGATGGACTGGGCGACGTAGCGGTTCTCGCGCACGGCCACCGCGGCCCGGCCCGCATTGGAGTAGACGAAGCGGTACGCCAGGTAGAGCGAGACCGCCAGCACGCCCCACGCCAGGTAGAAAAAGAACTGCCTGGTCGCCAGGTTGCCGGCCTGGGCCAGCCACGCCGGCTGCGGCACGCCGGCGATGCCCATCGGACCGTTGGTGAAGGCGACCCAGTTGTCCGCGACCAGGCGCAGCACTTCGGCGAACGACAGTGTCACGATGACAAAGAACGGCCCTTGCAGGCGCAGCGTGATGCTGCCGATGAGCAGGCCCATGGCCGCCGCCAGCACGCCGGCGGCGGGAATCGTGGCCCACATCGGCCAGTCCAACTGGGTGGACAGCAGCGCCGCGGCGTAGGCCCCCGTGCCCAGGAAGGCGGTATGGCCGAGCGAAAACTCGCCCACATAGCCCACGACCAGGTTCAGGCTGGTGGCCAGCACGGCATAGAACAGCACCATGATGGCCACATGCAGCAGGTACTGGTCGTGGACCACCAGCGGCAGCAGCCCCGCCACCAGCAGTGCGACCAAGATCGCGTTACGTTCGAACCGCATCTCAACTCCCCATGACGTCTGCAAATGCCCAGCCCGATCCAGGGCGCCGCGGATCCGGCTTTGCCGGTCCGCCAGCGCCGCCCCCTGGGGGGCGCCCGAAGGGCGTAGGGGGGGTCATCTATGCCCTCTCGGCGCGTTTGGAAAAAAGGCCGTAGGGCCGGAACACCAGGGTAAGGATCACGATGACGAAGCCGATGATGTCGACCCAGCCGGTGGCGACGTAGCCGCCCCATAGCGCCTCGGCCACGCCCAGCACCAGCCCGCCGACGATCGCGCCGGCAAAGCTGCCCATGCCGCCCAGGATGACCACCACGAAGGCCTTCATGCTGACCAGCCCGCCCACCGACACCTGCGCCGAGTAGATGGACCCGAGCAGCATCCCCGCCAGCGAGGCGATGACGGTGCCCAGCGCGAAAGTGCAGGCGTAGACGTTCGCCGTCCTGATCCCCGCCAGTTGGGCGGCCATCGGATCCTGGAACGTCGCCCGCATCGCGCGGCCCAGACGGGTCTTCTGGATCAGCAGGTAGGCGGCCGCGATCAGCACCGCGCAGACCGCGACGGCGAACAGCCGGACCTTGGTGACCACGATGGGCCCCAGGAACACCGGCCCGCTGGAGACCGGCCCTTCCACCTTCAGCGGCGCGGTGCCCACCACCAGCAGCGCCGTGTTGGCCAGGAAGATGGACAGGCCGATGGTCAGCAGGATGCCCGGCTCCTCACCCTGGCCGCGGATGCGCTCGATCAGCACGCGATCGACCAGCCAGCCGAACACGCCCATGATCAGGGCCACCAGCGCCAGGCCCGTCAGGAAGTCCAGGCCCAGGACGGTGGTCACCCACCAGCCCAGCACGCCCCCGAGCATGTACAGCTCGCCATGGGCGAAATTGACGACCCGCATCAGGCCCAGGATCAGCGTGAGCCCCAGCGCCGACAGCGCGTAGAAAGACCCGATCACCAATCCGTTGGCCAGGAATTGTGGCAGCAAATCCATCGTTTCTCCCGCCTCGGCGCGCGCGGCTCAGGGCCGCTCGGTGGGAGACTGGGCCACCACCTTGGGTTCGCGATTCTGGATCTGCACGAGCACGACATCGAAGCCGTAGCCCTCGCCCTTCTCGGTGAACTTGAAATGGCCGTTGGGCGCGGCGTAGTCCGTCTTGCGCAACGCATCGCGGATCGCGTCGGCCTGTGTGTTACCCGCTCGCGCGATCGCTTCCATCACGATGTTCAGCGCGTTGTAGCCGGCGGCGCCGTACTTGCCGGGCTTCTCCTTGTAGGCGGCGCTGTAGTACTGGACGAAGGACTGGTTACGCTCGCCCGGCATGCTGGAGGCGTAGGGCACCGCCGCGTAGATGCCTTCCGAGGCGTCCCCCGTCAGGCCGATGAAGTCCGAGGTCGCCCACGAGCCCACGCCGAAGATCTTGGTCTGGATGCCGAATTCCTTGAACTGCTTGACCAGGATGGAGCCGTCCTGGGTCTCGGCCGCGACGAAGACACCGTCGGGCTTGGCCGCGCGCAGCTTGGTCAGCAAGGTATAGAAATCGGTCGCGCCATGGTCGAAGTACTCCTTCATCACCGTCTTGACCCCGAGCGCGGAGAGGTCCTTGGAAAAATCCTCCACGCCGCCACGGCCCCAGTCGTCGTTGACGCCGATGTAGGCCACCGTTTTCAGTTGCAGCTTCTGCGCCAGGATCTTGCTGAAGGTCCTGGACATCAGCCGATCGGTTTCGGCCGAGCGGAAGAAGTACTGAAGCCCCTTTTCCGTCAGGTCCGCCTTCGAGGACACCCCGGTCAGCATGGGCAGCTTGTACTTCTCGGCCACGGGCATGACCGCAGCCGTGGCCGAGCTGCAGAAAGCACCGGTCAGCGCCACGACCTTGTCGCGCACGATCAGCTTTTCGGCGGCGTTCACCGAGTTGGCGGGACGGCACTGCCCGTCCTCGATGACCAGCTCGACCTTCTTGCCCAGCACGCCGCCGGCCGCGTTGCGGCGCTCGACCGCCAGCTTGGCGCCGTTGACGTAGGTCAGTCCGTTGTAGGCGACCGAGCCCGTCAGGGGCTGGATGACGCCGATCTTGATGCTTTCCTGCGCCCATGCCGCGGGCGCTGCCCCGCCCATGGTTCCCGCCAGCAACAACGCCCAAGACAGCTTACGCATAGCGACCTCTCACAAAGGTTTCGATTGAGAATTGCCTACCGCCCGCCGATTAATTAAACAAGTAATTAATTTATCGATGAATTAGGGTTTACGGCAATCGGGTGGAGACCATCGCTTCGTAAGCATGAAGGGTGCCAGCGCGCCAGCCTGGTCAGCGCGCCTGCGTGGCGCCCCCGCGGTGCGCGCCCCGCACCAGCGGCGGTCGGCCGCGCACCGGCATGGCGCGGCCTCGGCAACGGATGGTGAGCCAAGACGGGCCATGCCGCCCGCCTGCGCCAGGCGGGCCGACGCGCCGCGCAGGCCCCCCGCAGTCGGCGAAACAGGCGCTATTCCAGCTTGGCGCCCGACGCCTTCACCATCCGCTCGACCACGGGCGCCAGCAGCTCGTACTCCTTGCGGGCATCTTCACCCGAGTTGCCGATCGCATCCATGCCGTAGGCCTGGATGCGCGCCTGCATGTCGGGGGTCGCGATCGCGGCGCGCGCTTCTTTCTCCAGCCGCCTGGATACGGCCTCGGGCATGCCCGCCGGCGCCAGCAGCGCGAACCATCCCATGGGCTTGAACTCGGTATCCGTCATGCCCGCTTCCGCCATGGTAGGCACGTTGGGAAGCTCCTTGGGCCGCTGATCGGCAATCACGGCGAGCGCGCGCAGCCGGCCGGTCTGCAAATGCGGCACCACCGGCCCCAGGGTCGTGAATCCCCACGACACCCTGCCCCCGACCAATTCCTGGATCAGCGGCACCTCGCCCTTGAAAGGCACGTGTGTCATGTCCAGGCCGCGCGAATGGCTCAGATAGGAAGCGACCAGGTGGCCTGACGTGCCCACGCCGAACGAACCGTAGTTGACCTTGCCGCGATTCTGCGCGGCCCAGTCCATGAACTCCTTCATGTTGCGCGCCGGTATCTCGTGGTTGACCACCAGGACCAGCTGGCCGCTGGATATCTGCGTGATGAAGCGCAGGTCGCGGTTCACGTCGTAGGGAACCTTGTCGAACATGTAGGGCAGCGTCAGGACCGGCGTCGAGTTCGTGACCAGCAGGGTATGGCCATCGGGCTTGGCGCGCGCCACCACGTTGGTGCCGAGCATGCCGGATGCCCCCGGCCTGTTCTCGACGATGAAGGTCGTGCCCAGCCGGCGCCCCATTTCCTCGCCCAGGGTGCGCGCCAGGGCATCGGCGGCGCCGCCCGCCGGCTGCGGCACGACAAGGGTGATCGGCCGGCCGGGAAAAGGCTCGGCCGCTTGCAGCGTTCCACACGCCAACGCTACCGCCAGCAAGAGCAGGGATTTGATCATGTGCATGTCTCCTGATTTCAGTGGGCGGCCGCCGGCAATTCGGCTCCGGCTATCTCCTTGCCGAACTCGAAATCGCCGGGCCGACGCCAGGTCTTGAGCGGCTTGCCGTCGCGCAGCGCGCGCATCTCGCGCGCCCACATGCGGCGCAATACCGCGATGGCCTTGTCCGACTGTCCGAGATGCTCGGCGCCGCGGTCCGCGATCACGCCCTGCCCGCCCAACGCGACCGTGTCCTGGATAATGGGCAGCAGGGGGTGGTTCTGGTCCACGTCGTCGAGCGTCATTTCGCAACGCATGACGCGCGCGGCGATCTCGGCCGGATCCTCCACCTCGCCGGGATCGGGCAAGGCCTGGTTGAAGGTTCCGACACGGTTGACCATGGCGCTGAAGGTCGTCGCATCATCCATCGGCACGCGCCAGGCGAGCAGGATGGACATCTTCGTGCGGTCCTGAGGAATGGGAACCTCGCGCAACAGGACATTCGGCATGAAGCCGTAGCCGACACGCTTGCGGCCATCCTCGCGCGTGGAGACGACCACCAGCCCGTGCTCGGTTTCTTCCGCGGCGACTTTGGGGATCTGGTCCAGACCGTACTTCGCCATCAGGTGCTTGTGCGTGAAGAACACATGCGCCTCGTCATGATCGTTCTCCACTCGCTGGAAGAAGTTGTAGTCGAGTACGACCGCCTGGGTGAGCAGCGCGCCGCGGCTGTCGTCTTCCAGCTCGGGGAAACGGGGAAACTCCGGCGGTTCCCCTTCCCCGACATAACAGAAGATCAGGCCCAGATACTCCCGGACCGGATAGGTACGCAGCGACAGGCTGCGCGCATAGGCCGCGCTCTCGGCGGGAAACTCCTCTCCCCGTCCTTCGGCGTCGAACTTCCAGCCATGGTAGCGGCAGCGTATGCCGTTGCCCTCGACCCAGCCGTAGGCCAGGCTCGTCCCCCGGTGGGGGCAGCGGTCCTGCGTCATGCGCGGCTGGCCGTCCTCGCCGCGGTAGAGCGTGTAGTGCGTGCCCAGCAGCTTGACGCGCGTCGCGCGGCCGGCCACGCACTTCCCGGCCAGGGCGACAGGCTGCCAGAAACGTGCGACCAGGCGGCCGGCGAGCGCGTCGCCTTCGACCCGGGCGAAGTCGACATCGGGGTACAGACTCATGAGGGCGCTCCTCGAAAGCGTCGGATGCTTTATCAAAAAATACTATGCTTTCATAGCAATGGTAAAGTTGGCACAAAGAATCCACAATGCTTATTTCGTTCGCCCCGCCCTAGTATTTCCCCCAACTCCCAGCCATGAACAAATCGACGAGCAGCAAACCCTCCCCCGGGAAAATCGCCACCCAGTCGTCCGAAGACAGCGTCGGCTACCAGATCAGCGCCACCTACCGCGTGCTCAACCGCGCGCTGCAGGCGCAGGTCGCCCGGCTCGACGTTCCCGCGGGAACCTGGATATTCCTGCGCACGATCTGGGAAGAAGACGGGCTGACGCAGCGCGAGGTCGGCCGGCGGGTGGGCATCATGGAAGCCGCCGCGGGCTCGGCCTTGAACAAGCTGGAGAGCCGCGGCCTGATCCGCCGCGTGCGCAACGCCGACGACCGGCGCAAGATCAACGTCTACCTGACCGAGCGCGGACGCGCGCTGGGACACGAACTGATGCCCAAGGCGGACGAGCTGACGGCCCGGATGATGGAAGGATTCGAGCACTTCGAGGTGGCGCAGCTGTGCAGCTACCTGATGCGGGTCAGGCGGAACCTGCGCGCGGTCGAATCGTCGGCGGGCATCAAGAGCGAAGACACCGAAAATACTATTGATTCATAGTATTTTTGAAATATTTCTCCATCGATCTCCCAAGCAGCCCAGGCGCATGCCGCTGCGGCGCGCTCGCCTCGTTTTTGCCATTCCGCTCCTCAACGCTTCTCGAATCAAGATATCTGCCAACTCTGTTTCGCAGTACCTTGCCGCGGCTCAGGCTGTTGCAATACCGGACCGTAGCGAAACGCGTACCCGTTCACACGGAACGGACCGTGAGCCGAGATGGCCCACGGCGCCGGCGCGCCGCGCGAATGACCGGTGCAACCCTGTTAGTAGAGGAGCAATGTCCATGGCCGATCTCCCCTCGATTCCCTTGCCGGCGGGCGCAAGCGTTGGCACCCGCATCGATACCCACATGCACGTCGTGCCGCCCGGCTACAAGGAATGGATGCGTTCGTTGAACCTCTGGATGCGCGATCCGCCCGAGTGGAGCGTGGACGGCGCGATCGAACTCATGGACAGAGAAAAGATCCGCACCGGGATCCTGTCGCTGTCCACACCCGGCGTGCATATCGACGACGCCGTGCACGCATGCGAGAAAACGCGCGAGTTCAATGAATTTTCTGCGGGGGTGGTCAAGCGCCACCCGGACCGCTTCGGGTATTTTGCCGCCCTTCCCCTCCCCCACGTCGATGAGGCCATTGCGGAGGCCGTGCATGCATTGGACCATCTGTGGGCGGACGGTATCGTGCTGCTTGCCAATGTCCGCGGCACGTACGTGGGCGATCCCAGCCTGGACCCACTGATGGCCGTGCTGAACCAGCGCCGGGCCGTGGTGTTCATCCATCCCACGCAGTTACCGGGTCCCGCGGTGCCCGGCCTGCCCGCCCCCGCGATTGATTTCCTGCTCGATACCACCCGCGCCGCGCTCAACATCGCCCGCAACGGCGTCCTTGAAAGGTATCCGGACATCAAGTTCGTGCTGTCGCATGGCGGCGGTTTCCTGCCCTACGCGGCACAACGGGCGGCCCGTTTCGTGGCGCCCGACGGCAGGCAGGCCGTCATGCGGCGCCTCGAGCGGCCGCAGGACCTGATTCCCGCCGGCACCGATCTCCTGCGCAGGTTCTGGTTCGACATCGCCATGCTGGGCACGCCCTACGCGATGCCCGCGCTCCTGGCCTTTGCCGACCCCACCCGGATCACGTTCGGCTCGGATTGGCCCTACGTGTCTAGACACTACGCGGCGTACCAATCCAGGCAGTTCGAAGACTTCCCGCTGTCGGATCAGATGCGGACCGCCATCGAATCCGGCAATGCGCGCAAGCTGTTTCCCCGCCTGGATACGTAAGGAGCCCCACCTACGGCCGCTCTTCGCTCGCCGTCGGCAATGGATCGGTGACGCGTCGGGCGGTCGGCCAGGCACCCTGGTCTATCAGCAGGTTCAGTTCCTGTTCGACGATGTCGCGGACCCTGCGGATCGCTAGGGCTTCCGCTTCACGGCGGCTGACGGCAAGATGCATCTTCCAGTTGACCAGGGCGGAAGAAAACGGAATCGCCACCAGGCGGCCAGCCTCCACGGCGTAGGTCCAGATCGACCCCTGGATGAAGAGCGTCATGCCCATGCCGTGCTCCACGAGGCTGCGC
This sequence comes from Alcaligenaceae bacterium SAGV5, assembly GCA_009360345.1. Taxonomy (GTDB): domain Bacteria; phylum Pseudomonadota; class Gammaproteobacteria; order Burkholderiales; family Burkholderiaceae_B; genus Pigmentiphaga. Next base: position 2,310,047 of record SPDP01000001.1, read on the forward strand.
AGCGTATTCGTGCCATCGGTCTCGTAGACGATATGGGGACGGATGCCGCTGCGGGCCGCCAGGCTATCGACCAGCAGTCGAACAGGATGGGGCCGGAGAGGAAGGATCAGCGGGAGCCTGCCCAGATCCTCGATGGAACCGACCTCCGGTATTTTCCCGGCGAAATGGCTCATTGCCAGGGCGGGAGACGCGAACAGCAGCAAGGGTTGGACGAAGTATGGCCGCGTCGAGTAGCCGGGCCCCAGATCCGCGATATGGCTCATCGCGATGTCGGCCTCGCCGCGCATCAACCAACCATACACGTTCGAAGGCGTGCCTTCCAGGATCTCCAGGCTCACCAGCGGCAACTCGGCGCGGCAGCGCCTCAGCAGGGGCGGCGCGAGCAATCCACTGGTATGTCGCGGCAGGGCAATGCGCACCGGGCCGCTGGGGGTCTGCACGAACGACGACAGGTCTCGCTCCAGATCGTCCATTTCCGACACGAGCCGTTGCGCCCGCACGAGAAACGCCTGTCCGGCGGGTGTCAGCGCGACGCCGCGCGCGCGGCGCTCGAAGAGCTTTGCGCCCATGCGATGCTCGAGCCGCTGCACGCGCTTGCTCAGCGCCGACTGGGCAATGCACAAGTCCAGGGCCGCCTGCGAAAAACTGCCGTGGCGCGCCACCAGGACAAAGGCCTGCATGTCCTCGAAAATCACGTCCGCGCCCCCGGGTCCATGTCGCGATCCTCCAGGAGGATATACCCGGTTCGACAATAGCGGAAGGATCCGTGTCCCAGGCGCCGGATCGCGGGGTGTCGCCGCGGCGCTTCCCTGCCCACGTTTCTCGAATCGAGATGTTTGCCAACTCCGATTCGGGGTAGCTCGCCGCAGGCCTGGCTGTTTCAATACGGGCATGAACATCCGGAGGAAACATGGCAGCCTTGTTCGATCGTGTGCCGGGGGGACGTTTCGCGCACTGCCTCGTTGCGATTCTGGCAACCTTCGCGGCGAGCCATGTTCTTGCACAAAGCAAGGTGAGCATCGTGGTGCCAGCCGAGGCTGGCACAGGCCCGGACCTTATCGCACGCGTGATTTCGGGTGAACTGACGACACTGCTGCAGCAGCCTGTGATCGTCGAGAACAAGCCGGGGGCGGGCGGAAGCCTTGGCACGCTGGAAGTCATCCGGGCCAAGGCCGACGGCAACACATTGCTGATGGCGCCCATCGCGACGCTCGCGGTCACGCCGCTGCTTTACCCGTCCGCGAAGTACGATGTCGCCACGGACCTGGAAGCGGTGGGACTGGTCTCGGGCGGTCCGATGATGTTCGTTTCAACGCCGGCCACCGGCCTGAAGAGCCTCCAGGACGTGCTTGCGCTGGCCCGGACCTCGCCCGGGGAGATCACGATCAGCACGACCTCCCCCCGGGGCTCGTTGCCGCACTTGTCACTCGTGATACTGGGCATGCAAGCGGGCGTGAATTTCAGGCATGTCGTCCCGGCGACCAACAGCAGCCAGGCCGTTCAGATGCTGGTGGCCGGAGACGCGCAGGTGGCCGTTGGCTCCGTCTCGGCACTGTCGCCGCTGTTGAAGAGTGGGCGTCTTACCACGCTGGCGATGACAGGCGACGAGCCGCTTCCCGGAATGAAGGACATCCCGCTGGTCCGTGAAGCCGTGCCCGGATTTCCCTCGGTTCGCGGCTCCGTCTACGTGTTCGCGCCCAAGGGCACGCCTGCGGCGCGGCTGCTCAAATTGAACGAAGCGGTCAACGCCGCGCTGAAAACTCCGGCCGTGCTGCGAGGACTCGAATCGATCGCCAATCAGCCAGTCGGCGGCAGCATTGATCAGACACGCACCGAGTTCGTACGGGAACGGGCCATGTGGGTCGAGGCGGCCCGCAACGCCGACATGCAGCACAAATGACCGATCAGGTCTTCATCTTGTAGCCGGTGCGGAAGATCCAGGTCACGATGCCCAGGCACGCGACCAGGAACACCAGGGTCATGCCCAGGCTGACCACGACGTTGACGTCGGACTGGCCGTAGAAGCTCCAGCGGAACCCGCTGATGAGGTAGACCACGGGATTGGCCAGCGTGATCTTCTGCCAGATCGGCGGCAGCATGCTGATGGAGTAGAAGGCGCCGCCCAGGAAGGTCAGCGGCGTGACGACCATGAGCGGGATGATCTGCAGCTTCTGGAAATCGTCGGCCCACAGGCCGATGATGAAACCGAACAGGCTGAACGTGACGGCGGTCAGGACCAGGAAGCCCACCATCCAGACGGGATGCTCGATGTGATAGGGCACGAAGAGCCGCGCCGTGACCAGTATCAGCAGGCCCAGCATCATCGACTTGGTGGCCGCCGCCCCGACATAGCCGACCACCGCCTCGACGGGCGACACCGGCGCCGACAGCAGCTCGTAGATGGTCCCTGTCCATTTGGGCAGGTAAATGCCGAACGAGGCATTGGAAATGCTCTCGTTCAGCAGCGACATCATGATCAGGCCGGGAATGATGAACGCCCCGTAGCTGACGCCCCCGATCTCGCCCATGCGCGAGCCGATGGCCGTGCCGAACACGATGAAATAGAGCGAGGTGGACAGCACCGGCGAGGCGATGCTCTGGGTCAGCGTGCGGAAGGTGCGCGCCATCTCGAACCGGTAGATCGCCCGGATCGCATAGAAATTGATCATGCTTGCTCCCGCACCAGGCTCACGAAAATATCCTCCAGCGAGCTTTCGCTGGAATGCAGGTCCTTGAAGTCGATGCCCTGCTCGTTCAGGGCCCGCATCAGCGAGGCGATGCCGGTGGCTTCGCCCTGCGTGTCGAAGGTGTAGACCAGGGCATTGCCGCCATCGGCCAGCTCCAGCGCGTAGCCGGCCAGCGCCGGCGGCAGCGCCTGGAGCGGGGCCTGCAATTGCAGCGTCAGCTGCTTCTTGCCGAGCTTGCGCATCAGCGCCCGCTTTTCCTCGACCAGCACCAGTTCGCCCTTGTTGATGACGCCGATGCGATCGGCCATGTCCTCGGCTTCCTCGATGTAGTGGGTGGTCAGGATGATGGTCATGCCCTCGTCGCGCAGGCGGCGCACCATCTTCCACATGTCCCGCCGCAGCTCGACGTCCACGCCGGCGGTCGGTTCGTCCAGGAACAGCACCTTGGGTTCGTGGGCCAGGGCCTTGGCGATCAGCACGCGCCGCTTCATGCCGCCGGACAGCGTCATGATCTTGGCATTGCGTTTGTCCCACAGCGACAGGTCGCGCAGGATGCTTTCGATACGCGCCGGATTGGCCGGATGGCCGAACAGGCCGCGGCTGAAGCTGACGGTGGCCCACACCGACTCGAAGGCATCGGTGGCCAGTTCCTGCGGCACCAGGCCGATGCGCGTACGCGCCGCGCGGTAGTCACGGACGATGTCGTGGCCGTCCACCAGCACGGTGCCGGCGGTCGGGCGCGACAATCCACAGACGATGCTGATCAACGTGGTCTTGCCGGCGCCGTTGGGCCCGAGCAGGGCGAAGATCTCGCCCTTGCGTATCTGCAGGTCCACGCCCTTGAGCGCATGGAAGCCGTTGGCGTAGGTCTTGGCGAGGCCCGAGATGGAAACGATCGCGGGCGCCTCGCCGGAAAACGGGGGGCGGGTCGTGACTGGCTGCATGGCGTGATGAGCGCGCCGCGGGAGTATGGGAGGGGAACGGCGCGGTCCCGGCGGCGGAAGTCGAGTGTATAGGATAGGCATGGGCACGTCCTCAAGCCTGTTCCGCCAGCAGGGACATTTCCCGCAAGGGCCGACCCGGTATCATCCTATCTTCGCGGCCGGCAATCCGCCGGCCGCCGCACGACCGGAGCCTCCCCCATGAACCATCCCCCGGAAAACGTCAGCATGGCGCTGTTCTGCGACTTCGAGAACGTGGCCCTGGGCGTGCGCGACGCCAAGTACGAGCGCTTCGACATCAAGCTGGTGCTCGAACGCCTGCTGCTCAAGGGCAGCATCGTGGTCAAGAAGGCCTACTGCGACTGGGACCGCTACAAGGGCTTCAAGGCCACCATGCACGAGGCGAACTTCGAGCTGATCGACATTCCCCACGTGCGCCAGTCCGGCAAGAACTCAGCCGACATCCGGATGGTGGTCGACGCGCTGGACCTCTGTTACACCAAGTCGCACGTCAACACCTTCGTCATCATCAGCGGCGACTCCGACTTCTCGCCGCTGGTCTCCAAGCTGCGCGAGAACGCCAAGCAGGTCATCGGCCTGGGCGTCAAACAGTCCACCTCGGACCTGCTGATCGCCAACTGCGACGAATTCATCTTCTACGACGACCTGGTCCGCGAGACCCATCAGGCGGCCCGGCGCGAGCCCCGCGGCGCCCAGCCGGCCAACCGCCGTCCGCACGACGAGGACAAGGCACGCCGGGACGAACTGGAATCCCGGCGCGAGAAAGGCATCGCGCTGGCGGTCGAGACCTTCGATGCGCTGGTGTCCGAACGCGGCGACACCGGCAAGATCTGGGCGTCGGTACTGAAGGAAGCCATCAAGCGGCGCCGCCCGGACTTCAACGAGTCCTATTACGGGTTCCGCGCTTTCGGCAACCTGCTGGAGGCGGCCCAGTCGCGCGGGCTGCTGGAATTCGGCCGCGACGATAAATCGGGCGCCTATGTCTATCGCGCCAGCAGCGACGCCGCGCCGGTCGAGCCGGCGGCGCCCAGGCCGGCGCCGCCGGCGGCGGTGCCGGCCGCCGAGCCCGTCGAAGCCCCCGCCGCCGAGGCGGCGGCCCCCAGGACGGACAAGCGGCGCAACCCCCGCGGCGCGGGCAAGAGCGCCACGCGCCGGGAACGGCCCGCGGCCGAAGCGGCCGGGGACACGGCCCGGCAGGAATCGGCCCCCCCGCCCTTGCCTGCCGCCGAACCTGCTCCGCGCCCCAGGGCCGAGGCACGGCCGGCTCCTGCCGCCACGCAACCCGAGCCGGTCCCGCCGCCCGCCGCCGAAACGGCCGGATCGGGAACGGCCAAGGCCGCGGCCGGGAAGGCCGGAACACCGGCCAAGAAGGCCGCACGCAAGACCGCCAGCAAGACGACGGCCGCGCGTCCCCGCGCGCGCAAGACCGCCGCGAAGGCTCAGGAAGGCTGACCAGCCGCGGGACGGCCGCCGAAGGCGCGCGCCAGCGTCAGCACCTCGCCGGTCGCCACCGGCTCATAGCCTGGCAGCGCCTCCAGGCGCCGCACGAAGCCCGGCGCCTTCAGGATGGCCAGCACGTCATCCAGCCGCCGGGCATCCAGCGCCGACTGCTCCACGGCGAAGAAATAGCGCTCGGTCACCAGCGGCACGAAATCCAGCCCGAAGCGCCGGGCGGCGGTCTCGATGCCGAATCCGACATCGGCCATGCCGCTGGCGATGTAGGCGGCCACCGCCGCATGCGTGAACTCCGTGCTGTCAAAACCGTTGATCGCTTGTTGCGGCACCTGGTCGCGCGCCAGCATCAGCTCCAGCAACATGCGCGTGCCCGAGCCCGCCTGCCGGTTGACGAAGCGCACGCCCGGCCTTGCGAGGTCGGCCAGCGTCCCGATGCGCTTGGGATTGCCGGGCGCCACGCACAACCCCTGCACACGCAGCGCGAGCTGGACCAGCACGTGCTTGCGTGGATCCAGCCATTGCAGGTACTGGCGCACCGCGTCCGGCTCGAACGAGCCGATGGGTACGTGGAAACCGGCGAGGTCGCACTCACCCCGCGCCAACGCGGCCACCGCCTCGGTACTGTTCCGGTAGCGCAATTCCACCGGCATCTGGGCGGTGTTGATCCAATCCACCAAGGCCGCCACGGCGAAGCCATGGCTGGCGTACAGCCGCAACGGTGAACGGTCGGGCGCCACCGCCTTGCGGATCTCGGCCTCCAGCTCCGAGGCCAGGCTGTCCAGCGTGGGCGACAGGCGGGCGCGGATCCGGTCCTCGGCCAGCAGCAGTACCGTACCCAGATGACTGAGGCAAGTGCCCTTCCCTGGACGCTTCTCCAGAAGCGGCGTGCCGAACATCTGTTCGGCGCTGCGCAAGAGACCCCAGACGTGGCGATAGGACAGCCCTTCGATACGCCCTGCCGCCGCGATCGAGCCCGACTCGCGGATGCTGGCCAGGAGGCGCAGCAGCAGGGACGTATCCACCGTGGGAGAGGCTTCGGCCCCCGTCCCCTGGATGTGCCAACCGGGCTGGATCGCGATCTTGAACATTTATGTAATCCTGAACATATTTTTCGCTGGAAGTTTCTTTGTTAGAGTGAGTTGCATCACGAGACATATGTTCTGAATTTCATATATTAGCCGTTTCCGCCCTTCGCGACGCACGGCACGGAACCCCCATGGACCAGAAAGTCATTCCCATCGTCGCTGCGGCGCCCACGCGCGAACGCAAGCGCCAGCAGCCCAAGGGCCGGCGCGTCGATCCGGCCGCGCTGGCCGAGGTGCGCGCACTGCTGGGAGACGCGCCGCGCCGGCGTGACCTGCTGATCGAACACCTGCACCGCATCAACGACCGCTACGGCCAACTGGGCACCCGCCATCTGGCGGCGCTGGCCCAGGAGCTGCGCATGGCACAGGCCGAGGTCTACGAAGTCGCCTCCTTCTATCATCACTTCGACGTGGTCCGGGACGACGGCCAGGCCGAATCCGGCACCGCGCCGCTGACCGTGCGGGTGTGCGGCAGCCTGTCCTGTGAGCTGGCGGGCGCCGGGCCGCTGCTGGAGCGCCTGCAGCGACTGCTGGGCGCCGGCGTGCGGGTGGTGCCCGCTCCGTGCCTGGGACGCTGCGAACAGGCTCCCGTGGCGATGGTGGGCCAGCGGCCCATCTCCTGTGCGACGCCGGAAGCGGTGCGCACGGCCGTCGAGGGCGGCGACACCCGCGACCTGCCCGGCGCCTACATCGACTACGCCGGCTACGTCGCGCAAGGCGGCTACCGCGTGCTGCGCGAATGCGCGTCCGGACAGCGCGACGTGGAGTCCGTGCTCAGGGCCATGGAAGACTCGGGCCTGCGCGGCCTGGGCGGCGCGGGCTTTCCGGCCGGCCGCAAGTGGCGCGCGGTGCGCGCCGAACCCGCGCCGCGGCTGATGGCGGTCAACGTGGACGAAGGCGAGCCCGGCACCTTCAAGGACCGCTACTATCTCGAGCGCGATCCCCATCGCCACCTGGAAGGACTGCTGATCGCGGCCTGGGCCGTCGAGGCGCAGGCCATCTACCTCTACCTGCGCGACGAATACCACGGCTGCCGTGCCATCCTGCAGGCCGAGCTGGACCGCCTGCGCGACGATCCGCCCGTTCCCGGCCTGCCCCGCATCGAATTGCGACGGGGAGCCGGCGCCTACATCTGCGGCGAGGAATCGGCCATGATCGAATCCATCGAAGGCAAGCGCGGCATGCCCAGGCTGCGCCCGCCCTATGTCGCGCAGGTCGGCTTGTTCGGCCGCCCCACGCTCGAACACAACTTCGAGACCCTGCACTGGGTGCGCGACATCCTGGAACGCGGCGGCGCCTGGTTCGCCTCGCAGGGCCGGCACGGCCGCAAGGGCCTGCGCTCGTTCTCGGTGTCGGGGCGCGTGCGCCAGCCCGGCGTCCACCTGGCGCCGGCCGGCATCACCATCCAGGAACTGATCGACGAATACTGCGGCGGCATGCAGGATGGCCACGATTTCTATGCCTACCTGCCCGGCGGCGCATCCGGCGGCATCCTGCCGGCGTCGATGAACGACATCCCGCTGGATTTCGACACGCTGCAGCCCTATGGCTGCTTCATCGGCTCGGCGGCGGTCATGGTCCTGTCCCATCGCGACACCGCCGTGGGCGCGGCGCGCAACATGATGGGTTTCTTCAAGGACGAGTCCTGTGGCCAATGCACGCCCTGCCGCGTGGGCACGGCCAAGGCGCTGGAGCTGATACGCCAGCCCGAGTGGGACATCCCGCTGCTGGAGGAATTGTCCGCCGTCATGCGCGACGCCTCGATATGCGGACTGGGCCAGGCGGCCCCCAACCCCGTGGACTGCGTCATCAAGTACTTCCCCCAAGAACTGAGCCCGGGGTCATCGGGCCGCGCCACGGACAATTGACATGAATGCCATCAATCGCCGCGAGCTCGGCCTCTCCCCGGTCACCGTGACCTTCCGCCTGAACGGGCAGGAGGTCAGCGCCGCCGACAACGAAACGCTGATCCAGGTCGCCGATCGCCTGGGTATCGAGATTCCCCGCCTGTGCCATGCCGACGGACTGGAGCCGGTCGGCAACTGCCGTTCGTGCGTGGTCGAGATCGCCGGTGAACGCGTGCTGGCGCCGTCGTGCTGCCGCACGCCGCGCGCCGGCATGGAGGTCACGACAGACAGCGGGCGCGCGGTGCGCGCGCAGAAGATGGTGCTCGAACTGTTGCAGGCCGACATGCCCGAGACCTCGTACACGCGCAACAACGAAGTGGACCTCTGGGCGCGAAAGCTGGGCGTGGGCAAGCCGCGCTTCGCCCCGCGCGCGGCGGTGGCCGCCGACACCTCGCATCCGGCCATCGCCGTCAACCTGGATGCCTGCATCCAGTGCACGCGCTGCCTGCGCGCCTGCCGCGACGAACAGGTCAATGACGTGATCGGGCTGGCCCATCGCGGCGATCATGCGAAGATCGTGTTCGACATGGACGACGCCATGGGCGCCTCGACTTGCGTGGCCTGCGGCGAATGCGTGCAGGCCTGTCCCACCGGCGCGCTGATGCCCGCGCGCGAGGTGGCGCTGCAGGTGCCCGACAAAGAGGTCGAGTCGGTCTGCCCCTATTGCGGCGTGGGCTGCCAGCTGACCTACCACGTCAAGGACAACCGCATCCTGTACGTCGAGGGCCGCGACGGCCCGGCCAACCACGAGCGCCTGTGCGTCAAGGGCCGCTACGGCTTCGACTACGCCCACCATCCCCAGCGCCTGACCCGGCCGCTGATCCGCCGCGCGGACGCCCCCAAGCGCGGCGACGCGGCCATGGATCCGGATCGCGTCATGGACGTGTTCCGCGAAGCGACGTGGGACGAGGCGCTGGACCTGGTGGGCGAACGGCTGCGAACGATCCGCGACACGCACGGCAAGCGCGCGCTGGCCGGCTTCGGCTCGGCCAAGGGCAGCAACGAAGAAGCCTATCTGTTCCAGAAGCTGGTGCGCACGGGCTTCGGCAGCAACAACGTCGATCACTGCACGCGGCTGTGCCATGCCTCGTCGGTGGCGGCGCTGCTGGAGGGCATCGGCTCGGGCGCGGTGTCCAATCCCGTGATGGACGTGGGCAAGGCCGAGGTGGTGATCGTGATCGGCGCCAACCCCACGGTGAACCACCCGGTGGCGGCGAGCTGGATCAAGAACGCGGTGAAGAACGGCACCAAACTGATCGTGGCCGACCCGCGCCGCTCGGACCTCGCGCGGCTGGCGCACCGCTTCCTGCAATTCAAGCCGGACACCGACGTGGCGATGCTGAACGCCATGATGCACGTGATCGTCCATGAGGGGCTGGTCGACCAGGATTTCATCGCCAGCCGCACCATCGGCTACGACGAGTTGCGCAGGAACGTGGAAGGCTACAGCCCCGAGAGCATGGCGCCGATCTGCGGCATCGCCGCGGACACGCTGCGCGAGGTGGCTCGGCTGTACGCCACGTCCAAGGGGTCGATGATCCTGTGGGGCATGGGGGTGTCGCAGCACGTGCACGGCACGGACAACGCGCGCTGCCTGATCGCGCTGGCGCTGATGACCGGCCAGATCGGCCGCCCCGGCACGGGCCTGCATCCGCTGCGCGGGCAGAACAACGTGCAGGGCGCCTCCGACGCGGGGTTGATTCCCATGATGTATCCGGACTACCAGCGCGTGGACGATACGGCCGCGCGCGAGAAGTTCGAGCAGTTGTGGGGCATGCCGCTGGATTCCCAGCCGGGGCTGACGGTGGTGGAGGTGATGCACTCGATCAAGGCCGGCACGGTGCGGGGCATGTATGTAATGGGCGAGAATCCGGCGATGTCGGATCCGGATGCCAATCATGCGCGCGAGGCGCTGGCGGCGCTGGACCATCTGGTGGTGCAGGACATTTTCCTGACGGAGACGGCCTATCTGGCCGATGTCATCCTGCCGGCCTCGGCCTTTCCGGAGAAGACGGGGACGTTCACGAATACGGACCGGGTGGTGCAGATGGGCAGGCAGGCCCTGGATCCGCCGGGGGACGCGCGCCAGGATCTGTGGATCATCCAGCAGTTGGCGGCGCGCATGGGGCTGGACTGGCGGTACCGCGACGTGTCGGAGGTGTTCGACGAGATGCGCCATTCAATGCCGAGCATAGGCGGCATCACCTGGGACCGTCTGCAGGCGGAGCATGCGGTGACGTATCCGTGCCTGGCGGAAGGCGATGCGGGGGATCCGGTGGTGTTCACGAGCACGTTCCCGACGGAGACGGGCCGTGCGCGTTTCGTGCCGGCGGACATTATTCCGGCGAATGAGCGGCCGGATGAGGAATATCCGCGGGTGTTGATCACGGGGCGGCAACTGGAGCACTGGCACACGGGGAGCATGACGCGGCGGGCGTCGGTACTGGATGCGATCGAGCCGGATCCGGTGGCCTTGGTGCATCCGCTGGATCTGGAGGAGATCGGGGCGCGGCCGGGGGAGGTGATTACGCTGGAGTCGCGGCGGGGCGAGGTGTCGCTGTATGCGCGGGCGGAGGAAGGAACGCCGCGAGGGGCGGTGTTCGTACCGTTCTGCTATTACGAGGCGGCGATCAACAAGTTGACGAATGCGGCGCTGGATCCGTTCGGGAAGATTCCGGAGTTCAAGTATTGCGCGATACGGATCCGGGCGGGGGGAGCGGAGCCGGTGCAGAGTAGTTATGGGGGTGGGCAGATATTGGGATTGGGCTCTTGAGCCGGTCGCTGGTGACCAGGGTCACAACAATCCCTGGTCGACCTTGGGCACTTCCGGCGCGATCCGAATCAGTCGTTCGGCTTGCGTGACGACGAACCGGGCAATGTCCTGCACCCGGCCGCGTTCATCTCCAAGATATACCGCGCTCTGGGCCAGGCCAGGCGCCAGCTTCGTGGCCTGCCTCGCCATGGAAACCAGTTCCCGAGCGACCAATGTCGCGGGCAAGGCGGCGCGGTAGGCAAAGTCCGCCAGGTCGAAGGCCGTCATGGCCTCGCAGTGAAACTCATCTCCATAACCCATGGCCATATCCTGCTCGATGGCTTTGCCGTAGGTATGGACGCAGACCAGATCGTAGAGATTTGCGGGAGCAAGCCCGGCGCCGCGCAGGAAGAACGACAGGTTCTTCCCGTGGGCGTCACTGTTTCCGATCAGCAACTGCAAGATCGCCCAGCGCAGAAAGAATTGGCGCGCGACGGCGGGGTTCTCGAAATCCTTGGCCAGCATGAAGAGCTTTTCGAAGCTCACGCCATCCCGAATATGCCGGACATGCTCGCTGCTGCCCATGTTGCGCTCGTACTTGAGCGCAACAGGTACATCCAGGGCCTGGCACGCGTCGATGACATGTCGCCGGTGTACTGCGATGGCCGCCTGGCCATCTTCTGCTCGGACGACGGTCCTGTCGAATCGTTCGACGAGAAGGATGGGCTCGGGTAGCCGCCGGATATGTACGGGCGCCACCGGCAGTCCCATGCGTGAGGCCAAGGTCATGCAGAAGTGCTCGTTGGCCACCATGCAGGGCGTGGCAGGATTGTGCGATTCCGGCTTGAGGATATGAGTGGAAGCCAGTGGCGCCTCGACCAGGCTGATGCGCTCGCCTTCGAGAAGCACTTGCAGCTTGTCCTGAAAGCCTGCTGTCGATAGCCGAACCTGCCCGTCCCAAACGGGGAAGGGAATGCTGTCGCGTTTGCGAATTCGCTCGCTCAATTCTGCATCGGTGATCAGTCGGCGCGGCGCGGAGACTGCCGCCTGCCCTGCCTCGCTCCCCTCAGGCAGAAAGCTCAACGCTCCCACCGGTTCACGGCCCAGGAGGTTGATCAACCCGAAAATGTTGTTCTTGGAAATGTGGTGAAGGCTCGATGCGACATCAAGCGCACGACCTTCCGGAAGCAGGTTTTGCAGAAACCGGGCGACCACGCCGGAAGCGGCGGGCGGCCCGGCCAGCGGGATGTGCGGTGACAGAGGAAAGGCCTGGGCAACGCCCGGCCAACCGGGATCGTAGGCAAATGCGTACCGATCCTCCGTGGATTCGAAAGCCAGGGTTCCCACCTGCCCTTGTGGTGCGGTGACATTCAAGACATGACGAGCCATCAGTCGCCTGCCTTCATCCCGGGCTCGCCCTCGATCGCATTCAATGCCGTGGTGGCCTGGGATTTGTCCACGACGAAACAAGCCAGGCCCAGCCCCTGGAGAACCGACATCAGCTTGTCGGTGCCAACAGCTTTGCCGTTTTCCAGGCGCGACAGGGTATCCTTGGAGACGCCAACGAGAGCGGCCGCATCGTCGATGCGGAGCCGCGAATGCGCGCGTCGATTTCGAACCAGTTGCCCAAGGATCTGAAGATCCACCACGAGCGGACTCTCCGGGCCGGTAGGCTTGGTGAGCGTTCTGGCCATAATTCTCACATTTCAGGAATAAAAATCGAGACTAACGCCTTCGTCAAATTATTCCTTAAATATAAGAAAAAATCAACAAAACACCATCGCCTTACTATAGTTCCTTGTAAATGCGAATAATCGAAGCCATCGGCCTTTGCGCCGCCCCCGCCCTTCGCCCCCACGACCTCACAGCGGGTTGCTGTCCTGGTAGATGATCTTCGACTCCGTGAAGTCGTTCAGCGCCTCATGCCCATGCAGGCGCCCCAGCCCGCTGCGGCGATAGCCCCCTGTCTCGGCTTCGGCCATCAGCTTGTTGTGATCGTTGATCCAGACCGTGCCCCGGCGCAGCTTGCGGGCGACGCGCTGGGCGCGGGCGCCGTCGCGGGTCCAGACGCTGGAGGACAGGCCGTAGACGGTGTGGTTGGCGCGGGCGACGGCTTCGGCTTCGTCGTGGAATTTTTCCAGCACGACGAAGGGGCCGAAGATTTCCTGCTGGACGAAGAAGGCGCTGGTGTCGCCGTGGGCGACCAGGGAGGGAGTCAGGAAGGCGCCGTGGGGGTGGGCGCTCTCCAGCGTGGAACCTTCCAGCAGCACTTCGTCGGCCTCGTTCATGGCGCGGTGGATCTGGGACTGGACGCGATCGCGCGAGCCGCGGTCGATCAGGGGGCCGAGGTGGTGGCCGGGTAGCCAGCCGGGCCCGGCCTTCAGGGCGGCCAGGGCGTCGCGCAGGTGGGCGCGGGCGGCGTCGTAGGCGTCGGCGTGGACCAATACGCGGCGCGCGGCGGTGCATTGCTGGCCGGAGATGATGGTGGCGGCGTCGGCGATCTTGCGCATCACGTCGGGGATGGGGGCGTCGTCGAAGACGATGCAACTGGCCTTGTCGCCCAGTTCCAGCGACAGTTTCTTCATGGTGGGCGCGGCCGAGGCGTAGATGCGCTGGCCGGTTTCGTTCGAACCAGTGAAGCTGATGACGTCCACGTCGTCGGACTGGCAGATCAGTTGCGAGACGTCGGCGCCATCCTCGACCACCATGTTGACGACGCCCGGCGGCAGGCCGGGAATGTTGATCAATTCCTTCAGCATCTCGCAGGTGACGAGCGCGGTCTGCCAGGCCGGCTTGATCACGGTCGTGCATCCGGCCGCCAGTGCCGGAGCCAGGCTGCGCACCAGCAGCAGGGCGGGAGCGTTCCAGGGCACGATGATGCCGGCCACGCCGGCGGGTTCGCGCAGCTGGGTCGAGAGCACGCCCGGGCTCACCTCCTGCGCGTTGCCGGCGATGTAGCGCGCCAGGCCGGCGTAGTAGTTGATCTCGGAAATGGCGCCGTGCATTTCGCCGGCGGACTGGGCGATGACCTTGCCGTTCTCCCGCGTCAGCAACATCGCCAGTTCCTGGGCGCGCGGGGCGAGGTTGCGCGCCCATTGCAGCAGCACGTCCTGCCGCAGGCGGGGCGAGCCGGCCCAGGCCGAGTCTTCGAAAGCCTGGCGGGCCGCGCCGATGGCGGCTCGGGCAGTGGCGGCGTCGGCCGTGGCGACCGTGCCGACGAGCTCGCCGTTGGCGGGGTTGATGTTGTCCAGCACCTGTGCCGCGCCGGTTTCCTGCAGGGCGCCGGCGACGATCAGGCCGGCGTGATATCGGTTCGTCATGTTTTCTCCAGGTTCTCTCTGGCTACTCGACCTTGATGTCGTTCTCGCGCGCCACCTTGGTCCAGAGCGGCACTTCCTTCTCGATCAGGCGGCGGAACTCGTCGGACGTGCTGGCCTGGGCCGAGCAGCCGAGAGCGGCCATCTTCTTGCGCACCTCGGGCAAGGCGACCACGCGTGCGATCTCCCGCTGCAATGCCTGGACCACGTCGGCCGGCGTCCCGGTCGGCGCCAGCAGGCCCGCCCACAACTCGACGTCCAGGTCCACCCCCGCCTCCCTCATGGTCGGTACCTCGGGCAGGAAATCGGCCCGCTGCGGGGAGGTCACGGCCAGTGCCCGCACGCGCTTGCTCTGCAAGCCCGTCATGGCCGGCGCCGGATCGGTGATGGCCATGGTGACGTTGCCCGCCATGACGGCCTGGATCGACTCGTTGCTGCCTTTGTAGGGAATGTGCGCGAAGCGCGCGCCGGTCTTGCCGTTGAACAGTTCAGTCACGAGTTGGAACGAGGCGGCGCTGGAACCGTAGTTGGCCTTGTCGGGATGCTGCTTCGAATAGGCCACCAGGTCGCTCACCGACTTGATCGGCAGCGAGGCGTCCGAGACCAGCACCAGCGGGAACTTCGCCGTCAACGAAACAGGGGTGAAGTCTTCGACCTTGTAGGGCAGCTTGGCGTACAGGGCGGGATTGAACGAGATGGGACCGCTCGCCCCCCAGAACAGGGTATAGCCGTCCGGCCTGGCCTTGGCCACGTAGGCCGCGCCCACGATGGAGGCCACGCCTGGGCGGTTCTCGACGATCACGGGCTGCTTGAGCCCCTTGGTCATTTCCTCGGCCACGATCCGGGCCAGGACATCGTTGCCCCCGCCCGCGGCGTAGCCGACGATGATGGTGATGGGGCGCGCGGGATAGGCCGGCTGCGCGTGCGCGGCCGGCAGGCCGAGCGGCGAGATGGCCAGCGCCAGCGCGGCCAGGTTCAGGATGCGGCGTACTTGCATGGTGTCTCCTTCCATAGGACTCGTTCGTTCCTTTGTTTCCGGCCACGGGCGGCGCCGGCCGCCCGCGCCGCTAGATCCCGCCGATGCGCACGTGCAGCACCGCGGCCCGGCCATCATCGACGGCCCGCAGGCAGCGGGCGATCGCGGCCGGCACGTCGTCGGGGTCCTCCACCGTCTCGCCGTGGCCGCCGAAGGCCTGGGCGATCAGTTCGAAGCGGCGCGTCTCGCCATGCAGCCGCGCCTGGAACTCGTCGGCGCCGGCCGCCGAGCCGTCGGGATGCACGCGCAGCACGGCCTCCTTCACCGCCTGCCATCCGCCGTTGTCCAGCACCACGGTCAGGATGGGCAGCCGGTAGCGCTGCGCGACGTCATAGACCGAGGTGGGCGTGCCGAAATGGAACCCGCCGTCGCCGACGACCTGCACCACGCGGGCATCCGGCCGCGCCAGCTTGACGCCCAGGGCCATGCCGCCGCTGTAGCCCAGGCCGCCCCCGGCCGTACCGAGCAGGGTCAACGGCCGGGTCCGGCGGATATGCCCCAGCACCGCGGGCGCGTTGCGGATGGCTTCGTTGACGACCACGTCGTCCTGGGACAGCGCCGCGCTCAACTGCGCGCACAGGTAGGCGGGCGAGATCGCGCCGCGCGTGCCACGCTTGCCCGCGG
Organism: Alcaligenaceae bacterium SAGV5; assembly: GCA_009360345.1. GTDB lineage: Bacteria > Pseudomonadota > Gammaproteobacteria > Burkholderiales > Burkholderiaceae_B > Pigmentiphaga. The sequence goes on from SPDP01000001.1 coordinate 2,325,872, forward strand.
CCCGGGCCAGGCCCTCGGCGCGGGTCTTCGCCTGGGCCCGGCAGCCATCCAGGCGGGCGCGCACGCGCTCATGGAAATCCTGGCCGGCGCGGGCCCGCACGATGGCGCTGACCTGGCGCAACACCGTGGCGCAGTCGGCCTGCACCCGCATGTCCGTCGCGAAGCCCCACATGGGGAAATCCTTCTTGATCGGATCGACGTCGACATGCAGCCAGCGTACGCCGGGCCGCTCGACCACGTACTTGGGCAGCCAGGGCACGTCCACGTCCAGCAGCAGTCCCAGGTCGGCATCGGCCTGCGCCGCGCCGGGGTCGAAGCCGCCGAAGCAGGGCGAATCGCGCGAGATGCCCAGGTAGCTGGGCGCGAATTCGTAGACGCGGATGCCGCACAACAGGGCCAGTTCCTCCAGCGCCTCGACCGCCTCGGCCTTGCGGCCGAGATAGGCGGTAACGGCCATCGGCCGCTCGGCCCGCATCAGGGCCTCGGCGATCTGCGCGGCGCGCGCCTCGTCGATGCCGCCGGCGGCCACGGGACCATAGCGGTCCTGGCCGAAAGCCTGCACCTGGTCTTCTTTCCATTCCTGCGTCAGCGCCTCGCGCGGCAGGGTCAGATAGACGGGGCCCGGCGGATCGCTCTGCATGACCGAGTGTCCGCGCCGCACGACTTCGCGCGCGTTGATGCCGGTCGAGAGCGAGTATTCCCATTTGACGTAGGGGCGGACCAGGCTGGCCATGTCGAACGGGTCTTGCACGAAGTGCACGTAGTTGTCGCGCGATCCTGGCAGCTCGCCGCGCACGGTGCCGGGCGCCCGCCCCGCCATCAGCATGACCGGCAGCCGCGAGCGGAACATGTTGTGCATGCCCATGGCGGCGTTCGCCGTGCCGGCGTCCACGTGGACCATCACCGCCTGCCCCTGCCCGGTCATCGCCGCGTAGCCGGCTGCCATGTGGATCGCGACGTTTTCGTGCGGGCAGAGCATGAAGCGGGGATGCCGGCGCCCCTGCTCGCGCCAGCGCGCGAGCTCCTCGATGACGGAGGCGTGGTCGGTGCCCAGGTTGGAAAACACGTACTCGATGCCGAGGTCCGTGAGTCCCTGGAGCAAGTAGTGGGCGCTGCTGTGCATGGGGTCTCCTGTAGGGGGTGGTCCATGTTAGGAATCGCAGTGAAATCCGTAAAATGAAATGAACTGATATCTGACATGCACGATAGGTATATCTCTGCCATGGCCAAACGTCTTTCGCACCAGGTGGATCTGAACCTGCTCGAACTCTTCCTTGCCGTGTACGGCAGCCGGAACCTCACCGCGGCCGGCCGGGAACTCGGACTGAGCCAGCCCGCGATGAGCCGCGCCCTCGCCCGCCTGCGCGACGCCTATGGCGACCCGCTGTTCGTGCGGCAGCCGCACGGCCTGCTTCCCACCCCCTTCGCCGACGGCCTGAATTCGTCGCTGCACCAGGCCCTGGACATCGTTCGCTGGACGCTGCATACGCCGGCCTTCGTCCCCGCCAACGAACGGCGCGTGTTCACCCTGGCGATGTCCGACATCAGCGAACAGGTGTTCCTGCCCGGCCTGGCCCGGCGGGTGGCGGAACAGGCGCCCGGCGTGCACCTGCGCACCAGCCAGTTGCAGGGCAAGGCGCTGCGCGACGCCATGGCGGACGGCAACGTGGACCTGGCCATCGGCCACCTGCGCCTGGATCCGGAGGGATTGCAGACCGACCGGCTGTTCTCCGCGAGCTATGCCTGCATCGCCCGGAGCGACCACCCCGCCATACGCACGCGGATGACCATGGCGAACTTCCGCCAGCTCGGCCATGTGATCTCGGAAGGCTCGATGACCGGGCATGCCCACGTGCTGGAAGGCATTCTCGCCTCGCCCAGGGTGGGCGCGCCCGTCGCCCTGCGCGTGGGGCACTTTCTGTCGATCGGCCGCATCGTCGCCCAGACCGACTACATCGCCACCATCCCGCGCACACTGGCCGCCACGTTCGAAACCGCCTGGGGCGTCAGGATGTACGCGCCGCCGATGCGGCTGCCCGCCTATGACGTGTCACAGTTCTGGCACGAACGCTACGCGCGCGAGCCGGGGCGGATCTGGCTGCGCACGGTGATCCACGAATTGTTCAGCCGGTCGGCGCAGAAGCCGGCGGTTCTGTAACCGGGCTCGACATCCGGGGCAGCCGGTTGCTATGTTGCCTGACCATGGAAACACACGATACGGACGGCGCCGGCCGGACCGATGGCGGCTACGGCTGGATCATCGTCGCCGCCGGTGCGCTGATCACCTGCGTGGCCGCGGGAGCCATGTTCTCCCTGGCGGTCTACCTGCAGCCCATCTCGGCCGATACGGGCTGGTCGCGCGCCGGCATCTCGGCGGCCATGACGCTCGATTTCCTGGTGATGGGCATCGCGGCATTCGGCTGGGGCGCGCTGAGTGATCGCTACGGCACGCGCCCCGTGGTCCTGGCCGCCTCGGTGCTGCTGGGCCTGGGGCTGCTGCTGGCGAGCCGCGCCACCTCGCTGACGGCCTTCCAGCTCGGCTATGGCGTGCTGGTGGGGGTGGCGGGCGGCGCGTTCTTCGCCCCGCTGATGGCCCTGGCCACGACCTGGTTCGAGCGCCACCGGGCGTTGGCGGTCTCGCTCGTTTCAGCCGGGATGGGCGTCGCCCCCATGACGGTCTCGCCGCTGGCGGGCTGGCTCATCCTCGAATACGGCTGGCGCACGGCGATGGCCACGACAGGTATCGCCGCCCTGCTGCTCCTGATCCCCGCCGGCCTGCTCATCCGCCAGCCGCCCGCGGCCTGGCTGGCCGGGCAAGCCCACGCCGAGGCGGCCGGCCCCGCCCCGTCCGTGCGGCAGGCCCTGCGGTCGGCGCCCTTCATCGCGCTGGCGCTGACCTTCTTCCTGTGCTGCGCCGCCCATTCCGGCCCGATCTTCCACGTCGTCAGCTTCGCCACGTTCTGCGGCATCGCGCCCATGGCGGCCGTGACCATCTACAGCGTGGAAGGACTGGCGGGACTGGGGGGACGGCTGCTGCTGGGCGCGCTGGCCGACAGGCTGGGCACCAGGCGGGTGCTGATCGCGGGCCTGCTGCTACAGGCGGTGGTGATAGGCGTCTATTCGCAGGCCCGCCTGATCGGCGAGTTCTACGGCCTGTCCATCCTGCTGGGCGCCGCCTACGGCGGCGTGATGCCGCTGTACGCGGTGCTGGCGCGGGACTGGTTCGGCCCGCGCATCATGGGCAGCATCTTCGGCGCCGCGGTCATGGCCTCGAGCCTGGGCATGGCCTTCGGGCCGCTGGCCGGCGGCTGGATCTTCGACCACTTCAACGGCTATGCCTGGCTGTACCTGGGCTCGGCCGCGGTCGGCATCGGCGCGGTCGCGGTGGCGTTCGCCTTCCCGCGGTCGCCGGCCCGGCCAGCGCTTCAGGCGGGCTGAATCGCTGTTTTTCCCTCCCTCTCAAAGGTTACTATATGTGTCAAATTATTAGTAACCCGACTCGACGAGGGAAATGGAATGATGCGCAGTGTTGGAGTGATGGTTGCCGCTGTCGTGCTTTCAGGCTGCGCGATGACCGCGCCGCAGTATTCGGCCCGAATGGACAATGTGATCAAGCTGAAGGATGCGGAGTTCCGGGACGCCAGGGTGGCGGACTTCAGCAGCCTGGCCGCCAAGGACAACGCCAACCCGATTTCCCTGCGCGGATCGTCGCTCGAGTCGCCTTACGGCAAATCCTATTCCGCCTACCTGACCGAGGCCATCAAGCAGGAACTCACGCTCGCGGGCAAGTACTCGCAGGCCTCGAACGTGGAAATCTCGGGTGAACTCCAGAAGAACGATCTGAACGCGGGATCGTTCACCACCGGCGACGGCTTCATCGCCGCGCGCGTGGTGGTCAGGAAGGGGGGGCAGGTCGCGTACGACCAGGTCAAGTCCGCCACGATCACCTGGCCTTCCTCCTTCGTGGGTGCCGTTGCGATCCCCGCCGCCGCGCAGTCCTATCCCACGCTCGTGCAAACGCTGCTGGACACGCTGTTCAGCGACAAGGCGTTCCTGGACGCGCTCAAGTAATCGACACGGAGTTTCCGCATGAATCTCATCAAACGCCTGGGCGCCTTGGCGGCGATCCTGGTTCTGGCAGGTTGCGCGCATCCCATATCGATCGCCCCCGACGTCTCCAAGCTCACCCCGGGCGAAAACGGGCGGCGGATCGAGGCCCGCGTGGCCTACCATATTCCCGATTCGCTGCAGGAGAAGAACGTCATCACGGCGGGCGGCGGCGGAGACAAGGTCCAGTACAAGCCGTACAAGGACATGGAAGCCGCTTTCTACATGATGCTGGGCAACGTCTTCGCGCAGGTCACCAAGACGAAGGCCGTACCCCCCGCCGCCGCCGAGAATGTGAGCTACGTGATCACGCCCGAGATACTGACCGCCTCGTCCTCCGAAAGCCTGCTCACGTGGCCGCCAACGCGTTTCCAGACCCAGCTGACCTGCGTCATCAGCGACGCGGCAGGCAACCCCGTGACCACGATCAGCGTGATGGGGGAAGGCACCGCGGAATTCGACGAGTTCAGGACCAACTTCAACCTGGCCGCGCAGCGTTCGACGCAAGACGCCCTGCTGAAAATGCGGGACGCCCTGCTGGCCGACGCGGCCTTGAAGAAATAGTCCGGAAAATCCCCGCCCCTCAGGCGGGGTACATCGGCTTGTTGTCGTTCAGGTTCAGCCAGCCCTTCACGATGCGGTAGATGTACCAGATGAAGGCCACGAACCAGACGACCCAGCCGATGAAGGCCCACACCGTCAGCGCCCCCACGATGGCCCACAGCACCGTGAACCAGAACGTGCGGATCTGCCAGCGGAAGTGGCTGTCCAGCCACGTGCCGGCCATGTCGCCCTTCTTGACGTAGTTGATGATGATCGCAACGATGCTGCTCAGGCCGATGAGGATGGCCAACGCATACAGCGCGTAGACCACGGTGGTCAGATTCTTGGCGGATTGAAGCTTGGCGGTGTCGACCGTGACGTCGTTCATGATGCACCTCTTGTTGTTGTCGGCAGCGGGCATCGGGAAGCGCATGGCCGGGCGGCCCGCGCCGCCTGCCCCGCTCACGGCCTGGCGGCACGCCGGCGCACCAGGCGCCATCCCATCAACCCCGCGAAGACCACAGTGTAGAGAAACACCGCCGAAAAATCATTCTTGCCGGCCTTCTGCCACCAATAGTGCAACAGCACGAGCACGCCTATCAGGTAGACCAACCGGTGCAGCGACTGCCAGCGCGACCCCAGCCGCCGCATCCAGCCGCGCGTCGAGGTGGCCGCGAGCAGGCAAAGTCCCAGGAAGCCGGCGAATCCCATCGTGATGAACGGCCGCTTGGCCACGTCGCGCGCGATGGACATGAGGTCGAACCACTGGTCCCACCAGATATAGGTGGTGAAATGCAGGCAGGCGTAGAAGAAGGCGAACAGCCCGCACATGCGGCGCACTCGCAGCAGGGCCGGCTGGCCCAGCAGGGCGCGCAGGGGGCTGATCGCCAGCGTGACCAGCAGCGCCACCAGGGTCCAGGTGCCCGACGAACGGGTCAGGAACTCCACGGGATTGGCCGTCAACCCGTCCGTTGCCCCCAGCCACACCCAGCGCGCCAGCGGCAGCAGCGCGACGATGAACAGCAGGACCTTGAAGCGCCCCACGGCCAGCCCGAACAGGCGCGGCTCGGACGGCACGGCCCGGGTGGCGGTACGCGGCGGCGCGGCGGGCACGTCCGCCATCTCAGTAATCGCGGGCCAGGTCCATGCCGGCGTACAGACTGGCGACCTGGTCGCCGTAGCCGTTGAACATCAAGGTCTTGCGCTTGGGCGAGAACAGGCCGTCCTCGCCGATGCGCCGCTCGGAGGCCTGGCTCCAGCGCGGATGGGGCACGTTGGGATTCACGTTGGCGTAGAAGCCGTATTCCTGCGGCGCGGCCTTGACCCAGCTGGTGACGGGCTGCTTTTCCACGAAGCGTATCTTCACCAGCGACTTGCCCGACTTGAAACCGTATTTCCAGGGCACCACCACCCGCACCGGCGCGCCGTTCTGGTTGGGCAGGGTTTCGCCATAGACGCCGAAGGTAAGCAGGGTCAGGGGCTGCATGGCCTCGTCCATGCGCAGCGCCTCGACATAGGGCCAGTCGAGCACGCGCGTGCGCAGGCCGGGCATGGTGTCGGGCTGCACGGCGGTGACGAACTCGACGAAGCGGGCGTTGCCGGTGGGTTCGACCCGGCGGATCAGCGCCGCCAGCGAATATCCGGTCCAGGGAATCACCATGGACCAGCCTTCGACGCAGCGCAGCCGGTAGACCCGCTCTTCCAGCGGGGCCAGCTTGCGCAGGTCGTCCAGGGACAGCACCTGCGGCTTCTTGACCTCGCCCTCGATCGCGATGGTCCAGGGCGAGGTGCGGAAGCGCCCCGCATAGTCCGATGGATCGCCCTTGTCGGTGCCGAATTCGTAGAAATTGTTGTAGGTGGTGACGTCCTTCTGCGAGGTCGGCTTGTCCATCACCACGAAAGCGCCGTTACGCTGCGCCGCCAGCTTCACGCCGGTCGTCTGCGCGAACGCCTGCCGGTCGGCCCACCCCGCCAGCCCCATCGCCGAAGCGGCCAGCCCCGCCTGCAGCATCAACCGCCGCCGGTCGCGATAGACCGCTTCCGGCGTGATCTCGGAAGGCAAAACATCGGAAGGCCTGCGTATCAGCATGACGGTCTCCAGTCCGTACTCCTGCCGCAGCCGCGGCATCGTCGAGTATAGACACGCCTTGCCGAAAAAGATTCAAGGGGGGCTACAGCTCTCCGTAGGAATGCAGGCCCGACAGGAACATGTTCACGCCCAGGAAGGCAAAACCCGTCACCAGCAGGCCCACCAGGGCCCAGTAGGCGGCGGCGTTGCCGCGCAGGCCCTTGATCAGCCGCATGTGCAGCCAGGCCGCATAGTTGAGCCAGACGATCAGCGCCCAGGTTTCCTTGGGATCCCACTGCCAGTAGGCGCCCCAGGCATCGGCCGCCCACAGCGCGCCCAGCACCGTGGCGACGGTGAAGAACGCGAAGCCCACGGCGATGGCCTTGTACATGATGTCGTCCAGCACCTCGAGCGCGGGCAGGCGCTCGGCAAGCTGGCGGCGGCCCAGCAGGATGCCGCCGACGATCAGCGCCGCGATGCCGGCGTAGGTCATCCAGTAGGCAGGCATGCCGGTCTGGCGGAAGATCAGGGGCTCGACCGCCAGCAGCACGCCCAGGACGAACAAGGGAGCCAGTTTCACCCACGAAGAGGTCTTGCCGTGGGCCTTGACCAGATAGGCGAAAGCGACCATGGCAGCCAGCGAGAACGTGCCATAGCCGATGAAATTGGCCGGCACGTGCAGTTTCATCCACCAGCTTTGCAAGGCCGGCACCAGCGGCTGGATCTGCTGCGCGCCGCGGTCGAAGGTGTACCAGATCAGGAAAGCGACGGCCGAGGCGATGACCAGCAGCACGAAACCGCCCAGGCTGCGTGTGTCGTATTTGCGCTCGTAGTACAGGTAGAACAGCGCCGTGATCAGCGAGAAGAGGATGAAGACTTCGTAGAGGTTGCTGACCGGGATGTAACCGATGTCCGGGCTGAGCAGATAGCTTTCGTGCCAGCGTACCAGCAGGCCCGTCAGGCCGGCGAACACCGCGCTCCAGGTCAGCGCCGTCCCCAGCCAGGCGGCCGTGCCGCTGCGGGCGATCAGGCCTATCCAGTAACACGCGGTGGCGATGACGAACAGCGCGCACATCCACAGGATGGCGGACTGCGAGGACAGCAGGTACTTGAGAAGGAAGGCCTGGTCGGCCCGCGCCAGATCGCCCTGGTAAAGGGTGACGGCCAGGCCGCCGCTGATGGCCGCCGCGATCATCAGCGCGCGCAGCGGCCGCCACAGCCAGGCCAGCCAGGCCAGCACGACCGCCGCGCCGGCCAGGATGGCCTTGTCGTAGTAGGTCATGATCCCGCCCACCCGCTGGAACGCGAAGGCGGCGCCCGCCGCCAGCAGCACGGCAAAGGCGATGTCGGTCCAGTCGAGCCCCCGGGGGCCGTCCATGCCCCGGCGGGAAGCCCGCCCGGCGCCGTCGCGGGCGGATGAGGTCAGTTCCATTTAGCTACCCTTTCTGCTGCGGCGGCAAGGCGGCGATATCCGCCTTGAGCCGTTCGAATTCCTGGTTGAAATCCAGCGTCCGCCGCTGGGAGGTCATGGCCATCAAGGTCTGCGCGCCCTGCCCGTCCTGTCCCGGTTTGACCCACATCCAGACGCGGCGCTCGCGGATGTAGAACATCGAGAACACGCCCAGGATGAGCAGCACGCAGCCCAGGTATACCGCATTTTTACCGGGGGTCCGGCTCAATTGGAACACGCTGGCCTGGACGTGATGGAAATCCTTCAGGCTCAGCACGACCGGCGCCGGATACAGGAACAGGTCCGACATCGCCCCCACGGCGGCCTGGGTCCAGGCCGCGGCCGCGGCAGCTTCGGGCCCGCCGGTCGGCAGCGGGGGCAGCCCGGCACGCTCGCGCTCGACCGCGCGCAGCTCGCCCATCGCGCCGCCCAGCAGCTTGACCACGACATCGGCCGCGCGCTGCTGCTCGCCGGACGAGACGTTGGTTTCCAGGAAGCGGGCGATGGATTGCAGGCCGCCGTCCGCGAAAGTGTCCAGGGCCCGCTCGGCCGAGGCCTGCAACTGGGCGGTCAGTTCACCGTCGGCGGCGCCGCCCGAGGCCAGCCGGTTGGCGTGGGCGAACCGGCGCGCGGCCTGCGCGCGGGCCTGCGGATCCTGCAGGATCGCGCGCAGCCCCATGAATTCCTTCAGGGAGTTGTCGGCGTCGGCCGGCATGCGCACATAGCGGAAATCCTCGTCGGGATTGGTGCGCACCCCGGACAGGAAGACCCCCACGCCGTCGACTTCGACCGGCAGCATGTAGTTGTGGAATTCGTGTGCCTGGCCGCTGGCGTCGCGCAGCTTGTATTGCACGCTGGGGCCGACGTTGCGGAAATCCTGATTCTGGCCCACGCGCGCGGCGCTGCCGGATACCGCCGCCACATGTTCGCGCAGCGCCTTGGGCTCGGCCGCGCCCACGCGGCCGTTGGCGAAGTTTTCGACGTTGATGGGGCGGAAACCGCTGAATTCGACGGTCAGGTCCTTCAGCGCGTCGCTGTCCGGGGCGCCATCTGCCACCAGCTGCGCCGTGCCCCCTACCTTGCCCGACACCGGAAAAGTATAGGGCTGGCCGCCGCGCAGGGCATAGCCGGTCAGGTCCAACGAACTGCCGCCGTCGTCGAAACTCGATTGATAGACCGTCACGCCCTTGTAGCGCAGCGGCTCATTGACCTTGATGGTGGCGGGGAAATGCTCGCCTGTCTCGTTGTCGGTGACCTCGACCTCGCTCGCGAACAGGCGCGGCATGCCGGTGGAATAGTATTCGACGATGAACTTCTTCAGCTCCAGCGTGAACGGCAGGGGCTGGACCAGCGCGCCGTCGTCCACCATGACGATGCCGTTGCGGGCCTTGCCGCCCTCGGGCACCAGCACGCTGCTGCGGAAGCTGGGGTTGCCGAGGCCCAGGCGCCCGGAAGCGGGCACGTCGGCGATGGCCATGTTCTCGAACAGGGGCTTCTTGCCGGCCAGCCAGATCTGGAGTCGTATCGGCAGCTCGCTGTCGAGCAGGCCGCCTATGCAGACGATGACGATGGCCGTATGGGCGAAGATATAGCCCAGCCGGTTGCCGCTGCCCCGCTTGGCCGCCAGCAGGGTGGCCGGGCCCTCGGCCCGGGTGCGCACGGCATAGCCCTGGCGCTTGAGCAGCCCGGCCAGCGCGCCGGCCACCTGGGACGGCGCATCGGTCGACACGAACTCGGCACGGTGATGGAACGACCGCAGGCTGTTCTCGCGCACGTGCTCGCGGAACGAGCGCATGTCGCGCACCATCTTGGGCGCGGTGCGGATGATACAGAGACTGGTGGAGACCACCAGGAATCCCATGATGAGCAGGAACCACCACGCGTTATAGACGTGATAGAGCGAGAAGGTCTCGAACACCTCGAACCAGAACGGTCCGAACTGGTTGACGTAGTTGTTCGACGGCTGGTTCTGTACCAGCACCGTGCCGACGATGCTGGCCAGGCAGATGAAGACCAGCAGGCTGACGGCGAACCGCATCGAGGTCAGCAATTCGAGCAGGTCGGTGCCGAGACCGCGCGAAGCAGGGCGGGAAGCGGAAGGTGTGGCAATGGTCATGATGGGTGCTGCGGGCCTCGGTTCTGACAGGTCGGTTGCCGGAGGACGCCTGTCAAGGAATGCAAAGAAAGGCCCCCACGCTTGCCGCTGCGCTGCCCCCCGAGGGACCATTTTCCATCCTGGGGCGGCCCGGCGATGCAAAAGGGGCGGAAGATCCGCCCCTTCAGTGACCATGATCGACAGCAGTGGTTCCGGGCGCCGGCGATCAGCGCAGGCCAGCGATGTAGTCGGCCACGGCCTTGATTTCGGCGTCGGTCATCTTGTTCGCGATCTGCGCCATCGGCACGTTATTGTGCCTCGCGCCGCTGCGGAAGGCCACCAGTTGGGCCTCGGTGTATTCGCCGAACTGGCCGCCCACGCGCGGGTATTGCGAAGGGATGCCGGCGCCGTTGGGGCTGTGGCAGGAGGCGCAGGCCGGAACGCCCTTGCTGGCGATGCCGGCGCGGAAGATGCGCTGGCCCAGCTCGACGGTGTCCTTGCTCTTGGCCACGGCGGGCTTCAGGGTCTGGGCGCCGAGATAGGCCGAGATGTTGCGCATGTCCTCGTCGGTCAGGCCGGCGACGTTGACGTTCATGACGGCATTGACGCGCTCGGGCGTCTTGGCGCCTTCCTTGACCTTGAAGTTGGCGAGCTGCTTGTAGATGTAATCGGGGTGCTGGCCAGCCAGCTTGGGATTGGCCGCGCCGGCGCTGTTGCCGCCGGGGCCATGGCAACTGGCACAGGAAATGATGTTGCGGGACGCGTCGCCATTGGCGAACAACTGCTCGCCCTTGGCCGCATCGACCTTGGGACGGGGTTGGGCATCGGCGGCCAGGGACGGCAGGGCCACCGTCGCACCCAACATTGCACCGCTCGCGACAAGCATCAGGGACAGCACACGCTTCATGAAAACCTCGACCTAAATTCCACAATCAGGCTACGGATACGCGACTCACGGATGCCCTGCTCCTGCTGCTCCTGCCGGCATGCGGCAAGAATTCTCCTTGCAGGTGTCTCCGCGGGGCCCACCTACCCCGTTATCGATTCGACCCGGCTCGCGCCGGAGGTGATCGTTCTTCTACTGCGAGTTTTGTTCTACTGCAAACTCTTGCCACCGAAAGCGCGCCACCCGGCGCTGCTTTCCGATGCTAAGTAACCGCTTATTATAGCAACTACAACGTAGTCCATAGAAAACTATTCGGGAAAGACCACCATGGCTGTCTACCAGCTCGGCGCCCACGCGCCCCACATTCCGGACTCGGCCTACGTGGCCGAGGAAGCCGCCGTCATCGGCAGGGCCAGGCTGGGCGAGAACGCCAGCGTCTGGCCGGGCGCGGTCATCCGCGCCGACAACGACGACATCGTCCTGGGCGAATCCAGCAATGTCCAGGAAGGCGCGGTGCTGCACACCGACCCGGGCCTCAAGCTCACCATCGGCGACTACGTGACGGTCGGGCACCAGGCCATGCTGCACGGCTGCACCATCGGCGACGGCTCGCTGATCGGCATCCAGGCCGTGGTGCTGAACCGCGCGGTCATCGGCAAGAACTGCCTGGTGGGCGCGGGCGCCATCGTCACCGAAGGCAAGGAATTTCCCGACCGCTCGCTGATCCTGGGCGCCCCGGCCAAGGTCGTGCGCCAGCTCACGGACGAGGACATCGCCCGCATCCGCGCCGGCGTGGAGAGCTACGTGAAGCGGCAGCAGTTGTTCAAGAAAGATCTCAAGCGGGTCGGCTGACCGGCGGGCCGCCGCGGGGCGCGGCCGTACAATAGGGGGTTATTGTCCAACTTCGCCGCGCGGCGACGCCCAGTGTCCATTCTCCATCGCGCTCATTTCACGACGTCCGCCGCCCGGCTCGACCAGCTGCCCCCGCCCGGGGCGCCGGAAGTCTGCTTCGTCGGCCGCTCCAACGCCGGCAAGTCGTCGGCGATCAACGTGCTGACCCAGCAGCGGCGCCTGGCCTTCTCCAGCAAGACGCCGGGCCGCACCCGGCTGATCAACATGTTCGGCCTTCCCGACCCGCTCGACCCCGAGCGCGACCTGGGATTCCTGGTCGACCTGCCCGGCTACGGCTATGCCTCGGTGGCCAGGGAAGACCGCTCGCAGTGGGCCCAGGTGCTGGGCGGCTACCTGCGCGACCGGCCCTCGCTGGCCGGCATCGTGCTGCTGGTGGACATCCGCCGCGGCGTGACCGACCTGGACCGCAACCTGATCGACTGGATCGCTCCTTCCGGCAAGCCGGTGCTGGCCCTGCTGACCAAGGCCGACAAATTCCCCTACGGCCAGCGCATCAAGGCCCAGTTCGCCGTCAAGAAAGAACTCGCCGCCATCGGCGCGCTGCACACCGTGCCGTTTTCTTCGACCCATCGCCTCGGCCTGGAAGAAGCGGCCGCCTACATCGAGGGCTGGCTGATGCCCCAGGTCGCCGCATGACGCCTGCGGGGGCGCGATGGTATCTTGCGATGGCCCGGGGGTCCGTCCCCCGCCGCGCAGCATTGACAGGACGGAAACCACAATGAGCCAACACGAAGTATTCGCCGACTTTCCCGCCGGACGGCCCCGACGCCTGCGGCGCGACGATTTCACCCGCCGCCTGGTGCGCGAGAGCCGGCTGTCCGCCGACGACCTCATCTATCCCGTGTTCGTGGCCGAAGGCAAGGGGCTGCGCCAGCCGGTGCCGTCGCTGCCCGGCGTCGAGCGTTACAGCCTGGATACCCTGCTACCGGTGGCCGAGGAATGCGTCGAACTCGGGATCCCGGTCCTGGCGCTGTTCCCCGTGATCGCGCCGGAACTGAAGACGCCGGACGGCATCGCCGCGACGCGGCCCGACGGCCTGGTCCCGCGCGTGGTGGCCGAGCTCAAGAAGCGTCTGCCCGAGCTGGGCATCCTGACCGATGTCGCGCTCGACCCCTACACCAGCCACGGACAGGACGGACTGATCGACGAGGCCGGCTACGTACAGAACGAGCCCACGGTCGAGATCCTGGTCCAGCAGGCCCTGGTGCAGGCCGAAGCCGGCGTGGACATCGTCGCGCCCAGCGACATGATGGACGGCCGCATCGGCGCCATCCGCCAAGCGCTGGAGGCACGCGGCCACATCCACACCCGCATCATGGCCTACTCGGCCAAGTACGCCAGCGCGTTCTACGGCCCCTTCCGCGATGCCGTCGGCTCCGCCTCGAACCTGGGCAAGTCGAACAAGGCCGCCTACCAGATGGATCCGGGCAACATCGACGAGGCCCTGCGCGAAGTCGCGCTGGACCTGCGCGAAGGCGCGGACATGGTCATGGTCAAGCCCGGCATGCCCTACCTGGACGTGCTGCGGCGGGTCAAGGATACCTTCCGCGTCCCCACCTTCGCCTATCAGGTCAGCGGCGAATACGCGATGATCAAGGCGGCCGGCGCCAACGGCTGGCTGGACGAGGACAAGGTCGTCATGGAAGCCCTGCTGGCGTTCAAGCGCGCCGGCGCCGACGGCATCCTGACCTATTTCGCGCTCGACGCGGCCCGCAAGCTGAAAGGCTGACGCCATGGACGTCCTCTGGATATCGGAAAACGGAGGGCCCCGTCCACACAACGCGGCGCAACTGGCCGCCAGCAAGGGCTTCCTGTGGATAGACGCGGGCGCCGAGGACCTGGCGGCCAACCCCGACGCGTGGCGCGACGACATCGCGCGGCTGACCGGCGTGCAGTTGCACGACCTGCACCTGCAGGATGCCGCCAATCCGGTCCACCCTTCGTACTTCGACAACACCGCCACCTACGAGATGGTGGTGTTCCGCCGCATCGTGACCGACGCGCCGGCGGCCGAGCCACGTCCCGCCGCGGCCAACGGCAAGCTCGGCATCCCGCTGCTGGCCAGCCTGCGCACGCAGCCGGTGTCGTTCTTCGTGCTGGGGCAGGCGCTGATCACCGTCCGCCACGGCTACAGCGCCACCTGCCAGGAAATGAAGCGCCGCCTGGCCGAGCAGCGCGGCGAGGTCGCGCCCGAGGGACGGCGGGACCGCACGCCCAGCAGCATCGGCCCGCTGGGCCGCGCGCCGTCCGGCCCCGCCGAACTGATGCTGAGGCTGCTCAACGGCATGGTCGACAAGTACCTGGCGCTGCGCCAGCCCCTGACCTTGCAGCTCGATCGCTGGCAGCGCGAGCTGCTCAACCCCAACGGCCGTTTCCGCAACTGGCTGGCGCTGCTCGATGCCCGCATCGTGCTGCGGCGCCTGGAGAACATCTGCGAGGAACAATACGACGCCTTGTCCGAACTGCGCGACGCGGCCATGGACCGCAGCGAGGACGCCTGGGGCTCCGGCGCCTTCGACCAGCGGCGCGATACGCTGCTGGTCCGCATCAACGACGTCATGGAACACGTGAATCGCGTGCTGAGCCATGCGCGGCGCATGGAATCGTCGGTCGAGAACGCGGTGCAGCTGCATTTCTCCGCCACGGCCCACCGCACCAACGAGATCATGCGCATCCTGACCGTGGTCACCGTCATCTTCATGCCGCTCACGCTCATCACCGGGATCTTCGGCATGAACGTGGATCACCTGCCCTTCGTCCACGAAAGCGGTTCGTTCTGGTGGATCATGGTGGGCATGATGCTGCTGGCGCTGCTGCTGTGGAGCTGGTTCTCGGCCCGGCGTTTCCTGGAAATGCGGCCCTACCGGGTGGCGGAGGCGCTGGCGCGCAAGGCGGGACTTCGGACCGGCAAGGAAGACCCGGACACCGCCGACAGGCTTTGATCCATGGCCGGGCACTCCTCGCTCCAGGACCGTTCGCGATCGATCGCCGCGCGCCTGTATGAAGGCATCGCGGCGCCGGACCAGTGGCAGGCCGGGCTGGGCCTGCTGGCCGCCGAAGTCGGCGGCCGGGCCTTCCACCAGGTAACGGTGGACCTGCGCGACGGCAGCGTGCCGGACCGCGTGATCTGCGACGCCGCGCCGCTGCACAAGTTCGACGAATATGCCGAGCACTACGTCCAGGACGACGAACGGCTGGCGCTTTTCGCCCATCTGCGGGAAGGCAGTTTCATCCTCGACCACGAACACCTGGACAGCCGGCAGATGTCGCGCTCGGCGGTCTATTCGGACTTCCTGCACGGCCTGGACCTGCGCCACACCCTGTGTCTGCTGCTGCGCGACGACGGCGAGACACGCGACTACCTGGGCATCATGCGGCCGGCGGACCACCGCCCCTACGGGGAACACGAGCGTGCTCTGATCGAAATCGTCATGCCCGACATGGTCCGCGCGGCACGGCTGCGCGCGCGCATGATGCAGTTGCAACGCGCGGCGCTGCTGGGCCGCGCCGCGCTGGACGGACTGCCGCGGGGCGTGGCCGTCGTCGATGCCCGGGGCCGGGTCGAATACGCCAACGCCCGCGCCGAACAGTACATACGCACATCGCCGTGGCTGAACGCGAAAGGCGGCATCCTGGGCATGCGGGACCCGTCCACCCAGCGACGCCTGCAGGCCGCGCTGAGCCTGGCCTGCTCGGCAGAAAAAAAGGCGGATCTCTTTCCCACCGGCGGGCCTCTCCCGCCGGACTGGATCACCGTCCTGCCGCTGGACACCCTGCACGTGCTGGCCGGGCTGCGCGATACGCCGCTGGCCCTGGTCATCTTTTCCGGGCCCGCCGACAGCCTGCCATTGGACACGCAGCTCATGACCCAGGCCCTGGGCATCACGCCGGCCGAAGCACGCCTGGCGCAAGCCCTGGCCACCGGACAGACCATCAAGACATTCGCCGCCGCGCAGGCCATCTCGCCAGAGACCGCGCGCAGCCACCTGAAGAGCCTGTTCAGGAAAACCGGCTGCCGGCGGCAGGTCGAGCTGGTGCAGTTGATCCGGACCCTGGCCTGACCGCGGGCCTCGTCAGCGCGCGGCCGCCGCCAACACGTCGTCCAGCACCCGGGCGAAACGCTCCGCGCCCTGGAAGCCGATGACCCGCTGGGGCAGCGGCGCGCCGCCCGGCGCGAAGAACACGATGCCGGGGGGGCCGAACAGCTTGAAGCGCTTGAGCAACTCGCGGTCGTCCGCATTGTTGGCGGTCACGTCCGCCTGCACCAGGCGCATGCCGGCCAGCCGCTGCGCGACGTCGGCGCGGGGGAAGGTCAGCGCCTCCATCTCCTTGCACGACACGCACCAGTCGGCGTAGAAATCCAGCATCACCGGACGATCGGAAGCCGCCAGCAGCGCATCGAGCTCGGCCACCGAGCGCACACGCTCGAATGCCGCGCCGGCCCCGGGCCGCGACACCCCGCCCCCCGGGGGACTCCAAAGACCTTCCCCTGCGCCCTGGACCGGAGCCGGCCCCTGTACAGGCGGCGCCAGGACCGGGATCGGGCCTTCGCCGCGCGACGCGGCAAGGTGGCCCAGCGGTTGCAGCGGATCGCGGCCGCCGCTTGCCACGCCCACGGCCTGCAAGACGCCGGCCAACGCGAACAGGACACCCAGGCCCTTGAGTACGCGGCGGCCGGTGCCGGCCTCGGCGGGCAAGGCATCGAAGGCGTGCAGCAGGGTGGCCGCCAGGATGGCCAGCACCGCCCAGCCCGCCATCTGGACCCAACCCGGCAGCACGGGCCAAAGCATCCACCAGGCCACCGCCAGCAGCAGCATGCCGAAGAAGCGTTTCACACCATCCATCCAGAGTCCCGCCTTGGGTAGAAGCGCGCCCGCCGAGGCGCCGGCGGCCAGCAGCGGCACGCCCATGCCCCAGGCCAGCGCGAACAAGGCGACGCCCCCCAGCAGCACGTCGCCCGTCTGCGAGACGTACAACAGCGCGCCCGCCAGCGGCGCGGCGACGCAGGGCCCGACGATCAGCGCGGACACGGCGCCCATCGCCACCGCCCCGGTGGCGCGGCCGCCGGGCAGGCGCGAGACCCGGTCCGACAGGGACGTCTGCCAGCTCGCCGGCAACTGCAACGTGAACACGTCGAACATGGCCAGGGCCAGCACCGCCAGCAGCGCGGCGAACACCCCCAGTACCCAGGGCGTCTGCAACGAGGCCGCCAGGCTGACGCCGCTCAGCGCCGCCAGCAGGCCGACCGCCGTATACACCACCGACATGCCCAGTACATAGGCCGCCGCGAGGCCCAGGCCCCGCAGGCGCGGCCGGGCATGCGCGGCGGCGTCGCCGACCACGATGGCCGACAGGATGGGCACCATGGGCAGCACACAGGGCGTGAGCGACAGCAGCAGCCCCAGGCCCATGAACACCAATGCCGTGCGGACCAGGCCGCTGCCGGCCAGCATGCCGGCCAGCCCCACGTCGTCCGCGCCGGCGAGGGCCGACCACCGCAGGCCCTGCTCCGCCCCGCCCTCGATCTGCGGCAGGCCGCCCGGCGCCGACGCGGCGGCGATGCGCACCTTGTGCTCGGCCGGCGGATAGCACAGGCCGGCGTCGGCGCAACCCTGGCTGGTCACCGCCAACGCGAACGCCGCGCCGGTGGGGATCGTCAGGCGCGCCGCCACCTTGTCGCGGTAGGTCTCGACCTCCTTGTCGAAGGTCTGGTCGAACTTGACCTGCCCGGGCGGCAATTGGGGCTCGCCCAGCGCCACGTCCGGCGGATCCGCGACGAATCGGAATTGCTCGCGGTACATGTAGTAGCCCGGCGCGATCGCCCAGGACAGCTCGATGGCGTCGGGCGCCACGGCACGCGCGGAGAAGCGGAAGGCCTGCTCCGGCGGCAGGAAATCCGCCGCCGGCGCGAAGCGAGGCAGCAACACGGCACACACCCACGCCAGGCAGGCCAGGACCCGGAAAATGCGCGGGCAGGCCACCCGCAAACGGAACATGGACATCAGCTTTTCGTTTCCTGCCGGACCCAATCCAGATAGGCCGGCAATCCTTCGGTCACGGGCACGGCGATGATCTCGGGCACCTCGTAGGGATGCAGCCGGGCGATCGTCTCCTGCACGGCCCTCTGGCGGGCCGCCGTGGTCTTGATCAGCAGCGGAATCTCGTCGGCGGACTCCACCTCCCCCTTCCACCGGTAGATGGACAACACCGGCGCGCCGACGTTCACGCAGGCGGCCACACCGTCTTCGACGAGGCGGCGGGCGATGTCCCGGGCGGTATCGGCGTCGGGGGCGTTGCAGAATACCAGCACGACTTCACGGGCGGCCTCGGACGGCGATGGCATGGGGGACTCCATGGTTTCAGCGCAACAGCCGGCGGCGCATCAACGCGGTGGCCAGCCAGACGGCGACCGCCGCGGTCAGCGCCAGTTGAAGCACCGGCCCCCAGGGCTGGTCGGGCATCCGGCCCAGCACCAGCGGCCTCACCAGCTCGATGGCCGGAGCCAGCGGCAACAGCCGGGCCGCCTGCACCAGCGCCTCGGGCAGTTGCGACACCGGAAAGAACACGCCGGACAGGAACACCATCGGCGTCACGCCCAGCGTGAAGTAATACATGAAGAAATCGAAGCCCTTGGCCAGGGCCGACATGACCAGCGCCAGGGCGGAGAAGGTCACCCCCAGCAGGACCAGCACCAGCGGAATCCACCACAGCGTG
Source organism: Alcaligenaceae bacterium SAGV5 (assembly GCA_009360345.1). Taxonomy (GTDB): domain Bacteria; phylum Pseudomonadota; class Gammaproteobacteria; order Burkholderiales; family Burkholderiaceae_B; genus Pigmentiphaga. Next base: position 2,344,647 of record SPDP01000001.1, read on the forward strand.
GCGGCGCGCGAAATGTCCAGCGCCACCACCACCAGCAGGATCGCCAGCCCGCTCTTCATGCTCTTGGCCGCGGCCCACAGGATCTCGGCGAATACCACGTCGTCCAGCGACAGCGGCGTATTCAGCATCGCGTCCCACGAACGCTGGATATGCAGCCGGGAAAAGGCGCTGTAGGTCGCCTCGAACGTGGCCGCGTACAACGCGCCCATGCAGATCGAGCCGGCGGCCAGGAAAGTCACGTACGGGACGCCCTCTATGCCCGGCAGCAGGCTGCCCAGCCCATAGCCCAACGCCAGCAACGCCACCATCGGATCCATGACATCGCCCAGCACCGTCGTCAACGCCGTCTTGCGCCACACCAGGAAATTTCGCCGCAACACCGGCACGCACCCGCGCCCCGGCCGGGGCAGGCCCCAGACCCCGGGGCGCGGAGCATCCATCGCCTGTTCGCTCATCTCAGTCCTCAATCCAGGAAACCGCGGATCCGCCGGCTTCGCCCCCTGGGGGCGCGTCAGCGCGCAGGGGGGTTCATTCTCTCAGATCGCGGCCGGCCAGCCGCAGGAACAGGTCTTCCAGGTTGGCCGGCCGGTGCAGATAACGTACCCGGCCCCCTTCGCGCAGCAGAGCCAGCACGGGCTCCGGCTCGGCCGTGTAGCAGTAGACCGTCTCGCCACTGACCTCGACGCGGCCCGGCATGACGGCGCGGTGGCGCTCCAGCCAATCGAGGGCGCCTTCCCCGAACACTTCCACCACCTCGGGTTCGACGTGGCGCGCGATCAGGTCCTGGGGGGCCCCCTCGGCGATCATCCTGCCCCGGTCCAACAGGCCCAGCCGGTCGCAGAGGCGCTCGGCCTCATCCATGAAATGCGTGGTCAGCAGGATGGTCTTGCCCTGCGCCAACAACGTTTTCAGGCGCTCCCAGATCAGGTGGCGCGCCTGCGGGTCCAGGCCGGTGGTGGGCTCATCCATCACGATCAGGTCAGGATCGTTGACCAGCGCCCGCGCCAGCGTCAGGCGCCGCTTCATGCCGCCCGACAGCTCGTTGATGCGCGCCGTGCGCTTGGACGCCAGCGACGCGAACTCCAGCAGGCCGGGAATGCGCCGGCGGATCTCGGCGTCGGCCAGGCCGAAGTAGCGGCCGAACACGAGCAGATTTTCCTCGACCGTGAAATCGGGATCGAGATTGTCGATCTGCGGCACCACCCCTATGCGCGCCCTGGCCTGGCGCGCCTGCGCCGGCACCGGGTAATCCAGCAGCCTGATCGCGCCGCCATCCACCGGGGTCAGGCCCAGGATGGACCGCAAGGTGGTGGTCTTGCCGGCGCCGTTGGGGCCCAGCAAGCCATAGCACTCGCCGCGCGCGATCTCGAAGGACAGCGCGTCCACGATGACACGCCCGCCGTAGCGCTTGTCCAGCCGCTCGACCCGCAGCGCGGGTCCCGGGGTAGCCAGGGGCCTGGCCCCCGCATGCAGCGAATTGGTGGTCATGCTTTGATAGTACCCCGGAGCGTAGCCACGCCGGCTGCGACATCCGCGCGCAGGGTTTTCCTGATGTGGCCAGGGAATAGAAGTGATTGCCCGCTTCGCATTCCCCGTAACATGATGTAACCATTGAACGGCCATACGATCACAATGGGTATTACCCCCTCTCAGGAAATCTACGACGCCCTCGTCGGACTCTGCTACGAAAGCGTGCTGGACAACACCCGCTGGCCGGCGCTGCTCGACGCGCTGGCTGCGGCCAGCGGCAGGCAGTTCGGCGCGATCGCCATCCACCGCCCCGGCGAGACCGCTGCAACCGTCACGCTGGCGGCCCGGTGCGACCCCGCCGCCATCCAGGCCTACAACGCCCACTACGGCGCCATCGATCCAATACGCGAGCTGATCGCCGCGACGAACGACGGCCAGTGGACCCACGACCGCCGCGAATTGCCGGCCGAAACCCTCCAGCATCACCCGTACTACCAGGAATTCCAGCAGGCCCAGGGCATGGACGACCGCGCGTCGATCCGGCTGGACGGCCAGGACTCCTGCGTCTATGTCGCGCTGCTGACCGCCATCGGCGTGCGGCCCGATGCCTCCCACGACGATCTGCTGGTACGCCTCGCGCCCCACCTGCAGCGCGCCGGCACGCTCTACGACACGTTGGCCGGGCTGCGCGACGGCCTCGGCCGGCGGGACCGGTTGCTGGACAGCCTGCCCACCCCGCTATGGCTGCTCGATGACGGACGGCGCGTGGCCTACCGCAATGCCGCGGCCGAACGGCATGCCGCCCGGCCCGATGGCGCCCTGTGCGAACACGACGGCCAGATACGCCCCCGCCGCGCCCCCGCCAGCCGGCTCGAAACCGCCATCCTCCAGGCCGCCGGACACGCGGGACCGCGCCGCGCCGCGCGCATCGCGCCCCCCACCGCCGGCGGCCCGGACATCCTGGTCACGCCGCTGTCCGAGGATCATCCTGACAACCCCTTGCAGCGCCCGCTCGTCGCGGTCAGCGTGATCGATCCCGAGCAACAGAACCTCAAGGTGACCGACCTCTTCCAGTTCAGCCGGGCCGAGGCGCGCCTGGCAGCCAAACTGCAGGAAGGGCTGAGCCTGTCCGAATATGCCGAGCGCCAGGGCATCGCGCTCAGCACCGCGCGCACGCAATTGCGCGCGCTCTTCACGAAGACGGGCACGCATCGGCAGGGCGAACTCGTAAGCCTGCTGCTGAGACTCACTCGGCATTGATCGAAACCCTCGCGATACCGAGGATGGCAATGGCGGAAAGCCCATGCTATCCTGCCTCGCACCAGGAGAACGAAGCGGCGCGGCCTGCCGCTTCTACCGAAGGCGTATCCCCTGAAACGCTCAGGTCACAAGACTGGCAACCAAACAACTGGAGAGCGTCGCGCCCCCTGACGGGCGTGGCCGCCGAAGGGGCAAGCAGCGCCAATCGGCGCGCGAATCTCTCAGGCAAAAGGACAGTAGGGGCAAGCGGCAGACACCTGCCGCTTGCCCCTGTTTTTTTGCGAGAGCCTGCAATGAAAGTCATCGTCATGGGCGCCGGCATCACTGGCGTCACGTCGGCCTGGTACCTCGCCAAGGCCGGGCACGAGGTCGTCGTCCTGGAACGCAACGCGGGCGCCGCGCGCGAAACCAGCTTCGGCAACGGCGGCCAGATCTCCGTCAGCCACGCCGAGCCCTGGGCCAACCCGTCCGCCCCGCTGAAGCTCCTGCGCTGGCTCGGCCGCGAGGACGCCCCGCTGCTGTTCCGCCTGCGCGCCGATCCCGACCAATGGAAGTGGGGCCTGCAATTCCTGCGCGAGTGCACCGCGGCGCGATCGCGGCACAACATGATCCAGATCCTGAACCTGGGCACCTACAGCCGAGCCAGCCTGCAGGAACTGCGCGCCGAGACCGGCATCCGCTACGACCACCTGCAACGGGGCATCCTGCATTTCTATACCAGCCAGAAGGAATTCGACGCCGCGCTCGAGCCGGCCCGCATCATGCGCGAGATGGGTTGCGAACGGCAGGTGATCGATCGCGAGGAAGTCGTGCGCATCGAACCCGCGCTGGCGCAGATCGCGTCCCGCCTGGCGGGCGCCACCTACACCAGCGCCGACGAATCGGGCGACGTGCATCTGTTCACCACCCGCCTGGCCGAGCTGTGCGCGCAGCGCGGCGTCAGTTTCCGCTACGGCGTACGCGTGCAGGCGCTGCGCACCGAGGGAGGAGCCATGACCGGCGTCGAGATCGCCGGCGAAAACGGCGGCTACGAAACGGTCACGGGCGATGCCTACGTGCTGGCGCTGGGCAGCTTCAGCCCGCAACTGGCGCGGCAGGCGGGCGTTCCCTTGTCCATCTATCCGGCCAAGGGCTATTCGGCCACCCTGCCGGTGCTCGACCCCGCGCTGGCGCCCGAGGTCAGCCTGACCGACGACGAATACAAACTGGTGTTCTCGCGCCTGGGCGACCGGCTGCGCGTGGCCGGCACCGCTGAACTGAACGGCTACGGGCTGGCGCTGAATCCGGTGCGCTGCGAAGCGCTGGTCAAGCGCACGCTGGACATCTTTCCCGGCATGAGCCGGCCCGAGCTGGCGCAGTATTGGGCCGGCCTGCGTCCGGCCACGCCGGGCAACGTGCCCTATATCGGCGCCTCCAAGGTACGCGGCCTGTACCTGAACACCGGCCACGGCACCCTGGGCTGGACGCACGGCTGCGGCTCAGGCCGCGCGGTGGCGGAGATCATCGACGGCCGCCAGCCCGAGGTGGACTTCGCGTTCACGGGCCGGGAATCGATGCCGCCCGCACCCCGGCTGGCGGCGGCCTGATGTCCGTCAGGCCGGGATGGTCTGGCGCCCGGGCCGCGGACGCGACACCGGCGTCCCGCGCCTGTCGCGCGCCATTGGCGGCCGGCCCAGGATATGGTCGGCCGCCTTCTCCGCCATCATGATGATGGGCGCATTGGTCGGCCCCCGCACCACGCGCGGCATGGCCGACCCGTCCACCACGCGCAGGCCCTCCACGCCGCGAACCCGCAACTGTGCATCCAGCACCGCATCCGGGTCCGCATCGCTTCCCATCCTGCACGTGCCCACCGGGTGGTGCAGGGTGATGGCCGTGCGCCGGATGAAAGCATCGATGTCGGCGTCGCTCGTGGCCGCGGGGCCGGGCGCCAGCTCTTCGGCCCGGAACGGCGCCAGCGGCGGCTGTTCGCCGATGGCCCGCATGATGCGCACCATCTGGCGCACGGCGCGCCGGTCGTGGTCGGTGGACAGGAAATTCTGGCGGATCACGGCGGGCGCCGTGGGATCGCCGCTCGCCAGCGAGACGCTGCCCCGGCTCTCGGGCGTGACGAAGACGCCCTTGATGGCGAAGGCATCGACATAGGGCTTGAGCAGCGGGCCGAAATGTGGACCGGCGTCCATGGGCGCGGCGGCCAGCAGCAACTGCAGGTCGGGCAGCGGCAGCCCGGGATGGCTGCGCACCAGGCCCACGGCCGCGGCGGGCACCTTGCTGGACAGGCCCGAGCCGAACATCCAGGTACGCAACAGATCGAAGCCGATACGGTCCAGGCGCAGCGCACGGTGCAGCGGACCCGTTTGCTTGCGGCGCCAGCGGACGTCGCACACCACGTGGTCCTGCAGATTGCGTCCCACGCCGGGCAGGTCGACCCGGGCCGCGATGCCGTGCCGGCCGAGTTCTGCGGCATTGCCTATGCCCGAGAGCATCAGCAGTTGCGGCGAATTGATCACGCCCCCCGCCAGCAGCACCTCGCGTTCGCACCGTACCTGCTCGCGGCGGCCGCCGCGCAGGACTTCGACGCCCACGGCGCGACCCTGCTCCATCAGCACCTTCGTGGTCAACGCACCGGTCCACACCGTGACGTTGCCGCGCGCCACCGCCGGCCGCAGGTAGGCCGACGCGGCGCTCCAGCGGCGGCCACGGCGGATGGTGGCCTGCATGGGACCGAAGCCTTCGATGCTGGCGCCGTTGTAGTCGTCGTTGCGGCCGTGGCCGGCCAGATCCGTGGCGCGCAGGAAGGCGTCCACCAACGGGTCCTCGTAGTGCAGGCGCGTCACGGTCAGCGGACCGTCGCCGCCACGCAGGTCGCTGGCGCCCTCTTCCCACGATTCGCTGCGGCGGAAATACGGCAGCACGTCATCGTAGGACCACCCTTCCAGCCCCAGGCCGCGCGCCCAGTGGTCGTAGTCTTCCCTGGCGCCGCGCGCATAGGCCATGCCGTTGATCGAGGTCGAGCCGCCCAGCACCTTGCCGCGCGCGCACTCGATGCGGCGGTCGTCCATGCCGGGTTCGGGCTCGGTGAAATAGCCCCAGTCGTACATCCGGTGCTTGAGGATCAGGCCCCAGGTCAGCGGGATGCGGATCACGGGCGAACGGTCGGGGCCGCCGGCCTCCAGCACCAGTATCTTCAGCGCCGGGTCGGCGCCCAGCCGGTAGGCCAGCGTGCATCCCGCGGAGCCCGCGCCCACGATGATGTAGTCATAGTGATTCATGTCATTTTCCAAGCCGCCAGCGCATGTCGATCCAGGGCGCCGCGGATCCGGCTCCGCCGGTCCGCCAGCGCCGCCCCCTGGGGGGGCGCCCGGAGGGCGTAGGGGGGACTAGTTCAGTTTCAGATTGACGTTCTTGGTGTAGGTGAATTCCAGGAGTTCTTCGAAGCATTCCTCGCGCCCGATGCCCGACTGCTTCACCCCGCCGAAGGGCGCGCCGATGAAGTGCTGGCTGGTGTTGTTGATCCAGACGTAGCCGGTGTGGATGCGGCGGGCGGCCCGGTGCGCGGTGTCCAGGTCGCGGGTCCAGATCGAACCGGTCAGGCCGAAATCCACGGCGTTGACGTCGGCCCACATCGCATCCTCGTCGGACCAGCGGAACACCGACATGATGGGACCGAACACTTCCTCGCGCGCCAGCCGCATGTCCGGCCGCATGTCGGCGAAGATGGTCGGTTCGAAGAAGAACCCGTCGCGCAGCGCGGGATCCTCGGGCTGACGCCCCCCCGTCACCAACCGTCCGCCCTCGTCCAGCGCGGACTGCACGAAGCCCCGCACCTTCTCCAACTGGGCCCGGCTGACCAGCGACCCCATGGTCGTGGCCGGATCCGTCGGAATGCCGGGCCGGTGCCGCCTGGGCAGCAGTTCGGCCACGCGTGCCAGGACCTCGTCATGGATGCTTTCGTGCAGGAAGACGCGGCTGGTGGAGCCGCAGCTCTGGCCCGACCACGTGAAATTCATGCCGCCCACGATGCCGTCCACCAGCTTGTCGAGGTCCGCGTCGGGGTAGGCGATCAAGGCGTTCTTGCCGCCCAGCTCCAGCAGCACCGGCTTCAGGCCGTCGGCCGCCGTCTTCATGACGGACCTGCCCGTGGGCACGCCGCCGATCAGCGTGATCTTGCGCACCAGCGGATGCTCGGCCAGCGCCTGCCCGCACTCGCGGCTGCCGCACAGGAAATTGACCACCCCCTTGGGGAAGACGTGGCCGATCAGTTCGGCCAGCCGGATGATGGACAGCGGCGCCTGGTCGGGCGACTTCACCACCACCGTGTTGCCCGCCGCCAGCGGCGCCGCCAGGCGCATGGCGGCGAACATCAGCGGATGGTTGTAGGCGACGATGCGCGCCACGACGCCCAGCGGCTCGCGCACGGTGTAGTCGAGGTAGCCGGGTCCCATGGGCAGGGTCTCGCCCTTGACCTCGGTGGCCAGGCCGGCGAAATACTCCAGGCTGTCGGCCGCGAAGTCCGCGTCCTTGGCCAGGATGGACACCGGATTGCCGTTGTTCAGCGCATCCAGCAGCGCCAGCTCCCGGGCATGGGCGCGCAGGATGTCCGCCGCCCGGCGCAGCGTGCGGCCACGCTCCATCGGCGGCGTGGCCGCCCAGGCGGGAAAGGCGTCCTGGGCCGCGCGCACCGCGGCGTCGACGTCGCGCGCGTCGGCCACCGGCGCATCGGCCAGGTGCTCGTCATACGCGGGATTGATGGTCGGCGCGTAGACGCCGGCCAGGGGCTCGTGCCAGGCTCCCCCATAGAACAGCTGGCGGTGGGTCGGCAGGATGCCGGCGGGAATCTCGTGTGCGCGCATGGCGTCTCCGATAAATCAGTACAGTCGGTTTTCATGGCCCGGTATCCCCGGAGCCGTCCTTCCAGGACGCCGCGGATCCGGCTTCGCCGGTCCGCCAGCGTCGCCCCCCCGGGGGGCGCCCGCAGGGCGTAGGGGGGTCAATGCCTAAGGCGGACAGCGGCGGCGCGCAGCGCCTCGTAGTCCTTGCGGGCATCGGCCGACAGTTCCTTCATCGCGGCGGGGATCACCGCGTCCAGGTAGGCCTTGGCGTCGACCGAGGACAGCTCGACCATCTCGCCGCCGCCCTTCTCCCAGATCGCCCGAGCCTCGGCCACGCGCGCATGCACACGCGGACCGATCTCGGCATCGGTCTTGCGCGCGGCCTGGCGCAGCGGCTGCTCCAGCGGCCCCGCCGACTTCAGGAAGGTGGGACTGGCCAGCCCGACGATGGCGATGTAGGTGGACGGCAGCAGCGTCTGCGACTTGGCGACGTCGAAGTACTTCAGCGCCGACGGAATGGGCGTGCCGGAATAGACGCCGTCCAGCGTACCGTTCTGGAACGCGGGCAGCACCTCGCCCAGCGACATCGACACGGGGTTGGCGCCCAGTTGCCGCAGTTGCGCGATCAGGATCGAGGAACCGGGCACGCGGATTTTCTGCCCGGCCAGGTCCGACAGCTTGCGGACGGGCTTGCGCGAAACGATGCTGCACTGGGAATGCACGAGCGTGGTCAGCACCTCGACGCCCTTCTTCGAGGCGATGGACGCGAGCCTGGCCTTGACCTCGGGATCGGCCAGCACTTTCATGCCGTGGTCGATGCTGTCGAACACGCCGGGCACGGCCAGCGCGCCGAAGCGCGCGTCCAGGCCCTCGTACATGCCCGAGGCGTTCAGCGCCATCTCGACGGTGCCCATGCTCACGCCTTCGATCGTGCGCTGCGCGGTGCCGAGCTGGCTGGCCGGATACACCTGCCCCTTGACCTTGTTCTGCGTGGCCGCCTCCAGGTTGACCTTGTAGGCATTCAGCCAGTCGACGCCCAGGTCGTCGGACGTGGTGGTGCTGAGTTTCATGACCAGGTTCTGCGCGCGGGCGGCGGGCAGGAGCGCGAGCGCTCCCAGGCCGGCCAGATGCGCCAGGCATAGACGGCGATTCATGGTGATGTCTCCAGTGGTGGATGGCCGGCGGACGGCCGTCAGTTCAACAGCAAGCGCATGCCCCAGAGGGATATGTCCGGGATATAGGTGATCAGCCCCAGCGCGATCAGGTAGATGACGACGAACGGCACGATGCCGCGGTAGATGCTTTCGAGCGGCAGCTTGAGCACGCTTTGGGCGACGAAGATGTTGATGCCGAAGGGGGGATGGAAAAGGCCGATGGACAGGTTCACCGTGACGATGATTCCGAAGTGCACGGGGTCCACGCCGATGGCGGTCACCAGCGGCATCAGCAACGGCGACAGCAACAGGATGGCGGACAGCGGATCGATGAAACACCCCACCGCCAGCAACAGGATGTTGATCGCCAGCAGCAGCGACCAGCCCGGCAGGTGCAGGTCGGTCAGCCATTGCACCAGCGCGGCGGGAACCTGGTGCACCGTCAGCAGCCAGCCGAACACGTTGGCGCAGGCCACGATGATCAGGATCTGCCCGGTGAACACCGCGGTCGTGCCGGCGCTGGCGAGAATGTCGCGCCACGACAGCTCGCGGTAGAAGTAGCGCGCCACGACGATGGCGTACAGGCAGGCCACGGCGGCCGCCTCGGTCGGCGAGAACACCCCGCCGTAGATCCCGCCCAGGATGATGACGGGCGCGCCCAGCGCCCCCAGGCCTCGCACCGCGGCCCGGCCGAAGGCCGACCACGAGAAGGGCTCGCCGCCGCCGATGCGATGGCGGCGGGCGTACCACATGACATAGGCGCACAGCATGCCGGCCAGCAGCAGCCCCGGCAACACGCCCGCGGCGTACAGCCGGGGAACCGACTGCTGCGCGGCCGCGCCGTAGACGATCATCGGGATGCTGGGCGGGATGATGATGTCGATGGCGCCCACCGCCGTCAGCAGCCCCGCCGAGAATTTCTCGGGATAGCCGCTGCGCCGCAGCGCGGGCAGCATCGCGCGCCCGATGGTCGCGACCGTGGCCGCGCTCACGCCGGAAATCGCGCCGAACAGCGCCGAGGAACCGACGGTGGTCACCGCCAGGCTGCCGCGCACCGAGCCCACGCCCGCATTGACGAAATTCACCAGCCGGTCCGCCACCGACCCGCGGCCCATCAATTCGCCGGCGAAGATGAAGAATGGAATCGCCAGCAGCGCATAGGCATCGATGGCGCCGAAAAGATTCTGGTGCAGGGCCGTGAGCGGCACATCCATGAAGAACAGCAGCGCCACGCTGACCGACGCCAGCAGCACGAGGAAGATGGGAAAGCCCAGCAGGAGCAGGCCAAGGGGGAGAAAACCCAGCGCGAAACTCATGACAACGCCTCCTCGGCCCCATCCACCGGTTCGCTCCGGCGCAGGCCGCCACCGGCCATGCGCAGCGCCACGTCGACCAGGCCGACGAGCACCATGGCGGCGAATGCCACCGCCACCAGTGAATGCGGGATCCACATCGGGATGTGTCCGTTCTCGCTCACGCTGCCGATCTGGTGGATGCGCCAGGCGTATTCCGACGAGATGAAGCAGACGAAGCCGCACAGCGCCACGGCCGCCAGCGCCTCCATCGCGGACAGGAACCGACGCAGCTCCACCGGGAAGTAGCGGTTCAGCACGTCCATGCGCAGATGCTGCCCGCGCACCGCCGCCACGGCCGAACCGAAGAAGGCCAGCGCGGCCATCAGGTAGACCTGCAATTCGTCGGCCCCCGTGATCGAGCGGCCAAACACATAGCGCGCCACCACGTTGGCCACATTGATCGCGACGGCCGCCAACAGCGCGCTGGCCAGGGCCCGCTCCAGGCTGGTGGCGGCGCGCTCCAGGCCGCGCAGGATGCGCCGCGCGCCGCCGGGCTGGGTACTGGACATGGTGTCTCCTCTCGTTGTGGGGAGAGATCCTAGGTTGACGCCAACCATTCGTCTAATTCAAATATCTTCCTTATTACATAGTCATTCAGCTATGGATTGAATCCTCATGGCCCGCTTCGACCCCTATCTCACCTTGCAGAAACTCGAAGTCTTCTGCGTGGTGGCCGAACTCCAGAGCGTCACGCGCGCCGCGGACTACCTGTTCGTCACCCAGCCGGTCGTCACCTCGCACATCCGCAGCCTGGAGGAAAAGCTGGGCACGGCGCTGGTCCGCCGCGAAGGCCGCGGCATCGCGCTGACGGCCACTGGCCAACGCGTCTACAAATGGGCGCAGGAAGTCGTCACCCGCACGCGCGAACTGGAACGGGAACTGGGCGGCTCGACGGATCTCGCCCCGGGCCAGGCGGTGGTCGCCGCGTCCATGAGCGTGGGCACCTATCTGCTGAGCCAGTTGATCTGCGATTTCCAGGTGCTGCGGCCCGACGGCCAGGTCCATGTCTCGATCTCGAACCCGCAGGTAGCGCTGGAAGCCACGCGCACCGGCGCCTGCGACTTCGCCGTTCTCATCATCGCGCCCACGCAGAATCTGGATGGCCTGGCGGTACGCCCGCTGTGGGACGAGGACCTGCTGCTGATCAGCGCCCCGGACAGCCGCTGGGTGGGCGGCGAGGCGCGGCGCGAGGAGATCTCGCGCCTGCCCTTCATCAGCACCGCGAACAGCACCGTCATGCAGCAACTGGAGGAAGGGCAGTTGCGCGCCAACGGCATCCCGTCCCGGCGCATCGTGCTCAACCTGGGCCATCCGGAAGCGCAGAAGGAAGCCGTGCGGCGCGACCTGGGCGTGTGCTTCTTCTCCAAGACCGCGGTGGAACGCGACCTGGCGCGCGGCGAGCTGCGCTGCGTACGGACGCCCGGCCTCGCGCTCACGCTGCCGCTTTACCTGGCCAGCCGCGAGGACAAGGAATTCTCCGCCTTCCAACTGGCCCTGAAGCGGCACATCGAAGAAGCCCGGCCGCCAGGACTCAAGCCTTTTCAGGGCAAACCTGAACCTTGAATTGTTTTATATATAAGACGATGATTTATTAATGGAACGCTTATGATCTAGATCAAGGCCCCGGCCGGCCGCCGTTCCTAGACTGGCAGCTCTGTTTCCCACCATGCCGCAAGCAGGAGCTGCCATGAACGATCCCGTCGATACCCTGATCGATGCCGCCAAACCCACCCTCCGGCGCCCCGAGGGCATGAGCTTCGGCGACTGGATGAACTCGCGCTGTGTTCAGCGCTCCACCCGCCAGTACGACTGGAACGCGCTGAAGTTCCAGGCCGACTACGACCCCAAGTACGGCCGCGCCCAGATGCGCTACCTCGGCACCGGCGCCACCGGCGTCGCCAGCGATTCCAATACCGTGCCGGCGGTGCACTTCACCTTCTCGACCATGATCATCCCCGCCGGCCACGTCGGCCCGCTGCATCTGCACGAGGACACCGAGGAAGTCTTCTTCGTGCTGCGCGGCAAGGTCCGCATCATGTGCGAATCGAAGGAAGGCGAATACTGGGAGATCGAGGCCGGCGAACGCGACCTGATCTCGGTCCCGCCCGGCGTCTACCGGGGCGAGGTCAACATCGGCGACGAAGAGGCGCTGATGTGCGTGATGCTGGGTTCGCCCAAGCCGCAGACGCCGACCTACAAGCCGGACGATCCCCTGTCGCGGGTCAAGCGCTGAGGACCGCGCCGTCAGCCTGGCGCCAGGCCTCCCGCCCACTCCAGGAAGGCCTTGACCGCGGGCTTGCGATAGGCCCGCTCGGTACACACCGCGTAGTAGTCCAGGCCGTCGCACGTCTCCCAGGACGTGGGGCGCGCCAGGCGGCCGGCCGCCTCGGCGTCGGCGACCAGCGAGGAACGGCTGACGGCCACGCCCAGCGACGCCTCCGCGGCCGCGAGCATGGAAGCCGAGTCGTTGAAATCGATGCGCAGGTCGCCCGGCGGGAGGCCGTCCAGCCCCTCCGCCCGCGGCGATGCGTCGTCGCGTTCGATATTGCGCAGCCATGGCACGCGCGGGCGCGCCGCGGGGTCGCGCAATTGTTCGCGGATCGCCGGCGCGCACACCGGCACGATGCGGTCCCGCGTCAGCCGCAGCGCGCGGCAGTCCAGCCAGTCCCCCGCGCCCAGCCGGATCGAGACGTCCACCCCCGAACTGGCGATGTCCGCGAAGTAGCGGTGGATATCCAGGCTCAGGTGGATGTGCGGATGGGCCTCGGTGAAACCTGCCAGGCGGGGGATCAGGACACGCAGCGCGAAGCTGCGCGCCACCGACAGCACCAGGGTCTGGCGCTCGGCCCGCAGCGTGAGCCGGCCTATCCCCGCGCCCAGCGTCTCGAAGCCGCGCCGGGTGAAGTCATACAGCAGTTCCCCCTCTTGCGTGAAGCGCAGCCCGCGGGCATGGCGCTCGAACAGGCGCACGCCCAGGTGGTCTTCGAGCGCGCGGATCTGGCGGCTGAGGGCGCCCTGCGTGATGCCGAGCTCCTCGGCCGCCCGCACCAGATTCAGGTGACGTGCCGAGACATCGAAGGCCAGCATGAGCCGCGTCGACGGCAACCTCGCGAGCAGCGAGGACGACGCGGGCGGCAAGGCGGGGGCGGTGGCCATCAGTGCAGCCGGATGTCGGCTTCCTTCAGCAAAGTCTTGTATTTGGCGATCTCGCGGCCGACGAACTCCTTGGCCTGGGCCGGGGTCGTCTGCATCGGCACGCCCGCGGTGTCCATGAGCTTCTTGGCGATATCCGGCTGCTGCATCGCTTGCTGGACCAGGGCATTGACCTTCTGGATCACTGGCTCGGGCGTCCCGCTGGCGGCGAACATGCCGAACCAGCTTTCGACGTTGAACGACGACACCTCGGGCGCTTCGCGGATGGTCGGCACCTGCGGCAGCGGCGGATAGCGTTCGGGCAGCGCCATGCCCAGCATCTTCAGTTCGCCCCGGTCGACGAAACCGCGGATCGAGCCCGGGCTGGCGTAGGTCATGGTCACCCGCCCCGTCGCCACCTCCATCGCGGCCTGGGGCGCGCCGCTGTAGGGCACGTGCCGGGCCTCGATGCCGGCCATTTTGTTGAACACCTCGCCGGTCACGTGCTGGATGGTGCCCACGCCGCTCGAGGAAAAGGTCAGTTCGCCCGGATGCTTGCGGGCGTAGGCAATCAGCTCGGAAACGCTGTTCGCCGGAAAATCCCGCTTCACGACCAGCACGTTGGGCGCGGTGGTAACCATGCTGACGGGCGTCAGGTCCCGGCTGGTGTCGTAGTCGACTTCCTTGTTGATGACGGGATTGATCACGATCTCGCCCGCGGCACAGACCAGGAAGGTATAGCCATCGGCGGGAAAACCCAGCACGTGCTTGATGGCGATGATGCCCCCCGCGCCCGGCTTGTTCTCGACCACGACCTGCTGGCCCAGTTGCTCGGACACGTAGCGTCCGATCATGCGCGCGGCCACGTCCACCGCGCCGCCGGCGGCATAGGGAACGACAAAGCGCAGCGGCCGGGTGGGATAGGCGTCCGCCGCCACCGAGGGGAAGGCCGCCAGCGCGATGGCCATGGCCGGCAGCCACCGCGCCAGCCGGTAAACAGTCTTGATCGGATACATGAGGATTCCTTTGCTTTGTATGTCTATTGGAAAAGCTCGCGGCAACCGCCGCACTGCCTGACAGTGTCTCCCTGCTCTTCGATACGCGGCGGGGCCTCCTGGAGGCCCCGCCGCGCCAACTCACGCGGGCGTCCCGTAGCCTCCCGCTCCCGGCGTGCACACCCGCAGGACGTCGTTCCTGCGCAGCCGGATCTCCGCCGCCGCCGACGGCAGGCGCCGCTCTCCGGGCGTACCCGGATTCAGGATGAATTCCCCCAGCGCGCCGTCGGCCCCGCCGGCCATGCCGGCGGCCGGTACGTTCTGGCGCTCGGACGACAGGCTCAGCACCGTATCGTCGCCCAAGGCGCGGTAGTCGCGCACCACGCCGTGGCCGCCGCGGTGGTGTCCCGCGCCGCCGGAATCTCTGCGCAGCGCATAGCGTTCGATCAAGAACGGATAGGCGTGCTCCAGCGCCTCGACCGGCAGGTTGGAAGAACCCGAGGCATGCACCCGCACGGCATCGACGCCGGGCTGGTAGGCCCGCGCGCCCATGGCGCCGGCAATCGTCTCGTAGTTCACGTAATAACCGCCCGTGCGCGGGTCGGTCCCGGCCAGCACGATCAACTGGTGCGGCCCGCAACCGGCCAGGGCCCGGTCGGGAATGGCCTGCGACAGCGCGGCCGCGATCGCATCGCCCAGCACGGCGCAGGAAATCGAACGGGCGCCCACCGCCGCGGGCGAAACCGGCCCGACCACCGAGCCGGACGGAGCACTGATGTCCATGGTGCGGAAATAGCCCGAGTTGGCGGGCACGTCGGGATCCAGCAAGCTCTTGACCACCGTGTACACCGTGGCGACCAGCGCCCGCAGCGGGATATTGCGCGCCGCCGCCAGTTGCGGCGCGGAGCCGGCGAAATCGAAGTTCAGCTTGCCGTCACCCACGGTCAGGACCAGACGTATCGCGGCCTTTTCTCCCGCCTCCACGCCATCCAGGTATTCGCAGGCTTCATAGCGGCCCGGCGGAACCTTGGCGATGGCGGCGGCAAAGCGCCGCTCGGTGAAGTCCAGGTAGGCGGCCATGATGGCCTGGGTCTGCGCCACGCCGTAGCGCTCGAACAGCGTCTGCACGCTGCGCTGGCCGACCGTGTTGGCGGCGATCTGGGCGCGCAGGTCGCCCGCCCGTTCGTCGGGCGTGCGCGAGTTCAGCATCAGGATGTCGAACACGTCCCGGTTGACCTGGCCCGCGCTGACGATGCGCACCGGCGGAATGCGCAGTCCTTCCTGGAAGATGGACTGGCAGACCGCGGCCTCGGAACCCGGCACCATGCCGCCCACGTCCGCGTGATGGGCGATGCAGGCCACATAGGCCACGATCTCCCCGTCGATGAAGACGGGCGAAATGACGTTGATGTCGGGCAGGTGCGAACCGCCGCCGTTGTAGGGATCGTTGGCCAGGAACATGTCGCCCGGCCGGATCTCCTGCCGGGGAAACCGTTCGAGCACGGCCTGTACCACGCCCACCATCGAGCCCAGGTGGATCGGCACGCGCTGGGGCAGCGCCACGACATTGCCGAGATGGTCGAACACCGCGGTCGAACAATCGCCGCGCTCCTTGATGTTGGGAGAGAACGCGGTGCGCATCAGCGCCGCGCTCATTTCCTCGGTCACGCCCAGCAGATAGCGGGCGACGACCTCGGCACGGATGGGGTCGACGGGAGTCATCAATGGGCTTCCTTGCCCGGCGCGCCGGGCGTGAGATCGATGTGCAGGCTGCCGTCCGCGCCGACGCGGGTCGACGAGCCGGGCGGAATGACCGTGGTGGTATCCATCTGCTCGACGATGGCGGGCCCGTCCAGGCAGGCGCCTGCCAGCAGGTCGTCCCGCTGCAGCACGGGCGTGTCGACGAAACCGGTCGCGGCGAACCATACGCGGCGCGTGGGCGCCCCGGCGACGGGATCGGTCCGCGCGTCCTGCCGGGCGATGGCCGCGGCCTCCAGGCGCTCGCGGGCGATGACGACCGACACGCGCAGGTTGACCACCTCCACGCCCTGGGTGCGCATGTCGTAGCCGTACAGATCGGCATGGCGGGCGTGATAGGCGTCGATGGCCAGCGCCAGCGCGGTGGCGTCGAGCTCGCCCGCGGCGATGTCCAGGATCAGTTCCGCGTTCTGGCCCAGATAGCGCAGATCGAGTTGCCAGTGCCGCGCGACGCCTCCGGCATCAAGGCCGACCCCCTCGGAGGCCAGCCAGTCGTCCGCGCGGCGCGCCAGCTCGCGCAGGCCCGCGTTCAGTAGCGGCAGCCGGTCGGGCATGGCCGGAACCAGGCGGGTCAGGGAAAAATCGCCCTGCCGGTCCGACTGGAGCAGGCCCTGCGCCGACATGAGCCCGGGCCGCGGCGGAACGATGACGTGGCGCATGCCCGCCATCGTGGCGACATCGGCCGCATGCAGGGGACCCGCGCCGCCGAAGGCGACCAGCGCGTAGTCGCGCGGGTCTTCGCCCTGCTCGACGGAAATCACGCGCACCGCGCCCGTCATGTTGGCGTTGGCGATCTCCAGTATGCCGATCGCGACCTCCTCCGCGCCACGGCCCATGGCGGTGGCGACCTCGTCGCGGATGGCCCGGGCCGCCAGTTCCGGGTGCATGGACATGCGCCCGCCCAGCAGCGCGACCGGGCTCAGCCGGCCCAGCAGCACGTTGGCATCCGTGACCGTGGGCCTGGTGCCGCCGCGCCCATACGAGGCCGGGCCGGGATAGGCGCTGGCGCTCTTGGGCCCGACCTTGAGCAGCCCGCCCGCGTCCAGCCAGGCCAGGCTGCCGCCTCCCGCGCCTATGGTGTGGATGTCCAGGGTACGGGTGCGCACGGGAAAGCCCCCCATGTCGCGCTCGCTCTTCATGGCCGGCCGGCCATCGCGGATCAGGCAGACGTCGGTACTCGTGCCCCCCATGTCGAAGGTGATGAGGTTGCGCACGCCGCAGGCCTCGCCCAGCGCCGCGGTGCTGACGACCCCCCCCGCCGGGCCCGAGAAGAAAGTGTTGATGGGACGCTGCCGCACGGTCTGGGTGGTGACCGCGCCGCCGTTCGATTGCATGACGTGGGGACTCGACCGCACGCCCAGGTCCCGCACGCCCATCTCGAAGCGTTGCAGGTAATCGTCCATCACCGGCATCAGGCTGGCGTTGACGACCGTGGTGATGAAACGCTCGTACTCGCGGAACTCGGGCAGCACTTCGGACGAGACACTGACATAGGCCTCGGGCCAGTGCCGCGCCACCAGTTGGCGCGCGCGCTCCTCGTGCGCCGCGTTCTGGTAGGCATGCAGGAAGCAGATGGCGACCGTCTGCACGCCGCGCCCGCGCAACGCGTTCAGCGCGCCCAGCACGTCCTCGTCGCGCAGCGGCGTGACGACCTCGCCGTCGGCGGCGATGCGTTCGGCCACTTCGGCGCGGCAATCGTCGGGCACCGGGGGCATGGGCTTGGGCACGTCCAGGTTGAAATAGTGGGGACGGCGCTGCCGCGCGAGGCTCAGCACGTCGCCGAACCCCTGCGTGGTGATCAACCCCGTCCGCGCCCACTGCCCTTCCAGCACCGCGTTGGTCGCCAGCGTGGTGCCGAGCACCAGGAACCCGACCTGCGCGGGATCGACCGCCGCCAGACTCATGATCTCGGCGATGCCGTTCAATATCCCCTGCGCGGGGTCCGCCGTCAGCGTGGGCACCTTGTGGTAGTGCCAGCGGCCGCCGCGCGTATCGCCCAACACCAGGTCGGTGAATGTGCCGCCCGTGTCGATGCCTATCCAGTATTCGCTCATTCCTTCCTCGGCAAGGACCGCGGATCGGTCCTGTCGGCAGGACTATGAGCTTGCTAGACTGTTACGACAATTGGATATTTATTTACCATTCATAGGCGATACGTATGAATTTCAAGCTGCGGCAACTCGAAGGTTTCGTGGCCGCCGCGGAGACCGGCGCGTTCAGCAAGGCCGCGGACCGGCTGGCCATGACCCAGCCCGCCTTCTCGCAACTCATACGCGAACTCGAGGCCATGGTGGGCGTGCGCCTGTTCGAGCGAACCACGCGGCGCATGGAGCTGACCGAAGGCGGGCGCCTGCTGCTGGCGCAGGTCAAGCGCCCGCTGGACGACCTGCAGCACGCCTATGCCAACCTGCGCGAGCTGGCCGGCGGCGAAAGCGGGACCGTGACCTTCGCCGTCCTGCCTTCGTCGGCATTCGGCCTCGGAACCCGCGCGATCGCCCAGTTGCGCGAGCGCTTTCCCAAAGTCCAGGTACGCCAGATCGAGGACCAGAACGACCTCCTGATCGACAAGGTGCTCCAGCGCGAAGTGGAGTTCGGCCTGGGCATGTATTCGCACGAGATTCCGGCGCTGCGGTTCGACTTCATGTTCACCGACGAACTGGTCGCCATCCTGCCCGCCGGCCATGCCCGCGCGCGCGCCCGCCAGATCGGCTGGCCCGAGCTTGCCGCGATGCCGCTGGTGCTGCTGCCCGCGCCATCCAGCGTCAGGCGGCTGGTCGATGCGGGACTGGCGCAGGCCGGCAGCCATCGCGCGCCGGCCTTCGAGGTGGTGAACATGGTCACGGCCCTGAGCATGGTGCGCGAAGGCCTGGGCGTGACCGTGCTGCCCCGCGTCGGCCTGGAAGCCATGAACCTGGCCGGACTGGTGCACCGGCCCATCGGCCCGCCCAGGCCCCAGCGGCAGATGGGCATCCTGCGCCGGGTGGACCGCCCCCTGTCGGCCGCCGCCGAGACGCTGATCGGTTTCCTGCACGGGCAGGCCGGAGAGGTCGCCCGCACCGCGGCGCGCGGCCAACGCGGTATGTCCTGAGGTCATAGCTCGCGCACCGAAAAATCGATAGGCGCGCAAAGTCGCGCTGACTATGCTGCCGGACATTCCCCGCATTTGTCCGAGCCCGCCATGACAACCGTTACCGACATGTCCCCCTTTGCCGCCCTGCGCGCCCGCTTCCCCGGCACCGCCCAGCGCGCCCACCTGGACGTGGCCAGCCGCAGCCTGATTCCCGCCAGCAGCCTGGAGATCGCCCAGGCCCACTTGCTCGAACGCGTGAACGGCGTCATCGACAAGGACCGCTACTTCAGCTTGGTCGAGACGGTGCGCCAGTCCTTCGCGCGCCTGGTCAACGCCGATCCGATCGAGATCGCCATGACCAAGAACGTATCCGAAGGCCTGAACATCGTCGCGGCCTCCATCGACTGGCGGCCCGGGGATGAAGTCATCCTGTGCTCCGACATCGAACACCCCAACAACCTCTATACCTGGCGCAACCAGGAACGGCTGGGCGTGGTGGTGCGCGACCTGTCGTCGCCCGACGGACTGTTCCCGCTGCAGGCCGCGCTCGATCGGCTGGGCGAGGGATCGCGCGTGCGCGTGGTGACCGTGTCCGCCACCTCGTTCAAGCCGGGGCTGCGCACCGATCTGCATGCGCTCGGCCGGGCCTGCCGCGCCGCCGGCGCGCATCTGGTGGTGGATGCGGCGCAGGCGGCCGGGATCACGCACCTGGACGTCGAGGCCATGGGCATCGACGCGCTGGCGGCCAGCACGCAAAAGGGACTGTGCTCGCTGTACGGCATGGGGCTGCTGTATGTGCGCCGCGCTTTTGCCGAGTCGTTGACGCCGCCCTACCTGGCGCGCTTCGGCGTCACCATCGCCGCGACCCACGAAGCCGATTACGACAAGGGCCCCATCCACTACAAGGCCGGCGCCCAGCGCTTCGATGTGGGCAACTACAACTTCCTGGCGTCGGCGCTCGTGGCCGATACCCTGTCCATGTTGCTGGCGTGCGGCACGCCCGCGATCGACCGACACGTCACGGCATTGGCCACCTCGCTCGCCGACGGCCTGGCCGAGCGCGGCTGCGGCGTGGTGCGGCCCGCGGGGGCCATCATGGCCAACATGGTGTGCCTGCGCATCCCCGGCGGCGGTCCCGCGTCGGCCGAACTGCAACGCCATCTCCAGGAGCACCGGGTACAGGCCGCCGTCCGGCGCGACCTGCTGCGATTCTCCATCCATGCCTACAACGACCGGTCGGACATCGACCGCGCCGTGGCCGTGACCGCGCAGTGGCATGAGCGCCAGTCCCGCGCCTGATCGCGCGCCCGCCACCGGGGCCGGACGCCGCATCGACCTGCGCAGCGATACCGTCACGGAGCCCACCGAGGCCATGCGCGAGGCGATGCGCATGGCCGTCGTCGGCGACGACGGGCTGGACGGCGACCCGACCGTGGGCGAACTGGAAGCGGCGGGCGCCGCGGCCATGGGCAAGGAAGACGCCTTGTTCGTGGCCAGCGGCACCATGGGCAACCTGGTCGCGGCCCTGGTGCACGCCAGCAGAGGGGGCGAGGCGCTGGTCGATGAACACGCGCACGTGGCCCGTTCCGAGGGTGGCGGCATTTCGCGCCTGGCCGGCCTGATGTGCACGGCGGTCCGGTCGCGCGGCGGCATGATGGACCTCGACGCGCTGGCGGCGTCGATGCGCGGCGGCTATTCCCGCCATGGCGCCCCCACGGCGATGGTCGTGATCGAAACGAGCCACAATCATGCGGGCGGCCGCGCCCTGCCGCTGCCCTACCTCGCCGCCGTGAGCGGACACGCGCGGGCGGCCGGCGCTGCCGTCCATATCGACGGCGCGCGGATCTTCAATGCGGCGCTGGCGCAGGGCGTCCCGCCCGCGGCCATCGCCGCGTTCGGCGACACGGTGACGTTCTGCCTGTCCAAGGGCCTGAGCGCGCCCATGGGCTCGATCCTGGCGGGTTCCCGCGACTTCGTCGTCCGCGCCCGCAGCTATCGCCGCATGGTGGGCGGCGGCCTGCGCCAGGCGGGCTGCGTCGCCGCCGCGGGCCTGGTCGCCTTGCGCGACATGGCCGGACGGCTGGCCGACGACCACCGGCGCGCGTACGCCTTATGGGCCAGCCTGCGGGCACAAGCTCCGGCGCTGGTCGGAAATGCGCCGGACACGAACATCGTGCTCGTCCACCTGGGCGCCTCGAGCCCCGGCGCAGCGACCGCCTGCGCCGCGCGGCTGTCCGCCCGGGGAATACTCGTACGCCCGCGCGATGCCGATACCTTGCGGATCGTGATCCATCGGCACATCGACGACGATGCGATTCGAGTCGCCGCAGCGCAGATCAGCCTCGCCACCAGGTCCGAACACTAGGCGCGCGCGTCTTCGCCTCGCCGGCGCCGCGGCGGAACGCGCGGCGCCTCGTCCAGCGCGGGCAAATCCCCGGCCGTGGCCCGCAACAACCCCCGCAGCCAGGAAATGGCCGGATCCCGCTCCTGGTACTTGTGCCATTGCAGGTTCTCCGCGAAGCGGGGAATCTCAATCGGACAAGGCACCACCCGCAGCGCGAAACGCGCCGCCATGTGGCGCGCCAGCCGGGTCGGCAGGGTCGCGATGCGCGGCGTGCCCACCAGCAACTCCGGCACCAGCGTGAAGTTGGGGGCGATCACGTCCTGCCGGCGCTGACGCCGGCCGCGCGACAGCATCTTCGCGTCATAGGTGATCCGCCGCCCGCCGCCCCATTCCACGCCCACGTGCGCAGCCTCGAAATAGGCTTCGCTCGACAGTTCGAACGCCGGGCCGACATGCGCTTCGCACACCAGGCAGGAAAACGTGTCCTCGAACAGCGGTTCGGCCGGGTGCCCCGCCACGACCGCGAACTCCGGCGCGATCAGGAGTTCGATCCCGCCGCTGTCCAGGTGCTCGGGCGTCTGGGGGCTGATCGCCCGCAGGTCGAACTGCATCAGCGGCGCCAGCTTCGCCGCCCGCCGCACCACCTCCGCCAGCAGCACCGTGATGACATAGTCCGAGGATTCGATCGTGAAGCGGCGCGTGGCCGTGGCCGGATCGAAGGTGGGCCGGGCGCGCGTCACGGTCTGGATCTGCAGCAGCACGTCGCGCACCGGCTTGACCAGCTGCTCGGCCAGCGGGGTCGGCACCAGGGTCTTGCCCACCGGCACCAGCAGCTCGTCGTCGAAATACTCGCGCAGCCGCCCCAGCGCCAGGCTGGTCGCGGGCTGGCTCAGGAAGATGCGCTCGGCGGCGCGGCTCACGCTGCGGGTGGCCAGGAGGGCGTCGAGCACCACCAGCAGATTCAAGTCCAGCTTGTTGAAGCGCATGGCCCATCCATTTACCAAACAAATGGTTCGAATTTAAACAATTAACTTTACGTCTGTCGACGGGCTCGCCACCATGCGAGGCATGCGGCTCGAAGCCGCCTTGACGAAAAAGCTGGAGACAGACAATGCAGTGGGATGTGATCGTGGTCGGTGGCGGCCCGTCGGGGCTGACCCTGGCCGCCGAACTGGCGGGCTCGGGAGCCAGGACGCTGGTCCTGGAGCGGCGCACCGAAGGCGTGCAGTCGCGCGCCGGCACCCTGTTGCCGCGCGTGCTGGAGCTGTTCGACGCGCGCGGCATCGCCGACCGCTTCATCCGGCGTACACGCGACATCAGCCCGTATCCGTTCCGCCCCTCGCACATCTGGGCTGGCTTCCACCCCATCGAATGGCATTACCTGGAAACCCGCTACGGCTTCACGCTGGGACTGCCGCAAAACCTGACCGAGGAAATCCTGTGGACCTGGGCCGAGGAAAGCGGCGCCGAGATACGGCGCGGCGCCGAAGCCCGGGCCGTGCGGCAATCGGCGGACGGGGTCGAAGTGGATGTCGGCAGCGAGGACGGCACCACGACTACCCTGCGCGCCCGCTATCTGGTCGGCGCCGACGGCGGCCGCAGCGTCGTGCGCGGCCAGGCCGGCCTGCCCTTCGACGGCCGCGGCGGCTCGTTCCGCGGCATCGTGATCGACGCCGAACTGGACGCCCCCTGGCCCGGCGGCCGCGTCAACGTCGACAACGAGATGGGCTGGGTGCGCGGCTACGCCTTCGGCGACGGCATCACCCGCTTCAACATCGTGCATCGCGACCGGCGGCATGCGGCCAAGGATGAGCCCGTCACGCTGGAAGAAGCCCTGCAATGCATCAGCGACGTGCACGGCACCGACTACGGCATCCGCGGCCACCGCTGGGCCTCGCGCTTCGACGACCAGATGCGCGCCGTGCCCACGCTGCGCAGCGGCCGCGTCTTCCTGGTGGGCGAATCGGCGCGCATCCACTACCCCGCCAGCGGCGTGGGCATGAACTTCTGCCTGCAGGACGCCTTCAACCTGGGATGGAAGCTGGCCCACGTGGTGCGGGGCCACAGCGACGCCGCCATCCTCGACAGCTATGACGAGGAACGCCTGCCGGTCATGCGCGACCTGCTCGACAGCGTCGCGGCCCAGTGTGCGCTGCAATTCAATTTCGAACCCGAAGGCGTCGCCCTGAAGCGGCGCATGCAGCGCGAGTACATTCCGCTGCCCGACGTGCAGCGCAAGCTGGTGCGCGAACTCTGCGGCCTGACCCACCCCTATCCCGCGCCGCCGGGCAGCCACCCGCTGGCCGGGCAGCACGCCCCGGACATCGACCTGATCGGACTGGACGGCCAGTCGGTGCGCCTGGCCGAACTGCTGCGCGAGCGGCGCTTCGTGCTGCTGGACCTGGAAGGCTACAGCGGCCAGTACGCGGACCTGCCGCTGGAAGGGCTGCCCGTGCGCCACGTGCAGGCGCGCCTGGGCCGGGCGCCCGCCGCGCTGGCCGGCGTCCAGGGGCTGCTGGTGCGGCCGGACGGCTACATCGCCTGGGCCGGCACCTCCGTGCAACAGGGCGGCGAAGTGCGCGCCGAGCTGGCACGCTGGCTGCGCGGAGCGCGGGCATGAGCCGTCGCACGCTCATCCGCCAGGGTTGGATCGTCAGCGTCGATCCCCAGGTGGGCGACCTGCGCCAGGGCGACCTCCTGATCGAGGACGACCGCATCGCCGCGATCGCGCCGAACCTCGCGGTCGACGATGCGGCGCAGATCGATGCCCGCGGGATGATCGTCCTGCCCGGCTTCGTCGACACGCACCGCCATACCTGGCAGACCTGCGTGCGGCACCGCTATGCCGACATCGATCCGCAGGTCTATTTTGCCGAGATGCTGGGCGCCAAGGGCGCGGCCTTCCGCGCCGAGGACGTCTACACCGGCACGCTGCTGGGCGCGGTCTCGGCGCTGGACGGCGGCATCACCACCATGATGGACTGGTCGCACGTGCAGAACAGTCCCGAGCACAGCGACGCCGCCGTCCAGGCCCTGCGGGACGCCGGCCTGCGGGCCGTGTTCGGCCACGGCTGGCCGCTGGTCGAGGGCGCGAGCTGGATGTTCGACAGCCAGCGCGGCCACCCACGCGACATCCGCCGGCTGCGCCGGGAGTTCTTTGCCTCGGACGACCAGTTGCTGACGCTGGCCATGGCGGCGCGCGGCCCCGAGATGGCCCGCCGCGAAGTCTGGCTGGACGACCTGCGCCTGGCGCGCGAACTGGGCATACGCTCCAGCATCCACATGGGCGCCTACGCGCGCAACGCGCCCATCCGCGCGATCGCGCAGATGCAGGCCGAAGGCGCGCTGGGCCCGGACCTGACCTTCGTGCACTGCTGCTTCTGCGGCCATGACGAGATCGCGATGATGGCCGACGCCGGCGTCACCGCCTCGCTGGGCGTGCATTGCGAGATGAACGCCCAGGGCATCGGCGACATCCCCTTCGACCGCCTGCTAGCCGCCGGCATCCGGCCCAGCCTGAGCGGCGATACCGAGACGAAATGCGCCGGCGACATGTTCACCCAGATGCGCCACGCTTTCGCCTATTACCGGTCCTGGATGGGCGGCGGCCACTCGCGCGTGCCGGACGCGCCGGCCACGCTCACGCTGCGCGACGTGCTGGAATTCGCCACGCTGGCCGGCGCCCGCGCCACCGGCCTGGACCACAAGACCGGCTCGCTCACGCCCGGCAAGGAGGCCGACATCGTGCTGATACGCGGCGACGACCTGAACCTGACACCGGTGTCGGACGCCGTCGGCGCCGTGGTGCTGGCGGCCCATCCCGGCAACGTCGATACCGTGTTCGTGGCCGGCCGCGCCGTCAAACGCGCGGGACAACTGCTGCACCTCGACGTCGCGGCGCTGCGGCGGCGCGCCCGGGCCTCGCAGGCGCACGTGCTGGAGCTGCCGGCATGACGGCCGCGCCTGCCGTCCCCCTGGACGCGGACCTGGCCCGCATCGTGGCCGCCCTGCGCGCGCAAGGCGCCCCCGCGCCGTTCGCCGGCGGCGCACCCGAGGCCCGCCAGCGCATGGCGCGCGCCATCCTGGCCGCGCGCGACCGCCACGGCGTGCCCGAAGTAGGCGCCGTGCGCGACCTGACCGAGGCCGAGGCCCCGGTGCCAGGCCGCGTCTATCGTCCCGCCACGGCGGGCCCGCACGTCACCGTGGTCTTCTTCCACGGCGGCGGTTTCGTGCTGGGCAGCGTCGAACTGATGGACGACATCGCGCGCAAGCTGTGCCGCGACATGGACGCGGTGGTCGTGTCGGTGGACTACCGGCTGGCGCCCGAGCATCCCTACCCGGCCGCGCACGACGACGCCCTGGCCGCCACGCAATGGGTACAGGCGCATGCCCGTGAACTGGGCGGCGACCCGGCCCGCGTAGCCGTGGCCGGAGAAAGCGCGGGCGCCAACCTGGCGGCCAGCGCCGCCCTGCTGTGCCGCGACGCCGGCCGGCCGCTGGCGGCACAACTACTGGTCGTGCCCGGCCTGGACATGGCCCGCGATACGCGGCGCCTGGAGGCGGCTGGCCGCGACTATCCCATGCTGTCCCCGGCCGACCTGCGCGACATCGCCCGCCTGTACATGGGCGAACGCGCCGGGGAAGCCGCCACCTTCCCGCCTTCGCCCCTGCGCGCCGACGACCTGGCCGGGCTGCCCCCCACCGTCATCGCGGTGGCCGGGCACGACCCGTTGCGCAGCGAAGGCCTGGCCTACGCCGACGGGCTGCGCGGCGCCGGCGTGCCCGTCACGGTACTGCGCCACGACGACATGTTCCACCCCTTCCTGGGCTTCTTCGAAGCCTCGGCCGCGGCCCGCCGCGCCAACGACGACATCTGCCGGGCGTTCCGCGACTGCCTGGCATCCCTTCCCCAGGCCGGGGCCAAGTCCCCCGGTCACGTAGCCCCCCAAGAGGACCCACGATGAGACAAGCCAAGCAACTGATCGCCGGAGCGCTGGCCGCGCTGCTCGGCCTGGCCTGCCCGCTGCAGACAGGCGCGCAACAACCCTACCCCAACAAGCCCATCCACGTGGTCTTTCCTTATCCCACCGGATCGCCCATCGACGTCATCGGCCGCCTGATCGCCGACCGGGCGGGCAAGCTGCTGGGCCAGCCGCTGGTGTTCGAGAACCGCGGCGGCGCCAACGGCATCGTCGGCACCAGCTACGCCGCCCGCATGGCGCCCGACGGCTACAACATCCACCTGACCACCACCTCGGCCCTGCTGCTCAACAGCTACCTGCGCAAGGACCTGCCCTACGAACCGCTCAAGAGCTTCACGCCCATCACCGCCGTGGCCGACCTGCCCGTCGCGCTGATGGTCAGCGCCAAGGTGCCGGCCAACACCACGCGCGAGTTCGTCGACTACCTGAAGCGCAATCCCGGCAAGCTCAATTTCGCCAGCGTCGGCAACGGCTCGTTCAACCACCTGCTGGGCGAACAGTTCAAGGCCGCCGCCGGCGTCGACATGCTGCACGTGCCCTACCAGGGCGCGGGCCAGATCGCCATCGAACTGCTGGCCGGCCGGCTCGACGCCACCATCCTGAGCGTGGGCAGCCTGCTCGGACAGTGGAAGCAGGGACAGATCAAGGTGCTGGCCTTCATGACGCCCAGGCGCCATCCGCTGCACCCCGACGTGCCCGCCATCACCGAGGACTTCCCCGACTTCCGCCCCTTCGGCAACTGGATGGGATTCGTCGCGCCCGCTGGCACGCCCGCGCCCATCGTCGCCAGGCTGGCCGACACCTTCCGCGCCGTGTTGCAGCAGCCCGACGTGCGCGCCAAGATCGAGGAACAGCACTGGAGCGTGATCGGCAGCAGCCCCGAGGCCTTCGCCGCGTCGCTGCGCGACGACACCGCCATCCTGCGCGCCGCCGTCGACATGGCGGGCATCAAACCGGAATAGGAGCACGCCGATGCGCGCCCCAGCCTTGACGACTCACCTCGAACGCCGCGCCGCCGTGCATTCGGTGGACTGCTTCGTGTACTCGGTGCCCGACCTGGCCGAGGCCGAACGCTTCTACCTGGCCTTCGGCCTGGACGTGCGGCGCGGCGCCGGCCATCTCGAACTGCGCACGCACGGCCATCCCCATGTGTGGAGCCGCGTCCACGAGCAAGGCCAGACCAAGCGCCTGCAATACGTCCGCTACGGCATCCACGCGGCCGACCTGGACGAAATGCGCGCGCGCATCGAGGCCGCGGGCCCGCGAACCGCCCCGCACGCACTGTCGGACGGCCAGGGGCTGTGGCTGCGCGATCCGGATGGCACGCCGCTGCAACTGGTGGTGGCGGACAAGGTTTCGCCCGCCGCCAAGAGCCCGCCCTTTGCCGTCGCCCCGGTCCCGCCCGGCCAGGGCGCCGCCCCGGCCCGCAGCCGCGTGCGGCCGGTGCGGCCGCGCCACCTTTCGCACGTCCTGTTCTTCACGCCCGACGTCGCACGCATGGTGGACTTCTGCCGGACCATACTGGGGCTGCGCGTGTCGGACCATTCCGGCGACCTCATCGCCTTCATGCACGGCATCCATGGCAGCGACCATCACCTCGTGGCTTTCGCCAAATCGCACGCACGCGGCCTGCATCACTCCAGCTGGGACGTTGGCAGCCTGGACGAGGTCGGCCGCGGCTCCGAGCAGATGCGCATCGCCGGCTACGCGCAGGGCTGGGGCGTCGGCCGCCACGTGCTGGGCTCGAACTACTTCTACTACGTGCGCGACCCCTGGGGCAGCTGGGCCGAATACTCGTACGATATCGACTACGTCCCGGCCGGCCTGGACTGGCCCGCCGCCGACCACCCGCCCGAGGACTCGCTCTACGTCTGGGGTCCGCCCCTGCCGGCCGACTTCATCACCAACCAGGAATACCCCGGCTGACGGGGAAACGAGACACGCCATGAGACTGATCGCCTTCAAGAACCCCGCCGGCGCGCCCGCCCTGGGTGCCCGCCTGGGCAACGACGTGGTCGACCTGACCGCACGCGGCCTGCCCGCCACGCTGGACGAACTGCTGCGCGACCCCGGCGGCCTGGATGCCGCCCGCGCGGCGGCCGACGCGCCGGGCGAGCGCCTGGCCCTGGCCGGCCTCGCCCTGCTGCCGCCGCTGCAACACCCCGCCAAGGCTTTCGCCATCGGCCTGAACTATGTGGACCATGCCGCCGAAAGCAATTTCGCGCCGCCCGCGCATCCGGTGCTGTTCCAGCGCTTCCCATCGTCCTGGGTGGCCCACGGTACCGCCATCGAACGCCCCCGCGTCTCCGTGCAGTTCGACTACGAGGCCGAACTGGTCGCGGTGATCGGCAAGGGCGGCCGCTACATTCCCAAGGAACGCGCGCTCGAACACGTGGCGGGCTATTCGCTGTTCAACGAAGGGTCGATCCGCGACTACCAGTTCCGCTCCAACCAGTGGCTGTGGGGCAAGAACTTCGACCGCAGCGGCGGCTTCGGCCCGGAGTTCGTCACCGCCGACGAACTGCCGCCGGGCGCCGCCGGCCTGCGGATCCAGTGCCGCCTGAACGGCCAGGTCATGCAGGACGCCAACACCCGCGACATGATCTTCGACGTGGCCACCCTGGTGGCGGCCTGCTCGGAAGGCATGGCGCTGCAACCGGGCGACATGATCATCACCGGCACCCCGTCGGGCGTGGGCCTGGCGCGCAAGCCACCGGTCTGGCTCAAGCCCGGCGATGTGTGCGAGATCGAGGTGGAGGGCGTGGGCCTGCTGCGCAACCCGGTGATCGACGAGGCTTGAGGCCCATCGATCGTCGTACATGGCCGGCAAGGGGCCCTAGGCTGAATCGACATTCATGAATGTCTGGGATAGGGTTCTTGAACCGTCCGTGACCGGTGGGGTGGGGCGGCCCGCGGTGGGGCGCAGCGAAGCCGGTCGCCCGGCCCCGGTGCCCCGGACAAGACCGGGTCAAGAACATGAAGGTCGATTCAGCCTAGGCCGCGCTGGAGAAAGCCCCGATCAAACGGTAGCTGTGGCCCGGATGGTAGAGCCGTGCCACCGAGGCCACCCTGCCCTGCGACTCCGTGCGGCGCGAGACGCGCAGCAAGGCCGCGCCGTCGGCCACGCCCAGCAGCCGGGCCACGGCCGGCTCGGCATTGACGGCCTCGATCACCTGTTCGGCCGCCGTGAGAGGCGCGCGCGCAAACAGGTAGCTCGATGCGGTATGGCTGTCCAGGTCCAGGCCCAGGAAATCCGGAATCACTTCTGGATTGATGAAACGCTCTTCGAACTGGATGGGCACGCCGTTCTCGAAGTGCAGGACCTCGCAATAAAACACGTCGGACTGGCGCCCCAGGCCCATCGCATCCGCGATGGCGGCGCTTGCGCGCAGCTTTTGCCTGGACAGCACCTTGCTGCTGTGGCGATGGCCGCGCTCCACGATTTCCTGATGCACGTCCTTGACCATCAGGACATTGGAGATTGAGTTGAGGTCCGCCACGTAGGATCCGGAGCCGTGGCGGCGCTCGATAAGGCCTTCCGCCTGCAATTCCTGCAATGCCCGCCGCACGGTCAGGCGCGCGCACCCGAACTGGCTTTCGAGCGCGCGCTCGGAAGGCAGCCTGACCCCGGGTTTCCAGCCGCCGCGTTCGATCATTGCGCGGATCTCGGCCTTCACCTCGGAATAGCCGGTCTTCTGACCGGAGGCATTCAGCGACATTAGTCTCTCCCACAAAGCGCGCATTCCACATTCAAGCGACAGCCATGTTGCCACAACTGCGCAACCTGCCATCCCCGGCCCCATACCCAGGGAAACGCGAGCGCGGAACCGCCGCCAACACCCGGCGCATGGTACCGGTCCCTGCCCGGCCCCTGGGTTAACCCCTGGAAATTGCCGTGCAAAGCACATTGACTCCCGTTGCCGCTCTCGCGTAAATTGGTATACACCACTTCATCAATCGCAAGCCGGAGCACAAGCACATGAAGTCGATCTCGATGACCTACCTGAACGGCCCCGACGTGGAACGCATCGCGTTGACCGACGAGGAAATCCTTGCCGCGGTCGAGGGCGGCCTGCGCGCGCAGGGCAACGGACAGACGGTGATCGAACCGCGCATGCACCTGATGCCCGACCCCGCCTTCAATGGGCACTTCAATGTGCTGCGCGGCTATGTCGCGCCGCTGAACCTGGCCGGCGTGAAGATCGTGGGCGACTTCGTGGACAACTACAAGCAGGGCCTGCCATCGGAGATGGCAATGCTGAACCTGTTCGACCCGCGCACCGGCATTCCCGTCGCCGTGGTCGACGCGACCTTCATCACCGATGCGCGCACCGGTGCCGTGACCGCGCTGGGCGCCAAGCACCTTGCGCGCAAGAACAGCAAGATCCTCGGCCACGTCGGCGCGCGCGGCACGTCCTACTGGAACGTTCGCCTGCTCGATCGCCTGTTCGACTTCGACGAGATCCGGGTCCACTCGCGTCGCCCCGAAAGCCGCAACGCGTTCGCCGCCCGCCTGGAGAAAGACCTGGGCAAGAAGATCACCGTGACCGAGGACTGGCAGTCCTGCGTCGAAGGCGCCGACATCGTGGTCGAGGCCTCTCGCCTGGATGCCCCCCGACCGCTGCTCAAGACCGAGTGGATCAAGAAGGGCGCCTTCGTCGTCCCCTACGGCACCATGAGCGCGGTCGAGCTTTCGCTGACCGACATCATGGACAAACTGGTGGTCGACGACTGGGGCCAGTGCAAGGGCGGCATCCTGGGTTCGCTGCGCCGCCACGTGGAAACCGGCCGCTTGTCCGAACAGACGCTGCACGCCGAACTCGGGCAGATCGTCGCCGGCAGGAAGCCCGGGCGCCAATCCGACGACGAGACCAACCTGTTCTGGCATCGCGGCCTGTCGCTGTCGGACATTGCCCTCGGCGACGCCCTGCTCAAGAAGGGCGAGGCGATGGGTATCGGCCAGAAGCTGGTGTACGCGTGATCTGCAACGCGCGCATGTATGCGCTGACACCGGCCATCACCGACGCCTGGCGCACCCTTTTGCTGCGTGTCGGCCAGCGCGCGAGCCTCGCGTGGGACTACGAGCCGCACGCGGCTCCCGCCCCCATGCGCAGCCTCTGGGACCGCGGCGACAACGCATGTGTGTTCATGTGCGGGCTGCCCTTCATCACCGGAACGCCGCGCCCCATCCTGCTGGCGGCCCCCGTTCCCTCGGCGCCGCGTTATGAAGGCCGGCCGATCTACTTCACGGAATTCATCGCGCGCGCCGACGGCGCGATGACGGATCTCGCCTCGGTCCCCGCGGGCACGCGCCTGGCGCACATGCTGCCCGAAAGCAACTCGGGCTACAACGCACCGCGCCATCACCTGCTCACCCTGCGAGGCGCGACCGGCGTATCGCCCTTCATCCGCGCCGGACAACCCACGCCCACGCCAATGGCCGTGATCCAGGCGGTTGCCGAAGGCCGGGCCGAACTCGGCGTGGTCGACAGCTATGTCCTCGATCTGTTGCGCCGGCACGCGCCACAGATCATGGCGCCGCTGCGCACCGTCGCCACCACCGTCGCTTCACCGATTCCGGTACTGGTCGCATCGCCGGGCAGCTCCGAAGACGAGGCCGCTCGTGCGCGCACGGCGCTGCTGTCGGCGCACGAGGACGAGGTCTGCCGCGCCGCCATGCAGCAGCTGCAATTGGCGCGCTTCGCCCAGGTGCGGGCGTCCGACTACAGCGTGCTCGCCGAACGCCAGGCCGAGTCCGAACGGCGCGGCTTCTCCCTCACAGAAGAGACGGCCCGATGAACACGCCGACGCACGACGATCCGCCGCTGGCCGGGCTGAAAGTACTGGACTTCACGCGCGTGCTGGCCGGTCCCTTCTGCACGGCCATGTTTGCCGACGCCGGCGCGCAAGTGCTCAAGGTCGAGCCTTTCGACGGCGACGACTATCGCCACATGGGCTTCCAGGTCCAAGGCCGCAGCACCAACTTCGCGTTCGTGAACCGTGGCAAGCACAGCTTGCGCATGAATCTCAAGAGTCCGTCGGCCGCACGCATCATCGACCGTCTCGCGCGGTGGGCCGACGTGGTGGTCGAGAACTTCAAGCCGGGCGTGGCCGATCGGCTGGGCATCGGCTATGAACGGCTCTCGGCCCTGAACCCGGGCCTGATCTACTGCAGCATCTCGGGCTTTGGCCAGCAGGGTACATGGGCCGACCGGCCCGCCTACGACACCATCATCCAGGCTTTGAGCGGGTTGATGGCGGCCAACGGCCATCCCGACGGACCGCCCACCGTGGTCGGGGAGTCGCTGGCCGACGTCTCGGCCGGCATGTTCGGCGCGTGGGGGATCATGGCCGCGCTGTGGCAACGCAGCCAGACGGGCCGCGGGCGCCATCTGGACATCGCGATGTATGACTGCCTGGTCAGCATGATGCCCACGCTTGTCTCACGCGTGGTGGCCGGCGGCGCGGAATGCGTGCGAGTGGGCAACCGCCACCTGAACTCCGCCCCCTTCGGCGCCTTTCGCGCGGTCGACGGCATGTACGTCCTGGCGGTGGCGAACCAGAAGCTGTTCCAGCAGTTGGCCGACGCGATGGGCCAGCCCGCCCTCGGACGGGACGCGCGCTTCGCGAGCAATGCACTGCGCAAGAAGAACGAAGCGGCGCTGGCCGAGACCATCGAACGCTGGTCCGGCGCGATGACCGTCGAGCAGGCCGTTGCCGCGCTGCAGGCGCACGACGTGCCGGCCGCGCCGGTGCTGGATGTCCGCCAATCGGTCGCCACGCCCTATGCGACGGAGCGCGGCCTCGTCCGCACGCATGAGCTCGACGGCGGCGGCACGGCCTGCCACGTCGAACAACCCGTACGTTTTGGCAACCTGCCGCGACGCGGCACCGCCCCCGCCCCCGAGCTGGGCATCCATACCCAGGCCATCCTGCGGGAACTCGGCTTTGCCGAGCAGGACATCCTGGTCTTCAGGAACGAGGGACTGATCTGATGAGCGCAGCCACGCAACATGTCGACGACGAGAGCTTCGACGCCCTGATGGAACAGGTCGCGCGCTTCGTGCGCGAGCGCCTCGTTCCGATGGAGCAGCGCGTCGAGGAAGAGGACGCGGTGCCGCAGGACATCGTGGACGATATGAAGGCCATGGGCTTCTTCGGCCTGTCGATCTCGCCCGAGTACGGCGGCGCCGGCCTCACCGCCGAGCAGCAGGCACGCTTCCAGATGGCGATCAGCACCTCGTCGCCGGCCTTCCGCTACATCTACAGTTCCAACCTGGGCATCGGCTCGCGCGCCATCGCCCTGGACGGCACGCCAGAGCAGAAAAGCGAATTCCTGCCACGCCTGGCAACGGGCGAGCTGGTGGGCTGCTTCGCGCTGACGGAGCCGGGCGCCGGCTCCGACGCGGGTGGGCTGACGACGCGTGCCACGCGTGATGGCGGCGACTACCTCATCAACGGCAGCAAGCGCTTCATCACCAATGCCACGCGCGCCGATCTCTTCACCGTCATGGCGCGCACCGACCCGGCCTCCACCGGCGCCGCGGGCGTCAGCGCCTTCCTCGTCGACCGGCACGCCCCCGGCGTCAGCGTCGGCAAGCCGGAGAAAAAGATGGGCCATCGCGGCTCCCAGGTGGCCGACGTCATCTTCGACAACGTACGCGTGCCCGCCGAACGGCTGGTCGGCGGCCAGGAAGGCCAGGGCTTCCGCTCCGCGATGCGTACGCTCGACCATGGCCGCATCAACATCGCCGCGATGGGCGTGGGCATGGCCGATCGCATGCTCGAGGAGGCGATTGCCTATGCCGCGCAGCGGCGCCAGTTCGGCTCGGCCATCATCGACTTCCAGCTGATCCAGGCCATGCTGGCCGACTCGCAGGTCGACGTGCAGGCCGCGCGCGCCATGACGCTCGATGCCGCGCGCCGCATCGACGCGACGGGATCGGCCGTCAAGGAGGCCGCGGGCGCCAAGTATTTCTCGTCCGAGATGGTCTGCCGCGTGGCCGATCGCGCGGTGCAGATCTTCGGTGGCGCCGGCTACATCGCCGAGTACCCCATCGAGCGCATGTATCGCGACGCGCGCCTGCTGCGCATCTACGAAGGCACGAGCCAGATCCTGCAACTGCTGATCGCCAGGCAGATGGGCCGCGAGCGCGGCATCCGCTTCGGCCGCTGAGCGGCCCATCGCTCAGTTCCCGCACCAATCACGGAGACGACCATGAACGCACCTGAGAAAATGCTCCGCCAGGACGCCGACCCCCGCCTTGACCCCACGCGCGAAATCCGCGCGCCGCGCGGCGCCGACCTGAGCTGCAAGAGCTGGCTGACCGAGGCACCGTTTCGCATGATCCAGAACAACCTGGACCCGGACGTAGCCGAGAATCCGCAGGCGCTGGTGGTGTACGGCGGCATCGGCCGCGCCGCGCGCAACTGGCAGTGCTTCGACCAGATCCTCGCCTCGCTCAAGGACCTGGAAGCCGACGAGACACTGCTGGTGCAGTCCGGCAAACCCGTGGGCGTGTTCAAGACCCACGCCGACGCCCCCCGCGTGCTCATCGCCAACTCCAATCTCGTGCCCAAGTGGGCCAACTGGGAACACTTCAATGAACTGGACCGCAAAGGCCTGTTCATGTATGGCCAGATGACCGCCGGCAGCTGGATCTACATCGGCAGCCAGGGCATCGTACAGGGCACCTTCGAGACTTTCGTTGAAGCGGGCCGCCAGCATTACGGCAACGATCTCACGGGCAAGTGGATCCTCACGGCCGGACTGGGCGGCATGGGCGGCGCACAGCCGCTGGCAGCCACGCTGGCCGGCGCCTGCTCGCTGACCATCGAATGCCAGCAAAGCAGCATCGACTTTCGCCTGCGCACGCGCTATGTCGACAAACAGGCCAGGGACATCGATGACGCGCTCGCGCTCATCAAGCAGCACACCGGAAAAGGCGAGGCCGTCTCCATCGCGCTGCTGGGCAATGCGGCCGAGGTGCTGCCCGAACTCGTCAGGCGGGTGAAGTCGGGCGGCGCGGGTGTCCCCAGGCCCGACATCGTGACCGACCAGACCTCGGCGCACGACCTGATCAACGGCTACCTGCCCGTGGGCTGGAGCGTGGAGCGGTGGAAGGCCGCGATGGCGGATCCCGCGCAGCATGCCCTCCTCACCAAGGCCGCCGCGCAAAGCTGCAAGGCGCACGTCCAGGCCATGCTCGACTTCCACGCGATGGGGGTCCCCACGGTGGACTACGGCAACAACATCCGCCAGGTCGCCTTCGACGAAGGCCTGAAGAATGCCTTCGATTTCCCCGGCTTCGTCCCCGCGTACATCCGCCCGCTTTTCTGCGAGGGCAAGGGCCCGTTCCGCTGGGTGGCGCTGTCGGGCGATCCGGAAGACATCTACAAGACGGACGCCAAGATCAAGGAACTCTTCCCCGAGAACAGGCATACGCACCGCTGGCTGGACATGGCCAGGGAACGCATCAGTTTCCAGGGCCTGCCCGCGCGCATCTGCTGGCTGGGCCTGGGGGAACGCCACATGGCCGGCCTGGCCTTCAACGAGATGGTGCGCAAGGGCGAGCTCAAGGCGCCCATCGTGATCGGGCGCGATCACCTGGACACCGGCTCGGTCGCCAGCCCCAACCGCGAGACCGAAAGCATGAAGGACGGCACCGATGCCGTCAGCGACTGGCCGCTGTTGAACGCGCTGCTCAACACCGCCGGCGGAGCGACCTGGGTGAGCCTGCACCACGGCGGCGGCGTGGGGATGGGCTATTCGCAGCATTCGGGCATGGTGATCGTGTGCGACGGCACCGAGGCCGCCGACAAGCGACTGGCACGCGTGCTGGTCAACGACTGCGGCACGGGCGTGATGCGCCACGCCGACGCCGGTTACGAGCTCGCCGTGCGGACGGCCGGACAGTTCGGGCTCAAGCTGCCGATGATCGACGGCTGAGGGACACCGCCATGGATCGCAATTCCCGTGTCGCGGCGATGCCCT
The DNA here is from genome assembly GCA_009360345.1 of Alcaligenaceae bacterium SAGV5. Lineage (GTDB taxonomy): Bacteria > Pseudomonadota > Gammaproteobacteria > Burkholderiales > Burkholderiaceae_B > Pigmentiphaga. The sequence goes on from SPDP01000001.1 coordinate 2,380,993, forward strand.
TCTGGGACCGCTACGAGCTGCCCACGGTGCTGCTCGGCCTGGTGCTGTATGCAAGCTGGGTAGCGCTGGTCTGGTATCACGCCTACATTCCGGGGTGGCTGCTGTTCTTGCTGGGCGGCTATGTCGTGCAGTGGCACTTCTCGCTGCAACACGAGAGCATCCATGCGATGCGCAACTGGCCCACGTGGCTGCGCAATGCCTTCGTCTGGCCGCCGCTGGGACTCTGGCTGCCCTACCCGCTCTACAACCGCAGCCACAGCACGCATCACGTCAATTTCCATCTCACCCATCCGCAGCGCGACACCGAAAGCTACTACCGGCTTGCCGGCGACTGGCAGCGCCTGGGCAGGATAAAGAAGGCGCTGCTGATGCTCAACCAGGCGCTGGCCTGCCGCCTTGTGTTCGGGCCTTTCGTGCGCCTTTACAAGCTGGTCAGGCGCGAAGCCGCCAGATTGCTCGCGGGGGACTTCTCCCACGTCGGACACTGGATCGTGCACGCGGTCTGCGTCGGCCTGCTGCTGTACTGGGTCACGCAGGTGGCGGGCATGCCGCTGTGGATGTACCTCGTATGCTTTGCGTGGCCAGGCATGTCGTGGGGCATGTTGCGCACCTTCACCGAGCACCGCTGGGGCGATCGGCCGATGGAACGCACCGCCATCGTCGAATCCAACCACCTGATGGGCGTTCTCTTTCTCTACAACAACCTGCACCTGGTCCACCACCAGCAGCCGACGCTGCCCTGGTATCGCATCCACGCGCGTTGGCAGCGCGACCGGGAAGCGCTGCTCGAGGACAACGATCATTTCTTCTACCCCGGCTATCTGGACATTGCCCGGCGTTTCCTGGTCACACCGGTGTTCCATCCCGGACACCCCAAGTGGTGAACGTGGCGACAGCCACCACCCCGCTCCCGTTCTTGCGTTGCTCTGCCCGGTCTCAACCTGAACTCTCCATGGAGTCACCATGCGCCACGCTGCTCGACTGACCATTGCCCTGGCCGCCACGCTGGCCGCTACCGCGTCGTGGGCCGACGACTATCCATCGAAGATGCTTCGCATGGTCGTGCCCTACCCGCCCGGCGGCATCACGGACAAGATCGCACGCGAAGTATCCGAGGAACTGTCCAAACGACTGAAGCAGACCGTGGTGGTCGAGAACCGCGCCGGCGCGGCAGGCAACATCGGCTTCGACTATGCCGCGCGCCAGCCGGCCGACGGCTACACCCTGGTCCTGGCGCCCGCCTCCAATCTCACGGTGCAGCCAGCCTTGTTCAAACGTCTGAGCTACAACCTGGAGAAAGACTTCGCGCCCGTTTCCCTGCTCGTGAACACGCCGCAAGTGCTGCTCGTCCACCCCAGCCTGCCGGTCAACAGCGTCAAGGAACTGGTGGAGTACTCGAAGAAGAACCCTGGCAAGACCAACTTCGGCGTCACGCTTGGCGCCTACTCGCACCTGGCCGGTGAAATGCTGGCAACGCAGACCGGCGCCGACTTCAAGGCCGTGCCTTACCAAGGCGTCGCGCCCGCGCTCAACGACCTGTTGGGCGGCACCACGCAGTTCGGCTTCAACGAAGTGACCACCGCCATTCCGCAGATCGCGGGCAACAAGATCAAGCCCCTGGCCGTGGCCTACCGCTCGCGCGTCCCCTGGCTGCCGAACGTACCGACCATGGCCGAGGCCGGTTTTCCCAACTTCGAAGTGACCTCATGGTACGCCGTCGTCACCCGGCAAGGCACACCCAGGCCCATCATCGACAGGCTTTCCAAGGAATTCCACGATATCGTGCAAAGTCCCGATTTCAAGAAACGCTATGACGACATGGGCGCCTTCGTGGTCGGCAGCACCCCCGAGGAATTGGACCAGCACATCAAATCCGAGACCGCCCGGTGGATTCCTGTCGTCAAGCAAGCGGGCATCGAACCGAACTGACGCCGGCAGCCCTTCGGACACCCGCCTGGATCAGGAACCCGACCATGGCAAAGCATCGCTTTGACGTAGCTTGCGCGAAGCCGGCACCGTGGAAGAACGGCGCCGGCAGCACGCGCGAAATCGCGTGCTGGCCCCCCGGGGCGGGCTTCGATACCTTCGACTGGCGCGTGTCCATCGCCTCCATCGCGTCGAGCGGCCCCTTCTCGACCTTCGCGGGGGTGGACCGCATCATCACGCTGCTCGATGGAGACGGCGTGCGCTTGCAGGGGCCGGGCATCGATCACCCGCTCGACACAGCCTTGCAGCCTTTTGCTTTCAACGGGGAACTTCCCATCGACTGCGCGCTGCTCGGTGGCGAGTCCAGCGATTTCAACGTCATGAGCCGGCGCGGCCGCGTGCGTGCCGACCTGCGTGTTCTGCGCGGCGCGGCCGAGCTGGCCGTCGCGCCCGCCGGACTGTTGTTGGCCGTGCATGGGCAATGGCGGGCCGACGGCGAAACGCTGGCTTCCTGGCAAGGCCTGTGGTGGAGCGGCGAGGATCACGCATGGTCGCTGCGCGGTACCGAGGCCGGCGCGGCACTGCTGGCGGTGGCGTGGCACCCGGCGGAAGCCGGCGCAGCCGTATAGTCAAACAGCCATCCGGCCGCACAACGTCCGGACGGACTCAAGGATGTCAGATGCAAGCCTTCGACACGCTACCTTCCGCCGACGGCCTGTGGACGCAACTGCGCGCCATCGATGGCGCACCCTGCGCCCTGGTCGTGGCCAACGGCCGGATCCAATGGATAGGCCCCCCCGGCGCGGTGCCCGCCGAACATGCCGGCGCCCCGCGCCATGACGGTGCCGGCGCGCTCGTTACTCCGGGCCTCGTGGATTGCCATACACACCTGGTCTACGGCGGCCAGCGCGCCAACGAATTCGCGATGCGCCTGGCCGGCGCGACCTACGAGGAAATCGCGCGGGCGGGGGGCGGCATCGCCTCCAGCGTCCGCGCGACGCGCGAGGCCGGCGAGGATGAACTCTTCGCCAGTGCCTCCCGGCGCCTGGAGCAGTTGTTGGCCGAGGGCGTGTGCGCCATCGAAATCAAGTCAGGCTATGGCCTGTCGCTCGAACAGGAACGCAAGCAACTGCGCGTGGCTCGACGGCTGGCGCAGGCATATGGCGTGACGGTACGGGCCACCTTCCTTGGCGCGCACGCGCTGCCGCCCGAATACGCGGGCCGCAGCGGCGAGTACATCGACCTCGTCTGCAACGAGATGATGCCCGCGCTCCACGCCGAAGGACTCATCGACGCCGTCGATGCCTTCTGCGAGCGCATCGCCTTCACGCTCGAAGAAACCGAGCGCGTATTCAAGGCCGCGCGGTCGCTGGGCATTCCGGTCAAGCTGCATGCCGGGCAACTGTCGGACATGGGCGGCGCCGCGCTGGCCGCGCGTCATGGCGCGCTGTCGTGCGACCACATCGAACATCTCTCGCAGGCCGGCATCGATGCCATGAAGGCCTCCGGCACCGTGGCCGTGCTGCTGCCCGGCGCTTACTACACGCTGCGAGACACACATCTACCCCCGATCGAAGCGTTGCGTGCCGCCGGCGTGCCCATGGCCGTATCGACCGACCACAACCCCGGCACCTCGCCCGCGCTGAGCCTGCTGCTGATGGCCAACATGGCCTGCACCCTGTTCCGCCTGACGGTGCCCGAAGCCCTCGACGGCATCACCCGCCACGCCGCGCGCGCGCTGGGCCTGCAAGACACGCACGGCGTGCTGGCCGCGGGCCGGCCAGCCAATTTCGTACTCTGGAAACTGCGCGACGCGGCTGAACTGGCCTACTGGTTCGGCGGCCGGCCCCAATGCACCATCGTGCGCCAGGGCCGCGTGGCACGCGGGAACTGAGCAACATGCCGTCCGGCTCCCGAACTCAACCGACTCATCGATCCCTTCGTCCATGACCGCCCCCTCCCGCAACCATGCCCTGTTCTCCGCCGATGCCCTGCTGCCCGCCGGCTGGGCGCGCAACGTGCTCCTGCGCTGGAGCGGGGACGGCACGCTGGTCGAAGTGCTGCCAGACCAACGCGCCCCCGCCGGCGTGGACGTCGCCGCCGGTCCCCTGCTGCCCGGCATGCCCAATCTGCATTCGCACGCTTTCCAGCGCGGCATCGCGGGCCTGACCGAATTCCGCGCGCGAGACCAGGACAGCTTCTGGAGCTGGCGGGCATTGATGTACCGGTTCGCGCTGCAACTGGACCCCGCGCAGCTCGAAGCCATTGCCTTCGGTCTGTACGTGGAAATGCTCGAAGCCGGCTATACCAGCGTGTGCGAGTTCCACTACGTGCACCATGACCGGGACGGCCGCGCCTATGCCGACGACGCTGAACTGGCACTGGCCGTCATGCGCGCGGCAAGACGGGCGGGCATCGGCCTCACGCTGCTCCCCGTGCTTTACCAGACCAGCGGCTTCGGCGGCAAACCGCCGAGCGAAGACCAGCGCCGCTTCATTCGCACCACCGACAGCATGCTCGCGCTGCTGGAGCGCCTCAAGCCGCAATGCGAGGCGCAAGGCGCGCGCCTGGGTCTAGCGCCGCACTCGCTGCGCGCGGTGCCGCCCGATCCGCTGCGCGACGCGCTGGCCGGCCTCGACGCCATCGACGCCACGGCCCCCATACACATCCACATCGCCGAGCAGACACAGGAAGTCGACGACTGCGTGGCCTGGAGCGGCCAGCGCCCCGTCGCCTGGTTGCTGGACCACGCGCGGATCGATGCGCGCTGGTGCCTCGTTCATGCGACGCACATGGACGCCGACGAATACCGCCTCGGCGCCGCCAGCCGCGCCGTCGCCGGGCTGTGCCCGACCACCGAGGCCAATCTCGGCGACGGCATCTTCGACTGGAGCCGCTGGCAGGCGGCGGGTGGCGCCTGGGGCGTGGGGTCGGACAGCCACATCGGCGTGAACGCCGCCGAGGAATTGATGATGCTGGAGTACGGCCAGCGCCTGTCCACCCGCCGCCGCAACGTCATTGCCACGCCGTGGCAACCGCAGGTCGCCACCGCGATGACCTTGGCCGCCGTGCAGGGCGGCGCGCAGGCAGCGAGCCGGCCCGTGGCGGGATTCGCCGTGGGCCAGCGCGCCGATGCCGTCGTGCTCGACGCGTCGCATCCGGCGATCGCGGGCCTCTCGGGGCCGGACGCACTGTCGGCCCATGTGTTCGCGAGCCACCGCACGAACGCGATCCACAGCGTGTACGTCGGTGGCCAGGTACGGGTGCACGCCACCGCCCACGCCGAACGGCACGCCGCGCGCGAAGGCTTCCGGCAGGCCCGCCGGCAATTGCTCAACGGCGCGCCCTGAGCGCGCGCCATCCCTCACGCGAGACCGCCATGACCTTTACCACCACCGAAGCGCCTTTTCGTTTTCGCCGCGGCACGCGGCCGCTGCTGATCTCCATGCCGCACGTGGGCACGCATGTGCCCCACGCGCTGGCCACACGCTTCACCGAGGAGGCACGCCAGGTTCCCGACACCGACTGGCATCTCGAGCGCCTGTACGACTTCGCCGATGAACTCGGCGCGTCGGTGCTCGTCGCCACGCATTCGCGCTACGTCATCGACCTGAACCGCACGCCCGACGGCGCGAGCCTCTACCCCGGCCAGAGCGTCACCGGCCTGTGCCCGGTCGACACTTTCGACGACACGCCGATCTACGCCGACGCGGCCGACCAGCCCGACGAGGCCGAGATCGCCGCGCGCCGCGAGGCCATCTGGGAACCGTATCACGCGCAACTGGCCGACGAACTCGCGCGCCTGCGCGCCGGGCATGGGGTAGCCGCGCTGTGGGACGCGCATTCCATCCGCTCCGTATTGCCGCGCTTCTTCGAAGGCAGGCTGCCCGACCTCAACCTGGGCACGGGCAACGGCACCAGTTGCGACCCCGCGCTGGCCGATCGCCTGCTTGCCATCGCCAGGCAGGCCGACCGCTTCACCAGCGTCCTCAACGGCCGCTTCACCGGTGGCTATATCACTCGGCATCACGGCCTGCCCGCGGACAACGTGCATGCCGTGCAACTCGAAATGACGCAGAGCAGCTACATGCAGGAACACCTGCCCTTCGACTATCTGCCCGACGTGGCGCGCGGCGTACAACCACACCTGCGACGCATGGTCGAAGCCATGCTCGAGTTCGCCGAAAGCCGCGCGAAACGATGACAGGCCCTGGGCTGAATCGACATTCATGTTCTTGACCCGGTCTTGTCCGGAGCACCGGGGCCGGGGGCTATTCCCGCGCGAGTTCACGCCCGCCCCGCCAACCGCGCCAACTCCGGGAAGTCCCGCGCAGCGGGACCGGCTTCGCTGCGCCCCACCGCGGGCCGCCCCACCCCACCGGTCAAGGACGGCTCAAGAACCCGATCCCAGACATTCATGAATGTCGATGCAGCCTAGGAGCGGTGCTTCGGCGGGAGGGGCGCCGGCGTGCCGTCGGGCAGTGGAATGCGCGCGGTATTGAGGACCATGGCCAGCAGGCCGTAATAGCCGCAAAGCGCCAGCAGGTCCAGGACGCCGCGCCTGCCGTAGCGTTGCAGGATGGCATCGTAGGCGCGCTCGCCGGGCTCGCCGTCGCGCAGCAGTTCGCCGCAGAAGTCGCAGGCGTCGCGCTGTTCGTCCGGCATGGCGGGCAGCGGCTGCCCGTGGGCGATGGCGTCGATCACGGCAGCGTCGAGACTCGTCGTGTTCAGCGCGATGCGCCGGTGGGCGAACCATTCGTACTGGCAGTCCCAATGCCGGGCCGTGACAAGCACCGCCAATTCGACCAGCTCGGGCGGCAGTCCCGTGCCGAACCGCAGATGCTCGCCCAGTTGCTGCAGGCGATCGGCCAGGTCCGGATGGTGCAGCAGCGCAAGGAAGGGGCCCTTGACCTCGCCGCGTGGCCCGGCGGCGATGCTGGCCGCCACCTCCCGCTGGCGCGGGTCCATCTGTTCGGGGGGAATGCGGGGAAAGCGCGGTTCTTGCATGAGCCTAGTTCCTGACGGTAATGGAGTGAGGCGGGCGGCCCGGGGGAATGTCGGCCATGCGCCAGTGCAGGGCGCGCACTTCGCCGAATTCGTGGGGCAGGCGTTCCCATTGGTCGCCGCCATCGACGCTGCGGAACAACTGGCCCAGGTTGGTGCAGGCGAACAGCAGCATGGGATCGGACGGATGCGTCGCGATGCACCACAGCGTGCTGTTGAGCCGGCCTGGAAGCGGGACGGGTTGCCAGGTGTCGCCATGGTCCGTGCTTCGCAGCAGGCGGGCATCGCTGCCCGGGGGGCCGTTGCCGTTGGTCAGGAACACGATGCGGTCGGTATCCGCGCGTGGCACCACGGCTCGGGTGTATTGCCACGGAGAGTCGAGCTGCTGGAACGTCCAATGGCCGCCATCGTCGTCGCTGCGGTGCAGGCCGCGATTGGTGGTGGCCAGGATCGTGCGCACCCCGCCGGGCTTCCTCAGCACCGCGATGCCGTGGACGTCCAGCGATACGAGCCCCTCGTTCCTGGGCTCCCAGGTCCGGCCGCGATCGCCGCTGCGATAGATGCCGCCGATTTCGATGGTGGCCCACAGCACGTCGGGATCGACGGGATCGACCAGGATCTGGGTGACGCGCGTGGGCCCCTGGTTGATGGGCGAGAAGGCGGCCGCGCCGGGTAAATCGAACGGCCGCCAGGAGGCGCCGCCGTCCTCGCTGCAATAGACCGCGGCGGGCCGTCCGCCAGCGTAGAGGACGTCAGGGTCGACGGGGGATTGCGCCAGCGCCCAGACATCGGCCAGCGGCGACGGTACGGGGGTCCAGCGGGTCGTGGATTCGTCCCAGCGATGGATGCCCATGTCGGTTCCCGCGTGCAGGACGCCCGGCCTGGCGGGATGGCTGCTGAACGTCCAGACGCGGGCCTCGAGATACATGCCCGAATGGCTGTTCGGATGCAGCCAGGTTTCTCCCCGGTCTTCGCTGAACCATGCGGAATGGCCGGCGGTGCCGGCATAGACTTCGATACGCCTCGACATCCCCGTTTGCCTCCTTGATGACGCCAGATCATCAGTATATCTTTTCCGTAAAAATATACTACTATGTAAGAAATTTTATTATTCGGAGACGGCAATGAAACGGATCCTGGCGGTCATGGCGCTCCTGGCGACAGTCGGCGCGCCCGCGCTCGCGGCCTACCCCGAGCGTCCGGTGCGGATCATCATCGGCTTTCCCCCGGGCGGGGCGATCGACACCATTGCGCGGCTGATGGGGCCGCCGCTGGCGGAGCGGCTGGGCCAGCCCGTGGTGATCGAGAACAAGCCGGGCGCCGGCGGCGTGGTGGCCACGCAGGGCGTGGCGAGAGCCGAAGCCGACGGCTATACCGTGCTGATGGGAACGATGGGCAATCTGAGCATCACGCCGGTGCTGACCAAGGACCTCAGCTATGACATGGAGAAGGACTTCGCGCCGGTCACCGTGGTCGCCTCGTCGGGGTTCGTGCTGTACGTGAATCCCGCGCTGCCGGCCCGCACCGTGGGCGAATTGATCGCCTATGCCAAGGCGAACCCCGGCAAGGTCAATTTCTCGTCCAGCGGCAACGGCGGATTGCCTCACATGGCGGGGGAGCTGTTCAATGCCGCCACGGGCCTGAAGCTGACCCACGTGCCGTACAAAGGCAGCACGCCCGCCATCAATGACGTGATCGCCGGGCAGGTGCAGATGACCTTCGAGGCGACGGCCATCGGGCTGCCGTTCGTCGAGGCCGGGCGCCTGCGCGCGCTGGCCACCACCGGCGACCGGCGGCTGGCCGTCTTCCCTGATGCCCCGGCCGTGGCCGAGACCCTGCCGGGCTTCAGTGTTACCAACTGGTTCGGCATGGTGGTGCCGGCCAGGACGCCGCAGGACCGGATCGACCGCCTGCAGAAGGAAATCGCCGTCGTGCTCGCCCGCCCGGAAATCAAGGAGCGCCTGGATGCGCTGGGGGTCGCCGTGGTGGCCAGCCCGCCGGAGGCGGCCGGCCGCTTCATGCGGGAGGAGCGTTCGCGCTGGGCGAAAGTGATCCGGGATGCGAACATCACGGCGAACTGACCGGAGTCGGGAGGGATGCCGCGCAGCCGCCCTGGATGGGCGCGCGCGGCGGGATCATAACGTTTTGTTTCGATGGGATAGTGCCGCATGATGAATGGCGCCGAGTCGCTTGTCAGGACCCTTCTCGCGTCCAGCGTGGACGTCTGTTTCGCCAATCCGGGAACGTCGGAGATGCACTTCGTCGCCGCCCTCGATCGGGTGCCCGGCATGCGATGCGTGCTGGGCCTGTTCGAGGGGGTGGTGACCGGGGCGGCCGATGGTTATGCGCGCATGGCCGGGCGGCCCGCCTCGACCTTGCTGCATCTGGGGCCAGGCCTGACCAATGGCATGGCCAATCTGCACAATGCCCGCAAGGCCCGGTCGCCCATCGTGAACATCGTCGGTGAACACGCGAGCGATCATCTGCAGTACGAAAGCCCGCTGCGCAGTGATGTCCCGGGCGCGGCGGCCCTGGCTTCCGACTGGTGGCGGGTGGGCGGCGACGGACGGAGCATCGCCCGGGACGCGGCCGATGCCGTGACCGCCGCGCGCAGCCAGGATGGACAGATCGCGATGCTCATCCTGCCGGCCGATACCGCCTGGAGCCCCGGCGGCGAGCCGATGGGGGCCGCCGAGCCGCCGGCCCTGGCGCGGGCGTCGGCCGAGGCGATGCGCCGGGCGGTCCAGGCGCTGCGCTCCGGCCGACGCTGCGCCGTGCTGGTGACCGGACGAGCGCTGGAAGAGGCTGGCCTGCCCGTGGTGGCCCGACTGGCCGGCGCGGGTATCCGCGTCATGGCCTCGCAGTCGAATCGCCGGGTCGCGCGGGGACGGGGCCGGCTGGTGGTTCCGCGGGTGCCGTTCGCCGTGGATCAGGGGGTGGCCGCGCTGGCGGGACTGGATGTGCTGATCCTCGTGGGGAGTCATCCGCCCGCGGCGTTCTTCGGCTATCCGGGCAAGCCGCGCATGCTCACGCCCGCCGGCTGCGAGATCCAGGCCCTGGTCGAACCGGGTGGCGACGCCTTGCATGCGCTGGCCTGGCTGGCCGACGAACTGGGCCTGCCTGGCGCCGCGCCCGTTCCGGTGGCCGCGGCGCCAGGGCTGCCCGCCGATGGCCCGCTCGATGCCGATACCGTCATGCAGACCATGGCCGCCCTGCTTCCCGAGGGTGCCATCCTGTGCGACGAATCCGTGTCGTCGGGCCGTTCGCTGTTCCGGTTTACCGACGGCGCGGCGCCGCATGACTACTTGCAGATCACCGGCGGCGCCATCGGTTCCGGCCTGCCGATGGCCACGGGGGCCAGCGTGGCTTGCCCGGACCGCAAGGTGGTCTGCTTCGAAGGCGACGGCAGCGGCATGTACACGCTCCAGGCGCTGTGGACCCAGGCGCGCGAGCGGCTGGACGTGGTGACCCTCATCCTGGCCAATCGCAGCTACCGGATCCTCCAGGGCGAGTTGAAGGGCGTGGGTATCGACCAGCCCGGCGAACAGGCGCACAGGATGCTCGACCTCGTGGGGCCCGAACTGGACTGGGTGGCGCTGGCGCGCGGCCAAGGGGTCGAGGCGGTGGCGGTGGATACGGTGTCGGGCCTGGCGGATGCCTTCCGCGGTGCGTGCGCCCGGCGGGGGCCGTTCCTGATCGAGGCGCGCATACCCTGAACCCGGCGGCCGCGGCAGTGGGGCCCCGCCGCGCCGTCAGCGCAGCGGGGAGTGGGCCGCGGCCAGCATCAGGCTCGATTCGATGCGATCGACGAGATGGCCGTGCCGCGCCAGAAAGGCGCGCCATCCGTCCTGGGCCAGCGAGGCGGCCAGGCGCGCGCCCACGTCGCGATAGGCCAGTATCTGCACGACCTCGTTCAGGCGCCCGGCCTGCGTGGTCCAGATGCCCACGGAAGCGACGGATGCCGCATCGGGGTGCGCATCGCGCAACAGGGCCGCGAACTCCGCGGCCTTGCCTACCTTGGTGCGGATGAGCCTCGTCTCGTAGATATTGCGGTCCGGGGCCGGCGGTTGTGCCAGCGGCGCGATGGCCTCCATCAGCCGGATCTCCTGCTCCTGCATCAGCGGATGCACCTTCGCCACATAGTCGTCGCGCCAGGCCGGCAGCGCGGCGAGCCGGGCGCGCGCGGCCTGCCGTGTTTGCAGATCGTCGTGCTGCCAGAGATTGAAGATGCGATGGACCGAGCCGATTTCGCCGAACCAGAAGCCGAGGAGCCGGCCGTAGGCATCGCCTCGAACGGGGACGGCAACCTCCTGGGCCAGCCGGAGATACTCGGCCAGGCCGCCGGGGGCGACGGTGTAGATGCGGAGTTCGTCGATGGGCATGGTGGCGCCTCTTACGTCTCGTTTATTGACAAAGTTTCCCAAATTATAAGATAATTTTTTAATCGGGGCGTCCAGAAGGCGACTGCCGCCGCCGAGTCCCTGCATCGCCCCGGCCACGCGCAAGCGACGATCTGACTCATGACTGCACTCTTTTCTCCGCTCGTGCTGGGTGGCATGGAACTCCCGAACAGGATCGCCGTGTCGCCCATGGCCCAGTACAGCAGCGCGCCGGATGGCTGTGCCAGCGACTGGCATCTGGTTCATCTGGGACAACTGTCGTATTCCGGCGCGGGGCTGGTCATGACCGAGGCCACCGCGGTCGAGCCCGACGGCCGGGGTTCCCTGCAATGCCTGGGCCTGTATGGCGACTCGCAAGAGCAGGCGCTCGGCCGCGTGGTCGATTTCTGCCGGCAGTGGGGAGGCGCCCGCCTGGGGGTCCAGCTGTCGCACACCGGGCGCAAGGGATCCGTGCGCCTGCCCTGGGCGGGGCGCGGGCCGCTGCCTGCCGAGGAAGGGGGCTGGCCCGTCCTGGCGCCCTCGGCCTTGGCGGCCGACGAAGGCGGGCCGGTTCCGGCCGAACTCGACGAAGCCGGATTGCGGCGCGTCGCGCAGGCATTCGTGTCCGCCGCCCGGCGGGCAGTGCGCATCGGTTTCGATGTGATCGAACTGCATGCCGCGCACGGTTACCTGCTGCACCAGTTCCTGTCCCCCCTGTCGAACCGGCGCGACGACGCCTATGGCGGCGATGCCGCACGCCGCATGCGCTTTCCGCTGGAGGTCGCGCAGGCGGTCCGGGCCGTGGTCCCGTCCGATCGGGCCCTGGGCGTGCGCATCAGCGCCAGCGACTGGGCCGAGGGCGGCTTCGGGCTCGACGATGCGGTGGCCTTCGCCGGCACCCTGAAGTCCATCGGGTGCGACTACGTTTGCGTGTCCAGCGGCGGCCTGGTGGGGCGCCAGCAGATCCGGGTCGGGCCGGAGTATCAGGTGCCGTTCGCCGCCGAGGTCCGCCAGCGGACGGGCCTGGCCACCCGCGCGGTCGGCATGATCGCGCTCGCGCAGCAGGCCGACGCCATCGTACGGTCCGGACGCGCCGACTTCGTGGCGTTGGGACGGGCGATGCTCGACGATCCCCGCTGGGGATGGCACGCGGCCGAAGCCCTGGGCGCTGCGGTCGACTATCCCAAGCCCTATGCGCGCGCCGCCAGTGCCGCCTGGCCTGGAGCCCGGCTGGTCAGGCCGGGTGGCGCCAGTGCTTCCTAGACACCGCGTTACGAAAGCGCGCATCGCGCGCGGATCGCGAACATGGAGATTCCGACTATGAATGCGTATGCCTCGCCCGCGCCGTTGAAAGTCGGGCTGATGGTGCCGGCGAACAACACCACCATGGAGCGGGAACTGACCGCCTGGCTGCCGGACGGGTCACGGTGCGTCACCTTGCGGATCCCGCGCGGCGCGGGCTTGTTGACCAAGGAAACCCTGCCTCCCTACAAGGCCAGTGCGCTTGAACTGGCGGCGAGCTTTCCCCCGGATATCGACGTGGTGGCATATGGCTGCACGGCGGCGGGGTTCATCGCCGGGCCCCGGGGCGAAGCGCAACTGGCGGAGGAGCTGGCGGCGATCACGGGCAAGCCGGTGGTCACCACCGCGCGGTCGATGGTGGCGGCGCTGCAGGCGGCTGCCGCTCGCCGCATCGCGCTGGTCACGCCCTATAGCGACGAAGTCAACCGCAACCTCGGTCTGTTCCTGGCCGAGGGGGGGATCGAGGCGCACCGCGTCAGCAGCCTGGCCGCGGCCGATGTCGAAGCGTTGGGGCGCATCACGGCGCCGGAGGTGGCGGCGTTGGCGCGGAACACGATGGACGACGGTTGCGACGCGCTGTTCATCGCCTGTTCGCAACTGCCCACCTACGACATCCTGGATTCCCTGCAGGCGGAGCTCGGCCGGCCTGTCTGGTCTTCAATCAAGGCCACCGCGTGGCGGGCCTTGCAGGCCGTGGCGCAGACGACACGCCGGTAGAAACCGGCGACACGAAAAAAACCATCGAGACAGCCGCGATCGCGCCCGACGCCGACGCGGACCACCAGGAGGGCATCATGAAGAGAGGCATCAGGCAATCGGCCGCGACCGTCTTCGCGGGTATGCTGGTATTCGCGGCAGGGGGGGCCGGCGCGCAAGGCTATCCCACCCAGCCGATCAGGCTCGTCGTTCCCTATAGCACCGGCGGCGTCACCGACATCACCGCACGGCTCGTCGCGCCCTACGTTTCCGAGGCGCTGGGCCAGCAACTGGTGATCGAGAACCGCAGCGGCGGCGCTTCGATCCCGGGGTCCGAGGCGGTCGCGCGGGCGGAGCCGGACGGCTACACGCTGTTGCTGACATCGACCGCGCTGGCGGCCAATCCCGTATTGTTCAAGAAGCTGCCGTTCGACGCGCGCAAGGATCTCGCGCCGGTCAGCCTGCTGGCCACCGTGCCCACGGTGCTGGTGGTTCCGACCTCGCTGCCGGCCAGGAACCTGAAGGAGTTCATCGCGCTGGCGAAGTCGCGGCCAGGGGGACTGGACTACGGGTCGGCCGGCTACGGCAGCGGCAACCACCTGACCACCGAAGTGTTCAAGAGCGCGGCCGGCATCGAGGCCCAGCACATTCCCTACAAGGGGGGCGGCGCGGTCATGGCGGACCTGGTGGGCGGCCAGGTGTCGTTCGTATTCGCGGTGTTGCCCACCGCGTATCCCTTCATCACCAGCGGCAAGCTGCGCGCGCTGGCCGTCAGCGGCGCCACGCGCAATCCCGCGCTGCCGGACGTGCCCACGGTGGCGGAGGCCGGGGGGCTGCCCGGCTTCAGCATCCAGGAGTGGATAGGCATTTTCGCGCCCGCCCGCACGCCGCGCGCGATCGTCGATCGGGTCAATGCCGCGACCGGCAAGGCGCTGCGGAACCCGGAACTGATCGGCAAGCTGAACGGGCTGGGGCTGGAGGCGCGGGGCGGTCCACCCGAGGCGCTCAGGGATTACTTCGGCGAAGAGAGCGACCGGTGGGTGACGCTGGCCAAGAAGGTGAAACTGGACAAGGTCGAATGAGCGCCGCGCCCTCTGCGGCATGGGCGCCGGCCGCCGAAGCCCGTGTCCGCGAGCTGGCGGAGTTCCTGTGGGAGCAATCGCCCGGCCATTTCGGCGGCGCGTTGTCCAAGATCCTGGTCAGCGCGCAGACGCCGGGTGCCCGCTACCTGGACCTGCGGCTGTCGAGCTACGAGCCCATGGCCTATGTGCAAAGCCACGTGCACGACGAGAAAGAGCAGATCTATTACTTCGTCGATGGCGAGGGGCTGCTGGAGTTGGGACAGGAACGGCAGGTCGTGCGCGCGGGCAGCTTCGTCCTCATTCCGCCCGGCGTGCCCCACGCGCTGCACAACACCGGGCTGGCGAACCTGGTCTTCCTGGTCGTCACGACCCCGACCGGGCCGCGCTGAATCGGCCGCGCGGGGCGCGGCCGCCGTGGTCAGTACAGCACGACCGATCGTATGGACTCGCCGCTCTTCATGAGGTCGAATCCCTCGTTGATGCGTTCGAGGGGCAGGGTGTGGGTGATGAGTTCGTCGATCTTGATCTTGCCGTCCATGTACCAGTCGACGATGGTGGGCACGTCGGTGCGGCCGCGGGCGCCGCCGAAGGCCGAGCCCTTCCATTCGCGGCCGGTGACGAGCTGGAAGGGGCGGGTGGCGATTTCCTGGCCGGCGGCGGCCACGCCGATGATGAAGGACTGACCCCAGCCCTTGTGGCAGCATTCGAGGGCCTGGCGCATGGTGGTGGTGTTGCCGATGCACTCGAAGCTGTAGTCGGCGCCGCCGTCGGTGAGCTGGACGATGTGGTCGACGACGTTCTGGACGTCCTTGGGGTTGACGAAGTGGGTCATGCCGAACTGGCGGCCCAGGGCCTCGCGCTCGGGGTTCAGGTCGATGCCGATGATCTTGCCGGCGCCGACCATTCTGGCACCCTGGATGACGTTCAGGCCGATGCCGCCCAGGCCGAAGACGACGACGTTGGCGCCGGCCTCGACCTTGGCGCTGAAGACCACGGCGCCCACGCCGGTGGTGACGCCGCAGCCGATGTAGCAGGCCTTGTCGAAGGGGGCGTCCTCGCGGATCTTGGCGACGGCGATCTCGGGGACCACGATGTAGTTCGAGAAGGTGGAGGTGCCCATGTAGTGGTGGATGGGCTTGCCGCCGAGGGAGAATCGGCTGGTGCCGTCGGGCATCAGGCCCTTGCCCTGGGTGGTGCGGATGGCCTGGCACAGGTTGGTCTTGCGCGACAGGCAGAACTTGCACTGGCGGCACTCGGGGGTGTAGAGGGGGATGACGTGGTCGCCCTTTTTCAGGGTGGAGACGCCGGGGCCGGCATCGACGACGATGCCGGCGCCCTCGTGGCCGAGGATGGCGGGGAACAGGCCCTCGGGGTCGGCGCCCGACAGGGTGTAGTAGTCGGTATGGCAGATGCCGGTGGCCTTGATTTCGATCAGGACCTCGCCGGCGCGCGGACCTTCCAGGTCCACTTCTTCGATGGTCAGGGGCGCGCCTGCCTTCCAGGCGATCGCGGCTTTGGTCTTCATGGGCTGCTCCTCCGGTCTCCTCCACGCCCTCGCCCGCCGCGAACGGCGCGCGCGCCAAGACCGAACCCGCCACCGCATCCGCGGGCGGCTTCTCGGCCCTGCTGTCGCGCCTGTTCGGCTGGCTCAAGGGCAGCCCTGCCCAGCCGGCGGAGCCGGCCGCCCGCCCGCGCAAGGAGGAATCGCGCGAAGACCGGGACGCCCATCGCAACCGCCGCCGCGGCGCCCAGGGCAACCGTGGCCGCCGGGACAACCGCGAAGCGCGCCCCGATGACCGCGAACGCCCGGAAGGCGAGGAGCCCCGCAAGGAAACCCGCGACGCGCGCGGACAGCGACGCGACGGACGCCGGGACGACCGTGCCCGCGCGCCCAAGCAGGAAGAACTGCGTCCCGCCGCCGCGCCCGTTGCCGACGATACCGAGCAACAATCGGGCGAAGCCCGCAACCGCAACCGCCGCGGACGCCGCGGCGGGCGCCGCGAGGACCTGCCGGCCGATGAAGCCGCCGGTTCGACCGTCGCCGCGGCCGCGGTCGTGGCTGGCGAGGTCATAGCGCCCGTCGCTGCTGCCGAAGCCCCCGTCGTCCCGGCGGTGACGGTGGTCGCCGAGCCGCAGGACAACCAGGAAGAAGAGCTGTTCGCCGCTGCCGACGCCGCCGACGGCGAACCGGAACGCAAGCGCCGCCGCCGCCGCGGCCGCCGCGGCCGCCGTCAAGGCGAGGCCGGTGCCGCCCTGGGCGAAGATGGCCTGCAGGACGACGACGCGACCGATGACGAGGATGGCGCCTCGGCGCCCACCCAGGCCGAACCGCTGGCCATGGTGTCCGAACCCATCCTGATCACGGCAGAGCCCCTGCCCATCGACACGCCCGCGCCCGTGGTAGCCGAAGTGGTCCATGCGCCGGCCCACGCCGCGCAGGAAGAAGCCCCGCCGGCGCAGGAAGCCGCGCCGCAGGCTGCCGAGGAACCCGCTCCCGCGGCGGCTCCTCTGCCGGCCGAGGAGCCCGCGACGGCACTTGCCGCCGCCGAACCCCTCGCCGTCCCGCCCGCCGTGGAAACTCCCGCCGAGCCGATCGCCGTGGAAATCCCTGCCGAGCCAATCGCCGTGGAAATCCCTGCCGAGCCGACCGAGCCCGCGGCCGCCCCTGCCCGGCTGGACGCCCCCGCCGCGCCGATGGCGCCGGACCGCCCGCCGCTGCCGGCGACGCTTTGCGCGACGATGCCCGCCGAAGCCTGGCCCCGCGTCGAGATGGCACCATCGTTGGCGACCGTGACATTGCCACCGCTGCCGCCGCTGCCGCCATTGCCGCCGACCCGGGCATCAAGCGCATAGCTCAAGCCGCCGAACGAAATCGAGTTCGGCGCTTCCTCCAGCCATTCGGAAACCTTGGTCAGCGTCTCCAGGAATGCCGTGGGCGAACTGACCACGGGTGCGAACGAACGCTCGGTCTCCTGCTGGACGAGGCCGCCGTTGCCGCCTCCACCGCCCACGCTCTGCGCCAGCACGGCGATCGCATGGTCGCCGGTCGTGGTGATCGCGCTCCCGCCGTGGTTGTTCACCGAGACCGCGCCGCCATTTCCCCCGCTGCTGCCTTCGCCGCCGGTCGTGACGCCATAGCTGATGGTGAAGCTGGATGCGCCTATCGTCGTCGGCCGCAGCGGCGCGGCGGCGACGCCGCCGTTGCCGCCCCCGCCGCCTATCGATTGCGCCAGGATGGCGCTGGCGGCGTAGCCATGCGTGGTGATGTCGCCGCTGCCGTAGGCCGGATTGACCGCGCCGCTGGCATTGATGACGTCGACGCTGCCGCCCGTGCCACCGTTGGCCCCCGACCCGCCCACGGATATCGCGGCCGAATAGGTGCCCGATGCCGCGTAGGTGACGGCCGAGCCGCCATTGCCCCCGCCTCCGCCTATCGATTGCACCGCGATGCCCTGCGAGCCGTCGCCATACGTCGTGATGGTCCCCCCGGTGTTCTCTACCGCCACGCCCTGGGCCGCGGTCCCCGAACCGCCCGAACCGCCGATCCCCACCGACACCGATGATCCCGTGTAGGCGAGGCTCAGGTTCATGGTGCTGCCGCCGCTGCCGCCGCCTCCGCCTATGGACTGGGCCAGCACGCCTTGGGAATAGTCCCCCAGCG
Source organism: Alcaligenaceae bacterium SAGV5 (assembly GCA_009360345.1). Taxonomy (GTDB): domain Bacteria; phylum Pseudomonadota; class Gammaproteobacteria; order Burkholderiales; family Burkholderiaceae_B; genus Pigmentiphaga. Next base: position 2,399,043 of record SPDP01000001.1, read on the forward strand.
TGGTGATCTGCGCGCCGTTGGTGCCGGCGTAGACGCTGCCGCCGACGCCCCCGGCGCCGCCCGAGCCGCCGAAGCCCAACGCCGCGGATCCCGCGAAGCTGCCCGACAGCGACATGGCGTACCCGCCCGCTCCCCCGCCGCCGCCGATGGACCCGCAAGATCGTGCATCACGCCATGGCTGCTCCAGTTGTCGCGGCGGATGTCCGTGGCGAACGTGAGGTTGCCGAGCCTGGCGAAGTCGTAGCGGACCTCGGCATGCGCGCCGGGTGTGTGCGTCCGGTTGCGCAGGGCATAGGTGTTGTTCAGCGCCGGATCGCTCATGGAGCTGTAGCTGGCGTCATCGTAGCTGTTGCTGTTTTCCGACTGTTGGTTGTCATAGAACCAGAAGCGCGCGGACCACGGGCTGTCGGCCGGCTGCCAGGCGGCGATCCATTGCATGGCGAGGCTTTTCTGGTTGGTGAGGCGCTCGTAGCGGGTGCGCGATGCATAGCGGTCCACCGAGTTGTCGTAGATGACCGGGGGGATGCCTTGCTTGCCGGTCATCGCATTGAGGTTGAAGCCGAGCTGCCAATCCGAATCCAGCCGGTATCCGAGGTTCAGGTACAGGTTGCTGCGGTCCAGGTCGCTGTTGATGCGGCGCCCCTTGCCCTGCCTGTCGTTCGGCGAAAAATCGCTGGACAGCCGGTAGCCATCCCGCGATTGGTGGTTGGCCGAAAGCGAGAAGTCGAAGTCGCCGCTGGAGCCGCCGGTGGAGGCCCACGCGCGGCGGTAGCCGGAGGTTCCCGCTTCCACGCCCGCGCCGGTCAGGGCGGGAGCGCCCTGGCCGCGCCTGGTGATGATGTTGATGACGCCGCCGAGCCCGCCGTCGCCGTACAGGACGGAACTGGCGCCTTTGCTCACCTTGATGCGGTCGATCTGGGTGACGGGGATCTGCGTCGGGTCGAAATCACTCTCGTAGGTGGAGTTGACCGGAATGCCGTTGACCAGCAGCTTGATGCTGCGCACCTGCAGGCCGCGGATCTGGATGCGCGGCGTGCCTTGGCCGCCGACCGAGACATAGACGCCGGGAAGCAGCCGCAGGGCCTCGTCCAGCGTGCGCGCGCCGCTGGCGCTGATGTCCTCCTGCGTGACGGTCTCCAGGGTCGCCACCTGTTCCGAGCTGATACGGCGTGCGGACACCACGACTTCGGACAGAATGCCGGAGCTGGTGGCATCGGTTTCCGCCGCGAAGGCGGGCAGGGCGAGTGCGGAGAGGCCTGCACAGAGATAGGGCGGGAGCGCGGCACGGGCGGGACGCTGCCCCACCTTTCGAGACTTTTCGTTGCCAGCCGCCCCCACGCCTCCTCTCGTTCTGACCTTCGCCCCCTCCGACCCCAGCGCCGGCGGGGGCATCCAGGCCGACCTGCTGACCTGTGCCAGCATGGGCTGCCACGCCTTGACCGTGTTGACCGGCTATACCGTGCAGGACTCGGCCGGCCTGGAAGACGGCGAAGCCATCGCGCCCGAATGGATAGACGACCAGGCACGCAGCCTGCTGGAGGACATGCCGGTACGGGCCTTCAAGATCGGCGGACTGTTCTCGGCCGAGGCCGTGGCGGCGGTGGCCGAGATCCTGGCCGACTACTCGGCCGTCCCGGTCGTGCTGCACCTGGGGGCCGATCCCCCGGACACGGACGATGCGGAAACCGAGGACTCGGCCGAAGAAATCATGGCCGCCACCATCGAACTGCTGGTGCCCCAGGCCACCCTGGTCGTGGCCGACAGCCTGCGGCTGGAGCAATTGGCGGCGGACGGACTGCTGGACCTGGAGGCGTCCGACGAGACCGCGGCCCAGGCGCTGCTGCGCCGGGGAGCCGCCTGGGTGCTGGCGACCGGCCTGCACCAGCCCGGCGACATCGTGGTCAACACCCTGCGCGGCGGCGGCGATACCACCGCCGAGCCCGCGGGCGAGTACCGCTGGCCGCGGCTGCCCGGCAATTTCCGCGGCGCCGGCCCGACCCTGTCGGCCGCGCTGGCCGCCCTGCTGGCCAGCGGCATGGACGTGCGCGACGCCACCGCCGAGGCCCAGGAATATACGTGGCAGGCGCTGGCGTCGGGCTTCCAGCCCGGCATGGGCCGGCTGCTGCCCGACCGTTTTTTCTGGGCCAAGCAGGGCAGCGAACCGGCGGCGGCCGGTGACGACGCCACGCCCGACACCGTGGAGCCCACGCCATGACCACGGATCCGGCCCTGGCCCACCCGCTGCGCGGCCTGTACGGCATCACGCCCGAGTGGGACGACACCGCCCGGCTGATCGCCGCCGTGGAAGCGGCCGCCCGGGGCGGACTGCGCGCCGTGCAGCTACGCCGCAAGCTGGCCGAACCGGCCAAGCGGCTGGAACAGGCCCGCGCCCTGCGCGCCGCCTGTGATCGCCTGGACCTGCTCCTGATCATCAACGACGATTGGCGGCTGGCCATCGAGGCCGGCGCCGACGGCGTCCACCTGGGCCGCGGGGACGGCGACATCGCCCAGGCCCGCCAGGCCGGGGGACCGGCACTGCTGATCGGCGCCTCCTGCTATGCCGAACCAGGGCTCGCCCGGGCCGCGCTGGCCGCCGGCGCCGACCACGTCGCCTTCGGCGCGGTGTTCGACTCGCCCACCAAGCCCGCGGCCGTGCATGCCCCGCTGTCGTGCCTGACCGAGGCACGCGGGCTGCGGCGGCCGGGCACGTGGCGGGCGGGTCGGTGTATTCGCGCCATTCGCCGTTGACCAGCATTTCCAGCGGCCGGAAGTTCACCTTGTAGGTCATCTTCGGGCTTTGTTCTATCCAGTACCCCAGGTAGAGATGGGGCAGTTCCAGCAGCCGGCATTGCTCCAGCTGCCAGAGAATGTTCCAGGTGCCCAGGCTGCCCTTCAGGTCGGGATCGAAGAAGGTGTAGACCGACGACAGGCCGTCGGACAGCACGTCCATGATGGACACCATGCGCAGGCAGCCCTGGCGGTCGCGGAACTCGACCAGGCGGGTATTGACGCGGCTCTGGAGCAGGAATTGGGCATATTGCTCGCGGCTGTCCTGGTCCATGCCGCCGCCGCGGTGGCGGGTCGATTGATAGCGCTGGTAGAGCGCGTAGTGTTCGGCGGAATAAGCCAGCTCGGCCACGAAGACCTGCAGGTCGGCATGGCGCTTCCAGGTGCGGGCCTGGGTGCGGTTGGGCAGGAAGCGGTCCACCGGCACCCGCACCGGCACACAGGCGCGGCAGCCATCGCAATGCGGCCGGTAAGTGAATACGCCGCTGCGGCGAAAGCCCATGCGCACCAGTTCGGAATAGACGTCGGCGTTGATCAGGTGGCTGGGCGTGGCCACCTGCGAACGCGCCAGCCTATCCCCCAGGTAGCTGCACGGGTAGGGGGCGGTCGCATAGAACTGCAGCGCGGCGAAGGGAAGTTCTCGAAGGTGCGTCATGCGCGGTTCAGCCGGTATCGGCCGCAGCGTGGGGTGCGTCCAGGTCGACGATCTCGCCGTCGTGGCGCAGCCTGCCCGATCGCCACGGAAGCTCGGGCATCCGGGTGGATTTTACAATCAGGCGCTCGAATTCCGCGCGGGCAATCGTGGCGCCCCCCAGCGAGGCCAGGTGGCGCGTGTCCTGTTGGCAGTCGATCATCGTCACGCCGTGGCGGCGCAGGAAGCGCACCAGGTAGGCCAGCGCGATCTTGGATCCGTCGGCGACCCGGGTGAACATGGATTCCCCATAGAACATCCGGCCCAGGCCGACGCCGTACAGTCCGCCGGCCAGTTCGCCGTCGATCCAGGTCTCTACCGAGTGGACCTGGCCGTGCCGGTGCCACGACCGGTAGGCCCGCTGCATGGGCGGCGTGATCCAGGTGGCGGGGTGCTCGTCGCTGCGAGGCGCCGCGCAGGCGCGCATGACATCGTCGAAGGCCGTATCCACCCTGATCTCGACGGCGGGATCGCGTTCGACCTGCCGCAGTTTCTTGCGCAGCGAGCGCGACGGCGAGAAGCGGTCGGTGAACAGCACCATGCGTGGGTCCGGACTCCACCACAGGATGGGTTCGCCCGGCAGGTACCACGGAAAGACCCCATGCGCGTAGGCGGCGCGCAGCCGTTCGATGGACAGGTCGGCGCCCACGGCCAGCAGGCCCGGGGGATCCTCCAGCGCATGGTCGAGCGGCGGGAAAGGGGTGTCCGGCTCCAGCAGGGCCGGCATGCGCGGGCGCGGCGGGCTCAAGGGGCTCCCACCGCTCCGCCCCCCACAAGGTCCGCATCATCGGCGGCCGCTACAAACGCACCCCGCTGCCCGTCCTGGACCTGCCCGGCCTGCGCCCCACGCCGGACCGTGTGCGCGAGACGCTGTTCAACTGGCTCAACCACCTGTGGGCCGGCGAATTCGCCGGCAAGACCGTGCTCGACGCCTTCGCCGGCTCTGGCGCGCTGGGCTTCGAGGCCGCCTCCCGCGGCGTGGCCGAGGCGGTGCTGGTGGAAACCGACCGCAAGGCAACGGCCTCCCTGGAGGCATTGCGCGCGCGCCTGGGCGCCGACAATGTCAGCATCGTGACCGGCGACGCCCGTACCTACCTGTCGCGCACGGCCTCCCGCTTCGACCTCGTGCTGCTGGATCCGCCATTCGGGCAAGACTGGCTGAACCGCGTCCTGCCATCAGCATTGCGAGCGCTCACTAACGACGGAATGCTCTATATTGAAGCCGAAGCGCCTGTCCTGGCCCCGCCCGGAACCGAATTGCTGCGGCAGGACAAGGCAGGCGCGGTACATTTCCAGTTGCTGCGCGCCCACCCGGAAGCCGCGTAGCGCCTGGAAACGTCTGATACGCGTCATTGCCAATTTGCTGCGCCGCGCAAATAAGGAAATAATCACATCATCCGGTAACCGGATGCCGGCCCCCTAGAACGCCGGACGACTCGTCCCCGCCATCCGGCCGGGACCGAAGAGGCTGACGCCCATCAATAGAGAAATACGGAGCCTACGCATGATCATTGCCGTATACCCTGGCACCTTCGACCCGATGACCCGCGGCCACGAGGACCTCGTCCGCCGCGCGGCCGGGCTGTTCGACAAGGTGGTGGTGGGGGTGGCGGTCAGCCGCAACAAGGCCCCCTTCTTCACGGTCAGCGAACGGGTCGAGATCGCCCGCGAGATCCTGGGCCACTATCCCAACGTCCAGGTGGCCAGCTTTTCCGGACTGCTGAAAGACTTCGTGCGCGAGCAGAATGCCCGAGTCATCGTGCGCGGACTGCGCGCGGTCTCGGACTTCGAATACGAGTTCCAGATGGCGGGAATGAACCGATACCTGCTGCCGGATGTCGAAACCATGTTCCTGACGCCGTCCGACCAGTATCAGTTCATCTCGGGCACCATCGTGCGTGAGATCGCCCAGTTGGGCGGCGATGTCAGCAAGTTCGTGTTCCCGTCCGTCGAGCGCTGGCTGCACGCCAAGGTCGCGCAACTGGGCGGCCGCGACGGCACCTGAGTCCCCCAAGGCAGCAAGGAAGTCCCCACCATGGCTCTGCTGATTACCGACGAATGCATCAACTGCGACGTCTGTGAGCCCGAGTGCCCCAACGATGCCATCTACCTGGGCGTGGAGATCTACGAGATCGACCCCGCCCGCTGCACCGAGTGCGTCGGCCACCACGACGAACCCCAGTGCAAGGTCGTCTGTCCGGTCGAGTGCATCGAGCTCAATCCCGAATGGCCGGAAGACCGCGATCAGTTGATGGGCAAATACCGCAGGCTGACGGTACATCCCGTGGTGGAATGACCGCCGGCCGGCGCGCTTACGGCATCGGCGCCGGCGTGCCGCCCTCGTAGGCCTGCTGCAGCAGCATCCGGATCGCCGCCCGCTCCAGCGGACGCGGGTTCGGATAAGGCTGGCTCACCGCCAGGTCCGCGATCCGGTCCAGTTGCGGCGCCCGCACCCCCAGTTCCCCGGGCGACGCGGGGAGGGACTCTTGGTCGGACGAGGCGCGGGACGGGGAGGCCTGCCGGGCGGCCCAGTCGTCGAGCATGCGCGCCTGCTGGCTGGCGGCGCCCGGTTGGGGCGGCGGGGACGAGGACGCTTGTCCTTGGCTGGCTGCTTGCCCGGTGTCGAGTTGCCGGCGCAGGGCGTCGGGGGCGGCCATCCATTCTTCGACATACGGCGCCGCCAGTTCGTCCCAGGAGCGTGCCGCGTAGGCGGCCAGGTCGGCCCGGGTGGCGGCGACGTCCGCCGGCGCGGCCGGAAAGCCCGGGATGGCCGCGGGCCCGCGCTCCATGGCCTGTTCGACCGACCAGTGGATGTATTGGTCCTTGCCGATGCCCAGGCAGCGGGTGGCGTAATCGGCGGCGGACTGCCGCGGGTCGGTGCGGGGCTGGGAGGGGCCGGCCGTCGGTTCGTCCGGAGGGGGCGCGGCGGCGGGAGCCGGGTTGGATCTGATCGGGAACATGGTGTTTTTTCGAATCGGTCAGTCAGCCGTTGGCCGATCGACATCGAGCCGGGAAGAGGGGCCGGCTTCGGCGCCTGCCTGGGCGGCGGCTTGCTGGCGGCGTCTTGCCTTGCGCTTTGACAAGGCGGTTCGGGTGGTGAATTCCTCGGCGTCCGAGTCCCATACTTGCTTGCGCTGTGCCAGCGTGTTGCTGCGGACGAATTCCTCGGTTTGCGGATCCCATTTTTTCTTGCCGCCTTCCAGCCTGCCTTTGCTGATGAGTTCGTTGGTTTCCGGGTCCCGCACTTCCTTGCGATGTGCCATGGCGCTCTTGCTGACGAATTCTCGGGCTTCCGGATGCCACACTTTCTTGCGCTTTGCCAGTGCGCGTTTGCTGACGATTTCCCCGGTTTCCGGGACCTGGATTTTCTTGCGCTTCGCCAGTGTGCTTCTGATGACAAATTCCTGGGTTTCCGGGTCCCACACTTTCTTGCGCATTGCGAGTGCGTGTGCGCTGACAGGCTCTCCGGTGACCGGGTCCACGGCATCCTTGGGGGCGTCGATCGGTTTGTCGGCGCGCTTCAGGTAGCGTTCCAGGGCCGCCTCGACAGGAATGGCGGATCGCCCCGCTTTGGCGTTCAGCGCCTCCGCGCCTCTCCTGAAGGTGTCCAAGGATCGTGGCGTGGTCTTGCCGATCTTCTTTCTTTGAGCGGCTTGTATGGTCTGGGTGATGAGCTCGTCGACGGAGTTCCGTCTGCTGCGGGGAATCGGAGAGTCCTGGCTTGTGCCGGACGCGGCGGACCGGGGCGACGCGGGGAGGGACTCCTCGCCGGACGGGGCGAGGGCGGGTTCCTTGCCCTTGGCGGTGGGCCCGGACAGATCCAGGGCGGCCATGCCCGGACTGACGTGGTCCTCGTCCATGGGAGAGGTCGAGGCGCGGGGCAGGGGGGCCTGCTGGGCAGCCCAGTCGTCGAGCATGCGCGCCTGCTGGCTGGCGGCGCCCGGTTGGGGCGGCGGGGACGACGGCTGTCCTTGGTCGGCTGCTTGCTCGGCGTCGAGTTGCCGGCGCAGGGCGTCGGAGGCGGCGTTCCATTCCTGGATATACGGTGAAGCCAGATCGTCCCAGGAGTGTGCCGCGTAGGCGGCCAGGTCGGCCCTGGCGGCTGCGACGTCTGCCGGTGCCGCCGGGAAATCCGGCATGAGTGCGGGCCCGTCCTGCATGGCCTGTTCGACCGACCAGTGGATGTATTGGTCCTTGCCGATGCCCAGGCAACGGGTGGCGTAATCGACGGCGGACTGCCGCGGGTCGGTGCGGGGCTGGGAGGGGCGGGCGGCGGGGTGGCATGACGGGTCGGTATTACGCGGACAGCATGTGCCGCAGGGCGGCCAGGACCGGCGCCGGGTCCGGCCGCACGCCGCGCCAGATGAAGAAGCTTTCGGCCGCCTGGCCGACCAGCATGCCCAGTCCGTCGGCGGTGGCCGTCGCGCCGTCGGCCACCGCCTGGCGCATGAAGGCGGTGGGGCGGGCGGCGTACATCAGGTCGTAGGCCATCGCGCCGGGGGCGTAGGCGCCGGCCGGCAGCGGCGGGGCTTGGTCGTCCAGGCTGCTGGCGGTGGCGTTGATGACGAGGTCCCAGTTGCCGCCGGCCGGCAGGTCGCCATAGCCGCTTCCCCGCAGCGTGGCCTGTCCTGCCGGGAACGAGGCCGCCAGTTCCTCGGCGCGCGCCGGTGTGCGGTTGGCGACGTCTATGCGGGCGCAGCCGGCCTCGATCAGCGGCAGCAGGATGCCCCGCGCCGCGCCGCCGGCCCCGGCCAGCAGCACGCGCGCACCGGCCAGGCGCGCGCCCAGCCGCCGCAGGTCGCCGATCAGGCCGATGCCGTCGGTATTGCAGCCGTGCAGTTGCCCGCCTTCCATCCACAGCGTATTGACCGCCCCGGCCGCCATGGCGCGGGGGCTCAGGTGGGCGCGGGCCAGCTCGAAGGCCTGCAGCTTGAAGGGGACGGTCACGTTCAGCCCGCCGCCGCCCGCCGCGAAGAACCCCGAAACCTGGGCGGCGAAGTCGTCGATGGGCGCGCAGATCGCCTCGTAGGTGAGATCCTGGCCGGTCTGTTCGGCGAACCGCGCGTGTATCCAGGGCGATTTGCTGTGGGCGACAGGATTGCCGATGACGGCATAGCGGGTGGGAGTGGAGGGCATCAGCCGGGCTTCGCGAGTAGCTTGTCGTTGGTGAAGTACCAGGTGCGGGTGATGGCCAGGACGTCGGTGTCGCGCGCGATCTGGGGCGGGAACGGGGCGAACGGCGTGGCCAGCGCGACGATGCGCCTGGCCGCGTCGTTCAGTATTTTATGTTCCGAAGGCTTGTCGATGTCCATGCGTTCGACGGTTCCGTCGCTGCGTATATATACCGTCATGCGCAGGGACCCGTACACCTTGCCCCGGGCCGCCGCCGGATAGTTCTGGTTGCCCAGTGTCTCGACCCGCTGCCGCCATTGTTCCACGTACGCCGCGAAACGGTATTCCGAGGTGGAGGGCGCGAAGAAGTGTCGGCGCGGCCGCTTGTTGTAGTCGTCGACGCGCTGGGAGATTTCGGCGAACTGGCGGGCGAGCTGCTCCGCCCGGACCTGGGTGGGATTGCGTTCGGGAACGGGGGCGCCCAGGGGCCCAGGGGGCGTGGGCGCCTGGCCAGGGGCGCGCGACAGCGAGGCGGCCAGGCGGCGTTGTTCCGCCTCCAGCGCCGCCTGGCGCTGCTGCAGTTCGGCCAGCAGCTTGCCGTCGCGGCTGGCGGCCGAGTGCGGCACCGGTGCCTTGGCATGCCCGGACGCGGCATCGCCGCCGCCGTCGCTGGCGACCTGCGCCCGCAACTGGGCCTGGGCCGGGGCGTGGCCGGTGCCGGCGTTGAGCAGCACCACTTCCAGCCCGTCGTCGCGCTCGGGGCGCGTGGGCCCGGGCGCGGTGAAGTGCAGCGCGAACAGGATGAGGTGGGCGAACAGCGAGATCGCCAGCGCACTCATCAGGTAGCGCCGGTCGGGGCGGGTGGTCCAGTCCTCGGCCAGTTGGTCGAGGAGGCGCGCGCCGGCGCGCCGAAGCCGGCGCGGCAGAGGATCCTGCGTGGAAGAGAGCCGGGGGCCGGAGGCCGCGGGGGCTCGGGCTCGGGCAAGTCTTGCGGTAATCGCGCGTCCGCGTCATCGCCGGAAACCTGCTCGTCGTCGCTGTCATCCTCGTCTTCGGACGACTCCACGGAATCCTCCGAATCATCGACGTCGGTGGAGTCTTCGCTGTCTTGGCCAACGCTGCCGGCAGGCGCCTGGCTGTGCGCCATGGTCTGACTGGAGCTTGCCTGGCCCGCATCCGGCATGGCGACGGCCACGACAGCGGGAGAAGGGGAACGCGGCAATCGAGGTCCCTCCTCGTTGTCGGAAACCTGCTCATCGTCGCTGTCTTCCTCCTCTTCGGAGGTTTCGACGGAATCCTCCGAGTCTTCCGCTTCACTCGCCGCGCTGCTTTCGTGGGCCTTGTCCGACGGCGTGCCCGGACTCTCGATCCCAAGGTCGGCAGCAGGCTGCGCTTCCGGCTCCTGCGGCGCGTCCTCCCGCATCTGCGGCGGGGCGACGACCGGGCTGCGGGGGTCGCCGCACGGCGGCGATGCGAGGTGGTCACCGTCGTCAGCGGCCACTTGCCAGGCTGGCGCCTCGGGCTCCGCGCCAGCCTCCAGGGAATAGTCGTAGGTAGCTTGCAGGGGCCGAAACCTGGTGGGTTTCCATCGGTCGTGCTCGCGCGTCCTCGAGAGTTTCAGGCGTTTTATGTCCGCCGTGATGAATTGTTCGGTGTAAAGAAGTTCAGCCCGCACCGTGGCGAGCAAGTCCTTCAGTTGCGCCGCGCTATGGAGTCCGAAAAACAGGACTTCACCGGTGTCCAGGCAGATCGGGGATAGCTCGGCCTGCTCCAGGATCGTGTGGAGTTGGGCGTGATGCTCGTAGACCTCGTCCAGGCGCAGCATCAAGGGCTTGATGGCTGTTTCCTCCTGTTCGGACACGCCGGCCGCACGCAAGCCTGACGCCAGGTCGGCCACGGCCTGGCGGAACGGCGCCAGGACAGCATTCCTTTCATTGGCCAGATACCGCGCTTCGTCGATCGATGCCGCCAGCGTGGCGATGTCGGACTCCAGATTCGCCACCTTGTTGCGGGCAGCCCGGATCGCGTCCCGGGACGGTTCGACGTGTGCCGGAGAGCGGTGCTTGGCGCTTTTGTCTTTTGCCTTGCTTTTCGCATGCGCGCGCCGGGTTTCGAGTTCCTCGAGACGGGCGCGCGCAGCTTCCAGCTTGTGTTCGCAGTCCTGCTTTTCATCGCGCAGGCCGGCCAGTTCCTTGTCGCTACGCTCGAGCCGGGCGACTTTCAGCATCTGCGCCAACACCGCGTCCCCCTCGATCTTTTCGTACAACAGATGGGCCGCATGGGGGGACGCCCGCAGGCAGGCGAAATCGGCCAACTGCGCATTGATCGACAGAGCTTCCTCTTCTAGCCACAGGTACCGCGACTGGATCTCGGCCAACTCATGGTCGGCCTGTTTGATCAACGGCTTCAAACCTGCCTTGGCGGCTTTCAGGTTGCAATAAAGCTTCACCCAGGCCTTGGCATTGGCGCTGTGCTTGCCATAGGCCTTGAAGGTGCCCCGGAAGAGAAAACTCTCCACCTTCTGCGCGGGGCCGGACACGCCGGCCCTGCCGGAAGGGGCCGGATCGTGCCCGCCAGCCCGGCCGGCGGAGTGGGAGGAAATCCGGTGAGTCATGACGCCCTGTCAGGAGCCATGTCGATTTCGGATCTTATCTTTTCGACCTGCCTGGAGATCGGCGAGATTTTTTCCAGGAACTTCATCCCTTCCGGATTATCCATTTCCACCGATTGATGGCGGCCGTAGCTTCCGTCCAACGATGCCGGCGGCGCGGCATCCAGCAACTGCCGGTGTAGCGCGACGATAGTCTGGCCCAGCTCCGTCGTCGGGGAGGCTTCGTACTCCTTCAACCGAGCTTTGATTTCGCGTATGGCCATGTCCGTTTTGGATAGGAACACGCTCATCGCCTTGGAAAGAAAGGTCTTTGTTCCGCGCACGCTGGCGGCCGGGGCATTCGTCCTGGACGCTGCGGGGGGCAATACGCCGCCGGTGGTGGGGGCGATCGCGACTCCCGGCGGCGTATTGCTGAGCGTACCGGGTACGCCGCCGTCCATGCCCGATGCCGGTTCGTGCGACTCCGAACTCTGCCGGCTGCGTATGGCCGCCTGGTCGGGCGAGGCGCCATTGGGGCGGTAGGTTTCGTCGGTTTGTTCGTGCCGGCTGAAATCCAGGTCGATCGCGACCTGCGCGCGCAGGTTCTGGGCGCCCACGATGGGCGAGATCAGTTCGGAGATGCGCCGGGTGTACTGGCGCTCCAGCGTGCGCAGGTATTCGAGCTGCGTGGCGTCCAGGCCGTTCGGGTCGGTGTCGTTGGCCGACAGCAGCGTGCCGGTCTGGTCCACCACGCTGACGGCTCCCGGCGCCAGTTCCGGAACCGAGGAGGAGACCAGGTGGACGATGCCGGCGACCTGGCCGCGTTCGAGTACGCGGCCGGGCAGCATCTGCACCAGCACGGACGCGGTGGGCCGGTTCTGTTCCCGCATGAAGATGCTGGGCTTGGGGATGGCGAGGTGGACCCGCGCGCTCTTGACGGTGCCCAGGCTCTGGATGGAGCGGGCCAGTTCGCCTTCCAGCGCGCGCTGGTAGTTGACCTGTTCCTGGAACTGGGTGAGGCCCAGGCGGCTGTTGTCCATCAGCTCGAAACCGACGTTGCCTGCGCGGGGCAGCCCCTGCGAGGCCAGGCGCAGCCGCACTTCGTGGACCTGGGCGGGCGGAACCAGGATGACGCTGCCGCCATCGGCGACCCGGTAGGGAATTTTCTGCTGCTGCAGCGCGGCAACGATGGTGCCGCCGTCCTGGTCGGAGAGGCCGCTGAACAGGACGCGGTACTCCGGGTCGCGGCCCCACAGCAGCGCGGCGACCACGATGGCCACGAGCATGGGGATGCCGATCAGCAAGGCGAGCCGGTGACGCGTGGACAGCCTGCCGAACGCTTCCAGGAGCTTGTTACCGCGTGGCGCCCCGGCGGCGGGTGGGTTCTGCGTGTCGTCGGCCATGTAGTGAAGCGGGGCTTTGAATACCAAATAAGGAGAGGGGGCGCCAGAGCAGCCCATTTCCCAGGGCTTGTATTATTTGATGCAGGATGTCACGGCCAAGGAGGGAATAGACGGGTTTTGCCCCGGTACTTCCCGGTCTGGATCCTTCCCGCCGCGGCTACCATTGCAGTCTCCGCAGAATTGCCCACGGGAAACCGCATATGGACCGCATCCAGGACGTGCTCGCTTCTTCCGCCGGGCAGACCGGCATGACGCGCGCGGCGCAGATGTTGTCGCGGCCCGACGCCCTGATGGGCGGCGGCGCGGCCGCCGGCGCGGCACCGGCTTCGTTCGCCAACGTGCTGGTCGACGCGATCCAGGGCGTGCAGCGCGCCCAGTCCGAGGCCGCCGCCGTCCAGGGTGCCTATCAGCAGGGCGATCCCGAAGTCGGCCTGGAAACCACGATGATCGCCATGAACAAGGCCAGCTTGTCTTTCCAGATGCTGGCCCAGGCGCGCAACCGCGTGATCGCGGCCTACAACGAAGTCATGAACATGCAGGTCTGAGCCGGACCCCGGTTTCAACCCGCCGGGCGTCCCTCCGGACCGGTGCCGGCTTCCTCGTCCTGCCTGTACACCCATGCCAGCACTTCCGCTACCGCCGCGTAGAGCGGCGGCGGAATGCGGGCATCCAGGTCCACTTTCATCAGCAGGTCGATCAGCTCGCGCGAGCTGTGCACGAACACGCCTGCTTCCTTGGCGCGGCGCAGGATCTCCTCGGCGATCGCGCCGCTGCCCTTGGCCACCACGATGGGCGTCTTGCGCTCCTTTTCGTAGCGCAGCGCTACCGCCTGGATGCGCTTGGGGTCGAGCGGGCCGTCGGGGAGCGGGTCGGTGGAGGGCAGGGTCATGTCCGGGCCGGCGATCGGGACGCCGTGGCGATCTTGAGGTCGGACATGCGCAGGCCCTGGCTGTCCAGCGCCTGCTGCAGGTCCAGGCCCCCGGCGGTGAGCCGGGCCTGCAGGTCGCGCAGGCGTTGGCCGCGTAGTGTCCGGGTATCGGGCTGGATGGCGATGCGGGTGTCGGCGCCGTTGACCGCCACTTCCACCTGCATCGTGCCCAGGTGGCGCGTCTGGACCGAGATGCGGACGCGCCACGCCAGCGGCAGGTCGGCGTCGGCGGCCTTGCCGTCGTCCGGTTCGATTTCCAGGGTGAAGGGTTGTTCGGCCCACGAGCCTTGCAGGAACAGGCGGCCGCTGGCCAGCGCCGCGATCTGGTCGTGCACGATCTGGCGCACGTGTCGGCAACCCTGTTGGCCGCGGCCTGCGAGGCATTCGTCGCTGGCGCGAAGGCAGGACTGGACCCGATCACGATGACGCGCATTCTCGGGATCGAGACAGGCAGGAATTTCGCGAGTTCGCGTGTCCTGCCGGAACAGGTCGCCACCAGGACGTTCGCCTACGGCAAGTCCTTGGGAGCCGCGTTGAACGATCTCGATTTCGTCGCCGACGAGGCCAGGAGGCTGGGCGTGACGACCTGGGTGCTCGACGGTACGCGGTCGCTGTACCGGCTCGCGGCGGGACTGGGCGGGGGCGGCGAGGACATGTCCCGGCTGGCGACGTACTACGAGGCCTGGGCTGGCGCGGAGGTCCGTATTCCGGCCCCAGGCGATCAAAAGCAAGGAAAATGAGCATGTCCACCGAGACCAGGAGCACTCCGGAGTTCCGGGGCAACATGCCGCGCCCGCTCGACGAAGTCGCGGCGTGGACGGCGGGGCGGCTTGAAGAGGCCATCGATCCCGAGCTGCCCATCATCGATCCGCATCATCATCTTTGGCACGACGACCGCGGAAGGTATTTGCTGGACGAACTGTTGGCCGACCTGAATTCGGGACACAACATCGTCGCCACGGTGTTCCTCCAGGCCAAGAGCATGTATCGCCGCGATGGTCCGGAAGCGATGAAGCCTGTAGGAGAAGTCGAATTCGCCAACGGCATGGCGGCGGCCTGCGCGAGCGGGCAATACGGCGGGGCCAGGATCTGCGAGGCCATCGTCGGCCATGCGGATCTCCGGACGCCGGACGTCGAGGCGGTCCTGGAAGCCTTGGCCGCGGCCGGCAACGGCCGGCTGAGGGGCATACGGCACGGCGCGACCTGGGATGACGGCAGCGCCGCCTACGGCAGATCGTTTTCGCCCCGATACATGCTCGCCGATCCGGCGTTCCGCCAGGGATACGCCGCGTTGCGACGGCACGGGCTTTCTTTCGAGGCGTGGATCTACCATACGCAACTGGCCGAACTGGGCAGCCTGTTGCGGGCTTGCCCCGATATTCCCGTCGTGTTGAACCATGTGGGCGGAGTGCTGGGTATTCCGCCCTACATCGACAGACAGGAAGTCTTCGAGTCCTGGCGCGCCCGCCTGCGCGAACTGGCCGTCTTTCCCAACCTATACGTGAAGGTGGGGGGGCTGGGGATGTTGTACTGCGGGTGGGATTTCCATACCCGGCCCTTGCCGCCGTCGTCGATGGAGCTGGCTACCGCCTGGCGGCCATACATCGAAACTTGTATCGAGTTGTTCGGCGCGGAGCGCTGCATGTTCGAGAGCAATTTCCCCGTCGACAAGCAGTCCTGCGGGTACGGCGTGCTGTGGAATGCGTTCAAACGGGTGGCGGCAGGCTATGGCGACGCGGAGAAGGCATCGCTGTTCCACGATACGGCTGCGGGTTTCTACCGTTTGCGGCGTTCTTGATTTAATCTCGACTGGCGCAACCTCTCGTCGAGGCGCATTCACATGCAAGAGGAACTGCCATGACCATCGCCAAGAACACGATCTGCCTGTGGTACGACAAGGACGCCGAGGCGGCGGCCCGCTTCTACGCCGAGACCTTTCCCGACAGCGCGGTGCACGCCGTCCACCGCGCCCCGGGTGACTATCCGTCCGGCAAGGCGGGTGACGTGCTGACGGTCCAGTTCACGGTCGCCGGTATTCCCTGCCTCGGCCTGAACGGCGGACCCACCTTCAAGCACAACGAGGCTTTCTCGTTCCAGATCGCCACGGACGACCAGGAAGAGACCGATCGCTATTGGAACGCCATCGTCGGCAACGGCGGCCAGGAAAGCGCATGTGGCTGGTGCAAGGACAAATGGGGCATTTCCTGGCAGATCACGCCGCGCGTGTTGACCGAGGCGCTGGCCGTCGGCGGCGGCGAGGCCAGGCGCGCGTTCGAGGCGATGATGGAGATGGGGAAAATCGACGTGGCAGCGATCGTGGCGGCCCGGCGGGGCTGAGGGCGCGGGTCCGGGTGTAGGGCGCGGTCGTGTTCCCGCGGCGCTAGCGTCCTCGTCCGGCGGTTCGCGGCAATGGCTTGTGGTCTTGAGGCGGCTTTGCCGCTGAAACGCTGCCTGGTTGAGCCCAGTTCAACGGCGCAGCGGGCGGCACCGGCTTTTTCCTCTTCATCGGCCGTCCCTTCTTTTCCATGAGTGCACTCCGTAGGCCCTGCAGCGAGGCAACATGCAACGAGGCAGCCTGCGAACAGCATACGCTCATTCGAGCATCGCCCCATTCTTTCTTTTCGATTCGCCGCGCGGTCTGGTAGCAAAAGAAGATGCTTCGGTGCACGCGGAACACTGTATGCTGGGTTGAGCATTGTTCTTATGCCCGCCACACAGGAGCGTCCATCATGGCCAAAGGTCAGACACCTTGCCTGCACCCACGTCGCGCCATGACGTCCCCGCCCCCGAGCCCCACGCCAGGCCGCTCGACGACCGTGGTGTCGCCGTCTTCTGTACGCTGGCGATCCTGAGCCACATGGCGCTGACCGGCGGACGGGTGACCGTATCGCTGGGCGCGCTGGCGCAGGGCGCCTCCAGCTTCACCGTGGGCGTGTTGATGGCGCTGTTCGCGCTGGTCCCCATGCTGCTGTCGGTCCACACCGGCCGCTGGGTGGACCACATCGGCGCGCGGCGGCCGCTGCGCATCGGCGTGGGCCTGCTGATTACCGGCAGCCTCCTGCCCTTCGCCGTGCCGGAAACGCAGGTGCTGTTCCTGTCCAGTTGCCTGACCGGCATCGGCTGCATGGTGTGCCAGATCTCCGTGCAGAACGTCATGGGCATCCATGCCTCGCCCGACCGGCGCATCGTCAATTTCTCGCGGCTGTCCCTGTCGCTGTCGATCTCGGGCTTCGGCGGCCCGCTGGTGGCCGGGCTGTCCATCGACCACCTGGGCGTGCGCTGGGCCTTCGGCGTGCTGCTGCTGTGCCAGTTGGGCGCGCTGGGGCTGCTGCTGCGGCAACAGCACCGGCTGCCCCGCGCGGCCGGCAACGCCCGGCCCGCCGCGCGCGAACAGGTCAGCGACCTGCTGGCCAGCCCCACGCTGCGCCGGGTGCTGGTCGCCACCGCCCTGCTGTCCGGCGCCTGGGACCTGAACTCGTTCATGGTGCCGATCTTCGGGGCCTCCATCGGTTTGTCGGCCACCACCATAGGCGTCATCCTGTCGGCCTTCGCCGTGGCCACCTTCGTCATCCGCATGCTGCTGCCGTGGATACAGCGGCGCCTGGCGCCCTGGACCCTGCTGCGCACCGCCATGTTCACCGCCAGCGCGGTCTACGTGCTGTACCCGTTTTTCCGCGACGTCTCCATCCTGATCATGCTTGCCTTCCTGCTGGGCCTGGCCCTCGGCAGCGGCCAGCCCAGCCTGCTGGCGCTGCTGCATACGCATGCGCCGCCCGGCCGCGCCGCCGAAGCGCTGGGCCTGCGCATGGCGACCATCAACGGCGGCCAGTTCGTGCTGCCGCTGGCCTTCGGCAGCCTGAGCGCGCTGGCCGGCCTGGGACTGCCCTTCTGGACCGTGGCCGCCTGCCTGCTGGCTGGCGGCATCTTCAACCGCTCGCCGAAGCGGTCCGTGGCCACGCGGCGCGGCGAGGCCCGCTGACGTGTCCCCCGAGACGTTTCCACCCGAATACCGCCCGCTGCTCCTTAGCGAAGCCCAGCGCCAGGCCTCCATCGACGCGGCCCTGGGCGCCTGGCGCCCGCGCGACGACGTCTGGCTGTACGCCTACGGCTCGCTCATCTGGAATGCCGGTTTTCCGCTGCAGGAGCGGCGCCAGGCCGTCGTGCGCGGCTATCACCGTTCGCTGTGCCTGTGGTCACGCATCAACCGCGGCACGCTGTCCGCGCCGGGACTGGTGTTCGGGCTGAACCGGGGCGGCAGTTGCCGGGGCTTCGCGCTGCGTATCGCCGCCGCCGACGTCCGGTCCGTCTTCGCGGCCCTGTGGGAACGCGAGATGATGATGGGTTCGTACCTGCCCCGCTGGCTGCGCTGCGAAACCGCGCAGGGGGCCATCGACGCGCTGGCCTTCGTGATCGACCGGCACGGTTCGGGCTACGCCGGCGGACTTCAGGAAACGGAACTGCTGGCGGCGATCCGCCAGGGACATGGCCGCTACGGCGCCTGCGTGGACTACGTGCTCGGCACCGCGCGGGCGCTGCGCGCCCACGGGATACGCGACCGCGCGCTCGAACGCCTCGCGCGCCGCCTGGCCGCCCCGCGCGAAGACGGGGACGGCAACCCGGTATAGTGAGGGCTGGAGCTTTTTCTTTCCGCCGACCATGTCCATCGCCGACATCCGCCAGAACTACCAGCAAGGCGCCCTGCTGGAAGCCGACGCGCCCGCCTCGCCGTTCGCATTGTTCGGGGCCTGGTTCGGCCGCGCCGTCTCCGACCAGTTGCCCGACCCCAACGCCATGGCACTGGCCACCGTGGACGAACGCGGCCGCCCGGCCGCCCGCACGGTGCTGCTCAAGGGCTACGACGAACGCGGCTTCGTGTTCTACACCAACTACCAGTCGCGCAAGGCGCGCGACCTGGCCCATCAGCCCTATGCCAGCCTGCTGTTCTTCTGGCCCCTCCATGAACGGCAGATCCGCATCGAAGGCCGTGTGGAACCGACCTCGGACCAGGAATCGGACGCCTATTTCCACAGCCGGCCGCTGGGCTCGCGCATCGGCGCCTGGGCCTCGGACCAGAGCACCGAGATTCCCGACCGCGACGTGCTGCGCGAGCGCGAGGCACGGCTGCGGGCCGAGCTGGGCGAGCATCCCCCCCGCCCCGCCCACTGGGGCGGATACCCCCACCACCGAGGCCCCCGAAGCGATGTCCACGATGGGATCGGTCGACGACCAGGTCTTGATGCCGACCGCGCCCTGTCCCGTGGCCACGACCTTGACGCCCGAGGCAACGTTGACCTTGACCAGGCCGCTGCTGCCGCTCGTGCCTCCTTGCATCACAGTGGTCGTGCCATTGGTCACCAGCCCGCCGCCGCCGCGCACCGACTGGGCGACCACGCCATGGGCGCCGGCGCCGGTGGTGGTAATGGAGGCATTGACGTTCACGGTCACGGCGCTGGCGTTGCCGGAGCCGGACTTGAAGGTCGGGGTGACCGCTCCGCCGGTGGAGATCACCGCTCCGCCACCGCCCCCCACGCTCTGCGCGAGGATGCCGAAGGCGTTGGTGCCCGCGGTCGTGATGGCGGCGTTGCTGTTGACCAGCACCGCGCCGGCATTCGAACCGCTGGGTCCGCCGCCCAGCGTGGCGCTGCCTGAACCGTAGGCCAGGCCGCCTCCGCCCGCCACGCTCTGGGCCACGATGCCGATCGAGCCCGCGCCGGACGTGGCGATGGCCGCGCCGTTGGTTACCGTGGCGCTGTTGTTGGACGCCGACCCCGTATAACTGCTGGACTTGGTGACGCCACCCAGCACCACGTTGGTGGCATCGACCAGGCTGAGCCCGCCGCCGCCGCCGATGTCCTGTGCGACGATACCCGGCGACATCGCGCCGCTGGTGGCGATACTGCCACCCGACAGGTTGACCGCAACGGGATTCGTATAGTCGGCGTCGCCCTTGGTCGACCCCAGCCGCACCGTGCCGCTGAACAGGCTGCCGTCGCCGGAAGCCGCCAGGGCCAGGCCACCGCCCCCGGTGATGCTCTGCGCCAGCAGGCCGACCGATTGCAGGCCCGTGGTGCGGATGATCGCGCTGCCCGAGACATTGACGGCGCCGCTCATGCCACTGCCGCCGACCTGCCCCAATTGGCCGGTCACGGTGCCATTGACGGAAGCGCTGCCCGGGGCGCCGTAGAAACCGGCGATACCGCCGCCGCCACCGATCGACTGGGCGACCACCCCCGCCGAATTCGCGCCCGCCGTATTGATCACGGTCGCCGCGCCGCCGCTGCCCAGGCCCATCTTCACGGCGTTGCCGATGCCCGCCCCCGCGTCCGCGCCCAGCCTGAACGTGACGTCCATCTTGCCGCCCGCCGCCAGGTTGCTGGCGCTGTAGTAGCCGCCGCCGGCGCCGATGGACTGCGCCACCAGGCCCGGCGCATTCACCCCGGCCGTGCCGATGGCGCGATCGTAGGCGGTTATCGACACTGCCGCGCCGTAGTCGTTGCTTTTGTCGGTGCCCCCAAGGTTCGCCGCATAACCGGTATTGCCGGCATCGCGGTAGGCCGCCACGACGGCGCCACCGCCACCGCCGACGGACTGCGCCAGCACGCCGGCGGATCCGGCGCCCGCGGTGCTGATGGCGGCGTTCTGCACCGTGGTGACGGCGCCGCCATAGCCGATGCCGTGCTTGAAGTTGGCCGACACGGCATTGCCGCTGGCCAGCACCGCTCCGCCACCGCCGCCTATGCTCTGGGCCAGCAGGCCGATGGACGCATCGCCCCAGGTCGTGATGCTGCCGCCGATGGCGCCATTGCCCGCGCAATTGCCGTTGCTGAAACTGTTGCACACGTTCACCGCGGCGCCGTTGGAACCGCTGGTCGAGCCCCCCAGCGTCGCCGAACCCGCGCTCGACGCCAGGCCGCCGCTGGCGATGCTCTGCGCCACCACGCCCGCCGATGCGCCGCCCACGGTCGTGACGGCCGCGCTGCTGGAAAGATTGACCACGCCGCTGGCATCATTGGCCGTCCCGCCGAGCACGACATTGGTCGCGCGCACCGCGCTGACCCCACCGCCGCCGCCCACGCTTTGCGCGACGATGCCGGACGAGAACAATCCATGGGTGGTGACGCTGCCCGACGCCGCGAGGGTGGCGGTGCCGCCCGCGCCGCCCGAACCACCCATGCTGCCGAGCGTCATCGTGCCGCTGAAGATCCCGGCGTTGCCGGTCGACGCGGTAGCCAGGCCGCCTCCGCCGCCTATGCTTTGCGCCAGCAGGCCGATGGATTGCATGCCGGTGGTCGTGACCGCCCGGCTGCTGTCCAGGCTCACCGCCCCGCCATTGCCGCCGCTGCCGCCAGTGCCGCCCAAAGCGCCGTTGATGCTCGACGTGAACGACCCGGCCGCGTTGCTGGTCGTGGCCGCCATGCCGGCCGTGCCACCGCCGCCGCCTATCGACTGCGCGACCACGGCGGGCGCACTGGCGCCTCCGGTCACGATTTCGGCACCGCCGCCCAGGGTCACGGCAACGCTGCCGCCATTGCCGCCACTCCCACCCGCGCCACCCAGCGCGAGACTGGCCGACACCTTGTTGCCGCCGCTCGCGCCGGCACTGGCACTGCCGCCCCCAACTCCCTGCCCGCCGGCCAGATGCCGGTGCTGCGCGTCATCCCCATGCCGGCCGACTCCAACCCGTCGGGCGACGTGTTCGGGGGCTGGATCATGGCCCAGGTCGACCTGGCCGGATCGGTGCCCGCCCAGGGCCGCGCCAACGGCCGTGTCGCCACCGTGGCCGTCACCTCGTTCGTGTTCAAGGAACCGGTATTCGTGGGCGACCTGCTCAGCTTCTACGCCCACATCGTCAAGACCGGCCGCACGTCGATCACCGTCGCGGTCGAGGTCTACGCCGAGCGCATCCGGCTCAATTCGGAAGTCGTCAAGGTCACCGAGGCCACCCTGGTCTACGTGGCGACCGACCACCAGCGGCGCCCCCGCACCCTGCCGGACTTGCGCGCCGGCTGACCCTGTCTGGACACCCATGGCGATTAGTGGCACATTGACCACAAGGACGTCACCGCCCCAGCCCTGCCGGCACAGACCGGCCGGCCAGCCAACACGGCAGGCACGCAGGCCCTGCCCCCAAAGGCGAAGGAGACTCACCATGGACATATCCGGCTCGCGCCTGATTCCAGCGTCCCAGGATCGCACCTGGAACAAACTCGTCGCTCCCGAGACCCTCAAGGTCTGTATCAGCGGATGCGAAAAGGTCGAGCGCATTTCCGACAACGAATACCGGGTCAACCTGCGGGCCGAAGTCGGGCCCCTGTCGGCCCGCTTCCACGGCCGGCTGCAACTGACCGACATCCAGCCCCAGGATTCCTATCACCTCACCTTCGAAGGCGAAGGCGGCATGGCCGGATCGGCCAAGGGCCACGCCGACATCCGGTTGACGCCCGAAGGCGACGGCACCCGCGTCTCGTACACCGCGCACGCCGACCTGGAAGGCAAGCTCAGCCAGCTGCGCACCGACCAGGCCGAGAAGATCGCGCGCAAGATGATGGACAATTTCTTCGCGCTGTTCTCGGTGTGCGCGTGCCGGGCGCTGGAACGCCCCGCGCCCCGGCCGCCGCGCATGGCCAGGCCGGCGGCCGCGGGCGGCGCACATGCCCTGCACCTGCCTGCGCAATGGGTCAACCGGCTGTCGTGGCTGGTCGCGGCGGGCGTGATCGCCGGGCTGGTCGTCTACCACACCTTCCTGCGCTGACGCCCGGCACGCCGTGCGCCGCCGCGCTCAGCGGCGCACGTTCTTCATCTTGATGCGCTGGGACAGGACCATCATCGCGGCGCAGAACACGATGGCCATCACCATGCCGGCCTCGATGCCGGTATTGACCGACGTGCGGGCGATGACCAGCCCTACCAGCGCGGTGCCGATCGCGCTGCCCAGGGTGCGCGTGGTCTGGATCAACGCCGACGCCACCCCCACGTCGCGGCGCTCGGCGATCATCTGCATGAACAGCGTCAGGTTGGGAATGATGAAACCCATGCCCATGCCGCTGAGGCCGAACGAAACGACGGCAAAGGCCATGGACGACCCCCGCTCCAGGAACATCACCCCGAGGCAGCCCAGGGCCAGCAGCAGCGCGCCGAACACCATCAATCGCTGAGGCTGGCTCTGTTGCGGGAACAGCCGCCCGTTGATGACACTGCCCACCGGAATGCAGGCCACCAGTGGCGCGAGGATCATGCCCGCCTGGGCGGGACTCAGCCCTACCTCCACCTGCAACAGCAGCGGACCGTAGTAGATCAGGATGAACATCACCGCGCCGGTCATCACGCCGACCACGTTCAACAGGCGCGACTCGCTGCGTTCCAGCACGCGCAGCGGAAACATGGGCTGCTCCAGCCGCCGCTCGTACCAGACGAGCAGGCAGACCGACGCGATCGCCACCGCCAGGAACACCAGGCCCAGCACGGGGCGTGGATGGGTCGAGAATCCCAGCTCGAGCGCCGCCATGGGCGTACCCACGGCCAGCGCCAGCAGCACCCCGCCCAGCCAGTCGATGCGGGGCGGCCTGTCATGCCTGGGTTTGAGCGACGGAAAATATCGCCACAGCATCACGAAGGCGATCACCCCCATCACCGGACTGACGAAGAACGCCGCACGCCAGCCAAAAGCCTCGGTAATGGCCCCGCCCAGCAGCGGACCCACGCCGCTCGCCACCGCGAACGAGGTGGAGATCAGGGCCTGCCAGCGCACGCGCCGCATGGCGTCGGGGAAAAGATCGGCGGGCGCCGCGAAGGCGGTGGCGATCATCATGCCGCCGCCCACGCCCTGCAGGGTGCGGGCGGCGATCAATTGCGGCATCGACTGGCTGATGCCGCACAGCACCGAGCCCAGTGACACCAGGCCCAGCGACACCAGGATGAAATGCTTGCGGCCGAACAGGTCGCCCAGGCGGCCGAAGATGGGAATGACGATGGCCGAGGCCAGCAGGTATCCCGTGCCGACCCAGGCATACAGCGGCATGCCGCCGAGCTCGGCCACCACGCGCGGCAGCGTGGTGCCGACGATGGTCGAGTCCAGGGCCACCAGCATCACGACGGCGCAGATCCCGATCAGCGCCAGGATGAGTTGGCGCGGGTCTTCTACCGGTGAAGCGAGGTCGGGCGATGGATGGGGGCCGGGGCGCCCGGGCGGATAGGGCGGGTGCCCCCACACGGCGCACGCCCCCGGCACCGCCACGCCCGCGAGTACCGAGACCCAGGCCGGCGGCACCGCCGGCAGCCCATGCACCCATGCGGTGCCCAGCACGAACGCCACCAACGCGAAACGCAGCATGTCCTTCCTCCGGCCCAAGGCCAGGATGGTAGGCATGCCGGGACCGCCGCGCAGCCCCCGCTGGGATGAATCTGTCCGGAATTCGCCGCGGCGCTCAGGCCGCCAGTGCCTCGCCCAGGCGCGGCAACACCCGGCACGCATTGGCGGACGTGGCCGCGGCGACCGCCTCCGCCGGCAGGCCGCGCAGTTCGCCCAGGACCGCCGCGATGCGCGGCAGTTCCCCCGGTTCGTTGCGCCGATCCTCGCGCGGCAGCCAGGCCGGCGGGATGTCGGGCGCATCGGTCTCCAGCACCAGCGCGGCCAGGTCCATCCCGGCTGCGAGCCGGCGGATGTTGCGTGAACGTTCGAAGGTCATTTCCCCGCCCAGGCCCAGCGCGAACCCATGCGCGACGAACAGATCGGCCTGCTGGCGGCTGCCGTTGAAAGCATGGGCGATGCCGCCCGGCACCTCCACGCGCCGCAGGTATTTCAACAGCACGTCCTGCGACCGGCGCACGTGCAGCAGCACGGGCAGCCCGAACTCGGCCGCCAGCTTGAGCTGCGCATGGTAGAAGCGCTCCTGGCGCTCGCGCTGTTCGCCCCGGGCGATGTCCTCGACGAAGAAATCCAGGCCGATCTCACCCACGGCGACGAAGCGCGGATCGCCCATGGCCTGCGCGACCGCGTCGCGCAGCCGGTCCAGGTCTTCGTCGGCGGCGTAGCGCACGTACATGGGATGAATGCCCAGCGCATAGGCGCCGCCCGGGATCGCCCGGGCAAGGTCGCGCACGGTGGAGAAATTGCCGCGCGCCACGGCCGGGATGACGATGCCAGCCACGCCTGCGGCGCGCGCCCGCTCGGCCACGTCCGGACGGTCGCGGTCGAACTCGGCCGCATCGAGATGGCAATGGGTATCGATCAGCATCGATCCACTTTACCGCCTCCGCCGTCCTAGGCGGGAGCTTCCTCGGCCAGCAGGCCGTCGGCCATCTTCAATTGCCGGTCGGCCAGCGCCGCCAGTTCGGCATCGTGGGTCACGATGACGAAGGCCATGTCCAGTTCCCGGTTCAGCCGCTTGAGCAGGCCGAACACCTCGCGCGCCGTGTGGCGGTCGAGGTTGCCGGTGGGTTCGTCGGCCAGCACGCACAGCGGCCGCGTCACCAGCGCGCGGGCCAGCGCCACGCGCTGGCGCTCGCCGCCGGACAACTGGCCGGGATGATGGCTGGCCCGCTGCGCCAGCCCGACCTGCTCGAGCATCTCGGCCGCGGCCCGACGGGCCTGCGCACGGTCCATGCGGCGCACGATCAGCGGCATCGCGACGTTGTCCAGCGCCGAAAACTCAGCCAGCAGATGGTGGAACTGGTAGACGAAACCCAGGCTGCGGTTGCGCGCCAGGCTGCGCTGCTTTTCGTTGAAGCCGGCCGCCGCCTGCCCGTCCAGCAGGACCTCGCCCGAGCTGGGCTGGTCCAGCAGTCCCAGCACATGCAGCAGCGTACTCTTGCCCGAGCCCGACGCCCCCACCAGAGCCACCATTTCGCCCTGGCGCACCCGCAGGTCCACGCCGCGCAGCACGGTGACACGCTCACCGCCTTCGGCATAGACCTTGGATATGCCTCGCCCTTCCAGCACCACGCGGCGATCAGTCATGGCGCAGCACCTCCGCCGGTTGCAGGCGCGAGGCGCGCCAACTGGGATACAAGGTGGCCAGGAACGACAGCACCAGCGACGTCACGCCGATGGTGACGATGTCGGACAGGCGCGGATCGGACGGCAGCTCGGTGATCAGGTAAATGTCGCGCGGCAGGAACTGGATGCCCAGCATATGCTCGATGGCGGGCACGATGACGTCGATGTTGTAGGCGATCAACGTGCCGCCCGCCACCCCCAGCAGGGTGCCGATGACGCCGATCAGCGCCCCCTGCACCACGAAGATGCGGGCGATCTCGGCCGGCGCGGCCCCCAGCGTGCGCAGGATGGCGATGTCCGCCTGCTTGTCGTTGACCGCCATGACCAGCGAGGACAGCAGGTTGAAGGCCGCCACGGCGATAATCAGCGCCAGGATCAGGAACATCATGCGCTTCTCGGTCTGCACGGCGGCGAACCAGGTGCGATTGTTGCGCGACCAGTCGGCCGCCGCGATGTTCGGCGGCAGCAACTGCGCCAGCTCGCGCGCCACCAGCGGCGCCTTCTGCATGTCGGCGATGCGCAGCCGCACCCCGCCGACGCCGCTGTCGCGGAACAGCCGCGCCGCGTCGTCCACGTTCACGAACGCGAGGCTGGAGTCGTATTCATAGTGTCCGGCCTCGAACACGCCCACCACGGTGAACTGCCGCATGCGGGGCGTGAAGCCGGCAGGCGTCACCGACCCCTGCGGCGCCAGCATCAGGACGGGATCGCCCAGCCCGACGCCCAGGCCCTGCGCCAGCGCACGGCCCAGTACCACGCCGTAGCTGCCGGGCTTCAAGGCGTCCAGCGAACCGGCCACCATGTTCTTGGCCACGTCGGACACATCGCGCTCGGCCTCGGGGTCGATGCCGCGCACCTGCACGCCGCGCAACACCTGGTCGCGGGCGATCATGGCCTGCGCCGCCACGTAGGGCGCCCCGGCCTGGACTTCGGGATTTTTCTTGACGAGCGCCGTGAGTTCGCGCCAGTTGGCCAACGCCGCGCCGCGCTCGCCGCCCACCGGATACAGCTCGATATGCGGCAGCACCGACAGCATGCGGTCGCGCACTTCTTTCTGGAAGCCGTTCATGACCGACAGCACGATGATCAGTGCCGCCACGCCCAGGCCTATGCCCGCCATGGAGCTGGCGGCAATGAAGGAAATGAAGCGATCGCGTCGCCGCCCGCGGCCGGCGCGCGTATAGCGCCAGCCTATCCAGAATTCGTAGGGTATCTTGAGCACGCGCGTATTATGGCAGAAGGCGACGGCCCGCACCCAAGAAGGCCGACGCCCAGGCCACCGCTCCCCGCCGCCGGGGCCGTCCCCCCAAGGTCGAATCGCCCATCACCGCCGAGCCGTTGCTGAGCCGCTGGGCCATACTGCAGCGCGCGATAGACCTGGCCAAGAGCATGCCGCTGGACCAGATATCGATGGTGCAGCTGGCGCGTGACTTCGGCGTGGCGCCCGGCCTGATCCACTATTACATGGGCGGGCGCGACAAGCTGGTGTCGGGCGTCCTGAACGACTACTACCGCCAGCGGGTAGAAAAGCTGCCCGCGCTGACCGGCGATTGGCGCTCCGACGTCGAGACCATCGCGCGGCTGAGCTTCGCCGTGGCCATCGCCAACCCGGGCGCCAGCATGTACGTGGCCTCGCACAACCGCTACCGGTTGTTCCAGGACGTCGAGCCGGACGAGACCGACTACGGCATGGTGTTCTTCAACCACATGGCCTCGGCCATCATGCAGGGCGGTTTCACGCACGACCAGGTGGCGCTGGCCTACCACCTGATCGCCCAGTACCTGGTGGGTGCCAGCATGGCCGAGGCTTCGCGGCAGATGCCGGCCTACCACGAGGATTTCATCCGGGCGCGCCTGGAGTCCGCGGACCGGTACCCCGCCGCGCGCGCCATCAGCCACTCGTTCGCCCGCCTGAGCTCGGCCACGGCCTTCGACGAAGGGCTGCGCCTCACGCTGGACGGCATCGCCGCCTGGCGGGCGAACGGCGCGGGCGCCAGGCGTGCGCGCAAGCCCGCCTGACGCGTCTTTTTCGCCCGCGGTACTTCCCTCCGTACAAACCATTATTTGATATGCATTCAATTATCCGTACATTAATTGAATGCATATCAAATACGGTCGCGTACCGGAGGAGACACGAGATGGATCGCAAACTGGCCTGCGCCGCGGCGCTGTCGGGCATCCTGGCCGCCGCGCCGGCCGTTGCCGCCGAGGCCTATCCGGGCCGCATGGTGAAAATGGTGGTGCCGTCCATCGCCGGTAGCGCCCCGGACATCATCGCGCGGCTGGTGGCCGAACGGCTGACCGCGGCCTGGGGCCAGCAGGTGGTGGTGGAGAACCGCCCCGCCGGCAACGGCATCGCCGCGATGCAGGAACTGGCCCAGGCCGCGCCCGACGGCTACACGCTGGGGCTGTTCCACGCCGCGGCGGCCGTGACCACGCCGGTCATGTACAAGGAAGCCCGCTTCGACATCGAACGCGATGCCGAGACCGTGGCCACCATCGCCTATACGCCCATGCTGTTCGTCGCCAATGCCCAGGCGCCCTACAAGAACGTGGCCGAGATCCTGGCCGCCGCCAGGGCCCGGCCGGACGACGTGGTCATCGGCAGTCCCCGCCGCGGGTCCATTCCCCACCTGACGTCCGAGATGATGGGCCAGTATGGCCATGCCCGTTTCCGGCAGATCGGCTTCAGCGGGACCACCCAGGCGATCCAGGCGCTGATCAAGGGCGACATTCCGCTGTATGTCGACGGCACCGCGCCGCTGATCCCGCTGGTGCGCAGCGGCCGCATCAAGGCCATCGCCGTCACGGCCGATGAAGCGCTGCCCGGCCTGGACGGCATTCCGCTGGCCAAGGACGCCGTGCCAGGCACCGTCGCTTCCGGCTGGTTCGCCATGTTCGCCCCCAAGGGCACGCCCCAGGCCGTGATCGACCGGGCCAGCGCCGACGTCAACGCGGCGCTGCGCCAGGGCCCCTTCGCCGCGCGCCTGGCGGAACTGGGCACCTATCCGATGATCAAGTCCCAGGCCCAGGCGCGCGACTTCATCCGCAGCGAAAAAAAGCGCTGGGAAGAAGTGATCGCCGAAGCCGGCGTAAAACCCGAATGATGCAGGCCCCGCCCAGGCCCCCTCGTGATGCCAGGCAGACCCAGGATGCGGTGGATCCGGCTTAGCCGGTCCGCCCGCGTCGCCCCCCGGGACCCGGCGCCGGGCCGCCCCAAGGCGGGTTCCGGCCCCCTTGGGGGGCTGCCGCGTAGCGGCTGGGGCCCCGCCATACCGGGCGCGCGTCAGCGCGCAGGGGGGGGCCTCTTCGGCAGCCATCGCCAAAGGACGGCGGCGGCGGCCAGGCCGAGGGTACCCACCGACGCCACCCCTATGGTCAACGACGCGATGGCCGTGATGGCCGACAGGATGACCGGCCCCAGGCTGTTGCCGACGTCGGCGATCAGGCGCCAGATGCCCAGGAACTCCGTGCGGCCGTGGGGGGGCGAGGAGTCGGCGCCCAGGGTCATGACGATGCCGGAACTGATGCCGTTGCCGAAGCCCAGGATCAGCGAGACGATCAGGAAGGGCACGACGCTGGTCGTGAGCGAGGTGGCCATCAGCGCGCCGCCCATCAGCAGCACGGACGGCAGGGCGACCCAGAGGCGGCCGTGCCGGTCCATGATGGTGCCGGCCGGGTAGAACACCGACATGTCGATGGCGGCGACCAGGCCATAGATGATGGAGACGGAAGCGGGGGCCAGTCCGAGGTGGTCGGCCCAGAGCGGGATCACGACCTGGCGCGACGACCGCAGCGCGCTGACCAGCAGGATGCCCAGGCCCAGCGTCAGGAAGACCTTGGCATGGTCGCGCGCGATGTCCTGGACCCGCGGTTTGGCGCGGGCCGAGGCGGCATGGCTTTCGCTGGTCATCTCCGGCGCGAGCCAGGCGATCAACCCGGAGCCCGAGATCGCCACGGCGGCCACCCAGTACGCGCCGTCGAGCCCGATGAAGTGGATCATGGCCGCGCCGGCGAAGGGGCCGATGAAGACCCCTATCCGATTCGTGCCGCCCAGGGTCGAGAGCGCCCGCGCCCGCATATAGGAAGGCACGGCATCGATCAGGTAGGTCTGGCGGGCCAGCAGGAAGACCGACGACGCCATGCCCACCATGAATACGCCCACGCCCAGCATCCAGGCATGGGGGGCGAAGATGCACAGCAGCAGCGCCATCACGCTGAAGGCGGCCGCGCCCGCCATGGACCGCCGTTCCCCGTGGCGGGACGTGATCATGGCCGCGGGGATATTGCTGACCAGCGAGCCTATGCCCATCAGCGACACGATCAGGCCCGCCACGGCCACCGAGGCGCCGAGTTCACGGGCGCTGAGCGCGATGACGGGGAGGATGGCGCCGTTGCCGACGCCGTAGAGGACCGATGGACCGAATGCCGGGATGGCGATCTGTTTGAGGCTGAATGGAGTGTCGCTGCTCGGCGCTGTCATTGCGGGGGACGGGGCAGGGGCCCCCGGCCCGTTAATCCACGTATCGCCCCCCCTATCGCCACGGAACATTCATGAGCATCCATGCCATCGACACCGCCGTCGACCTGCGCGCCTCGCCGGCCGCCGCCGCGTCGACCGCCCGGCCCATCGCGCCCGCTGGCTCGACCAACCTGCTCGACCCGTCGCTGCCCGCCACCGCGCAGGTGCCGGATGTGGGGGAACTGCGGGCCGCGGTCGATGCGTTCAACCGCTTCGTCCCGCTGGCGGCCCACAACCTGACCTTCAGCATCGACGATGACAGCGGCAAGGTCGTCGTCAAGGTGGTGGACGGCGATACCCAGGACGTGATCCGGCAGATCCCCTCCGAGGAAGCCTTGGCCCTCAGCCGCTCGCTGGACCAGATCAAGGGCGCGCTGCTCAGCCGCAAGGCCTGAGCCCCCCCACAACCCGATACCAGGAGAACTCCATGGCTAGCGTAGGATCCGCCCTCGGCGTGGGCTCCGGCCTCGAACTGTCCACCCTGTTGAGCAACCTGATGGCGGCCGAGAAAGTGCCGCTCACCAAGCTCCAGGCCCAGGCCACCTCGGCCCAGACCAAGATTTCGGCCCTGGGCCAGCTCAAGAGCTCGCTGTCGTCGCTCCTGACGGCCGCAGCGGGCCTGACGCCGGAAAAATTCACCGGACTGGTCGGCAGTTCGTCGGACTCGTCGGTGGCCTTCATCACGGCCGACAACAAGGCCGGCAAGATCAGCCACAAACTCGACGTCACCTCGCTGGCCCAGGCCGAGAAAGCCGTCAGCGGCGCACTGGCCAACGATGCGCAGCTGAACACGGGCACCCTGACCATCACGCTGGGCAAAGTCGAGAACGGCAGCTTCGTCGCCGGCGAGGCCGAAGCCAAATCCGTCGTCATCGACGCCACCAACAACACGCTGTCCGGCCTGCGCGACGCCATCAACAAGACGGAAATGGGCGTCACCGCCTCGCTGGTCACCGATAGCAGCGGATCCCGGCTGGTGCTCGCGTCCAGCACCACCGGCGCGGCCAACGCGTTCCAGGTCACCAGTTCGGACTCGGGGACGGGCGGCAGCCAGTCGCTGGACCGCTTCGCCTACGACCCCGCCACCGCCCCGCCCTACGCCAGCGGCGGATCGCCCACCGGCATGAGCCAACTGCAGGCAGGCGCCGATGCGCTGTTCAAACTGGACGGCATGGAAGTCACCAGCGCCACCAACACGGTGACTTCGGTGCTCGACGGCATCACGATCACCCTGCAGAAATCCGGCACCACCACGATCGCCACCAATCCCTCGGCCAGCGGCGGCGCGGCGGCGCTGCAATCGCTGGTCACCGCCTACAACGCCTTCCTGAACGTCGCGGCCGCGCTGTCGGCCAACGCGCCCAGCGAAACCCGGGGCAAGGCCGGCGCCACGGGACCGCTGGCGGGCGACGGCCTGGTCCGCGACCTGACGGCGCGCATGCGCAATGAGATCTTCTCTCCCATGCAGGGCGCCACCGGCCCCTACACGACGCTGGCCTCGCTGGGCGTGGGCTTCGACCAGGACGGCGCGTTGACGCTGGACACCGACAAGTTCAACAAGGCCATGACCGCGGACCCGGGCGCCGTTTCCAGGCTGTTCACGCCCCAGCCGTTCGGCGAAGGCACGCAAAGCCTGGTCGAGCGCTTCACCGCGCAACTGTCGCCTTATACCGACAGCAAGGGCGTGATCGATGGCCGCACCGACGGACTGAAGAGCACGATCAAGACGCTGGAAACCCAGCAGAACCAGATGAGCAACCGGCTGGAACAGATCGAGGCGCGCTACCGCCGGCAGTTCACCGCGCTCGATTCGATGCTGACCCAGCTCAACAACACGGGCAGCTTCCTGACCCAGCAGATCGAGGCGCTGAAGAACCTCAACAAGTAACGCCGCCGGCACGCAAGCGGGAACTCATCGGTTTTGCCACGCCAATTCCCGCTTTAGGTCCATCACACCTAGTCGTTAAATCCGTCAGGGCTGCCGTGCAAGCGGCATGCCGCTACGCGTTCAGCAGGAGTCGCACGTGTCGGGATTCGGGAATTTCGGGGCCAGGGCCTATGTCAGCGTCGGAGTCGAGACCGGAGTCTCCGGCTCCAGTCCTCACGCGCTGATTCTGATGCTCTACGACGGCGCGCTGGAGTCGCTGCGCAAGGCCATCGGCTGCATCGAGGCCGGCGACCCCCTGGGCAAGACACGCGCGCTTTCCCGCGCCACCCGCATCATCGACGAAGGCCTGCGCGCCAGCCTGGACCACAAGGCCGGCGGCGATCTGGCCGGCCAGTTGAACGCCCTGTACGACTATATGCTCCGGCGCACGATGCAGGCCGGGATCGACAACGATCCGGCTCCCATCATGGAAAGCGTCCGTTTGCTCGACGGGTTGCGTGACGCCTGGGCGTCGATCCAATCCGACAGCCAGGTGGCTGCCTGACCATGGCAAGCGAGGATTCCGGCATGGCGCCAGCACCCGCCGGGCTGGCCGCGCTCTACGGCCAGCTGGCCGAGATCAGCCGCGCGATGCTGGCCGCGGCGCGCCGGGGCGACTGGGACGCCGTCACGGCCAGCGAGTCGGACTGCGCCGGGCTCGTGGGACAATTGCGCCTGCGCCCCATCGAGACCTGCCCGCCCGCCGAACGCGAAACCTGCATGCACCTGATACGCGAGATCCTTGCCAACGATGCCGCCACCCGGGACATTGCCGAGCCGTGGATGAAGGAGCTGGAGCAGATACTGCGGCCCCGCCGCCACCTCTTCGGCGCACAGATGTACCGCTGAAAGGGCAGGCGCCCCTGCCCCGCGGGCGTGACGCCGCCCGCCCAGGAAGGCGCCATCGGACAGAACCCCATGCATAGCCCCGCACTATTTGGAGACCGCGCTTGGTAGCGGATACCCGCCAGACGCAGCCGGTCAGCGCCATCGCCCCCACGCAAAGCTGGGAGCGCTATCGCGAGGATGCCCGCGAGGCCGTGCTGGCTCGCCTGCTCAACGTCACCGGCGCCAGCGGCCTG
Organism: Alcaligenaceae bacterium SAGV5; assembly: GCA_009360345.1. Taxonomy (GTDB): domain Bacteria; phylum Pseudomonadota; class Gammaproteobacteria; order Burkholderiales; family Burkholderiaceae_B; genus Pigmentiphaga. The sequence continues at coordinate 2,432,080 of SPDP01000001.1, forward strand.
AGCGGCGGCGCCCGCCCGCCCGGCTCGGCGGGACTGCCTCACGGGCTGGTGCGGGCGACGGTACTCCAGGCCAACAGCGACACCGAAGCACTGGTCAACATCGCCGGCAAGCCTTACCTGGTCAATACCCGCCAACCCTTGAGCCCTGGCGTGACACTGGTGCTGCGGCTGCTGGACGACCGCACCTTCCTGCACGGCCAGGAGGATGGCCGGATCGGCGGACCACGCTCCCCCGGGGACGGCGGCGGGCGCGGGCAGGCGCTCATGTCCGCCACGCGTCCGTCCGCCGCAGCGCCCCCCCTGTCCCCGCAGGAACGCCGGGCGGCCATCGTCGCGGGCCTGAGGGCGCTGGCGCCCACCACGATCGCCATCGGCGTCTGGGGCATGGTCAGCGGCGTGGCCATGGTCAAGATCGGCCTGAGCCAGTCCCTGGCGCTGGCGATGACCTTCCTGGTGTACGCGGGCTCGGCCCAGCTGGCCGCCTTGCCGCTGATCGTGGCGGGGGCGCCGGTGTGGCTGGTGTTCGCCGCGGGCTGCGTGGTGAACCTGAGGTTCGTGATCTTCGCGGCGGCCTTGCATCCCTATTTCCGCCGCTTCTCCCGCTGGCGCCGCCTGGGGCTGGGCTTCCTGACGAGCGACATCGGCTTCGTGCTGTTCATGCCCCGCTACGGCGACGCGGCGGTCAAGGGCACGCCCGAGCAGACCTGGTTCTTCCTGGGCTCGGCCCTGGGCAATTGGCTGACCTGGCAGGTGTGTTCGGTGGCCGGCATCCTGCTGGGCGCCGTGGTGCCGCAGTCCTGGTCGCTGGAATTCGCCGCGGTGCTGGCGCTGATCGCCATCGTGGTGCCCATGGTGGCGACCTGGCCGGTGGCCGCGGCGGTGGGGGCGGCGGCCCTGGTCGGGTGGGCCGGCCAACCGCTGCCCTTGCGGCTGGGGCTGGTCCTGGCGGTCGTGGCGGGCGTCTGGGCCGGCGTGGCCACGGAGCGGGCGCTGGAGCGCCGCAAGGAGGCGGGGGCATGAGTCCGTCCACCCTGCCGCCGGTATCCGATTCCCTGTACGTCTGGCTGGTGATCGTCGCGCTGGCGCTGTGCACCGTGCTCACGCGCGCCGGCTTCCTGCTGCTGGGCGACAACGTGCCCCTGCCCGAGGGCGTCAGGCGGGCGCTGCGCTACGCGCCCGCCGCGGCGCTGGCGGCCGTGATCGTGCCGGACCTGCTGCCCTGGGCGCAGGGCGGCATGCCGGTGTTCGACTGGCGGGCCCTGGCCGCGGTGATCGCGGTGGCGGTCATGGTGACCACCCGCAACACGATCGCGATGATCGTGGCGGGCATGGCCACGCTCTGGCTGCTGAGGTGGCTGGCGGGCTGACGGCCCGCATCCCTCATTCGGCCTGGATGTTGCGCTGGACCACCACGGCGCGCAGCCGCCGGATGTCGTTCTCGACGCGCGCCTGGAATTCGTCGGGCGTGGAAGCCTTGGGCGAACCGCCCCAATCGACCAGTTGCTGGTGCACGGCGGGCATGTCCAGGACCGCCCGCAATTCGCGGTTCAGGCGCGCGACCACGTCGGCGGGCGTGCCGGCCGGCGCGGCGATGCCCAGCCACGATTCGAACACGACGGCGGGCAGCGTGTCGGCCACGCTCGGCACGCCGGGCAGCGCCTGCACGCCCTTGGGCGCGGTGGTCGCCAGCAGGCGTACGCGCTGGGACTTGAACAGCGGCGCGGTATTGGTCATGGTGTCGATCATGACGTCCACGCGTCCGGCCAGCAGCTCGGTCATCGGGCCGGCCCCGCCCTTGAACGGCACGTGCAGCGCGCTGCCGCCGCTTTCGGCCATGATCCATTCGCCCACGAGGTGCATGGCGGTGCCGACGCCGACCGAGGTGTAGGTGTAGCGGTCTTTTTCGGTCTTGATGCGGTGGACGAAGTCGTCGAAGGACTTGATCGGCGACGACGGCGCCACCGCCAGCGTCAGCGGATACGTCGTGATCGTGGAGACCCAGGCAAAGCCCTTGACCGGCTCGAAGGGCAGGTCCTTGCGCATGGCGGCGTTGGTGCCGTGGCCGCTGGTCATCAGCACCAGCGTGTAGCCGTCGGGCTCGCTCTTGGCGACCTGGGCCGAGGCGATGTTGCCGCCGTCGCCGGCGCGGTTCTCGACGATGACGGGCTGGCCGACCCGCTCGGACAGTGCCTTGCCGACCAGCCGGGCGACGACGTCGCTGCCGCCTCCGGCCGCGAAGCCGACCAGCAGCTTGATCGGCCGGTTCGGATAGGTGTTCTGCGCGTGCGCGGGGCCGGCCAGTGCCGCGGCCAGGATGCCCGCCGCGGCAAGAGCGTGGCGGCGGCCGGTGATGGTGTTGTTCATGGTGGGTCTCCTCTTCGTCCCTGTTTTCGTGCGGCCCCGTCGGGGCACGCGTGGCGCCGCTCAGTCCGCCGTCTGCAGGCGGGCGGAAATCTCGCGGCTTTTCTGTTGCAGCACGACCCCCAGGGCAGCGCCGTTGAGGAACTCGCCCCGCTGCTTCGAGCAGACCAGGGAGATCGTTCCTATGACTTCATCCTCGACGATCACGGGCACGCCATAGCCGATGACGTCGGGATCGAGCCCGGCGTGGCTGATGGCGTATCCCGCCTTGCGTATGGCCTTCAGGTTGGCCCAGGTGGCGTTCCATGTCTGTTCGTCGGCGCCGGCGTGGGTCTGCTCGAACAGCTTGCGCACGCGCGCCCGCGGCCAGAACGCCAGCACCGACAGCGAAGGCGCGCCGCGGAACCACGGCAGGCTCTTGCCCCGCATGTAGGTCAGTTCCAGCGGCTCGATACCGGGTTCGTGCGCGACGTTCAGCAGGTGCTCGCCGTAGACGTTGGAAAGCAGCACATGGCAGCCGGTCTCCTGCGCCAGTCCGCGCAGGATGGGCTGGCTGGCGCGGGTGAGCGGGTCGGTTTCGCGGATCAGCGATTCGAGTTCGACCACCCGCGCGCCCACCACGTAGACGCCGCGCGGCAGCCGTATCAGCAGGCCGGCCGCGCACAGTTCCTTGACGTAGCGGTAGGTGGACGAGGGCGTGAAGCCGAAATGGCTGGCCAGGTCGTCCACCGTCCAGGCGTACCGGTCGTGGGTGTAGGCGTCGAGCAGCGTGAGCATGCGGCCCAGGCTGGAAGCGCTTTCCGTCATGCCGGCGCTTGCTCCACGCCCATGCGCCGGGCCATGTCGGCCCGCCATTCCTGGCGGCTGCGGAAGCCGGGCAGGGCGCGCGCGTGCCGCTCGGCCCAGGCCATGAGCTCGGCCGGCGGCAGCTCGATGGGCATGGGGACGCGCATGGGCTGCGAGACGTACCAGGGCGTGTCGATGTACAGCTCCAGCCGGTTGCCCTCGGGGTCGCGGCAGTACAGCGACAGCGCGTTGCCGTGCGTGACGGGCGCGAGGTCCGCGACGCCCGCCTCGACAAGGCGGCGGTGATAGCGCTGCAAGGTTTCCAGGGAATCGGCGGTGAGCGACAACTGGTTGATGACGTTGAAACGGACATCGGCGGGGCGGCCCGACACCAGCACGATCTGGTGATGGACGTCCGGGTCGCGGCTGGTGAACACCAGTTCGATCGGGCCATGGGGGCCGTCGAGCAGTCCGCGGTCCGTGATCGTGAAATCCATGACCTGGGAATAGAAATCGGCCATCCGCTGGATATCGGTGACGAAGATGCCGACGTGGCTGAAGGAAAGACCGGGTCTTTGGGTCATTATGAAAATAAAGCCTGATATGTGGCGATAAACCGCCATAAGAAAATTAAGTTTTTTGCATATTACGCAAAAAACTCAAAATTAAGACCTATGTGAAACCCTAGGTGGGAATATCGCGGACAGGCGTGCGCGAGCCGTGCCCGGGCAGCGGGCAGACCGCGGGGGAGGGGAAGGCGACAGGTCGGTGGGCGGGAACGCTGGCGATGGCGGGCAGGGGGGCACGGTGCTGGTGACCAATACCGGGACGGTCTCGACCGCCGGCAAGGCCGCGCCCGCCATCCTGGCGCAGAGCGTGGGTGGCGGTGGGGGCGTGGGCACGGTCTCGGAGCAGGATCTGGCCGGGCTGGTGAAAGAGCACGGCGGCGACCAGGCGGCCGAGATCCTGGAGAAGATCAATACGATCGCCGAGTTCCTGGCGTCCAAGGGCCTGTCCCTGACCCGCAACATCAACGTGACCGTGGGCGGCGGCGGAGGGGGCGGCGGCAATGGCGGCCTGGCCACCGTCGACGCCAGCGCGGCGGGCAGCGTGGTGACGACGATGGGCGACCATGCGCCCGGTATCGTGGCGCAAAGCGTGGGCGGGGGCGGCGGCAAGGCCGAAGTGTCGAGCTTCCTGGTCGGAGCCGGCGGGCTGGCCACCCCAGCCGGACAGACGGACGCGCCGCTGACGATCACGATGGGGGGCAACCGGACCTTGTCGGGCTTCATTTCGGAGGCGGCGGTAATGAGCGGCGGCGGTGCTTCGGTCACCACGGGGCAGGTCCGCACGCAGGGCGACGACGCGCCGGCGGTGATCGCCCAGAGCGTGGGCGGCGGAGGCGGACTGGCCTCCATCCGTATCGACGGCCTGGATGCGGCGGGGCTGGGCGCCGGGAGCGCGGCACAGGCGCCGGTCATTTCACTGGGCGGGAAGATCAGTGTGGTGGCCGGGATCTCGATCCCTCCCATCGCTGCCGGTGACGCGACGGTCACCACGACCGGCGGCAACATCGTCACGTCCGGCGCGCTGTCCCATGGCGTGATGGCCCAGAGCGTGGGTGGCGGAGGCGGCGCGGCAACGCTGGCCAGCAGCGCCGCGGCGGCGCCGCTGCTGGCGCCGGCCCAGGTGACGCTGGGGATGGATGCGTCGAACCAGGAGGCCATGCGGACCGACGGCGGACACGTTGCCGTGACCACCGGCAAGTACGACGAAGGCTCGAGCACGATCGTCCACACGGTGGTCCAGACTTCGGGCGACCTGGCCTTCGGCGTACTGGCGCAGAGCGTGGGCGCGGGGGGCGGGTACGTGGGCCTGCTCAGTGGCGGACAGGCCCAGGCACCCGCCAGCGTCGCGCTGGGCGCGCTGGGCGGCGCGACCGGAGACGGCGGCCAGGTCGATGCGCACGTGGTGGCCAACAGTTCCGTCAATACCCAGGGCAGGAATGCCGTGGGCGTGCTGGCGCAGAGCGTGGGCGGCGGGGGCGGCATCGCCGGCCTGTCGACGGCCGCGGGCAGGACGACACTGGCCGCGCCGGCGTCGCAGGGCTCGGGCGCGGGCGGCGCGGTCAATGTAAACGTCGAAGGTTCCGTGCTGACCAAGGGCGCGGGCGCCATCGGCGTGCTGGCGCAGAGCGTGGGCGGTGGCGGAGGCCTGGCCGGGGACTTTTCCTCGGTCAGCTACGACGACAATTTGGTCAAAACTGTTGACGTGGCGGGGGGCGGCGGCAACGGCGGGGCGGTCGACGTGCAGGTGGGCGTCATGGTGGCCACGGAGGGCAGGAATGCGCCGGCCATCGCCGCGCTCAGCCTGGGTGGCGGCGCGGTCTTCTCGGAAGCTGGCATCCAGGTACGCGGCGGCGGTGGAGCGGGCAGTGCCGGCGGTACGATCAACATCGGACTGGGCACGGGGACGCTGGTCACCGCGCAGGGCGGCGGCGCGCCGGCCATCCTGGCGGTAAGCGCCGGCAGCGCGGCGCAGAACAGTGGCGGTGCGGTCACGATCGGCGTGGGCGCGTCGTCGGCCGTGTACGCCGACCTCGCCAGCGGTACGGCGATCCGGACGATTACCGACAACGTCACCTCGGTCTCCAACCAGGGCCTGATTTCTGGCGCGACCGCGATCGATGCTTCCGGCCGGGTGGCCGTGGACAACTACGGCCTGTTCATCGGCAGCGTCGCGAGCGGCGACGCGGCCCACGGTTCTTTCGTCAACCACGCGGGGGCGGTGCTGGCCAGCGGCCAGCGATTGGATGCCTCCCTGGTCAACCAGGGCGTGTTCAATCCGGGCGGTCCGGTCGACCAGCATGGCGCGTACCAGACGACGTTCATGCAGGGTTTCACGCAAGCGCCGGGAGGCGTCTTCCAGGCTGACGTCGATTTCGGCGCCGGCGGACTGGCCGACGTGATCGGCGTGAGCGGGCCGGCGCAGCTCGGCGGCAGCCTGCTCGTGCTGGGACACAATCTGGCCGGCGGCCAGCCCATGCTGATCGCCCAGTTCGACGTCACGCCGACGGGCTCGTTCAATCTTGCCGGGCAATCGCCGGTGGTCAACTACGATGTGTCGCTGACCGGCGACGGCCAGCTATGGGTCACGCCCAAGGCGAATTTCCGTCCGCAGAACCTGGGCCTGACCGCGAACCAGGCCAGCATCGCCGGCTACCTGCAAACCCTGTGGGACCGGGGCGACCGTGGCCTGACGACGCTGTTCGACCCCTTCGCCCGGCTGGAAGGCACGGATGCCTACGTCAAGGCGCTGGGCGCGGTGGCCTCCGACGCGGCGTTGAGCCGCGCGAGCAACCGTACCTACGAGCTGCACTCGGCGCTGGACCGGATGATGAGCTGTCCCTACTTCAGCGATCAAAGCGTCCAGCTGGCCGAGGGCGAGTGCGCGTGGGCGCGCGTGATAGGCGGCCGCTTCGACCGCTCGGCATCCGCCGACGGCGCGGGCTACGACAACCGGCAGACCACGGTGCAGTTCGGCGTGCAGCGCCAACTGGCGCCGGACTGGTTCCTGGGGGCCTCGGCCAGCTACAGCCGCACCAACACTTATTCCGCGGACAACACCGTGCGCATCGCCAGCGACAGTTTCCATGCCGGGCTGACGCTGAAGCGGCAGATGGGGGCCTGGCAGTTCGCGGGTGCGTTGATGGGGGGCTACGAGGAATCGAACCAGGCGCGCAATATCGTGCTGCCCGGCATGGCCGCGCGGGCGACCAGCAAGCCCGATTCCTACCAGTTGGCGGCGCGTGCCCGGGCCGCCTACCAGTTCTCGTTCGGCGATTGGTACGCCAAGCCCTATGCGGACCTGGACCTGATCTATGATCGCACGCCCGGCTACAGGGAGTCGGGCGCGGGACTCTTCGATCTGGTCCATGACGCCAGCGACCGGTGGAGCGCGGTGCTGACGCCCAGCATCGAGTTCGGGGGCAAGGTCCGGATGGGCAAGGCGGTGGCGCGTCCCTATCTCGCGCTGGGCGTGGGGCTGGTGGCGGGTCGCAAGGTGTCGACCGATGTGCGGCTGGCGGTGGCGCCGCAGGATGCGTTCACGTTGTCGACCCGCGTGCCGGGGGTATTCGGCAGCGCGACGGCTGGCATCGAGGTGATGTCGGACGATGCGTGGTCGCTGCGGGCGGAGTACGGGATCCAGGCGGGCGAGCATCTGGTGGCGCAGACGGCCAGCTTGAAGCTGGGTGTGCGGTTCTAGGGGTTGGGCTGACTCGAGATTCATGTTCTTTACCCGGTCTTGTCCGGGGCGCCGGGGCCGGGCGGCCGGTGGGGCGCAGCGAAGCCGGTCCCGCTGCGCGGGACTTCCCGGTGGAGACAGGGTGGCCGGGGCGGGCGCAGAACTCGGACCGGGGTAGCCCACTGGGCTACCCCGAAAGCCGTCCTCAAACAGCTGCGCCCTTGCTTCCCCGTCCACCCTGTCCCCACCGGCGGCTCCGAATGCGCCCCACCCCACCGATCAAGGACGGTTCAAGAACCTGATCCCTGCCATTCACGACCGTCGATGCGGCCTAAAGCAACGTCTGCCCGCCATCGATCA
>SPDP01000002.1 GCA_009360345.1 Alcaligenaceae bacterium SAGV5
CCCCCCTACGCGCTGACGCGCGCCCCCCAGGGGGCGAAACCGGCGGACTGGCAAAGCCAGATCCGCGGTTTCCTGGGTCTAGTACGGTTTTCTTGGAGTGCGGGGGAGTCTCGGACATTTGCGCATAATCATATACCCAAGGGTATACCCCTATAAACCTCCACCGCCTACATGTCGATGTCGCGCAGGCTGGCATCCAGGCACCAGCGCTCGTCCATCTTGACATCCCCCCACCTGAATCCGGGTATGTGCCCCGCGCGGCGGCCGCCGACTGCCCCTATACTTGCCGCGACCGGGCAAGAACAGGTGTGTTGCCGTATGAATGTAACCCTGCGCCAGATGCGCGCGTTCGTCGAAGTCGTGCATTGCGGCGGGTTCACCGCGGCCTCGCGGCGGCTGCACCTGACCCAGTCCGCCACCAGCCTGCTGGTGCGCGAACTCGAAGGCCAGCTGGGATTGCAGTTGCTGGACCGGTCCACGCGCAAGCTGGCGGTCACCGAGGCCGGCGCGGAGTTCCTCCAGCACGCGGAACGCATCCTGGGCGAGGTCGAGCAAGCCATCCGCCGCACCCAGGACCTGGTGCAGATGCGCCGCGGGCGCGTCACCGTGGCGACCACCCCGGTCATGGCGGCCACGCTGCTGCCCGACGCCATCGCCACGTTCCAGGCCGCCCATCCCGCCATCGAGGTCAAGATGTCCGACGCCCCGCTGGACGTCATCCTGCAACAAGTGCAGCAGGGCGAGGCAGACCTGGGCGTGGGCGTATTCACCGGCAACGAGGTGGAACTGAACCGCAGCCTGCTGATGCGGCATCCGCTGGGCGCCATGATTCCCAGCGCCTGGCCGCTGGCGCGCCGGCGGCGGGATCTGGCGTGGGCCGACCTGGCCAGCCAGCCCATGATCGTCGTGCCGCAGTCCAGCGGATCCTTGCCGCAGATCGACCGTGTGCTGCACCAATCCGGCATCGCGGCCCAACCGCGCTTCGAGGTGCACTACCTGTGGTCGGCCATCGGCCTGGTCGAGGCCGGCCTGGGCATCGCGGTCCTGCCGTCCTACGCGGGACTGCTGGCCCGCTCGAAGCGGGCGCGCTTCCGCGTGCTGCACGACCCCGTGGTGTACCGCAAGATCGAACTGGTCACGCAACCCGGCCGCTCGCTGTCGCCGGCGGCCGCGTCCTTCCGCGCCCATCTGGCGGCCCACTGCAAGGCATTCGAGGAACGGGGCTGACGCCGCGCCGGCCAGGCGGCCGGCGCGCGTTCACCGGGCGGCCACTTCGCGCACGGATTGCGCCGCGTCGCGCACGATCTGCGCGGGGTCGCAGGCGGTCCACTGTCCGCGCCGGCGCAACACCCGTCCGTCGACGATGACGGTATCGACGTTGGCCGGCTGGCCCGAATAGACCAGCGAGAAGGCGGGATCCACCACCGGCGCCATGTTCAGGTCCGTGGCACGGACCAGGATGATGTCGGCCCGCTTGCCCGCCTCGAGCGAACCGACCTGGTCCGCGATGCCCAGGTCGCGCGCGCCGTCCAGCGTGGCCAGCCGCAGCAGGCGGCGCGCCGTCAGCGCGACCTCGGCGCCGAAGCGCTGGCGATGCGACCACAGCAAGGTACGCATGCAGGAGAAGAAATCGGCATTGGCCGAGGCCGACGAACTGTCCACCGACAGGCTCTGCCGCACGCAGGCGCACTCCAGTTCGTGGAACTGGATCACGCCGCGCGATGCCTGGGCGTACAGCACCTCGATCACCGGCGAACACGAGAACGAGACGCCGCAGGCGGCCACCCGCTCCCGCTCTTGCGGCGATACGCCCTGGGGGTGCACCAGTTGCAGGTCGGGGCCCAGCAGGCCGTGCGCATCCAGCACCGACACCACGCCAGGGCGGGCATGCATGGTGATCGGCAGGCCCAGGCGCCGCACGCCCGCGAACTCGGCCCGCACGACCTCGATGGGCACGGTGCCGCGCGGATTGGAAACCGGCGTCCTGAGCGCCGCGCCCACGTGGATCATCGGATCGCCACGCTCGGCCCGGGCGATTTCCTCCAGGCCCGCCAGGTCCATCGCCCGGTCCAGTGGCAGTTCCTGGCCCCAGCCGTAGGCCAGCCGGCCCCGTATGCCCAGGCTGCGCATGGCCGCCAGCTCCGCCCGCGCGTGATCGGGCGTACGGGTGTTGTGCGACCAGTTGTGGACCGTCGTGATACCGCCCGCCAATCCCTCGGCCAGCCCCAGCCGTACCGAGTGATAGGAATCGTCCGGCGTGAAGCGCGGCCCCATGGACAAGGTCACCGGAAAGTAGCCGCGCGCCGCCTCGTCGCCGCTGATCAGCGCCCGCAGCGAGCAATTCCACAGGTGCCAGTGCGTATCCACGAACCCCGGCATCACGATCATGCCGCGCGCATCCAGCTCCCGCGCGCCCGGCACGCTCAGCCCCCGGCCGATCGCCACCAGCGTCCCGTCGCGGACGTGGATATCGGCGTCCGGCAGGTCTTCCATGCCGTCGGCCATGGTCATCACATGGCCGCCCCGTATCAAGAACTCGTCGCGCGCGGGCAGTCCGGCCACGTGTCCGGCCGCCTCGCGCCACCTTGCTGCCTGCATGCCCATCCCCTAGTCGGCCTTGGCACCGGTCAGGCGGATCAGGCGTTCCTTGTGGCGCATCTCGTCGCGCAGCGCGGCGCTGAACTCCGCCGGCGACGAAAACACGGGATCGAAACCGCGCGCGGCCACGAAGCGCTGCTGGAATTCCGGATCGGCGGCGATCGCCTTCACGTCGGCATGGATGCGCTGGATCACGGCATCGGGTGTGCCGCCGGTGACGAAAAGGCCGAACCAGGACTCACGCGGATCGATATCGGCATAGCCCGCTTCCGCCAGGGTGGGCACGTTCGGTTCGGCCGGAAGCCGGCTGGCGCGCGCGATGGCCAGCGGCTTCATCTTGCCCGCGCGGATATGGGGCTCGGCGATGGCCGTGCCCACCATGGCCAGTTGCACCTCGCCGCCGATCAGCGCCGTCACGGCCGGCATGATGCCCTTGTACGGTATCTGGGTGATCTGTATGCCCGTCTTGTGCCGCAGCCCCTCGAACAGCAGGTGGGGCAGGCTGCCCGACCCCATCGAGGCGTAGTTCAATTCGTTGGGCCTGGCCTTGGCCTGCGCCACCAGCTCGTCGAGCGAATTGGCTTTCACGGAAGGGTGCGCCAGCACCATCTGCGGCAGGCTGACCAGTTGCGAGATCGGCGCCAGGTCGCGCACGGCATCGTAGGGCAGCTTGTCGTACAGGAAGGGATTGCTGGTGATGGTCGATTCGCTCGTGACCAGCAGCGTGTGGCCGTCGGGCGCGGCCTTGGCGACCGCCTCGGCGCCGATGATCGACGCGGCGCCCAGCTTGTTCTCGACGATGACGGGCCTGCCCCACTTCTGCCCCAGGCGCTCGGCCAGGGCACGGGCGATCACGTCCACGCCGCCCCCGGGCGCATAGGGCACCACGATGCGCACCGGCCGCGCCGGCCAGGCCGGCTGCCCCATCGCCGGCACCGCGGCCACGACGCCCAGGGCCGCGGCGCATGCCGCCAGCCACCGGCGGCGGCCCGTGGCCGCTCCTGCACTTCCTTGCCTCATCTCGTCTCCTTCGCGCCGGGCGGCCCGGGAAGCAGGCCCGCCTTCCGATGCCCCACGGCGACATGGCAAACATTTCACCCGCGGGAGGCGGGACAGGCAAACGAGAAAAAGTTGTAGTTCTATCAGTTCGCCATCTGAATCGCGGTCCCGCCGCGCTTACACGCTGTCATGAAAAATGGCGCGAAATCTGCAAGAATCGGGCGCTCCGCCTCCGCCGGCCGCACCCCGCCCGGCCCTCCCCTGCGAGTCCCCATGGCCTACATGCTGCTCATCGTCGAACCCACCGGCCAGCGCGCCGAACGCAGCGAGGAGGCCGGCCGCGAACTCTACGATCGCATGGCCGCCTTCGGCGCCGACCTGAAGGCCCGCGGCCGGCTGCTGGCCGCCGAGTCGCTGGCCTCGCAGGACAGCGCCGTGCGCGTGCAACAGCGGGACGGGCGCGCCCGGCTGATGGACGGGCCGTTCGCCGAAGCCAAGGAAATGATAGGCGGCTTTTTCCTGCTGGACTGCGCCACGCGCGAGGAAGCCGTGGCCATCGCCCAAACCTGCCCGGCGGCGCAATGGTGCACGGTCGAGGTCCGGGAAGTGGCGCCCTGCTACCGCTGAGCCGCCCGGCCAGGTAGTTTCCCTAGGCCGCGTCCATCATGTCGATTCCGGCCCGCGCCGATCGTCGTAGGAACAGAAGCCCGCGTCCGGGCTTGCAACCACCGGAGAAACCGCCATGCGATTCATGATCATCGTCCGCGCCACCGCCGACACCGAGGCCGGCGTCATGCCCGAGGAACCCCTGCTTGCCGCGATGACGTCCTACCACGAGGAACTGGCCAAGGCGGGCGTGCTGCTGGACGCCAACGGCCTGAAACCCTCGTCGCGAGGCTGGCGCGTCCGCTACCGCGCCGGCAAGGGCTCGGTCATCGACGGCCCCTTCGCCGAAACCAAGGAGCTGATCGCCGGCTACACGCTGATCCAGGTCCGCTCGCGCGAGGAAGCCATGGAATGGGCCCGGCGCTTTCCCTCGCCCATGGCCGAGGCCGACGGCGAGATCGAGGTACGCGAGCTCTTCGAGCTGGATGACCTCGGCCCGAGCGAAGCGGTGGACCGCTTCCGGAAGCTGGAAACAGCCAGCCGATAACGCGCCGCGCCCCCTCTCTTCCCAAGGAATCCATCATGCACAAGCAGATCTTCGTCAACCTGCCCGTCGCCGACCTGCCGCGCACCCAGGCCTTCTTCGGCCAGCTCGGCTTCACCTTCAACGCCCAGTTCACCAACGACAAGGCCGCCTGCATGGTCATCGGCGAGAACATCTACGCCATGCTGCTCACCACGGATTTTTTCCGCGGTTTCGCCAGCAAGCCGATCAGCGATGCCCGGCAAAGCACCGAAGTCCTGGTGGCCCTGACCTGCGACAGCCGGGAAGCCGTCGACGACATGGTGCGCAAGGCCCTGGCCGCCGGCGGCACGGCGCCGCGGCCTCCGCAAGACCACGGCTTCATGTACAGCCATGGCTTCGACGACCCGGACGGCCATGCATGGGAGGTCTTCTACATGGACCCGGCCACGGTCGAGCAGGGCTGAGCCTGTGACGCAGGCCGCCACCCACCGGGCCATCGAAGCCGTCTGGCGGATCGAATCGGCCCGCATCATCGCGGGCGTCGCGCGGCTGGTGCGCGACGTCGGCCTGGCCGAGGAACTGGCGCAGGACGCGCTGGTGGCCGCGCTGGAGCGATGGCCCGGGGATGGCGTGCCGGACAATCCCGGAGCCTGGCTGATGACCACCGCGAAGAACCGGGCGCTGGACCGCCTGCGCCAGGCCGCCCTGCATGCGCGCAAGCACGAGGAATACGGCCACGAGACCGAAGTGCTGGGCGCCGGCCACGCGCCGGACCCGGCGGCCCTGGTCGAGGCGGCGCGCGACGACGACGTGGGCGACGACCTGCTGCGCCTGATCTTCACCGCCTGCCATCCCGTCCTCTCCACCGACGCCCGCGTCGCGCTGACGCTGCGCCTGCTGGGCGGGCTGACCGCCGGCGAGATCGCGCGCGCCTTCCTGGTGCCCGAAGCCACCATCGCCCAGCGCATCGTGCGCGCCAAGCGCACCCTGTCGGCGGCCAAGGTGCCGTTCGAGGTGCCCCGCGCGCAGGAGCGCGAGGCGCGGCTCGAATCGGTGCTGGAAGTGATCTACCTCGTCTTCAACGAAGGCTATTCGGCCACGGCCGGTGACGACTGGATGCGGCCGGCGCTGTGCGGCGAGGCGCTGCGGCTGGCGCGCGTGCTGGCCGGGCTGGCGCCGGACGACGGCGAGGTGCATGGCCTGTGCGCGCTGCTGGAGGTCCAGGCCTCGCGCCTGCCCGCCCGCACCGACGCCGACGGCCGCCCCGTGCTGCTGATGGAGCAGGACCGCGCGCGCTGGGACCCGCTGCTGATACGGCGCGGCCTGGCGGCCCTGGCCCGCGCCGAAGCCCTGGGCGGGGCCCACGGCCCCTATGCGCTGCAGGCCGCGCTGGCCGCCTGCCATGCCCGGGCCCGCACGCCGGACGAGACCGACTGGGAACGCATCGTGGCCTTGTACGACGCCCTGGCCCAGGTCGCCCCTTCGCCCGTGGTCGAGCTGAACCGCGCCGTGGCGGTCGGCATGGCGTTCGGCCCCGCCGCCGGGCTGGCGCTGGCGGACGCGCTGCGTTCGGAACCGGCCCTGGCGAATTATCACTGGCTGCCCAGCGTGCGCGGCGACCTGCTGCACAAGCTCGGACGCCACGCCGAGGCGCGCGAGGAATTCCTGCGCGCCGCCGCCATGACCCGCAACCTGCGGGAACAGGAACTTCTGATGGCCAGGGCAGCCCAAGCCCTCCCCTCTCATTGACCCCTCCATGACCTCATCCCCGTCTCTCAAGGCCACCCGCAAGGAATGGATAGGGCTGGCCGTCATCGCGCTGCCCTGCATGGTCTACGCGATGGACCTGACCGTGCTCAACCTCGCCCTGCCCGCCATCAGCGCCCAGTTGAACCCGTCCAGCTCGCAACTCTTGTGGATCATCGACATCTACGGCTTCCTGGTCGCGGGCCTGCTCATCACCATGGGCACCCTGGGCGACCGCATCGGGCGGCGCCGGCTGCTGCTGATCGGCGCCGCGGCGTTCGGCCTCGCCTCGGCCATCGCGGCCTTCTCCGACAGCGCGGGCATGCTGATCGCCATGCGGGCCCTGCTGGGCATCGCGGGCGCCACCCTGGCGCCGTCGACCATGTCCCTGATCCGCAACATGTTCCACGACGAGCACGAACGCCAGTTCGCCATCGGCGTCTGGATCGCCAGCTTCTCGCTGGGCAGCGCCATCGGGCCGCTGGTGGGCGGGGTGCTGCTGCAATTCTTCTGGTGGGGATCGGTCTTCCTGGTCGCGGTGCCGGTGATGCTGCTCCTGCTGGCGCTCGGCCCGGTGCTGCTGCCGGAATACCGCGATCCGGACGCCGGGCGCATCGACCCGCCCAGCGTGGCGCAATCGCTGTTCGCCGTGCTGGCGATGATCTACGGACTCAAGCAGATCGCCCAGCACGGCGCGTCGTGGACCGCCGGCGCCATCATCGCGGCGGGATTCGCGGTGGGCGTGGCCTTCGTGCGGCGGCAGCGGCGCCTGCCCTATCCGCTGCTGGACCTGAACCTGTTCATGCGGCCGGCCTTCAGCGCGGCCATCGCCGCCTACGCGCTGTCCTGCCTCGCCATGTTCGGCGTCTACATCTTCATCACGCAGTACCTGCAACTGGTGCTGGGCCTGGATCCGCTGCGGGCGGGCCTGGTCACCGTACCCTGGGCGCTCGGCTTCGTCGCGGGTTCGCTGCTCGCGCCGCGCCTGGCGCGGCGCGTGTCGCCGCTCTCCATCTTCGTGGGCGGCCTGCTCGCGGCCACCGCCGGCTTCCTCATGGTGCTGCTGGCCGACCGCCCGTACGGGCTGGAGGCGATCATGGCGGGCCTGATCGTGATGAGCCTGGGCATGGCGCCGGTGTTCACCATCGGCAACGAGATGATCATCACCTCGGCGCCGCCGCAGCGGGCGGGCTCGGCTTCCGCCATTTCCGAAACCAGCGCCGAGTTCAGCGGCGCGCTCGGCATCGCGGTATTCGGCAGCATGGGCACGATGATCTACCGCTCCGGCCTATCGGCGGGCATGCCGGACGGCATTCCGGCACAAGTGGCCGAGGCCGCCTCGTCGACGCTGGGCGCCGCGGTGGCGGCGGCGCATGCGCTGCCCACGCCGCAGGCCGACGCCATGCTGGCGGTGGCACGCGCGGCGTTCGTGGATGCGCTGCAACTCTCGGCGGCCGTCGGCGCGGTGCTGACCCTGTGCGCGGCCGTGGCCGCGGCCTGCATCCTGCGCGGCGGATCCGCCCGCGCCCAGGCGTGGCGCGACGACCCGGCGTAGGCGCCCGGAGACCAGGACTTGTTCAAGATAATGAAACACTTCCGCTGACGGTCGCGCATCCGCCCATACAGTTTCCGTAAAGGAGACAACGATGCTGACCGCCCGCGATAACGACCTGCTGACGCAAACCGGCCCCGGCACGCCCATGGGCGACCTCTTCAGGCGTTTCTGGATTCCGGTCCTGCTTGCCGAGGAGCTTCCCGGGCCCGACTGTCCTCCCGTCCGCGTCAAGCTCATGAACGAGGAACTGCTGGCCTTCCGCGACACGGAAGGCCGCATCGGCCTCATCGATCCCGTCTGTCCCCACCGCGGCGCCCATTTGTTCTTCGGCCGGAACGAACATTCGGGGATCCGCTGCGCCTATCACGGGTGGAAGTTCGACGTATCCGGCGCCTGCGTCGACATGCCCTCCTCGCCAGCCGGCGCCCAGTCACAGGCCCGCATCCATGTGAAATCCTATCCGGCGCGGGACTGGGCCGGCCTGATCTGGGCCTACCTGGGAAAACGGGATGCGCGGACACCGCTCCCCGCCCTGCCGTCCATGGAATTCGGATTGCTGCCGGCCGAACACCGCTTCGTTTCCAAGAAACTCCAGGAGTGCAACTGGGCGCAGGCGTGCGAGGGCGGACTGGACACGGCGCACTTCAGCTTCCTGCACATGGACACGAGCGAGGACGAAGAGCAGGTGATGCGGGCCATGTCGAACGCGGAAGCGGGCACCCACGAGAACCTGGTCCGCTGGCTGAGGAACGACGGGGCGCCGGTCTTCACCATCCAGGAGCATCCCGCCGGCCTCCTGCTGGGCGCGGCCCGCCGCGCGGATGGAGACGATCTCTACTGGCGCATCAGCCAATTCCTGATGCCTTGCCACGGACTCACGCCCAACGCCTTTCCCGGCCAGAACTACCACGGCCAGACCTGGGTGCCGATCGACGACCACCACTGTTGGGTGTACTGCTACAGCTGGAATCCCGAACGCCCCATCAGCGAGCAGGAACGGCAACGCTTCCGGCAGGGATTCTCGATCTACCCCCGCCTGGACGACGACTGGCGTCCCCTGGCGCGGCGCGATAACGACTACCTGATCGACCGGGCCGCCCAGAAGAAAGGCAGCTTCACGGGTATATCGGGCGTTTCCGAACAGGACGCCTGCATCCAGGACAGCCAGGGCAGCATCGCCGACCGCACGCGGGAAAACCTGGGACCGACGGACCTGGGCATCGTCCGCTTTCGCCGGGTGATGCTCAACGCGGCCCGCCAGGTTGCCGAGAACCAGCCGCTGGAAGCATGGCGGCGGCCCGACGCCTACGCCGTGCGCTCCGGCGGAGCCGTGGCCCCCCGCAATCGGTCACTCGGCCAGGTAATGGAAGAGCGGTTTGGCCACCCATACGGCTATGTCGGAAACCTCTACGGCTTGCCGTCCGACGGAAAGTCATGACGATATCGATGCGGGCCGGCGTCACCCTCTCCGGCACCGCGCGGCCCAACAAGACCCAGAACTCAGGAGACAGGCATGCATCGATACACACGCGTCCTGGCGGGGATGTTTCTCGCCACCATCGTTTGCCACGGCGGACCTGCCCGGGCCCAGTCCGCCTACCCCGCCAAGCCGATACGCATCATCGTCCCGTATGCCGCGGGCGGGCTGGCCGACGTCTTCGTGCGCAACGTCGGCCAGGGGCTGGCGGCGCGCCTGGGCCAGCCGGTCATCGTCGAGAACAAGCCCGGGGCCAATACGCTGATAGGCGCCGAAGCCGCCGCCCACGCACCGGCGGACGGATACACGCTCTTGTTCTGCAGCATGTCCACGCTGGCGCTGAACGTAGGCACCTACAAGAAGCTGCCCTACGACCCGATCAAGGATTTCGCGCCGATCTCGCTCGGTTTCTATTCGCCGTTGTACCTGGCGATCAACGCCTCGGTCCCGGCACACTCGGTCAAGGACCTGGTGCGCCTGGCCCGACAGCGGCCGGCCCCCTTCGCCTACGCCTCCACCGGCAACGGCGGCGCCATGCACGTGGTGACGGAACAATTCGCCCGCGCCAACGGCATCCAGCTCATTCACGTTCCCTACAAAGGCAGCGGCCCCGGACTCAACGACCTCATGGCCGGCCAAGTCCAGTTGATGTTCGATGTGGGCGCCAACTCCCTGGAGCAGGCCAAGGCCGGCAGGCTGCGGGTCCTGGCCGTGACCGGCCCCAATCGGACCTCCGGCGCCCCCGACGTCCCCACCATGGCCGAAGCGGGCATGCCCGATTTCGACATGACGGTATGGTTCGGCTTCGTGTCTCCGGCCGGTACGCCACCGGCCATCGTGGAACGGCTGGCCCGTGAAATCGGCGATCTATTGAAAGAACCTTCGTTCCAGCAGGCGGCGCGCACGGGCGGCTACGAACTCTCGCCCAATACGCCCGCACAGTTCCGCCACCTGATCGAGGCCGACATCGAGAAGTGGGTCGCCATGGTCAAAGCCGCAGGAGTCGTCCCCGAATGAAACAACCATTCCATGAAGCGATACGCCAGGACGGCCTGCGGTTCGGATTGTTCGTCAGCCTGAACTCGGCCATCGCCGCCGAGGCGCTGGCACCGTCCGGTTTCGACTATGTCGTCATCGACGCCGAGCATTCGCCCCTTACCCCCGCCGGCCTGCACGGCATGTTGACCGCGTTCGGAACCGCGGGCCCGGAAGCGATCGTCCGCGCCGCCTCGCATGACACGCCCCCCATCCAGCAGTACCTGGACCTGGGTGTGCGGACGCTGATCTTTCCGAATGTGCGCGACGCCGCCGACGCGCGGCGGGTCGTCGCCGCCACCCGCTATCCGCCCCAGGGCCATCGCGGCGTGGCGGGCACCATCCGCGCCAGCCGCTATGGGCGCGACAAGTCCTATCTCGGGCAGGCCAATGACCACATCGTCGTCCTGGCCCAGATAGAAAGCCGGGCCGGCCTGGCGAATCTCGACGAGATCGTCGCGACCGACGGCGTCGACGGCATCTATTTCGGCCCCAACGACATGGCGGCGGACCATGGGGACCTCGGCCAACCGATGGCGGCCGCCAACGTCGAGCGGTTGACGCACGCCATCCGCCGTGTCCGGGAGCTGGGCAAGATCGCCGGCATCCTGTGCGCGGAAACCCAGCTCGAACTGTACGCGAGCGCCGGCGCCACCCTGTTCGCGTTCGCCTCCGACGCCAGCCTGCTGGTCAAGGCCGCCGACGAACTCGCCGCCAGGCATGCCGGCCGCCATCCGGGAGAACGGCGCCATGCCTAGCGCGCCTTCGACCGATACCGAGGTGTCCGCGGCCACGGGCTGGGCCGTCTCGCAAAGCGTGCTGAGGTTTTATCTCGACTTCGACAACTGGCGGTATGACCGCATGGCGCAGGCCTTCCTTCCCACGGGCACCTGGGATCGCAACGGCCTGTTGCTGCGCGGCCGGGAAGCCATCGTCGACGAACTGAGCCGCCGGCCGCGCACGGCGGCGGTCCGGCATGTCATCACCAACATCGTCGTCGCGCCCGCGGCCTCGCCGCCGTCCGGCGTGCCGTGCTGCGGCGCCTCCTTCTACGTCACGGCCTATCGCAGTCCCCATGCGCAAGCGGGCGGCGAGCCGCCGGTCATCAAGTCGCCCTACCTGATTCTCGAGGGAACGGCGGAACTTCGGCTAGACGAAGGACGATGGCGGTTCACGCACCAGTCCTTGAAGCGACTGTTCGAATTCCCCGCCTGACAGGAGAAACGTCCATGCATCAGATCGACCGAGACCCGCTCTCCCGCGTCCGGAGCGAAGTGTCCGAAGAGGAATGGCAGGCGCGGGTGGACCTGGCCGCCTGCTACCGCCTCATCGCGGCATTCGGCATGAGCGACCTCATCTACAACCACGCGACCGTCCGCATCCCGGGCACCGCGGACCATCTGCTGATCAATCCGTATGGCTATATGTACGAGGAGATCACGGCGTCCAGCCTGATCCGGATCGATCTCGACGGCCGCGTGGTCTACAACCCGCACGGCGGCTACGACATCAACTACGCGGGATACGTCGTGCACAGCGCCGTGCATGCGGCGCGCCCGGACGCCCACTGCGTCATCCATACCCACAGCCGTGCCGGCATGGCCATATCCGCCCTCAAATGCGGGCTGCTGCCCCTGACCCAGACCGCCATGCGCTTCGGGCAGGTCGCCTACCACGACTATGAAAGCGTGGCCGTCGATCTCGACGAACGTCGGCGCCTGGCCCGCGACCTGGGCGACGCGCCGGTCATGATCCTGCGCAACCATGGCCTGCTTGCGCTGGGCCCCAGCGTTGGCGAAGCCTTCAACGCCCTCTACTGGCTGGAGCTGGCGTGCAAGGTGCAGGTGGACGCCATGGCATGCAACGGCGAACTGAACCTGCCCTCCCGGCAGATCCAGGAAAAGACCGCGCATCTCTACCGGCCGGACACCCGCCGCCCATTCGGCGTGCTCGAATGGCCCGCCATGCTGCGCTACCTCGACCGGCGCGACCCCGGCTACCGCGACTGACGCCCCGCCAGGAGATCTCCATGCATCCCCGCACCTCCGGCCAATGCCGCTTTCTCCATGCCATGCTGCGCGTGGGCGACCTGCGGCGGTCCATCGATTTCTATACCGGCGTTCTCGGCATGCGGCTCTTGCGCACCGTCGAAAGAGCGGAACAGGGATATACGCTCGCGTTCGTCGGCTATGGCGGGAATCCGGATCAGGCCGAACTCGAGCTCACCTACAACCACGGCGTCGACCGCTACGAGGCGGGCACGGCCTACGGCCACATTGCCCTCGGCATGCCGGACGTACAGGCCGCCTGCTCCGCCATCCGCGCCCGCGGCGGTGCCATCCTGCGCGAGCCGGGACCGGTCAAGGGCGGCACGTCGATCATCGCGTTCGTGGCCGATCCCGACGGCTACCGGATCGAGTTGATAGAACAGCCGCCGCGATGATCCCGGCGCCGCCCGGTCCGGCCAATGCCAGCCGCCGGCCGCACGTGTACAGTACGCCTCGACACCACCATGGAGGGCGGGCGATGACACGCATCAAGATGGAGGCGGACGCCACGCCAGCCAGGAGCCGTCCCCCTCGTGCCATCGACACCCAGGCACCGCAAGCGCTGCCTCAGGTCCCCGCCTACGCCGACACGCTGGACGATGGCCAGTTCGCCACCACCCTCGCGCGGGGACTCGAGATCCTGCGCTGCTTCACGCCCCAGGACACCCTGCTGGGCAACAAGGACCTGGCCTTGCGCACGGGGCTTCCCAAACCTACCGTATCGAGGCTGACCTACACCTTGTCCCGCCTGGGATACCTCCGCGCCGGCCCCAGGCAGCGCAAGTATCAACTGGGATCCGCCGTCCTGTCGCTGAGCTATCCGCTGCTGGCCTCGATCTCCTTGCGGCAGTTGGCGCGGCCCGCCATGAACGCCCTGGCGGACACGATAGGAGGATCGGTATCGATGGGCATACGCGATCGCCTGAACGTCGTGTACATCGAGACCAGCCGCAGCCGATTGCCCGCCGCGCCGCAGTTCTCCGACGTCGGACTCGCCCACCCCATGGCCGGCACATCGATAGGCAGGGCATATCTGGCCGCCTGCGACACCTCCGAGCGCAACGCGATTCTGAACGAGATCCGCGTCAAGACGCCGGAACAATACGCCCGCTACGCGGACGCGCTTCGGCGCAGCTTCGATGACTACGACCGCCTGGGGTTCTGCGTGTGCTACGACTACACCCTTCCCGGCATCTACGGCGTCGGCGCTCCCATGAAGCGCAGGGTGAACGGCGAGATCGTCGTGTTCAACTGCGTGGTCAGTTGCCTGTCGACGCGGCGCGCCAGAATGGAAAAAGACATCGGCCCGCAGTTGACGGCGATGCTCGCCATGCTGGAGACGACCCTGTCCAGGGCGGAATTCACACAGGACTGAAGGGAGCCTCTCATGGTTCGAGAAACGGGCGGCACCATGCGGGGAGTGGACATTCCCCGCTACGGCGAAGCCGAGGTCATGCAAATACGGGATCTTCCCCGCCCCGAGCCGGCGGCGGGCGAAGTGCTGATCCAGATCGCGGCCGCGGGCATCAACCATGGAGACCTCGTCCAGCGGCGCGGGAACTATCCTCCACCACCCGGCGCGTCTTCGATACCCGGCCTGGAGGTCGCGGGAACGATCGTGGCATGCGCGCCCGACGTGACCCGCTGGCAACCTGGCGACGAGGTCTGCGCGATCCTCGCGGGGGGCGGATATGCCTCGTACTGCACGGCCCCGGCCGACCAATGCCTGCCCATCCCCCCCGGCATCTCGCTGATCGATGCCGCCTCGCTGCCTGAAACCTTCTGCACCGTCTGGGATGCCGTCTGGGGCCAGGCGCGCCTGGGGCGCGCGGAATCGCTGCTGGTCCATGGCGGGTCGAGCGGCATCGGCGTCACCGCGATCCAGCTCGCCCGCGCGCTGGGCCATCCGGTCTATGCGACCGCGGGCTCGCCGGAGAAATGCTCGGCCTGCCTGTCCCTGGGCGCCACCGCCGCGATCAACTACAAGCGGCAGGACTTCGTGGAGGAAGTCCTGCAAGCCACGGCAGGACAAGGCGTCGACGTGATCCTGGACATGGTGGGCGGCGGTTACCTGCCTCGGAACATGTCGGTGCTGGCCATCCATGGCCGCCAGGTTTCCATAGGCGTCCAGGACGGGCCAGACGCCCGGATCGACGTGCGCGAGATGATGCGCAAGCGGCTGACACTCATCGGCACCACGCTCCGGTCGCGCGACCTCGCCTACAAGGCCCGGATCTGCCGGGAACTGGAGGCGCATGTCTGGCCGCTGTTCGCGGCGGGCAAGGTCCGGCCGGTCGTCCATCGCCGCTTTCCGCTCGATGCGGTCGCGCAGGCCCATCGCGCGCTGGAGCAAGGCGGCCACGTCGGCAAGATGCTGCTGATTCCCTAGCCTGGAAACCGCCCTCAACCCGCCATGCCGTCGAGCATGCGCGCAAACGGAGCGAACTATCTTCACCTTCATGCCACTCATTGGCAACCGGCCCCCGTGGCCGCAGACCTCTCGCCCGCCATGAACCCCATTCACCCCTTCGCTGCGCAAGCGCCGCTGCCGTCCGGAACCCCCGCGCCCGCGCGCGAAACCCTTCCCTCCGCGCCCCTCCCACCGCCGTCCGCCGGCCACCCCTCGGGCGTCCGCAACAACAGCAACCAACGCGCCGCGCACCCCGGCATCCGCGCCTACGAACAAGCGGACGATCCAAGGTCCGCCAAGCGGCAAAAGAACACGCCCCACCTGCCGCCGGAGCTGCTGCCCGTGCAAGCGGCATTTCCGCGCAAGGAGAACGAGACAAACGCCGCGTATGCGAGACGGCTGAACCTGGCCAGCCAGCAGGGTCAAGCCCACGCCCGCGTCCAAGGCCAGCCACTGACCCTCAAGCAGCTCTCCCTCCTGTCCTGCGCGATGGAGAACAACCTGCGCCAGGATCCCCAACTCGCGCCCCTGCCCGCGGAACTGCTGCCCGTGCGTCTGGCGCTCCCGCGCCAGAAAGGCGAAACGAACATCGCCTATGCCCGGCGCCTGAACCTGGCCAGCCAGCAGGACCGCCCCGGTGGCCGCGTCCAAGGCCAGCCACTGACCGTCGATCAACTCGCCAGCCTATCCGGAGCGACGGAAGGCAACCTGCGCCTGGATCCCCAACTCGTGCCGCTGCCACCGGAACTGCTGCCCGTGCGACTGGCGTTTCCACGCGGGGAAAACGAAAAGGCCCTCCCCTATGCCCGGCGACTGAACCTGGCCAGCCAGCAGGACCTCTCCGGCGCCCGCATCCAGGGCCGGCCATTGACCATCGACCAGCTCGCCAGCCTCTCCGGGACAACGACGTCCGTCCTGCTCCAGGACTCCCAGTTCACCGCCCTGCCACCGGAGCTGGTATCCGTGCGCCTGGCATTTCCGCGCGGGCACAACGAAAAGAACGTTCCCTATGCCCGGCGGCTGAACCTGGCCAGCCAGCAGGACCTCCCCGGCGCCCGCGTCCAAGGCCGGCCACTGACCATCGACCAGCTCGCCAGCCTATCCGGGGCAATGGCAACAGTCTTGCGCCAGGACCCCCAGCTCGCCCCCCTGCCACCGGAACTGCTACCCGTGCGTCTGGCGTTTCCGCGCCAGTCCAACGAAAAGAACGTTCCCTATGCCCGGCGGCTGAACCTGGCCAGCCGGCAGGACCTCCCCGGCGCCCGCGTCCAGGGCCAGCCACTGACCATCGACCAGCTCGCCAGCCTCTCCGGCGCAAGCAAGACTCACCTGCGCCAAGACCCCCGGCTCGCGCCCCTGCCTCCGGAACTGCTACCCGTGCGTCTGGCGTTTCCGCGCCAGCCCAACGAAAAGAACGTTCCCTATGCCCGGCGGCTGAACCTGGCCAGCCAGCAAGACCTCCCCGGCGCCCGCGTCCAGGGCCGGGCACTCACACTCAAACAGCTCTCCGGCCTGTCCGGCGCGACGGAGAGTACCCTGCGCCAGCATCTCCAGATGGCGCCGCCGGAGCCGCTGCCGGATCGCACGGCGCTCCCGCGCAACGCCATGCGTCCCTGACCAAGGCCCTGACCTGGCGCCCAACGGCGACCATCGCGAATGGCGGCGCCAAACCCCAGGCGGGGTGGCAGCGAGGCCGGGGCCGGCCGCCGCTCACCCGCCGAAGGCCAGTACCAGCGCGTGCAGGGCGATCCCGATCAGCCCGCCCACCAGCGTGCCGTTGTAGCGGATGTATTGCAGGTCGGGCCCCACGCTCAGTTCCAGCGCCTGCACCAGCCGCCCTTGGTCCCACCCCTTGACGGTCTGGGCGATGTGCTCGGTGACGCCCTCGCGCAGCCGGGCCGCCAGGCTGCGCGCGCCGGTCATGACATGTTCGTTGATCGCCTCGCGCAGGGCGGGATTGGCGGCCAGCTGGCGGCCCAATCCCAACAGGCTCTGCTCCAGGTGCCGGGCCAGCGGCGAGTCCTGGCTGTCCAGGTTGCGGCGCAGGGCGGCGTGGATCTCGGCCCACAAGCCCTGCACATATTCCTGCACCGACGGATGGTCGATCAGCCTCGCCTTGATGCGGTCGATCTGCTCGCGCAATGGCTCATCGTCGCGCAGCCGCGCCACGTAGTCCGCCACCCAGGCCTCGTAGTCCTGGCGCAGCGGATGATCGGGCCGCGACAGCACCTCGTGCAATTCGTCCAGCAGCGCGCGCGCCAGCCGGTCCGCCAGGTTATCGGCGATCCCGTCGATCGGCTTCACCAGGTTTACCGTCCCGACGATCCTGGGCCATTCCTTGCGAGCGTACTTCACCATCAGGTCCGACACGCGTTCCTTGACGCCTTCGTCGTCCAGGTAGCCGCCCAGGCGCCGCAACGCCTCGTCCAGCAGTTGATGATGGCGGCCGTCGCGCGTCAGCAGGCCCAGTACGTCGCCCGCGGTGGCCCCGGCATCCCAGGCGCGCAGGCGCGCGACGACGAAGGACTGGATGGCCTCGCGCACGGCCCGTTCGTCCAGCAGGTCCAGCGCCTGGGACATCCACGTGCGCGCCATGGTGGCGGCCAGGCGAGCCTGGGCCGGTTCGCTCAGCCATGCGCCCAGCCGGGTGGCGGGGTCGAATACCTGGAGCCTGGCCAGCAGCGCGTCGGGCGCCAGGAAATGATCGCGCACGAATACGGCCAGGTTGTCCCCCAGGCGCGCCTGGTTGGCGGGAATGATGGCGGTATGGGGAATCGGCAGCCCCAGGGGCCGCTTGAACAGCGCCACCACCGCGAACCAGTCGGCCAGCGCGCCGACCGTGGCGGCCTCGCAGAAGGCCCGGACCCAGGCCCAGGCACCCTGCCCTCCCATGGCATGGCTGAGCCCGAATCCCGCCAGCGACGCGGCAAGCAGGCCCAGCGCGCCCAGTTTCATGCGGCGCAACCGGCGTAGACGAGGATCGGCGGATGGGGAAGGATTCAAGACGGCGGTGCTTCGGTGGGCAAGCCTCCACTTTACCCACGGGCGCGGCGCGCTTCCAGCCGCGGGGGTCGCGGGCGATAGAATCTCCGGTCACGACTCGCTTCCGGAGCTCGACCGCCATGACCGTCCGCCGCATCGTCGCCAATCTCTCCACGCCCGATCCCGCCCGCGCGCGGGAGTTCTACGGCAGGCTGCTGGGCCTGGACGTGGTCATGGACCACGGCTGGCTCATGACCTTCGCGTCCGGCGGCACCCAGACGCCCCAGGTCAGCGTGGCCAGCGAGGGCGGCTCGGGCACACCCGTGCCGGCGCTATCCATCGAGGTCGACGACGTGGACGAGGTGCTGGCCCGCGCCCGCACGCACGGGGCCGAGATCGTCTACGGGCCCTGCGACGAGGCCTGGGGCGTGCGGCGCTTCTACATGCGCGACCCGTTCGGCAATCTGGTCAACATCCTGACGCATCGTTCGTAGGCCGGAACCCGGCCGAAAAGGCCGCCCGTCCCGCAACGCCCCTATGTTCTAATCTGCCGGCAGGGCCGTGCCGGCCGCCGACTCACAGGAAGCAAACCATGGCATCCCAGATCCACATCCTTTCTTCGATGGCAACCAAGCAGTTGCTTGCCGACCTCGTCGCCCAGTGCCCGCAATCGCAAGCCCGGGACGCCCTGGTGGAATCCGTCGGCGGCGTCGATGCCGCCCGGCGCGTGCAGTCCGGCGAAGCCTTCGACGCCATCGTGCTGGCCGCCAACGTCATCGATCAGATGACCGAAGCCGGACACATCGTGGCGGGCAGCCGCGTGGACCTGGTCGAATCGGGCGTCTACGTCGCCGTGCGCGCTGGTGCGCCGCGGCCGGACATCGGCTCCGAGGCCGCGCTCAAGCAGGCCGTGCTTGCTGGAGGCACCATCGGCTACTCCACCGGCCCCAGCGGCGTCTACCTGTCCAAGCTGTTCGAACGCTGGGGCATCGCCGACCAGATCAAGGACCGCACCGTCCAGTCCAAGCCCGGCGTCCCGGTCGGCACGCTGATCGCCAAGGGCGAAGTCGATCTCGGCTTCCAGCAATTGAGCGAGATGATGAACGTGCCGGGCATCGACATCGTGGGGCCCCTGCCTCCCGGCCTGCAGATCATGACCACGTTCTCCGCCGGCGTGGCCGCCACCTCGGCCCAGCCGGACACGGTACGCGAGCTGCTGGCCTTCATGGCCAGCGCCGAGGCCGCCGGGATCAAGCGCAAGAACGGCATGGAACCTGTCTAAGGCCGCCATGAACGCGGCGGCGTCCCTGTTCCAGGCCGACCGGCTGACGCTGGGACTGGCCCTGCCCTGGGTCGACGCCGCCGAACATGCCGGCCGGCGGGAAGTCGATTTCCCCCACCAACTGGAACTCGCGGCGCAGGCCGAGGCCGCGGGCTTCGCCGCGCTGTGGGTGCGCGACGTGCCGCTGAACCATCCCGGCTATCCCGAGGCCATCGGCCATCTCGACCCCTGGACATGGCTGGGCGCCTTGGCCGCCCGCACCCGGCGCATCCATCTCGTGACCGGCGCCATCGTGCTGACGCTGCGCCATCCGCTGCACGTCGCCAAGGGCGCCGTCTCGGTCGCCTCGCTGGCGCCGGGGCGATTCGTGCTGGGACTGGGATCGGGCGACCGCCCGCCTGAATACCTGGCGTTCGGCCGGGACTCCGCCACGCGGCGCGAGGATTTCCGGG
This sequence comes from Alcaligenaceae bacterium SAGV5, assembly GCA_009360345.1. Lineage (GTDB taxonomy): Bacteria > Pseudomonadota > Gammaproteobacteria > Burkholderiales > Burkholderiaceae_B > Pigmentiphaga. The sequence goes on from SPDP01000002.1 coordinate 19,717, forward strand.
CCCGCTGGGAGCAGTTGTCGGCCGCGCTGGACACCCCGCCGCGCGTCATGCCCGACGCACAGGACGACCCGCCCGTGGCCTTCAGCCTGCGGCCGCGCCCCGCCAGCCCCGTGCCCATGCTGGCCGTCGGCTCGGCCGGCCAGAGCCTGGACTGGATCGCCCGCCACGCGGTGGGCTGGACCACCTACCATCGCCCGCCCGAGGTCCAGCGCGGCCGTCACGCCATGTGGCGCCAGGCGGTGGCGCGCGCCGCGCCGGGCCAGTTCCGCGCGTTCGGCGTCGCCATGCGCGTGGAGCTGCTGGACCGCCCCGATGCGCCCGCCGAAGCCATCGAACTGGGCTACCGCACCGGCGTGCGGGCGCTGGCCGGCATCCTCGCGCGCATGCGCGAAGCCAGCACCCACCACGTCAGCCTGAACCTGCCCGCCGGTGCCCGGCCGCTGCCGGACGTCATCGCCGAACTGGCCCCGTTGAACGCCGGGCTGGCCTGAACCGCGGCGTCAGGACAAGCCGGTCACCGGCACCACCGCGCCGTGGATGGCGCGGGCCGCCGGCGAGGCCAGGAAGCGGATCACTTCGGCCAGGTCGGCCGGCGCCACCCAGCGCGCGGGATCGGCATCCGGCATGTCGCGCCGGTTCTCCGGCGTATCGATGATGGTGGGCATGACGCCATTGACGTTGATGCCCCGTTCGCGCAATTCCGCGGCCATGGACTCGGTCAACCGCATGACCGCGCTTTTCGAGGCGCAATAGGCGCCCATGCCCGCCACCCCGCGCTGGGCCGCATAGGCCGCGACGTTGACGATCCGGCCTTCGCCCCGCTCCACCATGCCGGGCACGACCGCGCGCGCGGTATGGATGACGCTGCGGGCGTTCAGGTCCAGCAGGAAATCCCAGGTGGCGTCGCCGGTCTCGTGCACGGCCTCGCCCATGCGGAAACCGCCCGCGATGTTGCACAGCACATCGATCGCGCCGAAACGGGCGCGCGCGCGGCCGGCGGCATCCTCGACCTGCCCGGCGTCCAGCAGGTCCACCTGCGCGGCCAGGCACGAAACCGCGTCCAGTCCGGCCGGCGGCTGGGCCTCGCGGCGGTCCAGCAGCACCAGATTGGCGCCTTCGGCGGCGAAGGCCGCGGCAACGGCGCCGCCCAACGTCCCGGCCGCGCCGGTGATCAGCACCGTACGCCGGCCCGTGTGTGGGAATGCCATGTCAGTTCTCTCCGGTCCGGGCGGCGTGGTAGGCGCCGGTGCCCCGGGTCATGATGTCGTCTCCCGGCAGCAGGACGCCGGGCTCCAGCTCGGCTTGCTGGCGGATGCGCTCGTAGATGGGCGCGAAATCGACCCGCGCGAGCTCCAGCAGTTCTTCCAGGTCGTGCAACACGAAATAGGTTTCCTGGAAATCGTCGATGCGATAGCGCGTCCGCATCACGCGCTCCAGTTCGAAGCGGACCCGGTTGGGCGAGGGGTCGTCCAGCGCGAACAGGCTTTCCGCGTACGACGAGATGATGCCCGAGCCGTAGATGCGCAGGCCCTCGGTCTGCTGCACCAGGCCGAACTCCACCGTGTACCAGTACACGCGGGCCAGGTTGGGCAGGACGCCCATGCGCTGGGCCCGCAGCCCGCCTTCGCCGTAGGCCTGCACGAAATCCGCCAGGATGGGATTCATCAGCATGGGTACGTGGCCGAAGACGTCGTGGAAGACATCGGGTTCTTCCAGGTAGTCGAGCTGATCGGCGCGGCGGATGAACTGCCCGGCGGGAAAGCGCCGGTTGGCCAGGTGCTCGAAGAACACGTCATCGGGCACCAGGCCCGGCACCGCCACCACCTGCCAGCCGGTGCGCCGGGACAGCACGTCGCTCAGGCGGCGGAAATCCGGAATCTGGTCCGCGCCTATGGGCAGGTCGCGCATGCCCGCCTCGAATTCCCGGCAGGCTCGGCCCGGCACCAGCCTGGACTGCCGCTCGAACAGGAATTTCCAGACGGCGTGCTCTTCCTGGCTGTAGTGCTCCCAACCCTGATCGATGGTCCAGTCCGCCCGTTCCGGCCGGACCGAATCGCCGGCGGCAAGACCGTGCTTGGGTGCGGTCGATGGCTGCTTCATCCTGGCCTCTTACCTGCAATGGACGCGCGCGGCCTCGTCGGCATGGCGCGCCAGGTCGATATCGCGCTGCGTCAGGCCGTTGGCGTCGTGGGTGGTCAGCGTGACGTCCACCCGGTTGTAGACGTTCGACCACTCCGGATGGTGGTCGTTCTTTTCCGCGTACAGGGCGATGCGCGTCATGAACGCGAAAGCCTGGCTGAAATCCTCGAACTGGAACCGGCGCCGGATGGCGCCCCGCTGCGCGTCCAGTTGCCAGTCGGGCAACCCCGCCATCGCCTGCTCGATGTCCTGCGCACTCAATTTCTGCATGGCCTGCTCCTCGCGCCGGGAGATCGCACCGCTCCGCCGCGCCCCGGCTATCCGCGCGGCCTGCGTCCCCAGCAAATCTTATTCCGTTGCCTTGAAACCGGAAACCCGCATCCGGTCGCGCCATCGTCCGCGCTCGCGCTCCAACCTGGGCCCAAGCCCGGCCGTGGGCTGGGCCGGCAAGGCGTAGCCCAGGTCGGCGATCGCTTTGCGGTAGGCCGGACTGGCCAGTACCGCCTCGGCCCGCGCCTTCCACTCCGCCATCCGGTCGGCCGACGTTCCCGCCTTGGCGAAAAGACCGAACCAATCCACGGCCTCCAGCTGCGGCAGCCCCGCTTCGCGCGCGGTCGGCACGCCGGGCAGCTTGGCATTGCGCTGCGGCGAGGTGATCAGCACCGCGCGCAACTTGCCCTGGGCCTGGTAGGGCACGAGCAGTTGCTCGGTCGTGATCAGCGCCGCCACCTGCCCGCCCAGCACGTCGGTCACGGCGTTGGCACCCCCGCGGTAAGGCACATGCGTGAGCGGCGCGCCGGCCTGCCTGGCCAGCTCCGCGCCCAGGAAATGCTGCGGCGTGCCCAGCCCGGGCGTCGCGTAGTTGGCCTGCCCGGCATGGCCCTTGGCCCAGGCCATGAATTCCGCCAGGGTCGCGCCCTGCGCGGCGGGTCCCAGCGCCACGCCGAAACCGTATTCGGCCAGCGCGGACACCGGCGCGAAATCGCGGACCGCATCGTAGTTGGCGGACGTCAGCACCATGGGCGTCAGCAGCAGCGAACTGGCCGGCATCACCATCAGCGTCTGGCCGTCGGCGGGCGCTGCCTGCACGGCATCGATGGCCAGCTTGCCGGTCGCGCCGGCGCGGTTCTCTACCACCACCGGGATGCCGGCGACCTGCCGCAGGTGCTCCGCGAACACCCGCGCCACGGCATCGGGCGCGCCGCCGGCGGGATAGCCCACCAGCAGGCGCACGCCGGCCGGCTGCGCCTGCGCCACGCCGGCCGCGGCGGCCAGCATGGCCGCGAGCAGTCCGCGCAGGACCTTGGAATACGTCATGTCATGTCTCCTGCCTGTTCGTTCTGTCGATGGCGCGGCGCCTCGCGCCGCGACGAAAGCCATCCGTCACGCCGACACCGGCGTGTATCCCCCTATGCCCGCGCCCGCCCGGATCGCCGCGTCGCCGCCATAACGGCGGATCAGTTCGGCCTGCCGGGCCTTGGCGCGGCGATCGACCGCGTCGGGGTCGCAGAACCCGGCCAGCCGCTCGCGCCAGGCCCCTACGCGTCCCGGCGACTGCGCGGCGATGTCGCGCAGCTCGTCCGGATCGTCGTCCAGGTCGAACAACTGGGGAGGATGGTCGCAATAGTGGACGTACTTGGTGTGGGCATCGCGCAGCATGAAGACGCCGGCCCGCGAGCCCACGGTATGGTATTCGGACAGCACCGCGCGGCCCGCGGGCAGCTCCCGCAGCAGCGAACGGGCCGTTGGCGATGCCCGTCCGGCGTCGGCCGGCACCCCCACGGCGTCGAGCACGGTGTCGTAGACATCGGTCTGGCCGACGGGCGTGTGCTCGACGCGCCCGGCCGCGATGCCCGGCCCGGACAGGATCATCGGGATGCCCACCGACTCGGCGTACATGGTGCTCTTGCCCCACAGCCCCCGGGCACCCACGTTGTCGCCGTGGTCGCTCAAGTACATGACGCGGGTGCTGCCATCCAGCCCGCCGGCCTTGAGCGCCCGCACCAGCGCGCCGACCTTGGCGTCCAGGAAGCTGACCAGGCCGTAGTAGCCGGCCAGCGCCCGCCTGACGTCCGACTCGTCGCGGAAATGGACGTTGTAGCCGGTCTCGCGCGCATATTGCCGGATGAAGGGATGGGCCTCGTCGTCGATGCCGAACCGATAGGCCTTGGGCAGGCGCAGCGGCTGCCCGGCGTAGCGGTCAAAGAAGGGCGCGGGCACGGTCAGCGGAAAATGCGGCGCGACCAGCGACACCATCAGCACCCAGGGCTTGTCCGGGGCGGGCGCCGCCGCCTTGCGCCGCAGCCATTCGACCGCCGTGTCGCAGATACGGTCGTCGTAGCGGTTGTAGTCCGACTCGCCCGCGCGCGCCGAGGCCAGCATGTTGGCACCATCACCCAGCGAAGCGGGCGGATTGCGCAGCAGCATTTTGACCTCGCCCCGGCCGCCGTGGATGTGCATGGGCAGCAGGCTCTCGGAAAAGCCGTAGTCGTCGCCCTCGGCGCCGCGGTAGTGGAGCTTGCCGATGGACGCCACCTCGTGGCCGCGCCCGCGCAAGACGTGGTGCCAGCCGGGCACCGCCCCGTCGTAGGCATCGACGTTGTCCCAATACCCGGCCTCGTGCACGGCCCGCCCGGTGGCGAGCGCGGCGCGGGTCGGCACGCAGATGGGACTGGCGCACACGGCGTTGGCGAAACGTGTGCCGGACGCGGCCAGCGCGTCCAGATTGGGGGTCGACACCTCGCCATGGCCGGCGCAGCCCATGACGCCGGGGCTGTGTTCGTCCGACAGGATGATCAGGAGATTGGAAACCATTGAACGGAGCGGTGAACGATGCGGGGGAGACGATGCGCGCTTTTCGTTGTGTTGTCAATGATGTTTTGACAACAAATTGGCGGCCGGCGCGCGCTTCTGTCAACATGGCGCCTGTCCGTTCCACTCTCGTCCCGGCCGATGCCCATGACCGCCCTCTCCCGATCCTCGTCCCGCCGGCGCGGGCCCGCGCCGGTGGATTTCGAACTGGCCTCGCTGCTGGGCTTCGTCATCTTCCGCCTGTCGTCCAGCCTGGGCGGCCTGGCCGAACGGGATGCGCAGGAGGTGGCCGGCCTCACACTGCCCGAGTACCGCTGCCTGGTGGTGCTGGCCACGCGCGGCGACATGGGCGTCACGCCGCTGTGCCAGGTCATGCACATCGACAAGGCCTGGATCAGCCGCACGCTGGCCAAGCTGGCGCAGGCGGGACTGGTCAGCTCGATCCCCGATCCCGCCGATGCCCGCCGCACCATCTTCAGCGTGACGCCGCGGGGCCGGCAGACCAGCCAGGCGCTGATCGCCCGGGCCATGGACAGGCAGGCCAGGATGCTGGAAGGATTCGACGGGGAAGACGTGGAACGGTTGCTGGAACTCCTGCGCCGGATGCAGGAGAACGCCGATCGCGCAAAAGGCCCGTAGGCGTCCGGCTTATGTTTCGCCGGCCGGCGTCCCGCAGTCCATGCACTTCATGGGACCTCGGCGGGGCGGGAAGATGACGCTGCTCCAGCATAGCGTCACCAGCGCCAGCGCCACCTGCGGCCAGTTCACGTCGCGCGCGAACCGCGCGCCGCCGCAGGCCTCGCACCGCGCGGCGATGGGCTGGTCGAACACTTCCTGTTGATACTCCCCGCTGTTGCGACGCGCCAGCACGGCCTGCGCGCGCGGCAGCGACGAAGCGGGAACCTGCACCTGCACGCCGCCCAGGGCCAGCGAGAAGGGCCAGTTGGCCCATACCTGGTGCTCGTTCTGCAACAGCACCGGGATTCCCTCGCTTTCCAGCAGCCCGCGGGTGATGTGCGCATCCCAGGGGTTGGTATGGACTTCCAGGGTGACGAACTCTGCCATGCCGCGTCCCTCCCGTCGCCGCGCGGCCTTCCCCGGGGAGGAAGCGCCGCGCCCGGCCCTCAGACCCGCTCGAAAATCCCGGCGGCGCCCATGCCCGTGCCCACGCACATCGTGACCATGCCGTACTTCAGGTTCCTGCGCCGCAGCGCATGCACCACGGTCGAGGCACGGATCGCGCCGGTCGCCCCCAGCGGGTGGCCCAGGGCGATCGCGCCGCCCATGGGATTGACCTTGGACGGATCCAGGCCCAGGTCGCGGATCACCGCCAGCGACTGCGCGGCAAATGCCTCGTTGAGCTCGATCCAGTCGAGATCCACCAGCGACAGGCCGGCCTGCCGCAGCGCGGCGGGCACCGCCTCCTTGGGACCGATGCCCATGATCTCGGGCGGCACGCCCCGCACCGTGGCGGTCACGAAACGCGCCAGCGGCACGAGGTTGAACTCCTTCAGCACCTTTTCGGACACCAGCACCAGCGCGCCCGCGCCGTCCGAGGTCTGGGAACTGTTGCCCGCGGTCACGCTGCCCTTGGCGGCGAACACCGGCCGCAGGCGGCCCAGCGCCTCAGCGCTGGTATCGGCGCGCGGCCCTTCGTCCAGCGACATCGTGCGCTTGCGCACCGCCACCTTCTCCGCCCCCAGGTCGGGAAAACGCGTCACCACCTCGATGGGCGCGATCTCGTCCTTGAACTCGCCCGCCTGCTGGGCCGCCAGCGCCTTCTGGTGCGAGGCCAGCGCGAACGCGTCCTGGTCTTCCCGCGACACCTTCCACTGGGCGGCGACCTTCTCGGCGGTCAGGCCCATGCCGTAGGCAATGCCGATATTCTCGTCGCCCTCGAACACCCGCGGGTTGAGCGACGGATTGACGCCCATCATCGGCACCATGCTCATCGACTCGGCGCCGCCGGCGATCATCACATCGGCCTCGCCCACCCGGATCCGGTCGGCGGCCATCGCGATGGCGGTCAGCCCCGAGGCGCAGAAACGGTTCACCGTGACCGCGCCCACGCTTTGCGGCAGGCCGGCCAGCAGGGTGGAAATCCTGGCCACGTTCATCCCCTGCGCGCCCTCGGGCATGGCGCAGCCGATGATCGCATCCTGGATCCGCCGCGGATCCAGCCCCGGCACCTGCGCCAGCGCCGCGCGCAGCGCATGGATCAACAAATCATCCGGCCGCACCGTCCGCAACGCCCCCCGCGGCGCCTTCCCGATCGGCGTCCGCGACGCGGCAACGACATACGCATCCTGAACCTGACGTGACATCCCCATCTCCTTCAATTCATTGGTAGCGCAATGGCGCCCCCACTATTCCAGATTCCCGCCCCACCCAGGATGCGGTGGATCCGGCTCCGCCGGTCCACCCGCATCGCCCCCTGGGGGGCGCGCGTCAGCGCGTAGGGGGGGGCCACATCAATTCCTCACAGGTTTCCCGGTCTGCATCATGCCCATCAGGCGCTCCTGGGTCTTGGGTTCGCCCAGCAGCGACATGAACGTCTGGCGTTCCAGCGCCATGATCCACTGTTCGTCCACCAGCGATCCCGCCTCGATTTCGCCGCCGCACAGGATCTCGGCGATGGCATGGCCCAGGCGGTAGTCGTAGTCCGAGATGAAACCGCCGTCGCGCATGTTCACCAGTTGCGCGCTCAGCATGGCGATGCCCTCGCTGCCGGCGGCCGCGAAAGGCTCCTTCCACGGCGCGCGCCAGCCCGTATCGTGCAGCGACTGCGCCTCGCGGATGGCGGCGTACAGCACCTCGTGCACGTTGAAGACGATGGGATCGTCGTCCAGCAGGTAGCCCATGCGCCGGGCCTCGACCGCGGACTTGGAAACCTGCGCCGTGGCGGCCTGGAAGGCGTATTTCTTCAGGAAGGCCATCAGCGGCATGTCGGGCGCCAGCGCCCGCTCCTGCGCCGCGCGCCGGGCCAGGTAGGTCAGCCCGCCGCCGCCCGGGATCAGGCCCACGCCCACCTCGACCAGGCCCAGGTAGGTCTCGACATGCGCCACGCGGCGCGCGCAATACACCGACAGCTCGCAGCCGCCGCCCAGCGCCAGGCCCGCCAGCGCGGCCACCGTGGGCACCTGGGCGTAGCGCAGCCGCAGCATCAGTTGCTGCAGGCGCTCCTCTTCGGGCGCGACGGCCTGCACGCCGCCGCTCATGAACAGCGGCACGATGGCCTGCAGATCGGCGCCGGCCGAGAACGGCTCGCCCGGATTCCAGACCACCAGCCCGCGGTAGCTTTCCTCGGCCAGGTCCACCGCGCGCAGCAGCCCCAGCGTCACGGCGGGGCTGATGGTGTGCATCTTGGTCTTGAACGAGGCGATCAGCACGTCGTCCAGGCCGGTGCGGTCCAGCGTCCACAGACGGACGGCCTCGTCCTCGAAAACCGTCTTGCCGGCGGCCAGCGGCACGATGCCCTCGCCCGCCAGCGGCGCGCGGAAGATCTGGCGCGCATAGACCGGCAGGCTGGAGCGCGGCTCGAACCTGCCCGCCGCCGGATTCCACGACCCTTCCGGCGTGTGCACGCCACCGCGCTCGGCCACCGGGCCACTGGTCACCCAGGCCGGCAGCGGCGCGCTGGACAACGTCTTGCCGGCCGCGATGTCCGCCTGCACCCACTCCGCGACCTTCAACCAGCCCGCCTGTTGCCACAGCTCGAACGGACCCACGCCCTGGCCGAAGCCCCAGCGCATGGCGAAATCCACGTCACGCGCGGTGCCGGCGATGTCGGCCAGGTGCACGGCGATGTACTGGAAAGTGTCGCGCAGGATGGCCCACAGGAACTGGGCTTGCGGATGCTCGCTGTCGCGCAGCGCCTGCAGGCGCTGCCCCGCATCCTTGTTCTTCAGGATGCGCGCGACCGCGTCGTCGGCCTTGCCGTCGGCCGGCACGTACTCGCCCTTGGCCGGATCCAGCCGCAGGATGGCCTTGCCCTGCTTGCGGAAGAACCCCGCGCCGGTCTTCTGCCCCAGCGCGCCCTGCTTGATCAGCCCGGCCAGCACCGGCGGCGTGCCGTAGTGGGCGGCGAACGGATCGTCGGGCAGGTAGTCCTCCATGGTCTTGATGACGTGCGCCAGCGTGTCCAGGCCGACCACGTCGCCGGTGCGGAAAGTGCCCGATTTGGCGCGGCCCAGCTTGGCGCCCGTCAGGTCGTCCACCACGTCGTAGGTCAGTCCGAAGCGCTCGGCCTCGATCATCGCGGACAACAGGCCGAACACCCCCACCCGGTTGCCGATGAAGTTGGGCGTGTCCTTGGCGCGCACCACCCCCTTGCCCAGCACCGTGGTCAGGAAGGCCTCGAGACGGTCCAGGATGGCGGGTTCGGTGTGGGCGGTGGGAATCAGCTCCACCAGGTGCATGTAGCGCGGCGGATTGAAGAAGTGCACGCCGCAGAAGCGCGGCAGCAGCGCCGGGGCCATGCCCTTGGACAGCTCGGTGATCGACAGGCCCGAGGTATTGGTGGCGAAGATGGCCTGCGGACTGATCGCCGACGCGACCTTCGCGTACAGGTCGTGCTTCCAGTCCATGCGCTCGGCAATGGCCTCGATCACGAGGTCGCATTCCTTCAGCCTGGCCAGGTCGTCTTCGTAATTGGCGGGCTCGATCAGCCCGGCCAGTTCCGGCACGGCCAGCGGGGCGGGGCTGAGCTTGCGCAGATTGTCGATGGCCTTCAGGACGATGCCGTTCTTGGGACCTTCCTTGGCGGGCAGATCGAACAGCACCACCGGCACCTTGGCGTTGACGCAGTGGGCGGCGATCTGGGCGCCCATGACGCCGGCTCCCAGCACGGCGACTTTGCGGACGATGAAATTCGACATGATCTTCCTGGCGGTAAGCGGACCGGCATGGCCAGTCCAATCTACGGGAACATGCGCGGCAACGGCGCATGGACGGCTTCAGAACACTCGGCTTGCGGCAGCCCCTCGCGCACTGGGTGGCCCGTCACACCAGATAGTCTACCGCCACACGGCCCTCCCCACGGCGATGAGAACTCTTCGCCTCCTGGCGGCCACTCATGCGAGGCGAACGACTTCCGCCCGTCCCGCAAGGACGCCTTCTTGGGAAACACGATGGGAATAACCGTTACCTCGACCGAAACCGGCTATATCGCCAGCAACCTGCCCGACCAGATCTACGACTCGCGGGAAAATGCCGGCAAAGCCGCAGGCCAATATGCCAAGACGCGGACCATCCGTGAAATCGGCCTCGTCCGGCAACAGGCCGTCCTGGACAGAAACCGGTTCGAGCACGGCCTGGAACGGCAATCGACGGGTGAAACAGCCCGTCACGAAGCCTCTTGCTCGCGCCAGGACGAGACGGCAGGCTCCGATTTCAGAAGCTACATCCTGGCAAGGCTCGAAAGCCGCGAGAAAAAAAGAGGATGGGAAATCTGTTACTTGACCAGCACGGTCGATTTCGTGATCGAGTGGGCTGAAAATCTCCACGCGACGACCAAAAGGAAGAGCAAGGACAAAGGAGACGCCTTGACTTTCGACGTTCGTCGGGACTATGCGGTGGCGGCACCGAAATATCTTCAGCACGCCCTGGAAAACGGGAAGGATGTTCAGCCCGCCTCCTTGAAAACCATGGGCTTTGGCTCGGACCTGAGCAACCTGGGCCGCACCGAACTCCAGCGCGTCTCGAAATTTCGCGACTATTGCCTCTGGGCACGCTGACACGGCCCGCTTCCGAGCGGACGACTCCCCACCACTCTCTGCGCCAGGAACCTGCCATGCGCCACAAGAATGCCTGCGTCCTTTCCCTCCCTCTTTTGCTGTTGGCCGCCTGCACGACGCCCCCCGCCAGCCTCAACCTGATGCCCCTCGAAGACGGCAGCTACCGTGGCCTCGCGGTTGCCGCGAATGAAACGCAAGCCTTGCGCGGCTCGCTGCGGCTGGCCGAATCCACCTGCCTCGAACGCCAGCTTCGCCATGCGGTGATCCGTGCCGATACCCGCTTTCGCGGCCCTCCCCTGAGAACCGCCGAACGGCGCGACCTGGCGGCCGGATTGGCCACCTACGTCAACACACCGCCGTTTCCCTGGCTCGACGCGAACGACGACTACGAGGCCGATCTCCACTTCAAGTGCGTCTAGGGCCTGTTCCCGCTAAAAGGAGGCTCCCATGCCAAGGGAGCCCGCGGACGATGTCCGGCCCGGCTACTCGGCCGCCAGCCGCCTCGCACCGTCGCACGCATCGCGCAGCCTGCCAGCCAGCGCGCCGCCCCGTCGCACCCGGTACTCGACCGCCCCGCGCTGCCATACCGCCGACGGCAACGACACCATGGCCTGGCCGATCGCCTTCAGCGCGGCCGTCGTCTGGCCGAGCTGGAATCCCACCCGCGACGGCGCCTTCCGCATCCCGGCCCGCTGCCAGATCTTGGTGTTGGTCGCGGCCCCGGCCGAGAACGCGCCGAACAGGCCGATGACCGCCAGCCCCGCGCCGGTCCAGTAGCGCGCCTGGGGTGCCACCATCGGCTCCTTGCCGGCTTCGGCGTTGACCGCGTTCAGGTAGCGAATCAACGCCGATACGACCAATGGCGTGCTGCCCCCGCCCACCAGCATGGCGAACTGCGAACCGACGCGCTGCGCGATATGCGGGATCACCTCGGCGGGTACCCGCATCCGCACCCACGCGGTCCGCAGGCTGAGCAGCCACGGCCGATCGTTGCCAACCGCATCGAGCAGGAGCCGTTTGCTGTCCGGCGACAGCGCCAGCCAGTCGTCCTCCTTGATACACGCCAGCTCATGGCGCGCCATATCGAGGCGTTCGCCGGCGGCGCTCAGCGACTCATAGGCCTGGCCGTCGCCCGGGCCGATCCGCCTCGCGCTCCCCCGCAGGCTGGCAAGCTCTTCCTGTTCCTGGGATGACAGCGCCTCTTCCGACTCCTGCTTTTCCCTCAGGGCCTGCAAGCGCCGGAATCCCGTGACGTCCATCTCCAGGATGTCCGCCAACGTCTGCTCCGCGTAGGCGCGTTCCAGCTCCAGGCTTTCCTTGAACTGGCCCAGCGCGACCGAGATCGGCCCTTTCCACTGCCTGGGCAGGTCGTCCAGGCTTCCCAGGTCATCGGTCCGCAGCGCGTCGACCGGCTTGTCGCGCGCCGCTTCCTTCAGCAACCGGGTCGTCGCGATCGTGGCCATCAGCGTATCGTCCTGCTTGCGGCGCTGGTCCTCCGGAGCCGCCCAGAACTGATGCAGCCCCATCGCGGCCAGCGTACCGCCCACCTGTACGTAGTAGCCCACCGGGGGACTGTGCGCGGCCACCGCGCCAACCTGGGCGGCCAGATTCACCATGACGCGCAAGGCGCGCGTGAACGCCTGGCGCTGCTGGCTGGTGTAGTTCAGATTGATCACGCCCTTGCGGACCTGGAACCGGTTGTCCAATTCGGCGAACTGCCCCACCAGGGCGAGCGCCTCGTCGCCGTCGCGCTCCATCCGCGCCTTGCGCGCGCACCACTCGGCGCCGCCCGGTTCGAGCCGCCGGAGTTCGCGCTGGTGCGCCAGCATGGTCTCGGTGGACGCCTCCATCCTCGGCATCAACGCCTCGATGTCGCCGCGGGTCGTCTCGTAGGCCGGTGCATCCATTTCCGCGCATCGCCCGGACTGGCCGATGGCGCGCATGAGCTCCTGGCGCGCAGCCAGCACGATGTACAAGGCCGAATTGACGAACGGCGTCGCCAGCAGGATCGACGCCTGGGCGCCAAGATTGGCCCTGGCATGGCTGACCGGCGCCGCGGCGAGCCGGTCCGCGGATACCGTCATCATGTAGATCGACGGCACCAGCGACGCCAGGGTCATGAGATGCCCGGTCAAGGCATACAAGCTGCCCGATCCCACCCAGCCGCCCGAGAAATGGCCGCCGACGACCCGCTTCATGGCTTGGTCATCGACGCCGAACACATCGAGATACAAGCGGCGCGCACGCGTCCAATCGCGCGCGGCCTCCGGCAGGGCCAGCTGCCTCCGCTGCTCCTTGACGAACGCCAGCAATTTCTCGCGATCGACGACCCGGTTCTTCTCGGTCTCCAGGTAGGTCCGCAGAATCTCCCCCAGCCGGACATCCGCCGCCGGCGCGGACGAGGGCCCCGGCAGGACCTCCTCGCCGCGCCGCATGTCATGGAGTTCCAGCGACACGCGCTCGCCCGGTTCCCCGCGAGCCGCCTGGAGCAGGACGGGACTGGGCGGCACCGACAGGATCCGCACGGCCAGCCGGGCCTGCGCGGTGACGGTAGATGGTTCGGCGGCCTCCCGCGGCGCATTGGCGATGACGGGAGAGGCGTGTGTGTGGTGTAGGTTCATGCACGTGTTCCTTGCTGCGCCGCCCGTCGGTACGCCGTCGACCGGGCCGGCATGGGGTGGCGGCGGCGCCCTTCGCCGCCGCGATCGCGAAATAGGTCGTGCAAGGGGACTCGATGTTCCATGAACTTTTCATGACAGCCTTGGCCAGGGACACCCCGGAACCGCGCGCGGGGGTGCCACGACTCATTTCTTGCGGCCGACGGGCGGCGCCCGCCGGCGACCGCGACAAGACACGATGGGGTGCTGAACGCCGTTCAGCCTCCGAACCATTGCCAAGAATCAAGAAGGTACGTTGACATGACTATCTCCCCCAGACTCGGCGGGAATCCCGAACTTCAGAATGTCGCCCCCCAGTTGCACGGCGCGGTTTCCTCTCCCGCCCCCCGCGCCGGCCGATTGGCCTGGCTCAGGGCCGGCCGCGGCACGCCGCATGAAGCCGGCGCCGGCCGCGCCCGGGCCCAGGAATTGCAGGACATGGGCAGGCACCGCAATGCGCTGAACGCGATGACGGGCAACGACTCCGCGCGGGCGGAGGCGAACTACGATCTGCTGACGACACGGCTGGGTGCCGACTTCCTGCACATCATGAGCGGTCCTGGCGTTGCCGGCCTGGTCAAGGACGTCAAGCTGGAGAACCACCTCCAGATCCAAAGCCGCCAGGACCCCGAGGCGGTCACGCGCCTGGCGAACCTCGCCACCGAGCCCCTGCCCGCCAACATCGGCCGTGGCGAATTCTGCATCTGCCCGCTGGACATCATGTTGTACGACTCCCCGACGTTCAAATTCGGTGCGACGCTGCTGGAAATGAATGGCACCGGCTACGGCGACATCACGACGATGGCGCCCAACATGCTGGCAATGGCCATGAAGGCCATGGGCGACGTGGCCCACGTGCTGGACGAAACGCCCAACGCACTGTTCGTGATCGCCTGCTCGGGCCGCGAAGATCCGCCCGCGTTTCCGCAAAGCAAGAAAATCCATGAAAAGCTGATGATCGCGCAAGCCATGAACGAAGCGATCAGGATGCGCCAGGGTGCCGACGCGCAGATCGTCGGCCTCGACAGTTTCGACGCCGATGCGCTGGAACGCGACAGCACGGGGCAAGCCATCGTCGAACGCGGCGTCGCGAAGGAAAAACCGGGACGCGACAAGGACGGCATCGCCAACCTGTACCAGGCGCTGGATGGACTGGGCGACTGGCATGCCCCCGGCAAGCCCACCATCGTCGTCGGCTATACCGGGCAGCTGGCCCAGGCGATCGACATCGACGCCAACGGCACGCCTTGCCTGAATGGCCGCAAGGTCAACGTCATCAACAATGACCGCCTGATCCAGAACATCGACGCACTCGGCGAAAAAAGCGGGAAGAAACTCGACCTCGGCACCTTCCTGGCGAGCAATGTCAGCTACGTGCCCGCCGCGTCGAAATCCGATGCCTACGCCTTTGCCAACGAATACAACGCACGCCCGGACATCGCCGGAAAATTCCCGCAATGCGCGCGCCCTATCATCAACCAGCAGGCGCACAGCATCGAGGAACTCCACGAGAAAGTCATGGCGCTGCTCGAACAGGGCATTCGTGTGATCATCAAGCCGCGCGGCACCGGCCATTGCGACGGGGTACGGGCTTTCGACATTCCCGAGCGTGCCGATCCCGAGCGGGTCCTGGAGGAAATCCGCGGCTCGTTGAATGAGGTCGAGGGTAAATACGCCGACCGCGGCGGCCTGCCATACACGGTTTCCGAATACCTGTCCGCGCGGCGCATCGACCAGCCTGGCCATCCCATGCATACGATGAAATACGAACTGCGCCTTCCCGTCCTGGCCGATACCACGGATCCGAAAAACCGCCTCCTGAAAGCCATCCACGGCGCGGTCATCAAGATCGACGCGTCCTCGCAGCTGAAAGAGGGCGAAGACGGCAACTTCTCCAAGAAATTCGCCGGCGTGTCGGCGCAAGTCCTGGATACCGGGCTGCCAGCGGAACACTTCATGCTGCCGCTGTCCAACCCGGAAACCCTGGCCCTCCTGGGCCTGACCGAGGAGGATGTCATACCGTTGCTGCAATGGACCGTGGGCTACGTCGCGCACGTCCTGCGGAATATCGACAGGGTGGGGGCGGTTCAGGACGAACCGCCCGCCTGATCCCCGGCGCCGCCGACCTTCACACTCGAACGGTCGGCGGCGGGCTGGCGTGCGGCCACTGCGAGCCCAGATCCTCCGCGATCTGGCGTCGATTCGCCAGCCCGGTGCAATCCTCCAGGCTGACATCCCTCAGCGCCGGGTTGCTCGAAAGATCCGACAGCCCCGTCACGCCCGGGCACTCGGCCAACCAGAGTTCCTGCAACTTCGGGTTCCGCGAAACATCCAGGAAGCCCCTTGCGCCCTCCCAGCAGGATAGATTGAGCGTCACCAGCTCCGGATTTTTCGACAGATCCCAGATGCCATTGAACGCCGGGCACGCCGCCAGACGGAGATCTCTCAACTTCGGATTCGCGGCAGGATCCGACAAGCCGGTCAGCGCCCCGCAGACTCTCAAGTCGAGAACCTCCAGATTCGGGCACCGGGAAAGATCCAGGTTGCTCGCCAAGGCAGCGCACGACTCGAGCGTGACGACCTCCAGCCGGGTATTTCCCGCAAGATCCGACAGCTCCGTCAACGCAAAGCAGCCGGCCAATCCGAGCTGCCTCAGTTCCCTGTTCTGCGACACGTCCAGCCGGCCCTCCATGCGCGAGCAACCGGACAGATCGACCTGCGTCAAGTTGGGCAGCAGCGGTAGATCCGGCGGATCGGCACGGTCCGGGTCGGAACTGGAGCACTTGAAGGCGAACGAGGCATTCCGGCACCGCGCCATACCCTTGAGCTCGCTGATCGCCCGATTGATGGCGACCACCGACTCCATGGGCATGGCGTCCAGGTCGGCTTCGAACCGGAAGGAATGGAACGCCCTGCCCGGCGCGCTCCCCGCGCTGTGCAGCGAGTACAGCACCATGGCAACCTGGGCTTCCTGCAAGCTCGAAAAATCCACGTCGATATCGACATGGTTCTCGAGCAGCCGGCCCACCCCCTTTGTGAACGCATCAAAGGGTTGGGTGGAAAGATGCCCGATGGTTTCTTTCGTCACGTAGCGCCCCAGTTCCTTGTTGTGCGGCGCCGGCAGGATGGCTTTGTCAAGCTCGAGGAAAACCCGGCACACCTGGATGAATCGCCCTCGGGCCGCGGCCGCCTGCCGCACCTGCCACTGCGGATCCGCGGCAGGGGAGCGCGGCGCCGGCCCGTCCGCCGGACCGGGTTGTTTTACGTCGATCAGATGCTGATAGACAAGGCCGGCGACTTCTGTCGGTAGCGAAGCAATGGGAAACGTCATGAGTCACTCCCGCTACGACAAGGCGAGACGGCCCAGGTCGGGACCCCGCCGCGCCGCGTCGCGATCCGCCTCGTCCGTCTGCTCGACCTCCCTGGCGATGGCGGACTCGTTCTCAGAGATATAGTTGGTCACGCTGTCGAGCGCCTCGCGCAACTCCTTGGCCCTGGCATTGCTTGCCGACACCCCGGATTGGACCGCCCGCCGCTCCCATACCGACGCCGGCAACGCGAACATGGCCGTGCCGATCGATTTCAATGCGGTGGCGGTCTCTCCAAGCTGGAAACCCACCCGGGGAATCGATTTGCGCAGTTCGGCACGCTGCGAGATCTTCTTGTTGACCGCGGGTCCGCCGGATCCATAGGCCCCCAGCGCGCCCAGCACCGCCAGCAAGGTCGCGGCCACATAGCGCCCCGTGTCCGGCACCGCCTGACCGTCGCCTGCCGCCTTGCTGCGTTCGTTCAGATAACGCATCAGCCCCATCACGATCAACGGCATGTTGCTGCCGCCCACCACCATGGCGAACTGCGAGCCGAACCGCTGCGCGACCTGCGAAATGATGTCGGCCGGCATCCGCAGGCGCACCCAGGCCGTGCGCAGGCTGAGCAGCCAGGGCTTGTCATTGCTGACGGCATCGAGCAGGAGCCGCTTGCTGTCGGTCGACAACGCCAGCCAGTCGTCGTTCTTGATACACGCAAGCTCCTGGCACGCCATGTCGAGGCGCTCGCGCGCGGCGACCAGGGCTTCATACGCCTCGCCGTCGCCGGGACCGATCTGGCGCGCGCTGCCCCGCAACCGGGCATGCTCTTGCGTTTCCGCCGGGGAAAGCGCGGTGCCCGCATCCTGCTTCTCCTGCAGGGCCTGCATGCGGCGGAACCCCGTCACATCCATCTTCAGCATATCGCCCAGTTCCTGCTCGGCATAGGCGCGCTCCAGCTCCAGGCTTTCCTTGAACTGCCCCAGCGACACCGAGACCGGCCCCTTCCATTGGCCCTTCAGATCGCGCAGATCGCCCAGGTCCTCGATCCCCAGCGCATCGGCGGGCTTGTCCCGCGCCTCGGCCTTGAGCAGGCGTGTCGTCGCCAGGGTCGCCATCAACGTCCGGTTCTGCTTGTCGAACTGGTCCGCGGGAGCCGCCAGGAACTGCTGGATCGCCATCACCCCCAGCGTGCCGCCCACCTGGATGTAGCCGCCGACATGCACATTGTGCGTGGCCACCGCGCTGACCTGCGCGGCCAGCGTGACCGCCACCCGCAGCGCGCGCGCGTGGGACTGGCGCAGGGCGTAGTTCAGGTCGATCACATCCTTGCGGACATGGAACTGCCGGTCCACCGTGGCCGCCTGTCCAAGCAGCTCCGTCGCCTCGGCGCCGTCCGACTCGATCTGTGCCACGCGCTCGCTCCATTCGGCGCTGCCGGGCGCGAGCGTCCTGAGCGCCCGTTCGTGCGCCTCCATTTTTTCGTTGGAGGCCACCAGCTTCTTCGCCAACTCCCTCGCCGCCGCCTCGGTCTTCGGGTAGCCGGGTGCCTTCATTTCCGCCGAGCGCGCCGACTGGCCCGCCGCGCGCATGAGCTCCTGGCGCGCCACCAGCACGATCTGCAGGGCCGAATTGACGAACGGCGTGGCCAGCGAAATCGCGGCCTGCGCGCCCAGCGAAACGGCGGCGTAGTGGACCGGACTTTCCCGCAGCCGGTCCTTGGAGACGGTCAGTGTGTAGAGCGACGGCACCGCGGAGGCAAAGGCCATCAGGTGCCCGGCCACGGAATAGAGGCTGCCCGACCCGATCCAGCCTCCTGAAAAACGGCCACCCTCGATCTGCTTGATCTTCGCGTCGTCGACGCCATGGATGGCGAGGTATAACCGCCGCGCCTGGGTCCAGTCGCGCTTGTCCTCCGGCCTGGCCAGTTGGCGCTGCTGTTCCTGGACGAACGCCAGCACCGCGCCATCGTCGATCGTGCGATGCTTCTCCGTGCGCTGGTACGTCTGCAGAATCGTCGTCAGCCTGGTATCGACTTCCGGGACCGTCGGCTCCGCCGCGCCGGCCTCCCCGCTGCCGCGCATTGCCTGCAGCTCCAGCGACGCGGCCTCGCCGCGCCCCGCCTGGGCCGCCGCGCGCAACGCGGGGCTGGGCGGGGTCGACGACAGGCGCACCGACCGCTGCGCCGCTCCAGAAGAAGACGGATCCGCAACCGGTTCCCCGGCCGTCGGTGCGGCACTCGATGGAGTGGGATGATTGATGTGAGTCATGTCACGTTCCTGCTGTCCTAGTTCGCCAGCGGCACGCGCAGGCGATGTTGTTGGTTGCCCGAAGGCTTGTTCTGTCCTTCGAGGAAATAAGTCTGCTGCCAGGACCTGGCCTGGTTCGCGTACTGCGCGAATGCATTGAGCAGACGCTGCGCGTCGATTTCCGCCAGATGGGCACGGCCCATGAGCACGACGCGCGAAGTTTCGAAGTTGACGGCGAAAGTGGGCGCGCCCGTGCCGCACATCAGAAGATTGGCCTCCAGCAGCCGCTGGAGAATATCGGCGCGCTGAGTGGTTTCCGGAACCGCGCCGAAATCGCAGAAGTACACCAGCGTTCCCTGATCGGGCTCGACTCCCTCGATCACGGTGAAGCCTATGCCCTCCACGTCGAGCTGCGCGTTGTCGCGCGGCCCCAGCGGCGTCGTCACCCCTGAAAGAACCGCCAACTCCTGCAAAAGCGTCGTGAAGGTCTGACCCTCGGGTCGGTTGAATGCGTTCATGTGCGTAGGGGTCCGATCGAGTTGGGCCCGCGGAACGCGGGCGGGCATCTCAAGGCGGCAACGGCTGTCGCCACCCACATCGGTAAGTGATGGCAGGTAGGGCTTGGTTCCACGGCCCGACGGAACCGGCTGCCGATTTCGTCCTACTCATGGGAGCGGATGACGAGCTACCTCGGCATCCGCGCAGTACCCCCCGCCGGCTACAGCGATGCGACACGCCACGACGCGATTTTTCTCATGACGCGCAGGTGTGGCCCGCTCCTGTCGACCCATCCGGCCCTCCAGACAACCGAAAAGCATTCAAGGTTTTTGACATGACCACCCCTCCCCTGAGCACCTCCCTCTCCACCGACGCCCTGGCGGCAGCACTGCATGACGCCGCCAACACGCAGGTCGCCCGGCAAGGCCAGCGAACCGCGCCGGCCCCCACCACCACCGGCGGCACTCCGCGCATGGGCAGCAGCGCCAACACACGCGCCGGCGAGCTGCGCGACATGAGCGTGCTGAACAAGATCCTGCGTGGTATCACCGGCCGCAGCGCCGAACTCGCGGAAAGCAACTACAACCTGCTGCGGCAGCGCCTTCAAGCCGGATTCAGCCACATCATGGCCGGCTACGGCGTGGCCGACATGGTCAAGGACGTCAAGCTGGAGAACAACCTGTCCACCCAGGAAAAACAGGACTCGGCGGCGGTCGCGCGCCTGGCCGACCTCTCGGCCCGCCCCATGCCGGCCAACGTCAAGCGCGGCGAGTTCGGCGTGGCCCCGCTGGACATCATGCCTTACGTCGATCCCAAGACGAAGAAGTTCGCCGCCACCATCCTGGAGATGAACGGCTCCGGCTACGGCAACATCACCACGATGGAAGCCGGCATGCTGGACAAGACCATGAAGGCGATGGGCGACGTCGCCCACGTGCTCGAAAGCGAACCCAATGCATTGTTCGTCGTCGCCTGCTCCGGCCGGGAAGATCCGCCGGCATTCGGGCAAAGCAAGAAGATCCATGAAAAGCTGATGATCGCCAACGCCATCGATACGGCCATCCGCCAACATCACCTTGAAGGCCAGCTGGCCGAGGCCATGACCGAGAACGGCGGCGCCTCTCCCGGCGCGCCGAGCGGCGGCGCCCGGATCATCGGCCTGGACAGCTTCGACGCCGATGCCCTGGAGCGCAATGACAAGGGCGAGGTCGTCATCGAGAACAGCGTGGCCAAGGAAAAGCCGGGCCGCGACAAGGACGGCATTGCCAATCTGAACAAGATCCTGTCGGAGCAAGGCGACTGGAACAATCCCAAGGAGCCCGCCATCGTCGTCGGCTACACCGCGCAACTGGCCAAGGCCATCCAGATCGGCGATGACGGCGCTCCCTACCTGAACGGCCGCAAGGTCAACGTCATCAACAACGACCGCCTGATACTGAACATCAACTCCCTGAACGAAGCGCAGGGCAAGAAGCTCGACACCGACCAGTTCATCGCCAGCAACGCTTCCTACTTGCCGGCCGCGTCGAAAGGCCATGCCTACGCCTTCGCCAACCAATACAACAAGCAGCCGGAAGTTGCCGCGGAGTTTCCGCAGTTCTCCCGCCCCATCGTCAACGAACAAGCGCACAGTGTCGAGGAGATCCACACGAAGGTCCTGGACCTGCTCAAGGAAGGCAAGCGCGCGATCATCAAGCCGCACGGCACCGGGCACGGCGACGGCATCCGCGCTTTCGACATGCCGGAACTGGCTGACCCGGCGAAGATCCTTGCCGAGATCGAAGAATCGCTGGCCCAGGTCAAGGGCACGTACGGCGATCGCGGCGGCCTGCCCTACACCATCTCGGAATACCTGACCGCGGCGCGTATCGACCAGCCCGGCCATCCGCTGCATACGATGAAGTACGAACTGCGCATCCCCGTCCTGGCCGACGTCACGGATCCGGAACAACGCCTGCTCAAGGCCACCCACGGCGCCATCATCAAGATCGACGGCGGCTCGAAACTGCGCGAAGGCGAGAGCGGGGATTTCTCCAAGAGTTTTGCCAGCGTATCGGCACAGGTCCTGGCAACCGGCCTGTCCGCCGACAACTTCATGAAACCGCTGTCCGATCCCGAAACGCTGAAACTGCTGAACCTGACCGAGGATGACATCGCGCCGCTGCTGAAATGGGCAACCGGCTATGTCGCGCACACCCTGGAAAACATCGACCAGGCCGAGACCATTCTCGACAAGAAATGATCCGGATGCCCGCGGCTCCCACGCATCGATGATCGACAGGAACGCCGCCGTCTTGGAAACGGTGGCGTTTTTTCAAGCAACACGTATCGAAAAGGCAATGAACATGCCACACAGCCCTCGTCTCAGCACCGACTTCAGTCCCGCCGACATGGCGCGGGCACTGGAAGATGCGATGCAGACCCCGGCCCCCACGCGGATCGACAAGCAAGTCCCGTCCGTTCCCTGGGGTCCGACACTGCAATTCGACACCACCCATGTCTACCCCGCCCTGTCCGAATCACTGGAACGAACCGCGACCCTGGGCAGTTCGGTCAGCGCCGACAGCGCCGCCCGCGCCCGCGTCACCACGTCCGGCATTCCCGACCACAAGGCGCCGCTGCCCAAGCTGCGCTATTTCGCCCCCGTGGGGGTCGCCGGCGGGATGGGTCCCCTGGCCACCGTCGACCTCCAGAAGAAGCTCTTCGAGGCCGGCGAACGCAAGCTCAATGAATTGGCCGCGCAAACCGGCCGGCAGGTGACCGACCAGGACCACATGGGCGTCATCAGCTTCAACCTGGGCCACATGATCCAGGACCGCACCGCCTACATCAAATCCTTCAAGGGCGATCCCGACGACCCCCAGGCCGTGCGCGAGCACCTGCTCAAGGACGTCGCCGAGAATCCCTTCTGGGGCGCGCTGCATGTCTGCATGGCGCTCAAGAACGCGGGCGCGCACGTCATCATGTTTCCCTGCAACACCTTCCACGCCTGGTTCGACCTCCTCGCGGAGCACGTCAAGCTGCCCATGCTGCATATCGCCGAAGCCACCGTGCTGTCGCTGCAGCAAGCCAAGGACGAACTGCCCGAGAATCCGCAAATCGGCCTGATCGCCACCACCGGCACCGTCGACAGCAGGCTGTACCAGGCCGCGGGCGAACGCATGGAGAAATTCGGCGGCCCCAAGATCACCTGGCGCCATCCGACGCCCGGCACCCAGGACAAGGCCATGCGGGGGATCTACGATGGCGTCAAGGCCGGCGACATGCCGCTGGGCGCAGCCCTGCTCAACGAAGTCGTCCTGGAACTCATCAAAGATGGCGTCCATGCCTTCGTCGACGGCTGTACCGAAGTCCATCCCGCCATTGGAGACATCACCTATCCGGTGCCCCAGGTCGATGCCGCCACCGCACTGGCCGAAACCGCCGTCCGCCTTTCCATGGTCCTGGCGAGACTCGAACGCAAGTTCTCGTAGCCCCGAACGGCGGCCGGCCGCGTGGCCGGCCCATACACCAGCAAGGAAGAAAAATGACCTCCCCTGACACAAACCACGCTTTCAAACAGAAGTACGAAACGCTGATCCATGCCTTCTGCAAGCTGTGCGGCATCGAAGGCGAAGCCGACAGCATCATCAAAGGCGGTCCGCTGGCCGTGAACGACGTGGCGCTTTCCCTCAGCCACAACGCCGAGATCAGTCCGCATACGGTGCTGGTGTACTGCGATTTCGGCGAGGTGGAAGAAGGACGCGAAGCCGAAGCCTATCGCGCGCTGCTCGAGGCCAACATGGTGATGTACTCGGCCAACGGCCCCATGTACACGGTATCCCCGCTGACGGGGCGCGTCGTGTTCGCCAACAACTATCCGCTGGAAGCGCTCGACGCCCGATCCCTGCGCAACGCGCTGGCGCGCCTGGCCAGCATGGCGCAGGCCTGGACCAAATCGCAGTTCCTGCAAAACCCCCCCCTGCGCGCCAGGGCCTTGCAGGCCGGCAATCTCATGCAGCGCCAGTTCGGCAGCGCGCCGTTGGAATCGGATCCGGACTTCGATGCCTAGGAACCGGTCGGTTCACGCGCCCATGAAAAAAGCCGTCCAGCCTGGGGCCGGACGGCTTTTCATGGCGACGATGCCCAGCGCCGGAAAGAGGCCTTACAGGGCAATATGCCCGACCTCATCCCGGATGACGATCTCGGTGCCATAGGCGCGGGACAATCGCTGCAGGCGCTCCAGAATGCGCAGGGCGTCTTCCCCCCGGGCCAGACGCGGAATGCCGCGGTCCGCATCCCGCGCGCCTGCCCAGTGCATCTCGATGGGATGCAGCTCGACCCGGGCGAGTTCGCCCTTGCCGCGATAGTGGTTCACCGCCACCACGCTTTCGTACCAGATCTGTTCCTTGAACACGCCATGCACGCGGCGGTGCTCCATGAACTCTGCCTCGGTCATGGACATGGGCTCGACCTTGTCCTTCTCGTACTCGTCGCGCGTGATCGGCTGCTGCTGGTTCTCCATGAAGAAGAAATTGCCGAGCGAATAGTAGATCGGCCGCCCCCGGTAGATCTCGATGCCGCGCAATTGGTGCGGACCGTGCCCGATGAAGGCATCCGCGCCGTTGTCGATGGCCTGCCGGGCGATCGTCGGCATGAAGTCCGGCGGCGTCTGGCAATAGTTGCCCGGCTCGTGGGTGTGCATGGAGACGATCGAGAAATCCGAGGTCTGCTTGGCCTGCCGGATATTGTGCAGGATTCCCTTGCGGTCCCGTTCATCCATGCTGAAGGTGAACTCGACCGCGTCCTCGCCCAGCCCGTCACGGGCGCGGTACTTCACGTCGAACAGCGTGACGGTGCCGTTCTTGCGGTCCGCCTCCAGGATGGACCGGCGCATCATGCCCTTGGGCAGCGCATCGCGGATACCCGCCAGCACCTTGAGGCGCTCCGGCGACACCAGCACGAACCGCGTGGTGCGCAAGGCATTCAGGCCGGGACGGCCGGGGATCTGCCCCAGCGGGTCGATGGCGCGCGCGTTGGCCTCGAAGCGCGACGCCAGCGCCACCAGCGACACCCGTCCCGCCCCCGTGGCGAGGAAAGACGGTGCGCGCGCCTGCGATAGCGACTCGCCCGTGCCAGCGTGGACCACCCCGGCCCGCTCGAACAGCATGGACGTGTAGCGCATGCCTTCCACGCCCCAATCGGTGGAATGGTTGTTCGCCAGGCTGACCAGACCGAAGCCCATTTTCCCGAGATCGGCCGGGACCGCCGGCGCGCTGACCAGCCAGGAGCCGCCGGACAGCGCCGATGGATAGCCGCCGAACTTGCGCAAGTCGATGGCGGTACCCTCGAAATTGCCGAACGCGACATCGGCGCCCCGGATCAAGGCAAGCAGGTCGGGCGCGGCCTGCTCCAGGCGCGCGCACAGCGCATCGGACAGGATCAGGTCGCCGACCGCCGCCACCGTGAATCCGTCGCGCACGTTGGCCGACATCCAGGACGGCGCCAAGGCCCCTTCCTCGTGCGGCAGCGCCCCCGTGGCATGTTCTTCCTGCGTCATTCGCACTTTCCTCAATCCTGGGCCGGCGCGCCGGGGATGCCATCCCAGCAGGCACGCGCCAGCCTGCCCAGCGTATTGAATGCCGAGACATACCCGGGCATGCCGTCGGGCATGGTCACTGGCACCTGATCGGTATAGCCGGTAATGATGAACAAAGGATGGCCGTCGCGGAACACGATGCCGCCATCCATGCGCCCGCGCTTGCCGGTCCCGCCCTTGTGGGCCACCTTGGCATCGGCCGGCAGCAGCGAAGCGATCTTGGTCCGCAGCTTCTGCCAGCTCAGCACGTCGATGGCGAATGCGCACTGCTCCACGGAGCAGCCCATCCTGCGTGCCACCGCCGGATCCGTGCTGCCCTGCAGGATCAGATCGTACAACAGGCCCTGGTCGCAGGCGCTGGTGACGGTGACTTCGTCGAGCCGGTGGTCGGCGCGCATGTCCGGCCGTGGCACCGAGGTCCGATGCACCGTGTCCTGCATGCCGAGCGCATGGCAGAAATCATTGACCTCGTCCAGGCCGATACGCTCCATCACCATGCGCGTGCACACGTTGTCGCTGACGATGATCATCTGCACCAGGGCATCGCGCAGCGTAATGGTGAAGCCCGGCGTCAAGAACTTGAACGTCCCGGAAACCACGCCCTCGCGCAGGCGCTCCTCATACAAGATGGGCTCGCTCAGGTCCAGCCTGCCGCGGTTCACCTCGCGCAACACCGCCATCATGATCGCGACCTTGCGGGTGCTGCCCGTGGGGAAGGCGACATGCCCGCCGCGGTCGGCCTCTTCGCCCGTGACCAGGTTCTTCACGTACCAGGAGGTGGCATACGGCTGCTCATCGCAGATGGCGTTCAAACGCACCACAAGTGCTTTCATTCGACATTCCTATCACAATCGGATCGTTCTACGGGTCCACCCGCGCCGGTGCCAGGGCCTGTCCACGCGACATCCCCGCCCGCGCCCAAGGCATGGGCCCTAGTCCAGCCGTTCCGTCACATACGTCGCCAGCTCTTCCAGGAACGCGCCGATATCGCGCCGCAGCACGTCGAACCCTTCGGTCTTCTCGAAGGCCTGCTCGTCCATGTAGACCCGGCGGTTGATCTCGACCTGCACACTGTGGCGCCCCTGCTCCGGCGCGCCGTAGTTGGCGATGATGTAGCCGCCCTGGTAGGGCGTGTTGACCTGCACGCGGTATCCCTTGGACACGAAACGCGCCGCGACCCATTCGGTGAATTCCGGCGCGGCCGCGGCGCCGTTGCGATCGCTCACGACGATATCCGGCCGCGCCGCCCCGTCGTCGACGTTCATCGCGTTGCCCACCGATTTCATCGAATGGCAATCGATGTGCCAGACCCGGCCGAACCGCGCATGGGCCGCATCGAGCCTGGCCTTGAGCACCCCGTGATACGGCAGATAATACTGCTCCAGGCGGTGCCGGATCTCCCGTGCGCCCAGCCTGCCCGCATACATGGGTACGCCCGGCAGGGCATTGAGCCGGATCAGCCCCATTCCGCGGCGGCACGCGGCGGAAGGCGACAGCGGCGTGGGCCAGGGCTCGTCAAGGAGGCTGTCGTCGATATCGTCGGGCGCCCGGTTGGGATCGATGTAGGCGCGCGGGAACTGCGCCGCCAGCAGCGGCACGCCCAGTTGGGGTGCCGCATCCCACAGTTCCTCGATGAAGGCGTCCCAGGTGGTCTTGAGCGCTTGCAAAGGCGCGACGATGCCGCTGTTGGGGGGATAGGCCGTGCCGCTGTGCGGGGAGTCGACCACGATGGGAAGCAGGCTGTCCATGAGACTGGGCCGGGTCAGCGCATAGACCCGATTGGTGGACCTGATCATTGCATTTCTTGAAACGTGAGTGGGTGGGAATTGACCGCATCGTTGAGATGACACGCGGACCAGTGTCCGTCCTCCAGCTCCACCAGCGCCGGCCGCTCGCTGGAGCAGCGCGCCATGGCGCGTGGACAGCGCGGATGAAAGGCGCAGCCCGTGGGAGGATGGAGCGGACTCGGCAGTTCGCCCTGGATGGGACGATGTTCGACGACCTTGGCGTTCAGGCGCGGCGCATCGGCGATCAGGGCCTGGGTATAGGGATGATTGGGACGGCTGAACACCGAGCGCGTGTCCGCCAGCTCGACGATGCGGCCCAGGTACATGATGGC
This sequence comes from Alcaligenaceae bacterium SAGV5, assembly GCA_009360345.1. Classification (GTDB taxonomy): domain Bacteria; phylum Pseudomonadota; class Gammaproteobacteria; order Burkholderiales; family Burkholderiaceae_B; genus Pigmentiphaga. Next base: position 46,808 of record SPDP01000002.1, read on the forward strand.
GACACGGTCGGCGATATATTCCACCACCGCCAGGTTGTGGCTGATGAAGAGATAGGTCAGCCCCTTGGACGCGCGCAGGTCCATGAACAGGTTGAGGATCTGTGCCTGCACCGACACGTCCAGGGCCGACACGGCCTCGTCGCAGACCACGAACTTCGGATCGAGGGCCAGGGCGCGGGCGATCGCGATACGCTGCCGCTGCCCCCCCGAGAACTGGTGCGGATAGCGGCTGGCGTAGCTCGGATCGAGGCCGACCTGCGCAAGCAGCGAGGCGACGAAGGCAGGCGCCTGCTTCTTTTCCACCAGGCCGTGGTAGACGGCCGCCTCGCTGATGACCCGGTCGATGCGCTGGCGCGGATTGAGCGATGCATAAGGGTTCTGGAAAACCATCTGGATGTTCAGATGCGTGTCCACCGTGGGCCGGGTCATGTCCTGGCCGTTGAACGACAGGCTGCCGCTGGTGGCCGGCAGCAGGCCCGCGATCATCCTTCCCACGGTCGACTTCCCACAGCCCGACTCGCCGACCAGGCCCAGGACCTCTCCACTCTTCACGCTGAGCGAGACATCGCTCACCGCGTGAACCTTCTGCTGTTCCTTCGCCGGCAGCCCCAGTTTTCCCGCCACGCGCGACAAGCTGCCTTGCTTGTAACTGAAGCTCTTGCTGAGATGGGTGGTTTGCAGCATGGTAGTCATGATCAGCCCAGGGGATGAAAACATCGATGGTCCCGGCGGCCGTCCGTGACGACCGGCGGTATCTGATTGCATATGCGTCCGGCCCGCGAGCAGCGAGGCGCGAACGAGCAGCCCGCCGGCAACGCCAGCAAGGGGGGCGTCGCCCCGGGGATCGAGTACAGGCGCCGGCCATGGTTCTCGGCATGCGGCAGCGAATCGATCAACCCCCGGGTGTACGGGTGCTGCGGATCGGCGATCACCTCGTCCACCGGACCGCGCTCGATGATGCGCCCGGCATACATCACGCACAGGTCGTCGGCCAGGTCCTTGACCACGCTGATGTCATGCGTGATCCAGATCAGCGCGGTACCGCTCTCGCGCGCCAGGTTCTGCATTTCGTACAGGATCTGGGCCTGGATGGTGACGTCCAGCGCGGTCGTGGGCTCGTCGGCAATGATGAGGTCCGGATTGTTGATGATGGCGTTTGCGATCGCCACGCGCTGCCTCATCCCGCCCGAAAGCTCGTGCGGGTAGGACTTCATGCGTTCGCGCGGCGCCGGAATGCCCACGCGCTTCAGCGCCTGGTACACCCTTTCATCGATGTCGGCACGCGTCGCCTTCGTATGGATGGCGACGGTTTCAGCCAGTTGCGAACCGATCTTCATGACCGGATTCAGCGACATCATGGGATCCTGGAACACCATCGCCATGCGCGTGCCACGCAGTTCGCTCCATCGCCGCGCCGAGGCGCCGCGCAACTCTTCGCCATCGAACAGGATCTGCCCACCCGCCACCTTGCCCGGCGGGTCGATCAGGTTCATCAGCGAGAACGCCGTCACCGACTTTCCAGAACCGGACTCGCCCACGATGCCCAGCACCTTGCCGCGCTCCAGCGTGAACGAGACGTTGTCGAGAGCCCGGGCCACGCCTTCTTCGGTGTGGAACTCGGTGACCAGGTCGTTTACTTCCAGCAGTGCCATGATGTCGCCTCAGGAATCGAGCTTGGGGTTGAGCGCCACACGCAGGCGATCTCCGACCAGGCTGACCGAGACGACCAGCAGCACCAGCGCGACGCCGGGAAAGACACTGATCCAGTACTGGTTGGAGAGCATGTAGTCAAAACCGTTGGAGATGAGCAGCCCCAGCGACGGCTGGGTTTGCGGCAGGCCGATGCCGAGGAAGCTCATGGTGGCCTCGAGCGTGATGGCATTGGCCATCTGGTTGGTGGTGGTCACGATGAGCGGCGCCATGCAGTTCGGCAGCACGTGGCGGAACATGATCCGCCGCGCCGGCAGCCCCTGGCCAAGCGCCGCCTCGATGTATTCCTTGCCCCGCTCGACCAGGGCGGCGCCACGGACGTTGCGCGCGAAGATCGCCCATTGGACCAGCACCAGCGCCATCAGGGTCTTGTCCACCCCCTGGCCGAGCACCGCCAGCAGGACCAGTGCCACCAGGATGGTCGGCAGGCTGAGCTGCACGTCGACCACCCGCATGATGACGGCGTCGACCCTGCCACCGAAGTGGGCGGCCAGCAGCCCCATGAAGGTGCCGATCCCGAGCGCGGCCAGCGCGCTGATCACGCCTATGCCCAGGCTGATGCGCAGGCCGTAGAAAATGGCGCTCAACATGTCGCGGCCGGCGCCGTCCGTCCCCAGCAGATAGAGCATCCGCCCATCGGCGCTGGACTCCCCGGGCCGGCGCTCGGCCTCCATGATCGACACCTTCGTCAGGTCGTAGGGATCCTGGGGCGCGATCACGGGAGCGAATATCGCGATCAGGGTGATCAGCAGCAGCAGGATCGCCGCGCCCGTCCCGACCCGGCTTTTCAGATAGCGGCGCGCCAACAGGCGCATCGGATGCTCGGGCGCCGCCAGTGGCGGCTCCCCCCGTTCCGGCGGGATGGCTTTGGCGTCGATATCATTCATCATCATCTTGGTCCGGCGGTGTAGCCCGCCCCGTTTCAATACAGCCTGGTTCATCTTTCCGGTCATCCCGCTCAAGCGGCCTTCGTACGCAGCCTGGGGTCCAGCACCAGGTAGAGCATGTCGACCATGAAATTGATGATCACGAACAACAACAGCGCGACCATCAGATAGGCCACCACCACGGGGCGGTCCAGTTGCAGGACGGAGTCGATGATCAGCTTGCCCATGCCGGGCCAGGCGAAGATGGTTTCGGTGATCAGGGAAAAGGCGATCAGGTGGCCGAACTCGATGCCCATCGCGGTGACGACGGGGATCAGCACGTTCGGCAGGATATGGCGCGTCATCAGGCGCGTCGGCCCGACCCCCTTGGCCCGCGCGAACTTGACGTACTCCTGGACCGCCACCTCGCGGGTGCCCGCTTCGGTGATACGCATGATCAGCGCAATGTTGTTCAGGGCAAGCGTACAGGCGGGAAGCAGCATGAACTTGAGGCCGTCCCAGGTCAGGAAACTCACCTGTATGCCCAGCAGCGAGGTCGTTTCACCGCGCCCGCCCGACGGCAGCCAGCCGAGGTTGACGGAGAACACCAGGATCAGGATCAGGCCCAGCCAGAACACCGGCATGGTGACCCCGAATATCGAGAAGCTCATCGCGAACTTGTGGAGCCGGCTGCCGGGCCGCAACCCCGCCCACAGGCCCAGCGGGACACCCACCAGCGCCGTGAGCAGCAGCGCCATGGTGGCGAGCTCGAACGTGGCCGGCATGCGTTCGAAAATGAGTCCGACGGCGGGACGATTGAACACGAACGAGTTGCCCAGGTCGCCCCGCAGTGCGTTGCCCAGGAAGCGCACGTACTGCTCGTGGACCGGCAGGTCCAGGCCAAGCTCCTGGGACGCGAGCTGGATTTCCTCGTGCGAGGCATCGGGCGCCACCAGCAAATGGATGGGATCGCCCACCAGGTTGATGCCGACGAACGCCAGCACCGACATCACGAATATCACCAGCACGCTTTGCAGTGCCCGCTGCATCATCATTTCAAACATCGTTGCACTCCGCTTCCTTCTTGCGGCCTGTCAGCCCCGTAGCCACCGGGCCCGCGCCAGGCTCGTTCCATCGCTTCGTTTCATTGCACTACGTGCAACGCTGTATCATCAAACGATACTCTATCTCACTTATCGACACGATGTCAAAGAAAATCTGAATATTTCGCGCCGCCTCCGGAGAGCGAAAAGGCCGAAAAAAAGCGACGCCACGAGTGACGTCGCAAATACTCACCGCTGCCTGGAGAACAGCTGCACTGCTTGTCCGCCACGAGTGGAAGCGAGACCCGGACTCCTCCACCGTGGCGTCTTCTTATTTGGAACGAATATCCATGGCCATCGTGAATCCGTCCGCGCGGGGGGTCAGCGTGAAATTCTTCTTCATGGCCCAGGATGCATTCAGATGCAGCAAGGGAATGATGGCGCCGTCATTCAAGGCCAGCGATGCCGCCTTTTTCTGCAGATCCTCGCGTGTCTTGTTGTCCGGCGTGGCGGCCGCCGTGTCGATCAGTTCATCGACTTCCTTGTTGCCATACCGGCCATAGTTGCTCGCACCGGTCATGGCGGGTTTGTTGAACGAGTGAATGGTGGAGACCAGGCCCGTCAGGGAGTCACCCGTGACGGCCCCGTTGCCGACCAGGAACACGCTGAATTCAGGCTCGCCATTCGGGCCGCCACCGAATGCGCGGGTCTGGAACACCGCGTAGGGCATCGCGGACACATCGGTCTTGACGCCAATCTGGCTGAACGACTGCGCCACGGCCTCGCACAGCCTGGCATCGTTGATGTAGCGGTTGTTCGGGCAATGGATGGTGAGCTGGAACCCGGACGGATAGCCGGCTTCCGCCAGCAGGGCCTTCGCTTTCGCCTGGTCGTGCGCCGGCAGCTTGAGATTGGCGTCATAGCCGAAGAAGCCCTTCGGAACCAGTTGCTCGGATGCCGTCGCGTCGCTCTTCATCAGGAACTTGATGATGCCGTCGCGATTGACGGCGGACATCAAGGCCTGCCGGACCTTCACGTTCTTCAGCGGATTGTTCGCCAGCGGCGCGCCATCCGGCCCCTTCACAAAGGGCGAGCTGTCGCGCGCCTGGTCCAGCGCCAGATAGTTGAGCATGTAGGAGGTCACCGACGTGACCTGGTAGTTCTTGAACGCGTCCCCCATGTTGGAAGCGAAGTCATTGATCAGGTCGACGGAACCCGACAGCAGCGCGGCGGCGCGCGCGGGCTCGCGCGGGATGAACTGGAACGTGACGGTGTCCCACGGCTCCTTCGCCCCCCAGTAGTCGGCGTTCTTGCTCAGAACCAGCCTCTGGCCGTGCGCCCAGCTCGTGAATTTGTAGGGACCGCTGCCGATGGCCGACTTGCCGGTGGCAAAGCTGTCTTCACTGACGTTCTCGCCCAGGGACCTGGGAAGGATGCCTATCAGGCCGACGTTCTCGGGCAGCGTCGGGCTGACGCGCTTGCTCTTGATCTGGACGGTCAACGGCGCGGTGACCGACACCGAGTCCACATCCCTGAGATAAGAGCGGTAGGTACGCGGCCCGGTCAGTTGCATGGCCCGCTCGATGGAGTACTTCACGTCCTCGGCCGCCATCGTTTCGCCGTTCTGGAACTTCACGTCCGGACGCAGCTTGAACTCCCAGGTGGTCGGATTGACCAGGCTCCAGGAAAGCGCAAGGCTGGGCTTGGGCCGCAGGTTGTGATCCTGGGCCACCAGCGTCTCGTAGACGTGCGCCCACAAGTTGCGATTGGCGCCATTCAGCACATGTGGATCGGCAGAAGTGACTTCCGACTTGAACCCTATTTTCAGGTCGGCGGCATTCGCCGCCCCACCCGCACCCAGGAATCCGGCCAGACACAGCAGGCCCAGCCTTCTTCTTGCAACGTCCCACATAGCTTCACCTCTCGATTCGTTTCACTAGAAAAGACAATATATTGGCGGCCGACACGGGTCAAGAACTCGATTTCCCGGACGGCCGCCGGGCGGAAGCCCCTCCCTCGATCACAGGAAAAAAGGGAGAAAAAGCGATACTCGCGGATCAGAAGCGGTGCAGGACGCCCGCCATCATGGCCATCTGGGAGTTGTCCACCCCCGGCGCGCCGTTGGCGGTCAGGCCGGGGCTGTACATATCCGACGCCTTCATCACGCCGGCCATGCCGTACAGCAGCGTGCGCCGCGTCAGGTTGTAGTCCGCCCCCGCGGCAAGCACGGTCAGCTTGCCGGAGTTGCTGGCGCCGATGAAGTCATAGCGCGAATGGATGACGGCCCCCTTCAGCAGCCATTGCCCCAGCTTGTAGTCCACGCCGAGGTCGAAAACGTTGGCTTTGCGGTTGTTGATGCCCCCGGCGGTGAACGCGGCGCTGCCCGCGCTGGCGGAGAAGATGGTGGCGAAGTTCGGCGCCGCACCCGACGACGCATTCACCAACGGCTGCGAGACGTGCGAGTACTGGCCCCGCAGCAGCGCATCGCCCAGCTTGTAGCTGGCACCCACCACGATGACTTTCAGGCAGGTATCGCCGCTGCTGCCCAAGGCGGCGGTGTTGCAACCCGCGCCGCTGGTCGCGCCATCGTCGCTGCTGCTGTTGGACGCGGGGGTGGTACCTGCCGCTGCCACGACATTGCCCTTGTGCGACTGCCAGTAGGCGGCACCGATGGCGAACGGCCCGTTCTTGTAGGTGCCGCCGAATCCGAACGCCCGTCCGTTCCGGAAGTCGCCCGCCCGCTCGCCGAAGGCATAGGCCAGGTTGCCCTGGAAGCCGTTCCACTCCGGGGTCAGGTAGAAGGCCATGTTGTTGCCGCGTGACCCGGTGGCGCGATCCAGGTTGTTGGCATGCGCCTTCGCCGTGAACGGCAGCATGCGGGTCGTCGTGGCGAACTGGACCGCGATGATGTCGGTGTAGTCCTTGCGACGGCCCAGCTCGATCGTGCCCGCCGAACCGGTCAGCCCGATCGTGGTGCGGCGGCCGAAGGTCGCCCCGCCCTGGCCGGAGGCACCGTTGTCGATGGTCAGGCCGCCTTCGAGCACGAAGTTGGCCTTGAGGCCACCGCCCAGGTCCTCGGTTCCGCGCATACCAAACCGGGATTGGGTGTACTGGCCCGAGTCCACCCCCCAACGGCTACCGGTCTGGCGCGCGCTGGCAGGCGTTAACCCAATCTTGTTCACATAGCCCACCCGCCCCACGCCGGTCCCCGCCAACACCCGTGTCTGCTACCAGGTGAGTCTCGAACGTACTTCCGCAGGAGCCCTGTAATGCGCCCGCCTTTGAACCTTGCCACCGTGCGCGCCCGCGCGCCGCGCGCCGCCGCCCGCCTGGCCGTCCTGCTGGCGGCAGCCCTTCCCGTTCTTCCCGCCTGCGCCCATGAGGCCCGGCAGGCGCCCGCCGCGACGGCCTCGGCAACCAGCGCCAACGCCTTCGTGGCACGCCCCGGCAAACCCGGCGACGTCGTCGCCGTCTCGGTCCGCGCGCCGTCGGCGCCGCTGGCTGCCGGCCCCGCCTCCGTAGGCCTGTCGCTGCGCGGATCGCCGGGCGTGACCCAGGTGGAGCTGAAGTACGGCGTCGAAGGCGCGCTGCGCGTGGACGCGGTCTCGCCCACGGTCGTTCCGCTGGATGCCCAGCGGCGCGCCATCGTCGAGGTCCCCGTCACGGTGCTGGGCACGGGCGTGCACTATCTGAACGTGTACGTCACGGCCAACGGGCGGCACAGTGCCTTCTCGGTACGCCTGGACGCCGGCCAGGCCGCCACCTCGAACCGCAAGCAGTCCTCGCCCGACCAAGGCGGCTTCGTCGTGCTGCCGGCGCAGGAGACCCGCTCCGGCGGGACCGCGCGCTAAGCCCTGCCCCCGGGCGGCGCCTCCGCGCCGCCCATCCCGCGCGCCGGCCGGGCGCCATGCCCGGCCGGCCGCGCAACGCTCAATCCACCTGCACGCCCAGCATCTTCGCGATCTCGCCCTGGCGCCGGTATTCCTTGTGCACGAAATCGGCGAACTCGCGGCGGCTCATCGGCGAATTGATCGACCCACGCTCCTCCATGGAACGCTCGAACGCCGGATCGCCCAGCACGGCGTTCACCGCCTGGTGCAGGCGGTCCAGCCGCTCGGGCGGCGTCCCTTTCGGCACGAACAGGCCGTCCCAGGCGAACAGCTCATACCCGGGCACCCCGCTCTCGGCCAGCGTGGGCGCGTCCGGCAGCGTGGGAATGCGCTGCGGCGTCGACACGGCCAGCACCTTGATCTGCCTGCTTTTGGCCAGGGGCACCAGATACGGCGCGACGTCGATCATGAAGGAGACGCGGCCCGACCGCACGTCGGTCGATGCCGGCGCGCCGCCCTTGTAGGGCACGTGCGTGAGATCGATCTTCGCCATCTGCTGGAGCAGGCCACAGGCCATGTGCGACGCCGTGCCATTGCCCGCCGAGGCGCAAGTCAGTTCGCCCGGGTGCTTCTTCGCATAGCCGATCAGCTCTCGCGCGGAATTGAACGGCGACTCGGGGCTGACGAACATCACCATGGAAATGATCGAAAAGCGCGAGACCGGCTCGAAATCGTCCGGGGCGTAGCCCACCGACTTGTACAGCCAGTGGTTGGTCGCCATCGTGCCGTTCGTGCCGAACACCATCGTCTGTCCATCCGGGGTCGCGCGGGCCGCGGCGGCTGTGCCGATATTGCCTCCCGCCCCGGCCCGGTTGTCGATGATGATGGGCTGGCGCAACTGCTTTTCCATCTCCCGGGCATAGAGCCTGGCCAGCGTATCGCCCCCGCCGCCCGCGACGAAGGGCACCACCATGGTCAGCGGACGCTGGGGCCAGTCGGAAGCGGCGGCACCCGACACGGTCGCGGCCAGCAGGGCCAGGGTGCCGAGGATCCGGGCCGGCTTCCCGTTCTTGTTCACATGCATGCTTGTCTCCTGTTGTCTTTCTGAAACTGCCCCGGTCAATCCACCCCGGCCTCGAGCAACTCGACCGGATCGCCGTAGCGGGCCGCGATCCCGACCACCTCGGGGTCGCGCAGCGCGCACAGGAAACCTTGGTCGATCAGGGTATTGGCCCCCGCCGTGACGGTGGCGTCCAGGCAGACCAGGTCCATGTGCACGGGCGGCTCTTCCCAATCGGGCAGCACGCGGCGGATGTAGTCATTCGGTTTGGCCAGGTCGATGCCGAAATGCAGCGCGCCCGGCGCGTTCGAGCCGGCGGGATAGATGGTGTGGCGCGGCGCCTTGGGATTGAAACCGCAGCCGCCCCCTTCGATCATGCGGCCGCCCACCAGCATGTCGCGCAGGATGTCCGCTTCCCCGGAGCTGCCTTCGACCGCGCTGACGTACTCGCCCTCGAAACGCACGGCGATGCGCTCCTCGAAGGGCCGCGCGAAACCCACGGCCCACTGCGGATAGATCACGCCCGACATCGGCGTCTTGGCGGCGTGGTCGTTGCGCACCGCCGTCCGGTCCCACAGGTTGGGACCATGGGTGGGCAGGTAATGCACGTAGCAGCCGGGCTCCTCGGCCGTCGTCACGCCGCGCCAGCGGTTCGACGACAACATGGTGTCGCGCGTTTGCGGCGTGAAGCCGATGCGGAAATCGGTCCCGCGCGCATCGGTGAAATGCAGGTCGAAATCCTCGCTACTGGGATAACGGCCGGCCGTGGCCCGGCACAGTGCCCCGACGATCTCGCTCGGAAAGCGCGCCTGCGGCGTATGCAGCAGGTCGAGATTGCGGAAATAAGTGATCTTCACCCAACGCTGGCCCTGCTTGCGCAGCGCGATGCAGAACGGATCCTCGATCGAACAGAACCAGGTGGACACGACGAAGTCCGCCTGCTCCAGCAGGCCTTTCACGGGGTCCGGGACCATGGTCACGCGGGAGTCCGGCTCGGTATAGACGCGCACCTGGGCGCCTCGCGCCCTGGCCAGCCCCACCACCGCGTCGACGACCCGGGTATCGAGCAATTGATCCGTCAGCATCAGCACGCGTTCGCCCGGCCGGATGGCGAACACCCTGGCGAAGTTGTCCAGCGCCTGGAAAAAATGCTTGGTCTGCACGACGGAATCGGCCAGCGGAGGCGGCAGCCCGACGAAGGCAGAAGGTGGAATCATGTCTTCCCCTTACTTAGAGCTATAATTAAATTGCATGCAAATTATTGGTTAATTTTATTTTTTATTCAATATCTATCTATTTTTGCATGCAAAAATAGATATCCAGGATATAGCGGTTACTATCACCGCACACAGGACAACAACGCTCGTCCCGGCAGATGGCCACTCAAATACATACGGTCGCAGGCGAACTGCGCCGACGCATCATGTCCGGCGCCTACCCGCCCGGCGAACGGCTGGTCGAGCTGCAACTCGCGGCGGACCTGGGCGTCTCGCGCACCCCCATCCGCCTCGCGTTCGAGGAACTGGTCAAGGAAGGCCTGCTGGAGCGGCTACCGACCCGTGGCTTCCGGGTCAAGGCCGTGGACCTCGCCGACCTCGCCAACGCCCTGGACGTGCGCGGCGCCCTGGAGGGCATGGCGGCGCGGCTGGTGGCCGAGCAAGGCGCCCGGCCGGACGTGGCGCAAGCCCTGCGCGATTGCGTGGAAGAAGGCTGGCGCCTGCTGGAGGATGCGGCCGGCGACGGTTATCGCGTGGAAACGCCCCGGTGGTCCGCCATGAACGAGGCTTTCCACGCGGCGCTGGTCCAGGCCGCGGGCAACCCGCCGCTGGCCAGCGCGCTGGCGCACGTCTCGCAGATCCCCCTGGTGGGCGCGGCCGTCCTGGGCCTGGGCCTGGACGACACCATGCCGCCGCCCGAGTACGCCTACATCCATCGCGCCCAGCAGGACCACGACGACATCGTCGCGGCGATCGAACTGGCGGAAGGGGCGCGCGCCGAAAGCCTGATGCGCGAGCACGTGCGTCGCAGCCGCGACAACAAGCGCCGCATCTACCAGCTCCGGATCGACGCCCTGCGCCGGACAGCCAGGTAAGGACATGGCGCGGCCGCTACAATAGCGCCATTGCAAACTATCGCGGAACAGGGGTGCACATGGCTCGCATGATCTATTGCGTCAAGCTGAAACAAGAGGCCGAAGGCCTGGATTTCCCGCCCTACCCGGGCGAACTCGGCACCAAGATCTGGCAAAGCATTTCCAAGCAGGCCTGGCAGGACTGGGTCCAGACCCAGACCCGCCTCGTCAACGAAAACCGCCTGAACCTGGCCGACGCCCGTGCCCGCAAGTACCTGCAACAGCAGATGCAGCGCTATCTGTTCGAAGACGGCAACGTCGAGGCCCAAGGCTACGTTCCTCCGAATTGAAGCGCCCTGGACGCCGACGCGTCACGCCGGCGGTGCGGGTGCCGCCGGCAGCCTTGCCGCCGCCTTCGCGCCCAGGTCTTCGAGCGCCGGGCCCAAGGCCGGGTAGCGCTTGGCCATGGGCGGCATCTGCTCGCGGAGCAGCCCGCACGCCGACGGTAACCGGTCCGCGTCCATCCGCCCGAACGCATCGCCCAGCCGTTCCAGCAACTGCCACGTATCGACTTGCGGCAGATCGAGGATTTCCCAAGGCTTGAATCGAGGCGACTCCAGCCAATCCTCGATCACGGCATGCGCCTTCGACGGGTCGATGGCGTCCAGCGCCATCACCCGTTGCGCGAATGCGCCGGCATGTTCCACCGATGACGGCGCGCTCAACCTTCTTGCCGCGCCGACGATGGCGGACAGCGTCGAAGGCCGGAGTTCCCAGCCCCTGCGCTCGCTCAGGCGGCCCAGGGACTTCAACTCGAACTCGACCGTGTTCCGGGCCTGCAAGGATGCCGTCGCCCCGCGCGCGGCCCGGCGCATCGGCGCGTTCAACAGCGGCGCCCGCGTGAGAACATTGGGTTCGCTCTCCCAGCGGTATCCGTCGGACCGCTTTTTGCGAAAAACCTCCTTCAAGGCATCCACCGAGGCATCGAAGTACGCCAGGATGGTCTGGTCGGACCGCAGCTTCGCGGCCACCAGCGGAATGCTCGCCGCGGTTTGGGATACGTGGCTGCCGGAGGACGTATCGACGGTTCTCATCTCGCCGTTGCCCGGAAGGTCATAGGCGTCCGTGTCCAGCACCGGGATTCTCAGGTCCGCATCGCCTATCCAGCCATCCACGCGAATACGCGCCTCGTCGCCGTGGTACAGGTCGTAGGCATGCACCTTCCCCCAGCGTACCGCGATCACGTCGTCATCCTTGAGCTGCCCGCCGAACGCGCTGGCGACGGTCTGGGACATCTCGGCACAATAGAACGCGCCGCCCACCCAACTGCATGCCGCATAGGCGACAGCGAGCGCCTGGTCGACGGCCGCCGGTTCGCTCACGCCGCGCCGGCGGAACGTTTCCAGGAAATCCGGGGGCCAGCATTCGCCCATTGCCTTGCGCACGGGTTCCGGCGCGTGCTCTTTGCAGATCCTGGCTCCGTAGGCAGACGAGTCCGGCAACAGGGCCCGGACCATCTTGCGCGCCAGGTCGCGCTGCGCCAAGCCCCGGACCTGCGCCTCGTAGTCGGTCCGCTCGATGTCTTGTCCGACGTTGGCCGCGCCGAACCGGGTCTTTTCGTCGCCAAGCACGTTCTCCAGGACATGGGTCGCCCGTTGCAGGGCCGCCAAGGTTTCCTCGTCGCGGATGGGATGGCCTGTCAACGCCCGGAGATACTCATACGCGGCCAGGGAAAAATTCCTGGGGACGAGGCGCTCCCCCGGGGACGCACTCTTGCCGATGGCTCGGGCCAGGCTCTCCCGTTCGCGTCTTTCATCCTGCCGTCGATCGGCCGAGGGGGACGGCGCCTGGCCTTGCGCCGCCGCGATCTCGAACTCGACACGAAAACCTTCACCGGACGTCTCGCCCGCCATCCATTCCAATTCATGCAACCGATTGGTCCGCAGCGTCAGGCCAGGATGGGCCGCACGGCCGCGCGGCGCACAGGTGAACGTCCAGCCTTCCTTGTCCACCTTGGGCGTGACGTCATAGGCCTGGTCATCGCTCAGCCGGCCCAGCCATTCGAGTATCAAGGCGTCCGGCGGCCCCGCCTCGGTACCGGAAAGCTTGCGCGGAGGGATCCTGACCGTGACCGGGCCGTGCTGGCGCGGAACCAGGGAAAGGCGAAACGCCTGGCGCAAGTCCCGCGGCAGCCCCGCCTCTCCCGTGGAAGCGGGACAAGCAGGCATGGGGTCGGGCAGGGACGTCCTGGATATGAACACGGGTCGAAAATCCTCGCGTCTCGTTCAATAAGAATGGGGGCGGCTCGATACCGGGACCCGGAAAAGGTCCACGGATATGAGTCGCCCCCGAACGATGCAAGGTTCCAACGCCCGCAAACGCCAAGGCCGGCGTCCTCGGGCAACCGTCGCGATCACCCCGCCGCGGCTTCCCGCTCGACGTTGTCGACGCCCGTGTGGCGCACGTCGCGCCCCTTCACCATGTAGACCACGAGTTCGCACATGTTCTTGGCATGGTCGCCGATGCGCTCCAGCGCCTTGGCGATGAACAGCAGTTCGATGGAACGCGAGATCTTGCGCGGATCCTCGATCATGTAAGTGATCAACTGGCGGATCACGCCCTGCCACTCCGAGTCCACGGACTTGTCCTGCCGGACCACCTGCGCCGCGGCCTGCGCATCCAGGCGGGCGAAGGCGTCCAGGGCCTTGCGGAGCATCGTGACCACGGTATTGGCCATGTGCCAGAGCTCGACCGCGGGCATGTTGATGCGTCCGGCCTCATGGATGAGCTTGGCCATGCGGGCGATCTTCTCGGCCTCGTCGCCGGCGCGCTCCATGTCGGTGATCATCTTGATGACCGTGATCATCATGCGCAGGTCGCCGGCGGCGGGCTGGCGGCGGGCCAGGATGTGGCTGCATGCCTCGTCCAGTTCCACCTCGAAGCGGTTGACCTCGGTATCGCGCACGATCACGCGCTCCAGGGCCGCGAGATCGCCGTTGGCCAAGCCATCGATGGCACCGGTGATCTGGGATTCGACCAGGCCTCCCATCTGCAGGAAGCGCGACCGGACCTCTTCGAGTTCGGCGTCGTATTGTTTGTGGGTATGTTCAGTCATGCCGGCTCCCAGCGGAAGAACAATGGGCCTGGCCGTTTGTGCCCCGGCCGCATGGGCAATGCATCGCACAGTTTATGAACATCATGTGACAGGAATATGTCTTCGACGTTCGCCGCGCGGACAAGTAGCTAGGCGTGGCGCGGCTTGTCGAGCCGGCGCACGCCGGACTGGGTGGCCAGCAGGGCCACGTCCGCGCCGCGCAGTGCGAACAGGCCGCAGGTCACCACGCCGGGCAGGTCGTTGACCACCTTTTCCAGGCCCTGGGCCTCGGCGATCTGCATGCCATGCACGTCCAGGATGACATTGCCGTTGTCGGTGACGAAACCCTCGCGCAGCCTGGGCTGCCCGCCCAGGAGCCGTAGCGCGCGGGCCACCGCCTCGCGGGCCATGGGAATCACCTCGACCGGCAGCGGAAAGGCCCCCAGCCGCTCGACCAGCTTGGATTCGTCGGCAATGCAGATGAAGCGCTCGGCCACCGAGGCGACGATTTTCTCGCGGGTCAACGCGCCGCCGCCTCCCTTGATCATGTGCAGGTGGTCGTCGATCTCATCCGCGCCGTCGACGTAGATGGGCATGAAAGCCACGTCGTTCAGGTCGAATACCGGTAGCCCGTGGCCGGCCAGGCGCGCCGCGCTGCGCTCGGAACTGGCGACCGTGCCATGGATGCGCCCCTTGTAGGCGGCCAGCCCGTCGATGAACAGGTCGGCCGTCGACCCCGTGCCGACGCCGATGACCACGCCGGGCGCCGCCACCTCGGCGACGAAGGCAAGCGCCGCATCGGCGGCCTGCTGTTTCAGTTCCTGTTGAGAAAGCATAATAGGTGGTGCAAAGACAGTGCTGAAGGTTGCCAGCAGACACTTTAGCACTTGGACGCGCGAACGCCACCGGCGTTCCGGCCACCGCGCGGATATCGCGCGCAATCAAGGGGCACGCATGCTGATAGAAATAGACGCCACCACCTCTCTCCTGGTCGCCATCGTGGTGCTGCTGATCGGGCGCTGGCTGATTGGCCGGATCCCGCCGCTGCAGCGGTACAACATCCCCGAGCCGGTGGTGGGCGGGATGCTGGCGGCCATCGCCATCACGGTGGCCAAGGTCACCGCCGGCACCGAACTCTCCTTCGACATGGCACTGCAAACGCCCTTCATGCTGGCCTTCTTCGCCACCGTCGGCCTGAGCGCCGACGTCAGGACGCTGGTCCGCGGCGGACGGGGGGTGATCCTGTTCCTGATCGCCATCGCCATCATGCTCCTGCTGCAGAACGCCATCGGCCTGGCGGGCGCCCTCAGCATGGACCTGCATCCGCTCAACGGACTGCTGGCCGGATCGATCACGATGCTGGGCGGCCACGGTACCGGCGCGGCCTATGCCTCCCAGTTCTCCGACGTCGACAACCTGCAGGGCGCCATGGAGCTGGCCATGGCCTGCGCGACGTTCGGCCTGGTACTGGGCGGCATCATCGGCGGCCCGGTCGCGCAGCGGCTGATCACGCGCCACGGACTGACGCCGGGCGCCGGCGCCGCGGCGTCGGCAGGCGAAGCCTCCGCCGCCACGGCGCCGGAAACCTCCCGCCCGCTGACGACGCTGCTCTTTCTCGAAACCCTCCTGCTGATCACGGCCTGCGTCGTGGCCGGCGACACGCTGGGGGAACTCATGAAAGGCAAGCTGCTGACCCTCCCGCCCTTCGTCTGGACCCTCTTCACCGGCGTCGTCCTGCGCAACGTGCTGGGCCTGGCGCGCATCCGCGAAGTCGACGACGGCGCCGTGCAATTGTTCGGCGGCGTCGCGCTGTCGCTGTTCCTGACCATGGCGCTGATCTCGCTGCGGCTGTGGGAACTGGTGTCGCTGGCGTTGCCCATCCTGGCCATCCTGGCGATACAGACGACCTTCGTCGCGGTCTACACCAGCCTGGTCACCTTCCGCATCATGGGCGGCAACTACGACGCGGCGGTGCTGGCCGCGGGCGCCTGCGGCATCGGCCTGGGCGCCACGCCCACCGCCATCGCCAATATGCAGGCGGTCACCAACAAATACGGCCCCTCCCCCCAAGCCTTCCTGATACTGCCCATCGTCGGCGCGTTCCTGATCGACATCACCAACGCGCTGGTCATCCAGGGCTATCTCAGCCTGCCCCTTTTCGGCTTCTGACAGCGAGCGCAACATGATCCGACGACTGTTCCTCTTCGTCCTGGCCGCCGTGCTGCTGTCGGGCTGCAGCCGCGGGCCCGACCAGTCCCAGGTCCAGGCCGCCGTGGAGAACCGCCTGCAGGCGGTCTTCGCCAAGCCGGTGCTGGATGTGGAATCCCTCCGGCGCCTGGGCAGCGGCCCGCTGGCCGACGCGCCCGACGGCGCGGCCCGCCGCATCGTCTATTTCAACGGCCGCTTCCGCCTGGCCCGCGACTATGCCTTCAGCGACTGGCAGTCGCTCAACCCCGCCGCATTGGCCACGCTGCTGGGCGCGACCGAACGCGGCGTGGAGGGCATCGCGCGCGACGGCAACCATACCGGCGACATCCTGCAGATACGCGGCTCCGTCACCTTCCGAGAAGGCCCCGGAGGATGGCAGGCGGTGGATTTCGTCCCGCCCCCGCAGGCCACGGCCAGCCAGGCAGCCACCGGATCGCCCGCCCGGGCGACCATCGAGCGCATCCAGAATCTGTTCAACAACCTGCCCGCCAACAGCCAGCGCGCCCGCGCCATCATCACCGAGGAGCTGGCGGCGGCCGACCGGCAGATCGCGCGCCGCCTGGACCGGCTGCGCAGTGCCTTCGTGGTGGCGGGCGGACCGGAGGCCGGCGAGTACGACCTGGTCGCCCGGACCATCGCCGCGCGCCTGACTGCTCAGGGCTTCAGCGCCAGCAGTTCATCCACCCAGGGCAGCATCGAAAATCTCCAGTTGCTGCAGCGGGGCGCCGCCAACATCGCGCTGGCGCAAGGCGACATCGCCAGGCAGGCCTACCTGGGCCAGGGCGCCTTCGGCGGCACCGCCCACAACCCCGGCCTGCGCGCGATCGCGAGTCTCTATCCGGAAGCCTTCCACATCGCGGTGCTGGCCGACGGCCCGGTCCAGTCCATCGCGGACCTGCGCGGACGGCGGCTCGACGCCGGCCTGGCCGCCTCCGGCACCCGCGCCTCGACGCTGAAGATCATGGCCGCGCACGGGCTGGCGACCGGCAGCGTGGAACTGGTATCCAGCGCCAGCTTCGACGAAGCGGTGCAGGCCCTGGTCGACAAACGGGTGGACGCGATCGCCAGCGTCATCCACGCCCCGGCACGGCAACTACAGCGCCTGGCCGCCGACCATCGCGTGCGCATCCTGCCCCTGTCGCCGCCGGCGATCACGCAGCTCACGCGGGAGGACCCCGCGTTCGTGCGCCTCGTGCTGGCTCCCGGCACCTATCCGGGACAGGGCGCGCCCATCGCGACGGTAGGCGTCACCGCGCTGCTGGTCACGGGCAACGAAACGCCCGCGGACGAGGTCCGCGGCGTGCTCCAGGCGGTGTTCGAACAGGCCGATTTCGTGGCGGCTGGCAGCCCGGCTGGTGGGCAGATCACGCGCGCGACCGCCCGCGAAGGCGTGACCATCCCCCTGCACGAAGCCTCGGAACGCTATTTCCAGGAAGCGACGGCACCGCGTTAGGAAGCGGTCCGTCCCGCCCGGCCTCTGGCGTAACGGCAGAACCGGGCGCTTCCTTCCCATCCACGACTCCCCGTGCCGTGGCATTCCATTATTGACACATGCTTTCATGCCTCCTAAAATTTCGCATGCAAGTTCGCATACAAAATTGAATGCGACGATGACAAGGTATGTCGAGGAGATAGAGATGACATCGGGAAATCAAGGATCCGCAACGAAAGATCCATCCCTGCTGAAATTGGGGGGCGCCCCGAGGCCGGATCTTCCCAGCCTGGCGAATGAAACCGCCACCGACGTCGAGCGGCTCTGCGCCGACCTCGAACGTGACGCGATGAAAGGCCTGTGGACCGTGCAAGGCCGCTCCGAGGCATTGAGCGACATAAGGCCTCACGTCTGGACCTGGAAGAAGATCCAGGCCTACCTGGATCGCGCGGGCTCAGCCATGTCGCTCGAGGACAGCCCGGTGCGTCGCGCCCTGATGCTGTGGAATCCTGGGGCGAAAGACCATTGGGACGCCACGAACACGCTAACGGCCGCCGTACAGATGATGCTGCCCGGCGAGCAGGTCATCACACATCGTCACATTCATTCGGCACTGCGGTTCATCACCCACGGGCGAGGGGCGACGACCACCGTCAATGGCGGGAAAATCACCTTGTCGGCCGGCGATCTCGTCCTGACTCCGAACTGGGCCTGGCACGACCACTCCAACGAATCCGATGAACCGATCATCTGGATGGACGGTGTCGACAGACCATTGGTAAAAATGCTCGACGCCGTGTACTTCGAGGTTTACCAGAACCACGGCTACCAGCCGGTCGTCAAGAACGAACACGAGGCCGGCTTCCAGACCGATCTCGATGGCCTGGATCTGTCACGGTATTCGCCCAAACTCGTCTACCGCTGGGAAGAAGCCGAGCGGGCTTTGGATCACCTCGAAGCACAAAACGACATATCACCCTACGACGACGTGCTGTTCAAGTATTCGAATCCGATCAATGGCGGACCGATCACACCGACCATGGGTGCGGACATACAAAGACTGCGGCCGGGTGTCCATACGCGGGCCCACCGCCATACCAACAGCGCCGTCTACCATGTCTATCGGGGGTCGGGCCACTCGATCATCGACGGCGAGCGCTTCGACTGGGAAGAAGGAGACTATTTCGTCCTGCCTTCCCGTGTCTGGCACGAACACGTCAACGACTCCAAGACCCATGCAGCCGTGCTTTTCTCCATCAACGACCGTCCGGCCTACGAATCGCTGGGCCTCTACCGCGAAGAAGCCCTGACCACCGGAAACGGTTTCCAGTCCTAGTTACAACGTCGATAGAGACCATGCCATGAACTACCAGACTGCACGGGGCACTTTTTGCAGAACGATGGCGGCGTTCGCCGTCGGCGTCCTGCCGGCGACTCTCGCCACCTCCTCATTCGCCCAGGGGAACAGCTACCCTGACCGCCCCATAAGGCTGATCGTTCCGTATGCCCCCGGGGGCCCGACGGACATCCTGGCCAGGATCATCGCGCGCGGAATGTCCCAAAACCTGGGGCAACCCATCGTCGTGGAAAACAAGGCCGGAGCCGCCGGCAACATCGCCTACCAGGGCGTGGCCACGGCTCCGGCCGACGGCTACACCTTGGTCGTCGTCGATATCCCGTTCGTGACCAACGCTTTCCTGTACCAAAAACCCGGCTACGACGCTGTCCGTGATTTCGCCCCCGTCGGCATGATCGGATACGCCCCCGTGGCATTGGTCACCGGCACGCGCGGAGGCCCCGCCACCGTCAGTGGACTCATCGCGAAAGCCAAGACTGCCGATGGAAAACTGACGTATGGATCCGCCGGCGTCGGTTCCCCTCCGCATCTGTTCATGGAACTCTTCGCCCAACACGCCGGGGTCAGGCTGACCCACGTTCCCTACAAGGGGGCGTCAAACGCACTCGTCGACTTGGCCGCGGGAACCATCGATACGATGTTTGTCGGCGTCAGCGCCGCACGCCCGCTCATAGCCTCCGGCGCAATCCAACCTCTTGCGGTGACGGGAGCTCAGCGGATGCATGCGTTGCCGTCCGTATCGACGCTGGCGGAAACCGGTTTTCCCGAGGAGGGCTTGAGATTCGGCCCCTGGTGGGCGATTGCCGGTCCGGCCGGCCTGCCGGCGAACGCGATCGCGAAACTCAACGCCGCCGTGCGCGCGGCGGCATCGACACCGACCGCCATCGAAACCTTCCAGGAAATGGGCATCGTGCGCGATACCGGATCGCCCGAGCAACTGGCAACCTTCCTGGGCCAGGACCGGGAACGCTGGAAGCGGGTCATCCAGTCCGCGGGGATCAAGAATGAATGACCGGCGCGCCAGCACCCGGCAGATCGCCACTCTCGAGGTGTCCACGATACATGTTCTACACTCCAGGCCACGATGAATCACAAGCCGAAACTGAAGACTCTCATTGCAAGCACACGTCCTGGTCGCGTCGGACCACTCGTCGGTGCCTGGCTCCAGGCAATAGCCGAGGCTCAAGGCGACTTTTCCCACGAAGTGGTGGACATCGCCGACCTGGGCCTGCCCTTGTTCGACGAGCCTGAACACCCGCGCCTGCAACGATACGTCCACCCGCACACGAAGGCCTGGTCGAGAATCATCGACGACGCGGATGCGCTCGTGTTCGTCACCCCGGAATACAACCACGCTCCCCCTCCGTCCTTGGTCAACGCATTGACCTACCTGTCGAAGGAATGGGGGGACAAGGCTGCGGGCATCGTCAGCTACGGCGGCATTTCCGGAGGACTGAGGGCAGCCCAGGCCCTGAAGCTCATGCTGTGCGCCTTGCGCATGCATATCGCCAACGATGCCGTCAGCATTTCCATGGTAGGCGAGAAGATCGACGATCATGGCAGGCTCGCCCCTGGACCCGCCTCCCATGATGCCGCGCGCCGCATGCTGGCCGAAGTTGGCAGGCTGGCCGTGCGGACAATGCGGGAACGGTCATGACCAACGTATCGAGGCAAGGCGTGGACCCGATCGATTTCGGCTCCCCCCCTGCCGAGGATCGTCCTCAGATCCAGTCCGTATCAGTCTATGAAAAATTGCGCCTGGCCATCGTCAGCGGCGAGCTGCGGCCGAATGAACCGTTGATCGAAGACTCCCTGTCGCAACGCTATGGCATCAGCAGGACACCGCTGCGCGAAGCGATCCAACGCCTGGCCGCGGACGGCCTCTTGACAGGCAGAAAGCGCGGCTGGGCCGTCCGCGAGTTCACGGCGGACGAAATCCGCGAGAACTATGAAGCCAGGGCAGGACTGGAGGGCCTTGCGTGCAGGTTCGCGGCGGAGCGGGGAACCGAAGAAGAACATCGGCGCATCGCCACACTGCATGAGCAACGCAGCATCATGGCTCCTCAGGAACCGGGACTCAGGATACGCACGAACCGGGAGTTCCACGACTCGATCCTCGATGCCGCGCACAACAACCGGCTGCGTCACCTGATCTTTCTTACCGGGAATTTCTATCTAACCCGGCGCGTCGCCACGACGACCAGCGACGATCAGTACCGGCGGGCGCAATCCGAACATGGCGTCATCGTACAAGCCATTCTCAAGCGGGATGGCCGTGCCGCCAACGAAGCCATGATGGTACACATCATGAATGCCTTCGAAACGTGGAAACGCTTCAACGCGGACTAGCCGTCCGCCCCATCGCCTTGTGACGCTCCAGGCAAGGAGCCCGTCCCACTTCCTGGCGGCCACGCCCGCGCCAGCAGCTCGGCGCATACGGCGTCGCCATGGCCGGTGTCGCTGTCCCCATACAGCCAGCCGGCCTGTGCCAGCCGGGCCGCCACGAAGGCCTCCCCTACGAGGCCGCCCGGCTGCGCCATCAGCAACGCCGCCTGCATCAACCCCGCCAGCAGGCCCGCGATGCGGCGCGCCTTGAATTCGGCCTCGCCGCCGCCCGCGCACAAGTCCATCCAGGTCTGCCAGGCCGAACGGAACTCCGCGCTGCCGCCGCCGCATTCGCGCAAATGCTCAGCCAGCGCCTCGAACGCCTGGGGATCACGCCGGATGGCGCGCAGCACGTCCAGGCACATGATGTTGCCCGACCCTTCCCAGATCGCGTTGACGGGCACCTCGCGATAGAGCCTGGGCATGGGACCGTCCTCGACATAGCCGTTGCCGCCGCAGGCCTCCATGCACTCGGCGACGGCCGACACGGCCCGCTTGCAGACCCAGTATTTGGCCGCCGGCGTGACGATGCGCCGTATGGCCCGCTCCAGCGGCGCCTCGGATTCGAACGCGCGCGCCAGCCGCAGGCCCAGGGCGGTCGCGGCTTCGCTTTCCAGGGCGAGATCGGCCAGGACGTGGCGCATCAGCGGCTGTTCACGCAACGGCCGGCCGAACGCCTGGCGCCGCGAGCAGAAATGCAGTGCCTGGACGGCCGCCTGCCGCAGCAGCGCGGCGCTGCCCAGCACGCAGTCCAGGCGCGTATAGGTGGCCATCTCCACGATGGTGGCGACACCCCGCCCCGGCTCGCCCAGCATCGCGCCCCAGGCACCGTGGAATTCGACCTCGGCGCTGGCGTTGCTGCGATTGCCCAGCTTGTCCTTCAACCGCTGGATGCGGACGCCGTTGCGGCGGCCGTCCGGTCCGTAGCGTGGCACGAAGAAACACGACAGCCCTTCATCGGCCTGCGCCAGCACCAGGTGGGCATCCGACTGGGGAACCGAATAGAACCACTTGTGGCCGTCGAGCAGATAGCCCCGCCCTCGACCGGGGGTGCCGCACGGCGCCGCCCGGGTCGTGTTGGCCCGCACGTCCGATCCGCCCTGCTTCTCGGTCATGCCCATGCCGATCAGCAGGCCGCGCTTGGCGGCAGCCGGTGCGTCGGATGGATCGTAGACACGCCCGTAGAGACGCGGCAGCCAGTCGCGGGCGAAATCGATCTCGCCGGCCGGCTCGCTCGCGAGCACGGGAATCGCGCCGAAGGTCATGGTGGTCGGGCAGAGCGTGCCGGCCTCGACCTGGCCCTGCATGAGGTAGCCCGCCGCGCGCTCGACCATGGCGCCGGGCCGGGGCGATGCCCACGGCGCGGCGTGCAGCCCGCGCGCGACGATGCCTTCCATCAGCAGGTGCCAGGCGGGATGGAAGCGGACCTCGTCGATGCGGCGCCCGACCGGATCGAGCGGCACGAACCGCGGCGGGTGCTCATTGGCATCACGGCCCGCGTCCATGGCTTCGCGGCTGCCCAGCCAGCGCCCCTGCTCGCGCAGGGATGCCTCGGCATGGCCGGCCCCTTCGCGCCGGACCGCTTCCCGCAGCGCCGGATCGGTGTCGTACAGGCAGTAGCCGGCGCACGGCTCCACCACATTGAACGCGTCGTCCCGGTCGCTGTCCGTCATGATCGCTCCCCCGCCTGCGCGGCGGCATCGTGGCCATGCCTGCAAGTGTAGCGCCGGCCGCCAGGCGGGATCAGACCGCCGCGGTTTGCGCCGGGTCCCCGTCGCGCAGCCGTGCCACGTCGCGCGAGGGCGGCGAGCCGAACAAACGGCTGTACTCGCGGCTGAACTGCGACGCGCTTTCATAACCGACGCGGCGCGCCGCGCTGCCGGCATCCAGCAGTCCGGACAACATCAGCATCCGCGCCTCGCGCAGCCGCAGTTGCTTCTGGAACTGCAGCGGGCTCATGGCGGTCACGGCCTTGAAATGATGATGCAGCGAGGACGGACTCATGTTGACCACCTGGGCGAGCGCCTCGATGCGCAGCGGCGCGGTGTAGTGCTCCTTGATCCACGCGATGGCGCGGGCGATCTGGCTGGAAGCCCCGGCCGACAGGGCCGCCTGGCGCAGCCGCCGCCCGAGTTCGCCGGTCAGCACCCGGTACAGGATCTCGCGCTCGGCCAGTTGCCCAAGGACCGGCAGGTGCTCGGGCGTATCCAGCAGACGCACCAGCCGCAGCATGGGCTCGATCAGGTCGAGCGGGGTCGTGCCCACGGCCAGGCCCCGCATGACGGGCGTCTCGGGCGCCGGCGGCAGGCCGTGCTCGCCCACCAGTTCGCCCAGGCGCTGCGGGTCGATGTCCAGCGCCACGCACAGATAGGGCTCGACCGGCGACGCGCAGGTGATGCGGGCCTGCACCGGCAGGTCGAACGAGGACAGCAGGAAATGGCGCTCGTCGTACTCGTAGACGGACTCGCCCAGTTCGACGCGCTTGGCGCCCTGCGCGGCGATGGTGAGCGAAGGCCGGTAAAGCCCGCAGTTGGACCCCGACGGCCCCGAGAACCGCACGAACGACAACCCCGGGTAGGCGCTGGGATGCGCGCCGTCGGCAGGCGCATGGCGTGCGATGCAACCGGCCAGGGCGCGCCGCGCGGCCGCCAGCCGGCCGGCGGCCTCGTCCCGTGGGACGGCATCGGCGGGAACAGCCGGCTGGGACATGGTCATCGCGGAGAACGGATGCGGAGCGACGATATTGCCATGCTCAGACCGCCTTGCGCAAAGGCGTGCGGATCGGCAGGGTCCGCACGCGCTCGCCGGTCGCGGCGAAGATCGCGTTGGCCAGGGCCGGCGCCAGCGGCGGCACGCCGGGCTCGCCCACCCCGGTGGGCGCATCCTGGGACGGCACGATGTGCACGTCGACACGCGGCATCTCGTTGATGCGCAGCAGCGGATAGTCGTGGAAGTTGCTCTGGACGACGGCCCCCTTGTCGAGGGTAATGGCGCCATGCAGCGCCGTCGACAGTGCAAAACCGATGCCCCCTTCCATCTGCGCCTTGACCACATCCGGATTGATCGCCAGCCCGCAGGCCACGGCGCAGACCACGCGGTCCACCTTCAGTTCGCCGTCGGCGTCCACGGTCACCTCGACCACCTGGGCGACCACGCTGTTGAAGGACTCGTGGACCGCCACGCCCCGGCCCCGGCGCGCGCCGCTCTTGCCCGCCGCCAGCGGACGGTCCCATTGCGCCGCCCGCGCCGCCGTATCCAGCGCGGCCAGATGGCGCGGATGGCCCTTGAGCAGCTCGCGCCGCAGCGCGACCGGATCCCGGCGCGCGGCCCGCGCCGCCTCGTCGACCAGCGTCTCGGCCGTGAACGCGGTATGCGTATGTCCGACCGACCGGTACCATTGCACGGGCACCCGCACATCGTCGGGCGTGTGCAATTCCACGCTCAGGTTGGGAATGCCGTAGGGCAGATCGGACAGGCCTTCGACCGACGTGGCGTCGATGCCGTTCTTGATCATGAACTCCTCGAACACGGAGCCCTTGATCAGCGACTGCCCGACAATGCGCACCTGCCAGGCCTGCAGCCTGCCCCGCCCGTCCAGCGCGAGCCGGGCACGATGCAGGTACGCCGGCCGGTAATAGCCGCCGCGCATATCGTCCTCGCGCGTCCACACCATCTTGACCGGCACGTCGAACCCCGCCTTGCGCGCGCCCTGCGCGATGGCGACGGCCTCGACCACGTAGTCTGCGTGCGGGCTGGCGCGCCGGCCGAAGCTGCCGCCGGCATACAGCTGGTTGATCGTGACGCGCTCGGGAGCAATACCCAGATAGTCGGCCACGGCCTTCTGGTCCATGGTCTGGAACTGCTCGCCGTTCCAGATCTCGCACCGGCCGTCGCCCAGTTGCACGACGCAGTTCAGCGGCTCCATGCTGGCATGGGCCAGGAACGGAAACTCGTAGTCCGCTTCGATCACCTGGGCGGCCTTCGAAAACGCGGCCTCGACGTTGCCGCGGACGGCGGCGGGCAGCCCGGGCCGCGCGGCTGCCTGACGATACCGGGCCAGGATTTCGTCGCTGCCCTCGGCATAGGCGCGGCTTTCGTCCCATTGCACCTTCAGGGCATCGCGGCCGGTGCGCGCGGCCCAGGTATTGCGCGCCAGCACGGCAACGCCGGCCGAGCGGTGCGCCGCCCCCTCGAAGGGAATGGCCGCCACCACGCCGGGAACGGCCAGTGCCGCGCTGGCGTCGTAACCAGCCACGGTGGCGCCGAAGCGCGGGGCATGAGCCGCGATGGCGACCAGCATGCCGGGCAGTTGGACGTCCTGGGTGAACCGGGCACGGCCGTGCACCTTGTCGGCCGAGTCCGCGCGCCGCAGCGACGGCTTGCCGATCAGGGCGAACTCCTTGGGCGACTTGAGCCTGACCTTGGCGGGCACGGGCTGCGCCGCCGCGGCCCCGGCCAATTCGCCGAAGCCGGCCTGGCGGCCCGACGCGGCATGGCGGACCACGCCCGCGCGTACGGTAATCGTGGCCGGATCGACCTTCCAGGCCCGCGCCGCCGCCCCGACCAGCATGGCGCGCGCGGCGGCGCCCGCCTCGCGCATCTGCTTGAAGGAGTTGGCCATGGCCGTACTGCCGCCGGTGCCCTGTATGCCCATGGCCAGGTTCTTGTAGCGCGCGGTATCGGCGGGCGCGCCTTCGACGCGCACCTGCGCCCAGTCGGCGTCGAGCTCATCGGCCACCAGGGTCGCCAGGCCCGTATAGGCGCCCTGCCCCATTTCCACGTGCTTGGCATACACCGTGACGCGGCCCTGGGCATCGACGGAAAGAAAAGCATTGGGCGCGAAGGCATCCGCCTCGTCCGCCTGCGGCGCCGCGGCCAGGACGCCGGGCAGTTGCCAGCCCAGTACCAGCACGCCCGCGCCTTGCACGAACCTGCGGCGGCTGACATTGGCCAGGGAGGCTTGCGCGCGGTCGGCCTGATTGTCGAGGGTGAAGATCATGATGCCCTCCCTTTTCAAGCCAGCGCCTGGGCGGCGCGATGGATCGCGGCCCGGATGCGGACATAGGTCGCGCAGCGGCAGGCGTTGCCGCTCATCGCCTCGTCGATGTCGTCATCCGTGGGGCGCGGGTTCGCGCGCAGCAGCGCGGCGGCCGACATGATCTGGCCGGACTGGCAGTATCCGCACTGCACGACGTCCAGTTCCTCCCACGCGGCCTGCACCGCCCGGCCCGCGGCGTCCCGGCCGACGCCTTCGATGGTCGTGACCGGCTTGCCTTCGACCGTGGAAACCGGGGTCACGCAGGCACGCACCGGCGCGCCGTCGACATGTACCGTACAGGCGCCGCACAGCGCCATCCCGCAGCCGTACTTCGTGCCGGTCAGGTTTGCCAGATCGCGCAGCGCCCACAGCAGCGGCATCTCGCCGGGCGCGTCGAGCGCAGTCTGTTTGCCGTTGATCTCGAGCTGAATCGCCATTGCCACGTCCCCTGCGGAAAAGATGCCGGACCCATGTCCGGCCCGTGACAGAGGTTACGTACCGCAGCGGCCTGGGGACAATACCGATTCCTGCCTGTGTTTTGCCTGATCCTGCAAGACACGGGGAACCAGGTGGCGTCACATGGGGCTGGGCCGCCATGACACCGCAGGCGGTCGGCAATCCAGCCGAAGCCGGCTCACGGCGCCTCGACGAGCTTCCTCAAGCGGCCGATGGCGCGGTCCCAGCCGGCCGAGATCGCGTCCAGGAACGCCCGCGCCTCGTCCACGCGCCGGGGATCCAGGGTGTACAGCACTTCCCGGCCATGGCGCTGGCGCAGGAGCAGGTCGGCCGCTTCCAGTACCTGGAGGTGCTTGGCGACCGCCTGCCGCGAAATATCCCGGCCCTCGGCCAACGCAGTGGCCGACAGGGCGCCCGCGGCCAGCAGATGGCCGACCAGGGCCAAGCGGGTTGCGTCGCCCAGCGCGGCAAAGACCCGCGCCAGGTCCTGCTCACGCCCCGTCGACATGGCGCCGGAGGTTTTCGGCCTGGGCCTGCCAGCCGCCGTCGTTCATCATGAAGGCGCGTTCGCGCCGGTGCGCCGGCACGTGCTCGAACCCCGACTCGGCAATGGTCAGCCTCGTGCCCTCGGAAACGGTCTGCAGGCGGAATTCGACCAGGGTGGTGGGCTCCCGCTCGGGATCGCATGCCGCGTCGATGCCGAACGGCACCCAGCGGAAACTGAAGACGCTGGGCGGCTCCATGCGTTCCACGGTGCAGAACACCGCATGCGGAAGCGGCGGCCGTATCGCCGCCGGCCGCAGGCCCAGCGACGCCTGGTAGCGCGCGATCTCGTCCTGGTCGAACCCTCCCTCGAAACTGCCCGTGATGGAGCGGCCGGGGGCAAAGGGCTGGTCCAGCCTGACGCCGAACCATTGCGCGAACTCCTCGATGTCGGTCAAGGCGCGCCAGACGCGCTCGACCGGCGCACGCAACACGACCTGCTTCTCGATACGGTCGAGCGGGTTCATGGCAGGCTCCTTCTGCAACCATTTGGTTGCAAGATACAGTGTCCCGCCGAACCGTGCAATGCCTGCGTTGCACACTATTACGGAGTCCCTGCCCGGGTCACACCATCAGCTCGATCAGAAACGGGGCATTCCGGCCGAAGCTGCTTGTCATGAGATCCGCGCACTGCTCCAGCGTAGTCGCCCTCGCAGCCTCGACCCCCATTCCGTTGGCAAGCTGGACCCAACCCAGGAACGGGTTGCCCAGATCCAGCATGCTCATGGCGGTGTCGCCCGGAACGGCTCCCACGCTCGCGTATTCGCCGATGAGAATGTTGTACTTGCTGTTGTTGAGGATGACCGTGGTGACCGGCAATTGCTCGCGCGCCTGCGTCCATAGCGACTGAAGCGAATACATGGCCGAACCGTCCGCCTGCAGATTGATCACCCGGCGCTGCCTGCCCGCCCCCAGCGCGGCGCCGGTGGCCACGGGCATTCCATCGCCGATGGCACCGCCCGCCAGATGCAGCCAGTCGTGCGCGGGCGCGGCGTGGGTGAATGGGTAGAAGCCCCGGCCGTAGGAAATGCTCTCGTCGGAGACGATGGCATGCTCGGGCATCACGGCCGCGAGTGTCCGGGCCAGGCCTTCGGGCGTGGGGGCGCCGCTCCCCGGGCCCGGACGGGGCCCCGGGTCCGGCACGGCCGCCGCCGGAGCGTCGAGCGCCTTCACCAACCCTCGGAGCGCCTCGACGGGATCCTGGTCCGGCCGGGACAAGACATGGAACCGGGCGTCGGGATGGTGCTGGATCGACGGCTGGCCGGGATAGCCGAAGAACCCTACCGGCGGCTCGGCGTTCACCAGGATGATATGCCTGAACCGATCCAGCGCCTCGATGGCCTGGTTCATGCCGTAAGGCACCCGTTCGAGTTGCATTCGGCCACGGCCCCGCGCCAGATGCGCATTCACATAGCTGGCCATCACGGTCGCGCCCGTCGCGCAGGCGACTCGCCAGGCGAGCTGTTGCGCGTCGGCAAGCACGCCATGCCCCGCCAGCAGGATGAGCACGTCCCGGTTGTCCCGCAGCATGCGCGCCGCGCCCTCGATGGCAACCCCGTCTATCGCATGGGGCGACGGCGGATCCACCGGAACGCCGACCACGCCGCCCTCTTGCCAGGACACGTCGGCAGGCAGGATCAGGGTCGCGATCTGTCCGGGAAAGGTGCGCGCCGCGCGCACCGCATCCACCGCGTCACGCCCGAGATCGGCGGTCCGGGCGCTGGTGCGCACCCAGGCGGAAACGGTCCGCGCCATTCCCGCCGTATCGGCGGTCAGCGGCGCGTCGTAGGGGCGATGATAGGTCGCCTGGTCGCCCACGATGTTGACGATGCCGCTGCGCGCGCGGCGGGCGTTGTGCAGGTTGCCCATGCCGTTGGCCAGGCCGGGACCGCAATGCAACAGCGTACAGGCAGGCTTGCGGGCCAGGCGGAAATAGCCATCCGCCATGCCCGTGACGATGTTCTCCTGCAGGCCGAGCACGCATTTCATCCCGGGACTCTGGTCCAGCGCGGCAACGAAATGCATCTCGCTCGTGCCCGGGTTCGCGAAGCAGGTATCCACGCCGGCGGCCAACAAGGTTTCCACCAGGCTCTTCGCACCGTTCATCCGCAAGTCTCCTATTCAAGGCGCCCATGTTGGCATCGAGCGCGCGAGGAAGCGATGGACGATACGGAACAAAAGTCTCCTTTGTTGCACCTGCGTCCGTTTCCGGCCGCACGGCGGCCCCCTCCCCTACTGCGGCACCGGCTCCCCGGCCATTTTTTCCAGCTTTGCCCAGTCCACGATGGAGATCTTTCCATACCGGATCTCGACGATGCCTTCTTCCGCCATCGCGCGCAGCACCCGATTGACCACTTGCCTTCGCGTTCCCAGCATCGTGGCGATTTCGACCTGCGACAGGCTGACATCGGCGGATTCCGGGCCACGCCGGGATCTGGCATGGATGGCCCGCAGCAATTGCGCGATCCGGGCATTCGTCGGGTGGGTCGCCGCGCTTTCGAAGTGATCGAGCGCGCGCCGGTGCCGCTGGCCAAGCCCGGCAAACAGCGTGAACGACAGCTTGCCATCCTCGGACAGGATTTCTCGCAGCAAAGGCGCCGGAATCCTGACCAGGATGCTCTTCTGCTTGCACATCGCCGTGTAGAAATACGGAACCTGGGTCAGGACGGGCCCCAGGCCATGGTAGTCCCCGGGCAGATGCAACCCCGCCGTGAAGCTCCTGCCCGATGGCGTCCCGCGGACGAGACGCAGCGACCCCGTTGCCAGGATGTAGAGGAAGTCGGCGGTGTCCCCTGTCCGGATCAGGCAGGTATCCGCCTCGACCGTGCACAAGTCCGCCGCCGCGACGAGGCGGGAGACCGTCTCCGCGGGCCATGTCGAGAAAAGCTCCGACTGGGAGATCACCAGCCTGACCAACGTATTTTCCATAACCTCGGAGTTCCTGGTACCGACCTAAGACGGAAGGAAAGGCCCGCTCCTTCCGGATACATAGCAACAAACACGACAATCGCTTTGCTTTCACCGTTGTCCGGGGGACGTCGGCTTGCCTAAACTTGCCGCCGGCCTGCTCTTGCCCAGAGGCAATGCTATCAAGGACCCGCAATGAACGTGACGCCATCCTCCCCTTCAGGCTCCGGCCCCTCCACCGAACGAACCGCCAGTGCCGTCCTGGCCAGCCAGCTCGCGATACATGGCGTCAAGCATATTTTCTGCGTCCCCGGAGAAAGCTATCTCGCCGTCCTCGATGCATTGCTCGACGTTCCCATTGAAGTCACCGTATGCCGCCAGGAAAGCGGCGCCGCGATGATGGCCGAAGCCCAGGCCAAGCTGACGGGAACCCCCGGCATCTGCTTCGTGACGCGCGGCCCGGGCGCCACGAATGCCGCGGCCGGCATCCACGTCGCAAGCCAGGACTCGACTCCGATGATACTGTTCGTCGGGCAGGTCGCGCGCGACATGAGGGGCCGCGAGAGCTTCCAGGAGCTGGACTACCCCTCCGTCTTCGGCAGCATGGCCAAGTGGGTGGTCGAGATAGACGATGCGCGGCGGATTCCCGAATTGTTGTCGCGCGCCTTCCATGTCGCCACTTCCGGCCGCCCTGGCCCGGTGGTCGTGGCCTTGCCGGAAGACATGCTGACCGACGTCGTCGACGTGCCGGACGCGCTTGCCTACCAGGTCACCGAGACCTACCCGGCACCGGAGCACATCGAGCAACTGCAAACGCTGCTCGCCAACGCGCAGCGTCCCCTGGCCATCCTCGGCGGCAGCCGCTGGTCCGCCGAGGACGTCGAACGCATCCAGGGCTTCGCCCAGGCGTTCCAATTGCCGGTGGTCTGTTCGTTCCGGCGGCAGATGCTGTTTCCCCAGTCGCATCCCTGCTACGCGGGCGAACTCGGCTTCGGCGCCAACCCGCGATTGCTGGACCGGATCAGGCAGTCGGACCTTATCCTGCTGATCGGCGGCCGGCTGTCCGAGGCTCCGTCCCAGGGCTATTCGTTGCTGGACGTGCCAAATCCCAGGCAGAAACTCGTGCATGTGCACACCGACCCCGACGAACTCGGCCGCGTGTACCGGGCACACCTGGCCATCAACGCGACGCCGCGGGGATTCTGCGCCAGCGTGGCCGCCCTGCAGGCCACGCCCGGGCGCGCGACCGGCGAGTGGGTGCGCGATGCCGCGGCCGATGCCATTCGATGGCGCGACCTCTCGCCGATCCAGGTTCCTGGCGAACTCAAGATGCCCGACGTCATGCGCGCGCTTCAGAAGGAACTTCCCCGGGATACGATCATCTGCAACGGCGCCGGCAACTTCTGTACCTGGGGCCAGAGATTCTGGCCGTTCGAGGCATTCGGCACCCAGCTCGCGCCGACCTCGGGCTCGATGGGCTACGGGTTTCCCGCCGGCGTGGGCGCCAAGCGGCTCTATCCGGACAAGACAGTGGTGGTCCTGGCCGGCGACGGCGACTTCCTGATGACCGGACAGGAGTTCGCGACGGCGGTCCAGTACGAGCTGCCGCTGATCGTGCTGCTGATCGACAACGGGATGTACGGCACGATCCGGGCGCACCAGGAGCGCGGATACCCGGGCAGGGTGTCCGCGACGACCTTGCGCAACCCGGACTTCGTCGCCTATGCCCGCGCATTCGGCGGATATGGCGAGCGGCTCACCACCGCGGACGACTGCGGCCCCGCGCTGCGCAGGGCATTGGCGTCGGGTCTGCCCAGCCTGCTGCACTGCGTGATCGACCCCGAGGCCATCACGCCTTCTTCGACCCTGACCCAATTGCGCACGCAGGCGCTCGAACGCCTGGAGCAAGCGGCGCGCAAGAACGGACCGCCGCGTTGAAGGAACCGAAAAAATGACCTATCCCGATACGCAGTTGTTCATTGCCAACCTGTTCCAGGATGCGGCCGATGGCCGTTCGCTCCCGGTGGTCAACCCGGCGACGGGCGCGGAAATCGGCCGCGTCAGCCATGCCGGGATCGCCGATCTCGACCGCGCGCTGGCGGCGGCGCGACAAGGATTCGACACCTGGCGCAACACGCCGGCAGCCGAGCGCGCCCGGCTCATGCGGCGCGCCGCCATGCTGCTGCGCGAGCGCGTCGACGACATCGCGGCCATCATCACGCAGGAACAGGGAAAACCCCTGGCCGAAGCCAGGGGCGAGGCCTCGATGGCGGCCGAAATGATCGATTGGTTCGCGGACGAAGGCCTGCGAGTCTATGGCCGTATCGTGCCCTCGCGCCTGCCGGGTGCGCAGCAGATGGTGCTGAAAGATCCGGTGGGGCCGGTGGCGGCGTTCACGCCCTGGAACTTTCCGATCAATCAGGCGACACGCAAGGTGGCGGCCTCGCTGGCCACGGGTTGCTCGATCATCCTCAAGGCCGCCGAAGAAACACCCGCGGCGGCGGCGGCCCTGGTGCGGGCTTTCGCCGACGCGGGTTTGCCGCCGGGCGTGATCGGCCTCGTCTACGGCAATCCGGCCGAGATTTCCGCCCATCTGATCGCCCATCCGGCCATCCGCCTGGTCTCGTTCACGGGGTCGACACCGGTTGGCAAGCAACTCGCCGCGCTCGCCGGCCAGCACATGAAAC
This sequence comes from Alcaligenaceae bacterium SAGV5, assembly GCA_009360345.1. GTDB lineage: Bacteria > Pseudomonadota > Gammaproteobacteria > Burkholderiales > Burkholderiaceae_B > Pigmentiphaga. Next base: position 79,495 of record SPDP01000002.1, read on the forward strand.
GGGTCACGATGGAACTCGGTGGCCATGCCCCGGTCATCGTGGCCGACGATGCCGATATCGAACTTGCGATCCGATCCGCTGGCGGCGCCAAGTTCCGCAATGCCGGCCAGGTCTGCATCTCGCCCACCCGGTTCCTCGTGCACGAGAGTCTGTGCACGGACTTCGCCGCCGCCCTGGCCGCCCACGCGCGGAAACTGAAGGTTGGCGACGGACTCGCCGCGGGCACGCAGATGGGGCCGCTCGCCAACCCGCGCCGGCTCGCGGCGATGGGCGAACTCACCGACGACGCGGTCCGGCGCGGCGCCACGATCGAGGCCGGAGGCGAACGCCTGGGCAAGGCTGGAAATTTCTGGGCACCGACCGTCCTGACCGGCGTGCCGCTGGACGCGAAGCTGCTCAACGACGAACCCTTCGGCCCGATCGCCGTGGTACGCGGCTTCACGACGCTGGATGAGGCGATCGCCGAGGCGAACCGGCTGCCTTACGGGCTCGCGGGCTTTGCTTTCACGCGCTCGCTGAAGAATGCGTACATGTTGTCGCAACGCGTCGAGGTCGGCATGCTGTGGATCAACCAGCCTGCCGCCGCCTGGCCTGAACTGCCCTTCGGCGGCGTGAAAGACTCGGGTTACGGCTCGGACGGCGGACCGGAGGCCCTGGAGGCCCACCTCAATACCCGCGTGGTGTCCGTGATGAACGTGTGAAGACGGCAGGCAGGGGAGCCGGCCGGCGCCCCTGCCATGCCAGCGCGCCGCCGCCTGTTACTGCAGCTCGATCCTGGCGTCCTGGATCACCTTTTGCCACCGGCCCATGTCGGTCGAGAGCAACTCGCGCGCCTGGGCCGTCGTCCCTCCCAGCACGCGCGATCCCGTGTTCTCGAGGCGTGCCCGGGTTTCCGGATTGTTCAGCACGGTCTGCACCGCCTTGTTCAAGCGCTCCACCACCGCGGCAGGGGTTTTCGCGGGGGCCAGGAGCATCCCCCAGGACGCCACCTGAACCTTGGGATAGCCAAGCTCGGTGAAGGTCGGCACGTCAGGCAGCCGGGGACTCCGGTGCGTGCCGTTCCCGATGGCCAACGCATTCAAGCTACCCTCGGCCACCAGGCCGTACATCGGCGGCAAATACTCGAATGCGACATCGATGTCGCCGCTCTGCAGGGCGGTATTCAGATTGGCCGCCGTCCTGAACGGCACGATGGTGTAGCTGAGGTTCGCGTTCGACTTGAACAGTTCGGCCGACAGGTGTTGCAGCGTACCCAAAAAGGAAATACCCACCGTGAAACGATCGCCCTTGGCCTTCGCTTCGCGCACCACGTCCTGGACATCCTTCAGCTTGGATTTCTTGCCCGCGAGCAGCAGCACATCGTTGCTCGTCGTGATCGAGATCGGCGTGAAGCTTTTTTCTATGTCGTAGGGAGCCGTGCGGAACAACGATTGGCTGATCGCCGCCCCGACACCGACATAGATCATCGTGTAGCCATCCGGCGCCGCCGCGGCCACCTGCCTGATCGCGCCGATCCCGCCCGTGCCCGGGCGGTTCTCCACGACGACCTGCTGGCCCAGTTCCTCGCTCAGCCCATTCGCGAGGATGCGGGAAATGCCATCGGCGATATTGCCCGCGGCAAACGGCACGACCAGGGTAATGGGCCGGGTGGGGAAATCGACGCCGGGCTTCGCCGCCATCGCCGTGGCGACACAGGACCATCCCAGCCAGGCGATTCCCGCGCATTTCGCGATTTTCTGTCTCATCTGCCTTCCTTCCTTCGTGCCGATCAAGCGGTTTTCTTCGGATAGTCCATGTCCTGCATGGCCAGGAACAAACACCGCCATCCTGGCATTCGCCACGTCGGGAAACGATGGACAATTCGAGGCAATTGTCTCCTTTGTGACTCCTGCGTTCTTTCTCTTGTATCCGGGCCCGGATGCATGCCCGCATCATCCAGGCGCATGCGAGCTGGAACTGGGGATTACCCCCAACTCAGGAGACCCCGTGCCCATGAAACGTACCTACGAGACTCTGCGCAGCGCCCGCTGGTTCGCGCCCGACGATTTCCGCTCCTTCGGCCACCGCTCCCGCGTGCTGCAGATGGGCTACGGCTATGAAGACTGGCAGGGCAAACCCGTCATCGCCATCATCAACACCTGGAGCGATGCCAGCCAGTGCCACGCGCATTTCAAGCAGCGGGTGGAGGACGTCAAGCGCGGCGTCCTGCAGGCCGGCGGTTTTCCGCTGGAACTGCCGGCCATCTCGCTGTCCGAGGTCCTGGTCAAGCCCACCACCATGCTGTACCGCAATTTCCTCGCCATGGAGACCGAGGAACTGCTGCGCAGCCACCCGGTGGACGGCGCCGTGCTGATGGGCGGCTGTGACAAGACCACGCCCGGCCTGACCATGGGCGCCCTGAGCATGGGCCTTCCCTTCATCTACCTGCCGGCGGGCCCCATGCTGCGCGGCAACTGGAAAGGCAAGGTGCTGGGCTCCGGTTCCGACGCATTCAAATACTGGGACGAGCGCCGCGCCGGCGGCCTCTCCGAACAGGCCTGGCACGAGATGGAAGTCGGCATCGCGCGCAGCCACGGCACCTGCATGACCATGGGCACGGCCGCCACCATGACGGGCATCGCCGAATCCGTGGGCCTGACGCTGCCGGGCGCCAGCAGCATCCCGGCGGCCGACGCCAACCACATCCGCATGAGCGCCGACTGCGGCCGGCGTATCGTGGACATGGTCTGGGAAGACTGGACGCCCGCGCGGATGCTCGCGCGCGCCAACTTCGAGAACGGCATCGCCTGCGCCATGGCCATGGGCTGTTCGACCAATGCCATCATCCATCTGATCGCGATGTCGCGCCGCGCCGGCCACCCGGTGAATCTGGCGGACTTCGACGCTTTCAGCCGCAGCGTGCCGGTGATCGCCAATATCCGGCCCAGCGGCGACACCTACCTGATGGAGGACTTCTTCTACGCCGGCGGCCTGCGCGCCATGCTCGAGCGCATCCGGGGCCATCTGCGCACCGACGCCCTCACGGTCAACGGCAAGACCCTCGGCGAAAACATCGCCGGCGGCGAGGTCTATGACGACGATGTGATCCGCCCGCTGGACAACCCCATCTACGCCGAAGGCGCGCTGGCGGTGCTGCGCGGCAACCTGGCGCCGGACGGCGTGGTCATCAAGCCCAGCGCGGTGGCGCCGCACCTGTTGCGCCATACCGGCCGCGCGCTGGTATTCGACGACTATCCCAGTCTCAAGAAGGCCGAGAACGACCCCGACCTGGACGTCACCGGCGACGACATCCTGGTGCTGCGCAACGCCGGCCCGCTGGGCGCCGGCATGCCCGAGTGGGGCATGCTGCCCATTCCGACCAAGCTGCTCAAGCAAGGCGTGAAAGACATGTTGCGCCTGTCGGACGCGCGCATGAGCGGCACCAGCTACGGCGGCTGCCTGCTGCACTGCTCGCCCGAAGCGGCCATCGGCGGCCCGCTGGCACTGGTGAAGACCGGCGACCGCATCACGGTGGATGTACCGGCGCGAACCATCCACCTGGAGATTTCCGACGAGGAGTTCACCGCACGCCGCGCGGCATGGACACCGCCCCCCGCCCGCTACGAACGCGGCTACGGCTGGATGTTCGGCCGCCACATCAAGCAGGCCAACGAAGGCTGCGACTTCGATTTCCTGGAAACCACCTTCGGCAGGCCGGTGCCCGAACCCGACATCTTTTGAACCGATAGACACCGGCGCCACAGGCAACACGGCGGGGGCGCCGGTCGGCCCCCCCGCCCTGCCTGCCCGCTGTCGCCTGCTACTGCAATTCGATCTTGGCGTCCTGGATCACCTTGTGCCACCGGACGATCTCGGTCGAAAGCAACTCGCGCGCCTGGGCCGTCGTTCCTCCCAACACACGTGACCCGGTGTTCTCGAGGCGTGCCCGGGTTTCCGGGTTGTTCAGCACGGTCTGCACCCCTTTGTTCAAGCGCTCCACCACCGCCGCGGGGGTTTTGGCCGGGACCAGCAGCATCCCCCAGGATGCCACCTGGACCTTGGGATAGCCGAGCTCGGTGAAGGTCGGCACGTCAGGCAGCCGGGGACTCCGGTGCGTGCCGTTCCCGATGGCCAGTGCATTCAAGCTGCCGTCGGCGATCAGACCGTACATCGGCTGCAGGTACTCGAATGCGATGTCCACGTCACCGCTCTGCAGGGCGGTGTTCAGGTTCGCGGCCGACTTGAACGGAACGATGGTGTAGTCGAAGTTGCCGGTCGATTTGAACAGTTCGGCCGACAGGTGCTGCAGCGTTCCAAAAAGGGAAATACCCACCGTGAAACGATCGCCCTTGGCCTTCGCTTCGCGCACCACGTCCTGGATATTCTTCAGCTTGGATTTCTTGCTGGTCAGCAACAGTACGTCGTTGCTCGTCAGGATCGAAACCGGCGTGAAGCTTTTTTCCATATCGTAGGGAGCCGTGCGGAACAACGATTGGCTGATCGCCATCCCGACGCCGATATAGATCATCGTATAACCATCCGGCGCCGTGCCGGCCACCTGCCTGATCGCGCCGATCCCGCCCGCGCCCGGACGGTTCTCCACGATGACCTGCTGGCCCAGGTCCTCGCCCAGGCCATTCGCGACGATGCGGGCAAGGCCATCGGCGATGTTGCCCGCGGCAAATGGCACGACCATGGTAATGGGCCGGGTCGGGAACTCGCCTTCTGGCTTCGCCGCCACCGCGGTGGCGACACAGGACCATCCCAGCCAGGCGATTCCCGCACACTTCGCGATTTTCTGTCTCATCTGCCTTCCTTCCTTCGCGCCGATCAAGCGGTTTTCTTCGTATAGTCCATGAACTGCGGCGGTTTTTCGAGCCGCTTCCATTGCTTGGGAGGCTTGCCCGTCTCGACCGCTTCCATTTCCCGCCAGAGAATTTTCCGGAACATCGAAATGCCGCGATCCGAAGCGCCCAGGCATTCGCTCGCCCGGTCGGCGATGGTGCCCTGGCCGATCAGCGCCACGTAATCCTGGGCGCTGGTCAGGCGCACGAGCGGATCGTCGGGATAGTGCCCGGCGAACAATTCGTCGTGATAATCGGTCGAGTTGTAGTCATCGCATTCGTCGAAGTAACGCTTCAACGCGTCATCCGCCTCCTGCGACGTCGACGGGACCGCGCGCAAGGAAATCCGGATGGTGTGCTCATCATCGATGGGCACCATCCAGTTCGTCACTTCCATCCAGGGATCATTGGGATTGACGTTGGGAATGATCACGGTGTTTCCATAGGGAAACGTCCAATCGCTCACGCGCACCTGGTTCTTGTCGCCAAGCTTGCGCACGGCCGTCTGGCAAATACCCGCCGAGGTTTCCTCGTAGCTGACTTCCGGGACTTCCGCCGGAATCGCCTGGCCAAAGGCGCCGACCTTTCCCATCTGATGCGCAAAGCTCACGTGCACCGCATCCAGGGAGTTTTCCGCGACCTGGAGCCAGTTGCACGGCCATATTTCTTTGCGCTGCAGCAGGAAAACGCCTTCTTGCTCGCAGAACATCCGGCGGGGAAGGTCGAAATCGGGTGCCGCCCCCTCCCCCATGTAGGTGAAAATCACGCCGCAGTATTCCCGGACCGGATAGGCGGGAATCCGCACGTGGCCCTCGGTGCCGGCCCGCTCGGCCGGGCGCTCGGTACATTGGCCGTTGCCGTCGTATTTCCAGCCGTGATACATGCAGCGCACTTGATCGCCTTCGATCCAGCCGGTATGCAGCAGCGTTCCCCGATGCGCGCAGCGCGCGCCCACCAGATGGACGGTGCCGCTCTCGCCCCGGTAAAGCGTCAAGTCTTCGCTGAGCAGGCGGACCCGTTTGGCAGTCCCCGGCGCCACGCTTTTCGACAATGCAATGGGGTGCCAGAACTGCCGCAGCACTTTGCCCATCGTCGTATCTTTCGCGGTTTCCGTCAGGCGCCTCATCCGCTCGGCTTGTTTCTGCGGGCCCTGGTTGTCGACTTTTTCCATTTTCATCCCACCTTTACACAGAGTGGATCCAATCCACTGACCTGGACTTGCAGTTCATCGCCCGAGGCAAGAAAGCGATTGCGGGCGGAGCCGACACCCGCCGGCGTACCGGTCGCGATGACGTCGCCAGGCAACAGCGTCATGTAGGAAGACAGCGCAACGATCAACTCCTCGGTGGAGAAGACCATCTCGGCCATGCTCTCGTCTTGCACGACCTCGCCGTTGAGGCGGGTCGAGATCCTCAGGGTGCGCGCGCGCAGCGCGGCGACGATGTCCGGCCCGCAGGAGATGGTGGGGCCCAACGCGGACGCGCCGTCCAGCCCCTTGGCCGCGGTCCAGTCGGGCCAGGTCTTCGCTTCCGGTCCCGGAGGGCCGAGCGATACCCGGGTCAGATCACGGGCCGAACCATCGTCCAGGGCACAGATCCCGGCGACGTGATCCAGCGCCGTTTCCAGCGATGCATCCTTGCATTCACGACCGATGACGACAGCGATCTCGCCCTCGTAGTCGAACTTGGCGGTCATCTTCTTGTTCGGATTCAACACCTCGCCATGGGCGACGAAATTCGAAGGAGCCTTGTAGAAAATGATGGGCCGGACCGGGGGCAGCGTCTTGGCCTCGGCGCCATGTTCCCGATAGTTGACGGCAACGGCGAAAACCCGGGAGGCCCGGTCGAGCGGCGGCAGGAGCCGCGCCTCGGCGCTCGCCACCCGGCGGATCGCGCTGCCGGCGCCGGCTTCCAGGATGCGGGGAAGCTCGTCGCTTTCGCACACGACATCGACGTTGTCGCCCTGGGGGCAGCCGATGACGACCTTGCCGCCGACCAGGTAGCGCCCAACGTTGAAATGCCCGTTCTTCATTGTCATCTCTATCCCACGTGTTTGTGAACAAGTGCCGCCATATTGGCACTCGCCGCGTCGGTAGACGATGGACAATGCGGGGCAATTGTCTCCTTTGTTACTCCTGCGTTCTTTCTTTTTGCATCCCGGACGGCGGACTAGCCGCCCGGCTCGACCTCGGCCTCGTCCGCCCCGAGATCGTCGTCGTCCGCCCCCAGCAGTTGCCGCGTCTCGCCTTCCGGCAGGGCCTCGACGGTCTTGAGGTTGCGCAGCATGGCGCGGGTGCGCACCTCGGTCTGCCCGATCTTGTTGCTGGCGGTTTCCAGCGTTTTCTTGACGCTGGCCAGCGCATCGCCGAACTTGCCGAACTCCGACTTGACCGCCCCCAGCACCTTCCAGACCTCGGACGAACGCTGCTCGATCGCCAGCGTCCGGAACCCCATCTGCAGGCTGTTCAGCAGCGCGGCAAGATTGCTGGGGCCGGCCACGTTGATCCGCAGCGCCTGCAACTTGTCCATCAACCCGGCCCGCCGCAACACCTCGGCGTACAGCCCCTCGGTAGGCAGGAACATGATGGCGAAGTCGGTCGTGTGCGGCGGCGCGATGTACTTGGAACCGATGCGGCGGCCCTCCAGTTCCACCCCGCGCTCGAAGGCCTGCCCGGCGGCGCGCACCGCCTCCAGGTCGGCACGCTCCTGCGCATCCACCAGCCGCTCGTATTCCTCCTTGGGGAACTTGGCGTCGATCGGCAGCCATACCGGCACGGCATCGTCGGCACGGCCCGGCAGGCGGATGGCGAATTCCACGAGTTCGTCGCTGCCGGGCACCGGCTTGACGTTGCGGCCGTATTGCGCCGGCGTCATGGTCTGCTCGATCAGCATGCCGAGTTGCACTTCGCCCCAGGTCCCGCGCGTCTTCACGTTGGTCAGCACGCGTTTGAGATCACCGACCCCGGCCGCCAGCGTCTGCATCTCGCCCAGCCCCTTGTGCACGGCCTCCAGCCGGTCGGAGACCAGCTTGAAGGATTCGCCCAGCCGCTGCTCGAGCGTGGCGTGCAGCTTCTCGTCCACGGTGCGGCGCATTTCTTCGAGTTTCACGGAGTTGTCGGCCTGCATGTCCTTGAGCCGCTGCTCCACGGTCGTGCGGACCTCGACCATGCGGCGTTCGTTCGCCTCGGTCAGCACACGCAACTGTTCGGAGAAGCGGTCGGCGAAACGCTGCAAGGCTTGCGCGCTTTCGTCGCGGTTGGCCGCGGCGTCGCGGGTCAGCGACACGCGCAGCGCCTCGAAGCGTTCCTGCAATTGCGCCGTCAGCGTGGTCAGGTTCTGGGCGAAGGCGTCGAGCTGCTGGTTCAGCACCTGGGCCTGCTGCGCCTGCTGGCCGCCCAGGGCCTGCAGGCCCTGGGCCAACGTCTGGCCCAGCTCGGTGCGCAGTCCGCGCGTGGACTCGGCCAGCTCCGTCCGCAGACCGCGCTGGCTCTCGGTGATGTCGGCCCGCAGCGTTCGGTCCATGCGCTCCTGTTCGGCCAGGATCTGATCCAGGCGCGGATCCGCCCCCGGCTTGCGCAGCAGCGCCAACAGTGCGAACAATGCCGCGAGCACGGCAGCGACGGCGCTGCCCCACAACAGGTATTCAGTCAAGACTCGGCCCCCAAAACGTGGGATTTTAGAGGGAAGACGCGATGCCCGGCGGCATTCCTATCCGAGATAACGGGCCCGCGGCCTGAGCATCACCCCCGCCATCCGCTGTTCGATGGCATGGGCGATCCACCCGGCCGTGCGCGCCAGCGCGTAGATGGCACCCGGCGAACGGCGCGGCAGGCCCAGGCCGTGGCATAACACGGTCAGGGCCGCCTCGGCGGTGGGCGCCATGCCCGTACGCGCCCGGACGGCGGCCAGATACCCGATCCAGTCCGGACGGCGACCGCGGGTGGGCTGCGCGCCCGCCGCCAGGGACAAGAGCGGGGCGACCCGCGGGTCGCCCTGGGGATACATGCGATGGAAAAATCCCGGCGCCCGGCCGCTGGAACGCAGCGACTCCTCGATCCGCGCCAGGAAGCCCGCTTCGTCGGGAGCTTCCAGCAACAGATCCTCGATGCGCCGGTACACCCGCCGGCTGCGCGAATTGCTGTGCACGCTCAGCGCGGCATTCAGGCAGTGCGGCAGGCTGGCGCCGCTGGAGGCGGCAAGCCGGACGGCGACGGCCTGGGGCGTCAGGTGATGATCCGCCAGCAGCACCAACGCGGCGTTGAGAGCGCGCTCACGGACCGGATTCGCCTGCGCGCCGACGGCTCGCAGGAGATGGGCCGCGAGCGTTTCCCCTTCGCGTCCCATGACGAACCCGGCCTCCGGGCCCAGGTAGCCCAGGCAGCCGGCGAACAGCGACAGCGCGGCGCGCGCGTCGGCGATGGTCGTTCCATGACGCGTGTCGTGGCGCAGGTCGCCTGCGGCGGCGAGCAGCGAAACCGCCACGCCGAAGTACTGAATCGGCTCCATCGATCCGCCCAGTTCGCGGAACAGATGTGCCGCCAGAACCGGCAAAGACTCCGGCGGCCAGCTTTCCGGCTCCTCCGAACGCACGCCCGTCCAGAGCATCTCGGCCAGGTTCTCGAAGCGCTCGCCGCCTGCCGCCAGGTCGACCGCGGCAAAACCCCGGTAGATCGGCCCCCGTGGCGTGATTTCGGTGATGGCGGTCTGGATGATCGGCTCCGACCAATGAGGCTGATGGCTCCCCCCCTTCGATGGCCCGCCTTCGGCCCGTGCACGGCTGCGCGACCCCATCCGCTCCACGTCTTCGCGCAGATACATGACCGGACCGTCGTCGCCCTGGCGCTGGCGCCGTATCCACCCCCGGCTGACGTAGGCATAGAGCGTCTGTTTCTTGACGCGCAACACCTTGGCGGCGTCCTCGGCCGTCATGTAGTGGACCTCGTCGATTCCAGGCATGTACAGGCTCCTGTTCCCATGCATTCCGATCCGGGACATTGATCAATAAATCAACTTCTACCCGTGGAACAGCCTGGTCTATGCTTGGCCCAATCATGTTCCTTTCGGGCACCCGATCAAGAAGCATCGATCGGCCTGGGGACATCATATATTGATTTGAATCATGCTCAAGCAATATTGATCAACGTCATATTTCCCTCACCCGGAGCAGGCCTCCCATGATCATCGATACCGATTCCCACGTCATCGAATCCGAAGCGACCTGGGCGCATCTGGATCCCGCCTACCACGCCCGCCGCCCGCTGCCCTTCGCCGCGCCAACGGACACGGGCTTCCAGGACTGGAACACCTTCTGGGTCATCGACCGGAAGCTCCGCCACTTCGGCGCCACTCCCATCGCCGGCAACGCGATGGCCGCCCGCAAGACCTTCTCGCCGGGCGTCCAGCAGATCACCGATGTCCCCGCCCGTGTAGCCGCCATGGACAGGATGAATGTCGGTAAGCAGATCGTCCATCCGTCCTTCGTGCTCTCGACCCTGTGCGAGGATCCCGATCTCGAAGCCGCGCTGATCCGCAGCTACAACACCTTCATGGCCCGCGCCTGCGCGGAATCCGGCGGACGCATCTTTTTCAATGCCGTCGTGCCATACCGCCAGCCGGACGTCGCGGTCGAGGAGATCCGCCGCGTGCGCAAGCTGGGCGGCGCGGTCAGCGTCCTGGCCCGCGGCCTGGAGTGGGACCGCCCCATGGACGATCCCCGGCATTACCCCATCTTCGCCGAGGCCGAGCGCCAGGGACTGCCCATCGTCGTGCACCTGGGCCTGGGCGCGCCATCCATGTATGCGATGTTCGACGGCCTGACCCATCCCGCGGCCGAGCGCAAGACCTTCTACCCCCCTTACTCCCGCCGGCTGCTCAGCACCCTGACCGTCCAGTACGCCTTCTACAACCTGATGGAGGGAACGCTGCTCGACGATTTCCCACGCCTGAAATGGGCCTTCCTCGAAGGCGGCGGATGCACCTGGATGGCCGCCGCGCTGCGCACCATCGAACGGGGCGGCAAGACCAACGCCGCCGACTACTTCGCCAGTGGCCGCATCCACGTCGGCAGCGAACCCGACGACGACATCAACTACGCGGCCTCGGTACTGGGTGAACAGTCGTTGCTGGTGTCGAGCGACATGCCGCATTTCGACGAGGCCGCGCACGACAGCATCGCCGAGGAATACGAGGAGCGGGACGATCTGAGCCCCGCGCTGCTGGAAAAAATGTTCCACCAGAACGCCGCGCGCCTGTTCGACTTCTCCGCGGCGACGGCGAGCGGAGCACGCTGACATGCAGGCCGCCCGGACGCTGTGGTACACGCGCTGCCCGCTGCCGACCGCATCGGGAGTCGCCATCGAACGCGGGCTGCTCGACGCCGCCTTCGCGCCGCTGGGCATCGCCGTGCAATCGCTCAACGCCTCGCTGGACCGCCAGGTGCGCGAAGCCCATTTCGACCACGGCCAGCCCGGGCTGTTCCGCCAGGGCGGCATGATCCCGCCGATCTGGAGCCGGGCGCGGGGCGCCGATACCCTCGTCATCGCGACCGGCTGGATCGATGAGTACCAGGCGGTGATCGCCTTGCCCGACAGCGGCATCCGCGACGGCGGCGACCTGCGCGGCAGGCGCGTGGGCGTTCCCTGCCGGCCGGGCGAACAGATCGATTACTGGCAGGCGATGTGCCTGCGCGGCTATCACAGCGCGCTCCAGCTTGCCGGCCTGGCGCCCGCCGACGTGGAATTCGTCGCGCTGCCCATCGACGAGGGCCAGATTCCCACGGGCGGCGCCTCGCAGCGCGGCTCGCTCTGGCACGGCGCGCCCCGCGCGCGCCGGCAGAGCCGGGAAGCCCTGGCCCTGGTGCGCGGCGAGGTCGACGCGATCTACACCGCCAGCCCGGCCGGCGCGCAGCTGACGGCCTTCCTGGGCGCCCGGGTCGTCGTCGACATCGGCGCCGCGCCCTCTCCCGCGCTGCGCAGCAACAACCAGGTGCCCGCGATCCTGACCGTGGACGGAACCCTTGCGCGTACCCGGCCCGACCTGGTCGTCCGCTACCTGGCGGCCTTGTTCGACGCCGCCGACTGGGCGCGCGCCCAGCCTTCGGACGCGGCCGCCATTCTGGCCGAGGACGTCGGCACCACGAAGGAATGGCTGTACGCGGCCCATGGCGACGACGTGGCGGCCCGGCTCGCGCCGACGCTCGATCCCGTCCATGTCCAGGCTGTCGCCGCCCAGAAGGATTTTCTGCTCGGCATGGGGCTGCTGGAACAAGACTTTGACCTGCAAGCATGGATCGCCCCGGAGTTCATCGAGGCGGCCGCCGCGACGCGAGGCGCTCATGCAACCGCCTGATCCTCTTCCGCCCGTATCGCCGCCCCGGCCACTGTCGGCCGCCGGACGCGGCGTCGTGGCCAGCGCCCATGCGGCGGCCAGCGCCGCTGGCCGGACCATGCTCGAACGCGGCGGCAACGCCATGGATGCCGCCATCGCGATGGCGGCGGCGCTGGGCGTGGCGCAGCCGATGATGAGCGGCCTGGGGGGCGACAGCTTCATCCTCTGGCACGACGCGGCGACCGGCCAGACCACATCGATCAACGGCGCGGGCCCGGCGCCCTCGGCGCTCGCGGAAGGCGCCGAAGGCACCCTGCCGATGCGCGGCTTGGGCTCGGCCTCGGTTCCCGGCGCGGTGGATGCGATGTGCCTGGCCTATGACCGGTACGCGAGTGGCCGGCTGTCCTTCGGCGAGTTGCTGGCGCCGGCGATCGAACTGGCGGAACGGGGATGCGAGACACCGCACTTCTGCGCCAGATTCTTCGCCTTGAACGAAGCACTCCTGGCCGCCGACCCCGGTGCGCGGCAGGCGCTGTTGATAGACGGGCGCGCGCCTCGCGAGGGCGAATCGCTCCGGCAACCCGACCTGGCGCGCACGCTCGAGCGCCTGGCCACCCGCGGCCGGGACGATTTCTACGGCGCGGGCCTGGGCGCCCGCCTGGCCGAGTTGAGCCGCCAGAACGGCGGCCCCTTCCGCGAATCGGATTTCGACGGCATCTTCGCCGAGGCTGCTCCCCCCATCCTGATCCCCTATGGCGACGGATGGGTCGTCAGCAACCCGCCCGTCGCCCAGGGCGTCGTCCTGCTGGAGTCCCTGGGCATCCTGGACAGGCTGGACCTTCCGGCCGAGGACGACGGGCTGCGCGCGCATTGCATGATCGAGGCGCTCAAGCATGCTTTCGCCGACCGCAACGACTTCCTGGGAGACCCCCGCTTCACGGCCAATCCGCTGCCCCAACTGCTCGCGGGCCCGCGCCTGGACCGGATCGCCGCCGCCATCGACCGGTCACGGGCCGCCACGGCGCTGCCGCGCGCCCGCTGGTCACTCGGCAGCGGCGACACCACTTGCTTCGTGGCGGCCGACGCCCAGGGCAACGTGGTCAGCTACATCACCAGCATCTCGACGCCATTCGGCGCGGGCGTCGTCGTGCCCGGCACGGGGGTGCTGCTGAACAATCGCGCGGGCCGTGGATTCTCGCCCGACATCCGCTCGCCGAACCACCTCGCCCCCGGCAAGCGCACCATGTCCACGCTGCACGTCTATATGGCCCTGGACCCCCGGCGGCGGCCGGTCCTCGCGGGCGGCACCGCCGGCGGCGACGGGCAACCCCAATGGAACCTGCAGATCATCGACGCTGTCCTCAACCGCGGCCTGTCGCTGCGGCAGGCGGTGGACCAGCCCCGTTGGGAACTCTTTCCCGGCAGCGACCCCGGCCATCTCGCCCACCCCTACGAGATCCGCGTCGACCGCCGCCTCGATGGAGCGCTGCTCGACCGGCTCCGCGCGCTAGGCCATATCATCAGCGACAAGTCGCTGGGCATGCTGGGAGCGGCGCAGGTGCTGGGAACCATGCCATCCGGGGGTTTCGTTGCCGCCGCCGATCCTCGCGCGGACGGCGCCGCGTACGCGGTCGATTGACCCTTCCCTCGCCAAGGAACCTCCATGAACAGCAGACGCCCTCCTCCCGCCACCGTTCCCTCGCCCACCCGGCGCCGGCTGGCAACCCTGCCCCTGGCTCTCGCCGCGCTGTCGCCGTGGACTCGCCTGCTTGCCGCGCAGCCGGGCAAACCCCTGCGCAAAGTGCGTGTCGGCATGCTCGACAGCCTGTCCGAGGCACCGGCGCTGATCGCCTACGAACAGGGCTACTTCAAGGAAGAAGGACTGGACGTGGAGTTCGTGTCGTTCAGCAACACCGCCGACATGGTGGCCCCGCTCAGCGCCCGCCAGCTCGATGTCGCTTCCGGCGCGCCGACACTGGCACTGTTCAACGGCGCGCTGCGCGGGCTGCCCTTCAAGCTGGTCGCGGACAAGGGGCGCAATTCCCCGGGGCACGGATTCAATGCACTCGTGGTGCGCAAGGACCTCGTCGATTCCGGCCGGGTCAAGAGCATCGGCGACATCAAGGGCATGAAGGTGGCAACACCTTCCCGCCATTCCCCGATGGAGCTGCAACTGGACATGGCCCTGCGGACCGCCGGACTGGGCCTGAACGATGTCGCACTCGAACAACTCGCTTTTCCCAGCATGATCGCCGCGCTCACCAACAAGGCGGTGGACGCCGCGCTGATGATCGAACCCCTGGTCACGGTCATCGTCCAGCGGCAGATCGGCGCGCGCCTGCTGGGGTTCGACCAGACCTCTCCCGACTTCCAGATCGCCGGGATCATCTATGGCCCCAGCCTGACCCAGGCCGACTCCGACGTTGGCAGAAAATGGATGGCCGCCTACGTCCGCGGCATCCGCGCCTATCTCGATTCCCTGGACGGCCGGGCCCCCCGCGACGTGACCGAGCATGCGCTCAGCCGCCACATCGCAGCCTTCAAGAACCAGGAGCTGCTCAAGAAAGTGGTCTACCCGGGATTCGACCCCGACGGCTACCTGAACCTGCAGACCATCAAGGACAGCATGGCGTGGTACGCGGGACTGGGGCTGCTCAAGACACAACCCAGGCTGTCCGAGCTGGTCGACTACCGCTACCTGGACTCAGCCCTGGATCGCCTGGGCCGCAAGGGCCCCCGCCAAGGAGTCAATTGACATGCAAGCCCACGCCCTACGCGCTTCGCGCGCCCCCTCAAGGGGGCAACGCCGGCGGACCGGCAAAGCCGGATCCGCGGCGTCCTGGATCATGCGGCCCCCGTTTCATTCGACACAGGTGGCTCGCGGCAGCATGGATGACTGATATGACCTCCGACAGCCTCGAACAACTGCATGCCGACATGGAACGGGCGCGCCTGGTGCCCACCTGGAAGTACGTCTCGCAATTCGTGTCCATGCAGCCTGCCGTCAGCTACCGGCCGTTCCTGTGGAAGTGGGACCACGTGCTTGCCCACCTCATGCGGGCGGGGGAGCTCGTGACCCTGGAGCGCGGCGCCGAGCGGCGATCGATGGAGCACACGAATCCCGACCTGCGAGCCCAGTTCTCGACCTCCCATACCCTGGCGACCGCCCTGCAGCTGGTGCGTCCCGGGGAACGCGCGCCCGCCCACCGCCACCAGGCCGGCGCCGTCAGGTTCGCGGCCCGCAGCCAGGGAGGCGAAGTCTTCACCTGTGTCCAGGGCGAGCCGCTGCGCATGGAGGAAAACGATCTGCTGCTCACGCCCTCCGGCACCTGGCACGGACACAGGAACGATACGGCGCACGACATCGTCTGGCTGGATGCGCTGGACTACCCGCTGGTCAACCTGCTGCAGGCCAGCTGGTTCGAGCCGGGCGACGACGACTCGGCCCCGCCGCGGCCCGAAGGCTATACGACGGCCCGCTACGGCCACGCCCGGCCAGCGGGCTGGGACGGCGACCCCTCGCCCCAACCCGTCATGCGGTACCGCTGGCAAGACATGCGCGAGTCCATCGAGCGCCTGCGCCGGGAAGACGGCAGCCCCTGCGACGGCATCCTCCTGGAGTACGTCAACCCCCGGACCTCCGGCCCCACCCTGCCGACGATGTCCTGCCGCGCGCAGCTCCTGAGGCCCGGCGAGCACACCCGGGCGCACCGCGCCACGGCCAGCACCGTCCACTACGTGATCGAGGGCGAGGGCAGCAGCATCGTCAATGGCCAGCGCTTGGACTGGGCCCGCGGCGACGTCTTCGTCATTCCGAACTGGGCCTGGCACGAGCACCGGAATCCGCACGGACGCGATGCCATCCTGTTCTGCATCACCGACGAACCGGTCATGCGCGCGCTGGGCATGTACCGCGAACAGCCCTATCCCGACCACGACGGCCGCCAGGCCGTCGAATCCACCTTCACGCCGTAGGAGACGCGGATGAAAGCGATGCCCGAGTTCTCGCTTTCCCCTGGCGTGGCGGCGCCTCCCGGACGCCGCCGCGCGATCGTCATGGAAAACCTGGGCAAGCGTTTTCTGGCCGGCAAGGGCGAATACACGGCCCTGCGCGGCGTCGACCTGGACATCCTGGACGGGGAGTTCGTCTGCATCGTCGGGCCCTCGGGCTGCGGCAAGACCACGCTGCTGCGCATCCTGGCCGGGCTGGACACCCACACCGACGGCAGGCTCGCCATGCGGCCGGCACCGGCGGGCAGGCCGCTGACCTCGGTGGTGTTCCAGGAACACTCCATCTTTCCCTGGCTGAGCGTATACGACAACGTGGCCTACGGCGTGCGTTCGAGCGGCATGCCGAAACCGGAAATGAAGCGGCGGATCGACTACTACCTCGACAAGGTGGGACTGCGGCCTTTCGCCCATGCCTACCCGCACCAGCTTTCGGGCGGCATGAAACAGCGCGTCTCCATCGCCCGCGCATTCGCCAACGATCCCGAGATCCTGCTGATGGACGAGCCGTTCTCCGCGCTGGACGAGCAGAACCGCGCGGTCATGCAGGAAGAGCTGCTGCGCATCTGGGAAGAAACGCGCAAGACGGTTGTCTTCATCACCCATTCCGTCGACGAGGCGGTATTGCTGGCCGACCGGGTCGTCGTGCTGGGCGGCCGCCCGGGCGGCGTGCGCGCCACGCTGGCCTCGCCCTTCGCCCGCCCGCGTTCCTACGCGGCCCTGCGCGCCGATCGCGCCTATATCGATCTGGTGTCGCGGGTGGCCGCGCACATCCAGGAATCCTTCCTGCAAACCCAGTCCGACCAGACAGGAGACGGACATGGCTGAGGACTTGATCCCCATCGAACCCTCGCGCGATATTGGACACGCGGAACGCCGCCGCCAGCGCCTGGAGCGCCTGCTGTCGGTCGCCACGCCCCTGCTCATCCTGGCGGCCTGGGAAGCCCTGGTCCGCGCGGGCCTGGTCGACGCGCGGCTGTTCTCGTCGCCGAGCCAGATCGCCGGCACGTTCTGGGCGCTCGCCCAATCGGGCGAACTGGCCCGCCACGTGGGCATATCGCTGGTGCGCATAGGCATCGGTTTCGCGCTGGGCGCCATTCCCGGCGTGCTCACCGGCATCGCCATCGGACTCTCGCCGCTGGTCAAGGCCGTGCTGTCCCCCGTCATCGCCTCGCTCTACCCCATTCCCAAGATCGCCATCTTCCCGCTGATCATGGTGATCTTCGGCATAGGCGAGGTCAGCAAGTACGTCCTGGTGGCGATCGCGGTGTTCTTCTTCATGGCGATCAACTCGGCGGCGGGCGTGCTGAACGTCGAACGCATCTACTGGGACGTCGGCCACAGCTTCCGGGTCGGCCGATTGCGCCGCATCCTGACCATCGCGCTTCCCGGCGCGCTGCCCATGATCATCGCCGGCATCCGGCTGAGCCTGGGCGTGTCGCTGCTGGTGCTGGTCAGCGCCGAGTTCGTCGGCTCGAAAAGCGGCATCGGCTTCCTGGTCTGGGATTCCTGGCAGACCTTCAACATCGAAGTGATGTTCGTCGGCATCGTGGTCATCGGCGCGCTGGGCTGGATCTTCTTCACGATCGTGGACGAATTCGAACGGCGCTTCCTGCCCTGGGCGCCCGGCAACCGGCGCTGAAGGGATATCCCGTCATGCTCACGCTCTACACCTACTGGCGCTCGTCCACCTCGTACCGGGTGCGCATCATGCTCAACTGGAAGGGCCTGCCCTACCGGCCGGAGTATGTCAGCCTGCCGCGCATGGATCACCGGGCCGGGCCGTTCCTCCGCACCAATCCGCAAGGCCTGGTCCCCGCCTTGCAGGACGGAGGCTTCGAGCTGGCCCAGTCGATGGCGATCTTCGAATACCTGGAGGAACGCCATCCCTCGCCCGCGCTGCTTCCCTCGGACATCCACCGGCGCGCCTACGCGCGCATGCTGGCCAACATCGTCGCCTGCGACATCCATCCCTTGAACAACGTCCGGGTCCTGCGCCATCTGGAACAGCGCCTCGGCCTGGACGAGACCGCCCGCAGCGACTGGTACGCCACCTGGATCGCCGCCGGACTGCAGGCCTTCGAAGCCTCGCTGGAACACTGGGGCTGGGACGGCGACTACTGCTGCGGCGACGAACCGGGCATCGCCGACGTCTGCCTGGTGCCCCAGCTCTACAACGCACGCCGGTTCGGCTGCGATCTGCGCCCCTACCCCCGCCTCGTCGCCATCGCGCAACGCTGCGAATCGCTGCTGCCCTTCGCCGCGGCGCATCCTTCCACGCAAGCCGACGCGGTGCCCTGAACCCCCGCGTCCACCCCAGGAGACTCACCCACCATGAAAAGCATCCATGCGCCCGAAGTCAAGCCCGCGCCGCCCCAGACCTGGACCAATTGCAAGGTCCACAACGGCCAGTTCTTCATCTCGGGCATGACCGCCCACGACCTTTCCGGCGGCGTGGAAGGCGATGGCAGCATGTACGACCAGTCGCGGCGGACCTTCCAGAAAATCCGGCACCTGGTCGAAGCCTGCGGCGCCGTCATGGACGACATCATCCAGCTCAACGTGTTCGTGACCCGGATCGAGGAAAGACAGGAGGTCTGGCGGGCGCGCAAGGAATTCTTCACTGGCGACTTTCCCTGCTGCACCCTGGTCGAGGTGACCGGACTCGCCACCCCCGCCCTGAGGGTCGAGATCAACGCCACCGGCTTCATCGACGGCCGCGCCTGATCCCGGCCCGGCGCCGCCGCTACATGTCGCGGCCCAGGTAGGCCCCGTCCTGTTGCAGGACGCGCTGCAACGCGGGCACGTCCAGCCTGCGCGGCGCCACGCCTGCGCGCAGCGACAGGGCCGCCGCGGTGCCGGCCGCCTGGCCCATGGCGAAGCACGAGCCGGTCACGCGCGCGGCGGACTGGCCCATGTGGGTCATCGAGGCGCAGCGTCCCGCCACCAGCAGGTTGTCCACGCCCAGCGGCAGCAGCATGCGGTACGGCAGGTGGTTGAAACCCCGGACGTTGGGCACATCGACGAACTTGAACACGATGTCGCCGGCGACGTGGGCCTCCACCGGCCAGCCGTTCACGCCTATGGTGTCCTCGAAGCTCGCGCAGCCCAGCACGTCCTCCTCGGTCAACAGGTATTCGCCGACGACGCGGCGCGTCTCGCGTATGCCGACCTGCGGCGCGATCTCCAGGATGTACGAGGCATCGAAGCCCGGCGCGTACTCGCGCAGGAACTCGAAGAAGTCGCGTGCCTGCCGCCGGCCCTGCAATTCGCCCTCGCTCAGTTGCCAGGCATCGGTGCCGTCGATCGCGCTGCCGTCCGGGTTGCTGAGCTGGGTCACGTTGGCGCGCCATTCGACCGGGTTCTTCTGCGGCCGGACGATGGGCGTCTTGCGCGCGAAGCGGCGGCCATGCCGGGCGGCTTCCTCCATCAGGCCGCCGAAGTGTTCCCAGGCCTTGCCGGCGCGGGCCGGATCGACATTGTTCACGCGGAACATGGTCGACGGATACAGCATGCCGCCGTGGCCGTCGCCCTTCTCGTAGGGCACGCCCGCCGAGGCCGCCATGTCGCCGTCGCCCGAGCAATCGATGTAGATCCTGCCGACCACGGCGCCGCGGCCGGACTTGGTCTCGACCAGCAGCGCGGCGATCTCGCCCGGCGAACGCATCAGCACGCCGGCCGCCTGGGCATGGAACAGGACCTGGCTGCCGCTGGAAACGACCAGGTCGTCGGCCGCCAGCTTGTAGGCCGCGTTGTCGTAGGCCTGCGCCATGATCTTGTCCTGGAACATGCGGTGCGGCTCGCACAGACCGCCCAGCTTCTCCAGCGTGGCCAGCAGCTCGCCGGCCAGGCCGTGCACCACCCGCCGGTTGTCGCCGAAGACATTGGCGTGCAGGCCGCAGAAATTGGTCACGCCCGCGGCCGTGCCCATGCCGCCCAGGAATCCGTAGCGCTCGATCAGCAAGGTACGGCAGCCATGGCGCGCCGCCGAGGCGGCGGCCATCATGCCGGCGGGCCCGCCTCCCAGCACCACCACGTCGAATTCACCCACGATGGGGGTCTGCCGCGCGGGTTCGGTCACGCTGGCCGGATGTGCCGATGTCATCGCTGCACCTCGTCATTCAGGGAAGCGGACATGTTATCTATTTCAAAATGGATTATCTGGTCTAATTCGAAGCACCAGCTTTTGCACTCTGGAATAGACGATGGATACCCTGGCCAATCTGCGCGCCTTCCTCGCCACGGTACGCGGCGGCAATTTCTCCGAAGCCGCGCGCCAGCTCGATACGGTGCCATCGGTCGTCGCCAAGCGCATCGCCCACCTCGAATGGACCTTGGGCACGCGCCTGTTCGAACGTTCCAGCCGCCGCGTGGCCTTGACCGAGGCCGGCCACAAGTTCCACCCCCGGGCGCGCACGCTGGTCGGCGATTTCGACGACATCGCCTCGGAACTCAAGCGCGACCAGGATGCCGTGGACGGCCACATCCGCCTGCGGGCGCCGACCTCGCTCACGGTGCTGTACCTGGCCGACATCCTGGCGGCCTTCCAGCGGCGCCATGAACGACTGACCCTGGAGATCATGCTGCTGGACCGGTCGGCCAATCCCGCCGAGGAAGGCTTCGACATCTCGGTCAGCGGCCGCGCCGACAGCTACGAGGGCGTGGTGGACGAACCGCTGTGCCCGCTGCGCCAGGTCGTCTGCGCCGCGCCCGCCTATCTCGAACGCCGGGCGGCGCCGCGCCATCCGCGGGACCTCGCCGACCACGACTGCCTGGTGTTCAACCCCACGGGCCACAGCTGGCACTTCAACAGCGCGAGCGGCCCCGTCAGCATCGATGTGCCCGCGCGCCTGGGCGCCAACGACAACTACGCGCTGTACGCCTCCGCCCGCGCCGGCAACGGCATCGCCGTGCTGCCCACCTACGTCGCGCGGCGGGCGCTCGCGGACGGCGGCCTGGTGGCGCTGCTGGAAGAGCATCCCTTGCAGGACGTCTGGCTCAAGGCCTTGATTCCGGTCCGCAAGCGCACGTTGCCGCGCATGGAACTGCTGCTGTCCTGGCTGCGCGAACACCTGGGAGGTACGCCGCCCTGGGAACGGCCGGACGGCGGCGGCTGAGCCGGCCCTATTCCGGCCGGTTCCGCATCCAGTCCGCCGTGTTGTAGAACGAGGCCAGCAGCTTGTCGGCCAGCGCCGGCTCGACGCCGACCTGCTGCATCGCCCGCCCCATGCAGACCACCCACTGGTCGCGCTCCTTGTTGCCGATCGAGAACGGCAGATGGCGCGCCCGCAGGCGGGGATGGCCGAAGCGGCTGATGTAGTGATCGGGGCCGCCCATCCAGCCGCACAGGAACCAGAACAGCTTCTCCCTGGCCTGGTCCAGCGACGGCCCGTGCGCGGCGCGCAAATCCGCCAGGTCCGCGTCCAGGTCCATCAGGTCGTAGAACCGGTCGACCAGTTCTCGCACACGCGCTTCGCCGCCTATCAGGTCGAACACGGTCTGGCCGGCCGGGGCCGGTTCCTCCGGCTCGCGTATCAGTATCGTCTTGTCGTTCATCTCGGTTTCTGTCAAAAGCGGAAAAAACGCCGCGCGACGCCCGCGGGAGGCCGGCTTGAACTACGCTTCCCGCAAGGTCGCGAGCGGCGGTTGGCGCAGCACGCCGCGCAGCCCCATCCATCCCCCCACCCAGGCGCATGCCACGCCCACCAGCAGCCCGGTCGCCCACACCCAGGGATTGGGCGTCAGCGCGAAATTGAACACGTAGCGGGCCAGCAGCCATGCGATCGCCGACGCGCCGGCCGCGGCCAGCACACCCGCCGCGCCGCCTATCGCTGCCAGCTCCAGCCACTGCGCCAGCGCCAGTTGCCGGCGCGTGGCCCCCAGCGCGCGCAGCAGCCCGGCTTCGCGCACCCGCTCGTCGCGGGTGGAGGCCAGGGCCGCATACAGCACCAGGCAGCCGGCGGCCAGCGTGAACAGGAACAGGAACTGCACCGCCGCCACCACCTGCTCCAGGACATCCTGAACCTGCTTCAGGATGGCGCTGGTGTCGAAGATGGTGAGGTTGGGGAATTCGCGGATCAGGGCGTTGGACAGATCCGCCTTGTCGGGCGGCAGGTGCAGCGCGGTGATCCAGCTTTGCGGCATGTCTCGCAGCACCGCCGGGGACAGGATGGCGAAGAAGTTGACCTGCATGGAATCCCAGTCCACCGCGCGCAGCCCGGTCACCTTCACATCGACCGGATTGCCGGCGATGTCGAACTTGAGCGTGTCGCCCAGGTTCACGCCCAGGGTCTTCGCGATGCCCTGCTCCATCGAGACCTCGGCGGCGGCGGGATCCAGCCAGCGGCCGGCCACGTCGCGATTGTGGTCGGGCAACCGGTCCGTATAGGAAAGATTGAATTCCCGGTCCACCAGCCGCTGCGCGCGATCGTCCTGGTAGTCGGCCGGACCGACCTCGCGGCCGTTGATCTCGACCAGGCGTCCGCGGATCATGGGGTACAACTGCACGTGGCCCAGCCCCGCCTGCGCCAGGCGTTGCGCGACCGCCTCGCGCTGGTCTGGCTGGATGTTGATCAGGAAGCGGTTGGGCGCATCGGGCGGCGCCGCGCCGCGCCATCCCTCGACGAGATCGCCGCGAGTGATGGACAGCAGCAGGATCGCCATCAGCCCCACCGCCAGCGCGCATATCTGCGCCACCGTGGCGCCGCGGCGGCGGACCACCCCGGCCAGCGCGAAACGCAGGGCCACGGGCCCGCGCTGCCATTGCCGCAACGGCTCCAGCCAGCGCAGCCCCAGCCAGGAGATCCCGGAGAACAGCAGGAAGCCGCCCAGGAAGCCGCCGGCGACCATCAGGCCCAGCTTCAGGTCGCGCGCGAACCAGAGCAGCAGCAGCGCGAAGCCCGCCGCACCCACGCCATAGCCGAGCGCGGTCTGCGCCGGGGCGGTGCCGGTCTCGCGGCGCAGCACCCGGGCGGGCGCGACGTGGCGCAACTGGGCCAGCGGCGGCAGCGCGAAGCCCATCAGCAGCCAGACGCCGGCCAGAAACCCCTGTATCGCGGGCAGCGGCCCGGCACGCGGCAGATCGGTCGTGATCAGGCCGCCCAGCGCGGCGATCAGGCCTTCGTGCGCGGCATAGCCGAGCGCGCTGCCGACGGCCGCCGCCCCCAGGGCGATGATCAGGAACTCGGCGGCGAACAGCCAGGTCAGCGTGGTCTGCGTCGCCCCCAGGCAGCGCATGACCGCCACGCTGTCGAAATGCCGCAGCGTAAAGCGCCGCGCCGCCAGCGCGACAGCCACCGCCGCGATCAACGCCGCCAGCAGCGCCACCAGCGACAGGAACTGCTGTGCCCGGTCGATGGTCCGGCGCATCTCGGGCCGGCCGGAATCCAGCGTTTCGACGCGTTGGCCACGCTGCGGGTGGGCCTGCAGCCAGGCGGCATACTCGCGCGCCGCCGCCGGCTGCCCGGCCGCGAGCAGGCGATAGGTGATGCGGCTGCCGAAGGTCACCAGCCCGGTCGCCGCCAGGTCGTCCTCCCGGATCATGACCCGCGGCGCCACATTGATGAAATTCATGCCGCGATCGGGTTCCACCGTGATCACCCGGGCGATGCGGAAATGCCGGTCCCCCAGTTGCAGATCGTCGCCCACGCGCACGTCCAGCAGCGACAGCAGCTGCGGGTCCACCCAGGCGGTTCCGGGCGCGGGAATCTCGCGCGTCGGCTCGTCGGGCGCGGTGGGGCCGTCGGCCACGCGCAGGCTGCCACGCAGGGGATAGCCCGGCCGCACGGCCTTCAGGGCCGCCAGTTGCGAACGCGCCGCGTCGCCGGTCCCGACGCTGGCCATGGACGGAAACTGCAGGTTCTCGGTCACCGACAACCCGAGCCGGCGCGCCTCTTCGAGCGGTCCCGGGTCGACCCGGTTGTCGGAAATCAGCACGACGTCGCCGCCCAGCAGTTGGGCGGCATCCCGTTCCAGCGCCTGGCGGATGCGATCGGCCAGGAAGCCCACGCTGGACACCGAGGCAACGGCGATGACCAGCGCCATCGCCAGCAGCCTGAGTTCTCCCGCGCGCCAGTCGCGCACGGTCATGCGCCAGGCCTGGGCCAGGAGGGACAGCGGTGAGAGCGAACGGATGTCGGTGGTCATGGCCGGCGGGAAAAGAGGTGGATCGAAGGCGAGCGCCCACGCGATGCGGGCCGGCGGAACGCGCGGCGCGCCGGACCCGCCCCGGATAGGACCGCCCGGACCGCCCGCGGTTCACGCGGTCCCGCTACTTTACCGGAGCGCGCGGCGCCTTCAGGCCACGGCCTTGCCCACCACGCCCTCGACGAACCAGTCCATGTGGTCGATGTCCTTCTGGCTGGGCGCGCCGGACGGCTGGCGCACCTTGCCCTGGTTGTCGACCAGCCGCCCGCCAAAGGGATGGAGTTCGCCCGCCGCGATCTTCCGGCGCGCCTCGTCCACCGACGCCCGCACCGCCTGGGGTACCTGCGGCGACAAGGCCTCGAGCGCGATCATGCCGTCCTTCAGGCCGCCCATGATGGCGCGCGAGGTCCAGTTGCCATCCAGCACTTCGCGCGCGGCCTGGATGTAGTGGTCGCCCCAGCGGTGCACGACGGCGCCGAGCTGGCGGGTCGGCGCATATTTGCGCATGTCGGACGTGTAGCCCAGCATCCACGCGCCAGCCGCCTCGGCGGCCTGCGCCACCGCCGACGACCCCGAGTGGTTGGTCAACACATCGGCCCCCTGGCGCAAGACGGCCTGGGCCGCGTCGCGTTCGCGCGGGGGGTCGAACCAGTTCTGCGTCCACACCACGCGCACCTGGACCTTGGGATTGACGCTGCGCGCGGCCAGCGTGAAGGCATTGATGCCCTGGATCACCTCCGGGATGGGCAGGGCCGCGACATAGCCCAGGACATGGCTGCGCGTCATCGCGCCCGCCACCAGCCCGGCCAGGTAGCGGCCTTCGTAGAAGCGGATGTTGTAGGCGCCCAGGTTGCGCGCGAGGCGGTAGCCCGAGGCCTGGTCGAACACCACGCCCGGGAACTCGCGCGCCACCCGCATCACGGCGTCCATGTAGCCGAAGGACGTGGTGAAGATGAGCTTGCAACCCTGGCGCGCGAGATCGCGTATCACCCGCTCGGCGTCGGCATTCTCGGGCACGTTCTCGACCACGCGGGTGGCCACCCGCGGCCCCAGCGCGGCGACCATGGCCAGCCGGCCGTCCTCGTGCTGGCGCGTCCAGCCCGCGTCGGTGATGGGCGACATGTAGACGAACCCCACGGACAGCGGATCGGCCGCCCAGGCCATGCGCGGCGCGCCCAGCGACGCGCCGGCGATGGGCACGCCCGCCGCCAGCCAGCCCAGGACGCGGCGGCGCCCCGTGCTGGCGGGGCCGGCGCCGGTGATGGCATCCGTTTCGTGGGGACAAGGTTGTTCACGGTGCGCAAGCGGCACCGAAACGAGGTTTTTCACGCTGGTTCTCCTCGAACACGGCTTCCGGGAAAAAGATCCGGCCGGCGGGAAGCTGCGCCGGGACGGATACGAACGAACGCGGCATTTTATCATTCATTGAAATGAACTATTGCAGCGATTCATTCAATTCAATTTACCAATGAAAGAAAGCGGCCTATCGTGAGGCCTCGACAATTCGGAGCCAGGAATGACGACTCTCACCACCGCCACGGGCGCGCCTGTCGCCGACAACCAGAACTCGAAAACCGCCGGCCCGCGCGGCCCCGTGCTGATCGAAGATTTCCACCTCGTCGAAAAGCTGCAGCACTTCAACCGCGAGCGCATTCCCGAGCGCGTGGTGCATGCCAAGGGTTCGGGCGCCTACGGCATCTTCGAAGTGACCAGCGACATCACCCGCTACACCCGCGCCGATCTGTTCGCGCAAGTGGGCAGGAAGACCGATGTCTTCATCCGCTTCTCCACAGTGGGTGGCGAAAAAGGCTCGGCCGACACCGAGCGCGACCCGCGCGGCTTCGCCATCAAGTTCTACACTGACGAAGGCAATTGGGACCTAGTGGGCAACAACACACCGGTCTTCTTCATCCGCGACGGCATCAAGTTCCCGGACTTCATCCATACCCAGAAGCGCGACCCGCGCACCAACCTGAAGAACCCCACCGCGATGTGGGACTTCTGGTCGCTGTCGCCCGAATCGCTGCACCAGGTCACCACGCTGTTCTCCGACCGCGGCACGCCCGACGGCTATCGCGCCATGCATGGATTCGGCAGCCACACGTTCAGCATGATCGACGCCCAGGGCGGGCGCGTCTGGGTCAAATACCACGTGCTCAGCCTGCAGGGCATCCGCAACCTGCATCCGCGCGACGCCGCCCGGCTGGCCGGCGAGGACCCGGACTACGCGCAGCGCGACCTGTTCGAGGCCATCGCCCGGGGCGACTACCCCAGGTGGCGCTTCTGCATCCAGGTCATGACCGAGGAGCAGGCGCGCGCCACGCCCTACGACCCGTTCGACCTGACCAAGGTCTGGCCCCACGCGGACTTCCCGCTGATCGAAGTCGGCGTCATCACGCTGAACCGCAACCCGGAGAACTATTTCGCCGAAGTCGAGCAGGCCGCGTTCTCGCCCTCCTCCATCGTGCCCGGATTGGGTTTCAGCCCCGACAGGATGCTGCAGGCCCGCTTGTTCGCCTACCATGACGCGCACCTGTACCGTATCGGCACCAACTACCAGGCGCTGCCGGTCAACCGCCCCCACGCGCCGGTGCGGACCTACCAGCGGGACGGCGCCATGCGCTCGGACGGCAACTTCGGCGGCGCGGCCAACTACGAGCCCAACAGCGTGGCCGGCGCGCCCCGCCAGGACGCGGCGCACCGCGAACCGCCGTTACCGCTGGCGGGCGATGCCGACCGCTACGACCATCGAGTCGGCAATGACGACACCACCCAAGCTGGCGACCTGTTCCGCCTCATGAGCGCCGACCAGCAGGCCCTGTTGATCGAGAACATCGTCAACGCGATGAAGACGGTGCCGCGCGAGATCCAGGAACGCCAGATCGCGCATTTCGCCAAGGCGGATCCGCGGTATGGGGAAGGCGTGGCGAAGGGGCTGGGGCTGGCTGCGTAGCGCAACGATGATCCGCGGGCATCGCGAAGCTGAAGGTGATCGACGGCAAGAATGTGGACGAGGGCATCCTGGCACGGCAAGCCACGCTGCCCGAGGCCGATCGCATGGTGTTGGAATCCGGCGACCTGGAAGCAGATCCCGCGAGCATCCCGGACAGAACGGGCACAATGTGCCGGGCAAACTCTCTGGACGGCGATCGACCCACCATGAAACTCCGTAGACCCCAACGCCCCGCCCGCCTCGCCGTGCTCGCGGTGGCGGGCGTGCTCGTCCTGGGCTTGGCCGCCGGCCTGGGCGCCTGGCTCACCCTGCGCGCCAGCCTGCCCTTGCTGGATGGCGAGCGCGTCGCATCCGGCATGGCCCAGCCCGCGACGATCGCCCGCGACGCCCAGGGCAACGTCACCATACGCGCGGCCAACCGCGCCGACGCCGCCTACGCCACCGGTTTCGCCCATGCGCAGGACCGCTATTTCCAGATGGACCTGGTACGGCGCTCGGCCGCCGGCGAACTGGCCGCGCTGGTGGGCGAGGCGGCGGTGCCGCTGGACCGGCGCGTGCGGGTGCACCGATTCCGCGCACGCGCGGAGCTGGCCTACGCCGCGCTGCCGCCCGCCCACCGCGCCCTGCTGGAGCGCTATGCCGATGGCGTCAATGCGGGTCTGGCGGCGCTGGGGGCACGGCCCTTCGAATATCTCCTGCTGGGCGCGCCACCGCAACCCTGGCGGCCGGTGGACACGCTGCTGGCGATCTATGCGATGTACCTGGACTTGCAGGGCGGCGAACTGGTCCGGGTGCGCTCGCGCGACGCGCTGCGCGACCTGCTGCCCGGCCCGCTGCTGGCGGCGCTGCTGCCGGAGCGAAGCCACTGGGAAGCGCCGCTGGACCGCCCTCCCTTCCCCGGGCGTATGCGCCGCGTTGGCCGCCGCCCGGGGGGGCGCGCGCACCGTCCTGGTCGACGCCGGGCCGATGCCGGGCGGCGAACTGCTGACCGGCATGGCGGTCGATGGCGCGTTGAACGCGCGGGGCGAGTGGATACTCGGCGGCGTCGGGCGCGCGCTGTTCGACGAGTGCGCGCGCCTGGGCGGCTACATCGGTCCGCTGAACGACTGGCGCCTGATCCACTACGTGTGCTTCGATCCCGAGGTGATGAAGCTCGCGGTGGCGCGGCTGCTGGCCCGGAGCGGCGTCGAACTGTGGCTGCAGAGCTTCATGACCGGCGTCGAACAGGAGGCGGGCGAGGTGCGGGCGGTGCGTATCCAGAACAAGCACGGCACCGTCCGGCTGGCGGCTCCCGTGTTCATCGACGCATCGGGCGACGGCGACCTCGTCGCGCAGGCGGGCGGGACGTTCGACATTGGCGGGGAGGGCGGGGAGTTCCAGCCGCTGTCGCTGATGTTCCGCATGAGCGGCGTCGACACGCCGGCGCTGCTGCGCTTCGTGCGGGAGGCGCCGCGGCATTTCGCCCTGGGGGAGAGCGAGGCGATACGCGGCGGGAGAAGCGACGACGAGATTGCCCGGGCGTTGATCGAGCAGGCGCAGCCCACCGTGTTCATCAAGGGCGATGGTCCGCTGCTGGCGCAGGCCATCGATCAGCAGCGCATGTATCCGACCGCGCTGATCATGATCCAGCCGACCTCGGCCGCGCGGCGCGAAGTCTGCCTGAACACCACGCGCATCGCCAACGTCAATGCCTTGCACACCCGTGAATTGGGGCGGGCCCTGGATACGCTGACCGGGCAGATCGAAACATGCGTGCGTTTCATGCGTGACAGCGTGCCGGGTTTCGGCGATGCGGTTTTTTCAGGCATGGCGCCGCGCATCGGCATTCGCGAGACCCGCCGCCTGCACGGCGAAGCCACCCTGTCGCGGGAGGACGTGCTGCGGGCCCGCAAGCGCGAGGACGGCATAGGCAAGGGCAGCCATCATGTCGATATCCACCAGGACGGCACCGGCCAGATCCGGATTCCGGTGGACGGCGGCGGATCGTACGACATCCCGTGGGGCTGCCTGTTGCCTGTCGGCCTGCGCAACGTGGCGCTGGCCGGCCGCTGCGTCTCGGCGGATCGCGCCGCGCACGGCTCGGTGCGTGTCATGGGGCCCTGCATGGCCATGGGCGAAGCGGCGGGTACGGCCGCGGCGCTGGTCCTGGCGCAGGAGGCGCGCGCGTTCCGGTCCTTGCCGGTATCGCGCCTGCGCGCCAGGCTGAAGGAAAACGGCGCCATTCTCGATGGCACGCATTGATCGACGCACGAACAGACCGGCGGACATGCCGGCGCGAGGGAGGAGTTCCGCATGAAGCAGACAATCGCATTCCGGTGGCGCCGGGGCCTGCTGGCCCTGGCCGCGGGCCTGGCCGCGCAGGCGGCGTGGAGCGCCGATTATCCGTCCGGCCCGATACGCATGATCGTTCCTTTCGGGGCGGGAGGGTTGACGGACATCCTGGCGCGCCTGATCGCCGAGAAGCTCGGAGAACAGCAGGGCTGGACGGTGGTCGTGGAGAACCGGCCGGGCGCGGGTGGCAACATCGGCGCCGAGGCGGTGGCGCGCAGCGCGCCCGACGGGCAGACCCTGCTGATGGGATCGATCGGGACCAATGCCACCAATCCCTTCGTCTACAAGAGCACCCGCTACGACCCGCAGAAGGATTTCGCCCCGGTCGCGATGGCCGGCGCCGGGACGCTGCTGCTGGTGGTCAATCCGCAACTGCCGGTACATGACATGAAGGAGCTGATCGCCTATGCCAAGGCCAATCCCGGCAAGCTGTCCTACGCGACCGGCGGGCAGGGCGCGTCGCAGCACCTGGCCGGGGAGTTGCTGCAGGCCATGGCCGGCATCCGCCTCCAGCACGTGCCCTACAAGGGCATCGCGCCCGCCATGCCTGACCTGTTCAGCGGGCGGGTGGACATGACCTTCGACATGGCGACGGTGCTGCCCTATGTCCAGCAGGGCAAGCTGCGGCCGATCGCGGTGGCCAACGCCAAGCGCTCGGTCTCGCTGCCCGACGTGCCGACCATCGCCGAGGCCGGGGTACTGGGCTATGCGGCCAGCGCCTGGTACGGCGTCTTCGCGCCGGCGCACACGTCCCCCGGAATCGTCCTGAAGCTGAACCAGGCCATCAACAAGATCGTGTCCTCGCCCGCGGTGCGGGATCGCCTGGTCACGCTGGGGGCCGAGCCCAATCCGATGTCGGTGGCCGAGTTCGGCGCTTTTACGAAGGCCGAGTCGGTCAAGTGGGAAAAAGTCCTGCGGCAGTTGAACCTGCAGCTCGACTAGGGCGTGGCCGCCGCAGGCTAGCCGCCAGCCGCGCCCTGCGTATTGACGTACAACGCGTAGATGGATGTGCTGGCGGCCATGAACAGGCGGTTGCGGTGCCGTCCGCCGAAGCACAGGTTGGCGCAGCGTTCCGGCAGCGCGATGTGGCCGATCGCCTCGCCGTCCGGCGCGAATACGCGCACGCCGTCCAGTTCCTCGCTGCCCATGCCCCAGCCGCACCACAGGTTGCCGTCCACGTCCACGCGCAGGCCGTCGGGGGTGCCGGGGCCGGCATCGATGGCGACGCGCCGGTTCGACAGCTTCCCGTCCGCCGCGACATCGAATGCCAGGATGCGGCGCGGCTTGGCGCGCGACTCCACCACGTACAGCACGGACTCGTCGGGCGAGAAGGCGAGGCCGTTGGGGCTGGCGATGTCGTCGGCCATCACCTCGGCCCGGCCGGTGTCCGGGTCGAGCCGATAGAGGTTGGCCGGCAATTCCTGCTCGGCCGGGAGGCCCTGGTAGTAGCCTGCGATGCCAAAAGGCGGATCCGAGAACCAGACCGTGCCGTCGGATCTGACGACGACGTCGTTGGGGGAGTTGAGCGGTTTGCCGTCGTGGCGGTCCATCAGCACGGTGACGGCGCCGTCGTGCCCGGTGCGGATCACCCGGCGGCCGCTGTGCTCGCAGGTGACGAGGCGGCCCTGCCGGTCGCGGGTCATGCCGTTGGCATGGCCGGACGGCGAGCGGAAGACGCTGACCGCGCCGGTGATCTCGTCCCAGCGCATGACCCGGTCATTGGGGATGTCGCTCCAGAGCAGGTAGCGGCCGTCGCCGAACCAGACCGGGCCTTCGTTCCAGCGGCAGCCGGTGGCCAGGCGCTCGACCGCGGCCGAGGGCAGCCGGTATTGTTCGAACCGGGCGTCGAACGCGCGGACGGCGGGGTCGGGATAGCGCTGCGATGCTTGCCACATGGTTGCTCCTGGCGGGGCGCGGGAACGCCCGGATCCCTCGATTGTCGATGATCGGGGCGCGGGCCGCCAGCCCGCCGGTGCGGTCCGCTAGGCGCGATGGCGGCGCCGGTCCAGCCACGCCGCCAGCTCGCCCACGATGCCGCGCCGGAAAGCCAGCACGCAGACGACGAAGATCAGGCCGGTCACGATGGTGACGGCATCCCCCAGGTTGCCGAACCAGCCGATGCCGGTCGTGTCCGCCAGCGCGGTGCCCCATTCGCCTATCTTGTTTTCGACCAGGACGATGATGAGCGCGCCCACCATGGGGCCGGTCAGGGTGCCCATGCCGCCCACCAGCGTCATGAGGATGACGAGGCCGGACATTTGCCAGACCACGTCGCTGAGCGTGGCCGAGATGAACACCACCGATTTCGTCGCGCCCGCCAGCCCGGTCAGCGCGGCGGACAGCACGAAGGCCAGCAGCTTGTAGCGGTTGACGTCGTAGCCCAGCGAGGTGGCGCGTGCCTCGTTATCGCGTATGGCTTTCAGGACCTGGCCGAAGGGCGATTGCACCGTGCGGTAGATCAGGAGGACGCCGAACAGGAAGATCGCCAGCACGACGTAGTACAGCGCCATGTCGTTGCCCAGGTCGATGTGGCCCAGCAGCGTGCCGCGCGGGATGGCCTGCAGTCCGTCCTCGCCGCCGGTGAAGGGGGCCTGAAGGTAGAAGAAATAGAGCATCTGCGCGATGGCCAGCGTGATCATCGCGAAATAGATGCCGCTGCGCCGGATGGCGAGCCCGCCCATGACCAGTCCGATCGCGGCGGCGACCGCCACGCCGAACAGGATGCCCAGTTCGGTGGGCAGTCCCCAGGTCTTGAGCGCGTAGCCGGTGGCATACGCCGCGCTGCCCAGGAAGGCGGCGTGCCCGAACGACAGCAGTCCGGTGTAGCCCAGCAGCAGGTTGAATGCGCAGGCGAAGAGGGCATAGCACATCAGCTTCATCGCGAAGATGGGATAGACGCCGAGGTAGGGCAGCACGCCCAGTCCCAGCGCGAGCGCCAGGCAGCCGGCGAGATGTCGGTTCATGTGGCTTTTCCAAACAGGCCGGCGGGCCGCGCGAGCAGCACGAGGGCCATCAGCACGAAGACGACGGTGTTCGACGCCTCGGGATAGAACACCTTGGTGAAGCCCTCGATCACGCCCAGGCCCAGCCCGGTCAGGATAGAGCCCATGATGGACCCCATGCCGCCGATGACCACCACCGCGAAGACGACGATGATCAGGTTCGAACCCATCAGCGGCGACACCTGCTGCACGGGAGCGGCCAGCACGCCGGCGAAGGCGGCCAGCGCGACGCCGAAAGCGTAGGTTAGCGTCACCATGAGCGGCACGTTGACGCCGAATGCTTCCACCAGGCGCGGGTTCTCGGTGCCGGCGCGCAGGTAGGCGCCCAGGCGCGTGCGCTCGATCACGTACCAGGTGGCCAGGCATACCGCCAGCGACGCCGCCACGACCCAGGCCCGGTAGTTGGGCAGGACCATGAAGCCCAGGTCGGTGGCGCCCTGCAGCAGGTCGGGCACGGGATAGGACTGCCCGGAGACCCCGTAGAAGCTGCGGAACAGCCCCTCTATCAGCAGTGTCAGGCCGAAGGTCAGCAGCAGGCCGTAGACGTGGTCGAGCTTGTACAGCCAGCGCAGCATCGTGCGTTCGATCACGATGCCCAGCACCGCGACCGCCAGCGGCGCCAGCACCAGCATCCACCAATAGCCCAGCCCCAGGTACTGCAAGCCCAGCCAGGCCAGGAAGGCGCCGACCATGTACAAGGCCCCGTGCGCGAAGTTGATGACGTTGAGCAGGCCGAAGATGATGGCCAGCCCGAGCGACAGCACCGCGTAGAAGGAGCCGTTGACGAGCCCGAGCAGCAACTGCCCGAGCATCGCCTGCAGCGGGACGCCAAAGATCGTCATGACTTCTTCAGCAACGGGCACTTGGACTCGGCGGGGGTGGTGTAGACCTTGTCGCCGGGCAGTTTCTGGGCCACCTTGTAGTAGTCCCAGGGGCCCTTGGATTCCTTGGGCGTCTTCACCTGGAACAGGTACATGTCGTAGATCATGCGTCCGTCCGCGCGCACGTAACCGTCACGGGCGAACATGTCGTTGATCTTGTTCGACTTGAACCATTTCATGATGGTGTCGGGGTCGTCCGTGCCCGTGGTCTTGACCGCCTTCAGGTAGAAGGAAGCCGCCGAGTAGTCGGCCGCCTGCAGCGACGAGGGCTTGCGCTTGAGCTTCTGTTCGAACTTGGCGGCCCAGGCGCGCGACTCGTTGCTCTGGTCCCAGTACCAGCCGTCGGTCAGGTAGAGTCCTTGCGTGGCGTTCAGCCCCAGCGTGTGGATGTCGTTGATGAATACCAGCAGGCCGGCGATCTTCATGGTCTTGGTGACGCCGAACTCCGCCGCTGCCTTGGTGGCGTTGATGAAGTCGCCGCCGGCGTTCGCCATGCCCAGGATCTGCGCCTTGGAGGCCTGGGCCTGCAGCATGAAGGACGAGAAATCCGAGGCCGCGAGGGGGTGGCGGATCGACCCCACCACCGTGCCGCCGGCCGCCTTGACGACTGCGCTGGTGTCGGCTTCCAGCGAGTGGCCGAAGGCGTAGTCGGCGGTCAGGAAGAACCAGCTCTTGCCGCCCTGGGCCACCACGGCCGACCCGGTGCCCCGCGCCAGCGCGACGGTGTCATAGGCGTAGTGGACGATGTAGGGCGAGCAGTCTTCGTTGGTCAGGCGCGACGAGCCCGCGCCGATGACGATGTAGGGAATCTTTTTTTCGGTGGCCACCGTGGCCATCGCCAGCGCGGTGGAGGAGTTGGTGCCGCCTATCAGGAGATCCAGTCCCTGCTGGTCTATCCATTCGCGGGCGCGGGCCGACGCGATGTCGGGTTTGTTCTGGTGGTCGGCGTACAGGACCTCGATCTTCTTGCCGTTGATCTGGCCGCCGGCGTCGGCAACGGCCATGCGTATGGCCTCGGCCCCCGCCGGGCCGTCGATGTCGGCATAGACGCTCGATCCGTCTGTGATGAAGCCTATCTTGATGACATCGCCGGAAATCTTCGGCGCCTGCGCCAGCGTCGGCGCGGTGGATCCCAGGACCAGGCCGGCCGCGATGGCCGCTACTAGGGCTTGCTTCTTCATGCGCGTCTCCTAAGAGGTACTCCTCATACGCCAAGCAGCTCGTGCAGGGTGTCCTGCTTGGCGGCCAGATCCGACGATGCGAAGGCTTCGATCACGCGGCCGTGCTCCATCACATAGAAGCGGTCGGCCAGCGGCGCGGCGAAGCGGAAGTTCTGTTCCACCATGACGATGGTGTAGTTCCGGGCTTTCAGGGCGAGGATCATGCGCGCGAGGGCCTGTACGATGACCGGCGCCAGCCCCTCGGAGATCTCGTCCAGCAGCAGGAGGTCGGCGCCTGTGCGCAGTATCCGCGCCACCGCCAGCATTTGCTGCTCGCCACCGGACAGCCGGGTGCCGGGGGAATGCCGGCGCTCGCGCAGGTTGGGGAACATCTCGTAGATTTCCTCGACCGACATGGCCCGCTCGCCGGTGCCGCGCAGGGGCGGGGGCAGCATCAGGTTTTCTTCGCAGGACAACGAGGCGAAGATGCCGCGTTCCTCGGGGCAATAGCCCACCCCCAGGTGGGCGATGCGGTGGGTGGGCATGGAGATGGATTCCACGCCGCCTATGCGCACGGATCCCCGGCGCGCGCCGGTCAGCCCCAGGATGGCGCGCAGCGTGGTCGTGCGGCCCGCGCCGTTGCGGCCCAGCAGCGTGACGACCTCGCCGCGTGCTACGTCCAGGTCCACGCCGTGCAGGATATGCGATTCACCGTACCAGGCATGCAGGTTCCGGATTTCCAGGGCCGGAGCATGGCTCATGCATGGGCTCCCTGGAGTTCGCCTTCCACCGTGCCCATGTAGGCCTGCATCACCTCCGGGTTGCGCGACACGGCTTCGTAGGGGCCTTCGGCCAGTACCATCCCGCGCGCAAGGACCGTGATGGTGCTGGCGATGGAAGACACGACCTTCATGTTGTGCTCCACCATCAGGATGGTCCGGCCGGCGCTGACTTTCCTGATCAATTGCGTGACGCGGTCCACGTCCTCGTGGCCCATGCCTTGCGTGGGTTCGTCCAGCAGCATCAGCTCCGGCTCCATGGCGAGGGTCGTGGCGATTTCCAGGGAGCGCTTGCGTCCGTAGGGCAGTTCCACGGCCGGCGTGCCGGCGAACTCGGCCAGTCCCACTTCGTCCAGCAGTTCCATGGCACGCGGATTCAGGCGGTCCAGGAGCGAGACGCTGCGCCAGAACCGGAAGGTGCCGCCTTCGCGCCGCTGCAACCCGATGCGGACGTTTTCCAGCGCGGTCAGGTGCGGGAAGATGGCGGAGATCTGGAACGACCGGATGATGCCGCGCCGGGCGACCTGGGCCGGTGCCTCGCCGGTGATGTCGGTACCGTTGAAAAAAATACGCCCGGAGGTGGGCGTCAGGAATTTCGTGAGCAGGTTGAAGCAGGTGGTCTTGCCGGCGCCGTTGGGACCGATGAGGGCATGGATGCTGCCGCGCGCGACGCGCAGGTTCACATCCTTGACTGCGTCGAATCCCTTGAAGGCCTTGCCGAGGTCCCGGGTTTCGAGGATGAGGTCACTCATGGTTTCCCGTATCAGGCTATGCCGCATGCGCCTGGTGCATTGTGTCGCAAATCCTTCTCTTGGGGGCCTAGGTGTTTGCCCGGAACAAATGGACGGGCGGCCGACAGCAAGGTGGTAAACTTCCGCGCTTCGGGGCGGCGGTAGCTCAATTGGATAGAGCACAGGCCTTCTAAGCCTGGGGTTACGGGTTCGATTCCTGTCCGCCGCGCCAGCCCTTCGTTTCCGTCGTCTGCAGCGGCGCGTCTTGTTTCTCTCCCCCGTTTTCTCTTCCTGTCGTTTCGACCCTCGAACCAGCGAGTAATAGCCCCAAGAGCCATCCGGGATGGAGACGGGTACGCTAGGTCCGCCCGGTGGTTGAACTTTCTCTACCGTGGCGTTGCCTCATGGGCGTATCGTCTGCAGGAGACTTCTATGTCAGAAGGCGCAGGAGAGCATTACAAGGGTTATTACATCCACACCGTGGCCCGTCCGGTCAACCATCCCAAGGGGGGCATGACATCCCTGTTCGAGGGAACCGCCACGGTATCGCTGGATCCGGGCTCGCAGTACCGGCCCATTCCCTCGGACCAGCACCTGGGCGAGGATCAGGTGTTCGGCACCGAGTTCGAAGCCCACCGCTATGCCGAGAAAGCCGCCCGGCGCTACATCGACAAGCTCGACAAAGGAAAGTAGCGCTCCGGTCGGACGCGTCACGCCCCATTTCTCTTGAAACGGCTGGCCAGGACTGGTGCCCTGGCCAGCCCGGACGCGTTGCCTGGACGTCTGCCCGGGCTACTGGCCGGACTTCTGTTGCTGGCCGGGCTTCTGCTGCTCGCCGGTCTGCGGCCGCTGTTGTTGCTGTTGCTGTTGCTGTTGTTGTTGCTGGCCTTGTCCGCGCTGGCCTGGCTGCATGTCGGGACGCGGCGAGGTCGTTCCTTTCTGTCCAGGTTGATTGCCCGCTTGCTGCGGGCTCTGCTGCGGGTTCTGGGGGTGCTGGCCGGCCTGGGCGGGATGGCCGGAGGAAGGTTGCTTCGGTTGATTCATGAGCCTGCTCCTTGATTATGAATGCGGGGTAAGGGCTGAAAAGCCCGCCGGCGATGAGTGCGACACGCCGCTTTCATTTATCCGCAATTCCTGTTCCGCGCCCATCGAATCTCGACGGCATTATTGGAGAGGCCCGTGCATGTAATTATTGGATGGCGGGCTTGTAAATTTTTCTCGGCCGCAAATGCATGGGGACATTTTTCCCGTAGGTATTTTCCTTATGCGGGAAAACGATAGGATTGTGGGATTGATTTCATGAATTCTACGCGTTAACCCTGTCAAAATTGGTTGTGTTTGTCCACTTTGTTGCCGATGCGCCGCGCTATTTCTAGGAGTCCGGCGCGAAGGGGGGCATATCCCGCCATTTATGCCGGGGATATACGGGTAAAGAAAAATTCATATAGACGCCCGTTCTCCGCAATATGGTTGTATCCGAAGGAAACGAAAACGAGTTGACTCGCAGGGCGATGCGCCGCATAGTCATTTTCGAGGTGTCAGGCTAGGGTTCTACTCGGTTGGGTCGGCAAGTCGGCTTTCCATTTGGGCACGTCCCGTTCTTGATTCCGGTTAAGTGATTATCGCGGTACGCACATATTCAAAGAAGGAAATGCATCATGGCCACAGGCATCGTTAAATGGTTCAACGACGACAAGGGGTACGGATTCATCATGCCGGATGATGGGGGGAAGGATTTGTTCGCGCACTTCTCGGAAATCCAGGCTGACGGCCGCAAGACGCTGTACGAAAACCAGAAGGTGAGCTTCGAGGCCGTGCAGGGTCCGAAGGGCCCGCAGGCGTCCAAGATCCGCATCCTGTAGCCGATCCTCGTCCCCGCCTGGCAAAACGCCCCTGCACTGCAGGGGCGTTTTGTTTTTGGCCGTTTGCTAGCGGTTCGCCAGCGATGCGGACAGGCAATAAAAAATCCCCTGAAGCCGGCTTGGCCTGGGGATCGGTGCGGCGTCTTGGGCGGCGCCATGCCTGATGCGGGGTGGGGTGGCTGATGGGACTCGAACCCACGACAACCGGAATCACAAGGCCGGCATTGAGAGTCAGTTTTCCTTTTTTAATCAAATGGTTGTGGTTACTCTGGTGAGAACATTTACGAAAGTCTAGTCACGAATTCATGCGGTTCTCCGGTGCCCCATTCTCACGATTTTGGCCCACCTATCAAATAGGCTGGGTGCAATTTGTACTGTATTTTTATACAGTATTTGAGCGATGGCTATGAGCTACACCGTCATCCTGCAGGGGTTCCCTGATCTTCCAGAGTTGGACCCAGTGGGGCCGATGCCTTTTTCGAGGTTCGGCCGGTTTGATGACCAGCACGCAAGATGAGTGCGGTGGCTCCAGCGCCACAACCTAGGGAATTCCCGCATTCGGTTAGAGCAAGTAACAAATAGAAGCAACTGTCGATGCATACTGCTCGTAATTCAACTCCCACGGACCCAGTATGAACGCTCCCGCAGCCGCCAATCCTGTGCTTGAAGATGCCCGGCTTCTACCTCCTGAGCAGGTCGCTCCTCAGATACAGACATCAGCACTGAAACTTCTTGCGTGGGCGCATAGGCGAGGGTTGCTGACTGCAGATGCGTACCACCCTGGCGATGCATATGAGGACCCCCAACTGGAGGGGGCTACAGCGGCGGGTATTGCGATCCTCCGCCAAAAGTGGATTCGCGCTGTCGGCACGAACGCGCCGGCGGGTGAGATTGTGGTTTTTCTCGCGAGAGCTGTGCCCGGAGTACGCCAGGTATTGACGCTGCCATCCCACTGCGATGGTTTCACCTTGCGATACCATCAAGGGAACCCTGAGGCCGTCACGCCTGCAGCAGTTGCGCAAGCCGCCACGCCCTGCGCCGTTGTCAACATCAACGGCCGACCGGTCTACACGTGTGGCAGTTCGGTTTCGGTTGGAAATGCGCGCTCCGCCGGAACGTTGGGCTGCCTAGTTCGTGATGCGGGAGGCACCCTCTTCGGGTTGTCTAACAATCACGTTGTTGGGGGCTGCAACTACGCACCCGGTGGGCTGCCAATACTTGCTCCAGGAGTCCTTGATGTCGGGCCTGCGATGCCTCATCCGTTCACGCTAGGGGTGCATGAGCGTCAACTGCCCATGCTGATGGGTGACCCGACTACTGTTGATACAATACAAAATCAGGACGTAGCGATATTTCGCCTAACCTGTCCGGACAGGGTTTCATCCCAACAGCAGACGTTCTACGATACTCCCGGGGTGTCGATGCCTCTCGTTCCAGGGCTGCGTGTCCGGAAAGTGGGACGCAGTTCTGGTTACACGGAAGGGACAGTGATCGGGGCACTTGTGGGCCCCCAACCTGTCAACTATTCAGCACCAGAACACTCGTTTAACGGTCCGGTGTATTTCGACGGGTTGCACGCCGTTGTCGGTAGCGGCGACCGATTTTCTGAACCTGGAGATTCCGGCTCGCTGGTGGTGCATGAAGCGTTGGATGGAAATCTGTATGCTGTAGGCCTTGTAGTTGCAGGCCAGGTAAGCAATCAGGCACCCGGAAACTTGCTGTCGCTGATCTTGCCTATCCAACCGATCCTCGGTGCCCTAAATGTGTCACTGGTAGCGGGTCACAACACATGAGGAGAGACTATGAATGCGGCCGAGCATCTCTACTCCTTTCTTAACAAGCCACGCGGCCAACTGACTGTGCATCTTGAAGGCACAGGCGCATCCGCGCGCCTTGTCGTATGGGTTCGGCAAGGTTACCCCACAACCAATATACCTACGATTTTTGATGGCATCCCTGTCGATATTCAGCCGATGCCAACCTTCAACGCGCAACCCTCGAGTTTCGCTCATTGCTAGAAGAACCCGATACCCTCAACGCATAGGCCTGCAAACCTGTCACCGCGACACCGGCGCTGATAGCATTTCCGACCATCGTTGAATATTCCGCCGTGCACTCTCGGACCACTGTTCGTAGGGTTGCGGGGTCATCAGCGCCGCTGCGGGGGTCGGAATCGCTGCCGGCCTGACCGCTACGGAACTCGGCGGCGGCGAGGGCGTTGCGCAAGCCGACAATAGCGGCATCGCGATCGCGCAGAGCAACTGCAGCCGCCTCGATGCGACGCTGGGTTTGGTACGTGACATGGGCGTTTGCCTCCATCCTGTTGAATTCGATCGTGCGCTGATCAGCCTCGGCTATCCTGGCTAGGTCGGAATGTTCCTGACGTTCGGTCGCCGAGGCGGCGCGTTGATCGCTGATTTCGGCACCGAGGCGCCATTTCTGGACTGTCCAGGCGACAGCAGCACCGATCACCAATGAAGTTGCCGCAACGGCGCCGTAACGCTGCCAGGCGGGCATTGCTATCATCATGACGTCTCTCCCAACGCAGCCTTTCCGGCCTCCCACTTGGCCAGGCGGTCGCCGTAGCCGTTCAGGCCGCCGTTGATGCGGCGCGTAATGTCTGCGAAATTCCCGGCATCGGCCAGTTCATTCAGATCCCGCGAGGCCCAGAAATCGGCCGCAGATAGCGCGGCCCAGCGAGGTTGCGCGAGCAACTCAGGCTGCGCTTCAAAATCTGGCACGGCCACGTCGACCAGTCGCACGCGCAACCGATCCCGCGCAGCGGCATGGTTCGCCCGGCCCGTCACTTGGATTAGCCCATGACCACGGAACCTGCTGCCGTCGCCGGGCTGCACGTTGCCCAGGTCGCGTCGTCCTTCGTAGCGCCGCTGCGCGGCGGTTGGTCCCCATATCTCCGTGGTATAGACCAGACCGCCTGACTCGTGCCCGATCTGAGCGAGAAACGCTGCCTGCCGGGCGGGTGTCGAAACGTCGCACAGCGCCATGGCCACCCGCAGATGTGGGAGCCAGGCTGCAGCCCGTATGAGCGTCGCTCCCGTACAGCGCGCGATCTGCTGCACTGTCAGGCTCATGGCTCCCTCCGCAGATCAAGCCATACACGCACCAGGAGTACGACCACGGCGCCGAGGTTAACGGCAACCTCGGCGGGCGGCGGCACCCTATACCCATAGAGCGGCCCCAACAAAACTGCAAACGAGCCCGCCGCCAAGGTGACATAGCCGACCCGCTGGAGGTGATTGGTTCTGCGCGTCATGTGATTTATTGCGCAGACTGCATGCACCAGTAGCGCCGTCGCGGCCAGCATGTTGACGATCAACATCATCGCGAGCCTCCCGTGAAGCGCGCCAGCAGATCGGCGACGGCCTTAACTACAGCGCCCGGCGCCGAAGTAACGATGGCCTGGGCGGCGATAACGAGTTGCTGAGCGAGCAGACCGATTGCGACAGCCGACAGCGCTCGCGCGGCCGGCGCATCAGTCGGCGGCAGCCACTGCATCAGCACGACAGCCGCCACCGGCGCGCCGTAGCCGGCCAGGACTGTGCTGGTCGCTACGGCAAGCGCCATTCGCATGCGCGTGGTCGGCGCTGCGAACGACAGCGCCATCAGGCCGCCGAGCAAGCCCGGTACCAGCGCGTCGTATTGCAGGCCCAGTACTGCGCCAGCGGTTGCGGCGCCTGCCAGCCATGCAGCCACGCCGGAGGAAGGTTCAGTCATATTCAGCTCCTCTAAGCCCATTTCTTGCCCGCCAACCCATCGCACCACAGATTCATGCCCGGATAGTCCGTTGTGTCGATGGACCTGGGGTCGATGTAGCTCGCGCTGTTCCATCGCAGCCCGATCGCGAATTCGGCTGGCGGCATTTCCGGTTGCGATCGGCTGGAGGCGCTCACGACGAACTTGCACGCAGTGGTAGGAGTGCCGGTCACCACCGCACGCGCGTCATTTCGAATGTTGACGGTGACCTTCCCTTCGTCGGACGCTTTGATCTCAGGATCGAAGTTGGTCGCGTAACGCGTGAGCGATAGCGAGTACGCAAAGACGTTGCCAGCCCGGTTCGCGGTATACGTCAGACTGCCAGTCGCCGGAGATGCCGGCGTAGTCAAAATATCGAACGTGATCGACGTCGTGTCGGGCACGGTCTTCACTTGGAACCAGCCGTTGTATTCGGTCTCGTTCGCCCCGCTCGATCGCACCCAGTCATTCACACGCAGGCCATGCGCAGCCCCCGTCACCATCGTTGCGACAGCGCCGCTTCTGGTCACCGATGACACCGCCACCGGCGCCACCACGCCACCAAGGAACGCGAGTACCAGATCGCCATTGGCCGGGTTGTAGCTCTGAATAGCGATGTTCTGCGAGTTCCCGACGAACCCCCATGCGGAACCGTTCCACTCAACCCGCGCCGAGTGATCTCGCCGTTGCTTGCGCGTGAAATAGACGCGGGTCTTGTAATCGTCAACCTGGGCAGGCTGGGCATCCCACATGCCGATGAAATTAGCACCCTGAACATCGACATTGATCGCCGCGTTCGGGCATTGCGCGTGATTCACGGTCAGGCATTCACGGACCGAATCCCATTCGACAGATTTGACGCCGTTGTGCACGCCGATCGTCCAGACACCAGCCGCGCTGCGATTGATCGCCGCCATAATGTCGCGGCACATATAGATCAGCGACTCGTTGTGCCCCACCGATGCACCGACCCTCAGATAAGTGCGCGCCAGATCGTTGTCTACCGTCACCTGGAATCCGAGCGTGATATCCGCTCCGGTGTCGTACCGCACGCGGATATGATTCGGATTCGTCTCCACCTCAGTCCCCGGACCGTCGGCGCTACGCAATCCCAGCGTCGCATGGCCGGACGTGGTGATGGGTTTCCAGTGGTTGAACTTGTCCGACTTGTCACCGTTATTCCGAATGGTGAACACGAGCGGCGTGGCCGCGACCGGGTTCTCGCCAGCGATGTAGTCGCGCGCGCTGAACCACATTTTCATGCGATCGTGCATGTTCAGCGGGATGGCCGTCGGCGTATGCCGGTCGCCCACCATAAGCGATCCCGTGGTCGCTCCCAGGTCAGCGCCGGCAACGCCCTGGATCAAGCGGAACTTGTCGGATTCAAACGTCCCAGAGGTCGTGAACGGCAGTTTGTCGACCCTCGGGGCGTAGGTGTTGCCGTTGTAGCCCACCGTCTGCGCGGCCAGCGTCATCGACAGTCCCGCAGCATACGAGACCGGCTCCAGGTAGCTGATAGAACCGAATGCGGCGACGATCGCATCCGACATTACCTGGACAAGCTGCGCATTGCCGGCGGCGGCTGCCTCGCTCAATGCCGCCGCAAGCTTCGACGCCAGGGACTGGCCGGCGTAGTCCTGGGCCTGGTCCACGGCACTCTCCAGGTCGCCGAACTCGTCGGCGATGGCCTGCGCTTCGTTCTTCGCGGCAATCGCCGCCGCCGCGTCGGATGGCAATGCAGGCTGGTAGGCCGAGCGAACCCATTCGGTACCGTACCAGATTGAGAACCCCCTCAAGTCCGGATCCGGATCGTTCGTGACCAACCCCGCCTTGGGATTGGGCTGTCCGACATCCGCACGCATCGCGGCGTCCGTTTCATAATATTTGCAGTTGGAATACAGCTGCGAAACGTACGTAGCTTCCTCCGCCCGAGCGACGAGTCCGGACGACGTATCGAGCAACTGGACAGGATCAAAGAACAGAATCCGGGTGATCGGTGGGGCGGTATAGGGCCCCTGCTGAAATACAATGTCATATTCCCCATCCGCAACCCGGAAGCCGACCAATCCCACCGATGATGCCTGGAGTGGATTGTCCAATTGCCCGCCGTCAATACCGTAGAGTTGCGCCAGGGCGCCAGTTTGCGAAATCCGAATGGTCGCCCATGCAAACGGCAGCACCTTGCCCGTCTCCGCGTGCACTGCATAGAATTCTTGGTATTGCATATTTTGTTGTTCCTTTAATTCGGCACGAATGAAAGCTGCGGGCTAAACACCAACTCTCCGACATTCTTCGACCACGTGTCGTAGGCTGCGACCCGTACGTAGTA
Source organism: Alcaligenaceae bacterium SAGV5 (assembly GCA_009360345.1). Classification (GTDB taxonomy): domain Bacteria; phylum Pseudomonadota; class Gammaproteobacteria; order Burkholderiales; family Burkholderiaceae_B; genus Pigmentiphaga. The sequence continues at coordinate 123,577 of SPDP01000002.1, forward strand.
GGTGCCTCCGCCAGTCAGGCCCGATATCGTCGTCGTCAGCCCGGGACCGTCGTACGCAATCGCACCTTGACCAGCGCTCGGGTCAAACCCGCTGGTGTTGCTGTAGTAGACGAGGTAGCCAGCGCGGTCGACCGCGGGGCTTTGCTCCCAATCGACGACGACATTGGCGGTGCCGGGCGTGGCCGTGACGCCTGTCACGGCAGGCGGGGCCGAGTTGTGGACCGGCAAGCTGATCGGCGCGGCGTCGCCCGCGACGTTGCTCGATACGACCTGGACCGTGTAGTCGCGGCGCACCACGCCGTCGTATTCGGCGTCCTCGAGTTGGTACGTGAAGGACGTTCCGGTCGTTTCGACGGCCCGGAGCACGGTCGTCCCGTCCAACACTCGGACCTTGGAGCGTTCGCCGCGGGCGCCGGGGTTCCACGACACGGTGAAATACGTGCCCTCGAACGGCGCCATCAGCGCCAGGCCCGACGCGGCCTCGGGCGCGGCGCGCTCGGGCGAGAGGGCGATGGCGTAGGCTGGCACGGCGGCGAGGGACTGATACGCTCGCTGGAAGACGTTGTAGGAGACGAATTTGGCGTAGATGGTTGTGCCCACCTGGCCGGGCTCAAATGGGACCTTGAATATGGTGTCGTCCAGCCGCACGAAGGGTGTGCCGATGGCATGGCTGCCCACCGGCGCCCCGTACAGGCCGCGGCGCAAGTATCCGCCCAGGGTGTAGCGATTCGGACCCGTGAGGGTGGCGTCCCGGTAGGCGATCAGTTCGCCGCCGACCCAGCACAGAGTAATGGCGGCGTCGACGTCGGATTGCGCCGCGCCCAGCAACTGGCCGGCCGAGTCGGATAGGTCGACTCCGAAAGAGTGCGTCGTGTCGGGATCGGCGCCGGCGGCCAGGGCGGTGGTGAGCACGCCGAAGCGGCCGCGGCCGGTGATGCTGCCGATGCGCTTGTAGGTGTCGCCGTCCTGGCTGACCCAGACGTCACAACCGCCCCAGTTCGGGGAGAGGCCGGCCACTGCCGCCCAGACCTCCAATCCGCCTTTGAGCAACGAGTCTGGCGGATTGAACAGGACCGGCGGCGAGACGCTGCCCGGCGCCACGTTGAAATTTATGCCGGTGGTTCCGGCGGTGTGCGTGGGGTAGACCGACGCGCTGGCCGAGCCGGCCATGACCTCTTCGAACGTGACGGTCAGCAAGCCCGCGTCGTCTTCCTCAATATCCGTCACCCGCGCCAGCTGGCGATCGAGACCCAGTTCAGGATCGACCAGCGCGACGTAGTCCATGGGCTCGAGCAGCACGAAATTCCACGGGAGCCGGCCGCTATAGCGGTTCCGGTTGTTCAGGTCGCGTTGCAGCCGAAGCTGCGCAATATGGCGTCCGACGGCGGTTTCGTTGATGCAACTCAGCTTGACCGGATCTTCCTTGCGCAGCCCGTACAGTTCGATGGCAGCCTGGTCGGGCGCGGAGATGGTCTCAGGGTTGTACTGGTTCGCCCGGTTGACGATCTCGACCTGGCGGACGTTGTACACGTCGGCGGGATCGGTCCGGCTCCACTCGAGCGGGCCGTCAAACTCGTCGGGGCCCAGGTCGTACAGTGGGGCCAGATCGGGATACCAGGTCTCGTCGTTACCTGTAACGGCTTCGTCGCCGTACGGGATGATTTTCAACAGGCCGGCACTGACGACGATTTCAGAGTTCGACGCGGTGGCGATTTCGGTCAGAAACTCGTGCGCGGGACGCTGGTCGGTCAGGGCCGGCGACAGCAGCAGGTTCGCAGCCTTGGCATACAGCCGATAGGACGAGAGGTCCGCCAGCCATGCCGGATCCCAGCCGGGCACGCCGGCCACGGGATGCGTCAGGAAGTCCGCGACGATGTCGCCCGGGTTGGCGTCCGGCAGGCCCTCTTCCCGGATCAATGATTCGATCTCGAAAGTGTGGTTCTGCAGGCCGGCGCTGCCGTTCAGTTGGTAGGCCGCGGCGTATACGTAGGCCAGGCCGGAATACCCAAGCGCCTGGTCGGCATGACCCGTCAGCATGTAGCCCCAGGGCGCCTGGCCGAGGTTGCCCACGGCCAAGCTCAGGCCGGCTTGCTCCAGGGCGGTGCCGTCGACTTCGCTGTTGACGAAGACCGACTTGTCCCGGAAAACCGATTTGACGCCAGCAATGGGGCCCGCACACAGGGCGACCATGATCGCGGCCTGATAAGTCCAGGTGACGCTCTCCTGGGTGACGCCCCCCTTGCCGCCCGCAGACTCTTCGCTCTTGTGCTCAATGGCCTCGAAATCGTTGTAACCGAGCATGTTGCCGCCCACGCGCGTCGTGCCCCACACGCGCGGCACGGCAACGCCGTACAGCGATTTCTGAACGGCAAAGCCGCCGATCTTGGGCTCGACGGTGGAGATGGTCGAACTACCGGCCATACGACGCTCCCTCCGGCCAGCGGTAAGCGAAACACCGCATGGGGCGTTTTCGGACCTCCTCATCGCTCATCCTGTCGAGCACGACGCCGCCGGAGCGGCGATGCGAGTGGATATACATCTCCCCGCCCAAGTAGATGCCCACGTGGGCGAACGTGCGGCCGTAGCGCCAGGCGAGGATGTCGGCGGGCTGCAGCTGCACGGGGTCGATCTCGTCGCAGTACTGGAGCAGACCGTCGACGATCAATTCGGCATCGCGGTGCAGGTTCCAGTCGATGGAGTAGGGCTGGGTGATCTCGCAGATGTCATAGCCTGCGGCGCGCCATACGCCTTCAAGGAAACGGCAGCAATCGACGCCCACGCCCTTCACGCACCCGCGGTGGTGATACGGGGTCCGCAGCCAGGCGCGGGCCTCGGCGACGACCGCATCCCGCTGAAGCTGGATCACGGCGCTCATATCGCGGTCTCCACGATGGGGATGTACGGTTGGCCCCGGAAGCGGTTTCGCCCGCTACCTACGTTGTTGTTGAACTTCTGCTCGCACGTGGTCTGCAGGCCGTCACAGCCCGGCCAGGCGATGAATTCGGTGCCGGCCGAGGGAACCGTAGGCAGAGCTACGGATAGCACCAAGCCTCCCCCACTATCGTGGGATTTGACCGTCCGGCGGACGCCGCCGATGGCGATCGCGCCGAGCGTGAACCAGCCGGCCTCCTGGGGTAGATTGGTTCCGAAGGACCGGACGGTGGGCGTGCCGGTGACCAGGCCCATCACGGCGAACGCCTCGCGGTTCAGGCCGCAGGCGTGGTCGTACACGGTGTTCAGGCATCCGCGCTGGAACAAATCGGCGGGCATGGCCGTGTTCAGGATGTTTGTCCGGCTCATCACAGACAGGCTTATCTCGTGCGCCGTCGCGTTGTCGACCGGGCCGATCCGGCCCACGAAGCGGACAATCGTGCCCACGATCGCGTCCAGCCGCGGGCCGAACGCGCGCTCGAGCAGCAGCTCAGCTCCGTCCAGGCCTCCACGCACGACGAAGGGGAGCAGTTGCTGCCCTGCCAGCTGGACACCATCGGTCTGGGTCAGGGTGACATCCAGTGTGTCAGTCTGGATGCCCTTGGCGAGGCGTATGGCGCTACGGGAGATCGACGGGCCGTCCGCCCGGAATGTTCGACCGTCCGCGACGACGTGGACGTCCGCATCCGTCCACCGAACGACGGTGCCATCGGTCAGCGTCAACGTGAACAGATCCGCCATGGCCAACCGCTGGCCAGATGCCAGGAAGGCTTTGAGTTCGGGAGAGGCGGCGATCATTTGAGGCTCTCGAACTCGAGCCGCGACAGTTCCCAATGCCGGCGCAGGAACTGGGCGGGTTCAAGCGTGTCGGAGGTGAAGCCGCAACGGAAGAAGTAGCTGCCGGTCCAGCTCAGGCGCGCGCCGTCTGGGGGCGCCGACGTGAAGGTCACTGTGGCGTTGTCGCCTACAGCGACCGCAACCGTCGAGACGCCGTCGATCAGGATCTGCGGCGAGCCGTTGAGCGCGCGGACAGGCTCGCTCCAGTCTTCGAGCGAGCGAGTCAGCTGAAAGTCGCGCGTTACGCCATCGCCGACGCCGAATGACTCGTCCTCGACGGCATTGTCGTCGGGATCCAGGAATAGGAATTCGCCCGCCTGGCCCTGCCGCGTGTTGAAGAAGGCCCACAGCTTGCCGAGTTCATCGAGCATCGGCCGGCGCCGCAGGAACTCGTACTGAAGCGTCCAGCGCCAGATCGGGTACGTCCAGTTCGATGCGGTCCAGCGCCGGCCGCTGCGGCTGCGATAGACCTCCGTGCTCCACACCGGAGCCTTCTTCGCCATCCACTTTTCGCCGACGAATACGGGCAGTACTCCTGCAACGCCGGCGACGCCTGGCGTGGCGAGAAACCATCGTTGGGGAAGGTAGGGAGCAGTCATGTTCTCGCGCCATTCCGGCGGGCGTAGGTGTGGAGCGCAGCGGCCACCGCTTCCGGATTTCGCCTGATCATGCGATCGATGCTCTGGGCGTCGTTCGCGCTGATGTAGAAGTTGTTGTTTACGGGTTGGATCACGGGTTCGGCCGGACCACGGGACGCCACGTCGCCGAGGGCGGCCATGCTCCGCACAGCGTTCGCCTGGGCACGGGGCAACACCATTTCCTCCTCGTGCAACTGCACGATCGGGTTAACCCCAGCGGGGATATCGAAGCCATCCCTGGCCGAGAAGATGCTGGAGCCGAAGCCGATCACTGCCGCCAGCGCGCCGGCGGCGACGGCCGGCGCAAGGAACGGCCCCACATACGGAATACCCGCGATCGCGGCGTAGGCACCGGCCGCTGCCTCGTAGGCGCTGGTGGCGATGTTCGTCAAGGCCGTGCTGCCCTTGATGGCGAGAGATTCGGCGCCGGCGGCGGCCTCGATCCCCGTCCGCGTAGCGGCCCCGCCGGCAGTGGCGGCTGTCTGGGCGGTTTCGCCCGCGAGCCATGCGCTGATCCGACGGGCCACGAAGCCCGAGAATGCGCTGGAGACGATCTGCAAAGACTGCTGCTGGGCCTGCTGCCAGCTGGTCGAGCGCGACAGTAGGCCGGAGAAAACCTGCTCGCCGCCCGTTCGCATATCGCCCCACAGGTTGGACCAGTTGGCGCTCTGCGACCGCGTGGCGTTCATCGACAACTCGGACAACCGCCCTTGATGCTGAATCTCCAGTTGTTCGAGCTGTGCCTGCATCTGAGCGACCGCTACCGGGTCCGAGGTCGGGTCGGACTGCAGGAGTTGCAGGCGGCGCTCCAAGGCGGCGCGCTGGATCTCGTAGCGGCGATCCTCGAACTCGCGCTGCTGATCGAGCAGGATCTGCTGCGTCGAGCGGCCGAGGTCCAACTCGAGCTGGGCCTGGCGTTCCTCGAGGTCGATGCCGGCCAGTTGCCGCTGCTGCTCGGTATCGGCACGAATGTTGTCGATCTGCTGTTGCTGATCGGCCGCTTGGCGGCGCAGTTCGGTGATGCGGTTGATCGCAGCCGCGGCTTCGCGCGATTCGGCGCCGTAGTGCTGGGTAACGAGATCGGCTTCCTGCTGGGCCAGCTTGATGCGTTCGTCGAAATTGCTTTTGTAGGTCTGCTGCTGGAAGGAAAGGTCCTGCAGTTGCTTCGCGAACCCATCTTCCTTGATCGCTTTTTCGGCATCGAGAGACCGCTTCTCGACCGCGCTCCGCTCCGAAGTCCCCGCCTTCGTCAACTTCAGCTTTGCATCCCAGAAAGCCTTCTCTTCCGCGAGGCTGACGGTATGCTGCAGTTTGAGGCGGGCAAGCTCGTTCTCCCATTCAGACGAGCGATTGACCTCCTTCGCCTTGTCGTTCGCGATCGAACTCGGGTCAATTCGCCTCTTCTGGGATCCCCCGACACCCATGGCCTGGGCCATGGCAGAATCTCGCGCATCCTCTTCAGAAAGCCTCGCTTGTTCGCCCGGCGTCCGCACGAACGCCTGCGCCCGATCTCCGGCGCGGCGCTGCTGCAGCCCGTTCGCGTAGTTGAGTTGCTTCTCGTAATCCTGGATGTCTTCTTTGATCTCGTCAGCCATCCTACCGCGAGGGCCCGCGAACCTCTGAAGATTTCGCAGGTTGGCGATTTTCGCCGTGAGCCGCTCGATTCGTTGCTCTGGTGTTTCCAGCGAATCCAGCTGACCGACGTTTAGGAGCGCTTGCCACCAAGATCCGGTAGCCATGCGCGCGGCGAGAAAATCCTCGGTGATTCTCTTCACCGTGGGGATGGTGTCGGTTGCGATCTGACGGGTAATGCCCGACAGCCCCGCCTGCAGCCTGGCCAGATCGTCGTTGAGATCACCTGCCGCAGCCGCGGTGTTATTGTCAATCTCGAGTCCGAGGTTGCGCGCCTCCTGGCGCAGTTGTTCGATGCCTTCTCGCCCCCTGTTGAGGAACGGGATCATCTCCGCGCCACTGCGACCGAAGAGCCGCATCGCTACGGCAGTCTTTCCTGCGTCGTCCTCTAGTTCGGAGAAGCTGTCGGCAATCGACAGCAGCATCTCGTCGGAGCGGCGCAAGGTTCCGTCTTCGTTCTTGATCGAGACTCCTAGCACCTTGAAGGTCGATGCTGCCTCCTTCCCACCGGAGGCTGCATCGAGCATCAACTGGGAAAGCTTCGCCAGCGCAGCGCCCAGGCCGTCCAGACTCATCCCTTCGATCTGAGCGGCGTAAGCGAGCGTGGATAGTTCCTTTGCAGTTGCCCCGGCTTTCTGGGACAGGTCATCAAGCGAATCGGCGAAGTTGATCTGTTCTTTGACGGCAGCGGCAAACATGCCCGCACCCATGACGCTGCCTAACCCAACGAGCGTTTCACGGAGCGCTATCCCACGAGTGCGCACGTCGCCCATCGCGCCATACGCACGACTGAATGCCGCGACCAAACCGGTCGCGTTGGCATTCAGGAAGTAATTGATGGTCTTGTCCATGGGGCACGTCGGGTCAATGCAGCATCATTCGCTCAAGGCGGTCGAACTCGTCGTCGATCTCATCGTCGTCCTGCGGGCCAGAGGATTGCAGGGCCAGACCGCTCGGGGTCTCGACGCCGAGGCGCGCTCTCAGAAACTGCGGCACGGCAGGATGGACCTCCCATTCGCGGAAGAGGGCCTGGATTTGTTCCAGACCGAGGTCTTCTACGTCTGTCCATCGCCAGCCTGTGAAATTGCAGAGACGGGCTGTGAGGGCGTCCCAATCGAACTGGTGGATTGGGACGCCTCGTCGTTTCCCGGCCCCCCCCCACCTTTTCCCGATGATGCTGCAAGCACAGCGTTCACCGCAGGCATGTCGAACAATTCCTCGAACTCAGCGCGTGTGAGCTCGGGGTAGTTACGCAGCACGATCTCGTAGGCCCCGTCGACCATGAGATCGTCGAGTTGCTCGCCGTCAGCTGGGGTGAAGGCGGCGGGGTCAGTGGCCAGTTTGTGCATCAGGGCCGCCGCCGGCGCGCGATATTGCTTCATCGTGCGCAAGCTGGGCGGGGGGATAACGAAGGCCCGACCCCCGACGGTGATATCTACGCCGTTGAACTTGGGCACGTCAGGCACCCCGCACGAACTGGAGAATGGATCCGACCGCCGGCGTGGTGATCGTGAATTCGGCCGCGGGCAACAAGTAATCGTTCTGCTTGAACGGCAGGTCCAGGCTGCTCATGATGCAGGACGGAGCGATCATGCCGAAGGTCTTGCCCGAGCGGGATTTCTTCCAGAACCGACCCTCGAACGATACGGTGTCGCCGGCATCGCGATTGGAGAGCGACACTGTCTGCCCCTCGACGGATGTCTTCGTGTAGCTGATCAAGAACTTCGTGCCGTCGGCGGTGGCCGCCGCGAAGGTGTACACGCCGTTCGAGACCTTGTACTCGCCTGCGGCCGGGGTGTCGGAGGCGCCGACCTGCACCAGCGCAACGCCACCAGTGGTCTTTACGGACAGCGCGCGGTCGAAAGTCGCCGCGCCCGAGACCGTGATGGCGGCATCCGCCACGGTGCCGACCTCGTCCGGCACCAGAAGCAGGCTTCCTTCCGAGACGGTTTCGCCGAAGAACAGGGCGTTGTAGAGGATCGGGTCATACTCGCCCGAGGTCCATTTCCCGGTAAGGGATTTGGTTCCAGTAGCCGCGTCGACCGAGAACTGCTTCTGGCCGAACAATTCCTTAACGTCCGCCTTGAAGTTGAAGCCAATGTCCTGCAGCGTGGCGAACTGGCGCGGAATGCCGTCGGCGCCTGTGGCCCACAGTTCGCCTACATGAAAAAAGATGCCGTCCTTGGTCATGACAGGTCCTTATTGCAAAGTGATGAGGTCGACCTCGAACGTGACGGCGTACTTGGCCGTCATCTCGCCGATCGAAACGTCCGCCGGCGCGCTGTCGAATGTGTGGCTTAGGCGGGTGATGGATTTCACCTGGCCTCCATCGGAGTACAACGCGCCCATGACGCGCGGATGGGCCGCCTCGAGGATGGCGTAGCACGCCGCACGCGGGGTCCGGCTGCGGGCACGGATCGTGAGGGCGAGGACCAGCGATTCGCTGGCGAACCCCACCATCTCAGTAGAGGCCGTGCCATCCTCGACCACGTCGATCGCGGCCAGCACGTCATCCGCCAGATCGAAGGTCCGCTCCGCAGATACGCGTGTGCCGACGCCAGGGGTGCCGATCAGGGCCGTCACGAACGTATCGAGAACAGCTTGGTGCGCAATCATGGGAGCGTGGCCTCCAGAATGAGGGTGAGCCAGCCCGCACCGGCCGGGTGGATCTCCGCCACCGAATAGGTACGGCCTGCAACCGCTACCGATCGCCCCACCGCAATCCCCGGCACCAGTGCGCCGTCACATTGCACCTGCGGGGCCGTCGCCGACATCGTGAGCGGATCGACATACCGGTCGTCGAATATCACGGCGACCGGGTCAGCGAAGCCCCCGATCACGGCCTCGGCGTTGGCGAGCTTGGCCCCGGCGATCCGGTTGACCCGAGCCTCCAGGGCGGCGAAGGGGCTGGGCATGGCGTCAGGCGTTGAGTTTGACCAGCATGGTGGTGTCGGCACTGACCGCCGCAGCAGCCGCGAAGCCCGCCAGCGTGTTGTCGGTGGCCGTGCTGGTCAGGTTGTTCGCTGTGTTGTCCCAGTACACCAGCGCGCCCTGGGCGAATGTGTCACCCGTCTTCTTGGCAAGGCGGTGAACGCCGCTCACCTGGACGCTGCCGATGGTGTTGGCGGGGATCGCCGACAACGCGATGGCGATGCGCGCGCCGAGCACTACCACCGCGCCCGAGGCAACATCGGCCGAGGGCTTGTGGTCCAGCACATTGCCGGGTTGGACGTAGGTCTTGGTCATGAGTGGTCCTTGTCAGTGGGCGATGTAGCTGAACGGTCAGGCGCCGGGGTTCTTGGTGGTGCCGCGATAGTCGATCGCCGTCGCGCCGACGTCGAGGCGGACCTTGTACTGGGTGCCGTCCACGGTGAAGCCGTTCTGCTGTTCGAGGAACGGCTCCTGGTTGCCGTCGAGGAAATCGACTTCGATCGCAGGGGCCACATCCGGCGCGGCGAACGTGTACCACGCGGTGCCAGTCAGGCGGGCGGTGTCCACGACATCGCCGAAAAGGCCCGCGACCTTGTTGGGTCGCTGGAGCTTGTTGGCGGTGTCCGGGTCGTACTGCGCCCCGTTGATCACGCGCGCGGTGCCGCCCAGGCCGATCGGGCCGAGCCAGATGGAAGGGCTGATATCCAGGAAATCATTGCCGCCGACGTCCTTCTGCTGGGCCATGGCAACGCGCGCGGCATCGAACGATTCGACGGACGGAGCTGCGCCGGTGAGCAGGTTGCCGTGTTCGGCGGAGTAAAGGGCGTGGCCGTCCTTCAGCAAGGGGTTCGATGCCAAGAGGGCGTAGACCAATGCTTCGACCGTTCGCTTCGCGGCACGCCCTTGGGCGGTAGCAAGCCCGATAAATGCACCCAGATCATCATTGATGATGGCATGGCGGGTCAGGTTGATGATGTAGCCCTTGGTGCCGATGGAGACCTCGGCCTTTTCTCCATCGGGGATCGCCTTGGTCTTGAACTCGCCGGCCTCGCTCAGGTCGTCGAGGTTGCCCAGGCTGGCGATACGGTAGCGGTTGTGAGCTCGGAAATCCGACACGGACCCGATCGCGCAGAATCGACTCCAGGTGTCCGGAGTGATCTTCCACGCAGCCAGTAGCGCCTTGTGCATGGCGTTCTCCAGCAGCACGGGGAAGTCGCCCGTTGTCTGCGTGAACGCCATCGCGACGATGGACATCGGATCCAGTCCCACCATCTTGATACCGCGCCGCTCGAGCGAGGCTCGAGCGATATCGAGCATGCGATAGCCGCGATAGGGGTTCGCCGCAATAGGAGCGGCATCCTTCAGGTGGACGCCTGCACGGTGAAGCAGCGCTGCAACGACACCGCTGCGATACTTGTCGGTCTCGTCCTCGAGGGTTTCAACCTGGGCGCCCACGGGCTGGCTGCTTTGGCCCAGATGTTGCAGGAGCTGCTCCCGCGCCGCAGCGGCGCTGACCGCGACGTTGTCCTCGCAGGTTCGCAGTAGATCCGCGACACCGGCGGCAGCCATGAAGGGGGCGAATGCCGCGCGAACATCCACACGGCGTTGCGTCTCCGCTTCCAGCGTCACCCGGCGAATGTCCGCTTCGGCGGCGGGAACAGGAGCGGGCGCCGGGTTGGCGGCGGGCGCGGGGGCGGGATTGGCAGGCGTACGCGCCGCCGGGTTGGCTTGAGGCATGGAAACGTCCTTGAGGAATGCGGCGGCGGCCGCGGGTATGGAAGAAAATCGGGATATGTCCAGCGAGGCCGTGACGGGAACCGCCTCCGTGCTGATGTCGGCCAGTCCCATGGCCACGGCTTCCTCGGCGGTGTACCAGTGATCCGCGCCGTCGGTGAGCAACGCCAGCATCTCTGCCTTGGGCTTGCCGGTCTTGGCGGCGTAGCTGGTCGACATGGCATCCGCCCAGACATCGAGCATGTCGGCGACCCGGCGCAGTTCGTTGCTGTTGCCAGCGGCCATCATGCTTGGCCCATGGATCATCATCAGCGTGTTGGAGGGCATTTCGACGGTGTCGCCTGCCATGGCGATCAAGCTCGCAACGCTGCAGGCCCAGCTGTCGATGGCGACGTGAATGGTTGCCGGATGCCGCTTCAGAGCGTTGTAGATGGCGATGCCATCCGGGCACGAACCGCCAATGCTGCTGATTCGCACCACCAGGGTCTGGACATCGAGTTGCTCTATCTCCCGGCGAAAATCGTTTGCGCTGACCGATTCGCTGTACCAGGAGTCACCGATCTCGCCGTAGATATAGACCTCGCCCACGGAGCCTGCGGCGGCCGTGCCAGCCGCGAGCCCGAGGACCGCAGCAGCGATCGCGGTCTTCCGTCGAATGCTGTACCAGATGGAGTTTTTCTTGGACATCGCGGGGCTCGCGCTAGGCTGAAGTGATCGTGCAATCAGTCTGCCCAAAAGCCATTCCACTTTTTAGGCAAAAAAGTGGAATATTTTCTGGGCGTCGTTTTTACCCATGGTTTCGTGCCGCGCGCCGAGAGGCGCGATAGGCGGCGCGGGCCGACCAGCGCGCGCGCATGCTTCGCCGGTCTGCCTTTGTCGCGCCGTCGTCATCCTCATCGTCGTCATCGGCTGCAGGAGAAGGAATGCCGGCGGCGAGTTGGCCGACCTTGGTATGCCAGGCGTCGGAGGTGAGGACGAGATTCTTCTCGCGGGCCTTGGTCCGCCACGAGACCAGTTGATCGAGCACGTCCAGCGGGTTGACCCCTCGCTTGCGCATGACCTCGACTTCCGAGGCGAACCCGCACTGGACCAGCATTTGCCACGCCTGGGCTTCCTTCATCGGGTCGATCCATGGCATAGACTGGCCGACGAACAGGCAATCATGCGCCAGGGCGCGATCGACGTCCTTCGGCATCGGCGCCACGCCCGAAAGATCGCAGGTGTTCACGAAGGCTTCCCATACCGGCTGCAGCCATTGCCCCACGAACTCGTCGGTCAGGACCGCGTAGTTCACCCACTGCTCGACGAGTTCTTGCCGTTGGCCGCTGTAGGTTCCGTCGTAGTCCCGCGCCGCGCTGGAGTAGCTGACGCCGGCGCCGGCAGCCGCGGCGCGGAGCTGACCCTGGCGCCAGGTATAAATGTTGGGATTGGGGCGCTTGGTGTCGATCAGGCCGATTTCTTCTCCGGCCCCCAAGCCATCGATGATGGTGCCTGGGTCGAAGGCGATGTCGCGCTGGATGGGTTGGCCTCGATCATCCGTCTGGACCGATTCGGGGTTGTAGAGTTGGGGATCGCCTTTACGGACATATGCCGTGAGGCGGGCCGCCAGCTTCGCGGCAATCCGCTCCGATTCCTCGAGATCCTTGACGTCTTCCAGGCGATTGATGATGCTGGCCATACCGGACACGCCCCGCAACTGGCCGATCCGATCCAGGTCCGCCAGCTGCAGAATCCTGTCGCCAGGAATCCTCTTCGCTTCCGTACCCCGGACCAGGAAGTTGTTGTCGCCCGGGAAGGTCTTGTATACGTACACGCCGGTGATCTGGCCCCATGCATTCCGCTGTATCCCCTGGCGGATGTTGAGCGACGGATCGTCATAGTCCATCGGCACCATGTCCGCCTCGAACAGCTCAAGCGCAAAGGGAAGCGGCGTGCGGAAAGTCAGGTTGGGAACTCGGCCGATCAGCAGCTGGGTCCAGGCCTCCCCATCGCGAAACCAGGCCTGCGCCATCAGGCGCTGCGATTTCGAGAAGTGGTGCCGATGGGTCACCTCCGGGAACCGCGCCCACTGGCGCAACATGCTGCGCAGGACGTTCGCGTATTCCTCGTGAATGGTGCCGTCGCGGCGGCGGGGTTGCGGCTCGATACCAATGCCATTGGGACCGATCACGTTGTTGACCATGGTCCGGATGATGCCGCGCGCGATGTCGTGGTTGCGCTCCAGATATCGCATCTGGTCGCGGATCGCCAAGGCGCCGCGTTGCACCAGCTGATCTGGAGCCACGCGATCGCGCCGAAATTTGCGCTGTTTGGACGGTTCGGCCGCTTCGTACGTTGCCTCGGGCGGCTTCTTGCCTTCGGCTCGCGCTTTGCCGCTGCTCTTCGCGCTGCGCTTCTTTTGGTCCTTGGCCATTCCGCCTACCTATCCAGCCGGCCGGTCAGGAACGTCAACCCGCCCAGCGAAGGAAGGGCGGCGGCAGCGGCGCGCTCTGCGTTGGCCCGACCTTCCCATTCTTTGCGGCCGAGGCGGATCTCGGGGAGATCCTCCATGCGGAGTGATCGATCCCCGATCCGGGCTTCCTTCCCCTCGAGAATGGCCTGCTCGGCGGCCAGATACTTTGCGAGCATGTCGGTGGCGGTACTCATGCGCACCAGTCTGCCCAAAAGCCATTCCACTTTTTAGGCAAAAAAGTGGAATATTTTTCAGGTCATCGGTCAGGGAGGCGGGCACCGGCGGCGCTTCAGTATCTTGTACAGGGTGCTCTGGCTGATCCCGAATCGGCGGCAGATCTCGGCCCTATTCGTGCCGTCGAAGGCCTGCAGGATCGCCGCGTTTCGCTGTTCCTTTCTCAGGACAGGCACGTATAGCCGGTCGCCGCCGTAACGCGCGCTCAATCCGGCGATCACCGCAGCAGCTATCTCCCCGGCCTGGGTCTCGTGCAGGCCGGTCCGCTCGCGTACGATTGCTGTCACCTCGTACTGCAGGGTGAGCGATGCATCGTCCTCGGTCGCCGAGATGGAGGGCTTGGTCACAGGCGGCTGTTCCATGAGTTGCTCCCGAGGCCGCGCCCGGACGACGCGGGGCGCGGTGCTGCCGGTTTGGGTATTGGTGCCGATGAGGGGTCTGCTGGCGACGAGGCAACTCGCGGTGGTACCGCCGGCGCAGGCGGGGTGGGAGCGACAGTTTGGGCCAGCACGGCAGGAGCGACCGGGGCGGCGAAAAGGTCGCCGACGCGCGGCTGCACGGCTTCTTCGAGACGCTTCCACATTGCATCCGTGAACCGATGTAAGTCGCGCATTTGGGCGCAAAACAAGGCATACACCGTCGTATCGAGCACCTCATTGCGGGTGTGCGAGCTCGGTTTCACCCACCTGTACTTGTCACCGTAGGCCGTCTTCTGCAAGACGCGCCCTTCGGCCGTCAGCTGCGCATAGAACTCGTCGGGCAGGTCTTTCGAGAAATGCACACATCCTGGCCCTGGCCGGTCGATACCAAGCCGTCCGTGCAGCAAGTCCTTCGCCGTATCGGTGCCGACGTGCCACAGTTTCACGCCGCTCTTGATAATCCGGCCGTTCCAGTTCACATCCATCATCTTGGACCGGCCCTTGATGGGCTCGCCGTCCTTTGTTGCGCCGGCCACGGCATAGATCCGGCGCCCGGTACGCTGGCGGCAAAAGTTGTAAGCCGGATGCGTGAAGTGCCCGCGCGTGTCCACCGCCGCGGATTCAATGCCCAGCACTGCCGTGCCAGCAGCATGAGGAAAGCGCGTCAGCAGATAAGTGTCCAGCTTCTTCCAATCCTCATCGAGAGCGGGATTGGCCGTGATCACCATGTAGTCGACCACCCACATTTCCTCGCCACGCCCAAACGCCCAGACCGTGACCTCGAAGCGGTTGTCCTGCACGTCCACGCCGGCCAGCAGCACGAGCCCGCCCAACGGCACAGTGCGCAACGGGTATGGCTCGGCCCGATTCTTTAATTCCGACTCATCGGTCTTCTCGAGCTGTTCCTCGAACGACTCGCCCCGCGTCGTATTCGTGAACGTCTTGAGTTCTGAGTTATCGCCGCCCTTCAGCTTCGCGTGCGCCGACTGGCATTCCCTCACCAGCGCCGGCCAGGTCGCCTGCGGGCTGTAGATCGTCCAGACGAAGAAAGCGACATGCTTCGGCTTCGGCACTACGGCGCCAACGCCGTCGCGAAACACAAAGTCATCGTCGATCCACGTGCCGTCATCTGCGATCCACCGGCCACGTGTCCAGACCTGCAGGTACTCGGCCTGGTTGAAATGCACCCCGCACGCTTCGCACTGGTATGCCGCCGTCTCGGGGTCATCGTCGCGCCACTTCATGCCATAGGCCGTCTTCCGCGACCCCCAGCGTAGATGCTGTTCGTGATCGCAATGCGGGCACGGTACGAAGAAGCGGAATACCAGGTCGGCCTCCCCTTCTCGCGCTTCGATCTGGCTCAACCCCTTGGTTTTCGGCGTGGAGCCCAAGATGTGCTTCGGGAAGGTCGCCCCCTCGAGGCGCTTTTTCGACAGCGTGACCGCGCTGCCTTCCTTCTCGATATCGAGATCGAAGCCGTCGAGCTCGTCGACGTACGCAACGTCGACGGTCAACCGCCGGAAGTTCTTGCCAGCTTTGCCACCGCGCAAGTGCAGAACGGCGCCGAGGAATTTCTTGGCCCGCAGGGTGTTTCCCTTCGATCGCTTCCCGTAGCTCGGGAACGCGGCGCGGACGCGCTTAACATCACGCAGCATCGGTTCGAGCTCGGTCTTGCAGAAGTCATCCGAGTCATCGTCGGTGGGCTGCCAGATCGCCTGGTTGCGGCGCTTGTGCTGGGCGAAGTATCCGATCGCCGCGAGGATCATCTTGGTGTAGCCGACGCGGGCCGACTTCCGAATCGACACCTCTTCGATCTCGTCGTCGGACATCGCATCCATCATGGCCGGCTGGAACGGGTAGGCGTTCCAGTCTCCCTCGACGTACGAGGACTCTTCGGACAGGTAGAAGTTCTCCTTGGCCCACTGAGACAGCCGCAGCTGCTCAGGTGCCTCGAGTGACTTCAGGCCCGTCCGGATCGCCTTCCGTATCGGCTCCATCCATTGCATCCAGTTCGTCCCAATTCAGTTCTACCGCGGCAGCTATGTTTCGCGCGCGAGTTATCTCCGCCTCCACGAAATCCAGGTCCGCCTTTGTCATGCCCGTGGTGCGCCGCTTGAGCTGCACCGGTATCGTGTCCAAGATGCCGGCCACCTTCCGGCCTACCGACGCGAGGACCTGCGATAGGAGCACCACCGGGGCCAACTCCTGCCGCGACACCGCGTTCTCCATCGCCACGCGATCGGCCTGCTCCCGCGCCAGCCGCGCTCGCTCTTGGATGAGGTCGAACTTTCCCTCTGACTGCCGGCCCGCAGCCTGTTCCCGCAGATGGTCGCAGTAGGCCTTCAACCACACCGACGCGCTGGCACCTGGCAGCAGCACGCCCTTCGCCTGCATGGCGCTGATCGCCTGCTGCGACACGCCGACCAGAGAGGCGAACTTCTCTTGCGTAAGTGGTTGATTCAATTCAAGAATCACCTCACAACCCCCCTAGAGAAATCTCGCAAGTAGCGCGCGATGGGGGTCCGAATTACCCTTGAGGGGGGCTTTCCGGAAGGACCCGTGAAAACCTGCCGGGCCGAGGCACCGGCCGGGCTGGCCGCCCCTCCGGCCGAGGCGGCGAGCCCAGCCGCAGCCAGGCGCGGCTGATCAACTGCCCATGGCATCACGCAGGCTCTCCCTGAAGACGGCTTCAAAGCGGGCGGCGGCAATGCGCGTGGCAACGCCGTAGAAGTCGAACCGGCGGCGATACGCGGCGCGCCGGACAAACAGCATGACCGGCTTGATGGCCGAGCCCCATGCACCGAACGAGGTGCGTTGCCAGATGCCGGCCGGCAAGTGCTGCATGCGGCCGTGCTTCCAAGAGCCATCGCCAGAGCGCATTCCCTTGCCATACGAGACGAAGTAGACGACGCCGCGCACCCCGCGCTTGGCGTTGCCTTTGGCGATCGCCGCCTTCCTGCGAGCCGTCATGTTGCCCTTGTAGCCGGCCGTGGCTTCGGCGGCCTGGAAGTAGGACAGCAGCAAGCGGATCTGGCTGGCGGCCATGTTGCCGAAGGCGTCCAGCTGCGCGGCGTCGCCCGGTATCGCGTACCAGTCCTTGGGAAGGACGCCCCGCGATTGCAGCGCGCGCTCGAACCGCTTGCCATTGCGGCCGCCGCCTTCCACCTGGGGCAACAGGTATTTCGTCGCCGGCGTGCCCTTGCTGGTGTCATCCTTGAGCCACACGCGGGCAACGAGATTCTGCTTCGTCGCGGGCCGCACGTAGAGCGAGTTGAGGGTGTAGGAGGTCGGACGGTCGAACTTTCTCGCCATTTCGGCACGCTCTGCGACTTTGATCTCGCCAGCGACACGGGTCAGGGCCCGAGCCGTCGCGAAGGGCAGGTGCTGGCGGGCGGCCTGGGCTGTTTCGGCCATGATGCGGTCGATGTTGGACCGCAGTCCGATGCTGCTGATGTCGGCCATTACTTGTTCCTCCTGATGGACTCGAGGACGAGATCCTTTCCACTGACCCGTTCCCGGGGCTCGAGAGGCGTCCCGACCTCGTGGCCGTTCTCGACGGCGTGGAAGACCGGCTTGCCGTTGATGCCAGCCAGGATCTGGGCGTCAATGTGTTCCCGGCCAAAGACGTGCCGCAGCTCGTCGATGAAGGCCGTGACCTGCGGCATGGACTGACGAAGGGATGTCATTTGTCCTACCTCCTGAAGGTTGGACACAAGGTTGGACGGCCGGAAAGCCGCATGAATTCTTGTTCTGTCCAACCTCCTAACCTGTCTACCCCGATTTCCGATTCTGGAAGCGGAATGATGGTGTATGCGTGTACGCACGTATGTGCGCACGCGCCCGGGCATACGCGGAAAATTCGGTTGGACAGGTTGGGAGGTTGGACAAACCCAATGTTTGTGCGGGTCTTGAGGCGTCCAACCTTCGGCCCGGCCTTTTCGGGTTGGACTGAATCCACCAACGCGGATCCATCGCCCCCATCTCTGGACGTGACCAAAGGACGCCACCTGGCGACCGTTACGGTTAGAAGGGAATGGACGCATGGCCACCCCCCGCTTGCTGGCTGCCGCTGGGCGGCGATTTGTCCGGTCGCCTGTAGAGCCACGGCCGGCTATCGCCGTCGGAGCCGCGGTGCTTGCCCCAGCCCAGCTTCTTCATGCAGATGCCTACACGGGTCGCCGCGCTGCGTTGGCCGTCCATCCTGTCGGCCGGCATGCCGATGGCGCCCATGAGGATCTGCGCGGTACTGAAGTCCTTCTCATGAGCTCGCTCGGGCATGCCCACCCATTGCTGAATGAGTTCCACCCACGGGTCCACGATTTCGCGCTTCTGCTGCTCTGGCATGATGAGCCGCACCTCCTGCTCCCGGGTCGGATAGCAGGGCAGTCCCTGACGCACTTCGTGCAGCGCCTGGGCGAACAGCTGCAGGCGATTCTGGGCGATCCATTCCAGGTCGACGGCGTGGCAGTACACGGGCCAGAAGCGCCGGTTGCCCGTCGGATCCTTGAAGTATTCATCGTTGTTCGTCGTCCCGGCGAAGACGGTCTGCCGGGCACGGGTGACGAAGCGGCTGCCGTAGGGCGGACGATACCGATCCTCGGCCATGCTCATGAAGGCCTTGACCTTGGTGGTCTCGGCCTTGTTGAAAGCGTCCAGCTCAGCGATCTCGTAGATCCAGACGCCGCGGAGCGCCATGTAGGCGTCCTTGTTGCTGATGTCGAGCGGCGCATCCGAGAACCACTCGCCGCCCAGCACGCGCAGGGCCGTGGACTTGCCCTTGCCCTGGCTCCCCTCGAGGATCAGCGCATAGTCGCCCTTGCAGCCTGGAATGAGGATGCGATTGACGGCTTCCCGGAGCCACAAGGGTCCGACGAGCCTGGTGTACGCGGTATCTTCGACCCCTAAGCCATGGATCAGCCAGGCCGAGTTGCGGTCGACACCGTCCCATGCCAAGGTCTTCAGCCAGTCCCGCACCGGGTGAAAGCGGTTGCGGTTCGCCACAACGGAGACACCTTCGCCAATCGTGCCCGTGGACCTGAACAAGATGTCGCATTCCTGGGCGACGAACATGCTCAGTTCGCGATCGTCGTCTTCCGTCCACTCTTCGCCATCTGTCGGCCACGGCGGCGCCTTGCGTTTCTCGGCAAAGCCGGAGAACTCGTTGTACGCGATCAGGCCCGACAGGTCGGGATGATCCTCCAGAAGGATCGCGACGTTCTCCTTGCAATCCTCGACCCCGCCCCGGGGCTTGGCCAGGAGTCGGCGCCGCCAGTTGCCCCTGGCAGCGCCAGCCGGTGGAGGGGGCGAAGCACTGTCGGCCGCTGCGGAATCGTCGACCGCCGGCTGTCGCAGGTGCGTGATGATCCAGTCGCGCAGGGCTGCGCCCCGCAGTCCTTCGGCAATGGCGTCATGGATATCCCAGCCGTCGGGCCGGTCGCCTGGGGCGCCCACGTCGACAATCCGGACCTCAATGCCCATCGCCATCAGCTTCTTGGCAATGCGCTCCATCGTGGCGATGCCAGGCTGTTTCTCGGCAGGCAGCAACGGCCGCTGGTCTTCGGGCTCCGGCCCCTTCACGCGCTTCGCATCGGCATCGGGAAAGAGGATCACGCGTTTCAACCCGCGATCCCGCACCAGTTCCCAGTTGGCCTTATCGACCGCCTTGCCACCGCCCGGCCAACTGAGCACGTCGAACCAGCCGCCGACCTCTTCGCGGGCTGAATCGACGCATTTCTCTCCTTCGACGAACAACCCTGTGTCCGACGGCGGTGCGTGCTGCAGCCCATACAGCGGTCGCGGCTCGGGAAAGGCGAGCCAGCGCCACTCCTCCCGGCCGTGCTCATCATGCCGTGCCCAAACGCAGGGCAACACTTCCTTGCCGCCGTCGCTCGTACGGAAGCGGTGCACGACGCCCAGCAACTGGCCCGCCGCGTCGAGGTACTCCCAGCGCATTTCCGAGCGCCCACGGACAGGATGGGCCACCGGTGCGGTGCCAGCCGACGCTGGCACCGGCAATACTGGCGTCCATGGCGTGCGGGCGGGCTTCTTCGAGGGCGCCGCGACCTCTGATGCTGACGCCGGCTTGGGCTGGATGCCGAGTCGCTGGGCCACTTCACGGCACGACGCGGCCTGGTCTCCGTTGCAGAAGATGGCGGCATAGAGCGAGATCAGGTCCGACCCCTTGTCGTCGTCGGTGGAGAAGTCCGCCCAGACGCCCGTCGTGAGGTTGACAGCGAGAGAGTTGCCGGGATCTCCGCGCAGATTGCCGCATCGCCACTCCGGCCCGGCGCGATGCCCCTGTGGTAGCCACTCGGGCACCAGTGACTCGGCGCGATTTAGCGCCGCGGCGGCAACGGCCTTGAAATCGAATGGAAACAAGGCTCAGGCCGCTCGGTGCAAGGTGGTGGGTTTACCCCGTTCATTGATCCCGACGAGCATGGCGTGCAGACCGTGCATTGCCTTGTGGAGGTCGGTTATGCCCGCCTCCACCCGTCGCAGCTCGTTGTCCGTGACGCGGCCATCGGCGACGGCCTCGCCGACCTCGGCGATCAGCTCGCCGAACTCGCGGCATGCCTCCGCGGTGCGGGACATGAGGCCGTCGTCGCACTCGTCGGCAAGCGCAGGAAGGAAAGTCACGACGGCACGAAGGCGGTGCGCGATCGCAATAAGCGGGCCCGTGTCACCGGTCAACTCCACGATCTCAACCATTTCTTCAGGGGAGCAATGGGCAGTCGGGTAGCGGGGGTTAACCTTGTGCTGGAGCGAACTGGCGCTGATGCCCATCCTGACCGCGAGAGCCTCCGCGCCGCCGGGGTAATCGTGTACCGCGTGGTACAACGCGTCTGTCACGTTCATCGGTTTTCCGCCATGTCGAATGATCGAAAAAGACCTCGCCCCACCAGCGACCAAATTGAAATGCTCGGTGAATATGCTCGGCGCCTTGAAGGCGAACTCTTGGCGACCCAGATAGCGATATGAGCACTCATCCTCAGTGCCCCCGATACCGACCGCGCAATTGCCGCAGTGCAGTCAGAAGTCGGCCGATGGCACGCGGCAATGCAAGGCTCGGCCCTCGACGACGTGACAATTGATTCCATGGAGCGGGCTTTGGGACGCTTGCTCCCATCCGAGCGCGATCTCGAGCGATTTGGGAAGCTACCTCCCGAGGATCCAAACCTTTGAGCGTCATGGTTGCTGTCCGATTCGGGAGCGTTTCGAGCTGCCGCGCACTGACCTAGCAATGGCCGCCATTGCGTCGCCGTGTTGGATGACGATCGCCCGGTTCATCGTTGCCCATGCCGCCGGGGGCGACTCATTGCTCAAGATGAGCGTGCCCGGCGCCGGCCTTGCTTGCCGCCAATCATCGACACCGTCCAGCAACAACCGGCAGCCGTAGTGCGCTTGCAGCGCCCGCACGTTCTTTGCCTTTCCACAACCCTGCGGGCCCACCACTACCACTATCGACATCATGGCCTCCTCCATAGGTGGCAGCTGCGCAGGGCCGTTGCCAATGACAGCGCTCCGTCGAGGAAAGAGAATCCAACCAAGCCCGATCGCTAGTACGCGGTTCCCCTGTATCGGGATCTACGAATTCCACCTGCCTCATCAGCGCGCGACACTTCATATATGACTGAAACTGAACGACTTCTAATACAGGCCCGCGAGATCGCGGAACGAGTGCTGCAAGGCCCTTCTGAAACGGCGATCCTGAGCGTGTTCGATCAGCTCTGCGCTGAAATCCACTTAGAACCCTGCGAAACTTCCGTGCCGGCGACGATCCATTGATCTGGCGCCTAGGGCGGCAGAATCAAGCGCGAGCGCCAGGGGAGGCCTTGGCGGACGAACGCCGCAAGTAGCCCCAGTCCACATCCCCTCGCAACGTTTCGCACGGGACCCGCCCTCCGCTTTCCCGATCGATTTTCACCACCAACGAATCGCCGGCACGCCTATGCCCCCCGGCGACCTGTTCGAGGTAACCCACAGTGGTATCGCACCGCGTAGCGAAGTCCTGGAGCGCCTCTCGGGTCTTCAGCGTCCTTAGAAATTCCTTCAATGTCATAGCCACTCCGAGCTGTTCGGAACGGACATTAGCAAATGCTATCGGATAGCGCAATAGCAATCGTCAATTTCGCAATTGCTAATGTCTCGGTACAAAGCGGCATGGATATCCACAAGCTACGCCGTGACAACCTAATTGCCGTGCTGGAAGCCAGCGGAACGAAAACCATCGCGGAGTTCGCGGAGAGATATGATCTGGACGCGTCCTACCTCTCTCAGCTTCGCAACACGCACCGCAACATTGGGGAAAAATCGGCTCGAAACCTGGAACTGAAGCTCGGTCTAGAGCCGGGGTTTCTCGACCGTGCGACGCCTTCAGGTCGTGCTGTTGCAGAGCAACAGGCAGTCTATGCAACGCCACGAAGAACCGATCCCTGGCCTTTTCATTTCCCTTTCGCTCGGTTCGACCGCCTTCGAGATGACCAAAAGGAGGCTATCGAGGCTGAGATAAGAGGCATGGTCGCTGCGTTCGAACATGAGAATGGACGAAGGGCAAAAAACAAAGTGAGCGCAGGCTGACCGCTAAGATCTACGTTTTTCCGGTGCGGCCGGCGCCTGGACAGAGATAGGAAGCGAACCCAATGACGTCCACCGAAAAGGTCCTTGGTATTGCGATGGCGATCATCGCTGTTGGTATGCTTGTCGGCAGCCTGGCGGGCAAGCCAGCCCAAGGGCCCAAGGCGGCGGCGGAACCAATCATCTCCGAACCGACGCCAGAGGAGATAGCTGCCGCAGAAGTAAAAGCCGCTGAGCAAGAAATCGCTGCCGAGGAAAAAAGGAAGCGCCGCGTGCAACTGACTCGCTCGGCAGACGTGGCCGAGGCGCTGCTCGGAGCTATGCGTGACCCGGATTCGACGGTCTTCGAGGGCATTCTTACGAACGAAGATGCGTCTGTTGTTTGCGTGCAATACAGGAGCCGCAATGGCTTCGGGGGGATGGACAGAGGGCAGGCCGTGGCGGTCAAAGACACAATTCAACAATCTGCCACCCTCTGGAAGAAACATTGCACGGGAGACGGCCTGACCAGGGTTAGGTAGCAGCGACGCAGCCGCCAGAAATGGCGGTATTTTTTTAGCTTGGTAATTAGCAGTTGCTATTTACATTAGCAATTGCTATTGTTCGCTTCACCTACTTTATGAGGTGAAGCCATGGCCCAAACCACGAAGTCAACCGCGACTCTTCACGGCAGCCACGAACCTTCAGTCCCGCAGGCGGCCATCGCAGCCACCATCAAAATCCACATCTCGTCGAGCTTGTACCTGGCCAGGACCTTCTGCGCCCTGACGCTGCGCGACGGCGGCGTCACTTGCCACTTGGCGGGAGAGTACGCGGGCAACATCCACACACTCCACGCGATCGCCCAGGCGTTGCTCTGGAACTCCGAGACCTTGCCGGACATCGAGCTGTGCGCCACCGCTGCTCTTAACGAAATCCGCTACCTCTCCGGATCCCACTTGCGCCAGGCGGCATTCCGCCGCATCGGCATTCCGGAATTCGCGTAGGCCGGGCCGTGTTCGCTATCGAGTTTCTCGCCCACGCGCCTGGCGCCGTGCCGCCGGTGGCTGGCCTGGGTTGTCTCGGCGGCGCCGCAGCTGCAACGCCGGAGCAAGCCTGGCGTGTTGCGACAGCGCTCCTGAAACAAACCGGCACTGTGACCCACGTCGCCGACATCGGCCCGGCTCGACCGACGTCGATCACCACCTGACCCTCTACGAGGACAGACCCATGCGAACCCTCGCTCAAGCCGCGGCCTTCGGTCAAACGGCAGCCGAGTACCAGGTCCTTCGGCGCGCTCATCCCGCGATGCGTGCCCTGACTATTCATCGCTACATACGCGACGACCAGGGCCTAAGCCCGGAGCAGTTCGCGTGTGCCACCGAACGTGGGCACAGCTGGGCATTCACCGGCACCGCCTACGGCGGAGACGACGAGCGGTACCTGAGCGAGGGGCGCTGCTATTGCGTTTACTGCGGCGCCGACGGCGACGCATGAATCCTGATCGAGGTCCAACCATGAAAGATCCCCAGTTCCGCGAGATCGAGCAGTCGATTTCCCTTCACGGTCTTGGCTTCGTCCAGGTCAGGCTGCAAGCGAAACAACGCCTGCACGTGTGGCACCCAGACCTGCCGCGCCGAACTTGTTTCAAGCACTCGTCCATCCACGACCACCGCTTCGCCTTCGTGTCGAAGGTGCTGGTGGGCGTGCAGCGCAATGTGCGCTACGAGGAAACCGAGGTGCCGGTGGGACACGGCACGCACGTGGCTTATCGGCATGACGGTATGCGCTATGCCCAGGGGGGACGGCCATGGGACGCATGTGCATGCGTGACGGTTCGCCAGGCGTTCGTGCAGGACGTCTATGCCGGCGAGGTCTACACCATGCCAGCGTACATGTTCCATGAGACCCGTCCGCTCGGCGACGGTCGTGTCGCAACGCTGATGACCAAGACATTCGAGGGCACGGAGGGAGCGCGTTCCTTGTGCGCAATCGGTGTGACGCCGGACACCGATTTCGATCGGCATCAACTGAGCGCCACAGCCTTGTGGGACGTGGTCGCCGACGTGCTCGGCGGCCGGGCCGTCGACGCAGCGCAGGAGGCGGTGGCATGAAGGCTCTGATCGTGCGCGTCTGCAAGCTGATTGACCCGGCCAGCCCGCCGCCGGCGGCTTGGGATCTTGTGGGGGCAGTGTGTGTGTTCGCGCTACCGCCAGCCTTTCTACTTCTCGGAGCGAGGTTCTTCTGATGGCATCCAAACAGTCCAGCCCGTCGCTGGCGGCCACCGGCCCAGCGTTGTTGCTCAACAAGAACTTCCGCTACGTGCCGGCCTGCGCGACGGACATCCGCAAGACCTTCAAGCGCGTCCAGCGCGAGATGGAGCGGCAGCGCCAGACCGACCAGCACGAACTCGCGCTCGACGGCGAGGGCCCGGGATGCAGCCCCCAGCGCTGACGCCCGACCACCTGGCCCAGGCCATGGATGCCGGCGATGTGCGCGGCACCTTGGCTCAGGCTATGGCGTTTCAACCCCTGGCGATGGCCCTGCTGCTGCATGCCGAGGTCATCGCCAGCAAGAGCAGGAAGCCGCCGGCACTGCCCGACCTGAAGCAGCGCTGCGCTGGCGATCTCGATTAACCCACCGGAGAACCATCCAATGGCTGTGCGTCCCATTACCGATGTGCTTCGCCACCTACGTGGCGGGCAGCTGATCGACGAAGCGAGCGAGTTGCTCGCCAAGGTCGTTCAGGCCGTCGATTCCACCGGCAAGGCCGGCAGCATCACGATCAAGATCAAGGTCAAGAAGATCAGCCGCTCCGGCGCGCTGGAGCTGATCGACACCGTCGACGGCGCGATCCCCGAAGCCGAGGCGTTGACCACGCTCATGTTCCCGACGCCGGAGGGCAACCTCCTGACGTCCGATCCCCGCCAGCAGACGCTGGATCTGAAGTCCATCACCACGACCACCGGGCCGCTGCGCGACGTCGCTCCGTCTGGAACCGTGGACACCCCCCTGAAATCCGTGAGCGAGGCCTGACATGCGCGACGATTATCCCAATACCGAGAACCTGGCCCAGACCGTAGCCCGCGAAGCGCGCAGGCCCATCGACATTCGTGAACTCGATGGCCGGCACCTCTTCGCCGTGCCCGAGGGCTTCACCCTGGAGACCGACGAAGCGCTGCTGAAGCTGCAGCCGGCACCGCTGCGGCCGACGGGCAAGGTTCACTTGCAGACGCTCGATTCGTTCATCGACTACCTCCTGAAGCATCGGGGCGTGGGCACGACCGTCTGGTGCCAAGCGAATTACGTGGCAGGTACGGTCGATTTCATCGCGGTCCTGAACGACCATGAACCGTCGGCCGAGCAGGACGCCCCCGGCTGGCGCGACTTCCGGGCCACGTTCAAGCCGGCATACAGCGTGGAGTGGTCGCGCTGGACCAAGTCCAACCGGGAGAAGATGTCACAGGTCGAGTTCGCGACGTTCATCGACGACAACCTGAAGGACATCGCGCCGCCGGAGGAGGGCTTGCCCAGTGGTACCCAGATGCTG
Source organism: Alcaligenaceae bacterium SAGV5 (assembly GCA_009360345.1). Classification (GTDB taxonomy): domain Bacteria; phylum Pseudomonadota; class Gammaproteobacteria; order Burkholderiales; family Burkholderiaceae_B; genus Pigmentiphaga. The sequence goes on from SPDP01000002.1 coordinate 149,488, forward strand.
CAAATGGCCTCCTGCATCGAAATTAGCCAAGACAAGCGCATCAAGTCGGCGGTCCGCCTGCAGAGCGGCGGGATCCAGGTGGAGTATGTCGAGAACGACGACGCCGCCACTGTCGAACGCATGCAACTGTTCGAGCGGTTCCGTCTCGGCATTCCGGTTTTCTGGCAGGGCGCAGCCTACAAACTCGACGCCCGGCTGCGCTACAAGCACAGCGAGGCCAAGCTGGCTCTTTGGTATGAACTGGTGCGGCCCGACAAGCTGGTCGAGGACGCGATCGGCGAAATGGTAGCGATCATCGAAGAGCGGCTGGAGCTGGCCGTTCTCTTCGGGAGCCCCGACGCATGAGCGGCGGCTTCGACATCATCGGCCTGGTCGGGCCGGCCGAGAGCGGCAAAGACACGTGCGCGGGCGTGTTGGCGAAGCTGGGGGGCTTCGTGCTCGTGGCTTTCGCCGATCGCCTACGCGTGGAACTGGTCGAGGCCTTCGGCGTCGATCCCGCGATGTTCACCGATCGGTCCCGTAAGGAACTGCCGGTGTTCGAGCTGGCGATCGGGCGATGCGCCGACGGCCGCTTCATTCGCAGGATGGTGGAGACCGGCCACGACTGCACGGCGGCACGGTCGCCCCGCCAATTAATGCAATTGTGGGGCACGGAATACCGGCGTGTCTGCGATGGGCGCGACTACTGGACCGAGCAGGTCAACCTGCAGTTGCACACGTTGATCCAGGCCGGCCACCGGCGCATCTGCGTCAGTGACGTGCGCTTCATGAACGAAGCCGCCTATGTGCTTCAGGTCGATGGCGTCCTGTGGCGCATCCGTCGGGATTCTCGCCGCCGGGTCGATGCCCAGCACGAGAGCGAGACGCAGCAGGAGGCGATCCAATGCGAGACCGTGATCGCCAACGATGCGCGTCTGGAGGACTTCATCGATCGGGTTGGCCTGGCCTACGCGCATCACCGCCGCCGGCTTTCCAGTCTAGGGGAGGTCGCCCATGGCCTCGGTTAACAAAGTCATCCTGGTCGGGAACCTCGGACGAGATCCGGAGGTGCGCTACACGCCCGACGGCGCAGCGATCTGCAACGTGTCCATCGCCACTACCTCCCAGTGGAAGGACAAGGCCACCGGCGAGCGTCGTGAGGATACCGAGTGGCATCGGCTGGTCTTCTACAACCGCCTGGCCGAAATCGCCGGGGAGTACCTGAAGAAGGGACGCTCGATCTACATCGAGGGACGCCTCAAGACCAGGAAGTGGCAAGACAAGGACACCGGCGCCGACAAATTCACGACCGAGATTGTCGTGGACCAGATGCAAATGCTGGGCGGGCGTGACGGCGGCCAGGCACCGGCCGCCGAGGGCAGGTCTACCCCTCCAACTGCTGCCGCGGGGGCGAGCCCTTCCGCGTCGGGCGGCGGGTTCGCGGATATGGACGACGACATTCCGTTTTAGGAGATCTTCATCATGAAGCTGCAACGCCCCGATCTATATCACCGGACACCCGTGCGAGAGTTCCACGAAGCGTTTGGGCATCCCGTGTTTTGCGAGCCTACTGTACCGAGTCTCGATCAACGAATTTTGCGCATCCGCATGCTGGCGGAGGAGCTTACCGAGTTGTGCGCCGCGGCCGGCGTGACCTTACGGATCACGCCCACCTGGTGCGGAACGCACGATATCGAGGCGCGCGGCATTTCAGCGGAGACGTGCGATCTGGTTGAGTGCGCCGACGCACTGGGAGATCTGCGCTACCTGGTCGACGGTGGCAATCTTATTTTCGGGTTCGACGGCGAAGCGGTGTTGGATGAAATCCACCGATCGAACATGTCGAAGCTCGGTGCCGACGGAAACCCGGTCCTCCGGGACGATGGGAAGGTTTTGAAAGGACCGAATTATCACAAACCGGACATCGCTGCCGTGTTGTGGGGGACAGAGCGACGCCGCGGCATTCCTCGATTTGAATGTGAGCCGCAGCTGCGCCATGGGCGAATCGTCATCTCGATATCGGTGCCGACGCTCGCAGACGCTGCGCGGGGATCCGACTACTTCTACCAGGCCAAGGAAGCCGGCACCCCGCTTGTGATTACCGACGAGGCGGCGCTAGCGCAGTCGGTTATGCACGCGCTGAGCGAGGAGGCTGAAGACGGCAGCACGCCGGTCAGTCGGATGCTCGACAAGGCTATCGAGCAGGTGGCCGAGTACGGCGAGCCGGGGATTGATGAAACCCCGCTCGGGCACGCCACCAAGGAAGCGTAGCCATGGCCGAGCAGCCGTTCTTCAATTCCAGCTCGTCGGAGGCAAGATGCTGACGCCACAGTTATTGCTTCCGATCGCATCCAAGTTGATCGTCGATTTGTTCGCTGGCGGTGGAGGCATGTCCACGGCGCTGGAGCAGGCATTCGGCCGCCATGTGGACATCGCCATCAACCATGACCGCGATGCGGTCGAGATGCACAAGGCGAACCACCCCCAGACGCGCCACTTCCTGGCCGACATTCTGGAGGTGTGCCCGCGTCAGGCCACGCAGGGTATGCCTGTTGGCTGGCTCCACCTATCGCCCGACTGCACCGACCACAGTCAGGCGAAGGGCGGGCAGCCGCGCGACCGGAAGATCCGTGCCCTGTCATGGGTCGGTGTGCGATGGGCCGGCCAGACGCTGCCCGACGTCATCAGCCTGGAGAACGTGGTCCAGATCCTGAAGTGGTGCCGCCTGATCGCCAAGCGCGACAAGGCCACCGGGCGAGTGATCAAACTATCGGGCGGTGTCGCCGCGCCGGGTGAGCGCGTACCGCTGCACGATCAGTACCTGATTCCCGATCCGAAACGACTGGGCGAAACCTGGCGCCAGTTCGTTGCAGCACTGCGCCGCTTGGGCTACGTCGTCGAATGGCGCGTTCTGGTCGCGGCCGACTATGGTGCTCCTACGACCCGTAAACGGCTCTTCATGATCGCGCGTCGCGATGGTCTGCCCATCGTCTGGCCGGCGCCGACCCATTATAAGAATCCAGCGAAGGGTCATCAGCGCTGGCGCTGCGCCGCAGAGTGCATTGATTTCTCGGACCTTGGCACGTCCATATTCAGCCGCAAGCGACCGCTGGCGGGCGCGACGATGCGCCGTATTGCGTTGGGTATGAAGAAGTTCGTGCTGGATAGCGCCGATCCGTTCATCGTGCCGTTGACGCATCACGGCGCGCCGAGGGCGTACCCGCTGACCGAGCCACTGCGGACAGTAACCGCGGCCCACCGCGGGGAACTGGCCCTGGCGTCGCCGGTGCTGGTGCAGGCAGGCTACGGAGAGCGGGAGGGACAAGCGCCCCGCGCGCTGGACATCGGCAAGCCGCTGGGCGTGGTGACAGCCGGGGGCAACAAGTTCGCGCTAGCAGCGCTGGCGATGATTCAGGCCTCGCACGGCCAGGGAAAACCGGGCGGCGTACAGCGCTGGGGTGCGGGTGCGAAGTCCACCCACGATCCGCTCGGTGCCATTACGGCATGCGGCAGCGACCACGCAGTTGCAACGGCCTACCTTGCCCAGATGAACGGCGGGTTCAACGAGACCACCGGCCGTGACCTGCGGCAGCCGACCACGACGATCACCAACGCCGCCAGCCAGCAGCAACTAGTGGCTGCCAGCATGGTTCAGTTGCGCAACAACTGCGATGCCGCGGGCATGGACAATCCGCTCGCCACGATCAGCGCTCAGGGCGGCCACCACGCGCTTATGGCGGCCCACCTGACGAAGTTTCGTGGGGCAAGTGTCGGATCGGATATGAATGATCCCATCCCCACAATCACATCTGGTGCTGGCGCTGTTCGGCCAGCCGGCTATCCCCATGCGTTGGGCGTGGTGGGGTACGAGCTTTCTCCCGACGACGAGGCTGGCGCGCTCCGAGTTGCCGCGTTCCTGATTCGCTACTACGGCCAAGGCGGGCAACTCGGCGACATGCATGAGCCGTTCCACACGATGACGACGAAGGACCGGTTGGCGCTGGTTACCGTATTCATCAAGGGCTCGCCCTACGTCATCGTGGATATCAAGCTGCGGATGCTCAAGCCGGCCGAGCTGTATCGAGGCCAGGGCTTCCCGGCGAACTACATCATCGACCACGGCGCGGATGGGAGGTTGTTCAGCAAATCGGCTCAGGGCCGCATGTGTGGCAACAGCGTCAGCCCGCCGCCTGGAGCCGCACTGGTGCGAGCAAACTTGCCGCCCGAGGAACGCTGGAGGATGGCAGCATGAAGGCGCGTCCCATCCTGTTCAGCAGCACGATGGTCAGTGCCATCCTGGAAGACCGCAAGACCCAGACGCGCCGCGCGATCAAGCCGCGGAAGGACTGGCTATACGGATGCAGCCTGGCGCCAAATGAATTGGCAGGCGAGGTCAATGGTGGCCAGTATCACAACTGTCCCCATGGCGAACCGGGTGCACTGATGTGGGTACGCGAAGAGCACTACCGCTTCGGGCACTGGGAGCCAGTGCCAACGATGCGGACGCGTCTAGGTCGCCAGAAGTGGCGGTTCGTTCCCGACAGCGACGAATTGCGGTACACGCCGCCGGTGTCCTTCCGCCGTGGCCGCCACCACAAGGACCCGACCACGCCCGCCTGGCATAAACGCATCGCCCGTTTCATGCCGCGATCGGCGAGCCGCATCACCCTGGAAATCACCGGCATCCACGCCGAGAAGCTTCGCGATATCAGCGAGACGGACGCCACTGCCGAGGGAACGCCACACAGCCTGTACATGCCTGCGGGGCGCACCGCAGTCGAGAACTTCGCTCACCTGTGGGAATGCCTTCATGGCGAAGGCAGCTGGCGAGCGAACCCGTGGGTTTGGGTAGTGACATTTCGGAGGATCGACACATGAGTCAAGACACGGGTGAGCGGCCCGAAAACCTTATCGAAGGAATCCAGCGGCAGTGCAACAGGGTCCGGGAGATCCTTCCACTTTACGACGAGATCCCGACCGGCGCCTTTGCGGCCGCGATGATGCGTCGGAGCATAGCTGGCGCCGAACTAGCGATAGCGCGAGGCGATGTCATCGCCATGCTGGCGGCATATCGTGACCTGGCGGGGTACGAAGCATGATCGGCGAAGGATTGACCGATGGCGGTGGCACCAACGCGCAGGAGTGGGCCCTTCAGGACGCTCCGGTGGAGCGCGATTGGGAGACCGCATCTCTGGAGAGTTGCTATGTCTAGCACGGCATTTGACGATCAGTTCGAGCTGGAGCCGCACCCTCCCCACCGCAACTGCGGATGGGCAGCATGCGCGCCGTCGTTCGATGATGAGGCATTGCCGCCCAGCGGGCGGAGTGCTGCCGATCAAATAGCGGAGGCACCGCGCCCACTGCCGGGCATCTATCGCAACGTCAGGGAGGCATATGCGGCCGGATTTGAGGACGCCAGGCTGACGGCTCTGTCGATCCTCCGCGCCCAGCCTGCCGCTGCAACCTTTCCTGGCATTGAGCGCCTGATTTCTGCCTACGGCTATGCGAACCGGCATCCCGACGCGGATGGAATTGCGCGGGCATATCGTGCACTGGTGGATGGGATCGGGGCCCAGGCCGTCCCTGCCGTACAGGCAGCACCAGCAGTGCCGCTCCTCGCTGCCGAGCACAAAGGCATGCGAGTGGACTACTCGGGCATGCTGGGCCAGGCGCGGCAGGCCCTTGGCAGCCGCAACCCGGGCATCGCGGAGATGCTGCGTCAGTTCCAGGGCCACCTGGAGGAGCTGGGCCGCCGCTGGTATGCAGGCGACACGGATGTTGTGGACGAGATCCTGCAACTGTACTGCGTTGAACAGGATGCCCGAGATAGGATCGCCGCGGCGCCCACGCCTCCCGTAGTAGATGCGGTGCCGCCCCAAGACATCACCGATTTGTTGGATTCGGCCGATCGGCTCGAAGACCTTGCAAACCGGCTCGTTGCCGCTGGCCCGAAAGCCGCGCACGTCTCTGCATCCGAAACACATGAGATTGCTGACTTCGTGCATGCCGCCATTCATGCGCTGAAAGCGATGGCGGGATCGCCGCAAGGGGGGGCAGCATGAGCACGTCAGCGTCTGTCGTGGTCACCGTGGGCGTGGAGGTCTCCGTAGGATCGTGGAACGAGACGGCTACGTTCGAGAGTTTGCGCGGCCAGGTAATTCGTGAGGCCAAACAAAGTCTGGCGCTCGCCCTGCAAAAGCACCCGAACCTGAAAGTTGTTGGCGATCCGACTGCCGTGCGGGTTGTCCTTTCTGGAGATCTGAAATGAGCGCCATGGCGAGTGACCAATTGGATGAGACCTCCATCAAGGTCTGGGGCGTTGCCGTGATGGCGTCGACGCAGAAAGCGGCGGTGAATGCCCATTGTTTCGGAGACTGCGGAAAGATCAGCATGGGCGGTGCGATCAACGATGACTTGACCGGTGGCCTGTTCGTGTGCTGTGAACCGACGTGCCCACACACGGAAAAGGAGATCGAAAACTACGGAGAGACGATGAGCTTCGAACGTCGGCACGTCGTCACGCTGCGAATTCTCAAGGACGAGCGCCATGGCGAGTGACGATATCGAGACTCTTCCCGCGCTGGTGTCTTACCTCCGCAACGAGGCCGATTTCAACCGTTCTTGGACCGATGGCCGCCGCGGCGGCCCCGTCAACCCGAGTGAAGGCTACGTGGTTCGCAGACTCGAACTCGCGGCGCGCAGCGACGGCTGGGCCGACTCGGTCCAGGCCCTGATCGATTCCGCAGCCCGGCCGGCGCAGGACGAGCGGGAGGCGTTCGAGACCCAGTATGAGGCCGACTGGAACGACCCGGCAATGTCATTCGAGCGTGACGGTTTCTCGAAGGGCTGGAAGGCCGCCATGAAGGCGCAGGCAGCGCCGAGCGATGTCAGTGCCGCCCTGGACACCCGCAACTTCGCTAATGCCGCCGGTATCGTGGCATCCGACGCGCCAGGCACGGTAGCTCGCAAACTGGACGCGGCACCCCATGCGGGCCATGTAATCACGCCTCCAGCCAGCGCCCCCCAAGCACCGCAGGCTGTACGGCGGACTGATGCTCAGTTGGTTGCGAACAGCCCCGCTGTTAACGAGGCCCTGGAAGCGTTCAGCCACGACAGCACATGGGACAACGCTGTGGCGCTGGTGCAAACAGTGCTTGACGCCCAGGCACCGGGCACCACTGGAAGCGATGTGCAACTGACCATCGGAATTGCCGCGACTGACCGTGGCGCGACCATCTCCATCATGCAGCAACGTGCGGATGGCGCCCTCACGATCCTCTATTCCGGCACGCACCCGCTCGGCGATAGCATGGCCCGTGCTACGGTCAAGGCACCGGCCGCCAATGGGGATGCGTCGGATGCGGCGAAGTATCGTGCGCTCCACACGCCAGAGATCGCGAACTTTCTATCGGGCGTCGAGAACGAGGCGCTGCACCAGCGCGAGCGCTGGTGCACGAGTGGCGATGCAGGCAAATCCGATGCGGATTGGTTCTGGTTGATCGGCTACCTGGCTGGAAAGGCAATTCGGCCCGACGCCTCGGTCGAGAAGCGCTTGCACCACATTATCACCACGGCGGCCGCCTGCCTGAACTGGCATGCCGCTCGGGTCGGCACGTACCTCGATATGCGGCCCGGGATCGAAGGCGACGCCGCCACGCTTCGCGCCGCTGGGAGCGATCATGACTAGGCCACTCGCTGGAAGACGATATTTCGAGGCCTTGGGGCGTTCCGCACAGTCCAGGAGGCTGCCGATCATTTACGAACGCTCCAAGAGCAAGGCATGGCCGTTGTGGGCGCGCGCTGCATGGACGAGGGGATGGCTTCATCAGCAGACCCGGCGACGGGCTACGGAGTCCAAGGGGGGCGAGGGATGACGACAACTATGGAATGGATGGTGTTGCAGCCCAGCCCTGAACGCCAGGCCGTGGCCGCGAAGTCGACCCCCAAGCGCAGTGCCAGGTACGTTAAGCGAACAGACGGAAGCTTGCTCCCAGAAGAAGACGCCCGCCGAGAACTTCAGAGCGGCGTGCTGATGGTGCTACGTCGGTACGGCCCTCAACTCATCGTCAATATTCGCGCAATGCTGAGCTGGGGATTCTTCGTCTCCGACACACCGCGCGGCCAGTCGGCCGAAGTGTCTGGTGCACTGCGGGCTCTATTTGAGCAAGGGTTTGTGACCAAAACGGGGCACATTCCCTATACCTGGGCGGCAGTGCCACAGGAGGCGACATGACCGACGCCACTGTGCTAGACCCCTGCTGCGGCGGCCGCATGATGTGGTTCGACCGTCAGGACCAGCGGGCCCTGTTCGGCGACATCCGCAGCGAGAAACACACGCTATGTGACGGCCGGGCCTTCAACATCACTCCCGACCTGAACATGGATTTCCGGGCTATGCCGTTCGCGGATGGTTCGTTCAATTTGGTGGTCTTCGATCCGCCGCATCTGCGCTGGGCTGGCCGTGATTCCTGGCTGCGCGCCAAGTACGGCATCTTGGGCGACGACTGGGAGGATGACTTGGCGCAGGGGCTGGCCGAGTGCTTCCGCGTCCTGCGCCCGGGTGGGGTGCTCATCTTCAAGTGGGCCGAGGTGCAGATACCCGTGAGCCAAATCCTGGCCCTGACGGACGAACGCCCCCTCTTCGGACACAAGTCCGGCAAGCGGGAGAAAACCCATTGGCTGACCTTCATGAAGCCAGAGGATTCGGCCACAGAAGCGGGGAAAGAATGATGCCCGCTATCTCCATTCGTCTCGAAAGCACGTGGAGCGACTTGTTCCCGCCCGCCGCCGACGCATCCGAGCGCCGCAGGCGCTGGGCCACCTGGCTTCGACTGGCACGGCCAGTGATGGGCCGAACCGTAGGAGGGTGGGCGGGGAGTCAAGAGCGTTGCTGCGACTGCGCCGGCAGCCGCGGTGGCTGGTGTATCCCACAGCGCCTGCCGTGCGCAGTCAATCCATACCTCACGCCACGAACCGGAGTCCCCGGAATGGCGTGCATGGGTTTGGGCTTCGTGCCGAGGCAACGCGCACTATCTCTTTACGGCACCTCGGTCGAACGCAATGCCGGGGAGACCCATGCCTAGCAATTACCTGACAGCGGCCGAACTCGCCGAGTTGGTCCAATGCCAGCCGAATCAGCGGCGGATCATGGCGCGGTGGCTCACGGCCCACCACTGGGTATGGGCCGAGGGACGGGACGGCCTGCCTCGCGTGGCGCGCGCGTATCACGATAAGAAAATGGGTTTGACCGATGGGAAGAAGCAAAAGCTCGAAGCCACCCCGAACCTCGATGCGTTCCGCGACATGGGAGCCAACCGGGATCGACCGGCTGTACAAGCGCGTCGGGGTACGTAAGGCCAGCTGGGTATACAAACACGTCGACGGACGCACGCAAACACTCGGCAGCGCCATCCTGGGAGATCGTAGCGCCCTGGACAAGGCCGCAGCCACGGCGAAGATGCGGGCGCTTGAGATTCAACAGGGCGCGATCGTGGCCGGTTCCGTGGGCGAGTTGATTACAACGTTCGAAACGTTGGAGGACAGCGAGCACTTCGTCGACCAGTCCAAGGACGGCATCGCCAATCGGAAAGCTCAGTACGAGAATCTACGTCGATTCTTCGGCCGCATGGATCCGCTCGCACTCAAAATGATGCATGGGTATCAGTACCTCGAGGCCCGCAAGAAAGCCGGCGCACCAGCGCGGGCGAACAAAGAGCTGGCCCTCCTGCAAACCATTTGCCATTACGGCATCCGCAATGGCGTCATGGAGACCAACCCGTTCGTCGGTATTAAGCTCAACGTGACGGAGCGGTCGGTCCGCGCCGTACACCGCCGCCAGGTGGTTCGCTTTTATCTCTGGGCGTTGCGGCAGCCGCAGCATATTCGGACGTTGGGGTGCGCCGCCATGTTTGCCTACCTGACCGGCTACCGGGCTGCGGAGGTCCGTCCATTCCTGAAATCCGGGATTACGGAGGAAGGGGTGCAACTCGTGGCCGCAAAGCGGAAGAAAGGGGAGGAAAAGGTCGTGAAGCTGCGCGAATGGTCGCCACGGCTACGCACGGTTGTGAAGCGCGCACAGGCCCGCACGGGTTTCTCTACCAGCCCGTATCTGTTCGCCCCTACACGCCGCGGTGCAGTTTTTACAAAATCGGGGTGGGGTGCTTCATGGCAAGAGGCCATGCTGGCCTGGATCACTACCTTCGATCCCGCCGTCACGGCGACCGAGCTGGTCAAGCACCCGGCATACTTTTCCCTCAACGACGCCCGGCCGGCAGCGATCACAGCAAAATTCGAGGATCGGGCGATGGACGTGTACGATTTCGCCGCCCATGCGAGCCCGGCGACGACGCACAAAAACTACGACCGGCGGCGTGTGCGGCGGGCGGCGGCGACAGAATGATTGGGAGGGGGATTCTCACCTTTGGAAATTCGTTCTCACTCGCCAAAATTGACAAGCGGAGAATTCGCGTAAAGGCTTGAAAAATAAGGAATTTTGGGGTGGCTGATGGGACTCGAACCCACGACAACCGGAATCACAATCCGGGACTCTACCAACTGAGCTACAGCCACCACTCGAAACGCCGCGCTTCACCAATGGCTTGGTGAAGCGAGACCGCTATTCTAGCGAATTTCTGGCGATTGCGCGAATCGATCCCGCTGCTAGCGTTCCAGCCTGACCTCGAAGTAGGCCGAGTCGGTTTCGCCCAGCGCCGCGAAGCCTTCCTGGGCCGCCTTGGTGGCGGCGCGCTGCCAGCGCAGCGCCAGGGATCTGTCCTCGTCCGAAATCTCGTCCAGGGATTCTTCCGCCCAGTTCCAGGCTTTATAGGCGGCGGCGAGTCCTTCGCTGCCGCCCAGCGCTTTTTCGAGCGTGCGCGCATAGCGGCGTTCGGCCTGGAGCCGGAGTTCCTCGGGCAGGTGGGGGTAGTCTTGCAGCGTGACGGTATACATGGTTGTGGGCACACGTTACTGTATGTATGTACAGTATCCGACGAACATCATGACAAAATCAAGAGGTTCGTTCGTGCGCGCGTGCGTGGGACGAGCCGTTTCGCCCGGCGGTGTTCCGGCAAAGCGCCCCGGCCGCACGTGGCCGGGGAGAAGGATCACGAGCTTCCGGGGCTCGCCCGTACCGGTCCCTCGTGGGAAATGTCCTGTGCCTGGACCTGCGCCGACGCCGCGCGGCGCCGCCGGTGGGCGTGGCTCAAGGCTCCCGCGGCCCGGGCTTCCGCGGAATCGAACTCGTGCGCGTTGCCGGACTGGTGGGCGGCGCGGCCCCCCTCGGCGGAAATGGCGCGCTGTTTCTGTGGATCCATGGTGGCAAAGCCCCGGGGGCGTTTCTGGCTCGTAAGCATAGGCATGAGGTCCTCCAAGATCAGGAATGGTTCGGCTGACGAGCCAGCCGGGTCGCAAGCGCCGTGCCAGCCCGGTCGGGCTGTGGCGGGGCGCCCGCGGCCGGGCCGGGGCCATTCCGGGCCCGGAGGGCGCGGGCAGGATTTACACGCGGTCCTGGAGATTCATGCATGCCGCCGGACGGACAGCGCCTGTGCCGGCGCGCGCCCGCGGCGGTGTCGGCTTCAGTGCTGCCCGGTCGTGTCGGACCCGGCTTCTTCGGTCTGGCACAGGGTGGCGATGACGTTCTGCCAGCCTTTCTTGAACGAGGGGTGGGCCTCGTTCAGGGTGGGTTCCACCTGCTGCGCGATGGCCTGCATCACCTGGCGCAGCTGTTCTGCGTTCGGGTGGGCCGAAATCAGCATGCTCACGACGTTCTGCAAGGCGGTGAGTTGTCCCTTCAGGAATTCGGGGTCGGTCACGTTGGCTCCTTCAACGGCTTGTTCTGGGGAATTTGCACGGCTCGGATCGAGTCCAACCGGCATGTTAACGGTTCCCCGTCCGGGGTGTTTCAACAAGGGTTTACGCCAACCTCGGGATAGGTAGATATCCCAGTATGGTGGCGCTGACATCAAGGCCCGGTTGGTCTACGATGGGCGCACGCTGGAGGGCCGTATTCATGGCAACAATGGTGATTGATCGTAAGAAGCTGGTGTGTTTTGTCGTAGCGGCCACTGACCCGGCCGGCGAACCGCGTTGGTGCGCGCTCAACGAAGATCGCGAGTGGCTGACCAACCTGGGCGCCGAACCCGCGGCCGCGGCCGAGAAGGCCGGCGTCTATTGCTGCAACCCCAGCCCCGATGTGCGGCGTGCCGCCGCCGAAGCCCTGGGGGTCGACCCAGGCGCGGAACTCGTCGTCCACCGATTATTCCAATCGTCGGACAGCGATGAGTGCGCCGAGGTCATCGCCCGCAAGGTCGCGCGACTGCACTAGCCGCATAGGCATGCCGGCTGGTCGCCTGGGTACGGGCGGCGGCCGTCCGGCCCGCGCCTCGATGCGTGCCGATTGGCCGTGCGTCTGGCCGGCCTTCGCGCACGGGGTGGATCCGTGCGTGGTGCCGATATTGCGCCGGCCGGCATTTCAGCTCGAGCGGCTTGGCGCTCCGGTCAGCACGCACTCGGCCACCGTGGGGGTGTCCCCCTCCAGCATGGCGCGCCCGCATTCCAGGTAGACCTTGAAGCCGCGCGGCAGCGTGTCCAGTGCCGCCTGTTCCGGGCATCTGCGCGCGCCGTCGCAGGCCGGGTCGGACTTGAGCCAGACCCGGACCGGATGCGCCGGATCCGCCGCTTTCAGATCGAGCCGCAGCTCACCGGTGTCCAGGGCATGGATCTTCTGCAGCCGTCCCGTGACGATGAAGGGCGCTTTCCGGTACTTTTCGAGCGCGCGTGGATCCCGGGCGGTGAAGTCGGCGTAGACCAGTTCCGCGTCGTAGCGGGGCGGTCCGTCGGCCGCCGCCGCCGGCGTGGCGGGAGGAGGGGGATCCGGAGGGGACTTGGTGCAGGCGAGCAGGGAGACCAGCGCAAGGACGAGGAGCGGCAAGCGGCGATACATGAAGTGTCCTGAGGACGGGAAACGGGGCGTTTCCCGGAAGGCGCGCGTCCGCGTCGGAGGCGGCCTAGGGGGTAGTGTAAACGGTGGCGCGCGCCGGCGGCTTGCCGGAGGGGCTGGCCAATGGCGCGCCGGCAGACGTGCCGTTGGCGCGGGCGCGGCCGGCGGGCAGCATGGGCGCGACCTCGGGCCGGACTTCCGTCAGGCTGTTCTGCAGCATGTAGTCGTTCATTTCCTTCCAGCCGGTGAAGATGGCGGCCTTGGACATGTGCGGATTGAACGTATAGCAGTCTTCCAGCGCGCGGCCGGCTTGGCGGCAGGCGCTGCCTATGGCCCGCCCTTCGGAGTCCTTCCTGGCTTCGATCTGCGAGATGGGCTGCAGCCCCAGGTAGTCGCAGCCGGCCGCCGCCAGCAGCACGCACGCGGCCAGCAGCCGGCCCCCTGCGCGCAGCGCGAGGCGGACGGACGGGATGGCGGAAGGGCGGGGGAGGAAGGTTCGCGGACTCATGCACCGTTTATCGGATGCCGGACCGCCGAACTGTAGGGCGAACTCAATTTGCCCGCCGCGATGCCGATAAACGGGACATGACCGGCCATCTACCCTCCCATCTCCCCCCGGACGGCACGCCAGGCGACCTGACCGCCGAGGACCTGGATGCCCTGGCCCGCTCGCCCCTGTTCGCCGGCTGCACGGCCGGGCAACGCGACCTGGTCCGGGGGTTCGCCTTCGCCACCCACCTGGCGCACGGCGCGATCCTGCTGCAGCCGGGCGAGCCCAATCACCACGTCTACGTGCTGGTCGAAGGCCAGTTGGCAGCCTTCCTCGATGCCGAGCAGCAAAAGCGCGTGGCGCGTTTCGTGCCCGGCGACGGGCTGGGCGAGCACGCGCTGGTCGGGCCCGAGGGCGGGACCGTCTACGTGGCCGCGCAATGGCCCGCCCGGCTGGTCGCGCTGGAGGCCAGGCGGCTGCGTACCGTGATGGAAGCCGTGCCGCGCATCGCACTGAACGCGCTGGACATGCTGACCGCCCGGTTGAGGGCCGCCAACCTGCGCCACGACCCGCGGGAGACTACCGCCGGTATCGGTTTCATGGCCAGTCACGATGCCGTCACGGGGCTCTACAACCGCCGGTGGATGGCCACGGCCTATCCCGCCGAGCTGGCGCGCGCCGCGCACGACGGCGAACCCCTGTGCCTGGCGCTGATCGACGTCGACCGTTTCGATCGCCTGAATCAGGCGTTGGGCCGTGTTGCCGGCGATGCTATCCTGCGCCAGTTGGCCGATCTGACAAGGAATCTGCTGCCTTCGCTCGACATGCTGGCGCGGGCGGCCGGCGACCGCTTCGCCGTGCTCGTGCCGGCGTCGCTGTCCGAGACGCTCGCCATGTGCGAGCGCCTGCGCGCGAATGTCGGCGGGCGCCAGTTCGCGCTGCGGGGCAGCCTGGGCACGCAGATCACCTTGTCTATCGGCGTAGCCCCGGCGCAGGGGGATTTCGAGGCGACGCTCGCCAGGGCACAGGCGGCGCTGGCGCGCGCCAAGGAACGAGGCTGCAACACGGTCGAACCTCCGCCGGGCTGAATGGTTTTCTTCCGCAACCTCCGTGCCCCCAAGGAGCGCACCATGGATAGCCCGGGTACCGAATTCGACAGCCTTTTGCCGGCCCTGAGCCTGGACCGGCGCGGTTTCCTCACCACCACGCTGGCCGGCGGCTTCACGCTCGCCGCGGGGCCGGTCATGGCCCAGACGGTGGTCCGCACCGACACGGCCGGCCTGGTCGCGGGCGAGGTCAGGATACCCGTGCGCGACGGCGAGATTCCTGCCTACCGGGCGGTGCCGGCCGGCCGGAAGGATGCGCCGGTGGTGCTCGTGGTGCAGGAAATCTTCGGCGTGCATGAATACATCCGCGACGTCTGCCGCCGCTGGGCCAAGGCCGGCTATCTGGCGGTCGCGCCAGAGTTGTACGCGCGCCAGGGTGATCCGTCCAAGTACACCGAGATCGCCCGGCTGTCCGCGGAAGTCGTCGCCAAGGTACCCGACGACCAGGTTCTGGCCGATCTCGACGCCACCGCGCGCTGGGCCGCCGCGAACGGCGGCAGCCGCTCCCGGCTGGGGGTCACCGGCTTTTGCTGGGGGGGCCGCATCGTCTGGCTGTACGCGGCCCACAACCCCGCGGTGAAGGCTGGCGTGGCCTGGTACGGGAAGCTGGTCGGCAATCCCACGGCCCTGCAGCCGCTCAATCCCGTTGATGTCGCCGCGCAGGTGAAGGCCCCGGTGCTCGGTCTTTATGGCGGGCAGGATGGCGGCATTCCGCTGACGTCCATCAATGCCATGAAGGATGCCCTGGCCAAGGGCGGCCCGGCCGCCCGCGATTCGAGCTTCGTGCTGTTCCGCGATGCGCCTCACGGCTTCCACGCCGACTATCGGCCGAGCTATCGCGAGGCCGATGCGAAGGAAGGCTGGCGGCTGGCCCGGGATTGGTTCGCGCGGCACCTGTGAGCGCGCTACCCCCGGCATCCCGGCCGCAGGCGGGCCATCCGCCGCTGTGGCTGGTCCTGGACGCCTGTGTGTTGATGTCCAGCATCCTGCGGCCGCTGTTCCTCGATCTTGCCCAGTCCGGATGGTTCCGGCCGGTCTGGAGCGAGCGTATCGGACTTGAGTGGCGACGGAACGCGGCCCGTATCTGGGAGGTCGCGCCGGAGGTGCTGGACGAGGAATGGGCGGCCATGGGCCTTCGCTTTCCCGAGGCGAATGCCGGCGATGTCTCGGCCTACGAGGTCGGCCTGCACTATAGCGATCCCAAGGACCGCCACGTGGTCGCCGCGGGGCTGGCCAGCCGTGCCCGGAACGCATCGGCCGTGCGTCCGGAGGTATGTGTGCTGACCTGGAATCTGAAGGACTTCAACCGCTCGGAGCTGCGCCGCCTGGACGTGTCCGTCAGGGATCCGGACCGGCAACTGGCGGCGTGGGCCGACGCGGACCGGCCAGGCCTCCTGGCCGCGCTACGGCGTCTGCCGGACTATGCCCGGGTCCTGGGGCGCGACGAATCATCGGCCGCCATCCTCAAGCGCGAACGCCTGTTCCGCACGGCACGCTTGCTGGCCGGCGACCTCGATTCGTAAAAAACCACGGAAGTTACGTATACTTCTGTTTCTGCAACTGAGTTTCACGAGCATCCCGTGACCTTACCCTACATCCTGCTCGCCACGCTGGCGAGCGGAGTCCTGTCGGTGGCCGTCGCCGGCTGGCTGGCCTTCCGGTATTTCGCCCGCTTCCTTCACCAGATGATCAGCTTTTCGGTCGGCGTGATGCTGTCGGTGGCGCTGCTTCACACGTTGCCCGAGGCGTTCGACTCCGAGGCCGACACGCGTGTGCTGTTCGCGCTGTTGCTGGCGGGCCTGCTGGGGTTCTTCATGCTGGAGAAGCTGGCGGTCCTGCGCCACAACCACCACCACGAGCACGACGGGCACGGGCATCCGCCCGGCCATGATGCCCACGAGGCGGGGCGGGGCGGGATAGCTCGCCCCCCGTCCCGACCCTCACTCAGCCTTGATGTCGGCCTTCTCGATGATGCCCTTCCAGATGGCGGCCTCGCGCCGGATCTGGCCGGCGAACTCGGCAGGGCTGTTGCCGACCGCGGTCAGGCCCAGTTTCTCGAACTGCCGGGCGATTTCCGGCTTGGCGACGGCGGTTTTCACGGCGTCGGCCAGTTTCCGGACGATGGCCGGGTCGGTGCCCACCGGGGCGGCCAGCCCCCACCAGTTGCCGGCCACGAGGTCCGGCAGCCCCTGTTCCGCGGTGGTCGGCACCTGGGACAGCGCGGGCAGGCGCTGCGGCGCCGCCACGGCCAGCGGCTTGAGCTTGCCGCTGGCGATGTGCCCCGCCACGGTACTGATGCCGGCCGAGGCGAAGAAGATCTGGACGTCGCCGGCCAGCAGCGCCTGCACCGCGGGCGGCGAGCCGCGATAGGGCACGTGCACGAGTTCGATGCCGGCCGACTGCGCGTACAAGGCGCCGATCAGGTGCGGCGGCGTGCCGCTGCCCGGCGTGCCGTAGTTGAGCTTGCCCGGGTTCTTCTTGGCGTAGGCGGTCAGTTCGGCCAGGTTGTTCGCCGGCAGGCTGGCGTTGACCACGACCACGGCCGGCGCGTTGTTGATGACGGTGATCGGCAGCAGGTCCTTGGCCGGGTCGTAGCGCAGCTTGGCCAGGTACTGGTTGGTGGCGAAGTTGTTGGTCGCGCCCAGCAGCAGGGTGTAGCCGTCGGGCGCGGACCGCACCACGTCCTCCGCGCCGATGTTGCCGGAGGCGCCGCTCTTGTTGTCGATGTAGAAGTTGGCGCCCAGCAGGGCTTCCAGTTCCTGCTGGACGATGCGGAAGGTCACGTCGCCGGCGTTGCCGGGCGCGTAGGGCACGACCACGCGTATCGGCCGCGAGGGCCAGTTGTCGGCGGCCTGCGCGGCGGTGCCGAAGGCGCACAGCGCCAGGGCTGCCGCCAGGGTGCGGCGGGGCGTATCGGAAAGGCGGCTCATGTCGGAGTCCTCCGTAGGTCGGGGCGGGCGCCGCTCCCCTCGATCAGCTGCATGACGGCGCGATACAGGGTGCTCGACCGGTCGCACAGGTCGAGGATCACATCGAAGTGATGGCGGCCTTCGAACACATGCTCGGAAGCCAGCAGGCCGCGTTCGCGCCAGTAGCGGGCCACGTCCCCGCTCTGCCTGCGGAACTCGTCGGTGTCGCCGCGGGCCACCGCCACCACGACCGGCGTACGGCCGCTGGGCTCGTTGGTCAGCAGGGAGAACTCCTTGACCTGCTCCGGCGTCAGGTGCAGGCGCTGGTTGCGGTAGGACAGGCGCACGGGTTCGAGATGGCCCAGCCCGCTGACCAGCAGGGCGCCCGCGAAGCCGTTGCCCGGCAGGCCGGCCGCCGTCCAGTCGTGGGTCAGGCACTGGGTGACCAGATGGCTGCCCGAGGAATGGCCGATCAGCACGATGCGCGAGGGATCGCCGCCATGGCGGGCGATGTTGCGCACGACCCAGCCGACGCCTTCGCGCACGGCCGCGACCATCTCGGCGAAGGGAACCTGCGAGGCGCGGGGAAAGCCCAGCGCCACGTACATGCAGCCGTCCCGCACGAAGGCGGGCGCGGCGAAGGCGCTTTCTTCCTTGTTCTGCCCCAGCCAGGCGCCGCCGTGCACGTAGACGACGACGGGATGAGGGCCGGGGCCGGCCGGCGCGTAGATGTCCAGCCGGGCATCCTGGTGCGCGCCCCAGCGCACGTCGTGTCCGGTGCGCAAGGAAACGGCCTCCTGGCTCAGGCGCGCGCCCTCGTCCAGGGTCCGGCGAAAGGTGGGGCAGTAGCGCTGGTTGTCGTACTGATGGTCCAGCGCCTCCTGGTCGTAGTCTCCAAAGACTGCTTTCATTCATGCATTCCGATACGGGATCCGCCCAAGGTAGCAAAGGGGATTCTTTTTCGGAATTGAATTGTTCCTATAGATTGATATCAGGAATTCATGAATGCGCCATGCCTGTCAGGCGGCGGACCAGATCAGATGAAAGGCGACGCGCCGCCGTCCATCGGGATGACGGTACCGGTAACGTAGCTGGCCAGGCCGGAAGCCAGGAACAGCGCGACGTTGGCGATTTCCTCGGGCTGCGCGAGCCGGCCCATGGGTATCCCGGCCACCTGCTCGGCCAGCAGCGCTTCGCGCGGCCGGCCGCTGGACTGCGCCGCCACCGTCAGTCCTTCCTCGACGCGGCTGGTCTGGGTCATGCCGGGGTTGATCGCGTTCACGCGCACGCCGCGGCCGGCATAGGCCTGGGCATAGCCCACCGTGGCCAGCATGAGCGCCGCGTTGGCGGCTCCGCCGCCGATATGGAAGACACCGGGCGACTTGCCGCCCTGGCCGACGATGTTGACGATGCTGCCCCGCCCCCGTCCCGCCATCAGTTTGGCGACGGGATCCTGGACATGCATGTAGCTGAAGTACTTGGCGTCCATGGCCTGCCGGAACGCCTCCGGCCCCAATTGCTCGGGCGCATACCGGCGGGCCGCGCCCGCCGAATTCACCAGCACCGCGATGGGCCCGCACTCGCGCTCCGCCCAGTCCACCGCCGCCTGCGCCGCCGCCGGATCCGACAGGTCGGCGGCCTGGACCCGCATGTCCAGGCCCTCTGCCTGCAAGGTGCGCCGCGCGGCGTCCAGGTTTTCCTGGCTGCGCGATACGCCCGCGACCACCGCCCCCGCCCGCGCGAACGCGCGCGCGCAGGCCAGGCCTATGCCCTTGCTGGCACCGGTGATCAAAACGACGGAGCCGTCGAACGACAACGTGGGAGCTTGCTTCATTTCGTGTCCTGTAGCGGGAGCGTGCGCGTTGCGGGAAGAGCCATTATCCATCCAGCAGGCCGGGCGCATGGTTCTGCAAGGTCCACAACAGGGCCATGGGTCCGGCGTTGAAACAGGCATGCAGCGCGATCGAGGCGCCTATGCCGAAACGCACGCGCATCCAGCCCAGCACGAGGCCACTGGCCCACTGCGGCAGGACCAGCAGCGGCAGCAGCAGCCAGTCCCCCTGGCCCAGCCGGAAATTGGCCAGGTGCAGGAAGGCGAAAGCCAGCGTCGCCAGATGGAAGACGACGGGAAAGGCCCGGGCATAGCGGCGCAGCCACGTCCGTGGCCAGCGGTGGCCGCGCCAGGCCAGTACGGCCGCGATCGCGCCGCAGGCCAGCGCCACGCTGGCGCCCGCGGCCAGGCTTGGCCGCATCAGCATGGCGGAGACCAGCACGGGCAACAGCCATAGCGCCGGAGCAGGCCGCCGCAGGCCATAGCGAAAGACCATTTCCTCGATCACCGGCGCCCACAGGACGACATGGAACCACGACAGGTGCAGCGCATCCAGCCTGCGCTCGGCGCCCGAGGCCGTCGCGACCGAGGCGGCCAGGGGACCCAGCACCAGCAGATTGACGCCCCACAGCACCAGCACCCAGCCCAACAGATGCGGACCGCCCAGGCCACCCAGCCATTCCTGCGATCCATGGCGCGCCACGCCTGCCTCGGCATCGCGCCACCGGCGCGGCAAGCGGGGCCCCAGGCGCGGCCGCCTGACGAAGGCGAGAAAATCCGCGAACTCCTCGCGAAAACCCGGCCGGCCCCGTGCCGGCACCGCTACCGCGCGAGGCAGGCGGATCTCAGGCATTGCCGCTGTGCAACTGCTTCATGGCCTGTTCGAACTCGCCCTTGAGCACGGCCGGAATGATGGCGCGACCCCGGTCCAGGGTTTCGTCGATAAGCGCCTGTTCTTCCTTGCGCGGCGGATGCAGCACGAAGTCCACCACCTGCTGCGCCAGCCCCAGCGACCGCGGATGCCCGATCCCCAACCGCAGCCGCCAGAACGCCTGCGACCCCAGCGCCGCCTGGATGTCCTTCAGGCCGTTGTGCCCGGCGTGGCTGCCGCCCTGCTTGAGCTTGGCCTGCCCGGGCAACAGGTCGAGTTCATCGTGCGCCACCAGGATCTGCTCGGGAGCGAGCTTGTAGAAACGCGCCAACGCTCCCACGGACTGGCCCGAGCGGTTCATGTAGGTCATGGGCTTGACCAGCAGGATCGCCTCCCCTTCGAAGCGGGCCTTGGCCACGTGGCCGAAGAAGGACTTCTCGTTCGTGAACGATACGCGCAGGTCGTCGGCGATCTGGTCCAGCAGCCAGAATCCCGCGTTGTGGCGGGTGCGTTCGTAGTCGGGGCCGGGATTGCCGAGCCCGGCGATGAGGCGTATGGGTTCAGACATGGCGATGCAAAGCGGGATTCGGGAAGGCCCGTTATCTTAGCCTGCAAATGACGAATGTCCGCTGCCAGCTGTTGGCATGCGGATAGTGGCCGCACCGGGGAGCGCCCCACCGGAATTCATTGGGCATCATGGAAGACCATGCCCGGCGCCTGCGACTTCCAGGCCGCGTACTGCCGGGGCATGCAAACGGCGCAGGGCCGGTACCCGGCGGCGATGGCCGTGGCTTCGTCGGCAAAGAAAACGCGGTGCTTCACATAGCCCCCGCGGGCAATCGCCTGTAGCGCGGCGCGGCAATCCAGGCGGCCGTACAGCTTGCCGCCGCGATGCCCCCCGAAAGTACCCGGCAACGGGCTGGCGTAGGGCCTGCCCTCCGGCCCAAGCAGCGTGAATGTCTTGTCCGGGTCAGGCATGTTCCACGATCCCCGGCGTCACGGCGCGTCGTGGAACGACAGTTCCAGGCCGATGCGCTCACCCTCGCGCACGCGGCTGATGGCGTGCTTGAGATTGACCCGGTAGCAGCCCTTGGCGCCCTTGAAGGGACGTTCCGCCGTGGCGATGACGGCCATATCGCCGAGTTTGAGCGGCACCACCATCGGACGGGACTGCATGCGCGGGCGCTGCTCCGTCATCACGAACTCGCCTCCCAGGAAGTCGGCGCCCGGTTCGGACAGCACGGCAACGATCTGCATGGGAAACACCTGCCCGCCGTCATTGCGCTGGTGCAGCGACACATGGTCATCGACGCCAAGCCGGCTCAGATGCGATTGCGCTCGTGCCTGGCCCGCCTCCCTGTTGTGCCCCAGGAAATCCTCCAGTTCCCCCGGATAGCGATGAGCCTCGCCCAGGGTTTCGTTCCAACGATTGGCGATGGCCACCAGACGCCGGTAGAGCGCCGTGCGCCACGGCTCCAGCGGAGCCGGCATGCCGGCTCCGAAGTAGAACAGCTCGCCGCGTCCAAGCGCGCCGGATTCCAAGGTCACCCGGCGGGCGTCAGACGCGGCGACGCGTTGCGCCAGGCCGCGCGCCACGCCGGCGTCCAACAGGCCAGGCAGCACGGCATGGCCCTCGGCATCGAGCCGCGAGCCGATGTCGGTCCAGTCCAGGCGATCAAGTGCCGCGTCGAGCGACTCCATGAGTAGCCTCTGCGTCATTGCCTGGCTTCGCGGCGCAGCAGTTCGCGCTTGCGATCCACGCCCCAGCGATAGCCGGCAATGCCACCATCGCGCCGCACGACACGATGGCAGGGAATGGCCACGGCAATGGGATTCGTGGCGCAAGCGTGCGCCACGGCGCGCACCGCCTTGGGCGAGCCGATGCGCTCGGCGATCTCGGCGTAGCTCGCGGTCGAGCCCGCCGGGATCTCGCGCAGCGCGCGCCAGACGCGTTCCTGGAAGGCCGTGCCCTGCAGGTCCAGCGGGAGATGCGCCGCGATTGCAGGCGCTTCGATGAAGCCCGCGACCCGCGCCATCCACGGTTCGGCTTCGTCATCGCCCCCGATGATCTCGGCCTTGGGAAATTGCTCCATCAGGCCACGGACCAACAGATCCGGGTCATCGCCCAGCAAGATGGCGCAGATGCCGCGCTGGCTCCGGGCCAGCAGGATGGCCCCCAGCGAGCATCGCCCCAGCGCGAAGCGGATGATCGCGCCGGCACCGCCGGCACGGCGGGCATTTTCGGTTTCGTAGGCTGTCGTCGTATTCATGGAAGAAATCTCGTCATCATCAATCACACGGCCAGGATATGCGGGACTTTCATCGCAAGCGCTCCGATTCTTGCGATGGATATTCAACGGGCCGGCAGGCGCCACAGGTACCAGGCCGCCACCGTCCGAAACGGGCTCCACGCCTCGCCGATCCCACGCATCTGGCGCGGCGTGGGCGCCTTCTCCAGCCCCTTCAGACGCCGATAGCCCTCCCGCACGCCGAAATCATCCACCGGCAGGACATCGGAACGCTCCAGCGAGTAGATAAGAAACATCTCGACCGTCCATCGCCCGACGCCGCGCAAAGAGGCCAGGCGCTCGATCACGGCTTCGTCGGACAGGCTCCGCGCTTCTTCCCGATCGGGCACGATGCCATCGACGGTCGCCTGGGCGATGCCGCGGATGGCCGCCAGTTTGGCGGCCGAAAAGCCACAGGCCCGCTGGGCCTCAGGATCGGTGGCCAGCAATTGCCCGGGCGCAGGAAAGGAGGTACCCGGGTACAACGCCAGCAGGCGTCCCAGGATCGCATCGCCTGCCTTGGCATGCAGTTGCTGGTAGGCAACCGCGCGTACCAGCGCCTCGTAGGGCTCGCGCGCGGGCTTGGCCTGATGCCGGCATGGACCGATCGCGGCAATGTGGCGCGCCCAGTCCTCGCCCAGTCCGGACAGGAATTGGGCGGCCCGCAGGTAGGCACGCGGAGAAAGGTCGGCGGCAATCGTCCCGCTCAAGATCAGAACCCCGGCAGCATGGCGGTCTGCGGCTCGGGCTCTTGCTCCTTCACCGTCATCGCCTTCTCATGCTCCAGCAGCCAACGCTTGCGGTGCAGTCCCCAGGCGTAGCCTTTGAGATCGCCATTGCTGGCGATGACCCGGTGGCACGGCACGATGATGGCGATCGGGTTGGCACCGTTGGCCGCCCCGATGACGATGGCCGCGCGCGGGTCGTCGAATCCCAGTTCCCTGGCCAGTCTGCCGTAGGTCGTGGTCGTCCCTGCCGGTATGCGGCGCAGCGCTGCCCAGACCCGGCGTTGCAACATCGAGCCGGCGGTCGCCGTGCGCAGCGCATCCAGCGCCTCCCACTCACCATCGAAGTAGCGGGCCAGGGCGCCGGCGATCCCGGCCGGGGCCGGTGCCTCGGCCAGCGTCACGTCGCCATAGTGTTCACGCAGGCCGCGATGCAACCGCGCCCCGTGGTCGGCGAAATCGAGCGCGCGGACGACCTGATCCGCGTCGGTGACGAGCAGCATGGCACCCAGCGGCGAGTCCAGATGATTCAGAAACAGTTTCATGGCACATTCCTTGTTGAATGGATACCTGACATCCGCGTGCCTGTTTCAGGCGCGTTGCGCCCAGATCGCCGGGCGGATACGCCTCGCCGCGGCCCACGCGCGGCGGCGGAACTGCCGTCGCCGTTGATCCGCCACCAGGCCGCACCGACATCCACCAGCGATCGGGGAGGACCACGCCAACGGGTTGTGGCGTGGTCCTCCTTGCCCCGCGGACATCAGGCGTCGCCGTTCCCCGCGACAGCCTTGATCAGGCCGAGCTGGGTCAGCGCGGTGACGCCATCGTCCAGGCCACGCTCCTCCACGATCTTGCCGCCGATCACCTTCAGCACCGTGGTGCCGGTGAAGTGCATCCTGCGGCCGGTTGCCGCGGGCAGGCCGCCGTTCAGGAAATCATCGTGTGCCGGGCCGGTATGGGTGCCGCCCCCCTCCCACTGTCCCACCACATAATCGCCTTCCGCGATCAGATCGGCCGTGCCCCAGAAATTGAGATCGGGGAACGCCTTGCGGAAGCCGGTCATGAATGCACGGATGTCTTCGCGGCCACGACGGGGCTCATGCAGCGAATAGTGCAGCAGCATGTCGGGCGCGGCGATTTCGTCGATGACCGCCAGGTTGGGATTCTTGCCCCAGAACTCGGTGAACCAGCGGCCGACGACGGCCTTGTTGTCGTCTTCTTTGCTCATTTGGAAGATCCTCGAAGTCGTTTGGACCGATCACCGAAGCCATTCGATGACCTGGACAAGAGGATAGACATCCGGACGTCGCACAAAACTCCGATTCTTGCTTTGCCAAGCCCGGATCGTACGGGTCACATGTCCGAAAATGGCGAACCCCGCGGACGATCGGCATGTACGATGCGTTCATGCCTGCCATCATTGATGCCCTCGAAAGCGATGCCTGCTACCTTGCGCTGAAAGCGCGCGATGCGCGCTTTGACGGCTCTTTTTTCGTGGCCGTCACCAGCACGGGGATTTATTGCCGCCCGGTATGCCGCGTGAAGACACCGCGCCGCGAGAACATCCGCTTCTACCAGCACGCGGCAGAGGCCGAAGCGGCGGGTTTCAGGCCCTGCCTGCGTTGCCGCCCCGAGTTGGCGCCGCGCGCGGCATCGTGGAGCACGGAAGATGCTTCGCGTATTCTGGCCCTGCAGGCCGCGCGGCTGATGGACGAGCCTGATGCCTGGAGGCACGTGGCCTCCACGGATACGGCCGAGGCGCCTTCCGGCGGCGGCCTGATGACCAGGATTGCGCGCAAGCTAGGCGTCAGCGATCGCCATCTGCGCCGCATTTTCGAGACACACTTCGGTGTCTCGCCCCTCCAGTACCAGCAAACGCGGCGGCTGCTGGCGGCCAAGCAATTGATCGCCGATACGCAGTTGCCGATGGCCCAGGTGGCGTGGTCCAGTGGATTTGCCAGCGTGCGGCGTTTCAACGATGCCTTCGCTCGTCACTACGGCTTGAACCCCAGCTCCCTGCGCCGCGCCAAGTCCGCGCCGGATGGCCAGAGCATCAGCGTGCGATTGGGCTGGCGGCCCCCCTACGACGTAGACGCGATGCTGGGGTTCTTGCGCTTTCGCGCGATACCCGGCATGGAACAGGTGGTGGACGGTGAGTTCATGCGTACGCTGCGCCTCGAGCAAGGCGAACGGACCCGCGTCGGCTGGCTGCGGGTACGCTTCGACAAGGATCGAGCCCAGGCCGTCCTGACGGCCAGCGACTCGCTGGCCGCCGCGTTGCCCACGCTGATCAACCGCGTGCGCGCCGCCCTCGATCTTGACGCCGATCCCATCGCCATCCACGCTGCCCTGCACACCGCTTTTCCATCGAGCGACGGCGTGCGCGTGCCGGGCACATTGGATGGATTCGAACTGGCCGTGCGTGCCGTGCTGGGCCAACAGATTACCGTCGCCGCCGCGCGCACGCTGGGCAAACGCCTGGTCGCGGCGTTTGGCGATCCCATCGAGACCCCCGTCGCGGGCGTGGATCATCTTTTCCCCACCCCTGCCGCTCTGGCCGCCGCGACCGGCGACGAATTGGGCAGGCTGGGCATCACGCGCCAACGCCAGGCCGCGCTGCATGCCCTGGCACGAGCCGTCCTGGCCGGCCGCATCGCCTTGCATCCCGGCGTAGACGTCGCGGCGACCTGTGCGGATCTGCGGACGCTGCCCGGCATCGGCGACTGGACGGCGCAGTACATCGCGCTGCGTGCCCTGCGCTGGCCCGATGCTTTTCCCGCCGGCGACGTAGCGCTGCAAAAAGCCCTGGGCGTGAACAGCGCCCACGCCGCCGTGCTGGCCGCCGAAAGATGGCGGCCCTGGCGTGGCTATTCGGTGCTGCGCCTCTGGCACGCCATGGAGCGCAGCACCTCGACATGAATACACCTGCCCAGGACCCGAGACATGCCCAGGGCGACCTGTTCGAAAGTGGCGCCCGGTTCTCGATAGATACATCCTTTGAAACGGCAAGACGTTTCGCGCTCGACGATCACTCCTGGATCGAAATCGTGCCCGGCTGGATGTCGGGAGCTTCGCTGCTCTATGAGCAGATGCGCAGCAGGGTTCCATGGCTAGAACATGACCGGCGCCTGTTCAACAGGGTCTTTCGCGAGCCGCGCATGACGGCGACCTACCCGGATCTTGCCGATGTGCCGGAGCAAGGCCTGCTGCAAGCCGTCCGTGCGCTCTCAAGCCACTACGGCGTGACTTACGACGGCTTGTGGATGAACCTCTATCGCAACGGGCAGGACAGCACCGGCTGGCATCGCGATCACCGCTCCTGCCGGAAGTCGGAATGCATCGTCCCGGTCTTGACGCTCGGAACGACCCGGCGCTTCCTGATCAGGCCGATCAAGGGCGGCAGCTCCATGACTTTCAAGCCCTCCTCCGGCGACCTGGTGGTAATGGGAGGGCGATCCCAGCAGGACTGGGTGCATTGCGTGCCCAAGGAACCGGGCATCGCGGGCGCGCGCATCAGCGTCAACTTCATGAGTACGGCGCAGGGCGTGCGGGACCGCCCATGAATCCGATGTGATGCGCAGCGCGTGAAATAAAAAACCCCGACCGTAACCGATCGGGGTTTCTTCAGACAGGCACGGCGGATCCGGCTTCGCCGGTCCGCAGCTGCCGCCCCCAGGGGGGCAGGCAGCGGGAAACCCTATGCAGCGGGGGTTTCCTCGGCGGCGGCGCCACCGGGCTTGGCGATGGCGGTCGCGATAACCGTGTCGCCAGCGGCCGGGAACGTCACGCCCTTGGGCGCCTTGACGTCGGACAGGTGGACGGACGAGCCGGCGATCATGTTGCCCAGGTCCACTTCGATGAACTGGGGCAGGTCGTTCGGCAGGCAGGTCACTTCGATTTCGGTCAACACGTGGTTGATGATCGCGCCGCTGAGCTTGACGGCGGGCGACGCCTCGGCGTTGATGAAGTGCAGCGGCACCTTGGTGTGCAGGGCCTGGCCGGCGGCGACACGCTGGAAGTCCACGTGCAGCACTTGCTGCTTGTAGGGGTGCCATTGGACGGCGCGCAGCAGGACTTGCGAGGCCTTGCCTTCGAGTTGCATGCTCAGGATGGACGAGTGGAACTCTTCCTTGCGCAGGGCATGGTAGACCTCGTTGTGATCGAGTTCGATCGACAGGGGCGCTGCGTCGCCGCCATAGACAATGGCGGGAACACGGCCGGCGCGGCGCAGGCGGCGGCTCGCACTCGAACCCTGGACGCTACGCGAAGTGGCGTTGAATTGCATGGTTTTCTCCAAAATGCGGCAGGCGATATGCCCGCTCGCGGTGCACGGAACGCGACCATCGCATTCCGTCCGGCAGCGCCGCGACCAGCGCTTCCGGCTCGCCCCGCCGCCCCGCGCGATGCGGGGCGGCGGGAGCAGAACTTATTCGACGAACAGCGAGCTGACCGAGTCGGCCCGCGAAATGCGCAGCATGGTTTCACCGATCAGGGCCGCGCACGACAACTGGCGGATGCGGCTGCAATCCCGGACCTCGTCGCTGGCGGGGATGGTGTCGGTGACGACCAGCTCGTCCAGGTCGGATTCGGCGATGCGGCCCACCGCGCCGCCCGACAGCACGGCGTGCGTGCAATAGGCGTAGACGGCCAGCGCGCCGCGCTGCTTCAGGACCTGGGCCGCCTTGCACAGCGTGCCGGCGGTATCCACCATGTCGTCCATGATGATGCAGGTGCGGCCTTCGACGTCGCCGATGATGTTCATCACCTCGGACACGTTGGCGCGCGGACGGCGCTTGTCGATGATGGCCAGGTCGACCTCGAGGCGCTTGGCCAGCGCCCGGGCGCGCACCACGCCGCCCACGTCGGGCGACACCACCATCAGGTTGGACAGGTTGCGCTTCCAGATGTCGCTGAGCAGGATGGGCGCGGCGTAGATGTTGTCCACCGGGATGTCGAAGAACCCCTGGATCTGGTCCGCGTGCAGGTCCATCGTCAGGATGCGGTCCACGCCCACGACCTGCAGCATGTTGGCCACGACCTTGGCCGAGATCGCGACGCGCGCCGAACGGGGGCGTCGATCCTGGCGGGCGTAGCCGAAATACGGCATCGCCGCGGTGATGCGGCCGGCGGATGCCCGGCGCAGCGCATCGACCATGACCATGATTTCCATCAGGTTGTCGTTGGTCGGTGCACAGGTGGGCTGGAGGACGAATACGTCTTTACCGCGGACGTTCTCGTTGATTTCCACCATGACTTCGCCATCGGAAAACCGACCGACGCTCATCTTGCCCAGTGGTATGCCGAGGTGGCTCGCGACGTCCGCCGCCAGCTTGGGGTTGGCTGTCCCCGTGAAAATCATGAAGCTTTCTTGCGCCATGACGCATTGCCCGTGGCTGTGGCCCGGTGACCTGTAACCGAGGCCGATCGACAAAACAACAAAGCTGTTGATCCTGCGAAACACTGACAGGCATCAACAGCTTCTAGGTCAAAGACTGTGGCTGGGGAGGAAGGACTCGAACCCTCGCATGCCGGAATCAAAATCCGGTGCCTTGACCAACTTGGCGACTCCCCAACTCGTTACCCCCGCAGGAACTGCGTGGGCATCGAAACTTGCTGCGCTGGCGCCCGGCTGCGGCGGATCGCCTTCGATTCGGTGGCCGCTTACGCGGCCCAGTCCAGCAGCGGATGCGCATCGAGTCCGGCACAGGCCAGGTTCACTCTCAACGCCGGCAGCCCGCCGGGCTGGCCCTGCATTGTAGCGGCGATTTTATCCACCGCGCCATTGGCCCGCGCCTGCGTGTCGTACTCGACAAATAGGCACGCGCCCGATCCGGACATCCTGACCCGGGCGCCATCGAGCACCTGGGCAAGCACCGCCGAAACCCGCCCGACTTCCGAAAACCGGGCAAAAACGACGTTTTCCAGATCATTCCTGAAGGCATCGTTAAATGCACCCCGAGGAAAGTCCGCTATTTTGACGCGTGGCGTATCTCTTGTCAATTCGGGGGCGCGGAAAACGTCTGCGGTCGGCACACTGGCATCCGGCTGGACCAGGACATACCAGCACGGCGGCAGGTCGATCGCGGTCAGCTCCTCGCCCACGCCCTCGGCGAAGGCGTTGCGGCCGAACACGAACACGGGCACATCCGCGCCCAGGGGCAGCGCGAGCCGCATCAGATCGCGCCGCGGCAGGCCGGTGCCCCACAGGCGGTTCAGCGCCAGCAGCACCGTGGCCGCGTCGCTCGACCCGCCGCCCAGGCCGCCGCCCGCGGGAATCCGCTTCTCCAGGCCGATCTCGGCGCCCTGCGTACAGCCCGTGGCCTGTTGCAGGGCCCGCGCCGCACGCACGATCAGATCGGCGTCCTCGGACACGCCGGGCAGGTCATAGGCGCGGACGATGCGGCCATCGGGCCGGGCGCGGAAATGCAGCGTGTCCTGGAGATCGATGAAACGGAACACCGTCTGCAACAGGTGATAGCCGTCCGGCCGCCGGCCGACCACGTGCAGGAACAGATTGATCTTCGCGGGCGCGGGGACGTCGCGCAATTCGGCGGCCATGGCGGACCTACGGGTTGATGACGAGGCGCAGGTCCACGTCCTGCCCGCCTTCGCTGCGCGCCATCTGCAGCCGCGTGGGCCCCAGCGCATCATATTGCCGGGCGGTCACGCGCCAGCCCGCCTGGTCGAACACCAGCGGACGGCCCTGTTCGTCGCGCTCGGCCACGGTGGCGGGCGGCTGGGCCGCCAGGCGGCCACGCAGCCAGTCGCGCAGGCCGGATACCGGGATGTCGCTGCCGAGCACGACCGCCACCAGCTCGTCGGGATCGGCGGCGCGGGTTTCCTTGCCGTTGGACTCACGCAGCAGCGCCTCGCCCGGCGCCGCCTCGACCCGCGCCACGGTCGAACCCAGCGGCGACACGAGGTCGAGCGCGAGACGGCTGCCATCGTCGCGCCATGCGAAGCTGCCCTGCACCGCGTTCTGCTTGCCACCCGCTTCCTCGATCCGCAGCGCGAACCGGCCCACCCGCGACAGCGAGCGGCTCTCGTCCGCGCCCTGGGGCGCGGGAATGGGGACAGGCACGGCACAGGCCGCCAGGATGGCGGCCAGCGCTCCCGCGGCGGCCACTCGGATCAGGCGCCGCGTACGGGTCACAGCGTCACGTCGAGGCGCGCCAGCGTGCCCCGCAGCGCGGCGTTGGACGGATCCTTGGACTGGACCTCGCGCCACAGCTGGCGCGCGCGGGCCTGCTGGCCCGAGGCCCACAGCACCTCGCCCAGGTGCACGGCGATCTCGGCGTCGGGCCGGATCTCGTAGGCGCGCTCCAGGTAGGACAGCGCCTTCGCGTTGTCGCCCATGCGGTAATAGACCCAGCCCATGCTGTCGACGATGAAGGGATCGTCGGGGGCGAGGTTCAAGGCCCGCTCGATCAGCCTCCTGGCCTCGGGCAGCCTGACGTTGCGGTCGGCCAGCGAATAGCCCAGGGCGTTGTACGCATGGGCGTGGTCGGGCTTGATCGCGATGATGCGGCGCAGCCGGCTTTCCATGTCGTCGATCCGGTTCTGCTGCTCGTACAGCATGGCCAGGTCGTACATCAGGTCGGGCGCATCGGGATAGCGCTGGTTGGCCGCCTCGAGAACCTTGACCGCCTCGTCGCGATCGCCGGCGTTGCGCAGGATCTGCGCCTCGGTCAGGGCGACCTGGCTGCCCTCGCGCACGTCGCGCGGATCGATCAGGGACAGGATGCGGCGGGCATCGTCCACGCGGCCCTGCTTTCCGCGCAGGACGGCCTGGCGCAGGCGCGCCGGCAGCGCGGCATCGGGGTCGTCGACCTTGGCCAGCAGGTCGAAGGCGTCGTCATAGCGCTGCTGGTCCTCGGCGATCTGCACGCGCAGGAACAGCGCGTTGTCCGCTTCGGGCAGCGGCGCGGCGCCCGTGGCCGTGCGCTGCTCGTGCACCTCCAGGTACTGCTTGAGGTAACCGTCGGCATCCGCGGGGCGCTGCGACTGGTAGGCCAGCACGCCCTGCATGTAGAGGATCTCGAAATCCTCGGGATAGGCCCGCGCCAGGGCCTGGAGTTCGTCGCGCGCGCCGTCGTAGTCCTTCAGCGACGCCAGTGCGCGCGCCAGCAGCACGCGCAGGTTGCGGGATTCCGCATGCGTGGCGATGAAGGCGCGCGCACGCGCCACCGACTGGTCGGGCTCGGTTTCCACGCCCATCTGCAGGGCCAGCATGGCGGCCGCCTCGGAATCGGGCTGGGCGTCGAGCGCCGCGCGCGCCTCTTGCAGCGCGCGCGCCTTGTCGCCGGCGGCCGCGGCGACGCGCGACAGCGCCAGATGGGCTTCCGGCAGGTCGCGCACGTCGGCCAGCGCATCTTCCAGGATGGACAGCGCCTTGCGCTTGTCGTCCAGGCGGGCGACCACCCGGCGGGCGTCGACGATGGCCACGGACTTGTCCGGGGCCGCCGCGATGCGGGCCCGCAGCGCCGAACCCATGCCTTCGACCCGCCCGGCCGCCGCGGCCAGCGACAAGGCCGTCTGCCGGGCCTCGACATCGGCCGGGTCCAGCTCGGCCCAGACCTGCGCGGCGTCGAGCGCCCGCATCAGGTCGCCGCCGGCCAGCGCGAACTCGACCGCGCGGCGCGCCAGGCGTGGATCGCGCGTTTTCTCGGCCAGGTCCAGCGTGGTGCTGGTGGCGGGCCCGAAGGCGCCCCGCTGCGCGGCCACCTCCGAGGCAAGCACCTGGAACAGGATCTCGGCGGACAGGTCGACGTTGGGTAGCGCCCTGGGCCCGATCGAACGCCCCATGGGGGACAGGCTCAGGCCAGGAACCAGCAGCTCGTCCGACGCCGGAGGCGCGTCCTGGGCCGACACGGCCGATACGGCCGTCGCCAGCCCGACCCATGCGGCCGCCAGCTTCAAACGATGAACGTTAAACAACATGGCACAATTCCTTGGCGTATCGCCGACGCCGTCCATATTCGTTGATGTTAGCACTGCGCTTACCACCCAACGGCCGGCGGCGGCGGGCGCGGACACGCTGGACTCCAGGCTTTACTCATCGGACTGTCGGCCGCGCCAACAGTTCATCGCGCGCAAGCAGCAAACGCCATGCCCGAACTTCCCGAAGTCGAAACCACCCGCCGGGGCATCGCGCCCACGGTGGAAGGGCGCGAACTGCGCCGCCTGATCGTGCGCGAACACCGGCTGCGGTGGCCCGTTCCCGCCGATCTCCCCGCCCTGGTCGAGGGACGCCGCGTCCTGGCCACGGGCCGGCGCGGCAAATACCTTTTGATGCAATTCGAGCATGGCTGGCTCATCGTCCACCTGGGCATGTCCGGCTCGCTGCGCCACGTGCATCCCGACGAGGCACCGCGCAAGCACGACCACGTCGATTGGGTGTTCGACCAGGCGGCGCTGCGCCTGCACGACCCCCGGCGCTTCGGCGCGGTGCTGTGGCACGCCGCGGCGTCGGGGCCGGTGGAAAACCACCCCCTGCTGGCCAGCCTGGGCATCGAGCCCTTCGATGACCGCTTCGACGGCGGCTGGCTGTTCCGCCACACCCGCCGCCGCAGCGCCCCCATCAAGCAGGCGCTGCTGATGGGCGACATCGTCGTCGGGGTCGGCAACATCTACGCATCGGAAAGCCTGTTCCGCGCCGGCATCCACCCGCGCACCGCGGCCGGGCGCATCTCGGCGGCCCGCTACGACAAGCTGGCCGCCGCGGTGCGCGCCACGCTGGACGACGCCATCCGCGCCGGCGGCAGCTCGCTGCGCGACTATGTGGGCGCGGGCGGCGAATCGGGCTATTTCCAGATCGACGCGCGGGTCTACGACCGGGCGGGCCTGCCCTGCCGGGTTTGCGAGACGCCGATCCGCAGGCTGGTGCAAGGCCAACGAGCGACCTATTACTGCCCAAAATGCCAGAGATAGCGGGCTCCCCTATGGAACACATGACATGATTGCTTTTTCCCGGCGCGTGGCGCAGTGGCAGCGCGCGAACGGGCGGCATACGCTGCCCTGGCAGAACACGCAGGATCCCTATCGCATCTGGCTGTCGGAGATCATGCTGCAGCAGACCCAGGTGGCGACGGTGATCCCGTACTACGAGCGCTTCCTGGCGAAGTTTCCCGCGGTGGCCGACCTGGCCGCCGCCGACGAAGGCGAGGTCATGGCCTTGTGGGCCGGGCTGGGCTACTACACAAGGGCGCGGAACCTGCATGCCTGTGCGCAGCGGGTGGTGTCGGACTGGGGCGGACGGTTTCCCCCCACGGCGGCGGATATCGAGACGCTGCCCGGCATCGGCCGCTCGACGGCCGCGGCGATCGCTGCGTTCGCCTATGGCGAGCGCAGCCCCATCCTGGACGGCAACGTGAAACGCGTCTTCGCGCGCCATTTCGGCATCGAGGGCGATCCCACCAAGCGCGCGGTGGAACAACGCATGTGGGCCATCGCCCATGCCGAGGTGCCGGCCGACGGGCCCGAGGCGGCCGACGAGATGCGGCGCTACACGCAGGGCCTGATGGACCTGGGCGCCACGCTGTGCACCCGTGGCGACCCCGGCTGCGGGCGCTGCCCCGTGCGCGAATCCTGTGTCGCGCTGCGCGAGGCCAGGCAGCACGAGCTGCCCACGCCGCGCGAGCGCAAGGCCGTGCCCGAACGGCACACCGGCATGCTGGTGATCGAGAAAGCGGGCGAGATCCTGTTGCAGCGCCGGCCCTCGCCGGGCATCTGGGGCGGCCTGTGGAGCCTGCCCGAATTCGTCGACGGCGATCCCGCGCAGGCCTGCCGCATCCTGGGCGTGGCGCCGGCCGAGACCATACGGCTGCCGGTGTTCTCGCACACCTTCACTCACTTCAAGCTGCACGTGGAGCCCTGGCACGTGCAGGCGGGCTCGCTGGCCCTGCGCGAAGGGGACCATCCTCAGGTCTGGCTGCCGTCCGGCGAACTGGCCGACGCGGCGCTGCCCGCGCCGGTGAAGAAACTGCTGAGCGGGCTGTTCGGCCGCAACGACCTGTTCCAGGCGTGAGGACCAGGAACTAGCCGCGCATCGTCACGCGCATCTGGTAGCGGTCCGACGGTCCGAGGACGTGCTGGTACTCGGTCGCCCGGCCATGCTGGTCGAACGCCACGCGCCTGACGTCCACCAGCGCCGATCCGATAGGCACCTGCAGGTCGCGGGCCAGGACCGGATCGGCCAGCGCCGCGCCCGCGGCCGCCTCTATCGTGAAATAGGGAAAACCGGCCCGCGCCATCAATTCGCTCAACGCGTGCCGGGAGAAGTCCTCGGGCTGGAAACCCGCGGCGATGTCCACCGGCAGCCAGGCCGTGCTGTGCAGGATGGGCAGATTGCCGCGCGTGCGCAGGCGCACGAGCTTCATCACGCGCTCGCCCGGTTGCAGCAACAATCCGGTCTGCACCTGGAGCGGCGCCTCCACCTCCTCGAAAGACAGCAGCCGGGGCGTGCTGAGCGCGCGGCTTTCCGCGACCTGCGCCATGAAGCCCGACAGCGGCGTCTGCAAGGACACCACCGCCGCCGATTCGGCCACGAAGGTGCCGTCCCCCTGGCGCCGCTCGATCAGCCCCTGCTCCTCCAGGCCCTGCATCGCCCGCCGCACCGTGATGCGCGAGACGGAAAAGAGCCGGCACAGGGCATCCTCGGTCGGCAGCCGCTCGCCGGGCCGGTAGCGGCCGTTGGCGATGCCGTCCTTGATGACGGCGGAAATCTGGTGATGGAGCGGGGTTCCTAGGCTTCGGCTGAGTTTCTGCATGGGTGCGCGGGGCCACGGGTCATGCCGTGGCGCGCCATTGTGGCACGTCCGTCGCATGGGTCCCGCTTTGCATAAAAATTGTTATGTTGTCATAATGATTATACGATTTCACCCCTGATGGGGATGGGGAAACGAAGTGCCGATGCCGCGTACGCTCTTCGACAAAATCTGGGACGATCACGTGGTCGCCGATCTGGGTGACGGCTTCGCGCTGCTGCACGTGGATCGCCACCTGATCACGGACGCGGGCAGCAAGGCCCTGGTCGACATGCGCCGGCGCGGCCTGGAAATGCGGAATCCCGAACTGACTTTCGCCTCTCCCGACCATTCCGTCTCCACCCTGCCGGGGCGCGCCGATCCGACGCCCCAGGGCGTACGGCTGCTGGGCGATCTGCGCCGCGAAGCGCAGGCGCGCGGGATCCGGGTCTTCGACGTGGGCAGCGGCTCCCAGGGCATCGTCCATGTGGTGGGACCCGAACAGGGCCTGACGCTGCCTGGCGCCCTGGTGGTGTGCGCCGACAGCCATACCTGTACCCATGGCGGGCTGGGCGCGCTGGGCTTTGGCATCGGCGCCAGCGAGTTCGTGCACATCGCCGTCACCCAGACCCTGGTCCAGGCCAAGCCGAAGAACATGCGGATACGCTTCGCCGGCCAGGCCGCCCCGGGCGTCTCGGCCAAGGACATGATCCTGCACGCCGCCGGGGTCGTCGGCACGGCCGGCGGCACCGGCCACGCCATCGAATACGCGGGCGAAGCCGTATCCGCGCTGGACGTGGAAGCCCGGTTGACGCTGTGCAATCTCTCGGTCGAACTGGGCGCCAAAATAGGCATGGTCGCCCCCGACGAAAAAACCTACGCCTATCTGCGCGGCCGGCCCTTCGCTCCCGCCGGACGGGACTGGGACACAGCGGCCGCCTACTGGCGCAAGCTGCACTCCGATGCCGACGCGCGCTTCGACCGCGAGGTGCTGATCGACATGGCCGGCATCGCGCCCCAGGTCACCTGGGGCACCAGCCCCGAGCAGGTGGTAGCCATCGACGGCATCGTGCCCGATCCGGCCGGCTTCGACGACGCGCAGCGCCGGAACGCAGCGCAGGCCGCGCTCGACTACATGGGGCTGAACCCGGGCCAGCGCATCGCCGGCACGCCCATCGACCGGGTCTTCATCGGCTCCTGCACCAACGCCCGCCTGTCGGACCTGCGCAGCGCCGCCGCCGTCGTCCGGGGCCGCAAGGTGGCCGCGCACGTCGAGGCCTGGGTCGTGCCCGGATCCGAGCGCGTCAAGCAGGCCGCCGAGGCCGAGGGGCTGCATGGGATCTTCCTCGCGGCCGGTTTCCAGTGGCGCGATCCCGGCTGTTCCATGTGCCTGGCCGCCAACGGCGACCTGGCCGCGCGCGGCCAGCGGGTCGTCTCGACATCGAACCGCAACTTCGTGGGCCGCCAGGGCCCCGGTGCGCGGACCCACCTGACCAGCCCGGCCATGGCCGCGGCGGCGGCCGTCGCCGGAGCGATCTGCGACGTCCGCGATTTCGAGGCAAGCCTGGCATGACGCCCTTCGACCGCCTGGAATCCGTGGCCGCGCCGCTACTGCGCGACAACATCGACACCGACCTGATCATCCGGGTCGAGCCCCTGTTCAACGGCGTCGCGCGCGACGCGCTGGGGCCCTATTGCTTCGAGTCCCTGCGCTATCGTCCCGACGGCACGGAAGATCCCGCTTTCGTCTTCAACCAGCCAGCCACCCGGCATGCGCGCATCCTGCTGGCCGGCGCCAACTTCGGCTGCGGCAGCTCGCGCGAGGGCGCGGTCTGGGCCCTGCTGGCGCTGGGCGTGCGCTGCGTCATCGCGCCCAGTTTCGGCGACATCTTCTACGGCAACTGCTTCCAGAACGGCCTGCTTCCCGTGCGTCTGCCGCGCGCCGGCGTGGAGTCGCTGGCGGCGCAGGCGCGCAACCACCCCGACACTCCCATGACGGTGGATTTGCGCCAGTGCTTCGTGGCCGGCGCCGACGGCGCGCGCATCGGCTTCGACATCCAGGCCCTGCGCCGCGAGGCCCTGCTCGAAGGACTCGATCCTATCGCGCAGACCTTGAAGCGCAAGGAGCTCATCGACGGCTTCCAGCGGCGGGACGCGTTGCGCCGGCCATGGATACACCACCTTCCATTCACGCCCAAGGAATCGACATGACGACTTCGTCCTGTTCGCCGGACATCCGACGCCGCCAGTGGCTGGCCGCGACGGCCGCCCTGGCGCTTTCGCCCGCGCTGCGCGCGCAGGCCACCTATCCTCAGAGGCCCGTCAGGATGATCGTACCCATGCCGCCGGGCGGCGCCACCGACGGCATGGCGCGACTGATCGCGCTGAAGCTGGGCGAACGCTGGGGCCAGAGCGTCGTGGTGGAAAACCGCGCCGGGGCCGGCGCCATCATCGGCACCCAGGCCGTCGCGCGGGCCGCCCCCGACGGCTATACGTTCGGACTGGTCATCAGCTCGCACACCATCAATCCCGCGCTGCGCAGCACGCTGCCCTACGACACGCTGAAGGACTTCACGCCGCTCACGCAGGTCGGCTCGGCGGTGATCGCGCTCGTGGCCCACCCTTCCCTGCCCGCCGACGACGTGGCGGGACTGATCAAGCTCGTGCGCGCCGAACCCGGACGCCTGCAATACGCATCGCTGGGCATAGGCACGGCCACCCACGTCGCAGGGGAACTGCTGAAGGTCAAGGCCGGCCTCGACATGCCGCACGTACCCTACAACGGCAGCGCGCCGGCCTACAACGACCTGCTGCCGGGCCGGCTCAAGCTGGGCTTCGTCATCCTGGAATCAGCGCTGCCCCACATCCAGTCGGGCAGGCTGAAACTGCTGGCCATCGCCAACGGCCAGCGCAGTCCCACACACCCGGATTTCCCCACCGTAGGGGAAAGCGTGCCGGGCTACGCGTACGAAAGCATCTTCGGTTTCGTGGCGCCGGCCGGCCTGCCCGCGGACGTCGCGCAGAAACTGTCCGCCGACCTGATCGCGACCATCAAGCGGCCGGACATCGTTCGGCAGTTGAACGCCTGGGGCAACGACGTGGTGGCGTCCACGCCAGCGCAGTTCGACGCCTTCATCCGCGAGGAAATCGACAGCACCCGCAGCGTGGCCAAGAGCGCCGGGATCACGCTGATGGACTAGGCTGGATCCATGCGTGCCCGGCGGTGCAGGTCTTGTCCGGGGTGCCGATGCCGGGCCGGGTCAAGAAAATGAATGTCGATTCAGCCTAGGGCCAGGGCCGCAGCCACTCCTTCTTCAGGTCGATGCCGAAGCCGGGCGCGTCCGATGGCCTGACCTTGCCGTCCACCGGCACCTGCACGCCCGGCAGGCGCATCGCTTCGGCCAGCGGGACGCCCACGTCGGATCCCAGCCAGTATTCGGCGAGCTGGGTTTCCGGCATCGCGAAATGGAAATGCTGGCCGAAGGGCAGGCTGGCGCCCGAATGCGGAAAGGTCGACAGGCCCGCGGCCTCGGCCAGGGTGTAGACCTTGAGCGCCTCGGTCAGGCCGCCGAACCAGCGCAGGTCCGGTTGCAGCACATCCACGCAGCGGCGGTCTATCAGTTCGCGGAAGGCATGCCGGCCCTTGTGGTCTTCCCCGGTGGCGATGGGCAGCGTGGGAACGGCTCGCTTCAACTGCGCGAGGCCGTCGGTATCGTGCGGCATCAGGGGCTCTTCGATCCAGCGCAGGTGATACGGCAATAGCCGCTCCATGAGCCTCGCCGCGAAATCGACGTTGAAGGACATGACAGGATTGAGCATCAGGTCGGCATTCGGCCCGACCGTCTCGCGCGCCTTGGCCACCTTCTCTTCCAGGCGGTTGAGGCCTTCCGTGCCTTCTTCGTAGTGGACCGGGTTGCTGACCTTGAAGGCCTTGAACCCCAACTCCATCGTCCAGTCGAGGTCGTCGCTGGTGCAATAGCAGTCGATCCATTCGCGGCAGGGACCGCCGATCAGGCTGTACACGGGCAACCCCAGCAGCTTGCCCTTCAGGTCCCACAGCGCGAGGTCGATGCCGCTGCGCGCCACCGAGGCCAGCCCGGTCGCGCCGAAGCGCTGGCACGACCGCCACATGAGATCGTTCAGGAACTCGGTGGCCAGGCAATCCCGGCCTTCCAGCAGCGGCGCGAAATGCCCCCGGACCAGCGGCGCGATCAGCGTCCCCCAGTGGCACAGGCCCACGCCCCACGTGCCGTCCTCGGCCGTCACCCGGATCCAGGCCTCGTCGGCGACCTCGCCCGGGATCTTGCGCAACTGGCGCGGGAACTCCGGGTACTTGTTGATGGGAAAGGCGCGGCGGGCCGTCTGGTTATAGCTGGGCCGGCGCGGCGGGGTCGACAAGGTCCGGGGTGGCAGTTCGAGTTTGCATATCTCCACCGATTGGATCTTCATGCAGGCACTCCTTGGTGATCGCCCCGGCCTGAACGCAAGGCCTAGAGCAGGTGCGAAATCAGCTCCGCCGTGGCCAGCGCCTCGCCGGCGTCCTTCTTCAGGGCTTCCATGGAGCGCCCGCTCACGCTGAGCGCCCCCACCGGAAAGTCGTTGCGGTCCAGCAGCGGCACGCCTATGCAACTGGACGTGGGCGAGTTCTCGCCGTGTTCGGTCGAGTAGCCGCGCTCCCGGATGGCCGCCAGTTCCTGCTCCATGGCGGCAATGGTCGTGATCGTGTTGGGCGCGCGCGCGACCATGGGACGCGCTTCGAGCAGCGCCCGCGCCTGGTCCGGCGGCATGAACGCGAGCATGGCCTTGCCCAGCGCGCAGCAATGGAGCGGCACCGAACGGCCGAAGCGGGAATAGATGGTGGGCAGGTTGGGCTTCTCGGTGCCGCCGATGATCAGCACCTGGCCGCGATGCAGGATGCCGAGATTGACCCGTTCGTTCATTTTCTGGGCCAGGGCCTGCAGATGCGGCAGGGCCTCCAGCCTGAGCCGGTTGTTGTCCAGCAGCGAAGACGCCAGGGGCAGCACGGCAAACCCGATGCTGACCCGGGCATCGTTGGCGTTCTGCTGGAGAAAGCCCGTGCCGACCAGGGTCTGGACCAGACGGTGCACCGTCGGCCGCGCCAGCCCCACCACCGCCGCCAGCTCGCCGACCGTGGGCGGATGCTCGCACTGCGCCACCGCTTCGAGCACGGTCAGGGCCTTGCCCAGTGTCTTGACGGCGCTGGGCGAGGCGTCTTCGCCCTGGCTCCGGTCGCCTTGGATCTTGCCTGTGACTGCTGACACACTCCCTTCCTTTGTCCACATTTTGGACATATAGTCTAAATTTACACCATTAATGACGTTTTTTATTTTTTCTGTTCATTATTTTTTTGTTTTCATGCTAGATTGAACAAACAACCAAAAAGACTGGTGGCGACTGTAGCGCGTCACCCGATCTGGAGGAAGACACCTTGGCCGCAGCGACAGGGCTCCCTTCCGGGAGCGATGTGATCGTACGGGTCGGCGGGCTGACCAAGACCTATCCGGGCGACCGGAAGGGACATGGCGGCGTGCTGGCAGTGGACGCCGTGGACCTTGCCGTGCGGCGGGGCGAACTGGTGGTCCTGCTGGGCCCGAGCGGCTGCGGCAAGACGACCTTGCTGCGCTGTATCGCCGGGCTCGAACAGCCGGCGGGCGGCGAAATCCACATCAACGGCCGCACCGTTTATTCCTCGCGCGACAAGGTCTTCGTC
The DNA here is from genome assembly GCA_009360345.1 of Alcaligenaceae bacterium SAGV5. Taxonomy (GTDB): domain Bacteria; phylum Pseudomonadota; class Gammaproteobacteria; order Burkholderiales; family Burkholderiaceae_B; genus Pigmentiphaga. The sequence continues at coordinate 190,099 of SPDP01000002.1, forward strand.
GCGCCCGAGCATCGCCACATCGGCATGATGTTCCAGTCGTACGCCCTGTGGCCGCACATGACGGTCTTCCAGAACGTGGCGTATCCGCTGGCCTCGCTGGACGGCCTCGGCAAGGACGCGGTGCGCGCCCGCGTGGCCGACGTGCTGGAACGCCTGGGCGTGGCGGGGCTGGACCACCGCTACCCGGGCGAACTGAGCGGCGGACAGCAGCAGCGCGTCGCGCTGGCGCGCGCGCTGGTCGGCTCGCCGTCGGTGATGCTGTTCGACGAACCGCTGTCGAACATCGATGCCAAGGTCAGGCGGCGGCTGCGCCGCGAACTCAGGGAACTGAAGGCGCAGGCGGATTTCTCCGGCATCTACGTCACCCATGACCAGGAAGAGGCCATGGAACTGGCCGATACGCTGGCGGTGATGGAGAACGGCCGCATCACCCAGCTGGCCAGCGGACGCGAAGTCTACGAGCACCCCGCCTCGCTGTACGTGGCCGAGTTCGTCGGCGAGATCAACCGCGTGCAGGGCCGGGTGGAAACGCTCGCCGGCGATGGCGCGACCGTTTCCACGCCGCTGGGCAGCCTGCCCGTGGCGGGCATGCGCCCGGGCGCCCGGGCGGGCGATGCGGGATGGCTGACGATACGGCCGGAACGCATCGCCATCGCGCCCGCCGGATCGGCCCCCGCGGATACCGGCCCGCGCTTCTCCGGGATCGTGCGGGACGCCATCTATTTCGGCGCCCGCCAGGAGCTGCGCTTCGAGATCGCCGGCATCGTCATGACGGCCTGGACGACGGGACGCGGGCCGATGGCCGCGCCGGTGCGGCAAGGCGATGCGATCGACGTCACCCTGCCCACCGACGGGCTGCGATGGTTCCCGGCATGAGCGCGCCCGCGCGGACGCCCGGAGGGCGCGGCAGGAGGACACACCCATGAGCGCCTACATGGCCCAGGAGCTTGCGCGGCCGGCCGCCCGCGCGCGCGCCCGCGTGCCGGCCGCCTGGCTGATGGCGCCGCTGCTGCTGGCGCTGGGCGTGATCGTCTTCTATCCCGTCATCCTGATCGTCGTGCGCGCCGTCGCGCCCGGCGGCCATCCGGACTGGGCCTTGTGGGGCGACACGCTGTCCGCCCCCGGCCTGCTCGCGGCCGTGCGCAACACCGTCATCCTGGCCGCCACGACGACCGTCATCGCCGTGCCCGTGGGGGTGTTCTTCGCCTGGCTGATCGAACGCACGGACGCCCGCTGGGGCAGCCTGTCCAGGCTGCTGCCTGTCATTCCGCTCCTGCTGCCTCCGGTCGCCATGGCCATAGGCTGGCTGTTCCTGGCCGACCCGCGCGCCGGCTTCCTGGCCCGACCGCTGATCGAAATGATGCAGGCGGCGGGCATCGCGGTCGAGGCCGACCAGGTCGCCATCCAGAGCTGGGCCGGCCTGGTCTTCCTGTATGCGTTGTGGGCGGTGCCGCACGTGTACGTCATCGCCGCCGCCGCCTTCAGCGGCCTGGACCCGAGCCTGGAGGAAGCGGCGCGCATGTGCGGCAAGGGCCGCCTGCGCTGCTTCGCGCAGGTCTCGCTGCCCGCCATCCGCCATGCCGTGGGGTCGTCGGTGCTGGTCTGCGTCATATCGAGCATCGGCCTGTATTCGATCGCCGCGCTGATCGGCAGCGCCGCGCGCATCGAGGTGCTGTCGGTCTACATCTACCGGCTGCTGAATTTCTCCTATCCGCCCAAGACCTCGCAGGCCGTCATCATCGGACTGCTGCTGATGGTGGTGATCGCCTCGATCTGGCTGCTCCAGCGGCGCATCGCCGCGCGCACCGGACATGCGCAGATAGGCGGGATGGGCGTGCGCCCCAATCTCCTGGCACTGGGCGGCTGGCGCTGGCCGGCCCGGCTGGCCGTGCTGCTGTACGTGCTGCTGACCTCGGTGCTGCCGCTGCTGGCGCTGATCGTGGTCGCGCTGCAACCGTTCTGGCGTTCGCGCATCGTCCTGGCCGATCTCGCGCTCGACAATTTCGCGGAATTCGGCGCCTCGTCCGCGGCACGCGACGCGATCTGGAACAGCACCATGCTGGCCATCTGCGCCGCCACCGCCGCGGTCCTGGCCGCGGGGCTGATCGCCGTCGTGGCGCGCCACGCCGGCGGCCGGCGCGAGCAGGGCCTGGGCATCGTCACCAAGGTGCCCGCCGCCATTCCGCACATCGTCTTCGCGGTGGGCGTGCTCGTGGCCTTCGGCTTCGCCCCCTTCCGCCTGGGCGGCACCTGGCTGATCCTGCTGCTGGCCTATGTGGCCATCTACCTGCCCACGGCCTCGATCGCCGCCGAATCGTCGGTGCAGCAGGTCGGCAACCAGTTGACCGAGGCCTCGCGCATCTTCGGCGCATCGCCGACGCGCACGTTCCGCGCCGTCCAGCTGCCGCTGATCCTGCCCGGCCTCGCCGCGGGCTGGGCCTCGATCTTCGCGCTGGTGCTGGGGGAACTGAACGCGGCGGCGATCCTGTCGGGCCCCCGCAACCCCGTCATCGGCTACCTGATCCTCACCCTGTTCGACAACGGCACTTACTCGCAGCTCGCCGCCATCGGCAGCATCATCGGCGTCGTCTCGGCCATCGCCGTCTCCGCCGTGCTGCTGCTGGGGCGTCCCCGTTTCGCCCGCTCCGCGACCGCCTAGCGGCCTTCCTTTCCGCAGGAGACCCGACCATGCCGGACCCCGCTTCTTTCCCTGCCCGCCTGCTTCCCCTCGCCGCCGGCGGACTCGCCCTCGGCGCCGCCCTGGCCGTCTCCCCGCCCGCGTCCGCGCAGCAAGGCAAGGACGTGGAACAACCCGCCGCCCTCGTCAAGGCCGCCCAGGCCGAAGGGCAGCTCATGATCTATTCCTCGTCCGACGAGAACCAGAGCAAGACGCTGCTGGCCGCCTTCGAGAAACGCTATGGCATCAAGGGCAGTTTCATCCGCTTTCCCACCGGCCCGCTGATGCAGCGTTTCTCCACCGAGTACGACGCCAAGGACGTGCGGGCGGACATCGTCAGCGTCAGTTCCCCCGTGCCGTTCGAGCAGCGTCCGGACCGCTTCGCCAACGTCGACAAATCGGTACTGCCCAACCTGGGCAAGTGGCCGGAATTCCGCACGGCCGGCAAGCACTTCGTCTGGACCACCGACCTCGTCGCGCTGGCCTACAACACCGAACAGCTGAAACCGCAGGACGTCCCCAAGACCTGGTCCGACCTGGCCGATCCGAAATGGAAGGGCAAGTTCCTGCTGACCGATCCGCAGGTGGCCGACAACTACATGGGCTGGCTCGATGCCGTCGAACGGGCCCAGGGCATGGACCTGCTGCGCAAGCTGGCCGGGCAGAACTACAAGATCACGCAAAGCGGCGCCTCGGGCGCGCAAATGGTGGCCGCGGGCGCCTACGTCTTCAACGCCCCCACCTTCGCTTCTTTCTCCGCCCGGCTGCTGGAGAAGAAAGCGCCCATCGCCGTCCAGTACCTGGAAGGACCGGCCATCATGTCGCCGCGCAGCATCGCCCTCGTCGCCGACGCGCCGCACCCCAACGCGGCCCGGCTCTACCTGAACTGGCTGCTGTCGGAAGAGGCACTCAAGCTGACCTGCTCGATCAGTCCGACCTCGCTGGCGATGGCGCCGGACAGCAGCCGCGGCTGCATCGCCGTGCGTGGAGGCGTGGAGATGCGCTTCGACGTGCCCGAGGAACGCAAGCGCGCCCTGGCCAAGGCCCTGGGCGTCGCCCACTGAGCTGCTCACGACGCGGAAGGAGGCGCCATGACACCGATCTGCCAGACTTTCATCGACCACCCCGCTGCCTGGACCGCGCGCGAACTGGAAAGCCGCCGGGCCCTGGAACGCCCGTTGAAACAGGCCGAACTGGACGACCTCGCCCGGCTGCTGGACGAGACCGCCGGCAAGGCGCCGCAGGCCGTCACCCGCGACGACGTCCGCCAGCCCGCGCTGGTCGCGCTGCTGGACGAGTTGCGCGAGACCCTCATGCGCGGGCGCGGCGCCGTGCTGCTGACCGGCCTGGATCCGGCCCGCCACGATCCCGAACAGCTCGAGCGCATCTACTGGGCGCTGGGCACGCACCTGGGCGAGGCCGCCGTGCAAAGCCATGCCGGCGACAGGCTGGGCCGGGTCGAACGCGACGACAAGGACCCGGTCGCGCGCGGCTATCGCAGCGCGGGCGAGCTGGTCATGCACACCGATTCGTACGAGGTCGTCGGCCTGCAATGCATACGGTCGGCGGCGCACGGCGGGCAGAGCGCGCTGGTCAGTTCGCTGGCCATCCACAACGCGCTGCTGCGCGAACACCCCGACCTGCTGCCGGCGCTGTACGAGGGCTATTACCTCGCCATTCCCGAGGCGCGGCTGGGCAGCAAGCCCGTCACCGACGAGAAGATCCCGGTCTTCTGCTGCGTGGACGGACAGGTCAGCTGCATGTACGCGGGCAGCTTCATGCGCGAGGCCGCGAGACAAAAGGGCACGCCCCTGCCCGGCCGGCTGGCCGAGGCGCTGGAAGCCTTCTCCCGGGCCGCCGAGCGCGAGGACCTGGCGCTGCGCTTCATGCTGGCCCCGGGCGAGATCCTGCTCTGGCACAACTTCACCAACCTGCATTCCCGCACCGAATTCGAAGACGACGAACAGCACAGGCGCCTGCTGCTGCGCCTGTGGCTGACCGTCCCGCAGGGGCGCCCCGTCGCCCCCGAGTTCGGCGTGCGCGGCGCGGCCTATGCCCGCGTCTATCGCGAACGACTATCCTCCGGAGCCGCCTGACCATGCGAGTCATATTCAGCACCACGATCGCGCGCGAGCCGGTGCAGCGCGCGTTGAAGACCTTCGACGACCTGGACCTGGTGATCTGCGAGGACCTGGCCGACGTCGCGCCGCTGGTCCCCCAGGCCGACGCCCTGGTCCTGTCCGATCCGCGCGGCGCGCCGGGCCGGGCCATTGCCGAAGCGATGAAGCAGCCCGGCAGCAAGGTGCGCTGGGTGCAATTGCTGTCGGCCGGCGCCGCCGGCCTGCTGGCGCACGGCGTGCCGTCCGGCATCGTCCTCACCAACCAGGGCGGCGCCGTGGCGCCGGCCGTGGCCGAACACGGGATGGCCATGATCCTGTCCATGGCCCGCCGCATCCCCGTCATCTGCGACCGCTCGCTGCGCCACGAGTGGAGCAAGGCCTTCGACCCCCCGCTGGTGTCGCTGGAAGGCAAGACGCTGGCCATCGTGGGCTTCGGCAACATCGGCGCGCAGTTGGCGCGCCGCGCGGCCGGTTTCGACATGAAGATCGTCGGCCTGTCCCGGTCGCTGACCTCCAGCCCGCTGGCCGAGATGCGGCCCATGGAGGCGCTGGACGAGGTGCTGGCCGAAGCCGACGTCGTGGCACTGTGCATCGCCGCGCTGCCCGCCACCCGGCACATCATGGACGCGGCGCGCTTCGCCGCGGCCAAGCCCGGCGCGCTCTTCATCAATCTGTCGCGCGGCGAGACCGTCGACCAGGCCGCGCTGCGGACGGCGCTGGAGACGGGCCACCTGCGCGGCGCCTTCATCGACGTCACCGATCCCGAGCCCCTGCCGGCGGACGATCCACTGTGGCGGGCCCCCAACCTGTTCATCTCCCCGCACACGGCCGGCGCGGGCAGCCCCCACACCGGCCGGCGCATCGCCGAGGTGGTCGGCGAGAACCTGCGGCGGTTCATGCGCGGCGACCCCCTGCTGCATCAACTCAAATCATGAAGATCGCCCGGATCGAACAATTCCACGTGGACGGCGGCTGGGACGACTGGTCGTTCCTGAAGCTGACCACGGACGACGGCCTGGTCGGCTGGTCCGAATTCAACCAGTCGCGCGGCCGGCGGGGACTGGCTTCGGTGGTGCGCGGCATGGCCGACCTGGTCATGGGCGAGGACCCCCGCGGCGTGGGACGGCTGTCGGCCAGGCTCTACGCCCTGACCCAGATGACCGCCGGCGGCTTGCAGGCGCTCGCCATCGGCGCCTACGAAAACGCCTGCCTGGACCTGAAGGCGAAGGCGCTGGGCATACCGGTATGCGAGCTGTTCGGCGGCGCCCTGCGCAGCGAGCTGCCCGTCTACTGGTCGCATTTCGGCATGTACCGGGCGCGCAACCTGGATCTGTTCGAGCGCGTCATCGGGGAAGCTCCGGTGCGCGGGCTGGATGACCTCAAGCGCCTGGCCGGGGAAGCCGCGCGGCGCGGCTTCCGGGCGCTCAAGACCAATCTCCTGGTGTTCCAGGACGGCAAGCCGGCGACCATCGGCCGGGGAACGGGCGCGTTCGAACTGAACATCGACCATGCCATCGAACGGCGCGTCGTCGACCAGCTTGCCGCGCTGCGCGAGGGCGGCGGCCCCGGCATGGGCCTGATGATGGACCTGAACTTCAATTACAAGACCGAAGGCCTGCGCCGCCTCGCCCGGGCGGTCGAGCCGCTGGCCCTGACCTGGCTGGAGATGGACAGCCACTATCCGGACGCGCTGGGCCTGATCCGCCGGACCACCTCCACCCCGATCGCGTCGCTGGAGACCGTGCTGGGCCGGCGCGCCTTGAAGCCTTACCTGGACGCGCAAGCCGTGGACGTGGGCATCGTCGACGTGGTGTTCAACGGCATGGCCGAGTCGGTAAAGATGGCCGCGCTGCTGGACGCCTGCGAGATCAACGTGGCCGCGCACAACTCCCATGGTCCGCTGGGGTCGCTGATGAGCGCGCATTTCTGCGCGGTCATCCCCAACCTGCGCTTCCTGGAATACGACGAGGACGAAGTGCCCTGGCGCCGGGAGCTGCTGACCCGGCCGTGGACGATGCGGGACGGCTGCTTCGTCCTGCCCGAGGGCCCCGGATGGGGCGCCGATATCGACGAGGAAGTGGCCCGGGCGCACGCCGCCGGCGACATGCCGGCCTAGCGTGCCCACCAAGGGCCCGACAAGAGGAGACGAAATCATGGCGATGAACGCAGTGGACAAGGGCCGGGACGAGGCGCGCCGCCGGTTCCTGCTGGTTTCGGCGGCGGGCCTGTGCTGCGCCGCGTCGGCGCGCAAGGCATGGGCCGCCACGGCGCTGCCGCAGGCCACCATGCTGGTCGGCTCGCCGCCCGGCGGCGCCACCGACAAGCTGGCCCGGATGTTCTCCGAAGGCCTGACCGGACGCTACGCGGACCGCCTGATCGTCGAGAACAAGGCGGGCGCGGGCGGGGCCATCGCCTACGCCCACGTCAAGAACAGCGGCGTGCGCGACGGCAGCCTGATGTTCCTGTCGCCGGCCTACCCCATCGTGATTTCGCCGCACGTCGTCTCCACCCTGCCCTACGACCCGCTGCGCGACTTCGCGCCCGTGGGCATCGCGGGGCGATCGATGATGACCTTCGCGGTCGGCCCCGCCGTCCCCGCCGGCGTGAAGACGCTGGCCGACTACCTTCAGTGGTGCCGCGACCATCCCGACCGGGCGCTGTACGCCGCGCAGACCGGATCGAGCCAGCACCTGGTTGGCACGAGTTTCTCCCAAGCCGCCGGCGTCAAGCTCGACAACGTCTCGTACAAGGGCGATGCCCCTGCCCTGCAGGACCTGCTGGGCGGCCACGTACCGGCCATCATCCTCCCCGTCGCCAGCGCCATTGCGCAGCAGCAGGCGGGCGCCATCCGGGTGCTGGCGGTGACCGGCAGCAAGCGGTCGCGCTTCCTGCCCGACATCCCGACCACCGGCGAGCTGGGCTACCCGGACATCGTGTTCCAGGATTGGCTGGGCGTCTTCATGCTGACCGGCACGCCGGCGCCGGTGCTTGAGCGGATGAACACGGCGATGAACACGATCACCCGTTCCGCCCAGGGCCAGCAGGCGCTCGCCAATCTCGGTTTCGAGCCCGAGCAGGTCACGCCCGAGGTATTCGCCGGCATGGTCAAGGCCGACTACGAACGCTACCGCGGCATCATCGAGCGGACGCGCTTTCGCGAAGTATTCGACAAGTCGTTCGGCCGCTGATCGGCCGAACGACGCCAGTTCCACGGAAACCCCAGACATGCGCATCGCACCGCTCAATCCCTATGTCGGCGCCGAGATCGAGGACATCGACCTGGCCGCCGAGCAGGCACCCGAGGTCTACCGCCGCATCCGCCAGGCCTTGGTCGACCACGGCGTCATCTTCTTCCGCGACCAGACCCTCACGTCCGAGCAATACGTCGCGTTGGCCCGCCGCTTCGGCCGCCCCACGGTACCGACCAGCGGCATCATCCCGCCCATCCCCGGTTCGGAGGAAATTGCCGAAGTCACGAAAGAGCCTGGCCAGGACCGCAACATCGGCGGCAGCTGGCATACGGACCAGGCCTACCGCGAGGCGCCCAGCTGGGGCACGATGCTGCTGTGCCGGCAGGCGCCGGCCTCGGGCGGCGACACGCTGTTCATCAGCATGGCCTCGGCCTACGAGCACCTGTCCGAAGGACTGAAGCGCACGCTTGAACCGCTGCGCGCGGTCCACTCCAACGCCCGCGTGCAATCGCGCATGAAGACGGGACGGGCGCCGGATCCGGACATCACGCACCCCGTGGTCGTGCGGCATCCCGAAGGCGGCAAGCCCATCCTGTACGTGAACCCGGCCTACACGGTCCGCTTCGAGGGCTGGACCGAGGCCGAGAGCCGGCCGCTGCTCGAGTTCCTGTACCAGCACGCGCAGCAGCCCGCGCTGGCCTGCCGCTTCCGCTGGCGCGTCGGCTCGCTGGCGTTCTGGGACAACCACCAGACCTGGCACTTCGCGGTCAACGACTATGCGGCCGGCGAGCGGCTCATGCACCGCATCGTGGTCGACGGACCGGTGTTCGAGAGATAGCTTCCCGCCGGGCCGCGCCCCCTAGGCGCCGTGCCCGGCCCGGACGAATTCCGCGGCGATCAGCCCCGCCGCCTCGGACAAGCGGCCCAGGCACGCCCGTTCCATCTCCGGCGTCAGCAGTTCGGCGGGGAACGCCCGCGCCAGGCTGCCGATCACCTTCTTTTCTCCCGGCAGGAAGATGGGCACCGCCACGCCCGCCAGATTGGGCGTGATCTGGCTGCGGCTGGTGGCATAACCGCGGCGCCGGATCGCGGCCAAGGCGCCGCGGAATTCTTCCCAGCCGCGCCCCAGGCCCGCCTGCGCGATCTCGTCGGCGCTGCGCAGATAAGCCTGCCGGATGCGATGAGGGGTGAAGAAAGCCAGCATCGCCAGCGAGGCCGCGCCGCGGAACAGCGGGAACGGCATGCCGCGCGAGCGCCGCACCGCGATGGACTCGCCTCGGTATTCCAGCGAATCGGGACCTTCCTTGTAGATGCACAGCACCTTGTCGCGATACAGGTTGTGCAACAGCAGCACGCTGCCGGGCTCGCGCACCGCCGGCAGCACCTTGCGGCCAGCCAGGTACAGCGGATCGGTCAGCACCAGCATGCGTTCGAGTTCGATGATGCGCGGCCCCAGCGCATACATGCCGCCCGACGACGGCGCCAGCACACCCGCATCGCACAGTTCCTTCACGTACCGGTAGGCCGTGGAGCGGGTATGGCCCAGCCGCGACATGACGTCCTCGACGCGCAGCAACGGGTGCTCGACGGACAGCAGTTCCAGCACCTCGAAGGCGCGGGCGAGCGTGGAAGCCGGACGGGCGTTGTCGGATGCGTTCACGGGGCGCTCGGGGCGGACATGGACCAGGATGGTGGGGCGGATTATACCGGCCACACTCCTGCAACACCATTAATCCTAAATAATAGGATGTTTGACGAATCCCGAATTACGGAATAACCTGAAAAAAACGCCTTGGCATCACGGGGCACACAAGACCAAAGGAGACAACGGTGGCCGGTAATATCGAATGCGTCGTCCAAGGGGCCGACATCCTGGGCGAAGTCCCGCTCTGGTGCGGCCGCAGCCAACGCCTGTGGTGGGTGGACGTGCGGCGGCCAGCCCTGCAATCGTACGAACCCGCCACCGGCCGACACCGCGCGCAAAGACTGCCGCCCGAACTCCTGGTGGGCAGCATCGCGCTGCGCGAGACGGGCGGCTTCCTGCTGGCGACCAACCACGGCCTGTTCCTGTACGACCCCGATACCGGCGAAGCTCCCCGGCCCCTGCTGAACCCCGAACCCGACCAGCCCGACAACCGCCTGAACGACGGCAAATGCGACCGCCGCGGCCGCTTCTGGGTGGGGAGCATGCCCGATACCCGCCGCACGCCCGAAGGCCGGCTCTACCGCCTCGACCCGGACCACCGCTGCCACGTCATGCTGGACGATGTCGTGCTGCCCAACTCCATCGCCTGGAGCCCCGACGACCGCACGATGTACTTCGCCGATACGCACCGGCAGGTCATCTGGGCCTTCGACTACGACCTGGACGACGGTGCCATCTCCAATCGCCGCGTCTTCAAGGACTGGACGCACCAGGCCGGCCGGCCCGACGGCTCGACCGTGGACGTGGACGGCTGCCTGTGGAACGCGATGGTCGCCACCGGCCAACTGGTCCGTCTCACGCCCGAAGGGCGCGTGGACCGGGTCATCCAGATGCCGGTCACCAACCCGACCTGCCCCGCATTCGGCGGCGCGGGGCTCGACACGCTGTACGTCACCAGCCACTCGCAGCGCATCCCCGAGCTGGCCCGGGAACCGCTCGCCGGCGGACTGTTCGCGCTCGACGTGGGCGTGGGCGGCCTGCCCGAACCACGCTTCCGGGGCTGAACGCGGCACCCCGGCTTCGGCATCCGCACCGCGTCGACCACGACCATGGCCCAGCGCCATGGAGGAGACCTTCATGCAACGAGTTCGAACCTTGCTGTTCCTGCTGTCGTGCGCCGTCTCGGCGCCCTCGCCCGCGGCCGACGTCGTCAAGCTGGTCGTGCCCTTCGCGGCCGGCGGCCCGGTGGACCAGGTCGCGCGCATCATCGCGCCAGGACTGACGGCGGCGCTGGGCAAGACCGTGGTGGTCGAGAACCGCGGCGGCGCGGGTGGCGTCGTCGGCGCGAACTATGTCGCCAAATCGCCCGCCGACGGCGCGACGCTGCTGGTGGCGACCTCGGGCTACGTGATGTCCGCGGGCACGATGACGCAGTTGCCCTACGACCCGCGCAAGGACCTGGAACCCGTGGCGCTGATCGGCCAGGTCCAGACCCTGATGATCGCCCGCCCCGACCTGGGCGTGCGCACGCTGCGCGAACTCGTGGACAAGTCCAAGTCCGGAGCGCGCATCAGCTACGGCTCGTCCGGCGTCGGCTCCACCATGCACATCGGCGGCGAAATGGTGAACGTCTACACCGGCTCGCAGATGCTGCACGTCCCGTATCGCGGCGCGGCCCCGGCCATCGCCGACCTGCTGGCCGGACAGATCGACGCGCTGAACGCCGACGTGACCATCCTCGCGCCCTACGTGCGCGAAGGCAAGGTACGGGGCCTGGTGCTGTTCGACACGCAGCGCTCCAAGCAGCTTCCCGACGTGCCGACCTCGGTCGAGGCGGGCTACCCGGACCTGCAGATGAGCAACGCCTACGGCATCCTCGCGCCGGCCGGCACTCCCGAGGCCACCCGCCGGCAGCTGGAACAGGCCATCCTGAAGGTCGCCCGCTCGCCGGAAGTATCGGAACGGCTGGGCGGCATGGGGTTGATCGGCCCCATGGACACGGAACAATTCAAGGCCAAGCTGGCCAGCGACTTCGACCGCTGGATCCCCTTCCTGAAGAAGACCGGCATCCAGGTCCAGCCCTAGAGGAAACACGAGGAATCCCCCGCATGATCGTCGAGCACCGCACCTACACGCTCAAGCACGGCACCATGGACGATTACCTGCAACGCTACCGCGCGCACGGCCTGCCCGTGCAGATGCGGCACCTGGGCGGGCTGGTCGGCTTCTACGTGAGCGAAATCGGCCCCTTGAACCAGGTCGTCCACATCTGGGCCTACGCCAGCCTGGCCGAACGCGAACGGCGTCGGGGGCATCTGGAGGCGGATCCCGAATGGGCCGCGTTCAGGCAGATGAACCGGGGGTCGTTCGTCGCCCAGGAAGTGAAGATCATGAACGTGGCGCCGTTCTCGCCGCAACCCGCGCTGCCGGAAGACTAGTGCCCGGAGATACGGCCCCCGCGGGGGCCTATCTCCGGGACGGCGCACTAGCTCTGCACCAGCGCCCGGTGGCGCTGTATCCCCATCAGGATGCCCGCCGCGCATCCCAGCGTCAGCAACGCCGTGCCCCCATAGCTCATGAAGGGCAGCGGCACCCCCACTACCGGCAGGATGCCGCTGACCATGCCCATGTTCACGAAGGCATAGACGAAGAACACCATGGTCAGCGCCCCCGCCAGCAGGCGCGAGAAGACCGTGGGGGCGTTCGCCGCGATGGTCAGCCCCCGGGCCAGCAACAGCAGGTACAGGAACAGCAGCAGCAGGTTGCCGACAAACCCGAACTCCTCGGCGAAGACCGCGAAGATGAAGTCGGTGGTGCGTTCGGGAATGAAATCGAGATGGGTCTGCGTGCCCTGCATGTAGCCCTTGCCCAGCATCCCGCCCGAACCGACCGCGATGGCCGACTGGATCGTGTGGAAACCCTTGCCCAGAGGATCGGAGGCGGGGTTCAGGAGGGTGCAGACGCGGTGCTTCTGGTAGTCGTGCAGCACGACCCAGTCCAGCCCGTCCGTGCACAGGGTGTCTTCCAGCGAAACCAGGGTGCCCAGGGCGATCACGCTTACCAGCGTGATGGGGACCAGCAGACGGAACGACAGGCCGGCGAAGAACAGCACGAAGAACCCCGCGCCGAACACCAGCAGCGCGGTTCCCAGGTCGGGCTGCAGCACGATCAGCGAGAACGGCGTCAGCATCAGCACCGCGGCCACGATGAAGTCGCGGATCCGCAGGGTGCCCTGGTGCTTGTGGAAGTACCAGGCCAGCATCATCGGCACCGCGATCTTCATCACCTCGGACGGCTGGATGCGGGTGAAGCCCAGGTTCAGCCAGCGCGTGGCGCCCTTGCTGGTTTCGCCGGCGAACTCCACGCCGAACAACAGGACCAGTCCGACCAGATAGACCGGCAGGGCCAGCCGCATCAGCGTCTGCGGCGACAGTTGCGCCAGCAGCCACATCGCCAGCAGCGCGATGCCGTAGTTGCGCAACTGGTCGGCGAAGCGGCCGTCGAAGCCGCCTCCGGCCGAGTACATGGACATCAGCCCGATGCCGGCCAGGGCCATCAGGATCAGCAGCATGGGAGCGTCGAACACCGCGACGGTGCGCAGCATGACGGCGCGCCAGGTCAGCCGGTTGAACAGGCCCGGTCCATCAATCACCGGAAGCCTCCACAGGTTGGGGTGGCGTGTCGGGCACGGGCCCGCCCGGGCGCTTGCCCAGCAGCCAGAAATCGAATACCTGCCGCGCGACGGGAGCCGCCACCGTGGCGCCCCAGCCGGCGTTCTCGACGATCAGGGCCACCGCGATACGCGGATGGTCCAGCGGCGCGAAGGCCATGAACAGGGCGTGGTCGCGCAGCCGCTCGTCGATGCGGCTGGCGTTGTAGCGTTCTCCCGAGCGCAGGCTGTAGACCTGCGCCGTGCCGGTCTTGCCCGCCGCGACGTAGGGCGCGCCGGCGAAGGCCCGCGCCGCCGTGCCGCTGCGCGTGACCGAGGCCATGGCCTGCTTGATCATCTTGATGTTCTCGGGCTTGAGCGGAATGCGGTAGCTCTCGTGCGGGACGGTCAGGGTCTGCTCGCCGGTGGCGCTGTCCTGCAATGACTTGACCAGGTGGGGCTTCATGTAGACGCCGTCGTTGGCCAGCACCGAGGTGGCCTGCGCCAGTTGCAGCAGCGTGAACGCGTTGTAGCCCTGGCCCACGCCGATGGAAATGGTCTCGCCCGCGTACCAGCGCTGCTGCTCCGGCTTGGAATAGGCCCGCCGCTTCCAGGCGGTGGACGGCAGGATGCCGGTCTTCTCCCCGCCCAGGTCGATACCGGTGATCTGGCCGAAACCGAAGGGTTTCATGAAGTCGTGGATGGCGTCCACGCCCAGGTCGGCGGCCAGCGAATAGAAGTAGGTATCGGACGAGACTTCCAGCGCGCGGCGCATGTCTATCGTGCCGTAGGCCCGCTCCCCGGAGTTGCGGTAGCGCCGGTCGCCGAACTCGAAATAGCCGGGGTCGTACATGGTGCCGGTGAAGGTCCGCTTGCCGAGTTCGAGCCCGGCCAGCGCCATGAAGGGCTTGTAGGTGGAGCCGATGGGATAGGTGCCGTACAGCGGCCGGTTGATCAGCGGACGATCGGGCGATTCGTTCAGCGCCTTCCAGTTGTCCACGTCGATGCCATCGACGAACAGGTTGGGATCGAACGACGGGCGGGAGACAAAGGCCAGGATGTCGCCCGTGGCGGGCTCGATCGCCACCAGCGCGCCGCGCCGGTTGCCGAATGCCGTCTCGGCGATCTTCTGCAGCTCGACGTCGATGGACAGGACCAGGTTCTTGCCCGAGACCGGGGGCGTGCGCGACAGGGTGCGCACCGCGCGGCCCGAGGCGGTCACCTCGACCTCCTCCACGCCGGTCTTCCCGTGCAAGACCGCCTCGTAGGACTTCTCCAGGCCTTCCTTGCCAATGTAGTCGGTACCCCGGTAGTTGGAAATAGTGCCATCTTCCTCCAACCTGTTGATATCGCGCTGCGAAATCCGCCCTATATAACCGATCACATGCGCCGCGGTCTCGCTCTGCGGATAGTTGCGCAGCAGCCGCGCGCGGATCTCCACGCCCGGAAACCGATAGGCCTGGGCAGCGAAGCGGGCGACTTCCTCATCGGTCAGCCGGCTGCGTATGGGCAGGCTCTCGAAGCGCCGCGACTCACCCAGCAACTGGCGGAAGCGCCGGCGGTCGCGGGCGTCGATGTTCACCACCCCGCCCAGCTGATCGATGGTCTCGTCCAGCTTGCCCGCCTTGGACGGCGTGATTTCCAGGGTATAGGCCGAATAGTTGCGGGCCAGCAGCGCGCCATTGCGGTCCACGACGATGCCCCGATGGGGCGTGATCGGCACGACCGAGATGCGGTTCTGCTCGGCCCGGGCGGCATAGGCGTCGTGGTTGGCGACCTGCAGGTACCAGAACCGGGACCCGAGCAGACCGAAACAGGCGAGAACGAGCCCCACCGCCACCAGCAGGCGCAGGCGGAAATGCTGGAGTTCGCGCTCGGTATTCTTGAGTTCGGTCATGTGCTGCGGAAACCCGGCCCTCGTGGGGCCGGACGGTGTTACAGGGTGCCGGGGCTTGCCAAGCCTAGATGGGCCGGGTGTCGTCGGGATCCACCGGCCTGCGCTGGGGTGCCTGCAGGATCCAGCCCGCCAGCGGCCACAGCAGGGCCGAGATCACGCTGTTCAGCGCCCACCACCAACCAGGCCAGGTGCCGTCGAGCCAACCGCGGATAGAGAATACCGTGAGTTCGGAGACGAAAAAAACCGGCAGCACGTGCAAGGCCTGCAGCCAGGGCGAGAACCACGACAGCCGCCGGTGCATCAGCAGGGCCAGATAGACCATCAGGGTGTAGGACAGCGCGTGCTCGCCCAGCCGGGCCGATCCGTGCACGTCCATCAGGATGCCGAAGACGAAGGCGGTCAGCATGCCTACTCGCCTGGGCTCGTGGACGCTCCAGAATACCAGGCAGATCGCCAGCACGTCGGGGATACCGCCCACCTGGCCCCAGGGCAGCAGGTTGAGCAGCCAGGCCAGGAACAGCGTGAGCCAGATGAACCGGGGCTCGACGGGCAGGAGCAGGTGTTCGGCCGGCACCCGGGAACGTGGCAGCGTGGAGGGCGCTTTCAACGCAAGCCCCCCCCTGCGCGCTGACGCGCGCCCCCCAGGGGGCGGCACCGGTGGACCGGCCAGGCCGGATCCACGGTGCCCTGGATGAGGAGATCTGCTTTCATCGGCTGGTGGCGCGTGGCTTTATGGATGACGGGGGCGACTTCTTGGACGGCTCGCTTTTGGAGGGTTCGTCCCCGGTCGCGCCGAGAAGTTCCTGCGGCGTCGGGGTCTGCAGCACCAGGAAGTGCCGATAGCGGTCGACGCCGGCCACCGGCTTGCACAGGATGCGCGCGAAGCCGGAACTCGCATCGCGCTCGACGGATTCGACCGTGGCCACGGGCAGGCCTTCGGGATAGATGCCGTCCAGCCCGCTGGTGACCAGGGTGTCTCCCACCTGGATATCGGCGTCGGACGCCATGAACCTGAGGCCCAGCCGGCCCGGGATCTCGCCCCCGGAGGTGATGCCGCGCAAACCGTTGCGCAACACCTGGATGGGAATGGACTGCACACGATCGGTCAGCAGCGCGACCTCGGAGGTCATGGGAGAGGTGCGCACGACCTGCCCCACCACGCCGCCATCGTCGATGACCGGCATGCCGGCGCTGATCCCGTAGTGGCTCCCTTTGTCGATGATGAGGCGGCGCGAGAAAGCATCGCGCGACTCGTACAGCACCTGCACCAGGACCGCGGGGGCCGGGACGCGCTCGCCGGCGCCCAGCAGCCGGCGCAGCTGGGCGTTCTCGGAAGCCAATTGCGCGGCCTGGGCGGTGGACTGGGCCATCTCGATGCGCTGGCGGCGCATCAGCTCGATTTCCTGCTGGACGCTGCTGTTGACCTCGAAGAAATCGGCCACGTAGCGCACACCGTCGCGCGGCAGCAGCATGACGCGCTGGAACGGATACAGCACGACGCTGACCGCTTCGCGCAAGGCGTCGAGCGCGCGCATGCGGGTGTCGACCACCAGCATGACCAGCGACAGGAAAACGAAGAACGCCAGCCGGACCAAGGCCGGCGGCCCCTGCTTGAAAAACGACGGTGGACTGTATTGCATGGAAGTGTGTCCAGCGTCCGGCGATGCCGGGACAGGTCCCGAGGAAAAAACACCGGGGCGAACCGCTTGTCAGCCGCTTCGCCCCGTCGCGATGACAACCACGAGGAAAGATTACTCGTTCGTGAAGATGGCGCCCAGTTTGTCCATGCGCTCGAGCGCCTGGCCGCAGCCGCGCACCACGCAGGTCAGCGGGTCTTCGGCCACGATGACGGGCAGGCCGGTTTCTTCCTGCAACAGGCGGTCGAGGTCGCGCAGCAGCGCGCCGCCGCCGGTCAGCATGATGCCCTTCTCGGTGATGTCGGCGCCGAGTTCGGGCGGGGTCTGCTCCAGCGCGATCTTCACGGCCGAAACGATCTGGTTCAGCGGATCGGTCAGCGCCTCCAGGATTTCATTGGAAGAAACGGTGAAGCTGCGGGGAATGCCTTCGGACAGGTTGCGGCCCTTGACTTCCATTTCCTTGACCTCGGAGCCGGGGAACGCCGATCCGATGGCCTTCTTGATGAGTTCGGCCGTGGGTTCGCCGATCAGCATGCCGTAGTTGCGGCGGATGTAGTTGACGATGGCCTCGTCGAACTTGTCGCCGCCGACACGCACCGAACCCTTGTAGACCATGCCGCCCAGCGAGATCACCGCGACCTCGGTGGTGCCGCCGCCGATGTCCACCACCATCGAGCCGCTGGCGTCGGAAACCGACAGGCCGGCGCCGATGGCCGCGGCCATGGGTTCCTCGATCAGGAACACCTGGCTGGCGCCCGCGCCCAGCGCGGACTCCCGGATCGCCCGGCGCTCGACTTGCGTGGAACCGCAGGGAACGCAGATGATGATGCGGGGGCTGGGGGCGAACAGGCCCTTGGGGTGGACCATGCGGATGAACTGCTTGAGCATCTGCTCGGTCACGGTGAAGTCGGCGATCACGCCGTCCTTCATGGGACGGATGGCTTCGATGTTGCCGGGCACGCGGCCCAGCATCTGCTTGGCTTCCTTGCCCACCGCCTGGATCGTTTTCTTGCCGCTGGGCCCGCCTTCCTGGCGGATGGCCACCACCGAGGGTTCGTTCAGCACGATGCCCTTGCTGCGGACGTAGATCAGCGTGTTGGCGGTGCCAAGGTCGATCGCCAGATCATTGGAAAAATAACTGCGCAGGAAACTGAACATCGGGAATCTTTTATGAAGAACGGATGCGGGGTGGGCGGGTCCGGTAAACGTGAAATGATAACTTATAATCCTGCTTCAATACCCTGAAACTGCATCAAAGTTCTGCATTATTCCCGATTCTGCGGCCTTCGAAGCAGTGCTACGACCCACCCGGCCCCGAAGCGCGCCAGAGCCCCGTCCGACGCCGTTTCGCCGCCTTTCCATCACACTGCCATGGCGCTTACCGAAACCGACGTCTCGCGCATCGCGCGGCTGGCCCGTCTCGAACTTGCGGGAGATACCCAGGCCCGCGTCCTGAAGGACCTGAACGGCATCTTCGGCCTGATCGAGCAACTGCAGGCGGTCGATACCCAGGGCGTGGAACCGCTCACCCATCCCATCTCGGCCATCGAGGACGTCGCCCTGCGCCTGCGCGAGGACGCCGCCACCGAGCCGGCCACGCCCGCGGCGCGCGACGCCCTGCTGGCCAATGCCCCGGCCCTCCAGGACGGCCTGTTCCTGGTGCCCAAGGTCATCGAGTAAGTCCATGACACAACCCCTGCACACCGAATTCGCCGGCATCGCCGAACTGCGCAAGGCCCTGGAAGAGCGCCGGGTCTCGGCCGCCGAGCTGGCGCAAAGCGCGCTCGACGCCATCGCCGCCCGCCACGAGCTCAATGCCTTCCTGCACGTGGACCCCGACCTGACGCTGGCCCAGGCCCACGCCGCCGACGCCGCGCTGGCGAGCGGCCAGGCCGGCCCGCTGGCCGGCATCCCCATCGCCCACAAGGACGTCTTCGTCACCCGCGGCTGGCGCACCACCGCGGCCAGCGCCATGCTGAAGGACTACGTCAGCCCGTTCGACGCCACCGTGGTCGAACGGCTGGCGGCGGCGGGCGCGGTCACCCTGGGCAAGCTCAACTGCGACGAGTTCGCGATGGGCTCGTCCAACGAGAACTCGGCCTACGGCCCCGTCCTGAACCCCTGGGACACCGCGGCCGTGCCCGGCGGCTCGTCCGGCGGCTCGGCCGCCGCGGTCGCCGCGGGCCTGGCCGTGGGCGCCACCGCCACCGACACCGGCGGCTCGATCCGGCAGCCGGCATCGCTATGCGGCGTCAGCGGCATCAAGCCCACCTACGGCACCGTATCCCGCTACGGCATGATCGCCTACGGCTCCAGCCTGGACCAGGGCGGCCCCATCGCCCGCCATGCGCGCGACCTGCTTGAACTCCTGGATCCCATCACCGGCTTCGACCAGCGCGACTCCACCAGCCTGGAGCGCTGCGGCGCCGAGGCCAACGCCCCCGGCCGCGTGCGCGCGGCGTTCGACGCATTCGCCGCCAAGGCCCGGGGCGACAAGCCGCTGGCCGGCCTGCGCATCGGCATTCCGCGCGAATTCTTCGGCGCCGGCCTGGCCGACGACGTGCGCATGGCCATCGAGACCGCCTTGCAGCAGTTCGAGGCACTGGGCGCGCAGCGGGTGGACATCTCCCTGCCGCGCACGGAACTGTCCATCCCGGCCTACTACGTCATCGCTCCGGCCGAGGCGTCGAGCAATCTCTCGCGCTACGACGGCGTACGCTACGGCCACCGCGCGGCCGAATACCGCGACCTGGCCGACATGACCAGCCGCTCGCGCGCCGAAGGCTTCGGCCTGGAAGTGCAGCGCCGCATCCTGACCGGCACCTACGTGCTGTCGCACGGCTACTACGACGCCTACTACCTCCAGGCGCAGAAGGTTCGCCGGCTGGTGGCGGACGATTTCCAGAAGGCGCTGCGGGACCAGTGCGACGTGATCGTCGGCCCCGTGTCTCCCTCCGTGGCCTGGAACCTGGGCGAAAAGACCGACGACCCGGTGGCCATGTACCTGGCCGACATCTACACGCTCAGCCTGAACCTGGCGGGCCTGCCCGGGGTCTCCATCCCCTGCGGCTTCGGCCTGGGCCCGGTGCATGGTCAGCGCCCGGTCGGCCTGCAGATCATCGGCAATTATTTCGACGAAGGCCGGTTGCTGGCCATCGCCGATGTTTTCCAACGAACCACGGATTGGCACACTCGCCGCCCCGGCAGCCTGTGACCTCCGCAGCGGAATGAACGTATGAACTGGGAAGTCGTCATCGGTCTGGAAACGCACGTGCAACTGTCCACGGCGTCCAAGATCTTCTCGGGCAGCAGCACCCGCTTCGGGGCCCCGGCCAATATGCAGGCCAACGCCGTGGACCTCGCGCTGCCGGGCACGCTGCCGGTCATGAACCGGGGCGCGGTCGAGCGCGCCATCAAGCTGGGCCTGGCGCTGGGCTCGCATATCGCCCCGCGCTCCGTCTTCGCCCGCAAGAACTACTTCTATCCCGACCTGCCCAAGAACTACCAGATCAGCCAGTACGAGATCCCGGTGGTGCAGGGCGGCTCGCTCACCTTCTTCGTGGGCGAGCGGGAAATGACCATCAACCTGACCCGGGCCCACCTGGAAGAGGACGCGGGCAAGTCGCTGCACGACGACTTCGCCGGTCCCCACGGCGAAAAGTCCACCGGCATCGACCTGAACCGCGCCGGCACCCCGCTGCTGGAAGTCGTATCCGAGCCCGAGATGCGCTCGGCCGAGGAAGCCGTGGCCTACGCCAAGGCGCTGCACGCGCTGGTGGTCTGGCTGGGCATCTGCGACGGCAACATGCAGGAAGGCTCGTTCCGCATCGACGCCAACGTGTCCGTGCGGCCGGTCGGCCAGAAGGAGTTCGGCACCCGCACCGAGACCAAGAACGTCAACTCGTTCCGCTTCCTCGAGCGCGCCATCCAGTACGAAGTGCGGCGCCAGATCGAACTGATCGAGGACGGCGGCAAGGTGGTGCAGGAAACCCGGCTGTACGACCCCGACCGCGACGAGACCCGCAGCATGCGGTCCAAGGAAGACGCGCACGACTACCGCTACTTCCCGGATCCCGACCTGCCGCCGCTGGTCATCGCGCCGGACTGGATAGACCGCGTGCGCGCCGACATGCCCGAGCTGCCCGGCGCCAAGCGCGCCCGCTTCGAGGCCGACTACGGCCTGCCCGCCTACGACGCCGCCCAGCTCACCGGCAGCCGCGACACCGCCGACTTCTTCGAGGCCACCGCCAAGGCCCTGCCCGCCGGCCAGGCCAAGCTGGCCGCCAACTGGATCATGGGCGAGCTGGCCGCCGCGCTGAACCGCGACGAGAAGGACATCGCGCAAAGCCCCGTCTCCAGCGCCCAGTTGGGCAAGCTGCTGGCGCGCATCGCCGACGGCACGGTTTCGAACAAGATCGCCCGCGACGTATTCGCCGCCATCTGGCAGGGCGAACAAGGGGGCGACGCCGATGCCATCATCGAGTCCCGCGGACTGAAGCAGATCAGCGACACCGGCGCCATCGGCCAGATGATCGACGACGTGCTGGCCGCCAATCCCGCCATCGTGGCCGAATACCGCGCCGGCAAGGACAAGGCCTTCAACTCGCTGGTCGGCCAGGTGATGAAGGCCGCCAAGGGCAAGGCCAATCCGCAGCAGGTCAACGAGCTGCTGAAACAGAAGCTCGCCTAGCGGCCGGCCATGGCACAGGGCGAACGCTGGCTGATCCGCCACGGGCAAAGCACGGCCAATGCCGGGGCGCCCACCTCCGAGGTGGGCGCCAGCCCGCTGACGGCGCTGGGCCGCGAACAGGCGCAGCGCGCCGCCCGCCAGGTCGACCGCGGCCCCGACCTGCTGATCGTCTCCCCCTTCCTGCGCGCGCAGGAAACCGCCGCGCCCATCCTCGAACGATGGCCCGGCACGCCGATGCAGGTCTGGCCCATCCAGGAGTTCACCTACCTGTCGGCCATCAAGTGCGCGGGCCTGACCGTGCACGAACGCCGGCCGCTGGCCGATGCCTATTGGCAGCGGGCCGATCCCGGCTATCGCGACGGCGACGACGCCGAATCGTTCGCCGGGTTCGCGGACCGGCTGCGCGCCTTCGACGAGCGCTTGCGCGCCCTGCGCGGCTTCATCGTCGCCGTGGGGCACGGCCAGTTCTTCCACGCCTACCAGCTCGCGCTCGCGCGGGGACTGGAGACCACGCCGCAATGGATGCGGCGCTTCCGCGAGACCGACCTGGCATCGCCCATCGGGAACGGGCAGATCGTGCGCATCGAGGCGACGGCCCACGCGCTGCGTTGACGCGGCGCCACGGGCGATTCTTCCCGGTTCTCGGGAGATAAGTTTCTTTCATTACGGCGGCGGCGCGCATCGCGCCCACAATGTGCCGGCACACATCAAGGAGCCGCGCATGACCATCGAACGCCTGAACGAAAACGCCCACATGAGCAAGATCGTGATCCACGACAACCTCGTCTACATGTCGGGGCAGGTCGCGGACGATCCGTCGCAGGACTTCGACGGCCAGTTGCGCCAGATCCTGGCCAAGCTCGACGCCCAGCTAGAGGGCATAGGCCTGGACCGCAAGCACATCCTGAGCGCCATGGTCTGGATCGACGACTACAAGAAGTGGCCCAAGCTCAACGAGATCTGGGACCAGTGGGTGATCGCGGGCCACAAGCCGGTGCGTTCCTGCGTGGAGGCCAGGCTGGCCTTTCCCGAATACGAGGTCGAGATCGCCGTGACCGCGGCGCGCAAGCTGTAGTCCAACGCCCCTCCGGGCACACGAGGCGCATCATGATCCCGACCCTTATCCGGCGAGCCTCGCTCGCCTTGCTGTTCGCGGCGGTGGCTCCGACCGTTCTGGCCCAGGAGCCCCTGAAGCTGGTGGTGGGCCTGCCCGCGGGCGGCAACTTCGACATCATCGCGCGCCTGCTGGCGGACAAGCTGCGCATCTCGCTGAACCAGCCGGCCATCGTCGAGAACCGGCCGGGCGCGCAGGCCCGGCTGGCCATCCAGCACGTGAAGGCGGCCGCGCCGGACGGCAACACGCTGGTGGTGGCGCCGGGCGCGACCATCTACCTGTATCCGCACGTGTTCAAGCAACTGGGCTACGACCCGTTCACCGATCTCGCGCCGGTGGCCAAGCTGCCGACCTGGGATCTGGGGCTGGCTGTGCCGGCCTCGTCCCCGGCCCGCAGCCTCCAGGATTTCCTTGCCTGGGCCAAGGCCCATCCGGCGGCGGCCTTCTACGGCACGCCGTCGGCGGGCAGCATCCAGCATTTCCTGGGCGTCTCGCTGTCGCAGACGACCGGCATCCGGATGGAGCACGTCGGCTACAAGGGCGCCGCCGAGGTCATCACCGCGCTGGTCGGCGCGCAGATCCCGGCAGCGATCCTGAACATAGGCGAGATGCTGAACCTGCAGCAGGCCGGCAAGGTCCGCATCCTGGCCACCTTCGGTTCGCAGCGGGCGGCGGAGCTGCCGGACGTGCCCACGGCGGCGGAACTGGGCCTGCGCATGGGTCCGGCCCAGGGCTGGGGCGGCATCTATGCGCCGGCGCGCACGCCGGATGCCCGCATCGCCCAGCTCAACGCGGCCATCGTCCGCGCCTTGAAGGAGCCCGACGTGCGCGCGAAGCTGGCCCAGATGGGCATGACGCCGGTGGACAGCACGCCCCGGCAATTGGACGAGCAAGGCCGCCGTGAACTCGAACAATGGCGCCAAGCCGTGCAAGCCTCGGGCTTCAGTGCAGACTGACTCCCCCTACGCCAAGGAAGCAACGATGTTTTCATTGACTACCCGTTCGGTGCATGGCGTGCCGACCGGCTGTTTGCAGACCGCCCAGGGCTGCTATCCGATCGCGGCATCGGCCCGGGCGCTGGGGCTGGACGCGATGCCGGACGCCCTGATCGACCTGTTCCGCGACTGGGCCGCCCACCAGTCCGGGCTGGCGCGCATCGCCGCCGCCGAAGGCGAGCTGCGCGCGCTGGCCGTGCCGGCCGACGCCCCCGAGCTGGCGCCGCTGCAATATCCCGGCAAGGTCCTGTGCGCCGGCGCCAACTACTACGACCACCTGGCCGAGATGAAGGTACCCGACGCGCACGACAAATCCGCGCAGCGGCTGTTCTTTTTCTTCAAGCCCGCGCGGCAGGCGGTGGTGGGACCCGGCGCCACCGTGCGCATTCCGCGCGGCTGCCAGTCCTTCGACTGGGAGATCGAACTGGCGCTGGTGATCGGCCGCGAGGCGCGCGCGATCGCGGCCACGGACTGGCGCGAGCACGTCGCGGCCTATTGCGTGGCGATCGACTTTTCCGCCCGCGACCTGAACCGCGCGCCCGAGACCTTCTACAAGTTCGACTGGGTCGCGGGCAAGGCGCACGACACCAGTTGTCCGCTCGGCCCGCTGGTGCCGGCAGCCTTCGTTCCCGACCCGCACGACCTGGCCATGCGCCTGGACGTCAACGGCGACGTCCGGCAGGACGCGCGCACCTCGGGCATGATCTTCGACATCGGCGAACAACTGGCGACGCTGTCCCGCATCATGACGCTGGAGCCCGGCGACGTGGTGCTGACCGGCACCCCCGCCGGCGTGGGCGCCGCGCGCCGCAGCTTTCTTGCCGCGGGCGACGTGGTCAGCGCGCGGATCGAGTCCCTCGGCGGCCTGCGGGTGGAGATCCAGCCACCGCTGGACTGACGGGGCGCGGGCGGGCGCCCGCTTCCCGGGCCCGCGCCTCCAGCCCCGCGATCTCGTGCACCACGTCCAGGAAATGGCCGACCGCCGGCGAGACCGGACGATGGGCATGGGTGATGACGCCCACGGGCGGGATGGTCAGCGGCAGGTCAAAGGGCAGGATGGCGAACAGCCCCTGGTCGCGGTAGTACGCGGCCACGCGTCCCGGCACCACGGCCAGCATGTCGGACTTCTGGATCACCGCCTGGCTGAGCAGCAGCGACGCGGTCTCCACGCGCGGCCGGGGCACCGCCACGCCGGCTTTCACGAACATCTGCTCGAACTGGGGCCGCATCGGCGCGAATTCGGTGGGCAGTATCCATTGCGACGCGGCCAGCTCGGACAGGTCCAGCCGACGCCGGCGCGCCCAGGGATGGCCGCTGCGCACGACCACGCAGACGGGCTCGTCATACAGCAGCTCGCTCTCGAAGGCCGGATCCTGGGTGGCCGCCGTCAGGCGGCCCAGCACCACGTCCAGTTCCTGCCGCGCCAGCGCCGGCAGCAGCACCTCGTTGCTGCCTTCGGTGGCCAACACCACCACGTCCGGCCAGCGGGCATGCAGCCGGTCCAGCGCCGTGCCCAGCAGCACCGACACCGCCGCCGGGAACACGCCTACCCGCACGCGCCCGTGCGCGCCCTCGCGTATCAACTGGACCTCGGTCAGGGAATCGCCTACGCTGCGCAGGATGCTGCGGGCCCATCGTATGGCCGCTTCGCCGCCCGGCGTAGGCCGCAGCCCGCTGGAAGAGCGCATGAACAACTGCGTACCGTAGATGTCCTCGGCATCGCGCAGCAGCTTGCTGGCGGCGGGCTGGGTCATGCTGAGCCGCGCCGCGGCCTTGTGGATGCTGCCGGTATTGTCCAGCACGTCGAGCAGTTCCAGGTGCCGCAGCCGTAGCCGGCCCCGCACGCGGTTGTCCAGCCGGATGTCCATGTCCTTGCTCCCCTGGTCTCCCGTCCGCGGCGCGGCAGGCCCGTTCATGCCTTGTCCCCATACACGGTGTCGCACCAGGACGCCGACGCGCCCAGCGCCGCCGACAACGCGCGGCCATGCGCCATCAGGCGGCCGCGGTGGCCGGCACCGCCCGGCTCTACCCGCTGCGCCAGGCCGGACAGCGTCAGCGCTCCCGAGAATGCATCCTGGTCGCCGAACACCGGCACCGACCAGGACGTGACGAACTGATGGTAAAGACCGCTCGAATGCGTGGGCAGGTCCTCGGGCAGCGCGATCCGCCGGTCTCCCACGACCCAGACCTGGAAGATCTGGCCGGTGGCGCTGTCGTCGAAGGGCAGCAGGCTGCCCGCCGTGAGCTGGTCGTGCAGGCCCTCGTGCGGCTGGATGCGGAACAGGCACAAGCGCTGGCCTTCGCTGGGCACATAGTAGGACGCGGTTTCCCCGCTCAGCCGCGACAGCTCGCGCAACTGCGGCACGACAACATCGGCCAGCCGGAAACTGCGCTCGCACACCCGGCCCAGGTACAAGACCCGCGGGCCCAGCGA
The DNA here is from genome assembly GCA_009360345.1 of Alcaligenaceae bacterium SAGV5. Taxonomy (GTDB): domain Bacteria; phylum Pseudomonadota; class Gammaproteobacteria; order Burkholderiales; family Burkholderiaceae_B; genus Pigmentiphaga. Next base: position 216,148 of record SPDP01000002.1, read on the forward strand.
ATAGCGGCCGTCGGCGTGGCGCACCACATAGCGCGTGCGCACCAGCGAGTTCAGCAGGCGATAGATGGTGGTCTTGTGCAGCGGCAGGCGCACGGCGAAATCAGCCAGGCTGAGACGATCGGCGTCCAGCCGGAAACAGTCCAGGACGGCCATGGCCCGCTCCACGGCGATCACGCCTTCGTTGCTCATGCGGCTTTCCTCGCGCGCCCATGGTTGTTGTATAGAGTACAACGAAATTGTATGGATTAAAGTCCCCTTCGAACGGCCGCGCCCGTGCCGCCGTCCCCTTCCAGGAGCTCGCATGACATCCGCCCTCGAACATCCCGACTGGCTGGCTTCCTCGCTGCTGGCCGACGTCGGCGCCTACGCGCTGGCCGCGCGCATCAAGCCGCTGGACCCCGCCTGGCGGCTCTGGGGGCCGGCCCTGCCGATATCCGTTCCCCCGGGCGACAACCTCGCCATCCATCACGCGCTGACCCTCGGCCGGGCCGGCGAAGTACTGGTGATCGATGCCCAGGCCTATCGGGAGCGCGCCGTCATGGGCGGCATCATGACCACCCAGGCCAAGGCCGCCGGCCTGGCCGGCGCGGTCATCGACGGCGCGATCCGCGACAGCCTGGAGCTGGTCGGACTCGGCCTGCCCGTGTTCGCGGCGGGCGCGCATCCGGCCGGCCCATCGAAAAAGGGCGACGGCAGCGTGCTGCATCCCATCGTCTGCGCCGGCGCCCCGGTGCGCGCGGGCGACTGGATCCATGGCGACTGCGACGGCGTCGTGGTCGTGCCGCGGGAACGCAAGGACGAACTGCTGGGCGCCGCCCATGCGAAATACCTGCGCGAGCAGGAGCGCATGGCCGCCATCGCCCGTGGCGATCTCAAGCCGGCCTGGCTGGATGCGGAACTGGCCCGCGCCGCCCTTGCCGTGGGCACCCGCTAGCGCGCGTGCCGCGCCTTCGCCGATAACCAACGAACCGGAGACGACTCATGTATCGACGCCCCCTCCTGGCCGGCGCCCTCGCGGGCGTGGCCCTGTGCGCCGCGCCCAGCGCCGGCGCGCAATCCTATCCCGCCAAATCCCTGCGCTTCGTCGTGCCGTTCGCCGCGGGCGGCCCGGCCGACGTGGTGGCGCGCGAAGTCGCCACCAAACTCGGCCAGCAACTGGGCCAGACCATCGTGGTGGAAAACATGGGCGGCGGCCACGGCGTCCCGGCCATGAACGCCGTCGGCCGCGCGGCCCCCGACGGCTACACCCTGCTGATGGCGGCTTCGGGCAACGTCACCATCCAGCCCCTGACCATGCGCACCAGCGCCGAGGCGATGAAACGCCTCATGCCGGTCGGCATGGTGTCCAGCAGTCCCCACGTGCTGGTCTCGACGACGAAAATTCCCGTCAGCAACGTGCAGGAACTGATCGACTACGCCCGCCAGCATCCCGGCAAGGTGAACTTCGGCTCGGCCGGCACCGGGGGCGTGGCGCACCTGGGCATGGAACTCTTCAAGGCGCTGAGCCGTACCGAGATCGAGCACATTCCCTACAAGGGCACCTCGCAGGTGATGGTGGACCTGGCCTCGGGCGAGGTCCAGGCCCTGTTCAGCAGCATGCCCTCGCTGAAGGCGCTGATCGACAAGGGCTCGATCCGGGCGCTGGGCTTGACGGCTCCCAGCAAGGCATCGGACACCGCCAGCCTGCCGCTGATCTCGGCCACGCTGCCCGGCATGGAATACACCACCTGGTATGGCCTGTACGCGCCGGCGGGCACGCCGCAGCCGGTGATCGACAAGCTCAACGCCGAACTGCGCAAGACGCTGACCGACCCCGCGCTGGTGGCCCGCATGCGGGAACAGAGCGTGGACCTGATCGCCAGCACCCCCGCCGAACTGGACGCCCGCACGAAGCAGGACACCGGGAAATGGGGCCGGCTGATCAAGGAAGAAAACCTGAAGATCGACTGACCGCCGCGCCTGGCGGCAGCATCTCGCCCCGGGACCGGCCAGCCGGTTCCGGGGTTTTTTCATATCTTCTCAATAATTGAAATACGAACGATATTGAGAATTAATCTTGATTAAAATCCGTATTTGCTCAAGAATCCTGGGTTCGTTCGTTTCTGCGCCCTCGCCGGCCCGGTTGGTCCCATGCCCAGTCCGTCCTCCTTTCGCCCCACGCCGTCCCGCCTGCGCCTGGCGGTCTATGCCGCGCTGAGCGCCCCTCTTGCCACGGCCGCCGTCGCCATGGCGCAGGAGGCCCATACCCTGGCCCCCATCGTCGTCACCGGCACCCGCACCGAAAAAACGGTGGACGACACCCCCATCCGCACCGAAGTCGTCACCCGCGAGGAAATCGAACGCACCCACGCCCGCACCCTGACCCAGGCCCTGGAGAACATCCCCGGCCTGCAATTGCGGGAAATCCACGGCAAATCGGGCTATGAGCTGTCCCTGCAGGGCCTGAGCAGCGACCAGGTGCTGGTGCTGATCGACGGCCTGCCGATCTCGGCCAGTACCGGCTCCACGGTGGACCTGAGCCAGTACCTGCTGACCGACGTCGACCGCATCGAGGTGGTCAAGGGCGCCACCTCGGCGCAATACGGCAGCTCCGCCATGGGCGGCGTCATCAACGTCATTACCCGGCCCGCGCAGCCCGGCCTGTCGGGCACGGCCACCCTCGACGCCGGCAGCTATGGCGGCCAGAACAGCAAGGGCGGCTCATGGCGGCCGGCCAACCGCCACGGCCAGTTCTCCATCCAGGGCGGCAACGAACAACTGCGCGGCCGCATCGCGGCCGACGTGCTGGACGACGACGGCTTCGGCATCAACCCCGACGCGTGGAGCCGCCAGGGCGACAAGATCCGCCGCCAGCAGTATTCGGCACGCGTGGATTGGCTGCCCGGTGCCCGCCAGCGCTACTTCGTGGACGGCAGCATCTACCGCGAAGACGACACCCAGCGCTACACCACCTTCGTGCCGCCCAACCTGCTGCCCCAACGCAAGACCGAGACCATCGAGCGCAAACGCATCACCGGCGGCGGCCAGTGGGAGCTCGACAACGGCACCAGGCTGCAGTTGAAGGGCGTGGGAGAACGCTACGACAGCACCTCCCAGGCCTACTCCAACGAATTCCCGACCACGCGCCGCAACGCCAGGCAGGAAATGGGGCACCTGACCGCGCAGGTGGACCTGCCCGCCTGGCGCAACCAGTTGTGGCAGTTCGGCGCCGACTACCACTACGAAGACCTGAAACAGGACAACAACGGCGTCTCCGAGTTCGTGCGCGGCGGCGCGGTCGACCGCTCCAGCAAGGAAGTCTTCGCCCAGAACGACATCATTTTCAATGACACCTGGGAACTGCTGCTGGGCGCCCGCTACCAGGACGACTCCGACTTCGGCGGCCACTTCGCGCCCAAGGCCAGCCTGCGCGGCAAGCTGCTCAACACCCGGGACTGGAGCGGCGTGCTGCGGGCAAGCTTCGGCCAGGGCTACCGCGTACCCAACCTGAAGGAGCGCTACTACCTGTTCGACCACAGCGCCCTGGGCTACATGGTGCTGGGCAATCCCGACCTGAAGCCCGAGGCGTCCAACAGCTTCCAGCTGGGCGGCACCTTCACCTTCCGCCAGGACGTCACCTTCGAGGTCAATGCCTTCATGAACCGGGTGAAGGACCTGATCCAGACGGACATGAGCAACACCGCCATCATCAATGGTGTCACGGCCTACACCTACCGCAACATCGCACGTGCCCGCACCCAGGGCATCGAGACCGGCCTGCGCTGGCAGGCCACGCCCGCCCTGGCGCTGAACGTCGGCTACACCTTCACCGACGCCAAGAACCTCGACACCGGCGGCGAGCTGACCCGGCGGCCGCGCCACATCGGCCGCGTCGGCGCCGACTGGCGCGCCCTGCCCGACACCACGGTATCCGTGCGCACCCGCATCCAGAGCAGCGAACTGATCTCGTCCGACGACGTCGCGCAGTCCAACGGCGGCTCCGGCGGCGGCGGCCGCTCGCCGGGCTGGACCACGCTGGACCTGATGGTGAACCAGAAGATCGGCCGCCAGCTCACGGTGTTCGCCGGCATCAACAACCTGTTCGATCGCCAGCGCGACTTCTCCAACCCAACCGATTTCGGCCCGCTGCGCGGCCGCTTCGTGTACGTCGGGGCGCGCTACGCCTTCGGCTCGGCTCAATAGTCTTTTCCTAGGGGGGAACCCAACATGAAATCCAGATCCTTGTTCACGCTCGGCGCCTTGTGCGCTGCCCTTGTCCTTGCCGGTTGCGGCGGCGGTGGCGATGGCGGCGGCGGCAGCGGGGGAGGCGACGGCGGAGGAGGCGGCACGACCCCTACCCCCACCAATCGGTTCACGCAAAGCGGTGAATGGAAATTCACGCTGCCCGCGGCCGGCGCTTCGATCTGCTACGACTTCGATACCAAGGCGGTCGTCGCCAGTTGCTCCGGCAACACCTGGGACCTGAAGCTGACCAGCAGCGGCCTGACCGGCACGTTGTGGACCAATAGCGGAACCAGCGGAACCGGATCGGGCGGCGCCTTCGGCGGACCGTTCGAACATACCTGGACCGAACTGAAGACCTACCTGAACGCCACGACGGATCCCACCAGCGGCGCGGCGCTCCCCGCCACCGTCTACGCCGCCGACGCCGCGGCCAGCGTGTTCACCGGCACCAACGACATCCGCGCCGCCGCGTTCGAATATGGGGTAACGGGCAGCTCCACCGACCACAGCCTCTACCCCAACTTCCGCGTATTCCTGATCACGGCCAACAGCGCCGCGGTCGTCGGCGCGACCACCACGCCGGTCACCACCGGCGACGGCGTGTTCGCCCTGCAGGTCACCGGCTACTACGGCGGACCGGGCGGCACGACCTCCGGCCATATCTCGTTCCGCTGGGTCACCCGGACGACCGCTCCCGTCATCCAGACCGCCACGGTCGATGCCACCAGCGGCTGGGTCTACTACGACCTGGTCAACAAGCGCACCGTGGACCAGAGCGGAACGTGGCACATCGCCTTCAACCGCTACAACGTCAAGCTGAACGGCGGATCCTCGGGCACCGGCACCGTCGCCGGTTTCCTCGGCAAGACCCCGGCCGGCTTCTACGACGCCACCGGCAAGCCGATTGCCGCCAAGTTCACCAGCACGACCAGCTCGTCGGACACCGAAGCCGAACTGACCGCCGCGGACCTGGCCGCGCCGGCCCGGACCTCCGCATGGGTCAAGGACAGCAACTCCTCGGCGCTGAACCCCGCCGTGCAGGGTTCCTACCCCAACCCGCTGAGCTACGGCTGGTACACCTACTACCCCACCGCGGCCGCCGCCAAGAACGCCGGGCTGCCCGAAGTCGCCCACATCATCAACGCCAACCCGGCCAACGGCACCCTGATCCGCAACGGCGAAGGCAGCAGCTACACACGCCTGCACCTGAGCGGCATCACCTACGCCGATCCCCAGGACGCCAACAGCGCCCAGACGTGGACCTTCGCCTACGATCTCCAGCCAACCGCCGACTAACACGTTTTGGAGCGGTTGTACCTTCACCGCTGCCCTTCGGGGCAGCGGTTTTTTTTCGTCGCGGAAGCAGACAACCCTCTGCTAATATTTCGCGCAGCATTCCGCCGTCTCCGCCACCCCCCACCCACTGGAGAGTTCCCCATGCGCAAGCTCATCGGTCTGTTGAGCCTCGTCCTGCTATTGGCTGCGTGTTCCGAAAAAAGCGGCGACAAGGAAATCAAGGTGGCGGTATCGCCTGCCTCCCCGCCCAACCTGTTCGAGGAGAACGGCACCACCAAGGGCCTGGATCTCGATATCTTCGAAAGCTACTGCAAGGCCCGGGGCTGCAAGCTCAAGATCACGGCCTACGACTGGCAGGGCATGCTGGGCGCGGTGGTCAGCAAGCAGGCCGATGTGGCGTTCTCCGGCATCTCCATCACCAAGCAGCGCGAAGAGGTCATGGATTTCTCCAAGCCCTACATGGAGAACACCTGGAACCTGGTCAGCCTGAAGAGCCGCAACATCAAGTTCGACGACCTGGCCGAGATGAAGAAGTACAGCGTCGGCTATCCGCGCGGCATGGCCTACAGCGATTTCATCAAGAACGACCTGACGCCCAAGGGGGTCTACACGCTCGACAAGGTCAAGATGTACCCGTCCTATAACGAGGTGCTGTCCGACCTGCAGAACGGCAACCTCGACCTCGCCTTCCTGGACGGCACCGTGGCTTCGGTCTACCGCAAGAAGCTGCCCATCCAGGACAGCTATGTGTTCACCGGCTTCGACCGCTTCGGCTTCGCCTTCCCCAAGGGCTCCAAGCTGCGCGAGGACTTCGACAACTACATGGCGAACGAACTCAAGCCCGAAGGCGTGCAGGCCATCATCAACAAATGGATGCAATAGTCCCCCCCGTACGCCCTTCGGGCGCCCCCCAGGGGGCGATGCGGGTGGACCGGCGGAGCCGGATCCACCGCATCCTGGGTCTGGTGCCGCTGTCTTGGTTTGTAGAGCCGGTGCTACGGGGGGGCATCCTCTAGCATGGATATCGCACGGATATTCGGGCTGCTGGGGACGGGGGTTGGATATACCGTGCTGGTCACGCTGGCTTGCAGCGCCACGGGGGTGATCGTCGGGCTGGCGATCGCGATCCTGGGGCGGCTGGGGTGGCGGCCGGTGGATGGGGTGCTTGGGGTATTCACCTACGTCTTCCGCGGCATTCCGGTGCTGGTGCTGCTCTTCATCGTGTTCTTCGGGCTGCCCACCATCGGCGTCGGCGTGCCGCCGCTGGTCTCGATGATGCTGAGCCTGGGGCTGATCACCGGCGCCTATCTGGGCGAGGTGTTCCGCGGCGCGCTGGATTCGGTCGAGGCGAGCGAGGTGCTGGCGGCCGAGGCGATGGGCATGAGCCGGGTGCAGATCTTCGCCTACATCGAGCTGCCGCAGATGCTGCGGTTCTCGGTGCCGGGCATGGTCAACGAATTCACCACCGTACTGAAGTACTCGCCCTTCGGCTATACGGTAGGCATCCCCGAAGTCATGAAACAGGCCATGGCGCTGTCCGCCGCCACGCTGCGCGGCGTGGAAATCTATTTCGCGGTGGGCCTGGTGTACTTCGCGATCTACAAGATACTGGTGACGGCTATCTGGGCGCTGGAGAAGCGCTGCCGCGTGCCGGGCCTGACGGAGCATTGAGAACGGCCATGGCGCTACTGACAGTCCGCGATCTGAAGATGGCCTATGACGGCAGGACGGTGCTCAACGGCATCGACCTCGACCTGGAGGAAGGCGAACTCAAAGTGGTGATGGGCCCCTCGGGCTGCGGCAAGTCGACCTTGCTGCGCTGCCTGAACCGGCTGGTCACCCCCACCTCCGGGCAGATCATCTTCCGGGGCGAGGACGTCATGCGGCCGGATACCGACGTGCGGGCCCTGCGCCAGCGCATCGGCTTCGTGTTCCAGAACTTCGCCCTGTACCGCCACCTGAGCGCGCTGGAAAACGTGACGCTGGGCCTGCGCAAGCTGCGCGGCATGGCGACCGCCGCGGCCAACGAACGGGCCATGCACGAGCTGGGCCGCATGAACCTGGCCGAACACGCGCAGAAGTATCCGGCACAGCTCTCGGGAGGACAGAAGCAGCGGGTGGCCATCGCGCGGGCGCTGGCGATGGACCCGGCGGTGCTGTTCTTCGACGAACCCACCTCGGCGCTGGATCCGGTCATGTCGCGCGAGATCATCAACGTCATCAACCAGTTGCGCCGGGACAAGGTGTCGATGCTGTGCGTCACCCATGACCTGACGCTGGCGCGCGCGGTCCAGGGGCGCGTGCTGTTCCTCGACCAGGGCGAGATCCTGGCCGAGGGCGAGGCATCCGAACTCTTCGGCGACCACGTCGATCCGCGCATCCGCGCGTTCTTCAGCTGAATGGACGGCCTGCTTACCTTCCTCGGGCAAGTGGCGGAGTTCGGACCGCAGATCCTGCTCGGCCTGGAACACACGCTGCTGCTGGCCGGCGTCATCACGGTGACCGGCCTGCTGGGCGGCATCCTGGTGTTCTACCTGACGCTGAGTCCCAGCCGCCTGTGCCGCCGCCTGACCGAAGGCTATATCTCGTTCTTCATCGGCACGCCGCTGATCGCCCTGCTCTTCCTGATGTACTACGGCCTGCCGCAATGGGGGCTGCGCCCGTCGCCGCTGACGGTCGCGATCATCGGCTTCACGATGAACGTGGCGGCCTACAACGCGCGCTATCTCGCCACCGCGTATCGCGGGCTGGACCGGGACGAGCTGGAAGCGGCGCGAGCGCAGGGGTTCTCGGGGCCGCAGATCTTCCGGTTGATCACCTTGCCGCAGGTGCTGCGGCTGTCGATTCCCGCGCTGTCGAACCAGGTGATCCTGAACCTGAAGGACAGCTCGGTGGCCTTCCTGATCCAGTACACCGAGTTCTTCGCCCAGATCCAGGACATGGCGATCCGCAACTTCCAGTTCTTCAAGGCCTATGTGCTGGCCGGACTGGTCTACCTGGCGCTGGTGTCGGTGATCGTGCTGGCCGCGCGCCAGCTGGAGCGGCGGCTGATCCTGCCCGGGACGCGGCGCTCCTAGGCTCAGATCACCCCGTAGCGCGCCCGATATGCCAGCACCGCTTCGCGGTGCTGTTCGAACTCACCGCCCCCGCCACCCTGCTGGATCATGTCGAGGATGTCGTCCAGCGAGGCGATGCTGACCACCGGGCAGCCGTTGGTGTGCACCACGTCCTGCACCGCCGAGTGCTCGGACAGGGCATCGTCGGGACCGACCCGCTCCATGCGGTCCAGCGCGATCAGCACCGCGGCCGGCTTGGCCTTGGCGGCCTGGATGAGCCGGACCGACTCGCGCACCGAGGTGCCGGCCGAGATCACGTCGTCGATGATGACCACGCGGCCCTCCAGCGGCGCGCCGACGAGCGAGCCGCCTTCGCCGTGGTCCTTGGCTTCCTTCCGGTTGAACGCGAAGGGCACGTCGCGGCCGCGGGCGGCCAGCGCGACCGCGGTGGCGGTGACCAAGGGGATGCCCTTGTAGGCCGGGCCGTAGAGCATGTCGAATTCGACGTCCGAGGCCAGCAGCGCCTGGGCGTAGAACTCGGCCAGCCGTCCCACGGCCGCGCCGCTGTTGAACAATCCGGCGTTGAAGAAGTAGGGACTCAACCGGCCCGCCTTGGTCGTGAACGCGCCGAATCGCAGCACGCCCAGCTCGGTGGCGAAGCGGACGAAATCGGTACGGAAACGGCTCTCGTCGATCGAGGGCTCGGTGTCGGCGGGGCGGGGGGCCATGAGCGGGATCGGCCGGCGGGCACGCCCTCCCCTCGGCGATATCGCGACGCCGGCGAACTGCCGGCCGCGCACGCCCAGGGGCGCCGTCCACCCGCGGCCCTGGCCCTCCGCCCTTCCCTCGCCGCCGCCAATCCGCCGTTTCCGCTCGGCCAACTGCCCACGGAACTCCAGCAGCAGGTATTGCCGCATCTCGATGCCGGGTCCCTGGCCATGCTGGCGCGAACGTCGAAGGCCATGCACGCGATGGTGCACGGCCACCCACCGACGCCGGGTACATTCCGCGCCGCACGTTTCATGTCCACGCTGTCGGCGGCAGGAGCCGGACCGCTCGCCCCCGACCTCGTGGAACTGCACGCCTGTGTGGAGCATTTTTCGAAGGATCAGTTTCAGTTTCTCGTGGCTATGGCCTTGCGGGAATCCGAGGCCGGATTCGAACACACCGATCTGCTCGGCCCCCTGCTCAACAAGAGCTCCCGGCATGACGCGGAGCAAATCGCCCAGGCGCTGGACAAGATGGATGCCCCCCTGTACGCGGGCGACGCCCCCGAACAGGTCAATCGCGACGCACGCGGCCAGGTGCTGGTCCAGGCGCTCATCGACATGGGCCGGCCGAAACACGGCGATGTCTACGAGCCGCTGATGGAACGCCTGGCAAGGTCAGACGACTATGCGATCAAGCCTTTCATGCTGCAACAACTGCACCGGCATATCGCGCGCATGCCGGACGCCGCCAGGGATCGCATCTGCGCGGCGCTGCTGGACAGAGACGGCGGCGCCAGGGAGCGGCAGTTGCTCGCCCATGAAATGTTCCGGCTGTTGTCTCACCTGTCTTCCGACGCCCAGGACCTGGTCTACGACAAGACCCGGGACCTCTTCCAGGAACTGGGGCCGCTGCCCGACGACCGCGCCAAGAGGCTGTTGAGGGAAATCCTGTACAGCGAGCGCCTGATAGACGATGCACTCCCGGATCGGCCGGACCAGCGCCTGAAATGGAACGCCTTGATCGACAGCACGATCGCGGCCTAGGCACCGGACATTGCTCGAAACAGGAAAATCATGCCTTCAGTCAACAGCCCGCTTTCCTCTCCCTCCGCCCTGGCCGGAACCGCCGCTCAGGGCCTGGCCCCGGCGGGCGGCCCACCGCCCGCCGGCACATCGCCCCCGCCCGCGCCGCACCGCGATCCTTTCCAGCCGCCGGCCATCCACCTGGCCGGGCGGCGCAGGCCCTCGGGGCTGATCCCGCCTTCGTCCGAGCCGTCGCCGACGTTTGCCGGGCTGCCGCTGGAGATGCAGCACGCGGTGCTGTCCCAGCTCCCCGCCAAGGATACAGTCAAGGTTGCCCAAGTCTCGAAGCAGATGCGGGACGTGGTCAAGAGCCATCCTCATGCGACACGCATCCAGCGCCTCATGTCCGCCCCGCCGCCCCACCTGCCAGACCCGGCCTATCTCGAGGAACTGCGGGCCTGCTCGGCGCATCTGTCGACAGACGATGTCCAGGCTCTTGCACAATGGGGCTTGAAACCCCGTGACCGGGTCCCCCGCCCCTGGCTGCCCGGCCCGCTGCTCAGCGGCAGGGGCAGGCACGATGCCGAAGGGGTCGCGCAAGCGATCGACCCGGCTCCGCGGACGCCGGTCACGTGGCATGCCAGGCCCTACGACCCCCTGCAGGACATGATGAGACGTGGCCGCATGAGCGCCCTGCTGATAGCGGGCGGGGAGGTTCCCCCCCCTCCGAGACCTGCCACCGAACAGCGGGACCGCCAGCTCCGCGGCGACACACTGGTCGCGATACTCGGCGGCATCGGCAAATCACGAGACGCCGGCGTCTACGAGCCATTCCTGGAACGCTGCGCGCGGCCCTCGCAGTATGCGATCGACCACATCGATCTCGGCCCGCTTTTCAGCCGCATCCCGTCGTTCGCCAGCGACCGGATATGTTCTGCCCTGCTGGATGAAACCAGCAATGAGGATACCTTTCTCGACAAGCGCCGCCTGGCCGTCTCCAAGCTGTTCCTGGCATCCGGGCCCCTGTCTCGCGACAGCCAGAATGCCATCCATGATCGCGCGCGGGAACTGTTCGGCTCCCCTGGACATCTGCTTGACGGCTCTTCGCTGCTGGGTACCTACCGAATAATTTTCTCGGCGCAGAATATCGCCACGCGATTTCCCGATTCTCCCGAACAGCGCGACAAGTGGAATGCTTTCCGGGAGGAGATGCTGCCGACCTAGTGCGCCGCCCCAGCAAACAAGGATCGCGGGCGCCGGCGCAGCAGCAATGCCGCCACGCCCGCCACCGCCAGCACCGCGAACAGCAGCACGCTCCATATTTCGTAGCGCACGCCCAGCAGGTCCACCACCGCGTCGGCGCAGGTCGCGTAGATGCCGAACACCGCGGGCAGCGAGCCGTCCAGGCCGGAGCCGGTCATGAAGCGGTCGGCGAAGGTCTGGTCGCAGCTCATCAACTGGGACGCGACATTGTGCTGGTAGATGGCGGTGGCCACGCCGGCCAGGGCCAGCAGCGCAACGATGCCCGAGCAAGCCTTCTGCGCCGGCGCGAACCGCCGCAGCATCAATCCCAGCACTGCGAATACCGCAATGGCGAGATAGATCAGGCGTTGCAGCACGCACCAGGCGCAGGGCTGCATATCGAAGACATGCTGCGATACCAGCGCGACCGCCACGGCCCCCAGGCTGGCGATGGCGGTGAATGCAAGCAGGCGGTCAACGAGTACGGTTTTCATGGATAAAGGCCGCGAGGGCTCTCAGGTAGGTGGGGGCAACGGGACCTGGCGCAGCACGCTCAGGAGCAGCTCGGAGGCCCCATCCCATACGATCTGGACCCCCAGGCAAAGCAGAATGAATGCTGACAACCGCAGGAACACGACAGTTCCCGTGTCGCCCAGCAGGCGCAGCAGTTGCTGCGCATAACGGAAGCACAGCAGCACCGACGCTCCCACCAGGGCCAGGCCCAGGACCGCGCCGGCGATGCGCGTACCGCTGACGAACAGCGAGGCATGGTCGTGCAGGCTGGCGCCCACGGTGATGGCGGCGGCGATGGAACCCGGACCGCAGGCAATGGGAAACGTCAAGGGATAGAAGGCCCTGCGATTGGCCATTTCGGCCGTGAAACCCTCGGCCAGGCGGGCCGAACGCTCGGCCCCGCCGTCGCTGGAGTTGAGCAGGCGCCAGGCGCTGGCCACCACCAGCAGCCCCCCGCCCACGCGGACGATGGCCAGCGAGATGCCGAAGAAATCGAGCACGACCGAGCCGGTCAGCATCGCCGCGAACAGCAGCAGGAACACATTGCGGGCGATCCTGGCCGCGAGCACTTCCCGCACGGCGGCGGAAGCGCCCTCGGTCAGGGACAGGAAAATCGGTGCCGTCGCCGTCGGATTCAGGATGGGAAGCAGCGTCGCCAGGGCAAACAGGAAACTCTTGCCCAGCGCGAGTCCGTAGTCTTCGATCAACATGATCGAAGTGTAAGAGAAATGAAGTCAGGCCGCAGCGGTCCGCAGCGATTCCTCGTCCAGGCCGCCGGCGGCCTGCCCGAGCAGGCCGGCGTAGATATCACCCACCATGATGAGCGCCGGCCCCCCGCCCAGCTCCCGCGCGGTGTCCGCCAGTTGCCCCAGGGTGGTCGGCAGGACCCGCTGGCCGGGCAGGCTGGCGTTCTCGACCAGCACCGCCGGACGCCCCGGTGGCATGCCCGTGGCCATCAGGCCCTGGGCGATCACCTCCGCCTGCCGGCTGGCCATGTACAGCACCACGGTATCGGCGCCCCGGGCGGCGTCCGCCCAGGCATGGGGGCGTTCCCCGCTGCCCACGGCCGGCGTCAGGAACACGACGCTGCGACTCAGCCCGCGGCGCGTCAGGGACAGGCCCAGCGCCGAACTCGCCCCAAAAGCCGCGCTGATGCCCGGCACGGCCTCGACCTCGATGCCGGCCTCGGCCAGGGCCGCGATTTCTTCCTGCGCACGCCCGAACAACATGGGGTCGCCCCCCTTGAGCCGCACGACACAAGAATAGCGGCGGGCGGCATCGATCAGTTGACGGTTGATGAACTGCTGCACCGTGGACAACTGCCCGCAGCGCTTGCCCACGGCCACGTGACGCGCCTGGGGCGCCAGCGCCAGCACCTCGTCGTCCACCAGCGCATCGTGGAAGAGCACGTCGGCCTGGCCCAGCAACCGGGCCGCGCGCACGGTCAGCAGATCCGCCGCGCCCGGGCCCGCTCCCACCAGATAGACTTTGCCCATCGATCAGCCTTGCCGCGCCGCGAGAACCGGATAGCTCTGCTGGTAGGCGGCCGTGAAGGTGCCGAAGGCCCGGAGCGCCTGCTCGGGGTCGTGTCCATGCTTGACGGCGAAGCTGTCGAAGCCCGACCTCGCCTGGTAGTGGATGGTGTCGATCATCACGTCGCCCACCGCCCGCAGCTCGCCCTGCCAGCCCAGCCGCGTGCGCAGCAGGTAGGCGATGGAATAGCCCCGGCCATCGGTGTAGATGGGGAAATCGACGGCGATCAGCGCCACGCCGGCCGGATCCACCCTGCCATCCTCGGCCAGCTCGGCGGGATCGTCGGCGGGTCCGAGCAGGACGCCCACGGGCCGGCGGCGGCCGCGCAGTTCGGCGCGCGCCGACTGCCACACGGCCAATGGCACCAGCCAGTCCTCGTCATCGGCCGGCAGCGGCCGGGTCTCTGTGGGCTCGAAACGCTTCCAGGTGTCGACTTCCAGGTCGCGGTGGCGGATCAGCGTGGCGGCTTGCCGCGGCTCAGACATGGGCAGCCTCCGCCAGGGCGGCCTTGGCCTGCTTGCGCTCGGCGTAGACCCGGGTCTTGAAGGGATCGATACCCACGCGCTCGACCACGTCGATGAAACGTTCGGCGTCGCTGTCGCGCAGGTCGATATAGGTCTCCACCAGGTTGGCGACCACGTCGGCCACTTCCCCGCGCGCGAACGACGGACCGATGATGCGGCCGATCGCCGCCCCGCCCCCGCGGGTGGACTCGATGTCGGGCAAGGGCCTGGCGGCCCCGCTCTGGCGTCCGCCCAGCGTGATCTGGTACCACTCCTCGCCCGCCTTGTCCACGCCCAGGATCCCGATGTGGCCCACATGGTGGTGGCCACAGGAGTTGATGCAGCCCGAGATGTTCAGGTCCAGCTCGCCGATCTCGTACAGGTAGTCGAGGTCGTCGAAGCGGCGCTGGATGGCCTCGGCCACCGGAATCGACACCGCGTTGGCCAGCGCGCAGAAGTCGCCGCCGGGGCAGGCGATGATGTTGGTCAGCAGACCGATGTTGGGCGTCGCCAACCCCAGCTTGTCGAGTTCCTTCCACAGCGCATGGAGCTGGCCGCGCGCCACGTCGGCGAACACCAGGTTCTGCTCGTGCGAGACACGCATCTCGCCGAAGCTGTAGCGATCGGCCAGGTCGGCCACCGCATCCATCTGGTCGGCGGTGATGTCGCCGGGCGGCACGCCCGTGGGCTTGAGCGACAGCGTCACGGCGGCATAGCCATGGACCTTGTGGGGGTGGGTATTGCGGCGCAGCCACTGCGCGAAGCGCGGATCGTTGCCCGCATGCTGGGCCGAGGTGTCGGGTCCCGGGTCCGCCGCGTAGGGCGTCGCCGTGAAACGGCTGGCGATGGCCTGGATCCGTTCCTCGGTCACCGTCTCGGGACCATCCTTCAGATGCTGCCACTCGCGCTCGACCTCTTCGGCGAACACGTGCGGCGTCAATTCCTTGACCAGGATCTTGATGCGCGCCTTGAACTTGTTGTCCCGGCGGCCGTGCAGGTTGTAGACCCGCAGGATGGCCTGCAGGTAGGTCAACAGGTGCTGCCAGGGCACGTAGGGGTTGATCAACTGGCCCACCAGCGGCGTGCGGCCCAGGCCGCCGCCGGCCCAGACGCGGAAGCCGATCCCGCCGTCCTGCTCCACCGCCTGCAGGCCGATGTCGTGCACGCCCACCGCGGCCCGGTCCGTGACCGCGCCGCTGACCGCGATCTTGAACTTGCGGGGCAGGAACGCGAACTCGGGGTGGAAAGTGGACCACTGCCGTATCAGTTCGCACCAGACCAGGGGATTGACGATCTCGTCGGGCGCGACGCCCGCGAACTGGTCGGTGGTGGTGTTGCGGATGTCGTTGCCGCTGGTCTGGATGGAATGCATCTGCACCTTGGCCAGTTCGGCCAGGATGTCGGGCACGTCCTCCAGCTTCGGCCAGTTGAACTGCATGTTCTGCCGGGTGCTGAAGTGTCCGTAGCCGCGGTCCCACTTGCGCGCGATGTAGGCCAGCGTGCGGAGCTGGCGCGAGGCGAGCATGCCGTAGGGCACGGCGATGCGCAGCATGGGCGCGTGGCGCTGGATGTACAGGCCGTTCTGCAGGCGCAGCGTGCGGAAATCGTCCTCGCTCAGTTGCCCGTTGAGGAAACGCCCGGTCTGGTCGCGGAACTGCGCGACGCGTTGATCGACCAGCAACTGGTCGACAGGTTGATACTGGTACATGCGGCAAGCCTCTAGATGTGGCCGGATGGCGGTGGGTGGAGCGCGCCGGCGCCCCGGGCCGGAGCGGGCATGCGTATCCCGCGCGGGCGCGAACCCAGGCTTGCAGCTTACAAAGACCGGCTTATGAATAAAACGACCGGTTCGTAATGTGCATATACTCAAAAACATCTAAAAAAAAGCGGAGGCAAAAACCTCCGCTTATATACATTTACCCAGGGCGCCGCGGATCCGGCTTTGCCGGTCCGCCAGCGCCGCCCCCTTGAGGGGGCGGGGTGGGTCACACCTCGTTCGCGGCGGAGCCCATGTTGACACGCAGGCCGCCGGCGCCGCTGTCCTCGCTACGGCTCTTGCGCATGCGCTCGATGTGGTCCAGGTACTCCGGCGTCACGTCGCCCGTCACGTAGTGGCCGTCGAAGCACGAGGCCTCCAGCTGAGTCAGCGCGGGGTTCATGTCGGTGACCGCCTGGCGCATCGCGGCCAGGTCCTGGTAGATCAGCGCATCGGCGCCGATCACCCGGGCGATTTCTTCGTCGGTGCGGCCATGGGCGATCAGCTCGCTGCGGGTGGGCATGTCGATGCCGTACACGTTCGGGAAGCGCACCGGGGGCGCCGCCGACGCGAAGAACACCTTGTTGGCGCCCGCGGCGCGGGCCATCTCGACGATCTCGCCGCTGGTCGTGCCGCGCACGATGGAGTCATCCACGATCAGCACGTTCTTGCCCTTGAACTCCTCGCTCATGGCGTTGAGCTTCTGGCGCACGGACTTCTTGCGCACCGCCTGCCCGGGCATGATGAAGGTGCGGCCGACGTAGCGGTTCTTGATGAAGCCCTCGCGGTAGTCGAGGTTCAGCCGCGCGGCCAGTTGCATCGCCGCCGGCCGGGCCGAGTCGGGGATGGGCATGACCACGTCGACCTCGCCCAGGCGCAGGTTGCGGGCGACCTTGTCCGCCAGGTATTCGCCCATGCGCAGGCGCGCGCCGTACACCGACACGCCGTCCATCAGCGAATCGGGCCGCGCGAAATAGACGTACTCGAAGATGCAGGGGCTGAGCTGCGGATTGTCGGCGCACTGGCGCGCGGCGTAGCGGCCGTCGAGATCGATGAACACGGCTTCGCCCGGCGCGACGTCGCGCTCGAACCTGAAGCCCATGCCTTCGAGCGTGACCGACTCCGATGCCACCATCCACTCGACGCCGCTCTCGGTCTCGACCTTGCCCAGGCACAAGGGCCGGATGCCGTAGGGGTCGCGGAAGGCCAGCATGCCATAGCCGGCGATCTCGGCCACCACCGCGTAGGCGCCGCGCACGCGCTTGTGCACCGCCGACACCGCCTTGAAGATGGCATCCTCGTCCAGCGACACGCCGTTGGACGCACGCTGCAGTTCGTGCGCCAGCACATTCAGCAACACTTCCGAATCGGAATTGGTGTTCATGTGGCGGCGGTCGACGCGGAACAGTTCCTCGCGCAGCGACTCCCAGTTGGTCAGGTTGCCGTTGTGGGCGAAGGTGATGCCGAACGGCGCATTGACGTAGAACGGCTGGGCTTCTTCCGCGCTGGAGCTGGAACCGGCGGTGGGGTAGCGGACCTGGCCGATGCCCGAGTTGCCGGGCAGCGAACGCATGTTGCGCGTCCGGAAGACGTCGCGGACCAGGCCATGCGCCTTGAACATATTGAACGTATTGCCCTGCGACGTGGCGATGCCTGCCGCATCCTGACCGCGGTGCTGCAGCAACAGCAGACTGTCGTAGAGCAACTGATTAACCGGCGCGTGCGAGACGACACCGACGATTCCACACATGAGAGCCTCTTATCAGCAGCACAAACTTCTTAATAGCGGATCCAGTCCGCGAATTGTTCCGGCACATACGGCTTGACCGCCCGCACGCCCTCTTCCGCGTAGGGAGACAGGACGGCTCCGGTCCACCACGGTTCCTTGGGCAAGGGCGTGAATCCCGCCGCCACCACCAGGACCATCACGATGACCACACCCCGCACCAGGCCGAACATGGCGCCCAGGCCACGATCCGCCAGCGACAGGCCGGTGGCCTTGAGCACCAGCCCCAGCGCCACGTTGACCAGCCCCACCGCCAGCAGCACGGCGATGAACACGCCCGCATAGGCCACGATTGCACGCAGGCCTGGCGTCTCGATGTAGGCCGCCAGCCATTCGTAAGCCAACGGCCCGTAGCGGACCGCCACCGCGAAAGCGGCGACATAGGCGATCAGCGACAGGACCTCCTTCACCAGGCCGCGAAACAGGCCGATCACCACCGAGGCGCCCAGGATCAGCAGGACGCCATAGTCGAAATTGGTCACAGCGGCACGATGGAACTACTGAAACCGGCCGAACTGACACGCGCCCGGGCGGCATCGGCCGCCTCGCGCGAGGCGAAGGGACCGACCCGAACGCGGAACACATCGCCCTTGCCGGTCTTCACACGCTCGGTGAAACTCTTGATGCCCGCGGCGCTGAGCCGGTCGCGCATGTCATTGGCGCGATCTTCGGTGGAAAACGCCGCGATCTGCACCGCGAAGCTGCCCTTGCTGTCGGGCTTGGACGCCGCCGGGGCCGAAGCGCCGCCTTCAAGCAGGGCACGCGCCCGGGCCGCTTCGGCGCGCGCGGCATCCTCGCGGGATGTATCGCTGGGCGCCGGCCTGGCCGGAGGCGGCGCGGGCCTGGCGGGCTCGGGCGGAGCCGGCGGCGGCTTCACGGGTTCGGGCTTGGGCGGCTCGGCCCGGGTAACCGGAGGTGTCGCGGGCTCAGGCCTGGCCGGCGGCGTGGCCGGCGCTTCACTTGCGGGCGGCGTGGCCGGCGCCTCGACCGCCGGCGGCCTGGCCACCGGCTCGGGCGCCGCCAGGCTGCGATCGGGAATCTGGATGGGGATGTCGTCCGGCAGCATGGGCGGCTCGGAATCGAGCACCATGGGCAACACGACGACCGCGGCCAGGACCAGGGCAATGGCGCCTACCAGGCGGCGCCTGGCGCGGCGGCGCGCTTCCTGGGCGGGATCCTGCGATTCGGCCCCGGCTGCATAGCCGGCGCGACTGGATTTGGCCGTGGCCGTGGCGTCCTTCTTCTTGCGCTCGAGCAATCCCATTGATACGTCCGGCTGAAACAGGCGGCAGGGTCCTGCGCCGCCCCCTGCGGGGGCCCCGGCTCAGTCCGCGCGGGCGGGCCTGGCCGTACGCATCGACGCCAACACGCCTGCCACGGTAAGGAAAGATCCGAAGACCAGGATTCTATCACCCTCGCCCATCCTTTCCCGCGCCGCCGCAAAGGCTGCCGCGGGGTCGGCACAGGCCTGGACCGAGGAATCCTTGTCTTCCCTGGCGCCCCGCGCGCGCAGGCGCGCGGCCAGTTCCTCGCCGCTCAATCCGCGGGGTCCCGGCAGGCCGGCGCAATACCAGTGGTCGATACGGTCGCCCAGCCTGGCGATGACACCATCGATGTCCTTGTCGTTCAGCATCCCGAACACCGCGTAGGTGTAGGGATAGAAACCCATGTTGTCGAGGTTGTCGGCCAGCACGGCGGCGGCGTGGGGATTGTGCGCGACGTCCAGGATCACCGTCGGCTGCCCGGGCAGGATCTGGAAGCGGCCCGGCAACTGCACCTGCAACAGCCCCAGGCGCACCGCCTGCTGCGGAACGGGCAGCCGGTCGCGCAGGGCCTCGAGCGCGGCCAGCGCCGCCGAGGCGTTCAGCAACTGATTGGCGCCTCGCAGCGCCGGATAGGCCAGCGCGTTGCGGCGCTGGCTGCGGCCGCCGTAGTTCCACTGCTGCTTGTCGCCCGCGTAGTTGTAGTCCCGCCCGAAGCGCCAGAGATCGGCCCCGATGCTTTCGGCGTAGTCCACCAGCGATTGGGGCGGCATGGGGTCGGCGCAGATGGCGGGCTTGCCGGGGCGGTAGATGTGGGCCTTCTCCCAGCCGATCTTCTCGCGATCGTCACCCAGCCACTCGACGTGGTCCAGGTCCACGCTGGTCACGATGGCGCAGTCCGCGTCGACGATGTTGACCGCGTCCAGGCGGCCGCCCAGCCCCACTTCCAGGATGACCGCGTCCAGCCCCGCCTGGGCGAACAACCGCAGGATGGCGAGCGTGGTCAGTTCGAAATAGGTCAGCGAGGTCTCGCCTCGGGCCGCGTCCACCGCGGCGAACTGTTCGGCCAGCGCGGCATCGCTGGCGGGCTCGCCGTTCACGCGCGCCCGTTCGTTGAAGTCCAGCAGGTGCGGCGAAGTGTAGAGCCCGACCTTGTAGCCGGCGCTCAACAACATGGCTTCTAGCATGGCGCAGGTGGAGCCCTTGCCGTTGGTGCCTCCCACCACGATGGTGACCGCGCCCAGGTCGAGCCCCAGGCGCCCGGCCACCTCGCGCACACGGTCCAGGCCCATGTCTATCGGCCGGCTGTGGATGGATTCGAGATAGGCCAGCCATTGCGCCAGGGGGCTGTGGGCGTCGGGACGGGGAACGGAAGCGGAAAACGGCATGGATACGACCGGCAGGACAAGAGAATGGCTAGGGTCTGTTGATACCAGCAAGAGCCTCGCACAGGCCCTAGGGAAACGGAAGCTTTCAGCGGCGGTTCGGCCACGCGGTCAGGATATCGTAGCCGTCATCGGTCACGGCCACCATGTGCTCCCACTGGGCGGACCACGAGCCGTCCACCGTCACCACGGTCCAGTCGTCGTCCAGCACCTGCACCTCCTGGCGCCCGGCGTTGAGCATGGGCTCGATGGTGAACACCATGCCTTTCTTCAAGCGCAGGCCGCTGTTGGGCCGGCCGTAGTGCAGCACCTGCGGCGCCTCGTGGTACTTGCGGCCGATGCCGTGCCCGCAGAAATCGCGCACCACCGAGAACCCGGCGTCCTCGGCGTGGCTCTGGATGGCCGCGCCGACGTCGCCCAGGGTCGCGCCCGGCCGCACCGCGGCAATGCCGCGCAGCATGCTTTCCAGCGTGACGTCGACCAGGCGCTCGGCCTCCCGCGACGGCTTGCCGGCGTAGAACATCCGGCTCGTGTCGCCATGCCAGCCGTCCCGGATCACCGTGACGTCGATATTGATGATGTCGCCGTCGCGCAGCACGTCCTCGGGCTTGGGAATGCCGTGGCAGACCACGCCGTTGATGGACGTGCACAGCGTCTTGGGAAAGCCGTGGTAGCCGACGTTGGCCGGAATGGCCTTCTGGACCTGGGTGATGTATTCGTAGCAGCGGCGGTCGAGCTCTTCGGTCGAGACGCCGGGCTGGACATACTCGCCTATCATCTCCAGGACCTCGGCCGCCATGCCGCCCGCCACGCGCATCGCTTCGATTTCTTGCGGGGACTTCAGGGTGATTGCCATGCGGGGAACTCCGTGTTTGCCCGATTTTAGCGCCGACCGTCGGCGCTCTCCTCCGCGTCCTCGCCAAGGGAGGAGCGCGGCGCGCGGACCGGCGACGCCTGGACCGTCCAACGGTCCAGCGCGCGCATCGCCGCGCGCGGCCGGACGAGCGGATCGTGGATGCCGCCATAGCGGGCCTGCATGTCCATCCTCGCCGCCGAGGCGGCGCCGCGCGCCTGCGCGGCGTGCGCGGCCGCCCAGCGGCGATCCACGCCCAGGGCCAGGGCATGCGGCAGGTAGCGTTCGTAGCGCGCCAGCGCGCCGTCGGCATCGGCCGGCGCCGTGGCGGGCGGATGGCCCAGAAAGCGCCGGAAACCGTCTATCCTGGCACGCAGCGCGCGCCCCTGCGCGGTATAGCCGCGCAGGCCGAGGAAGCCGGCGCACACCACGGCCAGCGAGACCAGCGGCGCCAGCGCGATCGACAACAGCGCGACCGACTCCACGTGGGTGGCCAGCACCGCGAGCCCGCCGGCCAGGCACAGCAGCGCCAGCACGCTCAGCACCGCGCGGCTGGCCAGGCTGGTCGCCCCCGCCCGCCACTGCGCATAGACCGCGAACCAGGCCGGCACCGCGGGCAGCGGCAACAGGATGCCCCAGGCGCCCCACGACAGCGGGCTGCCTTCGCGGATGATGGCGAGCCCGACCAGGGCCACCGTCATGACGGTCCAGATGTAGGCCCCCTTGCGCGCACGGTCGCCGTAGGACACGAACAGCGAGCGCGCATAGGCCTCGTCCAGCCATTCGCGCTGGCCGCCCTGCGCCTCGTCGTAGCAGCGCCGGTACAACCCGTCCAGGCGCAGCAGCGTGCGGCCGCCCGCGAAGAAGCGCCCCAGCATGCCGTTCAACAGCGGGTCGTGGCGGCCGTCGCCGCCGGTCTGGTTGGGCAGGCGTTCGAGATAGCGTCCGTCGGCGCGCTCCAGCACCCGCACCGAGCGCCGGGACAGCAACTCCATCATGCCGGACAGGAAGACCCAGCGGTCGTAGCCCTTGCGATAGACGTAGCGCAGCGCGGGCGCGGACAAGCCCTCCGGCGGCTCGGTCTGCGGCGCCTTCTCGCGCCTGCCGAGCCCGCGCGCCTGCGCGCCTGCGATCAGGTAGTACAACAACAGCAGCCCGACGCCCACGCTCGCGACCCAGAATTCGGCATGGTCCTGCACGCCATACCACCAGGCCTTAAGCGGCCCGGGCCGCCGCACCTCGCCCGCCGGCCATCCCAGTTCGATCGCCATGTTCTCGCCCGGCGCCAGCACGCGGGAGGAAACGAACACCACGCGCCCGGCCTCTTTTTCCTGCACCCGCCCCGGCGCGCCCGCGCCCTCGCCCGCCACCGCGGCCTGCCGGACCGGCTCCTCCGACGGCAGCACGACACGCACGCGCACCCGATCGATGGGCAGGGACCAATCCCGGCCCGTCACATCCCAGGCGAGCCTGTCCTCGCCGCCGGCCGCCTGCAGTTGCCGGGTGACCCGATAAACCAATGTGTATTGATATTCGCCGGGACGGAACACCACGTCCGGCCGGCCGGTGGAGATTCTCACCCCATCCCGCAGGCGCACCGAGGCAAAGGGCTCGGCCCGGCCGTCGCGCCGCACCGAAACGACGTCCAGCCCGGCCGCCGACCGGCTGCCGTCGGCGCGCCGGTACAGGCGCGCGAAATCACGCTGGAGGCCGTGCTTGATCTGCCTGCCTTCGGAGCGCACACGCAGGTTCTCGGTCACCAGGAGGTCGCCGCTGCGCTCGACCTTGATGTCGCTGAAGAATTCGAGGATGCGTTCGTCCGCGCGCGCCGGCCCGGCCAGAAGCAACAACCAGCACGCGGCCAGCAGCCAGCGTCTCATGCCCGGCCCCGTCACTGGCCAGATCGAGGATGCAGCCCTCGCGGCGCCGAGCCACAGGCCGGCCCGGCAGCGGCCCTTGCACGAAAAATGACGACTTGGGCCGCCTCGGCCCGGGAATGCAATCCGCTCTCAGACATGACACCAGCCTTGTTTTGGCAGGACTGTACCATCGACCGCCCGTGCGGACGCCCGCGCCCGTCTCAAGTTGTTTCCCCGTCACAGCACCGCTGTCCGGCGACTTTCCCGCCGCCGCGCGCGGTGCGTTTTTCCCCATTGACATTCCCTGGCCGTCTCAATAAAATTTTTGAACTTGTTGTTCATATTTGTACATTCAGCACGGCACAGGAGAAGTCCCATGGCATCGCCCCTCATCGGCATCAGCGGCGCAGGCATAGGCGGGCTGGCAGCGGCGATCGCCCTGCGCAAGCTCGGCCTGGAATCGGTGGTTTTCGAACAGGCGTCCAAGTTCGCGCGCGTCGGCGCCGACATCAACCTCACCCCCAACGCCGTGCTGGCGCTGGACGGACTGGGCGTGGGCGACGAACTGCGCAAGACCGCCGCCCGCCCCACGCACCGCATCAGCCGCACCTGGGACACGGGCGAGGAAACCTCGCGCCTGGAAATGTCGCAGGCCGCCGAAACGCGCTACGGCGCGCCTCAGTTGACCATGCACCGGGCCGATCTGCTGGCCGCGCTGGAACAGGCCGTGCCCGCCGCCACCATCCACCTCGGCAAGCGCACGGTAGGCATAGACGAAGGCGCGGACGGCATCACCGTGCGCTTCGAAGACGGCACGTCCCGGCGGGTGGACGTGCTGATCGGCGCCGACGGCATCCACTCCACGGTCCGCAAGCATCTGCTGGGCGACGAATATCCCGACTTCACCGGCGTGGTGGCCTACCGCGCCGTGGTGCCGGCCTCGCGCCTGGAAGGCGTGCCCAACCTGGATGCCTTCACCAAATGGTGGGGCCCCAACCCCGAGACACAGATCGTCACCTTCCCGCTCAATCTGGGCCGCGACATCTTCATCTTCGCGACCACGCCCCAGGACAGCTGGCGCCACGAGTCGTGGACCATGCCGGGCAGCGTCGAGGAACTGCGCGCCTCCTACGCCGACTTCCATCCCGAGGCGCGCGCGCTGCTCGCGGCCTGCGACGAAGTGCTGAAGTCCGCGCTGTACGTGCGCGACCCGCTGCCCTCTTGGTCGCGCGGGAACGTCACGCTGCTGGGCGATGCCTGCCACCCGATGATGCCTTTCATGGCCCAGGGCGCGGGCATGGCGATCGAAGACGCCGTGGTCCTGGCCCGCTACCTCGCCGACACGCCCGAGGCGCCCGCCCAGGCCCTCAAGCGCTATGAAGCCGCGCGCCACGATCGCACCGCCCGCATCCAGATCGGCTCGCGCGGCAACAACTGGCTCAAGGAAGGCGGCAATGCCGACTGGGTGTACGAATACAATGCCTGGACCGTGCCCCTGGCCTGATCTTCCATGTCATTTTCCGCAGCCCCCCTGGACAGCGATGAATCCGCCGGCAAGCCCGGCGCCCTGGTTTCGCCGGTGGTCAGGGCATTCCGGCTGCTGCGCTACGTCGTCGACGGCGGCAGCACGTCCAACCTGAGCGAAGTCGGCCGGACCATAGACGTCAACCGCGTCACGGTCATGCGGCTGATCGCCACGCTGGAACACGAGGGCGTGCTGGAGTCCCTGCCCCAGGGCGGGCACCGGATCGGGCTCCCGTTCCTGAAGCTGGCCACCGCCGCCACCGCGGCCAACGACATGCTGGACCTGGGCCGCCGAGTGCTGGCCGACGTGCGCCGCCAGTTGAACGTCTCCGCCTACCTGGCCGCGCTGGACGGCGGCCACGTCGTCTACCTGCTGCGTGACATGCCCGAGGCCGGCCTGATCAGCAGCGTGCGCGTCGGCAGCCGCGTCGCGGCCCCCCTGACCACGCCGGGCCGCATGCTGCTGGCCTGGCAGCCGCCGGCCACCCTCGATGCGCTGCTGGACGCCGACCCCGCCGCGGCGGCCCAGGCCGGCCAGCTGCGCGCCCAGTTGGCGGCCGACCGCGAACACGGCTGCGCCTGGAGCTTCTCGGGTTTCGAACAAGGTATCAACTCGTGCGCCGCGCCCGTATTCGGCGCGCTGGGCGACGCCGTCGCGGCCATCAGCGTGGCGGGGCCGGAAACGGCATTCGGCGCCGATGCCGATTCCCGCTCGCGCACGGAACAGGTCATTCTCCAGGCCGCGCGCGACCTGTCATCGCTGCTCGGCAGCCGCGGCTACCCGCCGGCCGGCTGACGCGGTCAGCGGCCGGATGCGTCGGCCGCGCCGGACTCCCCATCCGGCAGGACACTCAACAGATTCGTTCCCGTTCGCGACAGGTGCTGCCGCAGGATGTCGCACGCCAGTTCGGCGTTGCGCCCCAGGGCGGCCTGATAGATCGCCTCGTGTTCCGCCGGCACATTGCGGTCGGGCGAATTGCTGGCCAGGAAAAGACGGCGATACCGGTCGCTCAGATCGTGCAGCGTATTGCAGAAGCGCAGCAGCAGCGGCATGCCACAAGCCGAAAACAAGGTGATGTGGAACGTCCGGTGCGCTTTCTCCCAGGCCGGCAGCCTGTCGCCGCTGCGGTCCACCGCTTCGAGCCTGCTCAGCCGGTGGTAGGCCGCCACCAGGGCATCCTCCCAGTGTTCGTCGCCGCGCCGGATGGACTCGCCCAGGGCCATCACCTCCAGGTTCATCCGCAAGGCCGTGACCTCCCGGAAATCGTCCGCCGAGACCGGCGCCACCCGGTAACCCTTCTTGTCGTTCGTCACGATCAGCCCATCGGACACCAGGCGCATCAGGGCTTCGCGCAGCGGGCTCAGGCTGACGTCGTACTGCTCGCGCAATTCGTCCAGCCTGAGCTTGCTGCCGGGCAACAGCGTGCCGCCAAGAATCGAACCCCGCAGGGCCTCGACCAGGGTGGTGGACAGCGTGGGGCCGCTTGCGGAAGGCGTATCGGTCAGTGTGGTCATGCGTGGAACCCGGATTGAAAGCGCGTGCGCGCAACGCGCATTCTAGCGGCTTCCGCCCTGCTTCGCGAAAATTATCGATCAAAACAAAAAATTGAATATTTAAAAAATAATCGATTACTATATTTAAATCGATCAAGGAGATTTCATGACGACGCGTTCGCGCCCCGATCCTGCTTTCGTCCAGCAGACCTTCGGCCCCTATGCCGACCCCCTTGCCACCAAGGAAGACCGCGCCGCCAGCTACCGCCAGATGGCGGGATTCCTGCCCCCCCGGGTCGAGGCCCGGCTCGATGTGACCGGCGCGCTGGATCCGCTCATGGTCGAATTGCAGGAGAAAGTCCGCGCCCACGCGCTGGAAACCGCCCACTTCGACGACAAGCAGGTGCAGTTGCTGATCTTCGCCATGCTGGTGGCCGAGCTGAGCGATGCCGCCGTCATCCATGGCGTGGCCGCCCGCCGCGCCGGCGCGAGCTGGCAGGAAATGCAGGCCGTGGTGAACCTGGCCTTCGTCTTCCGGGGCGTCTCGGCCGCCAACCGCGGCGCCGAGATGCTGATACGCATCGCCGAACGCGAGCGCGAACTGGCCGCCCAGGCCTGAACGCAAGGAGCCCGCCATGCAAGCCTGCCCAGGCCCGGACCGCCCTACGCGCGCGCCCGCCTTCGCCGTTCCCCGCGGCGCCTGCGACTGCCACGCCCACATCTTCGGGCCGCAAGACCGCTTCCCGTTCTCGCCCCACCGCAGCTACACGCCGGAAGACTGCACCACGGACGAATACCGCGACATGCTGGCCACGCTGGGCTTCGACCGCGGCGTGCTGGTCCAGGGCGGCGCCCACGGCACCGACAATGCCGCGATGCTGGACGCCATGGAGCGGCTGGGCCCCCGCATCAAAGGCATCGCCGTGCTGCCGCCCGGCACCCCGCTGCGCGAGCGCGAAGCGCTGCATGCCAAGGGCGTGCGGGGCTTTCGCATGTCGACCGTCGTATCGGGCGGCGTAGGCTTCGATCAACTGGAAGCGCTGGCCGCCGAAGCCGAGGAAATGGGCTGGCACCTGTTGCTGCATTTCCACCGTTCCGAGGAACTGGTCGCCGTCGCCGACCGCCTGCGCCGGCTGCGCTGCCATTACGTGCTGGATCACCTGGCGCGCATCCGCGCGGACGAGGGAATGGATTCGCCAGCCTTCGCGACGGTGATGTCGCTGCTGGACACCGGCCGCTGCTGGGTCAAGCTGGCCAGCCTGTATCGCTTGTCCAGCGAACCCTATCCGCACGCCGACATGCTGCCCATGATCCACCACGTGGTGGCCGCGCGGCCCGACCGCATGATCTGGGGCAGCAACTGGCCCCATCCCATCCACACCGGTCCCATGCCCAACGACGGCGACCTGGTGGACCTCATCCCGCTCTGGGTGCCCGACGCCGGGCACCGGCACCGGATGCTGGTCGACAACCCGCAGGCGCTGTACGGCTTCGAGCCGCCGCCTCGGCAGGCGTGACCCTCGCCCCTTCCCCACCATAAAGATCCAGGAGACACCCCATGCCCTTGAACCCGCGCTTTCTTCTGGCCTCGGCCATGCTGGCCGCCGGCGCGTCCGCCCATGCCGGCTACCCCGAGAAGCCCATCACCTTCGTCGTGCCCTTTCCCCCGGGCGGCACCACGGACATCATCGCCCGGTCGCTGGCCGCCCGCCTTGGCGCGGAGCTCAAGCAGACCGTGGTGGTCGAGAACCGCCCGGGCGCGGGCGGCAATATCGGCGCGCAGGCGGTCGCCCGCGCCCAGCCCGACGGCTACACGCTGCTGCTGTCCACCGCCGGGCCGCTCAGCATCAACCAGCACCTGTACAAGAACCCCGGCTACGATCCGGCATCCAGTTTCGCGCCGGTCGCCCTGGTGGCCGCGGTGCCCATCATGCTGGTGGCCAATCCGTCCGCGCCGTTCAAGACCGTTGCCGAACTCGTGGACTATGCGCGCAAGCATCCGGGCAAGTTGTCATATGGCTCGCAGGGCAATGGCACCACCAGCCATCTCACGATGGAGCTGTTGAAGACCCAGGCCGGCATCGGCATCCAGCACATTCCCTATCGCGGCAGCGCGCCGGCGGCGACCGACCTGATGGGGGGCGTGGTGCAGGTGATGTTCGACAACTCTCCCAGCACGCTGCCCTTCGTCAAGGGCGGCAAGATGCGGGCGCTGGGCGTGGCTTCGCCCAAGCGCGTGAAGGGCATGGAAGACATTCCCGCGGTGGCCGAGACCCTGCCGGGCTTCACCTCCGAGGCCTGGTTCGGCCTGGTGGCCCCGGCCGCCACGCCGGCCGCCACGGTGGACATCCTGAACAAGGCCGTCAACAAGATCCTGTCCAGCGCCGAATACAAGCAGGAACTGGCCACCTCCGGTACCGAACCGTTGGGCGGCACGCCGGCGGATTTCGCCAAATACCGCAGCGCCGAAGCCGCGAAGTGGGGGGAAATCGTACGCGCCGCGGATATCCGCCTGGATTGATCCGGCGGGCGCGGGCTCTAGCCATGAATCGGCATTCATGATGGCTAAGGGGGGTGTCGAGCAGGAGTTGGGTTCTTGAGCCGTCCTTGACCGGTGGGGCGGGGCGGCCCGCGGTGGGGCGCAGCGAAGCCGGTCCCGCTGCGCGGGACTACCCGGTGAGAGCAGGCTTGGCGGGGCGGGCGCAGAACTCGGGCGGGCACAGTCCCCCGGACTGTGCCTACTGCCGCCCTCAAACAGCTGCGCCCTTGCTTCCCCGCCAAGCCTGCTCTCACCGGCGGCTCCGAAAGCGCCCCACCGCGGGCCGCCCCGCCCCACCGGTCAAGGACTACGGCAGCTATCAGTGACGGACGCAGGTCCAGGTCCGGCGAAAGTTCTTTATCTCATTCAAGAAAACGACCGCACTGAAGCCCTTGGATCTATGTGACTAGCGGTACAGGTCTTGTCCGGGGCCAGGACACGAATGCCGAACTAACGCTCGTCGCCCAGGAACAGCGCGCGCACCTGGTCCGCGGTCGCCAGCCTGCGCCCCAGCGCGCCGGCGACCTCGGCCACCTGGCGCACCAGCGCGGCATTGTCGGGCGCGATCGAACCGTCGCGCAGGTACAGGTTGTTCTCGAAGCCCACGCGCGCATGCCCGCCCAGCGCGGCCGCCGCCCCGGCGCAGGCGTGCTCGTGCCGGCCGAAGGCGCACATGGCCCAGGGATAGGCCTGATCGTGGACGGCCAGGAAAGGCAGCAGGTCGGACGGCGACGAAGTCTGGCCCGCGCTGTAGCGGCCCAGCACGAACAACAGGAACCACGGCGCATCGGGCACCACGCCCTGGCGGCGATAGGCCTGCCAGCGCTCGACGTCGCCGGTGTCGTACAGGATGACCTGGGTCATCACCCTTTCCCGGGCCAGCCAGGAAAACAGCGAGGCGACGCGGGCGTCGGCCTGCGGGCCCAGGGCGATCTCGCGCAGCCCCACCGACACGGCCTCGGGCTTGACCGCCATCACCGACGCGACCTGCTCGTCGGGCGCATACACGCCCGCGGCTTCCGTGGTGATCTGCACCACCAGTTCGTTGCCCACCGCCTGCCGCACCGCGCGCGTGGCGGCCAGGTAGGCGTCGGGCTCCAGGCTGTGCGACTGGTCGGCCTTGCGCACGTGCATGTGCAGCATGGACGCCCCGGCGTCCAGGCACAGCTTGGCGGTCTCGGCCAATTGGCCGGGCGTGACCGGCACCGCGGCGTGGTCGGCGATTTTCTTGTAGGCGCCGTTGGGCGCCACGGTAACGATCAGCGGGGCATCCAGGCTGGATGAAGCGGGAGCGGGCATGTTCATCGTTGCTTCCCTCAGGCGCCGACCGGCTCGCGCATGGTGACGAACTCCTCGGCCGCCGTCGGGTGCAGTCCTATGGTCTGGTCGAACTGCCGCTTGGTGGCGCCGCATTTCATGGCGATGGCCAGGCCCTGGATGATTTCGGGACCGTCGGGCCCCACCATGTGGCAGCCCACCACCCGGTCGCTCGCATCGTCCACGACCAGTTTCATCATGGTCTGCTCGTCGCGTCCCGACAGCGTGTTCTTCATCGGGCGGAACCGCGAGCGATAGACGCGGATGCTGCCGTAGCGCTTGCGGGCGTCCTCTTCGGACAGGCCGACCGTGGCCACCGGCGGCTGGCTGAACACCGCCGCGGGCACGTTCTCGGCATCGGCCTGCATGGGATTGTTGTTGTAGAGCGTCTCGGCCAGGGCCCGCCCTTCGGCGATCGCCCAGGGCGTCAGATTCAGGCGGTCGGTCACGTCGCCCACGGCATAGATGCCGGATACGCTGGTGCGGGACTGTCCGTCGACCTTGATCTCGCCCTGCTCGCCCAGCGCCACGCCGCAGGCCTCCAGCCCGAGCCCGCGGGTGTTGGGCGCGCGGCCCGTGGCCATCATCACCTGGTCGACCACCAGGACCTCGCCGCCGTCGAGTTGCGCGGCGATCCGGCCATCGCGCCGCGCCAACCCCACCACGCGGGTGTGCTGACGGATGACGACGCCGCGCCGCTGCAGTCCCTCGGCCACCGTCTGGCGGATGTCCTGGTCGAATCCCCCCAGCACCTGGTCACGCCGGATCGCCAGGGTCACGCGCGCTCCGGCGCCGCGGAAAATGCCCGCGAATTCCAGCGCGATGTATCCGCCGCCCACGATCAGCACGTCGTCCGGAAGCTTGTCCAGCGACAGCGCCTCGTTGGAGGTGATCGCCAGTTCGATGCCCGGAATGTCGGGCAGCACGGCATGGCCGCCGGTGGCGATCATGATGCGTTCGGCCGTATGGCGCTTGCCGGCGACCTCGACCGTATGCGGGTCCACCATGACGGCGCGGCCCTCGATCAGCGTCACGCCGGCCTGGTCCAGCATCCGGCGGTAGATCCCTTCCAGGCGGTCGATCTCGCGGTTCTTGGCGGCCACCAGCGCGCCCCAGTCCAGGTTCGCGCCCGGGACGGTCCAGCCGTAGCCCGCCGCGTCCTGGAAGGCGTCGGCGAACTGCGACCCGTACATCAGCAGCTTCTTCGGCACGCAGCCGCGTATGACGCAGGTACCGCCCACCCGGTTGTCCTCGCAGATCGCCACGCGCGCCCCGTACGACGCGGCCCGGCGCGAGCCGGCCACGCCGCCCGAACCGGCGCCAATGGTGATAAGGTCGTAGTCGAACGCAGGCATCAGGCAGGTCTCCGCAACAAGAAACGATACGTAGGCCCTGGATCATAACCCGCACGGCCCACGCCGCCGAACCCCATGACCGAACCCAACCGCGACATCTCAGCCCCCACCCTGGACTACTACGAACAGAACGCCGCCGCCTTCTGGGAAGGCACGCGCGGCCACGACGTCGGGCAGAACATCGACGCGCTGCTGCGGCACGTCGCCGCGCCCGCGCCCCTGTCCATCCTGGACTTCGGGTGCGGGCCGGGCCGCGACCTGAAGGCCTTGCGCGAACGGGGCCACGAGGCCGTGGGCCTGGACGGCTCGCCATCATTCGCCGCCATGGCGCGGACGCACAGCGGCTGCGAGGTATGGTGCCAGGACTTCCTGGCGCTCGACCTGCCGGCCCATCGCTTCGACGGCATCTTCGCCAACGCCTCGATGTTCCACATCCCCAGCCAGGACCTGCCACGCGTGCTGGCCGCCCTGCGCGCCACGCTCAAGCCAGGCGGCGTATTGTTCTGCTCCAACCCCCGCGGCAATAACGAAGAAGGCTGGAACCGGGGCCGCTACGGCGTCTACCATGACCTGGAACAGTGGCGCCGATACCTGGACGCCGCCGGCTTCGACGAGCTCGAGCATTACTACCGGCCCGCCGGCCTGCCGCGCGCCCAGCAGCCCTGGCTCGCCACCGTCTGGCGCCGCCGGGCCGCGCCGATGGAGTAGACTCGGCCCCCTTCGCCCTTGCCTTTTCCCCACCGTGACGACCGCCGACGACATCCTGCACTGGAACGATCCCGACCCCCGCGAGGCAGCCTGGCTGTCGGCCGGCGGGCATCCCCCTCCCCGACGCGTCGAGACGGCGGACGACCGCATGCCGGCCGACCAGGCCTATCGCCTGGCCTGCGAAGGCACGGCGCTGCTGTGGCGCGGCGACTTCCAGAACGCCCGCCTGCTGCTGCAGGCCATGGCACGGCGGGTGGACCGCCGGCCGTTCAAGCCCGGCGCCACGATCACCCAGACCTTCCATCTGTATCGCCAGGCGCAGTTGCAGCGCGCCCGCGTGCTGGGCATGCTGCTGGTGCCCCTGGACGCGGATTTCGGTATCCCGCTGCGGCGCGCGCCCGACGTGAGACAAGCCTGCCAGGAAGCCTATGGCGACATCGGCCGCGCCGCGGTGGTCTCGCTGCGCGAACTGCAAGGCGTGATCGGCGCCCACGAGTGGCGCAAGAAAGGCGTGCCCGTGGCGGCGCTCGGCGCCCGCATCCATCCCCATCACGGGGTCTTTTCGCCGATACGCGGCGAATACGTGGAACTGGTGGCGCGGGCGCCGCTGCCGGGACAGGACACCGCCTTCGACATCGGCACCGGCACCGGCGTGCTGGCCGCCCTGCTGGCGCGGCGCGGCGTGCGCCGGATCGTAGCGACCGACGCCGATCCCCAGGCCCTGGCCTGCGCACGCGAAAACGTCGACCGGCTCGGCCTGGCGGACCGTGTCCGCGTCGAAACGGCCGACCTCTTTCCCAAAGGCCGCGCGCAGCTCATCGTCTGCAATCCCCCCTGGGTACCCGGGCCCGCGCACTCCAGCCTGGACCGGGCGGTCTTCGATCCCGACAGCCGCATGCTGCGCGGCTTCCTGGCCGGATTGGCCAGCCACCTGGCGCCCAAAGGCGAAGGCTGGCTGATCTTGTCGGACCTGGCCGAACACCTGGGCCTGCGCCCCCGGTCCGAACTGCTGGCGCTGATTGAAAACGCCGGCCTGCAGGTAATCGACCGCATCGAGACCCGCCCCCGCCATCCCAAGGCGCAGGACGGAAACGATCCCCTGCACGCGGCCCGGTCCGCCGAGACCACGGTGCTGTGGCGGCTCGCGGCGCGCCCGGCGCAGCCCTGACCTTCACCTCGAGGACTCCCATGATCAAGCACATCGCCATGTGGCGTTTGAAACTCGAAGATGGCGACACCCGCGAATCGGTTTTCGCGGTCATACGCGAAACCATCGCGGCGCAGCGCGGGCGCATTCCGGGCCTGCTCGAATCCGAAGCCGGATTGAACTTCAGCACGTCGAGCAAGGCGCTGGACGTGGTGGTCTACACGGTGTTCACCGACCGCGAGGCGCTGCAGGGCTACCACGCCCATCCGGTCCACATGGAAACGCGCGCCAGGATGGATCGCTATCTCAGCTCGGGCTGCATGGTCGACTACGAAGTCGCCTGATCCCCCCGCCGCGCCTTCGCGCGCGGCGCCCCCTCCTCCATTCAGCCTAGTCCCGGCCCACCGTTTGCCATATTCAGCGGCTTGCGGTTCCTCCCTACCATCCCCTGCATGAACCCCTGGCGCCATCCGGACCGGGGTTCGACACCAGTCCGCGCCGCACGGCCCACCCTCTCTGGTCAGGATGGTCCGCGCGCCGCGCATTCATGCCATGCACCCCCTGGGGGGGAATTAGGGAGCACGACGATGAAACTGTTTTCCAGGAATGGACTGATGGCGCTGCTGGTCGCGGGATTCCTCGCGGGCTGCGGCGGCGACGGCGCGGTCACGCCCAGCGGCGGAGGCGGGGCCACGCCGCCGACTCCGACGCCGACCCCCGATCCCTATGCCGACAGCACGGCCAAGCCGCCCGCGACGATCACCGACCCGACCATCACGGCAGCCGCGTCCATCGCGGCGAAGACCGACGGCAGCGGCCTGTACGACATCAACGTCGCGGGCTTCGCCGCGCCCACCGCCACGACCCTTTCCGCGCGGCAATTGTCCATGCGCTCCGGTCCGAACAAGTTCGCGGCGACCCGCGCGAACCTGACGCGCGCGGCCGTGCCGGACCTGACCGCCAACGATTTCGTCGTGGTCGAGGGCGGCATCGTCAAGGGCCACACCGTGCGCCGTATCGGCGAAGACTCGACGCGTGCCAAGGCTGACGTGGTGTTCGTGTTCGATACGACGGGCAGCATGAGCGGCGCGCTCACGAGCGTGCAATCTTCCATCATCGACTTCGCCGACTTCCTCGGGAAGAGCGGCCTCGACGTCCAACTGGGCGCGGTCACGTTCGGCGATGCGTTCGACACCAAGGCCACCGGCTCCAGGCGGATCGGCACGGGCAGCACCCAGCCCCCCGCCTTTGACTCCAGCGAACGACAGGTCTTCGCGCCCACCACCGACTTCACCAAGTTCAAGCAGTTCATCAGCGAGGAAACCGCCACCGGCGGCAACAACGAGCCGGAGAATGCGATCGGCGCCTTGCAGTTCGCGTTCGACAACACACCTTGGCGCACCGGTGCCCAGCGGGTGTTGATCGTCATCACCGATGTCGTGTCGCACAACTCGATCAGCTATAGCGAGGACAGCATCAGCGGGCGCTGGATCCCCCCGTCGGCGGCCGACCTGATCGCCAAGCTCAAGGGCAAGGCCGTGGTGCATGTGGTGTCGCCCAAGATCAGCAATCCTGGACAACACACCGACATGAAGGTGTTCGCGGGCACCGAAGGAACGGGCGGCGCCTACTTCGAATGGGACAAGAGAGCGTTCAGCCTGGTCGATCTGCCCATCGCGGAGGTAGCGGCCGGCGGCTACGTCATCACCTATCGCGCCAAGGCCGACGGCAAGCCCAAGACCCTGCGCGTGGTGATCAACGACGGCGCCGGCATCCGAGGCGAAATCCTGCTGCCGGTCGAGTATTGACCCCCCCTGCGCGCTGGCGCGCGCCCCGAATGGTGGGCCCCCAGCCGCTACGCGGCAGCCCCCAAAGGGGGCCGGGACCCGCCTTGGGGCGGCCCGGCGCCGGGTCCCGTGGGGCGCCGCGGGTAGAGGGTGGGCTCTCCCAGTGTTGGGTGCAGTCTTTCGCCGCTCTTTTCGAGCGGCTTTTTCTTTATGACACCGCGGTGTCCCCGGGGTAGCCCAGGCGATGGGACAGGGTCCGGGCGGCCTGGCGGATGGCGGTGGCGACGGGGCCGGCGGGGTCGGAGTCGAAGCGGGCGCTGTTGCCCAGGGCAGTGATGGCCAGCACCATGCGCGAGTCGTAATCGAAGACCGGCGAGCTGACCGAATCCACACCGGGCAGGACATCGCCGGTGACGCGGCCCAGGTGCAGCGCGCGCACGCCGTGCAGCAACTCGTCCACCTCGCGGACGTTCGACGGGTAGGCCCCCTCGGCGGCCCGCTCCTTCAGCTCTTCCTCGACCAGCGAGGCTGTCAAGGGCGCTTCCATGAAGGCGGCGAACACCCGCCCGGTCGCCGACGACAGCAGCGGCAGGACCGAACCGGGACGCACGTTCACCATCACCGGCCGGGGTGAGTCGCGCCATTGCACGACGGTGGGTCCGCGATTACCCCACACAGCCGCCAGCACGGTCTCGCCCAGCGCGTTGCTGAGTTCGTCCAGCAGCGGCGTGGCCAGCCGGACGGCGTCCAGCGAAGCCAGGCTGGCCAGGCCGATGCGCAATGCCCCGCGCCCCAGGCTGTAGCGCCCCTGCGCGTCCTGCTCCACATAGCCGCGCTTGACGAAGCTCGCGAGGTAGCGGTGTACCTTGGCCGGGTGCATGTCGGCGGCCTGGGCGATTTCCTTGAGCATCATGGGGCGGATCACGTCCGCGAATGCATCGAGCACCGACAGTCCGGTTTCCAGGGCCTGCACACCGCTGCCGGCGCGTGCCGGTGCCTCGTCCTCGCCTTCGCCCGTTCTTTCCCTGGTGGCCACGCCGCCCCTCGCTTGAATTACGCTTAACGTAATCCTAGCACGCACAACGTAATAACTTGACTCGGCCATCAACAGAAATTACGCTTATCGTAAATGGATTACTTTCAACGTAAATTGCCATGAACACGACCTCCCCTCCCGCCGACACCGCCGCCGGCCCCGGCTACATGTCGGGCTTCGGCAATGAGTTCGCCACCGAAGCCCTGCCGGGCGCCCTGCCCGTGGGACGCAATTCCCCCCAGCGCGCGCCCTATGGCCTCTATGCCGAACAATTGTCCGGCACGGCCTTCACCGCGCCGCGCAGCCACAACCGGCGGTCGTGGCTGTACCGCATCCGCCCGGCCGCGGTGCACCTGCCCTTCGAACCCATGGAAAGCCCGCGCCTGGTAAGCGACTTCAGCCAGGTACCGCCCACCTCGCCCAACCAGTTGCGCTGGGATCCACTGCCCATGCCTCAGGCCCCCACCGATTTCGTCGACGGCTGGGTCACCATGGCGGGCAACGGATCGGCCGATGCCATGCAGGGCTGCGCCATCCACCTGTACGCCGCCAACCGCTCCATGCAGGACCGCTACTTCTACAGCGCCGACGGCGAACTGCTGATCGTGCCCCAGCACGGGCGCCTGCGCATCGCCACCGAGCTGGGCGTGATCGACCTCGAACCACAGGAGATCGCGGTCGTGCCGCGCGGCTGCCGCTTCCAGGTATCGCTGCCCGACGGCGAGGCGCGCGGCTATATCTGCGAGAACTTCGGCGCCCTGCTGCGCCTGCCCGACCTGGGCGTGATCGGCTCGAACGGCCTGGCGAACCCGCGCGACTTCCTGACCCCCTGCGCCAGCTACGAGGACCGCGAAGGCCGCTTCGAACTGGTGGCCAAGTTCGGCGGCCGTCTCTGGCGCGCCGCCATCGGTCATTCGCCGCTGGACGTAGTGGCCTGGCACGGCAACTACGCCCCCTGCAAGTACGACCTGCGCCGCTTCAACACCCTGGGCTCGATCAGCTACGATCATCCTGATCCGTCCATCTTCCTGGTGTTGCAGGCGCCCAGCGACACGCCGGGCGTGGACTCGCTGGATTTCGTCATTTTCCCGCCGCGCTGGCTGGCGGCCGAGGACACCTTCCGCCCGCCCTGGTTCCACCGCAACGTCGCCAGTGAATTCATGGGACTGGTTCACGGCGCCTACGACGCCAAGGCCGAGGGTTTCGTGCCGGGCGGCGCCAGCCTGCACAACTGCATGACCGGCCACGGCCCCGATGGCGACACCTTCGAGAAAGCCTCGCGCGCGGACACCTCGCGGCCGCACAAGGTCGGCGATACGATGGCGTTCATGTTCGAGACCCGCCACGTCATCAAGCCCACCCGCTACGCGCTGGACACCGCCCAATTGCAAAGCCAGTACTTCCAGTGCTGGCAGAACCTGACCAAGCATTTTTCCCCGGAGACCCGATGAATCCCGCCGATCCCACGATCGCCCCCAGCCTGAGAAGCTGGGTCGAATCGGCCAATGCCGCCGACAGCCACTTCCCCATCCAGAACCTGCCCTACGGCGTCTTCAAGCCGTCCGCCGACGCGCCCGCCCGGGTGGGCGTGGCCATCGGCGACCAGATCCTGGACCTGGCCCGGCTCGAACAGGCGGGCCTGCTGCGCACGCCCCGGCCCCTGTTCGCCGCCGCCAGCCTGAACGCCTTCATGGCCGCCGGCCGGGACATCTGGCGCAGCGTGCGCGGCCAGGTCAGCACGCTGCTGGCCGCCGATACCGCCACCTTGCGCGACGACGCCGCGGCACGCGCCCAGGCGCTGGTGCCGCAGGCGGGCGCGACACTGCTGCTGCCGGTGGAGATCCCCGGCTACACCGACTTCTATTCCTCCAAGGAACACGCGACCAACGTCGGCGCCCTGTTCCGCGACCCCAAGAACGCCCTGCTGCCGAACTGGCTGGAAATCCCCATCGGCTACAACGGCCGGGCCTCGTCGGTGGTCGTCAGCGGCACGCCGGTGCGGCGGCCCAACGGACAGATCAAGCTTCCCAACCAGGAGCGGCCGGTGTTCTCGCCCTGCCTGAAGCTGGACTTCGAACTGGAAACCGGCTTTTTCGTCGGCGTGCCCAACGGCATGGCCGAACCGGTATCCAGCGCCGATGCCGAATCGCACATCTTCGGCATGGTCCTGCTGAACGACTGGAGCGCCCGCGATCTCCAGGCCTGGGAATACGTCCCGCTGGGCCCCTTCAACGCCAAGAGCTTCGCCACGACCATCTCGCCCTGGGTGGTCACGATGGACGCCCTGGCGCCCTTCCGGGCCCAACAGCCCCGGCAGGAGCCCGAGCCCCTGGCCTACCTGCGCCACGACGGCCCGCATGCCTTCGACATCCGGCTGGAAGTCTCGCTGCGTCCGCAGGGCCGGCCCCAGGCCAGCTCCATCGCCGCCACCAACTTCAAGCACATGTACTGGACGATGGCTCAGCAACTGGCGCACCATACGGTGTCCGGCTGCAACACCCGGGTGGGGGACCTGATGGGATCCGGCACGATCAGCGGCCCGGACGCGGGCTCGTACGGATCGCTGCTGGAGCTCACCGCCAATGGCAAGAATCCGATGGACATCGGCGGGGCGACCCGTGCCTTCATCGAGGACGGCGATGAAGTCATCCTGACCGGCTGGTGCCAGGGCGACGGCTACCGCGTGGGCTTCGGCTCGTGCGCCGGCACCATCCTGCCCGCCCTGCCCATCGCCGGCTAGGCCTGTTTTCCACGCGGCCCGGCCTTGTTCCCAAGCCCGGGCCCAAGCATGACAATCTCAAGGAGACAACCATGAAAAACACGTGGACGACGGCACTGGCGGCTTCCGCGCTGGTGCTCTGGACCGGCGCGGCCGCGGCGGCCGACGCCTATCCCGCCAAGCCCGTCCGCTGGATCGTTCCCTACGCGGTGGGCGGCGGCTCCGACTTCCTGGCCCGTACCATCGGCGCCCAGTTGTCCGAGATCGTCAAACAGCCCGTCGTGGTCGACAACAAACCCGGCGGCAACACGGCCATCGGCGCGGTCGAGACGGCGCGCGCCGCGCCCGACGGCTATACGGTGCTGTCGGCCGACAACGGCACGCTGGTGTTCAACCCGGCCCTGTACAAGAACCTGAGCTACAACCCCTCGCGCGACCTGGCGCCCGTCACCCTCATGGGCAAGTTCCCCATGATCCTGATCGTGGGCCCGAACACCGAGTTCAAGGACGCCAAGGACTTCATCGCCAAGGTCAAGAGCCAGCCCGGCAAGTACAGCTATGCCTCGGCCGGCGCGGGCAGCCCGCACCACCTGGCCATGGAACTGCTGAAGGAACGCACCGGCATGCGCATGCTGCACATCGCGTACCGCGGCGCGGCGCCCGCCCTGGTCGACGTGGCCGGTGGCCAGTTGCCGGCCATGATGACCGACCTCGCCGCCGGCAACGCCTTCATCAAGGGCAACAAGGTCCGTCCGCTGGCCGTGGCCAACCCCACGCGCCTGCCCCAGTTGCCCGACGTGCCCACCTTCGCCGAACTGGGTATCCAGAATGTGGAAGCTTCGGCCCAGGTCGGCATGGTCGCCCCCGCGAACACGCCGCCCGAGGTCATCGCCGCCCTCCAGAAACAGGTCACCGCCGCCATCAAGACCCCGGCCGTGAACAAGAAACTGGTGGAATTCGGCATCGAACCCGTGGGCAGCACGCCCCAGGAATACGCCGCCCTCGTCAAGAGCGAAAGCGAACTCTGGCAAAAACTGATCCGCGACCTGAAGATCACCCTGGACTAATTCGCTATTCCCTCCAGAATGCGGTGGATCCGGCTCCGCCGGTCCACCCGCATCGCCCCCTGGGGGGCGCGCGAAGCGCGTAGGGGGGCGCGCGAAGCGCGTAGGGGGGACCTCTACGCCAGCGCGTCGGGATAGGGGCTGGTGTCGATGTGATACAGCATGTCGCGCGCCAGGGCCTGCATCATCTCGGCCTTCACGCCCGCGTGTCCGGCATCGTCCCACAGGTTCCGCGCCTCGATGGGATCCCGCTCCAGGTCATACAGCTCGCCCCACTCGGCGCCGTCGTAGATCGTCAGGCGATAACGGTCCGAGCGCAGCGTGCGGCAGCGGATGCGGGCATCGAAGCCCAGGATGACGCGCTGGCCCTCTTCCTCGATCATCAGGTGTTCGCGCACGCGTTCGGCCTTGCCCTCCATGACATCCAGCAGGCTCTTGCCCTGGATGCCGTTGAAGCCCGCCACGCCGGCCCGCGCCAGGATGGTCGGGGCGACGTCGATGGTGCTGGCCAGCGCGCTGCCGGCGCCCCGCGCCGGCCGCCGGGGGTCGTGCCAGATGAACGGCACCCGCACCAGGCCCCGGTAGTGGATGGGTCCCTTCAGCATCAGTTGATGGTCGCCCAGGTAGTCGCCATGGTCGCTGGTGAAGATCACCACCGTATCGTTCTCCAGCCCCAGTTGCTTCAGCGCCGCCAGCACCCGGCCGATCTGGTGGTCGATGTTGGTGATGGACCCATAGTTCAGCGCCAGCGCCTCCTTGGCCTCGCGCTCGGTGCAGGCGAAGATCGCGGGCGTGTGCTTGACCGCCTTGCCGCCGTCGCGCTGGCGGTACAGCCATTCGACGTGGGGCAGCGGCGCCTCGCCGGTATGGAAGGACGGCGGCAGCGCCATCTCGTCGGGGTCGTACATGTCCCAGTACTTGCCCGGCGGCGTGAAGGGATGATGGGGATCGGGAAACGAGCACTGGATGAAGAACGGCTGGCCGCCGGCGCGCGCCAGGCGCTCGATGGTCCGGTCGGCGATGTAGGCGCTGGGATAGAGCTCCTCGGGCACCGCCGTGCGCCAGGCCTGGCCGAACGAGGTCAGCACGTAGTCCGGCGCGGGCGTGGCGGCCTTCGGTCCGATCAGGGCCTCCACCTCGGGATGGTGGCGGCGCAGCCACTGGCGGTAGTGGCCGTGGACCGAATCGCTGTGGTCGTCCACCAGGTCCACGTCCTCGAAACCGTAGAACGGATAATCGAGGTCGTAGTCCTCCCGGGTCAGCCACTTGTTGCGGTTCTCCTGGTCGTAGCGCCCAGGCCCGCGCACCTTCGCCTCGCGCGCCAGCCGGTCGGCGGGATTGGGCGGCCAGGGCGGCGGGTTGTCCGTCATGTTCTGGAAATGCGCCTTGCCCACCAGCGACGTGCGGTAGCCGGCCTGGCGCAGCACGTCCACGAAGGTGGACGATTGCAGGTCGAGCGGAATGCCGTTGTGGCGCGCGCCATGGGCCGACGGATAGCGGCCGGTCAGCAGGCTGGCGCGGTTGGGCATGCAGATGGGGGTGGCGACGTGCATCTCGTCGCCGCGCCAGCCGGCGGCGGCCAGCGCATCCAGGTTGGGCGTGGCGACGACCCGGTTGCCATAGGCGCCCAGGTGATCGGCACGATGCTGGTCGGTGATGAAGAGCAGGAAATTGACGGGGCGTTGCGATTGCGGCATCGGGGATTCCATCGAAGCGTTGTCGTCCGGACTCATTCGGCGGTGGCGCCGGAAACCTGCACCGCCCGCTTCCACTTGGGCATCTCGGCGGCGATCTGGCGGCCCATGTCGGCCGGGCTCATCGGGCGTGGCACCATGCCGATGTCGGCCATGGTCTGCGCGAAGCCCGGCTTGTCCAGCGCCTTGCGCACGTCGGCGTTGATGCGGTCCACCACGGCGGCGGGCGTGCCGGCCGGGGCCGTCAACCCCATCCACGAGGTCACCGACACATCCGGCGCCACATCCTTGAACAGCGGCACGCCGGGCAGCGTGGGGAACGGCTCGGGATTGGCCACGGCCAGCACGCGCACCGCGCCCGACTTGATGAACGGCGCCGCCGGCGCGATGCCGCCCATCATCAGCGGCACGTGCCCCGCGGCCAGGTCGGCCATCGCCGGGCCGGCGCCCTTGTAGCCCACGTGCACCACGTCCAGGTGGGCGGCCGCCTTCAGCAGTTCCATGCCCATGTGATGGACCGTGCCTGATCCCGGCGAGGCGTAGCTGTACTTGCCCGGCGTCTTGCGGATCAGGACCACCGCTTCCTGGAAATTCGCCGCCGGGAACGACCGGTGCGCCAGCAGCACGACGACGTTGTCGGCCACCATGGCCACCGGCGTGAAGTCCTTGACCGGATCGTAGGGCAGTTGCTTGAACAGGGCGCTGTTCACGCCATGCGTGTTCGAGGTCGCCATCAGCAGCGTGTAGCCGTCGGGCGCGGACTTCGCCACCGCCTCCGACGCGATCAGGCCGGAGGCGCCAGGCTTGTTCTCGACGATGACGGTATAACCCTGCTGCTCGGACATCACGCGCGCCAGTTGCCGGGTCATCACGTCCACGGCGCCGCCCGGGGCGAACGGCACGACGATGCGCACGGGCCGGGAGGGAAAGGCCGCCGGCTGCGCGGCGGCGGTCGCTGCCACGGCGAACGTGGCACAGGCCGCGACGAGGATACGGGTCGCACCCATGTTGTCTCCTTGCATGATGGACTTGTGCCCGGAGTATGGATGCGCGGGCGCCGGCCGGATAATGACTATTGGGCCCGCTGTCATGAATTCTGGTTATTCCGGCCGGTGGCCCTCGGGCAGGGCGGCGTTCCGCAGGCAGGCCAGGAAGTCCGCCAGCACCGGCGCCGGCATCGTGCCGGCGCGTCGCAGCACCCCGACCGTGGCCCTGCGCCCCAGCGCCAGGGGCAGGACTTTCAGGCGGCCGAGCCGGGACAAGGCCTTCACCACGGCGTCCGACATCACCGCCAGCATCTCGCCGTCCTGCAACAGCGAGGCGATCAGGACCACCGACGACGCCTCGATGGCCGCGCGCGGCGTCGGCTCGCCCACCGCGGCCAGCCCCAGCTCCAGCTCGCGCCGCAGCGGCGTTCCGGCCTGCGGCATGGCCCAGGGATAGTCGCGGGCCTGGGCCCAGTGCACCTTGCGCAGCCGCGCCAGCGGGTGGCTGCGGCTCGCCACCACGCATATCCCCTCTTCATGCAGCGGCTCGGCCACGACCGCCGGATCGACGGGCGCCTCGATGCGGGACACGATGCAATCGATCCGGCCCTCCTTCAAGAGGGGCAGCAGCTTCTCCAGGGAGTTCTCCTGCACCCCCACGCAGATGCCTGGCCGCAGGCGGCGGTAGTGGCCCAGGCACGCCGGCAGCAGCCCGCTGGTCCCGATGGGCGTGGTGCCGACCAGCAACTGCCCCACTGCCCCGTCGCTCATCGCGCGCAGCGCCTCGCCGGTGCGTTCGAGCTCCCCCAGCACCGTCCGGGCGTGCTCGACCAGCGTGTCGCAGAAGCGCGTGGGCACCAGTCCGCGCGAATGCCGCTCGAACAGCTCCACGCCCAGGTCCGTTTCCAGCTCGCGCAGCCACTTGGACAAGGCGGGCTGGGTCATGTGCATGCGCGCCGCGGTCAGGCTCAGGTTGGCCGTCTCGTGAAGCGAGACCAGCACATATAGTTGCCTGACACGCAGGCGTTGAATCCAATCCATGAAAGCTCCGCACCCCGACGACGCCTCATTCTGGCACAGCCGGGAACGGGCACGGGCGCTATGCCGCCTGCGGCGCCATGGGCACGAAGGCGTCGCAGTAAAAGCG
Source organism: Alcaligenaceae bacterium SAGV5 (assembly GCA_009360345.1). Classification (GTDB taxonomy): domain Bacteria; phylum Pseudomonadota; class Gammaproteobacteria; order Burkholderiales; family Burkholderiaceae_B; genus Pigmentiphaga. The sequence continues at coordinate 259,666 of SPDP01000002.1, forward strand.
GTCGGCGGCCAGCCCCCGCTCGTGCACGAAGTCCTGGCGCGCCGCGCTGATCATCGCCGGCGCGCCGCAGGCATAGACCTCATGCCCCGCCAGCGAGGCAAAGTCGTCCAGCACCGCCTGGTGGACGAAGCCCTGGCGGCCTTGCCAGCCGCCGTCCGCCGGACTGTCGGACAGCACGGGCACGAAGCGGAACCAGGGGTGCTTGTCGGCCCACTTGCGCGGCAGGTCCGCCAGGTACAGGTCCTCTTCCCGCCGCGCGCCCCAATAGAGGGTCATGGGCCGGTCGAGCTTGCGCCGGATGGCGTCCTCGACGATGGACTTGATGGGCGCGAAACCGGTGCCGCTGGCCACCAGCACCGCCGGCAGGCCGGTCTCGCGCAGGTAGAAGTCGCCAAAAGGCAGCGACACGTCCAGCAACTGGCCGGCCTGCGCCGACTCCGCCAGATAGCCCGAGAACTTTCCACCCGGAACATGCCGGATGTGCAGCTCCACGCCGTCGCTCTGCTGTGGCGGGTTGGCCATCGAGAAATGGCGGATGGTGCCGTCCGCCATCCGCGCGTGCAGGTACTGCCCCGCCTTGAAGCGCACCCGCGTGCCGGCGGGAAAGCGCAGGTGCAGCACCGTCACGTCGTGGGCGGCGCGTGCCAGCCGGTAGACCTTGGCGGCCACGGTCTTGCTTGCGGCGGGATCGCGGCGTTCGATGTCGCGCACCGCCACGTCCAGGTCGGAACAGGGTCGGGCCTGGCACAGCAGCGCCCCGCCCCCGCGCCGCTCGTCCTCGTCCAGCACGCCCTCGCCGGCCCCGCCGCGCACGTCCCCCCGCACGATGCGGCCCCGACAGCTGCCACAGATGCCGGTACGGCAGGAATACGGGATCTCGTAGCCGGCGGCCAGCGCGCCGTCCAGCACGGTCTGGCCTTCCTCGCAGGGAAACTCGATGTCTCGCTGGTCGATGCGTATGGTGTATTGCATGGGTTCCATTCCTGTCCCGCGAACTAGTGGTCGGCCAGCCCGGCCAGCAGGCGCACGGTACGCAGCACGGCGGAGGCGTCCGCCGTGCCCAGGCCGGCGATGTCGAAGGCGCAGCCATGCCCGACGCTGCTGAAACGCACGCCGCCCCCCAGGGACAGCGCGCTGGCCTGCCGGGGACTCAGCAGCTTGACCGGAATGTGGCCCTGGTCGTGGAACATGGCCAGATACACGTCGTGCGCGCGCTGGGCCAGCATCAGGTCGGCCCCCTGCGGGCCGTCCACGTCCAGGCCCATGGCACGCAGGCGCGCCACCGCCGGCTCGGTGATGGCCTGGTCCTCGTCGCCGAACAGGCCGCCCTCGCCCGCGTGGGGATTGATGCCGAACACCCCCAGGCGCGGCCGCGCGATGCCGATCGCGCGCGCCCCGTCCATGACGGCCAGCGCCGCGTCGACCACCAGTTGCGTGTCCAGCCGGGCCAGCGCCCGCCGCACCGGTTCGTGCAGCGTCACGTGGCCGATCCTGAGATCGGGCGTGGCCAGCATCAGGAACACCCGATCGGCCGGCGTCCCGGTCAGTTGCGCGATCAGCCCCGGATAGCCCGAGAACGGAATGCCGGCCCGCGCCACCGAGGTCTCCGAATGCGGACAGCCGACCACGGCATCGACCAGGCCGGCGCGCGCCAGGCGCACCGCCTCGCCGACATAGGCCACCATGGCCGCGCCCGCGGCGGCCCGCACCTCGCCCGGGGCGTAGTCCGATGGCGGCAGGCCCGCCACCTCGGCCCACAACATCTGGTCCGGCAGGCGTGCCGCGCCCGGCTCGAAGGCGGTCAGCGCCATGCCGGGCGCGTGGCGGGCCATCTGCTCGCGCAGCACGAAGCCATCGCCCACCAGCACGCAATCGACCGGGGCGTCGCGCAGCGCGCGGGCGGCCTTGACGGCGATCTCCGGGCCGATGCCGTTGGCATCGCCCAGCGCGACCGCGATGCGCTTGCGCGCCGCTTCCCCGGACGGTTGGACGGTCGCGCTCATAGCGGTATCGCCAGCAGGGTATCGATGTTCCGGCTGTCGCAGATGGCCAGCCGCTGGGCGAACCTGAGCTGCCCATCCGCGCCTTCGACCACGCGATCCAGGTAGCGCCCGGACGCGAACACCTCGGTGGCGCCGTCGCGCATGATGCGCACCACGAGGAACGGCGTCTCGACGCTGGCCTCGCCGTCCTGGATGCCCAGCACGAACGGCAGTCCGACGATGTGGCGATAGCGATGGCGCTCGTAGACGTTGGCATCGCGCAGCGCCGAGACACGGTCCTGCAGCATGGCGCGCGAGTCGGCGTAGATCACGCCGGCTTCCATGCCCGCCGCGTGGTTCTCGGCGGTATTGACCACGTACAGGCAGCGTTCCTCGAAGAACGCCGGCCAGGCCTCGACCTCGTCGTTGTCGATGCAGCGCGCGTAGGCGGCGTTCAGGGTGCCCAGCCGCTCTTGAGTGAATCCGGCCATGCTTCAGATCTCCATGTAGCCGCGATAAGCGTTCCAGAATCCGCGCACCGACGCCTCGGTGGTGCGGTTCTCCTGGGTCTCGATGCCGCCGCCGCCCATCTCCAGCACGGCTTCCCGATCGCGGCTGGCCGCGATGCCGCGCTGCACGAAACCGCCCACCGCGCCATCCTCCATGGACACGAAGCCGGCCGGCCCCGTCAGGTTGGATTGCTTGAGCCGCATGCGCCGCAGCTCCGGCGTGTCGTCCTGGAAGCCCAGGTAGGTCCAGTTCAGCACCGTCCGGTCCAGCCCGTCGGGCAGGATCTGGCGCACGGCCAGGGTGTTCTGGATCTGCGCCAGCACGAAACCCGGAAACACCGACAGGATCTGCAAGGTCACGCCGTCGCCGAACTCGTCGCAGCCGTCCAGCATGCTGGGGTCGGCCAGCGCGTAGCCTTCCTTGTCCGAGCGCAGTTTCTCGGCGCTGTACTCGGCGTTGGGCTGGGGCTGGTGCGACACCTTGGAATAGCTGACGTGGTGGGCCCCGGTCTCGCTCACGATCACCCCGCCCTTCTGCGACAGGCGGTTGATGTTGAAGGTGGTGAAGAACACGTGCAGCAGGCTGGCATGGTAGGAGTCCTTGACGTTCTCCATGTACAGCTTCCAGTTGTTCGGGATGGTCTGCTTGAAGCGGCCGATCACCTCCACCGGCTTGCACAGCACGCGTTCGATGCGTTCCAGGATCTCGTCGCCCAGATACTCCTCGATGGGCGGCACGTCCTCGTCCAGGCTGCCGAACACCATGCCCGCCACGCTGGCGGTGCGCAGCTTGCGCGGGTGGTGGTCCTCCATGCGGAAGTCCGGCGGCATGCCGCCCTTGCCGTTCACGCCCTGCTGGAACGCCACGCCGCGCAAATTGCCTTGCAGGTCGTAGCGCCAGGCGTGGTAGACGCAGGCGAAGTCGCGCGTCTTGCCGCCATCGTCCAGCGCGATCAGCGCGCCCCGGTGGGCGCAGCGGTTCTCGAAGGCCTGCAGTTCGCCGTCCTCGTCGCGGGCAACGATCACCGGCATGTCGCCCACGAAGGTGGTGCGGTAGGCGCCCGGCTCGGCAATCTCGGCCTCCAGGCACAGGTAGTTCCAGGTCGGTCCCTGGAAGACGCGCCGCTGTTCGGCGTCATGGATCGCCTGGTCGCGATAGAGCCAGTAAGGCACGCGCGTCAGGCCCGGCTCCCAGGTCCGGGGTTCTTGGGTGTCGCTGCTAGACATGGACTTCCTCGTTGCTGCAAGCATCAGTTGATGGTGACCTCGGCCGTGTCGATGGCCTTCTTCCACTTGGCGCGCTCGGCCTGCATGAATTCGGCCATCCGGGCCGGCGTGTCGCCGGCCACCTCGGCCCCCTGCTCGATGAATTTCTGCCTGACGTCGGGCATCTTCAGCGCCTCGACGATGGCGGCGTTGAGCTTGCGCACCACCTCCGGCGGCGTGCCGGCCGGCGCGACCACGCCGAACCAGGTGCTGACGTCGAAACCGGGCAGCCCCGACTCGGCCAGCGTGGGCGTCTTGGGCAGCAAGGGGCTGCGTTGCGCGCCGGTCACGGCCAGGATGCGCACCTTGCCCGACTCGTGCTGGCGGAAGGTCGAGCTGATGTTGTCGAAGAAGGCATCGACCTGCCCGCCCATCAGGTCGGCCAGCGCCGGCGCCGTGCCCTTGTACGGCACGAACACGAACTCCAGGCCGGCCTGGGCCGCGACCAGCGCGCCGGTCAGGTGCGAGGTCGTGCCGTTGCCCTGGGTCGCCACCGTTACCTGCCCGCGGTTCTTGCGGGCGTAGTCGATGAACTCCTGCGCCGACTTCACCGGCAGCCCGGTCTTGACCGCCAGCACGTTGGGCACGCGCGCCAGCACGGTCACCGGCGCGAAGCGCTCGGGGTCGAACGGCAGGCTCTTGTACAGGTATTGGTTGATGGCCAGCGGCGCCGGCGGCGTGGCCAGCAGCGTGTAGCCATCGGGCGCCGCCTTGGCCACCATGTCGGCGCCGATGTTGCCGCCCGCGCCGGGCCGGTTGTCGATGATGACGGGCTGGCCCCAGGCCGCGCTGAGCTTCTCGCCCAGGATGCGCGGCAGCACGTCGGCGGTGCCACCGGCCGAATAAGGCACGACGATGCGTACCGGACGATTGGGGAAGGTGCCTTCGTCGGCCTGGGCCGGGCTGGCGATCGCCGCCCACGCCGCGATGGCACAGGCTGTCCATGCAGGTTGTCTCATCCTTGACCTCTTTTGGATAAATCGAACAGAAAGTCGCAAAGCGAACGTTAGTTCGCATATATCCAGCGATCAAGAAAAGTGGTTAGAATGTTCGCAAAACGAACACCACTTCGACCATGAATAGCCTGCCCGAAACCCGCAGCAAGGAAGACAAGGAATACGTGGCCGGCCTGGAGAAAGGCCTGGCCATCATCGAAGCCTTCGGCCTGCGCAGCGGCCCGCTCACCCTGAGCGAAGCGGCCGAGATCACCGGACATCCGCGCGCCACGGCGCGCCGGTCGCTGCTGACGCTGCAGCGGCTGGGCTATGTGGAAAGCGACGGCAGGTATTTCCGGCTGGCGCCCCGGACGCTGCGCCTGGGACACGCCTATGTCAGCTCCAGCCCCCTGCCCAAGTTGGTCCAGCCGGTGCTGGAAACCATCAGCGAACGCACCAAGGAGTCGAGCTCGCTGGCCGTGCTGGACGGCGGCGAAGTCGTGTTCGTGGCGCGCGCCGCCACCCGCCGCAGCCTGTCGGACGGGCTGGGCATGGGCTCGCGCCTTCCGGCCCATTGCGCGGCCACCGGACGGGTGCTGATGGCCGCCCTGCCCGACGAGGAAGCCGCCCGCCTGCTCGCCCGCATGCCACGGCGCGCGCTCACGCCGCGCACCCGCACCGGGATTCCCGAACTGACGGCGCTGCTGGAAGAAGCACGGCGGCTCGGCCATGCCACCAGCGACGAGGAACTCGAACTGGGCCTGCGCTCCATAGCCGTCCCCATCCATGACCAGGCCGGACGCACCGTCGCGGCGATGAGCCTGGTGGCGGCCACCAGCCGCTACACCCTGGAACGCATGGTGGATGTCCTGCTGCCGGAACTGCTGGGCGGCCGCCGGATGCTGAGCGCGATGCTCTAGCCTCCGTTCAGACCACCGCCTGCCTGACGCGGTTGCGCCCCGCCAGCTTCGCCAGATAAAGCGCCCGGTCGGCCCGCCGGAACACGTCGTCGAAATCCCGGTCGCGGGATTCGCAGCTTGCCACCCCCGCGGAAATCGTGATGGGAATGGGCACGCCGTCGATAGTGAAGCAACTGTCCGCCACGGCGACACGGATACGCTCCAGCGCCGCGGTCGCCGCCTGCAGGTCGAGATCGTCCATCAACACCACGAATTCCTCGCCTCCCGTGCGCGCGACCAGGTCGCCCTTGCGCGCCGCCTGCTTCAGGCCGTCCGCGGTGAAAGCCAGCACCTCGTCGCCCACCCCGTGGCCATGGGTATCGTTGATCGCCTTGAAATGGTCGATGTCGATCACCCCGACGGCCAGCCCCGCGCCGGTCTCGCGCGCCCTGCCGAACGCCATGTTCCCGTCCGCGACCAGCGTGCGCCGGTTGGGCAGGCCGGTCAGGTAGTCGGTGGCCGCCGCGATCTCCAGCTGGCGCTTCACCCGCTCGGTGCAGAGCAGGACGAACGCCGTGGTGCCGATCACCGGCAGCAGGGCCACGAACATGGGCGAGATCAGGTTGATGCCATAGTCGTTGGTCGCTATCGTGGTCTCGCGCGGCACGTCGAGATGCAGGTAGACGACGACCCGCCCGACGACATAGACCACGACCAGGCCATAGATCACGATCAGCATGCGCCGGCTGCGGGACTCGTCTTCCGTGCGCATCCCGTGCAGCAGCCACATCGACCTGAGCAGCAACAGGGTCCACGCCGCCGACGTCAGTTCGACGCGGCAGATGAAGCATGGCTGGATGGCCGACAGCCAGAGCGTGCCCGCCACCGCGACCAGGGCGATCGCGATGTCAGCCGGTGACGAACGGCGGCCATAGAAGCGCTCGAACGCCCGGTGGTAGGCCCCCAGGCCGAGCAGCAGCGTGCCGTTCGCCAGCGTCACCATGACGGGCACCGGCATGATGCTGCCGAACGCGAAGACGCCGCTGCCCAGCGCGACCAGGGCGGTTCCGGCCTGCCAGCGGATCGCCGCGGGCCGCAGCGCCCCGGGAAGATCGCGGTAGACGTTCGCCAGCACGGCGCCGTTGGCCAGCACCATCAGCGCAACCGTCACGAAGATCGATTTGGCGTCCATTCCCTTGCCGTTCTCCCCGCCCAGGACGAGGGCTCGCCCACGGGCGGCATCATGTCGAGGACATCGGACAGGCCCCCAGCCTCGCAGGCCTTGCCGAAATACCAACCCTGGAGCAGGTCGCAGCCCATGTGGGACAGCAGCCGGACCTGCTCCCTCGTCTCCACGCCCTCGGCCGTCACGGTCTTGCCCAGGCTGTGCGCGATATCGATGATGCCGCGCACGATGGCCTGGTCCTCGGCCGAGGCGACCAGGTTGGCGACGAAACTGCGATCGATCTTCAGCCTGTCGATGGGAAGCTGGCGCAGATGCGTCAACGACGCGTGGCCGGTTCCGAAATCGTCCAGCGCGATCTCGACGCCTGCATCGTGCAGGCGATGCAGGCCATGTTCGACCCGCTTCTGGTTCAGGCCCAGGAACATGCTCTCGGTCACTTCGACGCAAAACCGGTCCGGACCGATGCCGCTATCGCGGAACAGCGCGAAGAAGCGGTCCAGGAAGACCTCGGAACGAAAATCGGAATTCGTCAGGTTGATCGCCACGCGGCCGAGCGGGATGTTTCTTGCGCACAGCGCGTCGACATCGCGGAACACCCGTTCGAGCATGAACATCCCCAGCGCCGCGCGGACCGCCGGATCGGCGAAACCCTCCTGGAAAGCGGCCGGCGGCAACAGGCCGCGCAGCGGGTGCCGCCAGCGCATCAGCGCCTCCAGCGCCACCCTGCCCCCCGGCGCGACGGGAACGATGGGCTGGTAGTGCAATTCGAAAGCCTCGCCACGCAGTCCCGTCTCGATCTCGGCCAGGAGTTCCGACTTGCGTTCCGCGGTTTCCCTGAGCCCGGGCTGGAAGCACTCCAGCCGATCGCGGCCCAGCGACTTGGCATGATAGAGCGCGAGGTCGGCCGCCCGGAACATGCTTTCGCCGTCCTCGCCATGCCCGGGATACACGGAAACGCCCAGGCTGGCCGAACATCGCCGCGACGTCTCGGCGATACGCACGGGATCGCGCACGCGTTCCAGCACACGCTCGAACACCGCGGCGGCCTCGTCGTCGGTCGCGCCGGCCAGAACCAGTCCGAACTCGTCTCCCCCCATCCGGGAAACAGACAGGCGGGGGTCGTCCACCGCGCTCAGCCGCCTGGCGACCTCCCGCAGCAGTTCATCGCCGGCGGGATGGCCGAAAAAATCGTTGATTTCCTTGAACGCATCGACGTCCATCAACCCCAGGTGGAATCCGGTGCCCGCCAGCCGGCACTCGCCGACCAGGGACACCACGTGCTGGTGGAACCAGCTGCGATTCGGCAATCCCGTCACCGGATCGACGTAGGCGATGCGCCGCAGGCTCTCCTTGCTGGTCCTCAAGGCATCCTCGAGCAGCTTGCGCTCGGTGATGTCCAGGCAGATCGAGGTATAGCTGTCGATCGTGCCGTCCTGCAGGACATGCGGCACGATGGTCGTTTCCATCCAGTAAAGCGAGCCGTCCTTGCGCTGGTTGCAGATCTCGCCATGCCAGACGTGGCCTTGCGCGATCTCCCGGTACATCGCGCGGAAGAATGCCGTGCCGTGGAGGCCGGACTTCAGCATCCTGTGATTGGAAGCGAGCAGTTCCTGCCGGGAATAGCCGCTGATCTCGCAAAACCTCGCGTTGACATAGGTAATCGTGCCCGTCGCGTCGGTACTGGCCACGATGGCGGCGCAGTCCAGCGCGTAGCGTATGAAATCCGTCTCCGGCTCGATGCCACCCGGGAATTTTGCATCGTTGGCGGGTTCCCTCGGGCCGGCTTTCCGCCGGCTGTTGTTGTACTGCGGGGGCACGCGCTTCCTCCTCCACGGCAGGCCCGCTCTCCCATCCGGACGTGCGCGGCCGGTCCGGCGCGACGAGGAGAATGCGGTCCGCCCGATATTCTATTGACGGGACTTTTCGCATGATCCAGGAAATGACGCTTGTTTTCCATCGCTCCGTGCAAGGCCAGCCGGTCCGGCGGCCAGGACGGGCCGGGGGTGGAGGCGGATTCCGGTATGCTTGACGCCCCCAGGACAAGGAGACATCCCATGTTCCGCAAATGCCTTGCCGTCGCCGCGCTGGCGCTGGCCGCCACGGGCGCCCACGCCCAGGCCTATCCGTCCAAGCCCATCCGCCTGCTGATTCCCTTCCCGCCGGGCGGCGGTACCGATATCCTCTCGCGCCTCATCGCCACCAGGCTGGGCGAAGCCGAGAAATGGACCGTCGTGTCCGAAAACCGCGCCGGCGCGGGCGGCACCATCGGCATCGCCGCGGCCGTGCGCGCGGCGCCCACCGGCTATGAGATGGTGATGGGCCAGAAGGACAATCTGGTCGTGGCCCCCTGGCTGTACAAGAGCGTGACCTACGACCCGACCAAGGACCTGGTGGCCGTGGCGCACGTCGGCTATACGCCCATCGTCATCGTCACGCAGGCCAACTCCCCCTTCAAGACCCTGGCCGACGTGGTCGCGGCGGCCAAGGCGGCGCCCGGATCCATCACCTACGGTTCGCCCGGCAGCGGCACCACCATCCACCTGGCCGGCGAGATCTTCAAGGAAGCCGCCAAGATCGACATCCGGCACATCCCCTACAAGGGATCGAACGCCGCCATGATGGACGTGCTGGCCGGCAACGTGAACCTGATGGTGTCATCGGTGCCGTCGGCCATGGCGCAGATCCAGTCGGGCAAGCTGCGGCCGCTGGCGGTCACCAGCGCCAAACGCAGCACTTCGCTGCCCGACGTGCCGACCGTCGCCGAACTCGGCTACAAGGGATTCGACGTCAGCACCTGGTACGGCCTGTTCATGCCGGCGGGCACGCCCGGGGAAATCGTCGCCACCGTCAACACCGCGGTCAACCGGCTGCTGGCCATGCCCGAGACCCGCGAGGCCATCCACGCCCAGGGCGCCGAGGCGCAGGCCATGTCGACCGACGAGTTCGCCCGCTTGCTCAAGGCCGACTACCAGAAATGGAAGGACATCGTGCGCGCGGCCAACGTCACGGTGGAATAACCGCCGCCGGCCCCTGAAACAGGCTGCAATATCTGCATCACGGATGGGGGTGGCGCGGTCCCTCGCCAGGCATAGAATCAATGCCACGCCCGTGTTCCCGGCGTGGCACTGCCTCAAGGAGATCATCATGGCACCCAAGCGTCTGCTGGCGCATCTGCTGACCGGTATCCTGCTCGCGGCCTCCACCGCTTCCTACGCACAGGGCGGGCCTCCGGGCGGACGGCCCGGAGGCGGCCATGGCGCAGGCGGACCGGGACACCCGGGCATGGGACGCCCGGGCATGGACCATCCTGGCATGGACCGTCCGGGCCCCGGCCCACGCCATGACATGGGACGCGGCCCGGGCCGCGCGCCCGGCCACGATCACCGCGGCCCGCAGGGACGCGGGCCGGGAGGCCCCGGCGACCCCGCCTATCGGCACTGGGCCAAGGGCGAGCGCGTGCCCTTCCCCTACCGCGGGCCGCAGTACGTGGTGGACAACTGGCGCGGACATCGCCTGGCCCCGCCTCCGCGCGGCTACCACTGGATCAACGTCGGCGCCGACTACTTCCTGATCGGCGTGGCCACCGGCGTCGTGCTCCAGGCCATCCTCAACCCGTAGTCCCGGGACGCGCGCATCCCGCGGCCACCGCGGAGTGCGCGCCCCGCCTAATCCACCCGGACCCCCGCCGCCTTGACCAGCTTGCCGAACCGCTCCGTGTCGGCGCGGACCAGCGCCGCGAACTCCTCCGGCGTCCTGGTCTCGGTCCCGTCCACCCCCATCTTCACCAGTTGCTCGCGCACGTCGGGCGCCGCCATGGCCCTGGCAATACCGCCGTGCAGGCGGTTGACGACGGCGGCCGGCGTGCCCCTGGGCGCGAAGACGCCGTACCAGGTGGCGAAACGGTAGTCGGGCAGGCCCGCTTCGGCCACCGTGGGCAGGTCGGGAAACTCCGCCAGCCGGCGTGCGCCGGTCACCGCCAGGGCACGCAGCTTGCCCGTCTTCACATAAGGCGCGGTAGTGGGATAAGTATCGAACCCGACCTGCAAACGCCCCGCCAGCAGGTCGGGCATCGACTGCCCGGTGCTCTTGTACGGCACGTGCAGCAATTGCACCCCGGCCATGCTCTTGAACATCTCGCCGGCGATGTGCGGCGTGGTGCCGCTGCCGGCGGACGGGAAGCTCAGTTCACCCGGATGCGCCTTGGCGTAGGCGATCAATTCCGCCACGCTGTGCACCGGCAAGGAAGGATGCACCGCGATGAAATGCGGCACCGACGCCGTCAGCGTCACCGGCGCGAAGTCCGCGGCGGTGTCGTAGGGAATGTTGTTGAACAGATGCGGCAGGATGGTATTGACCGACACCACTCCCATCATCAGCGTGTAACCGTCGGGCGGCGCCTTGGCCACCATCCCGCCGGCCACGATGCCGCTCGCGCCCGGCTTGTTCTCCACCACCACCGACTGGCCGAGGATCTCGGACAGCCTGGGCGCGATGACCCGCGCCACCACGTCGGTCCCGCCGCCCGGCGCGAACCCCACCAGCAGCCGGATCGGCCGGCTCGGAAACGCCTCGTCCTGCGCCTGGGCGGAAGCAGCCGCGCCCAGCACCGCCATCACTCCCACCCCCAACACACACCGCAGCAATCGGTTCATGGCCCAGCTCCTCAATCGACGAATCAGCCTATCGTTTCACGCAACAGCCTCATCCAGTTCCCCCCCATGATCTTGTCGATGTCGGCCTGGCCGAAGCCGCGCCGGTCCAACTCGACAATGATGTTCTGCAAGCCGGCGGGCGTACGCATCCATTCCGACCAGCCTTCGTGCGGCGCGATCTCCATCTCCTTGGCGGGCGCGCTCTGGCGCGACCACTTCGCGTAGCGCCACCAGGTGCGCACCGAACGCGGGTGGCCGGGGCAATAATCCGTGCCGATGGCCACCGCGTCGATGCCCAGCAGGTCCACGGTCCAGGCGACCATGTCGCCGAACTGCTCCAGCGTGGTCGCGGCGCCGTGCCGGGTCATGTTGCGGTTCGGCGTCAGGCCGATCACGCCCCCGCGCCGGGCCAGCTCGCGCAAGGCCTCGGTCTGCTTCAGGCGGCCCGCGCCGTATACCGGCGTGCCCACGTATTCGCGCGGATTGGCATGGGTGATGGCCACCGGCTTGCCGGACATCTGGATGGCCTCCAGGGTCGTGCGCTCGCCGCAATGGGACAGGTCGATCAGGATGCCGAGCTGGTTCATTTCCTCCAGCGCCAGCTTGCCGAAGCGCGACGAGATCCCGGTGTCCTTTTCCTCCCAGTAGCCGCAGCCGATGTAGTTCTGCAGGTTGTAGGTCAGCTGCATCACGCACACGCCGAGTTCGCGGAACATGCCGAACAGGTCCAGGTTGTGCTCAACCGGCGCCGTGTTCTGGAACCCGAACATCACCGCCGTCCGGCCCGAGGCGGCCACGGCCTCGATCTCGGCCACGCTGGCGGCCGGCGCGACGAGATCCTGGTTCTGTTCCAGCACGACGCGCCACTTGCCCAGCAGGCCCAGGGTCTCGGCCGCGTTCTCCCACACCGCCACCGTGGTGTTGACGCAGCCGATGCCGGCCTCGCGCCACTCCTCGAACCAGCGCCGCTCCGGCACCGGCATCGACAGTCCGTCGACGATGATGCCAACCTGCTTGTTGAGTGTGTTCATCTGCATCGTCCTTCGCGCTTCACGCGCATCCTTGGCTGGAGGGGACATGGCGGAGCATGTTCAGGTCCATGTCGTCGTCGGCGGGCGGGCGGCCTTGCAGCGTGCCGTCGTCGCGCAGGATGACCGGCCCGGCATGGCGGCGCGAGACCACCGAGTCCGGCGCCAGCGCCTGGTTCGACAAGGCATGGATGGCGCGCCACAGAGCGCCGTCGACCGGGTAGCCGTGGCGGATGGCCTGGGCCAGCAGCGGATCCCATTCGTCGATGCCCTGGGGCCGCGCGGTGTTGAACAGCGTCACCACCGCCTTCTGTTCGCGGCCCGCGCCCTCGTCAGGCTGCGAGACCTCGGCGCCTGTGCCGTAGCGGCGGCCCAGCCCGGCCATGATGTGCAACTCGTGCAGGTCCTGCACGCCCGACACGCGCAGCGTGGCGCGGCCCGCCGACCGGACACGCTCCACGCCCAGGTCCATCAGCGTGGGCAGCAGCACCCAGGCATGGATGCCGCCGCCGTCCACCACCAGCGCGCCATCGTCGGCATCCTGCACCGATACCCGGTCCAGCGACCCTTCGCGCAGCCGCTCATAGCCTTCGTACAAGGCCTGGAAGCCACCCAGTCCCATGGACTGGGACAACAGCACCACTTCCCTCACGCTGTGCACGTAGCCTGACGGCAGGCGGCACACCAGCAGGATGCGGTCTATGCACATGCGCGCCTCGCGCACGGACACATCGAACACGCGGGGAGAATCGACGACTTCCCTGTTCATAGGACGGGCTCCTGGGGATAGAACCAATGGGGATCGGCACCAGCGGCGATATCGGCGGCCGTGGGCGCGCCCTGGTAGATGACGCCGCGCAGGTTGCGCTGCAGGTAATCACGCGTCTTGTCGATGCCGTGTATGCCGATATTGATGAAACGCGTGATCTCGCACGGCACGAAATGCTCGCCCATGATGTTGGCGTGGGGCGAGTGGAAGGCCATGCCGCTGAGCGTCTGCACGCGGCTCACGATGAAGCGGTACTCGGGCTTTTCCAGCAGGAAGCGCGCGACGCTGGTGGCTGCCGGACGCTGGGCGATCTCGCGGTCCAGCCCCGCCACCAGGCGCGGCAGGTCCAGCCCGAGGTTGAAAACCTCGCCCGCCTCGGCCCTCGGGCCGCGGCGCGGCTCCTCGGCCGTGGCCGACTTGTACCAGACGAACTTCGACGCCCCTTCGGCCTCCAGGTCGATGTCGAAGGCCCAGCCGTATTCGGCATGCAGCAGGTCGCGCAGATGGCCGATGGACATCGACGGATCGGTGGCGTATTCCTCGTCCACCGCCAGCCCCTCGGCCAGGCGGTCGCACAGTTCGGGAACGAGTTCCGTCAGCAGGCCGAGGAAGGTCTCGAAAGCCTCCTCGTGCACCGTGCCGTCCAGCGTGTCGCACAGCGCCGACAAGGGGTGGCGTTCGGCATTGCCCCGCACCGTGCCGGTGTCGTGCAACGCCTGCACCTGCGTCCGGATCGCCGCGAGATCGGCAGCGATGTCGGCGCTGGACGTGAACTGTTCATAGTCCATCCGGTCTTCGCGCCGGAAGGCGATGACCTTGTCCAGCAACTTCAGCAACAGCGCCAGCTTCGCATCGCCGGCCGCCACGCGCAGCCGCTTGGCGCCCACGATGGCCTGTTCGCGCGCCAGCACCCAGTGATGCACCAGCTTGGGATGATTGTTCACGTACAGGATCAGCCCCAGCGCCGACGCATTGCCCACGCCCAGGAAACGCTCGATCTCGGGCGCCAGCCGCGCAGCGGCCGGCGAGGCGCAGCGCGCCAGGTGGTTGACCAGGTCCACCGAGAACACCCGCATCATGTAGGCGCACAGCATCTGCGCGTCCAGCGGCCGCCGCAGCGGATGCGTGCTTTCGAGCGCGCGGAACGACCGGGTGCCGAATGTACCGTTGCCGTCCAGCCCGGTATTGCGCATCAGGTAGCAGACGTCGGCCAGCGTGGGCACATCGGGCTGGCGCCCGCGCGCCAGCGATTCCACCGTATGGTTGAACACGCGCGCGCTGCGGTTCGAGCGGGCCCAGATCAACGTGCCCGGCGTGGCGCGGCCGGCGTAGAGCTTGGGAATTTCCTCGCCGGTGATGCGGATGTCTCGTTCCGAGACGGGCCCTTCGACCAGCGCGGCCATCATGTCCCAGGCACGGCCGATGATGCGGCCCGCCCGCCCTTCCATCTTGGGTTCGAACGAATGGACGATGAAATCGAACGGCATCGCGCCCGTATCGATGCGGTACAGCGCGGTCCCGCGCGCCTTGTCGTCGATCTGCCAGCGTACCCGCTCGATGGTCCAGCGCTCGCGTATGGCCTTGGCCATCAGCAGCCGGGACACGCTCAGGCGGCTGGCCTGCATCACGCCCATGCGGGCGGGCGTCATCAATAGCTCCGCGCTGCGGATGCGGGGCTCGCGCCCGGCCGCTGCGCGCGCCTGGGCCGGGGCGGCCTCTTCCACGTCGGCAAAGTCCATGCATGCTCCTGTCGTCATCGCGCCAGCCGTGCGGCGCACCGTGAAAACCCGGCCGGCTGTCCGGCCTTGAAGTATTCTATTAGAATACACATGATTCTATTTAAATCATTCTATACTCCCCAACCGGGATTGCAAGAATTTTTCTGACAAGGAAGCTGCGCCATGCTCGAAGCGCGCGAAGCCGGCGGCGTCCGGCCGCTCAGTTCGGTACTGAAGACGCTGCAATTGCTGGATCTGCTGGGCAAGTCCGACCGGCCCATGAAGCTGATGGAACTCGCGGCCGCCTCGGGCAGCAGCCGGGCCACGACCTACCAGAAGCTATTGACGCTGATGGAAGCGGGTTGGCTGGAACAGACGGAACAGGGCAGCTACCGCCTGTCGCTGCACGCGGCACTGGTGGGGGAAACGGCGCTGGTGCAGGCCAACCTGGGGGAACGGTTCGCGCACGTGATGCAGGAACTGGTCCTGCAGGTGGGGGAAACGGCCTCGCTGGCCGTCCTGAATGGCAATTGCGTGCGGCTCGTGCGCCGCGTGGAGGCACAGCAGGTGGCGGTGCGCGCCGACGTCAAGGTCGGCACCCTGCTATCGCTGAACGACAGCTCGTCCGGCCGGGTGCTGACCGCGTTCTCCAGCCCGGCCTACCGGGAAATGCTCCAGCGCCAGGGCGCGGTGCTGGCCAGGCCGGCCCTCTTGAAGCAGATCGCGGCGCAAGGCCATGCCATCTCCGAAGGGACCGACACGCCCGGGGTGCAGTCGGTGGCCATGCCGGTATTCGATGCCAAGGGCGCGTGCATCGCCGCGCTGTCCCTGGTCACGCCGGCCTCGCGCTTCGCCCCGGACAAACTGATCGGGCCGCTGCGCGAGGCCGTGCAAACGCTCAACCAATTGAAATAAGCCGGCGGCTAAAGCTGGATGTTCAGCTTCTCCACCAGCCCGCCCCACTTGCGTTCGCCCTCGGCGATGGAGCGCCGTGCCTCGTCGACCGAACCTCCGGCCGGCTCGGCCCCCTCGCTCGCCAGGCTCTCCCGGATGGCGGGCGACTTCAGCACTTGATTGACGTCGCGGTTGATGCGGTCCAGGACAGCCTTGGGCGTGCCCGCGGGCGCCATCAACCCGAACCATCCCACCGCCTCGTAGCCCGGCAGGCCAGCCTCGGCCACCGTGGGCACGTCGGGCAGCACCGGCGAGCGCCGCGCGCTCGTCACGGCCAACGCCTTCAGCTTGCCGCCCTTGATGTGCTCGCGCACCAGCGGGAACGGCGCGAAGTTCAACTGGATCTGCCCGGCGATGGTGTCCGACACGGACGGACCGCTGCCCTTGTACGGCACATGGATGAGCTTGATGCCGGCCATCGACGCGAACAATTCACCGAACAGGTGATTGGACGAGCCATTGCCGGATGAGCCGTAATTGAGCTTGCCCGGGTTGCGCCGCGCATACTCGATCAGCCCCTTCACGTCGTCGAAAGGCATCTTCTCGTTGGCGACCAGCACGACCGGCGGCGTGGCCAGCAGCGCCACCGGCTCCAGGTCCTTGGCCGGATCGTAGCCCAGGCTCTTGTACAGGCTGCGCGCCACGAGGATGTTGCCGAACGAGCCGAGCACCGTGGTATAGCCGTCCGGCTTGGACTTGGCCACCATCTCCACGCCTATCGTGCCGGCCGCGCCCGGCTTGTTCTCGACCACCACCGACTGCCCCCAGGCCTGGGACAGCCCCTGGGCGATCACGCGCCCCAGCAGGTCGGTGTTGCCGCCCGGCGTATAGGGCACGATCAGCCGGCTGGGCCGCGAGGGAAAGGCATCATCCGCCTGCGCCGCCGGCGCGGCGAACAGCAGGCCGCCCAGGGCCGAAGCCAGCAAGTACTTGACCATCATCGCCCTCTCCTCACGAAGCCGAGACGGCGGCTTGGCCGTGGCGGCGCTCGTACGACGTGCCGAACTCCCGCGTCTGGCCGAACACCTCCGGCAGCGGCCGGCCGTTGGGCAGGGTCAGCCAGGCGCGCAGCAGATGCCGGCGGCGGGCCGGCTCGTCATGGTCCTGGTACTTGGTGCGGGCGTGCAGCACGGAATAGTTGTTGCCGATCTGGATATCGCCCGGCTCCATGCTGAAACTCAGCTGGACCTCGGGATCATTGCAGATTTCCTCGACCAGCTCGATGGCCTGGGCCTGGGCATCGGTCCAGCGCGGCACGCCGGGCAGGTCCTGCGCCAGCTTCAGGTAGCGGCGCTTGTACAGGGCGCTAAGCCGGCCTTCGAAGAAGTTCAGGATGGGCACGGTCTGGATACGCAGGCCGCCGCGGTGCTGTCCGCGCGTGTCGAAGTGGAACGGCTCCTGCAGCACGCCGGCCAGGTCCGGCCGGCGCCGCAACACCTCGTTGTACAGCGCCGCGACACTGACCAGCTTGCTGACGCCGCCGGACACCGCGGTGCGCAGGCACAGCAGCATGAACGCATCGCCGCCGTCGTTGTGGAAGGTCAGCTCGTCATCGGTCTGGTAGCTGCGCACCGAGTTGTCGTTCGACACCTTCATGCCGGTATTGGTCACGCTGTGCATGCGGTTGCCGGCGCCGTCCTGCTCCTGCGGCTCGCCCAGGTGCACGGACAGGCCCCAGAACAGCAGCCGCGCCTCGTCGTCCGTGTAATCGGCGATGGGCAGGCCGCGCAGCAGCGCGAAGCCGCGCCCGCCTTCCAATTCCGCGCGGACCTGCTCCAGGCGCGCGGCCATGCGCGGGATGGGAAAGTCGCGGGCTTCGAATCCGGTCGGCTTCAATCCCTTGGCGCGCGCCGCCGCCGTGGCCTCGGCCAGTTCGCGGGCCTCCTCCGGCGCCAGGCGCCAGATCCAATCGGTCGTGCCCGCCAGGCTGGTGCCGCTCCACACTTCGGGACCGGTGATCGGTGGGGTCGTTCGGGCGTTCATGTCGTCTCCTCGATGATTGTAAGTTTTGAACATCTTAACATTGTCGACAATTTAGAGGAAACCTCGCCGTGAGAAACGCCCGTCCGGGCGCCCCGGCCTACACCGTGCCGCTGTCCTGCAACAGACGCCGTATCTCCCGGCTGTTCTCGTCCAGCCGGACGCCCCACAGCCGCTCGGCCTCGTCCGCGTCGCCCTTGCGGATCGCCTGCAGCGACTTGCGCCACAGGGCCAGCGAACGCTTGCGACGCTCGACCGAGCGCAGGCCGAGCCGGGTATAGCGCGACATCTGCAACGACAGCGATGTGATCAGCGTGAACAGGCGGTCGTTGCCGCTATGGGCGGCGCAGCACAGCGTGAGACGGGACAGGGTCTCGCCGAAGGCATCGCCGCCCGCCGGATCCTCGGCCAGCGGCGCGAGCTGGGCCACGCCCGCCTCCAGGATCGCCACCAGTTCCGGCGATGGATGGGCGGCGACCCGCCGGGCCACCACGCGGACCAGGGCCTGGCGCACTTCCTGCAGATCCTCGATTTCCTTCAGCGACAACTGCGTGGCCTGCGCCCCGCGGCGGGGATGGATGCGCACGATCCCTTCCTTCTCCAGCAGCCGCATCGCCTCGCGCACCGGGCTGCGGCTGACCGCGAACTCGTCGGCCAGGTCCTGCTCGCGTATCCATTCGCCCGGTTCGATGGCGGAATTCAGGATGCGGTCGCCCACGTGGGCGGCAATCTGCTCCGGCAGCGTCAGGGTCTTGGACTGCCCCAGCAGCCAGCGGAAACTGGTCGCGCTGCCTTCGTCGTTGGATTGCAGGAATGCGGAAGATCGGGTGATAGCGGACGGCTCCATCGAATGCCCTGGTTGGTTGTCTGCGTCTGGCAAGCGGGCAGTATACGGCGCGGGCACGGGCCGCCCGGCCGCGAGGCGCATCATCTATTGCTGAAATCAATAGTTCCGCCGTCTCGAAAATTGCGGAGAGTGAGTGTTCCTCCAGATCCAGGAGGATGGCATCTACATTAATTTCATTAATAACAAGCCTTCTCTCCCAACGATAGTTCCCCGGCGCGACCCTCATTAGACTGGCGTCGGACACTATGACTGCGCGGCGGCCACGGACCCGGCGCAGGTGGAGAGACATGGACTACACCATCACCCTGCATCCCAGCGGACACGCCTACGCCTGTCCGCCCGGCACCCCGGTCCTGAAGGCCGGCCTGGACAACGGGCTGTTCATGCCCTACAGCTGCCGGTCCGGCATCTGCCGCACCTGCCGCGCCACCCTCGTCGAAGGCCGGGTCGACTACGGCGACGTCCACCCCAGTTGCCTGGACGAGGACGACAAGCGCCAGGGCTACGCGCTGCTGTGCAAGGCCACGCCGCTGAGCGACCTGGTCATCCGGGTGAACGAGCTGGATCCGGCCGATGCGATCCGTTCGAAATACATGCCGGCCCGGGTCCTGAAGATGGAACGTGCCGCCGACGACGTGATGATCGTCACGCTGGGGCTGCCCATGAACGAGCCCACCCTGTTCCGCGCCGGCCAGTACCTGGACATCCTGCTGCAGGACGGCACCCGCCGCAGCTACTCCATCGCCAGCGTGCCGAACAACGAAGGCGTCCGGCAGGTCGAGCTGCACATGCGCCACCTGCCCGGCGGACGCTTCACCGATCATGTGTTCGGCGCGATGAAGCTGCGCGAGATCCACAAGCTGGAAATCCCGCTGGGTTCGTTCTTCCTGCGCGAGCACGGCGACAAGCCCATGATCATGCTGGCCTCGGGCACGGGCTTCGCCCCCATCAAATCCTTGATCGAGCACGCGCTCGAGCGCGGCATCCGCCGTCCCATCACGCTGTATTGGGGCGGCCGCAGGCGCGGCGACCTCTATCTGCACGACCTCGCGCAGTCGTGGGCCGACCGGCACGATCACGTGCGCTTCGTGCCGGTGCTGAGCGAGCCCACGCCGGACTGCGCCTGGACCGGCCGTACCGGCTTCGTGCATCGGGCCGCGATGGAAGACTTTCCGGACATGTCCGGCCACCAGGTCTACGCCTGCGGCGCGCCGGTCGTGGTCGACGCGGCGCGCCGCGACTACGTGGCGCGCTGCGGCCTGCCGGAGGACGAATTCTTCGCCGACGCGTTCCTGACCGCGGCCGACAAGCGCTGACTTCCGAACCCACGCCTTGGAACAAGGAGACATCATGCTGCCCGACAATTGCAGGGTCGATACGCCGGCCCACGACTCCGTGGTCAAGCCCTTCTGCCTGGGCCACGGCACGCTGGAGTGCTATAGCCTGAAGGCCTCGCGCCGGTTCTACGAGGAATTCCTCGGGCTGGAGTGCGTGCGCCACGGCAAGCCCGCCATGGCGGTGCGCCTGGCCATGCGCTTTCACATCATCTGCGTGGAAGTGGGCGACCAGGTCCACCCCGCCAACCTCCTGAACCACTGGGGCCTGGACCTGCCCAGCCGCGAGGCCGTGGACCAGGCCCACGCGGATGCCGTGCGCCTCCAGGACAAGTACGGCATCCGCCAGGTGCTGCCGGTGCAGGACATGCACGGCGTGTACTCCTTCTACCTGGAGGACCTGGACCACAACTGGTGGGAGCTGCAGTGCTACGACAACGGCTTCCAGCACGACGATCTGTTCGACTTCGGCGACCGCTTCTCGATGGACGACGCGGCCGACATCGGCTCGCTCGAAGAACTCAAGATCCGCAACCAGGGGGACGCATGATCCAGCTCGTGACCTTCCTGCACGACGGCCAGAGCAGGACCGGCCTGCTCCACGAGGGCAACATCTACGCCTCGCCGCGCTATGCCCGCGTGCAGGACGTGCTGGACGACTGGCCGCGCGCCGACGGCAAGCTGGCCGTGCTGGCCAGCGACCTGCCCGGCCGCGAGCCGGTCCGCGGCGCCACCCTGCTCGCGCCGCATCCCCACCCGCCCACCATCTACTTCGCCGGCGCCAACTACCGCGACCACGTCGAGGAAATGCAGCGCGAGCTGTCCATGCCGCTGGAGATCGATCCCAAGGGCGCGGGCCAGTTGCCCTGGCACGCCATCAAGGCCTCGGGCACCACCGTGGTCGGACCCGACGCCCAGGTGCGCGTGCCGCGCGGCGCGCCGCTGCTGGACTGGGAACTGGAACTGGGCGTGATCGTGGGCAAGACCGCCAAGGACGTGGACGTCGACCAGGCGATGGACCATGTGGCCGGCTACGTGGTGGCCAACGACCTGTCGGCGCGCGGCCATTTCGGCCGGCCCGGCGTGCAGGACGGCTCGCCCTTCAAATGGGACTGGATCGGCCAGAAATCCTTCGACGGCGCCTGTCCGCTCGGCCCCGCCATCACGCCGGCGCGCTTCGTGCCCGACCCCATGAACCTGGCCATGAAATTGTGGGTGAACGACGAGCTGATGCAGGACTCCAATACGTCGCGCATGCTGTTCGGCATCGCCGACCAGATCGCCCACCTGAGCTCGCGCCTGACGCTATTGCCGGGCGACCTGATCCTGACCGGCACGCCGGCGGGCGTGGGCGCGGCGCGCAAGCGCTTCCTGAAACCGGGCGACGTCGTGCGGCAATGGATCGAGCACATCGGCGAATTCCGCTTCACCATCACGGAATGAATCCGCGCGCCCGCTCCCGCCGCTCAGGGCCGGAAGCCGATGCCGTCGATGCAGTCGACCATCTGCGCCCGGAACCACTGGCTGGCCGGATCCTTGTGGAAACGGTCATGCCAGTACAAGGCCACCTCGAAGTGGCCCAGCGGCAGCGGCACCGGCTTGACCGCCAGCGGGAAATACTTGCACAGCTCCACCACCAGCGACTCCGGGCAGGTCCAGATCAGGTCCGAGTTCAGCACCAGGTGCGGCGCCGCCAGGTATTGCTGCATGCGGACCTGGATCCGGTCGCGCGCGCCCACCTCGTTCAACGCCCGCTCCAGCAGGATGTGGCCGCTGCCCGCGTACTCCACCAACAGGTGCTGCTGGGCCACGAAGCGCTTCTGCGTCAGCTCCTGCCGGGCGATGGGATGGTCCCGCCGCATCAGGCACAGGTAGCGCTGCTTGAACAGCACCTTCCTGTGGATGTTGCGTTCGAGCGCCGGCAGGTAGCCCAGCGCCACGTCGATGCGGCCGGTCGACAAGCCCTGCACGGTCTCGTCGATGGGCGCGAACACGACGTTGAGCTTGACGTCCGGCGCTTCCCGGGCAATGCGGGTAAACAGGCTGGGAAGCACCACCACCTCGCCCACGTCACGCGTGCGTATCGTGAACGCGCGCCCGGACTGCGCGGCGTCGAACGACGACAGCATGCCCGAGGTCTTGCGTATCGTATTCAGCGATTCGAGCAGCGCGGGGGCGATCTCGGCCGCCAGCGCCGTGGGTTCCATGCGGCGGCCGGCCAGCACGAACAGCTTGTCCCGGTACTCCAGGCGCATGCGCTTCAACGCGCTGCTGACCGCGCCCTGGGTCACGCCCAGATTCTCGGCTGCGAGCGTGACCGATCGATCGCGCCACAACGCCTCGAACACATACAGCAGATTCAGGTCTTTCATGTCTCGGCCCAGGAAGAACTATCAACTCTGCTAATAGTTTGGAATCACCGCTGGCCCATGGATGACGGACCGGCTGGCGTGGATACTCATCAACCAGTGGCACAACTATAAAGCAGGGTGATGCCTGATCCGCAGGCATGCCGGCCAGACATCCGAAAAAAGGGAGACATTCATGCGACACACTCTGGCATTGACCCTGGGCCTGGCCGCCGCGGCCGCCTGCGGCCCGGCGGCGGCCGACCTCCGGATAGGCTTCCTGGCCACCTTGTCCGGCCCGTCCGCCGACGTGGGACAGGACCAGTACGACGGCTTCATGCTGGCCGTGGAACAGATGCAGGGCAAGCTGGGGGGCATCGCCACCCGGGTCATCCGCGAGGACGACCAGATGAAGCCCGAGGTCGCCGTCCAGGCATTGACCAAGCTGCTGGACCGCGACAAGGTGGACGTGGTCACCGGGCTGACCTACGCCAATGTCCTGATGGCCTTGCAGGGCAAGATCGCCGGCACCGACGTCCCCTTCATCGGCTCGGTGGCGGGCCCCTCGCCCACGGCCGGCGCGCAGTGCAAGCCCAATCTTTTCATTACCTCGTGGCAAAGCGACACCACCGCCGAGGCCATGGGCAAGTATCTCCAGGACACCGGCGTCGACCCCATCGCCATCCTCGCCCCCAATTTCCTGGGCTCCAAGGACAAGGTCACCGGCCTGAAGCGCTTCTACCGCGGCAAGGTCGCCCAGGAAACCTATACCCCGCTCACCCAGCTCGATTTCTCGGCCGAGCTGTCCGCCACCGGCTCCTCGGGCGCGAAAGGCCTGTTCGCCTTCTTCCCCGGCAGCCAGGGCGTCGGCTTCGTGCGCCAGTACCAGCAATTCGGCATGCTGCAGAAGCTGCCCATGTACTCGGTGCATACCGTCGAACCCGGCAGCGTGAACGCCATGGGCAAGGCGGGCATCGGCGCCATCGTGGCCGAATCCTGGCAGCCCGGTGCCGACAACGAGCAATCACGCCGCTTCGTCGCGGCCTTCGAGAAGAAGTACAAGCGCACCCCGACCTCCTACGCCGCGTTCAGCTTTGATGCCGCGATGCTGATCGATGCCGCCGTCCGCGCCCGCGCGGGCGACGTGTCCGACCGCCGGGCGCTGGCCGCCGCGCTGCGCGGCGCGCCGTTCAAGTCGGTGCGGGGCCCCTTCCGTTTCAACCGGAACAACTACCCCATCCAGAACTACCACATCTATCAGGTGGTGGAAGGCGGCGGCGGCAAGCCCGCTTTCAAGGTACTGGTGCCCAACGTCCTGGCCGACCACGAGGATGCCTACGCACGCGACTGCGCGCCCAAGCCGGAAGGCGCCTGAACGTCGCGCGCGGGCCGCCCCACCCCACCGGTCAAGGACGGTTCAGGAACCCGATCCCAGACATTCATGAATGTCGATTCAACCTAGTGGTGCCGCCAGTACCCGTGGATGTCCTCGGCCACCGGCATCGCCGCCAAGAGGCCCAGCAGCACCGCCAGGGGCACGGTCGACACGAAGCCGAAATAGGCGAACGACAGCGCCCCGCCCACGCCGCCCGCGAAGAAAAGGCCAACCAGCATCGCCAGCACGCGCAGCTTGGCGCGGTCGGCCTTCACGAAATGCCCCGGGTCGGCGTCGCGCGAGACGTTCCAGTAGAACAGCTTGCCCAGCTCGATGCCGATGTCGGTCACCATGCCGGTGACGTGGGTGGTGCGGATCTCGGCGCGCGAGATCTTGGTGATGATGGCGTTCTGCAGGCCCATGATGAAGCACAGCAGCATGACGGTGGCCGGCACCGCCAGCCAGCGGAACTGTTCGATGTTGCCGCCCAGCAGGCCGAAGCACAGCAGCAGTCCCGCTTCCAGCAGCAACGGCAGCGCGTACTCGCTGGCCAGCCGCGAGCGGCGGCCGAAATTGATCAGGACCGCCGACGTCGCCGCGCCCAGCACGAAGAACAGCAGCGCGGCCAGCCCCTGCAGGAAAAAGGCGATGCCCCCCAGGGCCAGGTGATCGGCCATGGACGACAGGATGCCGGACATGTGGGAGGTGTATTGCTGGACCGCCAGGAAGCCGCCCGCGTTCACCGCGCCGGCGACGAGGGCCAGCAGATAGGCGAGATGGCGGTTGGCCTGGGGCGTGCGCTCGACGGCGGTCAGTCTGCGTAGGTAGAACAGGGGCATGGCGCGGGCATTCCGGGAACGGCGGCGGCGCATGGGCCACCAGAGGCCGCGCCGGACGACCCGCCAAGCATAGACGTTTTCCCGCCCCCTGCGGGAGGGGCCGGCCTCAGTCGGCCTTGCCCTTGCCGCCCTTCTTCGGCGCCTCGGCGCGCGGGGCGGCCCCCAGCAACAGATCCGCGCCGCTCATGCGCTCCAGCCAGGACAGGGTGTCGGCATACGACAGGTAATGCCGCAGATACCCCGGCGCCAGATCGTGCATCAGCATCAGCGATTGATGGACGAGATGCAGCGAGTTCAGCGGCCCCGCGTTCTCGGGCACGTTCTCCAGCGCCTGCCGCAGTTCCCTGCCCACGCGCAGCTCGGCCCACAGGCCGCGGAAGTAATCCAGCACCGCCATGTCGCCGGCGCCGTCCTGGAGCGCGGCGCCGTTCGCGGACAGGAGCTCGACCAGCGTGGTCAGGCCATCGGCCGGCTCGGACGGGGCCACGGGTCCGGCCGAGCCGGCCGCCTGCGCCACGTCGCGGGCATAGCCGGCCAGCGCGTCGGCCAGCTTCGCGTCCAGGATGCGGCGCGCCTCGCCCTCGTGCCCCGGCACCCGCCGCGCCAATGCCTCGATGAAATGAAAGCGCAGCGGATCGACGCGCTCCGCCCCCTGCCCGCGCCAGGCGTCGAGCAGCGCCGCCGCGTCGGTCACGGCGTCCCTATTCACGGCGCTGGGAAGACCGGGGCATGGGCGCGATCTCCACGCGCCGGTTGCGCGAGCGGCCCGCGTCATCGGCGTTGGACGCCACCGGCTGCTCCGCGCCGAAGGCGGCGGCGAATACGGAAGACGACGGGATTCCCTCGTCGATCAGGGCACGCGTCACGGTCAGCGCCCGCTGCGCCGACAGTTCCCAGTTATCGGCGAAACGGCGGTTGTCTTCGCGTATCGGCCGGTCGTCGGTGAATCCGCTCACCATGATGATTTCGTCGCGCGCCTGGAGGTAGGCGCCCAGCGGCCCCACCAGGCTCCTGAGCAATTGCCGGCCTTCCGGCTGCAGGGCGTCGGAATTCAACGCGAACAGCACATTGCCGCTGATGCCGATGCGGCCGTCGACCAGCGTCACCCGTCCGGCGGCCAGCGGTCCGGCCAGCGCCTGCTCCAGGGCCTGCCGCCGCTGCACCTCGCCCTGCCGCCGCTGCACTTCTTCCTCGAGCCGGGTCGAGAGCTCCAGTTGCGTGCCGATCACGCCCACCAGGAGCAGCACGAAGGCCCCCAGCATGACCGCCATCAGGTCGCCGAACACCGCCCAGACGGGCGATGCCGGTTCGACGCTGGATTCGATATCCTCGGCCATCAGGACGCCTCGCCCGCCGGCGCCCGTTGCGCGTCGAGCTGCCGCAGTTCCTCGACGATCTGTTTCTGCGACATCATGCTCAGGTCGATCACGTCCTTGGCCTGGGCCACATAATAGGCAAGCTGCTCGTCGCTACGCGCGATGGCCTTGTCCAGCGCGCCCTCGATACCGCGCAGTTGCTCCATCAGCTTGTCGCTGGACTCGCCGAACAGCTTGACCGCCTGGCCCAGCGCCTCGCCCAGGCTGGCCACCTCGACGGCGCCGCCCGCGACCTGCGCCGCCACCGACTCCAGCCTGCCGGTCTCGGTGCCGACCTGCTCGGTGAAACGCGTGCCCACCCGGTCCAGCATATCGGCCGAGGCCGCCACCAGCGCATCGACCGCCTCGCGCTGTTCGGTGCTGGCGTGGTTCACGGTATCCAGCAGGCTGCCCACGGTTTGCAGCAGCCGCTCGCGCTCCTCCAGCATCGCGTTGTCGCGCGTCATGCCGTCCGACAATTGCTGCCGCAGCTCGCCGATGATCCGGGCGGCCGCCAACGGGGCCTCCGAGGCCGCCTGCACCAGCCGCTCGATCTCGGCAATGGTGGCGCGGGCGTGGGCCTCGGACCCGGCCGCGATCTCGCCCGCCGTCCGCGCCAGCGTCTCGCAGATTTCCTGTTGCCGGCCCGCGATCTGCGTGCCGGCTTCGCGCCATTCCTGGCTCAGCGATCCGGCCAGGGTTTCCAGGGCGCCCGTCCAGGCCGCCTGCCGCGCCTCGTCCCGCGAGGCCAGCTCGGACCTCAGCTCGCCATGTGCCTGCCCCACCGTGTGCAGCAGCGAGGCCGCATGGCGCTCGAAGGTGGCCGCGGCCTCGGCCAGCGCCCGGCGCGTGTCGCCGGACATCTGCTCGCTGACCTGCCCCTGGCGCGCGAGCGCCTCGTTCCAGGCGCCCGACACATTCTGGACGGTGGCCTCCAACTGACCCGCCACGCGCTCCACCAGGCTGGCCGACCCTTGCTCGAAGGTTTCCGCGAAGCGCTCGAAGGACGTCCGCATGTCGCCGGCCAGGGCCTCGCCCGCGCGGCGGTGCTCGTCCAGCGCCGAACGCCAGGCGCCGGACACCGTCCCGGCCGTGGCATCGAGGCGGGCGGCGACCCCATCCACCAGTCCTGCCGTACGCTGCTCGAACGCGCCCGCCAACTGGTCGAACGACGCGCGGACATCGCCGGCCAGCGCCTCGCTGGTACGCTGGTGGCCGGCCAGCGCCGCGTTCCAGGCCTCCGACACCTGCCCTGCCACGTTCTCCAGCCGCGCGGCCACGGTTTCCACCATCTCGGTCGACCGCTGGGCGAAAGCCTGCGCGACGCCATCGAAGGTAGCGCGCAGTTCTCCCGACAAGGTGGCGCTGGTCTGCTGGTGCGCCGCCAGCGCCGTCCCCCAGGTCGCCGACACCTTGTCCACCGACGCCTCCAGGCGGGCGGACACGCCGTCGACCAGGCTGGCCGAGCGCTGCTCGAACGTCCGGGCAAACCCGTCCAGCACCGCGCGCAGGTCGCCGGCCAACGCTTCGCTGGTCCGCCGGTGCTCGCCCAGCGCGTTATTCCAGGTATCGGCCACCGTGGCGGTGCTGGTCTCGAAGCGGCTGGACAACATGTCCAACTGCCGCTGAACCGCCTGCGTAACCGTCCCGTGCAGCGTGGCCGTCTCGCGCGCCAGGCCCGCCATCGCCGTCTCGACCGCCGGCTGGATGGTGGCGCCCGCCACCCGCGCGCTGTCGGCCAGGCTTTCCTTCAGGCTCTGCTCCACCGACCCGGCCAGGCGCCGGTACTCGGACTCGACGCGGCCATGGAAGCTTTCCTGCCCGGCCGCCAGGCGCTCGCCCAGGGCCTCGTTGTGCCTGGCCACGGACTCGGCCAGGGCCTGCAACCGGTCAACCAGCGCCGGCATCAGGTCCGCCTGCCGCTGCAACAGCTTGAACGATTCCTCGCGCTGGTGAGCCAGCGAATAAGGACGCAGCACCGTCCCGATGCGCGTATCCAGCGCCTGCGCCGCCTGCAGGCGCTCGCGCCGGCACAGCGAGGCCAACAGTCCCAGCATCGCCGACGCCGCCACGCCCGCCACCGAGGTGCCGAACGCGAAGCCCAGCCCCTTGACCGGCGCCGCCAGCGACGCGCGGATCGCCTGCAGATCGGTCGCGCTTTCCAGCGCCACCCCCGTGCCCCGCAGCGTCGCCACCATGCCCAGGAACGTGCCCAGCATGCCCAGCAGCACCAGCAGGCCGGCCAGGTAAGGCGTCAGCGCGGGCCCCGGCAGCCCCACCCTTTCGCCCTCGACGCGCAGCCGCACCGCGTTGCGCAGCGAGGGATGCACCTGCTCCAGCCACGTCCCCAGGCTGGACGGCGCGGACGACAGGTCCGCCACGGCCCGCGCCAGCGACGACGTCGCCTCGTGGAAGCGCCGCAGTTCCAGCCCGCCCAGCACGTAGAACGCGGCGATCAGCAGGATCACCGCCAGCGCCAGCAGATTCGAGCCGACATAGCCCACGCCCACCCCCGCGCAGCGCCGGGGCCTATCCCGGACCGGCGGCCTATGGCCTGGGCAACGAGCAGCCCACCGTCACCGACGCCAACATCGCGCTCGGGCGGCTGGGGCTGGAGGCCCTGGTCATGCACGCAGGCCGCATCGCTTCCTACGCGCTGCTGGGCGCGGTGGCGGGCGGCCTGGGGGGCAACATCTGGAGCCGGGATTGGCTGCCGCTACAGCGCGGCGCGCTGGTCTTCGGGGCGGCGCTGCTGTGCGTCTACGGCGTGGCGCTGGTGGCGCGCGCGGCCTGGCCCCGCGCGGCGGCGGGCGGCCGGGCAGCCGGCGCGTGGCGCGCCGCGCTGGTGCGGGGTTGGACCGGCGCGGCCGGGGCTGTCGCCCGCTCGCCCGCTGGCCGTTTCGTGCGTGCGAGCGTTGCCGGGCGGCCGCTGCTGGAACGCTTCCTGACCGGCCTGGCCTGGGGCTGGATGCCTTGCGGCATGTCGCTGGGGGTGCTGGCGGTGGCGCTGGTGGCGGGCAGCGCGGCGGCCGGCGCCCTGACGATGGCGGCCTTCGGCCTGGGCACGCTGCCCAACCTGGTCGCGCTGTCCGGCGCCGCCGGCTGGCTGCGCCGCCGCGCGCGGCTGCCGGCCTGGCGTATCGCCGGCGGCGTGGCGGTTGCCGCGTTCGGGGCGGTGGGGCTGGCGCGCGCGGCCACCCTGCCGTCAGCGCTGCTGGAGCAGGGGTTCTGCATCGTCTGGTAGCGCGCGCCGCGCGCCGGCGTCACTCCCGGGGCTGCCCCGTGGCCGGCATGTAGGTCGGCACGGGGATGCGGCGCCGCTCGCGGGTCAGGCAGTAGTTCGGCCCGCCCAGCCGGCCTACCGGGGCGAAGCGCCCGACGTTCACGCGCAGCGCCTGTTCGTCCAGCAGATCGTCGCGGAAGTTCATCGCCAGGATCTCGCCGAAGACGATGGCCCGCTGGGTCGAGATGTCCAGGACGCGGAACAACCGGCATTCCCAGGAGATCGGCGCTTCCACGATGCGCGGCACCCGCACGGCGGTACAGGACGCCAGCGTGAAGCCCACCGCTTCGGCCTCCGAGACGTGCGCGGGAAAATCGCTGCCGCACAGCACCGCCTTGTCGACGATGTCCTCGTCCACCATGTTCACCACGAATTCCTCGCGTTCGCGGATGTTGCGCAGCGTGTCCTTGGCCTCGCCCGGCCGGTGGCTCTCCTGTCCGTAGGCGACCACGGCGATGGCGAACAGCGGCGGATCCTCCCCCATGTAGTTGAACGCGCTGAACGGCGCGGCATTGCACAGGCCGTCCGCATCCAGGCTGGTGACGAGCGCGATGGGGCGAGGCCCGACGCTGCCGGTGATCAGCCAGTAGCGCTGCATCTCGCTCAGTCCGGCCATCGATACGTGTTTCATGTCATTGCTCCAGGTGCCGTGTGCGAAGCGCGCGGTCAGAGACCCACGTAGCGTTGCCAGATGGCCGGGTCGGCGCCAAGCTCCCCCGAACTGCCTTCCCACGCCACGCGTCCGCGTTCGATGATAGTGTGCCGGTCCGCGATGGCGATCAGGCGCTCGACGTACTTGTCGATCACCAGCAGCGTCTGCCCGGCGCGCCGCAGCGCGGCCAGGCAGTCCCAGATCTCCTGCCGGATCAGCGGCGCCAGGCCCTCGGTGGCTTCGTCCAGGATCAGCAGGTGCGGGTTGGTCATCAGGGCGCGGCCGATGGCCAGCATCTGCTGTTCGCCGCCCGACAACTGGTTGCCCATGTTCCGCTCGCGCTCGCGCAGGCGCGGAAACAGGGCGTAGATGCGGTCCAGCGTCCAGGGCTCGGCCTGGCGGCTGCGGTTGGCGGCGAAAGCCGTCAGGTTCTCGCGCACGCTCAGGTTGGGGAAGATCTGCCGGCCCTCCGGTACGACCGCGATGCCCAGGCGGCCGATGCGGTGGGGCGACAGGCGGTCGATGCGCTGGCCGAGAAAGCGCACCTCGCCGCCGCGCGACGGCGTCAGGCCCAGCAGGGTCCGCACCGTGGTGGTCTTGCCCATGCCGTTGCGGCCCAGCAGGGTGCGCATCGCGCCCACCCCGATGTCCAGCGACACGTCGAACAGGACCTGGCTGCTGCCGTAGGCGGCCTGCAAGCCCTTCACTTCCAGTACCGGTTCCATGGCGCGTCTCCTTTTTCCATGTGGCTCGTCGTGCCGCTCATACGGTTGCCTCGTCGCCCAGGTAGGCCCGGCACACGTCGGCGTTGCGGCGGATCGCCTCGGGCGAGCCGGTGGCGATCACGCGTCCATAGACCAGGACCGAGAGGCGGTCGGCCAGGCGGAACACGGCGTGCATGTCGTGCTCGACCAGCAGCATGGTGATCTCGCCGCGCAGGCCCAGCAGCAGTTCCACCATGGCCTCGGACTCCTCGGGCCCCATGCCGGCCATGGGTTCGTCCAGCAGCAGCAGGCTGGGGGACGTGGCCAGCGCCAGGGCTACCTCCAGCTTGCGTTGCTCGCCATGGGACAGACTGTGGGTGAAGGCGTCCGCGCGGGCGGCCAGGCCGACCCGGTCGAGCGCGCGCCGGGCCTGCGCATACACGTCCGCTTCGCGCCGCACCGGCCGCCAGCAGCCGGCGGCGCCACCCGTGCGCGCCTGCACCGCCAGCGCCACGTTGTCCAGCACGCTGAAGGACTTGAACACGCTCGTGATCTGGTACGAGCGGGCCAGGCCCAGGCCGACGCGCCGGTGCATGGGGAGCCGGGTGATGTCGGCGCCGTCCATCGAGATCGTGCCCGCATCCGGCCGCAGCGCCCCGGAGATCTGGTGGATCAGCGTGGTCTTGCCCGCGCCGTTGGGGCCGATCAGGGCGTGGATCTCACCCACCCTGACTTCGAAGCTGGCCTGGTCGGTGGCGGTCAGTCCGCCGAACCGTTTGACCAGCCCGGACACGTGCAGCTTGCAGGAATCAGCCATGGCGCCACCTCGTGGCCAGGCTCAGGGCGCCGTTGCGGGCGTACAGCACCGCGGCCAGCAGCAGGATGCCCAGCGGCAGCTGCCAGTACAGCGTCAGGCCCGACAGGTACTCTTCGGCCACCAGCAACAGCGCGGCGCCCACGACGCCGCCGTACAGGTAGCCCACCCCGCCCAGGATGACCATGATCATCAGCGAGCCCGATTGCGTCCAGTACATCAGGCCGGGGCTGACCATGCCGGCCTGGTTCGCGACCAGCGCGCCCGCCAGCCCGGCCGCGCCGCCGGCGATGACGAAGGCCGCGAGCTTGATGCGGAACACCGGATAGCCGATGGCCTCCATGCGCGTCTCGTTCTCGCGGATGGCCTGCAGGGCGCGGCCGAAGCGGGCGTTGACCAGCCGCTGCATCAGCCACATGGCCACGGCCAGGATGGCCAGCACGACGTAGTAGAAGGTCAGGTCGGACGAGGCGTCCAGGCCGAAGGGCAGGGCCGAACGGGCCGCCAGCGGCATGCCGTCGTCGCCGCCGTAGGCGTTCAGCGAGACGAACACGTAGTACAGCATCTGCGCGAAGGCCAGGGTGATCATGATGAAGTACACCCCGCGCGTGCGCAGGCTGACCACGCCGATCAGCCACGCCGCCAGCGCGGCGGCGGCGGTGGCCGCGGGCCAGGCGATCCAGGCCGAGTCCACGCCGGCGTCCATCAGGATGGCCACCGTATAGGCGCCTATGCCCAGGAACGCGGCGTGGCCGAAACAGACCATGCCGCCGAAGCCCATGACGAGGTTCAGGCTGGACGCCGCCAGTGCGAAGATCATGATGCGCGCGGCCAGGTCGACGTAGAAGCCCTGGCCCAGCCAGTCCGCGCCCAGCGGAAAGGCCACGGCCAGCGCCAGCAGGACGGCGCCGGTCCGGCGGCCCAGGATTTGGTCCAGTGGTGCCATGGTTACCCCCGTGCAGGAAACAGGCCCTGCGGCTTCCAGAACAGCACGGCCGCCATCAGGACATAGATCAGGATCGAGGCCAGCGTCGGCCCCAGGTTCGAGGCGACCGCGGGCGAGAACACCGTGCCCAGCGCGCCGGGCACCAGCGTGCGGCCGACGGTGTCGACCATGCCCACCATCAGCGAGCCGGCCAGCGCGCCGCGGATCGAGCCGATGCCGCCGATCACGACCACCACGAAAGCCAGGATCAGGATGCTCTCGCCCATGCCTACCTGCACCGACAGCAGCGGGCCCAGCAACGCGCCGGCCACGGCGCACAGCAGCGCGCCCAGGCCGAACACCAGCGTGAACAGGCGCTTGATGTCCACGCCCATGACGGTCGCCATCTCGCGGTTCGAGGCGCCCGCCCTCACCCACATGCCGACGCGCGTGCGCGCCACCACCAGGTACAGCAGCAGGGCCACCGCCAGGCCCACGCCGATCACCAGCAGGCGATAGGACGGGTACTGGATGCCCGCCAGGTCGACCGGGCCCGAGAACAGTTCGGGCAGCGCCAGCCGGCGCGGCTGCGGGCCCCAGATCATGCGCACGGCCTCGTTGCCGATCAGGATCAGCGCGAACGTCGCCAGCACCTGCGACAGGTGATCGCGCTGGTACAGCGTGCGCAGCACGGTCGTCTCCAGCAGCATGCCGATGGCCGCGGTGGCCAGCATCGCCAGCAGCATCGCCAGCAGGAACGAACCGGTGGGCTCCACCAGCGCGGCGGTCAGGTAGGCGCCGAACATGTACAGCGAGCCGTGGGCAAGGTTGATCATGTCCATGATGCCGAACACCAGCGTCAGGCCCGCGGCCAGCAGGAACAGCATCAGGCCGAACTGGACGCCGTTCAGCGCGGACTCGATGACCGTGCTCATGAGACGCCTCGTCCCGCCTTCGCGGCCAGCGCCGCTCCCAGTTGGCGGGCGAGCTGGCGCGAGGTTTCGTTCAGCAGGTTGCCGCCGGCATCGAAGGCATGCTGGGCCTGCGGCAGCAGCACTTCGTCGGGCAGCACGATCGCGCCCATCTTGTTGAAGATGCCGCGCGCATGGGTGACCGCGCGGATGCCGCCGAACGGGCTCATCGAGGCCGCCAGCAGCGCGACCATCTTCCCCCGGTAGGGAAGCAGGCCGTCCTCGCCGTCGATGGGACGCGAGCACCAGTCCAGCGCGTTCTTGAGCAGGGCGCTGATCGATCCGTTGTACTCGGGCGTGGCGACCAGCAGGGCGTCGTGCTCGGCGATCAGGCCGCGCAGGACCAGCGCGTTGTCGGGCACGCCGGACCGCATCTCGTCATCGCCGTCGTAGATCGGCATGGGATAGTCGCGCAGGTCGACCTGCGTGACCTCGGCGCCGGCGGCGCGGGCGCCGTCGGCCGCCACCGCCAGCAGCAGTTTGTTCAGCGACGCGCCGCGCGAGCTGCCGGCGAAAGCGAGTATCTTGGGAGTTGCCATGGTTGAATCCTCGTGGTCCGGTCAGGGGTTTTTCATCTTGCAGGCGCCGGCATAGCTGTCGGTGTGCGCGGTCATGATCTTGCCGACCGTCTTGTTGGTGACGCGGCCGGACTCGTCCTTGCGCACCTCGCGCAGATAGAAATCGTTGATCGGGAACTGGTTGGTGTTGAACTTGAAGGCGCCCCGCACGGACTCGAACCGGGCCGCGGCGATGGCGTCGTGCAGCGCGCGCTTGTCCCCGATGTTCCCCTTCACGTCGGCCACCGCGCGGTCCAAGAGGCGCACCACGTCATAGCCCTGGAAGGCGTACATCGACGGCAGCCGGCCGTAGCGCTGCTGGAAGCGCGCGACGAAGTTGCGGTTGGCGGCGTTGTCCAGGTCCCAGGCCCAGTGCGACGAATTCTGCAGGCCGACCATCGCCTCGCCCAGCGCCTGGATGGTGTCCTCGTCGGCGGAATACCCCGGCACGAAGTACGGCACCTCGCGCGCCAGCCCGGCGGCCTGGAACTGCTTGATGAAGTTGATGCCCATGCCGCCGGGCAGGAAGAAGAACAGCGCATCCGGCTTCTGGGCGCGGATCCTGGCGATCTCGGACGCGAAGTCCAGTTCGCCCAGCTTGACGTAGATCTCGTCGGCCACGCTGCCCTTGAAGGTGCGCTTGAAGCCTTCCAGGTTTTCTTTGCCGCCCGTGTAGTTGGGCGCCATGATGACCACGCGCTTATAACCCTTGTCGCTCATGTGGCGGCCCATGGCCTCGCTCTGGCCGTCGTTCTGCCAGGCCAGCCCGAAGAAGTACGGATTGCAC
Organism: Alcaligenaceae bacterium SAGV5; assembly: GCA_009360345.1. GTDB lineage: Bacteria > Pseudomonadota > Gammaproteobacteria > Burkholderiales > Burkholderiaceae_B > Pigmentiphaga. The sequence continues at coordinate 294,335 of SPDP01000002.1, forward strand.
TGCGCGCCGGCCAGCGAGGCGGGCCCCGCCGCGGCGCTGATGTAGAACGTCCTGGCCGCGAAGGTGGGCGCGCCCACCGCCATCATCACGTTCGAATACACCACGCCGGTCATGAAATCGACCTTGTCGCGCTTGATGAACTTGTCGGCAAGTTGCTTGCCGACGACCGGGTTGGCCTGGTCGTCGCCTTCCACCACCTCGACGGGCAGGCCGCCGATCCGGTTGCCGGTCTCGTCCAGGCCGAGCCGGAATCCGTCCCGGATTTCCGTTCCCAGCGCCGCCAGAGGTCCGGACAGCGTGCTGATGAAACCTATCTTCACCTTGTCCGCGGCGTGGGCGGACATTCCCAAAAGCATTGCGAACGGCAACGCGAACCATTTGACGTGCATGATGGATACCCCTGGATGTGGAACGTTGAGATGGGAACCGGGGTGCTGCAAGAGAGGCGCCGTTCAGGGCGCCGAAGGCGGGTTCCTGTATTCGATCTGGCCGCCGGGCAGGAAGAACAGCATGGTGACCCTGCCGCCCGTGACGGTCGGGAAGTGCGAGCTGTCGGGCGGAAAGACCTTCCAGCCCGCGCCGGCGCCGCAGAAGCGGCCGGTCTCGTCCACGGGGCCGATCATGTTGATCTCGCCCAGCGGGTGCCGGTGATAGTGGCCCGGCACGTTGCGCAGGCAGCCGCTTTCCACCGTGAATCCATCCGTGTCGGGCGAGGCATGGGCGATCCGGCCCCGTCGATAGTCGGGGCCGTCTATTTCGGCATAGCAGGACCAGCCTTCGTCCATGCCGCGGCGCAGCAGCGCCAGCAGGCGGGCATAGCCTTCGGTGTGCGCGCCGTAGCGCTCGTTCAATGCGGCCTCCAGTTCGGGGCCGAGCGGACGGCCGCCGATGAAGTCCAGCAGTTCCCTGACCGCCTGCATCATCTCGGCCTTGCTGGGGCCGGTGGGCAATTCCGATTGCGTGTTCATCGCTGCTACCTGTACGTGTGGGTCTACCTGCATGTCGAGCGAATGCTAGGGACTAACGACCCGTGGCACTAGGAGCGCCGACCGTATAATCGTTCGTAGAAAAAGTATGAAAGCGCGGCCCGCGCACGGGCGTATCCTGGGAAGCTCGCCATGGATCTGATTTCCTCGCTCCTCGCTTTCCTGCGCGTCGCGGAAACCGGCTCGTTCTCGGTGGTCGCCAGCGAACGCGGCGTCACCCAGCCCGCCGTTTCCCGGCAGGTGCGCGCGTTGGAGGAACACGTCGGCATGCGGCTGGTCCAGCGCAGCACGACCGGCGTGGTCCTGACCGAGGAAGGACGTAATCTGTTGCCGGCGGCCCGCAATCTGGTCGAAGCCGCCGAAAGCCTCAGCGTCTCCGCCAGCCCGGCCCAGGCCCGGCCGACCGGCAAGGTCCGGCTGAGCCTGCCCGCGCCGCTGGCCCTGCATATATGCGGCCACGCGCGCGCGTTGCTCGACAGCCATCCCAGCCTGAGCCTGGACATGGTGGTGCGCGACAGCACCAGCAACCTCATCGAGGACGGCCTGGATCTCGAAGTGCGCCTGGGACCCATCGACGACAGTTCGCTGATCTCGCGGCGGGTGGGCATGACCTCGGCATTCCTGGTGGCCGCGCCGTCCTATCTGGCCGGCCGGCCGTTGCCCCGGTCTCCCCAGGACCTGCGCAACCACGAGTGCGTGGTCTACAGCCGGTGGGGCAAGGACGATACCTGGTGGTTCGAGGCGTCCGAGGGGCAGTTCTCGGTGAACGTGCCGTGCCGGCTGCGGGCGAACAATGCGTCGGCCGTGCACCAGGCCGTGCTGGGCGGCAATGGCATCGCCATCCTATCGCACCTGATGGTGGCGGACGACCTGCGAACGGGGCGATTGGTCTCGCTGTTGCCGGAGTTTCCACCGGCGCGCCTGCCGCTCTACATCGTCTATCCGTCGCGCCGCAATCTGCCTTTGCGCACGCGCGTGGTCATCGAATTCATCGCCGAGCTGCTCAAGGCCGATCCGGCCATGCGCGACCGGACCGCATGGCCTCGCCCGGCGTCCGGCGCACCGGATGCGGGCCGCGGGCAGAACGCCGTCGGCGCGGCGCTGGCATCCGTGGACGCGGCCGGCGAGCGTCGCTAGCCGTTCAGGCCTGGGTATCCACCAGCGAGCCGGCGGCGCTTTCCCCCGACCGTTCGAGTTCCTTGGCCAGTTCGGTCATCGCCGTCTGCAGCGCGCCGGCCAGGCTGTTGATCCGGGATTGCGCCGAGGCCACGGCCCGGGCCTTGGCCTCGGCCGGCATGGCGCTGGCGCGCAGCCGCTCCATTTCCGCCTGGGCCTGCGCCAGTTGTTTCTGCAATTCCTTGATGCGTTTTTTCAGCGCCTTCACCGCAAAGGAGTCGCTGCTGTCGCCGCCGTCCGCCTCGGCGGCCTTGTCCTTGGCCCTTTCGCCGGCCGGGACGCCCAGGCCCCGCAGGACGGCCGAGGCATCGGCCGCCGGAGCGGCTGCCTGGCCTTCCGCCTCGCCTGGCAGCCGCAGGTGCGAGATCGACAACGACGCGGAAATGGGGGTGACGGGCGGCATGGCGTGGGTTCCGGGCGGAGCATGCCCGGATTAACGGCCCCGATGCCCGGGACTTGAGCGTGCCGGCTCAGCCCGCCACGGGCGAACCCAGCAGCCAGAGCAGGAAGGGCGCCAGGATCAGGAACACCACGGTCGAGATCAGCACGGCGCCCGCCGCCGTGTCGCCCATGTCGGTATAGCGGCGCGCGTACATATAGCTGACCACCGCGCAGGGCATGCCCATCTGCAGGGCCATGTTGCCGATCATGTCGGCCGGCAGCCCGACCAGCCAGGCCGCCGCCGCGCCCGTGGCCAGGCCCACCACGAGCCGGATGGCACCGATGATGCCGCCCAGCCGCAGGCCTGCCGCGGGGATCAGCGCCAGCGCGTGGCCCAGTCCCAGCAGCATCAGCGGCACGGTCATGCTGCCCAGCAATTGGGCCGACTCCATGATCCACCGGGGCGGGGTGTAGTCGAACAGGCGGCAGGCCACGGCCAGCACCGAGGCGATCAGGATGGGGCTTTTCCACGCCGCCGGCATGCCGTTGGCGCTGGGCAGCGTGCGCACGCCCACGGTGTGCTGGATGAACGAGCAGACGGCGAAGAACGCGATCGAGGTCGACAGGCCGGCGTCGCCGAAGGCCAGGTGGGTGATGGGCAGCCCCAGGTTGCCGGCGTTGGGGAAGGTCGTGGTCTGGAGCAGCTTGCGCACCGGCAGCTTGCACAGCCTGAGCGCCAGCGCCGAGATGCCCATGCACAGGGCCAGCGCCAGCACCGTGGCGCCCGCGACCGTGGCCATGATCTCGTTGCTGAGCTGGGTCGTGACCAGGGTATTGAACACCAGCGCCGGCGTGGTGACGGTGGTGGCCAGCACCGTGACGAACTGCGCCGGGAAGGCGTGTCCCAGCTTGCCCCAGGTGGTGCCGACGCCGATGACCACCATGAGCGGGGCCAGCAGGCTGAGAATGGAGAAATAGATGTGGAAGACGCCCATCAGGCGGCTCCCCGGGGGAGCGGGGCGAACGGGAAGGGCGGTGGGAGTCGGTGCATTGCGGTGCGTGGGGGCACGAGGCGGCGGGCAAGGGTGTAACAAGGCGCCGGGCAGGCCCGGTGCGGGTCCCCGCAAGGATAGCGCGAAACACCAGGCCGTCGCTCATCTCCCATGGGCGCCGCGCCGGCGCCCCCCGTATCGGCGTGGCCGTGGCGCCTACTGCCCGCCCACCTTCTCGATCAGCGCCGCCAGGCGTTGCATCTCGTCCTGGTCCAGGTCCGTCAGCGGCGCGCGCACCGGGCCCGCGTCGCGGCCGACCAGGCGAGCGCCGGCCTTGACGATGCTGACCGCGTAGCCGGCGCGGCGGTTGCGGATTTCCAGGTAGGGCAGGAAGAAATCGTCCAGCAGCCGGCCGATGGTCTGCGCGTCGTCCCGCGCTACGGCGTGGTAGAACGCCATCGCGGTCTTGGGAATGAAGTTGAACACGGCCGACGAGTACACGGGTACGCCCAACGCCTTGTAGGCCGCCGCGTAGACCTCCGCCGTGGGCAGCCCGCCCAGGTAGGCGAAGCGGTCGCCCAGGCCGCGACGCACGCGCACCATGGCCTCGATGTCGCCCATGCCGTCCTTGAAGCCGATCAGGTTGGGGCAGCGGTCGGCCAGGCGCGACAGCGCCGCCGGCCCCAGCCGCGAGTTGGCGCGGTTGTAGAAGATCACCCCTATGTCCAGCGACTTGCAGACCTCCTCCACGTGGGCCTCGATGCCGGCTTCGCTGGCCTCGGTCAGGTAGTGGGGCATCAAGAGGACGCCCTTGGCGCCCAGGCGCTGCGCTTCCTGCGCATAGGCGATGGCCGTGCGGGTGGGGCCGCCGGCGCCCGCCAGGATGGGAACGCGGTTCTCGCACACGTCCACGGCCGTCTTCACCACGGCCGAATAATCGGCCGGCGTCAGCGAAAAGAACTCGCCCGTGCCGCCCGCCGCGAACAGCGCGCTGGCCCCGTAGGGGGCCAGCCATTCCAGCCGGGCGGCGTAGCCCTTGGGCGCGAAATCGCCGTTCTGGTCGAAATCGGTGACGGGAAAAGAGAGCAATCCCTGGGAAATCGTGGCCTTCAGCTCTTGAGGGGTCATGACGGAATCCGGTGGTGGAAGGGGGTGGCGAGTGATATGTCGTCAGTCATCGTACAACTTAAGATGCGCGAAGGCAATGATCGGGCGACGCCATGCGCCGTCCCTGCGGGACAGCACACTAGGTGGCGGCCGCCGCCTCGCCGCCCTGGCCGGCGGCATAGGCCTGCCGCAGCTTCTCCCGGCTCCGGGCCAGGTGGGTTCGCATCGCGGCATGGGCGGCGTCCCCGTCCTGGCGGGCAATGGCCTCGTAGATCGCCTGGTGCTCGCGATGCACGCGCGCCAGGTAGGCCCGCCGGTCGTCGCGCGCCAGTTCGGCGGTATCGACCCGCGTCCGGGGAATGATGGTGGCGCCCATCTGCGCCAGGATCTCGTGGAAATAGCGGTTGCCGGTGGCGATCGCCACCTGCTGGTGGAAGGCCAGGTCCGCCGCGACGGTGTCGCCGCCCGGCTCGATCTGCGCCTCGAACGCCGCCAGCGTGCGGCGCAGCTCCGCCAGGTCCTGCTCGGTGCGCCGCTCGGCGGCCAGCCGGGCGGCCTCGGTCTCGACCGTGATGCGCAGCTCCAGCACCGCCATCACGTCCAGCATGGTGACCGCGTCCCGGGCATCGAGCCGCAGCGGCGCCATCGGCGGTTCCAGCAGGAAGGTGCCGATGCCGTGCCGGGTCTCGACCATGCGCGCCGCCTGCAGGCGCGAGATGGCCTCGCGCACCACCGTGCGGCTGACGCCGTACTCCTGCATGATCTCGGCTTCCGTCGGCAGCTTGTCGCCCGGCTTCCACACCTTGCCGTGGATCTTCTCGGACATGAGCTGCACGAGTTCTTCGGACAGACTTCGTGTGCGGCCTATGGAGCGCATGCGCTGTGGATCTTCCCTTGCACGTATCGACGGCCGGACGCGGCGGGCGGCCGGCAAGCGTGCATGGTACTACCGGTTGGGCCGGCCCTCGGTCAGATGGACCGACGGACCGGCTTCCGGCGGATCGACCCCGGCATCGACGGCCATCTCATGGACCCGGCCGCGGTGGCCGTAAGCGGGCGTTTGCTAAACTGCCGCGTCTAGCAGCCCAGCGCCCTGCCGCCCTGCTTCCGGTCAATCGGGCGACTGCTCTGCCAAGCTGATGCCGGACGCGATTGACTGCACCGAAATCTTGTTGCGCTGTCGAGACGTTATGGCGTGGGGTTGCTTTCGAAGGTGTGTCTTGGCGGTATCGCTGTTCGTGGCGATACTGGCGCACCTCCGCGTCGGGCCGGCCAGCGCGGCTGATTTCGCCGACGTCCGCAGCGCTTGCTGGGCATCCGGCGGATTGTCGGATGACATCGTCGCGATGGCCCGATCGGACGAACGATGGTCCTGTGCCGACCGGGAATTTTCCATCGATGCGGAGCGGGTGCTGCTTCGTTTCGATCTCAGCCCGGCCGACCCCCTTCCCCGGTATTTCCTCTCGCGGCGCAGCGCGCTCGAGGCGGTGCATCTGCTTGCGATCGACCAGGATGGCGCGATCCGGAAAAGCACGATTCCCGCCGCCGCCTTGTCCAGTTCAATGGTCGGCGGGTACTTCAAGGCTTCCCTGCCCGAGGTAACGCGCGCGACGAAGCAGGTCGTCGTCGCCATCGACCTGCCCAGCCACCGGATGACGCTGGAGAAAGCCCATCTGGCGTCCAAGGATGCCGCGGGCGATGGCGCCGGTGCCTCGCGGCTCCTGGTCATCGTTTCCGCGCTTGCGGGCATGCTCATCATGCCGCTGATCTTCAATGCGGCGTTCTATCAGGTACTGCGCAAACCGTTCGTGCTCTGGCACTCGGCGCTTACGCTGTCGCTGCTGATGACCTTGCTGGTCTCGTCGAACATCGCGGTCGTGCTTTTCGACCCGCCCGCGATGACGTTGAGCTGGATGACGACGGTGATCTTCGGAGCGACCGTCGCTTCCGGCACGATGTTCACCTACAGCTTTATCGAGCCTGGACTGATGCACCCCGTGCTTCGGCGCATGCTGCCGTATTGCGCGGTGTGGGCAATATTCCTGAGTGCATTTCACGCGGCGTTCCCGTTCGTTGCGCGGCCCATGCAATCGAGTGCCTACACGGCCGCGTTCGCGCCGGTCCTGGTTGTGTTCATTCTGTCGATGATCGATGCGCTGCGTCGCGGAAGCCGTGCCGCGAAATTCCAGGCGGTGGGATACACGCCCATGGTGCTGGTCGGACTGGTCCGCCTGGTGACGGGGGTGACCCCCTGGTTCCACAGCGCGGACGCCATGCTCATGTTCTACGCCGGTTGCCTGTGCGAAGTCCTCTTCACGACGCTGGGCGTGGCGGACCGCTTCGTGACCATGAGGCGGGAGCGGGATCGCGCACGCACCGAAGCCTATTTGCTTGAACGGCTTTCCGAAACCGATTCATTGACGGGATTGTTCAACCGGCGGGCGCTGGAGAGACAGTTCGCGCAGCGTCGAGCCGAAGGCTTCGGTACGCTGGCCGCCATTGATCTCGATCATTTCAAGGCGATCAATGACTTGAACGGGCATGCGGTGGGAGACGCGGTGCTCAAGGCCGTGGCCAGCGCCATCCAGGCCGGCCCGGACGTTGCGGCATACCGCCTTGGCGGAGAAGAGTTCGTGCTTCTCTTGCGCGGCGACGATGCCGGTGTCGAGGCCGAGCGACGGCGACAGGCGATCCCCGCGGTTGTCGCCGATACGGTTCCGGGTCTCGCACGGCCTGTCACCGCCAGCATGGGCGTGGTGAGTGCCTTGGGTGATGAAGGCTTGGTGCAGCTCTATGAGCGGGCCGACAGGCTGCTCTACGAAGCCAAGAGCTCGGGACGAAATCGAACCCGGGCCGCCATCGAGCCGGCGGTTGCGCTTGACGTTTTCCCGCGCAAACGAACGACGGCCGCATAGGCAAGCCGCCACGCCTACCGGACGCAGTCCCGTCCCTCGTTCTTCGCCCGGTACAGCGCGTGGTCGGCGCGCTCCATCAGGCCCAGGAGATTGTCGCCGGCGCGCGCAATGGCGATCCCGAAGCTCGCGGTCGGGTGGAAGGCGTGCGCGAAGATGGCGGGCGCCGTGGCCTTGAACGCGGATCGGGCGGTATCGGCCATGGCGTGGGCGGCGGCGGCCAATCCCGGCGGCAGGAGTATCGCGAATTCCTCGCCGCCGATGCGCCCGACGATGGCATCGCGCGGCGCCTTGTCTTTCAGGATGTCGGAGAAGGTCCGGATGACCTTGTCGCCGTCGAGATGCCCGAAGCGGTCGTTGATCGACTTGAAGTGATCCAGGTCGGTCAGGATGAGGGCGGCGGGCGCCGCGCCGGTCTGCCGGGCCAGCATGGGCAGGGCGCGGGATTCGAAGCCGCGGCGGTTGAACAGGCCGGACAGCATGTCGATCTGTGCTTCCGCCTTGAACCGGTCCATCACGTCGACGGCGATGACCGCGAAGATGGCCGCCGCCAGGGTCGAACAGATCAGCGTGTCCGAGATCGACACCACGATCCAGTACACGGCTTCGGATTGGGCGGGGTCGATGCCGGGAATCAGGAAAGTCAGGGGGCGGGAGACGAAACTCAGGAACGCGATGGCGATCTGGCCGAGCAGCAGTTGTTCGACCGGAGTGCGTCGATGGCGCCGGGTCAGGTCGGCCAGCATCACGAAGCAGATCGCGGCGAGTCCCAGGTTGATCACGGCGGCCCGGATGGGCAGGTTGTCTTCGACGAACACGAAGAAACATCCGCCTGCCAGCGAGATCGCCGTGATGGCCGCCAGGCTGCCGTAGTGGGGCCGGAGCCGAAGCCGCTTGGAAATCGCGACGGACAGCAGCGCCGTGGCCGCCAGGATCAGCGCATTGGCCACCATGCGCAGTTCCAGCATGTCCAGGGCGAAGGCGGCATACAGGCTGCCGAAAGACAGGATTCGTACCGCGTACGAAAAGACGAGGATCGCGATATAGCCCAGTTCGCGCTGGTAGTACCAAAGGGCCAGCAGGCTCGCGCCGAAGATCGCCGACATCGACGTATTCAGCACCCCGATGACGAACTCAACGCTCATGTCGCACCGGGCGGATGGCCGGGGTCGGGGTGTCATCCCGACCGATGGGAATCGTATCTCGTCCAACAAAAAGGCAGGAGGTCATGAGGGATGAACAACCCGGAGCATGTTTGAGCGTCCGCGATTGTAGGACCACATCGAATCTCTGGTCGAGAGGGGATGTTGATTGTTGACGGACTGCGGCGGGGCCTTGCCTATCCTTCGCGCAACGGCCGCCGGAGCTGTACCGCTTCCGCCATGTGCGGGCTCCCGATCACGGCCGATTCCGCCAGGTCCGCCACCGTCCGGGCCACCTTCAGCACCCGGTGCGCGGTGCGCGCCGACCACGCGAACTGTTTCATGGCCTGCTTCCACAAGGCGCGGGCGGCGGCATCGGGCAGGCAGTGGATGTCCACCTGCCCGGGCGCGAGCGCCGCGTTGGCGCAGCCCTGGCGGCGATGCTGCCAATCCAGGGCGGCTTCGACACGCTGGCGCACGGCGGCGGTGGGCTCGCCGGGCGGCAGATCGGCCCAGTCGTCGCCGGCGGCGGGGACGTCGACCTGGAGGTCGATGCGGTCGAGCAGGGGGCCGGACAGCCGGGCGCGATACGCGGCCACCTGGTCGGGTGTGCAAGTGCACGCTTTCAAGCTGCTGCCATGCCAGCCGCATCGGCAAGGATTCATTGCGGCCACGAGCTGGAAACGTGCCGGATAGTCGGTACGATGCCGGGCCCGCGCGATGGAGACCCGGCCGGTTTCCAGCGGTTCACGCAGGGTGTCGAGCACATGCCGGCCGAATTCGGGCAATTCGTCCAGGAATAGCACCCCGAGATGGGCGTAGGTGATTTCTCCCGGCCGGGGGCGGGTGCCGCCGCCGACCAACGCGGCACCGGACACGGAATGATGCGGTGCGCGAAAGGGCCGCAGGCCGAAGGGCGGGGCCGGGCCGGGAGCAAGGCTGGCGATGGCGGCGGCTTCCAGCGCATCGCCGTGGCGCAGGGGCGGCAGCAGGCCGGGCAGGCGCTGGGCGAGCATGCTCTTGCCCGAACCCGGCGGCCCCAGCATCAGCAGGTTGTGGCCGCCGGCCGCCGCGATCTCCAGGGCGCGCCGCGCGCCGTACTGGCCCTTGACGTCGGACAGGCAGGGCGGTGTGCCGGCCGCCGTGTCGGGATGGCAGGCCGTGGCGGCCAGCACGTGTTTTTCCTCGAGGTGGGCCACGACGGCCCGCAATGTGGCGGCGCCGTAGACCCGCAGGCCCGGTACCCGCGCCGCCTGCCCGGCGCTGGCGGCGGGAAGCAGCAGCTCGGCGCCGGGCTGGCGCCGCGACAAGGACAGGGCGATGGCCAGGGCGCCCGAGATGGGCACCACCGCGCCGGTCAACGACAGTTCGCCGGCCAGCACCAGCCGGGCAAGTGGCGGGATCGCGTCCCGCGCACGATCGCGGCCCGCCAGCGAGGGCATGGCGATCTGCCCGGATGCCAGCAGCACGCCCACCGCGATGGGCAGGTCGAAGCGGCCCGATTCCTTGGGCAGGTCGGCGGGCGCGAGGTTGACGGTCAGCCGGCCCGCCGGGAAGTCGAAGCCGGAGCTGAGCAGCGCGGCCCGCACGCGCTCGCGGCTTTCTCGCACTTCGGTGTCGGCCAGCCCGACCATGGTGAAGGACGGCAGGCCGGGCGCGAGGTGGACCTCGACGCGCACCGGCGGCGCGTCGATGCCGGTCAGGGCGCAACTGGCGAGGACGGCGAGGGTCATGGCGGCAGGGGGAAGGGAAAGCCGCAGTATCCGTCCAAACGTGGCAAGTCCGGCGGCCGGGCGGGACAAAGCTATCCCAGCCCCGGTCCGGCCCTTCACCGCGCTTCGCTCAATGCTTCTTCGTCATGCCGTGGGGATCGATGACGAATTTCTTCGGCGCGCCCGCGTCGAACTCGGCATAGCCCCGCGGCGCTTCGTCGAGCGAGATGAGCTCCACGCCGACGATGTCCGCGATCCGGATGCGGTCCCACAGGATGGCCTGCATCAACGCGCGGTTGTATTTCATGACGGGCGTCTGTCCGGTGAAGAAGCTGTGCGATTTCGCCCAGCCCAGCCCGAACCGGACGTTCAATGCGCCCTTGCGCGCCGCCGGGTCGGCCGAACCCGGGTCGTCGGTCACGTACAGGCCGGGAATGCCTATCTTCCCGGCCGCACGGGTGATCTCCATCAGCGAGTTCAGCACGGTGGCGGGCGCTTCGAGGCGCGCGCCCTCGTGACCGTGGCCACGCGCCTCGAAGCCCACCGCGTCCACGGCGCTGTCGACCTCCGGCACGCCCAGTATCTGTGCGATCTGATCGCCCAGGGAGGCGTCGCGCGACAGGTCGACGGTCTCGAACCCCACTTTGCGCGCATGGTCCAGGCGCGCGGGATTGACGTCGCCGACGATGACCACCGCGGCGCCCAGCAGGCGGGCCGAGGCGGCGGCCGCGAGCCCGACCGGTCCCGCGCCGGCGACGTAGACGGTGCTGCCCGGCCCGACCCCCGCGGTCACCGCGCCGTGGTAGCCGGTGGGCAGGATGTCGGACAGGCAGGTCAGGTCGCGGATCTTCTCCAGGGTGCGTTCGCGCCCGGGCAGCTTCAGCAGATTGAAGTCGGCGTAGGGGATCATCACGTATTCCGCCTGCCCGCCTATCCAGCCGCCCATGTCGACGTAGCCGTATGCGCCGCCGGCGCGCGCCGGGTTGACGGTCAGGCAGACGCCGGTCTGTTGTTCCTTGCAGGTCTGGCATCGGCCGCAGGCGACGTTGAACGGCACCGAGACGATGTCGCCCTTGCGGAGGAACTCGACGTCCTGGCCGGCCTCGATGACCTCGCCCGTGATCTCGTGTCCGAGGATGAGTCCCGCCGGCGCGGTCGTCCGCCCCCGGACCATGTGCTGGTCCGAGCCGCAGATGTTCGTCGTCAGGACCTTGAGGATGACGCCGTGGCGGATCGCCCGGCCCTGTGGACTCTCGAGTTTCGGGAAGGGGATCTCCCGGACTTCGACGACGCCTTGCCCGACGTAGGCAACGCCACGGTTTCCTGTCATGTCTGTCTCTCTTCAGTGTGGGAAAACGCTAGCCCGCCAGGTGGGCGGGCACGGGTTCGGGGGCGGGCGCCGATGGCTCCTGCTGGATCAGCTCCTCCAGCAGGCGGCGGCCGCGCAGGGGACCGCTGTCCACGACGATGGCGAGGTTGACGGGATTCTCCCGCTGCGGCGCGGTCAGCGCGGCGTGCTGCAGTTCGACCACGACCTTGTCTTCGGTGTGCGTGGTATCGATGGCCTGCCGGATGTATTCGGTCAGCGCCGGCTCGTCCTGGCGGAACCGGCGGATGAAGGCCCAGAAGTAGTGGGAGCTGTCCTCGGTTTCCGGCGTGATCAGGTGCATGACGACGCCCTCTATCCTGCCCAGCCCGTCGCCCGGCTGCATCGCCTCGCAGCCGACCTCGATGATGCAGGTGGAAGGAGCGTGGTAGTTCACGGTGTGCCAGCGGTGGATGGGCTGCCGGAAGCCGCCCAGGTGGGCATAGAACGGCGGTGCGTGCGCGCCCACGACGTCGCGATGGACGCTGACGACGTTGCCCTGCTGGCTGACCTTGATGGGCGATTGCGCGACGGCGGTGTTGCCGATGGTCCGCCCGTGCACGAAGGCGACGTGCGACAGGTCCAGCAGGTTGTCGTTGAGCAGCCGGTAGTCCGCTTCCAGGTGGCAATAGCCCGCGCTGGGCACCCAGTCCGGGTGCTTCATGCGGCCCGCGTCCGGGGGCGAGGATTGTCCGGCCAGGGCCGGATCGCCCAGCCAGATCCATATCAGGTCATGCCGTTCCTGGATGGGAAAGGCGCGTACGCGCGCGGCCGGCGGTATGCGCTCCTGGCCCGGTATCCCGGTGCATTTCCCGTCGGCGCCGAAGGACATGCCGTGGTAGCCGCAGACGAGTCGGTCGTTCTCGACATGGCCGAAGGAAAGCGGCAGGCGGCGATGCGCGCAGCTGTCCTCCAGGGCCGCGACCTGGCCGTCCTCCTGGCGGTACAGGACGACACGGGTTCCCAGAAAGGTACGCGCCAGCAGGTTCGTATGAACCTCTTTCGAAAAGGCCGCCACGTACCAGGCGTTCTTCATCCACATGAGTTGCTCCTTACGTTTGATGGGCGTTGACCGTCCGTGACGCCGCCTCGGCCTGCAGCCGGCGCGCGCGATTGGGGCCGACGTCCACGCGGATGTCGACCGCCGGGGAGCCGGCGAACCGCCGCATGTTGCGGTGCTGGGCTTCGATGACCGCCTTGTCTTCGTTGAATGTCAGTTCGACCTGCTCGCGGATGGCATCCGTCATGTCCGGCATGCCGGGATGGGGATTGGTGGCGACCGTCCAGAAGTAATGGCAGGTCGTTTCCGTTTCCGGCGTCACGCCATGGAAGCCGCGGATGTGCAGGCCGCCCCGGTCCGGATCGTCCAGCGCGCCCGAACCGGCATCCATGGCGCCGGCCCATATCAGCAGGTGGCTGCCGTGGAATTCGATTTCCTGCCAGCGGTCCACCTTGCCCGCGAACGGCCAGGCCAGCCCGTAGGTGGGGGGCGGATCGGAATCGGGCATCAGGCGGACGATCCGCAAGGTGTCGCCGGATTGCTCGACCTGGATGGGCGCGTGCATGTGCAGGCCCGGATCGCCGCCTATGGTCTTGAGGTGCACATAGGCGAGATGGCTGAGATCCAGCAGGTTGTCGTGCACCAGCTGGCTGGGAGCGTCGTAGTGGACGACGCCGCCGCGGAAGCGATAGCGGTCGTCGTCGTGCACGCCATAGTCCGGTGGCGGCGCGGTGGCCTCGTCGTCGCCCAGCCAGATCCAGAGGATCTGGTTCTGCTCGCGCAGGGGATGGCTTCGGACCCTGGCGCGGGGGGGAACGGTGGCTTGTCCCGGGACTTCGATACAGGCTCCCCGCGCGTCGTAGAGCAGGCCGTGATAGCCGCAGCGCAGTCCGCGGTCTTCGACCGTTCCCAGCGAAAGCGGCAGGTGGCGGTGGCAGCACCGGTCTTCCAGCGCGGCGACCCCGTCCGCGGCCCTGAAGAGGACGACCGGATGTCCGAGCAGGGTTCTTGCGATGGGCTGCCCCTGGAGTTCCCAGGAAAAACCGGCGACATGCCAGCGGTTCTTCGGGAACGCGGGCGGTGAAGTTCGCGCGGTCGCTTCGCCGTCATGTTTCATTGCGGTCTCCTTCGCATTCCTGATATTGCAATTCAGTACACTGAATCAGTGTATGCAAAGCCATTTTGGAAAGCAAGATACGGCTGAAAAAGCCCATGTATTAAGGGTAAACGTGAACTGAGAATGCTCTTGTTGCCGCCTCTCGCTGTCGCTATGCTAGTGCCAATTCAGTAAGCTGAATTGCTTCCGGAGAAGAAAGCATGAATGACATGGATGAGACAGGTAGCCTGCCGCGGCGAGGGAGCGAGCCGCCACCCGGCATGACGTCCGAGCGGCTTGCCCGCGTCGACCTTGCGGCCTGCTATCGCCTGGTCGCCCACTTCGGCTGGACCGACCTGATCTATACGCACATTTCCATGCGGGTTTCGGGTTCGCACGATCAGTTCCTGATCAATCCGTTCGGCTTGGCCTTCGACGAGATCACGGCTTCGAATCTCCTGAAGGTCGATCTGGAGGGAACGCTGGTCGAGCCTTCCGAACACGAGGTCCACAAGGCGGGCTTCGTCATCCACAGCGCCATCCATGCCATGCGCGAGGATGCCAATTGCGTGCTGCACCTCCACACCCGTGCGGGCATGGCGGTATCCGCGCTGGAAGAAGGGCTGCTGCCGCTGACGCAACATGCCATGCTCTTCCACGGACGGATCGGCTATCACGAGTCCGAGGGACTTGCGCTCAGCCTGGACGAGCGGGCCCGGCTGGCGCGCGACCTGGGCGACAACATCGTCCTGATGCTGCGCAACCATGGAACGCTGGTGGTCGGAAAGACCGTGGCCGAAGCGTTCAGCATCATGTGGCACCTGGAGAAGGCCTGCCAGGCGCAGCTCGACATCCTGGCCTGTGGCCGCCAGCCCCGGCTGCCGCCGGCCGGCATCGCGCGGGAGATCGCCAGGCTGGGATTCAGCGATGCCAGGCTGGACGAATACTCCACCGGCAAGAGCCCGCTCGGCCACAAGGAATGGCCGGCCATGCTCAGGCTGGCCGACAGGGTGGCGCCTGGCTTCAGGGATTGAACGGGGGCATGCGATGAAGATAGTGGTCTTTGGCGCGGGCGGGATAGGCGGGTACTTCGGGGCCATGATGGCCCGCGCTTCCCATGACGTGACCCTGGTCTGCCGGGGCGCGCACCTGGACGCGATCAGGAAGCACGGATTGAGGATCCGCCATGGCAAGGACGAGTTCACGGTATCGAACCTGCTGGCCACGGATGCGCCCGGCGCGGAACTGGCGGACGTCGTGATCTGCGGCGTCAAGCTCTACGACCTGCAGGATGCCGCCCAGGCCATCCGGCCCGTGGTGGGGCCGGGGACGCTGGTCGTGACGACCCAGAACGGCATCGTGGCCCACCGGATCCTGGCCGAACACCTTGCGCGCGGCAGTGTCTGTCCGGGCACCGTGCTGCTGTCGTCGCACATCGTCGCGCCGGGGGTGATCGAGCGCAAGACGCCCACGGCCACGCTGACGCTGGGCGATCCGGACGGCAAGGTGTCGCCCGCGATGCTGGCGTTCCAGCGGGCGGGCCGGGAGGCCGGTTTCTCCGTCGAGCTTTCGGCGGACATCGTGTCGGAACTCTGGCAGAAATTCATCATGCTGGCGGCCACCGCCGCGCTGTGCTGCCTGTCGCGCCAGCCGGTCGGGCCGATCACCGGCGACGCGCGGCTGCGGGAACAGCTCGAACGCGCCATGCGCGAAGCCGCGTCGGTGGCGCGCGCGTTGGCGATTCCTCTGCCGCCGGACCTGATCGAGAAGGCCATGCGTTTCACCGACCGGGCCAATCCCGATGCCAAGGTCTCCATGCTGGAAGACCTGGAGGCCGGCAGGCGGCTGGAAGTCGAATGGATCATCGGGGAACTGTGCAGCCAGGGGCGCCGTGCCGGCGTGCCCACGCCCATCGCCGATCTGGCGCTGGCCTGCCTGGGCCCCTACAGGAATGGAAACCGTCGTGGATAAGCCGGACATTGCCGGAGGAGACAGCATGAAACGCAGCAAGACAGCAGGACTGGGGTGGATGACGAAGGTCTCGATCGCATTGGGCTGTGCCCTGGCCCTGCCCGCCCACGGGCAGGCGCCGTTCCCGTCCAAGCCGATCACGTTGATCGTGTCGTATCCGACCGGCGGCGTGGCCGACCTGGCCGCCCGGACCGTGGCCCAGCAACTGACCGCGGCGCTCGGCCAGACGGTGGTCGTCGAGAATCGCCCGGGGGGCAACCAGATCATCGCGACCAGCGCCGCGCTGCGCGCGCCGGCCGACGGGTACACCCTGCTGGTGGCCGACGACGGGATCGTGACGCTCAATCCCCATCTGTTCAAGAAGCTGCCCTACAAGGCCGCCGACCTGCGGCCGGTGGTGGACCTGGCCGAGTCCCGCATCGTTCTGTCCGCTTCCAAGGGGCTGCCGGCGGATACCTTGCGGGGCATGGTGGACTATGCCCGGGCCCATCCCGGAAAGCTGAACTACGGCACGCTGGGCATCGGCAACACGCACCACCTACTGCTGGAGTCGATCAAGCAGCAGGCCCGGGTCGACATCGTGAACGTGCCCTATCAGGGCTATGCGGCCGCCATCAACGACCTCGTGGCCAATCAGGTCCAGCTCGTGTCCGGCGGCGTGGGGTCGCCGGCGCTCGGCCATATCAAGACCGGCGCGATCAAGGCCCTGGCCGTCACCGGCGCGACCCGCAGCCCGCTGCTGCCGGACACGCCCACGTTCGCCGAGGCGGGATTCGCCGAGCTGCAGCCGCGGGTCAGCTTCATCGTGTTCGCGTCGTCGTCGGTGCCGGACCGGATCGTCGATACTTTGAACGAAGCCTTCGCCAAGGCGTTGGCCCATCCCCAGGCCGCGTCCGTCTTCACCCAGAACGGCCTGGATCCCCAGGGCAGGAAGGCGGACGCGGTGAAGGCCGACTTGTCGGCGACCTCGCGCAAGAACGAGGCCCTGGTGCGTACCGTGGGCCTGACTCTGGACTAGGGCGGCATGGCGTCAGGCGGAGTTGCGCCTGCCCTTGGGGAGCCGGCTGACTTCCCCCAGCGGCGCCCGGCTGAACTCGTTGTTCACCTCGACGAACTTGCGCAGCAGGCGCATCAGGGTTTCCTGCTCCCAGGGGCTCAGCCGGGAAAGCAATTGCTTGCGCATGTCGGTCAGGCCCTGGGTCATGCCTTCCATGGTCCTGACCCCCTGGCCCGTCAGGTACAGCTTGCGCTGACGGCGCAGGACGACTTCCAGGCGCCGCTCGATCAGGCCCTTTTCCTCCAGCCGGGTGGCGGTGGCCGCGGTGGTCGAGGTGTCCAGGCCGACCAGGCTGGCCAGCGTGACCTGGTCGACGCCGGGGTGGTGCTGGATGGCGTTCAGGAGGGCGAACTGTATGGGCGTGATGTGTTCCCCGAGCGTCGCGTAGAAGACCGAGGTGGAGATCTGCTGCGCGCGGCGGAAGAGGTGGCCGGGATGCTCGTTCAGGTCGTCGATCAGGGAAGGCGAATCATCGGCCGGTCGATCGGCGCCGGGTTTCTCGGCGGCGGGGCCGGATTTCGGGGTACGAGTCATCGTTCGCGAAGCGCTT
This sequence comes from Alcaligenaceae bacterium SAGV5, assembly GCA_009360345.1. Taxonomy (GTDB): domain Bacteria; phylum Pseudomonadota; class Gammaproteobacteria; order Burkholderiales; family Burkholderiaceae_B; genus Pigmentiphaga. Next base: position 311,783 of record SPDP01000002.1, read on the forward strand.
TGAAAAAACCATGGGGACGGAGGACACGCATCGCGGCCCTTCGGCCTCGCATTGAAAAGCAATGTTCATCGGTAGTCAATGCAGCAGCAGGAGAAAGTGATGATCATAGGAAATGAGGCCGATGTAACGGCCGCCGTGCTCGATGAGCTGGAGCGGGCGCCCGATGCGCGCTTCAGGCAGATCATGGGCGCCGCCGTGCGCCATCTGCATGACTTCGCGCGTGAAGTGAAGCTGACCGAGGCCGAGTTCCAGCAGGCATGCGCGGTGATCGCGCAACTGGGACAGCGCACGACGGCATCCCACAACGAGGTGGTGCTGGCCGCCGGTTCGCTGGGGCTGTCGTCGCTGGTGTGCCTGCTGAACAACGGGCAGGGAGGCGAGACGACCGCCAACCTGCTCGGCCCGTTCTGGCGTGAAAATTCGCCGCCGATGGCCAGCGGCGACAGCATCGTCCGCAACGAGACCGCCGGCGTGCCGCTGCTCGTCCGCGTGCGTGTCGTCGATCCGGCGGGATTACCCGTGGCGGACGCCGAGGTCGATGTCTGGCACTGCTCGCCCGAGGGGTTCTACGAGAACCAGGACCCCGCGCAGGCGGAAATGAACCTGCGGGGGAAGTTCCGCACGGACGCGGCCGGGATGGTGGAGTTCGTCTCGGTCAAGCCGGTGGGCTATCCGATACCGGTGGACGGTCCGGTGGGCGCGCTGCTGCGCAAGCAGGGCCGGCACAACATGCGCCCCGCCCACATCCATTTCCTGGTCCACAAGCCAGGCTACAAGACGCAGTTCGCCCAGGTCTATTCGAACGACGACCCGAACCTGGACAGCGACGTGCAGTTCGGCGTGACGCGGGCGTTGGTGGGGAACTATGTGCGCCATGCCGGGCGCGATCCTCGCTTCGGGGAAAATGCGGGGGAAATCTGGTACAGCCTGGAGCACACGCTGGCCATCGAACCGGGAGCCCCGCGGCTGCCGGTCCCGCCCATACGGGAGAAGGCCACCGGGGGGCGTCCCATGCTGACGGTGCTCGAGCGGTCGTGACGGTTCCGGCGGGAGGGGGGCCTGTCCAGGGCGTATGATTCCCGCCATGAAAACACTCGATCTGACCCAGGGCGGCGCCGCGTTGCTGGACGGCCCGGCGGGAGACCTGGAGGTCGTGTTCGACCTGCCCGGCGGTCCCGCGGCCGGGCTGGCGGTCGTCACGCATCCCCATCCGTTGCAGGGCGGCAGCGCCCGGCACAAGATTCCCCAGTTCCTGGCGCGGGCGCTGTGCGACGCGGGCTGGCTGGTCGCCCGGCCGAACTTCCGCGGCGTGGGGCGCAGCGCGGGTCCGCACGACGAGGGCGACGGCGAGACCGACGACGTGCTCGCGCTGTGCCAGGCGCTGCGCGACGCTCAGCCCGGCACGCGGCTGGCCCTGGTCGGTTTCTCCTTCGGCGCGTTCGTGCAGGCCAGGGTGGCGCGGACATTGGCCGATGGCGGCGACCCGGCATGGCGCGTGTGCCTGGCCGGGATGCCGGCCGGCGAGATCCCCGGGCGGCGCAGCTACGAGCCGCCGGCGGATATTCCCGATGCCATGGTGATCCACGGCGAACAGGACGAGCGCGTGGCGGTGGCGTCGGTGTTCGACTGGGCGCGGCCGCAGATGCAGCCGGTGGTCGTGGTCCCGGGCGCGGACCATTTCTTCTCGGGCCGGCTGCCGGTGCTGCGTTCGCTGGTGATGGCGCACCTCGCCGGTTGACCGGTCAGGCCCGCCGCTGCGTGATGGCCACCCCGGCGATGCAGAGGAACATGCCGCCCACCAGCGTGACGGTCAGCGGCTCGTCCAGGAAGAGGGTGGCGGTGATGACGGCGAATGCCGTTTGCAGCAGGCCATACGGCGCGACGCGCGCCATCGAGTAGCGGCCAATCAGCCAGAACCAGAGTCCGAAGCCGGCGATGCCTCCCAGCAACACGGTATAGGCCAGCGCCAGCCAGGCCGAGCCGGGAGCGGACCGCAGCGCGTCGATCTGGCCGGTTTCCATCGCGAGCGACATCGCCAAGATCTGCGGCAGCGCCAGGGTGGACATCCAGGCGACCAGCATGAACGGGTCGAAGGGGCCGTAGCGCTTCGTCAGCACGCCGCCCATGGCCAGGCCGAAGGCCGCGCCGACGAACATGAGCGTGGGCAGCAGCGCGGCCTGCGCGCCGGGGTCGACCGTAGCCAGGGCCACGCCGCCGAACGCGATGACCACGCCCAGCAGGACGCGCGGCGGCGGACGCTCGCCCAGCAGCGGCCACGCGAGCAGCACCGTGAATGGCGTCGCCAACTGGATGGCCACGCCGGCCAGGCTGGCCTGGCCCTGCCCCAGGCCCATGAAGATCAGCGAGAAGTTCAGGCCGCCCATGAAGATGGAGATCAGGACGACGGGCCACACCTGGTCGCGCCGCGGCCTGGGCACGAAGGGCAGCAGGATGGCCGAGAGGATGGCGAAGCGCAGCGACACGAAGAACAGCGGTGGGAAGGCCGCGAGGCCGACCTTGATGACGACGAGTTGGGCGCCCCAGATCAGCGGGGCGAGGATGGCGCAGGCAATGGCAACGGGAGGCATGGACGGTATCTACTGGGCGAGGTAGCCGCCGTCCACGGGAAGAATATGCCCCGTGATCATCGAGGCGGCGGGGCTGGCCAGGAACAGCATGGCCTCGGCCACGTCCTCGGGTTCGGCCAGCCTTCCCAGCGGCGTCAGGGCATCGATGCGCGTACGGACGTCGGCCGACAGTTCGCCGATGAACGAGGTGCGGGTCCAGGTCGGCGCCACGGCGTTGACCCGGACCCGGCGCGGCGCCCACTCGATCGCCAGCGACCGCGTCATGTTGACCACCGCACCCTTGGCCGTATGGTAGGCCGCGTTGGGATACAGGCTTCCGCCGGACAGTCCCATGATGGACGCGGTATTGACGATGCAGCCGCCCGCCGCGTCCATGTTGCGCACCGCTTCCCGCGCGCACAGGAACGCGCCGGTCACGTTGATGTCCAGGACCTGCTTCCACATCTCCAGCTCAAGCTCCAGCGCGCCCTTGCGGATCGAGATGCCGGCGTTGTTGATCAGGATGCCGATGGGGCCGTGCTGCGCGCGGATGGAGGCGAACGCGGGGCCGATCGCGCCCGTATCCTGGACATCCAGTTCCCGGGCATCGCCGTCGCCCAGCGCCCGCGCGGCGGTCCGGGCGGCAGGGCCGTCGCGGTCGACGATCACCACCCGGGCTCCCGCTTCGCGCAGCAGCCCGGCGCATGCGAGGCCGATGCCGTGGGCGCCACCGGTCACGACAGCAAGCTGGCCTTCCACCCGGTATCGCTCCATCGTTCCCGGTCTTGACTTCGATTGCATGAAAAACGTCCCCTTCTCGTTGCGTGTGTCGGTCAGTCGTCCAGCCGCAGGCCGGCCTGCTTGATGACGGCGCCCCAGGCGTCCGTATCGCGCTGGATCCGGGCGGCGAATTGCCTGGGATCGAGGTCCGGATTCTCGTAGCCCAGCAGCCGGTAGCGTTCGACGATCTGTGGCGACTTCAGGACGGCGGCGACGTCGTCGCTGATGCGCTGCTTGATCGCCTCGGGCGTGCCGGGCGGCGCGAACAGGCCGACCCAGGCCTGCACGTCGTATCCCTTCGTGTCCGGGCTCTCGTCCACGGACGGCACCTGCGGATGGATGGGCGAACGCGCGGGCGCGGCGATCGCGAGATAGCGCAGCTTGCCCGCTTTCTCCAGCGGCCCGGCGCTGGCGTCGCTGCCCAGCGTCCACCCGACTTCCCCGGCGGCGACGGCGGTCATCAACTGGCCCATGTCCTTGAACGGCACGTGCAGCATCTCGATGCCTTTCAGCGATTGCAGCCGTAGTCCACCCAGGTGTCCGGGGCTGCCCACGAACCACGATCCATAGGTCACCCTGCCGGGTTGCTCCCTGGCGGCCCGGATGATGTCCCCCAGCGTCTTGTAGGGGCTGTTCGCGCCGACCACGACGAAGAACGCGGTGTTCAGGATCGGCCGTATCGGCTCGAAGTCCTTCTGCGGGTCATAGGGCAGCTTGCGAAAAGTGTGCGGATGGGTCGCGATGTGGCTGCTGTCCGGCGCGATCAGTTCGTAGCCGTCGGGCTTGGCCTGCTTGAACAGGCCGGTGGCGACGAAGCCGTTGCCGCCCGGGCGGTTGTCGACGATCACGGGCTGCCCCCATTTCTTGCCGAGCTGCTCCGCGATGGCCCGCAGCGCGACATCGGGACCGCTGCCCACGGAAGAGGGCGTGAGGATGCGGACGGGTTTCGTGGGGAAAGACTGCGCGTTCGCCGCCGTGGCGGCCATGGAAAGAATGCCGGCCAGAACGGCCAGCCGTATGTGCTGGTTCATGGTATTGCCTCCCTTGGCGCTGCTACTCTAGGGGACGGGTACTCATTTGAGAAATTAAAAGATAAGATTTGTGATATCGAATCCACTGATATCTGACCATGCGCCCGACGGCCCGGCCCCTTACCCGGCAGATCGATCTCAACCTGCTTGAGCTGTTCGACACCATCTACCAGACGCGCAACCTGACCGCCTGCGGACAGCGGCTGGGCCTGTCGCAGCCGGCGGTCAGCTACGGGCTGGCCAAGCTGCGCGAGACCTACGGCGATCCGCTGTTCGTGCGCATGCAGCGCGGCGTGGTGCCGACGCCCTTTGCCGAACAACTGTCGATACCCGTCGCATCCGCGCTGCAAACCGTGCGGACCACCATCGAACGGACGGAGTTCAATCCCAGGGACGCCAATCGTTCATTCCGCATCGCCATGAGCGATGCCGGCGAGCGCTACTTCCTGCCCAAGCTGTTGGCCTACCTGGGCGATCATGCTCCCGGCATCACGGTGGAAAGCCTGTCGGCGGACCTGCGGGAACTGGGCGAGGGCCTGGCCTCGGGCGACATCGACATGGCCATGGGCTTCATTCCCGGCCTGGGCAAGCAGGTACACCAGCAAACGCTGTTTCCCGAGCACTTCGTCTATGTGCGGCGCAAGAGCCGCGCCACGCAGGGCATGCCGTTGACGCTGAGTCAACTGCGCAACTCGCGGCACATCCTTGCCGCCCCGCCCGCGACGCATCACCTGGCGGCGGTGGAGGGTGTCCTGCTCAGCCGCGCGGTGCGCGCCGAGATCGCGCTGCGCGTGCGCAGCTTCCTGTCGGTGCTTCCCATCGTGGCGGACACCAACCTGATCGCGCCCGTGCCCAGCAACTTCGGCCGGCTTGCCGTGCGGGAGTCCAACCTCGAGATCTGCGAGTCCCCGGTGAAATTCCCGGTGTTCGACCTGAACATGTACTGGCACCACCGCTATCACGCGGACCCGGCCCTGACCTGGCTGCGCGAAAGCCTGGTCGAATTGTTCGGCAGCAAGGAAGGCAAGCGCGGCCGCAAGGGCGCCGTCTAGAACCGGTGGGACATGCCGACGGCGAACTGGCTTTGCCTGAGCCGCGCCGGAACGGGGCCCGGCGACGTCTTGCCCCAGTTGACGAAGGTGTACAGCGAGGTGCGTTTGGACAGCGCGTGGCTGTAGCCGATCGCCCAGTTGTCGAGCTTGCTGGCGCTTGCCGTCTGATAGGCGGCAAGCAACCGGCCCCGGCTGCCGACGTCGAACGAGCCGCCCACGGAATACGAGCGGTCGGCCCCGACGCCGAAAGCCGTGCCGGAGGATTGGCGCAGGTGCCCGTATCCGGCGTTCACCGTGAGGCGGCCGAGCCGATAGGATGCGCCCAGCGTGAGGACCTTGGGACGGGCGGCACCCGCCGCGCCCCGCACGGCCTCGTAGGCGGCCACCATGCCGAGCGGACCGCCCGTGAAGCGCAGGGCCAGGTCGATCATGCGGTTGTTGGCGGAGCTGCCGGGCAGTTCGCTGCCGTTGACCTGGAAGCTGTAGCCGATTCCGCCCTGGAACCCATGCAGGGAAGGCGAGTAGTAGTAGATCGCGTTGCTGACGCGGCCCGAACCGAACTCATTGTCGTTGTAGGCGAAGGTGGTTCCCAGTTGCGCCCGGCCATAGCCCAGGCCGAACGGGTTGGCGATGCCGGGTGCCCATTCGAATGCGAGGTGGGTCGTGCGGCCGGCGCGCACGGTGCCCATCGGGCCCGACAATCCCAGGTAGGACGCCCGGTTGAACAGGCGGTTGCCGCCTTCGGTGCCGGTATCGGTGCTGATGGCTGATTCCAGGACGAAGAACGCCTCCAGGCCGCCGCCGAGCGATTCGGTTCCCCGCATGCCCCAGCGGGACGCGTACTGGTTGCTGCTTTCGAGGCCGTGGACGGGGCGGCTGCCTTCGGTCTTGTCGTACCGATAGCCGTTGTCGACGATGCCGTAGAGGGTGACGGCACCCTGGCATTGCGTGGCGTAGACGAGGCCCGCGGCAAGCACGTACGGGATCTTCATGGGGGTTCTCCTTGGGTGGGTAAGGGCGTGAGCCGGCCCGCGCCAGGACGCGCGTCTTTGCGTTGGGACGGAATGGGGGCCGGTGGGCCGCTCAGGCTACGGCGGCGGGCAGCGGCGATTCATCGGACAAGTCCAGCATTTCCTGGACCAGTTGCAACAGCAGGCTTTCCCGCTGGGTGCGGGCATCCGCCGAGGCCCAGAGGTTGCGCGTTTCCAGCGGATCCTCGCGCAGGTCGTACAGTTCGCCCGCCTGGGCGTGATTGGAAAGCGTGATCCGCCATCGGTCGGTCACCAGGCTGCGGACCCTCAGCCGGGGAAGGCCGGGGTCGGTCTGGCGTGGCTGCTCGCTCTCGATGACCATGCCGCGCCGGCGGGGAGGGGACGCCTGGCGGCCTTCCAGCCAGGGCAGGAGGCTGAGCCCCTGGAGGCCGTTGTACGGGGCGACACCGGCCTTCTCCAGGATGGTGCGCGCGATGTCCAGCGTGCCGGCGGGAATGTCCAGCGTCGCGCCCGCGCGCCCGTCATGTTTTCCCTGCCCCTCGCGCCAGATGAAGGGCACGCGGATGACGCCCTGCGCATGGATGGGACCCTTGAGCATCGTGCCGTAGTCCCCCATCAGGTCGCCATGGTCGCTGGTGAAGATCACCACGGTGTCGCCCCGCAGGCCCAGCCGTTCAAGGGTGGCGTCGATGCGGCCGACCTGTTCGTCGATCATCGAGATCATCCCGTAGGTCAGCGCGATGATTTCCTGGCATTCGGCGGGGGAGACGGAGAACGCGGCCGTGCCTTCGCGGCTCAGACCATTGCGCGTGCGGCCATGGATGCGCTCGAGCGCATCCGGCCGGGGCTGCTGGAAGAACGTCGGCGGCAAGGGAATGTCCTGTGGCCGGTACATGTCCCAGAAGCGCCCGGGCGGGGTATAGGGATGGTGGGGATCGGGGAACGAGCACTGCAGGAAAAAGGGCTGGGTGGCGTGTTGGCGGGCATGCTCTTCCAGCCAGGCGCAGGTGCGCTCGCCGATGTAGGCGGAGGGATAGAGATGCTCGGGCATGCGCGTCCGCCAGGCTTGGGGAGTCCCATGGCGCGGGCCGGAAATGGCATGGGCCGGGCCGCGCAGGCTGGCCGGATCGGCATGGCGGCGGGCCAGCCACGCATCGTAGTCGCCACCGACCTGGTCGCCGTGCAGGGTGCAGAGCTCGACGTGATCGAAGCCGTAGTAGGGGGTGTCCACCGCCGATCGGCCGCCCTCCCGCCAGAGCGGTGTCCACTCGTTCAGGTATTGCGGGCCCGTGCGGGTGGCGCGCACGGCGTCCCGCAGCAGGGGGCTTGGCGGCGTCCCCGTTCCCGCGTTCGTCCAGGTGCGTCGGCCCGCGCCGTCGTAGCCGAAGGCCTGGAGATGGGACTTGCCGATCAGCGCGGTGGCGTAGCCCGCGTCTTTCAGGAGGTCGACGAACGTGACGTGGTCGCGATCGAGATTGATCCCGTTGTGGACCACGCCGTGCCGCGAGGGCATGCGGCCCGTCATCAGCGTGGCGCGGTTCGACATGCAGGTGGTGTTGGCGACATAGAAGCGTCCGGCGCGGACGCCGCGGCGGGCGATGGCGTCGATGTGGGGCGTGCGCAGCACGCCGTTGCCGTAGCAGCCGAGGTGGTCGGCGCGGTGCTGGTCCGTCATGATCAGCAGGATGTTCGGGGCGGAGCGGGTGCGCGGCATGGTCATTCCGGCTGGATGTGCGCGTCGCGGATGATGCGGCCGTAGCGGTCGTAATCGGCTTTCACCTTGGCGGCGAAGGCCGACGGATTCATGGGCTCGGGCGCCTGGCTCATCTCGGCCAGCTGTTTCGCGACCGCGGGGTCTTTCAGGACGGTGTTGACGTCCTCGTTGATCCGCGCGACGAGGCCGGGCGGCAGGTCCCTGGGGCCGTACATGCCGAACCAGGCATCCATGAGGGTGCCCGGGAAGCCTTGTTCCTCGGCCGTCGGCACATCCGGAAGCAAGGGCGTGCGCCGGCTTTCGAGCGTGGCCAGCGGGACGAGCCTGCCCGAGTCGATCTGCGCCTTGCCGCCGGCCAGGCCCACGAAGATGACTTTCACGTGCCCGCCCAGGACGTCGTTCATGGCCAGCCCGATGCCTCGGTACGGCGAATAGGTCATCGACACGCCGGCCGCCTTCTTGAAAAGCTCGCCGGCCATGTGCATGGGGGAGCCGTTGCCGGATCCGGCGAACAGCAGCCCCGGCTCCTTGCGCGCGAGCGCGGCCAGGTCCGCCAGGTTCCTGGCCGGCACCGAAGGATGGACCAGGGCGACGAGCGGCGTGGTCGACAGCATCGCGACGGGCTTGAAGTCGGCCATGGCGTCCGCCCTGGCCTTGTTCGCCGGGCTCAGGACGTGGGGGTTGATGAGGAAACCGTTGGTCGTGACCAGCAGCGTATGGCCATCGGGGGCGGCGCGCGCCACCAGGTCGCTGCCGATATTCCCGCTGGCGCCGGGACGGTTGTTGACGATGACGGGCTGGCCCCATTTCTCCGCCAGCTTCGTCCCCACCAGGCGCGCGACGGGGTCGACGCCCCCGCCGGGCGGAAAGGGCACGACGAAGGTGACAGGGTGCGAGGGAAACGTGTCGGCCCCGTGGGCCGGCAGGGAGGACACCGCGAGACTGGCGGCGATGGCGAACATGCGTTTCATGGCGGCGGGGAAGGCGTCGGCGTTGGGATGCGAGGCACTTTACCGACCGTACCTGCTCTGGCATAGTGCCGCCGACCGGAAACACTTGCAGGACGCCGATGTAAATCGCCATGGACCGACTACGGCTCATCTCCACTTTCCTGCAAGCCGCGCAGGCGAAGAATTTCAGCGAAGCGGCAGGCAAGCTGAAAATCGCCCCGCAGGCCGTCAGCTCGCAGATCGCGCAACTGGAAGCCTGGCTGGACATCAGGCTGTTCCAGCGGACGACCCGCCAGATGTGGCTGACCGAAGAGGGACGCATCTTCTACGAAAAGTGCCGGGCGGGCGTGGCGCTGATCGAAGAAGGCGAAGCTGCCTTGCGGGAAAGGCACAGCGACGCCGTGGGCACGGTCAGGCTGGCCGTGGGCCACAGCCTGGGCGCGTCCACCATCGCGCCCCTGCTGCTGGAATTCGGCGCCAGGCATCCGGCAATCCATGTCGACCTGCTGGTACTGAACCAGTTGGCCGACATGGTCCAGATGCAGGCCGACATCGGCGTCATCGGCGGCGGCCTGCCGGACAGTTCGCTGACGGCGCGCCGCATCGGGGTGGTCGGACACGACCTGTGCGCCTCGCCCGGATATCTGGCCGCGCAAGGAGTGCCCACGTCCCCGGAGGACCTCCGCGCGCACCGCTGCATCGCCTTGAGGCATCCGCGCAATGACACCGTCCGGCCGTGGTCCTTCAAGATCGGCAGCGAGGTGCGGACGCTGGAACTGCCGCACGCGATCACGGTCGCGGATGTCGGCACGCAGCGCTGGCTGGTGCTCAACGGCGCGGGAGTGGGGCAGATCACCGATTACTATGCCGAGCCGCTGGTCCGCGAAGGCCAGCTTGCGCGGATCGAGGTGGGGTACGTGTCGCGGCCGGTGGAGCTGTTCATCTACATGCCCCGGCGCGAGCTCGTGCCCCGGCGCTGCCGGTTGCTGAACGATTTCCTGTTCGAGGCACTCCGCTCCCGGCTCAAGCAATGATCCGGGTCGCCCGCGCTACTCCATGCCCTTGCTCCAGGACTTGGGTGTCCTGGCCCATTCCTTCAGGAACTCCAGGAAGACCTGGACCCGCATGGGGAGGTTCTTGCGCGACGAGTAGATGGCGTAGACGTCCAGGCCCGATGGCACGTAGCCGGGCAGCACGACCTGTAGTTCGCCGCGTTCGATCTCGTCGGCGATCATGTAATAGGGATGCATGGAGATGCCCATGCCGGCCAGCGCGGCTTCCTTGAGCGCGTCGCCGAAGTCCGAGCGCAGCGGCCCCTGGACCCGGACCGCCACCGGACCCTCGGGGCCCGTGAAGTTCCAGGTGGCGGTGGGCGATTTGTTCCAGTTGACCAGGCACTTGCAGTGCTGGAGGTCGCGGGGATGGGTGATGGGCGGAACCTTCGCGAGGTAGGCGGGCGAGGCGACCAGCGCCTGGCGCGCCTCGGCCAGCGGAATGGCGATGAAACTCGCGTCTTTCAGCACCGGGACGATGATGATGCCCACGTCCAGGCCCTGTTCGACGAAGGTCTCCTGCTTGCGGACCGTGAGCAGGCTGAGCGCGATCTGGACGTCGGGATAGCGTTCGTGGAATTCGCCTATCACCGGCAAGAGGCGCTGCGTGCCGAAGGCCGGCGGCACGCCCACCCGCACCACGCCCGCCACGTCGCGCGACAGATCGTGGACGGATTCGCGCAGGTCGTCGTAGCGCTGCAGCAGGTCGGTGCCGTTCTCCAGCACCTGCAGGCCCGCGGGCGTCAGCCCCAGTTGCTTGGTCGTGCGGTTGAGCAGCTTGACGCCCAGGGAGCGTTCCAGCCAGGCCACCTGCTTGGTGCAGGTGGCGCGCGATACGCCGAAGTGCTGCGCCGCGCCGGCGAAACTGTTGCGCCTGGCCACCTCCAGGAACATGCGCAGGCAACTGAGCTGGTCCACGTGTTTATCCTTGCCGGTTTCTTCTTAGGAAATTTCAAATTTAGCACCGCCGCCTTGTTGAGCCGGCTGGGCGAACGAATAATGCCCTCATTCATTGTTTCGCATTCGATACCAGAATCCGGAGACCCGTATGACCAAGACCCTTTCGTCCTCTACCCGCCGCCGGCTGACCGCGCTGGCGCTCGCGCTTGGCGCCGCCGGCCCCTGGGCCGCGCCGGCAAGCGCGCAAGGTTTCCCGTCGCACCCGCTGCGCCTGGTCGTGGCCTACGCGCCGGGCGGGGCGACCGACATCGTCGGGCGGATGTTCGCCCAGGAAATGTCCGACAGCCTGGGGCAGACGGTGGTGCTGGAGAACCGCGCGGGCGGCGGCACCCTGGTGGGGACCGAGTCGGTCAAGCGTTCGGCGGCCGATGGCTACACGCTGCTCTTCGGCACCAACGCCTTCGTGATCACGCCGCTGCTGCACGACGCCAAGACCTACGATCCCGTCGCCGATTTCCAGCCCATCGGCCAGGCCACGGTGCAATCGCTGGGCATCCTGGTGACGCCCGGGCTGAAACTGCGCACGGTCAAGGATTTCATCGCCTACGCCAAGGCCAACCCGGGCAAGGTGAATTTCGCCTCGTCGGGCAACGGTTCGGCGCAGCATCTGGCGGGCGAGGCCTTCGCCAAGGCGGCGGGCGTCAAGATGGTCCACGTCCCCTACAAGGGAACGGGACCGGCCATGGCCGACCTGCTGTCCGGACGCGTGGACGTCATGTTCAGCTCGCTGGTGGGGAACATGGAGCACGTGGCCGACGGCCGGCTGGTGCTGATCGCGACGACCGGCGCCAAGCGCTCGCCCGCCACGCCCGACGTGCCCACGGTCGACGAGAGCGGCGTCAAGGGCTTCCAGGCCGAGACCTGGCAGGCCGTGCTGGCGCCCGCCGGCACGCCCGCGCCGGTGGTCGATCGCCTGAACGCCGCGCTGGCCAAGGCCGGCAAGTCGGCGAAGATCGTCGAGACGCTGGCGGCGCAGGGCATGGAGGTGCGGACCACCTCGCCCGCGGAGCTGCGCGAGCTGCTGGTCCGCGACACCACCCAGTACAAGGCCCTGCTGCAGCAGGCCAAGAACACGCTGCAATAATCAGTCGCCGAACCGGCGCTGGCCGCGCTTTTCCTCCGCCAGCCAGCGCCCGTCCGGCGCCCGGGACAGGCGTTCGTGGTGCAGCGAAATGGACAGGGGCGACGGCATCGGGACCGGCCCCGCGGGCGGGACCGCCGCGTCGACGCGGTAGACCAGCGTCATGTATCGGGCCGTGGCCCGGTCCGGTCCATCCAGGTCGATCACGAGGTTCTGCACCAGATGGGCCGTGGTGCGTCCGGCGGGCCGGTCGGCCAGCGCCTGGCGGACCTCGGCGGGGCCTTGCAGCATGCGGCCCTGGCGATGCCAGATCCCTTGTCCGGCCATGCAGGCGGCCACGGCGTCGAAGTCGCCGCCGTCCAGTGCCAGGTAGAAGCCATGGATGGCCTGCTGGCAGCCGGTCACGGCCGCCCAATGTTCCAGATCGGTCATGGCGTCATCCTTGCACGAAGGTGTTGCGCAGCGTGCCCAGCCCGGTGATCTCGATCTCCACCACGTCGCCGGCACGCAGGTCGGGCGACTGGCCGTCGGTGCCCATCCACACCACGTCGCCGGGATACAGGGTCAGGTATTGCGTCATGGCGCACAGGAAGGTGGGCACGTCGAAGATCATCGCCGCGGTGGCGAAGTCGATGGTGGTCCGGCCGTTCACGCGCACCTGGGTGCGGGCCCCGGACGGATCGAAATCGGTGTCTATCCACGGACCCATGGGCTTGAAGGTGTCCGAGTTCTTGGCGCGCCAGAAGGTGCGGTCCGACCGCTGCCAGTTGCGTTCGCTGACGTCGTTGCCGATGGTGTAGCCCAGCACGCAGTCCAGCGCGTTTGCGGGCGTCAGGTGGCGTGCCTGTTTGCCGATGACCACGACCAGTTCGCCTTCGTAGTGGATGGTGCGGGCATCGGCCGGCATCACCACGTCGTGGCCGTGCGGCACCAGCGCGTTGTTGGCCCGGTAGCCGATGTCCGCCTGTTTCGGCAGTTGCGGCTCCTGGCCTCGCTTGCGGGCCGCCTCGATGGCGTGCTCGGCGTAGTTCAGCCCGGCGCAGTAGAAGGTGCGCGGGATGACCGGAACCTCCAGCCGCACCTGGTCCAGGCTGGCCCAATCGTCCGTCTGCGCATAGCCGTCGAAGGGCGTGCCCTCGACCCGCCGTATGCGGTCGCCCTCGGCCAGTCCGTAGTGGGTGCCCGTCGAATCCGTGTATCTCAGCCAGCGCATGTCCGTCCTTCGTGGGTTGCCTGGCGCGGCGGGCGCGCCAGGAGGGTTTCGTCGATGTCCTCGATGCCGGGCGCGCCGCACAGCTTCATCGCGCGTACCAGTTCCTCGGTCAATATCTGCAATGCCCGGTGGGCGCCCGGTTCGCCGCCCGCGACCGCGCCATACAGCGTCGCGCGTCCGACCAGCACGCCTTCGGCGCCCAGCGCCCGGGCCTTCAGGATGTCCACGCCGCGCCGCACGCCGCCGTCCAGCCAGACCGGGATGCGGCCGGCCACCGCGTCCACCACGCCGGGCAGCGCATCCAGCGTCGCGCAGGCGCCGTCGAGCTGGCGCCCGCCATGATTGGACACCACCACGGCGTCGGCGCCCAGCCGGACCACCCGGTCGGCGTCGTCCGGGCGCAGGATGCCCTTGACGATCAGCTTGCGCGGCCAGCGGTCGCGCACCTGGGCCAGGCGGTCCCAGTCGAACGAGGGGTCGTAGTTGCGTCCCACCGCCGAAGCCAGTCCCGCCACCGAGGTCACGTCGCGTTGCAGGCCGATCAGGTTCTTGTTCACCGGCATGCCGTGGCGCAGCAGCGCCAGCGCCCAGCGGGGATGGGCCGCGACGTCGCCGAAGCTGCGGGTTGTGAGCCGGAAGGGCGTGCGGAAGCCGTTGCGCACGTCGCGTTCGCGCTTGCCGCCCACCGGCAGGTCGACGGTGATGACCAGGGCCTCGTAGTCGGCCGCTCGCGCGCGTTCGATCAGGGCGTGGAAGAAGTCCTGGTTCTTCAGCACGTAGGCCTGGAACCACAGGCGGCCCGGCGCCTCGCGCGCGACTTCCTCGATCGACGCGGTGGCGCTGGTCGACAGCGTATAGGGGATGCCGTGCCGCGCCGCCGCCCTGGCGATGGCCAGGTCGCCGCCGTGGCGGCCGTAGCCGACCCCGCCGGTGGGGGCGATGGCCAGCGGGTAGTCGGCCGGCGCGCCCAGCACGGTGCACCGGGTCGAGACCTGGGAGACGTCCACCAGGGCGCGTGGCAGGAGGCGCACGCGCTCGAAGGCCTGGCGGTTGTCGGCCAGCGTGGCCTCGCTCTCGGCGCCGCCGTCGAAGAAATCGAACACCAGCCTGGGCAGGCGGCGGCGCGCCGCCGCCCGCAGGTCGTCGATGGACTGGGCGCGGCCGATGCCGCGATCGAACAGACCCATGGCGCGCTCAGTGCGCGGCCGCGGCGCGCGCGGGACGGATCGCGGCCGGGAGGAAGGACGGATCGAAGATGCGGTCGGCCATGACCTGGCAGCGCTTGATCAGCCGGTGCTCGTGGGGCAGGTAGTCGGGCCAGGCGTTGTGCAGCGTGCCGATGTGGTCCCACATCAGCACGTCGCCTTCGGCCCACTCGTGGGTGTACTGGTACTTGGGCTGGAGCTGGTGCGTGAACAGGAAGTCGAGCATCTCGTCGCTGCGGCCCGGATCGAGTCCGTTGATCCGGATGGCGTAGCCGGGATTGCAGTACAGCACCTTGCGGCCGGTGATGGGGTGCGCCAGGAACACCGGATGCGTCGATGGCGGCCGCTTGGCGCGCTGCTCGGGCGTGAGCGGCGGCCGTTCGCTGCCCGGCCGCGCCCGCATGTTCTCCCAGAACTTGTTGAAGTCGTGGACGGCGGTGGCGCCGTCCAGCTCGCGCTTGACGTCGGCGGGCAGGTCCTCGTAGGCGGCATGCATGTTGGCGAAGCTGGTCGAACCCAGCGCGCGGCCGTCGCGCCGCGGCACCTTCAGGGCGTGCAGCACGTTCACGAAGCCCACGGTGGGGTTGTAGGACATGTCGGTGTGCCAGTCCTGGCCGGCGTCGGCGATGCCTATCAGCCGGCCGTTCTCGACGATATTGGAAAGAATGCTGACCTCGGGAATGCCGGGTTCGTTGGCATCCGACAGCGTCCGCTGCAGGCCGCCGAAACGGGCCGAGAAATCCCGCAGCTGCGCCGGCGTGATCGATTGCGCGGGGAAGCGCAGGACGCCGTGCGCGCCCAGCGCCGCCAGCAGCGCGGCGAAATCCTGCTCCGAAAGCGGCCGGGAAAGATCCAGGCCGCGCACCGTGGCCCCGAGTATCTTTCCGTTGGGGGCGATATCCGTCATCTTGAGTCCTGTCTGGCTGGTCGATGGCGAAATGGTAGGCATCGGCGGCCGGTTTGGACATCCCGCCGGGCGCAAACTTGTTATTTCCTGAACGGAAACAACTGGCGGTCAGCCGTCCTTGGGCCGCAGGGTCCGGCTGATGCTGTGGATGGCCGAATACAGCGCCTGCCCGGCGGGGCTCAGGATCTTCTGGACCGGCATGAAGGCGGAGATCGTCAGCGACGGCAGGGTCTCGGCGACAGGCACGATGGCCAGGAGGCCGCCTGCCTGGGCTTCTTCGGCCAGGTAGCGCGGTACGAAGCTGGCGACGTTGCCGTGCTCGATGATCTGGATGGCGCCGCCCACGGATTCGCTGTGCATGACGCACTGGGGCGGCGGCAGGCCGGCGTCGATGAAGGATTGCTGGATGACCATGCCCGGGCCGTCGGCCGGGCCGGTGATGAGCCAGGGCACGTCGGCCAGCGCCCGCAGCGACTTCGCCCGCGCCTTGGGATGGCCGTGCCGGACCGCCACCACCAGGTCGAGCTTGAATAGCGGGTCGTGGCGGTAGCCTTCACCGGGACCGCCCGCGGGCAGTGGGCCGATGGCGAAGTCCAGGCCTTTCTCGCGGAACAGGTCCATGACCGTGGGATAGGTCGCTTCCTGGAGGTGGATATAGACGTCGGGAAACTGGAGCCGCATGATTTCCACCGCCCGCGGGACCACGAGCGCGAACGGCGCCGCCGACGAGGCGATGGACAATTTGCCCGACAGGTCGCCGGCCAGTTGCCGGATATGCGCGCGAGCATCGGCCGCCGCGCGCACGATGAAGCGGGCATGTTCCAGCAAGGCCTGTCCGTAGGGCGTCAGCTCGATGCCGTGGGCCGAGCGCGTCAGCAGCGTGGCGCCCACCGACAGCTCCAGTTGCTGCAGCGCGCGCGTGATGGCGGGCTGGGTCACGTCCAGCTGCTTGGCGGCGGCGCTGATGCTGCCCGCTTCCGCAACCGCCGCGAAGGCCCGGAGCTGGTGGAGCTGCACGGCGCGGCGCCTAGGCGAAGCGCAGGGACAGGCTGCCCAGGTCGTGCAGGTGCAGGGTGACGTGGTCGCCGGCCTCGACCGCGATGGCTTCGGTCACACCGCCAGACAGTACGATGCTGCCGGCGGGTATCTCCAATCCGCGCGCGCCCAGGTGGTTGGCCAGCATGGCGACCGCCACGGCGGGGTTGCCCAGCACCGCCGCGCCGGCGGCGGTCGCCGCCACCTGGCCGTTCTTTTCCAGCACCACGCCCAGTGTGCGCAGGTCGGTCCGGTCCACGGGCACGGCGCGGCCGCCGATGGCGAAGCGAGCGGCCGAGGTGTTGTCGGCGATCACGCTCTTGAGGTCGAACTTGAAATCGCGGTAGCGGCTGTCGATGACCTCGATGCCGGGCATGATGCATTCGGTCGCGGCCAGCACCGCGCCGGCATGGCAGCCCGGGCCCCGCAGCGGGTGCTTCAGGATGAAGGCGATCTCCGGCTCCACCTTGGGATGGATCAGCGCCCCGGCCGGGATCTCGGCGCCTTCCGGCACGCAGAACTCATCGACCAGGAAACCGAAGCAGGGCGTGTCTACGCCCATCTGCCGCATTTTCGCGTGCGAGGTCAGGCCCGCCTTGTAGCCGACCAGGCGCGCGCCGCGCGCCTGCTTGCGGCGCAGGATCTCGTCCTGGATCGCATAGGCGTCGTCCCAGTCCATGCCTGGATGTTCGTCCGTGATCTTGGGGGTGTCGCGGGCCTCCCGTTCGCAGGTTTCCAGGTGCGCGGCCAGCGCGGCGATGGTGGCGGAATCCAGGTTCATGATCGTCTCGCGGGAGGGGGTCAGGTATAGACCTCGGTGAAGGAAGGGACGGCCTCGCCCGTATGATAGAAGATCCCGCTCCAGAGCTTGTCCTCGGACCAGGTGATGACCGGGCGGTCGCGCTGCGCCAGGTAGCCCAGCCCGGCGAAGGTTTCGTTGCGGTTGCCGCTGGGATCGAAGAAGTAGATGGTTTCGCCGCGCGTGATGCCGTGGCGGGTGGGCGCCACGTCGATGCGCGTCCGGTTCTTGGCCATGATGTCGGCCGCCTTGAGCACGTCGTGCCAGGAGTCCAGGAAGAAGGAGATGTGGTGCAGGCCCGAGCTGGGTCCGCCGACGAAGGCGATGTCGTGGGGGGTGTTGGTGCGGCTCATGAACGCGCCGGCCTGGATGGCGCCGTCCGGCCCCACCATGATCTGCTCGGTCAGGTAGAAGTCCAGCACCTCGGCCATGAAGCGGGCGTTGTCCGCCACCGTGTTGACGCCGGTCTCGGGATTGAACTCGCACATCAGCAGGCAGTGGTCCAGCCAGTGCGCGCCCGCGCCGCGCAGGCCGTCGGGCCAGGGGTCGGGGTTGAGCGAGCCCACGTCGGTGCCCACGCACTCCTTGTGCGCGTATAGCCGCATCTCGTGGCCGCTGGGCAGCGCGAAGGCCAGCATGCGGCCGGTGGCCGGCAGCGTACCCTCGGGCAGCATGCGGGTGGCGATGCCGTAGGCCTCGATCCTGCCCTGCAATTCGTCCAGGTCGGCGTCGCGTTCGACCTTGTAGGCGACGTGGTTCATGCCGGCTCGGTCGGCCGGGGTCAGGATCACCGAGTACCGGTCCCACTCATCCCAGCACTTCAGGTAGACGTGGCCGTCGGCGTCCTCCATGACGCGCTTCATGCCGAGCACGTGCTCGTAGTGCCGCAGCGCCTGTTCCATGTCCATCACACGCAGGCTTGCGTGTCCGATTCTCAGTATGCCCATATCAAGTCTCCGTTGTGTTCGTTGGGGGCGGCGGGGATGGCCGGCCCTGCGTGCGATAGCCGTTGCGGAAGGGTTTCTCGAACCGGCCGGCCACTTCCAGTTCGACGGCGCAGGCCGGACCGGCGCGGCAGGCCAGGGTGTAGCCGTCACGTTCTTCTTCGGGGCTGACGTGGGCGCGGCTGATCGGGCCGAGCGGGCGCACCGCGCCCCGCACGACTCGCACCTTGCACACGCCGCAGCCGCCGCCGGTGCAGCCCACGGGAATGCCCTTGCGGCCCAGGCGCAGCATGCCTTGCAGCAGGCTTTCATCCGGCGAGCAGAAATAGCTTTCCCCTGTCTGAGGAAGGTGGATGGAGAGTTTGTCCATGGCGGGCATGGTTCAGGCCCGCGTTTCGCGCGCCAGCATCTCGTCCATCATCCGGCGGTAGCGGACGGGACCGGCGTCGATCTCGAACAAGGCGGGCCGCGGCGCGTCGGGTCCCGCCCTGAGCAATTCCCGCTGCTGCGCCTCGATGACGGGGGCATCCTGCTGCTCGAAGGCGTAGCGGCGGATCTCGGAAAGCGTGCGGCCGATCCGCGCGTCCTGCGCGGCATCGTGGCCGGGAGGTACCCGCAGGGCGGCGGCGAAGTGGTAGTGCGTGGTGGTGGCGGTCTCGGGCGTGAGGATGTGCGCGCCCAGGATGCGGTAGCCCCGCGACCGGTCGCCGCCGGGGTCCGTCGCGCCCACGTCGTTCACCAGCGCGCAGGGCGCCTGCCAGTTCATGTCGAACCACATGTCGACGCGGCGCCCCGGGTGTTCCGAGAAGGTGTCGAACAGGCGGGGCGAGGGCACGTTGGGCATCCATCGCCGCACCGTCAGCCCGCGCTCGTGCTGCGCCACCTCGGTCTGCGCCGCGACGGTGGCGGCGCTGCCAAGTATGCCGTCGTGCAGGAAGGAGGCGTGGCTCAGGTCCAGCAGGTTCTCCACGATCAGCTCGGCGCCGGCGCGGATGACGATGCGGTCGCGCGCGCTCAGCAGGAAATCCGGGCCGCCTTCGAGGAAACCGTAGTCGGGAATCGTTTCCGGCGTGGCGGCGGCCTCGCCCATCCAGATCCACACCATGCCGTGGCGCTCGGCGACCGGGTAGGCGCGGGTGCGGGCGGCTGGCGGAATCCTGCCATTGCCGTGGGGGTTGTGCGCACAGGCGCCGTCCAGGCCGAATTCCAGGCCGTGATAGACGCAGCGGATCCGGTCGCCGGGCACCCGGGCGCCCAGGCTCAGGGGAACGAAGCGATGGGGACAGCGGTCGAGCAGGGCCGCGGCGCGGCCGGCGTCGTCCCGCAGGAAGACCACGGGCTCGTCCAGCAGCGTCCGGGCAATCATCTGTCCTGCCGGCAGTTCCTGCGACCAGAGGGCGGCGTACCACGCGTTCCTGACGTACATGCTGCGATCTCCTGGAGGGGACGGCGCTACCACTGGCCGATATGTATGCCCGGCGGCAGGTTGTCGGTCATGGCCTCGATGCGGTCGAGGTCGACGGCGATGCGGCGCTTGAGCGTCAACTGATGCGCCAGCAGCCGGGCGGACAGCGATTGCCGGACGGGTTCGAAGGCGGGGTCCGCGCCCAGGTCGTGGAATTCGTCCGGGTCCTCGGCCAGGTGGAAGAGCTGCGGGCGGTAGCCGTTCCAGGCCACCAGCTTCCAATCGGCGGTGCGCACCATCCAGCCCCGGCAGTCGGCGTCGCGGGGGCGGCCCAGGACGTGGCGGGCGCGCCGCGTGGCATAGTCCAGTTCGCTGAAGACGCAGTCGCGCCAGTCGTCCACCGCCGCGCCGCGCACCAGCGGCAGCAGCGAGCGGCCTTCCACCCGGTGCGCCTGCGCGGGCAGGCCGAGCGCCTCCAGGATGGTGGGCACGATGTCCACCGCGGCGGCGAAGCGCTGGTCGCGCGTGCCGCGCGTGGCGTCGGCGGCGGACGACGGATCGACCACGATCAGCGGCACCCGCTGGACGACGTCGTGGAACAGTTCCTTTTCGCCGAATCCGTAGTCGCCCAGGAAATCGCCGTGGTCGGAGGTGAAGACGATCAGCGTCTGGTCCGTCTGCCCGGTCTGCTCCAGGACCTCCAGCACGCGGCCCAGGTGGTCGTCGATCTGGCGGATCAGGCCCATGTAGGCCGGACGCACGTGGCGCACGATGTCTTCCTGGTCGAAGCTGCGGCATTCGTCGTGCGAGCGGTAGGCGGCCAGCACCGGGTGCTCGGCGGCCTCGGAGGCGCGGTTGCGCCGGATCGGTGCCTGCCCGGCGCGGCGGTACATGTCGTGGTAGGGCGCCGGCGCGATGTAGGGCCAGTGGGGCTTGATGTAGGACAGGTGCAGCGACCAGGGCTCGTCGCGATGCCGGCGGATGAAGTCGATGGCGGCGTTCGAGACGTAGGCGGTTTCCGAATGCGGCTCGGCCACGTGGGCGGCCAGGTGCGCGTGGCGCATCTGCCAGCCGCTGGCGAGGGAGCCGTCCGGATGGCGGCCGGAGTTGGCGTGTTGCAGCCAGGGGTCGTCGCCCGCGTAGCCGGCCGACTCCAGGTAGCGCCGGTAGTCCTCCTTGCCGGTGGGCAGGTCGCCCTCGTGCCGGCAGACCACCTCGAAGCCGCCTTGCAGCAGGCTGGCGGCGGAACGGCCGGCGGCGCCGCCGCGCCAGGCCGCCGTCGCCTCGGCCGAGGGCTCGAAATGGGTCTTGCCCGCCAGGTGGAGCGCGCGGCCGGCCTGCGACAGGTAGTCGCCCACCGTCAGCTCGCTCATGGGCATGGGGATGAAGTTCCAGGTCGCGCCGTGGGAGGACGGATAGCGCCCGGTGTAGAACGACATGCGCGACGGTCCGCAGACGCCCGACTGCACGTAGGCTTGGGTGAAGGCCACGCCGCGCGCGGCCAGGGCGTCCATGTTGGGCGTATGCAGCCAGGGACTGCCGTAGCAGGACAGGTAGTCCGCCCGCAGCTGGTCGCACATGATGAAGAGGACGTTGCGCATCCTGGTATCCGGAAAAAATCAGTCGATCTTGATGGAGGTCTGGCGCACCAGGTCCGTCAACCGGGCCTGTTCGCTGGCGATCAGCGCGCCGAACTGCTCCGCCGTGGTGTTCGAGACCGGATCGGCGCCCGCATCGGCCAGCGCCTTGCGCGTTTCGGGATCGGCCAGGATCTGGTTCAGGGCCTGCGTGAACCCGGCCACCGCGGCCTTGGGTGTTTCCTTGCGCATGACGAAGCCGTCCCAGTTGCGCACGTCGAAACCCTTGAAGCCCTGTTCTTCCATGGTCGGCACGTCGGGCAGGCCGGGCAGCCGGCTGTCGCGCGAGGCGATGGCCAGCGCCTTGACCTTGCCGCCCTGGACCTGCGCCGCCGCCACCGTGCTGGTCAGGAACATGAAGTTCACCCGGCCTGCCACCAGATCGGCCAGCCCGGCCGTGAACTGGTTGTAGGGCACGTGGGTGGCCGTGACGCCGTAGCGCTGCTTGAACAGTTCGCCCGCCAGGTGCGCCGGCGTGCCGTAGCCGCCCGAGGGGAAGCTGTAGGTATCGGGCTTGGCGCGCAGTAGCTCGATCAATCCTTTCACGTCGTGGACGGGCAGGGACGGGGTGACGACCAGCACGCTGTAGGTCCAGTCGTACTGGCCGACGGGCGCGTAGTCGCGGGCGAAGTCCTTCTTGAACGAGGACAGCAGCGCCGGTCCGACCACCACGGGGGTCAGCAGCGTCATCGCGGTATAGCCGTCGGCCGGATAGCGGTCGAGATCGCCCGCGGCCAGGCTGCCCGAGGCGCCGGGCTTGTTGTCGACGTAGAAGGTCTGGCCCAGCTTGAGGGTCAGCTTCTGCGCGATGATGCGGCTGCTGATGTCGGGCGGCGTGCCGGCGTTGTACGGCACGATGATGCGTACCGGGCGTGCCGGCCAGGTTTCCGCCTGCGCGCCGATGGCGGCCAGGCCGAGCGTGGCGGCCAGCGCCAGTTTCCCGAAGGTGAAGGTCATGGATGTCTCCTTTGCTTGAACCGTGGTCGTCTTGGGTTGGCCCGGCAAGTCGTTGGCGGGACTTTCGCAGCCCGCCGCGGGTCCGGCAAGTCGTTGCGCGCATGGGGCATAACCGGATGACATGGTTGACAAGTTCCCGCCTTCTCTGGAGAATTTGATAATGATTTTCATTATCAATTGATCGGCGGCGCATCGCCCGCCTCTTGTTTCCCTTTTCCCGTGTCGTCAGAAGTCATTTCCCCGCTCACCGTGGACCTGCTCTATCGCGAGCACCACGGGTGGCTGCAGCGTTGGCTGGCTCGCCGGCTCGGCAATCTGGCGCAGGCCGATGACCTGGCCCAGGACACCTTCATCCGGGTGCTGGGCCATGAACACGACCTGGCGCAGTTGCGCGAGCCGCGTGCCTATCTGGCGACCATCGCGCGCCGGCTGGTGATCAACCTGCGCGAACGGCAGACGCTGGAACAGGCGTATCTGGAGGCCCTGGCCAACATGGGCGAGGCGCTGGCGCTGTCGCCGGAAGAGCGCTGCCTGTTGCTCGAAACCCTGTGCCAGATCGATGCCATGCTGAGCGAGCTGCCCGACGCGGTGCGCAGGGCCTTCCTGCTGTCGCAGGTCGAGGGCCTGGAGTACGCCGCGATCGGCGGCATGCTGGGCGTGTCGGTCAGGACCGTGCAGCGTTACGTGTTGCGCGGCCTGGAGCAATGCATTCTTGCCGCGCCATGAGGCGCCCGGACGAAGCATCGTGAGCGTTGGCGCGCGTCCCGCGTCCGGCCAGCCCATCGATCGCCGTGCCGTCCGCGAGGCGGCGCGCTGGCTGCTGCGCCTGCGCGGCGCGGGCGCCGGGGAGCGCGACCAGGCCGCCTGCCTGGCCTGGCGGTCGGAACGGCCCGAGAACGAGGCAGCCTGGCAGAAGGCCCAGCGCCTGGGCCAGCAACTCGACGCGCTGCCGCCCGGCCTGGCCATGCCTGTCCTGGACCGGGCCGGCCGCCAGCGGCGTGCCGCGCTCAAGACGCTTGCCCTGCTCCTGGCCGGCGTGCCGGCGGGGTGGCTGGCGTATCGCGAAACGCCCTGGCGCGCCTGGGTCGCCGACTATCGCACGGCGGTGGGCGAACGGCGGCGGGTGGTGCTGGCGGACGGCAGCGTGCTGGACCTGAACACCGCGACGGCGGTGGACGCGGTGTTCGGCGTCGAGCGCCGGCTGCGGCTGCGCGGCGGCGAGATCATGATCGTGACCGCGCGGGATCCGCGGACACCGCCCAGGCCCTTCGTGGTCGATACCGATGCCGGGCGGGTACGCGCCATCGGCACGCGCTTCATCGTCAGGCAGGGGCCGCGCGATACGTTCGTGGCCGTGCTCGATGGCGCGGTGATCATCCAGCCCGCCGCGGCGGATGCGCCCGCGCTGAGGCTGGACGCGGGGCAGGAGACTTCGTTCGGCGCGCATGGCGCCCGGCCGCCCGCGCCGCTGGATCCGCGCCGGGGCGACTGGTCGCGAGGCGTCCTGCGCGCCAGCGACATGCGGCTGGCCGATTTCTGCGAAGAGCTGGGCCGGCACATGCACGGCGTGCTGCGATGCGAACCGGCGGTCGCCGATCTGCGCATTTCCGGCGTGTTCCAACTGGCCGACCGCGAGGCCGCGCTTGCCGCCGTGCCCACCATCCTGCCGGTCCGCATCCGGCGCCTGACCCGGTATTGGGTGTCCATCGGGCCCCGCGATTGATTTTTCCTGGTGCTGTCCGGTTTCCGTTTTTGGCTGGTCCTACAGACAAGAGATGAGCATTTTGCTCACGATCCGCCAGAAAGGACCCAGATGGCCGTTCGCCGCCCCGCCGCCCCCGTACCCCTGATGCCGGCCGTCAATCGCCATCCGCATCCGGTCCGCCTCGTGCCCGCCTTGCTGGCGGCCGTCATGGCATGGTCGGGCC
This sequence comes from Alcaligenaceae bacterium SAGV5, assembly GCA_009360345.1. GTDB lineage: Bacteria > Pseudomonadota > Gammaproteobacteria > Burkholderiales > Burkholderiaceae_B > Pigmentiphaga. The sequence continues at coordinate 335,992 of SPDP01000002.1, forward strand.
TGTCGGCCGGGCCGGCCCGGGCGCAGTCCGTGGCGGCCTCGGGCATGCCCGTCGCGGCGGCCGCGCCGCGCGACTACCGTGTGCCCGCAGGTGCGCTGGACGCGGCGCTGGCGCAGTTCGCCGAGGCCGCCGGCGTCACGTTGCTGTTCGAGCAGGCCAGCGTCGCCAGCCTGAGATCGGCCGGACTGAACGGACGCTACACGGTCCAGCAGGCCATCGAACTGCTGTTGCAGGGGACCGGGCTGGAAGCCGTCGGGCGCGGCACCGGCGTCTACGCGCTGAGGCCCGTGCCAGGCGCGCTGTTGCTGGCATTGCCGACGATCGAGGTGATCGGCCAGGCCGAGAACGATCCCAAGGACGAGGTCTACCGGACCGCGGGATCGCGCAACGTGCTGACGCGCGACGACATCGAGCGATTCCGGGGCACCTCGGTGGGCGACATCTTCCAGGGCATGCCCGGCGTGCTGGTGGGCGAGAACCGCAACAGCGGCGGGCTGGACGTCAACATCCGCGGCATGCAGGGGCAGGGCCGGGTGCCGGTGCTGGTGGACGGCACGCGCCAGGAAACCACGGTGTATCGCGGCTACGCGGGTGTGGCCTCGCGCAGCTACATCGACCCGGACCTGATCGGCGGCCTGTCCGTCGAGAAGGGGCCGACCATGAACGCCCAGGGAACGGGTGCCACCGGCGGACTGGTCATCATGCGCACGATCGACGCCGAGGACATCGTGCGCGAGGGCAAGGATTTCGGCATCCGGCTGCGCGGCACGGCGATCGGCAACAACAGCGGCTCGGTGCCCGGGCCGGGCACCCCGGCGGGCTACAACACCGGGTCGGCGTCGGGCCAGACCAGCGGGGTGTTCCGCACGGACTGCGTCATCGCCAGCCTGTGCGAGGGCCCGTTCGACCTCGCCAACGCCGATGGCCCCAAGGAGAGCATGAACCGTCCGTCCATGCTCAAGCCGCGCAGTTGGGCCGGCAGCCTGGCGCTGGCCAAGCGCTTCGAGATGGTGGACGTGGTCGCCGCTTATGCGCGGCGCCAGCAGGGCAATTACTACGCCGGCACCAAGGGGCCGGTGCCCCACCTGGATCTGTCCGATCGGCTGAACCGGGGGTTCTACACCGAGGTGCGTCCCAGGCTGGAGGGCGCCACGCGCTTTCGCGCGGGAGAGCAGGTGGTCAACACCAACTTCGAGAGCGAATCCTACCTGCTCAAGAGCCGCTTCTATCTGCCCGGCGACCACGAAACGGAACTGAGCTTCATGCGCTACGACAGTACCTACGGCGAGATGATGCCATCGCAGCTGCTGTGGCTGGGACAGGTCCGGCAGACCGAAGGCAGCCACGTCGACGCCAGGACCTACGCCATCCGGCATCGCTGGAACCCCGAGGGCAATCCGCTGTACGACGTCAAGGTCAATCTCTGGCACACCGACACCAAGAGCCTGAACCGGAACTACTCGGACGAGGGCCTGAACCTGGGCTTCGGCTCGGGCTCGGAAAAGTACCGGCGCTGGGGCCTGGACCTGAGCAACGCCATGCGGTTCGATCGCCTGGGCGGCATCCGCCTGGAGTACGGGCTGTCGCTGCAGCGCGAGACCGTGAACGGCACGGCGCAAGGGAACGAGCTGGTCGGCAGCGGCGGCCGCTCCGGCAATCGGCGCGAGGTGAGCGCCTTCGGCAACATGCAATGGCGCGTGCTGCCCACCGTCACGCTGGACGCGGGCCTGCGCTATACGCGTTTCCGGTCGGCCGACGACAAGCCGCGCGTCGTCGATGCCGAGAGTGCCTACTGCGTCAACCCCGGCGCGGGCGGGTATTGCGATCCCATCATGATGACGAGCAAGCAGAGCGGCGCCGCGCCCCAATTGAGCCTGCTATGGGAACCGCGCCCGGGCCTGCAGTTCTATGCGCGCCATGCCGAGGCGCTGCGCATGCCCAGCCTGTTCGAGACCACGTCGGGTTTCTCGGTGTCGCCGTCGCAGGACATCCATCTGAAACCCGAGCATGCCACCAGCCGGGAAATCGGCGTCAACCTGCTCAAGGACGGACTTTGGCGGCCCAGCGACAAGTTCCGCCTGAAGGCCGCCTACTTCCGCAACCATACCAATGACTACCTGACGCGCACTTTTCCCAACACCTGGGAGGAGGGCTCGGGCAAGCAGTTCTTCAGCCTGCGCAACATCGAGAGCGTGAGCTTCCATGGCTTCGAGCTGTCGGGCTCGTATGACGCCGGCACCTTCTTCATCAGCGGCGGCGCCACCAGGTACACCTTCATCGAAACCTGCCATTTCGGCAGCTACCGCCGCTACACCTGCACCGACTACGGCATCGCCAACAGCTACGTCAACAACATGATCCCGCCGAACTGGCATGCGTCCGCCACTGCCGGCGTGCGCCTGCTGGATCGTCGGCTGACCATGGGCCTGCGCGGCACGTTCATGGGCAAGCGCAACCAGGTGCCGGCGTTCAACGACGACACCCAGCAGGGCCTGAACGCCGTCGTGCCCTGGCACGGCTACCAGATCTGGGACCTGTTCGCGAGCTATCGCATCAACGACCGGGTCAGCGTCGACTTCAACATCGACAACCTGACCGACCGCTATTACCTCGACGCGCTCAGCCTCGGGCTGGTGCCGGCGCCGGGCCGCACCGCGCGGCTCAGCGTCACCATGCAGTTCTGATTTCACGCTGTTCCTTCGAAAAGGAAAACCTTGTCATGATTCTTTTCCGCAATCTTTTGCTGGGCGTCGGCGCATCGCTGCTGATGGCCTCATGCGGGGGTGGTGGCGGCGGCGACGATGGCGGCACTTCGACGCCGGCCGACCGGCCCGCCGCCGTGGCCCGGGCCGATGCCCAAACCGTGCCCGCCGGCCAGCCGGTCATGCTGGACGGGTCGGCCAGCTCGACGCCCAATGGCGGCACCCTGGCCTATCTGTGGAGCATCGACCAGCGGCCGGACGGCAGCACCGCCACGCTGTCCGACGAGCGGGTCGCGCAGCCCGTCTTCGCGCCGGACCGGGCCGGTGCCTACCGGATCAGCCTGGTCGTCGACGATGGCAAGGCGCGCAGCGCGCCGGCGCTGCTCGACCTGCGGGCCACCAGCGTCGATCCGGTCGCGGTGGTGACACCCCAGGTCAGCCAGTTGCTGGCGTCCACCGTGCAGCTCGATGGCTCGGCCAGCCTGCCTCCCGAGGGCGGCAGCGCCGCCGGGATCGCCTATGCGTGGACCCTGGCCGAGAAACCCGAGGGCAGCCAGGCGGCGCTGGACGATCCCCGGATCGCGCAGCCGCGTTTCGTCGCCGACAAGGTGGGCGCCTATCGCGCGGTGCTGACCGTGTCGTACGGCAGCCGCGTCAGCGCACCGGCCGCGGTGACGATCACCATAGGCGTGGCCAACTCCCGGCCGGTACCGAATGCCGGCAGCGACATCGCCGGCGCCGTGCGCGGGACGCGCATCGTCCTGGACGGCAGCGCGAGCACCGATGCCGATGGCGACCCCCTGCAATACCGCTGGCGCTTCGCGTCCAGGCCCTATGGTTCGCAGGCCGTGATCGACGCCGCCGCCAGCGCCCGGGCCTCGTTCGTGCCCGACTTCGCCGGCACCTACCGGATCAACCTGAGCCTGTTCGACGGCCAGTCGACCAGCCTGACGCCGGCCACCATCACGGTGCAGGTCGTACCGCCGGCGGGCGCGCCGAACACCAAGCCGATCGCGGTCATCACGGCACCGTTCGGCAAGACCTTCGAGGCCGAGCGAGGGACCTCCATCAGCCTGACCGGCGCCTATTCGATCGATGCCGAAGATGGCATGATCGCCTCCGCCGCGCGCGAGTGGACGCTGCTGTCGGCGCCCGAGGGCTTCGACCGCGCCGCCAACTGGAAAGGCACTTCCTTCATCGGCACGCACTACGGCAATTACTTGGTGCAACTGCGCGTACAGGATTCCCACGGCGCCTGGAGCGATGCCGCCACCCAGGCCTATACCGTCGTCAATGGCGCCAACCGTCCGCCGCGCGCCATCGCCAAGGTGGCAGGCGCGGGCAATTCGGTGGGCGTGGGCGGCACCGTCACGCTGACCGGCGAAGACAGCATCGACCCGGACGGCAACCGCCTGACCTACAAGTGGACCCTGCTCGATCGCCCCGACGGCAGCTCGGCGACGTTGAGCAATGCCAACGCGGTCAATGCCAGCTTCGTGGCCGACAAGGCCGGCCCCTACCTGTTCAGCCTGCTGGTGACCGACGAACACGGTTTCCCCAGCTCGGACGGCATCTCGGTCAATCCGGTCGAGTTGACCGTGGTGGCCCGCACGCGGAACCAGCCCCCGATCGCGCGCCTGGTCGCCAAAGAATTCCTGGGCAACGCCAACAGCGCGATCCTGGCGACGGCGAACTACAGCGCGGAGCAGCCCATGGTGCTGGGCGAGTTCATGGCGGCCAACTCGTGGGGCGCCGGCGAGTTCATGCAATGGAATTCGTTCCTGCTGGAGCCCAACGGCTATGACCCGGACGGCGACGCCATCACTTACCTGTGGACGCTGCCGCAGTCGCCCGCCGAGGCGCGCTTCGCGATGCCGCTGGCCAGCCACTTCTGCGCCGCCAATGCCGGCAACTATCCCGGCGCCTCGGTGATCGGCTTCCAGGACTGGATGAACGCGGGGCTGGCGTTGCGGCAATGGTCATGCAACCGCCTGGGACTGGCGCCGATGACGGCCGGCAAGTACCAGGTGCAATTGGCCCTCAGCGACGGCATCGACATCGCCGGACCGTACACCCTGGACCTGTACGCCGTCGACCGCGCGAATTACCCCAGCCTGCTGTTGGAGGACCTGCGCACGCACCACCAGTGGTCCAACGGCGACCAGATGCTGATCAACAGGCAGGACGCGGACGCCAAGGCTTTCCAGCGGTTCTTCCCGTTCGACGGCTTCGGTCCCACCCTGCCGGGCACGCTGGGGCTGGACAGCTTCCGCGGCGACTTGGTGGTCAAGACCTTCCGCCTGACGGCCTATGGCGGCGACTACACCATCGCCGACCTGCGGGCGGTCGACGCCGGCGGCACCGAGACGCCGAAGTTCGTGGGCCTGGCCAACAACCAGGTCATCCGCCGCGGCGAAAGCGTGGAGTTCCAGCTGGTGTGGCCCATCACGGCGACGCCGCCCGGAACCGGCGGGGTGGTCGCCGGCCGCGACGGCATGACGTGGTCCTTCCGCGTGGCCGGGAAGGACGGGTGGACGTTCAGCTACAACCCGACGAACAACTACAACAACAATTATTGAGGGGGGGCCGGTCCAGATCGTGGCGAGCTTCGGATATCCGTGGCTTGAAGCGGCGAGACCGGCCCGGGGGCCGCTGCCTATAGTTCGGCATCGGCATCGAGCGAGGCGGCCCCATGAAGCACCAGACCCCCCTTTCCATGATCCGCCCGGACGGGTCGGCAACGTCGGCGTATTGCGCGATGCCGGCCTCGGGCCATGGCCCCGGGCTGGTGCTGTGCCATGAGATCTTCGGCGTCAACGAGACGATGCGCACGCTGGCCGAGCGCTATGCCGAAGAGGGATACGTGGTGCTGGTGCCGGACCTGTTCTCGCAGATCCGGCCGGGAGTCGACCTGGGCTACGGCGAGGAAGACCACGCACAGGCCTTCGCGCTGCTGGAACGATTCGACATCGACGCCGGCCTGGCCGACGTCGCGCTGGCCGCGCGGACGCTGCGGGAGTCGCCGGCCACGACGGGACAGGTGGGCGCCGTGGGCTATTGCCTGGGCGGCCGGCTGGCTTATCTGGCCGCCGCCGGGGCGCTGGTCGATTGTGCCGCGGGTTTCTACGGCGTCGGCATCGAGGACCACCTGGACCAGCCGCCGCGCAGGCCGCTCATGCTGCATTTCGGCGATGCCGACCGCTACTGTCCGCCCGAGACCGTGTCCCGGATCGCCGCGCACCTGGCCGGATCGCCGGATGCCAGGGTGCACCGCTATCCGGACGCCGACCACGCCTTCGCCCGGGAGGGCAGCCCGCTCTATCGCAAGCCCGCCGCCCTGGTCAGCTACGAACGCACGATCGCCTTCCTGCACGAGTACATCGGGCCCCGCTATGACCTGTCGGCGCTGTGGGACCGCCATACCGAACTGGAATTCGAGGTGCGCGACGCCGCCGAGACCATGCGCACCATGGTGGCCGAGCCCTATGTCAACCATATCCCCACCCTGACCGGGGGCGTGGGCGCCCGGCAGCTCCATCGCTTCTACAAGCACCACTTCATCCCGTCCACGCCCAAGGACACGCGGCTCATTCCCATTTCGCGCACCGTGGGCGCGACCCAGATCGTGGACGAGCAGTTGTTCTGCTTCACCCACGACGAGGAGATCGAATGGATGTTGCCCGGGATCGCGCCCACCGGCCGCTACGTGGAGATCCCGCTGGTCGCGGTCGTCAAGTTCCGCGGCGACAAGCTCTGCCACGAGCATATCTACTGGGACCAGGCGTCGGTGCTGGTGCAGATCGGCGTGCTGGATCCCGCGGGCCTGCCGGTGGCGGGCCGGGAAACGGCGGCCAAGCTGCTGGATGAAAGCCTGCCGTCGAACGTCTTGATGCGGTCCTGGGCGAAAAGCGAAGGGAAGGACTGACAGGAATCCCTGCGTAAGGAGGTTGAGTTGTATACGAACGAGCAACTGGCGGACATGGTCAAGCCGGACAAGGTGCACCGCGCGGTCTATGTGGACCCCGGCATATTCGACCTGGAGATGGAGCGCATCTACGGCCGCCTGTGGGTCTACGTCGGGCACGAAAGCCAGATTCCGCAAACCGGCGACTATCTGACGAGCCGCATCGGCCGGCAGGACGTCATCCTGGTCCGCGCGGCGGACGGCAAGCCCCACGTGCTGTACAACCGCTGTCCGCACAAGGGGGCGCAGATCGTGCCGCCGGGCGGCGGGCACGTGGACCGGCATTTCCGCTGTCCCTACCACGCCTGGACGTTCCGGCTCCACGGCCCGATGCTGTCGGCGCCGCTGCGGGCCGGCTACGAAGGCACGGCATTCGATCCGGCCGACGAGGCGTTCTGGCTGCGGCGGGTTGCCCGCGTGGCCAGCTACCGGGGCTTCGTCTTCGCCAGCCTGTCCGCCGGCGGCGACGATCTGGTGGATTTCCTGGGCGGGGCGAAGGCGGCGATCGACAACCTGTGCGACCGATCTCCCGTGGGCGAGGTGGAGGTGGCCGGCGGGGTGTTCCGCGTCTGGCAGAACTCCAACTGGAAGATCTTCTACGAGAACCTGCACGACACCATGCATGCCGCGGTCACGCACGAGTCGTCCGTCGTCGCGGCCAGGGACGAGTACGAGGCCTCGATGGCCGGCCAGGACATGCCGTTCGTGCTGCACATCATGGCGGGCAATGGCGAGCCCTACCAGTTCTGGGAGAAGCTGGCGGTACACGCCTTCGACCATGGGCACGGCTACATGGAGGGGATCTTCGACCCCGGCGGCACGGACCGGGATCCGACCAGCCGCGCCCATCATGAAAGCCTGGCCGCCGCGGTGGGCGAGGCGCGGGCCCGGGAAATACTGGGCATGAACCTGCACAACACCATCATCTACGGCAGCGGGTCGCCCCATACGGTGTTCCAGCAGTTCCGCGTCATCCGGCCCGTCGCGGTCGATCGCACCATGGTCGAGATCGTCACCTTCCGGCTCAAGGGGGCGCCCGAGGCGGTGTTCGAACGCGCCGTGACCTACGCCAATACCATCAATTCCCCGTCATCCAACGTGATGCCCGATGACGTGGAGCTGTACACCCGGGTGCAGAAAGGCAACCGGCTCGACGGCGGGGACTGGGTCAGCATGCATCGCTACTGTGGCACCGACCGGGACATCCCGGGCGGGAAAGTCGCCGTCAACGGCACGAGCGAGCTGCCCATACGCAATCAGTTCGTGGCCTGGAAGGCCTTGATGACCGAGGGTGGGGCAGGATGCGGGGGGACGGCATGAACGGGATCGGAGCGGCGCAGGTGGACGAGGCGATCCGGCTGAAGCACAGGGTCGAGCAGTTCCTGTTCCTGGAGGCGCGGCTGCTCGACGCCAATGCCTGGGAGGAATGGCTGCGGCTGTTCACCCCCGCGGGCATGTACTGGGTCCCGCGCATGCGGGGCCAGCTGGACGCCAGGACCCAGGTTTCCCTGTTCCACGAGGACGCGTTGCTGCGCAGCGTGCGCGCCCGCCGGCTGGCCAACCACCGGAACTGGTCGCAGCAGCCGCCGACGCATGCGACGAGGACGATAGGCAACGTATCGGTGACCGACCCGGGCCCCGGGACGATCGTGGTCCGTTCGTCGTTCCAGATGCTCGAATGGCGAGCCGACAACCCGCGCGCGTTCGGCGGCAGCTATACGCATACGCTGCGCGAGGATCCCGCCGCGGCCGGGTCGTTCCGGATCGAGATGAAGCGGGTGGACCTGGTCAACTGCGACGCGATCCACGAGAACCTCCAGGTGTTCCTCTGATGCCGCTCGACTTCTCGCGCCCCGCCGTCCTGGCGCTGCACTACCAGAACGAAGTCCTGCATCCGGACGGCAAGTTCGCCTTCGGCGTGGCCGGGGACGGCGCCGCGCAGCCGGCCGTGGTGCGCGGCGCGCGCGGCCTGCTGGATCTGGGGCGCCGGCGGCGATGGCCGCTGGTGCACGTGCGCATCGCCTATCGGCCGGACTTCTCCGACGTGACGCAGAACTGCGCCATCTTCAGGACGGTGGTGGCGCAGGCGGTCATGGCCGACGGGAGCTGGGGGGCGGAATTCCTGGAGGAACTCGCTCCGCTGCCGGGCGAGGCGGTGGTGACGCACAACCGCGTCAATGCGTTCTTCCGCTCCGGCCTGGAGGCCATGCTCGACGCGATGCGGCCATCGCTGCTGCTCGTGGGCGGGGTGGCCACCAACTCGGTGGTGGAACACACCGTCCGCCACGCGACCGACCTGGGCTGGCATTCGGCCGTGGTCGAGGACGCCTGCGGCGCGGCCAGTCCGGCGGTGCACGCGGCCGCCCTGCACAACCTGCGGCTGCTGGCCGAGGTCTGCCGGCTCGACGAGATTCGACGATTGGCCGACGGATGGAAGAGGGAGGCGCGATGAACGATCTGCAAGGGAAGGTCGCCCTGGTGACGGGCGGCGCCAAGAGCCTGGGTGCCGGTATCGCCGAGGCGTTCGTCCGCGCCGGCGCGTCGGTGGTCGTGGCCGACATCGACGCGGGCGCGGGCCAGGCGCTGGCCGCCCGGCTGCGCACGCGGGCGGAGCCCGGCCAGGCGGCCGTGTTCGTGCGCACCAACCTGGCCGAGGATGCCGATCAGGCTGGACTGGTGGATTTCCTGGGCCGCGAGTTCGGCCGTCTCGACTGCCTGGTCAACAACGCCTGCATCTACGACGATGCGGGACTGGCCTCGACCCGGGAGCAGTGGCTGCGTTCGCTGGACGTGAACGTGGTGAGCGGGGCGCTGCTGGTCGGACGCGCGGTGCCCTTGCTGCGCCAGGCCGAGCGCCCGGCGGTCGTGAACCTGTCCAGCGTCGCGGGCAAGGTCGGCCAACTGGGCCGCCTGCTTTACCCGGCATGCAAGGCGGCCATCCTGCAGGTCACCCGCAGCCTGGCGGTGAACCTGGCGCCCGAGGGCATACGCGTGAATGCGGTGACGCCCGCCTGGACGTGGTCCGAGGCGCTGGCTTCCCAGGTGGCCGGAGACCGTGTCCTGGCCGATCGCGTGGCGTCCACGTTCCATCCGCTGGCGCGCGTGGGAAACATCGAGGACGTCGCGGGGGCCGTGCTGTTCCTGTGCTCTGGCGCGGCGGGCTTCGTCACCGGCGCCGACCTGCCCGTGGACGGCGGCTACGCGGTGCTGGGGCCCGACCAGGGGCGGTCGCCCGCCTATTGGTTCCAGGCCGCGCGCCAGCCGGAGTGACGGGCGGCCCGCTCAGGGCTGCCCGCGCACCCGCCGGCGCAAGGTCTCGTTGGGGGATTCGCCGAAGCGTTCCCGATAGGTGGCCGCGAAGCGGCCCAGGTGCTGGTAGCCCCAGCGATACGCGACTTCCGAGACGCTGTCCGCCCTGCCGCCCTTGAGTTCGTCGCGGATCCGGTTCAGGCGCATGGTGCGCAGCGCGGCCATGGGGCTGACGCCATGCTGGTCCTGGTAGGCCCGGGAAAGCGTGCGCACGCTGACCCCGGCATGGCTGGCGATGTCCTGCAGCGAGATGACCTCCTGCACGCAGGACTCCATGAATTCCTGGGCGCGCCGCACGCAGCGCGGCAATACCCGGCGGACCTCCGGGGCCGGCTGGTCGCGCAAGCCCTGGGCCTGTGTGTTCAGCAGGTGCCCGATCAATGCCTGCTGCGCGATCCTCAGCCCCATCGGGCCGCTCCGCGCGCCGTGCGCCGGCGCGAGGTGGGAACAGAAATACTCGATCAGCGTGCGCAGCCCGTGGGCGGGTGCGGCATCCAGCGGGATCTCGCGAGCGAAGTCGATCGGATCGTCCACCGGCTTGCCGGTCAGGTGTTCGTACACCTCGTACAGCAGCGCCTTGGGAATCTTGATCAGCAACTGCGTGGTGGAGGTTCCCCACTCCAGTTCCAGGGATACGTTCGAAGGCATGATCAGGGTGTCGCCCGGCCGCAGGGACCATTGCCCTTCCCGGCACCGGACGCGGACTTCGCCGCGCAGCGCGGACTGGACCAGCACGAAGTCGCGCGACGGCGCGGTCTCGACCGCCACGGCGCCGCCGTATTCCAGCAGGCACATCTGCAGGCCGGCCGTGACGGCGCCGTACAGGCGCGCGTCCAGGTGGCGGGCGCGCGGGGTCAGCCGGTGTTCGTTCAGCACGCCGGCCACGCCCGAGCGGACCTCGTCCAGGTCGGACGAGGACAGCAGGACGTGGTTCTTGAGCACGCTTTCCGAGTGGGCGAGAAAACCGCCTGCCATGTCTTGCTCCCTTGCGCCGGCAAAGCGCCGTTCACCTTCGAGGCTACTCCATCTTGATGCCGGCGTCGCGGATCAGTTTCGTGAAGCGCTCCTGTTCCCGAGCCATGGCCTGGGCGACCTGATCCGGGCTGCTGGGCGCGACGATCAACCCGCGTTCGGCGAAGCGGTCGGTCAGCGCGCGATTGCGCAGGGCCTCGGCCACCTTCTCCTGCATGCGTTCCACCATGCCCCGGGGCGTGGCGGCGTGGACGAACAGGGTGAAATGCGTGGGAATGAGAAGGTCGTCCGGCGCGCCCACTTCACGCAGGGTGGGAACGTCGGGCAACAGCGGCGATCGCTGGGCGGCCCCGATGGCCAGCGCCCGCAGCCTGCCCGAACGGATGTGTTCGAGCACGGTTTCCTGGCCGGTGATGACACAGCCGAGCTCGCCGCTCAGCAGGCCGGCCACGGCTGGCGCGATCCCCCGGTAGGGGACGTCGACCATGCTGATGCCGTAGTGGCGCTTGATCAGTTCCAGGCTGAGGTGATGCACGCTGCCGATGCCCGCCGTGCCCACCGTCAGCGCGCCGGCCTTGCCGCGGGCGAAGGCCAGCATCTCGTCCCAGGTCTTGTACGGCGCGTTCGCCCGGCAGACGAAGACCAGGTCGACGCTGGCGACGTCGGTGACGCCGACCAGGTCCTTGGGGTTGTAGGGAAGCTTGGCCAGCAGCGCGGGGTTGACCGTCAGGGTCAGGCGGTCGTAGAGCAGCAGGGCGCTGCCGTTGGGTGGCGCATTGGCCACGGCGGCGGTGCCGATCACGCCGTTGGCGCCCGGCTTGTTCTCCACGATGACGGTCGATTGCGTCGTCGCGGCCAGGCGTTCGCCCAGGCTGCGCGCGAGCACGTCGGGGCCGCTGCCGGGGGACGAGGGCACGACGATGCTGACGGGACCGGTGGGCCATCCCTGGGCGCGGCTGCCGTTCGCGGCCAGCGCGAGGGCGCCGATCGATGTCCAGAGCAGGATGCGTCCCAGCCGGGGGAAAGTGAAGGGCCAGACCATGGTGAATCTCCGTGTGAGGTTCCTACGTGGTTGTCGGGACCGTCCGCCGGTCGGGCGGGCGGTCTATGCGATGCGGGTGGGCAGGGGAGAACGGCTGGCGAGGGCCATCATCTTCTGGACGAGGGTTTCCATCAACCTCGCGCGCGTGCCGGCATGCCGCGGGTCGTGCCACAGGTTGACGCGCTCGTGCGGATCGCCCGCGAGGTCGTACAGTTCCCCCCAGTCGGCACCCAGGTAGACACTCAGCCGCCATTGGCGGGTGATCAGCGTGCGCAGCCGGACCGGCCCGTCGAAGCCGCCGAACACACGCTGTATCTCGTCCTCGATCAGGATGGCGTCGTGCCCTTGCCAGTCGGGATCGTCCAGGGCGGGCAGCAGGCTGATGCCCTGGATGTCGTGATAGGGCGCCGTGCCCGTCCGGTGCAGCAGGGTCCGCGCCAGGTCCAGCGTGCCGTGCAGGGCGGCGCTGCGCCGTCCTCCCGGAATCCGCGGGTCGGCCCAGATGAAGGGCACGCGCACCAGTCCCTGGTAGTGCAGCGGGCCCTTGAACAGCAGGCCGTGGTCGCCCATGAAGTCGCCGTGGTCGCTGGTGAAGGCCACGATGGTGTCGCGGGCCTGGCCGGTGGCTTCCAGCGCTTGCAGGATCTGGCCGATGCAGTCGTCCACCAGGGTGATCATGCCGTAGCTCAGCGCGATGGCTTCCCGCGCCTCGCGAGGCGTGACGGCCACCACGCGCGGCGTGTCCAGGTTCGCCCGGCCGCCGGCGCGTTCGTCGTGCAGCCAGCGCAGATGAGGCGGCGCGTCCGCCGCCGGCGGGGCACAGGTCGGCGGGACGGCGATGTCCCGGGGGTCGTACATGTCCCAATAGCGGCCGGGCGGCGTGAAGGGATGGTGCGGGTCCGGGAACGAGCATTTCAGGAAGAAGGGCTGGGCCGCCCCGCGCGCCGCGTGTGCTTCCAGGTAGGCGGCGCCGCGCTCGGCGATGTAGCGGCTGGGGTAGCAGGCTTCCGGCAGGCGCGTGCGCCAGGACTGGGGCGCCACGTAGCGGTCGTCGGCCCGGGCGTTCCGGCGGCCGCGCAGGCCCTCGGCCCCGGGCAGGCGTGGCGCGAGCCAGCGCTGGTAGTCGCCGAAGGCCTCGTCGCCGTGCTCCATGCAGAGTTCGACGTGATCGAAGCCGTAGTAGGGCAGCCGGATGCGGTGCGCGGGATCCCGCCAGCGGCTGGCGAGTTCCTGTTCGTAGGCCTCGCCGTCGCGGCGGTCGCCGGTGGCGTCGGGGTGGGCCTCGACCACGGCCCGGCCGTCGTGCGGCGCCCGCTGGACCAGCGGCGGGATGTCCTGCATGTTCTGCAGGTGGCTCTTGCCGATCAGCGCCGTCCGGTAGCCGCGCGCGCCCAGCATCGTGACGAAGGTCGTGTCGTCCAGGCGCAGCGGGATGCCGTTGTGCCTGACGCCGTGCAGCGACGGCATGCGGCCGGTCATCAGGGTGCTGCGGTTGGGCATGCAGATCGGCGAGGCGACGTAGAAACGGTCGAACACCGTTCCCTTCGATGCGATGGCGTCGATGTGGGGCGTCCTGACCTGCCGGTTGCCATAGCACCCGAGATGGTCGGCCCGGTGCTGGTCCGTCATGATGAGCAAGATGTTGGGCTGTCGCATGGGGGCGTTCGCGGTTTCGTCAGCGCAATGTAGAGATGCGCCATGGGGGCGGCAATCCGAATCGGGCCACGCCTGTCCGGTGCTGGACATTTTGCGGATCGGCCTGTGCCTTCCGGGTAAACGATAGGTATGGTCCGGTTGTGGCCGCGGCGGGTCGCGATCTATTATTTCGAAAAGATAAAATCTTTTATAAAAACTGGAGTCGGGCATGGCGCGACACGATGCGTATCGGGAAGAGGTGGTCGGCAGGGCCAACGTGGGAGACACCCCGGAGCTGGTGGCGTACTACGACGAGCTGGCCAGGCACGAGACCGGCGCGCTGTGGACCGTGGCCAACAAGATCGAGCCGTGGCAGCCGAAGTCGGAATCGGTGCCGGTGGTCTGGCGCTACCGCGACCTGCGCGAGCATGTGCTGCGCTCGGTGGACCTGGTCACGCCGGAGCAGGCCGGCCGCCGCGTCATCTACCTGAACAATCCCGGCCGGCGCGAGGTCGCGGCGGCCGTGGGCTGGCTGTACTCGGGGCTGCAGGTCATGCATCCGGGCGAGGTCGCCACCGCCCACTGCCACTCGTCCAGCGCGCTGCGCTTCATCATGGAAGGGCGGGGCGCCTACACCATCGTCGATGGCCACAAGATGACCCTGGGCGCGAACGACTTCGTGCTGACGCCCAACGGCACCTGGCACGAGCACGGCGTCAGCGACGACGGCACGCCCTGCATCTGGCAGGACGGACTGGATATCCCCCTGGTCAATGCGCTGGAAGCGGGCTTCTATGCCGTGCATGCCGACCTGCACCAGGCCGTGACCCATCCGGTGGATGATTCCACCGCCGCGTGGGGCGGGGTGGCGCTGCGGCCCCATGGCGAGACCTGGAGCAAGCCCTACTCGCCGCTGTTCAAGTACGAGTGGGAGCCCACCTACGAAGCCCTGCGGCGCTACGCGGCGACCACCGACGGCAGTCCGTACGATGGCGTGCTGATGAACTACACCAATCCCGCCACCGGCGGCCCGGTCATGGCGACCATGGGCGCCAGCATGCAGATGCTGCGCCCCGGCGAAAAGACCAAGGCCCACCGGCACACGGGCAGCTTTCTCTACCAGGTGGCCAAGGGCAAGGGCTATTCCATCATCAACGGCCGCCGCCACGACTGGCAGGAGCGCGACATCTTCTGCGTGCCGTCCTGGGCCTTCCACGAACATGCCAACGCGTCCGGGCGCGACGACGCCTGCCTGTTCTGCTTCAACGACCTGCCGGTCATGCATGCGCTCAAGCTCTACCGCGAAGAGGCGCTGGCGGAAAACGATGGCCACCAACCGTTGATCGGCTAGCCGTCCACACCTGATTCGATGCTTGTCATAGACCGCGGGTCCAGCCCGCGGCGGGATTCTTGTCGCCTCGCGCGACCCTATGGAGAACAGAAATGCGTCTTGTGACCTACCGCACCACCGTTGCCGAGCAAGCCCGCCTGGGGGCGGTGGTGGGCGACCGCGTGGTGGACCTGGCCCGCCTGGGGGCCGTGGCCGGCGTGCCGCTGCCCGACGACATGCTGGCCTTCATCGACCTCGGTCCGGACGCGGTGCGGTCGGCAACTGAATTGCTGAAGGCCCACGCAGGCAAGTGGCCGGTGGGCACGGCGATCCCGGCCGAGAACGCGCGCCTCCTGGCGCCCATCCCGCGCCCGCGCAAGAACATCTTCGGCATCGGCCTGAACTATGTCGAGCACGTGGAAGAATCCAGCCGCACGCTGGATACCTCGAAGGACCTGCCGACCAAGCCGGTCATTTTCTCCAAGCCGCCCACCAGCGTGGTCGGCCCCGGCGAGGCCATCGAGCACAACGCGAAGATCACCCAGCAGCTGGACTGGGAAGTGGAACTGGCGGTGATCATGGGCCGCCGCACGCACCGCGTGGCCGAGGCCGATGCGCTGGACTACGTGTTCGGCTACAGCGTGATGATCGATGTCAGCGCGCGCGACTGCCGCCGCGCCGGCCAGTGGATCTATTCCAAGGGCCAGGACACCTACGGCCCCTTCGGCCCCTGCATCGTCACCGCCGACGAGATTCCCGATCCGCACGTGCTGGACCTGTCGCTGACCGTCAACGGCGTGACCAAGCAGAGCTCCAACACCCGCCACATGCTGTTCAAGGTGCCGCACCTGATCGCCGACATCAGCGCGGCCATGACGATGGAGGCGGGCGACATCATCGCCACCGGCACGCCCGAAGGCGTGGGCGCCGGCCGCACGCCGCAGGAATGGCTGTGGCCGGGCGACGTGGTCGAGGCCAGGGTCGAGAAGATCGGCACGCTGCGCCATCCGGTGGTCGCCATCTAGGGTCCAAGCCCCCGCGTCCGCGCGGGTTCATTCCAGCTGTTGCAGTACATCCATGGGGAACAACAATGGTCAGGAACATGATCCGGGGCGGACTGTGCGCGCTCCTTTTCGCGGGCGCCGGCGCGGCGCAGGCCCAGGCGCCGGTCAAGATCGGCTTCATCACCACCCTGTCGACGCCCGCCGGCTACATCGGCGAGGACGAACGCGACGGCTTCAGCCTGGCGATCAAGCAGGGCGGCGGCAAGCTGGGCGGCGTGCCGGTCGAGCTGGTGGTCGAGGACGATGCGCTCAAGCCCGCGAACGCCAAGCAGGCCGTGGACCGCATGCTGCAATCGGGCATCAAGCTGTATACCGGCGTGAATTTCTCGAACGTGCTGGCGGCGGTGGCGCCCAGCGTGCTGCGCGACGGCGCCTACTACGTGAGTCTGAACGCGGGGCCCTCGACGTTCGCTGGCGAGAAGTGCGACAAGAACTACTTCGTCGCTTCTTTCCAGAACGATGCCTACCACTCGGCCGGCGGCGCGGCCGCCAACGAGCTGGGCTACAAGCGCGTGGTGCTGCTGGCGCCGAATTACCAGGCCGGCCGCGATGCGCTGGCCGGATTCAAGCGCACGTACAAGGGCGAGGTGCTGGCCGAGATCTACACCAAGCTCGACCAATCGGACTTTTCGGTGGAAATGGCGCGCGTGCGTTCGCTGGCGCCCGATGCGATCTACCAGTTCCATCCGGGCGGCGCGGGCATCAACTTCGCCAAGCAGTATGCGAACGCGGGGTTGACCAAGACCATCCCCATGCTGATGCCGTCCTTCTCGATGGATGGGCGCATGCTGGCCGCTTCGGGCGCGTCGGCCGAGGGACTCTACACGGTCGGCATGTGGACCACCGAAATGGACAACCCGCAAAGCCGCGCCTTCGTGAAGGCCTTCACCGAGGCCTACGGCCGCACGCCTACCGACTACGGCATGCAGGCCTATGACACCGCGCTCTTGATCGCCTCGGCCCTGAAGGCCGTGAACGGCGACCTGTCCAAGGGCGATGCCTTCCGTGCGGCGCTGGCCAAGGCCGACTTCCAGACGCTGCGGGGCAAGTTCCGCTTCGACACCAACCGGCATCCCATCCAGGACTACTACCTGATGCGGGTCGAACGCAGCGGCAACGGGTTCGCGCCCAAGATCGTGCGCAAGGTGGTCAGCGACGGGCGGGACGCCTACGTGGGCCAGTGCAAAGGCTGACATGGCGCTGCTATTCGAACAGCTGCTGAACGGCCTGCAATTCGGCGCCATGCTCTTCATGCTGGCGTCGGGCCTGACCCTGATCTTCGGCATCATGGGGGTCATCAACCTGACCCACGGGTCGTTCTACATGGTCGGCGCCTATTGCGGGGCGTTCGCGCTGGCCCACACCAACTCCTTCGCCGCCGGGGCGGTGGCCGGCCTGGCCGGCGCCGCGCTGTACGGATTGCTGGTGGAGTTCACGGTGATCCGGCGCCTGTACAAGCGCGACCACTTGTACCAGGTGCTGGCGACCTTCGGGCTGATCCTGTTCACCAATGAGGCGGTCAGCATGATTTTCGGGCGCCAGCCGCCCATGGTCGAGATCCCGGCCTTCCTGGCCGGCACGGTGCCGCTGGCGCCGG
The DNA here is from genome assembly GCA_009360345.1 of Alcaligenaceae bacterium SAGV5. Lineage (GTDB taxonomy): Bacteria > Pseudomonadota > Gammaproteobacteria > Burkholderiales > Burkholderiaceae_B > Pigmentiphaga. The sequence continues at coordinate 353,607 of SPDP01000002.1, forward strand.
GTTTCCAGTATCCGCTGATGCGCCTGGCCTTCATCGTGGTGGGCGCGCTGGTGGCGCTGGGGCTGTGGTTCCTGATCAACCGGACGCGCGTGGGCATGCTGGTGCGCGCCGGGGCCGACGACCGCGAGATGGTGGACGCGCTGGGCATCGACATCCAGAAGCTCTACAGCGTGGTGTTCGGGCTGGGCGCGCTGCTGTGCGGCCTGGCCGGGGTGATGGCGGCGCCGCTGCTGGCGGTGGAAATCGGCATGGGCGAGCGCGTGCTGATCACGACCTTCGTGGTCATCGTGATCGGCGGGGTCGGTTCGGTGCGCGGGGCGATGGCCGGCGCGCTGCTGGTCGGCATGGTGGACAGCCTGGGCCGCGCCTATTTCCCGCAACTGCTGGGGGCGATGCTGTCGCCCGAGGTGGCCGACATGCTGGCGGCGGGATTGGTCTCGGCCAGCGTGTACGTGCTGATGGCATTGGTGCTGATCTTCCGACCGAAGGGGTTGCTGGGATGAGCCGGACGAGTGGAATCGCGGTACCCGGGCGCGGCCCGGCGGGCCTGTTCACGCAATGGAACCGCCGCGCCGTGTTCGGCTGGGTGGGCCTGTTGCTGCTGGCCCTCGTGCCGGTGGCCTCGCACGCCACCGACACGCCCTACCTGATCAACGCGATGACGCGTTTCGTCATCTACGGGCTGGCGGCGGTCAGCCTGGACCTGGTGCTGGGCTATGGCGCGCTGATCAGCTTCGGCCACGCCATGTTCTTCGGACTGGGCGGCTACGTGGTCGCCATCGTCACTTTCCACGCGGTCGAGGCCGGGCCGCTGCTCGGCTGGGCCGGCAGCACGCAGGCGCTGGTCGTCTGGCCCCTCGCGCTGGCGTGCTGCGCGCTGCTGGGCTGGGTCGTGGGCTATCTGGCGCTGCGGACCAGCGGGGTGCAGTTCATCATGATCACGCTGGCTTTCGGCCAGATGGTGTACTTCATCCTGGTGTCGCTCCAGGTGTACGGCGGGGACGACGGCCTGATGATGTCGCGGCGCAGCCAGTTGCCGGGCATCGACCTGGCCGATCCGGTCAGCTTCTATTACCTCAGCCTGGCCGTGCTGGCGCTGTGGACCCTCTTCTGCGTGAAGCTGGTCAACTCGCGCTACGGCATGGTGCTGCAGGCGCTGCGCCAGAGCGAGCGGCGCGCGGTGAACCTGGGCGTGGCGCCCATGCCGTACCGGCTCAGCGCCTTCGTGATCTCGGCCGTGGGCACCGGCATGGCCGGCATCCTGTGGGCCAACTACGCCGAGCTGGTCACGCCCGACATGGCGGCGTGGACCAAGTCGGGCGAATTGATGGCCATCGTCATCCTGGGCGGCGTAGGCACGCTGCTGGGGCCCATCGCGGGCGCCGGCGTGTTCCTGGGACTGGAGCAGGCGCTGTCGGCCTGGACCGAGCACTGGATGTTCATCATGGGTCCGATCCTGGTGCTGGTGGTGCTGGCCGGCAAGCATGGCCTGTTCGGCCACTGGCTGGGGAAGCGCCATGCATAGCGCGGCAGCGGAAGAAGTGCTGCTGGACGTGCGCGGCCTGCGCAAGTCCTTCGGCGCGGTGGCGGCCACGCAGGACGTGGACCTGACCGTGCGCGCGGGCGAGATCCATGCGCTGATCGGTCCCAACGGCGCGGGCAAGTCCACGCTGATCACGCAGATCTGCGGCGAGATCCGGCCCGATGCCGGACAGATCCACCTTGCCGGGCGCGATGTGACGGCGATGCCGGCCTACGAGCGGGCACGGCGCGGCCTGGGGCGATCGTTCCAGATCACCCAGCTGTGCCTGGAGTACACCGCCATCGAGAACGTCATGCTGTCGCTGACCGTGGGCCCGCGCACCCTCTTCTCGATCTGGTCCGATCCCCGGCGCGACGCCAGGCTGGCCGGGCGAGCGCAATCTTGGCTGGAGCGGGTGGGGCTGGCCGACCGCGCCGGCGTGCCGGCGGCCGACATGGCCCATGGCGAGCGGCGGCAACTGGAGCTGGCGGTGGCGCTGGCGCGCGAGCCGCGCCTGCTGCTGCTGGACGAGCCCATGGCCGGCATGGGGCCGGAGGAATCGGCGCGGATGACACGGCTGCTGGCGGGGATGCGCGAACGCTATGGCATCCTGCTGGTGGAGCACGACATGGACGCGGTGTTCGCGCTGGCCGACCGCATCAGCGTGCTGGTCTACGGCAAGCTCATATTCACCGGCAGTTGCGACGAGGTGCGCCAGCATCCCGAGGTGCGCAGCGCCTATCTGGGAGACGCGGCATGCTGAGCGTGGACGGCATCCGGGCGGGATACGGATCGAGCGAAGTGCTGTTCGGCCTGTCGTTCGAGGCCGGGCAGGGCGAGGTCGTGTCGCTGATCGGCCGCAACGGCATGGGCAAGACCACCACCGTGCGCACGCTGATGGGCATGCTGCCCGCGCGCGCCGGCCGTGTCGCCATCCAGGGCCGGGACATCGCCAACCAGGCGCCGCACACGGTGGCGCGGCTGGGCGTGGGTCTCGTGCCCGAGGGACGGCGGGTGTTCGGTTCGCTCACGGTGGAAGAAAACCTGGTGGCCACGCGCCGCGCCGGCCGCGGCGCCTCGGACTGGGACCTGCCCCGCATCTACCAGCTCTTTCCCCGGCTGGGCGAACGGCGCCGCCAGTCCTCGCGCACGCTGTCGGGCGGCGAGCAGCAGATGCTGGCCATCGGCCGCGCGCTGATGACCAATCCGCTGTTGCTGGTGCTGGACGAGGCCACCGAGGGGCTGGCGCCCATCATTCGCCAGGAGATCTGGCGCTGCCTGGACGTGCTCAAGCGCGAAGGGCTGACCATCGTGGTGATAGACAAGAACCTGGCCGAGATGCGCGCGCTGGTCGACCGCCACCACATCGTCGAGAAAGGGCCCCCGGACTGTCCCTAATGCCGCGCTCAAACAGTTTCGCCCTTGCTTCCCCGAATCCCGCCCGAATCACGGCCGGCCCAATGCCGCGGCGCCGCCGGCCGGGCCGAGCCCGTTGAATTGGCGTAATGCCACGGCTGAGGGCCGGGGCATGATCGATAGAGATTTTAGGATCCAACCATGACAGACACATTCACCCTTGCCGGCAAGACCTATTCCTCGCGCCTGTTGGTGGGCACCGGCAAGTACAAGGACTTCGACGAAACCAAGGCGGCCATCGACGCCAGCGGCGCAAACATCATCACCGTAGCCATCCGCCGCACCAACATCGGCCAGAACGCCGGCGAACCCAGCCTGCTGGACTACCTGCCGCCCAGCCAATACACCCTCCTGCCCAATACCGCCGGCTGCTATACCGCCGATGATGCCGTGCGCACGCTGCGCCTGGCTCGCGAACTGCTGGATGGGCATGACCTGGTGAAGCTGGAAGTGCTGGGTGACTCGCACACCCTGTTCCCGAACATGCCTGAAACCCTGAAGGCGGCGGAAACGCTGGTCAAGGACGGCTTCAAGGTCATGGTGTACTGCACCGACGATCCCATCCAGGCACGCATGCTGGAAGAGATCGGCTGCATCGCGGTCATGCCGCTGGCCTCGCTGATCGGCTCGGGCATGGGCATCCTGAATCCGTGGAACCTGCGATTGATCATCGACCAGGCCAACGTACCCATCATCGTGGACGCGGGCGTGGGCACGGCTTCCGATGCGGCGATCGCCATGGAGCTGGGCTGCGACGGCGTGCTGATGAACACCGCCATCGCCGCGGCCAAGGATCCCGTCCTGATGGCCAGCGCGATGAAGAAAGGCGTGGAAGCCGGGCGCGAGGCCTTCCTGGCGGGCCGCATGCCGAAGAAGCTGTACAGCGGATCGCCCAGCTCGCCGACGACCGGGCTTATCCAGTCATAAGGCGGCGCCCGGCCCCGTCAACCTTGTCGCAGCCGGGCAATCGTCGTCCGGGGCGAGATCACGTCGGGGTCGGTCTTCAATGCCAGCAGGGCCGGCCTGCCGGCCGCCAAGGCCCGGGCGAACGCGGCCGGAAAGTCCGCGGTCGTCGGGACCTGTTCGGCGTGCAGTCCATAAGACGCCGCCAGCGCGACGAAATCCGGATTGCGCAGGTCCGTGCCATGCACCCGGCCCGGATAATGGCGTTCCTGGTGCATGCGTATGCTGCCGTACATCCCGTTGTCCACCACGATGAACACGGCATTCGCGCCATATTGGACCGCCGTTGCCATCTCCTGCGAACTCATCAGGAAACAGCCATCCCCCGCGAAGCAGACCGCGGGCCGGTCGGGATGGACGAGCTTGGCGGCGATGGCCGCCGGCACGCCGTAGCCCATGGTCCCGCTGGTGGGCGCCAGTTGCGTGCGCCAGCCCCGGTACTGGTAGAAACGCTGCACCCATAGCGTGTAGTTGCCGGCCCCGTTCGTGATGATGGACCCGGGCGGCAGCACCTCGCGCAGGTGGGCCATGACCTCGCCCAGGTCCACCGGGCCCGGCATGGGCGCATGCCGCAGGTTGTCGAGATAATCCGCGCGGGCCTGCGCCGTCCAGCCGGCCCAGGCCGGCGGCGCGGCGGGCGCCAGTTGCGCGGCCGCCGCGGCGAAGGACGCCATGTCGGCGTTGATGGCGACGTCGGCGCTGTAGACGCGTCCCAGCTCACCCGCGTCCAGGTGGACGTGCGCCAGCTTCTGGCGCGGCCGGGGAACATCGAGCAGCGCATAGCCATTCGTGGAGGTCTCGCCCAACCGGGCACCGACCGCGACGATCAGGTCGGCCTGCCCGATGCGGCCGGCCAGGCGCGGATCCATGCCCAGTCCCGATTCGCCCGCATAGCGGTCATCGTGGTTGTCGAACAAGTCCTGCCGCCGGAAGGTGCAGGCCACGGGCAGGTCGAACGCGCGCGCGAAGCGTTCGATGTCCTCGCAGGCGGCGCGCGACCAGCCCCCGCCGCCCAGCAGCATCATGGGCCGGCGCGCCTCGGCCAGCAGGGCCGCCAGATCCGCCATGTCCCGCGCCGCGGGCGCCTGCGCGACGCGCCGGTAGCGCGGAGCGTCGTGCGCCACCGCCATCTCCGCCAGCATGTCCTCCGGCAGCGCCAGCACGACCGGGCCAGGACGGCCCGAGGTCGCCACGTGGAAGGCGCGGCTGACGTATTCGGGAATGCGGCGCGGATCGTCGATCTGGTCCACCCACTTGGCCTGGGTGCCGAACATGTGGCGAAAATCGATTTCCTGCCAGGCCTCGCGCCCCATGTCGCCACGGGCCACCTGGCCGACGAACACGATCAGCGGCGTCGAGTCCTGCCGCGCGGTATGGATGCCGATGCTGGCATTGGTCGCGCCGGGTCCGCGCGTCACGAAGCAGATCCCGGGTTCGCCGGTCAGCTTGCCATAGGCTTCCGCCATGTGCGCCGCCCCGCCCTCCTGGCGGCACACCACCAGCCGTATGGCATCGCGCGCCTCGTACAACCCGTCCAGCACGGCCAGGAAGCTCTCGCCCGGTACGCAGAAGGCGGTATCCACGCCGTGCGTCCTGAGCGCATCCACCAGGATCCGGCCGCCGCTGCGTGCCTCGGATGTTCCACTCATGTCGGTTCCTTGAAATTTCGTCCGGCGCGCCTCAGGCCACACCGGCATTGCGGTAGATGTGCTTGGTCTCCAGGAAATCGCCCAGGCCTTCGTAGCCGTGCAGCCGGCCCAGTCCGCTCTGGCGGTACCCGCCGGTCTCCGCCTCGGCGAACAGGCGATTGTGGTCGTTGATCCAGACCGTGCCGTTGCGCAGGGCGCGCGCGACGCGCAGCGCGCGGTCGCCATCGGCCGTCCAGATGCTGGCGGACAACCCGTACACCGTGTGATTGGCGCGCCCCACCGCCTCGCGCTCGTCATCGAAGGATTCGAGCACCACGAAGGGGCCGAAGATTTCCTCCTGGCAGAAGAATGCCGAACTGTCGCGATGCGCGACCAGCGTGGGCGTGAGGTAACTGCCGCCCGCCAGCGCCCCCCGCGGCCGCTCGCCGCGCAGCAGGACTTCGTCGCACTCGTCCAGCGCGCGCCGCACGGCTTCATCCACCGTGCGCACCGCCTGCCCGTCGATCAACGGCCCCATGCCCGAGGCCTCATCGGATCCCGGCCCAACCACGACGGCTGCCAGGGCCGCGGCCAGGGCCCGCTTCATCTCGTCCAGGCGCGACGCATGGACCAGCACTCGCCGCGCGGCGGTGCACTGCTGTCCGGAAATGATGGTGGCCGCCGCGGCCAGTTGGCGCGCGGTCGCCTCGATGTCCGCGTCGGGAAAGACCAGGCAACACGACTTGCCGCCCAGCTCCAGCGACAGCTTCTTCATGGTGGGCGCGGCCGCCGCCATGATGCGCTGGCCGACCAGATTGGAGCCGGTGAAGCTCAGCACGTCCACGTCGGGCGAAGCGACCAGCTCCCTGGCCGCTTCGCTGCCGGTCTCGCACACCAGGTTCACCACGCCGGGCGGCAGGCCGGGCACCTGCGCCAGTTCGTGCAGCACCGCCGCCGTGATCTGCGCGGTCTGCATCGCCGGCTTGACGATGACCGTGCATCCGGCCGCCAGCGCGGGCGCGAGCGCCCGGATCAACAGCACGGCCGGGGCGTTCCAGGGAATGATGAGCCCCGCCACGCCGGCCGGCTCGCGCAGCGTGGCCGCGTAGGCCCCCGGCTCCACTTCCATGAAATGTCCGGGCATGTGGCGCGCCAGCCCCGCGTAGTAGCGGATCTCGGAAATGGCGCCGGCCATCTCCCCGCGCGCCTCGCGCAACACCTTGCCGTTCTCGCGCGTCAGCAGCGCCGCGAGATCGGCGCGGCGTTCGAGCCGGTCGGCCCATTGCAGCAAGACGTTCTGCCGCACGCGCGGGCTTTGCGCCCAGGGTGTCGTGTCGAAGGCGCGGCGGGCGGCGGCGATGGCCGCCTGCGCCTCGGCGCGGCCGCCATCGGCCAGCGTGCCGATGGCCTCGCCGGTGGCGGGATCGGCGCTGGCGGCCGTGCGGCCGTCGGCGGAAGGCTGCCAGTGGCCATCGATCAGATGGCGGGCGTCGAGCAACTGCATGAACAATCTCCGGAATGGGTGCGGAATTCGGGTGGCGGGCCCGGCCGGGCCAGGTATCTGCGATCCAGGTCCGCGACGTCGCCGCATCCCAGCAGGGCGAGGTCGACGTCGATCTCGCGCTTGAGCAGGGTCAATACATGGGCGACGCCCGCCTGGCCGCCCACGGCCAGGCCGTACATGGCGGGGCGGCCGATGAAGACGAAATCGGCGCCCAGCGCCAGCGCCTTCAGGATGTCGGTACCTCGCCGAAAGCCGCTGTCGACCATGATCGCCAGCCGGGACGCCTCGGCCGCGATGGCGGGCAAGGCGTCCAGCGGCGCCTGCGCGCCATCGAGCTGCCGGCCGCCGTGATTCGAAACGATGATGCCGTCGGCGCCGATGGCCTGGGCGCGCGCGGCGTCCTCCGGATGCAGCAACCCCTTGATCACCAGCCGGCCGCGCCAGCGGTCGCGCACCCAGGCCAGGTCGTCCCACGACAGCGCGGCCCGTCCCGCGCGGTGGTCGCCGGACGCCGCGGTGATGATGCGGTTGCCGCGCGCCGCGGAGAAATTCTCGAATCGCGGGATGCCCTGGCGCAGCAGCGTCCGCAGGAAGGTCTGCGTCAGCCAGCGGGGCCGGGCCAGGCCGCCGGCCACCAGCCGCGGCGTGAACCGCAACGGCAGGCTGAAGCCGTTGCGCAACTCCACCTCGCGCGTCGAGGCGATCGGCACGTCCACCGTCACCACCAGCACCGGGACTCCCGCCCGCTCGGCGCGCGCCAGCAAGGCGCCGATCAGTTCGCGATTGGACGGGACATAGGCCTGGAACCAGCTTCCCGGCGCCTGTTGCAGCACGCGCTCCATGGGCGTGGTCGACGCGCCGCTCAACACGAAGGGCACCCGGGCCGCGGCCGCCGCGCGTGCCAGCGCGAGGTCGCCGTCGAAGCCGCAGATACCGGCAACGCCCATCGGCGCGATGCCGAACGGCGCTGCATACTGCGTGCCGAACAGGCTCCTGGCCTGGGACCGGCGCGACACGTCCACCAGGAAGCGCGGCACGAACCGCCACGCGTCGAAGGCCCGGCGATTGCCCCGCAGCGCGCTTTCGGTTTCCGAGCCGCCCGAGACATAGCCGTACACGCTGGGAGGCAGGCGCCGCCGCGCGGCCTGCTCCAGGTCGCCGGTGGACAGGATGGAAGCCAGGGTCATCGCCATTCCTCGTACGTCGCTAACCGACCGCGCCGGTTTCCCAGTCGACCACGGCATTGGGCACGATCTGGGCGGCGATGTCTATCTCCTCCTCGCCCGGGATCCTGACCTTGGTGAAGACATGACCCGCATAGGCGATGGGCCGCGTGGCATCGAGCCCCATCTTGGCGCCGATGCCCTGCAGGGCCGGCGGCAGGTTCTCGATGTCGTCCACGCCCACGGTGGTGGAAGGATCGAGCACCGATCCCTGGGCCCCGCTTATCACCATCAGGTCGCGGTCGGCCTGGAAGCGCGTGGCCACGGCCCATTCGACCTGCTTGGGATCGTGCACGTCGACGTCGTCGTCCACCACGATCACCTGCTTGAGGTCGTAGTGCGCCCCCAGCGCGCACAGCAGCACGTTCTTGGGTTCGCCCTCGCGGCGCTTCCTGAACTTGACGAACAGGTGGTAGCGCCCGACCCCGCCCATGCTCAGGTGCACGTCCAGCACGCCAGGAAAGCTGCGTTGCAGGTGCGACAGCAGCGTGGCCTCGCGCGGGATGGATCCGAGCAGCAGATGTTCGAGTTCGGCCGGCACGATGGTGTGGAAGAGGGGACCACGCCGGTGCGTGATGGCATCGACCGCGATCACCTCGCGTTTTTCCTTGGCGCTGTAGTAGCGCGGGAATTCGCCGAACGGTCCTTCCTCTTCCCTCACGCCCGGCAGCAGCCGCCCCTCGATCACGATCTCGGCGCGGGCCGGAACGCGCACGTCGTTGGTCAGGCACTTGACGACTTCGAGCGGTTCGCCGTGCAGGGCGCCGGCGATCTCCAGCTCGTCGTAGTCGATGGGCGTGATGGCCTGCGATGCCAGCAGCGTCAGCGGGTCGGCGCCGATCACCACGGCCACCGGCAATTCCAGGCCGCGCGCCTCCGCCTCCTGGTAGAACGCGTGCAGATGCCGCGGCAGCAGCAGGATGGCCATGCGGTCGCGCGCATGCACCTGGATGCGGTTGATCGAGACATTCTGCACGCCCGTGACGGGATTGCGCGCGATCACCATGCCGGCGGTGATGTACGGGCCGCTGTCGAACTCGCTGTGGGTGGGAATGGGCAGTTGCGCCAGCAGGTCGACGTCGCGCAGCACGACCTCCTGGCAAGGCGCCGCGCCGGCCTCGACCTCGCGCCACGGCAGCGGCGACTCGGCAGCCCTCCGGAACGCTTCCAGCAGCCCGGCCGACTCCACCCCCAGGGCCTCGGCGATCCAGGCGCGCTGCGCCATGAAACCCGACACGACGGGCATGGCGTGGCCGCCGGGGCGCGGGAAATAGGCGGCCTTATGGCCGTCCAGCAGCTTGGCCATGGCCGCCAGCGTGTGCTTGAGCGGCACGCCCTCGCGCAGGACCGCGAGCCTGTCCGTCTGCGCCAGGTGCGCCAGCCACTGCCGCATGTCCCGGGGCCTGTTCTTGCCTGTCATCGTTCCTTTCCTCGTCAATTGCGCCGGCTCCCCTACTCCAGGGACACCTTGGCGTCATGCACGACCTTGGACCAGCGCTGGGACTGCTCCTTGAAATAGGCCGAGAAGTCCTCCAGCGATCCGCCCAGCGGCTCCACGCCCTGGTCGGCGAAGATCTTCCTGACCTCGTCGGTCGCCAGGATCCGGTTCAGCTCCCGGTTCAGCTTGGCCAGGATGGCGGGCGGCGTGCGGGCCGGGGCGCCCAGGCCGTACCAGACGGCGACCTCGAAGCCGGGATAGCCCTGCTCGGCGATGGTGGGAAGATCGGGCGCGAGCGTCGAGCGCTTCGCGCCGGTGATGCCCAGCGCGCGCATCTTGCCCGCGCGCACGTGGGGCAGCACGTGCGGCATGTTGTCGAACATCACGTCCACCTGCCCGCCCAGCAGGTCGGTCACCATGGGCGCGCTGCCCTTGTAGGGCACCTGCGCGAGGTCGATGCCCGCCACGCTCTTGAAGTACTCCATGGTCAGGTGGTTCGACGTGCCGTTGCCGGCGGTCGCGTAGTTGAGTTTGCCCGGGCGGCGCCGGGCCTCGGCCACGAGGTCCTCCACGCTGCGTATGCTCGAGTTCGCGCTGACCACCAGCAGGTTGGGAGAACGCGCGCCCAGGATCACCGGCGCCACATCCTTGACCGAGTCATAGGGCAGCTTCTTGTACAGGAACTGGTTGGCCACCAGCGGAAAACCGACCACCACCAGCGTATAGCCGTCGGGCTCGGCGCGGACGCCGTGCTCGGTCCCGATGATGGTGCCCGCGCCCGGCTTGTTCTCGACGATGACCGGCTGATGCCAGCTTTCCTGCAGCTTGCGCGCGAATACGCGCGCCATGGCGTCGTTGAAGCCGGCCGGCGTATAGGGAACGATGATGCGTATGGGTTTTTCCGGGTAGGCGTCGGCCACCCGGTCCGCCAGGGCGGGCGCGGTTGCCGCCAGTGCCGCGGCGCCCGCAGCGATCCCGATCCACGTCGTGAAGTGCATGTTTCTGTCTCCGTTTGTCTGTTTGATGGATTGCTGCGTCATACGTAGGCCGGCCCTTCTATGGCCGGATGGGCGCGCAGGAAGTCCTCGTCCACCTCCACGCCCAGGCCCGGCCCCTCCAGCGGCCGGACACAGCCGTCGTCGCCGATCTCGAACGGCGTGCTCGTCAGGCGATCGCGAAACAGGTTCACGCGCGAGACGTCCGCCTCGAAATACCCGCCGTTGTCCACGGCGGCCAGCACGTGGACGCAGGCGGCCAGGTTGATGCCCGTCATCGACGAGTGCAGGTGCACCCGCAGCTTGTGGGCCGACGCCATCGCGGCGATACGCAGCGTCTCGGTGATGCCGCCCGCCTTGGACAGGTCAGGCTGCAATACGGTGACCACGCCGTCGTCCACGAGCCGATTGAACTCGTAGCGGGTGTAGTGGTTCTCGCCAGCAGCCAGCGGCACTCGCCCGAAGGTCCGGGCCTGCGCATAGCTGCGATGATCGTGCGGGGGGAAAGGCTCTTCCAGCCAACCCACGCCCAGTTCGTCCAGCCCCGGCATCGCGGCGCGCGCATCATCCACCCCATAGGCGGTATTGGCATCGGCCAGGATGACCAGCTCGCCGCCGAACGCCTCCCGCACGGCGCGCACGCGTGCCAGGTCGCGCGCCACGCTGTCGCCCAGCCGCAGCTTCACCGCGCGGTACCCCGCCTCGACGTGGCGGCGCGCCTCCTCAACCAGCGCGGCGGGATCCTGCCACCCCAGCGCGACGCCCCCGGCGTAGGCCGGGACCGCCCGCGCCGCGCCGCCCAGCAGCCGGTGCAGCGGCCAGCCCACCGCCTTGCCGCGGATGTCCCACAGCGCCATGTCGATGCCGCTCATGGCCATCGCGCAGGCGGCGCCCAGGCCGTGGCTGGCGAGCTGGCGCATGTAGATGTGATGCCAGATCCCGTTCACGTCGGCCGCGTCCCGGCCCGCCACGAACGGCCGCAGCGCGCTGTTCACGAAATGGGCGATGGTGGTGTGGGCGCGCCCGTGATGCGATTCGCCATATCCCACCAGCCCGCATTCGGTCGTCACCTTGACCACCACCGCATCACGCTTGACCACCCGCCCGACACCCAGCGTCACGCTGCTGGCGGCGGGGACCGGGAAGGAAGTGGCGAAGGCCTGCACATCGCGCACGACCAGGGGCGCGGCCACCGGACAGGGCGAAGCGACCGCCTTCATTGCGGCGCGATCCCGGCTTGCCGGACCACCTGTTTCCAGAGGTCCATCTGCCCCGCGATGAAACCGCGGAACGCCTCCTGGCTTCCGCCATCGGGCACGACGCCTTGCTGGCGGAAGACCTTGCGCACGTCCTCCATGGCCAGGATGGCATCGAGCTGGGCATTGAGCTTGTCGACCACGGCGCGGGGCGTGCCGGCCGGCACCACGAATCCGTGCCAGGACGATACGTCGTAGCCCGGCACGCCCGCCTCGGCAACAGTGGGCAGTTCCGGCATGAGCGCCGACCGCTGCGCATCGGCGATCGCCAGCGGCCGGATCTTGCCCGACTGGATGAAGGGCAGCGCATGGGGAAAGGCATCGAAGGCCAGGCCGACCTGGCCACCGGCCAGATCCGTCAACAGCGGCGTGCTCCCCTTGTACGGCACCGGCGTCATCTTCACGCCGGTCATGCCGGTGAAACGCTCCATCGCGAGATGGTTGGAAGAGCCGTCGCCCGAGGTGCCATAGTTCAGGCTGCCCGGCCTGGCCCGCGCCGCCGCCAGCACGTCGGCCACGGAACGCAGGCTGGACCCGGCATTCACGACCAGCAGCATGGGCGAACGCCCGGCCAGTATCACCGGCGTGAAATCCTTGACCGTATCGTAGGGCAGCCGCTTGTACAGCCAGGGGTTGGCGGCGAACGGAAATTGCACGACCAGCAGGGTGTAGCCGTCCGCTGGCGCGCGGGCCACGGCCGCCGAACCGATCTGCGTACCCGCGCCCGGCTTGTTCTCGACGATGACGGGCTGCCCCCACGCTTCGTGCAGCTTGGCCGCCACCAGCCGCCCCAGCGTGTCGTTGAAGCCGCCGGTCGGATAGGGCACGACGATGCGCAAGGCCCTGGAAGGATAGGTATCGGCCGCCGCCGTGGCGGTCCCGGCCAGCACCAGGGCCAGGCCGGCCAAGGCCACCGACGACAAGGCGCGCCGGCGCAGGGGGGAACGGGTCATGTCGCGTCTCCACTTCTCTTTCTTGTGGAGCGAAAGTCTAAGATCGCGTCATAATCAGTTCAATTAATATTTAATTATTGTCTATATCAATTTTTCTGAATATAAAGACGAGATAAATACGCTTTTCTCCTAGCGTAGAGTGGCGATAATTCACCAGACAGAGATCGTTGTCGGCAGCCATTCATTCATGGCTTTTTATGATCTCCATCAGAAAAACTGAATACACGGACTTGGCATGGAATTCCGGCAAATCCAATACTTCATCTGCCTGTTCGAGGAAGGCACGGTCACGAAGGCCGCGCGCCGGCTGAACATCGTCCAGCCCGCGCTCAGCATGCAGATCTCCAAGCTCGAACAGGAAATCGGGCAGCGGCTGTTCGAACGCAGCCCCCAGGGCATGCTGCCCACCGCCTCGGCGCGCCACATGTACCGCCTGTTCCTGCCGATCATGCGCGACTTCTCCCAGGCCCGCGACGAAGTGCTGTGCAACGACGGCGAAATCGGAGGCCACGTCAACATCGGCCTGATCGCGTCGATCACGGAAGGCGTGCTGGCCGAGACCATGACCACGTTCTCGGCCCGCCATCCCAAGGTCTCCGTCACGGTGGCCGACGGCTACAGCGCCACCCTCAGCGACTGGGTGGCCGGCGGGCAGCTCGACGCCGCCATCATCAACAAGCCGCGGCGGCCGCTGGCGCTGAGCGTGGATCACATCGTCGACGAGGAACTGGTGCTGATCACCAGCACGCGGCATGCGGGCAATCTTCCCGCGCGGCTCACCCTGGGCCAGATCGCCTCGCAAAACCTGTCGCTGGTGCTGACTACCCGGCGCCACGGCCTGCGCCACATCATCGACAGCTTCGCGCAGCACGACAACGTCGAGCTCGCTCCATCGCTGGAAGTCGATTCCCTGGTAACCGTGGTCAAGCTGGTCGAGCAGAATCAATTGGCGACGATCCTGCCGCGCATCGCCGTGCATGACCGGCTGCGGGCCGGCATCCTGCAAGCGCACGCCATCGTCTCGCCCCGGCTGATCCGGCAGGTGGTGTCGGTCGTCCATCCGCGCCGGCCGCTGAATCCGGCGGCGGCGGCCTTCATGGGGATGCTTACCCGGCAGATCCGGCTGCGGGCGCAGGAGCAGGCGCCCGGCGCGGACACGGCGCCAGCCGCAGCCGCGACGTGACCCGGGCTTCTACCACCATCCGTGGAAGTGGTGCACCGGCCCGTTCCCCGACCCCACGCCCAGCCGGTCCGCATGGCGGATGGCCTCGGTGAGGTAATGCTTGGCCCGGCGGGCCGCCTCGGGCACGTCCTGCGCCTGGGGCAGCAGCGCCGCCAGCGCGGCCGACAGGGTGCAGCCCGTGCCGTGCGTATTGCGGGTCTCGATGCGCGGTGCGGCCAGTTCGATCATCCGGTCGCCGTCATGCAACAAGTCGATGGCCATGTCGCCGGGCAGGTGCCCCCCTTTCAGGAACACCCAGCGATGGCCGTTGTGGGGAAGCTGCTCGCGCAGCCGCTCGGCCACGCGCCGCATTTCCTTGACGGTCTCCACCGGCCGCTGCTCGAGCAGCATGCCGGCCTCCGGCAGGTTGGGCGTGATCATGGTGACCTGCGGCATCAGCACTTCCCGCAACGCGCCGATGGCGTCGCGCGCCAGCAGGGCATCGCCGCTCTTGGCGATCATGACGGGATCGAGCACCACGTGCGGCGGCTTCCAGTGCGCGAGCCGCTCGCCCACGACCTGGGTGACGGGCCGGCTGCCCAGCATGCCGATCTTGACCGCGTCGGCCGGCACGTCGGCGAACAAGGTGTCGATCTGCTGCGCGACGAAGGCGGGATCGATGGGCAACACGCCCGTGACGCCCTGGGTGTTCTGCGCGGTCAGCGCCGCGATGACGCCGCAGGCGTACGCGCCCAGCGCGCTCATGGCCTTGACGTCGGCCAGCACTCCGGCGCCGCCCGAGGGGTCCACGCCCGCGATGGTCAGGGCCTTGGGAATGGGACGAACGGCAGACATGGCGATCCTCTGGAAAACGAAACGCGCCGCCCCCGCGGGCGACGCACGCCGCCAGTATAGTCCGCCCGCCGGCCCGCTCCGGCCGCCATGTCCGCCCCGTCCGAACGCAGGTAACATAGCAGGCCGTTCTATGGAAGGCCCACCATGATCTACGAACTCGCGCACATCGAAATCCAGCCCGGCACCCAGGAAAAGTTCGAGGCCGGCGTCCAGGAAGCGGCACCGCTCTTCCAGCGGGCGAAAGGCTGCCGCGGCATGGAGCTGCACCAGACGCTGGAGGATCCCAACGCCTATCTGCTCGTGGTGCAGTGGGAAACGCTGGAAGACCACACCGTGCACTTCCGCGGATCCGACGACTTCAAGGCCTGGCGCGCGCTGGTGGGCAACTACTTCGCCAAGCCGCCCGAGGTCCGCCACGCGACCACGGTCGCCAAGCCCTTCTGACCCGGTTAGAATTGCTCGTTTTGTTAAGGTTTCCTGTCCAAATCCTGCCATGAACGCTGCTTCCCTTCCCGACGTCGAACACGCCCGCTTCAATATGGTGGAGCAGCAGATCCGCCCCTGGGACGTCCTCGACCCCAAGGTGCTGGAACTGCTGTTCAAGGTAAAGCGAGAGGAATTCGTGCCGCCCGCGCTGCGCACCCTCGCCTTCGCCGACACCGAGATCCCGCTGCGGATCGACGACTACGACAGCGGCGAATGCATGCTCGCGCCCAAGGTCGAAGCGCGCCTTCAGCAAGAGCTCGCGCTCAAGTCCACCGACAGCGTGCTGGAGATCGGCACGGGTTCGGGCTACCAGACGGCACTGCTGGCCAGCCAGGCCCAGACGGTCACGTCAGTGGAGATCCTGCCCAAGCTGGCCGCCTTCGCCCAGGCCAACCTGAAGCGCGCCGGCATCGCCAACGCCACGGTCCAGGTGGGAGACGGCAGCAAGGGCTGGGGCTCGACCGAATACGACGCCATCGTCGTCACCGGCTCGGTACCCGAGGTACCCGACAGCCTGAAGTACCAGTTGCGCGTGGGCGGCCGGCTGGCGATCATCGTCGGGCAGTCCCCCGTCATGACCACACTGCTCATCACCCGCACCACGGCCGCCAGCTTCGAAACAGCCTCGCTGTTCGAGACCCTGGTCAAGCCCCTGCGCGGCATCACCGTTTCCAAATTCAAGTTCTAGGCGGAGTTCCGTGCCCATGCGCGCCAGGTCGTACCACGTCCAGACGCTGTGCGCGCTGCTCGGCGCCTGCGTTTTCGTTCCTGCGGTCGCGGCATTGGACCTGGAGCAGGCCTATCAGGCGGCACTGGCCAACGATGCGACCTTCGCGTCGGTACGGTCGGCCTATACCGCCACGCTTGAAAAACTCCCCCAGGCGCGCGCCGCGCTCATGCCCGCCATCTCGCTCGCCGGCAGCCGCGCCGAGGCCTCCACGACCCGCCTGCCGGGCGTGACCTACACCAACGAGACCTATACGCTGCAACTGATCCAGCCGCTGTTCCGCTGGTCGGGCTGGCAGACCTACGAACAATCCAAGCTGCAGCTCGCCGTGGGCGAGGCCCAGCTCGCCCAGGGGCGCCAGGACCTGATCCTGCGCGTGGCGCAGGCCTATTTCGACGTGCTCTCGGCACAGGACAATCTGGCGTTCATCGGCGCCCAGAAGATCGCCATCTCGGAACAGCTCGAATCGGCCAAGCGCAATTTCGAGATCGGCACGGCCACCATCACCGACACCTACGAGGCCCAGGCCCGCTACGACCTGGCCCAGGCCCAGGAGATCCAGGCCGAGTCCGACCTCGCGGTCCGCATCGGCGCACTGCAGCAGATCATCGGCGCGCCCTCGGGCGATCTGGCCAAGCTGCCGCCCGCGGTCAACGTGCCGGCGCCGCAGCCGGCACGGATCGACGCCTGGACCGAACAGGCGACCGCCAACAACCTGGCGGTCGCGCAGGCCACCCTCAACAGCGAGATCGCCCAGCGCGGCATCGAGATCGCCAAGAGCGGGCACTACCCCTCGTTCGACCTGACCGCCAACGTGGCGCGCACGCGGGGGCTGGTCGGGCAGACCGTGGTCAACGACTTCTACACCACGCGCTCGGTGGGCGTGCAGGTCTCGGTGCCCATCTTCGCCGGTTTCGGCACCACGTCCAAGGTGGACGAAGCCGTCGCGCTGTCCGAGAAAGCCCGCAACGATCTCGAGGTCGCCCGCCGGGCCGCCGTCCAGAACACGCGCATCGCGTTCCAGGGCGTGAACGCCGGACTGGCCCAGGTCCGCGCGCTGGAAGCAGCGCAGGTCTCCAGCCGCAGCGCGCTCGACGCCAACAAGACCGGCTACGAAGTGGGCGTGCGCATCAACATCGACGTGCTGAACGCCCAGCAGCAGCTCTACTCCACCGAACGCGACCTGGCCAAGGCGCGCTACGACGCGCTGCTGTCGGGCCTGCGCCTGAAGGCCGCCTCCGGCATCCTGTCGGAAGACGACGTGAGGCTGGTCAACGCGCTGCTGCGCTAGCCGCGCAGCAGCCGGGCGCGCTACGCGCGGCCCTTCAGCCGGCCATACACCCGGTAGGCATTCCCCGAGAAGATCTTCTCCTTGTCGGCGCCAGCGAGTTCGGCGGCGTCGATATAGCGACGCGTATCGTCGAAGTGATGGCCGGTTTCCGGATCCACGCCGCGCACCGCTCCCACGGTCTCGGACGCGAACAGGATGTTCTCCGGCGGGATCACCTTCAGCAGCAGGTCTATGCCTGGCTGATGGTAGACGCAGGTATCGAAGAACACGTTCTGCAACAGCAGTTCCTTGAGTGGCGGCAGGCCCATGTCCTGCGCCAGTCCGCGATAGCGTCCCCAGTGATAGGGCACCGCGCCGCCGCCGTGCGGGATGATGAACTTCAGCGTCGGGAAGTCCTTGAACAACGAAGACGTCAGGAACTGCATGAAGGCCGTCGTGTCGCCGTTGATGTAGTGCGCGCCGGTCGCGTGGAAATGCGGGTTGCACGAGCCGCTGACGTGGATCATGGCCGGCACGTCCAGCTCGACCATCTTCTCGTACAGCGGATACCACCATTTGTCATGCAGCGGCGGATCCTTCCAGTAGCCGCCCGTGGGATCGGGATTCAGGTTGCAGCCGATGAAGCCCAGCTCGTTCACGCAGCGCTCGAGCTCCGGGATGCACTTGGCCGGCTCCACGCCCGGGCTCTGCGGCAACTGGCAGACGCCGGCGAAATTGTCCGGGTACATCTGGCAGATGCGATGAATGAGGTCGTTGCAGACGATAGCCCACTCGGTGCTGGTCCGCAGATCGCCGATGTGGTGGCCCATGCCGACCGCGCGCGGGGAAAAGATCGTCAGATCGGTGCCGCGTTCGCGCTGGATGCGCAGTTGCTTGGTCTCCAGGCTTTCACGTATCTGGTCGTCCGAGACGACCGGGCGTGGAAATATTTCGCACTTGCCGCATTCGCAGGCCGCCACCTGCAAGCGCCGGTACTCGTTCAAGGCTTCGGGCGCGGTAGTGTAGTGCCCATGGCAATCGATGATCATGCGGACTCCTTGTTCCTGTCGTCGTGAGTCGTGGCCGGGCCGGCATCGGCCCGTAATGCCGGATAGAGGCGTTCCGCCGTCCGGTGGAAGATCCATGCGAGGTCATCGCCGCCCGCCCAGGCCAGCGCCTGTTGCGCTTCCTCCAGGAGGGTCTTCAGCGATCCCGCCGTGGCGGGGAAATTCGAACCCCAGGCGATGCGCGAGGCGCCGAACTCGGCCAGCGCGCGCGAGAAAAAGGACTGCGGGCTGGCCTGGCCCAGGCGCGCCTTGCCCAGGATGACCGGCGTCAGCTTCAAATAAACGTTCGGGTGGGCCGCCAGGCGGAACAGCTCCTGCGCCGACGCATAGGGCGGCCCCTCGTCCAGCGGCAGGGCGAAGAAATGGTCGAGGACGATGGGCACGCGCGGATAGCGTGCCAGCAGCACGCGCAGTTGCGGCACCCCGGCGATGCGCATCTGCACGCACACCGGCAGCCCCAGGTCGGCCGCGCAGTCCCATGCGGGAAAGCTGCGCGGATCGTCCAGGCCGGGCATCTGCCCCTCCACGGTGCTGCCCGCGGTGAACAGGCGCAGCCCCGTCAGCCCGCTGCCCGCCCAGTGTCGAATGCGCGCGGGCGCGTCCTCCGCCAGCATGTCCACGGAAAAAACGCCGGTGAAACGATCGGGATGCGCCGCCACCGCATCGGCGACATAGCTGTTGTCGTAGCCATAGCAGGTCGAGGCCTGCACGATGGCGGCCCGGGCAACGCCTGCCTCGTCCATGGCCCGCAGCAATTGCTCCGTGCTGGCGGGCCGCTCCTGCGACCATGACGACTGCCGGCCCCAGAGCGGGTCGCGCGGGTAGGCCTGGGTATCGGTGCTGATGATGTGCGGGTGGATATCTACGACTCTGCGCTTCATGCGATGCCTGTCCTGGATGACGGGTTGGGATCTGGATCCCGGCCTATTGCAGCGGGATTTCGGCGGTCTCGATCACGGTTTTCCACTTCGCGGCGTCGCGCTCGATGCGTTCGGTCATCTCGGCCGGCGTGCTGGCGCTGCCCACGTAGCCCATGGCTTGCAGCGAGGCCTGGACTTCGGGCGACTCCACCGCCGCGCGGATCTCGCGCGCAAGGCGCTCGACCACCGGCGCGGGCGTGGCCGCCGGCACGCTGATACCGGCCCAGGACGATGCCTCGAAACCCGGCACGCCGCTTTCCGCCACCGTGGGCACGTCCGGCAGGCCCGGAAAACGCCGGGCGGACGTCACGCCTATGGCCTTGATGCTGCCCGCCGACAACTGGCCCAGGATGGGCGACAGCACTTCGAACGCCACCTGCACATCGCCGGCACGCACGGCCGCGATCATGTCGCCCGTGGTCTTGTACGGAATGCTGACGGCATCGATGCCGGCCATGGACTTGAACAGCTCGGCGGCCAGATGCTGGGTGCTGCCTATGCGCGACGTGCCGATGTTGAGCTTGCCGGGATTGGCCTTGGCGTAGGCGATCACATCGGCCACGGACGTGAATCTCGAGTTGCCGTCGGTGACCAGCCCCAGGTCGAACGAGGCGATGGAGGAGACATGGCGGAAATCGCGTGACAGGCTGTAGGGCAGGCTCTTGAACAGCACGGAACTGATGGCGGTGCCGTTCCCCGTCAGCAGTGCCGTATAACCATCGGGACGCGCCTGGGCCACCGCCACGGCCGCGGCCGCCGCGCCAGCGCCCGGCTTGTTCTCGATCACCACCGGCTGGCCGATGCGCGCCGACATGCCCTGCGCCACCTTGCGCGTGACGAGATCTCCCGCGCCCCCGGGACCGAAAGCCACGACGATGGTGATCGGCTTGGAAGGATAAGGCTGGCCCTGGGCGCACGCGCCCGCCGCGGCCAGCGCGAGCACCGCCGCCCCGGCCGCTCGGGCAGGGATATTCCTGGGTTGCATGACGTCTCCTGGGTCTTTTGGTCTTCTGGTCTGGTGCGGGGCGCCGGGCCCGCGCAGGCATTCCGCATTCTGCCGGCGGCCAGGCGTGCGCACCCATTGAGTAATGCTTCCGCTGACTTGAGGAAACGCTCAACCCCCGCCGTCCCGCGCGGCCGCCTTAACCAACCGCTCAACCCCGCGGAAGTTTTACTCAATAGACCCCGTGGCGCCTCGCGTGCAACCATCCCCGGCAGTACGACATCGGCGGCCCTGCACGCCGGGACAAGGAGACTAGTCGTGACATTCCCCGTATTGCGAATCCGGCGGTACCCCGCCGTCATCGTTGCCGCCGCGCTGTCGGCCGGCATCCTCTCTCCCGCCTCGGCGGCCGATTATCCAGAGCGGCCGATCCGGATGTACCTGCCCTACGGCGCGGGCGGCATCGGCGACCTGACGGCGCGCGTGGTCACGCAGAAGGTCAGCGAGATCCTGGGGCAGCAGATCGTGATCGACAACAAGCCCAGCGCGGGCGGCGTGCAGTCGTTCCAGGCCGGCCTGCAGGCGCCCGCCGACGGCTACACGCTCGTGCAGGGCGGCAACGGCACGGCCATCACCCAGACGCTGGTCAAGGACCTGCCCTACAGCATCGTGGACGACTTCACCCAGGTCGCCACGCTGTCCAGGTTCAACCTGATCCTGACGGTCAAGCCCGATTCGCGCTTTCGCAACCTCACGGAGCTGATCGCCTATGCCAAGGCCAACCCCGGCAAGCTGAGCCTGGGCACCACCAACGTCGGCTCGAGCCAGCACCTGGGCGCCGAGTTGTTCAAATCGGTGGCGGGCATCAAGGCCGAGACCATTCCCTACAAGACCAGTGCCGCGCTGCTGACCGGCGTGCGCTCCGGCGACATCGACGTGGGCTTCGACTTCGTGCCGCCCATGCTGTCCTCGATCAAGAGCGGCGCGGTGCGCGCGCTGGCCATCGCGGCCGACGGCCGCAACCCCAACCTGCCGGACGTGCCGACCACCGCCGAAAGCGGCCTGGACGGCTACGTGGTCGCGTCGTGGAACGGCGTATCGATCCGCCAGGGCACGCCGCGCGCCATCATCGACAAGCTCAACCGGGCCTTCGTGGCCGCCGTCACTTCGCCCGAAGTCGCGCAGAAGCTGCGCGAGATGAATTCCGAACCCTACGCCCTGGGCGTGGACGAAGCGCGCGCCCTGATGAAGGCCGACATCGCCAAATGGAAGGCGGTGATCGAGAAAGCGAACATCCCCATCAACTGAACGAGAGCAACATGAAGAACGTCGTCGTACGCAACATCCCGCGCGGCCCGCAGGACCTCATCGCCGAGTTGGCCGTGCACGGCGTGGCCACCGTGCACGAGGCCATGGGACGAGCCGGCCTGATGGCGCCGTACCTGCGCCCCATCTACGCCGGCGCCAGCATCGCCGGTTCCGCCGTGACCGCGCTGACCGCGCCGGGCGACAACTGGATGCTGCACGCGGCCATCGAGCAATGCCGGCCGGGCGACATCCTGGTGGTGGGCGTCATGTGCGAGAACACCGACGGCATGATCGGCGACCTGATCTGCACCTCGCTCAAGACGCGCGGCATCCAGGGCGTGGTCATCGACGCCGGCTGCCGGGACGTGCGCACCCTGACCGAGATGCGCTTTCCCGTGTGGTCGCGCGCCATTTCGGCGCGCGGCACGGTCAAGGCCACGCTGGGCCACGTCAACCTGCCGGTGGTATGCGCCGGCATGAACGTGGATCCGGGCGATGCCATCGTGGCGGACGACGATGGCGTGGTGGTCGTGCCCCGCCTGGAGATCGCCCGCACGCTGGAACTGGCGCGCCAGCGCACCGCCAAGGAAGAAAAATCGCGCGAGCGCTACCTGGCCGGCGAACTGTCGCTGGACGTGGCCAACATGCGCCAGGGCCTCGAGGCCGCCGGCCTCCTCTACGTCGACAATGAGATATGACCCCCCCTACGCCCTTCGGGCGCCCCCCAGGGGGCGACGCTGGCGGACCGGCGGAGCCGGATCCGCGGCGTCCTCGGCCGCGTGACATCCGTTTCATCCCATGCGGGCCATAGGTAACTGACACGTCGCACCATTCCCGCCTTCCCTCCGACCAAGCAGCCATGACATCCAAGCAGCCCCTTCCCCTGAAGATCGCCATCGCCACCTACGGCCACACCGCGGCGCTCAAGCGCGGCGACGTTCCCATCGACGGCGTCCAGCCGGACTTCGTCGAGATCAAGCCCATCATCGCGGCCTTCCGGCGCATGGTGCGCGACGTCGAGTTCGACGTCTGCGAAATGGCCCCCGCCACCTACATGATCGCCCGCGAGGCTGGCGCCCCGTTCAAGGCCCTGCCCGTCTTCATCTTCCGCCGCTTCCACCATGCCGGCCTGGTCTACCGCGACGACGCCGGCATCCGCGAGCCGCGCGACCTCGAAGGCAAGCGCGCGGGCGTGCGCGCCTATTCGGTCACCACCGGCATCTGGACGCGCGGCATCCTGACCAACGACTACGGCGTCGACAACTCGCGCATCACCTGGGTGGTGGACGACGAGGAACACGTCTCCTCGCTCCAGCTGCCGCCCAACGTCGAACAGGCCAGGGACGGCAAATCGCTGGTGGACCTGATGGCCAGCGGCTACCTGTCGGCCGCCTTCACCGACAACGCCGGCATCGGCCGCGCCGGCGCGCCGGCCGACGGCTGGCAGGCGGGCGGGCGGATCAAGCCGCCGGAATACCGCGAAATGTTCCCCGATGCCGACCGGCTCGAAGCCGAGTGGTACCGCAAGACCGGCATCTACCCCGTGCACGGCCTGATCACCGTCAAGGACGAAGTGCTGGCCAAGCACCCGTGGGTGGGCAAGGCCCTGTACGACGCCTTCCTGGCCTCGAAGAACATCTACTTGCGCCAGCTGGCCGCCGGCGAATCGGTGTCGGACAAGGACGAGCACTACCGCGCCATGGGCCGCATCGTGGGCGACCCCCTGCCCTACGGCATCGAGGCCAACCGGCCGTCCATCGAAGCCATGATGAATTACTGCCACCAGCAAGGCCTGCTCAAGAAGCGCTACGCCGTCGACGACATGTTCATCGACGTCGGCGCCTGACCCGGCGCGGCCCTCCCGACGACATCCACCCTTTGCGCGACACCGCCATGACCACACGCCTGATCGACATCCATCCGCACATCATCTCGCCCGACACCACCCGCTATCCGCTCGACCCGCTGGGCGGCGAGCGCTCGGGCTGGTCCGCCACCCGGCCCGCCACCTTCGAACAGTACGCCGCCGCCATGGACGCCGCCGGCATCGACAAGGCCGCCATCGTCCACTCGTCGACCACCTACGGCTTCGACAACGCCTACGTGGCCGACTCGGTCGCCGAGCAGCCCAAGCGCTTCGCCGGCGTCTACTCGGTCGACATGCTCGCGCCCGACGCCACGCAGAAGATCCGCTACTGGACCGGACGCGGCCTGGCCGGGCTGCGCATTTTCACCACCGGCAGCACCATGCCGGGCCAGGCGCCCACGCTGGAAGACCCCGCCCTGCATCCGGCTTGGCGCCTGGCGGGAGAACTGGACATCCCCGTGTGCGTCCAGATCACCAAGGCCGCCATCCCGGCGCTGGAGAAGCTGCTGACCGCTTTCCCCGACACCCTCGCCATCGTCGACCACATGATGAAGCCGGACATCACCAGCGGCCCGCCCTATGCCGGCGCCCAGCACTTGTTCGACCTGGCCCGCTTCAAGAACCTGTACCTCAAGCTCAGCAGCCGCAACACCGAGTCCGCGTATTCCGGCAAGGCCACCCCCGAAACCTTCTTCGGCCGCGTGGTCCAGGAATTCGGCGCCGACCGCATCGCCTGGGGCTCCAACTTCCCCGCCGCCGAGGACAGCCTGGCCGACATCGTCAAGGCGTTCAAGGACTACATCGCCTTCCTGCCCGCCGCCGACCAGCACTGGATCATGGCCGGCACCGCGCAGAAGCTCTACCCCGTGCTGAAGGACTGACCCCATGACCACCGCACACGCCACGCGCGTCACGCTGAAAACCAACCTGGCCGACTCGCCGGTCGCCGCGGCCATGAAGGACGGCCGCATCGCCTCGGACATCGTCCAGCTCGACTTTTGCGGCCCCAAGACCGCGCACGACGGCTTCAAGCCGATGATCCGCGACAACGCCTTCGACGCGGGCGAACTGGCCATCGTCACCTACCTCCAGGCCAAGGCCTACGGCAAGCCGTACGTGATCCTGCCCGCCCCCATGGTCGGCCGCTTCCAGCACCACTGCATAGGCTTCAACAAGGAACTCGGCCACCTCGACCCCAAGGACATCGAAGGCAAGAAAGTGGGCGTGCGCACCTATGCGCAGACCACCGGCCTGTGGGTGCGCGGCATCCTGCAGCACGAATACGGCGTCGATCCCAACAAGGTCGAGTGGTACACCGTGGACGAATCGCACCTGGCCGAATACCGCGACCCGCCCAATTGCCACATGCTGCCCAAGGGTTCGTCGATTCCCGAGATGATGCTGAACGGCGAACTGGCCGCCGCCATCCTCGGCAACGACATGCCCAAGGATCCGCGCGTGCAGACCCTGGTTCCCGAGCCCATCGCGGCCGCCAAGGCCTGGTACCAGCGCGAAGGCGTCGTGCCCATCAACCACGTCTTCGCCATCCACCAGGACATCACGCGCAAGCATCCCGAGGCCGTGCGCGAGATCTACCGGATGATCGGGGAAAGCCGCGCGCTTGCCCCGGCCGCCGCGCTGGAAACCCTGCCGCCGCTGGGCCTGGAAGCCAACCGCAAAGGCCTGGAGATGGCCATCGAGTGGTCGTACGAGCAGAAGATCATTCCGCGCCGGTTCACTGTGGACGAATTGTTCGACGAC
This sequence comes from Alcaligenaceae bacterium SAGV5, assembly GCA_009360345.1. GTDB lineage: Bacteria > Pseudomonadota > Gammaproteobacteria > Burkholderiales > Burkholderiaceae_B > Pigmentiphaga. The sequence continues at coordinate 378,871 of SPDP01000002.1, forward strand.
GTCACCGGCGCGCTGGATTGACCGCCACCGCGGCGCGCAGGGCTTCATCCTGGTAGTTCAGCGCGCCGGGGCGGGACTTGCCCAGCATCACCTGGAAATAGACCGGCTCCAGGCTTGCGTTCAGATAGCCGTGCATGACGCCCGGCGGGCAGGAGACGCATTCCCAGGGGCCCAGACGGGTCTCGAACCGATTGCCGGCCGCGTCCTCCAGGAACACGTCCAGGAAGCCCCGCAGCACGAAGAACACTTCTTCCACTTCGTGGGTATGGGCGGCATTGCCCTGGCCGGGCGGCACGAACATGACGCTCAGGGTGAAGCCCAGCGGCGGGATCACGCTGGGATCGCCATGCTTGGCGGATCCGCCCGCTCCGATGAAGCGATGCTGGGCGCGCCGGAAACCGTCGAGCTTCGCGTCTTCGAATGCCTCCCAGTCGGGTTTGCGGTCGCGGAAACGCGCCACCTGGCGCTGGCCGATCTGCTCGATACCCAGGTCCGTCGAGGGCGCCGTGGAAAGGGACGTCATGGTGTTGCTCCTTGGTAGGGTCGGGATGGCAGGCCCGGGCTGTCGAGCCACTGCCTAAGCAATTGGGTCACCGCGCCGGGGTGCTCCAGCGTCGACAGATGCCCGCAGTCGCGCAATATGCGCAGATGGGAACCCGCGATGGCCCGAGCCAGGGCATGCTGGCTTTCCTGTGGCGCGATGGCGTCCTGGTCGCCACCGATGATCCAGGTCGGGCAGGCGATGTGCTCCAGCCTGTGGGCGATGGCCGGCCGGCTCATGTTGGCCTCCTGCTGGCGGATGAACACATCGACGCCCAATGACAGGGACATGTCCCGGACGCCCTGCGCCAGCGCCGCGTCCCGCAGGGCTTGCGGACGCAGCAGGGCCGGCAGCAACTGCTCCACCAGCGCCGCGAAGTCCCGGCGGGCCAACTCGATCTGGGCGTTGCGGCGCTGGCGTCCCGCCTCGGTCTCCAGGGCATGGGCACGCGTGTTCAACAGGGCCAGCCGCTCGACTCGGTCGGGCGAACGCAAGGCGGCAAGCGCCGCCAGGTAGCCTCCCATCGACAGCCCGGCCAGCGCGAACCGCTCGAACGGGACATCGGCCAGCATCCGCTCCACCGCCTCGGGCAGGCTGGCGGCGCGCGACAGGTCGGGAATCCAGATGTCGGCGCAGTCGTGCAGGCCGACTCGCTGGGGCGCCCACAGCACGTCGTTGCAGAGCAGGCCGGGAATGAGCACCAACGGGACGCGGACGTCGCGATTCATGGTGAAGCGCTCCGTGCCGGTTCAATAGGCGGTGATGCCGGCCTGTTTCACGATCGGCCCCAACCGCTGCAAATCCTGGCGCAAGGCACGGCCAAGCCCGGCGGCCGGCAGCGCGACGCTCTCGAACCCCATGCTGTTCATCCGCTCGCGCATGGCGGCCGATCGCAGGCTCTTGTTGATCTCGGCATTGAGCCGATCGACGACGGCCGGATCCGTGCCGGCGGGCGCGAAAATGCCGTGCCAGCCGGCGGCCACTTCCATGCCGGCCACGCCGGCTTCCTTGAACGTCGGCACGTCCGGGAAAATGGGCAGCCGGTTGGGGCCGATCACGGCCAACGCGCGCAGCTTGCCGGCCTGGATATGGGACATCGCGGTACCGGAGTCGAACATGAAATCGATCTGGCCCGCCAACAAGTCGTTCAAGGCCGGCGCGATGCCCTTGTAGGGAACATGGGTCGCGCGGGTGCCGGTCCGTATGGCCAGCAGCTCCGCCGCGACCTGGGGCAGCGACCCGTTGCCGGACGACCCGTAGTTCAGTTCGCCGGGCCGCGCCTTCATCGCGGCAACCAGTTCCTCGAGCGTGCCCGCCCGGGTGCCCGGCGCGACCACCAGCACCATGTTGAGCCCGGCCGTCATCGCCACCGGAACGAAGTCCTTCTCCGGGTTGAAGGGCACGCGCTCCAGGACGAACGGATTGAGGGTGAACGTGCTGGAACTCAGCATCAGCAGCGTATGACCGTCGGGTGCCGAGGCCTTCACATGCTGGGCGGCGATGTTGCCATTGGCGCCAGGCCGGTTCTCGACCACGACGGGCTGTCCGAGCGTCTTGCCCAGGTCGGCGGCAATCGCGCGGGCAATGGCGTCCACCGATCCGCCGGCCGCCGTCGTAACCACGATGCTGAGGGGGCGGTTGGGAAAAGCCGAGGGCTGGGCGGCCAGGGAAAAGGGCAGACAGAACAAGAACAAGCCGATCAGTCGGGCTGGCATGGCGACTCCTGGTTCAGCGGCCGATGCCGCGGGGCGTGTGGGGAAAACCAGTGTAGGTTGCGCTCCACCTCGGTTTTGCCTACATTTACTTAACTTTCAGTTAAGGCGAATTTTCCATGCCCCGTGTCCTGACCAGTCGCCACCTGCGCGTGTTCGCGGCGGTCATGAAAAGCCGCAGCCTGGCCGAGGCCGCCCTCAAGCTTGGCGTGTCCGAGCCCGCGGTCAGCAAGATCCTCCGGCTCCTGGAGCGCGAAACGGGCGTGGCCTTGTTCGATCGCTCCGGCGGGCGCCTGCGGCCCACGGCGGCCGCCAAGCAATGGCTGCCCCATGCCAACCGCGCGGCCCAGCAACTGGATTTCGCCCTGGACATGGCCTATGAACTCGAGCGCGGAAAACAGCGCCGGGTGACCATCGCCGCACACGCGCCGCCACTGATCGCGATCGTGCCCCAGGCCGTCAGCAGGCTGCGGCGCGAGATGCCCGACGTGGAGGTGGACCTGCGGGTCGAGACGCCGCACGACACGCTGGAACTGGTCGCCCACCAGGAAATCGACGTAGGCGTCACCAACCAGCCGCTACCGCAGTCGGCCAGCAACCTCGAGCTGTGCGAACGGCGGACGATATCGGAAGATCTCCTGGTGGCGGCGCTGCCGCCAGGACACCGGCTGGCCGGCCGGGCCCTCGTCCGGCCCGACGATCTCCAGGGAGAAACGCTGATCGCCCTGCCCGACGACTCGCCGACCACGATCCTGGTCGAAGCCACGCTCAGCGAATCCGGCGTGCGCGTGCGCGCGCCGGTGCTGGCCAGGAATTCGCTGGCGGCGTGCGCCCTGGTGCGCGAGCAGGTCGGCATCGCCCTGATCAACCCCCTGCTGCTCGCGGGCGGCATCTTCTCCGATATCGTGTTGCGCCCCTTCCGGCCTCGCATCGTGCTCTGGACCGAGGTGTACTATTCGGCGCTCCGGCCCCTCTCGCCCGAGGCCACGGCGCTCGTGCGCCACGTGGAAACCGTGGCGGCCGACATCAAGGGGCAGGCTTCGTTCGGTGCGCCCGGCCGCCGGCAACGCCAGTAATCGCCAGCGCGGCCTTAACTTCCGGTTAGGCCGAGCCTACACGGCACGCCGGGGCCGGTTGAGTAAAATCCCCCGGCTTGGACAACCGGCAGCAGACTTTATCCCTGGGGGCGGCATGACGCAGATCGACTGGTATCTCCAGATCAACTTGAAGGCACGCCACCTCCGACTCATCACGGCGCTGTACGATCACGGCAACCTCAAGCAGGTGGCCGAAAGCTCGCACGTCACCGTGCCCGCGGTCTCCAAGGCCCTGGCCGAACTGGAAAAAGGCCTGGGCCTGGAACTCTTCACCCGCACCGCCCAGGGCCTGCGCCCCACGGCCTACGGCGAATGCCTGGTGCGCCATGCCCGCACCCTGCTGACCGAACTGCACCAGGCGCGCGACGAACTCAACTCGCTCAGCTCGGGCGCGGTGGGCAAGATCCACATCGGTGCCTTCCCCGCCGCCACCTCCATGCTGCTTCCGCAGGCCATCGCCATCCTCAAGCAGCGCTCCCCCCACACCAACGTACTGGTCACCGAAGGCACCGCCCAGACCCTGCTGCCCGAACTCTGGCAAGGCCGCGTGGATCTCGTGGTTGGCCGGCTGCCCCTGCGCAGCGCCGCCGACGGCTTCGAGGAAAAGGAACTGCTGGACGACCCCGTGCAGCTCATGACGCGGCACCAGCACCCGCTGGCCCGGCGCAGGCGCCTGAAATGGTCGGACCTGCAACCCTATCCGTGGATCCTGCCGCCGACGGGCAGCATCCTGCGCGCGCCGCTGGAGCGCACGCTGGAAGAACATGGCATGACGCTGCCCAACAACTATGTCGAAACCTTGTCCACACACCTGGCGCGTGCCTACCTGCACGTCACCGACGCGATCGCCGTGATGGCCGGGGCCGTTGCGGCCGACGCATCGGAGCCCCTGACGGTGCTGCCGCTGAGCTTCCCTCATCTGATGCGGCCGCGCGGAGTGCTGTGGAACCGGAATCGGGGACTGACGCCCGGCTCGGAATTGATGATCGCGTGCCTGGAAGAGGCAGCGGCGGGGCTGCAAGCCCGCTAGGCGCTCACCCCAGCCAGGGCCCCACCGCCCGCATCACCCGCTGCGTCGCGCCGGTGTGCGTGGCGCTGAACCGGCCCGCGGCGGCGCGCATGCCGGCGCGGCGGTCGCCATCGTCGATCAGTTCCAGCGCCAGACGCCAGGCCGCCTGGGCGCTGTCCGCGCGCAATGCGGCACCGGCCTCGATCGCGTCTTCCGAGGCCTGCGCGAAATTGAAGGTATGCGGACCGACGATGACCGGCACGCCACAGGCGGCGGCTTCGATCAGGTTCTGCCCGCCCAGCGGCGCGAAGCTGCCCCCCACGATGGCCACGTCGGCGGCGGTGTAGTAGAACGGCATCTCGCCCAGGCTGTCGCCCAGCAGCACGGCGGTCTCCGGATCGACCCAGCCGAACGGCATGCCGGGCATGGTCGAGCGGCGCCGCATGGAGAGCCCCGACGCCAGCACCATCGCCGCCACCTCGTCGAAACGCTGGGGATGGCGGGGGATCAGCACGGCCAGCGGCGCCAGTCCTCCCCGCGTGCGAGGCATCTCGCGCAACGCGGCCAGGATGGCCTCTTCCTCCCCCTCGCGCGTACTGGCCCAGACAATGGCCGGCCGGCCCAGCCGCTGACGCCAGGCGGCGCCTGCCTGCATCAGGTCATAGGGCAACTGCAGGTCGAACTTCAGGTTGCCGACCACCTGCGGATCGCGCGCGCCCACCCGCCGCAGCCGCTCGGCATCGGCCCGGGTCTGCGCCAGCACGGCGTCCAGACGCCCGTAGGTGCGTCGCGCCAGGCCAGCCACCCGCATCGTCTTGCGCGCGGACGAGGCCGACAGCCGCGCGCTGACCAGGGCGATCGGCACGGCGTAGCGCCGCGCGCCCGACACCAGGTTGGGCCAGACCTCGGTCTCGACCAGCAGGCCGCAACGCGGCGCGAAATACCGGTAGAAACGGTGCACGGCGCCCGGCATGTCATAGGGCAGCCAGGCCTGGCGCAGCCTGCCCTGCAAGATGTCCTGCTCGAACAGGCGCCCTCCCTCGGTGCGGCCGGTTGCCGTCATGTGGGTCAGCAGCACCGGCAGGCCACGATCCAGCAGCGCGCGGATCAGCGGTTGCGCCGCGCGCGTCTCGCCCAGGCTGACCGCATGCACCCAGACTGGCGCCGCCCGGAAACCGCCGCGCGCCGGCGCATGCCTGCCGCTGCCGTAGAAGCCGAAACGCTCCGCCGGATGGACGCCGTACACGGGTTCGCGCCGCGCGCGGCGCCCGATGCGCCACAACAGAAAGGGCGTGGCCAGCCGCCACACCAGCGAATACACGGCCTGCAACACCGCGCCCCGCATCAACGCGCCGCTCCGGAGACCGCCGCGCCGGCGGGCAGGGCCTGCCCGATGGCGGCCAGCACCTGCTCGCACGAAGGAGGCGTCCCCCGTCCGCCCAGGCTGGCCGTATAGGCCGAACCCGTCACCGGCGCGAGCGCCGGGTCGTAATCCGCGTAGATGCCGATGGTGGGCCGCCCCAGCGCGCCCGCCAGGTGCGTCAACCCGCTGTCCAGCCCCACCACCACCGATGCGCCCGCCAGCACGCCGGCCACCTCGGCCAGCCCCATGCGCGGCAGCGCCCGGGCGTCCGGTATGCCCGCGATCAGGCGCTGCGCGCGGGCCGCCTCGTCCTCGGTGCCGGCGAACACCAGCGGCGCATGCCCGGCCACCGCCAGCCGCTCCAGCACCGTGCGCCACGACGCCTCGGACCACAGTTTGGTCGGCCGGCTGGCCGACGGCATGATCGCGGCATAACGCGCGGGCAGCCCCGCGGGCGGCTCGGCGCGGATGCCGAAATCCGGCGCGCCGGCCAGGTCATACCCCAGCGAAAAGGCCGCCAGTTCCCGCATGCGCACCACCGCCGACTGCTCGAACACCACCCGGTGGCGATAGCGATAGAAAAAAGACGCGAAGGGATCCCGCGCCGAACGCAGATCGCAGCCATGCAGAGGCCCGTTGGCGAGGCGCGCCACCATGGCCGACTTCCAAAGCCCCTGCATGTCGATCACGGCGTCATACCGATGCTCGCTCAGCCGCCTGCGGAAAGCCGCTCGCTCGGCCTTCACCGACGCCGACCACCAGGCCTTGCGCCAGCGGCGCAGCGCCACGGGAATGACGGCGTTCAAGCGTGGATGCAGGGCGGGAATGGCGGCGAATGCCTCTTCGGCCACCCAATCGATCCGCGCGCCCGGCATGTGGCGGGCGATATCGGAGACGGCGGGCAGCGCATGGACGAGGTCGCCCATGGACGAGGTCTTGACGAGGAGGATGCGGGGCACGGACGGAAGCCGGTGCGGAACCGGCTGCGTGGAAAGGGCGGATTTTAACCGGTGCGCGCCCCCCGCCATCAACAGAGGGCCTGGTTCCGAAAACGGACGCTCGTGCCGCGGGCCCCGCCGGCACCGATTTGTCGGACAATACCCCGGCAAGCCGCCCGCGCCGGGCTGACCGACTACTTCCCATTCCAACGAGCAATCGCTTCATGGCTCTCGACTCCCTGCTGCTACGGTCCCCTCCCAATCTCACGAGCCTGCCCGAGCAGGTCGCCGAAGCCATCGCCGAAGCGATCATGAAAAACGAGATCGCGCCCGGCGCCAGCCTGCGCGAAATCCCGCTCGCCGGCTATTTCGGGGTCAGCCGCAGCAGCGTGCGCGAGGCCTTCCGCATTCTCGAACGCGACGGCGTGGTATCCATACAGCCTCGCCATGGCGCCAAGGTCACGGCGCTCAGCCACGATGAAATGGTCGAGATCTACCAGATCCGCGCCGCGCTGCTGGGCGTGGCCTGCGACTTGTTCGCGCGCTGCCGTACCGACGCCCTGTTGCGCCGGCTGGAAGATACGCTGGCGCGCATGTCGGCGCTCGACGGCGCCGACGAACAGGCTCAGGCGCTGGAGCACGCGGCCCTTTCCGCCAGCATGGCCCAGTTGATCTGCGAACACTGCGGCAACAAGAAGCTGGCCAGCATGCTGAACCAGATGTCGCTGCAGATCGCCCGCTACACCAACCTGGGGCTGTCCGCCGCCTCGCGCCGCCGGCAGTCGCTGGACAATTGGCGCGACCTGCTCGCGGCGCTGCGCAAGCAGGATCAGGACACGGCCAACCGGTGCGGCCAGAAGCTGGTGCATGACAACCTGGCCTATGCGTTGAGCGTACTCGCGCCCTGACGCCGCCACACCGCCTCACCGGCCCGGCAGTCATTGTCGACAAACAAACGAAGTAGCCAGCCCCTGGTTTTTCCACGCGAATGACCGCGTAGCCACCGCAAAACCAGAGGGTAAATCCGTATCTTGACAGTCCGATCATATATTGTCGACAATCAGACAAAAGGAGACGAAATGAACGAAAGCAGACTGTCAGATAGCTATCTCACCCCCAGCGGCCTTACCGTCCGCAAGCTTGCCGAGCACGTCGGCGCCCAGATCGAAGGCGTGGATCTTTCCCGGCCGATCTCCGCCGACGCCGTCACCGACATCCGGAACGCCTGGGAACGGCATGGCGTGGTGATCTTCCGGGACCAGGACCTGCCGCCCATCGCCCACCGCGACTTCAGCGCCCACTTCGGCCCGCTGATCGGACACGTGGTCAATCGCTTCAACATGGCCGACTGCCCGGAAGTCACCATTCTTTCCAACATCACCAATGAAAAAGGGGAGAAGATCGGTGCCGACCGGGCGGGCATGCTCTGGCATTCCGACATGTCCTTCCTGCCCCGCCCGAGCATGGGATCGCTGCTGTACGGCGTCGAGTGCCCGCCACAAGGGGCGGACACGGAATTCGCGAGCATGTTCGCGGCCCACGATGCGCTCCCCGCCGCCAGGCGGCAGCAACTGGCCGGCCTGCGCGGCATCCACGACTACCCCTGGCACTACCGCACCTACCTGGGCCACCGCCAGCCGCTCACGCCGGAAGAAGAAGCCAGGACGCCGCCTGTCGCCCATCCGCTGGTGCGCACCCATCCCTCCACGGGCCGGCAGGCGCTGTACGTCGGCGCGGGACTGACCCGCAGCATCGAAGGCATGGACGACGAGGCAGGCCGCCGCCTGGTCGTGGAACTGAGCGAGTTCGCCACCCAGCCCGCCTTCGTGTACCGCCACAAGTGGCAGCCGGGCGATCTCGTTTTCTGGGACAACCGGTCGACCATGCATCGGGCCACCGACTTCGACAACACCCACCGCCGGTTGATGCGGCGTACGACGATCCAGGGCGATGCGCCGTTCTACCGCCCTGCCGGGCATTGACGCGGACCGCGCCCCGACCACCAAGGAAACCGCCACCATGAAACGCCGAACGCTTCTCGGACTGACGGCTGCCGCGGCCATGGCCCCCGTCATGCAGGCCGCCCGCGCCAAGGAAGACAACTGGCCCAACCGGCCAGTCCGCATGATCGTCCCCTTCCCCGCCGGCGGGGCCACCGATATCATCGCCCGCATCCTGGCCGACAAGTTGTCCGCGTCGCTGGGCCAGAGCTTCATCGTCGACAACCGGGCCGGCGCCTCGGGCATCATCGGCCAGGAGGCCGCCGCCCGCGCACCCGCGGACGGCTACACCCTGCTCCTGACAGGCAACGGCCCGCATGCGGTCAACATCAGCCTGTTCGAACGCATGCCCTACGATCCGCTCAAGGACTTCGCGCAGATCTCGCTCACATCCATCTTGCCGCTGGTACTGAACGTGCATCCCTCGGTCCCCGCCAGGACTCTCGCGGAATTCATACGCTGGGTGAAGGCCAACCCGGGCAAGCTGAACTACGCCTCGCCCGGCATCGGATCCCCGCCCAACCTGACCATGGAGTTGCTCAAGAGCCAGCAGGGACTGGACATCGTGCATGTCCCCTACAAAGGCAGCAGCCTGGCCCTGGCCGACCTGATCAGCGGACAAGTCTCCGTGATGTTCGACAATGCGCTCGCCTCCTACCAGCACATCAAGAGCGGCAAGGTGCGCGCGCTCGCCATCGGCGCCGACCAGCGCCTGCCTTCGCTGCCCGAAGTCCCGACCTTCGTCGAATCGGGCATGGCCGGCTTCGAGGCCTACACCTGGACGGCGCTGGTGGGCCCCGCGGGCCTGCCACGCGCCATCGTCGACCGCCTCGCCCGCGAGACCGCGCTCGCCCTGGCGGATACGTCGGTCAAGGAAAAGCTGAGTGCGCAGGGCGCCATCGCCGCCAGTTCCACTCCCCAAGAGCTTGAAGACAAGACCCGCCAGGAAATCCGCAAATGGGCCGGCGTCATCGAACAAGCCCACATCCCGCGCGTTTCGCTTTGACGGTCCGGCCGCAACCCATCATCCATCACCCATGAAACTTCTACGCCACGGCCCCAAGGGCCACGAAAAACCCGGCCTCGTGGACGAGCACGGCACGCTTCGCGATCTGTCCGGGCACCTGGACGACATTACCGCCGCCACCCTGTCCCCCGCGCAACTGGACCGCCTGCGCGCGCTGGATACCGGGCGCCTGCCCATCGTCCCGGCCGGAACACGGCTGGGCGCGCCTTGCAGCGGCACGGGGAAATTCATCTGCGTCGGGCTGAACTACAGCGACCACGCGGCCGAATCCAACCAACCCGTTCCAGAAGAACCGGTGCTGTTCGCCAAGTGGAACAGCTGCATCCAGGGTCCCGACGACCCCATCGTCATGCCGCGCGACTCCACCAAGACCGACTGGGAAATCGAGCTGGGCATCGTCATCGGCACGCGTGCCCGCTACGTCGACCCCGCGGACGCCCGGCGGCACATCGCCGGCTTCTGCGTCATCAACGACGTGTCGGAACGCGAATACCAGCTCGAACGCTGCGGCCAATGGGATAAGGGCAAGGGCTGCGACACCTTCGGCCCGATCGGTCCCTGGCTGGTCACGGCCGACGAAATACCGGACCCGCAGGACCTGCGCCTGTGGCTAGACGTGAACGGCAAGCGCCGCCAGGACGGCAGCACGCGCAACATGGTCTTCGGCGTGGATTTCCTGGTCAGCTACATCAGCCGCTTCACCACGCTCGAACCGGGCGACCTGATCGCGACGGGCACGCCGCCCGGCGTCGGGCTGGGCCAGAAGCCGCCGGTCTACCTCAAGGCGGGCGACGTCATCACGCTCGGGATCCCCGGCCTGGGCGAACAGCGCCAGGTCGTCCACGCCTGGGATCCAGCACTGCTGGATTGAGCGGCCAGCCTACATCCCGCCATTGCTCCACTGCGCCACCCAGTACGCAGTGGACGCATCGTGACCGCCGGCCGATGCCAGCCCCGCCAGCTCTTGCGCGATCCCCGTGGCCAGGACCTTGCCGTATTCGACGCCCCACTGGTCGTAGGGATTGATGCCCCACACCAGGCCCTGCACGAACACCTTGTGCTCGTACAGCGCCAGCAGTGCGCCCAACGCATGCGCGCTCAGGCGCGGCAGCACGATCAGCGTGGACGGCCGGCCGCCGGGATGCATTTTGTGGCGCGCCAGCCAGGATACTCGCGCCGGATCGCTTTCCTTGGGCGCCAGTTCCGCCTCCAGCACGGACACCGGCTTGCCACGCAGCAGCGCCTCGCGCTGGGCCAGGCAATTGGCCACCAGCAGCCGGTGATGCTCCGGATAAGGGTGGTCCGCCTCGCGGCAAATAATGAAATCCACCGGGGCGCCCTCCGGCCCCTGGTGCAGCCACTGGAAAAAGGTGTGCTGGCCATCGGTGCCGGGCATGCCCCAGACCACGGGCCCGGTCGACGTCGTGACCGGCCGCCCCTGGAGGTCGACCGACTTGCCCAGCGACTCCATCTCCAACTGCTGCAGATAGGGCACGAGATGGACCAGCCGCGCATCGTAGGGGGCGATATTCAGCGAGGGATAACCGAACACATTGCGGTTGGCCAGCCCCGCCAGCGCCAGTTGCACCGGCGCATTGGCCGCCGGCGGCGCCGTCGAGAAATGCCCGTCCATCGCGGCCGCGCCCTGCAGCAGCCCGTCCAGCGCCTCGGCGCCCAGCGCCAGCGCAATGGGCAGCCCGATGGCCGACCAGACCGAATAGCGGCCTCCGGCCCAGTCCCAGAAGGTAAAGATGCGCTCGGGCGCCACGCCCAGGCCCCGGGCCGCCTCGGGGTTGGCCGTCACGGCAACCACCTGCGCCCACGGATCGGCGACGCCGGCCTCGAGCAGCCAGCGTAGCGCGCAGTCGGCGTTATGCAGCGTCTCGGTCGTACTGAACGACTTGGACGACACCACCACCAGCGTGCGCAGCGGGTCGAGGCCGACCAGCCCCGCCTCGATGGCATGCCCGTCGATATTGGAAACGAAGCGCATCTGCCGGCGGGTTCCCGCATAGCCCAGCGCAGCCACCACCAGCTTGGGTCCCCAATCGCTGCCCCCGATGCCGATGTGCACCACACTGTCATAGCGCCCCTCCGCATCCACATGGCGCACGAAGGCGCGCACGCGATCCCGCTCGGCCAGCACCCGGCCCGCCACTCGCCCGGGCGGCTCTTCCGCGCGCAGCGCGGTGTGCCACGCGGCGCGGTTTTCCGTGCAATTGGCAATGCCGCCTTCCAGCAGGCGGGCCCGCGCGGCCTCGAAATCACGCGCGGCCAGCAGCAACGCCCCCGCGGCCGACAATTCGTCGGACTGCGCCTGTGTACTCAGGTCCACCGACAAGCCCGCCGCCTCGATCATCCGCAGCGTCCCCGCTCGGCGGTCCGCCCGACGGGCAGCCTCGACGAAGGCACGCCACTCGGCCGTCTCGGCCAACGGTGCGGTGAACGGCGCCAGATGGGCGGGAGCCCCTTCCTGCATGGTCTCCCCTCCTCAGAACGGCAGCTTGGCGTCGGGTGCGACGCGCAGCAGCTGCGTGCGGAAATCCTGCTGGATGCGCGCCAGCGCGGCGTCATCATCCGCCTCGAAACGCAGCACCACCACCGGTGTCGTGTTCGAGGCGCGGGCCAGCCCGAAGCCGTCCGCGTATTCCACCCGCACGCCATCGATCGTGATCACCTCGCGCGCACCGGTGAACTGCCCCTGCTCCTGCAGGCGCTTGACCACCTCGAACTGCTCACCCTCGGCGGTCTCCATCTTCAGCTCGGGCGTGGACTTGGCCTGCGGCAAGGCTTCCAGCACCGCCGAAGGATCGTCCGAGCGGGATACGATCTCCAGCAACCGCGCGCCGGTATACAGGCCATCGTCGAAACCGTACCAACGCTCCTTGAAGAAAATATGCCCGCTCATCTCGCCGGCCAGCGGGGCACCGGTTTCCTTCAGCTTCGCCTTGACCAGCGAATGCCCGGTCTTCCACATCAGCGGCTTGCCGCCCGCGGCCGTCACTTCCTGCGCCACATAGCGGCTGCACTTCACGTCATAGATGATCTCGGCACCCGGATTGCGCGACAACACGTCACGCGCGAACAGGATCAACTGCCGATCGGGCCAGATGATCTGCCCCGACTTCGTCACCACGCCCAGGCGATCGCCGTCGCCATCGAAGGCCAGGCCGATCTCGCAATCGGTCTCGGCCAGGCAGCGGATCAGATCTTCCAGGTTGTGGGGATCGGCGGGATCCGGATGATGGTTGGGGAAGGTCCCGTCCACGTCACAGAACAGCTCCACCACTTCACAGCCCAGCGCCTTGAACAGCTGCACCGCCACCGGCCCGGCCACGCCGTTGCCGGCATCCACCGCGATCTTCATCTTGCGAGCCAGCTTCACGTCGCCCACGATGCGCTGCAGGTACTCCGGCACGGCGTCCCACTCCTTGCGGGAACCCGGAGTGGCCGCGTCCCCGCCGGCATTTTTCACCATGGGCTCGCGCAGCGCGGTAATGGCATCGCCGTACAGCGTCGTACCGCCCAGCATCATCTTGAAGCCGTTGTACTGCGGCGGATTGTGGCTGCCGGTGATCGCCACGCCCGACCCCGTGCCGCTGACATTGGCCGCGTAATAGACCAGCGGCGTCGGCACCATGCCCACGTCCAGCACGTCGATGCCGCCGGCCATCAGGCCGGCTTGCAGCGCCTGCGACAAATCCGGTCCGCTCAGCCGCCCGTCGCGGCCGACCGCCACCTGCCGCACGCCGGCCCGGCGCGCTTCGAGCGCCAGCGCCGCGCCCAGGCGGCGGGCGAACTCCGGGCTGAGAGGCGACGGGACCACACCGCGAATGTCATAGGCCTTGAAGGCGGAAGCGGCGATGTCGACGGGTGAAGATGAGACGTTGGTCCCCACGGGGTACTCCTGATTCAGATTTGATGATGGGCCGAGCCAGTACGATGCCACGGCCGGTTGCGGGCAAGTGAAGATAAGCGCTCACTAACATTCTTCGGTACCCACGAGCCGTCCTGGCGGCTGCGCCCGGCCCGGCCTTCCCGGCGATATAGTCCGGTGCAACCCCCGGAAAGTTCACTGGGACTATAGATGAAGTTGCCATGCGACAGCCCTGTTTTCTTGCACGACGTAACGCAGCGTAACGGCACGATAATTATGCGATACCACGCGAAACCTGGAATCGCGTGACACGCCATCGGTTGTCGGATATACCCATAGCAAGCTAAACAATTCTTTCCGCCGGCAGCGGACTGGCCCTCACCTGCGACGAGCGTGCATGCTCAATCTGACGATCAGTTTCATAGTTTCCCTTCTCGTGACCATGCTCATCGTGCGCGTCGCCAATCGCGACGGCGCCACGGCGGACCATGATCTGGACGGTATCCAGAAATTCCACGTCCGGCCGGTACCGCGGATAGGCGGCCTGAGCATCGTCGCGGGCTGTACCGTGGCGGTCGCCGCCCTGACTTCGCGCGATCTCCCCCTGGCCATCGATCTCGGCCTGCTGCTGCTGTGCTCGGCCGTGGTATTCGGCATCGGGCTGGCGGAAGACCTCACCAAGCGCATCAGGCCCCTGGTGCGGCTGCTTTGCGCGTTTGCCGGCGCCGTCCTGGCCGCCCTGCTCCTTCAGGCCACCGTCACGCGCGTCGACATTCCCCTGATCGATGCCTGGCTGGCCATCCCGCTCGTGGGCGGCCTGGCCGCGGTCGTTTGCGTGGGCGCGATGGTCAATGCGGTCAACATCATCGACGGCTTCAACGGCCTGGCCGCCGCCGCGGCGCTGGCCATGTTCGCCTCGCTGGGCTACGTCGCCTTCAAGGTCAGCGACCCCCTCATCCTGGGCGGTTCGCTCCTCATGATCGGCGCCATCCTCGGATTCCTGGTCTGGAACTACCCGTACGGCCTGATCTTCCTGGGCGATGGCGGCGCCTATTTCCTGGGCTTCATGCTGGCCGAGCTGGGCATCCTGCTGGTGGTCCGCAACCCGGTGGTCTCGGCCTGGTATCCCGCCCTGCTGTTCATTTATCCCATCTTTGAAACGCTTTTCTCCATATATCGAAAGAAATATCTCCGCGGCATGTCTCCCAGCATGCCGGACGGCGTGCATCTGCACATGCTGATCTATAAACGGGTGATACGGTGGGCCATCGGCACCCGCAACGCGCGGCTGCTGACCCAGCGCAATGCGGTCACGTCCCCCTACCTGTGGGCGCTCAGCCTCGTCGCCATCGTGCCGGCCACGGTATTCTGGGATCGGGGGGTAGTACTAATGCTATTCCTCGCGACCTTCATCGCTGTCTATACTTGGCTGTATACAGCCATCGTGCGCTTCCGTACCCCCCGGTGGCTGGTGCTGCACCGGGCAAAAGAATAAGCCTGCCGTCGGGACGACTATCCCAGATGGGCAAAGGCCGCAAATCTCCGAACATTAGTTAAACAGCGTAACAATTTGTAAGCGCTGTCACCCCGAGCGGCCCCGCGTGCGGCCACCCGGGCATTACCCCATTCTAGCGACCATCCTCCGTATTTTGTTACATAGCGGAAGCGGAGTGTCATACTTCCCCGCCTATGCTGTCGTCCGTGTAGCTTGCGCTGGCTAAACGGCAGATTTCAATAAAAGCCGTAGTGGGGAATCATGGTGGCCTGTCAATACCGGAACTCCCGACCAAGGAGCGCCAGGCGTCGCTTTCCCCTGCAGACAAGCAAAGAAGCATGAAGCAATAAGAAAGCACGGAAGAAATCATGGCTGCAACACAAACTAAATATTTCGGCACCGACGGCATCCGGGGCAAAGTGGGCGGAGCGGTCATCAATGCCGCCTTCGCCCTGCGCCTGGGCCATGCCGCGGGCCTGGTACTCCTGGCCCAGGCACCGCGCGGGCACCGCCCGTCCGTCCTGATCGGGAAGGACACCCGCATTTCCGGCTACATGCTCGAGTCCTCGCTGGAAGCCGGCCTCTCCGCCGCCGGCGTGGACGTCGTCCTGGCCGGCCCCATCCCCACCCCGGCCGTCGCCTACCTGACCCGGGCCCTGCGCCTGTCCGCCGGCATCGTCATCAGCGCCTCGCACAACCCCTTCGACGACAACGGCATCAAGTTCTTCTCCGCCCAGGGCAGCAAATTCCCCGACCAGACCGAACAAGCCATCGAAGCCGCCCTGGACCAACCCATGGGTTGCGCCCCCTCCGAAGGACTGGGCCGCGTGAAACGCCTGGATGACGCCGCCGGCCGCTACATCGAATTCTGCAAAGCCAGCTTCCCGTCCGACATGGACCTGAACGGGCTCCGGATCGTGGTCGACGCCGCCCACGGCGCCGCGTACCACATCGCCCCCAACGTCTTCCGGGAACTCGGCGCCACGGTCATTCCCGTCGGCTGCGAACCCAACGGCTTCAACATCAACGAAAAGGTGGGTGCCACCCACCCCGAAACCCTGGCGGAAAAGGTCAGGGAACATCGCGCCGACCTGGGTGTGGCCCTGGACGGCGACGCCGACCGGCTACAGATGGTGGATGCGAGCGGCCGCATGTACAACGGCGACGAACTGCTCTACGTGATCGTGCGCGACCGCATGACGCAAGGCCCGGTGGCCGGCGTGGCCGGCACCGTCATGACCAACTACGCCTTCGAGCGCCGCATGGCCGACCTGGGCGTTCCTTTCGTCCGCACCCCGGTCGGCGACAAAAACGTCATGCAGGCCCTGCAGGACAAAGGCTGGCTGTTCGGCGGCGAAAGCTCGGGCCATATCCTGTGCCTGGACCGCCACTCCACCGGCGACGGCGTCCTCGCCGCGCTCCAGGTCATCGCCGCCATACGCCGCAGCGGCAAGGGCCTGCCGGCCCTGACCTCCGAACTGCGGCTGCTGCCGCAAAAACTGGTGAACGTGAAGCTGCAACCTGACCTGGAGTGGGAGTCCCATCCTGGCCTCGCCGCCGCTTACCGGGAGGTGTCGGCCACGCTGCAAGGCCGCGGCCGTGTCTTGATCCGGCCGTCGGGTACCGAGCCGAAACTGCGATTGATGGTGGAGGCGGACGAAGAAATGCTGGCGGTTCGGTGCGTGGACAGACTGGCGACGAGCTTGAACTGATCCCGGATCTACGCTTTCTATTTGAGGCTCCTCGGCGATTCCCGCTGAACCGGACAACGATGCTCACCCCGCCGACCCACCAGGGAAATTTCCATGGCCAACCACTGCGGAAACGAAAGACCGACCTTGCCGACTCCTTGATCGCTTTCTTCCGTAATTCACAATCTTGTGAATAACTGATTTTGCATGTACAAACCGACGCAATCTTTGTCAGGGCTTTCCTGATATAGGAACATCACGACATGCTAACCTTAAAGGTCGCCTCGAATTCATTGAAAAAACGGCATTTCGGCTTTCCGCAATCCCCTCTATGGGGGATTGATACGGCCCGCCATGCTGATCAGAATGCCGCCGTTGCGCTGCTGGATGCAACCTGCCTGGCCGCCTAGCGGCCGATAGGCAACGAGCCACGAGGGAAATTTGCGCCCGGGGGACTAGACTCGCGGACTTCGATTGAACGGGGAACAAGCAATCATGCAGACGAACCTACATGCCCTTTTCTTTTCCTGGCCTCGACAACGAGAAATATCGGTCGGCGCCCGGAACAGCACCATTGAAGCTCCACCTTACCACCTACGATCCGACATGTCGCCCGCCGCGCAGCCACCTTTCGACTTTGCCTATCCAAGTGAGTACCTATCTCCGCTTCCCGCGCCAGCTCCTCGCCAATCCGTGACCAGGAACAAGATTTTTTTATAAACTCTTACCCCGGCGAGAACCCTGCATTTGGCGCAGGGAATCATACACTATCGCAACAATCTCTATGACAAATGATTGATTTTTCTATTTGGCAAAAAGGACTCGCAGCAGGCATTTTGACTACAGTGGCCATAGCCAGCCTAATTCCTGTAGCCAGAAAATTTCAACTGCTTGATTTTCCTGCAGGCCGTAAAGACCACAGCCTTCCGACTCCCGTAGTCGGTGGATTGGCGATGATTATCGGCATTATTGGCTGCTATCTTTTTTTTGGTCTACGCCCGGAAGCTCCTCTCTCTCAGTTCCTGGCTTTTGCCGTGGCCGGGGGGCTTCTGATCGTCGTAGGGCAGCTGGATGACAAATTCGACCTGCCATGGTGGTTTCGCATCGTCGTCCAGATAATAGCGACGCTGATCACCTCGACCTGGGGCGGTGTAAGAGCCGAACACCTGGGGCCGCTTCTAGGCCTCAATGACGTCTCGTTAGGCATCTGGTCAATTCCGTTCACGGTCTTCGCCACGGTCGGACTCATCAATGCGCTGAACATGATCGATGGCGTGGACGGCTTTGCCGGCTCTCTCTGCCTGGTCGCGCTAATCATGCTGGCTGCGGCTGCCAGCTATTCGGGCAACGCGGCGCTCACCTCCGACATCGCTCCGATCTGCGGAGCACTTTTCGCCTTTCTGATTTTCAATTTCCGCTTCCCATGGCGCAATCGCGCCAAGATATTCATGGGGAATGGCGGCAGCGCCTTTCTTGGCTTCACTGTTGCCTGGGTGTCATTCCGACTCACCCAGACCCCCGATCACCCTGTCACGCCAGCGCTCGCCTTGTGGCTCATTCCTGTTCCGCTGATTGATTGCCTGGTCCTGATGCTGCATCGAGTACGTCGCGGTTTTTCACCGTTCAAGGCCGACCACAACCATATACACCACCTCATGCGGGATGCCGGGGCCAGCCCGATGCAAACCGTCGTGCTGCTTGCCTTGTTCAGCGTCTTCACGGGACTCATCGCGGCTCAGGCACTCAGGCACGACTTCAGCGCGGTCACCCTGCTGGCAACATTCGTCGTCTGCTGCGGCCTGTGGTGGTGGGTTACGGCCAAGCGGGAACGGGCGCTCCGATTGCTGCGCACGGTCTTGTCCCCGTTCCACAAGAGAATGCGGGAAAATAGCCCTGCGCAGGGAAAATCGCCGCCTGTCCGGCAACAACCCTAGCGTCCGGGCGTCTCATTCCCTACTGCCGCCTGGCCCCCAGGCAACTGGGAACACACTCCCGATTGACACGGACATCACCAATACTTGAGGCTGTTTTTTCGGTACATGGGCACGGCGGGCAGGTGCAGCGGAGATGGTTTCCGCTTGCGCAACCGGCCCCCGGCACCAGATCGAAGAACCTGGCCCGCAGCAGAATATTAATTTCGTTGAGAAGAAGCGTAGAGTAGCGTAACCACGAAAGTCAGAGTCAAACCTCAGTTCAAGAACAAGGCGCAAAACGCCGGCCTTTTCAACTACCCATACAGATATTCCTACTTCACGCTCATTGACAAAAAAGTCGCTATGCAACTTTCAAACATCAAACTCGCACTGATTGGTCTTGGTTATGTCGGCTTGCCACTCGCGGTAGAATTCGGGAAGAAACAACCGGTTGTTGGCTTCGACATCAACGCCGAGCGAATAAAAGCTCTCCGAGCCGGGCACGACTCAACCCTCGAGGTGAGTAACGAAGAACTGCAATCCGCCACCGGATTGCGTTATAGCTCGCAAATCGAAGATTTGATGTCCTGCAACGTCTTCATTGTCACGGTCCCCACCCCCATCGATGAGCACAAGCGCCCGGACCTCACGCCGCTGATCAAGGCATCCGAAACGATCGGAAAAGTCCTCAAGAAAGGGGACATCGTCATCTACGAATCGACGGTTTATCCCGGGGCCACTGAAGAAGACTGCGTCCCGGTCCTCGAACGTGTATCGGGGTTGAAATACAACGTGGATTTCTATGCCGGCTATAGCCCGGAAAGAATCAACCCCGGTGACAAAGAACATCGCGTATCGACGATCAAGAAGATTACCTCCGGCTCCACGCCGGAAGTCGCCGCTCTCGTAGACCAGCTATACGGCCAGATCATAACGGCCGGCACGCACAAGGCCGAGAGCATCCGCGTGGCGGAAGCGGCCAAAGTAATTGAAAACACACAACGCGACCTCAACATTGCCCTGATCAACGAGCTATCCATCATTTTCAACAAGATGGGTATCGACACCGAGGCCGTGTTGAAGGCAGCCGGTACCAAATGGAACTTCCTGCCGTTCCGGCCGGGACTGGTTGGTGGCCATTGCATCGGCGTAGACCCTTATTATCTTACCCACAAAGCTCAGAGCATCGGGTATCACCCAGAGATCATCCTGGCTGGGCGCAGATTGAACGACGGCATGGGAGCCTATGTCGTCTCGCAACTGGTCAAAGCCATGTTGCACAAGCGCATTCATGTCGAGGGCGCGCGCGTCTTGGTCATGGGCCTGACTTTCAAGGAAAACTGCCCCGACCTGCGCAATACCCGGGTCGTCGACATCCTCAAAGAACTTGGCGCATACAACATTACCGCCGACGTCTATGATCCGTGGGTCGACGCGGCCGAAGCCGAGCATGAGCACGGCATAACCCCGATAGACACGCCGGCCGAGGGGGCCTACGACGCAATCATCCTTGCCGTTGCCCACGAACAATTCAAAGCGCTGTCGGAAGATGCCATCCGGGCTCTGGGCAAGAAAGACCACGTCATATATGACTTGAAGTACGTCCTGCCTCGCGATGCATCTGACCTGCGCCTCTGAAGAATCATGAATTACGCAACCGCACGCGCCTCTTTGATCTCGCAACCAAAGAGATGGCTGATTACGGGAGTCGCCGGTTTCATCGGAAGCAACCTTCTGGAAACGCTTCTTAAACTAAACCAGGATGTCGTCGGCCTCGATAATTTCTCGACGGGCCACGCGAAGAATCTGGCCGAGATCGAAACACTCGTTACACCCGAGCAATGGGCTCGATTTGATTTCCTTGAGGGCGACATCCGCGACGTCGCGGCGTGCGCCCAGGCGACGCGGAACATTGACTATGTGTTGCATCAAGCGGCCCTGGGCTCCGTACCCCGTAGTCTCTCTGATCCTCTCGCCAGCAATGCCTCGAACATAGACGGTTTTTTGAACATGCTCGTCGCGGCCCGGGACAATGAGGTCAGGAACTTCGTGTATGCAGCCAGCAGTTCGACCTACGGCGATCACCCGGCGCTCCCCAAGACGGAAGACACGATAGGCAAGCCGCTGTCTCCCTACGCGGTCACGAAATTGGTCAATGAACTCTATGCTGATGTCTTTTCGAAAAACTATGGTTTTTCCAGCATAGGGCTCCGCTATTTCAACGTCTTCGGTGCCAGGCAGGATCCTGAGGGTGCATACGCGGCAGTCATTCCCAAGTGGATCGCCGCGATGATAAAAAACCAGCCCGTCAGGATAAATGGCGACGGCGAAAGCAGTCGGGATTTCTGCTATATAGATAACGCCGTCCAGGCGAACATCCTGGCCGCTCACTCTCAAAGCGACGCCCGCAATCAGATATACAACGTCGCAGTCGGGGAACGGACCACGCTCAATGAGCTATTCGAGATGCTTCGAGGCGCGTTGGCTTCGCACGATATCCGCTATGATCTTGCCCCGGAATATTGCGATTTTCGCCCGGGCGATGTGCGGCACTCCCAGGCGAACATAGACAAGGCCAGAAACCTTCTCGGATATTCGCCGACACATGACATTTCCCAGGGCATTATCGCGGCAATGCCTTGGTACCTAAGCTCTCACCGGGATTGAAGTCTTGGTTTGGCTCAATCCGGGAAGATATATTTAAACAGGTTCTCATATGCAAAAGACTACGCCCGTATCTGAACGAAAAATCCGTTTCGCATTGGTGGGTTGTGGAAGAATTGCTCAAAATCATTTTTCCTCCATCGAAAAGCACGCCGACCGATGCGAACTGGTCGACGTATGCGACATTGACGAAGGCGCCTTGGCACGAGCCGTCAGCCAAACCGGTGCGCGCGGCCATGGCAATCTGACCGCAATGCTGGAACAGACGACGGCCGATTGCGTCATTCTGACCACTCCCAGTGGCTTGCATGCATCTCAAGCAATCAAGGTTGCCGGCTCTGGCCTGCACGTCATGACCGAAAAGCCGATGGCCACGCGCTGGGAAGATGGCCTGAGCATGGTGGACGCCTGCGACAAGGCAGACGTGCGCCTCTTCGTCGTGAAACAAAACCGGCGCAACGCCACGCTCCAATTGCTCAAGCAAGCCATCGACAAGAAGAGGTTTGGTCGCATCTACAACGTTGCAATCAATGTCTTCTGGACTCGTCCCCAGGAATATTACGATAGCGCCAAATGGCGCGGCACCTGGGAGTTCGACGGCGGGGCATTCATGAATCAGGCCAGCCATTACATCGACCTACTGGATTGGCTGATCGGCCCTCTCGAAAGTGTCATGGCATATACGGGCACATTGGCCCGGAACATACAGGTCGAAGATAGCGGCGCGGCTGCACTCCGTTGGCGGAGCGGGGCCATGGGCACTCTGAATGTCAGCATGCTCACGTACCCCAAGAATCTGGAAGGCAGCATTACCATCCTCGGCGAGAAGGGCACGGTCCGCATTGGCGGCGTTGCTGTCAACGAGATCCAACACTGGGAATTCGACCAGGCCCTTCCTGAGGATGAGGCCATTCAGGCGGCTAGTTATTCGACCACATCGGTGTATGGATTTGGCCATCCCCTCTACTACGACAACGTGATAAAGACCTTGAGCGGGGAAGAAGAGCCCGAAACAGACGGTCGCGAAGGGCTGAAAAGCCTCGAGTTGCTCATAGCCCTGTACCTGTCGGCTCGAGACGGCCGTCGCGTCGCCTTGCCGCTCGAGTTTTAAAGGCTGTCCTGCAATGCGTATTGCGGTAGTAGGCGGGGGAATTGTCGGAGCCTGCACAAGCTGGGCTCTCTCGAAGCGGGGCGCTCAAGTTACGCTTTTCGAGCGCGGCCGCCCCATGCAAGAGACCAGCAGTGCGTCTTCCAAACTGCTGCATGGCGGCCTGCGCTATCTCGAAACAGGGCAATTCCGTTTGGTGCGTAAAGCTCTGCTGGCAAGAACGACCTGGCTACAAAGAGCCCCCCAGTTTTGCCAGCAGCTTGAGCTGCTTTTGCCTATCTACCAAGATGGCTCCCGATCCCGATGGATCATCGCGACTGGAATCAAGCTATATGACCTTCTGGCGCGCGGCAGCGGCTTTCCGAAAAGCCGGTGGCTCACCGCGGCCGAGGTCGGGGCCCGCCATCCCAGCCTTGTACAATCCGACCTCCTGGGAGCATATTCATTCTATGATGCCCAGATGGACGACTATGCGCTAGGAAACTGGGTTGTCGGCCAACTGGCGGCTGAGGGCGTTGATATTCGCACGCAATGCGAAATCACCGATTTCAATCAGTTATCCAGTTTTGACAGAATCGTCAATGCAACCGGGCCCTGGGTCGCGTCACTGCGTCAAACACAACCCGGAAAATCTGCCTACAAGTTGGATCTGGTTCGTGGCAGTCATATCCTGCTTAAACGCCCCATTGAAACTGCATTGCTGCTACCGGTGCCGGGGGAAAAGCGGGTTGTTTTTGTTTTGCCATACAAAGGAGCTACGCTTCTCGGGACAACCGAAATACGGCAGAGCGAAGCAGAGAATCCGGGGCCCAGCGAACACGAAATCCAATATTTGCTTGAAGTTTACAACCATTACCTCTCGCCTCATGCAGGCACGGACGACATCATTGGCTCCTTCGCGGGAGTTCGCCCCCTCGTCTTCAGTGCGGACGACCCGACGAATGCCACGCGCGAGTGGGCCTTTGAGAAGGTCGACAATGTCCTGCATATTTACGGTGGGAAATGGACGACCGCGTTGCTTGAAGGCGAAGAAGCAGCAAAGAGGATTCTAGAATAATGTCAACATCTCGCAACTATACCGCCCACCCGTCGGCAATCATTGACGACGGGGCGCAAATCGGCGACGGATGCCGCATCTGGCATTTTGTACATGTCTGCGGCGACGCCCAGCTCGGGCGCAATATCTCCCTCGGCCAGAATGTCTTCGTCGGCAACAAGGTAGTCATTGGCGACAACTGCAAAATCCAGAATAACGTGTCGGTTTATGACAACGTAATACTGGAAGAAGGCGTTTTCTGCGGCCCCAGCATGGTTTTCACCAACGTATACAACCCGCGGGCCCTGGTCAATCGCAAGAATGAGTATCGGAACACGCTCGTCAAACGTGGAGCGACCCTTGGTGCGAACAGTACGATAGTGTGCGGCGTGACGGTGGGTGAGTTCGCATTCATCGCGGCTGGAGCCGTTATCACAAAAAACGTTCCGGCATACGCTCTAATGGCCGGCGTCCCCGCCAGGCAAATCGGATGGATGAGCGAGTACGGTGAACGAATTCCCCTGCCGGTAAATGGCCAAGGTAATTTTACCTGCCCGCATACCGGTGACCATTACTCACTCTCTGATAGCCAACTGACAAAGGCGGACAAATAAATGAAAATCGAATTCTGCGACCTGAAATCACAGCAGCTCAGATTGAAGGAAAAAATCGATCAGGGCATACAGCGCGTGCTGGCTCATGGTCAATATATCCTCGGCCCGGAGGTCACCGAACTGGAGGGGAGACTCGCCGCGGCGGTCGGAGCACGCTATTGCGTCACTTGCGCCAATGGCACGGATGCGCTTCAAATAGCACAAATGGCCATCGGGATAGGACCCGGCGATGAAGTCATCACCCCTGGGTTCACCTATATAGCCACCGCGGAGACCGTCGCCCTGCTAGGCGCGAAACCTGTTTATGTGGATATCGATCCAAAAACCTACAACATAAACCCGGCGCTCCTGGAACAAGTCATTACACCGCGGACCAAGGCAATAATTCCGGTTTCACTCTATGGGCAATGCGCCGATTTTGACCCAATCAACGAGATTGCGAAAAAACACGGCATAACAGTCATAGAGGATGCAGCGCAAAGCTTCGGAGCCCAATACAAGGGGCGCAACTCGTGCAACTTGAGCGATATTTCGTGCACCAGCTTCTTCCCGAGCAAACCTCTGGGCTGTTACGGTGACGGTGGGGCCATATTCACGAATGATGAAGAATTGGCCACGAAAATCAGGCAGATCGCCCGCCACGGCCAGGACCGCCGATATCACCATATTCGCGTCGGCGTGAACAGCCGCCTTGACACGATACAAGCAGCCGTCCTGCTCGCGAAATTGGACGTTTTTTCTGACGAAATGGATACCCGCCAAAAACTGGCTGCTGCGTATACCGAAGCCCTCATTGAGCGGGGAATAGAAACAACGCCCCATGTCGAGCCCCACAACATCAGTTCCTGGGCGCAATATACGATACGGGTCTCTGAACGCGACAAACTGCAGCGCGCCCTGCATGAGCAGGGGATCCCCACAGCCATTCATTATCCAATACCGCTGAACAAACAGCCAGCGGTACAGGATACCGCTGTGCATCTGCCGGTTGGCGACCTGACAGCGGAACAGGTATTAAGCCTGCCCTTCAGCCCATACATTACATTAGAACACATCAACAGAATAGCAGATAGTATAAAATCTTCGCTTAGCTGAAATGATGAATTTCTAATATTTGCCTCCATGCCTCCCATGTGAGGCAATATTTTTTTAGACACCCCGGATCTAAATGAAGAAAATACTAACTGTCATCGGCGCCCGTCCGCAATTCATCAAGGCCAGCGTTGTCTCCCATGCTCTGGCAAAAAGGCCTGATGAAATAGAGGAAGTGCTTCTCCACACCGGCCAGCACTTCGACGCGAACATGTCCAGCATTTTCTTTGACCAGCTGAGCATACCAAAGCCTCGTTTTCAGCTGGACATCCATGGCGGAACCCACGGGCAAATGACAGCCCGTATGCTGGAAAGCATCGAACGCATCATTCTCGACGAAAAACCCGATCGGGTCCTTGTGTATGGCGACACAAACTCGACATTGGCCGGCGCGCTGGCTGCCATCAAATTGCACGTTCCCGTCGCGCACATCGAAGCTGGCTTGCGCAGCTTCAATATGCAGATGCCGGAAGAGGTCAACCGCATCCTTACCGATAATGTAAGCGACCTCCTCTTTTGCCCGACAGAGACGGCGATCAAGAACCTGGAAAGAGAAGGTTTTTGCTCGAAGCCAATCACGATGCTCAACGTTGGCGATGTCATGCAGGATGCCGCCCTTTTCTTCGCCCAGAATGCTTCCGCCACCATCGAAAGCAAGCCGAAGGGAGACTTTGCACTTGCGACATTGCATCGCGCGGAAAACACCGATGATGAAAATCGGCTGCGATCCATCATCAATGCGCTCAATCACATACATAAGAATATCGCCCCTGTTCTGCTTCCCGTTCATCCAAGAACGCGGGCTGCCATTCAACGCCTGGGCGTCGAACTGGAAATATCCGTGATCGATCCAGTGGGATACCTGGAAATGATCGACCTGCTACAAAGCTGCAGTCTTGTCCTGACCGACAGTGGCGGCTTGCAGAAAGAGGCTTTTTTCTTCCGCAAACCCTGCATCACCATGCGTGATCAAACGGAATGGGTAGAACTCGTCGAAATCAAGGCAAATACACTGGCTGGCGCAGATGAAGAGCAGATCATAAAAAGTGCGCGCCAAAGCTTCGGCTCGACCATTCAAGTCGCTCACAGCCCGTATGGTGAAGGTTTCGCCTCCGAAAAAATAGCCTCGTGCCTTGCGAAATGACAAGCTCACGAGCCTGAGCATTTTTTCGCTTCGTTCCAGAGTTCAATCTTCCCATATTTACATTGTGGCCTCATCACACCATCACTTCTTTGCCCATGAGAATTCTTAATTTATTTCAGCCGCATAGACCATTCGCAAAGGACAACAAAGAAGAATACAAAGAATGGTCTGAGAACGCTCATGCCGTCCCCATCTTCCTTCAATGGTGGTGGATCGAGGCCGCGACAAATGGCAATTGGAACGCTGTTTTTTCTCACAACAAGGACGGCAGCGTCAAAGCTGTCTGGCCTTATACAGTCGAGAAGAAGTTCGGCATTTACATCAGCCGCATGCCAAAGCAAACCCAGTTTCTGGGCCCTTGGATATCTCCAGCCTCCAGCAATAGGCCTGCAAAAAAAATCGCCCATGAAAAGGAAGCCCTGGAGAATCTTATCGAACAGATTCCCCGTTTTTCTTTTTTCAAGCAAAAATTCAGGTTTTCCCTGAAAAACTGGATGCCGTTTTATTGGAGCGGCTACGCGCAAACAACTCTCTATACATATCGACTCGACCTGTCACCAACGATAGAAAATCTCCACAAAGAGTTGGAGTCGAATATAAGAACCGATATAAAAAAGGCTCAATCCAAGGTTTCCATCAAAGAAATCGATGACATTGACTCTTTTTATGAAATCAATAAAAAGAGCTTTCTTCGCCAGAACAAAGAGATTCCATACTCCCTGGATTTCGTACGAAGGCTTGACAAGGAGCTTTCCCAGAGAAAGATGCGTCGCATCACCCTGGCAGTCGACACGGCGACCCAACAGGTCCATGCGGCTGTCTATATCGTCTGGGATGCCGAAACAGCGTACTATCTTTGGGGCGGTGCCGATCCTTCGCTGAGAAGCAGCGGCGCCACGTCCCTGCTCCTCTGGGATGCCATCGAATACTGCCAGAAATTTGCCAAATTCTTCGATTTCGAAGGCAGCATGATCAAGCCCGTGGAGAAATTCGTTCGCGCCTTTGGCGCCGAACAAGTCCCATACTTTGAAATCCAAAAAAGAAATTTTCTCTTCAGACTGGCTGATCTGGCTCGTGGAAAAATAAAATGAAAACGCGCATACTTTTTCTTCACGACAGCCCCGAGTTCAGCCGGGAAATTGAATATACCGTTCGGCAGCTCTTTTGCTCCGTCGAGGGGCATGAGTTCGAGTTGGGCTTTAACGATGAAAATTTCGAAGCAGACTATCGAATATCATACGGAGACACGATCCCTCCCGATGTTGATTTGTCCATTCCACGGCAACGCATTCTCTTCAATGGCTCCGACCGTCCAATACCGGGTTCATTGATTTCGAACAGGTACGCCCACGGTTCAAGATTCTTATATTCGGTAGAAAAGCACAAGCGGCCTGATGGTCAATTTGCATCCAATCAAGCCCTTCATTTCGATGTCCTGGAAGCGACCTTCTTCCATCTGACGCGATATGAAGAGTGGTACGCGTCCGACGACTCTCTGGACAAACATGGCCGGCTGCGAAGCGAGGCTCAGTTCCTGGTCAAGGAAGAGCTCCATCGCATTCCGGTGGTAGATCATATTAGATTGGCGCTGTTGGAGACATTGGGAACCAGCATCTCCAACTGGCCCACCAAGCACACCCTCACTCATGACATCGACTGCCTGAGGAAATTTGGTTCAAACAAACGGATCATTCGAGCATTTGCGCGGACTTTCCTGAAAGAAAAAAACCTGAAAAAGACAATTTCCCTGGCTCGGCAATTTTTCGAATTTCGCTCAACCGGGAAGGATCCGTTCGACACGTTTGAGTGGCTTTTTTCAAAGAACCGGACCAAGGATCGCGTCGTCTTTTTCATGAGCGGTGGGCGCACCAGGTACGACAACCTGTATTCGCTTTCAGATGCCGAAGCTGGAGAAGCCATCGGCCTTGCAATTTCAAACGGATATGAGATTGGCCTGCACCCGAGCTATGTCACCTACAAGGACTCCGGCCAACTGGCTGAGGAAAGAGCAGCATTGGCTCTTGGCGCCAGGACTGAGATAACCAGCAGCCGGCAGCACATTCTTCGATACTCCGTGAGTGAAACGCCAAGGATCTTGCAGGAAAACAAGATCCGCAGGGACTACACACTCGGATATGCTGACAAGATTGGCTTTCGATGCGGAACCGGCATGGAATTTTCCATCTTCGACCTCGACCTGCGCCAGGAGCTTGATGTCAAGGAGATCCCACTGGTGATAATGGACGGGCCCCTGCTGATGGAAGCAGCGTACGATGTCGACAAGGCGAAACAACTGCTTTTTTCGTTCATCCAAGCCAATCAATCCGGTACGGCCATCACCTACAATTTCCACAACAGTATTTTTGCCGACGCGGGTGTATCCACGAATTCAATGAAGAGACTCTACGAAGAACTACTACAGAAAATCAATGACAAGAGTTGATTTCATTGAATTCCAGGAACGTCATTAAAATGAATCTATTTGTTCTGGGCGATATTTTTTCCGGGCTCCTGCCCTGGTTCATAAGTGGAGCCCCCCCCAAGGGAATGCCCGCGGTCTATAATTTTTTCCAATATTTCGGACGCTCCGCCGACCATCGGTTTGAAGCCATTGTAGTAAACCCCCATATTTCCCGGGTCATATCCTTTGAAAATGGCTCCAAGATCCATCTCTACAAAATTCCCGTAAAAAACAGGATTCTTTTCAGGCTTCTCTGCCTGCCAATTTCGTACATCTACGCCCTCAAGCACATCAGGAAGGGAAATTTTGATGTGATCTATGGAATGGCGAACTATAGTCTCATAGCCAGCCTGCTCGGCAAGCAATACGCAAAAACAACGGTATGCCGGGTCTTTGGCTCCCTGGCATCTGATTTCGTCAAGAAAAAGAGATATTCCAAGGTTTTTTCTCGCCATCTTCTCGAATATCTTACGGCCAGGTTCGGACGGGATATTCTGATTTCCACGAACGACGGTACTCAATACGACGCGCTCGTGGAATTCGCAGGAAGAAAAGGGGTTTTCTATCACCTCTACAATGGAATTGACCAGGCCTTTCACGAGAAATTGAGTGCGCTGCCTCCTGTTTCATATACCCGGGGAGACGTGCTGAAAATCCTGTCCATCGGTAGGCTGAGCCACTGGAAGAGACATGACCTGGCACTGGAGTCAATAAGAATTCTGGTACAGGAATATAAACTGAATGCCCACCTCGAAATCCTCGGGGATGGACCTGACAGATCAAAACTCGAAGCCCGCGTCAAAGACCTCGGATTGGAAGAGTTCGTCACCATTACGCCCGGGCAGCAGCAATCTGGATACCTTGAGGCCTTGCAGAGATCTCACGTTTGCCTCTTCTGTTATGACAACAGCAACCTCGGAAACTCGCTGTGGGAAGCAGTCTATGCGGGCCGTTTGATAGCCGTCAGAAGCACCGGAGATACCGGAACTATTTTCTCTCATAAGAAAAACTCACTGGTGGGTGCAGAGGACAAGTTCCCGGAAGACATTGCGGAAAAAATCAATGCGTGGATCCAGTCCGATCTCGCATCAACGCAGGAACTGATCGAGGAAGCAAAGTCGGACATCTCTCGGTTGATCCTGCCCTGGCCCCGACGATTTGAAACAGAGATACGGATCATCTCTGACTACAAACCATCGATGTAGATCTGGTTCTTCTTAAGAAAACTTCTCGTGGCTTCATTCAAGAAAAAAATCAGAACGCTACTTGCTGGCAATGTCTCAGCTCAGCTTATCCTCGCGCTAGGCTCCATTCCGCTCGCCCGCCTTTATACCCCAGATCAGTTCGGCATTTTTGGGGTAATTCTCTCCAGCGGAATGATCCTTTCCCATCTGGCCACGTTGAGCCTTGAGAACACCTTCATGCTCAGTCGCAGCCGTACGGTTCACTCGTCGGCGCTATTTGCATTCTTGGGTAGTTTCACGCTTCTGGCGACCGGCATCCTCCTTGTCGGTCTATTCGTTTCGGGCAGGACCATTCACGGCACCGAGATCTCCCTGGGCCTGCTCGTGGCGATAGTTTTCTCGACCTTCTTCTATTCGCTCTATAAAGTCTGCACCCAATATCAGCTTGCAATGGGTGATTTCAAGCGGACATCATCCTCAAAGCTGATCCAATCTCTTAGCGTCGTCCTGCTTCAATTGGTTTTATTTGGCGCTCAGAGCGGGCTGATCCTGGGTTATTTGGCCGGACTGTTTATTTCTGTCATAGCCATTTGGCCACGGAGCATTCTTTCACGCCGCCCCAATCGGTTGAAATTTTCAGGCTTTCTTAGAAAGTACCGGAATTTTCCCTTTTATCACATGCCGGCGTCTTTTTTTGCGGCCCTGTCTTCCAACATCCTCATTTTCATACTCAGCTACCAATTCAATCTTGCCGCGGTTGGCCATTACCTGATGGCTCATCGCATCGTTTCCATTCCAATCACCTACCTGACCACATCGATCGGCCAGGCCTACTACTCCGAAATAACCAAGAGCGACGCCAATGTTGCGCAGATTACAGAAAATCTTGCGACTCGATCATGGTTATATGCATCGCCGATCTTTCTGATTTTTCTGCTATGTTCAGAGGTTGGATTCCAGTTTTTTTTCGGAGATGAATGGCGGGAAAGCGGCCATATCGCCGCCATACTGACTCCGTGGCTGCTGATCTCTTTTGTCACCGGCCCTCTCTCATATATATTTCCAGCCACGGGCAACCAACGACTGGATTTTTTACTGACAATCCTTATTTTTTCCCTTCGCGTTTCTGGCGTACTGCTGGGCGGAATGACTGGCAATTTCCAAATGGCGATCTTGGGATTTTCTGCTTTTGGCTCACTTTCCCTGGCCATATACAGCTTCTTCATTTTCAGAACCGCCGGATCAGGCAAGGCGAAAAGCCTGAAGCTTTCCGTTCTCCCGCTTGCATTCTTTTGGCTTATTTACCTACTGGCTGAAGAACTTCTTTGACTCCTTCCTACCGCCCATGAACCAGAGATTAAAGACGAATATTCTTAGGATGGACAAGCTCCTGCTGGGATGGCTCGTTCGTATTCTTTATCCCCAGTACTTTCGACGCCCCGGGTACAAGAGTTCCTTTTCGATTCTACTCAAGTACGGGTTGCTGCAGAAAATCGTGGGCTTCAATCGGCGAGTTCCATGGCCGGTTCACTTCACATCGGTTGTCCTGGGCTACAAGAATATAAAGAAGGGGCACGATTGCGATCCCGGCGACAATCTGGGGAACTACATTCAAGCCTTTAACGGCATCGTCTTTGGAGACTGCGTCGAGATTGGGCCTGGGGTAAAAATCATCTCCGCCAACCATAGCGATGATGACATGCTGATACCTGAACCCACCCGGCCTATTCATATAGGCTCTCACGTGTGGATCGGGGCGAACGCCATTGTCTTGCCGGGCGTTTCCATAGGAGACAACGTCACGATCGGGGCAGGTAGCGTAGTTACGAAGGATGTTCCGAGCAACTGTGTCGCGGCCGGAAACCCCTGCAGAATCATTCGCATGAAGCAACTTGCTGCCTCTGCCGGGCCGGTAGAGACCCGTTAGGTGTCCGGCATGGTAAAGGCGTACTCACGTCATGGCTGGAAGAGCCGTGACGATGAGCACACAGATAGAGACCACGCCGTTACAGCCAAGCTCAAGAGCGCGCCGGTACCTGACATCATCCAGGACAAGGCGCCAGCCCAAGGCCAGCCAGGCATAGAAGCGGTCACCCGCGGAGTTCCGACGCCAGATCGATGACGCCAGACCACCTGGAGCCAGCCGCCGGGAAGTTCAGCGCCTGCCGGATCAAGACAAGAGGTAGTCGGGAAGCAGCCGATACGTTCCAGGCCGCCAATCCAGGTCACCCCTGCGTTGGCCGCGGACACCAAGGAGAGATGCTCGACAGCGTTACAGCGGGTATGGACAAGCTCCACCCAGGCTCCCGTGATCGACCGGCCTACCTGGAAATTGTCCGTGCTCCAAGACGTCTCCCGCCACAAAGCCGGGCCGGGGCTCCAAGCATCTCATCCGAGAACTCAATAAGAGATAGGCATTTCATTGAAAATCTTCTTTTTCTTTGAAACGTCTCCTGTGAGTCCGGCCACGACTCCCAACTTTCCCAATGATGCCGGGTTCTTATATAAATAACGAGTTCCCGATATTGTAAAACCACTCGTTGGCGGCTCATCAACGAAGATCTCCATTGGGGAATGGAAATCTATATTCGTGAATTTCTCCTCTCTCAGATAGAACATGAGAGCTGGATCACGGACATAGTTCTTTCCAAGAAAATATATGACCCTCGAAGAAGCCGAATTGCAAGGACTGATCGCGACCTGGCCTGCCGAGAGAAATTTATTCTCTTTTATCTCGATATATGAATCATATGCCGAGTTGCTATTTTCGTTGCTTATTACAATGGAATTCTTGTTCTTTGGAACACCGATGAAATCGTTCCCAACAATTATGATGTTTCTTCCATTTGCATTGATGAAGATCTCCACGTCCTTGGCAGAGAAGTTACAGTCCCTTATTATCAAGTAATCTTCCGGACCGGTTCCGGAGTTCCGATCCACGATGATTCCCTTCGCCAGCGAAGCAGAAATATCGAATTGGCAGGAAACGAATGAAACAATTTTCGGACCGTTTTCCTTCTTTCCAAAGAAAAACAGATAATCATCCTTGTAGTCATTGTTTGTCCTGAACTGGCAACCGACAAAGAATACACTGGAAGCATGCGAATAATCAGATATTCGAACAAGGCTGCTGACCAGGAAATTTGAATTGGATATGTTCGCCACGTATCCGTTCATATTGAAAAAAGCCAGAACATTGGCATTTGACATCGTCAGCCAGTGCTCGCCTCTCGCATCCGTTATGAAGTCCGCCTCGGACACGGAAACATTGCTGATCGTAGTAAAGCTCGGCGTGGCGACTCTTCCTTTGTCGACATTCACCTCCACCTCGATGTTGTGTGTAATGCAGTTTATTAGATTCAATTTCGTGTAGGAGCATGTGATCGCAATGTCGCTGCGACTTCTTTTCCGCTCTCCACCGTAGAGTCCATCCACGCTGATCCGGTTCACACATTCCACTGTCGAACCGCCGACATTCACACCGTCGGCGATCAGGTTTGAAAAGAACAGGTTACTGATAATTACGCTATCGAATCCGTTTATCGATTTCGGGAGTATCTGTATTGCGTGGCAATGCTCCAGCGAGCTGGACCCGCCCAGAAGCTTATTCTCAGCTTCATTCATGTCGATAGTCAGGTCCGAGAATTCTATATTGACTCCCTTTTTTGACCTGACCGAAAACATACAAACGAAATCAGACGAACAGACCCCGCTTCCCAGCCTCAACGTTGTCGTCGGCCCGGCTCCGTATATTCGTAAAGAACTCTCCATATCTTCCAGCAAGACCTGGATTTTCCCTTTCCTTGCGAGAAGATAGGTGCCAGCCGGGAAATACAACGGCAACCCTCTACGCAGAGCGACCGAAGCCGCATTTTGGATAGCTGAACTGTCGTCGCTGTATCCATCGGATTTGGCGCCCGCCCACTTCACATCCACGATTTCGGCGGATCGTTCCCATCGCCCACGCGCACTATTTTCCATCGGACGGAATACAAAAACTCCGTCATCATCGTTGGTGCTGCCGGGCATCCACTGCAACAATCCCCCGCCTCCGTCGCCTGCCTGCCAATATCCCTGTAGCAGGACTGTCATTCTTTTGCTGTTCGGGACAAGTTTTCGCAAGGCATCGACATTCGCTACCTCAAAGGGGGAGGCAAGAAAAGCCCCCTCTTTCCGGTCACCCGCGTCAACGGGGTTTACCGGACTTGTCTGTGCCTTGACAGACGTGGCGAAAAAAGCGGCAATGCCGGACAAGACCCCGGAGATTAAATGGCGGCGTTGCATACGACCTCCCGCAAGACACTGGTTCTCGAAAAATATGCGGTACGAATATTTTCAGACGCTATGGGGCCATCATGCTTTCTTTACGGCCACTTTCCAGCCGGTTCCCGCTTTCATTTAGGACTGCCAGTCATCCAGAACAGTTCCGTGTGAGCCTCAACACGGGGCGTAATGGGCGGCGAAAACCCATGTACGCCTTTCCGTGACGATAGACAAGCGTATTTCCCCCGCAGAGCCTGTGAATCGGCCCAGCGCCTCTCGCACCGGTGCAATGTCTGGAGCTTTGGCAAATGCCGCGGGTGTGTCCTGCCACGGTGGAGGTCCGCTCCCGGCATGACGGAGGGAACCGCGACGGTGCGCACGGAAATGGAAGAAGACATCAAGCACCACACCGTCGAACGCAAGGATGATCCGGAGCCCCACACCATCCATGGAAACGCGACAGCGCTCGAGGCCGATCGCGGGCACCGGTTGCCGTCCCCCCGGTCGAGCGGCGGATCGATGATGCCAGGCGCGCCATGAAGCGTGCCGCCCGGCCCCCTGGCAGGGGATCGAAAGGAATGGTCCGAGCGCCGGCTCACGAAGCAGAAGGAGGTGCATCGAATGCTGCGGGAGCCGCGCGGGAAAAGATTGCCCCGCTACCGCGGGGAAAGAGAAGTGAACGACGCCAACCGCCAGGAATCCAGGGACAAGGCTTTACGGTATGAGGAGTCACCCTCATTGGCGATCGACCGCTCATCTGATGGCGCTTGGCAGACGTGCGGTGGCTGACGGCCACGGCGGGCCGGAAAACGGCTTATAGACTTGCGTCGGGCCCGGGGCAGGCCGTCACGATTCGGCCAGGCTGGCGCTGGTGCTCGTCTGCCTTACCCGAACGCCATGCGGCAAGGCCTGCGCCGCCGACCACATCCCGGAACAGGTCCTGATTGCCCGGTTCCGCCGTCCGGGTTCGTCGCCCCCTTCCCGCCTCGGCCCGGCTACGGCCTCGCCCTCGCGAATCGCGGCTAGCCGGCGTTGGTTCCAAGCTACGGATTGCGCTTGTTCATCACGCCGCCCCACGCGCGACGAAATGCGTGATCGAACGCGTGACCTGCGCGCCAAGCGTACGATGCGCCCATCGGGATGGCATTGAAAACACCGGCTGCATCGGTGGCTTGTGCCGGGGCAGGTTCTGACGGGCTATTGCATCAGCGCGAAGCGCGCTCGATCGCATTCAAATATTTTTCTATGACGATTTTTTCGTCGAATTCTCTTTCCACCTTCTGGCGTCCTCTTTCTCCGAGAGTTCTTCTTTGGCCAGGAGACATTTCTATCATCATCTGGATCTTATCGGCCAGATCAATGGGATCTTTTACCCGACATAGCAAACCGTTCATGGAATCATCAACGACTTCACGGCAGCCAACAGCATCGGTAGTTATGATCGGCCTCCCCATGGATGCAGCTTCCAGCAACGAGCGCGGCGTACCCTCTCGATAAGAAGGCAAGACAACGCAATCCGCTACTGCGATTTCAGAGCGCACATCGTCACTGCTACCCAGATATTGAACGGATCCATCATCAACCCATTTTTGCATCTGGGCCCGCGAAATTGCGGTTGGATTCTTCGCGTCCAAGAATCCCAGCAGGCAGAAATCAGCGGACAACCCTCTGGCCTGGATTATCTTTGCAGCTTCGACGAACTCCCCGACGCCCTTGTCCCACAGCATCCGGGCCACCAACAAGAAACGAGGCCGCGTGTTCCCAGGATAGGGCGCGAGAAAAAACTTCTCCAGATCCACCCCTGAGCCCGGCAAGAGATCCACCGCATCTTTCTTGACGACCCCGACGTCGACAAAATGCGCGAGATCATCCTTGTTCTGGAAGAATATTCTTTTCGATTTCTTGAGAGCCAAACCGTACAGAAAACGCACGAGCGCCGTGAGCCACCCTTTCTTGATAAAAACGGCCCCTAGTCCCGCAATGTTATTGATTACGGGAATTCCCAAGCTTCGGGCAGCGAGCGAGCCATAGATATTCGGCTTGACGGTATAACCAAGAAAAACAGCGGGTTTCTCACGACGCAAGATGGACCAGAACCTGAACAACAAGAGGATATCCATGAATGGATTCTTCCCCTTTGAATTCATCGGCAGATCGACAAACCGGCACCCCAGCGCCAGCAATTGCTCGATATACTTGTCCTTGGGAGCAACAGCGACAACTTCGTAACCATGGTTTATGAAGGCACGAATCAAATTCGCACGGAAATTAACAAGATTCCAGGTCGCGTTCAAAGCGATGATTACTTTCTTACTCACAAAATCTCGCCATCAAGAATTTACGCTTTTTTCCGCGGTTGTCTTTCCAGACTGGGCATAGTGCCTGGAAATCGATGCCAGAGAAGCGGCAATGGCCACATAAAAGACCGTGAACCGCGTTCCGTTATGGGCGATTCCATAAACCATGGGTGGCAAAACCATGGCCGACCCCAGCCAGATCCCATATTTCTTCCAGGACTTCCAGGCCCAATACCCCAGAAATAACAGATATATTCCGCCCCCGAAAAAGCCGTAATTCACAAGATTCGCTGCCAGAGTGCTATGAATCTCGTGCCCGACAATGGCGAAACTTCTGCCGTATCCAATTCCGAACAAATACTCCAGAACATTGGCGCCCGCATCGAAAAGTGCAAAGGTCCCCCGCTCCTCGAGACTGTCATCACTATCCGATCCAATGGATCGCAATCTCTGGGTAATCAGCAGGTCGTCCAGCTCCAGATAGCTTCCGGCAAAGATAAACATTATCGCCAGCAGGGCGACAAGGGTCAGTATTTTAAAAGACCAATTTGACCTGGAAAACAACGTGGACAAAAGCAGGAAGACAACGCCCAAGCCAATTGCTATGTTCGCGGCTTTTGACAGAGAGGATACAGACAAGACCCCAATCAACCCAATTATCACGATGGATTGAATTGCATTGAGCATCCTGTATTTGAAAAAAATCACGAAGAGACAAAACGAACACACCGAAAAATAACCCAGCTGATTTGGGTTATTGAATGTCCCGATCGCGCGTTCGGTAACTTGAGTTCCAGTGAAGCTCGTCCCCATGATCCACAGTCCGGCGACGGCAAGCAGCAAGGCAGTGATATAGCCCCATTTCAACGGGGCCATTCCATTCTGCGTTTCCAGGCACGATCTGACCGATACCAGGACAACCAGATTGAACGCCAGATATGCGACTTCGCTCAGCCCCCCGGCCCCCGAGCCTCCGATAATCGCCACGCACTCCCGGAACAATGCGAATAACATGAGCCCAAGAATCAACAGCTCATGGGGCTTAAAAGATATTTTTTTGCTATACCCGAAAAATAGAAACAGGGCAAAAATCAGGAGCAGGACGTGAGTCAGCTGTGGCAAACCCGAAGACCACAAATACAACGGCAGTGTGGCAATCGAACAGAAAAATAGAAAACTCAACAGATATCGAGGGCTTGCCCGCATAAGGCCAATAAATCGTCAGTTTAGTAATTTATAGCAGCAACACTACAAGAAACATTCACGTCACTCGTCAACGCACGGAGAGCGCAGCCTGCGCCCGCTCTCCGATCCATTGGTAAACTCAGTCTCGTCCGTAGCTGTAATAGTAGCGGTAAGCGTAGCCATACCCGATGCGCCGCCGCTTGACACCATTGAATATCATGCCCTTCACCGAGCTACCTACGGATTCAAGCTTGCTTACGGCATCCCTGACCTCACCGAACGTGCTGCACTCCGAGCGAACCACCATGAAAACAGCATCGGCTATGCGGGTAACGGCCAGCGTATCCCCGACCGGCAATACGGGAGCAGAGTCAAAAATCAGATAATCATAGCGATCCTGGATCGAACGAACCAGCTCGGTGAATCTCTCGTTCAGCAGAAGTTCGCCAGGATTGGGCGGAATCGAACCGGCAGGCAGGACGTCCAGATTTCCATCCAGGACATCCACCTTATAAACCACGTCATCAAAACGCTGGGCGCCCACCAGTATCTCTGCCAGCCCTC
The DNA here is from genome assembly GCA_009360345.1 of Alcaligenaceae bacterium SAGV5. Classification (GTDB taxonomy): domain Bacteria; phylum Pseudomonadota; class Gammaproteobacteria; order Burkholderiales; family Burkholderiaceae_B; genus Pigmentiphaga. The sequence goes on from SPDP01000002.1 coordinate 417,146, forward strand.
TTTTTTCCTTGTAGCCGAAATATGTTCCCAATTGCGGCCTTCTCATATCGGTCTCAACGAGAAGAATCCTCTTGCCGCTGGCCGCCAATAGAGCGCTCAAGTTCGCAGAAATGAAGCTCTTCCCCAGCCCTGCGGTCGGGCCGGTGATCACGACATTCTTGTTGCCAGCTCCCATCAGCGCAAATGCCAAGCCGGTCCTCAACGAACGCAGGCTCTCGATTGCAGGATCTTCCGGCGCTATCAGCGCCAGCAACTGATTCCTCCCCTCGACAATGGCTTTACGCCCTCGCTTGTCTCGGAGATGGGAATCCAGTTTTTCCTGGGAAATGCTCTCGGGGACGCTGGCGTACGATACCAAACCAGTGGCTCTTTCTACTTCCGCGGCATCCCGCACCGTTGGCCGCAGCAAGCGGGCAACGACAGCGGCAATGACTCCCAGAACAATCCCGGCAAAGGCCGCGATAGCCAGCACCAGGGACTTCTGTGGAGCTACGGGGACATCGTCCCTGATCGCATAATCCACGACCCTGACGTTTCCAATGGTTCCCGCCTTGGCAACCTTCAGCTGCTGGACGTTGTTCAGCAACGCGATATACAGCTCGCTGTTGACCGTAGCATCACGCTCCAAGCGCAGCAGATCACGTTGTGCCGCCGGCAGACGGTTTACCTGCTCGTTAACGCGACCACCCTCTCGTTTGGTCTCTTCAATTTGGGATTCCAAGGCCTTGATCTGAGGATGATCGGACTTGAAGCGCTGCCGCATCTCGTCCAGCTTCAGCTGCAGCTCCAGGCGCCCCCGTTCCACGTCGATAGACCGGGCAAGCAGTCCATCTGCCTCTTTTTCAACCCGGACAGTATTTGTTTTTGTCCGGAAAGTAGTGAGAGCATCTTCAGATTGCTCGACACTCTTTTTGATTTCAGGCATTTGAGTGTTCAAGAACCGCAGGCTCTGATCCGCCTCGGCACTGCGGCGCTCGACGTTCTGCAGCAGATAGGCCTTGGAAATGGCGTTCACCAGCCTTTGGGCAAAATCGGCGTCCGAGTCTTCGTAGCTGACCCGGATGATCCCACTTTGCCGTGTTGCCTCGTCGATCTTCAAGCGGGAGGAGATCGCCTTGTATGCTTTGACGGGAGAAACTTTCTCGACTTGAAATACGACCCCCGGCCTGGCATTCAACAACGAAACCGAGCCTTTTACCGTTGCGTTATCGGTCTTGAACTCAAACATGCGACCAACCTGGCCAGATGTCAGGACCTTGCCCGACTCATCCTCGATATCAAAGCCGTTTTCGCGGGCACGAAAATAAAAAACCCCTCCCGCACTGCCGTCGCTGAACTCAAGACTGTCCAGCCTCAGCCGCTCTTTACCCCAGGCATATTCATTCAGATTGAACGGCGCAGTACTGTCGGCAGGATTCTTTCCAAAGACCCTGGCGTACCACGCACCGACGACCGGGAAAAATTTGGGGTGGATCTGAATATCCGCCTGTATTCCAGAAATTGCCTTGAACAACACTTCCCTGGACAACAGAATCTCAATTTCCCCGGTAACGGGATTCGAGCTGGTTCCCAACGCATTCGCAATATTCTGGATACCGCTCAACATCGACGGCTTGTTATCTTCGACTTGAATCAGAGCGTCCGCGCGATATATGGGCGTAGCGAACGTGACGTAACCTACGCCAATCGCGAAGATAACGACGAAAACTGAAACAATTACCCAGACATATTGGAGCAAAATATCAAGAAGTGCCCCAAGATTTATTTCATACGACGAGTCGCCGTCAATTTTTGCGGAATCCATGGATTGAGCCGATTGTAATTAATTCTGAATAGCAGGCCGCGCGACGGCAGCGGTTGGCAGGATGTTATTCAACACTCTGCTGAACCGGGCGACCCCAGCGGGATCTACGTATACGATATCCCTCGGTTCCAACTCGAACCCATCGGCCAGGACCAAAGCATCAGGACTCGCGGCATCGAGATGCCAAATCTGCGGCCGATTGCTCTTCCCATTTCGAATCACATACAATTGCCCGGCGTTGGAAGACAGGGGATTAAACCCACCCGCGTCGGCGATGGCATCGGCCAGGCTGAAGCGTCCACCAGGCAATGCAAACGACTGGGGCCTACCGACTTCGCCTAGAACAAAAATCTTGTTGTAGCGATTTTCGGGTACCGTGACCACGTCGCCGGGCCGGAGCAACATATTCTGGGAAAGGTCGCCTTCATAATACAAGGCATATAGATCGAGGGTTTGAGCAGCGCTACCGGGACGTACCAGGCTGACTCTTCGAAGATCAGCATCCGTTTTAAGTCCACCTGCGGAGGTTATCAAGTCCGCTACGGTCAGAGGTATTCCCGTCAAGGGAATTATTCCTGGCTTTTCCACTTGGCCCAAAATGAAGGCACGCTTGCTGCGGTATTGCAGAACGGAAACATCAACCTGCGGTTCCACGAGAACCCTGGAAAGCCGCTTCGTCAATTCATCCCTGATCTGCTGAACAGTCTTGCCTTCGGCGTTGACCTTGCCGGCGTAGGGGAAAAAGAACGTCCCGTCTTCATTGATTACTCGCCCGGAAACCGCGGCATTGACGCTACCACCAGGGTTGTTGATTTCCGGATGATTCCAGACAGTGACGAGCAATACGTCCTGGACACCTACATAATAATCGTATGTTCCGACTTTATTCTGACGCTCACTTTCCGCCCGCAACGCCTCTACTTTTTTCCGCGCGGCGTCCCGCTCTTTTTCCTGCTCCAGAATTGCTGTAGAAGTGATTGAAAAAATATCCGCTCGCTCTTCTACCGATTCAATTCCTGTCGTGTCATATGCATAAGCACGGTCAGTTTCGTTAATCTTCGGAGTTATTCCAAGATATTGACCTGGTACAAGCGAGCATCCTGCCATTGGCACTAACGCTATTACGCTGCTCCGCGCCAAAGCACATAACGAAAAACGAATGCGAGGCTTCGCCACTTCGAAAACTCCTATCAATTCACTCACCGCGGCAATGATTTGCACGCACTTTTAGTTCATACATTTTCAACGAAACGCACGATATCGGCATCACGCAGGCGTTTAAGCCATTCCTGAACACCCTGGTCACATTGCACCCAGGCATCTTCGAATTTGGGTAGCGGTTCGTTGATGGGGTCCGCAATTTCCTGGCCTTGCCATTGTCCCAGCAGAAACGTCTTCCCCGACGCGGTCGGATAAGCTTTCTGTACTTCCCGGCGATGGTCCGAATCCATGATGAATATAGCTGTCGCCATCGCCATGTCCGCGCTGCTGACTTGCGCGGCGCGTTTATCCGGCGCCAATGGTATGCCGTGCGCTTCTGCCACACGGATTGCATGCGGATGTGGAGATCGTCCGACCGGCGCGGCCAACCCTCTGGAAATCACGTTGGCACTGATGCCCCAATTACTTACGTAATGATTCATCAGGGCTTCGGCCATCGGGCTGCGGCACACGTTTCCCGTGCACATCACCAAGAGCACTGGCGCATTGGAGTCTAACAACATAAGCCTATGAAAAAACGCAAAGATTCCACGAACTGCCACCGCCAGTCTTCATATTCCATTCAATGGCATGTTCATGGAAAACATCAAACTGAAACCGTTATCGGCAGCACCAGAAATTCGTCGCAAAACAACCGCTCCAGCCCGGAATGTCATGGGCCTGATTCGCCATGAATACGAAAACTCCATTCCCATCAATTTACTTTCTTTCGGAAACACGTAATTTGTGGATCTGTTCGCCGTATTGATTTCCGCCTGCAGCATGCGGAAGGCATAGCGAGAGAAATAACGGAAATCGTCAGGCACGACAGACACTCCTGCTGACAGCATCCGGCCAGTTCCGCCTATGGGGTGCCCGATCGGAAGTCCATCGTGATAGAGCCCGTCTCGATAGGTCCCATGATTGTAGGCAGTTCCTATAATCCCTGTTCCCAATCCAAAAACCCTGCTCGCCGTCGTATCCGCCGCTTCCGCGTTCCATTGAACCCTGGTTGCGCCTACCATATGCTTGAACTGGGTCCCGACTTGCGCCAGGTAATGGGAGGGCAGTCCGCCCGCCTCATCCTCGCCGGCCAATTGAGCATAGGCCGTCAAAGGATTGCCGCCGATATTGACGGTATACCTCACATCGAACCCCGACAACTCGTTGCTGGGGTCTTTTCCAGCAGCATATTCGTTGGAATTGCCGCTCAACGCGTTCCACAACGCGCTCCAACCGTTATCTCTTCCGCTTCCGCCCCATTCGATAAATCTCGATGCTCCCAACTCCAGGCCCGGGATAGGCTGAAAGAAAGCCCGCATGTTTATCACTCTGGCGTTTGGTACGGTCTTGTCGTGCTGCAATTGCCCCAGGAAAACGTCGTAACCCCATGGCCCAACCCACGAGAGCCAGCTACTTTCCGGGGCTGTTTGTGTCGCCCGTTGAATTCCGATACCTGGTATGGCAGTCGCTGCATTTCCCCAATTCAGACTGCCGTCCGTACCCGGACCCCAAAAATGGGCCAATTGCCCGACGTACAAGGCCTGGCCCAGGAAGCGAGCCGACACATAGCTGCCTTCCAAGTTGCCTTTAGACTGCTTGCTGGTCAAAGGATCCAGCAAGCCGTTGACCTGGAGCTTGCCCGCCACGGTGTCGTTTCCGCCCTGCAGATAAACGCTCCCGGTGGCAGCCGCCCGACTCTGGCTCGCAAATCCCAATTGCGGCAAAGAGTCAGTATTGACCTGGGCGATAACCCCGAAACTGGCCTTCCGTTGATCGTCCAGATAGCGCCGTACTGACAAGATCGCATGCACATCCGCTCGCGTCAGCCCCTTCTTCTTGCGGGCCTCCATGGCGGTTTCCAATACGGACACCGGAATAGGCCACGTGGATGTAGACACGTAGCCGATAATCCTTCGGTCGACCAGCCACTGAATGTCCTCCCGGAGATCCTGGTTGCCAGCCTCGATCATCGCGGCATTCTGCGCCCAGGCGGCACCGGAGCCCGCCGTGAAGACACCGGCCCCCAGCAGGCTTACAGTAATGAATCGAATGACATGCTTGCCGATTGGCGAATCCAAACGAATCAGACCACTTTTGTGCACGATAGGCGTCGAGGAGAGGGGTCAACCCACAGCAAACCAAGGGTAAACCCTTGGTTTCATGGAAGAGGCAAAGGCGAGCAAACATACCATGAAACCCTCAGCCTCCATATCGCACTTAATTTCTATAACAAATTTGCGATCATCCCGCGATGGAAGGTTTCACTAATGTCTGATTGCTCTCCAGGAGTCGACATGATAGCCCTCGTTACCAGAGTTTGATCAACGGTAACAGGCGCTTTTTCCCTTTTCCTTCCACTCAATTTCCGCCCTCCAGCAGTCCCGGAACGAGAAGCAAGTCGAGTAACATGCCCAGCAACACAGCATTCTCACCTTTTCTCGAGTCTCTTCTATGAAACCCATCCGCACCGCTGTCTTTCCTGTCGCCGGCCTGGGCACGCGTTTCCTTCCTGCAACAAAAGCCATGCCGAAGGAGATGCTGCCCGTCATCGACAAGCCCTTGATCCAGTACGCCGTCGAGGAAGCGGTGGCGGCGGGGATCTCGACGATGGTCTTCATCACGGGCCGCAACAAGCGGGCGATCGAGGATCACTTCGACTCGATGCCCGAACTGGAAGCCGAGCTGGTGGCCAAGCACAAGATCGAACTGCTGCGCACGGTCAGGAACATCATCCCGCCATCGGTGAACTGTATCTATATTAGGCAGCCCGCTCCCCTGGGTCTGGGCCACGCGGTGCTGTGCGCCGAGCCGGTGGTGGGCCGGGAGCCGTTCGCGGTGCTGCTGGCCGATGACCTGATCGATGCGGACGTACCTGTTACAAAGCAGCTGGTCGACGCCGCCCAGGCCAATGGTGGTAGCGTGCTGGGCGTACAGGACGTGGACCGGCAGGACACGTCGAAGTACGGGATCGTCGATACGCGGGACGCCTCGGGCCAGACGGCCCAGGTATTCAATATGGTAGAGAAGCCCGCACCGGAGGACGCACCGTCCACGCTGGCGGTGGTTGGCCGCTACGTGCTGGAAGGCGAGATCTTCGATCACCTGCGTACGCTGGGCAAGGGTGCCGGCGGCGAGATCCAGTTGACGGACGGGATCGCGGCGCTGATGCAGGCCAAGCGGAAGGTGTTCGCGCATCGCTACGATGGCAAGCGCTATGACTGCGGCAGCAAGACGGGGCTGTTCGAAGCCACGATGGCGCTGGGCAAGAAGTATCACGGTTTCGAGGTGAAATAACTTGCGGCGGGGCCGGCCATCCCCCCGCCGGCCATCCTTTACACTAACGGCCTGCCCGTTTTCCGATACGCCGTGAACACCGCCCGCCGCTACCTGGCCACCGAAATCTATCGTTCCTCGTCCGTCGTCCTCATGGCGCTGGTGGGGTTGTTCTCGTTCTTCGCCCTGGTGGACGACCTGGACCAGGTGGGCCGCGGCGGCTTCAAGCTGTATCACCTGCTGTTCCTGGAGTTGCTCGCGCTGCCGACGCGGATCTACGACATCCTGCCCATCGGTTTGCTGATCGGGGCCATCCTGGCGCTGGCCGGGTTGGCGCAGCGGCACGAACTGGTGATCCTGCGGGTGTCGGGGGTCAGCGGGATGCGGTTGCTGGGAATGCTGTGGCTGGTATCGGTGCCGGTGATGATCCTGGCGATCATGCTGGCGGAGTGGCTGACACCGGCGGCCGAGATCAAGTTGAACGAGACACGGTTGACGATCACCGGCAGCGCGGGCGGGCGGTCGTCAGGGGTGCTGCGCAGCGGCTACTGGTTCAAGGAGGACACGCCCGGCGGCGAACGCATCATCAACGTGGGAACGCTGCAGGCCGGTGGCGGCGCCTCGGACGTCACGTTGTACGACTTCACGTCGGCGCGGCAACTGGCCTCCATCACGCAGGCCAAGGCGGCCAGTTTCGGCACGAATGAGCTGCGTCTGCATGACGTGGCGATCACGACGATCTCCCCCTCGCTGGAGTCGTCGCTGCACGGCGGGGCGCGGGCGACCGAGGCCCCGGTGGTGGTCAACCGGGAGGCCGAGCGCACCGTGTCGACGACGTTGACGCCGGAGTTGCTGCTGGCCCGGGTGCTGACGCCCGAGCGGATGTCGTTCACGGATCTGCTGGACTATGTGGGCTATCTGAACAAGAACCACCTGACGTCCGACCGGCAGATCGTGGCGATCTGGCGCAAGTTGATCTATCCGTTCACGCTGCTGGCGATGATCACTATCGCCGCGCCCATAGGGTTCATGCAGACGCGTCGCGGTGGAGTCGGGGTGAAGATTTTCCTGGGCATCCTGCTGGGCGTGGGCTTTTTCATGTTGAACCAGCTGTCGCTGAACGTGGGCATGCTCAATCGCTGGCCGGCCTGGGTGACGGCGGTCGCGCCCAATGCGCTGGCCCTGGGCGTCGCGCTGCTGGCGATGCTGGGGATGGAGTACGGAAATTTGCTGCGTGCCCGATGGCGGCAGGCGGCGGGTGCCGCGTCATGAGTATCTGGATGATCGGCGACTTGCAGGGGTGCTGCGCGCCGCTGGAATCGCTGCTCTCGCAGCCGGAAATCGCCGGCGATGCCGATGCGCGGTACTGGTTCGCGGGCGACCTGGTCAACCGTGGCCCGGCTTCGCTGGCGACGATACGCAGGGTGATGGCGCTGGGCGAACGGGCCGTGGCGGTGCTGGGCAATCACGACCTGCACTTGTTGGCGGTGGCCGCCGGGCTGCGCAAGGCGGGAAAATCGGACACGATCCAGGAGATCCTGGATGCGCCGGACGCCGCCGATATCCTGAGCTGGCTGCGGCACCGTCCGTTGGCGCATTTCCAGTTGGGGCATCTGCTGGTCCATGCGGGCGTGCTACCGGGCTGGACGGCAGCACAGACGCTGGCGCTGGCCGGCGAGGTGGAGGCGACCCTGCGCGGGCCTGACTGGCGGGACTTCCTGGGACAGATGTACGGCAATCTGCCGACGGCCTGGCATGATGGGCTGCAAGGGGCGGACAGGCTGCGGGTGATCGTGAACGCGTTGACGCGGATGCGCTTCTGTTCGGCCGACGGCACGATGGAGTTCGCGGCGAAAGCGAGCGCCAGGCACGCGCCGGACGGGTTCATGCCTTGGTTCGACGTGCCGGGGCGCGCGACCGAATCGGTCACCGTGGTGTTCGGGCATTGGTCGACCCTGGGCCTGCTGGAACGCCCTGGTCTGCTGGCGCTGGATACAGGCTGCGTCTGGGGCGGGCAGTTGACCGCGGCGCGCCTGGAGGACCACAGGCTGGTGCAGGTGGCCTGCCAACAGTATCAGGTGCCGGGCTGATCGCCCGCCGGCAAGAGGTGTGATCGTGGACGTGCTGGAAACCCGCCTGCCGGAAGTGCTGGTGTTCGCGCCCGACGTGCGGCGCGATGCGCGCGGGTATTTCGTGGAGACATTCCGGGCGAGTTGGCTGGAGCAGGCCGGCATCGAAGCCCGGTTCGTGCAGGAGAACCAGTCGCTGTCGCGGCGCGGGGTGCTGCGCGGGCTGCATTTCCAGTGGCCCGACGCGCAGGGCAAGCTGGTGCGGGTGGCGCGGGGCCGGATCTTCGACGTGGCGGTTGACGTGCGGCGGGGATCGCCCCGTTTCGGCGCCTGGGCCGGCACGGAACTGGATGGCGATGCCCACCGGCAAGTATGGATTCCCCCTGGGTTCGCACACGGTTTCTGCGTGCTGTCGGACGAAGCCGAGGTCATCTACAAGTGCACGGCCTACTACGATCCGGCCGCCGAGGCCGGCGTGCGCTGGAACGATCCCGCGCTGGACATCGCCTGGCCCGACGCGGGCCCCTACACGCTGTCGGCCAAGGATGGCGCACACCCGCTGCTGTCGGACCTGCCTCACGACCGCTTGCCGGTCTACCGGGCCATGCCATGACCATCCTGGTCGCGGGTGCCGGGGGGCAATTGGGACACGAGCTGGTGTTGCGCGGCACGGCGCTGGGCGTCGTGGGGCTGGATCACGGGCAGTGGGATATCACCGATGCCGGCGCCACCCGCCGCATCATGGCCGAGCATCGCCCCGACATCGTGATCAATGCCGCCGCCTATACGGCGGTGGACAAGGCAGAGGGCGAGCCCGGGCAGGCTTTGGCGGTAAACCGGGATGGCGTCGGCCACCTGGCCCGGGCCTGCGCGGCCCAGGGTGCGGCGCTGCTACATTTGTCGACCTGCTATGTGTTCGATGGCGGGAAAGCCACCCCCTACACCGAGAATGACGCCCCCTCGCCGCTGAATGCCTACGGCCTCAGCAAATGGGAGGGAGAACGGCTGTTGCCAGCCCTCCTGCCCCGCCACCTGACGCTGCGGGTATCGTGGGTGTTCGGCGCGCACGGCGGCAATTTCGTGCGCACGATCCTGCGGCGGGCCAGCGAGGGCCAGCCGCTGCGCGTGGTGGCCGACCAGGCGGGCACGCCCACCCACGCGGGCTCGATCGCCCTGGCCTTGTTGGAGTTGGCGGCGCGTATCAGGGGCGGCAATGAACTTCCCTGGGGGACCTATCATTATCCTGGCGGCCCGGCGACGACCTGGCATGGCTTCGCCCGGTCGATCCTGGCCGGCGCGCGCGAACTGGGTCTTCTGGACTCGATACCCGAAGTGGCCGCCGTCGATAGCGATGACTACGCGACTCCGGCCCGGCGCCCGCGCTATTCGGTGCTGGACGGCACACGGGCGCGCGCGGCCCTGGGCCTGGCACCGCCGGATTGGCAGGCAGGCCTGCGAGAAGTACTGTCCGCATGGAAGGACGCGGCATGAATCATGTTCCCCGGCATGTCCTGGTCACCGGCGGCGCCGGTTTCATCGGGGCGAATTTCGTGGCCCATCTGCTGGCCGGCGATCCTGGCGTGCGGGTGGTCAATCTCGACCTGATGACGTACGCGGCCGATCCCGGCATCCTTCCCCGCTTCGACACCAGCGGGCGCCATGTCTTCGTCCACGGTGACATCTGCGACGCCGAGCTGGTCGGGCGGCTGCTGCGCGAGCATGACGTCGATACCGTCGTCCACTTCGCCGCCGAAACGCATGTGGACCGCTCCATCACCGGGCCGGGCGATTTCGTGCGCACCAACGTGGACGGGACCTTCGTGCTGCTGGAGGCGGCACGCCAGGCATGGCTGGCCGAAGGGCCGTCCGCGCAGGGGCGGCGTTTCCACCATATATCCACGGACGAGGTCTACGGTTCGCTGGGTCCGGACGACGCGCCCTTCACCGAGGCTTCGCCCTACGCGCCGAATTCGCCCTACTCCGCCAGCAAGGCAGCCTCGGATCACCTGGTACGCGCCTATCACCGCACGTACGGACTGCCGGTGGTGACGACCCATTGCTCCAACAACTACGGCCCCTATCAGCACGACGAGAAGTTCATCCCGACGATCATCCGCTGCTGCCTGGCGGACGAGCCCATACCGGTGTTCGGCACCGGAGGAAACTCGCGCGATTGGCTGTACGTGGACGACCATTGCCGGGGCATCGACCGGGTGCTGCGGGACGGGCGCACGGGCGAGACCTACAACATCGGCGGCGGCTGCGAGTTGAACAACATCGAGGTGGCCGAAAAACTGTGCGCGCTGATGGACGAACATCGTCCCGAAGGCGCGCCGCACCGCCGGTTGATCCGCTTCGTGGCCGACCGGCCGGGACACGACTGGCGCTATGCCATCGATGCGGCGCGGATGCGGGATGAACTGGGATGGACGCCGCGGGAGGACTTCGACGGCGCGATGCGAAAGACGCTGGCATGGTACCTGGCCAGGCTGACCGCATGATGGACGGCATCGCCCGCATGCCGCGGAACACGGGCAATACTGGTTCGGAAAACGCTCCATGACCTCACACGCCGACGACCACGCCTCGCTCACCCGCCTGCTCCAGGACCGCTGGAGCTGCCGCGGCTTCCTGCCGGAGCAACTGCCCCGCGACACCATCCAGCGCATCCTCGCGCTGGCCCAGCGCACCGCCTCCTGGTGCAACACGCAGCCCTGGGAGCTGATCGTGACGGCGGACGCGGGCACGGAACGGTTCCGGCTGGCCTTGTTCGAGCACGTGATGTCCCGGCCAGAGACGCATCCCGACTTTCCCTTTCCCCGCGAGTACGCCGGCGTCTATCGCGAACGGCGGCGGGAGTGCGGTTTCCAGTTGTACGCGAGCGTGGGCGTGCAACGCGGAGACCGCGAGGCCTCGGCCCGGCAAGGTGCGGAGAATTTCCGGTTCTTCGGCGCGCCGCATGTGGCCATCGTCACCACGCCCGAGGCGCTGGGCGTATACGGGGCCGTGGATTGCGGCGCCTACGTGGGCAATTTCATGCTGGCGGCGCGCAGCCTGGGCGTGGCGACGATCGCGCAGGCTGCGTTGGCGGAATATTCACCCTTCATCCGCGATCATTTCGGCATCGCGCGGGATCGCAAGGTGGTCTGCGGCATTGCGTTCGGCTTCGCGGATCCCGGCCATCCCGCCAACGGCTTCCGTACGTCGCGGGCCGCGGTGGACGAAGCCGTGAGGTGGGTGGAGGACTGACCGGGCTACAGCCCCGCCAGCCCGCGGGCCGCGACCACCGCCTCGGTGCGATTGCGCACGTCCAGCGCGCGGAAGATGGCAGCCAGATGGATCTTGACCGTGCCTTCGCTGATGCCCAGGTCGCGGGCGATGAGCTTGTTGGGCTTGCCCTGGGACAATAGACGCAGCACGTCGACCTGCCGTTCGGTCAGGAGGCCGCGCAACTGGTCCAGCGAAGTCGAGCGGGCGCCGCTGGCGGCATCCGCCGCGGCCAGGGGGGCGCCGGACGGTTGGTGCGACATGCCGGACAGCATCATCTGCGGCACGAACACGCCACCGGCCAGTACCAGCCGCACCGCCGACAGCATGACGTCGGGCGAATAGGCCTTGGGGATGAAGCCCAGGGCGCCCAGGTCGATGGCGGCACGCATGACGTCGGGATCCTCGACGCCGGACAGCACGATGATGGGCAGCGCGGGCAGGCGCTCGCGCAGCTCGGCGATATGGCTGTAGCCCTCCGCGCCGGGCATGGTGAGGTCGATCAGGGCCAGGTCGAGGTCGTCGGCGGCTTCCCGCCGCAGGTCTTCGACCTTGAGCGCCATCCTGAACTCGACATCGGGCCCCAGTTCGGCCAGTTTTACCTTGACAGCCTCGATGACCAGCCTGTGGTCATCAGCGATCAGGATCTTCATATTCCCCCCATATCCCTGACATCGTAAAGATAGTCGGCCCGCCCCCGCTAGGCAAGGACCCGTGGCTTGCACCAACGATATAGGCCGCTCGGAATATGGCCCGGATATATCCCGTCTGAAAGAATCGCCTTCACTTTCTACGAGGACGCGGACCATGGGACTGCACTCCCGCCCCCCGTGCCGGTCCATGCCAGGGTTATGGTCGGCGCTGCGATCGTTATTGCTGGCGCTGGCCTGCGCCGCGGGGGTTCCGGTGTTCGCGTCGGCGCAGCCTGGCGCGGCGCAACGCGAGGAGGAGCCGCCGGCGCAGGCCTGGCGCCAATGGCGCAGCGTCCTCTTCCGGGTGCAACCGCCATCGGCCGCCGCCGCATCCGACGACGCGCGGGGCGCCGCCACGGAGGAACCCGTCAATTTCATCTTCGGCACCATCCATTTCGGCGATCCCGAGGAATTGGCATTGGATACCGGCGTGATGCGGGAGGCGATGCGCCATACGCGGATGCTGGTCAACGAGACAGGCAACGACGCCCACTGGGATGCGTCGAAGGAACGCTATCGGTTGCTGGCCGATCAGGCCGGCTTGCCCGGCCTGATCGGCCAGCAGGCGTTCGCCGAGCTGCGGCGGCTGCTGCCGGCGGTGTCGCCCGCCCTGCTGTACCGCCTGAAACCCTGGGCGGCGCTGGCGCTGCTGGAGGCGCGCGGCGAGGTGGCGGGCGAACAGACGCTGGATCGGCGGCTGGAACGCTGGGCAGCGGACATGCAGTTGCGCACCGAGCATCTGGAAACACTGGACGAGCAATTGGCGGCGCTGGACTGCGTGCCCTCGGCGGAGCAGGCGCTGGTGCTGGCGCAACGCCTGCGGACTCCCTGGCTCTTCGGTGAACAGTCGGCGCGGGTGCTGGAGTACTACCGCAGCCGCAATCTGGCCGCGTGGCTGGACGAGATCGACGCGATGGTGGGGCTGGACGCGCGTGCCCGCCCCATCGAGGAACGGGCGCGGCGCTGCCTGATCGAAGCGCGCAATGAACGCTGGCTGCCCAGGCTGGACGAGCTGCTGCGACGCGGTGGCATGTTCGTGGCCGTGGGCGCCATTCATCTGACGGGAGCCGCCGGCCTGCTGGAACGGCTGAGGCAGCGCGGCTTCCTGATCGTGGCGGAACCGCTGTGAACGGGCGACGGCACGCTACGGGGAGGACACCGGAATGTTGAACCGACAGCAGGTTTTCTGGGGCCAGGGCGCGTTCCTGGCCCCGCAGCATCTGCAATGTCACGAGGAATGGGCGCGGGCCTACGGGTGGGCCTTGCATGGGCTGCGCTCGCCCTATCCGCGCGGCTTCGAAGTGCTGGAGCTGGACGAGCAGGCGCTGGCGGGCGGCGTGGTCCGGATTTCCCGCTACGCGCTGCTGACGGCCGATGGCCATTGGGTGGGCGGCGGCTCGGCCGGCGCGCCGGCGCCGGGCAACGCCCAGGTTCCCGAGCGCAGCCTGCTGGAGATGACGGTGGCGGGCAACGACCCGATCTCGCTCTATCTCGTGCTGGCGCGCGACCCCACGGTCCAGGGGCTGGGCTCGGCGCAGAAGTCGCTGCTGCCGGCACGGCATGCGCTGCGCACGGAGCACGTGGCCGATCCGTTCGATCCGCAGGCGCCCGCGGTGGATGTGGACTTCGTCGATTACCAGCCGCAGATCGTATGCAGCCTGGACGAGCATGCCGACGCGCTGCTTGGCGGCGCGGAGTCCTGCAAATTCGCCGAGATCCTTCCCAATGGCCCGGGCCGCTTCAAGCCCTCCCCGGACTACGTGCCGCCGCTGGTGTCCCTGAACGCGTCGTCCAACCTCGCTCGCTGGACGCGCGCGCTGCGCGACCTGGTCGTGTCGCGCGGCCAGGATTTCGCCTCGGCCAAGCGCCAGCGCGGCATACGCGCGGCCTCGACCAGCGCGCAGGAAGTGATGCGGGTGCTGATGATGCAGACCTTCGCGCGCTACATCCCGCTGCTGCAGGAACACGTGCGGCTGGGCATGGTGCCGCCCTGGCCGCTGTACCAGGACCTGCGGCGGCTGGTGGCGGAGTTCTCGGTGTTCTCTGAAGAAATCGGCTACGCCGGGGGACTGCAACCCAACCCCGCTGAAACCGAGCTGCCGGTCTACGACCACGACGACCTGCGGCGGTGCTTCAAGCTGGCTTTCACTCGCGCGGAAATGTTGATCAAGGCGCTGACGGTGGGCGCGGAGGTCGGCATCACCCTGGCCTACGACGGCCGCTTCCACAAGGCCGACCTGCCGGTGAGCCTGTTCGCGTCGGACAAGACGCGCTTCTACCTGGCCTTCGAATCATCGGTGCAGGGCATGGAGCTGGCCCAGCGGCTGCAACGCACCGGCAAGATCGCCTCGAGCGAGGAGATGCCGCGGCTGCTGCAGGCGGCGCTCTTCGGCCTGAAGATCGACCTGCTGCCGGTACCGCCCGAGGAGTTGCCGCAGAAGACGCCGAACACGACGTATTTCCTGATCGATACCCGGCACCAGTTCTGGCAATTCATCAAGGATCGGCGAAACATCTCGATCTTTTCCGATCTCCCCGCAGACGAGACGGTCATCAAGCTGTTCCCCGTCGGCGCAGAAGAATAGCAACAAGCGCCCAACCAGGAGTCATCCATGGCACGCCTGCTGGATTTCTTTTCACCGGTCTTCTCGTTCGGCCTGGAGCTGGACGAGCGGATCGCCGCCGGCACCGCCGGCAACGGGGCCGCCGAGGTTCAAGAGCACGCGCGCAAACTGATCGCCGCGGCGAAGGCGGCGGCGCTGGCGGCCGGCAAGCGGCCCGAACACGTGGAATCGGCCTGTTTCGCGGTGGTGTCCTGGTTCGACGAGATCATCACGCGCAACCCCGCCTACTGGAACAGCGTCACGCCGCTGCAGGTCGCGCTGTTCAACACCAACAACGCCGGCAACGAGTTCTTCCACCACCTGTCCATCCTGAAGTCGGACGAGGACGAGGTGCGCGAAGTCTATTACCACGCGCTGCTGCTGGGATTCGTCGGCCAGTATTACTTCGAGACCGCGGACACCGGCGAACTGGGCAAGCTCAAGGAACTGCACGGCCGCCAGCTACCCGTACCGCCGGCGGCCCTGCACACGCTGCGCGAGGAACCCATCACGCCGCAGCCCTACCTGATGAAGGATCCGTCCGGACCGCGCTATCCCAAGCAGTGGGACAAGCTGCTGCTGAAGGCCGGCGCGGCGGTGGCCCTGCTGATCCCGGTCGGCTATCTGCTATGGCTGCTGGTGGCGGGTCCGCGCGACACCGGTCCTTCGGTCGCGGATCTGGTGCAGGGGCAATTGCAGACCTACGCGTGCTCGGAGCTGGCCGGACAAGTGGCCGAAAGCGGCGCGACCACGGTGAGCGGCTTCGTCTCGCGGCCCGAGGACATCGCGCGGGTGCAGACAGACATCGCCGCCATCAAGGGCGTGAAGTCGCCCGCCTTCGACGTCAAGGTGCGCATCTGGCCGCATTGCGAGGTGGTGGCGCTGCTCAAGCCCTACCGCGCCCGGAACCTCGATCGCCGGCACGGCCTGCAGGTCACGCCCACCACCGGCCACTCGGATCGCTTCACCGAAGGCGAACGCGTCACCGTCAAGCTGGGCCAGGCCGACTACGACGGCTACCTGTACGTGGACTACTACACGGTGGACGGCTCGGTCATCCATCTGTATCCCAACAAGCGCGAACCGGAGAACGGCCGGCTGATACGCGCGGGCGAGCAATTCAACGTGGGCGAAAAGATACCCGAGGGCTGGATCGTCGGGCCGCCCTTCGGCCAGGAGTTGATCACGGTGGTCAGTTCGCCGTCGCCGCTGTACACGGCGGAGCGGTCCGAGTACGAACCGGCATCGGCCTACCTGCCCAAGCTGCGCGAGTTCCTGGATGCGCACCGGAGCAACGACAAGCTGGCCGCGAATTTCCTGTTCCTGCAAACCGAACCGAAGCGGTGACGCCATGAGTTTCCTCGACCGTATCGCCCAGCCGCTGGAACGTCTGCCCGGCATGAAGAAACGCGCCGTCCGCGTGGCCACCGCCGTCGTCCTGCTGCTGCTGGCCGCCGTGCTGCTGGCCCTCGTAGCCATGCTGGTGCTGCCGCTCCTGCCTGCGCGGTTCTGGCAGGTGCTGGCGCTGTGCCTGGTCGCCTTCGCCGTGCTGTGGTGGTTCGCCTCGGGCGCGAAGCGGTTCTCGCGGCGGGGGTTCGCGCGCAAGCGCATCGGCGACCTGGGCCCGGGCAACCCCGAGGACGAGAAGGTGGCGCTGGAGCGCATGCGCACCGCCATCGCGCAGGCGCGCCAGACCATCCAGCGCTCGCCCGAGATCGGCAGGGGCCGCGACCCGCTCTACCGCATCCCCTGGATGCTGTTCGTGGGCGACGAGCAGGCGGGCGTGGACGGCCTGCTGCGCGCGGCCAACCGGGTCTCGCCCTTCCCGCCTCCCGATCCCCAGCCCGACGGTTACTGGCGATGGTGGTTCTTCAAATCCATGATCGCGATCGAGACGCCGCCCTCGGCGGTCTGCGACGCCTCGGCCCGCGTGCAGCGGGGGCTGTGGTACCAGGCGCTGATGCTGCTTTCCACCGAACGCGACAAGTTGCCGCTGAACGGCATCGTCGTCTGCATGGGCGCGCGCACGCTGCTGGCGGGCCCTGACGCGGTGCGGCCGGTGGCGATGCGGCTGCGGCGGCTGGTGGACGAGGCCCTGGAGCATCTGCAGGTCCAGCTTCCGGTGTACCTGGTGGTCACCGGATTGGACCAGGTACCCGGCTACGGCGCCTTCGCCGCCGTCGTGCCGGAGCAGGCACTGGCGCAGGCGGTGGGGCACCGGCTCTCGGATACGGAGGAGATCAGCGCGGCGACCGGGAACCGGCTCGAAGAACTCTATGCCCCCATCGTGCGGCGCCTGCACGCACTGCGCATCACCGCGCTGCGCGGCCAGGCCACCCCGGCGGGGCGCCGGGCCATCTATGAATTCGTCGAGCACGTGCGGGCCCTGGAGCCCGGGCTGGAAACCCTGGTCGGCCTGATGCTGGAAGACAATCCTTTCCAGCGCACGCCCCGCTGGCGCGGCCTGTTCCTGACCGGTTCGCCGCCCGAGACCGCCGCCGGCAAGAGCGGCGCCGCGGGCGGTTTCCTGGACGACCTCTTCACCCGCTTCCTGCCCGCCGACCAGCCCCTGGCCTCGCCCAGCTTCCGGGGCAATGCCGGCAAGATGGCGATCGCGGCGGTAGGCGTGGGCGCGATGCTCGGCCTGTCGGCCATGCTGAGCTACGGTTTCGTCAACGCCCGGCAGGACGACGGCAGGCTGCTGGCGCAGACACAGACGGCCTGCCGCGAACCCAGCGACGCGGTGGCGGCCGCGCGCATTGGCTGGCTGGCCCGCTGCGGCCGCACCATCGAGCAGTTGGAGGTGGCGCGCGCCGATACCGGCCTGGGATTCGGCCTGCGGCGGGCCGACGCCGACATCGAGCGGATGAAGGAACAGGTGCTGCGCGATTTCTCCAACCTGATCCTGGCCCCCTACGACCAGATCATCGAAACCGACCTCGCGCGCAACCAGGCGGGACTGGAGCACTTGCTGGCGGTCTCCCAGCGGCTGCGCATGCTGGACCACTGCCGCCGGCAGAGCGACGCGTGCCAACAGGAAGCGGCGACCAACCTGGCGTTCGACCAGGACGCGAGGCCGTTCAGCCCTTTTGTCTCGGGTGAGCAGGACGCGCGGGCCGATCGCGAACACGCCGCCGCCCTGCTCACCACCTACATGGGCTACCTGCGCTGGCAGCAATCGGCCACGCTGGACGCGGAAGCCCAGCGCCTGCGCACGCTCCTGGCCCGACTGCTGGCGGCCCATACGCCTCGTCCGGACGATGTCCGCGCCTGGGCCGACCAACGCCGCGATCCGATCGCGCTGACCGCCTTCTGGCTGCCGCCGGACCGGGTCGTGGGCGTGGAAGCGGCCGCCATGCCTTCGGTCTCGGCCGCGTTCACGCGCCAGACCTGGCAGGAGGTGCTGGCCCCCATGCTGCGCACCGCCGCCGACGCCGTCCCCGAGCGCAAGCCTGTCCTGGAAACGTTCCGAGCCCAGTACTTCAGCGAATACTTTCGCGCATGGGGGCGTTTCCAGGCCAGGTTCTTCGAGGGCACCAGGCTGTGGCGCCCCCAGCTCGACGCCATGGGCAAGCGCGCGGGCACGGCCGAGGATCCGTACCTGCTGCTGGCCGCCGTCACCGATCGCGACCTGCAAGGGCTGGACCTTGCCTTGCCCCTGGGCACGCGCTGGACCCGGGCGTGGGCCCGCGCGAAGGGCGATTGGCTGGACGCCTGGCGGCCCTTGGGCGGATTCATGGTCGACGCCGTGACAGGGATGTTCCGTGGCTGGTGGGGCGCCGAACCCATCCAGCCCCCCAGTTGGCTGCTGGCGGAGATCGACACCACCGAACGGGTGCTGCGTCCTCGGCGGCCGGACTACGCGCGCGCCTATCTCCGCCTGCGCGCCGACACCAGCGGCCAGGACGCCTATGACATCGCGGCCGAGCTGTTCCGCGCCAAGGGCGCGCCGCCGCAGCCGCCGGCGGCCGACTATGCCGCCCTGCTGTCCGCGGTGGACAAGCCTGGAGAACAATTCGCCGCGGTCTTCAAGGGCGACGACCTGGCCGCCTGGTCCGTGGTGCAAGGACCGTCGCGGCTGCTGCTGTACCTGACCGTGCAGCGCGCCGGCCAGTTCGTCCAGGCCCGGTGGAACGAGAGCGTGGTCGCCGCGCTGCGCGGCATGCCGCCCAAGGAGCAGGTCGACGCGCTGTACGGCGAACAAGGGCGGCTGACGGCCTTCGTGAAGGACTGGCTGCAGCCTTTCATCACCGAACGCGAACGCACGCCCACGCGCATCGCCGGCATCGGCTTGCCGCTGTCGTCCGCCTACCAGGGCATGGTCGCGGCCGAGCGGCGCATCCTGTCGACCCAGGTCAACAAACCGTTTCTTGCCGGCAGCTTCCAGTTCTCGCAGCCCACCCGCATGGGCGCGGCCAGCGAGGGGCCGCAGGGCACGGTACTGGAAGTGGTCTGCCGCGAGCGCACCTACCTCGCGTCGACCCGCGCGGAATCGCTGGCGGAAGCCACGGCCCAGGTGTTCTGGTCGCCTGACAGCTGCATCGAGGCGCGCCTGCACATCTCGCTGCCCGCGCCGCCTGAGGCGCCCGCGGCCGCCGCGCCTGGCGCCATGCCCGGAGCCGTTCCCGCGCCCGTGCCTGCCACCACTCCGCCGCCTCCCCTGGGGCCCCGGCTGACGCTGATCTACCCCGGCGCCGAAGGCTTCGCCACCTTGATCTCCGATTTCCGTTCGGGATCTCACGCCTTCCGGCTGCCCGATTTCCGTACCTCGTACGGCCCCATCCAATGGAAGGAGTTGTCGGCCCGCCTGGCCCAGCAGGGCTTCACCGAGGCCCGGGTATTCATGGACGTGCGCCCTTCCGACGAGATGCTGCGCTTCCTGAACGCCCGGACCGAACCGGCCGCCGCACTGCCTACCTCCATCCTGGAATGACGACCTGGAGATTCCCATGGCCATCGATATCGCCGAACTGATGCAACCCATCGCCGGAGGCGATCCCTGCGGCGAGGACGCCTCGTTCTCGGACACCTACGACCGCATCCGGGAAGCGCGCCGCGCGGACGACCCCTCACTGTCGCAGGGCGACTGGCAGACCGAACTGAAGACCGCCGACTGGCGGGCCGCCGCCGACCTGGCGGCAGAAGTGCTGCAAAGCCAGAGCAAGGACCTGCAGGCCGCCGTCTGGCTGGGCGAGGCCCTGATTGCCCGTCACGGACTGGCCGGCGCCACCGATGCGATGGATGTGCTGCACAGCCTGCTGGACACCTACTGGGACGGCCTGCACCCGCGGCCCGATGGCGACGACCAGGAGGAACGCGCCAGCAAACTGGCCTGGTTCAACGTCTATGGCGGGCTCGCCTTGAAGAAGGCGCCGCTGACCGCTTCCGCACCCTACGTCACGCTGATCGATTGGCAGGACTCGCGCGAGGTCGACAACCTTGCGCGCCAGAACGCCGCCGCCCACCAGGAAGCGCTGGATGCGGGCAAACCCACGGGGGAATCGGTGGACAAGGCCATCGAGGGCAGCGGCCCGGGCTTCGTGTCGGAAACCCTGGCCGCCGTGGACGCGGCGCAGGCCGCCTTCGACCGTTTGCAGGCGCTGGTCGACCAGCGCTTCGGCCGCCAGGCGCCCAGCCTGGCCGACCTGGGCGACGGGCTCAAGCGCGCGCGCCAGGTGCTGGCGCGCGCGGCGCAGAACCTGGGCATCGCCCCCCGACAGGAACCGGGGGCGGGCGAAACCGCTGTCGTTGCATCCACGGCGCCTGCCGCGACGCCGGAACCCGCGTTGCAAGCCATGCCGGTGGCCACGGCCACGATGACCGTGCCGCGCGTGGCGGTGGACTTCCAGGCCCGCGCCGAGCTGCTGCGTACCCTGGGCGAGATCGCCGCCCACTTCAAGCGCGTGGAGCCGCACAGCCCGGTGTCCTTCCTGCTGGAACGCGCGGTGAGCTGGGCCGACATGCCGCTGGATCAGTGGCTGGCGGAAGTGGTGAACGACGATTCGGTGCTGGGGGTGATACGGGATCGGATCGGGGTGCCGCGGGGGTGACGGGCTCAGCCGTGCATCGGCTCGAACTTCAGCTTGAGACCGAATGCTTGAATCAGCTTCCAGACGGTTTCGTAACGCGGCTTGGAACCCGGCGCCAGGGACTTGTACAAGCTTTCCCGCCCCAGGCCGGTACGGTGGGCGACTTCGGCCATGCCCACCGCCTTCGCGATATCCCCCAGGGCAAGCAGAAAAACATCGGGGCCTTCTTCAATGGCTGCGGAGAGGTATTCCGCGATCATCTCTTCGCTGTCCAGGTATTCCGATGCGTCGAATGGCCTGACTTCACGCCTCATGATTGACCTCTCTTGTCGCCCATAGTCTGTGGGCTGTCTTGATGTCGCAGGCCTGGGTCGATTTGTCTCCGCCACAAAGCAACAGGTAGACCACCGACCCTTGCCTCGCGTAATAAATCCGATATCCCGGACCAACATCGATCTTCATCTCCATCACCCCCCGACCAAGCGCGCGATGGCTGCCGAAATTCCCGGTTCGAGCGCCTTGGATCCGGGCAATGATCCGGGCAATGATCCGGGCCCTGGCCCGCAAATCTTTCAGACCGTATAGCCATTTTTCGAACGCTTTCGTAGCAAGGATAGTGTTCATCAATAGTATCCTTTTGGATACAAAAAACAAGCAAGACAGAGCGATTCTGCGGATATCTGCCTGTCATCGCCAAGCACCTCAAGGACAATCTCGTCCAACCTCCCCCTACCCCTTCCGGCCTATCTCCACGTCTGGCCGTCTGGCTACTACCGCCGCCGGCCCCGGCTTTCTAGACTGCACCGCATTCCCGTTCGACCGCCGGCGATGCCAAGGAGAGCGATCATGGCCAAGAAGGAAAGCACCCAGCACAAGCTCGACCGCGTCCGCGCGCCCCGGGTCCAGCTGACCTACGACGTGGAGATCGGCGACGCCATCGAGAAGAAGGAACTGCCCTTCGTCGCGGGCGTGCTGGGCGATTTCAGCGGCAAGCCCGAGGAGCCGCTGCCCCGGTTGAAGGACCGCAAGTTCGTCAACGTCGACAAGGACAACTTCGACGACGTACTCAAGGGCATGAAGCCGCGCCTGCAATACCAGGTGGACAACAAGCTGTCCGACGACGGGTCGCGCATAGGCGTGACGCTGGACTTCAAGAGCCTGGCCGATTTCGAGCCGGAGAGGCTCGTGCGGCAGATCGACCCGCTGCGCAAGCTGCTGGAAGCCCGCCAGAAGCTGGCCGACCTGCGCAACAAGATGGCGGGCAACGACAAGTTCGAGGAGTTGCTGAGCGAGGTGCTGCAGAACACCGACAAGATCGCCCAGCTGTCCCGGGAAGTCGCGAAAGACGACACCCCCAAAGCCTGACGCACCGTAGCCACCGGAGACCGCCCATGGCCGACACCCAACCACAAGGCGCGGCGCCCGCCGCGTCCGCCGAAGCCCAGTCCGCTTCGCTGCTCGACTCCATCCTGTCGCAAAGCCGCGTCGCCCGCTCCGATTCCGAGAAGGAACGGGCGCGGGACCTCATCGCCGAGCTGGTCAGCCAGATCGCCGACGGCGAGGTCACGATCTCGCGCGACGCCATCGCCTCCATCGACGCGCGCATCGCGCAACTGGACGCGGTCCTGTCCGACCAGTTGTCGGCCGTCATGCACGCGCCGGAATTCCAGCAGCTCGAAGGCAGCTGGCGCGGGCTGAAGTACCTGATCGACAGCTCGGAGACCAGCACCACATTGAAGGTCAAGCTGTTCAACGCCAGCAAGAAGGAACTGGTGAAAGACCTGAAAAGCGCCTCGGATTTCGACCAGTCGGCGTTGTTCAAGAAGGTCTATGAAGAGGAATACGGCACTTTCGGCGGCGCGCCGTTCGCGACGCTGATCGGCGACTACGAGTTCACGCGCCATCCCGAGGACATGTACCTGCTGGAAGAGATGTCGCACATCGCCGCTTCCGCCCACGCGCCCTTCCTATCGGCCGCCTCGCCCGAGTTGTTCGGGTTCGAGAGCTTCACCGACCTGTCCGGGCCGCGCGACCTGGCCAAGATCTTCGACACGGTCGAATACGCCAAATGGAAGTCCTTCCGCGCCTCGGAGGATTCGCGCTACATCGGGCTGGCCATGCCGCACGTGCTGGGGCGCCTGCCCTACGGGCCCGACACCGCGCCGGTGGAGGCGTTCAATTACCAGGAAGACGTGACGGGCAAGGATCACTCCAAGTACCTGTGGAGCAATGCCGCGTATTCGCTGGGCGCGCGCATCACCGACGCCTTCGCCCGGTACGGCTGGTGCGCGGCGATCCGCGGCGTGGAAGGCGGGGGCCTGGTCGAAGGACTGCCCACGCACACCTTCGCCACCGACGACGGCGAGGTCGCGCTGAAATGCCCGACCGAAATCGCCATTACCGACAGGCGCGAAAAGGAGCTGGCGGACCTGGGCTTCATTCCGCTGGTGCATTGCAAGGGCACGGACTACGCGGCCTTCTTCTCGACCCAGTCGGCGCAGCGGGCCAAGGAATACAACACCGATGCCGCCAACGCCAATGCCCGGCTGTCGTCGCAGCTGCAGTACATCTACGCGGTCAGCCGCATCGCGCACTACCTGAAGACGATGATGCGCGACAAGATCGGCAGCTTCGCCTCGAAGGCGAGCGTCGAGACCTACCTGAACAATTGGGTGGCGCAGTACGTCCTGTTGGACGATATGGCCTCGCAGGAACGCAAGGCCCAGTTCCCGCTGCGCGAAGCCCGCATCGAAGTGGCCGAGATACCCGGCAAGCCGGGCGCCTACAAGGCCGCCGCCTTCCTGCGCCCGCACTACCAGCTGGACGAACTGAGCGTCTCGCTGCGCCTGGTGGCCGAACTTCCGCAATCGGCCCGCTAATTCACCACGAGGAGTCTGAATCATGGCATTCGACGCATTCATCCAGCTTGAAGGGATCAAGGGGGAAAGCACCGACGAGAAGCACAAGGACTGGATCGAGATCCAGAACTACGGCTTCGGCGCGGCCCAGCCCCAGTCGAACACCGCATCGTCGTCGGGCAACCTCGGGTCGGCGCGGGTCGAGGTAAAGAACTTCACCTTCCTGCACAACCTGGACATCGCCAGCCCCAAGCTGTTCGAATACTGCTGCACCGGGGCCACGATTCCCAAGGCGACCATCACCGTGAATCGCGCCGGCGGACAGAAAGAGAAATACATGGAGTACAAGCTGACCGACGTGATCGTGACGTCGGTCAACCGCGACGGCTCCGCCGACAACACGCAGGACGTGCCGCTGGAAGCCGTCGCGCTGGGCTTCGGCAAGATCGAGATGACCTACAGCAAGATCGGCATCGACGGGAAGTCTTCGGGCAACGCCTCCGCCGGCTGGGACCTGAAGAAGAATGTGAAGGTGTAGGGCCCCCTACGCGCTTCGCGCGCCCCCCAGGGGGCGATGCGGGTGGACCGGCAAAGCCGGATCCACCGCATCCTGGGTCTAGTGGAGCTATCTTGGAATGTAGCAGCGGTGCGTAGAGGCCCACTATGAAAAGCCTGATCGAGCGCCTGGAATCGGCGACCGCCGACAGCGGCCGCGCCGATATTTACGCGTTGCGCGACGCTGTTTCGCGGGACCTGGAAGCATTGCTGAACACACGCTCGGAAGGAGCGCGCCTGATTCCGCAGGCCTACGCCGAGTGCCGCAAGTCCTCGCTGACCTACGGCATTCCCGACTTCTCGTCCTACAGCCTGCTCAGTCCGCACGATCGCGACCGGATACGGCGCGCGCTGGAAGCGGCCATCACGCAGCACGAGAGCCGCCTGTCGCGGGTCAGGGTGGGACTGGAGGCGCCCCGCCAGTACGAGCGCGTGCTGCGATTCAAGGTGGACGCGCTGCTGTCGCTGGGCCCCGACCGGGAGAAAGTCCAGTTCGACGCCGTGCTCCAGCTCAATACCCAGGCCTACGCCGTCAAGTAGCGGCCGCGCGCATCGCGCAGCACCGCCGCGAGCGCCTGCCTGAGCACATCGCTGGTCACCGGCTTGTGCAAGACCGCAATACCGGCTTCGGCGATCTCGCGCAGCCGATCCGGCTTGGTCTCGCCCGTGACCAGCAGCCGCGCCGCGCGGCGGCCGTGCATGCCGGGGTGCGCGTCGAGCGCCCGCAGCACCTCGAGCCCGTTCTCGCCATCGCGCAGCAACAAGTCGGTGACCACCACGTCGGGCGGCCGCGCCCACTGCTCCGCCAGGGCCAGGACCTGCGCCCGGCTCTCGGCCACGGCCACCTCGGCCCCCCAGTTGCGCAGCACGAGCGACAACCCCTCGAGTATGTTCGGTTCGTCGTCGATCACGAGCACGAACATGCCGGTGAAATCGATCTGCGCGCCCTGCGCCGGGCAGGGCGGAGGCGCTTCGGCCGGCGCCGCCGCCGGCGCGACCACAGACACCACCGTGCCCCGGCCCACGCGCGACTGCAGCCGCAACGGCATGTCCAGCAGGTCGCACAGCCGGCGCACCGTCGCCAGGCCAAGCCCCAGCCCCCGCGATCCGCGCGAGCTGGACGCATCGACCTGATAGAACTCCTCGAACACCTTGTGCTGATGCTCCGGCGCGATGCCCACGCCCGTGTCCCACACGCCGATGCGCATGCCTCCCGCCCCGTCCCGGCGGGCCCCGACCAGCACGCCGCCCTGCGCGGTATGGCGCAGCGCATTGCTGACGAGGTTGTTCAGGATGCGGGACAGCATGACGTAATCGCAATCGACCCAGGCATCGGTCTTGCGAACCACCAGCCGCAGTCCCTGTTCTTCGGCCTGGGGGCGGAAATTGCGGCTGATGTCGTCGAACAGGCGGTCCAGCGGAAACACGGCGCGCTGCACGCGCACCGCGCCCGCGTCGATCTGGGACAGGTTGAGCAGCTCGGAGAACAGGCGGTCCAGCGAATGCACGCACTCCTGGATGGATGCGATGCAAGCCAGGCGCGGCGGATCGGTCTCGTCCGAGCGCAGGGCGTCCGCGAACAGGGTCAGCGCATGCAGGGGCTGGCGCAGATCATGGCTGGCCGCGGCCAGCAGGCGCGTCTTGCCCTGGTTGGCGGCTTCCAGCTGGGCATTCTTCAAGGCCAGTTCCTGGGTGGCCTGCGCGATCTGGCTTTCCATGGTCCTGCGGCTGTCCGCCAGCGCCTGGGCCGCCACCTTGAAACCGTGCTGCAGGCGGCCGACCTCGGCGGTGGCGCCGGTCTCGACCTCGACCTCCTCGCCTTCGCCCAGCCGGTCGACGACCTCGGCCAGCTTGCGTATGGGCGCGCTGATGCGCCGGGCCGCCCACCATCCCGCGATGCCCACGCCCAGCAGGCTGGCCCCCAGCAGCGCCGCCAGGGTGGACCACAGGTTGCGGCGCGCCGCGGCGACGGAATCCAGGTCGAACTCCACCATGACCTCGCCCGCCCGCGCCGACTCCTCGCTGTCTATGGGCTCCAGCACCTCGAGTCCCGGCGGATCGGTAGGCTTGGTCCAGAAACCCGACTGGGCGACGATCTCGCCATCCAGGGTCCGTATCTGCACCTGCCGCACGCCCGGCTGCTGGCTGCCGACCCGGGCAGCGTTGAGCAGGGCGCGGCGATCCATGCGCATCAGCGACGTACGCGACAAGGTGGCCACCTGGCGCGCCACGGCCCGCGCGTTGTTCTCGGTCAGGCGGGTGAGTTCGGTCAGGTGATGGCGCGCCAGCACCGACATCGCGAGCAGGATGGCTACCGCCGCCGGCACCAGGCTGAGCAGCATCAACCGCACGGCAAGCGGCATGCCGCCGACCCAGCGGCGGGAAAGATCGGCGAAACGTGACGTCGCGGCCATGCGAAGACGGGAAGTGGAGGTCTCGTGATTGTGGATAGGCCCGTTCGCCAAGACAAGCGAATTCGATTTTTGCGGATTCTGTTGCCAAATATGTCCCCCCCTTCCTGCCTTCGCGTGTTGATGCGATGATCCCTGGCCCCGGTCCACGCTCCCGCCATCGTGCATACGTTCGCCCAGTTTTTCGTTCGCAGGATGTCGTTTGCCCTCATGTTCGCCGGTCTTGCGCTGGGGGTCCTGCCGGAGGCCTCCGGGGCCCAGGAGGCCGCGCTTCGCTTCGGCGTACTGCCGCTGGGAGGCGCGCTGGAATCGCGCCAGGACTGGAAGCCCCTGCTGGACGACCTGGGAGACGCGCTGGGCCGCCCCGTCGTTGCCCAGTCCTTCACCTCGTACGAGGGACTGCGCCTGGCCATGCAGGAGAACCGGGTCGACCTGGCCTTCGTGTCGGGCAAGCTCGCGCTCGAAGCCGTGCTGCAGTACGGCATGACGGTCCTGAACCAGGTCGTGCGGCCGGACGGCCTGCCCGGCTACCGCTCGGTCCTGATCGTCCGCAAGGACGGCCCCATCCGCGACCTGGACGACGTCCTGAACCAGCCCGGCAAATGGCGCCTGGGCCTGGGCGAGACGCAATCCATGTCGGGCTACGTCATCCCCCAGTTGCAGTTGTTCTCGCCCCGCAACATCGCGATCGAACGTCACTTCCCCAGCGAGCTCGTCGATGGCCACCAGGGCACGGCGCTGGCCGTCGCCAACGGCGACGTGGACGTCGCCACCAACAACACCGCCGACCTGGACCGCTTCCGCACCCACTTCCCCCAGGAGGCCGCGCGCCTGAAGATCATCTGGGAGTCTGACCTCATTCCTCACGGGGCCATCGTCATGCTTCTGGGCTTCTCGGACGCGATGCGCGACAAGGTGCGCACCTTCCTGAGCGGCTACGGCCAGAGCGCCGGCACGCGGGGCGACGCCGAACGCGTGGTGCTGAGCCGGCTGCACGGACTGGCCGGCCTCCCGCCCGCCGACAACCGCATGCTGCTGCAGGTATTGCGATTGGAATACCAGCTCGCGCAGCGCCAGGCCATCCTGGGCCAATGGGTATCGGAGCAGGCCCGGCAATCCCGGCTGGCGCGGCTCGCCGCCGAGTACGAGGACCAGCGGCAGCGGCTCGCACCCGCACCCTAGGTCATACCCCCTAGGTAGTATGGAACGGACGCGGGCGAAGCGTCACACTGCATGGTCAGGATTCTGTCGGGAGAAGCGCCATGACGCCCGCGACCAGCCATGTTCGAACCGGCCCGCCACGGCGGCCCATGCGGGGCCGGCTGCCCAAGACGACAATTGCCGCCGGCCTGCTGGCGCTGGCCGCATGCACCGGCCCGGCCACGCAGCAGCCGGCACCCGTCGCGCCATCGGCCGCGGCGCCCGCCGCCTCGGCACCGCCCACGTCCTCGAAGCCGTCCGCGCCGCCGGGTGCCGCGCGCCCGGTGCCGGCAGCCGCGCCGGCGGCCCCCGACGCCGCCTCCGCTCCTGCCCGTGAACAAACCCCGCCGGACGACCTGGGAACGCCTTTTTCCACCCGCTATGCCCGCTTCGAGCCGGTGCCGTTCTCGGCCCTGCCCGGCTGGTCCGCGGACTCCGCGCGCGAAAGCCTGAACGCTTTCCGCCAGAGCTGCCTGGCCCTGGGAAAGAAGCCGGTCTGGGATGACCTGTGCGCCGCCGCCGGCCGCATCGAAACGATCGACGACCCGGGCATCCGCCGCTTCTTCGAGCAGCGCTTCCACGCCTACTCCATGCAGAACCCGGACCAGAGCGACGAAGGCGTCATCACCGGCTATTACGAGCCGCTGCTGGAAGGCAGCCGCACCCGCAGTTCCCGCTATCCCTATCCCGTCCATGGCGTGCCCGCCGACCTGCTGTTCCTGGACGCCCAGGTGGCGGCCGCGGGCAAGCGGCAGTGGCTCCGGCTGGACGACCGCCGCCTGACGCCGGCCGCGCCCGGGTCGCCCGGCGCCCGCCAGTACGACGTGGACATGGGCGACCTGACGCCCGGCATCCGCGACAAGCGCTACCGCGTGCGGGCCGAGGGCGGCCGCATCGTGCCCTACTGGTCGCGCCAGGCCATCGAGCGGCGCGCGCTGGATGCCCAGGTACTCGCCTGGGTGAACGATGCCTATGCCCTGTATTCGCTGCAGATCCAGGGTTCCGGCAAGATCCGGCTGGCCGGTGGCGAGACCCTGCGCGTCGCCTATGGCGAACAGAACGGCCATCCTTTCCTGCCCCAGGCATCGAGCGCCGACACCGCCACCGTCGGCGCCGCGATCAAGACCCGCGGCCTGGCGCTGGGAGCCAGCAGTGCCGCCGCCACCTCATCGGCCGCGCTGCCGATGGCCACCCCGCAAACCGCCCCCGCCATCCAGCGCGATCCCGACGTGGCGCGCATCATCGCCGCCTTGCAGGGACGCGGCAGCGGCGCGGCGGCGCGTCCGGCCGCGCCCGCCGCAACCCCCGTGGCGCCCGTGGCGCCCGTGGCCCCGGCGGCCCCGGCGGCCAGCCGGCCGGCGGCTCCCGATCCGGAGGTCGCCGCCATCATCGCGGCACTGGGGGGAAACACATCGGCCCGACCCGCCGCGAGTCCGGCGCCGGCGCCCGCCTCCGCTCCCGGCGACGCCTCGCCCGCCGCCATGGGCGGGACCGGCCAGACAACCGGCATCCCCGACCCCAGCTACGTTTTCTTCCGCCTGATCCCGGACGGCCCGCAAGGCCCGCTGGGCGCGTTGGGCGTCCCGCTGACGGCGGGCCGCTCGATCGCCGTGGATCCTCGCACCACGCCGCTGGGCTACCCGGTCTTCGTCTCCACCGGCGGCTCCTCCCCCTCGGCCGGCGCCGTCAACCGGCTGATGTTCGCGCAGGACACCGGCGGCGCCATCCGCGGCACGGTGCGCGCCGATTACTTC
Organism: Alcaligenaceae bacterium SAGV5; assembly: GCA_009360345.1. Classification (GTDB taxonomy): domain Bacteria; phylum Pseudomonadota; class Gammaproteobacteria; order Burkholderiales; family Burkholderiaceae_B; genus Pigmentiphaga. The sequence goes on from SPDP01000002.1 coordinate 446,864, forward strand.
TGGGGCTTCGGCCCCACGGCGGGAGACCGGGCTTCGCGCATGAAGGAAACCGGCCGCATGTGGCTGCTGCTCCCGCGCGACCTCCAGACCTCGGCCATGACGGCGGCGGTACGCACCCGCTCGCTGGGCGGGCCCGCGGCCCTGGCCGAATGCGTGGTTCCCGATCCGGACAATTGCGTGGAGCAATAAGGTCCGGCTGCGCTCCGATGCCACGAGTAATAGGCCATTCGGCGAATGGCCCGGGGCGCCGTCCCCTCCTAGACTGCCTACTCCAAAGCGCCGGACCGTCTCCCCATGCTCGAGGAACTTCTTCCCTACTATGAAGACGAGCTCACGCATCTGCGCAAGCTCTCGAAGGAGTTCGCCGCGCGCTATCCCAAGATCGCGGCGCGGCTGCTGCTGGACGGCGACGTCTACGAAGACCCGCACGTCGAACGCCTGATCGAGTCTTTCGCGTTCATCGCCTCGCGCATCCACAAGAAGCTGGACGACGACTTCCCGCAGATCACCGAGGCATTCCTGTCGGTGCTGTATCCGCACTTCCTGCGGCCGGTGCCCTCGATGTCGATCGCCCAGTTGCTGCTGGCGCCGGGCGCCGAACTGAGCGGCGCGCAGCGCGTCGAGCGCGGCACCACGCTGCTGACCCGCCCCGTGCAGGGCGAGCCCGTGCGTTACCGCAATGCCTGGCCGGTGGAGGTCTGGCCGCTGGAAGTGACGGCCGCCCGATGCGAGTCCATCGAACGGTCGGCCTTCGCGCTGCGCGGCGCGGAGACGGCCGCCACCATCAGCGTGCGCGTGGAGACCCGGGGCCAGGCCAGCTTCGCCCAACTGGGCGTCGATACCCTGCGCTTCTATCTCGACGGCGAAAGCCCGCTGGTGCATGCGCTGCATGAGCTGCTGCTCAACAGCACCAGCCGCGTGCAGATCGTGCCGGCCGAGGGGCAGCCCCCGGCGGAACCGCTGGAGCTGCCCGCCTCCTGCCTGCGCCCGGTGGGATTCGGCGAAGGCGAAGGGCTGCTGGACTACGACCCACGCTCGTTCCTGGGCTATCGGCTGATCCAGGAATACTTCGTCCTGCCGGAGAAATTCCTGTTCGTGGACCTGACCGGCCTGGACCTGCGCCGCTACGCCCGCGGCATCGACATACGCTTCCTGCTCGCGCCCTTCGGCCGCCAGGAGCGCCTGGGCCGGCTGGAGCAGACGGTGGGCCGCGATACCTTCAAGCTCCACTGCACGCCCATCGTCAACCTGTTCCCGCAACCCGCCGAGCCGGTACGGTTGACGCACGAACTGCACGAGTATCCCGTGATCCCCGACGTGCGGCGGCCGCTGGGACTCGAGGTCTATTCGGTGGACGGCGTGCGCCGGCACACCCGCGGCGTGTCCCAGGAACAGGTGCGGGAATTCCTGCCCTTCTTCTCGGTGGCGCATGGCATCGAACAGGAACCGGGCACGTACTGGATCGCCCGCCGTGTGCCTTCGCCGCAGCCTTCGGACGAGGGAACGGACATGCGCATCGCACTGGTCGACAAGGACATGGATCCCCGCGTGCCGTCCGTGGACACGCTGTCCATCATGCTGACCTGCACCAACCGCGACCTGCCCGCGCTCCTGCCCTTCGGCGGCGAAGACAGCAACCTGCAGCTCGAAGACGCCGGCGCTGTTTCCGGCGCGCGCCTCCTGAAAAAGCCGACCGCCACCTGGCGCGCGCCCATGCGGCTCGCCAACCAGTGGCGGCTGATCTCCCATCTGGCACTGAACCATCTGTCCATCGTCGAGGACGGGCGCGAAGCGCTGCTGGAGATCCTGAGCCTGTACAACTTCACCGATTCGGCCAGCCTGCGCAAACAGATCGCCGGCATCGTCGACGTGGCCGGCTCGCCGTCGGTCGCGCGCGTGGGCGCGGCACCCCGCCAGGCCTTCGTGCGCGGCACCGACATCACCCTGACCTTCGACGAAAGCCAGTACGTCGGATCGGGTGTCTATCTGCTGGCCTGCGTGCTCGACCGCTTCTTCGGGCTGTACTGCACCGCGAACTCCTGGACCCGGCTGACCGTGCGCACCTTGCAGCGCGAAGCCGCCATGGCCACCTTCGCCCCGCGGTCGGGCGACCAGCACCTGGTGTAGCGACATGGCCGCTCCCGTCCACAGCCACCTCGCCCTGCTGGAAGCGCATCCGGAACGATATGGATTCTTCCAGGCCGTGCGGCTGCTGCTGCGCGGCGCGGGCGTACCCGCGGGGACGCGGGTGATCCCACCCGGCACGCTGCGCTTCGGCACGACGCTGGGACTGTTCTTCCCGCCCAACGAGATCGCCTCCATCGCCCGGCCGGCATGGGCCGGCACCGACGGCCCGCAATTGATGCGGGTGAACTTCATGGGCCTGGCCGGCCCCTCCGGAGTCCTGCCGCGCCACTATACCGAGTGGCTGATGGCCCTGCGCCAGGCGCGCGACCCGGCCGCGCAGGATTTCCTGGACTTGTTCAATCACCGGCTGATCGAGCTTTTCTGGCGCGCCTGGGCGCGCCATCGCCCCGAGGTGGCGCTGGAATCGGACGCGGAATCGGGCGTGCACCGCCACGTCTACGACCTGATAGGCATGGGGACGCCCCACCTGTACGGCAGCCTGTTTCCGCGCCGCGGGACCGAATCCCGCGCGCGGCGGCGTCCGCTGCCCGGCGCGGCGCTGGGCTACTACGCCGGCCTGCTGTCGCAGCGGCCGCACGGCGCCGGGTCGCTGGCGCAGGTCATGAGCGACTATCTGGGCGCGCCGGTCGCGGTGGAAAGCTGCGTCGGCACCTGGCAGGACGTACCCGCCGGCGACCGCACGCGCCTGGGCCGGCAGGCCGCGGCGCTGGGGCGGGAGTGCGTGCTCGGCAGCCGCTTCTGGGACCGGCAGAGCACGCTGCGGCTGCGGGTGGGGCCGCTGCGACGCCGCCATTTCGAGCAATTGCTCCCGCCGGCCGACAAGCGGGCGGGCTGGATGGACGGCACGGTAGAGCTGGCACGGTTCATGACCGGACTGGCGCTGGACCTGCGCATCCGGCTGGCGGTCCGCGCCGACGAAGTCCGGCCGGCGCGGCTGGGCGGCGCCGCGCCGGATGCCGCCCGCCTGGGCTGGAATACCTGGCTGGGCGGACGGCGCAGCCCGCGGCCGGCGGACGACTGCGAATTTCAATTCAGCGCAACGGGAGGCCAGTCATGGCGGTGAACCTGCGGGCATTGGTGGGGCGCCTGAACGGCGTATGCAAAGGCGCGATGGAAGGCGCGGCCGGTCTTTGCCTGTCGCGCACCCACTACGACGTCGAGATCGAGCACCTGCTGTCCAAGCTGCTCGAGACGGAGAACACGGATGTCGCGCGCATCCTGCGCCAGTTCGACATCGCCCCGGACCAGGCGCGCAAGGAACTCGATCGCGCCCTGGACACGTTCAAGACCGGCAACTCGCGCACGCCCGCCCTGTCGCCCCATCTGCCGCTGCTGCTGGAGCGCGCCTGGGTATTCGCCTCGGTCGAATACGGCGAAGCCAGGATACGCAGCGGCCACCTGCTGATCGCGCTGCTGGCCGACGCCGACCTGAAGCGCCTGCTGGCGCCCGCCATCAAGTCGCTGCAAGGCATCAACCTGGAATCGCTGCAGCAGAACTTCCACGCCATCGCCGCGGCGTCGGCCGAGGCGCGGGACGCCCTGGCGCTGGGCGATACCGGCGTGCCGGCCGACCTGGCGCCGGCCGCCGACGGCGCCGGCGGCAAGCCCAGCGCGACCCCCAACCTGGACCGGTTCTGCATCGACCTGACGCAACGCGCGCGCGAAGGCCATCTGGACCCGGTGCTGGGCCGGGACGAGGAAATACGGCTGATGGTGGACGTCCTGTCACGGCGCCGGCAGAACAATCCTATCCTGACCGGCGAGCCCGGCGTGGGCAAGACCGCCGTGGTCGAGGGCCTCGCGGCCCGCATCGTGGCCGACGACGTACCGCCCGTCCTGCGCGGGGTCACGCTGCTGTCGCTGGACCTCGGCCTGCTGCAGGCGGGCGCCAGCGTCAAGGGCGAGTTCGAAAACCGGCTCAAAGGCGTGATCGACGAAGTCAAGCGCAGCCCCAAGCCCATCGTCATGTTCATCGACGAAGCGCATACGCTGATCGGCGCCGGCGGCGCGGCTGGCCAGAACGACGCGGCCAACCTGCTCAAGCCGGCCCTGGCGCGCGGCGAAATGCGCACCATCGCCGCCACCACCTGGAGCGAATACAAGAAATACTTCGAGAAGGACGCCGCCCTGACCCGCCGTTTCCAGGTGGTCAAGGTGGACGAACCGGCCGACGCCAAGGCCGTCGGCATGCTGCGCGGCGTGGCGGCGGCCATGGCGAAACACCATGGCGTGCGCATCCTGGACGAGGCCGTGGCCGATGCCGTGAAGCTGTCTTCCCGCTACGTGGCCGGGCGCCAGTTGCCGGACAAGGCCGTCAGCGTGCTGGATACGGCCTGCGCCAAGATCGCGGTCGGCCAGCATGCCACGCCGGCCGCGGTGGAAGACGCCCAGCGCCGGCTGGAAGCGCTGGCCACCGAGCGCGCGCAACTGGAATCGGAGGCCGCCACGGGACTGGACCATGCGGCCCGCCTGGCGGAGATCGCGGCCGACACGGCACAGGTCCAGGCCAGCCTGGACCGCCTGAAGGAAAAATGGGAGACCGAACGCAAGCTGGTGGCCGAGATCGGCACCCGCCTGGATGCCCTGGCCAGCCTGCCGGCCGATGCGCCCGAGCGCGCCGGCGCCGCGCAGGAACTCGACCGGCTTCGGGCCGACCTGCGCGCCGCGCAAGGCGATGCGCCCATGGTCCATGCGCTGGTGGATGGCAGCGCGGTGGCGGAGGTGATCGCGGGCTGGACGGGGATCCCGGTGGGCCGCATGGTGGCCGACGAGATCGAGGCCGTGCGCCGGCTGGACACGCTGTTGGCCGAACGCGTCATCGGACAGGACCACGCCTTGCAGGCCATCGCCCAGCGCGTGCGCACCTCGCGCGCCAACCTGGAGGATCCGAACAAGCCCAAGGGCGTGTTCCTGCTGGTGGGCACCAGCGGCGTGGGCAAGACGGAGACCGCCATCGCGCTGGCCGACATCCTCTACGGCGGCGAGCGCAACATGATCACCATCAACATGTCCGAGTACCAGGAGGCGCACACCGTCTCCAGCCTGAAGGGCTCGCCGCCGGGCTACGTGGGCTACGGCGAGGGCGGCGTCCTGACCGAGGCGGTCCGCCGGCGGCCCTACAGCGTCGTGCTGCTGGACGAGATCGAGAAGGCCCATCCCGACGTGCTTGAGCTGTTCTTCCAGGTATTCGACAAGGGCAACATGGAGGACGGCGAAGGCCGCGAGATCGACTTCCGCAACACGCTGATCATCCTGACCTCGAACGCCGGCACCGACGTCATCATGCAGGCCAGCGACAACGGCCGCACCCGGCCGCCCGTGGACCAGTTGCTGGACCTGCTGCGGCCCGACCTGCAGGAGGCCTTCAAGCCGGCGTTCCTGGGCCGCTGCGCGCTCGTGCCCTACTACCCGCTGCGCGACGAGAACATGAAACGCATCGTGCGGCTGAAGCTGGACAAGATCGCGCGGCGCATACGCGCCAACCACGCGGCGGCATTCGAGTACGACGAAGCGCTGGTGGACGCGATCGCGCAGCGCTGCACCGAGGTCGACTCCGGCGCGCGCAACATCGACAACATCCTGACAGGCACCCTGCTGCCCGAGGTGGCCGATCTCGTGCTGGCCCGCATGGGCGCGGCCGAGGCGATCTCCCACATAGGCGCCGGCATCGGGGCCGACGGCGGCTTCGCCTACACCATCCGCTGACGGATCCGGCCATGGCTATCTCCACCGCCGAACGCCTGTTCGACCTCGCCACCCCGCTGGGGGACGACGCGTTGCTGGTCGAACGGTTCGAGGGACACGAACGACTGTCCGAGCCCTTCCGCTTCCACCTGACGCTGGCTTCGGAACAGGAGGACATCAAGCCGTCCGCGCTGCTCGGCCAACGCGTGACCCTGCGCGTCTACACCGAAGACGGCGAACGCCACTGGACCGGCTGGGTGTCGAGTTTCGAACGTGCCGGCGAGCCGCGCCAGAACGACGACGACAATCACAGTACCCGCTATGTCTGCGACGTCGTGCCCTGGTTCTGGTTCCTGCAACTGCATGAGGACTCGCGCATTTTCCAGAACCTGAGCATTCCCCGGATCGTCGAAGCCCTCTTCAAGGAATTCAGCTTCTCGGACTACGAGCTCCACCTGACCGAGGACTATCCGGACCTGGTCTATTGCACCCAATACCGGGAAACCACGTTCAACTTCATCTCGCGGCTGCTGGAGCGGGCGGGCATCCATTACTTCTTCCGCCACGAAGAAGACGCCGAGATCATGGTGCTGACCGACAACCGGGACAACAACCCCAAGCTGGAAACGGCCACCCTGCCTTTCCACCAGCAGATCCTGCTGGAAGAACGCGACGGCATTTCGTGGCTGTCGCGCCGGTTCGCCTCGCGCACCGGCCGCTACGTGTCCAATGACTACGACTTCACCAAGCCGGGCACCGACATGCGGGTCTCGATCAATTCGTTGATACGCGTCGGCAACAACGCCGAATTCGAACGCTACCGCCATCCCGGCGGCTACACCGAGCTGGCCGACGGCGACCAGTCGACCCGGGTGGAGATCGAGGCCGAGGAAGTCGAGTACGAGACGCTGGAAGGCGCGAGCAACGTCCGCGCGCTGACGCCGGGCTACGTATTCGAACTGGAAGACCACCCCATCGACGCGATGAACGAGGAATACCTGGTCGTATCGGTGGAGCACAGCGGCACCAACAACCTGGGCGACCTGGGCGGCGAGGAAACCAGCACCTACAACAACCGGCTGTCGGTGATTCCGCACCGGGTCACCTACCGCGCGCCGCTGCGCACGCCCCGCGGCCGCGTGAACGGGCCACAGACGGCCGTGGTCGCGGGCCCCAAGAGCGAAGAGATCTACACCGACGAGTACGGCCGGATCAAGGTCCACTTTTTCTGGGATCGCCGCAGCCATCGCAACGAAAAGAGTTCCTGCTGGCTGCGCGTATCCCAGGTCTGGGCGGGACGGCAATGGGGCGCGATGTTCATCCCCCGCATCGGCCAGGAAGTCATCGTCGACTTCCTGGACGGCGACCCGGACCGGCCCATCGTGGTGGGCAGCGTCTACAACGCCGACAACATGCCGCCCTACGCGCTGCCCGCGGACCAGACCAAGTCCACCATCAAGACCATGTCCAGCAAGGGCGGCGAAGGTTTCAACGAGATCCGCTTCGAGGACAAGAAAGGCGAGGAACAGCTGTTCGTCAACGCCGAGAAGGACATGGACGTACGCGTGGGGAACGACCGGCGCACGGCCATCGGCAACGACGACCACCTGGTGGTGGAACGCGACCGGCTGGACGAGATCAAGCGTCACCGCCACGAGCAGATCAAGCAGGACCGCGTGGCCGAGATCGGCGGCGACGACCACCTGAAGATAACCGGCATGCAGGCCGTCGCCATCACCGGGTCGCAGTCGTTGAAGGTGGACGGCGGCGTGGGCGAATCCTTCAAGAGCCACAGCGAGTCCGTCTCGCAAAGCTATTACCTGAAGGCCGGCATGAACGTGGTGCTGGAAGCCGGGGCCAAGCTGTCGCTCAAGGTCGGCGGCAGCTTCATCGACATCTCGGCGGGCGGCATCTACATCCAGGCGCCCATGGTGATGATCAACAGCGGCGGCGGCCCGGCCTCGGGCAGCGCGGCCTCGCTCGTGTCCCCCATGCAGGTGATGCAAGCCGCCCTGGCCACGCACGCCGATCCCGGCCAGGTCTTCAAGGGAGGCGGGGACGGCGACGAGCCGACGCACGACCAGACGGCGGAAGAAAACAAGGACAAGACGCACTACATCGAGGTCCAGCTGCTGGACGAGGAAGGCCAGCCCGTGACGGGAGAACGCGTGAAGTTCAAGCTGCCCAACGGCAAGACCGCCACCCGATCCACCGACCAGGAAGGCGTGGCGCGGGTGGCCCGCCTCGACCCGGGGAACTGCGAGATCAGCTTCCCCGGCCTGGACGACTCGGCCTGGGAGTAAGCCATGCCCAACTATACGGTGGGAGAAAACGACAGCATCGCCAGCATCGCCAAGGACCACGGATTCCTGTGGAAGACGATCTGGGACCACGGCAGCAACGCCGGTCTGCGCGCCAAACGCAAGGATCCCAATCAGCTCGTGCCGGGCGACGAGGTATTCATTCCCGAGAAGGGCACGAAATCGGTCGGCAAGCCGGTCGACGCCCGCCACACGTTCACGCGCAAGGGCGAGCCCACCAAGCTGAAGCTGCGGCTGACGGTGCTGGACGAACCGCGCGCCAGGGAAGCGTACACCCTGGTCTTCGGCGACAAGGTGATACACGGCGTGACCGACGGCGACGGCAAGCTGGAACACCCCATCCCGGGCGAAACGCGCAGCGCCACCCTGACGCTGTCCGAAGGCGCCGAGGTCTACGACATCGCCATCGGCGCGCTGCGCCCGGTCGGCGACACGGCCGGCGTGCAGCGCAGGCTGGAGAACCTCGGGTTCGATTGCGGCGGCGAAAGCGGAAGCATGGGCGATGCCACACGCGACGCGCTCAAGCGCTTCCAGAGCCAGTATGGACTGGACACGACCGGCGAGCCCGACGACGCCACCCGCGCCAAGCTGGAAGAACTTCATGTCTAGGGAATGCCGCCAATTGCCGTACGGGGTTGATTGCTTGATCCGGCCTGGGCCGGTGCGCTGGACGCCATTCCCCAAGTACGCCGCCCCTCGAACGACGGCCGAGGAGAAATGAACGATGGGACTGCTTGAAAGCGCGGCGGGAACCGCGGCCGGCGCCGCCAACAGCGTGGCCGGAGAAGGATCGACGCTGGGAGGGCTGATCGACGACGTGGCCGGCAAGCTGGGCGGCGGGCCCGGCGGCGCTGGTGCCGGCACGCCCTACTACTACGCCCGCGAACCGTTGAACGACAAACAGGGCCAGCCGCAGAAACTGTTCCTCAAGCCCACCGCCATGGGCTCCGAAAGCCTGTCCTCGGACGAAAATCGCGGCAGCCGCCCCATGCCCATCGAGTTCATCCATTTCGGCAAGGCGCATGCCGACATGAACGACCTGTTCCCCGGCAAGGGGCCGCCGGGACACGGTGCCGGATGCCGCGACGCATTGCTGCGCGAAGCCATGCTGCTGCACGGTTTCGCCCGCTGCGCGCGGCAAGTGCTGCAGACCAACACCCAGGGCGCGGTCGGCGCGCTGCTGGAAACGGCGGGCTCGCTGCTGGGCAGCGGCAAGAAATCCGGCGCCGTGGACCCGCAACAGTTCACGGCCATCATGGTCGCCATCGCCACCGCCGGCAAGAAGCTGAACGCGGCCTCGATCGACTACACCACGCTGCACCAGGCCGGCGTGGACCTGCACCAGGCCCGGGCCGACTACTGGACGCTGTGCGCCTCCGCGTTCAAGCCCGGGGCCGGCGGCGGCGCGGGCCTGCCCTCGCTGCCCATCCCCGGCGGCCTGGGCGCGGTCGGCGCGGTGGGGGGGTTCATCGCCGACGTGCCCAAGTACCTGTTCAAGGTGCAGGACACCTACAAGGCCATGTTCCAGGCAGCCCGCACCGAGTACGAGGCCGGCATCGAGGAAGCCTGCCGCGCCTTCTCGGTGGTCGCGATACGGGACGGGCGCACGCCTACGTTCTTCATCTGGACCGACAAGGACGAGGCCGCGGCAGCAGGAGGCTCGGCCGCGCCCGCCGCCCCGCCCAAGACCTACTCGGGCCCCCTGGGGAAGGCGGAAAAGGCGGTGGACGACGCGAAAGACACGGTCGAGGAAACTCGCGAGAAGGCCAAGCGCGCCCAGGAGTCGCTGACCGACTGGCTGGAGACCGCCGGCGCCCGGACCCGTCCCGGCAGCGAGGCGCTGGCCGCGGCGTTCGCCACCCTGTCAGGCGGCGAACGCTGGGACGAACCGCGCACCGATCCGAAAAATCGCTTGAAAATCGTTCCCGCGCCAGCGCTGATGTCGCGCGCCATCGCCGAGGGCGTCGGCGTGACGCTGCCCGGCTTCGTCGACACGGTGGTCCAGGAAATCGCCAAGGTGTCGGCCGCCATCCTGGAACGCATCTATGTCAACCTGCTGCTGGCAGGCTGCCAGGGCGACGTACCGGCGCTGGTGTCGCTGTCGGTGCGCGAGACGCTCAGCGGCACCCTGGTCAATCTCGCCTTCAAGCTGGCGGGTTTCGATCCCCCCGGAGAAAACAAGAAGGCCCAGGGCGAGACCGAGCTGGGCAAGGTCAGCGTGGGCCGCAAGGAACTGATGAACAAGGGCGCCGAACTGGTGGAGAAATTCCTGACCGGCCAGGCCTCGCATCTGAACGCGATCCTCGATTTCATCGTCGACGAGCTGACAAAGGAAGTACAGACGCTGCTGGACCGCGCGAAGTGCCAGGAGGCGATGACCATGGAGGCGCTGCTGGCCGGCGTGCCCATGCTGCTGGCCCTGCAGGTGCGCAACACCCTGTTCCCGCTCTTCAACCTGCTGCTGGAGGCTTTCGGGCTGGGCGACACCGTGGGCCGGACCGTCTGGAACCCGGTGCGCGACCGGCTGGGCCAGGCGGCCGGCATGGCCAAGGACGTCCAGGACACCAAGAACAACGCGCTGGCGGCGGCCGAGCAGGCCAAGCAAAGCGGCAAGAACGTCGACGACGCGGTCGGCAAGTTGGGCTCCAACCAGTTCAACTTCCTCGATCCGGCCAAGAGCGCCAACGAAATGAAAGACAAAGTCGACGACGTCGACCAGGCCCGCCGCGACGGCATGCAGGACGTCATGGACAAGGCCACCGGCAAGAAGGGCGACACTCCCGGCGGGGCCGACGCCGACGCCCCGCCCACCGGCGAACTCCCCTTCCCCGGCACGCTGGAGAAGAGCTGCGAGGCCAAGCGCCCGGAAAAACCCGAAATCGACAAGGTGGCCAAAGTCACTTTGAGCGGGTAAGGGGGAAGCGCCCGGGGAAAACCGTTACGGAACCATCTCGGTGAATTGCCCTGGCATCGTCACCGTGATCACCCCGCCCCAGTTGCACATGCAGGTCGAGGTGTTGTTCAGGACCGGCTGGTTGGCCAGCATGACGGTGGGCGCGCCCGGAGCCCAGGGCGAGCTGGTCGCCGGCACGCAAGGCATGGGGGTGAGCACCCCCAGGGCGGCGGAGGTGGCCGCGGCGACGGTGGGATTGGCGGGGCAGGCGCACATGCCGAAAGGCATGATGTTGACCATCGGCTTGTGATCCATGATGTTGGCCGCCGGCTGGTTCGAGGACATCATCCGGTTGACGGGCAACACCACCAGCGACGAAGGCGCCAGGCCGAAGCTGCATTGCAGCAGCGCCCCGTTGACGACATGCATGGCCATGGCGGTCCTCCTGCGGCGCGCCGGCCGCCGGCGCGGCTAGGAGCCGGTGGCGATGATTTCCACGCGCCGGTTCTCGGCGGCGCGCGGATCGACGGGGTTCAGCAGTTCGGTCTGGCCCTTGCCCACCGTGCGCAGGCGCGAGGCGTCGACACCATGGCCCACCAGATACGTCTTGACCGAGGCGGCGCGACGCTGCGACAGCCGCATGTTGTAGTCGGCCGACCCGACCCCGTCGGTATGGCCCGCCACCGTGAACATACGCCCCTTCAGTTCACTGGAAGCCAGCGCCGCGGCCAGGTTGTCGATGGAGCGGCGCGAACTTTCGGCGATCTGGTCCGAGCCGAACGCGAACTGGATCTGCATGGAAATGGCGGCGGGCGCGGCGGGCGCCGGCGCGGCTTCGGGCATCGCGGTGGCCTGGGACGAGGCACCGGGACGCAGCGCGCGCGTGCGCACGCCGGCGGTGGCATCGTCGCTGCCGCCGCTCTTGAGCTGATCGATGATCTGGTTGACCGAGGGCGTTTCGGTACCGAAGTTGCCGGACTGGGCATGCACCGGATGCGGGATCGCAAGGGCGGCCGCGCACGCCAGGGTGGCGGCGAGGACACCCGGGGGAAAGACTCGGGGCCGGACGGAGGTTTTCATGGCGCGCACTCCAGGAAGGTGGACAGGCGGATGCCATAGTGTGCGCAAATCCCCGGCCGGTATCGATATGCCAAGCGGCCTATCCCGTCGCGCCCGGACCTGCCGTACCCGGCGGCGAGACAGCCGGCGACATAGGCCCTCTGCCCTATCGCCGCGGACGCCGGGCTTACGTAGATTGCGGATACAGCTTTCACGAATTATTGCAACGTGCACCGAATCTCCGCGCCGCCTCTGTTGCTGCTCCTGCGCCGGTTGGCCGTCCTATGGCTGGCCGCGCCGCTGGCCGCGCCCTGGGCGGCCGACATGACACTCATCCTGGACGATACGGCGCAGCAGTACGGCGAATTCGCCGCGCAGCTGCGCAGCGTCAATGCCGCTTCGCACCGGCTGACCCAGGGCAGGGTCGACATCCTGCCGCTGGATTCGCTGCGGCAGCTCGACGCGCAGGCGGCCGCGCCACGATCCGGCCCGGACGACAGCGACTCCGTCCTGGCCGGCGTGCGCACGCGCAGCGCGCGCGGCTCCATGCTGCCCGACGCGGGTCCGCCGGCCTCCCCGCCCCAGCCGGTCCGCGCCGAAGGCAGCGATCCGGGCGTGCTGGTAGCGGTGGGACCCAAGGCAGCCCGGGCCGTCGTCCAGCGTGCCGGCAATGAACCGATCCTGCTGGCCCTGCTGGGCCGCCTGGAGTATGAGGAACTGCGCGCCCTGCCCGCGCTGCGCCGCCCGGAGCGTGCCATCGGCGTGTTGTTGCGAGATCCGGCCGCGGCCGAGCAGCTCAGCCTGATCGACGCCGTGCTGCCCGGCAAGCGCCGGGTCGGCGTCGTCACCGCGCCCCAGGCAGAACCGCTGATGCGCGACCTGGCCAGCGCGGCCCTGGCCTGGCCTGCCCAGCACCCGTCGCGCGGCGGCCGGCCCTGGGCCATCGCCGCCGCCGATGCCCCCGACGCCAACGCCCTGACCAGCGCCCTGCAGGCCGTCGTTCCCGCCAGCGATGCCTTGCTGGTGCTGCCCGATCCGGTGGGATCGACATCCGCCGCCGCCCTGGCGCTGCTGCAATCGGCGGCCACCGCCAATCTGCCGGTGTTCGCCACCAGCGAGGCCATGGTGCGCGCCGGCGCCCTGGCGGCGCTGGTGCCCGGCAACGCACAACTGGCCGAACAGGCCCATGCCCTGACCGTGCGGCTCAGGCAATCCCCGCCCGGCCCGCCGGTGGTCGAGGCTCCCCGGCGGCTGACGGTGCGCACCAACCCTCATGTGGCCAGGCGCCTGGGGCTGGCCTTGCCGCCGGACGACGCCCTGACCGCGGCCGTGGCGCGCAGGGACTAGCGTCGGGCCCGCGCCGCCATGCCTCCCATGCTCCCCGCCGCGCTTCGATCGAACAGCCTGCAGCGCGATCTCATACGATTGGGCGTACTGCCGTGCGCCACCGCCGCCGTCGCGCTGACCCTGTGGTTCACCCACGAACGGCTGGACGCGCTGGAGCAGGCCTTCCGGACCAACGGCGCGGCGATCGCGCGGCAACTGGCCGTGGCCAGCGACCTGAGCCTGTATGCCGGCGACGTGGAGACGCTGCGCGACCTGGCGGAGAACATGGTGGCCAAGGGCATCGCGTCGCGCGTCGAGATCGGCAACGGCACGGGCATCGCCATCGCGGCGGGCCCGGAGTCGGAAAAGCTCAAACATGCCCGCCCCTTCGCCGAGCCGGTGCGCCTGCGCGCCACGCGCGGCCTGACCGACTACCCCCGCCCCGGCGGACCGGCGCTGGACATCGGCACGGTGCGCGTGTTCCTGGACGATGCCGAACACCGGAGCGCGCGCGCCGCCTCGATGCTGGCCGGCGGCCTGATAGGCGGCACCGCCCTGCTTCTGGCCTGGCTCTCGGCCCTGCACATGGCGCGCGCCGTCGCGCGGCCGCTCAAGCGCATCTCCGCCACCGTCTCGTCCCTGCAGGCAGGAAAACTCGACGCCCGCTGCGGCCCCTGCGGCCGCAATGAGATCGCCACCCTGGCCAGCGACGTCGACCACATGGCCCAGCGCCTGCAGGACGCCTATTCGTCGCAGGAAGAACGCATCCAGGCCGCCACGCAGGAAGCGCTCGCGCGGCTGTCGCAGGCCGAGCAGGCCACGCGTTCGCGCACGCGCTTCCTGGCCACCGCCAGCCACGACCTGCGCCAGCCCGTACACGCGATGGGCCTGTTCATCGACGGCCTGCTGCCCACCGCCAGCCAGGCGCAGCTACCCGCCATGCAACGCTTGCAGGAAGGCACCCAGGTCATGAGCGCGCTGCTCGACGCGCTGCTGGACATTTCCCGGCTCGACGCCAATGTGCTGTCCCCATCCTATGCCCCGGTGCGCGTGGGCGATCTGTTCGACCAGCTCGACGCCATGCATGGGGCGGTCGCGCGCGAGGCGGGAGTGGACCTGGTATGGCGCGACCGCGGCCGCGCCGTCCTGACGGATGCCGGCCTGGTCATGCGTGTGCTCGACAACCTGGTACGCAACGCCGTGCGCCACGGCGAAGGCGGCCGCGTGCTGGTTGCCGCGCGGCGCGATGGCGACGGCACGCGGATCGAGATCCGCGACAACGGCATAGGCGTCGCGCCCATCCAGCAGTCGCGCATTTTCGAAGAGTTCTACCAGGTCGCCAATCCGCAGCGCGACCGGCGCAACGGCTTCGGCCTGGGGCTGTCCATCTGCGCCCGCATCGCCCGCCTGCTGCACACCGACATCCGCGTCCGATCCGCACTGCGCCGGGGCAGCACGTTCTCGCTGCGGCTTCCCACGACCGACGCGCCGCCCGTGGCGCCCATGGCCGCCCCCCACGATGCCGCCGGCGCGACCTCGCTGGACCTGGACTGCCTGCTGATCGATGACGACGAGGCCATCCTGGAAGGAACGGCCCATCTGCTGCGGCAGTGGAACTGCCGGGTGGACCAGGCTCGCACGGCCGACGACGCCCTGCGCAAGCTGCGCGACGCCACCCGGCGCTACGACGTGATCCTGTGCGACCTGCAACTGGGCGACAGCGACGACGGACTCGCCCTGCTGCTGCAGGCGCGGGAGCTGCGGCCGCACGCCACCGCCATCATGATATCGGGCACGACCACGCCGGACATCCTGCAGCGTATCCGGGAAGCCTCGGTCACGCTGCTGACCAAGCCGGTCGCGCCCGCCAAGCTGCGCGCGTTGCTGGGCCGCTGGACGCCGGCCGGACGCAACGCCGGCCGGACGGCCAGCCTTTAGAAATCCGAGCAGGCGTTCCGGCGATCGGTGGACACGCAGTTGCTCAGGTTCGGCCGCGTCCGTACCCTGGACCATTCCCTGGCCAGTACGTCTCCCGCCTGTTCGACCCGGTCGCCGGCTATCGGCCCCGTGGCGAAACACATGGCCACGGGCACCAGGTTGCGATCGTACAGATAGGTGGTCGGAATCTCGCGCTGGAGGTCCACGCTGGGCAAGGCATAGCTGTTCACGGTCAGCACGCCCGGGACGACATTGATGAGATATCCCTCGGCCGAGACGAAGGGGGTGGTCGCGGTGACGGCGTAGGTGCCGGCCGGACTCGCCGCATTGGCCGCCGAACCCGCCGCGCCGCTGATGCCCGCCCCGGTGTCTCCCAGGATCAGGCCCGCCAGCGTGTAGCCCAATGCGGGATTGCCGATACCCGCCGGCCGGGACGCACTGTCCAGGGTCACGGTCACCGTGGGTTGTTGCCGGTAGATGAAGTGGTTGTCCACATCCGCGATGGACGCGCCGTAGGCGCGGCCGTACAGGTTGGGCAGCGCCCCGGATCCGGCCATGCCGCCGCGCGTCTCTCCCTCCCAGGTATCGGCCCACACGCGCCAGCGTCCGGACGTATCGATGCGCGCGCCGTCCGGATTCTGGAAGCGTGCCGCCGCTACCAGGTCGGCGGTGCCGCCGGTCACGTCGGCATCCAGCGTAAGGTCGCCGGACTGGGTCCGCACGAACGTGGAGGCGGCGGCGATGCCTCGTTCGGAACCTGCCGGCGCGCCCTCCCCCGCTCCCAGGGTCGGCAGCGACACCTCGCCGATGCGCAAGGCATCCACGTCCGCATAGGCGAACGCATCGCGCGCCCCGCCCGCCAGCGTCCCGACGCGGTTGGGAGCCTGGTCCAGGCCGACGCCGCCGCCGGAGCTGCGGGCCAGCAGCTCGTCGGCGGCGATCGCCCCCGCTGCCCCCTGGCCGATATCGCCGCCGGCGAGCAGCGCCACCGTGGCGGCCTGCACGGACTGCCCGAGCGTGACGTTGCCGGTGTCCGCCTGGAGCATCAGCGCTCCCGCGGCGGCCGACGCGGCGGCGACGGACAGGTTGCCCGACGTGGACCGCACGAACGCGTTTCCGGCCGTCACGCCCGAGGCGGAGACCGCCTGCGGTGCGCCGGCCGCGTCGAGCGCACCGGCCGTCACGTTCGCCACGGCCAGGTCGCCGGCGCCGCGATAAATGAGATTGCCCGCCGCGCTGCCCGCCAGCGCGCGCACGTCGTTGCCACCGGCTTCCAGCAAGACGTCGCCGCCTGTCGAACGTGCCAGCAGCGCATCCGCCGCAATGCCGCCGGACGCCGATTCAGCAATGCCGCCCGTTGCGAGCAGCGCCACGGTCCGGGCCTGGACGACGGCGTCCACGGCCACGGCGCCGGCATCGGCCTGCAGGGACGCGGCGTCGATGGCCGTCACGCCCGAGGCCACCGTCAGATCTCCCGTTCGCGCGGCGATCCGCACCGTGCCGGCCTGCGCGCCGGCCTGGGTCGACGACGCCAGTCCGCCCGCCGTGTCCTGGCTGGCCACGACGACATCGCCAATGGTCAGCGCGTTCGCGTCCGCATAGCGCAGTTCGGTGGCCGCGCTGCCCGCGAACACGCCGGCATCGTTGCCGGCGGCGGTCAGCGTCACCGCGCCGGCCGTCGACCGGGCCGCCAGCGTGCCCGCCGTGATGCCCGCGCCGGCCTGTTGGACGATGTCTCCGCGGGCCAGCAAGGCCACCGTACCTGCCTGCAACGATTGCCCGACCTGCACGCTGCCTGCATCCGCCTGCAAGGTCAGCCGGTTCGATGCGGCCGAGGCTGCCTGGACGGACAGATTGCCCGTAGTCGTCTGCGCGATCGCGTCGGCCGCCGTCAGCCCGGAAGCCGCGACGGCCTGCGGCGCGCCACCGGCATCCAGCGCGCCGGCGGCCACCGTCGCCACGGCCAGGTCGCCGCTGCCGCGATAGCGCAGATCGCCCGCGGCAGCCGCCGCCAGCGTCCGCACATCGTTCGTCCCTGCCGCCAGTTGGATATCGCCCGCGCTGGAGCGCGCCAGCAATGCATCGCCGGCGAGGGCGCCCGCGGTGGTTTGCGTGATGTCGCCGCTGGCCAGCAGCGCCACCGTCCGCCCCTGGACCGCCGCGCCCACCCCGATCGCGCCAGCGTCGGCCTGCAGGCTCAGCAGGTCGACGGCCGACACGGCGGCGGCGACGTCCAGATCGCCGTTGCGCGCCGCGATCTGCGTCGTGCCGGCCGAAACCCCCGATACGGCAAGGGTCTGCAGGCTACCCGCGGTATCGTGGCTCACGACGGCGGCACTCCCCAGGGTCAGGCCATCGGCATCCACATACCGGAAATCGGTGGCCGCGCCTCCCGCCAGAACCCCGGCCTGGTTGCCCGCGTCGGTCAACGCCACGCCCGCGCCCGTCGACCGGGCCACCAGCGTGCCGGCGTGGATGGACGCACCCGCCAGCTGGCCGATCGCGCCGGTCGCCAGCAGCGCCACCGAGCCGCTGTCCAGCGTCCGGTTGAGCTGGATGGCGCCGGCATCCGCCTGCAACGTGGCGGCCGTCGGCGCCGTGATGGCGGCGTTGGCCGTGATGTTCCCGGAGCGGGCCTGCACGATGGCGCGGTCGGCCGCGATCCCGTCCAGCGCGCGGTTCTGCACGCCGTTCGTCGCGGCGTCCATGCCCAGGGCCGAGACGTTGCCGATCGTGATGCCGTCGGTATCCACGTAGCGGAAGTCGCCCGCCGCGCCGCCGGCCACCGTGGCCACGGCATTGCCCGGGTGCGTCAGCACGACATCGCCCGTGGCCGACCGGGCCGCCAGCGCGTTCGCGGCGATCGCGGCGGTGGACGTCTGGGTCACGTTCCCGCCCGCCAGCAGCGCCAGCGTGGCCGCCGTCACGTTGCCGCCCAGCGCGATCGCCCCACCCCCTTCGTTCTGCAGGGTCAGGTTGCCGGCCGTCGCCACCGCGCCGTCCACCGAGATGTCGGCGGCATGGGTGTTGCTGCCGACGATCACATTGGGCGCATCCAGGTTCCCCATGTCGGCGTTCGACAGCGAGAACCCGTTGCCGCCCGCCCCCCCCAGCGAGACAGGCCATGCAGCGGGCGGGGGGGAATCTGAGTAAGGCGGCCAGGTTGTTGGGGATCACCAGGGCGCAGTTGGCTTATCGGTTGAAGAGGGAGGGGATACCGGTTTAGCGTAGTTGCGCGTTTACGCTCTCGATGGCGTCGGTCGTGTAGCCCTGTGCGCATCTCTGGCGGGAACGCAAAAAATTTCGGCTTTGGCGGCCTCTGCACTTGGCGCGGCATAAATACGCCATGGGGTACGTGTCGTGCCTCGAGTGCGAACTCTCTGTCTCTGCAAGCCTCTGCCAGATCAACTCTGTTCGGTACCTTTCAGGGCGTCGGCATGGCTTCCAGGATAGTCTCCAGCGTGCGCCGGATATGCGCTTCGAGCAACCGGCAGGCCTGGGCCGCATCGCGGTCGAGCGCGGCTTTCAGGATGTTCTCGTGCTCGTCGCCGATATCACGGTCGCGCGAGTACGATGCCAGGAACAGGCGGCGGTAGCGATTGCTCAGATCGTGCAGGTTGCCGCAATACTGTTGCAATAGCGCAGACTGGCAGCCGGCCACCAGCGCGCGATGGAAGCGCTCGTGCCAGTGCTCCCAGGTCTCCAGTTGGTCGGGCTGCCAACGCATCGACTCCAGCTTGCGCAACTGGTGATGGGTAGCAACCAGTTCCCGTTCCCATTCGTCGTCGCCCAGGTCGATGGCCGTGGCCAGCGCCCGGGTTTCTACCGCCACGCGGATTTCCAGCAGGTGCTGGAGTTCAGTGCGCGATACCGGCGCCACGTAATAAGCCCGGCTTCCCTCTGACACGATCAACCCTTCGGCGACCAACTTGGACAAGCTTTCTCTCAAGGGGCTCCAGCTGACGTCGAATTCGGTGCGCAAGTCTTCCAGCCGCAGCCTGAATCCCGGCTGCAATCGGCCGCGCAGGATCTGGCCCCTGATGTGGTCGCTGATCTGCGTGCTGCGCGTGGCGCCGCTCTTGCCGGTTGCGGGCGCCAAGTGAGTGGCCGAAGCGTCGATCATGGGGAAGGGATAGTCCTAGTGCCAAGTGCACTCATTTTACCGCCGAAGCGTCTTGCGTTTCTTCAATTATCGTTAAATAATTTAATTAACGATAATTTAAGAAAATAACGATATGAACTTGGGGTACGACTACGAACGAACCGAAATCCGGTCCGGCATGAAGATCACCTGGCAGATTCCCCTGTGCATGGACGACGGCGTGGTGCTGCGCGCGGATTTGTTCCAGCCTGTGGAGGGGCCGGCGGTGCCGGTGATCATGAGCTATGGCTGCTACGCCAAGGGGCAGGCATTCCAGGAGGCCTACGCATCCCAATGGCAATCCATGGTCGAGGAGTTTCCCGAGATCGAGACCGGATCGTCCAATGCCTACCAGTGCTGGGAGCTGACCGACCCCGAGCGTTGGGTGCCGCATGGATATGCGGTGCTGCGTGTGGACTCGCGGGGGGCCGGCTGGTCGGAAGGCATCCAGGATCTCTGGTCGGAACGCGAGACCCTGGATTACCGGGCCTGCATCGAGTGGGCCGGAGAACAGTCCTGGTGCGACGGCAACGTAGGCCTGCTCGGCATTTCCTACTATGCGGCCAACCAATGGCTGGTCGCCGCCACCCAGCCGCGTCATCTCAAGGCCATCATTCCGTGGGAGGGGGCATCCGACTGCTATCGCGAACTCTACTATCACGGGGGGATACGCTGCACCTTCCTGGATTCCTGGCTGCCTCGCCAGGTACCCATGCAGTATGGGCAGGGAGAGCGTTCGCGTCGTCATCCGATTACTGGGGAGCCTTGTGCAGGCCCGGTTACGCTGGATCCGGACGAGCTTGCCGCACGGCGCGTAGACAAGCGTTCCGACGTCAAGGCGCACCCTTTGTCCGACGACTACTACAGCAGGGTGGTCACCGATTTCGATGCGGTGCAGGTGCCGCTGCTGTCCTCGGCCAACTGGGGCGGCCAGGGGTTGCACCTGCGTGGCAACATCGAGGCCTATGGCCGGTCGGCGTCGCGCGATAAATACCTGGAGATCCACGGCCTGGAGCATTGGACGCACTTCTATACCGACTACGGCCTGGATTTGCAGAAGCGTTTCTTCGACCGCTACCTGAAAGGCAATCTGGCCGCTTGGGAAAACCAGCCGCCCGTGCTGCTGCAAGTCCGGCATGTGGATGGGTTCAGGGCACGGGCGGAAAACGAGTGGCCGCTGGCCCGCACGCAGTGGACCTCCTGGCATCTGGACGCGGACGGCGGTTTCTCGGCCGCATCCGGGGCGCAGGTCGGAACGATGAGCTTCGGTCCGGACGACGACGGGCTCACTTTCGTGTCCGAGCCATTGTCTGCGGACATGGAAATCACCGGCCCGCTGAGCGCGAAGCTGTTTGTCAGTTCGGCCTCGGGCGACGCCGACCTGTACGTCGTGCTGCGGCTGTTCGATCCGCAGGGGCAGGAGGTGGCGTTTCGCGGCGCGATGGATGCCTATACGCCGATCGCGCAAGGCTGGCTCAGGCTGTCGCACAGGGAGCTGGATACGGCCCTGAGCCGGCCCTATCGGCCTGTGCTCAGGCACGAGCGGCGGTTGCCTACGGCACCTGGCGAGATCGTCCAGGCGGAGGTGGAAATCTGGCCCACCAGCCTCGTGGTGCCGGCCGGGTACCGCCTGGCATGCTCGATTCGCGGCCGCGACTATGAATACCAGGGGCAGGTGGATCCGGCCAGGCAGGCGAGGCACCGTTATCCGTCGAAGGGCTGCGGTCCGTTCTTGCACAACGATCCTGACGATGCTGCGGATCCTGCCCTGTGGGGGCCGGTCACGTTGCACGTCGGTCCCGACTATCCCAGTTCTCTCCTGTTGCCGGTGATTCCACCGCGTTGAGTCGATCCAGCAGGAACACAACCATACCGGAGACCATTCATGCATATTCAGAAGATCCATCGTCACGGCCTGCGAGCCGCCTTATTCCTCGTACTGGGCATCTCGGTCCCCGTCTTGTCCGTGGCCGCGGGCGCGGCATTTCCCGAAAGGCCGATCCGGGTCGTGGTCGCGTTCTCGCCTGGCAGCGCGCCGGACATCGTCGCACGCACGCTGGGTGAGCAAATGTCGAAGACCCTGAAGGTGCCCGTACTCGTCGAGAACAAGCTGGGCGCGGATGGCGTCATTGCCAGCGATTCGGTTGCCAAGGCGGCGCCGGACGGACATACGCTCTACCTGGCCACCATGGGGAACCTCGCCCTGGCGTCGGCCACGATCAAGACGCTTCCCTACGATGCCGCGACTGCCTTCCGCGGTGTCGGGTTCGTCGCCAACAATCCGTTCGCCATCCTGGTGAAACACGACCTGCCCGTGCGGTCGGTTGCCGATCTGATCCAGGCTTCCCACGGCAAATCCCAAGGCTTGAACTACGGTTCGGCAGGTACGGTCGGTCCGCTGGTCGGCGCCGAGATCAAGCGGCGCACAGGCGCAAACATGACTTACATTCCCTACAAGGGCGCCCAGCCAGCCCTGGTCGATCTGGTCGGCGGGCAACTGGACATGGTGATCGCCGATCTGCCCAGCTTGTTGCCGCTACATCAGCAAGGCAAGGCGCGCCTGCTGGTTGTCACCACGGAAAAGCGTTCTGCGCTCGCCCCGGATATTCCCACCATGGGCGAATCGGGGTTCAAGGGCTTCGACGTATCCACCTGGTACGCCATGGTCGCCCCGAACGGCACTCCCGACGGCGTCATCGGCAAGCTCAACGAGGCGCTGAACGGAGCGTTGAAGAGCGCGGAGGTCAGCAAGCATCTCTCCGGCCTGGGCATGACAGCCAGTGGTTCGACGCCAAAGGAACTCGATGATCTGATTCGCCTGGAACGGGAACGTTGGGAGCGGATGGTCAGGGAGACTCAGCAGATCACGGCCAGGCCGTAGTTCCGGGACCCGGGAACAGACACTGGTGGGTGCGGAGGATAAGAGACTGTCCGTCGGATCCGCCTGCCTGCATTTTCCGATGTACGCCTGGACTGAGTCTGGTTGCCCGGCCTGGCAAGGAAGCCTTCGAAAAAGCGGCCAAGACTACCGCCGATAAGGTGTCCAACGCGCTGCTGTGCGCAAAGGAAATCATCCACGAGCATTCCATTGTTTTCACGGCGGTCATGGCCGCCAGGTGTTTCTTCAAGCGTCGATTGAGCCGCTGTTGAATCCACCAAAAACCTCCCTCACACACTCCCCCATCCGCCGCGCCAACGCCCCAACCGGAAAATTCTCCGACGTCACCGCATAACTATAAAGCTCCACCTTCTCCGAAAACCCCACCTCGACAACCCCCGGAACCCGAAGCGCCCGAGCCACCACCGGATTCACAATCGACACCCCCAACCCCTTCGCCACCATGGTGCATATCGTCGTCGCATAAGGCGTCTCGATCGACAGCACCCGCTTGTCCCGGACAAAGTGCCGATCGATCGCCGCCCGATTGAAGCTCCCCGCCGGCAGCGAAATGAAATCCTCGCCATCGAAGTCCGAAGGCTTGAGCACCTTCTTCCTGGCAAGCCTGTGCTTCGCTGGCACGACCCCCACGCCATAAGCCGTATTGATCCGTTCATACTGCAGGCTGGGCAGGTCGGTGTGTATCGAGCAAAACCCGATATCGCAATACCCCGTCGCGACCCACTTCGCCACGACATCCGACCCGCCGGTATTGACCACCACCGGGATGTCCGAGACCTTCTCCCGGAAGATGCGCATGGCATCCGGCATCACGCACTGCGTGATCAAGCCGACCGCCCCCACGCGCAGCAGTCCCTTGCCCCGCAGCCGGATCGAGTTGGCGCTGTCGTTCAACGACTCCAGCCCGATGAAGGCGCGCTCCACGTCCGCATAGAACGCCTCCGCTTCCGGCGTGGGAATCAGGCGTGTTCCCACGCGCTGGAACAGGACGAAGCCCAGTGTCTTCTCCAGCAAGGCAATCCATCGGCTGACGTTCGGCTGCGACGTGTGCAGCAGCCCCGCCGCGGTGGTCATCGAGCGCGTCATCATCACGGCGCGAAAGGCTTCGACCTGCTTGAAGTTCATGGGTGGATTCCATCCTGATGCATGCGCATCGAGCATATCATTTTTGTATTTGAAGCCGTCGATATGTGATTTGACGTATGGGTTGGCCGGGACGGAGACTGCATTCCTGCATTCATCACCGGCCTCCCACATGGAATCCAAAGTCAGTGCCCGCCTGAAGCAACCCCTCGCGAAGGAGGTGATCGAGTTCATCTTCCTGCCGCGCCTGAACCGGGAGTTCTTCGCGAATTTCGAATTGCTGCACCAGATCAATCTTGCCCATCTGCTGATGCTGGACGAGCAAGGGATCCTGGATAAAAGCACGTCCATCCAGCTCGCCAAGGCACTGCTGAAAATGCAGGCCGATGGCCCCGATGTCGTGGAACTCGACCCCGCGCGGGAAGAAGCCTATTTCAACTACGAGGCCCATCTGATCAAGCTGGTGGGCCAGGACGTGGGCGGCCGGCTGCATACGGCGCGCAGCCGCAATGACATGGGCGCGACCATCGATCGCATCCGGGCGCGGGATTTCGGGATGCGCGTCGGCACGGCGTTGATCGGCCTGGCGCAGGCCGCGCTGGACCAGGCCGGGCAATATGCCGACTGCGTGATGCCCGGCTACACGCACATGCAGGCGGCCCAGCCGATCACCTACGGCTACTACCTGTCGGCGCTGGTGGACGCGTGGTCGCGCGACATCGATCGGGTGCTGCACACGCTGGACACGGCGGACGGGTCGCCCTTGGGGTCCTGCGCGCTGGCCGGCACGTCCTTCCCCATCGACCGCGCGCTGACCAGTTCCATGCTGGGCTTCAGCCAGCCGTTGGCCAACGCGCTGGACGGCGTGGCTTCGCGGGATTTCGCGCTGGAGCTGAGCGCGGCGCTATCGATCATGATGATCACGTGCAGCCGCCTGGTGCAGGATTTCTACATCTGGTCCACGCCGGAGTTCGGCTTCCTGTCCTTTCCGGACAGCATCGCCAGCACGTCCAGCATCATGCCGCAGAAGAAGAACCCGGCGGTGCTGGAGAACCTGCGGGGCAAGACGGGCCACCTGATCGGCCTGACGACGGCGGCCTTTTCCACCGTGAAGTCCACGCACTTCACCCACTCGGGCGACAGCAGCCGGGAAAGCACCCGGACCTGCTGGGAGGCCTGCGAGGAAGCGCTGAAAGCCCTGACCTTGATGAAGCTGCTGGTGGAGCGGGTCGAGCCCGACCGCGAGCGCATGGCCGCGCGCGCGGCGGAGGACTTCTCCACGGTGACCGATCTGGCCGACCTGCTGGTCCGCAAGGCCGACACTTCGTTCCGCGACGCGCACCACATCATCGGCGCGGTCGTGCGGCAGGCGCTGGACCAGGGCCTGTCGGCCAGGCAGATCACCCCCGCGATGATCGCCACGGCGGCAGGCGAACAACTGGGGCGGCGCATCGCGCTTCACGAGGACGACCTGGCCGGCTGCCTGGACCCGCATCGCAACGTGGCCGCCCGCCAGTCGCCGGGCGGTCCCGCTCCCAGGCGTGTACTCGAGCACCTGGGCGAGCAGCGCGCCCGCCTGGACAAGCAAAGAACCGTCATCGACCGGACGGCCCGGCGCATCCACGACGCCCGGGAGTCGTTGCAGGAACGCATCCGCGCGCTGGTCGCCGCCGAAGCGAAGTAAGCACGGATCCCTTCATTCACCTAATAATCATGTGCAGGAGACCAACCATGTTCAAGCCCATCGCCGTATTTGCGATCGCCCTGGGCGTCTGCCCCGGAGTCCAGGCCCAGACTTATCCCAACAAGCCCGTCACGCTGGTCGTGCCGTTCGCGCCCGGCGGCACGGTCAACCTGATGGGCCGCATCCTGGCCACCCGCATGTCGGAAGTGCTGGGGCAGCCGGTCATCGTCGAGAACAAGGGCGGCGCGGGCGGCAGCATCGGCGCCGGCATCGTCGCCAAGGCCGCGCCCGATGGCTATACGCTGCTGTTGGCCACCATGGGCCAGCAGTCCATCCAGCCGCTGCTGTCCAAGGACCTGCCCTATGACGCGGAGAAGGATTTCGCGCCCATCGCCTTGTTCTCCACCGTGCCCAACGCGCTGGCGGTATCGACCAACGTGCCGGTGAAGACGGTCCAGGAACTGATCGCGTATGCCAACAAGCATCCCGGGAAGCTGAACATGGCGTCCGCCGGCATCGCGTCGGTCAACCACCTGACGGGCGAACTCTTCATGCTGCGCTCGGGGGCGACGTTCACGCATGTGCCCTACCGGGGCGCGGGGCCCGCGACGGCCGACCTGCTGGCCGGCCAGGTGCAGGTGATGTTCGCCAACCTGCCCAACGTGCTGCCCTACATCAAGCCGGGCAAGCTGCGCGTGCTGGCCATGGCCAGCGAGCAGCGCAGTCCCGCCGCGCCCGACGTGCCCACGCTGGCCGAAGCCGGCGTGAAGGATGCCGTGGTCGAGTCCTGGTACGGACTGATGGCGCCGGCCGGCACCAGTCCGCAGATCGTCAAGAAGCTGGAAGCGACGATCATCGGCATCGCCAAGGAGAAAGCCATGGCCGCGCAACTGGCCGAGCAGGGCGCCTTGCCGTTCCCCGGGACGAGCGAGGATCTGGCGAAGCTCTCGAGCGAAGAGACGCGGCGCTGGAAAGACATCATCTCGCGCGCCAACATCCAGTTGAACTGAACGCACGGCACACAGGACGGACGAACGTGGTTCCAGTCGGCATCATCGGGGGCATGGGCCCGTTCGCGGGGGCGCACTATGTCGGCCTGTTCCTGGAGGAATGCGCGCGCCTGATCGAGGCGGACGGGGCAGGCGTGACCGACCAGCGCTTTCCGCCTCACTACCTGTTCCAGTTGCCGGTGCCCGACAGGACGTCGGCGCTGCTTGGGGCGCAGGACGAATATGGACGGGTCCTGCGGGCATTGTCCGGGCAGATGGATGGGTTGCGGGGCCTGGGGGCGAAGGTGGTCGCGATGTCGTGCAATACCGCGCATGCGTGGCATGCCGAGTTGCGGAGCCGGTATCCGGACATGGCGCTGCTCCACATCGGCGATGCCGCCGCCGATCATCTGGTCGGCCAGGGCGAGGCGGAAGTCGGGTTGCTGGCCACGGCCGGGACGGTCAGGTCGGGGATCTATGCCGGGTCGCTGGAGCGTGCCGGTATCGCGTGCCGGGAGCCGGACGGCGACGAGCTCGCACTGCTGATGCGGGGGATCTACCAAGGCGTGAAGGCGGGCGACAACGCGCTGGGGCGGGCCTGTTTCAGCCGCGCCCTGGAGCGGATGCGCGGGCGTACCGGGGTGGCGGGATTCCTGATGGCCTGTACGGAGATCCCGTTGGCACTGCGGGCGGAAGATGTGCCGGCGGAATGCCGGTTGTATGACCCGGGGCGGTTGTCGGCGCGCGAGTTGGCGAAGCGGGCGTGCCGGCGCGGGTCATTCCGGACAGGCGAATCCGTATAGCCGGCGCGGGTTGTCGACCAGGATCCGTTTTCGCAGATCGGCCGCCGGACACCATGCCGCCAATGTGTTCAACAGCGCCCCCGAATCCTGTGGCGGCGCCATGACGTGGGGCCAGTCCGTGCCCCACAGCAAGCGGTCCGGCATCGCCCGGATCAAGGCCTCGGCCATCCGGCCGGCATGGCCGGTGCCGGCCTGCTCCAGGCGGTAAGGGCCCGTCAGCTTGACCCAGATGTTCCCGCTGGCGGCCAGGCTGGCGATGAAGTGCTCCACGGGCGGCTCATCGTCCGCGTCGTCGGACGTGACATAACCCATGTGCGCGATGGAGACGGGGCAGGGCATCCGCGCGATCACCGGTAGCGCGTCGCGGCAAAGACTGCCCGGCGTGTAGATATCCACGCTCCATCCCAGGCGTTGGGCCAGCTTGCCGGCGCTGGCCAGCAGGTCATGGATCGCCGGGCCGGACAGCCCTGAGGCACGGGCCCTGAACAGATCCAGGCGCAGGCCGCGTACGCCGGTTTCATGCCACGACCTTAGCGTCGATAGCGGGGTTTCGAGCGGCGCCATCACGATGCCGCGCCATTTCTGCCCCGACCGCCGCAGCGCGTCGAGCAGGCAGCGGTTGTCCTCTTCATAGAAGCTTGGCTGGACCAGCACGGCGCGATGCAGGCCCAGCGTCGCGGCCGTCTCGGCGTAGTCGCGGCCGGTGGCGGCGGGCAGGGTATAGCGTGCCGCGCGTGACGGGGGATACCGGTCCGCGGACCCGAACAGATGCATGTGCGCATCGCAGGCGCCGGCAGGCATGTCGAAGCCTGGCCGCTCCAAGCGGTCGGCGGGCATGGGCGGGGTGCTCCGCCATGGGGAGGGTTGTTTCACCGGTGCTCCTGGATGAGGCCCCGCGCGGCTTGCTTGTCGGCTGTCGCGGGGCAAGGTTCGGCGCTATTCTCGCCGGCAGGGTTTTCCAAAAAAGATGGCAATAATGTCTCGTTGATCCCCAGGAGGAATCAGTTGAAGCTGCATCAGTTGAGGGATTTCATCGCGGTGGCCGACCACGGCAGCCTGCGCGCCGCATCGCGCCACTTGAACGTGTCGCAGTCGGCCATGACGAAAAGCATCCAGCAGTTGGAGAAGGAAGTGGGCGCGCCGTTGCTGGAGCGCCAGAAACGCGGCACCGTGCTGACCCCCATGGGCATGCTGTTCGTGCAGCGGGCGCGCATGGCCACGGCGGAGCTGCAGCGGGCCAAGCAGGAGATCCAGCAGCACATGGGGGGCGGCGCGGGCAGGGTGGTGGCCTGTCTGTCCACGGTGCCGCACATGATCCTGCTGCCGGAGGTGCTCAAGCCGTTCCTGGACCGTTACGGGGACGTGCAACTGACGGTGCTGGAAGGCCTGTCCTTCGCCGGCGTGGAGGCGCAACTGCGCGACGGCAGCGTGGACTTCTACGTGGGGATCGAGCCGGAACGGCGCATCGGACAGGAGTTCGCGGTCGAGCCCCTGTTCGGCAACGACCGCGTCATCGTCTGCCGGGCGGGACATCCGCTGCGCGGGGCCAGGTCGCTGCAGGAATTGCGTTCCGCGCGCTGGGTCATGAGCGCGGCCGCGCCGTCGGACACCCGGCTGCTGGGGCTGTTCAAGAAGCACCGCCTGCCCATGCCCGAACATGTGACCTTCGGGAACAACATCCTTTCCCAGATGGTGGCCGTGCTGAATGCCGACATGCTGGCGATGATGCCGCGCCAATGGCTGGAATTCCCGCTGACGGCCGGGCACATCGAGCGCATACCCATCAAGGAGGCCATCGATTCGCCTTCCATCGTCATGATCCGGCGCGCCACCTTGCCGCTGACGCCGGCGGCGGAGTATTTCTGCGACCTCGTCCGGCGCGCCAGCGCCCGCATGCCGGGCAGGACTGCCGGCCGCAAGACCGCCGAGCGGTCCAGGAAACCTCCCGTCCGGGCCGGATAGCGCGCGTTCCGGGGTGATGAGAAAAAGCGATCAAACGGACAGTATTGACATCTTCTGGTCAGATCGCGCGAATGAAAGAATCCGCCTGTCGATGATGTATCGCCAAAGGAGACAGGCACCATGACAACAAGAAGAGCACTGCTGGCAGCCGCGCGCTGGACCGCGCTGGCCCTTGCCTGTGCGGGCGGCGCGCTCCATGCCCAGCCGTCGGGTGACCGCGCGCTCAGGCTGATCGTGCCGACCAGCCCGGGCAGCAGCGCGGATGTCGGCGCCCGGCTGGTGGGCGACCGCATCCAGGCCGCGAGCGCCCGTCCCGTCGTGGTCGAGAACAAGGTCGGCGCCGGGGGCAGCCTGGCGGCCGCCTATGTCGCGGCCGCCGCCCCGAACGGCGATACCGTGGGCATCCTGGGCAATACCTACCAGTTGTTCGCCGAGGAATTCCCCAGCCAGAAATTCGATCCGGTGAAGGATGTCGTGCCCGTCGCGCTGATCAGCCGGGGCGCCAACGTCTTGCTGGTCGCCAGCGATTCCGGCTATGGCCGTGTGGACGATATCGTCCGGAAGGCGCGCAGCCAGCCCGGCCGGCTGAGCTACGCGTCGGCCGGCATCGGCTCCAGCACCTATCACAGCGCGGAAAGGCTGCGCATGGCCAGCGGGCTGGACCTCATCCATATTCCCTACAAAGGATCGCCCGAGGCCGTCCAGGAGGTCATCGCCGGCCGGGTCGATTTCGCCTTCGCGCCGGTGCCCGTCGCCCTTTCCTTCATCCAGGGGGGGCGCGTCAAGGCCGTGGCCGTCAGCGCGTCGCGCCGTTCGGCGCAGTTGCCCGACGTGCCCACCACGGTCGAGGCGGGCGTGCCCGATTCGTCGTATGACACCTGGCTCGTTGCCCTGGTGCCGGCCAGGACGCCGCGCGCGGTCCAGCTCGAGTTGAACCGCGTCTTCACGGCGGCGACCGCGACCCCCGAGATCCACGCGAAGTTCGCTTCCCTGGGCGTCGAGCCGGAAGACGCCGGCCTGGACGAGACCCAGGCCTTCGTGGCCCGCGAGTACCAGCGCGCCAAGGCCGCCCGCGCCAGGATGGCGAACGCGAAGTAACCGGTTTTCCTGTTCATAGAAAAAGGTATTTCATGATCAAGCTGCAACGATTGGGCCATGTGCTGATGGCCGTCCGCGACCTCGAGGCCTCGAAGAAGTTTTACATGGAGATCCTGGGCTTCAGGCTGCTCGAACAGGACCCCGAGCACGGCGGGGTGTTCCTTTCCATCGGGTCCCATGGCAACACGCTGGACCTTTTTCCGAGCGTGGAGCCGGAGGCCACGCCGCCCAGCGCCAGCGACGCACGGGGCATGCTCGGCCTGGGCGTCAAGCACGTGGCCTTCGCGGTGGCCGAGGAGAGCGACCTCAAGGCGGCCTATTTCGCGCTGACCGAGGCCGGCGTGCCCATCCAGCGCGCCCTCGACCACGAAAGCCAGCAGAGCATCTATTTCCACGATCCCGACGGCAATCTGCTGGAGATCGTCTGGGAGCGGCCCGACGCCCTGGACATCTTCGCCAAAGGACGCGGCGACAACGACGACGAGATCTCGTTCGAACGCTGAGCCACCCACCACGCCACGCATCGAGGAATCCCCATGGCAACCGCACGCATCAATGGCATAGACCTCTACTACGAAGTGCACGGCGAGGGGCCTCCCCTCGTACTCGCGCATGGGGTGGGCAGCAACCACCTGCACTGGTGGCAGCAGATTCCCGCCCTGCAGAAGAGATTCACGGTGGTCACGTTCGACCACCGCGGCTTCGGCTTCTCGACCGAGGATGGACAGGGTCCCCAGGCATTCGCGGACGACCTGGCGGCCTTGATCGACCACCTGGGCTTCGACAGCGTCTTCCTGGCGGGCCAGTCGATGGGGGGCGTCACGGCAATGAGCTATGCCGCGCGCTTCCCGCAACGGGTGCGGGCCCTTGCCCTGAGCTGCTCCGGCGGCGGGGTGGTGCCGGTGCACCATGCGCCGACGATGAAAGGCGCACTGGAGAAATCGCCGGACTACCTGTCCTTCGCCCGGCTGAGCATCGACCAGGACGACTTCCGCCGCCGCCGCCCCGAGGCCTGCTTCTTGTTCGAACAGCTCGGCCAGCTCAATCGCGACGTGGACCTGCGCATCCTGACCGGCATGCGGCAGCTCAAGAACGACCTTGGGCCGCTGGTGGCGGCGGGCACGCCCGTCCTGCTCATCGGGGGCGAAGACGACAACGGCGTCAATCCGTCGATGCGTGAGTTGCAGAAGATGATCCCGGGTGCGCGCTTCGAGTTGGTGACCGATGCCGGACACCTGCTTTTCTTTGAACGTCCGGACGTCTACAACCACTTGCTGGAGAGCTTCTTCTGCCAGCATATGAAACAGGACATGTGACATAGGCCGCACGGCAAGCACGGGGACATGAATGAACTGGAAAAGGATGGCCGCGCGGGTTTCTGTTGCCTTGCTCGCCTGTGGCATGACCGTCGCGGCACGCGCGGACGACGCGTTTCCCGGCAAGATGATCAAGATGATCAACCCCTATGCCGCCGGCGGGGGCTCCGATGTGCTCGCCCGGGTCCTGGCGCGGGATATGAGCGCGTACCTGAAGCAGCCGATCATCATCGAGAACCGGCCGGGCGCATCGGGCCTGATCGGCGCCAACGCCGTTCGAACGGCGCCGCCGGATGGGTATACGCTGCTTTTCACCAGTTCCAGCGCGCTTGTCGGCGCGCTGGTCAAGGCGCCCCAGCCATTCGACCCGTTCCAGGATTTCGCGCCGGTGGCCCGCGCCGTGGAGTACCCGCTCTACATGGTGATCAATCCCGAGATTCCGGCACGCAATCTGCGCGAACTTGCCACCTATGCGAAAAACCGTGCCCAGCCGATATTCCATACCAGCGTGGGCATCGGATCCACGGGCCATCTGGGCTGCGAACTATTCGCGCTTGCGGCGGGCATCCCGCTCAGCTACGTTCCCTATACCTCCGTGCCCGCCGCGTTGCAGTCGGTCATGACCAATCAGACGCAGTTGATGTGCGACTCGGTCGGCGGCGCCCAGGCCTATGTCACGCAGGGCAAGTTGAGAGGCCTGGCCATCATGGGCAAGTCGCGCATGCCCCAGGTTCCGGACGTGCCAACGACGGCTGAGGCCGGGTTCCCAGGTGTGGAGGCGGGCGTCTGGCTCGGGCTGCTGGCGCCGAAAGGTACGCCCGCATCGGTCGTACAAAGACTCAACGAGGCCATGAACCTCGCGCTCAGGAATCCCGAAATGATCGAGCGCGCGAAAGTACAGGGCCTGACCATCATCCACGAGACTCCCGGGCAGGCCGATGCGGCAATCAAGGCCGACCTGAAACAATGGGCCGAGATCGTTCGAATCAAACAGATCCGGCTGACCGATTGACCGGGTCTGGCTTCCAGGAAGAATTCATGAAGATTGCAATGATGGGCGTGGGGAACATGGGCGCGGGCATCGCGCGGCGCCTGATGGCGAACGGACATTCGATCGTCGCTTGGGATCTTTCCGCGCCACGGATGGCCGCCCTGGCCGAAGGCGGAGCCGGCGTCGCGGAATCGGCGCAGGCGGCGGCCCGGGATGCCGACGTCGTGATCACCAGCCTGCTTGGCGACAGTTCGGTCGAGCAAAGTGTGCTATCGGACGGCGGGTTTCTGGCCTCCATGCAACCCGATGCGATTCATCTGTGCGTCACCACCATCTCGCCGGATTGCGCGAATCGCCTGGCATTGGCGCATCGATCGCATGGCACGCGCTTCGTGGCGGGCCCGGTCGCGGGGCGTCCCGATGCGGCGGCGGCGGGCCAGCTCACCACCTATCTGGCCGGAGACCGATCGGCGGTCCAGGCGGTCGCGGAGCTGGCCAGCGCCTACGCGGTCAAGATCGTTGTGCTGGAAGGCCCCGCCGGCCTGGCGAATGCCATGAAGCTCAGCGTCAACTACACCGCGATTTCCATCATCGAGATCATGGGCGAGATCTATGCGTTCGCCGAGAAGATGGGGCTGGACCGGGCGCTCTTGCGTGATTACTTCGAAGACGCCTTCAACCGGCCCGCGTTGAAGATGTACGCCAACAAGCTGCATGAGAACAGTACCACCGGCACGAACGGATTCGCCCTGGTGACCGGACTCAAGGATGTGAATCTGATGATGGATGCCGCGAGCGGGTGCGGCGTGAACTTCGAGGTCGGTTCCATTATTAAAAGGAAGATGTTGAAAGCCATCGACATGGGGCTTTCCGAGGCCGACTGGAGTTCGATCTCCCAAGTGACGAGAAGCGAGTCGGGTATCGAGGTATAGATCGGGTCAAGGCGACGCCGGCGCGCACGGATTGGAAGCGGAGGATCTCCCGCCCGGCTGCCGGTTACATGACCTGGGACGACTATCGGCACGGGAGTTGGCGAGGCGGGCGCTTGTGATGTCTGTCGCAAACACAGCTGCATGGCGAGACGCGATTCCGGCTAGTATTGCTTTCGGGGACTCCATGCCCCGATGAACAATGAGATAGACAAGCCAGTGGGAAGCGTCTTTCGAGAATTCCCCGGCGGGTGCTCAAGAGTTTCAAGACGGGATTGGTTCCACCGGACGATATCCAGGCGGCAATTGCCGAAAATCAATGGACTGCGCCTTCGGCCCAGGCGGTTGCGCTGGCCGACGAGAAGCGATTCGGATTCCTCTACAGCCGAAAGAAGAAGTAGCGATGTGCGATAGAAATGGCCATTGAAGCTCCGTCGCGTTTTTCTTCACTGCGCTTGCATGCACTCGACGCCCATTTGCTGCTCGTTCGTGATAGGCCCGGCCTGTCGGGCATTTCCCGCTTTTTGCTGGAATTCCTGTACTTCGGCCTGAAGGAAGCCCGCGCCTGCCTGTTCGTCGGACTCTTCTTCGCCGCGGTCTTCCTGGTGCCCCGCTCGGGCCTGTGGGGCATCCCCCGCTACGACGCCCTGTTGGTCATCGCGCTGGCGATCCAGGCCTGGATGGTCTGGTCCAAGCTCGAAACCCTGGACGAACTCAAGGCGATCACCGTCTTCCACCTGATCGGTTTTGCGCTGGAGGTATTCAAGACGTCCAGCGGAATCCAGTCCTGGTCCTATCCGGATTTCGCCTATACCAAGGTCCTGGGCGTGCCCCTTTTTGCCGGCTTCATGTATGCCGCAGTGGGGAGCTACATCATCCAGGCCTGGCGTCTGTTCGAGCTGCGCGTGGTGCACCATCCCCCGTACTGGATGGCCTGGCTCGTCGCGCTGCTGATCTACGCCAATTTCTTCACACACCATTTCATCGGGGATTACCGGTGGTACATCGCGGCGTGCGCGCTGGGCCTGTACGCCCGGACGACCGTGGTCTTCCGTCCCTTGGACCGGGACCGACGGATGCCGCTGCTGCTGGCCTTCGTGCTGATCGGCTTTTTCATCTGGCTGGCCGAGAACATCAGCACGTTCTTCGGTGTCTGGGCCTATCCCAACCAGCTTGGCGCCTGGTCCACGGTGCACCTGGGAAAATGGAGTTCCTGGTCGCTGCTGGTCATCATGACCTTCACGATCGTGGCGAACCTCAAGCACATCAAGGCGCGCGTCCACGTGCCCGATTGAGTCGCACGAGTCCAAATATGGCAGACTCGCCGTCCAAGCCGCAATGTCGAGGATCCGGTGGAAATTCGCAGATTCAAGCTCGGTGATGAAGCAGCGTTATTCCGCGTATTCTTCACCTCCATCCACGAGGTCGCCTCCAAGGATTATTCGCCCGAGCAAATCGAGGCATGGGCGCCTTCGGACTTCGACATGGTTGCCTGGGCAGATCAGGTGCGGAAAAACCAGCCCTTCGTCGCCGAGATCGATGGCGAAGTCGTGGGCTATGCGGACGTTCAGCCTGATGGCTACATCGACCAATTCTATGTGTCCGGCTTGCATCCGCGTCAAGGCATAGGGACGGGGCTGATGGCCCGTATTCATGACGAGGCAGAATCCCTGGGGCTGGTGGCATTGACATCCAATGTGAGCAAGACTGCCGAGCTTTTTTTCGCTCGCCAGGGCTTTCAAGTCGTCGAGCGACGTTCTCCGGTCCGCCGAGGGGTGATGCTCGAGAACGCGCTGATGCGCAAAGTGCTGCCTGTTGCAGGCTGAGTCTCTAGAATGGTCCGCTATTGCCGGGCGGCGACGCCGCGATCGAAGTCAATGCAGTCATCCATAGGGCCGATCCATGAAACGACTTGCCATCCTGTTGCTTCTGTCTTGCAGTGTTACGTTGGCTACTGCGGCAACGACCGATGCGGTGAATGACGCCAACCCCTGCCTGCAGAAACGCGCGGAGATACTCAAAGAAATCGAGCAGGCCAGGCAGCATGGCAACGACAGGCGGGTTGCCGGGCTGAACCGGGCGCTGCGCGAGCAAGAGGCGCACTGCACACCCGAGTCGATACGCCAGGCACGCGCACAGGATGTCGCGGAAGCGCGGCAGAAGGTGGCCGAGCGGGAGCGCGAATTGCAGGAAGCCCAGAGCGAAGGCAAGGACGCCGACAAGCTTGCCAAGCGCGAAGCCAAATTGAAAGAAGCGCGGGATGGCATGGCGCGAGCGCAGCGGGCACTGAGCAATTGACTTGGAAGCGCCTCAGCGGCTTGGCGGGCAATACGCCGGGTCAGTGAGCCCTCCTTGCCAGCACTTGGTCGCGCGGGCCGGCATCGACCACCTTGCCGGCCTCCATCACGACGATGGTGTCGAACCGTTCGAGCAGGCTGGGCCGGTGCACCGAGGCCACGATGCAGGCCGATGGGAACGCCGCGACCATGCGGTCGAACACCCGGCTCTCCGCCTGTGGATCGAGTGCGCTGGTTGGCTCGTCGAGCAGCAGCAACGAACTACCCTGCGCTGCCAAGGCGCCCCGGGACAAAGCCAGCCGCTGCCGCTGGCCGCCGGATAGGTTGCCGCCGCGCTCGTTCAGCGGACTGGCCAAGCCCTCGGGCAGGCGTTGCAATACCTCGTCGAACACACCCGCATGCACGGCGGACTCCAGTGCCGCCGAGTCGGCCGGCTCGCCGAAGGTAAGGTTCTCTTCCACGGTGGCCTCGAACACCTCGGCTTCCTGCGGGATCAGCGTGGCCAGCGTGCGTAGTTCGGACCAATCCACTACCACGCCATCACGCAGCAATTCGCCCCGCCGAGGTGGATAGAGGCCCGCCAGCAGGCGCAGCAGCGTACTCTTGCCACCCCCGCTCGGGCCGATCAGCGCCACCCGCGCTCCGCGCTTCAGTTCCAGATCGATCCCATGCAATCCGCCGCGCGCGTCGTCGGCGTAGCGCCACGTGGCATCCCGCAGTTTAAGTGTCTGCCACGGCGCATCAGGCATCACGGCCGGAACCGCCGCGTCGGGATCGCTGGGTGCTTCCCAGATCGGCGCCGCGCTGCCGTAGTCCGTATGCATGCGCGCGAAGCTCTGGAAATTCGACGCCATCGCGCCCACCACCGTCGCGGCCTGCTGGGCGTACTGGTAGATCATGAAGACCGTGCCCAGCATCACCGCCTGCCCGGGCTGCCGCGATTGCAGCACATAGACCACCACCAGTATCCAGGTGAGCCCCATGCCGAGTATGTCCACGGTGAACCACTTGCCTTCCGTGACCATGACCGCCCGACGCAGCGGCGCCATCACCGCCTCCATGCGGCGCCCGAGCACCTTGCGCGAGGCCGATTGCAACCGCAGGCCGATCACCGTGCCGGCGTTGCCGACGAAATCCAGCAGCGCGGCGGCATAACGGCGCTCCGCGTCGTTCTCGGCGCGGGCAAGCTGCATCAGCGCGCGGTCGAAGCGCATGATGATCAGGGCGATGACCACGTAGCCCGTGATGGCGATGGTGCCGCTGGTGCGCGACAGCAAGGCCAGGGCGACCAGCGGGCCGACGAAGTTGAAGGCGCTTTGCAGGTAGCCGAACTGGTTTTGCGCGAAGTCGGACAGGGCGCGGCTGGATTGGAGGACGCGGTGCTGCAGTTCGCCGGAGTGCCGGCCGTCGCGCCAGGCGAGCGGGGCGGCGGCGATGCGGGCGTAGAGCTGGTCGGCCAGGCGTTCGCGGACCCGGACGCCCACGTTGCGTTCCAGGATGCGGCCGGGGCCGTGGAGGAGCCAGGACAGGAGGTAGACGCCGACCAGGTAGGCGATCCAGCGGCCTGCCGTTGGCATGCTGCCTTGCTGTAGGGCGTTGATGGCTTGGGCGGCCAGCCAGGGCATGGTCAGGCGGAGTAGCTGGGCTGCCGAGAGCAGGCCGGCGGCGCCGAGCAGGTGGGGGCGGACGCCGGCTGCGTGGCGCCAGAGGGCGCGGTAGAGGTCGCGGGCCGCGGTGCCTAGGCCGATGGCGGGTGAGCGAGAGGGCGGCTCGGATGTCGCCATGCAGTGTCATTCCCTATATACCGTGCAGTACACGGATCCGTGTGCTGCTTTTGAAAGCGTCCTATTGTGCCCTGGTAGCGGAGGCCAACTTCACCATTTCATAAAGCTGCACCGCACCATTTCCCCTTTTCCGCATCCAGGAAACCCCGCACCCCTGGCTCCGCGTAAAAAAATCCCCCGCCAAATCAAGCACTTACTCCCGCTGGCACGCCCGTTGCACATCTCATGACACCACCGCAGCCCCCGCTGCGCCAAGTCATGAAATCAACGAGGGCATCACGCCCCATGGAGACACGCCCATGGATGCAACCGCCGCCGGCACGCCACCGCTCGCCTCCCGCTACGTCCGCGTCCTGGGGCTGCTGGAAAGCCGCTACGTCGAGTTCGAGTTCTCGATAGGCGATCCCGAGCTGGCCGTGGAGCTGGTGCTGGAGTTTCCCCAATTCCAGGAGTTCTGCCGCCGCAACCGCGTGCGGATGGTGGGCGCGGAGGAAGCGGCCCGCCTGGACCTGGAGCGCATGAAGTGGCGCTACGGCTCGCCCGGCGTGGCCGAGTAGCGCCTTCCCTTTTTCCCTTTCGACGAGACCCAGCCATGCAAGTCGATATCAAGACTTCCGACATCCGTCCGATTCGCCAGACGTTTTCCCACATCGCGCGCCGTTTCGGCGCGGACAAGCCGGCGTCGCGCTATCAGGAGGCGACCTATGACCTGCAGCCGGAGGTGAATTTCCACTACCGGCCGTTGTGGGAGCCGGAGTACGAGCTGTACGACACGCGCCGCACGGCGGTGGTGATGCGCGATTGGTATGCGTTCAAGGATCCGCGCCACTACTACTACGGCACGTACACGCAGGCCCGCGCGCGGCAGCAGGAGGCGCAGGAGAGCGCGCTGGAGTTCGTGGACAAGCGCGGCCTGCTGCGCGGGGCGCCGGGCGAGGTGCGGCAGCGCATCGAGGAGTTGGTGCTGCCGCTGCGCCACTACGAGTGGGGCGCGAACATGAACAACTGTTATGTGACGGCCTATGGCTATGGCGCGGCGATCACGCAGGCGGCGCAGTACCAGAGCATGGACCGGCTGGGGCTGGCGCAGTACCTGAGCCGCATCGGGCTGTTGCTGGACGGCAATCAGGGGGCGTCGCTGGCGCGGGCGAAGCAGCATTGGCTGGGCTCGCCGGAGTGGCAGGGGCTGCGGCGCGAGATGGAGAACCTGTTCGTGACGAAGGACTGGTTCGAGGTGTTCGTGGCGCAGGACCTGGTGCTGGACGGACTGGTCTATCCGCTGGTGTTCCAGGGGCTGGAGCGGGAGTTGTCGGCGGCGACGGGCAATGGTTTCGGGATGAGCGTGGAGTTCATGCGCGACTGGCATGGCGAGAACCTGCGCTGGGTGGATGCCTGCCTGAAGACGGCGGCCGAGGAATCGCCGGAGAACGCGGCGCTGTTGTCGGCGTGGGTGAAGGACTGGGTGGCGCGGAGCAGGGAGGCGCTGGCGCCGTGGGCGGCCATCGCGTTCGGCGCGCAAGGTGCCGCGCAACTGGACGAGGCGGTGTCGGCGCTGCGCCAGCGCGCCGCGAAGTGCCAGCTTGCCCTTTGACCCGGACCCCTATCAAGCAAGGAACCGCCATGTCTCAAAACGTATTCATCGCCTTCCAGGCCAATGACGATACCCGCAGCATCATCGACGCGATCCTGCAAGACAACCCGCGCGCGCAGCGCCAGGATTTCCCCGCCATGGTGAAGATCGACGCGCCGGATTCGCTGGTGGTCCGGCGCGTCTCGGTGGAGGAGCGCCTGGGCCGCGACTGGGATCTGCAGGAGCTGCACGTGAACCTGATTTCGCTGTCGGGAAACATCGACGAGACGGACGACGAGTTCACGCTGGCCTGGCATCGCTAAGGCCGGCAAACGACATTCCCCATCAAGCAAATACGGAGACGCACATGACCACATCGACGCCCGCGCGCAAGCTGGGCCTGAAGGAGCGCTACGCGCTCCTGACCCGCGACCTGGGCTGGGAAACCAGCTATCAGCCCATGGACAAGGTGTTCCCCTACGACAAGTTCGAGGGCATCAAGGTGCACGACTGGGACAAGTGGGAGGACCCTTTCCGCCTGACGATGGACGCGTACTGGAAGTTCCAGGGCGAGAAGGAACGCAAGCTGTACGCGATCATCGATGCCTTCGCGCAGAACAACGGGCAGTTCAATGTGACCGACGCGCGCTACATCAACGCGATCAAGCTGTTCCTGCAAGGGGTGAGCCCGCTGGAGTACGCGGCGCACCGGGGCTATGCGATGGCCGGGCGCAATTTCCGCGGGGTGGGGGCGCGCATCGCGAGCCAGATGCAGTCGATCGACGAGTTGCGGCATGCGCAGACGCAGATCCACACGATCAGCCACTACAACAAGTATTTCAACGGCCTGCATGACTTCAAGCACATGCATGACCGGGTCTGGTACCTGTCGGTGCCGAAGTCGTATTTCGACGACGCGATGTCGGCGGGGCCGTTCGAGTTCGTGACGGCGATCTCGTTCTCGTTCGAGTACGTGCTGACGAATCTGCTGTTCATGCCGTTCATGAGCGGCGCGGCGTTCAACGGCGACATGGCCACGGTCACGTTCGGCTTCTCGGCGCAGAGCGACGAGTCGCGCCACATGACGCTGGGGCTGGAGATCGTGAAGTTCCTGCTGGAACAGGATCCGGACAATCTGCCCATCGTGCAGAAGTGGATAGACAAGTGGTTCTGGCGCGGCTATCGGCTGTTGACGCTGGTGGCGATGATGATGGACTACATGCTGCCCAAGCGGGTGATGTCGTGGTCCGAGGCCTGGGAGATCTATTTCGAGAAGAACGGCGGCGCGCTGTTCCAGGACCTGGCCCGCTACGGCATCCGCATGCCGAAGTATCACGAGCAGGCGCGCAAGGAAAAGGATCACATCTCGCACCAGGCCTGGGGCATTTTCTACAACTACACGCACGCGGCGGCGATCCATACGTGGATTCCGCGGCCGGACGAGATGGCCTGGCTGTCGGAGAAGTATCCGGCCAGTTTCGACCGCCTGTACCGCCCGCGCCTGGAGCACTGGGACCGGCAGGCGCAGGACGGCAAGCGCTTCTACAACAACGCGCTGCCCATGCTGTGCCAGATCTGCCAGATCCCCATGGCCTTCACCGAGCCGGATGATCCGACGCGCATCTGCATGCGCGAGACGACCTATCACGGCATGAAGTACCACTTCTGCTCGGACGGCTGCAAGGATGTGTTCGAGGGCGAGCCCGAGAAGTACGTGCAGGCCTGGCTGCCGGTGCACCAGATCTTCCAGGGCAACTGCGGCGGCGCCACGGTGCCCGAGGTGCTGGACTGGTACCACCTGAAGGTGGGCGAGGACAACGGCGACTTCGACACTTCGGCCGACCGGCGCAACTGGGACCGCTGGACCGGTGGCGGCACGCCGGAAAAGCAGGTCGCGTAAGCAAACTCTAGGAGACGAACATGCCTGTCATCGCGCTCGAGCCCGGCTACGCCGGCCCCGTCCAGGATACCGAGGACAAATTCGGCGGCAACCGGCTGCTGTACATCAACTGGGACGGCCACATGATGTTCTGCTCGCCGGTATGCCTGCCGGTGCCGCCGGACATGCCCTTCGCCGCCCTGGTCGGCGAGGTGCTGCCCGGCATCTACGGCGTCCATCCCGATTTCGCCCGCATCGACTGGTCGGCGGCGCAGTGGGAGCACGGCGGCCAGCCGTGGCGGCCGGACCCCGCCAAGAGCCTGGCCGACAACGGCCTCGCGCACAAGTCGGCCATCCGCCTGTGCACGCCGGGCCTGGACGGCATAGGCGGCAGCCATTCGTAGGATACGTAGGAGCAGCACATGAGTTACCAACTCACCATCGAGCCGCTGGGCCAGACCATAGACATCGAGCCCGGCCAGACCGTGCTGGATGCCTGCCTGCGCAGCGGCATCTGGCTGCCGCATGCCTGCGGCCATGGGCTGTGCGGCACCTGCAAGGTGCACGTGCAGGAAGGGGAGGTGGACCACGGCGCGTCCAGCAGCTTCGCGCTGATGGATTTCGAGCGGGACGAGGGGCATTGCCTGGCCTGCTGCGCCATGCCCGAGGCCGACCTGATGATCGAGGCCGACGTCGACGAAGAACCCGACGCGCAGTACCTGCCGCTGGAGGACTACGTGGGCGAGGTGGTGGCGCTGCGCGACCTGACGCCCACCATCAAGGGCGTGTGGCTGCGCACCGACCGGCCGGTGCGTTTCCAGGCCGGGCAGTACGCCAACCTGGCGGTGCCGGGCGTGCAGGGCCGGCGCGCGTTCTCGCTGGCGAACGCGCCGGGCGAGAACGTGGTGGAGCTGCACGTGCGCAAGGTCGAGGGCGGCGCGGCCACGGGCTACATCCACGAGCACCTGCGCGAAGGCGAATGCCTGCCGCTGTCGGCGCCGTTCGGGCGCTTCTACGTGCGCAAGTCGGCGCGGGTGCCGATGATCTTCCTGGCGGGCGGCTCGGGGCTGTCCAGCCCCAAGTCCATGATCGCCGAACTGCTGGCAGAGGGTTGCCAGCAGTCCATCACGCTGGTTCATGGCGCGCGCCATGCGGGCGAGCTGTATTGCTCGGACTGGTTCGAGGAACTGGCCAAAAAGCACGCCAACTTCCGCTACGTGCCGGCGTTGTCCGACATGCACGACGGCGAAGGGCGGTGCGAGACCGGCTTCGTGCACGAGGTATTGGCGCGGCTGTACGCGGGCCAGGACGGTCGCGCGGATTTCCGCGGCCACAAGGCCTATCTGTGCGGACCGCCGCCCATGATCGAGGCCTGCATCGCCACGCTGATGCAGGGCCGGCTGTTCGAGCGCGACATCCACGTCGAGAAATTCCTGACCGCGGCACAGGCGCAGGAAGGCCGCCGCAGTCCGCTGTTCAAGGCGATCTGAGCCCATGGCCGCCGACACCCACGAGGTCCTCATCCTGGATACCGGCGAGCGCTACCGCTGCGCGTCGTCGCAGACCCTCTTGGCCGGCATGGAGGCCCTGGGCCGCAAGGGGATCCCGGTGGGCTGCCGCGGCGGCGGCTGCGGCGTCTGCAAGAGCCGCATCGTGCGGGGCGCCTACCTGGCTTTGAAGATGAGCCGCGGCTGCGTCAGCGCCGAGGAAGAGGCGGCGG
This sequence comes from Alcaligenaceae bacterium SAGV5, assembly GCA_009360345.1. Lineage (GTDB taxonomy): Bacteria > Pseudomonadota > Gammaproteobacteria > Burkholderiales > Burkholderiaceae_B > Pigmentiphaga. The sequence goes on from SPDP01000002.1 coordinate 489,378, forward strand.
GCGTGGTGCTGGCCTGCCGCGTCATGCCGCGCGGCGATATCGAGATCCAGGCGCTGGACCGGATGCGCCGCTGCGTGACCCGGCATCTTTCCCGGGACGTCCTGGAGGAGGGGCGTCCCATTTCAACCTCCGACGAGTGACCATAACGATGAAAACCGCGAGACTCCTGCTTCCCCTGGCCCTGACCTGCGCCACCCCGGCGATGGCGCAGACCACGACCACGCTGTACGGCATCATCGATGCCGGCGTGAACTATCTGTCCAACCAGGGCGGCCATGGTTCCTGGTCCATGGACACGGGCCTGTTGTCGCCCAACCTGTTCGGCCTGCGCGGCAGCGAGGCGCTGGGCAACGACATGAAGGCGGTGTTCACGCTGGAAGGCCAGTTCGCCGCCGACAACGGCGCCAGCGTCGGGCCGCTGTTCGGCCGGCAGGCCTACGTGGGCCTGAGTTCGCAGTCCTGGGGCACGCTGACCCTGGGCAAGCAGTACGACTTCAGCTTCGACATGCTGGGGCCGGGCCGCTACGGGCCGTCCTTCCCGATGATCGGCCTGTACAACCTGCGCCTGGGGCCCTTCGGCGGCCTGGGCGTGCCCGGCATGCCGGGCGGGGCGATGGACTTCGACGGCGTGGCCGGCGCCAAGCGGGTCGACAACTCGGTCAAGTTCACCAGCGCCAACTACGGCGGCCTGACCTTCGGCGCGCTGTACGGCTTCGGCGAACAGCCGGGCAGCATGGGGCAGGGCCGCAGCTACAGCGCCGGCCTGTCCTACGCGCGGGGCCCCTTCGCGCTGACGGCCGCCATCACCGATGCCCGCAACGCGGCCATCAACAACGGCAACGACGGCATCCGCACCTGGGGCCTGGGCGGCCGCTACCAGCTCGGCGGCGCCGTGCTGAACGCGCTCTACACCAACACGCGCAATACCTTCACCGGCGGCTCGGCGCAGGTGGCGCAGGTCGGCACGACCCTGCCGGTGGCGGCCAGCACCACGCTGCTGCTGGACTACCAATACCAGTGGGCCAACGCCACCCTGAACAAGGTGCACGCCCACCAGGCCAGCGCCACGCTGGGCTACGCGCTGTCCAGGCGCACCGACGCCTACGCGGCCCTGGTCTACCAGCGCGCGGGCGGGACGCCCGGCGCCACTGCCTGGATAGCCGGCATGAACGGGCCGTCCGACGGCAAGACCCAGACCATGGTGCGCGTGGGCATGCGCCACATGTTCTGATCCAGACAATCCTGCACACACCAAGGAGATACACATGGCAATTACCGGAGTGCTGAGACCCGGGCACGTCTGCATACGCGTGCTCGAACTCGAGCCGGCGGTGCGGCATTACGTGGACACCATCGGCCTGACCGAGGTCATGCGCGACCAGGCCGCCGATGGCAGCCCGCGCGTGTTCCTGAAGGGCTGGGACGAATCGGACCACCACAGCGTGGTGCTGCGCGAGGCCGACGAATCCGGCATGGACTACATGGGTTGGAAGGTCGATTCGGAAGCGACGCTGGAGAAGCTGTCGGCCGACGTGAAGGCCAGCGGCCTGGCCACCGACCTGAGCTGGATCGAGGCCGGCGAACATCCCAAGACCGGCAAGCGTTTCCGCTTCACCATCCCCACCGGCCACGTGATGGAGCTGTACGCCTACCGCGAGGCCACGGGCTGCGCCACCGGCTACCAGAACCCGGATCCGTGGCCCGACGACCTGAAGGGCATGGCCCCGCGTTCCTTCGACCATTGCCTGCTGTATGGCGACGACCTGGACGGCACCTACAAGCTGTTCACCGAAGTGCTGGGCTTCGGCCTGTCGGAGCAGGTGGTGGCCGACGGCGGCAAGCTGATGATCGGCGCCTTCCTGAGCTGCGCCAACAAGGCGCACGACGTGGCTTTCATCCGCCAGCCGGTCAAGAACAAGCTGCACCACGTGTCCTTCCTGCTGGACAACTGGGGCGAGGTCTTGAAGGCGGCGGACATCATCTCCAAGCGGCGCGTGTCGCTGGACATCGGCCCGACGCGGCACGGCATCACGCGCGGCGAGACGGTGTACTTCTTCGATCCCAGCGGCAACCGCAACGAAGTATTCTCGGGCGGCTACACCTGGTACCCGGACAAGCCCGTCATCACCTGGACCGATGACCAGCTGGGCGCGGGCATCTTCTATCACGACCGCAAGCTGAACGAGAAATTCCTGAGCGTATTCACCTGACCAGGACACCGACATGAATGGCTGGACCCGCCCGACCCGGGCGCTGACCCTGGAGGCCGTGCGCGCGGCGCTGGACGCGGCGGTGGACGCCGCGGGGCGGCAAGGGCTATGCATCAACGTGGCGGTGGTGGACGCCAGCGGCGTGCTGCTGGGTTTCCTGCGCATGCCGGGCGCGTTCCTGCATTCGGCCGACATCGCGGTCGACAAGGCGTACACGGCGGCCGGCTTCCGGCTGCCCACCGGCGCCTGGGACGACGTCCTGAAGGGACATTCCCCGGCGGTGCGCCAGGGCCTGCCGGCCCGCCCCCGGTTCGCGGGCTTCGGCGGCGGCCTGCCGCTGTCCGCGGAAGGCGAACTGGTGGGCGGCATAGGCGTGTCGGGCGGGAGCGAGGAACAGGACGAGGCCTGTGCGCGGGCGGCATGCGCCGTCCTGGGCATGGCGCCGGACTGAGCCGCCGGCCGGCGAACGGGGTCGGGTTTGCCTGATCTCCTCTGGTCCATATATCGGACCAGAGGAGATCAATTTTTTTAAGAGTCCGAATAACATTCGTCCACGGTTCAAAACGGATGTTCCACTTTTCGGACTTTTCTTGCTCATGCCCCGTATCTCCCGCCTTTCCGCGGCCCGATTCCCATGACCGGCCGCGCGCTCTACCTCATGTACGCCGAGGACGTCGACCGCAGCGAGGCGCTGCGCGCGCCCCTGCGCGACGCGCACATTCGTCGCCGCGCGGAACTGGCCGCCCAGGGCCGCGTGGTCGTGTCGGGTCCTTTGTGGGACTCGGACGCCGGTCAGGGCGACTACTGCGGCAGCCTGCTGGTGGCCGCCTTCGATTCGATGGAAGAGGCACAGGCCTGGGCCGACGCGGACCCGTACGCGCAGGCCGGCATCTATCGCCGCATGGTCGTGCGCCGCGTCAACACCCATTTCCTGGCCCAGGAGTCTTCGTCATGATCACGCGCCGCGCCTTCGGCCTCGCCTCGCTGGCCACGCTCGGCCTGCCCGCGCTGGCGGCCTTTCCCGACAAACCGATCCGCATTCTCGTGGGCTTCGCCGCGGGCGGCCCGGCGGACACGTGCGCGCGCCTGGTCGCGCGGTTGCTGAGCGACAGCCTGGGCCAGCAGGTCGTGGTGGAGAACCGTCCCGGCGCCGGCGGCGCGCTGGCGACCCGGGCGGTCAAGAGCGCGCCGGCCGACGGCTACACGCTGCTGCTGTGCGCCTTCGCCGACGTGCTCAATCCCATCATCAATCCGGCCGAGGCCAACTACAACCTGGTGAACGACTTCGCGCCCATCACGCGCATCACGGGCGTGGGCAACGTGCTGGTCGTGCATCCCTCGCTGCCGGTGAAGACGGTGCCCGAGCTGGTGGCGTACGCGCGCTCGCGGCCGGGTCAACTGAACTACGGTTCGGCGGGCATCGGTTCGGCCAGCCACCTGGCCGGCGAACTGTTCGGCGGACTGGCGGGAATCAAGGTGACACACGTGCCCTACAAGGGCACGGCGCAGGCGCAGGTGGACATGCAGACCGGCACGCTGGCCTTCATGTTCGACAGCCTGATCAGCGCGCTGCCCAACATCCAGGCCGGCAAGCTGCGCGCGCTGGCGGTCACCACGGCGGTGCGCTCGCCGGGCGCGCCAGAAGTGCCGACGATGGTGGAGGCGGGGGTGCCGGAGTATGACCTGACCTCGTGGTTCGGCCTGGCCGCGCCCAAGGGCACGCCGGCGCCGGTGGTCGAGCGGCTGGCCGGCGCGGTGCGCCAGGCGATCAAGAGGGATGAGGCCGTCGAGGCCCTGCTGCGGCTGGGCGGGCAACCCGACGACATGGACGGGGCGGCTTTCGAACGCTACCTGCGCAGCGAAGATACGCGCTGGAAGAAGCTGTTCGCGGCGGGTACGGTCCGGATAGACAAATAGGCGCTCGTCCCCGCCGCGGGAGCGTACGGGCCTGGTTCGCGGGGCGGGCCCTGCTTCAACCCTGCGACGCTTTCCCCTCCAGCGCGATCACCCGCGCCTCCAGCGCCTGCACCTGCGCTTCCAGCGCATCCACCTTGGCCCGCGTGCGCGCCAGCAATTCGGTCTGGATGTCGAATTCCTCGCGGGTGATCAGATCCAGCCGGGTGAAGGTCTGGCCCAGGAAGCCCTTGACGTTGCGCTCGATGTCGGCCGCCGGGCTGCGGGCGATCAGGTCGGAGATGTTTTTCTGCAGGTCTTCGAACCAGTCGGTGCGATTGATCATGATGTCTGTCCTTTAAGTCGGCTGCCGGCCTCCAGTGTAGTCCCGCCCCGGGACGAACGCCTGCGCCACGACATGGTGCGGCCGCCGCTGGCGCGCCCGCCGCATGCACCAATTTGGTTCGTCATCCGGGCAAGGGTGGTGCGTTCCATAGGGAAAGCAAGCTGGCACGGGAAATGCTCAGTAACCGTCAATCGGGGTCCGCCTGACCGCGCAGGCCCCGTGACCACGCCAGTTGCGCCACCCACGCACTGGACCGCCTGGCTGACAACCCGCCCTGGAACGACCCATGAAAAAACCTCTGCTTGCGACCGCCCTGGCCCTGTGCGCCACCTCGACCGCCTTTGCCGCCGATCCGGAGCCCGACTACACCTTTACGGGCAACGCCGGCCTGTTCAGCGACTACCGGTTCCGCGGCTTCAGCCAGACCAACCTCAAGCCGGCGATGCAGGGCGGCTTCGATTTCGCCCACAAGTCCGGCTTCTACCTGGGCAACTGGAACTCCAACGTCGCCAGCGAACTGTTCAGCGGCGGTAACCTGGAGATGGATTTCTACGGCGGCTACAAGTTCAAGTACGAGGACTTCGCCTTCGACGTGGGCGGTCTCTATTACTACTACCCCGGTTCCAAGCTGAACGGCAGCACGATCGACAACTTCGAGCTGTACGGCGCGGTGGGCTGGGGCCCGTTCACGCTGAAGTATTCGCACGGCATGACTGATTTCTTCGGCACACCGAACAGCAAGAACAACTACTACCTGGACCTGGGCGCTGCTTTCGACCTGGGGAACGGCTGGGGCGCCAATGCCCACGTCGGCTACCAGAAGCTGAAGAACGACGCGACCGGCCTGGGCCACTATGTCGACTACAAGGCGGGCGTGACCAAGGACCTGGACGGCTGGATCCTGGGCCTGTCGCTGGTGACCACCAGCAAGAAGGACTGGGTCATCACCAACAAGGGCAAGAACGCCGGCCGCTTCGGCGCGGTGCTCGGCCTGAGCAAGGCGTTCTGATCCCGGGCGGCCGCGAGGCCGCGCCGGTCAGCCATTTCGATTCATCACCATGTGGGGTTCGTCATGAAACTCATCACCGCAATCATCAAGCCCTTCAAGCTTGACGAGGTACGCGAAGCCCTCTCCGGCATCGGGGTCCAGGGCATTACCGTTACCGAGATCAAGGGTTTCGGCCGCCAGAAGGGGCACACCGAGCTTTACCGGGGCGCCGAGTATGTCGTCGATTTCCTGCCCAAGGTCAAGATCGAGATCGCCCTCGCGGACGATCTGGTGGACCGCGCCATCGAGGCCATCGAGAATTCGGCCCGCACCGGCAAGATCGGCGACGGCAAGATCTTCGTGTTCCCGCTCGAACAAGTCATTCGTATTCGTACCGGGGAAACCGGCAAGGACGCCCTCTGAGGACGATTCAAAAATGAAAACAATGCATGCTTCATCGATGAAAGCCCTTGGGGCGGGACTGGCGCTGGCGTTGGCACTGTTCGCCGCCCCCGCGCTGGCGGAGGATGCCGCCCCCACGCTGGTCGGGGCCGATCTGGCCTGGCTCAGCACGTCCACCATCCTGGTACTGATGATGGTGGTGCCGGGCCTGGCGCTGTTCTATGGCGGCCTGGTGCGCAGCAAGAACATGTTGTCGGTCCTGATGCAGGTCCTGGTGACGTTCTCGCTGATCGTCGTGCTGTGGTTCATCTACGGCTATTCGCTGGCCTTCACCGAGGGCAATGCCTTCTTCGGCGGGCTTGACCGGCTGTTCCTGAAGGGACTGTTCGATGCCGAGACCGGGACCTTCCCGCTGTCCGGTACCGTGCCCGAGCTCAGCTTCGCGGCCTTCCAGGCCACGTTCGCCGGCATCACCTGCGCGCTGATCGTGGGTGCCTTCGCCGAACGCGCGCGCTTCTCGGCCATCCTGCTGTTCATGGTGCTGTGGTTCACCTTCGCCTACATCCCCATCGCGCACATGGTGTGGTTCGGCGGCGAGGTCAAGGGCTTCCTGTTCGAGCGCGGCGCGCTGGACTTCGCGGGTGGCACGGTGGTGCACATCAACGCCGGCGTGGCGGGCCTGGTCGGCGCCTATGTCATCGGCAAGCGCATCGGTTTCGGCAAGGAGTCGCTGTCGCCGCACAACCTGCCCATGACCATGATCGGCGCCTCGCTGCTGTGGGTGGGCTGGTTCGGCTTCAACGCGGGTTCGGCGCTGGCTGCCAACAACGTCGCCTCGCTGGCCTTCATGAACACGCTGATCGCCACGGCCGCCGCGGTGCTGGCCTGGGTCTTCACGGAATGGGCCGTGCGTGGTCATCCCTCGATGCTGGGCGGCGCGTCCGGCGCGGTGGCGGGCCTGGTGGGCGTGACTCCGGCGGCCGGCGTGGTCGGTCCCGTGGGCGCGCTGGTGATCGGCCTGGCCGCGGGCGTGATCTGCGTCTGGGGCGTGACCAGCCTGAAGCGCATGCTGAAGGTGGACGACTCGCTGGACGTGTTCGGTGTCCACGGCGTGGGCGGTATCGTCGGCGCGTTGCTGACCGGGATCTTCAACGCGAAGGTGCTGGGCGGCCCGGGCGTGGACGGCATGACCATCCTCAGCCAGCTGTGGGTGCAGGTCGAGGCCGTGGTCATCACCATCGTCTGGACCACGATCGTCGCGTTGATCGCCTACAAGATCGCCGATGCGCTGCTGGGGCTGCGCGTGACGGAAGAGGAAGAGCGCGAAGGCCTGGACATCACGACGCACGGGGAAAGCGCGTATCACTCGTGAATACGTTCCCCCCTACGCGCTGATGCGCGCCCCCCAGGGGGCGATGCGGGGGGACCGGCAAAGCCGGATCCACCGCATCCTGGCAACACCGGGGTGGGTTCTTGCAGGAGCGGCGTTCAGAATTGGGCGCCGCTTTTTTTCGGGGGTTGTATACGGCGCTTGGCGTTTTCCCTAGGCAGGGTACAAAGTTCTTGTTATTGGTCGAGATCTCTGTATACAGTCTGTATCCAGTAAAGCGGTAAAGAGCGGTAACGGAGACATGACTACCCCCTGCCGAATTCCTCCGGGCGCCATGGGCGCCTCGCCTGTCCGGGCGTCCTGTCCGCGGCCTCCTGTCCCGATGCGGGGGCCGCATGACTGAGCAGACCGCCGCGCGCAACCGGGCCGACGGCAAGACCAAGTCGGGTGGTGCGCAGACGACCGCGGCCGAACTGGGGCTGCGCGAGTTGATCCTGTCGGGCGAACTGACGCCGGGAGCGCGCCTGTCCGAGCCCAGCGTGGCCGAGCGGCTGGGCATTTCGCGCACGCCCATCCGCGCCGCGATGGCCAGGCTGGAAGACGAAGGCCTGCTGGAGGTGATTCCTTCGGGCGGCTACGCGGTCAAGGCCTTCACGGAATCCGAGATACGCGACTCCATCGAGGTGCGCGGCACGCTGGAAGGACTGGCCGCGCGCATGGCCGCCGAGCGCGGTGTGTCGGCCGCCGACCTGGACGCGATGCGCGATTGCCTGACCGAGATCGACCGCATCCTGACGGGCCGCGACAAGGGCGTCGCAGACCTGTCTGGCTACATCGAGCTGAATCGCCGCTTCCACCAGATGCTGCACTACCTGCCGGGTAGCTCGGTGCTCGAACGCCAGATCGCGCGCGCGACGAATCTTCCGTTCGCCTCGCCCAATGGCTTCCTGCAGGCCCAGGCCGACGACGAGGACGCCTGGCTGAGCCTGATCGTGGCGCAGGACCAGCATTGGATGGTGCTGGCCGCCATCGAGAACCGCGAAGGCGCGCGCGCCGAGGCCATCATGCGGGAGCACGCGCGCATCGCCTTTCGCAACATGCAGTCGGTGCTGCGCAACCAGGACATGTTCTCGCAGATTCCGGGAGCCCGGCTGATACGCAGACGCATACCGCGATAACGTTTTACGCCTGCGGATTACCCGCAGGGGTCACTTTTGCCGTTTACAAGCTGATACGCTATGCCGCGCTTTTCAGCGGCCGCTGGCCCTGATTTCCCACGTTGTCCCATCCGGTGAGTTAGCAAGGAGACACCATGAACAACAAACGCAATCTGCTCAAGATCGCCGCCGCGTTGATGCTGGCCGGCACGGCCGCCGTGCCCGCCTATGCGCAGGACGTGGTCAAGGTCGGCCTCATCCTGCCGATGACGGGGCCGTTCGCGTCCACCGGCCGCCAGATCGAAGCCGCCGTCCGCCTGTACATGGCCGAACACGGCACCACAGTGGCCGGCAAGAAGATCGAACTGATCATCAAGGACGACGCCAACGTCGCCGACACCACCAAGCGCCTGGCGCAGGAACTGGTAGTCAATGACCGCGTCGCCGTGCTGGCCGGCTTCGGCCTGACGCCGCTGGCGCTGTCGACCACGCCCATCGCCACCCAGGCCAAGGTGCCCATGGTCGTGATGGCCGCCGCGACCGCGATGATCACCGAACAGTCGCCCTATGTCGTGCGTTCCGGCTTCACGCTGCCGCAGGTCACCCTGGGCATCGCCCAATGGGCGCCGAAGAACGGCATCAAGAAGGTCGTGACCCTGGTCGCCGACTACGGTCCCGGCATCGATGCCCAGAACTCGTTCAAGAAGGTCTTCACCGCCAACGGCGGTGAAGTGACGCAGGAATTGCGCGTGCCGGTGAACAACCCCGATTTCGCGCCCTTCCTGCAACGCGTGAGCGATGCCAAGCCGGACGCCGTGTTCGTGTTCGTGCCCTCGGGCATGGGTTCGGTGGTCATGAAGCAGTTCGCCGAGCGCGGCCTGGACAAGGCCGGCATCAAGATGATCGGCACCGGCGACGTGGTCGACGACGATCTGCTGAACGACATGGGCAACGTGGCGCTGGGCGTGGTGACGTCCATGCACTACTCGGCCGCGCTGGACAACCCGGCCAACAAGTCCTACGTGGCGGGCATCGCCAAGGCCAACAAGGGCATGCGTCCGAACTTCCACAGCGTCGGCGGCTATGACGGCATGCACCTGATCTACAAGGCCATCGAAGCCACCAAGGGCGACACCAACGGCGACAAGCTGCTGGCCGCCATGAAGGGCCAGAAGTGGGACAGCCCGCGGGGTCCGGTCATGCTGGATCCGCAGACGCGCGAGATGGTGCAGAACGTCTACATCACCAAGGTGGAACGCGTGAACGGCGCCCTGTACAACGTCCCCTTCGACAAGATCGAAGCCGTCAAAGACCCCGCAAAAATCAAGTAGCCACTTCTGTAACCCAGAACCGCGTACGGCGCCCGACCCAGGGCACAGCGGATCCGGCTTCGCCGGTCCGCCAGTGCCGCCCCCTGGGAGGCGCGCGTAAGCGCGTAGGGGGGAGCTTCTCTTGCTGACGATACTGTTTGATGGCATTGCATACGGCATGCTGTTGTTCGTGCTGGCCTGCGGGCTGGCCGTGACGCTGGGGTTGATGAATTTCATCAACCTGGCGCACGGGGCGTTCGCGATGGTGGGCGGTTATGTGACCGTGCTGGCCATGCAGCGCCTGAACGTGCCTTTCCTCTTGTGTCTGCCGCTGGCCTTCATCGTGTCGGCGGTGATGGGGGCGATCCTGGAGCGCACGCTGTACAAGCGGGTGTACGGGCAATCGCACCTGAACCAGGTGTTGTTCTCGATCGGGCTGACCTTCATGGCCATGGCCATGGTCGATTACTTCATGGGATCGCAGCAACAACTGCTGCATCTGCCGGAGTGGCTGAGCGGCCGGTCGGTGATCGGCGGCGTGGGCATCGGGCACTACCGGTTGTTCGTGATCGCGATCTGCGTGGTGCTGGTGATCGCGCTGCAATTGATCCTGAGCAAGACCCGCTTCGGCAGCCGCCTGCGCGCCGCGGTGGACGATCCACGCGCGGCCAGCGGGCTGGGCATCAACATCAACCTGGTGTTCCTGTCGACCTTCGCCTTCGGTTCCGGCCTGGCCGGCCTGGGGGGCGCATTGGGCGCCGACCTGCTCGGCATGGATCCGACCTTCCCGGTCAAGTACATGATCTATTTCCTGATCGTGGTGGCCGTGGGCGGCACGTCTTCCCTCACGGGGCCGCTGGTGGCTTCGCTGCTGCTGGGCGTGGCCGACGTGGCCGGCAAGTACTACATCCCCACCGTCGGGGCATTCATCATCTATTGCGTCATGATCATCATGCTGATGTGGCGTCCGCAAGGCCTGTTCTCCCGGGCGGGGGGTAAGTCATGAAAGCCACGATCGCGACCCGGGCTCCCGCGTCCGCCGCGGCGGCCCCCGATTCGCTGCGCGCGATCGGCGCGCGCTGGTCCCGCATCCGGTGGTTCGAAATCGTCTTCTGGGCGGTCGCCATCGGCGCCGCCTTCGTGCTGCCCAGGGGATTCCTGCTGCTCAATGAGCTGGCCATCCTGGCCTTGTTCGCGGTCTCGCTCGACCTGATCCTCGGCTACGCCGGCATCGTGTCGCTGGGCCATGCGGCCTTCTTCGGGCTGGGCGCCTATTGCGCGGCGCTGCTGGCCAAGTATTTCGGCATCGATCCCATCCTGGGGCTGGTCATCTCGGCGGCCCTGAGCGCGCTGCTCGGGCTGGTGACCAGCGTGCTGGTGATGCGCGGCTCCGACCTGACCCGCCTGATGGTGACGCTGGGCGTGGCGTTGATCCTGTACGAGATCGCCAACAAGATGAACTGGCTGACGGGAGGCGCGGATGGCCTGACCGGCGTGACCATGGTGCCCTTGTTCGGCACCTTCGAGTTCGACCTGTTCGGCCGCACGGCCTACACCTATTCGATCATCGTGGTGGCGGTGCTGTTTTTCATCGCCCGGGCCATCGTGCATTCGCCGTTCGGCATGTCGCTGCAGGTGGTGCGCCAGAATCCGCTGCGCGCCGCGGCCATGGGCGTGGCGGTCAACCGCCGCCGCGCCGCCGTCTATACCCTGGCGGCCGCCTATGCCGGCGTGGCCGGCGCGCTGCTGGCGCAGACCACGGGCTTCGCGTCGCTGGACGTGCTGGCTTTCCACCGCTCGGCCGATGTGATGCTGATGCTGGTGATCGGCGGCGCCGGCTACCTGTACGGCGGGGTCATCGGCGCCGTCATCTTCAAGTTCATGCAGGACTGGCTGTCGGGCATCACGCCTCAATACTGGCAATTCTGGATCGGCCTGCTCCTGGTCGTCATCGTGGTCGTCGGCCACGAGAAGCTGGTGCGTCCCTGGACCTGGTTCCGCCGTGGCCATGGAGGCAAGCAATGACCACCGTACTGCAGACCTTCGGCCTGACCAAGCGCTTCGGCGGGCTGGTCGCCACCAACGACGTGTCGATCACGGTCGAGCGCGGCGCCCGCCAGGCGCTGATCGGTCCCAACGGCGCGGGCAAGACCACGTTGATCAATCTGTTGACCGGCGTGTTGTCCGCCACTTCCGGCCGGATCGAGCTCGAAGGCGAGGACGTCACGCGCCTGCCGGTGCACGCGCGGGCGCGCCGCGGCCTGGTGCGCACTTTCCAGATCAACCAGCTGTTCGCCGAAATGACGCCGGCGGAATCGCTGGCGGTGGCCATCTCCGAGCGGGAAGGCAAGGGTTGGCGTTGCCTGCGTCCGCTGGGCAAGCGCGGCGAGATCATGGACGAATGCGCCGCCCTGATGGAGCAGTGCAACCTGCTCGACGTGAAGGACCGCAAGACGGCGGTGCTGCCTTACGGCAAGCAGCGTCTGCTCGAGATCGCGCTGGCGCTGGCCGCCAGGCCCCGCGTGCTGCTGCTGGACGAGCCCGTGGCCGGGGTGCCCGACGGCGAGCGACGCGAAATCCTCAATACGGTCGGCGCCTTGCCCGAGGACGTGACCATCCTGCTCATCGAACACGATATGGATCTGGTATTCAGCTTCGCCAACCGCATCTCGGTATTGGTCAACGGCGGGCTGTTCGTCGAAGGCACCAATGCCGAGATCGCCCGCGATCCGCGCGTGAAGGCGGTGTACCTGGGCGAGGAAGTGGTGGAGGGCTACCATGACTGAGCTGCTCAAGCTCGAAGGCATCGTGGCCGGCTACGGCGAGGCCAAGGTCCTGATGGGTATCGACCTTTCGCTGGGCGAGGGCCGCGCGCTGGCCTTGCTGGGCCGCAACGGCACCGGCAAGACCACGCTGATCAACACCATCGTCGGCCATACGCGGCGCTTCGCCGGCCGCCTTCACCTGGCGGGCAAGGACATCACCGGGCTGCGTCCCGACCAGCGCGCGCTGGCCGGCATCGGCTGGGTGCCGCAGGAACGCAACATCTTCAAGTCGTTGACGGTCGAGGAAAACCTGACGGCGGTGGCCGTGCCCGGGCCGTGGAACCTGACGCGCATCTACGAGATGTTCCCGCGCCTGCGGGAGCGCAAGGCCAACATGGGCAACCAGCTCTCGGGCGGCGAGCAGCAGATGCTGGCCATCGGCCGTGCGCTGATGCTGAACCCCCGGGTGTTGCTGCTGGACGAGCCGCTGGAAGGGCTCGCGCCGATCATCGTCCAGGAACTGATGAGCGCCTTGCAGCGGATCATCCGCGACGAAGGCATGTCGGTGATCCTGGTCGAGCAGAACGCCCGCAAGGCGCTCAGCATCACCGACGACGCCATCGTGCTGGAGCGGGGCAGCGTGGCGCATGCCAGCACCGCGCAGGCCCTGCTGGCCGACGGCGCGACGCTGGACGGGTTGCTGGGCGTGGCCAAGCACTAAGGGTGCGGGGCGTCGGCGTGCTCGCACTGCCTGGGCAGGGCGGGCACGGCGGCGCGGCGATAGTCGCGGGGCGTGAAGCCCTGCTGGTCGACGAAAAATTTCGAAAAGTGGCTTTGCGCGCCGAAACCGCAGCGCTGTGACAGCTCGGCGATGGGGCCCGGGTCGTCGGCCAGGTATTCCACCGCGGCGTGCAGCCGCAGCATGTTGACGTAGTGCTTGGGCGACAGGCCGGTGCAGGCGGTGAACAGTTCGAAGAAGCGCGAACGGGACAGGCCCACCCGCGAAGCGATGGTCTGGGTGGGCAGCGGCTCTTCCAGATGCTCCTGCATCAGCGCGATGGCCCGCCGGATGCGGTAGTCGTTGCTGCGGGCGGGCCGCTCGCGGTTCGGATACGTGGGGCCGTGCTGGTGGCACAGGTGCTCGGCAAGTTCGCCGAACAGGGCCTGGACTTCGGGGCTGTTGATCTCGGCCGCCTCGAGCATGTGCCGGGCCAGCCGCTGGGCAAGCTCGACCGCGCACGCTCCCAGTTGCACGCTGCTGTGCCGGAAAAACCTCACGTATGCGGGCAGGCCCGGGAATTGTTCCTCGATCCACAACGGCGAGAAATACAGCATGAGGATCGTGCTTTTTCCCTGGCCGACGGAACGGTTGGCGTGCAGCTCGTGGCTGTTGACGAGGACGGCGTGGCGGGGCGCCAGTATCGCCGATGCCTCGCCCACCTGGTATTCATGGCAGGGGCCGTCCAGTTCGATCATGGCGTGGTGGACGGGATGGGCATGCGCGCCGGCGGGCCGCACCTTGTCGAGCAGGCAGGCCCGGCCGATGTGGCCATGGGTAACGGCTAGGACTCTGGACACGTGGCCCTTCCTTCGCCCCGCGGGACGGCGATGTTGCGTGTGTGCCGACAGTATATCCAGGAGCCCGGCGGCCGCCATCGGCCGCCGCGACAAAATCGGATGAATTCATAAATGGGCAGACGGGGACGTAACGGTCGCCCGGGGCTGCGTTCCTACACTTCTTGGCACCCAGGACAGATTGCCAAAAAGGAGAGACGCAATGCCCCAGGATCTGATCGTCGGCGGCGCCATGCTGCCGCATGCCCCGCAGTTTTTCACATTGCCCGACAGCGAGGACAAGGACACGGTCCAGCGGGTCCGGGACGTGGCCGCGTCGATCGGGGAGCGTCTGCAGGCACTCGAGCCCGATCTGTGGATCATGATCGCCAATGACCATGCCCAGCAGTTCTTCCATCAGTGCGCGCCTCCCTTCACGTTGCATGTCGGAGGCGTGGCAAAAGGAGAGTTCGCCGGCCGTGGTTTTCGCTATCAGGTGCCCAGCGACATTTCCTTCCAGATCGTCGAGGACCTGTACCGGTCGGGCTTCGATCCCGCCTTCACCAGCAGCGCCGAGATCGACTATGCGCTGGGCATCCCGCTGACGCACCTGGGGGTGTCGGCGCCCGTGCTGCCGGTATATGTCAATGCCTACCTGCCGCCGCAGCCGACTACCGAGCGGTGCTATGCCTTCGGCGTGGCGCTGGCCAACGCCGTGCGCCGCCTGGGGTTGCGGACGGTGGTCGTGGCCAGCGGCGGCATGTCGCATTTTCCCGGCACGGACCGCTACAGCCAACCCGACCTGGATTTCGACAACCGTGTCCTGGATACCCTGCGGACCGGCAACCTGAAGTCGCTGATCGGGTACGGCGAGTCGAAACTGGACGACACCGGCAACATCGAACTGCGCTGTTGGGCGCTGGCAGCGGGGGCGCTGGGCGAGCGCGTGCCCGACGTGGTGCAGATGGATCCGAGCTGGCACCACAACTATGCCTCGGTGGGGTTCTTCTCGCCGCCGCAGCCGGCCCCCCGTCCGCACTATCCGCGCATCGCGCCCGAACTGGCGGAACTGACGCGCGCCCTGCACGGCCTGGCCTACGACCGGGCCAACCAGCATGCGTTCGTGGCGGATCCGCAGGCCTATGCCGCGCGCTTCGAGTTGAGCGAAAGCCACCGGGGAGCCTTGCTGAACATGGACCAGCTGGTGTTCGCGGAAATGGGGCTGCATCCCCTGGTCGGATTTCTCGCGAACATGAATATCCGGCACCTGCGCGCCGAGTCGGGAGGCGGACGATGAAAGACGCGTTGCCCGGGGACGTGCAGTCCTCTTTCATCGACGGCGCCCGGGTCGCGCCGGGCGAGGCGCGCATGCCGTGGCGCCAGGCCGGCGGCGGGGGTGTGCTGGCCATCGCCGAGGCGGACGAGGGCGTCGTGGCGCAGGCGGTGGCCAGCGCGCGCCGCGCATACGAGGCGCAGCGGCCTTCGCCGCTTGTCGCGCGCCTGCGCCACCTGCAATCCCTGCGGGACGCCCTGTCCGGCGAAGCCGCCACGCTGGCAAGCATCATCAGCGATGACGTGGGCAAGCCGATACGGGTGGCGCGCGGCGAGGTGGCGCGCGGCCTCCAGTTCGTGGAAGCCTGCATGGCGGAACTGGCGCACATCGGTGGCGAGGTCATTCCCCTGGACGCCGTGTCGGCCGGCGTGGGGCGGGTCGGCTACACCCGCCGCTTTCCCTATGGCGTCGTGGCCGCGATCACGCCGTTCAATGCGCCGGTGAACCTGCTCGTGCAGAAACTGGCGCCCGCGCTCGCGGCTGGCAACGCCTGCGTGGCCAAGCCGGCGCCCGCGTCGTTGCGCACGGCGCTGCATCTGGCGGGGGCGGCGGTCGAGGCCGGCCTGCCGCCGGGAATGGTGAACGTGCTGGCCGGGGACAAGGCGGCGGCGCTGGCCCTCGCGGCCCATCCCGACGTCGGGGCGGTGTCGTTCACGGGCGGCGTGCAGGCTGGCGAAGCACTGGCCAGGGCAACGGGCGTGCGCCGTTTCTTGTCGGAGCTCGGGTCGAGTGCCGCCAACGTCGTGTTGGCCGACGCGGACCTGGAAGCGGCTGCCGCGAAGATCGCCGCGGCCGCGTTCGAGGCCAGCGGGCAGCAATGCATCTCGGCGCAGCGGGTCATCGTCGAGGCCGGGGTCTACGACGCGTTCGCGGCGCGATTCGCCGCCGCCGCCGAGCGGATGCGCGTCGGACCCGCGGGCGACGAGCGGACCGACATCGGTCCGCTGGTATCCGAGGCGTCGGCCGACCGCATCATGGCCCTGTGCGAGGATGCGATCGCGAACGGCGCCCGCTACCGGCTGGCGCCTCGCCGCGAGGGCCTGATCCTGTCTCCGGTCATCGTCGAGGAACTCAAGCCTTGCGCGCGGCTGTGGTACGAGGAGGTCTTCGGGCCGGTCGCCGTGCTGATCCGGGCCGATGACGCCGCGCATGCGCTGGCGCTGGCCAACGATTCCCCGTTCGGGCTCCAGGGGGCGGTGTTCACGCGCAGCCTGGGCCACGCGTTCCGGTTTGCCGAGTCCTTCGAGGTGGGGGCGTTGTGGGTGAATGAAGCCAGCCGCTTCCGGTTGGACATGTACCCCTTCGGCGGCATGAAACTGAGCGGCACCGGGCGGGAAGGCGTGCGCTACGCCATCGAGGAGCTGTCGCAGCTCAAGTTCACCGGGATCGCCTGGCAGTAGCGGCGTGCCGCGGCGTCCGCAATTAATCGGACGCCGCCGTAAATCCGGCGACGAAACAGTAACGGTCCGCCGGGGCCCCATTCCTATAATCCGTCGCAGTTCCCAGGGACGTCCGCGTCACCTGATCACAAGGAGGCAGCATGAACCGGCAGTCGAGTCTTTGCGCGACGATCCTCGTCTCGCTGTTGGGAGCCGGCACGGCAAGCGCCGCCGGCTATCCCGACCGTCCCATCAAACTGGTGGTGCCGTTCGCGGTGGGCGGACTGAACGACGTCCTTGCCCGCATCATCGCGCCGCGGTTGACGGCCGAGCTGGGGCAGGCCGTGGTGGTCGAGAACAAGGGCGGCGCCGGCAGCGTGGTGGGCACGGAGCAGGTCGCGCGCGCCAAGCCGGACGGCTACACCCTGCTGCTGTCCAGCGCCGCGCTGGCCATCAATCCCACGCTGTACAAGAAGCTGCCCTACGACGTGCGGCGCGACTTCGTGCCCGTCATCCAGATATCGAGCACCCAGATGGTGCTGCTGCGTTCGCCCAGGTTCGAGCCGGATTCCGCGCCTGCCTTGGTCGATTACATCCGCAAGCATCCGGGCAAGGTGAACTACGCCTCGTCGGGCGTGGGGTCGCCCAGCCACCTGGCGTCGGAGTTGTTCGTGCGGACGTACAAGCTCGATACGGTGCACGTGCCCTACAAGGGCGCGGGCCCGGCGCTGGCGGCGATCGCGGCGGGCGAGGCGGAGTTCTGCGTGGACGTGCTGCCCACCGCGATGACGATGCACAAGTCGGGCATGCTGAAGATCCTCGCGCTGGTCGGCGACAAGCGCTCGCCGCTGCTGCCGGATGTGCCGACGCTGGCCGAGGTGGGGTTTCCCGAGTATTCAGCCAGTTCGTGGAACGTCATCATGGCGCCGGCGAACACGCCCGCCGACGTGCTGGACAAGCTGCGTGGCACGCTCAAGAAAATCATGGAGTCGGACAGCATGCGCGAGCGCATGCAGCAATTGGCGGTGGAGCCCCAGTCGGTGACGGGGGACGCGCTGGCCACGTTCATCTCCAGCGAAACGAAGAAATGGGGCAATCTGATCGAATCGGCTTCGATCACGGCCGACTAGCGCGGACCGATATTTGAGGAGTGTAGAGACACATGCGAAACGGATACCATGTCGTGGACCTGCGGGCACGGCCGCCAACCAAGGAAATCCTGAGCTATTTCACGCCGGACCACCTGAAGTTCTTCGGCGGCCATCTGGGAATGAAGACCATCCCGCCGTCCTATCTGAACGCGTCGGTGGAGTTGTTCTTCCAGGAGGCGGACCGCGCGGGGGTGGACCGGATGCTGTGCGTGCACCGGGTCGTGCCCGCGGCGGGGGGATCACCGCGCAGCGACGTGTCCAACGACCACATCGCGGAGGTGGTGCACGCCCATCCCGACCGGTTGTCGGGCGTCGCGGGCATCGATGTCGGCGGGGATTTCGGCGATCCGCTGGAAGAGACGCGGCGGGCGATCGACGAACTGGGCCTGCGCGGCATCCACATCGCTCCAACGCGCAGCGCGCTCGCCACGCACTGGGACGACCGGCGCCTTTATCCGCTGTACGAGCTGTGCGATGACCGCAAGGTGCCGGTGGTGCTGATGTCGGGGCCGTTCGCGGGGCCGAATATCGAGGACACCCACCCGCGGTACATCCAGGGCGTGGCGCGCGACTTTCCCAACCTGTCCATCGTCGCCGGGCATGCCTGCTGGCCCTTCTTCGCCGAACTGCTGGGCGTGGCGTATCGCCACGAGAACGTGTATGTGTCGGCCGACGCCTATCTCTTCATGCCGGGAGGAGACCTGCTGGTGCAGGCCGCCAACGGCTTCCTGCAGGACCAGATGATGTACGGGTCCGGGTATCCGGTGCGCGAGATCGATGCCTGCCTGGATGCCTACATGCAACTGCCCTTGTCGGACACGAGCTTGCGCAAGACGCTGAGCGAGAACGCGGTGCGGGTGTTCGGCCTGCCGGCGCCGGCCGGGGCCGGTCCGGGCAAGGAGGGGCGGGGTGGCTGAGCTGCCGACGGCCGATGACGGCGTGACGGTGATCACCGGGGCCAGCGGCGGAATCGGCGCGGCCCTGGCCCGGCGCGTACAGGCCGAGGGCGGACGGGTGGTGAACGTGTCCGACCGGCCGCCCGCCGCGCCGCTCGGCACCCTCGACCGGATCGCCGATCTGACGGATGCCGGGGCGACGCGGGAGGTGTTCGAAGCCATCCTGCGCGAGCACCGCGTGACGGGTTTCGTGCATTGCGCGGGGATTCCGCACATGGCGCCGGTCGAGGCCTTCGACGCGCAGGGCTTCGACCGGATCGTGCATCTGCACCTGCGCGCGGCCATGCAGTGCGTCGGCCTCGTGGTCCCTGCCATGAAGGCTCGGCGGCACGGGCACATCGTGCTGCTGGGCAGCCGCGTCAGCCTGGGGCGCGCGCGCAGTTCGCTCTATGGCGCGGTGAAGTCCGGCATCCTGGGCATGGCAAGGGCCCTGGCGGTCGAACTGGCGCCGCATGGCATCAATGTCAATGTCGTCAGTCCGGGGCCGGTGGATACGCCCATGCTGCGGGTCTATCACCCGGCCGGTTCGGCGCAGGCGAACGCGCTGGAGGCCTCGATTCCCATGGGCCGCGTCGCGCAGCCGCAGGACGTGGCCAATGCGGCCATGTTCTTCCTGCGGGACGAGACGTCCTATGTCACCGGGCAGAACCTGTTCGTGTGCGGCGGGCGGGACATCGCGGCGGCCGAGGGGAGTTGACCTTCCGCGGGATGGCGGCCCGCCGCCGGGTTTCGGCGCGCCTGCCGGCCGTCAAGCCGCCAGCCTGGCCACCAGGCAACGCGTCAGGCTGTCGCGTATCGCGTCGGCCGGCAGGTCGCGGCCGATGAAAACCAGCCTGCTGCGCCGTGGCGCCGCTCCCCACGCCGCGCCCCGGTCGATGGCGATGGTCAACTGCACCGCCTGCACGACGACCTGCCGGGTTTCGCCTTCCACCCACAGGACGCCCTTGCAGCGGTAGAGGTCGGTGCCCAGCCCTTCCGCGAGGGCGGACAGCAATTGCTCCAGGCGGTCCGCGTCGAAAGGACGGTCGGTGGTGAAGGCGAAGGCGCCCACGTCGGGCGTGTGCTCGGTGTTGCATGCGGGCGCGGCCTGGTGTCCGGGGCCTTGATGGTGGCAATCGTGGTGATCGTGGCTATCGCCGTGCCGGCATTCGTCGTCGGCGTGTTCGCGCAGTACGGAACTTGCATCGAAGGCGCCCACGTCCAGCAGTTCGCCAAGGTCGGTCTGGCCTTGCCGCATCCAGACGACCGGCACGCGCGGATTGATGCGGGCCAGCGCATCCGCGAGCAGCGGCAGCTCGGCCGGGCCGACCAGGTCGATCTTGGAGACCAGCAGGCGGTCGGCATAACCGACCTGGGCGCGTGCCTCGGGATGGGCGGCGAGGGTGGGAACGCCGTGGCAGGCATCGACCACGGTCAGGATGGCGTCCAGCCGGTAGGAGGCGGCCACGCCGGAATCGAGAAAAATGGTCTGCGCCACCGGCCCCGGATCGGCCATGCCGGAGGTTTCGATGACCACGCGGTCGAAGCGCAGCCCGCCCCGCGCGCGGCGCAGGGCGAGGTCTTCCAGTGCCCGCGCGAGGTCGCCGCGCACCGAGCAGCACAGGCAGCCGTTGCTCATCTCGATGATTTCTTCGCTGGCTTCGCGCACGAGCAGGTCGGTGTCTATGCTTTCCGGCCCGAACTCGTTTTCGATGACCGCGATGCGCTGGCCGTGGCGTTCGGTCAGGATGCGATTGAGCAGCGTGGTCTTGCCCGATCCGAGGAAGCCGGTCAGCACCGTGACGGGGATGCGTTGCGCGGCGTCTTCCCCCGGCGCGTTCATGCAGCGGCTCCGCGCCGCGGCCCGAGCGGCGATCGGTCCTGCCCCAGCGCCGCCAGGTCGGTGGGGTTGTCGCGCATCATGCGATAGATGTCGGCCAGTGCCACGTCGTAGCCTTGCAGGCGCTGGCCGAACATGCGGAACTGCTCGTCGGGGAACAGGCCCGAGATCATGCCGCCGCCGTCGGTGGACATGACGCAGCGCGCGGCGCCCACGCGCTTGATGGTCTCGGCCATCAGTTCGTAGTCGTAGCGCAGTTCCTTGCGGTGCCGGGAGGGGATGAGCAAGGTCGAGCACAGTTCGATGTAGGCGCCGCGGCGGGTGATGTCCTCGGCGTAGTCGATGTCGACGCGTGGGAAGTAATAGATGTGGTTGACCAGCACGCGCGCGCCGATCTGCGCGCAGCGGTCGACGATGAGCGAGATTTCCTCGGGACTCAGATGGGCGGTGCAGAACAGCGCGTCGTACTGCTTGACCAGGTCCAGGATGTCGAGGATCTCCGGCGTGAGCCGGCCGTCGGCGCCGAGCACGGTGACGCCGCCGCGTTCGCTGCCGGGCAGCACCATTCCCGGGACGCCCCATTTGCCGAATTCGCCGGTGATGGTGCCGTGGTAGCAGGCGTGGCCGGTCGGGCCCCAGACGATGCGGCCGCCCAGCATGAAGGCGGCTTCGACGGCCGCCGGATTGACGCCGCCCACGCATTGGTTGAGGGTGACGCCCCCGATGACCTGCAGGCCGGGGATCGCCGTTTGCGCGTGGTAGGCGCGCGAGACGGTGTTTTCGTGGTGGCTCTTGAGCGCGATGGCGCGCATGCCGGCATCGCGCGCCCGCCGGGCCATGTCCAGGTCATCCCCGAGCCGGGGAAACAGGCAGGGCGCCGAATGCACGTGCAGGTCCACGCAATC
Source organism: Alcaligenaceae bacterium SAGV5 (assembly GCA_009360345.1). Classification (GTDB taxonomy): domain Bacteria; phylum Pseudomonadota; class Gammaproteobacteria; order Burkholderiales; family Burkholderiaceae_B; genus Pigmentiphaga. The sequence continues at coordinate 510,876 of SPDP01000002.1, forward strand.
GGTGAGATCGAAGGGACCTTGCACGTAGCGGTCGTGCAGGGTGGAAGCGTCGGTCATGGGGATCTCCTGGAATACGGTCGAGGCGGGACGGCCGGGGCGCGTCCCGCGGGTCATCAGTTCTGCGCGGGGATGGCGAGCCGTTTGACCAGCGCGCCTTTTTCCTCGTAGTCGCGCATCACGCTGGCGGTGAAGGTCTTGCGGTCCTTATAGACGATCTCATCGCGCAGCATCTTGACCGCCGCCTGCATGACATCTGTTTCCACCGCCTTCTTGCATGCGCCTTCGAGTTTCGCCAGGACCGGCGCGGGCGTGCCCTTGGGCGCCATCAGGCCGACCAGCGCGGGCTGCAGGGAGGGCAGGCCGAGTTCCTTGAGCGTCGGCACGTCGGGCATCTCGGGATGGCGGCGGTCGCTGATGATGGCCAGCATGCGTACCGGCCGCGAGGTCGCCAGGGTGTTGCCCACGGTGACGATGCCAAAGTCCAGCCGCGCGGTCTGCAGGTCGAGGAACATCGGGGTCTCGCCCCGATAGGGAACGTCGATGACGGAGAAATTGCGGCCCTGGATGGCTGTTTCCAGGGACAGGTGCGTGATGCTGCCCACGCCCAGGTGGCCGTAGCTCAGCTTGCCCGGCGAGGCCTGGATGGCGGCGTACAGGTCTTGCAGGGTCTTGTAGGGCGAGTTCTGCGGGACGGCGATCGCGAAGCGGTTCTCGAATACCTGGCAGACGTACTCGAGCGAATCCACGCCGTAGGCCGGCTTGCGCATCAGGTGCAGGGCATTGGTGATGGGCGTGATCGGGCCGAAGTTCAGCACGTAGCCATCCGGCGGGGCGGATACGGTGGCCGACGTGCCTATCATGCCGGAAGCGCCGTCGCGGTTATCGACCACGACGGGCTGGCCCAGTTCCTGGCTCATGGCGCGGGCAAAGCCCCGTGCCATGGTGTCGATGCTGCCGCCGGCCGCCCACGAGACGATGATCTGTACCGGCTTGGTCGGATAGGAACCCTGGGCGAAAGCGGCGGTGGGCAGCAGAAGGGCGGCGAGCAGCGCGGCGGCGCGCCGTGGCATGGACGATGGGGGGATGCGGTGCATGATGTCTCCTGTGGATTCTGGAAAGAAGAAGGGGATGGGTTGCGGTGGTCAGTCCTGGAGCCTGGCCTCGATCAGGAACGGGCCGCGGCGGGCGAGTGCCGGGCGCAACGCGGCGGCGAACGATTCGACGGTTTGCACCGCCACGCCTTCCACGCCCATGCCGCGCGCCATGGCCACCCAATCGAGCGCGGGATCGTCCAGGTCCAGCATGCGGCGGGCGTTTTCGCCCGGGGTGCCGGCGCCGACGTTTCCAAGCTCGGCATGAAGAATGGCGTAGCGGCGGTTGGACAGGATGATGGTGACGACGTCCAGGCGCTCGCGGGCCTGCGTCCACAGGGCCTGCAGCGTGTACATGCCGCTGCCGTCGGCCTGCAGGCAGACGACGCGGCGGTCCGGGCTGGCGATGGCGGCGCCGGTCGCCATGGGCAGGCCCGACCCGATGGCGCCGCCAGTGATCTGGAGGTAATCGTGCGGCGCCGCCCCGCGGGTCTGCTCGAACAGGTCTCGTCCCGACGATACGGATTCGTCGCACAGGATGGCGTGTTCGGGCAGCAGGCGCCCCAGGGTGGTGATGAGGGTGGCGGGCGTCAGGCCGCCCGACGGCAGGGGGCCGGCGGCGGCGGCTTCCAGCAGCGGCGGCGCGGCGCCCAGGCCCAGCTCGTCGGCCAGCCAGTCGAGGGTGGCGACGACGTCCTGGTCCGCCGTCGCCAGTTCGAGGACCTCGCAGCCGGCCGGGAGCAGGCTGCCGGGCTTGCCCGGATAGGCGAAGAAGGCCACGGGAGGCCGCGCCCCGATCAGGATGAGTTGTTCGGCGTCGGCCAGGCTGCGGAGCGCCGCATCCACGCTGAAGGGCACCCTGTCCACGGCCACCCGGCCGGCGCCGCGTTCGATGCGGCCATTGGACTGCGGCGCGAGCAGGCGCGCGCCGCAGCGCTGGGCGATGCGGCTGGCCGTTGCCAGCGGCGCGGCGCGCAGCGCCCGTCCGCCCAGCATCAGCAGGGTGCGCTTGCCGTTGCGCAGGCGCGCCGCCGCGTCGCGCAAGGTGTCGGGCGCGGGCAATCCGGCCGTCGCGCCGGGTGGCCCGGTCGTGGCGCCACCGGCCGCGGCGTCGGACCAGGCGACGTCGGCGGGCAGGATAAGCGTGGCGACGTGTCCGGGGGCGCGGCGCGCGGCCGCGATGGCCGCGGCGGTGTCGGATGGGATGCGGGCCGGCTCGGCGATGGTGCGGACCCAGGCCGACATGGGGCGCGCCAGCGTTTCGATGTCCGAGGTGAGCGGCGCGTCGTAGGGCAGATGGTGGCGTGCGTGGTCGCCGACGATGTTGACGACCGGCGACCCGGCGCGCCGCGCGTTGTGCAGGTTGGCCAGGCCGTTCGCCAGTCCCGGTCCCAGGTGCAGCAGGGTGGCGGCGGGCTTGTCGGCCATGCGGGCGTAGCCATCGGCGGCACCGGTGACGACGCCTTCGAACAGGCCGAGCACGCAGCGCATGGCCGGCTTGCGGTCGAGCGCGGCGACGAAGTGCATCTCGGACGTGCCGGGATTGGCGAAGCAGGTGTCGATGCCGTGGTCGAGCAGGGTGTCGCACAGGACATCGGCGCCGGAGCGGACGGAAGGATGGGGCATGGTCGGGCGGTCTGGCTGTCGAGATGGGGGACTGTAGATCGCGAGCAGCCGCCGCGGACCGGTTTGATGCGGTGCGGCGGGCAAAATCACATACGTGATTTCGTGGCCCTCCGAGCGCTTTCCCGTTGTCCCCGCCGCCATGCGGTTCTTATGATCCGCTCACGGCAGCGGCGATGCATGGCCGCGATGACACCCCACGACAGGAGGCACATATGTTGAAACGGACGCTAGGCGTCATGCTGGCGGGACTCTCGTTCACCCTTGGCGGCGCGGCGATGGCCGCCGATGCGGCGGATTTCCCGTCGCGGCCGTTGCGCCTGCTGGTCGGGTCGCCGCCGGGCGCGTCGACCGACACCTATGCGCGCATCATTGCCGAGCCGCTGGGCAAGGTGCTGGGCCAGAACGTGGTGGTCGAGAACCGCACCGGCGCCAGCGGCATCGTGGCCACCAGCGCCATGCTGAACTCGGCGGCCGATGGCTACACGCTGCAGTTCATCTACACGTCCTACACGCTGGCGCCCAGCCTGTACAAGGACTTGCCGTACGACGCGACCAAGGACGTGGCGGGGGTTTCCATGGTGGTGACGTCGCCGTTGACCTTGGTGGTGGGCGCGTCCTCTTCTCTGTCCAGCCTCGACGGCCTGGTCCAGCTGTCGCGCAAGCGGTCGTTGAACTACGGTTCGGCGGGCGTGGGCAGCGGCGGCCACCTGACCGCCGAGATGCTGCGCCTGGCGACCGGCATGCCGGCCGTGCACGTTCCCTATCGCGGCGCCGCGCCCGCGGCGGCGGCGGTGGCGGCCGGGGACGTCGATTTCGCTTTCGTGGCCCAGGTCACCGCCAGGGAACTGATGCTGGCCGGCAAGCTGCGTCCGCTGGCCGTGACCAGCACCCGGCGCACGCCCATGCTGCCCGAGGTGCCGACCATGCAGGAACTCGGCGTCAAGGACTACGAGTTCTTCAATTGGTTCGGGGTCGTGGCCCCGGCCAGGACCCCGCCGGCCATCGTCGAGAAGATCAGCCGCGGCATCGCCCAGGTGCTCAAGAATCCCGAGGTGCGCGCGCGCTTGACCTCGGACGGATCCGACGTGGTGGGCAATACGCCCGCCGAATTCAATCGTTTTCTCCAGGACGACATCAGGAAATCTGGTGAACTGGTACGCCAGATCGGTATCAAGCAGGAATAGGAAATCATGGAAACAACAAAGACAGCGGGGCCGGGTCCGCTGGCGGGCGTACGGGTGATCGACCTGTCCAGTGTCGTGGTGGGACCGGCTTGCACGCTGGCGCTGGCCGACCATGGCGCGGAGGTCATCAAGGTCGAGGCGCCGGACGGCGACCTGATGCGCCAGCTCGGCGGAGGCGCGCGCCATCGCGGCATGACCGGGAAGTTCATGAACTTCAACCGCAACAAGCGCTCGGTCTGCATCGATCTGAAGACCGACGGCGGCCGGGCGGTATTGCGGCGGCTGCTGGAAGGCGCCGATGTCTTCGTCACCAACATGCGGGTCGGCGCGCTGGACAAGCTGGGGCTGGATTGGGAGTCGCTGCGCGCGGTCAATCCCCGGCTCATCCATTGCCTGGTGCTGGCCTTTGGCCGCAAGGGCCGCTACGCGGGCCGCCCCGCCTACGATACGGTCATCCAGAGCGTCTCCGGCGTGGCCGGCGCGTTCCAGGCGTCGAGCGGCGAACCGCGCTTCGTGCCCTTTGTCATGACCGACCACATCACCGGCCAGATCGCCGCGCAGGCCATCGGATTCGCGCTTTACCGGCGTACCCGGACGGGCGTGGGCGAGTCCATCGAGGTGCCGATGTTCGAGACCATGGCGGCCTTCGTCATGCGCGAGCACATGGGCAATCTGACGTTCGATCCACCCATCGGCCCGGTCGGCGATCCGCGCATCCTCAATGCCGACAATCGCCCGGTGCCGACCAAGGACGGCTACATCGCCATTTCCCCGAACACCGACGCCCAGGCTTTTGCCTTCTTCGATGCCATCGGGCGGCCGGAATTGAAGACGGACCCGCGCTTCTGCAGCGTGGCCACGCGCACGGCCAACAGCCTGGATTACTACGCCCTGCGCGCCAGCGCCTTGAAAGACCGGACGTCGGCCGAGTGGCTGGAGCTCCTCGAACGTGTCGACGTGCCGGCCATGCGCTACAACACGCTGGAGAGCCTGCTCGATGATCCGCATCTGGAGGATGCCGGCTTCGTCGAGCGGGTGGACCATCCGAGCGAAGGGCCGATCCGGCAGATCGGCCTGCCCAATGCCTTTTCCGGCGGCAACCGGGCGCAGTTGGCGCCCGCGCCGCGGTTGGGCGAGGACACCGTGGCCGTGCTTGGCGAGTGCGGCTTTGGCCAGGACGAGATCGATGCCGCCCTGCGCGGCGGCATCGTCCATGGCATCAAGCAGGAGGAAGGACAATGAACGAGGCCCGAGCCGCCGAGGCGGAACTGGTGGTATCGACCCACGATCACGTGCGGCTGCTGAGACTGAATCGCCCGGAGCGCCGCAACGCCCTGTCGCGGTCGTTGATGGTGGCCATCGTCGAGGCGATGCTGGATGCCGAGGAGGACGACGAGGTGCGCGTCATCGTGCTGACCGGCACCGGCGAGGCAGCGTTCTGCGCGGGTGGCGACCTCAAGGAAATGCGCGGCGGCGACGAGGCCGGCGCGCGTTTTCGCTCGCCCATGAACCGGCTGGAACGCAATGTGTTCGAAGTGGTGCTCGAAGCGAAGAAGCCCACCATCGCGGCGCTCAACGCCAGCGCGGTCGCTGGCGGTTTCGAGCTGGCGCTGGCCTGCGACCTGCGTATCTCGCACTCGCAGGCGCGCTTCGGCCTGCCCGAGACCAAGATCGGCATGGGCGCGAATTTCGGGTCGGTGGTGCTGCCTCGGCGGGTGGCGCCGGGCATCGCGCTGGAGATGCTGTTCACCGGCGAGTACATCGACGCGGCCGAGGCGTATCGGATCGGGCTGCTCAACCGCGTGGTGGACGAGGATCAGGTGCTGCCGGCGGCGTTGGAACTGGCGGGCAGGATCGCCGGCAACGCGCCCATCTCGGTGCGGCGCGTGAAGGCCGTGGCCTTGCGTGGGCTGGAGTTGCCGGTGGCGGCGGCATTGCGCCAGGACCCGGGGGCCAACCCCTACCTGAGCGAAGACCGCAAGGAAGGCATACGTGCGCGCCTGGAAAAGCGCAAGCCAGTATGGCGCAACCGATAGGAACGAACGATGAAAACCGCATGGCCCAAGGTATTGATCACTGACGAGACGCTGCGCGATGGACTGCAGATCGAGCGCGAAGGCGTGACCGTGGACGAAAAGCTGGAGGTGCTGGAGATGCTGGTCGGCGCCGGCATACGGCGCCTCGTCGTGGGAGCCTTCGTCAATCCCAAGTGGAGCCCGCAGATGGGCGATACGCTGCGCGTGGTCGAACGGCTGCGGCCGGTGCCGGGCGTGGAGTTCTTCGCGCTGGCGCTGAACGAGCGCGGTCGCGAGGATCGCAGGCGGCATGCGCCGCCGCTGAGCCTGGAGCCGTTGCCGGCCACCCATCTGCACATGTGCGAGACGTTCCTGCTGCGCAATACCAACCAGACCCTGGAAGGGCAGGAGCGGGCATGGCGTTCGCCGGTCGAGAAGGCCCGCGCCGCCGGGGCGACGCAGGCGGCCGTGGGGCTGAGCGCCGGCTGGGGTTCGAACTGGAGCGGCAGGTTCACGCGGGAGGCGCGCCTGGAGGCGCTGCAGCGCCAGGTCGATGCCTGGAACGAGGCCGGCATCGAGGTCAAGCGCGTGGACCTGGCCGATCCCATGGCATGGAACACGCCGCAGGAGGTCGCCGGCGACATCGAGGCGATCAAGCGGCGCTTTCCGACCATCGATGTCTTCCATCTTCACCTGCACAATGCCCGGGGCATGGCGATGCTGTCCATGTACGAGGCGCTCAAGCTGCTGGAGGCCAGCGATACGCTGGTGGCCGATACCGCGCTGGGCGGCATAGGCGGCTGCCCGTATTGCGGCAACGGCCAGGCGACCGGCATGATCCCCACCGAGGATTTCGTCCAGTTGCTGCAAGTGCTTGGCGTGGACGTGGGCGTGGACCTGGGCCGCCTGGTCGAGGCTTCGGCGCGGCTGTCGGGGATCCTGGGCCGGCCGCTGCACTCGCAGGTGGCGCGCAATGGTCCGTTGCCGTCGGGAGACCGCCTCTATAGCCCGGACGTCCCCGTGGTCTACACTTTCCACGAGGCCCAGCATTTCCGTCTGGGGCCCTCGGTCTATGAAGGCAATGCGCGGCCCTGGATCAAACCGGCCGCGCCGACCGGCAAGTAGCGGCCCCGCGCCGCCACGCCGGCGGGGACGAGGCGTGGAGATATGGAAGGCACGATCAAGTCGGCACGGCGGGTGCTGGAAATCTTTGAGTTCTTCGCTCAAACCCATGCGGCCGCGACGGTCAAGGAACTGTCGCAGTGCCTGGGCTATCCGCAATCCAGCACCTCGCTGCTGCTCAAGAGCCTGCTGACCCAGGGCTATTTGCGCTACGACCCGCCCACGCGCGCCTACTATCCCACCTTGCGCGTGATGCTGCTGGGCTCGTGGGTGCACGACGAAATTTTCGGCAATGGCAGCCTGATTTCCTTGCTGGAAGGATTGCGGCGGGAATTCGGGCACTCGGTGCTGCTGGGCATGCGCCAGGGTATCTATGTGCGCTACATCGTTACCTTGTGCGCGGAGACCACTGGCCTGCCGCCCTACGCCACCGGCATCCTGCGGCCGGTGTGCCGGGCGGCGGTCGGCAAGATACTGCTGGCGGGACTGCGCAATGCCGAGATTTCACTGATCGCCCGCCGCGCCAACGCGCAGGAGACCTCCCCCGCCTGCAAGGTCGCGGTTCCCGAACTGCTTGCCGATATCGAGGCCTGCCGCGAGCGCGGCTGGGCGGAAAGCCGGGGACGGGTGGTGGCGGGACGCAACGTCATCGCCATGGCCCTGCCGCCGGTGCCGGGGCAGATGGACCTGGCCATCGGCCTGGGCGGCCCCGAAGATGCCATCACCGGCCAGCGCGACGAAGTGGTGGACCGCATGCGGCAGATAGGCGTGGCGCTGCAGGGACGGGCGACCATCCAGGCCGGGATGGCGCCCGCCTCGCTGGCCGCACGTCCGGCCTAGCCGGCCCGCCGAAGGCGCTCCATGCATCTGCTCCTGACCTATCTCAAGCCGCACCGCGCCCTGGCCTTCGTCGCGCTGCTGCTGGCCGGCGCCTCCCAGGTCCTGGCCCTGGTCGATCCCATCATCTTCGGCCGCATCATCGACGAATACGCGATCAATCGCGCCGGCAAGACCGAGCACGAGCTGGTCACCGGCGTGCTGGGGCTGCTGGGCCTGGCGGTGGGGATCGCCATCCTGTCGCGCCTGGCCCGCGCCTTGCAGGAATACACCACCCGGCTGGTCGTGCAGAAGCTGGGCACGCATCTTTTCAATGACGGCCTGCGGCAGGTGCTGCGCCTGCGCTTCCAGGAGTTCGAGGACCTGCGCAGCGGCGAGGTCCTGTCCCTGTTGCAGAAGGTCCGCGCCGACAGCGAGCGTTTCATCAACACCTTCATCAACACGGTGTTCGCGGCGGTGGTGGGGGTGGGGTTCCTGACCTGGTATTCGGTCACGAAGAACTGGCTGCTGGTGCCGGTGTTCCTGGTCGGGGTGTTGGTGCTGGGCGGCCTGACCGGCCTGCTCAGCCGCGAGATCAAGACCCAGCAGCGTTCCATCGTGCGCGAGACCAACCGCAATTCGGGCTTCATCACCGAATCCCTGCGCAATGTGGAGCTGATCAAGAGCCTGGGGCTGACCTATCCGGAAATCCGCCGCCTGCAGGCGCAGACGACGGCGATCTTCGCGCTGGAGATGGAGAAGGTCAAGCGGATACGGCTGCTGTCCTTCCTGCAAGGCATGACCTTGAGCGTCCTGCGGCTGTCCATCCTGTTCGCGCTGCTGTGGCTGATCTTCCGCGAGGTGCTGAGTCCGGGCGAGCTGATCGCGATGCAGTTCATCTCGGTGGCGATCTTCGCGCCCCTGCAGGAGCTGGGCAATATCATCCTGGCCTATCGCGAGGTGGAGGCCTCGCTGCTGAACTTCGGCGCGTTGATGAAGAAGCCCGTGGAGCGGCGGCCACCGGGCGCGGCGGACGTGGGGCCGGTGCGCGATGTGCGTTTCGAGCAGGTCAGCTTCCGCCACAAGGGGGCGCCCGACTACGCGCTGGAGCATGTGTCGTTCGACGCGCGGCTGGGCGACACCATCGCGTTCGTGGGGCCGTCGGGCTCCGGCAAGTCGACCCTGGTGAAGCTGTTGGTCGGGTTGTATCCGCCGGCCAGCGGGACGGTGTCGTACAACGGCCAGCCCACGACGGCGCTGCGCTTCAACCGCGTCCGGCGGCAGATCGGATTCGTGACGCAAGAAGCGCACATGTTCGCGGGCACGATCCGCGAGAACCTGCTGCTGGTCAAGCCCGACGCCACCGACGCGGAAATGGTGGCGGCGATGGAGCAGGCGTCCTGCGCCTATCTGCTGGCGAAGTCGCCGGACGGGCTGGACACGGCCATAGGCGAGATGGGGATGAAGCTGTCGGGCGGCGAGAAGCAGCGCCTGTCGATCGCCCGCGCGCTGATCCGCCAGCCCAGGCTGCTGATCTTCGACGAGGCGACCTCGGCGCTGGATTCGCTGACCGAGGAACAGATCAACGAGACGGTGCGGCGCATCTGCGCGCGCCGCACGCAGATCACGATCCTGATCGCGCACCGGCTGTCGACGGTGATGCAGGCCGATACCATCTTCGTGCTGGAAAAAGGGCGTATCGTGGAGCACGGCAGCCACGCCCGGCTGCTGGAGGGAAAGGGCCTTTATTATGCGATGTGGCGGCAGCAGATCGGCGAGCGGCCCGCCGCGCCGATCTCCGAGGACCCGCCCGCCGACGATCCCGAGGATGCCTATGACCCGCGCCCGTCCGGGCCCTGACGCCCCCGATTCCCGTTTCGGCCCCGGCCGCCATGCCCTGCGCGGCGCCACGCTGAGTTTCCATGCCGATCCCTTCCTGTCGGATCCGCATGCGTCGTATGCCCATCTGCCCGACGCGCTGGTGGTGGTGGAGGACGGCCGGATCGCCGAGATCGGGCCCTACGAGCGGCTGCGCGCCTCGGTCGAGGCTTCCATGCCGGTGGCGCACTATCCGGACGCGCTGATCCTCCCCGGCTTCATCGACACGCATATCCACTACCCGCAGACCCAGATGATCGGCGCCTTCGGCGAGCAATTGCTGGAGTGGCTGAACAAGTACACCTTCGTGACCGAGCAGCAGTTCGCCGACCCGGCGCACGCCGGGCTGGTCAGCGAGTTGTTCCTGCGCGAGCTGCTGCGGGCGGGCACGACGACGGCGGCGGTCTATTGCACGGTGCATCCCGGGTCGGTGGACGCTTTCTTCGAGGCCTCGCAGCGCTTCGGCACGCGGATGATCGCCGGCAAGGTGCTGATGGACCGGAACGCGCCGGAGGCGCTGCGGGATACGGTCCGCAGCGGGTACGAGGACTCCCGTGAACTGATCCGCAAGTGGCACGGCAACGGGCGCCAGCTTTATTGCATCACCCCGCGCTTCGCGGCGACCTCGTCCCAGGCGCAGCTGGAGTCGGCGGCCCGCCTGTGGCGCGAGCACCCTGGCACCTACATGCAAACCCACCTGAGCGAGAACCTGGGCGAGGTGGGCTGGATCGCCGAGCTGTTCCCGGATTGCTGCGACTATTTCGAGGTCTACCGGCGCGCCGGGCTGGCGGGGCCGCGGTCCATCTTCGCGCATGCCGTGCACGTGTCGGAAGACGAGCTGTGCGCCTGCCACCGGGTCGGGGCGGCACTGGCGCACTGCCCGACCTCCAACCTGTTCCTGGGCAGCGGGCTGTTCCGGGTGTTCGACGCCAAGCGGGCCGACCGGCCGGTGCGGGTGGGGCTGGGCACGGACATAGGCGGGGGCACGGCTTTTTCGCAGTTGCAGACGCTGAACGAGGCCTACAAGGTGGCGGCCCTGAACCAGACGCGGCTGACGGCCGCCCACGCCTTCTACCTGGCGACCCGGGGCGGCGCGCACGCGCTGTACCTGGACGACCGCCTGGGGGCGATCGAGCCGGGCTACGAGGCCGACCTGGTGGTGCTGGACCTGAAATCCACGCCCTTGATGGATTTCCGGATGCGCTACTGCACCGACCTGATGGAGCGCCTGTTCGTCCTGATGACGCTGGGCGACGACCGGGCGGTGCGGGCCACCTACGTGGCGGGGAGGCCGGTGTACGAGCGGTCGCGCCAGCCCGCGGCCTTCCTGCACGCGGACGGTTCGGCGGCCCCCGCGCCGGCTTGCTAGAATCAGTATTCGTTTCCGCGCCCGCGTCAGGCGGGCATTCAAGGCCATCCATGCACGTACTTTTCATTGTTGACCCGCTTCCCGCGCTCAAGGCCTACAAGGACACCTCCGTGGCGATGATGCGAGCCCTCGTGGCCCGCGGCCACCGGCTGAGCGTGGCGATGCAGGGCGATCTCTACGTCATCGACGGCACGGTGCGCACGGCGTCCCGGCCCATCGAGCTGGTGGCGGACGCCGACCTGCACGAACACGCCTGGTGGAAGGAGGGACCCGAAGGCGACCAGCCGCTGACCGCCTTCGACGCGGTGCTGATGCGCAAAGACCCGCCGTTCGACATGGAATACGTGTATTCCACCCACCTGATGGAGCGGGCAGAGGCCCAGGGCGCGCGGGTGTTCAATTCCGGCGCCGCGATCCGCAACCACCCCGAGAAGCTGGCCATCGCCGAGTTCCCGCACCTGACGGTGCCGACGCTGGTGACGCGCGACATGGCCCGGCTGAGGGCTTTCCACAACGAACACCACGACGTCATCGTCAAGCCGCTGGACGGCATGGGCGGCACCGGGATCTTCCGGCTGGCCCCCAAGGAAGCCAACCTGAACGCCATCCTGGAAACGCTGACCGACAACGGCCAGCGCAGCATCATGGCCCAGCGTTACATTCCCGAGATCCTGCAGGGCGACAAGCGGGTGCTGCTGATCGGCGGCGAGCCCGTGCCGTATTGCCTGGCGCGCATTCCCCAGGCGGGCGAGACCCGCGGCAACCTGGCCGCCGGCGGCCGGGGCGTGGCCCAGCCGCTGTCCGGGCGCGACCTGGAGATCGCCCGCGAACTGGGGCCGAAGCTGGCCGCGCGGGGCCTGCTGCTGGTGGGACTGGACGTGATCGGCGACTACGTCACCGAGATCAACGTGACCAGCCCCACCACGTTTTGCGAAATCACCGAGCAGACCGGATTCGACGTCGGCGCGATGTTCGCGCGGGCCCTGGAGGATGCCGTCGCCGCCAGGCCGGAAGCGAGGCCGACATGACCGGCGTCGTCATCGTCGCGCACGAACCGCTGGCTTCGTCGCTCCTTTCCTGCGCATCGCACATCTTCGGCGAACTGTCCGGCGTGCTGGCCTACGATGCCGGCAACGACGAGGATCCCGACCAGATGTTCCGCGCGGTGCTCGAGCGCATCGAATCCGCGGCGTCCGGCGAGGGCGTGCTGGTGCTGACCGACGTGGTGGGCGCCACGCCCGCCAACCAGACCGACCGGGCGGCGCGCGAGGCATCGCGGCTGGGGACGCCCACCACCGTGCTGGCCGGTGTCAACATTCCGATGTTGTTGCGCACCTTGCCTTACCGCCACCTTTCCCTTGATGATCTGGCGCAACGCGCCCTGGCCGGCGGCACGCAAGGCGTCTTGCGCGTCGACGGCGAACCTGAAGACGATTGACCATGCCGAGCATCGACATTGCCATTACCAACAAGCTGGGCCTGCATGCGCGGGCTTCCGCCAAGCTTACCCAGCTCGCCAGCCGGTTCCGCAGCGAGATCCACATCGCGCGCGGCACGCGCCGCGTCAATGCCAAGAGCATCATGGGCGTCATGATGCTGGCGGCGGGCATCGGCACCAAGGTAACCGTCGATGCCGAGGGCGAAGACGCCCAGGAGGCCCTGGACCGGATCCAGGAGCTGTTCGCGCAGAAGTTCGGCGAGGCCGAGTAAAGCCTATGGAGACTTCGATGCTGGCCTTGCACGGACTGGGGGTGTCGCGCGGCTATGCCATCGGCCGCGCCGTGGTCATCGGCGCGGCCGCTCTGGAGGTGTCCCACTATCGTATCGATGAAGAGGAAGTAGAGGCCGAGTGCGCACGGCTGGCCGCCGCCATTCGCGCCGCTTCCGACGAACTGGCCCAACTGGCCGACCATCTTCCCCCCGACGTACCCCGTGAACTGGGCGCCATCCTTCAGGTGCACAGCATGATCCTGGCCGACGCGATGATCTCGCTCGAACCGCTGGAGATCATCCGTGCCCGCCACTACAACGCCGAATGGGCGTTGACCGCCCAGGGCCAGGCGCTGGCCGAGCAGTTCGCGCAGATGGACGACGAGTACATGCGCGAACGGGGCGGCGACGTGCGCCAGGTGATCGAACGCATCCTGCACGCGCTGGCCGAGGCGAACGGGCGTCCGCGCAACCTGAAGGGCTCGGCGCTGGCCGACCATGGCGATCCGCTCATCGTCGTGGCCCATGACATCGCGCCCGCCGACATGCTCAAGCTGCGCGGCGGGCGCTTCGCGGCGTTCGCCACCGACCTGGGCGGCGCGACCTCGCACACGGCCATCGTCGCGCGCAGCATGGGCGTGCCGGCCGTGGTGGCGCTGGGCGTGGCGCGCACGCTGCTGCGCGACGGCGACATGGTGATCGTCGATGGCGAGGCCGGCGTGCTGCTGGTCAATCCGCCCGCGAGCGTCGTGGCCGAATACCGGGCCCGCCAGGTCGACTACGCCCGCGAACGGGCCACGCTGGCGACGCTGCGCGACGTGCCGGCCATTACGCTGGACGGCGTGGTGGTGTCGATGCTGGCCAACATCGAGCTGCCCGACGAGGCGCAGGCGGCGGTCGACGCGGGGGCCGAGGGCATCGGATTGTTCCGCAGCGAGTTCCTTTTCATGGGGCGCGACGACCTGCCCGGCGAAGAGGAGCAGTACGAGGCCTATGCCTCGGTGGTGCGCACGATGGCGGGGCGCCCCGTCACCATCCGGACCCTGGACATCGGCGCCGACAAGACGCTGGACGGCGAAGCCACCGTGGCGACCAATCCGGCCCTGGGCCTGCGGGCGATCCGCTATTGCCTGGCCCATCCCGAACTGTTCGCCACGCAGTTGCGCGCCATCCTGCGCGCGTCGGCCCACGGTCCGGTGCGGATACTGATACCCATGGTGGCCCATCTGCGCGAGGCGCGCGCCTCGCATGCCGCCATCGCCGCCGCGAAGCAGGAGCTCGACGCGCGCGGCCAGGCCTATGGCGCGAACATCCAGGTGGGCGCGATGGTCGAGATACCGGCGGTGGCGATCGCCATCGAGCCTTTCGTGGAAGTCTTCGATTTCCTGTCGATCGGCACCAACGACCTGATCCAGTACACCCTGGCCATCGATCGGGCCGATCCCGACGTGGCCGTCCTGTACGATTCCCTGCACCCCGCCGTGCTGCGCCTGGTGGCCAACACCATCAACGCCGGCGCCCGGGCCGGCAAGCCGGTCTCGGTGTGCGGCGAGATGGCGGGCGACACGGAACTGACGCGGCTGCTGCTGGGGCTGGGCCTGACGCAATTCTCCATGCACCCGCAGCAGTTGCTGGACGTCAAGCGCGAGATCCTGCAAGCCCATTCCAATGCTTTGCGCACCAAGGTCGCGGCGGTGTTGAACCGTGCCTCGGAAATGGACCTGTCCTTGCTGAACCAATAGGTGGAATGACGAGTCTCGCAGTCGCATCATCAATATCCAACGGCGCGCGGCATGGAAAACCATGAGATTCGCCACGCGCGCCTTGCGGACGCTACGTCCCTTGATCGGAGCCTCGTGCCCGGCGGACATCGACAAGGTCGTCCGTGAGTTCGCCGCCGAGCTGGACGCCATGCATTACGTACTGGGCATCGTCCAGCACACGCCCGGGGGCGATGTGCTGCGATGGCTGTGCGAGGATGCCTGGCGCTGGTGGGAGGCGTTCCGGCCCGAGTTTTCGCCCTTGGTCGCGGCCGCCGGGTGGCGCGCCGGGCAGTTGCGCATCACATGGCGGACCCTGGACGATGACCAGTTTTTCCCCGTCCATGACGAGTTGCAGCGGCTGAGGGCCCGGAGCGGGCTGTTCCTGGTGGCCGACGGGCTGCGTCCCGGCGATACGCTCGCCTGCCTCGGCCTGCTGTTCGGTTTCGCGGACTCGACAGGGGGGCGCCATGCCCATGCGCAACTGGCCGACCTGTGCCACCATGCCGCGTCGCTGCTGCTCGACGCCTATCTGCGGCTGCCGTGCCAGGAACGCAAGCCGGAATGCGTGCCGACCCGGCTTTCCGCGCGCGAACAGGAATGCCTGCGCTGGGCATCGGTGGGCAAGACCGGCGGCGAAACCGCCCAGATCCTGGGCGTGAGCGAACGCACCGTGAACTTCCACCTGGGCAACGCGTTCGTCAAGCTCCGGGTCAACAACAAACAGGCGGCGGTGGCCCAGGCCATCCTGCGGGGTTTGCTGTAGAGCGGCGGCGGGTGGCGGGGCGCGCCGGAGCGGGTGCTACAATTCTCCGCATCTTTCATTGGCGCCGATTTGCCTGGTCCGCTTGCGGGCGCCCGATAAATCCAGCTAAAGAGTTCCGTCCATCGTGTCTTCCGATTCGCATCTCGAAGAGGCGTTGACCGCCTTTCTCGACACTCCCGTTTCCCCTCCCATCGGTCCCGATTCCGTCGGCGTCGTCCAGCCGCAGGCCATGACCTTCGACGAGCCGCTGCAATTGGCCAGCGGCACGGCCTTCGGCCCGTATTCGCTCACCATCGAGACCTACGGCCGCCTGAACGCCGACCGCTCCAACGCGGTGCTGGTCTGCCATGCGCTGAATGCCTCGCACCACGTGGCCGGCGTATCGGCCGACGATCCGTCCGACGTCGGCTGGTGGGACAACATGGTGGGGCCCGGCAAGCCGCTGGATACCGATCGTTTCTTCGTGATCGGGATCAACAACCTGGGGTCCTGCTTCGGGTCCACCGGGCCCGCCAGCATCGATCCCCGCACCGGCCGCCCGTACGGCGCCTCGTTCCCCGTCGTCACGGTCGAGGACTGGGTCCATGCGCAGGCCCGCGTGGCCGACCGGCTGGGCATCGCCCGTTTCGCGGCGGTCATGGGCGGATCGCTGGGCGGCATGCAGGCGCTCAGCTGGGCCATCACCTATCCCGAGCGCGTGGCGCATTGCGTGGTCATCGCCAGCACGCCGCGGCTGTCGGCGCAGAACATCGCGTTCAACGAAGTGGCGCGGCGCGCCATCATCACCGATCCGGAGTTCCACGGCGGCGACTTCTACGCCCACGGCACGGTGCCGCGCAACGGCCTGTCGGTGGCGCGGATGATCGGCCACATCACCTATCTGTCGGGCGATGACATGGCCGAGAAGTTCGGACGGGCGCAGCGTTCGCCCGGCGCCGACGGCGCGTTCCGCTATGGCTATGACGTGGAATTCGAGGTGGAATCCTACCTGCGCTACCAGGGCGAGAAGTTCTCGAAGTATTTCGATGCCAACACCTATCTGCTGATCACGCGGGCCCTGGATTATTTCGATCCGGCCAAGCAGGCCGGCGGCGATCTGGCGCGGTCGCTCGCGCCGGCGCAGGCCGAGTTCCTGCTGACCTCGTTCACGACCGACTGGCGTTTCCCGCCCTCGTGTTCCCGCGAGATCGTGCAGGCGCTGCTGCGCAACGGCCGCCCGGTCACCTATGCCGAGATCGAGGCGCCGCATGGCCATGACGCCTTCCTGCTGGATGACGCCCGCTATCACTCGGTGATGCGGGGCTATTTCGATCGCGTGGCCCGCCAACTTGGCCTGGGCGCGGCGGGAGGTGCGCAATGAGCCGCCCCGCCGCTTCGCTGCGCCCGGATCTGGCCCGGATCGCGGGCTGGATCGCCGACGGTTCGCGCGTGCTGGACCTGGGTTGCGGCGACGGCACGCTGCTCGCCCACCTGCGCGATGCGCAGCAGGCCCGCATCGTCGGGGTCGAGATCAGCGACCAGCACGTGATCGAATGCGCGCGCAAGGGCGTCAACGTCATCCAGCAGAACCTGGAGGACGGTCTCGCGCTGTTCGAGGACGGCCGCTTCGACACGGTGGTGTTGTCGCAGACGCTGCAGGCCGTGCACAACACCGAGCGCATCCTGCTCGAAATGGCGCGGGTGGGAAGCGAGGGCATCGTTTCCTTCCCCAATTTCGGTCATTGGACCCACGGCTTGTCCATCCTGCGCGGGCACATGCCCGTGACCGGACAGATGCCCTACCAGTGGTACAACACGCCCAACATCCACCTGTGCACGCTGAAGGATTTCGAGGCGTTGGCCGCCAAGCTCGGCCTGCGCATCCTGGCGCGCGCGACTTTCGCCGACGCCCACGAGATCTCGTGGCTGCCGGGATGGCGCAGTACGCTGGCCGTGTACCGCTTCGCCTCGCCGGCGCGGCGCGGGACGAAGGCGGCGTGACCGCCGGCGGGCGCGTCCGGCGGCACGTGGCATGAGCCAGCGTCGCGCCCTGCATCGGTTCTACTTTTTCGGCTTGATCGGCCTGGTGCATGCCTACGTGTGGCTGCGCCTCGTGCCGGCCCTGGGCGCGGTGCCGGGCCTGGCGCCGGCGCTGGCGATCGTGCTGGCATCGTCCGCCATCCTGATTCCCACCAGCATGCTGGCGCGGCGCCGCTCGGCCGGCCGCCTGCTGCTGGGGGCGATCTGGCTGGGGCTGCTGTGCATGGGCCTGTTCTCGTCGCTGTTCGTGCTGACGCTGCTGCGCGACCTCGTGTTGGCCGGTGCTTCGGCGCTGGCGTGGCTCCAGGCCGGCGGCGGCCATGCGGCGCTGGCGCTGCCGTCGGCCCTGTTCGTGGTGGCGGCCTCGCTGCTGATGTCGGTGGCCGGCTTCATCGGCGCCCGCCGCGTGGCGCGCGTGGTGCGTGTCGACATCCCGCTGAAGGGGCTGCCCGGCGGACTGGACGGATTCACCATCGCGCAGATCAGCGACATCCATGTCGGGCCCACCATCCGCGCGCCCTACGTGCGGCGCATCGTCGATGCGGTGAACGGGCTGCGGCCCGACATGGTGGCGATCACCGGCGACCTGGTCGACGGCAGCGTGGCCGATCTCGCGCCGCACGCCCGGCCCCTGACGGAGCTGGTGTCGCGCCATGGGACCTTCTTCGTGACCGGCAACCACGAGTACTACTCGGGCGCGCACGCCTGGGTGGATGCATTGCGCGACATGGGCATGCGGGTGCTGCTGAACGAGCACGCGGTGTTGCGCCATGCGGGCCAGGACCTGGTGGTGGCCGGCATCACCGACTACAGCGCCCACCAGTTCGACCCGGCGCACCGCAGCGATCCGCAGCGCGCGATAGACGGAGCGCCGGCCGATGCCGGCGCTCGCGTGGTGCTGGCCCACCAGCCTCGCAGCGCGGCGGCCACCGCCGCCGCGGGCTTCGACCTCCAGCTGTCGGGTCATACGCACGGGGGGCAGTTCCTGCCCTGGAATTTCTTCGTACCGCTGCAACAGCCGTTCGTGACGGGGCTGCATCGCCAGGACGGCATGTGGGTGTACGTGAGCCGCGGGACGGGCTACTGGGGGCCTCCCATGCGTTTCGGCGTGCCGTCGGAGATCACGCTGTTGCGGCTGGTGCGGGCGCGGGACTAAAGTGGTCGACGTCGCGCCCGGCCACGGCTACCCGCGCCAGAGCGCCTTCGCAGTGATGTTCCGCCGGCATGTCGGGATGCCGCCCACGCTGTTCCATCGATGAATCCCCACAAGGAGAACCCATGATCCGGAGCGCCTTCGCCCTGGCCACGCTGGCCCTCGCCACCGGCTGCGCCGCCCCCGTGCCCGCCGCCGCCCCCCAGCCCGCGGCGCAGGCGCCGCAGGGGCAATGCCAGGCCGACGCGGCCCAGTCCCTGGTTGGCCAGCAGCTCAGTTCGGTGCTGGCCGAGGAGGCCCGCAAGGCTTCGGGCGCCGGCAGCGCGCGCGTGCTGCGCCCCGGGCAGGCCATCACCATGGAATTCAATCCGTTCCGGGTGAATGTCGAGGTCAACCGCCGCGAGGTCGTGACGGCGATACGCTGCGGCTGAGGACGGTCCTTCAGCCCGGCGCGGGCTTGCCCAGCGGCGCATGCCCGCGCAGCGCCGAGGCCGCTTCCTCGATATAGGTCGCCAGCGCCCGGGCCTCGGGGCTGAGCGGCCGGATGGACGAATAATAGATTTCCGTCCACAGTTCGATGCGGGGCCGGAACGGCCGGGTCACGACGTCGGGGAAGATGCCAGTGGACAGCAGCATGGGGTTGATCAGGCCGATGCCCACGTCCTGCTGCACCAGCGCGCACACGCCCATGGACGTGCTGGCGAAGATGGTCTTGGGCACGCTGACGCCCGCTTCCTGCAAGGTGGCGCGGACCAGGATGGACGTGGGCGATTCTTCGGGCAGGGCGATGACGGTGGCGCCGACCAGGTCCTCCGGGCGCACCACGGGCTTGGCCACCAATGGATGGCGCCGGTGCAGGGCGGCCACCAGCAGGTCCTCGGATATCGTGTGGCGCTGGCACAGGTCGACGCTGCTGGCCGTGTTGGGCGCGGGCGGGTTGGTCACGCCCAGGTCCACCTCGTGGTGGGCCACCGATTCCAGCACCTTGGGCGGGCCTTCCACGCGCAAATGGACGTTGACCTCGGGATGGCTGTCCTTGAAGCGCTGGATGGCGCTGGGCAGGATGGCGATCAGCGGCGGCGCGTGGGCCGCGACGATGACGGTGCGCACCGAGCCCTGGTCCAGCGCATAGGCCTCGTCCAGCGCCCATTCCAGGTGCTTGGCCGCCTGCTCGGCCCGCGGCAGCAGGCGGTGCGCGGCGGCCGTGGGTTCGAGCCGTCCGTGCGCCAGCGTGAACAGCGCCACGCCGGTTTCCCGCTCCATCAGCCGCAGGGTCTTGCTGACCGCCGCCTTGGAAATGCCCAGCCGCAGCGCGGCCTCGCTCATGCCGCGGCTGCGCATGAGGGTGGCGAAGATCTGGAAATGGCGGCTGTTCAGGAGGCGCGACACGGCAAGGGAGTTCCGGCCCGGCAACGGGCATGGGTGGAGTTGTTAACTTCCGGTTAACCAGAAATGCCATTGTCACACATGCCGGCTGTCTACAATTTTCCGCATGGACGAGTCGGGAAGGCCCCGGCCGTCGCTGTTCCACCCTTTACGAGATCGATGTGATGATGCGCAAGCTGTTTTCCGTGGCGGCCCTGTCGGCCGCCCTGGTTCCCGCGGCCGCGATGGCCGACACCTTCCCCTCCAAGCCCGTGACCATCGTGGTGTCGGTGCCGGCCGGCGGCACCATCGACGCCATCGCGCGCATGGTCGCCAAGGACATGGGCGAGTCGCTGGGCAGGCAGTTCGTGGTCGAGAACCGGCCGGGCGCCAACGGCAACATCGCCGCCGACTACGTGCGCCGCGCGCCCGCGGACGGCTACACGCTGCTGATGCTGGCCTCGAGCACGCTGGCGCTGGGTCCGTACGTGATGCAGAACGTGCCGTTCGACCCGATCAAGGATTTCGCCCCGGTGGCGATGACCGCGGGCCTGAACATGGCGCTGCTGGTCAATCCCAAGGTGGGCGTCTCGGACGTCAAGGGCCTGGTCGAGAAGATGAAGGCCAACCCGGGCAAGCTGAACTATTCGTCCACCGGCAACGGCTCGTTCCCGCACGTGGCCGGCGCGCTGCTGAACCTGGAAACCCATACCGACGCGACGCACGTGCCCTACAAGGGGCTGGCGCCTTCCATCCAGGACCTGCTGGCGGGCCAGGTGGACTTCACCTTCGATTCGGGTAGCGCCGTCCACGTCAAGTCGGGCAAGCTCAAGGCGCTGGCCGTGATCGGACCCAAGCGCGCCTCGGCCCTGCCCGACGTGCCCACCTTCCGCGAGGCCGGCCTGCCCGAACTGGAGAAGGTCAGTGGCTGGCACGGCGTGTTCGCCCCGGCCGGCACCCCGGCGGAGGTGATCAAGCGCCTGAACGCCGAGATCAACAAGAGCCTGAAGAAGCCCGATTCCGTCGAGCGCATCCAGGCCATGGGCTTCGAAAGCGTGGCCACCACGCCCGAGGAACTCGGCAACGCGCTGCGCACCGAGTACAAGAACTTCGGCGACCTGATCGCCAAGACCAAGATCTCGGCGTACTGATCCGCGTCCCGGCCGGCGCGCCGCGCGCCGGCCATCCCTTCTTCCTGCTTTCCGCATCACCGCGCATGGGGTGAGGGCCGTGCTCATCCCGGCCGCCCCGCGCGGCCCGGACGGAGCCGATGTCCATGCCCAGCTTCCATTTCGAAACCACGCCTCGCATCGTCTGCGAGCGCGGGGCCGCCCTCCGGCTGGCCCAGATCCTCCAGGCCGGCGGCCATCGCCGCGCGTTTCTCGTCACCGATCCCGGGCTGGTCGCGGCCGGGCTGGTCGATGCGCCCGCCGCGGCCCTGCGCGCCGCGGGCCTGCACGTGACCGTGTACGACCGCGTCGAGGCCGATCCGCCCGAGCACGTGGTGCTGGAAGCGGCGCGGGCCGCCCGCGACGACCGCGCCGAATGCGTGATCGGCCTGGGCGGCGGCAGCTCGCTCGACACCGCCAAGCTGGTGGCCCTGCTGGCCGCCAATCCGCAGCCGCTGGCCGACATCTACGGGCCGCAGCGCGCCCGGGGGCCGCGCCTGCCGCTGATCCAGGTGCCGACCACCGCGGGCACCGGCTCCGAAGCCACGCCCACCTCGGTCGTGTCCACGCCCGACCACCAGAAGCGCGGCGTGATCAGTTCCCTGCTGTTCCCCGACGTGGCGGTGCTGGATGCCGCGCTGACGGCGGCGCTGCCGCCCGGACCGACCGCGATGACCGGCATCGACGCCATGGTCCACGCCATCGAGGCCTACACCACCCGGCACAAGAAGAATCCCATGTCGGACATGCTGGCGGTGCGCGCCCTGCAACTGCTGCACGGCCACCTGGGCGGCGCGGTGCGGCAGGGCGGCGACCTGGATGACCGCGAGGCCATGCTGCTCGGCTCGCTGCTGGCGGGCATGGCCTTCGCCAACGCCCCGGTGGCCGCGATCCACGCGCTGGCACATCCGCTGGGCAGCCACTTCCACGTGCCGCACGGACTGGCCAACTCGCTGGTCATGGTCCCCATCCTGCGGTTCAACCTGCCGGTGGCCGAAGGCGCGTACGCCGAACTGGCGCGCGCGCTGGATCCGGGCCTGCGCGACGCGGACGATGCCGGCGCGGCGCGTGCCTTCATCGCCGCCATGCAGGCCCACGTGACGTCATCGCCCATCCCACAGCGGCTGCGCGATGTGGGGGTCGGCGAGTCCGACCTGCCGGTGCTGGCCGAAGCGGCGATGACCGTGGACCGCCTGCTGATGAACAACCCCCGCGACCTGACCCGCGACGACGCGCTCGCGATCTACACCCAGGCCTTCTAGCGCACCGCCGCGCCCGGCCCTACATGGAATCCTGACATGACCGAACACATCCAGACCCTGATCGCCGGTTCCTGGCGCGATGCCTCGGGACCCCGGTACGCGACCGAATACCCCGCCGACGGCAGCCAGGTCGCCACGTTGCACGCGGCCACGGCCGACGACGTGGACCAGGCCGTGCGCGCCGCCGAAGCCGCGCGCCTGCGCCCCGAATGGGCCGGCCTGAAGCCGCACGAGCGCGGGGCCATCCTGAGCCGCATCGCCGCCGGCATCCGCGAGCGGGCCGAGGAACTGGCGCAGCTCCAGCGCCTGGACAACGGCAAGCCCATCAACGAGACGCGCGCGCTGGTGGCCAGCGCGGCCGGCACCTTCCAGTTCTTCGCGGCGGCCTGCGAGACGATGGAAGACACCATCACCCCGTCGCGCGGCGACTACGTCAGCATGAGCGTGCGCGAGCCGCTGGGCGTGGTGGGGGCCATCACGCCGTGGAACTCGCCCATCGCCAGCGAGGCGCAGAAGCTGGCGCCCGCCCTGGCCGCCGGCTGCGCGGTCGTGTTCAAGCCGGCCGAGATCACGCCGCGCATGGCCATCGAGCTGGCCCGCATCGCGCAGCAGGCGGGCGTGCCGGACGGCATCCTGAGCGTGGTGCCCGGCAAGGGTTCGGTGGTCGGCGACGCGCTGGTGCGCCATCCGTTGATCCGCCGCATCGCCTTTACCGGCGGCACCACCGTGGGCCTGGGCATCGCCCGGCTGGCGGCCGAGCGCCTGATGCCGACCTCGCTGGAACTGGGCGGCAAGTCGCCCACCATCGTCTGCGCCGATGCCGACCTGGACCACGCGGTGGCCGGTGTGCTGTACGGCATCTTCAGTTCGTCCGGCGAATCGTGCATCGCGGGTTCGCGCGCCTTCGTGCATGCCAGCGTGTACGAAGCCTTCAAGGAACGCCTGCTGGCGGGCGTGCGGGCGCTGCGCGTGGGCGACCCGGCCAGCGAGCGGACCCAAATGGGGCCGCTGGTCAGCCGCGCCCACCGCGAATCGGTGGAACGCTACGTGCAACTGGGCGTGGACGAGGGGGGCAAGGTGCTGGCCGGCGGCCAGCGGCCCACCGGCGCCGGCTACGAGCGCGGCAGCTATTACCTGCCCACCGTGATCGAAGGCCTGCCCAACGAGGCCCGCATGTGCCAGGAAGAGATCTTCGGGCCGGTGCTGGCGCTGCTGCCCTGGACCGACGAAGCCGACCTGATCGCCCAGTGCAACGACAGCGTGTTCGGCCTGGCCTCGGGCATCTGGACGGGCGACTACAAGACGGCCTGGCGCCTGGGGGCCGCGTTGCAGACCGGTACCGTCTGGGTCAACACCTACAAGCTGTTCTCGGTCAGCACGCCCTTCGGCGGCGTGAAGATGAGCGGCACCGGGCGCGAGAAGGGCCGTCTGGGCATCCTGGAGTACACCAACCAGAAGAGTTACTACTGGGGCATGAACGCGGCGCCGCTGCCGTGGAGCCGGTGACGCGCTTTCCCCGCAAATCTGAGTATTTGCAAGAGATGTATGTATTGTTAACGTAGTGAGTGCATCCAGCATTCCCTCTGTAGACTTCCGCCGCTAGTAAACGCTTACAACAAAAACTGGCCTGACCAACCGTCAGGCCAGGCGGATTCCAAACAGGGGAAATCATGAAACACGATGCTACGCTGGGCGAGAGCCCCGCGGGCGGCCGCGCGCGCGTCGGCAAGTCCCGGCTGCCGGCTTTGCTGGCGGCCCTTGGCGCCTCGCTGGTGCTGGCCGCCTGCGGCGGCGGCGACGGCTCGTCGTCCAGCCCGCAGCCGACCGATCCTGAACCGCCCACCAACCCCGAGCCACCGGTCACGGTGACCGGCAAGGTCAAGGGGAAGGTCATCAACGGCCAGACCGGCGCGGCCATCCAGAACGCCCGCCTCAGCAACGGCTCGGCCAGCGCCACGTCCAATGCCCAGGGCGAGTTCGAACTGGCCGGCGTCGCGCCCGCCAGCCGGACGGTGATCCGCGTCAACGCCACCGGCTATGGCGAGGGCCTGCCCACCGCCGCCGTCGTCGCCAACCAGACCACCGACATCGCCACCGTCGAACTGCAGCCGGTGGACGTGACGGGCGGCGGCGACGCCGCCACGGCCATCACCGTGACCGCGCCCAACACGCCGGCGTCCGTCTCGCTGCCCGCCAACGGCCTGGTCCGCCCCGACGGTTCGCCCGCCACGGGTGCGGTCTCGGTCGCGCTGAGCGCGGTGAACCCGGCCCTGAACGTCAACGCCATGCCGGGCCAATACCTGGTCTCGACCTCGGGCGGCGGCACCGGCGTCATGGAAAGCTGGGGCGCGATCAATGTGACCCTGCAGAACACCGCGGGCGAACGCCTGAACCTGGCGCCCGGCAAGACCGCGACCATCCGCATTCCGGTCGCCACCCGCAGCGCCAGCAACCCCGCCACGATCCCGCTGTTCTACTTCGACGAGGCGACCGGCTTCTGGAAGCAGGAAGGCTCGGCCACGCTGGCCGGTTCGGGCGCCGACCAGTACTACGAGGGCACCGTCAGCCACTTCACGTACTGGAATGCCGATCAGTTGTTGAACACGGTCTACGTGAACGGCTGCGTGGCCGATGACGCGGGCGCATCGTCGCTGGCGAACATCCTGGTCGCCTCGGACGGCATCGACTACTCCAGCTCGTCGTCCGTGCGCACCGATGCCCAAGGCAAGTTCCGTATCGCGATGAAGAAGGGCGGCAAGGCGACGCTGTTCGCGCAACAGGGCGTCAAGCTGTCCAACACGGTGTCGGTGGGGCCGTTCGCCGCGGACGCCACTCTGACTGAATGCCTGTCGCTGACGACGCTGACCGATGCCATCAGCATCAAGCTGACCTGGGGCGCCAAGCCCGTGGACGTGGATTCGCACCTGTTCGCGCCGGATGGCACCGAGATCTACTATGGCAGCAAAGGCAGCCTGGGCACCGATCCCTTCGCCAACCTGGACGTCGACGACACCACCGGCTTCGGTCCCGAGGTGGTGACCATCCGCAAGCTGATGGTCGGTACCTATACCTATGCGCTCTACAACTACTCGGGTACCTATGATCCCGGCATGACCGGATCGCCGGTGCGGGTCGAGCTGAACAACAAGGGTTCGCTGTCGGTATTCGGCCCGACTTCCGGAGAAACCGCGAATTCGACCCGATGGTGGACGGTGTTCAAGCTGACCGTGAACGACCGCTGTCAGGTTACGGTCAACCGCGTGGGCACGTGGTCCAGTGACACGCCGGCCCATGCCGAGGTCACGCGCAAATATTGCCAGCCGTCCTGACCACGACCGTTGGCAGCGAGCGAAGCTTCGCTGCCACGTCCCAAGATAACGGCACCAGACCCAGGATGCGGTGGATCCGGCTTCGCCGGTCCACCCGCATCGCCCCCCGGGGGGCGCCCGTCAGGGCGTAGGGGGGGTCCTCATCATCCAGGCGATCAGCGACGAGCGCATCGCCTCTTCCACCGTCATTTCGATGGGCGTGACCCACGAGGCCGGCACGAACACCGTATAGCCGCCGATCATGTACCCCATGGGCAGGTAGACGGCCACCCGCTCGCCGGGCAGGAAGCCCTCGGGCAGGCCGGCCGTGCTGCGCCGGGTGACCAGGCCCACCAGTTCGAATTCCTGGCCCGGCATGCGCAGGATGACGACCTGCTGCCCGCCCTGGCTGGTGCTGGGCGTGAAATAGTCGGCGAAGCTCTTGAGCGACGAATAGACGCTCTTGACCACCGGGATGCTGGTGAACGGCCATTCCACGTAGGACAGCAGGCGGCGCACCCGGTGCTTGGACACCAGCATGCCGACCGCGACGATGCCGAGCACGCCCAGGATCAGGCCCAGGCCGGGGAAGTAGAAGCCGCCGACGAAAGGGTGGAGCACCGCCAGGGCGAGCGCCTCCATCCAGGCCACGCACACGTACATCAGGTACAGCGTCAACGCCAGCGGCAGGATGGTGATCAGGCCGCGGAAAAAATACTTGTAGACGTTTTTCATCTCGGACTCCTGCGGCACCAGGGAAGCCGCCCCGCGCGGCGGTGGCCGGGGCGCCAAGCATAGCAGCAGAATGCGCGCGGCCAGGGGCCGCGCGGGAGATCAGGCGGGAACCCGGTAGCGGACGATGCCGTCGGCGCCGATCTCGCGGGCGATCACGCCCTGGTAGTACAGCATGTGCAGGTGGGCGATGGCTTCGCCCAGGGCGAAGGTCATCTGGTGCAGGTCCAGCTTGCGCTTGAACAGCACGGGCACGATGTCGTAGGCCGAGGCGGCCTGGCCGGTACAGGCCTCCTTGACGCGCGCCAGATGGTCGGCGTGGTGGGCGTGCTGCTGCGCGATGCGCGTATGGATGCCGGTGAAGGGGCGCCCATGCGAGGGCAGCACCAGCGCGTCGGCCGGGACGTGGGCATAGCCGCCGAGCGAATCCAGGTACAGCTGGAGCGGATTGCTCTCGGGGTCGATGTCGGTGACGCTGACGTTGGTCGAGATGCGCGGCAGCACCATGTCGCCGGAAATGACGATGTTCAGTTCCTTGCAATACAGCGAGATGTGCTCGGGCGCGTGCCCGTAGCCGGCGATGGCATGCCATTCGTGGCCGCCGATGCGCAGCACGTCGCGGTCCATGATGCGGTTGAAATGGGCGGGGACCTGGGGCACGAGCTGCGGGTAGTAGCGGGTGCGGGCGCGCACGCCGTCCAGCGAGGCCTGGTCGGCCATGCCGTTGCGGGCGAAATGGTCGGCCATGCGCTCGCCGCCCGAGATGGCCTGGCCTTCCACGAACAGGTGGGCGGTCAGGAAGTCGGTGGCGCTCATTTGCAGCGGGACGCCCCATTTTTCGGTCAGCCAGTGGGCCAGGCCGAGGTGGTCGGGGTGCATGTGGGTGACGATGACCCGCACGACCGGCAGCCCGTCGAGCTGGGTGGCGAAAACCTGCTCCCAGAGCGCCTTGACCTCGTCGCGGGCGACGCCGCAGTCGACGATGGTCCAGCCGTCCCGTCCTTCGAACCGGTCGCGCAGCAGCCACAGGTTGATGTGGTCCAGCGCGAACGGCAGGGGCATGCGGATCCAGCGGATGCCGGGCGCGACCTCGATGGCGGCGCCGGCTTCGGGCAGCCTGTCGCCCAGCGGATACTTCAGTTCGTGTTCGAGAGGATTCATGGCGGGTCGGGGGGGCCTGGCCGGTTCGTGCGGCGCTGCCTGGGCAGGTCTAAAATGGGCAGGCCACTTGTTGGTAAATTACAGCTAGTGTACCTAGGTGCCGGCGGATGCTTTCCGGAGCGCCGCCGCCGCCCTTGCCCGTGGCGCCCGCCGCTTTTCAGAGTCAGGAGTCGAAGATGTCGGATCCCGTTGTTATCGTATCGGCCGCCCGTACCCCCATGGGCGCCATGTTGGGCGAGCTTTCAGGGCTTTCCGCCAACCAGTTGGGCGCGGTCGCCATCAAGGCGGCCATCGAGCGTTCGGGCCTGAAGCCCGAGCAGATCCAGGAAGTGCTGATGGGCAATGTGCTGCAGGCCGGGCAGGGCCAGGCGCCGGCCCGCCAGGCCGCGCTGGGCGCGGGCCTGCCGCTCGGCACCAGTTGTTCCACCATCAACAAGATCTGCGGCTCGGGCATGAAGGCCACGATGCTGGCGCACGACCTGCTGCTGGCCGGCAGCGCCCAGGTCGCGCTGGCGGGCGGCATGGAAAGCATGAGCAACGCCCCCTACCTGCTGCCCAAGGCGCGCCAGGGCTACCGCTACGGCCATGCCACCATGTACGACCACATGGCGATGGACGGCCTGGAAGACGCCTATGACAAGGGCCGCGCCATGGGCGTGTTCGCCGAGGACTGCGCCGCCAAGTACAGCTTCACCCGCGAGCAGCAGGACGCCTATTCGCTCGAGTCGCTGCGCCGCGCCAAGGCCGCCAGCGAGGACGGCAGCTTCGAATGGGAAATCGCGCCGGTCACCGTGGCCGATCGCAAGGGCGAGAAGGTCATCGCGCGCGACGAGGCCCCCTACAAGGCCATGCCCGAGAAGATCCCCACCCTCAAGCCCGCGTTCAAGAAAGACGGTACCGTCACCGCCGCCAACTCTTCGTCCATTTCGGACGGCGCCGCGGCCCTGGTCCTGATGCGCGCCTCGACCGCCGAGAAACTGGGCGTCACGCCGCTGGCCCGCGTGGTCGCCCACGCGCAGCATTCGCAGGAGCCGCAATGGTTCACCACCGCGCCGGTGGGCGCGCTGGCCACGCTGTTCGCCAAGACCGGCTGGAAGCCGGGCGACGTCGACCTGTACGAGATCAACGAAGCCTTCGCCGTGGTGACCATGGCCGCGATGGCCGAGCACAAGCTGCCGCACGACAGGGTCAACGTGCACGGCGGCGCGACCGCGCTGGGCCACCCCATCGGCGCCAGCGGCGCGCGGCTGATCGCCACCCTGCTAGGGGCGATGCGCCAGCGCAATGCCAAGCGCGGCGTGGCCTCGCTGTGCATAGGCGGCGGCGAAGCCACGGCCATGGCTTTCGAACTGATCTGATCGCCAGGGCTGCATGACGCAACACCCATCGGCCGGCGGCAAGCCGGCCGGCATCGGCGCGGGCAGCCCTGGGGCTGCCCGCGTGTCCGCGGGCGCCGAGGGCGACGCGGTCAAGCCCAGCGATGCCTACGTGCAGTCCTTCGCGCGCGGATTGGCCGTCATCCGGGCCTTCAACGCCGAACGGCCCGCCATGACCCTGACCGAGGTGGCCGAGGCCGCCGGGCTGACGCGGGCGGGCGCGCGCCGCATCCTGCTGACGCTGGTGCAACTGGGCTACGTGGCCACGGAAGGCAGGCAGTTCCGGCTCACGCCCCGCATCCTGGAACTGGGCTTCGCCTACCTGACTTCCATGCCGTTCTGGGACCTGGCCGAGCCCATCATGGAGCAATTGACCAACGAGGCGCACCAGTCCTGCTCGGCTACCGTGCTGGACGGGACCGACATCGTCTACGTGCTGCGCATCCCGACCGGGCGCATCATGTCCATCAACCTCGGGATAGGCAGCCGCCTGCCCGCCTACTGCTCGGCCATGGGGCGCGTGCTGCTGGCCGGCCTGGCCGACGTCGAGATCGACGCGGCGCTGGCCAGGTCCGACCTGCGGGCCCATACGCCGTTGACGGTGACCGACCCGGCGCAGCTGAAGGCGGCCATCCTGAAGGTGCGCGAGCAGGGCTGGTCGCTGGTGGACCGGGAGCTCGAAACCGGGCTGGTCGCCATCGCCGCGCCCATCCGCGACCGCAGCGGCCGCACCGTCGCCGCCCTGAACCTGAGCGGCCAGGCGCACCTCGTGACGGCGCGGCAGATGCGGGACGAACTGTTGCCGCTGCTGTGCCGCGCCGCTGAACGCATCAACGACCTGATGAGGCGCGTGTAAGCTTGAAGGATTCCTCAACGCCCAGCCTGGGAGCGCCCATGACCGAGCCCTATGCGTGCGCGCCGCTGATCCGCGAGATCGGCCGCGGCAAGGACGGCTCGCGCGCGCTGGCGCGTGAACCGTCCGGCGAATTGATGGGTGCCATCCTGGACGGCCGGGTGTCGGACCTGGAGTTGGGCGCGGTGCTGCTGGCCCTGCGGATGAAGGGCGAAGCCGTGTCCGAGGTCGCCGGGTTCCTGGACGCGGCCGAGGCGCGGATGGCGCGCGTGGAAGCACCCGCCGGGAAGCCGGTTATCGTCCTGCCCACCTATAACGGGTCGCGCCACGCGCCCAACCTCGTGCCGCTGCTGGCCTGGACCGTGGCGCAAGCCGGCCTGCCGGTGCTGCTGCACGGACAGGCGTCCGACCCGGCGCGGCCGGGCGCGGGCTCGAACGCCGCGCGCGTGCCCACCATCGACATCCTGGAGGCGCTTGGCGTCGAGGCCTCGCCCGATGCCGGGGCCGCCGCGCGGGCGCTGCGCGACCGCGGGCTGGCCTATCTGCCGCTGGCCGTCGCCAGCCCGGGGCTGGCCCGGGTCGTGGGCCTGCGCCGCATCCTGGGCGTGCGCAACGCCGCGCATACGCTGGCCAAGCTGCTGCGTCCGGTGCATGGGCCCAGCCTGCTGCTGTCCGCCTATACCCATCCCGAATTCGGCGCGATGCTGTCCGAACTCTTCGCGCTGAGGCGCGAGGCGGCGCTGCTGATGCGCGCCACCGAGGGCGAGGCCGTCGCCAACACCCGCCGTCCGCAGCGCATCGCGCGCTGGCTGGACGGCGCCGAGACGACCGCGGTAGAGGGCGCCGAGCGCGCCGACGCCGAACTGCCGGCCCTGCCCGCGCGCGATGCCGCCGCCACGGCGGCCTGGGTGCGCGGCATCCAGCAGGGCAGCGAGCCGATGCCAGCCGCCATCGCCGCCCAGCGCGACGCCATACTCGACGCCGCGGCGCGTCTGGGGCGGGCAGCATGACGCCGCGCCGGGGCATCGTCCTGTTCGCGCACGGTTCGCGGGATCCGCAATGGGCGCGGCCCATGGACGGGCTGGCCCGGGCACTGCGCGCGCGCGATCCCGGGACGCCGGTCGAGATCGCGTTCCTGGAGCTGATGCCACCGACCCTGCCCGAGGCCATCGCCGTCCTGGCTGGCCAGGAGGTGGCCGAGATCGCCGTCCTGCCGGTATTCTGGGCGGCGGGCGCGCATGTGACGCGAGATCTCGCGCGCCTGCTGGACGAGGCGCGCGCGGCGCATCCCGCGGTGCGGTTCGCATCCCTGCCGGTATTGTCGGAACTGCCCGGCGTGCTGGATGCCGTGGCCGAAGCAGCCTTGCGCCCGGCCGCGGCTCCGGACGTCCCGGAATAGCGTCCGTCCTTCCATTCGATTTTCTTGCACCCTTATACGGAGACTTTCATCATGATGACCATCTGGGGCCGCCTGACTTCCATCAACGTTTCCAAGGCGGTGTGGGCCGCGCGCGAACTGGGCCTGCAGTTCGACCGCATCGACGTGGGCGGGCCCTTCGGCGGCCTGGACAAGCCCGAGTACGTGGCCTTGAACCCCAACGGCAAGATCCCCACGCTGGACGACGATGGCTACATCCTGTGGGAATCGAACTCCATCGTGCGCTACCTGGCCGCCCAGTACGGCGCCGGCACGCTGTGGCCCACCGATCCGCGCGAGCGCGGCCTGAGCGACCGCTGGCTGGACTGGCAGGCCACCGAGTTCGGGCCCGCCATGGGACCGGCCTTCATCGGCCTGATCCGCACGCCGGAGGACAAGCGCAATCACCAGGCCATCGCCGAGTCCGTGGCGCGTGGCAACAAGCTGATCCTGCTGCTGGAGAAATTCCTGGCCGACGGCCGCCAATATCTGGCGGGCGACCGCTTCACCATCGGCGACATCGCCGTCGGCTGTGCGATCGACCGCTGGTTCCTGCTGCCTATCGAGCGCCCGGCCACGCCGCTGCTGGCGCAATGGCACGAGCGTGTCAGCACCCGGCCGTCGGCGCAGGGCGTGCTCAGGCAGAAGCTGGCCTGAGATCCGGGAGTTCCAGCCGGGCCTCGCGGCGGTGCCGATCTGGCACAATCCGGGTAGGCACCCCCCGGGCAAAAGGGCCCGGCAGGACCGTTCCAGGGCAGTTCCATGATCCGCGAAATACTGAAGATGGGCGACGAACGCCTGCTGCGCGTCGCCAAGCCGGTCCAGGAAACCGGGACTCCGGCGCTCGACGCGCTGATCCAGGACATGTTCGACACGATGGAGGCCGCCGGCGGCGTGGGGCTGGCCGCGCCGCAGATCGGCGTCGACCTGCAGGTGGTGATCTTCGGCTTCGACAACAGCGAGCGCTATCCCGACGCGCCCGCCGTGCCGCGCACCATCCTCATCAATCCGGTCATCACGCCGCTGGGGGACGAAAAGGAAGAAGGCTGGGAAGGCTGCCTGTCGGTGCCCGGGCTGCGCGGGGCGGTGCCTCGCCATGCCTCCATCCGCTATACCGGCGTCGATCCGGCCGGCACCCCGATCGATCGCGTGGCCGGGGGCTTCCATGCCCGGGTCGTGCAGCATGAATGCGACCACCTGATCGGGCGCCTGTACCCATCGCGGATCGAGGATTTCTCCAAGTTCGGTTTCACCGAGGTGCTGTTCCCAGGACTCGATCCGAGCCGCGACGACTGATACCGGGAGGTCGCCACACATGGCGGAAAGTCTGCTGTCGATCGGTCTCGAGGTCGCCACGCTCCACGTGCTGGGCATCATTGCCGCCTGCCACGCGATCATGAACACCCGCACCTCGCAGGGCGCGGTGGCCTGGGCCGTGGCGCTCGTGTCGGTTCCCTACCTGACGCTGATCCCCTATCTGTTCCTGGGACACAGCCGCTTCGCCGGCTATGTGGACGAACACCGGTTCAACAGCGCGCGGGCCCGCGCGCGCACCGAGGCCGACGTCAACCAGTCGCAGCTCACCGTGGCGGCGCGCCGCGACGCCGCCCTGGAACCGACGCTGCGCCGCTTCCTGGCGCTGGACAGGCTGATGGGCCGCCGTTTCCTGGCCGGCAACCAGGTCGGCCTGCTGAAGAACGGCCAGGAGACCTTCGACGCCATCTTCGAGGCCATCGACCACGCGCGGCGCTATGTCCTGGTGCAGTTCTTCATCGTGCGCGACGATCCGCTGGGGCGCGAGCTGCACCGGCGCCTGCTGGAGCGCGCCGCCGCGGGCATCAAGATCTATTTCCTGTACGACGGCATCGGCAGCCACGCGCTGGCCCGCCGCTACGTCGAGTCCCTGCGGGCGGGCGGCGTGCAGATCCATGCGTTCTCGGTGCGCCGCGTCAGCAACCGCTTCCAGCTGAATTTCCGCAACCATCGCAAGATCGTCGTCGTCGATGGGCAGACGGCCTTCATCGGCGGCCACAACGTGGGCGAAGACTACCTGGGCGGCAATCCGCGCCTGTCGCCGTGGCGAGACACCCACATCCGCCTGGCGGGGCCCATCGTGGCGCAGATCCAGCGCACGTTCAGCGAAGACTGGTACTGGGTCACGCAGACCTTGCCCGAGCTGGCCATGCCCGAGGAGTCGCCCGGCGACATGGCCTGCCTGGCCATCGCCAGCGGCCCGGCCGATCACCAGGAGACCGGCTCGCTGTTCATGGCCCAGGCCATCCAGGCGGCGCGGCGGCGCATCTGGCTGACCTCGCCCTATTTCGTGCCTGATTCCGCCGTGCAGTCGGCGCTCAGGCTGGCCGTGCTGCGCGGGGTGGACGTACGGGTGCTGCTGCCCTGCCGGCCCGATCACTTCATGGTCTACCAGGCGTCGCTGTTCCACACCTATGAGGCGGTGCGCGCGGGCGTGCGGATCTACCGCTACCAGCCGGGATTCCTGCACCAGAAGGTCATGCTGATCGATGACGACACGGTGGCGGTGGGCAGCGCCAACCTGGACAACCGTTCGTTCCGGCTCAACTTCGAGCTGAGCGTGCTGACCGTCAGCCCCGTTTTCGCGGCCCAGGCGCAGGCCATGCTGCTGGCCGATTTCGCGCAGGCGAAGGAGGTCGGGCAGGGCGAATGGGATGCCGTGCCCCTGCTGCCGCGCGTGGTCATGCACGTGGCGCGGCTGTTCGCGCCCGTGCTGTGACGGCCGCTAGCGCTTGTCGAACACCTCGGCGCAGCGCGAGAAGCTGAAACCCGCGCCGGACGATTCGCGCGAGGTCTGGATGGCGGTGATGCTGCCGCCGGCGCTGGCGTTGATCTGCAATTCGCAGAACAGCTCTTCGGTGCGGGCCGGCGACACCATGACGCGGTCGGTTTTCTTGGGATCCTTGTCGCGCGGCACGTCGCGGTATTGCGCGGCGTACTGGATGCTTTTCTCGCCGCCCCGCCAGTTGTAGACGGAACTGCCATCGTTGAGTTTGTACGAACGCTGCGGCGGGCCGTACTGGGAAAAGAACGCGTCGGTGGACTGGCCGATCCAGCGCGCGCGTATGGCCGAATTGGTTTCCTCGGTGGTGGCGCAGCCGGACACCAGAAGCAGGGCGGCCGCCAGGCCGGGCAACAAGACCTTCATGGGATTCTCCAGAACGGGTGGGGGGAGGGTTCGCGTCAGGGGCGTATCAGGATGCCGGGGCCGATTTCCTCGACGGTGCGCGTGCCCGTCAGGGCCATGCTGACATCCAGTTCGCGCTGGATGATGCCGAGCGCGGCATCGACGCCCGGTCGCCCCATGGCGCCCAACCCGTAGAGGAAGGCGCGGCCTATCATCGCGCCGCGCGCGCCCAGGGCCAGGGCCTTGAGCACGTCCTGCCCGCTGCGCACGCCGCCGTCGAACAGGACCTCGGTCCTGTCGCCGACCGCCTCGACGATGGCGGGCAGCGCGGCGATGGACGACAGCGCGCCGTCGAGCTGGCGGCCGCCATGGTTGCTGGCGACGATGGCGTCCGCGCCGCACGAGGCGGCGCTGCGCGCATCCTCGGGGTCCAGGATGCCTTTCAGGATCAGCTTGCCGTCCCATTGCTGCCTGATCCACGCCACGTCCTTCCAGGACAGCGTGGGATCGAACTGGCGGGCGGTCCAGCGGGCCAGGCTGTTGATGCCGTCGGCGTCCTTGACGTGGCCGGCCAGGTTGCCGAAGGTCTTGCGCCGGGCGCCCAGCATGCGCAGCGCCCAGGCGGGCTTGCTGGCCACGTCCAGCAGATTGGCCAGGGTGGGGCGCAGCGGCACGGTCATGCCGTTCTTCAGGTCCTTGTGGCGCTGGCCGAGTATCTGCAGGTCCAGGGTCAGCACCAGGGCCGAGCAGCGGGCGGCCCGGGCGCGCTGGATCAGCTCGGCGATGAATCCGCGGTCGCGCATCACGTAAAGCTGGAACCAGAACGGTTTGGTGGTGGCGGCGGCCACGTCCTCGATCGAGCAGATGCTCATCGTGGACAGCGTGAAGGGGATGCCGAACTGCTCGGCGGCCTGCGCGCCCAGGATCTCGCCGTCGGCCCATTGCATGCCCGCCAGCCCGGTGGGGGCGATCGCCACCGGCATGCTGACCTCCTGGCCGAGCAGGGTGCCGCGGGTGGAGCGGTTGTCGACGTCGACCGCGACGCGCTGGCGCAGCCTGATGGCGGCCAGGTCGTCGGCGTTGGCGCGATAGGTGCTCTCCGTATAGGAGCCGCTGTCGGCATAGTCGTAGAAGGCGCGCGGGACGCGCTTCCTGGCGAGCTGGCGCAGGTCTTCGATGCAGGTGATGACGGGCATGGACAATCCGGGTGTTCGGGACGCGCGGCACGCGGCCGCATGGGCGCTATTTTGCTACAGATGCGCAAAGCGGCCCACCGTGGATCGTCCACCTGGTCCCAAGGGGGATGACCGGATCTCACTCCCCCGCCACCGCCGCCGGATCGGCTAGCGGCGGAACAGTCGCAGCAGATCGGGCGACGCCGTCTGGCCCGGCGTGGGCGCCACGTTCCGGTCCAGTTGCACCTGCTGCGGCACATAGGGCGCCTCCAGCCGTTCCAGTTCGTCGGCACTGAGCGCGATGTCCAGCGCCGCCACGGCGTCGTCCAGGTGGCCGGCGCGCGTGGCGCCCACGATGGGGGCGGTCACCGCCGGGTTGTGCAGCAGCCAGGCCAGCGCGATCTGCGCCGGCCTGGCGCCGCGCTCGGCGGCGACCTGGATGACGCGGTCCACCACCCGCTCGTCCTCGGGCCGCGCGAAATCGCGCACCACGCGCGACCGTTCGGTGTCCTGCCGGCGGCTGCCCGCCAGCAGGCCGCGCGCCAGGGGGCTGTAGGGCAGCACCGCCACGTTCTGGTGCAGGCACAGCGGCAGGGTCTCGCGTTCTTCTTCCCGGTACAGCAGGTTGTACTTGTTCTGCATGGTCGAGAACCGCGTCAATCCGCCGCGCCCGGCCAGTTGCTGCAGCGTCGCGAACTGCCAGGCATGCATGCTGCTGGCGCCGATGTAGAGCGCCTTGCCGGCGCGCACCACGTCGTCCAGCGCCAGCATCACTTCCTCCAGCGGCGTGTGGGGATCGAGCCGGTGGATCTGGTAGAGGTCGATGTAGTCCGTTCCCAGGCGCCGCAGGCTGTCGTCGATGGCGTGGCGGATGCGCTTGCGCGACAGGCCGTGGCCGGTGCCGTCGCCCCTGGCCAGGCCCGCCTTGGTGGCGATGACGACCCGGTCGCGGCCCGTGCCGTAGCGCTTGATGGCGCGGCCCAGGATTTCTTCGCTCAGGCCGCTGGAATAGGACTCGGCGGTGTCGAACAGGTTGAAGCCGTGTTCGAACGCCGCGCGGTAGTGGGGCTGGGCGTCGTCCTCGGACAGCGCCCACGGCATCCAGTCCCTGGAGCCGTAGCTGGAGGCGCCGAATGCCAGCCGCGACACGCGCAGGCCGGTGGCTCCCAGATCGATGTAGTGCATGAATGGTCCCGATTGCGGCGTGTGCCGGAACGGCCAATCTAGCAACGGGGGGGCCGCCGGGGAAATGCGATTTGCGGCATTGCATATGCGGACAAATTCCTTCGGCGCCGGCCGGCGGCGGCATAGAGTGATCTTCCGATGTTTCCCCGCTTCGCCGCCATGTCCAGTATTCCGTCCCACCTCCATGCCGTGCCCGCGCCCGCGCTCCAGGCCCGCGAACCCCGGCCGCGCAAACGCCTGCCTGCCTCGCTGCTGGTCGTCGCGGGCCAGGTCCTGCTGCTGGCGGCCATCCTGGCGGCCATCCAGTTCCTGGTGGACAGCGGCACGGTCAAGCCCATCTACCTGGCATCGCCCACGCAGGTCCTGGAGGCCTTTCCCCGCCTGGTGACGCAGGATGGATTGCTGCGGCACCTGCTGGTGACCTTGTCGGAGGCGCTGCTGGGCGTGGCCATCGCGTTCGTGGCCGGCGTCTCGACCGGGGTGGCGATGGGCTTGCTGCCGGCGGTCCACCGTTTCCTCAATCCGTTCCTGGTCGCGCTGATGGCCGTTCCCAAGGTCGCGATCATTCCGCTGCTCACGCTGTACCTGGGCATAGGCTACGCGCACAAGGTCTTCATCGTTTTCCTGTTCGGCTATTTCATCTTCGTGTTCAACACGATAGCGGGCATCCGGCAGGTGCAGGAGAACCATCTGAAAGTGGCCCGGGTGCTGGGGGCGACATCCGCGCAGCGGGTCTTCAAGGTGGTCCTGCCTTCGGCCATTCCCTCGATCATGGCGGCGGTGCGCGTCGAGGCGGTGATGTGCGTGGTGGCCGCGCTGCTGGCCGAGATCGTGGCGTCCAAGGCCGGCATCGGCAATCTGCTGAACCGGGCCACCGGTGTCTACGATACCGCCGCCGTGTTCGCGCTGGTCGCCACCATCACCGTGTTCGCGCTGCTGATCATTTTCGCGGTCGACCAACTGGAGAAGCGGGTGCTGCTCCGGTGGAAGCACGCGTGACCGCCGCGCCGCCCATTCTTTTCTTCGCCTTCATAGGGATTTCGTCATGAACAAGCATCGACGCGACGCCCTGTCGCGCCTGGCCGCCCTGGCGGCCGTCTCCGCCTCCGTCCCCGGCCTGTCGTCCGCGCAGGGCGCCGGGACCAAGAGGCTCAAGCTCGTCGCCACCAATAGCTATACCCAGCAACCCATCGCCTTCGGCGTCGAAAAGGGTTTCTTCCGCGAAGAAGGCCTGGAGGTGGAGTTCGTGGACGTGCAGGATGCCGTGACCGGCGTGGCGATCGGCGAGCTGTCGTTCGCCTTCGGGCCGACCAGCGTCTACCTGCGGGCCGCCGCCCTGGGCGCGCCGATCAAGATCGTGTCGTCGGGCTTCCGCAGCAAGGGACCGTACTTCCTCATCGCCCGTCCGGGCATCCAGCGCATCGCCGACCTGAAGGGCAAGACCGTGGGCAACGCCCACGCGGGTTCGAACCTGGATACGGTGCTGCGCACGATCCTGGTCCGCAACGGACTCGACCCGCGGCGCGACGTGACGCTGTTCGGCAACGGTTCCACCCAGCAGGCCTATGGCACGCTGATCTCCGGCCAGGTGGACGCGACCATCATCCACCAGCCCTTCGCCGCGCTGGGCGAACTGGAAAAGACCAGCCGCACGCTGGCCCGCGGCTGGGACTACCTGCCCACCTATCACACCGGCGTGCTGATCGCGGGCGACCGGTTGATCGCGAACGATTCCGACCTGCTGCGCCGCGGACTGCGGGCCTATTTCAAGTCCTACACCTACGCCAAGGCGAACTATCCGGAGTACCTGCCGTGGCTGCAGGCCCGGCTCAAGCTCAACCCCCGCGCGATCGAGTTGGCGCTCCGGCAGGAGGACGACGTCTGGGACAACAACCCCGATGTCGATCCGGTCGCCATCGCCGACACGCAGCGCATCGAGATCGAACAGCAGAACCAGAAGGCCCCGTACGACGCGAAGAAGCACATCGACCTGCGCTTCGTTCCACGGGAATACGTCAAGCCGTTCCAGTATCCCGATCAATCGGCGCCGCTCAAAGGCTGATCGAAAGGAGTCGCCCGGTGTCCATCTTCTCGATCCGCAAGCTGAACCAGGTCTACGGCGGCACGAAGCCCGTGCATGCCCTGGCCGATATCGACCTCGACATCGACGAGGGGGAGTTCGTGGTGCTGCTGGGCCCGAGCGGCTGCGGCAAGAGCACGCTGCTGGAGATCCTGGCCGGCCTGCAGCGCCCCACCGCCGGACAGGCCTTGTTCGACGGCCGGCCCATCGCCGGGCCGTTTCCCTCGGTGGGGGTGGTGTTCCAGGACGCGTCGCTGATGCCGTGGCGCACGGTGGCGCGCAACGTCCAGCTGGGCCTGGAGATCCGGGGCCGCGACAAGGCGCTGCGGCGCCAGACCGCCGAGGCCTACCTGGAGCTGGTGGGGCTGGCCGGCTTCGGCGACAAGTATCCGCATCAATTGTCGGGCGGCATGCGCCAGCGCGCCGGCATCGCCCGGGCACTGGCCAACGAGCCCGGCGTGCTGCTGATGGACGAGCCCTTCGGCGCGGTGGACCACATCACGCGCATCAGGCTGCAGGAGGACCTGGTGCGCATCTGGCAGGCGCACCGGCGCACGGTGGTGTTCGTCACCCACGACGTGGGCGAGGCGGTGTTCCTGGGCGACCGCATCGTGCTGCTGTCGCCCAGGCCGGGGCGCATCTACGACACCTTCCGCGTGGCCGTTCCGCGGCCGCGTCGTCGCGGCGACCTGTCGTTGTTGAAACTGGAGGCATCCATCTACGACGCCCTGCATGCGATGGACGTGGATGCATCGCCGGCCAGGGCCCCCCTGCGCGTGCTGGCCGCGGCGCGCTGAACCCCTACACACGGTTGCCCTATGTCTTTCTCTTCCGAAATTTCCCCACGCGCCGGCGGCATGTTGCTGGCCTACCTGCATCGCGGCGCCGGGCCCGAGGCCGAGACGGCATTCGCCGGTTCGCTGCTGACCAGCCTGGCGCGGGAGGTCGAGCGCGCCGGCTTCGACCTGCTGGTGTTCGACGACGAGCCGCGCGCCGAAGCCGCCGCGCCCCGCCTGCGCATCGATCCATTCACGGCGGCGTCCTTCGTCGCGACCCGGACCCGACATCTGGGCCTGGCCGTGACCGCCGATGCCGCCTACTACGAACCGTTCAACCTGGCCCGCCTGACCGCCTCGCTGGACCACATCACCCATGGCCGCGCCGCGCTCAACCTGGTGCACGATCCGGCGCGCGGGGCGGCGATCAATTTCGGCGTGCGTGATCGCGCCGCTCCCCTGGACCCCGCGCGGCATGCCCGCGAGTTCCTCGGCGTGGTGCGCGCGCTGTGGGACAGCTGGGAAGACGACGCCTTCCTGCGCGACAAGGCCAGCGGCCGCTTCGTGGACGGCGCCAGGATCCACGCCATCGCGCACCGGGGCGAGTATTTCCAGGTCCAGGGCCCGTTGAACGTCGCCCGCCCGCCGCAGGGCCAGTTGCCGCTGGTCCATGTCGAACGCTCGGCCGCGTCGCGCCCCTGGGCCGCGGCCGAGGCCGATATCGTGGTGGTGGCGGCCGCGCACGAGGCCGGGGTGCGCGAGGCGGGCGAGGCGCTGCGCGCGCTGGCCGCCCGCGAAGGACGTGACGCGAACCCGCCGCTCGTGTTCGCTCCCGTCGTGCCCTGGGTGGCCGGGACGCCCGGCGAAGCGGAGCGGCTGCGGGCCCGCGCACCCTTCCGTCCCGATGCCGTCGTGTTGGCGGGGACTCCGGACGAGATCGCCGCCACCCTTCAGGATTGGGCGGCGCGGCGGATCGTGGACGGCTTCGCGGTGCTGCCCGCGCCCGAGCCGGGCCAATGGCCGCGTTTCGTGGAGCAGGTGGTGCCGGCGCTGGCGAGACGAGGCGTGATCGCTCCCGCTGTCGAAGGCGCGGCGCCCACGCTGCGCGGGCGGCTGGGATTGGCGCGTCCCGCCAATCGCCATGTTTCTCTCTTGCAACCCGTCAACGGATGACCGACATGAGCCAACCCCCCCGCCGCCTGCACCTGGGCCTGATGTTCTGGGCCACCGGCACCCATGCCGCCGGCTGGCGCCTGCCGGACGCCAGGGAGGATGCGGCGTTCGACATCGAGTTCCTGCAGCACGTGACGCAAGTGGCGGAGCGCGCCCGGTTCGATTTCCTGTTCCTGGGCGACCGGCTCGCCACCGACCCGCGGCTGCAGCGCACCAATCCCGCGCAGATGTCCAGGCTGGAGCCGTTCACGACGGCCGCCGGCCTGGCCGCCGCCACGTCCCGTATCGGCATCGTGGTCACCGCCAATCCCACCTATTACGATCCCTATTCGGTGGCACGCCTGATGGGTTCGCTGGACCACGTCAGCGCGGGCCGGGCGTCCTGGAATATCGTGACCGGCGCCGACGATATCGCCGCCGCCAACTTCAGCCGCGCCGAGCATTGGGAAACGGGCAAACGCTACGACTGGGCCGACGAGTTCGTCGATGTGGTGAAAGCGCTGTGGGACGGCGCGCCGTCGGAGGAGGACCCCGCCGGCGTCCCGCTGGATCACGAGGGCGCGCATTTCCGCATCGCCGGCCCCCTGGACGTGCCGCGCCTGCCGCAGCGCCACGCCGTCATCCTGCACGCGGGAACCTCGGACCGGTCGCGCGAACTGGGCGCGCGCGAGGCCGACGTGATCTTCGCCGGCCAGCCCGACATCCCGTCGGCCCAGGCCTATTACGCCGATATCAAACAGCGCGCGGCCCGCCATGGACGCGGCGAGCACGAGATCGCCATCCTGCCGGGCCTGACGCCCATCGTCGCGCCCACGACCGAGGAAGCCGTCGCCATCTACGATAGCCTGAACGCTTTCCTGCCGCTGGATCCGGAAGAAGCGGCGGGCGAGGTCCGCAAGGGAGGGTTGGGGCGCGGCCGGCGCCGCAACCTGGGCGCGTTGTCCGAGACCCTGGGCGTGGACGTGCGCGGCAAGGACCACGGTGCCGCGGCGGAGCCCGAGTTGTACGAGCAAGCGTCCGAGGCGGGGCGCAAACTGATCGACGAGACCGTCCGCCGCACCCGCCGGTCGCTGACGGGGCCGGCGCGTCTCTCCTACCGCGACCTGATCGACACCGCGGGGGCCACGGGCGCCATGGTGGTGGGCAATCCCGAGGAGGTCGCCGACTTCATCCAGCACTGGTTCGAGCAGCGGGCGGCGGACGGTTTCAACATCTTTCCCGCCTATGTGCCGGGCGCCGTCGAGGCGTTCGCGGAACTGGTCGTGCCGGTGTTGCAGCGGCGCGGCCTGTTCCGCCTGGACTACGAGGGCCCGACCTTCCGGGACCACCTGGGACTGGGGCTGCCCGGCTCGCGCCGGGACCGGGATCAACTGGTGCGCTTGTAGGTATAGGTGTAGTCGAACCGGGTCGTGGTCGGCGGGATGGTGATGCCGCTGGCCGTGCCCGAGACCGACACCGAGCCCTTGCTCTTGAGCACGATGGTGCTGCCGACGCCGCAGCTTCCGCAGCCCTCGTAGCTGGTCGACAGATCGCTGTAGCTGTAGTTCAGGCTGACGCCGGGCCCGGAGACGCCGCCGGAGATGCCGCCGTACTGCTGCACCACCTGCTGGGCACCGTCGGCGGAGGCCGGGACGGCGCCGAATTCGATGTTGCCGATGGTCTGCTCGAAGGGCGCGCCGTTGGCCGATCCGCGCACGGTCAGCTCCCATTTCGATCCGGACGGAATGGTGCTGGTCGTGCCGCCGCCGCTGAACGAGATGCCCGCGACGCTGATCGAGAAATCGTAGGTGTAGACGCTTTCGCCGACCTTGATCGTTTCCGAGCAGGACGTGGTGGAGCAGCTCAGCGAGACCGACACGCCGTCCAGTACCGCATCGAAGCCTTTGCCGTCGGCCGCGAACGTCCGGCTGAAGAAGTCGAAGGCCTTGGGATCCACGCCCTTGGCTGTGTAGAGGGCGGCGAAGTTGGCGTTTACTCGCTTGGCGGCGGCCGTGACGGCATCGCCCGCGAGGCGGGTGGTTTTCCAGCCTTCGAACAGCGCGGCCAGCGGCTTCTTGCCGCCGGCGTCGTGCAGCGCCAGCGTGGTCAGCGGCGTGATGTTCGCCGTGCCGGCGGCGGCCGCGAACGAGTACAGCACCGTTCCCGATCCGGTCGAGACCTTGAGCAGGTATGGCGGCGCCGATTCGATGGTGATGCTGTAGCGGCCGTCGCCGCCGCTCTTGCCGGTGGCGGAGGCGCCCGCCGCGTTCACGACCGTGACCGTGGCGTTGGCCACCGCGGCGCCGGTGGCCGCCGTGCCCGACAGCGTATCCGTCTTCGGCGCGGGAGGCGTCGTGCCGCCCGAGGAAGTCCCGCCGCCGTCGCCGCCGCAGGCGCCCAGGGCAAGTGCGAGACAGGCGGCCGCGGCAAGGCGCGCGGCGCGTGGCGGGAAGAATGGCAGTTTCATCATGGAATACCCTCGTGGCGTGGTTGGGACCTGCCGCGTTCGCGGCCGGTCGGGTGGTGTCCGGCGATTCTTCCCATGCGGAGCGCGCCGGACAATCCCGTGAACACGGGGTTGCCGGCAAGCGACGAATGCCTTGTACTGGCCAGGGTCTTTCTTCATCATCAGCGTGCCACCCCGTTCGCGTCCCGATTGCCGCTGGAATTCCGACATGCCCATCACTTCGTTCCTGGCCGTGCCCGCCCGCATCCTGCTGGCGGTGCTGGCGTTGTGCGCGGCGACCGCCGCCGTGGCCACCTGGGGGGCGTTGCAGACACCCTGGCTGGGCGTCGCGTTCGCCGTGGACGAAGCCGGCTCCGTGTCCGCGCGTGGACTGCCCGGCGGTCCCGCCCATGGCATGGGGGAGGGGGCGTCGCGCCTGGCGCTCTCGCGTCCGGGGAACCGTGCCGGTCTCGATGTCGAACCCGACGACCTGATCGAAGAGCCCGACTTCTTCGACGAGTTCGCGCGCATGAACCGGTTCTTCGACCGGCAGGGAAAATTCCGCGCGCTGCTGGACGGGCCCGTGCAGGCCGAGTGGACGCGGGCCGATGGGTCGCGCGCGACCGAGGTGTGGATACCCGGGGCCCGGCCGCTGGGGTCGCTGCCGGCGACGTTCTGGTTCCAGCTCGCCGTCAGCTTCGCCGGGTGCCTGATCGCATGCTGGGTCTGGGCCTTGCGGCCGACGGACCTGGGCGCGAGCATGTTCGCGCTGACCGGCCTGGCCTTTCCGGCCTTCGCGGTGCCGGCATCGGTCTACAGCAGCCGCGAACTGGCGCTGGGCGGGGAATTGTTCCGCGCGCTGTCCGCCGCCAACCACGCCGGTGCCTTCATGTTCGGCTGCGCGCTGCTGGCGGTGTTCCTGTGCTATCCGAGGCGGCTGGTGCCGGCGGGCGCGCTGTGGGCGCTGCCCGTCGTGTACGGGACCTGGTGGCTGGCCGACACGATGCAGTGGCTGCCCAGCCAGAACTGGACCCGCATGGGCATCATGTCCGAGATGCTGGGCGCGATCGCGCTGGCCGGCGTGCAATGGCGGATGAGCCGGGGCCGTCCGCTGGACCGGGCCGCGCTGCGCTGGCTGGCCCTGTCCATGCTGGTGGGCAGCGGGCTGTTCGTCTTTTCCACGACCGGCTCCAAGGTGCTGGGTTTCTTTCCTCCCATCTCCCAGGGCTACGCCTTCGGCTACTTCCTGATCATCTATGTGGGGCTGGCGTTCGGCCTGCGCCGGTACCGGCTGTTCGACCTGGACCGCTGGGCCTACCGTATCCTGCTGTGGCTGGCGGGGGCGCTGGCGGTGGTGCTGATGGACGCGGCCCTGATCGTCTGGCTGCGGTGGAAT
Organism: Alcaligenaceae bacterium SAGV5; assembly: GCA_009360345.1. Lineage (GTDB taxonomy): Bacteria > Pseudomonadota > Gammaproteobacteria > Burkholderiales > Burkholderiaceae_B > Pigmentiphaga. The sequence continues at coordinate 555,398 of SPDP01000002.1, forward strand.
CCGGCCTTCTCGATGGGCGTATCGCTGCTGTTGTGCGGCTGGCTGTATTTTCCCTTCCGCCAGTGGTTGTGGCGGCGGTTGACGGGCGCCCGGGGGGCACGGGTCGACACCACGTTTCCCGACCTGATCCACATCGCGTTCTCGCCGTCGCGCGGGGAACAGGAGCGCCGGTGGGACGCGTTGCTCGGGCAATTGTTCGACCCGCTGGACATCCGCCGTCTTTCCCATGCCGAGGCGGAGGACCCTCGCGTGGCCACCCTGCTGGAATCGGGGCAGGCGCTATGGGTGCCGCCCTGCGGCGGCCTGGAAGGGCGGGTCCTGCGGCTGGCCGATCGCGGAAGCAGGCTGTTCGCGCCGCACGACGCCGAGCTGGCGGCATCGCTGTCCAGTCTGGTGCAGAAGGCGGGCGAGGGGCGCGACTCCTATGAGCGGGGCGTGCGCGAAGAGCGCCACCGCATCGCGCAGGACATGCACGACGACATCGGCGCGCGGCTGCTGATGCTGATCCACCAGGCGTCGCGCGCGGGCGATGGGGTGGCGGCCGATGTCGCGCGCGCGGCGATGAGCGACCTGCGCACCACGCTATCGGCCCTGGAGGGCCGGAGCCTGCCGCTGGCCGACGCGCTGGCCGACTGGCGCGCCGAGATGGCGGCGCGTTGCGACGCGGCCGGCGTGGATTTCGTCTGGAACGAATTCGTGCCGGCCATGCCCCTGCCGGACATGCAGGAGGCCCTGCCGGCCCGGATGAAGGCGACGTTGGAACGCGCGCTGCGCGAGGGCCTGTCCAATGCGCTCAAGCACGGCGGTCCGACCTGCATCGAGGTAGACGTACGAGCCGGCAATGGCCGCCTGGACATCGCCATGCGGGACGACGGCGTGAGGGGAGCGGGGCGCAGCGCGCCCGTCGCGGGGCCGGCCAGCGTCGGCCTGGGCCTGGCCGGCATGCGGCGGCGCCTGGCCGAATATCAGGGCGTCGTCGGGCTGGAGCGCGGCGAGGACGGCTGTGTCCTGAGGATTTTCCTGCCGCTGGGCGCCGGAGCCGGCCCCGGCGCGTCCGTGGAGCCGGCCGAGCCGGCGGAGGTGCGGGCATGAACGACATACTCATCGTCGAGGACTTGCCGGAGGCGGCGGCCATGCTGAACGAGGCCGTGGCGCTGGCCTTCCCGGCCGGGCGCGTGCGCTGCAGCCAGGACCTGGCGCAGGCCGGCGCGGCCGTCGCCGCGCAGGTGCCGGACCTGGCCCTGGTGGACCTGGGCCTGCCGGACGGCGACGGCACCGAGCTGATCGCTACGCTGACGCTGCGGCACCCGCGCTGCACCGTGGTGGTGTCCAGCATCACGGGCGAGGACAGCAAGCTGTTCGCGGCCTTGCAGGCCGGCGCGCAAGGCTACGTGTTGAAAGAACATCCGCCGGCGCAGCTCGCGGCGATGCTGACCGGCATCGCCCAGGGCCAGCCCCCGCTTTCCCCCGCCATCGCGCGCAGGCTGCTCGATCATTTCCGCCTGCGGCCGGCCACGGTGATCAGCCCGCTGTCGGCCAGGGAAAACGAAGTGCTGGTGCTGCTGGCGCGGGGCCTGCGGCTGGGCGAGATCGCCACCGCGCTGGGCATTTCACGCCACACCGTGGGCGATCACGTCAAGCATATCTACGAGAAGCTCAACATCGCGTCGCGCGCCGAGGCGGCGCTGCGCGCCAAGTCCTTCGGCCTGGTCTGAGGCGGCGGGTGCCGGATCAGCGCCGCAGGCGGTCCAGCGCTTCGTCCATGGCCGGCGGCCGGGGCGCATCCTTGTAGACGTCCAGCCGCCGGAAGATGTCCGCCGCCGCGAGGTGGAAGCCCGAGGGCAGTCCGGCGGCATGGAAGGTAGAGGCGATTTCTTCCATTTCGCCGACCCAGCGCCAGGCCTTCTCGGCCTTTTGCGCGACCTCTTCCGACCGCGCGGGCGTCTGCGGGCTGGACAACTGCCATTCGGCCAGCAGGGCTGGTTCCACGCCTTCGTGGCGGGCCAGCGCGCGTATGCCGGCCAGCAGGGCGGTGGCCCCCTTGCTCCATGCCGCATAGCAGATCTTCAGCGCCGAGGCGCTGCCGGCGGGAGAGTCCAGGGCGATCGCCTGGAGCGCGCTGCCTTCGAACCGCGCGGCGATCTCCGCCGCGGCGTCGCCGGCCAGATAGAGGCGGGTGCTGCCGGCGGCTCGGGGCGGCTGGCCGATGATGCCGCCGTCGACGAAGCGCGCGCCGCCGGCGCGCACGGCATCCTGGATCTGCCGGAGGGTGGCGGGCGAGACCGCGTTGGCATCGACGAAGATCCCGCCGTAGCGGTGCTCCGCGACCTCGCGCGCCAGGTCGAGCGCGTTGTCAGGCGGGCAGACCGAGATCGCGATGTCGGCGGCGCGCAGCGCGTCGGCCATGGTGCCGGCGTCCACGAGGCCGGCCTGGCGCGCCCGCTCGGCCGTGGCGGCGCTGCGTCCGGCGGAACACCAGAGCACGCGGTGTCCGGTGGCGACGAGGCAGGCGCCGATGGCCGCGCCCATGGCGCCGGGATGAAGGAGGGCGATGGTGGGGCTGGGCATGGCGGCGTCTCCCTGGGGCGAATGATGGCGGGCGTCCATGTTAACGCCGCCGCGCGGGCCGTGCCCGCGCTGGCTACAATGACGCAGCTCCGTATCCGCGCAAGAAGGTTCGCCATGAACGATTCCCAGCACAAGCTTTCCATGACGATCCTGATGACGCCCGACATGGCGAATTTCTCGGGCAACGTCCATGGCGGCACCATTCTCAAGTATCTCGACCAGGTCGCCTATGCCTGCGCCAGCCGCTACGCGGGACGCTACGTGGTCACGCTGTCGGTCGACCAAGTCGTGTTCCGCCAGCCCATCCACGTGGGCGAGCTGGTCACCTTCTACGCGGCGGTCAACTACACCGGACGCACGTCCATGGAGATCGGCATCAAGGTAGTGACCGAGGACATCCGCAGCAAGATCGTGCGCCACGCCAACAGTTGCTATTTCACGATGGTCGCGGTGGGCGACGACGGCGTGCCGGTACCGGTGCCGCCGCTCGAACCGCAGGACGAGGAAGAGCGCCAGCGCTGCGAGGCAGCGCTGCTGCGGCGCGAACTGCGGCAGGAAATGGAGCGGCGGCACCTGTTGATCAAGGAACGCACCACGCAGGCGGGCGGGGCGCAATAGCTCATGCGTGGCGGCTATTTGGACGGCCGGCCGGAATCTCCTACTATTTTCGATTCCGTTTCCTTCCGTTCGAGGCAGCCATGACCTATCGATCGCTCGGCACCACCGGCCTGCAGGTATTCCCCATCACCTTCGGCGGCAACGTATTCGGCTGGACCCTGGACGAGACAGCGTCGTTCGGCATCCTGGACGCGCTGGCCGACCGGGGCATGAACTTCATCGATACCGCCGATGCCTATTCGCGCTGGGTGCCGGGCAACCAGGGCGGGGAATCGGAAACCATCATCGGCAACTGGTTCAAGCGTACCGGCAGGCGCGACCGCGTGATCCTGGCGACCAAGGTGGGCAAGGCCGCGCTGGGCAGCCAGGGCGGGCTGTCGGCCGCGTACATCGAGAAGGCGGTGGAAGGGTCGCTGCGCCGCCTGCAGACCGATTACATCGATCTCTACCAGGCCCACGACGACGATGCGGCGACGCCGCTGGAAGAAAGCCTGGCGGCCTTCGACCGGTTGGTGAAGGCCGGCAAGGTCCGCGCCATCGGCGCGTCCAACTATACGGCGGCCCGTTTCCAGGAAGCCCTGGACGTGAGCCGCGCCAACGGCCTTGCGGCCTATGCCACGCTGCAGCCCGAGTACAACCTGATCGAGCGCCGGCAGTTCGAGACCGAACTGGCGCCGGTGGCGCTGCGCAATCAGGTGGCCGTCATCAACTACTACGCGCTGGCCAGCGGCTTCCTGAGCGGCAAGTACCGCACCGCCGCCGACCTCGAGGGCAAGGCCCGCGGCAGCCGGGCGGGCTCGTACCTGGACGAGCGCGGCCTGCGCATCCTGGAGGCCCTGGACCAGGTGTCCCAGCGGCACGGTTCCACGCCGGCGGCGGTGGCGCTGGCCTGGCTGCTGCACCAGCCGGCGGTGACGGCGCCCATCGCCAGCGCCACGTCGGCAGCCCAGCTCGATTCGCTGCAGGCCGCCGCCACGCTGGCGCTGGACCGGGAGTCGTTGGACCTGCTCTCGACGGCTAGCGCCTACTAGCGGCAAATCCCCCGGCTGGCGCCGCTGCGCCGGCCGGCGCGTTGCGCATTGTTTGCAGTGCGGTGGAAGGCTCACACGTAGACTTGCCCAGGGCTTGTCTCTGCGAGCACTTCCATGACCGAACTCACCGGCGAGTCTTCCGAGCGCTGCGCAGCAGGGCCGCTGTGCGATCTGGGTCCCCTGATCGTGTCAGCCGTGGAGAGCTACGACCTTTCGCCGGACGGCAACGTCCGGTTCGTGGAAACCGATGTGCCGGACCATCCCTTGCTGGTGGCCGGCTCCGTCGAGCATGTTTCCGCGCTGATCGATTCCGCCATCGCCTGTGTCGCGAGCCGCCCCGGCGTCAACCGGCGCGTCGTGGTCGGCGCCCGCCTGGACCTGGACCGTGTGCAACTGCGGGTCGGGCATGGCAATGGCGGGGGCGGCCATGCCACCGTGCCGGTTTCCCTGAACGAACTCCAGCCCTGGGGGCCGACCCGGGTGCGCGCGCTGTTCGCGGCGGAGCGGGAGCGCATGCTGCGGCTGCTGGATGCCCTGGACGCGACGCTGGTGATAGGCGTGGACATCGCCCTGGACGCCGTCGTCCTGTCCATCGTCTTTCCCGCGATCGGGGGAGGGCCGCGGCGCCGGCCCTATACCGGGGCCATCAGGACAGACCGGGTGAACTAGCCGCGACGGGGCGCACGCGGGCCTGCGCCGCCCTGGCCGACGCCATGCGGCCCTTGCGCTTCTTCGCCCATATCACCACGCCCGTCACGCTCAGGATGGCCACCGACAGCCCTAGCAGCGACACGAAGATGCGGCCGGGAATACCCAGGATGCGGCCGGAATGCAGCGGGAACTGGGCCTGCATGAATATGTCGCCCGCGCTGCCGGTACCGGGGATGTGCTGGCCCAGCAGCGCTCCGCTTTTCTCGTCGAAGTAGAGCCAGCTGTTGCCGAGGCCGCCGTCGCCGTGGTCGTTTCCGGGTTCGTGGAAACCCACGCCGTAGATGCCCTGCAGCGCGCCGTAGAACACGGCGCCGGCGGGCTCGGCGATGCCCAGGCGGCTTGCCTCGGCCTTGCCCAGCTCGACGATCTGCGTCCGGTGCAGCGTCGGCATGATGGGCTGGTCCAGCGGGCGCAGGGCACGCGTCTCGAACGGCGTGGGCGTCAGCGGCGAGATCTGGTTGACCACCGGGCGCACCACTTCGTTGCCGAGGTTGAGCGAGATCGAGGTCACCGCCAGCAGGAGCAGCAGCGCCCACAGCCACACGCCGCCGGAGCGGTGCAGGTCGAAGTTGAGCGCGTAGCCGCCCTTGCCGACGCGGAACGCGAACGACTTGCGCCAGGCGCGCCACGAGGGGAAGGACAGGTAGAGCGCGATGAAGCAGTCCAGGAACCAGGCGATGCTGACCAGCCCCATGAACCACATGCCCAGTTCCACGCCCTTCACGTTGGGCAGGTGCATGGTGTAGTGCAGCTTGTACAGGAAGGGCAGCAGGTTCTCGCGGCTGAGCGAGATCGCGCCCCATTCGCGCCGGCCCTGGACCTGGCCGGTGACCGGATCGAGCGCGACCTGGTTGAAATCCAGGGGAAACGCCTTGCCGGTGGCGGGGTCGATGCGGCCGGTGACCGACACCAGCAGGGCGTGGCCGGGCTCCACTTCCAGCGGGTTGAACGTGACCATGAGGCGGGGGTCTTGGGCCTCCAGCCTGGCGATGAGCGTTTCGACCGGCAACGGTTCGCCCTGCGTGGCGGGCTCGAACAACTGCGGGTTCAGCCAGGCGTCGAGTTCATGGTCCCACGAAATGAAGGCGCCCGTCAGGCCGGCGATGAACAGGAAGGCCGCGACGCCCAGGCCTGTCCAGCGGTGCAGGAGAACTCCGAATTTGCGCAACATGGGGCTAGGGTCGCGCCTTTGACGGGTCGCGATTCCCGGAATGGTTGGAAATTCCGGGAATAATAACGCGAATCAGTTTTATTCAGTAATTAAAGATCCCGCTGATCACGTCTCCAGGTTCAGGCAGGTCTCCACGCGCCAGCCATAGAGCCACTGCATCGCGTCGTAGTACTGCGCCTGCGTGCGGCCGACCCACAGCGCGTTGCGCACCAGGCGTTCCACGCCCTTGGCATGGTAGAGCGTGCCCATGGCGCGGGTGGACAGCACCACGCGCGCGGTGCGGGTGATGCGGGAATCTTCGTACAGCCGGAACGCGGCTTCCAGGTCGCCTTGGGCATGCCGCACCGCCGCGCCCAGCGTGGCGGCATCCTCCAGCGCCATGCAGGCGCCTTGCGCCAGGTATTGGGTCATCGGATGCGCGGCGTCGCCCAGCACGGTGGCGCGGCCTTGGCCCCAGCGAGGCTGGGGATCGCGGTCGGCGGTGGCCCAGCGCTTCCAGGACGTGGGCCGGTGCAGCATCTGGTGCGGGCGTGGATGGATACCCTCGAAGTAGGACAGCACTTCCTCCTTGCTGCCTTCGCGCACGCCCCAGACCTCGGGTTCGCGGCTGTGGAAGGTGACCACCAGGTTGTACTGGTGCCCGTTGCGCAGCGGATAGTGAACGAGGTGGCAGTTGGGACCGGCCCACACCACCGGGGCATTGATCTTGAGGTCGTCGGGCATGTCGGCTTCGTCCACCACGGCGCGGTAGACCACATGGCCGGTCACCCTGGCCTCGTCGCCGATCAGCGTATCGCGTATCACCGACTTCACGCCGTCGGCGCCCACCACCGCGTCGGCCGTGTGGCGGCCGCCCTGGTCGTCCACCACCGTGGCCTTGCCGTCGCCCAGCTCCAGGGCCCGCACGCGGGTGGATGTCTTGAAGCGGATCAGCGGATGGACCTGCACCGCTTCCAGGATCGACAGATGGATGTCGGCGCGATGGATGACGGCGTAGGGATTGCCGAAGCGCGCGCGGAACGCCTCGCCCACGTCGAAGCCGCCGACCTCGGTGGCATCGACCGCGTCCATCATGATCAGGCGCTCGGTGAAGACGGCGCGCCGCCGCGCGGCCTCGCCCACGCCCAGCGCGTCCAGCGCGGCGAAGGCGTTGGGGCCGAGCTGGATGCCGGCGCCGATCTCGCCGATGGTGGGGCTCTGCTCCAGCAGCTCGACCGCCACGCCTTCCCGGGCCAGCGCCAGCGCGGCCGCCAGGCCGCCGATGCCGCCGCCCACCACGATGGCGGTTGTTTGGGGTCCGGTGCTCATGATGTCTCCTCGGGTGGAATCTGGCGCCATGTTAGTGAGCGGGCGCGCTTGACTCCATGGAGCGGTATCGATAGGCTGAATCGAGACAATCGATATGGATAAAACCTGAAATTGGAAAATATCGATACGAAGCTGCTGCGCGTGTTCGACGAGATCCGCCGCACCGGCAGCGTCTCCGCCGCCGCCGAACGCATGGGCATGAGCCAGTCCACGATGAGTTTCTTCCTGGCCAAGCTGCGCGAGCTGTTCGACGATCCGCTGTTCGTGCGTACCACTTCGGGCATGGCGCCCACGGCCCGCGCGCTGGAGCTGGAAGGCCGGGTGGCCGCCGCGCTGGCCGCGATGCAGGCGCTGCTGGAACCCGCGGTCTTCGTGCCAGCGGCGTCCGACCGCGTCTTCCGGCTGTGCATGACCGACATCAGCCACATCGTGCTGCTGCCGCGCATCGTGAACCGCCTGCGCGACGCCGCGCCGGCGGTGCGCATCGAGATTTTCCGTATCGGACCCGACACGCCGGTACGCATGGAAAGCGGCGAGGCCGATCTGTCCATCGGTTTCATGCCGCTGCTGGATGCCGGCTTCTATCGCCAGCGGCTGTTCGAGCAGGAGTTCGTGTGCGTGGCCGGGCCGCGCCATCCGCGCATACGCCGCGCGTTCACGCGCGCCGATTTCGCCCGCGAGGGCCATGTCGACGTCTCGCCCTCGACCACCAGCCAGCTGATCGTGGAGCAGGCCATCCGGCGCGCCGGACTGGAGCGGCAAGTGGTGCTGCGGCTACCCAGCTACCTGGGCCTGGCGGCCATCATCGCGCAGACCGACTTCGTCGCCACGGTGCCGAGTCTCCTGGGCGGAATCGTCGCGCGCCAGGAAGGCCTGCGCGTGCATGCGCCGCCGATTCCGATCGAGCGCTATGCGGTCAACCAGTATTGGCACGCGCGGTTCCACCGGGATCCCGGCCATGCCTGGCTGCGCCAGACCCTGGCCGAACTGTTCATGGATACCGGCGCAGGCGTCAGCCCGCCCCGCCGCCGGTCTTCTCGGCGTGCGGATTCACCATGACGATGGCCGACGTGGCGACGGCCACGCAGGGAAGGATGAAGCCTTCCTGCTTCTCCTGCGCGCTCAGGCCCGGCCAGTCGACCAGATAGCGGACGCTGCCGCTTTCCATGCGCGAGAAACAGGTCCGGCAGGTGCCGTTGCGGCAGATGGCGGGCAGCCGCACGCCGGCGCGCCGCGCGGCCAGGAACAGGCTTTCGTCTTCGCCGGCGGCGAAGGTCCATTGCTGGGGATCGAGCGTGACGGTGTGCCGAGGGCCGGAGGCAGGGGTATCCACCTGGTGTCGACCGGCCCTAGGCGGCGTCGCAGGCCTGGGCGAAGTCGCCCAGCAGATCCTCGGGGTCCTCGATGCCGACCGATACCCGTATCAACGAATCGGCGATGTCCATCTCGCGTCGCCGTTCCGGCCCCATTTCCCAATAGATGGTGTGCGCCACCGGAATGGCCAGCGTGCGGTTGTCGCCCAGATGGGTGGCGGAGATGACCACCCGCAACTGGTTCTGGAAATGCACGGGATCCAGGCCGTCTTGCAGCTCGAAGCTGAGCAGGGCGCCGCCCCGCTTGAACAGGGCGCGGGCGCGCTCGTGCTGCGGATGGTCCGGCAGGCTGGGGTGGTAGACGCGCTTGATCTTGGGGTGGGCGGACAGTTGCGCGGCCAGCGCGGCGGCCGTCGCGCAGGCGCGCTCCATGCGCAGGCTGAGCGTCTCGGCGCCGGCGGCGATGCGATGCGCGGCCTCGGCGCCCAGGGTGGCGCCCATGTCGCGCAGGCCTTTCTTCTTGATCTGCTGCAGGCCCTGCATGGCGGGCTTGGCGCCGCGGTACGACGGACTGATGTTGGGGTAGGCGGTCCAGTCGAACAGGCCGGTGTCCGTGACCGCGCCGCCCAGCGCGTTGCCGTGGCCACAGATGTACTTGGTGAGCGAGTTGATGCTCAGGTCGGCCTGGACCGTCTTGGGGCGGAACAGGTAGGGCGACGTCATGGTGTTGTCGACCACGTACAGCACGCCGCGGGCCTTGCACAGCGCGCCGATCTCGGCCAGCGCGGCCACCTGGGTGCGGGGGTTGGCGATGGTCTCGACGAACACCAGGCGGGTATTGGGGCGCAGCGCCCGCTCGACGTTGGCGGCGTCGGTCGCGTCGACGAAGTCCACGGCCACGCCCAGGCCCTTGACCGTGGCGAACAGGCTGTTGGTATTGCCGAACAGGAAGCCGCTGGAGACCACGTGGTCTCCCTCGCGCAGCAGGGTGGTCAGCACCGCGGCGATGGCCGCCATGCCGGTCGAGAAGGCGACGGTGCCGACGCCGTCCTCCATCTCGGTGAGCTTGGTTTCCAGCGCGGCGGTGGTGGGGGTGCCCTGGCGGCCATACGAATACCCCGGGTTGCGGCCCTGGAACACGTCGACCAGGGTTTGCGCGTCGTCGTAGCCGAAGGCGGACGAGGTGTGCATGGGCTTGTGCAGGGCACCGTGTTCGACCGTGCCGCGGCGGTCGCTGTGGAGGATGCGGGTGGTGAAGCCTTCGGACATGATCTGGACTGGGACTATCTAGGGAGGGTAGATGGGATTCTAAACCCTGCCCGGACGCCGCCGATCCGTCGCCCGGGGGATCCTGGCGTCCAATTCCGCCAGCTTGTCCGCGACCACCTGCTTGAGCACCCGGGTCAGGGGGGCGGCGGCGGCCGGCTTGGGCATGTGGCGGCGGTACATGGCCGAGAACTCCAGCGAGATCGTGGGCGTGAACGGCCGGATGGCGACGCTGGGAAGGTGGGCGCCGATGATGGCGATGGGGTCGATGATGGCGATGCCGACGCCGCGGCTCACGTAGCCGATCACGGAAGACGAATGCATGGTCTCGACCCGGATATTGGGTTTGACCCCGGCCTCCAGCATGGCGCCATTGAGCTGCATGCGCTGGCGGCTGGCCTGGCCGAGCGCGACGAAGTCCTGTCCGTCCAGGTCGTTGACCGAGATCCGTTTCCTGTCCGCGAGCGGATGGCGGGCGGGCATGACGCAGACTGCCTGCGTCGCCGGGAAGGGGTCGTGCTCCAGCCCGTCCAGGTCGCCCGGCGGCCCGCCGAACACGATGTCCAGCTGCGCGTGGCGCAGCATGGAAACGAGGTTGATGGAGCTGTCGGGATGGACCGACACGACGACGTCGGGATGCTGTTGGAGCAGCAGGCCGATCGCTTCGGGCAGGCAATGCGTGGCGAGATTCGGCATCGCGCCCACATGGAGATATCCGGCCGTCGACAGGCGGATCGCGCGCGCCGCCTCGCGGATCCGGTCGGCGCCCGAGAAGTGCCGCTCCACTTCCCGGTACAGGCGCAGCGCCGCCTCGGTCGGGATGATCTGGACGCCCTGCCGCTGGAACAGTCCCAGCTTCAGTTCGTATTCCAGGTCGCGGATCAGGCGCGAGACCGCCGGCTGTGAAATGGACATCACGTGCCCGGCCGCCGTCATGCTGCCGGTCAGCATGACGGCGCGGAATGCCTCGAGCTGCCGGAAGTTCAGCGGACGTGCCAAGGTGGCGATGCGATCAGCGATGGGGAGATCCCGCCGATGATACTTCGAAGGCGGCGTCGTCGATAGGCGCGAGGCATGATTCGAGCAGCTTCCCGTGGCCCCCGATCGCGTCGCGCAGGCCCAGGCGGCGCAGGCACGCCCAGAAGCAGGCCTGGTTGCTGGTGATGACGGGTTTGCCCAGGTCGCGTTCGAGCGCCGCGATCACGCCCAGCGACGCCAGGTTGGTGCAGGAGATGAACACGGCGTCCGCCTCCGGCCGGTCGACCAGGCGGGCCAGCCGGTAGATGGCCTCGGGGGGCACGCGGCCGATGCCGCGGCGTTCTTCCTGCGTTTCCCCGAGTTGCAGGCCGTGCAGCGACACCACATCGAAGCCGTATTCCTCCAGGAACTCGCGTTCGCGGCGGTTGACGAATTCCACGTAGGGGGTGGCCACGGCCACCTTGCGCACGCCCAGCGCCCGCAGGGCCGCGACCACGGCTCCCGAGGCCGCCAGGGCCGGCGCGCCCGCCCGCTCGCGGATGTCCGCCACGATCTCGGACATGGGGCACATGAACGATCCGGACGTGCAGCCGTAGGCGATGATGTCGACCTCGGCGGTGGCCAGCTGGTCGGCGGCCGAGCGGGTCGCCTCGGCCATGGCGACGTAGGACTCCTGGGTCATGCTGCCCAGCAGCATGGCGCGGGCCGAGAACACGCCGACGCCTTCGGGAGCCATGCGCCAGAACTCGGGTTCGTTGATGGTGTTGGTGGACGGGACGATCAGGCCGATCTTCGCCTTCCAGCCATAGGGCGCGTACAGGGAAACGGCCTTCATGGACATGCTCCTTCCTGGTTCCTGGGTCATTCGAGCCGGATCCCCATGCGGCGGATCAGCTCGCCGTATTTCTGCTCCTCGGCCACCAGGATCTCGCCCAGCTCGGCGGGCGTGCTGCCGACCACTTGCGCGCCGGCGTCCTCGAGGCGCTTGCGCACCTCCGGCAGCTTCAGCGCCGCGACGATCTCGCGATTGAGCTGGTCGATGCGCGTGGCCGGCGTGCCGGCGGGGGCCAGGACGGCGCCCCAGGATTCCGCGCGGAACCCGGGATAGCCCGCCTCGGCGACGGTGGGGATGTCCGGATACCGCGCGAGCCGTTCGGCGCCGGCGGCCAGTATCTTGAGGTTGCCCGCGGCCACGTGTGGCTGGACGGCGCCCAGCGTGTCGAACACGATCTGGGTGCGTCCCGCGATGAGATCCATGTGCGCCGCCGCGCTGCCCTTGTAGGGAACGTGGGTCATCTTGAGTCCGGCCAGGTCGGCGAACCACTGGCCGAAGACGTGGACGTTGCTGCCGTTGCCGGCCGAGGCGAAGGCGAGCTGGTTGGGGCGCGCGCGCACGTAGGCCACCAGTTCCGGCACGTTGTTCACCGGCAGCGAGGGCGAGGCCACCAGTACCATCGCGGTGCGTGTCGCCATGGTGACCGGCGCGAAGTCCTTGATGGGGTCGAACGGCAGGTCGGGGATGAGCGCGCGGCCGAAGACGTGCGAGCTGACGACGTAGACCAGCGTATTGCCGTCGGGCGCGGCCTTGGCGACCTGCGCGGTGCCGATGGCGCCGTTGGCGCCCGGCTTGTTCTCCACGACCACGGGCTGGTGCAGCCGCGCGGCCAGGTGTTCGGACAGCAGCCGGGCAGTGATGTCGGCCAGGCCGCCCGAGGCGTAGGGAACGACGATGCGCAGCGGACGGCCGGAGGCGGCGGGCGCCTGGGCGTGGGCCGCGCCGATCGCGCCCAGCGTGAGGGACAGGCAGGCGGCGATGCGCCTGAGCGATGCAGACATGTCGGTTTCTCCCGAGGTATGAAAAATCTAGCGGTCGAGCGTGCCGTGGGACAACCCACGGTCGGGCGGCGCGATATTGACGCGCACCATGTCGCGCAGAAGCTGGATGATCGCCATCGAGCTTTCGCCTTCGGTGCCATCGACGATGAAGCGCGAGGTGCAATACCGCATCTCCCAGCCGCCGGCGTCCAGGCAGGCGCGCAGGACGTCGCGTTCGACCGCCGGCGTATGCAGGACGTCGAGCCGGCGGCACAGGAAGGCGAGCATGGCGCAGAGGCCATAGGCTCCCCAGTTGGAGATCGAGGCCGGCAGGAAGATGTCGGTCGCGACCGTGGTCGGCACGCCCACCCCGCCTTCGTACTGGCAATGCCGGCCGTAGGGATGGAACGATTTCATGAAGTCGAAGATCCGGCCGAAGCCGATCTCGTTGCCGTTGTCGCCGATGCCGATGGACAGGACCTGGCGCTGCGCGGCCAGCGCGAAGAGCGGCGAGAGGTCGACGCCCGACCGGGGCCGTACACCCGTGGAATAGTGGATCAATCCGTGCTCGTTGGGCCCCAGGCGTTCGATCGATACGATGGCCCGGGGCTGGTAGTCGTCCAGCAGGCCGGCGGCCCATGCCTGCACGTCGTCCTGCCGCTCGGGCGAGGTCGCCAGCGCCGCGCCCATGCGGCGGTCGCGGCACAGCGCATAGTCGCGCACCATGATGCCCGCGGCCTGGCTGCTGGCGACGACCGGCGGGGCGTGGCAGGGTTCGGTCACGAATACCGGGACTGCCTGCAATCCCCAGAACAGGGCATGGGCCAGGGCCGCCGCGCCGGGCGGACCGTCGCTCTCGCCGTTCGGCGCCTCGGGCGCGTAGCCCGCGCCGGTCACGATCAGGACGCGGTCGCCGGGCCGCACGGTATCGGCCAGGGCCTGCGCGGCGCGCGCGCTGATCGGCCTGCCGCCGCCTTCGGCGCGCGCCTGGTCGTAGATCGGGCCGATGATGTTGTGGTTCATTGCGCGGTTGCGCATTTCGACCGTGACCAGGCGGTCGATGTATTCGCCGATGATGTCCGGCATCGGAGGCTCCCGGATGGCTCTGGATTAGACTGGAGCCATTCTGGGTCGTACCGTGTCCGGCGACATAATCGAATTCTCGGCGCTATCGATAAGCAAATGTTATGCAGCGCCGCGGCGAACCCTGGCTGCCCCGGGGGGCGGCTTCCTGGCCTGCGTCCTTCATCATGAACATTCCCTCCATACCGGTCCTGCGCGCATTCATCGAGGTCGCCCGCTGCAACAGCTTCACCCGCGCGGCCGACACGCTGTGCCTGACCCAGAGCGCCGTCAGCAAACAGGTGCAGGCGCTGGAGGAACAACTGGGCTGCCGGCTGTTCGTGCGTTCGGGAAAACTCCTGGCGCTGACGCCCGCCGGCCGCGCCTACCTCGCGCATGCCGGCGATGCGCTGGCCATGCTGCAGGAGGGCACGGCGATCGCTCAGGAAGTGGCCGGGGAAAAAACGCCCGCGGCCGCGGTGGAGATATCCGCGTCGCCGGCCTTCGCGTCATACTGGCTGATTCCCCGCCTGCCGGGTTTCCGCGAGCGGGCGCCCGGCACGCGCCTGGCGGTCCGTCCGCGCCTGCCGGACTTCTCGCCGGTGACCGAGCGCTTCGACCTGGAGGTCCGGGTCGGCGCCGGCCGCTGGCCCGATGCCCGGGCGATACGCCTGCTCGGGCGGGAAATGGCGCTCGTGGCCAGTCCCGATCTGCTCGGGGATACGCGCGCCACGCTGCGGCAGATCCAGGCCCTGCCCGTATTGCAGCGGGCGCAGCGCGGCTATGACTGGCGGGAATGGAGCGCGGGCGCGGCGCCCGCGTGGACGCCCCGCGCCGGCACGGGCCTGTTGTTCGAGGGGTTCTCCGTGTTGATCCCGGCGGTGGTCGCGGGGCTGGGCGTGGCGATCTGTCCGCTGTTCCTGGTGCTGGACCAGCTCGAGAGCGGCCGCCTGGTGCGCCCGCTGGGCGAATGCGTGCGGACGCGGTATGCCTACCATGCCGTGCTGCCCACCGGCGCGGGCCATGGCGCGGCCCGGGACCGGTTCCTGGACTGGATGCTGGCCGAGGCCGAAGCGACACAGATGCGCATACAGAAACACCTGGATCCGGGGTATTCCATGGCGGAATGAGGGTCTCGAAGTTTTCGTTTGACCCCCCTCATGGTGGAACTTAATGTGGCGCCTCTCATTCCTCCAGGCGTCCGTGACATGCGTGTCCTTTCCATTCTCCGTCTTTGCCTCGCGGGCGCGGCAGGCGCCGCGGCCGCCGCTCCCGTCCTGGCCGATTCCTATCCGTCCCGGCCGATCGAGTTCGTCGTGCCGTATGCGCCGGGCGGCGCCTCCGACATCGTCGTCAGGGCCCTGGCTCCGCAGCTCCAGAAACAGTTGGGCGTATCGGTCGTGGTCATCAACCGCGCGGGAGCCAACACGGCGATCGCCGCGACGCAACTGGCGCGCTCCGCGCCCGATGGCTACACGATCATGCTGGCCGATGTCGCCCTGGTGCTCAATGCGGCGGTGCGCCGTACGTCGCCGGGCTACGACGTGGCGAAGGATTTCTCCACCGTCGCCCAGGTGGGATCCGCGCCGCTGGTGCTGTTCGTGCCGGCTGCGGGCGCGGCCGACCTGCCGGCGTTCCTCAAGCAGGCGCACGATCGTCCCGTGAACATCGCCAACGCCGGCCCCGGTTCGCTGGGCCACCTGGCCGCCGAACTGCTCCAGCTGCGCACCAAGACGTCCCTGGCCAGCGTGCCCTATCGCGGGTCGGGGCCCGCCATGAACGAGACGATCGCCGGGCAGGTGGATGCCATCTTCACCAGCACCGCCTCGGGCATGCCCCTGGTCAAGAGCGGACGCCTGAGGCCGCTGGCGGTCGCGTCGCCCGAGCCGTTGAAGGACTTTCCCGAGATTCCCACGTTCGATCGCCTGGGCGTGCAGGGCGTGCACGTCTTGAACTGGTGGGGGGTGATCGCGCCGGCGGGGCTGCCCGCCGACATCTCGGCCCGCATCGCGAAGGCGGTGGCGGCGGCCATGCGTGATCCGGCCATCGTGGAGCGCTTCGCGGCGCTGGGCATTTCGCCGGCGACGCGCGACGCGGCGGCCTTCGCCGGCCTGATGAACCGGGAATTCACCGCCTGGCGCGACGTGGCCGCCCAGGCCGGTATCAAAGTGGATTGATGAACGGCACCGACAGGTGTTCGTGCGAACAAGGAGAGTATGCAATGAGCGGTGTACTGACGCGCCTGGCCTCGGCTGACGGTTTCGAATTCGACGGCTACGTGGCCCGGCCGGCGGGCGCGCCACGGGCGGGCGTGGTCATCCTGCCCGAGATCTTCGGCGTGAACAGCCACATACGCAGCGTGGCCGACCGGTATGCGGGATGGGGCTATCTCGCGATCGCGCCCGGCGTCTTCGATCGCGTGGAGCCGGGGCTGGACCTGGGGTACGGCGACGACGACGTCCGCAAGGGCCAGGCCCTGATGAGACTGATCGACTGGAACGATGCGGTCAAGGACATCGAGGCTGCCGGCATGTTCGCCGCCGAAGCCGGGAAGGTGGGCATCGTCGGTTTCTGCTGGGGCGGAACGGCGGCCTGGGTGACCGCCGCGCGCGGCACGGGATTCGCGTGCGCGGTCTCGTACTACGGCAACGCCATTCCCACCGTGATCGCGCCGACGCCGCGCATTCCCATGATGCTGCATTGGGGCGAGCGCGATCACCTGGTCTCCAAGGACAAGATGATGGAGCCGGGCCGCGCGGCGCCGGAGGCGGCCGTGCATTTCTACGCCACGGGACATGGCTTCAATTGCGACCAGCGCGATCTCTACCACGCGGAATCGGCGGCCCTGGCCCAGCAGCGCACGCTGGCCTTCCTCGACGAGCATCTGGCATGACGCGGGACGATGCGGGCGCGCGGACCGCCGAGCAGGCGGCCTTCGGCGAGGTCGCCGCGCGCCTTCGGCAGGACGAAGAGCTGTGGACCGACTTCGAGGCCCTGTGCCGGCACGGCGGGCGCATGGCGGGTACCGCCAGCGAACGCGCCGCGCAGGATTGGTGCGAGCGGCAGTTGGCCGCTTTCGGACCGGTCGCGCGCGAATCGACGCCTTATGCCGGGTGGCGGTGCGACCATGCCGCCCTGACGCGCCTGCCCGACGGCCGGCAACTGGAGGCCGTGCCGCTGCTGGGGACGGCGTTCACGCCGGCAGCGGGGATCGAGTTGCCCGTGCTCGACCTGGGGCGTGGAACGCCCGAGATGATCGCCGCCGCGGGCGAGGGCGTGCGCGGGCACGCCGTCATGGTGCGGCACGAGTATCCCTTTTCCACGCAGACCGTCCATCGCCGCGTCAAGCTTGCCGCGGCGCAGCGGGCGGGGGCGGCCGCCTTCCTGGTCGTCCAGCCCGAGGCCGGGATAGGCCCGGTGTCGGGATCCTCGGGCCGCGGCGGGGGACCGGGCATTCCGGCCATGGGTATTTCCGCCGAGGCCGGCGCGGCGTTGCGGCACCCCGGAGCGCGCGTCCATGTGCGTATCGATGGCGAAGACCTGCCGCAGGCGCGGACCGACACGCTGGTGCTCGACCTGCCGGCTGGCCAGGCCGCGCAGCCGGACGAGCGCGTCGTGCTGTCCGCCCACATCGACGGGCACCCCTTGGCGGAGAGCGCCCTGGACAATGCGACCGGCGTGGCGGCGGCGATGGCGTTGGCCCGGGCGTTCGCCCCCCGGATGCACGCCATGCGCCGGGGCCTGACCGTGTGCCTGTTCAGCGCCGAGGAATGGGCGTTGAACGGCTCGCGCGAATGGCTGGCGGCGCTTCCCGGGGCGCGGCGCGCCGCGATGGCGCTCAATATCAATCTCGATTCGCTGGCGGGGTCGCCGCGCCTGACCGCGTTGACGTCGGGATTCGTCCGGCTGGGCGAGTTCGCCCGGTCGGGCGCATCGCTGGCGGGCGGCGCGCTGGGCGTCCATCTGCCGCTCATGCCCAACAGCGACCATGCGAATTTCGCGGCCTGCGGCATCCCCGCGCTGCGCCTGATCGCCGGGTTCGACGAACCCGACAGCGCGCTGCGCCTGTTGCTGACGCCCGCCGACACGAGGGCGCTGGTGGGCGAAGGCGATCTGCGCGCCGCGACGGCTTCGGCCGCGGGCGTGCTGTGGCGCGCGCTGCGCGCGGACAGCCTGGGCGATTTGCGGGATGGGGCCATGCCGCAGGTGCAGGCATGAGCGCATCCGCGCGAGGTTCGGTCGTGGTGCTGGGCGCGGGGCTGGTGGGCCTCGCGTGTGCCCATGCCTTGCAGCGGGACGGATATGCCGTGACGGTCATCGACCGCGGTGGCGTGGGCGAGGGCGCGAGCTTCGGTAACGCCGCCCATATCGCCATCGCGTCCATTTTTCCGCAGTCCGCGCCCGGCATCCTGGGGCAGACGGTCCGGCTGCTGCGCGACCCGGACGGTCCGCTGATCGTGCGGCCCGGCTATGCCGGCCGCCATCTTCCCTGGTTCGCGCGCTTCGTGGCGCAGGGAACCGCCGAGCGCGCGCGCGTCGGCACCCATGCCATGGCGGCGATGATGGCGCAGGCCTGGGAGGCCTGGCAGCCCGTGCTGGACGACATCGGCGGCAACGATCTGGTGCGGCGGTCAGGCGCCCTGCATGTGTTCGGGTCGCCGGCGGCACTGCGGGCCGCGCATGGCGCCTATGAATCCCGGCGTGGCCTGGGGGTGGCGTGCACGCCGCTCGACACGGACGAGGCCCGGGCCATGGAACCCGCGTTGACCGATCATGTCGGCGGCGCGATGTGGATACCCGGCATGGGATACGTCACGGATACGCTGGTGCTGGCGCGGCGCCTCGCTGCCCGCGTCGAGGCGCTGGGCGGACGCATCCTGCGCGCGCAGGCGACCGGCATCGATGCCGGCGGCGTGCTGACGAAGGATGGGCGCCTGCGCGCCGATCGGGTGGTGCTGGCCGCCGGCGCATGGTCGCATCGGCTGGCGCGCGGCTTGGGGGTGGATATCCCGCTGGTCGCCGAGCGCGGCTATCACGTCATGCTGGCGCCGGGCAGCAGCCCATTGCGCCTGCCGGTGTTGATGGTGGAGCGCAAGGTGGCGCTGACGCCCATGGCCGCCGGTATCCGGATGGCCAGCGTGGCGGAGTTCGCGCATCCCGATGCCCCGGCCGACCATGCGCGCGCGGGGCGTGTATTCCGTGGTCTGGAGCGGTACGTCCGGGGCGTGGATGCCGAGCCGGTATCGACATGGGTGGGGCCGCGTCCTTCCGTGCCCGACAGCCGTCCCATCCTGGGGCAGGCCCCGGCCGCGCCCCATGTCCTGCTGGCCTACGGCCACGGCCATCTGGGCGTGACGCTGGCCGCGCTGACGGGACGCGTCATCGCCGACGTGGCGGGGGGGCGCGATCCGAGCGTGGATATGCGCGCCGTCGCGCCGCTGCGGAGCCAGCGGCTCAGGTGATGGGGAAGTGATGTCGGACCTGCTTTTGTTGGCGGCAGCCTGCGGCGCGGGCATGCTCAACGCCGCCGCGGGCGGAGGGAGCTTTCTTACGCTGCCCGCGCTGGTCGCCGCGGGCATGCCCGCGGCCGTCGCCAATGCCACCGGCACCCTGGCGCTGCTGCCCGGTTATCTGACCGGTGCCTGGGCCTTGCGGCGCGACATCGCGCAGTCCGGGCCGGGTTCGCTCGCGCGGCTGTCGGGCATTGCCCTGGCGGGCGGGAGCGCGGGGGCGATGCTGTTGCTGTGGACGTCGGGAGGCGTTTTCCGGAGCGTGGCGCCCTGGCTGCTGCTGTTCGCCACCGCGCTGTTCCTGTGCGCGCCCCTCATGCCGAGGATGGCGCGCGGGCGGGTGCTGTCCCCGGGCGCGACGGCGGGGGGATTGTTCGCCGTCAGCCTGTATGGCGGCTATTTCAACGGCGGCATGGGCATCATGCTGCTGGCCTTGTTCGGCATGTCCGGGCGCGGCGATTTCACTGCCATCAACGGGCTCAAGAACCTGCTTTCCGGCGTGCTGACCGTGGTGGCGGCCGTGGTCTACGTGGCGGGCGGGCTGGTCGAATGGCGCGAGGCGGGCGTGATGGCCGTGGGCGCGACGGTGGGCGGGTTTGCCGGCGCGCGGCTGGCGCGCCGCGTGCCGGTCGCCGTGATGCGGGCCGCCGTGGTGCTGGTGGGCATCTCGATGAGCGTCTTCATGTTCCTGAAGACATGAGGCGCGGGCTGTCCAGGCGGGCTTCCGCCTCGCGCAGCCGGGCCTCCCGCTCGCCCACGTAGTCCCGCGTCAGCGGCACGCTTTCCTGGCGCCGGGCCAGTTGCACCTGGAAGATGGCGATGTCCTGGTAGCGGAAGGCCGTTTCCGACATCGACAGGTAGTACTCCCACATGCGGGCGAAGCGTTCGTCGTACAGCGCCACGGCCTCGGCCCGCCTGGCCAGGAAGCGGTCGCGCCATATCCGCAGTGTGCTCGCGTAGTGCAGGCGCAGCACCTCGATGTCGGTGACGACCAGCCCCGAGCGTTCGATGGCGGGCGTGAATTCCGACAGGGACGGGATGTGGCCGCCGGGGAAGATGTATTTCTCTATCCAGGGATTGTTGAAGTCCGGCACGTCGGAGTTGCCGATGAAATGCAGCAGCATCACGCCGTCGTCGGCCAGCAGTTCATGGCACTTGCGGAAGAAGGCATCGTGGTAGCCCACGCCCACGTGCTCGAACATGCCCACCGAGACGATCCGGTCGAATCGGCCGGGTGTCGCGCGGTAGTCCTCCAGGCGGTAGTCGTAGGCCGCCGGGTGGGCCGTCCGGGCGGCCAGTCCACGCGCGCCCTTCAGTTGTTCTTCGGACAGCGTGATGCCCGTGGCGTGGCCGGCGCCGGCGACCTCGACCAGGTAGCGCGTCAAGCCACCCCAGCCGCAGCCGATATCGAGCACGCGGTGGCCGGGCTCGACCAGCAGCTTGGCGGCGATATGCCGCTGCTTGGCCCGCTGGGCCGCTTCCAGGCTCTGTCCGGGGTGTTCGAAATAGGCGCAGGAGTATTGCCGCTGGTCGTCCAGGAACAGCGCGTAGAGGCGGTCGTCCAGGTCGTAGTGGTGCGCGACGTTGGCGCGCGCGCGGCCGGGGCGGTTGTTCTGCAGGAAGCGCCGTATCGACATGCGCACCGTGTCCAGCAGGCGCACCGCGGCGCCGGGCTGCGCCGCGTCGGCATCGCGCAGCAGCAGTTCCAGCACGTCGTAGATGCTGCCTTCGTCGACCACCAGCCTTTCGTCCATGAAAAGCTCGCCCAGGCGCAGGTCGGGGTCCATCAGCAGCGCCAGCACGGCGCGGGTGTCGGTGAAACGGATGGCGGCGCGCGGCGATGCGCCGTCGCCGAACGCCAGGCGGCGGCCGCCTGGCAGCGTGACCTCCAGCGTGCCGCGCCGCACGAGGTCCTTCAAGGTGTTGGCAAGCAAGCGTTCCGAGTACGTTTGAAGCATCGTGGTTTCCGCGACGGGTCGACAGGACAGGGGCTGCTACGCGGGCAGTGTAATGAATCCTTCGGGACAGGAGTTGGTTGATTTTTCCCCGGACGGCGAGAAGAATGCGCCATGACTTCGCCCGACACCGCTTTTTCGCTGTTGCTGGAGCGCCTGTCCGAGGCGCAGGCGCGTGCCGTGCGCGATCGCATGTCGGCGCGCGAACTCGCGCGTGGCCAGCCCTTGTTCGCGCAGGGGGACCCCAGCCCGCGGCTGTGGGTGATACGGGCGGGGCGGTTGCGCACCTATCATCTGGCGGCCTCGGGCGAGGAATTCACGACCGCGGTCTGGTCGTCGGGCCAGACGCTGGGGTTGCTGAGCACGCTGCTGGACCAGCCCCGCGCGATCTCGTGCGAGGCCCTGGAGCCGGCGTCGCTGTCATCGATGGAGCGGGCCGATCTGCTGGCGTTGATGGAAACGGTGCCGGCTTTCGCCATCAACGTGGCGCGCGTGGCCGCGATGCTGGCGACCAACAGCATCGCGCGGTCGGGCCCCCGGGTCCTGGATTCGGCCACGGCCAAGCTGGCGCGCATCCTGCACGACCTCGCGCTGGCCGCTCCCGGCTACGACGGCCATGGCGCCGAGATCGTCGGCGTGACCCGCGCGGACCTGGCCAAGATGGCCGGCATCAGCCGCACCTGGGCCAGCCTGAGGCTGGCCGCGCTGGAGCGCGCGGGCCTGGTCCTGGGCACGCGGGGCAGGCTGCGGGTGCCGGATGTGGCGCAACTGGCCCGGTTTTATTCGGACGGGTATTGAGGCACCTGCAGCGCCAGGCACTCGACCTCCAGCAGCAGGTCGGGCCGGGCCAGCGCGGCCACGCCCACCAGCGTGCTGGCAGGAGGATGGTCCGCGTCCAGGTAGGGCGCGCGCACGCGCCGTATGGTCGCCACCGCTTCCTCGGTCAGGTCGCGGACGAAGTAGTTGAGCTTGACCGCGTAGGCCAGCGCCGAACCGGCCGCTTCGAGCGCCGTCGCCAGGTTCTCGAACACCTGCCGGGTCTGGGCGGCCAGGTCGCCCTTGCCGACGATGCTGCCGTCTTGCGCGTAGGCCACCTGTCCCGAGACGATGATCAGCCGGTCGACGGGGGCGATGGCGACATGGGTGAAGCCGTTGGGGGCGGGCAGGCGGTCGGGATTGATGAAAGAGACGTAGGGATGCATGGTGGCCGTCAGTTGAGCGTGATCCGGGTGCGTTCGATGATACGGGCATACAGCTCGCGCTGCCGGGTGGCGAACTCGGCGAACTGGCCCGGGGTCGAGCCCGAGGGTTCGATGGCGGCCTGTTTCAGGGTGGCCGCGACATTGGGGTCGGCCAGCGCCGCGTGCACGGCGGCGTTCAGGCGGTCGATCACCGGCGCGGGGGTGCCGGCCGGCGCGACGATGCCGAACCATGAATACAGGTCGACCTCGCCCGCGCCCTGTTCCTGCGCGGTGCCGATGTCGGGCGCCAGCGGCGAGCGCCTGGCGCTCAGGATGGCCAAGGCCTTGAGCTTGCCGGCCCGCACCTGCGGCAGCGTGGCGGCCAGCGTGTCCACCACCACGTCGACGTTGCCGCCCATCAGGTCCACCAGCGCGGGCGCGCTGCCCTTGTAGGGGACGTGCAGCAGCGTGGCCGAACGTTGCAGGCCCACCAATTCCATGCCGATGTGGTTGGAGGTGCCCGCGCCCATGGAGCCGTAGGCCAGCCCCTTGGGCCGCGCGCGCGCCTGGTCCAGCGCCTGGACCAGGGTGGTCCACGGGGCGTCGGGGCGGGCGACGACCACGTTGGGGACCGTGCCCAGCAGCGAGACGTAGCCGAAGGAATCGGTGGGCGAGTAGCCCACGTCCTTCATCAGCAGGGGATTGATGGCCAGGGTGGCGTTGCTGGCGACCAGCAGCGTGTGGCCGTCGGCCGGCGCCTTGGCCACCGATTGCGCCGCCACCACCGTGCCCGCGCCCGGGCGATTGATGACGATCACCGTCTGGCCGAGTTGCCGGCTCATGCCGCCGGCCACCGTGCGGGCCAGCAGGTCGGTCGTGCCGCCTGCGGCGAAAGGCACGACGAGGTTGATGGGATGGGTCGGGAAATCGGCCGCCGCGGCGGGAGCCGTCGCGGTCAAGGCCAGCAGCGCGGCCAGCGCGGTACGCAGGGTTGTCATCGCAAGTCTCCACCGTGAATGATGCCATTCTGCGGGGGCGCGGCAGGGTTGTCGGTTAACTGGTTAACACACCGCCGTTTGCCTGGAGGGGGCCGGGAATGGAAAAATGCGGGGGGCAGGCGATACCCGCCGCGCGCGCGGGCCTGTCCAACGGGAGTCCTCATGAAAACAACGATAGATCGCCCGGTGTTCTTCACAGCGGCCGCTTTCATCCTGGCGCTGGTGGTGTGCGCGGTTTCCGCCCCGCGCATCGTGGGGGATGTCTTCGACGCGATACAGCGGTGGATACTGACCAACGCGAGCTGGTTCTACATCCTGGCGGTCGCGGTCATCCTGCTGTCGGTGGTGTTCATGGCCGTGAGCCGCTACGGCAACATCAAGCTCGGCCCGGACCACAGCGAGCCCGACTACCGGAATTTCACCTGGTTCGCGATGCTGTTCTCGGCCGGCATGGGCATCGGCCTGATGTTCTTCGGCGTGGCCGAGCCCGTCATGCACCTGGTCGCGCCGCCGGTGGGCGAGGCGGGCACGGTGGCCGCGGCCCGCGAGGCCATGAAGATCACCTTCTTCCACTGGGGCCTGCATGCCTGGTCCCTGTACGCGATCGTGGCGCTGATCCTGGCCTATTTCAGCTACCGCCACAACCTGCCGCTGACGCTGCGGTCCGCGCTGTATCCCTTCATCGGCGACCGCATCTACGGTCCGGTGGGCAACGCCGTGGACATCTTCGCGATCATCAGCACCGTGTTCGGCGTCGCGACCTCGCTGGGGCTGGGCGTGGCGCAGATCAACAGCGGCCTGCACCATCTGTTCGGCACGCCCGTCGGCACGGGCACCCAGATCATCCTGATCGCGATCGCCTGCGGGCTGGCGACCCTGTCGGTGGCGAGCGGGCTGGACCGCGGCATACGCATCCTGTCCGAGCTCAACCTGTACCTGGCCGTGATCCTGCTGCTTTTCGTGCTGGCGGTCGGGCCGACCATCTTCCTGCTGCAGAGCTTCCTGCAGAACACCGGCGCCTACCTGTCCGACATCGTCGCCAAGACCTTCAACCTCTACGCCTACCAGCCCACGGACTGGATAGGCGGCTGGACGCTGTTCTACTGGGGCTGGTGGATCGCGTGGTCGCCGTTCGTGGGGCTGTTCATCGCCCGCATCTCGCGCGGCCGGACCATACGCGAGTTCGTGCTGGGCGTGCTGCTGGTGCCTACGGGCTTCACCTTCCTGTGGATGACGGTGTTCGGCGGCTCGGCCATCCACCTGGTGCTGTTCGAGCATCTGGACAGCCTGGCCGGCACGGTCAAGGCGGACAGTTCCCTGGCGCTCTTCGCCTTCCTTGAACACTACCCCTGGGGGCGCGCCATTTCCATGCTGGCCATCGCGATGGTGGTGGTGTTCTTCGTGACCTCGGCCGATTCGGGCGCGCTGGTGATGGACCTGCTGGCCTCGGGGGGCGCCGAGTCCACGCCGGTGTGGCAGCGCATCTTCTGGTCGGTGCTGACCGGCGTGGTGGCGGTGGCGCTGCTGCTGGCCGATGGGCTGCAGGCCTTGCAGACCGCGACCATCGCGAGCGCGCTGCCGTTCTCCATCGTGCTGCTGGCGTCGGTATGGGGGTTGTTCAAGGCCTTGAGGCTGGACGCCACCAAACGCCGCATCCACCACCAGTCGCTGGCGCTGTCGCGGCCGTCGGGGGGCGGCGAGCCTTGGGAATCGCGGCTGCGCAACATGGTCATGATGCCGCGCCGCGCGCACGTGCTGCGCTTTACCGCCGATGTGGTGCGGCCGGCCATGGAGGCCGTGGTCGAGGAACTGCACAAGCTGGGCTACGAGGCGCGGGTGCGCGACGGCGAGGACGGCGAGGTGGCGCTGGAGGTCGTGCACCAGGAGGCCCTGGATTTTTCCTACGCCGTGCGGCCGGAGTCCTTCGTGCGTCCCGGCCTGACCGCCGCCGAGGTGCGCGACGAAGAGGGACGCAAGTACTTCCGGGCCGAGGTCCACCTGCGCGAGGGCGGCCAGGACTACGACATCATGGGATGGAGCCGCGATGCCGTGATCGGCGACATCCTGGACCAGTACGAGCGCCACCGGCACTTCCTGCACGTGGCGCGCTGAGGTCAGCCGGCCTTGCCTGCCTTCGCGGCCGCCGCCAGGCCGTCGTCGATCTGCTGCGCCCGGACCGCCGCCGGGCGGGCGGTCAGGCGCTGCACGTAGCGCTGGTAGGCCGGGCGTTTCTCGATGGTGCCGAACATCATGCCCCAGGCCAGCTGCGAGCCCACGTAGACGTCGGCCGCGGTGAAACTGTCCCCCGCCACGTAGTCGCCCCCCGCGACGGCCGCCTCCAATGCGTCGAGCACTTCGGCCAGCGTGCCGTAGCCCACCATGCGCCGCCTGTCCTCGGGCACGCTGACGCCCAGCGCCTGGTTGGTGACCGCCGCTTCCACGGGGCCGGCGCAGAAGAACATCCAGCGGTAATAGGGGCCGCGCAGGGGGCTTTGGGGCGGCGGCGCCAGCCGGGCCTGGGGGAAGGCGTCGGCCAGGTAGGCGCAGATCGCCGCCGATTCAGTGACCACGGTGCCGCCGTGGCGGATGGCGGGCACCTTGCCCATGGGGTTGATCGCCAGGTACTCGGGACGTTTCATGGACGTGGCGAAGTCCAGCACCTCGGTACGGTAGGGCTGGCCGACTTCCTCGAGCATCCAGCGCGCGATCCGGCCGCGGGACATGGGATGGGTATAGAAGACGAGTTCGTCGTTCATCGTGGGCTCCTGGGGCGTCCTGATCGTTCCATGGGCGTCAGATGGTACGGCGGCCCGGCGCCGCCGACAATGGGGGCAGGGCTGTCGGCCGGAAATAATTGACATGATGTCAAATAAGGAATAATTTTATTGATAGGGTGATATTTATTTCGAGGAGACTCCCTTGGCCACTACCGACAAGCCGGTCGTCACGGCCGGCATGAGAGGGGCGTCGTGGGACCCCCGGCTCATGAGCCGGCCGTACCAGGTGGTTCCCTATGCACTGGGCACGGCGGACGGCCAGCGCACGCTGGGCTTCCTGTTCACCACCGCCGAGTCCGGCAAGACCGTCGTGTCGCTGATGCATCCGCGTGAAATGGCGGTGACGCACTACATGGTGCCCCATGTGCTGGATGCCGGATGCGCCTGCTGGGTGCAGGGATCGCGCTCCATCGGCAACGACCTGCGGCTGGAGCACGAGGTGGCGTTGTTCGACGTGGCGGCCGGCATGGCGCACCTGCGGGCAATGGGCTACGAGAAGATCGCGATGCTGGGCAACTCGGGCGGCGCCGGCCTGTACACCTTCTACAACCAGCAGTCGTCGCTGCCCGGGGCCGAACGCATCGCCCGGGCGCCGGGCGGGCGGCCTGTCGCCCTGGCCGGGCTGGAGATGCCGCGCGCGGACGGGATGATCCTGCTGTCGCCGCATCCGGGACAGGGCAGGCTGCTCATGGCCGGCATCGATCCCTCGGTGGTGTCCGAGGACGATCCGCTGGAAACCGACGCAGCGCTGGATCCCTTCTCGCGGGACAACGGCTACGATGCCGAGGCCGGCTCCGCCACCTACGACCCGGCATTCGTCCGGCGCTACCGGGCCGCCCAGGCCGCACGGGTGGCGCGGATCGACGCCCGCGCGCGCGAGCTGCTGCGGCGCAAGGCCGAAGCCAGGGCGAAGGTGAAGGCCGGCGGGGCGTCGATGGCCGACCAGCGGATCGCGGCGCATGCGCCCATCTTCCAGGTGTGGCGCACCGACGCCGATCTTCGCTCCTGGGACATCTCCCTCGATCCGTCGGACCGCCGGACGGGATCGCTGTGGGGCCGGAATCCGCTGGTCTCGAACTGCGGCAGCGTCGGGTTCGGCCGGGTGGTCACGCCCGAGTCCTGGCTGTCCACCTGGTCGGGGCTGTCGTCCAACGCTTCGCTGGAAAAGACCGCGGGCGCCATCACCCAGCCCACGCTGCTGGTGGAGTACACGGGGGATCAATGCACCTTCCCGGCCGACATCCGGATGATCCACGAACAGATCGGGGCCGCGGACAAGCGCCACGTGCGGGTGCGCGGCAACCATCACGGCCTGGCGCTGGCTCCGGGCGAAGAGCCCGGCCAGCGTGTCGCCGGACGCGCGGTGGGCCAGTGGCTGCGCGAGAAGATGGGGTAGCGGAAGAACGAAGATGGATGGAGACATGATCGACGTGGAACCGAAAATCCGGCTGGAGGGCGTGCGCTATCCCGACGCCGACCGCCTGCGCCGCTACGCGGGGCTGGGCCTGCTGGGCAGCGAGACGCTGGCCGGAGCGTTCGCCCGTTCGTTCGCCCTGCATGCCGACCGGCTGGCCCTGGTGGGGCCGCAGGTACGGATGAGCTATCGCGAACTGGACCGCGACAGCGACCGGCTGGGCGCGGCCATGCTGGCGCTGGGGCTGGCCCAGCACGACCGCGTGCTGCTGCAGAGCGGCAACTGCGCCGAACTGCTGGTGGCCTTCCTGGCCTGCCTGAAGGCGGGCCTGATCCCTGTCTGCGCGCTGCACGCCTTCCGCAGGCTGGAGGTCGGCTATCTGGCGAAGCTGGCCGACGCCCGCCTGCATCTCGTCCAGGGCGACGACGCCCGGTTCGACGATGTGGCCTTCGCGCGCGAGATGCAGGAGGCCGTGCCCACGCTGCGCCACATCGTCCAGGCGCGGGGCGAGCCGCGCGCGGGCGCGCACGGGCTGCGCCGCCTGATCGACGGCATGCCGTGGGAACGTGCCAGGACGATGCTGGCGGACATCGCGCACGACCCCTGGCAGGTGGCGGTGTTCCAGCTGTCCGGCGGCACGACCGGGGTGCCCAAGATCATCCCCCGCTTCCAGAGCGAGTATCTGTACAACATGCGAGAGGTCGCCGCCTGCAACGGCTACACCCGCGACGACGTACTGTTCTTCCCCACGCCGTACATGCACAACCTCAACATGGGATGCTGCTTCGGGCCTTTCCTGCTGTGCGGCGGCACGGTCACGGTGGCGCCCGACCTGGCCGAGGAAGCGCTGTGCTCGCTGGTCCGGGAGCACCGCCCCACCTGGTTCGGCGCGCCCGGCCCGATCCTGACCCGCATCGCGCCCGAGCTGGCCCGGGCCGGCGAGGACGAGAAAGCGCGCCGGCGCTTCATCACTTCGAAGAACGCGGGCGGAATGGCCCGGCTTACCGGCTCCCCGGCGCGGCATATCTTCGGCATGACCGAGGGCGTGATCATGTTCACCCGGGAAGACGATCCGCGCCACCTGAACGACGGCTCGGTCGGCCGGCCGGTGTCCGCGCATGATGAAGTGAAGATCGTGCGTCCCGGCACGGAAGAGCCGGTGGCGGACGGCGAGATCGGCGAGGCCCTGTTTCGCGGCCCGTACACCATCCAGGGCTACTACAAGTCCGCCGCCGAGGACGCGCACCGCTTCACGGCGGACGGCCACTACCGCTCGGGCGACCTGATGTCCAGCCGGGTCGAGGGCGGCAGGCGCTACTACTTCTTCCAGGGCCGCATCAAGGACGTGATCGACCGCGGCGGCGAGAAGATCAACGCCGAGGAGGTCGAAGGCGTCGTCAGCCGCCATCCCGCCATCCTGAATTGCGCGCTGGTCGGCATGCCCGATCCGGTCTATGGCGAAAAGGCATGCCTGTTCGCCACGCTCAGGCCGTCGGCGCGCGCGCCGGACGTCGAGGAGCTTGGCCGCTTCCTGCACGGCGAAGGGCTGGCCAAGTACAAGTGGCCCGAACGCATCGAGGTCCTGGCGGATTTCCCGCTCTCGGCCTCGGGCAAGCTCAGCAAGCAGATCCTGCGGGAGCGGATCGCCGCCATCCTGGCGCAGGCCGCGCCCAGCAACGAGGAACTTCCGACATGAACACCGAATCGCTTTCCCCCCTGCGATTGCACGGCGTGCACCACACCGCGCGCCCCACCTGGAAATTGTCCGAGACGGTGCGCTTCTACCGCGACCAGCTCGGCCTGCCGCTGGTGCACGCGATTTCCGCGCGCGGCTGGGGGCAGGACGATCACGCCGACTTCCTGCACTTCTTCTTCGATAGCGGCAACGGCAGCACCATCGCGTTCTTCTACTACATCGGCACGCAGCGCCCGGACAAACTGCGCGTGAGCGACCATTACCAGGAACGCGCGACGCACACCGCGTGGCAGGTGCCGGACGAGGCCGAACTGCTGCGGTGGCGCGCGCGCGTGGAAGCGGCCGGCATCCCGCTGCGCTACCAGATCCGCCACGAGGTGATCGAGTCCATCTACTTCAACGATCCCAACGGCTACCCCATCGAGATCACGACCCAGCTGCGGCCCTTCGGCCAGGCCGACGCCGACGACGCGGCCCGCACGCTGGAGGCGGCGATGGCGCTGGAGGCGGGGCAGGGCGAGCGCCTGGATGGCATCGAGCCGGTGTGGCGCCGCAAGGCGGCGGCGCTGGACGATGCCGGCCGGCCGGCCGGCGTGGCCTCGGCATATGTGCTGGACGTGCCCGAATTCGCCCCCTTGCTGGACGATGCGCGTGCCCGCGGGTATGCCGTCCATCGCGTCGAGGCCGGCTATGCCCGCATCGACGGCACGCCCGGCCTGCGTTTCCGGCGCAAGGAGCTGGGCTTCAAGCCCGCCGTCTGGTACGGCGCGCTGACCGGCGGCCTGGCGGGCCGCATCGCCGCGTTCGACATGGACACCCTCGCCATCGATCCGACGGAGTCGCCATGAGGGTCACCATCGTCGGCGGCGGCCCGTCGGGACTGTTCCTGTCCATCCTGCTCAAACAGCGCCTGCCGCACGCGCGCATCGACGTGCACGAGCAGAATCCGGCGGACGCAACCTTCGGCTTCGGCGTGGTGCTGGCCGACAGCGGCCTGGCCTCGCTGCGCGAGGCGGCGCCCGAGGTGGTCGAGGATCTCATGGGCGCCATGCGCTTCAACGACCGCCAGACCATCGTCATGCGCGAGCAGCCCATCGTCGTGCGCCGGCCTGGCGCGGGGGGCGGCGCCATCCCGCGCATCGACCTGCTGCGCATCCTGCAGGACCATGCCCGCCGGCTGGACGTGGATGTCCGGCACGAGCACCGGCTGGCCGACGTCCAGGCGCTGGACGCCGACCTGGTGGTGGGGGCGGATGGCGTGAACTCGACGCTGCGCGCGGCCGACGAAGCCGCCTTCGGCACCACGCACGGCCGGCTGACCAACCACTTCGCCTGGTACGGCGTCGACAAGGCGTTCGAGACGCCGGCGCTGGTGTTCCGCGAATGGCGGGGCGGCTGTTTCATCGCGCACTACTACCCGTATTCGGCGGCGATGAGCACCTTCGTGGCCGAGTGCGACGACCGGACCTGGCACGATTTCGGCATGGAGGCGATGGACGCGCGGGCGCGGCAAACCCTGTTCGAGGAAGTGTTCGCGCCGGAGCTGGATGGGCACGGGCTGGTGTCCAACCATTCCAGCTGGCGCCAGTTCCCGGTGGTCCGCAATCGTTCCTGGCATGCGGGCAACCGCGTGTTGCTGGGCGACGCGCTGGCCAGCGCGCATTTCTCCATCGGCTCGGGCACCCGCATCGCGATGGAGGACGCCGTCGCGCTGGCCGAGGCGCTGCGGCAGCGGCCGGGCGACATCGGTGGCGCGCTGGAGTTGTACGTGGCGTCGCGCAAGCCCGCCAAGCAGCGGCTCATCCGCGCCTCGGAGGCGTCGTACAACTGGTACGAGCGTGTGGGCGAATGGATGCGGATCGAGTCGCCGCACGAATTCGTCTATCGCTTCATGACCCGTACCGGCCGCGTCGATCGCGACCGCCTGAAGCTCCAGTATCCGGATCTGGTCCGCGAGATGGAGGCAGCCGGAGTGGCGGCGCTGGCCGGATAGCGAGAGCCCGGGCGGGAGCCGGAACGGCGCGAAAATTGCCGCCCTGGCAATAATTCCCTACGATAGTGACGTTTCCATCCGCCCCGCCCGCCATGCCGCGGCGCTGGGTGTGGAAGCCGGGATCGGGCTGCTGCTGCGCCGCCCGCGCGCGAGGCTGCTGGCCTACGCGGAACGGCGGCACACCCCGGACACCGTCCCGCCCTCCGCGCCGGACCCCGACACGGAAACGCCCGCCGAGCCCGACCAGCATTTGCGCATCGTGCGCCGGCTGCCCGCCGCGCTGGTCCGCGCCGTCCTGTCCCTGGTGCCCCTGGCGGGCTTCCTGGCCGTGGCGACGGTATTGATGACGCTGTTCGGCGCCCCGACCGCCGGCTTCTATCCGTTCATCCTGCCGCTGATCGGCGCCTATCTCGCCATGCGCCTGACGATGACCGCGCTGCGGCTGTTGACCTCGCCGTCCGCCGCCTGCCTGCGCCTGTCCCGGCTGGGCGACGAATCGGCGCGCTACCTGGATACGTGGCTGCGGCGCGTGGTGGCGGTCGGCGCCTTCGGCGTGGCCGCGACCGAGATCGCCTATCTGCTGGGGGCCGGCGACGACGCGCGCAATGCGCTGTCCAAGTTGGTCGGCCTGGCGGTGCACACGATGCTGATCGTCATGGTGGTCCAGCGGCGGCGCCAGGTCTCGCACTGGATACGCGGGCAGGAACGCGAAGGACTGCGGGCGGTGCTGGCCAATGTCTGGGCGCCCACCGCCATCGTGGTCATCGCCGGGCTCTGGGTGGTGTGGGCGCTGGGCACGGCCAGCGGGCTGTCGCAACTGCTGCACTACGTCTGGCGCACGGCGCTGGTCATGCTGGCGGCCACCGTGCTCAGCATGATCCTGCTGGGAGCGCTGGACCGGGCCTTCTACAGCGACACTCCCGCCGCCGGCGACGGCCAGCCGGGCCGGCGGCCCTACCAGACGCTGGCGCAGCGCGTGGTGATGATCCTCGTCTTCGCCGCCACCGCCATCGCGCTGCTGGAGGTCTGGGGCGTGCATGCGCTGGACTGGTTCGAGACCGGCACGGTGGGCCGCAGGCTGGTCTCGGCCACCGCCACCATCGCGGTGTCCTGCATCCTGGCGCTGGCCGCCTGGGAAGCCGCCAATCTGTCGATCAACCGGCGCATGGAACGCTGGACCCGGGCCGGCGACCTCGCCCGCGCCACGCGGCTGCGCACGCTGGTCCCCATCCTGCGCACGACGCTGTTCATCGTGATCGCGCTGATCGTGCTGTTCACCGCGCTCAATGAACTGGGCATCAACATCGCGCCGCTGCTGGCCGGCGCCAGCATCATCGGCGTGGCCATCGGTTTCGGCTCGCAGAAACTCGTGCAGGATTTCATCACCGGCATCTTCCTTCTGATGGAGAACGCGATGCAGGTGGGCGACTCGGTGACGCTGGCGGGCGTGTCCGGCACGGTCGAGTACCTGTCCATACGGACGGTCAGGCTGCGCGCGGGAGACGGATCCCTGCACGTGGTCCCGTTCAGCGCGGTAGGGACCGTCTCGAACAGCAACCGCGGCATCGGCAACGCGTCCGTCCGGGTCAGCGTGAGCGCCGATTCGGACCTGGACGAGGTCATCGCCGCGATCCGCAACGTGGGCGAGGAAATGCGCAACGATCCCAACCTGGGGCCGCTGATGCTGGCGGACCTGGACTTGTGGGGCGTGGACCAGGTGGACGGCGCCTCGGTCACGCTGGCGGGACAGATCCGGACGCTGGATCGCGGCAGGACTGCCGTGCAGCGCGGTTTCAACCAGCGCATCTATCGCCGTTTCAGGCAATTGGGAATACAGTTCGCGAATCCGCAGGCCAGTTTCGTCCGCCGTCTGGACGGCGACGAGCCACGGACCGCGGCACCGCGACCGGCGGCGGACGGTGCCGCGGGGGCCTGAGGCCCGGGCACGACTCTTGCCGCTGAACCAGGCACGCGACAACTTGCGGGAGCATGGCATGAAGACAGGACCCAAGCACCGTCCCGGGAAGGATCCGAAGGACAAGGCCACGCAGTCCGGCGAAGGACTGCCGACCTACCAGGAACTGCTGGACGACTCGCTGGAGGACACCTTCCCTGCAAGCGATCCGATCTCGCCCGGGGCCGCCGCCCACGCGGACAAGGCAATCAGCACCGGCAAGGACGACAAGGACTGGAAGCTCAAGCCCAGCCACCCCAGGAAATAGCGGGCCGCGCGCGGCCCGGACTACCCCGGTGACGAAGCGGGGCCGCAGCGTCGCGCCAGGCTCTGTATCAATCCCACCAGTTGCGGAAACTCCACCGGCTTGGCCAGGTAGACCTGGAAGCCGGCCGCCAGCGCGCCGATACGGTCCTCGCACCGGCTGGCCGAGGTCAGCGCGACCGCGGGAGTCGGCATGGGAAAACGGTCCGGCGCGGCGCGTTCGAGTTCGCGGATACGGGCAAGCGTGTCGCTGCCATCCATGCCGGGTAGCGTCATGTCGCTGACGATGACATGGGGGAGTTGGCCCGGCTCCGTCCGGCGCAGGTGCTCCAGGGCCGACGCGCCGGAGTCGCACGCGACCACGGCGCCCCCCGACTGCCGCAGGGATTCGGCCAGCGCGCCGCGGGCCTCGGCATGCTCTTCGACCAGCAGGATGCGCACGTCGCCCAGGGTGCCGGCGGGCGTCCCGTCCGCCTCGCGCCGTTCGGCCGGCGCGGGTGCCCCGCCTTCGCCGGCCAGCGGCAGATAGATCGAGAAGACCGCCCCCTGCCCCTCGCCCGCGCTCTGGGCGGCCACCCTGCCGCCCTGCAATTCGGCCAGGTGGCGCACCAGCGTCAACCCCAGTCCCAGGCCGTCCGGACGGCGGGCGCGAAAGGCATCGAACTGGCGGAAAGGATCGAACAGATAGGGCATGACGTCGGCCGCGATACCCTTGCCGGTATCCCCGACAGCGATCCGCGCGTCGGTCTGTACCGCCTCGACCCGCACCGAGACCTGGCCGTCCTCCCGGCTGAACTTGATGGCGTTGGTCAACAGATGCCCCACCATCTGCTCGATGCGTTCGGCGCTGCCCCATACCAGGATCTCGCCGGGCGGCAACTCGGCCCGCAGCCGCACGTTGCGCCCGGCCGCCTTGGGAGCGGCGCCGGCGATCGCGCGCTCGACGATGGGCGCCAGCGCCTCCAGCGTCATCGACAACCGGAGGCGCCCCGTCATCGCATGCGTGGCATCGAGCAGTTCGTCGATCAGCCTGACCTGCTGCTGCACGCCCGTGCGGATGCCCGCCAGGGCCCGCGCGACCGTGGGCACGCCGGCATCCACCCGGCTCTCCAGCACATGCGCCCAGCTCTGGATACCGTTGAGCGGAGAGCGCAATTCGTGGGAAACCATGGACAGGAACTGGTCGCGTATTCCGACGGCCGTCTCCGCCTGCGTCCGGGCGGCCTGTTCGCGCAACAGCAACGTATCGAGCTCCACCTGGCCGCGCACCCAGGCGGTGGCGTCGGTGGTCGACGCCACCGCGCGCCGGCCGTCGCGGTCGGCCACGACACGGACGCGGAAGTGGCGCGTGGAAGATCCGGTGTCGATGCGGTAGTCGAAAACCTGCGGCGTGCCCGTGGCCAGCGCGTCGGCCACGGCCTGTTCATGCGCCGACGCGATATAGGGCGCCACGCCCAGCTCCCGAGCGGTCTTGCCGGGAAAGACGGCCGGTTCGATGCCGAACAGCTCGCCGGCCGCCCGATTCGCGTACAGATAGCGCAACGACGCATCGTAGGCCACGCAAGCCTGGGGAAGCAGGTCCAGCAATTGCCGCCCGTCGATGCCGTCGTCGGCGGGCAGGCTGGCCGCGGCGGCCTCGCGCAAAGGCAGGCAGGTGCCGCTGAAGCCCACGAACTGCCGATTGGCCTCCAGGCTGGGATGGGCCCGCGTATGCGCGTCCAGTTGCCGGCCATCGGCGGCGATCAGCCCATGGACCATGTCGAAAGAAACGCCCTCGGCGGCCCCCTGGGCGACGGCCGCCCCGACCCGGTCACGCTGGTCGGCCGGCACACGGTCCAGCCAGCCCCACCCCAGGGCCGCGTCGGCGGACTGCCCCGTCAGCCGGGTCCAGGCGGGATTCACGTACAGCCATTCACCCGTCGTCGCGGCTGCCCAGAGCACGCCGGGCGCGTGCTCCGCCAACCGGCGATAGGAGGAATCGGGCGGCCCGGCCGCCCGCGAGGCGCGTCTTGCAACCATGTTCACCGGCGAGAAAGGAGCTGCGTGTCCATCGGCTTGCCTGCCCTCCGCAATCAAAGCGACCATTCCCCCTCGCAGTCCTCTTCCCCGCCATCCGGGGGATCGACGAAGAAGGTGGCGAGAAAGGCCCCCAGCGAAACCAGGAACAAGGCAATGGCGATGTGCGCGGCACTGGCCGCGAAGTCGCTGATTCCCACAACGGCGGCCAGCAAGGGAATCACGAAAAAGATAGTAGCCCAGCGCAACATGATTCTTCTCCTTGGCTTTCCCGGAAAACTGCACGGCACCGCGCGGGTGACGTGCAGGTTCCGTACCATGCCCGGTGTCGCGGCCGGAAAACCGCCGGCGCAGAGAGGACGCGAGCCCGTCCTTATAAGATTTGCATGGCCCCTGTCTCAGCCCAAGGTAAGAATTACATGTAAATCTTGCAAGCAGGCGACCGGCTGCCGTCCTCCGCTACAAGTTCTACACTGAAGGCTGACCCGGGAGCCCCTCATGGACCTGTCCGACCTTGCCGCGGTGCTGGCGCGCCGCTATGACGACGAACTGATTCCCCTCTTGGCCGACTACGTGCGCATCCCCGCCAAGTCGCCCATGTTCGATGCCAGCTGGGCCGAGCACGGTCATCTGGCCGCGGTCGTGGACGCGGCGGCGAAGTGGGCGCGCGCTCAGCCGGTCACCGGGCTGAAGGTCGAGATCGTCGCCATCCCGGGCCGCACCCCCTGCCTGTATTTCGAGGCGCCTGCCACCCAGGGCCTGGGCGGCGACCGCACCGTGCTGTTCTACGGCCATCTGGACAAGCAGCCCGAGATGACCGGCTGGCGCGCGGACCTGGGCCCGTGGACACCGAAGATCGAGGACGGCAAGCTGTACGGACGCGGCAGCGCGGACGACGGCTACGCCATCTACGCCGCCCTCGCGGCGCTGGCCGCGATGGACGCCCAGGACATCCCCCGCCCCCGCTGCGTGGGGCTGATCGAGACCTGCGAGGAAAGCGGCAGCTACGACCTGCCGGCCTACCTGGACCTGCTCGCCCCCCGCATCGGGCCGCCTACGCTGGTCGTGGGACTGGACTCGGGCTGCGGCAACTACGAGCAATTGTGGGTGACCACCTCGCTGCGCGGGCTGACCGGCGGCGTGCTGACGGTGGAAATCCTGGACGAAGGCGTCCATTCGGGCATGGCCAGCGGCCTGGTGCCGTCCTCGTTCCGGATCGCGCGCCAGTTGCTCAACCGGATCGACGATCCGGCCACCGGGCGCGTGCTGTTGCCGGAGCTCCATGCCGGCATCCCGGACGAACGCCTGGCCCAGGCCCACACGGCGGGCGCCATCCTGGGCGACCAGGTGTGGAAACAATTTCCGTGGGTGGGATGCTCGCACGGCGCCGACGGCCATGCCCACGCCCAGCCCACCACCACCGACCCGGTCGAAGGCATCCTGAACCGCACCTGGCGGCCGGCCCTGTCCGTGACCGGCGCGGCCGGCCTGCCGTCCATCGACGCCGCCGGCAACGTGCTGCGCCCCAAGACCTCGCTCAAGCTCAGCATGCGCCTGCCGCCCACGGTAGACGCCGAACGGGCCACGCATGCGATGAAAGCGGCGCTGGAAAAGGATCCGCCCTACCAGGCCCGGGTCAGGTTCGAGAGCGAGGGCGGCGCCGGCGGCTGGAACGCGCCGCCGACCGCCCCCTGGCTCGCCCGCGCGCTGGGCGCGGCGTCGCAGTCGGCGTTCGGGCAAGGCACGGCGTGGATAGGCGAAGGCGGCACCATTCCCTTCATGGGCATGCTGGGCGAGAAATTCCCCGAGGCCCAGTTCCTGATCACCGGCGTGCTGGGCCCCCGGTCCAACGCCCACGGGCCCAACGAGTTCCTGCACATTCCCTACGTGAAGAAGCTGACCGCGGCCGTGGCCCACGTCATCGCGCAGGTTCGCTAGGGCCTGCCCGTACCGGGTCCCGCGCGCGCAGCAGCCAGGTGGCGCAGAACAGCGCGGGAATCACCAGCAGCCCGTATGCCCAGGCATAACCCGGCTGGCCGGCCCGGCCCGTCAGCGACGCCACGTAGCTGAACAAGGGCTGGCCCACGAGTACCCCGAAATAGGTGAACAGCAGTGTCCCGCCCGTGGCCACGCCGGCCTGCCCCGCCGGCGCGCGCCGGGCGACCTCGGCCAGGAACACGCCGTTCCAGCCGATCGCCG
This sequence comes from Alcaligenaceae bacterium SAGV5, assembly GCA_009360345.1. Classification (GTDB taxonomy): domain Bacteria; phylum Pseudomonadota; class Gammaproteobacteria; order Burkholderiales; family Burkholderiaceae_B; genus Pigmentiphaga. Next base: position 593,196 of record SPDP01000002.1, read on the forward strand.
AGGCGCCGAACAACACCGCGACGGCGGCCACCAGCATCCACGGCGTGGAAGGCTGCAGGAAGGCGGTGGCGACGCAGCTTGCCGCCATCGTCAGGGCCAATCCGCCCAGGACCTTGCGCGGCGGCGCCCAGCGATCGGCCACGATGCCCCACAGGATCCGACCGGCCACGCCCGCGACCTGCGACAAGGACAGGATGACGCCCGCCGCGATCAGCGTCCATCCCAGCGACAGGTTCAGGTAGGTCACCAGGTAGGCCGTGATCGCCAACTGGATGAACGAGAACAACAGCGAGCACACCGCCATGAGGCGCAGCGCGGGCGTGCGCCAGACCAGTCCGACCGGCCGCGCCAGGTCCTGCCAGCGCCACGGGGCGGCGGGCTCGCCCGGCACGTCCAGGCTGCGCCGCACGCTTTGCGCGACCAACATGCACAGCAGGCAGGCCACCGCGCACCCCCCCAGCGCCCAGCGCCAGCCCAACACGTGCTCGATCTGCGGACTGGCCAGCGCGGCCAGCACCCCGCCCAGCGGCACGCCGGTCTGCTTGACCGAGAACACCAGGGACATGCGATGGGCAGGCGTGCTGCGCATCAGCAGATACGAACTGGAGGGCGTGATGGGACCATACCCGGCACCGATGACCAGCGCCCCCAAGCCCGCCAGCACGGGACCGCCGCTGCACAGGAGCCCCATGCCCAGGCCGCACAACAGCAGCGCCGCCTGGCTGCAGCGCACCGCCCCCAGCCGATTGACCAGGGTGCCGCCGATCACGCTGGTGAACATCGCGCCCAGGTAGACCAGGGCCATGTAGAAACCGATGGCGCTGGAAGGCAGGCCGAGTTCGCGCGTGGCCACCGGGGCGACCACGGCCGGCGCGATGGTGGCGGCCGAGGCCAGCGACTGGATCGCGAGCGTGACGGCCAGTACCCACGCCGTGGAAGGCTGGCGCGGGCTAGGCGTCATCCATGGCCCGCACGATGTGCTCCAGGACCTTGATCCGGGCAGTGCGCTTGTCGTCATCGGCGACGACGACCCAGGGCGCGTGCGCGGAGTCCGTGCGCGCGATCATCTCGCGCGCGGCCGACATGTAGTCGTCCCACTTGCGCCGGTTGCGCCAGTCGTCCGGCGTGAGCTTGAAACTCTTGAAGGGGGAATCGCGGCGCTCCTTGAAGCGGCGCAGTTGTTCCTCGCGCGAGACCGACAGCCAGAACTTCAGCACCACCGCCCCGCCACGGCGCAACTGGTCCTCGAAGTCGTTGATCTCGTCGTAGGCGCGCCGCCAGGTGGCGGGCGGGATCAGCGACTCGACCCGCTCGACCAGCACCCGGCCATACCAGGAGCGGTCGAAAATGCATACCCTGCCATGCAGCGGCAGGTGCCGCCAGAACCGCCACAGATAGGGATGGGCCAGTTCGTCGTCGCTGGGCGCGGAGATCGGCACGATGCCGAAGTCCCGCACGTCCAGCGCGTGCGAGACGCGCCGGATCGCGCCGCCCTTGCCGGCGGCGTCCACCCCCTCGAACACCAGCACCAGCGAGCGCTTGCGGAAGCGCTTGGCGCGGACCTGCTCCGACAAACGGGCCTGCCAGCCGGCCAGTTGCCGTTCATAGTCGACCTCGTCCAGCTTGCCGCCGCCAGGCATGGGCTCCAGTACCGCCTTGGACCGGCCGCCATGGCGCACGACCTGCAACGGCGGCCGGCGCGGCGCACGCGGCAGCGGTTCGCGCATCGCCTGCAAGACGGCCGAAGCCGTCTCGACGGCGCGCAGCCGGTCGTCCGCACCCGGCACCACCCGCCACGGCGTATAGGTGGCGTCCGTGGCACCCAGCACGATCTCGCCCGCCGCGCGCAGGCGATCGAATTTCTTGCGGACCTTCAAGTCGGCCTCGGACACCCGCCAGGCCGTCGCGGGATCCGCCAGTTGCGCGTCGATACGGGCGATCTGCGCCCCCCGCGACAAGTGATACCAGAGCTTGAGCATCCGCACCCGCTCGCTGGCCAGCATGGCCTCGAAGCGCAGGATCTCGGCCGCCATCGCCTCGATGCGGTCCATGTCCGGCTTCTTGCGCGCCGCTTCCTTGAAGAGAGGCGCATACCAGGAGCCGAAGACGATGCCGGTCTGCCCCAGCGCGGGCAGCGCATTCCAATAACGCCACATGGCGGGCCGCTGGGCCTCGTCCACGCTGGGAGCACCGAAGGCCAGGGTCCGGATGTGGCGCGGGTCCATCCACTCGTTGAGCAGGTTGATCGCGGATCCCTTGCCCGCGCCGTCGACCCCCGCCACCACGATCAGCACGGCGCGGTCGCGCTGTTTCAGGAGTTCGTACTGCTGCTGGAGCAGTTCCGTCCTGAGCACGAGTTCGCGCCGCTCATACTCCTTCTCGTCCATGGACGGGTCCCGCTCGGCTCGTTCGAACACGAAAAGCTCCCTGGTTCTGGTACCGCGTATCCTTTACCACAGTCGCTTGCAGGGACACAAGCCGGTGCGCGAAAGGCTTCTGCTAACCTGGGCTCATCCAGGCCCGCAGGCCGGGCAGGCAAGGAGATGGCCATGCATACCCGTGTTGAAAAGGACACCTTCGGTCCGATCGACGTTCCCGCCGATCACCTGTGGGGTGCCCAGACCCAGCGATCGCTGCAGTTCTTCGCGATCTCCCACGAGAAGATGCCCCAGCCGCTGATCACGGCCCTGGCCCAGGTCAAGCGCGCCGCCGCCCGCGTCAACACCGGCCTGGGCCTGCTCGACGGCCGGACCGCGCATGCCATCGAAGCCGCCGCCGACGAGATCATCGCCGGGCGCTGGCCGGACGAATTCCCCCTTAGCGTCTGGCAGACCGGCTCCGGCACCCAGACCAACATGAACGTCAACGAGGTGCTCGCCAATCGCGCCTCGGAACTGCTCGGCGGCGAACGGGGCGAGGCGCGATTGGTCCATCCCAACGACCACGTCAACCGCGGCCAGTCCTCCAACGACGTATTCCCCACGGCCATGCACGTGGCGGCGGCGCTGCAGATCCACGCCCGCCTGCTGCCCGCCCTGGCACGCCTGCGCAAGACGCTGGGCGACAAGGCGCGAGCCTATGCCGACATCGTCAAGATCGGCCGCACCCACTTGCAGGACGCCACGCCCCTGACCCTGGGGCAGGAATTGTCCGGCCACGAAGCCCAGCTCCTGCTGGCCGAGGAACAGATCCGCCACGCCCAGCGCGGCCTGCTGCAGCTGGCCATAGGCGGCACCGCGGTCGGCACCGGCCTGAACACCCCTCCGGAATTCGGCGCGAAAGTGGCCGCCGAGCTGGCCCGGGAAACCGGCCTGCCCTTCGAATCGGCGCCCAACAAGTTCCAGGCGCTGGCCTCGCACGAGGGCCTGCTGTTCTCCCATGGCGCCCTGAAGACCCTGGCCGCCGGCCTGATCAAGCTGGCCAACGACGTGCGCTGGCTCGCCAGCGGCCCGCGCTCGGGACTGGGCGAGATCAGCATCCCCGAGAACGAACCCGGCAGCTCCATCATGCCCGGCAAGGTCAACCCGACCCAGTCCGAGGCCTTGACCATGCTGGGCGCCCAGGTCCTGGGCAACGACGTCGCCATCAACATCGGCGGCGCCAGCGGCAACTTCGAGCTGAATGTCTTCAAGCCCATGCTGATCCACAACTTCCTGCAATCGGTGCGCCTGCTGGCCGACGGCATGGAAAGCTTCGAGAAGAACTGCGTGGCCGGCCTGGAACCCAACCGCGACCGCATCGCCGAACTGGTGGAGCGCTCGCTGATGCTGGTCACCGCGCTCAATCCCCACATCGGCTACGACAAGGCCGCGCAGATCGCCAAGAAGGCGCACAAGGAAAACCTGTCGCTACGCGAATCCGCGCTGGCCCTGGGCTATGTGACGAACGAGCAGTTCGACCAGTGGGTCATCCCAAGAAACATGGTCTAGAGGGAAAACGTCCCCTAGGAAAGCCCCCCCCTACGCCCTTCGGGCGCCCCCCAGGGGGCGAAACCGGCGGACTGGCGAAGCCAGATCCGCGGTTTCCGGGGTCTAGGGAAGCTATCTTGGACTGAAGCACGGTTGCTACCGCTGGCTGCCAGCGAAGCACCTGCGCCACAACCCAAGACAGCGGTACTAGACCCAGGATGCGGTGGATCCGGCTCCGCCGGTCCACCCGCATCGCCCCCTGGGGGGCGCGCGTCAGCGCGTAGGGGGGGCTATCTTTTTCCGCTGACGGCGGAGCCAGCGCTGGCGGAAAGGCGGCTGAAGAACAGCACCGACAGCATCATCGTGATGCCGATGACCAGGAAACCGGGGATCACGTCGTAGGCGTCGAGCGTGGCGGTGCCGCGCGTGGCCATGCTGACCTTGAGCGCGAAGGCGGCGACGGCCACGCCCAGGCTGATGGCCAGTTGCTGGACCGCGCTGGCCATGCCGGTGGCCCGCCCCATCTGGTCGGGGCCGATGTCGGCATAGGCCAGCGAGTTGACGCCGGTCAGTTGCAGCGACCGGAAGAACCCGCCCAGCAGCAGCACGATGATGATGACGGCATGCGGCGTGACCGGGGTGAACAGCACGCAGCCGATGATGGACGCCCCGGTCAGGAAGGCGTTGACCACGAGCGTGCGGCGAAAGCCGAAGCGCTTGATGATGGGGCTGGCGCTCATCTTCATCATCAGCGCGCCCAGCGCGCCGGCGAAGGTCAGCATCCCCGCGGCGAAGGGGCCCATGCCGAACGCCACCTGCAATTGCATGGCCAGCAGGAAGGGCACGGCGCCGACCGCGAGCCGGCAAAGATTGCCGCCCAACAGCGCGATGGAGAAGGTCGGGATCTTCAGCAGGCGGAAGTCCAGGATGGGATGGGGCGAACGCTCCGCGTGCCTGACATACAGCAGCCCGCACACGCCGCCCAGCACCAGCAGCCCCAGCAGCATGGGCGTCGACAGCACGCCGTGGCCCACGGCCTCGAAGCAGAACACCAGGGTGCCCAGGCAGACGGCGGTCAACAGGAAACCGATGACGTCCAGCGGCTGCGGCTGGCCCGCCTCGGTATCGTGGATGTAGCGCAGCGCCAGGATCACGCCCAGGACGCCGATGGGCAGGTTCATGAAGAAGATCCAGCGCCAGGAGCCGTACTCGACCAGGAAACCGCCCACCGCCGGCCCGAAGATGGGGCCCAGCAGCGCCGGCATGCTGAGAAAGGACATGGCGCGCACCAGCTCCGACTTGGACACGGTGCGCAGCAGCACGATGCGTCCCACCGGGACCATCATCGCGCCCGCGAATCCTTGCAGCATCCGTCCGGCCACCATCTGGCCCAGGGTCTGCGACAAGCCGCACAACGTGGAGCTGATGGTGAACAGGACAATGGCGGAGGCAAAGACCTGGCGCGCGCCGAACCGGTCGGCGGCCCAGCCGCAGATGGGCACGAACACGGCGGCGCTGAGCAGGTAGGCGGTGATCGCGACGTTGAGCCGGACCGGATCCGCGCCGAAGGAGTGCGCCATCGCCGGCAGGGCCGTGGCGATGACGGTGGAGTCCAGCATCTGCATGAACAGCGCGCAGCCGACGATGAGCGGCACGACCATGGGCGCGAGCCGCTGCGTGATGCGGGAGACGAACGAAACATGATCGTTGGTGGACAAGGCCATGTCTTTCACTCCCCAAGGTGCCGCAGGGCTCCCACCGCGCGGGCGAGCGCGGCGCGGTCGTCGGGGTCGAGCGTGGTGATGCGGCCGGCCAGCCAGTCGGTGCGGCGCTTGCGCACCTCGGCAACCAGCTTGCGCCCCTCCGGGGTCACCGCCAGCCCGACACGGCGCTTGTCCGTATGCAGGGTCTGGTCGCGCTGGATGTAGCCGGCGGCCTCGAGCTGCTTGACATGGTTGCTCATGCTGGCGGCACGCATGTTCTCGCGGTTGGCGAGATCGTTGACACCGATGCCGGGTTCCTTGTCGATGGTCGACAACAGCATGACCATGAGCGGCGAGACGCCAAAAGCCTGGGTCTCGCGCCGCAGCAGCCTGTTCAGGCGCAGGATGGCGGGCCGCAATTGCGCGGCCAGATCGATCGCTTCGTTACCGGTGGGATCCAGCATGGTCCTGGCGGACGCGCGCGTGGGCGCCGCGCCCAATAAGTTAGTTAGTTGAACTAACTATATAGACGCGGGCCGGGAATTGCAAGCCCCGCCGCGGACCGGGATCCGCGCCGCCGTCACATGACGGAAGAGGCGCCGCCGTCGAGGTTCACGCTGGAGCCGGTCACATAGCTGGCCGCCCCGGACGCCAGGAAGACGATGACGTTGGCGGCTTCCTCGGCCTCGCCCACCCGGCCCAGGGGGATGTCCTGCGCGAACTCGCGGTACAGGTCGTCGGCATCGCGCCCCTTGGAGGCGGCGGTGCGCTCATGCTGCCCGGCCTTGATCTTGCCGATGCAGACCGCGTTCACGAGGATGTTGTCGGCCGCGAACTCGCGCGACAGCGCCTTGGTCAGGGCCAGCCCGGCGGCACGCGACACCGAGGTCGGCATCGAGGTGGCGGCGGGCTGCTTGCCGCCTATGGTCGAGATGTTGACGATGCGGCCACCCCCCTGTTTCTTCATGTGCGGGACGGCCAGGCGCGAACAGCGGATCGCCCCGTACAGCTTCAGTTCGAGGTCGGCGTCCCAGTCGGCGTCGCTGACCTTCAGGAACGGGCCGCGCATCGACGTGCCGGCATTGTTGACCAGGATGTCGATGCGGCCGAAATGGCCCGCGACAGCGGTGAAGAACCGCTCGATCTCTTCAGGCCTGGAGATGTCCGTCGCCAGCCCGAAGACATCGCCGCCCTTGGCGCGCAACAGCTCCACGGTGGCCGCGAGCTTGTCGGCGCTGCGCGCGCAGATCGCCACCCGGGCGCCCTCTTCCACGAATTTCAGCGCGGCCGCCAGGCCTATGCCGGCCGTCGCGCCCGTCACCACCGCCACTTTTCCTTTCAATCCCAGATCCACTTGTCGCTCCGTCACATAGAATCCAAACAGGGCGCGGCCACCGCCTCGCCCTCCATCCACCACCGCAATCCGCACCGCTATCCAGGCCTATCGCCATGCAGGCAGACTTTTACGACACCGGCATCATTCGCGCATTCCATGCCCATGTCTACTACGATCCCGCGACCACCCGCGACGTGGCCGCGGCCGTGCGCGAGGAAGCCATCGCGCGTTTTCCCCTGCGCGCCGGCCGCTGGCACGACGTGCCCGTCGGCCCGCATACCCAGGCGATGTACCAATTGCTGTTCGATCCCGGCGTCTTCGCCTCGCTCGTACCCTGGCTGATGCTGAACCGGCGCGGGCTGGACGTGCTGGTGCATCCGGACACCGGCCTCCCCCGCCGCGATCACCTGGTCCACGGATTCTGGCTGGGCCGGGTGCTGCCGCTGAAGGCCGAGCGCCTGCCCGAGCGCGACGACTGAGCCTCCCTCACGCCGCGTTTTCCAGCCAGCCCAGCCGGGCGCCGGCCGCGGCGGTGATCTCGAACGAGCGCAGGCGCGCCGCATGGTCGTAGACCTGGGCGGTCACCATCAGCTCGTCGGCTCCGTGGCGGCGCGCGAACTCGTCCAGTCCGGTCTCGACGTCTTCCGGCGTCCCCACCACCGCACAGGACAGCGAACGCTCGATGTGCGCCTTCTCGGCTCCGCTCCAGATTTCCCCGATGTTGTCGACCGGGGCGTTCAGCTTGCCGGGCGTGCCCCGGATCAGATTGACGAATTGCAGTTGCAGCGACGTGAACAGACGGTGCGCCTCGTCCCGGGTGTCCGCGGCGAACACGTTGATGCCCAGCATCACATAGGGCTGCCGCAAGGCCTCGGAAGGCTGGAAGCGCGTGCGGTAGAGATCCAGGGCCGCCGTCAGATAGCCCGGCGCGAAGTGCGAGGCAAAGGCGAAGGGCAGCCCCATCTGCGCCGCCAGTTGCGCGCTGAAAAGGCTGGACCCCAGCAGCCACAGCGGCACGTCCAGCCCGCCGCCGGGCACGGCCTGTACCGGCTGCCCGGGACTCGGCGCCTGGAAATAGTGCTGCAACTCGGCCACGTCCTGGGGGAAACGGTCGGCGGTATCGCCCTGCCCCCGGCGCAGCGCGCGGGCCGTGGCCTGGTCCGATCCGGGCGCCCGGCCCAGGCCCAGGTCGATGCGACCGGGATACAGCGAGGCCAGCGTGCCGAACTGTTCGGCGATGACCAGCGGCGCATGATTGGGCAGCATGATGCCGCCGGCGCCCACGCGCATGTGCCGCGTCCCGGCGGCCACGTGGGCGATCACGAGGGCCGTGGCGGCGCTGGCGATGCCGGGCATGTTGTGGTGCTCGGCCAGCCAGTAGCGGCGATAGCCCCAGCGCTCGGCATGCCGAGCCAGGTCCAGCGTGTTGCGGAAGGCGTCGGCGGCGGTGCCGTCGGCGCAGATCGGTGACAGATCCAATACGGACAGTGCGGTCATTCTGCTCTCGTGCGAGGGGTGCGCCCACCGGCGGAGCGGGCGATGGCCACGCTGCGTTAACCGTGGGTTGACGAGACTTGAAAAGACGTCGCTCGTCAGGCGGGAGGGCGCTCAATACACTCATCGTACCCTTCACCCCGGACTCCACTCGATGAAAACCTTACCCGCCATAAGCCTATGGACCGCGCTGGCCATCGCCGCCATGCCGGCCGCCCAGGCGCAATCCGGCGCTTATCCCACCCGTCCCATCAAGATGGTGGTCGGGTGGTCTCCCGGCGGCGCGACCGACCTGCTGGCCCGCATGGTCTCCACGGAGCTGAGCGCGCAACTGGGCCAGCAGGTGGTGGTGGACAACCGGCCGGGCGCCAATGGCACCATCGGCCACGGCCAGGTGGCGGCCGCCCCGGCCGACGGCTACACGCTGATCCTGGCCACCAACAGCACCTACGCCATCGCCGAGCACCTGTACAAGTCGCTGCCCTATCGGCACGAACGCGACTTCGCCCCGATCTCGCTGCTGGCCTCGAGCCCGCTCATCCTGGCCGTGCGCCCCACGCTGGAGGCAGGCGGCGTGAAGGAGCTGCTGGCGCTGGCCCGCAAGCAGCCCGGCCGCCTGAACATTGCATCGGGCGGCAACGGTTCGACCAGCCACCTGGCGGCCGAACTGTTCATGAGCCAGACCGGCATTTCGATGGTGCACGTGCCCTACAAAGGCGGCGGCCCGGCCAACAACGCGGTGGCCGCGGGCGAGGTCGACGCGGCCTTCCTGGACCTGGGAGTCGCCCTGCCGTTCGCCTCCGCCGGCCGCCTGAAGGCCATCGCCGTGACGGGCGCCGCCCGCTCGCCGCTGCTGCCCGAGGTTCCCACCGTGGGCGAATCCGGCGTGCCCAGCTTCGAGTCGACCACCAATTTCGCGCTGTTCGCCCCGGCCGGCACCCCGCGCCCGATCATCGATCGCCTGCACCAGGCCGTGCACAAGGTCCTGGCGGGCAACGACCTGCGCGACAGGCTGCGCCGGCAGGGCGTGGAAATCGTCGACGGCTCGCCCGACGAACTGCGCCGCGCGGCCTCCGCCGAAAGCGCCAAGTGGGCCCGCATCATCAGCGAACGCCGCATCGTGCTGGACTAGGATGGCATCGCTTCCCCACCCCGCGCTCGACGTCGCGGTCGTCGGCGCCGGGCCCATCGGCTGCGCCACGGCGGCCTACCTGCTTCGTCACGGACATCGTCCCTTCCTGTGGTCTCCCACCGCGGCGCGGCTCAAGCGCCACGGCGACATGGCCAGCATCGCCTGCACGGGCGCGCTGGACGGCGACGTGGAGATCGACCTGCTCGACGCGCCGGAGCGGCTGGCCCGCTTCGACACCGTCATCGTCTGCCTGCCCGGCAACGCCTATGCCGACGTGCTGGGACGGCTGTCGCCGCTGTGGCGCGACGGCCAGACCATCATTGTCAGCGGCGCGCTCAGCCTGGCGCCGCTCTGGCTGCGCGAGCGCGCGGCGCGGCGCGGCTGCGACCTGCATGCCGCCGGCTGGGCCACGACGCCCACCACCGCGCACTTCCTGCCGGACGGCCGCCTGCACGCGAATCCGCTGCGCCATCGCATCGACATGGCGGCGACCGGCGCGAGCGACCGCATCCTCGGGCTCTGCGCGGCCTTGCTGGGCGACCGCTTCGTCGATGCCGGCGATCTGCTGGCGCCGACGCTGGCCAACATCAATCCCATCGCCCACGCCGCCGAGGTGATCCCCAATCTGACCCGCATGGACCGGGGCGAGGACTGGCCGCTGTTCGGCTGCTTCACGCCGGTGGTCGGCCGCCTGGCCGAGGGACTCGACCGGGAACGCCTGGCCACCGCCGCGGCGCTGGGGTTCGCATTGCCCACGCTGGCCGAGCACTACAGCCGCTCCTACCATATCGAGGCCGGGCCGTTGCACGAGATGGCCGCCGCCATCCAGGCACGCGGCATGGGGCCCTCGGGCCCCGCGCGCCTCGACCACCGCTACGTGCTGGAAGACGCGCCCTTCGGACTGGCGTTCCAGGAAGCGCTGGCCCGGGCGGCGGGCGTGGAGTCGCCGCTGCTGTCGGCCTGCATCGACATCCTGGAAGCCGCCTACGCCCGCGACTTCCGGGCCGAGAACTTCCTGGTGGAGGAACTCGGGCTGGCCTCGGACGGCGTGTCGGCGCTGCGCAGCCGCTGCGCCGCCTCGCGCAGCGCCGACACGCCGCCGCGATGAGCGCCGCTGAAGCGATAGACCATCGCGATGGGGACCGGCGCGGGGAGATCCTCCATGCCGATCTCCACCAGGGTCCCGCGCCGCACGCGGTCCTCGATCACGCAGCGCGCCGCCAGCGTCACGCCCAGCGACTGCTCGGCCAGTTGCAGGTTGGTAATGGCATTGGTGGATTCGATCCGGGGCGCGATGGGCGCCAGCCCGTGCTGCAGCATGACCTGCTCCACCATCATGCGGGCATTGGTCGGCCGCGGCGGCAGTATCCAGGCCTCGTCGCGCAGCGCCCGCCAGGCATGGCGCCGGCGGCGGTCCGCGGCCAGCGGATGCGCCGGCGCGCAGACCACGGTCCACTCCTCTGTGCCGATCTGTTCGATCACGAAACCGTCCGGTCTCAGGCCGCCGAGTTCGGACGGCGTATTCATGGTGACCAGCACGTCGAGATCGCCGGCTTCCAGCTTCTGGCACATGTCGGCCAGGCGTCCCTCCACGATACGCACGGGCGGCAGGCCGCCATGGGCCGCGAGGTCGCGCAGCAGGCGGGGCACCAGCGTCCAGGCGATGAACGGCGGCGCGCCCACCCGTATGCCCTGGTCGGCCGGCATGCCGTGCGCGGCCAGTTCATCCGCCAGTTGGGCCACCTCGCCCAGCAACACCCGCGCGCGCTGCACGATCAGGTCTCCGGCCGCGGTCGTGACCACGCCCCGCGGCAGGCGATGGAAGACGGCGGTGCCGAACAGCGCCTCGACCTCGCGCAGCCCCTTGCTGACCGCCGCGGTGCTCAGGTGCAGCCGCTGGCCCGCCGCCCGCATGTTGCCGGCGTCGGCCAGGGTGCTGATGAGTTCGAGCTGGCGCATCCTGAGCGCGGCCAGCAACCGGTGTGTCGCATCGTGCATACGGATCGTCCTGACTGCCGGGCGCGGCCTCGCGCCCCCACCCGAGCATACCCCGTGGAGGCGGCATGACGCGCCGTCCGCCCGCCGTGCGCATCCTGGCCACCGGCGGCACCATCGCCGGCGCCGCGCCCTCGCCCTGCGACACCAGCGGCTACCGTGCCGGCGCCCTGCCGGTCGATGAGCTGCTGGCCGCCCTTCCCGCCCTGGACGACATCCGTCTCGATGCACGGCAACTGGCCTCGCTGGACAGCAAGGACGCGCTGCCCGGCTTCTGGCAGATGCTGGCCGGCGAACTCGCGCGGGCGCAGGCGGACCCGGACGTCGACGGCGTGGTGCTGACCCACGGCACGGACACCCTGGAGGAGACCGCCTGGTTCCTCCACCTGACGCTGGCGCTGGCCAAGCCGCTGGTCGTCACCGGGGCCATGCGTCCGGCCACCGCGGCTTCCGCCGACGGCCCCATGAACCTGCTGCAGGCCGTCCAGGTGGCGGCCTGCCCGCAGGCGGCGCGGCACGGCGTGCTTGCCGTCCTCAACGGCCGGATCCATCGCGCCCGCCATCTGCGCAAGGCGCACACGCATCGCGTGGATGCCTTCGACAGCCCGGAGGCCGGCCCCGCCGGCTTCATCCAGGACGGATACGTCGGCTGGCTCTCGCCGGCCCACCGGCCCGCGCCGCGCTTCGCGCCGGAAACCCCGCTCGCGCCCGTGGACATCCTGTTCGACTATCCCGGCATCTCCACCGCGATGGTGGATGCGGTCCTGCGCGGCGGCGCGCGCGGGCTGGTCTGGGCCGGCTACGGCAACGGTTCGATCAGCGACCGTATCGAACCGCTCCTGCGCGAAGCGGGCCGGCAGGGCCTGGCGGTCGTGCTCGCCACCCGCACCGGCGCCGGCCGGGTCGGACGCCCCGGCACGGACGGCTTCATCCAGGCTGCCGGCCTGGATCCCTACAAGGCGCGCATCGCGCTGATGCTCGCGCTGGCCGCGGGCATCCCGCCGTCGGACCTGCAATCCCTGTTCGACACGCTCTCCTACGAATGAATGATGCGGGCGGGGCGCCCGGGGTTTTCCCCAGCGCCCCATCGTTGAAAACGGCAACTTGTTACGGTATAGTTGATAAAGTCCATAGTTGATTTAAACAACAATCTGTTTTTCCCGGCAAGGACGCCCAGTCCCCGGGACAGCCCCATCGAGGAGACAGCATGAAGACCCGTTTCGCCCTTCAACTGGGAGCAGCCGCGGCTGCCGTGGCGATGACGCTGCCCGCCTGGGCGCAAAGCGATTCCGCGGCCAATTACCCGTCGCGGCCGATACGCATCATCGTTCCCTACACGCCCGGCGCGATCAACGACGTATTGGCGCGCCGCATCGCGCAGCAACTGTCCGAGGCGCTCAAGCAGTCGGTCGTCGTGGAGAACAAGCCCGGCGGCGGCACCGTCATCGGCACGGAATACGTCGCGCGCGCCGAACCTGACGGCTACACCCTGCTGCAGACGGCGGCTTCCCACTCGATCAATCCCAGCCTGGTCGCCAAGCTGCCCTACGATTCGATCAAGAGCTTCAGCTTCATCACCCTGGTGGGTACCTCGCCCTACGTGATGACCGCCACGCCCAGCCTGCCCGCCAACACGGTCCCCGAGCTGATCGCGCTGGCCAAGTCGCAGCCTGGCAAGATCTCGTACGCCTCGACCGGCAACGGCGGCAGCGCCCACCTCATGGGAGAACTGCTCAAGGACATGGCCCAGGTCGACCTGATGCACATCCCCTACAAAGGCCTGGCCCAGGGCCTGAACGACGTCGCCAGCGGACAGGTGCAACTGACGTTCAGCACCTATACCGGCGCGATGGCCTACCTGCAACCCGGGCGCGTGAAGGCGATCGCCGTCACGGGCAAGGAACGCATGTCGGTACTGCCCAACGTGCCCACCATCGCCGAGACCCTGCCCGGCTACGATGCCTCGGGCTGGTGGGGCTACGTTGCGCCGGCCGGCACGCCCAAGCCCATCGTCGACAAGCTGAACCGTGAGTTGAACAAGATCGTGCAGTCCGCCGAGTTCAGGGAGCACTTCAAGTCCCAGGGCGTCCAGATGCTGGGCACCACGCCGGATGAATTCCGGAACCACGTCGAGCAGGAGATGGAGACCTGGCGCAAGCTGATCAAGAAAGCCAACATCACGATGGGCTGACCCGCCTGCCATGAAGATCGCCCGCTGGTCGCTGGATTTCTACCGCCTGCCCTACCGCCGCCAGGTGGTCTGGGCCAACGCGATCGAGGACGCGGGCGTCTACGCCCTGCTGCGCGTCCAGTCCGACGATGGCCTGGCCGGGATGGCCGAGGGCACCGTCAAGGCGACCTGGTCCGGCGTGTCGCCGGCCTCGCTGGCCGCGGCCTTCCGGGACCTGGTGATGCCTGCGGCCGCCGGCCTGGACGTTTCCGATCCGGCAACGCTGCGCCAGGCACTGGCTCCCCTGCCCGAGAACCGCATGGCCAAGGGCATGCTGGAAACCGCCTGCTGGATGCTGCGCGCCGCCCGCGCGAACCAGCCGTTGTGGCAATTCTGGAACGGCACGCCCGATGTCGAAGTGACCTGGACCGTGACCCGGCAGCCGCCGGAAGTCATGGCCCGCGAAGCTTCCGGCGCGGCCGAGCGCCATGGCATCCGCGCCTTCAAGATCAAGGGCGGGCAAGGCATGGACATCGATCGGCAGGCGCTGCGGGCCATCCGCCGGGCGGTGGGCGACGGCGCGGTCTTCAACGTGGACGCCAACTCGGCCTACACGCCGGGAGAGGCCGCGGCCTACTTGCGACTGCTCGAGGACGAAGGAGTCGAGACCGCGGAAGATCCCTGCCCGCTGCGCCCGGACGCCCATTTCGAGGCGTTGCAGCGCGGCACCGTCCTGCCCATCCTCGTGGACAGCCCCTGCGCCACGGCCGCCGATGCGGCGCTGTTCCTGGAACGGGGCGCGCGCGCGCTCAGCGCCAAGCCCGGACGCATAGGCATGACCGAGACGCTGGCCATCGGCGATCTCGCGCGCAGGCACGGCGCCCGCGTCGCCACCGGCATCTATGCGGAAAGCGCGCTGGGCACCCTGATCAACCTGCAGCAGGCCGCGGCCGTCCCGGCCGCCGACTGCGCCTTCGCGGCGGAACAGACGTTCTTCCTGACGCTGGCCGAGCAGATCGTGCCCGCCGAGCCGGTCATCCGGCGCGGCCGCGTGACGCTGCCGGCGTCCCCTTCCCTGGACGACTGGATAGACCTCGAACGGCTGGAGCGGCACCGCCTGCCGATGTCCGCGTCCTGAGGGACACAACGGGCGCCACGCGGCGCCCGGAACCCGGTACGCGGTCCATCCGGCCCGGACGGGGGCTGTCGGCCACTGGCAATACACTACGGGAATCCGGTACGAGGCCCTGCGCCCTTCGGGCGGCGCGGGCGGACCGGCCGGGCCGGATCCGCCGTGCCCCGGGTCGACAACACCGCTTCGGCATAGATGATTGATATGACTCCGCCCGACATGTCCCTCGAACACCTGAGCACCGGGCTGGACGCCGGCCGCCTGACCAGCCGCGAGCTGGTGGAGGCCTGCCTGGCGCGTATCGCCGACCCATCCGGCGAAGGCACGCGCGTCTACACCCGCGTGGACGCGGTCGGGGCGCGGCACGCGGCCGATGCGGCCGATGCCGCCCGGACGCGCGGGGAACGTACCCGGCGCCACGCGGGCATCCCCATTTCGATCAAGGATTTGTTCGACATCGAAGGCCAGGTCACGGCGGCCGGCTCGCGCGTGCTGGCCGATGCCCCGCCCGCCACGCGCGATGCCGCCGCGGTCGCCCGCCTGCGCGCGGCGGGCTTCGTCATCATCGGCCGCACGAACATGACGGAGTTCGCCTATTCGGGGCTGGGACTCAATCCCCACTACGGCACGCCGCTCAATCCCTACGACCGCAAGACCGGCCGGATCCCCGGCGGCTCGTCCTCGGGCGCGGCCGTCTCGGTCACGGACGGCATGGCCGCCGTGGGCCTGGGCACGGATACCGGGGGCTCCTGCCGCATCCCCGCCGCGCTCACAGGACTGACCGGTTTCAAGCCCACCGCGGCGCGCGTGCCCGCCACCGGCGCCTTTCCGCTTTCGACGACCTTGGACAGCATAGGCGGCATCGGCCACACGGTGAATTGCTGCGCCGCCGTCGACGCCGTCCTGTCGGGCGACCCGGCGTATCCGGACGAACAGGCGCCGCTTGCCAGCCTGCGCATCGGTGTGCCCCGGACCCTCGTGCTGGACGGCATGGACGGCAACGTCGCCGCGGCGTTCGAGGCCTCGCTGCGGCGGCTGTCGCAGGCCGGCGCCGCCATCGTGGACCTGCCTTTCGCGGAGCTCTCGGAGCTGGCGGCCATCAATGCCAAGGGCGGCTACACGGCCGCCGAGTCCTATCCGCTGCACCGGGACATGATGGCCCGGCATGGCGATCGGTACGACCCGCGCGTCAGGGTGCGCATCGAGAAAGGCACGCGGCTCACCGCCCAGGACATCGCCGCGCTGCACGCCCAACGGGCCGACTGGATACGGCGCGCGAGCCGGCACTTCGAGACGCTGGACCTGATCGCCTGTCCCACGGTGCCCGTCATCGCGCCGGCGGTGCGGGAACTGGCCAGCGACGAGGCCTATGGCCGGACCAACCTGCTGGTGCTGCGCAACCCGACCTTCGTCAACTTCCTGGACGGATGCGCCATATCCCTGCCCTGCCACGAACCAGGCACGGCGCCCGTCGGACTCATGCTGGCGGCCCTGGGCGGCCAGGACCGCCGCCTGCTGGCGGCGGCGCGCGCCGTCGAGGCCCTGCTCGCGGCGCGCTGACCCGGCGGACGCCTACTTGCGCCGCGCGAACTCCAGGTACTCGGGGTCGAAACTCATGCCCCAGCCCGGCGCGGTCGGAAGCGTGTAGAACCCATCCACGAACGGCCGTGCCGGCTGGTTCGCGATCAGCTTGTAGAAGAACGGATCGCGCCAGGGCAGCATGACTTCTGCATAGCGGCCGTTGGCCACGCCCGCCGACATCATCAGGCCGATCTGCGGCTCCAGGTGCTGCATGATCGATACGTTGAAGGCCGAGGCCAGCATCGCCACGCGCCGCCATTCGGTCGGACCGCCGCCCCAGCTGGCGTCGAAGTTGCAGATGTCGATGGCGCCGGCCACCAGCAGATCGCGGCAGCCGAAGCGCGACAGCTCGCTCTGCCCCGCGGCCACCGGCACGCCACCCACGGTCCGCACCACCGCCATGTCGGCGCGGTCGTTGTCCCAGCGGCAGGGCTCCTCGAACCAGGCCAGGTTCAGGTCGCGGGTCCGGCGCACGAACTCCAGCGCTTCCTCGCGGCTCCAGCCCTGGTTGGCATCGCAGGCCAGCACAAAGGCGTCGCCACCGGCCCGGCGCACGGTCTGGGCACGCAGGGCGTCCTCGGCGGGCGTCTTGCCGCCCAGCTTGAGCTTCAGGCCGTGGATGCCGAAAGCCTTCAGTTCGGCCACCTCGTCCGCCAGGGCTTCCAGGTCGCCGCTCTGGCGGTAATACCCGCCCAGCGCCACCACCGGCACCCGTTCGCGCGCGCCGCCCCACATGAGGTGCAGCGGCAGGCCGGCCAGCTTGCCCACGGCATCGTGCAGCGCGCTGTCCACGCAGGCCTGGGCCCGCAACGCCACCCGGCGGTCGCGCAGGAAAGGCTCGGTCGCGCGGCGCGTGGCCGCCCATGCGTCGTCGATGGCAGCCACGCGGCGGCCCTTGAGCAGCGGCTCCAGTTCGTCATGGATGAGGCTGATGATGGCCGGCTGCAATTCGTCGTCGTTGCCGTTGAAGCACTCGCCCACCACGCCGGCGTCGGTGTGCACGCGCGTGACGATGGTGCAGCGATGGGTCAGCTTCAAGGTCGAACCCGTGGCCGGGCGCTCGAGTTCCACCCGCAGCGGAATGGTCTCGATGCGGGTGATGCGGGCGTCGACGAGGGCCGGCGCGCCGTCTTGTCGGATTGCGGAAGTCATATCGCTCCTTGGCCGGGCTCGAGTGCGTAGATCCGTTCGCACATGACCCGGCGCGTATTCTGGAAATGCGGGCGCACGCGGCTGCTCCAGTCGGTCGCGCGCACCGCCATCCACTCGGGATCCTGCTGGATCGCGGGCGTCGTGAGGTCATAGCAGGCCAGCGACCGCTGGCTGCCGTCGGCATTGTCCGCCACCAGCCGGCGCGCGCGCACGTTGCCAGCCACCGCGGCCAGCCCGGGCAGGTGTTCCTGCCCATACCAGCTCGACAGGTCCTCGGCCACTTCCGGGCGCACATCGGTCTCGACCACATAGTGATGCGTGGCCGGCTGGCCTTGCGAGACACCGGGCAGGTCCTGCACCGGCGACAGGACCAGGACGTCCGGCGCCTGGGCCGGCAGCAACCGCCCGGCCCGCTCGGCGATGGCGCCGGCCAGTTCCACCCCGCCGGGCCGGGCGGACCAGAAATACAGGTACAGCTGGGAACCGTCGAGCGCGCGATTGGCGTCCACGCGCTCGAAGCACCCGGGGTGGGCGGCCACGACCTCGGCCCCCAGCCGTTCGATGGCCGCCAGGTCGGCGGGCACCGGGGAATACCGCAACAGCACTGCGGCGGGTCTACTCATAGATGCATCTTCCAGAAGTCACGACCAGGCGCGTCAATCGGCCTGGATGCCGAGGCGCTTGATCAATTCCGCCCACTTGGTCGTCTCGCCGGCCAGGAATTTGCCGAAAGGCTCGGGTGACAGATAGGCCACCGACGCGCTCTCGGCCTCCAGGCGCTGGCGCATGTCCGGCTGGGCCAGGATATCGCCGATGGCCTTGCTCAGCTTGTCGACGATGGCCGGCGGCGTACCGGCCGGCGCCAGGATGCCCCACCAGTTGTCGCCGTCGTAGCCCGGCAGGCCCGCTTCCTGGACCGTGGGCACGTCGGGCAGCACCGGCTGGCGCTTGGGGCCGCTGACGGCCAGCGGCCGCAGGCGGTTGGCCTTGACGTGCGGCAGCGCCTGCAGCACGGTGCCGACCGACACCTGCGCATGGCCCGCGGCGACATCCGTCAAGGCCGCGCCCGCGCCCTTGTACGGCACGTGCGTCATGGAAATGCCGGCCCGGATCTCGAACAGCTCGCTGACCAGGTGCTGCGAACTACCCACGCCGGACGACACGTAGTTGAGCTTGCCCGGGTTGGCCTTGGCGTAGGAAATCAGATCCGACAGCGTCTTGACCGGCAGGCCCGGGTAGACCGAGACCAGCAGCGGCGCGGTCGCCAGCCGGGCAACGGGAGAAAAGTCCTTGGCGGGATCGTAGGACAGCTTCTTGTACAGCGTCGAATTCGCCGTGTGCGGCGTCGAGATCAGCAGCAGCGTATAGCCGTCGGGACGGGCCTTGGCCACCACCTCGGTGCCGATGGTGCCGCCCGCGCCACCCCGGTTGTCGACGATGAACGGCTGGCCCAGCCGCTTGGTCAACTCCTCGCCGATCAGGCGGCCGACGATGTCGTTGCTGCCGCCGGGCGCGAACGGGATCACGATGCGCACGGGGCGGCCGGGATAGTCCTCGGCGCGCGCGGCGCCCAGCGTGGCGGCCAGTGCCACGGCAACCGCCGGGACCAGGAATTTGCGGGACATATGCATGGGGTCTCCTCGTGCATGCCGCCTTGGCGGTATCCCGCTGGCGGTGTTTCATCAAGAGGCGGCATTGTGCGCACGCATGCCGTTTTCATCAATAAAATAGCTTCTACATCTGATATCCACAAATTAAATACCATGGACCTGCAGCAGCTGGAATCCTTCGTGCGCGTGGCCGAACTCGGCAGCCTGACCCGCGCCGCGCTGGTGGCGGGTGTCTCCCAGCCCACGCTCAGCCGCCACATCCGCCTGCTGGAACTCGAGCTGAAATCCCACTTGCTGGTCCGCACCGGCCGCGGCGTGGAACTGACCGAATCCGGCAAATGCCTGCTCTCCTACGGCAACGCCATCCTGAAGCTGACGCGGCAGGCCCGCGCCGACATCCAGGCGCTGCGCGAACAGCCCACCGGCAGGCTGACCGTGGGCCTGCCCCCGCGTATCGCGCACGTACTGACGCCGGAGCTGGTCAAGCAATTCCGGCGCCTGTATCCGGAAGCATCGATTTCCGTTTCCGAGGGCCTGAGCGTCGCGCTGCGCGAAGACCTGATACTGGGCAAGATCGAGATCGCGCTGCTGTTCGATCCGCCGCCCAGCCCCCGGCTCGAATACCTCAGCCTGTACCGCGAGGACATGGTGCTGTGCGGGCGTCCCAAGCAAGCGTTCCCGCTGCCCGCCAGGCTGGCGGCCCGGGAACTGGAGCGGTATCCGGTCCTCGTGCCCAGCATTCCGAACGCCGTGCGCAACGTGATCGAGGCCGGCTGCCGGCCGCACGGCATCAAGCTGAACGTCGTGGCCGAGGTCGACGCCGTGCACACCTTGCTCAAGCTGGCGTTGAGCGGCCAGGGTTATGCGATCGTGCCGCGCAGCGCGGCGCCCACCGCCAGCCGGGTGGAAGGCGGTCCGTTCAGGATCTCCACCATCGCTTCGCCCCGCATGCGCAACAACCTCGTACTGGCCACCGCCCGCGAGCGCCCGCTGTCGCAACTCGCGCAGGGCACGGTGGCCCTGCTGGCCGCGCAGGACATCGGCCGCCTGCTCGACGCGGGACGGCGGATAGACGGATAGACTGGCCGGCTAGCGGATGCGGCCCGCTCCCGGTTTGTGGGACACCACGTCGCCGAACTCACGGGATTCGAGAATCGCCAGCCGCGCCTCGTCGATGACGGCCGCGTGTTCGCGGGCGCGGCGGCGGCGCTCCAGCAGGATCAGGCGCTTGGTCTGCGCCACCGCGGCCGCGGAGTTCGAGGCGATGCGCCGGGCCAGGGCCAGCGCGGCCGCGACGCTGTCGGGCACGACCTCGTCCACCAACCCGATGCGCAGCGCTTCCCGAGGTTCGATCAGCCGGGCCGTCAGCATCAGGTCCAGCGCGCGCGGCTCGCCCACCAGCCCCGGCAGGGTGACGGCGCTGACGCCCGAGAGCATGCCGTGCTGGACCTCGGGAAACCCCAGCCTGCCGGTCTCGGCGGCGATACGGAAATCGGCATGGATGGCCAGGGTCAGCCCCATGCCTATGGTGAAGCCGTGCAGCGCGGCCACGACCGGCTTGTGGAGTTCCACGCCTATGCCGGGGATCGCGTCCATCAGCGTCCGCGTGTCCACCATGGTGCCGGTGGCCTGCATCTCCTTGATGTCCGACCCCGCGCAGAAGGCCTTCTCGCCCGCGCCGCGCAGCAGCAACACCGATACGGCGGGATCCTGGGCGGCTTCACGCCAGATGCGGCCCAGTTCCCGCTTCGCGGGCACGTCCAGCGCATTCATGCGCTCCGGGCGATTGATGACGATCTCGTGAATGCCGCTGTCGAGCGGACGGTAGTCGATACCCATGCTGGCCTCTACGCGTGAATGGCGCCGGCGATACGTTGACAGGTCGACGCCGGCTATGCAAACTATACCTCATGTGTGAATAGTAAACATTATGTGCATATTATGCACTTTCAACCCAGGATGCCCTTACCATGAAAGCCGTCATTCTTTCCGCCTTCGGCGCCCCCGATACCCTGGAGATCCGCGAGATCCCCACCCCCTCGCCCACGGCCGGCGAGGTCCTGGTGCAGGTCAAGGCGGCCGGCATCTGCCATCACGACGTCCTGCATCGCGCGGGCAAGCTGCCGGGCGCGCGCGCCGGCGTTGTCCTGGGCCATGAGACCGCGGGCGAGGTCGTGGCGGTGGGCGACGGCGTGCTCACGCACAGCGTGGGAGACCCCGTGGTCATCTACCAGCGGCAGTTCTGCGGCCTGTGCCGCAACTGCCTGCGCGGCCGGCAGGACATGTGCCGGGCACTGGGCCTGCCCGCCGTCGATACCGTGGGCGGCTACGCGGAATATGTCTGCGTGCCCGCGCCCATGGCCATCCCCGTGCCGCGCGGCCTGCCCTGGGAAGCCGCGGCGCTGTCGTGCTGCCCGATAGGCACCAGCCTGCGCGCGCTGCGGACCCTGGCCGGCACCAATCCCGGCGATACGGTCCTCATCACCGGCGCCAGCGGCGGCCTGGGCATGCATCAGATCCAGATCGTGCGCGCCCTGGGCGCGCGTTCGATCGCCGTCACCTCGAGTCCGGCCAAGGCCGCGCATCTGCGGTCGCTCGGGGCGGACGAAGTGATCGTGGCCCCGGACCTGAAATTCAGCGCCCAGGCCTGGCAGCTCACAGGCAAGCAGGGCGTGGACATCGCCATCGACAACCTCGGCCTGTCCCTGCCCGAGACCCTGCGCAGCATGGCCCAGGGCGGCACGGTGGTCGTGCTCGGCAACATCGGCGGCCAGGCGGTGGACGTGCTGCCCGGCCTGTTGATCGGCCGCAGGATACGCGTCATGGGGTCGGGCAGCGGTACGCTGGAAGACATCCGCCAGGCGCTGGCGATGCTGGCTTCCGGCCAGATCCGCCCAGTGGTCTCCGCCACCTTGCCTTTTGACGAGATCCGCCGCGCCCACGAACTCCTCGACACCAAGGCCGTGGAAGGCCGCGTGATCATGCAGGGCTGGCTATGAACATCGGCGCCCTTCTTCGGCAGTGTGCCCAGCGCTGGCCCCGCCAGCCCGCGGTCGTGGACGCGCGCGACGGCAGCGTCCTCGATTTCCAATCGTTCGCCGCGCGCGTGTTCGGACTGGGCCACGCGCTGCGCGCGGACGGACTCGGCGACGGTGAACGCATCGCCATCCTGGGGGACAACACGCCCGCCTATCTGGTCTGGGACTATGGCGCGATGTCGGCGGGGCTGGTCCGGGTGCCGCTCGATCCGGCGCTCAGCGCCGACGAGCAGGCGGCGCAATTGGCCGACGCCCAGGCCAGCCTGCTGGCATACGGCGCCGAATACGGCGAACGCGCGCGCGAACTGGCTGCCCGCGTGCCCGGACTGCGGCTGCGCCCGCTGGAGGCCGACGCGGGCAGCCGCGAGACGCCCGCGGCCACCCCCGCCGCCGACGCCATGGCCTCGCTCAACTACACGGGCGGCAGCACGGGCGCCCCGAAGGCCGTGGTCATCACCCACGGCAGCATCACCTCCGCCCTGCAGAACATCGCCATGGCCCGCGGCCAGCATCCCGGCGACGTCATGCTCAACATGCGGCCGCTGTGGCCGATCGCCGCCATCATCGTGCTGGCCCAGCTGGCCGCGGGCGGCGCGGTCGTGCTTGCCGGCCGTTTCGAGCCCGTTCGATTCCTGGAACTGCTGGCCCATCACCGCGCCACCTCGACCTCCCTGGTTCCCACGCACCTGGTGCGGCTGCTGAAAGAAACCCGGCCCGCCGACCACGATCTGAGTGCGCTGCGCAGCATGGACGTGGGGGCGGCGGCCATTCCGCCCGACACCTTCCTGGCCGCCATCGAAGCTTTCGGACCGCGCTTGGGCATCCTGTACGGACTGACCGAAGCGTCGTGGAGCTGCTACCAGCCGCCGGACGCGCTGGCCGATCCCGCCGGCCGGGCACAGGCCGTGCGCAGCGTGGGCCGGCCGGTGTTCGGCTGCGAGATCCGCATCGAACACGATGGAAATCCCGCGCCGGCGGACACCGAAGGCGAAGTGCTGATACGCGGCGCGCACGTCGCGGCCGGCTACTGGCGGCAGCCGGAATTGACCGCCCGGGTATTCCGCGACGGCTGGTTCCGCACCGGGGATCTCGGCATCCTCGACGCGTCGGGCGTGCTGCGCATCACCGGCCGGCTCAAGGAAGTGATACGCAGCGGCGGCAAGTCCATTCTTCCGGACGAGGTGGAGCGCGCGCTGTGCAGCCACCCGGCGGTGGCCGAAGCGGCCGCGGCCGGACTTCCCGACCCGGAGTGGGGCGAGATCGTCGGCGCCGCCGTCGTGCTGCGCGCGGGTGCGGCGGCCACGGCCGAGGAACTGATGGAACACTGCCGCCAGTCCTTGTCCGGCTTCAAGAAGCCGCGCGTGATCCGTTTCGCCCCGGCCATCCCCAAGTCCCACTACGGCAAGGTGCAGCGGGCCAAGGTACGTGCGCTGCTGGTGGACGAGGCCTGAGGACGCCAAGCCCGGGCGTCACTGCTCCGCGATATTGGCCAGCTTCACGATCTCGCGCGACTTGGCCGTTTCCTGGTCGATGAACGCCCGGAAACGGGCGCCGGACACGCCCGACGGTTCGAGCCCCTGGCGCTCGAACCAGGCGCGCGTATCCGGCTCCGCCACGAAGCGCTTGACGGCGGCTTCCAGCTTGTCCACCACGGGCGCGGGCAGGCCGGCCGGCCCCCACAACCCGTACCAGGTCGAAAAATTGACCTCGGGATAGCCCGCCTCGGCAAACGTCGGCACCTCGGGGGCCAACGCGCTGCGTTTGTTCCCCGTGACCGCCAGCGCCTTGAGCTTGCCGGCCTTGACCGGGGGCAACGACGTCAGCAGCGGATCGATCATGCCGCTGACCTGGCCGCCCATCAGGTCCACCAGCGCCGGCCCCGTGCCCTTGTAGAGCACGGTGGGCACGGCCAGCCCGGCCCGGTACTTGAAAGACTCCACCGCCAGATGGCCGGCCGCGCCGAAACCTCCCACCGCGAAGCTGTACCGGTCAGGCGCCGCCTTGGCCTTCGCCACGAAGTCCTGCACCGACTCGGCCGGCGCGGACGCCGGCGTGACGAACAGCAGCGGCCCCGACGCGACCAGCGCGAGATGCGTCAGGTCCTTGCCGGGATCGAAGGGCGGCTTGTCCTTCATGATGAGCGGATTGACGACCAGGGTCGACGCCGTGAACAGCAGCGTATAGCCGTCGGCCGGTGCCCTGACCACCGCATCGGCGCCGATGTTGCCGGAAGCGCCGGCGCGGTTCTCGACCACCACCTTCTGCGAGAACTGCTCGGACAGGCGCACCGCGAGCGTGCGCGCGACCGCATCCACCGCGCCGCCGGCCGCGAACGGCACGATCAGCCTGACCGGCCGGGAGGGGTATTCATCCGCCGCCGCGGGCACAGCGGCCAGCACGAAAAACGACGCAAACCAGTAAGCACGCAGGGACGGCATGGCCACAACCTCTCATGATCGTTGGTATTGTGCATATTACGCACTACAAGCTTGTAATACGCACTCAAAGATTAGCGATACCATGTCGCGACGTCAATGATTCCCGCTATCGTGCCCATGCCCCGCCAGCCCTCCACTTCCGCAGCGCCGCCCGGCAATCGGGTCCAGGTCATCGACCGGGCCATGCTCCTGCTCGACGTGCTGATGCGCATGCCGCGGGGCGCGTCGGCGCTCGAACTGGCCCAGGCGACGGAACTGGACCGCACCACGGTCCATCGCGTGCTGCGCACCCTGGCCTTCTGGGGCATGGTGCAAGCGCGGGAAGGCGTCTACGCCCTGGGGCCGAAGTGCCTGGTGCTGGGAACGGCCCAGCACGACCGGCTCGGCATACGGCGGGCCGCCCTGCCGCACGCGATCGAGCTGCAGGAGAAAGGCGTGGGCAAGCGCCGCGCGATCGTCTCGATCTCCGTGCCGGCGCTGGATGAAGTGGTGATCATCGAACGCATCTGGGCCCCATCCGTGCCGCTGAACATCATCACCGACATCGGCACCCATTTCCCGCTGGACGCCAGCGTGAGCGGACGCGCGATCCTGGCGGCCTGGCCGCGCGAGCAGGGCATCGCGCACGTGGGCGAGGAACGCTATGCCGCCGCCGCGGAACGGCTGGAGTCGATACGCGCGGCCCGGGGCCTGTCGTTCGGACTGAGCGAGATGCGGCCCGGCGTGGGGACGCTCGCATGCCCGGTGTTCGGCCGCGGCGGCGAGGCGGTGGCCGCGCTGATCGTGGCCGGGCTGGCGCTGGAGGAAGAACTCGATCCCGAGGCCCCCCTGGCCCAGCACGCGCTGCGCAGCGCGGCCAATATCTCGGCCGTGCTGCGCGCGAGCTAGCCCCGGGAAAGACCGTCCTTTTCGGTTAGTATTCCGGGTTCATGACCGTACTGACCTTCCTGCTGTTCCTCGCCTGCGTGGGCCTGTCGGCCTACTGCCAGAACCTTACCGGTTTTGCCTTCGCCCTGCTGCTGCTCGGCATGGTCGGCGCCTTCGGACTGATGCCCATTCCCGAGGCGGCCAACGTGGCCAGCGTCCTGAGCCTGGCGAACGCCTGGGCCTACTGGCGCTACAACCGCGTCACCTTCGACTGGCCCCTGCTGCGCCCCATCCTGATCAGCAGCCTGCTGGGCGTGCTCGGCGGCGTCGCGCTGCTGGCCTGGCTCAGCGCCAACGCGGTCACGACGTTGCGCCTGCTGTTGGGCGTGGCCATCATCGGCTGCTCCATCCTCCTGCTCGTGCAGGCCGCTCCCCGCTCCCAGCCGTCGGGCAAGCCGGCGCTCTGGTTCTTCGGCGTCCTGTCGGGGCTGCTCGGCGGCCTCTTCTCGACGTCGGGGCCGCCCATGGTCTATCACCTGTACCGGCAGCCCCTGGACCGGGATCTGGTGCGCGAGTGCCTGTTCATGATGTTCGCCGCCAGCGCCGCCCTGCGCCTGGTGCTGGTGTCCGCCAGCGGGCATTTCGAATGGCGTTCGCTGCTGCTGGGCGTCTGCGCCGTTCCCGTGGTCGCGGGCGTGTCGTGGTGGCAGGCCAAGCATCCGCCGCCGATCTCCCGGCGCACCATCGAATGGCTGGTGTGCGCACTGCTCATGTTGGCCGGCGCCAGCCTGATCTGGGCCAGCCTGAACAACTGAAACTGTTTATTGTGCATTGCACAACAAAAACCGGGCCATAACCCCCTTTTCCCCCGCCGTTGTAAGCAACTTCCCGCCGAGACATGCGAATCTGGTGTCACCGCTGCGATATCCGCAACGGGCACGCCTTCTCATCATCACAAGGAAGTCAAATGTCTTACGACAACGCTCTCCCCACCCGGTCCGGCCTGCTGCTGCCACTTTCCGAGCAAACCGCCGAGAACCTGCCCTTCATCGTCCGCATCGCCCGGGACGACGAAGCCATGGACAAAGCCATCACCATGCGGCAGTCGGCCTACGGCCGCCACGTGCCGGAAATCGCCCGCAACCTGGGCGAACCGGAACTTCACGACCACGACCCCGGCTCCGTCGTGCTGCTGGCCGAATCCAAGTTCGACGGCGCTCCGCTCGGAACCATGCGCGTCCAGACCAACATGTGCGGTCCGCTGTGGCTGGAACAATCGGTCACCCTGCCCGATTGGCTCTCGGGCTACGCCCTGGCCGAAGCCACCCGGCTGGGCGTCGCCAGCGAACGCATGGGCCGTGTCGCGAAAACGGCTCTTTTCAAAGCCTATTTCCTCTTTTGCGTGCAAGCTGGCATAGACTGGATGGTTATCGCCGGACGGTCTCCGCTCGATCGCCAATACGAGGCGCTGATGTTCCGCGAGGTATTCCCCGGCCAAGGTTTCATGCCGATGCGCCACGCGGGCAACATCCCGCACCGGGTGCTGGCTTTCGAAATCTCGACGGCCGAAAAACGGTGGCGCGAAGGCAGCCATCCTTTGTATCAATTTGTGTTCAAGACCCATCATCCGGACATTCGCATCGATGGGAATTTGATTAACATTGACGCACTGCGCAGTGCTTCGCGGGAACGGGAAGACCTCCTTCAACCGCAGGCCTGATCCGGCACGATCGGCGGCCCGCCCGGGGGGCGGGCCGCCCACGAAACGAAAAGACCCCTCCTTGACAAGGCGAACATGCAGCCCCCTCCGGCGGAACCCTCTACCCGCATAGCCTGGGTTACAGCCAAGATCGACTGGTTCTTAAGCAACTTCTCGTATTACCTCGTGCCGGCCGCGATCTTCGTTTTCTCGCTGGTGGCGCTCACGCTGGAACACAGCATCTACGACACCAACGACAACCGCGTCCTGTCCTTCGCGGTGGTTGCCGACGACACGGGCCTGACCGCTTCGCAAGCGCTGACCGCCCTGGCTTCCAAACCCGGTGTCCAGTTCCACGACACCCGCCTGGCCGAAACGCCGTTCTGGTTCCGCTTCACCGCCCCGCCTTCGAACACGCCCCAAAGCGTGGAACTCCCCTCTCGCCATGCACAGGACATCTCATGCTGGAGCGCCACCAGCCTGGCGCCCCTGGGCACGGCCACGCGCGCCGGCACGTCCGGCAGCCTGCGATCGGTGAAATCCGGCTTCGCGCTGGACCTGGGCGCGCACCCGCATCCCCACGACGTACTGTGCCAGGCGCACTTCTCGGGGCCCGCCCGCATCACCGTCGAGGCCTGGCCCGAATCGGAGCTGGCGCTGTCCCATCTCGCCTATCACCACGCGACCGGCGTGCTCGAAGGCGGGCTGCTGACACTCACGGTGCTCACGCTGATGACGGCCCTGATCAATCGCGATGCGCGCTACCTGCTGTTCGCGATCTGGCTGGTCGGCAACCTGCGCCTGGGCGGCATCACCATGGGCTTCGACACGCAATGGCTGGAACGCACCATTCCCAACGAATGGATGGCGATGACCCGCAAGCTGACCATCGCCGCCTACTACATCGTCACCTACACCCTGTTCAGCCAGTTCATGCGGACCGAGCTCAGCCGCGTGGGCTACGGTTGGCTGCTGCGCGCGGGTTCGCGCTCCGGCCTGGTCCTGCTGGTCCTGGCCCTCGTCCTGAGCTTCGCCTCTTTCCTGCCCGCCATGTGGGTGGTGGCCTCGTTCGGCATCTTCGTCGTCATCTTCTTCCTGGCTCGCATCGTCGTCGTCACGCGTTCGCGCATCGCGCTCTGGTACGCCGCGGCGCTGGGCATCGTCCTGTTCTCCACCTTCTCCGAGGTCATCGCCGCGGCATTCGACTTCAAGGCCCTGGTCGGCGCGCTCAACAGCGTCACGGCCGCGCTGGCGTCCAGCCTCGTGGCGGCCTTCGCCTTCGCCGAGCAGATACGCGTGGAACGGATCGAACGCGAACATGCCGAGGCCGAGCTGCAACGCGCCTACGAAGTCACGCCCGTGGGCCTGTTCACGCTGGAACCCGACGGCCGGTTCGTGCGCGCCAATACCGCCATGCAGGAAAGGCTCGGCCTGGAGGGCCGGCCGCTGCATGAACTGCGCTGGCAGAACTACTTCGAACCGGGCGCGCTGGCACGGCTCAAGGACATCGCCGACCGCGGCGGCGAAGCGGAAATCCAGGCCCAGCCCATAGGCGGCATGGAGCCGCGCTGGTACCTGGCCAAGGCCACGCTGGCCCATACCCGGATCGAAGGCTCGCTGCAGGACATCACCGAGCGGCGCAAGGCCACCGAGCGGCTGCGCTTCCTGGCCAACAACGACACGCTGACCGGCGCGCTGAACCGCCGGGGCATCGAGCACATCCTCGAAGCCTCGCTCAAGCAGTTCGATCCGGCGCACCCGATCGCCCTGGCCTACCTGGACCTGGACCGCTTCAAGCTGATCAACGACCTGTACGGCCACCAGACCGGCGACGAAGTCCTCAAGCAGGTATGCCAGCGGGTCAAGTGGTCGCTGGGGGAAGACCACCACGTCGGCCGCATCGGCGGCGACGAGTTCATCCTGGTCCTGCGCGATACCGCCATGCTGCCGGCCACCGACCTCTGCCGCCGCATCATCAGCGACATCTGCGACATGCCGTTCCAGCTGCGCCGGCGCTCGTTCCAGGTCAAGATGTCCATCGGACTGATCGAGATCACGCCCAAGATGCGCGTCCAGGATGCCGTATCGGCGGCCGACCGCGCCTGTCGCGAAGCCAAGAAGGGCAAGCACGGCCACCTGGTCATCTACAAAGAAAACGCGCCCGCCTTCCAGGAACGCGCCGAAGAACTGCGGCTGATCGAAGAACTCGGCAGCACCTTCACGCCCACGGGCCTGTCGCTGGTCATGCAGCCCATCATGTCGCTGCGCGCGCCCGAGGCCTCGCTCGATTTCGAGGTCCTGATCCGCATGCAGGACTCCGCCGGCGCCATGGTTCCGGCCGGCAAGATCATCGCGGCGGCGGAGGCCAACGGCACCATCGGCGAACTGGACAAATGGGTGCTGACCTCGACGCTGGTCTGGCTGACCGAGAACCTGCCGCGCCTGCCCAAGACCCGTTTCGTCTGCGTCAACCTGAGCGGCGCGTCGCTGAACGACGAAGCCTTCATCGAGGATACCTTCCGCATCCTGTCGCGCTTCGGACCGGTGGTGAAATACCTGTGCATGGAGATCACGGAAAGCGTGGCCCTGCACGACATCGCCAACTCGCGCCGCTTCATCGACCGGCTGAAATCCTGCGGCGCCAAGATCGCGCTCGACGATTTCGGCGCGGGCTATACCTCGTTCTCGTACCTGAAAGAGTTCGCGGCCGACGCGCTCAAGATCGACGGCGGCTTCATCAAGCGCATGCACGAGCATCCCGCCAACTACGCCATCGTCGAGGCCATCGTCGAACTGGCGCGCAACCTCGGCATGCGCAGCATTGCCGAATGGGTGGAAGACTATCCCACCGTGGAAGCCCTGGCGGAGCTGGGAGTAGACTATGTGCAGGGCTGGGCCATCGCCAAGCCCATGGCGCCCGGGGAAATCCTGCGCGCCAGTTCTTCCGCGAGCTTCATCACCGACGAACAGGTCCGGGCATTCATCGCCGGCGGCGCCCAGCCGGGACAGCCGGACGGCATCTCCGCCTGGGGCCTGCATTGACGCGGAAAGGAAATCTCATGCCTGGACGTTTGCTCAAATCAACCTGGCCGCTGCTGGCGGCCCTCTGCGTGGCCTGTACCCCGGCACCGCGCTCGCCCTCCGACTCCGCGCAAGGCGGCAACGGCATCAGCGTCTACGGCACCATAGACGCCGGCGTGGTGGTCAACCGGCCCTAGGTGTGCCGGACCGGCACGAAGCCCGCACCGTCGTGTCCGACGTGGTGGGCAGCCCTGTGCAGATGGGTGATCAGGTGCCGGATGAGCGGAGACGGCAGCGAATCGCTGCGCAGGATGGCCCCCACCGTCAGGTCGTGGCCCTTCTCCTCGACCTCGATCACCGACATGAACTGTGACGCCAGGGGCTGCATGGCGATCTGGCGCGGCATCAGGCCGACATAGTCGCCCGCCGCCAGCAAGGACAGCAGCGCCAGCGTCGAGTTCGCCACCGCCGCCACCGCGGGCGGCTCCAGGCCGTGCTGCTCGAACAGGGGCCGGGCATAGCCGGACTCGCCATCGGAGCCGGTGAACACCCAGCGGGCCCCCTGCAGGTCGGCCAGCGTGCGCGCTTTCAGCCAGGGGCTGCCACGTCGCGCGGTGGGAACCATCGAGGTGCGGATCAGGGGCTCGATGTGGAACTCGCCCGCCGACAGGTCCTCCGGTATGCCGCCCAGGGTCACGTCCACTTCCTGCGCCCGCAGCTTCTGCAATTGCGCGACGTAGAGCTCCTCGCTCACGCGCAGGCGGATGCCGGGAAACTCCTGGCTGAAGGTCCTCAGGGCCTCGGGCACCAGCAGCATGACCGCTACCGGCACCGCGCCCAGGTGCAGTTCGCCCACCATGGAACCGGACATCTGCCGGATCTCGTCCAGCGCCAGGTTCAGTTCGCGGCGGGCCTTGACCGAGCGCTCGTACAGGACACGGCCCTGGGCCGTGGGAACGACTCCGCGCGAGGTCCGCTGCAGCAGGGTCACGCCCAGCTCGAGCTCCAACTCCCTGATCATCTTGGTCAGCGCCGGCTGCGACGTGCCCACCCGCCGCGCCGCTCCGCGCAGACTGCCTTCCTCCACCGCCGCGACGAGCGCGCTCAGGGTCGTAAGTTTCACCAAGTCTCCCAGTAGCGATCCGCCACCCTGTTCCGGCCGCACGATCGTATCCGCCAAGGAAGAAACAATCGACGTTCATGGCTACCCTGTCAAGTTCTGTACGGTGGAGCCTACGCTGCCCCCGGCACGGGATCGCCGCCTCCGGGGCCTGTCGGCCCTAGGCCTGCACCGCCTTGATCTTGCGCCACAGCGTGGTGCGGCTGATGCCCAGCCGCCTCGCCGCCTCCTGGTGGTTGCCCGCGCATTCGGCCAGCACCGCGCGGGCATGGGCGGCCTCCTGGCTGGCCCGCACCACCGACAGGCTGCGCGCCGCCTGCGGCTGCCGCCGGGCCGGCGCGCCGGCCAGCATGGCGCGCACCTCGCGGCGCGACAGTGGCCGCCCCTCGGTCAGGCAGGCCATGGTCAGGCGCTCCGACACGTTCTCCAATTCCCTGACATTGCCCGGCCACGCACCGTCCTTCAGGACGGGCAGCGCCGCCTCCAGCATCGGCGCCACGGCGTCCTGCAAGCCGGCCCGCCCCAACGCCGCGGGCAGCAGGCGCCGGGCCAGCGCCTCGGTGTCCTCGGGCCGGTCGCGCAGCGGCGGCACCACCACCTGCAGGATGTTCAGGCGGTAGTACAGATCCTCGCGGAAGGCCCCCGCCCTGACCATGGCCAGCAGGTCGCGATGGGTGGCGGCCACGATGCGCACGTCGACCGGAATGGTGTCGACGCTGCCCACGCGCGTGATCTCTTTCTCCTGCAGGGCGCGCAGCAGCCGGGTCTGCAGCGGCAGCGGCATCTCGCCGATCTCGTCCAGGAACAGCGTTCCTTCATTGGCGGACTCGAAGAGGCCGGGCTTGCCCTGCCGGCGCGCGCCGGTGAAGGCGCCTTCGTCATAGCCGAACAGCTCGCTTTCCAGCAGCGTCTCGGTAAAAGCGCCGCAGTTGATGGCGATGAAGGGATGCCGGCGGCGCCGGCTGGCGTTGTGCAGACCCTGGGCCAACAGCTCCTTGCCCGTGCCGCTTTCGCCGTGGATCAGCACGGCCGCGTCGCTGTGCTCGGCGAAGACCCGGCACTGCGCGATCACCTGGCGCATGGCGGCGGACTCGGCCACCACGTCGTCCAGCCGGTACCGGGCCACGCGCGAGCGCCGGTGCGTGTGCGCCCGCAGCTTGCTGACGGCGCGCTCCAGTTCGCTGGACCCATGCAGCGTGAAGATGGCGCCGGTCTGCATGCCTTCGTCCAGCAGCGGCACGCGGTCGACCACGACGGACTTGCCGCCCATCTCCTGCACGGTGCCGATCTCGCTCGCTCCGCGGGTCATGACCTGCCCCGGTTCGAGGTCGGGCAACACCTGGCGCAGCGGCTGGCCCAGCGCCTCGCGCACGCGGCGGCCGGTCAGCTTGTCCACCGACGGATTGGCGGCGACGATGCGGCCGGCCATGTCCACGGCGATGACACCGTCGTTCAAGTGATAAAGCACCGAATCGAGCTGCGTGCGGCGCGACTTCTCGGCCTTCTGCGCGGCGGCGATCTCGATCGCGTCGTCGAAGGCGGCGCGCACCGAATCCAGCGAATAGACCAGGATGCCCGTCAGTCCGGCCTCATCGGCCAGGTTGGCGATCAGTCCGGGGCCGACCACCACCTCGACGCCGGCCGCCGCCAGTTCCTGGATGCAGTGCCGGGCGTCCTCGGCCGTCTGATAGGCGCGGATCTGCATGGGCAGCGAGAACAAGGTCGCGAAGCGGTTCAGCGCTGGCGGCACGCGCCGATGCATCACCATGGCGATGCGGTCGGAAAACTGCCGCGCCTTGCAGATCGCGGCCATCAGGTCGAAGCCGCCCACCTTGACGAAAGCCACGGGGATGGTGACGTTCTGGCGCAGATAGGCGCAGTGCGCGCCCGCCGCGACGATGACGTCGCAGGCCCGCTTGTCGCTGCGCCGGGCGATCTCGGCGATCGCGTCGTCGAAGCCCTTGTCGATGATCTCGATGGCGGCCCGGTCGGCCAGCTCGGGGCTGACGGTGCGGAAGACCTCGGTCAGCCGGTGCGCGCTGATGGCCCAGATCAGGGGCCGGCGGTCATCGGAGGCGGCGATGCTCATTTTCACTCCTTTTCAATATTGAAACACGAACCAGCCTCCTGGTGAAACATCGCCGGCCCGCCGCCGCGCTGCGCCGGGCTCCCGCGCGACGCGGACTTGCTGGCATGGGCCTTGCAGCAGGCGGCCATCCCTTTCCGGAGAATTCGATGCCTCAAGCCGCTTATCCAGCCGTCTACATGCGCGGCGGCACCAGCCGCGCCCTGGTCTTCAACGACCGCGACCTGCCCGCCGGCCGCGACGCGCGCGACCATGTCTTCCTGGCCGCGCTGGGCAGCCCGGATCCCGGCAAGCGGCAACTGGACGGCCTGGGCGGCGGCATCTCGTCGCTGTCGAAGATCGCCGTGGTCGGCGCCCCTTCGCGCGACGATGCCGACGTGGACTACACCTTCGGCCAGGTCGCGATCGACGCGCCGCTGGTCCAGTACCGCGGCAACTGCGGCAACATCTCGTCGGCCATCGGCCCCTATGCCGTGGACGAAGGACTGGTGCGGGCATCGGGCGACCGCGCCTCGGTCCGCATCCACAACACCAACACCGGCAAGATCATCCTGGCCGATTTCGCGCTCAGCGACGGCCGCGCCGCGGTCGCGGGCGACTTCGTGCTGCCCGGCGTGGCGGGCACCGGCTCGCCCATCCGGCTGTCGTTCCTCGACCCGGGCGGCGCCGCGACCGGCAAGCTGCTCCCCACCGGCGCCGCGCGCGACACCGTCACGATCCCCGGGGTGGGCGCCATCGAGATCTCCTGCGTCGACGTCTCCAACCCGACGGTCTTCGCCCGCGCCGCGGACTTCGGCCTGGCCGGCACGGAATCGGCGGCGCAGATCGATGCGCGGCCGGACCTGGTCCGGCAATGCGAGGAACTGCGCGTGGCCGCCGCCATCCTGATGGGGCTCGCCACCGAAGACGAGGCGCGTACCCGCCTGCGCAACCTGCCCCTGGTCTGCCTGCTGTCGCCGCCCGCCGACGTCGTGCTGCCCTCGGGCGCGCCGCTGCGGGCCCAGGACGTGGACATCACCGCCCGCATGTTCTCGGCCGGCCAGCCGCACCGGGCAAGCCCGCTGACGGGCGCGATGTGCCTGGCCGCCTGCGTGCGCCTGCCCGGCACCCTGGGCGCCGAGCTGGGCCGCGTCCCCGCGGACGGCCGCGACATCGTCATCGGCCATGCCTCGGGCTCACTGCCGGTGGGCGCAGCCGTCAGCGGCGGCCAGCAGCCACGCGTCGAAAGCACGACCGTCACGCGCACCGCGCGCCGCCTGATGCGGGGCGAGGTCTACGCCCCCATCGGGCGGTGATGCCGTTTCACCGAAAAGCGTTACATTATTGAAACATCAGGACTCCCGAGGCGCGTTGCCACCGACCATGGCCGCGCCCCGAAACTCCATACGAATCAACGACTTGACCCTGCCCCCCCTGCTGGCCGCGGCCCATGGCACGCGCCTTGCTCGGCAGTTCTTCCATCCAGACACAAGAACCGTCCCCGGAGACCCTACATGACGTACCCCCTCACGCCTCGCGCCGGTTCGGCGTTCAAGGCATTCCGCCGCACCCTGCTCGCCGCGATGGTGGGCACGCTGGCCGCCGTTTCGTCGCAGGCCGCGCGGGCGGCCGACTACCCGACCAAGCCCATCAAGCTGATCGTGCCCTTCGCCCCCGGCGGCGGCAACGACGCCATCGCCCGCACCCTGGGCCGGCGCCTGGGCGACGCGCTGGGCCAGCCCGTGGTGATCGAGAACCGCGCCGGAGCCGGCGGCAAGCTGGGCGTGGAAGCCGGCGTGAAGGCCGACCCCGACGGCTACACGCTCACGCTGATCTCCAACAGCTATTCCGTCAACCCCAGCCTCTACCCCATCAAGTTCGACCCGGTCAAGGACATCACGCCCATCGGCATGATCGCGCGCGGCCCGCTCCTGATCTCGGTGCCGACCTCGCTGCCGGTCAACAACCTGGCCGACCTGATCCAGCTCGCCAAGACCAGGAAGGGCGGCCTGACCTACGCCTCGTCCGGCCAGGGCGGCATCTCCCACCTGGCCACGGAACTGTTCCAGCGCGCCGCCGGCATCGAGATGACCCACGTGCCTTATCGCGGCACGGCCCCGGCCCTGACCGACACCGTGGCGGGCCAGACCGACCTTTTCTTCAGCACCGCCGGCGCGGCCTTTCCCTACATGAAGAACGGCCGGCTGAAGGTCGTGGCCGAGACGCTGCCCAAGCGCATCCAGGCCGAGCCCTCCATCCCCACGGTAGCCGAGGCCGGCGTACCGGGCTATGAAGTGATCGTCTGGTACGGGCTGATCGCCCCCAAGGGCCTGCCCGCCGACATCCAGCAACGGCTGAACAAGGAAATGAACATCGCGCTGGCGCTGCCGGAAACCGTCGAGCAGTTGAAGGCCAACGGCGAAGAGCCGGCCATCGGCAAGCCCGAGCAGTTGATGGCGCAGATCCAGAAAGAGCTGACGCTCTGGAAGCGCGTCGTGACCGACGCCAAGATCCAGGTGGAATGACCATGCAGACGAAGATACCGTGCGTCATGATGCGGGGCGGGACCTCGCGCGGACCGTTCTTTCTTGCCTCGGACCTCCCCTCCGATCCGGCGCGGCGCGATGAAGTGCTGCTGGCCGCCATGGGATCGCCCCACTCCTACCAGGTGGACGGCATCGGCGGCGCCACGCCCTTCACCAGCAAGGTCGCCATCATCAGCCCGTCGCAGCGCCCGGGCATGGACGTCGACTACCTGTTCGCCCAGGTCCTGGTGAATGAACGCCTGGTCGATACCCGTCCGAACTGCGGCAACATCCTGGGCGCGGTCGGCCCGTTCGCCATCGACGCCGGGCTGGTGCCGGCGCAGGGCGACGAGACGACCGTGCGCATCTTCAACGTGAACACCCAGGCCGAGATCCACGCCATTGTCCAGACGCCGGGCGGATCCGTGACCTATTCGGGCGAGACGGCGATCGACGGGGTGCCCGGCACCGCCGCGCCCGTCAAGCTGAACTTCCGCAGCGCCATCGGCTCCATCACCGGCAAGCTGTTGCCCACCGGACGGCCGCTGGACGTGATCGACGGCATCGAGGTCAGCTGCGTGGACGTCGCCATGCCCATGGTGCTGTTCCCGGCGAAGCAATTGGGCAAGACCGGCCATGAAAGCGCCGAGGAGCTCGATGCCGACACCGCGCTGATCGCCCGGATGGAGGCCATACGGCGCAAGGCCGGCGAACTGATGGGGCTGGGCGACGTCAGCGCATCGGTCGTGCCCAAGATCGGACTGCTGGCCGAGCCGCGGCACGGCGGCACGATCTCGTCGCGCTATTTCGTGCCCTATTCCTGCCACCGCGCGCATGCCGTCACCGGCGCGCTGTGCGTGGCATCGGCCTGCGCCGTGCCGGGCACCATCGCGGCCCGCCTGTCCGGCCTGGACAGCGCGCCGCCGCAGGGTGTGGTACACATCGAGCACCCGTCCGGCACGATCTCCATCGACCTTGACGTAGATCTGGTCAGCGCCACGCCGGCCATCCGGCGCGCCGCCGTGATCCGCACCGCCCGGAGGCTGTTCGAAGGCAGCGTGCTGATTCCCGCCGAGGTCTGGCAAGAAGCCTGACCCCAGCTTGTCCACGCACGGCCGCGCCGGCAGGTTCCATCGGGACCTGCCGGCGCGGCCGTTTTGCATCGAGTACCATCTCCTCGGTATTTGCAACACCAAAACATTGTGTTACAATTTTGGCGTCAGCCCGCGAGGTTCGGCCGACACCAGGCCCGGACCCGCCGCTCCGCTTCGCCTCCCCCATGACCGACCTCCCTCTTTCCGCACCCGTCCTCGTCGTCGACGATGAACCGCTGATACGCCAGCGGATTCTGCGTCTCCTGGCCGACCTCAGTTACCCTCCGAGTGCGCTGGTCGCCTGCGCCACGCTGGCCGAAGCCCGCTTCCACCTCGACAACGGCGCCCGCTTTCCGCTCGCGCTGATCGACCTGGGACTGCCTGACGGCAGCGGCCTGGAACTGATCGAACTCCTGCACGCGCGCGATGCCCAGGCGGGCATCCTGGTGATCTCGGCCTGCACCACCGAGGACGTGATTCTCGCGGCGCTGAAACTGGGCGCCACCGGCTACGTCCTGAAGGAGCGGGACGACCTGGAAATCGCGATGTCCCTGCGCAGCGTGCTGCGGGGCGGCGCCCCCATCGACCCGTTCGTCGCCCGGCGCCTGCTGGCGCTGCTGCCTCCGCCCGCGTCGCCGGCCCAGGCGCCGGCCGAGGCGCCGCTGAGCAAGCGCGAGCAGGAAATCCTCGAACTGGTCGCCCGCGGCCACACCAATCGCGAGATCGCCGAGCAGTTGTTCGTCTCCCCCCACACCGCCGCATGCCACATCAAGAACATCTACCGGAAACTGGCGGTCACGTCCCGCACGCGCGCGATCCACGAAGCGCGCTCGCTTGGCTTGCTCTAGTCCTCGCGCTCTGGCTGCTCCTGGCGGACACGGTCCACGCGGATACGTGCCGTCCGGCGATCTCGTCCGTGAGCGCCGCGCGCGCGGACAGCCTCTCGGACACCCCGCCCGCCTCCGGCTGGGAAACCGTCCACCTGCCCGACATCTGGTCGACACGCTGGCCCGGCCATGACGGCACGGTCTGGTATCGCGTGGAATGGACCCACTGCCCCGGCACGCCCGTGGCCGCATTCCTCGAATACCTCTCGATGGCGGGCGTGGCAAGCATCAACGGCGATCCGCTCTGGGCCGACGACAGCCTGGTCGAACCCCTGTCCCGCAGCTGGAACATGCCGCGTTATTCCCTGTTGCCGCCTTCGGCGCTGCGCGCCGGCGCCAACACCCTCTGGTTCAGGACGGTGGGCTACGACCTCTACAGTTCCGGGCTGGGTGGCGTACACATCGGCCCGCCCGAAGAAATCCGCCCGCTCTACGAACAGGAATGGCTGCTGCGGCGCATCGTCCCCCAGGTCAACCTGATCATCTCGGTCACGCTGGGCTGCTTCTTCCTGGTGGTCTGGCTCCTCCGGCGCAACGAGCAGGCCTACGGCTGGTATGCGCTGACTTCGCTGGCCTGGCTGCTGTTCGGCCTGAACTCGGTCGTCACGACCCCCTGGCCGTTCGCCACGACGCACGGCTGGTCCACCTGGATCACCCTCATCTTCACCGTCTATTGCAGCGCCTTCTCGATGTTCGCCTGGCGGTTCGGCGGCCAGCGATTCCCGCGCCTGGAAAAAGCGCTCTGGATCATCACTGGCGCCGTGTGCGCGTCGCTGCTGGCGCTGGGTCCGGTCCAGCCCAAGATCGTGTTCTATCTGGTGGCGGTGAGCTATGCCGCCGTGTTCGTCGGAACCTGCGTGCAATTCCAGCTGCACGCCCTGCGCACCCGCCGTCCCGAACACCTGTTCCTGGCCGCCTGCATGCTGAGTTTCCTCGTGGCCGCCACGCACGACATACTGGCCTTCCTGCGCATCATCGACGACGTCCATGGCTATACATCGGGCACCGCGCCGCTGATGATGATAGGCATGGCCCTGGTCCTGGCCTGGAGCTTCACCACCACCCTCGGGCGCGTGGAGCGGTTCAACCGCGAACTGGCGGAACACGTCGACAAGGCCCGGCAGGAGCTCGCGCACACGCTGGGCCGGCAGTACGAACTGGAAGTGGCCAATGCCCGGCTGAACGAACGGCTGCAGATCTCCCACGACCTGCATGACGGCCTGGGCAGCTCGCTCGTGCGCTCCATCGTCATGGCGGAAAAAGACGGCGCCACGCTGCCTCCCCGGCAATATCTGTCGGTATTGAAAAGCCTGCGCGACGACCTGCGGCAAGTGCTGGACCAAAGCTTCGCGGCGGCTCCCTCGGCCGCGGTCTCGCCGGCGGACTGGATCGCGCCGCTGCGCCACCGCTTCGGCGAGCTGTTCGACGAACAGGGGGTCCGGTGCGCCTGGCGGATCGCCCAGGCCTGGCCCTCGGAACCGGATACGGCCCGCCGGCTCGCCCTGACCCGCTTCCTGGAGGAAGCCCTGACCAACGTGATCAAGCACAGCCGCGCCAGCGCGATCGCCGTCACGCTGGCCGACGCCGGCGACGGGGCACTGGCACTGAGCGTCGAAGACGACGGCGCGGGCTTCGACATCGACCTGGCGGACCGCTCCATGACGGGGATAGGACTGCGCAGCATGCGGGCCCGCATCGCGCGCCTGGGCGGGCGGCTGGAGATCGAATCGGACGCCGGCGGCACGCGCCTGCGCGCCCACCTGCCCGCAATTACTCATTTCTCGGGATAGCCGCCGGCATCGCCGCGCCCTCTAATGACTTTCCGCACGCGACCGGCGTCGGACATGGCGCCGGTGCGACACACCTTGGAAGGCCCCGAGGATCCCCATGCTTTTTCGCCCCTGCCCGTGCCAAGCACGCCGATCGCGCCTGCCCAGGCGCTTCTGGATGCGGCTTTTCCCCGGACGGCAGTTGTTCCTGTGCCACGCCTGCGGCACGAAGCAACTCATCCACCTGACGCAACTACTGGACCAAGTTCCCCGCCGCTGCTGACCAAGCCGGGCGCCAGTGCTTTTCCGGCCCGGCCCACCCGCGCATCCGGTTTTCCAATCCCCCACGGCTCCCGTACCATCACGTCTCCACTTTTGAAGGAGGCTCGCGCATGCTGTGGAAGCGCCTATCCATCCGCCTCGGGGTCGCGGCAGCGCTGCTGGCTTCGCTTTCATCTCCCGCGGCCGGCGCCAGCCTCGACGGCCGGCTGCGGACCGCCGCCGAGCGCGGCACCTCCGCCGAGGTCCGGGCCTTGATCGGCCAGGGCGCGGACATCGAGGCACGCAACGCCGCGGGCGCCACCCCTCTGCTGATCGCCACCCACCACAACAACGTGGCCGCTGCCCGTGCCCTGATCGACGCCGGCGCCGACGTCAATGCCAAGGACGGGATCAACGACAGCCCCTACCTGTACGCGGGCGCGCGGGGACGCGACGAGATCCTCCGGATGACGCTGGCGCATGGCGCCGACCTGAAGAGCACCAACCGCTACGGCGGCACCGCCCTGATTCCGGCCGCCGAACGCGGCCACGTGGAAACGGTCCGCCTGCTGATCGCGGCGGGGGTCGACGTGAACCACGTCAACAACCTGCACTGGACCGCGCTGCTCGAAGCCATCATCCTGGGCTCAGGAGGTGCGGACCACACGGAAATCGTGCGCCTGCTGGTGGCCGCGCATGCCGACGTGAACCTGGCCGACGGCAACGGCGTCACCCCGCTCCAGCATGCCCGCCAGCGCGGCTTCAGCGGCATCGAGCGCATTCTGCGCCAGGCTGGCGCGCGCTAGCGGACCGATCAGAACTCGGTCTGCCGGCCCGGGTCCGGCGCCTCGCGCCGCATGCCGCCGGCGGCCTGGCGCACGGCCCCCAGGAAACGCTGATGCGTTTCGCTCTCGCCGCTGTCGCCACGGACGATGGCCGCGATGGGCGGCAGGCTCCACGCGATGGAGTACGGAACGATGGCCACCCCGGCCACATGCACCAGCTCTTCGGCAATATCGGCGGGCAGCAGCGAAACCGCGCGCTCGGACGAAGCGATGAGTTCGCCGATCAGCTTCGCCGAATAACCTTCGGTGATGGGCACCGGCGGCGTGACGCCCGCCTGGATGAACAGGCCCGCGACCTGCTCGCGCAGCGCGGTGCCGGGCTCGCCCAGCACCCAATCGAGTTCGGCCAGGCGGGGCCACGACAACGGCGCGCGCCCGAGCTGCGACGCCAGGCGCCGGTTGCTGATCAGCCGGGCCTGCTGGCGGTACAGCGGCTCGAACGCCAGCCCCTGCAGGTCCAGCATGGGGCTCGCCCGCGCGATGACCACGTCCAGCTCATGATCGCGCAGCGCGCGCAGCAGGTCTTCGCTCGTGCCGTCGTGGATGCGCACGGCCAATCGCTGGGCCCCCGCCTGCACGGTGGAGACGGCCTCGGCCACCAGCCTCCCGGACACGAAGGGCGTCACCCCTACGTGCAGGCGAGCCGCCAGGCCAGCCGACGAAGCCTCCATATCGCGCACCAGATGCCCCAGGTCCTGCAACATGGCCCGTGCCCGGCCCGCCACCACTCTCCCCATGGCCGTGGGCGCCATGCCCCGCGCCGTGCGGGCGAACAGCGGCGCGCCGAACATGGACTCCAGCTCGGACAACGCATTGGTTACCGCGGGCTGGCTGGTGGCCATCCGTTCGGCCACCCGCGTCAGCGAGCCAAGCCGGTGGACCTGCACGATCAGTTGCAGATGGCGCATCTTCAGCCGGGAAACCAGCCGTCGAACGACCTCATCGGAGGGAAACACGGAATCCGGCATGCCTGGGGAACCCAAGATATCAGTCAAATATTATGGATGTATCGACAATCAGAATATTTCAATGATAACTGTTGCCTAGAATGGCTGGACCTTGACACAACCCGCCGCCATCCGGAGGACAGGAAGATGAGCACCACGATTCGCCAGGCCGCCCTCGATTACCACGAATTCCCCGTTCCGGGAAAAGTATCGATCTACCCGACCAAGCCGCTGGTCACGCAGCGCGACCTCGCCCTGGCCTACACGCCGGGCGTGGCGGCCGCCTGCGAGGAAATCGTCGCGGATCCGGCCAATGCCTTCCGCTACACCGCGCGCGGCAACCTGGTGGGCGTGATCTCCAACGGCACCGCCGTGCTGGGCCTGGGCAACATCGGCGCGCTGGCTTCCAAGCCGGTCATGGAAGGCAAGGCCGTGCTGTTCAAGAAATTCGCCGGCATCGATGTATTCGACATCGAGATCGACGAGACCGATCCCGACAAACTGGTGGACATCATCGCCTCGCTGGGCCCGACCTTCGGCGGGATCAACCTGGAAGACATCAAGGCGCCCGAGTGCTTCGCCGTCGAGCGCAAGCTGCGCGAGCGCATGACGATCCCGGTCTTCCACGACGACCAGCACGGCACCGCCATCACGGTAAGCGCCGCGTTCATCAACGGCCTGAAGGTGGTGGGCAAGGACATCGGGCAGGTCAAGGTCGTGACCTCCGGCGCGGGCGCCGCGGCCCTGGCCTGCCTGGAACTGATGATGGACCTCGGCCTGCCGCGCGAGAACATCTGGGTCACCGACATCGAAGGCGTGGTGTATGAAGGCCGCACGGTGCTGATGGACGAACAGAAGGCCACCTTCGCGCAGAAGACCGACGCCCGCGGCCTGGCCGAGGTCATCGCCGACGCGGACGTATTCCTGGGGCTGTCGGCGGGCGGCGTGCTCAAACCCGGGATGGTCGCGGCCATGGCCCCGCGCCCGCTGATCCTGGCACTGGCCAATCCCACCCCCGAGATCCTGCCCGACGTGGCCCACGCCGTGCGGGACGACGTGGTGATGGCCACCGGCCGGTCGGACTTCCCCAACCAGGTCAACAACGTGCTGTGCTTCCCCTACATCTTCCGGGGCGCGCTGGACGTCGGGGCCTCCACGATCACCCGCGAGATGGAGAAGGCCGCGGTCCGCGCCATCGCCGCCCTGGCCGAGGAAGAACAGAACGAAGTGGTGGCCGCCGCGTACGGCACCTACGACCTGCGCTTCGGCCCCGACTACCTGATTCCCAAGCCCTTCGATCCGCGCCTGATCGTGCGCATCGCGCCCGCGGTGGCCGCGGCCGCGATGGAAAGCGGCGTGGCGACCCGCCCCCTCGCGGACCTGGACGCCTATGCCGAACAGTTGCAGCAGTTCGTCTACCGCTCCGGCGCCTTCATGAAGCCGCTGTTCGCCAACGCCAAGCGTTTCGTGCGCCACGGCGGCAAGGCCCGCATCGTCTTCACCGAGGGCGAGGACGAGCGCGTGCTGCGGGCCGTGCAGGTGATCGTGGACGAGGG
The DNA here is from genome assembly GCA_009360345.1 of Alcaligenaceae bacterium SAGV5. Taxonomy (GTDB): domain Bacteria; phylum Pseudomonadota; class Gammaproteobacteria; order Burkholderiales; family Burkholderiaceae_B; genus Pigmentiphaga. The sequence continues at coordinate 636,541 of SPDP01000002.1, forward strand.
CCTGGCCAAACCCATCCTCGTCGGCCGCCCCGCCGTGCTGCTGGCACGCATCGAGAAATTCGGGCTGCGCCTGCGGCTGGGCCAGGACGTCGAGGTGACCAACCCCGAGTTCGACGAACGCTTCCACCAGTACTGGACCACTTACTGGGAAAAAATGTGCCGCCGCGGCATCACCAAGGAAATGGCACGCGTGGAAATGCGCCGCCGCATGACGCTGATCGGCGCCATGATGGTCCACCTGGGCGATGCCGACGGCATGATCTGCGGCACCGTCGGCGCCTACCACGACCACCTGCGTTTCGTCGACGAGGTCATCGGCCGGCGGCCCGGACACGCCGTCTACGCCGCGATGAACATCCTGCTGCTGAACGAGCGGACCATCGCGCTGGTGGACACGCACGTCAACGATGATCCCGGCGCCGAACAGATCGCCGAATACACCCAGGCGGCGGCCGAGGCCATGCGCCGGCTGGACCTGGCGCCCAAGGCCGCGCTGCTGTCGCGCTCGAACTTCGGCTCGGGCAGCTCGGCCTCGGGCGGCAAGATGCGCCGCGCGCTGGAACTGCTGCGGGAGCGGGCGCCGGACCTGGAGGTGGACGGCGAAATGCACGGCGACTGCGCGCTCGACGAAGCCCTGCGGCTGCGCATCCTGCCTTCCTCGACGCTGAAGGGCGAAGCCAACCTGCTGGTCTGCCCCAACGTCGATGCAGGCAACATCGCCTACAACCTGCTCAAGACCGCCGCGGGCGGCAACGTCGCCGTAGGGCCTTTCCTGCTGGGCGTGAACGCGCCGGTGCACATCCTGACGTCCAGCGCGACGGTTCGCCGCATCATCAACATGACCGCCCTGGCCGTGCTCGAAGCCAACGCCGGCCGCGGTTAGGGCCTGTGTCGCCCCCGGGCTCGCCGCGCAGCATGTTCAACCCTTCATCCGGCTATCAACCGCGAGAAGGTGGCGCACCCCGGGGCGCTGCCCGCCCCGGTGGAAGCGCAGCACCTCGTCCTGGACATCGGCATCGGCCTTCGACACCCGCTTGTGCTGCCGCAGGTGCTCGGCCCAGGACTCCACCTGGAACCACTCCAGCATGAGTCCCGGCTGGGCCGCGTCTTCGGTCACGCCCCAGGCGTAGGCGCCATCCCGGCGCCGCTCGGCCGACAACCGCTCCAGCACGCGCAGGAAGGCCACGCGATCCGCCGGGTCGATCCGGTATTCGACCAGGATCAGCACCGGCCCCCTGTCGTGTTCCACCTGCTCGACGGCCAAGGGCTCGGGCCAATGGTTCGAGGGCACAAGATCGGCCTCGCCCTTGGGCAGCTTGAGCACATGGGACACCACGCCCACGACCACCAATCCCACGGCCCCCGCCAGCAGCGCGGCGGGCACGCCCACCCATCCGGCCACGGCGCCCCAGGCCAGGCTGCCCGCGGTCATCGCGCCGTTGAACACGGTCAGGTAGACGGCCAGCGAACGGCCGCGCACCCAGTTCGGCAGGATGGCCTGCGCCGTGCCGTTGAGCGTGGTAAGCGCGGTAATCCACGCCGCGCCGAGCACCAGCAGACCGACGACCGCCACCCATTGCGGCGGGGCGAACGACAACCCTGCCATGACGGCCGCCGTCACCAGCGCGGCCACCAGCAACAGGCCATCGGCGTCCAGCTTTCCGCGCAGCCTGGGCATGGCCACCGCGCCGCCTATCGCGCCCATGCCCACGGCGCCCAGCAGGATGCCGTAGAACCCCGCCCCGCCGCCCAGCAGCCCCCGCGCCACCAGCGGCAGCAAGGCCCAGACCGAACTGGCCAACGCGAAGAAACAGAACGCGCGCACCAGCACGACATGCAGTTCGCGGCTGGCCCGCGCGTAGCGCAGGCCGGCGCGGAACGCCCCCGTGAAATGCTCGGACAGTTCATCGCGCGGCGTGGGCGGCCGGCGCCACCACAGCAGCGCCGCAATCACGAAGGCATAGCTGATGACGTCCACGCCGTAGGTGACCGCGCCGCCCAGGCTCGCCAGGATCAATCCGCCCACGGCGGGCCCGATGGCGCGCGCGATGTTGATGCCGAGCGAATTCAGCGCCACGCCGTTCTTGATGTCCTTCTTCTCCACCAGCTCGGGCACGATGGCCTGCCACGTGGGCCCCATCAGCGCCGCGCCGATGCCGCCGAGGAAGGTCAGCGCGACCAGCGAGCCTATGGTCTGCATCCCCCAGGCCGTCAGCAGCATCAGGCAGATGCTGACGCAGGCCAGCAGGACCTGGATCGCGATGAGGAATTTGCGCCGATCCAGGATATCGGACAGCACACCCGCCGGAATGGCCAGGAGGAAAATGGGCAGCGTGGCGGCGGCCTGCACCATGGCGACCGCCGTGGGCGAGGACGACAGGTCCGTCATCAGCCAGGAGCTGGCGACATCGCGGATGAAACTGCCGGTGTTGCCGATGATCGTCGCGACCCACAGCACGGCGAACAGTTTCTGCTTCAAGGGCGCGAAACCGCCCTGGGAGGTACTCTTGACCGCTTCGCCCACGTCGTTTCTCCTCAGACCGCCCAGCAGGAGCAGCCCAGCGCTCCGAAGAAACCTCGGGCATCGGCCACGGGCAGCCTCGACGCCCAGGCCTGGGCATGCGCGTGCCCGTGCAGGCCGCAGGCTTGCGCGCAGCCGCACGCCGCCATCCGGCGAGAGCCCAGTGAATGGCGGCCCGCCCCCCCGGGTTCGCCCCAGGCGGCATAGCCGCCGAACAAGCGGGCGGGCGACCAGTCAGGCATCGGCGGTGGCAGCGGATTGTCGTCCAGATCGGCAAAGCGGCCCGCGCCATAGACGACACGGCCGCCCACCATGGTCAATTCCGAGCTCAGGAAGGAAAGCTCGTCCTCGGCGCAGGCGAAGAAATCCTTGTCGGGCACGATCAGGTCCGCCAACTGCCCCGGGGCGATGCTGCCCCGACGTCCTTCCTCGTTCGAGAACCAGGCCACTTTCTCGGTCCACATGCGCAGCGCCGTTTCGCGATCCAGGCAGTTGCGCCGGGGATAGAGCGCCAGCCCCCCCACCGTCTTGCCGGTGATCATCCAGGCCAGCGACACCCAGGGGTTGTAGGACGCCACGCGCGTGGCGTCGGTGCCCGCCGATACCTTGACGCCCTTCTCCAGCATGCGGGCGATGGGCGGCGTGGCCTCGGCCGCCGCGGCGCCGTAGCGTTCGACGAAATACTCGCCCTGGTAGGCCATGCGGTGCTGCACGGCGATCCCTCCGCCCAGCGCGGCGATGCGGTCGATGGACCGATCGGAGATGGTCTCGGCGTGATCGAAGAACCAGTTCAAGCCCTTCAGCGGGATCTCGCGGTCGACCTTCTCGAACACATCCAGCGCGCGCGAAATGGTCTCGTCGTAGGTCGCGTGCAGGCGCCACGGCCAGCGATTCTGCGCCAGGATGCGCACGACCTCCTCCAGGTCTGCCTCCATCCCGGGCGGCATCTCGGGACGGGGCTGGCGGAAGTCCTCGAAATCGGCGGCCGAGAACACCAGCATCTCGCCCGCGCCATTGTGGCGGAAATAATCGTCGCCCTGCTTGTACCGGACGCTGGACGTCCAGTTCAGGAAATCCTCTTTCTCGTACCGGGGTTTCTGCGTGAACAGGTTATAGGCCAGGCGGACCGTCAGTTGGCCATCATCCGCCAATTGCCGGACCACCTCATAGTCGTCGGGATAGTTCTGGAAGCCGCCACCGGCATCGATCACGCCCGTCACCCCCAGGCGGTTCAGCTCGCGCATGAAGTGCCGCGTGGAGTTGACCTGATAGTCGAACGGCAGCGCCGGGCCCTTGGCCAGCGTGGCGTACAGGATCTGCGCGTTCGGCCTGGCCAGCAGCAGCCCGGTGGGATTGCCCTGGGCGTCGCGCGTGATTTCCCCGCCCGGCGGCTCGGGCGTGTCCTTGGTGTAGCCCACCGCGCGCAGCGCCGCGGCATTGAGCAGCGCGCGGTCGTAAAGATGCAGCAGGAAGACCGGCGTATCGGGGGCCGCCGCGTTGATCTCGGCGATGGTCGGCAGGCGTTTCTCGTCGAACTGGTGCTCGGTGAAGCCGCCCACCACGCGTACCCACTGCGGGGGCGGCGTGATCGCGACCTGCCGGCGCAGCATGTCCATCGCATCGGCCAGCGAACGGATGCCATCCCAGCGCAGCTCCATGTTGAAATTGAGCCCGCCGCGTATCACGTGGGTATGGTTGTCGATCAGCCCGGGCAGCACGCCGCGGCCGCCCAGGTCGACGATCCGGGTCGCCGGACCCGCCAGGGCCATGATTTCCCGGTCCTCGCCCACGGCCAGGAAACGCCCGTCCTTGACCGCGACGGCGGTGGCCGACGGGTTGGCCCGGTCCAGCGTGGTGATGCGGCCGTGCCGCAGGATGACGTCGGCGGTGGAAGCGCTCATGATTGCTCCTCGGTGGACCGGGTGGGCTGCGCGGCCTGGCCGCGGCCGGGCAATTGGCCGAACACGTGCGCGACGGCCGAACTCTTGTCGCAGGCGGACAGGAACGCGGACCCGGCAAGCCATTGCTTGCCGACGGGAATGACCTGCTCGCCGACAAGGATGCCCAGCAGGCCGACCAGGGCCACCAGCGGCGGCGCGGGCGAACGGACGTTGAGCAGGCTGTAGACGATGCCGACCAGCAGGCCGGCCCCCAGGGACAGTACATAGAGCTTCATCGCTGACCTCGATACCTGACAGTCGCGCCGCGGCCCGGCGCCGGCATGCGCGCGGAGGGCTACCGGGCCGGGTTGGGGCCGATCCGCTCGCCGTGCTGGACGCGCTCCGCGCCATTGTGCACGTGGGTGATGGCGTAGTCGATGCCCATGCCGTAGGCGCCGGAGTGATCCTTGACGATGCCGGTCACGGCGTCATAGGTTTCCTTGCGGGCCCAATCGCGCTGCCACTCCAGCATGACCTGCTGCCACGTCACCGGCACCGCTCCCGCCTGCACCATGCGGTCCATCGCGTACTTGTGCGCATCCAGGGACGTGCCGCCCGAGGCATCGGCCACCATGTAGATCTCGTAGCCGCCCTCCTTCATCGCGCACAGCGCGAAGGTGGTGTTGCAGACTTCCGTCCAGAGTCCCGACACGACGATCTTCTTGCGGCCGCTGGCGGCCAGCGCGTCGCGCACGTTCTGGTCGTCCCAGGAGTTCATCGAGGTACGTTCGAGGATCTTGTTCTGCGGAAACACCGCCAGCAGCTCGGGATAGGTGTTGCCCGAAAAGCTGTCGGTCTCCACCGTCGTGATGGTGGCCGGAATGCCGAACACCTTGGCCGCCTTGGCCAGCGCCACGACATTGTTCTTCAGGACCTGGCGGTCGATCGATTGCACCCCGAAGGCCATCTGGGGCTGCTGGTCGATGAAGATGATCTGGCTGTTCTGGGGAGTAAGGACATCGAGATAATGCGACATGGCAGTGCTCCTTGGGGGAAACGACAAGAAAATGGGTCAGCCGGCCACGTCCACCAGGACGAGTTCGGCATCTTCGCTGGCGGTCACGCGTATGACGTCCTCGTCCCGGATCGCGGCACCGTCCCGCGCCTGCAATTCCACGCCGTTGACGTCCACGCGGCCGGTGGCGGGCACCAGGTAGGCATGGCGGCCGGATCCCAGGCGGTACTCCACCGACTCGCCCGCCTTCAGCGTGGCGCCGGAGACCCGCGCATCGGCGCGGATGGGCAGCGCCTCCTCGTCTCCCGGCATGCCGCTGGCCAGCGCGACGAACTGGCCCGAACGGTCGCCCTTGGGAAACGGCTTGGCCCCCCAGGCTGGCTGGCCGCCGCGGCGATCCGGAAGGATCCAGATCTGGAAGATGCGCGTCACGCCAGGCTCCAGGTTGTATTCCGAGTGCCGGATGCCCGAGCCCGCGCTCATGACCTGGACGTCGCCCGCCTCGGTGCGGCCGCGGCTGCCCAGGTTGTCCTGGTGGGTGATGGCGCCTTCCCGGACATAGGTGATGATTTCCATGTCGGCATGGGGATGCGGCGGGAAGCCGGTACCCGGAGCGATGGTGTCGTCGTTCCAGACCCGCAGCGCGCCCCAGTTCATGCGGGCCGGGTCGACATAACCGGCGAAAGAGAAGTGATGCTTGGCGTCGAGCCATCCGTGGTTGGCTCCACCCAGGCTCTCGTAGGGACGACGTTCGATCATGGCGTTCTCCACTTTGGCTTGCTTCGATGAATAGAACTATAGAAACTAGTCGAGACTATTGAAATAGAATTAATTGAAAACCATACTTTCCATTTTTTGCATCACAACCTTCTCCTTGCGGAAACCGATCCATGAGCAGACTCCCCGACCTGGAAGCCTGGGCCATCTTCGCCAAGGTGGCCGAGACCGGCTCGTTCGCCCGGGCGGCGGCGGAGCTGTCACTGTCGCAGGCCACCGTCTCCAAGGCCGTCTCGCGCCTGGAAGGACGGATGAAGACCGTGCTGTTCCACCGCACTTCGCGCCGCATTTCCCTGACCGAAAGCGGACTTGCCGCCCTGGAACGCGCCTCGCGCATCCTCGAGGAAGGCGAAGCCGTCGAAGCCGAAGTGACCGAGCAGTCGAGCAGCCCGCGCGGACCGATACGGATGACTGCCCCCATGTCTTTCGGCATCTCGCACGTGGCGCCCGTGCTGCCCCCGTTCATGGCGCGCTATCCCGAGGTCACGCTGGATGTCCACTTCAGCGACGAACAGGTCGATCTGGTCGAAAAGCGCTTCGACCTGGCGCTGCGCATCTCGACGCTGGCCGACTCCAGCCTGCTCGTGCGCCGGCTTTGCACGGTGCGCATTCTGCTGGTGGGGTCGCCCGCCTACTTCGAACAGCATGGCCGGCCGCGTCACCCACGCGAACTGGCCCAGCACCGCGCGCTGCAATACGCCTACGCGCGCACCGGATCGAGCTGGCGCTTCCGCCATGCCCGCCATGGCGAATTCACACAGGCCATGCCCACGCCGCTGCGGGTGAACAATGCCGAGGCGCTGACACCCGCCTTGCGCGCGGGCGCGGGCCTCGCCCTGCAACCCGAATTCCTGGCCTGGCAAGACCTGCAGTCCGGCGCGCTGGAAACCGTCATGGACGACTGGCAGGTGGAACCCATCGCGCTGCACCTCGTCACGCCGCCCGGGCGCGGCCGGCCCGCCCGCGTGCAGGCGCTGATGGAGTACCTGGCCGCGCACTTCATTGGCGAACCGTGGGCACGGGCCATCGATGCCTGACCCGGGGTGCCATTTGCCCGCCATGAAATACTTAATTACATTCACTCCCTCATATCAGGCACCGGGGGAGTTTCAGATGTTCATTCGTTCAATCGTGGCCGCGGCCTGCATCGGCGCCTTGGGCGCATGCGCGTCGATCACCAGCGACAGCATGCAGACTCTGCGGGTCGAGACACTCGACAAGGATGGCAAGAGCGTGGCGGGCGCGGCCTGCACGCTGTCCAATGATCGAGGCGTCTTCAACGCCACGACGCCGGCGACGGTATCGGTCCGGAAATCATCGGAAGACCTTTCCATCGACTGCAAGAAGGATGGTGAACAGGCGGCCACCGGCAAGCTGATTTCGCGCGCCGGCGCCGGCATGTTCGGAAACATCCTCATCGGCGGCGGCATCGGCGCGATCATCGATCACAGCAAGGGCGTGGCCTACAACTACCCGGACTGGGTACAGCTGATCTTCGGCGAGACCCAGGTATTCGATCGGATGCACCGCGAGGATGGCAAGCCCACGCAAAGCGTGGCGGCCATCGAGAAAGCCAAGAATGCGCCGGCGGCCGCCGAAGTCGCCCGGAACGATGCACCGGCCGCGGCAGCGCCCGACACCACAGGCACCGCCAATCCGTCCGGCAATTGAGGCCGGGGCGGCAACGCCGTGGCAGCGTGGCGGCCGTTCGCCATGCGGATCCGCTCAACGGCCGCGCGGACAGGTCATCGACGCCCGGTTGTCCGCGTTGAACACCAGATCGAGCTGCGGCACGCCGGTCTGCTTCACCGCATAGCGGCCGGTCGCATTGGACAGCGGTCCGGTGAAGCTGACCCGTCCGTCCTGCACTTGATAACTGCCGCCCTTGGCGCCGACCGCATACTGGCCATGGCCACCCTTTTGCACCACGACGTCGGTGTACGCGTAGTTCAGCTGGCCGGCGTCGAAGGTGTAGCAGGTGTACTTGCCCGGGGCGATGTCGGCGGCCTGCGCGGGCGGTTGTTCCGGCGTCCGCGCAGGCGCCGGGATGGGGGTGGAAGCCGCGGTTTGCCGCCATCCACGGCGCATGTCGTCCAGCGACTTGACGATGACGGGCGTCTGCTTGTCCAGCGTCTCCAGCGTCGTGGCCGGACAGGCGCCCTGGGCAAAGCCCTTCTGGCTGGCGATGCCGGCGATGCGGGACGACTCGTCGCGCATCGCCTGCTCGTACGTGCGCCGCAGTTTGTCGCGCTGCGGCGCGGACAGGCCGGCGGCGCCGATCAATCCATCCAGCGCCCGGACGACCGGCCTTGCGTCCCGCCTGCAGAAGTCCAGGGCCGCCTGGACCTGCGCGGCCTGCGTATTGGCGCCCTCGAGCATGCTCAACGGGTCGGGCTCCGCGCCCAGGCTGGTTCCGGCAACGGCCAGGCCACAGGCGAGCGGAACGATGCGAGAAAAGGTGTTCAAGGGAAGTCTCCGCAGTTCTTGTTGGCAGGTGGCCGGCAAGTCCATGCGTCGATCTTCCGTGCTCCCCCGCACGGTCGGGACTTCCAGCCGCGGCCAAGCGTACCATCGCCACGGGGAAAAACGTCGGGGACCGACGCCTGGGCATTCCCCCTCACCGGCCCCTATGAAGCCTCGGACTGCTCCCGCTTCATCGCCGCCGCCCGGGCCGTGGGATTGGGCGTCGGCTCGCCGATCTTGCGCAGCTTGTTCCGGTCGGTGTGGTGGAAAGGCTCCGCCTGGCCGGGAATGACGAGCACCGTATCCTGCTCGTAGGACCAGGTCCCGTCGTCGTTGATGGTCACCGTGATGGTGTAGCTCTCGGTCCTGAAGGCATACTCCAGGAACGGATTCGATACGATGCCGTTCGTCAGCGAGCCCCGCACGGCCTGCAGGGTGAACTGCCTTGCATCGGGCGCCGTTCGGCCGACCGCCATCGCCGTCTGCCCCCGCGGGATCGTCAGGGTCTGCATGATCGCCCCCGTCGCCGGTTCCCACAGCCAATAGCCGACCTGGTCATGGAAGGTCTCGACGTCGTCGGGCTTGACGATGCGCGTGTGGTAGCGCAACCCGTAGAACAATTGCGGGCCATTCGTCTGCGCATCGATGGGTTGCAGCTCGATGTGCTCGATGAACGCCTGCTTCTCGGGCCCATCGGCCTTGGGATTGATGTCGAGTCCGCGCGCGCCCGTCCAGATGCCGGCCATCCCGGTCAGCGGACCAAGGTTGGCGAGTGTGTCGACATCCGGTTCCGGTTCGGTATAGATGTCCTTGGGGGTGTTTTCCATGATCGGTCCGGCAGCAATGCGCAATGATGAAGAAGCCGGATTTATGCAAGCAGCCCGGATCGATGTCAAGGAAAATCCCTTCCGGACGCCCATCCCTACGCAGCCGCTTTTGCCCGCTCCTCCATCCACCACTGCCTCAGCATCTCCGTCGCCCCTCCCTTGGCGACGATCTTCCTGAGTTCTTCCGGCAGGGGGGGATAGTCACGGACCAGCCCGCTCGTCAGATTCTCGAATCTTCCGGTATCGAAGTTAACCCGCAGCCGGTCGCCATCGGCGGCCAGGGCGGAGACGCCGGCGCAATCAGCCATGAACACCAGGCCGATACTGATCGCGCCGCGGAAACTCAGGTAGGGCATGGACTCGCAAACGACGCCGACGCCCAGCGAACGCAGCGCGATGTACCCTTGCACGTGGGCCTTGCCCTTGCCGAAATTGCGGCCGGCCAGGACGATGTCCCCCGGCGCCACGGCGGCCCGGAAATCGGGGCGATCCTCTTCCAGGACATGGGCCTTGAGCACCTCGGGGTCGAATACCTTGTCCGTCACGTACTGCTGGGTCATCAGGTATCCGTCATGCCGGACGTCATCGCCGAACTTGTGGCAACGTCCTTCGTACAGCCAGGTCTCACTGATCATTTTCCGCTCCTTGCATGTCGATCGGCGGTCACGCCGCCGCCAGTCCGCGCGCATCCGCGATCTCGCCGCGCAGCGACGAAGCCGCCACGGTGGCCGGGCTGGCCAGGTACACCTGCGCGTCGCGCGGCCCCATCCGGCCCGGCGCATTGGTGGCCGCCGTGGAAATCGATACCTCGCCCGGCCCCAGGGGGCCGACCTTGCCGCCCGAGCAGACACCGCAGCCGGGCTGCAGGATGATCGCGCCCGTCCGCTGTATGCTCGATATGAGTCCCTCGTCCGCGGCGCGCCGCGCCGTCTCGACCGAGCCCGGCGCGACATACAGGCGCGTGCCCGCCGCAATCCGCTTGCCGCGGATCAGCGACTCCGCGATGACCAGGTCCTCGTAGGTGCCGGATCCGCACGAACCGATAAACGCATGGTGCACGTGAACCCCGGTCACTTCGCTGACGTCCACGGCCCGGTCGGGGCTGCCGGGCAACGCCACCTGGGGTTCGAGTGCGCCAAGATCGAAGACCTCGTCCGCCTCGTAGCGGGCATCCTCGTCGCTGCAAATGGCGGCCAGGTCCAGGTCGCCGTCCAGCGGGATCGCCCCTCTCAACCGCTCCGACGGCGGAATGAACAAGGTCGCCACGCCGATCTCGGTCGGCGAATTGCAGAGCGCCACGCGGTTCGAGAAATCCATGTCATGGACCGTTCCCGCCAGCTCGATGACGCGATAGCTGAACCGGCCGCCGAACAGCCTCCCATCCACCATGTCCCGCGATATCCGGTAGCCGACGTCCCGGCCATAGACGCCCGCCTTCAATTTCCCGGTGAAGACAAGGCGCACCGTCGGCGGGACGGTGAACCAGGTCGTTCCCCGCGCGATGACGGTCGCGATCTCGGTCCCCATTCTTAGCGCAACGGCCCCGATCGCGCCGAAGTTGGTGCAATGCATGTCGTTGGCGAAGATGAACATGCCGGGCCTGACCAGGCCCTGCTCCATGGGAAAGATGTGCCCATGGCCGCCCGCGCCGATGTCATAGAACTTCTCGATCTTCCAAGCCTTGGCCGCCTCGCGGATCTTCATGCCCTTCTGCGCCGCTTTCGGCGTCGTATACACCACGTCGTGGTCCGTCACGATCACCACCCGCGCGGGATCCCACAACTGGTCGATGCCGATGTCGTCCAGTTCTTCCTTGGTCGAACCCACCTGCCCGTCATGCATGAACATCAGGTCGGGAATCGGATAGACCACATCCCCCGGTTTGACGGACTGCACGCCGGCCGCCCGCGCAACAATTTTTTCGAACGCTGTCATTCCCATGGTCTGCCTCTTTATCGTGCCTGTTCGATCGTGTGCTGCCACAGGCACCGGGTGCCCTCGATCACGATTTCCTTCGAGCTCACATCCTCGATGAAATCCTCCCGCATGCGCTTGCCGGCCGCATGGACGATGTCGAAAGCCTTCGCGCGGGCCTTCAGGACCTCCGGATGCTTCGCCTGCCCCGGATAGCCCAGGCCTTGCGAGAAATCATTCATCCCGATGTAGAAGAAATCGACGGCATCGACCTTGACCATTCCCGGCAGGTTCTCCAACCCCTCGCGATCCTCGATCATCAGGCAGACCACCATGTTGTCGTTGCACCGACGATAGAACGCGGGCCGGTCTCCTTTGTCCATCGCGTAATCGACGCCTCGCGCGCTCCCGAACGAGCGGTCGCCCAGCGGCCCGAAATAGGCGGCGCGCACGACCTGCTCCGCCTGCTCCACGGTCGAGATGTGCGGCGCCACGATTCCCTGCACGCCCCGGTCGATGAACTGCTGGATGGTGCTGGAACGAATATCCGGCACCCGCGCCAACGTCGTCATGCCGCAAAGATCCGCCGCGCGGCAGGTCTCTTCGATTTCCCGAAGGGAAAATGCGCCGTGCTCGCCGTCGATCTGGATGAAATCCAGGCCCAGCCTGCCGACGATCTCCACGGTTTGCGGAGAGGGCCAGCTCAGGATGGCGCCATAGCTTTTCCTGCCATCGTTCAAGGCCGCCTTCACCTTGTTGGGGAAGTACATAATCACCTCGATAGTGTCTAGTGGGAATTCCTGAGTCCGATCGAGTCGATGACGCCCGACCACTTGCTTGCCTCGTCGTCCATGAAGGACTTGAACTGTTCCGCCGTCGAACCCACGGCCAGGGTGCTGCTGGTCCGCAAGTAGTCGGCCACGCTTTTCTCGGCCAGCGCCTTTGAGAAATCCGCCTGTATTTTCTGGACGATGCCGGGCGCCAGTCCCGGCGGCGCGACCACGCCTGACCAGCCCTCCACGTACATGCCCTTCAGCCCCGACTCGTCCAGGGTAGGAACGTCGGAAAACGCGTCGATGCGCTGCCTGCCTCCCACCGCGATCAAGCGCACGTTTCCGGACCGGATCGTCGCCATGGCGCCGGGCAGCGGCAAGAACATGAAATCGGTCGTGCCGCTGGCGACATCGAGCAGGGCCGGGCTGTCGCCCTTGTTAGGGATGTGATAGAGCTTCACGCCCGCCCGGGTGGCGAACAGTTCGGCCGCCAGGTGCCCCACGTTGCCTACCCCCGCCGAGCTGTAATTGACGCCTTGCGGCTTGTTCTTGATGTAGGCGATCAGTTCCGGGACGGTTTTTACAGGCAGCTTTCCGTTGATGACGAGCGCGAACGGAATGCTGGTCATCTGCGTGATCGGGGTGAAGTCCTTCAGCGGATCGAACGGTATTTCCTTGTAGATGAACTGATTGACCGTCATGTTCCCCGGCGCGGCATAACCGATGGTGTAGCCATCGGGCGCCGCCTGCTGGACCGCGGACATGCCGATGATGCCGTTCGCCCCCGCCTTGTTTTCCACCACGACCGGCTGCTTCCAGATCGTCGCCAGGGCGGCGGCGATCTGCCGGGCGGACCCGTCCGCCGACGACCCCGGGGCCTGGGCGACGATGAATCTCACCTGCCGGCCCGGCCACTCGCTGGCCAAGGCCATGCGCGGCGCCCCCGCCAGCCAGGCCAGCAACACGAGGACCCCCATCCCGATTCGACTGGTCTTCATTTCTCCTCCTTTATGGTATCGATACCATCGCCAAGCAAGCATAGCCGCCGCGGGCGATGGCTCATACGGCATCGCTCTGCTACAGATGCGATGACTGGTTATGGTATCGATACCATACCATGCTGGCCATCCAGGACTACTAGGAAGTTTCCCGTATGCAGAGTTCGAACCCGACATCCACATGGCCCGCCGGGCTCCCGCCGCCGATCCGCGTGAGCGCCACGCGGGCGGCCTCCCGGCCTATCGTGTAGCGGGGAATGCGCAGCGCGGTAATGGCCGGGGCCAGCATGGCGCCTATCTCCGTATCCTCGAAAGCCACGATGGCAATGCGGCCGGGGATGGGAACCTGCATCTTCTGGCATTCCAGATGCGCGCCCAGGGCCATGTTGCCGCCGAAGAACACCGCCGCGTCCACCTTCGACCGGACATCCATCAGATCGCGCAGCACGACGGCGCCCGACGCCACGTCGCCGTCGGTCGCGATCTCCAGATCCGGACCGGAGCGCAATCCGGCGTCGTTCACCGCGGCCCGATAGGCCTTGATCCGTGTTTGCGTGCGTTCATTGTGGGGCGACCGCGCATAGACGCAGGCGATGTGCTCGTACCCCCGGTCGATCAGGTGCCGGGTCAACGTGTAGGCGGCGTCGAAGTTCGAGAAGCCCACCGCCGTATCCAGTGGCTGTTCGCACAGGTCGCCCGTTTCGATGACCGGTATTCCCGAAGCGCGTATGAGGCTGACGCACTCGGCGGTATGGACGGTGTTGTGGAGCAGCAGCGCACGAGGCCGCTGGGACAGGAACGCCCGGACGATGGCCTCTTCCCCCTCCAGGGTTTCGCCGGATGTCCCCAGCATGAGGTGGTAGCCCATGGGCGACAGGAAATCGCTGACCCCCTGCACCATCGCGGTCAGAAACAGGTGGTTGATGCTGGGAATGACCGCCGCGATCAGTTGGGTTTTCTGAGACTTCAGGCTGCCGGCGGGGCCGTTGGGCACGTAGCCGAGCTGCTTGATGACACGATGGATCTTGTCCAGGGTCTCCGGCGCGACGGAAGAAGGATGGCTCAACGCCCGGGATACGGTGATGGGCGCCACATTGGCCAGGCGGGCGACGTCCACCATCCGTACTCTGTCGTTCGACGTTTTTTTCATTCGGATTGCTTGCACTGAAATCGTGAGAACCGGCCGGCAGCACTCCTCGTGGAGCCGGCGGCGCAACCTGACGATTGTGAGGCAAGGAACCGGAATAGTCGATCCGCCAGTGACTGCTTTCGTTCGTCACTGCTGCTCGATGCCCGCCGCCTTGACCAGCTTCGTCCATCGGGCGATTTCGACCTTCTGGAACTCCGCCAGCTCCTGGCGGGTGCCCGGGATCGGCTTCCAGGCGTTGTCGCCGAAGTACTTGGCGGCCTCCTGCGATTGCATGATGGGAACGATGAGCGCGTTGAGCTTGTCGGCGATGTCGTTCGGGGTGCCCTTGGCCGCGAACACCGCCAGCCAGCCGCTGGCCTCGTAGCCGGGAACGCCCTGCTCCGCGATCGTGGGGATGTCCTCGTAGCCGGGCATGCGCGTGGGCGTGGAGACGCCCAGGGCCTTGAGCTTTCCGGCGCGCACGTGCGGCATGACGGCCGGCGCGTCGCCGAACACGATGTCGATCTGTCCGCCCATCACATCCGTGACCGCCAGTGGCAGCGTCTTGTACGGCACGTGCAGGATGTCGATGCCGGCCAGCTCCTTGAGCACTTCGCCGCCGGCCCTGGACGAGGAGTTGCCAGAGCCGAAGGTCAGCTTGCCGGGGTTCTTCCTGGCCGCGGCGATCAGCTCCTGCACGTTGTGGTAGGGCGCGCCGGGCGCGACCGTCAGCACCACGCCGCCCACGATCATCGCGGTGATCGGCACGAAATCCGCCACCGGATCGTACGGCAGCTTCTTGAACAGCGCGAGATTCGCGGCATGCGTCGTATTCGTGCCGATGACGATGGTGTAACCGTCCGCGGGCTGGCGCAGGACGTGCTGCAAAGCGATGAACCCGCTGGCGCCAGGCTTGTTGTCGACGATGACCGGCTGCTTGGTGATCTCGGTGATGTGTTTGCCGACGAAGCGGGCGGCCAGATCCGTCGTGGTCCCGGCGCCGAACGGCACGACGATGGTGATGGGTTTGCCGGGGAAGCTCCCCGCCTGGGCCCAGGCCTGCGGCGAGGCGGCCAACGCCAGCGATCCCCCCAGCAACAGGGCTTGCAGTGTGTGGATTTTTCTCATGTCATGTCTCCTTTGATGGACTTGCACATCCGGCGGATGAACGGCGGGGTCGCCTTGCCCGCGCTCACATGCGCATCGCCTTGGCGATGATGCTGCGCTGGATCTGCGAGGTCCCTCCGCCTATGGTCGATTGCATGCCCTCGCGGAAATAGCGCTCCATGTCGGACTCGGGCAGCATGCTGTGCCCGCCCAGGATCTGCATGCCCTGGCGCGTCACCGTCTGCAGGGTCTCGGACGCCATGAGCTTGGCCATGCTGACTTCCCGCGAGCAGGACAGGCCCCGCGAGGCCATGTCGGCGGCGCGATACACCATCAGGCGCGACGCATCGACCGCGGTCTGCATGTCGGCCAGCATGTGGCGTATCACCTGGAAGTCGTAGATCGGCTGGTCGAACTGGATGCGTTCGTGCGCATAGCGCAAGGCGTCGCTGACGGCCTGCTGCGCGTTGCCGACGTAGGCGGCGGACACGGCTATCCGTTCCAGCTCCAGGTGGTCGGTGATGATGCGCCAGCCGTCGCCCGGCTCACCCATCATGTTGGCATCGGGCACCCACGCATCGTCGACGAAAATCTCGGTGGTGCCCGTGGCGCGGCGCGCCATCGTCGGCAGCCGCCGGATGTCCAGGCCCTTCGTGTCGTTGGGCACCAGCAGCACCGACAGGCCCTTGTGCTTCTTCGCCTCCTTGTCGGTGCGCACCAGCATCGCGATCACGACGTCCCGGGCCGCCGCGCCGGAGCACCACAGCTTCTGGCCCCGGATCACCCAGCCCTGGTCGCGAGGCTCGGCCCGGGTGCGCGTCGACGCCGCGTCGGAACCGGCCTGGGGCTCGGAGATCGAGATCGAGAAACGCAACTCGCCCCGCATGAACGCGGGAAGGTAGCGCTGCTTCTGCTCCGGCGTGCCGAACTTGACGATGTTCATGCCGGTGAACGTCGCGACCATGAAGGCGGTGGCGAAATCGAAGCCATAGCGCGCCAGGCCTTCGCACATCAGCGCATAGTCGAAAATCGTGCCGCCATCGCCGCCTTGGTCCTCGGGTATCAAGAGGCGCAGCCAGCCCAGCTTGGCTACCTTTTCATAGGCCTCATAGGGATAGGCGCGGTCGATGTCGCACTGGCGCACATACTCCCGGCCGATCTCCTGCTCCATCACGCGCGCGACGGTATCGCGCCACAACGTCTGCTCTTCGTTCAGGAAATCCATGTCGCTCTCTTTGTGGGAAGGTAGGGGATGATCATTGGGCCGGCAGGCGCTGGCGGCGTACGAGCAGGCTGAACTCGCAGCTCAGCACGGTCTCGCCGCGCTGATTGACCGCGACCAGTTTCGTGGTCGCGATACCGTGCCGGTCGCCCTTGGCGCGCAGGTCGATGATTTCGCTTTCCGCATGCAGGGTGTCGCCGATGAACGTGGGCTTGAGAAAACGCAACTTGTCCACGCCGTAGAAGGCCTCGACGACGCTCGAATCGAAGCCGAGCAGCGCATTCACGACCACGAACACCAGCCCCCCTTGCACGACGCGCTGGCCGTAGAGCGATCGCTTGGAAAACTCCGCGTCCGCGTGGATGGCAAGCCAGTTGCCGGTCAGGCCGCAGAAATTGACGACGTCGGTCTCGGTCATGGTGCGGCCGCCGGAACGGCGGCGCTGGCCCAGGGATAGTTCGTCGAAAGGCTGGGTGATCATCGAATCCGGACCTCCATGCGTGAATGGGGGAAAGGGGAATGGCCGAATTCTAGATTCTTATTTCGTTTTTAAAAGTCTAATTCCATTTTAATTATGTAGAATGACAGAACGAACCGCCGGGGAAACGGGCAAATTTCACATTGCCACGGCGTGGCGGATCGAGGCGAAGTCGTTGATATTGCTTGGAAATTCACCAGAGCTGTTTCTTTCCATCACATCGAATTCCATTCCATGGATGACACTTTAGGGACTTTCCCTAGGGCCACGGCGCCCAGCGACGAAATACGGGTCCTGGCACGCGGACTGGCCCTGCTAAAGGCCTTCTGCCCGCGCAACGCCGCCCGCTCGAACGGCGAACTGGCGCAGATGACCGCATTGCCCAAGGCCACCGTGTCGCGCCTGACCGCGACCCTGACCCGCCTGGGCTACCTCGAATACCTGGACGAGTCGGCCCGATACCGCCTGGCCCACGCCGCCGTCGCGCTGGGTTTCGGCGCCTTGTCCACGCAGGACATCCGCGTACGGGCCCGCGAGCATATGCAGCGCTTCGCGGATGACAACGACCTGGTGGTCGTGCTGGCCGTACGCGAAGGCAACGTGATGGTCTGCCACGAGGTCTGCCGTGGGCGGGGCGCACTCACCATCCGTGTCGCCGCGGGCTCGCGGCTGAAGCTGCCGCGCTCGGCCATGGGCCGCGCCTGGATGGCCTCTCTTGCCCCCTCCCGGCGCGCCGCCGTCCTGCGCGAACTGGAGCTGGCCTTCCCCGATGATCCGCTGCATCCAGCGCTGGACGAAGCAGCGGCCGAAATCGCCCAGTCCCGGTTCTGCGTCACGGTCGGCTCGCTGGAACCCGACGTCAACAGCGTCGCGACCCCCATCGACGCCGCGCGGTCCCCCGGCGCATACGTGCTCGGCTGCTCGGTGCCGGCCTTTCGCTATCCCCGCGAGCGCTGCGTCGCCGAGATCGGTCCGCTGCTGCTCGGCTTGCGCGACCGGATCGAAGCCGGCCTGGAAACAGCCGGCGGCGCGAGAGGCTCCTGATGCGCAAGCGCACCCAGGCACTGGACGCCACCGAGAGCAATCGCGGCATCGACTCCCTGCAGCGGGGCATGGAAGTCCTGCGCTGCTTCCAGCCGGGCGAGAATGCGCTGACCGTTGCCGAGATCGCCCGCCGGCTGGATCTGCCACGAACGACCACACGCCGGCTGTTGAACACGCTGGCCGCGCATGACTTCCTGTTCAGCGTCCCGGATCGCGATGCCTTCCGCCTGCACGTCGCCAGCTTCGTCCTGGGCCAGGCGGTGCTGTCGGGCTCGGAACTGGTGCGCGGTGCGACGCCGGTACTGCAATGGCTGGCCAACCGGCACGCCCTGCATTGCCTGTTGTGCGTGCGCGATCGTGGCGACATGCTGGTGCTCGCGCACCAGGCCGGCGCCGGCACGGCGCATTGCCCCCTCAGGGCCGGGACGCGGCTGCCCATCGCCCGCACCGCGCCGGGCCATGCCTGGTTGTGGACCCAGCCCGTCGCCACGCAGGGTAAATGGCTAACGCCGATGCGCGCGTCGGCGAACCCGGCCGAGCACACGCACGCCGCGGCCATCTACCAGGCCTTCCACGACCTCGTGCAAGGCGGCACCTGCGCCTCGTTCGGCACCTGGCGGTCCGGCGTGGGCTTCATCGCAGCGCCCGTCGCGCTGGCCGGCGGCGACAGCGCGGTGATCGCCGGCGTGCACACCTGCGCCGCGCCGCAGGAGCGAAGCCGCATCGAGCACGAATGCACGCCGGCCCTGTTGCAGGCGGCCGGCACGATACGCCGCGAGGTCCGGCGGGTGTGAATCGTCCCCTTCAGGCACCATGCCTGATGAAGTCCAGCAAGGCCATCCCGAAGTCCGCATCGGCGGTGTTCAGGTGCGCGATGATGGACGTGTGGTTGTGCCCGGCCAGCCACATGAAGCGTGGCGACCGGCGCCGATGGGCGCTCAGGGCGTGATAGAGCTCCGCGTTGTGCACGTCGATCAGCGGGTTCTCGTACTGGGCCACCGCGAGCATGACCGGTAGCCTGGCCAGGCCCTGGGTAGCATAGGTGACCGGCGAACCCTCCTCCATGCGCCGGGCGTCGACACCGTAGTAGGCCTCGACGCGCCGGGCGTTGGGATTCTCCGCGCTGGCTTCGGCGCGCACCCGCCCCGACACCAGGATGAGCCCGGCCAGGCCGCTCTGGCCCTGCGGGTGGAAGCGGCTGTCGCCGGCATAGTGGCCGGCGTGGGTCCCCCCCGCCGAATGCCCCATCAGGAAGATCCGCTCCGGATCCCCGCCCCACTGCGCGGCATGCCTGCGCACCCAGGCCACCGCGGCCGCGATGTCCTCCGTCGCGCTCGGAAAAGGATGATCGGGGGCAAGACGAAACTCCACGTTGACGCCCACGACGCCGTGGCGGGCCATGAACCACAACACGTTGGCGTAGATCTCGGACGTACGGTTCTTCTCCCCATCCACGAAGGCCCCGCCGTGCGCGAACATCAGGACAGGACGGGCCGTGCGGGTGCCCGCTCCTTCGGATGAAGGCGGTACATGGACATCGAGCCGGTTGCGCTCGTGCGGGCCGTAGGACAGGTCCATCTCGCGCGTGCCCACCTTGGGCGCGGTGGCATGCAGCACGTCGTAGGCCTCGATCATGCGCCGGGTGTGCTCCTTGATGTCGCGGCCCCAGACGGGCCCGAGTTCGCGCATCAGCGCGCGCACGCTGTCGGGAACGGCGGGCGCATCGGCGGAAGTAGCAGGTGGTGGATGGAACATCATGCGTCTTCTCCATGGATTTTTTCGTGCTTGACCGGGATCGGATCAGCCAATTATTATTTTAGAACAGTCGGTCCAATATTTGGAATGTACAAGGTGCGGGGCCGGCGGATGCACTCGGTACACATGACAAGGCACATCCCCACCATGACTCAACCCCTGCTTGGCAAGCTCCGCCACCTCTCCCTTTCGGTGAAGGACATCGAAGAAACCGCACGCTTCTACGAACAGGCATTCGGCATGTTCCGCGTGCGCCAGTCCAACGTCGCCGTCATGATGTCCGACGGCGTGGTCAGCCTGGCCATCATCAGCTCGACCAAGAATCCCAACGCCGAGGAACGTGAAGGCCTGCATCACATGGGATTCCTGATCGGCGAGATGGAAGACGCCGCGGATCGGGTGCTTGGCGCCGGCGCCGAATACCACGGCCAGATCAATGGCGTGGGCAAGGGCCCGGCCACCGAGCGCAAATACCGCGATCCGAACGGCATCGTGTTCGACATCGTCACGCGCGAGCATGCCGAGCGCGTGTGGTGCCTGCCGCAAATCGTGTAAGGAGCGATCCATGTCGAATCACCCATACACCCTCGAGCAGTTCTGCGAAAACACCCGCGCCACCCTGCGCCAGGACCCTGGCCGCGCCGGCCAGGAGCGCGTCTGTGTCGACTTCGAACGGCTGCTGCAATCGCCGGCATTCGTCGACAAGTACTGCGGACCGGAGCTCGAACGCAAGCTGTACCGCGTCCACACCGATCCTGAACTCGGCTTCGAGGTCCTGGTCCACCTGAACAAGGCGGCGCGCAAGTCTCCACCCCACGACCACGGCGAATCCTGGGCGATCTATGGCCAGGTCACCCGCTGGGTGGACATCACCAACTACCGGCGCAACGACGACGGCCAACAGCCCGGCCGCGCCGATCTGACGCTGACCGAGTCGTTCCGGCTCGAACCCGGACAGGCCCGGCTGTTCCCGCAGGACGCCATCCACGCGATCGACTACCCCGACCAGGCTATCTTCGCGCGCGTCACCGGCCGCGACCTGGATGCCTTCCATCGCGACATGTTCGATCTCGAGGCGGGAACGGTCACCCGCATGACTCCGCAGCGGGCGAGCTGACGTGGAACCTCGCACCATGGAACAACCGACATGAACATGCCTGGACAGGAACGGATCGTGACACCCGCCGAATTGCGGGAGCGCCTGCGGCGCGATGGGGAGCTCGCCCTGGTCGACGTGCGCGAAGAGCTGCCCTTCTCGCGCGGACACCTGCTGCAGGCACGCTGCATCGCGCTGTCCCGGCTGGAAGTGCTGATGCCCCAGCGTATCCCCCGGCGCTCGACACCCATCGTGCTGTGCGCCGACGCGACGCTGAACGAGCGGGCGCGCGGGCGGCTGGCCAGCCTGGGCTATACGGACGTGTCCGCCCTGGAAGGCGGGCTCGATGGCTGGGCCCGGGCCGGCCTGCCGGTCTTCAGCGGCGTCAACGTGCCCAGCAAGGCCTTCGGCGAGTTCGTCGAGCATGCCTATCACACACCGTCCATCGACGCGAAGGAGTTGCAGGACCTGATCGACGCCCGCGCCGACGTGCAGGTGTTCGACTCGCGTCCCTACGACGACTACACCGCCGAAACCATCCCCACGTCCACCAGCGCGCCGGGCGCGGAACTGGCGTTCCGCGTTCCCGAAGCGGTCGTGAACGACGGCACCCTGGTGGTCGTCAACTGCGCCGGCCGCACCCGCAGCATCCTGGGGGCACAGTCCATCATCAATGCCGGCCTGCCGCAGCGCGTCGTCGCCTTGCGCAACGGCACCATGGGATGGCGCCTGGCCGGGCTGACGGTGGAAACCGGCGCGGAACGCCGCCTGGCCGCGCCCTCGCACGACGCCGCGCAAGCCTCGCGTGCGGCCGCGCGGCGCTTCGCCGACGCCGCCGGCGTGCGCGAGGCAGATCTGCCCATGCTCCACCAATGGCTGGACGAACGCGAGGCGCGCACGCTCTATGCGCTGGACGTGCGCACTCCCGACGAGACGGCGCGGGATCCACTGCCCGGCACGCTGTCCGCGCCCGGCGGCCAACTGGTGCAGGCGACCGATCTTTATGTCGGCACCCTGCAATCGCGCATCCTCCTGCTCGACCCGGAACATACGCGAGCGCTGATGACAGGAGCCTGGCTGCGCTGCATGGGCTGGCGAGACGTCTACGTCGCGGCCCCGCGCCGGGTTCGCGACATGGCGGCCCTGCTGGCGGCGCGGCCGGCACCGCGGCCGGCGCCGGCCCGGCCGGGCTTGAACGCGGCCGAAGCCCAGGCCTACATGCAAGCCATGGACATCACGGTGCTGGACCTGTCCTGGAGCCGCCAGTACAAGCGCCGCCATGTGCCGGGCGCCGTCTTCGCCTCGCGCAGCCATCTGGGCACGGCCCTGGATGCCCATGCCGGCAGCGCCGGCTACCTGCTGACCTGCGAAGACGGCCGCGTCTCGGGTTTCGCCCTGGCCGAGGCACAGGCCCTTACAAAAAAACCCGTCCACTACCTGGCGGGCGGGATCGCGGCCTGGTCCGCGGCCAGCCTGCCGTTGACCGGCGACGGACAACGCTGGTCGGTGGAACCCGAAGACGTCTGGCTGCGCCCGTTCGAAAGGCCGACCCAGACCCGCCAAGCCATGGACGAATACCTGTCGTGGGAAGTCGACCTGCTGGAACAGGCACGCCTGGACGGCAGCCTGAATTTCCAGGCCTATGCCCCGCAGCGGCCCACCTGAGGCCGCGCACCGTTCGCAACGATAAAAACCGGAGACATCTCATGACACAGCAACGACCCGGCAAGCCCGCTCTTGCCCTGGTGGCGCTCGCGCTATCCTGGGCAGGCCTGCCCGCCGCGCACGCGGCGGACGCCGCCTGGAAACCGGCCAAGCCCATCAAGCTCATCGTCGCCTACCCCGCGGGCGGCCCGGTCGACCAGATGGCGCGCGCCTTCTCGAACGAAATGGCGAACGAACTCGGCCAGCCCGTCATCGTCGACAACCGCGGCGGCGCCAGCGGCTCGCTGGGCGCCAACTTCGTCCGCCGCGCCGAACCCGACGGCTACACGATCAGCCTGATCATGGATGCCCACACCATCGTGCCCAGCCTGATGAAGGACGCCGGCTATCGCCCGCTGGAGGACTTCACTCCCATCGGCCTGGTCACGCGCGCGCCGATGGCCATCGGCGTCAACGCGCAGCGGCCCTACAAGACCTTCCGCGACGTGGCCGAGGCCGCCCGGGCGAAACCCCGAAGCGCCAGCTATGGCGTCTCGCAGGGCACGCTGGGCAGCCTGGTCATGCTCCAACTCCAGCGCCTGGGCAATTTCGAACTGCTCAACGTCCCCTACAAGGGCGCCGCGCCCGCGCTGCAGGATGCGCTGGGTGGACAGATAGACATGGTGGTCGGCTTTCCCAGCAAGGTCATGCCCTACATCCAGAGCAAGCAGATGCGCGTGCTGGCCGTCACCTCGAAGGAACGCTCGAAAGACCTTCCCGACGTTCCCACGCTGGGCGAACAGGGCTTCGGCGAGATCGACTGGTCGGGCTGGATGGGGCTGGCGGGGCCCGCCGGCATGCCGCCGGCCATCGTCCAGCGCTACAGCAGCGTCTTGAAGAAGGTATTGTCGGAACCCGCCGTGGTCGAACGCTTCAATGCCGCGGGCATGCCGGTGGACTTCAGCGATCCGCCCACCTTCGCGAAATTCATGGCGTCCGAAACCGCCTACTGGAACAAGGTCATCGTGGACGGCAAGCTGGCCGCGTCCAACTGACCATGCGGGAAGGGCTTTCCCGTTCAGCCGGGAAAGCCCAGCGTCGCCGAGATCGCCTGCGCGTGCTCCTGCAGCAAGGCGATGATCCGCTTGGGTGGCGCCTTGGCCAATCGCACGGCCAGGCCCGTCACGCCTATCGCCGCCACGCACTCGCCGCCGGCATCGCGAATGGGCACGGAAATGCCCATCACCCCCTCGGCCCACTCTTCGTTGTTGACCGCGTAGCCGTCGCGCCTGACCTTCGCCATGATCTTCTCCAGCGCGGCCCGCGTCGTCGGCGTGTTGGGACCGAAGCTCGGATAAGGCTCGGCCAGCGCATCCAGCACGGACTCGGACGAAAACGCCAGCAGCACCTTGCCCGAAGCCGTCGCATGCATGGGCGCCTGCCCGCCCGTCTTCGCGTTGACCCGGATGCGGTGGGTACCCTCGACCACGTCCAGGTACACGATGCTGTCCCGGTCCAGGGCGGCCAGGTACGAGGTCTCGCCCAGCTCGTCGCGCAAGGCCACCAGGGCCGGCCGGGCCAACGCCGCCACGTTGTAGCGCTCGCGGATGCTGCTGCCCAGCGTCCAGGTCTTGAGCGTGGGCATGTAGCTCGCATCGGGCATCTGGCACACATACCCCAGATGCATCAGCGTGTTGAGCAGGCGATGGACATTGCTTTTCTGCAGCGCGGTCTCGCGGGTCAGTTCGGACAGGCTCACCGGCCCGTCGTGCTGGCACAGGCGCTCGAACACCTGGAAGGCTTTGATGACTGTTTTATCCATTCGCGGGCTAGATTTTCGTGTGGCGCAGGAGGCGCGGCCAATCATAGCAAACGCGCCTCGCGGCACCGCACTATCGCCGCGATGACAGTGCCAGCGCAAAGCTCGCTCCAGCAGCAGGTCTCGGGCAATGATGACCGCGCGACTTGGCCGGTTCCATTCAATCCAGGATGCCGACCATCCCCTGGCGGCGGAATCGCCAAATGCCCCTACGTGGCGACACAACCTCACTCAGGGCGAATGTTCGCCTTCTTCACGATCGGCCCCCACTTCGCCCGTTCGCTATCTATCCATCGGGAGAATCGTGCCGGCTCCCCGCCCTCTATCTCATAACCAGCCTCGACGAGATGCCTATGAACAGCGTCGTCTTTCATGGACTCGTTGAACGCGGTATTCAAGCGATCGATGATCGGTGCGGGCGCTCCTGCCGGAACCATCACCCCGTTCCAAGAGCTGACCTGATACCCCGGAACCCCTGCCTCTGCGATGGTGGGTATCCCCGGCAGCACATTGGAACGTTTGGAACTCGTCACTCCGATCACGCGCAACTTTGTCCCTTTTAGTTGAGGTGCGGCGACAACCGGAACGACGAACAAAGCGTCTACCTGTCCCCCGAGTATGGCGGTCATGGCCGGTCCGCCGCCGCGGTACGGAACATGCAGAAGATCCGCACCGGTCATCTCGGCAAACAGCACACCGGCCAGATGGTTGATCGATCCAGGCCCCGAAGAGCTATAAGTAAGCTGCCGTGTCCTGGCGAGCTGTATGAACTCGCGAACACTCGTCACACCCAGGCTGGTGTTGACGAGCAGGGTCAGCGGCACCTGAGTCAGGAAGATGACGGGCTCAAAATCGCTTTGTTTCCAGTTCAATTCTGGATAGACGAACGGATTTATGGACAACGTTCCGGAGTAGCCGAAAGTGATTGCGTACCCGTCGGCCGCCGCAGTCGCTCCAATGGCGGTTCCAATATTTCCGGCCGCCCCGCCACGGTTATCAATGACCAAGGGTTGACCCAGAATCTCTCCGGCCCTTGCATTGACCATCCGAGCCATCAGATCCGCTCCCCCGCCCGGAGGCCAGGGGACTATCCATCGGATAGGGCGGAACGGATACGCCTGCGTGGCGGCATCTGAACGCCGAGCCGAACCAACGAACGGGGCTGCCACTACGGTGCTGGCCAGCCCCCGCAAAACGGTGCGTCTCTGCATGTCGCCTCCTCATCCGGGCAGGTGGTTTCTTCTTATTGACGGTTGACCTTGTGTCGACGAATACGACGCTTGGTTAGCCTGTTCGAAGACTAACATCGGTTCCGATCATCAGTCAAAGTTTCAATAAATGAAACCAAAGTGACGGGCTGCCAGTTCTGCCGAATACTTCCGCGGACCTTCGGTTCCGTTTGGCTCCAGATGGAAAACACCTCTTTGAGAAATCAATTACAGCGAGGAGAACGCCATGCCGCAGCATCAGGACACATTGCAGCGTCTTCTGGATCGTGCCGCGATCGAAGACGTCATCACCCGGTACTTTCATGGCATCGATCGATGTGACCCGGGATGCGTCCGCAACTGCTTCACAGAGGACATCTGCGCTTCATATGACGGCAGAGAGGAGGTCAAGGGTATCGAGCCTCTTATGGACTCCATGAATACTTTCAAGCGCCATAAGGCAGGCACGGTCAGGATCACCACGCATTTCATGGGGAATCTGAATTTCTGCTCGCTCTATGAAAATGCGGCGGAAACAGAGACAAGCGCCATTGCGTTTCTTGCCATGGCCGACGAAATGGGCACGATTCTAATGCGCAGCCTTCGATATCTGGACCAGCTAAGACGAACATCGGATGGATGGAGGATCTGCGAGCGTGTCCATACGCTGGACTGGAGCTGCGAGATGGCGGCCACCTTTGCGAACACGCTCGCTACCCGACGGATGAGTCGCTGACAGGACGACGGCCCGCAGGGGCGCGCCCAGGGCGCCGTGGCGGACGATGGCCCGTTCCACCGCGTCGGCGGTTGCCGGCGCACCGGGGCGCAGGTACGGGATGACGGACATGTGGCCGACTTTCATGACGAAGCAAGGCTTGACCGGCGGCAGCAGTGCGACAGGACATTGACCACGGCGGCCGATGCCCCGCTGCGCGGATGGACGACATCGATGCGTGTCTCCAGCAGGCGGCTGCTCCCCGCGATCGGCAGCCGGACCACGCCGCGATGCCCGCTCGCCGCCGCGGACCCCGGTATCAGCGCGACCCCCAGGCGGCCGGCGACCAGCGCCATGATCATGTAGATGTGCGCCGCCTCCTGGACGATGTTGGGCTGGAAGCCGGCTTCGATGCAGGCCCCGACGATCCGCTGATGGAAAGCGGGGACCCGGTCGGCGGAATAGGAAACGAATCGCTCCCGCGCCAGCGCCGCCAACGGAATCGAACGCCGCGACGCCAGGGGGGGGTCATCGGGCAGCACGGCGCACAGCCGGTCGACCAGGACATCGCCGGCACGTCCGCCCACCTTCGGGACAGCTTCAGCATCGCGGCAACGGGTGTAGCGTTCACCTGAAGTGAACGACTTAACGATTGTGCGTCTTCTGCGCCGCTCACGCTCTCGATAGGATCGCCCTTTCACATCCTGCGAGACGACCCATGAAGCGTCTGTCCACGATCGCGATGGCCATGGCGGCCACCGCCGCACTTCCCGCCTGGGCCGAATATCCCGAGAAGCCGGTAACGCTCGTCGTGCCGTTCGCCGCCGGCGGGCCGACCGACAAGGTGGCACGCGACTTCGCGGAAGCGCTGCGCAAGCAATTGGGCAACATCGTGGTCCTCGTCGATAACGCCGGCGGCGCCGGCGGTACGATCGGGGCCGCCAAGGCGGCGCGCGCCCCCAACGATGGCTATACGCTGCTGCTGCACCACGTCAGCCTGGCCACCTCGCCCGCGCTGTACAGCAAGCTGCCCTACAAGACCCTCGACGACTTCGAGTACCTGGGCATGGTCAACGAAGTGCCGATGACCGTCATCAGCACGAAGAAACTGCCCGCCAACGACTTCGCCGAACTGCGCAAGTGGCTGGACGGCCACCGTGGAAAGATCAACCTGGCCAACGCCGGTGTCGGCTCCGCCTCGCACCTGTGCGGACTCATGCTCCAGGATGCGCTCAAGGTCGAGATGCAGCCCATTTCGTACAAGGGCACCGCGCCGGCGATGACCGATCTCATCAGTGGCCAGGTCGATCTCATGTGCGACCAGACCACCAACACCACCGCGCAGATCGAGGCCGGCATGGTCAAGGCGTTCGCGGTGACGACCCAGCAACGGTTGAAGACGCCGGCGCTGGCCGCGCTGCCCACCCTGGATGAAAGCGGGCTGAAGGGCTTCAACGTCACGATCTGGCACGGCCTCTTCGCCCCCAAGGGCACGCCCAAGGCGATCACCGACAAGCTGAACTCGGCGCTGAAGCTGGCGTTGAAGGATCCCGTCTTCGTGAAAAGCCAGGAAGGGCTGGGCGCGGTCATCATCAACGACGCCCGGGTCAACGGCCCGGAACAGAAGAAATTCGTCGAGGCCGAAATAGCGAAATGGGGCGCGGTCATCAAGGCCACCGGCCAACAGTACGTGCAATGAACACGGGGACGGCCATGACGGACCATACGCGCCGGCGGCTGATTGCATGGATGGCGGTGGCGGCGTTCGGCGGCACCGCCGCCACCGCCGCCGCGGCTTCCACGCAAGCCTTTTCCATCGCGATCGTTGGCGGCCGGGTCCAGGGCGACGAGACGCTGAAGGTACGCAAGGGCGACCAGGTCCGGGTCAGCATGACCAGCGACCAGCCGATGATGCTGCACCTGCACGGCTACGAGATCGAGGTCAAGGTCGAACCGCCGGCGCCGGCGCTGCTGGCATTCAAGGCCGATCTGGCGGGCCGCTTTCCCGTGCACGTGCATACCCATGGGGCTGGCAATCATCGTGCCGTGCTATTCATCGAAGTCCATCCATAGCGGCGCGGCGCCGAGCAGATCCCTATCGCGAGGATTGAGCGGGGCATTTCCGGTTCTGGCCATGGCAACCGCCACGCCCGAAGCGCATGCGCACGGATTCGGGCAGCGCTTCGATCTGCCGCTGCCCCTGTGGCTATGGCTGACCGGGGCCGGCGCGACCATCGTGCTCACCTTCGCGGCGCTGGCGCTGTTCGCGCGCCAACGCGACTTCGGCGCAGCCTTCCTTCGAAGCACCGATCTGCTGCGGTTCTCCCTGCTGCGCCGCCTGGCCCATCCGCTCGCTGCCGTACTGCGCACGGCCAGTTGCGCGCTGTTCCTACTGACCCTGGCCACCGGCTTCTACGGCAATGCCGACGCGTACGCGAACCTGACCGTCACGATGGTCTGGGTGCTGTGGTGGGTGGGCATGGCCTTCTTCTGCGCGCTGGTCGGCGATCTGTGGGAAATCGTCAACCCGCTGCCCACGCTGTATCGCGCGGCCGTGCGCATGATCGGCTGCCGGGAATCGCTGGGCTGGACCTACCCGGCGCGCTGGGCCGCGTGGCCGGCGGTCATCTTGTTCTTCGCCTTCGCCTGGGCCGAACTGATCTGGCAGGACAAGGACGTGCCGGGCGCCATCGCCACCGCCCTGCTGGCGTATTCGGTGCTGGGCTGGATAGGCATGCTGCTGTTCGGCGTGGAGGCCTGGCGCCGCCAGGCCGACGCATTCGCGATGGTGTTCCGGGTGCTGGGCCGCTTTGCGCCTCTGGAAATACGCGGTTCGACACCGGACGAACCCGCGCGCCTGCGCCTGCGCCCCTACGCCGCCGGGCTGCTGACGAAGGAGCCGGTGTCGAATTCCGTGGCGGCCTTCGTGCTGCTGATGCTCGCAACCGTTACCTTCGACGGCTTCCACGAGACGCCCCTGATGGATCGCATCGGAACCGCCGCGCAGATGTCGCGTCCCGTGGCCGAGACACTGTTCGCGCTTTCCTCCGTGACGGCGCTGGACGAGACACAGTGGCTGAACACCTTGCTGCTGTTGCTGTTCCCGATCGCCTTCGTGCTGATCTTTCGCGGGGTCAGTGCATGGATGTTGCGCCTGGCCGGCGAAACGGCCCACGCCGGCCGTGCCCAGGCGGATCTGAACGCAATGATCTGGAGCCTGGTGCCGATTGCCGTGGCCTACCACCTGGCGCACTACGCGTCGCTACTGCTGACCACCGGCCAGTTCATCATCCCCCTCGCGTCGGATCCGTTCGGCTGGGGCTGGAATCTGTTCGGCACGCGCGGGCGCGCCGTCGACCTGGGCATCCTCAGCCCGGCCGTCTACTGGTACGTCGCGGTCACGCTGATCGTCGTCGGCCATGTGCTGGCGGTCATCGTCGCGCACGTGGAAGCGGCGCGGCGTTTCGCCAGCCACCGCGCGGCGCTGACAAGCCAGTTGCCAATGCTCGCGCTGATGGTGGCCTATACCAGCCTGAGCCTGTGGATCATGGCCCAGCCCATCGTGGGCTGATATCCGATATCAGGGCGCGGGGCGCTGCTGCTGCGCCTGCGCCCAGGACTGGAAGTCGCTTTTATCGCTCGACCAATGCAGGTGGACGATGCGGAAGCTGTCGCCGACACGCCGCACGATCGCCGTCTCCAGCGTGACCTGGTCGATTTCCCGGCCGTTGGGCAGCTTGCCGGTAACGCGGTAGGTGCTCAGCACCCAGCGTTCGTTGCCGCTGCCGCCCAGGCGCCTGGCCTGCAGTCTCCAATCGGAAATGGCGGCCATGTCGATGTCGCTCGGCAGATGGCTCAACGCATAGGCTTCGACCGTCGCGTCCATGGTGCCGAACTCGAATACGACCAGCCCGCGGTCCAGATGCGAAAGCGCCGCGCCCGTATCCTTGCGCTTGAGGGCGGCATGGAAGCCGTCGACCGCATCGGCGGGCAGCTTCCCGCTCTGCGCCCATGCCGTGCCGGCCAGCGACAGGCTCGCGGCAACCAACAGCGCGCGCCCCCGTTCAGGCCACACGCTGCATTTCCTTGTCGTCGCCGCGCGAGGTTGCCGGCGGGTTGGGATCGAGTTCTTCGACCACGAACAGGTCGCCCGCGGCCATCCCTTCCAGCGATCCGTCCTTGCTGCGCACGGTGATCGCGTCCGCGGTATTGCTCTGGACCCAGTAGACGTTCCCGAAACGCGCGCCTTTCAGCACGGTCAACCGCCAGCCGCGCAGTGCATTGGGTGCGGGCGGCACCGCTTTCGGGCCAAGCGGCTGGAGACGCAGCGTGTAGATCCGGCCCGCCTTGTTGGCCGAGCCAAGACCCGTCACCTTGCCGGGAAAGCGCCGCAGCACGGGATCGACGATCGGGTCATGGCCGGCGAGCAGCACGCCACCGCGCCACGCGGGATCGGCCGAGGCATCCAGCGCCAGCAGCAAGGCGCCCGCCATCAACGAGGCCCGAGCACCGCTCGAGATCCATTTCAGCAACATCGTCGTCCCCGTCCTTGGCTTGAAGGCTCGCAGTATCAACCAGCGCCGCGAGCGCGTGCAAGAGGGAGGTACCGGCCGCCAATCCGGGCCCGTGTGCGATGCCGGCATCGCCTGAACGCGTGGGAACCAGCATTCGCGCGGGTTTTCGGCCGGTACAACAGCCCTGGCCTGCCGGCCGCAAGGCCGGGCTGTTCACCTGTGCCGAACGAGTTAACCGCCAGTTGTCTTCCGGCGTACGGAGGCCCGCGTCTATAACCGGGGCCACGGCCATGGTTCACACGACTTCGGTGATCCGCATTGATGAATTTGAACAACATGACATGCAATCTTCCCTGACAGAGAGAAAACCTTGGCCGTGGTGGCTCCTGGCCACGATCGTTGCCGTACTGGCGGGGATGTGGTGGCAACCATGGCACGACGATCCGGCCGAGCCGGCGACGGCCTGGGTTCCGGACTCCGCGCCGATGTGTGCCTCCAATACGGATGAATCCACCGCCTCCCTCCAGGCCGCGACGACCTCGCCCGTGCCGGCGTTCAAGCTGGAGGGCACGGTCGTCGGCGGCGCGGGCAGCTTCGCGATGGTGCGGCACACGACCGATTCGCGGCTGTTGCAGCTTCGCGTGGGCGACCGCGTCGATGACTTCGTCGTTACCGGAATCGAATCCGGCAGGGTCGTGCTGACCGGCACGGGGGGACCTGTCGCGATCGAGACCTGGACCCAGGCAGCCGCGGCCCTGGCCCCTGCCCCGGCCCCCGCCGCTGCCAAACCGCTTCCACCGGCCGGCGCCGAGGCGCCCCCTCCCCTGCTTCCCATCGAGCAACTCCCCGAGGCGTACAGAGGGCCCGCGCCCGGGAACGAAGTCGAAGGGCATTGACCCGAACACTCCCCGCTCCGCTTACCCACAACCACTCTGAAACGAGAGGAGACACCCAGTGAAAACGCATCTAGGCCTATCGATGGCCGCCCTGGCCACGGTCGCGTTGATCGCCGCCTGCGGCAGCGACGACAACCCGGTGCCCGGCACGGACAAACCCGTCGCCGGCGACCCCATCCCGGCCAAGAAGATCGACTACTGCGAACCGGGCCCCGGGGACCAGCCCGAGACCGGCCTGCGTGGCGCGATCCCCGCGGCCGATCGCGGCCCCTCCAAGAACGACATCACCTTCAAGGGTTTCTGGTGCGGCGCCCGCAAGGTCGCCCAGCACAAGCTGTTCGATCGCGGCGCCTTCGGCGACCTGCAACTCAAGGACCGCTGCGCCTACGCCTCCCGGCGCGACGGCACCAAGGATGCCCTGGGCCAGCCGATTACCGACCAGAAGCAATACGTCGGAACCATCGTGTTCGACATGAAGACCCCGACGAAGATGGTCATCACGCCCGACGACGATCAGGTCGGCCACGCTTCCTTCGACCCGGCCGGCCCGAACCCGTACGGGAAGGTCCTGCGCACGCCCGCGATGATCCGCGCCTACTCGGCGCTCGAACTGCAGGGCAACATCATGATCGGCGCCTACAAGGACAACGGCCCCACCGTGGACGGCAAGGTCACCAACCCGCTGGACGTCTACGACGTCAGCGACTGCCTGCACCCCGTTCCGCTCAGCACCACCTACAACACACCCCAGGGCAACCACGACGGCTGGCTCACGCCCGACGGCAAGACCTACTACGGCATCCCGTTCAGCGGCGATCCGATCATCGGCCGCGGCAACGTCGACAACGGCAACAAGAACCAGGTCGTTCCCGAGGCCGTCAATCGCATCGACATGCACGTGACCGACCTCTCGGATCCCAAGAAACCGAAGGCCCTGCTGAACTGGAACCGCCTGGACCTGCCCCAGGCAGTCCAGGACAACCTGGGCTGGAAGATCCTGAACACGACGCACTTCCACGACGTCAGCACCAACGACGATGGAACGCGCGTCTACATGGCGCTGTATGGCGGCACCAACTCCCTGGGCGGAGGCAACAAGACCGCCATCGAGGCACGAACCCAGCGGTGCGGCAACGGCCTGCTCATCATGGACTCGAGCGACGTCGTCAAACGGGTGCCCAACCCGAAGTTGAAGTACATCAGCTTCGTCTCGTGGTGCGACGAGAAGCAGATGATCGACCCCGACTTCGGCAACGGCGAGACGGCCTCGGCCCATGCGACCGAATGGGTGCGCCACGTCAACGGCAAGGAATACATCGTTTCGACCGAAGAGTCGGGCGGTGGCCTGGGCGGCACGCCTTCGGGAATCTGCGGGCACCAATCCTACGCCCGCATGATCGACATCTCGGACGAGAAGAACCCGCAAGTCGTCGGCACCTACAAGTCCGATGCCAACAAGCCCGAGAACTGCGAGAAGAACCTGGCCGAGGATACCTGGGCAGGCATGACGCACTATCTCGGCTTTGACGACCGCAGCAACATGCGCCTGGCGGTCTATGCGAGCGCCTACGGCGGCATGCGCTTCGTGGACTGGAAAGACCCCACCCATCCCATCGAAGTCGCTTACTACATCAAGGAGCGCAACACCAGCGACCAGATGGATTTCACGCGTCCCGACCCGCGCTACGACACCGAGAACTGCCTGTACTACACCGGGTGGAACCAGGGCGGCCTGGTATCGGTGGAGCTGACCAACCCCGAATACAACGCCTGCATGAGCCGCAGCGCGAGCGTCAAGGGGAAGGTGGCTTCGGCCAAGGGCAACCTGGAGGTCACCGTGGAAGCCAGCCGCAACGGCAACGGCGCCCCCGCCGTGGCCAGCATGACGCTGAAGGGCCAGGGCCACGACGCGCAACTGACCTCGGTGACGCGACTCGGCTCGGCCATCGATGCCAGCGGCGACATCACCGCGACCCGGAACTCGGTGCAGATCGACGGCAGCGGCACCTTCGACGGCAAGCCGGCGACGTTCCGCGTCCTGGTGCAGGACAACAGCAACAACACCGGCATCTTCTCCTTCACCTGCACGTCGGGATGCGACTTCTCGACCAGCGGCTACATGGACAACAGCGGTGACAACAAGCTGGCGGTAGGCCAGAAGGGCTGACGGACCCCGGCGGCGGCACGCCGTTCGAAACAGACCGGCAAGCCGCCGCCCGCGGCCGCATTAGCGGCCGCGGGCCCCGACGCTATAGAATACGAACCAGACAAGAAAACTAGAAAAACACAATGGGGAGGCAAAAGCCACAGTGCGCGAAGCTCATCTGCGCGATTTGATTGCGGTTGTCGAGACAGGTAGCGTTCGGTCCGCAGCGCGAGCGCTCGGCCTGGCGCAAGCCGCCGTCAGCAAGAACCTCACCGCGCTCGAGAAATCGCTGGGCGTACCACTGCTGATACGTTCCGCCCGAGGCGTCGAACCTACCGAAATCGGCCGCCTCGTGCTGCGCCGCGCGCGCGTCATCGATGCCGAGTTGCGCAATCTGCACGAGGAAATCGAACGGTTCAGCGGCGAACACCACAGCCAGGTCAAGATCGGCCTGTCGGCCACCGCCGAGGCGATGCTGCTGTCCGAGGCCGTGGCTCGCTTCCGCGAGCTCAGGCCGAACACGCAGCTCAGCGTGTACGGCGGCCGGTCGTCTTCGACGATCGCGGCGCTGCGCGAGGCCAGGATCGATTTCGCGGTCAGCCCGCTGCCGACCGACCAGAGCATCACCGACCTGCATACCGAACGCTTGTGCAGTTCGGACCTGGGCATCATCGTGCGGGCGGATCACCCGGCCGCCGACGCCCGCGACCTGGCCAGCCTGGCTCCCTACGGCTGGCTGTACAGCGTGCAGCAGTCCGGCGGACCGATGATCGTCTCGCTGATGCGCAAGCAGGGCCTGCCCGATCCCACGTTGGTGGCGCACTGCAATTCAGCCAGCGCGCTGGTCGACATGCTGCTCCAGGGCGACTATGTCGCGATCAACAGCCTGGCGGCGCTGGAGCCCCTGCGGCAGCGGGGGCTGCTGAAGTTCCTGCCTATCGACCTCGATCTGCCACTGGCCGTGCAGTACCTGATCACCCCGACGATGCGGCCGCTGACGATAGCGGCGGCGGCGCTGGCGGCCGAATTCCGGCGCGCCTCGCGCAGGCTGCGGCGGTGAAACGCTCTACTCGACGCGTTTGGCCCTGCGCGGTATCCGCCGATCAGACCGCATGCACCTGTCGCAGGAATACCCGTAAGCGCGGCCACTTCATCCAGATACGTGGGCCCGAGTGGGTCCTGCGATTGCCTCGTGTTCCTCGTCACGCGAAGCGGTGCGCCAAGGATTCCGCCGTTTCCGTTTCCAGCCGAAGTCCCGCCAGGATCGGATTCATTCGCGCGTACGGCTTGTCCAAGCCGCAACTCAGCAGCGCGATGGCCATATCCAGATTGGGCGTCGCCGCGCCAACGCGTACGCCGATCTGTTGAAGCACCACCAACCCATAGGGAACATCTTCTTCGATGTAGCGGTGACTGGTGCTCTCAGGCCCCGGAGCCCCGAGTCCTGCTGCTTCGATGACTTGGGCAAGCGCCGCCAGGTCCCTGCCTTCCACCGCATAGGACAAGCGATAGTGATCGGCCAGCGAGCGAAGGGGGATTCCGAAGCGGCGCCCTATCTCCAGCCGTTCGGCATCTATCGCCTCGGCAATGCGCGCACCGGCGCGTGAGAAATTGGCGAACAGACGCCACGGCTCGCCGTTCTCGATGCGCGTCAGGTTCGGGATGACCTGTCCCGCATGGGCAATGGGGTTTATATTGGCCAGCAATGTCGCCAGATGTGCTGGCGCAGCTTCGAAGCGATCACCGAATAGCGCGGCGCAGCGGCCCGTCAGGGCTTCGAGGCGGGCAGAAGGTAGCGCGCTCACGCCAAGACGCGGCCGCACCGTGGCGATGCGGGCATGCAAGGGCGCCACGCGATTGGCGGTGCCGAGGGTCGTCCCCCAGGCCACCAGGTCCGGAGCGGAGCCTTTCCAATCCACGGAATCCCTGAACCAGAATTGCACCAGCGAGAGCGCACCGCTGAGAATCACCGTCTGCTTCCCGTGCAGGAACGGCGTGGCCATGCCTAGCACGTCGGCATAGGCGGTGGCAGGCAAGGCCACCAGAATATGGCTCCATTCGGCGAGCGACTCCGGCCCGGAGATGTTCTCGACCTCCACGCTCGACTCCAGCTTGCCAGAGCAACGCAAGGTCAGCCGCCTGCCCTCCACCGGCGTACGTGGGGACCACACCCCGACGCGATGCCCCGCGGAAGCCGCCAGCGTTGCCGAGAGAATACCGATGGGGCCCGTGCCGATGACGGCCAAATCCAGGGAGCCAGTCATTCCGCGGATTCCTTCACGGAGGTATAGCCGCAGCTTGCATCGTGGGCCTTGAGCGCGGCGGGGCGGTCTTCAGGTGGACCAAAGCCTCCACCGCCGGCCGAATCATGAAAGATCAGGTCGCCCGGCAGAATCGACACGGTGCCGGACAGCGCATGCAACGTCACCTCCTGGCCAGCCCGCACGATATGGACGGCGTTGGGTTGTCCCGGCTTGCCACCCGCCAGACCGGGGGGAGGCACCATCACGCCGTCGCCAGTTGGCGTCAGGCGGCCCGGCTCCACGCCCTCGTAGCGAAGAACATAGGTAGCCCCCAGGCCTCCGCGATGCCTTCCCTCGCCGCCAGAGTCCGGACGCAGCGCATACTGCTCGACATGCAGGGGAAAGACTGACTCCGTCCTCTCCACGCTGGGCGAAGGCGTGCCCCCCGGGCTTTGCACGACACCCAGGTTGGACCAACCGTCGCCCGAGGCGTGCGCACCGGCTGCCCCCCGGTTGGCGAAGTGGTGCCACACCACACTGCGCCCGTTCCTGTCGTGGCATGCGATCGCCACGCGAAAGCGCCGCGCAAAGCCTGCGATGACCTGATGGGGCACGATCTTGGAGAGCGCATCCAGGACCGCCTCGATGATCGGCGCCGCGGTGAGAGTGGTACAAGCGGTGACTGGCGCCGGCGCGATCGGATCCACCAGGCTGCCTGGCCGGGTAAGGAGCCGTATGGGACGCATCGCGCCGCCGCTCTGCCGCCCCTCGCCCGCGCAGACATATGCGAAAGCAGCGTTGACCGCCGCGGTAGTGTTGGCCAGCGGCGAGTTCACGAATCGCACGACCTGATCGGAGCTGCCTCGCAGATCCACCGTCGCTTCGTCGCCCTCCACCTCGATCCGGACGTGGATGCGCGGCGCGGCGCCGCCGGGTTCGATCGGATCAAGCCAGCTTTCGCCTTCCTGCATTCCATCGGGCCACGCGCTGATGGTGGCTCGCATCGCCACCTCCCCCGCCGCCAGAATCGCTTTGCCGCATGCGGCCAGGCAAGGGGCCCCGTAATGATCGACCAGCGCGCGCAGCCGTATGGCACCCGCCTGAACGGACGCAAGCTGGGCCAGGAGATCGCCACGCATGTCCGTCGGCGTGCGGGAATTCAGGCAGAGCAGATCGAGCAACTCCTCGTCCAGAAGCCCGGCCCGCACCAGACGGACGGGCGGCACCCGCAAGCCCTCGTGCCAGATTTCCGTCGCACGAGGGCTGTAGCCGCCAGGAGAGATACCGCCGATATCGCCTTGATGAGCACGGTTGACCACCCAGAATGCGACTCGCCCGTCTATCACGACGGGCAGGCACAACGTCATGTCCGGCAAGTGGCTTCCGCCGTGATAGGGGTCATTGAGCAGCACGACGTCACCGTTGGCGAGCCGCTCGCCGAACCGCTCGCGGGCGGCCATCAGCGCGAACCGCAACGCCCCCAGATGGATGGGCAGGCGCTCCGCCTGGGTCAGTAGCTCCCCATCCGCATCGAAGAGAGAAGCCGAGAAGTCGCGCGACTGATTCAGGATCGGAGAAAAGGCCGTACGCGCCATCACCTCGACGGTTTCGTCCACGATCGCAGCGAGGCGGGCTCGCACGACCGCCAATGTCACGGGGTCCACCGGTTGCAAGGCCATCGTCACTTCTCCACTGAGAGGATGAGCAAGCCCTGCTCTCCTCTGCTCAAGGTTTCACCTTCCCGCACGACCACCACTCCACCGCAATCGCACAAGAGAGGACCGCGCCATACGGCGTCCTCGCCAAGCCCATCGACCGAGATGACGGGCCATTCCCGCCAGCCCCCCCCTTGGTGAACCGAGCGCGTAAGCGCCTGCCCGGCCGGCTTCGGTCGCGTACGGCTCTTCCGGCGCCCCGACGCGGCGCAAGGCTGTGTCGCCACCAGCCGCAGGGCATCCAGCACGCAGGCCTCGTTGTGATGCGCATGGCCAAAAAGCATGGTGTAGCGCGCCTCGAAGCGGGCCGCC
Source organism: Alcaligenaceae bacterium SAGV5 (assembly GCA_009360345.1). GTDB lineage: Bacteria > Pseudomonadota > Gammaproteobacteria > Burkholderiales > Burkholderiaceae_B > Pigmentiphaga. The sequence continues at coordinate 674,752 of SPDP01000002.1, forward strand.
ACCTCGTCCACCGCGCCGCGCTCCAGCTCATCCGAAGTGAGTGGAATGGCAACGGTACCGGCCTGCCGTGCATAGCGGCATTCCGCGATCCAGGCCATCTCCATCGGTTTATCGCCCCAGGCCATGGCGTGGCGGTCACTCCAGCGCTGCATCTCATCCTCCATGTCGCGCGCGAGCGTGGCCAGGCTCTCCTTCGGCAAGGTGTTCATCGCCAGACCGGCGTGCCGGATCGTGTCGTATCTCGTTTCCGCATCGAGGAACCCGGCGGCCGACAGCACAGACCCCGCAGCCGGCGCCACCGCCAGCGCCACGCCGGTCTCCCGCGCCACGGCGCCGAGCAGCAAGCCGCCGGCGCCGCCAAAGCCGACCAGCGCCAGAGCGCGCGGGTCAATGCCCCGGCTGACCGTGGCCGCGCGAATTCCACTGGCCACCATGGTGGCCGCGAGTGTCAGCACTGCTTCCGCGGCCGCTTCCAGCGAAAGCCCCAGCGGCACGGCAACATCGCGCGTAACCGCCTGGATGGCCAGCTTCCTGGACAGGCTCAGGCCGGAAGTCCCGCCCAGGCTGCTCGTTTCGCCGGCATCGCCGGCCGGCAATAATCCGAGCACGACCGCCGCATCCGTCAGCGTCGCCCTCGCTCCGCCACGGCCGTATGCGGCGGGTCCTGGTACCGCGGCCGCACTCTCCGGCCCGACCTGCAGCACGCCGTCCGCCCCGACCCGCGCGATCGAGCCGCCGCCCAGGCTCAGCACATTGATATCGATCGTGGGCAACCCGATGACGTACGCATCGGTACTCGTCACGAGCCGCTCCTGCGGCTGGCCGTCGTGAATGACCGAGATGTCGGTGGTAGTGCCTCCGACATCGAAGGCCACCACGTCACGCCCCAGTTGACGCGCAATGCTGGCGGCGGAAATGGCGCCGCCGGCCGGACCGCTGTTGACAAAATGCGCGGCCCGGTCCCCCGCCGCGGTCAACGGCAGCAGGCCGCCGGAAGACTGCATCACCTGCGTGCGGACCGGGCCGCCAGCCTTGGCTTCCAACTGTTTGCCCAAGCGCTCCAGGTAGCCTTCCAGAACCGGTGCGACGCTCGCCTCGATCGCAGCCGTCGAAAAACGGACGTACTCGCCCTCCTGCGGCAACACCCGATGCGACAGCACGATCGGCCCCATCCAGCCCGATTCGCGCAGCCATTTTTCCAGCGTCAGTTCATGCGCGGGGTTGCGGTGCGCATGCAACAGCCCGATCACCACTGCTTCCACATCGAGATCGAGGAGCGAGGCAATGGCGTCCCGCGCCTGCGTTTCATCGAGCGGCGTCCGGACGGATCCGTCGAATCCCATTCGCTCCATCACCTCCAGCCGGCAAGGCCGGGCCACGAGCGGCATCGGACTGGGCACCCGTAATTGATAGCGATTGCTCCGTGTGCCGTCACGCAACTCCAGTATGTCCCGGAACCCGCGTGTGGTCAGCAGACCGACGCGCGCGGGGCGTCCCTGGGCCAACACATTGGTCGCGATCGTGGTGCCATGCACGAGTTCGCCCGCGGATGAAAGCAACTGGCGCGCATCCTGGCCAAGTTGCTCCGCCAGCGCAGCGATACCGTTCAGCACGCCCTCGACCGGATCGTCTGGGGTGGTCGGCACCTTGGCGAAAAAAACATCGCCATCCGCCTGTCGAACCGCTACATCCGTAAAAGTGCCGCCTACGTCGCAAGCAAGCCTAAACGCCATACAGTATTCCCTTGGCTTTTCACCCGTGTTCATTCGATCTTGATGCCGGTGCGCGCGATCACGTCACGCCACTTGTCCGACTCCGCATTGATGTAGCGCGCCATCTCTTCCGGCGTGCCACCCATCCCATCCAGACCCAGTGCGATGAAACGCTCACGCAGGTCGGGCTGCCTGAGCATCTCGTTGATCGCGCGGTTCAGTTTCGCGACGATGTTGGCTGGCGTGCCCGCCGGCGCAAAAAGCGCATAGACCGTCGCCGAATCGAAACCGGGATAGCCGAGTTCCGAGATAGTCGGCAAATCGGGCATGGCAGGCGAGCGGCGGCTTGAACTCACCGCCAAGGCGCGGACCTTGCCGGCCTCGATAAGGGGTTTGGCGACAGCGACGTCGAGCGCCACCATCTGTACCTCCCCGGCGAGAAGTGCTTGCAGGGAAGGTCCGGTTCCCCGGTACGGGACATCCAGCATGTTCAATCCTGCTGTTGTCGCCAGCAGCACCGAAGCCATGTGGCTGGTGCCGCCCTTCCCTCCCGATCCGTAGGAGTAGCGGCCGGGATGGGCGCGAACGTGGGCAATGAAACTTGGCAGATCCTTCGCGGGAACGGACGGGTGGATACAGATGATCTGGGGGTTGGCGGCCACCAGCGCCACCGGCGCGAAATCCGATATTTTGTAAGGCGTGGGGGGCAGCAAATGCGGAGCGATTCCATAAGTGCTGTTCGTGCCCAGCAGTAGCGTATAACCATCCGGCGACGAACGGGCGACGACACCGAACCCGATCGTACCGGCCGCTCCGCCTCGAGCGTCCACCACGAAAGGCTGCCCGAGCAAGGCCGCCAGGCGATCTCCGACCAGCCTGGTCGTGACATCGGCGGAACCTCCCACCGGCCATGGCGAGATGAGGCGCACCGGCTTCGACGGATAATCATCCTGCGCGAAGGCGGCACCGCTTCCCATCAGGGCTGCGGCAGCCAAGCCGTGTACAAGTACATGCCGGCGATTCAGCTTGCTCATTTTCGGCCTCCAAAGAGCCTGGTGCTTGTTAAGATCGGGTGAGTATGTGTGCCCAACTCAGATGAAGTCCAATCGCAATGCACGATGAATCAATAGGGTTTGGCGATCCTTGCTCCGGGAAAAACGCCACGAAGATCCTCCGTTGGAGTTGGCTGCCTTGACCCAGCGCGTCACCATCAGGCAATTGGACTGCTTCGTGGCCGTGGCGAAAGCCGGCCATTTCACCGTGGCGGCCGAGCGATTGGCTCTCGCGCAGCCGGCACTGACTGCCACCATCCAGAAACTCGAGGCAGAACTGGGCGTACGCCTGTTCAACCGGTCGGCCCGGCACGTCGAGCTGACCGAGGCTGGGCGGGACCTGCTTCCCATCGCGGAACGGCTGCTCCAGGACCTGGATCACACGGTCAACGATATGCGCGGCTTCGCGAGCGGCAGCCGGGGCCATATCAGCGTGGTAGCAGCGCCTTCCGCATTCGAAGCGATTCTTGCGCCTGCCATCGAAGCCTTCGTGGAAAACCACCCCGCCGTGCGCATCACCATCCGCGATGCGGGCGCCGACGAAGTACGTCGGCACGTGCGGTCACGATCGGCCGACTTCGGTTTGACAAGCCGTACCGCCGAAGACTCGAGCCTGATGTTCGAGACGCTGATACACGATCACCTCGGACTGGTATGCATGGCGGATCATCCTCTGGCACAGCTTGGCGGGCAGTTGCATTGGGATCAACTGCGCGGCTACGAACTCGTCGGCCACACGCTGGACACCAGCACGCGCCAGCAATTGCAGAGCGTGCCGGACCTGAGCTCCATCCTGACTGAGCCGAAATACCAAGTCTCCAGCGTTACGAGCCTGCACTGGATGATCCGCAGCGGCATTCGCGCCGCCGTGGCACCGGCCCTGGTGGCCGCGCTCCCTTTGTTGCGGGATCTGGCCTTTCGGCCTCTCGCACCTCCGCTTATTCAGCGCGACGTCGGGCTGGTCTTTCGACGCGACATGGAATTGAGTCCTGTGGCCGAGCAACTGGCTGAAGAGTGCCGGAGAGTGAGCAGGAAGCTTGCCAACGATTCAGCATGATGGGCCGAAAAGTGACAGGGGTCTGAAGCGTACTGGAGCGGGTGAAGGGAATCGAACTTAGCATCCAACCAAATCGTTATTTCACGCCATTATGGACAAATGGGCGACCTCAATCAGCTTGGGGCCGACGACAGAGTTGGTCGGAAATTGCAGGACCTGGAGCTTGAACCAGCTCTCAAACGCCGCACGGCCACCCGTGCCAAAGCGATCAACCCCTCGTCAGCGTCAGACAGCGAGAAATCGACATGAGCGCGCAGGACAACACCCTGGATGTCTGGTTGAATGATGACCTCGGCCCTGCGCGCCAAGTCGGTACACTCGCCCATGACCGTAGCCAGATCCGCTTCCATTACGAACGCGATTGGCTGAAGGATCCTCGCGCCTTCGCGCTGGACCCCGACCTCTCTCTGGACGAACATCCGTTCCCATGGCCATGAGCCTACCCGGGATCTGCGCCAGCTATGGCGTCGCCTTGTATTCAACCTGCTGATTACGAACGTAGTCGATCACTTGCAGAACCATGGTTTCCTGCACGTGGGGCACGGGCTTTGGCGTCTTGCGCCCGCCTTCGACATCAAGGACAAGGAACGGGAATCCAAGACCTGGTTATCTGAAACAGATGGCCCGATCACCGATGTGCAGGTGCTGCTGGCTCGCGCGTCTTACTTCGCACCGGATGAGAAGGCAGGCATTGGGTGTCTGGGCCGAGGTCCATGCGGCCATCATGAACTGGCGACAGGTCGCTCTTGGTATAGATGTCAGACTACGTGTGGACGAACTGGATGATTTCACGGCGGCTTTCGAGCATGAGCAGATGGATGCCGCAATTGCGCTGCTCGGGCATTAGAAATGGAGACTCCTATATCGGCATAGGCTCGAAGAAACCCGGCACAACGGGCTTTGCCAGCGGAGCTGTGGGGAGATGGTAGAGAAATCGTCAGACCGACGATGAGCAAACCATGGCAACCAATGACTCGGATCCGAAGTGGGAAATCATCCTCATCCAGCCATGGAATCGGACAGGCCACCCGTTGCCCTGTTGACCTTTGCCCTCGCTGAAGCGACGACGTTGGACACCCAATGGCCACCGTCCAACTGGGCAAGGCTACGGTGATTTACCGGCGTGGCATCGAATTGTCCAATGAATGAACTTGCCTTCGAAATTACCTACGCCTTCGCTTAATTTATCGTAGCCCTGGGGGCACAAGGTCGAAGCCTCTTTGGGCAACACCGAGACGGAAGGCTCCAACCCGACAAACCCACCAAACATCCCGCCCGGGGGCGTGGCGGCAATGTAATACGAATCAGGCTCTTCCCTTGATGGAGAAACGTAGATGCCTGTTCGACAGCCGGTCAACACAACCAGAATGGCGCAAACGATCACCGATCTTCTCATGGTGACAACATGAAGCACCGACAGACAGCGACCATAAAGGGAATTCGAACTGGAATGATGGGAGAAACCTGGAGCGGGTGAAGGGAATCGAACCCTCGTATGAAGCTTGGGAAGCTGCCGTTCTACCATTGAACTACACCCGCCTTGGGTGCCCGGGCTGAACACCTGGGCGGAAGGCACTGCCGCTTGGCGGCAGGAACGCAATTCTAAGCCCGATTTCAAGGGTCGGCAAATGAGCAGCAAGAGACGGCCGGAAGCATGGGTCTTGCAGTCCCACTCGCCCGGCACCAGTCCCCGCTCGCAGGTCTTATATTGTAAATTATAGTCATTCTCATTTCTGTTGGCGTGTCTCCCATGGCTGCCTCCGACCCCACCCCGCCGCATTCCCTGCATGCGCTTTACCAGGACCACCAGGGCTGGCTGCAGGGCTGGTTGCGCAAGAAGCTGGGGAACGCCCTGGACGCCGCCGACCTGGTGCACGACACCTACCTGCGGGTACTGTCGCGCCGCGAGCCTGGCAATATCCGCGAGCCTCGTTCGTACCTCGCGACCGTCGCGCACGGCCTGATGGTGAACCACCTGCGGCGCCGGGACCTGGAGCGCGCCTACCTGGAGACCCTGGCGCAACTGCCCGAGCCGCTGGCGCCTTCGCCCGAAGCCCGCGCGATGGCGCTGGAAACCCTGTGCGAGATCGATGCCATGCTCGACGGCCTGCCCGTTCCTGTGCGGCGCGCCTTCCTGCTGTGCCAGCTGGAAGGTATGACTCATGCCGAGATCGCCAAGGTCCTGCGCGTGTCGGTCTGCTCGGTGCGGCTGTACATCGGGCGCGCCCTGCGCCAGTGCCTGGGGCTGGCGCCGTGAGCGCCGGCGAGGAAAAAGGCATCGACCCGCGCGCGCTGGACGGTTCGGTGGAATGGTTTCTGCGGCTGACCTCGGGCGCCGCCGGCAAGGCCGACCGCGAGGCCTGGCGGAACTGGCGCCACGCCGATCCCGAACATGAACGCGCCTGGCAACGCATCGAAGCCCTGACGCGCCGCTTCGAGGCGCTGCCCGACGGCATGCTGCCCGTGCTGAGCCGGCCGCGCTCGCCCGCGCGCCGGCGCGCCCTGGGCAAGCTGGTGCTGCTGGCCGGCGCCGGCGGCGCGGGCTGGCTGGCGTATCGCGACGACACCTGGCGCGGCTGGACCGCGCAGTACCGGACCGCGGTCGGCGCGCGGCGCGAAGTGCTGCTGGCGGACCATAGCCGCGTCGTTCTCAACACCGCCACGGCGATGGACGTGTTGTTCGATGCCCGGCAGCGGCTGATCGCGCTGCATGCCGGCGAGATCCTGGTCGAAACCGCGCCGGATCCCGAACCCGTCGCCCGCCCCTTCATCGTCCGTACCCGGGAAGGCAGCATCACCGCTTTGGGTACGCGCTTCGTCGTGCGGCGCGACGATGGCGTTTCGTCCGTACAGGTGCTGGAGGGCGCGGTGCGCGTGCTGCCGCGCGGCGCCGAGGCCGGCGGCGCGCGCCTGGTACCGGCCGGCATGGGCCTGCGTTTCGGCGATGGTCTGGCCTCCCCGCCCGAACCGCTGTCCGGCGACCCGTCCGCCTGGCAACTTGGCATGCTGCAGGTGGACGGCATGCCCCTGAAGGACTTCCTGGCCGAACTGCAACGCTACCGCAGCGGCTGGATCGACTGCGCCCCCGACGTGGCGCGCCTGCCGATCTCGGGCGCGTTCCCGCTGGCGGACATCGATCGCGTACTGGCTACCGTCGCCGACACCCTGCCGCTGCGCCTGCGCTATCGCACCCGCTACTGGGTGTCGATCCTGCCACGATCGGCGATCGGGAAAAGTTTGTAACACGCTTAGCGCTTTTCGCGTTTCAACTGGCTACGAGGGTAAGACCCATCCTTGGAGTACCCCGTCATGCCCCCGCGTTTCCCACGTTTGCGCGCAAGCGCGTCCCGCCGCATCCTGCGCGGCGCCACGGTCCTCGCGCTACCGCTGGCCGCGATGGCGACGCCCGTCCATGCCCAGGCGCCCGCTGCCGCCGCCATCGCGCCCGGCCCGTTGGGCCCGGCGCTGTCGGCCTACGCCGCGCGCGCCGGCGTGCTGTTGTCGTTCGATCCGGCCTTGACGCGGGACCTGCGCACGCAGGGATTGAGCGGCACCCATGCGTTCGAGGACGGCCTGCGCAAGCTGCTGGAAGGCAGCGGACTGGCGCCCTTGCGGCGCGCCGACGGCGGCTATACGCTGCAACGCGCGCAACAGGGCGAAGTGACCGCGCTGCCCGCCATCAGCGTGACCGGCCAACGCGACGGCGATGCGCCCAGCGAAGGCACCGGCTCGTATACCACCCCGGCCGCGGCCGCCGCGACCCGCATGGACCTGTCCCTGCGCGAAACGCCGCAATCCATCAGCGTCGTCACGCGCCAGCAGATGGACGACCAGAACCTGGTCACCCTTGACGACGTGCTGCGCCAGACACCCGGCGTCGTCGCCGAAAAGCTCGACGAACGCGTCACCTTCACGTCGCGCGGCTTCGCCTTGAACACCCTGATCGACGGCGTGCCCACCTTTTCCTTCAAGACGCCCGCGGCCGAGATCGGCATGCTGAACACGGTGATCTACGACCGCGTCGAAGTCGTGCGCGGCGCGGCCGGGCTGCTCAACGGCGTGGGCGAACCGGGCGGATCCGTCAACCTGGTGCGCAAGCGGCCCACGTCCGAATTCGCCGGCCGCGCCACCGTCGGCGCCGGCCGCTGGAGCAACTACAACCTGGAGCTGGACGTGGGCGGCCCCCTGAACGGCGCCGGCACCCTGCGCGGCAGGGCCATCGTCTCGCGTACCTCGGGCGACAGCTTCATCGACTACAAGAAGCGGTCCGACGACATCGTGTACGGCATCCTGGAAGCCGACATCGCGGCGAACACCACGCTGAGCCTGGGCTACGAACACCAGAAGACCGCCATCGACGGCGCCAATTTCGGACAGGCGCCCTTGTTCTACAGCAACGGCGCGCGCACCGACTTCCCGCGTTCGTTCAACCCCGGCACGCCCTGGAGCCAGTGGGACATGTACAGCGACAAAGTATTCGTCACGCTGGACCATCGCTTCGCCAACGGCTGGCGCGTCAAGATGGACGCCAGCCGCCTGAAGAACGAGCGCAAGGCCACCTGGGGCTACCTGTTCGAATACCTGCCCGTCGACCAGACCGGCGCCTCCACCATCGAGATCCGCGACAACCCCGCCACGTCCGTCAACAAATCCTTCGACGTGTACGCCACCGGTCCCTTCCGGGCGTTCGGCCGGGAACACCGGGCCGCCGTGGGCCTGAGCATCAACGACTACACCAGCAAGCTGAACCTCAATTCCGCCAACCCCAACGGTTGGGATCGCCGCCCGCTGAACTTCTACCAGTTGCAGGATTTCCCCAGACCCAGCCAGTTCTATACGTTCTACAACACCTTCCTGGACGCGAAGGAAACCGCCGTCTACGGTTCGACCCGCCTGCGCATCGCCGAACCGCTGTCGGTGATCCTCGGCGCCCGCGCCACCTGGTACCAGGAAAGATCATCGTCCTACAACGGCCCCGCCGACCTCTGGACCATCAACCCAACCACCAAGGCCAACGGCCAGTTCACCCCCTACGCGGGCGCGGTCCTGGACCTGAACGACACCTTCTCGGCCTACGCCAGCTATACCCGGATCTTCATCCCCAGGTCCGAGCGCGACGCCGGCAACGCCCTGCTTCCGCCTCAAACCGGCAGGAACTACGAACTGGGCCTGAAGGGCGAGCATCTGGACGGCAAGCTCAACAGCAGCTTCGCCATCTTCCGGACACAAGAAGCCAACGTGCCGGTGGAAGACCCCGGCGGCACCCCGCTGCCTGACGGCAGCGCGCCATACCGTTCCGTCCCGGGCGCCCGCAGCAAGGGTTTCGAGATCACGGCCGCCGGCGAAGTGGTACGCGGCCTGCAAGTGATGGGCGGATACACCTACTTCGCCAAGCGCGACAACGAAGGCGCCCTGCTGCTGCCCAACTACCCCCAGCACCTGTTCAGGCTGGCCGCCAGCTACCGGCTTCCGGGCGAATGGAACAAGCTGACCCTGGGTGGCAGCGTGAGTTATCAGAGTGCGATCCACTATGACGAACTGGACGGACTCGGACGCGCGACGCAAGGCGGCGTGACCGTGCTGGGAGTCAGGGCGCGGTATGAATTCAACAAGCAGGTGGCCGCGTCGGTCAGCATCGACAACCTGACCGACAAGCGCTACTACAGCGGCTTGGGGGGATACAACGGCTACAACTATGGAACGCCCCGGAACTTCTGGGTGAGGGTCAGTTATAAGTTCTAGGGTTGAAATCCGCGGAGCCAGCGGGCATGCATGAATGCAAGTGATCCAATCCCTCCAAGAAAATCGTTTGTTCGCCCTCGGACCTTAAACCTACGATCCCTCCATGACGCGGTAAAGGCGTTCAACTGGAGGCGATATGAAGTTAGCGGATGGGCGCGCACCAGAGCGGGTCGGCATTGCCGGCCTGGGTGCGATTGGCAACTCGTTGGCAACGATTCTCGACAAGGGAATACTCGGACTTGAGCTCGCGGCGATTGCCGTCAGGAATCCGGCCAAGCATACGGCGTTCCTGTCTGGCCTGGTCCAAACACCCCAATGTGTCCCGATCGAGCGGCTCGCCGAACTGTGCGACATCGTGGTCGAATGTGCTCCCGCCGCGCTGCTGCCCGCTATTGCCACCCCGGTGCTCAGGGCGGGGAAAAAACTCGTCGTCCTCAGTTCGGGCGCGCTACTTGCCAACCCTGACCTGATCAAGCTGGCCGAAAAGCACGGGGGTCAGATCCTGGTCCCGACCGGTGCGCTACTTGGCCTGGACGCCGTCACGGCGGCTGCGGAAGGCACCATCCATTCGGTTCGAATGGTGACCCGCAAACCGGTGAAGGGCCTGCTCGGCGCACCGTACCTGGAAGCCCACGGCATTGCCATCGACGACATAAAAGAGCCGACGCGCATCTTCAATGGAACCGCTCGCGAGGCGGCTGTCGGCTTTCCGGCCAACTTGAACGTCGCTGTCGCCTTGTCATTGGCCGGAATCGGCCCGGACCGCACCCAGCTCGAAATCTGGGCGGATCCCGCACTCACGCGGAATACCCACACTATTCATGTCGATGCCGACTCGGCCTCGTTCACGATGAGCATCGAGAACATTCCGTCCGAGAACCCGAAAACCGGACGCATCACCGCGCTGAGCGTCGCAGCGCTCCTGAAGAAGATGCAAAGCCCCCTGAGGATAGGCTCGTGACCAAAAGAATCCTCCTGTGTGAAATTTCGGACGTTCCCGAAGGTCGGCCGCACCAAGTCTGTGCCCCGGAGCGCGACGACGCGCTCGCGCTCTACAAGGTGGACGGCGAACTGTACCTGACCGACGACTTGTGCACGCACGGCCTCGTCTCGCTGTCCGGCGGCGAGCTCGAAGGAAAGATCATTCATTGCCCCTTGCACGGCGGGGCGTTCGATGTGACCACGGGCCAGGCCACCGAATTCCCGTGCAAGCGCGCGCTGCGCACCTACGCTGTCGAAGTGGAAGACGGGAAAGTTTTCGGCCTAATCAACTGAATTCGAGAGAGCACCATGTTCAGCCAAGAGAACAATGAAAAACTGACTCGCGTCGGCCCCGGGACACCGATGGGAAACGTCTTTCGCCGCTTCTGGATGCCCTTTCTCATGCCAGAAGAGGTTGCCGAGCGCGACGGCCCACCCGTGGCGGTGCGCCTGTTGGGAGAGGATCTGGTTGCCTTTCGGGACTCGGAGGGAAAGCTCGGCCTGCTCGACCGCTATTGCCCTCACCGACGTGTCGATCTGCTCCTGGGCCGCAACGAGCAATGCGGCCTGCGCTGCGTCTATCACGGGTGGAAATTCGACACGCGGGGCAATGTCGTGGACATGCCTGCCGAACCAGCCGACACCCCGCTCAAGGACGAGACCAGGATCCAGTCCTATCCCATCGTCGAATGGGGTGGCCTGGTCTGGGCATACATGGGCGAGCCGGAACATATGCCCACGGTGCCGCCGGAAATCGAATGGGGTCTCGTTCCCCCCGCGCACCGCTATATCAGCAAGCGGTTGCAGGAAACCAATTACGCGCAGGGTGTCGAAGGAGGGATCGATTCAAGCCACGTCGGCATCCTGCACAGCCTGCTCGACGAGGATACCTCCATCCCGTTCCGCCAGCGGCAGATCTCGCCGAACTCCAGGATTCCATATCTTGCTTCGGACACCGCTCCCCGATTCTTCGTGCGTCATACCGACTATGGGATGGCAATCGGCGCTCGCCGCAATGCCGCGGAGGACGACTATTACTGGCGCGTCACGCAGTTCCTCGCGCCCTTCTACACCATGATCGCTCCGAACCAGCAGGGCGGGCCGATCATGGGACACGCCTGGGTTCCCATCGATGACCACAACTGCTGGTTGTTCACCATGACCTGGAATGCCGCGCGCCCCCTGGAAGCTCACGAGCTGGACCATGGCGGCGTACATACCCGGGTCATGGACGACGGCTCTTACCGACCCCTGGTCAATCGCCACAACGACTACAAGCGCGACCGAACGGAACAACGGCTGCGCAGCTCAACGGGTATCGAAGGCATAGGCATGCAAGATACCGCGGTTCAAGAAAGCATGGGGCCGATAGTCGATCGATCCAGGGAAACCTTGGGATCCGGGGACGCCGCCATCGTCGGCTTCCGCAAATGGCTGCTTCGATCCGCCGACGATCTCGAGCAAGGCAAGGCGCCTGCCGTGGCAGCGCATCCCGAGTGGTATCGGGTGAGATCGGCGGCCATCATCCTGGGCAAGGGCACGGATTTCCAGGTTGGGGCCGGCGCGGCTCTGCGTGTGGATTGACGGCATCCACGAAGGAGACATCCGTGACTCAGGAAACCCATATGGATGCTGAACCAGGCATCGTCATCGTTGGCTCCGGACTCGCCGCGGTCAGTGTTCTCGACGGACTCAAGGATGCCAGTTACGCAGGCCGCGTGACCATGATCGGCGAGGAGCCGCACTATCCCTATGATCGGCCGCCGCTGTCCAAGGACGTACTGCTGAAAACCGGTGCGGAATCGACGATTCTTCTGCGGGAACAGGAAACGTATGAGGGGCAGGACGTGACGTTGCTGCGAGGTCGTGCCGTCACCGCGCTCGACCCTTCGCTTCGGTGCGTGATGCTTGATAACGGTGACACCATTGACTACGGGCGGCTCGTGCTGGCAACGGGCTCTCGCCCGAAGGTCCTCCCATTGCTGTCGCCTGCGACGCCGGGGGTGTTCTATCTGCGCACGCTCGACGATGCGTTGGCGCTGCGCGTGGCAATGAAGCGGGCCTCGAGCCTGATCGTCATCGGCGGCGGAGTCATCGGCCTGGAAGTTGCCGCGGTCGCCGTACAGCGCGGGATCGCCACGACGGTGATCGAAGCCGGTCCCCGGCTGATGGCACGAACCGCGCCCCCGCTATTGAGCCACGTGCTGCAGCAGGCTCATTCGGCACACGGCGTAGCCATCCGATGCAACACGTATCCCGTCGGATTCGAATACGGCAACGACAGCCACACGGTAACCCTTTCCGACGACACGACCCTGGTCGCCGACCTGATTGTCGTCGGCATAGGCGTCACACCGGAGATCACACTGGCGCAGAGTGCCGGCATCGACTGCGGGGCCATGGGAATTGCAGTGGATGGCCTGGGTAGGACCAGCGCCGATGGTGTGTTCGCGGCGGGAGAAGTCGCCTATGCCTTCAACGACATCTCGGGCCGGCACGAGAAGCACGAGAGCTGGCACCATGCAGCCGCGCATGGCCGGCATGTCGGCCATGCGCTCGTTGACGCGCACGCCGGCTACGCGGAGATATGCGGCTACTGGTCTGACCAGTACGACTTGAACATCAACGTCTTCGGTTCGACGCAAGGTGATGACTTGGCCGTCCGCGGTGACCCCGACACCCGGCGGTTCGCCATCTACCACCTCGCGGCGGGCGCCATTATCGGCATTACCTGCGTCAACGATCCGAAAGAGCTGCGCATAGGCAAGCGGCTCGTGAAGGCTCGAGCCGTCATTGCCAGGGAAATGCTGGAAGACACGAACGCAAGCCTGCCGCCGGCAGGCTTGAAGGCGGCGTGACAAGCGGCTTCGCCACATACAGCCAAAAGAACGAATCAACGCTCACATACAAGGAAAAGACATGGCCAAGATCGTAATGGGCATTGGATCCTCACATAGCCCCGCGTTGTTGATGGAGCCCTCGGCGTGGCTTGCCCGCGCCGCGGTGGACGACAAAAATTTCTTTGCGCTTCATGATTTCGACGGCAAGAGCGTCTCGTACGACGAGCTCCTGGGCAGGGCAAGCCCGGCCGTCATCGACGAGATCACCATGGAGAAGATGGCCGAACGCCACATGGCCAATCAAAGGGCGATGGCCGAACTCATCCGTCGCCTCGATGCGGTCAACCCCGATCTGGTCATCGTCATCGGCGATGACCACAAGGAGGTTTTTGACGACGACAACATGCCGGCCATCCAGGTTTTCTGCGGCGATGCGCTGCCATACAAGCCCCAAGGCATCATGAAGTGGAAGTACGATCCCCGCCTGAACCAGGACCTCTGGTATCCCCAGCAGGAAAAGGAATACCCGGTCGACTCCGGGCGCGCCTTGAAGATCATCGATCATCTGATGAACAACGGCTTCGACCCCGCCCATTCGCGCTACCTGCCGCCTGATCAGGGAATGAGCCACTCGTTCGGCTACGTCTACTACAAGATGATGGCCGCGAAGATCTATCCGATCATTCCGATCAGCATCAACACCTACTACCCGCCGACTCAGATCACGCCGGGGCGCGCCTACCAGCTCGGCCAATCCATCAGAGCGGCCGTCGAATCGTGGCCAGACGATATCCGCGTCGCGGTGATCGCCACTGGCGGCCTCAGCCACTTCGTGGTGGATGAGGAATTCGATCGAAACTTCCTCGAGATCATGGCGTCGGGCAAGCCCGATGGCCATCTCGGCATGCCCCTCGAGAAGCTGCAATCCGGCAATTCCGAGTTTCGATGCTGGTCCGCCTTGGCCGGCGCGGTAGAGGGCATGAAGATGGACCTGGTCGACTACATCCCGTGCTACCGCAGTCCGGCCGGAACGGGTTGCGCAATGGCTTTCGCCACCTGGGAATAGGCGGATCGACCATGCCCTATTTCTCTTCAGGCCAAAGCCAGCTGTACTACGAGGTCCATGGCAGCGGGCCAACGCTGGTGCTGCTTCACGGGATGGGTGGAAATCATGCCAGTTGGTTTCCCCAGATTGCCGGGCTGGCGGACCGTTTCCGGTTGATCACGGTAGACGCGCGCGGTTTCGGGAAATCGAGCGATGCGGAAGGGCTCGGTCGGGACGGCTTCGTCGACGACCTGGACCACCTCTGGCGCGCACTGGACCTGCGCCAGGCGGTACTGGTCGGACAGTCCATGGGCGGCGGGTGCTGTGTCCTCTTCACTTGCCAGTATCCTGAACGCGTCGCCGGCCTGGTCCTGGCCGATACGTTGATCGGCATTGAGTTGCCCACCTCCCTGCGGGCCGGCATGGATGCCGTCCAGCGAGCTACCGCCAATCTCGGCCAGGCCGAGCGTGTGCTGGGTTCCACCACCCGTGCCGGGAACCCGGACAAGGTCGCCCTGTACGGCCAGATCGCGAGCTTCAACAGTGTCGGACTGCGAACACTGACTGGAACGCAGCGCGTTCGACCGCTGGACGACCTGGTTGCCACCCGGATACCCATACTCTTTGTCGTCGGATCCGAAGACATCCTTTTCCCCCCACCGCTGGTCGAGGCTGTCCAGAAGCGCGTACCGTCCTCGCGGTTCCACATCATTCCGAACGCGGGCCATTCGGCTCACTTCGAATCGCCACAGGCGTTCAACGACATCCTGACAGCCTGGCACACGTCGCTCCCACCGGCATCCAGGTGAAAGCCCAGGCGTCCGTTCTCTTCTGATCGACGCGCCCACATCATGCAACCGCTAACGGCATCCGGGGACACCATGGATCGCAACTCGTCATCGAATTTTTCCCACGAACGGCGCAAACTCTTGCGCGGTGGAGCGGCAACGCTCGCGGGAGCGGCAATACCGACAGCGCCCGGGGTCGCCACGACGCTGGACGGCGGCAGCGGACCGATTCGGCTCATCGTGCCGCACGCGCCAGGAACCACTCCCGACCTGGCCGCTCGGCTTGTCGGGCCCCGTCTGACCGCACGGGTGGATCGTCCGGTCATTATCGACAACCGTCCGGGCGCCTCCGGACTGATCGGCTACGAAATGGTCACGAAAGCGCCGCCGGACGGGTCGACACTGATGATCACCGCGGCGTCGATAATGACCTTGCCATTGCTATACCCCAACGCTCCGATCAACGTGCTCGATGGATTCACCCCGATTTCCAATCTGTGTTCCACCAACTTCGCCCTGGTCATCCATCCATCGTTGCCAGCCGGGAATTTTCCGCAGTTCCTGGCCTACGTCAGGGCCCGGCCGGGAACGGTCGACTATGCATCGCCTGGCAAAGGAACCTTCCACCATCTCTGGATGGAGCAGATGTGCCTGATGGCGGGGCTCCAGATGAGTCACGTCGCGTACAAGGGAGCATCGGGAGCGATCACCGACGTGCTTGCGGGCCATGTCAAGACGATGTTCCTGCCCGTACATCAGGCAGTACCGTTCCAGAAAGAAGGCAAGCTCCGGATCATGGGCGTCATCAGTGCGACGCGAGATCCGAACTTCCCCGCGCTCGACACCCTGAGCGCGAGCGGCCTCCCGGGTTTCAACGGTGAAGCGTGGTACGCCTTGTTCGGGCCAAAAGGAATGGGCGCGAAACTCGCTGCGGACATTCAAACCAGGATCCAAGCCGTCCTGGCAGAACCGGAAATCATGTTCACGCTTGCAAAGCAGGGGGTTGTCGTCAAGGGAAGCTCAACCTTGGAGCTATACACCACGATGAAAAACGAACAGGAGAAGTGGGCCCGGGTGGTCAGGGAAGGCCAGTTGAACATCCGTGCGGAATAGCGCTTGATCGGGCGGGGCGCGCCTTTCAGGCTTGCGCCGGCGGCCCGCCGGCAACATGCTCCGCTTCGGCCAGGATCCATTCCGCCAGCAGGCGGATGCATGGATCGTCGCTCTGCGACTCCCGGGTTAATAAATAATAGGCGCCGGCGCTTTCGATCTCCCCAGGCAGCGGACAGACGAGGTCGGGATCGTGGGGGAAAATCTCGAAGAAAATCCTGGGAACGATGGCAACCCCCTTGCAGTCTTTCGCACCGCGAATCGCCATGAAGAAGTGGCCGAAGTCCAGTTGATCGGATCTGGCCGGCACACGCAGGCCGTGGTTCGCCAACCAGTCACCCCAGGCATAGCGGCGACTGGCCGTATGAATCAGCCGATACGAAAGAAGATCGGCCGGCGCCTCGATCGGTCTTCCCTGCTCGAGTAATTTGCGCGATATGACCGGAATGAGTACGTCAGGGAAAAGATACTGGGCCGTGACGTCCTTCCAGCTACCCACCATTTCCAGCTCGATGCGCGGGCATCGCTTGGGATACCTGCGTCCCGGAAACCGCCCCACTCGAATGGCCACGTCAACTTCATGCGTGCGAAAATCAACGGGACTGATCGAGGACACCAGCCGCAACTCGATGTTGGGGTGCGCTTCGGTAAAACTCGCCAGGCGCGGCATGACCCAAAGCGAGTTCAAGGTGGGGAGCACATCGAGCGTGATTCGCCGCCGTGAATCCCGCCTTGCCGAGATGGTTGCTCGTTCGATGTCCAGCAAGGCGTTCTGCACGGACAGGAAGTACTCCTGACCGATTTCAGTCAGTTCCACGCGCCGAATATAGCGTGTGAAAAGCTTCGCCTTCAGGTAGGTTTCCAGCAGCTTGACGTGGCGACTGATAGCCCCCTGAGTCAGGTGCAGCTCGCTTCCGGCGGCGGTAAATGAAAGATGCCGGGCCGCGGCTTCGAAGGCTTTCAACGAAAGCAGGGGTGGAAGACGCATTCCTTGGCTCATTGCGCTCAACTTGTCGAATTCGACGCCGCGACGGCGACCGACCGATCCGCCGGTCGCCTCGCGGCCGTCAGCCCAGATGCTCCGGGCACTGCACCCCACGGTTATGACGGTGCGCCAGCTCCCGCCAGGCGATGATGGGATAGTCGCCTTCGATCAACATTTCTTCCAGCCACGCCCGGTCGCGTTTGTAGAAGCTCTGCAGGGCCAGCCTGGCCTCGACATCCTGATTGTTGAATCCGTCGAGCGATACGGGCTTCCAGCGGCTCCAGAACTCCTGCTCGTGGGCCAGCGCCTCCTCGGGCGAGCTGACCCGTTTGCCGATCATGATGAGGTAGTAGTGGGTGTTCTCGTCGATAGGAACGTACCACTCGAATTGATGACGTCCCGCATCGGGAAAATCGTCCACGCGCAAGACGCCGGGCATCCACAGTGACGCGGCCGTCGTACGGCTCGGAGCACCGTCCGCACGCGAGTTGCGCACCCCTTTGACGACCACATCCCCTTCGACACGGCCTTCCCAGAGACTGTGGTGGTGGGCGAACGAGTCATATACGCCCTTGGGCTCTCCGGGGGCTTCTCTCAGCTCGATCTTTCCGGATTCGGCCGTGTGGCCAATCGGCAGGGACCGTTGTGTGTCGTTGACCAGCGGCGAGGTTCTATGGATATAGACATGCAGTCCATCGAAGCCATTTTCGCAGCCGACTCGCCAGTTGGATTCCACGACGTAGGAATCGCCTTCCAGCGCCATGTCCTCGTCCAGAAACATGGGCGGCACGTCTTCGGCCAGCGGTGGCACGTCGAAGTCATCATCCCCCAGGAAGACGAATACGACACCCTTTGCTTCTTCGACCGGATAGCTCTTGACGCCCCGCCGTCCAATGGCCTTGCTGTCCGGCGATGCAAGAATATCGCACAGTTCGCCGCTCTCCCACTTGTAGGTGAAGCCGTGATACCAGCAGGTGATCGTCGTTTTCGTGTAGCACTCCAGTTTCTGCGAGAACGGCACGCCGCGGTGAAGGCACTGATCCCGCAAGGCGAACAGTTTTCCGTCCACCCGCTTGATCAGTATTTTCTCGCCGCAAAGCGTCATCTGTGCGATCTGCGCCTCGCCGATTTCCCGCGATAGCTTCACGGGATACCAGTGATTGCGAAAACCGAGTTTGGCCGAGAGATAGTCGCGCCACGAAGGTACCTTGCGCAGCAGTTCGTCTTCGACAAACGTAATGGGTGATTCCATCATTGCTCCTTCAGTTCTGTTGCCTCTTCACGCTTCAGAACAGGTCATCAGAAAAAAATGCACTCGTGACAGCGACGAACTCGCGCGGCGACTCCATCATTGCCCAGTGCCCGACGTGCGGCAGCACGAAGCCCCACGAGTTCTCCATCAATTCCAGATAGCCATATGTACGGGCCAGTACGGCGATCTTGTCTTCCTTGCCTCCGACCACCAGGGTTGGCGTCCGCACGGCAGCAATCCGAGCGCGTTCATAGACGAGATGGCTGCGACGAATGACGTCAATGGCCACTTGCGCGGCGGGTTCCTGCATGAGCGCGTGGCGATACATGAGCAGCCGCTCATCGATCTCGTATCGCGATCCACCCAGGCTCTGCATCAGGCGGCGCATGGCCTCCACGGTGTGGTCGTAGCCCGCGAAGGTCTGCATGTAGGTCGGGTCCGGATTCGAAATGCCCAGGCCGGCGCTGCCCATCAGTACAAGCTTGTTGACCCGGCGGGGCTGCGCCATGGCAACGCCGAGGCTCGTCGCCCCCCCCATCGAATTGCCGATCAGGTTCACCGAGTGCAGCCCGAGCGCATCCATGAATGCCAGCATGTGCCGGTTGCGGCTGGACTGGCTGTAGTCATACTCCTGTGGCGCCGGCTTCGCCGTGCGGCCAAAGCCGGGCATGTCGGGGGCGATGACACGGAAACGTCGAGCGTAGGCCTCCAGGCAGGCGCTCCAGTTTCCCCAACTATCGGCACCGGCTCCCCCGCCGTGCACCAGGATCAGAACCGGGCCTTGCCCGATCTCCAGGTAATGCGTGTCGAGGCCATCGACCATGACACGGCGGCTGGATACACCCATTGCGGCCAGTTCCGCACTGATGTCCGGTGGTTGGTAGGAAGAGGTCATGTCGGATCCTTCTAAAAAGGTTGGTTGGGCTCGGAGTGCATCAGGCAGCATCGATGTGCATGGCGACGCCACCCATTCCCGTCCACCAGTTGTGCATGGGCTCGTAGTAGATCGCCGACCCCGTGGCATCGCCCGCGGCGCCCAGCATGCAGGCCCACGCGGCGATTTCGAGACCGCCGTTTCCGCCGGCCTCGATGATCGAGGCCGGCGTCCAGGTGGCGAGCTCGCGGCCCTGCCCGCACGCGATGCGATCCAGGATCCCGCGGTCCCATTCTTCGTTGATGCGGCCGGAATCGGGCATGCAGATCCAATGCGACAAGCCGCCGGATCCGACGATCGCCACACGCTCCGCATTCGGTCGTTGCTCCCGGATGTATCTGGCCACGACTCTTCCCAGCTCGTAGCTGCGCTTGCAGGTTGGTATGGTCTCCATGACCGTGTTGATGTACAGCGGCACCAGTGGCACGTCCGCGTGCACATTGATCATCGCGTTGGGCACGGCAATGCCGTGGTCCGGGCGCACGCGCTCCAGGCCGACGAGATCGAAGCCATCGTTCGAAGCAAACTGCACGAGACCGGCGGCGAATCCACGGTTCCCGGGATAGCGCCGGACAGGCACGCCGAGATCGCCGAGCGGTTCGTAGCCATCCGCCATGCCCACGGCGAAGGGTATCTGTACGTCGAGATCGAAATTGGTCAGATGATCGCTGGACACAATGATCAGGATGTCAGGCTTCGCAGCGCGCACGCGCCTCCCGATCTCGCGCATGCCCTCCGCCACGCGCTCCGTCGCCTCGATATGGTTATCGGGCAACCCGAAGGTGTGCGACGTGGCGACCGCGCTAACGAGCTTGCCCATGAGGCGTCTCCAGATAGGGTTGTATCGAGGCGGGTTTGAGGCCGAGCAAGCCGAGCACGGCAAGAAATTTGAACTGCAGATTCGGGTGGACATTCAGCGTTGCCAGCGCTTTCCGCGGATCCGCGAGCAGCAACGCCTGCTGGTCAGCCGGGATGCCGAAGTGCGTGTAGACGGACCGTGCATCACAACGCAGTTGTTCGTTCAAGCTCGGATTGACGACGGTTTGACTGATGAGCCGATGAAGTTCCACAGGCGGCCGTTGCATAGGGATTGTCTCCTTTTTCCTGTACGCAGACCGCGCACTGAATTGTGCGTACTGTATACACAGAACATATTTTTTTCAATGGTAAATTGCTCGTATCGACGCACGCCGGCAGAAAGTCGGCTCTAATAGGCATCTCACGTCAACGTGTCTGACTGAACCGCACCCACACCACATCGACACATGCTCAAAGCAAGAAAAATGGCCCGCACATCTTCCAATCCCCTCATCGTTCAAAGCGCACCACTGAGAGAACAGGTCTACGAAGCCATCCGGCTAGGACTGCGCAGAGGGGAGATCGAACCGGGCCAGCGCTTGATGGAAGTCGATCTCGCGCAAAAGTACGGCGTTTCCAGGACCCCCGTTCGCGAGGCTCTTTTCCAGTTGGCGCGTGACGGCTTGATCGTAAGCAGCGAGCGTGGGTTCGTCCTTCCAAGCGATTCATTCGAAGACTTCGCGGATCGGCTCGAAGCACATATGCTGATCGATCCCAGGGTCGCCTATCACGCCGCCAAAGACGGTACCGCCGACGAGCTCAAGACCTTGGAGAAAGCGTTCGAGAAGGGGCTGCAAGCGCATCAATCCAATCGGCTGAGCACATTCATCGAAGCAAACTACGTCTACCGCATTACGTGGCGGACGATGTGCCGCAACGTGCCCCTGGCACGCTGCGCCACCATGCTCGAAGACCAGTTCCTTGCCGCACGCAACGAGTTCTACAAGGACCCCGCCAATCGCGAGATTGCGCTTCACTACGACCAGAAGCTGCTCACCGCGATGCAGGCACGCGATAGCCAGGGCTCGGAGGCCGTCACGCGCCAGTACATGGAAGCGCTGATCGAAAAATTCGTGAAAAACCGTCCCACCGACTCCCAGGCTTGATCCTCGCCATGGCGCGGCCTCCTGGCTCAGAACGCATGGCGGATGCCCGCCGCCACGCCGATCTGGTTCAGGCCTGGACCGGCACCGGACATGCCGTCGAGTGAATTGGCGGCGTTGCCCGAGTTGGTCAGATAGCCCCCCGTCACATACACCGCCGTACGTTTCGACAAGCTGTAGGTGGCACGGGCGACATACATCATGGTGTCATCGTCGCTATGGCGCTTGGTATAGCGGAATGCCTGGGCATCAAGAAACAATGCGGGCGTCAATGCGTAGCCAACCGCAGCGAAAACCATGTCTTGCCTGAAAGATTGTGCGCTTCGATTCGTTCGGCCGATCCAGCCGCCGCTGACTCGCAGGCCGCCGACCTGTACGTAGCCATTCACCGTGGTTCGAGCCTCGTAGTAGGCACTGTTGTTCAACGCGGCAGGCCCTCCAAAAACGACGCCGGGGCCACCGTGGAGCTTGTCGTACGCACCAGCGATGCCCCATGTCGGCGCGTCGTACTTCAAGAGTGCCGTCCATTGACGGCAGGCCTTGCGATCGGTGGCTGACTCGCCCGCGCAGTTGGTGGCCGCGGGACCGCCTGTTGCCGCGGCATCGCGTCCGAAACTGTAGGTCGCCCCGTATTGGAAGCCCCCCGTCCTGCCCAGGAAACCGATGGCATTGTCGGTCCTATCATTGGCGATGTAAGGATCGAGACTGGCCGAACCGAACAGATTCGGGCCCAACTGGTCCGCGCCGAAAAGGGAATAGAACAACATCGAGTACTGACGGCCCAGGGTGACCGTGCCATAGGGCGTCGACAGCGACACATGGGCTTGCCTGCCAAACAGGCGGCCACCCTGCATGGAAGCGCCCGTATCAAGCGAAAAACCGCTTTCCAATACGAAGCCCGCCTTGTAACCGTTCCCCAGGTCCTCCGTGCCACGCAGCCCCCAACGAGATGGGATGGAGCTATTGGAGGGCATTTTGGTGACCGAGTCCTTGGCTGCGTTCACATTCGTGATGTGGGCAATGCTTTGGTCGACCAGACCGAACAGCGAAACGGACGACTGCGAGTGCGCGGCGGGGACGGCCGCGGTGATCGTCAGAGCGAAAGCGATAGTGGAGAGCTTCATAGCGAACCTTTTTTTGAGCAACAGGAGGCCTGGGCCGCGAGCCGAAGGCAACGCGGGCCTGGAAGTGTGGCCAAGAGAAGAACTTGTCGAATCAGCGCCCCGCCGGCCAGGCCGCCGGAGCTGAGATGACAGCGGCTACGTCTGGACGGAGGGAACGTCCTTGAAGCGCGGCAACGTTGCGCACACCACGCAAACCATCACCAGCATCACGGTCGATGCGATCAGAATGGAGTCGTAGCTTCCGGTCCGCGCTTGTACAAGCCCGTAGATGGCGGGACCGGCGGCGGACCCGGCCATGAACGCTCCAAAGATGTAGCCGTACAGTTCGCCCATGGACTTCAAGCCGAAATAGCGACTCGTGAAGTAGCCCAGCACATCCGACTCCGCGCCCAGGCCAATCCCGAAGAAAAAGGCCATCGGGTAGAAGGCCCAGAGCCCCACGCCACTGGATACCAGCATGAGGCTGGCGAGCGGCAGCATGAATGCAACCATCGCGACACGCGGTGCGAAGAAGCGATCGAAGAGAACGCCCGTGGCGATTCGGCCGATGATGGAGCCCGCGCTCAGGAGGCCGATGAAGACTGCGGTGGCCTTTCCGGCCGAGATACCGCTGTCCATCAACAACGGAACGAAGTGGATCTGGACGCCGTGCAGCGACATCGACATGCAGAATGCGATGAATATCAGGGACCAGAACACGGGCATGCGAAGCGCCTGGGCGCGCGACACGCTGAATGCGGGTGTGCCGCTGCGCAAGCCCGCCTCCTCCGCGCCGAACGGCTCCTGGCCTACATCACCCGGTTCGTTGCGCAGGAACAGGGCCACGATGGGAAACCCCGCCACCAACACCAGCAAGCCAAGGCCCAGATAGGCAACACGCCAGTCGTATTGCGTTACCAGACTCTGCGCCAGCGCAACGCTGATGGCCTGGCCAGCGGCCACGCCTGCCGAAGCAACGCCTATGACGAGCCCACGGCATTTGATGAACCAGGCACTCAACACTCGAATATAGGACACGTTGTTCGCCGCGGTTCCGACAACTCCGATCAGCACGAACATGCCGTAGAAGTGGACCAGTGTCCCAGAGAAGAAGTACATCACGCAGAGCGACAGCCCGAATCCGAACATCGATGGCAGAAGCACCCGGCGTACGCCGATGCGGTCGATCAGCCGGCCTACCAGAGGCGTGGAAAACAGGAGTACGAAGGCCCCCACCGATAACGCCATCGCGACTTGGCCGCGGTTCCATCCGAACTCCTGCCCAAGCGGTTTCATGAATACGCCCAGGGTCAAGAAGGCGATCGCGGTCTGGCCAAACGCCATTCCGACAAAAGCCACTGCCACCGTCACCCAGGCACGAAAGGAAACCCTGCCGCCTGTCGTCCTGGTGCCCTGGGTTACCCCGTCGCGGATTGCCGCGACCTCCGTGGTTACGCTCATTGTCTCCCCCGTCAGCGGCGCCGGCCCCATGCCCACGCCGTCTTTGTCGTTTCTCTTAGTTTTGTGCACTGTATTGTGTATACACAGTTTGAACCAACTTGAATGCCTTGAGCGATAGGGGCAAACCCCTTGATCGCGCACTGCCTTGTACCGCCGAGAACCCATGCCCCAGGCGCCATTGGGCACCCAGGGCTTTCATGAACAGAGTCGGACGATCAGACGTGTCCGTACTTCGCGAGTGCGTCCCCCAACGACAGACCGTCTTTCAACGCACGTCGTACCTGTTGCTCCGTGACGGTGAGCGCTTCGGATTTCTCCAGGACTTCGACGACGGCACCGGATGGAATCACGATGGCACCATCCTCATCGGCGAGGATGAAATCGCCTGGCGCCACGCTGATCATGCCGCCGCCCGCGCCTCGAAGCGAGACGGGGATCTGCCAGGCGTTTACTTTCCATCGCCCGATCGATTGCACGGGCGTCCGGTAGCGCGCATATACGGGGTAGTCCTGTTCGGCGATCCAGCGAATGTCACGCACACCACCGTCGACCAGCGCCCCCACGCTTCCCCGCTCTTTCATGCCAATAGCGATTAGTTCACCGAAGTAGCAGAACCCCCAACCGTCACCACTCCACACACTTACCTCGCCGGGTGAGAGCCCTTGGCAGGCTTGCATCTTGTCGGCGTCGCCCGCCCCTTCGAAGGGAGTCATTTGACCGCGGATCGTATAGGCCCAGCCCGCCAGCTTGCCCGCCGTCGCCGGATAGGGAGCGAACTCCGCGGCCAGCCCTTGATTTGGCAGGCCCATCATGTCGAGAACGTCAGCGACGTTCGACGTATCCACGGCGAGGAATCTTTTGCGGATGATCTCGCGCTCACTGAGGTTTCCAGCATCCATGTCTTTCTCCTAGATATTCGGAATCAATCCACCATCGACACGCACCATGGACCCGGTGATGTACGACGCGCGTGCGCTTGCCAAGAACGTGACAGCGTCCGCGTATTCTTCGGGTTTCCCGTAGCGACGAGCGGGAATGGAAGAGGTGCTGGCGCAAATGACGTCATCAAGCGACCGCTTCTCGCGGTCGGCTCTGGCTTGGTCCAGCTGGGCTATGCGAGCGGTTGAAATACGCCCCGGAAGCACGACGTTGACCGTCACCCCATCCGCGGCGACCTCCGCGGCGAGTGTTTTCGACCAACCGATCAGCGTCATGCGAAGCGCATTGGATACGGCAAGGTTCGATATCGGGGTGATCACACCCGAGGATGTGCTCGTAATAATGCGGCCCCAACCCCTGCGCCGCATTCCGGGCAATACGAGCGAAGTGAGCTGCATCAGCGACAGGACCATGGCATCGAACTGTCCATGCCACAGCTCGTCCCGCACATCGGTCGCCAGACTGGGCGGCGGCCCGCCGGAATTGTTTACCAGGATATCAACGTCCCCCGCCCAATCCTGGATCTGCGACAGCAGTGTCGGAAAAATCTCCCTCCGGGACAGGTCCCACTCGAGCGGCAAAGCGTGGCCGCCACAAGCGCCGACCGCCTCCGCGGTACGGCATGCCGCCTGCGCACTCACGTCCGCGATGACGACGCTGGCGCCTTCCGCAGCAAGTTGCAGAGCGATTGCGCTGCCCAGGCCGCCGCCTCCCCCCGTAACGAGAGCGACTTTTCCCTTGATTCCAAAATCCATGCAAAAACCTCATAATTAACCATGCACGCTGATTGGACATGGGCATTACCGCTCACTCAAACGGAAAAATCTCATGACTTTGATGCGAGAAAATCATGAATAAGGATCGCCCGATCAGCCTTGCGGGTTTACGGGGCTTCGTCCTTGCCGCCCGGCAAGGAAGCTTCACGAAAGCGGCGGAGGAGCTATGCCTGACGCAATCCGCGCTGAGCCGGCAGATACAGGCGCTGGAAAGCGAACTGGGGGAACGACTGTTCGTGCGCACGACCCGCGTGCTCAAACTGACCGAAGCAGGCGCAAAGCTGGAGAAGGTCGCGGTAGCCATGCTGGATCAACTCGACGGTTGCGTTTCTCAGATCCGCCGCGGTTCCGCTAAGAAGCGGGTCACGATATCGTCGTTCTCGTCATTCATTTCGATGTGGTTGATTCCCAGGCTTGGGGCCTTGCATGCGGCTCATCCCGACATCGATCTGCACTTTCAGGCGACTGATCGGTTCGTCGATCTGGACACCGAGGACGTCGATGTGGCAATCAGATACTGCACGCCGGACACCTTGCCTTCCACGGGCCAGGTCTTGACCAGGGAAGAGATTTACCCGGTGGGCAGCAACACCGTCGCTGCCAACATCGAACCGGGTTTGGACAAGGCATTCGACCCTGAAGGCCAGACCTTGCTTCTTCAGGAGTCCACCACCAGCCTCTACCCATGGTCTGCCTGGGCGACATGGCTGCCCGACACCGCCACGGCGGAAACCACGAAGAGCCTGCGATTCACCAATCACGACCAGATCATCCAAGCCACGATGCTCGGGCAAGGCGTTGCATTGGGGCGGCATGTTCTCATCGAATACTTTGTCGAATCGGGCCTACTGCGGAGATTGTCGCCAGTAGGCATCGTTCCGCCGCAAGCCTACTGCCTGCTCGTCTCCGAGCGAGCCAAGGCGGTACCGGAAGTAGAGTTGTTCATCGAATGGTTGAAGTCGGAGATACGTATCGGGAACGCATCGCCCCAGTAGAGAGACGGGGATTTTTTCAGCACCCGCGGCGCCCATGGCTTCACCCTATCCATCCCACGCTTCCCCCTTTTCAATGACTGCCCCACCCTCCCTCGACACCTCCACCGGCGTCCTGCTCAACGTGGCCTCGTCAGCACTTTTCGCGCTGATGTCCGCGTACACCGTCTTGCTGCGCCCCCTGGACGGCACGGCCATCTACGGCTGGCGGATGCTGCTCACCGTCCCGGCGCTGACCCTGCTGGTCCTGGCCATGGGACGTTGGCACGAGATCCGCCAGCTCGCCGCGCGGATCCGCCGCGAACGGTTTTTCTGGGCACAGCGCTTGCTGTCGGCCGCGCTGCTCGGCGGCCAGCTCTGGCTGTTCATGTGGGCGCCGGTGAACGGTCACGGACTCGATGTCTCGCTGGGCTATTTCCTGCTGCCGATCGTGATGGTGGCGCTGGGCCGACTGGCCTTCGACGAACGCATCAGCCCGATGCAACTGCTCGCCGGCGGCCTGGCATTCGCGGGGATCGTCTACCAGATCGCCATCATCCGTACCGTGTCCTGGCCCGCGTTGCTGGTGTGCCTGGGCTATCCCGGCTACTTCTGGCTGCGCCGCGCCACCCATACCAACACCCTGGGCTCGCTGTGGCTGGACATGACGCTGGGCCTGCCCGTCAGCGTGTTTTTCGTCGTGCAGGGCGGGTATGCGCTGCCGGCCGATGCGCCGCCCGCCCTGCCGTGGCTGATCCTCGGCCTGGGCATCATCAGCGCCTCGGCACTGGGATTGCAGGCGCTGTCGGCGCCGAAGTTGAACCTGACGCTGTTCGGCCTGCTGATCTACGTGGAACCGGTCTTGCTGGTCATCGTGGCCGCGGGAGTGCTCGGTGAATCCATTCCCGCCTCGCAGTGGCCCACCTATCTGGCGATCTGGATGGCGGTGCTGGTTCTGGTCGCCGAAGGGGTGGCCACCATGACACGCCAACGGCCACCGCCCCCACTATCCTGAGCTATCGATCAATTCATGTAAATTTTCGAATTCCCAAATGAAATCTCCCGGCATAGAGTGCGGCGGACAAGAAGGTTCCAGCGAATCTCGCCATGCGCACAAGATCGACAACGAGCGCGGCGCCACACCAGAGGAGAAATCATGGGATACCCCTGTCCCGCGAGCGGCATATTGCCTCTCGCGCTTGTCCTGGCCGCAACGCTCGCCGCCTGTGGCGGCGACGACGGCGGATCGCCGGCCCAGCCGCCCGGGCCGGGCGGGCCTGTCGGGCCGGTCGCCCGCGCCTGCCAGGTGGAAGATTTCGCCGACGTACGGATTCCCGCGGCGCGCATCACGGCGGTGTCGTCCATTCCCGCGGGCACCTATCGACCCGCAGACAGCCGCCAGGACCTGAACGGCGTCCCCGCGTTCTGCCGCATCGATGCCGTGGCCATGCCCAGCGCCAGCTCGCGGATCGACTTCCAGCTCTGGGTGCCGGAGGGAACGGTCTGGAACGGCAAGCTGGTCACCACCGGCAACGGCGGCTACAGCCCGGCGCTGAGCTATGGCGACATGGCCTATGCGATGCGGCAGGGCTACGCCGTGCTTGGCGGCGATACCGGCCACCAGACCGAGGACATGCTGTGGGGCGTCGGCAATCCGGAGAAAATCATCGACTGGGGATCCCGGTCGGTCAACGCGATTACCGTCGCGGGCAAACAATTGCTGGCCGAGTTGCGCGGCACGGCGGCCAGCCGGGCCTACTACCTGGGATGTTCCACGGGCGGTCATCAGGGATTTGCGGAAGCACAGCGCTATCCCGAAGATTTCGACGGCATCATTGCCGGCGCGCCCGGCAATAACCGCACCGCCCTCAATATCGAATTCATGTGGCGGTTCCGCTCCAACCGCCCGGCCAACGACAACCTCACGCAATTCCTGACGCCGGCCAAGCTCCGGCTCATCACGGATAGCGCCGTCGCGGCCTGCGATGCGCTGGATGGCGTGACGGACGGCGTCATCGACGATCCCCGCGCCTGCAGCGCGGACAAATTCGACGTCGCGACCTTGCTGTGCACCGCCGGCGATGCCGCGGACTGCCTGACATCCAGCCAGCTTGCCGCCGCCCGCAACATCTATCGAGGGCCACGCAATCCCCGTACGAACGCCCAGCTCTATCCCGGCTGGCCTGTGGGCAGTGAATCGGGATGGTCGGGCTACATGGGGTCGACCGAACCGGTACGGGCGGACTTCTGGCGCTACTGGGTTTTCGACGATCCGCAGTGGAACTGGTGGACATTCGATTTCGACCGCGACGTTTCGTATGCGTATGCCAAGATTGCACCGCTGGTCGACCAGACCAGCGCCGACCTGTCGGCATTCAAGTCGGCGGGCGGCAAGCTGATGGTCTATCACGGCTGGAGCGATCCGGTGGTCAGCGCCTACGACAGCATCGGCTACTACGATCGCGTGCTCGATGCGCAAGGCTCCCGGAACGCGCTCGATGCGTTCTACCGGCTCTTCCTGGTTCCCGGCATGGGCCATTGCAGCGGCGGCCCGGGTGCGACCACCCTGCGCGTCGACGGCGACGCCGCTCCCGATCCGAGCCGCGACGTCCTGGCTGCCATGGATCGATGGGTCGAGCAGGGAACGCCCCCGGACGACTTCGTCGCGTCGCGGACGGCGGCCGGATCCGTGCAGAGAGCCCGTCCGTTGTGCGCCTATCCCAAGCAGGCGGTCTATCGGGGGACGGGCGATCCGGACGATGCGGCGAATTACGCCTGCCGCTGAAAGCGCGACGGACGCGGGCCACGGCCTCGATGGCCGTGCCCGCCGGAGACTGGCTACGCGGGAACCGGCCCGGCCGGCTCGCCCCGCCGCATGAACAATACGGCCAGGCCAAAACTCAGCGCCAGGGTCGGCAGGGCCGACCCCAGCGCGGTACTGGCAAGCGGCAGCAGATGATAGAACGCAATGCCGGCGATCCAGATGAGCACGGCCGTGACCCGCACCGAAGGTGCTTCCCGCAGCAGCCGTTCGGCATCGGCCCCCAGGCCCAGGGTACCCAGCATCACCCCGAACAGCGGCACGAAGCAGGAACTGAGCAGCAGCAGGAACGGCTCCAGGCTGTGCATGGGCAGCACCATCGCCAGCAGGCAGCAGGCCGTGGCGATCAGCAGTCCCCAGCGGCGGATGCTCCAGCGCGGCGCCATGCTGTGCGCCGACACCGAAGCCGAGTAGTTGTCGCCATAGGCGTTGTCGACTTCGTCGATCAGCACCAGTGACAGCGCGATCAGGCCACCCTGGGCCTGCAGCAGGGCCATGATCAGGTCCTGGCTCGGCAGCGTCAGCGCGACCAGCACGCCCAATCCATAGCACCAGATGTTGGCCACGGCATAGCCGGTCCAGGTGCCCGTCAGCGCCGAACGGCCCCGCTTGCCGTGGCGTGCGTAGTCGGCCACCAGCGGCAGCCAGCTGATGGGCATGGCGATCACCAGGTCCAGGGCCGACAGCGCGCTCATGCCACCCGTGCCGCTCCGGCTCCACAAGGCGGCCAGCCCCTGGCCCTGCGCCATGGAAAGGAACTGCCAGCTCAGCCACAGCAATGAAAGCACGACCAGCGGCAGGGCCACGCGCGAGACGATGCGCCGCACCAGGCGCACCATGGAGCCACCGATGAGCAGCAGGATCACCGCCCCCCAGAGCAGCGTGGCCAGGTAGGGCCAGTAGTCGGCGGTCATGGCGCCGCCATGGCGGCCCACGGCGACGGTGGCATCGCGCATCACCACGAGTTCGAACGCGCCCCAGCCCAGCAACTGCACGATGTTGAGAACGATGGGCAGGCGCGCGAAACCGCGCCCGTAGACCGCCACCATCAGGCCGGCGCTGGACAGGCCGCTGCGGCAGCCTATCTGCGCGACCCAGCCCAGCAGCCCGGCCCCCAGCACGGAGCCCAGCACGATGACCAGCAAGGCTTGCGGGGGACTCAAGGCCGGCAGCAGGTACGAGCCCATCTGCATGACCAGCAGGCCCACGCCCAGGCTGAACCAGAGCGACGCGTGGTCGTGCCACAGGAAGACGCGTTGTTCGCCGGGAACGGCGGCGAGCGCCTCGTTGCCGGGGGACGAGGATGAGGAGTGTGTCATGGGTGTTCGTTCGGGGGACATGGCCCGGTCTGGGCATGTCCCGCACAATACCAGACCACGGGCGCCGCCCCTGCGCGCAAAAGCCGGTCTTGGGGTGACGAACCTGCGTGCGGCGGCGCGACTCCGGCATGTCGCGCCTCGCGGTCATCCCCCTAGGAAATCACCTGGTAGTACAGATTCTGCGGATGATTCGCCTGCGCGAAAAAGAACCATCGCTCCGCCAGCAACCCCAGGTACTGCACCGCCAGCGCCCCGGCCAGCAGCGCGCCGCTGGCACGGAACTGCCCCCACGCCAGCAGCAGCGCCGAACCGGGGAACAGCAGCAACAGGAACGCCCAGCGCACGCCGCGGATCACGGCCGCGCTGCGGCCGTGGAAGAACTCGCGCGTGTTGAAGGTGCCACCCATCGCGCCCATGGATTTCTGCGCGATCTTCGGATTCCGGATGCCCAATGCGCTCTGCAGCGTCGAGCCCGGCCGCAGCCGGGCATTGCGGCGCAGCATGAGCAGCCGGACCACCAGGCCGGCACCCAGCGACACATAGGCGGCCAGCAGGTAGGCCGGCACCCAGCGCGGCGCCGTCCAGGCCGCCCAGGCCGACGCCGCGGTGAAACCCGAGACGCAGCCCAGCAATGCGAAATTGGCCAGGGTGAACGGGCTGGCCCACTCGCGGATGAAGCGCAGGCAGGCGTAGATCATCGCCGTGCATACCCACAGCGCCAACGCGCAGGCCACGCACAGGAAACCCACCGCCGTGGCGTAGCCCTGCCCGGCATGGTGGGCCCAGGCATACCATGCCGCGGAAACGATGAAAGCCGGCACCGCGATGACCTCGCGCGAGAGCCACGAAGTACGCCACATGGCGGCGCTGCGCCAGAAACGCTCGGGACGGCCCAGGTGGAAGAACGACGCGAAGAGTCCCAGGATCGCCAGCGCCACGCACAGCAGCGCCCCGCCACCGAAGAAGCGCTGCGCCGCGGCCGGCTCGAGCGCCCCGCCGAACACGTCCGCGCCGACCAGCGCCAGCATCAGGCCCTGCGCCATGCCGCACAGCGTGGTCAGGAAAATGACCGACCAGGCGGGCTTCATTCCGGGCTCCGGCGGGGCAGGTAGTGATTCGCCGGCCGCGTGCCCCACTCCGGCATGAGCGCGTAGCCGCCGCGCTCGCGTATCGCCTGCGACACTTCGGAACGCTCGTCATGCACGTCGCCGAACAACCGCGCGTTGGTCGGACAGGCCATCACGCAGGCCGGCTTGCGCTCGTTCTCGGGCAGCGCCGGGTTGTGGACGCGGTCGACGCAAAGCGTGCACTTGGTCATCACTTTCCGGCCTTCGTCGAGTTCGCGCGCGCCATACGGACAGGCCCACGAACAGTACTTGCAGCCTATGCACTTGTCGTAGTCCACCAGCACGATGCCGTCCTCCTTGCGCTTGTACGACGCGCCGGTGGGACAGACCGGCACACAGGGCGGATCCTCGCAATGCAGGCAGCTCTTGGGAAAATGCAGGGTCTCGGTCAGCGGGAACTCACCCACCTCGAAGGTCTGCACGCGGTTGAAGAACGTACCGCTCGGGCTCTCGCCGTAGGGGTTCGCGTCCTCCAGCGGACCGGCCGAACCGGAGGTGTTCCACTGCTTGCAGGACGTCACGCAGGCGTGGCAGCCCACGCAGACGTCCAGATCGATGACAAGCGCGAGTTGGGTCATGGGGTTATTTTCCGCCGGCGAAATAGGCTTGGACTTTCCGGATGATGCCGGTGCCCGGCATCGGCTTCATGGCGGGAAACCGCGGCCAGACCTCCTTGGGCTCGCCGGGATCCGCCGGGCCGATACGCACGCGGACGTCGTACCAGCCCGCCTGCCCGGTGACGGGATCGCTGTTGGAAACCGTCCCGCCCGGGCCCGGCAGGGGCAGTTCTTCCGAAATCAGGTGGTTGAGCAGGAACCCCTTGCTGGATTCGTCGGCCTGCGGCCCGAGGTTCCAGGCGCCGCGCGACTTGCCGATGGCATTCCAGGTCCACACGGTGCCGGGTTCGACCGCCTCGCTGTAGCGGCACATGCACCGCAACCGGCCCCACTGCGACTCGACCCAGATCCATCCGCCGTCCTCGACCTGCGCGGCGCGCGCGGTGACGGGATTCACCATGAGGTAGTTGTGGCTGTGGATCTGGCGCAGCCAGGCGTTCTGCGAGTCCCATGAGTGGTACATGGCCATCGGCCGCTGCGTGATGGCGTTGAGCGGGTATTTTTCGAGATCGATCGCCGCGTGCTCCAGCGGCGGCGACCAGAATGGCAGCGGATCGAAGTGGCGCTCGATGCGTGCGCGCAGGTGCGGCGGCGGCTGCTTGCCGTCGCGCCTGCCCTGGGCGGCCAGCCGGAATTCCTGCATCACCGGCGAGTACAGCTGGATGCGGATGGGCTCGGGCGCGCCGTTGAAGCCGGCCTGCCGGGCAAAGGCCAGATAGTCGCGGTTCCAGTTGCGCATGTATTGCATGCCGGGCGGTAGCTCGTGGTGGAACACACAGTTGTTCTCGGCATATTTTTCCCACTGGCGCGGGTTGGGTTCGCCCACCAGCGACTTCTCGCCGTCGCTGCCGCGCCAGCCGCCCAGAAACCCGATGCCCGAACCGGGCGCGGTCTCGTAGCGGACGATGAAGTCTTCATAGCCCCGGTACTTGCGGCTGCCATCCGGCTCGGTGAACACCGGCAGCTTCAGGCGCCAGCCCAGTTCGATCAGTACCTCCTGGAAAGGCTTGCACAGCCCTTTCGGCGCAACGACGGGAATCCGCACGGAGTCCACCGGGCCGTCGAACTCCGAAATCGGCCGGTCGAGCAGCGACATCGCGTCATGCCGCTCCAGATAGGTGGTGTCGGGCAGGATCAGATCGGCGTACTGGGTCATCTCCGAGGCGAAAGCGTCGCACACCACGATGAAGGGGATCCGGTACTCGCCGCTCTGGTCGCGGTCGTTCAGCATCGTCCGCACCTGGGTGGTGTTCATGGTCGAGTTCCAGGCCATGTTCGCCATGAAGATCAGCAGGGTGTCGATACGGTACGGATCGCCGCGCCAGGCGTTGGTGATGACGTTGTGCATCAGGCCGTGGGCCGAAAGCGGATGCTCCCACGAGAACCCCTTGTCGATCCGGATCGGTTCGCCGCCAGGCCCCACCGCCAGGTCGTCGGGGCTGGCCGGGAATCCCAGCGGGGCGGCCCCCAGCGGCGTCATGGGCCGCACCTGGTCCCAGGTATTCGGCGGGCGCACGGCCGGCGGGATGGATTTGGGGAACGGCGCCTTGTGGCGAAAACCGCCGGGCCGGTCTATGGTGCCCAGCAGGCTCATCAGGATGGCCAATGCGCGAATCGTCTGGAAGCCGTTGGAATGCGCGGCCAGGCCTCGCATCGCGTGGAACGCCACCGGACGGGCGACGACGCTGGCATGCTCCACGCCCTCGGTATCCGTCCAGGCAATGGGCAGTTCGAACGACGCGCGCATGGCCGTCTCGCCCATCTCGCGGGCCAGGGCCACGATGCGCGCCGCCGGGATGCCGGTGATGGCGCTGGCCCATTCCGGCGTACAGTCCGCCACCCGTTCGCGCAGGAGTTCAAACGCGGGCTTCGCGGGCTTGCCCCCGACCTCGCGTCCGCCCTCCTCCAGCGATTCGCCCTTGCCGACGATGAGACCGCTGTCGAGATCGACCAGGTCCAGGGCGTTGGTGTAGCGGGCGACGAAATCGCGGTCGAACTCACCGCTGGCGATCAGTTCCCGGATCAGCGCCATGAAGAGCGCGCCGTCGGTCCCCGGCCGTATCGGGATCCATTCATGGGCGATGGCGGAGTATCCGGTGCGGACGGGATTGATGGAGATGAAACGGCCCCCCGCCCGCTTGAACTTCGAGATCGCGGTTTTCAGCGGATTGGAATGGTGGTCCTCGGCGGTTCCTATCATCACGAACAGCCTCGCATGGTCCAGGTCGGGCCCGCCGAACTCCCAGAACGAGCCGCCGATGCTGTAGATCATGCCGGCGGCCATGTTGACCGAACAGAATCCGCCGTGCGCGGCGTAATTGGGGGTGCCGAACTGGCGCGCCCAGAGGCTGGTCAGGGCCTGCATCTGGTCTCGCCCGGTGAAAAGCGCGAATCGCTTGGGGTCCGTGGCACGGATCCGGCCCAGGCGATCGGTCAAGGTGGCGTAGACCTCGTCCCACGAGATCTCGACATAGTCTCCGTCACCGCGGGCGGAGCCCGGCCGGCGCTTGAGCGGCACCGTGAGCCGGGCGGGCGAATGCTGTTTCATGATGCCGGAAGACCCCTTGGCGCAGATCTTCCCCTCGTTCAGCGGGTGGTCCGGATTGCCGTCGATGTAGCGGACCTCGCCATCGCGCAGGTGGACACGGATGCCGCAACGGCAGGCGCACATGTAGCAGGTCGTGTGCTTGACCTCGTCCGCGGCGCCCGGCACGGGCGGCCCGAGCGGATCATGGACAGGCGGCGTGGGACGCAGGAATTCGAACATGGAGGTCCTTGCCCTCGGGCATTAGAGTCGCGTCAGGAGTTCCGGGACCGCCTCGAACAGATCAGCCTCCAGTCCATAGTCGGCAACGCCGAAGATCGGCGCCTCGCCGTCCCGGTTGATCGCCACGATCACCTTGGAATCCTTCATGCCCGCCAGATGCTGGATGGCGCCCGAGATGCCCGTGGCGATATAGAGCTGCGGCGCCACGACCTTGCCGGTCTGGCCCACCTGCAAGTCGTGCGGAGCATAGCCCGCATCGACCGCGGCGCGGCTGGCGCCGATCGCCGCGCCCAGCTTGTCGGCCAGCGGGCCGATGACGTCCTTGAAGCGATCAGCGCCGCCCAGCCCTCGTCCGCCCGACACCACGATCTTCGCCGCGGTCAGGTCCGGACGATCGCTGCCGCTGACCTCGCGTCCGGCGAAGCGGCTCCTGCCATACCCGGACACCGCCGGGACGGACTCGATCCGCGCGTCGGCGCCCGTCGCGGCCACCGGATCGAAACCCGTCGCGCGCACGGTGATCACCTTGACCGGGTCGCCGCTCTGCACCGTGGCCAGCGCGTTGCCGGCGTAGATGGGCCGTTCGAAGGTATCGCTGCTTTCCACGCGGACGATGTCGCTGAGCTGGGATACGTCGAGTTTCGCGGCGACGCGGGGCGCGACACTCTTGCCGCCGGCGTTCGCGGGAAAAAGAATGTGGCCGTAGCCGCCGGCCACGGCCAGCACCTGGGCCGCGACGTTCTCGGCCAGGCCATCGGCCAGACAGGGCCCCTCGGCATGCAGCACCCGGGCCACCCCGCCGATCCGGGAGGCGGCCCGGGCGGCTTCGTCCGCCCCGCTGCCGGCCACCAGCAGGTGGACCTCGCCGTCGCAGGCGCGGGCCGCCGCGATGGTGCTGAGCGTGGCGGGACTGATGGAAACGTTGTCGTGCTCGGCGACGACGAGTGCGGCCATGCGACTCTCCCTCAAAGGACCTTGGCTTCGTTGCGCAACTTGTCGACCAGCGTCGCCACGTCCGGCACCCTGGCGGCCGACGCCCGTGGACGCGGCTCCGAGACCCGGATCGTGCGCAGGCGCGACCCGACCTGGACCCCCAGGTCGCCGGGCGTGACGGTCTCGATGGTTTTCTTCCTGGCTTTCATGACGTTGGGCAGCGTCACGAAGCGCGGCGCGTTCAGCCGCAGGTCGACCGTGACGACGGCTGGCAGGGACAACACGACCGTCTCCACGCCCCGGTCGACCTCCCGGGTGACCACTGCCTCACCGTCTTGCAGCTCGATCCTGCCCGCGAAGGTCGCCTGCGGCAGGTCCGCCAGCGCCGCCAGCATCTGGCCCGTCTGGTTCGCGTCGTCGTCGATGGCCTGCTTGCCCAGCAGCATGAGCCGCGGCTGCTCCCGGTCGGCCAGCGCCTTGAGCAGCTTGGCCACGGCCAGCGGCTGCAGATCTTCCCCGGTCTCGACCAGGATGCCCCGGTCGGCGCCCATCGCGATGGCCGTGCGCAAGGTCTCCTGGCATGCGGCGACGCCGCACGACACCGCCACGACCTCGGTGGCGATGCCCTTTTCCTTCAGCCGGACGGCCTCCTCGACGGCGATCTCGTCGAAGGGGTTCATGCTCATCTTCGCATTGGCGATATCCACGCCGGAGCCGTCCGCCTTGACGCGGACCTTCACGTTGTAGTCGACCACCCGCTTGACCGCGACCAGTACCTTCATTGACTCACCTTTGCGTGAAGCGCTTCGAGCGAACGGGCCTGCGCCGCCTCGTACAGCGCGATCTCGTCCAGCACCGGCGCGCCCAGGGCGTGCTCGAACGCCGCCTGCGCGGCGTTGCCGGCATAGCTGCGCGGTCCCGCCCCGCCCAGGTTGGACTGGAAGATGCCGGCGGCGCTCACGGGCAGGAAATCCTCGTAGACGATGGGATCGGCCCGGACCAGGCCGCGCTCGATCTGCGCCTCCAGGGATAGCCCCGCGGCGGCGGCGTCCCGGCTGCCCCGGCTGGTGCGCGCATAGCGGAAGAAGGCGAGCCCCTCCCGCCGCAGCGTCGTCAGGTCGTCGGGAAAGTCCTTGAACGCCCCGGCCAGCCGGCCGGCATAGTCCCGGTCCGGGGACCCCGGTGAGCCGTGCCTGACATTCGCCAGCAGCGTGTCGTAGCGCGCACGCCCCTTGCGGGTCAACGCCACGCCCCGCTGCTCGATCTCGCCGAAGCGGGCGGTATGCGTTCCTGGCGCCCGGGCGTCCTCGCCCACGAAGGCGATGCGTTCCTCCAGC
This sequence comes from Alcaligenaceae bacterium SAGV5, assembly GCA_009360345.1. Classification (GTDB taxonomy): domain Bacteria; phylum Pseudomonadota; class Gammaproteobacteria; order Burkholderiales; family Burkholderiaceae_B; genus Pigmentiphaga. Next base: position 712,382 of record SPDP01000002.1, read on the forward strand.
GCCTTGAAACTCGTCTGCCTGAGCAAAAGCGCCACCTTGCGCGCGGGCGGCCCTTCGATCACCGTCTTGGCGGCGATGCCGCGCACCGGCATCGCCGCCTGGACGGCATCGATGTCCAGCGTGCGCGGCGTCAGGTGGTTGATGTGCGGCCCCTTGAAACACACGACATCGGCCACCAGGCGATGGGCATCGTGCAGCCGGGCGTAGGTCGCCTTGTCCACGGTTGCCGCGCTGTGCCAGCGAAACGTCTGCAGGGCCTCGGCCACCAGCTCGTCGGCCTCGGCGCCGGCAAGGGCTCCCTGCCCTTCGGCGCGTTCGACCAGGTCCAGCAGACGGGGGGTGAAGATCCGCCGCCGCTCCAGGATGTCGGTGGCGATCATGCGCAGCCCGGCATCCTCGATCAGGTCCAGGCGCAACAACGACGTGAATACCCGGAACGGGTTGCGCGCCAGGGAGGCATCCTCCACCGGGCGGAATGCGGTGGCATGCACGGGCACGCCCGCCACCGAAAGATCGTAATAGCCGACAGGCCGCATGCCCATGACGGCGAAGACACGCCGCATCGTGGCGAGCTCTCGGGCGGAGCCGAGACGGATCGCGCCATGGCGCTCGACGCCCAGGCGCTCCAGCTCTCCGGCGCGGGCCAGGCGCTCGCGCAACGCCGGTTCGCGCCGCAGCGCGGCGGCATTGACGTCCGCGACGAGATCGAGCAGCGCGCCGTATTGCGGCACCTCGCGCCGGTACATGTCCGACATGCGGCGGGAGAACCGGGCGCGGATCTCGTCGCCGTCCGCGAGGCCGGGAGTCTCCATGGCCTAGCGCGAACCCACGTATTCCGCGGCGGCATCGCCCGCGACCCGTCCGAAGACGGAGCCCGAGATGAGACCGCTGCCGCCAGGATAGTTCGAATAGAAGAGCCCGCCCACCATTTCACCGGCCGTGTACAGGCCCGGAATGACGCGCGCGTCGACATCTTCGACTTCGGCGCGGGCATTGATCTTGAGTCCGCCGAACGTGAAAGTGATGCCGGTGGTGACCGGATAGGCCTCGAACGGGCCTTCGTCGATGGTGTTGGCCCAGTTCGACTTGTTCAGGGCAAGCCCCTCCGTGCACCGGCCATCCTTGCTGTTCGGGTCGAACGCCCGATCGGTGCGGACCGCCGCGTTGTACTCCCGTATCGTGGCCAGGAACTGCTGGGGATTGACCCCTTCCATGCTCTCGGCCAGGCCCTCCAGGGTATCGGCGCGCACCTTGGTCACGCTGCGCAGCCGGTACTCGTCGCGCAGGAGGTGCAGCACCTTGTTGTCGAAGACCTGATAGGCCAGTTGCTTGGGCTGCCGTGCCAGCGCCAGGCCGCATTCCACATAGGTGTACATGCGGAAGTCGTAGCCTTCGTCGAAGAAACGCTTGCCTTCGGCATTGACCAGCACCCCGAACGGGTAGCTGTGTTTCTGGAACGCATCGCCGAACTTGAGATCGCCATAGTTCGGCGCGTTGAGGTCGCCCGCGACCACGTGGCAGCCCGACCAGTTGCCGGCCGGCAGCGCGCCGGCGTCGATCGCCATGCGCAGTCCGTCGCCGGTGTTGAAGCGCGATCCACGGACCTTGGCCAGGTCCCAGCCCGGTCCCAGGTAGCGGGCGCGCCATTCGGCGTTGGCCTCGAAACCGCCACAGGCGAGGATCACCGCGCCGCTCTCGATATCCTGGGTCTTGCCATCGATGCGCGCCCTGACGCCATGGACGCCACTGTCGTCGGCAAGCAGGGAAAGCGCGCGGGCGTTGTAGTGCACGCTGATGCCCCGATCCGCGACCAGCTTGTAGAGCGAATCGACCAGGCCCGCGCCGCCGCCGACCACTTCCACCACCACTCCGCCGGAGAACTTGAAGCGCCCCCCCACCTTGTAGGCCTGCTTGCCGTACTTGGGCACGTAGCGCAGCCCGAGCGAGCGCAGCCAGCACACGGTATCGAAGCTGCGCCTGACCAGGACCTCGGCCAGGTCGGGATCGCTGCGGAAATCGGTGACGCGGAACAGGTCGTCGAAGAATTCGTCCTCGGTGTAGGCACCGAAGTCGGTGTTCTGCTTTTCGTCCTCGGTCAGGTCGGGTACGACTTTCAACAGATCGTCCACGCCATTGAAGGCGAAGCGCATCGACCCCTCGGTAAAGCGGCTGTTGCCGCCGCGCTCATCTTCGGGTGCCCGTTCGAGCACCATCACCGAGACGCCGTGCGCGCGCGCCGCCAGCGCCGCGCACAAGGCGGCGTTGCCGCCGCCGACGACCAGTACATCAGTATGGATAGCCATCCTCGCTCCCTTGGCGATAGGTGTACGCGCCGTTCAGTCCGGCAGCATGTTGAGGGCGGAACCGCTGCGGATGATCTCCTTGTCTTCCTCGGAGATGCCGGTATGGTCGTGCAGGAGCTGGACGTCCTTGTATTTCATGCGTCCGCCCGGATCGTCGTGCGGATAGTCGGTGGCGAACAGGAACTGCGACGCGCCCAGGAACGCGATGGAATCCGGCAGCTCGGGTTCTTCCGTCTCGATGGTGAAGAACAGGTTCTTCCTGAAGTAGTGGCTCGCGGGCTCCTTGTTGCGGCTTTCGTATTCCTCGACGGTGGTGATGCGCTTGCCCGCCGACAGACGTTCGCCCCCGGGCTTGACCCGGCGGTGGAAACGCGCCTGCGCGTCCTCGTCCTCGTAGTTGAGCGGCGGCTTCACGTAGGCGGCGTCGAAGCGCTCGACCAGCGGCTTGATGAACGCCGAGCCGGCTTCCGTGAATACCACTTTCAGGTCGGGACAATCGTCGAACAATCCGCTGGTGCACAGCGACATCAGGCTGAGCTGGCCTTCTGCCGGCGACGCCACGTCGAGCCCGTCGCGCTGGAAAATATTGAGATTGCTGATGCGGTGCCCGTGCTGGATGTTGTGCAGGATGATAGGCATGCCCAGCGCCTCGGCCCGCTTGAAGAAGGGCCAGAGCTCGCGGCGGCTGCCGAGCGTTTCCGAGAACTGGTGCTCGCGGACGGGGAACACTTTGTCGACCGCCACCGACTGGAAGCCGTTCCTGCGGGCCCATTCCATCTCGGCGATGGCGCCATCCACGTCCTGCAGCGCCACGAGCGCGGAGCCGACCAGGCGCCCGGGATATTTCTGCAGCAGGTTGAGGATGGACAGATTGTAGGAGTGCGCCATCTGCGCGGCCAGCTCGGGGTCCAGCGTGTAGTTGAAGTAGATGGCCGAGAACTGCGGCAGCAGCAGTTGCTTCTCGATGCCCAGTTTGTCGTACTCCTCCAGGCGATGCTCCATGTCGGTCAGGCCGATGTGCCGGCCTCCCGCCCCGGGCGGCGGCAACGGGGTCGATCCCTTGACGATGTAATTGCCCGGAAAGCTCCAGTTCACGAGGATGCCTGCGCTGTCGAACTCGAATCTCGGCCGCAGGTCGGCGGTCCTGCCGCTGACATGGTCGTAGATGTCGCGCGGAAGGATGTGGGTGTCCATGTCGATGATCATGTGCGGGCCCGCTAGGTGTGAGTGGGGGAAAGTACGCGCGTGGCGGCACGGCGTATTGGCTGGGTAATTTACGGACAAGCCATGGCGCTGTCAATAAATTTGGAAAGGCGTTCTAATATTTGGAAAACATGTATTGCAGCCCGATCGAGCCGGGAGTAGTCTGTTTCCAGCGCGTTTCGACCATGCGAGACGTCGTTCGAAAACCGATGGAACGAGACCCTGCCATGATCATCGATGCCGATACCCACTTCCTGCCCCCCGATGTCTACGACTACCTCGGCCCGGAATTCGAAGCGCTCCGGCCCCGCCTTACCTGGGATGCCGCCGGATTGCTGACCGACGTCCAGTTCCCGGGGGAGCCCCCGCGCGTCCCGGGTGCGACGCCTCTCCCCCCTCCCGGCACCGGCTCGCGCTACCGCGGCACCTACTACATCGAGGAACGACTGGCCGACTACGACAAACTGGGCATCCAGCAGCAATTCCTGTTCCCCCAGCTCACATCGACCATGTTCTCCTACCTGGTCGAGCGCCGCCTCGCCACGGCCATGGCCCACTCCTGGAACCTGTCCATCCTCAAGCTGCTGCGGAAGTACCCCGACCGCCTGATCGGCGGTGCCCTGGTCGCGCTGCAGGACGTGGACGGCGCCATCGCCGAGATGGAATGGTCTGCCGCCAACGGCTTTCGCGCCGTCATCCTCGACAAGGTCTTCCCCGTCCCCGAACACTGTTATTCCGATCCGCTGGGCAACCACCGCGAGCTCTGGCCCTTCTTCAAGCGGGCCGAGGAGCTGGGCATGCCTTTGTTCCTGCACAACATCCAGCACGGCCACCGCATCACCAACCTGCTGAACTACCAGTTCAACGGACTGGACGTGCTGGCGCCGCAGGAAGGCCAGATGAGCCTCGTCTCGCTCGTCACGAGCGGACTGCTGGACGACTTCCCGGACCTGAAGTTCGTCTTTACCGAGGCCGGCGTCGGCTTCATCAAGCCGCTCGTCTCGCACCTGGACTCCGTCTTCAACAAGGAGATCGTCGACTACGAGTCGGAAGATGCCGCGCCGCGCTTCAACTATCGCAAGCTGGAAGGGGGCAAGCGGATCGTCTCGGTCGACGACTACCAACCGAAGAACAAGCACGCGCCCAGCCACTACTTCAAGAAAAATCTGTTCTTCACCATCGAGACCGAGGAGGCCGAACTGCCCGAGGCCGTCAACCTGTTCGGCGCCTCGCAATTCCTGTTCGCCACCGACTATCCGCACGACGATCCGGGTGGACGCATGAAACACAAGGACGTCCAGTTGCTGGCGGCCAATCCCCACATCTCGGACGCCGACAAGGCCTTGATCCGTTCCGGCAACGCCGAACGGCTGCTGGCGCCCGCCCGGCCCGCGCAGGCCGCCTGAGCACCGCCGCCATGTCTCTCGACACGCTCTCGGCCCGGCTCGCCGCCCACGTCATCGACACCCCCTGGGACGCGCTGCCGCCGGCCGCCGTCCTGGCCGCCAAGCACATGGCGCTCGACACCCTGGCCGTGGCCTGGGCCGGCACCTCCGCGCCCGGCATTCCGTCCGTGCGCGAAACCATCGTCGACGAAGGCGGCAAGCCGCACAGCACCGTCTGGGCGACCCACGCGAAGATTCCCGCCCGGTCCGCCGCGTTCCTGAACAGTGCCGCGGCGGCGGCGCTCGATTTCGACGGCATGCGCGCCTCCGAACGCGGTAGCGTCCATTCGGACAGCGTCGTCCTGCCCGCGGCGCTGGCGGTGGCCGAGCAGCATGGCGCCACCGGACGCGAACTGGTGGCCGCGCTGGTCCTGGGCAACGACATCGTCACCCGCCTTGGCGCCGCATCGGCGCTGCCGCACCGGGGGTGGTACCAGACGGCGATCTACGGGATCCTGGGCGCCGCCGCGGCGGCGGCCCGCTTGATGAAACTCGATGCCGAACAGGCCATGCATGCCCTCGGCATCGCGGTGAACCAGGCCTGTTCGACGCAGTTGCCCAATATCGAGCGCAGTCTCGTCAAGCGCTATTCCTCGGCGTTCGCCGCGCAAGGCGGAGTCTTGTCCGCGCTGCTTGCCTCGCGGGGAGTCACCGCCGCGCGCCAGGCCATCGAAGGCCGGTCCGGGTTCTACGACCTGTACCAGCCCGGGGAACCCGATCGCTTGCTCGACGGCCTGGGGGTTTCCTATCCGCACGTGGAAACCGGCATCAAGCGCTTCCCCAGTTGCGCCTGCAACCACACCGCGATCGAGGCGGCGCTGCAACTGGCGCGCGAACACCCGGTCCACGCGTCCGAGATCACGGAACTCGACGTGACCATCTCGCCTTATGTGCATCGCCTGGTGGGCGCGCCGTTCGATCCCTCCACCGACCCGCAGGTGGCGGCGCAATTCAGCGTCCAGTACTCGGTCGCCGCGGCCCTGCTGCGCCGGCGCTTCGGCGTGGGCGACATCGAACCCGAGGCCGTGCTGGATCCGGCAACGCTGGCGCTGGCGCGGCGGGTCGCCGTCCACGTCGACGAAACCTGGGGCAACAGCCGCGCCGCCACCGTCACGGTCCGCACGCACGCGGGAGGCCGGCGCGAACGCCACGTCGCCCACATTCCCGGATCACGGGAAGCGCCGCTGTCCGAGGCCGACCGCGGCGACAAGGCACTCGATTGCCTGCGCGCCGGCGCCTGCCCGCTCGATGCCGGACAGGCGCAACGCCTGGTGGAACGGGTATTGGGACTGGACGAGCTGGCGAACGCCGGTGAACTGCTGAAGGGACTGGGGCCTGTCCACGCCGGATCCCCGTCCGCGTGACCGGGCCAGGGCATGGGCCGCGTTGCGGGCCCGTTGCGTACACCCGGTACGCCGCCCACCCGCGCCTTGCCCTGCGCGGCCTATGCCTTTGAACAGGCCCTAGCCTAGGACCTGCAAGGCCGGGTGGTAGCCAAGTTCGCGCGAGATCCGGACCGACACCTGCCTGAGCTCTTCGCCGAAGCGGACGAGCTTGGTGCGTGTCGTGCGCTCCTTCAGCGCGGAGATGCCGATGGCCGCCACGCCCTCGCGAAAGGCCGTATGGACCGGCGCGGCCGCGCCGCACACGCCCTCATGCCACTCGCCGTCGTTGGTGGCATACCCCTTCTTGCGCACCTCATCCAGCACCTTGCGCAGGTCGCCATCCTTGGTCACCGTCCGCGGGGTGTATTTTTCGAGCGGCGCCGCCAGGTATTCGTCGGCAAGCGCCTGGTTGTACGCCAGGAGCACCTTGCCCGACGCGCTGCAGTGCAAGGGTGCCGCGCTGCCGATGGACGCGTAGGTGCGGATGGGGTGCTTGCTGGCGATGACATCGAGATAGACGACGGCGCCGCTGCTCATCGATGCCAGATAGACCTGTTCACCCGTGGCTTCGCTCAGGCGCTTCAGATGGGGCTTGGCGATCTGGACGAAGTCCAGCCGGCTGAGCAGCATGCTGCCCAGCTCCCAGATCTTGAGCGTCGGGAAGTACTCGCCGCTTTCCAACTGCTGGACGTAGCCGGTCTCGACCAGCGTGCTGAGGATGCGGTGCGCGTTGCTCTTGGTGATGTCGAGCTTCGCGGCGAGCGCGCTGACCCCGATGGACTTTTCGATGCGACACATGTGTTCGAATGCGCGCAGGGTCTTGGCTGCGGTCTTGTCCAAAGCGATACGACATCGAAGGTTGAACGTGGGTCGACTATAGCACGGAGGTCTTTTTGAAGAACGTCATTTCATATATTGGAATAGGCTCCAGAGCCTGGATCCCGCCCCTGCCGGCCGCTCATCGCCTACCTCCGATTGACGAGTCTTCGCGTTGCGACAACAGCTCCGCCGCCGAACCGCAGCGTTCCAGCGCGTTCAACCGGTCGAAGAGCGCGCGGGCATCCAGCGGCAGGCCGGACCACAGCGCGCAGTCCTCGAATTTCGTCCACAGCGCATCGGCCGAGAGCGGCGCCTGGGGGTCGCCGCGCGCGTGGCGCACGTGCGCGCTCTCGATCACCTCGCCCGCGGCGGTCTCGACGCGCACCAGGTCGTACGGCGCGTAGCCCGACGTGCCGGGCATCTCCTCAGATTCGATCTCGATGGACACGCGCGGCACCAGGCGCTGGATCGGCTCGCTCAGCACGAACTCGTCGACGAGATCGCGCAGCCCCACCCTGCCCGCCACCAGCGCGCAGGCCAGGGCGAACTCGATGCTGAACTTCGCGTCGATGGCCGTGCGTGGCCGATGATTCTTCAGGATCACCGAATGGGACGGACTGAACCGCACGGTGATCGCCCTGACGGCATCGGCCCGCAGACCGCGGTCACGTACGAGCCCGAGCATGGCGTCGATCGCGCGGTGCGCGCGGTAGCAGACCGGATACTGCTTGATCGCCAGGCCCTGCTCGACCAGGCGCCAGCGCACGGGCGGCAGCGACGGCGCGCGTTCGCGGTCGATGTCGCCGGCGGGGGACAACGCCCCCAGATATCCCTGCTCATGCTCGATCGCATTCGGCGCGGCCGTCAGCCCGGCGGCGGCGAAACGCGCGGCGAGCAGGCCACAGGCCGCCGCCTTGCCCGCGTGCATGGGCTTGGTCATGAAGCCCAGGTTCGCCATCACGCCGCTGGCCTGCGAGGCCGCGATACCCAGGGCGTGCGCCGCTTCCTGCGCCGTCGCGCCGCGCAGCGCCGCGCAGGCCGCCGCCGCGCCCACGGCGCCGAAGACGCCGGTCGGATGCCAGCCCTTGCGCTGATAGTTGCCACGGTCGCGCGAGATCAGCTCGCCCCAGGTTTCGAACCCGGCCGCATAGGCCCGCAGCATATCGCGCCCGCTCGCGCCGACCGCCTCGGCTTCGGCCAGGATGGCGGGCACCAGCACGGCGCTCGGATGGCTGCCCTTGAGCGCCACGTCGTCGTAGTCCAGCACGTGGGCGGCGGTGCCGTTCACCCAGGCCGCGACGTGGGCGGGCGCCCGCTCCGGACCGAAGCAGATCGACGAGCCGCCGCCGGCGGTGTCGGGCGCGAACCCGCGCCTGACCGCCGCGACGGCCGGCTCGGCCGATCCGGCCAGCATCACGCCCACGCAGTCGGCGATGCCCTGCTTGGCGATGGCCACGGCCGTCGCGGGGATGTCCTCATACCGGAGGTTCGCGACGAAATCGCCCAGCGCGGCGGTCAGCGGCACATGCGTCACGACGTCAGCTCCGCCAGTTCCTTGCCGGTCAGCCAGGGTGTCTCGGCTTCGAGCTTGCGCTCGAGGGCATCGCGCATCTGGGCGAACTCGCCCGTGGCCGCGATGTCGTCGATGCCGCCCAGCATGCGTTCCTTGCGGGCCGGCTCGATCTCGAAGCGGTAGTGCCTGCCCGCCGGATCGGTCACCGTCTGGGTGGCCAGATCAATGGTGATCTCGGCGCCGGGCGCGGCGGCCAGCTGTTCGAGCAGGCCACGCACCGCGTCCTCGGGCAGCACGACGGGCAGCAGCCCGTTCTGGTAGGCGTTGCTCGCATAGAACGGCCCGAAGCTCGACGCGATCACGGCGCGAATGCCGAAGTCGACCACGGCATACACCGCCCCTTCGCGCGTCGATCCGCAGCCGAAGTTCGGTCCCGAGACGATGATGCGTGCCTGGGTATAGGGCTCGCGATCGAGCAGGAAATCGCCCTTGAGTTTGCCGGCCGCGTCGTAGCGGTCGTTATAGAACAGGAAGCTGCGGTAGCCCACTGTCAAGGGCTTGCGCAGGAAGCGCTGCGGAATCAGCATGTCGGTATCGACGTCGGCGCGGTCCAGCGGCGCCGCGATGGCGGTCAGGCGGGTAAACGGCTCCATGCGGAATCTCCTAGCCCAGGTTGCGAACGTCGGTCAGCCGGCCGGTGACGGCGGCGGCCGCCGCCATCGCCGGACTCATCAGGTGCGTGCGCACGCCGCGGCCCTGCCGGTTCTCGTAGTTGCGCGGCGACGTCGACGCGCAACGCTCGCCCGGCAGCGCGAAATCGCCGTTCGATCCGACGCACATCGAACAGGCCGAATCGCGCCATTCGAAGCCGGCGTCCTTGAAGATGCGATCCAGCCCCGCCGCCTCGGCGCGGCGCTTCACGTCGGTGGAACCCGGCGACACCATGGCCGGCACGACCGCATGCCGGCCCCTCAGGATCTCGGCCGCCGCGGCCAGGTCCTCGAAGCGGGCGTTGGTGCACGAACCGATGAAGACGCGGTCGACCGTCACATCGGTCAGCCTCATGCCCGGCTCCAGCTGCATGTAGGCCAACGCGCGCTCGTAGTGGCCGCGCTGCTTCTCATTGGCCGCCTCGTCGGGATGCGGCACCCTCGCGCTGATGGGCAGCGCATGCTCGGGCAGGTTGCCCCAGGTGACCATGGGCTCGATCCGCGAGGCATCCAGGGAAAGCTCCTGGTCGAATTGCGCGCCGGGTTCGGTCGGCAACCCGCGCCAGAACGCCAGCGCCTGGTCCCAGTATTCCGCCGAGGGCGCGTACTGGCGTCCCTTCAGGTAGGCGTAGGTGGTCTCGTCGGGCGCCACCATGCCGGCCCGCGCGCCCATTTCGATGGACATGTTGCAGATCGTCATGCGCTCGTCCATCGTCATCCCGCGGATGGCCGGACCGGCGTACTCGATGACATGCCCCGTCCCGCCGGACAGCCCCACCCTGCCGACCACCGCCAGGATCACGTCCTTGGCCGCCACGCCCCGGGGCAGGCTGCCCTCCACCGTGACCCGCATCGTCTTCGGCTTGCGGAACCAGAGCGACTGCGTCGCCAGGATGTGCTTGATCTCGGATGCCCCGACGCCGAAGGCCAGCGCGCCGAACGCGCCTATGCTGGTCGTGTGCGAATCCGCCGCCGTCGTGACCATGCCCGGCTGCACCAGCGCCAGCTCGGCGGCGACGACGTGCATGATGCCCTGGCGCGCATCGGTCATGCCGATCAGCGGCACGCCGAAATCGCGGGCGTTCTGTTCGAGCTGCTCGATCATCCTGCGGATGTCCGGATCCTGGATGGCCACCACGCCCGCCTCGCGGTGCTGCGTGGGCGCGTAGTGGTCGGCGATCGCGAACTGCTTGAGGGGGCGGTGGATCCTGCGGTTCTCCAGCCGCAGGCCGTCGAAGGCATAGAACGGCCCTTCATGCACGAAATTGCGGTCTATATAGATCAGCGACTCGCCGCCCTCGCGCTCGGCGATGACGTGGCGGGCCCAGATCTTCTCGAACATGCTGCGCGGGCGCTGCGCCGCACGCGTGGTGTCAACCATGGAATGCTCCTTGCTGCGGACGCTCAATCGCCCCGGATACCGGTTTCCCGGATGATCGTTCCCCACTTGCCGGTCTCGCTCGCGACGAAGCGGCGGAACTCGTCGGCCGGCATCACCGACGGCTCCGCGCCCGCGCTCTTCAACTGCTCGACGAACTTGTCCGACTTGCCGACCGCGAGCAGGGCCTGTTCCAGCTTGTCGCGGATGTCCTTGGGCGTCTTGGCGGCCACCATGAAGCCGTACCAGGAACCCGCGTCGTAGCCCGGCACGCCGGCCTCGGCGATGGTCGGCAGGTCGGGCAGCATCGGCGTGCGCTGGGCGCCACTGGTGGCCAGCGCGCGCAGTTTGCTGTTCGCGCCGCCGTTGATGAACGGCAGCAGCGCCGGGATGGGACCGATGGTCATGTCGACCTGTCCCGAACTGAGATCCGCGATGGATGGCGCATTGCCCTTGTAGGGAATGTGCAGGATGTCGGTGCCGGTCATGCTCTTGAACAACTCGGTCGACAGATGGGTGGAGCCTCCCGGACCGCCCGAGGCATAGCTCAGCCCCCCTGGCCTGGACTTGGCCAGGGCGACGAGTTCCTTCACGTTCTTCACCGGCAGGTTGGCGTTGACCACCAGTACGTTCTGCGTCGTCGCCAGCAGCGCGACGGGCGCGAAGTCCTTGACCGTGTCGAACTTCAGCTTCGAATACATCGTGGGCAGATAGGCGAACGACGAATTGACCAACAACAGCGTATAGCCGTCGGGCGACGACGCGGCGACCATCTCGTTGGCGATCAGCCCGCCCGCGCCCGGGCGGTTCTCCACCACCACCTGCTGGCCCAGTTTGGCGCCCAGCCCTTCAGCGGCCACCCGCGCCACGAGATCCGCGGCCCCGCCCGGCTGGTAGCCGACGATGACGCGAAGCGGGCGGGTGGGGAAACCGTCCGCCGCCGCCGAGCCGGCGGTGATGCACAGACACCCGGCCGCGAGCCGGGCAATGCCTCGAATGCTCCTCATCTCCTCTCCTTTTCGCGCCTGTTCCACGCGCTTTTCTCGCTATACGGTGGCGGTTCCGCCGCCATCCACGGGTAGGGTGATGCCGGTGATGAACGCGGCCGCCGGACTGGCAAGAAACAGCACCGCGTCGGCGACGTCCCGGGGTTCGCCCAGGCGCCCCACGGGCGGCAGCTTCTTCGAGGCGGGCGAGCCGACCCGGGCATTGCCCTGGACGATCTCCTGGTGACGCGGGGTATCTATCGGGCCGGGCGCGATGGCGTTGACCCGCACGCCGCGCGGACCGTAGATATCGGCCACGCCCTTCGTCAGGACGTTGACCGCCGCGTTCGCGCAGCAACCGGGCAGGTGGGCCGGTGTCGGCTGGCGCCCTCCGCGTCCGCTGATATTGACGATCGCGCCGGCTCCGCGCCCGGCCATCCCAGGCAGGACGGCCCGCATGGTCCGCATGTAGCCCAGCAGCTTGGCCTGCAGCACCGTGTCCCAGTCCTCGTCGTCGAGTTCGAGGAAATCGCCGAAGACCGGCGCGGCGCTGCAATTGACCAGTAGGTCGATGCGCCCGAACCGCTCCTCGATCTCGTTCGCGGCCCAGTCGATCTTCGCGGCGGACACCAGATCGAGCGGAACCGCTCCCCGCGTCCAGATGCCGTCCGGCCCCTGGACCGGCCAGCGGCCTTCCACGCTGCGGGAGGACACGATCACCCGGGCCCCCGCCTCGGCCAGCGCCCCGGCTATCGTCTGCCCCAGGGAACCCGCGCCGCCGACCACCCAGGCCACGGCATCCTGCATGGGCCGGGACGGCGCCGCGAAGGAATCCGGCGCGCTCATTCCGCCACCACGCCGGCGGTCTTGATCACCTTGCCCCACTTCACGGCATCGGTCTTGATCAGCGCCGCGAACTGCTCGGGCGTGTCCGGCGCCGCATCGAGCCCCAGCTCCGTCAGGCGCTTGCGGATCGCGGGGTCCTGCAGCGTCTGCACCAGCGCGCCGTGAAGCTTGTCGATCACGGCGCGCGGCGTGGCGGCCGGGGCGAGCATGCCGTACCAGGTGTTGATCTCGAAGCCGGGCAGGCCCGACTCGCTGGCGGTGGGCAGGTCGGGAAAGAGGGGGTGGCGCTCTTCCGAGCAGACCGCCAGCGCCCTGAGCTTGCCGGCCTGGATGAAAGGCACCGCGGCCGGAATGGTCTGGAACACCAGTTGCGTTTCACCGGCCAGGACGGAGTTGAGCGCCTGCCCGCCGCTCTTGTACGGCACGTGCGTCATCTTCACGCCCGCCATCGTCTCGAACAAGACCGCCGAGATGTGGTTGAAGCTGCCGATGCCCGCGCTGGCATAGTTCACCTGCCCCGGCCGGGCCTTCAGGTAATCGATCAGCTCCTTGACCGAGTTCGCCTTGATCGATGAATGCACCACCAGCAGGTTGGCGCTGGTGACGAGCCGCGTGATCGGCGCGAAATCGGCGACCGGATCGAACGACAGCTTGGCGTAGATGGCCCCGTTCATCGACTGGGTGCCCATGGAGCCGAGAAACAGCGTATAGCCGTCCGGGTCGGCGCGCGCCACGTTCGCCGCCGCGATGTTGCCGCCGGCGCCGGGCCGGTTGTCGATGATGACCGGCTGCCCGAGCCGGGTGCCGAGCTGTTCGCCCAGCACGCGCCCCAGGATGTCGACGGTCCCTCCCGGCGCGAACGGGATCACGATGCGGATCGGCCTGGACGGATAACCGTCCGCCGGCCAGGCCGGTCCCACGGCCGCCACCAACGCGACGGCCAGCATGCCCTGCAATCTTCGTTTCATGGTCTCTCCTCCACCCCTATGGTCAGCACCGACCAAAGCTCCTCAAGCGTCTCGCTGGCGTCCAGGCGCCACAGAATGTCGAGCGCGCGGCGCGCGCCTGCCTCGTCCAGATGGCGTCCGGCCAGACGCAGGAACTTCTCTTCGACCTCGGCATCGTCCATGGGATTGGCGGCATGGCCGCGGGGATAGTCGACCGTCGCGACGTGGCGCTCGCCACCGTGCGTCACGATCTCCAGGCGACAGGGCACGAAGGCGGGAAAGCGCGCGCTCAACTCCGGGTCTTCCTCGACCGCCAGCCGGGATGCCAGCGCGTGAATGCGCTCGTCCGCCAGCCGCGCCGGCTCGAAGACGGCATCGCTGAAATCGCCGTCGATCAAGGTCGCCGAGATCATGTACGGCAGGCTGTGATCGGCGGTCTCGCGGGTGGTGGGCCGCCATTTCTCGGGCTCGTGACCGACTTCGCTCCAGGCGAAATGGTAGGTGTGCAGAATGATCCGCGCGATGTCGGCATGGGACACCTTGCGGGCCAGTTCGAGCGCCGCCGTGATCGGCGATTGCGCGTGGAATTCGGCCAGGAAGCGCTTGAGGTGCGCCTGGCCGATGCGAAAGCCCGCTCCGCGCGCGGTCAGTTCGGGCAGGTCGAAGCGTCCGACCAGTTCGCGCAAGCCGTGCGCGCCGTCGATGGCCTGTTCCGGCCCGGTCAGGCCTTCCCGCGCGAGCAGGGCCGCGAACAGGCCGTTGCGCGCCGCGTTGCCGGCCGCGCAGCCCTTCCATTCAGACAGCGCCCCCCGGCGGGTGGCCTCCAGCGCGAGGTTGGGGGTCACGGCCAGCGCGATCGCCTGCGCGGTCCGCGCCGCGTCCAGGCCCATGACATTGCAGGCGCCGGCCGCGCCCGCCACCGCCGTGTAGAACACATGGTCGAGACCGCGCTCGCGCATGTTGACCGCGCGAAACAGCGCCGCGTAGACCTCGTAGGCCGCCACGATGGCCGTGATCGTCGCGCGGCCGTCAGCCTTGGCTTCCTGGGCGGCGGCCAGCACCGCCGCCATGACATCGCTCGGGTGGCCGCCACCACCGGGAAAGGTGTCGTTGCCGTCCAGGTAGCGGATCATGACGCCGTTGGCGAAAGCCGCCAGCTCGGGCAGCGTGCGCCGGGCCGTTCCCAGCACCGGGGCGCCGTCCGGCAGCTCCACGCGGGCGGCCAGCTTGCGCGCGATGCGGGACGGCGGCGCGTCGAACGCGGCGACGCCGCAGCCCAGCGCATCGATGAGACGGCGCTTGCAATCGTGCGCCACGCTTGCGTCCAGATGTTCGAAGCGCAGGCCGGCGGCGAAATCCGCCAGGCGGGAAATACTGGTGTCCATCGATGCTTGTCCTGGCAACGGTCCTGGGGTGTTAGAGCACGCCGGCGAAGAACGTCGACATGTCGTCGATGTCCTCGATGCGCCGGACGCGTTCGATCAGCGTCTTCCTCGCGGCCGGGGCCAGGGCGTCGCCGCCGTAGCCGAAGCAGGCATCGATCTTCGCGGCCAGTTCCTCGCCGCTGGGCGGCGCCTCCGCGCTCCAGGGGAACTCGCGCACCGTCCGCGACAGCCTGCCGTGCCGGGTCTGCATGGAGACCGTGGCGGGAGCGCGGGCGCTCTTGTTGTCCTCGTCGACCACGACGGCGATGCGGTCGGTGATGGCGCGGATGGCCGGATCGAGCACCGCGGCCTCCTGGATATCGTCGATGGCGACACGGCGGCGCATCAGCGCACTCGCCAGCGCATAGCGAACACTGAACTGCGCCGTCACCTGGGGGTTGCCCGAGGGATCGAAAGGCGCCCCCACCAGCCGATGCATCAACGGCGAGTGCACGACCTCGATCGCGCTCACGTCCTCTGGCTTCAGGTCGTATTCCCGGATCAGGGAGAACGCGGCGTCGAGCGCGGCATGACTACAGGCGCAGGTCGGGTATTTCTTGAGATTGGTCTGCTCCAGCGCGAAGGACAGGCCCAGGCCATCGAGCACCTTGAGTGGATTGCCTTCCTGGTAGAGCTGGAACAGCCCGAACTTGCCTTCGAAGGCCTCGCGCGGCGCGGTCACGCCGCGCGAGGCCAGCAGCGCCGAGAAGACCCCGGCCCGCGCCGCGAAGGCCGATTGCAGCCGCTTGGTCAGGGCCTGTTCGATATTGGCCTGCTGGGTACCCGAGGCCTGGCTCAGCGCGATGCCGAAAGCATGGGCGATGGTCGCCTCGTCCAGCCGCAGCAGGCGGGCGGCCGCGGCCGTCGCGCCGAACACGCCGTAGATCGAGGTGGTGAACCAGCCCCTGTGCTGCCCGGTGATCGAACCGCCCAGCCGCGAGGCCAGATCGGCGCCCAACGCGTAGGCCGCCAGGAATTCCTTGCCGCTCGCGCGCTGCCGCTCCGCGACCGCCAGGGCCGCCGGCAGCACGCAGACATCCGCGTGGACGGTGTTCACGGCGTCATAGTCGAGCGCCGCGCCGAACAGGCTGTTCAGGAAGGCCGCGGAGGCGGCGGGCAGCTTTCCGCCATAGCCCCATACCGTGGCTTCGGGCGTGCCGCCATCGGCCGCGACGAGACCATGCGCCTCGGGCGCGCCCGGCGCATCACGGCCGGCCCAGGCACAGGCCAGCGTATCCAGCATCAATCTCTTGGACGCCTCGACGGCGCCGGGCGGCAGCGCATCGTGACGCAGCCCGGCGACATGGGCGGCAATTCGCTGCGACACCGAGCGCGCGTCGGCGCCCCCCTCGTTCTTCACGATTGCGGAGTTCTGGCTCATGCGGATTCCTTTGTTGTCCTATTCAGCGATGGGATAGCGGCGAAAACCGGCGTCGTCGTCGCGCCCGATCTGCGTCATGAGATCGACTTCCCAGCTCAGGTAGTCCTTCATGGCCTGGTCACGGTTTTCAGTACGATCGTGCACCTTCACCCAGACGTCGTCCGTGTCGTCGGTCAGCCGCGTCTCGCCCTCTTCCATGGGATGGCCCGCCGCGCGCCAGGCCTGGGTGCCGCCCTCCAGCACGCGGACGTCGCCGCCCGTGATCGCCGCGATCTCGGGCGCGGCAAGCATCGCCACGACGCCGTCGGCCGAGGTCACGACGATGCCCCCCCCGGCGGGCAGCCGGGCAAGATTGCGTGCCAGGTTGGCGCGAATGCCATGCCAGGCGCCGGGGATGTGGCCGTCGCGATAGCGCGGCTTGGAATCGAGGTCGAGGATGCTCGCTCCCTCGATGGACAGCGCCGCGAGCGCCTGGGGAGAAATCCTTTCGCACCGGACGTCGGCCAGGCCCAGGACCTCGGGCGCCGGCGACTCGCTCACCCACTCGCCATATGCCTGCGCCTCGCGCAGCACGTACACCTCGTCCCAGCCCATCTGCATCAGCCACGAGGCGGTCATCGTCGCCCGCACGCCATGATCGTCGATCAGCACCAGACGGGCATTGCGTACCGCCACGTAGGTATCGGTAGTCTGTACGAGCTGGCCGCCGGGTGCCGACACGCTGCCCCGCAAGTGGCGGCTCGCGTATTCCTCCGGACTGCGCACGTCGAGCAGGTAGACCGTGCGCGCGTCCGCCTCGCGCAGGAACGCATCGAGGCCGGCGGCATCGAGAAACCGGACGCCGAACCGCCCCGCGACCCGCGCCGCCGATTCGCGCGCCTTGCGCAGGCCGGCCTCGGTCGGAGGCGGCGCCATCCTGTCCTTGCCGTTGTCCACCGGAAAACCGGCCAGGTGCCATCCCATCGTGCCGTTCTTCAACGCGACGACACGGTTGGGAATACCCGCATTGCGCAGCGACTGCGCGCCGATGATGCTGCGCGTGCGTCCGCCGCAGTTCACGACGACAAGCGTGGCATCGGATTTCACCAGGTCGTGAACGCGATAGGCCAGTTCCGCGCCCGGACAGTCGATGGCGCCAGGAATGCTGACCTTGCGGTATTCGGCCAGGGGCCGGCTGTCGAGGATCACCATGTCGTCGCCGCGGTCGGCGCGCGCCTTGACGTCGGCGGCTTCCATGCGGGGGGTCTCGTCGTGCCGCTCGACGTATTCGCCGAAGGCCTTGCTGGGCACGTTCACCCCTGTGTACACCTCGTGCCCGGCGTCGATCCAGGCCTGCAGGCCGCCTTCGAGCACCGAGACGTCGCCATAGCCGTACCTGGCCAGCGTCGCCGCCGCGCGGCCGGCCAACCCCTCGCCGCCGTCCGTCACCACGATGCGCGTCGAACGGCGCGGCACGAGCACGGGTACGCGGATTTCGAGCTGGGACAGCGGAACCGGGGCGGCCAGGAACATGTGGCCCTTGGCGAACACGCCTTCTTCCCGCACATCGAGCAACGCGATCTCGCCGCCGTCGTGGAGCATGCGCTTCAGGGTTGCCGCATCGACGACGCCTTGACTCATGGACTGCTCCTCCTGATGGCGGGGAATACCCTCGGGCGCGATGCGCGTGGAGCGATCAGGCCACCCTCTGGCTGCGTAATGTACGGTTCAATTCCCGCGCATGTCAATTTTTTAGAAAAGCGTTCTAATATTTAGAAATACCAGTTGCGCTGCCGATTTTCCGAAAGTAGCCTAGGCGACGCGATGCCTTGACACTCGATGCGACGATTCAACTATTCAAGGGGACAACCATGAAAGCGATTGCCGTCGTAGTTGCCGTACTGGGACTTGCCGCCGCCGTCCCCGCGTGTGCCGCGGGCTATCCGGACAAACCGATAAAGATGCTCGTCGGATTCCTGCCGGGGGGCGGCACCGACGTCACCGCCCGCCTGCTCGCGACCAGGCTTTCCGAGAAGCTCGGGCAATCCGTCATCGTGGAAAACCGGCCCGGAGCGGGCGGAATGATCGCGACGGCAGCCGTCGCGCGCTCGGCGCCGGACGGCTACACCATGCTGATGGCCTCGGCCGCCGACGCCGCCCAGCACCTGATGCACAAGGATCTTTCGTACGACCTGTTGAAGGATTTCGCGCCCGTGTCGCTGGTCGTGACCGTGCCGTTCGCGCTCGTCGCCAAGCCGGCCCTGCCCGTCGAGAACGTGGCCGGGCTGATCGAGCTGGCACGCGCCCATCCCGGCGAACTGCGCTATGCGTCGTCCGGCATGGGCAGCGCGGCGCACCTGTCGAACGAACTGTTCAACACCATGGCCAAGACCCGGATCGTGCACATCCCGTACAAGGGTGTCGCGGAAGGGGTCACGGCGGTCGCGTCCAACCAGATCGACATGGTGTTCGCCAGCTTCCCGTCCGTCATGCCCCTGGCCGCCGCCAAGAAGGTCAAGCTGCTGGCCGTCAGCACGCCTTACCGCACCGCCGTGATGCCCGACCTGCCCACCGTCGCGGAATCCGGCCTGCCGGGATACGCGCGCTACGGCTGGTACGGGGTCGTGATGCCGAAGAACGTGCCGTCCGACATCATCGACCGCATGAACGCCGCCATCGTTGCGGTGGTAAGCGCGCCGGACGTCAAGCAGGCGTTCATCAAGCAGGGGCTGGAGCCCAAGAGCACGACGCGCGAGGAGTTCGCCGGTTTCCTCAAGGACGAGGTCGACCAGTCGACGGCGCTGGCCCAAGCCTCGGGGCTGGAGGCCGCACGCTGAAAAAAAGGACGCGACGCGTCCACCGGGGGACGGTGGCGCGCCGGTCCATCAATACTCGCTGCGTATCGGGATGTAGCGATGCAGGGAGGCGCCCGTGGCATCCACGCCGACCGTGACGGGGAAATCCCGGACCTCGAACTCGTAGATGGCCTCCATGCCCAGGTCCTCGAATGCCACCACGCGGGAGGCCACGATGCAGCGCGAAGCCAGGTAGGCGGCGCCCCCCACGGCGACCAGGTAGGCCCCCCGATGGCGACGGATCGCATCGACCGCCGGCTGCGTCCTTTCCGCCTTGCCCACGGTGGCGAGCAAGCCCAGGCCCATCATCTCGTCCAGGTAGCCGTCCATGCGCGCCGAGGTGGTCGGGCCGGCAGGGCCGATGACTTCGTCCCTGACGGCATCGACCGGACCGACGTAGAACAGCACGCGGTCGCGCAGATCGACGGGCAGCGGGTCGCCCCGCTCCAGCATTTGATGCAGACGTTTGTGGGCGGCATCGCGGGCGGTCAGCAGCGCGCCGTTCAGCAACAGGGTCTGGCCCCGCCGCCATCCGGCGACGTCGCCCTTGGCCAGCGATCGCAGGTCGACCCGTATCCCGTCGGGCACCGACAGTTGATCGGGGATATCGTCCCAGGCCGCGCCGTCCTCGGCCTCGAAGCGGGCGGGCCCCGTGCCGTCCAGGCTGAAGCGCACGAAGCGTGTCGCCGCGCAATTGGGGATCAGCGCGACCGGCAGCATGGCGGCATGACAGGGCGCCGATGCGACCTTGACGTCGAGGACCGTGGTATCGCCGCCCAGGCCCTGGGCGCCGATCTTCAGGTCGTTGATGCGCTGGTAGAGCTCCACGCGCAGCGACTCCTCGGGCGTCTCGGCGCCCTTGGCCAGCAGGCTCTCGATGTCGATGGGGGTATAGAGCGCCTCCTTGGCCAGCCGCATGGTTTCATCCGGCCCGGCTCCGCCTACGCCTATCCCGATCACGCCGGGCGGGCACCAGCCGGCGCCCAGCGTGGGAATCTCGTTCAGGATCCAGTCGACGATGGAATCGCTGGGGGTGAGCACCTTGTAGCGGGCCTTGACGTCGCCGCCGCCTCCCTTGGCCGCGACGACGACCTCGATCGCATCGCCCGCCACCAGCTCCACATGGACCAGGCCGGGGGCATTGTTGCGGGTGTTGCGGCGCCGGCCCAGCGGATCGGCCACCACGGTGGCGCGCAGCGGATTGGCGGGATCCGTGTAGGCCCGCCCCACCGCGTCGTCGATGACATCCTGCAAGCCCGGGACGGCGCCGCCGCTCTTCGTGGCCAGCCGGACCTCGACCCCCAGCTTCAGGTAGACGTTCGCGATCCCCGTGTCCTGGCAGACCGGCCGCCGCGCCTCGCGGCTCATCCTGCTGTTGACCAGCAGTTGTTCCAGCGCGCCCCGCGCCGCCGGCTGCGTTTCGCGATCGCGCGCGCGCCTGAGCGCGGCAACGAAATCGGCGGGATGGGTATGGCTGACCTGTTGCAGCGCGGCGGCCACGCTGGCCGCGAGGTCTTCGACGTACAGTGTCTTCATGATCCGGTTCGTGATGAATGGGAAGTCGGATGCGGCCGGCGCGCGGCCAGCCGCGCGGGCGCCCTATTGGGGAGGAATACCCGCGGCCTTCACCACTTTCGCCCAGCGGCCGACCTCGGCGCCGGTCAGGGCCTGGAAGGCCTGCGCGCCATATTCGTCGCGCTTCAGCAGATGCAGGCCCCGCTCCGAAAGCTGGGCTTGCAGCGCGGGGTCGGACATCATCCTCAGGTAGGCCTGGTTGATCGTCCGGACCACCGCGTCCGGTGTGCCCGCGGGGGCGTACAGACCGTACCAGGTCGTGGCCTCGAATCCGGGAATGATGCTGGCGATGGGCGGCACGCCGGGAAACTGGGCCATGGGGCCTTGCGTGCCGACGCCAAGCGCCCTGACGCGGCCGCCGGCCACGGCGGCGCCGGCCGTGTTGCTCTGGTCGAACACGGCATCCAGGCGTCCGGCCATCAGGTCGGCCAGCGCCGGTGCATTGCCGCGATACGGCACGGACTGGATCTTCACGCCCAGTTCGGAAGCGAACAATTCGGCCACCAGGTGCGAGACCGATCCGACGCCGGCGGTGCCGAACGTGATGCCCGTTGCGCTGTCGCGCGCGGCCTGCACGAGCTCCGCAAGCGTCCGGTACTTGGAGTCCCTGCCGACCAGCAATACCGCCGGGGTGTCCGGAAAGCGGACGACGGCGGTGAAATCCTTGACCGGGTCGTAGCGCAGCGATTTGTACAGGGCCGGCCCCGCCCCCATGAAACCCATGTGGCCCACGACGAAGTGGTAGCCGTCCGCCGGATTGGACGCGGCCTTCGTGGCCCCTATCGTGCCGCCGGCGCCGGCCACGTTCTCGATCACGATCGTCCCCTTCAACTGTCCGGCGAGCTTGTCCGCGACGGTACGCGCCAGCGTATCCGCGGGCCCGCCCGCGGCCAGTGGCACAATCCAGTTCAACGGCCGGGCGGGATAGTTATCCGCCCAGGCCGGTCCGGCCGCGGCTGCCGCCAACAGGACGGACAGGCCACCTAGTGCGCTGCGCATGCGCTCCCCCTTGTTCTCTTGTATGCGATGAAGGCGGGGATCCTAGCAGCGGCGCCAAATGGCGGTCCAATACATCCTTTTCGACAACCAATAAAATATTTATATGATCAGCGAGAAGATCCTGAGGCAATTCATTGCCGTTGCCGAATCGCTGAATTTCGGCCGTGCCGCCGAGCGGCTGCACATCGCGCAGCCCGCCTTGAGCTACGCCGTCGGCAAGCTCGAACGGCACCTGGGCGTGCGCCTGCTGCACCGCGGGCGAGGCGGCGTCAGCCTGACTCCGGCGGGGCACACTTTCCTGGCGGAAGGCGAACGCCTGTTGCAGCAGATCGGCCATGCCGTCGAACAAACGCGCGCCGCGGCGCATGGCAAGGCGGGCAAGCTGACGATCGGCTTTCTGGGCACCTGTGGATACGGGCTCATGCCCCGGCTCGTGGAACACTTCCGCGGGGCCTGTCCGGACGTCGAGCTGCAATTGTTCGAAATGAGCACGCTGGAACAGCTCGCCGCCTTCGCCGACCAGCGCATAGACCTGGGCCTCCTGCGCACGCCGTTCTTCGGTCCCCAGGACGATCTGGAGACGCATCTGCTGACGACCGACGAACTGGTGGCCGCGCTGCCGGCCGGCCATCCACTGTCGGGCCGGAAACGGATCACCATCTCCGACCTGCGCGATGCCAGATTCGTCGTGTTCGGCCGAGATCACGTTCCCGCCGCCTATGCCTCGCTGATGGCCCTGTGCCTGGGATCCGGCTTCCATCCCACCATCATCCAGGAGTGCGCGCAGGTCTCGAGCATGCTTTCGGTCGTTGCCGCGGGGACAGGCGTGGGCATCGTCCCGGGCGACCTGCTCGCGCTCAGGCACCAGCGCGTCAGGTTCGTGCCCCTGTCGGCCACGCACCCCGCCGCCCGGGTCGAGGTGTCGCTGGCCTGGCGCAAGGACAGCGACCATGCGGGCGCGCGCAACTTCGTCGCCAGCGCCCGGGCCTGCCTGGAAGCGAATGCCGGCTAGCCGGCCGCAGCCACCACTTTCCCCGGATTCATGATTCCCAGCGGATCCACCGCGGCCTTGATCGTACGCATCAGCGCGATCTCGGACGCCGAGCGGGAATAGTGCAGGAACGCCCGCTTGTGCAGCCCGACGCCATGTTCGGCGGCAATGGAACCTCCCAGCGCCTGCACGCAGCCGTAGACCACTTCTTCGATCTCGTGCACGGGCAATGGCCGGTCGTCCACCTGTACGATGAAATGGATATTGCCATCGCCGGCGTGGCCGAAGGCAATGGTGCGCAGGGACGGCCACCCCGCGCCCAAGCGCTCGCGACAAGTGTCGACGAAATCGCCGATCCGGCCCGTGGGGACGCTGATATCGAACCCCACGCGCGGGCCGAGCGCGGGCAGGAAGTCGCTGCCGGACTCGCGCAGTTCCCAGAAGGCCTGGGTGTCGCGCAGCGACTGCGCGAGCGCGGCGTCCTCGACCAAGCCTTCCTCGATCGCCGCCTCGATCAGCGCGGTGAACGGGTCGGCATCCCTTTCCGGTTCGAAGCCCGAGGACTCGATCAGCAGGTAGAGTCCGTGATCCGCCGCCAGTGGCGCGGTCCCGCGGCCCTGGCGCGCGGCATGCGCCAGCGCCAGCCCGTAGAAATCCGGCCACATCAATTCGAACGCCGACAGCGCCGGACCCAGCCGGGTGCGGGCCAGGCGCAGGAGGCGGCTCGCGGCGGCGTAGCCGGTCAGCGCGCACAGCGCGGTGTTCTGGCTGGCGGGCCGGGGCACCAGGCGCAGCACCAGGCGGGTGATGACGCCCAGCGTGCCCTCGCTGCCGATGAAAAGCTGCTTCAGGTCGAAGCCGGCATTGTTCTTCTGCATCCGGTTGAGCGAGGATACGATGGTGCCGTCGGGCAGCACCGCCTCCAGCCCCAGGACCAGGTCGCGCATCATGCCGTAGCGCAGCACGCGGTTGCCGCCCGCGTTGGTGGCGGCATTGCCGCCTATGCTGCACGAACCGCGGGCGCCGATGTCGAGCGGGAACATCCAGCCGGCGGCTTCGGCCGCCTCCTGCACGCGCTGCAGGGGCGTACCGGCCAGCACGGTCAGGGTGCCCGACCCGGCATCCGTTTCCTCGATGCCCTGCATGCGCTGCAGCGACAGCAGCACGCAGCCATCCACGGGCGTCGCGCCCCCGGACAACCCTGTCAGGCCGCCCTGCGGCACGACGGGCACCCGCAACCGGGAACAGCAGGCCAGCAGGCGCGAGACCTCGTCGGCCGTGCGCGGCAGGGCCAGGGCCAGCGGCTCATCGCCGGGCCCGGCGGCGACCACCCAATCGCGCAGATGGCGCTCGGGAATGTCGGCGGCGGACCGGACGACATCCCCGCCCACCGCCGCCCGCAATTCGTCCAGCGCCCGCATCAGTGGCGATGCCCGGTCATCAGATCGAGACCCGGTTGGCGGACTCGTGCCAGGGAATCATCACCTTGCGCAGCGAACCCACGGCGAAATACAGCGAGAAGCCGATGGCCGCCAGCAACAGCACGACGGCGAACAAGGTGTCGACCTCGAGCTCCTGCAGCTTGATGGTGGCCAGGTAGCCCAGGCCGCGCGTGCCGGCCACGAATTCGCCCACCACCGCGCCGATGATGGCCAGCACGATGGCCATTTCCATCCCGGTCAGGATGTAGGGCAGCGAACTGGGAACGACCAGCAGGCGAAAACGCCGGGACTGCGTGGCCCGCCCCACCGTGAACACCTCGGACAGGCCGCGGTCCACCGATTTCGCGCCCAGGTAGCTGTTGGCGAACACGGGGAAAAAGGCCAGCACCGCCGAGACGATGATCTTGGATTCCAGCCCGAAGCCGAACCACAGGATGAACAACGGGATCAGCGCGACCTTGGGCGTGACCTGCAAGGCGATCACGAAGGGCTTGAACACGGTGTCGAGAATGGCGACGCGGCCCAGGAGCTGACCGACGATGGTGCCGAACACGATGGCGAACAGGAAGCCCCCGAGGCATTCGGTCAGCGTAATGCCCAGGTGGTAATAGGTGTCCGTGGAACCGAGCAGACGGAACAGGGCCACCACGACCAGTTCGGGCGCCGGCAGCACCAGCGGCGACACCTCGAAGAAATGCACGTATCCCTTCCAGATCAGGAAGAACGCCGCCACGGCGGATACTTGTAGAGCGAGTCGTTTCATGTCGGGTCAGAGCTCCAGTTTTTTCCGGATATCGCTGCACAACTTGCCGAACTCGGGCGAACCGAGGGCTTCCGTGCGGGGACGCGGCAGGTCGATCTTGAATTCGGCCACCACGCGGCCGGGACGGGCCGACATCACGATCACGCGGTCGGCCAGGTGCACGGCCTCGCTGATCGAGTGGGTGATCAGCAGCGCGGCGAACCCCTGCTCGGTCCAGATGCGTTCGGTATCGGCGGTGATCTGCTCACGCGTGAGCGCATCCAGCGCGCCGAACGGCTCGTCCAGGAGCAGCAGCTCGGGATCGGTGAACAGCGCGCGCGCCACCGAGGCGCGCTGCTTCATGCCGCCCGACAGTTCGGCCGGACGACGCTTCTCGAACCCGGTCAGGCCGACCAGCTTGCACAACGCGCGCGCGCGGTCGACGTCGGCGGCCGAGGCCCGGCCCTGCATGAGCCGGGGCAGCATGATGTTCTGCTCGACGCTGAGCCAGGGCAGCAGGCGATGCTCCTGGAAAGCCACGCCCATGCGCGGCGCCTGGCCTTCCCGGCCCCAGTCGATCTTGCCCTGGGTGGGCTCTTCGAGGCCGCACAGGATGCGCAGCAGGGTCGACTTGCCGCAGCCCGACGGCCCGACGATGGCGACGAACTCGCCCGCGCCGATGGACTGGCGGATGCCTTCGAGGGCCTGGACCGTGCCCGACTTGGTTTCGAAGCGCTTGGACACGCCGTCCACGCGGACCACTGGTCCGCGGCCGGCGTCCAGGGCATGCACGTTACCGGCCGGCGGTACCGCGCGCACGGCGTTGTCAGCCATTGGCGGCCTCCCAGATGTCGTTGGTGTACAGCGGCTTGGTGGTCGGCTGCTTGAGCAGGCCGGCCTGGCGCAGCAGCGACTCGCCCTCGGTCCACTGCGCCTCGTTGCAGCGCAGGACCTGCCTGGGGTTCGCGGCCGCCCACAGCTCGCGGTTGGCGCGCATGTCGGCCAGCGCGATCGGCGTGTTGTCCGATCCGGGGATGTCGTACTTGCCGCGCATCAGCGCCACGGCCTTCTGCAACGCCGCGTCGTCCATCGCGATCAGTTCCTGGGCCGAGCGATAGGCCGCGCGCAGGAAAGCCACGTAGGCGTCCTTGTTGGCGGCCAGTTCGGCTTCCTCGGCCACGTACACCTGCCCCGGCACGCCGTCATCCATCTGCATGGTCGAGACGGGGAAGTTCTGGGCGGTCAGGCGGATGGCCGAGCTGGCATTGCCCAGGAAGCCCTGCACACGCTTGGACTGGATCATGCCGAAGGAGGCGGCGGAGTCGGCCACCCGCTCGCGGCGCACCGACTTGGGATCGACCTTGGCACGCATCAGCATCAGGTCCAGCGTGGCTTCCATCGAGCCGCCCGCCGACTGCACTCCGATGGCCTTGCCCGCCAGGTCCTGCGGCGTGCGGATCGGGGCGTCCTTGGATGAGATCACCGCGAACGGCGACCGCTGGGCGATGGTGGCGATGGCGATGACCGGCGCATTGCTGTTGACGCGCGCCATCATGTAGTTGGCGCCGCCGGTACGGCCGGTCTGCACCTGCTTGGCCGCGGTCAGCTGGACGACCTGGGCGGCGCCGCGTCCGGCCTCGACCTTCAGGTCCAGGCCTTCCTTGGCGAAGTAGCCGGCCACCGACGCATACAGCACCGGCGAGAAGGCCAGCGAGAACGACGACGGCGTCAGGAAGGTCAGCTTGCCCTTGCCCTGGGCGTGCACCACGGACACCAGTCCCGGCAGCGGCAACAGCGTGGCGGCGGCGGCAGCGGCGCTGCCGAGGAATTCGCGACGTTTCATGAAAGGACTCCAGTTGTGGCCACCGGCGATCGCGGCGGGCCCGGCATGGCGCGGGAAGCATCCCGCCGGCAAAGGATAGGAAGAAAACCGAATGATTCCGGTTTGTGCCACATATAAAACGATGATTTATATATGGCATAAATACATAGTAGGTCACACCTGGAAACGGGTCCATAGGGTTAACCCCAGTAAAACAGTCGGATGAATGACCCCCACATTCCGCACTCCGTTACCGACCTGACTCGGAGCTTGCCGCACCACTCGCCCCAGACCGACTAAAATCGCGCTCATGAATATCGTATTGAACGGGGAACCGCGCACCATCGAGGCAGCCTCCTCGGTGGCCGATCTGATCCAGGCGCTGGGCTACGCGGGCAAGCGCGTGGCCATCGAGCGCAATGGCGAAATCGTCCCGCGCAGCGCGCACCAGCACACCCTCATCGCCAACGGCGACCGGCTCGAAATCGTCGTCGCCGTCGGCGGAGGCTAGGATCACGATGACCATGACCACGTCCCACAGCACCACCAGCGCCGGCGCCCCCGCCCCCAGCGACCGTAATTCGCTGACGGCGGGCAGCGACGGACCGCTGGTCCTGCACGATGTGCATTTCCTCGAACAGATGGCGCACTTCAACCGGGAAAAAGTCCCCGAGCGCCAGCCCCACGCGAAGGGCTCCGGCGCCTTCGGCGTCTTCGAGGCCACCGAGGACATCTCCCGCTACACCAAGGCCGCCCTGTTCCAGAAAGGCTGTAAGACCGAGATGCTGGCCCGGTTCTCCACGGTGGCCGGCGAATCCGGCAGCCCGGACACCTGGCGCGACGTGCGCGGCTTCTCGCTGAAGTTCTACACCACCGAAGGCAACTACGATCTGGTCGGCAACAACACGCCCGTCTTCTTCGTACGCGATCCGATCAAGTTCCCCCATTTCATCCGCAGCCAGAAGCGCCTGCCCGACTCGGGCCTGCGCGACGCCCACATGCAGTGGGACTTCTGGACACACAATCCGGAGTCGGCGCACCAGGTCACCTACCTGATGGGCGATCGCGGCATCCCGCAGTCCTGGCGCCACATGAACGGCTTCGGGTCGCACACCTACATGTGGGTCAACGCGGCGGGCGAGAAATTCTGGGTCAAGTATCACTTCCACAACCAGCAGGGCGAAAAGAACCTGACCAACGAGGAAGCCGCCCGCATCGCCGGCCAGGACGCCGACTACCACCGGCGCGACCTGTTCGAGGCGATCGCGCGCGGGGAACATCCCAAGTGGGTGCTGTCGGTGCAGGTCATGCCGTATGCCGAGGCCAAGACTTACCGCTTCAACCCCTTCGACCTGACCAAGGTGTGGCCGCACAAGGACTATCCGCTGATCAAGGTCGGCGTGATGACCCTGAACCGCAACCCGGTCAACTTCTTCGCCGAGATCGAACAGGCCGCCTTCTCGCCCGGCAATACCGTGCCGGGCATCGGCCTGTCGCCCGACAAGATGCTGCTGGGCCGCGCCTTCGCCTACAACGACGCCCATCGCGCCCGCATCGGCACCAACTTCCACCAGTTGCCCGTGAACCGTCCGAAAGTGCCGGTCAACACCTACATGTTCGACGGCCACATGGCCTATGAGCACGCCGGCAATGCCGCCACCTACGCGCCCAACAGCACGGGACGCGCCTGGGCCGACGGCGGCGCGGCGCAGGAAGAAAGCTGGGAGGTCGACACCAGCCTGGTCCGGGAAGCCTACAAGCTGCGCAAGGACGACGACGACTTCGGCCAGGCCGGCGCGCTGGTGCGCGACGTCTTCGACGACGCGCAGCGCCAGCGGCTGGTCGATACCGTGGTGGGCGGGCTGAAATCCGGCGTGCGCTCGCCGGTGCTCGAGCGGGCGTTCGACTACTGGAAGCAGGTCGACGCCGACATCGGCCGCCGCATCGAGGCCCAGTACAAGGCGGGCTAGCCCCCCGCCATCCGGCGGCGCATCCCCCGCGCCGCCGGCTCCCCCCCATCTGGCCCGGAACTTGCAAGCAGAAGGATCGATGACCGGTCGGCGCCCACATCCGGGGCAAACATTTCGCATCATTAGGTGATTCCCCCAATGAGCGCTCGGCCAAATACTCAGTACAGTGAATATATTGATCAGTCTACTGAGTAATTTTGGTGCATCACGGCACACATCCAGTGCGCCACTCCGATCCGATCAACCCGACCCCTGCGAGCTCCCCATGCTGACCAAGATGCCCGTCCAACTGCTGTGCTCCCTGGCCTTCGCCGCGGCCCTCCTGCCCGCGGCGAAGGCCGAAGTCAAGGCAGCCCCAACCTTCCCCGTCAAGACGGTCGAGATCACCGTGCCCTACGCCGTGGGCGGCGGGGTCGACATGCTGGCCCGGCTCATCGGCGACCAGCTCGGCAGGCTCGGGCAGTCCGTCATCGTCGAGAACAAGGCGGGCGCCGGCAGTACCGTAGGCACCCGCATCGTCGCGGGCAAGCCCAAGGACGGCCATTCCCTGCTGATGATGAACGATGCCTATTCCCTGGCGCCCGCCATCTACAAGAACCTTGGCTACGACCCCAAGAAGGATCTGGCGGCCGTGATCAATGTCGCCTACGCTCCCATGCTGGTGGTGGTGCCGGCGTCCTCGCGCTTCAAGACCCTGGCCGACGTGGTGGAGGTGGGCCGCCAGCCGGGCTCCAAGCTGTCGTACGGCTCCTGCGGCGCCGGGACCGACCCGCACCTGGCGGGCGAAATGATGAACATCGAGTTCAAGATGCACAACGTGCACGTTCCGTACAAAGGCTGTGGCCCCGCCCTGGTCGACGTCCTGGGCGGGCAGGTGGACCTGGCGATAGTCACCATCTCCGGCGCGCTGACCTACATTTCCTCGGGCAAGCTGCGCGCGCTGGCCATCACCTCCAGCGACCGCTCGAAGGCCGTGCCCGACGTGCCCACCGTGGCCGAGAGCGGCGCACCCGGCTTCAACCTCAGCCAATGGCAGGGGCTGGCGGTTCCCGGCGGCACGCCGGACAACGTCAAGACGGACATCTACAAGACGGTGTCGGCCATCATGAAGACCGACGCCATGCGCAAGCGGCTCGAGGACCTGGGCTACACCACCGCGGACGAAGGCCCGGCCGCGTTCCAGAAAATCGTCAACGACGACATCGACCGTTTTGCCGCGCTGGCCAAGAAGATCGGCCTGAGCGCGGACTGAGAATCCGAGCATCCACCAAAAGGAAAATCGATGAACAAACTGAACATCAGTCTCTCCGTAGGCAACTACGACCGCACCCAGGCCCTGTTCGACGGCCGCGTGGCCATCGAGGGCTGCAACGTGCGCGCCGTGCCGCTGGAGCCTGAGGAGGCCTTCCACCGCGCCTTCCGCTACGAAGAGTTCGACGTGACGGAAATCTCGATGAGCAGCCACATGATGACCACGGCGCGCGGCGACAACAAGTACGTCGCGGTGCCCGCCTTCCTGTCGCGGGTCTTCCGCCAGTCGGGCATCTACGTGCGCACCGACCGCGGCATCCAGCGCCCGCAGGATCTCAAGGGCAAGACCATAGGCGTCCCCGAGTACCAGATCACCGCGAACGTCTGGATCCGCGGCATCCTCGAGGACGAATACGGCGTCAAGCCAGCCGACATCAAGTGGCGGCGCGGCGGCGTCGAGGAACCGGGGCGGGGCGAACGCGCGCCGATCGAGCTGGATCCGTCCATCGACCTGCGGCAGATCCCCGACGACAAGACCCTGTCGGGCATGCTGGAGTCCGGCGAGATCGACGGCTACATCGGCGCCCGCGCGCCGTCCTGCTTCCTGCGCGGCGCCCCCAATGTGGGCCGCCTGTTCGGCGATTACATCGACGCCGAAAAGGACTATTTCCGCCGCACCCGCATCTTCCCCATCATGCACATGGTGGGCATACGCAAGTCGCTGGTGGAAGAAAACCCATGGCTGCCGGTCAGCGTCTACAAGGCCTTCCTGAAGGCCAAGGCCCTGGCCGTCAAGGAGCTGGACGAGATCTGCCATCTGGCGGTCACCCTGCCCTGGATGGTCCACCACCACAACGAGGCCAAGGCGCTGATGGGCGAGGACTACTGGCCCTACGGCCTGCCCGCCAACCATCACGTGATCGAGACCTTCGCGCGCTACCACCACGACCAGGGCCTGTCGCGCCGGCGGGTCGCGCCCGAGGAACTGTTCGCCGCCTCGGCCCTCGACCTGTCGAAGATCTGAACACGCCATGAAAGCTCCCGCTGTCGACTACGTGGCGCCGCGCAGCCTGGACGAGGCGCTGCAATGCCTGGCCGGCGCGGACAACGCGCGGGTGCTGGCGGGCGGCCAGTCGCTGATGGCCATGCTGAACATGCGGTTCGCGTTCCCGGACTGCCTGGTGGACATCAATCGCATCCCGGAACTGGCCTACCTGCGCGACGAAGGCGACTCGGTCCGGATCGGCGCCATGACCCGGCAGCGGGACGTCGAGTTCTCGGACATGGTGCGGGACCGGCTGCCCATCCTGCGCGAGGCGATCCTGAACGTCGGCCACCGGCAGACGCGCAACCGCGGCACCGTGGGCGGCAGCCTGTGCCAGCTCGACCCCTCGGCCGAGATCCCCACCATCGCCATGGCCCTGGACGCGCAGGTCCACGTGGCCAGCGCCAGCGGCACGCGCAGCCTGGCGATGGCGGATTTTCCCGCCGGCTACATGACGCCGGCGCTGGAGGCCGACGAAATGCTGGTGGGCGTGTCGATGCGCCCCTGGGACCCGGGACATGGCTGGAGCTTCCTGGAATTCTCGCGGCGGCACGGCGACTTCGCCATCGCCTCGGCCGCCGTGCTGCTGAGCTTCGGCGCCGACGCGCGGGTGGACCGCTGTTCCATCACCCTGGGCGGCGTATCGACGGCGCCCGTCCGCATGGCGCAGGCCGAGCAGGCCCTGCTGGGCACGAAAGCCGAGGCGGCGGACATCGAACGAACCGCCGCGCTGTGCGGCGCGGTGGAGGCCAGCTCCGACGCCTACGTGCCCGGCTGGTACCGCCAGCGGCTGGCGCGGGTGCTGGCCGGCCGCGCGATCACCCGCGCGCTCGAACGCGCAACAAGATGACATCCACCATGGCAACCACGCAAAACTCCCGCCCCGTGCATCTGTCCGTCAACGGCAAGCCTTGCCAGGGCATGGCGGAGCCCCGCCTGCACCTGGCCGACTTCCTGCGCGGCGAACTGAAGCTGACCGGCACCCACGTGGGTTGCGAGCACGGGGTCTGCGGCGCCTGTACGGTGCTGGTGGACGGCGTCTCTGCCCGCAGCTGCCTGATGCTGGCGGTCCAGGGCGAGGGCTGCGCCATCACCACCATCGAAGGCCTGGCCGCCAGCGAGCACGACACGCATCCGCTGCAGCAGGCCTTCCATGAATTGCACGCGCTGCAATGCGGCTTCTGCACCCCGGGCATCCTGATGTCGCTGTCCGAGCTGCTGGCCGCCAACCCCGACCCCGACGAGGACGCCGTGCGCGACGTGCTGTCCGGCCACCTGTGCCGTTGCACGGGCTACCAGAACATCGTGGCGGCGGCGCTGCGCGCCGCGCAGATCCTGCGTGAACGAGGCGGCCATGCACGCTGAGCGCCAACTGACCGCCATCCCCGGCATGGGCGCGAGTCCCGGCCGCATCGAGGACGATACGCTGCTGCGGGGCAAGGCCTGCTTCCTGGACGACGTCCCCGTCCCCGATGCGCTGCACGCCTGCTTCGTGCGCAGCCCGCATGCCCACGCGCGGCTGCACGGGGTGGACGCGGGCCAGGCCCGCGCCATGCCCGGCGTCGTCGCGGTCTATACCCGCCAGGACCTGTTCGGGCACGTCACCTCGTGGCGCATGCCGTTGGGCTTTCCGCTCGCGGCCCTGCCCGAGAACACCACGCCGTTCGCGCTGGCCGGCGACGAGGTCGCCTTCGTGGGCGAGGCCTACGCGGTAGTGGTGGCCCGGACGCGGCACGAGGCCGAGGACGCCGCGGCCGCCGTGCTGGCGGAGTTCGAGGTCCTGCCCGCCATCGCGGACTGCCGGCGGGCCGTGCACGACGATGCCCCCCGGGTGCGCACCGAACTGGCCAGCAACGTGCTGCAGGACTACACCCTCGCCTATGGCGACTGCGACGCCGCCTTCGCCCGTGCCGACATCGTGCTGGACGACGACTTCCGGGTCCATCGCGGCTGCGGCCATCCCATGGAAGGGCGCGGCGTGGTAGCCATGCCCGACCCCGCCACCGGCATGCTGACCGTCTGGTCCTCGACCCAGATGGCGCACGAACTGCACTACACCATCGCCCACATGCTGGACCAGCCCGAGGACCGGTTGCGGGTGATCACGCCGGACGTGGGCGGCGGCTTCGGCGCCAAATTCATGATCTACCCCGAGGAAATCGTGGTGCCGGCCGTCGCCCGAGCGCTGGACCGCCCGGTCAAGTGGGTGGAGGACCGCCGCGAAAACTTCCTGACCACCATCCAGGAGCGCGACCAGTTCTGGCGCATCTCGGTGGCCGCCGACCGCGACGGCCGCGTGCTCGGCGTGCGGGGCGGCTTCGTCCACGACCACGGCGCCTACACGCCCCAGGGCACCAACGTCCCGTACAACGCCGCCTCGTCCATGACCGGGCCCTACGTCGTGCCGGCTTTCTCGCTGCGCGTGCAGGTGGCCTATACCAACAAGGTGCCGGTCGCGACCATACGCGGGGCCGGCTATCCGCAAGCGGCCTTCGTCATGGAACGCATGATGGACCGGCTGGCGTCCACCGCGGGCATCGACCGGCTCGAATGCCGCCGGCGCAATCTCATACCCCCGGAGAAGATTCCCTACACCAAGCCGCTCAAGTCGCGCGCCGGCGTGCCGCTGGTCATCGACAGTGGCGATTTCCCCGCGCTCCAGGCCACCGCCGCCCGGGCCATCGACTACGACGGCTTCGCGCAACGGCGGGAAGCCTCGGCCCGCGCCGGCCTGCTGCGCGGCATCGCGCTGGCCAACAGCGTCAAGCCCACCGGGCGCGGCCCCTACGAGACCGCCCGTGTCAGGGTCCATCCGTCCGGCCGCATCGTGGTCCATACCGGCGCCCTGGCCATGGGCCAGGGCATCAAGACCACGCTGGCGCAATTGTGCGCGGCGCACCTGGGCGTGGAGCCGCAGGCGGTGGAGGTCTCGGCGGGCGATACCGGCCTCTCCGGCTATGGCATGGGCGGCTTCGCCAGCCGCCAGGCCATGATGGCCGGCTCGGCCGTCTCCGAGGCCGCGGCCCAGGTCAAGGACAAGGCGCTGGCCACGGCCGCCGCCGTGCTGGGCGTCGGCGCGGACGAACTGATGCTGAGCCAGGGCGAGGTCCATACCCCGGACTTCGACAAACGCGTCTCGCTGGCCCGGCTGGCCATGCTGCTCAAGGGCGTGCCCGGCTACGCGCTGCCCGTCCCGGGCGATCCGGGCCTGGATGCGACCGTGCATTTCCACTGCGACGCCCAGGCCTACGCGGGCTCCTCGCACGCCTGCGAAGTCGAGGTCGACCCCTTGACGGGCGCTGTCCACGTGCGGCGCTACGTGGCCGTGCAGGACAGCGGCAACCTCATCAATCCGCAGATCGCGCATGGCCAGGTCCATGGCGGCGTGGTGCACGGCATCGGCAACGCCTTGTTCGAATGGATGGGCTACGACGACAACGCCCAGCCCCTGACCACGACGTTCGCGGAATACCTGCTGCCCACCGCGCCGGAAGTCCCCGACATCGAAGTGATCTTCCAGCCTTCGCCTACCCGCTTGAACCCCCTGGGCGTCAAGGGCATAGGCGAATGCGCGACGCTGGCGGTGGCCGCCGCGGTGATCGGCGCCGTCGAGCACGCGCTGGACGGCCACGGCGTGCGCATCACCGAATTCCCGCTGACCCCGGTGCGCCTGGCCGAGTTGCTCGACCCGCCGGCCCTGGACACCACGGCGCCCAGCGCCAACCTTTGACCCCGATCGCAGACGCCATGGAATTCACCAATCGCTTTCACGTCCCGCTGCCGCTGGAAGAAACCTGGAAACTGATGCTGGACGTTCCCCGCATCCTGCCGTGCCTGCCCGGGGCCCGGCTCAAGGAAGCGCTGGGCGACGACAAATACCTCGGCTCGGTGTCGGTCAAGCTGGGCCCCATCAAGCTGGCCTTCGACGGCCAGGCCGAACTGGTGCGCAAGGACGACGCGCAGCACATCGCCTGGCTGCGCGGCTCCGGCCTGGACCCCAAGGGCCGCGGCTCGGCCCAGTCGGAATTCAGTTTCGCCCTGGTTCCCGCCGCGGGCGGCGGCACCGACGTCACCGTCACGACCCAATTGCAGTTGTCCGGCGCGGTGGCGCAATATGGCCGCGGCAGCGGCATGATCGCCGAGGTCGCGGGCCACATCCTCAAGCAGTTCGAGCACAACCTGGCCGCGTCCCTGCAGGACGACACGGATGCCGCCGAACCGGCCATGCCCGTGGTGTCCGCGCCGACCGCCGCCCCCGCGCAGGGCGAGGCCGGCGCGCCCCGGCCGGCCGTCGCCGCGGGAAGCGCGCCAACGTCGCCCGAAGCCCAGGCGCTGCTGCTGCAGGCCCAAGCCGTGCTGGCCCAGGCACAGGCGGTGCTGGCGGCCACGCAGCAGGCCCTGAACCAGAACCGGCGGGGCGCGGGCCGCGCCGCGCCGCCGCCCCAGGAACTGAACATGCTGAGCATAGGCATGAAGGCGTTCTGGTCCCAATTCAAGCAAGGCGTGGGGGGGCTGTTCGGCCGCCGCTAATCCACACAGGCCCTGTGCCCGGGGCCGCAACACGAAATTCAGCATACTGACCAACGGAAACATCATGAACTGGACACGAATCGCCGCGGTGGACGAAGTCGAAGACGACGCCGGCATGCCGTTCAAGCTGGACGGCCGCGAACTCGCCCTGTTCCGCAGCGGCGGCGAATTCTTCGCCGCCGACAACATCTGCACCCATCAATATGCGCTGCTGACCGACGGCTATGTCGAGGACGGCTGCGTGGAGTGCCCGCTGCACCAGGCGCAGTTCGACCTGCGCACGGGCGAGCCGCGCTGCGCGCCGGCCACGCAGCCCATCCGGATCTATCCCGTCAAGGTCGAAGACGAGGCCGTCTATGTCGCCGTCGAATGAAACCGCCGAAGGCCGCGAGGCCCCCCTGGTCATCGTCGGCGCGGGACAGGCCGGCGCCATGGCGGCCCGCGCCCTGCGCGAGCTTGGCCATGCGGGCGAACTGGTCCTGATCGGCGACGAACCCCACGCGCCCTACGAACGCCCGCCCCTTTCCAAGGCCGTGCTGGCCGACGAGGGCATGCCGGACATCGGCCTGCTGCCTGAGCCCTTCCAGGCCCAATCCGGCCTCGCGCTGAAACGGGGCCGGCGCGTCGTCCGGCTCGATCCCGCGCGGCGCGAACTGCACCTGGACGACGGCGGGGTCCAACCCTACCGCGCCTGCCTGCTCGCCACCGGCGGCGGCGTCCGTGTCCTGCCGGCCCTGCCCCCCGGCACCCCGGGCGTCCATTACCTGCGCACACTTGACGACGCACGAGGCCTGCGCGCGGCCCTGCGCACCGCGCGCAGCCTGCTGGTGATCGGCGGCGGCTTCCTGGGACTGGAGATCGCGTCCACCGCCCGCGCGCTGGGCCTGGACGTGACCGTGATCGAACTGGGACCGGCGCTGCTGGGCCGCGTGATGCCGCCCGAGGCATCCCGGTGGCTGGCCACGCGCGTCCAGGCCCATGGCGTGCGCCTGCTCCTGGGCGCGAAGTTGTCGGGCCTGGAAGCCGTCGGCGGCGGCATCGCCGCCACGCTGGCCGACGCGGGCGAACTGCGCGCGGAACTCGCCGTGGTGGCCGTGGGCCAGGAGCCCAACGTGGCGCTGGCGCGCGAAGCCGGATTGCTGATCGATGCCGCCAACGGCGGTATCCGGGTGGACGCGCGCTGCCGCACCAGCGCCGAAGGCGTCTACGCCGCGGGCGATTGCGCCAGCGGCTTCGATGCCGCCACCGGCACGCACCGCCGCCTGGAATCCTGGCAAAACGCCAACGAACAGGCTCGCATCGCCGCGGCCGCGATGCTGGGCGAGGCCGCCGAACCGCCCCCGCCGCCCTGGTTCTGGACCGATCAGTTCGGCTGCAACATCCAGATGCTGGGCCATGGCGCGCCCGGCCTGGCCTACCACTTGCGCGGCCCGCTCCCGGAAGGCCGGGAGCCCGGCAAGGCCATGCTCTTCGGCATCGACGGCGACCGCCTGGTCCACGCCATCGCCATCAATGCCGGCGGCGACCTGCGTGCCTTCCGGAACGTACTGGGGCGCTCCCTGGCCTGCGCGCCGGAAACCCTGGCCGATGCCGGCATCCCCGCCAAACAGCTTGCGCGCCTGGCCCTGGGCCCGGCGTCCGCCTAGACCCGGAACGAAAGGAAGCACGATGTACAAGAACCAGGAAATCCTCGACTACACGGTCGGCGCCAAGAACGGTCCCGCCGACGACTATGCCTGGCCGGCGGACGACCACCTGATCCCCGACTGGGTCTACACCAGCCAATCGGTATACGAGCGCGAGATGGAGCGCATCTTCAAGGGCCGCGCGTGGAACTTCGTCGCCCTGGAAGCCGAGATCCCCAACCCGGGCGACTACAAGCGCTCCTACGTCGGCCCTGTGCCCGTCGTGGTCTCGCGGGCGGACGACGGCAGCATCCACGTCTTCGAGAACCGCTGCGCGCACCGGGGCGCGGAATTCTGCCGCAGCAGCCGGGGCCATGCGAAGGAGTTCGTCTGCCCTTACCACCAGTGGTCCTACGACCTGAAGGGCAACCTGCAAGGCATCCCCTTCAAGCGCGGCGTGAACAAGCAGGGCGGCATGCCGCGCGAGTTCCGCAACGAGGAACACGGCCTGCTCAAGCTGCACGTCACGACCCGGCACGGCGTGGTGTTCGCGTCATACTCGGCCGACGTGGAGCCGCTGGAGGAATACCTGACGCCCGAGATCCTGAAGGACTTCGACGTCGTCTTCCCCGGCAAGCCGCTGAAGATCCTGGGCTATTACAAGAACGAACTGCCCTGCAACTGGAAGATGTACCACGAGAACCTGAAGGACCCGTACCACGCCACGCTGCTGCACTCGTTCCTGGTGGTGTTCGGCCTGCTGGTCGCGGGCAACGACTCGGCCATGATCGCCGACCCGGTGCACCACCGGCACGGCACCATGGCCTCCGCCAAGAAAGAAGACAAGTACGCCGCCGTCAGCGAAGAGAACAAGAAGGAGATGCGCTCCTTCCACGACGGCATGCGGCTGCAGGACGACCGCTTCCTGGAGTTCGTGAAGGAATTCGACTCGCCCTGGTCGGTGACGATGCAGACCATCTGGCCCAACCTGGTCGTACAGCGCGAGATGAACACACTGGGCGTGCGGCAGATCGTGCCCAACGGCCCCCACAGCATGCTGATGACCTGGACCATGTTCGGCTACGAGGACGACACGCCCGAGATGACCCGGCACCGCCTGCGCCAGGGCAACCTGATGGGGCCGGCGGGCTTCCTGGGCCTGGAGGACAACGAAGCCATGAAGTTCGTGCAGGAGGGCGTGCGCCGCAGCAGCCTGGACATGAACGTCGTGAAACTGGACGCGGGCAACGTCGGCACGACCACGTCGCTGATCTCGGAAGCCGCCATACGCGGCATGTACCAGTATTACCGAGAGGTCATGGGCTGGAGCAGCCCGATCGCCGGATAAGGAATCAGGACATGATGACATTGCAGCTTTCAGGATACGCGCCCTCCCGGGTGGGCGCGCGGCGGG
Organism: Alcaligenaceae bacterium SAGV5; assembly: GCA_009360345.1. Classification (GTDB taxonomy): domain Bacteria; phylum Pseudomonadota; class Gammaproteobacteria; order Burkholderiales; family Burkholderiaceae_B; genus Pigmentiphaga. The sequence goes on from SPDP01000002.1 coordinate 750,962, forward strand.
CGGCGGAATTGCGGCCGCTGGTCGAGCATTTCAACATCGAGTACTGCGCGGTGCTGGACAGCGGCCAGATCGAGGAATGGCCGCGCTTCTTCACCGAGGACTGTGTCTACCGCATTACCGCGCGCGAGAACGCCGAGCTGGACATGCCGGTAGGGCTGGTCTATGCCGAAGGGCGCCCCATGCTGCACGACCGCGCGGTGGCGATCTCGCGCACGCAGATGTTCGCGCCCCGGACCATGGCCCACATCCTGTCCGCCCCCCGCATCGTTGGCGAGGACGGGCAGGAAATCTGGGCCCAATGCAACTACGTGCTGCTCCAGACCCTGGTGGAAGGCCCCACCACGCTGCATCTGGCCGGCACCTACCACGACCGGTTCGTCCGCGACGGCGACGAGCTGCTGCTGCGGGAGAGGCAGGTGATCCACGAATCGTCGGTGATCGCCAACGACCTGGTCTACCCCGTCTAGGAGGAATGAAATTGGCTACCTTACGCAAGATCGCGCTGGAAGAACACTTCATGATGCCGGGCTTCGAGGCCTACTCGAAAGCCTTCCTGAACTTCATCGACCCGGCCACCATGAAGGAACTGGGCCAGCGGCTGGCCGACTTCGACACGCTGCGGCTCGATGAAATGGACAAGGCGGGCATCGATCTGGTCGTGCTGTCCCAGTCCGGACCGGGCGTGCAGGCCGAGCCCGACACTACCCTCGCGTTGCGCCGGGCGCGCGAGAACAACGACTTCCTGGCCGAGCGCATCGCGCGGCGTCCGGACCGCTACGCCGGTTTCGCCATGCTGCCCATGCACGACCCTCTCGAAGCCGCGCGCGAACTGGAACGCGGCGTGACGCAACTCGGATTCAAGGGCTCGCTGGTGAACGGCCATACGCTGGGCCGCTACTACGAGGGCCGCGAGTACGACCCGTTCTGGGAACGGATGCAGGAGCTGGACGTGCCCATGTACCTGCACCCCATCGACCCCTGGAAGCCGCTGCATGCGCTGGACGGCGCGCCGGTGCTGGCCGGCGCCAGCTGGGGCTGGGGCGTCGAGACCGCCAGCCACGCGCTGCGCCTGGTGTTCGGCGGCGTGTTCGACCGCTTCCCCCGGCTCAAGGTCATCCTGGGCCACATGGGCGAGGGCCTGCCCTTCCAGCGCTGGCGCTTCGACAGCCGCTTCGCCGCCTACCCCTACGGCATCACCCTGCAGCGGCGCCCGTCGGAATACATAGGCAGCAACCTGCTCATCACCACCTCGGGCGTATGCTCGCATCCCACGCTGGTCGGCGCCGTGGGCGAGATGGGCGTGGACGCCGTGATGTTCTCGGTCGACTACCCGTACGAATCGACCGAGGCCGCCGCCCGCTTCATCGACACCGCGCCCCTGGAACCCGCCCAGCTCGAAGCCATCTGCCGTGGCAACGCGGCACGGATCCTGGGCCTGTGAACCCAACCCGACGGAGACCCCTCATGACCAAGCCACTGTTTCGCATCGGGCAGATCGTGCCCAGCTCCAACACCACCATGGAAACGGAGATTCCGGCCATGCTGACGGCGCGCCAGCAGATACGGCCGGAGCGCTTCACCTTCCACTCCAGCCGCATGCGCATGAAGCACGTGGTCAAGGAAGAACTTGCCGCCATGGACGCCGAGTCCGACCGCTGCGCCGTCGAACTGAGCGACGCGCGCGTCGACGTACTGGGCTACGCCTGCCTGGTCGCCATCATGGCGATGGGGCGCGGCTATCACCGGCAGTCCGAGGCGCGCCTGGCAAGCCATACCGCCGCCAACGGCGGCGACGCGCCGGTCATCACCAGCGCCGGCGCGCTGATCGAGGGCCTGAAGGTCATCGGCGCCCGGCGCATCGTGGTGGTGGCGCCGTACATGAAGCCGCTGACCGACCTGGTGGTCGACTACATCCGCCACGAGGGCTTCGAGGTTGCCGACTACCGCGCCCTGGAAATCCCCGACAACCTCGAGGTCGGACGCCACGACCCCGAGAACCTGCCCGCCATCGTCGCGCAGATGGACACCAGCCAGGTCGATGCCATCGTGCTGTCGGCCTGCGTGCAGATGCCGTCGCTGCCGGTGGTGGCCAAGGTCGAGGCACTGACCGGCAAACCGGTCGTCACGGCCGCCATCGCCACGACCTATGCCATGCTCAAGGCCCTGGACCTCGAACGCGTCGTGCCGGGAGCCGGCGCGCTGCTGTCCGGCGCCTATTGACACGGCCCATTCCTTCCAGCGAGCCCCTCATGACCGACAGCCACTTCCTCCACGGCGCCAACGTGCGCGCCAACGGCATCCGCCAGCACTACCTGCGCTACGGCGGCGCCGACGGCGAACGCGCCTCGCGCGACCCCGTCATCGTCATTCCCGGCATCACCAGCCCCGCCATCACCTGGGGCTTCGTGGGCGAACGCCTGGGCCGGCACTTCGATACCTACATCGTCGATGTGCGCGGCCGCGGCCTGTCCACCGCCGCCGCCGGCCTGGACTACAGCCTGGACGCCCAGGCCGAGGACCTGATCGCGCTGGCCGAGGCCCTGGGCCTGTCGCGCGCCAGCGTGGTGGGCCATTCCATGGGTGCCCGCATCGGCCTGCGCGCCGCGCGCGTCGGCATGTCCGCCATGGCCCGCCTGGTGGCGGTCGACCCGCCCGTCTCCGGCCCCGGACGCCGTCCCTACCCCGCCAAGCTTCCCTGGTACGTCGACTCGATGAAGGCAGCGCGCGCCGGCATGGACTGGACCGCCATGCGCGAATTCTGCCCGACCTGGACCGAGGAACAACTGCGCCTGCGCGCCGAATGGCTGCACACCTGCGACGAGGAGGCGGTGCTGGCCAGCTTCGAAGGTTTCCACACCGACGACATCCACGCCGATCTTCCCGCGATCCGGCAGCCCGTCCTGCTGATGACCGCCGAACGGGGCGGCGTGGTCGAGGACGTCGATGTCGCGGAGTTCGGGCGCGTGCTCGCTTCGATGCAGACCGTGCGCGTGCCCGGCGCCGGCCACATGATCCCGTGGGACAACGAGGAAGGCTTCTACCAGGCCTTCGGCACGTTCCTCGGCGTTTCGATCTGAGCTCCCTCCCACCTCCAGACCACAGGCAAGACCATGGCCATCAGCGACTATCCGTTCATCGAAGCCTGGCGCCAGGTGCTGACGCTGTCCCGCCTGGAGGCGGGGCAGACCGTGACCATCCTGACCAGCGCGTCCACCCATCCACAGACCCTGTCGTGCGCCACCATCGCCGCGCAGTCCCTGGGCGCCATCGTCAACCGGCTGGACCTGCCGCCGGTCAACGGCGACAAGGCCCTGAGCCGGGACGCGCTGGCCTACCTGGGCACGACGCCCCTGACCGGCAACCACGCCGCCATCGCCGCCCTGAAGGCCAGCGACCTCGTCCTGGACCTGATGACCCTGCTGTTCTCGCCCGAACAGCATGAGATCCTGCAGGCGGGCACCAAGATCCTGCTGGCGGTCGAGCCGCCCGAAGTCCTGATGCGCATGGTCCCCACCCTGGCGGACAAAACCCGCGTCACCGCCGCCGCCGCGCGCATCCAGGCCGCCGGCGAGATGCGCGTGCGCTCGGCCGCCGGCACCGACCTGCGCTGCCCCCTGGGCGAGTTCCCCGCCATCAGCGAATACGGCTTCGTCGACGAACCCGGCCGCTGGGACCACTGGCCCAGCGGCTTCGCCCTGACCTGGCCCGACGAGGGCGGCGCCAGCGGCCGTATCGTCATCGACCGCGGCGACATACTCCTGCCCCAGAAATGCTACGTGGACGACCCCATCACGCTCACGGTGGAGAACGGCTACGCCGTGCGCATCGAGGGCGGCCTGTCCGCCGACCTGCTCAACGACTACATGGCGTCCTTCGACGATCCCGAGGCCTACGCCATCTCGCACATAGGCTGGGGATTGCAGCCGCGCGCCCGCTGGTCCACACTGGGGCTGTACGACCGCGAGGCCACCATAGGCATGGATGCCCGCGCCTTCGAAGGCAACTTCCTGTTCTCGCTCGGTCCCAACAACGAAGCGGGGGGAAATCGCACCACCGCCTGCCACATCGACATCCCGCTGCGCCGCTGCACCGTCAGCCTGGACGGGCGGGACATGGTCGTGGACGGCAAGGTCCTCGACTAGATCCGGAGCCATCATGCACAAGGAAATCTCGACCTACCAGCGCCAGGGATTCGGCGCCGACCTCGAACTGCGGGGTCCGGCCGCGCTGCTTATCGTCGACTTCGTCAACAGCTTCGCCGATCCGGCCATGTTCGGCGGCGGCAACATCCGCGATGCCATCGAGCGCACCACCGTCCTGCTGGCCGAGGCCCGCAGGCTGGGATGGCCCGTGGCCCACACGCGCATCGTGTTCGCCGACGACGACGCCGATGGCAACGTCTTCACCGAAAAGGTGCCCGGCCTGCTGAAACTGAAGGAACACGATCCCGCCAGCGCCATCGTTCCCGAACTGGCCCCGGCTCCCGGCGAACTCGTGGTGCGCAAGACGCTGCCCTCGGCCTTCTTCGGCACCACGCTGGCCGCATGGCTGACGCAGCGCGGCGTGCGCACGCTGGTCGTGGCCGGCGCGGTCACCAGCGGCTGCGTGCGCGCCAGCGTCGTGGACGCCATGTGCCACGGCCTGCGCCCCATCGTCGCCTCGGACTGCGTGGGCGACCGCGCGCTCGGCCCGCACGAGGCCAATCTGTTCGACATGCAGCAGAAGTACGCGGCCGTCCTGCCCCGCGACGAGATCTTGAAGGCCCTGGGGGCGGCCACGAGCCATGGGTCCAGGGGGTGACGCCGGTCGGTCCGCAGTATACTGATTAAAATGCACCGGCTTTCACCGGTGCCGGTACACCTGCGAAGCACCCCCAACGATGATCCACGACGAAGCGGACCCCAACGACCACGACACTTCCTCGCCTCCCTTCGATCCCGCCGAACAGGTGCTCTGGTCGCGCTCGGGATACCTGGTCCGCCGGCTGAACCAGATCCACTATGCGATGTTCTTCGAAGAATGCAGCCATGAGATCACCCCGGTCCAGTACGGCATCCTGACCGCGCTGTCCCTGCAACCCGGCAGCGACCAGAAGACGATCGGCCACGAGCTCGGCCTGGACCGCACCACCACCGCCGACGTCGTCAAGCGGCTCGAACGCAAAGGCTACCTGACCCGCCGCGTCGACCCCGAGGACCGCCGCTCGCGGCAGTCCTTCATCACCGAGGAAGGACTGCGCGTCATGGGCCAGTTGCAGGCGGGCATGACGCGGGCCCAGCAACGGTTGATTTCGCCGCTCAGCAAGAAGGACCAGGATACGTTCATGCGCCTGCTCTCCAAGCTGGTGCAGGCCAACAACCACTACGGGCGCGCCGCCGCCGATCTCTGATCCTGCCCGCGGCGGTGTTCATCGCGGCACACCTGGCGGATCGCCTCGATCAGCAACTGCGCGCCCGGCGACGAATGCTCCTGCGTGCGGCGCAGGATGCCCATGGACCGCTCGGTGCCCGCCAGCGCGACGGGCAGCTCGACCAGGATGCCCGCCCGCAGCTCGTGGGGAAACAACTGGCGCGAGGCCGCCGACAGCATGTCGGTCTCCAGCAGCAGCCCCCGGATCAGGGAAATATCCGACGATTCCACCGCCACCTGCGGTTCCGGCAAGCCATGCTGCGCCAGGCAGGCGCCTAGCGCCTCGCGGGTGGGCGTCCCCTGCCGGGGCAGCACCCACGCGGCTTCCATCAGGTCGGCCAGGTCCAGCTCGGCCGCCCCGGCCAGCGGATGATCGCGTCGCGCCAGCACCACCATCGGCTCGCGCATCAACTGTTCGACCACCAGCGCGCTTTCGAGCGGCTCGACCGGCAAGGCCCCCACCAGGAAGTCCACGTCGCCCAGCCTCAGCCCCGCCACCAGCGTATCCATGGGCGCCTCCAGTGTGCGCACCTGCAATCGCGGATGCTGCGCCAGCACGCGCCCGATCGCCACCGGCAGCACGTAGGGGCGGCTGAACGGCAGCGCGCCCACCACCACCTGCCCCTCGATCACGCCCTTCAATGCCGAGATCTCGGTGCCGGCCAGGCGCAGTTGCGCCAGCGCCCGCTTCACATGCGCCAGCAGCAGTTCGCCGCTGTCGTTCAGCGCGACGCCGGCATGCGCGCGGTCGAACAGGGGCACGCCGACGCTGGCCTCGAGGTCGTACAGCGCCATGCTGGCGGCCGGCTGCGAGACGCCCACGGCGGCAGCGGCGGTGCTGATGTGCTTGCGTTCGGTGAAAGCGAACAGCAGCTCCAGGCGCCGCTCGTGCACGGCCAGGGAAAAGAACGGCGCGGTGCGCAGCCGCGGCGCCGACTCCGGATAGCGCGCGCACAAGGCATCGCACGCCTGCTGGAGTTCCGTGAACGCCAGCTCGGTCCGCCGGTGCAACGCCTGGCCGAAATCTGTCAGCAACCACTGGCGCGCGCTGCGCTCGAACAGGGCGACGCCGAACCTGTTCTCCAGTTCCTGCACCGAACGCGACACCGCCGACTGGGCGCGGCGCAGTTCCTCGCTCGCGCGGGCCAGGTTGCCGTGACGCACGACGGTCAGGAAGGGGCGCAGGTGCTTGGTGTGGAGCATGCTCACGAGCCCGGCCCCCCGCTCAGGCCGCGCGCCAGCGCGGCCGGTACCCCTGGCCCGCGCCCTCGATGCGGCAACAGAATGGCGCGGCGAAATGGGTAGGCAGCAGCAGGTCGCCGGAGGCCGCCGCCGCGTCCAGGACCCGGCGGCGGGTAGCCAGGGCCAGGGCCGGATCGTCATCGAACACCGAGCACAACTCTGGATAGGGCAACTGGACCGGATGATGGATCACATCTCCGCTGAACAGGGCGCGCTCGCCCGCCGCCCGCAGGCGGATCACCGCGTTGCCCGCGGTATGCCCGGGCGCGGGCTCGACCGTCAGCCTGTCATCCACGACATGGCCATCGTCGATCAGCACCGCCTGGCCGGCCTCGACCACCGGAAGCACGCTGTCGGCGAACACGAAACGCTGCGATTCGCGCGGCACGTGGTCGGCCCGGCGCTCGTCCCAGCGGTCGAACTCTTGCCGCTTGAACAAATAGCGGGCATTGCGGAAAGTCGGCACCCAGCGGCCGTCCACCCGCCGCGTATGCCAGCCCACATGGTCGGCATGGAAATGGGTGCACATCACGAAATCGATCTCGTCCGGATGGGCCCCGGCGGCGGCCAGGCGCTCCAGCCAGGGCTCGTTGCGCATGTGGAAACGCGGGTCGGACGGACGATGCTTGCCGTTGCCGATGCAGCAATCGATCAGTATCTTGTGCCGGGGCGTGGTGACCAGCCAGCTATGGATGCTGGTGCGCAGGCGGTCCGTGGCGGGATCGTAGAAATGCGGCACGAGCCAGGACGCATGGGACAACCACATGTCCGGACGGCAGGCCGGGAACATACCGGTGCTGCTCAGGCCCGGCCCCTGGTAGTCCTCGATGCGCGCGATCGAGACATCTCCCAGGCGAAAAGACAGGGATGGCAGGATGGCGGAAGCCGGGGTCGCGTTCATGGCGGCATTATCGCAACAAGGCGCGTCACGGATCGATACGCACGCCGGCTTCCCGGATTACCCGCCCCCACCGCGCCGCGTCCTCGACGATGAATCGCTTGAAATCCCGGCCACTGGTCGTGTCCACGGTGTAACCCTGGCCGACCATGAAAGCGCGCAACTCCGGACTGCGCATCGCGCCGATGGCCGCGCCACGGATGCGATCGAGCGCGGCGGCCGGCGTACCCGATGGCGCGAACAGGCCTTGCCAGCTCACGAAACCGTCGAGCTGGGCCAGGCCCCGCTCGGCGAAGGTCGGCACGTCCGGCAGCATCGGATGCCGCCGCGCCCCGGTAATGCCCAGCCCCTGGATCCTGCCGCTTTGCAGATAGGGCAGATAGAACGGCACATCGCTGATGGCCGTATCGATCTGTCCACCCAGAAGCGATTGCAGCGCATCGATGCTGCCCCGGTAGGGAACGTGCAGGAAATGGATCCCGGCGGTACGCGTCAGCAGTTCGCCTGTCAGGTGCATGGACGTCCCTTTGCCCGGCGTGCCGTAGCTCGGCCCGGGCTCCTGGCGCCCCAGCCGCAGCAGGTCGTCCAGGCTTCCGATCGGCCCGCCCTTGCGGGCGACCAGCAGCAGCGGCGAAGTGACCAGCATGGTCACCGGTTCCAGTTCGCGCTGGGGATCCAGCGGCAAGCTCTGGTAGAGGCTCGGGCTGATGGAAAGGATACCCGTGAAGCCAAGCAGCAGCGTATGCCCGTCGGGCTTGGATCGGGCGACGGCGGCGGCGCCGATCAGGCCGCCGCTGCCGGTCCGGTTCTCGACGATGACCGCCTGCCCCAGCGTGCCGGCCATGTGCTCGGCCAGCTTGCGGGCCAGCGCATCCGTCCCGCCCCCGGCGGGAACGGGGACGATGATGCGCACAGGGCGCTGGGAAGACTCCTGCGCCGCCAGGGGACCGACGGCGGCCAGGGCGGCCACACAGCAAAGGAACAGGCGACGCATGGAAAGACTCCTCAGAGCACCGGCGAAACGCCGGCGCGAACGTGCTGGTCGAACAATTGCAGCAGGTCGGCGCAGGCCGTGACTTCGCCGAAGTTGACCTTGACGGTCGACAGCGTGCCTTCGTGTCCCGTCTGGTTGCCGCTGCCCACGCAGTCCTCGGCCACGACGATGTGATAGCCCAGGAAGAAGCCATGGCGCAAGGTGGAGTCGACGCAGACATTGGTGGCCACGCCCGTCATCACCAGCGTCTTGATTCCTCGTGCCTGCAATTGCGCGTGCAGGCCGGTCTCGTGGAAACCGCTGAACGTGTGTTTGTCGACGACCACGTCGCCTTCATGCGGCTGGATGCGGAAAAAATCGGCGCCCCACGTTCCTTCCATGCAGCAGCCCTCGTCGTCCCGCATGGCGACGTGGGCATCCGCCAGGTACTTGAAATCGTAGACCGAGCGCAGCCAGGCCACGGTCGCCCCGGAACGCCTGGCCACCGCGGCCAGTTGGCCGATGCGGTCCGCGATCACGGCGTTCTCGTCCACCCGGATGGGATTGCGTCCGCTCTCGGCCCGGGTGCGCTGCAGGTAGCCGCCCTGGGCGCAGAAGTCGTTCTGCATGTCGACGATCAGCAGGGCCGTATGGTTCGGCTGCGCCTTCTCGGCCAGCGTGCGTAGGATGTTGCTCATGAACGCACCTGCTCAGCAATCGGGCATGATGGTGCCGCACTTCTTGCAGGTGCGGAATTCGAGCGAGCCCCAGAAGTTGTCGTAGGCTCGCGAAACGGGATCGGTGCCGTAGTCGCTGACGATGAAAGTCTCCTCGTGCAGCAGGTTGTCGCACGACGGGCAGAACCAATGGAAGCGATCCACTTCGCCTGGCCGGCGCTTGCGCTCGACCACCAGCTGGAACGCATCGGGCGGAAACCTGGGCGAATGCGGCACCATGGGCGGCTGGTAGAGGCAATGCCCCTCGGGGACCACCGCCACCTTTTCCACGCCCTCGGGCGTGCGGTAGTGCAGGTGCAGGTCGCCTTTCAGGGAATACTGCATTTCATGGCTGGGATTGAGGTGGAATTCGCTGCGGTATTCACGGCCGCGGGCGATGAAGCAGAGGCAATCGTCCTCCTGCCATAGCGGGTAGGTTCGCCGCGCTTCGGTGTGCCGCAAATGCTCCATGATTTCCTGCAGATCGATCTGCGGCATGTGGAGCTGCAGGCTGGGAAACAATTTCATCGTGGTGTCCTCGGAGAGTCCCCCTATTCTCGGCGCCCGGGCGGCCCCTTGCCAGCCGCGAATGCTTCTTTGACGCCCTAAAAAGCTTATGGCGCGCCGCGGGATGCGATGGGCGGGGCGACATAAGGAGATTGCGGGCCGGCAGAACCATTTTGCGACGCGCCGGGCCGCCAGCCGCCCGAGAATGCCCTATTGCTGGCGCGTACCCGGTGCCGGCCTGTCCCTCAAGGAGCTCCAGGATGAAACGTTTGCGCAGCACCGTCCCCTGCCTGCTGGCCGTGGCCGCCCTGTCCCTGATCGCGGCGGCGCCGCAGGCCCGCGCGAATGAGCCGTCGAACTGGCCCGACCGGCTGATCAAGCTGGTCGTGCCGTTCCCGGCGGGCAGCGTGACCGACCGGATCGGCCGCGTGCTGGCCCAGCGGCTGGAGACGAACCTGAAGCAGCCGGTCGTCGTCGAAAACCGTCCCGGCGCCGGGGCCACCATAGGCAGCGACTACGTCGCCAAGTCCCGGCCCGATGGCTACACCGTCCTGCTGGGCGCCAACGCCTCGCATGCGGTGAATGTCGCCTTCATGAAGCTGCCCTACGATCCGGTCTCCAGTTTCGAGCCCATCAGTCTGGTCGCGGCGGTTCCCAGCGTGCTGATGGTGAACCCCGGCGTGGCTGCCCGCAACGTGAACGAGCTGCTGGCCCTGGCCAAGGCCAGTTCCGGCAAGCTCACCTACACCTCGGCCGGCATCGGCACCACCGGCCACCTGGGCATGGAAATGCTGGCGTCGATGGCGGGTGTCCAGTTGCTGCACGTACCGGCCAAAGGCCCCGCCCAGGCCTTGCAGGATGTGATGGCCGGCCACGTGGACATGCTGATCGAAAGCATCGCGCTGTCGGCGCCGGTGGTCAAGGACGGACGGCTGCGCGGCCTGGCCATCACCGCGCAGCAGCGCTCGCCGGCCCTGCCGGAGCTGCCCACCCTGTCGGAGGCCGGCCTGCCGGGCTACGAACTTCTGCTGTGGTTCGCCCTGTATGCGCCGGCCGGAACGCCGCAGGACATCGTGGCCAAGCTGCACGCGGAGACGGCCCGCATCTTCGCCGATCCGGCCGTCCGTGACCCGCTGGTGCGCGACGGCGTGACGGTGGTCGCGGGTACGCCCAGGGAACTGGCCGATTTCCAGCGCTCGGAAATCGACAAGTTCGGCACGCTCATCCGGAAGCTGAACCTGGATCTCAAGCAATAGCGCCGGGCCGTCAGAATCCGGCGGCCAATCCATCCCGGCGCGGCTCGGATGCGCCGAGGTAGCCGGCGCCGGTCCGCATCACCAGTTGCGCCCCGCCAAAATCCAGGTGCTCGTGCGCCGCGCGCCGCTGCACGGGATGGCCGCGGTCGGCCAGCGCCTGGGCCACGGCGGGATCGAAAGCGGCTTCCAGCCGCAATTGCCCGCTGTCGTCGATCCGCCATCGCGGCATGTCCAGCGCCGCCTGCGGATTGAGCCCCAGGTCGGCCAGGGCGCAGATGATCTGGAGTTGCCCCTGGGGCTGCATGTTGGCCCCCACCACGCCCAGCGCGGCCAGCGGCCGGCCGGCCCGGCTCAGCATGGCCGGGATGATGGTGTGGAATGGCTTCTTGCCGCCCGCCACCGCATTGGGATGACGCGGGTCGAGGACGAAACCCGCCCCCCGGTTGTTCAGGCTCACCCCGGTTCCCGGCACCACGACCCCCGACCCGAAACCCTGGAAATTGGACTGGATCAGCGAAACCATGCGGCCATCGCGATCGGCTGCGGCAAGATACACCGTGCCGCCGCCAGGCAGGGGTCTTGCGCCGTACCCGGCGGCCCGCCCGGGCGACAGCTCCCGGGCGCGGCGCGCCAGGTAGCCCGGCTCCAGCAGCCAGCCGGCGGGGCAGTCCATGCAGGCCGGATCCGCCACGTGGGCGTACACGTCGGCGAATGCCATCTTCATCGCTTCGATCTGCAGATGCGCGCGCTGGTCCGGCGCGGTGGCCGGCCCCATCTCGAAATGCCGCAGAATCCCGAGCGCGATGAGCACCGCCATGCCCTGGGACGCGGGCGGCAGTTCGTGGACGCGGACGTCGCGATAGTCCATGTGCAAGGGCTCGACCCATTGCGCCCGATGCGCGGCGAGGTCCTCCGCCGTCATCGCGCCGCCCTGCTCGCGGGCGTGCGCGGCCAGACGCCCGGCGGTTTCGCCCCGGTAGAAATCCTCGCCGTCGCTGTCCGCGATGCGGGCCAGCGTGGCGCCCAGTTCGGGCAGCCGGACCCGCTCACCCGGCAACGGCGCCCGGCCGCCCGGCAGGAAGGCCTCGGCAAAACCCGGCTGGCCGCGCAGCCTGGCAACCTGGGACGCCCACAGGCGCGCCACGTTGGGCGACACCGCGTAGCCTTCCCGCGCATAGCGTATGGCGGGCGCCATCAAGACGCGCAGCGGCAACGCCGCGCCGTGGCGGGCAAGCTCGACCCATGCCGACACGCCCCCCGGGACCGTCACGCTCTCCCAGCCCTCGGCAGGCATGCGCGCGCGGCCGGCGAACCGCTCCGCCGACCATGCCCGGGGCGAACGGCCGCAGCCGACAAGACCGCGCAGGGCGGCGCCATCCCATAACGCGACCTGCGTATCGCCGCCCAGGCCGTTCATGACCGGCTCGACCACGGTCAGGACGGCGGCGGCGGCGATGGCCGCATCGACGGCATTCCCGCCACGCGCCATCATGGCCAGGCCCGCCTGGGCCGCCAGCGGCTGCGAGGTGGCGACGACGTGGTCGGCCAGCACCGGCATGCGCTGCGAGGGAAAGGGAAAATCCCAGTTCACTTCATCCCCGGCGGCGGCTCGAACCCGCGAAAGCCCGTTTCGAGCCAGCGCGCCAGCGCGATGCAGGTCAGGTCGCCATGGCGCGGCCCCACGATCTGCACCCCCGTCGGCAACCCCTCCGGGCTGCGCCCCGCTGGCGCGACGGTCGCGGGCAGATAAGCGATACCGGCCAGGCCTGCCCAGAAGACCTGCTCGATGGACGGCCGCGGGCGGCCATTGACCGGCACCAGCCTCAAGTGCCTGGGCGGGACCCGATCATGCCTGAAGGCGATCGTCGAGGCGGGTGGACACAACAGCACGTCCCACCGCGAAAAAAAATCATCCCAGGCCTGCTGCATGGCGTGGCGCCGCGCGTGCGCGCCCAGCCATTCCCGATGGGTGGCCGCGATGGCGCGCGCGTACGCCGCCTCGTGGCTGTCGTCGTCGATGGCCGCGGCCTCCCGCCGGCGCCGCTGGCGCTCGTATTCGCCATCCGGCAGCTTGGCGCTCTGGGCGCCCCGTATCAACAGCGTCGCGTCGCGCGCGACGCCGGCGAAGTCGATGGCGGGACGGGCATCGAACGACACTTCCGCGCCCTCCCCCGCCAGGAACCGGGCCACGCCTTCGATCGCGTCGCGCACCGGCGCATCGACCTCGGCCTGCGGGGCATCGAGCAGGACGGCGACCCGGAAATCGGCGATGCGGGCGCGCGGACAGGGGGGCAGCCGCAGCGACCAGCCGCGCGCCTCGGCGCCCTCGGCACCCGCGGTCAGCCGCAGGCCCAGTTCGAGATCGGCCGTCCCCCTCCCCATCGGCCCGCATACCGAGACATCCGTGGCCGGACCGGGGCCCAGGCCATGCCCCGACACCGGGACGATGCCCCAGGTCGGCTTGTGGCTGTAGACCCCGCAGAAGTGCGCCGGTACCCGCAGCGACCCGCCGATGTCGCTGCCGAACTCGAATCCCGTCAGCCCGGCCGCGAGCGCCGCCGCCGATCCCCCCGACGAGCCGCCCGGGGTCCGGGCCGGATCCCAGGGATTGGTCGTCACGCCGTACAGTTCGTTCGCGCATTGCCAGTCGGCCAGCATCAGCGGCACATTGGTCTTGCCGAAGACGATGGCGCCCGCGGACTGCAGCCGCCGGACCGCCTCCGCCGCCCTGCGGGCGACGTTGCCGCGCAGGGCGGGCGCCCCCCAGGTCGTCGGCAGTCCCGCCACGTCGAAGGACTCCTTGACGGTCATCGGCACCCCGTGCAGCGGCCCCGTGGCTCCACCCCGCGCCAACTCGCGATCGGCCTCGTCCGCGGCGGCGCGCGCACCCGCCACGTCCATGGCCACGACGGCGTTCAACGCCGGGTTGTAGCGGTCGATCCGGTCCAGGTAGTACTCCAGCAACTCCCGGCTGCCCGCGCGCCGCGCGCGCAGTTGCCGCGCCAATTGCACCGCCGTGGCGAAGGCTTGCTCCATCAACGCTCCCCGTGCACCCAGCGCCCGCCCACCATCGCGGCCGCGCACGACAGTTCCCGCAGCGCGTCGCCCTCGACCGCCAGCGGGTCGCCAGACAATACCGCGATGTCCGCATGATGGCCGGGCACGAGTTGCCCCTTCTCGCCTTCCTCGAAGGTCAGCCATGCCCCGGCCCGGGTCACGAGCCGGAGCGCGACATCATTGCTCACCATGCCGCCCCGCCCCATGACCTGGCCCGTGGTCCGCTCGCGGCGCGTGGTCATCGCCCACATGCAGAACAGGGGATCGTAGGGCACGGAGTCCGTGCCGGCCGCGACGGGCACGCCCAGTTCCGACAACTGCCGCGCCGGCGAAAGATAATCGAGCGCTTGCGGATCGACGCGCAGAAACGGCCGCCCGTGCTTCCACAGATACTGCGCGGGGATCAGCGTGGTGGCCACGCCCAGCCTGCGCAACGCGGCCAGGTCCCCGGGCGAGGACCGGCTGATGTGCTCCAGCACCCAGCGCCGCTCGCCGATGGGATAGCGCCGCGCCAGTCGCTCCATCACGGGCACGATGCGATCGAGCTTGTCCGAGACCACGGTGTGCACCCGCAGATCGTACTGGCCGGCAAGCTCGCACAGGGACTCGAACTCTTCGGTCGAATTGACCTGCTGCACGTAGCCCGACCACCCCATGTAATCCAGCTCCCGATGCTGGATCGCGCGCACGCACGGATCGCCGCCATGGGCGATGAAAACGCCGGACACCCTGAACATGGCGTCGCCCATGCCCCGCCCCCGGAGCAGCGGCGACCAGTCCCGCATCGCGGCCGCCGCCTCGCCCGCGTCGCGCCAGCGCGGGCTGGCCGTCATGGCGGTGCGCATCGTCAGGTCGCCGCGCTCCCACATCTCCCGGTAGGCGGCGATCACTTCCGGCGCGCTGCCGTGTCCCTCATAGATGCTGGTGATGCCCGCGCGGTGATAGAGATCCATCGCGCGGGCGATGCCGGCGCGCCGCTGCGCGTAGGTAAAGCGCGGCACCGCCGGCAGCAGGTCGGGCTCCAGCACGTTGACGAACCCCAGCTCCGCGAATATGCCGAGCGGTTCGCCGTGGGCGTCCTTCTCGATCACCGTATTGGGCGAGGCCGGCGCGCTGTCCCGGGTGATGCCGTTCAGCCGCAGCCCGAGGGAATTCATCGCCGCGTATCCCGGCGGCTGGCCCCAGTAGCCGCCGGGGGCGGGTATGTAGACCGGATGGTCGGGCGCCACTCGGTCCAGCTCGTGCCGGTTCGGCAGGCGCCCTTCGCGCAGGGTGGCCGGGGCCTCGAAGTAGTAGGGCGGATCTCCCACCGGAAGCGTGACGATCCATTCCCCTTTCGGCGTGCGGGCGGCCAACGCCCCGATGCGCGCCAGCACGTCCTCGATGCCGCGCGCGCCTTCGAGCGAGGGCCGCAGTTGCCGGGTCCCGATGGAGTCCATGTGCGCATGGGCGTCGTTGAACCCGGGAATCAGCGTGGCGCCGGGAAAATCCCGCACCTGCGTGGCGGGGCCGCGCAGCTCGAGCATGGCCTGGCGGCTGCCGGTCGCCACCACGCGGCCACCGGCGATGGCCACCGCCTCGGCACGCGTGCCGGCATCGTCCAGCGTCAGGACCTGCCCCAGCAGGATGTGGTCCGCCCGCGTCATTTTTCCCCCACCTTCTTCATCACGCCATCCCAATAACCCAGATCCCGGGCGACGATGCGGCCGAATTCGTCGGGACCGATGGCCGTCGGCGTCAGCGCCATGTCGGTCAGGCGCTTCGAGACGTCCGGCGACTTCAGGATTTCCCCGGTCTGCCGCGCGATCTTGTCGACGACGGCCCGCGGGGTACCCGCGGGCGCGAACATCCCGAACCATCCGACCACCCCCAGCTGGGGGTAGCCCACCTCCTCGAAGCCGGGCACCCCGGGCAACAGCGGCGAACGCGGCCCCGCCACCGCCAGCGGACGCAGCTTGCCCGCCTCGATCAGCGGCCCGGCGGTGGCGATCGTGGCGAAACCCGAGGACACGTGTCCCGCCACGATATCCCCCACCAGGGCCGCGTCGCCCTTGAACGCCACGTGGGCCATGTCGAGACCGGCCGCCTCGTTGAACACGGCTCCCAACAGGTGCAATGTCTGGTTGACTCCGCCCGAGCCGAAGGAATGCTTGCCCGGTTCGCGCTTGACCAGTGCCACGTACTCGGCCAGTGTATTGGCGGGCAGGCGGGGATTGATGCAGAACACCACCGGCGCCAGCGTCATGTGCATCACCGGCGAAAAATCGCGGATGGGATCATAGGGAGGCGTCCCGGCCACGGTAGAAACCGCCCCTTGCACCAGGGCGGAATTGGTGACCAGCAGCGTGTAGCCGTCGGGCGCCGCCTCCTTCACGTGGCGGGCGCCGATCAGCCCTCCCGCGCCCGCCCGGTTCTCGACGATGACGGGCTTCCCCCAGGCCGTGGCCAGATGGGTTCCCACGATACGCGCCAAGGCGTCCATCGACCCGCCGGGCGGAAACGGCACCACCAGCGTGGTACCGCGCTGCGGGAACCCGGCCGGCTCCTGTGCCGGCGCGTTTATCGCGACGCATGCAAGCACCACGGCAACGATACGTATCAGGCAGGCAGGCATGGCGATCTCCCGGATGGCGGCCACCCACCGTGGCGCCGGACCCATTATGGAATCGCGCGCCCCGCCCCATGATGCAAAAGCCTGACTCGCCCGCCGAATCTGCTTATGTGCCGCCGCCCCGGCACTCAAAATGCTTCTACCGCGTCCGAAAGCGCTTATGGGCATGCCACGCCGGGGCGGGGCAATGGCACAGTCCCAGCCGAGCACCACCGACAGACGGCTCGACTTTCCGGAACCAGGATCATGAAAACACCCATCATTTCCGCCGCGCTCGCAACCGCCGCCCTGGCCCTGGGCGGCACGGCCCCGCTACACGCCCAGGACTACCCCGCCCGGCCCGTGCGGGTCGTCTCGACCTTTCCCGTAGGCAGCGGACCCGACGTCGCGCTGCGGCTGGTGGCCGACCGGCTGTCGCAGAAATGGGGGCAGCCCGTCATGGTCGAAAACAAACCGGGTGGCAACGGTTTCATCGCCATCGACGCCGCCCGGCGCAGCCCCGCCGACGGCCACACCCTGCTGCAGATGGACAACGCGCAGACCAGCGCCCATCCCTATCTGTTCAAGAAGCTGCCCTACGACCTGATGCGCGATTTCGAGCCCATCACGCCCATGCTGCGCAACTACTTCTTCGTGGTCGTGCCGGTGGACAGCCCGTTCCGCAATACCGGCGACCTGCTCCAGGCGGCGCGCGCCAGGCCGGGCTCGGTCACCTACGGCTCGTGGTTCGTCGGCAGCCCCGGGCACATCGGCGGCGCCATGCTGGAACAGGGCGCGGGCGTGGAAATGATGCACGTCCCGTACAAGGACATGGGACAGCTCTATGCCGCGGTGGCCAACAAGGAATTGACCTGGGCCTTCGGCAGCGGCGGCAGCGCCGGTCCGCTGCAACGCGCCGGCAAGGTGCGCTACCTGGCCGTCTCCGCGCCCCGCCGCCTGGCGGGGTTCCCGGAAGTGCCCACCATTTCGGAGTCCGGCGGACCAGCCGGCTTCGACCTCGCGGGCTCGGTCGCGCTGCTGGCGCCCAAGGGCACGCCCGCGGCGGTCGCCGACAAGATCCAGCGCGACGTGGCTCAGGTGCTGCGCGAACCGGACATCCTCAAGCGCTATGACGCGATGTTCTACGAACCCTATGTGCTCGACCGCGCCGGGTACGTCAAGGAACTGGCCGACGAGACCCGGCGCTTCGGGCAGGTGCTCGAGCGGCTGAACATCGCGCTGGATTGAAACGCCGGTCAGGCCGGCGCGCCGAAGTGCCCCACGATCTCCGCCGTATCCAGCACATCGGCATACTTCGCATGCATGTCCAGCAGACTCATCGCGTGGCTGGACTGCAAGCGGTCGAAACAGGCATCGGCGGCAACGGCGATGCGGTAGTTGGCGCTGAAGCCGTCCACCACGGTGGCGCGCACGCAGCCCGAAGTGCTGCCGCCCGCCACGACCAGCGAATCCGCGCCCAGCAAGGTCAGATAGGACTGCAGCGGCGTCGAGAAAAACGCCGACGGCTTCTGCTTGCCGATGACGAGGTCGCCAGGCCGGGGCGCGATGTCGTGGACGATCTCGTCATGGTGCCGGCCGGACGGCGGCGGCGCTTCCTGGGGCCTCGAGCGGGCATGCTTCCATAGCCACGACCCCATGTCCCATTTGTCGTCCCGATACGCGCCCCGCGTGTAGATGACGGGCCGCTGCTGCGCGCGGAAAGCGTCCAGCAACGCGCGGATGCGGTCGATGGCATCCCAGCTCGCCTCGCCGCAGGAGTTGGGCCAACGGCGGACAGAGTCGGCGATGGGCTCGCGCCGGTCGCCGCAGAATCCATAGGTGGCGTCCACGATCACCAGGGCCGGCCGCGCGCCGAATCCCATGCGGGCGCCGTAGCCGGACAGCTCGATGATCTCGCGGTCGCGAGGCGTCAGGTACGAGTACAGCGATTCGATCGTGGTCATGTCCGTGGGCTCCCTACGCGAAAAGCGCCGCGTCGCCCCGCGCCTTTTCCTGCCACGCGAGTTTGCGCACGAAGTAGTCCCAGGAATGCTGGACGTGGACGGGCGTCATGATCTGCTCGCGCCGGCGCTGCCGCACTGGCGGGACAGGGAAGCTCGCTTGCGTGCGCATCTGCGAACCCAGCACGTGGATGCGCGCGGCGCGCTCCAGGAAAACTCCCACGCAGACGGCATGGGCGACGGACGTGCCGCAGAAGGTGACGCCGTGATTGGCCATCAGAACGGCGAAATGCGATCCCAGTGTCCTTGCCAGCGCGGCGCCCTCTTCCCCGGTCGTGAGCAGCGCGGCTTCGTCGCGGTGGCAGGGCAGCTCGTCGAAGTAATCGGCATCCAGCGTGAAGGGCGCCAGCGCGGTGCCGAACGACGACAGGATGCTGGCGTGGAAAGGATGGGTATGGGCAACGACATTGACATCGGGACGCGCCTTCAGGATCTCGGCATGGATGGGCCATTCCGAATGGCGGCCGCCTTCGCCTTCCAGCTTGGCGCCATCGTGGCCGACCAGCACGAAATCGGCGGCGGACAGGATCTCTCCCAGGCCGCGGGCGTTGCGCTTGAGCCAGAAGCCGCGGCCCTGCGGATCGCGCAGCGACAGGTGGCCCAGGGTCATGTCGCCATGGCCTTCCATTTCCAGGACGCGGCAGGCCGTCGCCAATTGGTCCAGTTGTTCTTCGAGTGACATCGCGGGAGCCTCAATGGGAAGGACGGGAAGTCTGGGCCGCGCCATCGGGCTCCCAGAAAATGATCCTGCCGCGCAGTGCGACGAGCAGGCGATCGAGGGTGAAACCGATCAACGCCACGGCGATCACGCCGGCATAGGACTCGGCATACATGAACGAGGCCGACGCGTAGGCGATGTAGTAGCCCAGCCCGGTGCTGTCGCCGATCATCTCGGTGATGATCACGACCACCATGGACAGGGGCAGCGCGACGCGGATGCCCGACATGATGGCGGGCAGCGCCGCCGGCAACAGCACGCGCAGGAAGACGCGCACGGGCCCCGCCCCCATGTTGCGGGCGCTCCAGACCAGGCGCGGCGCCACGGCGCGGATGCCGAAGTAGGTGTTGACGGCGATAGGGAAAGTGCATTCCAGCGCGATCAGCGCGATCTTCGATGGCGAGCCGAATCCCAGGAGCAGGATGAAAACGGGGTACAGCGCGATCTTCGGAACCGGGTAGCCGAACGAGAAGATGGGCTCCACCATCCATTCGAACCAGCGGCTGCGCGCCATGAACACGCCCAGCAGCACGCCGATGACGATGGCCAGGCCGAAACCGCTCAGGGCCCGCGAGAACGAGATGGACGCGTGATAGACGAGGTCGCCATTGGCCAGCCCTTCCACGAACGCCCGCCCCACCTTCACGACGGAGGGCATCAGCCGCGGCGAGACCCACCCCGAACGGGACAACAGCTCCCAGGCCAGGGCCAGGACCGCGAGCGGGTACAGCGGCGCCATGGCTTGCCGCGCGGCGGCACGCAAACGCTCAACCATGGCGGGCCTCCCCGGGATACTTGTCCGCCAGCAGGCGCCGCCGGATGGCCAGCAGGACGCGGTCGCTGACGAAGCCCATCAGGCCGATGGCCAGGATGGCCGTATACATCCAGTCGTAGCGCATGGCTTCCTCGGCCCGCACGACCATGTCGCCCAGGCCGTCGTGGGACCCCACCATCTCGGCGGCGAACAGCACGATGAACGAAAGCGCCAGGCCGGAGCGCAGGCCGGTGAAGATCTGCGGCAACGCGGCCGGGAAGATGACGCGCCGGAAGATATAGGCGCGGCCCGCGCCCATGTTGCGCGCGGCCCAGAGCAGGGACAGGGGGGTGGCACGCGCCCCGTACAGGGTGTTGATAAAGGTGGGAAAGAAGACGGCCAGCGTGATGAGGGCGATCTTCGAAACGTCGCCAAAGCCCAGCCAGGTAATGATGACGGGCAGCAGCGCGACCTTGGGCACCGGGTACAGGGTGGAGACGAGCGGATCGAAGAAGGCCCGCGCCTGCCGCCACACCGCGCTCAGCAGGCCGATGGCGACCCCTAGCGCCGCACCCATGAAAAAACCGCTGTAGGAGCGCACGCCCGACGCCATCGCATCGCGGACAAGCTCGCCGTTCGCCAGCAATTCCCAGGTCGTGGCGGCAATGTCGGTCGGCGCCACGACATAGCGGGGCGCCCCGGGCTGGCCGGCCGCCAGTTGCATGGCGACCAGCAGCCCCACCGGCAGGATCCAGCCCGCCACCCAGCGCAGCGGACGGTGCCAGGCACCCGCCGCCGCGGTCCGGATGCCGCTCATGAGCCTTCCCGCGCGCGCAGGACCTCGTCGCGCAGCATGTCCCAGATCCGGGCGTGGTAGTCCATGAACCGGGGCGACTTGCGGATGGCCGCGCCGCGCGGACGGGGCAGGTCCACGCGCAGGTCGGCCTTGATGCGGCCCGGGCGCGCCGTGAAAACGATGATCCGGTCGCTCAGGTAGATGGCCTCTTCGATGTCGTGCGTGACGAACAGCACGGTGCGGCGGTCCTGCTGCCAGATGTCGGTCAGCTCTTCCTGCATGAGTTCGCGCGTCTGCGCGTCCAGCGCGCCGAACGGCTCGTCCATCAGCAGCATCCTGGGCTCGTAGGCCAGGGTGCGGGCCAGCGCCACGCGCTGCCGCATGCCGCCCGACAGCTCGCCCGGGTAGGCGTGCTCGAACCTGGCCAACCCGACCATGGCGATGTACTTGCGGGCGATCTCCAGGCGCCGCGGCTTGGGCAGGCCCTGCACTTCCAGCGACCAGGCCACGTTGCCCAGCACCGTGCGCCAGGGAAAGAGCGCGTAGTCCTGGAACAGCATGCCCCGGTCGGGTCCCGGCTCCGAAACCGGGCGGCCGGCCAGGCTGATCGTGCCGCTGGTGCGCGGTTCGAACCCACCCACCATGTGCAGGAAGGTGCTCTTGCCGCAGCCCGAGGGGCCGACAATGCTGACGAACTCGCCTTCGGCGATGGAGAGGTCGAAATCCTCCAGCGCGGTCACGGCCTGGCCGTTGCGCAGGAAGCGTTTGCCGACGCCCTCCGCCTTCAGGTAGTCGGCGGTGCTGGTACTCGCGGCGGCGTTCATTTCGGCAGGTAGCCCATATCCACGACCTTGGCGGGATCCAGGTTGTCCAGATAGCCGAAGGCCTTCAGTTCGGTCACCATCCTGCGCATGGAATCCAGGTCGACCTTGCCGTCCCGCGGATGCAGGTACTTGCGCATGCCCAGCGACACGTCCAGCGGGATGTTGACGAATTTCGCGTCGATCAATTGCTGGTGGCTTTCGCGCGGATGGTTGACGTAGAAATCGGTGGCCTTGACCAGGTCGGCCAGGAACGCGCGCAGCGCGGCGGGATGCCTGGCGGCGAACTCTTCCTTGACCAGCAGCAGCATCAGGTCTTCCTGCTGCCCGATGCCGTCGGTCGACGTGAAGACCGTGCGCATGCCGCCGCGCTTCTCCTCGAAGGCGGCGAAGGGCTGCGGGAAGGCGCCGATGTCCAGCTTGCCGGCCCGCACCGCCTCGCCCTGGGCGGGGAAGGGAACGGCCACCCATTTGACGTCGCGCTGCGGATTGAGTCCGTGCTTCTTGATCGCCAGCCGGGCCCAGATTTCCGCCGACGAGCGCGCGCCATTGATGCCGACGGTCTTGCCCTTCAGGTCGGCGATGGCCTTGACCGGCGAACTGTCGAGCACCATGTACTGCGTGGCGAAGCCCTGGGGGCCGCCCTCGCGCGACAGCGACGCGACAATCTTGAACTTGATGCCCTGGGCCGCGGCCATCATGACGCTGTGGGCCGAGCCTGTGGCAATGTCCAGCTCGCCGGCCTCGAATGCTTGAAAACGCTTATCGGTGCCTCTGAAAAGAGTGTATTCGAGCTTGTAGTCGCGGTTCTGTCCGGGGGTGACGGCGGGCGACGCCTTCATCGTCCACAGCGGTTCCTCGGCGGACGAACCGTGGCCCACCCGGATGGGCACGACCTCGGCATGGCTGGCCATGGAAGCCATAAAAAACAAGGACAAGGCGGCATGGCAGAGCGTCTTCATCGCGGCTTTCATAGTGCGGTCTCCCCTGGGATTGTCACGACTGCGTCAAGCGCGATTGTAGGTTCTTGCCCCCGATGAAACGACCAAGTTATTCTTGCTGAGCCAGCAATTTTTCTTATCGGATGCATTTCCTGATGCAAGAACGAAACCACATGCGGCACCTGCGGGCGCTCATCGCCGTGGTGGAAGAAGGCAGCGTCGCGCACGCGGCCGGGCGCCTGCTGCGCACCCCTTCTGCGGTCGCCAGCTCCATCCGCCAGCTCGAAGCCAGCTTCGAGGCCGCGCTGTTCGAACGCCAGTCGTCCGGCATGGCACCCACGCCTTTCGGCGACGCGGCCTACCGCCGCGCCCTGCGCATCGACGCCGAACTGCGCCAGGCCTGCGCCGAACTGGCGCCCTACCGGGTCTCGCCCGGCGCGCCGCTGTTCTCCATGCTGGTGGGAGAACGCCAGTTGACGGCGCTGGTCCGCCTGCGCGAGATGGGCCACATGCCCAGCGTGGCGGCGGTGATGGGCCTGACGCAGCCCGCCGTCAGCGCCCTGCTGAGGCAGGCGGAAGCCTCGCTGGCGTTGCGCCTGTTCCGCCGCACCGCCAAGGGCATGGCCGTGACCGAGGCCGGCGAACTCCTGTTGTTCCGCGTGCGGCGAGTGCTGGCGGAACTGCGCCACCTCGAGGCCGACATCGCGCAGCAGCGCGGCGAAATCACCGGCCGGGTCATGTTCGCCGCCCTGCCGTCGATGCGGACGCGGGTCCTGCCGCAGGCGATCGCGGCGTTGGTGGAACGGCACCCCAACGTGCAGATCTCCATGGTGGACGGGCCCTTCGAGATCCTGTTCGCCGGCGTGCATTCGGGCGAGATCGATTTCATCCTGACCGGGCTCAACGCCAACTATTCACACCGCGACTTTGTCATCCGCGTGATAGGCAGCGACCGCCTGGTCGTCGTGGTTCGGGCCGGGCATCCGCTGTGCGGCAGGAAGCGGATCGAGATCACGGATCTCGTCCGCTACCCCTGGATCCTCAGAGATCGCGGCGCGCCCACGCGCGAGTTGCTGAACGGCCTGTTCCACGACCTCGGCCTGGCCGCCCCGCATGTCGCCGTGCAGGCGGGCGACCTGGGGCTGCTGCGCGGACTGCTCAGCCACAGCGACATGATCTCGGCGGTATCGCCGGAATACCTGTCCTACGAAATCGCCTCGGGCGCCGTCAAGATACTGGAGGTCGAGCTGCCTCCCACCGGGCGCGACATCGGCTTCATCCTGCGGCGCGACGCCCAGCCTTCACTGCTGTGCGAAACCCTGATGCAGGACATCGAGGCGGCCACCCGCGAAAAAAAAACCTGAACCCGGTTTCCCGGATTCAGGCTTTCGACACTTGCGCGGGCGAGGTCCCGCAGGCCCCCGCCGCGATGCGGCTTACTCCTGGCCGCCGCCTTCGGCCGGCTCGTCGCCCGAGGGCTCCGACGCCGTCACGCTTTCGGCGGGCGTATTGAAGATTTCGCTTTCGTCGAAGGTGTTGCCCACGTCGGCGAATACCACTTCGCGCTCGGCGGCCTCCTGGGCTTCCTTCTCCTTGCGGGCGCCATGGTAGGCCATGCCGGTACCCGCGGGGATCAGACGGCCCACGATGACGTTTTCCTTCAAGCCGCGCAGGTCGTCGCGCTTGCCCATGATGGCGGCTTCGGTCAGGACACGCGTGGTTTCCTGGAACGAGGCGGCCGAGATGAACGAGTCGGTCGACAGCGAGGCCTTCGTGATACCCAGCAGCACGTTCTCGTAGGAAGCGGGACGCTGGTTGTCGGCATTGACGCGATCGTTCTCGTTCAGCATTTCGGCGCGTTCGACCTGCTCGCCCGGGATGAACGAGGTGTCGCCCGGATCGACGATGTTCACGCGGCGCAGCATCTGGCGCACGATCACTTCGATGTGCTTGTCGTTGATCTTCACGCCTTGCAGGCGGTAGACGTCCTGCACTTCGTCGACGATGTAGATCGCCAGCTTCTCGATGCCCTGCAGGCGCAGGATGTCGTGGGGATCGGCCGGGCCGTCCACGATCATTTCGCCCTTGTTCACCACCTGGCCGTCGTGCACCAGCACCTGCTTTTCCTTGGGAATCAGGAACTCGTGGCTGACGCCGTCCAGGTCGGTGATGACCAGGCGCTGCTTGCCCTTGGTGTCCTTGCCGAACGAAACCGTGCCGGTGACGTCGGCGAGCATGCCGGCATCCTTGGGCGAACGGGCTTCGAACAGCTCGGCCACGCGCGGCAGACCCCCGGTAATGTCGCGGGTCTTCTGCGATTCCTGCGGGATACGCGCCAGCACCTCGCCCACGCCGACCTGCTGGCCGTCGCGAACGGTGATCAGCGCGCCCACCGGGAAGGAGATGCTGACCGAGTGATCGGTGCCGGCGATCTTGACTTCCTCGTTGGCGCCGTCGAGCAGCTTGACCTGCGGACGCACGGTCTGCTTGGCGCTGCCGCGGGTCTTGGGCGTGATCGCGACCAGGGTCGACAGGCCGGTGACTTCGTCGAGCTGACGGGCCACCGTGACGCCTTCTTCCACGTTCTCGAACTTGATCGTGCCACCGTACTCGGTGATGATCGGACGCGTCAGCGGATCCCAACTGGCCAGTTGCGCGCCGGCCTTGACCCCGGCGCCGTCGCCGTGCAGCAGGATCGCGCCGTACGGCACCTTGTGGCGCTCGCGCTCGCGGCCGTTGTCATCCACGATCAGGATTTCACCCGAACGCGAGATGGCGACCTGCTCGCCCTTGCCGTTGGTGACGTAGCGCATGGCGCTGGTGAAGCGCACCGTGCCGTTGGACTTCGTTTCCACGCCCGA
This sequence comes from Alcaligenaceae bacterium SAGV5, assembly GCA_009360345.1. GTDB lineage: Bacteria > Pseudomonadota > Gammaproteobacteria > Burkholderiales > Burkholderiaceae_B > Pigmentiphaga. The sequence continues at coordinate 776,522 of SPDP01000002.1, forward strand.
GGCCAGTGCCGCGCGCGATGCCGCGCCACCGATGTGGAACGTACGCATCGTCAGCTGCGTGCCGGGTTCGCCGATGGATTGGGCGGCGATCACGCCGACCGCCTCGCCGACGTTGACCGGCGAACCGCGGCCCAGGTCGCGGCCGTAGCACGCGGCGCACAGGCCATGGCGGGTTTCGCAGGTCAGGGCGGAACGCACCTTCACTTCGTCGATGCCCAGGCGCTCGATGGTGTCGACGGCATCCTCGTCCAGCAGCGTGCCGGCTTCGAACACGGTTTCCTGGGTATCGGGGTTGACCACGTCGGCGACCACGGTACGGCCGAGGATACGGTCGCGCAGCGGTTCGATGACTTCACCGCCTTCCACCAGCGCCTTCATGGCGAAGCCGAAGGTGGTGCCGCAATCGTCCTCGGTAATGACCAGGTCCTGCGTCACGTCGACCAGGCGGCGGGTCAGGTAGCCCGAGTTCGCCGTCTTCAACGCCGTGTCGGCCAGGCCCTTACGCGCGCCGTGGGTGGAAATGAAGTACTGCAGTACGTTCAGGCCTTCGCGGAAGTTCGCGGTGATGGGCGTCTCGATGATGGAACCATCGGGCTTGGCCATCAGGCCCCGCATGCCGGCCAGCTGACGGATCTGGGCCGCGGAACCGCGGGCGCCGGAGTCGGCCATCATGTAGATCGAGTTGAACGATTCCTGGCGGGTCGCGGTGCCGTGGCGGTCGACGACGGGCTCGGTCGAGAGCTGTTCCATCATCGCCTTGCCCACGCGGTCGCCGGCCTTGCCCCAGATGTCCACCACGTTGTTGTAGCGTTCCTGGGAAGTCACCAGGCCCGACGAGTACTGCTTGTCGATTTCCTTGACCTCCTTGCTGGCTTCGGCAAGGATGCCTTCCTTCGCGGACGGGATCAGCATGTCGTCCATGCAGATCGAGATACCGCCGCGGGTGGCCAGGCGGAAGCCCGACTGCATCAGCTGGTCGGCGAAGATCACCGTGTCGCGCAAGCCGCAACGGCGGAACGACTGGTTGATCAGGCGCGAGATTTCCTTCTTCTTCAGGGGCTTGTTCAGCACCGAGAAGGGCAGCCCCTTGGGCAGGATCTCCGACAGGATGGCGCGGCCGACCGTGGTCTCGAAGCGGCGCAGCACCGGCTGGTATTCGCCGTTCTCGTCACGTTCGTACTCGTTCAGGCGCACGGTGATGCGCGATTGCAGCTCCACCGCCTTGTTCTCGTACGCACGCAGCACTTCGGCCACGTCGATGAAATGCAGGCCTTCGCCCGTGCCGTTCACCCGCTCGCGGGTCGCGTAGTACAGCCCCAGCACGATATCCTGGGACGGGACGATCGAGGGCTCGCCGTTGGCCGGGAACAGCACGTTGTTGGAAGCCAGCATCAGCGTGCGGGCTTCCAGCTGGGCTTCCAGCGACAGCGGAACGTGGACGGCCATCTGGTCGCCGTCGAAGTCGGCGTTGAACGCCGCGCAGACCAGCGGGTGCAGCTGGATGGCCTTGCCTTCGATCAGCACCGGCTCGAACGCCTGGATGCCCAGGCGGTGCAGCGTCGGCGCGCGGTTCAGCATGATCGGGTGCTCGCGGATCACCTCTTCGAGGATGTCCCACACCACCGGTTCCTGCGTTTCCACCAGCTTCTTGGCCGCCTTGATGGTCGTGGCCAGGCCCATCATTTCCAGGCGGTTGAAGATGAAGGGCTTGAACAGCTCCAGCGCCATCAGCTTGGGCAGGCCGCACTGGTGCAGCTTGAGCTGCGGGCCCACCACGATCACCGAACGGCCCGAGTAGTCGACGCGCTTGCCCAAGAGGTTCTGGCGGAAGCGGCCGCTCTTGCCCTTGATCATGTCGGCCAGCGACTTGAGCGGACGCTTGTTGGCGCCGGTCATGGCCTTGCCGCGGCGGCCGTTGTCCAGCAGCGAATCGACGGCTTCCTGCAGCATGCGCTTCTCGTTGCGCACGATGATTTCAGGAGCCTTCAGTTCGAGCAGGCGCTTCAGGCGGTTGTTGCGGTTGATGACGCGGCGATACAGGTCGTTCAGGTCGGACGTGGCGAAGCGGCCGCCGTCCAGCGGCACCAGCGGGCGCAGCTCGGGCGGCAGCACGGGCAGCACTTCCAGGATCATCCAGTCGGGCTTGATGCCGGATTTCTGGAAGCCTTCCAGCACCTTCAGGCGCTTGGAGATCTTCTTGATCTTGGCGTCCGAGCTGGTGGCCTGGAGGTCGGCGCGCAGCGTCTCGATCTCGCGGTTGATGTCGATCGTGCGCAGCAGTTCGCGCACGGCCTCGGCACCCATCACCGCACGGAAATCGTCACCGTACTCTTCGGTCTTGGCCAGGAAGTCGTCTTCCGACATGATCTGGGCGCGCTTGAGCGGCGTCATGCCCGGATCGATGACGCAGTAGGCTTCGAAGTACAGCACGCGCTCGATGTCGCGCAGCGTCATGTCCAGGACCATGCCCAGGCGCGACGGCAGCGACTTCAGGAACCAGATGTGAGCGACCGGGCTGGCCAGCTCGATATGGCCCATGCGCTCGCGGCGAACCTTGGCCAGCGTGACTTCCACGCCGCACTTCTCGCAGATCACGCCGCGATGCTTCAGGCGCTTGTACTTGCCGCACAGGCACTCGTAGTCCTTGATCGGCCCGAAGATCTTGGCGCAGAACAGCCCGTCGCGTTCGGGCTTGAACGTGCGATAGTTGATCGTCTCGGGCTTCTTCACCTCGCCGAACGACCACGACCGGATCTTCTCCGGCGACGCGATGCCAATGCGAATGGCGTCGAACTGTTCTTCCTGCGTAACCTGCTTGAACAGATCCAATAGCGCTTTCATGGCGACTCCTATCAGTTACGCTCGAGGTCCATGTCGATCCCGAGCGACCGGATTTCCTTGACCAGCACGTTGAACGACTCGGGCATGCCGGCGTCGATCACGTGGTCGCCCTTGACGATGTTCTCGTACACCTTGGTACGGCCGTTCACATCGTCGGACTTCACGGTCAGCATTTCCTGCAGCACATACGAGGCACCGTAGGCTTCCAGCGCCCACACTTCCATTTCCCCGAAGCGCTGGCCGCCGAACTGCGCCTTGCCGCCCAGCGGCTGCTGGGTCACCAGCGAGTACGGGCCGGTCGAACGGGCGTGCATCTTGTCGTCGACCAAGTGGTGCAGCTTCAGCATGTGCATGTAGCCCACCGTGACCGGACGCTCGAACATCTCGCCGGTGCGGCCGTCGTACAGATAGGCCTGGGTCTTGGAGTTGGTCAGCTTGAGGCTCTCGGCCAGCTCATCCGGATAGGCCAGGTCGAGCATCGCGCGGATGTCGTCTTCCGAGGCGCCGTCGAACACCGGCGTCGCGAACGGCACGCCGTTGCGCAGGTTCTGCGCCAGCTCGATCACCGCGTCGTCATCCAGCTCTTCCAGGTGGGCAGCCGTGCCGGTGGTGTTGTAGACCTTGCCGACGAACTCGCGCACCTTGGCCACTTCGACCTTGCGCGCTTCGGCCAGCATTTCGTTGAAGCGCTGGCCCAGGCCCTTGGCGGCCCAGCCCAGGTGCACTTCCAGAACCTGGCCCACGTTCATCCGCGAGGGCACGCCCAGCGGGTTCAGCACGATGTCGACGGGCGTGCCGTCGGCCATGTGCGGCATGTCTTCCACCGGGGTGATCTTCGAGACCACGCCCTTGTTGCCGTGACGGCCGGCCATCTTGTCGCCAGGCTGCAGGCGGCGCTTGACGGCCAGATAGACCTTGACCATCTTCAGCACGCCCGGGGGCAGCTCGTCGCCCTGGGTCAGCTTCTTGCGCTTCTCTTCGAAGGCGAGATCGAACTGGTGGCGCTTCTGCTCGATCGACTCCTTGGCCTGCTCCAGCGCGGTGGCCGCGCCTTCGTCGGCCAGGCGGATGTCGAACCACTGCCAGCGGTCCAGCTCGGCCAGGTAGGACTTGGCGATCGCCGCGCCCTTGGCCAGCTTGCGCGGGCCGCCGTTGACGACTTTGCCGACCAGCGATTTCTCGATACGGTCGAAGGTATCGTTTTCCACGATACGCAGCTGGTCGTTCAGGTCCTGGCGATAGCGCTTGAGCTCATCGTCGATGATGGACTGGGCACGCTTGTCGCGCACGATGCCCTCGCGCGTGAACACCTGCACGTCGATGACGGTGCCGACCATGCCCGAGGGCACGCGCAGCGAGGTGTCCTTCACGTCGGAGGCTTTTTCGCCGAAGATCGCGCGCAGCAGCTTCTCTTCCGGGGTCAGCTGGGTTTCGCCCTTGGGCGTGACCTTGCCGACCAGCACGTCGCCCGCCTCGACTTCGGCGCCGATGTAGACGATGCCGGATTCGTCCAGGCGGTTCAGCTGGCCTTCGGACAGGTTGCTGATGTCGCGCGTGATTTCTTCCGAGCCCAGCTTGGTGTCGCGGGCGACGACCGTCAGTTCCTCGATGTGGATGGAGGTGTAGCGGTCATTGGCCACCACGCGCTCCGACATCAGGATCGAGTCCTCGAAGTTGTAGCCGTTCCAGGGCATGAACGCGACCAGCATGTTCTGGCCCAGGGCGAGTTCGCCCAGGTCGCTGGAGGCGCCATCGGCCAGCACGTCGCCCCGGGCGATGATGTCGCCGCGGCGCACGATGGGGCGCTGGTTGATGTTGGTGTTCTGGTTGGAACGGGTGTACTTGATCAGGTTGTAGATGTCGACGCCCACTTCGCCGGCGGCGTTTTCGTCATCGTTGACCCGGATCACGACGCGCTCGGCGTCGACATAGTCGACCAGGCCGCCACGGAGCGCCTGCACGGTGGTGCCGGAGTCGACCGCCACGGTGCGCTCGATGCCGGTGCCGACCACGGGCTTCTCGGGACGCAGGCAGGGCACGGCCTGGCGCTGCATGTTCGAGCCCATCAGCGCGCGGTTCGCGTCGTCATGCTCCAGGAACGGGATCAGCGAAGCGGCCACGGACACGATCTGCGACGGCGCCACGTCCATGTAGTGGACGTTCTCGGCGGCGGTCAGCATGGTCTCGCCGGCCTGGCGGCAGGCCACCAGGTCGTCCATGAAATGGCCTTCGTCGTCGAGCGTGGCGTTCGCCTGCGCGATCACGTAGCGGCTTTCCTCGATGGCCGACAGGTACTCGATCTGGTCGCTGACCTTGCTGTCCACGACCTTGCGGTACGGCGTCTCCAGGAAACCGTATTCGTTCAGGCGGGCGTACAGGGCCATCGAGTTGATCAGGCCGATGTTCGGGCCTTCAGGCGTTTCGATGGGGCAGACACGGCCGTAGTGGGTCGGGTGCACGTCGCGCACCTCGAAGCCGGCGCGCTCGCGCGTCAGGCCGCCGGGGCCCAGGGCCGAGACGCGGCGCTTGTGCGTGATCTCGGACAGCGGGTTGGTCTGGTCCATGAACTGCGACAGCTGGCTAGAACCGAAGAACTCCTTGATGGCGGCCGAGATCGGCTTGGAGTTGATCAGGTCGTGCGGCATCAGGTTTTCGGCCTCGGCCTGGCCCAGGCGTTCCTTGACGGCGCGCTCGACACGCACCAGGCCCGCGCGGAACTGGTTCTCGGCCAATTCGCCCACGCAGCGCACGCGGCGGTTGCCCAGGTGATCGATGTCGTCGATCTCGCCGCGGCCGTTGCGCAGCTCGACCAGCACCTTGATGGTGTCGAGGATGTCCTCGTTGCTGAGCGTCATCGCGCCCGTGATGTCGTTGCCGCGACCCAGGCGGCTGTTGACCTTCATGCGGCCCACGCGCGACAGATCGTAGGTTTCCTCGTTGAAGAACAGGCGCTGGAACAGGGCCTCGACCGCTTCCTCGGTAGGAGGCTCGCCGGGGCGCATCATGCGGTAGATCGCCACGCGCGCGGCGGTCTGGTCAGTGGTTTCGTCCACGCGCAGCGTCTGCGAGATGTACGGGCCCTGGTCCAGGTCGTTCGTGTAGAGCGTCTGGATCTCGCGCACGTTGTTCTCGCGCAGCTTGTTCAGCAGCGCTTCGGTCAGCTCTTCGTTGGCGTGCGCCACGATCTCGCCGGTTTCCGGATCGACGACGTTGCGGGCCAGCGCGCGGCCCAGCAGGAAGTCTTCCGGCACCGAGATGCGCTTGGTCTCCGCGGCCACCAGGTCGCGGATGTGCTTGGCGTTGATGCGCTTGTCCTTGGCGACGATGACGCTGCCGGACTTGTCGTTGATGTCGAAGCGCGCGACTTCACCCTTCCAGCGGTCGGGCACGAATTCCATCAGGCCGCCCTCGCTCGCCAGCTCGAAGCTGTCGAACGAGAAGAAATGCGCCAGGATGCTCTCGGGCGTCATGCCGATGGCCTTGAGCAGGATGGTCACGGGCATCTTGCGGCGGCGGTCGACACGGAAGAACAGGATGTCCTTGGGGTCGAACTCGAAGTCCAGCCACGAGCCGCGGTAGGGAATCACGCGGGCCGAGAACAGCAGCTTGCCGGAGCTGTGGGTCTTGCCGCGGTCGTGCTCGAAGAACACGCCCGGCGAACGGTGCAGCTGCGAGACGATGACCCGCTCGGTACCGTTGATGACGAACGATCCGGTGGAAGTCATGAGCGGGATTTCGCCCATGTAGACTTCCTGTTCCTTCACTTCCTTGACGGTGGGTTTGCTGGCCTCGCGATCGAGCAGGACCAGGCGCACCTTGGCGCGCAGGGGCGATGCGAAAGTCAGTCCACGCTGCTGGCATTCGCGTACGTCGAAGGCGGGCTCGCCCAGCACGTAGCTGACGAATTCCAGCCTGGCCATCTGGTTGTGGCTGACGATGGGGAAGATCGAGGAGAATGCGGCTTGCAGCCCTTCTTCCTTGCGCTGCAGGGGTGCGGTGTCCGACTGCAGAAAGGTACGATAGGACTCGAGCTGGGTTGCCAGCAGGAAAGGAACGATTTGCACGTCCTCGCGCTTGGCGAAGCTCTTGCGGATGCGCTTCTTTTCGGTGAACGAGTAGGGCATGAGCACTCCGACTCAGGTTGCACGAACCACGGGTAGTGGTCCTAAAATACGACTTCGAAATCTAAATGGGGCAACCCGCCGGCTGGGCCGGTGCCCCCCTGCCGGGCTCCCCGGCACGGGTTTCTGGTCCGCAGGCGGCATCATCCCCACCTGCGCACCGGAAATCCGTCGTCCGATCCGTGCGCGCACAGCTGCGCGGACCGGCCGTATTGCCACGGAAAACAGGCTTTAAAAGCCCTTTTCCAAAAACGCAAAAACCCGGAGGCCGTTGTTTAGCGGCCACCGGGTACCGGCAAAGATCGAATTACTTGACTTCGACCTTGGCACCGGCTTCTTCGAGCTTCTTCTTGGCGGCTTCGGCGTCGGCCTTGGAAACCGCTTCCTTGACAGGCTTCGGAGCGCCGTCGACCAGGTCCTTGGCTTCCTTCAGGCCCAGGCCGGTCAGTTCGCGCACGGCCTTGATGACGTTGACCTTGTTGGCGCCGACTTCGGCCAGGATCACGTTGAACTCGGTCTGCTCTTCAGCAGCGGCGGCAGCGCCAGCGCCAGCGGCGGGGGCGGCAACGGCCACGGCGGCGGCAGCAGCCGACACGCCGAACTTGTCTTCCAGATCCTTGATCAGTTCCGACAGTTCCAGGACGGTCAGGCCGGCGATGGCTTCGATGATTTCAGCTTTGCTAAGTGCCATTTTGTTTAAAACTCCAATGAATTTAATACCAGGTATTGGGTGTCGCTTCGTATCGCGAAATTCCGAGGGGAAACATCCCCTTGCCGCTTAAGCGGCCTGCTTGTCCCGCACGGCCGCGAGGCCACGCACGAACTTGGTCGGAACTTCGTTGAGCGTACGCACAAACTGCGCAACGGGTGCCTGCATGGTACCCAGCAACTTCGCCAGCAATTCGTCGCGCGAGGGCAGCGAGGCCAGGGCCTTGACACCATCGACGGACATGACGTTGTTCGGCAGGGCACCGCCCTTCAGAACGAGCTTGTCGTTGCTTTTGGCAAAAGTGGACAGGACCTTGGCGGCCGCGACCGGATCGGCGCTGATGGCGTACATCAGCGGACCGGCCAACTGCGACGACAATCCCTCGAAGGGAGTGCCGGCCACAGCGCGGCGAGCCAGCGTGTTCTTCAGAACACGCAGGTAAACGCCCGATTCACGTGCTTGCTTGCGCAGTACGGTGACGGAAGCGACGTCCAGACCACGATATTCGGCGATAACGATCGATTGAGCCTTGGCGACTTGGGCCGAGATCTCTTCGACGACCACCGTTTTCTCTTGACGATTGAGACTCACGGTTTGAACACTCCATCATAAGACGCTCGGGATACCACCCCTTGCGTCAACCGAATGCGGCGAACCTGGTCGATTTCTTTGGATAAAGAATTCTTCCTGGGAGCGCCGTCTGCGCTGGATCCGTGCTTGGGCGGGCAGCATTCCAGCCTGCCCGCGAGTCGCGGTTTTAAGATCCTCCGGGTACCTGGCGGGCCAGGGATTCCGGTTTCACTCCAGCGGTCTTTGACAGCAGCACCGCGCTTTTGGCTATCGCCTCGCGCCCGGTGCAGCCCAAAGTCTGTTGCCCTGCGATTACTGCTGGCTGGCCGCCAGGGAGGCCTGGTCCACGCGGACGCCGCCCCCCATGGTGGACGACACCGCCAGCTTGCGCAGGTAAATACCCTTGGCCGTCGTCGGACGGGCCTTGTTCAGCGCGTCGACCAGCGCGAGCAGGTTGCTCTGCAGCTGCTCGACGTTGAAGGAAGCGCGACCGATGGTGGCGTGGATGATCCCGGCCTTGTCGGTACGGTACTGGACCTGGCCAGCCTTCGCGTTCTTGACCGCGGTGGCGACGTCGGGGGTCACGGTGCCGACCTTGGGGTTCGGCATCAGGCCGCGCGGGCCCAGGATCTGGCCCAGCGCGCCGACGACACGCATCGTGTCGGGCGAGGCGATGACCACGTCGAAGTCCATCTGGCCGGCCTTGATGCGCTCGGCCAGGTCTTCCATGCCGACGATGTCGGCGCCGGCGGCCTTCGCGGCCTCGGCCTTCTCGCCCTGGGCGAACACGGCCACGCGGACCGACTTGCCGGTGCCGGCGGGCAGGACCACCGAGCCACGGACCAATTGGTCGGACTTCTTGGCGTCGATGCCCAGCTGCACGGCCAGGTCGATGGATTCATCGAACTTGGCGGTCGCGGTTTCCTTGACCAGCGCCAGAGCTTCGGCGACGGGATACAGCTTGCTGCGGTCGATCTTGGCGCGCAGCGCGGTTACACGTTTGGACAAGCGTGCCATGATTACAGACCCTCCACCGTGATGCCCATGCTGCGGGCGCTGCCGGCGATCGTGCGGACCGCGGCGTCCATGTCGGCAGCCGTCAGATCGGCTTGCTTGGTCTTGACGATTTCCTCGACCTGGGCGCGCGTCAGCGAGCCAACCTTGTCGGTATGGGGCTTGGGCGAACCCTTCTGGATGCCCGCGGCCTTCTTGATGAGAATGGTCGCCGGGGGCGACTTCATCACGAAGGTGAAGCTCTTGTCGGCGTAGGCGGTGATCACCACGGGAATCGGCAGACCGGGCTCCATGCCCTGGGTCTTGGCGTTGAACGCCTTGCAGAATTCCATGATGTTCAGGCCGCGCTGACCCAGCGCCGGACCGATCGGGGGGGAGGGATTGGCTTTACCAGCTGGCACTTGCAGCTTGATGAAGCCGACGATTTTCTTCGCCATGCTTGACTCCTTGCGGGTACGTTCGCAGGCCGTTCAGGCCTGCTCCCCGGGGTTGACGGTCGGGATTGTCCGCGGCGCGAACGCCGCGGGCCGGATGGCGCTGACCGTAGCGCCCCATCCGGCCAAAGATCTGATCAGGACTTCTCGACCTGACTGAAATCGAGTTCCACCGGGGTCGATCGCCCGAAAATCGTGACCGACACGCGCAGCTTGCTCTTTTCGTAGTTCACGTCTTCCACGTTGCCGTTGAAGTCGGTGAACGGACCTTCCTTGATGCGGACCATCTCGCCCACTTCGAAGAGGATCTTGGGACGCGGCTTCTCCACGCCTTCTTCCATCTGCGACAGGATATCGTCGACTTCGCGCTGGGGGATGGGCGTGGGGCGATTGCCGGATCCGCCCACGAAGCCCGTCACCTTGTTGGTGTTCTTCACCAGGTGCCAGGTTTCGTCGGTCAGGTCCATCTCGACCAGCACGTAGCCGGGGAAGAAACGGCGCTCGGTGATGGACTTCTGGCCACCCTTGACCTCGATGACCTCTTCCGTGGGCACCAGGATGCGACCGAAGGAGGTCTGCAGCGCGGCCCGCTCGATGCGTTCCGTCAGCGCCTTCTGGACGCTTTTTTCCATGCCGGAATAGACATGGACAACGTACCAACGTTTGCTCATCGTCTTGTTTCCGCCGTGTTATTTCCAACCGAGAATGAGGTCGTACAACACCCACTCGATGGTTTTATCCGTAAGCCACAGGAACAGTGCCATGACCACCACGAAGGCGAACACTGCGACCGTGGTCTGGATGGTTTCCTTGCGGGAAGGCCATACGACCTTGCGCGTTTCCTGAACCGAATCCTGGCCGAACGCGACCAGGCGCCGCCCGGGTTCGCTGAACCAGGCAATCACGAGGGCAACGACCACACCGGCGACGATGACGCCCACCCGGGCGATCGTAGGGCTGCTGGCCAAGGCGTAGAACCCCACCAGCCCCGCGACGAACGCCGCGATGGCCAGGCCCAGCTTGATGCGGTCGGCAGTGCTAGTTATGGTTTCTACGTTTGGATTCGACATCTTTTCGTCCGGGCAGCGCCAGACATTGCTGGCGGCGACGGTGCTTGCAAAAACAACCGGGGCTGGAGGCGCCGCGCCGGGCTTTTGTTGGAAGCCCCGGCTAGACCCCGATGGCTCCGGGAGAGGTGGCAGGGGAAGAGGGAATCGAACCCACAACCTTCGGTTTTGGAGACCGACGCTCTGCCAATTGAGCTATTCCCCTAATGGAGCCCCCCCTCGCGCTTCGCGCTCCCCCAGGGGCGACGCTGGCGGACCGGCAGAGCCGGGTCCACGGCGTCCTGGGTAGGGCCGGATTCTTAAGGAGAGGCCCTGGAACTGCTAACCTTCACTACAACACACCCCGCGCCAGCGCGGGGTGAGAATCTTACTTGATGATCTTGGCAACGACGCCGGCGCCGACGGTACGACCGCCTTCACGGATGGCGAAACGCAGGCCTTCTTCCATGGCGATCGGAGCCAGCAGCTTGACCGTGATCGACACGTTGTCGCCCGGCAGCACCATTTCCTTGTCCTTCGGCAGGTCGATCGTACCCGTCACGTCCGTCGTGCGGAAGTAGAACTGGGGACGATAACCGTTGAAGAACGGCGTATGGCGGCCGCCTTCTTCCTTCGACAGCACGTACACCTCGGCCGAGAACTCCGTGTGCGGCGTGATCGAACCCGGCTTGGCCAGAACCTGGCCCCGCTCGACGTCTTCACGCTTGGTGCCGCGCAGCAGGATACCAACGTTGTCACCGGCCTGGCCCTGGTCCAGCAGCTTGCGGAACATTTCCACGCCCGTGCACGTCGTCTTGACCGTGTCCTTGATGCCGACGATCTCGATTTCCTCGCCGACCTTGACCACGCCCCGCTCGATACGGCCCGTCACCACCGTGCCACGACCCGAGATCGAGAACACGTCTTCCACCGGCATCAGGAACGCGCCATCGACCGCGCGCTCGGGCGTCGGGATGTACGAATCCAGCGCCGCCGCCAGTTGCAGGATCGCCGGCTCGCCCAGCTCGCCCTTGTCGCCTTCCAGCGCCATGCGTGCCGAACCCTTCACGATCGGGGTGTCGTCGCCCGGGAAATCGTACTTGCTCAGCAGCTCCCGCACTTCCATTTCCACCAGTTCCAGCAGCTCGGCGTCGTCAACCAGGTCAGCCTTGTTCAGGAACACGATGATGTAGGGCACGCCAACCTGGCGCGACAGCAGGATGTGCTCGCGCGTCTGCGGCATCGGGCCGTCGGCCGCCGACACCACCAGGATCGCTCCGTCCATCTGCGCGGCACCCGTGATCATGTTCTTCACGTAGTCCGCGTGGCCCGGGCAATCAACGTGCGCGTAGTGGCGCGTCGCCGTCTCGTATTCCACGTGCGCCGTGTTGATCGTGATGCCCCGCGCCTTTTCTTCCGGCGCCGCGTCGATCTGGTCGTACGCCTTCGCCTCGCCGCCGAACTGGCGCGACAGCACCGTCGTGATCGCCGCCGTCAGCGTCGTCTTGCCGTGGTCAACGTGACCGATCGTGCCCACGTTCACGTGCGGCTTGGTACGCTCAAACTTGCCTTTTGCCATGGCTGACTCCCGCCTCTGGATGCCTGCTATAACGGATGGAACCGCAAAAAAACTGGTGCCCATGACGCGGATCGAACGCGTGACCTCTCCCTTACCAAGGGAGTGCTCTACCACTGAGCCACATGGGCGAATTCTGTACTGCAACCACCGGACCGTCCGGCAACTCACCGGGAACCCGGGCGCCTGCGACGACCTCGTTGGAGCGGGTGAAGGGAATCGAACCCTCGTCGTAAGCTTGGAAGGCTTCTGCTCTACCATTGAGCTACACCCGCCTGCCACTACTGCCGCGGACCCCACCGCCGCCAAACCTTCCAGCCAAAATTTTGACCAGCCGCTTGAGTTACAGCACGCTCCAAGCTACTGGCCACGTCGCGGGTCCACCCACGAATTTCTACCGGAAAGCAAAGCTTTTTGGTGGAGGGGATTGGATTCGAACCAATGTAGGCGCAAGGCCAACAGATTTACAGTCTGCCCCCTTTAACCACTCGGGCACCCCTCCGCCGGGGAACGAAAGATTATGAAGGAGCCAAAAAGGAAAGTCAACTCAGCCTCCCCGCGCGGTACTCGAGTTGGCCAACCCAGGGTTTCCACTAGGAATTCATTCGTTTTAAAAGCCTAAAAGTCCATATATAGTCTTTTAGGTCTTATTAAAAACGAGGAGACTTCCGTGAGGATACGCCAGGTCCTGTATGCGGGCATCGCCGCCGTCGCCGCGTGTGCCGGCGCAGCGGCGCACGCCGCCGATTTCCCCCAACGCCAGATCCGCATCCTGGTGCCCTTCCCGCCCGGCAGCGGCACCGACGGATCGGCCCGCGTGCTGGCGCAGGAGATCACCAGGGCCACCGGGCAGACGGTGGTCGTGGAGAACAAGGCGGGAGCCAACGGCTTCATCGCCACCGAAGAGGTCATGCGCGCCCCGGCCGACGGCTACACGCTGCTGCTGACCAGCAATACGCACGTGGCCAACAAGTTCCTGTTCAAACGCACGCCCTACGACCCGGTCCAGGACTTCAAGGGCATCACCTTGCTCAAGGAGGGCCCCCTGGTGCTGCTGGTACGGGCCGACTCGCCGATCCGCAGCGCCGCCGACCTGACCCGCGCCGCGCGCGCCGCCAAGACACCGCTGGCCTTCGGCAGCGGCAACTCGTCTTCGCGGGTGGCCGCCGAACTCTATAAGCAGCTCGAGCACGTCGACATGCTCTACGTGCCCTACAAGGGCAACCCGCTGGCCATCGGCGACCTGATCGGCGGGCGGATCGACCTGATCTTCGCCGACTCGACCTCGGCCACCCCCTTGATCCGGGGCGGCAAGGTACGGGCGATCGCGACCACCGGGCGGGCCCGCACCCCCAACCTGCAGGAAACCCCCACTCTTATAGAGAGCGGGTTGGCGGACTTCAACCTGGGCTCGTGGCTGGTCGTGCTGGCGCCGCGCGACACGCCCGATCCCGTGGTCGATCGCCTGAACCAGCTCTTCCGCGATGCGCTGCGCACCGAAACCGTGAAGCGCAACTTCCTGGAATCGGACGCGGTGCCGCTGGGGACCAGCCGCCAGGAACTGGCCGACTTCATGGACTCGGAGAACCGCCGCTGGGGTTCGATCATCCAGAAAGCCGGCATCCAGCCCGAGTAACCCCCCCCCGGAGCATCCATGTCCATCGACACCCAGAAGACCGACCGCGGGGTCGGCATCATCACCATCAATCGTCCCGAGAAGCTCAACGCCATGGACGCGGAGCACTATCGGGGCCTGTCCGACGCCTGGGCGCAAATGCGCGACGACACCGACGTGCGCGCCATCGTCATCACCGGCGCCGGCGAGAAATCCTTCAGCACGGGCGCCGACCTCAAGACCTTCATCGGCAATCCGCCCCAGCTGTCGGAGTTCTGGCTGACCCAGCAGGGCATGCTGCTCAACCGCGGGCTGGAGATGTGGAAGCCGGTGATCGCCGCGGTCAACGGCTATTGCCTGGGCGGCGGCATGACGCTGCTGCTGGCGACCGATATCCGCCTGGCCGTGCCGCACGCGACCTTCGGCCTGTCCGAGGTCAAGCGCGGGGTGATCGCCGCCAACGGCGGCACGCAGCGCGTGATCGAGCAGTTGCCGCGCGCCATCGCCATGGAGTTCCTGCTGACCGGCGATGCCTTCGACGCCGCCACCGCCGAACGCTGGGGCCTGATCAACCGCCAGGTCGAGCCCGCGCAGTTGATGTCCGAGGCCCTGAAAATCGCCGGGCGCATCGCCGCCAATGCCCCGCTGGCCGTGCAGGCCGCCAAGGAACTGGCCCTGCGCGCGGGCAGCATGGACCTGAACGTCGGATTGCGCATGGAGCAGTTGTACAACCGCATGCTGTCGGCCACCGAAGACGCCGCCGAAGGCCGCCAGGCCTTCAAGGAAAAGCGTCCGGCCCGGTTCAATGCGCGCTGACGCCACAGGAAACCCCATGAGAGGAAAGTACGTCATCGCCGGGATCGGCCACACCCGCTACGGCAAGCTGCCCGGCCGCTCGACCGTCAGCCTGAATGTCGAGGCCTGCCGCAACGCACTGGCCGATGCCAACGTCGGCAAGGACATCATCGACGCCCTGTTCGTCAAGGTGCCGACCTCGGCCCGCGAATTCATGTACGGCCAGAAACTGGCCGAAGCCATGGGCCTGCGCCCGAAGCTGGGCGGGGCCTGGGACCAGGGCGGCGCGGCCAACGTGGCGCTGATCTCCCAGGCCGTCATGGCGATCGAGGCGGGCCAGTGCGAAGCCGCCCTGGTCTGCTACGCGGACAACCCCCGCACCGGCAACCGCGCCGTCTACGCGCGGCCGCGCGGCGACGACGCCGTGTACGGATGGTTTTCCACCGCCGCCGGCTACGCGATGATCCAGCGCCGCCACATGATCGAACACGGCACGCGCCCCGAAGATCTCGGCGCCATCGCCAAGGCCTGCCGGCGCCACGGCGCGGCCAATCCCAACGCGCAATTGCGCGGCGCCATTTCCCTGGACGACTACATGGCCTCGCCCATGCAGATCGACCCGCTGCGCCGCGACGACTGCTGCCTGGTCTCCGACGGCGGCGCGGCGGTGGTCGTGATGAGCGCGGCGCGCGCCCGCGCGCTGGGCGTGCCGAACGCCGTCCCCATCCTGGGCTTCGGCCAGGGCCAGACCTCGTGGGAAGTGGCGCAGCGGCCCACGCTCACTTCGACCGAGGCGGTCGTCTCCGGCCGCACCGCCTTCGCCATGGCCGGCCTCGCGCCCAAGGACATCGACGTCGCTCAGATCTACGACTGTTTCACCATCACCGCGCTGATGACGCTGGAGGACTACGGCTTCTGCAAGAAGGGCGAAGGCGGCCGGTTCGTCGCCGACGGCCGCATCGAGGCCGGCGGCGACCTGCCGCTCAACACCAGCGGCGGCCTGCTGTCCGAGACCGGCATGCCCGGCATGCAGCTGGTCATCGAGGGCGTGCGGCAGATCCGCGGGCAGGCCACGCTGCAGGTGCCCGGCGCCGACACCTGCCTCGTCAGCAACCAGGGCGGCACCATGCACACCCACAGCACGCTCATTCTAGGCAGCCAGCCATGACCGAATTTCCCCAGCCCGACATTACCGAGACCAACCGCCCGTTCTGGGATGGCCTGAAGGCCGGCGAGCTGCTGTTCCAGCAATGCGGGCAAGGCCACCGCTGGCTGCCGGCGCGCGACCACTGCCCGCACTGCCTGAGCGACGACGTCCGCTTCGTGCCCGCGGCCGGCGGCGCCCGCCTCGTCAGTTGGGTGCTCTACCGCAGCGCCCACCATCCGGCCTTCGAATCGCGCGTGCCCTACAACGTGGCCATCGTGGAACTGGACGAAGGGCCGCGCATGATCTCCAACGTTCTTTGCGACGAACCGGCGCTGCGCGCCGACATGCCGCTGCGCCTGCGGATCGAGGCCCAGGACGACTACGCGGTGGCGCGCTTCGAGCCCGCCGGGCAGGGGGGCCAGGCATGAGTGCCCGCGCCCGGCCGCCCCGAGGCGGCGCGCCCTCTCACGGGGAGGATATCGCGCAGCGGCAGGAGGGTACACCCGTGGGCGCCGGCATGCCCCAGCCCCTGGCCGGCATCACGGTGCTGGACCTGACCCAGATCTACAACGGCCCCTACGCCACCTTCCTGATGGCGCGGGCCGGCGCGGACATCGTCAAGATCGAGCCGCCCGGCGGCGAACACCTGCGCAAGCGCGAAACACTGCCCGACGACGTGGTGACGGTGCCGTTCGCCATGTTCAACGCCAACAAGCGTTCGCTGTGCCTGGACCTGAAGACCGACACCGGCCGCGCCGTGCTGCGGCGGCTGGCCGCCCGCGCCGACGTGCTGGTCGAGAACTTCACCCCCAGCGCCATGGAGCGGCTGGGACTGGGCGCCGAATCGCTGATGGCGGCCAACCCCCGGCTCATCTACGCGTCGAGCTCCGGCTACGGCAGCACCGGCCCCTATCGCGACTACCCCGCCATGGACCTGGCGGTGCAGGCCATGTCGGGCGTCCTGAGCAGCACCGGCCAACCGGACGGCGATCCGGTCAAGGCCGGCCCGGCCGTATGCGACTTCATGGCGGGCATCCACCTGTACGGCGCCATCGTCACGGCCCTGCTGCGGCGCGAACGCACCGGCGCGGGCGGACGCGTGGAGGTCTCGATGATGGAGGCGGTCTATCCGTCGCTGGCCTCCAACCTGGGCGGACTGCGCCGCGGCAACCGCAGGCCGCAGCGCACCGGCAACCGGCATGGCGGCATGGGGTTGGCGCCCTACAACGTCTATCCATCGGCCGACGGCCACGTCGCCATCATCACCACCAACGAAAAACACTGGCGCGCGCTGGTGGCCGCGCTGGACCTGGACGCGCTGGCCGCCGATCCCCGCTACGCCACGCGCGATGCGCGCGCGCGCCACATGGACGAGCTGGACGAGGCGCTGGGCGCCGTCACCCGGCGCCTGGGCAATGCCGAGCTGCTGGCCCGCCTGCGCGCGCGGACCGTGCCCTGCGCGCCGGTACAGGAGCTGCTGGACGTGGTGGACGACCCGCACCTGCATGCGCGCGGCGCGCTGCGCCACATCGACCATCCCGCCTACGGCCGCATCCTGGTGCCGGACACGCCGCTGCGATTCCTCGACCAGGAACCGCCCCCCTACCGGCCCAGTCCCGGCCTGGGGTCCCAGGCGCGGGAGATCCTGGCCGACCTGCTGCAATGCGGGGACGACGAACTTGATAGACTGCAAGCCGAGCTGTCCCCCTGACCCCCCATTTCGAGACTCCCATCATGCAGCAAGACGCGATCATCATTTCGCGGGCCGGCGGGCCCGAGGTCCTGGTTCCCGCGCGGTGCGACATCCCTCAGCCGGCCGCCGACGAAGTGGTCGTCAAGGTCGCATGGGCCGGCGTCAACCGCCACGACTGCGGCCAGCGTTCGCGCGGCCCCAACGACCACGAATCCGACATCCCCGGCCTGGAAGTCTCCGGCACGGTGCATGCCGTGGGACCGCTGGCGCGCGGGCTGGAAGTCGGCATGCAGGTGTGCGCGCTGGTCAACGGCGGCGGCTATGCCGAATATGTCGCCACGCACTGGCAACAAGTGCTGCCGGTTCCCGCCGGCCTGACGCTGCAGCAGGCCGCCTGCCTGCCCGAGGCGGCCTTCACCACCTGGTACAACTTCTTTTCCCTGGCGGCGCTGCAGGTGGGCGAGTCGGTGCTCATCCACGGCGCGACCAGCGGCGTGGGCGTGTTCGCCGTCCAATTGCTGTCGGCGCTGGGCCATCCGGTCTACGCCACCAGCGGCAGCGCCGAAAAGTGCGCCCTGGCGCTGAGCCTGGGCGCGCGCCGCGCCTTCAATTACAAGACCGAACCCTTCGCGCAGCTGCTGCAGGAAGCCGGCACGCCGGTGGACGTGATCCTCGACATGTCGGGCGGACGGCACATGGAGCAGAATCTGGCCGCGCTGGCCTACGGCGGCCGCATCCTGCACCTGTCGGGCGGTACCGCGCCGGTGCCATTGTCGCTGCGCGCCATCATGCAGAAGGAAGCCCGCGTGACCGGCGCCATGATGCGCCCCCTGCCGGCCGCCAGGAAGGCGCTCGTCGCGCAGGCGCTCAGGAAGGTCGTCTGGCCGCTGGTGGGCAGCCGCATCCAGACCCGGGTGCACCAGACCTATCCGCTCGCCCAGGCCAGCCAGGCCCACCGCGACATGGAGCAAGGCGACCACAGCGGCAAGCTGCTGCTGCAGGTGGACGCGGCCTGAACGACGGCTATCGGGGCGCCAGCACCGCGGCCGGCCGGTGGGCGATCAGCACGTCCTTGGGAATGACGATGTCCATCAGGAACACATCGCCCGGATAGTAGGAAATGCCGGCCGTCAGTACCCGCGAATCCGTGGCCATCAACTTGCGGACCAGCTTGGCCACCGGGGCGCCGTAGGGGCAGTCGAGCTTCCTGGCCAGCACCACGTCGGCCGTCTCGATGCTGATGGTCTGGTAGGAATGGTCGACGTCTTCCTCGGCATACTGCAGGGCGAGCTGCAGCAACAGTTCGGAGGCCGCGGCCCCGTCGGGGAAGCGCGCGTACAGGTGGCTCGCCACGAACATGTTGTAGACCCCGATGGGTTTGCCTTCCCGCACGTGCGTCTTGATCACTTCCACGTAGGAGTCGTAGAAGCTGCCGCTGGCGACCAGTTCCGGCGGCAGGACGGCGTCGCGCACCACCTCGTGCACGACGATGGAGAAGCCGCCGGCGCGCGGGGACAGGCCCGAAATGGGCGTGCGCAGATGCCCAGGCGCCGCGCCCGGGACCTCGCACACGAAGGTGCCGCGCCCACGGTTCGAGACCAGCACGTTTTCCTGGACCAGCACGTTCACGGCCTGGCGGACGGTAATGCGCGCCACCTGGTACTGTTCGGCCAGCACTTCATAGCGGGGAAGCTGGTAGCCGACCGGCCACGCGCCGGACGTGATCTTGTTGCGCAGCGCGTCGGCCAGCTGCACATATAGCGAAATCCGGCTCTTGGGATCGAGCTTGAACTGGTTGCCCTCGGTACTCATGCTTGCATCCTATCGTACTTTTCAGCGCGGATTCGCCGGACCGATGGCTTGCGGCACGTCCTTGATTTTCTTGAGCGCGAAGCTGGAACGCATATCCACGACCGCCGGATGTTTCATCAGGGTATCCATGGAAAAACGCGAGAAATGCGCGAGGTCGACCACCTGCACGCGCAGCAGGTAGTCCATGTCGCCCGTCATCGCGTAGCAGGCCACGACCTCGGGCCAGCCCAGGACGTCGCGGGCGAACTGCTCGATGGGCGCATGGCCGCCATCCACATGCTTCTGGAGCCGCACGCTGACGTAGGCCAGGAGACCCAGCCCCACTTTCTCGGCATCGACGATGGCGACGTACTGCCGGATCACGCCGGTGGTCTCCAGGCGCCGGACCCGCCTCAGGCAAGGGCTGGGCGACAGCGCCACGCGTTCGGCCAGTTCCTGGTTGGTCAGCCGGCCGTCGCGCTGCAATTCCTCCAGAATCCGCCTATCCGTGCGATCCAATTCGACTTCGGGCATGATTGACCAAAAATTGAATATCCAGAGCAATTTTATTTCAAAAACATCACCTTCATGAGCAATATTTGAAATCATTTGCCTCGCGATCATTCCTACAATTCCGTCTGACAGCCCTTTCGATCAGGCGCGCAGCGCCACAGCGGAGACAACCATGACCACCCCCTTCCAGCCCTGGGACAACCCCATGGGCACAGCCGGATTCGAATTCGTCGAGTACGCCGCCCCCGACCCCGCGGCCCTGGGCAAGGTGTTCGAGGGGCTGGGTTTCAAGGCCATCGCCCGCCATCGCCACAAGAACGTGCTGCTCTACCGCCAGGGCGGCATCAACTTCATCGTCAACGCCGAACCCGACTCGTTCGCGCAGCGCTTCGCGCGCCAGCATGGCCCCTCGATCTGCGCGATCGCCTTCCGGGTGAACGACGCGGCGGCGGCCTACAAGCGCGCGCTGGAACTGGGGGCCTGGGGATTCGACGGGCATAGCGGCCCGATGGAACTCAACATCCCGGCCATCAAGGGCATCGGCGATTCGCTGATCTATTTCGTGGACCGGTGGCGCGGCAAGAACGGCCGCAAGGGCGGCATCGGCGACATCGACATCTACGACGTGGATTTCGAGCCGCTGGATCCGGCCCACGCCGGCGAAGACGCCCGCCACCGCGGCGCCGGCCTGGCCCTGATCGACCACCTGACGCACAACGTGCACCGGGGCCGCATGGCCGAATGGGCGGATTTCTACGAGCGGCTGTTCAATTTCCGCGAGATCCGCTACTTCGACATCGAGGGCAAGGTCACCGGCGTCAAATCCAAGGCCATGACCTCGCCCTGCGGACACATCCGCATTCCCATCAACGAGGAAGGCAACGACGAGAAGGGCCAGATCCAGGAGTACCTGGATCTCTATCACGGCGAAGGCATCCAGCACATCGCGCTGGGCTCGGACGACATCTACGCCACCGTCGAGGCCCTGCGGGCCTCGGGCGTGGTCTTCCTGGACACCCCCGACACCTACTACGAACTGCTGGACAAGCGCCTGCCGGGCCACGGCGAGGACGTCGCGCGACTGACGAAGAACCGGATCCTGTTGGACGGCGCTCCCGGCGGCGGCCTGCTGCTGCAGATCTTCACGCAGACCGTGATCGGCCCGATCTTCTTCGAGATCATCCAGCGCAAGGGCGACGAAGGCTTCGGCGAAGGCAACTTCAAGGCCTTGTTCGAATCAATCGAACTGGACCAGATGCGCCGCGGAGTGTTGTAGCCCCCCTACGCGCTGACGCGCGCCCCCCAGGGGGCGATGCGGGTGGACCGGCAAAGCCGGATCCACCGCATCCTGGGCTAGACAAACGGCTGGCGAGGGCTGGCGCTTTGTGGTGGTCCGCGTTCAGCGCGGCGCGGTGACGCTGCGGATGCCGTCCACGGGGGGGAGCCTGGTGGCCTGGACTTCGACGCGTTCGCCCCCCTGGTCCAGCACCACGCCACCGCCCAGGACCTCGGCCAGCGTGACGCCTTCGGCCAGCTGGGTGCCGACGGCATAGGCGCGGGCGGGGCGGCCGTCGATGGCCAGGACCGCCGAGCCGCTGGGCCCGGCGGCGATGAGGCCCGCCACGACCACCTGGATCTTCGCTCCCGCGCCCGTGCCGAACCAGCCGGCCACGGGGCCGGTGTCGGTCTGCAGGGCACCGTCGCCCACCGCGGTGGGGGGAGCGGGCGGCGGAGACGGCGCGAGCAGGATGGCTCCCCACACGCCCAGGCCCGCCGCAAGCACGAGCAGCGCGACGAAGGTGCTCAATCGGGGGAGGTTGGGGATTACCCGCATTACTGGCTCCGGCAGGGGCCGCTTGGGCGCGGCCGGTCAAAATGGTCCATTTTGCGGGCGGAATATGACAGGGATACCCACATCATGAATTGTCATCTAAAGCAGCGATAATAGGTGCCGCAAAAATTACGACACGGAGTTTACGCTGTGACACGGTCACGCTCTATCCGCGCCCGGCGCCAGGCCGGCTTTACCCTGATCGAGATCATGGTCGTCGTGGTCATCCTGGGCATCCTGGCGGCGCTGGTCGTGCCGCGGGTGCTCGACAGGCCCGATCAGGCCCGGGCCGTTGCCGCCCGGCAGGATGTTTCCGGCATCATGCAGGCATTGAAGTTATACCGTCTCGACAATGGCCGCTACCCCACGACCGAGCAAGGCCTGCGCGCCCTGGTCGAGCGGCCCGCGACCGGACAGGTTCCGCCCAACTGGAAACAGTACCTCGACCGCCTCCCCGCCGATCCCTGGGGCAATCCGTACCAATACCTGAACCCGGGCGTACGCGGCGCCGACGTCGACGTGTTTTCGCTGGGCGCCGACGGCCAGCCCGGCGGCGAAAACGCCAATGCCGACGTCGGTTCCTGGGATCTCTAAGCCCCGGCGCAGCACCGCCGCCCGCGGGGTCGGCGCGGGCCCCCGGCGTGCCCGGGGGTTCACGCTGATCGAACTGATGGTCGTGGTCGTGATCGTCGGGATCGCCGCCGCGGCCGTGACCATCCGGGCCTTCCCCGATCGCCGCAAGCTGCTCCGGGACGACGCCGAACGGCTGGCCCAGTTGTTCTCCGTGGCCCAGGGCGAGGTCCGGGCCGACGGCCGCCGCATCACCTGGCAGGCGGACGAACAGGGCTATCGCTTCGTCCGGCGCGCCCGTGCCCTGACGCCGGGCGCGGTCGTGGCCGCCGGCACCTCCACCACCACGCTGGACACCTTCGGCCGCGACGAACTGCTGCGCCCGCGCCGCTGGGCCGACGGCCCCGTCACCGTACAGGTGGAGCCGCCCGGCCCGCCCGTGTTCACATCGGAGTGGATCCCGGGTCCGCTCATCGTCCGGTTGCGCAACGCCGATGCGATCGTGACCATCCTGCGCGACGAGGCGGGACGCTATGCGGTCCAATGACGCCGGCTTCACCCTGGTCGAAGTGCTGGTCGCGCTGGCCATCGTGGGCGTGGCGCTGGCCGCGTCGGTGCGGGCGGTCGGCCTGATCGCGCAGAACAACGCCGCGCTGCGCGCCAAGTCGCTGGCGCTGGTCGAGGCCGAGAACCAGCTGGCCGAATTGCGCCTGGCCCGCCTCATGCCGAGCCCGGGGCGCCAGATGGTCGCCTGCCCCCAGGGCGGCCAGGCCATGCAGTGCGAACAGGTCTTCACCAACTCCGACAACACCAACATCCGCCAGGTGATGATCCGCGTCCATCCCGAGGGCGATCCCGACCGCGTGCTGGCGCAGGTCAACGGCTTCCTGAGCGCGCTGCCATGATCCGACGCGCGCAGGCCGGCTTCACCCTGATCGAGGTGCTCGTCGCCATCTCCCTGATGGCGGTGGTGGCCATCATCTCGTGGCGCGGCCTGGAGAACGTCAGCGCCCTGCAGCGCCGGCTGGCGGGCGATGCCGACGAGGTCGAGAACGTCACCCGCATGCTGGGCCAGCTCGAGCGCGACCTGGCCATGCGCGCGCCGGACGCGCTGCTGGACACCGGCACCGCCACGGCCACCGGCGCGCGGCTGCCGCAAAGCCTGCGCATCACCATCAAGGAAACGCCCGACGCCTCCGCCACGCTGGAGATCATCCGCGCCGACGCGGCCGACCCGGCGGGCTGGCAGCGTGTCGTCTGGTTCCTGGACGGTACGGTGCTGCGCCGCGCGGCCGGCGCCCCGGCGCGCCTCTACCCCCTGCCCGCGGCGGGCGGCGGCGCGGCGATACTAGGGGGCGTGACACGCTTCGCCATACGCGCCTGGGTACCCGGCCAGGGCTGGATCAACACACCGTTCCCCGCCACCGGGACCCCGTTCACCGGCCTGGAGCTATCGGCCGAACGCCGGAACGGCGAGCGCGTGGAGCGCTATCGGCGCGTGGTGGTGCTCGAATGACCGGACGCCCGGACCTTCGCGGCAAGGCGCGCCGGCAGCGCGGCATGGCGGTGATCAGCGCCCTGCTCATCGTGGCCGCCGTGGCGGTGCTCGTGACCGGGCTCTTCCAGCGCCAGGCGGCGTCGGTGCGCGCCGTCGAGAACGAACAGGCACGCATCCAGGCGCGCTGGCTGCTGCTGGGCGGCCTGGACTGGGCCCGCCTGGTCCTGCGGGAAGACGCCCGCCGCAACAACACGACGCGCCTGGGCGAGCTGTGGGCCACGCCCGTGGCCGATACCCGCATCACCCGGCCCGGGGACGACAGGGTGGCCTTGTTCTCCGGCCGCATCGAGGACGAGCAGGGCAAGTACAACCTGCGCAACCTGGCCAAGGCCGGCGTGCCGCAACCCGCGGAAATCGCCGCGCTGGACCGGCTGTGCGCGATGCTGGGCCTGCCCGGCAGCCTGGCGCCGCGGATCGCCGTGCGGATCGCCAGCGCCCAGGCCGTGCCGGGCGGTTCCGGGGAAACCGGCACGGGAACGGGAACGGGAACGGGGGCCGGAACCGGCACGGGCCAGAACGGGGACACCGCGCAGAGCCGCGGCCCCTCGGCCCCGATGATACGGACGGTGGACGACCTGGAGGGCATCACCGAGGTGGACGAAAAAACGATCGAGGCCCTGCGCCCCTACGTGACGGTGCTGCCCGAGAACACCGCCGTCAACGCCAACACGGCCCCGGCCGAGGTCCTGGCGACGGTGGTGCCGGGACTGTCGCTGGCGCAGGCCCGCGCGCTGACCGAACAGCGCAACGCCGGCTCCTGGTTCAACGACCGGGCCGATTTCGGCAACCGCCTGGCCAATCCTGACATTACTATCAGCGACGCGCAGATCGTCACCGCCAGCAAGTGGTTCATGGTTTCCGGTACCGTGACGCTGGAGCGCGCCGCCGTCACGATGCAGGCGCTCGTCTCGCGGGCCAATGCCAATTCACCCACCGTGGTCTGGAAGAGGGAGACCAATTGAAGACAACGTTGCGGCTAGAGCTACCCGCCCTATCCATGCTGCATGCCAGTTCGCGGGTGGCGTTCGCGCTGCTGGACCGCCAGCATGCCGTCCAACGGACGGGCGAACTGCCGCTGGCCGAACTGGCCGCGGCCGTGCCGCCCAGCCGCGTCGAGGCCATCCTGCACCCGGCCGACAGCGTGCTGACCACCGTCACGGTGCCGCCCCTGCCCACCCACCGGCTGCAGGCCGCCGTCGCGGGCGCGGTCGAACCCATGCTGCTGGGCGATATCGAGAGCCTGGCCGTCGCCCACGGCGCCCGCACCGGCGACGGCGCCGTCGCCGTGGCATGGACGGCCCGCGACCCGCTGGCGCGCGCCCTGCGGCTGCTGGCCGACAACGGCTTGCCCGCCGACGTCCTGATGCCGGCCCCGCTGGCCCTGCCGCTGACTGAAACAGGATGGACCGTGCTGGTGCGCGACGACCACGTGGTCGTACGCACCGGCCTGCAGACCGGCCAGGCCTGGGCCATCGACCCCTTCGCCACGACCGATGCCGATCCGGCGGTGGCCGCGCTGCTACCCGCGCTCGAACAGGCCCCCCCCGGCGTCGTCGGCTGGATCGATCCGCCGCCCGCCGGCTGGCCCGAACTCTCGGATACCGAACGCCGCCCCCTGCCCGCCACCGCTCGCTGGCAGGGCGCCACCCCGGGCTGGTCGCTCGCCCTGGCCGATCTGCAGCCGCACCGCACCGGCCGTTCGCCGTGGCGCCAGCCGGCCCTCTGGGCCGCGGCCGCGGCCGCCGTCTGGCTGCTGGGCCTGAACGTCCATGCCTGGCAGCTGGGCCGCGAGGAAGCCGGCCTGCGCCAGCGCATGACCGCCCAGGTCAAGGCGGCCTTCCCGGACATTCCCGTCGTGCTGGACCCGCTGCGCCAGGCCGAACAGCGGCGCGACTCGCTGCGGGCCGCGGGCGGTGAATTCGGCTCGTCCGATTTCCTGCCCCTGGCGCTGGCGACCACGCAATTGCTGCCGGCCGCCACGAACAACGTCGTGGCGCTGCGCTACACGCAGGGCGAACTGAAGCTGGAACTGGTGGACGACGGCATAGGCATGGTCGCCAAGGCCGGCGCCGCCCCGACCCCGGCGCCGCAGCAACAGGCGACGCATGGCCTGCGGCGCTTCGTGCCGCGCCGGGAACAGGCGGCCACGCCCGCCCCCGCGCCGGCGGCCAGCCGGATGGAAATCGATCCGGCCATCCTGCAACGCGCAGAAAGCCTGGGCCTGCAGGTCGCGCATGACGACGGCGTCTGGACCATCCGCTCCGCCGCCAGCGCGGGCCAGGACGGCAGCTCGCGCCCATCGCCACAGGGCGGCGGCGTGCGCATTCAACAGGACAACCCGCGACGATGAATTTGCCCGCTTTCAAGCTTTCCATGCCGCCGGCGCTCACCCGGCTCGGCGAAGACGCCGGGCGGCGCTGGGCCCGGCTCGCGCCGCGCGAACGCCGCCTGCTGGGCATCGCCGGCGCGGTGGCCGGCGCATCCCTCGTATTCCTGCTGTTCGTCGAGCCCGCCTGGACCCGCGCCAGCCGCCTGGGCACGCAGTTGCCGCAGTTGCGCACCCAGGCGGCCCGCGTCGACGCGCTGACGACCGAGGCGCGCGGCCTGCAACGCGTGACCAGCGGCAGGATGACGGCCGACGAGACCCGCCAGGCCCTGGCCCAGAGCCTGGAACGCGCCGGCCTCGCCGCCGAGGTGGCCCCCGCGGCCTCGCCGGCGGGGACCACCGGCGAGGCCTGGCAGGTCACCGTCGACCAGGTCCAGGCCGCCGGCCTGATGCAGTGGCTGGCCTCGGTGCCAGGCCGCACCCGCCTTCAATTGGCACAGGCCGATCTGGAACGCCCCACGGACGACAACGGCCGCCTGCTGACGGGCAAGGCGTCGGGCGTCCTGGTATTCACCCCGGCCACGACCGGACAGGCCCGCTGATGCGTACCTGGCTGAAGATCCTCCTGTGCACCGCGGTGGCCCTGGCCGCCGCCCTGGCGGTACTGCCGGCCCGCTGGCTGATCGCGATCCTGCCGGCCCAGTGGCCGGTGGCCGTGGTCGACGCCTCGGGCACGGTCTGGCGTGGCAGCGCGCTGCTCGCGCTTGGTTTCCCCGAAGCCCGCAGCACACTGCCGGCGCCGGTCGAATGGCGGACGAGATGGGATGGCGGCCCGATGGTCGAGATCCGCCACCCCTGGCTGGACGGCCCGCTGGGCCTGCGCCTGCAGACCAACGGTTTCCTGCTGTCGGGCCGCACCCTGAAGCTGCCCGCCTCCACCCTGGAGCAACTGGGGGCGCCCTTCAACACCCTGCGGCCCGCTGGCGACCTGCGGCTCAAGTGGCCGTCCCTGCGGCTCAACGGCGGCATTCCTGCCGGCGAGATCCTCGATGCCGAATGGAGCAACGCCGGCACCGCGCTGTCGCTGCTCCGGCCCATCGGCCACTACCGCGCGCGCCTGACCGGCGAAGCCGGCGGCGCCGTCGCGCTGGCGCTTTCCACGCTGTCCGGCCCCCTGACCATGGAAGGGTCCGGCCGCTGGGCCGCGCGCACCGGCTTCAGCTTCAACGGGGTTGCCCGCCCCGCCCCCAATGCCTCGCCCGAGGCCCGCGCCGCGCTGCAAAGCACACTATCGGCGCTCGGCCGCCGCTCGGGCGACGACTCCATCCTGCAAATCGGCCGCTAACATCATGCCCATGCTCAACCAAGCCTCTTTCCGCAACCGACCGGCACCGGCGCCCCTGGCCCGGACGCTGGCCGTGGCGGTCTCCTCGGCCCTGCTGGCGCTGGCCGTACCGCCCGCCGCCGGCGCCGCCGCCGCAGGTGCCGGCGCCGCCAACTCCTCGGCGGCCGACGGCGTGGTGCTCAACTTCGTCAACACCGAGCTGGACGCGGTCGTGCGCGCGCTGGGGCAGTTCACCGGCAAGACCTTCCTGGTCGATCCCCGCGTCAAGGGCCAGCTGACCCTGGTCTCCGAGAACCCGGTCAACCGCGACACCGCCTATCGCATGCTGCTGGGCGCGCTGCGCATGCAGGGCTTCGCGGTGGTGGAGGTGGACGGCGTCAGCAAGGTGGTCCCCGAGGCCGACGCCAAGTTGCAGGGCAGCCCGGTCACCAGCGGCGCCGGCGCCAACAGCGGCCAGCTCGTCACCCAGGTGTTCAAGCTCAACTACGAGAGCGCGACCAACCTGGTGCCCGTGCTGCGGCCCATGATCGCGCCGAACAACCCGATCAATGCCTACCCGGGCAACAACACACTGGTCATCACCGACTACGCCGACAACCTGAAGCGCATCGCCAACATCATCGCCAGCGTCGATACCCCCTCGGCCATCGCCACCGACCTGATCGAGATCAAGTACGGCATCGCCACCGACGTGGCGGCGCTGGTCACCAAGCTGCTCGATCCGGGCACCGGCGGCGACGCCACGCAGCGGATCACCGCCGTGGCCGACCCCCGCACCAACAGCGTCCTGCTCCGCGCCAGCAGCCCGGCGCGCAACAAGCTCGCGCGCGACCTGATCGCCAGGCTGGACAACCCCGCGGCCCGCGCCACCAACATGCACGTGGTCTACCTGCGCAACGCCGAGGCGGTCAAACTGGCCGAAGTGCTGCGGGGCGTGCTGACCGGGCAGTCGGGCACCGGCACGATGGGCGGCACGGGCAGCCTGGGCGGCGGGATGAGCGGCGGACTCGGCGCCGGGCTGGGCGGCTCGACCGGCCTCTCCGGCAACAACACCTCGTCCGTCAGCGGCAACTCCAACACCTCGAACACCTCCGGCGCCCTGGGCGGCGGAACGGGGCTGGGCGGTTCCGGCTCGCTGGGCGGCACGACCCAGGCCGGCTCGACCGTGTTCAGCGGCGGCGGCGCGACGGTCCAGGCCGACGCCACCACCAACACGCTGATCATCACCGCGCCCGAGCCGCTCTACCGCAGCCTGCGCGAGATCATCGACCTGCTCGACGTGCGCCGCGCGCAGATCTTCGTCGAAAGCCTGATCGTCGAAGTCTCGGCCGAAACCGCCGCCGAATTCGGCATCCAGTGGCTGACCGGGCTCGGCAACCTGAACGCGGGCAACGGTACCGCCGTGGTGGGCGGCACCAGCTTCGGCGGCACGGGCTCGAACATCATCGGCGCGGCGCAGAACATCGGCTCCATCGGCAAGGGCCTGAGCATCGGCATCGCCAAGGGCTCGGTCAACATTCCGGGCATCGGCCAGGTCACCAACCTGGGCTTCCTCGCCCGCGCCCTCGAAACCCAGGCCGGCGGCAACATCCTGTCCACGCCCAACCTGCTGACGCTGGACAACGAGCAGGCCAGCATCATCATCGGCCAGAACGTGCCCTTCATCACGGGCCAGTACGCGCAGACCGGCAGCACCTCCACCGTCAGCCCGTTCCAGACCGTGGAGCGCAAGGACGTAGGCCTGACGCTCAAGGTCAAGCCACAGGTGTCCGAAGGCGGCACGGTCAAGATGAGCATCTACCAGGAAGTCAGCAGCGTAGACGAAAGCAAGTCCAACAGCGCGGGCATCATCACCAACAAGCGTGCCATCGAATCCAACGTGCTCGTGGACGACGGCCAGATCATCGTCATCGGCGGCCTGATCCAGGACCAGGTCACGGGCAGCGTGGAAAAAGTGCCGGGACTGGGCGACATTCCCGTCCTGGGCAACCTTTTCCGCTACGACAACCGCAAGCGCACCAAGACCAACCTCATGGTGTTCCTGCGGCCCTACGTGGTACGCGAAGGCGGCTCGCAAAGCAGCCTGATGATCGACCGCTACGAATACATGCGCGCCCAGCAGGCCCAGGCGCAGCCGGGCTCGCACTGGCTGCTGCCCGACATGCAGGCGCCGCAGTTGCCGCCGCGCGTGCCCGGCGTGGGCGACCCCGTCCAGAGCGGCAGTGCCGGCGCCGGCAACGTGCCGCCCACGACGATCCCGCGCGACGTCTCGGCGCTGCAATCGACCGACCCGACCATCGTGCTCCAGGTGTTCGGCGCGCCTTCCGAAAGCGAGGCCCACCTGGCCTCGCGCCGGGTCGCCGACGCGGGCATGAGCGCCTACGTGGTCCACGACGATGCCCTGCGCTGGGACGTGCGCATGCGCGTGGCGCGCGACCGCGTCACGGTGGACTCCACCCTGGCGGCCCTGCGCGACCTGGGCTACGCCGCCGAGATCGTGACACGGCCATGAACCCGCTGCCTTATTCCTGGGCCCGGGCGCAGCGGGCGCTGCTCAGCATGCGGCCCGACGGCAACCTGCTGACGGTCAGCCCGCGCACGCCGGCCTGGGCCATCGCCGAAGTCCAGCGCCGCCACGGCGCGGTGCGCATCGCGCGGATTTCCGACGCCGAACTGGAAACGCGCCTGACCGCGGCCTACGCCGATACCGGGGATGCCGCCGCGGTGGTGGGCGCGGCCGAGAACGAGATCGACCTGGCGCGCCTGATGCAGGACATTCCCGAAGTGGAAGACCTGCTCGAAACCCAGGACGACGCGCCCGTCATCCGGATGATCAACGCGCTGTTCACCCAGGCCGCGCGCGACGGGGCGAGCGACATCCACATCGAGCCCTTCGAGACCCACTCGGTGGTGCGCTACCGCGTGGACGGAACGCTGCGCGACGTGGTGAGCCCGCGCAAGGCGCTGCACGCGGCGCTGATCTCGCGCATCAAGATCATGGCCAACCTCGACATCTCGGAAAAGCGCCTGCCGCAGGACGGGCGCATCGCGCTGCGCGTGGGGGGCCGCCCGATCGACGTACGGGTGTCCACGCTGCCCACCGGCCACGGCGAACGCGCGGTGCTGCGCCTGCTGGACAAGGAAGCGGGCCGGCTCGAATTGTCGCGCCTGGGCATGGACGCCGGACTGCTGAAGCAGTTGGACCGGCTCATCCACCAGCCCCACGGCATCGTCCTGGTCACCGGCCCGACCGGCAGCGGCAAGACCACCACGCTGTACGCCGCGCTGGGCCGGCTCGATGCCTCCACCACCAACATCCTGACGGTGGAAGATCCCATCGAGTACGACCTGCCCGGCATCAGCCAGACCCAGGTCAACGCCAAGATCAGCATGAGCTTCGCGCTGGCGCTGCGCGCCATCCTGCGCCAGGATCCGGACGTGATCATGATCGGCGAGATCCGCGACCTGGAAACCGCGCAGATCGCGGTGCAGGCTTCGTTGACCGGCCACCTGGTGCTGGCCACGCTGCACACCAACGACTCGGTGTCCGCCGTGACGCGCCTGACCGACATGGGCGTGGAACCGTTCCTGCTGTCGTCGTCGCTGCTGGGCGTGCTGGCCCAGCGCCTCGTCCGGCGCCTGTGCCCCGATTGCAAGGAATCGCACACCGAGCCCGACGGCCGCGCCGTGTACCGTCCGGTGGGCTGCGCCACGTGCAGCCACACCGGCTATCTCGGCCGCACCGGCATCCACGAACTCTATACCGTGGACGATGCGCAGCGGCAGCTGATCCATGAAGGCGCGGGCGAGCAGGAACTGCGCAACGCGGCGCAGGCCGCGGGCATGCGCACCATGCGGCAGGA
The DNA here is from genome assembly GCA_009360345.1 of Alcaligenaceae bacterium SAGV5. Taxonomy (GTDB): domain Bacteria; phylum Pseudomonadota; class Gammaproteobacteria; order Burkholderiales; family Burkholderiaceae_B; genus Pigmentiphaga. The sequence continues at coordinate 807,880 of SPDP01000002.1, forward strand.
CGGCGACCGCTGGATCGACTCCGGCACGACCTCGCCCGAAGAAGTCGTCCGCGTCACACGAGATGTCTAGGAGGAAAGGCTGACATGCCTTCGTATCGCTTCGAAGCCGCCGACGCACTGGGCAAGCTCGACCGCGGGTTGATCGACGCGGACAGCCCGCGCGCGGCGCGCGCCCAGTTGCGGGCGCGGGGGCTGACGCCGCTCGCGGTGGAAGAAGCCAGCGCCCAGCGCAGCGGCGGCGGATCGCGCGCCTGGTTCGGCGCGCGCATGTCCGACTCGGAACTCGCCTGGGCGACGCGGCAGCTGGCCAGCCTGCTGGCGGCCCGCCTGCCGCTGGACGCGGCGCTGACCGCGACGGCCGAGCAGTCCGAGAAAAAGCACGTTTCCGAGGTCCTGTCCGCCGTGCGCGCCGACGTGCGGGCCGGCCATCGGCTGGCCGACGCGCTGGCGACGCGGCCGCGCGACTTCCCCGACATTTATCGCGCGCTGGTGGCGGCGGGCGAGGAATCCGGCGATCTGGCGCACGTCATGGAGAAGCTTGCCGACTACATCGAGGAACGCAACGCCCTGCGCATCAAGGTCCTGACGGCCTTCATCTATCCCGCCGTGGTCGCCCTGGTATCCATCGGCATCGTCATTTTCCTGTTGGGCTACGTCGTGCCGCAGGTCGTCAGCGCGTTTTCGCAGGCCCGCCAGGAACTGCCCTTGCTGACCCGCGTCATGCTGAGCCTGAGCGACTTCGTCCGCAGCTGGGGATGGCTGGTCGCCCTCGTCCTGGCTGCCGCGCTGGCCTGCTGGCGCATGATGCTGCGCGCGCCCGCCACGCGGCTGGCCTGGCATTCCCGCTTGCTGAAGATGCCGCTTGCCGGCCGCTTCATCCTGGGCCTGGACGCCGCGCGCTTCGCTTCCACGCTCGCCATCCTGACCGGCAGCGGCGTGCCGCTGCTGCGGGCGCTGGACGCCTCGCGCCAGACGCTGGGCAACGACCGCCTGCGGACCAGCGTGGACGACGCCACCTCGCGCGTGCGCGAGGGCGTGTCGCTGGCTTCGGCCCTGCAGGTGCAGAAAACCTTTCCGCCCTTGCTGGTGCACCTGACCGCCAGCGGCGAGAAGACCGGCACGCTGCCCGAGCTGCTCGAACGCGCGGCCCAGACGCTTTCGCGCGAGGTCGAGCGGCGCGCCATGGCGTTGACGGCACTGCTCGAACCGCTGATGATCCTGCTGATGGGCGGCTTCGTGCTGCTGATCGTGCTGGCGGTGCTGATGCCCATCATCGAAATCAACCAGCTCGTGCGCTAAGGCACGTTGCACCGGCGGCGGCCAGCGACGTCCCGACGCGCGATGAAACGGCGCGGCCCCTCCTGGGCACGCGCCCGCCGTTCAACCAGGAGCCCGCCATGACGACCCTTTACGATTTTTCCGCCACGGACATCGAAGGCAGCGACGTGCCGCTCGACCGCTTCCGCGGCAAGGTGCTGCTGGTGGTGAACGTTGCCTCCCAGTGCGGCTTCACGCCCCAGTACGCGGGCCTGGAGGCCCTGTACCGCGCCTACCGCGAGCGCGGCCTGGAAATCCTCGGTTTCCCCTGCGACCAGTTCGGCCACCAGGAGCCGGGCAGCAACGAGAGCATCCGGGACTTCTGCAAGCTCAACTACGACGTGACTTTCCCGATGTTCGCCAAGATCGACGTCAACGGCGACGCCGCCCATCCGCTGTACCGCTGGCTCAAGAGCGCCAAGCCCGGCCTGCTGGGCACCGGGGCCATCAAGTGGAACTTCACCAAGTTCCTGGTCGACCGTGCGGGCGCGCCCATCGCCCGCTACGCGCCCACCGACAAGCCGGACTCGATCGGGCCGGACATCGAGGCGGCGTTGGACGCCACCGGACCGGCCCCGTCCTGACCCGCCGCGATCACCCCGCCAGCGCGGCCCCGCTGCCCGGAATCTCCACACCGGGAATGCCGGCCAGGATCTCCGACAGGATGTCGATGAATCCGTGAACCGGCGCGGACAACGCCTTGTGGCGCGGCCAGGCCACGACCACCTTGCGCCGGATGGCCGGCTCGGCCAGGGCCACGCTTCGCAAGGCGCCGCCGAACAACTCCGACGACAAGGCCATGGGCGGAATGATGGACAGCCAGCCCGGCCTGAGCGTGACATGCAACAGGCTCTGCAAGGAGTCGATTTCCAATTGCGGCCGCAAGACCAGCCCCTGCAGGCCGAACTGGGCATCGATCAGGTTGCGCATGGATTTGTAGCGCGACGGCAGCACGAGCTGGAACCCGGCCAGTTCATTCCCCCGCACCAGGTCCCGGTCCGCCAGGGTATCCCGGTGGCCGACCACCACCAGCGCTTCGGTGGAAATGTCCCGGGTCTGCATGTTGAGCAGGTCCTGCGTGGTGCTCAGCAGCGCGCACTCCAGGTCGCCGGCGATGAGCCAGCTGATCAGGTCGCTGCGGTATCCGTCCCGGGACAGGAACTCGACCGCGGGATGGCGTTCGCGGAAGGCCTCCAGTGCCCGCGCCATCACGAACTGGTGAAACGACGCCTGCGCACCGATCCGGATCTTGCCGCTGAACCGGTCCGCGCCGCTCGCCAGCACCGCCCCGGCGCGTTCGAGTTCGGTCAGCACGCGGATGCAGTGCCGGTAGAACTCGTGCGCCAGGGGATTGGGCGTCACCCCATGCGGATCGCGGCTGAACAACTGCACGTCGTGATGCGCCTCGAGCCGCTTGATCTGCTGGCTGATCGCGGGCTGGACGACATGCAGCCGGCGGGCGGCGCGCGTAATGCTGCCCTCTTCATAAAGCGCGACGAAGCAGCGTATCTGGCGTATGTCCATGCTGGGCACCGGGACGGAGAGTGATGCGCGCTTGGGGCCTGGGCGTCCCGTTCAGCGGATGGGAACCACACCCGGCGGCAGGCCCGCGACATGCTCGGCGATCGCTCCGGGTGTCGTCAGCCAGACCCGGTGGCGCTGCGAGGCGATATGGGACAGTATCCGCCGCAACTGCCTGATGCGATGGGGCTGCCCGGTCAGGAACGTATGCAGCGACAGGCAATATACCATCGGGTATTGCGACGATTCCTGGAGCTGCTCGTCGAACGCATCGATGGCCATGCGCGTGAACTCCTCGTCGCTCGCTCCGCGATTCACGTAGGCGGGCAGGTCGTTGAGTTCCATCGACGGATAGGGCACGGCAAGAATGGGGCCATGCTTGGTCCGGAACCACATCGGCTGGTCGTCGAACCACCAGTCCAGCATGTATTTCCACCCCAGCTCCTTGAGCAGTTCCGGCGTGTTCGGACTCTGCGAGATGAACGGACCCAGCCATCCGGCCGGCGCCTTGCCCTCATGCCGCTCGAACAGCGACCTGACCTCGCCCAGCATGGTCCGCTCCGCGTCCGGCGACATGTCTGCCTGGCGCTCGGAGTTCGTGCGGCCGTGCCCGACCATCTCGTCGCCGCGCCGGCGGCAGGCCTCCAGGACCTCCGGGCAGACGTCGTAGACCGACCCATTGGCCAGCACGGCCAATGGAAACCCGAACGACTCGAACTCCCTCAGGATGCGCCAGACGCCCACGCGGTTGCCGTAGTCCCGATAGGCGTAGCCCCGGTGATAGGGCGCCGAAGGCATGGAGGTGAAATCATTGCCGGGGTTGCGGCCGAACTCGAAGCCTTCGATGTTGAGGGCGAAATAGACCGCCAGCCGTCGCCCTTCGGGCCAGTCGTAGACCGGCCGGGTAACGATGGCGCTGTAGTCGTAGCGATCATTGCCGTGTTCGAACTTCTTCACTTCGCTTCCTCCTCTGCTGCCGCCGGCGCCAAGGCGTCGAGCGCCGCCAGCAATGTCGTGGTATCCATCACGTCCGCGTACTTCTCCGCCATGTCGTACAGGTTGACGGCATGCGAAGCCTGGTTCCGGTCGTAGACCGCATCCGAAGGAACGGCCACCCGGTAGTTGTAGGAAAACGCGTCCACCACGCTGCTGCGGACACAGCCCGACGTCGCGCAGCCCGTCACCACCAGCGTGTCGGCGCCGGTATTGACCAGATAGCTGGCCAGGGGGGTGCCGAAGAATGCGCTGGGATGCTTCTTGGGCAGCAGCACGTCGCCCGGGCGCGGCGCGATGGCCTCCACGAATTCGTAGCCCTTGGCCGGGATCTGCATCATGGTCGGCACCTTCTCGGTCAATCGGCCCTGGTCGAAGCCGAACTTGGGTGCGACGTGGGGATACAGCACCGGCCAGTTCTTCGCGCGGAACAGGGCCAGCAATCCGGCGATGTGTTCGATGGCCCGCCAGGCGGTGTCGCCGCAGGACGTGGCGAACTCCTGGACGGCCTGCTCGAACGGCATCGGCCTCGTCCCGGCCGTGCGGTACTGCACGTCGATGATCAACAGCGCCGGGCGGCGGCCCAACCCCGATGGCCGGCCAAAGCCGGCCAGCCGGGAAGCGGCCCGGTCTCGCTCGGGAATGAGCGGGTCCCATATTTTCGACATGTCGTTTTCCTCCTCAATGCGCGCCGCGCGCGATATCGACGATCCGGGCCGCGTCGCGGCCGTCGGCCCCCCGCCACGCCACGTGGCCATCGGGACGCACCAACACCAGCGCCGCGCCATACGCCTCGGCCGCCTGCCTGGAGTCGATCCGGTGCACCGCCAGCGGCATCCCCCGGCGATCCGCTTCGCGCACGAACCCGCCCGCCTCGGCCATGGCCCCATCGTCGAACGCCAGCAGCACGAACCCCCTGCCGAACAGATCCAGGGTCGAGCGCCCCGGCGCGAGCCAGGCATGCGGCGCGCGCGCGCCCGGGCGCGCGGTCTGCTCATAGCGCGAATATTCGTCGGGAACCGGCGGCGTGCCGTCCGCCGCGCAAAGCGGCGAGTCGTCGTAGCGGTATCCCATCTGCAGTCCCCACGACTGCCATTCGTACTGCGTGGCGCGCTTCATCCGCTCGCCGGTCTCGCGGCGCGCGGCTTCCGCCCGCTCCGACTCTTCCAGCAGGTACTCACAGCGCGGCGGCGACACCCAGGTCTTGTAGTTATGGGTCGAATAAGCCGCATTGCGCACGGCCACCGGCTTGCGCTCCTGCGTGTAGGCCGGCAGCAAGGCCGGTCCGCCCCATCCCTCGATCATCGCCTGCAGCTTCCACCCCAGGTCGACTACGTCGCCCAGGCCGGTGTTCATGCCCATGCCTCCCGTCGGTGACATCGTGTGGACGGCATCGCCGGCCAGCAGCACCCGTCCCCGCCCATAGCTCTCGGCCACCAGCTCCGCCCGCTTCCACGGCAATATGGACACCACCTCGAACGCGATGCGATCCGTGCCCAGCGCGCGCAGCACCCAGGCTCTCGCATCGAAAGCCTCCATATCGAATTTCGACGCCGTGCCATAGACAGTCAGCCGCCACACGTCGCGTCCGTCTATCACCGTCACGTTGCCCCACGTTCCTTCCGGCCCGATCAGCAGGAAACGCTCGGCGGGCCGCTTGCCGCACAGTTCCAGCAGCCGCGGGCAGGAGAACAGCACGCTCATCGAGTAGTTCAGATGGCCCCGGCCCTCCATGTCTATGCCCAGGCCGGCGCGGACCGTGCTGCCGGCGCCGTCGCATCCGACCAGGTAGTCGGCCCGGATCGTCAGCGGTGCATCCCGGCGCAGGTCGGTGGCGCGGATCAGGACCCGCTCCTCATCCTGCTCGAAGCCATCGACCCGCGTCTGGACCCGGATCGTGCCGCGCCCGCTGTCCCGCAGCGCCGCCTTCAGGACCGGATCGAGCCAATGCTGCGGGCACCGCTGTTTCTTCTCCGGCGACCACTCAGGCAGCGGCATGGCCGCCAGCGCGGGATACTCGTCCCTGGCCAGCGTATGGCCCGCCAGGCTCGTGCAGAACTCGATGGAAAGCGCGAAGTCGTCGGGAAACCCGCTTTCCCGCACGGCTTGCGCGATCCCCCAGCGCCGGAAGAGCTCCATGGTCCGCACGGAGACGAACCCGGCCCGGGGATGCGTCACCTGTCCATCTTCTTTTTCCAGCACCACCGCGTCGATGCCCCGCCACGCGAGATCAAGCGCCAGGGACAAGCCCACCGGGCCCGCGCCCACGATCGCGACCGGGATGGACAACACTTCTTCAGTCATACAGTCACTCCACCGAAATCTTTGCATCCGTCACTACCTGCTTCCACTTCCTGCCTTCGGCGGCGGCCGCCGCCGCGAACTGGTCCGGCGTCTCGTCCACGGGCATGTAGCCGAGCTTGGCGATATCGGCGCGCACCGACGGCTGCTGGCTGGCGTGGCGGAACGCGCTGTTCAGCCGCGCCAGCACGCCGGCGGGAACCCCCTTGGGAGCCACCAGCCCGAACCATTCGAGCGACTCGAACCCGGGATAGCCGCTTTCGGCCAGGGTCGGCAGATCGGGGACCAACGGATTGCGCTCCAGGCTGGAAATGGCGATGGGACGCAGGCCGCCGTCCTGCATGTGCGGCAGCATGTGGCCCAGGGCGATGAACGCCATGTCCAGGTGATCGCCGGTCAGGTCCGTCAGCACCTGCGCGTTGCCCTTGTAGGGGACATGGATCATGTCGATCCCGGCACGCGCCTTGAGCAGCTCGCCGGTCAGGTGGATGATCGACCCCACGCCGGCGGAGCCGAAGCTCAGCCTGCCGGGCCTGGCCTTGGCCAGCGCCACGACATCCGCCACCGTGCGCACGGGCAGTTTGCTGTTGACCGCCAGCACCAGCGGTCCGCGCACGGCCCTGCTGACCGGCTGGAACGAACCGAGCGGATCGTAGGGCAGCGAGGCATACAGCGCCGGCGCGACGGCCAGCGTGCTGGTGCCGCCCCACAGCAGCGTGTAGCCGTCGGCCGCCGCGCGGGCAGCCTGCCCGCCCCCCAGGGTCCCGCCGGCGCCCGGCCGGTTGTCCACCACGACGGTCTGGCCCAGTTCGGGAGCGATGGCCCGCGCGAAGATCCGCGCGGTGACATCGGTGGGACCTCCCGCCGCGAAGGGAACGATCAACGTAACGGGCCGGCTGGGATAGTCCGCCGCCCAGGCCGCGGACAGCGCGGCCGCGGACAGGGTGCAGGCCAGCAGGATTCGGGCGTGACGATGCCACGCCTGTCTGGAAGCGTTCATGCGATTCTCCTGAGGTTGCGCGGTCGCCGCCGCGCCGGGATGACTAAACGGGGATCCGGCCGGCCCATCCGCCGTAGAGCGGTTCGCCCGTGCGCTCGGGGGCGAGGTACGCCTGGCCGCCCGCCTCCCTCACCATGGCCCAGGCCAGGCACAGGTTGGAAGACAGGACGGGCTTGCCGGTCATGGACGAGACTTCGACCAGGGCCCTGAGCGTCGGCATGCCGGTTCCGGTGAACATGATGGCGTCGGCCTCCTGCCAGCGCAGCTGGCTGAACGACGACATCACCAGAGGTGTCGTAATGCCGTAGATATCGCGCGTGTCGCGGGTATCGAGCGCGACCGACGCGCAATCGACGATGTCCAGGCCCCCGGCTTCCCAATAGCGCTTGCTGGCCTCGACCAGGAAGGGCGGATAGGGGGCGAAAAGGGCGACCCGCTTCGCGCCGATGTGATCCAGGGCCCGGCACAGCGCCTGCGCCGAAGAAATGATGGGATAGCCGAAGCGCGCCGACGCGGCATCCAGCGCGCGCCGCTCCTCGTCCGCCCCGACCAGATACGAACTGCCGGTGCAGGCATAGCCCAGCACGTCCAGCCTGGCGCTGTCGTAGGACTCCAGGCTGGACGGCAGATTGCCCAGGTAGTCGATCAGCCGCTGGCGCGAATCCGTGCGGCTGCCCTGCAGCCGCGTGACAAGCATCGAGAATCCGGCAGGCAGCAGGGCCGCCAGCTCCGGCTCGACCACCGGATTCGCCTGCGGGACCGCCACGCCCAGCACGGCGCCGTTACCGTACTCGCGCACGCCATTCGTACCCGCAAGATCGGCGGGAGGCACCGCCGCTACCACGTCGCTCATGACATTCCTTCGTTCGAGAGTCGAGGAAATTATCTACAGGCGGTGCCATCGCAACAATTAACTTTGTTTGATGGGGGGTATCACGCGGCGGCCCGCCCTGGGCAAATCCCCCCGTTTCATGGGAGCATCTGCGCTTTCCGTCAGACAGCGAGCAACAGCATGAAAGAAGTCATCGACGTCGGCCTGCCCGATGTGGGCCAGCCTTTTTCCTGGGCGGTGCGCAGCGGCGGGATCCTGTTCACCTCGCAAGGCCCGGTGCGCAAGGACGGCAGCATCGACACCGGCCCGATCGAGGATCAGGCCCGGCTGACCTTCCGCAACCTGCAATCGGCGGTCGAGGCGGCCGGCGGCACGCTGGACGATGTCACGCAGGTGCTGATCTACATGACCGACGTCCAGGACATGAAGGCCATCGACACCGTCTACCGCGAGTTCTTCACCGCGCCCTACCCCAGCCGCTCCAGCGCCGCGGTCGCGGCCCTGGTCGTGCCGGGCATGAAGGTGGAGATCGTCGCGTTCGGGGTCGTCAACAAGTAGCGGGTTTCACTCCCGTTCCAGCACTTCGAAGGGCGAGGCCGAGCGCTTGATGTAGCCCAGCACGATGTTGGACTCGATATCGCGCACGCCTGGCGCGCGATACAGCCGGTTGACGATGAAATCCGAATAATGGCTGACGTCGCGGGCCCGCACCACCAGCATGTAGTTGGCTCCGCCCGTGACGATGCGGGCGGACAGCACCTCCGGCCAATCCTGGATCGCGGCCACGAAGGCCTCGTGCCATCCCTCGACCTCGTGGCGCATGGACACGTGCACCACGGCCTCCACCTCCAGGCCCAGCTTGGCGTAGTCGAGCACGCAGCTGTAGCCCTGGACGATTCCCGCCTCTTCCAGCAGCTTCACCCGCCGCAGGCAAGCCGATGGCGACAGTGAAACCCGGGCCGCCAGGTCCTGGTTGCTGATACGGCCATCGCGCTGCAGGCACTCGACAATGCGCATGTCGAGACGATCCAGTTTTATTCGCATGAAATTTTACAAATTCCTTTCATTTCAGAATTTTATTCGAATTCACACCTGCCCAGGCACTGAAAATGCCAGCACATTCGATGGGGGCTTCGTTAAGATTCCATCTGGATGCGGCGTTGCCAGAAACGCCGGCCCTTTCCCCCCGACGCCATGCCCCTGATCGACATCAGCCCTCCGCTTTCTCCCGCCACCCCGGTCTGGCCGGGCGACACCCCGTTCCAGCAGGCCGAGGTCTGGCGCATGGAAGGCGCCTGTCCCGTCAACGTCGGGCGCGTGACACTCTCGCCCCACACCGGCGCCCACGCCGATGCGCCCCTGCACTACGCGCGCGGCGGCATGCCTGTCGGGGAGGTCCCGCTCGACACCTACCTCGGCCCGGCCCGCGTCATCCACTGCCTGGACGCCGGTCCGCTGGTGGAAGCACGTCATGTCGGACACGCCCTGGATGGCGTGCCGCCGCGCGTGCTGCTGCGCACCTATGCCCGCAACCCGGTCGAGCGCTGGGACGACGGCTTCTGTGCGATCGCGCCCGCCACCATCGCGCTGCTGGCGCGGCACGGCGTGCGGCTGGTCGGCATCGACACGCCCTCCATCGACCCGCAGGAATCCAAGACCATGGACGCGCACCGCGCGGTGCACGCCGCGGGCATGGCCATCCTCGAAGGCCTGGTGCTGGACCAGGCCCCCGAGGGCGACTACGAACTGATTGCCCTGCCGCTGCGCTTCGCCACGCTGGACGCGAGTCCCGTGCGGGCGGTGCTGCGGCCGCTGCGCTGACTCCTCCATCTCCGTTTCAACGACCCATCGTCCAGGACGTTCCTCCATGACTGCCCCCAGGCAAGACAGCGAAGCCTCTCCCTCCTCGTGGTACAGCGCGCAGATGGATTTCTCCAAGTCCATGAGCTATGGCGACTACCTCGGCCTCGACCAGTTGCTGGGCGCCCAGCATCCGCTGTCGCCCGACCACAACGAAATGTTGTTCATCATCCAGCACCAGACCAGCGAACTCTGGATGAAGCTGATGCTGCACGAGCTGTTCGCGGCCCGTGCGTGCATCCAGCGCAGCGAAGTGGAGCCGGCCCTGAAGATGCTGGCGCGCGTCTCGCGCATCATGGAGCAGCTGGTCCATGCCTGGACGGTGCTGTCCACCATGACGCCATCGGAATACACCAAGTTCCGCCCCTACCTGGGCAGTTCGTCGGGCTTCCAGTCCTTCCAGTACCGGCAGATCGAGTTCGTGCTGGGCAACAAGAACGCCGCGATGGTGGCGCCGCATGCCCACCATCCCGAGCGCAAGGCGCTGGTGCAAGCCGCGCTGGCGGCGCCTTCGCTGTACGACGAAAGCCTGATGCTGATGGCCCGGCGCGGATTCGCCATCGCGCCGGAGCGCCTCGCGCGGGACTGGACCCTGCCCACGCAATACGACGCTTCGGTCGAAGCCGCCTGGCTGAAGGTCTACGCCGACCCGGATGCCTGCTGGGACCTGTACGCGCTGGCCGAGAAACTCGTCGACCTGGAAGACGCCTTCCGCCAATGGCGTTTCCGCCACGTGACGACGGTGGAACGCGTGATCGGCTTCAAGCGCGGAACCGGCGGCACGGCCGGCGTCAGTTACCTGCGCAAGATGCTGGAAGTGGTCCTGTTCCCCGAGCTCTGGCAGATGAGAACGAGTTTGTAGCCCCCCTACGCGCTGACGCGCGCCCCCCAGGGGGCGGCACTGTCGGACCGGCGGAGCCGGATCCGCTGTGCCCTGGGTAGAGCGGCGCTTGAAAAGCGCCACTCTATAATCGATCAACAGTTCCAAGGAAAATCGTTCCATGTTCGAGCACGTCCCCCGCTATGCCGGCGACCCCATCCTGTCGCTGGTGCAGACCTTCCTGAAAGACCCGCGCGAGCACAAGGTCAACCTCAGCATCGGCTTCTACTACGACGGCGCCGGCAAGGTGCCCGTGCTCGGCAGCGTGGGCCAGGCCCGCGACCGCATCGACACCTCGGTGCCGGCGGTCTACCTGCCGATGGAGGGCGATGCCCAGTACCGCAAGGCGATCCAGGAAACCGTGCTGGGCGCCGGGCACCGCGCCGTGGCCGAGGGCCGGGTGGCGACCATCCATACCCTGGGCGGCTCGGGCGCGCTCAAGGTGGGCGCCGATTTCCTGAAGGCGCACTTCCCCGGCAGCGAGATCTGGATCAGCGATCCGACCTGGGAGAACCACTACAACATCCTGGGCGGCGCGGGCTTTCCGATGCACGCCTTCCCCTACTACGATGCGGCCACCCACGGCATCCGCTTCGACGAGATGCTCGCCGCGTTCGAGACGCTGACCGAGCGCAGCATCGTGCTGCTCCAGCCTTGCTGCCACAACCCGACGGGCATCGATCCGACGCGCGAGCAATGGCTCAAGCTCATCGACGTGCTGGTCGCCCGCAATGCCATCCCGTTCTTCGACATGGCCTACCAAGGCTTCGGCGACGGCCTGGAAGAGGACGCCTGGGTCGTTCGCGAGACGGCCGACCGCGGCATCGCCATGCTGGTGGGCAATTCGTTCTCGAAGAACATGTCGCTGTACGGCGAACGCGTGGGCGGGCTGTCGGTGGTCTGCCCGACCGCCGACGAGGCCGGCCGCGTGCTGGGCCAGCTCCAGGCCACGGTGCGCAAGAACTACTCCAGCCCGGCGCTGTTCGGCAGCCGCGTGGTCAGCACCCTGCTGAACGACCCCGCGCTGCGCGAGGAATGGAAAGGTGAAGTGGCGCAGATGCGCACGCGCATCCATGCCATGCGCAGGGGCCTGCGCGACCGCCTGCACGCCCTGCGTCCGGACCTGGACGTGGATTACTTCGTCAACCAGCGCGGCATGTTCAGCTACACCGGCCTGAACCCGGCGCAGGTCGACCGCCTGCGCGACGAGTTCGGCGTGTACCTGATCCAGTCCGGCCGCATGTGCGTGGCCGGACTGTTCGAGGCCAACCTGGACTACGTGGCCGCGTCCATGGCCAAGGTCCTGGCCTGATCCAGGCTGGCGCGGCGCGGCTCAATCGAGCCGGATGTTCGCCTTGTCGATGACCTGGCGATACAGGCCGCGCTCTTCCTCGACCTGCCGCGCCAACGCCGCGGCATCGACGCCGGGCACGTCGAAGCCGCGCTCGTTCAATTGCCTGACGAAGGCCGGATCGCGCAGGATGCGGTTCAGGTGCGCGTCCAGCCTGGCCCTGGCGCGGGCATCCATGCCCGCGGGCGCGAGCAGGCCGACCCAGCTGTCCACGGCGGCCAGGGCCGGATAGCCGCGCTCGGCGAAGGTGGGCGTGTCCGGCAGCAGCGGACTGCGCTGCCGGCCGGTAACGGCCAGCGCGCGCAGCTTGCCCGCCTGCACCTGGGGCGCCACGTTGGTGACGGTGTCGAAGGTGGCCGTGATGTTGCCGCCCAGCAGGCTGCTCATGGCCGGTGCCGCCCCCTGGTAAGGGACGTGCAGCATGGAGATGCCCGCCGCCTGGTTGAGCAGTTCGCCCAGCAGATGGGTGATGTTGCCATTGCCGAACGAGCCGTACGAGACGCTCCCGGGCGCCCCTCGCGCCTTGTCCACCAACGCCGCCAGATCATTCAGGCCACTGCCGCCGCTGGTGGAAAACACCATCTGGTTGGTTCCCACCAGCGCCACCGCTTCCAGGCGCTTCACGTCGAACGGCAGCTTGGCGTAGAGCTGGGGAATGATGGTCAGCGTGGAGTTGGGCGCCAGCATCAGCGTGTAGCCATCCGGCGCGGCCCCGGCCAGGGCGGTGGCGGCGATGATCGTGGCGGCGCCAGGCTTGTTCTCGACCACCATGGGCTGGCCGGTGCGCTCGGAGAAGTCCTTGGCCAGGATGCGGCCCACCAGGTCCATGGCGCCACCGGGCGGATAAGGCACCAGCAGCTTGACCGGCCTGTCCGGATACCCGGCCTGCGCGTGCGCCGCCATGGGCGCGACGGCCGCCAGCCACAGCGTGGCCACGGCGGCGAGCAACGACGATGTTCCTGCGAAAAACGATCTTGCGATGAACATGGGAAGACTCCAGCTCCAAGGGTGGAACGGCGGATTCAGGCGGACGGCGCGCGCCCGGCCAAGGCATCCAGGAATGCGCGCAGGCGCGCGTTGAAGGCCGCGGCCTGCTCGATGTTCAGGAAGTGGCCGCAGTCCTCGAAGATGTCCAGCTCGCTGCCGGCGATGGCCCGGGCGATGGCCTGCATCTGTTCGACCGGCGCGAGCTGGTCCTGCCTCCCGCCCAACACCAGCGTGGGCACGCGGATGTCGGCAAGCGCCAGATAAGGCGGCAACTGTGTGCGCACCGGCACGATCTGGCGGTACTGGTCCAGTCGCAGGCGCATCAGGCTGTCGCGCAGGCGGGCCACGACGTCGGGCGCCGTGGCGGGCCCCATCAGCTTGGGCAGCAGGCTGTCGGCCAGCGCCTGCCGGGGCCGCTCGGACTCCAGGGGCGCCAGGCGGTCGCGGGCGAACTGTTCGCCATGGGCCACGGGCGCGTCCGCCGGCCGGCAGGCGGCCAGCACCAGGGCGCTGACCCGCTCGGGTGCGCGCGCATAGACGGACTGGATCACCAGGCCCCCCATGGACAGCCCCACCAGCGGCGCGCGCGCCAGGCCCAGCGTGTCCATGACCGCCAGCACGTCGGCGGCGAAATCGTGGAAGTCCAGGGTGCCGGGGATGTCGTCGCTATGGCCGTAGCCGCGCAGGTCCAGTGCCACGGCGCGATGATCGCGGCCGAAATGCTCCAGCTGGTCCCGCCAGTTGTCCAGGTTGCCCCCCACGCCGTGCACGAACACGATGGGCTCGCCCTGGCCGTGCGACTCGTAGGCGATCCGGGGCGTGCCGGAGGTGAGCTGATATCCTTGATGCATGGGTGTCGCGACCCTCGAAAAGATGGGAAACCTTGGTGGAAGCCCATTCTATGCATGTCCTGGAGCGGCCTGCTAGATGGCTTTGGGCTACCTCAGTCATAACCAATGGATATGGGGCGTGCATGGACGCCAAGCTGCAGCATTTTCTCGCGGTGTACGAACACCGGTCGCTGGGCAAGGCCGGCCGGGCGCTGGGCATGTCGCAGCCCGCCCTGAGCAAGAGCCTGCGCCAGCTCGAACAGTCGCTGGGCATGGCACTGTTCACCCGCCACGCCTGGGGCGTGGCGCCGACGGTCTACGCGCATACGCTGCTGCCCTACGTGCGGGCGATCGACATGCAATTCGCCGCGGCGCAGGAAGAACTGGACGCGCTCAAGAGCGCGCACATCGGTGTCGTGCGCGTGGGCTGCGGCGCCGGGGCGTCGGCCTCGCTGCTGCCGCGCACGCTGCTCAGGCTGTACGGCGAACGCCCGGGCATGCAGGTCTTCGTGGAAGAAGGGCTGTACCACCCGCTGGTCATGAGCGTGCGCGAGGGGCGCCTGGACATGGCGGTGACCATGCTCACCAACCTGGAACTGCCGGCGGCGCTGGCCCATTGCCGGCTGATGGCCGACCCCTTCCATGTCGCCCTGGCGCCCGACCACCCATTGCGGGAACTGCCGGGCCGCTCATGCCTGCCGCGCCTGCGGGACTATCCCTGGGTGCTGCCGCCGCAGAACGGCGTACTCCGGCCGCATCTGGTGGCGTTGTTCAAGCAACTGGAACTACCGGCGCCCACGGCCACCGTGCAGGGGGTCTCCATTCCGTGTACCGCGGAGCTGCTGCGCAAGGGCCGCTTCCTGACACTGTTGCCGGACTCCGTGCTGCGCCACTATCCGGACCTTGCCGTGCTGCCCCTGCCGGAGCTGTGCCTGCGGCGCGACCTGGTCGCCGTCTGGAACCAGGAGATACCGGCGACGCCGGCGGCGGAGTATTTCCTGGCCTTGCTGCGGGACGAGGCTGCGCGGATGTCCCCCGGCACGGCATAGCGCGCAACGCCCGGGCCCGCGGCCCGCGCGTTCACCGCCGGGGCTTCCAGGGCAGCCGGGCCTCGGCCAGCGCGCCAAAGGCCGCCTCGGCCTGGACCTCCAGCTCGCGCAGCCGGGCCGCGATCCATCCCAGCGCGAACCAGGCCTGGGAATGCGCGTCGGCCAGCGAGGCATAGTGCGTGCGCGCCACGACCAGATCGTTGATCTCGCCCAGGATGTCCTGCAGCGCCGAGAGCTTCTTGCGATAGGCGCGCACGCGCGCGGCGCGGTACAAAGGCGCCGACAATGCCAGTCCGTAGCGCAGGCGCTTGGCCAGCTTGCGCAGGGCGTGGCGGCGCTCGTCCTCCAGGCGCACGAAATGCCGTCCGTCGCGCACCAGCCGGCCGTGCCACTTCCGCAGGCGAGGCGTCACCGCGCGCGCGAGGCGGACGGGGCGCCCGGGCTCCGGTGCCGCGGCGGGCTCGGCCGACGGCAGCCCGCCGGCCATGGGCAGGCCGGGAGCCGGCTCGCGTATCCCCACGTTCCAGGCCAGAAGGCCCAGCAACCAGGACTGGAAGTCCACCGACGCCGCCAGCGTGGCCGCGTCGGTCCCGGCCTCTGGCTGCCATTGCAGGGGCGGCATGCCGGCATCGACCAAAGCGGACAAGACCGCGCCGCCCATGACGTCCTGGTCGCGGACCCGGCCAAAGTCGGAAAAATGCCTGCGCGCGCCGTCCCGCAGTCCGGCCGGAGGCAGCTCGGCATTTCCGTCCAGCAGCTTCCATGCCGAGCGCAGCCTGCGCATGCCGACGCGCAATTGATGCACGTGTTCGGCGCCCCCCAGCCGCACCCCGGGAGGCGCGTCGGCAGCGGCCAGCGGCGCCGCGTTGCGGGCGATCTGTTCGAAGCATTCGGCGGTCATCGCGGCCAGCGCCCGGTCGGGCGCTTCGTCCTGGCCGAGCTCGATCCCGGCGGCGAAGCGCGGCCCCCAGAACGCGGCGATCTCCGCTTCCCTGACCTGCGGGCGCTCGTCCAGCGGCGCCGCGGCGATCCGCGCCGCCGCGTTGGCCAGCCCGTCGCCACGCTCGGCCTTGCTCCGCAGGTCCAGCACCAGGCCGTGCCGGGCCAGCCAGCGGCCGGCCACGATGAACAGCGCCTGGGGCCGCCCGGACACCAGTTCGAACTCCAGCTCGCACACCGGCAGCTCCAGCCCCTGCGCCCGGATCGTACCCACATCGTAGGCCGCTTCCACCGTGCCCGCGCGGGTACGCACCGCCACCGCCCGGCGCCAGACGTCGGTCTCGTAGCGCACGACCAGTTCGGCGGTCAGTCCGGCCAGCACCGCTTCGGCCGGCGTACCGGCATAGACGGACAGGTCCAGGGCCCGGCCGGGACTGGGATGGTTCAACTCCACGCGCGACATGACGTCGGCGCCCGCCATCTTGAAGGTCTGCACCCACGTGCGGCCTTCCTGGCGCAGCCGGATCGCCGCCCGCTGGCGGGCGAGCTGCCTGTCGGGCGTGTCGAAATACATCGCGCGCAGATGCATGCGGGGCGCGGATGACAGGGAAGCGAACTGACCGGCGACGGCCTTGTGAGCGGCGGAGGGGACGGAAAACTTGAGTTCTTGTTCTACCATCGGGAGCAGATCGGCCGCGAGCATGAGAATTCCCAATGGTAGCGCTCAGCCCTGCTCCAGATTATGACAATTCATTTTCGAGTAACAAAAACAAGGCCGCCGCTCACGGCCCCACGACGAAAGCGTCGCTGAAGAAGTGCGCGGGCGGCAACCCGGCGTGCGCGGCGAACTCGCTGCGAGCCGCGGCGATCATGGCCGGCGAACCGCACGCGTAGACGTGCGCCGTGGAAAGATCGGGAAAGTCTTCCAGTACGGCCCGGTGGACCATCCCGGCCCGCGCGCCGTCCAGCGCACCGGCCGGCTCGTCCGACAGGACGGGAACGAAGCGCAGGCCGGCATGGCGGGCGCGCCAGGCGGCCACGGTTTCCAGCGCGTACAGATGGCGCGGCGTGCGCCCGCCCCAGTACAGGGACAGCGGCCGCTCGACCTTGCGCTTGAGCATGTCCTCGATGATGGACGCCATGGGCGCGAAGCCGGTGCCGGTCGCCACGAAGACGATCGGCCCTTCGTGCTCCTCGCGCCAATGGAAATCGCCGAACGGCAGCTCGATCTCCAGTGACTGCCCCCGTTCCAGCCCGGGCAGGATCGCGCCGGTGAAATGGCCGCCCGGCACATGGCGGATATGCAGATGCGCCTCGTCGCTGATGCCCGGCGGGTTGGCCATCGAGAACTGCCGCCGCTGGCCGTCCCGCAGCACGACCTGGAGATACTGTCCGGCGCGGAACCGTACCCGCACCCCCGCCGGAAAGCGCAGCCGCAACAGCGTGACGTCGTCGGCCAGGCGGTCGATCCTGTGGATCCTGGCCAGCACACGCTTGCGCGCGGACCGGTCGGCCGGGCGTATCGAGGACGGACGTATGGTCACATCGCTCGACGGCGTGGCCCGGCAATAGAGAATGCCCTGTCCGGCGGCCGTGCATGCCGCGCCCGCCACGACCACCTCGCCGCTGTCCAGCCCACCCTCGCAGTTGCCGCACACGCCTTTGCGGCAGGAATAGGGCAATTCGAAGCCGGCGCGCTCGGCGGCGTCGAGCAGCGACTCCCCCGCCTCGCAGGGAAAACGATGGGGCGTCCCCGCGACGGTGACGTCCCAGGTCATAGCGGTATCGCCAGCAGCGTATCGAAGCTGGAGCTGTCGCACACGACCCGCCGCTCCACGATTTTCGCCTCGTCGCCGGCGTCCAGGCGCAGCACGTCGACGTAGCGGCCGGTCACGAACAGGTCGGTGCGGCCGGTGCGCATGATGCGATAGACGGCGAACGGCGTCTCGGCGCAAGCCCGGCCGCCCTCCAGCGACAGCACCGAGGCGGGGCCGACCAGGTGGCGGTAGCGGTGGCCTTCATAGATGTTGGCCTCCCGCAGGCCCGACACCCGGTCGCGCAGCATGCCCACCGAATCGGCGTAGACGATGCCGCCCACGAATCCCCGGCGATGGTTGTCGTCGGACGTGACGGTGTACAGGCATCCCTCGTCGAAGAAATCCGGCCAGGCCTCCAGTGCGTCGCTGTCTATGCAGCGGGCATAGGCGGCGTTCAAGCGGTCGATGCGAAGCTGCGCGCACATCCGGGCGTCCAGCCATTGTTTGACATCCGATTGGTCCATGTCAGACTCCCATGTGGCGGCGATAGGCTTTCCAGAAACCGCGCACCGACGCTTCGGTGGCGCGGGTGTCGGACGATGCCGTGTCTTCGCCCCCCATCTCCAGGACCGCCGAGTATTCCCGGGCCGTGCCCACGCCGCGCTGGACGAAACCGCCCACCGCGCCGTCCTCCATCGAGACCAGTCCCGCCGGCCCGACCAGGTTCAATTGCCGGTGCCGCATGCGCCGCAGCTCGGGCGTGTCGTCCGCGTAGCCGAGGTAGGTCCAGTTCAGTTCGGTGGCGTCGATGTCCTTGGGCAGCACCTGGCGCACGACCATGCTGTTGTTGACCTGTCCCAGGACGAAGCCCGGGAACACCGACAGGATCTGGAGGGTGATGCCGTCGCCGACCTCGTCCACATAGTCGAGGAAGCTCGGGTCCTGGAGCCGGTAATGCTCGTTGTCGACCCGCAATTCCTGGTCCTTGTATTCCGACCCGGCTTCGAGGCTCTTGTCGATGATCGAGTAGCTGACATGGCTGCCGCCATCGGGCGAGACGATCAGGCCGCCGCGCTGGGTCAGGCGGTTGATCTCGAACGTGGTCAGGAACAGATGCAGCAGGCTCGCGTGGTACGAGTCCTTGACGTTCTCGAAATACAGCTTCCAGTTGTTGGGCAGGATCTGCGTGTAGCGGCCGATGACCTCCAGCGGCCGGTCGCCCAGCAGCCGGCGGATGCGCGCCAGCACGTCCTCGCCGATGTATTCCTCGATGGGATCGACGTCGTCGCTCAGGCTGCCGAACACCAGCCCGCAGGTGGCGGCGATGCGCAGCTTGCGCGGCGCGTGCCGGCCCGCGTCGAAGCCCGCCGGCATGCCGCCCTTGCCGTTCACCCCGTGCTGGAAGGCCACCCCCTTGACGTTGCCCTGCAGGTCGTAGGCCCAGGCATGGTAGACGCAGGAAAAGCCCTTGGCGTTGCCGGCGTTCTCCAGCGCGATCAGCGCGCCCCGGTGCGCGCACCGGTTCTCGAAGCCGTACAGTTCACCGTCCGCGTCGCGCGTCACCACCACCGGCATGGCGCCCATGAAGGTGGATACGTAGTCGCCGGGCTCGCGCAGCTCCGCCTCCAGGCACAGGTAGTTCCAGGTGGCGCCTTCGTAGATGCGCTGCTGTTCCAGGTCGTGCACCGCACGGCTCTGGTACGCCTCGAACGGCACGCGCGTCAGCGTATCCGGCCAGGCCGGCATGCCGGCCTCGATGCGATCCTCTGTGGTCGTTTCCATTTCTGTTCCTCGTCGCCGGCCCCCGGCCGGCACTCCTCAATCCAGCGTGACGTGGGCGGTGCGGATCACCGCCCCCCAGCGCTCGGCTTCCTTGCCGACGAAGGCCGCCATCTCGGCCGGCGTATCGCCGACGGGAGCGGCCGACAAGTCGGCGAATCGCTTCTGCACGTCCGGCATGCGGACGATCTCCGCCACCGCCTGGCTGATCCTGGCGGTGATGGCCGGCGGCGTCCCGGCCGGGGCGGCGAAGGCCACCCAGCTGCCGGCAACGACGTCGGGCAGCCCCAGCTCGCCGAAGGTCGGCACGTCGGGCAGCGAGGCCACCCGCCTGTCCGCCGCGACGGCGATGATCTTGACCCGCCCCGATTGATGGAACGCCAGCGACGAGCTGATGTTGTCGAACATCAGGTCCACTTTCCCGCCTATCAGGTCCGTCAGCGCCGGCGCCGTCCCCTTGTAGGGGATGTGCAGCAGCTGGGCCCGCAGTTCCATGCTGAACAGATTGGCGGCCAGGTGCGAGGTCGTGCCGTTGCCCTGCGACGCATAGGTGAACTTGTCCGGATTCCCGCGTATCTGGCGGAACAGGTCCTGGGGCGGCATGGCGGCCAGCTCGGGCCGCACCACCAGCACCGTGGGCATGGTCGCGGCCACCGAGATGGGCGCGAAACGGCGGGCGTCATAGCCCAGCTTCTTGTACAGGTTGAAGTTGATCGCCATCGGTCCCGGCGGGCTGGCGATCAAGGTATAGCCGTCGGGCTCGGCCCGGGCGAAGGTGTCCGCGCCGATGTTGCCGCCGGCGCCGGGCCGGTTCTCGACGATGACCGGCTGCGACCACTTCAGGGCGAGCTTCTCGGCCACGATGCGCGGGATCGAATCCGCCGTTCCCCCCGCGGGAAAGGGAACGATGATCCGGATCGGCTTGGACGGGAACGTATCGCCGCCCTGCGCCCCCGCGGATCCCATACAGGTCCATGCCACGATGCCCGCTGCCAGCGGTGCCACGAATTGCTTCACGATCGTCTCCTCGGCGCGGTTCCATCACGCCTGTTTCTAAGGTCGACATCGTAATTACTTTTAACTTGAGTGATAATCCACGAATTCGCCCGATCACTTTTTTCATTTCGAGAAAGATGGACACGCTGGACAACATGCGCGCCTTCCTGGCGACCGTCCGTACCGGCAGTTTTTCCGAAGCGGGGCGCCAGCTGGGCGTCTCGCCCTCGGTGATCACCAAGCGCGTGGGGCAGCTGGAGTGGAAGATGCGGGGACAATTGTTCAACCGGTCGACCCGCAGCGTCACGCTGACCGACCTGGGCGAGCAGTTCCTGCCGCGCATCGCGGGCCTGGTGGCCGATTTCGACGACACGCTGGGAGAAATGACGAAGACCCGGGGCGGCCTGCTGGGCCGCATCCGCATCAAGATCCCGACCACGCTGGGCGCCCCCTACCTGGCCCGCGTCCTGACCGAGTTCCAGCAGGCCCACCCGCAGGTGCTGCTGGACGTCGTCATGCTGGACCGGTCCGTCAACCCCGTCGAGGAAGGCTTCGACATCGTGGTCGGCGCCCTGCCCGAGCTGTACGCGAACGTGGACGACGAGTGGCTGGCCCCGTATCCGCGCGTGGTCTGCGCGGCGCCGTCCTACCTCGAGGCGCGCGGCCACCCGGCACATCCGCGCGAGCTGACCGACCACGATTGCCTGGTCTTCACGCCCTCGGGCGCGCTATGGCAGTTCGAAAACGCGAACGGCACGGTGCAGGTGGAGGTCCGGTCGCGCTTCACGTCCAACAGCAGCCGCGTGCTGCGCACCTCGGCCATCGCGGGCAATGGCATCACGGTCCTGTCGGCGGGCATGGCCGCGCCGGCGCTGGCGCGTGGGCAGTTGCGCACGGTGCTGGACGGCTACCGGCTGCCGGAGCTGGCCTTGAAGGCGTTGTTGCCGCGTACCCGCGGCGCCCTGCCCCGGGTACGGGCCCTGGTCGACTGGCTCAAGCGGGGGCTGGCCGAGAACGGGGACTGGAGCGACGAGGAAAGCCTCTGACGCCCCGGGGATCGCGCCCCGCGTCGCGGCGGGGCAGGCGGATCAGAAGCGGGTGTTCCGGGTGACCGACCAGCGCGCGGACAGCGCCCCCAACAGGGCCACCCCGACCACGAAAGCCGCCAGCCACTCCCACTGGGGCAGGCGCAGCGCGAACTCGGTCCCGTAGCTGCGGGCCAGGTCCGCCAGCGCGGCGTTGAGCGGATCCAGCACCAGCGCCACGAGCCCGATGGCGGCCAGCGCGGCCACGCCGCAACTGATCGCCCCCAGGTACAGGAAAGGCCGCCGGACGAAGGACTCGGTGGCGCCCACCAGCCGCGCGACGCCGATTTCCTCGCGCTGCGACAGGGCCTGCATGCGCACGGTGTTGAACACCGCCGCCAGCACGGCCACCGCCACCACCAGGGCAAGGAACAGCAGGCTGGCGCGGGCGAACCGCAGGATGGCCTCCAGCCGCTGCACCCAGGCGCTGTCCACCTGCACCATGTCGACCTTGGCCCAGGTCTTCCACAGGGCGGCGAGCTTGGCCGACCGCTGGGCCAGGCCCTCGCCCTCCAGCGTCACCACGATGGCGTCGGGCAGGGGATTGTCGGGCAGCACCGCCAAGGCCTGGGCGTAGGCCGGGTTGGCCTTGAGCTCGGACAACGCGCGGTCGCGGCTGATCACCCGCAGGGCCTGGATCTCGCTGGCGTGGTCGCGCCGGATCCGGTCGGCCACGGCGCCGGTCTCGGCCGGCGTGGCGCTGACCTGCATGAAGACGGTCATCTCGGGATCGGCCGTCAGGTGGCTGGCCACCGGCCGCAGCGACATCAGCGCCGCCGCGCCCAGCAGGGGAATGGCCAGCGCCAGCGTGATGACGAGGATGTTGGCGACGGACGAGAACGGCTGCGACAGCAGCCGGCGCAGGGTCACGCCCAGCGCGTAGCGATGTTGGCGGATCAGGGGGCTCATGCGTGGACCTCCCCGCCCAGGCGCGGCGTGCGCTTGCCGCCGTCGGTAACCCGGCCTTCCTTGACCAGCAGCACGCGCGTGGCGTAGTCGGTGATCAGGCTTTCGTCGTGCGTGGCCAGGATCGTGGTCACCCCCACGCGGTTGAAGTCGCGGAAGACTTCGACGATGCGGCGGGCGCTCTCGCGGTCCAGGTTGGCGGTCGGTTCGTCGGCGATCAAGAGGCCGGGACGGTTGACGATGGCCCGCGCGATGGCCAGCCGCTGCTGGTCGCCGCCGGACAACTCCTGCGGCCGCAGCCCGTCCTTGCCCGACAGGCCGACACGTTCGATGGCGGCGTGCGCCCGCCTGGCGGCGGCCGACCGCGAATGGCCGGTCACGGTCAGGGGCAGCATGACGTTCTCGAAGGCGCTGCGGTCGCTCAGCAGGTGCACGTCCTGGAGGATGGTGCCGATGGCGCGCCGCAGGTAGGGACGGAAGCGGCCGGGCAGCTTGCCGACGTCCTTCCCGTTGACCAGGACCGTGCCCCGGTTGGGAACGTCCAGCCCGGCGATGAGCTTGAGCAGGGTCGACTTGCCCGCCCCGGAAGGGCCGGAGACGAAGACGAATTCACCCTGGGCGATGCCGAAGGTCACATCGGCCAGCGTGTCGATGCCCCGGCCATAGGATTTGTAGACTTGCTGGAATTCGATCATGAGGTCGAAATAGTAACCTGGGCCGCCCGACGACGACAGGCCCCGAGGTTTTCATCATACCCAACACATGCTACGGTACGTTTCCCCACGAGGCCGTGGCCGGCGATGCTTTATAGTCCAGGGCCGTCCGCGCCAGGAGCCCGCCATGAAAGCATTGAAAACCTTCCTCGCCGCCGCCCTGATGATGGGCGCCGCGCACGCCGCCCACGCCGGCCCCACGCTGGACGCCGTCAAGAAGAAGGGCTTCGTGCAATGCGGCGTCTCGACCGGCGTGGCCGGCTTCAGCAATCCCGACAGCAAGGGCAACTGGACCGGCATCGACGTGGACCTGTGCAAGGCCATCGCGGCCGCGCTGTTCGGCGACGCCACCAAATTCAAGCTGACGCCGCTCAACACCCAGCAGCGCTTCACCGCGCTGCAATCGGGCGAGGTCGATGTCCTGCCCCGCAACACCTCCATCACGCTGCAGCGCGACGCGGCGCTGGGCCTGACGGGCGTGGGCGTGAACTTCTATGACGGCCAGGGGATCCTGGTATCGAAGAAGCTGGGTGTCAAGAGCGCGAAGGAACTCAATCAGGCGGCCATCTGCCTGCAGCCGGGCACCACCACCGAGCTGAACCTGGCCGATTGGTTCCGCGCCAACAAGCTGACCTTCAAACCCGTGGTCATCGACAAGTTCGACGAACTGGTCCGCGCCTTCGCCGCGGGCCGCTGCGACGCCTACACCACCGACATCTCGGCGCTGAACGTGATCCGCGCCACCAAGCTGTCCAACCCGGACGACTACGTCGTGCTGCCCGAGATGATCTCGAAAGAGCCCCTGGGACCCATGGTGCGCCGGGGCGACGAACAATGGGCGACCATCGTCCGGTGGACGCTGAACGCGATGATCGAAGCCGAGGAATACGGCATCACGTCCAGGAACGTCGACGAAATGGCCAAGAGCGCCAATCCCAACGTGCAGCGCATCCTGGGCGTGACGCCCGGCGCCGGCAAGAACCTGGGCGTGGACGAGAAGTGGGCCTACAACATCGTCAAGCAGGTCGGCAACTATGGCGAGAGCTTCGAACGCAACCTGGGCCAGGGCAGCCCGATGAAGATGCAGCGCGGCGCCAACGCGCTCTGGACCCATGGCGGCCTGATGTACGCGTGGCCCATCCGCTGACGCGCGCATGTCCCGGTTGAGCTGGAGCAATCCCTCCGTCCGGTCGGCGGTCTACCAGGCCGTGGCGCTGGCCGCCGTCGCCGGGCTCGCCTGGTTCCTGGTCTCGAACACGCTGGCCAACCTGGCCGCCCGCAACATCTCGTCGGGCTTCGGCTTCCTGGGACGCGAGGCGGGCTTCGCCATCGGCGAAACCCCCATCCGCTACGACCCGCAGGACACCTACGCGCGAGCCATCCTGGTGGGCCTGCTGAACACGCTGCGCGTGGCGGCCGCCGGCATCGTGCTGGCGACGCTCCTCGGTACGCTGGTGGGCATCGCCCGCCTGTCGCGCAACTGGCTGGTGGCGCGGCTGGCTTCGGTGTACGTCGAGCTGATGCGCAACACGCCGCTGCTGCTGCAGCTCTTCCTCTGGTATGCGCTGGTCACCGAGACCCTGCCCCCGGCCCGCCAGGCGCTGGAACTCCTGCCCGGCGTGTTCCTGTCCAACCGCGGCATCAAGCTGCCGCTGCCCGCCGACCACCTGGGCTTCGACCTGGCGGCGGCCGGGTTCGGCCTGGCGGTCGTGCTGTCGCTGGCACTGGCGCACTGGATGCGGCGGCGCCAGCAGCGCAGCGGAGACGTGCAGCCCATCACCCGCTGGGTGGTCGCGCTGCTGGTCGGGCTGCCGCTGGCGGGCTGGCTCGCGGGCGGCGCGCCCGTGCGGTTCGACGTCCCCCACCTGCAAGGATTCGGCTTCACCGGCGGCGCCACCCTCACCCCCGAGTTCACGGCCCTGCTGTTCGGACTCGTGGTCTATACGGCGGCCTTCATCGCCGAGGTCGTGCGCGCCGGCATCCAGTCCGTGGACCGCGGCCAGTGGGAAGCCGCCGAATCCCTGGGCCTGCGGCGCGGCAGGGTCCTGCGGCTGGTGGTGCTGCCCCAGGCCCTGCGGGTCATCATCCCGCCCGTCACCAGCCAGTACCTGAACCTGACCAAGAACAGCTCGCTGGCCGTCGCCATCGGCTACCCGGACATCGTCTCCATCGCCAACACGACGCTGAACCAGACCGGCCAGGCCATCGAGGGCGTGCTGATCATCATGGCGGCGTACCTGGCGGTCAGCTTGACGATCTCGGTGCTCATGAATCTGTACAACCGCCGCATGGCGCTTGTGGAGCGCTGATGGGTTCGGCGTCCCACATTGACAACGCACCCGCTCCAGGGCGCCGCGGATCCGGCTCCGCCGGTCCGCCAGCGCCGCCCCCTGGGGCGCGCGCGAAGCGCGTAGGGGGGAACCTCTTCGCAACACCTCTGAATATCGTGCTGACGCTGCTGGTGGCTTGGCTGCTGCTGATGATCGTCCCCGCGCTGGTGGAATGGGGGCTGATACGCGCGACCTTCGTCGCCTCGTCGGCGCAGGAATGCCGCGAGGCCGGCGGCGCGTGCTGGGCCTTCATCGCCGAGAAGCACCGGCTGATCCTGTTCGGTCTGTATCCCTACGACGAACAATGGCGCCCGTTGCTGGCCAGCGCGCTGCTGATCGGCGCCGTCGTGGCCAGTTGCCTGCGGCGTTTCTGGAACCGGTGGCTGGCGCTGATCTGGATCGTCGCGCTGACGGCCACCGGCATCCTGATGTGGGGCGGCGTGCTGGGCCTGCAATACGTCGAGAACACGCTATGGGGCGGCCTGCCGCTGACGCTGATCCTGGCGACCTTCGGCATGGGCCTGGCCTTTCCCCTGGGCGTGCTGCTGGCGCTGGGGCGCCGCTCGCGCCTGCCCGCGATCAAGGCCCTGTGCGTGGTCTACATCGAACTGATACGCGGCGTGCCGCTGATCAGCCTGCTGTTCATGTCCTCGGTCATGCTGCCGCTGTTCCTGCCCGAAGGCATGGGCATCGACAAGCTGCTGCGCGCGCAGATCGCCATCGTCATGTTCGCCGCCGCCTATCTGGCCGAACTGGTGCGGGGCGGCCTGCAGGCCATCCCCAAGGGCCAGTACGAGGGCGCGGATTCGATCGGCCTGCACTACTGGCAACAGATGCGCCTGATCATCCTGCCGCAGGCGCTCAAGACCATCATCGCGCCGCTGGTCAGCATGTTCATCCTGGTATTCAAGGACACGTCCCTGGTGGTGATCATCGGCATCTTCGATCTCACCCAGTCAGCCAAGGCCTCGCTGGCCGATGCCGCCTGGCCGGGCGTCTCGGTCGAGGCCTACCTGTTCATCGCCGCCATCTACTTCGCCTTCTGCTTCGCGATGTCGCGCTACAGCCAATCGCTGGAGAAACGCCTGCGCACCGGCCGGGAACGATGATGTCCCCTCCCGGCCCGGCCCAGGCCACCGACAGGAAACCCGCCATGTCCTCATCCACGCAGCCGATCATACAAATGGAAGGCGTCAGCAAATGGTTCGGCAAGTACCAGGTGCTGCGCGACATCGACCTCGCCGTCGAGCGTGGCGAACGCATCGTCGTCTGCGGGCCCTCCGGGTCCGGCAAGTCGACGCTGATCCGCTGCATCAACCGCCTGGAAGAGCACCAGCAAGGCCGGATCGCCGTGGGCGGCATCGAGCTGACCAGCGACCTGAAGGACATCGAGGCGATCCGGCGGGAAGTCGGCATGGTGTTCCAGCATTTCAACCTCTTCCCCCACCTGACCGTCCTGCAGAACCTGACGCTGGGGCCGATCTGGGTGCTCAAGCAGCCCAAGGCCCAGGCCGAGGCCGCCGCCATGCAGTACCTGGAACGCGTGCGCATCCCGGAGCAGGCGCACAAATACCCGGGACAGCTCTCGGGCGGCCAGCAGCAGCGGGTGGCCATCGCGCGGTCGCTGTGCATGTCGCCCAGGATCATCCTGTTCGACGAACCCACCTCGGCGCTGGACCCGGAAATGGTCAAGGAAGTGCTGGACGTGATGACCTCGCTGGCGGAGACCGGCATCACCATGCTGTGCGTGACGCACGAGATGGGTTTCGCCCGGCAGGTGGCGGACCGCGTGATCTTCATGGACCAGGGCCAGATCGTCGAACAGAACACACCCGAGGCCTTCTTCTCGAACCCGCGGAATGACCGCACCCGACTGTTCCTGAGCCAGATCCTGCACTGAGCGGCCCGGGCGCCGGAGTCATGAACCGGACACACGCAATTATTACGGTTGAGCAACCCTGGCGGGGATGATCACCCCGGGGCGTTAAAATCCGGGACTCATGGACCTCAAACTTCTCGAAGACCTCATCGCGCTCGCCCGCACGCAAAGCTTCGTGCGGGCGGCCGAACTGCGGCACGTCACCCACCCCGCCTTCGGCCGCCGCATCCGCGCGCTGGAAGTCTGGGCCGGCGCGCCGCTGGTGGAACGCAATCGCACGCCGGTCCAGCTCACCCCCGAGGGCGAGGTCATGCTCAAGACCGCGGAACGCACGGTCGAAAGCGTCGCCAATGCCCGCTCGCAAATCCAGCGCCACGGCACCAACCAGGGCATGAGCCTGCGGATAGGCACCGGCCGCACGCTCGCCCGCACGCTGGTGGCCGACTGGCTGGCCCGCATCACGCACATGCCGCGCAGCCCGCTGCGCGGCAAGGCACAGATCGACATCATCACCGGCGCGACCTCCGACCTTGCCGCCATGCTGGAACAGAGCAAGGTCGACATGCTGTGCTGCTACGAACATCGCGCACTGTCGGTACCTCTGAACGGCCACCGCTATCGCCACCTGACGCTGTCCACGGAAAAACTCGTCCCCGTCAGCGTGGCCGATGCGCAGGGCAAGCCCCGCTACAGCCTGATCGGGGCCAGCCAGGCGACGCCGCTGATCGCCTACGGCATCGGGCTGTCCATGGAGCGACTGCTGAGCGAGCATTTCGAACGCAATCCGCTGGCGGGCATGAACGTGTTCCTGCGCTGCGACTCGGCCGACGCCGTCTACGAATTCGTCAAGAAAGGACTAGGCGTCGCATGGCTGCCGTGGTCCATGGTGGCGGCCGACTGCCAGCGCCGCAGCATGGTGGTCCTGGGCGGCCGCAGCGACGAAGTCCCGTTCGAAGTCCGGCTCTACCGGCC
The DNA here is from genome assembly GCA_009360345.1 of Alcaligenaceae bacterium SAGV5. GTDB lineage: Bacteria > Pseudomonadota > Gammaproteobacteria > Burkholderiales > Burkholderiaceae_B > Pigmentiphaga. The sequence continues at coordinate 836,157 of SPDP01000002.1, forward strand.
CCGCGCCCGCCAGGCCGATGTGGTCGAGGCGGTCTGGGCGGCGACGGAATTCGCGCGCTGATCCGCGCGGCGAGGTGCCTCGGCCGGCATCTCGCACCACCCTGGGGCGCCAAGCGTTCCGTATATCCGCCGCTTTCCGCCCCCACCTGGTGCAAACCCTGGTGGCGAGCCGAATCCGCACGCATGCGTGCCTGATTCGCACCTTCCCATCGATGCCATGCGCAAGGATGGCGGCACGATAACTGCTCTGTACGGGGCCCCGCCATGAACCAGCCTACCCTTACCCGCCGCGCGCTCATGCTGGCGCTCGCCGCCTGTGCCGCCGGCGCCGCCCACGCGCAGGACGACTATCCCGCCCGTCCCATCACCCTGGTGGTGGGCTACCCGGCGGGCGGCAGCACCGACCTGACCGCCCGCCTGTTCGGCGAAGCACTGTCCAAGCGCATCGGCGAGCGGGTCATCGTCGAGAACGTGGGGGGCGCCGGCGGCGCGATCGGCGCCCAGCGCGTGGCCAAGGCCCGCCCCGACGGCTATACGCTGCTGCTCGGCGCGTCCAACGAAATGGCCATCGCCAGCCTCATCAACAAGGCGGTCAAGTATGACGGCCTGAAGGACTTCACGCCCATCGGCATGATCAGCACCCAGCCCATGGTGCTGGTGGCCTCGGCCAACTCCCCGGTCAAGAACATCTCCGACTTCCTGGCCCAGGCCCGCGCCCATCCCGGCAAGTTCAGCTTCGGCACCTCGGGCGTCGGCACCGCCCTGCATCTGTCCGCCGAAAGCGTGAAGGAAGCAGGCGGCCTGCAACTCGTGCACGTGCCCTATCGCGGCGTCGCGCCCCTGGCCAGCGACATCATGGGCGGCCAGTTGCAATTCGGCGTGTTCGTGCTGTCGAGCGCGCTTGCCAACATCCGCGCCGGCAAGCTGGCGCCCATCGGCCTGATGCAGGCCACGCGCGCGCCGCTCGCGCCCGAGATCCCCACCTTCGCCGAAGCCGGCCTGAAGGACGTCGACATGGACATCTGGTTCGGCCTGTACGGCCCCGCCCACGTGCCCGGGCCCGTGGTCGGAAAACTGCGCGCCGCGCTGGACGATGTCCTGAAAATGCCTGAGTTCCGCGGCAAGATGCAGGAGTCGGGATCGACGGTGGCCGCGCCGGGCGTCGATCTTGCCCAGTTCCAGCGCAAGGAAACCGAGAAGTACAAGCGCATCGTCGAGTTCGCCAGGATCGAGGAATGACCATGGCGACCCACGACTTCCTGCTGCCCGTGCCCGACCTGTCCGCCGTGCGCGCCGGCAATACCGGCGTCGAAGGCGTCTGGCACTTCGATTCGGGCACGCCCGGGCGCCATGTCCTGGTCACATCTCTGGTCCATGGCAACGAGCTGTGCGGCGCCTGGGCGGTCAAGGCCGTGCTCGAGGCTGGCCTGCGGCCCCGGCGCGGCAAGCTGACGCTGGCGTTCTGCAACCTGACCGCGTTCGATACCTTCGACGCCGCGCGCCACGATGCCTCGCGCTACCTGGATGAAGATCTGAACCGGGTCTGGAGCGACGACAAGCTCGCCGCCCCCACCACCCGCGAACGCACGCGCGCCGCCGCGCTGCAGCCCTGGGTGCGGCAGGCCGACTGGCTGCTGGACCTGCACTCCATGCACGAGCCGTGCGCGCCGCTGCTGCTGACGGGCATGCAGCCGCGCAACCTGGATCTGGCCCGCGAATTGGGCGCACCGCGCCACGTCATCGTCGACGCCGGCCACCAGGACGGCGTGCGCATGCGCGACTACGGCCGCTTCGGCCAGATGGCGGACAACGGCACGCGCTCGCTGCTGATCGAATGCGGCTACCACGGCGCCATCGAGAGCCGCACCGTGGCGCTGGACCAGGTGGGACGCTTCCTGCGCGCCTCGGGCATCGTCGACGAGCACGACATGCCCGCGGCGTGGATCGTCCCCGCTCCTGGCGCCCAGCAGGCGATCGAGGTCACGCAACCGGTGGTCGCGCGCAGCATGGACTTCCGGTTCGCCCAGCCCTGGCAGGGACTGGAGGAACTGGAGCATGCCGGCACCGTCATCGGCTGGCAGGACGGCGAGCCCGTCACCACGCCGTACGACCATTGCACGCTGGTCATGCCGTCCCTGCGGCAACTCGTGCCCGGCGTAACCGTGGTCAGGCTGGCCCGGCGCGTCGCCTGAAGTCCCGGGGCCCGGCCCCTGCCGGGCCTTCGTTACTTACCATACAGTCAATAATTAGAATCCATAACCAAAACTAAGACAAACAAAATACCAAAAAAATAATACTGAAAATCAAAATATTGACCATTTAGTCAACTTAACCTATCGTGCGATTGAGCGATGGCCGCCGCGCGCCATCGCCCTCCATCCCTTCCAGAGGAACCCACGATGGCCATCGCACGCCACCCCAGACCGCCCGAACTCCAGGACGCTTCGCTCGAAGACATCGCCACCCGGTTCGTCGGCCGATTCCGCGACAAGACCCCCGACTGGGCCGCCTTCGAAGACGCCAGGATCGAAGGATTCAAGCGCGCCCAGCACCGCTTCATCGGCGCCGGCGGCTCCGGCAAGCACAACGATGCCTCCGCCATCCCCCCGCGCGGCTTCACCCTGAGCATCATGTACGTCGAGCCCGGACAGGGAAACGCCGCCCACACCCACGAAGTCGAAGAAGTCTTCTTCGTCCTGCAGGGCTTCCTCGACGTCTTCTTCCAGGACGAAGACGGCAACAAGGCCTGGCGACGCCTGGCCCCCTGGGAATGCGCCGCCTGCCCGCCCGGCGTCATCCACGGCTACGAAAACCGCAGCCTCGAACCCGTCTACTTCCAGGTCATGCTCGGCCGCGCCCAGCCTGAACTCATGGGCTATGCCAGCGACGACCTCTTCCAGAAACGCGACGGACACCTCACCTCCGTCCCACGCGACTAGACCCACCCCGCGCCCCCGCCGGGCGAAGCGACGCTCGCGCGGCGCCGCCGCTTGCAGGAGAACACGCTGTGAATCGAATGAAACTGGCATTCGTCTGCGCGACCATTGCAATGACGGCCCCGGCCGCCGCCGACACCTACCCCGCCAAACCCGTGCGGATCGTCGTCACCGCGCCGCCCGGCGCCACCTCGGACATGCTGGCACGCGTGATGGCCGAACAACTGGGCAAAGCGCTGAAGGTCGCGTTCGTCGTCGAGAACCGTCCGGGCGCCGGCGGCAATATCGCCGGCGACTACGTCGCCAAGTCGACGCCCGACGGCTATACGCTGCTGCTGGCCTCGGTCAGCTCGCACGCCATCAATCCATCGCTGTACACGAAGATGCCCTACGATCCGGTCAAGGATTTCGCGCCCATCATCGTGCTGGCCTCGAACCCCAACGCCCTCGTGGTCTCGCCCGCCTCCGGCATCAAGTCCGTCGCCGACCTGGTCAAGGCCGCCCGGGCCAGGCCCGGCGAACTCAGTTTCAGCTCCGGCGGCAACGGGACGTCGCAGCACCTGGCTGGCGAACTCTTCAAATCCATGACCGGCGTCCAGTTGATGCACGTCCCCTACAAAGGCTCGTCGGAAGCGCTGACGGCGGTCATGCGCAACGAGACCACCCTGATGTTCCCCAACATCCCCAACGCGCTCGCCCTGGCCAAGAACGGCAACGTCACCCTGCTCGCGGTCACGACCCGGAACCGGCTGTCCTGGCTGCCGGAAGTACCGACGCTCCATGAAAGCGGCCTGCCCGGTTTCGAGGCCGTGGCCTGGTTCGGACTGGTCGCCCCCGCCGGCACGCCGCGCGGCGTGGTCGACACCCTCAACAACGAATCGGCCAGGATCCTGGCGCGGCCGGACGTGCAGCAGCAGTTGATCGGCCAGGGGTTCGACATCATGGGCGGCAGCCCGGAGGCGTTCCAGACCTTCCTGAAGACCGAGATCGAGAAATGGCGCGTGGTCGTCAGGCAGTCCGGCGCAACCGTCAACTGACCGGCAAGGAATCGGGACGCCCCCAGGGGCGTCCCGCGAAGGGGCATCCCGGCCGCGGCGCGCGGCCGGCCCTCGCTACAGCGGCCGGATGCCGATGAAGCGGAGCTGCGACAGCTCCTCTATCGCATAGCGCACGCCTTCCCGGCCAAAACCCGACTGCTTGGCGCCGCCGAAGGGATACATGTCCAGCCGGAAGCGGCTGGCCTCGTTGATCCACAAAGAACCCACCTCGAAACCGTCGGCGAACAGGAAGGCATTGCCCAGGCTGCGGGTGAACACCGCGCCCTGCAGGCCGAACGGCGAATCGTTCGCCAGTTGCAGGGCATCCTGCGCATCGGCGGCGCGCTGTACGACCGCCAGGGGACCGAACGCCTCGTCCGCCCAGATGGGGCTGCCGGCGGGCGCATCGACCAGGATGCCGGGGCTGACCCGGCAGCCGTCCTGCCGCGGCTCCAGGGCATACCGGGCGCCCTGCTCGACGGACCGGCGCGCCATGGCCATGACGCGGTCCGCCGCCGCGCGCGACACCATGGGGCCGACATCGGTGGCCTGGTCTTCGGCGCTGCCCACGCGCAAGGCCCGGGCCGCTTCGACGAACAGCGGCAGGAAGGCGTCATACACCGGCGCCTCCACGATCACGCGTTGCGCGGACACGCACTGCTGGCCGCTTGCCTCGAAGGCTGCGGCGGCGATGCGGCGGGCGGCATCGGCCAGGTCGGCGTCGGCCAGCACGACATTGGCCGCGTTCGAACCCAGCTCCGCCACGAACTTCTTGGCGCCGGCCGTGCGCGCCAGCGCATCGCCGGCCGCCGTGCCGCCGGTGAACGTAACGACGCGGACCCGCTCGTCCCGCGCCAAGGCCTGCGCCGGGGAGCGGTCGCCGCACACCACGTTGAACAACCCGGGCGCCAGGCCGGCTTCCACGAACAGCGCGGCGACGGCCAGCGCCGCGCGCGTACCGGCCGGATGCGGCTTGACCACGACGGCATTGCCCGCCGCCAGGGCCGGCGCCACCTTCTGCACCAACAGGTTGACGGGCGCATTGAACGGGGTGATCGCCGCCACGACTCCATACGGCACCCGGCGCACCAGGCCATGCCGCCCCACGCCCGCCGCGACCGCGTCGAGCGGCAGCATCTCGCCGGTCAGGGTCTGGAGCTGCACCGCGCAGGCGCGAAGGAACTGGGCCCCGCGAACGACCTCGACGCGCGCGACCCGGACGGGCTTGCCGACGTCGCTCACCAAGAGTTCCGCCACCGCCTCCACTCGCGCTTCCAACAGGTCCGCGGCCCGGTTCAGCAAAGCCGCCCGCTCCACCACCGGCGTCGCGGCATGGCGGCGGAACGCGGCCAGGGCAGAGGCGACGGCCCGCGCGCATAGCTCGTCCGAAGCCTCGGCCAGGACCAGGCGCCGGTCCGCATGCTGGGGCGATTCCAGCGTGATTGTCGTCCCGGTGGCGGGTACGGACTGGCCATCGATGAAGCTGTGCAGGATATCCAAGGCAGGCTCGCTCGCAAGATCAGAAGAAGAGGAAAGTGTTTTCCATTCTAGAGTTTGTTTGACTATTTAGTCAATTTAAAGAAGAAAAGACGAAAATCCCCCGCCCGCGCGGCGTACCTACTCGCGGGCACGAATCCCGCTGCATGTACACTTGCACGGCACCCCTAGCCTTTAAGTCCCTATGTCCGCCATGACTCCAAAAAAAGCAGACACCACCGCTCCCGAAACCCCCAGGCGCCGAACCGGCGGCCCGCGGGAAAGCGCCGCCCGCACCCGCCTGTCCATCATCGAGGCGTCCATCCAGGAGTTCTCGCAGAAAGGTTTCGAAGGCGCGCGCGTGGACGAGATCGCGCTGCGGGCGGGCGTGAACAAGAACCTGCTCTACCACCACTTCGGCAACAAGGACGGACTGTTCGTCGCGGTGCTGACCCATACCTACGAAAACATCCGCAGCCGGCAGCAGGACATCCAGCTGCGCACGGTCGATCCCGAGGCGGCCATGCGCCGCCTGGTCATCTCCACGGGCAAGATCTGGGTCCAGTTCCCCGAGTTCCAGCGCCTGCTGATGAGCGAGAACCTGGCCGGCGGCAGGCACGTCGCCAGCGACGCGGCCATCTCGGACCTGTACAACCCGCTGCTGGACACGATCGAACAGTTGCTGGCCCGCGGCCGCGAGGCGGGCGTCTTCCGCGACGACATCGATCCCATCGATCTCTACATCTCGGTGACCTCGCTGACCGCCCACTACGTCAACAACCAGCACACCTTCGAGGCCATTTTCCGGCAGAAGCTGATGACGCCGCAGCGGGTCCGGCAACGCCTGGAGCACGCGGCGGACATGGTGATCCGGTATCTGAAAAAGGATTGACCGGCACTGCGCCGGATCGGATTTCCGGCGCTTAAGATTGACCATTTAGTCAATTTACTCTATCGTGTGGTTGAACGATGGCCGCCGCGCGCCATCGCCCTCCATCCCTTCCAGAGGAACCCACGATGGCCATCGCACGCCACCCCAGACCGCCCGAACTCCAGGACGCTTCGCTCGAAGACATCGCCACCCGGTTCGTCGGCCGATTCCGCGACAAGACCCCCGACTGGGCCGCCTTCGAAGACGCCAGGATCGAAGGATTCAAGCGCGCCCAGCACCGCTTCATCGGCGCCGGCGGCTCCGGCAAGCACAACGATGCCTCCGCCATCCCCCCGCGCGGCTTCACCCTGAGCATCATGTACGTCGAGCCCGGACAGGGAAACGCCGCCCACACCCACGAAGTCGAAGAAGTCTTCTTCGTCCTGCAGGGCTTCCTCGACGTCTTCTTCCAGGACGAAGACGGCAACAAGGCCTGGCGACGCCTGGCCCCCTGGGAATGCGCCGCCTGCCCGCCCGGCGTCATCCACGGCTACGAAAACCGCAGCCTCGAACCCGTCTACTTCCAGGTCATGCTCGGCCGCGCCCAACCTGAACTCATGGGCTATGCCAGCGACGACCTCTTCCAGAAACGCGACGGACACCTCACCTCCGTCCCACGCGACTAGACCCACCCTCCAAGGAGAACGAGCGATGCAATTGGTTGGTGAACAACGGATACCCGCGGACCAGCGAACGACGTGGGAAGCGCTGAACGATCCCGAGGTGCTGCGGCAATGCATCCCAGGCTGCGATGCCCTCACGGAAGACGGCGAGCATGCCTACCGGGTCGACATGAGTGTGCGCATCGGCCCCATCAGCGCGAAATTCAAGGGCCGGTTGCGGCTGCTGGACATCCAGGCCCCGACGTCCTACAGCCTGGAGTTCGAAGGCCAGGGCGGCGCCGCCGGATTCGGCAAGGGCACGGCCGCCGTCCGGCTCGAACCCGAGGCCGATGCCACGCGGTTGGCCTATACCGTCGATGCCTCGATCGGCGGCAAGCTGGCGCAGGTCGGCGCCAGGCTGATCGAAGCCGCCGCGCGCAAACTGTCGGACGATTTCTTCGGCAAGTTCAACGCGCTCATGCAACCGGGCACCGGCGACGCGCCGGCCGACGCCACGGCGGCGGCCGACTCCTCCGGGAATGCCCTTCCCCGCTGGAAGCGGCTATTCAGAAAAGAAGGCGCGCCGTCGTAGATGGCGCGAAAGGCCCCGGGGCGCGGACTCGCCGCCCCGGGGTGACGCGGATCACTCCGCCTTGATGCCGGCCGTCCTGGCCGCCGCGCCGTAACTTTCCACATCCCGCTTGATCAGCGCGGCCGACTGCGCCGAATCCAGGAAGAACACGTCCAGGCCCGCGCCCGACAACTTGTTGCGGGTTTCCGGCGATTCCAGCACCTGTTTGACGTCGCTCTCGATCTTGGCCACGACCTCCTTGGGCGTCCCCGCCGGCGCGGCCAGGCCATAGTAGTTTTCCACCGCGAAATTCTTCAGGGCGGGAATACCGGACTCCGCCACGGTCGGGATGTCCTTGGCCGACTCCGAGCGCTTCGCCGAGGTGACCGCGATGGGCACCAGCTTGCCGCTCTTGATGAAAGGCAGGACCGTGGGCATGGTCGCCACGACGGTGTCGACGTGCCCCGCCACCGCGTCCACCACGGCCGGGCTGCAACCCCGGTGCGGCACGTGCACGGCCTTGGTATGGGTCTCGACCTTGATCAGCTCCATCGCGAAATGGTGGGCCGTTGCCGCGCCGCAGGTCAGGTAGTTCATCTCGCCCTGTTCCCGCTCCATCTTCGCCAGCAGCTCCGGCATGGTCTTGATCTTGGCCTTGGGATTGACCGCGATCACGATGGCAGACGACGTCATCATGCCCGCGAAGGCGAAGTCCTTGGTGACGTCGAACTCGGTCTCGGTGTAGAGCACCCGGTTGATCGCGTGCGTATTGCTGACCAGCAGCAGGGTGTGGCCGTCCGGCGTCGAGCGGTAGACGTTCAGCGCGCCGATGTTGCCGCCCGCGCCGATCACGTTCTCGACCACCACGGCGTGGGGCTTCCATTTTTCCGCCAATTTCTCGGCCATGATGCGCGCCGTCTGGTCGGCGGCGCCCCCCGGCGTGAAGCCGACCACGATGCGCACCGCCTTGGTCGGAAACCGCACTTCGGCATGGCCCTGCTGCGAAGCCGCCATGAATAGCGCCGCGACGACGCCTGCGCATGCGCGCACCTTGTTCAAGCTGGACATTGTTCAACCCCTTCCCAGGAAGTAAGAACTGCTTGGATCGATGAATGCGCCGGCGGAATGCCGGCGGTGTGGCAAGGCGTCAGCCCGCCGCCTGCTCGTGCGCGGCGATCTGCCGGACGAGTTCGACCGGCTCCACGGGCACCCGTGATACCCGGATCCTGAAATCCGCCAACGCGTCATCGATGGCCGAGGCGATGGCCGAGGTGACGGGAATCGTCCCGGCCTCGCCCACGCCCTTCACGCCCAGCGGATTGCTGGGCGCCGGAGACTCGGTGAACGAGATCTCCAGGGGCGGCACTTCGGTGGCGGTCGTCAGCAGGTAGTCCGCGAAAGTCGTGCTGATGGGCTGGGCCTGGTCGTCGTAGCGCATGCACTCGAACAAGGCGTTGCCGATGCCGTGCACGATGCCGCCGTGGATCTGCCCCTCGGCGGTCATGGGATTGATCAGCGTGCCGCTGTCGTGGGTCGCGACATAGCGCAGGATGCGCACCTCGCCGGTCACGATGTCCACCTCGACCTCGCAGGCGTGGAAGCCGTGCGCGTAGGCCATGTCGGTGGGCTCCCAATGGATGGTGGCTTCCAGGCCCGCGCCCACCCCGGGCGGCAGGTCATAGCCGGGTATGCCTCGCAACAGCCGCGCGATCTCGCTGTAGGTCACCGAACGGCCGCCCTCCCCGGTCTCGCGGACCGAACCGTCGCGCAGGCAGACTTCCGATTCGTCCACCTTCAGCATGGTGGCGCCGACCTTGCGCAGCTTGGCCGCCACCGCCACGGCGGCATAGTGCACGGACGAACCGGCCGTCACGGTCTGCCGGCTGGCGAAGCCACCCACGCCCATCGACGTGTGGGCGGTATCGCCGGAAATCACCTGCACCGACTCGACCGGCACGCACAACTGTTCGGCGGCGATCTGGGCCATGGCGGTGTTCAGGCCCTGGCCCATCGCCATGGCGCCGGTGGCCACGGTAACGTGTCCATTCGACGACACGCGGACGCTACCGGACTCGAACGGCCCGCGCCCCGTCCCCTTGACGGCATGGGCGAAGCCCAGGCCGATGTAGCGCCCTTCGCGCCGCGCCGCCTGGCGCCGTGCCTCGAAGCCGGCATAGCCGATCTGCTCCAGCACGCGGCGCTGGGCATCCAGGTAGTCGCCGCTGTCGAGCACGATGGGCCGGCCCGAGCGCGCGGTCAGCGGTTTGACGTAGGGCATCTTCTCGGGCAACACCAGGTTGCGCGCGCGCACCGTGGCGCGGTCCTCGCCCAGCTCGAAGGCGATCCGGTCGAGCAGCCGCTCCATGACGAAGGTCCCCTGCGGATACCCTGCCCCGCGGACGGGGATCACGTAGATCTTGTTGGTCTGCACCACCGTGACCCGCATCTCGTACGCCGGGATGGCATAGGGACCGGTCACCGCCGTGCTGGAGTTGTAGGCGCAGTTGACGCCCTGGGGCGTATAGGCACCCTGGTCGTGCAGCATGGTCCCGCGTATGCCCCGGACCACGCCCTGGCCGTCACAGGCCACCTCGACCTCCCAGAGCTGGTCGCGCTCCTGGATGGCGCCCAGGAAGTGTTCCATGCGGTCCTCGATCCACTTGACGGCGCGCTTGTGGTGCCAGGCGACGGCGGCCACCGCCAGTTCCTCGGGATAGACCACGAACTTGCAGCCGAACCCGCCGCCGACGTCGGGCGCCACGACCCGGACCAGCGAATCGGGCAGCCCCAGCGCCTTGGCGACGGTGAAGGCCAGCTCGTGCGGCATCTGGGTCGAAGCCCAGATCATCAACGCCCCCTGGTGCTTGTCGTACTGCGCCACCATGCCCCGGCACTCCATGGGATGGGCGCCGCCGCGATGCTGCGAAATGGTCTCGCGGAAAACGTGCGGCGCATCCCGGAACGCCCCATCGCATTCGCCGTAGCCGACGCTGAATTCCCGCAGCACGTTGCTGGGCGCCTCCCGCCGCACCTTGGGCGCGCCGGGCTCCAGCGCGGCGTGCACGTCGGAGACGGCCGCCAGCGGCTCGTAGTCCACCATCACCAGCGCCGCGCCATCCTCCGCGATGTAGCGGGAAGTCGCCAGCACCATGGCCACCGCCTCGCCCACGAAGCACACTTCCTCGGGACACAGCACATAGGGCGTGATGCCGGAAGGCAGGTCGCTGGTCGGCCAGCCGAGCGGCATGCGGATGGCCTCGACATAGGTCGCCATCTCGCGCGCGTCGATGACCGCGACCACGCCCGGGACCTCCAGCGCGGCCGAACCGTCCACGTTCCGGATCAGCGCATGGGCGTGGGGACTGCGGACGAAGGCGACGTGCAGGGCATCGGGCAGGTCGATGTCGGCCACGTAGCGGCCCTCCCCCGTCAGCAGGCGGACGTCCTCGGCACGCAACGCGCGCTTGCCGATATGAGAGGCCGGAACCCGGTCACGCGCGTTCATGGACAGTCCTCCTGCTTTCCAGGGTACGCATGGCGGCGGCCACGATGTTCTGGTATCCGGTGCAGCGGCAAATGTGCCCGGACAAGGCCAGCCGGACGTCTTCCTCGGTCGCCTCGGGCATGTCGCGCAGCAGCTCGGTCAAGGTCATCAGGATGCCCGGGGTACAGAAGCCGCACTGCAATCCGTGCAGTTCCCGGAACGCCTGCTGCAAATCGTTGAGTTCGCCGTTGCAGGCCAGCGACTCGACCGTGTGGATCTCATACCGCTGCGCCTGCGCCGCCAGCATCAGGCAACTGCGCGCGGTGGCTCCGTCCACGTGCACCGTGCAGGCGCCGCAGACGCCATGTTCACAGCCCAGGTGGGTGCCGGTCAGGCCCAGGTCGTTGCGCAGGCAATCGCCCAGCGTCGTTCGCGGCTCGACGCTGACCGTATGCTGGGCGCCGTTGACGCACAGGGATATCCGCGCCAGCTCGCCGACTTCGAGTTTTTTCATGGTGGAGGTTCCTAGGATAGGACGGCGGCGCGTTCCAGCGCCTTGGCCAGTGCTCGCTCGAGCAGGCGCTGGGCCAGCCGTTGGCGGTACCACGCGGGATAGGCCGGATCGCTGACCGCTTCGCACTGGGCAGCCTGCGCGCACGCTTCGCGCACCACCGCTCCGGTAGGAAGACGCCCCTGGAGCACGCGTTCGGCCGCCTCGACGCGGAACGGCACGGACGCGACGCCCCCGAGGGTCAGTGAACAGCGCTCGACCGCGCCGTTCGCATCCAGCAGGACCAGCACGGCGGCCGACACGATGGCGAAGTCGCCATGCCTGCGGCCGTACTCCACGAACGCGTGGCCGGCGCGCGCGGGCCAGGGCGTGAAGCGGACGGCAACCAGCAGCTCGTCGGGCTCCAGGCACGAGGTCATCAGGTCCACGGCGAACTCCCTCATGGACACCATCCGCTCGCCGCGCACGCTGCGCAGGGACAGCCGCGCGTCCATGGCGATCGCGATCGTCGGCTGCTCCGCGGAAGGATCCAGGTGGCAGACGCTGCCGCCCAGGGTGCCGCGATTGCGCGTCTGCCTGTGCCCGACGTTCAGGATGGCTTCCTTGAGCAGGGGCAGGCGTTCGGCCACCAGGGAAGAGAACTCGATGTCCCGCTGGCGGGTCATCGCGCCGATGACGACGTCGCCCCCGTCCTCGCGCAGGCCCGCCAGTTCGGCGATACCGTTGAGGTCGATGACGTCGTCCGGAAAGGCGAGCCGCAGGTTGAGCATGGGCATCAGGGACTGGCCGCCCGCGATCACGCGGGCATTGTCGCGGCTGGCGAGCAGTTCCAGCGCCTCGGGCAGCGACTCGGGCAAATGCAGGGAGAACGGAGACGGTTTCATGGGCCCCGCCTCAGATCCTGGTCAGGTCGAGCGTAGACGGCGAGAACAGCTCTTCCGGCGCGACCTTGCGCGCCGAGAGCCCCTGCTCGTGGTGATAGCGGACGAACGTCTCCAGCACGTGGCGGTTGGCCTCGAACCCATAGCTCCAGTAATCGTCGCCCATGTCGCGCCTGGCCTGCTCGTAGGCCGCGACGCCCCAGGGCAGGCTGTGATAGAGGTGGCCGATCTGCCCCATCTCGGCGAAGGCCAGGTCCTTGGCACGGGTGAACGCCTTGAGCACGTTCACCGGCAGCCACGGATGCTGCGCGACCAGTTCCTTGCGGATGCCGATGGCATGCATGGTCGGAAAGATGCGCGTGCGCTGGAAGTAATCCGCCTCGACGCTGGGATAATCCGGGAACATGCGGGCGACGCCCGCTCCGCCCCGCAGGAAACAGGACGGCGCCCGCGCGCTGATGACGGCATCCAGTTCGCCATCGGCCAGCATGCCGCTCAGCGTCTTGTCGCCGGCGATCTGTTCCAGCTCGATGCCCGGCGGCAGCTTGATGGGCGCGCGCTCCTCGCGCCCCGCCTGCTCGACGCCGCCACGCCGCCACCGCACGGAGGCGGGGTCCAGGCCATGGTCGTCCTGCAGGATGCCGCGTATCCACACGTTGGCCGTGATCTGGTACTCGGGCAGCCCCACCTTCTTGCCCGCCAGGTCCGCCGGGGACCGGATGCCCCTGTCGGTGCGGATGTAGATGCCGGAGTGGCGGAACAGCCGCGAGACGAAGGCGGGGATCGCGACATACGCGTTCTCGCCGCGGGAGGTCATCATCGTATGGCTGCTGAGCGAGATCTCGCAGATGTCGAACTCCGCGTACTTGAAGGCGCGGTGGAACGATTCCTCGGGTTCGAGCTGCGACGTGACCAGGTCCACGCCTTCGATACCGGTCCGGCCGTCCATCAGCGCGGACGTCCGGTCATAGTTCGCACAACTCATGCTCAATTGCAGGCTTTTCATAGGATGGCGTCGAGATCATGGGTGCGCGGCAACGGGAATGGCAAGTGCCTGCGCGGATTGAAAATTGACTAAACAGTCAACATCTTATATCCGACTACAAGGTATATCAACGGATTTTTTTAGATCAAGCTGACTGTACAGTCAACACACCATGCCCCAAACAGGGGCACGGTCAGGCCACCCGAGCCTGCGCCATCACCCAGTCGCGGAAGTCGCAAACCTGCGCGTCGTTCCGCAGGCGCTCGGGATAGACCAGATAGAAGGCCGAATCCAGCACGAGCCGGCCCGCGAAGGGCGCGACCAGCCTGCCGGCGGCCAGGTCGTCGGCCACGAGGGCGTACTGTCCCATCGCGACGCCCATGCCTTGCAGCGCCGCCTGGTAGGCCAGCGTGACGTTCTCGAAGGTCAGGCCGTGCGCCGGGTCGACGCCTTCCACGCCCTGGGCGGCCAGCCACCGCCCCCAGTAGTCGGGCCGGGCCGCCGATTGCAGCAGGGTATGGCGCGCCAGGTCCGCCGGTTCGCGCAGGGGCACGGGGCCGGCAAGCAAGGCCGGGCTGCATACCGGCAGCAGTTCGATGTCCACCAGCCGGTGGGCGACCACGCCGGGCCAGTCTCCATGGCCGATGCAGATGGCGACATCGGCATCGCTGAGGTTGTCCAATTGCTTGAGCGAGGTGGTGAAGACGGCATCGCGGTCCGGATGCCGGGCATGGAATTCGGCCATACGCGGCAACAACCAACGCATGGCGAACGTCATCTGGCACCACACGTGCAACGGCTTGTCCCGGTTGCGCTCCAGGGCCTTGGTGGTCGCCTGCGAGATCCGCTCGAAGGCGCCCCGCAGGTCGTCACGGTACTCCCGGCCCGCCGGCGTCAGGCGCACCTCGCCGCTGGCGCGCTCGAACAGGCGCATGCCCAGGAATTCCTCCAGCACGCGGATCTGCCGGCTGACCGCGCCCGTCGTCACATGCAGCTCGCGCGCGGCCTGCGTGAAACTCAGGGTATGCGAAACGGACTCGAACACCCGCAGGGGATTCAGGGGCGGCAGCTTCATCCGGGCCGATGTTGATGAAAAGTAAACCGGATTGACTATATATCGATTGCCTGCCGGCGCCCAGTCTTGCAGGATTCAGGGCTGACGAACCGGAGGCATTTCCGCATGAAAACCATCTTGCTCGCAGGTTTCGGAGCCATGGGGCAGTCGATTTTTGATCAACTGAAAGATGACCCGCGCATCGGCCGGTGGCTGGTGCTGGAACGGGCCGAGCGGGCCGACGAGGCGCGCCGCAAGCTCGGCGCCCATGGCCAGGTCGTCCTGTCGGCCGACGGCCTGGACATCCGCCCCGATTTCGCCGTCGAATGCGCCGGCCACGAAGTGCTGGGCACCGTGGTGCCCCGGCTGCTGGAGCAGGGCATCGACACCATCGTCGCGTCGGTCGGCGCGCTGGCGCTGCCCGGCATGGTCGAACGGCTCGACGCGGCCTGCCAGGCGGGCCGGACGCAACTGACGCTGGTGCCGGGCGCCCTGGCCGGCGTCGATGCCCTGGCCGCCGCGCGCGACAGCGGCCTGGCATCGGTGGACTACACCGGGCGCAAGCCCCCCGGCAGTTGGCGGGGCACGGCGGCCGCCCGGCTGTGCGACCTGGACCATCTTGCCGAGGCCACGGTGTTCTTCGAAGGCACCGCCCGTGAAGCCGCCGCGACCTTCCCGCAGAATGCCAACGTGGCCGCCATGGTCGGGCTGGCCGGCATGGGGCTGGACAGCACCCGGGTCCGGCTGATCGCCGACCCGGCCGCCGGCGGCAACACGCACACCATTTCGGCGCGCGGCGCCTTCGGCCGGCTCGAAGTCATGGTCGAGGCCGCCGCCTTCGCGTCGAACCCCAAGACCTCGGCGCTGGCGGGCATGTCCATCGTGCGCGCCGTGCGCAACCGCCTGAACGCCCTCGTGATCTGAACGCTCCAGGAAACCGCCATGTCGAACCCACCCGAAATCCCGCCGTCCCTGCGCCAGGCCATGGCGGAACTCGGCCCGCGCTGGGGCACCAGCGTGCAGGCCCATGTCCGGCAGATGGTGCTGGGATTCTCCGAGGTCCTGCGCGACGCCCCGAAACAGGCCACGGTCACGCGCGACGTCCCCTACGGCGACGATCCGCGCCAATGCCTGGACGTCTTCCAGCCGCAGGGCCCGGCCGCCGCGCGCCGGCCGGTGCTGATGTTCGTCCACGGGGGCGCCTTCGTCGAAGGCGAGAAGGACCGCACGGCGGAAATCTACAGCAATGTGCTGTGGTACTTCGCGCGGCACGGCATCATCGGCGTCAACGTCGAATTCCGCCTGGCGCCCGCCCATCCCTACCCCAGCGGCACCCGGGACGTCGCCGCCGCGGTGGCCTGGGTGCGCGCCCACGCCGACGAGCTGGGCGCCGATCCCGGCCGCATCTTCCTGATGGGGCATTCGGCCGGCGGCACCCATGCCGCGCACTACGCCTACGATGCCCGCTTCCATCCGCCCGAAGGCCACGGCCTGGCCGGCCTGGTGGTGGTGTCCGGCCGCGTGCGGGCCGAGAATTCGGCGGAGAACCCCAACGCCAACCGGGTGGAGGCCTACTACGGCACCTCGCCCGCCACGATGGAGGACGGTTCTCCAGTCAACCACGTCACCGCGCAGGCGCTGCCCACCATGATCGCCGTCGCCGAATACGAGAACCCGCTGATCGACGTGCATTGCGTGGAACTGCTTGCCGCGCTGACCCGCGTCCGGCGCCGTGCGCCGCGCTTCGTCTGGATGGCGGGCCACAACCACACGTCGATCGTGGCGCACTTCAATACCGCCGAGGACGAGCTGGGCCGGCAGGTGCTGGCGTTCATGGAGCGGCCGGCCTAGGATTTATCGACGCCAGGGCCGTTACGCCCGGGATCAATTGCCCAGCAGCGCCCCGGCGAACTCGTCCGCCACGAAAGGCTGCAGGTCGTCGATCCCCTCGCCCACGCCTATCCAGTACACCGGCACCGGCCGCACGCCCTGCGCGCCGGCCGCCACCGCGGCCAGGATGCCGCCCTTGGCGGTACCGTCCAGCTTGGTCACGATCAGGCCCGTCAGGCCCAGGGCCTGGTCGAAGGCCTTGATCTGCGCCAGCGCGTTCTGACCCGTGTTGCCGTCTATCACCAGCAGCACCTCGTGCGGGGCCGAGGCGTCGGCCTTGGCGATCACACGCTTGATCTTCTTGACCTCTTCCATCAGGTTCAACTGCGTGGGCAGGCGGCCGGCGGTATCGACCATCACCACGCCCATGCCCCGCGCCTGGCCGGACTTGACCGCGTCGAAGGCGACGGCGGCCGGATCCCCGCCCTCCTGGGCAATGACCGTGACGTCGTTGCGGCGGCCCCACTCCACCAATTGCTCGCGCGCGGCGGCGCGGAAGGTGTCGCCCGCGGCCAGCAGCACGTGACGGCCCTGTTGCTGGAAGGTGCGCGCCAGCTTGCCGATGGAGGTGGTCTTGCCGGCCCCGTTCACGCCCGCGATCATGGTCACGATGGGCGCGGGGCGGTCCAGGTCGAACCTGCGCTCCAGCGGCCGCAGGTGCTCGGCCAGCAGCTCACGCAGCACCCGGCGCACGCTGTCGCCGTCCTCGATGCGTTCCTGCCGCACACGCTCGCGCAGTCCCTTGAGCAGCGATTGCGCCGCATCCACGCCGGTATCGGCCATGATGAGCGCGGTTTCCAGCTCCTCGAACAGATCTTCGTCGACCTTCACGCCCACGAACAGCGTGGTCAGGCTCTGGCCGGTGCGCGACAGGCCGGTCTTCAGGCGCGCCAGCCACGACGATTTGGCGGGCGGGGCCGCCTGGGGAACCGGCGGCATCGACGGCGGCTGGATCGGCGCGGCGGGGGCCGCCACGGCGGGCACCGCCGGCTCCGGGGAGACCGGCCGTGCATCCGCCACGCTGTCCGCCAGGCCGGCGGGCACCGCATCCCGGCCGGGATCGGCCTGGGGCGCCACGGGCCGGTCCACTACGGGCGCATCGGGCCGCTCCGCCACTCCCGGCACGGGAGCAGGAACTGGCGCGACCTCCGGCTCCTGGACACGGTCCTGCTCGGGTGGGGGCGAAGGGGCCTTCTTCTTGAAGAAACTGAACATGGAAACCTGTATGCTGAAACGGCCTGCGGCATCATCGGGACAACGGGCCGCGGCCCGTCCGGCGGACACATGGCCGCCGGCTATAGAATCTGGGATTCTACCGGTCCATCGCCATGCCCTCATCCCGCGCCAACTCCGGGAAGTCCCGCGCAGCGGGACCGGCTTCGCTGCGCCCCACCGCGGGCCGCCCCACCCCACCGGTCAAGGACGGCTCAAGAACCCGATCCCAGACATTCATGAATGTCGATGCAGCCTAGGCCAGGTAGCGCTTGAACCAGGCGATCGTCCTGTCCCAGGCCAGTTTCGCCGCGGCCTCGTCGTAGCGGGGCGTGGAGTCGTTGTGGAAACCGTGGGTCGTGCCCGGATAGACGTAGGCCTCGTAGGTCTTGCCGGCGGCCTTCAACGCCGCCTCGTAGGCGGGCCAGCCGTCGTTGATGCCCTTGTCGTTCTCGGCGTAGTGCAGCAACAGGGGCGCCTTGATGCGCGGCACGTCCGCCGCGCTGGCCTGCCGGCCGTAGAAGGGCACGGCCGCGGCCAGCTCGGGATACGCCACGGCGGCGGCATTGGCCACGCCGCCCCCATAGCAGAAGCCGGTGATCCCCACCTTGCCGGTCGTCCTGTCGCCCTGCATCAGGAACTCGACCGCGGCGAAGAAATCGTTCATGAGCTTGGCCGGATCGACCTGGCGCTGCAGATCCCGCCCCTTGTCGTCATTGCCCGGATATCCCCCCACCGAACTCAGGCCGTCGGGCGCCAACGCCAGGAAACCCGCCTTGGCCAGCCGGCGCGCGACGTCCTCGATATAGGGATTCAAGCCCCGGTTCTCGTGCACCACGACCACGCCCGGCACCTTGCCCGCCGCCTTGGCCGGCCGCGCCAGGTAGCCCCGCACCGTGCCATGGCCCTTGGGCGACGGATAACCGATGTACTCGGCAACGATGTCCGGATCCGTGAAGGATACCTGCTCGGCCAGGGCGTAGTCGGGACTCAGCGACGCCAGCAATCCGGCAGCGGTGAGGCCGCCCACCGCGTACCTGGCCGCCCGGTCCAGGAACTCCCGCCGGGAGATCCTGCCGTGGACATAGTAGTCGTACAGCTCCAGCAGACGGGGGTCGAAGTCCTGCGCAGTCAGACGAGCCATGGCATGCCCTTTTCGGTGAAGTCCGCGAGTGCGGACAACATACACCAGATTCGGGCTTCCCCTCTACGCGCCCGCGCGCGTCTCCCCCCGCAGGAACCCGCTCACCAATCCATTGATCTTCTCCGGAGCCTCGAACTGGGGCCAGTGTCCGACCCCGTGTACCTCGACGGCGGCGGCGCCGGGAATGTATCCGGCCAGGGTGCGCGCCGTCTTGACATACAACGGCCGGTCGTCCACGGCGACCACGATCAACGTAGGCACGCCGATCCGCCGCCACTCGTCCGGCGTGACAAGGTTCCGGGCCAGGCGCTCCGGCTGGAAAACAGCCAGGATGTTCTCGCCCGCCGCTTTCATGGAGGCCTGGGAATAGGTCTGGAGCCGCAGGCCGATCAGGTCGTCGATCCGATTCGCCTCGTCCAGGATCAATTTGTCGAAAACGTCCTGGACGCTGGCCCACGTAGGCGCGTCGAAAGCCTTGCCGCGCCGCGTCAGGATCGCGCCGATCTCCTCCTGGTCATCGGACAAGCCGAATGCGGAAAGAATGACCAGCTTTTCGGTGCGGTCGGGATGGGCCAGCGCGAAACGGCTGGCCGTCCAGCTTCCCATGGAGATACCCAGGAGCGATGCGGTCTTCAGCCCCAGGGCGTCCATGAAGTGGATGATCTGGGCAACGTGCTCGGCGATCTCGTAGGGGCGGTCCGGTTTGCCGGTGTAGCCGCAGCCGACCATGTCCAGGGCGAAGCAATTGAAGTGCTCGGATAGCGGACCGATGTTCGCGCAGAACGCTTCCCAGGATCCGCCCGTGCCATGGATCATGATCAGGGGCGGGTTGCCACGCGTGCCGGTTTCGACGTAGCGTGTCTTGAAATCGCCCGTGGCCACCCACGCCTGCCGGTGCTCGACAGTCGCCAGGTGGGACCAGATGCTGCGATAGCTTGTTTCGTCGTTCACGATGACTCCTGTGTTGTGCAAGGTATTCGGGCCAAGAGGCCACGGGGATTCACGCGGCGACGCCGGAGCAGTCCAGCGCAGCGGCCGCTTCGTCGAGCAGGTCCGGGATGTCGCCGGCGGACCGGGCCACGCCGTATATGTAGTTGTCGGGCCGGACCAAGGCCGCGGCACACTGGCTTTCCTTGAACCAGGCAGCGACAACGCCGTCGCTCTCGTCCATCTCGTCGAACGCCACGACGCGTGCGCGCGGCAGCATCGACCCGACGTCGCGGGGAGCGAGCGACCGGCGCGCAAGCATCAGGCGCCAGCCGTTGCCGGTCAGGTGGTCCAACAGAACGACGTCCTTCCCGGATCCGACCCTCGGCTGCGGAAACAGCCCGCCACGGCAAGGATGCGGCTGCGCGGACAGGAGTCCGTGCTCCAGGCGCGGCAGGATGTCCTGCCGGGGGGTGTCCCGGACCATCCCGTTTCCTTCAGCCCGCATCCGGGCATCGCGGGCACGCGCCTTGTCGATGTCCCGCTCGCAGATCACCGCGCCGAAACTCTTGATGCGGCGGGTCAGTTCGCGCACGTGTCCCCCACGCTCCAGGCCGTAGCTGTCCAGCATCGCTTCGCCCGCGCTGCCCGCGACCTCTCCCTTCAACACGGCGGCGAGTTTCCAGCTCAGGTTGGCCACATCGCGAATGCCCTGGCACATGCCCTGCCCCAGAAAAGGCGGTTGCATGTGTGCCGCGTCGCCCGCGAGGAACACACGCGACTTACGCCATTGGGCAGCCACCAGCGCATGGAACCGATAGCTGGATTGGCGCCAGAGTTCGCCATCCTCGGGCCCCAGCCAGCGGGACAACAGACCCCAGGTTGCTTGCGGGGTAGCGGCTTGCTGCGGATCCTCCCCCGGCAACAGGGAAATCTCGAAGCGCCGATGGTTCTTCGGGCCCAGGACAAGCGTGCATGGGCGCTCGGGTTCGCAGTACTGCACGCTTACCTTGGGCAGCTTGCGCATGCCTTGCGCGTTGACGAGGACGTCGACCACCAGCCAGGGTTCATCGAAGTCGAGATCCTCCAGCGGCATTTGCAACTGCGTGCGAACAGTACTGCTGCCGCCGTCGCACGCGATCGCGTACCTGGCGCCCACCCGCGTCCTGCCTGCGCCCCGGGTCTCGATCTCCAGCCTCACGGCATCCGCGTCCTGCGTGATGCTTCGCATCTCGGCGGCGAGTTCCACGCACACATTGGGCATCTGCGCCACCCGGGCGCGCAATATCCGTTCGACTTCGGGCTGGGTGAAGACGATCGATGGCGTATACCCTTGCGGATAAGGCGGGGCGATCATCGTCATGCGCCGGATCAGCCGCCCGTCCGCTCCGAAGTACTCGGAGTCGGTGAAAGGCTCCATGAAGGGCTGGACCGCCCCGGCGACGCCGATCTGCTGGAACACCCGCATGATCTCGTGGTCCAGGGCGACCGCGCGCGGAATCTCATACACCCCTTCGAGCCGGTCGCACACATGGACGCGCAGTCCGGCCTGCCCGAGCAAGGCCGCCGCGACGACGCCCGCGGGACCGTATCCGACGATCGCCACGTCGTACATCATTGAATCGTTCATTGCCGCTATTCGAAGGATCGGTCAGGAAAAAGAGAAATGAATGCGCCTCTGCGCCGCCTTCAAGGCGTCCGTGGGCGGATCCGACAGCCCCCATTGGTCGACGCGGCCCGCAGGCCATTTCCACGCTTCGGGCCCACGGGGCACGTAGGAGTCATCGACCTGCTGGACCTCGGCGGTGTACTCGATGACGACGCCGAACGGATCGATGAAGTAGTTGAAGAGGTTGTTCCCGGGGCCGTGCCTCCCGGGCCCCCACTGGACGGGATAACCCGCGTCCTTCAACCTGCCACCGCCACGCATCAGCGAATCGCCGTCGGGCATGAAGAAAGCAATATGATTCAACGCATCGTTGTCGGAGAGGCCGACACCGATGGTGTGGTGATCGCGATTGCAGTTCATGAATGCGATCATGGCCGTCAGATCGATCAGGCGGAAATCGAACACTTCCTCGATGAAGCGGCGCGTGGCGTCCGGCGTGCTGCTGTTCAGCACGACATGAGCCAGGCGCACGGGCCGGTCCCGCGGCGCGTCGCCTTCATGGCGGGCGTCGCCGTGAACGATCTGGAACCTGCGCCCGTGAGCGTCGCGAATCGTCAGCCCCACCCCGCCCGCCGGGTCGTCCAGGACACCCAACGGCTGGACGACGGCGCCCCCGGCCTTGCCCGCCGCGGCCGCGATGGTATCCAGGGCCGCTTCACTTCGAGCCCGGAGCGTCACGTGTCGCATGCCGGCATCGCGCCGGCCCGCGTGCAGGGCCAGCAGGTAGGCGTCGTGTCCCGCGCCGCGCAGATATAGCGCGGCGCCCCGCCGCCCGGCCACCGTCAGGTTCCAGGTCTGCGTATAGAAGGCCTCGGCATGGGCCAGGTCCGGCACGTCGAGCGAGACGCTGCGCAAGCCTTCGATGAGGGTGGATGTCATGATTGCGGATACTCGTCGTTCATCTCGTATGGGGGGAATGTCGGCCGGGCCTTCACTGCCCACGAATGCCCAGTTTCGGCAGCAGCCGCTCGTAGCGGGCGTTCTCGTCGCGCAGATAGGCCGCGAACTGTTCCGCGCTCATCGGCGGTGCGATCTCCAGGCTCATGTTCACCAGTTGCTGCCGCAGATCCGGACGTTCGAGCGCGGCGATGAGCGCCTCGTTCATGCGCGCCACGATGTCTTTCTTCGTCCCCTTGGGAGCAAAGATCCCGAAATAAGGACCGCCGTCTACGCCCTTGACGCCGACCGCCTCCATCGCGGGCGTATCCGGAAATTGCGGATTGCGCGAAGCGCCCGCCACGGCGAGCAGCTTGACCCGCCCCGTCTTGATGTATTGCGTGGCCAGCCCCGGATCGAACAAGACATCGACATGGCCGCCCAGGAAGTCCTTCAGCGCGTCGCCGGCGCCCTTGTACGGCACGTGCGTCATCTTGATGCCGGCTTCGTGGCTGAATACTTCCGCGGCGATGTGCAGCGCGGTGCCCGATCCGGCGGAACCATACGCAAGCTTGCCGGGGTGGGCCTTGGCGTAGTTGATGAAGTCGGCGACGGTTTCCACCGGCACCGCAGGATGAACCAACAGGTTCATCGGGATGGCCACGGCCGGCGCCACCGGAATCAGGGCTTTGCGCGGATCGAAGTCAGGCAGGGGAACCAGTTGCGGCGTGATGATGACCATGCTGCCCGCGGACAGCAGGAAAGTATGGCCATCCGGCCGGGCTCGGGACACTTCCTGCTGGCCGATATAGCCTTCGCCGCCCGGTCGATTCTCGACGACGATCTGCGCGCCGAGCTTCCCGCCGATATGCGGCGCCATGACCCGCATCGCGCGATCGGCGACGCCGCCCGGCGCCGCGTTCACGACAACGCGGATCGGGCCGCCCGGCCATTCCTCCGCATGCACGGGTTGAGCCAATGCCGCAAGGCACAAGGCGATCCAGGCCGTTTTCAAGTGTCATCTCCTCGTTCTTGGTATCGCCCGGGCCATGCCTGGGCGCAGACAGCAATCTAGAGGAGCGCACCGCAACGGAACAGATGACAGTATCGTCGGAGGGATGCCCGGCGGTTATCCCCGAAGGAGCCGCCCGTATCGGCTAGCGCCGCCGCGCACCGCCGGAAACGCGGGAACGCAGGTACTCCGCTTCCCGATGCAAGGCATTCGAGAACGCTTCCGCCACAGGGGTCAACGGCAGATTCTTGCGCTGGATCAGACAGATGGCGGGCGCGCCGATTTCATCGTCCAGATCCAGCTTCGTCAGCAGTCCGGCGGTCACGTTGGCCATGAGCCATGGTTCTGGCAGCAGCGCGATCAGATCGGTATTGGCCAGGAGACTCACCAGCGCCATCAGCGATTCGCACTGCACATTTGCGCGCGGTACGGGCAGTTCGCGCGAACGGAAGACATCGTCCAGCTCCGACGAGCGGGGCCCGGCGGCCGCGGTCAGCACCCAATCCGCCTCGACCAGCCCGGCCAGCGAGCGTACATCGCTCAGCGGGTGCCCCTTGCGGCACACCACCGCACGCTGGTGGGCAAACATCGGCGACACCGCGAACTCGCCGCCGAGCGATTTGGCCGGTTCCGGCGCCAGGACGAAATCCAGCTGGCTGTCGCGCAGCGCGGGCAGCATGACCGGAAGCAGCCCCTCGACGATACGGACCTCGGCCAGGGGGTGGCTTTGGCGGAACACCTTCAGGGCATTGGGCAGGAACAGGAGAGACGGCGTCGCGGACAGCGCCAGCGCTACCCGTCCGCCCTGGCCGCCCAACAACTGGGCCACTTCGTCCTGCCCGCGGCTCAGTTCATTGGCGGCGACTTCCGCGCGGCGCAGAAAGCGCCTGCCCATCTCGTTCAGGACTGCCCCCTGGGCCGTTCGCTGGAACAGAGGGGTCCCCAGTTCTTTTTCGAGCTGGCGCACGCTTTTGGTGAGCGCGGGCTGGCTCAGTCCGAGATCTCTCGCCGCCTGGTGGATACTGCCGGCACGCGCCACGGCGACGAAGTCGCGCAACTGGTTGAATTTCATCTAGGCGCTCCACGGATGCGAGTGTCCGGATGGTAACCCCGGCGCACCACGCCTTGCCGATACACAGCTCCGCGGAGCGGTCTTGCATAGGCGGTGCGCAAGGCGAAAAAAAACTGCGAGGCAAGCTCGCAGTTCTCTGCAAAACCAGACGCAGGTCCTGGCCGGACATCCCGGCGCTGGGACTTACTCGGCGTCGACGGCTTCGCCTTCCGGCGCACGGTCGACCAGCTCCATGTAGGCCATGGGAGCGTTGTCACCCTGGCGGAAACCCATCTTCAGGATGCGGGTGTAGCCACCGTTGCGCTCCTTGAAGCGGGGGCCGATTTCGGCGAACAGCTTGACGACCAGGTCGCGATCGCGCAGGCGGGCGAACGCCAGGCGCTTGTTGGCCAGGGTCGGTTCCTTGCCCAGGGTGATCAGCGGCTCGACGATGCGGCGCAGTTCCTTGGCCTTGGGCAGGGTGGTCTTGATGGCTTCGTGCGTGAGCAGCGAGACAGCCATGTTGCGGAACATGGCCAGACGGTGGCTGCTGGTGCGGTTCAGTTTACGGAGACCGTGACGGTGACGCATGATGACTTCCTTTATGAATCTAAAAGCGGCGATGCCGCGGGGTTTCCAGCTCTTCTATCGGCAAAGTGCCGCGGGCCGGTGGAAAAATTGTTGGTACGACAACTACGTAACGAAAGAAGCTCCGCTACCCAGGGCACAGCGGATCCGGCTTTGCCGGTCCGCCAGTGCCGCCCCCTGGGGGGCGCCCGTAGGGCGTAGGGGGGGACCCCTACGGCCTTTCCAGGCCCAGAGGGGGCCAATTTTCCAGCTTCATGCCCAGGGTCAAACCGCGGGCAGCCAGGACTTCCTTGATCTCGTTGAGCGACTTGCGACCCAGGTTCGGGGTCTTGAGCAATTCGTTCTCGGTACGCTGGATCAGGTCGCCGATGTAGTAGATGTTCTCGGCCTTCAGGCAGTTGGCCGAACGAACCGTGAGTTCGAGGTCGTCGACCGGGCGCAGCAGGATCGGGTCGATCTGCGGCGTGCCACGGGCGGGCGCTTCGATGGTTTCGGTCGAGCCTTCCAGCGCGGCGAACACCGACAACTGGTCCATCAGGATGCGGGCCGACTGGCGCACGGCTTCCTCGGGCGAGATCACGCCGTTGGTCTCGATGTCCAGCACCAGCTTGTCCAGGTCGGTACGCTGCTCGACGCGAGCGCTCTCGACCGTGTAGCTGACGCGACGGATCGGGCTGTACGAGGCGTCCAGCACGATGCGGCCGACGGCACGGGAATGATCATCGGCGAAGCTGCGCAGGTTGCCCGGCACATAGCCGCGGCCCTTTTCCACCTTCAATTGCATTTCCAGGCGGCCGTTGTCCGTCAGGTTGGCAATCACGTGCTGCGGATTGACGATCTCGACATCGTGCGAGATCTCGATATCGGCGGCCGTGACCACGCCGGGGCCTTGCTTGCGCAGGGTCAGGACGACTTCGTCGCGGTTGTGCAGCTTGAACACCACACCCTTCAGGTTCAGCAGGATGTCGACCACGTCTTCACGCACGCCATCGATGGCCGAGTATTCGTGCACGACACCGGTGATCTGCACTTCGGTCGGCGCATAACCCGCCATGGACGACAGCAGGATGCGGCGCAGCGCGTTGCCCAGGGTATGACCGTAGCCGCGTTCGAACGGCTCCATGATCACCTTGGCATGATTCGAGCCGATGGTCTCGACGTCGATATTGCGCGGTTTCAGAAATGCGGCATTCGCCATGAATCTTCCTTATCAATACCCTCGGCTCGTTACACCGATAAGGCTGGGAAAAAAGCGGTATTGCGGGGTGTTGCCGCGGCCCGCGGAAGCGGACCGCCTTGAAAGCCAAAAGCCGCGCTGGTCCAGCGCGGCTGAGCGAAGCGAAAAACGCTTAGCGAGAATACAATTCCACGACCATGGATTCGTTGATGTCGCGGGCGACATCGGCGCGATCCGGAGCCTGCTTGAACGTGCCTTCCAGCTTGGTCGCGTCGACGCTGACCCACTGCGGCATGCCCTGGCTGGAGGCCAGTTGCAGCGCTTCCTGGATACGGGACTGCTTCTTGGCCTTCTCACGGACGGTGATCACATCACCGGCCTTGACGATGATGGACGGCACGTTGGCGGTGTGGCCGTTCAGCATCAGCGCCTTGTGGCTGACCAGCTGCCGCGCTTCGGCGCGGGTCGAGCCGAAGCCCATGCGATAGACCACGTTGTCCAGGCGCGATTCGAGCAGCTGGATCAGGTTTTCGCCGGTGTTGCCCCTGCGGCGCTCGGCTTCTTCGAAGTACTTGCGGAACTGCTTTTCCAGAATGCCGTACATGCGCTTGAGCTTTTGCTTCTCGCGCAGCTGCAGACCGTAGTCCGAGGTACGGGCACCCGAGGTGCGGCCATGCTGGCCGGGCTTGCTCTCGAGCTTGCACTTGGAATCCAGCGAACGACGGGCACTCTTCAGGAAGAGGTCCGTGCCTTCGCGGCGGGAAAGCTTACATTTGGGGCCAATATAACGTGCCACGATGTATCCTTTTCTCTGTCAGGCCATGCACACGCATGGCGAGGAGTTTGCCTTGGTCTCTTACGTTCGATGAACCAGAACGCGGCAAACGGTGGTCTTACTCGGCGCACCCGACCCATGCCGGCTGCGCCCCCATAAAACAATGAAACTACGTACTGCAAACAGCAAAGCCCACCATTCTACCGCGCTTTGCCCCGGCCCCCTAGGCAACGTTGCCCAACGGGCAACGAGCCAAGCGATCCAGGATGCGGTGGATCCGGCTTCGCCGGTCCACCCGCATCGCCCCCTGGGGGGCGCGCGAAGCGCGTAGGGAGGGGCCTAGATCCTTCTGCGCTTCGGCGGACGGCAGCCGTTGTGCGGCACCGGCGTGATGTCGGCGATGCTGGAGATCTTGATGCCCAGGGCGTTCAGGGCGCGAACCGACGATTCGCGGCCGGGGCCGGGGCCCTTGATACGCACTTCCAGCGTCTTGATGCCGTATTCCATCGCCACGCGACCAGCGGACTCCGCCGCGACCTGGGCCGCGAACGGGGTGGACTTGCGCGAGCCCTTGAAGCCTGCGCCGCCCGACGTCGCCCACGACAGGGCATTGCCCTGGCGATCGGTGATCGTGATGATGGTGTTGTTGAAGGACGCGTGAACGTGCGCAATGCCGTCCGAGACGTTCTTCTTGACTTTCTTGCGAACGCGCTGGGCGCCGCTGTTCGGGGATTTCGCCATTTCTGAATCCTTGACTGGCTGTCAGCCGATTACTTTTTGAGCGAGGCAGCGGCGCGACGCGGGCCCTTGCGGGTGCGAGCGTTCGTGCGGGTCCGCTGGCCACGCACGGGCAGGCCGCGCTTATGGCGGAAACCACGATACGAGCCGAGGTCGATCAGACGCTTGATCGACAGTTGGATTTCACGACGCAGATCGCCTTCGACGGTGAAGGTGTTGATCTGTTCGCGAATCCGCTCGAGTTCGGCGTCGTTCAGATCCTTGACCTTCTTGTCGACGGCGACGCCGGCCACTTCGCAAATCTTGCGAGCGCGCGAACGGCCGATGCCGAAGATAGCCGTCAGACCGATTTCGGTGTGCTGATGCGGCGGAATGTTGATGCCAGCGATACGGGCCATAACGTTTCCTTGAATACCTTTAGCGTAGAACCGAGCCTAGGCTCAGCCCTGACGTTGCTTGTGGCGCGGGTCGGTGCAGATGATCCGCACTACACCCTTGCGCTTGATGACCTTGCAGTTCCGGCAAATTGCTTTGACCGATGCCATTACTTTCATGATTGACTCCTAATTCTTACCCGGCAAGCCCGAGGCTTACTTCGAGCGGAACACGATTCTTGCTCGCGATAGATCGTATGGCGTCAGTTCGACTGTCACACGATCCCCCGGCAGGATGCGGATATAGTTCATCCGCATTTTCCCCGAGATATGTCCCAGGACGACATGGCCATTCTCGAGCTTTACACGAAACGTCGCATTGGGCAGGTTTTCCACGACCTCGCCCTGCATCTGGATAACGTCGTCTTTGGACATTTTCTCGTTACCGCACCGGTAGATTTCCGCCCTTGAAGTTCGCTTTCTTGAGCAGAGAATCATATTGGTGCGACATCACGTATGCCTGCACCTGGGCCATGAAATCCATCGTGACCACAACGATAATCAGCAAAGACGTACCACCGAAGTAGAACGGCACATTCCACCGCAGGACCAGGAACTCCGGCAGCAGGCACACCAACGTGATGTAGATGGCGCCGCAGAACGTCAGGCGCATCAGTATCTTGTCGATGTACCGCGCGGTCTGCTCGCCCGGACGGATACCCGGAACGAACGCGCCGCTCTTCTTCAGGTTGTCGGCGGTCTCGCGGCTATTGAACACGAGCGCCGTATAGAAGAAGCAGAAGAACACGATCGCAATGGCATACAGCGTGATGTACAGCGGCTGCCCGGGCGACAACGCGGCGGCCAGGTCCTTCAGCCAGCGCAGTCCGTCGCCGCTCGAAAACCAGCTGACCACCGTAGCCGGGAACAGAATGATCGACGATGCGAAGATCGGCGGAATCACCCCGGCCATGTTCAGCTTCAGCGGCAGATGCGAGCTTTGTCCGCCATACACCCGGTTGCCCACCTGGCGCTTGGCGTAGTTGACGACGATCTTGCGCTGTCCGCGTTCCACGAACACCACGAAAGCCGTCACCAGCACCACCAGCACGACGATGAACAACGCCGACAGCACGGCCATCGCACCCGTATTGACCAGCTCGAACAGCCCGGCCAACGCGTGCGGCAGTCCAGCCGCGATACCCGAGAAAATCAGGATCGAGATCCCGTTGCCCAGGCCCCGCTCGGTGATCTGCTCACCCAGCCACATCAGGAACATCGTTCCCGTGACGAGCGAAATCATCGTGGTGGCCCGGAACATCAGGCCAGGATCGATGACCAGCCCGGGCTGCGATTCCAGCGCGACCGAGATGCCTACCGACTGCACCAGCGCCAGCGCCAGCGTACCGTAGCGCGTGTACTGCGTAATCTTGCGCCGCCCGGCCTCGCCTTCCTTCTTGATCGCTTCCAACGACGGTACGATGACCGTCATCAGCTGCATGATGATCGACGCCGAGATATACGGCATGATCCCCAATGCAAAGATCGAGAAACGCGAAAGCGCACCGCCCGAGAACATGTTGAACAGGCCCAGAATTCCGCCCTGGTTCTGATGGAACAGGGAAGTCAACTGGACCGGATCGATCCCGGGAACAGGGATGTGCGTACCGATCCGGTACACCACCAGGGCGAGCAACAGGAAGACCAGCCGGCGCTTCAGGTCGCCATACTTGCCGGTCTTGCCCAGTGCGTTCGCATTAGCCAAAGCTCAGTCCTCGGTTATCAGACCAGGGAGCCGCCGGCGGCTTCGATCGCCGCCTTGGCACCGACCGTCGCCGTCATGCCCTTGAGCACCACCTTGCGGGTGAGCTCGCCGGTCTTGATGACCTTGACGTAGCGGACCTGCTGGCCGACCACGCCGGCCTGCTTCAGCGCCTGCACGTCGATCTCGTCGACCGGCAGGGCTTGCAGTTCGGACAGGCGGACCTGCGCATACAGGTGCTGGTCCAGCGACTTGAAGCCGCGCTTGGGCAGCCGGCGCTGCAGCGGCATCTGGCCGCCTTCGAAACCGACCTTGTGGAAGCCACCCGAACGGGACTTCTGTCCCTTGTGGCCACGACCGGCGGTCTTGCCGAGGCCGGAGCCGATACCACGACCGACACGGCGCTTGGCGTGCTTGGCGCCTTCGGCGGGCTTGAGCGTATTGAGTTGCATGCTAGACCTCTCAGGCTTCCGACACGGTGATCAGATACGACACCTTGCGGATCATGCCGCGCACTTCGGGCGTGTCGACCAGGACGCGCGAGCTGTTCAGGCCGCGCAACCCCAGGCCACGGATCGTGGCGCGGTGCGATTCGGGCGTTCCGATGGGGGAACGCACGAGCGTCACTTTGACGTTTTTCTTCGTCGTCATGGCTTACCCCAGGATCTCTTCGACCGACTTGCCGCGCTTGGCGGCGACGTCGGCCGGAGTCGAGCTTGCGCTCAGACCGTTGAGCGTCGCGCGGACCAGGTTGTACGGGTTGGTCGAGCCGAGGCTCTTGGCCACCACGTTACGCACACCCAGCACGTCGAAAATCGCGCGCATCGGGCCACCGGCGATCACGCCGGTACCTTCGACGGCGGGCGAGATCAGAACGGTCGAGGCGCCGTGCTTGCCGACCACGTTGTGGTGCAGGGTGCCGTTCTTCAGCGGCACCTTGACCATCTTGCGGCGGGCTTCTTCCATGGCTTTCTGGACGGCGACCGGGACTTCCCGGGCCTTGCCCTTGCCCATGCCGACGCGACCGTCGCCATCGCCGACCACCGTCAGCGCTGCAAAACCGAGGATACGACCGCCCTTCACGACTTTCGTGACGCGGTTGACGGCAATCATCTTCTCGCGAAGACCGTCGTCGCGCTCCTCAGCCGCTGCATTCTTACCTTGCATCTTGGCCATGTAATCCTCGCTTAAAACTTCAGGCCGGCTTCACGCGCGGCATCAGCCAGGGCCTTGACGCGGCCGTGGTAGCGAAAACCGCTGCGATCGAACGCGACGGTCTCGATACCGGCGGCCTTGGCCTTCTCGGCCACGCGCTTGCCCACCAGGGTTGCTGCGGCCACGTTACCGCCCTTGCCCGAATCGCCAGCCAGTTGCTGACGGACTTCGGGTTCGACGGTCGAGGCACTGACCAGCACCTTATCGCCTTCAGGCGAAATGATGTTTGCGTAGATGTGCAGGTTGGTGCGGAACACCGAAAGGCGATGCACACGCAACTCGGCGATCTTTCGGCGGGTAGGTACCGCACGACGCAAACGAGCTTGCTTCTTGTCCATGATTCGTCCTTGCCCGCCTTATTTCTTCTTGGTCTCTTTGATGATGACCCGCTCGTCCGCATAGCGCACGCCCTTGCCCTTGTAGGGTTCGGGAGAGCGGTAGGCGCGGATTTCTGCGGCCACCTGACCAACCTGTTGCTTGTTGGCGCCCTTGACGATCACTTCCGTCTGCGTGGGGCACTCAACCTTCACGCCGGCAGGCATCTGATGCACGACATCGTGCGAGAAGCCGAGCTGCAGCTTGACGGCATCGCCCTGCGCCTGGGCACGGTAGCCCACGCCAACCAGGGTCAGCTTGCGCTCGAAACCCTTGCTGACGCCGGTCACCATGTTGTTGACCAGTGCCCGGACGGTACCGGACATGGCCTTGGCTTCACGGCTGTCGTTGGCAGCGACGAAAGTCAGCTTGCCGGCGTCCAGCGCGATCGTGACCTGACCGGTCAGAGGCTGGACCAGCGTGCCCAGGGGGCCCTTGACGGTGATCTGGTCAGCGGCGATCGTGGCTTCGACGCCCTTGGGCAGCTCGACGGGATATTTAGCTATACGCGACATGTCGACTCCTTACGCCACGTAGCAGAGGACCTCGCCGCCCACGCCATTGGCGCGTGCCTTGCGATCGGTCATCACGCCACGGGAGGTGGACACGATGGTCACGCCCAGGCCGTTCATTACCTGGGGAATGGAATGACGTCCCTTGTAGATACGCAGGCCAGGCTTCGAGACGCGTTCGATGCGCTCGATGACCGGACGGCCGGCGTAGTACTTCAGGGAGATTTCGAGTTCAGGTTTGCCATCATTGGCCTTGACCTCGAAACTGTCGATGTAGCCCTCGTCCTTCAGCACGGTGGCAATCGCCACCTTCAGCTTCGAGGAGGGCATGGACACGGACGCCTTATCTACGCGCTGCGCATTGCGGATGCGCGTCAGCATATCGGCGATCGGATCGCTCATGCTCATGAATGACTCTCCTACCAGCTGGCCTTGGTCATGCCCGGAACTTCACCGCGCATAGCCATCTCGCGCAGTTTGTTACGAGCCAGACCGAACTTGCGAAACACGCCACGGGGGCGACCGGTCACCGCGCAACGATTGCGCTGGCGGGTGGGGTTGGCGTTACGGGGCAGTTGCTGAATCTTCAGCCGAGCCTGGTAACGTTCTTCGTCCGACTTGGACGCATCGTCGACGATAGCCTGGAGCGCGGCACGCTTGGCGGCATACTTGGCCGCCAGCTTGGCACGCTTGATATCGCGGTTGATGAGTGAAAGCTTAGCCACTATTTCACCCCTTAATTACGGAACGGGAAGCGGAAGGCCGACAGCAGCGCCTTGGCTTCTTCATCGGTCTTGGCCGTGGTCGTGATGCTGATGTTCAGCCCACGAAGCGTGTCGATCTTGTCGTACTCGATCTCGGGGAAGATGATCTGTTCTTTCACACCGATGTTGTAGTTGCCGCGACCGTCGAAAGCACGGCCGGACACGCCACGGAAATCGCGCACGCGCGGCAGCGCGACGCTGATCAGGCGATCGAGGAATTCGTACATGCGGGCGCCACGCAGGGTCACCATGCAGCCGATCGGATAGTTCTCGCGGATCTTGAAACCGGCGATAGCCTTGCGCGACTTGGTCACGACCGGCTTCTGGCCGGCGATCTTGGTCAGGTCGCCAGTGGCGTGCTCGATGACCTTCTTGTCGGCAACCGCTTCCGAGACACCCATGTTCAGGGTGATCTTGGTGATGCGGGGCACTTCCATCACGCTCTTGTACGAGAACTGCTTGGTCAGGTCGACAACGACCTTCTCGCGGTAAAACTCTTGAAGACGGGCCATTATGTTTGCTCCCGCTTACGCTTTCGTCGCAATGGCTTCGCCATTGGAACGGAAAACGCGCACATTCTTGCCGTCGACTTTCTTGACGCCCACGCGATCGGCCTTGCCGGTGGCGGAGTTGAAAATCGCCACGTTGGACACGTGGATAGGCATGGTCTTGTCGATGATGCCGCCAGGCTGGTTGGCCATCGGATTCGGCTTCACATTTTTCTTGACGACGTTGATGCCTTCGACCAGGACGCGGTCTTCGGCAACGCTCAGCACGACGCCGCGCTTGGCCTTGTCCTTGCCGGTCAGGACGACGACTTCGTCACCCTTGCGAATCTTGTTCATCGCGGCCCCTTTACAGCACTTCGGGCGCCAGCGACACGATCTTCATGAAACGCTCGGTACGCAGTTCACGCGTAACGGGTCCGAAGATGCGAGTGCCGATGGGCTCGAGCTTGGCATTGAGCAATACGGCGGCATTGCCACCGAAACGGATCAGCGAACCGTCCTTGCGACGGACGCCCTTGGCGGTACGAACCACCACGGCGTTGTAGATTTCGCCTTTTTTCACGCGCCCGCGCGGGGCCGCATCCTTGACGCTCACTTTGATGACGTCGCCGATGCCGGCGTAGCGGCGCTTGGAGCCGCCGAGCACCTTGATGCACATAACCGAGCGCGCACCGGTGTTGTCGGCCACGTCCAACGTGGTCTGCATTTGAATCATGGTTTACCCTGTTCCAACTTAACCCGAAATGCCCGACGCAAGCGCCAGACCCTCCGATCAGTTTTGGTCCCGTCAGGCGGCAATGCGACTTGCGCACCCTGGGTTGAAATTCCGAAGCGGACACCGCAAGGATGCGATGCCAGGCCACTTACTTTTCTGACACTACCCACTTCTGGAGCAAAAACCCAGAAGTAAGCCTGCCATCATACCCGGCCAACCATCAATTAGCAAGCCTTTTATCGGGATATCCCCCACACCCCGGCGGCTCATCCGGGACGGGACGCGCCCCGGGGCGGGGGCGTGCGTTCCGCGTATCCGAGGTCGACGTTGGCCTGCAGGAAATCCAGCACCGCCCGGGTCCGCGGCGGCAGCCGGCCGGGCTTGCCCACGTAGACGGCATGGATGGGTTCCAGGTCGCCCGCGTTGCAGGACTCCAGCACCGGCACCAGGCGTCCGGCCAACAGGTCTTCCCACGCATGGTAGACCGACAGGCGAGCCAGCCCCACCCCGCTCAGGGCGAGCTTGCGCATCACTTCGCCATCGTTGACCCGGACGATGTCGCCGATCTCCACCTCGACCCGCCGCCCCGCCACCTCGAAGGGCCAGCGCGGCACCTCGCGCCGGTAGTTCCAGCCCAGGCGCAGATGCCCGCCCAGGTCGTCGGGGTGGACGGGGGTACCGTGGACGGCGAGATAGTCCGGGCTGCCGACGACGACCTGCCGGGTGCGGCCCAGCAGCCGCGCCACCACGTCCGAGACGGGCAGCCGCCCCCAGCGGATCGCGATGTCGACCCCGGCCTCCAGCAGGTCCACCACCTGGTCGGTAAAGCTGAGATCCAGCCTCAACCCGGGATGTGCCGCCAGCAGACGGGGGACCAGCGGGCCCAGCAGGGTTTGTCCGGTCGACGTGCTGGCGGTGATGCGCACCAGGCCCCGGGGCTCGGCCTGCCCCGCCACCGAGGTCTCCAGCTCGTCCAGGTCGGCCAGGACGCGCTTGCCCTGCTCATAGTATTGGGTGCCTTCCGCCGTCAGCAGGATCCGTCTCGTGCTGCGCTGCAACAATTGCACTCCCAGCCGAGCCTCCAGGCGGGACATCACCTTGCTCACCGCCGAAGGCGAGATACCCAGCCTGCGGGCGGCGGCGGACAGGCTGCCGCGCTCGGCCACCAGCACGAAGGTCTCCAGTTCGCCCGACCGGTTGGCGTCCGCCGACGCCGGGGCCGGCGCGGCGCGATTCCGGGCGGTCTTGTCGAAAGACGGCATCTTTTTCCTTGAAGGAACAAATGTCGTTCCATTATTCCAGCTACACAAAGATCGGGCCAGGTCCCACAGTGTTGCTTCCCGGACGCAATCCGTTCACAGGACATGGACCATGCCACTCTCTCTTCTGGCGCTGGCCGCCGGTGCCTTCGGCATCGGCACCACGGAATTCATCATCATGGGCTTGCTGACCCAGGTCGGCACGGACCTGGGCATCACCCTTCCCACCGCGGGCACGCTGATCTCGGGCTACGCGATCGGTGTCGCCGTGGGCGCGCCCGTGCTGACGCTGCTGACCCGCAACTGGCCGCGCAAGCGGCTGCTGCTGTCCCTGATGCTCATCTTCATCGCCGGCAACGTCGCGGCCGCCGCGGCGCCCGGCTATGGCTGGCTGATGGCCGCGCGCATGCTGACCTCGCTCACGCACGGCACCTTCTTCGGCGTGGGCGCGGTGGTCGCGACCGGCCTGGTTCCGCCCCACAAACGCGCCTCGGCCATCGCCCTGATGTTCTCGGGCCTGACGCTGGCCACCCTGCTGGGCGTTCCCGCCGGGGCCTGGATCGGCCAGCACTTCGGCTGGCGCTCGGCGTTCATCGCGGTGGCCGCGGTGGGCGTGGCCGCCTACGCCATCCTGGCCCTGTTCGTGCCACGCGACCAGGGCCGCCCCCCGCTCTCGCCGCTGGGCCAGGAACTGGCCGTGCTGGGCCGCGCCCCGGTCTGGGTGGGGCTGGGGGTCACCGTATTCGGGTTCGCCGGCCTGTTCGCGCTCTATACCTATATCGAGCCGCTGCTCAGGCAGGTCACCGGCATGAGCGACAACCTGGTCGCGGTCACGCTGCTGCTGTTCGGCGCGGGCCTGGCCGCCGGCAACCTGCTGGGTGGACGCATGGCCGACCGCGGCGTCATGCCGGCGTTGCTGCTGACCACCGCCGGACTGATGGCGGCGCTGGCACTCGGCCCCTGGGCCTTCGCCCAGCCCTTGGTGGCCATGGCCTACACCGTCGCGCTGGGCACCGTGGCCTTCGCCACCGTCGCCCCCATGCAGATGCGCGTGCTGCAGCAAGCCGGCCCCGCCGGCGCCACCCTGGTCTCCAGCCTGAACATCGCCGCCTTCAACCTGGGCAACGCCCTGGGCGCGTGGACGGGAGGCCTGGCCTTGTCGGGCCTGGGGCTGCGGTCGGTGGGCTGGGCCGGCGCCGCGCTCACGGGCGTGGGCCTGCTGCTGGCGCTGTGGAGCGCCCGGATGCCGGCCTCGGTGCCCGCCATCGGTCCCGCGCAACAGAGCCTGTGACGAAGCATGCCGCTACGCGGCGGCGCCCTCCCAGGAGCGTGCTTTCATCCCGGGACGGCCGTCAGGGCCGCCGCGCCAGCACCGTCGGCACCGGCCGCTCGCCGTCCGCCTTGCCGGTGATGGGCGGCCGGGGCAGCCTGGCCTCGCCGGGCTCGATCACGAAATGGTGGTCCATCGAATACCACTTGCCCCGCACCGACGGATCGGGCGCCGGCTCGGTGGCGCCGTCGTGCAGCACGTACCGCCCCACCAGCGCCTGCGTGACGCCGAACTGCACGTCGGTCTCCAGATTGGGATCGTCGCTGGAATAGACCTGCGAGAACTGGGTCTTGAAGCCCGGCTTGTGGATCATGAAGTGGATATGGGCCGGACGCATGTTGTGCCGGCCCTGGGCCTGGATCAGTTCGCCCACGGGGCCGGCCACCGGTATGGGATAGCCGGCTGGCTTGATGCTGCGGAACGCGATGCGGCCGTCGCCGTCGGTGGCGAATTTGCCGCGCAGGTTCATGTCGCCCTGCGCCGGATCCTGGTTCTCGTAGAAGCCTTCGGTCGAACTGTGCCATACATCAACCTCGGCGCCTTCGACCGGGCGGCCTTCACGGTCGCGCACCCAGGCCTGGACGAACACCGGATCGCCCGGCGTGGGAGACCGCACGATGGACCCGCCGCTGGGGGTCTCCGGCGCCCCCATCCGCCAGAACGGCCCCATCAGGTTGGCGGTGGTCTCGGTCTGGCCACCGTCGCCGTTGTTGAGCAGACAGACCAGCGAGGACAGCCCCAGCGAACCGGCCGCCAGCACCACCTCGTTGTGCGAAGCAGTCGTCGCTTGCCCCAGCCGCGCGATCACCCCGCACAACTGGTGGAACTCCGATTCGGTCAGCCGCGCCTCGCGCGCGAAGGCATGCAGGTGGCGGATGCCCGCCGACAGGATCTCGCGGAATCGCGCATCAGGCGCGCGGGCGGCCTCGGCCAGCACCGCGCGGGTGACGTCTTCCTGGTTCTTGATGATCATGGTGGGTCCGTCGGGAAACTCGGCTTGCGGACCCTCCAGATTACCGCGCCTGCAGTTGATAGCTCCAGGTCTCGGTCAATGCCCGGCTACCTTCGACCAGCGCGGCGCGCATCTCGACCGGCCGCTTCGGATCCTTGACCTTGACCCGCAGCGTCAGGCGCCAGCCCTGGATGGCCGGATTGCGCTGCAGGACGTTCTCGATCAACTCGCCGTTGTCGCCCACGCTGACCTCGGCGCCCACCGACGCGTCGGACGGCAGCCGCGCCAGCACCGGCCCCTCGAAGTCGACGATCAGGGCCGTGCTGCCGTCCAGGTGGCGGATCAGGTTGGCCTGGCGGATCTCGCCGTCGGTGCGCAAGGTCTGCTTGACCCAGCCCACGTCCTTCTCGATCAGCGCGGGTTCGTTCATCGTCCAGTGGATGCGGTAGTCGTGGCGCATGGGCTGTCCCTTGGGCGGCAGCACGTCGGGCGTCCAGAACGCGACGATGTTGTCATTGGTCTCGTCCGCCGTCGGGATCTCGACCAGCTCCACCTTGCCCGGCCCCCAGTTCCCCCTGGGCTCTATCCACGCGCTGGGACGCAGGTCGTAGCGGTCGGCCAGGTCCTCGTAGCGAGAGAACTCGTGCCCCCGCTGCAGCAGGCCGAAGCCCTTGGGATCGGTCACCTGGAAGGAACTGACCGACAGCGCGGGCGGATTGTTCAGGGGCCGCCACAGCCATTCGCCGCTGCCGGCATGGATCGCCAGGCCATTGGAGTCATGCAGCGCCGGACGGAAGTTGTTGCCCCGCACGCCCTGGTTCGGTCCGTACAGGAACATGCTGGTCAGCGGCGCGACGCCCAGCTTGTTGATCTGGCCGCGCAGGAACACGCGCGACTCGACGTCCAGCACCGCGTCCTCGCCCGGGCGCAGCACGAAGCGGTAGGCGCCGGTGGCGCGCGGCGAATCCATCAGCGCGTAGATCACCAGGAAGCGGTCCTGCGGCCTGGGCCGCTCGATCCAGAATTCTCGGAAGCGCGGGAACTCCTCGGCCATGCCATCCTTCCACGCGGTGTCCAGCGCCAGGCCGCGCGCCGACAGGCCATACACCTGGCCCTTGCCGATCACCCGGAAATAGCTCGCGCCCAACATGCTCATGATCTCGTCGTGCACGCCGTCGCGATTGATGGGGTAGAGCACGCGAAAGCCCGCGTAACCCAGGTTGCGCGTCGCGCCGGCGTCGAAGGACAGTCCGCCGAAATCGAACTTGGCGGGGTCGTACTTGAT
Source organism: Alcaligenaceae bacterium SAGV5 (assembly GCA_009360345.1). Taxonomy (GTDB): domain Bacteria; phylum Pseudomonadota; class Gammaproteobacteria; order Burkholderiales; family Burkholderiaceae_B; genus Pigmentiphaga. The sequence continues at coordinate 874,736 of SPDP01000002.1, forward strand.
CTCGTGGACCTGGCCGTCGACCACTTCGTTGATGCCGACCGGCGTGGAGAAATGCATGCCCTGGTGATAGAACGCCAGCCTGAACGGTGTATCGCGATCGTGCCACTCGAATTGGTCGCGGCGCGGCTGGATGCGCAGATAGTCGGCGAACTGCATCGCGCTGAAGGCCGGCGGCAGGTTGCTGACCGGCGCCTGGTAGGCGTGGTCGGCACGCGTCCTGGCCCGCGCCGTCACGTCGTCGAGCGAAAAGGCGTGCGCCGCGGCCGCGCCCAGCAAGGACAACAAGACCGTGGCGATCCCGAGCGCGGCAGGCGCGAACCTGTTGCGCGCGAAGCTGGCTACGTCTGCAAAACCCACTGCTTTCTCCCTGGAACGATGTGGACGATGAAACTCCGAGTCGGGTTACGACCACGGCAAGGCCCGATGATTCCTTTGCCGTGGCCGGCTGGACGGCCGCGGTTGTAACAAGCCGTCTGGCGCGCCACCGCCCGCGCGGTCCGGGCGAAACGGAAAGTATCACAGCCGGCCGCCGCGCCAGGGCGCGCGGGCGCAGAATCGCGCGGTGCGCCCGTACAATCGGGCGACCCTCCGCGGCACCGCGAGTCCCGCATCGCCGCGCCCCAGGCCCGCCCCATGGAGGACGACCACTTGGCGCCAAGCTCTTCCCATCGATTCCGCCTTCTCCGCAACCTCCCTCTCTCCCTGCCCCGCGTCCCGCGCGGGATGGCCCGCGCCGCAGGGCCGATGGCCGCGCGGCTCGCCCTGGGGCTGTGCGCCGTCCTGCTTTCTCCGGGCGCCCGGGCCGCGCCCGACCCGGCGCTGCTGAACGACAAGCCGGCCTTCATTGCCGACCTGATGTCGCAGATGACGCTGGACGAGAAGATCGGCCAATTGCGCCTGATCAGCATCGGCCCCGACATGCCGCGCGAGAAAATCGCCGGGGAAATCGCCGCTGGCCGCATAGGCGGGACGTTCAACTCGGTGGTCCATGCCGATAACCGCATGATGCAGGATGCCGCCAGGAAGAGCCGCCTCCGGATTCCGCTGTTCTTCGCCTATGACGTCGTGCACGGCCACCGGACCATCTTCCCCATCGGCCTGGGCCTGGCGTCGAGCTGGGACATGGGCGCCATCGAGCGCGCCGCGCGCGTGTCCGCCATCGAGGCCGCCGCCGACAGCCTGGACATGACCTTCGCGCCCATGGTGGACATCTCGCGCGATCCGCGCTGGGGCCGCACCTCGGAGGGCTTCGGCGAGGATCCCTACCTCGTCTCGCGCATCGCGCAGGCGACCGTCAAGGGCTACCAGGGCCCGTCACCGGCACGGGCGGACAGCATCATGGCCAGCGTCAAGCATTTCGCGCTATACGGCGCCGTCGAAGGCGGCCGCGACTACAACGTCGTCGACATGAGCCCGCTGCGCATGTATCAGGACTACCTGCCGCCCTACCGCGCGGCCATCGATGCCGGCGCCGGCGGCGTGATGGTGGCGCTGAACTCCATCAACGGCATCCCCGCCAGCGCCAACACCTGGCTGTTGCAGGACCTTCTGCGCAAGGACTGGGGGTTCCGGGGCGTTGCCGTCAGCGACCACGGCGCCATCACCGAACTGGTCCGCCACGGCGTGGCGCGCGACGGGCGCGAGGCCGCGCGGCTGGCCATCAGGGCCGGCGTGGACATGAGCATGGCCGACACCCTGTATCTCCAGGAGCTGCCCGGCCTGGTGAAGTCGGGCGAGGTCAACGTCGCCGAGATCGATCGCTCGGTGCGCAACGTGCTGGGCGCCAAGTACGACATGGGCCTGTTCCACGACCCCTATCTGCGCATCGGCGCCGCCGTCGACGATCCGCCCGATCTCTATGCCGAGGGCCGCATGCATCGCGCGGATTCGCGCGAGCTGGCGCGCAAGGCGCTGGTCCTGCTGGAAAACCGCAATCAGGCCCTGCCGCTGGCCAGGACGGCCGCCGTCGCGCTGGTGGGACCGCTGGCCGATTCGCCGTTGGACATGATGGGCAGTTGGTCGGCGGCAGGCAAGGGCCAGTCCTCGATCACGCTGCGACAAGGCATGGAAGAGGCGATGCGCGGCAAGGGACGCCTCTTGTACGCGCGGGGCGCCAACGTCACCGACGACCCGCGCGTCGTCGATTACCTGAACTTCCTGAACTGGGACCGCAAGGAAGTGTTCCAGGATCCACGTCCGCCCGCCGACATGATCGCCGAGGCGGTCGGCCTCGCCGGGCAGGCCGACGTGATCGTCGCGGCGGTGGGCGAATCGCGCGGCATGTCGCACGAATCCTCCAGCCGCACACGCCTGGACATCCCCGCCAGCCAGCGCGCCCTGCTGCACGCGCTCAAGGCCACCGGCAAGCCGCTGGTGCTGGTGCTGATGAATGGCCGGCCACTGGACCTGCAATGGGAAAGCGCCAACGCCGACGCCTTGCTCGAGACCTGGTACAGCGGCACCGAGGGCGGCCACGCCATCGCCGACGTACTGTTCGGCGATTACAACCCCGCGGGCAAGCTGCCCATCTCCTTTCCCCGTTCGATCGGCCAGATCCCGACGTACTACAACCACCCCCGCGTGGGCCGGCCCTTCGTCGAGGGCAAGCCGGGCAACTACACCTCGCAGTATTTCGAGGAAAAGAACGGACCGCTCTACCCGTTCGGCTACGGCCTGAGCTATACCGACTTCACGGTGTCCGACATATCCCTGAGCAGCACCCGGATGGAGCGCGGCGGCCGCCTGGCGGCACGGGCGACGGTCGCCAACATCGGCCAGCGCCCGGGAGAAACCGTCGTCCAGCTATACCTTCGCGACGAAACCGCATCGGTCGTGCGTCCGGTCAAGGAACTGCGGGATTTCCGCAGGGTCTCCCTCGCGCCGGGCGAATCCCGCGTCATCCAGTTCGATATCGGGGAGGAAGACCTGAAATTCTTCAACGCCCGGCTGGAACATGTGGCGGAGCCCGGAGAGTTCGAAGTCCAGATCGGGCTGGATTCGCGGGCAGTCCGGAGCCAACGCTTCGAACTGCGATAGCCGGCGCGCGCGGATACGGTCAGTAGGCCTTGTACGGCAGGAATTTCCCGCTCATGACGATCTGCACGCGATCGCCCTTGGGATCGGCCTCGCGCGACAGGTCCATCTTGAAATCGATGGCGCTCATGATCCCGTCGCCGAACTCCTCGTGTATCAGTTCCTTGAAGGTGGTGCCGTACACGCTGACCAGTTCGTAGAATCGATAGATCAGCGGGTCGGTCGGCACGGCGGTCGGCAGCGATCCCTTGTACGGCACGACCTGCAGTTGCAGGACGGCTTCGTCGGGCAGGTCCAGCAGCTTCGCGACGGCCCGTGCCTGCGCCTCGGTCAGGGTCATCTGGCCCAGCAGCGCGGCGGTGCTCCACTCCTTGCTCTGGCCCAGTACCTTGGCGATCTCGGCCCAGCCGAGCTTCTTCTCGATCTTGCGGGAAACGATCAGTTCGGTCACTTCGACGCGGGACATCATGATGCGACGGACTCCTTCTTGGTAGCCTTGCCGACCAGGAAGTCGACCAGGTGGTGGCGGATATCGCGGTTCCAACGAAAGATTTGTAGTGATCGAACTACGTGGTGCGCAACGCCTATCGTTGGTGCGCGATGCCCCGATACGGGACGCAGATCGTGCTGCCGGGCTCCAGGCTGAGCGCCTGGCTGGCCTCTCAGGCACGGTATGCCCGAGCAAAAAGCAAGGTCCGTGCCTTCGCGCGGCAAAACCCTCGCGCGAATACCGACGACACGGACGAAAAAAACCGCCAGAGCCTTGCGACTCGGGCGGTTTCTTCTACAACGCGCTCGCGGCGTCAGTAAAGCGCGCTCAGATGATCCGGGCGGCTTCGACCAGACGGACCACCGACCAGGCCTTGGTCTTGGAAACCGGACGGGTTTCCGAGATCTCGACCAGATCGCCAGTCTTGTACTGGTTGGTTTCGTCGTGAGCGTGGTACTTGGCGGACCGGACGACGATCTTGCCGTACAGCGGATGCTTCACCCGCCGCTCGACCATCACGGTTACCGTCTTGTTCATCTTGTCGCTGACCACACGACCGGTCAGCGTACGCTTCAGGTTGGTTTCGCTCATGTTTACTTCCCGGCTTTCTCGCGCAGCACGGTACGGACGCGCGCGATGTCGCGACGCACCTTGCCGAGCTGGCTGGTATTGGAAAGCTGCTGGGTAGCCAGCTGCATGCGCAGACTGAACTGAGCCCTAAGCAGACCCTCGAGCTCCTTACCGAGCTCGCCGGCGTCTTTCGAACGGAGTTCGCTTGCCTTCATTGCTATCTCCTTACGTTCCGAGATGACGCGTCACGAAGACGGTCGAGATCGGAAGCTTGGCAGCCGCCAGGCGGAACGCCTCGCGCGCCAGTTCTTCGTTGACGCCTTCCATTTCGTACAGCACCTTGCCGGGCTGGATCTCGGCGACCCAGTACTCCGGGTTGCCCTTGCCGTTACCCATACGGACTTCGGCCGGCTTTTGCGAAATCGGCTTGTCCGGGAAGACGCGGATCCAGATACGGCCGCCACGCTTGATGTGGCGGGTGATGGCACGACGGGCCGATTCGATCTGGCGAGCAGTCAGGCGACCACGACCCGTGGCCTTCAAACCGAACTCGCCGAACGAAACGTTGGCGCCGCGCGTAGCCAGGCCGGTATTGCGGCCCTTTTGTTCCTTGCGGTATTTCCTGCGCGATGGCTGCAGCATGCTTATTCTCCGTCTTTGGCAGGCGCGGCCGCATCAGCAGCCGGCTTGCGCGGCGCACGCCGGGCACCACCCTCGGGCGCGGCAGCAGCAACTGCCTCACCTTCGGGCCGGCGGCCGCCACGACCACGACCGGCGCCGGGGCGGTTGTTGCCCGGACGGTCGTTGCGCGGGCCGCGGCGCGGCTTGCGCTCGTCGTCCTTGGTTGCTTCAGGGGCGGCGGCCAGCTCGGCCGAGCCCAGCGTGTCGCCCTTGTAGACCCACACCTTGATGCCGATCAGACCATAGGTCGTACCGGCTTCGGACGTGCCGTAGTCGATGTTGGCGCGCAGGGTGTGCAGCGGCACACGGCCTTCGCGGTACCACTCGGTACGGGCGATCTCGATACCGTTCAGGCGACCGGCGCTCATGATCTTGATGCCCTGGGCGCCGAGGCGCATGGCATTCTGCATGGCGCGCTTCATCGCCCGGCGGAACATGATGCGCTTTTCGAGCTGCTGGGCGATCGAGTCGGCGATCAGCTGGGCATCGACTTCCGGCTTGCGGATTTCTTCGATGTTGACGTGCACGGGCACGCCCATCAGACGCTGCAGATCAGCCTTCAGGATCTCGATGTCCTCGCCCTTCTTGCCGATCACGACGCCCGGACGAGCCGAGTAAACCGTGACGCGTGCATTCTTGGCCGGACGCTCGATGATCACGCGGCCCACCGAAGCGCCTTTCAGCTTCTTCTTCAGGTACTCGCGGACCTTGATGTCTTCCGCCAGCATGCCGGCATAGGCGCTTCCGCTGGCGAACCAGCGCGAAGACCAGTTGCGGCTGACCGAGAGACGGAACCCGGTCGGGTGAATTTTCTGTCCCATCGTGGCTCCTTAGCTACCGACTTTGACCACGATGTGGCAAGTCTGCTTCTCGATCTTGACGCCCCGGCCCTTCGCGCGGGCATCGAAACGCTTGAGCGACGTGCCCTTGTCGACGTAGATGGTTTTCACCTTCAGCTCGTCGATATCGGCACCGTCGTTGTGCTCGGCATTCGCGATGGCGGATTCGACCGCCTTCTTGATGATGCCGGCGGACTTCTTGGGCGTGAACGTCAGAATGTTGATGGCCTGGGCCACCGACTTGCCGCGGATCATATCCGCGACCAGACGGGCCTTCTGGGCCGACACGCGTACGCCACGAACAATCGCAGTGGTTTCCATCGCGCTTACCTCTTGGCCTTCTTGTCCGCCGCATGACCCTTGAACGTACGGGTCAGCGCGAACTCGCCGAGTTTGTGGCCGACCATGTTCTCGTTGATATACACGGGAACATGCTGGCGACCGTTGTGAACCGCGATCGTCAGACCGATGAACTCGGGGAGGATCGTGGAACGACGCGACCAGGTCTTGATCGGGCGCTTGTCTTTTCCGGCCGTGGCCGACTCAACCTTCTTCAGAAGGTGCAGGTCGACAAACGGGCCCTTTTTAATAGAACGTGACATGGCTCGCCTCGCTTACTTCTTCTTGCGCCGCTGGACGATCATATTGCTCGTCCGCTTGTTGCGGCGGGTCTTGAAACCCTTGGACGGAGTGCCCCAGGGGCTGACCGGCTCACGGGCTTCGCCAGTACGGCCTTCACCACCACCGTGCGGGTGGTCGATCGGGTTCATGGCAACACCGCGAACGGTGGGACGAATGCCACGCCAACGGGTAGCGCCAGCCTTGCCGATCTGGCGCAGGCCATGCTCTTCGTTGCTGACTTCGCCGATGGTCGCGCGGCACTCGATGTGCACCTTGCGGACTTCGCCCGAACGCAAGCGAACCTGGGCATAGGTACCTTCACGAGCCAGCAGCACGGCCGATCCACCCGCCGAACGCACCATCTGGGCGCCCTTGCCGGGGATCATTTCCACGCAGTGGATGGTGCTACCGACCGGGATGTTGCGGATCGGCAGGGTATTGCCAGCGCGGATGGGCGCTTCGCTACCGGACACCAGCGTGGCGCCGACTTCAAGACCGCGCGGGGCGATGATGTAGCGACGTTCGCCGTCGGCATAGCACAACAGAGCGATGTGCGCCGTACGGTTGGGGTCGTATTCGATGCGCTCGACCTTGGCCGGGATGCCGTCCTTGGTGCGCTTGAAATCGACCAGACGATAATGCTGCTTATGACCACCGCCGCGGTGACGCGTGGTGATATGGCCGTTGTTGTTACGGCCGGCATTCTGCATCTGCTTTTCGAGCAGACTGTCGAGCGGGCGACCTTTGTGCAGGTGGGGGTGAACCACCTTCACCATCGCGCGGCGACCGGCGGAAGTCGGCTTCAGCTTGACGAGGGGCATTTACTTCACCTCCTGCGCAAAGTCGATTTCCTGACCCGGCTTCAGCGACACGTACGCCTTGCGCTCGTTGCGGCGGCGACCGATGAAGCGGCCAAAGCGCTTGACTTTGCCCTTGGTATTGAGAACCTGCACAGACTCGACCTGCACCTTGAAGAGCAGTTCGACGGCAGCCTTGATTTCCGGCTTGGTGGCGTCTTGCAGGACGCGGAAAGCCACTTGCTGGTTCTTGTCGGCGATGAACGTGCTCTTTTCAGAGACGATCGGAGCCAGCAGAACCTGGAGCAGACGGTCGTTGCTCATCCCAGCATCTCCTCGAGCTGAGCGATCGCGGGCTTGGTGATCAACACTTTGTTGTAGTGGATCAGCGACAGCGGATCGGCATAACGGGACTCGACCACCGCCACGTGCGGCAGATTGCGCGTGGCCAGATAGAGGTTTTCGTCAACCGTATCGGTAATGATGAGGACCGAGTTCAAGCCCAGGTTCTTGAGCTTGTCGGCGGCCGCCTTGGTCTTGGGCGAATCGACCACGAAGTTCTCGACGATCGCGATCCGGTCTTCGCGGGCCAGCTGCGACAAGATCGACCGCACACCGGCGCGGTACATCTTCTTGTTCACTTTCTGGCTGAAGTTTTCTTCAGGCGAATTCGGGAAAATGCGACCACCCCCACGCCACAGCGGCGACGAGGTCATACCGGCGCGAGCGCGGCCGGTACCCTTCTGGCGCCAGGGCTTCTTGGTGGAGTGCTTGACTTCCGTGCGATCCTTCTGGGCGCGGTTGCCGCTGCGGGCGTTGGCCTGGTAGGCGATAACGACCTGGTGCACCAGCGCTTCGTTGAATTCGCGGCCGAAGACCGTATCGGGGGCGCTGACGGTCGCAGCGACCTGGCCCTGGTCATTCAGGAGCTTGAGATCTGCCATGTTCAGGCTCCTTTCACAGCGGGACGAACGACGATGTTCGCGCCGGCATGGCCCGGGACGGCGCCACGGACCAGCAGCAGGCCGCGCTCGGCGTCCACGCGGATCACGTCGAGGTTCTGCACGGTACGGGTGACGTCGCCATAATGGCCGGCCATCTTCTTGCCCGGAAACACGCGGCCCGGATCCTGCGCCATACCGATGGAGCCGGCCGAGTTGTGCGATACCGAGTTACCGTGCGAAGCGCGGTTCGACGAGAAGTTGTGACGCTTGATCGCGCCCGAGAAGCCCTTACCAATGGTCGTGCCCGTCACGTCGACCTTCTGGCCGACCGTGAAGACAGATTCCACGGTAATGACTGCGCCCGGAGCGAACTCGGCCGCTTTGGCCGGATCAAGGCGGAATTCTTTGAGCACGCTGCCCGCTTCGGCACCCGCTTTCGCGAAGTGGCCGGTGAGGGGCTTGGTGACGCGCGAAGCACGGCGCGTACCGAACGTGACCTGAACGGCGGCATAACCGTCCGTTTGCGGGGATTTGACCTGGGTCACACGGTTGTTCGACACGTCCAGCACGGTCACGGGGATGGATTCACCATCGTCCGTGAAAATGCGGGTCATGCCAACCTTGCGACCCACCAGGCCGAGCCGGAATGCGGCTGGCGTGGAGGCCGTCGATTGGGTCGACATCGTTTTCTCCATTCCCGACTACGATTGGCCGGGGCTAAAAATGGCGACACACCGAAGTGCGGCGCCGGACAGCAACGCCAGAGGCGCTGCGCCTACATTGATGCGATCAGGATTGCTGGCGGCACGATCCGGAAAAACGCCGGGAAGCCCCCGCCGGAAAACACGTGCCAAAAGCCCATGGGGTTTACCCACGGGCTAGCCGGCTAGTATAGCCTGCGCCCGGCAGCTTTTTCAAGCCCCGGGCGCAAATACTACGTTACTGCAAAGCGATTTCCACATCCACGCCAGCCGGCAGGTCCAGGCGCATCAGCGCGTCCACGGTCTTGTCGGTGGGATCCACGATATCCATCAGGCGCTGATGGGTGCGGATCTCGAACTGGTCGCGCGACGTCTTGTTGACGTGCGGCGAACGCAGCAGATCGTAGCGGCGGATACGGGTCGGCAGGGGAACCGGACCACGGACCACGGCACCCGTGCGCTTGGCGGTTTCGACGATCTCGGCGGCCGACTGGTCGATGAGCTTGTAATCGAACGCCTTGAGGCGGATGCGAATCTTCTGCTTTTTCATGAAATATCCTAAAGAGCGATGAGGCGAGGAAACCTCGCCTCGGTAGTAGTCAGATACCGCTGGCACCACAACCACACCTTCCGCACTACCACGACCCCGATCCAGGGGACAGCGGATCCGGCTCCGCCGGTCCGCCAGTCCCGCCCCCTGGGGGGCGCGCGTAAGCGCGTAGGGGGGGTCTTACTTAACGATCTTGGCAACGACGCCGGCGCCGACGGTACGACCGCCTTCACGGATGGCGAAACGCAGGCCTTCTTCCATGGCGATCGGAGCCAGCAGCTTGACCGTGATCGACACGTTGTCACCCGGCAGCACCATTTCCTTGCCTTCCGGCAGCTCGATCGTACCCGTCACGTCCGTCGTGCGGAAGTAGAACTGGGGACGATAGCCCTGGAAGAACGGGGTGTGGCGGCCGCCCTCTTCCTTCGACAGCACGTACACTTCGGCCGTGAAGTCGGTGTGCGGCTTGATCGAACCCGGCTTGCACAGAACCTGACCCCGCTCGACGTCCTCACGCTTGGTGCCGCGCAGCAGGATACCAACGTTGTCACCGGCCTGACCCTGGTCCAGCAGCTTGCGGAACATTTCCACGCCCGTGCACGTCGTCTTGACCGTGTCCCGGATACCGACGATCTCGATTTCCTCGCCGACCTTGACCACGCCCCGCTCGATACGGCCCGTCACCACCGTGCCACGACCCGAGATCGAGAACACGTCTTCCACCGGCATCAGGAACGCGCCATCGACCGCGCGCTCGGGCGTCGGGATGTACGAATCCAGCGCCTCCGCCAGTTGCAGGATCGCCGCTTCGCCCAGCTCGCCCTTGTCGCCTTCCAGCGCCAGACGCGCCGAACCCTTCACGATCGGGGTGTCGTCGCCCGGGAAATCGTACTTGCTCAGCAGCTCCCGCACTTCCATTTCCACCAGTTCCAGCAGCTCGGCGTCGTCAACCAGGTCAGCCTTGTTCAGGAACACGATGATGTAGGGCACGCCAACCTGGCGCGACAGCAGGATGTGCTCGCGCGTCTGCGGCATCGGGCCGTCGGCCGCCGACACCACCAGGATCGCTCCGTCCATCTGCGCGGCACCCGTGATCATGTTCTTCACGTAGTCCGCGTGGCCCGGGCAATCAACGTGCGCGTAGTGGCGCGTCGCCGTCTCGTATTCCACGTGCGCCGTGTTGATCGTGATGCCCCGCGCCTTCTCTTCCGGCGTCGCGTCGATCTGGTCGTACGCCTTCGCCTCGCCGCCGAACTGGCGCGACAGCACCGTCGTGATCGCCGCCGTCAGCGTCGTCTTGCCGTGGTCAACGTGACCGATCGTGCCCACGTTCACGTGCGGCTTGGTACGCTCAAACTTGCCTTTTGCCATGTTCTCTCTTCCTGCAGTTTGCCTGGAGATTTAACGATTATTTGCCTGCCGCCAATTACTTGGCGCGGGCGCTGATGATTGCGTCGGCGACGTTCTTCGGCGCTTCCGCGTAATGCTTGAATTCCATCGTGTACGTCGCACGACCCTGGGTCGCGGAACGCAGCGAGGTGGAATAACCGAACATCTCGGCCAGGGGAACCTCGGCCTTGATGACCTTGCCGCCGCCGACCATGTCGTCCATGCCCTGGACCATGCCGCGACGCGAGGACAGATCGCCCATCACGGTACCGGCGTAGTCTTCCGGGGTCTCGACTTCCACGGCCATCATGGGCTCGAGCAGCACGGGGCTGGCCTTGCGCATGCCGTCCTTGAAAGCCATCGAAGCGGCCATCTTGAACGCGTTTTCGTTCGAGTCCACGTCGTGGTACGAACCGAAGAACAGCGTGACCTTGACGTCCACCACCGGATAGCCGGCCATCACGCCAGCCTGCAGGGTGTCGACACAACCCTTTTCCACGGCCGGGATGAATTCGCGAGGCACCACGCCGCCCTTGATCGCATCGACGAACTCGAAGCCCTTGCCGGCTTCCTGGGGCTCGACCTTCAGCACCACGTGACCGTACTGGCCGCGTCCGCCCGACTGCTTGACGAACTTGCCTTCGGACTCTTCGCAGACCTTGCGGATGGTTTCGCGGTAGGCCACCTGGGGCTTGCCCACGTTGGCGTCCACGCCGAACTCGCGCTTCATGCGGTCGACCAGGATTTCGAGGTGGAGCTCGCCCATGCCCGCGATGATGGTCTGGCCCGATTCTTCATCGGTACGCACGCGGAACGAGGGATCCTCGGCGGCCAGGCGGTTCAGGGCGATGCCCATCTTTTCCTGGTCGGCCTTGGTCTTGGGCTCGACGGCCTGCGCGATCACGGGCTCGGGGAACTCCATCTTTTCCAGCGTGACGATCGCGTCCGGATCGCACAGCGTTTCGCCGGTCGTGACGTCCTTCAGGCCCACGGCCGCGGCGATGTCGCCCGCCAGCACTTCCTTGATTTCTTCACGCTGGTTGGCGTGCATCTGCAGAATACGGCCGACGCGCTCTTTCTTGCCCTTGATCGCGTTGTAGACGGTGTCGCCGGAAGTCAGCACGCCCGAGTACACACGGATGAAGGTCAGCTGGCCGACGAACGGGTCCGTCATCAGCTTGAACGCCAGCGCCGAGAACTTTTCCTTGTCGTCCGCCTTGCGGACCACGGGCTGCTCGTTCTCGTCGGTACCATCGACCGGCGGAATGTCGATCGGCGAGGGCAGGTAATCGATGACCGCGTCCAGCATGGCCTGCACGCCCTTGTTCTTGAAGGCGGTGCCGCACAGCATGGGCTGGATCTCGCCGGCGATGGTGCGCTGGCGGATGGCGGACTTGATCTCGGCTTCCGACAGCTCGCCGGACTCCAGATACTTGTTCATCAGCTCTTCGGACGACTCGGCGGCGGCCTCGACCAGCTTTTCACGCCATTCGCTGCAGGTATCGGCCAGCTCGGCGGGAATGTCGCCGTAGTCGAACTTGGTGCCCTGGGTGGCGTCATCCCACAGGATGGACTTCATCTTGACCAGGTCGACCACGCCCTTGAAGCCATCCTCGGCGCCGATCGGCACTTGCAGCGGAACCGGGTTGGCCTTCAGGCGCAGACGCATCTGCTCGTAGACCTTGAAGAAGTTCGCGCCGGTCCGGTCCATCTTGTTGACGAACGCGAGACGGGGCACGCCGTACTTGTTGGCCTGGCGCCAGACGGTTTCCGACTGGGGCTGCACGCCGCCCACGGCGCAATACACCATGCAGGCGCCGTCGAGCACGCGCATGGAGCGTTCGACTTCAATCGTGAAGTCCACGTGCCCCGGGGTGTCGATGATATTGAAGCGATGCTCGGGATAATTGCCCGCCATGCCCTTCCAGAAGCAGGTGGTGGCAGCCGAGGTGATCGTGATGCCGCGTTCCTGCTCCTGCTCCATCCAGTCCATCGTGGCGGCGCCGTCGTGCACTTCGCCAAGCTTGTGGTTGACGCCCGTATAGAACAGGATACGTTCGGTGGTGGTGGTCTTCCCTGCGTCGATGTGCGCAGAGATGCCGATGTTGCGGTAGCGCTCGATCGGGGTCTTGCGGGCCATGATCGGATTTCCTTGGTGGCTGGACTGGTTGGCCCACGGCGATCGGCCGCGGGCCATTTGAGAAACGAAGAGTGCCGCTTACCAGCGGAAGTGGCTGAATGCCTTGTTGGCCTCGGCCATCTTGTGCGTGTCGTCGCGCTTCTTGACCGCGCCGCCGCGACCTTCGGACGCGTCCATCAGCTCGCCCGCCAGGCGCAGGTCCATGGACTTCTCGCCACGCTTCTTGGCGGCCTCGCGAACCCAACGCATAGCCAAGGCCAGGCGGCGCACGGGGCGCACTTCAACCGGCACTTGGTAGTTGGCGCCGCCGACCCGGCGGCTCTTGACCTCGACGATGGGCTTGACGTTGCCGATCGCCTGACCGAACACCTCGATGGGGTCCTTGCCGGTCTTGGTCTGGATTTGTTCGAGGGCGCCGTAAACGATCCGCTCTGCAACGGCCTTCTTGCCGGAGAGCATGACGACGTTCATGAATTTGGCGAGTTCAACGCTGCCGAACTTGGGATCGGGCAGGATTTCACGCTTGGGTACTTCGCGACGACGAGGCATTTCTACTTCCTATGTCTTCAGTTGAACCGCGGGCTTTCGCCGACGGCCGTGGCCTGTCATGGTGGGCTTGCGCCCCGACGGGCCCCTTACTCGTGCCGCCCCTGCAGACCAGGACGCGGCAACGCAACGGGTAAAGCGGCAAGACCCGGGGATCAGGCCTTCTTGGGGCGCTTGGCGCCGTACTTCGAGCGGGACTGCTTGCGATCCTTCACGCCTTGCAGGTCCAGCGAACCGCGGACGATGTGGTAGCGCACACCCGGGAGATCCTTCACCCGGCCGCCGCGCACCAGCACCACCGAGTGCTCCTGCAGGTTGTGACCTTCGCCGCCGATATACGAAATGACTTCGAAACCGTTGGTCAGGCGCACCTTGGCAACCTTACGCAAAGCCGAGTTCGGCTTCTTGGGGGTCGTGGTGTAGACACGGGTGCAAACGCCGCGACGCTGCGGGCTGCTTTCAAGAGCGGGCGACTTGCTCTTGGCGTGGCTGGATTCGCGCGGCTTGCGCACGAGTTGGCTGATAGTTGGCATAAGCCCTCTTCCGTAACCTTTTGGGGTCTTTTGGTTAGGTCTGCGGCCTACGTCACAAGGCCCAGACGTCTACAACAAGCCGTCCGGCAGCGCGGCCCCGAGCAGGAAGCCGCTACCGGGGCGAACCGGAAGAGGAACATGCACGGGCCGCACGATCGTGCGGCATGAAAACCTGCTGGGGGAGGAACGCCGCGACGCGGCTCTTGAGAAAGGCAGGATTTGCGGGACATCCGAGCGATTGTGCCTGCCGGATATTGCAATTCTGCACATCAAAGAACGCGCGGCCCGGGCGAGCCGACTCCAGAGAGCTTGCCATAATAACGCGGCCAAAAACAGGCTGTCAATGCTCTACGTAGGCGCGGCCCCCGTCCCCGCGGTCGGGGCCCAGGGAATTCCCGATTTTCTCAAAAAACGATTGCGTTCGTTGCGCAAACGCCTAAACTTCAACCAGGCTGCCTTACAGCCTTACATCCAAGAAGGTTGATTCAACCATGCCATGCGCCTGCCATCATCGCATCGACGTGCATCATCACCTGTTCCCACCGTCGTTCCAGTCCTGGCTCGGCACCCAGGACCATTACCTGGCGCGCGGCCCCGCCGCCGACTGGACGCCCATGCGCTCCATCGAGGATATGGACGAGGCGGGCATTCAAACCGCGATGACCTCGTTGACGGCCCCCGCCTTCGAGGCGATGAAGCCGGCCGCGCGGCGGGAAGCCACCCGCGCGGGCAACGAATTCGGCGCCACCATGATGCGCGACCATCCCGGCCGCTTCGGCCTGTTCGCCAGCCTGCCCCTGCCCGAGGTCGACGCCAGCCTGGCCGAGATCGCCCATGCGCTGGACACCCTGGGCGCCGACGGCATCGGCCTGCTGACGAGCTACGCCGGCAAATGGCTGGGTGACCCCGCGTTCGCGCCGGTCCTGGACGAATTGAACCGCCGCCGCGCGGTCGTCTATGTCCATCCCACCGCGCCGGACTGCTGCGTGAATCTGATTCCAGGCGTGCAGAACTGGGTCGTGGAGTTCCCGGTGGATACGACGCGGACGCTGGCGAGCCTGATTTTTTCCGGCACGGTGCGGCGCTGCCCCGACATCCGCTTCATCTTCGCCCATTGCGGCGGCGTGCTGCCGCTGCTGGCCGACCACTTCGAACGCATGCTGGCGGTCACCCCCGACGGCGCACGCCTGCTGCCGCAGGGCCTGCCCGCCGCGCTGCGCCAGTTCCACTACGACATCGCGCTGCGCGCCCACCCGGTCGGGCTGTCCTCCATGCTGCAGACGGTAGGCGCCTCGCGGCTGCTGTTCGGCACGGACGCCCCGCTGCGCCGCAGCCTCGACACCGTGCGAGGCCTCCATGGGCTCGCACTCGACCCGGAAAGCGTGGCCGCGATCGAGCGCGGCAACGCCGTCCGCCTGCTCGACCGCTTCCAGACGGACTGACGGCCGCGCGCCGCCCGCCCGTTTCCGATGGCCCCATGTATCGAGAACGAACCATGATGACGACACCGAAAGCCTTGAGCGGGGCGGTTCTGGCCACTGCCCTGGCCCTCCAGCCGGCCCTCGCGCAGGAGGGAGACTTCCCCAACCGGCCCATCCGGCTGGTCCTGCCCTTTGCCGCCGGCGGCGGCGCCGACGCCGTCGGACGCCTGTTCGCCCAGCAGATGAGCGCCGACCTGGGCCATCCCGTGGTCGTGGAGAACATCACGGGCGCTGGCGGCATGATAGGAACGGCGCGCGCCGCGCGGGCCGAACCCGACGGCTACACCCTGCTGATCGGCACGCCCAGCACCCACGGCACGAACTCCGCGGTCTATACCAAGCTGAGCTACGACCCCATCAAGGATTTCCGCCCGGTCTCGCTGCTGGCGACATCGCCGCTGATGCTGATCGCCGCGCCGGGCTTCCAGGGAAGCACCGTCCGGGATCTCATCAACGCGGCGAAGGCCTCGCCCGGCGCACTGGCCTACGGCTCGTACGGACTCGGCAGCATCAATCACCTCGCCATCGAAATGTTCCTGTCCGCGGCGGGCATCCAGGCCAACCACATCCCTTATAAGGGGTCGGCGCCCGCGATGACCGACCTGATCTCCGGCCAAATCCAGTTCACCATCGACGGGCCGACGGCGCTGGGCTTCATCCGCAGCGGCAAGGTCAAACTACTGGGAACAGGCAGCGCGCAACGCTGGGCGACCTTTCCGGACACACCGACCATCGCCGAATCGGGCCTGCCCGGCTACGAGGCGCTGACCTGGTTCGGCATGTTCGCGCCGGCCGGAACGCCGGACGCTGTGGTCGCCCGGCTCAACCGGGCGGTCGACCAGGCGCTGGCGAACGAGAAAACCCGCGCCGGCCTCGCGTCCATGGGCCTGGACCCGGCTGGCGGCGCGCCGAAGAAGCTGGGCGAGACCGTCGAGGCCGAGATACGCAAGTGGACCGCCATCGCGCGGGAAAAATCGATCCGCCTGGATCCCTGAACCACCGCCCCCCCGCCGGGCGGGGCCCGCCACGAGCCTCAGCCCGCGGCCCCCAGGCACCGCTCGATCTCGTCGACCGCCTCGGCCAGGGCATCGCCGATACGGTTGCGCTGGCGCAGGAAGTCGATCTCCTGTCCCACCCACTCCGGCGTGCCGGCCGCTTCCGCCGCCCAATCGCCCAGGCCGTGCAGTCCGGGCAGCGGCGCGGTCTGCGCGCTCAGCCCGTACGTGTCATGGCCATAGCGCCCCCGGACCGTATGGGTGACGGGAATCAGGAGGCGGCTCAGCCGCTTCAGGCTGGCATTGACGGCGCCCGCATGGGCCGCCGCGCCGCCCGCCTCGATCCACGCGTCCAGCCGGGCGACTCCGGCCCGGAACCGGCGCGCCTCCGCCGCGATCTCATCCAGGGGCAGCGGCGCCCCCGAGCCTGCCAGTTCATCCAGGCGCCGGACGATTTCCTCGGCCACGCCGCCGAACGCCATCGGCAGGATGGGGGCGGTACACAACTCCCACAGGTAGGCGCCATACACACGCAGGTGCATCGCCAGGGCGTCCCAGTCGACCTTGTCCAGCGTGTTCTCGACCGTGTGATGCCAGGCCCCCAGGGTGGCGTTGGCCGTCTGCCTGAGCGTGCCGGCGTCGAACGTGGCCAGGCCGCTCAGCATCGGCACGCCAGCGCCGAAGAACGAGGTATCGCCGATCTTCAGCGCCCGGCGCCAGGACCACGGCCGCCCCTCGGTCCACTGCTTGTCCACCCGTTCCTGGAACCCTCGCAATTCGGTGTTCGAGGTGGCTCCCCACTGGGTGGCGCCGGCGCAACCGGGCTGGTCGATCTGGAGATAGGCGACCGCATGGCGCTGCAGGCGCCGCCAATGCCGGTCCGCGTACCAGGACGAGCCGATCATCGTGCCCGTCTCGTGCCCGACCCAGAATCCGAATTCCAGTCCGCGCAGCAGCTTTCCCCGGTGCGGCGCGAACACCCGCGCCAGCTCCAGCATGCAGGCCATGCCGGTGGCGTTGTCGGTGGCCTGCGGACCTTCCCACGAATCGATGTGCCCACCCACCAGGACGAAATCGTCGGTCCGGCCCCGCAAGGTGCCGACCCCGACCTGGACCGGCCGCCAGGGGTTGGCCACGCGCGTGTGCAGGCACGCGCGCAGCGGCCCCTCGCGCAGCCGCGCCCGCAGGCGCTCCCCTTCGGCCCGCGACACGCCCACGCACGGCAGGACGGCCGCCTCTCCCCGCGTGGAGGCGGGCGAAGGATTGCCCCAGCCCGGCTTGACCGAACCGTACGGCAGGGTCTCGTCGGCGGGATGCCCCCAGTTGATGCCGATGTAGCCGACGGCGCCGTGCAGGGCCGCCAGGCGCTGCTTTTCCTGGCGCCCCGGGCCCGACAGGGTATCGACGAGTACGATGCGCCCGCCCACGTCCAGCCTGCGGAAATCGGCGGCCGATCCACCTCCCGCGTCGACGATCTCGGCCTCGACGCCAGCCTCGGGAGTGGGCGCGCTGTGGCCCAGCGTCATCGCGCGCACGCGCCGGGCGCCGGGTCCCGCCAGGTCGACGTGGGTTTCCCGCGGGAAACTCACCAGCCCCGGAAAGCTGTGCACCGACGCCTCCAGGCCCGACCGGCGCATCGCCTCCACACAGTATTCGGCGGTCAGCCGCACATGCTCGGTACCGGCGAGCCGCGTCGGGTAGCGTTCGGTCGTGGCGACCACGTGCTGGCGCAGTTCCTGCGCCGAGAAACCATCCACCACGGGATTGTCGGACATGCCTTTCTCCTGGTCGGACGGAAACTGCTACAGGGAATCCATGGACAGCAGCCGGCGCGGATTCTCGACCATCATGCGGTGGACGTCGGCATCGGTGAAGCCCTTGCCGCGCAGCCGCGGCACGAAGGTCTCGAAGATGTACCCCAGGCCCACGCCCTGGTTCAGCAACTGCGGATTCTCCTGGGTGGCGGGTCCCCGCGGATTGAAGAACCAGCGGTCGTAGGTAATGACCATCTGGTCCATGTAGCCTTTGTCGGCCAGGACCTGCATCAGCCCGGCCATGGACTCGTCCAGGCCTTCGTCGCCGTCGAAGCGCCAGGGAATCCCGATGTGATCCACCTGCACGGTCGCGCCCCGCCGCACGATGGCCTCGATCTGCTCGACGCCCCGCGGCTCGACGAAGGCATGGCCGACGATCACCTTGCCGAGGTCCGCGCCTTCCTCTTCCAGTATCTCGAGCTGCTCGACCCCCGGATTGGTCACCGTATAGTCCATCGGGTCGGTATGAGTGTTGATGCAGCACAGGGTCTTGCGCTGGGCCCGGGCGGCCGCGCGGATCAACCTGTCTTCGTACTGGTGGATGCGGCGCCCGTTGGGCCCCATGGGACTGGGGGCCGGATGCACGCTTTCCTGCCCGGTGGCGATCTTGATCGCCCCAGCCTTGATGCCGGTCGCGGCGCCGGCGAACACCATGCCCTCGGTCAGGTCCCGGTAGTAGAAGTCCGTCAGTTCGTCCACGGACTGGCGCCGGAACCAGTAGGGAATGCCCATGCGCTCGGGAAAGAAGCCGCTGACGGCGATGATATTGGCCCCCGTGCGCTCGGCAACCCGCCTCATCAGTTCGGGATTGCGGCCCACCTCCGCCGGCGTCATGTCGACCAGGGTACCGTAGCCGTATGCATCCATGCCCGCCTTGAGTTCGGCCGAGATCCGCGCCACGGCATCCTCCAGCACATAGCTGGACCGGTGGTCGTGCTCGCCGCCCGGATAGGTGTAGAGCAGATGCTCATGCGTCAACGTCACGCCCATCCGATCGACCGGCACATCGCCCGTCACGGTCCTGATCTTCTTCATTGCCATCTCCACGGGTTGTCCAAAAAAGCGATCCTGCCGGGATCGCCCATCCTGTCATACAGCTATGTGCAACAACAATGGGCCGAAAGGGGGCACTCCGCCCCTGCCTCACTCCGGCCTTACCTCAAAATGAATTCCAGAATAAAAATTTATTCTTATAAATCAATAGCTTGATTAAAAACACCGGATGCATCGGTGAAAAACATTGCCAAAGCATTGATGGATGGATAGAGTACAACCTATCTTACAGCCTTACAACTAATTCCGTAGGGAGTGATCCGTGAGTAAACCCGTCGCAGTGCTTCTCTATCCCGGCTTCCAGGAGCTGGAGTTCTGGTATCCCGTCCTGCGGCTGCGCGAGGCGCGGCGGGAAGTGGTGGTGCTCGGCACGGCGGGCCAGGATGCCGCCTACAGCCGCCTGGGCTATCCGGTCGTGCCGAACCGGGCCGTGGCCGGGGCTTCGGGAGCGGACTTCGCCGCCGTCGTGATCCCTGGCGGCAACACCGGCGCGTTGGGGCACGACCCCGTCCTGCGCGCATTCCTGGACGAGGCGGCCCAGGCCGGCGCCTTGCTGGCGGCCGTCTCCGAAGGCCGGTCCCTGCTGGGCAAGGCCGTGGATGGCGCGATCACCGCCGCCAGCACGGACGACCTGCCCGCCTGGGGACACCGGCTCATGTCCGCGCTGGACGCCACGTCCTCCCTCGCCCTGCCCCGCGAAGCCCGCATCGCCATCCTGGCCGAGAACCAGTATCAGGAACTCGAACTCTGGCACCCCTTGCTGCGCCTGCGCGAAGCGGGCGCCCACGTGCTGGTCGTCGGTCCCGCCCGGGACCAGGTCTATGCGAGCAAGCTCGGCTACCCCGTCCGGCCCGACCTGGCCGTGGCGGACGTGACCGCCGGGGATTTCGATGCCGTCGTCATTCCGGGCGGGTTCGCCCCCGAAGGCATGCGCCGGCACAAGGCGATGATCGACTTCGTGCGCGACATGGACGCACGCGGCAACCTGGTGGCCGCCATCTGCCACGCCGGCTGGGTACTGGCCTCGGCCGGCATCGCCAAGGACCGGGACGTCACCTGCGTCGCGCTGATCCGCGACGACGTGATCCACGCGGGCGGACGCTACCGCGACGAAGCCGTCGTACGCGACCGCAACCTGATCACCTCGCGCCTGCCCAGCGACCTGCACCTGTTCTGCGGCGCCATCCTGGACTACCTGCGCGACGCGCCGGCCGCATCGCCGGCCGGCCGGCGCCTGGCGCCCGCAGACGGACGCGCCCCGGCCTCGGCGGTCCATGCGCAACGCGCCGTCCTCGGCATGGGACCGCGCGGCATCGCTTCGGCCGATTACACGACCGTGGTCAACCTGGGCGAAACCGTCGTCCGCTGAGTCCCGCCCTTCCTGCCGTCTCGACGTCCCTTTCCGTGGAGCGATGAACATGAAACCGCGCCTCTCGCATCTGTTGTCCGTGCTGGTCCTGCCCACCGCGATACCGATAGCCGCGCAAGCCGCCGGCCAGTATCCCGAAAAACCCGTGCGCATCGTCGTCGGCTTCACCGCCGGCGGCCCGGCGGACATCATCGCCCGCGTCATGGCGCAGAAACTGGGCGAAAGCCTCGGCCAGAGCTTCATCGTGGAAAACGTGCCGGGCGCCGGTGGCAACATCGCCGCGGCCCGGGTCGCCAAGGCCTCGCCCGACGGCTACACGCTGCACGTCATCAGCACCGGCTTCATCATCAATCCCAGCCTGTACGTGCGCGACGTCGGCTACGATCCGCTCAGGGACTTCGAGCCCATCGCCATGCTGGCGGCCTCGCCCAACATCGTCAGCGTGAACACGCAGATGAAGGTGGACTCCGCCAAGGGCCTGATCGATCTCATCAAGGCCCACCCCACGCAGTACAGCTACGCCCACCCCGGCATAGGCTCCACCCCCCATCTGAACGGCGAGCTGTTCAAGCTGACCTACAAGCTGGACGGACTGACCACGGTTCCCTTCAACGGCACGCCGCAACTGCTGGCTTCCGCCGTCTCCGGGGACACGCCCATCGTCTTCACCTCGCTGCCCTCGGCCCTGCCCTTCATACGCGACGGCAAGCTCAAACCCGTCATGGTGCTGAGCAAGGAACGCAGCGAGATCCTGCCCAACGTCCCCGGCACGATCGAGTCAGGCACGCCTGGCCTGGAAGGCGACACGGTATCGGGAATCCTGGCGCCCGCCGGCACGCCGCGGCCCATCATCGACAGGCTCAACGCGGCCATCAGGAAAGCCGCGGCCATGCCCGAGGTCAAGACGCAGTTGCTGAACGTGGGCTTCTCCGTCGCCCCGAGTTCGCCGGAGGAATTCCGGACCCGCATCAAGGGCGAGATCGACAGGTGGCAGCACGTCATCCGCAATGCCAACATCCGGATCGAATGAAGGAAACCGCCCATGAAGGCGACACAGGAACGGGCACTGGCCGACTGGCTACGACGGCGTGAACCCGCGATGCTGGAACTGCTGGAAGCACTGGTCAACATGGACAGCGGCAGCAGCGACAAGGGAAACGTGGACCAGGTGGGACTGCGGCTCGAAGCCGCGCTGCGTGAGGCCGGCATCGCCACGGTGCGCCACCCCCTGCCCGAACACGGGGATTGCGTCAGCGGGGAGCTGCCCGGCGCATGCGCGGGACAGGGACATGTGCTGCTGCTGGGCCACATGGACACGGTCTTTCCCCCGGGCACGGCGCAGGCCCGGCCATTCCGGGTGGACGGCCGCACCGCCTACGGCCCCGGCGTGGCGGACATGAAGGCAGGCCTGGTCATGAACCTGTTCGTGGTCCGCGCGTTCGCCGAAGTCGGCGGCAACCCGCTGCCGCTGCGCGTACTGTTCACCGGCGACGAGGAAATCGCCTCCCCCGCCTCGCGCGGCCTGACCCAGGACATGGCCCGGGGAGCGCGCGCGGTCTTCAATGCCGAACCGGGTCGGCCCACCGGCAATGTGGTGACCGGCCGCAAGGGGGCGCTGTTCATGGATTTCGAGATCCGGGGCGTAGCGGCCCACTCCGGCGTCAATCCCGAGCAGGGCGCCAGCGCCATCGAAGCCCTCGCGCGCAAGACCATGGCCCTGCACGGACTGGCGGATCCCGGGCGAGGCGTCTCCACCAACGTGGGTACCGTGTCGGGGGGCATGTCCGTGAACACCGTGGCGGATTTCGCGCGGGGCCAGCTCGACGTGCGCTTTCCCGATGGCGTGGATCGCGCCGAACTCCGGCAGAGGATCGCCGGCATCATCGAACAGGAATCGCCCGCCTGCACCTGCGGCAGGATCGTGC
The DNA here is from genome assembly GCA_009360345.1 of Alcaligenaceae bacterium SAGV5. Lineage (GTDB taxonomy): Bacteria > Pseudomonadota > Gammaproteobacteria > Burkholderiales > Burkholderiaceae_B > Pigmentiphaga. Next base: position 897,207 of record SPDP01000002.1, read on the forward strand.
GCGAAGGCCTTTTCCTGCCGCTCGCCACCACGGCCATGACCCTGGACGTGCTGGCCCGCTACCAGGATGCCGCGCGCGAGACGGGCTTCTCGGTCGAAGGCGAATACACCGGCGGCTCGGCCGACAGCGGCCTGACCTCGGCGGTGGGCGCTCCGACGTTGTGTGCGGTCGGCCCGGTGGGAGGACACGTCCATACGGACCGCGAATACTGCCGGCTGGACTCGTTGGTGCCGCGGGCCCAGGCGCTGGCGCTGGCCATCGCACGGCTCGAGCCGGCCTGAGCCGCCCGCGGCCCCGTCAGGCCGGAGAACCGTCCGGAGCGGCGACCCGCGACAGCGCGGACGCCCCGCCCCCGAACACCGCCTCGCCCGCTTCCAGATGCCTGGCCATGGCCTGGCCGGCCGCGGCCGGATCGCGCCGCACGATCGCCTGGTAGATCTCCGCGTGCTCCGTCCTGGCCTCGCCGCGCCGGTGCGGCGCCTTGGTCAGTTCCTTGGTGTAGTCCTCCAGGATGCCCCGCATCTCTTCGATCAGCATCACGAAGAGAGGGTTGCCCGAGGCGTTCGCGATGGCCACGTGAAAATCCATGTCGAGCTGGTTGCGGCGGTCCGGATCGCTGGTTTCGGCGATGCGGCCGAGCAGCGAAGCCAGGACGCCTATGTCCTGTTCGGTCCGCTTGACGGCGGCCAGTTGCACCACGGGAACCTCGAGCGCACAACGGACCTCCTGTATCTGCGCGGGGGTGTAGCGCCCGAAGATCAATGCGCCGCTGATGCGATCCGACACGACGAACGTGCCCCGCCCGGTCTGCGACTCGGTGTAGCCCAGGGCCTGCAGGGACATCAGGGCTTCCCGCACCACCGGACGGCTGACGCCGAACGAGCTGGCCAGCTCCGCTTCGGAGGGCAGGCGTTCTTCCGGTCGGAACGCGCCGCTTTCTATCCGCTTCTGCAACTGCGCCTGCACGTAGGCGGCGGCTGTGCGCCGCTCCATTTTCTCGAACGGCTCGATCTCGGTTCTATTCTCTGCTGGCATGACCTGGACACCCGGAACGATGGCAAAGCCATCTTGCTGCCTGACAGGTTACCACGACTCCCCCACGGGAAGCCGGCCCGGGGTGCCCGGCGGGTCCGGCGCCACCGCCGGCTTGCCGCCGTTGCGATCCAGGCAGAGCGTGCAGCCGCCGTACATGTCTTGCGCCGAGCGCGGCCTGCGGACCCTCTCGTTCGGAACGCTGGTCAATCATAATCTGGATGGATATAGTCCGGATTATCCATTGCGAGGCACGAACCATGAGGATGAGCGAAGGCGTGGAATGGGGCCTGCATTGCTGCGTGGCCCTGGGCTGGATGGGGCAGGACGAGGTGGTGTCCACCGCCAGGCTGGCGGCCAAGTTCGGGCTGCCCGCCGCCTATCTGAACAAGTCGCTGCAGGCGCTCGCGCGGGCCGGCATCCTGGCATCGTCGGCGGGCCCCAAGGGCGGCTTCCGGCTGGCCCGCCCGCCGGCGCGGATCACGCTGCTGGACGTGGTCGATGCCATCGAAGGCCAGGAGACGGCTTTCCGCTGCACCGAGATCCGGCGCAACGGCGAAGGCGCGGCCCCGCCCGCCGAATGCCGCCGGCCCTGTGCGATCGCCTCGGCCATGCATGGCGCCGAAGCCGCCTGGCGCAAGGAGCTGTCGCGCCAGACGATCGCCATGATCATGGACAAAGCCCCAAGGAGCGCGGTGGAGCGCACGGTGCGCTGGCACGCGTGCGCCTGACCGGCGGCGCGCCGCCCCAATAAAATTACATTTTGACACACAAGGCAGGGCGGGCTTTGTGCGCCCCGTCACGGCTTCTTGGCTAGGATGGGCCATTCGCAGGGCAAAGACCGAAAGCGTCCTTGGACACGAACATCAACCGCCATTCAGGAGTCCCACAATGAGCGACAAGACCCCCCTCCCCGGCCACAGCACCACCCGGCAAGCCCCCGGGGGAGTTCAGGAACGGGGGCCCAGCACCCGCTCCCAGAGTTCGATCACGGCGGCGCGCTCCGCCGTCAGCGCGTCCTGCGGCACGCGCGCCTTTTCCACGTCCTGCAGGCGCAGCGCGTGCTGCTCCCGCCGCAGCGTGCGATAGGCATCGCCCACCCGCCGCGCCAGGTCGGCGGGGATCAGGCCCGCCTCGGCGGCCAGGCGCAGCAGCGCGATGTTGCCCAGGTTCTGCATCAGGATCTCGTGTTCGCGGGCGTGCAGCAGGACCAGGTACTGGGTGACGAACTCGACGTCCACCATCCCGCCCGGATCGTGCTTGAGGTCGAAGTCCGGCGTGCGGTTGGGATGGCCTTCGCCGATCTTGCGGCGCATGGCGATGACTTCGTCGGCCAGTTGGCGGGCGTCGCGCGGCATCAGCAGCACCTCGCGCCGGATCCGTTCGAACTGCCGGCCCACCTCGGGGTCGCCGGCGGCGAAGCGGGCGCGCGTGATGGCCTGGTGCTCCCAGGGCCAGGCGTGTTCCTTCTGGTAGCGCTCGAAGGCCTCGGTCGAGATGACCATCAGCCCGGCCTGGCCGTCGGGGCGCAGGCGCAGATCCACTTCGTACAGGCGTCCCGAGGCGGTCATCGAACCGAGCCACGACAGGATGCGCTGGCCGAAGCGGGCGTAGATCTCGCCGGCGTCCTCGCGCGGGTCGTCGAACAGGAACACCAGGTCGAGATCCGAGGCGTAGCCGAGTTCCTTGCCGCCGTGCTTGCCGTAGGCGATGACCGCGAAACGGGCCGGCGTGCGGCCCTCGTCCCTGGATACGCTGTACCAGACGCGCTTGAGCGTTTCCTCGAGCATGATGTCGGCGACCATGGACAGGTAGTCGCCCAGCCGCTCGACCGTCAACTGGCCTTCGAGGTCCTGCGCCAGCAGATGGAAACCCCATTGGCGCTGCGTGTCGCGCATCAGGTTCATCTGCCGCTCGACGTCGGGCGCGCCGCTGCCGTCGATCACGCAGGCATCCAGTTCATCGCTGAGCTTGCGGGCCATGGCGGGCAGGTCGGGCTCCACCATGAGCGTGCGCCAGTCCAGCAATTCGTCCAGCAGCAGCGGGTGCCGGGTCAGGTAGCCCGCGGCCCAGTCGCTGGCCGCGAAAACGCGGGCCACGCGGGCCAGGGTGTCGGGATACTCGGCCAGCAGGGCCATGTAGGCGCTGCGCTGCGCGATGTGTTCGATCAACCCGAACATGCGGAGCAGCGCGGCGGCGGGCGCCTTGGTGCCGGCGCAGGCATCCACCGCCGCCGGCAGCAGGGCCGCCAGGCGCCGCCGGCTGTTGTCGGGCAGGCTGCGTATCCGGGGGCTGTCGAGCAGCGCGGCGGCGCGTGGCAGCAGGTTGTCGGCCTCGGCGGGAAGGGTCGCGCGTATGCGTTCGACCAACTGGTCCTCGGGATCGCCCGCGCCGCGTCCGCCCGGAGAAGGGTCGCCGTCGTTCTGGCCGAACACGCCCCGGAAGGTGGTCTCGACGAACTCGCGGTGCGCGGTCAGCGTGCGCTCGAAGGCGGCGGGGTCGTCGAAGCCCAGCGCGCGGGCCAGTTCGGCGCGCCGTTCGTCGTCCTCGGGCAGTAGATGGGTCTGCTGGTCCTCGCGGTATTGCAGGGCGTGTTCGACCCGTCGCAGGAAGCGGTAGGCGCTTTCCAGGCGCCCGGCGTCGTCCGGCTGGACCAGGCCGGCCTCGCGTTCGGCGTGCAGCGCGGCCAGCAGGCCTCGCTCCTGCAGCGTCGGCGTGCGGCCGCCGCGTATCAGTTGCGAGAGCTGGACCACGAACTCGATCTCGCGGATGCCGCCTTCGCCCAGTTTGACGTTGTCGGCCTGGGTGGCCTGTTCGCCCCTGCCGTTGTACGAACGGCGGTTCCAGTCCTCGCGTATGCGCTCGCGCAGCGCGCGCAGCGCCGCCAGGGCGTCGAAGTCGAAATACTTGCGGTAGACGAAGGGACGTCGCAGCGCCTCCAGTTGCGCCGCCTGGGCGGCGGGGTCGCTGCCCTCGAAGGCCTGGGCCTCGATGCGGCGCGCCTTCAGCCAGGCATAGCGTTCCCATTCCCGGCCCTGCGAGATCAGGTAGTTCTCGAAGGCGTCCAGGCTCCAGGCCAGCGGTCCGGCGTCGCCGTCGGGCCGCAGCCGCAGGTCGGTGCGGAAGACGTGGCCGTCGGCGTCGATCTCGGAGATGACCGGCATCATGCGCCGCGTCAGCCTGCCGTAGAACTCGTGGTGGGAGATGGGCCGGCGCCCGTCGGTCTCGCCCTCGTCGCCGTACAGCATGACCAGGTCGATGTCGGACGAGACGTTCAGTTCCTCGCCGCCCAGCTTGCCCATGCCCACGATCAGCATTTCCTGGGGCAGGCCGGAGCCGTTCTCGCGCGGGATCCCGTGCACCTCCGCCAGTTCGGCCGCGACGCTGCGATAGGCTTGCTCGATCGCCAGGTCCGCCAGCCGGGTCATCGCGCCCACGACTTCCTCGAGCGGCGCCAGGCCCGCCAGATCGCGCGCCATGACGGCGCAGAACACGCGTTCGCGCAGCCTGCGCAGCACCGCGCGGCAGTCGGCGACCGGCAGCGGGCCGGCCGCGGCCGCGCCGCGGGCCGTGCGCAATTCGTCGAACCAGGCGGCCAGGGCCTGGGCGTCGACCGGGCGGGAGACCGCGTCGGCCAGCCATCGCCCGTAGTCGGGCTGGGCGTCTATGCGTCGGCGCAGGTGGCCCGACCAGGAAAGCGCAGGAGTGAGCAGCGAAGTGTCTGACATGGCGAAAGTTGTGGCAGGACGTTACAGAATTGTGCGCCACGAAGAAGTTTTGCGCATAAGCCAGCATAAGACATGCGGGCCGGTATAAGCTTCCATTTCCCTATTCATCCATCCACAGGCCACAGCGGCCGCTTCGACGGAACGACGGCGTTTCGCCGTTTCTTCGTGCATATCGACCTAGCCTATCTCTATCGCCTTGTCGCGCGGCCCCTGGTCTGGGTGATCCTGGCCGTCTATTTCCTGTTCGTGGTTGCCCTGGTGGTCGTGCGGTACGCCGTGCTTCCCGCCATCGACGACTACCGGCCGGGCATCGAGCGCATGGTCGGCAGGGCGATCGGCGCGTCCGTCACCATAGGGAAGATCGATGCCGAATGGCTGGGCCTGCATCCCAGCTTCGAGCTGTCCGGCGTCCAGGTATCGGATCCGTCCGGCCAGCCCGGCCTGAGCCTGTCCCGCGTGTCGGCCATCCTGTCGTGGCGCAGCCTGCTGGTGCTGGAACCGCGCCTGCTGCGGCTCCAGCTCGACGCTCCCGAAGTCGAGGCACGGCGCGACGCCCAGGGGCGCTACTGGATCGCGGGCTGGGAAGTCGATCCCCAGGCCCGGGGCGGATCGCGGGAGGGGCTGGATTGGCTGCTGGCCCAGCGCGAAGTGGTCGTGCGCGGCGGCCGCCTGCGGTGGAACGACGCGTTGCGCGAAGCGCCGCCGCTCGAGATCGCCAACGTGGCCTTCGTGATGCGCAATGCCGGTCGCCACCATCGCGCCGCGCTCCGGGCCGAACCGCCCGCGGCCCTGGGGTCCGCGCTGGACGTGCGCGCCGATTTGACGCATGGCTGGTTCACGCTGGATGCCGCCGATCCGCAACAATGGCGCGGATCGTTGTACGTGGCGCTGGACGGCGTCGATCTGGCGGGATGGCGGCCCTGGCTGGACCTGCCGGGCGAGCCGAGACAGGGCATGGGCGCCGTGCGGGCCTGGGTGGACTACGACCGCGGACGCGTCCGCGCCGGTACGGCGCAACTGGCCCTGCGCGACCTGAGCGTGCAGTTCGGGCCGGACCTGCCGCCGCTGGACATCGCCAGCCTGGCGGGCCGGGCCGATCTTGCCCCGGCGGCGCATGGTGGCTACAAGCTGGACCTGGCCGGGCTGGACGTATCGACCCGCGACGGGTTGGCGCTGCATCTCCAACGGCTGGCCGCTGCCTGGACGCCCGGGCGCCAGGGCATGCAGCCGGCCACGCAGGTCGAGGCGGATGGCTTCGACCTGACCACGGGCCTGCGCCTGGCCGACAGCCTGCCCTTGCCCGGGACGCTGCGCAAGGAACTGGCCGACCTGCGGCCCGCGGGCCGGATCGAGGAACTGCGGCTGGGTTGGCAGGGGCCGCCCACGCAGCCATCGGCGATATCGGGCCGCGCGAGGTTCTCGGGCCTGTCGATCGCCGCGGCGCCGGAGCCGGCCGTGAACGACGGCCATCATCCGCAGCGGCCGGGCTTCACCAATCTGCAGGGCAGCATCGAGATGGACGGCCAGGGCGGGCGCATCGACGTCGCCGCGCGCGACGCCGTGCTCCGCTTTCCGGGCGTGTTCGCCGAGCCCGACCTGCCCATGGATGTCTTCAATGCCCGGGCCGCGGCGCGCAAGGGCGCCGATGGCGCCTGGACGGTCGACGTCGAGCATCTGGATTTCAGCCGCCGCGGCGTGGAAGGCCGCTTCAGCGGCAACTGGAGCAGCCATGGCCGCGGTCCCGCCGGAACGCTGGATCTGCGGGGCACGCTGGTGCGCGCCGACGTGCGCGAGGTCTACCGCTATATCCCCATCGTGGTCGGCGCGGATGTCCGCACCTGGCTCCAGCACGCGCTGGTCTCGGGACAGGCCGAGAACGTGGACGTGCGCGTGCGCGGCGACCTGGACACCTTTCCCTATGGCGCGGACAAGTCCGGAGAGTTCCGGGTGGCGGGCAAGGTCGGTGGCGTGACCCTGGACTACCTGCCCGAGCCCCTGGCCCAGGGCGACGCCTGGCCCAGGCTGGAAGCGCTCGTGGGGGATCTGGTGTTCGACCGGGTGTCGATGGGGGTGGATGTCCGTTCCGGCCGCGTGCGGGTCGACCGCTCGACCACCGTGGACATGGGACGCACGCGCGCCGCCATCGCCAACCTCGAGCACGGCCCGTTGCTGGAGATCGACGGCGAGACGCGGGGAGCGGCCCCGGCGTTCCTGGCCTTCGTCAAGCGTTCGCCCGTGGGGCGCATGATAGACGGCGCGCTCGATGAAGCCTCCGCGAGCGGCAATTTCGTGGTGCCCCTGTCCTTGCGCATTCCGCTCGACCATCATGACGCGGATCCTGGTCATGGCGAGGTGCAGGTCAAGGGGGAGGTCCGGCTGTCGGGCAACGATTTCGCGCTGGCTTCCACGGTGCCGCCTTTTTCGCAATTGACCGGGACGGTGGCGTTCGACCAGCATGGCATCGCCTTGCGCAACGTGGCGGGCACCGCCCTGGGCGGCCCGGTGAAATTGTCCGGCGGCCCGCAGCCGGACGGCGGCGACCTGCTGCGGGCCGAGGGCACCGCATCGGCGGCCGCCTTGGGTTTCTGGTGGCAGGCTCCGGGCATGGCGCGGCTGTCCGGCCGTACTGCCTACAAGACCACAGTCCGGATCCTGCCGGGCAAGATGCCCACGGTGCTGGTGGAGTCCGACCTGGTGGGGCTGGCGGCCGACCTGCCCGCGCCGCTGGGCAAGACCGCGCAGGAGGCGCGCCCGTCGCGGCTGGAGTGGAGCGGTACCGCCGCCACGGCGGACCAGCCCGGAATGGACTGGTTCGCCGGCAGCCTGGGGCCCGCCGTCAACCTGCACGTCGAGCGCGACCATGCCGCCGGCGGCGCCGTGGCCGCCCTGCGCGCCGCCATCGGTATCAATCGTGCCGCTACGATCAGCGGTCCCGGGCTGAGTGTGAGCGCCTCCCTGCCCGAAGTGGATGTGGACGGCCTGCGCAAGGTGGCGGCGGAGTTCGAGCCGCCCTCGGGCACGGCGCCGGGGTCCGGCCAGGGCGGCGGCCTGAGCGTTCCGCTCAACCGCCTCAGCCTGTCGACTCCGGTACTGCGCGTGCATGGCCGCCAACTGGACAAGGTCTCGCTGTACGTCGTGCGGCAGGAGAGCGGCGGCAACGCCAACTGGCGGGTCGACGTGGAGTCGACCCAGCTGGCCGGCCGGCTGTCGTGGGCGGAAACCCGCGGCGGCGCGGGACCCAACCGCCTGAACGCACGGCTGTCGCGGCTGGTGATCGCCGGCGAGGACGCGGACCGCGCCGGCGCGCTGGACGAGGCCGCCGTGGAGGACCAGGACGTGCCGGAAATCGACCTCGTGGCCGAACACTTCGAACTGTTCGGCAAGGCGCTGGGGCGGCTGGAGGTGCTGGCCCAGAGTTCGGACCGGGGCCGCGAATGGCGGCTGCGCCGGTTGAATGTGAAGAATCCCGATGCCGAGCTGGACGGCTCGGGTGTCTGGAAGCTGGAGGCCGGCGCCCAGGCGGGAGGCCGGCGCGCCATGTCGCTGGATGCCGTGCTCAAGCTCGCCGACACCGGCAAGTTCCTGGAGCGCATGGGCGTGCATGGCACCATGGCGGGCGGGTCGGGCAGCATGTCGGCCCAGGTGTCGTGGCGAGGGCTGCCGTACACGCTGGACCTGGCTACCCTGTCCGGCAAGGTCGAGCTGTCCCTGGACAAGGGGCAGTTCCTCAAGGCCGAGCCGGGCATCGCCAAGCTGTTGGGCGTGCTGTCGCTGCAATCGCTGCCGCGCCGCGTGACGCTGGATTTCCGCGACATCTTCAGCGAAGGCTTCGCCTACGACACGATACGGGCGCATGCGTCCATCGCCAACGGCGTGGCCCATACCGAGGACTTCAAGATGAACGGCGTGAATGCCACCGTCGTCATCGCGGGCGACGCCGACCTGGCGCGCGAGACCCAGCGGCTGCAGGTGGTCGTGGTGCCCAAGCTCGATGCCGGCGCCGCCTCGCTGCTGTACGGGCTGGCGGTCAATCCGGCCGTGGGGCTGAGCGTTTTCCTGGCGCAGTTGCTGCTCAAGGACCCGTTGTCCAAGGTTCTGGCCTATCAGTACGAAGTCACGGGCACCTGGGCCGATCCGCAGGTGGCCAAGGTCGGAAGCACCAAGGTCGACGCGGCGGGCAAGGAGCCGGCGCCGCCCGTGGCCGACCCGGCGGCGCCTCATCCGTGATTCTGCGCGACAATAGCCGGATGCCCGTGCAACACCTCGCCAGGAATTCCCGCCCATGACCGTTTCCGACGCCTCCGCCCCCGTGCGCGTGGCGGCCATCCAGATGGTTTCGACACCGGATGTGGACCGCAACCTCGCCGACGCCGAAGCCCTGATCGCCGAAGCCGCCGGCCGGGGCGCCAACCTGGTCGCGCTGCCCGAGTATTTCTGTTTCATGGGGCATGGCGACCGCGAGAAAGTGGCCATCCGTGAACGCGAGGGGCATGGTCCGGTCCAGGAGTTCCTGGCCACCCAGGCGCGCCGGCACGGCATCCACCTGGCGGGGGGGACCCTGCCGCTGGAATGCCCGGATCCCGGCCGGGTCTACAACACGGCCTTCGTCTACGGACCCGACGGCCGGGCGCTGGCGCGCTACGACAAGATCCACCTGTTCAATTTCAGCCGCGGCGCCGAGTCCTACGACGAGGCGCAGAGCATCCGGCCGGGCGTCTCGCCCGTGGGTTTCGACGCCCCCTGGGGTCGGGTCGGGCTGTCCACCTGCTACGACCTGCGGTTTCCCGAGCTCTACCGGGCGCTGGGGCCGGTGGACTTGATTTTGGTGCCGGCCGCCTTCACCTACACCACAGGCCAGGCGCATTGGGAGATCCTGCTGCGCGCCCGCGCGATCGAGAACCAGTGCTACGTGCTGGCGCCGGCGCAGGGCGGTACGCACCCCAACGGACGTCGGACCTGGGGCCACGCGATGCTGGTCGATCCCTGGGGCGCGGTGCAGTCCGTGCTGCCCGAAGGCCCGGGCGTGGTCGACGGCCTGCTGGACCCGGCCCGTATCGCCGACGTGCGCGCCGCGCTGCCCGCGCTGCGCCATCGTGTACTGTAGACCTCGTGGCCTTCGCCGCGTTTCGCAACGATTTCCTGATCACCCATCCATGCAACTCGTAGAACCGAACATCCAGTCCCTGGCCACCGCCAAATCCCTGCTTCTGGACCCCTGGGGCCTGGACGAGGGGGACCTCGCTCGCGCGCTGGGCGAGATCTTCGCCCACAAGGTCGACTATGCCGACCTGTATTTCCAGTACACCCGCAGCGAGGGTTGGAGCCTGGAGGAGGGCATCGTCAAGACCGGCAGCTTCTCCATTGAACAGGGCGTGGGCGTGCGCGCGCTCAGCGGCGAGAAGACCGCCTTCGCCTATTCGGATTCGCTGTCCCAGGATGCCCTGTTGTCGTCGGCCCGCGCGGTGCGCACCATCGCGCGGCAGGGCGCTGGCCGGGTCAAGGTCGCCAGCCGCTATCGTCCCACCGAGGGGCGCTCGCTCTATCTTCCGCAGGACCCGCTCATCTCGTTGCCGGCCCCGGACAAGGTCGCGCTGCTGGAGCGCGTGGAGCGGATGGCGCGGGCCAAGGATACGCGGGTGGTCCAGGTCATGGCGGGCCTGGGCGCCGAGTACGACGTCATCCTGGTGGCGGGCAGCGACGGCCGGCTGGCCGCCGACGTACGGCCGCTGGTGCGGCTGTCCCTGACCGTGATCGTCGAGCAGGACGGGCGGCGCGAAGTCGGGCACGGCGGTGGCGGTGGCCGCACCGGTTTCGACTATTTCAGCGACGAACTGCTGCGGCAATACGTGGACCACGCCGTGCACGAGGCGCTGGTCAACCTCGAGGCGCGCCCGGCGCCGGCGGGCGAGATGACCGTGGTGCTGGGCTCGGGCTGGCCGGGCATCCTGCTGCACGAGGCCGTGGGCCACGGGCTGGAGGGCGATTTCAATCGCAAGGGGTCGAGCGTGTTCTCCGGCCGCGTCGGCGAGCGCGTGGCGTCGAAGGGCGTGACCGTGGTCGACGACGGCACCATTCCGGGCCGCCGGGGCTCGCTGAACATCGACGACGAGGGCAATGTCTCGCAGCGCAACGTGCTGATCGAGGACGGCATCCTGCGCGGCTACATGCAGGACTCGCTGAACGCGCGGCTGATGAAGACCCCGGTGACCGGCAATGGCCGCCGCGAATCGTTCGCCCATCTTCCCATGCCGCGCATGACCAACACCTACATGCTGGCCGGCGACAAGGATCCCGAGGAAATCGTGCGCTCGGTCAAGCGGGGCCTCTATGCCGTCAACTTCGGCGGCGGCCAGGTGGATATCACCAACGGCAAGTTCGTCTTTTCGACTTCCGAGGCCTACATGATCGAGGACGGCCGGATCACCTATCCGGTCAAGGGCGCGACGTTGATCGGCAACGGTCCGGACGCGATGACCCGGGTCGGCATGATCGGCAACGACATGAAGCTCGATTCCGGCGTGGGTACGTGCGGCAAGGACGGGCAGAGCGTGCCGGTGGGCGTCGGCCAGCCCACGCTGCGGATGGAAGGGCTGACGGTGGGCGGCACCGCCTGAGCGGCCGCGCCCGTGGAAAGCCCGGCGCCGGCCGAGCTTTCCACTGGGAGAAAAGTCGGGAAATGTCGATGGACAGTACCGCGCGCGGGTTCGTATATTTTTCACGAACCGCACGCGGCGAGGTATCGCCGGTGCGCCCGTCACCCGATTTTCCCGTCCCGCCGCCATGTTCCTCGATCCCGAAACCTCGTCCGGTTTCAAGCGCAGCTTGTTCAACGCCATCGTCGCGCCGCGACCGATAGGCTGGATCAGCTCGCTCAGCGCCACGGGCGTGGCCAACCTCGCCCCGTTCTCGCATTTCAACCTCGTCTCCACGGCGCCGCCGGTGCTGATCTTCTCGTGCAACGCGGCGGGCGACCGCCCCGAGAAAGACACCCTGGCCAACGTCCGCGCCACCAAGGAATTCGTCGCCAACCTGGTCACCTGGGACCTGCGCGACGCGATGAACCAGACCTCGCTGAACGTGCCGCCCGGCACGGATGAATTCGCGCTGGCGGGGCTGGAAAAGCTCCCCAGCGTGAAGGTGCGCCCGCCGCGCGTGGGCGCCTCGCCGGCCCATCTCGAATGCACGTTGCTGCGCATCGTCGAGATCGAGCCCGAGCGGCCCGGCGAGACCCGCAGTTCGGTGGTGTTCGGCCGCATCGTGGGCGTCCACCTGGACGAGGCGTTCATGACGCCCCAGGGCCATTTCGACGTGGCCCGCACGCGCCCGCTGACGCGTCTAGGCGGTTCGCAGTATTCCTCCGTCGGCGAGCTCGTCGAGCTGCCCCGCCCCAGTCCTCCGCTCAACTGAATGACACGCTACGAATCCAACCATGGCAAGCGATAACGACTTCACGGTGCTGCGCGACGCGGCGCTGATCGACCTGGATACCCCGGCTTCCCGCCGACGCATCGGCCGGGCCCAGAATTTCTCGGTCGAATGGATAGACAGTACCCAGCCCCACGCGGCCCGCAGCGCGCATGAGCTGCTGCTGTTGCTGCCGGGCGCGGGCGCGCATATCGAATACGAAGGGGGCCGGGCCGACGCGCCAGGGCGTTCGCTATGCATCGTTCCGGCGGGAACCTGCACGATCACGCTGGATGCCCCGGGTCCCGGCATCCTGATCGCCAGTTCACGCGCCGACCTGGCGCAGCAGGACTATCTGAACAGCGCGGAGCACGACCCGCGCATCGTCGCCTCGACCCCGGCTTTCCGCCGGGTGCGCAAGGCAGGCGAGCTGGTCGTCATTCCCGTCGACGACATCATCCCGCCACCCGACAAGAAGCGCCTGAAGATGCTGCAGACCGATACGCTCAGCATCAACTGGGTCGAATACGACGGCCCGCGCGACCGCACCCAGCTCAGCCCCCACAGCCATGCGAGCTTCGAGCAGGGCTCGCTCGCCATCGAGGGCAAGTTCGTGCACCACCTGCGCACGCCGTGGGGCGGCGATGCGACGCGCTGGCGCGAGGACGCGCACATGCAGGCCGATCCGCGCACGCTGCTGGTGATTCCGGTCAACCTGGTCCACACCACGGAAGGCGTCGGGCCGGGCTACCACCTGCTGATCGACGTGTTTTCACCGCCCCGACGCGATTTCATCGCGAACCACTGGGTTTGCAACTCGGCCGACTACGAGGATCCGGCCGCCGGCGGCTGAGGCGCGTCGTCCCATAACGATTCATTCCTGGAGACATCCATGTTCCGTTCCGCCATGTTGGCGGCGCGCGCCCGTCCGCGCGCCGTCCGTACCGTCACAAGCCTGCTGGGAGCCGTTTTCACGTTGCTGGCCGCCGCGCCGTCGCAAGCCCAGGGCACGTATCCGAGTCAACCCGTGACCATGCTGATCGGCTATCCGCCCGGGGCCATCGTCGATACCGTCGCGCGCCAGTTGTCCACCGTGCTGGGGCCCATGCTGGGGCAGACCGTCGTGCCTGAGAACAAGGGCGGTGCCGCCGGGCTTGTCGGCGCCAGTCTTGCCTCCAAGGCCAGGCCGGATGGCCATACCATCCTGTTCACCGCCTATACCTCGCTGCAGATCGCGGCGGCCACCAACCAGGGGCTCAGCTTCGATCCGGTCAATGGCCTGCTGCCGGTGGCCTCGGTGGGGCGGCCGACCACGCTGTTGCTGGTCGGCGCCGATTTTCCCGCCAAGACCTTCGAGGAGTTCGTGGCGCTCGTCAAAAGCCGGCCCGGCATCTACAACTTCGGTACCAGCGGCATAGGCTCGCCCAATCATTTCGCGCTGGAGCACCTGAACGCGGCCTTTGGCCTGAAGATGACCGCCGTGCCCTACAAGGGGGCGGCGCAGATGCTGACCGACATGCTGGGCGGCCGGGTGCAGGCCATCTTTGGTTCGTCGTCGCTGGCCGCAGGCCATCTGCAGAGCGGCACCGTGCGGGCGCTGGCCATCGGTTCGCCCGATCCCAGCCCGGCCTTTCCCAAGCTGCCGGTAATCGCCCGCAGCGGCGCGCCGGGCTTCAATGCCAGCGGCGCATTGGGCGTGTTCGCGCCGCCCGCTACGCCGCCCGAGGTGGTCGAGCGGCTCAATACGGCCATCAATGCCGCGCTCAGGGATCCGGCGGTCCAGAACAAGCTGGGGGAAGAGGGGATCATCCTGGACGTGCAGAGCGCCACGGCCTTCGGCAAGAAGTATCGTGGCGAGGCGCAGGACATCGCCGGGTTCATCCAGCGGCATCAGCTGCGCATCCAGTAAAGCAGGGGACCGACATGCCGCATCTGTGGATGGAGTATTCCGACAATCTGGAGTCGCACGTCGAAGTCGATGCGCTGCTCGGCGACGTGCACCGCGAGGTGGTGGCCGATGGCGTCTTTCCGCTGGCGGGGCTGCGCACCCGCGCGGTGCCCGTCCGGCGCTATCGCATCGCCGACGGCCACCCCGACAACGTCTTCGTGCATTTTGTCCTGCGCACGCTGCCCGGCCGGGATCCGGCGGTCAAGAAGGCGTCGACCGACCGTTTGTTCGCGGCCATCCTCGCACGGTTCAAGCCGTTGTCCGACCGTCTGCCCATCGCGATCTCCATGCATGTGGAAGAAGCCTCCCCCGACCTGGGCTATCGCCTCAGCACCTACCGCCAGCACATGGCGGCGCGCACCGCCGGCGGCGGAGCCGGGACGCCGCCGGCATGATCCGGCCGCCTCCGGACCGGCAGGACGAACGTGCCCGCGCGGGCATCCGCAGCGTGGAGCGCGCGATCGAGCTGTTGCAGGCGCTGAACCGGCAGTCGGTGTCGAGCCTCGACGATCTGCATCGGCGCACTGGCATACCCAAGTCCACGATCGCGCGGCTGCTGCGCACGTTCGAAGCCAAGGGGCTGGTGGCGCAGTCGGTGCGGTTCGGCGCGTACTACCTCGCCTCGGGCGTGGCGTCGCTGTGCTGCGGCTACAACCACCAGCCGCAGGTGATCGAGGTGGCCACGCCCGTGTGCGACGCGCTGACGCGCGAATTCAAGTGGCCGGTCACGCTGGCGCTGCTGGACATCGACGCGATGGTGGTGCGCTACAGCACCATTCCGCAGTCGCCGTTGTCCCTGTTGCATTCGTCGATCAATCTGCGGCGCAGCCTGGTGGGGCGGGCGTTGGGCCTGGCCTACCTCGCGTTCTGCGATCCGCAGGAGCGCGAGTTCATCCTCGACGTGGTTCGCCGCAGCGGCCGCGAGGAAGACGCGCTTGCGCATGATCCGGAGGGGTTGGAGCGGCTGCTGGAGGAGACCCGCCGCCAGGGCTATGCCTTGCGCGTGCCCGAACTCAGCCAGCAGTCCTGCACGCTGGCGATCCCGGTCTTCCATCGCGGCGGCATCGTCGCCACGATGGGCCTGACCTGGTTTTCGTCGGTGATGACGTCGGCCGAGGCGGTGGACCGCTATCTGGCCAGGCTTACCGAATCGGCCAGCCAGGTTGCCGGCGCGCTGGGCCGGCTCAAGCCGGACCCCACCCCACGGGCTTGAGTGTTCAGAGCGGTGCGTCGCTGGTGGACGATTCGATCGACGTTCCCACGTAGAACAACAGGATGGACAAGGCCTGCTCCTTGTCCTCTTCACTCAGGCTCTCGGTGAACGCGTCCACGTCGGCCTGCACCGCGGTATCGATGCCGGTCAGCAGGGCGATGCCGGTCTCGGTGACCGTCACCCGCGTCTCGCGCTTGTCCTCGCCTTCCCGGCTGCGGATCGCGTAGCCGTTGTCGACCAGCACGCGGACCAGGCTGGACGCGAATGCCTGGGAAATGTCGAGGCGGTCCGCGACATCCTTGACGCGCAGGCTCTTGCCCATGCTGCCGTAGATCTGGATCAGCGCCTGGTGCGCGAGCGGATCGATATGGGCGCGCTTGGCCCTTTCCTCGACCATGCGGAACACCTTGCGCAGCAGGTAGCGTGCGTTGGCGACACCCTGGAAGTAGACGTGCTTGTCCTTTCTGGAACGGGACCGGATCGTCGCCTGGCGGCGTTTTTCC
Organism: Alcaligenaceae bacterium SAGV5; assembly: GCA_009360345.1. GTDB lineage: Bacteria > Pseudomonadota > Gammaproteobacteria > Burkholderiales > Burkholderiaceae_B > Pigmentiphaga. The sequence goes on from SPDP01000002.1 coordinate 913,035, forward strand.
AGCCTGTGTGCGTCTATGGTGTCTGGCACCTTCTAGTCTCCTTCCCGGGTCCGGTGAGCGCTGCCGAACACGGCACGCCTGTCTGCGCCGTCATTGTAATCAGCCCTGCCGCTTCTCGCATTTATATTAGTTAACTAAACTAGTTGACAAATATATATCGGTATAACTAGGATGCCGGAAACGGCTTGGACGAGCCGTTGCAGCACCGACGACGGAGCCGTGCATGAGTTGCGATGCGAACGATTTCAGGTTGGGCATGAGGCGGCTGGCGGCCGGGGTGACCGTGATCACCAGTTGCCTGGAACAAGAACGCACCGGCATGACGGCCACCGCGGTCTGCTCCGTGTCGGCGACGCCTCCCCGGCTGCTGGCTTGCGTCAATCTCCGCGGAGCCACCTACCGTTTCGCCAGCGCGAGCCGACGCATGGCGGTGAACGTCCTGTCGTTGCATCAGGAACAGGTGGCCCGCGATTTCTCCAGCGCGGAAAAATGCCTGGGCCAGCTCTTCGCCGGTGACGGTTGGCGCGACGCCGGCGGACTGCCTGTCCTGGACAACGCCGCCGCGGTGTTCGAGTGCTCGGTCGAACAGATACTGGCCATGGATACCCACGCGGTGCTGATCGGATCGGTCGTCCGCGTCCATATCTCGGATGCGGCGGCGCCGCTGCTGTACGCCGACGGCGCCTATGCCGCGCTGGGCTCATCTTCCTTTGTTTCCACGAACGATCGCGTCATCCGGAGAACCGCATGAACATGCTTGTCTCGAGGTCGCCCGCCATGTCCGGCGGCTTGCGCACCGGGGCCGACTATATCGATGCCATACGCGCCGACGGCCGCACCGTGTACTACAACGGCGAAGTCGTCCGCGACGTAACCCGGCACCCTGCTTTCCGGGGGGCCGTTGCCTCGGTCGCGTCGCTGTACGATCTGGCCGCGCACCCCGACAACCGGGAACGCATGACGTACGAAATCGACGGTTCGGGCCGCCGGGCCCTGCACTGCTATCGCATTCCCCGATCGGTGGAGGATTTGCGGGCCGCGCGTGGAATGTCCGCGGCCTGGGCCGAGGCGACCTGCGGACTGATGGGCCGCACGCCGGACCACGTGGCGGGATTCCTTTCGGGATTCGCCGCGAAGCCCTCGTTGTTCGCCGCCGGCGGGGCGGCATACGCCGACAATGTCCAGCGGTTCTTCCAGTTCGCGCGCGACCGGCATCTCTATGTGTCCTACGCCATCGTGCCGCCGCAGATCGATCGCAGCAAGCCGGCTCACCAGCAGTCCGATCCGACCCTGTACGCCGGTGTCGTGGCCGAACGCGACGATGGCATCGTGCTCAAGGGGGCGCAGCAACTGGCCACGGGCGCGGTGTTGTCCGACTACGTCTACGTCAGTTGCATCCATCCGCTCCAGCCCGGGGACGAGAATCATGCGTTCGGCGTGGTCATTCCCATGAGCGCGCCGGGCTTGAAGGTCTACAGCCGCAAGTCCTTCGCGCTGGCCGGCGACGCGCGCGACTACCCGTTGTCCGCCCGTTTCGACGAAACCGACGCCTTGCTGGTGCTCGACGATGTGTTCGTGCCCTGGGAGCACGTATTCATCCACCGGAACCTGGACGTGTGCTGGAACCAGTGGTGGAAGACACCCGCGCATTCCTACGGCAACTACCAGGCCCAGGTGCGCTACGCGACCAAGCTGCGTTTCCTCCTGGGCCTGGCCAAGCGGGTGACCGAGATCACGGGCGTCGGCGCCATGCCGCCCGTGCGCGTGCAGTTGGGCGAACTGGCTGCCCACGCGACGATCGTCGAGCTGATGATCGACGCGCAGGAGACCCGGGCCACGACCGACGGCGAGGGCGTGGTCTGGCCCGCCAAGTCCGCGCTGTACGCGGTCATGTCGCTGCAAGGCGAATTGAACTCCCGCATGGTCGATATGTTGCGCGAACTGTCGGGCGGTTCGATGATCATGCTGCCGCCGTCGCTGGCCGATTTCGACCATCCCGACGCGGCGCGCGACCTCGAGCGCTACATCGCGTCGCCCGGCTATCCCGCCCGCGACCGGGTCGCGTTGCTGAAGATGGCCTGGGACCTGATCGGCAGCGAGTTCGCCGGTCGCCACCAGCAGTACGAGAAGTTCTACGGCGGTGCGTCCTTCCTGGTCAAGCAGAACATGTTCCGAATCTACGATTTCGATGCGGCCACGTCGCTGGTCGATCGGGCGCTTGCCGGCGTCGAACTTCCGGCGGACCGTGCCGCGGCCTGAGCCACCGGCCTCTATCTGGAGATATCCATGAACGAACGTTTCGACAAAGGCCTGGCCGTGCGCAAGCAGGTGCTGGGCGAAGCGCCGGTGGCGCAGCGGGTGACCTCGGCGCAGGGCGAGCTGAACGCCGATCTGCAGACATACCTGACCGAGTTCGCCTGGGGGGATATCTGGTCGCGCGGCCAGCTCAGCCTGCGCGACCGCAGCCTGGCGACGATCGCCATGCTTGCGGCCCAGAATCGGCCTACCGAGTTGAAGACGCACATCGACGGAGCCATCAACAACGGCATGACGATGGAAGAGGTGGCCGAGGTCTTCCTGCATGCGGCGGTCTATTGCGGCTTTCCCGCCGCGATGGCCGGCATGCGGCTCGCCAGGGAGGTGGCGGCCGCGCGCCAGGGGGCGGCGGACTAGGGGCGGCGTCGCCCGTGCTTCTTGTGTGGTCGGCGCGGGCGGATGCCCGCATTTGATTGGGGATGATCATGGCTTTACCAGAGTTCAAGAAAGTCTTTGCCCACGAAGTGCCCGTCATCGACTTGTCCGTGCTGCAGTCCGGCGATCCGGCGGTGTATCGCGATATCGCCCACCGTATTGCCGAAGCCTCGCACACCATGGGCTTTTTCTATGTCGTCAATCACGGCATGCCAGCCAGCCGCATCGACGCCATGTTCGAGGTGGCCCGGCGGTTCTTCGCGCTTCCCCTCGAAGAGAAGATGGCCATCCGGCTGGCGCTGTCCGACAAATACCGCGGCTACCTGCCGTTCAAGATGATGGGCGCGGATCCGAGCCTCAAGGGCAACCTGCACGAGGCCTTCCAGATCCATGCCGAGCTGCCGCCCGATCATCCGGCCGTGCTGGCGGGCAAGCCTCTGCATGGCGCCAACCAGTGGCCGGCGTCGCTGCCCGGACTCAGGACCGCGATGCTCGACTACTTCCGCGATATGTCGGCGCTGTCCCAGACCTTTCTGCGCATGTTCGCGGCAGGCCTGGACCTGCCGCCCGATTCGTTCACCCGCTATTTCCAGAATCCGATGATGCAGTTGCGCATCATGCACTACCCGCCCCAGGAGCCCACGGAGTCGGGCGACCACCTTGGCACGCGGCCCCATACGGATTCCGGCGCGTTCACCTTCCTGGCCCAGGACGAGGTCGGTGGCCTGGAAATCCTCAGCCCGGCGGGCGACTGGATCACCGTGCCGCCGCTGCGAGGAAGCTTCGTGATGAACATCGGTGAAATGATGAAGATCTGGACCGATGGCATGTACGCCGCCACGCCGCATCGTGTCATCAATCGCTATGGCCTGGAGCGCTACTCCATGCCTTTCTTCGCCACGCCGGATTTCGATGCGGTGATCACGCCGCAGTTGTCCAATCCGGACCGCGAGAAAGCGGCCGAAATGCCCAGGTTCGCCACCTCGGTGGCCGGAGACCGCCCGATCACTTGCGGCGAGATCCTGACATACCTGTATGGCCGCATCTGGCCATCGACCAAGGTGCAGCGCGTCGACGCCTAGCGGGCGAGGATAGGACAAATCAACTACGGAGTGGGTCGCATCATGAGAAGCGTCAAATGGGCAGGGTTGTTCGCTATGCTGTTCTCTCTTGGTGGAACGGCGGTTGCGCAGGACACGTACCCGGCACGGCCGGTGCAGTTGATCTATCCGTTCGGCAGCGGCGGGACGGACGCGTTGTTCCGGGTCTTTTCCATGGCCATGAGCAAGATCGGGGGAGAGCAGTTCGTCTACATCAACCGCGAGGGCGCATCGGGCGCCATCGGCGCCGCTTCCGTGGCCCGCGCGCAGCCCGACGGCTACACGTTGATGATCGGTCCGTCCATTGTCATGACGAACCTGCCCTACACGCAGAAGGACTTGTCCTATACGTTCGATTCCTTCGACTTCGTCTGCCAGCTCAACGTCAATGCCTTCGTGCTGGCGGTCCGCGCCGACTCCCCCTACAAGAAGCTGGAGGACCTGGTGGAAGCGGCACGCAGGCAGCCCGGGAAATTCAACTATGGGCATTCCGGAACCTATACCGACGTGCATCTCAACATGCTGACCCTGGCCAGGCAGGCGGGCATACAGGTGCAGGACATCGCCTATCGCGGCGACGGTCCCAACCTGCTGCGGCTGCTTGCCGGCGACCTGGAGTTCACCATCAATTCGGTGGTGTCGGTGGCATCCCGCAATGATGTCCGGCCGCTGGTGGTGTTCTGGGACCGCAGGCATCCCGCGCTGCCCGACGTGCCTTCCGTGGTCGAGCTGGGCTATGCCAGTTTCTTCACCGGCTACCAGGGGCTGTATGCGCCGCGCGATACGCCCAGGCCGGTGATCGCCAAGCTCGAGAACATGTGCATGAAGGCCGTGCAGACCGAGGAATACCAGACCGCGGCGCAGAAGCAGGGCGCGGCGGTCGTCCCCATGAGAAGCGCGCCCTTCGCCGCCGAGGCGCGCAAGAGCTACGAAACCAAGGGCGCGCTGTTTGCCGAGCTTGGCGTGAAGCCTCAGTGAACGCTCCGGGCGTGGCCTGAGCGGCTGCCGGCCTCAGGCCACGCCCGAAGCCGGCAGCCGTCGCGGCAACTGATCTGCGGGCCGCTCGCTCAGCATGTCCAGCAACTCCCGCCGCCGGAGCGCGTAGCCCGGGTCGTCGAACAAGTTGTCCATTTCTTCCGGATCGTCGGCCAGGTTGTACATCTCGCCCGCGCCGCTGCCCAGTTCGTGCGTGAGTTTCCAGTCGCGGGTGCGCACCGTGCGCAGCTTCAGCTCCACGCCGCAGCGCGAGGCCGCCACGTCCCATTCGCTCAACGCGTAGTCCCGGCCGGCATCCGTGCCTTCCAGCAGCGGCCGCAGGCTGCGGCCGTGCTGCGGCCCCAGCGCGGCGGCGTTCGCGTAGTCGACCATCGTGGCCGCGAGGTCCAGCGTCGAGACCGGATCGCGCACCTGCGCGCCGGCCCGTACGCCCGGCCCGCGCGCCACCATGGCCACGCGTAGCAGGCCTTCGTAGGCCATCGGACCCTTGAGCATCAATCCGTGGTCGCCCAGCCATTCGCCGTGGTCTGAAGTGAAGACGACCAGCGTGTCCTCGTCCAGTCCGTATTCGTGCAAGGCTTTCAGGATGCGGCCCACCTGGTGGTCCACCAGGGAGATCATCCCGTAATAGTTGGCGATGATGTTGCGCAGCTGGGCATCGGGCTGGGTCGGGATGCGCGAGAAGTTCTGCCGCAGCGCCTGGACCTCGGCGCTGCCCACCGGCCGGCTTTCCATGCTGGCGCGGTGCCACCAGGGGCGGCGGTCGTAGTCGGTGGTGCGGTGGCGGGGCAGGTCCACGTCGTCCGGATGATGCAGCCGGGACCACGGCTCGGGGCAGTCGAACGGATGATGGGGATCGGGGAACGAAGCCCACAGGCAGAACGGCTCGTCGCGGTGCGCGCGCAGGTAGTCGATGGTCCGGTCGCCGATCCAGGTCGAGTTGTGCCAGGCCACGGGCAGGGCCGAGTGGAAGGTCTGCGGCGCGCCGCTGGGCGGGCCCAGGTCGGTCTGGTAGAGGCGGTTGCGCATTTCCCCCAGGCCGTCGCCGTAGTGCCAGCGCGAGTGGTGCAGGCCGCCGGGCGGCGGCGTGGGCAGCCAGTAGTTGTGGCCTTCGACGACCAGTTCCACGTGGCCGAAGCCCATGTAGGGACCCGACCAGTCGGGCCCCAGTTCGGCCTCGGTGTGCTGGCACTCGGGCCGGCCGGTGCGGGCGAAGGTGTGGTGGGTGGAAAAATGCGCCTTGCCGATGAAGCCCGTGGCGTATCCCGCCGCCGACAGGCTGCCGGCGAAGCCGGCTGCGCCGGTTCGCTCGTCCAGGTCGATGCCGTTGTCGCGGACGCCATGGGTCAGCGGCAGCAGGCCGGTCAGGATGGATGCCCGCGACGGCTGGCACACCAGATTGGGCGTGATGCACGACGAGAAATGCGTGCCGGTGCGGGCCAACTCGTCGATGTGGGGCGTCTTCACGCGCCGTCCGGCAAAGCCCAGGCAGTCGCCCCGGTGCTGGTCGGTGGTGATGAGCAGGATGTTGGGGCGCTTCATGGTTTGTTCTGCTGGCTCTTGATCTTGGCGATGACGGGGGCGAGGCGGCGGGTGTCCGCGCCGATGCGCTCGCGCAGCTCCCGCGGGCCGCCTTCGCCCGCGGCCAGGCCCTGGGCCTGCAGCTTGTCGCGCACCTGCGGGTCGCGCAGCACCGACTGGACCGACGCGGTCAGCTTGTCGACCACCGCCGGCGGCGTGCCGGCCGGCGCGAACAGGCCGAACCAGCTGTCGAAGGTGAAACCCTTCACCTTGTCCTTGAGCATGGGCAGGTCCGGCAGGTCGGGGATGGGCGTGGCGGCCGTGTTGGCCAGCCCTTGCACCTTGCCGCCCCGGACCGGCTGGATGGCCGTGCTGGCCGCCAGGAACATCATGTCGATGTGCCCGCCCATCACGTCCACGAAGCCCTGCGGCGCCGCCTTGTACGGTACGTGCTTGAACGACACGCCGGCCTCCTGTTCGAGCAGCGCCATGCCCAGGTGGTGGGTGGAGCCTTCGCCGCCGCTGGCATAGGTGATCGTGTCGGGGCGGGCGCGCGCCTGGGCCAGCAGTTGTTCGACCGACTTGAACGGGGCCGTGGGCGAGGCCACCAGCACATAGCGCAGGGTGGACAGCGTGGCGATCGGTTCCAGGTCCTTCTGCGGCTGGTACGGCATCTTCTCCATGAGGAAGGGCACCGCGGCGAACGAGGCATCGATGCCCAGCAGCAGGGTATAGCCGTCGGGGGCGGCCTTGATCACCGCCTGGGTGCCGATGATGGTGGCGCCGCCCGGCTTGTTCTCGACGATGATCGGCACGTTCCATTGTTTGCCGAGCTGCTCGGCGACCAGCCGGCCCACCATGTCGGCGGCGCCGCCGGGAACGGACGGCACGACCAGCGTGACGGGGCGGTCGGGATAGGCGGCCTGGGCACCGGCCGCGAAGGCAAGGGCGGCCACGAGGCCGGTCGCGGATTTCAGCATGGGTTGTCTCCTTCGATGCGTTCGTTCCTGGCGGTCGGCGCGGAATCTGCGGCAGATGATGGCCGATCTGTCTCATTGCGGTCCAATGATATATTTGGCCATTGTCATATCAGGTTTGGTATGTAATGTCCGATACGTCCGAGGCCGCGCTGCGCGCGGACTGGTACTTGCGGGGCCGCCTCCGGCTGCGCCACCTGCGCTTGCTGGTGGTGATGGACGACGTCCGCAACGTGGGCGAGGCCGCGCGCCGCATGGCCACGACCCAGCCGGCGGTTTCCCGGATGCTGGCGGAACTCGAGGACATGGTCGGGGCGAGGTTGTTCGAACGCACCTCGAAGGGGACCTTTCCGACGGTCCATGGCGCATCCATGATCCGGCATGCGCGCTGGGTGCTGGGCGATCTCGAACGCATGGGGCGGGAATGGTCCGAGCCCGGCGGCCTGGGCGTCGAGACCCTGAGCCTGGGCATCAATTCGTCGTCCGCGGCCTTCCTGGTCCCGCGCACGCTGCTGCGGCTGGAGGAACGGGCCGCCGGGATCAACGTGCTGGTGCGCGAAGGCTCGATCGAGGCGCTGCTGCCCGATCTGCAGACCCGCAAGCTGGACCTGGTGGTGGCGCGGCTGGGCGCGGGGACGGCCGGCCCCGGGCTCGCCACGCGCATCCTGTGCGAAGAACCGATGTGCGTGTGCGGGTCGGCCAGCCACCCGCTGGCCTCCAGGAAGCGGCCGTCCTGGAAAGAGCTGGCGGCCTACCCGTGGATCATGCCGCCGCGCGGCAGTCCGGTGCGGGCGGGGCTGGACATGCTGTTCCAGCGCGCGGACGTCCGCCCGGCCTCGCGCGTGGAGTCCGCCTCGGTGTTGAACAACATGGTCCTGATGGACAATAGCCATGCGTTGTCGGTGATGCCGCGCGCGGTGGCCGCCTACCATGCGCGCAGGCACGCGCTGGCGATCCTGGCGGTGGAGTTGCCGCCGGTGTTCGGGCCCATCGGGGTGATACGCCACGACAGCCTGGAGCCTTCGCCGGCCATGCTGGCGCTGGTCGATTGCCTGGAAGAAGAGGCCAAGGCCTTGTCCCAGGCGCCGTGAACCGATGCGCGCGGGCGTCAATCTGCGATATCATGGCGCTGGCATATACATACACAGTTGTCTGTAAATGCCGTCTTGCCCAATCCGTCCACGGCGGAAGCGGACAGCCATCTCCATGTCCAATTATTCCGATCCTCGCGCCGACACGTCGCTGAAGCTGTGCGAACACTGCGATGCCGTGTTTCGCCGGATCCGGCTCGACCCCGGGGAGCGGGCCTACTGCCCGCGCTGCGGGACCGAACTCTACCGGAACAACGACCGGCGCTACGGGGCCCTGCTGCCCGTGGTGCTGGCCAGCCTCATCGTTTTCATCTGCTGCAACGCCTTTCCCATCGTCACGATGGAGATCCAGGGCGTCAGCACGCGCACCACCGTCTGGGGCGCGGTCCGGGTGCTGGCGTTGGAAGACATGCTGTCGGTCTCGACCCTGGTCTTCGCAACCACCATCCTGGTGCCGCTGATCGAACTGGGCCTGCTGGCCTACCTGCTGGTGCCGCTGTGGCTGGGCCGGATCCCGGCCGGCTTCGGGCCGGTGGTGCGCATCGTCCGCATGGGCCGGCCCTGGGGCATGATCGAGGTCTTCATGCTGGGCATCGTGGCTTCGCTGGTGAAGCTGTCGGCGATGGCGACCGTGGTTCCCGGCGTCGCGTTATGGGCGTTCGGCGCCCTGACCGTGCTGTTGGCCGTGGTGGTCAGCTTCGATCCCGCCGACCTGTGGGAACACGCCGAGGCCATCGAGACCGGCCAGGGCGTGGCCGCCGGGGACGCGCCATGAGCCCCGTGCGCACGGCTGCCCAGGCGGGCGTGGCGGAGTGCCCGCAGTGCGCGGCCATCCATCCCCGCTGGCGCGGCGGTACCGCGTGCGATCGATGCGGCGCCGCGCTGAACCTGCGCAAGCCCGACAGCCTGCGCCGCACCTGGGCGTTCCTGCTGGCCGCCATGGCGCTGTACCTGCCGGCCAACATCCTGCCCATCATGACCACCGGCACGTTGCTGGGTTCGCAAACCAATACCATCCTGAGCGGCGTCCTCTATCTGTGGCAGGACGGCTCCTATTTCGTCGCCGCCGTGGTTTTCTGCGCCAGCATCGTCATTCCCATCTTCAAGCTCGTCGTGCTGCTGATGCTCGTCATCACGACCCAGGCGCGCTCGACCTGGCGGCCGGTCGAGCGCACCCGCCTGTACGGCATGGTCGAAGCCGTGGGGCGCTGGTCCATGGTGGATGTCTTCGTCGTCGCGCTGCTGGCTTCGCTGGTGCGCCTGGACGCGCTGGCCACCGTCAGGCCCGAGCCGGGCGCCATCGCGTTCGGTGCCGTGGTGGTATTGACCATGCTAGCCTCGATGAGCTTCGATCCTCGCCTTATCTGGGACCCGGTAGACACCCATGACAACCAAGCCTGATACTTCCCCCGACTCGGCGCCGGGCGAGCCGGTGCGCCGCCGGCCCAGCCGCTGGCTGCCATCGCTGGTCTGGCTGATTCCCATCGTCGCTGCCATCGCCGGGCTGTCATTCGCGATCAACAGCTGGTATGCCCGCGGGCCGACCATCGACATCACCTTCCGTTCGGCCGAAGGCATCGAGGCGGGCAAGACCAAGGTCCGCTACAAGGACGTCGATATCGGCCTGGTGAAATCCATCCGCCTGGCGGCAGACCGGTCACACGTCATCGCCGAGGTCGAGCTGACCTCCGATGCTTCCAGCTTCGCCGTCGAGGACAGCCGCTTCTGGGTGGTCAAGCCGCGCATCGCCGCCAGCGGCGTCAGCGGCCTGGGCACGTTGCTGTCGGGCGCCTATATTGGCGTGGACGCCGGACGTTCCCAGGAACGCGAGGACTCGTTCACGGGCCTGGAAGTGCCGCCCATCGTGACCGCCGACACGCCGGGCAAGCAGTTCGTGCTGCATGCCGGCGACCTCGGTTCGCTCGATATCGGCTCGCCGGTGTATTTCCGCCGCGTCAACGTGGGCCAGGTCGTGGCCTACGACCTGGACCAGAACGGCAAAGGCGTGACCGTGCGCGTGTTCGTCCGGTCGCCTTACGATACCTTCGTCACCACCAGCACCCGGTTCTGGCATTCCAGCGGCGTCAACCTCAAACTGGACGCCGATGGCCTGAAGCTGCAGACCGAATCGATCTCCACCGTGCTGCTGGGCGGGGTCTCGTTCATCGACTCGCCCCATCTGCCGCCGGGGCGGGCGGCCCAGGACGACGCCGTGTTCCAGCTTGCCGGCAACCAGGACGAGGCGCTCAGGGTCGAGGACGGTCCGTCGACCAGCACGGTGATGTATTTCGAACAGTCGGTCAGGGGGTTGTCGCCGGGAGCGCCGGTCGACTTCCGCGGGGTGGTCATCGGCGCCGTCCGTTCGATCGGCATCGAGTTCGACCGGGCCACCAATTCTTTCCGCCTGCCGGTGGTGGTGGACTTCTACCCCGCGCGCCTGGGCCTGCGCCGGCCCGGCGAGCCGGGCGCGCTGAGTGCCGACGCGGAGCGCCGCCTGATGGACGCGCTGGTCCGCCGTGGCATGCGCGCCCAACTGCGCAACGGGAACCTGCTGACCGGACAGATGTACGTCGCCATCGATTTCTTCAAGGGGGCGCCGCTGCCGGCCGGCATGGGCCGTGGCCAGGGCCAGGGCCTGGACGAGTTCCCGACCATACCCGGCGCCTTCGATGAGTTGCAGGGCAAGCTGGCCGACATCGTCGACAAGATCGGCAAGATGCCGTTCGATACCATCGGCCGCGACCTGTCGACGGCCCTGGCCGGCATGCGCGAGACCATGGCGTCCGCCGACAGGCTGGTGAAGCGGCTGGACGGCCAGGTCGCGCCCGAGATCATGGCCACGATGGAAGACGCGCGCAAGACGCTCAAGGCCGCCGAAGGCACGTTCTCGGCGGACGCGCCGGTGCAGCAGGATCTGCGGCGCGCGTTGCAGGAGCTGATGCGCACGGCCAATTCGCTGCGCCAGCTGACCGATTACCTGGAAGAGAACCCGCAGTCGCTGCTGCGCGGAAAGCCCGAGGAAGAACGATGAAGACATTCGTGCTGGCCATGGCGGCGCTGGCCGCGGCGGGCGGGTTGGCGGGGTGCGCCGCCCCGATCGTTCCCGACGTCTATACGTTGCAGGTTCCCGCCCGGGAAGCGGCCGGTCCGGCCGTGTCCGGACCGGCCATGATCATCGATCTCGCGCCGGTGGCCTTGCCCGAGCGCCTGCGCCGCCGCCAGATCGTGCTGCGCGAGGAGGGGGCGAGGGTGCAACTGCTGGAACGGCAGCGCTGGTCCGCCTCGCTGGGCGACGAACTGCAGGATGCCTTGTCCACGGCCCTCCAGGGCCGGCTGCATGCGGTCGACGTGGCCAAGGGCGGCGTGGCCGGCAAGCCCGACTATCGCATCAACGTCGAGTTCTCGCGCCTGGATGCGCGCCTGGGCGGACCGGTCGAGGCCGTGGTGGCCTGGTCGGTCAAACCGGCGGGCGCGGGCCGGGGACAGGTATGCCGGGGCCGCTTCGAACAAGCCGCGGCGGGGGGCTCGGTCGCCGACGTGGTCGCGGCCCACCAGGGGGTGGTCGCCCTGGTGGCCGATGCCATTGCCGCCAGCGTGCGCGAGGTGCCCCGGGGCGGCCAGGCGCCGTACTGCACGGCGGGCTGAGCCGGCAGGTCTCAGGCGATCGTCCTGGCCTTGCGTACGCTGTCGATCAAGGAGCTGCGCAGCAGGAACTGGCGGTGCCGCAGCGGATCGTCCGCCGTGCGGCGGATGTCGTCCAGCGCCTGCGCGCGCACGGCGAGGTCCTTTTCCTCCAGGCGCTTCTTGTTGTTCACCGTCTGCTGCTGCACGAACTCGATGTTCATCTGCCGGCGCCGGCGCTCGTAGCGATCGAAGACCGACGCGTCTTCCTCGCCCCGCTCGACTGACGTCAGCATGTCCACCAGTTCCATCGCATCGTGGATGCCGCAGTTCAACCCCAGGCCGCCGATGGGGTTGTTGACGTGCGCGGCGTCGCCAGCCAGGAACACCCGGCCCTGCCGGAAGCGCGCCGCCACCCGCTGGTGGACGCGGTAGATGCTACGGTGCAGCACCTCGTAGGGCTCGGTCCTCGGGAACACATGGGCGAGGCGGCGGGTGACCGCGGCGTCGCTCAGGGCTTCTTCGTCGGTCTCGTCGACTCCCGAGGGAAAGACCGCGCGCCACCGTCCCTGCATGTCGTCCCCGGAGATCTTGAACAGATTGGTCCAGGCGTCGGGGTGGGCAAGATAATTGCGATAGCAGCAGCCCATCAGGCGTTCGAAGTCATCCTTGACCGTGATGACGATGAAGCGCTCGGGCCAGGTCATGCCTTCGAACGGAATGTCCAGGGCCTTGCGCAGCGCGCTGCGGCCGCCGTCGGCCGCGATGACGTAGTCGGCCTCGATGCGCACCGGTCCGTCGGGCGTCTCGGCGGTCAAGGTCACGCCGTCCGCGGATTGCGCCACCCCCGTGATGCGATGCTCGAAGTGGACCGCCGCGTCCGCATGCGTGCGCAGTTTCTCGATGCCCATGTTGCCGAGCTTGTGCTGCTCGGTCTGCACGACGAAAGGATAGGGGGTCTCGTCCTTCAGGATCTCGTGGTCGAACTGGGCGACCATCTTCTGCGCGGCCTGGTCCCAGAACTGGAAGTAGCGCGCCGTCAGCCCTTCCCCGATGAAGCGGTCGATCAGTCCCACGCGGGCGATCATCTCCAGGGTCGAGCTGTGCGTCGTGGCGGCGCGGGGGCTGTCGTCCACGCGCGACTCGGCCTCGTACAGCGAGACGCGGAAGCCCTGCTGCACGGCGGCCAGCGCCGCGACGACGCCGACCGGCCCGGCGCCCACGATGGCGATGTGCTTGTTCATTCAATGGCCTCCGCTCGTGTAGTCCTGGGGAATGTTGCAGCGGGCGACGCGGACCGGGCGATTGCCGGCCGGGGTGTTGCGGCTCTTGCCGACGAAGCGCGGCACGCCGTCGGTCACGACGGCCGACACGGCGGCGATGTCGCCGTTGCGCAGGGCGTCCAGCGGATCGTTCTTGGAACCGCCGACGCAGGCGTCCAGCAGGACCACGTCGGCGTCCTTGCCCGGCTTGATGAAGCCGCTGTTGATGCCATAGACCCGGGCGTTGTTGCCGGTGGCCGCGGCGATGGCCCATTCCACCGGCATGTCGGTCAGGCTGGCCAGGTGCGTGATGGTGTACATCATGCCCAGCGGCATGATGCCGCTGCCGGTGGGCGTGTCGGTGGCGATCAGGAAGCGGTCGAACTGGTCGGCGGCGCGCACCATGTCGCCCAGCATGAGCGTGGTCCGCAGGTTGCCCGCGGTGCAGACCTGCAGCGCGATTTCCGATTCGTGCACCATCTTGGGAAAGCCCTCGTCGGGCATGGCCACGGGGCCGCCGTTGACGTGGAACGATACATGCGGATTCATGGCGATCAGGTGCTCGGCCCAGATGCCCGACGAACCGGGAATGGAGGAGCCGCCGGTATGCACGGTGGTGATCATGCCGTGCTTGCGGGCCCAGCCTATGGCCTGTACGTAGTCGTAGGGGGTCTTGACCGCGCCGAAGCCTGCCTTGGCCAGCCACACGCCCTGCGCGGCGATGTCGGCGAAGTCCTGTTCCACCAGGCCGGGTTCGATGATGATGGAGCCGGCGTACACGCGCATGCCGCCGGGGCGGTAGTCCTGGAAACATCGCTGGGCGGCCACCGCCAGCGCCTTGACGCCGGCCGGGTCCTTGGGGCGGCCGGGCGTGTGCACTTCCGAAGCGGTGATGCCGGTGGTGACCCCGCCGTGCACGTAGCTTTCCAGGAAGCCCACGGTCTTCTGCCGCGGCGTGTAGTCGCCGAAGGTGTTGTGCACCTGCGAGTCGATCAGGCCGGGAATGGCGGTGGTGCCGGCGGCGTCGATGACCACGTCGGCGCTTTCGACTTCCGCCGCGCTCAGCGTGCCGACCTTGGCGATCAGTCCGTCCTGCATCAGGATGGCGTCGCCCGAGGCATAGGGCTCGCGCCATTCGCCGGTGAGTATCCGGCCCAGGTTGACGATGGCGAGTTTCATGGTGTGCTCCTCAGACAAGTCCGTCCTGGCCCTGCACGTCCCGCAGCCGCAGGCCGCCCACGCGGGCGTTGAGCCGCTCGCGGCTGGAGACGGCGAATACCAGCGCGATTTCGTCGGGCAGGGGGCCATCCGCGAAATACAGCGTCATGGCGTTGTAGAGCGACCGTACATAGAGCGCGTCCTTGGAGGCAAGCGGCACGTCCAGCACCGTGCCCGGGCCGCCCACCTTGGTCACCGACGAGATCCAGGCCTTGCCGCCGCCGATTTCCTTGCGCAGGGGTTCGGCCGAGGCGGTGGTCAGCAGCGCGTTGGCGTGTTCCTGCTCCCCGCCCAGCCCGACGACGCCCGCCTTGCCGTACGAGAGGATGGGATGGTCGCCGTAGGCCGCGCGCAGCCGGGCCGCCATGCGGGCGCCCAGTTCGGGGCTCGCTTCGATCATGGGCGAGAGGTCTTCCACGTACCGGCCGGCATAGGGGTTTTCCACGAAGGCCACGATGGCCGCCTTGCGCAGCGCTTCGTCGGCCGGCCGGCCGGCTTCCTCCAGCTTCTCTTCCACGATTGCCTGCCACCTGCGTACTTTCAATTGCATGTGTCGCTCCTGACGTCAGCCACCCTCGGGGAGGGTTCAAATTCTTGTTGAACAGAATGTTTGACGATGTTATTGTCATACAATCATAAAGTCAATGAATGCCAGGAGAGCTCCATGCGCGGACGCGCCATTCTGTTCTCGGAGATGACGCCGGCCCCCGAGTGGGAACAGACGTTCAATCGCTGGTACGACACCGAGCACATTCCCATCCGCATGGGCCTGCGCGGTTTCGTCAGCGCCCAGCGGTACGCGGCTTCCGAACGCAACTACCTCGCCGTCTATGAAATGGACGATCTCGCCGCGCTTCGCACCGTCGCCTACCAGGCCATCAAGCAGCATCCTTCCGAGGAAACGGCCTGGATGCTGCGCAACGTGTCCGGATTCACGCGTTACCTGTGCGAGGAAATCGGCAGCGCCGGCGATGCCTCGCCCGAAGCCATCGATGCCCCGGTGCTCTATCCCGTCTGGTTCGACGTGCCCCAGGAACATCTGGCCGATTTCGACGCCTGGTACGAGCAGGACCATGTGCCGCTGCTGCTGGAATGCCCGCAGTGGCGCGCGGTGCGGCGTTTCCATGTCAGGGATGGCGACCCGGGCCGCTACAACCGGCTGGCGCTGCATTACCTGGACGATGTCGCGGCGCTGGAGTCGCCGGCCCGCGCCAAGGCTCGCGCCACGCCCTGGCGCGAGCGCCTGGCCGCCCAGCCCTGGTTCAAGGGGGCCTACGACCTGTTCGACCGCCGCGGCGCACGGCAACTGCCGCCGCTGTAACCGGAGACACGATTCCATGGACCTGAAAATATCGCCGCGTTCGGTGCAACAGGAAACGGTGCGCCTGGTCCGCGAGGCCATCACCAGCGGCTACTTCAAGCCCGGCGAGCGGCTGGTCGAAGCCAAGCTGTGCAGCCTGCTGGGCGTCAGCCGTACTTCCGTGCGCGAAGCGCTGCGGGTGCTGGCGACCGAAAAGCTCATCACCATCGTGCCCAACAAGGGACCATCGGTGGCCGAACTGAGCTGGGCAGAGGCCGAGAGCATCTATCACCTGCGCGCGCTGCTCGAAGGCGAAGCCGCCGCGCTGGCCGCCGGCCGGGTCCGGCCGGACGACCTGCGCCGCATGCGCGAGGCCCTCGACACCTTCGCCGACGCCGTCGACCAGCAAGACTGGAAGACGCGCATCTCGGCCACGGCGGATTTCTACGAAGTGATCATCCAATGCTGCGGGAACGCGGTCATGGGCGAAGTGCTGCATGGCCTGCTGACACGCATCAATTTCCTGCGGGCCCGGACCATGGCCAGCCCCGGCCGCGCCAAGCACAGCGTGCGCGAGCTCGAGAGCATCTACGACGCGCTGGAAAAAGGCGACGCCCGCGTCGCGCGCGCCGCGGCCGTGGCGCACGTGAAGGCGGCCGAGGCCGAAGCATGCGACGTCTACCGGGAAATGAATCACGCAGCCTGATTTTTCAACCACACGTACGGCGGGGATGGGCATGAAAACGAAGTGGCGATCTTTTGCAGGGGTTCTTCTTTCGTTGGCCGTGACGGGCGCCGCGCAGGCGGCATGGCCCGAACGCGCGATCACGCTGGTCGTGCCTTTCGCCGCCGGCGGCAATACCGACAGCATCGCGCGCATCACCGCCGAATGGCTGACCGCCAAGCTCAAGCAGACGGTGGTCGTCGACAACCGGCCTGGCGCCAATGGCGCGATCGCCGCCGATTACGTGGCGCGGGCCAAGCCGGACGGCTACACCTTGTTCATGGCGACGGCGCCGCAGATGGCCATCGTGCCGTACTTGCAGAAGGTGCGCTACGACCCGATCAAGGATTTCGCGCCGGTGTCGATCGTGGCGACCAACGAGTTCGCGCTGGCGGTGCATCCGAGCTTCGCGGCGAAGACGCTGCCCGAGCTGGTGTCCTACGTGAAGGCGCATCCCGGCCAGGTGGCGTATGCCTCGGCGGGCAGCGGGTCGGTCAGCCATTTGACGATGGCGATGTTCGTCAAGCGCGCGGAACTGTCGATGATCCACGCGCCGTATCGCGGCGGCGCGCCGGCGATCGCCGACGTGGTGGGCGGGCAGGTGCCGATGTATTTCGCGAACGTGGCCGAGGTGCTGCCTTATTCGACGACGAACCGGCTGCGCATCGTTGCCACCTCGGGCACCAGGCCCTCCAACGACCTGCCAGGTGTCAAGACCGTTGCCGAGCAGGGCTATCCGGGCTTCACGACCGAGACCTGGAACGGCGTGGCGGCCCCGGCCGGCACGCCTGCCGGGATCGTCGACAAGATCGCCGGCTCCTTGGCCGAGGCGGGCCGGAATGCCGAGTTCGGCGCCAAGCTCGCCGCCATCGGCGTCAGCGTGCTGTGCAACACACCCGAGGAGTTCGCCAGGAAGCTGGTCGCGGACAACAAGTTGTGGTCCGCGGCGGTGAAGGAGTCCGGGGCCTCGCTGGACTAAGCCTCCACCTGCGTGCCTCCGGCCTCGGCCAGGCTGCGTTCCTGGAGAAGCTCCCTGGCGCGGGCCAGGGGGCCGGGAACGATCCAGTCGGCGATGGAGAAGTCGTTGCGGATGAAGCCGTGTTCATACAGGAAGTCCTTGCGGACTTCCAGTGCGCGGACCAGTTCGGGGGCCAGGCTGGGCTCGAGATTCTGGTAGACGGTGTCGTCGAAGGCTTCGGGCACCCATTCGTAGGCGACCGAGACTTCGCGGGCGATGATGGCCTGGGTGGCGGCACGGTTTGCGCGAGCCCATTGGGCCGCCCTGAGCACCTGGCAGAGATATCGTGCGACGAACTCCGGATACTCCCGGACCAGGCGGCCGCTTACCGACAGTACGTTGGGCGTACCGTTATTGATGCTGACGCGCCGATCCGGATGGTGATTGATGTCGGCCACGACATGCGCGCCGAGGAATTCCTGGAGGGCGGGGCCGGCTGCGCCGTAGTTGTACAGCACGTCGGCTTCGCCCCGGATGAGCGCGAAAGTCTCGGCCCGCGCCGAACTCGCGAACTGATGGGCGTCGAACAGCGCGCCGGTGTTCGAGGCGGCGACCTTGCCAATATATGGCTGGTCGATCGGCAGGTCGACCAGCGTGACGTCATCCAGCGTCAGGCCCACCGACGCCAGGACTTGCGCGTACCCCTGCAGCGCGGAGGCACGCCAGAAGTCGATTTTTTCATGGGTCCGTCTCGGCAGGGCGAGGCGCCGGCCCTTCAGGTCGGCGGGAGAGCGGATGCCTGAGTCCGGCAGGGTGAGGAGGGACTGGTACTGCGGCAACCAGGTCAGCCCCACGACCACGACGTCATTGCCTTCCGAGCGTGACCAGATCGGTGGCGCGTTGCCGCCGTGGCGGAACGAGTCGCCTTGCCGGTGATCGAAGTGCGATTCCCGGACCGATTGATCGGGCGATGCGCACAGCGAGAGCACCGAGATGCCGTCCGATTCGAACTCCTGTTCGAGCCAGCCGTTGTGGATGGCGATGCCCGATGCGGTGGGAACGGGGCAACGCGTGTACCAGATGATGTCGAGGTCGTGGGGCATGAAGGTCCTTTGCTCGCGTGGAGGAAGGTTGACGGTGTCCGTCAATGGGTGGTCAGGCTGCTCGCGGCGAGCCGATCGAGCGCCTCGGGATTGAGCAGGCCGTCGCGGTGGCGGGTCGGACGGCCTGCCAGAAAGTCCCGGATCGCCACTTCGGAGACTTTCCCGTTGGATGAGCGTGGCAGGTCGTCCACCTGGACGATGCTTGCCGGAATGTGGCGCGAGGTGGCGCCGGTCCGGATGGCATTGCGTATGTCCGCGGCGAGGGTGCCGGAGAGCTGGTTTCCCTCCCGCAGTACGACGAACAACACGATGGACGTGCCGTCCGGGCCAGGGCATTCGACCGCCGCGGCTTCCGTGACAAGCTCCAGGCCTTGGAGTGCCCGGTATATTTCGCTGGTCCCGATGCGTATCCCGTTGACATTGAGGGTGGCGTCGGAACGGCCTTCGATGATCAGGCCCCCGTGCGCGGTCAGGCGTGCCCAATCGCCATGCCGCCATGCCCCGGGAATCTGCTGGAAATAGGCGGCATGCAGCCGGCTGCCGTCGTCATTCCAGAACGCGACCGGCACGGAAGGGAAGGCCTGGGTGCACACGAGTTCGCCGGGCTGGCCGACGACCGGGCGGCCCGAGTCATCGTAGACCTCCACTTTCATGCCCAGCGACAGCACTTGTATTTCCCCTGCCCAGACCGGCGAAATCGGGCTGCCGGTCGCGAGCGTGCCCATGATGTCGGTTCCGCCTGCGGGTGACATCAGGTGCACGTCTTCCTTGATCTCGCGGTAGACGTATTCGTAATGCCGCGATGACAGGGGAGAGCTGCCTGCCTGTATGCATTTGAGGCTTGCGAGCCGATGGCTATCGCGGGGCCGCAGCCCGGCTGCCTGGTACTGCTCGATGAGCCGGGGGACGATGCGCAGCACCGCGATGTCTTCATCGTCGACCAGGTCCCACAGTGCCGACGTGGAGGGGAAGGCGGGCGACCCATCGTAGAGGATGACGGTCGCGCCCAGGCCGAGCGCCGACGCCATGACGTTCCAGACCATCCATCCTGTGGTGGTCAGGTACATGACGCGTTCTTCCGGATGGACGTCGCAGTGCAGCGCCAGCTCCTTCAGCGTCTGCAACAGGCTTCCGCCCGCGCCATGCACGATGCACTTTGGGGTGCCGGTGGTGCCGGATGAAAAGAGGATGAACGCCGGGTGATCGAAGGGGAATCGTTTCCATGCGATCCTGCATGGCCGCCCAGCCAGGAAGGCTTCGTATGACAGGTTTTCGTCGTCCGGCAGCGTCGAGCCGGGATAGGCGACGGTGACCGTGCGGGCGAGGCCGGGCAGGGCGGCGGCGATTTCCCGTGACTTGTCGGCCAGATCGTGAAAGCGGCCGCCATGGACATAGCCGTTGGTCGTGAACAGCACCTTGGGCTCGACCTGGCGCAACCTGTCAAGGCAGCTCGCGACGCCGTAGTCGGGCGAACAGGCGCACCAGATCGCTCCGATCGAGGTGGTGGCGAGCATGGCGACGATGGCTTCGGGAACGTTGGGCAGGTATCCCGCGACCCGGTCGCCCGGTCGGACGCCCGCCGATTCCAGCGCATGCGCACAGGCCGCGACCTGTTGTTGCAGCATGCGCCAGCTCAGGGCGCGGCGCATGCCTTGTTCGTTGCGGAATACGAGCGCGTCGGCGGCGTCGTCGCGCGGCAGCAGGTTCTCGGCGAAGTTGAGCCGGGCCTGGGGAAACCAGCGGGCCCCGGGCAGGCGGAGCGGGTCGTCGACCACGAGCCCGCCCTTTTCGCCGCGCAGTCCGAGGTAGTCCCACAGCCCGCCCCAGAATGCCGCGGGCTGCGAGAGCGAAAACCGGTATAGCGAATCGTAGGCGTCGAGCGGGGATGCGCTGGCCGGTTGCAGCCTCTGCATGAACGCGCGCATGCGCGCATTCGCCATTCGTTCCGGGGTGGGGCGCCAGATCGGTGTCGAGACGTTCATGACGAGGCGTGCGCAAGATGCGTGTCGACGCCCCGGCTCAATGCCTGCGCGAACCGGGGATAGATTTCGGCCACCTCGGGGCAGACGGCGTCGCGCAGCAGCGTAGCCACTTCATTGGATGGCAGGGCGGTGGCGGCGGGAGCCTCGTCATGATCGAACGCGAAACCCGTGTTCTGCAGGATGTCGCGCAGATCGATGCCGGGATGGAGGGATTCCAGCCGGAATCGGGCCGTGCGCTTGTCGAACGAGAAGACGCCCTTGCCGGTGAGCATGCCCGTGGGGCCTCCGGGACGGTACACCTCGGCCGGGCTGGTTCCCGGCGTGCTGATGAAATCCACTTTGTCGACCATGACTTCCCGGGTATGGCGTTCGCGAAAGATGATGATGTTGGGAATCATCAGATAGAGCAGCGGCGTTCCATGCGATCCGGACCAACGCACCTGCATGCGTGGGTGCTGTCCCACGCCGACGAGGTTGATGTTGGCCTGGCCGTCGATCTGGCCTCCTCCGATCATGAAGGCGTCGAAGCGTCCCCGGGCGGCGCAATCGAAGATTTCGGACAGGTCGTCGGTCAGGAAAGAGTGTTTGCGGCTTCCGATCACGCTGACGCGGATCCGGCCCCCCGAGAGTTCGCGGGCGAGCAGCGCGCCCGCCATCTGCGCGGCCGCATTGGTTCCGACCAGCACATGGCCGCGGGGAGCGAGCAGGCGGGCAAGCGTCGTGACGGCGAGAACGTTCCAGTCGCATGTCATGCCGGCATCCCGCCTTCCAGGACAAATGCCTTGAGATAGTCGTCGAAACCTTGCCGGGTGCGAGCCATGTCGGCATAGCGCTGCATGTGTTCCCTGTCTTCCGGGTAGCGTTCGCCGCCATGCAACGGCCATGAACCGTTGGGTTGGCGGCAGATGCCGGTGATGTAGGCGTCTCCTATCACTCCCGCTCTTCTTATCGGGTCTTCCATCAGATTGCCTTCGTAGCGCTCATCGTAGGTGACGAGCGTGCGCCTGGCGGCCCGGGCCATGAGCTTGAGGGAGCCACGGCTGCCTATCCAGACGTTGCCGTGCCGGTCGGCAAGCGGCGCGTGGAACAAGGCGATGTCGGGGCAGATGGCGGGAATCACGGCCACCTGTTCGGCGGGGTCGAACGGATTCGCGATCTGTTTCCATTCGTCCTGCCTGACGCGGTAGACATCCGAACCGAGCACGCCTCGCACGGGCATGAACGGCAGGCCGGATTCGCTTGCCTTCAGGCCCGCGGTGATCGCCGGGCAGGTTGCTTCCCGCACGGCTATCGTGCCTTGCGCCTGGGCCTCCGTGAATCGTGGCGCGGACCCGTATTCGTACAGAACGATGCCGCCCATCTCTACCGATGCGACGCAGCCGGCGCCGATCAGCATGTCGACCTGGATGCTGCTGGACGGTACGCAAAGCACGCGCAGCCGGCGGATTCCGCGGCGTATCAGCGCGCGGGTGGCGTTCATGGCCACGCCGCTGAAATGACCATTGAAGCCGGTCGCGATCGCAATCCGGTCGCCGTCCATGATGTGGCCGACCAGATCGTCCAGGTCGAACTCGTTATGTGCGTCGCGCATGGTGCTTCCGGATGGTTTTTTTCGATCTTACATCAAATCAAAAAAATTGAGCAATAGAGCTTTTAAATTGATATTATTGATTTAAAGGTGCGCAGCGCCACATATCGAAATCATGGGAGACGACACATCATGGGTGCACGGGAGTTGCTCGACCGCAGGCATTTCGTCCCGGCGTTGCTGCTGGGACTGTCAGGAGCGCTGGCCTGGCCGGCGGCGGGCGCCGCCGAGACCTTCCCCGCCAAGCCCGTGCGCTGGATCGTTCCCTTCCTGGCCGGAGGGGGCGCGGACAACATTGCCCGCACGGTCGCGGCGCGCGCCGAAAAAGAGCTTGGGCAATCGATCGTGGTAGAGAACCGGCCGGGGGCAGGGGGCAACGTCGGGGCTGCCTTCGTTGCCCGGGCGCCGGCCGATGGATACACGCTGCTGTACGGGACCAGCGGAACGCACGCCGCGAATCCGGCGCTCTACAACGATCCCGGCTATGACCCGGTCAAGGACTTCGCTCCGGTCACCAAACTGACGCGGGTGTCGATGGTGCTGGTGGTGAATGCCCAATCGCCGATAAAAAGCGTTTCGGCGTTGATCGCCGATCTCAAGGCCAATCCGGGCAAGCGGACCTTCGGATCCGGCGGCAACGGATCGGCGCTGCACATCGCGGGAGAGATGTTCCGCAGCGCGGCCGGCGTCGATATCGTGCACGTGCCTTATCGCGGGAATGCAGCCGCCACGGTGGACCTGCTGGGAGGGCGGCTGGACATGATGTTCGATGTCATCGCCAATGCCCGCGCGCAGATCGATGCCGGCAGGCTGCGGCCATTGGCCGTGCTTTCCCTGGATCCCGAAGAAGCCTACCCCGACGTGCCCACGCTGGCGTCGTCCGGCTACCCGGGATTCGAGATCGCGGCCTGGGATGGTGTGTTCGCGCCCGCCAATACCCCGCGCCCCGTCATCGAACGGCTCAATGCCGCATTCGTCGCGGCATTGAAGGACCCCGAGGTGCGCAAGAGCCTGGCCGCGCGCGGTGTTGGCGCCACGCCGGGCACGCCCGAGGAACTGGGCCGCTACGTGAGGGCGGAAATGCCCCGCTGGGCCCAGGTCATCCGGAGCGCGGGCATCAAGGCGGATTGACGCATGCCGGATTCCTGCTCATTCGCTGGTCATGTGCTTGCCGGCCGGGCCGCGCAAGGCCTGGGCCGTTGCCTGGTAGAAGGCTTCGGCGACGGGAGTCAGGGGCTCGCCTATGCGCTTGATGAGACCGAGCTCGCGCGTGAAATCCGGATGGTCCAGCGGAATGACCCGCAAGCGGGGGGAGACCTTCAGCGAGGCGGCGGCCGTGTTGGGAAGAAGGGAGATGCCGAGCTGCGCCTCGACCATGGGGCCGATCGTATAGTGTTGCTTGAGGCTGTAGGCGGGGGAGAACGAGTATCCCTGCCGGCTCAGGTAGGTCTCGGTGGTGGCACGGATGTTCGAGCCCTTGCTGAGCGAGATGAGCGGATACTGCAGTGCCTCTTCGAGATGCACCTTGCCGCGGCGGGCCAGCGGATGGGTCTTGGCGCAGACGAGCACGAAGGGGTCGTGCGCCAGCCGCGTGAATTCCAGTTCGTCCCGCCAGCGGGGCACGCCGCCTATGCCGAAATCCACTTCGCGGCTGAGGATGCGGCGTTCGAGCCTGACGGTTTCTTCGTCGTGCATCTCGATCGCCACGCCTGGATGCTTGTCACGGAAGCGTTTGATGACCTTCGGAAAGATATGCGCGGCGACGGTGGGGATGCAGGAAAACGCGACCCGGCCCGCAAGCAGCAGCGCCGGGTCGCGCAAGGCGGCGACGACCGAGTCCATCTCCGCCGTCAGCCTGCGCATCTGTGCCACGAAGCGTTCCCCCTCGGGCGTGAGGCGGACATCCCGCGTGGTGCGCGATACCAAGGCCACGCCTACGGCGTCTTCCAGCGCGCGTATCTGCGCGCTCAGCGCGGGCTGCCCCAGATTGAGGGCTTCGGCTGCCCGGCGAAAACTCAAGTGTTCTGCAAGAGCCAGCAGACCACGGATATTGGCGAGCGAGAGCGCCATGATTCTCCCATGCGGTATATAGGCGAGACGGCCGGGCGATTCTATCACTGGGGTACGGGGGGCCACGGTCAAGTCCGTGCGGCCGATCGCGGCTCCCCGCAACGAGGTCATTGAAATGGAAACGATTCATTATTCGCGGTGCCGCGTCATTCCTACGCCGACGTGCCTGGCCGTTCAACTGGGCCTGATGGCCGGAACGGAAAGGGTGCGCATCGAGCTTGGCGACTACAACCACCAGGAAGACCGGCTGTGGATGCGGCACGCGGGGCATGCCAAAGCCATGTGGGCACGCGCTCAGGGCGCCTCGACCCGCCTGGTGGCGTTCTCCGGCTATGAATGCAGCGAGCCCGTCTACGTCAGGGACGATTCCCCCATCCGCACGGCCGCCGGGCTGCGCGGGCGCCGCGTTCCCCTGCCCCGGGTGCCCGGCCGGCCGTTTGACGTCGACCGCGAAGTGTTCCTGAAACCCTTGTCCACGTGCCTGGCCAGCGCGGGGCTGGCGATGGCGGATGTGACCGTGGTCGACGTGGATTTCGACCGGGAAAAGCGCTGCGACATGGAACCCGAGGCCACGCATTTCTTCGAGCAGGCGGCGCACCGGTTCTGCATCATGCTCGAGCGTGGCGAGGTCGATGCCATCGTGACGGCGCTGCCCGAGGAAACGGTTGCCAACCTGGGATTGCGCCGTATCTACGACAGCCGGGAAGATCCGGCGCCGCGGGCGCGCGGTGAACTGCGCACCGTGACGGTCAGCCAGGCATTGCTGGACGAGCACCGCGAGGTGGTGGTCGACATGCTGGCCCGCCTGCTCCAGGCGGAGAAGTGGGCCGCGCGGCATCCGCAGCAGATCGCCGGGCTGGTCGAACGCGACCTTGGAATATCCCCCGGCCTCTATCGCGCCCGGGGACTCGATTTTCCCGGCTGGAGCCGCCTGCACTGCAGCCCGGCGGACTTCGCGTTGCTGGCCGAGCGGGAGCGCATGTTGCGCGATCACGGCACGATCACGCGGGAAGTGGACATCGCCGGGTGGATCGATGGCAGCGTGCTGGAGGACGCGCGCCGCATTGCTGCCTGACGACCGGCGGGGGCGGGACAACCCGCCCCGGCCGCCGTCATTCGACACGGGCGCCCGACTTGCGGGCGGCCTCTTCCCACTTGGGGACTTCGACCTTCATGAAGGCGGCGAGCTCTTCGGGGGTGGTCGGGGTGGGTTGAAGGCCCTTGCTGGCCAGGTTCTTCGACAGCAGCGGGTCTTTCATGGCTTCCCGGAAGGCGGCGTTGAGACGGTCGATGGCCGCCCGGGGCGTGCCGGCGGGGGCGAGCAGTACATGCCAGCCGCTGACTTCGAACCCCTTGACGCCTACCGCTTCCAGCGTGGGCAGGTCCGGCGTGAACGACCGGGCGGAAGGGGTGAGCGCGGCCAGCCCGCGCAGCTTGCCTGCCTCCATCAACGGCACCGTATTGGTGAGCGAATCGACCATGACGTCCACCCGGCCCGCCAGCAGGTCTACGCGGGCAGGGCCGGTGCCGCGATAGGGAATGTGGCTCATGTCGGTGCCGGTCGCGGTCAGGACCATCTGCGCGCCGATGTGGGACAGCGTGCCGTTGCCGCCTGACGCGTAGGTGAACTTGCCTGGATGGGCCTTGATGTCCGCCATCAGTTCCTGGATCGTCTTCCAGCGCGAGTCGCCGTTGACCAGCACGACGAAGGGCGCAACGCTGACGGCGGTGATGGGAGCGAAGTCCCGGATCGGATCGTAGCCAAGATTGCTGCCGTACAGCACCGATGCGACACCATGGGTGCCATTGGTTCCCGATACGACCGTATAGCCGTCGGCGGGGCTGCGGGCCGCCTGCGCGACCCCTATGGTGCCGCCCGCGCCTGCCTTGTTCTCGACGACCACCGCCTGGCCGAGGATCTTGGATACCTTGTCGGCCAGTACTCGTGCCTCGGTATCGACGCCGCTGCCGGCGGCGAAAGGGACGATCCACTGCACGGGTTTGGAGGGATAGGGTTTGTCGGCACTCTGGCCGGCTGCCGCGAAGCTGGCGCAAGCGGCGGCGGCGAGCGCCGCGTATGGCAGGGCTGGGGAAAGGCGGGCCATGGTCGTCTCCTGGAGCCGGGTCTTTTCAGGCTCGGATTATTGATTGAAAATTTTGTTGTTAATCAAATATACATCAAAAAATTTTTAGATGGACTAGAATTGAAATCAAAATGAGAGGAGACGCCATGGAGGCATCGAGCGATACCGGGAAAGCCCCGATCTGGACCCCCACGCAAGCGCGCGCCGCGAGTTCGCGCATGGTCGAGTTCATGGAAATGGTCGCGCGGCGAGGCGGGCCGCCGTTGCGGGACTACCAGCAGTTGCACGCCTATTCGGTCGAGCATCCTGGCGCGTTCTGGCGGACCGTCATCGACTATTGCGGCGTGCGGTACGAGCATCTGGGCGATCGGGATTTGGTCGGCGGCGACCGCATGCCAGGTGCGAGCTGGTTCCCCGACGCGCGCTTGAACATCGCACGTACCTTGCTGGCGTCGGACGACCACATGCCGGCCGTCATCGGCCTGATGGAGGACGCGGCACCGACCAGCCTGAGTTTCGGCGAGTTGCGTGCGCGGGTTTCCCGCTACCAGCAGGCCATGCGAGCCGCCGGGGTGGGGGTGGGCGATCGCGTGGCGTGCCTGACACCCAGCATCCCGGATGCGGTGGCCGCCATGCTGGCGACCGTGGCCCTCGGCGCGGTATGGGCGGCATGTTCGCCGGAGTACGGTGTCAACGCCGCCGTCGATCGCATCGGCCAGGTCCAGCCCAAGCTCATGCTCGTCGCGGACGGTTACCGGCATGGCGGCAAGGTCTATGAACTGGGCGAGAAGGTCGAGGAAATCCTGCGGCGTGTCCCGTCCATTTCGACCGCGGTGGCCGTGCCGGTCCTGGGCGTCGGGCGGAGCATGGCGGGGACGGTGGAGCGCGATCGCTTTCTGGCGCCTTACCAGGCCGGCGGGATCGAGTACGAGAGCCTGCCTTTCCAGCACCCGGCCTATATTCTGTTTTCCTCCGGGACGACCGGAGCGCCCAAGTGCATCGTGCACGGGGCGGGCGGCGCCATGCTCGAAAATCTCAAGGCGCATGCGCTCCAGTTCGACGTTCGCCCGGGAGACCGCGTCTATATGGCCAGCACCATAGGCTGGATGGTCTGGAACGTCATGGCCATGGCGCTTGGCTGCGGCGCCTCCATCGTGCTGTACGACGGCTCGCCCTTCCATCCCGGTGGCGATGCCCTGGTACGCCATATCGCCGAGCAGCGCGTGACGTTCGCGCGGCTGCCGGCCCGCTATGTCGAGTCGCTGGCCAAGGCCGGCCGCGTGCCGCGCCTCGACCATGACTTCGGCGCGCTGAAGACGCTCATGTGCAACGGTTCCCCCTTCGGGGCCGACGGCTACGCATACGTCTATGAAAAGGTGAAGGCCGACGTGCACGTCGTTTCTCCGTCCGGCGGAACGGATTCGTTCGGTTCCCTGGTCTCGAATTTCCCCATTGGCCCGGTCTGGGCGGGAGAAATCCAGGGGCCGGCGCTGGGCTTCGACATCGACGTCTTCGACGGGCAGGGCAACCCGCTACGGGGCCAGCCGGGCGAACTCGTCGTCAAGCGTCCGTTTCCTTCGATGCCCTTGCATTACCTCAACGATCCAGGCGACAAACGCTACCGGGAGACGTATTTCAGCGTCTATCCCGACGTCTGGCGGCATGGGGATTGGGCAGAGTTCACCGGGCACGGCGGCCTGATCATCCATGGCCGCAGCGATTCCACGCTCAACGCCCGGGGCGTGCGCATCGGCACGGCAGAGATCTACAGGCAGCTTGCCGATTTCGACGACGTGCGCGAAAGCGTCGTCGTGGCTCAGGATTGGGAGGGCGACACACGGGTGGTAATGTTCGTTCAACTGAGAGACGGCGCGGCGTTCGACGACCAGATGGAAGGGCGGATACGCAAGTTGTTGCGGGATGGCCTGTCGCCCCGGCACGTGCCGTCGAAGATCATTCCGGTGGCGGCCATACCCGTCACGTTCACCGGCAAGGTGTCCGAGGCCGCCGTGCGGGATGCCATCCACGGCCGCGAGCCGTCCAATCTCGGTGCGCTCGCCAATCCCGAATCGTTGGCATGTTTCGAGCCGTCGGGATTGCCGGCGCTGCGCGCGGCCTGAATACGGAGGAAGCACGATATGCATGCAGAACGCTCATTGCTGACCGTGGACGAACTGGTCGCCGGCTTCGAAGGGGGCATGCTGGCCTTGCCCAAGGACGAAAGCGGCGTACCCATGGCGGCGGTACGCGCCCTCATCCGGCGTCGGCCACGGCCCTTTCATCTTCTGTGCGTGCCGGCGTGTGGCTTGCATGCCGACCTGTTGATCGGCGCGGGGCTGGTTCATACCGTGGAGTGCGGCGGAGTGGTCGTGGGAGAACTCGGCGCCGGCGCGCGCTTTCGCGTCGCGGTTCGCGACGGCGGCCTGCAGTTGAAGGATTCCACCTGCCCCGTCATCCATGCGGGCCTGCAGGCGGGCGCGAAAGGCGCGCCGTTCGCATCGCTGCGCGGCATCATCGGATCGGATCTGCTGCGGGTACGTCCCGAATGGCGGGTCATCGACAACCCGTTCGCCGATGGAGGCGATCCGGTACTGCTGGTGCCCGCGTTGAATCCGGACTGCTTCCTGTTCCACGCGCGCTGGGGCGATCGCCATGGCAACGTCTGGACCGGCGGCCGGCGCGACCTGGCATACACCGCCCACGCGTCGCGCAAGACTTTCGTCACCGTGGAGCACATCTGGGACGGCAACCTGTTGACCGATCCCGTCATGTCGGCCGGCACCTTGTCCGAGGTGTACGTGTCGGGCCTGGCGCACGTCCCGGGCGGGACCTGGCCCATGACGCTGCAACACGAGCGCGAGGAAGATACCCCGCATATCGTCCGCTACATGGATGCCGCCCGTACCGACGAAGGTTTCCAGGCCTACCTGGACGAGTTCGTCGCCAACGAGCCGCGTATCGACGGAGTCCGCGCATGAACAACGACATGCTGGTCATCTGCCTGCTTGCGAAGATGCTGGAGAATGCCGGTGTCGTGGCCGTGGGTTCTTCGTCGCCGGTACCGGCCGCGGCGGCTTTGCTGGCGCAGCGGCTCTGCCCGGGCCGCACGCGAGCCCTGGTGTTTCGGAACAACGTCAACGACCCCTTCCACGAGAGCGGCAGCGAACTGTACGACCGGATCGGGCAGGGCCGCATCGATGTTTTCTTCATCGGCGGCGGGCAGATCGATGGACAGGCCAATCTCAACAACGTGGGAGTCGGGGAGTATCCACGATCGAAGGCCCGCTTTCCCGGTTCGTTCGGTACGCCGTTCATCATCTCCATGGTGCCGCGGGTCATCCTGTACCGCGAAGAACATAGTCCCCGTGTGCTGGTCCCCAAGGTGGATTTCATCAGCGCGCCGGGCATGCCGCCGCCGGGGGTGTATCGCCGTGGCGGACCGACCGACCTCGTCACCAGCAAGGCGGCTTTCGCCTTCGACCGCGGCACCGGCCGTTTCACGTTGAGCAGTACGCACCCGGGCCATTCGGTCGACGACATCGTGCAGGCCACGGGTTTTGACTTCGATCGTCCGCCTTCGGTGCCCGAAACACCGCCGCCGCCGCCGCCATGGGTGGACCTGCTGACGTCCGTGGTACGCGACCAGGTCGCGGAGACGTATCCGGCGTTTGCGCGGCAGCGGCTGGTACGGGACGCTACTCGGGCTTGATGCCCGCGGCGCGGATGACCCGGGTCCAGCGGCCGATTTCCTCACCGATGTAGGTGCGGAAGTCCTCGGGCGTCGAGGGCACGGGCTCGGCGCCGAAGCGGGCCAGTTGCTCCCGGGCCTCGGGCGTGCCGAATCCCTTCTGCAGGATGGCGTTCAACTGCTTGACGACGTCGGGCGGCATGCCCGCCGGCCCGACCACGCCGAACCAGGCCGGGCTGTCGATCTGCGGGAATCCGCCTTCGCCCATCGAGGGGACGTCGGGCAGCAGGGGCGAGCGCTGCTTGCGCGTGACGGCGATGGCCTTGATCCGGCCCGTGGGCAGGTACTGCATGGCCGTGCTGAACGAGGTCTCGATGAACAGCATGACGTCGCCGGCCAGCAGGCCTTGCGCGGCGGGCGTGGTGCCCCGGTAGGGCACGTGCGTCAGCGCGATGCCGGCGGCGTGGTTCAGGGACTCGCCCACCATGTGGCCGACCGAGCCGATGCCGGCGGACGCGTAGGTGACCTTGCCGGGGTTCTGCCTGGCATAGGCGACCAGGCCGGGCAGGTCCTTGAAGGGGGCGTCGCGGGTCGCCAGGATGATGCCGCTGGTGGCCGAGGCGTTGCCGATGGGCGTGAAATCCTTTTGCGCGTCGAACGGCATCTTGGCCATCAGGCCCGGATTGATGCCGAAGCTGCTGATGGTGCCCATGCCTATCGTGTAGCCGTCCGGCGCCGCCTTGGCGATGACGTCCGTGCCCGCCACGCCGCCCGCGCCGCTGCGGTTGTCGACCACGACGGGCTGCCCCAGCTGGTCGCTGATCATCCTGGCCAGCAGGCGCGCGGTCTGGTCGGCGGGGCCGCCGGCCGCCATGGGAACGATGAAGCGGATGGGCCGGTCGGGGTAGGTGGCCATGGCGCTGCCGGCGGCCAGCGCGAGTGCGACGCCCGCAAGAATGCGTCGGGTAGGGGTCATGATGTTTGTCTCCTGGATGTTTTGGGGGCGGCGCTCGTCACGCCTGTTCGTATTCGCTGACGAACTTGATGTTCAGGTATCCCTCTATGCCCTCGCTGCCGCATTCGGCGCCGAAGCCGCTGGCCTTGATCCCGCCGAACGGAACCTCGGGCGTGCTGCTGGCATTGGCGGCGCCGAAGGCAAAGGAGTTGATCGCGACCATGCCGGCCTCCAGCCGCCGCGACAGGCGGTTGGCCCATAGCGTCGAGTTGGTGAAGGCATAGGCCGCCAGCCCCACCGGCAGCCGGTTGGCTTCGGCCAGGACTTCCTCGACGTCGTCGAAGGCATTGATGGGAACGACGGGGCCGAAGGGCTCCTCGTTCATGACCAGCGCGCTGGCCGGGACATCGGTCAGGACGGTGGGCTCCCAGAAGTAGCCCGGCCGGTCCAGCCGCCTGCCGCCGCAGCGCAGCGTGGCGCCTTGCGCCAGCGCATCGTCGACGCAGTGCTGCATGGCGCCCAGCCTGCGCTCGTGCGCCAGCGGCCCCATGTTGACCTCGGGAGAGAAGCCGTCGCCGACGACCAGGGCCCGGGTTTCGGCCACGAATGCTTCGACGAAGGGTTCGTAGAGTTTGCGATGGATGAAGAACCGGCTCGGATTCACGCAGCCCTGCGCCGAGTTGCGGAACTTGCGCAGGACCGAGGTGCGGGCGAGGCCGGCCAGGTCGCGCACGTCGTCCATGACGATCACGGGGGCGTGGCCGCCCAGCTCCATGACCGTGCGCTTGAGGTGCCGGCCCGACAGCTCCGCCAGCTTGCGGCCGACGGCGGTGGAGCCGGTGAACGAAATGCCCCGGATCGACGGCGAGGCGATCAACTGGCTGGAGATGCGGTCGGGCGCGCCGTAGACGAGGTTGAGCACGCCTTCGGGCAGCCCCGCGTCGGCGAAGGCCCGGACCAGTTCCATGGTCGACGCCGGCGTTTCTTCCGCGCCTTTGAGCACGCAGGTGCACCCGGCCGCCAGGATGGCGCAGACCTTTTTCATGGGAATCATGGCCGGGTAGTTCCAGGTCGTGAACGCGGCGATGGGGCCCATGGGCTCGCGCGCCGAGACCTGGCGGTGCCCGAGGTCGCGGGCCGGAATGGTCCGGCCATAGACGCGGCGGCCTTCCTCGGCATGCCAGACGAGCATGTCGGGCAGGTGGATGACTTCCTGGCGGGCCTGGTTCAGGGGCTTGCCCTGCTCCAGGGTCATCAGTTGCGCGATGCGCTCGACGCGGCCGCGCAGCACTTCCCCGGTCCGGAACAGGATCTTCGCGCGGTCGTAGGCGGACATGTCCCGCCATGCCGGAAAGCTTCGTTCCGCGGCGCGGGCCGCGCGCTCGACGTCGGCTTCGGACGCCACGGGCAACTGGCCGAGCACGGCCTCGGTGGCCGGGTTGATGACCGGCAGCGTCTCGCGTCCCTGGCCGTCCAGCCATTGGCCATCGATCAGCAGCCTGAGCGGGGTGTATTCCATCGTGTCTCCTTCCTTGGGGCAGCCGTCCTGGCTGGTTTTCCTGAATATCGATTATTTGTAAATCATCGATATTTTGATCATTATCGTTTTTCAGGTCAACAACTGGCTAAAATCCGGGGATCTTTTCTCGCTTCGCCTGCCTCATGACAAGACAGATTCCGATCGGCTCCGAGCCCGCCCCCGAACGGGGCCGGGCGACGCTGGCGACTTCGCTGGTGGAACGCTTGCGGCAGGAGGTGTTGTCAGGGGAACTGTTGCCCGGGCAGCGGATCCGGCTGGAGGAATTGCGCGACCGCTACGGCGTCAGTCTCAGTCCGCTGCGCGAGGCGGTGTCACGCCTGGGATCGGAAGGCCTGCTGCTGATCGAGGACCAGCGCGGCGTGCGCGTGGCGCCGGTTTCGGCCGAGAACCTGGCCGAGGTGGTCGAGCTGCGGGCCGATCTGGAGCCCAAGGCCCTGCGCGATTCCATCCTGCATGCCGACGAGGAATGGGAGGTCCGGATCACCGGCACGCTGATGCAGTTGTCGCGCCAGGAGAAGACCGACAATGGGCAGCAGCGGGTGGAGCGGTGGGAGCGCCTGCACAGGCAGCTCCACATGAGCCTGGTTTCGGCCTGTCGCATGCCGCTGCTGCTGCAGTTCTGTTCGATGCTGAATGACCGGGGCGACCGCTACCGGCGCCTGTTCCTCGCCAACCGCACGGTGGACCAGCGCGTCGTGCTGGAACATCACCAACTGGTCGAAGCCTGCCTGGAGCGCGATGCCGACAAGGCCTGCGGCCTGCTGCGGGCGCATATCGAAGGCGCCGCCGCCTACGTCTACGAGGCGTTGGCCAGGCAGGACCACGATTAGCGGGCCGGCCCGCCGCCTGTCAGAACTGTTCGTCTTCCCGCAGATACCGCCACTGTCCCGGAGGCAGGTCGCCCAGTGCGACGCCGCCTATGCGGACGCGCTTGAGACCCACCACGCGCAGGCCGACGGCTTCGCACATGCGGCGGATCTGGCGCTTCTTGCCTTCGCGCAAGGTGAAGGAGAGCTGGTCGTCGTTTTGCCAGCGGACCTTGGCGGGACGCAGGGGTTTGCCATCCAGCGACAGGCCGTGGTTGAGCAGTTTGAGGCCGCTTTCGGGCAGGCGGCCCGGGCGCGAGTACTGGACGCGGACCAGGTATTCCTTGTCGACGGTCGAGTCCTCGCCAATCAGGTGTTTGGCGATGCGGCCGTCCTGGGTCAGCACCAGCAGCCCGACCGAATCGATGTCCAGCCGCCCCGCCGGCACCAGGCTGCGCAACTGGGTGGGCTGGAAGCGGGTGGGCGAGCGGTCTCCGGTCCAGCGTGTGCTGGCCTTGACCAGGGTCACGGCGGGCTGGTAGCCGTCCTCGGCCTGGCCGCTGACGTAGCCGACCGGCTTGTTCAGCAGGATGGTGACCCGCTGCGCCTGCTCGGCGCTGGCCTGGCGTTCGATGGTGATCTTCTGCTTCGGCAGCACCTTGCTGCCCAGCACCGAGACCACCGCGCCGTCCACGCGCACCCAGCCCCGGCTGATCCATTCATCGGCTTCCCGGCGGGAACAGAGTCCCAGTTCGGACATGCGTTTGGACAGGCGGACGGGTTCGGACATGCTGGCTGCGGGAAAGAAACGATGGGAGGCGCTAGTGTAGTGGATGGGCCGCCGCCTTCGCGGCGTCGGGTTAAGCTTGCGCCTTTGTCCGGTTTTCCCGCGCGATTCCCCGTCATGAGCGACATCGATCCCATCCTTTACCCGAACGACGACCGCGCCCGCGCCGAGGCGGCCATTGCCGCGGTGGAGGCCGCCACCGTCCGCCACACCGTCGAACACGCCGGCACGCGGGTCGTCTGGCGTTCCGCCGGGCAGGGCAGCCCGCTGGTGCTGCTGCATGGGGGGCACGGCAGCTGGCGGCACTGGATACGCAACCTGGAGGCGCTCGCGCGCCGCCATACCGTCTGGGTGCCCGACATGCCTTCGTTCGGCGAATCCGGGACGCTGGCGCCGCCCGCCGATCTGCCGCATCTGGTGGCGACCACGGCGGCGACCCTGGACCAGCTCGTGGGGGCGGACACGCCGGTCGACCTGGCCGGTTTCTCGTTCGGCGGCCTGTGCGCGGTTCATCTGGCCGCCCGGCGTGGACGGGTGGCGCGGTTGGCGTTGCTCGGCGCCGCCGGCCACGGCACGCCGCGGCGGCAGAAGGCCGCGATGGTCAACTGGCGGCTGGCAAGCGGCGAGGACGCCCTGATCGAGGATTTGCGCCACAACCTGCAGGCCCTGATGCTGCACGGCGAGCGCAGCATCGACGCGCTGGCCGTGGCGGTGCACCGCCACGCCTGCGAGGCCACGCGTTTCCGCAGCAAGGCCTTGTCGCACGGCAGTCCGACGAAGGGGCTGCTGGACGGCTTTTCCATGCCCATCCTGTTCGCCTGGGGCGAGCACGACGTGACCGCGCATCCCGAGCGGGTGGGGCCGTGGTGGGTCGACGGCCGGCCCGAGCGCCAGTGGCGCGTCGTTCCCGATGCGGGGCATTGGGTGCAGTACGAGCAGGCGGATGCGGTGAACCGGATGTTGCTGGCGTTCTTCGGCTGAGCGCGCGCGGCGCCCAGGGGCCATTCCCGGCCTGTGCGAGGCCCCTTTTTGCGGGAGCTGGCCCTAGGCTGAATCGATATTCATGGCATGCAGATGGTCGACCTCAAGGACAGGGATAGGGTTCTTGAGCCGTCCTTGACCGGTGGGGTGGGGCGGCCCGCGGTGGGGCGCAGCGAAGCCGGTCCCGCTGCGCGGGACTTCCCGGAGTTGGCGCGGGATGAGGGCATGGCGATGGACCGGTAGAATCCCAGATTCTATAGCCGGCGGCCATGTGTCCGCCGGACGGGCCGCGGCCCGTTGTCCCGATGATGCCGCAGGCCGTTTCAGCATACAGGTTTCCATGTTCAGTTTCTTCAAGAAGAAGGCCCCTTCGCCCCCACCCGAGCAGGACCGTGTCCAGGAGCCGGAGGTCGCGCCAGTTCCTGCTCCCGTGCCGGGAGTGGCGGAGCGGCCCGATGCGCCCGTAGTGGACCGGCCCGTGGCGCCCCAGGCCGATCCCGGCCGGGATGCGGTGCCCGCCGGCCTGGCGGACAGCGTGGCGGATGCACGGCCGGTCTCCCCGGAGCCGGCGGTGCCCGCCGTGGCGGCCCCCGCCGCGCCGATCCAGCCGCCGTCGATGCCGCCGGTTCCCCAGGCGGCCCCGCCCGCCAAATCGTCGTGGCTGGCGCGCCTGAAGACCGGCCTGTCGCGCACCGGCCAGAGCCTGACCACGCTGTTCGTGGGCGTGAAGGTCGACGAAGATCTGTTCGAGGAGCTGGAAACCGCGCTCATCATGGCCGATACCGGCGTGGATGCGGCGCAATCGCTGCTCAAGGGACTGCGCGAGCGTGTGCGGCAGGAACGCATCGAGGACGGCGACAGCGTGCGCCGGGTGCTGCGTGAGCTGCTGGCCGAGCACCTGCGGCCGCTGGAGCGCAGGTTCGACCTGGACCGCCCCGCGCC
The DNA here is from genome assembly GCA_009360345.1 of Alcaligenaceae bacterium SAGV5. Lineage (GTDB taxonomy): Bacteria > Pseudomonadota > Gammaproteobacteria > Burkholderiales > Burkholderiaceae_B > Pigmentiphaga. The sequence goes on from SPDP01000002.1 coordinate 949,020, forward strand.
CATCGTGACCATGATCGCGGGCGTGAACGGGGCCGGCAAGACCACCTCCATCGGCAAGCTGGCGCGCACCTTCCAGCAACAGGGCCGTCACGTGCTGCTGGCCGCGGGCGACACCTTCCGCGCCGCCGCGCGCGAGCAATTGGTGGAGTGGGGCCGCCGCAACGACGTCACGGTCATTGCCCAGGAGGGCGGGGATCCGGCCGCCGTCGCCTTCGACGCGGTCAAGTCCGGCCAGGCGCGGGGCATGGGCGTGGTGATGGTCGATACCGCCGGCCGCCTGCCCACGCAGTTGAACCTGATGGAAGAGGTCAAGAAGATCAAGCGTGTGATCGCCAAGGCCGACGCCTCGGCCCCGCACGAGGTGCTGCTGGTGATAGACGGCAACACGGGTCAGAACGCGCTGGCGCAGATCAAGGCCTTCGACCAGGCCCTGGGCCTGACGGGCCTGATCGTGACCAAGCTGGACGGTACCGCCAAGGGCGGCATCCTGGCCGCGGTGGCGGCCGGCGCGCAGGGCGTGCGGCCGGTGCCGGTGTACTGGATAGGCGTGGGCGAGGGGATCGACGACCTGCAGCCTTTCGTGGCGGACGAGTTCGCCGGGGCGCTGCTGGGCAATTGATCCCGGGCGTAACGGCCCTGGCGTCGATAAATCCTAGGCCGGCCGCTCCATGAACGCCAGCACCTGCCGGCCCAGCTCGTCCTCGGCGGTATTGAAGTGCGCCACGATCGACGTGTGGTTGTGGCCCGCCATCCAGACGAAGCGCGGCGCACGGCGCCGGACGCGGGTCAGCGCGGCAAGCAGTTCCACGCAATGCACGTCGATCAGCGGGTTCTCGTATTCGGCGACGGCGATCATGGTGGGCAGCGCCTGCGCGGTGACGTGGTTGACTGGAGAACCGTCCTCCATCGTGGCGGGCGAGGTGCCGTAGTAGGCCTCCACCCGGTTGGCGTTGGGGTTCTCCGCCGAATTCTCGGCCCGCACGCGGCCGGACACCACCACCAGGCCGGCCAGGCCGTGGCCTTCGGGCGGATGGAAGCGGGCATCGTAGGCGTAGTGCGCGGCATGGGTGCCGCCGGCCGAATGCCCCATCAGGAAGATGCGGCCGGGATCGGCGCCCAGCTCGTCGGCGTGGGCGCGCACCCAGGCCACCGCGGCGGCGACGTCCCGGGTGCCGCTGGGGTAGGGATGGGCGGGCGCCAGGCGGAATTCGACGTTGACGCCGATGATGCCGTGCCGCGCGAAGTACCACAGCACATTGCTGTAGATTTCCGCCGTGCGGTCCTTCTCGCCTTCGACGAAGGCGCCCCCGTGGACGAACATCAGCACCGGCCGGCGCGCGGCGGCCGGGCCCTGCGGCTGGAAGACGTCCAGGCATTGGCGCGGATCGTCGCCGTAGGGGACGTCGCGCGTGACCGTGGCCTGTTTCGGGGCGTCGCGCAGGACCTCGGAGAATCCCAGCACCATCTGCCGGACATGGGCCTGCACGCTGGTGCCCCAGCGCGGGCCGAGTTCCGCCATGGCCTGGCGCAGGGACGGCGGGATTTCGGGTGGGTTCGACATGGCGGTTTCCTGGAGCGTTCAGATCACGAGGGCGTTCAGGCGGTTGCGCACGGCGCGCACGATGGACATGCCCGCCAGCGCCGAGGTCTTGGGGTTCGACGCGAAGGCGGCGGCCTCGACCATGACTTCGAGCCGGCCGAAGGCGCCGCGCGCCGAAATGGTGTGCGTGTTGCCGCCGGCGGCCGGGTCGGCGATCAGCCGGACCCGGGTGCTGTCCAGCCCCATGCCGGCCAGCCCGACCATGGCGGCCACGTTGGCATTCTGCGGGAAGGTCGCGGCGGCTTCACGGGCGGTGCCTTCGAAGAACACCGTGGCCTCGGCAAGATGGTCCAGGTCGCACAGCCGGGCGGCCGCCGTGCCCCGCCAACTGCCGGGGGGCTTGCGCCCGGTGTAGTCCACCGATGCCAGGCCGCTGTCGCGCGCGGCGGCCAGGGCATCGACGCCGGCCAGGGCGCCCGGCACCAGCGTCAGTTGCGTCCGGCCCGCCTGGCAGGCCGCGTCGAGCCGTTCGACCATGCCGGGCAGCGCCAGCGCGCCGACCGACGCGACGATGGTGTCGATGCCCTGCTCCAGCAGCCGGGGCACCACGGTGCCCAGCACTTCGTGGCCGGCGCATTCGACGGCGAAATCGGGGCGGATGTCCAGGCCGTCGGCCGACAGGACGACCTGGCCATGGGCGCCGAGCTTGCGGCGCGCCTCGTCGGCCCGCTCGGCCCGTTCCAGCACCAGCCACCGGCCGATGCGCGGGTCATCTTTCAGTTGATCAAAAATCGACTGCCCCATGGCTCCGAAACCTGCGAGCAAGATGGTTTTCATGCGGAAATGCCTCCGGTTCGTCAGCCCTGAATCCTGCAAGACTGGGCGCCGGCAGGCAATCGATATATAGTCAATCCGGTTTACTTTTCATCAACATCGGCCCGGATGAAGCTGCCGCCCCTGAATCCCCTGCGGGTGTTCGAGTCCGTTTCGCATACCCTGAGTTTCACGCAGGCCGCGCGCGAGCTGCATGTGACGACGGGCGCGGTCAGCCGGCAGATCCGCGTGCTGGAGGAATTCCTGGGCATGCGCCTGTTCGAGCGCGCCAGCGGCGAGGTGCGCCTGACGCCGGCGGGCCGGGAGTACCGTGACGACCTGCGGGGCGCCTTCGAGCGGATCTCGCAGGCGACCACCAAGGCCCTGGAGCGCAACCGGGACAAGCCGTTGCACGTGTGGTGCCAGATGACGTTCGCCATGCGTTGGTTGTTGCCGCGTATGGCCGAATTCCATGCCCGGCATCCGGACCGCGATGCCGTCTTCACCACCTCGCTCAAGCAATTGGACAACCTCAGCGATGCCGATGTCGCCATCTGCATCGGCCATGGAGACTGGCCCGGCGTGGTCGCCCACCGGCTGGTGGACATCGAACTGCTGCCGGTATGCAGCCCGGCCTTGCTTGCCGGCCCCGTGCCCCTGCGCGAACCGGCGGACCTGGCGCGCCATACCCTGCTGCAATCGGCGGCCCGGCCCGACTACTGGGGGCGGTGGCTGGCCGCCCAGGGCGTGGAAGGCGTCGACCCGGCGCACGGCCTGACCTTCGAGAACGTCACGCTGGCCTACCAGGCGGCGCTGCAAGGCATGGGCGTCGCGATGGGACAGTACGCCCTCGTGGCCGACGACCTGGCCGCCGGCAGGCTGGTCGCGCCCTTCGCGGGCCGGCTCGTGCTGGATTCGGCCTTCTATCTGGTCTATCCCGAGCGCCTGCGGAACGACGCGCAGGTTTGCGACTTCCGCGACTGGGTGATGGCGCAGGCTCGGGTGGCCTGACCGTGCCCCTGTTTGGGGCATGGTGTGTTGACTGTACAGTCAGCTTGATCTAAAAAAATCCGTTGATATACCTTGTAGTCGGATATAAGATGTTGACTGTTTAGTCAATTTTCAATCCGCGCAGGCACTTGCCATTCCCGTTGCCGCGCACCCATGATCTCGACGCCATCCTATGAAAAGCCTGCAATTGAGCATGAGTTGTGCGAACTATGACCGGACGTCCGCGCTGATGGACGGCCGGACCGGTATCGAAGGCGTGGACCTGGTCACGTCGCAGCTCGAACCCGAGGAATCGTTCCACCGCGCCTTCAAGTACGCGGAGTTCGACATCTGCGAGATCTCGCTCAGCAGCCATACGATGATGACCTCCCGCGGCGAGAACGCGTATGTCGCGATCCCCGCCTTCGTCTCGCGGCTGTTCCGCCACTCCGGCATCTACATCCGCACCGACAGGGGCATCCGGTCCCCGGCGGACCTGGCGGGCAAGAAGGTGGGGCTGCCCGAGTACCAGATCACGGCCAACGTGTGGATACGCGGCATCCTGCAGGACGACCATGGCCTGGACCCCGCCTCCGTGCGGTGGCGGCGTGGCGGCGTCGAGCAGGCGGGGCGCGAGGAGCGCGCGCCCATCAAGCTGCCGCCGGGCATCGAGCTGGAACAGATCGCCGGCGACAAGACGCTGAGCGGCATGCTGGCCGATGGCGAACTGGATGCCGTCATCAGCGCGCGGGCGCCGTCCTGTTTCCTGCGGGGCGGAGCGGGCGTCGCCCGCATGTTCCCGGATTATCCCAGCGTCGAGGCGGATTACTTCCAGCGCACGCGCATCTTTCCGACCATGCATGCCATCGGCATCCGCAAGGAACTGGTCGCGCAGCATCCGTGGCTGCCGGTGAACGTGCTCAAGGCGTTCACCCGTGCCAAGGACCTGGCCTTCGCCGAGATGGGGCAGATCGGCCACCTCTATCACAGCCTGCCCTGGGGCGTCGCGGCCTACGAGCAGGCCAGGCGCGACATGGGCGACGATTACTGGAGCTATGGGTTCGAGGCCAACCGCCACGTGCTGGAGACGTTCGTCCGCTATCACCACGAGCAGGGGCTCTCGGCGCGCAAGGTCGCGCCGGAAGAGCTGTTCTCGCCGTCTACGCTCGACCTGACCAGGATCTGAGGCGGGGCCCATGAAACCGTCTCCGTTCTCCCTGCATTTGCCCGAGTCGCTGCCCGAGGCGCTGGAACTGCTCGCCAGCCGCGACAATGCCCGCGTGATCGCGGGCGGCCAGTCCCTGATGCCCATGCTCAACCTGCGGCTCGCCTTTCCGGACGACGTCATCGACCTCAACGGTATCGCCGAACTGGCGGGCCTGCGCGAGGACGGGGGCGACGTCGTCATCGGCGCGATGACCCGCCAGCGGGACATCGAGTTCTCTTCCCTGGTGGCCGAACGCCTGCCCCTGCTCAAGGAAGCCATCCTGAACGTCGGGCACAGGCAGACGCGCAATCGCGGCACCCTGGGCGGCAGCGTCTGCCACCTGGATCCTTCCGCGGAGCAGCCGACGATCGCGATCGCCATGGACGCGCGGCTGTCCCTGCGCAGCGTGCGCGGCGAGCGGATGGTGTCCATGAGGGAGTTCGCCGTGGACCTGATGACCTCGTGCCTGGAGCCCGACGAGCTGCTGGTTGCCGTCCGCTTCACGCCCTGGCCCGCGCGCGCCGGCCACGCGTTCGTGGAGTACGGCCGCAGGCATGGCGACTTCGCCATCGTGTCGGCCGCCGTGCTGGTCCTGCTGGATGCGAACGGCGCGGTCGAGCGCTGTTCACTGACCCTCGGGGGCGTCGCGTCCGTGCCGTTCCGCGTCGAGGCGGCCGAACGCGTGCTCCAGGGGCGTCTTCCTACCGGAGCGGTGGTGCGCGAAGCGTGCGCGCAGGCTGCCCAGTGCGAAGCGGTCAGCGATCCGGCCTATCCCGCGTGGTACCGCCAACGGCTGGCCCAGCGCCTGCTCGAGCGAGCACTGGCCAAGGCGCTGGAACGCGCCGCCGTCCTATCCTAGGAACCTCCACCATGAAAAAACTCGAAGTCGGCGAGCTGGCGCGGATATCCCTGTGCGTCAACGGCGCCCAGCATACGGTCAGCGTCGAGCCGCGAACGACGCTGGGCGATTGCCTGCGCAACGACCTGGGCCTGACCGGCACCCACCTGGGCTGTGAACATGGCGTCTGCGGCGCCTGCACGGTGCACGTGGACGGAGCCACCGCGCGCAGTTGCCTGATGCTGGCGGCGCAGGCGCAGCGGTATGAGATCCACACGGTCGAGTCGCTGGCCTGCAACGGCGAACTCAACGATTTGCAGCAGGCGTTCCGGGAACTGCACGGATTGCAGTGCGGCTTCTGTACCCCGGGCATCCTGATGACCTTGACCGAGCTGCTGCGCGACATGCCCGAGGCGACCGAGGAAGACGTCCGGCTGGCCTTGTCCGGGCACATTTGCCGCTGCACCGGATACCAGAACATCGTGGCCGCCGCCATGCGTACCCTGGAAAGCAGGAGGACTGTCCATGAACGCGCGTGACCGGGTTCCGGCCTCTCATATCGGCAAGCGCGCGTTGCGTGCCGAGGACGTCCGCCTGCTGACGGGGGAGGGCCGCTACGTGGCCGACATCGACCTGCCCGATGCCCTGCACGTCGCCTTCGTCCGCAGTCCCCACGCCCATGCGCTGATCCGGAACGTGGACGGTTCGGCCGCGCTGGAGGTCCCGGGCGTGGTCGCGGTCATCGACGCGCGCGAGATGGCGACCTATGTCGAGGCCATCCGCATGCCGCTCGGCTGGCCGACCAGCGACCTGCCTTCCGGCATCACGCCCTATGTGCTGTGTCCCGAGGAAGTGTGCTTCGTGGGCGAGGCGGTGGCCATGGTGCTGGCGACTTCCCGCTACATCGCGGAGGATGGCGCGGCGCTGGTGATGGTGGACTACGAGCCGCTGGCGGCCGTCTCCGACGTGCACGCCGCGCTGGAGCCCGGCGCGCCCAAGGTGCGGCGGGAGGCGCCCAGCAACGTGCTGCGGGAATTCAGCGTCGGCTACGGCGAATGCGATGGGGCGTTCCGGGATGCGCCGCACGTTTTCCGCGAGACCATTTCGCAGCATCGCGGCGGCGCCCATCCCATGGAGTGCCGGGGCATGGTGGCGCAGTACGACAAGCACCAGGGGGCGTTGATGATCTGGGCTTCGACCCAGATGCCGCACGAGCTGGCCTTCACCGTCGCCAAGGCGCTGGGGCTGCCCGATTCGCTGGTCCGGGTCGTGGCGCCCGACGTCGGCGGCGGGTTCGGCTGCAAGTTCGTGGTCTATCCCGAGGAACTGGCGGTGGCCGCCGTCGCCTGGCACCACAAGCGCGCCGTCAAGTGGATCGAGGACCGCATGGAACACTTCCTGGGCGCCATCCAGGAGCGCGACCAGCTCTGGGAGGTCGAGGTGGCCTGTGACGGCCAGGGCGTGGTCCGGGGCATACGCGGGACCATGCTGCACGACCAGGGTGCCTATACGCCCCAGGGCGTCAACTGCGCCTACAACTCCAGCACGGCGGTGACCGGTCCCTATGCCATCCCGGCGTACGAGATGCGGGTCACGGTGGTGCAGACCAACAAGATCTACGTGATCCCCGTCCGCGGGGCAGGGTATCCGCAGGGGACCTTCGTCATGGAGCGGCTGCTCGACCGGATCGCCTTCGAGCTGGGCGAGGACCGCGCCACGGTGCGCGCGCGCAACCTGGTGTTGCCCGAGAAGATGCCCTACGTCAAACCGCTGACCGCGCGCTCGGGCCGGCCCATCGTGCTCGACAGCGGCGACTACCTGGATGCCCAGCGCCGCGTGCTGGAGCAGATCGGCTATGCCGGCTTCGAGGCACGGCGCCAGGCGGCGCGGCGCGAAGGGCGCTACATCGGCCTGGGCTTCGCCCATGCCGTCAAGGGGACGGGGCGCGGGCCGTTCGAGTCCGGTAGCGTCCGCGTGTCGTCGAATGGACACGTTACCGTGGCCACCGGCGCCATGGCGATGGGCCAGGGCCTGAACACCGCCATGGCCCAGATCGCCGCCGAACAGTTGTGCGTGCCGGTCGAGTCGGTGCAGGTGATTTCCGGCGATACCGCCCACACGTCGATGGGCGTGGGTGGCTTCGCCAGCCGGCAGACCGTGACGGCCGGTTCGTCCGTGCACTATGCCGCCGTGGCGGTGGCGGCCAAGCTGCGCAAGGTCGGCGCCACCATGCTGAAGGTGGACGAATCGGAAGTCTGCCTGCGCGACGGTTCGGTCCGCGAGACCGGGGAGGGCGGCCGTTCGGTGACCTACAGCGAGATCGCGCGGCTGTTGCGAGGCATACCCGGCTATGACCTGCCGCCCGGGGTGGGCGCGGGCCTGGAAGCCACCATCCATTGGGAGCCCACCGACATGGCCTACGCGCACGGCTTCCACGCCTGCGAGGTCGAGGTGGACATCGTGACCGGCGAGGTGCGCATCCTGCGCTATGTCGCGACCCACGACAGCGGCACGCTGATCAATCCCATGACCGCCGAGGGGCAGATCCACGGCGGCATCGTGCACGGCATCGGCAACGCCTTGTTCGAGTGCATGCGCTACGACGACCAGGCCCAGCCCATCAGCACGACTTTCGCGGACTACCTGCTGACGACCGCCACCGAAGTGCCGCCCCTGGAGATCTCGTTCACCGAGTCTCCGGCGCCCAGCAATCCGCTGGGCGTGAAGGGCGTGGGCGAGGCCGGGACGATTCCCGTCACCTCGGCCATCGCCTCGGCCATCGATGACGCGTTGGCGGATTTCAGGATCCGGGTATCACGGGTGCCCGTGGAGCCGGTCGAACTCGTCCGGCAGATCGCCGCGCACGAGCAGGCGGCGGGCTGACGCCTTGCCACACCGCCGGCATTCCGCCGGCGCATTCATCGATCCAAGCAGTTCTTACTTCCTGGGAAGGGGTTGAACAATGTCCAGCTTGAACAAGGTGCGCGCATGCGCAGGCGTCGTCGCGGCGCTATTCATGGCGGCTTCGCAGCAGGGCCATGCCGAAGTGCGGTTTCCGACCAAGGCGGTGCGCATCGTGGTCGGCTTCACGCCGGGGGGCGCCGCCGACCAGACGGCGCGCATCATGGCCGAGAAATTGGCGGAAAAATGGAAGCCCCACGCCGTGGTGGTCGAGAACGTGATCGGCGCGGGCGGCAACATCGGCGCGCTGAACGTCTACCGCTCGACGCCGGACGGCCACACCCTGCTGCTGGTCAGCAATACGCACGCGATCAACCGGGTGCTCTACACCGAGACCGAGTTCGACGTCACCAAGGACTTCGCCTTCGCGGGCATGATGACGTCGTCTGCCATCGTGATCGCGGTCAATCCCAAGGCCAAGATCAAGACCATGCCGGAGCTGCTGGCGAAGATGGAGCGGGAACAGGGCGAGATGAACTACCTGACCTGCGGCGCGGCAACGGCCCACCATTTCGCGATGGAGCTGATCAAGGTCGAGACCCATACCAAGGCCGTGCACGTGCCGCACCGGGGTTGCAGCCCGGCCGTGGTGGACGCGGTGGCGGGGCACGTCGACACCGTCGTGGCGACCATGCCCACGGTCCTGCCTTTCATCAAGAGCGGCAAGCTGGTGCCCATCGCGGTCACCTCGGCGAAGCGCTCGGAGTCGGCCAAGGACATCCCGACCGTGGCGGAGTCCGGTATTCCCGCCCTGAAGAATTTCGCGGTGGAAAACTACTATGGCCTGGCCGCGCCGGCGGGGACGCCCAAGGAGGTCGTGGCCAAGATCGAGAGCGACGTCAAACAGGTGCTGGAATCGCCGGAAACCCGCAACAAGTTGTCGGGCGCGGGCCTGGACGTGTTCTTCCTGGATTCGGCGCAGTCGGCCGCGCTGATCAAGCGGGATGTGGAAAGTTACGGCGCGGCGGCCAGGACGGCCGGCATCAAGGCGGAGTGATCCGCGTCACCCCGGGGCGGCGAGTCCGCGCCCCGGGGCCTTTCGCGCCATCTACGACGGCGCGCCTTCTTTTCTGAATAGCCGCTTCCAGCGGGGAAGGGCATTCCCGGAGGAGTCGGCCGCCGCCGTGGCGTCGGCCGGCGCGTCGCCGGTGCCCGGTTGCATGAGCGCGTTGAACTTGCCGAAGAAATCGTCCGACAGTTTGCGCGCGGCGGCTTCGATCAGCCTGGCGCCGACCTGCGCCAGCTTGCCGCCGATCGAGGCATCGACGGTATAGGCCAACCGCGTGGCATCGGCCTCGGGTTCGAGCCGGACGGCGGCCGTGCCCTTGCCGAATCCGGCGGCGCCGCCCTGGCCTTCGAACTCCAGGCTGTAGGACGTCGGGGCCTGGATGTCCAGCAGCCGCAACCGGCCCTTGAATTTCGCGCTGATGGGGCCGATGCGCACACTCATGTCGACCCGGTAGGCATGCTCGCCGTCTTCCGTGAGGGCATCGCAGCCTGGGATGCATTGCCGCAGCACCTCGGGATCGTTCAGCGCTTCCCACGTCGTTCGCTGGTCCGCGGGTATCCGTTGTTCACCAACCAATTGCATCGCTCGTTCTCCTTGGAGGGTGGGTCTAGTCGCGTGGGACGGAGGTGAGGTGTCCGTCGCGTTTCTGGAAGAGGTCGTCGCTGGCATAGCCCATGAGTTCAGGTTGGGCGCGGCCGAGCATGACCTGGAAGTAGACGGGTTCGAGGCTGCGGTTTTCGTAGCCGTGGATGACGCCGGGCGGGCAGGCGGCGCATTCCCAGGGGGCCAGGCGTCGCCAGGCCTTGTTGCCGTCTTCGTCCTGGAAGAAGACGTCGAGGAAGCCCTGCAGGACGAAGAAGACTTCTTCGACTTCGTGGGTGTGGGCGGCGTTTCCCTGTCCGGGCTCGACGTACATGATGCTCAGGGTGAAGCCGCGCGGGGGGATGGCGGAGGCATCGTTGTGCTTGCCGGAGCCGCCGGCGCCGATGAAGCGGTGCTGGGCGCGCTTGAATCCTTCGATCCTGGCGTCTTCGAAGGCGGCCCAGTCGGGGGTCTTGTCGCGGAATCGGCCGACGAACCGGGTGGCGATGTCTTCGAGCGAAGCGTCCTGGAGTTCGGGCGGTCTGGGGTGGCGTGCGATGGCCATCGTGGGTTCCTCTGGAAGGGATGGAGGGCGATGGCGCGCGGCGGCCATCGTTCAACCACACGATAGAGTAAATTGACTAAATGGTCAATCTTAAGCGCCGGAAATCCGATCCGGCGCAGTGCCGGTCAATCCTTTTTCAGATACCGGATCACCATGTCCGCCGCGTGCTCCAGGCGTTGCCGGACCCGCTGCGGCGTCATCAGCTTCTGCCGGAAAATGGCCTCGAAGGTGTGCTGGTTGTTGACGTAGTGGGCGGTCAGCGAGGTCACCGAGATGTAGAGATCGATGGGATCGATGTCGTCGCGGAAGACGCCCGCCTCGCGGCCGCGGGCCAGCAACTGTTCGATCGTGTCCAGCAGCGGGTTGTACAGGTCCGAGATGGCCGCGTCGCTGGCGACGTGCCTGCCGCCGGCCAGGTTCTCGCTCATCAGCAGGCGCTGGAACTCGGGGAACTGGACCCAGATCTTGCCCGTGGAGATGACCAGGCGGCGCATGGCCGCCTCGGGATCGACCGTGCGCAGCTGGATGTCCTGCTGCCGGCTGCGGATGTTTTCGTAGGTATGGGTCAGCACCGCGACGAACAGTCCGTCCTTGTTGCCGAAGTGGTGGTAGAGCAGGTTCTTGTTCACGCCCGCCCGCAGCGCGATCTCGTCCACGCGCGCGCCTTCGAAACCTTTCTGCGAGAACTCCTGGATGGACGCCTCGATGATGGACAGGCGGGTGCGGGCGGCGCTTTCCCGCGGGCCGCCGGTTCGGCGCCTGGGGGTTTCGGGAGCGGTGGTGTCTGCTTTTTTTGGAGTCATGGCGGACATAGGGACTTAAAGGCTAGGGGTGCCGTGCAAGTGTACATGCAGCGGGATTCGTGCCCGCGAGTAGGTACGCCGCGCGGGCGGGGGATTTTCGTCTTTTCTTCTTTAAATTGACTAAATAGTCAAACAAACTCTAGAATGGAAAACACTTTCCTCTTCTTCTGATCTTGCGAGCGAGCCTGCCTTGGATATCCTGCACAGCTTCATCGATGGCCAGTCCGTACCCGCCACCGGGACGACAATCACGCTGGAATCGCCCCAGCATGCGGACCGGCGCCTGGTCCTGGCCGAGGCTTCGGACGAGCTATGCGCGCGGGCCGTCGCCTCTGCCCTGGCCGCGTTCCGCCGCCATGCCGCGACGCCGGTGGTGGAGCGGGCGGCTTTGCTGAACCGGGCCGCGGACCTGTTGGAAGCGCGAGTGGAGGCGGTGGCGGAACTCTTGGTGAGCGACGTCGGCAAGCCCGTCCGGGTCGCGCGCGTCGAGGTCGTTCGCGGGGCCCAGTTCCTTCGCGCCTGCGCGGTGCAGCTCCAGACCCTGACCGGCGAGATGCTGCCGCTCGACGCGGTCGCGGCGGGCGTGGGGCGGCATGGCCTGGTGCGCCGGGTGCCGTATGGAGTCGTGGCGGCGATCACCCCGTTCAATGCGCCCGTCAACCTGTTGGTGCAGAAGGTGGCGCCGGCCCTGGCGGCGGGCAATGCCGTCGTGGTCAAGCCGCATCCGGCCGGTACGCGCGCGGCGCTGGCCGTCGCCGCGCTGTTCGTGGAAGCCGGCCTGGCGCCCGGGTTGTTCAACGTGGTGTGCGGCGACCGCTCCCCGGCGCAGGCCTTGGCGCGGGACGAGCGGGTCCGCGTCGTTACGTTCACCGGCGGCACGGCGGCCGGCGATGCGCTGGCGCGCACGGCCGGCGCCAAGAAGTTCGTGGCGGAGCTGGGTTCGAACGCGGCCAATGTCGTGCTGGCCGACGCCGACCTGGCCGATGCCGCCCGCCGCATCGCCGCCGCAGCCTTCGAGGCAAGCGGCCAGCAGTGCGTGTCCGCGCAACGCGTGATCGTGGAGGCGCCGGTGTATGACGCCTTCCTGCCGCTGTTCGTCGAAGCGGCCCGGGCCTTGCGCGTGGGCAGCGCCGAAGACCAGGCCACCGATGTCGGCCCCATGGTGTCGCGCGCGGCGGCGGACCGCGTCATGGCCATGGCGCGCCGGTCCGTCGAGCAGGGCGCCCGGTATGCCCTGGAGCCGCGGCAGGACGGCTGCCGGGTCAGCCCCGGCATCCTGGTCGATGCGCCCGCCGGCAGCCCCATCTGGGCGGACGAGGCGTTCGGTCCCCTGGCGGTCGTACAGCGCGCCGCCGATGCGCAGGATGCCCTGCAACTGGCGAACGATTCGCCGTTCGGCCTGCAGGGCGCGGTGTTCACCCGCAGCCTGGGCAATGCCTTCCTGTTCGCCGACGGTTTCGAGGTGGGTTCTTTGTGGATCAACGAGGCCAGCCGCTTCCGGCTGGACATGTATCCCTTCGGCGGCGCCAAGCAGTCGGGTTTTGGCCGGGAAGGCGTGCGCTATGCGATAGAGGAGCTGTCGCAGCTCCGCTTCATCGGCATCCGGCCGCTGTAGCGAGGGCCGGCCGCGCGCCGCGGCCGGGATGCCCCTTCGCGGGACGCCCCTGGGGGCGTCCCGATTCCTTGCCGGTCAGTTGACGGTTGCGCCGGACTGCCTGACGACCACGCGCCATTTCTCGATCTCGGTCTTCAGGAAGGTCTGGAACGCCTCCGGGCTGCCGCCCATGATGTCGAACCCCTGGCCGATCAACTGCTGCTGCACGTCCGGCCGCGCCAGGATCCTGGCCGATTCGTTGTTGAGGGTGTCGACCACGCCGCGCGGCGTGCCGGCGGGGGCGACCAGTCCGAACCAGGCCACGGCCTCGAAACCGGGCAGGCCGCTTTCATGGAGCGTCGGTACTTCCGGCAGCCAGGACAGCCGGTTCCGGGTCGTGACCGCGAGCAGGGTGACGTTGCCGTTCTTGGCCAGGGCGAGCGCGTTGGGGATGTTGGGGAACATCAGGGTGGTCTCGTTGCGCATGACCGCCGTCAGCGCTTCCGACGAGCCTTTGTAGGGGACGTGCATCAACTGGACGCCGGTCATGGATTTGAAGAGTTCGCCAGCCAGGTGCTGCGACGTCCCGTTGCCGCCGGAGCTGAAACTGAGTTCGCCGGGCCTGGCCCGGGCGGCCTTGACCAGGTCGGCGACGGACTTGATGCCGGAGGCGGGCGAGACCACGAGGGCGTTGGGGTTCGAGGCCAGCACGATGATGGGCGCGAAATCCTTGACCGGATCGTAGGGCATCTTCGTGTACAGCGATGGATTGATGGCGTGCGAGCTGACCGAGGCCAGCAGCAGCGTATAGCCGTCGGGCGTCGACTTGGCGACGTAGTCGCCGGCGATATTGCCGCCGGCGCCCGGACGGTTCTCGACGACGAACGCGACCTTCAGCGCTTTGCCCAGTTGTTCGGCCATCACGCGTGCCAGCATGTCCGAGGTGGCGCCGGGCGGCGCGGTGACGACGATCCGCACGGGTTTGGCGGGGTAGGTGTCGGCGGCGGCCGGGGCCGTCATTGCAATGGTCGCGCAGACGAATGCCAGTTTCATTCGATTCACAGCGTGTTCTCCTGCAAGCGGCGGCGCCGCGCGAGCGTCGCTTCGCCCGGCGGGGGCGCGGGGTGGGTCTAGTCGCGTGGGACGGAGGTGAGGTGTCCGTCGCGTTTCTGGAAGAGGTCGTCGCTGGCATAGCCCATGAGTTCAGGCTGGGCGCGGCCGAGCATGACCTGGAAGTAGACGGGTTCGAGGCTGCGGTTTTCGTAGCCGTGGATGACGCCGGGCGGGCAGGCGGCGCATTCCCAGGGGGCCAGGCGTCGCCAGGCCTTGTTGCCGTCTTCGTCCTGGAAGAAGACGTCGAGGAAGCCCTGCAGGACGAAGAAGACTTCTTCGACTTCGTGGGTGTGGGCGGCGTTTCCCTGTCCGGGCTCGACGTACATGATGCTCAGGGTGAAGCCGCGCGGGGGGATGGCGGAGGCATCGTTGTGCTTGCCGGAGCCGCCGGCGCCGATGAAGCGGTGCTGGGCGCGCTTGAATCCTTCGATCCTGGCGTCTTCGAAGGCGGCCCAGTCGGGGGTCTTGTCGCGGAATCGGCCGACGAACCGGGTGGCGATGTCTTCGAGCGAAGCGTCCTGGAGTTCGGGCGGTCTGGGGTGGCGTGCGATGGCCATCGTGGGTTCCTCTGGAAGGGATGGAGGGCGATGGCGCGCGGCGGCCATCGCTCAATCGCACGATAGGTTAAGTTGACTAAATGGTCAATATTTTGATTTTCAGTATTATTTTTTTGGTATTTTGTTTGTCTTAGTTTTGGTTATGGATTCTAATTATTGACTGTATGGTAAGTAACGAAGGCCCGGCAGGGGCCGGGCCCCGGGACTTCAGGCGACGCGCCGGGCCAGCCTGACCACGGTTACGCCGGGCACGAGTTGCCGCAGGGACGGCATGACCAGCGTGCAATGGTCGTACGGCGTGGTGACGGGCTCGCCGTCCTGCCAGCCGATGACGGTGCCGGCATGCTCCAGTTCCTCCAGTCCCTGCCAGGGCTGGGCGAACCGGAAGTCCATGCTGCGCGCGACCACCGGTTGCGTGACCTCGATCGCCTGCTGGGCGCCAGGAGCGGGGACGATCCACGCCGCGGGCATGTCGTGCTCGTCGACGATGCCCGAGGCGCGCAGGAAGCGTCCCACCTGGTCCAGCGCCACGGTGCGGCTCTCGATGGCGCCGTGGTAGCCGCATTCGATCAGCAGCGAGCGCGTGCCGTTGTCCGCCATCTGGCCGAAGCGGCCGTAGTCGCGCATGCGCACGCCGTCCTGGTGGCCGGCGTCGACGATGACGTGGCGCGGTGCGCCCAATTCGCGGGCCAGATCCAGGTTGCGCGGCTGCATGCCCGTCAGCAGCAGCGGCGCGCACGGCTCGTGCATGGAGTGCAGGTCCAGCAGCCAGTCGGCCTGCCGCACCCAGGGCTGCAGCGCGGCGGCGCGCGTGCGTTCGCGGGTGGTGGGGGCGGCGAGCTTGTCGTCGCTCCAGACCCGGTTCAGATCTTCATCCAGGTAGCGCGAGGCATCGTGGCGCGCGGCGTCGAAGGTATCGAACGCGGTCAGGTTGCAGAACGCCAGCGTCAGCTTGCCGCGCCGGGGCCGCAGGCCAGCCTCGAGCACGGCCTTGACCGCCCAGGCGCCGCACAGCTCGTTGCCATGGACCAGAGATGTGACCAGGACATGGCGCCCGGGCGTGCCCGAATCGAAGTGCCAGACGCCTTCGACGCCGGTATTGCCGGCGCGCACGGCGGACAGGTCGGGCACGGGCAGCAGGAAGTCGTGGGTCGCCATGGTCATTCCTCGATCCTGGCGAACTCGACGATGCGCTTGTACTTCTCGGTTTCCTTGCGCTGGAACTGGGCAAGATCGACGCCCGGCGCGGCCACCGTCGATCCCGACTCCTGCATCTTGCCGCGGAACTCAGGCATTTTCAGGACATCGTCCAGCGCGGCGCGCAGTTTTCCGACCACGGGCCCGGGCACGTGGGCGGGGCCGTACAGGCCGAACCAGATGTCCATGTCGACGTCCTTCAGGCCGGCTTCGGCGAAGGTGGGGATCTCGGGCGCGAGCGGCGCGCGCGTGGCCTGCATCAGGCCGATGGGCGCCAGCTTGCCGGCGCGGATGTTGGCAAGCGCGCTCGACAGCACGAACACGCCGAATTGCAACTGGCCGCCCATGATGTCGCTGGCCAGGGGCGCGACGCCGCGATAGGGCACGTGCACGAGTTGCAGGCCGCCTGCTTCCTTCACGCTTTCGGCGGACAGATGCAGGGCGGTGCCGACGCCCGAGGTGCCGAAGCTGAACTTGCCGGGATGGGCGCGGGCCTGGGCCAGGAAGTCGGAGATGTTCTTGACCGGGGAGTTGGCCGAGGCCACCAGCACCATGGGCTGGGTGCTGATCATGCCGATGGGCGTGAAGTCCTTCAGGCCGTCATACTTGACCGCCTTGTTGATGAGGCTGGCGATGGCCATTTCGTTGGACGCGCCGAGCAGCAGCGTATAGCCGTCGGGGCGGGCCTTGGCCACGCGCTGGGCGCCGATCGCGCCGCCGGCGCCCCCCACGTTCTCGACGATGACCCGCTCGCCGATGCGCTTGGACAGTGCTTCGCCGAACAGGCGGGCGGTCAGGTCGGTGCTGCCGCCCGCCGGGTAGCCCACCACCAGGGTGATGGGACGGGCGGGATAGTCGTCCTGCGCGTGGGCGGCGCCGGCGGCACAGGCGGCGAGCGCCAGCATGAGCGCGCGGCGGGTAAGGGTAGGCTGGTTCATGGCGGGGCCCCGTACAGAGCAGTTATCGTGCCGCCATCCTTGCGCATGGCATCGATGGGAAGGTGCGAATCAGGCACGCATGCGTGCGGATTCGGCTCGCCACCAGGGTTTGCACCAGGTGGGGGCGGAAAGCGGCGGATATACGGAACGCTTGGCGCCCCAGGGTGGTGCGAGATGCCGGCCGAGGCACCTCGCCGCGCGGATCAGCGCGCGAATTCCGTCGCCGCCCAGACCGCCTCGACCACATCGGCCTGGCGGGCGCGGGGCCGGTAGAGCCGGACTTCGAACGGGACTTCGTCGCTGCGGCCGCCCAGGACCACCATGCTGCGGCGCTGGCAGTCGGCCGCCACCATGGACCACGGCAGCCATGCGACGCCTAGTCCTTTCTTGACGAATTCGTAGACGGCGTCGGCCGAGTCGCAGCGCAGGAACACGTTCATGCCCGCCAGCGGATTGCGTTCGAAATGCTCGCTCAGCAGTCGCTCCATGGACAGCCCGATGCCGTAGGCGATCAGCGGCGTCGCCTGGCTGGCCCCGATCAGGCTGTAGCGGGGCTTGCCCTGCGCATCGGCCACGCTGACGGGGACGAGTTTTTCCGTGGACAGCGTCAGGTGGCGATAGCGGTGGCCGTTCAGAGGTACCGACAGTGCGCGATGTTCGTAGCAGCACAGCATGTCGACCTTGCTCTGTTCCAGCATGGCGGCAAGGTCGGAGGTCGCGCCGGTGATGATGTCGATCTGTGCCTTGCCGCGCAGCGGGCTGCGCGGCATGTGCGTGATGCGGGCCAGCCAGTCGGCCACCAGCGTGCGGGCGAGCGTGCGGCCGGTGCCTATCCGCAGGCTCATGCCCTGGTTGGTGCCGTGGCGCTGGATTTGCGAGCGGGCATTGGCGACGCTTTCGACCGTGCGTTCCGCGGTCTTGAGCATGACCTCGCCCTCGGGGGTGAGCTGGACCGGCGTGCGATTGCGTTCCACCAGCGGCGCGCCGGCCCAGACTTCCAGCGCGCGGATGCGGCGGCCGAAGGCGGGGTGGGTGACGTGCCGCAGTTCGGCCGCCCGCACGAAGCTTTGCGTGCGGGCGAGCGCGATGAGGTCTTCGAGAAGTTTGAGGTCCATGAGTCCCGGATTTTAACGCCCCGGGGTGATCATCCCCGCCAGGGTTGCTCAACCGTAATAATTGCGTGTGTCCGGTTCATGACTCCGGCGCCCGGGCCGCTCAGTGCAGGATCTGGCTCAGGAACAGTCGGGTGCGGTCATTCCGCGGGTTCGAGAAGAAGGCCTCGGGTGTGTTCTGTTCGACGATCTGGCCCTGGTCCATGAAGATCACGCGGTCCGCCACCTGCCGGGCGAAACCCATCTCGTGCGTCACGCACAGCATGGTGATGCCGGTCTCCGCCAGCGAGGTCATCACGTCCAGCACTTCCTTGACCATTTCCGGGTCCAGCGCCGAGGTGGGTTCGTCGAACAGGATGATCCTGGGCGACATGCACAGCGACCGCGCGATGGCCACCCGCTGCTGCTGGCCGCCCGAGAGCTGTCCCGGGTATTTGTGCGCCTGCTCCGGGATGCGCACGCGTTCCAGGTACTGCATGGCGGCGGCCTCGGCCTGGGCCTTGGGCTGCTTGAGCACCCAGATCGGCCCCAGCGTCAGGTTCTGCAGGACGGTCAGGTGGGGGAAGAGGTTGAAATGCTGGAACACCATGCCGACTTCCCGCCGGATCGCCTCGATGTCCTTCAGGTCGCTGGTCAGCTCGATGCCGCCCACGGCGATCCGGCCTTGCTGGTGCTCTTCCAGGCGGTTGATGCAGCGGATCAGCGTCGACTTGCCGGACCCGGAGGGCCCGCAGACGACGATGCGTTCGCCACGCTCGACGGCGAGGTCGATGTCGCGCAGCACCTGGTACTTGCCGAACCATTTGCTGACGCCTTCCATTTGTATGATCGGCTGCGTGGATGAGGACATGGCGGGTTTCCTGTCGGTGGCCTGGGCCGGGCCGGGAGGGGACATCATCGTTCCCGGCCGGTGCGCAGGCGTTTCTCCAGCGATTGGCTGTAGCGCGACATCGCGAAGCAGAAGGCGAAGTAGATGGCGGCGATGAACAGGTAGGCCTCGACCGAGACGCCCGGCCAGGCGGCATCGGCCAGCGAGGCCTTGGCTGACTGGGTGAGATCGAAGATGCCGATGATCACCACCAGGGACGTGTCCTTGAATACCAGGATGAACATGCTGACCAGCGGCGCGATGATGGTCTTGAGCGCCTGCGGCAGGATGATCAGGCGCATCTGTTGCCAGTAGTGCAGGCCGATCGAATCCGCGCCCTCGTACTGGCCCTTGGGGATGGCCTGCAGGCCGCCCCGCACCAGTTCGGCCAGATAGGCGGCGGCGAACATGACGATGGCGATCTGCGCGCGCAGCAGCTTGTCGATGCCCATGCCTTCGGGCAGGAACAGCGGCAGCATGACCGAGGACATGAACAGCAGGCTGATCAGCGGCACGCCGCGTATCAGTTCGATGTAGACCACGCACAGGGCCTTGATCGCGGGCAGGCGCGAGCGGCGCCCCAGCGCCAGCAGCACGCCCAGGGGAAAGGCCAGGCCCATGCCGAAGGTCGCCAGGATCAGCGTCAGCGGCAGGCCGCCCCATAGCGTGTTCTCGACGTATTGCAGGCCCAGCACGCCGCCCCACATCAGGATGCCGGTGGCCGTCAGCGCGACGATCCAGATCAGCGCCAGCCACCGGTTCCAGAAACGCCGCAGGCAACTGGCCACGACGGCGCCGATCAGCAGCGCGCTGGCCAGCAACGGGCGCCATTGTTCGTCGTAGGGATACAGACCGAACAGGATCAGCCGGTGCTTCTCGGCGATGAAGGCCCAGCACGCGCCGCCGGCCTCGCGGCATTCCTGCGCCGACGAGGCGACGAAGGTCGCGCGTATCAGCCCCCATTCCACCAGCGCGGGGACGATCATCAGCAGCAGCCAAGCCACCAGCAGCGTCAGCACGATATTCAGAGGTGTTGCGAAGAGGTTCCCCCCTACGCGCTTCGCGCGCGCCCCAGGGGGCGGCGCTGGCGGACCGGCGGAGCCGGATCCGCGGCGCCCTGGAGCGGGTGCGTTGTCAATGTGGGACGCCGAACCCATCAGCGCTCCACAAGCGCCATGCGGCGGTTGTACAGATTCATGAGCACCGAGATCGTCAAGCTGACCGCCAGGTACGCCGCCATGATGATCAGCACGCCCTCGATGGCCTGGCCGGTCTGGTTCAGCGTCGTGTTGGCGATGGAGACGATGTCCGGGTAGCCGATGGCGACGGCCAGCGAGCTGTTCTTGGTCAGGTTCAGGTACTGGCTGGTGACGGGCGGGATGATGACCCGCAGGGCCTGGGGCAGCACCACCAGCCGCAGGACCCTGCCGCGCCGCAGGCCCAGGGATTCGGCGGCTTCCCACTGGCCGCGGTCCACGGACTGGATGCCGGCGCGCACGACCTCGGCGATGAAGGCCGCCGTATAGACCACGAGTCCGAACAGCAGGGCCGTGAACTCGGGGGTGAGGGTGGCGCCGCCGGTGAAGCCGAATCCTTGCAGGTGGGGGACGTCGAACCGCACGGGCGCGCCGCCCGCGAGCCAGCCCGCCAGCGGCAGCCCGACCAGCAGCGCGACCACCCAGCGGGTGATGGGCTGCACGTCTCCGCTGCGCTGCTGGCGCCGCCGCATCCAGTGCGCCAGTGCCAGCGACAGCACGACCGCCAGGCCGAACCCGGCCGCCGCCAGGTCGAAGCCCAGGTGGTCGGCGGGCAGCGGCAGCTTGATGCCGCGGTTGGACAGGAACACGCCGGGCAGGAGTTCCAGCGCCTGGCGGGCCGGGGGCAGGGTCTCGGTGACCAGCGCATACCAGAGGAAGAGCTGCAGCAGCAGCGGCGTGTTGCGCATCAGCTCGACGTACACCGAAGCCAGCCGCGCCACCAGCCAGTTGCGCGACAGGCGGGCGATGCCCACCAGCGTACCGAGGAGCGTCGCCAGCACGATGCCGGCGGCCGCCACGCGCAGCGTGTTCAGCAGGCCCACCAGGATGGCTCGCGCGTAGGTGTCCTGCGGGTCGTAGCGGATGGGGGTTTCGCCGATGGCGAAGCCCGCCTCGCGTCCCAGGAAGCCGAAGCCCGACGAGATGTTGCGGGCGGCCAGGTTGGCCAGCGTGTTCGAGACCAGGAACCAGGCGAGCCCGGCGACGGCGGCCAGCGCCACGGCCTGGTAGACCGCCGACCGGACGGAGGGATTGCTCCAGCTCAACCGGGACATGCGCGCGTCAGCGGATGGGCCACGCGTACATCAGGCCGCCATGGGTCCAGAGCGCGTTGGCGCCGCGCTGCATCTTCATCGGGCTGCCCTGGCCCAGGTTGCGTTCGAAGCTCTCGCCATAGTTGCCGACCTGCTTGACGATGTTGTAGGCCCACTTCTCGTCCACGCCCAGGTTCTTGCCGGCGCCGGGCGTCACGCCCAGGATGCGCTGCACGTTGGGATTGGCGCTCTTGGCCATTTCGTCGACGTTCCTGGACGTGATGCCGTATTCCTCGGCTTCGATCATCGCGTTCAGCGTCCACCGGACGATGGTCGCCCATTGTTCGTCGCCCCGGCGCACCATGGGTCCCAGGGGCTCTTTCGAGATCATCTCGGGCAGCACGACGTAGTCGTCCGGGTTGGACAGCTTGGTGGCGCGGATCACGTTCAGCGCCGAGATGTCGGTGGTGTAGGCGTCGCAGCGGCCCGCGGCGAAGGCGCGGACCAGTTCGTCGAACTTGTCGATGACCACGGGTTTGAAGGTCAGCTTGTTGGCGCGGAACCAATCGGCCAGGTTCAGCTCGGTGGTGGTGCCCGGCTGCAGGCAGATGGCCGCCTGATTGAGTTCCTTCGCGCTCTTGACACCCAGCTTCTTCGATACCAGGATCCCCTGGCCGTCATAGAAGTTCACGCCCACGCCCGTCAGGCCCAGCGCCGCGTCGCGCTGCAGCGTGATGGAGGTGTTGCGGGGCAGGACATCGACCTCGCCCGATTGCAGCGCGGTGAAGCGCTGCTGGGTGTTGAGCGGCGTCAGCTTGAATTTGGTGGCGTCGCCGAACAGCGCGGCCGCGATGGCCTTGCACAGGTCCACGTCGATGCCGGTCCAGTTGCCCTTGCTGTCGGGATTGCTGAAGCCGGCCACGCCGGTCGAGACGCCGCATTGCACGAAGCCCTTCTTCTTGACGGCGTCCAGCGTGGGGCCGGCGTGGGCGGCGTGCGCGGCGCCCATCATCAGGGCGGCGGCGAGGAAGGTTTTCAATGCTTTCATGGCGGGCTCCTGGCGCGGACGGCCCTGGACTATAAAGCATCGCCGGCCACGGCCTCGTGGGGAAACGTACCGTAGCATGTGTTGGGTATGATGAAAACCTCGGGGCCTGTCGTCGTCGGGCGGCCCAGGTTACTATTTCGACCTCATGATCGAATTCCAGCAAGTCTACAAATCCTATGGCCGGGGCATCGACACGCTGGCCGATGTGACCTTCGGCATCGCCCAGGGTGAATTCGTCTTCGTCTCCGGCCCTTCCGGGGCGGGCAAGTCGACCCTGCTCAAGCTCATCGCCGGGCTGGACGTTCCCAACCGGGGCACGGTCCTGGTCAACGGGAAGGACGTCGGCAAGCTGCCCGGCCGCTTCCGTCCCTACCTGCGGCGCGCCATCGGCACCATCCTCCAGGACGTGCACCTGCTGAGCGACCGCAGCGCCTTCGAGAACGTCATGCTGCCCCTGACCGTGACCGGCCATTCGCGGTCGGCCGCCGCCAGGCGGGCGCACGCCGCCATCGAACGTGTCGGCCTGTCGGGCAAGGACGGGCTGCGGCCGCAGGAGTTGTCCGGCGGCGACCAGCAGCGGCTGGCCATCGCGCGGGCCATCGTCAACCGTCCCGGCCTCTTGATCGCCGACGAACCGACCGCCAACCTGGACCGCGAGAGCGCCCGCCGCATCGTCGAAGTCTTCCGCGACTTCAACCGCGTGGGGGTGACCACGATCCTGGCCACGCACGACGAAAGCCTGATCACCGACTACGCCACGCGCGTGCTGCTGGTCAAGGAAGGCCGGGTTACCGACGGCGGCAAGCGCACGCCGCGCCTGGGCGGGGAGGTCCACGCATGAGCCCCCTGATCCGCCAACATCGCTACGCGCTGGGCGTGACCCTGCGCCGGCTGCTGTCGCAGCCGTTCTCGTCCGTCGCCAACATCCTCGTCATCACGCTGGCGCTGGCCATTCCCCTGCTGGGCGCGGCGGCGCTGATGTCGCTGCGGCCGGTGGCCAGCCACCTGACGGCCGATCCCGAGATGACCGTCTTCATGCAGGTCAGCGCCACGCCGGCCGAGACCGGCGCCGTGGCCGACCGGATCCGGCGCGACCACGCCAGCGAGATCCAGGCCCTGCGGGTGATCAGCCGCGACCGCGCGTTGTCCGAGCTCAAGGCCAACCCGGCCTACGCCCAGGCCTTGGCGGTGCTGCCCGACAATCCCCTGCCCGACGCCATCGTGGTGACGCTGGAGGGCGAGGGCCTGGCCCAGCGGTCGGCCAAGCTCGCCGCCCTGTGGAAGACCTGGGCCAAGGTCGACATGGTGCAGGTGGACAGCGCCTGGGTGCAGCGGCTGGAGGCCATCCTGCGGTTCGCCCGCGCCAGCCTGCTGTTCCTTGCCCTGGTGGTGGCGGTGGCCGTGCTGGCGGCGGTGTTCAACACCGTGCGCATGCAGGCCCTGTCGCAGCGCGAGGAAATCGGCGTCGCGCGGCTGGTGGGCGCCACCGAGTCCTTCGTCCGGCGGCCTTTCCTGTACCTGGGGGCGATCAGTTGCGGCGTGGCCGCGCTGGCCGCCATCGGGCTCGTGGCGCTGGTGCTGGATCCGCTCAACGCCGCGCTGGCGGACCTGGCCCGCAGCTACGGGACCGAGTTCGCGCTGCGCCTGCCCCAGTGGGAGTGGCTGGCGGCTTTCGTGGTCGGGGTGGCCCTGTTGGGGGCGCTGTCCGCGCGCTGGTCGGTCACCCGGAACACCCGCTTCTGATCCGCCTGCCCCGCCGCGACGCGGGGCGCGATCCCCGGGGCGTCAGAGGCTTTCCTCGTCGCTCCAGTCCCCGTTCTCGGCCAGCCCCCGCTTGAGCCAGTCGACCAGGGCCCGTACCCGGGGCAGGGCGCCGCGGGTACGCGGCAACAACGCCTTCAAGGCCAGCTCCGGCAGCCGGTAGCCGTCCAGCACCGTGCGCAACTGCCCACGCGCCAGCGCCGGCGCGGCCATGCCCGCCGACAGGACCGTGATGCCATTGCCCGCGATGGCCGAGGTGCGCAGCACGCGGCTGCTGTTGGACGTGAAGCGCGACCGGACCTCCACCTGCACCGTGCCGTTCGCGTTTTCGAACTGCCATAGCGCGCCCGAGGGCGTGAAGACCAGGCAATCGTGGTCGGTCAGCTCGCGCGGATGTGCCGGGTGGCCGCGCGCCTCGAGGTAGGACGGCGCCGCGCAGACCACGCGCGGATACGGGGCCAGCCACTCGTCGTCCACGTTCGCGTACAGCTCGGGCAGGGCGCCGACCACGATGTCGAAGCCTTCCTCGACGGGGTTGACGGACCGGTCCAGCATGACGACGTCCAGCAGCACCTGCGGGTGGGCCTGCTGGAACTCGGTCAGGACGCGGGCCAGGTAGGGGGCGCCCAGCGTGGTCGGGATCTTGATGCGGATGCGGCCCAGCAGGCCGCCCCGGGTCTTCGTCATTTCTCCCAGCGTGTCGTCGAAATCGGCCACCAGGCCCGCGATGCGCGGCAGGAACTGCTCGCCCAGGTCGGTCAGCGTGACGCTGCGGGTCGACCGGTTGAACAATTGTCCCCGCATCTTCCACTCCAGCTGCCCCACGCGCTTGGTGATCACCGAGGGCGAGACGCCCAGCTGGCGCCCCGCTTCGGAAAAACTGCCGGTACGGACGGTCGCCAGGAAGGCGCGCATGTTGTCCAGCGTGTCCATCTTTCTCGAAATGAAAAAAGTGATCGGGCGAATTCGTGGATTATCACTCAAGTTAAAAGTAATTACGATGTCGACCTTAGAAACAGGCGTGATGGAACCGCGCCGAGGAGACGATCGTGAAGCAATTCGTGGCACCGCTGGCAGCGGGCATCGTGGCATGGACCTGTATGGGATCCGCGGGGGCGCAGGGCGGCGATACGTTCCCGTCCAAGCCGATCCGGATCATCGTTCCCTTTCCCGCGGGGGGAACGGCGGATTCGATCCCGCGCATCGTGGCCGAGAAGCTCGCCCTGAAGTGGTCGCAGCCGGTCATCGTCGAGAACCGGCCCGGCGCCGGCGGCAACATCGGCGCGGACACCTTCGCCCGGGCCGAGCCCGACGGCTATACCTTGATCGCCAGCCCGCCGGGACCGATGGCGATCAACTTCAACCTGTACAAGAAGCTGGGCTATGACGCCCGCCGTTTCGCGCCCATCTCGGTGGCCGCGACCATGCCCACGGTGCTGGTGGTGCGGCCCGAGCTGGCCGCCATGCCGCCCCAGGACCTGTTCCGCCAGATACGCGGGAATCCGGACAAGTTCACCTATGCGTCGCAGGGCAACGGCACGACCTCGCACCTGGCCGCCAATCTGTTCAGCATGGAACTGCGGGCCCAGCTGCTGCACATCCCCTACAAGGGGACGGCGCCGGCGCTGACGGACCTGATAGGCGGGAAAGTGGACCTGATGTTCGACAACATCAGCTCGTCGCTGGCGTTCCATCAATCGGGGCGGGTCAAGATCATCGCCGTCGCGGCGGACAGGCGGGTGGCCTCGCTGCCCGACGTGCCGACCTTCGGCGAGCTGGGGCTGCCCGACGTCGTTGCCGGCAGCTGGGTGGCCTTCGCCGCCCCGGCCGGGACGCCGCCGGCCATCACCGCCAGGATCAGCCAGGCGGTGGCGGAGATCGTCCGCATGCCGGACGTGCAGAAGCGATTCGCCGACTTGTCGGCCGCTCCCGTCGGCGATACGCCGGCCGAGATGGCGGCCTTCGTCGGCAAGGAAGCCGAGCGCTGGGGGGCGGTGATCCGCACCGCCCACGTCACGCTGGATTGAGGAGTGCCGGCCGGGGGCCGGCGACGAGGAACAGAAATGGAAACGACCACAGAGGATCGCATCGAGGCCGGCATGCCGGCCTGGCCGGATACGCTGACGCGCGTGCCGTTCGAGGCGTACCAGAGCCGTGCGGTGCACGACCTGGAACAGCAGCGCATCTACGAAGGCGCCACCTGGAACTACCTGTGCCTGGAGGCGGAGCTGCGCGAGCCCGGCGACTACGTATCCACCTTCATGGGCGCCATGCCGGTGGTGGTGACGCGCGACGCGGACGGTGAACTGTACGGCTTCGAGAACCGGTGCGCGCACCGGGGCGCGCTGATCGCGCTGGAGAACGCCGGCAACGCCAAGGGCTTTTCCTGCGTCTACCATGCCTGGGCCTACGACCTGCAGGGCAACGTCAAGGGGGTGGCCTTCCAGCACGGGGTGAACGGCAAGGGCGGCATGCCGGCGGGCTTCGACGCGGGCCGGCACGCGCCGCGCAAGCTGCGCATCGCCGCCACCTGCGGGCTGGTGTTCGGCAGCCTGAGCGACGACGTCGATCCCATCGAGGAATACATCGGCGAGGACGTGCTGGCGCGCATCCGCCGGCTGCTGGGCGACCGGCCGCTGGAGGTCATCGGCCGCTACACGCAGATCCTGCCCAACAACTGGAAGCTGTATTTCGAGAACGTCAAGGACTCGTACCACGCGAGCCTGCTGCATCTGTTCCTGACCACGTTCGAGATCAACCGCCTGACCCAGCGCGGCGGCCTGATCGTCTCGCCCGATGGCGGCAGCCATGTCAGCTACTCGATCATCGACAAGAGCCTCGAAGCCGGGTCGGAATACAAGGACCAGGAATTGCGGGTCGACAACGAGCATTACCGGCTCCAGGACCCGAGCTTCCTCGACTATGTGGACGAGGTCGGCGACGGCATCACCCTCCAGATCCTGTCGGTGTTCCCGGGCTTCGTCCTGGGACAGGTCAACAACAGCATGGTCGTGCGCCAGGTGCTGCCCAAGGACATCGACGCCACCGAACTGAACTGGACCTACCTCGGCTACGCGGACGACACGCCCGAGCTGCGGCGCATGCGGCACCGGCAATTGAACCTGGTCGGGCCGGCGGGACTGGTCTCGATGGAGGACGGCGCGGTGGGCGGTTTCGTCCAGCGCGGCGTGGGCACGGCCCGGGAATACTCGGCGGTCCTGGAGATGGGGGGCGAAGACACGGCATCGTCCGACACCCGCGCCACCGAAGCGTCGGTGCGCGGTTTCTGGAAAGCCTATCGCCGCCACATGGGAGTCTGACATGGACCAATCGGATGTCAAACAATGGCTGGACGCCCGGATGTGCGCGCAGCTTCGCATCGACCGCTTGAACGCCGCCTATGCCCGCTGCATAGACAGCGACGCACTGGAGGCCTGGCCGGATTTCTTCGACGAGGGATGCCTGTACACCGTCACGTCCGACGACAACCATCGCCGGGGATTCGTGGGCGGCATCGTCTACGCCGATTCGGTGGGCATGCTGCGCGACCGGGTGTCGGGCCTGCGGGAGGCCAACATCTATGAAGGCCACCGCTACCGCCACCTGGTCGGCCCCGCCTCGGTGCTGTCGCTGGAGGGCGGCCGGGCTTGCGCCGAGACGCCGTTCGCCGTCTATCGCATCATGCGCACCGGCCGCACCGACCTGTTCGTGACCGGCCGCTACGTCGACGTGCTGCGCCTGGACGCCGGCGACGAGGCGAAAATCGTGGAGCGGCGGGTCGTGTGCGACAGCTCCAGCTTCGATACGCTGCTGGCGATACCGCTATGACCTGGGACGTCACCGTCGCGGGGACGCCCCATCGTTTTCCCTGCGAGGCGGGGGAGTCGCTGCTCGACGCCGCCGAGCGCGCCGGCTTCGAATTGCCCTATTCCTGCCGCAAAGGCGTGTGCGGCAACTGCGAGGGTGGGCTGGACAGCGGCGAGGTGGTCGTGGCGGGCGCGGCATGCACGGCCGCCGGACAGGGCATTCTCTATTGCCGGGCCACGCCGTCGAGCGATGTGACCATACGTCCGTCCTCGATACGCCCGGCCGACCGGTCCGCGCGCAAGCGTGTGCTGGCCAGGATCCACAGGATCGACCGCCTGGCCGACGACGTCACGCTGTTGCGGCTGCGCTTTCCGGCGGGGGTGCGGGTACGGTTCCGCGCCGGACAGTATCTCCAGGTCGTGCTGCGGGACGGCCAGCGGCGGCAGTTCTCGATGGCCAACCCGCCGGGCATCAGCGACGAGGCGCATCTGCATATCCGCCATGTGCCGGGCGGCCATTTCACCGGCGCGATCCTGCCCGGGCTGGAACGGGGGCAGTCACTGGAGATCGAGCTGCCGTTCGGCGATTTCCATTGGCGCGAGGAGCACGAAGGGCCGATCGTCTTCGTGGCGACCGGCACCGGCTTCGCGCCCATGGCGTCCATCATCGAGGACATGCTCAAGCGCAAGGTCGAGCGGCCGCTGTCCCTGTACTGGGGCGGGCGCACGCCGCGCCATCTGTACGCGCTGGAAACCGTGGCCGCCTGGCGCGCCCGCCATGCCGGCCTGCGCTTCGTTCCCGTCCTGTCGGACGAGCCGGCCGGTGCGCTGGACGGCGCGCGGGCCGGGATGGTCCACCGGGCCGTACTGGAAGACTTTCCCGATCTT
The DNA here is from genome assembly GCA_009360345.1 of Alcaligenaceae bacterium SAGV5. GTDB lineage: Bacteria > Pseudomonadota > Gammaproteobacteria > Burkholderiales > Burkholderiaceae_B > Pigmentiphaga. The sequence continues at coordinate 977,500 of SPDP01000002.1, forward strand.
TCCACGGCGCACGTCTACGCGTGCGGTTCGCCGGCCATGATCGCCGCGGCTCGCAGCGAGTTCGCCGCGCACGCCGGGTTGCCGCCCGCGCACTTCTTCAGCGACGCTTTCGTCGTGGGGCCGTGAGCGGCGGCCTTGTTTTTGTTACTCGAAAATGAATTGTCATAATCTGGAGCAGGGCTGAGCGCTACCATTGGGAATTCTCATGCTCGCGGCCGATCTGCTCCCGATGGTAGAACAAGAACTCAAGTTTTCCGTCCCCTCCGCCGCTCACAAGGCCGTCGCCGGTCAGTTCGCTTCCCTGTCATCCGCGCCCCGCATGCATCTGCGCGCGATGTATTTCGACACGCCCGACAGGCAGCTCGCCCGCCAGCGGGCGGCGATCCGGCTGCGCCAGGAAGGCCGCACGTGGGTGCAGACCTTCAAGATGGCGGGCGCCGACGTCATGTCGCGCGTGGAGTTGAACCATCCCAGTCCCGGCCGGGCCCTGGACCTGTCCGTCTATGCCGGTACGCCGGCCGAAGCGGTGCTGGCCGGACTGACCGCCGAACTGGTCGTGCGCTACGAGACCGACGTCTGGCGCCGGGCGGTGGCGGTGCGTACCCGCGCGGGCACGGTGGAAGCGGCCTACGATGTGGGTACGATCCGGGCGCAGGGGCTGGAGCTGCCGGTGTGCGAGCTGGAGTTCGAACTGGTGTCCGGGCGGCCCCAGGCGCTGTTCATCGTGGCCGGCCGCTGGCTGGCCCGGCACGGCCTGGTGCTGGACCTGCGGAGCAAGGCCGAGCGTGGCGACGGGCTGGCCAACGCGGCGGCGCGGATCGCCGCGGCGCCGCTGGACGAGCGCCCGCAGGTCAGGGAAGCGGAGATCGCCGCGTTCTGGGGGCCGCGCTTCGCCGCCGGGATCGAGCTCGGCCAGGACGAAGCGCCCGACCGGGCGCTGGCCGCGATGACCGCCGAATGCTTCGAACAGATCGCCCGCAACGCGGCGCCGCTGGCCGCTGCCGACGCGCCTCCCGGGGTGCGGCTGGGGGGCGCCGAACACGTGCATCAATTGCGCGTCGGCATGCGCAGGCTGCGCTCGGCATGGAAGCTGCTGGACGGAAATGCCGAGCTGCCTCCGGCCGGACTGCGGGACGGCGCGCGCAGGCATTTTTCCGACTTTGGCCGGGTCCGCGACCAGGACGTCATGGGCGGCGCGGTCTTGTCCGCTTTGGTCGATGCCGGCATGCCGCCCCTGCAATGGCAGCCAGAGGCCGGGACCGACGCGGCCACGCTGGCGGCGTCGGTGGACTTCCAGTCCTGGTTGCTGGGCCTTCTGGCCTGGAACGTGGGGATACGCGAGCCGGCTCCCGGCCTGCCCATGGCCGGCGGGCTGCCGTCGGCCGAGCCCGCCGCGGCACCGGAGCCCGGGCGCCCCGTCCGCCTCGCGCGCGCGGTGACGCCTCGCCTGCGGAAGTGGCACGGCCGGCTGGTGCGCGACGGACGGCATTTCGTGCGCCTGGAGGACGAGCGCCGCCACGCCCTGCGCAAGCTGGCCAAGCGCCTGCGCTACGGACTGGCATTGTCGGCGCCTTTGTACCGCGCCGCGCGCGTGCGCGCCTATCGCAAGAAGCTCTCGGCGCTGCAGGACATCCTGGGCGAGATCAACGATCTGGTCGTGGCGCGCACGCACTATGCCTCGCTGGCCGACGCGCATTCCCAGGCCTGGTTCGCGCTGGGATGGATCGCGGCCCGGCTGCGCGAGCTGGAGGTCCAGGCCGAGGCGGCCTTTGGCGCGCTGGCCGAGGCCCGGCTGCCCTGGAAGCCCCGGCGGTGAACGCGCGGGCCGCGGGCCCGGGCGTTGCGCGCTATGCCGTGCCGGGGGACATCCGCGCAGCCTCGTCCCGCAGCAAGGCCAGGAAATACTCCGCCGCCGGCGTCGCCGGTATCTCCTGGTTCCAGACGGCGACCAGGTCGCGCCGCAGGCACAGCTCCGGCAGGGGCAGCACGGCAAGGTCCGGATAGTGGCGCAGCACGGAGTCCGGCAACAGTGTCAGGAAGCGGCCCTTGCGCAGCAGCTCCGCGGTACACGGAATGGAGACCCCCTGCACGGTGGCCGTGGGCGCCGGTAGTTCCAGTTGCTTGAACAACGCCACCAGATGCGGCCGGAGTACGCCGTTCTGCGGCGGCAGCACCCAGGGATAGTCCCGCAGGCGCGGCAGGCATGAGCGGCCCGGCAGTTCCCGCAATGGGTGGTCGGGCGCCAGGGCGACATGGAAGGGGTCGGCCATCAGCCGGCAATGGGCCAGCGCCGCCGGCAGTTCCAGGTTGGTGAGCATGGTCACCGCCATGTCCAGGCGCCCCTCGCGCACGCTCATGACCAGCGGGTGGTACAGCCCTTCTTCCACGAAGACCTGCATGCCCGGGCGTTCGCCGTACAGCCTGAGCAGCGTGCGCGGCAGCAGCGAGGCCGACGCCCCGGCGCCGCAGCCCACGCGCACGACACCGATGTGCGCGCTCTTGAGCGCGTCCAGTTCTTCCTGCGCCGCGGCGAATTGCATGTCGATCGCCCGCACGTAGGGCAGCAGCGTATGCGCGTAGACCGTCGGCGCCACGCCCCAGGCGTGGCGGGTGAACAGTGCCATGCCCAGCGACTGTTCGAGCTGGCGCAGGCTCTTGCTCAGGGCGGGCTGCGACATGCCCAGCGCCCGGCCGGCCTTGCCCAGCGACCGGTGTTCGTACACCGCGAGAAAATGCTGCAGCTTGGCGTCCATGCACGCCCCATATCCATTGGTTATGACTGAGGTAGCCCAAAGCCATCTAGCAGGCCGCTCCAGGACATGCATAGAATGGGCTTCCACCAAGGTTTCCCATCTTTTCGAGGGTCGCGACACCCATGCATCAAGGATATCAGCTCACCTCCGGCACGCCCCGGATCGCCTACGAGTCGCACGGCCAGGGCGAGCCCATCGTGTTCGTGCACGGCGTGGGGGGCAACCTGGACAACTGGCGGGACCAGCTGGAGCATTTCGGCCGCGATCATCGCGCCGTGGCACTGGACCTGCGCGGCTACGGCCATAGCGACGACATCCCCGGCACCCTGGACTTCCACGATTTCGCCGCCGACGTGCTGGCGGTCATGGACACGCTGGGCCTGGCGCGCGCGCCGCTGGTGGGGCTGTCCATGGGGGGCCTGGTGATCCAGTCCGTCTATGCGCGCGCACCCGAGCGGGTCAGCGCCCTGGTGCTGGCCGCCTGCCGGCCGGCGGACGCGCCCGTGGCCCATGGCGAACAGTTCGCCCGCGACCGCCTGGCGCCCCTGGAGTCCGAGCGGCCCCGGCAGGCGCTGGCCGACAGCCTGCTGCCCAAGCTGATGGGGCCCGCCACGGCGCCCGACGTCGTGGCCCGCCTGCGCGACAGCCTGATGCGCCTGCGACTGGACCAGTACCGCCAGATCGTGCCGGTGCGCACACAGTTGCCGCCTTATCTGGCGCTTGCCGACATCCGCGTGCCCACGCTGGTGTTGGGCGGGAGGCAGGACCAGCTCGCGCCGGTCGAACAGATGCAGGCCATCGCCCGGGCCATCGCCGGCAGCGAGCTGGACATCTTCGAGGACTGCGGCCACTTCCTGAACATCGAGCAGGCCGCGGCCTTCAACGCGCGCCTGCGCGCATTCCTGGATGCCTTGGCCGGGCGCGCGCCGTCCGCCTGAATCCGCCGTTCCACCCTTGGAGCTGGAGTCTTCCCATGTTCATCGCAAGATCGTTTTTCGCAGGAACATCGTCGTTGCTCGCCGCCGTGGCCACGCTGTGGCTGGCGGCCGTCGCGCCCATGGCGGCGCACGCGCAGGCCGGGTATCCGGACAGGCCGGTCAAGCTGCTGGTGCCTTATCCGCCCGGTGGCGCCATGGACCTGGTGGGCCGCATCCTGGCCAAGGACTTCTCCGAGCGCACCGGCCAGCCCATGGTGGTCGAGAACAAGCCTGGCGCCGCCACGATCATCGCCGCCACCGCCCTGGCCGGGGCCGCGCCGGATGGCTACACGCTGATGCTGGCGCCCAACTCCACGCTGACCATCATTCCCCAGCTCTACGCCAAGCTGCCGTTCGACGTGAAGCGCCTGGAAGCGGTGGCGCTGGTGGGAACCAACCAGATGGTGTTTTCCACCAGCGGCGGCAGTGGCCTGAATGATCTGGCGGCGTTGGTGGACAAGGCGCGAGGGGCGCCCGGGAGCGTCTCGTACGGCTCGTTCGGCAATGGCAACATCACCCATCTGCTGGGCGAACTGCTCAACCAGGCGGCGGGCATCTCCATGCTGCACGTCCCTTACCAGGGGGCGGCACCGGCCATGAGCAGCCTGCTGGGCGGCAACATCACGGCCACCTTCGACACCGTCACCAACGTGGCGCCCCAGGTGCAGGCGGGCAAGCTGCGCGCGCTGGCCGTTACCGGCCGGCAGCGCAGTCCGCTGCTGCCGGACACGCCCACCTTCGCCGAGCGCGGCTATCCGGCCCTGGCCGCCGTGGACAGCTGGGTCGGCCTGCTCGCGCCCGCGGGCATGGATGCCCGCGCCAGGGCCAGGCTGGACGCGCACCTGAACCGCATCCTGCGCGATCCGGCCTTCGTCAGGCAATTGAACGAGCGCGGCTTCGACGTGCCCGGCGTCGATGCCGCGGCGTTGGCGCGGCAGGTCGAGGAAGAGCGCGGCCTGTATCGCCAGGTCATCGACAAGGCGAACATCCGGCTCGATTGAGCCGCGCCGCGCCAGCCTGGATCAGGCCAGGACCTTGGCCATGGACGCGGCCACGTAGTCCAGGTTGGCCTCGAACAGTCCGGCCACGCACATGCGGCCGGACTGGATCAGGTACACGCCGAACTCGTCGCGCAGGCGGTCGACCTGCGCCGGGTTCAGGCCGGTGTAGCTGAACATGCCGCGCTGGTTGACGAAGTAATCCACGTCCAGGTCCGGACGCAGGGCGTGCAGGCGGTCGCGCAGGCCCCTGCGCATGGCATGGATGCGCGTGCGCATCTGCGCCACTTCACCTTTCCATTCCTCGCGCAGCGCGGGGTCGTTCAGCAGGGTGCTGACCACGCGGCTGCCGAACAGCGCCGGGCTGGAGTAGTTCTTGCGCACCGTGGCCTGGAGCTGGCCCAGCACGCGGCCGGCCTCGTCGGCGGTCGGGCAGACCACCGACAGCCCGCCCACGCGTTCGCCGTACAGCGACATGTTCTTCGAGAACGAATTGCCCACCAGCATGGCGATGCCGCGGTCGGCCGTCTCGCGAACGACCCAGGCGTCCTCTTCCAGGCCGTCGCCGAAGCCTTGGTAGGCCATGTCGAAGAACGGGATGGCATTGCGGGCGACCAGCACGTCGATGAGCTTGAGCCATTGCTCGCGCGTCGGATCGATGCCCGTCGGGTTGTGGCAGCAAGGCTGGAGCAGCACGATGCTGCGCTCGGTCAGCGTCTCGAACGCGGCGAGCATCTCGTCGAAGCGGATGCCGTGGGTGGCCGCATCGTAGTAGGGGAAGGCGTGCATCGGAAAGCCCGCGCCGCCCAGGATGTTGTAGTGGTTCTCCCAGGTCGGATCGCTGATCCAGATCTCGCTGCCGGGGAAGTGCGCCTTCAGGAAATCGGCGCCCACCTTGAGCGCGCCCGAGCCGCCCAGGGTATGGATGGTCGCCACCCGGCCCTCGGCCACGGCGCGGTGCCCGGCGCCCAGCACGGTTTCCTGGATCGCCTTGCGGTACTGGGCATCGCCCTCCATCGGCAGGTAGACCGCCGGCACCGAGGTGTCGATGCGGTCGCGGGCCTGGCCCACGCTGCCGAGCACGGGCACCTTGCCGGCGCCGTCGTAGTAGAAGCCGATGCTGAGGTTGACCTTGTGCTCGCGCGGGTCTTTCAGGAAGGTCTGCACCAGCGACAGGATGGGGTCGCCGGCATAGCGGGGGACGTGCTCGAACATGGAACGATTTTCCTTGGAACTGTTGATCGATTATAGAGTGGCGCTTTTCAAGCGCCGCTCTACCCAGGGCACAGCGGATCCGGCTCCGCCGGTCCGACAGTGCCGCCCCCTGGGGGGCGCGCGTCAGCGCGTAGGGGGGCTACAAACTCGTTCTCATCTGCCAGAGCTCGGGGAACAGGACCACTTCCAGCATCTTGCGCAGGTAACTGACGCCGGCCGTGCCGCCGGTTCCGCGCTTGAAGCCGATCACGCGTTCCACCGTCGTCACGTGGCGGAAACGCCATTGGCGGAAGGCGTCTTCCAGGTCGACGAGTTTCTCGGCCAGCGCGTACAGGTCCCAGCAGGCATCCGGGTCGGCGTAGACCTTCAGCCAGGCGGCTTCGACCGAAGCGTCGTATTGCGTGGGCAGGGTCCAGTCCCGCGCGAGGCGCTCCGGCGCGATGGCGAATCCGCGCCGGGCCATCAGCATCAGGCTTTCGTCGTACAGCGAAGGCGCCGCCAGCGCGGCTTGCACCAGCGCCTTGCGCTCGGGATGGTGGGCATGCGGCGCCACCATCGCGGCGTTCTTGTTGCCCAGCACGAACTCGATCTGCCGGTACTGGAAGGACTGGAAGCCCGACGAACTGCCCAGGTAGGGGCGGAACTTGGTGTATTCCGATGGCGTCATGGTGGACAGCACCGTCCAGGCATGGACCAGCTGCTCCATGATGCGCGAGACGCGCGCCAGCATCTTCAGGGCCGGCTCCACTTCGCTGCGCTGGATGCACGCACGGGCCGCGAACAGCTCGTGCAGCATCAGCTTCATCCAGAGTTCGCTGGTCTGGTGCTGGATGATGAACAACATTTCGTTGTGGTCGGGCGACAGCGGATGCTGGGCGCCCAGCAACTGGTCGAGGCCGAGGTAGTCGCCATAGCTCATGGACTTGGAGAAATCCATCTGCGCGCTGTACCACGAGGAGGGAGAGGCTTCGCTGTCTTGCCTGGGGGCAGTCATGGAGGAACGTCCTGGACGATGGGTCGTTGAAACGGAGATGGAGGAGTCAGCGCAGCGGCCGCAGCACCGCCCGCACGGGACTCGCGTCCAGCGTGGCGAAGCGCAGCGGCAGGGCAATCAGTTCGTAGTCGCCCTCGGGGGCCTGGTCCAGCACCAGGCCTTCGAGGATGGCCATGCCCGCGGCGTGCACCGCGCGGTGCGCGTCCATGGTCTTGGATTCCTGCGGGTCGATGGAGGGCGTGTCGATGCCGACCAGCCGCACGCCGTGCCGCGCCAGCAGCGCGATGGTGGCGGGCGCGATCGCACAGAAGCCGTCGTCCCAGCGCTCGACCGGGTTGCGGGCATAGGTGCGCAGCAGCACGCGCGGCGGCACGCCATCCAGGGCGTGTCCGACATGACGTGCTTCCACCAGCGGACCGGCGTCCAGGCAGTGGATGACGCGGGCCGGGCCGAGGTAGGTGTCGAGCGGGACCTCCCCGACAGGCATGCCGCCGCGCGCGTAGTGCAGGGGCGCATCGGCGTGGGCGCCGGTGTGGGGCGAGAGTGTCACGCGCCCGACGTTGACGGGACAGGCGCCTTCCATGCGCCAGACCTCGGCCTGCTGGAACGGGGTGTCGCCCGGCCAGACCGGGGTGGCGGGAGAAAGCGGAGGGCTGATGTCGATCAGGGGCATGGCGTCGGGGGGAAAGGGCCGGCGTTTCTGGCAACGCCGCATCCAGATGGAATCTTAACGAAGCCCCCATCGAATGTGCTGGCATTTTCAGTGCCTGGGCAGGTGTGAATTCGAATAAAATTCTGAAATGAAAGGAATTTGTAAAATTTCATGCGAATAAAACTGGATCGTCTCGACATGCGCATTGTCGAGTGCCTGCAGCGCGATGGCCGTATCAGCAACCAGGACCTGGCGGCCCGGGTTTCACTGTCGCCATCGGCTTGCCTGCGGCGGGTGAAGCTGCTGGAAGAGGCGGGAATCGTCCAGGGCTACAGCTGCGTGCTCGACTACGCCAAGCTGGGCCTGGAGGTGGAGGCCGTGGTGCACGTGTCCATGCGCCACGAGGTCGAGGGATGGCACGAGGCCTTCGTGGCCGCGATCCAGGATTGGCCGGAGGTGCTGTCCGCCCGCATCGTCACGGGCGGAGCCAACTACATGCTGGTGGTGCGGGCCCGCGACGTCAGCCATTATTCGGATTTCATCGTCAACCGGCTGTATCGCGCGCCAGGCGTGCGCGATATCGAGTCCAACATCGTGCTGGGCTACATCAAGCGCTCGGCCTCGCCCTTCGAAGTGCTGGAACGGGAGTGAAACCCGCTACTTGTTGACGACCCCGAACGCGACGATCTCCACCTTCATGCCCGGCACGACCAGGGCCGCGACCGCGGCGCTGGAGCGGCTGGGGTAGGGCGCGGTGAAGAACTCGCGGTAGACGGTGTCGATGGCCTTCATGTCCTGGACGTCGGTCATGTAGATCAGCACCTGCGTGACATCGTCCAGCGTGCCGCCGGCCGCCTCGACCGCCGATTGCAGGTTGCGGAAGGTCAGCCGGGCCTGATCCTCGATCGGGCCGGTGTCGATGCTGCCGTCCTTGCGCACCGGGCCTTGCGAGGTGAACAGGATCCCGCCGCTGCGCACCGCCCAGGAAAAAGGCTGGCCCACATCGGGCAGGCCGACGTCGATGACTTCTTTCATGCTGTTGCTCGCTGTCTGACGGAAAGCGCAGATGCTCCCATGAAACGGGGGGATTTGCCCAGGGCGGGCCGCCGCGTGATACCCCCCATCAAACAAAGTTAATTGTTGCGATGGCACCGCCTGTAGATAATTTCCTCGACTCTCGAACGAAGGAATGTCATGAGCGACGTGGTAGCGGCGGTGCCTCCCGCCGATCTTGCGGGTACGAATGGCGTGCGCGAGTACGGTAACGGCGCCGTGCTGGGCGTGGCGGTCCCGCAGGCGAATCCGGTGGTCGAGCCGGAGCTGGCGGCCCTGCTGCCTGCCGGATTCTCGATGCTTGTCACGCGGCTGCAGGGCAGCCGCACGGATTCGCGCCAGCGGCTGATCGACTACCTGGGCAATCTGCCGTCCAGCCTGGAGTCCTACGACAGCGCCAGGCTGGACGTGCTGGGCTATGCCTGCACCGGCAGTTCGTATCTGGTCGGGGCGGACGAGGAGCGGCGCGCGCTGGATGCCGCGTCGGCGCGCTTCGGCTATCCCATCATTTCTTCGGCGCAGGCGCTGTGCCGGGCCCTGGATCACATCGGCGCGAAGCGGGTCGCCCTTTTCGCCCCCTATCCGCCCTTCCTGGTCGAGGCCAGCAAGCGCTATTGGGAAGCCGGGGGCCTGGACATCGTCGATTGCGCGTCGGTCGCGCTCGATACCCGCGACACGCGCGATATCTACGGCATTACGACACCTCTGGTGATGTCGTCGTTCAGCCAGCTGCGCTGGCAGGAGGCCGACGCCATCATGTTCACCGGAACCGGCATGCCGACGCTCAGGGCCCTGGTCGAAGTCTCGTCCATGACCGGCAAGCCCGTCCTGTCTTCCAACCTGTGCCTGGCCTGGGCCATGGTGAGGGAGGCGGGCGGCCAGGCGTACCTCGCCCCCGAGCGCACGGGCGAACCGCTCTACGGCGGATGGGCCGGCCGGATCCCCGTTTAGTCATCCCGGCGCGGCGGCGACCGCGCAACCTCAGGAGAATCGCATGAACGCTTCCAGACAGGCGTGGCATCGTCACGCCCGAATCCTGCTGGCCTGCACCCTGTCCGCGGCCGCGCTGTCCGCGGCCTGGGCGGCGGACTATCCCAGCCGGCCCGTTACGTTGATCGTTCCCTTCGCGGCGGGAGGTCCCACCGATGTCACCGCGCGGATCTTCGCGCGGGCCATCGCTCCCGAACTGGGCCAGACCGTCGTGGTGGACAACCGGCCGGGCGCCGGCGGGACCCTGGGGGGCGGGCAGGCTGCCCGCGCGGCGGCCGACGGCTACACGCTGCTGTGGGGCGGCACCAGCACGCTGGCCGTCGCGCCGGCGCTGTATGCCTCGCTGCCCTACGATCCGCTCGGTTCGTTCCAGCCGGTCAGCAGGGCCGTGCGCGGACCGCTGGTGCTGGCGGTCAACAGCAAACTGCCCGTGCGCACGGTGGCGGATGTCGTGGCGCTGGCCAAGGCCAGGCCCGGCAGGCTGAGCTTCGGCTCCGCCGGCGTGGGGTCGATCATCCACCTGACCGGCGAGCTGCTCAAGGCGCGTGCCGGGATCGACATGATCCATGTCCCCTACAAGGGCAACGCGCAGGTGCTGACGGACCTGACCGGCGATCACCTGGACATGGCGTTCATCGCCCTGGGCCACATGCTGCCGCACATGCAGGACGGCGGCCTGCGTCCCATCGCCATTTCCAGCCTGGAGCGCAATCCGTTGGTCCCCGATCTGCCGACCCTGGCCGAAAGCGGCTATCCCGGGTTCGAGTCGCTCGAATGGTTCGGGCTGGTGGCTCCCAAGGGGGTTCCCGCCGGCGTGCTGGCGCGGCTGAACAGCGCGTTCCGCCACGCCAGCCAGCAGCCGTCGGTGCGCGCCGATATCGCCAAGCTCGGCTACATGCCCGTGGACGAGACGCCGGACCAGTTCGCGGCGGCGGCCGCCGCCGAAGGCAGGAAGTGGAAGCAGGTAGTGACGGATGCAAAGATTTCGGTGGAGTGACTGTATGACTGAAGAAGTGTTGTCCATCCCGGTCGCGATCGTGGGCGCGGGCCCGGTGGGCTTGTCCCTGGCGCTTGATCTCGCGTGGCGGGGCATCGACGCGGTGGTGCTGGAAAAAGAAGATGGACAGGTGACGCATCCCCGGGCCGGGTTCGTCTCCGTGCGGACCATGGAGCTCTTCCGGCGCTGGGGGATCGCGCAAGCCGTGCGGGAAAGCGGGTTTCCCGACGACTTCGCGCTTTCCATCGAGTTCTGCACGAGCCTGGCGGGCCATACGCTGGCCAGGGACGAGTATCCCGCGCTGGCGGCCATGCCGCTGCCTGAGTGGTCGCCGGAGAAGAAACAGCGGTGCCCGCAGCATTGGCTCGATCCGGTCCTGAAGGCGGCGCTGCGGGACAGCGGGCGCGGCACGATCCGGGTCCAGACGCGGGTCGATGGCTTCGAGCAGGATGAGGAGCGGGTCCTGATCCGCGCCACCGACCTGCGCCGGGATGCACCGCTGACGATCCGGGCCGACTACCTGGTCGGATGCGACGGCGCCGGCAGCACGGTCCGCGCCGGCCTGGGCATAGACATGGAGGGCCGGGGCCATCTGAACTACTCGATGAGCGTGCTGTTCTCCTGCCCGCGGCTGCTGGAACTGTGCGGCAAGCGGCCCGCCGAGCGTTTCCTGCTGATCGGGCCGGAAGGAACGTGGGGCAACGTGACGGTGATAGACGGACGCGACGTGTGGCGGCTGACTGTCTATGGCACGGCGTCGAAATTCGATATGGAGGCTTTCGATGCGAGAGCCTGGGTGCTGCGCGCGCTGGGCACGGATCGCATCGCGTTCGAGGTGGTGTCCATATTGCCGTGGAAGCGGGCGGAGCTGGTGGCCGAGAGCTATGGGCGGGGACGGGTGCTGCTGGCCGGCGATGCCGTCCACACGATGTCACCGACGGGAGGCATGGGCATGAACACCGGCCTGGGCGACGTAGTCGACCTGGGGTGGAAGCTGCAGGCGATGATCGAGGGATGGGGCGGACCGGCCTTGCTGCCGGCCTACACGCAGGAGCGCAAGCCGGTGGCCGTGCGCAATGCGGCTTATTCGACCCATAACTACAAGACCTGGGTGTCGCCGCCGCGCTGTGAGTACCTGCTGGAAGAGTCGGAGCGGGCGGAAGCCGCGCGCCGCGAGACCGGCGAGCGGATGAAGCGCGCCACGCAGTACGAATGGCAGTCGTGGGGACTGCAGATGGGATACCGCTACGACGACTCGCCGCTTTGCGCGGCGGACGGCACGCCGCCGGTTCCCGACGAATATTCGCGCTATGAGCAGACCGCGCGCCCGGGCGCGCGCGCGCCGCATGCCTGGCTCGCGCCGGGGCGCTCGACCCTGGATCTGTTCGGCAGGGGGTTCGTGCTGCTGGCGTTCGACGATGGGGCCATGGCCGAGGCGGGCGGGTTCGTGCGCGAAGCGGATCGCCGGGGGATGCCGCTGGCGGTGCACCGGATCGACTCCAGGCAGGCGGCCGAGGCGTATGGCGCGGCGCTGGTGTTGGTGCGTCCCGATGGCCACGTGGCGTGGCGGGGGGCCGACGGCCGCGACGCGGCCCGGATCGTCGATATCGCGCGCGGCGCGCATTGAGGAGGAAAACGACATGTCGAAAATATGGGACCCGCTCATTCCCGAGCGAGACCGGGCCGCTTCCCGGCTGGCCGGCTTTGGCCGGCCATCGGGGTTGGGCCGCCGCCCGGCGCTGTTGATCATCGACGTGCAGTACCGCACGGCCGGGACGAGGCCGATGCCGTTCGAGCAGGCCGTCCAGGAGTTCGCCACGTCCTGCGGCGACACCGCCTGGCGGGCCATCGAACACATCGCCGGATTGCTGGCCCTGTTCCGCGCGAAGAACTGGCCGGTGCTGTATCCCCACGTCGCACCCAAGTTCGGCTTCGACCAGGGCCGATTGACCGAGAAGGTGCCGACCATGATGCAGATCCCGGCCAAGGGCTACGAATTCGTGGAGGCCATCGCGCCGCGCCCGGGCGACGTGCTGCTGCCCAAGAAGCATCCCAGCGCATTCTTCGGCACCCCCCTGGCCAGCTATCTGGTCAATACCGGCGCCGACACGCTGGTGGTGACGGGCTGCGCGACGTCGGGCTGTGTCCGCAGCAGCGTGGTGGACGCGTTTTCCTACAACTACCGGGTGGCCGTTCCTTCGGATGCGGTCTACGACCGGAACCAGGCTTCGCATGCCGTCAACCTGTACGACATGGCGGAGAAGTACGCGGACGTGATGGATACCACGACATTGCTGGCGGCGCTCGACGCCTTGGCGCCGGCGGCAGCAGAGGAGGAAGCGAAGTGAAGAAGTTCGAACACGGCAATGATCGCTACGACTACAGCGCCATCGTTACCCGGCCGGTCTACGACTGGCCCGAAGGGCGACGGCTGGCGGTCTATTTCGCCCTCAACATCGAAGGCTTCGAGTTCGGCCGCAACCCCGGCAATGATTTCACCTCCATGCCTTCGGCGCCCTATCACCGGGGCTACGCCTATCGGGACTACGGCAACCGCGTGGGCGTCTGGCGCATCCTGAGGGAGTTCGAGTCGTTCGGGTTTCCATTGGCCGTGCTGGCCAATGGGTCGGTCTACGACGTCTGCCCGGAGGTCCTGGAGGCCTGCCGCCGGCGCGGCGACGAGATGGTCGGGCACGGCCGCACGAACTCCGAGCGCCAGGCAGACATGTCGCCGGACGCGGAGCGGACCATGCTGGGCGAGGTCAGGTCGCTGTTCGAGCGGCATGAGGGCAAGGCGCCGGCCGGATGGCTGGGTCCGTTCATCTCGCAGAGTCCGAACACGCCGGAACTGCTCAAGGAGCTGGGGTGGAAATACATGCTGGACTGGTGGTTCGACGACCAGCCGATGTGGTTCCGGACCAAGCATGGCCCCATTCTTGCCGTGCCCTATCCGTCGATGGAACTCAACGACCTGCCCGCCTACGTGAATCGCGGAGCGAGCGACGAGGAGTTCACGCGCATGGCCATCGATGCGTTCGACGAGCAGCTCCAGGAATCGTCGCAATACCCGATGGTATATTGCCTGTCGCTGCATACGTTCCTGACCGGGCAGCCCCATCGCATCAGGCAGTTGCGGCGGATACTGTCCCATATCGCCTCGCAGCGCCACCGGGTCTGGCTGACGACACCCGGAGCGATCGCCGAGCATGTCGCGGGCCTGCCGCCGGGTGTGGTTCCCATCCGCTGAACGGGACGCCCAGGCCCCAAGCGCGCATCACTCTCCGTCCCGGTGCCCAGCATGGACATACGCCAGATACGCTGCTTCGTCGCGCTTTATGAAGAGGGCAGCATTACGCGCGCCGCCCGCCGGCTGCATGTCGTCCAGCCCGCGATCAGCCAGCAGATCAAGCGGCTCGAGGCGCATCACGACGTGCAGTTGTTCAGCCGCGATCCGCATGGGGTGACGCCCAATCCCCTGGCGCACGAGTTCTACCGGCACTGCATCCGCGTGCTGACCGAACTCGAACGCGCCGGGGCGGTGCTGGCGAGCGGCGCGGACCGGTTCAGCGGCAAGATCCGGATCGGTGCGCAGGCGTCGTTTCACCAGTTCGTGATGGCGCGGGCACTGGAGGCCTTCCGCGAACGCCATCCCGCGGTCGAGTTCCTGTCCCGGGACGGATACCGCAGCGACCTGATCAGCTGGCTCATCGCCGGCGACCTGGAGTGCGCGCTGCTGAGCACCACGCAGGACCTGCTCAACATGCAGACCCGGGACATTTCCACCGAAGCGCTGGTGGTGGTCGGCCACCGGGATACCCTGGCGGACCGGGACCTGGTGCGGGGGAATGAACTGGCCGGGTTCCAGCTCGTGCTGCCGTCGCGCTACAAATCCATGCGCAACCTGATCGATGCCCAGTTCGGCCTGCAGGGGCTGGTCTTGCGGCCGCAATTGGAAATCGACTCCTTGCAGAGCCTGTTGCATGTCACGCTCAGGCCGGGCTGGCTGTCCATCATTCCGCCCATGGCCTTGTCGTCGGAGTTGTTCGGCGGCGCCTTGCGAAGCGTGGCCCTGGCCGAGCCGGCCATCCGGCGCAAGGTGGTCGTGGCCTGGCCGCGCCACAAGGCGTTGTCCGCGCCGGTTCACGGATTCATCGACATCCTGTCGGAGATCCTGGCCGGCATTCCCGGTGTGGAGATTCCGGGCAGCGGGGCCGCGCTGGCGGGGTGATCGCGGCGGGTCAGGACGGGGCCGGTCCGGTGGCGTCCAACGCCGCCTCGATGTCCGGCCCGATCGAGTCCGGCTTGTCGGTGGGCGCGTAGCGGGCGATGGGCGCGCCCGCACGGTCGACCAGGAACTTGGTGAAGTTCCACTTGATGGCCCCGGTGCCCAGCAGGCCGGGCTTGGCGCTCTTGAGCCAGCGGTACAGCGGATGGGCGGCGTCGCCGTTGACGTCGATCTTGGCGAACATCGGGAAAGTCACGTCGTAGTTGAGCTTGCAGAAGTCCCGGATGCTCTCGTTGCTGCCCGGCTCCTGGTGGCCGAACTGGTCGCAGGGGAAACCGAGGATTTCCAGGCCGCGCTCGCGGTAGGCGCGGTACAGGGCCTCCAGGCCCGCGTACTGGGGCGTGAAGCCGCACTGGGAGGCAACGTTCACCACCAGCAGCACCTTGCCGCGGAAGCGGTCGAGCGGCACGTCGCTGCCTTCGATGTCCGTGGCGGAAAAATCGTAAAGGGTCGTCATGGCGGGCTCCTGGTTGAACGGCGGGCGCGTGCCCAGGAGGGGCCGCGCCGTTTCATCGCGCGTCGGGACGTCGCTGGCCGCCGCCGGTGCAACGTGCCTTAGCGCACGAGCTGGTTGATTTCGATGATGGGCATCAGCACCGCCAGCACGATCAGCAGCACGAAGCCGCCCATCAGCAGGATCATCAGCGGTTCGAGCAGTGCCGTCAACGCCATGGCGCGCCGCTCGACCTCGCGCGAAAGCGTCTGGGCCGCGCGTTCGAGCAGCTCGGGCAGCGTGCCGGTCTTCTCGCCGCTGGCGGTCAGGTGCACCAGCAAGGGCGGAAAGGTTTTCTGCACCTGCAGGGCCGAAGCCAGCGACACGCCCTCGCGCACGCGCGAGGTGGCGTCGTCCACGCTGGTCCGCAGGCGGTCGT
Organism: Alcaligenaceae bacterium SAGV5; assembly: GCA_009360345.1. GTDB lineage: Bacteria > Pseudomonadota > Gammaproteobacteria > Burkholderiales > Burkholderiaceae_B > Pigmentiphaga. The sequence goes on from SPDP01000002.1 coordinate 993,286, forward strand.
TGCCCAGCGTCTGGCGCGAGGCGTCCAGCGCCCGCAGCAGCGGCACGCCGCTGCCGGTCAGGATGGCGAGCGTGGAAGCGAAGCGCGCGGCGTCCAGGCCCAGGATGAAGCGGCCGGCAAGCGGCATCTTCAGCAAGCGGGAATGCCAGGCCAGCCGCGTGGCGGGCGCGCGCAGCATCATGCGCCAGCAGGCCAGCGCGGCAGCCAGGACGAGGGCGACCAGCCATCCCCAGCTGCGGACGAAGTCGCTCAGGCTCAGCATGACGCGGGTCAGCAAGGGCAGTTCCTGGCGGGCCTGCGAAAACGCGCTGACGACCTGCGGCACGACGTAGCCCAACAGGAAAATGACGATGCCGATGGATACCAGGGCGACCACGGCGGGATAGATGAAGGCCGTCAGGACCTTGATGCGCAGGGCGTTGCGTTCCTCGATGTAGTCGGCAAGCTTCTCCATGACGTGCGCCAGATCGCCGGATTCCTCGCCCGCCGCCACCAGCGCGCGATAAATGTCGGGGAAGTCGCGCGGCCGCGTCGCCAGCGCGTCGGCCAGCCGATGGCCGGCCCGCACGTCGGCGCGCACGGCGGACAGGACCTCGGAAACGTGCTTTTTCTCGGACTGCTCGGCCGTCGCGGTCAGCGCCGCGTCCAGCGGCAGGCGGGCCGCCAGCAGGCTGGCCAGCTGCCGCGTCGCCCAGGCGAGTTCCGAGTCGGACATGCGCGCGCCGAACCAGGCGCGCGATCCGCCGCCGCTGCGCTGGGCGCTGGCTTCTTCCACCGCGAGCGGCGTCAGCCCCCGCGCCCGCAACTGGGCGCGCGCCGCGCGCGGGCTGTCCGCGTCGATCAACCCGCGGTCGAGCTTGCCCAGTGCGTCGGCGGCTTCGAAGCGATACGAAGGCATGTCAGCCTTTCCTCCTAGACATCTCGTGTGACGCGGACGACTTCTTCGGGCGAGGTCGTGCCGGAGTCGATCCAGCGGTCGCCGTCCTGCCGCATGGTGCGCATGCCCGCGGCCTGCGCCGCGTTGCGCAGTTCCTGCTCGCCCGCGCCTTCATGGATCAGCTGCCGCTGCGCATCGTCCACGGTATAGAGTTCGTGGATGCCGGTGCGGCCGAGATAGCCGGTGTGGCTGCACGTGGCGCAGCCCACCGGACGGTACACGGCGCGGCCGTCGGGCTCGGTGTGCGATTCCTTGCAATCGGGGCACAGGCGCCGGACGAGGCGCTGGGCCAGCACGCCCAGCAGCGACGACGACAGCAGGAACGGTTCCACGCCCATGTCGGTCAGGCGCGTCACGGCGGACACCGAGTCGTTGGTGTGCAGCGTGGCCAGCACCAGGTGGCCGGTCAACGAAGCCTGCACCGCGATCTGCGCGGTTTCCAGGTCGCGGATCTCGCCGATCATGATCACGTCCGGATCCTGGCGCAGGATGGCGCGCAGCGCCAGCGCGAAGCTCATGCTGATCTTGGCGTTGACCTGGGTCTGGCTGATGCCGGGCAGGTCGTACTCGATGGGATCTTCCACCGTCAGGATGTTGGTGGTGGAGGCATCGAGCCGGCCCAGCGCGGCGTACAGCGTGGTGGTCTTGCCGCTGCCGGTCGGGCCGGTGACCAGGACGATGCCGTGGGGCTGGTGGATGAGCCGGTCCAACTGCTTCAGCAGTCCGGCGTCCATGCCCAGGCGCGACAATTCGAGCCGGCCCGCTTCCTTGTCCAGCAGGCGCAGCACCGCGCGTTCGCCGTGGCCGGTGGGCAGCGTGGACACCCGTACGTCGATCGGGCGGCCCCCCACGCGCAGCGCGATGCGCCCGTCCTGCGGCAGGCGCTTTTCCGAGATGTCGAGGTTGGCCATGATCTTGATGCGCGAGATCAGCGCCGCGTGCAGCGCCTTGCGCGGGCTCACCACGTCGCGCAGCGTTCCGTCCACGCGGTAGCGCACCACCGAGTGGGTCTCGAAGGGCTCGATGTGGATGTCGCTCGCCCCGTCGCGCGCGGCCTGGGTGAACAGCGCGTTGATCATCCGGATGACGGGCGCGTCGTCCTGGGTTTCGAGCAGGTCTTCCACTTCGGGAATGTCCTGCATCAGGCGCGCCAGGTCGATCTCGTTCTCGGCCGCGCCCACCACCGCGGCGGCATCCCCGGTATCGGCGTAGGCCGCGGTCAGGCGCGTTTCCAGTTCGGCGTCGGAAATCCGCGCGATGCGCACCGCGCCGTGGCGGCGCTGGACTTCGGCGATGGCCCAGGCCGGCGTGCGCGGGCTGACCGTCAGCAGGTTGCCGTCGGGCCGCATGCTGAGCAGCGCCCGCTGCGCCCGGGCCCAGGAATAAGGCAGCGGGTTCATGGCCGTGTCACGATCTCGGCGGCGTAGCCCAGGTCGCGCAGGGCCGCCAGGGTGGAGTCCACCGTGACGCGGTCGCGCGCCACGCGCATGCGCACGTCCCAGCGCAGGGCATCGTCGTGGACCACGTAGGCGCTCATGCCCGCGTCGGCGACCCGGCGCGAGGCCAGGTGGGCCTCGCTTTCGGAAGGCGCGCCGAACACCTGGAGCACGATGGTCGGGTCGGTCGATTGCAGCGCCGAGACGTCGCGCGGGATCGTCGTGGGCGGCACGTTGCCGGCGCCGGCACTGCCGCTCTGGACGGGGTCGCCCACGCCGGGCACGCGCGGCGGCAACTGCGGCGCCTGCATGTCGGGCAGCAGCCAGTGCGAGCCCGGCTGCGCCTGGGCCTGCTGGGCGCGCATGTATTCGTAGCGGTCGATCATCAGGCTGCTTTGCGAGCCGCCTTCGCGTACCACGTAGGGCCGCAGGAACACCATGAGGTTGGTCTTGGTGCGCTTGCGGTTGTCGTAGCGGAAAAGGTTGCCCAGGACGGGAATGTCGCCCAGTCCCGGCACTTTTTCCACGCTGCCCGTGACCTGGTCCTGGATCAGGCCGCCGATGACGATGATCTGGCCGTCGTCCACGAGCACGTTGGATTCGATGGCACGCTTGTTGGTGATGATGCCCGCGCTGTTGGACTTGCTTTCGTCTACGCTGCTGACTTCCTGGTAGATGCTCATCTTGACCGTGCCGCCTTCGGACACCTGTGGCTTGACCTTGAGCGTCAGGCCTACGTCCTTGCGCTCCACGGTCTGGAACGGGCTGACGGTGGAGGTGCTGCCGGTCTGCGCGTACTGGCCCGTGATGAAGGGCACGTTCTGGCCGATGATGATGCTGGCCTGCTCGTTGTCCAGCGTCAGCAGGTTGGGCGTGGACAGGATGTTGCCGCCGGCCTGGGTTTCGAGGGCGCGGGCGAGGAAGCCCAGGTTGGTGACCTGGCCGATGCCCGGAATGTTGACCGAGCCCTTGGCGATGCCGATGCTCAGGCCCTTGCCGATGGAGCCGATGTTCTGCGCCGCGCCGATGATGTTCGAGCCCGTGCCGCCGAAGCTGGTGCCGCCCACCACGGCGGTACCGTTGCCCGCGTTCAGGTTGCCGAGCCCGGTCAGCCACTGGATGCCGAATTCGGCGGCGGTTTCGGCCGAGACTTCGACGATCAGGCTTTCGACGAAGATCTGCGCGCGGCGCACGTCGAGCAGGTCGATGATCTCGCGCAGGCTGCGGTAGAGCGGCTCGGGCGCGGTGATGATCAGCGTGTTGGTGGTGGCGTCGGCCTGGACCGTCGCGCCGCCGCCGCTGAACACGGTCGAGCCGGCCTGGGTCGTGCCGCCCAGCGAGCCGGAACCGCCCAGCCCCGTTCCGCCGCCCAGGGCGCCGGAGGTGTTCGAGGTGTTGGAGTTGCCGCTGACGGACGAGGTGTTGTTGCCGGAGAGGCCGGTCGAGCCGCCCAGCCCGGCGCCGAGTCCGCCGCTCATCCCGCCGCCCAGGCTGCCCGTGCCGCCCATCGTGCCGGTGCCCGACTGCCCGGTCAGCACGCCCCGCAGCACTTCGGCCAGTTTGACCGCCTCGGCGTTGCGCAGGTAGACCACGTGCATGTTGGTGGCGCGGGCCGCGGGGTTGTCCAGCCTGGCGATCAGGTCGCGCGCGAGCTTGTTGCGCGCCGGGCTGCTGGCGCGGAGCAGGACGCTGTTGGTGCGGGGGTCGGCCACGGCGGTGATCCGCTGCGTGGCGTCGCCGCCGGTGCCCGGATCGAGCAGCTTGGTGACCAGCGCCGCCACGTCGGTGGCGATGCCGTACTTGATCTCGATCAGGTCGGTGGCGATGGCCGAGGGGGTATCGACGCTGGCGATGATGTTGGCGATGCGCTTCAGGTTGTCGGCGTAGTCGGTGATGACCAGTGTGTTGTTGCCCGGGTAGGCATTGATCGGGTTGTTCGGCGCGATCATGGGCCGCAGCACGGGCACCAGGTTGGTCGCGCTCTCGTAGTTGAGCTTGAACACCTGGGTGACGAGCTGGCCGCTGTTGGCGCCGGCGCCGCTGGTGACCGGGCTGCCCTGCAACTTGGCGTCGGCCTCGGGGACCACCTTGCTGACGCCGTCCACCTCCACCACCGCGAAGCCCTGCATGCGCAGCGCGCCCAGCAGCATGCGATAGGCGGTGTCGCGGTTGACCGGGTTCTCGGAGACCAGGGTCAGCTGGCCCTTGACGCGGGGATCGACCAGGAAGGTCTTGCCGGTGAACTGCCCCAGCGCGCGCACGACCGCGTCCAGCTCGGTGTTGACGAAGTTGAGCACCACGCCGTCGGCCGCCGAGGAGTTGGCGGCGCCGGCACCTGCGGCGGCGGCGCCGGCGGCGGGCGGTACGGCCAGCGCCAGCAGGGCCGAGGAGACCGCCACGGCCAGCGTCCGGGCCAGGGGCGCCGGTGCCGGTCGGTTGCGGAAAGAGGCTTGGTTGAGCATGGGCATGATGTTAGCGGCCGATTTGCAGGATGGAGTCGTCGCCCGAGCGGCGGCCGAGCGCCGATAGTGTGCTTTGCAGCGCGGCGCGGGCCTCGGGCGAGGCATTGGGGGCGGGGCGGGCAACCCCGTTGAAGCTGAAGCCGGTGCGCGCGGCCCAGCGGCCGGACCCTTCCATGGTCAGGGGGCCGGACAGCGTGGAAAGCGCCAGCGCGACGGCGCCGCCGGCTTCGCCGGTCAGGCGCGCGCGGTAGTGGCCGATGGGCCGGAGCAGCGACAGCGCGGTGCCGGCGTTGCTCCATTCGGCATCGAGGATCTCGCCGGCAGGAATGCCGCCGTTGAGCCGCAGGGACGGCCACTTGAGCCGCAGGTCGCCAGCGGGCCGCAGGGTGTTGAAGGGCGCCCCCAGTTGCTCCAGGGTGGAGGCGGGCAGCTTCAGGGTGCGGCCCGACAGCAGGAAACCGTTGGTCTGCAGGCGCAGGCCCAGCGGGCCGTCCAGCCAGGGGTGGCGGATCTCGACCATCGGGCCGCCATCCCATCTCGTCCGCCATTCGACCGGCGCCGGCAGTGTGCTGCGGGCTTCGGGGAAACCAAGCGCGAGCAGCGCGCTGCCACGCCAGACCGTGCCCGAGGCGTCGACCACGGCCACCGGCCACTGGGCCGGCAGGATCGCGATCAGCCAGCGGGCCGGCAGTACCGCCAGGGCGGCGGCCAGGGCCACCGCGGTGCACAGGAGGATCTTCAGCCAGGTACGCATCAGCGGGCCTGTCCGGTCGTGGCCGGGGTGAATACCAGGACGCCCGACGCCTTGCCCGTCAGCAGGCGGCCGTTGTCGTCCGTGGGGCGTTCCAGATCGGCCTGTGCCAATTGAAGGCGGGTGCGGCCTGGCACCGAGGCCAGCCACTGCATCAGGCCGGCGGCCTGGACCTGGTCGACGGTGACCTGCCAGGCCTCGCCGGTGGTCCCCGCCGGCGAGGCCGCGGGGGCCACCTCGGCGGCGAGGCCGGCGCGTTCCAGGCTCTGGGCCAGGGCCTGGCGGGTCTCGTCGGCCGTCATCCTGCCGCTGGTCACGCGTTGCAGGCCGCGCGCCTCGGTCGTCAGCGCGTCGACGCGGGCCGCCTGGGTGCGCAACTGCGGCAACTGCGTGCCCAGGCGGCTGGCGCGGGTCCAGGCGGGCTCGACGAACAGCAGGAATACGAGGGATGCGCCGGCCACCGCGCCGGCGATGCCCAGCAGGCGGCGTTCGCGCGGCGCGAGCCGGGCCCAGCGCCGCCCGGCGTCTTCGCCGAGCCGGGTGAGCGCCGGCGGCATGGAAAGCTTGAAAGCGGGCAAATTCATCGTCGCGGGTTGTCCTGTTGAATGCGCACGCCGCCGCCCTGTGGCGATGGGCGCGAGCTGCCGTCCTGGCCCGCGCTGGCGGCGGAGCGGATGGTCCAGACGCCGTCGTCATGCGCGACCTGCAGGCCCAGGCTTTCTGCGCGTTGCAGGATGGCCGGATCGATTTCCATCCGGCTGGCCGCCGGCGCGGGGGCGGGCGTGGCCGCCTGTTCCCGGCGCGGCACGAAGCGCCGCAGGCCATGCGTCGCCTGTTGCTGCGGCGCCGGGGTCGGGGCGGCGCCGGCCTTGGCGACCATGCCTATGCCGTCGTCCACCAGTTCCAGCTTCAGTTCGCCCTGCGTGTAGCGCAGCGCCACGACGTTGTTCGTGGCGGCCGGCAGCAATTGCGTGGTCGCCAGCGCCAGGGGCAGGAAATCGGACGAGCCGAATTCACCGCCCGCGGCCCGCAGCGAGTCGCGCCGCTGTTCGGCCTGGCGCAGCGGGTCCAGCACGACGGGAATGTCCGGGAAGGCCGCCTTGACCTGGGCGGTCATGCGCTGGCGCAGGCCGGCTTCCTCGCGGCCCAGCTGCCAGGCATGGACGTTCAGGCCCAGCAGCCAGACGGCGGCCGCGGCCGCGGCCCAGAGGGCCGGCTGGCGCCACGGCGAACGGCCGGTGCGGTGCGGCTGCAGATCGGCCAGGGCGAGCGACCAGCCCGGGGTGGCGCCCTGCCAGCGAGCGGTGGCGGGCAGGGGGCGGCGTTCGGTATCCGAGAGTTCGGGCCAGCCGGCGGGCGGCGGATCGATCCAGCCGACGACGCCGGGGGGGGCCTGTTCGAGCGCGGGTAGCAGCGCGGCCACCGCCGGATCGGCATCGGTCGTGGCGAAGGGGTCGATGGCCCAGGCCTGGCCGGTCTGCAGGCCGGTGCGTACGACCACGTGGTCGTCGCGCACCAGCACGGTCCATCCTGTTTCAGTCAGCGGCAGGGCCAGCGGGGCCGGCATCAGGACGTCGGCGGGCAAGCCGTTGTCGGCCAGCAGCCGCAGGGCGCGCGCCAGCGGGTCGCGGGCCGTCCATGCCACGGCGACGGCGCCGTCGCCGGTGCGGGCGCCGTGGGCGACGGCCAGGCTCTCGATATCGCCCAGCAGCATGGGTTCGACCGCGCCCGCGACGGCGGCCTGCAGCCGGTGGGTGGGCAGGGGCGGCACCGTGACGGTGGTCAGCACGCTGTCGGCCGGGTGCAGGATGGCCTCGACGCGGCTGGGCGGCACGGCCGCGGCCAGTTCGGCCAGCGGCAGTTCGCCCGTCCGTTGGACGGCATGCTGGCGGTCCAGCAGCGCGAACGCCACCCGCGAACTGGCATGCAGCATGGATAGGGCGGGTAGCTCTAGCCGCAACGTTGTCTTCAATTGGTCTCCCTCTTCCAGACCACGGTGGGTGAATTGGCATTGGCCCGCGAGACGAGCGCCTGCATCGTGACGGCGGCGCGCTCCAGCGTCACGGTACCGGAAACCATGAACCACTTGCTGGCGGTGACGATCTGCGCGTCGCTGATAGTAATGTCAGGATTGGCCAGGCGGTTGCCGAAATCGGCCCGGTCGTTGAACCAGGAGCCGGCGTTGCGCTGTTCGGTCAGCGCGCGGGCCTGCGCCAGCGACAGTCCCGGCACCACCGTCGCCAGGACCTCGGCCGGGGCCGTGTTGGCGTTGACGGCGGTGTTCTCGGGCAGCACCGTCACGTAGGGGCGCAGGGCCTCGATCGTTTTTTCGTCCACCTCGGTGATGCCCTCCAGGTCGTCCACCGTCCGTATCATCGGGGCCGAGGGGCCGCGGCTCTGCGCGGTGTCCCCGTTCTGGCCCGTGCCGGTTCCGGCCCCCGTTCCCGTTCCCGTTCCCGTGCCGGTTTCCCCGGAACCGCCCGGCACGGCCTGGGCGCTGGCGATCCGCACGGCGATCCGCGGCGCCAGGCTGCCGGGCAGGCCCAGCATCGCGCACAGCCGGTCCAGCGCGGCGATTTCCGCGGGTTGCGGCACGCCGGCCTTGGCCAGGTTGCGCAGGTTGTACTTGCCCTGCTCGTCCTCGATGCGGCCGGAGAACAAGGCCACCCTGTCGTCCCCGGGCCGGGTGATGCGGGTATCGGCCACGGGCGTGGCCCACAGCTCGCCCAGGCGCGTCGTGTTGTTGCGGCGGGCGTCTTCCCGCAGGACCAGGCGGGCCCAGTCCAGGCCGCCCAGCAGCAGCCAGCGCGCCTGGATGCGTGCCTGTTCGTTCTCGACGGCGCGCACCGACGCCGCCTGGCGCTGGAAGAGCCCGGTCACGAGCACCGCCACGGCGGCCACGATGAGCAGGGCGCTGATCACCGCCATGCCGCGCTGCCGGCGCGCCTTGCCGCGAAGGTCCGGGCGTCCGGTCATTCGAGCACCACCACGCGCCGATAGCGCTCCACGCGCTCGCCGTTCCGGCGTTCGGCCGATAGCTCCAGGCCGGTGAACGGGGTCCCGGTGGCGGGGAACGGTGTGTTGATCCAGCCCTGGCCGGGTACCCAGGCGCGTATGGCGAAGCGTGTCACGCCCCCTAGTATCGCCGCGCCGCCGCCCGCCGCGGGCAGGGGGTAGAGGCGCGCCGGGGCGCCGGCCGCGCGGCGCAGCACCGTACCGTCCAGGAACCAGACGACACGCTGCCAGCCCGCCGGGTCGGCCGCGTCGGCGCGGATGATCTCCAGCGTGGCGGAGGCGTCGGGCGTTTCCTTGATGGTGATGCGCAGGCTTTGCGGCAGCCGCGCGCCGGTGGCCGTGGCGGTGCCGGTGTCCAGCAGCGCGTCCGGCGCGCGCATGGCCAGGTCGCGCTCGAGCTGGCCCAGCATGCGGGTGACGTTCTCGACCTCGTCGGCATCGCCCGCCAGCCGGCGCTGCAGGGCGCTGACGTTCTCCAGGCCGCGCCACGAGATGATGGCCACCACCGCCATCAGGGAGATGGCGACGAGCACCTCGATCAGGGTGAAGCCGGCCTGCGCGCGTCGGATCATGGCAGCGCGCTCAGGAAGCCGTTGACCTGCGCCAGCACGCGGTCGGGATCGCCCTCGGGATGGACGCGGATCATCACCTGGCGGATGTTGGTGTTGTCGGAGTTGGTGAAGACCTGTTCGCACTGCATGGCCTGGCCGCCCTGGGGGCAGGCGACCATCTGGCGCCCCGGGCTCGGCATGAGGCGGGCCAGGCGCAATTCGGCCAGCTGGTTCTCGGCCTCGACCAGCGCCAGCGACTTGGCGCGCAGCGCGGCGTTGTTCTGCGCGATCAGGCCGACCGCCCGCACCGACGCGGCCAGCGCCACGCCCACGATGGCCAGCGCGACCAGCACTTCGACCAGGGTGAAGCCGGCGTCATTGGACCGCATAGCGTCCCGCCTCGTCGCGCAGGATGGTCACGATCGCATCGGCGTTGCGCAACCGGACGATGAGCGGACCCGGGATCCACTCCGATGTGAACACGGGCGGGCCGGGCGGCTCCACCTGTACGGTGACGGGGCCGTCGGCCCAGCGGCGCGGGCGCAGCAGTTCGTCGCGGCCGAAGGTGTCCAGCGTGGTGGTGGAGGTGCCGGCGGCCACGACCGCGCCCGGCGTCAGGGCACGGGCGCGCCGGACGAAGCGATAGCCCTGTTCGTCCGCCTGCCAGGTGATGCGGCGGCCGTCGGCCCGGACCTCGCCCTGGGCCACGGAGAACAACTGGGCCAGCCGTTCGGCGTCGTCCCGGAGCAGCTTGCGGCGATCGGGGAAGGCCCGGATGGTCACGGCCGCGGCGGCGATCCCGACGATCACGACCACGACCATCAGTTCGATCAGCGTGAACCCCCGGGCACGCCGGGGGCCCGCGCCGACCCCGCGGGCGGCGGTGCTGCGCCGGGGCTTAGAGATCCCAGGAACCGACGTCGGCATTGGCGTTTTCGCCGCCGGGCTGGCCGTCGGCGCCCAGCGAAAACACGTCGACGTCGGCGCCGCGTACGCCCGGGTTCAGGTATTGGTACGGATTGCCCCAGGGATCGGCGGGGAGGCGGTCGAGGTACTGTTTCCAGTTGGGCGGAACCTGTCCGGTCGCGGGCCGCTCGACCAGGGCGCGCAGGCCTTGCTCGGTCGTGGGGTAGCGGCCATTGTCGAGACGGTATAACTTCAATGCCTGCATGATGCCGGAAACATCCTGCCGGGCGGCAACGGCCCGGGCCTGATCGGGCCTGTCGAGCACCCGCGGCACGACCAGCGCCGCCAGGATGCCCAGGATGACCACGACGACCATGATCTCGATCAGGGTAAAGCCGGCCTGGCGCCGGGCGCGGATAGAGCGTGACCGTGTCACAGCGTAAACTCCGTGTCGTAATTTTTGCGGCACCTATTATCGCTGCTTTAGATGACAATTCATGATGTGGGTATCCCTGTCATATTCCGCCCGCAAAATGGACCATTTTGACCGGCCGCGCCCAAGCGGCCCCTGCCGGAGCCAGTAATGCGGGTAATCCCCAACCTCCCCCGATTGAGCACCTTCGTCGCGCTGCTCGTGCTTGCGGCGGGCCTGGGCGTGTGGGGAGCCATCCTGCTCGCGCCGTCTCCGCCGCCCGCTCCCCCCACCGCGGTGGGCGACGGTGCCCTGCAGACCGACACCGGCCCCGTGGCCGGCTGGTTCGGCACGGGCGCGGGAGCGAAGATCCAGGTGGTCGTGGCGGGCCTCATCGCCGCCGGGCCCAGCGGCTCGGCGGTCCTGGCCATCGACGGCCGCCCCGCCCGCGCCTATGCCGTCGGCACCCAGCTGGCCGAAGGCGTCACGCTGGCCGAGGTCCTGGGCGGTGGCGTGGTGCTGGACCAGGGGGGCGAACGCGTCGAAGTCCAGGCCACCAGGCTCCCCCCCGTGGACGGCATCCGCAGCGTCACCGCGCCGCGCTGAACGCGGACCACCACAAAGCGCCAGCCCTCGCCAGCCGTTTGTCTAGCCCAGGATGCGGTGGATCCGGCTTTGCCGGTCCACCCGCATCGCCCCCTGGGGGGCGCGCGTCAGCGCGTAGGGGGGCTACAACACTCCGCGGCGCATCTGGTCCAGTTCGATTGATTCGAACAAGGCCTTGAAGTTGCCTTCGCCGAAGCCTTCGTCGCCCTTGCGCTGGATGATCTCGAAGAAGATCGGGCCGATCACGGTCTGCGTGAAGATCTGCAGCAGCAGGCCGCCGCCGGGAGCGCCGTCCAACAGGATCCGGTTCTTCGTCAGTCGCGCGACGTCCTCGCCGTGGCCCGGCAGGCGCTTGTCCAGCAGTTCGTAGTAGGTGTCGGGGGTGTCCAGGAAGACCACGCCCGAGGCCCGCAGGGCCTCGACGGTGGCGTAGATGTCGTCCGAGCCCAGCGCGATGTGCTGGATGCCTTCGCCGTGATAGAGATCCAGGTACTCCTGGATCTGGCCCTTCTCGTCGTTGCCTTCCTCGTTGATGGGAATGCGGATGTGTCCGCAGGGCGAGGTCATGGCCTTGGATTTGACGCCGGTGACCTTGCCCTCGATGTCGAAGTAGCGGATCTCGCGGAAATTGAACAGCCGCTCGTAGAAATCCGCCCATTCGGCCATGCGGCCCCGGTGCACGTTGTGCGTCAGGTGGTCGATCAGGGCCAGGCCGGCGCCGCGGTGGCGGGCGTCTTCGCCGGCGTGGGCCGGATCCAGCGGCTCGAAATCCACGTCGTAGATGTCGATGTCGCCGATGCCGCCCTTGCGGCCGTTCTTGCCGCGCCACCGGTCCACGAAATAGATCAGCGAATCGCCGATGCCCTTGATGGCCGGGATGTTGAGTTCCATCGGGCCGCTATGCCCGTCGAATCCCCAGGCCCCCAGTTCCAGCGCGCGCTTGTAGGCCGCCGCCGCGTCGTTCACCCGGAAGGCGATCGCGCAGATCGAGGGGCCATGCTGGCGCGCGAAGCGCTGCGCGAACGAGTCGGGTTCGGCGTTGACGATGAAGTTGATGCCGCCCTGGCGGTAGAGCAGCACGTTCTTGTGGCGATGGCGGGCGATGGCCTTGAAACCCAGCCCCTCGAACACCTTGCCCAGGGCCGCGGGGTCGGGGGCGGCGTACTCGACGAATTCGAATCCGGCTGTGCCCATGGGGTTGTCCCAGGGCTGGAAGGGGGTGGTCATGGTTGTCTCCGCTGTGGCGCTGCGCGCCTGATCGAAAGGGCTGTCAGACGGAATTGTAGGAATGATCGCGAGGCAAATGATTTCAAATATTGCTCATGAAGGTGATGTTTTTGAAATAAAATTGCTCTGGATATTCAATTTTTGGTCAATCATGCCCGAAGTCGAATTGGATCGCACGGATAGGCGGATTCTGGAGGAATTGCAGCGCGACGGCCGGCTGACCAACCAGGAACTGGCCGAACGCGTGGCGCTGTCGCCCAGCCCTTGCCTGAGGCGGGTCCGGCGCCTGGAGACCACCGGCGTGATCCGGCAGTACGTCGCCATCGTCGATGCCGAGAAAGTGGGGCTGGGTCTCCTGGCCTACGTCAGCGTGCGGCTCCAGAAGCATGTGGATGGCGGCCATGCGCCCATCGAGCAGTTCGCCCGCGACGTCCTGGGCTGGCCCGAGGTCGTGGCCTGCTACGCGATGACGGGCGACATGGACTACCTGCTGCGCGTGCAGGTGGTCGACCTCGCGCATTTCTCGCGTTTTTCCATGGATACCCTGATGAAACATCCGGCGGTCGTGGATATGCGTTCCAGCTTCGCGCTCAAGAAAATCAAGGACGTGCCGCAAGCCATCGGTCCGGCGAATCCGCGCTGAAAAGTACGATAGGATGCAAGCATGAGTACCGAGGGCAACCAGTTCAAGCTCGATCCCAAGAGCCGGATTTCGCTATATGTGCAGCTGGCCGACGCGCTGCGCAACAAGATCACGTCCGGCGCGTGGCCGGTCGGCTACCAGCTTCCCCGCTATGAAGTGCTGGCCGAACAGTACCAGGTGGCGCGCATTACCGTCCGCCAGGCCGTGAACGTGCTGGTCCAGGAAAACGTGCTGGTCTCGAACCGTGGGCGCGGCACCTTCGTGTGCGAGGTCCCGGGCGCGGCGCCTGGGCATCTGCGCACGCCCATTTCGGGCCTGTCCCCGCGCGCCGGCGGCTTCTCCATCGTCGTGCACGAGGTGGTGCGCGACGCCGTCCTGCCGCCGGAACTGGTCGCCAGCGGCAGCTTCTACGACTCCTACGTGGAAGTGATCAAGACGCACGTGCGGGAAGGCAAACCCATCGGGGTCTACAACATGTTCGTGGCGAGCCACCTGTACGCGCGCTTCCCCGACGGGGCCGCGGCCTCCGAACTGTTGCTGCAGCTCGCCCTGCAGTATGCCGAGGAAGACGTCGACCATTCCTACCAGACCATCAGCATCGAGACGGCCGACGTGGTGCTGGCCAGGAAGCTCGACTGCCCCTACGGCGCCCCGGTGGCCAAGCTGGTCCGCAAGTTGATGGCCACGGATTCGCGGGTACTGACGGCCGGCATTTCCTACTATCCGGGCGATGTGTTCCTGATGGACATCGTCATTCCCAAGGACGTGCTGATCGCCCACCGGCCGGCCGCGGTGCTGGCGCCCCGATAGCCGTCGTTCAGGCCGCGTCCACCTGCAGCAGCAGCTTGCCGCTGTGGTCGCCTTGCTCCATGTCGCGGTGGGCCTGGCTGGCCTGGGCGAGCGGATAGGTCTGGTGCACCCGGGTCTGGATGCGGCTGCCCACCAGCGGCCAGACGACCTTCCTGAGCGCCTGCGCGACGAGCGCCTTCCTGGCGGCCGGCAGGGGGCGCATCATGGCGCCGGTCACGCGGGCTTCCTTCTGCATGATGGCGCGCAGCGACAATGGCACCGGCGCGGTACCGCCCGACAGGTGCAGGATGCGGCCGCCGTAGGCCAGCGCGGCCAGATTCTGCTCCATGTGCCGTCCGCCCGACATGTCGAGGATCACGTCCACCGGCGTGCCGGCTTCCTGCAGCAGCTGCGCGAAGGGTTCGGTCTTGTAATTGAAGGCGCGGCGCGCGCCCAGGCTCAGCGCCAGGGCGCACTTTTCGGCGCTGCCGCTGGTGGCGTAGACCGGATGGCCCAGCGCCGACAGCAATTGGACGGCGAACACGCCCACGCCGCTGGTCGCGCCGTGGATGAGCACCGACTCGCCCACCTGCAGCGCCGCCAGGGAAAAGAAGTTGTACCAGGTGGTGAAGGCCGCCTCGGGCAGGCAGGCGGCCTGCTGCAGCGTCAGGCCGGCGGGAACCGGCAGCACTTGTTGCCAGTGCGTGGCGACATATTCGGCATAGCCGCCGCCGTTGACCAGCGCGCACACCTGCATGCCGACTTCCAGCCCGCGCGCCAGCGGTCCCACGGCATGCACCGTGCCGGAGACTTCCAGGCCGGGGATGTCGGATTCGTGGTCGTTGGGGCCGCGCGAACGCTGGCCGCAGTCGTGGCGGTTGACGCCGGCCCATGCGACCTTGACGACCACTTCGTCGGCGGCCGGCTGAGGGATGTCGCACCGCGCGGGAACCAGGACCTCGGGCCCGCCGGCCCGCGAAATGATGATCGCGTCTTGCTGCATGATGGGAGTCTCGAAATGGGGGGTCAGGGGGACAGCTCGGCTTGCAGTCTATCAAGTTCGTCGTCCCCGCATTGCAGCAGGTCGGCCAGGATCTCCCGCGCCTGGGACCCCAGGCCGGGACTGGGCCGGTAGGGGGGCGGTTCCTGGTCGAGGAATCGCAGCGGCGTGTCCGGCACCAGGATGCGGCCGTAGGCGGGATGGTCGATGTGGCGCAGCGCGCCGCGCGCATGCAGGTGCGGGTCGTCCACCACGTCCAGCAGCTCCTGTACCGGCGCGCAGGGCACGGTCCGCGCGCGCAGGCGGGCCAGCAGCTCGGCATTGCCCAGGCGCCGGGTGACGGCGCCCAGCGCCTCGTCCAGCTCGTCCATGTGGCGCGCGCGCGCATCGCGCGTGGCGTAGCGGGGATCGGCGGCCAGCGCGTCCAGGTCCAGCGCGGCCACCAGCGCGCGCCAGTGTTTTTCGTTGGTGGTGATGATGGCGACGTGGCCGTCGGCCGATGGATAGACGTTGTAGGGCGCCAACCCCATGCCGCCATGCCGGTTGCCGGTGCGCTGCGGCCTGCGGTTGCCGCGGCGCAGTCCGCCCAGGTTGGAGGCCAGCGACGGATAGACCGCCTCCATCATCGAGACCTCCACGCGTCCGCCCGCGCCGGTGCGTTCGCGCCGCAGCAGGGCCGTGACGATGGCGCCGTACAGGTGGATGCCCGCCATGAAGTCGCATACGGCCGGGCCGGCCTTGACCGGATCGCCGTCCGGTTGGCCGGTGCTGCTCAGGACGCCCGACATGGCCTGCACCGCCAGGTCCATGGCGGGGTAGTCGCGATAGGGGCCGGTGCTGCCGTAGCCGGAGCTCGACGCGTAGATGAGCCGGGGGTTGGCCGCCATCAGCGATTCGGCGCCCAGTCCCAGCCGCTCCATGGCGCTGGGGGTGAAGTTCTCGACCAGCACGTCGGCGCGGGCGGCCAGCCGCCGCAGCACGGCGCGGCCGGTGTCGGTCTTCAGGTCCAGGCACAGCGAACGCTTGTTGGCGTTGAACATGGCGAACGGCACCGTCACCACGTCGTCGGGCAGTGTTTCGCGCTTGCGCAGGTGTTCGCCGCCGGGCGGCTCGATCTTGACGATGTCCGCGCCGGCCCGCGCCATCAGGAAGGTGGCGTAGGGGCCGTTGTAGATCTGGGTCAGGTCCAGCACCGTGATGCCGGCCAGGGGCTGGGGCATGCCGGCGCCCACGGGTGTACCCTCCTGCCGCTGCGCGATATCCTCCCCGTGAGAGGGCGCGCCGCCTCGGGGCGGCCGGGCGCGGGCACTCATGCCTGGCCCCCCTGCCCGGCGGGCTCGAAGCGCGCCACCGCGTAGTCGTCCTGGGCCTCGATCCGCAGGCGCAGCGGCATGTCGGCGCGCAGCGCCGGTTCGTCGCAAAGAACGTTGGAGATCATGCGCGGCCCTTCGTCCAGTTCCACGATGGCCACGTTGTAGGGCACGCGCGATTCGAAGGCCGGATGGTGGGCGCTGCGGTAGAGCACCCAACTGACGAGGCGGGCGCCGCCGGCCGCGGGCACGAAGCGGACGTCGTCGCTCAGGCAGTGCGGGCAGTGGTCGCGCGCCGGCAGCCAGCGGTGGCCTTGCCCGCATTGCTGGAACAGCAGCTCGCCGGCCTTCAGGCCATCCCAGAACGGGCGGTTGGTCTCGGTAATGTCGGGCTGGGGAAATTCGGTCATGGCTGGCTGCCTAGAATGAGCGTGCTGTGGGTGTGCATGGTGCCGCCCTGGTTGCTGACGAGGCAGGTGTCGGCGCCGGGCACCTGCAGCGTGGCCTGCCCGCGGATCTGCCGCACGCCCTCGATGACCAGCTGCATGCCGGGCATGCCGGTCTCGGACAGCAGGCCGCCGCTGGTGTTGAGCGGCAGGTCGCCGCCGGCCTCGATGCGGCCGTCGGCGACGAACCGGCCGCCTTCGCCCTTCTTGCAGAAGCCGTAGTCCTCCAGCGTCATCAGCGCGGTGATGGTGAAACAGTCGTAGATCTGAGCGACGTCGATGTCCTTGGGCGCGAGGCCGGCCATGGCGAAGGCGGTGCGGCCGGAGACGACCGCCTCGGTCGAAGTGAGCGTGGGCCGCTGCGCCACTTCCCACGAGGTCTGGCCCTGGCCGAAGCCCAGGATGGGGACGGCGTTCGGCACGCCCAGCGCGCGGGCGCGCGCCGCGCTCATCACGACCACCGCCGCGCCGCCGTCGGAGACCAGGCAGCAGTCGTCGCGGCGCAGCGGGTCGATCTGCATGGGCGAGGCCATGTAGTCGTCCAGGGAAATGGCGCCGCGCAATTGCGCGTTGGGATTGGCCGCGCCGTGGCGCCGGCAGGCCTTGGCGATGGCGCCGAGATCTTCGGGGCGCGTGCCGTGTTCGATCATGTGGCGGCGCTGGATCATCGCGTAGCCGGCGGCGGTGGAAAACCATCCGTACACGGCGTCGTCGCCGCGCGGCCGCGCGTAGACGGCGCGGTTGCCGGTGCGGGGGTTGTCCGCGTAGCAGACCAGGGCGGCTTCGCACTGGCCCGCCTCGATCGCCATGACGGCCTGGGAGATCAGCGCCACGTTGGCCGCGCCGCCCTGGTCCCAGGCCCCGCCCAGCTTCGGGCGCAGGCCCATGGCTTCGGCCAGTTTCTGGCCGTACATGAATTCGCGGGCCGAGGTCGGCACCTTGACGAACAGGGCGTCGATGATGTCCTTGCCGACGTTGGCATCGGCCAGTGCGTTGCGGCAGGCCTCGACATTCAGGCTGACGGTCGAGCGGCCGGGCAGCTTGCCGTAGCGGGTGTGGCCGATCCCGGCGATGACGTACTTTCCTCTCATGGGGTTTCCTGTGGCGTCAGCGCGCATTGAACCGGGCCGGACGCTTTTCCTTGAAGGCCTGGCGGCCTTCGGCGGCGTCTTCGGTGGCCGACAGCATGCGGTTGTACAACTGCTCCATGCGCAATCCGACGTTCAGGTCCATGCTGCCCGCGCGCAGGGCCAGTTCCTTGGCGGCCTGCACGGCCAGCGGGGCATTGGCGGCGATGCGCCCGGCGATTTTCAGGGCCTCGGACATCAACTGCGCGGGCTCGACCTGGCGGTTGATCAGGCCCCAGCGTTCGGCGGTGGCGGCGTCGAAGGCATCGCCGGTCAGCAGGAACTCCATGGCGATGGCGCGCGGCAACTGCTCGATCACGCGCTGCGTGCCGCCGTTGGCGGCGATCACCCCGCGCTTGACCTCGGACAGGCCGAAGGTCGCGTGCGGCACGGCCAGGCGGATATCGGTCGCCAGCAGCAGCGTCATGCCGCCGCCCAGGCAATAGCCGTTGACCGCGGCGATCACCGGCTTCCACATCTCCAGCCCGCGGTTGAGCAGCATGCCCTGCTGGGTCAGCCAGAACTCCGACAGCTGGGGCGGATTGCCGATGAAGGTCTTGAGGTCGGCGCCCGTGCTGAAGGATTTCTCGCCGGCGCCGGTGATGACGATGGCGCGCACGTCGGTGTCGTCGCGCATTTGCGCCCAGGCGTCGGACAGGCCCCGATAGTGCTCCGCGTCCATGGCGTTGAGCTTCTCGGGACGATTGATGGTGATGATGCCGACCCCGCGGTCGGTCTTCTGGGTGTCGATGGACATGGATGCTCCGGGGGGGGGTTACTCGGGCTGGATGCCGGCTTTCTGGATGATCGAACCCCAGCGGCGGTTCTCCGAGTCCATGAAGTCGGCCAGTTCCTGGCGGCTGGTCCCCAGCGGCACCGCGTCCGATTCCAGGAAGTTGCGCTTCACGGTTTCGGTGCGCAGCGCATCGCGGAAGAGCTGGTTCAGGCGATCGACCACGGGATCGGGCGTGTCGCGCGGCGCCAGCACGACCAGCCACGAGCCCAGGTTGAAGTCCGCCAACCCGCTCTCTATAAGAGTGGGGGTTTCCTGCAGGTTGGGGGTGCGGGCCCGCCCGGTGGTCGCGATCGCCCGTACCTTGCCGCCCCGGATCAAGGGGGTGGCCGAGGTCGAGTCGGCGAAGATCAGGTCGATCCGCCCGCCGATCAGGTCGCCGATGGCCAGCGGGTTGCCCTTGTAGGGCACGTAGAGCATGTCGACGTGCTCGAGCTGCTTATAGAGTTCGGCGGCCACCCGCGAAGACGAGTTGCCGCTGCCGAAGGCCAGCGGTGTCTTGGCGGCGCGCGCGGCGCGGGTCAGGTCGGCGGCGCTGCGGATCGGCGAGTCGGCCCGTACCAGCAGCACCAGGGGGCCCTCCTTGAGCAAGGTGATGCCCTTGAAGTCCTGGACCGGGTCGTAGGGCGTGCGTTTGAACAGGAACTTGTTGGCCACGTGCGTATTGCTGGTCAGCAGCAGCGTGTAGCCGTCGGCCGGGGCGCGCATGACCTCTTCGGTGGCGATGAAGCCGTTGGCTCCCGCCTTGTTCTCCACGACCACCGTCTGCCCGGTGGCCCTGGTGATCTCCTGCGCCAGCACGCGGGCCGATCCGTCGGTGCCGCTGCCGGGCGGGAAGGGCACCAGGATGCGGATCTGGCGTTGGGGGAAATCGGCGGCGTGCGCCGCTGCGCCGGCACACGCGGCGACGGCGGCGATGCCCGCATACAGGACCTGGCGTATCCTCACGGAAGTCTCCTCGTTTTTAATAAGACCTAAAAGACTATATATGGACTTTTAGGCTTTTAAAACGAATGAATTCCTAGTGGAAACCCTGGGTTGGCCAACTCGAGTACCGCGCGGGGAGGCTGAGTTGACTTTCCTTTTTGGCTCCTTCATAATCTTTCGTTCCCCGGCGGAGGGGTGCCCGAGTGGTTAAAGGGGGCAGACTGTAAATCTGTTGGCCTTGCGCCTACATTGGTTCGAATCCAATCCCCTCCACCAAAAAGCTTTGCTTTCCGGTAGAAATTCGTGGGTGGACCCGCGACGTGGCCAGTAGCTTGGAGCGTGCTGTAACTCAAGCGGCTGGTCAAAATTTTGGCTGGAAGGTTTGGCGGCGGTGGGGTCCGCGGCAGTAGTGGCAGGCGGGTGTAGCTCAATGGTAGAGCAGAAGCCTTCCAAGCTTACGACGAGGGTTCGATTCCCTTCACCCGCTCCAACGAGGTCGTCGCAGGCGCCCGGGTTCCCGGTGAGTTGCCGGACGGTCCGGTGGTTGCAGTACAGAATTCGCCCATGTGGCTCAGTGGTAGAGCACTCCCTTGGTAAGGGAGAGGTCACGCGTTCGATCCGCGTCATGGGCACCAGTTTTTTTGCGGTTCCATCCGTTATAGCAGGCATCCAGAGGCGGGAGTCAGCCATGGCAAAAGGCAAGTTTGAGCGTACCAAGCCGCACGTGAACGTGGGCACGATCGGTCACGTTGACCACGGCAAGACGACGCTGACGGCGGCGATCACGACGGTGCTGTCGCGCCAGTTCGGCGGCGAGGCGAAGGCGTACGACCAGATCGACGCGGCGCCGGAAGAAAAGGCGCGGGGCATCACGATCAACACGGCGCACGTGGAATACGAGACGGCGACGCGCCACTACGCGCACGTTGATTGCCCGGGCCACGCGGACTACGTGAAGAACATGATCACGGGTGCCGCGCAGATGGACGGAGCGATCCTGGTGGTGTCGGCGGCCGACGGCCCGATGCCGCAGACGCGCGAGCACATCCTGCTGTCGCGCCAGGTTGGCGTGCCCTACATCATCGTGTTCCTGAACAAGGCTGACCTGGTTGACGACGCCGAGCTGCTGGAACTGGTGGAAATGGAAGTGCGGGAGCTGCTGAGCAAGTACGATTTCCCGGGCGACGACACCCCGATCGTGAAGGGTTCGGCACGCATGGCGCTGGAAGGCGACAAGGGCGAGCTGGGCGAGCCGGCGATCCTGCAACTGGCGGCGGCGCTGGATTCGTACATCCCGACGCCCGAGCGCGCGGTCGATGGCGCGTTCCTGATGCCGGTGGAAGACGTGTTCTCGATCTCGGGTCGTGGCACGGTGGTGACGGGCCGTATCGAGCGGGGCGTGGTCAAGGTCGGCGAGGAAATCGAGATCGTCGG
>SPDP01000003.1 GCA_009360345.1 Alcaligenaceae bacterium SAGV5
CGTGCAGAACATCTACATCCGCAAGGTCGAACGCCGCGGCAACCACCTGTACAACATCGAGTTCTCCCATCTCGACGCCGTCAAGGATCCCGGCAAGGCGAAGTGAAACGGTAGTTGCGCGGCGGCAGCCGCGCACCCCGTACCGGGGACGGGTTCATGGTGTCGATCGCGCATCCCCAGGGTGCACACGAGGAGGCGACATGGGCAGGCACACTTATCCGTACGACGTCGACGCCGAGCCGACGCTTTACAACGAACGCAGCTTCCTCACGCGGGAGGCGCTCGACAGGTGGGCGGGATTTCCCCTGGGATACAACTTCGCCGACGGGACCTTGCACAATCCAGCCCGTTATCGCCGGCATCCCAGCGTGGCCTGCATCGCCTCCGGATGGGCCGAGGCCACCATGCTGTGCAACGGCAAGCCGTTCCAGCTGAAGACGGACCCCGGATCGATCGGGCTCTTCGCCCCCCATACGGAAATCGAGCGGTGCTGGTGGCGCTCTTCGAAGGCGGAGCGGGTCGTCATCGAGCTGGACATGTCCGAGCTGAATCCGGCCATGTCCCTGGACGACGAGGTGCTCGATGCGCCGCTGGACCTCGATCTGCAGTTCTACGACACGCCGTTGTTGCAGACCATGGTCGCCATCGCCAGGGAGGTGGGCGAGGGGTGTCCGAACGGTGCCCTGTATGCCCAGTCGCTGTGCCTGGGCCTGGCCTTGTATCTGCGCAGGCGCTTTGCTTCCCGGCCGCTGACCCGATCATTCGACAAAGGACGCCTCTCGTCGCGGCAACTGCGGGCGGTCGATGACTACATCCGGGAATCCATCGGCGCCGACATCACCGTCGACGCGCTGGCGGGGTTGGTCGGCCTGAGCAAGCCGCACTTCATGAAGCTCTTCCGGATGACCACCGACACGTCGCCGTACCAGTACGTGCTGCGAGCCCGCGTCGAGGCCGCGATTGTCCTGATGAAGCATGGAGAACCCCTGGCGAGCGTGGCCCGCAAGGCCGGTTTCTCCAGCCAGAGCCATTTCTCGGCGGCCTTTGCCAGGTACATGGGCATACCTCCCAAACGCTATCTGTCCGGGGTCCTGGAGAAATAGACCGGTCAGCTTTCAGAAGGCTTCACCGAGTGAGGAGAAATCGCCCACGGAAACGTTGTCGGTGAAGAACGCCAAGCAGCAACGGGTAACGAGGAGACCATGATGGGACTGCGTAGAAAGGCCGGCGCCATGCGCTGGGGAATGACCACGGTGGCGCTGGCCGCGCTCGCGGCGTGCGGCGGCGGAGATGGGGGCGCGGACAACCCCCCGCCTCCGCCTTCCGGGGGCAATCCAGGCATCGGCGATCTGGCGATTGCACCGGTGATGGATTGCTCGGCCGCGGGCATCGGCAAGGTCGCGCTGACGACCGACGATGCGCCGGCCAAGGGCTTGAAGGCGGCGATTCTGGATGTCAGTTCCGATACCGTGGATGGAGATCCGACCAGGCAGTACTGCCTGGTGAAGGTCAAGGTGGACCCGGAAATCAACATCTGGGTGGCGATGCCTTCCGACGGCACCTGGAATGGGCGGTTCCGTTCCGAAGGGGGCGGCGGCTATGCGGGATCGGTGAACGTTGCGGCCGATTCGGTCAAGCAGGGATTCGTCGGCGTGCAGACGGACACCGGCCACAAATCGGCGGTCGGGGGTTCGTTCGGCATGTTGTCGCCGGGCGTTCCGAATACCCAGCTACAGGAAGATTTCGCGTTCCGCAGCGAACACCTGATGTCCGTCATAGGCAAGCAACTCACCAAGAGCTACTACGGCCAGGATCCCGTGCGTTCCTATTGGTACGGGTGTTCCACCGGCGGGCGCCAGGGCCTGATGATGGCGCAGCGCTATCCGGGCGACTACGATGCGATCCTGGCGGGCGCGCCCGCGATCCATTGGGATCGCTTCCAGGCGTACCAGATATGGCCCCAGGTGGTGATGAACAACGATCTGGGCGCCGCGATCGGCCGCGACAAGCTCACGCTCGCCACGTCCAGCGCGGTGGCGGCCTGCGATGCGTCCGATGGCGTCGCCGACGGCGTGATCGACGATCCACGTTCATGCCGTTACGATCCTTCCACGGACAACCGGATCACGCGCGCCGATTGCGTGGATGGGTCGTGCCTGACGCCGGCCGAGGCCATCGCCATCAAGAAGATATGGGATGGCGCGCGCGACCTGTCCGGCAGCCTGCTGTGGCCGGGGCTGGAGCGCGGCGCCAATCTTGCGTCCCTGGCTGGGGCGGCGCCCTTCAGCATCGCGGTCGAGCAGCCCAGGTACTGGGTCTACCTCGACCCAGGCTGGGATTGGAAGACCTTGACCTATGCCAACTATGGGCAGTTCTTCGCCGATACCGTGCGCATGGTCAATCCGGTGATCGGGACGGACAATCCGGATCTGTCCGCGTTCAAGGCGCGGGGCGGAAAGCTGATCATGCACCATGGCTGGAGCGACAACCTCATCATGCCGCAGGGCACCATCCGGTACTACGACGCCGTCAAGGCAAAAATGGGAGCGGCTGCCGTCGACGAGTTCGCCACGCTGTACATGGTGCCGGGCATGGGCCACTGCGGCGGAGGAGACGGCCCCAACCTGTTCGGACAGGGCAGCAGCGGCACGGTGGCCAGGGACGCGCGGCATGACGTCTTCCGCGCGCTGATGGATTGGTCCGAGAAGGACACCAGGCCCGGGGCGATCGTTGCGACCAGGCTGGTCGACAACAAGGTGGCGCGCACCCGGCCGCTCTGCCAGTATCCGCAGGTCGCGCGATACCAGGGAACCGGAAGCACGGACGACGCGGCGAATTTCAGCTGCGCGGCCGCCGACTGAGGGCCTGGATGTGTGGCGGCTCCCCTGACGGCATCAAGGGGGCCGCCGGCCGGTCGTTCACGAACCGGCCCGCCGATAGCATGCCAGAGAGCCGGCAAGGACCAGCAGCGCGCCACCGCAGGCACGGTCGAGCCAGAGCGCGCCGGACCTTCGCAGCATGCCGACTGCCCGTGCTCCCAGCAGGGCATAGCCGAACATGATCATGAAATCCATGCCCGCGAAAACAAGCGCGAGCACGGCGTATTGCTGCGCCTGGGGCGCCGCGGGGTCGATGAACTGCGGCAGGAAAGCCGAAAAGAACAGATAGCCCTTGGGATTCGTGGCCGCCACGAGGAAGCTCTTCAGGAAGAGGGCCCGGGCCGATCCGGACTCGCGGCGGCCCGCCGGCCGAGGCGTCTCGTCGAGTGTTCCCCTGGAGCGCAGCAGCATGACGCCGAGGAAGGCGAGATAGCCGGCGCCGATCCACTTGACCACGCCGAACCAGAACTCGGAGGCCGCGAGCACGGCGCCCAGTCCAAGGGCCACGGCCCCGATCAGGACGAAATCGGACACGACGGCGCCCATCATGCCGGCGCAGGCGCGGCGAACCCCGAACCGCGAGCCGTTCGTCATGGCGAGCAGCACGGTCGGGCCAGGGGTCGCGATGCCTATGGCGGCGACCAGGGCGAACGCAAGAACTGTCATGGCTGTCATATCCGTACCCTCATGGCGCTCACGCCGACAACATCCGATGAATCAGATCCGCCGTATTCATCGCTGAAAACTTCCGCATCAGGCTCGCTCGGAATACCTCGACGGTGCGCGGGCTGATACCGAGTTCCCTGGCAATCACCTTCGACGTCTTGCCGTCCAGGAGCCGCGACGCGACTTCCCGTTCGCGCGGCGTCAAGGCCTCGGAGGTCTGGGGACGTTCGGCGCTGACATCCTCGAACGTCCAGATCCCGGCCTCGTGCGGTCGCTCCCGGTTGAATGCCCGGCCGGTCACGCGGCACCAGAAATGCTGTCCCGTGGCACGTTTCATGATACGCGTATCGGCGTACCGCCCATGTTTGTTCAGGATGGGCGCGATGCGTTTTCCCAGGCGTTCGAATTCTTCGGTCGTCGGGTACAGCTCGCGGAACGACGCGCCCAGCAGGATCTCCCGGGACGCATGGAAAACGTCGCACACGTAGCTGTTGCAATCGACGATGATCCGGTCCTTCGAGAGGACGAGGCCGATGGGCGCCATCTCGAAGGCCAGGCGATAGTCCGAGTCGGTCGACATCGGCGGTTCCTAAGCAAAACTACGTAGACAGGTACGTAGTATCTTTCAAAAACGCGCCGTCCGCCAGGTCCTGGCCGCGGGGGCGATGCGGTTGATCCAGTCCTTGGAGGAGGTGTCGTGAACAAGATTTATCCATCCGCTCTCGATGCGATGGCGGGCGTCGTGAAAGACGACCAGATGATCGCGGTGGGGGGCTTCGGCCTGTGTGGCATTCCGGAGGCGCTGATCGACGCGCTGCGCGCATCGGACGTCAAGCGCCTTACCGTGATCTCGAACAATGCCGGCGTGGACGGCTTCGGGCTCGGCAAGCTGCTGGAAAGCCGGCAGATCAGGAAGATGATTTCGTCCTACGTGGGCGAGAACAAGGAGTTCGAGCGGCAGTACCTGAGCGGAGAACTCGAACTGGAATTCACGCCGCAGGGCACGCTGGCCGAGAAGCTGCGCGCGGGCGGGGCCGGCATTCCGGCCTTTTTCACCAAGACCGGTGTCGGGACCCTGGTCGCCGAAGGCAAGGAACTCCGGGAGTTCGACGGGCAGACCTACGTGATGGAGCGGGCCCTGCTGCCGGACGTGGCCCTGATCAAGGCGCATGTCGCCGATCGCGCCGGCAACCTGAGGTTCCGCTATACGGCCCGCAATTTCAATCCGGCGGCGGCGACGGCGGGCCGGATCACGATTGCCGAAGTCGAGGAGATCGTGGAAGTCGGCGACCTGGCGCCCGATGATATCCATCTGCCGGGCATCTACATTCATCGCATCGTTCAGAACCGCAGTCCGGAAAAGCGGATCGAGCAGCGCACGACGACCAAGGCGGAGAGCTGATCATGGCATGGAACAAGGACCAGATGGCGGCGCGGGCCGCCAGGGAACTGCGCGACGGTTTCTACGTGAACCTCGGGATCGGCATCCCGACCCTGGTGGCCAACCATGTGCCGGGCGATATCGAGGTCTGGCTGCAGTCCGAGAACGGCATGCTGGGCATCGGCCCGTTCCCGACCGAGGACCAGGTGGATGCGGACCTCATCAACGCGGGCAAGCAGACCGTGACCACGTTGCCGGGGTCGTCGATCTTCGGCAGCGACCAGAGCTTCGCGATGATCCGCGGCGGCAAGATCAATCTGTCCATCCTCGGCGCCATGCAGGTCAGCGGGAAGGGCGACCTGGCCAACTGGATGATTCCCGGCAAGATGGTCAAGGGCATGGGGGGCGCGATGGACCTCGTGGCTGGCGTCGAGCGGGTGGTGATCCTGATGGAGCACGTGGCCAGGAAGAAAGATGGCGGCCATGAGCTGAAGATACTTCCCGAGTGCACGCTGCCCTTGACGGGCGTGGGTGTCGTGGACCGCATCATTACCGATCTGGGGGTGATCGATGTGACGGCGGACGGCCTGGTGCTGGTGGAACTGGCCGAGGGCGTCAGTGCCGGCGAGATCCAGTCCAAGACCGGTGTGCCCTTGAAGGGGCTGTAGGCCGAGGCCGGCGGGAGCCGGGGATTGCCGCTGGTCCGGACGACCGGATCAGGGGGCGCCGCCCTGCGCGATCTGCTCCAGCTTCTGGAGGTCGTCGACCACGATGCGTCCGTAGCGGACGTGGATGGCGCCTTCGTCGGCCATTTCCCGCAGCGCGCGATTGATGACCTGCCGGCGGGTGCCGAGCATGGTGGCGATCTCGTCCTGCGAGAGGTGGACCTCCGGGCTTTCCTTGCCGCGCGGCTTGCTGGAGCCGAACGTTTTCAGCAGTTCTGCGACGCGAGAGCGGGTCGAGTTGACCGAGGCCGTCAGGTACAGGTTCGTGGCACGCAGGTGGCGGCGCTCCAGCGCGGCGAATAGCGGAAACGAGAGGCGGCCGTTGGCGGCCACCTGTTTGCGCAGGACTTCGGCGGGGATAAGGACCAGGGTGGTCCGATCCTTGCAGATGGACGTGTTGATGTGCGGAGTCTGCGCCAGGATGGGCCCCAGGCCGTGGAAGTCTCCGGGGAGGTGGATGCCGTAGATGAAGGGCCGGTCGCTTGCCGCGGCGCGTGTCAGGTGCATGGAGCCGGATACGAGCAGGTAAAGGAAACGGGCTTCGTCCCCCGAGCGATGCACGCATTGCCCCGGCTCGATCGTGGCCAGGTCCGCCGCGTCGATGAGCTGGGCGACGGGATCGTCCGGCCAGCCGGCGAACAGTTCGGAATGGGTGATCGCCAGGCGAACGAGGGTGCTTTGCATGGCATGCCTTGGGTGAATGGCCCGCTTCCCATCATAGCGGCCGCGGGCCGGGGCGCCTATTTCAAGGAGATGCCGGCCGCGCCGATGACTTCCTTCCAGCGGGCGACTTCGCTTGCCATCATCTGCCTGGCCTCCTGGGGCGATTCGCCCAGCACGCGCGCGCCGCTTTCCTGGATTTGCCGGATGAACTGGGGATCCTGCAGCACCTTCTGGATCTCGGTGTTCAAGCGCGCGACGATGGATTCCGGCGTGCCGGCGGGAGCGACGACCATGCCCCACGATGCCACGGCATAGTCTGGCACGCCTTGTTCGGTGGCGGTCGGCACCTGGGGGAGAATCGGCGAGCGCTTGGCCGCGCCTATCGCCAGCGCGCGCAACTGGCCGTTGTTCATCATCGACAGGGTCGGCGCGACGAACTCGAAGGCAAGGTCGACATCCCCGGCCATGAGCGCCGTGGTCAGCATGGCGGCTGTCCGGAACGGGACGATGGTGAAATCGGTGCCGGTCCGCAGCTTGAACAGTTCGGCAGCCATGTGCTGGGTCGTTCCGAGCTGGGAGATGCCTATCATCAGCCCTTTCTTCTTCTCGCGCGCGGCCTGGATGAAGTCGTTGAGTTTCGTATAAGCGGACGTCGACTTGACCAGTAGGACGACGTCGTTGCCGCTGATGCTCGATACCGGCACGAAACTCTTGAGCATGTCATACGGCGGCGGCGTGAACAGTGCCTGGCTGATGGGCATGCCCGCGCCGGCCAGCAACAGGGTATAGCCGTCGGGGGGCGCCGCGGCCACCAGCTTGACAGCGCCCACGCCTCCCGCGCCAGGACGGTTCTCGATCACGATTTGCTGCCCGAGCGCCTGGCTGAGCGGCACCGCCAGGCGCCGGGTGTAAATGTCCGCGCCGTTGCCGGCGCTGAAGGGGAGAACCAGCGAGATGGTCCGGGACGGATAAGCGTCGGCGGCGTGCGCCGGCATGGCCATCCAGCCGGCCAGGAACGGCAGGATGCCGAAGCTTGATGCGGCGGCGATTTTCTTCAGTCCATTCATATGACACCTTTATGTGGGTGCTGCGGAATGATAGGGTCCGGTCGTTCAGGTGGTGGATTCGGCGTACTGGAACAGGGTCGGCACCTGTTCCTGCCGGGCCCAGGTCTTGGCCGCCGCTCCGGTGCGCAGGGCTTCCATCTCTCGCCACAGGATGCGGCGCAGCATGGATATGCCTCGGTCCGACGAGCCCAGGCATTCGGCGGCGCGATCGGCGACGGCTCCTTGTCCCACGAGAACGACGTAATCCTGGGCGCTGGTCAGCCGGACCAGCGGGTCGTCGGGGTAGCGGCCGGCGAAGAGCGCGTCGTGGTGGTCCGACGAATCGTAGGTCTCGCAATCCTCGAAATAGCGCTGCAGCTTCTCATCGGCCTCGGGCGTGGTGGACGGCACCGCGCGCAGCGACACCCGCAGGGTGTGGGTGGCATCCAGGGGCACCATCCAGTTCGCGCTTTCTATCCAGGGATCGTTGGCGGATACGCCGGGAAGCACGACGTGGTTGCCGTAGGGGAAGGTCCAGTCGCTGACCCGCACCTGGCTCTTGCCGTCGACCTGCCGCGTCGCGGTCTGGCGGATGCCTGAGGAGGTTTCCTCGTAGGCCAGTTCGGGAATGTCCGAGGTGATCGCATGTCCGAACGCCCCGACCTTGCCCATCTGGTGGGCGAAGCTGACGTGAACCGCGTCGAGCGAGTTTTCCGCATGCTGCAGCCAGTGACAGGGCCAGATCTCCTGGCGCTGGAAGAGCAGGACGCCGGCCTGTTCGAAGCGCGGTTTGCGCGGAAGATCGAAGGGCGGCGGCTCGCCGGGGCCGACGTAGGCGAAGATCAGCCCGCAGTATTCATGCACGGGATGCGCGGCAATGCGGATCTGGGCGTGCGTGCCGGGCCGTTCGGCGGGCCGCTCGACGCATTGTCCCGAGCCGTCGAATTTCCAGCCGTGGTACATGCAGCGCAACTGGTCGCCTTCCACCCAGCCGGTGTGCAGGTGCGTGCGGCGGTGGGCGCAACGGTTGGTCACCAGATGGGCCTGGCCGGACTGCCCGCGGTAGAGCGCGTATTGCTCGCCCATCAAGGTGACGGCGCGGGCGGTGCCGGGCGCCACGTTGCGAGAGATGGCGATGGGATGCCAGAACTGCCTCAGCAACTGGCCCATGGGCGTGTCCGGCGCCATGTCGGTCAATTGCCTGAAGCGGGCGGCCTGTTGTTCCCGGCGCGACGCCGGTATCGATTCCGTATCTTCCATGGGGTAACTCTGGCTGAGTGGATCTGGGGGCCATTCTGGATATCGGCGCAGGCTCGGGCGAGCGCAAAAGCGGCGCAATTGTCGCGTTTGTTCCGGTGTGCGCGATAAAGCGGACCATCCGTCGCCACCGCTCCGGAGGCGGCTTCCGGTCCGGATTTGAAACAAAGCGGACATTCTCGGGGGGGAGGCGGTCAACAAATCCCGGCGGGCGCACCAGAATCCGCATCACACCGTTTCCGGCTTCCGCGGTTCCCGGAGCGCGGGCACGGAGCGATTCTGGAGAATGACTCATGCTTTCCGCAGCAGACAATGCCCGTTATAACGACGTCGAGCCGGGTTCCATCCTGCACGACATGGCCCGCCGCTACTGGCTGCCCTACCTGAGATCCGAGGCGCTCGAGCCCAACGGTCCGCCGAAGAAGATCGAGTTGCTGGGGGAAAAGTTCGTGTCCTTCCGGGATGGACGCGGGAAGGTCGGTTTTCTCGAAGAACAATGTCCGCACCGGGGCGCTTCGCTGTCGCTGGGCCGCACCGGCGACAACGCGCTGACCTGCATTTTCCACGGCTGGAAGTTCGATACGTCGGGCGCCTGCATCGCTTCCCCGTCGGAATCCAATCCGCGCTTCTGTTCGACCGTCAAGGTCCCGGCCTTTCCGGTCAAGGAAGCGGGCGGCGCGCTGTGGGTCTACCTCGGGCCGGGCGAGCCGCCGGCGTTCCCGGAGTGGGAGTTCTGCCTCATGCCGCCGGAGCACCGGCGGGCGCGGGTCGGATACACGGATTCGAACTGGACGCAGAACCTCGAGACCCTGCTGGATTCCGCCCACATCGGGCTCCTGCATGCCCAGCCGGTCAAGAACGCCATCAACGATAGCGTCGTCGCCATCAAGGGCGTGCATGCGCCCAAGCTGTCGGTGGTCGATACGCCCTACGGCTTCCAGGCCTATTCCCGGCGCGAACGCGAGGATGGCCAGGTCTATCTGCGCGTGACGGAGTACCTGGCGCCCTTCACGGTCTCGAACGGCAGCATGCGCACCGATGAAGGGCGGGTGCTCTTCATGATCCCGATCAACAATCGGCGCACCGCGTTCTGGCGGTTCGAGTGGGACATGGCCCACACCCAGGAATGGTGGAAACAGCAGTCGATCGAACGGGGCGCGCTGGACTTGAAATTCGTCGACCACGACGATTTCCTGCTCAATTCGCTGGATCGCACCAGGGAGGATTTCGGCCAGAACCGGGAGGCGATGAAACTCGGGCACTGGTCCGGTTTCAAGAACCTGCGGGCGGAAGACGCGGCGGTGGCCGAAAGCGTGCCCATCGTGGACCGCACGAAAGAGCACCTGGGCGCCAGCGACCTGGTGATCGCCAAGATGCGCCAGCGTTTCTTCCAGGGATTGAACGAATTCGAACGGGACGGCCGCGTCCTCGGGCTCGGGCCGCACGGCGATGGCAGCGGCATCGCCTACGCCGACCTGCGCGGCACGTCGGAGGTGATCGCGGCGGCGGCCGATCAGATCGCCTACCACAACGTTGAATTGCGCGAAGAGCGCAGGGCCAGGCGAGAAGCCTTCCTGGCATCGCACAAGCCGGATGCGTTGGCGCAGCCGGCCAAGGAGAAGAAACATGCATAGCGCTTCCTCGGCATCCGGCTCGGCGGATCCACGCCTGAACGAAACGCACGATCCGGCCCTGCGGTCGTTCGTGGCGTCGGCCAATCGGCCCGATGCCGATTTTCCGATCCAGAACCTGCCGCTGGCCGTTTTCAGGCCGGGAAGGGAGGGGGGCGATTTTCGCGTCGGCGCTGGTATCGGTGACTGCGTCCTGGACATCGCGGCGGCGGGTGCATGCCTCGACCCCGAGGCCCAGGCGGCGGTCCAGGCTTGCCGCGAAGCGTCGATGAAGGCGCTGATGGCGCTCGGCCCGCCGCATTGGGCGCGGCTGCGGCGGGGGCTGTCGCGGTTGCTGCGGGAAGGATCGCCGTTCCAGCGGCAGGCCGAGGCGCACCTCTATCCGATCGCCGACGCCGAATTCCTGCTGCCCCTGAAGATCGGCAACTTCTCGGACTACCTGGCCTCGATGCACCACCTTTCCAAGGTGATACGGGTCAAGCGTCCCGATCATCCCGAATTGCCCCAGAGTTTCGCATGGAGCCCGATCGCCTATCACAGCCGGGCGTCGACGGTCAGGACCAGCGGATACGGGTTCACGCGGCCGCGGGGGCAGGCCGGGCGGTTCGAGAACGACCGGCCGCTGACGGATCCGACGCGCATGCTCGACTATGAGGTCGAACTCGGCATCTATGTGGGCACCTCCAACGCGCAGGGCGAGCCGTTGGGCGTGGATGCCGCCGATGCGGCGATCTTCGGCTACTCGGCGCTGAATGATTGGACGGCGCGCGACATGCAGGGCTGGGAGTCCCAGCCGCTGGGGCCGTTCCAGTCCAAGAGCTTCACGACGACGGTGTCGCCGTGGGTGGTGACGGCGGAGGCATTGGAACCCTACCGCGTCGGGGTATCCCGGCCGGACGGCCAACCCATGCCGCCCGCCTGCCTGGATTCGGACCGGAATCGGGAGCGGGGCATGCCGGACGTGCGCATGGAGGTGCTGCTCTTGACCGGGCAATTGCATGCGGCGGGAGCGCGCCCGGTGCTGCTGGGGGCGAGCAGGCTGACGGACGCCTATTGGACGCCGGGCCAGATGGTCGCCCATCACACGCTCAATGGCTGCGTGCTGGAGACCGGAGACCTGATCGGAACGGGCACGATATCCGGGCCGGGCGACGAGGCCTGCGGCTGCATGTTCGAACTGACGCGCGGGGGGCGCGAACCTTTCGCGCTGCCTAACGGTGAAGAACGGGCATTCGTTCAGGACGGGGATACGGTGATCGTGCGGGCGTATTGCCAGAAGCCGGGGTTTGCGAGGCTGGGATTCGGCGAGGCGGCCGCCACGGTGCTGCCGGCCCGGTCCGATGGCTGAGCCGGGACCGGACGAGGAGCGGCCATGGCAAGCGTGATCCGGTTCCACCGAACGGGCGGCCCCGAGGTCCTGAGATGCGAGGAGTACGACGTCGCGCCGCCGGGCTATGGCGAGGTCAGGATCCGGCACGCCGCGATAGGCGTCAACTTCAACGACATCTATTTCCGCTCGGGCCTGTATCCCGTCGCCTTGCCTTCGCCGCTGGGGCGGTCCGCCGCCGGCATCGTCGAGGAGCTGGGGGCGGGCGTGACGGATGTCCGGGTGGGCGACCGCGTGGCCTACGCCAGCAGTCCGCTGGGCGCCTACAGCAGCGAGCGCATCGTCGATACCGGGTATCTCGTTCCCGTTCCCGAGGGGGTGGGGCTGGACGTGGCCGCCGCCAGCACCATGCGCGGCATGACCGCGGCCTACCTGATGCGCCGCATCCACCCATGGCGGCCGGGCGATTCGCTGGTGCTGCACGCGGCGGCGGGGGGGATCGGCCTGATCGTCGGCCAATGGGCCCGGCACCTCGGGCTGCGAGTGATCGGGACCGTGTCGGATCCGGACAAGGCCGGGATCGCGCTGGCCCACGGCTGCGAACACGTGATCGTGCGCGGCAGCACCGGGGAAGTGGTGGAAAAGGTGATGGCATTGACGGGAGGCCGCGGCGTGCCCGTGGTGCTGGACGGCGTGGGCAGGAGCACCTTCGACGTTTCGTTGAGGGTCCTGTCCCGGCGGGGGCTGTTCGTCAGTTTCGGCGCGGCTTCCGGTCCGGTGCCTCCCATCGATGCCATCGAGTTGGGGCGCCGTGGATCGCCGTTCTTCACCCGGCCCGCACTGGCCGACTATGCCTCCACGAGGAGGGAAAGGGGGGAACTGGCGGGCGAGTTCTTCCAACTCGTCGAATCGGGGGCGATACGCGTCCACGTCAACCAGAGGCTGGCGCTGGCCGACTGCGCGCAAGCCCATCGGGCGCTGGAGTCGGGCCGCTCGGTGGGGGTGTCGGTGCTCGTGCCATAGCGGTCGGGCGGGAAGTCGGACGTTGGGTACAACAACAGGAGACACCATGAAGAAAAAATCGAGAAACTTCCGGACCGCGCTGCCACGGGCAGCCTGTCTGGCATTGATGGCGTATGCGGCCGCGGCTCCGGCCGCGGATGGCTATCCGTCCCGGCCGATATCACTGGTCGTCCAGGCGGCGCCGGGAGGCTCATCCGACATCACCGCTCGTGTCCTGGCCCAGAAGCTTTCCCTGGCCATGAACACTCAGGTGATCGTGATCAATGAACCATCGGCCGGCGGCATCGTCGCGATGCAGCGAGTCAAGCGTGCCGAACCGGACGGCTACACGTTGATGATCCTGGGCACGAAGGCGGCGATCGGCGATGCGATCTTCGCCGCCAAGAACATCGACGTGCTGCGCGATTTCGAGCCCGTCGCCCAGATCAGTACTGGCCAGGTCGCGGTGGTCGTCAAGCGCGATTCGCCGCTCAAGACCATGGAGGACTTGATCCGGGACATCAAGGCGAAGCCGGGTCGGGTCACCGTGGCGACAGGGGACGTGGCCGGGGGCATCCAGTATCTGGGCGCCGCGCTCGTGCGCGAGGAACTCAAGGGGGATTTCGTCATCGTTCCCTACGGCACGGCCGCCAAGCTGACGACGGCCGTGCGGGCCGGCGAGGTCGATGCGGCCTTCGAGCTGGTGCCGGGAATCGTCGGTTCGCTGCGCGACGGCGAGGCCCGGGCCCTGGCCGTCAGCGGGACGAATCAGTTGCAGGATCTGCCCGGAATGAAAGGCGTGCCCACGATGAAGGAGGTGGGCCTGCCAGCGAGCGACGTGACAACTTCCACGTTCGTGGTCGTGCCGGCGGGAACCCCCGCGGGGATCGTGAAGACCTTGAATGCCGAGATCCTGCGCGCGCTGGCCCAACCCGATCTGCAACAGGCCTCGCGCTCGCGCGGGTCGGGCATCCCCGATCCGTATTCCGCGGAGGAGACCCGGACGCAACTGGCCAGGGAAATCGCACGCTGGCAGGGCATCGTCAAGCAGGCGAACGTGAAGTCGCAGTAGCGCAGCCGCCCGCCGGGCCGCATCGCGGCCCGTGCGCGTCATATCGCCAGGGAAGTGCCTGCAGCGGGCCGCGGGCGAGGTCCCTGGCACCTCATCGAATCAAAACCAAAGGAGGGGGAATGAAGACGACCACCATCGTCGGGGGCATGATTTGCCTGGGAGCATTGAACTGCGCCGGCGCACAGACGCAGGTGACCATCTACGGGATCGTGGATTCAGGTTTCGTCCACCAGTCCGATCCGATCGCGCCCGCCCAGGGAAGCGTGTCGTCGCTGACGGGGGGAGGACAGTCCGGGTCGCGCTTCGGGCTGCGAGGCGTGGAGGATCTGGGCAATGGATGGAAAGCCACGTTCGACCTGGAGGCCGGGATCAACACGGACACCGGGACGTCGACGTTGGGCGCGCTATTCGGGCGCAAGGCCCATGTCGGACTGGATACGCCCCTGGGGAACATCAAGCTGGGCAGGCAGTACTCCCTGTTCTACCTCGATACGATATTGCCCGCGGATCCGTTCGGCATGGGACTGATGGGGAGGATGAACAATGTCTTCAGCACGCACTCCCGTGTCAATAACTCGGTCTCCTACGCGACGCCGAGGTGGCGGGGGTGGGCCGCGGGTTTCCTGTATGGCTTTGGCGAAGTCGCCGGAAACAGCTCGGCCGCGCGTTCCTACAGCGGGGCGCTGAGCTACGAGGAGGGTCCGGCCCGCGTGGCGCTCGGCTACTACAATCAGCGCAACGCGGCGGACACGGCAACCAGTCATGCCATCGCGCTGACGGGACGTTACCGGGCCGGCCCGGTAACGGTGTATTCCGCGTTCCAGGCCATCCGTTCCACCTTGAACGGCACGCCGGGGGCGACGATCGCGGATACGAACGTCAACGTCTACATGGTGGGCCTGCAATGGTCCGGGGGGCCGCATACGGTGCTGGGGGGCGTCACCCACGTCCGCGATCAGCGCCGGATCGCCGTGGCCGACGCCAGGTCCACCTTGTACGCCGTGGGCTATACCTATGCCTTGTCCAAGAGGACGAACCTGTACACCTCGTTCGGCATCTTCGACAATCGCGGCGGCGCCGCCTACGCGATAGGCGACGCCACGACGCCCGTGTACGGCCAGAAGGGATTCGACATCGGCATCCGGCACCGTTTCTAGGGTAGCGGCGCGGGCGTTGGCAGTATCGCCAGCTCCTGCAAGGCGGTCTTGTCGGCGATGACGATACGGCCGTATTCCAGGGCGAGTACGCCGAGCTTCTCCAGCGCCCGCAGTTCACGGTTGACCGCCTGTCTGCGGGTGGCCAGCAGTTCGGCCAGCTCGTCCTGGAGGATTTCAATTTCGTTGGCGGCGTGTCCCGACGCGGCGGCGATGAGGCCCAGCAGCGAGGCGAGCCGCGCGCGCAGGGATCCCGTCGACGCGTCGGCATACAGAGCGATCATGTTCCGATGCCGCCGGTTGAACCCCGCGAACATGGCAACGGCCAGGCGGCCGTTGCGCACCAGCATGTTCTTCAGAAACGGGCCGGGAATCCTGACCAGATGGGTCTGGCCCCGGCACACGGTGGTGTAGACGAATGCTTCGCCGGACAGCAGCGGGCCCAGTCCCAGGAAGTCGCCGGCAAAGCGCAGGCGGAAGGCGAATTCCCGGTTGGACGCCGTGCGCAGCGACATGCGCAGCGAGCCGGACGCGATCAGGTACAGGAAGGGAACGATTTCGCCCGGGCCATGGAGCAGGGCGCCGGATTCGAGCCGCAGGACATCCGAGACCTCGACCAGCCGGGCGATGTCCGCTTCGGACCACTCACGGAAAAGTTCCGACTGCGATATGGCGACTCGGGCCAGCGTGGAGTTCATCGTTGCGCTCGGGCGGCCGATCAGGGATGAAGTCCGGCCATCCTAGCATGGGAGGCCACGAGCCGGGCCGCTTTGGGCCAGCGTGGGCTGGCCATCGATCTCAAGCCGGACGCAGCCGCGCCGGCTGTGGACCAGCCGGACGGGCGAGGCCCGTTCGTCCAGCCGGCGCCTGAGCAGCAGGAGGCGCGTTTCCAGGTTGTCCTTCAGTTCCGGTAGCCGCAGGGTCGTGGCCAGGCGGATCTCCCGGTTGGTGAATTCGCTGCGGCCTTCCGCCAGATATCGCTCCAGCATGTACACCAGCAGGCGGCCGGCCACGCCCTTGATGACGTAGGCGTCGTCGATGAAGATGCTGTCGTCGTACTCGTGGTGCACGATGTGGACGCGTCGTCCGCCATCCTGTCCGGCCCGCCGCGCCTCGGGCCGGGGCTGGCTCCTGGCCGCCAGTGTCTCGCACAGCGCCAGGGCCAGCCCGCTCTGGCTGGCGGCGATCTCGATCGCCTTTTCCTGTGCCTTGCCGAAGGCAAGCCGCACCGGGCTTTCGACGAACAATACGCCGCGCAGCGTCGCGTGCACGAGGATGGGAACGGCCA
Source organism: Alcaligenaceae bacterium SAGV5 (assembly GCA_009360345.1). GTDB lineage: Bacteria > Pseudomonadota > Gammaproteobacteria > Burkholderiales > Burkholderiaceae_B > Pigmentiphaga. The sequence continues at coordinate 16,092 of SPDP01000003.1, forward strand.
TCTGGCTCATGGCCTGCGGCGCGCTGGGCAGGGCGATGGTGCGCGTGCGGTTTTCATCCATGGTGCCGATGGCCTCGATCGCCGCGCCCATGCGTCGGACGCGGCTCATGTCGTTGACCTTGAGGGGCAGGCGGCTGGCGGCGGCCATGCCGATCAGGCCTTCGCCGACGGGCGTTTCCGAGCCGATGCCGGAGGTTTCGTAGCCCCGGCTGGCGACCGTGGTCAGCATCGTGCCGTCGCCTTCATCGAGCAGCACGAGGGCCTGAGCGGCGCCGAACCCGATACAGGCGTCCAGGGTCGCGTTGAGCACGCCTTCGGCATCCTGCGCCAGGGCGATGGCCTGCATCGAGAGGTTGACCCGTGCCAGATCGGGGGCCGGCGGCGCGGCGTCCGCCTCCATTTGCCTGGGGGCGTTCACCGGCACGATGGCTTCGACGCGGAAAACGTCGATGGCCTTCAGCCGCATGACCCCGGCCATGCCCACCTGCGCGCTGCTGGCCCGCAGTTCGTTCGCCATGCGGTCGAACAGCGTGCCCTGGTCGTGCGATGCGGTCCACGTCAGCGCGAGCTGGAACTGCGCGCCGGTGCGTCCGCTGACCAGCATCAACGAGGCGCGTGGATTGGCGCGGATGTTCGCCGTGGTCTTGGCGAAGAACTGGTTGGAGATCGCGACATGCCGTTCGTCCACGCGCACGACGTGCGAGAGGTAGGAGATGTTGGGCGTGCCGTCGATCGCCGTGGTGGCGATGACCGAGGGAATCACGCCCTCGAAGCAGTCCTCGAGCATGTCGAGCCGGATCATAGGGCGGTTCCCGCCTTGGGGCCGGGCGTCTGGATGTAGCGCTCCTGGACGCGCAGCCGGACCACATGCAGATCTTCTTCGCAGCACCACGGCCGGACCAGGTTTTCCGGCACGCCCAGCGCGGCGAACATGGCAATCATCCGGTCTGTGTACGAGCGTGCGAGTCCGGCGTCGGCCTGGTCGGCGGTCCGCGATCGCGCGCTGCCTTTCAGTTGGTAGGAGACGTAATCGCGCGGCCGCGAGAACGTGATGGCGGCGCAGGGGCTGGCCTGGATGTTGGCGATCGTTTCCGCCCATTGCCAGCCGGACACGAGGACTTCCACTGTGTCGCCGCCGCTGGCGCGGACGCCGACGCCGCGCGCGATCGAGGCCCGGTTCGTTGCGTCCCGGGTGCCGATGATGATCATGACATCGCCCAGGATGAATTGCCGGATGTCGTCGGAAAGACGCATGCACGCCCCCCATTTGCCCGCTTAGGAAACTCTTAGGAATGGTGGCATTGTACTTAGGAACCATTTAGCAACACGCGCCGCGGCCGGTCTCTATAAAGGGCGGACCAATCCATGAAAGGAGGTTCACCATGCAGAGCAGCGACAAGACGATCGCCATCATCGGCGCCGGTCCGGCGGGGCTGGTATGCGCGCGCTGGCTCCGGCAGCACGGCTATGCGCCGGTGCTGCTGGAGGCCTGCGCCGGCCTGGGCGGGCAGTGGAACGCCGCCAATCCGGCCAGCGCCACCTGGCCGGGCATGCGCACCAACACCAGCCGGATCATGTCCGCGTTTTCCGATCTCGACCACGGGGCGGAGGTTCCTACCTACCCGTCCCGGGAGCAGATGCTTGCCTATCTCGAACGCTATGCCGCGCGGTTCGACCTGGTCCGCGGCATACGGTTCGGTACGCGCGTCGAACGCCTGGAGGAGGCCGGCGGCGGCGCCTGGCGCGTGCATACGCGTGGCGGGGGCACGGCGAGGGCAGAGACGTTCCGCCATGTGATCGTTGCCACCGGGGCGCAAGCCGCGCCCGCCGTGCCGCGGGTTGCCGGGCTGCATGGTTTCGCCGGGCAGCTCGGCGTGGCGCATACCTCACAGTACGACGGTGCCGCGCGCTACCGCGGACGCTCGGTCCTGGTCGCGGGCTGCTCGATCAGCGCGCTGGAGATCGCGGCCGACCTGGCGTCGGGCGGCGCCGAGGTCATCGCGGCCTACCGGCGCCAGCGCTACATCCTGCCCAAGTTGATCGCCGGCGTGCCGGCCGAGCATGCGATGTTCAACCGGGCGGCGGCGCTGGCCGGCGAGGTCCTGCCCGTGGACGCGCTGGCGGCGGGTCTGAAGGCGGCCGTGGTCCGGGCGGGCGGCCGTCCCGACCAGTTCGGGGCCCTGGCGCCCGATGCCGATATCTTCGCCGCGGGCGTCTCGCAGTCGCAGGGCTTCCTGCCGGCGGTGGCCGAAGGCCGGATCGTGGTGAAACCATGGATCGATCGTATCGAGGGCCGGGAAGTCATCTTCCAAGACGGCACCCGCGCCGCGCCGGACGCCATTCTGTTCGGAACCGGTTATGGTCTTTCCCTGCCTTGGCTGGACAAGAAGCATGCGGAGATTCTCCAGTTCGACGGCAGCGGCATCGATCTTTATGCCCGGACGTTCCATCCGGATCTGCCCGGGCTGGCCTTCATGGGCCTGTACAACCTGGTCGGCCCCTATCTGCCGGTGCTGGAGTTGCAGGCGCGCCTGATCGCCTACACCCTGACGGGGCAGGCCATCCTGCCGGAACGCGAGCGGATGGAGGCGGCGATCGCCGCCAGCCGGACGATGCGCGCCCGTGGGCAGCAGCCGGTGCTGCACGACCTGGCCATCATGCTGGCCAGGGCAGCGGGGGTGGAGCCCACGCTATCGCGCTGGCCGCGGATGGAGCGCGCGCTGTTGTTCGGCCCGCTGTCGCCGGTCTCGTTCCGCCTGGAAGGCCCCGACAGGCTGGAGGACGCGGCGGCGCGCACCCTGGGTGCCGCGCGTGCCTTCGGCGCCATCGGCTGCGACGAATTCACGCAGGAGGAGCGGCAATTGCGCGCGCTCGTCACCACGTCGGCATCCATTGCGGCATGATGGGGGGATCGGGTAGGAAAAAAGGAGAGCAGGCATGAAGCCGCGCATCAGCGTGATCACGATCGGCGTGGACGATCTGGAGGCCTCGGTGGCCTTCTACCGCGATGGCCTGGGGCTGCCGACGGAAGGCATCATCGGCAAGGAGTTCGAACATGGCGCGGTGGCCTTCTTCGAACTCCAGGCGGGCCTCAGGCTGGCGCTGTTCGCCCGTGCGGACATCGCGCACGATGCCGGGGTCGAACAGAGCGGGCGCAGTCCGACCGAGTTCACGCTCGGCCACAATGTGGCGTCCCGGGAAGAGGTCGACGCGGTGATGGCCCGTGCGGCCGCCGCGGGCGCGCGTCTGGTCAAGCCGGCGCAGCCGACTTTCTGGGGTGGGTACGCCGGCTATTTCCAGGACCTCGACGGCCATCTATGGGAAGCCGTCCACAACCCGGCCTGGCTTCCCGGGTAAGCTGGAGGCAGTGAACGGGAGGCCGCCGTTCGTCCCTCGCGGGGTTCCAGTCGTGGTTTCCCCGGTGTTGCGCGCGGGGTACTGTCGAGACGTGGCCCCCCGGTATCGCTATGATGTCTCCCGAGGAGGCCGGTTGTCGGCAATGGGCGCCGATCCGGCCATGCTTGCGGGAGGCCGGCGCGGGCCGTCCGGCGGCCGTCCCATACCGAGTGCGGCACCATGAACGACAACGAAACCCTGCTTGCGCTCGCCCATCCCCTGATCGCGCTACTGCTGGCCGCCATGTTCTACGGCGCGTGGCGCCACGCGCACCGTCAGGCGCAATTCCTGTTTTTCTCCGTGGCCTTCTCCTGCTACGCGAGCGGCATCTTCATGCAGGTCCTGCTGTGGCCGCCCTGGCGCTTGGCCAATATCGGGCTGACGGGGGTGGCCTACGCATGCGCCATCTTCTGCTTCGCGCGGGGCCTGGCGGCGCTGGAGGGCAGGCGGCTGCCCTGGGTGCCGGCCGTGCTGGTCCTGGCGGCCATGCTGGCCGTCCGCATGGCCAGCGCGCATGACGAGACGCTGTTCCGGCTGCGGGTGGCGACGACGCACGTCGCCGCCGCCCTGGTATTCCTGCTGGCGCTGTGGCAAGTCCGCCATCTGGCGCGAGGAACCGCCCTGGAGCGCCTCCTGTTCTGGTGTGTCGCCGCCTGCACGCTGAGCCTGTTCCCTCGGGCCATGCTGGCCACGCGGCCGCCCGACCAGTACGGCTACGAACACTTGCTCTACTGGGAGGTCATGCAGACGAGTTTTTATTTGTTCGGGATAGGCGTGGCATTCCTGATGCTCATCCTGACGTCGCTGCGGACCATCGCCAGCCTGGGCCAGGCCAGCCGCCGCGATCCGCTGACGGGGATGAACAACCGGTCCGGGCTGGACGAGTTCCTGGCGGCATGCCTGCCGCGATGCGCGCGTTATGGCCTGATCATGGTGGATGTCGACCATTTCAAGCAGATCAACGACCGGTACGGCCATCCCGTGGGAGACATGGTGCTGAAGCGGTTGGCGACGGTCATGGAGCAGGGCATACGGACGGACGACGCGGTGGGCAGGTTCGGCGGGGAGGAATTCATGGTCATCCTCCCCGACGCGTCGGACGACGAAGCGAAGCAGGTGGCCGAGCGGCTGCGCGCCGCGGCGGCGGCCCAGGATTTCTCGGACGTCGCGCCGGAACTGCGATGCACCGTGAGCCTGGGCGTGGGAAGCTTCGAGCAGGCCATCCCGTTCGAGCGGGCCTACTCAACCGTGGACGAGCGGCTGGCCAGGGCGAAACGCCTGGGCAGGAACCGCGTGGTGGGGAAAGAGCCCGGCTGGGCGGTCCGGCGCAGCTCGGGGGCCTGATTTCCCCGACCGGGCGTGGCTGGCGGGGGGATGTTTTGCTATAAGGAGAGCGGATTCTCCTGTTCCTCCTGACAACGAGACAGATGCGCATCCGGGAAGACTGCCGTGCATGGTGTCTATAACCCTTTGTTGGTGTTTCTCTCCCTGGTGGTCGCCTCGCTGGCCGCCTATACGGCACTGGAGCTGACGAGCCGCATTGCATCGCTGCCCGGATGGAAGCGGCGGCTGCCGTGGGTCATGGGCGGCGCGGTCGCGATGGGCGTGGGCATCTGGTCGATGCATTTCATCGGGATGATGGCGTTTTCCCTGCCCATCCCCCTGGGATACGAGTTCGGACCCACGGCGCTGTCCCTGTTGATCGCGATCCTGGTGTCGGGTTTCGCCCTGGCGGTGTCGGCCAGCGGACGTTTCCGCGCCCGCCGCTGCCTGGCGGGCGGAGTGGCGATGGGGCTGGGGATCGCCGGCATGCACTATATGGGAATGGCCGCGCTGGATATGTCGCCAGCGCCGAGCTATGTGCCATGGATCGTGCTGGCCTCCGTCGGCGTGGCCATCGCGGCCTCGGTCGTGGCGCTGTGGCTGGGATTTGCGCTGCGAGGTTCGGACGAACCCTATATCGCCTTCAAGCGCCTGGGCGCGTCGCTGGTGTTGGGCATCGCCATCACCGGCATGCACTATACCGGCATGAGTGCGGTGCAACTGGCTCCTGGCAGCGTCTGCCTGTCGGCCAGCGAGCTGGATCCCAACTGGCTGGCGATGATGGTGTCGGGTACGTCGCTGGCCGTGTTGCTGGGCACGCTGCTGGTACTGGGCTGGCGGGCGAACAGCCTGGCCGATTCGCTGAGGCGGGCCAACCGGCAGTTGCAGCATCTCAGCATGCACGATGCGTTGACCGGACTGCCGAACCGATTGATGCTGGTCGAGCAGGTGAGCGAAGCGATCCTGGCCGCCGGGCACGACAAGACGGCATTCGCGGTCTTTTTCCTGGACCTGGATGGTTTCAAGACGGTCAACGATTCGCTCGGCCATGCGGCGGGGGACGATCTGCTCAAGGGGTGCGCCCGGCTCCTGTTGTCGCACGTGCGCAAGGACGACCTGGTCGCGCGCATAGGCGGCGACGAGTTCGTCATGCTGTTGCGGGGCATATCCGCGCCTGGCGACGCGGCTTCCGTGGCCAAGAAGCTGTTGCGGGTGCTGCGCGAAGAGATGGTGGGCTGCCAGGCCCGCCTGCGGATCAGCGCAAGCATGGGTATCGCCATGTATCCGGGAGACGCGGGGGATAGCGAGGCGCTGCTGGACTGCGCCGATGCCGCCATGTACAGCGCCAAGCAGGCGGGGCGCAACACCTATTGTTTTTTCGAGCCGGGCATGCATGCCAATGCAGCCCGGACGCTGATGCTGCAGCAGGATCTGCGGACGGCGCTCGAAGGCGGGCAGTTCAGCCTGGTGTTCCAGCCCAAGTTCAGCGTGGCCACGCGCGCCATCTGTGGCGCGGAAGCGCTGATACGGTGGCATCACCCGATTTTCGGCAGCGTGGCGCCCATGGAGTTCATCACCATCGCCGAACGTTCGGGGCAGATCGTCCAGATCGGCGAGTGGGTGATCCGCGAGGTCTGCCGCTGCATGGACGGCTGGCGCCGGCGCGGGCTGGCGCCGGTCCAGGTCTCGATCAACCTGTCGCCCATCCAGTTCAATGTGCCGGATCTGATCGGCCGCGTCGAGGATATCCTGGACGAAATGGAAGTGCCGCGCCGTCTCGTGATGTTCGAGATCACCGAAACCGTGGCCATGCTGAACGCGGGGCGCACGGCCGAGATCGTGAACCGTTTCCGGGCCCGTGGCTTCGACATCGCGATCGACGATTTCGGCGCGGGCTATTCGAGCCTGGCCTATCTGCACCGGTTCAAGGTCAAGCAGATCAAGGTCGACCGGCTGTTCACCTCGGAACTGGACCGGAACGAGGCGGAGGCCCGGGCGCTGCTGTCGGCCATCGTGACGCTGTCCCACGCGCTGCACATGGAGGTGGTGGCCGAGGGCGTGGAGAGCGAAACGCAGATGCGCTTCCTGACCGAACTGGGATGCGACGAGGCGCAGGGCTTCCTGCTGTCGCATCCGCTGTCCGAAGAGGCCTTCCGCAAGCTGTTGCAGCCGATGGCCTCGTGCGCGCTAAGGCGGATCGCCGCGCTGGGACAGCCGCGTCGCGCCGACTGATATCTCCTCGGCCAGGACGCGCAACAGCGGCACGTAGCGAGCCGATATTTCCCGGTCCGGCACGACATTGCGCTGAAGCACGAGATTGATGGCGCCGATGGCGTGGCCGCTCAGGCGTATGGGAAACGCGATCGCGGCGACGCTTTCCTCGTTCGCCAATTCTCCCTTGTTGACCGCATGGCCGCGCCGCCGGGTCTCGCGCAGCACACGGCCGACATACGCCTTGTCGCGGGCGATGGCGCCGATGGCATCGTCGCGCTCTCGCAGCAGCGACAGGGTTGCTTCCCTTTCCTCGTCCGAGCAATAGGCCAGCCAGGCCCGCCCGATGGCCGACGTCAGCATCGCGATGCGGGTGCCGATGGTGGCCCGGTGCTGGGACAAGAGGCTGGCGCGGTGCGTCGACTCCCGCACGATCATGAAACCGCCGTCGGGCGTGGCGAGGTCGCTGGGCCAGGACAGGGCGCTCAGGTGCGCGCCCATGGCGGGCGAGGCGACCCGGTCGATCCAGTCCGCGCCCACGTAGCCCTCGGCCAGCCGCCGCACCTCGAAGCTGAGCACGTACAGCGCGCCGTCGTCCTTGTGGTGGACCAGGCCTTCCTGCCTGAGCGTTTCCAGCAGGCGCTTGACGGTCGTGCGGTGCAGGCCGGTCAGCCGGCCCAGCTCGACCACACCGCCCATGCCTCCCGGCATGCCGTTCAGCGCCCGCAATACCGCGAGCCCCCGGCTCAGTCCGCGGACTTCCTTGTAGACCGGGTCCTCGGGTTTTCCCGCAAGCAGATACATGGTTTTCCGCATGATGGTGCACTCAGTGCACCTACTATACAGGGGTATGGGGTGGCATCAGACTTCCTCCCGCATTCGACGCGGCGGTATCGCCGGCTAGAACCAAGGAGACGACATGAATGCCATTCGACGTGCGTTCTGCACGATGGCGGCGCTGGCCGCCGCGACCCTCACGCCCGCGTCCGCGCAGGAATGGCCGGCCAGGCCGATCCGCATCGTGGTGCCGTATCCGGCGGGAGGCAATGCGGACTCGGCGGCCCGCGCGCTGGCCGAGGTGGTATCCGCCAGCCTCAGGCAGACGGTCATCGTCGACAACCGCCCCGGCGCCTCGACGATCATCGGGACGGATGCCGTCGCCCGCGCGCCGGCCGATGGCTACACGATCGGCCTGGTCACTGACTCGCATGCCATCAACGAGGCCATGGCCCACCTGCCGCATGCCAACGAAGTGCTGGGCGCCAAGGTGCCCTATGACGCGGTGAAGGACTTCATGCCGGTGTCGGGCGTGGCGCTGGTGCCCCTGGTGCTGGTGGTCAATCCCAGGGTGCCGGCGCGGTCGGTGAAGGAACTGGTGAGGCTGTCGACCGCGGGCAAGGGCGTCGATTTCGGCACCATGGGCCCGGGCAGCCCCTGGTTCGTGCACCTGCACCAGTTGCGCAAGCTGACCGGCGCGGATTTCGTGGACGTGCCCTACAAGGGACTCGCGCCGGCGAACACGGACCTGCTGGCCGGACAGATCCAGACGATGCTGATGCCCGTGCATTTCGCCCAGCCCTACATCAAGACGGGCAAGCTGGTGCCGCTCGCCACGCTGGGTGGCAAGCGCCATCCGCTGTTGCCGGACGTGCCCACGCTGGCGGAAAGCGGTTATCCCGGCCTGGAGATCACCAACTATTTCATGTTCGTCGTGCCGGCGGGTACGCCGCAGCCCGTGGTCGAGCGGCTGACCCGCGAGTTCAACGCGGCGCTGCGCCAGCCGGCGATGAAAGAGAAGTTCGCGCTGACCGGCGACCCCTATCCGGCGGAACCGGCCGAACTCGCGGCCCGGCTGCGCCACGACATCAAGGCCTACGGCGACGTGCTGCAGGCCACTCTCAAATAGCCAGGAAGGGAAACGACAGTGAAGCAGGAAGCATTTCAGACCGACGTGCTCGTGGTCGGCTCCGGCCCCATGGGTGCCACCACGGCGCTGGCGCTGGCCACCTACGGCGTGCGCGTCCAGGTGGTGAACCGATACAACTGGACCGCCAACACGCCGCGCGCGCACATCACCAACCAGCGCGCGATGGAAGTGCTGCGCGACCTGGGCCTGGAGGGCGACGCGCGCCGCCAGGCCACGCCCTGGGAGTGGATGGGCGACACCTTGTTCACCACCAGCCTGGCCGGCCCCGAGATCGCGCGGCTGCGCACCTGGGGGACCGGCGACGAATGCATTGGCGACTATCTGCGGGCCAGTCCTTGCCCGATGCTGGACCTGCCGCAGAACAAGATGGAGCCCATGTTGGTCAGGCATGCCGCCGAGCGCGGCGCCGTCTTCTCGTTCAACACGGAGTACCTGGGGCATGAGCAGGACGCCGACGGCGTCACGGTCCGCCTGCGGGACCTGCTCTCGGGCAGGGAATATGCCGTTCGCGCGCGCTATCTCGTGGGGGCTGACGGCGCCCGTTCCAAGGTCATGGACGATGCCGGGCTCGAACTGCGGGGGCAACTGGCGCGGGCGGCCACGGCCTACGTGCTGTTCCGGGCGGACCTGGCCCGCTACGCGGCCCACCGGCCCAGTATCCTGTACTGGATCGCCACGTCCGACGCGGCGTTCGGCGAAATCGGCCTGGGCCTGCTGCGCGCGATCGAACCGTGGAACCAGTGGATAGCCGGCTGGGGCTTCGACATGGAGAAGGGGGAGCCCGATTTCTCGCCCGAGGAAATCCGCAGGAAGGTCCGCATCCTGGTGGGCGATCCGGACCTGGAGATCGAGATCGACAATGCCTCGGTCTGGTACGTGAATCAGGCGCACGCGCCGGTCTATTCGAGGGGACGGGTTTTCTGCGGCGGGGATGCGGTGCATCGCCATCCACCCTCCAGCGGCCTGGGATCCAACACCTGCATGCAGGACGCTTTCAACCTGGCCTGGAAACTCGCATTCGTGGTGCGTGGCCATGCCGGGGTGGGCCTGCTGGATTCCTACTCGCCGGAACGCGCGCCGGTGGGAGCGCAGATCGTCGCCAGGGCGAACCAGTCCAGGCTGGACTACGGTCCGCTGAACCAGTGCTTCCGGGAGCCGGGCGCCGCCGATCCGGTCGCGGCCGGCCTGGCGCGGCTGGCGTCGCCCGATGCCGACGGCGTGGCGCGGCGCGCCGCCCTGGCCGAGGCGCTCAGGCTCAAGAACTACGAGTTCAACGCGCAAGGCGTGGAACTGAACCAGCGCTATGCATCGGCGGCGGTCATCGCCGATCCGGAGGCGGGCGAGGAAGCCTGGGCGCGCGATCCGCAACTGCATGCGCAGGCGAGCACGCGCCCGGGCGCCAAGCTGCCCCATGCCTGGCTGGTGGGGAGCGACGGGCGCAGGGTGTCGACGCTGGATGTCGTGGGCCGGGGCAAGTTCACCCTGGTCACCGGCCTGGCGGGCCAGGCGTGGAAGGCGGCGGCAGCCGCGATGGGCCTGCCTTTCCTGAGAACGGTCGTGATCGGCGAGCCGGGCGCGCTCGATTCCTACTGCGCGTGGCGGGCGCTGCGCGAGATCGAGGAGTCCGGGGCGCTGCTGGTGCGCCCGGATGGCATCGTCGCGTGGCGCCGGCACAGTGGGGAAGGGCTGGACGCCGCGCGGGCGGGCGCCGTTCTCGACGCGGCCCTGGCGCGTCTCCTGGACCGCGCGCGGTGACGAGGATGAATGCCAAGGGCGACAGGGCCTTCCTGGGCATATCGCATTCCCCGTTGATGGGGCTGAACCCGGTGCCGGAGCAGGCCGAAGCCGAGTTGCTGGCGGCGATCGCGCAGGTGCGCGACCGGGTGCTGGCCTATGCGCCGGACCTGGTCGTGCTGATCGCGCCCGACCACTACAACGGCTTTTTCAACCGGTTGATGCCGCCGTTCTGCATAGGCACGCAGGCCCGGGCCGTAGGCGACTACCTGTCTCCGGCGGGCCAGTTGCGGGTGGATGCGCCGTTGGCGCTGGAGATGGCCGATGCCCTGATGGACCGGGGGTTCGATGCGGCCGTCTCGCGGCGCATGGAGGTGGACCACGGTTTTGCCCAGCCGCTGCAATTGCTGTGGGGAGGGCTGGATACGCCGCCCGTCGTGCCGGTGTTCGTCAATGCCGTCGCGCCGCCCGGCATTCCGCGCCTGTTCCGGTGCCGGGACCTGGGCCGGGCCATCGGCGATTTCCTGGACGGCGTGCCGCGGCGCGTGCTGCTGATCGGTTCGGGCGGACTGTCGCACGAGCCGCCGGTGCCGACGCTGGATCATCCCGATCCCGAGGTGCGCGAGCGGATCACCGTGCCGGGCGCGGCCGCGCCCGGCGAGCGCGAGGCCAAGCTCCGGCGCGTGATGGCGGCGGGGCAGGCATTGGCCGCGGGCGCGGGGACGGTCAAGCCCCTGGCGCCCGATTGGGACCGCCGCTGGATGGATGCGCTGGCCGGGCCGCCCGGCAGCCTGGACGAATTGTGCTCGTGGCCGGAGGACACCATCGCCCGCGAGGCGGGCGCGTCGGCGCATGAGTCCAAGACCTGGCTGGTCGCGCGCGCGGCGCTGACCGGGCGCGTCCAGGCGCCGGTTTTCCGGTACTACCGGGCCATTCCCGAATACATCGCCGGTTTCGGCCTGATGCTGATGACACAGCAGGGCCGGACGGGATGACAGGACCTTTCATTGCATTGCCCACGAACGAGAGACAAACCATGACGCAAACGATTTCCCCGCTGACCGAAGCCGCCACCAGCCGCTACGTGCGGATCACCGAGAACGGCCAGCCGCTGCGCCTGCACTACAACGACACGGGCGCGGGCGGCGAGGCCGTGATCATGCTGCACGGCTCGGGCCCCGGCGCCAGCGGCTGGGCCAATTTCCACCGCAACGTCCAGCCGTTCGCCGATGCCGGCCATCGGGTCATCCTGTTGGACTTCCCCGGCTGGAGCAAGAGCGATGCCATCGTCTGCGCCGGTTCGCGTTCGGACCTGAACGCCCGCGCGCTGGCCGGCCTGATGGATGCGATCGGGCTGGAGCGGGCGCATCTGGTCGGCAACTCCATGGGAGCCCACAGCGCCGTTGCCTTCGCCCTGGCGCATCCCGCGCGCGTGGGCCGGCTGGTCCTGATGGGAGGCGGGACGGGCGGGGTCAGCCCGGTCGTTCCCATGCCTACCGAAGGCATCAAGCTGATCGGCGCGTTGTACCGCGATCCGACCATCGAGAATCTGAAGCGGATGATGAACGTGTTCGTCCACGACGCCGCCAGCCTGACCGAGGAGTTGTTCCAGGCCCGGCTGGACAACATGCTGTCGCGCCGCGACCATCTGGAGAATTTCGTCAAGAGCAGCCAGGCCCATCCCCGGCAGTTCCCCGACGTGGGCGCGAGCTTGGGCGAGGTCGCGGCCCCGACCCTGGTCATCTGGGGCCGCGACGACCGCTTCGTGCCGCTCGATACCGGGCTGCGCCTGCTGGCCGGCCTGCAGGACGCCGAACTGCACGTGTTCAGCCGCTGCGGCCATTGGGCGCAGTGGGAGCACGCGCAGAAGTTCAACCGGATGGTGCTGGATTTCCTGGCGGCCTGAGACGGCCGCCAGGGGAGGCTACGCCCGTTGCGAGTCCAGCGCCTCGTTGTTCTTCACCACGTCCTGCGCTTTCGCGTAGCTTTCGATCAGCAATTGGTAGGCGGGGAAGATCCTGGTGTAGATCCCGGCCCACTGCTGGGCGTCGTCGCGATGCCAGGTCTTCTGGAGTTCCGAGGCCACCGCCGCCGTATCCATGGGCACCACGCCCGCCTGCACCACGCGCGCCAGCGTGATCTCCTGCGCCATCTTGCTGTAGGTGCCGGAGGCGTCGACCACCGCGAACACCTTGTAGCCGTCGGCGACCGCGCTGATGGCGGGGAAGGCCATGCACACGCTGGTGATGGTGCCGGCGATGATGAGGGTCTTGCGTCCGGTGGCCTTGACCGCGGCCACGAAGTCGGGATTGTCCCAGGCGTTGATCTCGCCCTTGCGCGCGACGTACCGGGCGTGCGGCGCGTTGGCGTGGATTTCCGGGATGAGCGGGCCGTTGGGCCCTTGCGGGACCGAGGCGGTGGTGATGACGGGCAGCTTGCTCAGGGTGGCCATGCTGGCCAGGGCCGCGGCGCGGGCGCGCAGCTCGGGCATGGGCATGTCGCCCACGGTCTGGAACAGGCCGCTCTGGTGATCGATCAGCAGCATGACGGCATCTGCGGGATCGATGACGGGACGTTGGCCCTGGAAATTGGCGGGGGTGCTCATGGTGCTCTCTCCTTGGTGGTCGGCGGGCAGCGGATGCTTATGCCGTGGGAAAGAGCATATCCATGATGCTAAAGAGTTTTTAGTAGGCGGGAATGGCATGCATCGTTCCTTTTATGGAACGATGCGTGCTTCCGGGTCAGCGCCCCTTCTGGCCCGCGCCGCCCAGGATGTCCTGGATCCGGTCCAGCAGGGCGTCGGTGCGCGCCTGGTCGGGCGCCGCCATCCGCTTCAGGCTGCCCGGGGCCACCACGTCGCCGTAGAACGGCACCTGGTCGCAGTCGGTGCGGCGGGCGGGCAGCGCGTCGTCAAGGAAGAACGCCGTCACCCGATGGTCCACGCAGGTGCTCATGTAGGGGAACACGCCATGCGAGTACTCCCCCTTCACGTAGAGCAGCCGGGCCGTGGGCAGGGCATCGACGAAACGCAGCGCGTTCTCGGTCAGGGTCAGCGCGTCGAACTGGCTTTGCACGACCATCAGCGGTCCCGCCTTGGCGGTGTCCTGCACCGTGGGCTTGGCCGTGGTCGGGCCGCCCCAGTACAGGCAGGGTGCCTCGGTCATCGAGCCGCCGGTAACCGGATGGGTGACCGCCATTTCATTGCCGAGGTCGATCCAGTACCGGGGATCGGTCCGGGTCCCCACGTCATTGCAGACGACGGCGACGTAGGTGGCCTCTTCGGGCGGCATCAAAAGGGACCGCGGCTCGGGAAAGCGGATCGCGGCGAACTGGTCGAGCAGGCGTGTCGCCGCGCGCAGGGCCGCTTCGATGTCGAACGGGGCCTGGTCGCGGATCGCGGTGTCCACCGCGGTGCGCAGGTCGGCGTCGCTCATGCCGGGATCGGCGGCCAACTGGTCCCTGACGATGCCCGCCGCCAGCAGGACCAAGCCCGACGGCACGAGGCCGCGGCTCTTGTTGAACGCCAGCGTCGCGCCCACGGCCGCCTTCAGGGGCGAGGGCAGGGTGCCGAACAGCGCGCGGATCCGGCTTGCGTCGGCGCCGAGCCGGAACAGGTCCGGGTGGCGGGCGAAATAGGGGCTCATGACCTCGTCCAGCACGCGCTGCTTGCCGACGGACTGGCCGATCATGGCCTCGTCGAAGCCGGCGGTGAAGTCGACGGCGCTGTCCAGCATCAGGTGGCCGGCCTGCCCGGGAAAGCGGGCGGCATACCAGGCGCCCAGCCAGGTGCCGTACGAATAGCCGATGTAGTTGAGCTTGGCGTCGCCGATCAGGTGGCGGATCAGATCCAGGTCCCAGGCCGTCTGTTCGGTGTTGATATAAGGCGTGAGGGGGTTGTTCTGGCAAGCCTTGGTCGCCAGCCGCAGGTTGTACAGCATGGCCTCGATGTTGGCCGGGCTGCGGTCATCGGACGGGAAATTCACCTCGCGCGAGGGTTCGTTGGCCGTGCAGGTGAGCGTGGTGCCGGCACCGGTGCCGCGCGGCGAGAAGCCCACCATGTCATAGTGCCGCGCCAGGTCCTGCAGTGCCGCGCGCGTGGGCGAATCGCTGGGGGGCTGGGCGAACAGCGCGCCGAAGTTGGCCGCGAGCTCGAGCCCGTCGCCGCCCGGGCCGCCCGGATTGAAGACGATGGCGCCTTTGCGGACCTTGGGGTCGGCCGTGGCGACCTTCAGCAGCGCGACGCGGATGTCGCCGCGGTCCGTCCTCGCGTAGTCCAGCGGCGCGCGGATGGTCGCGCACGACACCTTGTCGCCCAGTTGCTGGATGAGGTCGCTGTTCGGCCCCAGGACGTGCGGGTCGCAGGGCGCCCATGCCACCGCCTGGGACTTGTAGGCGGCCAGCGGGTCGTCAGGGGCGGGAGCGTCGCCCCCGCCGCCGCAGGAAGCGAGAGCGGTCAATAGGACGGTGGCGCCGTATCGCCATGCCGATCGGCCGTGGATATGCATGTAAGCCCCCATTCTTGAGAATGTCTTTTATGGAGGCGCAAGCATAGCCGCATCCGTCACATGCGGACACGTCTTGTTACGGGAAACGGGGGCAGGGAGAGGGGGCGCCGGCGATGCCGGCGCGGAACTCAGGCGGACTTTTTCCTGATCATGCCGTAGATCAGCAGCAGCACGACGGCGCCGACCACCGAGGCGATCCATCCGGCCGGTTCGCCTGGCTGGTACCAGCCCATGGCACGGCCGGCATACCCCGCGATGAGCGAGCCGGCGATGCCGAGCACGATGGTCATGAGCCATCCCATGCTGTCGTCGCCGGGCTTGATGGCGCGCGCAAGCAGGCCGACGACGAGGCCCACCAGAAGAGTTCCGAGAAGAGACAGCATGGCGTACCTCCGGACATGGATTCCAGTACCCCCGGCGGGGCGTGCGCGCATCATGCCATATTTTCGAGGCAGCCGGACACGCCTTCCGGCAGGCTGTCAGCGCAGCGTGTAACCCTTGCCGCGCATGCAGTCGTTGGCCAGGCCCGACTGGCGCTCGGCGTTGGCCAGGCCATCGCCCACGCCGGAACCCCCGCCCGCGTTGATGCCGCGATACGAAGGCGTGCTGGTGCCCGGCGAATTGATGCGCGCCTGGCGCTCGCACTGGATGCGGTCGCGCTCGGCCTGGTCGGCAGACGAGGTCTCCCTGTACCAGGAGGTGGGGCCGGAGGCGCACGCGGTCAGCGCCAGCACGCAGAGCAGGGCGGCGGGATTCTTGTTCATGATGTTCTGTTCCGTTGGAGGCCCCTGGGGCGTGGTCCGTGTCGCGGGGAATACGTCGATTGTATGCAAACGCGCAGGCGCGCGGCACGGCGTGCCGTCGCTTTCTAGAGCTCGTCGTCGTACTCGAGTTCCGACAGCCGGCGCCGCAGCGCGCGGGCATCCACCTCGGTGGCGTGGTAGTTCAACGGCAACTGGCGCAGTTCGCCGTCGTAGGGATCGCTGTCCGCCGCGTCGCTCAGGGGCAGCTCGAACACGGCCAGGCGGCGCTGCCTGAGCTGGCGCATGTATTGAAGAATGTTTTTCATGATTGGATAGGTTGCGGTTCCGCGGACCGCCTGGACACGATGCGCTATGCTCCTTGCGTTATAGACGCTTTCGGCGGGACTGGCTAGCGTCGGGCCCGCGGCCATGGCGCGGCTTGCGCCGGGTATGCGACTTGCTGAGCCACCCACCCGGACAGGAGATGCCACATGTCTGCCATTCCTCACGACGGATCGGCCCCGCATCATGCCTATCGGCTGTATGTAGCGGGAAGCGGGCTGTATGCGCGGGACCGCGCCGGCAAGGCGGTGTGTCTGGGCGCGGTGTCCGAGGGGGACGGTGTTCTCGGCTACCGGCTGAAGATGGAAGATCTGCAGGGCGAGGGGTTCCTGACCTCGGAAAAGCTCCTGCAAGACGTGGCGGCCAAACTGGCCTATGCGTCGCTGCACCGATTCTTTGGGACGGCCCCGGCCGCGCCGGTCCAGGAGGGCGCGGCCGATTTGCCGTGCCTGCTGCTGGACAACGAGGAGCCCGGCGAGTATCCACCGGCTGGCAGCGCTGCCTGGTAGAAAGCCTGCGGCGCGCCCGTCCGCACGTACGTCAGGAGGACGGAGTGGGACAGATTACGTCTTGCCGGGTGCTGGTCGTGGACAACTACGTCAGCGCCGCCGAAGCGCTGGCCGAAGCCTGCGGCCGGTTTCACGAGGTCAGGTACGTCGACGGCGGTTCGGCGGCGATGGAAGTGGCGCTGGCGTGGCGGCCGGACGTCATGGTCCTGGACATCGATATGCCGCCGCCGAACGGATTGGAGGTCGCCACCATGATCCGCGATATCTCGCACCTGAGGCCCGTCACGCTGATCGCGGTGACCGGCCGCAGCGCGGCCTTTGGCCAGGAAGAGGCCATCGCGCATGGCTTCGACGACTACATGACCAAGCCGGTGGACATCGATAGGCTGTTGTCGCTGATCGCCGCGGCCCGCCGGCTGCATTAGGAATAGGATCCGCGCGCGGATCTTAATGCTCTCCCACGGTGCGCGAGCGGCCCGCGCCGTAGGCGACCCATGCCTGCGCGCCAGCCATCGCCACCATGAGGCCCAGCGCCGGCAGCCAACTGTCGGTCCAGTCGCGCAGGACGCCGCAGACCACCGGACCGGCCGCGCCGATCAGGTAGCCCAGGCTCTGCGCCATGCCCGACAGCGACGCGGCCTGCTGCGTGGTGGCGGCGCGCAGGCTGATATAGGCCAGCGACAGCATCAGGCTGCTGCCCAGTCCCGCGCCGGCCACGCAGATCCAGACGATGGTCCAGGCCGGAACCAGCGCCATGCCGGCGAAGCCCGCCACGCACAGCATCGAGATAGCCAGCCCGAGGAGCTTCTGGTCGCGCACGCGGCCCGACACCCAGGATGTCGCGATGTTGCCGAGCAGCGCCGCCAATTGCATCAGCGACACCATCCAGCCGGCCTCGCTCGGACTCATGCCGGTCTCGTGCAGCATGGAGGGCAGCCAGGCCACGAGTATGTAGAAATTGAAAGCCTGGATGCCGGTGAAGAGCGTGACCTGCCAGGCCAGCCACGAGCGCCAGACATTCGCGGTTTTCGTGGCGTGGGCGCGGGTGGATACGGGCGCCTCGGCCTGGTTGCGCGAACGTGCCAGCCAGACCAGGGCCGCGGGGACCGTGATGACCAGCACGCAGGCAAGCGAGCTGCGCCAGCCGCCGGGCAGGTTGTCGGCCAGTGGCACCGCCACGCCCGCCGCCGTGCCCGACACGAGCGTCATCACGACTGAATACAGTCCGGTGAGCGGGCCGATGCGCTGCGGGAATTCCCGCTTGACCAGTGCCGGCAGCATCACATTGCCGACGGCGATGGCGACGCCGCCGATCGCCGTGCCGATGAACAAAGGGGCGATGCCGGGCATCGACCGAACCGCGATGCCGACGCAAAGCGCGACCATGGCGGCGAACAACGCGCGTTCCAGCCCCAGTTGCCGGCCCAGGGCGGGTGCCAGCACCGAGAACAGGCCGAACGCGAGCAGCGGGAGCGTGTTGAGCAGCCCGGCGCTGCCCGCGTCCAGCCCCGTGGAGGCGCGGATATGGCCGAGCAGGGGGCCGACGCCGGTCAACGGCGCGCGCAGCGTCGCCGCCACCAGCAGGATGCCCAGCAGGGCCATGGCGGGCGTGACGGCGCGGGCAAGGCCCGGGCGGGTTTCGGGGGTCATGAAGCGGCGTTCTTCAGGCGGCGGCTCATCAGCACATGCGGGATGCCGGCCTCCATGAATTCGTCTCCTTCGGCCTCGAAGCCCCGCGTTTCGTAGAACGCCCGAGCGCGCGTCTGCGCGTGCAGCAGCAGCCGGTCGTGCCCGCGCCGGCGGGCTTCGTCGATCAAGGCGTCCAGGATGGCGCCGCCCACGCCCCGCCCGCGCCCATGGCGGTGGACCGCCATGCGGCCGATGTGCCCGTCCGGCAGGAGCCGGCCGGTACCCAGGGGCGTGCCGTCGGTGTCGTAGGCGACCGCGTGCAGCGAGACCGCGTCGGCATCGTCGTATTCGAGTTCCAGCGGGACCGACTGTTCGTGGACGAAGACGGCCTGGCGTATGGACGACGCGTCGTGCCTGAGGGTGTCCCATGAACCGACGGCGAGGTGGATGCCAAGCCTGGTCATGAGGGGCGGCGCGGGGCGCATGCCCGCGAGAATTGGGAGGGAGAAAGGAACGGGTGCGTTGCTTGTGGTGTCATGCCGGCAGAAGGCCGCAGCCAGTGCGGGTGCAAAGGCTCTAGCTTAGTCCATCTGTATCCTCATGTACGCCGGAAACCGGCCGGCGCCGCCCGCCTTGTAGTCGACCCATGCCTGCGCCAGCACTGCCATCAACGACAAGGCCGGCGCGACTCGCGGTCACATGAGGGGGAGGGGGCAGATCGCGCACCGGTTCTGACCGGTGCGCGGGACTCGCCTTAGTCGATGCGGACGTCGGCTTGCTTGATGATGGCGCTGTACTTTGCCGCTTCGGTCTTGACGAAGTCGGCGAAGGCCGTGCCATTCAGGTTCTTGGGCACCGCGCCCATGTTCCTGATGTTGGTCAACACTGCTTCGTTCTTGAGCGCCGTGGCCGCGGCGGCCTGGAGCCTGGCGATGACCGGGGCGGGCGTCTGCGCGGGAACGAACAGGCCGAACCAGGCCTCGGTGTTGTAGCCCTTCAGGCCCGACTCGTTCAGCGTCGGTACGTCGGGCAGCACGGGCGAGCGTTCCAGGCTGCTGACGGCCAGCGCACGGAGCTTGCCGGCCTGGATCTGCTGAGCCACCGTGGGAATGTTGATCATCAGCGCCGAGATCTCGCCACCCATGACGGCGGTCACGGCCGGCGCGGCACCCTTATAGGGTACGTGCGGGATGTCGGTGCCCGCCATCGAGTTGAACAGGATGGCCGACAGGTGCGACAGGCTGCCGTTGCCGCCCGAGCCGACGTTCAGCTTGCCGGGATTGGCGCGCGCGTACGCGATGAATTCAGCGATGTTCTTGGCCGGCAGAGAGGGGTTGATGACCAGCACGTTGGGGGCGCTGGCCAGCAGCGTCACGGCGGCGAAGTCCTTGGCCGAGTTGTAGGGCAGCTTGCTGTAGAGGCCGGGGGTGACGGCGTGCGAGCTGGCGTTGCCCAGCAGCACGGTGTAGCCGTCCGGCGAGGCCTTGGCGACGATGTCCGAGGCGATGCTGCCGCCGGCGCCGGGCTTGTTCTCGACGACCAGGCTTTGGCCCAGGGCGTCGCCCATGGCCTTGCCCACGTTGCGGGCCAGTTGGTCGGAACCGTCGCCCGGGGGCGCGGGCACGACGAGGCGGATGGGGCGGTCGGGGTACTCGGCGTGCGCGGCCGGGCCGGCCAGGGTCAGGCCGAGCGCCATGGCGGCCGGCAGGTGCCGCAACTTGGGTGCGAAGGTCATGGGCATTTCCTTGTGGGGTGGGAGGAGGTCAGCGTACCAGGGCTTGCAGGCCGAAGAATTCGACCGCGTTGCCGGCGTAGATGGCTTGTTTGTCGGCGTCGCTGAAGCCGGGTTGCTCGGCCACCAGCTTGCCGATGGACTGCTCGCCCAGCGGGAAGGGGTAGTCCGAACCCAGCATGATGCGGTCGGTGCCCATCACGTCGGCCAGCAGGCGCAGCGCGCCCGGATCGAACACGGCCGAATCGACGTAGAAGCGCTTGACGTATTCCGAGGGCAGGCGCGGGCAGTCCTTGCGGATGATGTCGCGATGCTTCCAGGCGTTGTCCACGCGGCCCAGCATGAAGGCGAACGAGCCGCCGCCATGGGCGAAGCAGATCTTCAGCGATTCGGGGATGCGCTCGAAGGCGCCCGACAGGATCAGCGACAGGATGCCGAGCTGCGTTTCGGCGGGCATGGCCACCAGCCAGGGCAGCATCCATTGCTTCATGCGGTTGCCGCCCATCATGTCCCACGGGTGGACCAGCAGCGGGATGCCTTCAGTGGCGCAGTGCTGCAGGAAGGTGACCAGGCCCTCGTCGTCGAGGTCGCGGTCGCCCAGGTGGTTGCCGATCTGCACGCCGTGGTGGCCCGTGGCCTTGGCACGAGAGGCTTCGCGGCAGGCGGCGTCGATGTCCTGCAACGGCACCTGCGCCAGCGCCACCAGGCGCTTGGGCGCGGCGGCACAGAACTCCAGCGCCAGGTCGTTCATGCGCTGGGCCCAGGGCAGGACCTTCTCGGACGAGAATTCGTAGCCGAACATGATGGGCGTGGCGCAGGTGATCTGGATGTCCACGCCTTGGGCATCCATCTCGGCCAGGCGCGCCTGCGGATCCCATAGCGCGTCGTAGACGGGGCGGAAAGGCTTGTCGGCGCGCATGATGTCGCCGGTCTTGCCGTCCGGCGCGACCTGGAGCCAGGGCGCGCGCTCGACGCTCAGGGCGGCGGCTTCTTCCCGCGTGATGCGCGGGAAGTGGTGGGCGTGCATGTCGATTTTCATGATGGGCTTGATGTCTGGTGTTGTCGTCGCGGGATCAGAGGGGCTTGTAGGCGACCGCCTTGATCTCGATGCGCAGGTGCGGGTGGGGCAACTGGTGCACGGCTACCGTGGTGCGGGCCGGGCCGTCGTAGTCGAAGAATTCTCCGTAGACCTCGTTGTAGCCACCGAAATCGCTCATGTCGACCAGGAAGGTGCCGATCTCGACCACGTCGGACAACGAGGCGCCGGCGGTGCCCAGGATGTCGCGGATGTTCTCGAGCACCGCGCGGGTCTGGGCGCGGATGTCGAACTTGGTGGTGCCCATGGCGTCCACTTCCACGCCGGCCAGGGAGTTGTCGGAACGGCGCGAGCTGGTGCCCGAGACGAACAGGAAGTCGCCGGCGCGCTTGATGTGGGGGTACTTGCCGCGGGGGGTGGCCTTGCCTTCGACGACTTTGGCTTGTGTGCTCATGTCTACTCTCTAGTGGGGGTGCGCCCGGACGGGATGCGGGCGGAATGCTGACCGATGCAAGTCTAGGCAATCCGCCCTCGAAAAGAGAATGAATTTACGCGTCACTGGTATTCGATTTGGCTATGGCTGCGACAGGCAGGGCGCATGCCCCCTTCCTGTCATCAAGGCGCGGGTGGGAGGGGGGCGGAGCCGTATATGATGACCGCCTCCACGACCAGAAAAACGGGAAGCCGCGTCATGATCGCCATCGAAATCTCCCGCCCCGGCGGGCCCGAAGTCCTGCAGGCCGCCGAGCGTCCGACGCCGGTGCCCGGCGTGGGCGAAGTCCTGATCCAGGTCGCCGCCGCTGGCGTCAACCGGCCGGACGTGGCCCAGCGCCGCGGCACCTACCCGCCGCCCCCGGGCGCCTCCGACCTGCCCGGGCTGGAAGTGGCCGGCACCGTGGCCGCGCTGGGCGAGGGCGCCACCGGCCTCGCCGTGGGCGATGCGGTGTGCGCGCTGGTCAACGGCGGCGGCTATGCCGAATACTGCACCGTGCCGGCCACCCAGTGCCTGCCGGTGCCGAAGGGGCTGAGCATGGTCGAGGCCGCCGGCCTGCCCGAGACCTACTTCACCGTATGGAGCAACGTTTTCATGCGCGGCAAGTTGTCGGGCCAGGAAGCGCTGCTCGTGCACGGCGGCGCCAGCGGCATCGGCACCACGGCCGTCCAGCTGGCCAAGGCGCTGGGACACCGGGTGTACGCCACGGTGGGCAGCGACGAGCGCGTCGCCGCCGTCGAGAAACTCGGCGCCACCGCCGGCATCAACTACCGTACCCAGGATTTCGTGCAGGAGATCAAGCGCCTGACCGATGGCCGGGGCGTGGACGTGATCCTGGACATGGTGGCCGGCGACTACGTCGCCCGCGATGTCCATTGCCTGGCCGAAGACGGCCGCATCGTGCTGATCGCGCTGCTGGGCGGCGCGAAGGGCGAAATCGACTTTGCCCGGGTGCTCAGCCGGCGCCTGACCATCACCGGTTCCACCCTGCGCCCGCGCTCGGCCCAGTTCAAGGGCGAAGTCGCTGCCGCGCTGCGCCAGAACGTCTGGCCGTTGTTCGAGTCCGGACGGCTCAAGCCGGTGGTGTACGCCACCTTTCCGTTGCGCGAGGCGGCGCAGGCCCACGCCATGATGGAGTCGGGCGAGCACGTGGGGAAGATCGTCCTGACGGTTTAGGCCCCCTACGCGCTTCGCGCGCCCTGTATGGTGAGCCCCCAGCCGCTGGGCGGCAGCCCCCAAGGGGCCGGGACCCGCCTTGGGGCGGCCCGGCGCCGGGTGCCCGGGGCAGATGAGGGTGGACCGGCGGAGTCCGATCCACCGCATCCTGGGCCTGGGGGGCCACACGGCGGCCTTTTTTGCGACATTGGCTGCAGCGGTGCGCCGGAGTCGATACAATCGAGGTTTTGCCCGCATATTTTTGTCCACGCGGGCATTTTTCGATTCTTGTCGATGGCAACTAAACAGAATATCCGCCGCCTGGTGCTTGGCAACTGGAAGATGCACGGCGCGCTGGCCACCAACGGCCAGCTGCTCTCGGCCATACGCAGCGCCTGGAACCAATCCTCTGGCGCCGCCGCCTGCGACGTCGGCGTCTGCGTGCCGTTTCCGTACCTGGCCCAGGCCGAGTCCGCGCTGACGGATTCCGACGTTGCCTGGGGCGCCCAGGACATCAGCGTCCACCCGCAGGGCGCCTATACTGGCGAGGTGTCCGGCGCCATGCTGGCTGACTTCGGCTGCCGCTATGTGCTGGCTGGCCATTCCGAGCGCCGCAGCCTGCACGGTGAAACCAGCCAGCTCGTGGCCGACAAGGCCAGGGCGGCGCTGGCCGCCGGCCTGACCCCCGTCGTCTGCGTGGGCGAGACCCTGGCCGAGCGCGAAGCCGGCCGCACCCTGGCCGTCATCGACGAGCAGCTCGCGCCCGTGCTGGCCCTGGGCCGGGAAGCCGTGACCGCCATGGTCGTTGCCTACGAACCCGTCTGGGCGATCGGCACCGGCAAGACCGCCAGCCCCGAACAGGCCCAGGAAGTGCACGCCGCCATCCGGGCCGCGCTTCAGGGCATCGACTGCGCCGGCGTGCGCGTGTTGTACGGCGGCAGCGTCAAGGCGGCCAATGCCGCCGAACTGTTCGCCATGCCCGATATCGACGGCGGCCTGATAGGCGGCGCCTCGCTGGTGGCCGAAGACTTCCTGCGCATCGCCGAGGCGGGCGCCATAACCCGGAGTGCTTGAATGTCCGTAATGCTTACTGTCCTGCTGATCGTGCAGGTTGTCTCCGCCCTGACGATCATCGTCCTGGTCCTGCTTCAGCAGGGCAAGGGCGCCGACATGGGCTCCGCTTTCGGTGGCGGCTCCGCCGGCAGCCTGTTCGGCGCCGCTGGCGCGGCCAACTTCCTGTCGCGCACCACCAAGTGGGCGGCGGTCGTCTTCTTCATTTCCACCGCCGCGCTGGCCTACCTGGGCCGTCCGGCTCCCGCCGCTTCGCAAGGCGGGGTCATGGAAAGCCATCCCGCCGACCTGTCGGTACCCGCGGTCCCCGGCAGCACACCCGCGCCGGCCCCGGCGGCTCCCGACGCATCGGTCCCGTCGGTGCCCGCCACGCCGCCTGCGGCCCCTGCCCAGCCCGAGGCGCCCGCTCAGAAAAACTGAAGGGAATTCCGCTGACGGGCCGGCAAATGTTATATACTAGCGGGCTCACGCAAGCCGTCGTGGTGAAATTGGTAGACACGCTATCTTGAGGGGGTAGTGGCGAAAGCTGTGCGAGTTCGAGTCTCGCCGACGGCACCAGGATTCAATGCCTGGATTTTGGGAAATTGAAAGCCCGCGAATTCTCCCAGGAGGTCGCGGGTTTTTTATTGTGTTTCGGACGCCATCTCCGGGTTCCTGGAATCGAAGGCCGGTGCTTCAGGATGCCCGTCGAGAGGGGCGCACATGCCTTGGCTGCCCGGGAACCGTTTTGATAGCATTACGGCGTTTCCATTGCGGCAGTTGGTCGCCGCTCTTGATCAGGGGCATTTGAATGGCATCGCGTAGCGACGCTTACGATTTCCGTACGCTGCTGACGCATCGCATCCTGGTTCTTTCCAACACTTTTGGCAAGGGGGCCGTGAGGCTGTATGCGCAGGAGTATGGCGTACAACTGGCGGAGTGGCGCCTTCTCGCGGCATTGATGACGGAGTCCGCGCCGGATAGCGTCAACGATCTGGCGGTGGCATTGGGAACCGATAAAGGTTGGATCAGCCGGACTACCGCTGCGCTGGTCAAAAAGGGTCTTGCCGCGACCGTATCCGAGGCTTCGGACGGCCGACGCTTTCGCATCGTCCTGACACCGGAAGGCCGTCGTGTCTACGATCGGATCCTGCCTGCCGCAATCGCGCGGCAGCGGCGGCTCGTGTCGGTTTTGACCAACGACGAGCTGAGATCGTTGAACGAAATGATCGACAAGCTGCAGCGCCAAGCCACGGCGTTGACGGAAGGTTCTTCCAATGAAGTGGAGAAGCCAGCCCAAAAGACCGGCAGGCGGGCAAAGCCGCGTTAGGGCCTGTTCACGGTTCCGGGCCGGGTAGTCGGGTATGGCAGTTCGTTTCGGCGCGGTGTCACAAGGCCACCATTTCAAATCTGCGCTTGCGGACACCGCAATCCGGACAGGCCCAATTGTCAGGTACGTCCTCCCAGCGGGTTCCCGGAGCGAGTCCGTGGTCCGGCGCACCGGTAGCTTCATCGTAAATCCATCCGCACACCAAGCACATCCAGGTGCGGAATTCGGCGGTCGGCGGCGTCAGGACGGCTTCAGACGGGTTCTGACCTGTCATGGCATATACCTCTCTAGGTGTCGGCGGGGGGGGGCTCGTGCTGGGGTTGCGGTGGGGCGTCAATCCAGTCTCAGATTGAGCTGGCGGATCAGCCTGCCCCACTTTTCATGGTTTGTAGTGATGGCCGTGGACAGCTCTTGCGAACTGCCGCCGATGGGCGTCAAGCCCACGGACTGCAACTGCGATGCAATAGCCGGGTCGCGCAAGATACGATTGATCTCACGATTCAGTTTCTCGACGATGTCCGGAGGAGTGCCGGTAGGTGCGAGGATGGACCAGGCTGTCGTTCCGTCGAATCCCGGGAAGGTTTCCGCAATTGAAGGAACGTTCGGTTCCGATGGGTTGCGCTGGATGCCGCCCAGTGCAATAGGGACCAATTTATCGGCCTTGAGGAAGGGCTTGGTTTGCGCCAGGCCGGTGTATCCGATGGGTATCTGGCCGGCAACCAGGTCGGTGAGTATTTGGCCGCTGCCTTTGTAGGGCACGTGAACCATCTCCACGCCGGCCAGCCGCTTTAGCCATTCCATCGACAAATGGTGTATGGAACCGACTCCGGCAGACGCGTAGCTGTACTTGCCCGGATTGAGCTTCAGTAATTCGATTAGTGTTGCGAGGGATCTTGCGGGAACAGATGGATTGACGCTTAGGAGAAACTCGATCTTGGCAGCGGCGATCACAGGGGAAAAATCGCGCCGGATGTCAAAAGGAAGCTCCTTTTGCAGTTGGGGAGTGATGGTGAGCACCGAGTCGTCTGCCAGAAGCAGTGAATAACCGTCGGCGGGAGAGCGGGCGACATTGCTCGCGCCTATGATGCCCGCTGCCCCTGGCTTGTTGTCGATAATGATCTGCTGGCCCCACGCCGCCGTGAGTTGCTCGCCGATCAAGCGTCCGACCACGTCTCCGGATCCGCCCGCAACGAAAGGAACGACGAGGCGAACCGGCTTGACAGGGTAGGGGGTGCCATGGGCGGCGCAACAGACCAGGGCGGTGAGCGTCCCGGCGAGGAAAGATGTCTTCATGATGTCTCCTTGCCGCCTATGGCGGTTTGGTTCGCGTCTGGCGCGCGATATCCAGGATGGCCGTTGCCGGCGAGGCTAAAAGTAGACGAACATCGGATCGTGGACGGCATCGCAGTTGGCGATCAAGACCTTCTTCGATGCGATTTTGAAGGTGCCGTCGGATCTGAGTAGGCAGTGGGTCACATGTCCTGCGAATATGCGTTCGACGGGATGCGGCAGAGTGGGGCGGTGTTCGAACATGAAGAACGTCGAATGAGCCTGAATCAGGCCACCCTCTTCATGATCATCTATCTTGATATTCGATATCTGTCGTACGGCCCGGGACGCTGGAAGCTGTGCGTAGATCTTCGGGTGTCGCAGGCGGGCGATGCGGTTTTCCATGATCTCCCGGTCATCGAAGAAAAGAGAGACTTCATTCCATGGATCCTGTTGCTCGGGCTTGGACGGCGCCCAGTAGTATCCGTCTTCGGTAAAAAGCGAAGCCCATTCTTCGAATCTGCGCTGGTCCAGCATGCGGGCCTCGGCGATCAGGAAGTCCTCGATGTTCGTACGTAGTTCGGCATCTGGCGCGATCATTTTCATTTCTCCTCCATGTATCGCAGGTAGCCGGCTTGGTACTGATTGCGCATGACGACCTCACTGGTGCCGCCGCCGCGGCGGAACTGATCGTCTTCCATGTGGCGATTGAACCAGACCCATTCTTGCCCCTGGCTTGCCAGGCCGCCTTGTACGCGTCTGAACATTTCGACATCGTCTGACTGAATCAGCGAAGCGGCGGAATGCGTAATGTTCAGGTAGCGGATCAATTGCCGGTTGATTTCTTCCGGAGCCCCTTTTAGTTTTATCGGATAGACCCGGATTTCGGTGCAGTCGGGAGCGACAGGACGAATCGTTCTGACGTGACTGGATGCCAGTTGCATCACCACGCTTGGGTAGACAATCACGTTGTGGAAAAAGTCGGTGAGGATTTCCTCCGCGTGTGTTTCGCCGTGCTTGGCGGCCAAGGCCGAATGATGGGCATCGTAGAGGGGACCTCCTCGTTTTTCGTGGTTGAAGGGTAGTGGTCCGCAATAAGACAATCCCCAGTCCAGCCCTTGAGCGAGGACGGAGTCCCATTTCGAGTTTTGTTCGCTGGTGTCCAGATGCACACCCGAATCGTCGCCGTACCGACGGCGAAATTGCCGTTGCGTGGTTTCGTCGGTGGTGCATGCATGGGAAAACGGTGGATGATAGTTATCGTTCAAGTTTTCAACTTGAGCCTTCCAGTTTCCACGGATCAGATACTTGTGTACGCCGCCAGAAACATCCACTTCGCCGGCTGGCGCTCGATCGGCTATCCGGTCGATGCAGTGGGTAGCCTCCCCGAGAAAGGTGGCGAGTTCCGGCAAGGGATAGCTCAGGGGAGCCAGGCTGCCGAAGATGAAGCCACGGTAGGAGTCGACTCTTGGGACGCGCGAAAGTCCAAAGCACGCATGGTCTTGCATGTCGTAGCGGTTG
The DNA here is from genome assembly GCA_009360345.1 of Alcaligenaceae bacterium SAGV5. GTDB lineage: Bacteria > Pseudomonadota > Gammaproteobacteria > Burkholderiales > Burkholderiaceae_B > Pigmentiphaga. The sequence continues at coordinate 43,997 of SPDP01000003.1, forward strand.
GCATACGCGTCGCGCATGGGGGCCAGCAGAAGCTCGCCGTTGGTACGAAAGGTCCAGCCATGGTAGCCGCAGCGAATGGTGTTGCCGGTATTGCCGTGATCGTCCGTGATGACCATGACTCCCCGATGGGGACACCGGTTGTGCAATACATGTATGGCGCCCCCTTTGTGCCGAACGACGATGACGGGCTGGGTGCCCATCCACGTCGTGACATAGTCGCCCTCGCGGGGAAGCTGGCTTTCGTGTGCGAGATATAGCCACGCGCGGCCGAAGATGCGCTGCATCTCCAGATCGAAGATTGCCTGGTCTGTATAGAGCCGCCGACTGACTCGGTCTGGTTGGATCAGAGCGGCCAGGTCGAGTTCTGGATCTGTTGCTGGAAGGTTGTGCATGACGGTTCCGATAAGTTGCTCGATGTACCTGCAGGTAGTTGCTATGACAACTCAAATTCTAGTTGTCATAGCAACTTTGGTCAACGAGTAAGTTTCCCGGCATGCCGCTTTCGCCCGGGACTGATGGCGCGACGTCGTTTGCCCACCCAGGACCCTGCCCACGCTTGCCGAGGAAGTGCGGCCATCTTGCGCGCGCAGCGTGCCCGCCTTGCCGGGCGGGCTATCATGCCCGGCATGCGGCGCGGGCCGCCCCGGACTGGAGCATCGTTTCATGGACACCCCCCGGCACTTCGGCTTTCTCGGACTCGGCAACATGGGCCTGCCCATGGCGCGTCGCCTGCTCGCGGCGGGCCACGCGCTCACGGTGTGGAACCGGAATGCCGACAGGGCGGCCGAACTGGCCCGGGCCGGCGCGCGGGTGGCCGGTACGCCGGCCCAGGTGCTGGCGGCGGCCGACGTGCTGGGAATCTGCGTCAAGGACGGGGCGGCGGTCGACGCCGTGGTATTCGGTCCTGATGGCTTGGCCGGCGCCGGTCCGCAAGGTGGGCGCAAGATCGTGGTCGATTTTTCCACCATCGAGCCGGAGCACGCGCGCGATGTCGGCCGGCGTCTGCACGAGCGGACGGGGGCCGCGTGGCTGGACGCGCCCGTATCGGGCGGCGTGCCGGGCGCCGAGGGCGGCACGCTGATCTGCTTCGTCGGGGGGGAGGCCGCTGACCTGGAGGCGGCCCGGCCCTTCCTGGCGGCGCTGACTTCGCGTGTGACTCATATGGGGCCGGCCGGCGCGGGCCAGACCACCAAGATCTGCAACCAGATGATCGTTGCGGTGAATGTGCTCGCGATCGCCGAGACCTACGGCCTCGCGCGGCGCGCCGGCGTGGATGTCGAGCGCCTGGCGCCCGCGCTGGCGGGCGGGTTCGCGGACTCCCAGCCGTTGCAGATCTTCGGGCCCGGGATGGCTGCCGGCCGCTTCGCGCCCACGCGCACGGCGGTCGAATTGATGGCCAAGGACATCGGTATTTCGCAGCGCATGGCGGCTGAGCTGGAGGCGGACACGCCGGTGTCCGCTTTTTGTTCAAGACTGTACGAGTCCGTGCGCGAGCAGGCGCCCGAGATTTTCACCGGCGACGTGGCGGGATTGGTGCGGCGCTACGCCTGAGTTGCCGTGGGTGGGGCGGCTATAATTGGCGTTCGTCAGCCTTCTCCAACGACGGAAGCCGTGAATGCCCCCTTTTATTCCGCCGCTGAATGCATTGCTTGCTTTCGAGGCGACCGCCCGTCACCTGAGTTTCACGAAAGCCGCCAATGAGCTGCATCTGACCCAGGCGGCAATCAGCCATCAGATCCGTTCACTGGAGGATCGCCTGGGCACGGCGCTGTTCGTGCGGGCCAAGGGCCGGATCTCGCTGACCACGCCGGGTTCGGAATATCTGGAAGCGGTCAGCGGCCTGCTGGTGGAACTCTCCACCGCGACCGATCGTGTCAGCCAGGGGGGCAACGAACACACGCTCTCGATCAGTTGCCTGCCCACGTTCGCGACGGAATGCCTGTTGCCGCTGCTGCCTGAGTTCCGGGCGGCCTTTCCGCAATTGCGGCTTCAGCTTTCCACCTCCTCGGTCTTCGATGCTTTCCAGATCAACGCCTATGACGTGGCGATCCGCTACGGTTCGGGCAAGTGGGACGGCGTGAAGTGCGATTGGCTGTGCGACGAGTATTTCTTTCCCGCGATGTCGCCGCGCCTGCTGGAGGGCCGGCCTGTCGGCGATGCGCCGGCGATCCTGGCCGGGGCGACGTGGCTGCGCACGTACTTTACGTCGCTGTACGAGGATGACTGGCCGGAATGGCTGGCCGCCGCCGGCCTGGGCGAGATGCAGCCGCAGATGGAGCTGGGCATGCACATGCAATTGACCTCGCTGGCAGGGGCGGTGGAAGGGCTGGGCGTGGTGATCGCGCGCACGCCGCTGGCCAACCGCGCCTTGCGCAAGGGGACGCTGGTGTCCCCGTTCGGTCCGCGCCTCAAGTCGAAGTCGGCCTACTATCTGGCGACACCCGAGAGCCGCTACGAACATCAGAAGGTGGCCTGTTTCCGAACGTGGCTGCTGGAGCGCGCGGCCGAGCATTTTCGCCTGGAGCCCGAGGCGCTGATCGGTCATGGCTAGCGAGTTCGCGCAATTCGTCGAGTCCTGTCTGGCGCGGCGGGCGAGCCGCCATCCGGATCGGCTGGCGCTGGCGGACACCGATGGCGCGAAGCTGGACGGCCGTGGCCTGTACGAGCGGGCGCGCGCGGTGGCGCGATCGCTGCCGGTGCCGGACGGCGCTTCGCCGCCGCTCTATCTGCTGCCCACCGCCAATGGCGTCGAAAAGGTGGTGCTCTGGCTGGGCGCCTGGATGGCGGGCGCGGCGGTGCTCAATATCGACATGGACTACCTGCCGGCCGAAACGGTGCGCGCGCTGCTGGCGACCGCGCGGCCGTCGGGCATGCTGGCCCTCGCGCCCGCGGGCGCGGACTGCCTGCCTCTGGCGCAGGCACCCGGCGCGGCGGCGATGCCGGCGGGAACGGTGCTGGTCAATTGCACATCGGGCACGACGGGGATGCCCAAGCTGGTCTATCAGTCAGCGGCGGCGCTGCGGCACAACGGCGAGGTGTCCGCGCGGCTGATGCGGCTGGAAGAAGGGGAGCCCTGCCTGGAGGTGCGCGGACTGAACTGGTATTCGGCGCAGATACTGAGCCTGATGCCGTTTCTGTCGGTGGGGACGCAGTTGCATGTGGCGCCCGGATTTTCGGCGTCCAGACTGGCCGGCTGGCTGGACGAGCGGGCGATCCGCTTCATGCCCATGGTGCCGAGCATGGTGCGCATCATGCTCGGCGTGGTGGAAGCGTTGCCGGAGGCCCTGACACGGTATTCGTGCAGTTCGTCGGAGTTGGCGGGGGAGTTGTGGCAGCGAGCGGAAGCAACCTGGCGCGTGCCGCTGATCAATCTGTATGGCAGTTCCGAGCTGGGCTGGATCTGCGGTTCGGACGAGGCGGACCGGCGGATCGGCCGGGTCGGGTTTCCGATCGACGGCGTGCGGGTGACGGTTGAGCCGGGAGCCGGAAACACGGCGGGGCAGCCTGGCCGCGTTCTGGTCCGGACCCCGCACGTCGCGCTGGCGACGCGTTCCGTGGGCGGCGATTTCCTGTACCCGGGCGACGAGGCGATCGATACCCAGGATCTGGGCGTGTTCGACCCGACGGGCCGGCTCGCGCTGGCGGGCCGGGCCGACGACATGATCCTGCGGGGCGGCGTGAACATCCACCCGGGCGATGTCGAACGGCATATCGAACGGGTGCCCGGGGTGCGGCAGGCGGTGGCCTTTGGCGTGGATGACGTCACGTATGGCGCGGTGGTGGGCTGTGCCTTCACCGGCGCGCCCGGCGTACAGGCCGACGATCTGGCCATACGCCTGGCGATGGAACTGCCGGCCGCATGGCAGCCGGTCTATTGGTGGAAGCTGGACAGCATTCCGCTCGGTGCCAACGGCAAGGTTTCGCGCCGCCAGCTCAGGCAGCGGCTGACCGAGTCGCTTCCGCCACCACTTGCACCTCGATCTGCGCGCCGAAGTGCAGCGGCCCGACCGGCACCACCGTGCGCGCACAGCGATGCTGGCCCAGACGCCGGCGATAGAGCTGGTTGAATTCGTCCCACAATCCGATGTCCGACAGGTAGATCGTGCATTGCACGATGCTGGCCAGTCCCTGGCCGCCTTCGGCCAGGATGGTTTCGATGCGGTCGAAGCAGGTGTCGAACTGGGTGGCGAAGTCTTCGCCGCGCGCCAGGTCGGGCAGCACGCCCGACAGGTAGACGAGCTGGCCCGTCTGCATGGCGGCCACGTAGTGGCCGACAGGCGCGGGCAGGCGGGGCGTGGGCCAGGGTGTCATGCGCCACCTCCGCCGAAGGCGTAGGCCACGGCCACCGCGATCACAACGGCGGCCGCGGCATAGATCCAGGTGCGCGAGGACGAGGCGGCCGGTGCCGCGCCGGCGGCCCGCGGGGCGGTCGTTCCGGCACTCGCCGTGGCGTCCGGCGCGGCGTCCGGCGCGGCGTCGGTGCCCCGCGCGCCAGGGCCGGTGATGGCCTTGTCCAGCCTCTGGAAAAACTCATCCGCCATTTTCTTGGCGACGCCGTCGATGACGCGCGCCCCCACCTGGGCCAGCTTGCCGCCGACCTGCGCCTTGACCTGGTAGGAGAGGGTCGTGCCGTCCGGGGCGTCGCTGAGCGAGACGCTGGCCGCGCCCTTGCCGAATCCCGCCGCGCCGCCGGTGCCGTTGAAGCTCAGGTCGTACGAGGTGTTGTCGATCTTGTTCTGCAGCGTGAGGTCTCCCACGAACCTGGCCTTGATGAACCCTACGGCCGCGACCATGGCGACCTTGTAGCCGTCGGGGCCGGTGGCGTCGATGGACTCGCAGCCAGGAATGCAGGCCTTGAGAACCTCGGGGTCGTTCAGGCAGCGCCAGACTTCATGGCGGGGGGCTTTGATGAGACGCTCGGCAACCATTTCCATGCGGTGTGCTCCTTAGTTGCGGGTGCCGGCGCGCTCGGCGGCCAGCCGCACCGCGGCGATGATTTCGGGGTAGGTGCCGCAGCGGCACAGGTTGCCCGACAGGTAGTGTTCGATCTGGGCATCCGTGGGATCGGGGTAGGCCTCGAGCAGTTTGCGCGTCATCATCACGAAGCCGGGCGTGCAGAAGCCGCACTGAAAGGCGCCGCAGTCGATGAAGGCCTGCTGGATGGGGTCGAGTTCGCCATCCGCGGTGTTGAGTGCTTCGAGGGTCTCGACCTGCTTGCCCTGCAGTTTCCAGGCGGGATAGAGGCAGCCCGAGGCGGGCGCGCCGTCCACGTAGATGGTGCAGCAGCCGCACAGGCCCTGGCCGCAGCTTTCGCGCGCGCCTTTCAGGCCGCAGCGCCCCAGCATGTCGATGGCGTTGTCGCGCACGTCCACGTGGCGGCGTTCGGCGCGTCCGTTGAGTTCGAACTCGATGTCGATGTTCATGCGTGTTGTTCCTGTCTGGTCCGCATCCCTTCCCAGATCTTCTCGGGACGGATGGGCAGTTGAGTGATGCGGACGCCGACGGCGTCTTCGATGGCGGCCGCCAGGGCCGAGGCGACGCCGAAGGTCGCGCTCTCGCCCACGCCCTTGCCGCCGAAGGGGCCGTTGGACTGGTAGGCGTCCACCGTCTCGCGGCCGATGTAGCGGGGGATGTCCTGGATGCCGGGGATCTTGTATTCCGACAGGCCGGCGTTGCGCAGCTGGCCTTGTTCGTCGAACTCCATTTCTTCCAGCGTGACCGTGCCGAGCTGCATGATGGCCGCGCCGCTGATCTGGGTCTGCACGATCAGCGGGTTGAGCGCGGTGCCGCAATCGACGACGTTCTCCATGCGCAGGATGGTGTACATGCCGGTTTCCGTGTCGACTTCGACCTCTATCGCCGTGCCGCCTATCATCCAATTGGGCGTGATGTCTTCCGACTGGCCGGTGGCCTTGTCGGGAGATTGATAGGTGGGCTTGTAGACCCCGGTGCCGATGACCGTGCCGGCCTGCATGCCGAATTTGCGGACGAACAGCATCCCGAGGTTCTCCGGGTCGATCTCCTCCACGCCGACTTCCTTGGCCATGGCCCGCAACTTGGCCAGCGCGTCTTCGGCGGCCAGGCGCACGGCGTGGCCCATGTGGAAGGTCGAGCGCGAGCCCAGCGTGGCCATGTCATAGGGCGATGCATCGGTATCGGGGTTGACCACCGAGACCGACTCGGCGGGTACGCCCAGGACTTCGGACACGATCATGGCCATCAGGGTGTCCGAGCCCTGGCCCATGTCCACGGTATTGCATTGCACGCTGCAACTGCCGTCGGCGGCCACCGACACGGCCGCCACCGAGGTGGTGGGCGAGACGCAGGCCTTGATGCCCACCCCTATGCCGCGGCCGCGCCGGTAGCGTCCGCTGCCGTGCTCGAAGGGCTTGCTCCAGCCGAAACGTTCGGCCACGCGGTTGAGCACGAGCGGAATCGCGGCGTCTTTCATGACGGTGCCGGTGGCGTGGCGCTTGCCGTCCGCCAGCACGTTGCGCAAGCGGAATTCGACCGGATCCAGGCCCAGGTCGCGGGCGATGATGTCGGCCTGGCTCTCGTAGGCCCAGACCAGTTGCGGAATGCCGAAGCCGCGGAACGCGCCGGCCGGCGGACGGTTGGTATAGACCGCGACCGAGGTGACGTCGACATGTTCGATGTCGTAGGGCCCGGGAGCGGTGAAGCCCGATTTCTGCGTCACGCGCGGTCCGATGTCGGCGTAGGCGCCGCCGTTCCAGATGACCTCGCAGCGGCGCGCCAGGATGCGGCCGTTCTCGTCCACCGCCGATTCGATGGTGAAGGTGGTCGGATGGCGGGTGATGGTGTAGAACTGCTCGGCCATGGTCAGCGCGACCCGCACCGGCCGTTGGCACAGCATGCTCAGCGCCACGGCCAGCGGTTCGAGCTTGACGTAGAGCTTGCAGCCGAAGCCGCCGCCCAGGAAGGCCGTCTTGACCGTGATCTGGTTCTCGCGCCAGCCGAGCAGCCGCGCGATCTCGGTGCGGGCGAACGACGGGGTCTGGCTGGCCGTGTAGATGTGCGCGTGGGAATTGCGCACGTCGGCCACCGAGACCATGGGTTCCAGCGGGACATGCATGACCTGCTGGGTCTTGAAGGTGTTCTTGAACACGCGGTGCGCGCTTTTGAACGCCGCGTCCACGTCGCCTTTCTTGACGCCGAAGGTCAGCGCCACGTTGGTGTCGCGGATGCCGTTCAGGTGCTTGAGGTCGGCGAAGGTGCCGGCCGGCCGCAACGAGTCGTGCACGTAGATGTCGGAGTGCATGGCTTCGATTTCGTCGAACACCGCCGGCAGCTCTTCGATCTCGGCCTGGACCAGGCCCGCGGCATCCTCGGCCACATGGGGCGATTCGGCCACCACCACGGCCACCGGCTCGCCCACGTAGCGCACCTTGTCGATGGCGAGAATGGGCTGGTCGTGGAACGCGGGGCCATAGTAGGGCTCCGGAATGACCTTGAGGATGTCGGCGCCGGTGAATACGCCATGGACGCCCGGCACCGCTTTCGCCTGGGTGGTGTCGATGCCGAGGAGGCGGCCATGGGCCACGTGGCTGCGCACGATCTTCGCATGCAGCATCCCGGGCAGCGTGACGTGGTGGGTATAGTCGACGCGGCCGGTGACCTTGTCGACGGCTTCGAGGCGGCGCAGGCCTTTGCCAAGCCGGTTCAGGGGAGGGCGTTCTGTCGTCATGCGTGTCTCGCTGCCGGTTTGGGAGCTTGCAGGGCCTGTTCGAATACTTCGGGCAGGTAGGCGCGCAGCAGGGCCTGCTTGTATTCCATGCTGCCGTGGCTGTCGGGTACCAGGGTGGCTTCGTCCACCGCCGCCTGCGCGGCGCGCCGGCCCAGTTCGGCCGACCAGGCCTGGCCGTCGAGCACGGCCTCGGCCTGCCGCAGGCGCGTGGGACGGTCGGTGGCGGCGCCGATGAACAGCCGTGTCCGGGCGATGCGGCCGTTGTCCAGGTCGAACGCGGCGGCGATGCCCAGCGTGGGCCAGTCGTGGCGCGCGCGGGTGGTGACTTTCTTGTAGTAGGCGCAGGCGGGCTGGCGAGGGATGACCAGGCCGGTGATCAGTTCGTCGGCCTCCAGCGCGGTCTCGTAGTAGCCTTGGTAGAGCTGCTCGACGGCTATCTCGCGCGCGCCGCGCACGCTTTGCGCGACCACCCGGGCATTCAGCGCGCTGAGCACGGGCGGCAGGTCCATGTGCGGATCACCATGCGAGAGGTAGCCCCCTATCATGGCGACGTTGCGCACCCGTGGGTTGGCCAGCGTGGTGAATACCTGGGGCAGCAGCGGATGCGAGGCGCACAGGCCGGGGTGGCGTTCCATCTCGCCCAGCGTGACCAGGCCGTCGATACGGGCCTGGCCGTCGTCGTCGACGCGGATCTTGCGCAGGCTGTCGCGCAGGCCTTCCAGGCTGAGCAGGCTGTCCACGTTCAGGATGCCCGCGCGGCGCATCAGCGAGATCGCCGTCGCGCCGCTGACCGGGCGGCCGGCGAAGCCTGGCGCGGCAAGGATCGCCAGTGCCTCGTCCAGGGTGGCCGGCTGCAGCAATTCAAAAGGGGACATGTCGTGTTCCTCGCGTCTAGGCCCGGGCCAGGGCCAGCAGGCTGTCGGCCACTTCGCGCGGATATTCCAGCGGCGACAGGTGCCGGGCCCGGGGCAGGACCCGCAGCACCGAGCTGGCGATGGCGTCGGCCAGGGCCTGGGCCATCGCCACGGGCGTGGCGTAGTCCTCTTCGCCGACCAGGATCCGGGTGGGCGCCTGGATACCGTCCATGCCCGCGCGCAGGTCCATGTTGCCCAGCATGCGGCAGGTTTCCAGATAGGCCGGCACGTCGTTGGCGAGGAAGATCCGTTTGCTGTGTTCCACGACCTCGGGATGGTCGAGGCGGAAAGCGTCGGTGAACCAGCGCGTTTCCTGGAAGGCGATCAGGCTCGCCAGGCCTTCCTGCACGGCCTTCTGGCCGCGGCCCTCCCAGTCCGCCGGGGCGGTCGCGCCATACCAGGCGGTGGTGTCGAACAGTCCCAGGCCGGCCGTGCGGCCGGGGTGGCGGATGCCGAACGCCAGGGCGACGCAGCCGCCCATCGATGCGCCGCCCACCACCGCGCGTTCCCAGCCCAGTGCGTCGAGCACACCGGCCACGTCGTCGGCGAAGGTCTCGATGCGGTAGGGGCCGGCGGGTTTGTCCGACCGGCCGTGGCCGCGCGCGTCCACGGCCGCCACGGCGGCGTCCGGCCCCAGTTCGGCCACGACCGTGTCCCAGAAACTGTGGTCCATGGCCAGGGAGTGGATCAGGGCGAACCGGTGCTTCGCATCGGCCTTGCCGTGCAGGGCGTAGGCAATGCGGGCGCCGTCGGCGGAGGAGGAGTAGTGCAGTTGCATGTCGGGCATCTCGTTTACCGCTCGGGTTAGTCGACCTTGCCGATGCGCTGCACGGCCTGGATCTGTCCTTCGGCGTCTTCCTTCCAGAACCTGGTGAAATCCGCGGTGTTCAAATACTTGATGGGCAGGCCGGCCCCTTCTTCGATGACTTTCTGCACGCGGGCGTCGTCCACGGCGAACTTGACGGCTTCCCCGAGTTTTTCGAGCGCCGCGGGCGGGGTGCCGGCCGGGGCGAACAGTCCGCTCCATTGATAGAACTCGACGTTGTAGCCGAGCGATTTCAGGCTGGGCAGCTTGGGGAAGGCTTCGACGGGCTCGCTGCCCCAGTGGGCCAGCAGGCGCACCGCGCCGCTGTCCACGTGCTGCTTGACCGAGCCGGGCGAGACGGCCAGGGCCTGGATCTGCTTGCCCAGCAGCGCCATCATGGCCGGGCCGGCGCCGCCGTAGGGCACGTGCAGGGTCTTCATGCCGGCGGTATTCGCCAGCGAGGCCATGTACATGTGCAGCGTGCCGTATACGCCCGACGAGCCGTAGGTGATCTGTTCCTTGCCGGCATAGGCGATGAATTCCTGCGCCGTTTTCCACGGACTGTCGCTGCGGACGGCGAGTACGGCGGGGTCGGCCGTGATGCGGGCGATGGGGGTGAGCTGGCTGACCTGATACATGGGCTGGCGGCCGATCAGCTTGTCGGCCGCGGGCATGCTGGAGATCGCCGGCAGCGACATCAGGATGGTGTAGCCGTCCGCCTTGGCGCGCGCGGCATGGGCAATGCCGACCGCGCCGCCGGAACCGACCTTGTTTTCCACGATCACGGGTTGGCCCAGCTTGCGCGCCATGGCTTCGGCCACGGGACGGGCGACAGCGTCGGTCACGCCGCCCGGCGCGAACGGCACGATCATGGTGATGGGGCGGGCCGGCCATTGCTGGGCCTGGGCGCCGCCCGCCGCAACGGTGGCGGCGACTGCCGCGGCGATGACGTATGGGTTCATGTTTGCTCCTTGTGTTCTTGCTTATTCGTCGAGAATGTGACCCCATTTCTGGCGGGTCGCGGCCTGCAGGGATTTGCTCGCCTCGGCCACCTCGGGGAAACGGGTCAGGTAGTCGTAGGGCCGGCATGCATCGATGACGGCCTTGGAGTTGAAGGGCGTGTCGGTGTCGAAGGTGACGAACAGCGGGTCGTTCCTGGATCCCATGCCGCGCCGCACGATGTCTATGTCGCGCTCCGGATCCGAGCGCGTGGCCACCGCCCACATCACTTCCTGCAGATTGGCCGGATCGATATCCTCGTCCACCACGACCGCCCAGCGCGACATATAGGCGCCCACGCCGCAATTGAGCAGCAGGTGGCCAGCCTGGCGCGCATGGCCCGGATAACGCTGCTTGATCGAGACCACGTTGAACATGCGCGCGCCACCGATCTCGTGCGCCCACACCGCCTGCACGTCGGGCACGCCCCCGGCCTGCAGGGCGTCCATCAGCAGCGCCGAACGCATCACCGCCTTGGAGTAGGAGTAGTCGTTGGGCGGCTTGGCCGGAGGGCTGCCCAGCAGGATGGGCCGGGAGCGGTAATAGATGCGTTCGATGGTGACCACGGGCGACACCCCCTGCTTGCCGGGGTAGTAGCCGTGGAATTCGCCGAACGGGCCTTCTTCCTTGAGATCTCCCGGGTGCGCCCAGCCTTCGATCACGATCTCGGCGGCGGACGGAAACGGCAGGCCGGTGACCTGGCCGCGCACGACCTCCACCGGTTGGCCCAGGATGGCGCCGATGTAGTTGTACTCGCACATGCCATAGGGCACTTCGATGCCGGAGATGGTGTAGCCCAGCGGGTCGCAGCCCAGCACGATGGCGACGGGAAAGGGCTTGCCGGCCGCCATGTGCTTGTCGTATTGGATGGCACCGTGCTTGCCGGGGATCATGTCCAGCCCGACGTGGTTGCGGTCGTGGATCATGACGCGATAGGTGCCGACGTTGACCCAGTCCGAGTCCAGGTCCCGGGTGACCACCATGCAGCCGGTGCCGATGTAGCGGCCGCCGTCTTTCTCGTGCCAGAGCGGGGCGGGGAAAGCGGTTACGTCCACGTCCTCGCCCGCGACCACGTGTTCGAGCACCGGACCGGAGTCGACTTCGACCGGATCGTAGTCGGCGGCCCGGCTCTTCCAGGTGCTGGGCCGTCCGCGCAGCTTGGCCACCAGATCCTGGTGGCCGTCGATCTCGCCGAGCCGCAGGATGTTGGCCAGCCGCACCGCGTTCGAGGTGGTGCAGGCCAGCACGCGGTGGCCGGCGGGATAGCCGGGAATGTCGTCGAACAGCAGTGCCTTGGGGTCGGCCTTCTTGACGTTGAGTTCGGCGATGGCGCCAAGCTCCAGGTTCCAGTCCGCGCCCGAGACCTGCTTGAGCTGCTTTCGGGCGTCGATGTCGGCAAGCCATTGCCGCAGGTCCAATCCGTTTGCCTTGGTGTACGTCGTCATTCAGTTTCCGTAGGTAAGTCGCCGCGCGAGGCGCGCGGGGTATTCAGGGTTCGATCCTGGCGCGCTCGATCACGCCGCGGACGTTCTTCAGGTCGAATTCGATGCGTTGCTTGAATTCGGCGGGAGGCATGCCGCCCACGGTGGCGCCGTTGTCGGCGAAGCGCTGGATGACGTCGGCGGCGGCGAGGGTCTTGGCGACTTCACGGTGCAGGGTTTCGACGATGGCGTCGGGCGTGCCCTTGGGGGCGAACATGCCAACCCAGTTCGACGCATCCACGCGCGGTATGCCGGCGCCCTGGGCGGTCTTCCATTCGGGGTGGTCGGCCATGGTCTTGCGCGTCAGCAGGCCGATCACGTGGACGCGGCCGGTCTTGACGTGCGGCAGCACAGCGGGTACGGCCACCACGCCCAGCGGCACCTCGCCGCCGGCCACGGCCGCCATCGCCGGCGCGCCGCCCTTGTAGGGGACGTGCATGAGCTTGACACCGGCTTCCAGCGCGAGCCATTCGCCGCCCAGGTGGTTGTAGCTGCCGGCGCCCGGCGACGAGAACGCGAGCGCATCGGGCCTGGCCTTGGCGGCCTTGATCACGTCGTCGAAGGTCCTGTAGGGCGTGGCGGCGTTGGCCACGAGCAGCAGCGGCGTATCGCTGACCAGGGTGATGGGCTTGAAGTCGCGTTCAAGCTCATAGGGAACATGTTTGAACAGCGCCGGGTTGACCGAAAACTCGCCGGTGTGCGCCATCAGCAGCGTGTAGCCGTCGGCGGGGGCCTGCGCCACGTTGGTGACGGCGATGAAGCCATTGCCGCCAGGCTTGTTCTCCACGATGACGTTCCAGCCCAGGCGCTCGGTCATCTTCTGTGCCAGCAGGCGGGCCGTCACGTCGACCACGCCGCCGGCGGCAAAGGGCACCACCATGCGTATCGGACGATTCGGATAATCCTGTGCGTAGGTTGCGCCCGAGAGGGCGATGAGCAAGGTGCCCGCCAGCGTTTTCGCTGTTTTCATTGTGTCTCCCTGTGCCGGATCATCTGGGTCCGGTTTGTCCAAGTCCGGCGCATTGTGCCGACGGGGGGAGGGCTCGCCAAATGAAATGTTCTTATGGCGCACATGAGGATTTTTATTGGCCGTGAGCCGGGAGTCCCGCATGTCATCGGGGCGTCATTGATGTAACGGTGCTAAAGAGCCGTCCGGTCCGGGCCGATAAACCGGATGACGCGCAACGGCGGGGTTCTTCGGAACCCCGCCGTTGCCGTTTGTGGCCTAGGGTTTTCATAAGGACGTCATGAAAATACGCAGCAAATTGTTCGCCTTGGGGACCGCCGGCATCGTGGCGCTGGCGGTGGTGGCCGGTTGTGCGGTGGCCGGGCTGTTGCGCCTGAGCGCGGCGGTCGACGATTACGCGCAGCGGCGGGTGCCGGCGCTGGTGGCGCTGGGCGCGCTCAGGGAAGGGCAGGTGCAGATCGCGCGCCACAGCCTCGAGCCACTCCAGTGGGCCGATGAATACTCTATCGAGGCCCGTAACGAGTGGGAGCGCATGTTGCAGTCGAAGGGGCGCACGTGGGCCGCGATGGAGGCAGCCCGGGCGGCCCTGTCCGATGTCCCGGCCACCGAGGGCGAGGCCGAGGCGCTGGGGACCTTCGACGAGGCCTTCCATGCTTGGGCAGAAAAGGAGAAACCGCTTACCGATCTGCTCAAGCAGTTGGTGGAGGCCGACAGCGAAGAACGCCAGCGCTTCCTGTTCCTGAAATACCTGGCGGCCTATTCGGCCCAGGAGTCCTATTACGTCAAGGCGCAGCAGGCCATGCAGGCGCTGGCCGAGGCCGGCGCGCAGGCCGCGGCCGAGCGGGCGGCGGAACTGCGCCAGGCCAGTCGCGGCCTGGCGGGCCTGATCGCGGGCGTGGGCGTGGCCGCCATCCTGCTGATGCTGGCCGGGGCCTGGCGCGCGGGACGGACCATCGTGGGCGCGATCGACGGAATGCGGTCGCGATTGGCGTCCATCGCCGACGACCTGGATTTCCGCCCCCGCGCCGACGTACGCGGCAATGACGAGGTGGCGGAAATGGCGCGCGCGCTGGACCGGCTGGTGGCGCGCATGCGCACGTCCCTGGCGACGGTGCAGGGATTGTCGGCGACCATGAACGCCGCCGGCGACGAAGTGTCCGCGGGCGCGGCCGACGTGGCGGGCGGCGCCGCCCGCCAGAATGACGCCGCGGGGCGCATGGCCGTGTCCATGCAGGCGGTGGCCGCCAGCATGACGCAGGTCGCGGAGTCGGTGGAAGAGGCGATCGGCCTGTCCCGCGATGCCTGCGGCCTGGCTCAGCGCGGCGGCGAACTGATCGGGACGGCGGGCGGCCAGATGGACGCGATCGCGGGCCGGATGGCCGCGGCGGCGCGGGCCCTGGATGCGCTGGGCCGCCACGGTGAATCGATTCGCCACGTGGCCCGGCTGATCTCCGACATCGCCGGACAGACCAAGCTTCTGTCCCTGAACGCGGCGATCGAGGCGGCGCGCGCGGGGGAGGACGGCAGGGGCTTCGCGGTCGTGGCCGAACAGGTCAGGACGCTGGCCGAGAAAAGCGCGGCTTCCAGCCTGCAGATCGGCCAGACCGTGGAGCGGATCGCCGACGAAACGACTGCCGCCGCCGAATTGATGCGGGAAGTGGTGGGCGCGGTCACGGTGGGACAGGCCAGCGCTGGCGAGGCGGGTCGTTTCATGGGTGAACTGCACGTCGGGTCGGAGCGGGCGGCGCGGGTGGTGGCCGCCATTGGACAGGCGCTGCGCGAGCAGTCCTCGCTGAACGACGGGGTCGCGCGCCACGTGGGAGATGTGGCGGGCATGGCCGGACACTACCGGGAAGCGGCGGGCGCCATGGCGGCCCAGGCTGCGAGCCTGCGGGAAACCGTGCGGACGGTCGACGAAACCGTCAATTCGTTCAGGGTCTCGTAAGCCTTGCCGGACGCGCTTTTTCCTGGGAAGGAAGGGTGGGGCGGCGTTTCAGTGGACTCAGGGTTTGCGCTATACTTTCGGCCGGACGGGCATGGGTATGAAACATGCATGTCCGACAGTTACCGCAGTTGCCGGTAAGACAGTTTTGGTTTTGCGCCGACACGCAGTGGCTTCACGACACAGCGGTAATGCAGCGGTCCGCGTAAAAACATACATCCTTGCATGTAAGCACACGCAGGTGTTCTAGAATGGCGCCGGCCCCGGACGGGGCGGCAACGGGCGGCATTCCGGCATGCCCGCCGCAAGGAAGTCTGGTCCGCATCCTGCCGATTTTGCAAATGACGTCCCGGGCACTTTTCATGTCCGTGGCGTGACTCGAACAGGTTACCTGATGAATATCGAGAGTTACCTTCCTGTCCTGCTGTTCATCATCGTGGGCAGCGTCATCGGTTTCGCGCTGATGTTCCTGGGCTCCGTGATCGGCCCGAACCGGCCGGACAGCGAAAAGCTCTCTCCGTACGAGTGCGGTTTCGAGGCCTTCGAGGACGCGCGCATGAAGTTCGACGTGCGCTACTACCTCGTCGCCATCCTCTTCATCCTGTTCGACCTCGAGATCGCATTTCTGTTTCCGTGGGCCATGGCCAACGAGCAGGTGGGCCTGCTGGGTTTCGGGACCGTGGCGGTATTTCTGGCCGTTCTCGTGATCGGCTTCATCTACGAATGGAAAAAGGGCGCGCTGGACTGGGAGTGATCCCAGCTGCACGCCGAAGGACATCGGGTCTCATTCATGGCTATCGACGGAATTCTCAACGAAGGCTTCATCACCACGACCGCGGACAAGGTCATCAACTGGGCGAAGACGGGGTCGCTGTGGCCCATGACCTTCGGCCTGGCCTGTTGCGCGGTCGAAATGATGCACGCGGGCGCGGCCCGCTACGACCTCGACCGTTTCGGCATCATCTTCCGGCCCAGCCCGCGCCAGTCCGACCTGATGATCGTGGCCGGCACCCTGTGCAACAAGATGGCGCCGGCCCTGCGCAAGGTCTACGACCAGATGCCGGAGCCGCGCTGGGTGGTCTCCATGGGCTCGTGCGCCAACGGCGGCGGGTACTATCACTATTCCTATTCGGTGGTGCGCGGCTGCGATCGCATCGTGCCGGTCGACGTCTACGTCCCGGGCTGCCCCCCCACCGCCGAAGCACTGGTGTACGGCTTGCTGCAGTTGCAGAACAAGATCCGCCGCACCAATACCATCGCGCGTTGACGTCGATGACGGTGTGCGTACTTCCCATTTCCACCTTCCCGCCCGGACCGGCCCAGGCCCGTCCGGCGTCGTCTTTTGATCCGAGCGCTCATGACCAAGCTTGAAACCCTGCGCCAGAATCTGCTTAGCGCCTTGGGCGAAGATATCCGCCTGACACTCGCACTGGGCGAGCTGACGCTCGAGGTGCCGGTGGACCGGTACGTGGAAGTGTGCCGGACGCTGCGCGACGATGCCGGGCTGGGGTTCGAGAGCTGCATCGACCTGTGCGGCGTCGACTACTCCACCTATGGCAACGAGGTGCGCGAAACCGGACGCTTCGCCGTGGTGCTGCACCTGCTCTCGATCGCCCACAACTGGCGCCTGCGCGTGCGTACCTGCGCGGCCGACGATGACCTGCCGGTCGTGCCGTCCCTGGTGGACGTCTGGCCCGGCGTCAACTGGTACGAGCGCGAGGCCTTCGACTTCTACGGCGTGCTGTTCGAGGGACACCCCGACCTGCGCCGCATCCTGACCGACTACGGCTTCATCGGCCATCCCTTCCGCAAGGACTTCCCGCTGTCGGGCACCGTCGAGATGCGTTTCGACCCCGAGCAGAAGCGGGTCATCTACCAGCCCGTCACCATCGAACCGCGCGAGGTCACCCCGCGCGTCATTCGTGAAGATGGCTACGGAGCAGGGCGCTAATCATGGCAGAGATCAAGAACTACACCCTCAACTTCGGTCCGCAACACCCGGCCGCGCACGGCGTGCTGCGCCTGGTGCTGGAGCTGGACGGCGAAGTCATCCAGCGCGCAGATCCCCATATCGGGTTGCTGCACCGGGCCACCGAAAAGCTGGCCGAGCACAAGACCTTCCTGCAGGCCTTGCCCTACATGGACCGTCTCGATTACGTGTCCATGATGTGCAACGAGCACGCCTACGTCATGGCGATCGAAAAGATGATGGGCGTGGAAGTGCCGCTGCGGGCGCAGTACATCCGCGTGCTGTTCGACGAGATCACCCGTGTCCTGAACCACCTGATGTCGCTCGGCTCGCACGCCCTGGACGTGGGCGCGATGGCGGTGTTCCTGTACGCCTTCCGCGAGCGCGAGGACCTGATGGACTGCTACGAAGCGGTCTCGGGCGCCCGCATGCACGCGGCCTACTACCGCCCGGGCGGCGTCTACCGCGACCTGCCCGAGCGCATGCCGCAGTACCGCCCCAGCAAGCTGCGCAGCGACAAGGAAATGAAGGCCCTAAACGATGACCGCTCGGGCTCGCTGCTCGACTTCATCGAGTCCTTCACCAATCGCTTTCCCGGCTATATCGACGAATACGAGACCCTGCTGACCGACAACCGGATCTGGAAGCAGCGCCTGGTCGACGTCGGCATCGTCAGCCCCGAGCGGGCCAAGGCGCTGGGCTTCACCGGCCCCATGCTGCGCGGTTCGGGCATCGCGTGGGATCTGCGCAAGATGCAGCCCTACGAGGTCTACGACCTGGTCGAGTTCGACGTGCCGGTGGGCACGAACGGCGATTGCTACGACCGCTACCTCGTCCGCATCGAGGAAATGCGCCAGAGCAACCGCATCATCAAGCAGTGCGTGGAATGGCTGCGCAACAATGCCGGCCCCGTCATGACGAGCAACCACAAGGTCGCTCCGCCCAGCCGCGCCGAGATGAAGACCAGCATGGAAGAGCTGATCCACCATTTCAAGCTCTTCACCGAAGGTTTCCACGTGCCTCCGGGCGAGGCCTATGCCGCGGTCGAGCATCCCAAGGGCGAGTTCGGCATCTACCTCGTGTCCGATGGCGCGAACAAGCCGTACCGCCTGAAGATCCGCGCCCCGGGCTTTGCCCATTTGCAATCGCTGGACGAGATGGCGCGCGGTCACATGATCGCCGACGCCGTCACGATTATCGGCACGCAGGACATCGTGTTCGGCGAGATCGACCGCTGAACCCATGACCGCGTCCCAACCGGATACCACCATGCTGCTTTCCGAACAGGCCCTCAAGAAGATCGACCGCGAAGTCTCCAAGTACCCGGCCGAGCAGAAACAATCCGCCGTGATGGCGGCGCTGGCCATCGCGCAGGACGAGAAGGGCTGGCTGTCGCAAGAGGTGATGGAAGAAGTCGCGAACGTCCTCGGCATGCCTCCCATCGCCGTGCAGGAAGTCGCGACCTTCTACAACATGTACAACCTCAAGCCCATGGGGCAGTACAAGATCTCGGTCTGCACCAACCTGCCCTGTGCCCTGCGCGACGGCGAGAAGGCCGGGCACCACCTGAAGCAGAAGCTGGGTATCGATTATCGGGAAACGACCCCGGACGGCGTGTTCACGCTGATCGAGGGCGAATGCATGGGAGCCTGCGGCGACGCGCCCGTGCTGCTGGTGAACAACAAGCGTATGTGCATTCAGATGTCCGAGGCCAAGCTCGACGCGCTCGTCGATGAGTTGAAGGCCGAGGCGAATGCCGGAGGTGCAAAATGAGCGTGGCCGAACCGGTCATCAGCACGGCGTTCCACGACCGCCACATCGACCCGCAGATCATGGCGGGGCTGGACGGCAGCAACTGGCGCCTGAACGACTACGTCGCGCGCGGCGGCTACGAGGCCCTGCGCAAGATCCTGTCCACGGGCATGACGCCCGAACAGGTCATTGCCGAGGTCAAGTCCTCGGGGCTGCGCGGCCGTGGCGGCGCGGGCTTCCCGACCGGCCTGAAGTGGAGCTTCATGCCCCGTACCTTCCCGGGCCAGAAGTACCTGGTCTGCAATTCCGACGAAGGCGAGCCGGGCACGTTCAAGGATCGCGACATCCTGCGCTACAACCCGCACATCGTGATCGAGGGCATGGCCATCGCCGCCTACGCGATGGGCATCAGCGTGGGCTACAACTACATCCACGGCGAAATCTTCGAGGTGTACGAGCGTTTCGAGGAAGCGCTGGAAGAGGCGCGCGCCGCCGGTTTCCTGGGCAACAACATCCTCGGCTCGAACTTCAGCTTCCAGTTGCATGGCCACCACGGCTATGGCGCCTACATCTGCGGCGAGGAAACCGCGCTGCTCGAATCGCTGGAAGGCAAGAAAGGCCAGCCGCGATTCAAGCCGCCGTTCCCGGCCAGCTTCGGCCTGTATGGCAAGCCGACCACGATCAACAACACCGAGACCTTCGCCGCGGTGCCCTGGATCATCCGCCACGGCGGCGATGCCTACCTGCAGGTGGGCAAGCCCAACAACGGCGGCACCAAGCTGTACTCGGTCTCGGGCGACGTGGAATACCCCGGCAACTTCGAGGTGCCGATGGGTACGCCGTTCTCCCGGCTGCTGGAACTGGCCGGCGGGGTGAGGGGCGGCCGCAAGCTCAAGGCCGTGATTCCCGGCGGCTCCAGCGCTCCCGTGGTGCCGGGCCACGTCATGATGGACTGCACCATGGACTACGACTCGATCGCCAAGGCCGGGTCGATGCTGGGGTCGGGCGCGGTCATCGTGATGGACGAGACGCGCTGCATGGTGAAATCGCTGCTGCGCCTGTCGTATTTCTATTTCGAGGAAAGCTGCGGCCAGTGCACGCCGTGCCGCGAAGGCACGGGCTGGCTGTACCGTGTGGTCCACCGCATCGAGAGCGGCAAGGGCCGTCCGGAAGACCTGGACCTGCTCGACTCGGTGGCCGGCAACATCATGGGCCGCACGATCTGCGCGCTGGGCGATGCCGCGGCCATGCCGGTGCGGAGCTTCCTGAAGCACTACCGGGACGAGTTCATGTACCACATCGAGCACAAGCACTGCCTGGTGCCCGAGTACCTGTAGCCGCCGACCCGCGCGCAAGCAAGCATTTACCGAAACGCATACGCCCCGCCCGATGACGGGGCAAACGGAAATAAGATGGTTGAAATCACGATCGACGGCAAGACAGTGGAGGTGGCCGAGGGCAGCATGATCATGCATGCCGCCCAGAAGGTCGGCCTCTACGTGCCGCATTTCTGCTATCACAAGAAGCTGTCGATCGCGGCCAATTGCCGCATGTGTCTGGTCGACGTCGAGAAGGCTCCCAAGCCGCTGCCTGCCTGTGCCACGCCGGTCAGCAACGGCATGGTGGTCCATACGGCTTCCGAAAAGGCCATCAACGCCCAGAAGGGCGTGATGGAGTTCCTGCTGATCAACCACCCGCTGGATTGCCCCATCTGCGACCAGGGCGGCGAGTGCCAGCTCCAGGATCTGGCCGTGGGCTACGGCGGCTCGTCCTCGCGCTACAGCGAGGAAAAGCGCGTGGTGTTCCACAAGAACCTGGGCCCGCTGGTGTCGGCCGAGGAAATGGCCCGCTGCATCCAGTGCACCCGTTGCGTGCGCTTCGGCCAGGAAATCGCCGGCGTGATGGAACTGGGCATGATCAACCGCGGCGAGCATTCCGAGATCACCACCTTCGTGGGCCGCGCCGTCGAGTCCGAGCTGTCGGGCAACATGATCGATATCTGCCCGGTGGGCGCGCTCACGTCCAAGCCGTTCCGCTACAGCGCCCGCACCTGGGAACTGGCCCGCCGCAAGTCGGTCAGCCCGCATGACAGCATCGGCGCCAACCTCGTCGTCCAGGTCAAGAACGATCGCGTCATGCGCGTGGTGCCGTTCGAGAACGAAGAGGTCAACGAGTGCTGGATCAGCGATCGCGATCGTTTCGCCTATGAAGGCCTGAACAGCGAAGACCGCCTGGCCGTCCCGATGGTGCGCGGCACCGACGGACTATGGAAGGAAGTGGAGTGGGCCGAGGCGCTGGACGCCGTCGCGGCCGGGCTGCAAGGGGTCAAGAACAGCTATGGCGCCGGCCAGATCGGCGCGCTGGCGGCCCAGTACGCCACCACTGAGGAATTCGCGCTGCTGGCCCGCCTGGTGCGCGCCCTGGGTTCCGACAACATCGATTTCCGCCTGCGCCAGACCGACGCGGGCTTCGACGCCGCGCGCGGCGGCGCCCCGTGGCTGGGCATGGCCCTGGCCGAGATCGGCACGCTGGACCGCGTGCTGGTGGTCGGCTCGTTCCTGCGCAAGGACCATCCGCTGCTGGCCCAGCGCCTGCGCCAGGCCGCCAAGGCCGGCACGCAGGTCATCCTGGTCGACGTGGCGGCCGACGATCCGTTGATGCCCGTGGCCGAACGCGTCACGGTGGCTCCCGCGGCATTGCCGGCGGTGCTGGCCGAGATCGCCGTGGCGCTGGCCCAGGCCAAGGAAGCGGCCGTCGCGCCCGAACTGGCCGGCGTGCAGCCGGGCGAGGCGGCCCGCCGCATCGCCGCGCTGCTGGCCTCTGGCGAGAACACCGCCGTGCTGCTGGGCAACCTGGCGGCGCAGCACCCGCAGGCCTCGACGCTGGCGGCCAACGCGCAACTGATCGCGCAGGCCGCGGGCGCCCGCCTGGGCTTCACGACCGAGGGCGGCAACACGGTGGGCGGCTATCTGGCCGAGGCCGTGCCGCTGCGCGGCGGCAAGTCCGCGGTGCAGATGTTCGCCGAGCCGCTCAAGGCCCATATCGTGGTGCATGCCGAGCCGGCGCTGGACGCGGCCAACGGCGTGGCCGCCCTGCGCGCGCTGCGCGCCGCGCAGTTCAACGTCGCCCTGACCTCGTACCGCTCCGCCGCCGAGGACTGGGCCCACGTGATGCTGCCCATCGCGCCGTTCACCGAAACCTCGGGTACTTTCGTCAATGCCGAGGGCAGGGCGCAGAGCTTCAAGGGCACGGTCCGTCCGCTGGGCCAGACGCGCCCGGGCTGGAAGGTGCTGCGCGTGCTGGGCAATGCGCTGGAGCTGCCCGGCTTCGACGACGAGACCTCCGAATCCGTGCGCGACGCGGTGCTGGCCGGCGAGATCGCGCCGCGCCTGTCGAACGCCATCGGCGCCAGGCCGGGCGTGGGCGAGGCGGTCCAGGGCCTGCAGCGCGTGGCCGACGTGCCGCTGTTCTTCAGCGACGCCATCGCGCGCCGCGCCGGATCGCTGCAATCCACGCCGGCCGCCGATGAGCCCGAGGCCCGGGCCAGCGCCGCCACCGCGGCGAACCTGGGCCTGGCCGACGGCGACCGCGTGCGCGTGAAGTCGGCGACCGGCTCGGTCGAACTTTTTCTTTCCGTGGATGACACCGTGCCGGCCGGCGCCGTGCGCATTGCCGCCGCCCATGCCTCGACCTTCGCGCTCGGCGGCGCATTCGAACAACTTAGCGTGGAGCGTGCGTGATGCAGTGGATCGACGTCATTCAGGCTCATGGGACGGAGCTGATCGGCCCGGCAGCCTGGTCGGTGGTGTGGAACATCGTCAAGATCGTCTGCATCGCGTTGCCCATCATCCTGTGCGTGGCCTATCTCACGTACTGGGAGCGCAAGATGATCGGCTGGATGCACGTCCGCCTCGGCCCCAACCGCGTGGGTCCCAAGGGGCTGCTGCAGCCGTTCGCCGACGTGCTGAAGCTGCTGACCAAGGAAGTGATCGTTCCCAGCAACGCCAACAAGGTGCTCTACATCGTGGCGCCCGTCGTGGTGCTGATGCCGGCGCTGGCCGCCTGGGCGGTGATGCCGTTCGGCCCGGAAGTCGTGCTGGCCAACGTCAACGCCGGCCTGCTCTATGTCATGGCCATCACCTCGCTGGGTGTCTACGGCGTGATCATCGCCGGCTGGGCGTCGAACTCGAAATACGCCTTCCTGGGCGCGCTGCGCGCCTCGGCGCAGATGCTGTCCTACGAGCTGGCCATCGGCTTCGTGCTGGTGACGGTGCTGCTGGTGTCCGGCAGCCTGAACATGAGCGAGATCGTCCTGAAGCAGGCCGACGGACGTTTCGCCGGCATGGGCCTGACGTTCCTGTCGTGGAACTGGCTGCCGCTCTTGCCGCTGTTCGTGATCTACGTCATCTCGGCGGTGGCCGAGACCAACCGCCACCCGTTCGACGTGGTCGAGGGCGAGTCGGAGATCGTGGCCGGCCACATGGTGGAGTATTCGGGCATGACCTTCGCCCTGTTCTTCCTGGGCGAATACGCCAACATGATCCTGCTGTCGGCGCTGGCCTCGGTCATGTTCCTGGGCGGTTGGCTGCCTCCGGTCGACGTGGCGCCGCTCACCTGGGTGCCGGGCTGGATCTGGCTGGCGCTCAAGACGTTCTGCGTGGTTTCGATGTTCATCTGGTTCCGTGCGTCTTTCCCGCGCTACCGCTACGACCAGATCATGCGCCTGGGCTGGAAGGTCTTCATCCCGTTGACGCTGGCCTGGTTGCTGGTGGTGGCGGTCTGGATGCAGACGCCCTGGAACATCTGGAAGTAATGCCCGCCCTGTGCGAGCCCAAGAATAGGCAGGACTGAATCATGCAAGCGATCAAGGAATTCTTCGGCAGCCTGATGCTGACCGAACTCCTCAAGGGATTGCGCCTGACGGGGCGGTACATGTTCGCCCGCAAGATCACGGTGCAGTATCCCGAGGAAAAGACCCCGATGTCCCCGCGTTTCCGGGGCCTGCATGCCTTGCGCCGCTATCCCAACGGGGAAGAGCGCTGCATCGCCTGCAAGCTGTGCGAGGCGGTCTGTCCGGCGGTGGCGATCACGATCGAATCCGAGGTGCGCGAGGACGGCACGCGCCGCACCAACCGCTACGACATCGACCTGACCAAGTGCATCTTCTGCGGTTTCTGCGAGGAAAGCTGCCCGGTGGACTCCATCGTCGAGACGCATATCCACGAATACCACGGCGAACAGCGGGGCGACCTGTATTTCACCAAGGACATGCTGCTGGCGGTCGGCGACCGCTATGAAGCCGAGATTGCGCAGAACCGTGCGCAGGACGCGAAATACCGGTAACCGAAATCCACACCATGACCGCCATACTGTTCTATATATTCGCCGCGATCCTCGTCGTGGCCGCCTGCCGGGTCATCGTCGCGCGCAGCCCCGTTACCGCCGTCATGCACCTGGTGCTGTCGTTCTTCACCGCGTCCATGATCTGGATGCTGCTGAAGGCGGAGTTCCTCGCCATCCTGCTGGTGCTCGTGTATGTGGGCGCGGTGATGGTGCTGTTCCTGTTCGTCGTGATGATGCTGGACATCGACAGCGCCAAGCTGCGCCAGGGCTTCAAGAGCTACCTGCCGCTGGGCATCCTGGTGGGCGTCATCATGGTGGGGGAAATGGCTTTCGTGCTGGCCAATGCCTACTGGGACACCAGCGTGCCGCAGGCGCCGGCCGATTTCAACAACACGCGCGCCATCGGCGTGGCGATGTACACCGAGTACATCTACGCGGTCGAGATCGCCGCCGTGATCCTGCTGGTGGGCATGGTGGCCGCCATCGCGCTCACGCTGCGCCGCCGTTCCGACGTCAAGGTGACCCGGTCGTCCGAGCAGATCCGGGTGCGCCGCCAGGACCGCGTCCGCCTGGTATCGATTCCGTCGCAAACCGAAAATTCCCAGGAAGGCGGGAGCGCCCAGGCGCCTGCCGCCACTGAACCCAAGGGAAGCCAATCATGACCCTGACCCTAGGCCACTTCCTCGTGCTGGGCGCGATCCTGTTCGCGATCAGCATCGTCGGCATCTTCCTCAACCGCAAGAACATCATCGTGCTGCTGATGGCGATCGAACTGATGTTGCTGGCGGTGAACATGAATTTCATCGCTTTTTCCACCTGGATGGGCGATTTGAGCGGTCAGGTGTTCGTGTTCTTCATCATGACCGTGGCGGCCGCCGAAGCTGCCATCGGCCTGGCGATCCTGGTTGTATTGTTCCGCAACCTGAACACGATCAATGTTGATGAACTTGACCGGCTGAAGGGCTGACGGTCCGGGCTACGAGAAAATCAAGACATGTCGGTACCTAAGCTCTATCTCCTCATCGCTTTCGCCCCGCTGGTCGGGTCCGCCATCGCCGGCTTGTTCGGCACCGGCTTCCTCGGACGCTGGGTCGGCCGCGCCGGCGCGCACTGGGTCACGATCCTGGGCGTGCTGGTCTCGGCCATCGGCTCGGCGTTCGTGCTGCAGGACGTCCTGGCGGGCAACACCTTCAATGGCACGCTCTACACCTGGAGCGCGATCGGCGGCATCAAGCTGGAAATCGGCTTCATGATCGACACGCTGTCGGCCATGATGATGGTGGTGGTCACCTCGGTGTCGCTGATGGTGCACATCTACACCATCGGCTACATGAAGGACGATCCCGGCTACCAGCGGTTCTTCGCCTACATCTCGCTGTTCACCTTCTCGATGCTGATGCTGGTCATGGCCAACAACATGCTCCAGCTCTTCTTCGGGTGGGAAGCCGTGGGCCTGGTGTCCTACCTGCTGATCGGTTTCTGGTATACCCGTCCCACCGCGATCTTCGCCAACATGAAGGCCTTCCTGGTCAACCGGGTAGGGGACTTCGGCTTCGTGCTGGGCATCGGCCTTCTGTTCGCCTACGCCGGCTCGCTGAACTACACCGAGGTGTTCTCGCAGTCGGACAAGCTGGCGGGCATGACCTTCCCGGGTACCGACTGGATGCTGCTGAGCGTGGCCTGCATCGCGCTGTTCGTGGGCGCCATGGGCAAGTCGGCGCAGTTTCCGCTGCACGTCTGGCTGCCCGACTCGATGGAAGGCCCGACCCCGATCTCCGCGCTGATCCACGCCGCCACCATGGTGACGGCGGGCATCTTCATGGTGGCACGCTTCTCGCCGCTGTTCGAGCTGTCTCCCACCGCGCTGTCGTTCATCATCGTCATCGGCGCGATCACCGCGTTGTTCATGGGTTTCCTGGGCATCATCCAGAACGACATCAAGCGCGTGGTGGCCTATTCGACGCTGTCGCAGCTGGGCTACATGACCGTGGCGCTGGGTGCTTCGGCCTACTCGGTGGCGATCTTCCACCTGATGACGCATGCCTTCTTCAAGGCGCTGCTGTTCCTGGCGGCGGGTTCGGTCATCATCGGCATGCACCACGACCAGGACATCCGCAACATGGGCGGCCTGCGCAAGTACATGCCCATCACCTGGATCACCTTCCTGCTGGGTTCGCTGGCGCTGATCGGCACGCCGTTCTTCGCCGGGTTCTACTCGAAGGAAAACATCATCGAGGCCGCCAAGCTGTCCCACGTCTGGGGTTCGGGCTTCGCCTACTTCGCGGTGCTGGCCGGCGTGTTCGTGACGGCGTTCTACTCGTTCCGCCTGTACTTCCTGGTCTTCCATGGCAAGGAGCGCTTCGACACCTCGGGCGCGCACGGGCATGGACACGACGACCACGCGCACGACAGCCATGGCCACGACGACCACCACCATGGCGGCGTGCCGCACGAGTCGCCCGCCGTGGTGACGGTGCCGCTGGTGCTGCTGGCCATCCCGTCGGTGGTGATCGGCGCGATCGCGGTCGGTCCCATGCTGTTCGGCGACTTCTTCAAGGGCGTGATCGCCAATTCGCCCGATCGTCCGGTCATGGAGCACCTGGCCGAGGACTTCCACGGCTGGGTGGCCTACGGGCTGCACGCCTTCAGCACCGTGCCGTTCTGGCTGATGCTGGCCGGCGTGGTCCTGGCGTGGTTCTTCTACATGGTCAAACCGGCCATTCCCGCCGCCATCAAGGCTCGCGCAGGCTGGCTGTACAACCTGCTCGACAACAAGTACTACATGGACAAGATCAACGAAGCCGTGTTCGCGCGCGGTGCCCGGGCGCTGGGCGGCGGCTTCTGGAAGGTGGGCGACAAGTCCCTGATCGACGGCCTCCTGGTCAACGGCAGCGCCCGTCTGGTGGGCTGGTTCGCCGGCGTGGTCCGCCACCTGCAGTCGGGCTACATCTATCACTACGCCTTCGCCATGATCATCGGCATCATGGCCATGGTGACCTTCTTCGTCCTGCTGAACAATTGATGGCAAGCGATATGGCTCAAACTTCTTTTCCGTGGCTCTCGCTTGCGATCTTCACCCCGATCGTCTTCGGCATCATGGTGCTGGCGGTGGGGCGAGACAGCAATCCCACCGTCGCCCGCGTGCTGGCGCTGATCGGCGCGATCACCGGCTTCCTGGTGACCCTGCCGCTGTACACCGGGTTCGACGCCTCGACGGCGCAAATGCAGTTCGTCGAGAAAGCCTCCTGGATCGCCGAGTACGGCGTGTCCTATTACCTGGGCGTGGACGGCATCTCGCTGTGGTTCGTCCTGCTGACGGCCTTCATCACCATCATCGTGGTGCTGGCCGGGTGGGAGGTCATCACCAGCCGCGTCGCCCAGTACATGGGCGCCTTCCTGATCCTGTCGGGCCTGATGATCGGCGTGTTCGCGGCGCTGGACGGCCTGCTGTTCTACGTGTTCTTCGAAGCCACGCTGATCCCGATGTACATCATCATCGGCGTCTGGGGCGGCCCCAACCGGGTCTACGCGGCGTTCAAGTTCTTCCTGTACACGCTGCTGGGCTCGCTGCTGACGCTGGTCGCCTTCATCTACCTGTGGCATTCGGCCGGCGGCACGTTCGACATCCTGGCCTGGCACAAGCTGCCGCTGGGCCAGACCGAGCAGATCCTGATCTTCCTGGCGTTCCTGATGGCTTTCGCCGTCAAGGTGCCGATGTGGCCGGTCCACACCTGGCTGCCCGATGCCCACGTCGAGGCGCCCACCGGCGGTTCGGTGGTGCTGGCCGCCATCATGCTGAAGCTTGGCGCCTACGGCTTCCTGCGGCTGTCGCTGCCCATCGTGCCCGATGCCGCGCATAGCCTGTCGGGCATGATGATCGCGCTGTCGCTGATCGCCGTCATCTACATCGGCCTGGTGGCGCTGGTGCAGGACGACATGAAGAAGCTGGTCGCGTATTCGTCCGTGGCGCACATGGGCTTCGTGACCCTGGGCTTCTTCATCTTCAACACCGCCGGCGTCGAGGGCGCCATCGTGCAGATGGTTTCGCACGGCTTCGTGTCGGGGGCGATGTTCCTGTGCATAGGCGTGCTGTACGACCGTGTGCATTCGCGCCGCATCGCCGACTACGGCGGCGTGGTCAACACCATGCCCAGGTTCGCGACGTTCTTCGTGCTGTTCTCGATGGCCAACAGCGGCCTGCCGGCCACCAGCGGCTTCGTGGGCGAGTTCTTCGTCATCATGGGCTCGGTCGAGTACAACTTCTGGATCGGCCTGCTGGCCGCCATCGCGCTGATCCTGGGCGCCGCGTACTCGCTGTGGATGGTCAAGCGCGTCGTGTTCGGAGACATCACCCACCAGCACGTGCGCGAGCTGAACGATGTCAACGCCCGCGAGTTCTTCATCCTGGGCGTGATGGCCATCGCCGTGCTGTACATGGGCGTCCATCCCGCGCCCTTCACCGACGTGATGCACGTCTCGGTCGACGCGCTGCTCAAGCATGTCGCCATTTCGAAACTGTAGGACGCCGGACGTTACGCAATGGAATTCGCCAATCTGAACCTGTCTCTCGTCGCGCCGGAGATCACGCTGCTGGTGCTGACGTCGGCCATCCTGCTGATCGACCTGTTCGTCAAGGACGAAGGCCGTGCGCTGACGCACATCCTGTCCCTGCTCACGCTGGTGGTGCTGACCTGGATGAGCCTGTCCGATCTGGCCTCGGGCGTGCAGGGCTCGGCCTTCGACGGCATGTACGTGGCCGATAGCCTCGCCCATGTGCTCAAGGTGTTCTCGTACATCGCGGTGGGCGTGACGCTGATCTACGGCAAGGGCTACGCCCAGGACCGGGGCATGCTGCGGGGCGGCGAGCTGTACGTGCTGTCGCTGCTGGCGCTGCTGGGCCAGATGGTCATGATCTCGGCCGGCAACATGCTGACGATCTATCTCGGCCTGGAGCTGATGTCGCTGGCGTTCTACGCGCTGGTGGCGCTGCGCCGCGAGCACACCGTGTCCACCGAGGCGGCGATGAAGTACTTCGTGCTGGGCGCGCTGGCCTCGGGCCTGCTGCTGTACGGCATGTCCATGATCTACGGCGCCACCGGCACGCTGAACCTGGCCGGCATCGCGCGCGCCACCTCCGGCGCCACCGACAACCACATGATCCTGGTCTTCGGACTGGTATTCCTGGTCGCCGGCCTGGCCTTCAAGCTCGGCGTCGTGCCGTTCCACATGTGGGTGCCCGACGTCTACCAGGGCGCGCCCACGGCCGTGACGTTGCTGCTGGGCGGCGCGCCCAAGCTGGCCGCCTTCGCCATCGTGCTGCGCCTGCTGGTCGATGGCCTGTTCGGCCTGGCGGCCGACTGGCAGCCCATGCTGGCCATCATGGCGGTGCTGTCGCTGGCCATCGGCAACCTCGCGGCCATCATGCAGGCCAACATCAAGCGCATGCTGGCCTATTCGACCATCTCGCACATGGGCTTCGTGCTGCTGGGCCTGATGTCCGGCGTGCTCGAGGGCAGCGCCTTCAATGCGCAGAACGCCTACACCTCGGCCATGTTCTACGTGGTCGTCTATGTGCTGACCACGCTCAGTTCGTTCGGCGTGCTGATGTTGCTGTCGCGCTCGGGCTTCGAGTGCGAGAACGTGGACGACCTGAAGGGCCTGAACCGCCGCAACCCGTGGTTCGCCGGGGTGATGCTGGTGCAGATGTTCTCGCTCGCGGGCATTCCGCCCACGGTCGGTTTCTACGCCAAGCTGGCGGTGCTGCAGTCGCTGATCCAGACCAACCACGTCGTGCTGGCCGTGGTGGCCGTGCTGTTCTCGCTGATCGGCGCCTTTTACTACCTGCGGGTGGTGAAAGTGGTGTACTTCGACGATCCGGTCGATCAGGCCCCCCTGCAGGGCTCGGCCGGCTTCCGGGCCGTGCTGTCGGTCAACGGCGCGCTGCTGCTGATCCTGGGCGTGTTCCCCGCGCCGCTGGTCGCCCTGTGCGCCCAGGCCATCTCCAGTTCGCTCGCGCTCTGAGCGTATTCTCCGGCGGCGGCATGCTTGTGCCGCCGCCGTCCCTGACCGGGTTTGTCGCGCCAGGAACCCCGCCTTGAAACAGACCCTCGCCATCTACGTCCTGATCCTGCTGGCCCTGGTGACCGCCAACCTGCCGTTCCTGTCGGAGCGCGTGTTCGGCGCCATGGCCTTCCGCCGGGACGGCGCGCCCGCCAGCAAGCCTTTCTGGCTGCGGCTGGTCGAGGTGCTGGTGCTGTATCTGGTGGTCGGCGCCATCGGCCTGGGCTTCGAGGCCAGCCTGGGGAACGTCTTTCCCCAGGGATGGCAGTTCTACGCCATCACCCTGACGCTGTACCTCGTGCTGGCCTACCCGGGCTTCGTTTACCGCTATCTTTTCAAACGGACTGCCCGATGAGCGATGATCGAGCCCTGGAGGAACTGGCACGCAGTTCCGACCGCCTGCGCGAGGAGCCGATCACCAGCGAGGCGGTGTTCCGCGGCAAGCTGCTCGACGTGCGCCGGGATACCGTCCGGCTGCCGGGCGGGGCCACGGCCACGCGCGAATACATCATGCACCCGGGCGCATCCATGATCGTGCCCATGCTGCCGGACGGACAAGTGGTGCTGGTGCGGCAGTATCGTTATCCCATGCACCGGGCCTTCATCGAATTTCCCGCCGGCAAGATCGATCCCGGCGAGGCCCCGCTGGCCACCGCGCAGCGCGAGCTGCTGGAGGAAACGGGCTACCGGGCGGGCAAGTGGACCGAGCTCACCACCATCCATAACGCCATCGCCTACGCCAACGAGCGTATCGTGCTGTTCCTGGCCGAAGGCCTGGAGCGCGGCGAGCAGCAGCTGGACGAGCACGAATTCCTGGAAGTGTTCACCGCTCCGCTGGAGGACCTGATGGCCTGGATCCGCCAGGGGGAGGTCACCGACGTCAAGACGGTGATCGGCGCGTTCTTCGTGTCCGCTTCTACGCGCTGACGTCCGGATAGAGGCCGTGCGCCCGGCCGTACAGGCGGGCCAGGCCGAACAAGGCGTCGATGTTGGGCGTGGGTACGCCCACTTTCTGCCCCAGTTCGCGTACAGCGGCCACGATGGCGTCCAGCTCCAGCGGCCGGCCGGCTTCCGCATCCTGCAGCATGGAACTCTTGAAAACCCCGAGCTTGCGGGTGACGGCGTGGCGGTCCTCGGCGCTCTGGTCGATGGCGCAGCCCAGTTCGCGGCCGATGCGCGCGGCCTCGTCCATGGCGTCGGAGCAGAAGCGGCGCACCAGCGGATCGTCCAGGATGCGGTCGACCGTCGCGCCGGTCATGGCCGAGACCGGGTTCATGGTCATGTTGCCCCACAGCTTGTACCAGATGTCCTGGCGGATGGCGCGCGAGGCCGTGGCGCCGAAGCCCGCCTGGGCGAGCAGCGCGGCGATGCGCTCGACCCGGGCGGACGCGGAGCCGTCCGGTTCGCCGACGATGAGGCCCCCGCCCATGTGATGCCGGACCACGCCCGGTTCCGGCGTCGAGGTGCTGGCGTGGACCACGCATCCGACCACGCGCGCCGCGGGAATACCGCGCGCGATCCGGCCATCGGGGTCGATGGCCGACAGGCTGGCCTGTTCCGGTGGCAGGATGCCCTGCGCGAACCACCAGGGCACGCCGTTCATGGCCGGCAGCACGGCGGTGTCGGGGCCCAGCAGGGGTGCCAGGCTGTCCGCCACGGCGGCCAGGGCGGGGCCTTTGACCGCGATGACGACCAGGTCCTGCCGGCCCAGGGCCTCGGCGCGGTCGCTGGCGGTGACCGGTGCCTGGACGAGGGCGCCTTCCTGCCGCAGTCGCCAGCCGTGGGATTGGAGCGCCGCCAGCGTGGCGCCGCGGGCCAGCGCGCTGACGGCGCAGGCGCCGGTGGCGGCCAGGCGGGTGCCGATGAAGCCGCCGATGGCGCCGGCGCCCACGATGCAGACTTTCATGCGGGTTCCTTGGCCTATTCCAGCATGACGTTGGTTTTCCGGATCCGCCCCCGCCGTGGCCCGGACACGACCTGCGGCGGTGGCTGATGGGGCAGGCGTGGGCGGCGGGTTAGCGGGCCTGTGCCTTTTTCCTGGCCCGGTAGGCGTGCAGCAGCGGTTCGGTGTAGCCGTTGGGCTGGCCGCGGCCTTCGAAGATCAGGGCCGAGGCGGCCTGGAAGGCGAGGGAGGTTTCCTCGTGGCCGGACATGGGTTCGTAGAGCGGGTCGTTGGCGTTTTGCTGGTCCACGACCTTGGCCATGCGCTTGAGCACGTCGCGGACCTGGGCCTCGTTGGTGATGCCGTGGCGCAGCCA
This sequence comes from Alcaligenaceae bacterium SAGV5, assembly GCA_009360345.1. Taxonomy (GTDB): domain Bacteria; phylum Pseudomonadota; class Gammaproteobacteria; order Burkholderiales; family Burkholderiaceae_B; genus Pigmentiphaga. The sequence goes on from SPDP01000003.1 coordinate 76,192, forward strand.
GTTGGCGATGTGCTGGCTGGAGATGCGCAGGGTGGCGCGGTCTTCCATCAGGCCGACGTTGTGGATGTCGGGCACCTTGGAGCAGCCCACGCCCTGGTCGATCCAGCGCACCACGTAGCCGAGGATGCCCTGGGCGTTGTTCTCGAGTTCCTGCTGGATGTCGGCGGGCGACCAGGCGGCGGGATCGCCGACGGGGACGGTCAGGAGGCCTTGCAGGAGTTCGTGGCTGACCGTGCTCAGCCTGGTCTTTTCCAGTTCCTGCTGGACGGCCTGCACGTCCACCTGGTGGTAGTGCATCGCGTGCAGGGTGGCGGCGGTGGGCGAGGGGACCCAGGCGGTGTTGGCGCCGGCCTTGGGGTGGGCGATCTTCTGTTCCAGCATGGCGGCCATCAGGTCGGGCATGGCCCACATGCCCTTGCCGATCTGGGCGCGGCCGCGCAGGCCGGCATCCAGGCCGATCAGCACGTTGCTGCGTTCGTAGGCGGCGATCCAGGCCGAGGCCTTCATGTCGCCCTTGCGCAGCATGGGACCGGCTTCCATGGCGGTGTGGATCTCGTCGCCGGTGCGGTCCAGGAAGCCGGTGTTGATGAAGGCGACGCGCGGGCTGGCGGCGGCGATGCAGGCCTTGAGGTTGACGCTGGTGCGGCGTTCTTCGTCCATGATGCCCATCTTGAGCGCATGGCGTGGCAGGCCCAGCAGGTCTTCGACGCGGTCGAACAGTTCGCTGGCGAAGGCGACTTCGGCCGGACCGTGCATCTTGGGCTTGACGACGTAGAACGAGCCCTTGCGCGAGTTGCGGCGGACCTTCAGGTCGGGCAGCGCGGCCAGCGTGGCCACCACGGCGTCCAGGATGCCCTCCGGGATCTCGTTGCCGTCCTTGTCCAGCACGGCGGGGTTGGTCATCAGGTGGCCGACGTGGCGCACGAACATCAGCGAGCGTCCGTGCAGCGTCAGCGACGAGCCATCGGCGGCGGTGTAGTCGCGGTCGGCGTTCAGGCGGCGGGTGAAGGTCTTGCCGTTCTTGCTGACTTCCTCGGTCAGGTCGCCCTTGTTCAGGCCCAGCCAGTTGCGGTAGATCTTGACCTTGTCGTCGGTGTCGACCGCCGCCACGGAGTCTTCGCAGTCCATGATGGTGGTGATGGCCGATTCCAGCACGACGTCCTTGACGCCGGCGGCGTCGGTGGCGCCGATCTGGCTGGCGCGGTCGACCTGGATCTCGAAGTGCAGGCCGTTGCCCTTGAGCAGGACGGCCGAGGGCGCCTGTGCCTGGCCTTGGTGGCCGACGAACTGTTCCGGCCGGCGCAGGGCGGTTTCGCCTTGCCCGAGCGCGACCACGAGCTTGCCATCGCGCACCGAGTAGCCGGTGGCGTCGGCATGCGAGCCCTGGGCCAGCGGCGCGGCCTGGTCGAGAAAGGCGCGCGCGCGGGCGATGACGGCCTGGCCGCGCACCGGGTTGTAGCCGGCGCCGCGTTCGGCGCCGCCGGTCTCGGGCAGGGCGTCGGTGCCGTAGAGGGCGTCGTACAAGCTGCCCCAGCGCGCGTTGGCGGCGTTCAGGGCATAGCGCTGGTTGGAGACCGGCACCACGAGCTGCGGACCGGCCTGTTCGGCGATCTCGGTGTCGACGTTGTCGGTGGTGACGCGCACGTGCTCGGGCTGGGGCAGCAGGTAGCCGATGCGTTCCAGGAAGGCGCGGTACGTATCCTGGTCGCGGATCGGGCCGGGGTGGGCGCGGTGCCAGCCGTCGATTTCGGCCTGCAGGCGGTCGCGTTCGGCCAGCAGCGCGCGGTTCTTGGGCGCGAGGTCGTGCACGATCCGCGAAAAGCCTTGCCAGAAGCGGTCACTCTCGATGCCCGTGCCGGGCAGGGCTTCCTGCTCGATGAAGCGGTCGAGTTCACTCGCCACTTGCAGGCCGTGGCGGTTGGTGCGTTCCGTCATGGAGATTCTCCTGGCTATATCTGATGGTGTTGGGCGGGCCCCGCGGACCACGCCAATGGGATGTATCGATGATAAACGCAGGCGCATGGCATCGGGCTTCGGGATACCGTGCGCCAGAGTCACAATTGCTTTGCGTGGGAAGAGGGAATGCCCGGGGCGAGACAGATGGCGGCCGAGCAGGCATAATTCCGTGTAATTGAGATCGATTCTTCTTTTTATTACTATCCGAGGTATCACGCCATGTCGCTCCAGACCGCCTCCCCGTCGTCGCTGGCCCTTCGTCTGAAGACCGCAACCGCTCCGCTGCACGAGAAGCTCGACAAGCTCGTGATGTCGCTCAAGCCGTTCGACAACCGGGAGAACTACGGCCGCTTCGTCGTCGCCCAGTATCTGTTCCAGCGCGACATCGAGTCGCTGTACGACGACCCGGCCTACGCGGCGCTGATCCCGGACCTGGCCGAGCGGCCCCGGCTCGCGGCGGCCCACGCCGATCTGCAGGACCTGGGCCAGGCCGTTCCGGAAGGCGGCGAAACGCCGCAGGGCCAGGGCATGGAGCTGCCCGAGGGCCTGGGCTGGCTGTACGTGTCCGAGGGCTCCAAGCTGGGCGCGGCCTTCCTGCTCAAGGAAGCGGGCCAGAGGCTGGGGCTGGGCGAGGATTTCGGCGCGCGCAATCTGGCGGCGCCGGCCGACGGGCGCGGGGCGGCGTGGAAGCGCTTCGTCCTGGCGCTGGATGGCAGCGGTTTGTCCGCCGTGGAGCAGGACCGGGTGGTGGCCGGGGCCAGCGCCGCCTTCGAGCGCTTCGCGGTGTTGCTGGCGCGCAGCTATGATCTGAAGGGCGAGCCGTCGCTCGCGTGAGGGAATGATGTCGATGTCCACAATGACGGAGCGCCGCCGGGCCTTGCTGGCGGCGATGCCGGCCGGCCTCCTGCTGGGGGCCCTGGCTCCGGTGGCGCGCGGCGCCCAGCCGCGGGCCCGGGCGCCGCGCGTGGTGTCCGTGGGAGCCGGCGTGACGGAGATCGTCTACGCGCTGGGCGGCCAATCCCAACTGCTGGCGGTCGACACCAGCAGCCTCTATCCTGCCCAGGCCCTGGCGCTGCCCAAGGTCGGCTACCAGCGCACGCTGTCGGCCGAGGGGGTGCTGTCCCTGGGGCCGCAGGTGCTGCTGGCGGGGCAGGAGGCGGGGCCACCCGCCGTGCTGCGGCAGATCGAGTCGGCGGGGGTCAAGGTCGTGCACGTCGATGGCGACTACACCTTCGAAGGCGTGCTGGGGCGGATCGGCACCGTGGCGGCCGCGCTGGGCCGCCAGGCCGAAGGCAGGGCGCTGGCCGACACGCTGGCGTCCCGTTGGCAGGCCTTGCAGGCGCGGATCGCGGCCGCGCCGCTGCGCGGGCCGGGCGGCCAGCCGCTGCGCGTGGCCTGCCTGATGCGGCATGGCGCCAACACCATGGCGGCCGGCCGCGACACCGGCGCCGATGCGATGCTTACCCTGGTCGGCGCGGTCAATGTGTTCGGCAGCGATTTCGCCAACTACAAGCCGTTGTCGGCCGAGTCGCTGGCCGGCGCGGCGCCCGATGCCATCATCGGCACCTTTGACGGTACGCAGGAGCCGGATGCCAGGGCACGCCTCCTGGCCACGCCGGGCCTCGCCATGACGCCCGCCGGCAGGAGCCACCGCGCCGTCCTGTTCGACATCGTGCTGCTGCTGGGATTCGGTCCGCGCCTGCCGCAGGCGGTCGAAGACCTGTACGCCGCGCTCAGCGCATGAGGGCGCTACCGTGATGACTGCCTCCAGCGTGGATACCGCCGCGCCGCCGTCGGGCTGGGCCCGGGTGCGGGCGGGCCGCATGCCGGCCGCCTGGCTGTTCGCGGTCCTGGCCGCGCTGCTGGCGGTGCTGGTGGTGGTGGCCGCCGGCCGCGGCGCCTATCCCATTTCCGCATCGAACGTGCTGGCCATCCTGTTGCACAAGGCGGGCCTGGCCCAGGGCGGATTCGAACCCCAGCAGATGGGCGTGCTGTGGACCATACGCCTGCCGCGCGTGATGCTGGGCGTGGCGGTGGGGGCGCTGCTGGGCATGGCGGGCGCGACGCTGCAAGGCCTGTTCCGCAATCCGCTGGCTGATCCCGGCCTGATCGGGGTTTCGAGCGGCGCGGCGCTCGCGGTCGCGCTGACCATCGTGTTCGGCAACCTGTGGTGGCCGGCGCTGGCCCGGGCGATGGGGCTGGCGTTGCTGCCGGCCGCCGCTTTCACCGGCGGCGTGCTGACCACCCTGCTGGTCTACCGGATCGGCCGTACTTCGCTCGGGGTATCCGTTGCCGCCATGCTGCTGGCGGGGATCGCCATGAATGCGATTGCCATGGCGCTCATCGGGTTGGCCAGCTACATGGCGACCGACGAACAACTGCGCAACCTGACTTTCTGGAACCTGGGCAGCCTGGCGCCCGCCACGTGGCCCATCGTGGGCATGGTGTCCCTGGTCGGCGCCGTGGCGCTGGCGGGCATGTGGCGCCTGCGCGGCGGACTCAACGCGATGGCGCTGGGCGAGGCCGAGGCCCGCCACCTGGGCGTGGCGGTGGAAAGCCTGAAGGCGCTGGCGGTGGTGTTCAGCGCGCTGGCGGTGGGCATGGCGGTGGCGTTCTGCGGCATCATCGGCTTCCTGGGCCTGGTCGCGCCCCACTGTATCCGCCTGATGGCGGGCCCGGACGCGCGCATCGTGCTGCCCGGGGCGGCCTTGCTGGGCGCCGCGCTGACGGTGGCCGCCGACCTGGCCGCCCGTCTGATCATCGCGCCGGCCGAACTGCCCATAGGCGTGCTGACGGCGCTGATCGGGGCGCCGTTCTTCCTGTTCCTGCTGCTGCGGGCCAAGGGCAGGATGTTCGAAGGATGACGAGCATGCTGGAAGTGCGTTCACTGACCGTCGCGCGGCGCCAGGCCGGCCAGCCGCACCCGCGCGTGGTGCTGGAGGGCATCGACTGCGTGGTGGAGGCAGGCGAGATCGTGATGCTGATCGGCCCCAACGGCGCGGGGAAGTCCACGCTGCTGTCGACCATGGCGGGCGATCTCGGCCCGGCCTCGGGCGAGGTGTTGTTCAAGGGGCAGCCGCTGAGGAAGTGGGCGGCCGGCGAGCTGGCCCGGCAGCGGGCGGTGCTGCCCCAGCGCGCCGGACTGAGCCTGCCGTTCACGGTGGACGAGGTGGTGCACCTGGGGTGCCTGGCGCGCACCGAGTCGCGCCGGCAGCTCGAAGGCATCGTCAGGGCGGCGCTGGAAGCGGCGGGGGTCACGCATCTGGCCCAGCGATCCATGCCCGGGCTGTCGGGCGGAGAGCAGGCCCGCGTGCATCTGGCGCGGGTGCTGGCGCAGATCTGGCCCAGCGAAACCGGCTCGGGCGCCGGCCGGCTATTGCTGTTGGACGAACCGTGCGCCAGCCTGGATCCGCATCACCAGCATTCGGTATGCACGGCTATCCGCGAGTTCGCGCATCGCACCGGCGCGGCGGTGATCGTGACCATGCACGACATGAATCTGGCGGCGCAGTACGCCGACCGCATCGTGGCGCTGTGGGAAGGGCGGGTAATCGCCGACGGCGAGCCGCGCGCGGTGCTGACGCGCGACTTCGTACGCCGGTGCTTTGCCGTTGACGCGGCGCACTGGCAGTCGGACGAGGATTTCCTGGTGGCGACCCGGCCGCTGCACGACCCGGCCTGAGGCCGCCCCCGGTCACATCTCGTTGTAGACCGGCCCTTCGCCCCCCTGCGGCGTCACCCAGACGATGTTCTGCGTGGGGTCCTTGATGTCGCAGGTCTTGCAGTGGACGCAGTTCTGGGCGTTGATCTGCAGGCGTTCGGTGCCGGCGTCGTCCTTCACGAACTCGTAGACGCCGGCCGGGCAGTAGCGGCTTTCCGGGCCGGCATAGCGCGCGAGGTTGATGTCGACCGGAACCGAGGGATCCTTGAGCGTCAGGTGGATGGGCTCGTTTTCCTCGTGGTTGGTGTTCGAGATGAACACCGAACCCAGCCGGTCGAAGGTCAGCTTGCCGTCGGGCTTGGGGTATTCGATACGCGGGCAGTCCGCGGCCGGCTTCAGATAGACGTGGTCGGGCTTGTCGCGATGCAGCGTCCAGGGGAAGTTGCCGCGCAGCAGCCACTGCTCGATGCCGGTCATCAGCGTGCCGACCGTGCGGCCCTTCTTGAACCACTGCTTGAAGTTGCGCGATTTGTTCAGTTCCTCGCGCAGCCAGGATGCCTCGAAGGCGGCCGGGTAGCTGGCCAGTTCGTCGTGGCTGCGGCCCGCCTCGAGGGCGTCGAACGCGGCCTCGGCCGCCAGCATGCCGCTCTTGATGGCCGCGTGGCTGCCCTTGATGCGCGAGGCGTTCAGGAAGCCGGCCTCGCAGCCGACCAGCGCGCCGCCCGGGAAGGCCAGGCGGGGCAGGGACAGCAGGCCGCCGGCCGTGATGGAGCGCGCGCCATAGGCGATGCGCTTGCCGCCTTCCAGGAAGCCCCGGATGGAAGGATGGGTCTTGAAGCGCTGGAATTCCTCGAAGGGCGACAGCCACGGGTTGCTGTAGTCCAGGCCCACGATCAGGCCGATGGCGACCTTGTTGTCCTCGAGGTGGTACAGGAACGAGCCGCCATAGGTGTCGGCGTCCAGCGGCCAGCCGGCGGTGTGGACGACAAGGCCGGGCTGGTGCCTGGCGGGATCGATCTCCCACAGTTCCTTGATGCCGATGCCGTAGCTTTGCGGATCCTTGCCGGCATCCAGCTTGAGTTTCTCGTTCAACTGGCGGCCCAGGTGGCCGCGCGAGCCTTCGGCGAAGATCGTGTAGCGGGCGTGCAGCTCCATGCCCGGCTGGTACTGGTCGGTGGGTTGGCCGTCCCGGCCCACGCCCATGTCGCCGGTGGCCACGCCCTTGACCGAGCCGTCCTCGTTGTAGAGGATCTCGGCGGCGGCGAAGCCGGGGAACAAGTCCACGCCCAGGGCTTCGGCCTGTTCGCCGAGCCAGCGGGCCACCTTGCCCAGGCTGACCACGTAGTTGCCGGTATTGTGGAAACAGGCGGGCAGCAGCCAGCCGGGCGTGGCGCGGGCGCCGGTCTCGGACAGGAACAGGAAGCGGTCTTCGCTGACTGGTGTATTCAGCGGCGCGCCCTTGGCCTTCCAGTCGGGAATCAGCTCGGTCAGCGCGCGCGGGTCCATGACCGCGCCCGACAGGACGTGGGCGCCGATCTCGCTGCCTTTCTCCAGTATGCAGACTCCGATTTCGCGGCCTTTCTCGGCGGCAAGCTGCTTGAGGCGGATCGCGGTGGCCAGGCCAGCGGGCCCGCCTCCGACGATGACCACGTCATATTCCATCGACTCGCGTTCGTTGCCTTGCATGTACAGGGTTCCTCCGGGTGGGGTGGGGGTGCGGAACCGGCGGTGTCACCGCCAAGCCAAGATAGTTCGAAGTATCATCCTGGATTGTATTTCAAGCGATCACGGCCGTTGGCCACCACGTAAGCGAGGACGACGATGAACAAGGTCTATGCCAGCGCCCGGGAGGCGCTAGCGGACATCGTGCGGGACGGGCAGACCCTGGCGGTAGGCGGTTTCGGCCTGTGCGGCATACCCGAAGCCCTGATCGCCGCGCTGCGCGATACCGGTGCCAAGAATCTGACCTGCATCAGCAACAATGCGGGCATCGATGGCGCCGGGCTCGGGCTGCTGCTGGAAACGCGGCAGATCCGCAAGATGATTTCCTCGTATGTCGGCGAGAACAAGGAGTTCGAGCGCCAGTACCTGGCGGGCGAGCTGGAAGTGGAATTCACGCCCCAGGGCACGCTGGCCGAGAAGCTGCGCGCCGGCGGCGCGGGTATCCCGGCCTTCTTCACGGCCACCGGCGTGGGCACCCAGGTGGCCGAGGGCAAGGAAATCCGCGAGTTCGACGGCAAGAAATACGTCATGGAGCGCGCGCTGGTGCCGGACGTGGCGCTGGTCAAGGCCCTGGTGGCGGACAAGAGCGGCAACCTGATCTTCAACAAGACTGCCCGCAACTTCAATCCCAACGCCGCGATGGCGGGCAAGATCACGGTGGCGGAGGTCGAGCGTATCGTCGAGAACGGCGAGCTGGATCCGGATCACATCCACCTGCCGGGTATCTACGTGCACCGCCTGGTCCTGAACGCGACCCCGGAAAAGCGCATAGAACAGCGGACCGTAAGGTAACCCCCCTACGCCCTTCGGGCGCCCAGTATGGTGAGCCCCCAGCCGCTACGCGGCAGCCTCCCAAGGGGGCCGGGACCCACCTTGGGGCGGCCCGGCGCCGGGTCCCGGGGGGCGGCGCTGGTGGACCGGCGGAGCCGGATCCACGGCGTCCCGGGTCGATGGATATCAAGGAGAAATGACATGGCATGGACTCGAGATGAGATGGCCGCGCGGGCGGCGCGTGAGTTGCAGGATGGTTTCTACGTGAACCTGGGCATCGGGTTGCCGACGCTGGTGGCCAATCATGTGCCCGAGGGGCTGGAGGTCTGGCTGCAGTCCGAGAACGGGCTGCTGGGCATCGGGCCGTTTCCCACCGAGGACGAGGTCGATCCCGACCTGATCAACGCCGGCAAGCAGACCGTGACCACGCTGCCGGGCTCGTCCATCTTCTCGTCGTCGGATTCGTTCGGCATGATCCGCGGCGGCAAGATCAACCTGGCCATCCTGGGGGCGATGCAGGTGTCCGAGCAGGGCGACCTGGCCAACTGGATGATCCCGGGCAAGATGATCAAGGGCATGGGCGGCGCCATGGACCTGGTGGCGGGCGTCGGCCGGGTGGTGATCCTGATGGAGCACGTGGCCCGCAAGAAGGACGGCACGGTCGATCTGAAGATCCTGCCCGCGTGCACGCTGCCGCTGACCGGCGTGGGCGTCGTGAACCGCATCATCACCGACCTGGCGGTGCTGGACGTCACGCCCCAAGGGCTCAAGCTGGTCGAGCTTGCCCCCGGCGTGACGGCGCAGGAAGTGGTCGAGAAGACCGCGGCCAAGCTGGATACCTCCGCCGTTGCCGCGTCGGTCTGAGTGGCGCGGGGCGGCCCGGCGGGCCGCCCTGGCCGTGGTATTGGCGGTCCTGGCCGCCTCCGCGCACGCCGAGGCCGGCGGGCCTTACATCCCGGCGGCGCTGGCCATTCCGGCCGTCGCGTCGCGGCCCGCGGCCTTCGTCCCCGACGGATTCACGCTCGAGCGGGAAGTGCAGGGGGACCTGGGGCTGGAAGGGCAGGGCGTGGCGCAGGTCTACCGCAACGCCGAAGGCCGGCGCGCGCTGCTGCTGGGAGCCCGCGGCCCCCATGGCTTCGAAGCCACCGGCTGGGGCTTCGTCCTGCCGTGCGCCACCTGCGGCGTGGACCTGTCCGCCGACCGCAACCTGGAACTGGCCATACGCCAGCAGCGCGTCATTGTCACGGATCGCAGCCTGTCCAAGGCGGAAGATATCTCCACCTCGGCCGAACTGACCCTGTCCTATGACCGCGCCGCCCGTCGCTGGTGGCTGCAATCGCTGCGCCAGCTCACCCTGTTCGCCCGCACCGGCCGCGCCGAAGAGTCGCGCGTGGACTACGAAACCGGCGCCACCCGCGACGCCGTCGGCCGCTACGATGGCCAGGTCTTCTTCGCCGAAACCTCCCAGACCGGCAAACTCGAAGGCGACCGCCCCGCCCTGGACACCCTCGTCCTGTACTAAGAGGAAGAGGCTGACCCAGGGCGCCGCGGATCCGGCTCCGCCGGTCCGCCAGCGCCGCCCCCCGGGGGGCGCCCGAAGGGCGTAGGGGGGGGCCATGTCTTTTTGTCGCCAAAGGTTACGCGCGCCCGGATCGCGGGCTTTCGCAACTCCCGCTATAATTCCAATTTCCCGCAAGCGCTCGGCAAAAACCGGGCGCCATTGGCAATGACCAAGTATGTATTCGTTACCGGTGGCGTGGTGTCTTCCCTGGGGAAAGGCATTGCCGCCGCGTCTCTGGCCGCTATTCTCGAATCGCGCGGCCTCAAAGTCACCCTCCTCAAGCTCGATCCCTACATCAACGTCGATCCCGGCACGATGAGCCCGTTCCAGCACGGCGAGGTCTTCGTCACGGAAGACGGCGCCGAGACCGACCTGGACCTGGGCCACTACGAGCGCTTCATCTCGGCGCGCATGCGCAAGGTGAACAACTTCACCACCGGCCAGATCTACGAATCGGTGCTGCGCAAGGAGCGGCGGGGCGACTACCTGGGCAAGACCGTGCAGGTCATCCCGCATATCACCAACGAGATCCAGGACTTCATCGCGCGCGGCGCATCGGCGGCCTGGGATGGCGAGACCGATGTCGCCATCGTCGAGATCGGCGGCACGGTGGGCGACATCGAGTCGCTGCCTTTCCTGGAAGCCGCGCGCCAGATGAGCCTGCGCCTGGGGCGCGGCGGCGCGGCCTTCGTGCACCTGACGCTGGTGCCCTTCATCGCCTCGGCCGGCGAACTGAAAACCAAGCCCACGCAGCACTCGGTGCAGAAGCTGCGCGAGATCGGCATCTATCCGCATGCATTGCTGTGCCGTGCCGACCGTCCCATCCCGGACGACGAGCGCGCCAAGATCTCGATGTTCTCGAACGTGCCGCTGGACGCGGTCATTTCGGTCTGGGACGTCGATTCCATCTACAAGATCCCCGCCATGCTGCACAAGCAGGGCCTGGACGAGCTGGTCTGCGAGACGTTGGGGCTGCAGCCCCAGCCGGCCGATCTGTCCATGTGGGATCAACTGGTCCATGCCCGCGAGAACCCCGAGGGCGAAGTGCATATCGCGATGGTCGGCAAGTACGTGGACCTGACCGAGTCGTACAAATCCTTGACGGAAGCGCTGGTGCACGCGGGCATCCATACCCGCTGCAAGGTGGTGGTGGACTACATCGACTCCGAGGAAATCGAGAGCGAGGGCGTGGGCAAGCTGGGCAAGTTCGACGCGATCCTGGTGCCCGGCGGCTTCGGCAAGCGCGGGACCGAGGGCAAGATACAGGCGATCCGCTACGCCCGCGAGAACGGCGTTCCCTATCTGGGCATCTGCCTGGGCATGCAACTGGCGGTGATCGAGTTCGCCCGCCATGTGGCTGGCCTGGCCGGCGCCAACAGTACGGAGTTCGATCCGGATACCCAGCATCCCGTGGTGGCGCTGATCACCGAATGGATGGATCGCGAGGGCCGCGTCGAGCGCCGTTCCAATACTTCCGACCTGGGCGGCACCATGCGCAAGGGCGCGCAGCGCTGCCCGGTCAAGGACGGCACGATGGCGCACGACATCTACGGCGACGAGGTGAACGAGCGCCACCGCCATCGCTACGAGGTGAACAATGTGTACGTGCCCAAGCTGGAGGAGGCCGGCATGGTCATCAGCGCGCGCACGCCCACCGAGAACCTGCCGGAAATGATGGAGCTGCCCGATCACCCGTGGTTCATGGGCGTGCAGTTCCACCCGGAATTCACGTCCACGCCGCGCGACGGTCATCCGCTGTTCTCGGCCTATATCCGCGCGGCGCGCAAGCACAAGCTGCAGCGCGTGGCGGCGGATCAGGGCTGAGCCGCCTGGAGGTCACCATGAGCCAAGACCCGCACGCCTCGACCCGCAGCTATCCGATCTGCGGCTTCGAGATCGGCCTTGCCAAGCCGTTCTTCCTGATCGCCGGACCCTGCGTGATCGAATCGCAGCAGATGGCGATCGATACGGCCGGCGTCCTGAAAGAGTTGACCGGCAAGCTGGGCATCCCTTTCATCTACAAGAGTTCGTTCGACAAGGCCAACCGCAGCTCGAGCAAGTCGTTCCGCGGCATGGGCATGGATTTCGGACTGAAGGTGCTGTCCGAGGTGAGGGCGCAGGTCGGCGTGCCGGTGCTGACCGATGTGCATGAAACCGAGCAGGCCCGTCCCGTGGCCGATGTGGTGGACATGTTGCAGACGCCCGCCTTCCTGTGCCGCCAGACCGATTTCATCCGCGCCTGTGCCGCCACGCTCAAGCCCGTCAACATCAAGAAGGGCCAGTTCCTGGCGCCGCACGACATGATCAACGTCGTGGCCAAGGCCCGCGAAGCCGCGATCGAGGCCGGCGGCGACGGCGGCAACATCCTGGTGTGCGAGCGCGGCGCATCGTTTGGCTACAACAATCTCGTGTCGGACATGCGCTCGCTGGCTATCATGCGCGAGACGGATTGTCCGGTCGTGTTCGATGCCACGCATTCGGTGCAACTGCCGGGCGGGCAGGGCACGACTTCAGGCGGGCAGCGTGAATTCGTGCCGGTGCTGGCGCGGGCGGCGGTGGCCGTGGGCGTGTCGGGCCTGTTCATGGAAACGCACCCGGATCCGGCCCATGCCAAGTCCGACGGGCCCAACGCGGTTCCGCTGGCGCGCATGGGCGACCTGCTGGCATCGCTGATAGAACTCGACCGCGTGACCAAGCGTCACGGGTTCCTCGAAAACGATTTCCAATAACTTTCTTGAGACTGGACTCCTATGAGCGCAATCGTAGACATCATCGGGCGCGAGATCATTGACTCCCGCGGCAATCCCACCGTCGAGTGCGACGTGTTGCTGGAATCGGGCGCGATGGGCCGCGCCGCCGTGCCCTCGGGCGCGTCCACCGGTGCGCGCGAAGCCATCGAGTTGCGCGATGGCGACAAGTCGCGCTACCTGGGCAAGGGCGTGCTGAAGGCCGTCGAAAACGTCAATACCGAGATCGCCGAAGCGTTGATGGGCCTGGATGCGCAGGAGCAGGCCTTCCTGGACCGTACCCTGATCGAGCTGGACGGCACCGAGAACAAGGAGCGCCTGGGCGCCAATGCCATGCTGGCCGTCAGCATGGCCGTGGCCAAGGCCGCCGCCGAGGAGTGCAGCCTGCCCCTGTACCGCTACTTCGGCGGCAGCGGCGCGATGAGCATGCCGGTCCCGATGATGAACGTCATCAACGGCGGCGCGCACGCCAACAACAACCTCGACATGCAGGAGTTCATGATCCTGCCCGTTGGCGCGAGCAGTTTCCGCGAATCGCTGCGCATGGGCGCGGAGGTATTCCACGCGCTCAAGAAACTCATCCATGACAAGGGCATGTCCACCGCCGTGGGCGACGAAGGCGGCTTCGCCCCCAACGTCGAGAACCACGAAGCGGCCATCCAGCTCGTACTGCAGGCCATCGAGAAGGCCGGCTATGAGCCCGGCAGCCAGATCGCCCTGGGCCTGGACTGCGCCAGCTCGGAATTCTTCCGCGACGGCAAGTACCACCTGGAAGGCGAGGGCGTGACCCTGAGCGCCCAGGAACTGACCCACATGCTGGCCGCCTGGTGCGACAAGTACCCCATCATCTCGATCGAGGACGGCATGGCCGAGAACGATTGGGACGGCTGGAAGTACCTGACCGAACAACTGGGCAAGAAGGTGCAACTGGTGGGCGACGACCTGTTCGTCACCAACACCAGCATCCTCAAGCGCGGCATCGAGCAGAACATCGCCAACTCGATCCTGATCAAGATCAACCAGATCGGCACGCTGACGGAGACCTTCGCGGCGATCGAGATGGCCAAGCGCGCCGGCTACACGGCCGTGGTGTCGCACCGCTCGGGCGAGACCGAGGACACGACCATCGCCGACATCGCCGTCGCCACCAACGCGCTGCAGATCAAGACCGGCTCGATGTCGCGCTCGGACCGCACGGCCAAGTACAACCAGCTGCTGCGGATCGAGGAAGACCTGGGCGACGTCGCCCACTACCCCGGCCGCGAGGCTTTCTACAACCTGCGCTGATGCGCGCGGCCGCGCCGCTGACGCGGCGCGGTCCAGGGAAGAGCCTCCATGCGCCTGCTCACGCTGATAATCGCCCTGCTGCTGGTGATGATCCAGTATCCGCTCTGGCTGGGCAAGGGCGGCTGGCTGCGCACCTGGGAGCTCGAGCGGCAGCTCGACGCCCAGCGGCATACCAATGACGAGCTGCGCACGCGCAACGTCGCCCTCGACGCCGAGGTGCGCGACTTGAAGAGCGGGACCGATGCCATCGAGGAGCGGGCCCGCTACGAACTCGGCATGCTGCGCCAGAACGAGGCCTTCGTGCAGATCGTCGACGCACCGCCGGCAGGTACCGTGCCGGCCGGCACGTCCGGCCAACCGGCCGCCCGGCCGGCCGCCGCACCCAATTCTCGCTGATACCGGGCCGGGCCTAAGGTCCCAGCAGGTCCCGGCTCCTGCCATGCTCGCGCGCCGCCGACTGCATCGGCATGGCGATCTCGCGGCGTATCACCAAGAGGCCCGCCTTGCGCGCCTGCCTCACATGGTCATCCGTTTCCGAGGCGTCCGCGAGCGACCTCAGCAGGGTACGCATGCCCGGCAGGTAGGGGGCGTGCAGGTACGTCAACCTCAGTACCAGCGTGTTGGCATCGAACAGCGTCTGGCCCGAGCGCGGACCGACGCCGCCGCGGTAGCGGGAAAGGTAGACGGTGTCGTGACGCAGGCGCTGGTGGTCGTAGTCGAGTTCGCGGGGTTCCGCCGCGCGCCGGGCCGGGAAGTCCTGGAAGCTGGCGGGAGCCGGATTGAGTTGTTCGATGCGTGCCATGCGCAGGCCATGGACGCGGGTCCAGTGTGCCATTCGTGCGCGCACGGCCGACCGCTGATCGTTCGGGCCTTGCATGGCGCGGATTCCCAGGGCCGGCGACAGGGCCCGCTCGAATGCCTGGGCGATGGCGGCCGGATCGGCGTTCGCTACCGTTCCGGCCCGTGCCGCTTCGAACAGGGCGTAGCCCACGGCCTGGCGTACCACCAGCCAGCGGCCGGTTTCGAAGGCGCCCAGGCCCGCGAACAGGAGCGGAATGGCGACGACCGTGAATTCGGCCATGGCGGCGCCGCGTTGGGACAGGGACGAAGGCATGGGCGGAGAGTCATTGGGGGCCCTCCAGCGTGCCCGCGCGCCGCCGGCCCGTCGATTGTGGGAACCACGGCTGGCGAGGCGCCGTGCCGGGGCAACAAGCGGCCCTAGTGCCGCGCCTCGCTCTGGTGCCGCACCTTGGCCGACGCGTTCGCGAACAGCTCCGCGCAGTCGACCGGGTCGAACTCGAAGCTCTTCACGCAGTAATCGCAATTGATCTGCACGCGTCCCTGCTCGGCCAGGATGTCGTCGATTTCCTCCCTGCCCAGGCGCAGCAGCACGTCCGCCACTTTTTCGCGCGAGCAGGTGCAACGGTACGACACGGTGGCCGGTTCGAAGGCCCGCAGGGTTTCCTGCCAGTACAGGCGCTGGACCAGTGCGTCGGGGGCCAGCGTGAGCAGTTCCTCGGACTTGATCGTTTCGGCCAGGATCTGGGCGCGTTCCCAGGTATCGTCTGCGACCGAGGCGGGCTCGGCCTTGGTCTTGCCGCCATGGCGCGGAAGCTGCTGCAGCAGCACGCCCGCGGCGCAGCCGGTGTCGGCGGCGAGCCAGATGCGCGTCTGCAACTGTTCGGAGGCCTGCATGTAGTGTTCGAGCGCCTGGGCCACCGATTCGCCCTGCAGGGCGACGATGCCCTGGTAGGGCTGCTGGCCGGGCAGGCGATCCTGGGGATCCAGTACCACCGAGAAGCGGCCGCCGCCGTGGGGATTCAAGAGGCTCTGGAAGGTGCCGTCGTCGGGCACGGCGTGGCCTTCGCGCAGTTTGACCGTCGCCCGCATGCCCAGGTCGGCGTGGCATTCCACGACAATCAGGCCGATGGGGCCGTCGCCCTGCAATTGCAGCACCACGGTACCGTTGAACTTGATATTGGCGGCCAGCAGGGCGCTGGCCGCGACGAGCTCCCCGAGCAGCTTCTGGATGGCGGGCGGATAATCGTGCCGCGCCTGGATCTCCCGCCAGGTATCGCGTATGGACACGACTTCGGCCCGGACCGTCTGGTCCTCGAACAGGTATTTCTTGAGTTGGTCGGACAAGAAGGCTTCCTCGGAAAAAAAGGCGGCTGCGGCAAGCGGCTCAACCCGGCATTTTACAATGCACCCTATGACTGCTGAATTGGAACTGCGGCAGGCCGCCTGCGCGCTGCTGGTCCTGGACGATCCGGCCGGGAAGGCCGCCCGTACCCGCGAGCTGGCGGCCACGCCTGTATATGTGGACGCCGGCCGCGTCTTGCAAGAGCCCGACGGGGTGCCGGGCCGCCCGGCGCGGCCCCAGCTGGTGTCGCCGCGCGACGTGCCGGGACGGGGCGTGGCCTCGGTCGAGGCGCGGGCGGCGCTGCTGCATGCGCTGGCCCACATCGAGTTCAACGCGATCAACCTGGCCTTGGACGCCCTCTGGCGTTTCGCGGGGATGCCCGCTGGCTACTACCTGGACTGGCTCCAGGTCGCTGGCGAGGAGGCCCTGCATTTCACCCTGCTGGCCGAACATCTGCGGGTTCTGGGCTACGCCTATGGCGACTTCCCCGCCCACGACGGATTGTGGCAGATGGCCGAACGGACCCGGTTCGATCCGCTGGCCCGGATGGCGTTGGTGCCGCGCACGCTGGAGGCCCGGGGCCTGGACGTGAGTCCGGCGATACGGGCCAGGCTGGCGGGAGCGGGGGACGCGGCGGCGGCCGGCATCCTGGATATCATCCTGCGCGACGAGATCGGCCACGTGGCCATCGGCAATCGCTGGTACCGGTATCTGTGCGAGCGCGAGGGGGTCGATCCCGTGGATCACTACGCCGTGCTGGCCCGGCGCTACGACGCCCCGGGCCAGTTCGGCCCGTTCAATTTTCCCGCCCGCCGGGCAGCGGGCTTCACGGAAGCGGAGCTGCGCTCGCTGGAGCAGTCGGCCATTTCCGGCCGCGATCGTCCTCGATCTGCCTGAGCGCCTGGCGCCGGATCTTGCCGGAGGGGGTCAGCGGCAGGGCTTCGACGAATTCGATGTCCTTGGGCGCGCCGTCCTGGCCGAACTGGGCGCAGGCTTGTGACAGCAGCGCCTCCCGCAGGGCCGTCTCGCGTCCTGCCTTGTCCTGCTCCGGTACGGCCAGGGCGACGACATAGGCCTTGATGCCGCTGCCGTCGGGCGTGGGCACGACCACCGCGTCGGCCACGTCGGGGTGCTGGGTCAGGCAGTCCTCGATCGGTCCCGGGGCCACCAGGCGGCTGCCCAGCTGGAACATTTCGTCCAGGCGTCCCACGTACCACAGGTAGCCGTCCGCGTCCCGCCGGGCGAGGTCGCCGGTGCGATGCCAGGTACCGCTGACCGGGCGTCCGGTTTCCTCGCCCCGCCAGTAGCCGGCGAAGAAGGACGGGTCGGGATGGCCGTGGATGTCGTAGCGATTGACGGCGATTTCACCATGTTCGCCGGTGGCGACGGGGTGACCCTGCGCGTCGACGATGGCGATCTGGTGGCCGGGGTAGGGCTTGCCCACGCTGCCGGGCCGGGTGGGCCATTTCTGGTTGCTCTGGCCGATGACGGTGCCGATCTCGACCTGGCTGAAGGTCTCGTTGGGCTCGACCCCGAGCGCGGTCTTGCATTGTTCGAACAGCGCCGCGCTCAATGACGTGTCGGTGGCCGCGATGGCACGCAGGGCCAGCCGGTAGCGTTCGGCGGGCCGCGGCACGGCCTTGAGCAGGCGGCGCAGGTCGCGGGTGGTGAGCGCGACGTTGGTGACGCGGTAGCGTTCGAGAAGGGAGAAGGTGGCGTCGGGGGCCGGCGGCTGGCGCATGCCCACCACCGGCTGGCCGAAATACAGGCCGGGCAGGACCGCGCCGAACAGGCCGTGGGGGCTGCCCCACTCGGAGGCTGTCCACAGGACATCGGCGGGTTGGGGCAACCAGTTCTGGGCGGCGACGAAGCCGGGCAGATTGCCGATCAGCGTCGCGTGGGGCAGGACCACGCCCTTGGGGACGCTGCCCGCGCCCGCCGTATAGAGCAGCAGCGCGGGATCCGACGCCGAGGTGGGGTGCATGTCGAAGGCACTTTCCTGGCGGGCGAGCAGCGTGCGCCAGGAAAGGACCCGCTCGTCGTCCAGGTCGATGCCGACGGTCTGGCGCAGCAGGGGGCAATGCTCGATGGCGGGCAGGAGCGCCGCCGCCGCCGCGCCATCGACGATGGCGATCCGGGCTTCGCTGTCGCGCAGCCGCTGTTCGTAGGTCTGCGCGCCCAGCGCCACCGACAGCGGGACGGTGATGGCGCCCATCTGGTAGACGGCGATATGGGCGACGATGGCCTCGGGACGCTGGGGCAGGGCGATGGCGACGCGGTCGCCGCGCTGCACGCCCATGCGGCGCAGGCCATTGGAGAAGCGGTTGGCGTATTCGTGCAGGCGGCCATAGGTCCAGACTTCGCGCCGGCCTTCGGCATCTTCGGCGTAGATCGCGATGCGCCGGGCGTCGGCGCTGGTGACGGTCCAGCGGCGGCAACAGACATCGGCAATGTTCAGGCGTTGCGGAACCCACCAACGGAACGTGGTGTAGAGTGCCTGGTACTGGTCTTCCATAACCCTCCGCTGGATTCAGGATCTGGTCCGGCCTGTTTGGCGGACGGGGTTTTGCTGCGTGATATAGCAATCATTACTGACCTGACCGATAACCGCAATGGCTTTGGTGCCTGCGGCAGGGGAGCGAGGTGCCGATTCCCCTGTGTCTTTTTGCGGGTTTCCCCTCAATTTCCCCTAATTGTCGATAAATGATCATGTACGAGCCGCTTGTAGCCCATCGATCGGAGTATCTGGAAGTTCGGGGTTTACGTCACCACTTTCGTCATTGGGGCGACAACGGCGCCCCGGTGCTGCTGGCGCTCCATGGCTGGATGGATTCGTCCGCGTCGTTCCAGTTCGTGGCCGACCGGCTGGCGGGCGACTTCCATATCGTGGCGCCGGACTGGCGGGGCTTTGGCAGGACGCAGTGGGGCGGTGGGGATTCCTATGAAGTCGGTGAATACCTGGGCGACCTGGACGCTTTCTGCCGTCATTTCTCGCCTTCTGCCCCGATCTTGCTGATGGGGCACAGCATGGGCGGCAACATGGCGATGTTGTACGCCGGCGTCCGGTCCGAGCGGGTGGGCGCGGTGGTCAATCTGGAAGGACTGGGCCTGGCGGCGCAGCCGGCCGACGCGGCGCCGGGCCGGTTGCGCCAGTGGATGGACCAGGTCGTGGCCGGGGCGCGGCTGGGGGATTACGACAGCCCCGAGGCCTATGCGCAGCGCCTGATGCGGGACAATCCCCGGCTGGATGCCGCCAAGGCCCTGTTCCTGGCCCGCGAGAATGGCTGTCCCGAGGGAGGCCGCTGGCGGCTGCGCGCCGATCCCGTCCACAAGATCGTCAATCGGGTCCTTTATCGGCTGGAGGAAGTGCTGGCCTGCTGGCGCGGGATCGTCGCGCCGGTGCTGTGGGTGGAAGCCGCCGACAGCGCCGTGCTGGCCAAGGCGGTGGCCGAACCGGGCTACGAAGGCCGGCTGGCTTGCGTTGCTTCACTGCAACGGGCGATGGTGGCCGATGCCGGCCACATGCTGCATCAGGATCGTCCGGCCGAGGTGGCGCAACTGGTAGCAGATTTCCTGGCGTGGGCTGCGACGGTGCCGGGCGGTCGTCCTACAATGTCAGCATGGAACCCGTCCTGAACGTCGATCTGCACTGCCACTCCCAGGTGTCGGACGGCATGCTGCCGCCCGCCGAACTGGCGGCGCGCGCGCGCCGCAACGGCGTCGATGTATTGGCGCTGACCGATCATGACGTGGTCGGCGGCCTGCACGCGGCCGCGGCGGCCTCGCGGGAACTGGGCATGCGTTTCGTTCCAGGGGTGGAGATCTCGGTCACCTGGGCCGGGGAAACCGTCCATATCGTGGGCCTGTGCATCGACCCCGACGACGCGGCGCTGATCGAGGGGCTGCGCGACACGCGCTCCGGCCGCGAGCGCCGCGCCCGCGAAATGGCGGCGCAACTGGCCGCGGTCGGCATCCCGGACGCCTTCGAGGGGGCGCTGGTCCATGTCGGCAATCCGCAGCTCATCAGCCGCACGCATTTCGCGCGTTTCCTGGTCGAACGCGGTGTGTGCAAGGATGTGGGCGAGGTCTTCCAGAACTACCTGGTGGAAGGCAAGCCCGGCTACGTGCCCATGCGCTGGGCCACGCTGCCCGATGCCGTGCGATGGATACGGGGCGCCGGCGGCGTGGCCGCCATCGCGCACCCGGGCCGCTATCCCTATACGCCGCTGCAATTCCACGCGCTGTACGATGAATTCCTGCAACTGGGCGGGCGTGGCATCGAGGTGGTCACGGGCAGCCATACGCCCGACCAATACCGCGAGTATGCCGAGGTCGCCATGCGCTACGGCTTCCTGGCCTCGCGCGGCTCGGATTTCCACGGTCCCGAGGAAAGCCGGGTCGACCTGGGATGCCTGCCGCCCCTGCCCAGGCACCTGACGCCGATCTGGCACGACTGGTTTTGAGTTCCATGAACAAGGCTTTTGTCAAAGAATCCGAGGGCCAGGACGACGACGACCTGCCCGAGCACCTGGCCCTGCCGGCCGGAGTGCGCAACTACATGACGCCCGATGGCTACGCGCGCCTGCGCGGCGAGCTGGTCCATCTGATGAACGTGGAGCGGCCGTCGGTGGTCCAGATCGTGTCGTGGGCCGCGTCCAACGGCGACCGCTCCGAGAACGGCGATTATCTGTACGGCAAGAAGCGCCTGCGCGAAATCGATCGCCGGATGCGCTTCTTGACCCGCCGCCTGGACATCGCCGAAGTGGTGGATACTTCCGCCCAGCCCAATCGCGATCAGGTGTTCTTCGGCGCCACGGTTACTTACCTGGATCGCGCCGGCGACGAACACACGGTGACCATCGTGGGCGTAGACGAGGCCGAGCCGCTGCAAGGGCGGATCAGTTGGATCTCGCCCGTGGCGCGTGCCCTGATCAAGGCGCGCGAAGGCGACACGGTCGTGCTGCGCACGCCGGCGGGCGTGGATGAGCTGGAGATCCTGGAAGTGAGCTATCCGGCGCCGCAATAGCGGGCCGCTCAGCCCTTGACGCGGATGATGCGCTGCACCTGGGGCACGCGCCGCAGGTGGCGGATGACCTGGGCCAGGTGCTGCCGGCTTTCGACCTGGATGGTGAAGTGCACCGCCACCGTGGACGACGCTTCATCCTGCATGGAGACGTGGGTGATGTTGGCGTCGGAAGCCGAGATTTCGGCCGCCACGCGGCCCAGCACGCCGCGCTCCTGGCGCAGTACCACGTCGATGCGGACGGTGAAGTGGCGCGAGGTCTGGTCGTCCCAGGCCACGTCCAGCCAACGTTCCGGTTCACGGGCGCGCTGGCGCCGGGCGTTCGGGCAGTCTTCGGTATGGACGACCAGGCCGTGGCCCAGGCGCACGTAGGCGACGATGGCATCCCCGGGAATGGGCGTGCAGCAGGGCGCCAGCTGCACCGCCAGGCCTTCATTGCCCTGGATCCGTATGGGGGCCGTGGTGCCCTGTTCCGTGTAGCGCTCGACCTGTTCCGCGGTGGTCGAGATGGGGTCGCCCTCGGGCATGAAGCGGCGCGCGACCACCGCCGCCAGCCGTTTGCCCAGGCCGATGTCGGCCAGGATCTCGTCGCGCGAACGCGCGCCGCTGCCGCGCGCCAGCTTGTCCCAGATCGGGTCCGTGCTGTCCGGCATGGGCATGTTCATGGATTTCAGCGCCTGGCCCAGCAGGCGTTCGCCGAAACTGACGGATTCTTCGTACTTGACCGTGCGCAGGTAGTGGCGGATCTCGGACCGGGCCTTGCCGGTGCGCACGAAGTTCAGCCACTGGGCGTTGGGGCGGGAATGCTCGGCGGTGATGATCTCGACCGCGTCGCCGCTCTTGAGTTCGGTACGCAGCGGCACGAACTCGCCGTTGACCTTGGCGGCCACGGTCTGGTTGCCGACATCGGTGTGGATGCTGTAGGCGAAATCGATGGGCGTCGCGCCGCGCGGCAGTGAGATGATCTTGCCGCGGGGCGTGAAGACATAGACCGCGTCGGGAAAGAGATCCACCTTCACGTGTTCCAGGAACTCGCTGCTGTCCCCGGTCTGGCGCTGGATGTCGAGCAGCGACTGCAGCCACTGGTGAGTGCGCTTTTGCAGGTCGTTCAGGTCGACGTCGGCGGTCTTGTACAGCCAGTGCGCCGCCACGCCGCTCTCGGCCACCTGGTTCATGTCGCGTGTGCGGATCTGGAATTCGACGGGCGTGCCGTAGGGGCCTACCAGCGTCGTGTGCAGGGATTGGTAGCCATTGACCTTGGGAATGGCGATGTAATCCTTGAACTTGCCGGGTACCGGCCGGAACAGTTGGTGCAGTGTGCCCAGCGCCAGGTAGCATTCCGGCTGGGAGTTGACCACGATCCGGAAGCCGTAGATGTCCAGGACTTCCGAGAACGATTTTTTCTGTTCCAGCATCTTGGTGTAGATGCCGTACAGATTTTTTTCGCGGCCGTTGACCTCGGCCTCGATGCCGGCTGCGGGCAGCGCGGCGCGCACCGCTTCCTGGATTTTCCCCACCAGTTCGCGCCGGTTGCCGCGCGCGGCCAGGACCGCCTTGCGCAACACCATGTAGCGGTGGTGGTACATCGCCTCGAAGCAGAGTTCCTGCAGTTCGCGGTAGATGATGTTCAGCCCCAGGCGGTGCGCGATGGGGGAGTAGATCTCCAGCGTTTCCCGCGCCACGCGGCGGCGTTTCTCGTGGCTGACGGCGCCCAGCGTACGCATGTTGTGCAGCCGGTCGGCCAGTTTGATCAGGATGACGCGCACGTCGCGCGCCATGGCCAGCAGCATCTTGCGGAAGCTTTCGGCCTGCTGCTCGGCCTTGCTGGCGAACTCCAGCCGGTCCAGCTTGGACAGGCCGTCGACCAGGTCGGCGACCTCGGTGCCGAAGCGCTCGATCAGTTCCTGCTTGGTGACGCCCTGGTCTTCCATGACGTCGTGCAGCAGGGCGGCCATCAGCGCCGCCGCGTCCAGCTTCCAGGCGGCGCAGATTTCGGTGACGGCGATGGGGTGCGAGATGTAGGGCTCGCCGCTGGCGCGGAATTGGCCCAGGTGCGCTTCGTCGGAGAAACGGTAGGCTTCGCGCACCCGGCGGACGTCTTCCGGGCTGAGATACTGCGAAATGGTTTCAGCGAGCGGGGCCAGGGATACGCCAGCAGGAGCCGGCGTCGGGCTGGCTGAGGCGAGCGCCTGGGCGCCTGCTGCGGCGGCAACTGCTATCGGTGTTCCGGAAGCGCTTCCGGAACGCGAGGAAGAGACTGGAAATCCCATGGTCGCCTCAGGAGGAGCGCTCCCGGGAGGGCCGGGTGGCTCCACGCGTCGCCGGCATTGGCGCCGGCGGCAAGACCGTCACGGTCTTGGAAATCAGGTGGGGACCTTTTTCAGCATTTCCAGTCCGGTTACGCCGGTAGCGACCTCACGCAGCGCGGTGACGGTCGGCTTGTCTTTGCTATCGAGCTTGGGGGCATGGCCCTGGGCCAGTTGCCGCGCGCGATAGGTCGCCACGAGGGTCAGTTTGAACCGGTTCGGAATTTGCTTCAAGCAGTCTTCTACGGTGATACGTGCCATGAGGGTCCCTGAAAGCTGTGCGTACTGGACGCGAGTCAACGCGGTGCGGAAGTTTGCGGAATGCCCAGTTGCGAGAACAGGCTGGCATGCCGGGCCGCCTGAGAACGAAAACGCAGCCTGGCGGCGGTAACGATCGTCGTCATGTCGGCCAAGGCTGCGCTAAAGTCTTGATTAATAATAACATATTCGAATTCGGGAGCGTGCGCGAACTCACCCCCGGCCGCCAGCAGCCGCCGTGCGATCACATGGGACTCGTCCTGGCCGCGCTCGTGCAGGCGGGTTTCCAGGGCTTCGATGGATGGCGGAAGGATGAAAATGCCGATGGCTTCGGGGAACCTGGCGCGTACCTGCCGGGCTCCCTGCCAGTCGATTTCCAGCAGGACGTCGTTGCCGGCCTCGGTCTGGCGCTCGATCCAGCTGCGCGGCGTCCCGTAGAAATTCCCATGCACCTCGGCCCACTCGAGCAGGTCGTCGTCGCGCTGCATCTTCTCGAAGGCGGGGACGCTGACGAAGTGGTACTCCGCCCAGCTTCGTCGCCGCCAAGGCCGCCTGACCCCCTCCCCATGTCCACCGCCACGCTGACTTCGCCCGCCCTGAACGAGTTGCAGGACCTGCGCAACACCATGCGGGCGGCGCGCGAACGCGCGATCGCCACCTACCGCGAGAATCTTCGCGCCGATGGGCTGCTGACCGAGCTGCGGCGCATCGTCGACCGCACGCTGGCGGCCCTGCTGGAACGCCATCCGCTGCCCGAGGGCGCGACGCTGGCGGCCGTGGGCGGCTATGGCCGGGGCGAGCTGTACCCCTACTCCGACGTGGACGTGCTGGTATTGCTGCGGCAACCGCCGGACGACGACGATGAGGCCAGGATAGGCGCCCTGGTCACGGCGCTGTGGGACATCGGCCTGGAGCCCGGGCACAGCGCCCGCACCGTCGACGAATGCATGGCCGAGGCGGCCAAGGACATTACCGTGGAAACGGCCTTGCTGGAGGCCCGCTACCTGGCGGGCAGCCGGACGCTGATGCGCCAGTTCGAGACCGCCATGCGCGGCCGGCTGGACAAGCGCGCCTTCTTCCACGACAAGCAGCTGGAGATGCAGCAGCGGCACACCAAGTACAACTACACGCCGTATGCGCTGGAACCCAATTGCAAGGAATCTCCCGGCGGCCTGCGCGACTTGCAGGTCATCCTGTGGATGGCCCGGGCGGCGGGCTTCGGCAAGACCTGGGCCCAGGTGGCCCGCGCGGGGCTGTTGACGGCCGACGAGGCCCGCCACCTGCGGCGCGCCGAGCAGGCCTTCAAGCGGCTGCGCATCGAACTTCACCTGCTGACCGGACGGCGCGAGGATCGCCTGGTGTTCGATATCCAGCCGGCCATGGCCAAGGTATACGGCATCGAGGCGGGCAGCGCGCGCCGCCCCAGCGAAATGCTGATGCAGCGGTACTACTGGGCGGCCAAGCTGGTGACCCAGCTCAACACCGTCCTGGTCCAGAACCTGGAGGAACGCCTGTTCGCGCACCCCGGCGAAGAGGCCCAGCCCATCGACGAGGATTTCCGCAGCCTGCACGAACGGCTGGACATGTTCCGGGACGACGCGTTCGAACGCAATCCGACGCTGCTGCTGCGCGCCTTCCTGGTCATGCAGCAGCAACCCGCGCTCAAGGGCATGTCGGCCCGCATGCTGCGCGCCATCTGGCACGCGCGCCGGCGCATCGACGCCCAGTTCCGGCGCAACCCGGTCAACCGCCACCTTTTCCTGTCCATCCTGCAGCAGCAGCGCGGCATCGTGCACGAACTGCGCAGGATGAACGAACTGAGCATCCTGCCCCGCTATCTGCTGCCGTTCCGCCGCATCGTCGGCCAGATGCAGCACGACTTGTTCCACGCCTACACCGTGGACCAGCACATCCTGATGGTGGTGCGCAACCTGCGCCGCTTCACCATGCCCGAGCACGCGCACGAATACCCGCTGTGCAGCCAGTTGATCGCCAATTTCGACGGCCACTGGATCCTGTATGCGGCGGCCCTGTTCCATGACATCGCCAAGGGCCGCGGTGGCGACCACTCCGAACTCGGCGCGGCGGAAGCGCGCAAATTCGCGCGCGAGCATGGCCTCGCCAAGCCCGACGCGGAGTTGCTGGAGTTCCTGGTGCGCCACCACCTGACGCTGTCCTCGGTGGCCCAGAAAAAGGATTTGTCGGACCCCCAGGTCATCCAGGAATTCGCCGCGCGGGTAGGCGACACGCGGCACCTGACCGCGCTTTACCTGCTGACCGTGGCCGACATACGCGGCACCAGCCCCAAGGTCTGGAATGCCTGGAAAGGCAAGCTGCTCGAAGACCTGTTCGTCAAGACGCGGCGGGCGCTGGGCGGCGAGATTCCCGACTCCCGGGCCATCCTGGAAAACCGCAAGGAAGAGGCGCTGGGCGCGCTGCGGCTGGCGGGGCTGACCGAGGATGCCCACGAGGCGCTGTGGAAACAGCTGGACGTGGCCTATTTCCTGCGCCACGAAGCGCCCGAGATCGCCTGGCAGACCCGGCACCTGTACAACAAGGTGAACAGCGAGGCGCCCATCGTGCGCGCCCGCCTGGCGCCCATCGGCGAGGGGCTGCAGATCGTGGTCTACGCCAAGGACCAGCCCGATCTGTTCGCCCGCATCTGCGGTTATTTCGACGAACGCCACCTGAGCATCCAGGACGCCCGCATCCACACCACCCGCCATGGGTGGGCGCTGGACAGCTTCATCGTGCTGGCCCAGGGCACGCCCAGCGAACAGCGGTCGCTGCTGAGCCTGGTCGAGCACGAACTGACCCAGCGGCTGGCCACGCCCACCGCCATCGGACCGGCCGCGGCGGGCCAATCCGTCCCGCTGGGCCCGCGCCGGTCGCGGCAATCGCGCATGTTCCCGATCACGCCCACGATCGAGCTACGGCCCGACGAACGCGGGCAGTCCTGGATACTGAGCGTGACGGCGTCCGACCGGACCGGCCTGCTGCACGCCCTGGCGCGCGCCTTCGTCAAGCACGGCATCAACCTGAAGACGGCCAAGGTCATGACGCTGGGCGAACGGGTCGAGGACACCTTCCTGATCGATGGAGACACGCTGAACAACGCGCGCAGCCAGATCCAGTTCGAGCAGGACCTGCTGGAAGCCTTGCAGTGATCCGCCCCGGTGGAACCATCGCAGGCTTAACCAATTGAAAATGCGGCTTGCGCCGCCCGGATCCCGAAAGCAACAATAGCCGGGTCGCTCCGCCCCAGGGGCGGCGTACCGATGGGAGCCCCGCACGTGTCCGCACCCGTTCCCCCGCCTGCCAATGGCAATGACGACCGCACGTCGTTCTCCAAGGAAAGCCTGAAGCGTGCCTTCTTCGACCACCTGTTCTACACGATAGGCAAGTTTCCGAAGATTTCGGGCAAGAACGACTTCTACCTGGCCCTGGCGCACGCGATACGCGACCGCAGCCTGCAACGCTGGATCAGCAGCACGGCCCAGTACAACCGGACCGCGCCGCGCACCGTCGCCTATCTGTCGGCCGAATTCCTGATGGGCCCCCACCTGGGCAACCACCTGATCAACCTGGGCATCGTCGACAGCGTGCGCGAGGCCCTGGCCGAACTGAAGCTGGACTTCGGCGAGGTCCTGCGCCAGGAAGAAGAGCCCGGCCTGGGCAACGGCGGCCTGGGCCGCCTGGCCGCCTGCTTCCTGGATTCGCTGGCCACCGGGCAGATTCCCGCCTTCGGGTACGGCATCCGCTACGAGTACGGCATCTTTTTCCAGACCATCATCGACGGCTGGCAGGTCGAGAACACCGACAAGTGGCTGCGCTACGGCAACCCCTGGGAAATCCAGCGCGCCGAATGGGCGGTGGAGATCAAGCTGGGCGGCCACACCGAGCAGCACACCGACGAGGGCGGCTATCTGCGCGTGCGCTGGGCCCCCGAGAAAACCGTGGTGGGCGTGCCGTTCGACTCGCCCATCCCCGGCTATCGCGTCAACACCACCAACACGCTGCGCCTGTGGCGGGCCGAGGCCACGGAATCTTTCGATTTCTCGGTCTTCAACCAGGGCGACTACCTGGGCGCGGTCAACAAGAAGGTGACCTCCGAAAACCTGACCAAGGTGCTCTACCCGAACGACGAGACCGCCCAGGGCAAGGAACTGCGGCTGGAGCAGCAATACTTCTTCGTATCGTGCTCGTTGCAGGACATGATACGCATCCACCTCGCCCGCGGCGGCACCGTCGGCGATTTCGACAAGAAGTTCGCGGTCCAGCTCAACGATACCCATCCGGCCATCGCCATCGCCGAACTGATGCGGCTGCTGGTCGATGAACACTTGCTGCCGTGGGACCAGGCCTGGGGCATCACCACCCGCTGCTTCTCATACACCAATCACACGCTGCTGCCCGAGGCGCTGGAGCGCTGGCCGCTGGCCCTGTTCCAGCGCATCCTGCCGCGCCACCTGGAGCTCATCTACGAGATCAACGCGCGCTTCCTGAATGACGTCCGCATCCATTTCCTGGGAGACGAATCCCGTATCTCCCGCCTGTCCCTGATCGACGAAACCGGCGAGCGCTACGTGCGCATGGCGCATCTGGCCTGCGTGGGCAGTCACGCCATCAACGGCGTGGCCGAACTGCACTCGGACCTGCTCAAGCATGGGCTGCTGAAGGATTTCTACGAGATGTGGCCCGAGAAATTCACCAACATCACCAACGGCGTCACGCCTCGCCGCTGGCTGGTCCTGAGCAATCCGCGGCTGACCTCGCTGGTCACCGGCGCCATCGGCGACGGCTGGGTGACCGACCTGCCCCGCATCCGCCTGATCGAGGACTACATCGACGACGCAGCCTTCCGGCAGGAATGGCGAGCGGTCAAGCGCGCCAACAAGGTGGATCTGGCCGCGCTGATCCTGCGGCGCACCGGCGTGAAGGTCGACCCGGACTCGATGTTCGACGTGCTGGTCAAGCGCATCCACGAATACAAGCGCCAGCACCTGGCCATCCTGCACGTCGTCACGTTGTACCACCGGCTCAAATCGGGCCGCGCTCGCGACCTCCTGCCGCGTACGTTCATCTTCGGCGGCAAGGCCGCGCCCGGCTATCACACGGCCAAGCTGATGATCAAGCTGATCACCTCGGTAGGCGAGGTGGTCAACCACGATCCCGACGTGCGCGACCAGCTCAAGGTGGTGTTCATCCCCAACTTCAACGTCACGCAAGGCCAGTGCATCTATCCGGCCGCCGAACTGTCCGAGCAGATATCCCTGGCGGGCAAGGAAGCCTCGGGAACCGGCAACATGAAATTCGCGATGAACGGCGCGCTGACCATCGGCACCCTGGACGGCGCCAACATCGAGCTGCGCGACCAGGTCGGAGCCGAGAATTTCTTCCTGTTCGGCCATACCGCCGCGGAGGTGCGCCACATCAAGACCGCGGGCTACCATCCCGGCGACTACTACCACAGCCACAGCGAACTGCGCACCTGCCTCGACCTGGTGCGAAGCGGCTTCTTTTCGCGCGGCGACACCGGGCTGTTCCGGCCCCTGGTCGACAATCTGCTGCGGCACGATCCCTACCTGCTGCTGGCGGACTACCAGTCCTACATCGAGTGCCAGGATCTCGTGAGCCAGGCCTATCGCGACACCGAGGGCTGGACACGCATGTCCATCCTCAACACCGCGCGTTCCGGCAAATTCTCGTCGGACCGCAGCATCCGCGAGTACGCCGGGCAGATCTGGAACGTCGGGCCGGTGCCGGTCGATCTGTACGACGAGGCCGAGATGGAACACACTCTGAGGTGAGAGAATAATTGTTTTCCTCCCGTCCTTTCATCGAGGTTCCATGAAGCTCTACTACACCCCCGGCGCATGCTCCCAGGCGCCCCACATCGCCCTGCGCGAAGCAGGCATCGACTTCACGTGGGAAAAGGTCGACCTCAAGGCCAAGACCACCGAAAGCGGGCAGGATTTCCGCAAGATCAATCCCAAGGGCTACGTACCGGCGCTGGAAGTGTCGCCCGGCGTGGTGATGACCGAACTGGCCGTGCTGCTGCAGTACCTGGCCGACCTCGCGCCCGCGCGCAAGCTCGCGCCCGCGCCCGACAGCGCCGAGCGCTACGCGCTGCAAACCTGGCTGGTGTTCATCGCCACCGAGATCCACAAGGGCTTCTCGCCCATGTTCAAGCCCACGCTGAGCGAAGAAGGCAAGGACATCTTCCGCCAGATCCTGGCCACGCGCCTGGACTACCTGCAAGGCGAGCTGTCCCAGCGCGAATACCTGATGCCCGGCGGCTTTTCCGTGGCCGACATCTATCTGTTCGTGACCACCGGGTGGGCTTCGCGCCTGAACTACGACCTGTCGCGCTGGCCCGCCATCGTGGCTTTCCGCGAACGGATCGCGCAGCGCCCGGCGGTGCAGGCGGCGCTCAAGGCCGAAGGCCTGCTGGGCTGACCGCCCAGGCGGCGGGACCGATCCGCCTCAGGCGGTCCCGTCCGCGCAGCCGGCGCCCACCAGTTGCCCCAGAATGCAGTGGACATCCTGCATGCTGTCGTCCACCACCACCCGCATGCCTTGCATGGAGATCTCGCCCACGCTGGCGCGCTGGCCCGCCGCATCGTTGGTGACGAGGCACAGGGCCGCATAGTCCAGGTCGAGTTCCCGGGCCAGGGCGGCCTCGGGCATGCCGGTCATGCCCACCATGTCACAGCCATCCCGCCCCATCCGGCGGATCTCCGCGGCGGTCTCCAGCCGTGGGCCCTGCGTGCAGCCGTAGACGCCACCGTCGACCACCTCCACGCCGCACTTCCGCGCCGACTCCAGCAGGTCGTGCCGCATCGCGGCCCCATAGGGCTGCGTCATGTCCACGTGGGCCACCGGCTGGTCGCCCCCCTCGAAGAAAGTGCGGGGCCGTTCCGTGGTGTAGTCGATGATCTGGTCAGGCACGACAATGGCGCCCGGCAGGAGGGGGGCCGTGATGCCCCCCACGGTGGCCACCGAGACGATGCGCCGCACCCCCACCTCGTGCAGGGCCCACAGGTTGGCGCGATAGTTGATGCGATGCGGGGCCAGCGTATGGCCATATCCGTGGCGGGCCAGGAAGACGATCTCGGGACCGTCGCCGATACGGCCGTAGGTCAGCGCCCCCGAGGGTTCGCCATAGGGCGTGCGCACGACCTGGCGGCGCGTCACGACCAGGCCGGTCAGATGGTAGAGGCCGGTGCCTCCGATGATTGCCTGCATGGTTTTCCTTCCGGCGAAGCGGCGCTTCGCCCTGTCAAGACTGCAACAAGGCCTTCAGGCCGTCCTCGTCGAGCACGGCGATGCCGAGCTCCTGGGCCTTGGCGAGCTTGCTGCCGGCGTCGGCGCCAGCGACGACATAGTGGGTTTTCTTGGACACCGAACCGGTCACCTTGCCGCCGGCGGCACGTATCAGCTCGGCCGCGTCCTCGCGGGTGAGCGTGGGCAGCGTGCCGGTCAGCACGAAGGTCTTGCCGCCGATCGGGCCCGCGGTGCGGTCCACGACGGTTTCCGTGCCGGGCGTCACGCCGTTGCGCAACAGATCGGCCACGACCTCCCGGTTGTGCGGTTCGGCGAAAAAGCGAAAGATGGACGCGGCCACCACCGGGCCGACGTCCGGCACCGCCAGCAGCTCGCTTTCCGCCGCGTCCATGACCGCATCCAGGTTGCCGAAATGGCGCGCCAGGTCGCGGGCCGTGGATTCGCCCACGTGCCGTATCCCCAGCGCGAAAAGAAACCTTCCCAGCGGCGGCGTGCGCGTCGCGGCAATGGATTCGACCAGGTTATGCGCGGACTTCTCGCCCATGCGATCCATCCCGGCCAGCTCTTCCGCGTTCAGCGTGTAGAGATCGGCCAGCGTGTGCACGCGGCCACGCTCGACCAGTTGATCGATCAGTTTCTCGCCCAGCCCTTCGATGTCCAGCGCCCGGCGCTGGGCGGCATGCCAAAGCGCCTGCTTGCGCTGCGCGGCGCAGAACAGGCCTCCGGTGCAGCGCGCGATGATCTCGTCCTCGGGCCGCTCGATGGCCGACCCGCACACCGGGCACTCGGTAGGCATGACGAACTTGCGCGCGTCGGCCGGACGCTTGTCCAGCACGGGCGTCACGACCTCGGGAATGACGTCCCCGGCACGGCGGACCACCACGGTATCGCCGATGCGCACGTCCTTGCGCTCGATCTCGTCTTCGTTGTGCAGCGTCGCGTTGGTGACCGTGACGCCGCCCACGAATACCGGCTTGAGCCGGGCCACGGGCGTAATGGCGCCGGTACGGCCTACCTGCACCTCGATGCCGAGCAGTTCGGTGGTCGCTTCCTCCGCCGGGAATTTGTGCGCGATGGCGAAGCGCGGCGCGCGCGAAACGTATCCCAGCCTGCGCTGCGCGTCGAGCGCATTGACCTTGTAGACCACGCCGTCGATATCGTAGGGCAGCGAGGCACGAAGCCCTTCCACCCGCCGGTAGAACGCCAGCAGGCCGGCCGCGTCCGCCGCCAGTTTGCGCTCGCGATTGACCGGCATGCCCAGCTCCTGGAGCCAGTCCAGCATGCCCATGTGGGTATCGAAGGGAGGCGCGTCGACGAGGGCCTCTTTGCCCGGCAGGCTGCCGCGTATCTCGCCCCAGCCATAGGCGAAGAAGCGCAGCGGACGGCGGGCGGTGATGCGCGGATCAAGCTGCCGGAGGCTGCCCGCCGCGGCATTGCGAGGATTGATGAAGACTTTCTCGCCCGCTTCCCGCTGGGCGTCGTTCAGGCGCTCGAAGTCCTTGCGAAACAGCAGGACCTCGCCGCGGACCTCCAGCACCTCGGGCACGGGCCCCGCCAGCGTAAGCGGGATCGACCGGACGGTCCGGATGTTGGCGGTGATGTCCTCGCCGGTCTGGCCGTCGCCGCGGGTGGCCGCCCGGGCCAGCCGGCCCTCTTCGTAGCGCAGGCTCACCGCCAGTCCGTCCAGCTTCAGCTCACAGGCATACCCGACGCAAGAGTCCGTCTCCAGGCCGTCGCGCACGCGCTTGTCGAAGGCCTCGACGTCCTCGTCCTCGAAAGCATTGTTCAAGGACAGCATGGGTACCGCGTGGCTGACCGAACCGAAAGCCGTCAGCGGCGCCCCACCCACCCGCTGAGTGGGAGAATCGGGCGTGGCCAGGAGCGGAAACTCCTGTTCCAGCCCGACCAGTTCCGCGAACAGCGCGTCGTACTCGGCGTCGCTGATCAGCGGATCATCCATCACGTAGTAACGGGCGTTGTGCAAGGCCAGCTCCTGGCGCAACTGCGCCGCCCGTTGCATGGCCTGGTTTTCCCGATCGCCCCCCGACACCATATCCACTCCGCCCGCGTGACTTATCCAAATACCCGCAGGGCACGCACCGAACCGACCTTCAGGCCGGACTGTTCCAGCCGCGCGTACAGCGCCAGCAGTTGCTTGTCGATGGCCGCCTCGGCACCATCCGCCAGGGGCCGGCCGTTGTCGTCGACCACCGTCGCCTCCAGCCGCGCGGCGAGCCCGCGGGCGACCTGGGCCATCTGCGCGAAGGCATGCTCATGGGCGGGAGCGCGAGGCACGTCCAGGATCAGGCTGAGCTGGCCGATGGTGGCCGGGCCGGCCGAGCCCAGCGACACGCCATCGCTGCGGCCCAGCGTGAAACGTACCGCGCCGTCCTGGTCCACCCAAGGCAGGCGGCCGTCGTGGATGGACGAGAAACCGGCCTCGCGCGCGGCGGTCAGCACGTCGCCCGAGGACCAGCGGCGGCTGCTGGCCACCAGGGTCAGTCCGACCTGCGCATCGAGCGCGGCGCAGACGGCATCCAGCTTGTTGGCCCGGTCCAGGACAGCCTGGGTATCGCTGGCTTCCACCGTGCCGTCGAACCGATCGGCCAGCACGCGCGAGCGCGACAGTGCCTCGGCCCATTCGCCGGCGCTGAGCGGCCCGCTGCGATTGGCCAGCAGCACGGCCACCTGGACCGACGCGTAGCTCTCGCCGCTGCGGATGGCGGAGCGGTGCAGCCCCTCGGCGGTTTCGGCGAAGACGCGCAGCGATTTCTGGCCGGCGTGGCGGATGCCCTGGGTGAAGGCGGCCAGTTCGTCGCCAGGAACGGGTTCGAGGAAGGAAACGTCGATGACGGTCTCGCAGGCCTCGTCGGCCTCGTCCGCGTCATGCTGCGGCGGCGCGCCCGCGCCGGTCGCCTGGGTGTCCAGGCCTCCCACGGCGTCGGCCTCGGCGGTTTCACCCGCCCCGAGTCCGGGCTCGCGGCGCACGCCGTCCGCCTTGGGCAGGCTCGCCTCGGCCCCGTGCAGCAAGGGATCCTTGCCCGAATCGGGGAAGCCGTCCTGTATCTGCTTGCGGGCACGGCGGTCCTGCCACCAGTTCAGTCCAAGCACGACGACGATGGCCAGAACGCCAAGGGCGATGAGCCCGGTTTGTAGATCACTCATTGGTGTGTTCCCGGTGGCGGGCATGGTGGAAAGAGTGCCGGTTCGTGGACTGCCGGCTCATCAGGCGGCCTCGACGGCAAGTTGCATGGCCGAGTCGATGTCGACGGCCACGATGCGAGAGACGCCCTGCTCCTGCATGGTTACGCCGACCAGCTGGTGCGCCATCTCCATCGCGATCTTGTTGTGCGAGATGAACAGGAACTGGGTCTGTTCGCTCATCCGGCGCACCAGGTTCGCGTAGCGCTCGGTGTTGGCATCGTCCAGCGGCGCGTCGACCTCGTCCAACAGGCAGAACGGCGCGGGATTGAGCTTGAACATGGCGAACACGAGCGCGGTGGCGGTCAGGGCCTTTTCACCGCCAGACAGCAGATGGATGGTGCTGTTGCGCTTGCCCGGGGGCTGGGCCATGACCTGCACGCCCGCATCCAGGATTTCTTCGCCCGTCATGACGAGCTTGGCCTCGCCGCCGCCGAACAGCGACGGGAAGAGTTCGCCGAAATTGCGGTTGACCGTATCGAAGGTCTCTTGCAGCAGTTGGCGCGTCTCGCGGTCGATCTTCCTGATGGCGTCTTCCAGCGTGTCGATGGCCGATTGCAGGTCGGACTGCTGGGCATCGAGATAGGCCTTGCGCTCGCGCGACGTGTTCAGTTCGTCCAGCGCGGCCAGGTTGACCGCGCCCAGCGCGGCGATCTCGCGGGCCAGGCGCTGCACCTCGGCTTGCAGCCAATTGGGCCGCTGCCATTCCTTGGGCAGTGCATCGAGCTGTTCGCCCAGCGCCGCCATATCCAGTTCCTGGCCGGCCAATTGCTCCGCATACTGCTCCTGGGCCAGGCGGGCAGCCTGTTCCTTCAGTTGCAGCTCGGTGATGCGGGCCCGCAGCGGCTCCAGCGACCGTTCGATGGCCAGCCGCTGCTCGTCGGCCGCGCGCAGTTGCGCGGCCAGGGTATCCATTTCGATGCGGGCGCGATTGAGTACCTGCTCGCGCTCGCCGCGCAATTCGAGCGCGGACTGCAGGCCGGCCTGGGCCGCGGCATCGTCCAATACGCGCAACTCCTGCTGGACCCGTTCGGCCTCGGTGGCGGCGCGCTGGCTTTGCTCGCCCGCCAACTGCAGGCTGCGGCGCAGTTCGTCGATACGGGCGCGCAGGCCCCGCTCGGCGAAGCCGGCCTCCTGGGCCGAACGTTCGAGTTCGCGCAGGCGATCGCGCGCGCGCTGGACATCGGCCTCGCGCTGCTCCTGGGCCATCTGTGCATCTTCGAACGCCGACTGCTTGTCGCCGAGTTGGGTATCCAGGATCTCGAAGCGGCCTTCGGCCTCTTCCTTGCGGATGCGGGCTTCCTCTTCCTGGGCCTCGAGTTCGGCGCGCTCCTCCCGGATGCGCCCGGCGCGTTCCTCGGACTGCGCGGCCTGCTGCGACAACTTGGAATGTTCAAGCTGGATGGCATGCAGGCGCTGCGTGACCTCGGACAGGCGTTGCCGCGAAGCGGGCAAGGCCTGGGCCACCTGCTGGTAGGCGGCCTCGGCGCGGGCCACGGCGGAACGTGCCTCGTCGGCGATGAGATGCTGCGCCTTCAGTTGGCGCTGCAGGTTCTCGATCTCCTGCTGGCGCGCAAGCATGCCGGCCTGCTCGGAATCGGCGGCGTAGAAACGGACGCTGTTGTGCCCGATCAGGTGCCCGTCCTTGACCACGAACTGGCCACCCTCGGGCAATTGGGCGCGCGCGGCCAGCGCCTGGGGCGCGTCCGCGGCCGTGTAGACGTCCCGCAGCCAGTCCGCCATCAGGGAACGCAGGCCCGGATCGGTGATGCGCAGCAGCGAGACCAGCGGCGTCAGTGCCGCCGGCGCCTGGGCCGGCGCGGTGGCCGACGGCATCTGGTAGAAAGCGAGCCGCGCGGGCGGCGCATCGCCGAAGAAGGCCTTGGCCCATTCGAGGTTGCTGACCTCGAGCGCGGCCAGCCGCTCGCGCAGCACGGCTTCCAGGGCGGTTTCCCAGCCGGGTTCGATATGCAGCTTCTGCCACAGCCGGCCGAGTTGAGTCAGTTCATGCTTCTCCAGCCAGGGATGCAGGGCGCCCTGCTTCTGCACGTCCTGTTGCAGACGGGTCAGCGCGGAGAGCCGGGCCTCGATCTGCGACACCGAGGCGGCTTCCTTCTGCACCAGCTCCTGGGCCTGGCGGCGGCCGGCATCGACCTGCGGCAACTGGGTATCGAGGGTGGACAGCTCCTGCTGGGCATGATCGACACGCTGCCCGGTATCGGCCAGGTCGCCCGTCAGTTGCTCGAGCCGCGCCGGATCGGGGCGCTGCAGGTTGCGTTCTTCCTGCTCCAGGCGCTCGCGGCGCTGCGCCAGGGCTTGCAACTGGCGGTCGGCTTCGCGCTGTTCCTGCGCGGTCAGGGCCAGGTTCTGCTCGACCTGCGACAACGCGCCTCGCAGCTCGGACAGGCCGGAAGCGGCGTCGCGTACCTTGGCCTCGACGTCGGGCAACCGGGCCTGCGCCTCTTCGGCGACGACGCGCGCCTCCTCGGCGCGGGCCTCGCCCACGGCCAGGTCTTCCTCGGCCTGGGCCAGCTGGTCGCTGCCGGTCTCGTGCTGCTCGTTCCATTGCGCGATCTGCTGCTGCAGTTGCGCCAGTTGAACCTGCATGCGGTTGCGCGCCTCGACCACGTACTTGATCTCGGCCTCGAGCCGGCTGACCTCGGCATTCGCCTCGTAGAGCCCTCCCTGGGCGGCATGAACGGCATCGCTGGCGGCGTAGTGCGCCTGGCGCGTCCCTTCCAGGTCGGATTCCAGCTTGCGCAGGCCGGCCGTGGCCGCTTCCAGGTCGGTCTGGGCCTGCTCGATGGTCAGTGCGTGCTTCATGCGGTCGGCATCGGCCTCGCGCTTCTTCAGCAGCCAGAGGAAGCGCTGCTTCTGCTCGCTTTCCGCCTGGAACCCCTGGTAGCGCTGCGCGACCTCGGCCTGCGCCTCGAGCTTCTCGAGCTGGGTGGCCAGTTCTCGCAGGATGTCCTCGACCCGCGTCATGTTCTCGCGCGTGTCGGACAGGCGGTTCTCGGTTTCGCGGCGGCGTTCCTTGTAGCGGGACACGCCAGCGGCTTCCTCCAGGAACACGCGCAGCTCGTCGGGCCGGGCCTCGATGATGCGCGAGATCATGCCCTGGCCGATGATGGCGTAGCCACGCGCCCCCAGGCCGGTGCCCAGGAAGATGTCGTGGATGTCGCGCCGGCGGACCTGCTGGTTGTTGACGAAATAGCTGCTGGTGCCGTCGCGGGTCAGCACCCGCTTGACGGCGATTTCACCGTACTGGCTCCATTGTCCGGAGGCCCGTCCCTCGGCGTTGTCGAACACCAGCTCGACCGAGGAGCGCGCCGCCGGCTTGCGGTTGACCGACCCGTTGAAGATCACGTCCTGCATGGACTCGCCGCGCAGCTCGGAGGCCTTGGATTCGCCCAGGACCCAGCGCACGGCATCGATGATGTTGGACTTTCCGCAGCCATTGGGGCCGACCACGCCGACCAGCTGGCTCGGCACCTGGATGGAAGTGGGGTCGACGAACGACTTGAAACCTGCGAGTTTGATCTGGGTAAGTCGCACCGGAAAGGAAGCTTCGCTTAAAAAAGACTGGAAAAGGAACCGATCCACGCCCAAGCCGGTCGGATATGACGAAACGCGCCCTACCCTCCGACCCGGGGCACCGCGGATCCGGCCCCGCCGGTCCGTCAGTGCCGTCCCCCCTTCGAGGGGCCGCGCGCAGCGCGGAGGGGTGGGCCCATCAGTGCTTCGTATAATACCAAAGGGCCATCGGCAAGGTTACGCCAGGAGCCGCCGCCCAACCTGTTTTTTCATTTTCGTTACGTATAGATCGCAAGCGACATGTCCTCCCAACCCAGCAAGAGCCTAGACACCTTCGCCACCCCCAGCCCGGGGCGGGACTTCCAGATACACATCGAGGTGCCGGAATTCACCTGCCTGTGCCCGATGACCGGGCAGCCGGACTTCGCCCTGCTGGTCATCGACTACATCCCCGACCAGTTGTGCGTCGAGCTCAAAAGCCTCAAGCTCTACGCCTGGAGCTTCCGCAACGAAGGCAAGTTCCACGAAGCCGTCACCAACGAAATCCTCGACGACCTCGTGCGCGCGCTGTCCCCTCGCTTCATGCGGATCACCGCCAAGTGGTACGTGCGCGGCGGCATCTTCACCAACGTCGTCGCCGAGCATCGCCAGCCAGGCTGGACGCCGCAGCCGGCCGTGCAACTGCAGGAATTCGCACCCGGCAGCAATATCCGCGGGTAACTACCACCGGATCGGCCGGGACGCGGCTGCGGAACCTGCGCTACGATGCGCGGCACGCATCCCTGCCGTAGTGCCCCGAGTGCGGCACTCCCCGATCCACTCACAGGCACACGAGTCCACGCCTACCGATGAAACGCGGCTTTTACCTGATCATGGCGGCGCAGTTCTTTTCTTCGCTGGCCGACAATGCGCTTTTCATCGCCGCGATCGCCCTGATCCAGCAGTTGGACGGACCGGACTGGATGACGCCCATGATCAAATGGTCGTTCGCCCTGGCCTACGTCCTGCTGGCGGCCTTCGTGGGTGCGTTCGCCGACGCCTTCCCCAAGGGGCGGGTGATGTTCGCCACCAACTCGGTGAAGATCATCGGCTGCCTGACGATGTTCGCGCACGCCAGCTTCGGGCTGGCCGACCACCATCAGGTCTACACGGTATGCGCGGCCTACGCCCTGGTGGGTATCGGCGCGGCGGCCTATTCGCCCGCCAAGTACGGCATCATCACCGAGCTGCTGCCGCCCGAGCAGCTCGTCAAGGGCAACAGCTGGATCGAAGGGCTGACCGTGGTGTCCATCATCCTGGGCGTCGTCCTGGGCGGCGCGCTCATCAGCCCCAAGGTGTCGGCCTGGCTGCTGTCCCTGGACCTCAGCCCGGGCTTCGGCCCGGCCCTGCAGACGCCGGCCGAGGCGGCCATCATGGTCATCGCGGTGGTCTACCTGATCGCCGCGTTCTTCAATCTGCTCATCCCCTCCACCGGCGTCCACTACCCGCGCCAGCAACGCAACCCGATCAGGCTGCTGACCACCTTCGGCTGCTTCGTGTCCACGCTGTGGCGCGACAAGCTGGGCCAGATCTCGCTGGCGGTGACCACCCTGTTCTGGGGCGCCGGCGCGACGCTGCAACTGATCGTGATCGAATGGGGCCGCGTGCAGCTCGGGCTCCCGCTGAACAAGGCGTCCATCCTGATGGGCGTGGCTTCCGTCGGCACCATCCTGGGCGCCACGCTGGCCGGCAAGGTGCCGCTGCCCCATGCGCTGATGGTGCTTCCGATGGGCGTGGTGATGGGGCTGGTCGTGATGCTGATGCCGCTGGCCTACGAACCCTGGTTCGTCTATGCGCTGTTGATCGCCATCGGCGGACTGGGCGGCTTCTTCGTCGTGCCGATGAACGCCCTGCTCCAGCATCGCGGCCATGTGCTGCTGTCGGCCGGCCACTCGATCGCGGTCCAGAACTTCAACGAGCAGCTCAACATCCTGCTGATGGTGGCCGTCTATTCGCTGATGCTGGGCATGCAGATTCCCATCAACACCATCATCATCATCTTCGGCACGCTGGTGGCATGCCTCATGCTGCTGATCATGGCCTGGAACCGCCACAACCACCGCACCCACCCCGACCTCGATCTGGTGATAGGCAGCCGCGCGCACGGCACGGCGCTGCGCGGAGAGTGACCCGGCCCTCCATGGCCCATGCCGCGGGCCATGCGGGTGATCCGAGCCAAGGCGGGCGGGGATTTGGCGTGGACAGGCCCTAGCTCGCCGACAAGGCCAGTTGCAGGTCCTGCCAGGCCTTGATTTTTTCGGCCGGGCTGCGCAACAGATAGGCCGGGTGGTAGCTCACCACGACCGGCACCTTGCGCCCCGCCACCGACAGGCTGTGCACCTTGCCCCTCAGGCTGCCGATGCGCGCATCGGTTTCGAGCAAGGTCTGCGCCGCGAACCGCCCCAGGACGAGGATCATTTCCGGATTGATCAGCGCGATCTGCCGCATCAGGTAAGGACTGCACCGCGCCACTTCCTCGGGCAGCGGATCGCGGTTGCCCGGCGGGCGGCACTTGATGACGTTGGCGATGAAGACATCGTGCTGGCGCGAACGCGCGATGGAGGCCAGCATGCTGTCCAGCAACTTGCCCGACCGCCCGACGAAAGGCGCGCCCTGTTTGTC
Organism: Alcaligenaceae bacterium SAGV5; assembly: GCA_009360345.1. Lineage (GTDB taxonomy): Bacteria > Pseudomonadota > Gammaproteobacteria > Burkholderiales > Burkholderiaceae_B > Pigmentiphaga. Next base: position 116,310 of record SPDP01000003.1, read on the forward strand.
TTCCTGCTCTCCCGGCGCCTCGCCCACCAGCAGCCACCGCGCCTTGGGCGAACCGGTGCCAAAGACTGTCTGCGTACGCCCCTGGCACAGGCCACAGGCCATGCAATCGCGCACCTCGTCCTGCAAGGCCGCCCAGGCCTGCTCGGGGTCGGCGGGCGCCGGCGCGGCCACGACGGCCTCCGGGGCCGGACCCGGCGACACCGCGGCGGACCCGGCCACAAGAGGGACCGGCGCCAGTCCGGCGCCGGCGGCGTCGGGCACGGCTGCGTCGGGCATGGCGGCCACCCCGGGCGCTTCAGGCGCGGATGCCGGCGCCACCGCGGCCGGCAGGCTCCACAACCGCTCCACGCCCAGCTCTCGCAGCCACGCGCGCCGCACCGGGTTGACGCCTTCGGCGGCTTTGCGCTCAGTTGCCATCGGTACCTCCGGACACCGGATGGACCGCCAGCATCTTGCGCATGACGATCGCGTCTTCCCGCCCCCGCATCGACGGATAGTAGCCACGGCGCAAGCCGATGCGTTCGTAGCCCGCGCGCTCGTACAGGCTCTTGGCCACCAGGTTCGAGGGTCGCACTTCCAGCAGCAGGCTTTGCGCATGGCGGGCGGCCGCGCATTGCTCGACCCAGCCCAGCAGCCGCCGGCCCAGGCCCTGGCCCTGCGCCGGCGGCGCCACGCTGATGTTCAACAGGTGCGCCTCGTCCAGCGCCACCATCACGATGCAATAACCCAGCAGCAACTCCTGGTCGCGCACCACCCAGGCGTCATAGCCCGACCGCAGCGAATCGGCGAAATTACCGCGCGTCCAGGGAAACGAATAGATCTGGCGCTCGATCTCGTCCACCTGGTCGAGATCCGCTTCAGCCATCGGACGGCAGGCCTGTCCCCAGGCCGCCAGGATGCGCGCCGCGTCGATCGGCGCCCGGCCCTGCACCGCATTCATGATTGCGCTCCCGACGATGGGGCGACACGGGGGTTGCCCCCCGCCCCGGCTTCCCTTTCCGCGGTGGTAAAGGCCACCTTGTCCCTCACGTACAACGGCGCGGCCAGCTCCGGCGCGACGGTTTCGCCCCGCAGATAGGCACCGTGGGCCAGGCGGGCGACCGCCGCGGCCGTGGGCCGCGCAACGTCCGCCCGCTCGTCCGCGCCGAAACCGGCGAACACCTCCGGATAGGCCTTCGCCGCGTCGCCGCACAGGCAGGGCGACCGCATCGCTGGCCCGCCCAGGCCGGCCAGGCTCGCGCGCAGCCATGCCTCCAGCCCCTCGCCCGCCATCAGTTGCGGCTCGATCAGGCAGGCCAGCCGGTCCGGCGATTCGCGGCGGTAGACCGCCAGGTAGATTTCCTGCATGCGCGCGTCCATGGCCACCACCAGCGGCCGCTGGCCGGCATCCTGGACCTGCTGCGCCACGGCGGCATGCGACACCACGGGTATCACCGGCCGCTCCAGGGCGAACCCCAGTCCTTGCGCCACGCCGCAGGCGACCCGCAGCCCGGTGAACCCCCCGGGCCCCTGCCCGAAGGCGATGGCATCCAGTTTCGTCCGGGCGATACCGGCCTCGTCCAGCACCTCCTGCACCATGGGCAGCAGCCGGGCCGAATGCTCCTGCACGCCCTGGTGCTCACGCACGACAAGGTCGACGGCGCCGGCGTCCGTGGCGCGCAACAAGGCGACGCCGCACCAGGCGGAGGAGGTTTCTAGAGAAAGGATATGCAGCGACATGGGCTGCGATTGTAAGACCAGACGAGAAGAAATACCGGGATGGCCGGCCGGTTTTCAGTGCTTGTGCTTGCGATAGGGCTCGTACACTTCTTCACTGGCGCGGCGGATTTCCTGCCGCAGCAAGACCCGCTCCTCGGAGGACAGCTTGCGCGGCCCGACCCGTTTTTCGTCCTGGCTGACCGGCCCGGCCCAGGGATCCATGGCGGCGCGCATCACGCCGGACTGCCCCGCCTGGGCGGCATTGGCCGCGCTGGCCTGCGCATCGGCCCGTGAAACCGCGCTTTCGACCTGGTTGGCAAAGCCGCCCGGCGCGGAGGCGGAGCGCGCCCCCTCGGCGCGAGACAGCGGCGCGCGCGGATCCCTGACCTGGCCGATCGCCGCGCCGGCGGCCAATACCGTTATCATCACGAACAGCCCGCCCAGCATGAGTGCTGCGCTGGGTCCTGCCGTACGAGTGGAGTCGAATACTTTGTTCACGTTTCAATCATACGATGTACCCATGACAGCGTCATAGATGCCTGCGTGACCAAACGGGCATTTATGTAACAACCAATGTCCCTCCCTGGATTGACACAAACTCCTCCGTTACATTCGCGCCATGTCACTAGCCAACGCCCCCAAGAAAATCCTCGTCGTCGACGACGACGTGCGGCTGCGCGATCTGCTGCGCCGCTATCTCGCAGAACAGGGCTTCTCCGTCTGGGTCGCAGAAAACGCCCAGACCATGAACAAGCTCTGGCAGCGCGAGCGTTTCGACCTGCTTGTGCTCGACCTGATGCTCCCGGGCGAGGATGGCCTGTCGATCTGCCGCCGCCTGCGTGGCGCCCGCGACAGCACTCCCATCATCATGCTGACGGCCAAGGCCGAGGACGTCGACCGCATCGTCGGGCTCGAAATGGGCGCGGACGACTACCTGCCCAAGCCCTTCAACCCCCGCGAACTGCTGGCGCGCGTCAACGCGGTGCTGCGCCGGCGCGGTCCGGAGGAGCATCCGGGCGCTCCCAGCCAGGACAACGAATCCGTTACGTTCGGCCCTTACGTGCTGAACCTGGCAACCCGCACCCTCACGCGCGACAACGAACCCGTGGCGCTGACCACCGGCGAATTCTCCGTGCTCAAGGTCTTCGCCCGCCATCCCAAGATCCCCCTGTCTCGGGACAAGCTGATGGAGCTGGCGCGCGGCCGCGAATACGAAGCTTTCGATCGAAGCCTGGACGTGCAGATCTCTCGGCTGCGCAAGCTGATCGAGCCCGACCCGGCCAAACCCGTGTTCATCCAGACGGTATGGGGCCTCGGCTACGTGTTCGTACCCGATGGGGGCAGTTGATCCGCTCGTAGGCATTCATGTCGGTCGCCCTGCGCGTTGCGTCCAGGCTGGGTTTGTTCAGCCGGACCTTTCTTTTGCTGACTGTCCTGATGACGGCAAGCCTGGCAGCGTGGCTCCAGGCCTTCCGCAGCATGGAGGTCGAGCCGCGCGCGCAGCAAGTCGCCCAGCAGATCGTCACCGTCGTCAACATCACCCGCGCCGCCCTGATCCATTCCGCGCCGCAGGAACGCCGCTACCTGCTTCTTGATCTGGCCACCAACGAAGGCATCCAGATCTACCCCCACGAAAAGGATGACCTCACCGTCCGCCTGCCCGACCGCCAGGTCCTGCAGCGGGTCGAGGAGCAGGTGATCGACCGCCTGGGGCCAGAAACCATCGTGGCCTGGGAAGTCAACCGCATCCCCGGCCTGTGGGTCAGCTTCTCCATCGACGACGACGACTACTGGATGGTGGTCGAACGCGACCGGGCCGAACGCGTTCCCGGCGTCGAATGGCTGGGCTGGGGCGCGGCCGCCCTGCTGCTGTCGCTCCTGGGCGCGGCGGTCATCGTCGGCTTCGTCAACCGGCCGCTGTCGCGCCTGTCGCGCGCCACGCTGGCCCTGTCGCGCGGCGAAACCCCGCCGCCGCTGCCGGAAAGCGGTCCCGAGGAAATCCGGCGCGTCAACACCAACTTCAACAGCATGATCGAGGAACTGGACCGCGCCGAGGCGGACCGGGCGCTGATGCTGGCCGGCATTTCCCACGACCTGCGCACCCCGCTGGCGCGGCTGCGGCTGGAAATCGAGCTGAGCGGCGTTTCCGAGGCCAGCCGCGATGCCGTGGACGAGGATCTCGCCCAGATCGACCGCACCATCGGGCAGTTCATGGAATATGCCCGGCCCGCCAGCACGCCCGACCGCAACACCAACATTTCCGAACTCGTGTCCGAGATGGTCGAGCGCGAATGCAGCCACACCGAAACGCTGGGCGGCTCGCTACAGGTCACGATCTCGCCCAACCAGTGGGCGCGCATTGCCTCGGCCGACCTGCAGCGCGTGGTCGGCAACCTGCTGGAGAACGCCCGGCGCTACGGACACAAACCGGGCGAAGCGCCCCACATCGACCTGACCGTAAGCAGCCAGGGCAGCAATGTGCTGATCGACGTTTCCGACCGCGGCCCCGGCGTCCGGCCCGAGGACGTTCCCCGGCTCACCCGCCCCTTCACCCGGGGCTCGGATGCGCGGACCAACGCCGGCGGCGCCGGGCTGGGCCTGGCCATCGTCAAGCGGCTGCTGCAACGCGCGGGGGGCACCCTGAATCTTTTGAACCGGGATGGCGGCGGCCTGACCGCCCGCATCACCCTGCCGGCCTCCACGCAGAAATCGGCCGACGCCAAATAAGCGGCCCCGGCCGCCGGCGGACACACTCCACGCCCGGCCCGCTCAGCGCCGGTCGGCCTCCAGCACGCCGGGCACTTCGCGTATGCCCGCCAACGCCCGCACCAGATGCTCGCCGTTGCCGACCTCGGCGGTGAAGACCATGCGGGCGATCGCCTGCCGGCTCTGGGTGTTGACACCGATGACGTTGATGCGTTGCCGCGCGAACACTTCCGAAATATCGCGCAGCAGTCCGTGGCGGTCATTGGCCAGCACCACGATGTCCACGGGATAGACCGCTTCGCGCGTATCGCCCCAGGTCACGTCGATGACGCGCTCGGGCTCGCGCGCGGCCAGCGAGCGGAAGCTCTTGCAATCGCAGCGGTGGATCGAGACGCCCCTGCCCCGGGTCACGAAACCAGAGATGAGGTCGGGTGGCGCCGGCCGGCAACACTTGGCCAATTGTGTCAGCAGCGAATCGACGCCCACCACGAGCACGCCGCTCTTGCCGGCATGCACCGCGCTTTCCGGACGGCTGTCGCGCGTCAGCGCGGACAGATCGGGACCGGCATCGGGCGGCGGCGCCTCGAAGGCAACGGCGACATGCCGCAGGCTGAATTCGTCCTTGGCCAGCGCGACGTACAAGTCCTCGGCGCACGCAAAGCCCAGTTGCTGGGCCAGCGATTCGAGATTGGTCGCGGTCTTGCCCAGGCGCTGGAGTTCCTTTTCCAACATGCCCTGGCCCTGGGCGATGCGCTCCTGGATGTCGATGGCGTTGAACCAGGCGCGCACCTTGGCCCGCGAGCGCTGGCTGGCCAGATAGCCCAACTGGGGGTTGATCCAGTCACGGGAGGGGCCGCCCGACTTCGCCGCGATGATCTCTACCGTCTGGCCGGTGATCAGGCGTGTGTTGAGCGGCACCATGGCGCCGTCCACCCGTGCGCCGCGGCAACGGTGCCCGAGGTCGGTATGGACCTGGTAGGCAAAGTCCACCGGCGTCGCGCCCGGGGGCAGCTCGATCACCCGCGCCTGCGGCGTCAGCACGTAGATGCTGTCGGCCAGCGTATCGAGCGCCGCCTGTCCCAACTGGTCGTCGACCTGGACATCGGCCTTCCAGGCCAGCAGTTGGCGTATCCAGCTGAGCTTGCGGTCGTATTCCGAATCGGCGCTGACCTGCCCGCCCTTGGCGCCAGCTTCCTTGTAGCGCCAGTGCGCCGCCATCCCGAACTCGGCGAACTGGTGCATCTCGCGCGTGCGGATCTGCACCTCGAAAGGCCTGCCGTCGTGGTCGTAGACCACCGTATGCAGCGAGCGGTAGCCGTTGGGCTTGGGCCGCGAGATGTAGTCGTCGAACTCATCGGGCACCGGCGTCCACAGGTGGTGCACCAGACCCAGCACCGTATAGCAGGTACGGATGTCCTCGACGATGATGCGCAGCGCGCGCAGGTCATAGAGATCGGCGAAATCCAGGCGCCGGTTGCGCATCTTGTTCCAGATGCTGTAGATGTGCTTGGGCCGGCCGGTGACATCGGCCGCGATACCCGCGCTCCCCAGGGCCTCGCGCACCCGCGCGATGGCGTCCGCGATGAAGGCTTCGCGCTCGACGCGCTTTTCCTCCAGCAGCCGGGCGATCTCCTTGTAGCGGACCGGTTCGAGGAAGCGGAAGGCCAGGTCCTCCATTTCCCACTTGACCTGCCAGATGCCCAGGCGGTTGGCCAGCGGCGCGTAGAGCTCCAGCGTCTCGCGCGACAGCGCCTCCGGCAACGGCACCTTGTGCTGGGCGTGCCAACGCAGAGTTTGCAGGCGGGAGGCCAGACGCATCAGCACGATGCGCAGGTCGGCCGCCATGGCCAGCAGCATCTTGCGCAGCATCTCGGCCTGCGCGCCGCTGCCGGCCGAGGCATCGCTGGCGTCGCGCGTGACCTGGCCCAGGCGGATCAGGGCCCGATAGCCGTGCACGAGCTTGCCGATCTCGGGACCGAACTGGAGCGTGACCGGATCCTTGTGCGGATTGGCGCTGACGTCCCGGTCGCCCACGGCGATCGCCAGCAGCGCCGCCATGCGGGTATGGCCGTCCACCTGCAACCCCGCCAGGATCGCGACCACGCCCGCGGCGTGCTGGGCCCAGCCCTCGCCCCCGGGAACGGCCGGCTCGCGCGCATAGCGGGGGAACGACCATTCGAGCGCCTTCCGCAAATCCAGTTGCGCCGCCTCCGACAGGCCGGCATTGGCCGCCTGCTCCCAATCGGGACCGAAAGTCGCCGACAGGGCCGCGGAAGTATCAGGAGCGGATTCGTTCATGGTCTTACACTTTGGGCGATGCCGGCCCGTCCTGGCCGCCGGCACGGTACTCTAGTCGCTTATCCACCAGGGAAGTTCATTGTATGTTGGGATGGCTGTTTGCCCGCGGCGCCTCGAAGCAACGCGTGGAGCGGATGCAGGCTCGCATCAATCCGGAATTATGGACCCAAACGCTGGCCTCGCATGCATTCCTCGGACGCCTGACCGGGGACGAACGCGAAGCCCTGCGGACGCGCACGGCGTGGTTCCTGGCAAGCAAGGCCATGACCGGCGCGGGCGGCCAGGTCCTGACCGACGAGATCCGCCTGTCCATCGCGGTACAAGCCTGCCTGCCCATCCTGTACCTGGATCCCGGCCTGTACGAAGGATGGTCCGAAGTCATCGTCTACCCGAGCGGGTTCCTGATCCCCCGTTCCGACGTGGACGAGGATGGTGTCGTGCACGAATATGTCCAGGAAGCCGCCGGCGAGGCCTGGGACGGCGGCCCCGTCGTCCTGTCCTGGGAGGACGCCGGCCCAGGCCTGGAACGGCCTCCGGGCTTCAACGTGGTCATCCACGAGTTCGCCCACAAGCTCGACCTGCAACATGGCCAGGCCGACGGCATGCCCAGCCTGCACGCGCATGCCGGAATCCGGCCCAGGCTGTGGCGCGCCGTCCTGGAACGCAGCTACGACGCGTTGCTGGCCCGGCTGGAGGAAGTCGAGGCGGCCATCCCGGCCGACGTGGACCCGGAATCCGAGGAGGCGGATCACTGGTATGCCCAATTGCCGCTGGATCCGTATGCGGCCACGGACGAGGCCGAGTTCTTCGCCGTCAGTTCCGAGGCCTTCTTCGTGCATCCCGAGCCGCTGTCGCGCGCGATGCCCGAATGGTATGCGCTGCTGACTCATTATTACCGGCAGGATCCGCTGGGAACCGGGCCCGCGCTGCCCCGCTGAACGGCGGCGGCCCGGCGGATCGGGATCAGGCCGCCGCGGTGACGACGATCTCGACCTTGTATTCCGGCGCGGCCAGCTTGGCCTCGACCGTGGCGCGGGCGGGCGTGTGGCCGGCCGGCACCCAGGCATCCCAGACCGAATTCATCGCGGCGAAATCGGCAATGTCGGCCAGGAAGATCTGCGCGCGCAGGATGCGGGTCTTGTCGGTGCCGGCGGCGGCCAGCAGCTTGTCGATCGCGGCCAGCACCTGGCGGGTCTGGTCCGCCGGATCCTTCGACGGATCATCGGCCACCTGTCCGGCCAGATAGGCCACGCCGCCGTGCACGACCATTTCGGACATGCGCTTGCCGACACTGAAACGCTCGATGCTCATGGAGTTTTCCTCTTTGTGGAGCAGATTCGGAGTCGCAAGCATAGCAGGCCGCGATGACCCCTAGCTGCGCAGAAAATCGTCCAGCAGATCCAGTTGCGCGGGCGTCATGAATGTAGGCGCATGCCCGACGCCGGCCACGTCGACGCGCCGCGCATGCGGGTTGCGGGCCAGCATCCCCGCCACGGTGTCTTCGGTGAGCAGGTCCGAATGTTCGCCGTGCACGATCAGGATGGGGCACTCGATGTTGGTGTAGACGTGCCAGAGCGTGGCCTCGGCCGCGATGGCCGTGGCGGGATCCATTGCGGCGAAGGCCTCGGCGATGGCCGGGTCGTAGTGCATCGTCCAGGGCCCGGCCGGGCCGTCGACCTGCCGCACCACGTGCCGCGTCAACTCGTCCCATTGTTCCTCGGTATGCGGGCCGAACGAGGCCGATACGGTGCTCACGTAGGCCCGCGCCTCGTCGAAGCTGCCAAAAGCCGGCGCCTTGCCTACGTACTGCGCGATGCGAGCCAGCGCGGCCGGATCGAGGTGCGGGCCCACGTCGTTCAGCACCAGCTTGTCGATAGGCGATGCCTGCAGGCCCGCCAGCGCCATGCCGATCAGGCCGCCCAGCGAAGTCCCGAACCAGTGCAGGGTCTCGGCCTGCACACGGGCCAGGAGGGGCATCATGTCCGCCACGTACTGCGGCACCGTGTAATAGGCCGGATTGGCGAGCCAGTCCGAACGGCCGCGGCCGACGACGTCCGGGCAGACCACCCGGTAGCGGCCGGCCAGGCGCCGCGCCAGGGTGTCGAAATCGCGGCCCGAGCGGGTCAGGCCGTGCGCGCAGACCAGCACGTGGTCGTTGGCCGGGTCCCCCCACTCCCAATACGCCATACGGTGCAGGCCCGCCGGACTCAGGCAAGTCACGAATTCCAGGCGGGGCTGAAGAGAATCGGGCGAGGCGTCGTAATTCATGAAGGCGTTCCTTGCTGGGCCGGACTCCGGATTGTAGCCAGCGCCGTCAAGGCGCGGCATGCCAATAGCGGCGCCTTGCCTCTCGCTCGCGCTCGACCCGGAGTCCCGCCGCATGCGAGGCGAATACCAGCGCGCCGTGGCTGTCGGTACGATGGAACACGGCGCCCGCCCCCCGCCACCGCCGCTCCGCGTCGGGGTGCGGGTGGCGATAGCGGTTCAGATAACCCGCCTGGGCCACCGCATGCGAGGCCCGCGTGGCGTCGACCAGCGCCTGGCTGGAAGACCCCCGCGACCCGTGATGGGGTACGGCCACCACGTCGACGGCCAGATCCGCGCCAGCCGCCAGGCCGGCTTCCTCGGCGGCGCCGATGTCGCCGGTCAGCAGCGCCGCGTGGTGGGCGCCGCGTACCCGCAGCACGCAGCTGTGCGCATTGCGCTGCCGCGGCGGGACCTCGCCTGCCGGCGAGGCCGGATGCAGAAACGCGAACTCCACGCCATCCAGCGTCCACCGCTGCCCGGCGGCACAGCGCGAGAAGGCGGCCTGCCCCAAGCCCGCGGGCACCAGGTCGTAGGATGCGTGTACCTGGAAAACGGGCAAGGCCGCGAGCACCGAACGCAGCCCGCCCGCATGATCCGCGTCCGCGTGGGACACCACCACATGCTCCAGCCTGCGGATGCCTCGCGCCCGCAGATAGGGCCAGACGACGCGCCCGCCGGCATCGGCCTGCTCGCCGTAGGGCGGACCGGTGTCGTACAGTAACGTGGCGCGCGCCGTCTCCACGACGATCGCGGTGCCCTGTCCCACGTCCAGCAGCGCCAGGCGCCATTCGCCCGGCGCCGGGCGCGCGGGCCGATAGGCCAGCATCGGCACCAGCAGCACCAGCCCCAGCCAACGGCCGGGCAGGCCGCGCGGCTGCAAGGCCCACACCACGCCCGCCAACCCCAGCGCGAACAGTGGCCAGGGGGGCGCCGCAACCGAAATGGCCGCGAGATCGGTGTCGGCCAGCCATTGCAAAGGCACCATCAGACCGTCGAACACGGCATGCGCGACGGCCGCCACGATCGCGCCCGCGCCGTGCAGGCCCGGCACGACGCACAACCCCAGCGCCATCAGGGCCAGCGGCGTGACCAGCAGGCTGACCACCGGAATGGCCACGGCATTGGCCAGCGGCGAGACCAGCGACACCTGCTGGAACAACAGCGCCAGCGCGGGCAACAGGCCCACGGTCAGCGCCGCCTGCGCACGCGCGCCCTCACGCACCGACGCGGCCAGTCGTGCAGGCCACGCGGCGCCCCGGGCGGGCTCGGCACGTCGCCGCCAGCGTCCGCCGCCGCACAAGATCAGCAGGGCCACCGCGCCGAACGACAGCCAGAATCCGGCCGCCAGCGGAGCCCACGGATCCAGCGCGCAGACCAGCGCCGCCGCCAGCGCCAGCACCCGCGAACCGGACACCGGCATGCGCCATGCCGCCGCGCCCGCCACCACGGCCAGCATGAAGAAGGTCCGCCGGGCCGGCACGCCCCACCCCGCCAGCAGGCAATACAGCCACGCCACGGCCAGCGCCGCGCCGGCCGCCGCCACCTGGGCCGGATGGCGTTCGGACAGCCGGATGCCGCCCCAGTTGCAGCGTTTCCAGGCCTGCAACACCGCCCATCCCGCCAAGGCCGCCAGCATCGTCACGTGCAGGCCGCTGATGGAGACCAGATGCGTGATGCCGGTGCGGTTGAACGTGTCCCAATCGCGCCGCTCCACGCCGGCCTGGTCACCGATCGCCAGGGCGGCGAGCACGGCGCCGTAGCGCTTGTCTTCCAGCACCTGGCGCAGTGCCTCGCGGCACACGTGGCGCACGCGCTGCACCGCCACGTCGAAACTGGAAAAAGGATCGTCCGCGAGCAGGATCGGCCGCCCCCGCACCGTCCCGGTCGCACGTATGCCGCGTTCGAACAGATAGGCTTCGTAGTCGAAGCCGTGCGGATTCAACGTGCCGTGGGGCCGTTTCAGCACCACGGTTCCACGCCAGCGTTCACCCGGCACCACCGCCGCGGCCTTCCCCCACCACGACAGCTGCACCTGGGCGGGCACGCCGTCCGGCGGGTCCTGCACCGTCGCCTCGAAACGCTGGCCGGTCGCCGTCGACGTGGACAGGCTGGTGACGAGGTAGACCAACTCCAGCGGCACATTCTCCCGCGCCGGCGACAAGCCATCCCGCAAGCGCAGGTCGATGCGTGCCAGCGCCAGGCCGGACCCCGCGGCGAAAGCCGCGATCGCCAGCAAAACAGCCAAGCCGCGAGGCCCCCGGCGCTTCCGCCACGCCCGCCCCCACACGGCGCACGCCCTGCGGTGGGCGCCCCTGCCCCCCAGGCCGAGGCGCCCACCGCAGAGCCCGAACCGGTAGCCGTGGAAACTCAGGCGGCGGAACCCGCGCCCGTGGCGGCAGCCCCGGCGCCTCAGCCGGCCTCCATCCTGGATACGCCGGCCCAGATCGTGGTGCCCCAGGCAGCGGCCTCCCACGATGAACTCGTGCGCGTGGTCGAACAGGCCGGCATGCAATGGGTGGAAACGGACAGCGCCAAGCTGGCCGCCTCCCGGCAGGCCACCCCCTCCGCCGCGCCGGCCCGTCAGGGCCGCGAGCCGCGCGCCCGGGCACAAGCGACGTCCGAGGCGCTGGTCCAGGTGGAAACCCGCCCCGAACTGCGTCACTGATCCCGCAGCCGGGCCGTCCCGATGCCGCACGTTCGCGTGCGGCATTTTTTTTGTCTTGGGCCGCCCCAAGACAAAAAAAGCCCCTCCCTCCTCCTCAGGACAACGCGCGAAGCACAGCCGCGAGCCTCCTGACCGCGGCATCGAGCTCGTTCGGCGCGTAGGCCGCGAACCCCATCAGGAAACCGGCCTCGTGCCTGCCTGGGGCATGCAGCGCCGTCAGCCCGAGCAGATCGATCCCGGCCCGCCCCGCGGCATCCACCACCGCGCCCTCGGAAAGATCGCGGATGAAAACACAAGGCATCTGCATGCCGCCCGCAGGCACCCTGGGCTCGACGAAATCGCTCAGGTGCTGGCGCACCAGCCTCGCCAGCACATCGCGCCGTTCCGCATAGACGGCGCGCATGGTGCGCACATGCGCGCCGAAATGCCCGCCCTCGATGAAGCGCGCCAACGTGAGCTGCGGGATGGGCGCGCTATGCCCGTCCAGCAAGGTACGCGCGACCGTCATCGGCGCCACGAGCGGCGGCGGCAGGATCATGTAGCCGATGCGCAGGCCGGGAAACAACGACTTGGTGAAAGTGCCGATGTAGATCGTCCGCTCGTACGGATCGAGCCCCTGCACGCAGGCCATGGGCTTGCCAGCGTAGTGGAACTCGCTGTCGTAGTCGTCCTCGATGATCCAGGCCCGCTGCCGCCGCGCCCATTCGATGACGGCCAGCCGGCGGTCCAGCGCCAGCGTCGTCCCGGTCGGGAACTGGTGCGAAGGAGTCAGGAACACGGCGCGGGCGCCTTGCGCTGCGTCGCGCAGGAGATCCACCCGCATGCCATCGGCGTCCAGGGGCACGGGCAAGCACGCCAGGCCGGCGGCATCGAATGCCTTGCGCGCGCCGTGATAGACGGGATCCTCGATAAAGATCCTGTCGCCGGGATCGAGCAGCACGGTGGCGCACAGGGTCAGGGCCTGCTGGGAACTCGTCAGCACCAGCACGCGCTCGGGCGTGGCGCGGGCGCCGCGTTCGAGATTGGCGTAGTCCGCGATGGCGCGCCGCAGTGGCGCCATGCCTTGCGGCGGGCCGTGCTGCAGGATCCGCGGACCATGCTCCTTCAACACCTGCCGCTCCAGCCGCTCCCAGGTCTGTAGCGGAAAAGCCCGCGTTTCCGGCACGCCGGGCGCGAACGGACGGATGGCGAGGAAATCGCGCACACCTCCGCCCTGGAAAATGGCGCCGCCGCGCCGGCTCAGGCGTGGAGCCTCCGGCGCGCCGGGCCGCGCCGCCGTCCCGCGCCCCGGGCCGCGCCGCGCCCGCTCCGACACGAAACTGCCGCTGCCCACCCGGCGGTCGATGAAGCCTTCCACATGCAACTGGCCATAAGCCGCTTCGACCGTATCGCGCGACACGCCCAGCGATGCGGCCAAGACGCGCGAGGCCGGCAAGGGTCTGCCCGCGTCCAACCTGCCGTCGAGGATCAACTGCCGGACGGCCCGGTGGATGCGCGCATGCAGGGGCAAGGCGGCATGCGCGGGATCGCCGATCCAGGCCTTGACGGATTCGAGCTGGGCGTGCTTGAACAATTGGCCGGTACCTGTTCCAAGAAATGGTGGGGAACAACCTGCCATTCTAAGTCTATAAAAGACGCTTGCCGAATCCGACCCTCCCTTTTTGATCCCCAGGAATCCCATGCCGGTCCAGTCACCCGCCAGCCCCTCGTCGTCCGTTCGCTGGAGCGATCTCCCCCACCCCATCGTGGCCGGCCTGGTCTCGGTCATCGTCAACTACGGCGGCACCTTCATCCTGGTGTTCCAGGCTGCCCGGACGGCTGGCCTGAGTCCGGAACTGACCGCCTCCTGGGTATGGTCGGTATCGATCGGCGTGGGGGTGACGGGCCTCTTCCTGAGCTGGACCGCCCGCGAGCCGATCATCACCGCCTGGTCCACGCCGGCCGCGGCCTTTCTCGTCACTGCCCTGGCCACCACGCCCTATGCGCAAGCGGTAGGCGCCTACCTGATCTCGGCCGCCGCCTTCATCGCGCTCGGCCTGTCCGGCTGCTTCGAAAAAGTGATACGCCTGATCCCTCCCGGCGTGGCGGCCGGACTGCTGGCGGGCATCCTGCTGCAGTTCGGGATCAATGCGTTCGGCGGCATGAGCGCAGACCCGTGGCTGGCCGGGCTGCTGATCGTCGCCTACGTGGCCTTCAAGCGCTTCACGGCACGCTACGCAGTGGTGGCCATCCTGGCGCTGGGACTGGCCTTCCTGCTCGCGCGGGGCCGCGTCGATCTGTCGGGGCTGAAGCTGGAATTCGCGATTCCCGTCCTCACCTTGCCTGCGTTCTCGTTGAACGCCTTGCTGAGCGTCGCGCTGCCGCTGTTCCTGATCACGCTGACCGGCCAGTACATGCCCGGCATGCTCGTGCTGCGCAACGACGGCTTCAAGACCAGCGCCAACCCCATCGTGACCGCTACCGGACTGGGATCGCTGCTGATGGCGCCGTTCGGCTCGCATGCCTTGAACATCGCCGCGATCACGGCGGCGATCTGCACCGGCCGGGAAGCGCACGAAGACCCCTCCAGGCGCTGGATCGCCGGAATCGCCGCGGGCATCTTCTACATCCTGGTCGGCGTGTTCGGCGTGACCCTGGCCGCCGTCTTCACGGCCTTCCCGGCAACCTTCATCACCACCCTGGCGGGCCTGGCGCTGCTGGGCACCATCGGGGGCAGCCTGGCCGCAGCCCTGGCCGACCCGAAGACACGCGAAGCCTCGCTGATCACCTTTCTGGCCTCGGCCGCCAACATCACGCTGCTCGGCATAGGCGGCGCGTTCTGGGGGCTGCTGATCGGACTGTTGGCCCATGGGGTGTTGAACGGACCGTTGCCGCGACAGTGCCGCAAAATCACCACAAAGCTGCCCGAGCCCGGCCGCAACGCCTAGAATGGCGGCTTGGCCTGCCCTACGGGATATTCCCCCATGTCCAGCAAGAAGACCTCCGAGAACTCATGGCTGGGGAATATCCCGCTGACCGGCAAAGTATCCCTGCTGGTGGGCTCGCTGCTGACCCTGTTCATCGTCTCCAGCATCGGCACGTCGCTGGTCCTGGAACAGGAAAAGCAGAACCGCGCCGCGTTCCGCGACACGGTCAACCTTCTGCGCGAGGTCGAGCAGACCAACCGGGTGCTGTACCAGCGGCAGTCCGAACTGCGGCAATTGCTGCTGAGCCCCGGCGAGCCCGACACCACGACGCTGGATTCCGCCAACACCGCGATCTCGCAGCACCTCGAACACCTGGGGCAACAGGTCCGGGACGACGCCGCGCAGAGTACCCGCCTGGACGGCATCCGCAGCCTGGACACCGCCTGGCGCAACACCGTCGAGACCCTGGTGCTGGCCGAGCTGCGGCGGCTGGCCAAGGCCGCGCCGGCCGAGGCCACCGCCCAGCGCGAACGGCTCCTGCCCCAGTTCACGGCGCGCGCGCCGGTCGCCACCCCCGCCATTGTCGCGGGGCTGGACAATTTCGGCGCCTATGCGCGCCAGCAGTTGGAAGAGCGCGAACAGGCCCTGCAGCAGTCCGAATCCCAGCGCGAGTGGCTGCTCTGGGGCACGCTCCTGCTGGCGGCGCTGTGCGGCGTGGCGGCCTTGCGGCTGTCGGCGACCCTCGTGACGCATCCCCTGCGCCTGATGAGCGGCCTCATGGAACGCCTCGCGCGGCACGACCACGCCATCGAAACACCCCAGCTCGACCGGCGGGACGAAATCGGCACCATCTCCCGCGCCCTGGCCGAGTTCAAGCAGATGGCCATCGACATTTCCGACCAGAACTGGGTCAGCCACTGCGTGGGGGCCATCACCGACCGCCTGCAACGCGCGTCTTCCCACGCCGAATTCGCGCAGGCGCTGCTGTCGCAGCTCGGTCCTGAGCTGGGCGCGGGCGTGGCGCTATTCCACTTGCGCGCGGACGACGACCTCCTTCATCCGGTCGGGCACTATGGCTACCAGCCCGACCCCGCTGCCCCGGTCCAGCCTTTCAAGATGGGCGAGAGTCTGGTCGGCCAATGCGCCGTCGAGGCCCGCACCATCGAGCTCGGCCCCCTGCCCGGGCACTACCTGCGCATGCGGTCCGGCCTGGGCGAGGCCGTCCCTCCCCGCCTGATGCTGATCCCCGTCCTTTCGATGGAACGCGTCCTGGCCGTCATCGAACTGGGCCTGACGGGCCCCCTGGACGCCCGCCGCCATCGCCTGCTGGAAGCCTTGCTTCCCGTCGTGGCCCTGTCGCTGGAGAACATCACGCGGGCGGTGCATACCCGGGAACTGCTGGAGCACACGCAAAGCCAGGCCGCCGAATTGCGCACCTCCGAGGAAGAGCTGCGTACCCAGCAGGAAGAATTGCAGGCGTCCAACGAAGAGTTGCGCCAGCAGTCCGAGATCCTGAATCAGCAGAAGACACTGCTGGAGACCCTGCAGCGGGAAACCGCCGACAAGGCGGAGGCGCTTGCCCGTGCCAGCCAGTACAAGTCCGACTTTCTGGCCAACATGTCGCACGAGCTACGCACGCCGCTCAACAGCCTGCTGATCCTGTCCAACGACCTGGCCGAGAACCGCGAGGGCAACCTGAGCGACGACCAGGTCGAGTCGGCCCGCATCATCCACGAAGGCGGCACCAATCTGCTGCGCCTCATCAACGACATCCTGGACCTGTCCAAGATCGAGGCCGGAAAAATGGAGCTCGCCCTCGAACAGGTCGATCTGCGCGGCTTCGCCGCCAGGCTCAAGCGTCAGTTCGACCATGTGGCGCGCGGCAAGAGCCTGCGCTTCGCCGTGGAGATCGGCGATACGCTGCCGCCCGCGGTGCGGGCCGATGGCGGCAAGCTCGAACAGATCGTCACCAACCTGCTCGGCAATGCCTTCAAGTTCACCCAGTCCGGCGAAGTCCGGCTGGTGCTGCGGCGCCCGACCGCCGATCTCCCGGGGTTTCCCGCGGCCGGGTCTGTCGCCATCGAGGTGCGGGACACCGGCATCGGCATCCCGCCCGAGAAGTTCGCGCAGGTCTTCGGCGCCTTCGAACAGCTCGACGCCGGCACCAGCCGCCAATTCGGCGGGACAGGCCTGGGCCTGGCGATCTCGCGCCAGCTCGCCCGCCTTCATCATGGCGACATCCAACTGCGCAGCGAACCGGGACAAGGCAGCGTCTTCACGCTGCTGCTGCCGCAGGTCCAGCCCGGAACGGCCGAATCGCCGCCCCCGGACGAGACGGCCCCCATCGCCAGCGGCACCACGACGATACTGCCTGACGCACCGCCCGCCGACCCGGCTTCCCCCCGCGACACCACCATCCTCGTGATCGAGGACGACCCGGCCTTCGCGCGCGTGCTGGCCGACATGATCCGACGCAAGGGTTGCACGGCGCTGGTGGCCCACAGCGGCGAGGCCGGCATACTGCTCGCCCGCCAGCACCATCCCACGGGCGTCATCCTGGACCTGATGCTGCCCGACATCGACGGCTGGACCGTGCTGGAGCGGCTCAAGGCCGAACCCGGCCTGCGCCACGTCCCCGTGCACATCGTCTCGGCGCTGGACGAACCGGCGCGCACGCGGGACTCCGGCGCCGCCGGCTATCTCACCAAGCCGGTGTCCGCCGACGCACTCAACGGCGCCATCGACCGCCTGATGCTGCCGACCGAAGGGCAGGCCCGACGCCTGCTGATCGTCGACGACGATCCGGCCTCCCGCGCCTCGGTGCGGACCCTGCTGTCCTCCCAGCCCGTCGATATCTCGGAAGCCGGCTCGGCCGAGGAAGCCCTGTCGATACTGCGCGGCGAGACCTTCGATTGCGTCGTGCTGGACCTGGGCCTGCCGGGCATCTCGGGCTTCGACTTCCTCGAACGGCTGGCCGCCGTCGAGCCCCGTCCGCCGGTCGTGGTGTACTCCGCCCGCGAACTGTCGCGCGAAGACCAATTGCGGATACGCTCCCACACCGACAGCGTGGTGATCAAGGGCACGCATTCGTCGGAACGGCTGCTGGACGAAGTCAGCCTGTTCCTGCACAGCGTGCGGCTGCGGCCCACGGCGCCCGCCTCGGGCGGCAACGACGACTTGAAGGGACGCAAGGTCCTGATGGTGGACGACGACATGCGCAATCTGTTCGCCTTGTCCAAGGCGCTGCGCAGCCGCGGCATGGAAGTCCTGATGGCGCAGGACGGCAGCAAGGCACTGCGCCAACTGGAAGAGAACCCGGACATCGAACTGGTCCTGATGGACGTCATGATGCCGGTCATGGACGGCTACGAGGCCACGCAGGAGATCCGCAAGAATCCGCGCCACGCACACCTGCCCATCATCTCGCTTACCGCCAAGGCCATGCAGGGCGACCGTGAGAAGAGCCTCGCCTCGGGTGCCAACGACTACATGCCGAAACCGGTGGACATTCCCAAGCTGCTGTCTATGATGCGAGTATGGCTGCACCGTTAGGACCGGCCTGTCTGGAATGCCATGGAACCCGACCTGGACGAAATCGAGCTGGACCTGTTCGTCGAAGCCCTGCGGCGACGCCATGGCTATGACCTGAGCCAGTACGCGCGCGCCTCGCTCAAGCGGCGCGTGCAGGGACTGGTCCGGCAGCACGGCCTCGCGCACATCGGCGAACTCACCTCGCGCACGCTGCGCGATGCATCCTTCCTGCCCCAGGTGATCGAAGGGCTGTCGGTGCCGGTCTCCGAGATGTTCCGCGACCCGTTTGTTTTCGCGGCGCTGCGCACCAAGGTGTTCCCGACGCTGGCCTCGTATCCGAGCATCAACATCTGGCAGGCGGGCTGCGCCCACGGCGAGGAAGTCTATTCGCTCGCGATCCTGCTCGAAGAAGCCGGACTCTACGATCGCAGCCAGATCTACGCCACCGATTTTTCCGATGCCGCGCTGGCGCGCGCCCGGGAGGGCATTTTCCCCGCGCGCGAGGCGCGCGCGGCCTCGCAGCGCTACCAGCAGGCGGGCGGCACCCGCACCCTGGCCGACTATTACCACGCCCGCTACGACCTGGTGAAACTGGACGAATCGCTGTGCCGCAACGTGGTCTTCGCCAACCACAACCTGGCCACGGACGGCGTATTCTGCGAAGCGCATCTGATCCTGTGCCGCAACGTGCTGATCTACTTCAACAACGCCTTGCAGGATCGCACCTTGTTGCTGTTCGCCGACAGCCTCGTGCGCGGCGGCTTCCTATGCCTGGGCACCAAGGAAAACCTGGCGTTGGCATCCGCGGCCAGCAGCTTCGCCGCGGTGGACGGCCCGGCGCGCTTGTTCCGGTCGGTACGGGCGACCTGAAGGAGGGATGCGATGGAACTGGTGGCCATCGGCTGTTCCACCGGCGGGCTGCGAGCCCTGCAAGTCCTGCTGCGCGACCTGGCCCTCTGCCCCCGGACGGCGTTCGTCGTCGTCATCCACACGGCGTCGGCCGATGCCGACTCGCTTTGCCAGTTGCTCGGGCGCGACGCCGCCATGCCCGTGCAGGAAGCCCAGGAGCGCTCGCCGGTGCTGCCCGGCGTGCTGTACGTCGCGCCGCCGGGCTATCATCTGCTCATCGGGCGCGACCAATATTTCTATCTGAATGTCGACCCCAAGGTCTGCTTCGTGCGGCCCAGCATCGACGTGCTGTTCGAATCCGCTGCCGACGCCTACCGCCAACGCATGGCCGGCGTGGTCTTGACCGGCGCCAACGATGATGGTGCCCGCGGACTCCGCTGCCTGCGGCAACTGGGGGGCACCGCGCTGGTGCAGGCCCCGGAAGACGCGGAAGCCTCCAGCATGCCAGAAGCGGCGCTTTCCCTGGCGGGCGCCGACCATTGTCTCGCGCTCGCCGACATCGCGAGTGTACTCAACCGGATGTGCCTACCTTGAAGACCGACCTGCCCACTCCCAAGATCCTGATCGTGGACGACACACAGGCCAACCTGTTCGCCATGCGCAAGCTGCTGGCGCAGATAGACGCCGAGCTGATCACCGTCACCTCGGGCAACGAAGCCCTGGCGCTGTGCCTGGACCAGCGCTTCGCGCTGATCCTGCTCGACGTCAACATGCCGGAGATGGACGGCTATGAAGTCGCCGCCCTGCTGGCCAACGAACCGCTCAATCGCGACACGCCCGTCATCTTCGTCACCGCCGCCTATGCCGACGACCTGAACCAGTTGAAGGGCTACCGCAGCGGCGCGGTCGACTACATCGCCAAGCCGGTCAACGACTCCATACTGCTGTCCAAGGTCAAGGTCTTCCTGGAACTGGAAACCGGCCGCCAGCAACTGGCCCAGGCGCTGGCCGAACTGGGACAGCGCAACCAGCAGTTGCAGGTGGAAATCACCGAACGGCGGCGCATCGAGGAACAGATGCGGCACCAGGCCACGCACGACCAATTGACGGGCCTGCCGAACCGGGCCCTGTTCACCGAGACCCTGGACCGCTTCCTGAGCCGCGCGCAGCGGCACGATGAACTGTTCGCCCTGCTGTACGTGGACATCGACGGCTTCAAGCAGGTCAACGACGGCCACGGCCACCAGGCCGGCGACATGCTGCTGCAGGCTTTTTCACAGCGCCTGCGGTCCGCGCTGCGCGCCGAGGACGTCGTGGCGCGCCTGGGAGGCGACGAGTTCGGCGTCCTGCTTTGCAAGGCCGCGGACGCCGCAGCGATCCAGCAGAAATGCGTCGACCTGTGCGAGATTCTGCGCGCCCCCTACCGGCTGACCAGCAACGGCGCGGCATTCACGGCCCATGTCGGCGCCAGTATCGGCGCCGCGATCGCCATGCATCACGGTACCAGCCGCGACAGCCTGGTGCAGGCGGCCGACAACGCCATGTACGAAGCCAAGCGCAGCGGCAAGAACCAGTCGAGACTGGCCGCCTCGCAACTATGACTGCTTCTACAGGGTGACCGCGACGCCTTGCCGGGCGCCGGCAAGGCGCAGGAAAGCGGTGACGGCGTCGCTGTCCATCGGCGGCGAACACAGGAAGCCCTGCCAGGCATCGCAGCCCAGTTGCCTGAGCGCCTCGAGTTGCTGCGGCGTCTCGACGCCCTCGGCGATCGTCTGGATGTCGACCGAGCGGCAGAACTGGATGACGGTGCGCAGCATTTCCTTGTCGTAGGTGTTGTCGAGCATCCCGGCCACGAACTGCCGGTCCAGCTTGACGGCCGCGAACTGGGCCGAACGCAGCCGCAGGAAGTTCGAATACCCGCTGCCGAAA
Source organism: Alcaligenaceae bacterium SAGV5 (assembly GCA_009360345.1). GTDB lineage: Bacteria > Pseudomonadota > Gammaproteobacteria > Burkholderiales > Burkholderiaceae_B > Pigmentiphaga. The sequence goes on from SPDP01000003.1 coordinate 137,199, forward strand.
TCATCCAGGCTGAAACCCACGCCCGCCTCGCCCAGCCGCCGGGTGATGGTGCCGGCTTCTTCCGGATCGGGGATCTCGGCCGACTCGGTCAGCTCGATTTCCAGCCGGCCCGGTTCGACCCCATACTCCTCCAGGATCTTGCCCACGCTTTCGGCCAGGTCCCCCTGCAACTGGGCGGCGCTGAGATTGACCGCCACCTGGGCACAGGACACGCCTTCGTCGCGCCACTGGGCGAGCTGCTGGCATGCGCGGCGGAGCACCCACATGCCCAGCGCGCTGCTGAGCCCGGCCGCCTCGACCTCGGGCACGAAATCGTTGGGCATGACCAGTGTTCCCTTGCGATGCCAGCGCACCAGCGCCTCGAGGCCCCGCACCCGGCCGCTCCGCATTTCGAGCTGCGGTTGGTAGAACAATTCGAACTCGTCGCGATCCAGGCCCTGCAAGACCTCGGTGACGAGTGAGTCCTCGCGTGACATCAGCCGGCCGTCGAGGTCCTCGGGCCCATCGTTCCAGCACACCCAGCGCGCGCGGGTGCGCAACGCATAGCGGGCCGCCTGCTGGGCGCGCAGCAGCACGTTGGAGGGTTGGGGCAGGCTGCTGGGCAGCATGACGATACCGAAGGCGGCCAGGGAAGAACCCTGGCTGGCGCCCAGGATCTGCAACAACGAGGACCGCTGGAACAACCGCTGGGCGGCACCTATCGCGCCTGACTTGTCGTTGACATCGCGCAACACAATGATCAAGCTGGCATCATCCAGCATGCAAAGCAGGTCGTCCTGCCGGATGAAACGGCGGATCTTCTCCAGGATCTCGTCCCGCTGGCTGGGAGCGGCATCGGAGGGCAGGGCGAGGGCCATGACGGCGGCGCGCCGGCGCTCGCCTATCAGCACGCCCAGCTCACGCAACAGCATGGCCCGCTCGCTGACATTGGCGAACTGTCGAACGGCCTCGGCGGGCTTGGACCTTCTAGACATCGGCGACATGGAAAAATCGAACAACCATCAAGCTTCTTTTAATCGATATACCGCTAGCCCGTCATCGGCGCCGGGCACACGGAGCCGTGGTACATGATCATCGCACAGAGGCGATCATCGCAAAAGCGAAACCGGCCGCCCGTGTGCAGGACAGCCAGCTCCAGAGACGCGGCGCTGCCTGGAAGTCAGTAAATGCCAACATCGAACTTCCTTTCATCTTGGGACATAATGCGAGACGCATAGGCGGCACGAACCGGCGCGCGTCGTTACAATGTTAACAACTGTTGCCTTCGATACGGCCCAGGTCCGGAAATACCCTATGCTTCCCACCGGGGAAAACCATCGTGGATCCAGCGGGGCGAGCGCCTGGGCACCGGCAGGAACCGGCTCGCCGAGCAGGCCTTGCAGCCAGATCCCGTCGGTGGTGTCGAATTCCGGCCGGGCAGGTAACATCCCTCCCACGCCCACGTGAAACGGATCAACGGGAAGCACATGAAAGAATCCGACGACATCGCCAACCTGTTCCGACACTTCGGCGGCCAGCCTGGCCAATACCAGGAAATCAGTCGCGCCAACGAAGCCCGCCAATCGCGCGAACGCTGGCCGCTGCTGGCCTCGATCGAGGCGGACCAGGCCGCGCAACGCCCGCCCGTGGACGTGGCCATCCACCAGGATGCGCCCCAGGCGCAGGCACCCCAGCCGGCCATCCCGCCCGTTGCGGTCCAGCCCGTGGCCCCGCCGCCCGATCCCGAACCGGCCCCGCAGCCGGCCGCGCCGCACGCCGGCCGGATCGAGCCCCACCTGTCCCCCGACCTGGCTTCGCCTCCGCCTTCCGGGCAGGCAGCCGAAAAACCACGGGCAGCCGCAATCGTTCCTCCCCGGCCCGGAGGACTGCGCGACAGGATGCGTCCTCTCGCAGCCCTTGCCGCCCTGGCTCCCGAACCGGCGGCCGGGCCCGAGGCCCCCGCCCCCCGGGCGGAGCCTGAACCGGTCGCGGCCCCCAAGAAATCTGAACCTGAACCTGAACCGCAATTGCACGCCCTCTTCACCCGCCTGGCCCGCCCCGCGGCAAAGTCCACGGCCGACAAGGGGAACGCCTCTCTCCTCGAGCGATTGAACCGACTGTGAAGATCATCGCTGTTGTCTCCGCCAAGGGCGGCGTCGGCAAGACCACTGCAACCGCCAATCTCTGCGCGGCCTTCAAGCAAAGCGGCCGCAACGTGCTCGCCGTCGACCTGGACCCCCAGAACGCCCTGCACCTGCATTTCGGCGGCGATCCCCAACGCATCGCGGGCACGTCCCGGGCCACGCTGACCGGGCAGGACTGGCGCGAGATCAGCGTCTCCAGCCCGTCCGGGATCGTCGTCATGCCCTACGGGGCGGTCAACGAACACGACCGGCAGTCCTTCGAACGCCACCTGGATGCGCACCCCGACTGGCTGCACCGCAACCTGCGCGCCCTGGACCTGGGTACCGAGGACCTGGTCGTGCTGGACACGCCTCCCGGCCCCTCGATCTACATGCGCGCCGCGCTGACGGCGGCGCGCCTGACGGTCATCGTGACGCTGCCCGACGCGGCGTCCTACGCCACGCTTCCGATGATGGAAGGCCTGGTCCAGACCTACTGCGCCATGCGGCCCGATTTCCTCGGCCACGTCTTCGTGGTGAACCAGGTGGACAACTCACGGTTGCTCGCGCGCGACGTACTGCAGGTCATGCGCGCCAACTTCGGCGAGCGCGTGGTCGGTGTCGTCCATCAGGACCAATCGGTCAGCGAGGCCCTGGCCTTCAACCAGAGCGTGCTCGACTACGACCCGCGGTGCCAGGCCACCCTGGACTACCAGGCATGCGCCCGCAACATCGAAGCCATGCTGCCCGCCTTCGCACCGTCGCCTTGACCACACGGCCCGGACGACGCAGGCGGCCGGACCCGTGCCATGGGGTAGTATTACCAATACATGGCGGGCCGGTCCCGCCCCTGTTGCCCCCTTTCGTACCGTGACCGCAAAAACCATCCTGCTGACCGATTACCGTGCGCGCCGCCCCGTCCCCGTCGCCGCCAGTGACCTGATCGTGCCCTCCGGCCAATTGGCCGATACGCGCGGCAGGCCGTTGCACGACCTGCGCATCTCCGTCACCGACCGCTGCAACTTTCGCTGCGTGTACTGCATGCCCAAGGAAGTCTTCGGCAAGGACTATCCCTACCTGCCCCACGACGCCTTGCTCAGTTTCGAGGAAATCGAGCGGCTCGCGCGCCTGTTCGTGGCCCATGGCGTCGAGAAGATCCGGCTCACCGGCGGCGAACCCCTGCTGCGCAAGAACATCGAGACCCTGGTTGCCCGGCTTGCCGGACTGCGCACGCCATCCGGCAAGCCGCTGGACCTGACCCTGACCACCAACGGGTCCCTGCTTGCGCGCAAGGCGCGCGCCCTGGCCGATGCCGGCCTGAACCGCGTTACCGTCAGCCTGGATGCGCTGGACGACGAGGTCTTCCGCCGCATGAACGACGTCGACTTCGCCGTCGCCGACGTGCTGCGGGGCCTCGACGCGGCGGCCGAGGCGGGCCTGGGCCCGATCAAGGTCAACATGGTGGTCAAGAAAGGCCTGAACGACAGCCAGATCGAAGCCATGGCCGGGCACTTCCGCCACACCGGCCATATCCTGCGCTTCATCGAATACATGGACGTGGGCGCTTCCAACGGCTGGAAGATGGACGAGGTCGTGCCGTCGGCCGACATCCTGCGCCGCCTGGACGCCCGCTGGCCGCTCGAAACCCTGGAGCCGCACTACGTCGGCGAAGTCGCCCAGCGCTGGCGCTACCGCGACGGCGGCGGCGAGGTCGGCGTCATTTCCAGTGTCACCCAGGCCTTCTGTTCATCCTGTACGCGCGCCCGCCTGTCCACCGAAGGCCAGATCTACCTGTGCCTCTTCGCCGACCAGGGCTACGACCTGCGCGCCCTGCTGCGCAGCGGCGCCAGCGACGACCAACTGGCCACCGCCATCGCCCGCATCTGGCAGGCCCGTACCGACAACTACTCTGAACGCCGCTCCGCCGACACCCCCCGCTCCGGCCGCATAGAAATGAGCTACATCGGGGGGTGATGGAATCCCCCTGGTGCCCGGGCGGGCGCCCCCCATGGGGCGCGGCCGTGGGCCGCGTGGGGCGTGGCTTCCCTTCCGATCCGCCCGTGCCGCCCCTGGGCCGCGCGCGAAGCGCGCAGGGGGATCAAAAGCTCATGGCGAAGTTGAGCTGGACCTGGTTCAGGCCCTGGTTGGGTTTCTTCATGCCGGCATTGGAGAAGTGCGACACGCGCAGGCCCAGGCGCATGTTGTCGGCCAGCTTGAAACCGGCGCCGATGTGGTCGCCGAACAGGAAGGTGGAACTGACGTTCTTGTCGTGGAATCTGGTCTCGCTGACGGCCGTGGCGCCCACGCCGCCTTCGATGTAGAAGCGCTCGGTGGGCCACCAGCGCAACATGGGCGTGGCGTTGAGCTGCCACATGTGGCGGGCGAAGCCCCGCAGCGAGCTCGAAGTCCACCAATACGAGGCGCCCAGTTCACCCACCAGTTCCAGGCGGGTCGAGCCGAGCTTCGTATGCCAGAGCGGCGAGGTTTCGTAATTGAGCGTGACGCTCCGGTTGCCGCCGCCCGTCCCGTACTGGGCACTCCAGCCGCCGTTGGCGAAACCGCCGCCGGGGTCGGCCCCATGGGCCGAGAAGGACACAAGGGCGAGAAACGCGGCGATTAGGGCGGTCCTGTTCATCTGGTTCCCTCCCCGCTCTCAGGCCACGGCATCCGCAGGCTGCTGGGTCAACAGCGCCAAGAGACGCGCGATCTCCTCGCGCATCTTGCGGCGATCGACGATCATGTCGATGGCGCCCTTCTCCAGCAGGAACTCGGCACGCTGGAAGCCCTCGGGCAGCTTCTCGCGCACGGTCTGCTCGATCACGCGCGGCCCGGCAAAGCCCACCAGCGCCTTGGGCTCGGCGATCACGACGTCGCCCATGAACGCGAAGCTGGCCGACACGCCACCCATGGTGGGGTCGGACAGCACGCTGATGAACGGCAGCTTGCGCGAGGACAGCAGCGTCAGCGCGGCGGTGGTCTTGGCCATCTGCATCAGCGACAGCAGGCCTTCCTGCATGCGCGCGCCGCCCGAGGCGGTCACGCAGATGAACGGCACCTTCTGCTCGATGGCGGCCTGGGCGCCGCGCACGAAGCGCTCGCCCACGACCGAGCCCATGGAGCCCGCCATGAATTCGAACTCGAAGCACGCCACCACCACCGGCAGGGTGTGCATGGCACCGCCCATGACCACCAGCGCATCGGTCTCGCCCGTTTGCGCCATGGCGTCCTGAAGGCGGTCAGGGTACTTCTTGGTGTCCTTGAACTTCAGGCTGTCCACCGGCAGCGTGCCGATGCCGATCTCGTAGCGGCCCTCCGCGTCCAGCAGCGCGTCGATGCGCTGTCGCGCGCCGATGCGCATGTGGTGCTCGCACTTGGGGCACACGTTCAGGTTCTTGACGAGGTCGTCGCGGTACAGCACCGACTCGCACGACGGGCACTTGACCCACAGGCCTTCCGGCACGCGGCGCGCGGAACCGTCGGTGGTCTTGATACGGGGAGGGAGCAGTTTTTCTATCCAGCTCATGCGGATTTCCTTGATTCTTGGGAGGCCCCGCCCGGAGGCGGGGCGTCTAGCGCCCCTCGGATTGTACGCAACCATGCCCCCGCCGCGCGAGCGCATATTTCGGGCAATCGCTCCTGAGGAACGCCTTGCGAGGCGGCGTCGATTTCCTGGATCAGCCTCGTGCCGATGATCACGGCGTCGGCGTCGGCGCCCAGCGCGCGGGCGCTGTCGCCGTCGCGGATGCCGAACCCCACTCCCACCGGCAGCGAGACGAACCGCCGGATATTGGCCAGCCGGCGGGAGACGTCCTGGACGTCCAGGTGGCCGGCACCGGTCACGCCCTTGAGCGAAACGTAGTACACGTAGCCGCGCGCGACCCGGGCCACGGCCTGGATGCGCTCATCGGAGGTGGTCGGTGCCAGCAGGAAGATGGGATCGACGCCGTGCCTTTCCAGCAAGGCGCCGAATTCGCCGGCTTCCTCGGGCGGATAGTCCACCACCAGGCAGCCGTCCACGCCGGCCGCTTGCGCGGCGGCGGCAAAGGCGGCCTGCCCCATGCGCTCCACGGGATTGGCATAGCCCATCAGCACCACGGGGGTGCGGTCGTCGGTGCGGCGGAATTCCTTGACCATGGCCAGTACGTCGCGCAGGCCCACGCCCTGCTCCAGCGCCTGCTGGCCGGAACGCTGGATGACGGGGCCATCGGCCATGGGATCGGAAAACGGAACGCCCAGCTCCACCACGTCGGCGCCGGCGGCCACCAGCGCATGCATGATGGGAACCGTGCTGGCCGGCGTGGGATAGCCGGCGGTGACATAGGGGATCAGGGCGCAGGCGCCCGGGGCGGCGGCACGGCGCGCGAACGCGGCCGCGATGCGGGAAGATGACGACATGGAGACCGCCCTCACAGCACGATGCCCGAACGTTCGGCGACGGTGTGCATGTCCTTGTCGCCACGTCCGGAAAGGTTGACCAGCAGGATCTTGTCCTTGGGCAGCGTGGGCGCCAGCCGGACCGCATGCGCGATGGCATGGGACGATTCCAGCGCCGGGATGATGCCCTCGATCCGGCAGCAATGATGGAAGGCCGCCAGGGCCTCGTCGTCCGTGACGCCCACGTAGGTCGCCCGGCCACTGTCCTTCAGCCACGCATGCTCGGGCCCCACGCCGGGATAGTCCAGGCCGGCCGAGATGGAATGGGTGTCGATCACCTGCCCGTTCTCGTCCTGCAAGACATAGGTGCGGTTGCCATGGAGCACGCCCGGCGCGCCGCCGGCCAGCGAGGCCGCGTGGCGGCCCGTCTCCATGCCTTCCCCCGCCGCCTCCACCCCCACCAGCGCAACATCGTCGTAAGGGAGATAGGGATGGAAGATGCCCATGGCATTCGACCCACCGCCCACCGCCGCGATCACGACGTCGGGCTGGCGTCCGGTGGCCTTGGGCATCTGCACCAGGCACTCGTTGCCGATGACGGTCTGGAAGTCGCGCACCATCATCGGATACGGGTGCGGACCGGCCACGGTGCCGATGATGTAGAAGGTGTCCTCGACGTTCGTCACCCAATCGCGCATGGCTTCGTTCAGCGCGTCCTTGAGCGTGCGCGAACCCGAATCCACCGGCACGACCGTCGCGCCCAGCAGCTTCATCCGATAGACGTTGGCGGCCTGCCGCTTGACGTCTTCGCTGCCCATGTAGACCACGCACTCCATCCCGTAGCGGGCCGCCACCGTGGCGGTGGCCACGCCGTGCTGGCCGGCGCCGGTCTCGGCGATCACGCGGCGCTTGCCCATGCGGCGGGCCAGCAGCGCCTGCCCGATGCAGTTGTTCACCTTGTGCGCGCCGGTGTGGTTCAAATCTTCCCGCTTGAACCAGATCTGCGCGCCGCCCAGTTCCTCGGACCAGCGCCTGGCGTGGTAGACGGGGCTGGGACGGCCCACGAAGTGTTCGAGTTCGTAGTTGAACTCGGCGACGAAATCGGGATCGTGCTGGTAGCGCGCGTAGGTCTGGCGCAGTTCGTCCAGGGCGTGCATGAGCGTCTCGGCGACGAACACGCCGCCATACGGGCCGAAATGGCCCCTCGCATCGGGGAAATCGTAGGTTTTCACTGGGATGGTCCCGGCTATGAAGCCCGGCCCGCGCGCCTGGCGCGCGCCGGAGAGATTGGGGAATGCGGCGTCAGTTGCCGTCGGCCCGCCGTACCTGCGCCACGAACCGGGCGATCTTGTCGGCGGATTTGATGCCTGGCGACTCTTCCACGCCGCTGCTTACGTCGACAGCGAACGGGCGCACGGACTCAATGGCTGCCGCCACATTTCCGGCATGCAACCCACCAGATAAAACGACCGGACGCGCGCTTTCGCTGCTGACCAGAGACCAATCGAACACTCTCCCGCTGCCGCCGTAGCCGTCGGAATGGCTGTCGAACAGCCAACCCGCGGCGGAACCGAACTGTAGGCACGATTTTAGCAAAGCCGGGGTGATGCTCTTGACGAGGGCCTCGGGGCGGGCCTTGACCTCGTGCTCCTGCGCCGAATAGGCGAGGTTGGTCTCGGGCGCCTCGGCCAGTTCGAAGCTCGCCTTGGCGCTTTCCAGCCTGGGATCGTCATGCCGCAGGCGCTCGATGCGATGGTGCGGCGTCTCCAGGTGCTTGTTGGGGATGAGGATGACGTTGACCTTCGAGCGGGCTTCCATCTTGGCGATGTCGGTGCGCTTTTCGTTCAGCAGGAAGGTGGCCACTTCCACCGGCACCTGGGCGTGCACGGCGGCCGTGTTCTCCTTCATGGACTCTTCCTGGATCAGGCGCAGTACCTGCAGGGCGCTGGACTCGGTGTCGCGGATGACGCCGGTGCCGTTGCATCGCGGGCAGGTGATGTGCGAGCCCTCGTTCAGCGCCGGGCGCAGCCGCTGGCGCGACAGCTCCATCAGGCCGAAGCGGGAGATCTTGCCCATCTGCACGCGGGCGCGGTCGAAATGGAGGGCTTCGCGCAGGCGCTGCTCGACGGCACGCTGGTTCTTGCCGTCTTCCATGTCGATGAAGTCGATGACGATCAGGCCGCCCAGGTCGCGCAGGCGCAACTGGCGGGCCACTTCGTCGGCCGCTTCCAGGTTGGTGCGCAGCGCGGTTTCCTCGATGTCGCTGCCCTTGGTGGCGCGGGCCGAGTTGACGTCCACCGCGACCAGGGCCTCGGTGTGATCGATCACCACCGCGCCGCCCGAGGGCAGGGGCACCGTGCGGGCGTAGGCGGTCTCGATCTGGTGTTCGATCTGGAAGCGCGAGAACAGGGGAACGTCGTCGCGGTAGCGCTTCACCCGCTGGACATTGTCCGGCATCACCACGCTCATGAAGGCGCAGGCCTGGTCGGCGATGTCGTCGGTGTCGATCAGGATCTCGCCGATGTCGGGCGAGAAATAATCGCGGATGGCCCGGATGACCAGGCTGGATTCCAGGTAGATCAGGATGGGGCCGGCGTTCTCGCGGGCCGCGCCGTCGATCGCGGTCCAGAGCTGCATCAGGTAGGACAGGTCCCACTGCAGTTCTTCGACATTGCGGCCGATGCCGGCGGTGCGGGCGATGATGCTCATGCCCTGCGGAACCGGGAGCTGCTCCATGGTTTCGCGCAGTTCCTGGCGGTCCTCGCCCTCGACGCGGCGCGATACGCCGCCGCCCCGGGGGTTGTTGGGCATCAGCACCAGATAGCGGCCGGCCAGCGAGATGAACGTGGTCAGGGCCGCGCCCTTGTTACCGCGCTCTTCCTTCTCGACCTGGACGATGAGTTCCTGGCCTTCGCGCAGCACGTCCTGGATGCGGGCGCTGCGCACGTCCACGCCTTCCTTGAAGTAGGTGCGGGCGATTTCCTTGAAGGGAAGGAAGCCGTGGCGTTCCTCGCCATAGTTGACGAAGCAGGCTTCCAGGCTGGGTTCGATGCGGGTGACGACGCCCTTGTAAATGTTGCCTTTGCGTTGTTCGCGGCCGGCGGTTTCGATATCGAGGTCGATGAGCTTCTGCCCGTCGACGATGGCAACGCGCAGTTCTTCCTGGTGCGTTGCGTTGAACAGCATGCGCTTCATGTATGAAGTTCTCCGTGGTCGTGTCGCGCCGAAAATCCGGCGCGCAGCCTCGGGCCGTCGGGAAGATGCGCGGTGCGCGGAGCGAGTGGAGGAAACCGGTGCGCGAAAAGCCGCACCCCGCGGACTCAGGTCACGATGACCGGCCGGGTGGGAATGCGCAAGGTCGGGAGAGAGCGCAGGTACCGTGGATGCCGCGGCCGCTGCCCTCTGACCGCGGCTTGCGGTGGGGGCGACGGACGGTTGCGGTATCGAAAGCAGTGGTATTCACGGTATTTGCGAGCCAGACAGACCCGCCTCTTGGGCGAGCCTTTGCGTATACGACGACGGTTTCTTTGTACTTGCGTCCGCGGGCGCATATCCGTCGTTGCGCGGTTGGGCTTCGAGTTCGAAGCCATTGCGGCGCGACGAGCGGGCGACCATGACGGCCCGGAAGAATCCGGCGGGCGGGACGGGTACAATTCCGGCACACTTTGCGACCTGTCCTGCCCCGGCGGCGTGCTGCCAAAGCTGCACGGCCTGCCGCGATACGTTCAGCGGCATGCGGCCTGGGTTCGGATAGGTCTCGCGCACATCTGGCGGAAACGCCGCGTAAAAGCGCGTCTCGACGCCGGAAGCGCGGTTCAAGGACATGCGGTCAACGGGTGTGTCAACCCTGTGCTCCAACCCGCCTGATTCGATCAGGCCTCAGGATTATATGTCGGTACCATTGTTGCGCAAAGCGAAATCCAAGCCCGCCCCGGGCCGGCCGGCCCGGAACCCCGAACCCGCGGCGGCGCCCGCCGTGCGCCTGGTCGAGGTAGACGACGCGCATGACGGCCAGCGGCTCGACAATTTCCTGCTGCGGCTTTGCAAGGGCGTGCCCAAAAGCCATCTGTACAAGGCGATCCGGGGCGGCGAGGTCCGGGTCAACCGGGGGCGGGTGCCGGTGGACCACCGGATCGCCATCGGCGACGTGGTGCGGGTGCCGCCATTCCGGCTGCCGGAGACGCCGGTGCGATTCGTGCCGCCCAGCGAGTTCCCCATCGTGTTCGAGGACGACGCGCTGCTGGCGATCGACAAGCCGGCGGGGGTGGCGGTGCACGGCGGCAGCGGCGTGGACTTCGGCGTCATCGAGCAATTGCGCCGTGCGCGGCCCGAGGCGCGCTTCCTGGAACTGGTGCACCGGCTCGACCGCGATACCTCGGGGCTGCTGCTGGTGGCCAAGAAGCGCAGCGCCCTCGTCGGTTTGCACGAGTCGCTGCGGAACGGGCTCTGGAACAAGCATTACCTGGTCCTGGTCGCCGGCGACTGGGTCAATGACCGGCAGCACGTGCGCAAGCCCCTCACCAAGTGGACCACCCAGTCCGGCGAGCGCCGCGTGAGGGTCGATCCCGACGGCCAGGCGGCCCACACCATCTTCACCCTCAAGCGGCGCTACGGCCTGTATTCCCTGCTGGACGCGGAGCTCAAGACCGGGCGCACCCACCAGATCCGGGTACACGTGACCAGTTGCGGGTTTCCCATCGTCGGCGACGACAAGTACGGCGACGAACACGCCAACGCCGCGGCGGCCGGCCGCGGGTTCCGCAGGATGTTCCTGCACGCCCATACGCTGGCCATCCCGCATCCGCTGACTGGCGAATCCCTGGCGCTGGAAGCCCATCTGCCAGCAGATTGTGTCGAATTCCTACAGCAATTGGAACATCCATGACTTCACCCCTCCCGGGCTATTCGCTGGTCGTGTTCGACTGGGATGGCACCTTGATGGACTCGACGCCGACCATCATCGCCGCCATTCAATCCGCCTGCCGCGACCTCGGGCTGCCGGTGCCTCCGGACGAGGCCGCCGCGTGGGTCATCGGCCTGAGCCTGCAGGACGCGCTGATGGCCGCCGTTCCCACGCTGGCGCAGGACCAGATCCAGGCCTTCGTCGCCCGCTACCGCTTCCATTACCTGACCCGTGATCCGCAACTGCGTCTTTTCGCCGGCGCCGAGCAGATGCTGGCGAGCCTGGCCGAGCGTGGCGCGCGGCTGGCGGTGGCTACCGGCAAGAGCCGCGTCGGCCTGGAGCGGGCCCTGGACGCCACCGGCATCCGGCGCTACTTCGACACCACCCGCTGCGCCGACGAGACCTTCTCCAAGCCCAACCCGGCGATGTTGTTCGAGATCATGCGCGAGCTGGACGCCGATCCTGCCTCCGCCGTCATGGTGGGTGATACGTCGCACGACCTGCAGATGGCCTGCAACGCCGGGATCCATGGGGTGGGCGTGACCTATGGGGCCCATGCCGTGGACGAGTTGGCGGGGTGCGCGCCGCAGGCGCTGGTGGGCAGCATCGTCGAGCTGGGCGATTGGCTGCATGGCCGCATCGCGGCCGGGGCCGCCTAGGGCCTGTCGCCCCAGGGCAGGAGCCCCGCACGGGTCCTGGGCCGGTGCGGGGCCTTGATTCCGGGGGGGGGCCGGCCCCCAGCCGCCGGAGCAACTGTCGCCGCGTCGCGACTTGCCCTATCCTAGCGATTGCCCGCGTCGATCTTCGACCTTTCATAGAGAGTTGTCTTCATGTCCCAGGATGCCTATTCCTCCCCGTCCGATGCTTCATCCCGCACTCCGGGGGAATGGGAGCGCGATGTGCTGGAGAAGCTGGTTTTCGCCTCGCTGAAAGAACAGCGTGCCCGGCGGCGCTGGACCATCTTCTTCCGGCTGCTGATGCTGGCCATCGTGGTCCTGCTGGTGCGCCCACCCCCGCGCCCTTCGGGCGCCCCCTCAAGGGGGCGATGCGGGTGGACCGGCGGAGCCGGATCCACCGCATCCTGGGGTACCAACGGGCTGGCGGGGACTGGCGTTCTTGCCTCTTGCCAGCATAAACAAGAACGGCCTTGCATCAGATGCAAGGCCGTTCTTGTTTCCTGAGCGTCTCCAGACCCAGGGCACCGCGGATCCGGCTCCGCCGGTCCGCCAGTGCCGCCCCCTGGGGGGCGCCCGAAGGGCGTAGGGGGGGGCTCTACTACTCTCGTTCTCCGCCGAAGATGCCCAGGAGCATCAGCAGGTTGACGAAGACGTTGTAGACGTCGAGGTAGATCGCCAGGGTGGCCGAGACGTAGTTGGTCTCGCCGCCGTTGACGACGCGCTGCAGGTCGACCAGCATGAACGCCGAGAAGATGCCGATGGCCAGGACCGAGATGGTCAGCATCAGCGCGGGCAGTTGCAGGAAGATGTTGGCCAGGGCCGCCACGAGGATCAGGATGGCGCCGACGAACAGCCACTTGCCGAGGCCGGACAGGTCGCGCTTGATCGTGGTCGACAGCAGGGCCATGGTGCCGAACACCACCGCGGTGCCGCCAAAGGCGGTCATGATGAGCGTGGAGCCATTGGCCATGCCCATGACGAAGCCGATCATGCGGGACAGCATCAGCCCCATGAAGAACGTGAAGACCAGCAGCAGGGCGACGCCCAGCCCGTTGTCCTTGTTCTTCTGGATGGCGAACATCAGGCCGAAGGCACCGATCAGGAACACCATCGTGGTCAGGCCGGGGCTGCCGCCCATGACCTGGGCGAGGCCGGTGCCGACACCGATCGCCGCGCCCAGCACGGTGGGGATCAGCGACAGCGCGAGCAGCCAATAGGTGTTGCGCAGCACGCGATTGCGCGCGACTTCGCCGGGCGCAGTCCCGGTCCGGTTGAAGGGAGAAGTGCGTAGATCGTTCATGGTCGAGCGACTCCTAAAGTGGTCTTTTGCTCTGTTTCGCCCCGCGAGGGCATGGTGTGTCAGACACCAAGTATGCCGCAGGGTTCCGCCTGGTTCCAGTCAGTCCTGCGCGATGCGTCCGGGGAGGGCTGGAATAGCGGTCCCGTCAAGGGGCCGTGATATAATTTAACGTTTAAGTTCCCCTCAAAGTATCTGTTTTTATTGGAGTTTTTGATGGCTATCGAGCGCACCCTGTCGATCATCAAGCCGGACGCCGTTTCCAAGAACGTCATCGGCCAGATCGTTTCCCGTTTCGAGGCTGCAGGCCTCAAGGTCATCGCCGCGCGCATGATGCAGCTCTCGCGCACCGACGCCGAGCGCTTCTATGCCGTCCACGCCGCGCGCCCCTTCTTCAAGGATCTGGTCGACTTCATGGTGTCCGGTCCCGTGTTCGTGCAAGTCCTGGAAGGCGAGAGCGCCATCCAGAAGAATCGCGACCTGATGGGCGCGACCGACCCCAAGAAGGCCGAGAAGGGTACCATCCGTGCCGATTTCGCCGACAGCATCGACGCCAACGCCGTGCACGGTTCGGACGCCGTCGAGACCGCCCAGGTCGAAGTCGCGTTCTTTTTCCCCGAACTGAACATCCACAGCCGCTGAGCCAGGATGTCCGTTTTTCCCAGGAGGCCGGGATGAATACTATCTCGCCGCTCGCCGAAGCCGCCCAGGCCGAGGCTCCACGTTCCGAATCCCCGCGTATCAACCTGCTGGGGCTGGACGGGGCCGAGCTCGCCTCGCTGGTGGAAAAATGGGGGGACAAGCCGTTTCGCGCCAAGCAGTTGCAGCGCTGGCTGCACCAGCGCGGCGTGGACGATTTCGAGCAGATGTCGGACCTGGCCAAGTCGTTCCGCGAAAAGCTGGCGCGGCATTGCGAGGTTCGACTGCCCGAGGTCGTCAGCGCCCACAAGTCGGCCGACGGCACGCGCAAGTGGCTGCTCGACGTCGGCAATGGCAATGCCATCGAAACCGTCTTCATTCCCGAGGACGATCGCGGCACGCTGTGCATCTCGACGCAGGCGGGCTGCACCGTCGCCTGCCGCTTCTGCTCCACCGGCCACCAGGGCTTCAACCGCAACCTGGGGGTGGACGAGATCATCGGCCAACTGTGGCTGGCGCGCCGCACGGTCGAGGCCGACCGGGATGGGGCGCGCCTGTCGGGCGGCATGCCCGCGCCGCTGGGCACCCAGGACGACCGGATCATCAGCAACGTGGTCATGATGGGCATGGGCGAACCCCTGCTCAATTACGACAGCACGGTGTCGGCGCTGCGCCTGATGCTGGACGACAACGCCTATGGCTTGTCGCGCCGCCGCGTCACGGTATCGACCTCGGGCGTGGTGCCCATGATGGATCGTCTCTCGCGCGACTGTCCGGTGGCGCTGGCGGTGTCGCTGCATGCGCCCAACGACGCGCTGCGCGACGATCTCGTGCCGCTGAACCGCAAGTATCCGCTGCGCGAGCTGATCGCGGCGTGCCAGCGCTACCTGGAGTTCGCCCCGCGCGACTTCATCACGTTCGAATACGTCATGCTCGACGGCATCAACGATGGCGACGAGCATGCCAAGCAATTGATAGACATTGCGCGGCAGGTGTCGTGCAAGTTCAACCTCATTCCGTTCAATCCCTTCCCGCAGTCCGGACTCAAGCGCTCGCCCATGGCGAGGGTCAGGCTGTTCGCCCAGCGCCTGATGGACGCCGGCATCGTCACCACCGTGCGCAAGACGCGCGGTGACGACATCGACGCGGCCTGCGGCCAATTGGCCGGCGAGGTCAAGGACCGGACCCGCTTGAAGGAACGCCTGGCGGGCGAGACCCGCTTCGGCCGCATCGTGGAGGTGCGCGAATGATGCAACCGCGGTGCCGGTCCGGCCGTTGCGGCAGGGCCGGACAAGGAGTCGTCGATGTCTGAACCCCACGAAACCGGTGCAGCCGGAAGGCAAGAGGGCCAGGCGCCCGCCGCCGGCTCGCCGTCTTCGTCGTCCGTAGGCCGGGAACTGGCCCGCTTGCGCGAGGCGCGAGGCTGGTCGCAGGAATATGTGTCCGACCGCCTGAAATTCGCGGTGCGCCAGATCCGCGCCCTCGAGAACGAACGCTGGACCGAGCTGCCGCAAGGCATGCCGCTGCGCGGCTTCGTGCGCAACTATGCTCGCCTGTTGGACGCGGACCCCGCGCCCATGCTGCAGGCGCTGTCACCGCAACTGCAAGTGGCCGATCCGGTCTCGCTGGAGCAGGCTTCATCGCTGTCCAGCCCGTTGGCGCATTCGTCGCGCCGGGCCTGGCCGACGGCTGGCAGCCGCAGGCGGCTGGCCCCGTGGCTGGTCGGCGGCGTGATGGCGGTGCTGGCGTTGGTGCTGCTCGGCTACGCGCTCAGCCAGCAAGGCAAGCTTTCGTTCGGGCAGGTGTCCACGGCCAGCCTGGATACGTCCGCCGGAGGCACGACATCGGTCCAGACGGAAGCGCCTCTGGCACTGGCCGAGACGACGCCCCCCGCCCCGGCGGAGGCTGCGCCGGCCGTGCCGCCGCCGCCGGCGCCCGAACCGCCGCCGGCGTCAGCCGCGCCGGCCCCGGCGCCCGGTCTGTCGCTGACGATGAGGCAGGCAAGCTGGATCGAGGTGCGGCGGGCCGACGGCACGGCGGCCGTGTCGCGGATCATTCCCGCGGGCGAGCCTTACGAGCTGGATGTGGCGGGCGCGCCTTATCGTGTCGTGATCGGCAATGTCAACGGGGTAGACTTGACCTGGCGTGGCGCGCCCGTCGACCTTGCGCCGTATCGCCGGGACAATGTCGCCCGGCTCACTCTCCAGTAGCCGCATCATGAATCCTACCCCGTCCACGACAGCCGTCGCCTCCGAAACGGAGCCGTTCCCCGCAGGCCCGGCCGCCCGCCGGTCCACGCGGCAGGTCCGCATCACCTGGGGCGGCAAGTCAGTCGCCGTCGGCGGCGACGCGCCGGTCATGGTGCAGTCCATGACCAACACGGATACGGCCGACGCCATCGCCACCGCGATCCAGGTCAAGGAGCTGGCACTGGCCGGATCCGAGGTCGTGCGGATCACCGTGAACACCGCCGAGGCTGCCCGCGAGGTGCCAGCGATACGCGAGCAGCTCGATCGCATGGGCGTGGACGCGCCGCTGGTGGGCGATTTCCACTACAACGGGCACAAGCTGCTGACCCAGTACCCGGAGTGCGCGCAGGCGCTGTCCAAGTACCGCATCAATCCCGGCAACATGGGCGCGGGGAAGAAGCGCGATGATAATTTCGCGCAGATGATCGAGGCGGCCTGCCGCCACGAAAAACCGGTGCGCATAGGCGTGAACTGGGGCAGCCTGGACCAGGACCTGCTGGCCCGCATGATGGACGAGAACGGCCGGCGGGCCCGGCCCTGGGATGCCCAGTCCGTCATGCGCGACGCGCTGGTGGTGTCGGCGATCGACAATGCCCGGCGCGCCGAGGAACTCGGCCTGCCGGGGGACCGCATCATCCTGTCGTGCAAGGTCAGCAACGCCCAGGACCTGATCGCGGTCTACCGCGACATTTCCCGCCGCTGCGACTACCCGCTGCACCTGGGATTGACCGAGGCGGGCATGGGCAGCAAGGGCATCGTGGCCTCGACCGCCTCGATGGGCATCCTCCTGCAGGAAGGCATAGGCGATACGATCCGCGTATCGCTTACGCCCGAGCCCAACGGCGACCGCTCGCGCGAGGTCGTGGTGGCCCAGGAGATCCTGCAAAGCCTGGGCCTGCGTGCGTTCGCGCCGGTGGTGGTCGCCTGTCCGGGCTGCGGCCGCACCAGCAGCACGGTGTTCCAGGAACTGGCGGCGGATATCCAGAGCTACCTGCGCGCGCAGATGCCCGTCTGGCGCTTGAAGTACCCGGGTGCCGAGAGCCTGCATGTCGCGGTCATGGGCTGCGTGGTCAACGGTCCGGGCGAAAGCAAGTTCGCGGATATCGGCATCAGCCTGCCGGGCACGGGCGAGCAGCCGGTCGCGCCGGTCTTCATCGACGGCCAGCGTTCGGTCACGCTCAAGGGCGAACACATCGCCCGGGAGTTCCAGGCGCTGGTGGAAACCTACGTCGAAAACCGTTATAGGAAGGAGTGACCCCCCCTACGCGCTGACGCGCACCCCCCAGGGGGCGATGCGGGTGGACCGGCAAAGCCGGATCCACCCGCATCCTGGAGGGCGCGCGAAGCGCGCAGGGGGGAGACCCAAATGGATAATAGTTTCAAGAAAGTGACCGCGATCCGCGGCATGAACGACATCCTGCCGGCCGATTCGGGCCAGTGGGAACGGCTGGAGTCGCTGGTGCGCGAATGGCTGCGCAGCTACGGCTACCGCAACCTGCGTACGCCGGTGCTGGAACAGACGCGGCTTTTCACGCGGGGGATCGGCGAAGTCACGGATATCGTCGAGAAAGAGATGTACAGCTTCACCGATTCGCTGAATGGCGAGTCGTTGACGATGCGTCCCGAGTTCACCGCCGGCATGGTGCGCGCGACGATCGAGCACAACCTGACCTACGACCGGCCCCAGCGCGTGTTCGCGATCGGGCCGGTGTTCCGCCATGAGCGCCCGCAACGCGGCCGCTACCGCCAGTTCCACCAGATCGACGTGGAAGCCCTGGGGTTCGCCGGGCCGGACGTCGATGTCGAATTGATTCTCATGCTGGCGCGGCTCTGGAAAATCCTGGGGCTGGCGGACGTCCGGCTGGAGATCAATTCGCTGGGTTCGGCCGAGGAGCGCCTGGCGCACCGGCAGGCCCTGATCGGCTACCTGGAAGGGTTCAAGGACCAACTGGACGAAGACGGCCAACGCCGGCTCTATACGAATCCGCTGCGTGTCCTGGACACCAAGAATCCCGCGCTGCAGGAAATGGCCGACAACGCGCCCCGCCTGCTGGACTATCTGGGCGAGGCATCGTTGGCCCATTTCGACGGCGTGCGCCAGCGGCTGGAGGAAGCGGGCATCGCGTACCGGGTGAACCCCAGGCTGGTGCGAGGCCTCGACTACTACAACCTGACCGTGTTCGAATGGGTGACCGACCGCCTCGGCGCCCAGGGCACGGTTTGCGGCGGCGGCCGCTACGACGGGCTGGTGTCGCTGCTGGGCGGCAAGCCGACGCCGGCGGTGGGCTTCGCCATCGGCGTCGAGCGCCTGCTGGACCTGTGGTCCCAGGTGCAGCCCGCGGAACCGCAGCCCGAGTGCGACGTCTATGTGTTGCACCAGGGCGAGCCCGCGGCGCGCGCGGCGATGAAGCTGGCCGAGAGCCTGCGCGACGCCGGCCTGGACGTCATCCTGCATTGCGGCGGCGGCAGCTTCAAGTCACAGATGAAGCGCGCCGATGGCAGCGGGGCGGAATACGCCGTCATCCTGGGCGAAGACGAGCTGGCCGAAGGCGCGGCCAGCGTCAAGGCGCTGCGGGCCGAAGGCGTGGCCCAGCAGCGCGTCGCCATGGCCGGGCTGCCGGCTTTCCTGGTCGACGAACTGGCCGGGGCCGGTGGTCCCGAATAGCCGCCTGACCGGGCCTGGATACGAAGCGGCGCCGAATCCGTTAATCTTGCGGCTCTCGGAGTCCGCGCGGGCCCTCGGCCGGCCCGCTGCAACTCTTGCGATCACCACATCAACCGGGGCATAAATGGCCTACGACATCGAAGAACAGGAACAACTGGAATCCCTCAAGGCATGGTGGGCGAAGTACGGAAACTTCATCCTTGCCGTTGCGACCATCGTGCTGCTGGCCGCTGCCGCCTGGAACGGCTGGCAGTGGTACCAGCGCAGCCAGGCCGCGAACGCGCTGGCCCAGTTCGAAGTCCTGGAGAAAGCGGCCGAGGCGGGTGACCTGACCCGTGTCAAGGATTCCGCCGGCACCATTCTCGAGCAGTATTCCGGCACGGGCTACGCCCCGCGCGCCGCGCTGCTGGCGGCCCATGCCTACGAGAAGGCCGGCGACGTCCGATCGGCGCGCGCCCAGTTGCAATGGGTGGCCGATCGCAGCGGCGACGAAGCCCTGGCCGCCGTGGCCCGCCTGCGGCTGGCCGGCCTGCTGCTGGACGAGAAAAGCTACGACGAGGCGCTGAACGCGCTGGCGTCGCCGCCCCCCGCGGCTTTCGCCGCCTTGTACGCCGACCGCCGGGGCGACGTGCTGGCGGGGCAGGGCAAGCGGGACGAGGCGCGCAAGGCCTATGAAGAGGCGCTCGCCAAGCTCGATGCCTCGACCGAACTGCGATCGTCCATCCAACTGAAACTCGATGCCCTGGGAGGCGCTTGATGAAGTTGCATAACGGCTTTACCGGCGAGCGCCAGGGCTGGCGCCATCTACGTCGCGCTGTCACGGTGGCGGCCGTGCTCGCGCTCGGGGGATGTTCCTTGTTCTCGAGCGAAAAGCCGCGCTATCCGCCGGCCCCGCTCACGAACTTCAATGCCACGCTGCCGGTCAGCAGCGGCTGGTCGGTGTCGGTGGGCAGCAAGGGCGGCGTGGGCTTCGTGCCGGTGGTCGTCGGCGATGCCGTCTACGCCGCCACGGGCAACGGTTCGGTCGGCAAATATGCGCTGGCCACCGGCGCCGAGATCTGGCGATCGTCGGCCAAGGTCGATCTGTCGGCAGGGGTGGGCAGCGATGGCCGCGTGACGGCGGTCGCGACACCGCGCGGCGAGGTGATCGCCTTCGACGACACCGGCGCGATCAAGTGGCGTGCCCAGTCCTCCAGCGAAATCACCATCCCGCCCCTGGTGGGCGATGGCCTGGTGGTGGTGCGCAGCGGCGACTATCGCATCCAGGCCTACGATGCCGACAGCGGCAAGCGCCGCTGGAGCGTCCAGCGCCCGGGACCGGCCCTGGCCCTGCGCGCTCCGGGCGAGATGCTGCTGTCCGGCGGCTACGTATTCACCGGCCTGCCGGGCGGCAAGCTGATCGCCATCGCCACGAACAACGGCGCGGTGCGCTGGGAAGGCACGGTCGCCAACCCCAGCGGCGCGAGCGAACTCGAGCGCGTGGCCGACGTGGTCGGCGCCCCCGTCATCTCGGGCCGCCAACTGTGCGCCGTCACCTACCAGGGCCGCATCAATTGTTTCGACGTGGGGTCGGGCAATTCGACCTGGTCGCGCGAGTTCTCCAGCGTGACGGGCCTGGGGGCCGACGTGCGCTTCGCCTATGCGGCGAACGACCGCAGCGTGGTCTTCGGCTTCGCCCTGGACAGCGGCGCGAACATCTGGAAACAGGACGTCCTGCAAAATCGCGGCCTGACCGCGCCGGCTTCCGTGGGCCGCGCCATCGCCCTGGGCGACTACCAGGGCTACGTACATTTCCTGCAACGCGAGGACGGAACCCTGCTGGCGCGCATCGCGACCGACGGCAGCGCCATCCTTTCCCAGCCCGTGGCGACCGACCGCGGGGTGCTGGTGCAGACATCCAGGGGTAATCTCACCCTGATCAATGTCGGTCAATGAGCAAGGCTTTTCGACGATGAAACCCGCAGTATTCAAACCGGTGGTCGTCCTGGTGGGACGACCCAACGTGGGCAAGTCCACGTTGTTCAACCGGCTGACCCGCTCGCGCGATGCGCTCGTGGCCGATTTTCCCGGGCTCACGCGCGATCGCCACTATGGCGAGGGCAGGGTGGGGGATCACCCCTTCATCGTCGTGGACACCGGCGGTTTCGAGCCGGTGGCCAAGAACGGCATCATGGCCGAGATGGCCAGGCAGACCGTGCAGGCGGTGGACGAGGCCGATGTCATCGTCTTCCTGACCGATGGGCGCGCCGGCCTGACCGGCCATGACCGCGAGATCGCCGAGCGCCTGCGCCGTTCCGGGCGCAAGGTGCTGCTGGCGGTCAACAAGGTGGAGGGCATGTCGCGCGCCTCCGCGGCGGCCGAGTTCTACGAACTGGGGCTGGGCGAACCGCACGCGATCTCGTCCGCCCACGGCGATGGCGTGGTGGACCTGATCGAGGAGGCGCTGCAAGGCCTGGTCGAGCCAGCCGCCGAGGCGGACGCGGATGGCGACGGCACCGAGCAGGCGGCGGGCGACGAAGATTTCGTCCCTGTCGATGCGGTCGACCACCGCATCAAGCTGGCCATCGTCGGACGCCCCAACGTCGGCAAGTCCACGCTGGTGAACACGTTGCTGGGGGAGGAGCGGGTCATCGCCTTCGACCAGCCGGGCACGACCCGGGATGCCATCGAGATCGAGTTCGAGCGCGGTGGACGCCGTTACACGCTGATCGATACCGCCGGGCTGCGCAAGCGCGGCAAGGTATTCGAGGCGATCGAGAAGTTCTCGGTCATCAAGACGCTGCAGGCCATCGAGGCCAGCAACGTCGTGCTGCTGATGCTGGACGGCAGCGCGGAGATCTCCGAGCAGGACGCCCATATCGCCGGCTTCGTGCTGGAGACCGGACGGGCGCTCGTGGTGGCGATCAACAAATGGGACCAGGCCGACAGCGAGCGCCGCGACGAAATCAAGCGGGAGTTCGAGCGCAAGCTGCGGTTTCTCTCGTTCGCCAAGATGCATACGGTCTCGGCGCTGCGAGGCGCCGGCATCGGGCCGCTGCTCAAGTCCATCGAAGCGGCCCACGCGGCGGCCTTCGCCAAGCTGTCCACGCCCAAGCTGACTCGCACGCTGCAAGCCGCGGTCGAGCAGCAGCAGCCGCCGCGCAAGGGAATTTTCCGGCCCAAGCTGCGCTATGCTCACCAGGGCGGGCAGAACCCGCCCCTGATCGTGATACACGGCAGCGCGCTGGACGAGATCCCGGATTCGTACCGCCGATTCCTCGAAGCCCGTTTCCGGGAAACTTTCCGGCTCGACGGCACTCCATTGAAGATCGAGTTCAGAAACTCGAGAAATCCTTATCTCGACAAGGCGGGGTAACCGAGTATCTTCCGGGACGTGCTCTTGTGGGAACGCCAATGCGTCCCCACATGGAAAACGGGGAAAAAAGCGGTCTGCTTCTCAGTTTTTAGATTCGCTAGTTTCCCTGGGGAAAACCCGGTACAGTAACAGAGTTGGCATCCGCCAAGAAAAACACATCCAGGAGCCCACTAATGAGCAATAAAGGGCAATTGCTACAAGACCCGTTTCTTAACGTGCTGCGTAAAGAACACGTACCTGTTTCCATTTACCTCGTCAACGGCATCAAGCTGCAAGGCCAGATCGAATCCTTCGATCAATACGTGGTCCTGCTGCGCAACACCGTGACGCAAATGGTCTACAAACACGCCATCTCGACCGTCGTGCCCTCGCGTCCGGTCAACTTCCAGGTTGAGTCAGCTGCAGACTAATCCCATGCCCTCCGGGCAGAACCACGGGCCGCTGATGCGCGCGCTGATCGTCAGCGTGGATTTCGGCGAGCCCGAGTTCCAGGCCCAGACCGACGAATTCATCATGCTGGCCAACGGCGCCGGCGCGCAGATCGTCGACACCATCATTGCCCGCCGGTCGCGGCCGGACGCGGCACTTTTCGTGGGGTCGGGCAAGGCGGAGGAAATCGCCCTGGCGGCAGAAGCCGGCCAGGCCGAGATCATCCTGTTCAACCACAACCTGACGCCCGCGCAGCAGCGCAACCTCGAACGCGCCCTGAAGATACGGGTGGTGGACCGGGTCGCGCTCATCCTGGACATCTTCGCGCTCCGCGCCCAGAGCCACGAGGGCAAGCTCCAGGTCGAACTGGCGCAGTTGCAGCACCTGGCGA
Source organism: Alcaligenaceae bacterium SAGV5 (assembly GCA_009360345.1). Classification (GTDB taxonomy): domain Bacteria; phylum Pseudomonadota; class Gammaproteobacteria; order Burkholderiales; family Burkholderiaceae_B; genus Pigmentiphaga. The sequence continues at coordinate 160,280 of SPDP01000003.1, forward strand.
CGCGCCTGACCCGGATGTGGTCCCACCTGGAACGCCAGCGCGGCGGCATAGGCATGCGCGGCCCCGGCGAATCCCAGTTGGAAATGGACCGCCGCATGATCGGCGACAAGGTCCGCTACCTGCGCGAGCGCCTCGACAAACTCGAGCGCCAACGCCAGACCCAGCGCCGTTCGCGCGCGCGGGGCGGGACGTTCTCGGTCTCGCTGGTGGGCTATACGAACGCCGGCAAGTCCACGCTGTTCAATGCGCTGACCCGCGCGGAGGTCTACGCGGCCGACCAGCTCTTCGCCACGCTGGATACGACGACCCGGCGCATCTGGATCGAAGGGGCCGGCTCGGTCGTCGTGTCCGACACGGTCGGCTTCATCCGCGAGCTGCCGCATACCCTCATCGCCGCGTTCAAGGCCACGCTGGAGGAAACCGTCCACGCCGACCTGCTGCTGCATGTCGTGGATGCGTCCAGTCCCCAGCGCGACGAGCAGATCGCCCAGGTCGACAAGGTCCTGGAGGAGATCGGGGCGGCGGACATCCCGCGCATCCTGGTCTACAACAAGATCGACCGCAGCAGCCACGAGGCGGGAATCGAGCGCGACGAGCATGGTACGATCTCGCGAGTGTTCGTCAGCGCGATCGAACGTACCGGCCTGGATGCACTGCGGGGTGCGCTTGTCGAGGCCGGACAAACAGATCCCGTGGTCGCGGGTAATAATAGTAGCGACCCACGCTTTCGTACGCTGTCTTCGTCCGTCGGCCCTACGGCTGACGCCCGATCCTAGGCGACGGGTTTTGCCCGTCCGCTCTGCTTACTACAAAGATGCGTCTGCCTGCGATAACTCGAATATTCAATCTAAACGACTCGAACTGGGGCCGCGGAAGCGGCGGTGGCTCCGGCAACGAGCCTCCCCGGCGTCCGCAAAACGACGGACGGGACAACAACAGCGGCGGACCGCCCGACCTCGACGAGTTGTGGCGCGATTTCAACCGCAGGCTGAGCGGGTTGTTCGGCCGTAAGCCGTCGGGCCCTCCCGGCGGCGGCAACAATGGCGGTCGCCGCTTCTCCCCGTCCTCGCGAGGCACGGGGGTCGGCCTGCTGGTCGTCGTGGTCGTGGTGGCCTTGCTGTGGCTGGCCTCGGGCTTCTTCATCGTCCAGGAAGGGCAGGTCGCGGTCATCACGCAGTTCGGCAAATACAAGGAAACCACGCGGGCTGGTTTCCAGTGGCGCCTGCCGTACCCCATCCAGAGCCACGAGACCGTCAATCTCTCGCAACTGCGCACCATCGAGGTGGGCTTCCGCAATACCTCGCGCAGCAAGGTGTTGCAGGAGTCCCTGATGTTGACCGACGACGAGAACATCGTCGACATGCAGTTCGTGGTCCAGTACCGGCTGAAGGAAACAGGCGCGCGCGACTACCTCTTCAACAATCGCGGGCCCGACGAAGCCGTCAAGCAGGCCGCCGAGACCGCCATGCGGGAGATCGTCGGCAAGAAGAAGATGGACTTCGTGCTGTACGAAGGACGTACGGAAGTCGCCACGGAAGTCGCGGCGCTGATGCAGCAGATCATGGATCTGTACCGTACGGGCGTGCTGATCAGCACCGTGGCGATCCAGAATGCCCAGCCGCCCGAACAGGTGCAGGCCGCGTTCGACGATGCCGTCAAGGCCGGGCAGGACCGCGAACGCCAGATCAACGAAGGCCAGGCCTATGCCAACGACGTGATTCCCCGGGCGGCGGGCGCTGCGTCGCGCCTGGTCCAGGAAGCCGAGGCCTACCGTGAACGCATCCTCGAGAATGCCGAGGGCGATGCCGCGCGCTTCTCCCAGGTCCTGACCGAGTACAGGAAGGCGCCGCAGGTCACGCGGGACCGCCTCTACCTCGAGACCATGCAGCAGGTCTACACCAACACCTCGAAGGTGCTGGTCGATACGCGCAACGGCAGCAACCTGCTGTACCTGCCGCTGGACAAGCTGATGCAGCAAGTGTCGCAGGAAACCTCGGCCGGGGCGCGCTCGCCGTCCGCCGCGGGCGGTTCCTCGTCCGTCAACGTGCCGCCGCCGCTGGCTGGCAGCGTGCTGCCGGAAGCCGGACGCGACGCGCTGCGCTCGCGGGACCGCAACAGATAATTGAGAAGGAATAACATGGACCGTTTGATTCCTGCGGTGATCGGTCTGCTCGTGGGGTTGGCCGTATTGTCGTCGTGCGTGTTCGTGGTCAACGAGCGCAACTATGCCGTCGTCTTTGCCCTGGGCGAAATCAAGGAAGTCATCGACGAACCCGGCCTGTACTTCAAGCTGCCGCCGCCGTTCCAGAACGTGCAACAGTTCGACAAGCGCATCCTGACCATCGACTCGGCCGACAGCGAGCGGGTGCAGACCTCGGAAAAGAAGAACCTGCTGATCGACGCCTTCGTGAAGTGGCGTATCGCCAATCCGCGCACCTACTACGTTACCTTCGGCGGCAACGAGCGCGCGGCGCAGGAGCGCCTGCTGGCCCTGATCCGCGATGCCCTGAACGCCTCGATCAACCGTCGTACCGTGAACGACGTCACCTCCAAGGAGCGTGACAAGATCATGCAGGAGATCCGCACCAACACCGAGTCGGCGGCCAAGCAATTGGGCGTGGAGATCGTCGACGTGCGGCTCAAGCGTGTCGATTTCGCGCCCGAGATCTCCGAATCGGTCTACCGCCGGATGGAGGCCGAGCGCAAGCGCGTGGCCAACGAGCAGCGCTCCATCGGCGCCGCCGAAGGCGAGAAGATCCGCGCTGACGCCGACCGCCAGCGGGAAGTCATCCTGGCTGAAGCCTACCGCAAGGCCCAGGAAACCAAGGGCGAAGGCGACGCCAAGGCCTCGGCCGTCTATGCGCAGGCCTTCGGCCAGGACCGCGAGTTCTATCGCTTCTACAAGAGCCTGGAAGCCTACCGCAGCTCGTTCGGCTCGAAGTCCGACATGCTGGTGGTGGACCCGAGCTCCGATTTCTTCCGCTTCATGAAATCGCCGGCTGTGAATTGAGTCCCCCCCTACGCGCTGACGCGCGCCCCCCCAGGGGGCGGCACTGGCGGACCGGCGGAGCCGGATCCGCTGTGCCCTGGGTCTGGGGACGCTCAGGAAATAAAAACGGCCTTGCGTCAAGCAAGGCCGTTTTTATTTTCAACCGAACCGGATGCCAGGCAGTATCGCCAGTCCCCGCCAGCCCGTTGGTACCCCAGGATGCGGTGGATCCGGCTTTGCCGGTCCACCCGCATCGCCCCCTGGGGGGCGCCCGAAGGGCGTAGGGGGGGGATCCCCTACTCAGGGGTAATGCCGGCGGAGGTGACGACGGCGCGCCATTGGGGGATTTCCTTACGGATGCGATCGGCCATTTCCTGGGGCGTGCCGGGCAGGAGCTCCACGCCCAGGTCGACGAATTTGTCGTGCGTGGCCGGTTGCTTCAGGATGCGGACGACCTCGCGGTTCAACCGCGCGACGATCGGCGCCGGCATGCCGGCCGGGCCGGCGAGAGCGAACCAGACGTTGGCGCTGAAGCCCGGCAGCGTTTCGTTCACGGTAGGCAGGTCCGGCATGATCTCGGTGCGTTTTTCGCCCGTGGAGGCCAGTGCGGTGAGCTTGCCGGCGCGGACATGGGGCAGGGAAGAAGCGCCGCCTTCGAACATCATGTTGACCTGGCCGGCGATCAGGTCCGTGCTGGCATTGGAGCTGCCTTTGTAGGGCACGTGCAGGATATCCACGCCAGCCTGTTTCTTGAACATTTCCGCCAGCAGGTGCTGCGAGCTGCCGGCGCCGAGCGAGGCATAGGTGTATTTGCCGGGCGAGGCCTTGGCGGCCGCGATGAGGTCGCTCACGGTGCGCATGGGCAGGGCCTTGTTCACCACCAGGTAGGTCGGGGTGTCGAACAGCATGGTGATGGGGCTGAAGTCCCGCTGCGAATCGTAAGGCAGTTGCTTGCGCAGGACCGTGTTGAACACCATGGCGCTTTGCGTGGCGATGAGCAGGGTGTAGCCGTCGGGCTGCGCCTTGGCCACGGTTTCGGCGGCGATGGTCTGGCTGGCGCCGGGACGGTTCTCCACGATCACCGGCTGGCCGACGGTTGCCGACAACTGCTGGGCGATGTAGCGGGCGAAGGTGTCTCCCAGGCCGCCTGCCGAATGCGGGGAGACGATACGTATCGGTTTGACCGGATAGTCGGCGGCGTCCTGGGCGGAAGCGGGTTGCCAGGTGAGCAGGCCCGCCGTGGCGAGCGCCGCGAGCAGGGCATGGCGGCGGGCGGTCGGGCCGGCGGGACGCCGGGGCAGCGATTGGGTCATGGTGTGTCTCCTGTGCGGGGTCGGTCGGCTGGTCCGCCGCCCCGTCGTTTACCGTGGAAAATCAGCTGAAGTAGTAGCGGCCTTCTTCGTCCCGGGCCAGGGGGCGCTTGCCGGCGGTGTCTTCCAGCCAGCGCACGATTTCCCGGCCGTCATTGCTGTCGGTCGCGGCCATCAGCTCCTCGAAATACTTGGGGCCGTTCGCCAAGGCCTCTTCCAGGGACCCGAAGCGGGCACCCTCGAAGCGCGGCGCGGCGGGAACCCGGTACTCCAGGGGGCGTTGCGTGCCAGGGGCCAGCAAAGGCATGGTCAGATCGAAGCCTGCCTTGGCTCCCGTGCGGGCGCCGTTCAGCGAGGGGTCCAGCGGCATGGCGCGCATGCCGGTCTGTATCACCAGGTCGCGATCGGCCTGGAAGCGTGTGCCCAAGGCCCAGTCCATCTGCGCGTCCGAGAAGATGTCGATGTCCGGATCGACCACGAACACGTGCTTGACGTTCGAGAGCGAGCCGAATACCGCGGCGATGGCGTTGCGGGCTTCTCCCGGCACACGCTGCTGCAAGGCGATTCGGACGTTGAACATGCCGCCGTTGGCCGGAGCGGCGAAGACGCCCCGGACTTCCCGCACCGCGGTCTCGAGGGCGCGCCAGATCATCACCTCGGTGCGCAGCGCGTTCAACTGCGCGGTATCGGTCCAGGCCATGTTGGGACCGCTGATGGTCGCGGTCTGGAACACGGCGTCGCGCCTGCGCGTGATGGCGGTCACATGGAACAGCGGGTTCTTCTTGACCACGCCGTAGTAGCCCAGGAACTCGCCGTAGGGCCCCTCGGGCTCGACGTGGCCGGCCTCGTCCAGATAGCCCTCGATGATGAATTCCGCGTCGGCCGGCACGAGCAGGTCGTTGGTCACGCACTTGACGACCGGCAGCGGCGCGGCCCGCAGGCTGGAGAGCAGACCGAGCTCGTCGCCGGGTATGCGCATGGTGGCGGCGATGTGGTCGATCGGATTCGACCCGACCGCGAAGGCGATCGGCACGCGCAGGCCGCGGCCGGACTGTTTCAAGTAGAGGGCGCGCAGGTCCGACGGCGCGACCAGGTCGATTCCGGCCGTGCGGCGGCCGCGCAGCATGAGGCGGCGGACACCGACGTTGGTCCAGCCGGTGTCGGGGTCCCGGGCGAAGTCGATGGAGGCGGAAATATAGGGAGCGCCATCCAGGCCGTGCTGCAGGTGGACCGGCAGCCGGGTCAGGTCGCAGTCCTCGCCTTGCAGGACGATCTGCTGGACGGGGGCCTGGGACGCGGGCACCTCCACGAACTCGGGCTGGTTGCGCAGCCGCCGGGCCACTTCGGCGGGCAGGTCGGCCGGCGTGGTGTTGAAGGCCAGGGCAAGCCGTTCGCGGCTGCCGGCGACGTTGCCGGACAACGGCGTATCGGAGCCGTCCGGATGTTCGATCAGGACCGCCTTGGGGCTTTGCTCCAGGATGGCGGCTACATCGCGAAGCGCCGCTTCGGGCTGGCGCAGCAGGGCGCCATCGTCGAGGGATTCCAGGAAACGCCTGAGGCGGAAGGCCTCCAGGTCGGGCAGGGCGGTGGAAGGCGAAGGCACGGTGGTCTCCGATTACGGGTACGGGAAAAGGACGTCCGGGCCGTCGCCGTGATTTCGGCGCCGCCCATCGGTCCAGGCTGCCGCGCTATTTAAATGCACCCCATCCTTGGGCGTAAGCAAAACATTTGGATGACGTGATAGAAGATCGTGAACAATGCGTCGGCCCCGCGCCACGCAGCTTGATTTTGTCGTGATTCGAGTGGACAATAGCGTGTAAGCCAAGAGGTACGTCCGAATCATTCATTGCACCAAAGTGGTGCGCGTCGGCGACCCAAGCTTGGAAGAAGCGGTTGAGGGGCTTGCACCGTGTGCACACCCGCAGCCGCTTTTTTTTCGTCCATCGTTTTCATTAAATCGTTTGCGAGATCCCCGCATGGGCAAATGGCTGTTGCCCGAAAGCCTGGCAGATATCCTGCCGGCCGAGGCCCGGCGCATAGAAGAATTGCGCCGCTTGTTGCTGGACCTGTACCGCACCTATGGCTATGAGCTCGTCATGCCGCCGCTGGTGGAGTACCTCGACTCGCTGCTGTCGGCCAGCGGAGGCGACCTGGACCTGCACACCTTCAAACTGGTGGACCAGATGTCCGGCCGCTCGCTGGGCATCCGGGCCGACATGACGCCCCAGGTGACGCGCATCGACGCGCATCTGTTGAACCGGGCCGGCACCACCCGCCTGTGCTATTGCGGCAGTGTGCTGCACACCCTGCCGCGGGGCCTCTGGGCGACGCGCGAGCCCTTGCAGATCGGCGCCGAGCTGTACGGCCATGCCGGTCCCGAAGCCGATATCGAAGTCCTGCAACTGGCCCTGGAAAGCGTCCGTCGCGCCGGGGTGGTCGATTGCCGGGTCGATCTCAGCCATCTGGGCGTGGTGCGGGCACTGCTGGAAACCGATCCTGCCGCCGCGGCGCGCGCCGACGAGATCTTCGGCCTGCTGCGCGAGAAGGACATCCCCGGGCTGACGGCGCTGGAACCCGAACTGGCGCCGGCCACGGCCCGGGCGCTGCAAGTGCTGCCGACGCTATATGGCGAGCTGGACGTGCTGGACAAGGCGCGCGCGGCGCTGCCCGCGCTGCCGCGCATCAGCCAGGCGCTGGACATGCTGGCCGGGCTGGCCAGGTCCCTGCCTGGCGTCGACATCGGTATCGACCTGGCCGACGTGCGCAGTTTCCACTATCACACCGGCGTGGTCTTCGCGGTCTATTGCGGCGGCTGGCCCAACGCGGTGGTGCGCGGCGGCCGCTATGACGATGTCGGCCGGGTATTCGGCCGGGCGCGGCCGGCCACGGGTTTCAGCCTGGATCTGCGCGAACTGGCGGGGCTGCTCGCGCCCGCCACCGCCAGCGCGGCGATACGGGCCCCATGGGGGCTCGCCCCCGATCTGGTCGAAGCCGTGCGCGCGTTGCGCGCCGCCGGCCAGATCGTGGTCCAGATCCTGCCCGGACATGAACACGATCAGCAGGAATTCGTCTGCGATCGCGAGCTGGTGCTGCGTGATGGTGCCTGGCAGGTCGAATCCCTGGCCAGCGCCGAAACCGCCGCCCGGCCATCCCCATCCACCGCAATCTGACGCCCGTCGCGGGCGGACTTTAGAGAAACAGAAGCAACATGGCTAACAACGTCGTGGTTATCGGCACCCAGTGGGGTGACGAAGGCAAAGGCAAGATCGTCGACTGGCTGGCGGAGTCCGCCCAAGGGGTGGTGCGCTTCCAGGGTGGCCACAATGCCGGCCATACCCTGTGGATCGCCGGCAAGAAGACCATCCTGCGCCTGATTCCCTCTGGCATCATGCACCCCGGCACGATCTGCTACATCGGCAACGGCGTCGTGCTGTCGCCCGAGGCGCTGCTGCGCGAGATCGAGGAACTCGAGGCCGCCGGCGTCGAAGTGCGCGCGCGCCTGCGCGTGTCCGAGGCCTGCCCGCTGATCCTGCCGTACCACGTTGCCGTGGACCAGGCTCGGGAGGCCCGCAAGGGCGCCGGCAAGATCGGCACGACCGGCCGCGGCATCGGCCCCGCCTACGAGGACAAGGTCGCGCGCCGCGCCATCCGCGTCCAGGATCTGTACGATCCGGTCTCCTTCGAGGCCAAGCTGGAAGAAGTCCTGGACTACCACAACTTCGTGCTGACCCAGTACCTGGGCGCCCAGGCCGTGGATGCCGCGCAGGTGCGCGACCAGGCAATGGCCCTGGCCCCGGTGCTCAAGCCCATGGTCGCCGACGTCGCCAATGAGCTGTACGAGGTCTCGGCCGGCGGCCAGAAACTGTTGTTCGAAGGCGCGCAGGGCGCGCTGCTGGACGTGGACCACGGCACCTATCCCTACGTCACCAGCAGCAACTGCGTGGCCGGAGCGGCGTCGGCGGGATCGGGCGTCGGGCCGCAGAAGCTCGAGTACGTGCTGGGCATTACCAAGGCCTATGCCACCCGCGTGGGATCGGGTCCGTTCCCGACCGAGCTCGACGACGACATCGGCGCGCGCCTGGCCTCGGTGGGCAAGGAGTTCGGCTCGGTCACGGGCCGGCCTCGCCGCTGCGGCTGGTTCGACGGCGCGGCGCTCAAGCGCTCGATCCGCCTGAACGGCATTTCCGGCCTGTGCATCACCAAGCTGGACGTGCTGGACGGCCTGGAGGTCATCAAGCTGGGCGTGGGCTATCGCGTCAATGGCGAGTTTCGCGACGTGCTGCCCTACGGGGCGGCTGCCGTGGCCAACAGCGAACCGGTGCTGGAAGAAATGCCTGGCTGGAGCGAATCTACTGTCGGCGTGACCGAATACGATAAACTCCCGGTCAATGCCCGACGCTACCTGGAGCGGATGGCCGAAGTCTGCGGCGTGCCGATCGACCTGGTGTCGACCGGTCCGGACCGCACCGAGACCATCGTGCTGCGGCATCCCTTCAAGGCCTGATCGGATCCGACCCCATCCTGGCGCCCCGGTCAAACCGGGGCTTTTTTACAACATCCGTACACCATGCAGCAAGATACCGACAAAGATCTCTGGATCAGCTGGGACCGCTACAACCAACTCATCGAGCAACTGGGCCTGCAGGTCCACCAGTCGGGCTGGAAGTTCGACCAGATCGTCTGCCTGGCGCGCGGCGGCATGCGCGTGGGCGACGTGCTCTCGCGCATCTACGACGTGCCGCTGGGTATCCTGGCGACCAGCAGCTACCGCGAGGCGGCGGGCACGGAGCAGGGGCGCCTGGACATCGCGCAGTTCATCACGATCACGCGCGGCACCTTGGAAGGCAGGGTGCTGCTGGTGGACGACATGGTCGATACGGGCGTGACCTTCGACCGCGTGCACCAGCATTTGCTGCAGCAATTTTCGGCCATCACGGAAATGCGGACGGCCGTGCTGTGGTTCAAGGGGCACTCGAAGGTCGTACCGGACTACTACGTGCAGAAGCTGCCCACGAATCCGTGGATCCACCAGCCTTTCGAGGATTACGACAGCATCCGGCCGTACCAGTTGGAGGCGTGGGTCCGGAAGGGGAAGAGCGACTGATTGCCGCTGTCGACCGGTTCCGCGATGTGCCCCGTGCCGTGATGGGGCTCACGCGTGACCGTGCCTTGCGCGGCGCGAGCAGGCAACAAAAAACCCCGCCAACAGAAGTTGCGGGGTTTTGCCTGTGGATCCTTCCGGATCCGGAACTGCCATCAGTTGGTGCCCAGGAGAGGACTCGAACCTCCACGCCGCTAAGCGCTAGTACCTGAAACTAGTGCGTCTACCAATTCCGCCACCTGGGCACTGCTGCACAACCAAAAAACCCTTTGAGCGGGTATTCCAACTCGTATTGCCAACTACACGGAAGGCTTGCGCCTGCCAAGAATTGGTGCCCAGAAGAGGACTCGAACCTCCACGCCGCTAAGCGCTAGTACCTGAAACTAGTGCGTCTACCAATTCCGCCATCTGGGCATTGTCGCAACTACCTAACATTTGCTGCGGTAAACTCAAGTTATTCCTTGCGTGTACCGTTGCATGCGGGGCAGCAGCGACAGAAGCTGCGCATTATAAAGAGAACCTGAAACTTTGACAACTCGATCCCATAACAACCTTCCTTCCACGCCAGCGGATTTCGATCCCGACGTGCCCACTCGCGAGCAAATCCTCGGATTGCTGCGGGAGGCCAATGCCCCCATCGCTCCGGCGGAACTGGCGCGTCGGCTGGGCGTGGACCCGGGCAGCGTGGGGTTCGAACGACGGCTCGCCGCCATGGAGCGCGACGGCCAATTGATGCAAAACCGCAAGGGCGCGCTGCTGTTGTCGACCAAGCTCGATTTCATCGCGGGCCGGGTGCAGGGGCACCGCGACGGTTTCGGCTTCCTGATACGGGACGATGGCCAGACCGACTTGTTCCTGCCTCCCAAGGAAATGTTGAAAGTCCTCCATGGCGACCGCGTGCTGGTGCGCCTGGCCGGCAGCGACTACCGCGGCAAGCCCGAGGGCACCATCGTCGAAGTTCTGGAGCGGCGCACCAACAAGCTGGTGGGGCGCTATCTGCACGAGCGGGGCCTGTCCCTGGTCGTGCCTGAAGACCAGCGCATCAAGCACGACATACTCGTGCCGCCGGGCGAAACCGGCCAGGCGCAGCATGGCCAGGTCGTCACGGTGGAGATCATCGAGCAGCCGACCCGGCATACGCAGCCGCTGGGCCGCGTGGTCGAGATCCTGGGCGAAATCGACGATCCCGGCATGGAAATCGAGATCGCCGTCCGCAAGTTCGACGTCCCGCACGAGTTCTCGGACAAGGCGCTCGCGCGGGCCGAGCGCCTGCCGGCCGAAGTGGTCAAGGGCGACCTGGCCGGCCGGTACGATCTGCGTGACGTGCCGCTGATCACCATCGACGGCGAAGACGCGCGCGACTTCGACGACGCCGTCTACTGCGAACGGGTGGAGCTGGGCACGGAGACCCGCAAACGGGCTGGGTGGCGGCTCATCGTCGCCATCGCGGACGTGGCGCATTACGTCACGCCCGGCGATGCGCTGGATGCCGACGCGCTGGAGCGAAGCACCAGCGTGTACTTTCCGCGCAAGGTCATTCCCATGCTGCCGGAGAAGCTGTCCAACGGACTGTGTTCGCTGAATCCCAGCGTCGATCGGCTGGTGCTGGTGTGCGACATGGTGATACCCGCGACCGGCGCCAAGGCAGGAACGGTCCAGGCCTACCAGTTCTACAACGCGGTCATGCATTCGCATGCGCGCACCACCTATACCGAGGTCTGGGCCGCGCTGCAGCAGCAGGACGGGCCGGCCGCGCGCAAACACGCTGGCGTGTTGCCGCAGATCCAGGACCTGTACGCGCTGTACCAGTTGTTGGCGCAGGCCCGCGAGAAGCGGGGCGCGATCGATTTCGATACGGTCGAAACCAAAATCGTCTGCAACGAACTGGGCCGCATCCAGAGCATCGTTCCCTATGTGCGCAACGATGCCCACAAGCTGATCGAGGAATGCATGCTGGCCGCCAATACTTGCGCGGCCGACTTCATGGAGCGCAGCAAACATCCCGGGCTGTACCGGATCCACGAGGGGCCCACTCCGGAAAAACTGCAGGCCTTGCGCGACTTCCTGAAGACACTGAGCCTGCAGCTTGGCGGCGGCGACAAGCCGGCCGCGGCCGATTATTCGGCGCTACTGGCGAACGCCAAGAACCGGCCGGACGCGCCGCTGCTGCAGACCATGGCGCTGCGCTCCATGCAGCAGGCCATGTACAGTCCCGACAACGTCGGCCACTTCGGCCTGGCCTATCCCGCCTATGCCCACTTCACCTCGCCCATCCGGCGTTATCCCGATCTGCTCACCCACCGCGTGATCAAGGCGCTGCTGCACGGCAAGCGCTATGTTCCCAACGCTCTGGAAGAGATGCAGGTCATGCCCGGCACGGCCAAGGAACAGGAGCACGCGCTTTGGGAAAAACTGGGCCTGTTCTGCTCCGCCAACGAGCGGCGCGCCGATGATGCCTCGCGCGATGTCGAGGCCTGGCTCAAGTGCTGGTACATGCGCGAGCGCGTGGGCGACGTGTTTAGCGGCACGGTCACCGGCGTCGCGCCGTTCGGTGTGTTCGTCACGCTGGACGAACTCCACGTCGAAGGGCTGGTGCATGTGTCCGAGCTCGGCGCGGAGTATTTCCAGTTCAACGACGGCCTGCATGAGCTGCGTGGCGAGCGCACGGGCATGCGTTTCCGCCTGACCGACAAGATGCAGGTGCAGGTGGCGCGTGTCGATCTCGAGGCCCGGCGTATCGAATTCAAACTGGTCAAGGGCGTGACCTACGAGGGGCTGCGCAAGGCGATCAAACGCGACAATGCGCCGGCGCCCGAGCGCAAGCCGGCCAAACCCAAGGCCGTGCTGCTGACCGACATGTCCAAGATGCCGAAGGGCAAGAAGGCCTCGCCCAAGACCCTCGCCACGCCGGAGAAAACCCCCAGCGCACGCAGCGGCAAGCGCGCGGCGGCCAAGCACGGCCGCAGCAAGCGGCACTGAATCTCTGGTCTAATGATGGCATTGCGGCGCTGCCTGGGGCAGCGCCGCGTCGTTTTTGCCGATTTGCGGCATGCATCTATGTTGGGGTGAACAGATGGCAGCAAGCCAGGTTTTGGTCGGATTCCATGCGGTGGCGGCACGGTTGCGCCATGCGTCGGCGTCGATCAAGGATATCTACGTCGAGGAAGCGCGCCGCGATCGACGCATGCTGACGCTGATCGAACAGGCCCAGGCCGCCGGGTGCAAGGTGCACCCCGTGGCGCAGACTCGGCTGGACGGACTGGCCAAGGGCCAACGCCACCAGGGTGTGGTCGCGCTGGCGGAGTCGCTGGAATTGGCGATGGACGTCGACGAAGTGCTGGACGACGCAGAAGGACCGGCCTTCCTGTTGGTGCTGGACGGCGTCACGGATCCTCACAACCTGGGCGCCTGCCTGAGAACCGCGGATGGAGCTGGCGTGCATGCCGTGATCGCACCCCGCGACCGTGCGGTGGGCCTGAACACGACGGTTCAACGCGTGGCCTGCGGTGCCGCCGATACCGTTCCCTACCTGACCGTGACCAATCTGGCACGGACCCTGCGCACGCTGAAAGAGCGTGGCGTCTGGGTGGTCGGCACCGATGACGAAGCCACCGAAACCATGCACGACGTGGATGCCCGGCAGCCGATTGCCTGGGTCATGGGAGCGGAAGGCGAGGGTATGCGTCGCCTGACGCGTGAAACTTGCGACCAGTTGGTCCGCATTCCCATGAAGGGGTCGGTCGAAAGCCTGAATGTCAGTGTGGCTTCCGCCGTATGCCTGTATGAAACGGTAAGGCAGCGCGGTTGAGCGCTACCCCGTCGGCAGAGACTCAGGCGTTCCAGCCTCGGGAAAACAACAAGGCCAGGGCCGCCGGATAGCCGCTACGGCTACTGCCAGCACCGCGACGCTGCTTGAAGGGCCAGGGGCTGCGACTTGAAGGGGCCGGCTTGGTGTGCGGAGCATGATGCCCCACGCGGGGCGCGGCCGGCCGCGGGGTGGAGGTGTTCTCGGCCTCGGTGTCAGGCAAGCCCGCATCTTCGGTGGCCCGCGTATTCGACGCCGACACCGCCAACCCCGCCATTCGCTTGAATCCCGCGCGTGCCGCATGCTGGCTGATATCCAGCGTGACCGCGCCTTCGCTGTTTTCGACCGTGGGCGCGATGCGCTGGAGCCGGATCTGGCCGGGCTGGCTCATGTCCGCCAGCAGCCGCAACTGGGAAGCCGAGGTCGTGGCGGGCGTGCTGCAGGTGTGGAACAGGAAGGCGGGGCATGCCGACAGCTTCGCGGCCATGTACAGCCGGCGGACCGTGCTTTCGGATTGCGCGGCGGCCTGGTCGGAGGGCAGGATGGCGACGAACGCGGCGAATTCGCCTGCCCGGACGGCGGTTTCCAATTGTTCCAGGCCATCCAGGGGATGGTCGGTACGAACGAGCTTGACGCACTCCAGCGCGACGTCATGCTGGATCAGTGCCGGGGCGTAGGACAGGTAGGGCGGTACCAGCAGGGCCACGGTGCGGCCGGCCTTGGTAAGCCGGCTAAGCAGTGGGCCGAGCAGGTTCAATTCGCCATGCCCGACGCGCGGGACCAGGATTTCCGTCAATGCGCCGACGGGCCATCCGGCCAGGGGCAGGGCGGCGTCGAGCGCGGGAAATCCGCTGGAAAGACTGGAGCTGGGCGTGCTGTGTTTCATGATGGTCGTCCGTCTAGGTCTTCAATGCACCAGGCCGGCCCGGATCAGGCCGACCGCGATGCCCTCGAGCGCGAAATCGTCGCGCTCGCGATCGACTTCGATGGGTTGGAAGTCGGGGTTGGCCGGCAGCAGGCTCAGGCCGGTTTCGGTGTAGCGCAGTTCCTTGACGGTGACGTCGTCGCCCAGGCGGGCCACGATGATTTGCCCGTCCCGGGCCTGGTTGGCTTTCTTGACGGCGAGCAGGTCGCCGTCGAGGATGCCGGCGTCGCGCATGCTGTTGCCGCGCACCTTGAGCAGGTAGTCGGGCCGCTGCGAGAACAATGCCTGGTCGACACCGATTTCCTTGTCGATATGCTCGGTGGCCAGGATGGGGCTGCCGGCGGCGACCCGGCCCACCAGCGGCAGGACCAGTTGCGCCAGCGCGGGATGCGTGAGCTGGAGCGGCGGTTCGGCCAGGACGGGATCTTTCAGGCGTATCCCGCGGGACGTGCCCGCGGACAACTCGAGCACGCCCTTGCGCGCCAGCGCCTTCAGGTGTTCCTCGGCCGCGTTGGGCGAGCGAAAGCCCAGCGCCCGGGCGATTTCGGCGCGGGTGGGCGGAAAGCCGGTTTTGACGATGGCCTGGCGAATGAGATCCAGGATCTCTTGTTGGCGTGCGGTCAGCTTGGGCATGTCGGGCTCCGTGGCGGGGCGCCTGCAACCGGGTGGCGGGGGCGCGTATCGGGCTTCTGTGGTTTTATCCAGTAACTGTATTTTTATACAGTATCGGCGACCGGCGCAAGCGGAAAACGCAATTGTCGCGGGAACGCCAATCCGGCCGCGGGTATCATCGGGCTCTCGCCCTCATGTCCAAGCCCGCCATGTCCTTGCCGCGCCTCTGCATCGTCGCCACCGGCGGCACCATCGCCGGAGCCGGCGTCCGTCCCCAGACCACGATGGCCTACGCCGCCGGCGCGCTGGACGTGGACGAGCTGTGCGCCCGCGTGCCGGGCCTGGACGAGGTGGCCGGGATCCAGGCCGAGCAGTTCGCCGCCATCGACAGCAAGAACGCCACGCCCGCCTTCTGGCAGTCGCTGGCCGCGCGGGTCCAGGCCCTGCTCGATGCCGGCGGGTGCGATGGGGTGGTCGTGACCCATGGCACGGATACGCTCGAAGAAACCGCCTACTACCTTCATCTGGTGCTCAAGACCGACAAGCCGGTGGTCCTGGTGGGGGCGATGCGCCCGGCGACCGCGCTGTCTCCCGACGGTCCGCTGAACCTGCTGGACGCGGTGACGGTGGCGGCCCATCCGCAGGCCGCTGGGCGCGGCGTGCTGGTCGTGCTGAATCACCAGGTCCTGGGCGCGCGCGACGCGGCCAAGACCAACGCCAACCGGCCCGATGCCTTTGCATCGCCCAACGCGGGCGCCATGGGGTGGGTCCAGGACGGCCGGGTCGCGTGGATGGGATGGCCTGGACATGGGCATACCCGCGCCACGCCGTTCACGGCCTCCACGCCACTGGCGCCGGTCGAGGTGCTGGCTGGTTATGCCGGCGGTTCGGCTGCGTTGATCCGGGCCGTGGGAGCCACGGGCGCGAAGGGCCTGGTCTGGGCCGGGACCGGCAACGGCTCGGCCAGCGCCGATGCGCAGGAGGCGCTCGACGAACTGGTCCGGGACGGCGTCGTGGTGGTCCGCGCCACCCGCACGGGCAGCGGCTGTGTCGCGGCCTCGGGCGGAATGCCAGGCGCCGGCACGCTGTCGCCCTGGAAGGCGCGCGTATTGCTGATGCTGGCGCTGGGGGCCGGCATGGGCGGCGTCCAGGACGTGTTCGACACGTATTGACATCCCCGGGGCTGGTGTTGCGCCAGGAGCGCCGGCCGGGCATCGCCCATGGGGTTTCGATTGCTTTTTGCCTTTGCGCGAGCGATAATAGAAGGCTTGATTTTTGGCGAAAGCTATTTTTTCGCCAGATTGATCCCTTGTCCGACTCTAGACGCTTGAGCGGACTTGCGCCTACAGGGGCACCCATCCGGGAGCCTGCGGGACCATCCATAAGGAGCTTCGATGCGTCACTATGAAGTAGTTTTCATCGTTCACCCGGACCAGAGCGAGCAGGTTCCGGCCATGGTCGACCGTTACAAGTCGCTGATCACCAGCCAGAGCGGCACGATACACCGCCTGGAAGACTGGGGCCGCCGTCAGCTGGCGTACCCGATCCAGAAGCTCGTCAAGGCTCACTACGTGTGCATGAACATCGAGTGCGGCCAACCCACGCTGGATGAACTCGAACACGCTTTCCGCTATAACGATGCCGTGCTGCGCCATCTCGTCGTCAAGATGAAGAAGGCCGAGACCGCCCCGTCGCCGATGATGAAGATCGTCGAGCGCGAGGAGGCCCGCAAGGTGTCCACTGAAGCCGCCCCGGCCGAGGCCTGAGCCCCGGCTGGACTGGCATGACAGGTCGTTGCCGACCGCCCGCATCGCAGGCCCGCAAGAACGGGATCCTGGCGACGCCCCGGACGACACGGCGTTGAACAAGGTTCATCTGACCGCCCAGGTGGTCGAGTGCAAGCCGCTCAGGTATACCCCGGCCGGGATTCCGGTGCTGGAACTGGCGCTTGCCCATGAATCCGAGTTGATCGAAGGCGGGAGAACCCGCCGGGTCGAGATGCTCGTCAACGCAGTTGTCGTCGGCGATCTGGCCGGCAGGCTCGAGCGCGAAGCGCTGGGCCGGTCGATCCGGATCGAAGGGTTCCTGGCACCGACCCGGAAAGGTTCAAGCAGACTGAGGCTGCATATCCAGCAGGCCGCCATCGCCCGGGAGGGCGACGAAAGCGGGCCGACCGGACAGCCCCAGGTGTGAAACGGATTGAATACCCAAGAGGTACATCATGGCCGCATTCGGCAAACGCAAGGAAAAGAAGAAGTTCGGTCAACAGAATCCTCTGTTCAAGCGCCGCAAGTTCTGCCGCTTCACGGCAGCCGGCGTCGACCAGATCGATTACAAGGACATCGAAGTCCTCCGTGACTTCATCCAGGAAAACGGCAAGATCATTCCTGCCCGCCTGACCGGCACCAAGGCGCACTACCAGCGCCAGCTCGACACGGCTATCAAGCGCGCCCGCTTCCTGGCGCTCTTGGCCTACACCGACAACCACAATTGATTGCCGGGAGAGACCATCATGCAAATCATCTTGCTCGAAAAAGTCGTCAACCTCGGTAACCTGGGTGACGTCGTCCGCGTGAAGAACGGCTATGCCCGTAACTTCCTGATTCCCCAGAAGATGGCCAAGCGGGCCACCGACGCCGCGCTGAAAGAGTTCGAGGCGCGCCGCGCCGAACTCGAAAAGGTCCAGGCCGACAAGCTGGCCGCCGCGCAATCCGTGGCCCAGCGCCTGGAAGGCTACTCGGTGTCCGTCAGCCAGAAGGCGGGTGTGGACGGCCGTCTGTTCGGTTCGGTCACCAACTTCGACGTCGCCACTGCGCTGAAGCAGGCGGGCTTCGAGTCGGTCGAGAAGGGCATGGTCCGCCTGCCCAACGGCCCGCTCAAGACCATCGGCGAATTCCCGTTGGAAGTCGGCCTGCACACCGACGTCGTGGCCAACATCACGGTGGTGGTGGTCGGCGAAACGGCCTGACGCCTTTCCGGCCGCTCGTCGTCGAGCCGGCCGGACATCCACCGCCGGCGCCTCCTTCCCAGAAGGGCCGGCACAGGAACCCTCCATTTCTTCACAGAATGGAGGGTTCTTTTTTCATCGCCGGGCCGCTCCAGGATGAAAAGCGTCCCCCTGTTGGGGGCAGCGCCGCCGCACAGCGGCAAGCGTGGGGCTTTTTTCATCGCCGATCCGCCCCAAGATGAAAAACGTCCCCCATGAGGGCATTTTGTCAGGGGCTGCCCAGGCCTGCGCGAACGGATTCCTCTTCCGCCCAGCCGGGCTAAACTGTCGAGGGCCGGCATTCCCGCCGGTCGTGCTTGAACACCAGGTTTCCCGCTCTATGAATTCGCCCGTCGATCCCCAACTCGAGTCCCTGCGCATCCCGCCCCACTCGGTGGAGGCGGAACAGTCGGTGCTGGGCGGCCTCTTGCTGGACAACGCTGCCTGGGACCGTGTCGCGGACCTTATCAAGGAAGACGATTTCTATCGTTACGATCATCGGCTGATCTGGCAGCAGATGGCCAAGCTGATCGGGCTGGCGCGTCCCGCCGACGTCGTGACCACCCACGAATCGCTCCAGACCGCGGGCAAGGCGGAGGAGGCGGGCGGGCTGGCCTACCTGAACTCGCTGGCGCAGAACACGCCTTCGGCCGCCAACATCCGGCGCTACGCGGAAATCGTGCGCGACCGGGCGGTGCTGCGCCGGCTGGTCACCGTATCCGACGAAATCTCGGCCGCCGCCTTCAGCCCCCAGGGCAAGGACACGCGGCAACTGCTGGACGAGGCGGAGTCCAAGATCTTCAAGATCGCGGAAGAGGGCGCGCGGGGAAGCGCCGGCTTCCTGTCGCTGCAACCGCTGCTGACCCAGGTGGTCGAGCGCATCGACGAGCTTTATCACCGCGACAGCACGTCGGACGTAACGGGCGTGCCGACGGGGTTCTCCGACCTGGACAAGATGACCTCGGGGCTGCAGCCGGGCGACATGGTCGTGGTAGCCGGCCGCCCCTCCATGGGCAAGACCGCCTTCTCGGTCAACATCGGCGAGCACGTGGCGGTGGAAGAGGGCCTGCCGGTGGCGATATTCTCCATGGAAATGGGCGCCTCGCAGTTGGCCATGCGTGTGCTGGGCTCGGTCGGCCGCCTCGACCAGCAGCGCCTGCGTACGGGCAAGTTGCTGGACGAGGACTGGCCCAAGCTGACCCACGCCATCCAGAAAATGCAGGACACCCAGCTCTACATCGACGAGACGCCGGCGCTCAGCCCGATGGAGCTGCGTTCGCGCGCCCGCCGCCTGGCGCGGCAATGCGGCCAGTTGGGGCTGATCATCATCGACTACCTGCAACTGATGTCGGGCAATGGCGGCGGGGGCAACGAGAACCGGGCGTCGGAGCTGTCGGAAATCAGCCGATCCATGAAAGGCCTGGCCAAGGAACTGAACTGCCCGCTGATCGCACTTTCCCAGCTCAATCGCGGCCTGGAACAACGTCCCAACAAGCGCCCCGTGATGAGCGATCTGCGGGAATCCGGCGCCATCGAGCAGGACGCGGACGTGATCATCTTCCTGTACCGCGATGAGGTCTACAACCCCGACACCCCCGACAAGGGCACGGCTGAAATCATCATCGGCAAGCAGCGTAACGGTCCGATCGGCACCGTCAGGTTGACCTGGCAGGGCATGTATACCAAGTTCCAGAATTTCTCGGGCAACGCATTCGTCGACTCTGATTATTAGGCCCCCCGTACGCCCTTCGGCCGCCCCCAGGGGGCGGCACTCGTGGACCGGCGGAGCCGGATCCACGGTGCCCGGGAAACTCATCGGCTGTTGTGGGGGGGGGGTTACGGGGGGATTTTTTTTCTTTGCGCCGTTGGGCGTTTTTTTTCGCCTTCCGCTTTGACCTTGCGGGGGCCTCGGCAATGGATCCATTCCCCGCCAAGCCGCGTCAGCTCTAGATTTTCAAGAAATCGCCAGTCAATATCGCCGCCCATCACCAGCCCATTGGTACCCCAGGATGCGGTGGATCCGGCTCCGCCGGTCCACCCGCATCGCCCCCTGGGGGGCGCCCGAAGGGCGTAGGGGGGTGCTACACTTCGCGCGGTTTTTAACACGTCATGTAAATGTCATGTGACGTACTGCGAGGACGTGATGTTTGGACGCTTGATGCCCAAAGAGGGCCGCTTTTTCGATCTGTTCAAGGCGCATGCCGACCTGTCGCGCCAGGGCAGCCGGGAGCTGGCGGCCCTGATGGCCGACCTGAGCCAGGCCGAGGAGCGGGTCAAGAACATCGAGACGCTGGAGAAAAAGGCCGACAAGGTCACCCACGACACGGTCGATCTGCTGCACAAGACCTTCATCACGCCGCTGGATCGCGACCAGATCCACAACCTCATCACGACCATGGACGACATCCTGGACTTGATGGAGGACGCCGCCCAGTGTATCAACCTCTATGACATCCGCTCGGTCACGCCGGACGCCCGGGCGCTGGCCGACATCGGGGTCCAGTGCTGCGACCGGCTGCACATGGTGGTGAGCCTGCTGCACAACCTGAACGACACGGCCAGCATCATGAAGATCTGCGAAGAAATCGACCGGCTGGAGTCGGATGCGGACCGGGTCATGCGCCGCGGCATGGGCCGGCTGTTCCGCGACGAAGCTGACACCCGCCAACTGATCAAGATGAAAGCGATCTACGAACTGCTGGAAGAAATCACCGACAAGTGCGAGGACGTCGCGAACCTGATCGAAGGCATCGTCCTGGAAAACGCCTAGTCGGAAGGATTTCATGGATACGCTTCAGATCAGCTTCGCCACGCTTGCCTTCCTGGTCGTCCTGGCACTCATTTTCGATTTCATGAATGGGTTCCACGACGCCGCAAACTCCATCGCCACCGTGGTCTCCACGGGGGTGCTCAAGCCTCATCACGCGGTCGCTTTCGCCGCGTTTTTTAATTTCGCCGCGCTTTTCGTCTTCCACCTGAAGGTGGCGGCCACCGTCGGCAAGGGCATCATCGATCCGAGCGTGGTGGACCACTACGTCGTCTTCGGCGCGCTGGTGGGCGCCATCGCGTGGAACGTCATCACCTGGTTCTTCGGCATCCCGTCCTCGTCGTCGCACGCGCTGATCGGCGGCATCGTCGGCGCCGGCCTGGCCAGCTCGGGCCCCAGCGTGCTGATGATCCGGGAAATCCTCTACATCGTCGCCTTCATCGTGGTGTCGCCGGTCCTGGGCTTCGTGCTGGGCGGCCTGCTGATGCTGCTGGTGTCCTGGCTGTTCCGCCGAACGCGTCCGCTGCGGGTAGACGGCTGGTTCCGCCGGCTGCAACTGGTCTCGGCGGGGCTGTACAGCCTGGGCCACGGCGGCAACGACGCGCAAAAGACCATCGGCATCATCTGGCTGCTGCTGATCGCGGCCAACGTCCCGGGGGCCAAGGATCACGTGCCGGCCTGGGTGGTCATCAGCTGCTACGTGGCGATCGCGATGGGCACCATGTTCGGCGGCTGGCGCATCGTCAAGACCATGGGGCAGCGCATCACCAAGCTCAAGCCCGTGGGCGGCTTCTGCGCCGAAACCGGCGGCGCGATGACGCTGTTCCTGGCGGCCATCCTGGGCATTCCGGTGTCGACCACCCATACGATCACCGGCGCCATCGTCGGCGTCGGCTCCAGCCGCAAGTTCAATGCCGTGCGCTGGGGCCTGGCGGGCAACATCGTCTGGGCCTGGATCTTGACCATTCCGGCATCGGCGCTGGTGGCGGCGGGCGCCTGGTGGGTGGGCAAGACCCTGTTCGTCCGGCGGGATCCGGGCGGGGCCCACGGTGTTTCGGTAAGATGCGAGATTCTAATGGATGCCCGGTGGTTCCCGGTTCGCGGGGGCGGGGCTTGGTAAGATTGAACGACGATGCGTACCTGGATGTGTCTGATTTGCGGCTGGATCTACGACGAGGCAGCCGGTGTGCCGGAAGAGGGTATTCCTCCCGGAACCAAGTGGGAAGACGTGCCGCCCAATTGGGTTTGTCCCGAGTGCGGCGCCCGCAAGGAAGATTTTGAGATGGTCGAGATCTGACCCGCCCCGGGCGTTTACAATTCACAGGTATGAGCGAACGCGCCAATATCGATCTCACGAACCAGTTCCTGATCGCCATGCCCGCCATGGCCGATCCGAACTTTGCCGGCGCCGTCATCTATGTATGCGAACACACCGCCAAGGGGGCGCTGGGCCTGGTCATCAACCGGCCCACCGACCTGACCCTGGCGGGCCTGTTCGAGCGGATCGAGCTGTCCCTGGACGATGCCACGCAGGCCGAATCCCCGGTGTTCTTCGGCGGACCGGTCCAGACCGACCGCGGCTTCGTGCTGCACGCCCCGGTGGGCGACTACAACTCCTCGATCAAGGTCGGCGACCTGGCCCTGACCACGTCTCGCGACGTGCTGCAGGCGGTCTCCGACGGCCAGGGGCCGGGCAAGCTGCTGGTCACGCTGGGCTATGCGGGATGGGGTGCGGGCCAGCTCGAGGACGAGATCTCCGAGAACGCCTGGCTCAGCGTGTCGGCGTCGTCCGACGTCATCTTCAACGTGCCGCCCGCCGAGCGTTTCGACGCCGCGCTGGCGCTGCTGGGCATTGCCCCGATCATGCTGGCGGGCGAAGCCGGCCATGCCTGACGAAACGCTGCTCGCCTTCGACTACGGGACCCAATTCATCGGCGTTGCCGTCGGCAATACGCTGACCGGCCACGCACGTCCGCTCGAAGTCATCGCCAATACCACGCGCGAGACGCGCTTCGGCCGCGTCGAGCAATTGCTGCGCGAATGGCAGCCGTCCCGCCTGGTGGTGGGCCTGGCGCTGGATACCGATGGCGGCGAACAGCCCATGACGGGCCTGTGCCGGCGTTTCGCCAACCAGTTGCACGGCCGCTACGGGCTGCCGGTGGAACTGGTGGACGAGCGCGGCACCAGCCTGGCCGCCCAGTCCGAGATGGGGGCCGCCGGCCGCGGGCTGCGCGTGGACGCGGTGGCCGCGGCCATCATCCTGCAGAGCTATTTCGACACGCCCCGTTCTCCCTGATCCGAGACTGCCATGAACCCAACCCCTCCCAACCTCGACGCCGAGGCGCTGTATGCGCGGCTGCGCGACGCCGTGCGGAAGCTGCTGGACACCCTGCCGGCCGACCGTACCCACCTCGTCGGCATCCACTCCGGGGGATCGTGGATAGCCGAGCGGCTGCACCGCGACTTCGGCCTGCCCGAGGCGCCGGGCAAGCTGGACATCAGCTTCTACCGCGACGACTTCGCGCGCATCGGCCTGCATCCCCAGGTCAAGCCTTCGGACATCGCCTTCGGCGTGGACGACAAGCACCTGATCCTGGTCGACGACGTGCTCTACACGGGCCGCACGATACGCGCCGCCATGAACGAGCTGTTCGACTATGGGCGTCCGGCCTCCATCAGGCTGGCCGTGCTGGTGGACCGGGGCGGGCGCGAACTGCCCGTGGCGGCGGATTTCGCCGCGGCCACCGTCGAGCTGGCGCCGGGACAGAGCCTCGTGCTGTCGCGCGCCGGCGATGCCTTCAAGATCGATTTCGAAACCCTGCCGCCCCAGGAGCCGCACCATGCGTAACCCGCAGCTCAACAGCAACGGCGAACTCACCCACCTGTTGACCGTGGAGGGATTGCCGCGCGCGATCCTGAACCAGATCCTCGACACCGCGGAGTCGTTCGTGCCGCTGGCCGACCGCGAGATCAAGAAATTGCCGCTGCTGCGCGGCAAGAGCGTGTTCAACCTGTTCTTCGAAAACTCCACGCGCACGCGCACCACGTTCGAGATCGCGGCCAAGCGCCTGTCGGCCGACGTCTACAACCTGAACATCAACGCCTCGTCGGCCAGCAAGGGCGAGTCGCTGCTGGACACCATCAACAACCTGTCGGCCATGCAGGCCGACCTGTTCGTGGTGCGGCACGCCTCCAGCGGCGCGCCGCACCTGATCGCCCAGCACGTGGCGCCCCACGTGCACGTGATCAACGCCGGCGACGGCCGCCATGCGCACCCGACGCAGGGCCTGCTGGACATGTACACCATCCGCCACTACAAGAAGGACTTCACCAAGCTCACGGTGGCGATCGTCGGCGACATCCTGCATTCGCGCGTGGCGCGGTCGGACATCCACGCGCTGACCACGCTGGGCGTGCCCGAGGTGCGGGCCATCGGCCCGCTGACGCTGTTGCCGTCCGGCCTCGAACAGATGGGCGTGCGCGTGTTCACCGACATGGCCGAGGGGCTCAAGGGAGTGGACGTGATCATCATGCTGCGCCTGCAGAACGAGCGCATGCGCGGCGCGCTGCTGCCCTCGGCGCAGGAGTATTTCAAGCACTATGGCCTGACGCAGGAGAAGCTCGCGCTGGCCAAGCCCGACGCGATCGTCATGCACCCCGGACCGATGAACCGCGGCGTGGAGATCGACTCCCCGGTGGCCGATGGCAAGCAGGCCGTCATCCTGGACCAGGTCACGTTCGGCATCGCGGTCCGCATGGCCGTCATGAGCATTGTCGCAGGAGCCTGACCCATGAAAATCCATATCCAGGGCGGCCGCCTGATCGACCCGGCCAACGGCGTGGACGCCGTCAACGACATCTACATCGCCGCGGGACGCGTGGTCGGCATCGGCCAGGCGCCAGGGGGCTTCGTGCCCAATCGCCTGATCGACGCGCGCGGCCTGGCGGTCCTGCCCGGCCTCGTGGACCTGTCCGCCCGGCTGCGCGAGCCCGGCTTCGAGCACCGCGCCACGCTGGAGTCCGAATTGCAGGCGGCGCTGGCGGGCGGCGTGACCAGCCTGGTGCTGCCGCCCGACACCGACCCGGTGCTGGACGAGCCCGGCCTGGTCGAGATGCTCAAGCACCGCGCGCGCCAGCTCAACCAGTCGCACGTCTACCCGCTGGGCGCGATGACCGTCGGCCTGAAGGGCGAGATCATCACCGAGATGGCCGAGCTGACCGAGGCCGGTTGCGTGGCGTTCTCGCAGGCCGACGCGCACATCGCCGACACCAATGTGCTGCTGCGCGCCATGCAGTACGCCCGTACCTTCGACTACGCGCTGTGGCTGCGCCCCGAAGATCCCTGGCTGGCCCGCGAGGGCGTGGCCGCCAGCGGCGCCATGGCGTCGCGCCTGGGGCTGGCAGGTATTCCCGAGCAGGCCGAGACCATCGCCCTGCACACGCTGTTCGAGCTGCAGCGCGCCACGCGCGCGCGCCTGCATCTGTGCCGCATCTCCAGCGCCGCCGGGATCGAACTGGTGCGCCGCGCCCGTGCCGAAGGCCTGCCCGTGACCTGCGACGTCAGCGCCCACCACGTGCACCTGACCGACGTGGACATCGGCTACTTCGACGCGCATTGCCGGTTGACGCCGCCGCTGCGCGGCCAGCGCGACCGCGACGCGATCCAGGCGGCGCTGGCGGACGGCACCATCGACGCGATCTGCTCGGACCACACGCCGGTGGACGAGGACTACAAGCTGCTGCCCTTCGCCGAGGCCGAGCCCGGCGCGACAGGCCTGGAGCTGCTGCTGTCGCTGGCGCTGAAATGGGCCCGCGACGCCGACCTGCCGGTCGCGCGCGCGGTGGCGCGGGTCACCAGCGAACCCGCCCGGGTCCTGGGCACCAAGGTGCTGGCCTCGTGCGGGCAACTGGGCGCCGGGGCGCTGGCCGATCTCTGCCTGGTCGACCTGGACGAACACTGGCTGGTCAGCGAGGACAGCCTGCTGAGCCAGGGCAAGCACACGCCGTTCCTGGGCATGGAGCTGCCCGGCAAGGTCCGCATGACCATCGTCGCGGGTCACGTGGCCTACGAGGCGACGGCCTGATCGTGCTTGCCTGGTTTCGCCTGGCCGCGCACCTGCTGCGGTTTTCGCTGCGTTTCCTGCTCGTCACCCTGTGGGTGATATTCGGGCTCATCGTGCTGGCCACCGTGTTCCGGCGGTTCGAGGTGGCGCGGCGCGACCGGATCAACAACTGGTGGTCCCGCTGGCTGCTGCGCTGGTGCGGCGTCGACGTCTACGTCAGCGGCCACCCGCCTGTCGACGGGGCGGCCCTGTTGATCGCCAACCACGTGTCGTGGCTGGACATCTACGCGCTCAGCAGCGTGCGATGCACCATCTTCGTCGGCAAACAGGAATTGCGTTCCTGGCCGGTGCTGGGCTGGCTGATCGCCGGAGTCGGCACGGTGTTCATCGAACGCGGCAACCGGCGCGCGCTGCATCACGTGGCCCAGGCCATGCGCGAGCGATTCGACCGGGGGCAGTTGATCGGACTGTTCCCCGAGGGGACCACCTCGGACGGTTTCGACGTGCTGCCCTTCCATGCCGCCCTGTTCGAGCCCGCGCGGCGCGCCGGCGTACCCGTGGTGCCGGTCGCGCTGCGCTATCTCCAGCACGGCCAGCGCACCGCCGTGGCCGCGTACGTGGGCGAGGAAACCCTGCTGGGCAATGCGTGGCGGGTCCTGGGTTCGACCGGCATGGCGGTCCAGGTCGTCTACCTGCCCGCCGTCGCCGCCGACGGCGGCGACGAGGATCACCGCCATGCGATGGCCGCGCGCGTGCGCGAGGCCATCCGGGCCGAAGTGGTCGTTTGATGGGTTCGCCCGGCTTGCCAATCGACTTTCGTCGAGTTAATGTATTGCAAATGCGATGCGTACTGGGAATGCCATGAAAACTGCCACGCTTCCTCCCTTGCGGGTCGAGCCGGAACTGCGTGAGGCTGCCGAAAGAGTTCTCGAGGCGGGCGAGAGTTTGTCCAGCTTTGTCGAGCAGGCGGTCCGCTCGGCGGTGTCGCGCCGTGAGGCGCAGACGGTTTTTCTGGCCAGAGGTTTGGCATCGCGCGACCTGGCGCGGGAATCAGGCGACTACGTTCCAGCGCAAGCCGTATTGGATACGCTGCGGCAGCGCTTTGAGGCCGCCCAGGCCGACCGGCGCAAGCGGTCTTGACGTACCGTGTTCGCTTCACGCGGGAAGCCGAGCAGGATCTTATCCGGCTCTATGACTTTATCCTGGAGCGGGATCCCGATGCCATGGACTTGGCTGTCCATGCTCTGGTTGCGATCCAGGATGGCATCTGCATTCTCGAGCGTTCGCCCTACACCTGCAGAAAGGCGACACCGCATTCACCTTACTTGCGTGAGTTGGTGATTCCGTTCGGTCGTGCGGGCCATGTCGCCTTGTTCGAGATCGATGGACCCGATTCGGTCACTGTTCTTGCAGTACGTCATCAGCGCGAAGACGATTATCACTGAGACGCCGCCCAGCGCGCGCATCAGCGCGCCAGCAGGTCACCCGAGATGGCGTCCACCGACTTGACGCCCGTCAGCGTCATGGCCACCCGCATTTCCTTTTCCACCAGGTCGAGCAGCCGGGCCACGCCGGCTTCGCCGCCCGCGGCCAGCGCGTAGATATAGGCGCGGCCCAGCATCACGGCGTCGGCGCCCAGCGCGAGCATGCGCACGACATCGAGGCCGCTGCGCAGGCCGGAGTCGGCCAGGATCCTGATGTCGCCCTTGACCGCCTCCGCGATGGCGGGCAGGGCGCGGGCCGACGAAAGAACGCCGTCGAGCTGGCGGCCGCCGTGGTTCGACACGACGATGCCATCGGCGCCGAAACGCACCGCGTCGCGCGCATCTTCCGGATCGAGTATGCCCTTGATGACCATGGGGCCTTGCCAGAACTCGCGGATCCAGTCCAGGTCCTTCCATGATATCGACGGGTCGAAGTTGGCGCCCAGCCAGCCGATGTAGTCTTCGAGGCCGGTCGGTTTGCCCAGGTAGGCCGAAATGTTGCCCAGGTCATGGGGCCGGCCGCGCAGGCCCACGTTCCACGCCCATCGAGGGTGAGCGATGGCCTGCCCGTAGCGTCGCAGCGCGGCGTGCGGACCGCTCATGCCCGAGTGGGCATCGCGATACCGCGCGCCGGGCACGGGCATGTCGACCGTGAATACCAGGGTGGAGCAACCGGCTTCCCGGGCCCGCTCCAGCGCATTGCGCATGAAGCCGCGGTCCTTGAGCACATAGAGCTGGAACCACATCGGCCGGCCGATGGCGGGCGCGACTTCCTCGATGGGGCACACCGACACGGTGGACATCGTAAACGGGATGCCCTTCGCCGCGGCCGCGCGCGCCGCGGCGACCTCGCCCCGGCGCGCATACATGCCGGTCAGGCCCACGGGAGCCAGGACCACGGGCAGGGAGAGGGACTCTCCGAACAGCCGGGTTTCCAGGCTCAGGTCCGTCATGTTGCGCAGGACGAGTTGCCGGAGCGAGACGTCGGCCAGGTCCTCGACGTTGCGCCGCAAGGTGTGCTCGGCATTGGCGCCGCCATCGATGTAGTGGAAGAGAAACGGCGGAAGGCGGCGTTGGGCCGCGGCCCGGAAGTCGCTGGCGGAAGAGATGATCATAGGGAGTGGCCAGGTGAGGTCAGGCGCAGGGAGCGATCTTGGCGGGCGGCGTCTTCGTCGAGTTTTTTCAGGGTGGCGTGGACGTGGTCCAGGTGTTCGCCCATCGCGGCGCGCGCCTCGTCGGCCCTGCCGTCGAGGATGCTGCGCATCAAGGCGCCGTGCTGGGCGTTCAGCCTGTCCTGCCGGCGTGGGTGGTCGTGGACGAGCATCGCGTGCCGGCTCCGGGCCACCGTGGACAGCACGAGATCGAACAGGCTGCGCATGACCTGGATCAACACCAGGTTGTGCGACGCCTCCGCGATGGCGAGGTGGAACCGGGCATCGGCGCGCGCCGATAGCGTCGCGTCCTTGCGTTGCTGGTGCTCGACCATCTGGTCGAAGCAGCGGCGGATGTTGTCCTTGTCCCGCGCGCTGGCGCGCAGGGCGGCATGCGCGGCGGCGCTGCCCTCCAGCGCCCGGCGTGTCTCCAGCACGTCGTAGCGGTACATCGGGTCATGCAGCATCAGCGCCGCCAGCGGCGATAGGGATGGCTGCGGCCATGCCTCCACGTCCGCATGCAGGAACGTCCCGGCGCCGATCCGGGTGGACAGGATGCCGTGGCCGGACAGTTTCTGGATGGCCGTCCTCAGTGACGCCCGGGACACGCCCAGGCTTGCCGCCAGGCTGCGCTCGGCCGGGAGACGTTCGCCGCGCGCCATGCCGCGTGCGCGTATCAAGGCCAGCAGTTGCTCCGCGACGTGGTCGGAGAGGCGCATGGGGACGGAAGGGGATGAGTCCAAGGAGTGTCCGGGATGCCTTGCGTTGGTCTGACCGGTTCCGGGGAAGAGCGGGTTCGAATCAAAATTCTATAAGGTCCTGGGCCGCCGATGTGAGGATTCTCGGGATTGGTCAGACCAGTCGCGGACATGGCGAACGAAGCGCTGCAAGGCCGGGTCGTCGTCGTTCCTGCGCCAGACGAAGTGGGCGAGCGATTCGCTGGCTGTCTCCTGGATGGCCAGATAGCGGACATTGTCCAGGCCCGATGCCGCGAAGGCCTGTGGAAGAACGGCTACGCCGGATTGCTGGCGGACCAGCATGACCGCGCTGATCCAGTGCGTGACCTCGTGCCTGATCTGCGGGGAAAACCCCGCCGCGGTGGTCAGCGCGATGACGGCGTCGAAATAGCTCGGCGAGATGTGCCGGGGAAACAGGATCCAGGGTTCGCCGGCGAGCTTGCGCAGGCTGATGCGCCGGCGCGAGGCCAGGGGATGGGAGGCGTGCAGGCAACAGACGAAGGGCTCGCGCTGCAGCGTGATGAAGTCGAGTTCGGGGGGCACCACCATGGCATGCAGGAAGCCGCCCGAGAGCTGGCGGTGCGAGATGGCGTCGGCCTGTGCGGCCGACGCCATCTCGCACAAGGAGACCTCCACGCCCGGTTGCGCCGACTCGAACTCGTGCACCATCTGCGGCGCGCCCCGCAGCAGCATGCCGCCGGTATAGCCAAGACGGAGTTGTCCCAGGACGCCGCTGCCGGTCCGCCGGGCGACCGTGCAGGCCTGTTCGAACTGGGCGAGCGTGCGCACGGCCTGCGGGTAAAGGGCGTGGCCCGCGGCCGTGAGGGCCACCGTCTTGGTATTGCGCTCGAAGAGCTGCGTGCCGAGTTCGGCTTCCATCTGCTTGATGGCGCTGCTGAGCGGAGGCTGCGAGATCGACAGCCGCGCGGCGGCCCGATGGAAATGCAGCTCTTCCGCCAGGACGACGAAGTACTTCAACTGTCGCATCTCCATTTCCGTCTCCGTTGCGTGCTCGGTTGTGATGATACGTATCGTGTATCAGTTGAGCCGAATTTTCAATTGGACTGGATCAGTGCGCGGCGCGAACATGTCGCCAACGCGGGCCGACCGATCCGCCGGTTCCAACGACGATACGAGAGACAGGCTTCATGACATCGACATCATCCAGGCGCGTGGCGATCATCACCGGCGCATCGCGCGGCATCGGCGCGGCCATTGCCGTAGCGCTGGCGCGGCGGGGCATAGGCAGCGTGCTCGCCGTGCGCGATCCGGTCCAGGCGGAGCCGGTCAGGCGGGAGGTGGAGGCGTTGGGAATCCCATGCCGCGTCGCGCGGTGCGATGTCACGTCCGCGGACGACGCGCGGGCCGTCGTCGGGCAGGTGCTGGACGAGCATGGCCACCTCGACGTCCTGATCAACAATGCCGGCCTTATCGAACCGATCGCGCACATTGCCGATGGTGATCCGCAGGCCTGGATCCGCAACCTGGAGACCAATCTCGTCGGCCCGTACCGGCTGCTGCGCGCCGCGCTGCCGGCGCTGGCGCATGCCGCCGGGGCCGTCGTGAATCTCAGCTCGGGAGCCGCGCTGGCGCCGCGCGAGGGCTGGTCGGCGTATTGCAGCGCCAAGGCGGGCCTTGCCATGTTGACGCGCTGCGTCGCGCACGAGTACGGAGCCGCTGGCGTCGCGGCCTACAGCCTGCAACCCGGGGTGGTCGATACCGACATGCAGGGGATCATCCGCCAGTCGGGCATGAACGAGATCAGCAGGATTCCGCGCGACCGGCTGGCCTCGCCGGGCCTGGCCGCCGCGGTCGTCGCCTGGCTGGCCGACGAGCGGCCCGAGGACCTGCGCGGCCAGGAGCTGTCGGTTGCCGAGCGCGCGCTGCTGGCGCGCGCGGCGGTGGCGGGGGAGGCCTGACCATGGCTGTCCGCCCTGTCATCATCTCCTGCGCCGTGACCGGCTCGATCCACACGCCCAGCATGTCGCCGTACCTGCCGATCACGCCGGAGGAAATCGCCGGGGCGGCGCTGGAGGCGGCCGAGGCGGGCGCCGCCATCGTCCATCTGCACGCCCGCGACCCGGGGGATGGGCGGCCGGACCAGACGCCGGAAGCCTTCATGCGCTTCCTGCCGCGCATCAAGGCATCGTCCGACGTGGTGGTCAATATCACCACCGGTGGCGCGCCGACCATGTCGGTGCAAGAGCGGTTGCAGCCCGCGCTGCGCCTTGCGCCCGAAATCGCATCGCTGAATCTGGGGTCGATGAATTTCGGCCTGTACGAGATGTTGAAGCGCCACCGCGACTTTCGCTTTGATTGGGAGCGTCCCTATCTCGAGCAGAGCGAGGACAGGGTGTTCCGCAATACGTTCAAGGATATCGCCCATATCCTGGAATCCTGCGGCGGCAATGGTACGCGCTTCGAACTGGAGTGCTACGACATCGGCCACCTTTACACGGCGGCGCATTTCCGCGATCGCGGCCTGCTGCCCGGACCCTTGTTCATCCAGTCGGTGTTCGGCATCCGCGGCGGAATCGGCGCCCATGCCGAGGACATCCTCCACATGAAGCGGACCGCCGACCGCCTGTTCGGCGACGAGTATCTCTGGTCCGTGCTCGGTTGCGGCCGCAACCAGATGTTCACCGGCGTGCAGGCGGCCGTGATGGGGGGCAACGTGCGGGTCGGCCTTGAAGACAGCCTCTGGAGCGGTCCCGGCACGCTGGCCCGCAGCAATGCCGAACAAGTGGCCCGGATGCGCCGCATCCTGGAGGAATTGGGACTTTCCGTCGCCACGCCGGCGCAGGCGCGCGACATGTTGAACCTCAAGGGTGCCGAGGCCGTGGGCTTCTGAGCCATAGGACCGCGCCCGCCTTTCATCTACCTGGAGATTGCATGGATATGCCCAACGCCGCGCCCGGCCGCGCGGAACAGCTCGCCTTGTTGACGCAGACGGCGCCCGATACCGAGATGGGAAGACTGCTGCGCCGGTTCTGGCATCCTGTCGCGCTGTCGAGCGACGTCCTGCCCGGCCATGCCGTGCCGGTCGAGGCGCTGGGCGAGACATTCACGCTGTTTCGCGGGGAAAGCGGCACCCCCTATCTGGTGGGAGGTCGCTGCCGCCATCGCCAGACCCTGCTGCATACCGGCTGGGTGCAGGGGGAAAAGATACGGTGCATCTATCACGGCTGGCAGTTCGACGGCAGTGGCCGGTGCGTGCAGCGGCCGGCCGAGAAGGAAGCGCGTGTCCCGCCGGGTTGCCGCATTCCGGGCCACCCCGTGCATGAGTACTGCGGGATGGTCTTCGCTTACCTGGGCGAGGGCGAGGCGCCGGCGTTCGAGTTGCCGCGCAAGGATGTCTTCGAAGTGCCCGGCGTCCTGATCGCCGTGACCAAGGAGACATGGCGCATCAATTGGTTCCAGCAGATCGAGAACTCGCTGGATGCCGTCCACGTCAGCTTCGTCCACCAGGCGCTGCGGGTCGGACCATTCGGCGACGCCGTCACCACGATGATGCCCGACCTGTCCTATGTCGAGAACGAAGCCGGCATCGAGCAGATCGCCGTTCGCGCGCATGACAACGTGCGCAAGAGCGACTGGACGTTTCCCAACAACAACCACGTGGTGGTGCCCGGCCTGCGCAAGGGCGACCCGTGGATCGATTTCGGCATCTGGATGGTGCCCAAGGACGACGAGCGCAGCACCCGTTTCACCATCTACGCCATGGCGCCGGCCGACGACGACGCCAACGAGCGCTTTCGCGCTTACTTCCGCGAGTTCGGCGGCTACAACGCGGACGAGCACTACGATGAGCTCTTTCACCAGCGCAAGGCGCCGCCTGAGGAAGATTTCCTGGCCGGGCTGATTTCGGCCCAGGACTACGTCGCGCAGCGAGGGCAGGGCGTGGTGGCGGACCGCCGCCTCGAGATGCTCGGCAAATCCGACCTGGGCGTGGTGACGCTGCGCCGCGTGTTCTGGCGGGAGCTGGACGCCCTGCGCGAGGGGCGGCCCACCAAGCATTGGCGCAAGCGGGCCGAACCGCTTTCGCTTCCCATGCAGCCGGGACGGCAAAGAGACGATAGCCCCGCTTCCACCGCGGCAACGGCGTCCTAGCTTCCGACCGCGACCCGCGGCACAACAACATCCGAGGAGACACTCATGAATCGCATCTGGACCTGTATCGTGCTTGCGGCCGCGCTCGCGCTGCCCGGCCCGGGGGCGGCGAAGTCCGATCCCGCCGCGTATCCCGCCAAGCCCATCCGCCTGATCGTGCCCTACTCAGTGGGGGGCGGCACGGATATCCTCGCGCGCATGGCGGGCAAGGAAATCGCCGAGGCGCTGGGGCAGCCGGTCATCGTCGAGAACCGGCCCAGTGCCCAGGGCATCGCGGCGATGGAGCATCTGGCGCACGCGGCGCCCGACGGCTATACGCTGTTGATGGCGCCGTCGGGGCCGCTGGTCATGAATCCGGTCATGCGCAAGTCGCTGCCATATTCGTCCGAGAAGGATTTCTCTCCCATATCCATCGTGGGGCGCCTGCCGTTGCTGGTTACCGTCAATGCCTCCCTGCCGGTGCATACGGTGGACGAACTGGTCGGCTATGCCAAGGCGAACCCGGAGAAGGTCAGCTACGCGTCGAGCGCGGCCCTGTTCCAACTCGCCACCGAACTGTTCAAGCAGAAGACCGGCACGCGCTTCCTGGCCATTCCGTACAAGAGCAGCGGCGAGTCGATCACCGCGCTGGTCGGCGGGCAGGTCACCATGGCGATCGCCGACCTGCCCCCGCTGACGGCGCTGATCAAATCCGGCAAGCTGCGTGCGCTGGCCTATACCAACGAGACGCGCAGCGAAATCTTTCCCGACGTGCCGACGGTGGCCGAGGCGGGCCTGCCCGGCATCGAGGTGGCAACGCTGGTGGGGTTGATCGGCCCGGCGGGAATGCCGGGCGAGGTCGTCGCCCGGTTGCAGAATGTACTGGTGAAGATGGTGGCCAAGCCGGACGTCCGCAAGCGCTTTCTCGATATCGGCGTCGAACCGGTGGGCAGCACGTCGGAGGCGTACGCAAGCTCCATCCGCCGCGATCTCGAGCGCTGGGCCGCGGTGGCCGAAACGGCCGGCATCCAGCCCGAATGACCATGGGCATTCCTGTCCAGGCCCCTGGGGAACCGTTGCCATGAATCCCTTCATCGCCCGTCTGCGCGGCGGCGGTCCCGCTCCGCTCGGCATCTTTCTCATGTCGGGCAGCCCCATCGTCGCGGAGGCGATCGGCTGCAATGGTTTCGAATGGGCGATCGTCGACGCCGAACACTCGCCGATCGATGTCGCCGATGTCGCCCACATGCTCATGGCGATCGGTAGCACGCCCATGCTCGCGGTAGTGCGGGCGCCATGGAACGAACCGGTGATCATCAAGCGGCTGCTGGACGCGGGCGCCGCCACCCTGCTGGTGCCTTTCGTGCAGGACGCGGAGGAGGCCGCGCGCGCCGCCGCCGCCGTCCGCTATCCGCCCCAGGGGCTGCGGGGCATGGCGGGGCTGAGCCGCGCATCGCGCTTCGGCGCCGTGGCGGATCATTTCCGGCGGGCCAATGCCGGCGTCGGGCTGATCGTGCAGATCGAGACCCCGCAGGCCCTGGACCGCATCGAGGACATCGCGGCCGTCGAGGGCGTCGACGCCGTGTTCATCGGACCGACCGATCTGTCGGGCAGCATGGGCCTCTACGGCGACGGCGCCCATCCCGACGTCCAGGCCGCCACCGCGTCGGCGATCGCCCGTTGCAAGCGGATCGGCAAACCGGTGGGGACGCTGGCGGCTACGCTGGAATCGGCCGCCGCGCTGGCCCGGCAGGGGGCGGATTTCGTCGTGCTCGCGTCCGACCTGGGGCTGTTGCTGGGGCAGGTCCGGACCGCCCGGGCGGCGTGGAAGACGGCGTTCGGGGGCGGGCAGGACGGCCAGGCGTCCACGGTACGGTATTAGCGCCCGGGGGGCTTGGGGCGCCGCGGTGTTTCCGAGCCCCGGGGGCCGCGGCGTCGCCGCGACGCAAGCGCCTTCTCCGCATTGATGCGCTGGCATGGCCGCATCTGCCGCCGAACATGGTTTCCTCTGGCCAAAGGCAGTCCAATGACGCCTTTCACTGCTGGAGTCCATCATGAACGCCAACGTTGCCGGTGTCGGCGCGCTCACCCTCGAACAGATGCAGGGGCAACTGGCCGCGGCGCCGGATTACCGGGTGGCCGACGATGCGCCGGCACGCCGCTTTACCGCCCTGGTCGAACGGCTGTGGGGGGGTAGCCTCAAGCCGCTGATGGCCGCGCCTGGCACCGGCGGGCGATTTTCGGAGGCGCCGCTCGCCTGCCCGGCAACCGCCAGCACCGGCTTGCTCGACCTGCCGCCGGGCGCCCGCTCCGAACCCTGGCGCAATGCCGATGCGATCGAGAATATCGTCGCGCTGGACGGCGGGTTGGACATTGCGTTCGGCCCCGCGCTGGATCATCGGGTCGCGCTGGGGCCCTTCGACATGTTTTCCGTGCCTGCCGGCCTGTTGCACCAGATCGTGAACCGGGCACCGGGCGCGGCGCGGGCGGTGATCTGCCTGAGCGTCCCGGAAGGCGGGACCTACGATGCGGTCTTCGATCCCGCATTGGCCGATACGGCTTGCGTCGAGGCCCGCCGCCGTCTTGGCCTGAGGTTCGAGGACGGCACCGGCATCGATGCGGAGCCCGGCGGGATCGAGAAGCGTGTCACGCGCTTCGACACGCTCGTTCCCTACAAGAAGGATCTCAACCGCACGGGAGGGCTCCCGGCCGAAGCCACCGAGTCGCTGTCCGCCGGCTCGGTGTACCCCTTGATCGTGCCGGAGGGCCACGTGGGGCGCTCCCGCACCGCTCCCATGCATGGCCATCAAGGCCTCTACATTTCCATCGCGGAGTGCAGCGCGGGCAACGATGGCCCGCCTCCCCACGCGCATTCGGACACCCAGGAATCGTTCTTCGTGCTGGACGGTTCCTTCGACATGTGTACCGGCTTCGACAACGAGACCGTCGTTCCCGTCAAGGCGGGCGACCTGATCGCGATGCCCAAGCTGGTCATGCGCACGTTCCGGAATACCGCGGGCCGGCCCTCCCGCCTGCTGGTCATCATCCAGGGGCCGGGCCGGATGCAGGATACCGTGTCGTTCTCCCGCCGTATCGGCGAGGACTTCGAGCGCCGCTTCGGCCGCCAGACGATCGAGGAATACGCCAAGATAAGAATGACCTTCGACGCCGAAGAGCGATTGGGGGCTTGATGTCCGCGCGGGGTGCTCCCGCGCCACGACCCGTCCGTCGCCGGCCCGCCGCCGCTTGAAGCGCGGCACCCGCCTTGTCGGCGCGCAACGAAAAAATCATGGAGACATCCCAATGAGACGCATCGCCCACGCGGGGGCCAGCGCCGTTCTGGCGGCCTGTTTCGTATCGAACGCCATGGCGCAGGATACCTACCCCAATAAACCCCTACGCCTGATCGTCCCCTATGCGCCGGGCGCCATCACGGATCTGGCCGCCCGCCTGTTGGCCGAACATCTATCGGCCGGGCTTGGACAGCCCATCATCGTCGAGAACAAGTCCGGCGGAGGGGCGCGCATCGGCGCGCTGGCGGTCGCCAATGCCCCGCCCGACGGCTACACGCTGCTTTTCGCGAATTCGGTCACGCACGGAACCGTGCCCGCCATGTCGAGGTCCTTGCCGTTCGATCCGGTAAAGAGCTTCGCGCCCGTCGGGAGGGCCTTCGTATACAGCTCCACGCTGGTGTGCAATCACGCGATTCCGCCGAACACCATCGGCGAGCTGATCCGGTACACCACCGAGCATCCCGACAAGTTGACGAATGCCACGGCCGGTCCGGGTACGGGACACGATCTGCTCGGCGGCTTGTACAACTCGGTGACCGGAGGCCGCATGCTCCATGTCCACTATCGTGGCGCCGCGCCGGCCTTGCAGGACGTGCTGGGCGGAACGGCGGATTGCATATGGGGCGGTGGCGACGTGAAGCAGTACGTGCAGAACGGCAAGCTCAAGGCATTCGCCACGAGCGGCGAGCGGCGCGACCCGGATTTCCCCGACGTGCCGACGATGGCCGAGGCCGGCGTGAAGAATTTCAAGATCGTCTGGTGGCAAGGCGTGGCCGCGCCTGCGGGCACGCCGCCGGCGGTGGTCGCGCGGCTGAACCAGGCGATCAACCAGGCCGTCGATGCGGCGGCGCTCAAGGAGCGGGCTCGGGTCCTCTCCCTGGTCCCGGCCGGCGGGTCGCCGGAAGACCTGGCCCGGATCATCCAGGAAGACCTGGCGCGGTACTCCGCCATTGTCAAAAGCGCGAATATTCCGTTCCAGGATTGAGCACCGGATCAACGATGAAAGCTATTCAACTCCGCGTGACGGGCGGTCCGGAAGTCTTGGAGTATGTCGACGTTCCCACGCCCGTGCCGGGGCGCGCAGAGGTGCTCGTCCAGGCCCATTCCATCGGCGTCGGCATGCCCGATCTTCTCGTCAGGAGCGGGCGCTATGCGTGGATGCCGCCCCTGCCGGCCATCCCCGGCATCGAAATGGCGGGGCGGGTGGCGGGCGTCGGCCCCGGGGTGACGGCGCTGGCCGAGGGCGATCCGGTGTTCGTATCGGCCCGCGACCTGCCCGTGCGCGGCAATTGCTATGCGCAGTACATCTGCGTGCCCGAACATGCCGTCCATCCGCTGCCGCCCGCCGCGGACCTGGAGGCCGCGGCCTGCCTGTCCAACTATCAGGTGGCATGGCATGTATTGAACAGCGCGACGCGAGGTTTCCTGTACGACGACATACTCGTCTGGGCCGCCGCCGGAGGCGTGGGCTCCGCCTTGCTCCAACTGGCGAAACTGGGCGGCAAGCGGGCCTACGGCATCGTCCGTGGCGCCGCCAAGCAGTCCTTCGCGCTGAGGCAGGGCGCGGATGCCTGCGCGGATTCCCGCGTCGACGACATCCCCGCCGCCGTGCAGGCGTGGACCGGCGGGAAAGGCGTGGACCTCATCCTCGATCCTGTCGGCGGCGCGGGGTTCGGGCAGAACTTCGATCTGTTGGCCAGGCTCGGCATGGTCGTCAGCTACGGCATTCTCGACGGCCCGCCGCATCCTTCCTACGCGGAGGCGTTGCAGGCCCATTTCGGCCGTTCGCTGGCGGTGCGGTTTTTCTCCATGCATGCGCTCGACGATGCACCCGCGCTCAGGCGCGTGGCGATGGATGCCCTGCTGCCTGACCTGGCCGCGGGCCGGATCGCGCCCCACATCCATGCCCGCCTGCCGCTGCGCGACGCGGCACAGGCGCATCGGCTGCTGGAGCAGGGAGCGGTCTTCGGCAAGATCGTCCTCGATCCCCGGTAGCCGGAGGAGCGTCGCCGCCATTCCATCGCCCTGTGGCCATACCCATATCGCCGTCGTCGATATGGGCCCGGCGAAAACCGCGTGATGTAATGCGTTCGCCTGCGCGGCCATCCAGGCCCCGATCATTGAAAAAGGAGATTCCGTGAGCCGTTCCATCGAATCGGGCGAGGCGCCCGCCACCCCGGAGCCGGGCGTGCCCGAACGTTTCGTGGTGGAGCACCGGGGCGTGCCGGTGCCGGCGGCGCTCTGGACGCCGGAAGGCCGGCCGGCGGCGATCGTCCAGGCGTGCCATGGCGGGAGCGGCCATAAAGAATCACGCGCCATTCTGGCGATCGCGGCGCGGCTTTTGCCGCTGGGCATCGCCGTGCTGGCCATAGACGGGCCGGTGCAAGGCCGGCGCCGCGCAGACGGCAACCTGGATCCGGCTGTCGCTCGGCAATCCTTCCGCGAGGCCTGGCGCGCCGGGGTGGGGCGGACCAGCATGGCGGAAGAAATGTCGGCGGCGCTGGACCAGGTCCTCGCCACGCGGCAATGGTCCGATCTTCCCGTCGGGTATGTCGGGGTGTCGATGGGAACGGCCTACGGCATTCCTTATCTCGCCGCGGACCGCCGCGTAAAGGCCGCCGTCATCGGCTTGTGGAGCACGACCTACGCGGCCAGCGAGCATCTGGCCGGGTTTGCGCGCAAGATGGACTGCGCCGTGTGGTTCACCCAGCAGTGGAATGACGAGTTCTTCGACAGGGAGGGCACGGCGGCGCTGTTCGATGCCATCGGATCGCCGGACAAGCGGCTCGTGGCCTATCCCGGCCCCCACGTCGAACTGGAAGGAGAGCGGCTGACCGACGCGATCCACTTCATCCGCGGGCGCTTGCTGGAGGAATCGAGGCGATGACCGGGGCGGAAGTGCTGGTCCACACGCTGGTGCAAAACGGGGTGGACGTCTGTTTCGCCAATCCCGGCACGTCGGAGATGCATTTCGTGTCCGCATTGGACCGCATCGACGGCATGCGCTGCGTGCTGGGCCTGTTCGAGGGCGTGGTGACCGGCGCGGCGGACGGCTACTACCGGATGACGCAGCGCCCGGCGGCGACGCTCCTGCATCTGGGGCCCGGCCTGGCGAACGGGCTTGCCAATCTGCACAATGCGAAGAAGGCGCGTTCGGGCATCGTCAACATCGTTGGCGATCACGCGACGGCCCACCTCGGGCTGAACGCGCCGCTTACCTCGGATGTCGAGGCGGTGGCGGCCCCGATGTCGAATTGGGTCCACACGATCCCGTCGGTGGAGACGGTGGCCGGAGACTGCATGGAGGCCGTGCGGCGCGCCTCGGGCCGGCCGGCCGAGATCGCCACGCTCATCCTTCCCGCGGACAAGGCCTGGAGCGCGGGCGCAGCCGTTCCGGCCGCGCCTCGGCCCGCGGCGGCCGGCGTGCCGCCGCCCGATTCGTCGGCCCTGGCGGCGGCCGTGGACGCGCTCAGGCATCGTGCCTCGTCCACGCTGCTCCTGCTCGGCGGGCGGGCGGTCCATGCGGATGCGGCCGATTGGGCCGGCAGGATTGCCGCGGCCACCGGCTGCGCCGTCATGTCCGAGTTCTACGTTCCGCGCCAGCAACGCGGCCGGGGCAGGTTTCCCGTTTCCCGGCTGCCCTACTCGGTCGATGCGGCAACCGCCGCGCTCGCGCGCTTCGACCACATCATCCTGGTGGAAGCGGCCGATCCCGTCGCGTTCTTCGCCTATCCCGGCAAGCCCGGACGATTGTCCGCGCCGGGTAGCCGCATCATTGGCCTGTCCGGCCCCGAGCACGATGCGCAAGAGGTGTTGCGGGCGCTTGCCGAGGGCGTCGGCGCGACGCGCGGCGCCGTTCCCGCGCCGGACGGGAACATTCCCGCCGCGGGCGCGGACCAGCCGCTGGATGCCGCGTCGATCGCGGCGGTGTTGGCGGCATGCATTCCCGAGCAGGCGATCGTCGTGGACGAAGCGATCTCCACCGGAAGGAATTTCGATCGCGCCACGCAAGGCGCGGCCCCGCACGATTGGCTCACCAACATGGGCGGCGCGATCGGGTATGGGCTGCCGGTGGCGGTCGGCGCCGCGATCGGCGCGCCCGGCCGCAAGGTGATCGCGCTGGAGGGGGACGGAAGCGCCATGTACACGCCCCAGGCGTTGTGGACCATGGTGCGCGAGTCGCTCGATGTGACGGTCGTGGTGTTCGCCAACCGTTCGTACCAGATCCTGCACGGCGAACTGGCCAACGTCGGCGCCGGCGCTCCTGGCGCGCGGGCGATCGATATGCTGACATTGGACCGGCCCGTCCTCGATTGGGTGTTCCTGGCGCGGGGAATGGGCATGGCGGCGACCCGGGCATGCAGTGCGAGAGAGTTGGACCGGCAATTGCGCGCGGCCTTGGCATCGGGGGGCCCCAGCCTGATCGAGGTATGCTTGTGAGTGGCTTATGGGGCAGCGCGACATGACGACGGAATTGCCTTTGCGGGGCGTGCGGGTGCTTGATCTTTCCCGGGTGCTGGCAGGGCCCTGGTGCGGCATGGTGCTGGGTGATCTCGGCGCGGAGGTGATAAAAATCGAGCACCCGCGGCGAGGCGACGATACCCGTGATTGGGGCGTCAGGGCGGACGATACCCGCACTGCCTACTTCAATAGCGCCAACCGGAACAAGCGCTCGGTCGGTATCGACCTGCAGACCCCGGCTGGCCAGGAACTGGCCTTGTCCCTGGCCAGCCGCTGCGACGTCGTGATCCAGAATTTCCGTTTCGGTGGCGCCGAGAAACTGGGGCTGGGTCACGCCCAGGTCCGCGCCGTCAAGCCTGACGTCGTCTATTGCTCCATTTCCGGATACGACCGTACCGGGGCCGAAGCGGCCCGGCCGGGCTACGATCTTGTCATCCAGGGCGAGACCGGATTGATGTCCATCAACGGCGAGCAAGGCCAGCGGCCGTTGAAATTCGGCATGGCGGTGGTCGATCTGTTTACCGGCATGTATGCCGCGCAAGCCGTGATGGCCGCGTTGTTCGATCGGCAGCGCACCGGCTCGGGCCGGCATGTCGAGCTGGCGCTCTATGACTGCGGCTTGATGATCAGCGCGTATTGCGGGCTGGAAGCGCTGTTGAACGAACGCGATCCTCCGCGCTATGGCAACTCGCATCCGTCCATCGTGCCGTATGGCGTATTCGAGGCGCAGGATGGGCCGTTGGTCATCACGGTGGGAAACAATGCCCAGTTCCAGCGTTTCTGCCGCGACGTCATCGAGCGTCCGGATCTGGCCGGCGACGAGCGCTATGCCACCAACACGAGCAGGACCGCGCATCGACAGGCCTTGCTGGAGCAACTGGTCCCGGAGATCGCCGCGCGCTCCAGGGGCCTGTTGCTGGAACGACTGTGCGAAGCGGAGATTCCCTGTGGCGAAGTGCTCGGGCTGCTGGACGCGCTCCAATCGGAAGGGACGGCTTCAGGCGGGCTCCTGACGCCGCGCGCCGATGGCGTCGGCAGCGTGTTCGCGCCGCCTTATCGGCTGGACGGCGGCAGGCCGGAAGTCCGGCTGGCGCCACCCTCGCTGGGGGAAGGGACCCGGGATGTGCTGGGCGGGCTGCTCGGGCTGGATGCCGAGGCGTTGGAAGCGCTGGCGCGCCAGCAGGTCATTTGAGTTCGGCGGGATCGCGTCCGCAGGACGAAGCCGGAGCGAGCCTGACACCGATTTCCCTGAGGATGCCTCGCAGCCATTTGTGGGAAACCGAGTTGTGCAGGCGGTCGTGCCACAGCATGCTGATATCGACGCTGTCGACCTTGAACGGCAGATCCAGCAGGCGGATCGGGAGATGCCGCTGCGCCGACAGCGCCAGGCCCTCCGGCACGGCGGCCAGCAGCCTGTTCTTTGCGACGATCTGTGGCAGCAGCATGATGCTGGATACCTGCAGGGCGACCTGGCGGACGTGGCCGGTACGCTCGAGCGCCTCGTCCACCATCAGTTCCATCGAGGCATAGGGAACCGGCGCCGCGCCCCACGTCACGTGGGGAAGCGCGACGAATTGGTCGAGCGTCAGGCGGTCGCCGATATCGGGGTGCCGGGCGTTGGCGATGCAGACCAGGCGCTGGGGATACAGGACGGTTTGATGCAGGTCCGGCGGGGGATGCCGGATGAACGCCAGCGCCAGATCGATATCGCCGTCGCGCAAATATTCGCGGGCGCGGCGAAGGTCGCCGGGGCTGACCGTGAAGCGCATGTGCGGAGCGATCTCTCCGGCAATCGCCATCAGCTCGGGCAGGACGAGCCGCGAGATGCCATCGGACGCCATGATGCGAAAGCGGGTCGTCGCGCTGGCGGCATGGAAGGTTTCCTCGCCTTCTTCCCGGCCCTCCAGCAGGTCGGCCATGGCGCGGAAACGCTTGACGAGTTCCATCGCCCGCGGCGTCGGCTGCATGCCGGTACTGGTCTGGACCAGCAAAGGGTCTTTCAAGGTCGTCCTGAGCTTGGCCAGGGCGGTGGACATCGCCGGCTGGCCGATGCCCATGCGTTCGGCGGCCCGGGTGACGTGGCCTTCGGTGATCAGGGCTTCGAGATAGACGAGATGTTGGAGATTGAGCCGCTCGATCATGGCGCGCAGGGCCGGGACAATGGGTCGATGGCTTCTATTATAGAGAGCGGTGCGGGGCCCGCGCCGGGATCCGGGACGTGGAAGGGACGCCGTCCACGCCGCGCGGCTACTGGGTGGCGATGCCGCGCTCCTTGATGATGTTGCCGAAGGCCTCGTAGTCCTGGCGGTAGACGGCCGCGAATTCCTGCGGGGTATCGCCCACCGGCTCGAAGCCGGTACTGGTCATCCGTTCCTGGACGTCCGGCATCTGGATCGCCTTCCGGAGCTCCGAACCGAGTTTTTCAACGATGTCCGCGGGTGTGCCGGCCTTCACGAACATGCCTTGCCATGCGAGCACCTTCGCGTTCGGGTAGACCGCGCCGATGGGGTCCGCCTGCGGGAATACCTTGGACGGCTTGCTGTCGGTGATGGCGACCGCGCGCACGGCACCGGACAGGATGTGGGGCTGGTAGTTCATCTGCGTATCGATGCCGCAGTCGAGCTGGCCGGATGCCATGTCGGGCAGGGCCTGGGCGAAACCGCGGTAGGGCACGTGCAGCACATCGATGCCCGCCGCTTTCTTCAGCATCTCCAGCGCCAGATGCGGGGGCGATCCCACGCCATAGGTCGAACACGAAAGCTTGCCCGGATGTTCGCGCGCGTAGTCCACGAAGTCCTTCAGGTTCTTGATCGGCAGGGTGGGCCGCACGACGAAGACATAGGCGGCCATCGCCGGCCGGGTGAGAGGAATGAGGTCGCGCAGGGGGTCGTAGGGTACCTTGGAGAGCCAGGGGGTGATGATCAGCGCCGACGTGTGGAACAGCATCGTGTAGCCGTCGGCGGCGGCGGAGGTGACGCCCTGCACGGCAATGCTGCCCGTCGCCCCGACCCGGTTCTCCACCACCACGGGCTGTCCCGTCGATGCCTGGAGCTTGGCGGCCAGGGTGCGGGCGATGATGTCGGTCGAGCCTCCGGCGGGAAATGCGGACAGAATCTTCAGGGGACGATCGGGGAATGACTCGGCGGCGGCGCTTCCCGCGGCCAACGTCAGGCCCGATGCGACGAAAAAGCAGGAAAGCAGGCTTTTCATGGTGTCTCCTAGGTTCTGGCCTATTGGGTCGCTGACTATAGGCGAACGGGAACGAAGGACGCCATGTCCCCTCCCTGATAGT
Organism: Alcaligenaceae bacterium SAGV5; assembly: GCA_009360345.1. Classification (GTDB taxonomy): domain Bacteria; phylum Pseudomonadota; class Gammaproteobacteria; order Burkholderiales; family Burkholderiaceae_B; genus Pigmentiphaga. The sequence continues at coordinate 204,345 of SPDP01000003.1, forward strand.
TTCATTGCCGCTCGCAGATGGATGGCCCGTTCGTTGATGGCGGTATCACCGTGGGGACGATTGCCCGTCCGTGGTCGCCGTGCTCGAATGGACCTCGTTCGGAGGAGAGAGTCTTGATGCGAGCAAGAAAAATCCAGTTGTCCGGATTCGGCGGACCGGAAGTCCTGCAAGTGGCCGAGTTCGAGGTGCCGGCGTTGGGGCCGCGCGACGTTCTCGTCAGGTCGCACGCGATAGGAGTGGGGTGGCCGGATGTCTATGTGCGAACCGGCACCTATCCGTGGCAGCACCTTTTTCCCATGCCGGCGACGCCAGGCATCGAGATGGCCGGCCGGGTCGCCGCGGCCGGGGCCGAGGTGGCCGACCTGCAGGTCGGCCGGCCGGTATATGTCTCGTCGCGGCTCATGGGGTTCCGGGGCGGCTGCTATGCCGAGGCCATGGTCGTTCCGCGCGACGTGCTGGTCGAGCTTCCCGGGAATGTGGACCTGGATGTGGCGGCGGGCCTGGCCTACTACCAACTGGCCGTCGCCCTGCTGAGGGCGGCGGGCGCGGCCAGGCCCGCCGGCTGGGCGATGGTGTCCGGCGCCAGCGGCGGGGTGGGAACGGCGCTGGTGCAGACCGCCAAGGCCTTTGGATACAGGGTGCTGGCCTCGGTCGGCCATGACGACAAGCGTGCGCACGCGACGGCGGTGGGCGCGGATGCCGTGATCAACTACCGCACGGACGCCGCGGCTGCGGCGATAGCCGGCATCACCGGCGGCCATGGCGTCGATCTTTGGCTGGAGTCGTTCGTGGGGCCGGACTTCGGCCAGGTCTTCCGCAGCATGGCGCCATGGGGGAAGGTCATGCTCTACAACGCCGTGGGCGGTCATCCCGCGCCAGCTTTCTTCGACGACTGGCGGGCGGCGATGGGGAAATGCGTGTCGGTCCAGTACTTCTCCATGCATGTCTACGAGGACGATCCCCAGGCCATGCGCGATTTGCTGAGCGCGGCGATGCGGTTGATCGTGGACGGGGCGATCAAGCCGCCCGCCGGCACATTCTTCAAGCTCGAAGATGCCGCGCAGGCGCATCGCCTGCTCGAGAGCGGCACCAATCGAGGCCGCATCTTTCTGCGGCCGTAGGGGCGGGCGCAGTCAGTTCAGGCGTATGTTCCTGGCCTTGATGATCTGGCCGAATTTTTCATAGTCGCTTTGGACGAGCCGGTCGAACTCCTCGATGGAGAGATCGGAGGTTTCGAATCCGGCGGTCCGTATGCGCTCCTGGACCTTGGGGTCGGCCAGTACGCGGCGCCACTCCGCTATCAGCCGTTCGCGGATGGGGGCGGGGGTTTCCGCCCGGACGAAGATGGCCTGCCAACCCAGCACGACGCTTTCCGGATAGCGCCGGCCGACGGCATCGATGCCGGGGTACAGCGCCATTTTTCCGCTACCCGTATGCGCGATCGCGCGGATCCTGCCGCTGGCCACGTGGGGCGCGGGCATGGTCGGAGGATCGATGCTGCAGTCCAGCTGGCCGGACAGCAGATCGGGAAGCGCCTGGCCGAAGTTGGTATACGGCACGTGGACGATTTCCACGCCCGCCGCGCCCATCAACAGTTCCAGGGCCAGGTGGGGCGGCGAGGCGACGCCGTACGTGCCACAACTGAGCTTGCCGGGATGCTGCTTCGCATAGGCGATGAATTCGTCCAGCGAATGCACGGGAAGCTTGGGGCTGACCGTGATGACATACGGGGTGTAGCCGGTATAGGCGATGGGCGTGAACGCCTTGCGGAAATCGAAGGGCTGCTTGACGACCCAGGGAAGGATCGCCGCCGCGCTGGTGTTCAGCAGCAATGTGTAGCCGTCCGCGGGCGCCTGGGCCACGGCGGCCGAACCGATGGCGCCGGTCGCGCCGGGCCGGTTGTCCACGATGATGGGTTGGCCCAGTTGTTCCTTGAGCTGTTCGGCGTAGGTGCGCGACATGGTGTCCGGGGTTCCGCCGGCGGAGAAGGGCACGATGAGCTTGACCGGATGCGTGGGGTAGGTCGATTCCTGGGATCGGGCCGCAGGCGCCGCGATGAGCGCGATGGCCGCCGCGGCAAGGATCGCCGCCTGTTTCATGTTCGGCATGGTGTCTCCGGGTTTTTATGTAGGTTGGCAGCGAACGTCCGGTCAGGGGCGCAGGAAGATCCGGCCGACCTGGCGGCCGCTCTCCAGGAGCCGGTGGGCGTCGCCGGCCTGCTCCAGCGGGAAATGGCGCCCGGCGGGGGGGCTGACCTTGCCGGACGACATGAGCGCGACCGCGCGCTGGATGAGCGCCCTGCGCGCCGGCAGATCGTCTTCCCAGACATGCATGGAGAAGTACTGGATCGACAGGCACTTGGCCATGTGCGTGCGCCAGGCGTCGAAGAAACTTGCGGGCGGGTGGCCGCCCGTTGCGTTGTAGAGCACCAGCTTTCCCCAGGGCGCGAGGTGGGCCAGGGCATCGGCCAGGTTTTCGCCGGCATAGGCTTCGAGCCACAAATCAACGCCGCGGCCATGCGTGGCCGCCGCGATGGCAGGTCCGCAATCGGAGGTGCGGTAGTTGAGCACGCAATCGGCGCCCATTGCCTCCGAATGCGCGCGCTTGTCGTCGTGGCCCACCGTGGCGATGACGCGGTGGCCCAGTGCCTTGGCCACCTGCACGAGCGCGGTGCCCATGCCGCCGCTGGCCCCGGATACGAGCACCGTGGAGATCGTCTGTCCTCGTGAACACTCTTCGAGCAGGGCGAGCGCCACCTGGTAGTAGGCCAGGTTCGCCGCGCTGTCCAGGTTCAGCTCCGGCGGCAGGGCGATCAGCCGGTCTTCCGGTACGAGCCGGGCCTGCGCATAGCAGCCGCCGCGCATGCCGAGCATGCCGGACGATACGTAGACGGGCTGGCCGACGGCAAAGCGCTTCACGTCGGAGCCGATGGCGGCGACCGTTCCCGACATTTCCACGCCCGGTGTCGCGGGCATGGGAAAGAGATGCTGCCAGGGATACGTGCCGGTGCGCACATAGACATCCGGCCAGCCGACCCCGATGCTGTGGGCCCGGACCAGCACGTCGCAAGGGCCGGGAACGGGCGCCGGGACGTCGCGGACCTGCAGTACTTCGGGTCCGCCGAAGCGCTCGATTTCGATTCTTTTCACGGATAGCCTCCTTGGGGGAGGATTTCAGCACGCGTGGCGGCTTCCCGGCCATGTGCCGCGGGGAATACCTGCATCGACGGTGGCGTATGCGGCGCCACGCCGGCGCATCGCCATCGAAACCGGCGATATTCGTATCGACGGCCAATCATGGGCAGGGCGGACGAGGATGCCTAAAGTGGGCGCACCACAACATGCGAAGGAGAGCGCCGTGACGACCATCAACCCCACTCCCGAAGAAATGAACAAACGGATTGTCCGGGCCAAGACCATACAGCCGAAGAAGAAGCGCTTCGCCGCCGGTGGCGGTATCCCCTCGGAGGCCATGGAGTCGATCGCGGCGGATTCCATCTACCTGTACATGGCGCCCGAGACCGGTGTCGGGGCGACCAGCCAGAATCCCGGGGTCGTGGGTTTCCCAGGGCTTACCGTGAATGTCTGCCGATGCCCCGTCGGGCAGGGGCCCGATCTGCACTCGCATGCCCGCACGCTCGAGACATTCATGTGCCTCAAGGGGCAGTTCGAGATCCGCTGGGGCGATGATGGCCAGTATTCGACGCTCCTGGATGAGCAGGACATGATTTCCGTCCCTCCCAACGTCATGCGCGCTTTCCGCAACACGGGCCTGACGCCGGAAGCCCACCTTCTTGTCCTGATCCAGGGGCAGGCACAAGACATGGCCGCGGACATCCAATATGCCCCGGAAACCGGAGAGCGGCTGGCGCGGAAATTTGGCGACGACGTCCGCGAGAAGGTCGAGGCGTTGGGCTGGCGCTTCGACGCCGAGCTGGGCAGCCGCGAGCGGGCATGAGCCCCGGACGATAGGCATGCGCGGAGCGCCATGCTCCGCATGCCCGATCAGGTCGGTTGATCCTCGACCAGCGGCCGCAGGGCGAGCTGGCCACCGACATGACGCAGCGCATTGCGCAGCCATCGATGAGCCGGGTCGTTATGGCTGCGCTCATGCCAGATCATGCTGATGTCCGCGGCCGGAACCGCGAAGGGCAGCGGCAGTATCTGGATCGGCAAGGTATTGCGGGCGTTGAGCGCCAGGTGTTCAGGCACCACGGCCAGCAGTTCGCTGTTGGCGACGACGTCGGGCAGCAAAGTCAGGTTGGCAACCTGCAGGCTCGTCTGGCGGGCCTGGCCGAGCTTGCGCAGCACGTCGTCGACCAGTTCCTCGAGTGTCGACGGTATCGTGGCGGTGACGCCCCACCTGGCGTGCGGCTGGGCGACAAAGGTTTCCAGCGTGAGGCCGGCGGCGAGCGCGGGGTGCCCGTCGCGCGCGATGCACATCAGGCGCTGGGGGTACAGGACGGTCTGGTGGAGATCCGAGCTGGGGTTGGGGACGAAGGAGATGATCAGGTCGAAGTCTCCCTCGCGCAGGTACTCGGCGATGCGCCGGGGGTCGCCGGGCTGGACGGTGAAGTGCATGCCCGGCGCCTCGCGGCATGCCTGGCGCATCAGGCCGGGGAGTACGCTGCGGAGCGTCGAGTCGGACGCCATGATGCGCCAGCGCCGCTGCGCGGTGGCGGGGTGGAAACTTCCCCCGCCGGCGCCGCGCTCGTCGATGAGGCTGGTGATTTCCTTGACCCGCTGGGCCAGTTCGAGCGCACAGGGCGTCGGGGTCATGCCTTGCGCGGTCTTGACCAGGAGCGGGTCATGGAAGGTCTTGCGCAGCCGGGCGAGCGCCGCCGACATGGCGGGCTGTCCGATGCCGGCGCGCGCCGCGGCCCGGGTGACGTGCCGTTCTTCTACCAGTGCCTGCAGATAGAGCATGTGTTGGAAGGTGAGGCGGCCGAGGGGAGTCATGCGCTTCTTGTCCTGTGGTCACACTGCGCAATCTACACGTTTCCACGCCCTTTGCGCGGGAGGGGTTGCGCGAACAACCTGTGCACCAGCGCCCGCACCCATTGCAGCGAGGGATCGCTGGCCGTGTTGGCGTGCCAGATCAGGCGCACGTCGTAGCTGGGCGCGTAGGGCAGGGCCCACACCTTGAATCCGTAGCGCGGTTGCGCGTTGCGCGCGTAGGTGGTCGGCACGATGGCCAGCATGCGCGAGTTCATGACCACTTCCGGCAGGGCGCCGAAATGCAGGGCCCGCACGACAATGCGGTGGTCCAGTTTCATGCGGGTCAGCATCTCGCGCACGCTGTCGTGGAAGGTGGCGGTGGGGGAGGCCACGAGCAGCGAGGCCGAGGCGAGTTCGCTGGGGGTCAGGATCTTGCCCTTGTGGCCGGGGAATGGCGTCCAGTCGGGCGCGGTGATGGCGACGTAGGGTTCGTGGAAGAGCACGTCGGCTTGTATGCCGCGCTGCTTGGGATGCAGGATGCCGATGGAGAAGTCGAGTTCGCGCGCTTCGAGCGCGGCGGCGACGTCGTCGGCGAGCACGGAGATGTTGGTGAGCTGGGTGTGCGGCGCTTCGGCGTGCAGGGCGGCGGCCAGGGTGGGCAGGAAGGTCATTTCGCCGAGGTCGGACATGGAGACGCGCCATTCGACGTGGCTGTGCTCGGGGTCGAATTCTTCGCGGCCGGTGACGAGGGCTTCCAGGGAGCGCAGTTCGGCGGCGACGGCGGGGGCGATGTGTTCGCAGACGCTGGTGGGGATGAGGCCGTGGGGGGTGCGCAGGAAGAGTTCGTCTTCGAAGAAGTAGCGCAGGCGGGCGAGGGCGTTGCTGGTGGCCGGTTGGGAGAGGGACAGCATTTTGCCGGCGGCGGTGACGGAGCGGGTTTGGTGGATGGCGACCAGGACGCGTAGGAGGTTCAGGTCTAGTTGGCGGAAGTTCATGGGGTTTCTGGTTCTTGAGACGGCCGGCGGCAGGGGCGCAGGCCGTGAGGGCGCAGCGAAGCCGGTCCCGGCGTTGCCGGGACTTCCCGGTGGCTGGGCAGCCGGCGGGGCGGGCGCAGAACTCGCGCGGGGACAGTCCCCCGGACTGTCCCTACTGCCGCGCTCAAACAGCTGCGCCCTTGCTTCCCCGCCGAGCCTGACAAAACCGGCGGCGCCGAATGCGCCCCGCAAGGCCCTCGCCCCGGACACGGCCTACGGCATCGAACATTGTCGCGCCGCAGGAGGGAGGGGCGAAAAAAAGCACGCGAGACGATATCGTACTCGCGTGCTTCCGCTGCCGCAGCGCCCTTGGGGGCGTCAGCGCGCGGGGGGATTAGAGCAGATGCTTGACGCCGTCGCGCTCTTCGGTCAGTTCCTTCAGCGTCAGGTCCATGCGCTCACGCGAGAAAGCGTCGATCTCGAGGTCCTTGACGACCGCGTATTCGCCGTTCTTCGTGATGACGGGAACGCCGTAGATGATGCCTTCGGGGATGCCGTACGAGCCGTCCGAGGGAACGCCCATCGTGACCCACTTGCCGTTGCTGCCCAGGATCCAGTCGCGGACGTGGTCGATGGCGGCGTTGGCGGCGGAGGCGGCCGACGAGAGGCCGCGGGCGTCGATGATGGCGGCGCCGCGCTTGCCCACGGTCGGGATGAAGGTATTGCGGTTCCAGTCGTCGTCATTGACCACCGACAGGGCGGGCTTGCCGGCCAGGGTGGCGAAGCGGAAGTCGGGGTACATCGTGGGCGAGTGGTTGCCCCAGACGATCAGCTTTTCGATGTCGCCGACGGCGACACCGGCCTTGGCGGCCAGTTGCGACAGGGCGCGGTTGTGGTCCAGGCGCAGCATGGCGGTGAAGTTGCGGGCGGGCAGGTCCGGGGCCGACTTCATGGCGATGTAGGCGTTGGTGTTGGCGGGGTTGCCCACGACCAGCACCTTGACGTTGCGGCTGGCGACGGCGTTCAGGGCCTTGCCCTGGGCCGTGAAGATCTGGGCGTTGACCGTCAGCAGGTCCTTGCGCTCCATGCCGGGGCCGCGGGGGCGGGCGCCGACCAGCAGGGCCACGTCGGCATCCTTGAAGGCGGTCATGGGGTCGCTGTGGGCGGTGACTTCCTTGAGCAGCGGGAAGGCGCAATCCTCCAGCTCCATGATGACGCCCTTGAGCGCCTTCTGCGCCTTTTCATCGGGGATTTCCAGCAACTGCAGGATAACCGGCTGGTCCTTGCCGAGCATTTCGCCGGAAGCGATGCGGAACAACAGGGCGTAGCCGATCTGGCCGGCGGCGCCGGTGACGGCGACGCGCATTGCGGGCTTGGTCATATGAGTCTCCGAAGCGGATGGGGGTGAGTAGGAATGACGCGACGCGCAGTGTAACTCCGCCAGGGGCGGGGACGGCGCGGTGCAGGATGGGGAGGGCCAGGGGAGGGAGGCTGGACGCCTGGGTGCTGCGGGCGGCGCGGCAAGCGTGGGTCGACATGATCGTGGGAGTGTAGAAAAATCGCCGTCGAGCGTCAATAAACATATCTTATGTTTTATATAAGACATAAGATTTTTTTACGGGTTGGGTTGGACATCGCGGGTTACGCTGTGACACAATCCCGGCCATGCCGTTCAAGCCTCATCCGCCCTGCCTGTCCGCTTCGACCGACGCGCCTGCGACGGCCGGCCCGGCCGTGGCTCCGGGGCCGGGGGCCCCGGGCGCCGCATTCAGTCCTTTATACAGGCAAATCAAGGGCCTGATCCTGCAAAGCCTGGACCGCGGCGAATGGAAGCCGGGCGAGGCCATTCCCAGCGAGCTGGACCTGGCCGCCCGTTTCAAGGTCAGCCAGGGCACGGTGCGCAAGGCCATCGACGAACTGGCCGCCGACAACATCCTGCTGCGCCGCCAGGGCAAGGGCACCTTCGTCGCCACCCACCATGAAGACCGCGTCCGGTTCCGCTTCCTGCGCCTGGCGCCCGACGACGGGCAGCACGCCCGCTCGCGCAGCCGCTTCCTGGAGTGCCGCCGCCTGCGTGCGCCGGCCGAGGTGGCCAAGGCGCTGGAGCTGCGCGCGGGAGACAGCGTGGTGCTGGTGCGCCGCGTGCTGTCGTTCGGCGAAATTCCCACGGTCATCGACGAGATCTGGCTGCCGGGCTCCCTGTTCCGGGGGCTGACGGCCGAGCGCCTGGCCGAATACAAGGGGCCGATGTATGGCCTGTTCGAAAGCGAGTTCGGCGTGCGCATGATCCGCGCCGACGAGAAGGTCCGCGCGGTCCCGGCCGGAGCGCCGGAGGCCGAGTTGCTGGATATCGAGGCGGGAACGCCTCTGCTGCAGGTGGAACGGATCTCGTTCACCTACGGCGATCGCCCGGTCGAGATGCGCCGCGGGCTGTATCTGACTTCGCGCTACCACTACCGGAACAGCCTCAATTGATGCCGTTTTGGGACACGATTTGATACGGTGGCGCTGAATGGGCGAAAATAACGGGGTTTGCCTTACTCGGCGGCTTTCGGGCGGCTCCATGACGCCGGCTCCTGGAGCCCCGACGAGAGCCTGGCCTGCCGGCCCGGTTTTCCAAGACGACTCCTGATGCCTAGCCGCTCAGCAATGTTTTTTTCATGGTTCGCTTACTTTACCCGAGGTCGTGATGTCCGACTCTGCCGCAAAACCCCGCCCACAGTTCAGAAATATCAATATCACCCAGCTCGCGGGATACCGCCTGCCGCTGGCTGGCAAGGTGTCGATCCTGCACCGCGTTTCCGGCTTCGCGCTGTTCCTGGCGCTGCCGCTGGTGCTGCTGCCGCTGTTCGAACGCAGCCTGATTTCTGAGATCGGCTTCGCGCAGTTCCACGATTTCGTTGCACATCCCTTGGTCAAGATCGTCCTGCTGGGCCTGATCTGGGCATACCTGCATCACTTCTGTGCGGGCATCCGGTTCCTGGCGCTGGATCTGCACAAGGGACTGGAAAAGCACACCGCCCAGCGCACCGCTGGCATCGTGCTGGTCGTCAGCCTGGCGCTGACCGTCGTCTTCGGTTTGAAACTGTTCGGAGTATTCTGATGTCGGCCCCGCAAAACATCGGTCCCAAGCGCCTGGTCGTCGGCGCCCACTACGGCGTGAAGGACTGGGTCCTCCAGCGTGTCACCGCCGTCATCCTGGTCATCTACACGCTGGTGCTGGGCATCGGCGCGCTGGTCACTCCGGAATTCACCTACGAAAACTGGGTGCGCCTGTTCAATTTCGAAGTGCTCAGCTTCCCCCTGGGCAAGCTGCTGGCCATGCTGGCCTTCATATCGCTTGCCTATCACGCCTGGATCGGCGTGCGTGACATCTGGATGGACTACGTCAAGCCGACGGGCATCCGCCTGGCGCTGCAAGTCCTGACCGTTCTGTGGCTGGTCGGCTCCGTCGTCTATGCCGCTCAAATTCTGTGGAGAATCTAAGTCGTGGCCGCCGTTAAATCTTCTCTTCCGCGCCGCCAGTTCGATGTGGTGGTGGTCGGCGCCGGTGGATCCGGCATGCGTTGCTCGCTCCAGCTGGCCCAGGCCGGCCTGAGCGTCGCCGTCTTCTCCAAGGTGTTCCCGACGCGCTCGCACACCGTCGCGGCGCAGGGCGGCATCGGCGCCTCGCTGGGCAACATGAGCGAGGACAACTGGTTCTGGCACATGTACGACACCGTCAAGGGGTCGGATTGGCTGGGCGACCAGGACGCCATTGAATTCATGTGCCGCGAGGCCACCAACGCGGTCTACGAGCTCGAGCATTTCGGCATGCCGTTCGACCGCAACCCCAACGGCACGATCTACCAGCGTCCGTTCGGCGGCCATACCGCCAACTTCGGCGAAAAGCCGGTGCAGCGCGCCTGTGCCGCCGCCGACCGGACCGGCCACGCGCTGTTGCACACGCTCTACCAGCGCAACGTCGCCGCCCGCACCCAGTTCTTCGTCGAGTGGATGACGCTGGACCTCATCCGTGACGCCGAAGGCGACGTGGTGGGCGTGACCGCGCTGGAAATGGAAACCGGCGAGATCTACATCTTCGAAGCCAAGACCACCGTGCTGGCCACGGGCGGCGCGGGCCGCATCTGGGCCGCCTCGACCAACGCCTTCATCAACACCGGCGACGGCCTGGGCATGGCGGCGCGCGCGGGCCTGCCGCTGGAAGACATGGAATTCTGGCAATTCCACCCCACCGGCGTGGCCGGTGCCGGCGTGCTGATCACCGAAGGCGTGCGCGGCGAAGGCGGCATCCTGCTGAACAAGGATGGCGAGCGCTTCATGGAGCGCTATGCCCCGACGCTCAAGGACCTGGCGCCGCGTGACTTCGTGTCGCGCTCGATGGACCAGGAAATCAAGGAAGGCCGCGGTGCGGGCCCCCATGGCGACTACGTGCTGCTCAAGCTCGACCACCTGGGCGCCGAGACCATCAACAAGCGCCTGCCGTCGATCCGCGAGATCGCGATCAAGTTCGCGAACGTCGATCCCATCAAGGAGCCGATCCCGGTCGTGCCGACCATCCACTACCAGATGGGCGGCATCCCGACCAACTACCACGGCCAGGTGGTCGTGCCCAAGGACGGCAACCCCAACACCGTGGTCAACGGCCTGTACGCGATCGGCGAATGCGCCTGCGTGTCGGTGCACGGCGCCAACCGCCTGGGCACGAACTCGCTGCTCGACCTGGTGGTGTTCGGCCGCGCGGCCGGCAACCACATCGTCGGCACCGAGCTCAAGCGCCGCAGCCACAAGGACCTGCCGGGCGATGCCGCGGACTTCACGCTGGGCCGTGTCGACGCGATGGAAAGCCGCAAGCAGGGCGAACGCGTACAGAACGTCGCCAACGACATCCGCAACTCCATGCAGCGCCACTGCGGCGTGTTCCGCACCCAGACGCTGCTGGACGAAGGGGTGGGGCAGATCCTGGAACTGGCCGAGCGCGCCAAGAGCGTCGCGTTCCAGGACCATTCCAAGGTCTTCAACATGGCCCGCGTGGAAGCGCTGGAGCTGGAAAACCTGATCGAAGTGGCCAAGGCGACCATCGTGTCGGCCGCCGCCCGCAACGAGAGCCGCGGCGCCCATGCGCACAGCGATTTCCCCGAGCGCGACGACCAGAACTGGCTGCGCCACTCGCTGTGGTATTCCGAAGGCAACCGCCTGGACTACAAGCCCGTGACGATGAAGCCGCTGACCGTCGACAGTTTCCCGCCCAAAGCGAGAACGTTCTAACCGATATGACAACCCCTTCCCAGGGCGCCGCGGATCCGGCTCCGCCGGTCCGCCAGCGCCGCCCCCTGGGGGGCGCGCGAAGCGCGTAGGGGGGGGGACCTCAACTTTTTTGGAGTACTCGCATGAGTGCTAAACGTGTTGTGAAGTTCGAGATCTACCGCTACGACCCGGACAAGGACCAGCGTCCCTACATGCAGAAGCTCGAGGTCGAGCTGGGCCCGAACGACAAGATGCTGCTCGATGCGCTGGTGCGCATCAAGAACGACGTCGACGACAGCCTGTCCTTCCGCCGCTCGTGCCGCGAGGGCGTGTGCGGGTCCGACGCCATGAACATCAACGGCAAGAACGGCCTGTCGTGCACGACCAACCTGCTCGACCTGAAGCAGCCCATCGTGCTCAAGCCGCTGCCCGGCCTGCCGGTCATCCGCGACCTGATCGTGGACATGACCCACTTCTTCAACCAGTACCACTCGGTCAAGCCGTTCCTGATCAACGACACGCCGCCTCCCGAGAAGGAGCGCCTGCAGTCGCCCGAGGCTCGCGAGGAACTCGACGGCCTGTATGAGTGTATTCTGTGTGCTTGCTGCTCGACGTCCTGCCCGTCGTTCTGGTGGAACCCCGACAAGTTCGTGGGGCCGGCCGGCCTGCTGCAGGCCTACCGCTTCCTCGCGGACAGCCGCGACGAAGCGACCGGGGAACGTTTGGATAACCTCGAGGATCCATATCGTTTGTTCCGTTGCCACACCATCATGAATTGCGTCGATGTCTGTCCCAAGGGGCTGAACCCCACCCGGGCAATAGGCAAGATCAAGGAAATGATGGCCCGGCGGGCGATCTGACGCCGTGGTGCCGGAGTTTTCCCTGCATGACCGGACGCGCCTGCGCTGGCGCGCCCGGCGTGGACTGCTCGAGAACGACCTGATACTGACGCGTTTTCTGGACGCGTACGAATCCGGGCTCACCGACGCCGACGTGGCGGAGCTGACCCGGCTGCTCGAGCTGTCCGACAACGAGCTGATGGACTATCTGTTGGCTCGCAAGGAACCCGAGGGAGACCTTGCCACGCCAGCCATGCGGGACTTGCTGAAGCGGCTGCGCTCCGTGTGAGCGGCCGAAGTCCATGTGAATTGATTTTGATGGAAGAGGAACATCCGATGAAACTGTCCGACAAGAAAGCGACCCTGACCTTCTCCGATGGGAGCCAGGGTGCCGAGTTTCCGGTTTATGAAGGCACGATCGGCCCGTCGGTCGTGGATATCCGCAAGCTGTACGCGCAAACCGGGATGTTCACCCTCGATCCTGGTTTCATGTCGACGGCTGCTTGCTCGTCCAGCATCACCTACATCGATGGCGACAAGGGCGAACTGCTGTATCGCGGCTATCCGATCGAGCAACTGGCGGTCAAGTGCGACTTCCTGGAAACCAGCTACCTGATCCTGAACGGCGAGTTGCCCAACGCCAAGCAGAAGGCTGACTTCGACCATCTGGTGACCCATCACACCATGGTCAACGAGCAGTTGCAGTTCTTCCTGCGCGGCTTCCGCCGCGACGCCCACCCGATGGCCGTGCTGACCGGCCTGGTCGGCGCGCTGTCGGCGTTCTACCACGACTCGATCGACATCACCCAGCCCAAGCACCGCGAGATCTCGGCCATCCGCCTGATCGCCAAGATGCCCACGCTGGTGGCCATGGCCTACAAGTACTCGGTCGGCCAGCCCTACGTCTATCCGAAGAACGACCTGTCCTACACCGGCAACTTCCTGCACATGATGTTCGCCACGCCGTGCGAGGAATACAAGGTGAACCCGGTCATCGAGCGCGCGCTCGACCGCATCTTCATCCTGCATGCCGACCACGAGCAGAACGCCTCGACCTCGACCGTGCGCCTGTGCGGTTCGTCGGGCACCAACCCGTTCGCGGCCATCGCGGCGGGCGTGGCTTGCCTGTGGGGCCCGGCCCACGGCGGCGCCAACGAAGCGGCGCTGCAGATGCTGGAAGACCTGCTGGCAGCCGGCGGCGTCGACAAGCTGGGCGAGTTCGTCGCCAAGGTCAAGGACAAGGACTCGGGCGTGCGCCTGATGGGCTTCGGCCACCGCGTCTACAAGAACTACGACCCGCGCGCCAAGCTGATGCAGGAAACCTGCCGCGAAGTGCTGGAAGCCATGGGCCTGCAGGACGATCCGCTGTTCAAGCTGGCCATGGCCCTGGAAAAGATCGCCCTGGAAGACGATTACTTCGTCCAGCGCAAGCTGTACCCGAACGTCGATTTCTACTCGGGTATCGTCCAGCGCGCCATCGGCATCCCGACCCAGCTGTTCACGGCCATCTTCGCGCTGGCCCGGACCGTGGGCTGGATCGCGCAGTGGGACGAAATGATCTCCGATCCCGACTACAAGATCGGCCGTCCCCGCCAGTTGTTCACCGGCTCGCCCGCGCGCGACGTGCTGGACCTGAACAAGCGTTGATCCATCGCCGGCGGCTCGCCGCCGGTTTGTGACGCTGTTCCCTGGAACCCGCCTGCTTGCAGGCGGGTTTTTTTCACCCTGATCGATGCGCGTTCCAGGGCAGCCTGGCCAGCACGCGGGCAAGGCCGCAAAAGCCGGACAGCCCGGCGAAGACCAGGCCACCGCCGACCAGTCCCGACAGCAGGTGGAACCAGGGGTTGACGGCCAGGCCCAGGATGACGCCCAGCGCGACCAGCGTGCCGGCGACGATCTGGACCTGGCGCTGGAGCTCCAGCGGCTGGGAGCGGTCTTTCACGACGGGCAGGCCGGCACGTTTCCAGGCATCGAGCCCGCCTTCCAGGATGCCGGCCTCGCCGGGGGCGCAGGCGGCAAGTGCCGCCGCGTTCTGGCGCGTGCGGTTGCCGGACCGGCAATGGAAGACGACAGGGGTGCCGGCGTCGGCCAGCGGCCCGGCGCCGGCCAGCCGGGCAAGGGGGATATGGCGTGCCCGCGGTATGCGCTCCCGCGCATGTTCGTCGGCATCGCGGATATCGATCAGGAGGGCGCCCTGGTCGAGCAGGGTGAAAACGTCCCGGGGGGGAATCTGGCGTAGCGTCATGATGGACTGTCCTGGGGCGAGGGGCAGAAGATCGCCTTGAGCGTGGCGATCAGCCGTTCCACGTCGGGGTTGGCGATGCGGTAGTGCAGGGTCTGGGCGGTCCTGCGGAACGAGACCAGGCCTTCGTCGCGCATCCTGGCCAGGTGCTGGGACAGCGCCGACTGGCTGAGCGGCACCTGCGCCAGCAGCTCGCCCACCGTGAGTTCGCCGTGTTCGATCAGCAGGCACAGCACCAGCAGCCGGGATTCGTTGCCCACCGAGCGCAGCAGCGCCGCGGCCTGGGTGGCACCTTCCTGCATGAAGCGCCGGGCGTCCGTAGGTGATGAGTGCATTTTTTTATTAGAAAATTCTAATTTAGATAATTCTAATAAATTGTCTGGCGCCTGTCCATCGCATGCCGCCAATTCTCGTATCTTGAAGCGCTCCCGCACATCGCAAAATCGCTCGAATCCAATCGCTGCTTCGCAAAAAAACCGGCTTTCATAGGCCGGTTTTTTGTTTCTCATCATGGAATTTTGTTTTTAACATATTGTTTTTATTGAATAAAAAATAATTCTTATAGAAGAGTAAAAAGATTGATTGCGTTGCAGCATATCTATAGATTGTTCCTTACCCGGCACCGCGGCCGCCAGGATTTCCAACCGTCGTTTCCAACCTTGAGGAGACATTCATGTCCCAACGCAACGCCGAAGTCGAGAAGCTGGAGCAGGAGTGGCGCGAGCACCCGCGCTGGAAAGGCATACGCCGGGGCTACGACGCCGAACGGGTCGTGGCGCTGCGAGGCTCGGTCCAGCCCGAGCACACGCTGGCCCGCCGTGGCGCCGAGAAGCTCTGGAAGATGCTGAACGAGGAGCCCTTCGTCAATTCGCTGGGCGCGATGACGGGCAACCAGGCCATGCAGCAGGTGAAGGCCGGGCTGCGCGCGATCTACCTGTCGGGCTGGCAGGTCGCGGGCGACGCCAATCTGGCGGGCGAGATGTATCCGGACCAATCCCTGTATCCGGCCAATTCCGTTCCGTCGGTCGTGCGGCGCATCAACAACGCGTTGCAGCGCTGCGACCAGGTCCAGTGGATGGAGGGCGGCCGGCCGGGCGCGGCGGACTACATTGATTACTTCGCGCCCATCGTGGCCGATGCCGAGGCCGGATTCGGCGGCGTGCTGAACGCCTTCGAACTGATGAAGGCCATGATCGACGCGGGCGCCTCAGGCGTGCATTTCGAGGACCAACTGGCATCGGTCAAGAAGTGCGGCCACATGGGCGGCAAGGTCCTGGTGCCCACGCGCGAGGCGGTTTCCAAGCTGGTCGCCGCGCGCCTGGCCGCCGATACGCTGGGCGTGCCGACGTTGCTGCTGGCCCGCACGGATGCCGACGCCGCCGACCTGATCACCAGCGACGTCGATGACAACGACCGGCCGTTCATCACCGGCGACCGTACTGTCGAAGGGTTCTTCCGCACGCGGGCGGGCATCGACCAGGCCATCTCCCGGGGGCTGGCCTATGCGCCGTATGCCGACCTGATCTGGTGCGAAACCTCGACCCCCAACCTGGACTACGCGCGCCGCTTCGCCGAGGCCGTCCATCGGCAGTTCCCAGGCAAGCTGTTGGCCTATAACTGCTCGCCTTCGTTCAACTGGAAGAAGAACCTGGACGACGCGACCATCGCCAAGTTCCAGCGTGAGCTGGGCGCCATGGGCTACAAGTTCCAGTTCATCACCCTGGCCGGCTTCCACGCCTTGAACTACGGCATGTTCGATCTTGCGTACGGCTATGCCCGTGAGCAGATGACGGCCTTCGTGGCCCTGCAGCAGAAGGAGTTCGCCGCGGCCGAGCGCGGCTTCACGGCGGTCAAGCACCAGCGCGAGGTCGGCACTGGCTATTTCGACGCGGTGACGCAGGCGGTGGAGGGAGGACGTTCGTCCACTACCGCGCTGCACGGCTCGACCGAGGCCGAGCAGTTCGAGGAGCACGCCGAGCAAAAGGTGGCGTAAGGCAAGGCCGCGGGCATCTGCCGCGGACTGCTTGTGGTGGCGCCGGGCCGGCGTGCGCGGGCCCGGCGCTCGATGCTACATAGGCATCATGTTCGCGTTCATGTTGTGCAGCACCCAGGCGGAGCCACCGACGATGATCGCGATGATGAGCACGGTGAAGACGAAGGACGACAGGTTTTCGCGCTGCTCGGGCGAAGTGCCCATGTGCAGGAAGAACACCAGCTGGACCAGCAGTTGCAGCACGCACAGCACGACGATGGCGGCCACGGCGGCAAAACCGGTCACGGCGCCGGTCATCACGACGCCGAACGACATCGCGGTCAGCACGATGCAGAGGACGAAGCCCACGAGATAGGACTTGACCGAGCCGTGGCTGGCGTGGGAGTCGTGGCCTTCGGCGGTGGAGGAGTGTTGCGCCATTACAGGGCTCCCATCAGATAGACGAAGGTGAACACGCAGATCCAGACCAGGTCCAGAAAGTGCCAGAACAGGCTCAGGCAGGCCATGCGCCGGCGGACGATCGGATCCAGGCCGTGGCGGCTGATCATGTGCATCATCACGGCCATCCAGATCAGGCCCGACGTCACGTGCAGGCCGTGGGTGCCGACCAGGGTGAAGAAGGCCGACAGATAGGCGCTGCGCTGCGGGCCGGCGCCCTCGGCGATCAGGTGATGGAATTCATAGATTTCCATGCCGATGAAACCGGCGCCGAACAGGAAGGTGACGGCCATCCAGGCCAGCACCTTGCCGCGCTGTCCGGCATGCAGGGCCAGCATGGCCATGCCGAAGGTCACGCTGCTGACCAGCAGCAGCATGGTTTCGGTCAGCACGAACGACAGGTCGAACAACTCGCTGCCATGCGGTCCGCCCGCGGTCGCGCCCGAGAGCACGGCGAACGTCGCGAACAGCACCGAGAAAATGAGCAAATCGCTCATCAGATAGATCCAGAACCCCAGAACGGTCTTGGACCCATCGTCGTGATGCTCATGCCCCCCATGGGCATGATGATCGCCGCCATCCTGGCGATGCGTGTGAAGAATTGCTGCGCTACTCATATCGATCTTTAAAAAACCGGCGCTTCGCACCGATACACTGCTACACGACCCAGGATGCGGTGGATCCGGCTTTGCCGGTCCACCCGCATCGCCCCCTGGGGGGCGCGCGTTAGCGCGTAGGGGGGGGTTCTACGCGGCCTGCTTCAGCGACTCGTAGTGGGCGTTCTCGATGCGCGTCACCTCGTCGGCCTTGACGTAGTAGTCCACGTCGCGGTCGTAGGCGCGGGCGATGAAGGCGCCGATCATGCCGGCCAGGCCCAGGCCCGCCAGCCACCAGATGTGCCAGACCAGGGCGAAGCCGAGCAGGGTGCCCGCCACGCCGATGTAGACGCCGGCGCCGGTATTGCGCGGCATATGGATGTCTTCGTAGCGGGCGGGGCGCTGGTAGGCGACGCCGGTTTCCTTGTCATGCCAGAACTGATCGAGGTGGGACACTTGGGGCACCTTTGCGAAGTTGTAGAACGGCGGAGGAGAGGGAATGGACCATTCCAGCGTACGGCCACCCCAGGGGTCGCCGTCGAAGTCGACATTCTTCTTGCGGTCGCGGATGCTGACGAAGATCTGCAGCAGCAGGAAGAAGATGCCCAGCGCGATGATGACCGCGCCTACCCAGGCCACGATCAGGTACGGCTGCCAGGCCGGGTTGTCGTAGTGGTTCAGGCGGCGCGTCATGCCCATGAAGCCGAGGATGTACAGCGGCATGAAGGCCATGAAGAAGCCGATGAACCAGCACCAGAACGAGTACTTGCCCAGGCGCTCGTTCAGCTTGAAGCCGAAGGCCTTGGGGAACCAATACACCATGGCGGCGATACATCCGAACACGACGCCGCCGATGATGGTGTTGTGGAAGTGGGCGATCAGGAACAGGCTGTTGTGCAGCACGAACGAGACCCCGGGAATCGCCATCAGCACGCCGGTCATGCCGCCGATCACGAAGGTGATCATGAAGCCCAGCGTCCACAGCACGGGCGTGGTGATCTCGACGCGGCCGCGGTACATCGTGAACAGCCAGTTGAAGATCTTCACGCCCGTGGGCACCGAGATGATCATCGTCGCGATGCCGAAGAAGGCATTGACGTTGGCCCCCGAACCCATGGTGAAGAAGTGGTGCAGCCAGACCAGGAACGACAGCACGCCGATGGCGGCCGTGGCGTAGACCATGGACTTGTAGCCGAACAGCGGCTTGCGCGAGAAGGTGGCGATGATTTCCGAGAACGCGCCGAAGCAGGGCAGGATCAGGATGTAGACCTCGGGATGGCCCCAGATCCAGATCAGGTTCACGTACATCATCACGTTGCCGCCGAGCTCGTTCGTGAAGAAGTGCATGCCCAGGTAGCGGTCGGCGGTCAGCAGCGCCAGCGTGGCCGTCAGCACCGGGAAGGCGGCGACGATCAGGATGTTGGTGACCAGCGCGGTCCAGGTGAACACCGGCATCTTCATCATCGTCATGCCGGGCGCGCGCATGCGCAGGATGGTGACGATGAAGTTGATGCCGCTGAGCGTGGTTCCCAGCCCTGAGAGCTGCAAGGCCCAGATGTAGTAGTCCACCCCCACGCTCGGGCTGTAGTCCAGCCCCGACAGGGGCGGGTAGGCCAGCCAGCCGGTGGCGGCGAATTCGCCCACGAACAGCGAAATCATGATCAGCACGATGCCGCCGCCGAACAGCCAGAAGCTGAGCGAGTTCAGGAACGGGTAGGCCACGTCGCGGGCGCCGATCTGCAGCGGCACGACGATGTTCATCAGGCCCGTGATGAAAGGCATGGCCATGAAGAAGATCATGATCACGCCGTGGGCGGTGAAAATCTGGTCGTAGTGGTGCGGCGGCAGATAGCCGGCCGAGTCGCTCGAGGCGATGGCGAGCTGCGTGCGCATCATGATGGCATCGGCGAATCCGCGCAGCAGCATGATCAGCGCCACGATGATGTACATGATGCCGATGCGCTTGTGGTCCACCGTGGTCAGCCACTCTTTCCACAGGTAGGTCCACTTGCCGTAATAGGTGACGGCGCCAAACATGGCGGCACCAAGAATGACGACCGCGGCCAGCGTGACCATGACGATGGGTTCATGGTACGGGATGGCATCCAGGGTCAGTTTCCCGAACATCGATTTACTCCGACAAGGCTATCTTGGGGGTGTTGGCAGGCGTGCATATTCCGGTATCCATGCCTGCGGAGGCCATGTACTGGTAAATGATGCCGTCGAACATGGTGGGTTCGGCGCCCGAGTAATAGGCCACCGGCTCGTGCTCGCTGGGCGAGACCAGGGCCTGGTAGGCCTCGGCGGTCATCTTGCTGGGCGATGCCTGGGCATCGCGGACCCATTGCTGGAAGTCTTCCTGGCTGCTGGCGATGGCCTTGAAACGCATGCCCGAGAATCCCGCGCCGCTGTAGTTGGCCGAGATGCCCGCGTAGGTGCCGGCTTCGCGCGCGATGAGGTGGAGCTTGGTCTCCATGCCCGCCATGGAGTAGATCTGGCTACCCAGGCGCGGGATGAAGAAGGAGTTCATGACCGAGGCGGACGTGATGCGGAAGTTGACGGGCGTATCGACCGGGAACTGGATCTCGTTGACGGTGGCGATCTTGTACTCGGGGTAGATGAACAGCCACTTCCAGTCCAGCGACACGACGTCGATCTCGATGGGCTTGACCTCGGATTGCAGGGGACGGTAGGGGTCCAGCGCGTGCGAGCTCTTCCAGGTCAGGACCGCCAGGATGCCGACGATGATGCAGGGGATGGTCCAGACCACCACCTCGATGGCGGTGGAATGCGACCACTTGGGATCGTATTTGGCCTGGGTGTTGGAGGCGCGGTATTTCCAGGCGAACCACAGGGTCATGATGATGACCGGCACGACCACCAGCAGCATCAGCCCGGTCGCGGTCAGCAGCAGGGTTTTTTCCTGGGCGCCGATGTCGCCCTTGGGATCGAGGATGTCCATGTTGCAGCCAGCCAGCAGCAACATCAGGGCGCCGACGCACAAAGTGCGTCCCGCGTTCGCGAAGAAGGATTTACTCACGTCCAGCCTTGGTGTGTAGAAACGTTGGCGAAATCCGCCAGTTCCGCATCCTACTGAACGTGCCTAGAGGGAGCCTGCGACAAATAGTCGCGCGCGGCGGGAGCCGGGAGCGGCATCCCGGGGAGGCCCCCCCGGTCGTGCCTTGCATTGCACCATCTGTGGCGAATTGTGACCGGCCGCCCTAGGGATTAGCCCTGCGACAATATGTCGCACTGCGGGAAGAGTGGAGCGCTCCGGGCTAGGCTTCCAGCGCGCCAGGGTGCATCCGCCCGTCTGGATCCAGCGCGTGCTTGATCCGTGCCGCCAGTTGGCCGGCGCCATCTTCCAGCACCGACCGATAGGCGAAATAGCGCCCGATCTGGGCATGGACCGCGTCATGGGCGTCCATCGCGAGGCGGATGGCGTCCCGGGCTTGCCGGACCAGGGCCCTGGCCTGGACCGCATCGTGGCGGCCCGCGAAACGCTCCCGGTGCCTGTCCGACAGATAGTACAGGTGTAGCGGCGTCAAGGCATCGTTCCAGTAGAACATGGGTTCGATCGTGACGTAGGGCCCGGTGGAGGAGAGCGTCCAGGTGTAGCGGATGCCATGCGCGTCAAATTCGGCCGCCCGGTCCGCCAGCAGCCGCCGCAACGCGGCCAGGCAGGACGGGGCCCGGGTCGGCGGCAGCACGCCGTGGACCGGCAGCCAGCGTTCGCCCTCCAGGCCGACGAAACCCCGGATCGAGAAGGGCCGGGCATGCAGGCGGCGGGGGACGTCGGCATCGATCTCGGTGGCCTGCCGCCCGCAGTCGGCGCGCACGGCGGCCAGCACGCTGTCGGCCGCGTCCTCGGTCGCGCCTTCCACCGTGACGTGCAGGGCCCATGCCGCCTCCGCCCCGGGACCGTTGCCGGGGCCGTTGGCCACGACGCGCATGGCCAGGCCTGCCTGGAGCAGGCGCGTCATGATGTCGACGCTCGTCGCGCCGTCCGGGCAGGAGAAGGAGGCGAAGCGCAGCGGGCGCACTGGCACCAGCCGCAGGCAGATCTCGGTCTTGACGCCGTAGGCGCCGCAGTCCCCCAGGAACATGCCCGTCAGGTCTGGCCCCCAGTAACGCTGAAAGGCAGATCCCTGGCGGCGCGCGCCCGAGCCGGTGCGCGCAATGGTGCCGTCGGCCAGCACCACCGCCAGGCCGATGATGCCGTCCATGCCGCCGGGCATGCCCTGCGACGCGGCGCCGCCCACCGTGGTGTGGACTCCGGAGATGGGCATGGGCTGGGCCGGCTTGAGGCCGTGGGGCGCCAAGGCCCGGGCCAGGGCTTCCCAGGGAGTTCCCGCGCCGACCCGCGCATGGCGGTCATCGGCGTGGATGTCGATCGTGGCCAGGTTGGCGGTATCGACGATGATCGCCGCGCCGCCGGGCACGCCGCCTCCGGAATAGGACAACCCCGCGCCACGGGCGATGAGCGGTAGTCCGTGCCGGGCGGCCACCCGTGCCAGGCGCGCGGTTTCCTCGGTGGAGCGGGGCTTGACCACGGCCGATGCCGGCCGCTGCCACGGCCAGTCGATGAGGTCGGACGAGGCCAGGGCCAGCGCCCGCGGGTCGAGGATGACGTTCTCTTGTCCCACGATGGCCACGAGCTGCGCCAGGCAGTCGCCGGGCAGGGGGGCAAGGGCGTCGTCCCGGGCGGGGGGCGTCATGGCTTGCCCGCCTTGCGGCCGGCTTCACCGCCCTTGGGCCTGGAGGCCGTCCTGGTGGCGGCCTTGGTCGGTGTCCTGGAGGCCGCCTTGGTGGGTGTCTTGGCCGGGCGTCCGGCCTTCACGCCGGCCTTCACCTTGGACGGGGGGGCGTCTTCGGCCTCGGGAGCAGGCTCCACGGGGGCGGGAATCATGTCCGGCGGGCAGTACAGGGCGCCCATCAGGAACCGGCTCATGCCGACGGCCACGTCGTTGACGCCCAGGCGGCCGTCGGCGCGGAACCATTTGGTGATCCAGTTGATGGACCCGAGCATGGAAAACCCCGCCAGCAGACTGTCGTCGCAGTGGAATTCGCCGGCCTTCATGCCTTCTTCGATGAGCTTGCGCACGCCGCGCTCGAACTCGTCCCGGCGCGCCACGTAGACATCGCGGTTTTCGGGCCGCAGGTTTTCCAGGTCGGTCAGCAGCACGCTGCCCAATCCGTCCTTCAGGATGCCGACGATGTGGCCGGCCAGCAGCTGCTGCAGCCGTTCGCCGGGCGAGCCCCTGGCCTGGCGCGCGCGGCGCAGCGCCTCCAGGCTCGCATCCATCGCGCGCATGTGGCACTGGTAGAGGATGTCCTGCTTGTCGGTGAAGTAGTAGTAGAGGTTGCCTTTGGTGATGCCGAGCTCGTCGGCGATGTCCTGCATCGTGAGCGTCGACAGCCGGCCGCTGCTCAGCACGCTGGCAACGCTGTTGAGGATGGCGTCACGGCGTGTCGCCTTGCCGACGCGCCGTCCGTCCCAGCGCGTGGCCGGGGTCGTGGTGGAGGTGTCTTCTGGCATAAGAAATTTTGTATTTGACTTTTGGTTCAAATCGAAGATAGAGTGCCGACGTTGGTTTTTGACTTTATGTTCAAAAACTATATTCCGCATCGCGAGATGCGTCAACTCGGAGTCTTTGCTCATGCCCGGCAGCGCAGCATTGTCCGGTGGCTCGGCCATGGAATACCTGGCCAGACCACTGTCCGAAGGAATGGCTTTCCACGGACCTTCCAAAACCCTGACCGACGCGCACTTCCTGCTGTTTTCCGGCATTACCGGGGACGTGCACCGCAGTCACTACGACGTCGAGTACGCAAAGAATACGCGGTTCGGCAAGCCGCTGGCCCATGGCCTGCTGCTTGCTTCCCTGACGGCGCTCGGCGCGTCGGAACTGCGCGATCACATCGAAGGCTTCGTGCTGGTCGAGCAGGGGTGCCGCTATCTGCATCCGGCAGCGGTGGGGGATACGGTCCGCCCCTGCTTCGTGATCGAGAAGATCTGGGAAGAGGGCCACCGCAAATACTGCCGCGTGGCCACCCGCCTGGAGAACCAGCACGGCAGGCACTTGCTGGAAGGATTCCATTGCTATCGCATCATCGTCCCCGGACAGGAGCAGACCGATGACTGAACGGATCTCCGTCGCCATCGTCGGTGCCGGCATAGGCGGGCTCGCGGCCGCGGCCCTGTTGCGGCAGGCCGGGATCGACGTCCGCGTCTACGAGCAGGCGCCACGGTTCGCCCGGGTCGGCGCCGGCATACAGATGGCACCGAATGCGTGCAAGGTGCTGCGCAGGATCGGTGCGGAAGACCGCCTGCGCGCGCATGCGCTGGTTCCGGAGTCCAGCCTGAACCGCGACTACGATACCGGCGCCGTCACCAATGAGTTTCCCATCGCCGGCCACGTCGAAGCCCGCTATGGCGCGCCCTTCCTGTGCCTGCATCGCGGAGACCTGCACGCCGCGCTGGAGTCGGCGGTGCCCGCCGAGGACATATCGCTGGGCAAGAAGCTGGAAGCGCTGAGCCAGGACGGCCGGGGCGTGACGCTGTCTTTCGCCGATGGCACGCAGGCGAGCGCCGACATCGTGGTCGGCGCCGACGGTGTCCATTCCCGGGTGCGCGAGATCATCCTTGGGCCCGAGCAGCCCGTGTTCACCGGACGCATCGCCTATCGCGCGACCTTTCCGGCGGAGCGCCTGGGCGAGCACCGTATCGAGCGTTCGCGCATCAAGTGGTGGGGCAAGGATCGCCATATCGTCATGTACTACACGACCGAGGCCGCCGACGAGGTGTACTTCACCACCAGCGTGCCGGATGACGGCAAGTGGGCCACCAGCGAGTCCTGGTCCACCAAGGGCGACCTGGGCGAGCTGCGCGCGGCCTTCGCGGAATTCCACCCGCAGGTGAGGGCGGTCCTGGATGCGTGCCCGGAGGTCTACAAGTGGGCGCTGCTGGCGCGCGACCCGCTGCCTCGCTGGACGGAGGGGCGTGTCGCGCTGCTGGGGGACGCCTGCCATCCGATGCCGCCGTACATGGCGCAGGGCGCCAGCGCCGCGCTGGAGGACGCCGCCATCCTGGCCCGCTGCGTGGTCGAGGCCACGCCCTCGACCGCGGCCGCGGCCCTGCGGCGCTATGCCGACACGAGGTTGCCGCGCACCTCGAAGCTCCAGCTCTCGGCCAAGGCCAACAACTGGATGCGCAACGATACCAATCCGGACTGGGTATACGGCTACGACGCCTGGACCGAGCCCCTGGCGGCCGTCCGCTGAGCGGAGCCTTCTTGCAGGGAAGCGCCATCCCTTGCGAGGCGGCAAGGGATCTCTTGCTGGTAGTCAACCATTCGGGAGCATCACATGAAACGATTTGCCATTTCGATCTTGTCCGCCGTTGTCGCCGCCACGCTGCCGGCCGCTGGTTCCGCGGCCGACCCGGGCTATCCCAACCGGCCCATACGCCTGATCAATCCCCAGGCCGCCGGCGGGACCTCCGACGCCATCTCGCGCCTGTTCGCCGAGAAACTGGCCATCGAGCTGGGCCAGCCGGTCGTGGTCGAGAACAAGGTGGGCGCCAGCACGATGATAGGCGCGGATGCGGTGGCCAAGGCCGCCCCCGACGGCTATACGCTGCTGACCGCGTCGGTCACGACGCTGGCGATCAACCCCAGCCTTTTCGCGAAAATGCCCTATGACCCCATCAAGGATTTCGAACCGATCTCGGTCATGGCGGAGAATCCCTATTACCTGATGGCAAGCCCGATGCTGCCGGCCAACAATGTCCAGGAACTGATCAAGCTGGCCAGGTCGCAGCCGGGCAAGCTCAACTACGCATCGCCGGGAACCGGCACCTCGCCCCAACTGGTCGGCGCGCTGCTGGCGTCGATGGCGGGCATCGACGTGGTGCATGTCCCGTACAAGGGGACCAGCACGGCCGAAGTGGACATGGCGGCGGGGCGCGTGCAATTCATGTTCAGCGGCAGCGGCCTTCCGACCATCAAGGCGGGACGGGCCAAGGCGTTGGGGTACACCGGCACGAAGCGTTCGGCGGAAATGCCCGATCTGCCCACGGTGGCGGAGCAGGGGCTGCCCGGCTTCGAGGCCGCGGTCTGGAACGGCCTGGTGGCGCCGGCCGGCACGCCGCCCGCGATCATCGACAGGCTGGCCAAGGCCGTAGCGAGGATCGCCAGGATGCCAGACGTGCAGGAGCGCATGGCCTCGTATTCGGCGGTGGCGGTGGGCAGCACGCCCCAGGAGTTCGCCGCGCTCATCCGGCGGGATACCCAGAAGTGGGGCGACATCGTCCGCAAGACCGGCGTGCGCCTGGACTGACGCCGGATTCCCCCGGGGCGGCGGCGACGCCGCGCCATGTTCCATCCTTTCTTGAAGATCCGACAATGCTAGACCGCAAACCCGCCACAGACAGACAGGCCAAGGCGACGGGGCCGCTGCAGGGCATCCGCGTCATCGATCTGACCACGACCATCTTGGGGCCGCTGGCGACCCAGACCCTGGGCGACATGGGCGCCGACATCATCAAGATAGAGTCGCCCATCGGCGACCTCAACCGCCAGATAGGGCCGGCGCCCCATCCCGGCATGGCCGCTTTTTTCGCCAACGTGAACCGGAACAAGCGCAGCGTGGTGCTGGACCTGAAGCAGCCCGCCGCGCTGGACGCGCTGATGCGGCTGATCGATACCGCGGATGTGTTCGTGCACGGCATGCGCCCCAAGGCGGCCGAGCGGCTGGGCATCGACTACGCGGCGGTCTCCCGGCGCAATCCGGCCATCGTCTACGGGTCGGCGTCGGGATACCGGCACGACGGCCCGCGCGCCAACCTGCCGGCCTACGACGACATCATCCAGGGCGAGTGCGGCCTGGCCGGACTGGTGGGCCGGACGGCCGACGAGCCGCGCTACATCCCGACCGTGATCGCCGACAAGTTCACGGGGCACATGCTGGCGTCGGCGATCGCCATGGCGCTGTTGAGCCGGGAACGGACGGGGAAGGGCCAGGAAGTGCATGTCCCCATGTTCGAGACGATGCTGTCGTTCCTGCTGGTGGAGCATCTGTGGACGCGCGCCTTCGACGATGGGCAGGGCACGCTCGGCTATACGCGCCTGCTGACCCGGCATCGCCGGCCCTATGCCACGCGCGACGGCTACATCTGCATCATGGCCAACACCGACGCGCACTGGAAAGCCCTGCTGGCGGCTCTGGACATACCGGAAGCCAGTACCGACCCCCGGTTCTCGACGCTGGAGGCCCGGTCGCGCAACGTCGACGAGATCTATTCGATCATCGCCGCGCGCATCGCCCACTACGGCACCGCCGAGCTGCGCGCCCGGCTCGATGCCGGCGATGTCCCGGCCGGGGCGATGAATACGCTGGAGGAGCTGATGGACGATCCGTACCTGAAGGACACCGGTTTTTTCCATCGATACGAGCATCCCGGCGTCGGCCCCATGATGACCACCGCCGTCCCGGTCTATTTCTCGGAGACGCCCGCCACCATCCGTACGCCGCCGCCCACGCTGGGCCAGCACACGCGGGAAGTCCTGGCCGAGGCGGGACTGAGCGCGGGCGATATCGACGCGGCAACCACTGATTCCTGGAGAACACGATGAACGCATCCGCGCCGGAAAACCGGAGTACGTCCAGCCACTTCCTCGATGGCCTGCTGGAAGTGGGGATCGACTATCTGTTCTGCAACATGGGGACCGACCACGCCCCCATCATCGAAGAGCTGGCCGAGCGCCGCAAGCAGGGCCGCCGATCGCCCACGGTCTTCCTGTGTCCGCACGAGAGTACCGCCGCGCACATGGCCGGCGGCTACGCGGCGGTCACGGGCCGCGGCCAGGGGGTGCTGGTCCACGTCGACGTGGGAACCGCCAACGCATCGATGGCCATGCACAACCTGCTGCGCAGCCGCATCCCCGTGCTGCTGATGGCGGGCAAGGCGCCTTTCACGACCTCCGGCGAGCTGGTGGGCAGCCGCGATACCTACGTGCACTTCATCCAGGAGCCGTTCGACCAGGGCGCGCTGGTACGGCCGTACGTGAAATGGGAATGGACGCTGCCGTCGGGCGTGGTCGTCAAGGAGACGCTGCGCCGGGCGCACAGCGTGATGCATTCCGAGCCCAAGGGGCCGGTCTATCTCATGTTGCCGCGCGAGACGCTGACCGAGAACTGGCCCGACGACCGGATGCGCGCGTATCCGGCCGAACAGTTCGGCCCCCTGCAGGCGGGAGGCGCCGACCCCGAGGTGGTCGGGCGCATCGTCGATGCGTTGCTGGGCGCCGAGCATCCCATCCTGGTGACGGCCTATGCCGGCCGCAGCCCCCGGGCGTCCGCGGCCATCGAGGCCCTGGCCTTGCGCGCCGGCATCCGGGTGTTCGAATCGAACATGGTGAACAACATGTCGCACGAAGGGCCGTGCTTCTGCGGCGGCCAGCCCGGCCCGCACCTGGCGCGGGCCGATGTCGCCCTCATGGTGGACGTGGACGTGCCCTGGTTCCCGAGGGACGTCCGGTTCAACGAGCAGACCTTCTGGGTCCAGATCGACGTGGACGTGCTCAAGCAGGACTCGCCCATGTGGACCTTTCCCGCGAACCTGCGGGTGCAGGCAGACAGCGCCCGCGTGCTGGAGCAGGTGCTGGAGGAAATCGACCGGCGCGGCCCGGCGGATCTGGAGGCCGCCGCGCGCGCCCGCTGTGTCCGGATCGCCGAAGAGCGCCGCCGTGTCCGCGATGACGCGGCCAGGAAGGCGGCCGATCCCGGCGTCCCCGGACGGATCAATCCGCATTTCCTGTTCGCCGAGCTGGCGCGCCATATCGACGACCACGACATCATCATGAACGAGGCGGTCCGCAACGCGCCGGCCTTGGCGGCGCAGATTCCGAGGCCGATCCCCGGGACCATGGTGCGCGTGGGCGGCGGGGGACTGGGCGCTTCCGGCGGCATGGCGCTGGGGGCGAAGCTGGCCAGGCCCGACCGGATGGTGATCCAGGTCGTGGGCGACGGCAGTTTCTATTTCAACAACCCGAGTTCGGTGTTCGCGGTGTCGCGCCGCTACCAATTGCCGCTGCTGACCATCGTCCTGGACAACGGCGGCTGGTCGGCGGTCAAGCAATCCACGCTGCGCGTCTATCCCGACGGCGAAGCGCAGGCCCAGGACGCGTTCGAGGCGTCGCTGCCGGAGGGCGTGGAATACGCCAGGATCGGGGAAGCCTTCGGCGCCTATGGCGCCAAGGTTTCCGACCCGGAGCGTCTGGCCGGCGCCGTCGGCGACTGCGTCGCCGCGGTCAAGTCGGGCCGGTCCGCGGTCTTGCATGTGCAGATCACGGCGTTCTGATTCCCCAACCCTCTTTCAGCAACCGAGCCGATATGTCCAACTCACCGTACACCACACTCCAGCTGTACATCGACGGCCAATGGCTGGACGGCGGCGGCAGGCTGACCGAAGCCGTGATCGATCCCTCGACCGAGGCGGTCATCGGCCATCTGCCGCACGCCTCATCCGCCGACCTGGACCGGGCGCTGGCGGCCGCCGCGCGCGCCATGCCTGCCTGGGCCGCCACACCGGCGTTCGAGCGGGGGCGCCTGCTCAAGCGGACGGCCGACCTGATCCGCGAGCGGCTCGAGCACATCGCGCGGATCTTGACGATCGAGCAGGGCAAGCCGCTGCGCGAGTCCCGGATCGAGGTCGCCCTGACCGCGGACATATTCGAGTGGATGGCCGAGGAGGGCCGGCGGGCCTACGGCCGCATCGTGCCGGCGCGCCATCCCGATCTGTGCTGGAGCGTGCACCAGGAACCGGTCGGCGTGGTCGCGGCGTTCGCGCCCTGGAATTTTCCCGGGACCACGCCTTCGCGCAAGATGGCCGGGCCCTTGGCCGCCGGCTGCGCCTGCATCCTGAAGGCGTCCGAAGAAACCCCGGGTACCGCCATCGAGCTGACGCGCGCGCTGCATGACGCGGGCGTCCCGCCGGGAGTCTTCAACCTGGTCTTCGGCGTGCCCGCCGAGGTGTCCGATCATCTGATCGGGTCGCCCGTCGTGCGCAAGCTGACCTTCACCGGCTCCACGGCCGTCGGCAAGCATCTGGCGGGCCTGGCCGCGAAGGGACTGAAGTCGACCACGATGGAGCTGGGTGGCCATGCCCCGGTGCTGGTCTACGACGACGTCGATCCGGCGGCCGTCGCGCGGCAGGCCGTTGCCTCCAAGTTCCGGAATGCCGGGCAGGTCTGCGTGTCGCCCAGCCGCATCTTCGTGCAGGACGGCATCTATGAGGAATTCGTGGCGCATTTCATCGACCAGACCCGCGCCATGCACATCGGCTCGGGACTGGACGAGCGCAACGCGATGGGGCCGCTGGCCAATGCGCGGCGGCTGGCCGCCATGGGCGAATACATGGCGGACGCGCGAGAGAAGGGCGCGGCGATACGCACGGGCGGTGCCCGGCGTGAAGGTTCCGGGTTCTACTGGGAGCCGACCGTCGTGACCGACATACCGGCCACGGCCCGCATCCTGCACGAAGAGCCCTTCGGGCCGATCGCCTCGCTGATCCGGTTCCGGGACGAAGCCGAGGTGCTGGGACAGGCCAACGCGTTGCGCTATGGCCTGGCATCCTACGTCTTCACCTCGGACCTGGATCGGGCAACCCGTGCGTCGCAGGTTCTCAAGGCCGGCCTCGTGGGCATCAACACGTTTACGATCAGCGGCCCGGAAACGCCGTGGGGCGGGGTGGGAGACAGCGGCTACGGCAAGGAGGGCGGCATCGAGGGATTGCAGGGGTACATGAGCGTGAAGTTCGTCTCCCAGGGCCCGGCGGCGCGGCGCCCCCGCTGAATTCCTCGTTCGAGACAGGCCCCGGATCGGGGGTGCGGCCAGGGCCGCACCCCCGATCCGCCGTGGGGCCGCGTATCAGGCCGCGGGGGCCGAGCCGATGACCGCCATCGCCGAGATTTCGATCAGGGCGTCCTTGCGCAGCAACCCGGCGACCTTGACGCCGCTGGAGGTCGGGCGCGCCGTGGTGAAGAACTCGCGCCGCACGTCGGCCGTGCCGGCATAGTTCTCGGTGGTGACGAAGAAGTCGTGGGTCTGGACGATGTCGTTGCAGGAGCCGCCGGCAGCCTTGAGCAGGGCGTCGAACTTGCGGAAGATCTGGCGCGTCTGTTCGACGATGTCGCCGGGCGCGGTGATGGTGCCGGCCTCGTCGGTGCCCGTGGTGCCCGACAGCCAGACCATGTTGCCTATGCGCAGCGCGGGAACGTAGGTGTATCGGTCGGGCCAGGACTTGCCTTGGGTGAGGATCTCGCGGGCTTCCTGCATGTCGGTCGTCTCCAGAATCCAGGTGTGGGAGGGGTCGTCTTTGATCAATTTGACTTTGCGTTCAAAACCATACATGCTTGGTTTCATCGAGTCAATTGGAATGCGCATCGCCATGTCTTGTGCCCCCACGCGATTCTTCGAGGACTTCGAGGTCGGTGCCCGCTATCCCACGCGCACGCGCCTGATCACCGAGGCGGACCATGATGCCTTCTGCCGCCTGGTCGGCTACGAAGTACCTTTGTTCCTGGATGACGGCCATGCGCGCGACCGGGGGTTGCCCGGGCGCATCTGCCCCAGTCATCTGGTGATGTCGTTTTCCACCGCGATGACGGGCGACTTGCTCGAAGGCTGCGTGATCGCGCTGGTGGGCGTGGACGAGGCACGCTTCCTCAAGCATGTGCGGCCGGGGGACACGCTGCGCACCGAGGTGGAAATCGTTTCCAGACGGCCGACGTCCAAGCCCGATCGTGGCCTGATCGTCATGCGCGACCACGTGTACAACCAGCACGGCGAAGAGGTGTTCCACAACGACAAGTCCGTGCTGGTCAGGCGCAGGGCCTGACCCGCCGGCATCGCGTTTTCCGGCGTGGCGGGCGAGGCCGCCGACCGGCGTCCTATTCGGGTTCGGGGCCCCGCTCGGGGCCGGGCCGCTTGGCCAGCTTGCGCTGCAGCGAGCGCCGGTGCATGTTGAGCAGGCGGGCGGCGGCGGAGACGTTGCCGCCGGTTTCATGCAGTGCCTGCTGGATGTGTTCCCACTCCAGGCGGTGGAGGGGAATCATGGTCGATTCCACCGTGACGGCCTCGGCCTTCTCCAGGCCCAGCGCGCGCAGGATCATGTCGGCGGTGGCGGGCTTGGGCAGGTAGTCGTCGGCGCCGCGCTTGATGGCGTCGACGGCGGTCGCCACGCTGGCGTAGCCGGTCACGAGCAGGATGCGCATGTCGGCGCGCAGGGCGCGCAGCGGCTTGATCAGCGTCAGCCCCGAGTCGTCGCTGCTGAGCTTGAGGTCGACCAGCGCGAAGCCGGGGCGGATCTCGTCGGCGATGCGCAGCGCTTCGGCGATGGTGGTGGCGGTGCGGGTTTCGAGTCCGCGCCGGGCCAGGCTGCGCTGCAGGGTGCGCAGGTAGAGTTCGTCGTCGTCGACCAGCAGGCCGGTATCCAGGTCAGTCATCATGAGGTCACAGTGGTTTCCACGGGGAGTTGGAACTGGATGCGCACGCCGCCGCCCTCGGCGGCGGTCATGGTCATGTCGCCGCCCAGGCGTTCGACCGTGGCGTGCGACAGCGCCAGGCCCACGCCCAGGCCGCCGGGCTTGCCGCTGCGGAACAGCGTGGCGGGCAAGAGCGGCTGGTCGGGGTTCAGGCCGCGTCCGTAGTCGCGCACCACGCCACGCACCATGCCGCCCTTGCATTCCAGGTGCAGGTCCACGTAGGGGGCGCCGGCCTGGACGCCGGCATCGGCGGCATTGTTCAGCAAGGCCTGGAGCAGGTGGGCGACCGAGGGTTCGACGCGCAGGCCGCGGGGCAGGACACCCGTGCGGTGCAGTTCGACCGTGGGGCGGACCAGCTTCCACTGCTCCACCACACGTTCCAGTTCCACTTCGGTTGGGACCGCCAGATTGCGCACGCGTTCCCGGCACAGGCCCAGCAGTTCGGTCAGCATCTCGGTGTCGGCGCGCAGGTCGTCGGTGTCGGCCTGGGCGGCGATCTCGTCGGCCAGCAGCGTCATGGTGGCCAGCGGGGTGTTCAGTTCATGCGCCATCGAGGCGGCGTGGGTGGCCAGCGCCACGATGCCCTCGTTGCGCGCGAAGCGTTCGCGCAGGTCGGCCAGTTCGCGCTCGCGGTTGCGCAGGTCGGCCGCCAGCCGGGTCGAGAAGATCAGGATCACGCTGACCGAGATCAGGAAGCTGGCGGCGATACCCCACAGCAGCAGTTCGTAGGCGTCGCCAGGAGCGTGCAACGGGTGGCCGAAAATGGCCGCCGCGGCATAGCCGATCACGCCCGCGCCGGCGGTGGCGTAGGCCCAGCGGTTGGGCAGGGCCATCGCCGCCAGGGCGATCAGGACCAGGAACAGCAGGCCGAAGGGGTTGCTGATGCCGCCGCTCCAGGCGACCATCCAGGCCAGCACGACGATGTCGACCAGCATGTGCAGGAAGGCGGTGGCATGCGAGGGTTCGTCGCCGGTGCGCAGGCGCCAGCCGGCGTAGAGGTTGAACAGGATAAGGGTGGCGACGCCGCTCCACAGCATGCCCAGGGGCAGGTCCACGCCCAGTGGACCGCTGGCGATGAAAATGGTGGCGGCCTGGCCGCCTATGGCAAGCCAGCGCAGGCTGGAAAGCGTGCGTAGGAAAGAGATTTCTGTGCGGTTCATACGATGGAAGACGGCCGGCGGCGGGCGCGCCGGCAGGCTCCATTATGGCGCACGCGGCAAGGGTGCCGCCGACCGGCGGCCCGTGCTCAGGCGTGGGAGGCGGGCGGCTGTCCCCGGCGCAGGGCCAGGCCCAGCATGACGAGCGTGATGCCCTGGAACAGCAGGTCCAGGGACAGCAGCAGGCCCAGGATCCACAGGCTGTTCTCGGGCCAGCCCATGGCCACCAGCAGTCCGGCCAGCAGCGTGACGGCGCCCGACAGCGCCAGCCAGCCCCAGCCCTGCTGGCCGCGGTGCTGGAACCAGATCCACAGGCGCAGCGCGCCCGAGGCAATCAGGAACGCGCCCAGCAGCAGCGTCAGCACCGCCGCGCCGGCCAGCGGGTTGTACAGGGCGACGCCGCCGGCGATGGCATAGAGCAGGCCGCCCAGGGTCCAGAACAGGAAGCCTCGCCAGTCCTTGACGCGCCAGGCCTGCACCAGTTGGCCGATGCCCGCCACCAGCATCATCGCGCCGACGAACAGGACGCTGGCGACGGTGGCGGCCAGGACGTAGGCCCCGGCCACGAAGCCGAGGACCAGCATCAGCACGCCCAGGGCGACGAACCAGCCCCATCGCGCGCCCAGCGTTTTCAAGGTTTCCGTCAGATCGACGCCGCCCGGCACGGGCGTGGGATTCGGAGCATCTGCCATGTCTGTTCCCTCCTTGGTGTGGTACGCCGCATCCCCATATGCGGTGTATCCACCGCATACGGTACCAGCGTCCAGCCGGGCGCGTGCGGCAAATCTTGTAACCGCCCGGGCGGGAGGTGTCGCGCCTCATCGTGTGCTATTGGCCAGGTCCGGGCGCGCCCTGGCGTCCGGATGGCGCCGCTCAGGGCTGGCCCGCGCCGGCGGGAGGGGGCGCGCGGCGCATATCGGCGCAGGCGAGACCGAAAATGGCCAGGCCGCCCACGGCCAGCAGCAAGCCGACCCAGCCGGTGGAGGCCCAGCCCAGGCCGGCCGATATGGTCAGGCCGCCCAGCCACGCGCCCAGCGCGTTGGCGAGGTTGAAGGCCGAGTGGTTCAGGGCCGCGGCCAGCGTCTGCGCGTCGCCGGCGACGTCCATCAAGCGGATCTGGAGGGCCGGCCCGATGGCGACGACGGTGCCGATCAGGAAGACGTTGAACGCGCCCAGCCAGATGTTGGACGCGGTCAGGCAGAACAGCCCGAGCACCAGCCCCGACCAGACCAGCAGTCCGCCTATGGTGGGCATCAGCGCCTTGTCCGCGAGCCGCGAACCGGCCAGGTTGCCGGTCACCATGCCCACGCCGAACAGCGCGAGGACGAAGGGAACCCCATGCACCGGCAGGCCGGCGAGTTCCATCAACGTGGGCTTGATGTAGCTGAATACCGCGAACATGCCGCCGAAGCCGATCGCGCCTATGCCCAGCGTCAGCCAGACCTGCTTGCGGCGCAGCGCGCCGAGTTCGCGCCAGGGGCTGGCGCCTTCGCTGGCGGGGATGTCCGGGATCCAGCGCCAGACCAGGAGCGAGGCCAGGATGCCGATGACACCCACCAGCGCGAAGGCGGCGCGCCACCCCAGCCACTGGCCGAGGCCGGTGGCCAGCGGAACGCCGATCAGCGTGGCCACGGTCAGGCCCAGCATGACGTAGCCGACGGCCCGGGCGCGCTGGCCCGCGGGCGCCAGGTGCGCGGCCACCAGGGCAGCCACGCCGAAGTAGGTGCCGTGGGGCAGGCCCGTCATCAGCCGCATCAGGATCATGGACAGGTAGCCCGGCGCCGCCGCGCTGGCGAAATTGCCCAGGGCGAAGAAGATCATCAGGGCCACGAGCAGCGCGCGGCGCGGCATGCGGGCGCCCAGTACCGCCAGCACCGGCGCCCCGACGACGACACCCAGGGCATAGGCGCTGATCAGGTGTCCGGCGGCGGGGATGGAGATGCCGAGGTCCTGGGCCGCGTCGGGCAGCAGTCCCATGATGACGAACTCGCCGGTGCCGATGCCGAATCCTCCCAGCCCGAGCGCGAGCAGGGCGCGGCCGAAGGAGGGCGGCTGGACGGAAGCGGCGGGCGAATCCGGCTGGGAGGATGGCGGCGAGGAGGGGGCGTGCATGGAGGAGAACGGGGCCGCGGGAGCGGGAAATGCGGGTGCGATAGCTTAGCAGGTGCAGGTTGCAGTGCACAAAAAACACGGGGGCGCGGCGCGGTGGGGCGGCGCCGGCCTCGGGCTATGATGCGGGGCTCATGCGCGGTCAGCCCCCGGATCGCCGCGCCGGATTTCCACGAAGGAGGCCCCATGAGCGACATCACCATCTACCACAATCCCGCCTGCGGCACATCGCGCAAGGTCCTGGCCCTGTTGCAGGAACGCGGATTCGAACCCACGGTCGTCGAGTACCTGAAGACGCCCCCCAGCCGCGACACGCTCAAGGGCTTGATCGCCGCGACCGGATTGCCGATGCGCGAAGCGATGCGGGTCAAGGGCAGTCCCTACGAGGAACTCGGACTGGGCGACCCGAAGTGGAGCGACGACGATCTGCTCGATTTCATGATGCAGCATCCCATCCTGATCAACCGCCCCATCGTCGTGGCGCCGCGAGGCACCCGGCTGTGCCGGCCGATGGAGGTCGTGCTGGACATCCTGCCCTAAGGCCTCGCCGCCGCGTCCGCGCCGAGGCTGCCGCGTTCGACGCGGTTGCGGCCAAGCTTCTTGGCCGTGTACAGCGCCGCATCGGCCGCCGCCAGCGTGCGTTCGTAGTCCGGGTGGTCGGTGTGCATGGCGAGCCCCAGGCTGATGGTGGCCTGCAGCGGGACGTCGCCGGGCAGCATGATGCGTTCGGCCGCCACCTGCTGGCGCAGCCTTTCAGCGATGTGCCAGGCCTGTTCTTCGCTGGTCTCCACCAGTACCAGCAGGAACTCTTCGCCGCCGTAGCGGAAGGCATAGTCGCTGCTGCGCATGCCATTGAGCAGGACGGTGGCGACGCTGCGCAGCGCCAGGTCTCCCGCGTGATGGCCATAGCGGTCATTGATGGATTTGAAGTGGTCGACGTCCACCATGATCAGTGCGAACGAGGACCGCGCACGCAGGGTCAGGGCGACCTCGCGCCTGAGCACGGTGGGCAGGAAGCGCCGGTTCATCAACTGTGTCAGGGCGTCCCGGCCGCTTTCGAGTTCCGACATCTGCTCGAACAGGACTCCCAGCAACTGCTTGACCTGGGATACGTTCTCGCGGACGCCACGCAGCAGTTGCGTGCGGGGCGCGGGTTGCCCGCCGGCGGCGCGGGCGTCCCGGAGCCGCGCGTCGATCGCGGCGATCAAGCCGCTGATCGCCTGGATTTCGGGCGTTTCGCCGAAGCTGGGCTGGCCCTTGTGCGTGAACCACAGCCCGAACGTGGACGCCGACAGGTCCTGCACGTCGGCCAGCGGTCCGTCGGTCGCGATCTGGTAGACCAGGCCGTTTTCCCAGTCCAGCAAGGACGCCCGCTGGCGCTCGCGCTCGGTGCCCAGGTTCTGCATCAGCGAGAACAGGCGGTAGGCCTCGTCGCTGCGCGCGGACCGTTCGTGCGAGCGCGAATACGAGGCGGTCATCGCCTCCATCGACAGGTCCAGCACCTGCGAGACGTAGAGCATGGCGGTTTGCCGGTCGCGTTCCCCGGGGCCCTCGCCGCACAGGC
Source organism: Alcaligenaceae bacterium SAGV5 (assembly GCA_009360345.1). GTDB lineage: Bacteria > Pseudomonadota > Gammaproteobacteria > Burkholderiales > Burkholderiaceae_B > Pigmentiphaga. Next base: position 240,987 of record SPDP01000003.1, read on the forward strand.
GTTCCAGCAGGCGCAGCTTCAGCCGCCGGGCGCCCCGGGCAACCAGCGTGACGGGAATACCCAGGCGGGCATGCACATCGCCTATCACCCGCTGCGTGGCGATCAGGCCTTCGATGCCCGCCGGATCGGCGGTGGTCAGGACATCCCGCAGCCATTTCTGCAGCGAGGCGTGCAGGCGTTCGTGCACCTGCTGGCTGGACAGGAAGACCGAGGCTTGTTCGTCGGCCAGCATGTGGTCGTAGAAGTCGTCGGCCAGTTCGCGCACGTTGCCGTGCACGATGCCGGACAGCAGGTCGCGGCCGGGTGGTGAGAGGCGGGCCATCAGGTCGCGCCATTCTTCGGCAAGCAGGGTCTCGGAGAAATGATTGTCTTGAGGCATGGAGCGGGGAACGGAAGGCGGATGCGGTCGGACCGGATTAGAGCAGGATCCTGCCTTCGATGCAGTCGGCCACGTCGCCGCCCACCCAGATGCCGTCCGTTTCACGGCTGACGTGGACCCGCCCGGCCCGACCCAGGGCGGTACCCTGGCTGGCGACGTAGCGGTCGGGGGCGCGCCCCGAACCGATCAGCCATTGCGCGATGCCGGCGTTCAGGCTGCCGGTCACGGGGTCTTCCGGCACGCCCAGGCCCGGCGCGAAGGCGCGCACCTCGAACCGGGCCTCGGTGCCGTCCACGGCGGGATCCCAGGGCGCGACCACGCCGATCTTGAGCATGCCCATGGCCGCGTGGTCCGGCTCCAGCGCCAGGACCTGCGCGCGCGAGGCGAGCATGACCGCCATCCAGGCCGGCCCGTTGTCCACCCAGTTGGCGGCGAGGATGGCCGCGGGCGGGATGCCCAGGCCGCGCGCCGCCTGCGCGAGCGTGGCCGGGTCGACGTCGCCCGCGCGGCGCAGGGGCGGTGCCGCGAACGCGAGGCGTCCCTGCGAGCGCCGTATCCGGACCAGCCCGACGCCGCATTCCTGCACGATGTCCGGGCCGCCCGGCTGGCCGCCCGCCCGCAGCCAGGCGTGGCAACTGCCCAGCGTGGGGTGCCCGGCGAAGGGTAGTTCGCCGGCCGGCGTGAAGATGCGTACGCGGTAGTCGGCGCCGGCCTGGGTGGGGCGCAGCAGGAAGGTGGTCTCGCTCAGCCCGGTCCATCGGGCGAGCGCGGCCATGCGGGTTTCATCGAGTCCATCGGCGCCGTGCACGACGGCCAGGGGATTGCCCCGCAGCGGAACCGCGGTGAACACGTCCAGCTGGCTGAAGCCGTGGGGGGAGGGGACGGGTGTCGTCGTCATGGGCGTATCAACTCAAACGTAGCTGGACAGCAGGATGTTGGTTTCGGTGTTCGCGATGCCGGGGATCAATCGTATGCGTTCGAGCGCGCGGTCGAAATCCTCGAGACTCGCGGCCCGCAGCTCGGCCACGATGTCCCACCGGCCGTTGGTGGTGTGCAAGGCCTGGATGGCCGGTTCGCCGCGCAGGGACTGCAGGACGCGGCGGGCCGTGTTGCCTTCGATTTCTATGCTCATCCAGGCGCGGATGCCCCGGGGCTCGGCATCGGGCCGCAGGCGCACGGTATAGCCGACGATGATTCCCTGTTCCTCGAGGCGGGCCAGGCGGTTCTGGACCGTGCCGCGCGAAACCTGGAGCTTCTGGGCAAGGGTGGAGACCGGCGTGCGCGCGTTGTCGCGCAGCAGGGCGATCAAGCGATGGTCGACGTCGTCCATGGCGGTATCCCCGGCGCGTGAGAGCGATGGCAAAACGATAGCAGAGTCTGGCGTTATGGCAATCCATGGGAAGAAATGCCCAGTTTCTTGCACTCCATCTTGGCGTCACGGACGAGCAGAATGATGGGGAGGCCAGTCCGGCCGCGCATGTCGAAAGGAGCTAGCGTGAAGACCCAAGCCAGGATCCTGATGGTCGAGCCCCGGTATTTCGATGTCAGCTATCGCATCAATCCGTGGATGCAGCCCGATGCGTGGGCGCGCGACCCCGACGGGTGCGCGGCCGCCGCGAACGGCGCGTCGCGGGCCCTGCGCCGCGCGCTGGCGCGCGCGGGCTGCGAGGTGGTCCTGCGCGCGGGCAGTCCCGGTCTCCCCGACATGGTCTTTCCCGCGAATGCGGCCATCGTGCTGGATGGCCGGGCCCTGCTGGCCCGCTTCCGCTATCCCCAGCGCCAGGGCGAGGAAGCCGCCTTCCTGGAGATGTTCCGCGCGCTGCGCGACGAGGGCTTGCTGGCCGAAGTGGCGCAGTTGCCCGGCGGATGCTTCCAGGAAGGGGCGGGCGACGCCATTTGGGACGCCAACCGGCAATGGTTCTGGGCGGCCTACGGCCCCCGGTCGTCGCGCGAGTCGCTGGCTCGCATCGGCGAGTTCTTCGGCAAGGAAACCGTGGCGATGGAACTGGTCTCCGATCGTTGTTACCACCTGGACGTGTGCTTCTGCCCGCTTGCCGGCGGCGAGATCCTGGTTTTTCCGCCCGCGCTGACCGCCCGGGCCCTGCGCAACCTGCATGAGCGCGTGCCCGCGGACCGGCTGATCGTGGCCACGGAAGAAGACCTGGCCCGCTTCAGCGTGAACGCGGTCAGCGTGGGCAGGGAGATCGTCATGGCCACGCCCACGGAGCGGCTGCGCGCTGTGTTGCACGAACGGGGATACCGGGTGACACCGGTCGATCTCGCGCCCTTCATGATGTCCGGCGGGGGCGCCTACTGCATGACCTTGCGCCTGGACCGGGCGAGTCTGGCCGATTGCGCCGCGCCCGCTTCCGCCAGGGAGGCCGCGACGGCCTGAGGAGGGCATATGAAGACGCGCTATCTGGATGCGGCCACGGTGGCCCGCATGATCGGCGAACATGGGACGATACGCGTCATCGAGGAACTGGCGCGGCATATCCGTGACGATTACCTGCGCTGGCCGGAGTTCGAGAAATGCGCGCGGGTGGCGAATCATTCCAGCATGGGGGTGATCGAGCTGATGCCGGTATCCGACGGCAGGCGCTATGCATTCAAGTATGTCAACGGCCATCCGGGCAACGCGCTGAGCGGCCTGCCTACCGTCCTGGCATTCGGCGTCCTGGCCGACGTCGCGACCGGCTACCCCCTGCTGCTGGCCGACCTGACCTTGGCGACGGCGCTGCGTACCGCCGCGACCTCGGCGCTGGCCGCGCGCGCCATGGCGCGCGCGGACGCCCGTTCCATGGCGTTGATCGGCAACGGCGCGCAAAGCGAATTCCAGGCGCTCGCCTTCCATGCCCTGTTGGGCATCGACGAGATCCGCGCCTACGATATCGACCGCCGCGCCACGGACAAGCTCATGGCGAACCTGGCCGGGATCGACAGGCTGCGGGTGACGGCGGCCCAATCGGCCGAGGAAGCGGTGCGGGGTGCGGACATCGTCACCACCGCGACCGCGGACAAGCGCCGCGCGTCGGTGCTGCGGACGCAGTGGGTGGCGCCCGGCATGCACGTGAACGCGGTCGGCGGCGACTGCCCCGGCAAGACCGAGCTGCATCCGGCCATCCTGCGGCAGGCCCGCGTCGTGGTGGAGTACGAGGCCCAGACCCGGGTCGAAGGCGAGATCCAGCAACTGCCGGCGAACTCGCCGGTGGTGCCGTTGTGGCAGGTTCTGTCTGGCGCGCAGCCGGGGCGGGAGTCGCCGGAGCAGGTGACGGTGTTCGATTCGGTGGGCTTCGCGCTGGAGGACTTCTCGGCGCTGCGCTATCTGCTGGGCCTGGCGCAGGCCAGCGCGTCGGGACAGGACGTGCAGCTCGTGCCCGACCTGGCGGACCCGAGGGATCTGTATTCGCTGCTGGCGGGCCAGCGACGGGCCGTAGCGCCCGCGGTTACATCCTGACCCAGCCGCGCGCGATCATCAGGTGCAGGGCCAGGCCCAGCAGGAATCCGGCCGCGACGTTCCACATGCACAGGGCGGCGGTGGCCAGGACCACCAGGCGCTGGTTCCTGTCCGCCGGCAGCACGCTGCTGCCGAGCGCGAGCTGGGCGCCGGTCAGGAACAAGACCACGCCCAGGATGGACAGCGGAAACAGCTTGAACAGCAGCGCGACTCCCGCGCTGAAGAACAGCGCGAGCGCCAGCAGGATGACCCCCAGGATGACCAGCGCGCCGCCCGTGCGGGCGCCGAAGGCCACATGGCCGGCCATGCCGCCCGCGCCGTGGCACATGGGCACGCCGCCGACCACCGAGCTGAAGACGTTCATGATGCCGGTCGAGGTCGCCAGGCCAGTCTCGGACACCGGGCGCTGAGGAAACAGACGGTTGTTCTCTTCCTTGACCGCGATGACGGCGTTGCCCAGCGTGAGCGGAAGCTGGGGCAGGGCCAGCAGCGCCGCGCCGATCGCCAGCTCGTGCAGGCTCACCTTCGACAGCGCGAACGAAGGCGAGGGCAGGCCCAGCGGGATCTGCGCCAGTTCATGCAACAGCGCGGGCTGGCGCCAGGCGCCCACCGCGGCGCCGAAGATGAGCAGCGCGAACATCGCGGGCAGGGTGCGGTTACCCATCAACAGCAGCGTGCCCACGCCGGCCAGCGCCGCGATGGGCCAGTCGGTCTGCATCATTTTCACGCCTTCGAGCATGAAGCCGAATCCCAGTCCCAGCATGATGCCCAGGACCACGGCGGGGGGGACCAGGCGCGTCACCCGGGTGGCCATGCCGCTCAGCCCCAGGAACAGCCAGGCGAGGCCGGTGGCGAGCGCGGCGCCGTAGACCGCGCCCGGAGTGACCACGGCGGTCTGGGCCGCCTGGGTGATCGCCACCGCGCCGATGGCCTTCATCGGCTGCACCGGGATGGGGGTCTTGTAGTGGAGGCCGCAGGCCAGCATGCACAGGCCGAAGGCGAACAACACGCCGAACGGATCGAGCTTGAGCACGCCGATATAGGCGGCAACGAAAGGAATCAGGGTGCCGAGATCGCCGAAGGCGCCTGCCCATTCCATGCGATCGTAGCGATTGCCCGTGGCGGCCGGTTGCGGCGCGGAGCGGCTGGCGGGTTCGCGCACCCGTATCCCCTTTCAATGCGGACGAACCAAAGGACGATTGTCGGCCACCCGGCGGGGTCTGTAAACAAGACAGGCCGCGCGGCGGTCCCGGGGGGCGTTTCAGGCGCAGGCCCGCGCGCGCAGTGTCCGGGACATGGCGTCCAGCATGCGTGCCCAGTCCCGGCGGACGCGTTCGGCCTCGGCCGCCCGGTCGGCATCAAGCTGTTGGGTGACCTTGATCTTGCAGCCGGGTTCGGCGTCGATCAGCGCCACGGTGACCAGGTCTGGCCGCGAGGCGTCCGCCGCCTGCCATTCGAAGGCCAGGCAATAAGGCCGGTCCATGATCAGATAGTCGTCCCGGCACCCGGTTTCGCCGTCGGTACGCCGCTGGGACAAGGCGGCCATGCAGGCATCGAAGACCGATTCGGCGGGCACGGGGAGATGCCGGACAGTGCAGACGTCTATCGTTCGGCTCATGCTGGCGTTTTCCTGACAAACGGGACATCCGGCGGATGCCGCCGGACAGGAGAGACGCAGCGTAGCGAATTTTGTGTACAGTGTCCACAATTCCCCGGACGGGGTGTCGGGATAGCCGGTGGACGTCAGCCCCAGGCGGCGCCCAGTTCGCGCGTCATCTGGGCCGCCGGCAGTTCGCGGCACGCGCCGGGGTTCTGGCCGCACCAGAGCGGGGAGAAATCGCCCGAGCCTTGCGCCTCGGCCTTGGCGCGCAAGGGCGCGATCGCCGAGGTGGCGAGGGGAAAGGCCGGCGCCGCCGGCGACATGGGCCCCAGTTCGCGCATGACCCGGTTCACGATGCCGCGCGCCGGACGGCCGGAAAACACGTTGGTGAGCGCGGTATGGGCGGCGGGATGCTTGAGCGCGGCACGGTGGATGGCGCTGATCGTGGACTCCGGGCAGAGCAGGTAGGCCGTGCCGGCCTGTACGCCGGCCGCGCCCAGCGTCCGCGCCGCCGCGACCGTGCGCGCATCGGCGATCCCACCCGCCGCCACCACCGGCACGCGCACCGCTGCCACGATCTGCGGCAGCAGCGCGAAGGTCCCCGACTGGATGTCCAGGTCGTCGGACAGGAAGAGGCCCCGGTGGCCGCCGGCCTCGTTGCCCTGCGCGATGATGACGTCGGCGCCGTGGTCTTCCAGCCAGCGCGCTTCGGCGACGGAGGTGGCCGACGACAGCACCCGGGATCCCCACGACTTCACACGGGCCAGCAAATCCGCCGATGGCAGGCCGAAATGGAAACTGACCACGGGAGGCCGGTAGGGTTCGACCAGGTCGGCGATCTCGGCCGTGAACGGCGCGCGCCCCGGGCCGGGCGGAATGCCGGCGGGATCGATGCCGAATTCCGCGTAGTACGGGCCGAGGGCCTGGCGCCATCGTGCTTCGCGCGCGGCGTCGGGTACGGGGGGCGTATGGCAGAAAAAGTTGATGTTGTAGGGCCGGTCGGTGCCCGCTCGCAGCGTGTCGAGTTCGGCGCGCAGCGCATCGGGTCCCAGCATCGCGCAGGGCAGTGACCCCAGGCCGCCCGCGTTGGACACGGCGATCGCGAGCGCGCTGCCCTGCGAGCCGGCCATGGGAGCCTGGATGACGGGAAAGGCGATGCCCAGCAGTTCGTGCAGATTCATGACGCAGCCTTGATGGGAAACGGAGGAAAGAGGGAAGGGGTGCCGGCGGGCAGGAGGTCGGCGAGCGTGTAGTGGTCCAGGTGTTGCAGGAAACGCTGCAGGGCGGCATCGAGGATGCCCGTCAGGCGGCAGTGGCCCGTCAGCACGCAGGTGCTGCCGGTGGCGTGGCATTCGACCAGGTGGAAATCCGGCTCCAGGTCGCGCAGCACGTCGCCCAGGCCTATCCGTTCGGGCGGCCGGGCCAGGCGCATGCCGCCGCCCCTGCCGCGCACCGTCTCCAGGTAGCCCAGTTGGCCCAGGCGATGGGTCACCTTCATCAGGTGGGCGGCGGAAATGCCGTGGGTCTGGGCGACCTCGGCGATCGTGCACAGCCTGTCGGCATGTGCGCCAACGTACATCAGCAGCCGCAGCGCATAGTCGCTCTGGACGGTCAGGCGCATGGCAGCTCGCGCGCCAGGCGGTCGGGATGGCGATGCATCTGGTAGCCCAGCCACAGGCTTTGCGCGATGCGGCGGGCCATGACCTGGGCTCGCCCGGCCATGGCCTGGTTCTCCTGTTCCCGGGCCGTCAGGTCGAACAGTTCCAGCCAGCGCGCGAACAGGGCCTCGTGCAGGTCAGGCAGGGCGGCGTGCCGCGTCATCGGTGTGCCGCCATAGCGCCGCGTACCGCGCAGGATGGAGGACCAGAAATCGGTGAGTTTGGAAAGATGGCTGTCCCAGTCGTCGACATGGGCCTCGAAAATGGGGCCCAGCGCGGCATCCTGCCGTACCCGGGCGTAGAAGGCCGAGACGAGGCGAGCGATTTCTTCGTCGGTGCAGGAGTTGAGGTCGAACATGGGAGCCGTCCATAAAGATGTATGTTGAATATATCTTATCAGAAGCCCGCGCGGCCGAGCCAGCCCGGGCCAGCCTGGTGCTACAGTATGCGCAGCCTCGAACCCGATACCGATTTCCCATGTCTTACCTGGCATCGCTCTGGACCCAGCTGATCGCCTGGGTCAGCAACCATTTCGTCGAACCGGCCGTCGTCTTTCTGCACATCGCCGATACCGCGGGCAATCCGCTGGAGATCTCCGAGGCGCTGCTGATCGCGCTGTTGCAGCTGTTCATCATCGGCTTCATCTTCCGCCCGCTGGAAACCCTGGCTCCGGCCGAGCGCTGGGAGGACCGGGGCCTCACGCGCATCGACCGTCTTTATACGCTGCTGATGCTGCTGGGCCTGTTCCCGCTGTTCAGCTACCTGATCCTGACGCCGTTCGCCAACATGCTGGGCGGGCTGGGAGGCGAGGCCGACGCCGGGCCGGCCATGTCGTCGGGGCTCAAGCATTGGGTGCCGTGGTTCGAGAACCATCCCTATCTGCTGTTCCTGGTCTATTACCTGGTGTACGACTGCGTCTATTACTGGATGCATCGGGCCCAGCATGCCATTCCCTGGTGGTGGGCGCTGCACAGCATGCACCACAGCCAGCGCCAGATGAGCTGCTGGACCAACGACCGCGGCAGCTATATCGACGGGGTGCTGCAATCCTTCATCCTGGCCACCGTCGGCCTGGCCATGGGCGTGGAACCCTCTGAGTTCGCGCTGCTGGGCCTGTTGAGCGAGCTGGTGCAGAACCTGTCCCACACCAATGTACGCTTCGGCTTCGGCCGCATCGGCGAACGCGTGCTGGTCGACCCCAAGTTCCATCGCCTGCATCACATGGTGCGGGACCCGGAGCGTCCGTCGCTGCACAATTGCAACTTCGGGCAGGTCCTGCCCATCTGGGACATCCTGTTCGGCACGTCGCTGTACGGCGAGAAGGTCCGCCCGACCGGGGTCAGCGATCCCATGGTCGACGCCGACAACGACCGCGGCCTGGTCGGTCAGCAGTGGCAGGCCGCCCGGCGCTTCTGGGGGGCCGTGCGACGGCCCGCCGGGTGGAGGCTGGGCGAGGTGTCGTTCGGTCCGGACTATGCCCCGGTCCCCAGCGACGAGGCCGAGCACTTGCCCACGCGTACCGGCACGGGGCCGGCCGGCGGGGCGCCGGCGGCCTGAGGCGGGGCCGTCCGGCAACGCCGGCGGGCTTGGCCGTACGGTGCATGCGCCATAATGGCTGAGTGCCAACTCTGTCGCCAAACATGAAAAGCGAATCCACTTTCGAATGGCTGGGGGCTATGCTGGGCGAGGTCATCCGCACCATCGTCGCCGCGTTGAAAGCCGTGTTCGGCGGCTTCGGCGAAGCCGTCGGCGCGTTTTCCTCGGGGCTGGCCGGTGCGCTGGGCATGAGCCCGACCCTGTTCAATTTCGGGTTGCTGGTCCTGGGGCTGTTGCTGCTTTACGCCGGCATACGCGCGTTGATGAATCGCTCGGTGCTGGGCGCGATCTTCTGGTTCCTGCTGGCGGTGCTGCTGCTGGGCGGGCTGATCGGCGAAACCGGCCCGGCCGCCTGAGGTTGCCGCGGCACGGGAAATGAGGTGTCATGGAACGATTTCCATGGCCGAGGTACTACGTCAGATGCTTCCCATCCTCATTCTTCAGACCGGGGCGCCGCCGCATGCGGTCGGCGCGGCCTATGGCGGCTTCGACCGCATGGTCGGAGAGGTGGCGGGACTGAGTTCCGCGCGCCTGGCCCGTGTGGCCGCCTACAAGGGCGAGAAGCCCGAGGCGCCGTCCCGCTATGCGGCCGCGCTGATCACCGGTTCGCGGGCCAACGTGACCGATCATGCCTCGTGGAGCGAGGCTTGCGCGGGCTGGGTGCGCGACGCGATGGATGTGTCGCTGCCCCTGTTCGGCATTTGTTATGGCCATCAGTTGATGAGCCACGCGCTGGGCGGGCGCGTGGACTACCTGGACGGTGGGCGGGAAATCGGCACCCAGCAGGTCGAGCTGACGCGGGCGGCAGCCGGCGACGCGCTGCTGGAGGGCATGCCGACGGTCTTCGCCGCCCATTTCATCCACGAGCAGACCGTGGCCGAACCGCCCGCAGGCGCGGCGGTGCTGGCCCGCAACGGCAAGGACAGCCATCAGATGCTGCGCTATGGCCCGCAAGCGGTGTCGGTGCAGTTCCATCCGGAATTCACCGTGCCTGTGATGCGGGCGTATTTCGACGTGATGCAGGCCGGGCTCGCCGGTGAAGGTCTGGATGTCCGGGCCTTGCGGGCGGGCGTGGCCGAGACGCCGGTATCCCATGCCATCATGCGGCGGTTCTTCGCCCGCATCGCCGCCGCGCCGTCGACGCCGGCATCCGCGGATACGCGATGACCGCTGCGCCGATTCCTGTCCCGACCAAGGAGACCGCTATTTCCAAACCGTTTCTTTCCCGCGCCAGGCTGCTGGCCGGAGGCCTGGCGGTGCTGGCCGCCGCGCAGGCCCATGCCCAGCTCGATACCGGCGCCTGCCTGGCCAGGTTGAGGCCGGCGGCCCCCGCCAACGGCATCCAGGTTGCCGATTTCGATACCTATACGCAAGGCGCGACCTTGCTGGCATCGACGGTGGCGTCGGCCCGGGCCCAGCCCGAGGGCAGGGAAACGTGGTGGGACTACCTGGCCAAGACCGTCGATGAGGAGCGGGTGGCCGACGGGCGCAAGCTGATGGCGGCCGAGGCCGTGCCGCTGTCGAGCATCGCCGCGCGCTATGACGTGGATGGCGAGGTGATGGTGGCGATCTTCGGCATCGAGACGAACTTCGGCCGGGTGTTGGGCAAGACCCGTGTATTGGACGCCTGGCTGACCCGCGCGTGCACCGAGGGCAAGACCCTGTGGATCAAGAACGTCTACGCCTCGGTACGGATGCTGCGCGACGGGCTGGTGCAGCCGGACACCTTCGTGGGGTCGTGGAGCGGCGCCTTCGGCATGACCCAGTTCATTCCCACCTCGTACTATGAACTCGCGGCCGACGGCGATGGAGATGGAAGGATAGACCTGTACGGATCGCTGCCCGATGCGCTGGCTTCGACGGCCAACCACCTGCGCAAGCGGCGCGCGCAGTGGACGCGGGGGCTCTTGCCGGTCATCGAGGTCAAGCTGCCGGCCGGCGTGGCGGCAGGCGTGCCCGCCGGCGAAGAATTCGCGGGCTCGGAGCGCCGCACGCTGGCGGACTGGACCGCGCGCGGCGTCACGCGCGTGGACGGCGGCCGCCCGGACCGGCTGCGCGGCGGCGAACCGGCCCCGGAGTCGCCCGCGTATCTGTTCGCGCCCACCGGCGCGGGCGGTCCGGTGTTCCTGGCCACGCGGAACTTCGACGCCATCCTGAGCTACAACAGCTCGCGCAAGTACGCGCTGGCCGTCAGCCTGTTGATCGACCGGCTGCGTGGCGAGCCGCCCATCGTCACGCCCTGGCCGACCGACGATCCCGGCCTGTCGCGCGCCGAGATCCGGGAATTGCAGGCGCTGCTGCTGGCGCGCGGCCATGACATCGGCACGCCGGACGGCATCCCGGGCAGCCGTACGCGCGACGCGGTGGCGGCGGAGCAGCAGCGGGCGGGCCTGGCTGTCGATGGCAGGGTGGGCCAGCGGATCCTGCAGACGCTGCGGCAGGATCCGCTGCCGCGCAACGGGCCGCCGCCCGCGCCGGCGCAGGGAGGCGGCGCATGAAGGCTGCGCCGGGGCCGGGCATCCTGGCGGTCGACATCGGTGGCACGGGACTGAAAGCCGCCGTCATCGACGAGGCGGGCCGGCTGCTGGGCGCGCACCTGCGGGTGCCGACACCCCGGCCGTGTCCGCCGGACCGATTGCTGGAGGAGATCGCGAGCATGGCCGCTTCGCTGGGAGCCTATGACCGGATCTCCATCGGTTTTCCCGGGGTGGTGCGGCGGCAGCGCGTCCTGACCGCGGTCAATCTCGGTTCGCCGTCGTGGGTGGGCTTTCCGCTGGCGCAGGCGTTGGGCGACCGGCTGGGCTGCCCCGCGCGGATGGTGAACGATGCCGACATGCAGGGCTACGGCCTGGCCCAGGGCGAGGGCCTGGAATTCGTCATGACGCTGGGCACTGGCGTGGGGACGGCGCTCTTTCGCGACGGCCGGTTGATGCCGCACCTGGAGCTCGCGCACCATCCCATGATGGACGGCAAGACCTACGAGGAATGCCTGGGTGATGCGGCGCTGCGGGCCGAGGGCCGGCGGCGCTGGAACCGGCTCCTGTCGCGCGCGCTGGCGCTGATCGACATCCTGCTGACGCCGGATCGCATCCACCTGGGCGGCGGCAATGCCCGGGAGGTGGATGCGGGCTTGCCGCCCCACGTAAGCGTGGGCTCGAACGACGCCGGGCTGATGGGCGGGGCGGCTTTGTGGAGGAGCTGGGATCCAGCCCACGCCTGAGGCGAGGGGACGGATCCTAGGGCAGCTCGGCCGGATAGCTGTCCAGCGCCAGGGAGATCTGGCGCCTGATGTCCCAATCCGCCAGGGTCGCCTGCACGGCACCGTAGTAGACCCCGTTCTTGACCACGAACATCGAGGGCAGGTGGAACACCTCGTAGCGTTCGACCAGCCCCCGGTTGTGGCCGGCGTCGATCCAGCAGATGCGGGCCACCGGCATGCTCATGTCGGGCAGCCGGGCGCGTGCCAGCCGGCAGTTGGGGCAGGTATCGCTGGTGAAGACCAGCAGCGAGGTGCCGGGCGCATCCAGCAGGAAGCGGTCGGCCGTGCCGTCGTCGAGATCGATCTGTTCCATGATGGAAAAAAAGCGGCGGCCGGTAGGCGCCGCGCAGTGTTCATGGGCGAGAATATATCGGATTTCCCCTTTTCGGCCTCATGCCATGCACGCCAACGAACCCGATGATCCGCCGCGCCGCTGCGCGTGGGCCGGCAACGATGCCCTGTACGTCGCCTACCATGACGAGGAATGGGGCCGCCCGCTGGACGGCGAGGCGGCGCTGTTCGAACGCCTCAGCCTGGAGGGTTTCCAGGCCGGCCTGAGCTGGCTCACCATCCTGCGCAAGCGGCCGGCATTCCGCCAGGCTTTCGCCGGATTCGAAATCGACGAGGTGGCGGCCTTCGGCGCCCGCGACGTCGAACGCCTGCTGGCCGACGCGAGCATCGTGCGGCACCGGGGCAAGATCGAGGCGGTCGTCAACAATGCGCGCCGGGCGCTCGAACTGCGTACCGAGGAAGGCTCGCTCGCGGCCTTCCTGTGGCGGTATGAGCCCGCCAGCGCCTACGCTGGCCCCCCGCGCGCCGAGTCCCCGGAGTCGAAGGCCCTGTCCAGGGAGCTCAAGCGCCGCGGCTGGCGCTTCGTGGGCCCGACCACGATGTACTCGCTGATGCAGGCCGTCGGCATGGTCAACGACCACGGGCCGGATTGCGCATGCAGGAAGGAGGTCGAGGCCCTGCGCGCGTCCTTTCCCCGGCCGGGAGGCCCGGGCCGGGGAAAGCGGGCCTGAATGGGGCTCTCCCTATGAAACAGCGTGCACAGGTAGCACGTTGCGATGACTTCGTATAGAGTATCCACGCTGGATGCAGTGCCTTGTCGCGTTACCGGTTGGTTTCCCTGTCCGATCCCCGGTGTCACGAGTGCCGCGGGTGATGGACCGAAGCATTCGTACGGGGGCAGGTCATGACGTGGGTACATGAGGCCATCAGGCAGTCGCCGGAGATCCTGCTGTTTCTCTCATTGGCGATCGGTTTCTGGATAGGCAAGTTCCAGTTCGGCAGATTCCAGCTCGGGGGCGTGGCGGGCTCGCTGCTCGTGGCCGTGCTGTTCAGCCAGCTCGGGGTGTCCATCGACAACGGCGTCAAGGCGGTGCTCTTCGCGCTGTTCATCTATGCCGTCGGTTTCGAGAGCGGTCCCCAATTCTTCAAGTCCCTCGGGCGCCAATCCCTGAAAGAAATCGCCATGGCGGCGGTGCTTGCCATCACCGGTCTCGTGACCGTGATCGTGCTGGCGCGGATGTTCGACCTGGACAAGGGGCTGGCCGCCGGCGTGGCGGCGGGAGGGCTGACGCAGTCGGCCATCATCGGCACCGCCGGCTCGGCGCTGGCCAAGCTGGGCCTGCCACCCGACGAACTCCAGCGCCTGCAGGCCAACGTGGCCATCGGCTATGCCGTGACCTATATCTTCGGTTCGTTCGGCGCCATCATCATCTGCGTCAATGTGCTGCCGAAGTTCATGGGCCGCGACATCCGCGAGGACGCCGTGAAGGCCGAGACGTCCATGAGCGCAGGCATGATCGTGCCCGGAGCGGGCGAGCAGCTTGCCGCGCCCGAGGTGGTGGGGCGGCTCTACCGGGCCGGCCCGGCCGCGGGCAGCACCGTGCGCGAGATCGAAGCGCTGGCGCCCGACGGCATGGCGGTCACCGTCGAGCGCATCAAGCGCGACGGCCAGATCATTCCCGCTCAGGCTGATCTCAAGCTGCACGCCGGCGATATCGTGCTGCTGGCGGGCAGGCGGGCGGCGGTGGTGGCGGCGCGCCAGGCGCTCGGGGACGAGGTGTTGTCGTCCAGCGGCATGGACATGGTCATGCTGACGCGCGATGTCCTGATCACTGGCGCTGATTACCTGGGCAAGACCGTTGCTCAGATACGGGCGGGTATCGCCGCCGACATCCGCCATGGCATCGTGGTGCTGGGACTGAAGCGGGACGGCCGGCCGCTGCCGATGGAGCCGGACACGGTGATCCGCGCGGGCGACGTGGCGGTGCTGTTCGGCACGGGCAACGACATCCAGCGGGCGGCCCACAGCGTGGGCACCGTCATCGTGCCCAGCGACAAGACCGACTGGGTCTACCACGGCCTGGGCCTGGCGCTGGGGCTGATCATCGGGCTGGCCGTGCTGCGCATCGGCTCGATTCCCCTGACGCTGGGCAGCGGAGGCGGGGCGCTGCTGTCCGGGCTGCTGTTCGGCTGGTACCGCACGCGGCGGATGAGCCTGGGCAACATGCCCACCGGCGCCTCGACGCTGCTGCGCGACCTGGGCCTGGCGGGCTTCGTTGCCGTAGTCGGCCTGCAGTCGGGGCTCCAGGCCGTCGAGACCATACGCGCCAGCGGGCTCTCCATCTTCCTGATCGGCGTGGCCGTCACCATCGTGCCGCTGCTGGTGACCATGCTGTTCGGCCGCTATGTGCTGCGCTACGACAACGCGGCGGTCTTCGCCGGCGCGTTGTCCGGATCCCGCAGCGCCAATCCCGCTTTCGGCGAAGTGCTGGACAAGGCGGGCAATTCCGTGCCGACCGTGCCTTTTGCCGTGACCTACGCCCTGGCCAATGTGTTCCTGACCCTGCTTGGCCCGCTGGTCGTCGCTTTTGCCTAGGGTCATCGCAAGCCATCCAACCACGGAGGCCGTCATGTCGACAGCGGATTACAGCCGGTACGCGAAACTGAGTCCTTTCGAACTGAAGGACGCACTCATCGAACTGGCTTCGAGCAAGCAGAACCGCCTCATGCTCAATGCCGGGCGGGGCAATCCCAACTTCCTGGCGACCGTGCCGCGGCGCGCATTCTTCCGGCTGGGGCTGTTCGCGGTCATCGAGGCCGAGCTGTCCTTC
Source organism: Alcaligenaceae bacterium SAGV5 (assembly GCA_009360345.1). Taxonomy (GTDB): domain Bacteria; phylum Pseudomonadota; class Gammaproteobacteria; order Burkholderiales; family Burkholderiaceae_B; genus Pigmentiphaga. The sequence continues at coordinate 256,058 of SPDP01000003.1, forward strand.
TCGTACATGCCGCACGGCATAGGCGGGCTGCCCCGGATCGAGGGCATCGAAAACCGTTTCAACGCCTACATCGCCGAGAACAGCGACAAGGAGGGCGTGGTGTTCCTGGGACGCGTGCTGAGCTATGTGCGCGACCAGATGGGGTTGCCCGCATCCGAGTTCCTGCACGAAATGGTCGAAGGCGTGCTGGGCGACAACTACCCGGTGCCGCCACGCATGCTGCGGATCACCGAGGAAATCGTCCGGACCTATCTGGTCAAGGAAATGATCGGCGGGTTCCTGAGCAATCGGCGCATCGACGTTTTCGCCACGGAAGGCGGCACGGCCGCGATGACCTACGTCTTCAACACCATGAAGCAGAACGGACTGGTCAAGGCGGGGGACAAGGTGGCGATAGGCATGCCGGCGTTCACGCCCTACATCGAGATCCCGCGCCTGAACGACTATCGGCTCGAACCGGTGTACATCAATGCCGATCCCGAGCGGGGATGGCAGTACCCCGACGCGGAGATCGACAAACTGCTGGATCCGGCGGTGAAGGTCTTCTTTTGCATCAACCCGAGCAATCCGCCGTCCTACAAGATCAACGAGCATGGGCTGCAGCGCATACGCGAAATCATCGAGACCCGGAGACGCGATCTGATCGTGCTGACCGACGACGTCTACGGGACGTTCGCCGACGACTTCCAGTCGCTGTTCGCCAAATGCCCGCGCAACACCATCCTGGTCTATTCGTACTCCAAGTATTTCGGCGCGACGGGCTGGCGCCTGGGCGCCATCGCCGTCCACGACGACAACGTCATGGACGAGGCCTTGCGCGGCCTGCCCGCCTCGATGAAGAAGGCCCTGAACGAACGCTATGCCTCGCTCACGCCGGACGTGCCCGGGCTGAAGTTCATCGACCGGCTGGTGGCCGACAGCCGGTCCGTGGCCCTGAACCACACCGCGGGGCTGTCCACGCCGCAGCAGGTGCAAATGGCCTTGTTTTCGCTGTTCGCCCTGATGGACGAGCACGACGGCTACAAGGCCGAGCTCAAGAAGCTGATACGCCGGCGGCAGGCAGCGCTGTACCGCGAACTGGGCATCGCCCAGCCTCACGACGAGAATGCGGTGGACTATTACACGCTGCTCGACCTGGGCGCCATCGCGAGGGACCTGCACGGCCCGGATTTCGCGGCCTGGGTGCAGAAGAACGTGGCGCCCACCGACCTGCTGTTCCGCATCGCGGACGAAACGGGCATCGTGATGCTGCCGGGAAGTGGCTTCGGTACATTGCGGCCGGCCGGGCGCGTGTCGCTGGCCAACCTGAACGAATACGAATACGCGGCGATCGGCCGGGCCTTGCGGCAGATGGCCGAGCAGTTCTATGAGGATTACCGCAAGGGCCGGCCCGGGCCCGTGGCCAAGCGCGCCGAAGGCAAGGGCAAGGCGAAGAAGAGCGGCAAGAAGTAGACCGGGACTATTCCCAGCCGCCGCCCAATGCCAGGAACAGCGCGGCCTGGTCGGCGGCCAGTTGCCCCTGGGCGGCGGTCAACGCGCTTTCCGAACCGGCCAGGGTACGGTCGGCATCCAGCGCCGTCAGGAAGTCGGTGCGTCCCAGGCGGTACAGCGTGCGCGCCTGCTCGGCGGCGTCGCGGTTGTTGTCGCGGGCGGCGCGCAGCGCATCCGTCCGGTCCAGGTCCCGCGCATACACGGTCAGCGCGCTGGAGGTTTCGCGCAGCGCGTTCAGCACGGCGGCGTCGAAGCGGGCCAGCGCCGCCGCGCTGCCGGCCTCGGCCTGCGCGATGTGGCTGCGCGCCAGGCCGGTGTCGGGAAGACTCCAGGAAATGAGCGGTCCCAGGCTCCAGCGGAAGGCGTTGTCGGCGCCGAGCCGGGACAGCGTGCCGGTGCTGCCGGCCGACAAGCCCAGCGAGATGCTGGGATACAGCTCGGCCGTGGCGACGCCTATGCGGGCGGTGGCCGAGGCCAGCGAGCGTTCGGCCTGGCGGATGTCGGGCCGCCGGCGCAGCAGCGCCGCGCCGTCGCCGACAGGGACGGGGTCGCGAAGGGCAGGCGGGGCATGGCAGGCAGCCAGGGAGACGGGCAGCGTGCCCGGTACTTTGCCGACCAGCACGGCCAGCCGGTAGAGCGAGGTGGCGCGTTGCGCTTCCAGCGGCGGCACGGCCGCCCGCAATTGCTCGAGCTGGCCTTGCGCGCGGCTGACGTCCAGCGACGTGCCCCGGCCCATGCCGGCGCGTTTGCGGGTGAGTTCGGCGAACTGCTCCTGCAGCGCGATCGAGTGCTGGGCAACCTCCAGTTGCTGGCCCGCCGCGCAGGCCTCGGCGTAGGCCCGCACGGTGCCGGCGGCGACATTGACCCGGGCCAGGTCGTAGGCGGCCTGGGCCGCCTCGGCATCGGCATTCGCGGCCTCCAGTCCGCGCGAAATCTTGCCGAACAGATCAACCTGGTAGGACACCGCGGCGCCCGCGTCGTAGGTGCCGATGTCGGGCAGCGCGTAGGGCACGCCTTTGGCGGCGCCCGAGGCGCGTCCATAGGCGGGGGAGGCGTTGACCGAGACGCTCGGACGCCGGCCGGCGCCGGCTTCGTCGACGACGGCTGCGGCGCGTTGCAGGTTGGCGGCGGCCACGCGTAGATCGGCATTGGCGGCGAACGCCTGGCCGACCAGATCATCCAGTACCGGATCGTCGTACAGGCGCCACCAGTGGGCCGGCAGCGGCACGGACAGGGCGGAGGCCGTTTCCCGTCCGGCCAGCGGACCGTTGGCGGCCTCCAATCTGGCCGCGGCCTGCCCGGGAAGATGGTAGTCGGGGCCCACGGTCGAGCAAGCGGCCATCGTCGCCAGCAGCGCGGCGGCCAGGCACCGGGGGGCGCGGGTCTTCATGAGGCCGCTCCTTCGGAACGAGGCGCGGCCTGTTCGCGAACCTCGACCGTGGCCGTCTGGCCCGCCACCAACCTGACCGAATCCGGAACGCGGTCGATGACGACGCGCACGGGGATGCGCTGGGCCAGCCGGACCCAGTTGAAGGTCGGGTTGACGTTGGGAAGCAGGTTGGCGGCCGTGCTGCGATCGCGGTCGGCGATACCTTCCGAGAAACTCTCGACGTGGCCTTCCAGAGGCTCGCCGGCTCCCATCAACAGCACCGAGGCCTGGTCGCCGACGTGTATGCGCGGCAGCTTGTTTTCCTCGAAATAGCCTTCGACGTAGAACGAATCGCGATCGACCAGCGCCATGACGGCGTGGCCGGCGGTGACGTAGGCGCCGCCTTGCAGGTCCAGGTTGGTCACGTAGCCGTTGACGGGCGAGCGCACCGTGCTGCGGGTCAGGTTGAGCCGGGCCAGATCGAGATTGGCCTGTGCCTGGGCCAGGGCGGCGCCCAATTGCTCGACGCGCGACTGTGCCTGCTCGCGGCTTTCCTGGGCGACCAATTCGCCCAGTTCGCCATTGCGGCGGGTTTCGCGCATGGCCTGGGCCAGCGCGGCGCGCTGCGACCGCACGGCGGCCTCGGACTGGCGCACGGCGAGCTCGTAGCGGGCCTTGTCGATCTGGAACAGGATCTGGCCGGCCTGGACGGCCTGGTTGTCGCGTACCAGCACCTGGGTGACGGGACCGGTGACATCGGGGGCGACCTGCACGACATAGGCCTTGACGCGGCCGTCGCGAGTCCAGGGGCGGACCTCGTAGCGCTGCCACAGCGTCCAGCCGGCGGCGATGGCGATGGCCAGGACCAGCAGGGTCAATGCGAACCGGCCCAGCGCCGGCAATGAAAGCTTGGGTATCACTTTAGAACTCGCGGGTGAACAGGAACGACAGGCAAGCCAGGACGATGACGAACAGGCAGGCGTCGAACAGCGGGGGGTGCCAGACCAGGCGATAGAGCCCGAGGCGGGCCAGCCCATGTCCGAGCAGCCGCGACACGGCAAGGGCCGCGAAAGTCAGCAACAACAGGGCGGGCACGTACAGGCCATAGACATTGATTTCAGCGAACACGGTCGGACTCCGGCGGGGAGGACGCCGGCTGATAATCGTCGGCATCGGGATACAGGTCGCGGCGGATGCCGCACAGCGCGGCGACGGCGTCGCGTTGTCCGGGCGAGGGGGGAAGCGCGCACACGGCGCGCAACAGGCCGTCGACCCGGCAGAGGAGGGAGGGCGCCGGGCGCTGCGCGGGCAGGCGCCGGCCGGCAAAGAACGACGACATCGCGGCCAGCAACGGGAGTACGGACACGTGCTCGCGGTCCAGCTCGGGCTGCAGGCGCAGCAACTGCGTCATGTTCAGGCCCAGGCGCAGGTCCGCCAGTACATCGGCGTCCTGCAGGTCCGCGTTGGCGCGGGCCACCGCCATGCGGGGCGAGAGCAGCGCCAGGCGGTCCAGCATGCGGGCGGAGATTTCGGTCACGGCGATGTTTCGGGCCGAGTCGGCGCGTCCCAGTTCGGCCAATTCCCTCCAGTTCGCGCGCAGCAGCCTGAGCGCGCCGTAGTCGGCACTGATGGTCCGGAACAGCCGTGTACAGACGGCGGCGGCCACGATGCCCGCGACCTGCGCCAGCATGCTGTTGGCGAAGGAGACGAGATCGGCCGTCTGGGTGTCGTGCATCGCCAGCGCCGACGTCACGCCGAACAGGAAAGCCATCGCGCGGCCGGTGGTGGGCGGCCGTGCGACCAGGATGCCCAGGAGCAGGAACAACGGCGCGGTGGTCAGCACCAGCATCTCGAAGCTGTGCACGGCCGGCAGCACGACCAGCAGGTAGAAGGCCGAGCAGGGGATCGACAACAGCGTGAATTTCAGGAACACCCGTATCGCCGGCACCGGGTTGTCCATGGTGGCGAACAGGCAGCAGAAGATGGCCGCCATCAGGGCAGCGCCCGAACCCGCCTGCCACGCGGTGGCGATCCAGAACAGGCAGCAGGCCAGGATGGCCACGGTGGCCGCGAAGGCCGACAACAGGGCCAGCCCGCGGTCGGTGTGCAGCACGCGGGGCGAGTTGGGATGCTCGCGGATGAGTTCCGAGCGGGCATCGTGCAGGCCGGCCTCGATGTGCGTGCGCAGCGCGCTGGAGTCGGCGTAGGCGTTGATCAGTGCCTTCAGGCGCGAGCCCAGGCTGAGTTCGACCATGTCGCGCCAGTTCATGTCCCGCGAGACCGCGGGGTGGTTCGCGTCGATGTCCCGCACCAGCCCGGCCAGCCGCGCCGGGTCCCGGGATCGGGGATCGCGGGTCCACGCGGCCACGTCCCGCATCACCGTTTCCCAGCCGCGGGCGAGGCCGGCGGGCATCGCCCGCAGCACGGCCAGGCGGTCCTCGATGGCGGACAGCAGCGGCATCATCAACGAGATGCGGTCCTGCACGGCATGGATGGCGTTCGAGGTCCAGCGCAGGTGCGAGGTGTCGAAGGGCAGGTGGGTCGCCATCAACCGCAGATCGGTGACATCGGCGGCCAGTTTGCGGCGGTCCAGTTGGCCGGCGTCGGGTTTCCCGCCTAGCGTGTCGGCGATCCACCGCTGGGCATCGTCATAGGCCCGCTGCACGCGGGAGACGAGGACGGGACCGATGCCCTGCGGCATTGCCAGGCTGTGTATCAGCGTGGCGCAGGTGATGCCGAGCAGGATTTCCTCCACGCGCGCCAGCGAGGTGTCGAAGATCTGCTCGGGCTGCGCGACGGCGGGAAAGCCGATCAGCGCGGCGGTGTAGCCCGCCAGCATGAAGAGGTAGGACCTGGGCGTGCGGTCGAGCAGCGAAATGTACAGGCACAGCCCCACCCAGAGCGCGAATGCGAGCGACAGCAGTTCCGGCGCATTGGCCAGGAGCGGCACGGCGGCCAGGGCCATCGCCGTCCCCAGCGTGGTGCCGGTGATGCGGTAGACCGCCTTGGAGCGTACCGCGCCGGCCAGCGGGCTGCTGACCACGTAGGCGGTGGTCATGGCCCAGAACGGACGCGGCAGGCCCATGCGCATCGCGAGGTAGAGGGCGAGGACCGCGGCGATGTAGCTCTTGAGCGAGAACAGCGTCTCTGAAAGAGTAGGGAGCTTCATGGGGACGAAGCGGGGCCGGATTCCTGTGCGAGTTGTTCGATCGCGGCCTGCAAGCCTTCGAGCGTGCGCAGGCAGGCTTCGATATCGTCCGTGCTCTTGCCCGCGAACAGGGAGCGCCGGAAGGGGATGAGGGCGGCTTCGATCCGGTCGGCGCATTGCCGGCCGGCGGCCGTGAGATACAGGGACTTGGCGCGGCGGTCGGAAGCATCTTCGCGGCGCTCCACGAGGCCCAGCTCGACCACGCGATCGATGACACGGACCACCGAGGAGGGCTCGATGCCCAGCGCGTCGGCGACGGCGCCAGGGCGGGCGCCGTCGCCCAGGCGGCCGATCATGACCACGGGCCAGGCGGTAGCCTGGGACAGGCCGAAATCGGCGGTCATTTTGTCGGCGGCCGACTTGTAGGCGCGGGCCGTGCGGCCCAGGGCCATGGTCAGGGTGGCCAGCTGTTTGTCAATTCTTTCCATGGAAAGATGTTAGCATGCAAACTATTTGCATGTTAACAATTTGCCGGTTCGACAAAAATTCGACAAAAATTCGACGTTTCTTCGATGACGGTTCCGATAGGCTGGCCGGCATTGCTTCATGGGAGCACCAGTTTGTCTTCCGCACTACACGAACGCCGCTCGGGGGCGTTCATTTGGGGGTTGGTCGCGGCCGGCCGGGACCGGGGTTGGGGACTCCGCAACAGCACGCGCCTGTCGCTCGCCATTGCCGCCGCGCTGATGCTTTTCTACAACCTCGCGGTCTGGCGCGATATCCTGCGCATCGTTCCCTGGAACGGTGCCAGTTCCGCCGCCTTCTATCTCTCGTTCGCCATCCTGATGTGGTCGGTGTTCGGGCTGCTGCTGACGCTGTTTTCGTTCAAGACGGTGTTCAAGCCGTTGCTGACGGTGCTGCTGCCGGTCTCCGCCTTGGCGGCCTATTTCATGTCCACCTACGGCATCGCGATCGACAACGTGATGGTGCAGAACCTGGTCGAGACCGACGCGCGCGAGGCCGGGGCCTTGCTGAGTCCCGGGTTGCTGGGCTACCTGCTCGTGCTGGGGGTCCTGCCGGTGGTGGGTTTGTGGCGTCTGCGCGTCGAGTACGCGGCAGGTGTGCGGGGCGTGGCGACCCGACTGCTGGTAGCCGTGGCCTGCCTGGTCACCGGCCTGGCGATGCTGGGTGGGTTCTACTCGGTGTATGCGCCGCTGTTCCGCGAGCACAGGCAGGTGACCCAGAAGATCAATCCGACGAGCTATGTGTATGCGCTGGGCAAGTATGCGCGCCAGCGCTGGGGCGCCAAGGAGGCCGCCCTGGTCGTGGCCCCGATCGGCCTGGACGCCGTCCGTGGGGCCGCCGCCACGGCGCGGCCCCGCAAGTCCCTGGTGGTATTCGTGGTGGGCGAGACCGCGCGCGCGGATCATTTCGGGCTGAACGGCTATGCGCGCGATACGACGCCGGAGCTGTCGCGCCTGGGCGTGCTCAATTTTTCCAACGTTTCTTCGTGCGGCACGTCCACCGCGGTGTCGGTGCCGTGCATGTTTTCGAACCTCGGCCGGGCGGATTATTCAGACCGCGCGGCCAAGACGCGCGAGGGCCTGCTGGACGTGCTCCAGCGGGCGGGCGTGGCGGTCTACTGGCGCGAGAACAACAGCGATTGCAAGGGTACCTGCCTGCGCGTGCCCAACGACAGCGTCATGGGCGATCCCCGGCATCCGCATTGCGATGCCGACGGCTGCCGCGACGAGGCGCTGCTCGAAGGCCTGCCCGCCTACATGGATGCCCATCCGGGCGACGCTTTCATCGTGCTGCACACCATGGGCAGCCACGGGCCGGCGTACTACCGGCGCTATCCGCCCGAGTTCGAGCGATTCAAGCCCGTTTGCCGGACCAACCAATTGGGGGATTGTCCGCAAGGGGCGCTGGTCAATGCCTACGACAACTCCATCCTCTACACGGACCACTTCCTGGCGCAGGTCGTCGCTCTTTTGCAGAAGCAGGCCGCCACGCGGGATACCGCCATGGTCTACGTGTCCGACCATGGGGAGTCGCTGGGCGAGAATGGCCTCTACCTGCACGCGGCGCCGTATGCGATCGCACCGCGCGCCCAGACCCACGTGCCCATGGTGATGTGGATGTCACCCGGCGCGGCCCAAGGCTGGGGCGTGGACACGGCCTGCCTGGCCGCCCGCCGCGACGAACCCTATAGTCACGACAACTTGTTCCATTCGTTCCTGGGGATGTTCGAGGTCCGGACGGACGTGTACAAGGAGCAACTGGACCTGCTCGCTCCGTGCCGCGCGGCGGTCGAGGCCCGGGCGGGCAAGAGCCGCGTCCGGGGTTAGGGCGACAGGCCCTGGCGAGGGCGTCAGAAGACGCTTTCGGCCAGGTTGTGCTGTTCGATGACGGACCGGACCGTATGGCCGGTGGGTTCGCAGGCGAACTCGCACTCCTGCGGCATCTCGCCCGCGTGGCATTCGCCGCCGAGCAGCGGGCAACGGCCGAACAGTTCGGTCACCCAGTCCACGAAGGCACGGACCTTGGGGGACAGGTGCCGGTTGTGCAGGTAGACCACCGAGATCGGCATGGGAGAGGGTTTCCAGCCGGTCAGGACCTCGCGCAGTTGTCCGGACTCCAGGTGGGGCCGCACCATATAGCGCGCGGGCTGGATGAGACCGAAGCCCTGCAGGCCGCAGGCCACGTAGGCGTCCGAGTCGTTGACCGCGACGATGCTCTTGACCTTGACTTCGGTGGCCACGCCGTCGACGACGAAATCCCAGTCGATGGTGCGGCCGGTGCGCGCGGAGAAATAGTGGACCGCATGATGGCGTTCCAGGTCCTTGATCGTGCGCGGCTCGCCATAGGCTTCGAGATACGAAGGCGCGGCGCAGGTCAGGCTCTCGAACGTACCGATGCGCCGTGCCACCATGGACGAATCCTGGAGTTCGCCGACACGGATGGCGCAATCCACGGCCTCCTGGACCAGGTCGACGGGGCGGTCGCCCATGCCGATCACCAGCTCGATGTCCGGGTAGCGTTCGTGGAATTCGCACAGCGAGGGGATCAGGATCGAGCGGCCGATCGAGGCCGGCGTGTCGATCCGCAGCCGGCCCCGGGGCCGGCGCGCGACATCGCGGAAGGAGGTCTCTGCCTCCTCCAGGTCAGCCAATAGCCGTATGCAGCGCTCGTAGTACGAGGCGCCGTCGGGCGTGAGGCTGATCTTGCGCGTGGTCCGGTTGAGCAGCCGGACCTGCAGCGCGCGTTCGAGGTTGCGGATGGTCGTGCTGACGGTGGCGCGCGGCAGTCCGAGGTTGTCGGCGGCCATGGTGAAGCTGTTGGCTTCCACCACGCGCGTGAACACCTGCATGGCCTGGAATTTGTCCACGGGAGGCTCCTGCCGCCTTATGGGCGGCGATTGTTCGTTCTGGATGAATAGTGTTTGTAAAAACGCAGGATTTATCGGAAACAAGATAACACTCAAAATCGGGCATCGCTGTATTCACCCATACGAGCCCGAGGTTTTTCATGTTTCGTTTTCGCAAACACGCGCTGGCGGTCACGCTGGGCGTTGCCGTGCTTGGCGTTGCCGGCGGCATCGCCGTGCAGCGGATGCCGGCCCTGGCCAGCCAGGAGGCCCCGGCCGCGCCGGCCCCCGCGGCGGCCGTGGATGTCGCCGAGGTCGTCAGCCGCAGCATCACGGACTGGCGCGGCTATTCCGGACGGCTGGAGGCGGTGGACCGCGTCGAGATCCGGCCCCTGGTGTCCGGAACGCTGACCGCCGTGCATTTCCAGGACGGTGCCCTGGTCAAGAAGGGCGAGGTGTTGTTCACCATCGACCCGCGCCCCTACGCGGCCGAGGTCGCCCGCGTCCAGGGCCAGCTCGCCGCGGCCGAGGCGCGCGACGCCTACGCGGCCTCCGACCTGGCCCGCGGCCAGCGGCTGCTTGCGGACAACGCGATCGCCAAGCGCGATTTCGAGGAAAAGCAGAACGCGGCGCGCGAGGCGGTGGCCAATCTGCAGGCCGCGCGGGCCGCGCTCGAGGCTGCCCGGCTGAACCTGGAGTACACGCGCATCACGGCACCGGTGAGCGGCCGCATCTCGCGCGCGCAGGTGACGGTGGGCAACGTCGTGGCCGCTGGCGCCGCGTCGGCGCCGTTGACCACCCTGGTGTCGACGGCGCGGATGTACGCGGCCTTCGACGTGGACGAGCCCACCTATCTGAAGATGGCGCAGGCCAGCCGCGCGGGTTCGGGGACCATCCCGGTCTACCTGGGCCTGGCCAACGAGGACGGCCATCCGCGCAAGGGCACGGTCAGCTTCATCGACAACCGGCTGGACGTGGCCTCGGGCACCATCCGCGTGCGCGCGGTGTTCGACAATCCCGACGGCCAACTGATTCCCGGGCTGTACGCGCGCGTGCAACTGGGCGGCGGCAAGCCGCGCGATGCGCTGCTGATCGATGAACGCGCCGTCGGCACCGACCAGGACAAGCGTTTCGTGCTGGTGCTGGAAGAAGGCAATCGGACGAGCTATCGCGAAGTGCGCCTGGGCACGGCCAGCGATGGCCTGCGCGTGGTCGACGCCGGCCTGAAGGCGGGCGAGCGCATCGTGGTCAACGGGCTCCAGCGCGTGCGGCCGGGCGAGCCGGTGGCGCCGCGCGAAGTCCCCATGGCGGGGCAGCCGGGCCGGTTCGCGGACGATCACCCGCCGGCCGACGGCGCGCCGCCGCGCGCGCAGGCCGGCCGCCAGCCGAAGCAGGTTTGAGGCGCTCCGGACACGATCATGAATATTTCCAAGTTTTTCATCGACCGGCCCATTTTCGCGGGCGTGCTATCGGTCCTGATCCTGCTGGCGGGCGCGCTGGCGATGTTCCAGTTGCCCATCTCGGAGTATCCGGAAGTCGTCCCGCCCTCGGTCGTCGTGCGGGCGCAGTATCCCGGCGCCAATCCGAAGGTGATCGCCGAGACGGTGGCTTCGCCGCTGGAGGAGTCCATCAACGGCGTCGAGGACATGCTGTACATGCAGTCCCAGGCCAACAGCGACGGCAACCTGGCTGTCACGGTGACCTTCCGCCTGGGCATGGACCCGGACAAGGCGCAGCAACTGGTGCAGAACCGGGTGTCGCAGGCGCTGCCGCGCCTGCCCGAGGACGTGCAGCGGCTGGGCGTCACGACCATCAAGAGTTCGCCCACGCTGACGATGGTGACGCATCTGATCTCGCCTGACGATCGTTATGACATCACCTACCTGCGCAACTATGCGCTGATCAACGTCAAGGACCGCCTGGCGCGCATTCCCGGCGTGGGCGAAGTGCAGCTGTGGGGGGCCGGCAACTATTCGATGCGTGTCTGGCTGGATCCCCAGAGGGTCGCGCAGCGGGGGCTGACGGCCTCGGACGTGGTGGCGGCGATACGCGAGCAGAACGTGCAGGTGGCGGCCGGCGTGATCGGCGCTTCGCCCAGCGCGTCCGACGTGTCCCTGCAATTGTCGGTGAATACGCAGGGCCGTCTGCAGACCGAGTCGGATTTCGCCAACATCGTCCTGAAGACTTCGCCCGACGGCGGCGTGACGCGCCTGTCGGATGTGGCGCGCATCGAGCTGGCCGCGGCCGAGTACGGCCTGCGTTCATTGCTGGACAACAAGCCGGCGGTGGCGCTGGCCATCATGCAGTCGCCTGGCGCCAACGCGCTGGCGGTGTCGGATCAGGTGCGGGCGGCCATGAAGGAGATGGCCAAGGACTTCCCGCCGTCGGTGGACTATCGCATCGTCTACGACCCGACGCAGTTCGTGCGCGCCAGCATCAAGGCGGTGGTAGTCACGCTGCTGGAGGCCGTGGCCCTGGTGGTGCTGGTGGTCATCGTATTCCTGCAGACCTGGCGGGCGTCCATCATTCCGCTCCTGGCGGTGCCGGTCTCCATCATCGGAACATTTTCGCTGATGCTGGGCTTCGGCTATTCGATCAACGCGCTGTCGCTGTTCGGCATGGTGCTCGCCATAGGCATCGTGGTGGACGATGCGATCGTGGTGGTCGAGAACGTGGAGCGCAACATCGCCGCCGGGCTTACGCCGCGCGAGGCTACCTATCGCGCGATGCGCGAGGTCAGCGGTCCCATCATCGCCATCGCGCTGACGCTGGTCGCGGTATTCGTGCCGCTGGCCTTCATGACCGGCCTGAGCGGCCAGTTCTACAAGCAGTTCGCGATGACCATCGCCATTTCCACGGTGATCTCGGCGTTCAATTCGCTGACGCTGTCGCCGGCGCTGGCGGCCCTGCTGCTGAAGTCCCACGATGCCCGGCCCGATGCCTTGACGCGCGTGATGAACCGCTTGTTCGGGGGCTTCTTCCGCCGCTTCAACGATCTGTTCGGCAGGGCGTCCGACCGCTATGGCGACGGGGTATCGGGTGTCATTTCGCGCAAGGCCGTGGTCATGGGCGTATACGGCGTGTTGCTGGCGCTGACGCTCGGCGTCTCGTCCATCGTGCCGGGAGGCTTCGTGCCCGCGCAGGACAAGCAGTACCTGGTCGCCTTCGCGCAATTGCCCAACGGGGCATCGCTCGACCGTACGGAAGACGTCATCCGGCGCATGTCCGACATCGCGCTCAAGCAGCCGGGCGTGGAAAGCGCCATCGCGTTTCCCGGACTGTCGATCAACGGCTTCACCAACAGCTCGAGCGCGGGCATCGTGTTCGTGTCGCTGAAGGACTTCCACGAACGCAAGGGCCGGGACGTCTCGGCCGAGGCGATCTCGAACGCACTCAACCAGCGGTTCTCGGCCATCAAGGAGTCCTTCATCGCGGTATTCCCGCCGCCGCCCGTCATGGGCCTGGGCACGTTGGGCGGGTTCAAGCTGCAGATCGAGGACCGGGCCGCGCTGGGCTACGCCGAACTGGATGCGGCCGCGCAGGCCTTCGTGGCCGCGGCGCAGAAGGCGCCCGAGCTCGGGCCGACGTTCAGCAGCTACCAGATCAACGTGCCGCAGCTGGACGTGCAACTGGATCGGGTCAAGGCCAAGCAGCTGGGAGTTGCCGTCACGGACGTGTTCGACACCATGCAGATCTACCTGGGTTCGCTGTACGTGAACGACTTCAACCGCTTCGGGCGGGTGTACCAGGTCCGCGCGCAGGCCGACGCGCCGTTTCGCGCGCATCCTGACGACATCCTGGCGTTGAAGACCCGCAATGCCGCGGGCGAGATGGTGCCGCTGTCGTCGCTGGTGGATGTGCGGCCGACATTCGGACCGGAAATGGTGGTGCGCTACAACGGCTACACCGCCGCCGACATCAATGGCGGGCCGGCGCCGGGGTACTCCTCGGACCAGGCACAGGCCGCCGCCGAGCGCATCGCGGCGGAAGTCCTGCCGCGGGGCATGAAACTGGCCTGGACGGACCTGACCTACCAGCAGATCCTGGCGGGCAATGCCGGCATCTGGGTGTTTCCGATCAGCGTGCTGCTGGTGTTCCTGGTGCTGGCGGCCCTGTACGAGAGCCTGACACTGCCGCTGGCGGTGATCCTGATCGTGCCGATGAGCATCCTGGCCGCGCTCACGGGCGTCTGGCTGACGCGGGGAGACAACAACATCTTTACCCAGATCGGTCTGATGGTACTGGTGGGCCTGGCCTCGAAGAACGCCATCCTGATCGTCGAGTTCGCGCGCGAGCTGGAGCTGCAGGGCAGGTCGGTGATCGAGGCGGCCGTCGAGGCCAGCCGTCTGCGCCTGCGTCCCATCCTGATGACATCCATCGCGTTCATCATGGGGGTGGTGCCGCTGGTGACGTCCTCCGGCGCCGGCTCCGAGATGCGGCATGCCATGGGCGTGGCGGTGTTCTTCGGGATGCTGGGCGTGACCTTGTTCGGCCTGTTCCTGACCCCCGTCTTCTATGTACTGCTGCGGCTGGCCAGCGGTGCGCGCAAGCTGCACTCGGCCGCCCAGCACGAGGCGCCCATCGTGGCGGCGCACCACGCGGAGCCACTGAAGTGAAAGAGAATCCCATGAAGAAATATCTGCGGCGAGCGGCATCGATGGCCTTGCTCGTGCTGGCGGGCTGCTCGGTGGCGCCCGTCTATGATCCGCCCCGGCCCGACGTGCCGGTGGCGTTCAAGGAAGCGGCCGCTGGCAACTGGAAGGCCGCCCGGCCGGCCGAGGATGCCCACCGTGGACACTGGTGGACGGTATTCGGCGATCCGGTGCTGGATCAGTTGCAGGCGCGCGCGGCGGACGCGAACCAGAATCTCAAGGCAGCGGTGGCACGGCTGGCACAAGCCAGGGCGCGGCTGGGCGAGGCGCGGGCCGACCTGTACCCGCGCGTGGACGCGGGCGCCGGCCCCACGCGGCAGCGGCCGTCGCCGGCCTCGAAGGGATTGCCCGCCGAGGCGAATACGTCCCCGTCCACGCTGTGGCGTGCCCAGGCCAGCGTGGCCTACGAGGTGAACCTGTTCGGCCGGGTCGCGGCCAGCGTCGATGCGGCGTCGGCCCGGGCCGGGCAAGGCGAGGCATTGCTGCGCTCGGTGCTGCTGGCCGTGCAGGCCGACGTCGCGCAGGCGTATTTCCTGGTGCGGGAGCTGGATGCGGGACAGGAACTCTACGGCGGTACCGTGGCCTTGCGCGAACGGACGCTGGCGCTGATCCAGCGCCGCTACGACGAAGGCGACATCAGCGAACTGGACCTGGCGCGGGCGCGCACGGAGCTGGCATCGGCCAGGTCCGAGGCGCTGGACATCGCCCGCCAGCGCGCGGCGGCGGAACATGCGTTGGCGATCCTGCTGGGCGAGGCGCCGGCCAACTTCAGCCTGCCGGCACGTCCCCTGGCCAGGCTGGCGGTGCCGGTCCCGCCCGGCCTGCCGTCCGAGCTGCTGGAACGCCGACCCGACATCGCCGCGGCCGAGCGGGCGATGGCGGCCGCCAACGCCGAGGTCGGCGTTGCGCGCACGGCCTTCTTTCCCAGGCTGGCGCTGACCGGCGCGCTGGGTTACGAGTCGGCGCAGCTGGGCGACCTGTTCAACTGGTCGAGCCGCACCTTCCTGCTGGGTCCGCTGGTGGGGACCATGCTGACGCTGCCCATCTTCGACGGCGGACGGCGCGAAGCCGGGCTCCAGGCCGCGCGGGCGGCCTACGAAGAAGAAGCCGCCAACTATCGGCAGACAGTGCTGACGGCCTTCAAGGAGGTGGAGGACAACCTGGCCAACCTGCGCATCCTGGCCGATCAGTACCGCGCGCAGGACGAGGCGGTGGCGTCGGCCGCGCGCGCGGCCCGGCTGTCGCAGATCCAGTACCGCGAGGGCTCGGTAAGCTACCTGGACGTGATCGATGCCGACCGCAGCGTATTGCAGCAGCGCCGGGTGGCCACCCGGTTGGACGGGGAACTGGCGCGCTCGACCGTCAACCTGATACGCGCGCTGGGCGGTGGCTGGGAACGGCAAGCCCCGGCACCCGAGTCGGCCCCGTTGCTGGCGCGCCAGCCTTCGTAACAAGCCGTGGCCGCGATCCCGCGGCCACGGGGGCCGTTGCCTATGCTGTACGGACCGCTTACATAGTCGCGCCCCCCGGCGCGCCGTGGCCATCCTTGCCAGGCCTACACTGGACCGACGCGCCGGCCCCGCGCGGCGGGGCCTTTCCTGCGTGTAAGGAGTCAGGCATGAACACGAAAGCCAAGCGTGGCGCCCTGGGACTGGCCGCGGTCGCCCTGGGAGCCGTTCTGTTTACCTCGGCGCAGGCCGCCTCCGGCGCCGATACCGCCTATCGGGACGACATGGCTCGCTGCAACAGTGGCCGGTCGGGGGAAGATGCCGCGACGTGCCGCCGGGAAGCCGGCGCGGCCTTGCAGGAGGCGCGGCGGGGCGACCTGCGCGGCGCCAGTGATGCCACCTATGAGCGCAACCGTATCCAACGCTGCAATGCCTTGCCGGAAGCCGACCGCGCCGCCTGCGTGGCGCGGATGGACGGGCGCGGAACGGTCAGCGGCAGCGTCGAGGGCGGCGGCTTGCTGCGGGAGTACCAGGAGGTGGTGACGCCGGCGCCCGCTTCCCCGGCCATGCCGTCCAATTCGCCCGGACCCGCGATGCCGCGGCCGGACAGCGGACCCGGCATGCGCTGAGACCTTCTCGCGTTCCCCTTGATCTGGCGCCGGATTCCACCGAAAGTGGCGTTTTCCGGGCGTCGCGGCGCGCCCCGTTATAAAATGCGCTGGCTTTACACCGATCTTTGGGGGGCCAGGTGCGTATTGCCATACTGGAAGACGACCCGGCGCATGCCCGGATCATAGAAAAGACGCTGCTGCAGGCGGGGCACGACTGCCATCTGTTCGAGGACGGCAGGGCGATGTTGCGCGACCTCCATCGCGAAAGCTACGACATGTTCGTGCTGGATTGGCACGTGCCGCATATCGATGGCCCAGAGATCCTGGGGTGGATCCGCCGCAATCTGCCGCCGCACCTGCCCGTGCTTTTCGTCACCAGCCGCGACGAAGAACAGGACGTGGTCGACGGGCTGCAGGCGGGCGCCGACGACTACATGACCAAACCCATCCGGCCGTTCGAACTGCAGGCCAGGGTGGCCGCGCTGCTGCGCCGCGCCTATCCCGAGGCCACGCGCCCGACCCAGCCGGGCTTCGGCGCCTACACCTTCGACTTGCACCGCCGCGAGGTCCGGCTCAAGGGTGAAGCGGTCGAACTCAAGCCCAAGGAATACGAACTGGCCTTGTACCTGTTCCGCAACCTGGGGAGGCTGCTGACACACGAGCATCTGCTCGAGGAGTTGTGGGGCACGAGCGCCATCGATACCCGCACCGTCACCACGCACATGTCGCAGTTGCGCCGCAAGCTCGACCTGCGGCCCCATAACGGCGTGCGGCTGGTGCCGGTCTACGGCCTGGGCTACCGCTTCGAGATACTGGCCGACCAGCAGGCAACGAACGAATCCAACGACGATCACCCATGAAGACAATACCCAGCATGGACGCCGGCAGCCGGCTGTCCGCGTGGGCCATCGCCGCCGCCTGTGCGTTCGGCCCGATGGCGGCCCATGCCCAGCAGGCCGAACCGGTGCGCCATCTGGTGCGTGACGGCGACACCCTGTACGACCTGGCCCAGGCCTATCTGGAAGACCCCGGCCAGTGGCCGGCCCTGGCGCGCGAGAACGGCAATCCCAATCCGCTCAGGCTCAAGCCCGGCTCCACCATCCTGGTGCCCGACGAGCTGCTGCGCAAGAAGCCCGGCGGCGCGCGCGTGGTGCACGTATCGGGGGGCGTTCGCTATACGACGCGCAGCGGCTCGTCGGGCGCGCTGGAGCGCGACATGCGGCTGATCGATGGCGACAGCCTGCGTACCGACGCGGGGGGCTTTGCGACACTGGAGATGGCCGACGGCTCGGTGGTCCGCGTGGCGGGAGACTCCGAGCTGCGCCTGGAGCGCCTGAAGTACAGCCTGACGAAGAAGCGCGCCGATACGTCGCTGGCCCTGGACAAGGGCCGTGTCGAGTCGCGGGTGCCGCCGCAACGGCCGTCGGGCAGCCGCTTCCAGATCGATACGCCGCTGATGGCCGCCGGCGTGCGGGGCACCGAATTCGGCGTGTCGATGCGCGACGGCAGCGCGGCCACCAGCGACGTCCTCGAGGGCGAGGTCGAGCTGCGTGTCCTGCGTTCGGGCGCCGCGGCGCGGGTCGGAGCCGGCACGGGCGGGGCGGTCGCCGCCAATGCCCAGGCGGCCACGCTGGCGCCGCTGCTGGCGGCGCCCGACCTGACCGGTGTCCAGTCCCTGCAACAACGCCCGATCATCGATCTGGCATTCCCGGCGCTCCAGGGGGCCGCGTCCTACCGCGCTTTCATCTGGCCCGCGGGTACCGCCGAGCAGGTGGCCGGCAACCTCGTGACCGCGACGCCGCGTGTGCGTTTCGCCGGACTGGAGGATGGCGACTACGTGGTCCGGATCAACGGCGTCGACCCCCAGGGGATAGAGGGGCGGCCGATCACCCGATCCATCAAGCTCAAGGCCCGGCCCGAACCTCCGGTCACCATCGCCCCGCCCGACGGCGGCGTGGTGGAGCAGGCCGAGGCCGTGCTTCGCTGGACGGGTGCCGATGGCGTGGTCGGCTACCGCCTGCAAGTGGCCCGCGACGAGGCCTTCGCCAATCCGTTCGTCGACGAAAGCGTGTCGTCCGAGACCTCCCGCGCCGTGGGCGGACTCGCCTCCGGCAACTACTACTGGCGCGTGGGCAGCGTGGTCCGGGGCAAGGATGGCAAGCCGGACGCCGGGCCCTATGGAGATCCGCGCCGTTTCATGGTGCGCCTGCCCGTGGGCGGGAAGCTCGGCATGAGCCAGCAGGGTGACGAAGTGGTGCTGAGCTGGGATGGCGAGGCGGGCCAGAACTATCTGGTCCAGGTCGCGCGCGACACGGGCTTTGCCGGACTGGCGGCCGAGCGCCGGACCGCGGATCGGAAATGGGCGCTCGAGGCATTGCCCGCCGGCGAGTATTTCGTCCGTATCCAGGCGACCGACAGCGACGGCTACGTGCGCGATTTCACGCGCCCGCAACACTTCCGCGTCAATCGCACGGTCCGCAGCGGAGACGGCGCGCTGCATTCGGGCGACGGCCAGGAAATCCAGCTTCCGTAGCGCAGTCTCCCGCGCATGGACAGCCAGGACGTATCGCAGGCATCCGCCACACGGCCTTCGGGGCCAAGGCGGCCACGCGCCCTGGTGCGCGGCATCGCGGTCGTCGCTGGCTTGCTGCTGGCCGCCTTGCTCGCCTGGCAGAACGGCCTGGGGCGCCTGGACGCGGCCCTGTACGATTTCTTCAGCAGGCTGGCGCCCACCGCTCCCAGCCAGGACATCGTGGTGGTGGCCATCGACGAGAGCAGCCTGGCCAAGGTGGGCCGCTGGCCCTGGAGCCGGGACCAGCAGATCGACTTGATCGAGCGGATCGCCCAGCAGGCGCCGGCTGCCCTGGGCCTGGACCTGTTGCTTTCCGAGCCGTCGGCCGACGCATCGGTCGACCAGCGGATGGCCGAAGCGATCCGCCGCAGCGGCAACGTCGTGCTGCCCGTTTTCACCGCTGAAACGGCGGGCAGGGTGCAGGCCATGCTGCCGGTGCCGCCGCTGGCGTCCGCGGCCCGGGCGCTGGGGCATGTCTCGGTCGAGCCCGATGCCGATGGCGTGGTGCGCAGCGTCTTCCTGCGAGAGGGCACTCAAGAGCGTCAATGGAACCATTTCGCACTGGCGCTGCTGCGGGTCGCGGGCAGGCCGGTCGCCGATCCTCTGCCCGGGAACCGGGCGCCCGCCGCCGCGGAGGCGGCACCGGGCGCCTGGTTGCGGGACTTCTGGATGCATATCGCCTACGCCGGGCCGGCCGGCACCTATCGCACGATTCCCGCCGCCCAGGTGCTGGCGGGCGATTTGCCCGACGGCGCGCTGGCTGGACGCATCGTGCTGGTCGGATCCACGGCGGCAGGCCTGGGCGACGTCTATCCGACGCCGCTCTCGGCGCGGCAGCGCTTCACGCCGGGGGTCGAGATATCCGCCAATGTGATCGACAACCTGATGTCCGGCACGGCGCGCCGCATCGTCGAACCCTGGGCGGGCGCGGTGCTGACGGTGCTGCTGGTGGCCGTGGTCCTGCCGACGCTGTGGCTGTTCGCGCCGGGGTGGGCGCTGGCGGCGTCCGTGGCGGGCATCGGCACGGCGGCGGGGGCAAGCGGCGTCCTGCTGCTCGGCCAGGGCGTGTGGTGGCCTCCCGGCGCGGCCGTGCTGGCCCTGGCGGCGTTCTATCTCGCCTGGAACTGGCGGCGCCTGGAGCGCGCGGCCAGCTACCTCGTCGATGAACTGGGAAGATTGAAACGCCACGGAGCCGTCCTGCCGGGCGACGCGGCCGCGCCGGCCGGCGACCTCATCGACCGGCGCATCCACGATCTTGCCCGGGCCACGGGGCGCTTGCTGGATGTCCAGGCCTTCATGTCGTCCGTGATAGAAAGCCTGCCCGAGGCAGCGCTGGCCGTGGCCGCGGACGGCCGCATCCTGCTTGCCAATCGCGAAGCGGTACGGCAATTCGGCGAGGCCGCCGCCGAAGGCAGGGACATGGCTCGCCTGCTGGCTGGCTTCACGCTGGTTTCCGGCGGTGCGCTGAGCTGGCCCGCGGCGGTCGCGCCAGGGCATTTCGCCGAATGCCGCGATGCCGCCGGCCGCGCCTTCCTGTTCGAGTACGCGCAGTGCGCAGGGCAGGAAGCCGCCGATACCGCCTGGATCGCCACCCTGGTGGACATCAATCCGCTGCGCGAGGCCGAACGCAAGCGCGACCAGGCCTTGCGCTTCCTGTCGCACGACATCCGTTCACCGCAAGGCGCGATCCTGGCCTTGTTGGACCTGCACCGAAGCGACCCCACCGAACTCCCGCAGGAGGAATTGCTGGACCGCATCAGGCGCTATGTGCTGCGCACGCAGGCCTTGGCGGAGTCTTTCGTCGAACTGGCGCGGCTGGCGACAGCGCCGGCCCGGGACGAGCCGGTCGACGGCGCGGACCTGGTCCTGGACGCCGCCGACGAGTGCTGGAGCCTGGCTCAGGCCAAGCAGATCGCGCTTGGCACCCACATCCCCGATCACGGTGTTCCGCTGCGCGGCGATCGTTCGCAACTGACCCGTGCGCTGGTCAATCTGATCGGCAACGCCATCAAATACAGCCCGGCCGGTACCCGGGTGGACTGCCGCCTGGATCGCGAAGGGAGGTGGTGGCGGATTGCCGTGCGAGACCAGGGCAGGGGCATCGCGGCCGAGGATCAGGCCCGCCTGTTCCAGGAGTTTTCGCGCGTCGGCGCCGCCGCGGAAAGCGGCGAGCCGGGTTTCGGCCTGGGCCTGGCCTTCGTCAAGGCGGTGGTCGAAAGGCATGGCGGCCGGATCGAGTGCGACAGCGTGGTGGGGCAGGGGAGCGAGTTCCGCCTGTTCCTGCCCGCCACGGTAAACAAGCCTGAACCCCAGGCGGGATGAAGCCCCGGGAGCGCGTAGACTACAGGTTGTCTACGAGGCCCAGTGGTACGAATGACGGAACGGATATTGGTGATACTCATCCTGTGCGCGGCCATGGCCGCGCCGTTCTGCCTGGTATGGCTGAACGCCCGGGAGATCTGGACGGATTTCGTCGTGGTCTATCCCCCCCAGGCCGCGGCCCGGCAAGGGTCCCTGGCGGCGACCGAATGGTATGATGCCGCCCTGTCTTCCTGCCTGTAGTCGCAAGCGTTAACGTCGTCCAACGCGCACGACGTCGCGCCCGCCCGCCGGGCCCGTGCGCGACGCTTATCGACGTCCGCCGATGAACAACGCTTCCTCTTCCCCTTCCCATGCATCCGCGTTGCGCCTGCTGCCACTGGTCGCCGTCGTCTTTTCCGGCTTCCTGGCCGTCGGCCTGCCGCTGCCCGCGCTGCCACTCTATGTGAATGGCCAGCTCGGTTTCAGTCCGCTGGTGGTGGGCTGGATCATCGGCCTGCAGCCGCTGACCACGATTCTTACCCGCAAGTTCGCAGGCGGTTATGTCGACCGCCATGGGCCGCGGCAGTCCGTGATGATGGGTTTGCCCATGGCCGCCATGGCGGGTTTGCTGTATGTGGCCTCGGCACTGATTCCGCATCCGCCGGCGGCGCTCGCGGTGCTGGTTGCCGGCCGCCTGCTGATGGGGCCGGCCGAGAGCCTGTTCCTGACGGGCACCATGACCTGGGGCATAGGCCGGGTAGGGCCGCAACGCACCGGCATCGTGATGTCCTGGCAGGGGATCGCGATGTTCGCGGCGCTCGGGCTTGGCGCGCCGGTGGGCGTCTGGGTCATGCAGCATGTGAACTTCCTGGCGGTCGGGCTGGCCACGGTGGCCTTTCCGATCGTGGGCCTGGCGATCGCTTCGTGCGTGCCGCCGGTACCCGTGACCGGCGGGGGCAGGAAGCAGGTGCCGTTCCTGCGCGTGATCGGCATGATCTGGCGCCAGGGCGCTGCGCTGTCGCTGGCTTCCGCGCCCTTCGCCGTGCTGACCGCCTTCGTCGTGTTGTATTTCGCGAGCCGGGGATGGGAAGACGCCGGTCTGGCGCTGACGGGTTTCGCGGCGGGCTACATCCTGGTGCGGCTGTTCTTCGGCCGGCTGCCCGATCGACTGGGCGGGAGCAAGGTCGCGCTGATCTCGCTGGCGATCGAGGCCCTGGGCCAGTTCCTGCTGTGGATGGCGCCCAGTTCCGGCTTCGCGCTGGCGGGCGCGACGCTGACGGGCGTGGGATTCTCGCTGGTGTTTCCGGCCATGGGCGTGGAAGCCATGCGCCGGGTTCCGCCGGAGAACCGGGGCGTGGCGGTGGGCGGATTCCTGGTTTTCGTGGATATCACGTCGGGCGTGACCGGACCGCTGGCGGGTCTGCTGATCGGTGCCTACGGCTATCGGGCGGCCTTCCTGGCGGGCCTGGCGGCCTGCCTCGTTTCCATCGCCGTCATCCTGTTCGGAATGGGCAAGGAAACAAGGCAGGGCGCCTGAACCCGGCGCCCTGGCAGGCGCTGCCTACTCCAGTACGCGCGACACTTCGTAGATGGCGGTCGTGCCGCTGACCTCGTTGCCGACGAGCAGCAGCGGCTGGCCGGTGGGCGACTTGGCGGCGGGCACGAACTTCAGGCCTTCAGGTCCGAGATCGCCCATCTTGGCGAGGTTCTCGTTCGACGGCGCTTCCGTCCAGTTGGCGCGGGTATTGAAGTAGTCCATGAACACCGGCGCCTTGGGATCGGTGATGTCATAGACCATTACGCCGCCCATGCGCTCCAGGCCGATGAAGGCGAAGGTCTTGTCACCCAGCACGCCGATTTCCACGCCTTCGGGTTCGGGGCCCTTCGAGGCGCTGCGGCTGTCGAAAGTGGCTTTCTGGTCGTGGCCGGTGTTGAAGTAGGCGGCGCAGGGCACGTCGCGGTCGGGGCCGATCTTGCACGAATCGCTGGCCAGCATGCGCTCGAACTGCGCGCCCGAGTCCCACACCAGCTTGCCGTCCTGGTCCCAGATCGAGAACGAGCGGCCGCCGTAGGCATACAGGTGGTCGTACATGATGCGGTCGCCATTGGGGTCCTCGATGCCCTGGGCGTTGAACTTGACCGGCTTGCCGGTGGCGTCCTGGCGATAGCCCATGGTCCACGAGATCTTCAGGCGGCCCAGGATGTCATCGTCGCGGCACGTGCCCGGTTTGCCGGCGGTGGCGCCGCAATAGGCGAAGGTCGCGGGGTTCAGCAGGGCGCCGGCGGCCAGCGCGTCGAGCTGCGGCGGCAGGTCGTCGCCCCGGCGGCGGGCAAAGCCGCTGGTATGGACCAGGTGCTTGACGCGGAATTCCTCGACGAATCCCTTGTTGGCGTCGCCCTTCCAGTAGGCGTCGTCGTCTTCGCCCCACGCCCGCGCGTCGCCTTCGTTGGCGGTCACGAGATAAGTCTTGCCGCCCGCGGTGTAGGAAGCGATGGCATCAGGCAGGTACATGCCGCGCACGCCGGGGAAGGTGCGGATGTCCAGCTTGGCCGGATCGTCGCTGGCGTCCAGTGCATTGCTTTCCAGGCCATGGTCCTTGTAGCCCAGCGGCAGGATGTCGGTCACGGTAGCCGTGGCGATGTCGATGCGCGCCAGGGCGTTGTTCTCCTGCAGCGTGGCCCACGCGGTCTTGCCGTCGGCGGACACGGCGATGTATTCGGGCTCGAAATCCTGGGACGCGCTGGCCTTGGGCCCGAAGATGCGAACGCCCTTGGCGCGCAGTTCGGCTTCCTTGCCGTTCCAGGCGGTGAAGCCGGCCACCCTGGCCGACGGCGCGGCGGGGTTCGACACGTCGATGACGCTAATCGAGCCGACCGGGTCGATCTGGTAGTCGTCGCTGGGTTCCCCTTCGTTGGCGACCAGCAGCGTCTTGCCGTCCGGCGTGAAGGTCAGCATGTCGGGCAGGGCGCCCACGCCGGCCTTGCCCAGCAGGGCCAGCGTGTCGGCCTTGTACAGCGCGGCGAAGCCCGGATCCGTCTTCCTGGCGGCCTGGATGGCGACTGCGACGATGCCGCCGTGGACGGCAACGCTGTTGATCTGGGCGCCGGTCGAGATGGTCGAAGCGTCGATCGTGCCGATGTGCTTGGGGCTGGCGGGTGTGCTCAGATCCAGCACGTCGACCACGCCGTTGAGGGCGTTGACGACGAAGCCGCGCTTGCTGGCGGCGTCGAAGGCGGGGATTTCAGCGGCGCTGACACCGAACTGGCCGGCGGAGTAGCGGCCCAGCATCTTCAGGCTGATGCTCTTGGGCGTCGGCTCGGCGACGGGCGGCGGGGTGACGGGCGGCGTGGTGGGAGCCGCATCGTCGCCGCCGTCGCTCAGGCAGGCCGCCAGGGGAATGGCGACCGCCAGGGCGCACAGGCTGCGGGCAAGTATCGTCATGCGCGAGGGCTGGGTGGCGAGTGTCATGGTTCGGTCGGGTGGGTTGGACAAGCGCCGCATCATGACGGAGTAACATGACAGTCATATGTAAGGATTCCAGGCGCCCGGACGGTGTCCGGACCCGAACGAAGCCGCCTCGCGCGGTAGAATGCCGCGGTTCATTCCTTCCCTCCCATGTCCGACTCTCCCGATGTCATCCTGATGCGGCGCGCGCTGGCGCTGGCCGAACAAGCCTGGCGCGACGGCGAGGTGCCGGTCGGCGCCGTGGTCTGCGACGCTTCTGGCCGCATCCTGGGCGAGGGCGCCAACCGCCCCGTCGGCAGCCACGACCCCACGGCCCATGCCGAGATCCAGGCCCTGCGCGCGGCCTGCCTGGCCGCGGACAACTACCGCCTGCCCGGCGCCACGCTCTACGTCACCCTCGAGCCGTGCGCCATGTGCATGGGCGCCATGCTGCATGCGCGGCTGGCGCGCGTGGTGTATGGCGCTTCCGACCCCAAGACCGGAGCCTGCGGCGGTGTCCTCGACCTGCCGTCCATCGCCGTGCTGAATCACCAGACGCAGGTCGAGGGCGGTGTGCTCGCGGCCGAATGCGGCGAGCTGCTCCGGGCTTTCTTCCGCCAGAAACGCGAGGCCGCCCGCGGCGGCCCGCCCCTTCCTTCCGAGTCCGCATGAACCGACGCCGCTCTTCCTCCGCCGACGCCCACCACGACCACGACCACGACCACGACGCGCGCCACGAGCACCATCACGGCGATGGCGGCCACGACCATCACCATGACCAGGGTTCCGGACCGGGTTTCCCGCCCCTGGGAACCCGGCCCGGCGTCTATCTCGTATCGCCCTCGGGCGCGGTGCCGGATCCCGAGGTGCTTGCCCGCGCGCGCGGGAATCTGAAGGCGCAGGGCTTTCATCCCGTGGCTGACCGGGGCGCGCTGCTGCGCCAGGAACGCTTCGCCGGGACGGACGACCAGCGGCTGGCGGCGCTGGCCCGCGCGGCCGCCCAGAAGCATCCCATCGTGATGGCGACGCGCGGCGGCTATGGCCTGTCGCGCATTCTTCCGCGCATCGACTGGAAAGCCATGGCCGACAGCGGCAAGCGCTTCGTCGGGCACAGCGATTTCACCTTCTTCCAGCTCGCGCTGCTCGCCAGGACCGGCGCGGTCAGCTACGCCGGACCGATGGCGGCTTTCGACTTCGGTGGCAAGCGCGTGGACGACCTGACCGCGGCGATGTTCGGCGAGACCCTGCGCGGCGAACTGGAGATCCTGAGCTTCGAATCCGAGGATTCCGACGCGGTCGACTGCCGGGGCGTGCTGTGGGGCGGCAACTTGGCGGTGCTGGCCTCGCTGCTGGGCACGCCGTATTTCCCGCGCACCCGGGGCATCCTGTTCCTGGAAGACATCAACGAACACCCTTACCGGGTCGAGCGCATGCTGGTGCAACTGGCCCAGGCCGGTGTGCTGGCCCGCCAGAAAGCCATCGTGCTGGGCAGTTTTACCGACTACAAGCTCACGCCGCACGATGCCGGCTACGACCTGCGTTCGGTGGTGGAGTGGCTGCGCCGCGAGGTGAAGGTGCCGGTCGTGACCGGCTTGCCGTTCGGCCATGTGAAGACCAAGGCGACGCTGCCCGTGGGCGCGAAGATCGGCCTGGCGACGGAAGCAGGCATGGCCTACCTGGTCTTTCCGCACGGGCATTGAGAAGAATGCCGGGGCGCCGCGCGGCCCGAAGACGGGCGGCAGCCCCCGGGGTGGCCGCCGCCCGGCGGCCGGGGGCGCCTTGACGTGCCGGGCGCCCGTCAGGACGCAGGGGGCGGCCCCCGCTTTTCGTCCGCGGGGTAGTAGTGCTCGTCATCCAGCGTGTCCGTCCGGAACCGCGCAGACGTAGCGGCCCCGTCCGGAAGCGGCACATCCTTGCCCGCCCGCCGATGCCGGTAGAGCGCCGCGCGGGCCAGCATCAGCGTCGTCGCCGGCACGGTCAGCGTCAGGAAAACCGCGATCAGCACCTCGTGCAGCGCCGGCCCCTCGTCGGTCATCGAGAAGTACAGCATCGAGGCCAGCACGATGAACACCATGCCCATCGTCGCGCCCAGCGTGGGGCCGTGCATGCGCTGATAGAAACTGTGGAAGCGCCACAGCCCCAGGCAGCCGAGCAGGGTCAGCAGGCCGCCCGCCACCAGCAGCAGCGAAGCCAGGATCTCGGCCCACAACGGCAGAAGCATGTCGCCGCTCATTCGATCACCTCGCCGCGAAGCAGGAATTTGGCCAGGGCGACCGAGCTGACGAAGCCCAGCAGCGCGATGGTCACCGCGGCTTCGAAGTACTCGGTGCTGCCGGTCCGTATGCCCAGCACCAGCAGCATCAGCATGGCGCAGATATACATGGTGTCCAGCGCCAGCACCCGGTCCTGCGCGGCCGGTCCCTTGAGCAGGCGCAGCGTGGCCAGCAGCATGGCGATGGCGATGCACAGCAACGAGAACAGGCTGGCCCAATCGAGCATGCCATTCATTCGAAGATCTCCATCAGCGGTTGTTCGTAGCGGGACCGGATCGTGTCGATCCAGTACTGCTCGTCGTTCAGGTCCAGCACGTGGATGAGCAGCCAGCTCTTGTCATCCGACAGTTCGATGCAGACCGTCCCCGGGATCGCGGTCAGGATGAGCGCGAGGGTGGTCAGGCCGTGGGCGTCCTGAAGGGTAAGCGGCATCCGGATGAAGCCGGAGTTGTCGCGGCGGGCCTTGGAGCCCAGGATGACGCGCGCGACATCGAAATTGGACTTGATGCTGTCCAGGATGACGACGCCCAGCAGCTTCAGCGCGACGCCGGGCCGGCGCAGGCGGGCTCTGACCGGCCGCAGCGGCGCGGTCCACAGCGGCACGGCGATGGCCAGCAATGCGCCCAGCAGGATGTGGCCCAGCGAGAGCGTCTGGTTGAGAAGCAGCCACATCGCCAGCAGGAACAGCGAGGTGAGCGGCCAGGGAACGATGCGTCTGATCATGGGGTGGCGCCTCCTGGGCCGGCCTGCCGGGTCGACATGATGCCGCGCACGTAGTCTTCGGGGTGATGCAGGGCACGGGCCGTGTCGTTGAAATAGCGCATGGCGGGCTGGGCCTGGACCATCAGCACGATGCCGAGCACCAGCATGGCGGCGATGGGGAAGACCTCGATCAGGCGCAGGCGGGGCTGGGCGCGGCCGGAAGGCACCCAGAAGGCGCGTATGCCGATGCGGGTGAGGGACACGATGGTCGTCAGGCCGGAGACCACCAGCAGGGCCAGCAGCACCCAGGCCAGCACGGGTTCGGGATTGCCGACCTCGGGCGTGAGCCCGTCAGGGTTCAGGATGGTGGTCAGCAGCGCGAACTTGGCCACGAAGCCCGACAGCGGCGGCAGTCCGGACAGCACCAGCGCGCAGGCGATGAAACTGAGCCCGAGGAAGGCCATGGCGGCGGGGATGGCCACGCCGATGTCGGTCGTGCTCATGTCTTCTTCGGCGTCGGCGGAGCGGTCCAGGCCGAAGGCCTCGAGCGTGACCGCTAGCAGGTCGGCGCCGAAGGTCCGGCTGCGTTCCATCAGTTCCTGCAGCAGGAAGAAGGCGCCCAGCGCCAGCGTCGAGCTGACCAGGTAGAACAGGGCGGCGGCCGTCACGCTGTCGCGGCCGAAGCCTATGGCCGACAGCAGGGTGCCGGAGGAGATGATGACCGCGAAGCCCGCCAGCCGTCCGGTGTTCTGCGAGGCCAGCATGCCCAGCGTGCCGAAGGTCAGCGTCGCCAGTCCGATGTACAGGATCCATTGCTGGACGAAGCCGCTGGACTCGCCGGCCTGTTCCCCGAACATCAGCAGCGAGAGCCGCAGGATCACATACACGCCCACCTTGGTCATGATGGAGAACAGGGCGGCGGCTGGCGGCGAGGCGGCGGCATAGGAGGTCGGCAGCCAGAAGTTCAGCGGCCAGGCGCCCGCCTTGGTCAGGAAGGCCACGCCCAGGATGGCGGCGCCGGCTTCCATCAGCATGCGGTCGGAGGCCTCGACCTGGCCGATGCGCACGGCCACGTCCGCCATGTTGAGCGTACCGGTCACGCCGTAGATCAGCGCCACGCCGATCAGGAACAGCGAGGATCCGACCAGGTTGACGGCGATGTAGTGCAGGCCGGCCTTGACCCGCTGCGGCCCGGATCCGTGCAGCAGCAGCCCATACGAGGCGGCCAGCAGGATTTCGAAGAAGACGAACAGGTTGAAGAGATCGGCCGTCAGGAACGCGCCGTTGAGCCCCATGAGCTGGAGCTGGAACAACGGGTGGAAATGGACGCCCGCGCGGTGCCATCTGGCCAGCGAGTACAGCAGCGAGCCCAGCGCCATGATGGCGGTCAGCAGCAGCATGAGGGCCGACAGCCGGTCCAGCGCCAGCGCGATGCCGAATGGCGCGGGCCAGTTGGCGGCCAGGTAGACCGCGACCCGCAACGGGCCGGTGTCCGCCTGCCGCAGCAGCGCGATGGCCACGATCAGCAGGGCGAGCGTGGCCACCACGTTGACCACGGCTTTCGCCGTCGCGCGCCCCTCGCCCAGCAGCAGCATGAAGCCGGCCACCAGCATGGGCAGGACGATGGGAACGATCATGAGATGGTCGTGCCAGGACAGCATCATTCACCCTCCCGGCCGTCGACGTGGTCGGTGCCGCTCAGGCCGCGGGAGGCGAGCATGAGGACCAGGAAGAGCGCGGTCATCGCGAAGCCGATGACGATGGCGGTCAGCACCAGCGCCTGGGGCAGCGGGTCGGCATAGTCGGCGACCTCGCTGGCGCGGCTGGCCCGCAGGATGGGGATCTGGTCCAGTGACAGCTTGCCCATCGAGAAGATGAACAGGTTCACGGCATAGGACACCAGCGAGATGCCCATGATGACCTGGAAGGTCCGCGGCCGCAGCAGCAGCCAGATCCCGGACCCGCCCAGCGCGCCGATGGCGATGGCGATGATCACTTCCATCGGGCGCCTCCCCGGGGAAGCTCGGCTTCGGCCTGCTGCGCGGCGCGGTGGCTGCGGATGGACTGGTGGCCCAGGGCCGTAAGGATAAGCATCGTGGCTCCGACGACCAGGCTGAACACGCCCAGATCGAATAGAAAGGCGCTGGGCACGTGGATCTCGCCCACCAGGGGCAGGTGCAGGTGCGCGCTGTGCGACGTCAGGAAGGGGTAGCCGAACAGCCAGGCCCCCATGCCGGTCAGCACGGCGAACAGCAGGCCCAGGCCTATCCAGCGCTGCGGATGCAGGCGCATCTTGGACTCGACCCAGGCGGTGCCTCCCACCATGTACTGGAGAATGAAAGCCACCGACAGCGTCAGTCCGGCGACGAAACCGCCGCCGGGAAGGTTGTGCCCGCGCATGAACAGGAAGACGGCGAACAGCGCGATGATGGGCAGCGCGAGCCGGATCAGCACCGAGGGCATCAGCAAGTAGCCTGTCGCCGGATCGTCGCCGGCGCGCGCGGCGGCGTCGGTCTTGCCCTGGTCGATCTGCTGATGCGGCAGGGCGATGCTTTCGGGCGCGGGACGGAAGCGCCGCAGCAGGGCATAGACGGTGAGCGCCACGATGCCCAGCACGGATATTTCGCCCAGCGTGTCAAAGCCGCGGAAGTCGACCAGCAACACGTTGACGACGTTGGTGCCGCCCCCTTCGCTCAGCGCCCGCTCCAGGAAGTAGTTGGAGATGGTGTCGGGATAGGGGCGCGTCAGGACGGCATAGGCCAGCAGTGCCATGCCGGCGCCGCCCGCCACGGCGATCGCCAGGTCGCGCGCCCGGTGCAGCCAGGCGATGGCGGGCACGCGTATGCCGAGTTCCGCCGGTTCCTTGCGCCGCGGCAGCCAGCGCAGGCCGAGCAGCAGCAGGATGGTGGTCACGACTTCGACCAGCAACTGCGTCAGCGCCAGATCGGGGGCGGAAAACCAGACGAAAGTGATGCAGGTGACCAGCCCGGCGCCGCCCATCATGATCAGCGAGGCCAGCCGGTGGTACTTGGCCTGGTAGGCGGTGCCGATGGCGCAGGCGATGCCGATCAGCCACAGGATGGCGAAAGTGGGGTCGACTGGGGATATCGGCACGGCGGCCAGCAACAGCGGCCGGCCGTACAGCGTGACGGCGGCCACCAGGATGGCGAAGGCGACGATGCCCAGCAATTGGGATTGCAGGCCGCGCGCGCCCAGGCTGTTGGTCAGGCGGTCGGCCAGCGCGGTGGTGACGCTCATGACGCGCTCGAAAGCCCGTTTGCCGTTGAACCGGTAGAACAGCGGAAGGCGTTCGACCGTGCTCAGGCGCAGGGTCTTCTGCAGGATCAGGTACAGCGCCGATCCGCCCACCAGCGCCACGAAACTCATGACCAGCGGCAGGTTGAAGCCGTGCCAGATGGCCAGGCTGTAGCTGGGCACCGCGTCGCCCAGGATGGCGCGCACGGCGGTGGCCAGGAGCGGGGCGATGGTATAGCCCGGCGCCACGCCCACGGCCAGGCACAGGAAGGCCAGGACCTCGGCGGGGAAGCGCATCCAGCGAGGGGCTTCGTGCGGGGTGCGGGGCAGGTCCCTGACGAGTCGGAGGGAGGGCCGATGCATGCTCGAGTCGGGTTCGTTGCCCCGGGGCGGGCGGGGCGGATAGGCGGGATGGCCGATCAAACGCCGGAGTATGAGCAGGAAATCCAGTGGCGTCAATTCTTCGGGGGCCGCCCGCCGGCACGCGGCCGCGGCACCCGCCCGCGGCACCCGCCCGCGTTGCGTGGGCCGGCGCGTCAGCCTTCGGCCGGCGGCCGCCCCGCGCCCCACAGAATGGCCACGCCGATCAGCGAGGACAGGATGGAGCCGATGAACACCGCGACCTTGGCCGCGGCGAAATCGGCTTCCACCGGGAAGGCCTGTCCCGAAATGAACAGGGACATGGTGAAGCCTATGCCGGCCAGCGCCCCGGCGCCCACCAACTGCCGCCACGAGTAGTCGGCGGGTTTGCGCGCGATGCCCAGCCGGACGGCCAGCGCCGATGCCAGGACGAGCCCCAGCGGTTTGCCGACGACCAGTCCGGCGATGATGGCGAGCGACAGCTGGCCGTGGCTGGACAGGACATCGGGCGCAAGCGCCACGCCGGCATTGGCCAGGGCGAACAGCGGCAGCACGACATAGCTGGAGCGCGCGCCGGTCGTTCGCAGCAACCGGTCGGCGGGCGACTCCAGGCGATCATGGATGGCGTCGAACGCGGCCAGCGCGGGCAGCGAGGGACCGTGCCGCAGGACCTCGCCGCTGCGGCGCGCTTCGGCTGTCAGGATGGCGTCGGCCTGGGCCACCAGCGTGGGCAGGTTGGGGGGCGGACGAGTCGGAATGAACATCGCCAGCAGCACGCCGGCCATGGTCGCGTGCAGGCCGCTCGCGTGGACGCAGGCCCACAACAGGATGCCAGTCAGGGCGTAGGGCGCGACGCGATAGATGTGGGCCTTGTTGAGCAGCGCCAGCAGGCCCACCAGGGCCGCGGCGGCGGCCAGGTAGCCCAGGTTCAGCGAGCCGGAATAGAACAGGGCGACCACCACGATGGAGCCTATGTCGTCGACGATGGCCGCGGCGGTCAGGAACACCCGCAGCGCGATGGGGACGCGGCTGCCCATCATCGCGATCAACGCGATGGCAAAGGCGGTGTCGGTGGCCATGGGCACGCCCCAGCCGTGCGACCACGGACCGGCGGGAACGACCAGGCTGTAGACCTGCGCGGGCACGAGCATGCCGCCCAGGGCCGCCGCCACCGGCAGCGCGGCCGACCGCAGATTGGCCAGGTGGCCCACGGTGAATTCGCGCTTGATCTCCAGCCCCACGACCAGGAAGAAGATGGTCAGCAGGCCGTCGTTGATCCAGTGCAGCAGCGACATGCCGAAGCCGGCCTGCCCGAACGAGATGGCCAGGGGCGTTTCCCACAGCGCGGCGAAGCTCTCGCCCAGTTCTGAGTTCGTGAGCAGGACCGCCAGGGCGGCCGCGAGCAGGAGCAGCACGCCGGCCGACGGTGCCCAGCCCGCGAAGTCCTGCGCCACGCTGCGCAGGCGATGGCCCGGGGTCCGCAGCATGGCGTCGGTGAATGAACTTTCGTCCCAGGGGCCGTCGTAGCGGCGGCCGTTGATGAAGAAGGTGGGCGTGACCATGACCCGGCTGGCCCGGGCGCTGGCGACGTCGGCCTCGACCCGGGCCCGGGCCTGGGCGTCGCCGGCCGCCTGGGCCGCGCCGGCGGATGGAACGCCCAGTTCGCTGGCGACGAGAGACAGGTCTTCCTCGGACAGCGTGCGCGAATGCGTCATCAGCGTGACGTGGGCGTCCCAGAACTGGCGGGAGTCGCGCGCGTGCTCCGCCAGTTCCGCCGCGCGGCGCGCGATGTCGCTGCCCGGCAGCGGATAGTGCCGGAACACATAGCGCAGCCGGTCGCCCAGTTGATGCCGGATCTCGGCGATGCGCTCGTTGGCGGCCCGGCAGTACGGGCAGGCGTAGCTGCCATATTCGACCAGCGTGATGGCGGCATCGGCGGGGCCGAGGATGTGGTCCCGGGCGTCGTCCACCGGTTGGTCGAGCCGGGCGGTCAGGCTTTCTTGCGACACGTGATTCCCTTGGGTTGAGTGGCGCCGGGGCGATTCAATGGGCCAGCGGCGGCGAGGGTTGCCGGGCGCGCTGCCGCTGGAGGCGCCGTGTCTCCCACAGGCCGACGGCCGACAGCACCGCGGTGGTCAGCCAGCCCATGGCCAGCAGCGTCGCGGCGTAGCCCACGGGAACCAGGACCAGCAGCGCCACGGCGCCGGCCAGGTGCGAACGGGGAACCGCGCCGTAGACCACCTTCTTGTAGATGGCGCTGCCCAGCAGGTAGATGGCCGGGCCCGCGACCAGGACGAGGACCTGCGCGGTGCCCAGATGCTCGTGAGGGTGGGCCATGACGAGGTCGTTGCCGACCGCGGTGACGATGATGCCGGCCACGAGAATGGCGTGGATGTAGTGGAAATAGGCCCCGATGCGGCCGGGATCGGTCGAGCGCGTGATGGCTTCGGTCGCGTCCTTGCTGGAGGTGCCGAAATAGAGCCACCACATCGCCAGGGTGCCGAGAAAGGTGGCCAGTACGCCCGAGACGACGGCCGTGCTCCAGGTTCCGGTGTCCGCCAGCATGACGCCGGTGGCGAGCAGCGTCTCGCCCAGCGCCACGATCACGAACAACTGGCAGCGTTCGGCCAGGTGGCCGCCTTCGATGGTCCAGTCGCGGGTATGGGACCGTCCCATGCCCGGCAGGGCGAAGCCGAACATGGGTGAACCGTACTCGCACAGCACCGCGATCAACCACAGGACGGCGCGCAGCGTGTGCCCCTCGGCCATCGCTCCGGCTATCCAGAAGACGGCCGCGATGGCCAGCCATCCCAGCATGCGGCGGTAGTTGGCGGCCAGCGGATGGCCGGCGGGCAACTGACAGACGATGTACGCGGTCCGGCCCACCTGCATCGCGGCATAGGATCCGGCAAACAGCAGCGCCCGATCGCCGAAGGCCTCGGGCAGGCTGGCCGCCATGCACAGCGCGAGCAGCATGGTGGCGAAGAGCAGGCCCCGTATGCGCGGGGTTTCGGGGTCGAACCAGTTCGTGACCCAGCAGGTGTATTGCCAGCCCAGCCACACGGCGAGCCACAGGATCAGCGACTCGATCACGCCGGTGAGCGTCAGGTGATGCAGGAGCTGGTGGCTGATCTGTGTGACGGCGAAGACGTAGATCAGGTCGAAGAACAGTTCTTCGAAGGTGACGCGGGCGTGGTGCCCGTCGCGGTGGCGCAGCGGGGGATGGCGGTGGATGTCGGATGGCATGGTGGGGGCGGCCCGGCCGGGGATCGAACACGCGGTTTAAGATAGCCGGAAACGCCCGCGCCGCCTACTTTTCTTGTCGGGATCGCGGGATGGATCCCCGTCGCGTGTGCTGGCGGGCACATTCCAAGGGTATCCGCGCACCCGCACCAGGAGAAGACCATGCCCGATACGTCCAGCCTGCTAGCTTTCGGCCTGGTGGCCCTGGGGATGGCGCTGACGCCAGGTCCCAACATGATCTACCTCGTCTCGCGCTCGATCTCGCAGGGGCCGCGCGCCGGGCTCGTGTCCCTGGGCGGCGTGGCGCTGGGCTTCGTGTTCTACATGCTGTGCGCGGCACTGGGCATCACCGCGCTGGTCATGGCGGTGCCCTATGCCTACGATGCGCTGCGCGCGGGCGGCGCGATCTATCTGCTCTATCTGGCGTGGCAGACGGTCAAGCCGGGCGGGCGCTCGCCGTTCCAGGTGCGCGAACTGCCGCGCGATGGCGCGGGCAAGCTGTTCGCGATGGGGTTCCTGACCAATCTGCTGAATCCCAAGATCGCCGTGATGTACCTGTCGCTGCTGCCGCAGTTCATCCGGCCGGAGCAGGGCAGCGTCCTGGCGCAGTCCTTCGCGTTCGGCGCGACTCAGATCGCGATCAGCATCAGCATCAACGCGACGGTGGCCATCATGGCCGGTTCGATCGCGGCCTTCCTGGCGCGCCGCCCGCTGTGGCTGGTCGCGCAGCGGTGGCTGATGGGCACGGTGCTGGCGGGGCTGGCCGTGCGCATGGCCACCGAGGCGCGCCGCTAGCGGCCCGGCTCGGCCGGCGCGTCGGCCGGGTCTTCCACCAGCGGATCCGTGTCGGACAGCCAGTCATCGTCGGCGCTGCGCAATGCATTGCCGTCCAGCAACAGGCCCTTGGTCAGTTCCAGGGCCTGCTTCTCGAACAGCCGGCGATAGACGCCGTCCTGGATGCGGATCAGCGCCTCGTGCGTGCCTTCCTCGACGACGCGGCCCTTGTCCATCACCAGCAGCCTGTCGAGCGCGCGCACGGTGGAGAGCCGGTGCGCCACCACCAGGGTGGTGCGGCCTTCCATCAGGCGCTCCATGGCCTGCTGGATCAGCACCTCGCTCTCGCTGTCCAGGCTGGACGTCGCCTCGTCCAGGATCAGGATGGGCGCGTCCGCCAGGAAGGCGCGGGCGAGCGCCACGCGCTGGCGTTCGCCGCCCGACAATTTGATGCCGCGTTCGCCCACCAGGGTCTCGTAGCCGTTGGGCAAGGCCATGATGAAGTCATGGGCGCTGGCCAGGCGCGCGGCGTGCTCGACTTGCGCCCGCGTGGCGTCCGGCCGGGCATAGGCAATGTTCTCGGCCAACGAGCGGTGGAACAGGATGGGCTCCTGTTGAACGATGGCGATCTGTTGGCGCAGCGAGGCCTGGCGGACGGTGGAGATATCCTGTCCGTCGATGGTGATGCGGCCGCCGCTGACGTCGTACAGGCGCTGGATCAGCTTGATGAACGTGGTCTTGCCCGATCCGGAGTGGCCGACCAGCCCGACCCGTTCGCCCGGCGCGATGCGTATCGAGAAATCGCGGTAAAGCGGGGTGTCATGGGTCCCGTAGCGGAAGTCCACGTGCTCGAAGCGGATCTCGCCGGGGCCGATGGCGATGGCCGGCGCGCCCGGGCGATCCTCGATGCCCAGCGGCTGGCGTTCCAGCGCGACCAGTTCCTCCATGTCATTGATGGAGCGTTGCAGGTTGCGGATATCCATGCCGACGTCGCGCAGGTAGCCCTGGAGCATGAAGAAGGTCGTCAGCGCGAAGGTGATGTCGCCCACGCTGGCCTGCCCACGCGACCACAGCAGCAGCGCGGTGCCGAGGATGGCGGCCTGCATCAGCACCAGCATGGTGCCCTGGACGCCGCCGTTGATCGTGCCGCGCACCCAGGTGCGCCGGGTGCGCAGGCGCCACTTGTGGATGACCCGCGCCAGGCGCGTTTCCTCGCGATCCTCGGCGCCGAAGGCCTTGACCACGGCGTTGCAGGTAATGGAATCGGCCAGCGCGCCGCCCATGCGCGTGTCCCAGGCGTTGGCCAGGCGCGCGGCGGGGGCGACGAAGCCGAGCGACAGCATGACGGTCAACGCCACGTACAGCAGGGATCCCACGCCGATCACGGCGCCCATGAGGGGCCAGGTGGCGCCCAGAAGAACGGTCGCGCCCGCCAGCATGACCAGCGACGGCAACAGGGCGACCAGCAGCGTGTCGTTCAGCAGGTCGAGCGCCCACATGCCCCGGGTGACCTTGCGCACGGTGGAGCCGGCGAAGCTGTTGGCGTGCCAGTCGGTCGAGAAGCGCTGCACGCGATGGAAGGCGTTGCCGGCGATCTTGCTCATCATCTTGAGCGTGAGGAAGGTCAGGCTCAGGAACACCACCTGGCGCAGCGCGGTGGCGCCCACCCCCAGCGCCGCCAGCACCCAGAAGGCGGCGATGGCGGCCTGCCAGGCCGCCGGATCGCTGGCCGCGCCCGACGCGACCGCGTCGACCAGCCGGCCCGCGTACAGCGGCGTCACCACGCTGGCCAGCGTCGAGAGCAGGACGGCGACGATGATGGTGAGGATGCGCCAGGGCTGTTCGGCCCAGTGCCGGAAAGTGAAGCCAAGGACGTCCTTGTAGGACTGTCCGCGGAAATCGAGTTTTTTCAATGCCATTTGCGACAGCCCCGGCTCGCGGTGGAGCGGGGTCTCCAAAGTCGGAACAGGGAACAGACGGGCCAGCGCGCGCTTGTGGCGTGCGAGGGGCAGAAAACCGTCCGGGAGTGTGTGCGGGCAGGAACGCCGCCCGCGGAGGCAACCTAGAGGTGCCGGGGAGCCGGTCCGGAGACGACGATGCGCGTGGTGTTCATTTTGCGTCTCCTTGGGTGAGGTGATGGATGTGAAGGCAGAAAGCCGAGCATAAAGTTTATCAATCCATGCCGGGCGAGGCAACGGCGGCTGCGGGAGGATGTGGCCATCGGCATACACTTGCCGATGCGGGCAAGGCCTGCTGGAAAGAAGGACTCCGGTTTCAGAGGTGGACATGAAGATTGCAGTGATGGGAGCCGGCGCGGTCGGCAGCTACTACGGCGCGATGCTGGCCCGCGTCGGCCACGACGTGGCCCTGGTGGGGCGCCCCGCGCACGTGGAGGCGGTCAGGAGGCAGGGTCTGCTGCTGGAAATGAAGTCTTTCCGCGGCCACGTGCCGTCGCGGGCCAGCGAGCGCCCCGAGGACGTGGCCGGCGCGAAACTCGTGCTGTTTTGCGTGAAGTCCACCGACACGGAAGACGCGGGCAGGCAGATCGCGCCGCACCTGGATGCCGATGCCGTCGTGCTCAGTTTGCAGAACGGCGTCGACAACGCCGAGCGGTTGCAGGCGCTGCTGGCCCAGCCGGTGGTGCCGGCGGTGGTCTATGTGGCGGTGGAGATGGCGGGAGCGGGGCACGTGCGCCACCATGGACGCGGCGAACTCGTGCTGGGGCCGTCGCCCCGCAGCGACGAGATCGCAGGCGTCCTGAGCGCGGCAGGCATCCCGGCCACGGTGTCGGCCAATGCCGTGGGCGAACTCTGGGCCAAGCTCATCCTCAATTGCGCCTATAACGCGCTGTCGGCCGCGACGCAGATGCCCTATGGGCGGCTGGTCGAGGGCACGGCGGTGCTGGACGTCATGCGGGATGTGGTGGACGAGTGCCTGGCGGTGGCCGCGGCCGCGGGCGTGACGGTGCCCGGCGACACCTGGGAAGCGGTGCTGCGCATCAGCCGCAGCATGCCTACCCAGCTGTCGTCCACGGCGCAGGATCTGGCGCGCGGCAGGCCGAGCGAGATCGAGCACCTGAATGGCTACATCGTCCGCAAGGGCGGCGAGACTGGCGTGCGCACGCCGGCCAACCGTGTGCTCTACAGTCTGGTAAGACTGTTGGAGTCGCGCGAGGGCGCAGGGAGCTGAGCCCCGGCTCCGGACGGCGCGGGCTGGCCGGGCAGGGCGGCTTCCCCTATGATTTCGCTTGCCGGAAGTGGCGGCCCGCCGGGCCGCGGCTGGCGCGGGAGTGGTCGTGGCGCAGGAAAACCGATCGACGGAGCGCGACCATGGCATCGCCGAGGCTTTCGGCAGGCCGGATGCGGGGTGGCGGCGGTCGCTGTATGCGGTGATGTTCGAGACCGGCACGCCCGCCGGACGGCGGTTCGACCAGTTGCTGTGCGTGGTCATCCTGGCCAGCCTGGCGGTCGTGATGGCCGACAGCGTGGCGTTCCTGTCGCAGCGCCTGGACGGCCTGTTCGGGCCGCTGGAATGGGCCTTCACCGTGCTCTTCACGATCGAGTACGTGCTGCGGCTTTCGTGCGTGCGGCGCCCCCTGCGCTATGCCGCCAGTTTCTACGGCGTGGTGGACCTGCTGGCCTTCCTGCCCACCTACGCGGCGCTGCTGGCGCCCAGCCTGGCCTTCCTGATCGGCATCCGGGTACTGCGCCTCCTGCGTATCTTCCGCGTGTTCAAGCTGCGCCTGTTCACCGAGGAATACCTGACGATGGCCCGGGCGCTGCGCGCCTCGTCCCGCAAGATCATGGTCTTCCTGTCGGTGGTGCTGCTGATCGTCCTGGTCATGGGCACGGTCATGTACGTGGTGGAAGGGCCCAAGTACGGCTTCACCAGTATCCCGGTGGGCGTCTACTGGGCGATATCGACCATCGCGACGGTGGGCTTCGGCGACATCACGCCGCATACGGCGCTGGGCCGGCTCATCGCGTCGGTGATGATGTTGCTGGGCTGGGGCATATTGGCCGTTCCGACGGGCATCGTCACCATGGAGATGACGCTGGCCGAGAGCGCGCGGCGCCGGGCCGCGACGCGCGCCTGCCAGGCGTGCCTGACCCCGGGGCAGGACCACGACGCGAACTACTGCAAGCACTGCGGCGCGGCGCTGGAACAGCCGGGACGGGAAGCCTGAGCCGGCTCCGCGCATCAGTATCGGCGCGGGGCGGGCGCGCGTGGCAATGTCAGAGATCCGCCAGGAAGTGGTCGCGCCACTGCTTGATGTCGTTGTCCTTGAGCCTTTGCATCATGTGGCCGTGCCGCTCGCGCCGCTCCTCGAACGGCATGGCCAGGGCGCGGTCCAGGGCGCAGGCCATGGCG
Organism: Alcaligenaceae bacterium SAGV5; assembly: GCA_009360345.1. GTDB lineage: Bacteria > Pseudomonadota > Gammaproteobacteria > Burkholderiales > Burkholderiaceae_B > Pigmentiphaga. The sequence continues at coordinate 295,443 of SPDP01000003.1, forward strand.
TCGATGTCGTAGGGATTGACGATGATCGCGCCGTCGGCGAGCTCGTCGGCGGCGCCCGCGAATTCGGACAGGACCAGCACGCCGGGATCCTCGGGTTCCTGGGCCGCCACGTATTCCTTGGCCACCAGGTTCATCCCGTCGCGCAGCGGCGTGACGAAGCCCACCTGCGAGGCGCGGAAGAACGACAGGAGCGCGGCGCGTTCATAGGCGCGATTCATGTAGCGGATGGGCGTCCATGAAAGTTCGGTCCAGCGGGCGTTGATGTGGCCCGCCGTGGTTTCGAGCTGCCGCCGGATCGGGCGATAGCCTTCGACGTCGGATCGCGAGGGCGGGGCGATCTGCAGGAAACTGACGTGGCCGCGGTAAGACGGCCGCGATTCCAGCAGCCGTTCGAAGGCATTGAAGCGCTCGACCATGCCTTTGCTGTAGTCCAGCCGGTCGACGCTGATGATGAGCTTGCGTTCCTGCAATCCTTGCTTGAGCGTGCCGACCAGTTTGGAGCGGCTGCGCGCCTTCGATTTGTTCTGGACGTCGTCGGGCAGGATGCCGATGGGATAGTGGCCCACGCGCACCGTTCCGGACGGCCCGCGCAGCGAGTCGCCTTCCCGCGGCAGCCCGAGGCGGCGTTGCGCATAGTCCCGGAACGCCTGCGCGTCGCCGCGGGTCTGGAATCCGATCAGATCGTACTCGCACAGTGCTTCGGCCAGGTCGCGGTGGGGCGGGATGGTGCGCAGGATGCCCTCGGGCGGGAAGGGCGTGTGCAGGAAGAAGCCGATGCGGTTGCGCAGCCCTAGGCGCCGGCAGGCGCGGGCGAAGGGGATGAGATGGTAGTCGTGTATCCAGAGCCGGTCGTCCTCGACGACCAGTTCCTTCAGCAGGCCGGCCAGCCGCTCGTTGACGGCCAGGTAGCCGGCGTATTCGCGGGCGTCGTAGCGGCTCAGGTCGATGCGGTAGTGGAAGGTGGGCCAGAGGGTGCCGTTGGCGAATCCCCGATAGTAGAGGTCATATTCACTGCGCGACAGGCCCGTGGTCGCGCAGTCGATGCGGCCGATGCGATGGACGACGACTTCGGCTTTCTCGGCCTCCTCGATCTTGCCGTTCCATCCGAACCACAGGCCCTCCTGCCGCTTGAGGGCATCGAGCACGCCGACCGCCAGGCCCCCCGCGCTGCTTCTGCCCTCGGCCGCGGAGGCCACACGATTGGAAACGATCACGAGTCTGCCCATGTCTTGACCGCCTATCCGTGGGGCGGCGCGCTGGCCGGGGATTGTGCCAGCAGGCTGTCCAGCCAGCCCGCGAGCGCGGCGGGATCGGACAGCCGCCACGATGCTGAGGTGTCGCCGCCGCCGATCTTGATCGAGACGCCGCCCAGGCGCGCGACGGTGGCGAAGGCCGCCTCATCGGTCAGGTCATCTCCCGCCATGACGGGCAGGCGGGACGAGAATGGCGCGATCGCCATGAAGCGCTCGATGGCGTTGCCCTTGTCCGCGCCGCGCGGCCGCACCTCGGCCACCATCTTGCCGAATTGCAGCACGTAGTCGGGTTCGAAGGCGGCGGCCGCTTCGGCCACTTCCCGGCGGATCCGCGATTCCCGCCCCGGTGCCTGCCGGTAATGGATGGCAAACGAAATGTCCTTGTCCTCGACGCGCGTGCCCGCGTGTCCGGCAGCGATCGCCCGCAGCCGCGCGAGCAGCCGGGCGGCCCGTTCCCGGTCCATCGGCACGGCCGAGACCTGTCCGTCGGGGCCGCGCCACTGGGCGCCGTGCAGGCCCGCCACCGGCACGCGCAGCGGATGCAGCAGGCGGTCCACCGTTTCGATCGTGCGGCCGGACACGACGGCCAGCGCGCCATCCGTGGCCGGCGCCAGGCGCCGCAGCAGCGCGATGGTCGAACTGGGGACCGAGGCGGTTTCCGGACCGGAGGCGATGGGGGCCAACGTGCCGTCCAGATCGAGGAAAAGCGCGCATCGGGCGAGATCCGGCATGCCTCGCCAGGCGGGGCCGCCTTCCCCGGCGGGGGCAGGGGTGGGCGGATCGCCATGGTCGGGTAAGGGAGGTCTGCGTGCTTTCGATCCGGTCATCGTCCGTTGACGCGTCATCCGCGTATCGTTTCGGCAACAGCAACAGATCGAATGTTAGGCAAGGGCGCGGCGGGAAGGGTGTTCATTTTGCGCGTTTTTGTTTCCAGTTATCTCCCCGCGCCACGAGCGCTTCAGCCTTCCCGCATCAGCGTGCGCCGGTTGCGGTTGCGCATTTCGCCGGCGACTTCGCGCACGACGTCGATGAACAGGCGGGCCCCTTCCGGCAGTTCGCCCGTGCCGAGGGTGGTCAGCCCCACGGCCGCCGAGGTCGGGCTGGTGTCCACCGGCAGGGCCCGCGCCAGGCCCTCGTCCAGGTCGGTTTCGATCACGCCGTAGGGGACGAACCAGATGGCATCCCCCGTGCGCAGCAGGCTGCGCGCCATGGTGGAGGAAAGCGTTTCCACCAGTTGCTGGGGGATGCCGATGCCGCTCGATTGCAGGAAGGTTTCGGCGGCCGGCCGGATATAGGTGCCCTTCATGGGCAGGATCATGGAGTAGGCGCGGACGTCGGCGGGCTGCAGGCTGGGGACGGACAGCAGCGGATGGTCCGGGCGCACGGCCATGACCAAGGGCTCCATGTACAGGTGCTCGAAGGAAATGCCCACCATTTCCGAGGGGTGGCTGATGCGGCCGATGACCAGGTCCAGTTCCCGCAGTTTCAGGCGCACCAGCAGATCGGCGTTGGTGCCGCCGTGGGCCGTGACCACGAGGTGGGAAAAGCGCGCCTGTATCTGGCGGATCGCGTTCGGGACCAGCGTGGCGGCCGCGGTGGGCAGGATGCCGATGCGTACGTGTTCGGGCGCTTTTTCGCCCGTGCCCAGCAATTCGAAGCCGTCGCGCAGCGCGCCGATGGCGAGCGCGGCATGGCGCAGCAGGATATGCCCGGCGGGCGTCAACTCCAGTCCCTTGCGATGGCGGAGCGCCAGCGTTTCGCCGGTGATCGCCTCCAGTTCGGCCAGGCTCTTGGAAACCGCGGAAGGCGTCTGGGCCAGGGCATCGGCGGCCTTGAGCACGCTGCGGTGGCTGGCCAGGGCGACCAGGCATTGCAGATGGCGCAGGCGCAGTCGGGGGTCGAGGGTGCGCAGCATGATTTCCTTTTGCTCAAGCAATTTGCGAAAAGATCAACCAATATTATCTCCTGCGCTTCTATGATGGCGCGGACAGAGCGGCGTCCGATGGCAGGGCACCGGCACAATCAGGAGGCATGGGAAATGTTGAAATCCAGGGTCGGGGCGCTGGGGCTGGCGTTTGTAATGGCCACTGCGGCGGGTGCGGCGTCGGCGCAGGGCAGCTATCCCGACAAGCCCGTCAGGTTCGTCGTCAATTTCACCGCGGGCGGTCCGCTGGACATCATGGCGCGGATGATGGGCGAACGGCTCAACGCCATCTTCAAGCAGCCCTTCGTGGTCGAGAACAAGACCGGCAGTGGCGGCAACATCGGCGCGGCCGCGGTGGCCAACGCCGCGCCCGACGGTTACACCGTACTGATCGGGCTGGATTCGACCTTCACGGTCAATCCCAGCCTGTATTCCTCGCAGGGCTTCAACCTGGACCAGTTGAAACCGGTGATGCGCCTGGCTTCCTCCGGGATGTTGATCGCCGCGCATCCGTCCGCCAAGGCCGATACGCTGAAAGGCCTGGTCGAGCGCGGCCACAAGGATCCGGTCACGTTCAGCTCGGCGGGGAACGGGTCGCCTGGACACCTGAGCCTGAGCATGCTGCAACAGGCTACCGGCATGAAGATCAATCACATTCCGTATCGCGGCAACGCGCCGGCGGTGCTTGCGCTGGTGTCGGGCGAGGTCCAGGCCGCCGCGCTGGCCACGCCGGGCCTGCTGCAACACGTCAACGCGGGTACCCTGAAAGCCCTGGCCGTGACCGGCAGCCAGCGGTCGCCGCTGTTGCCGTCGGTACCTACCACGGCTGAACTGGGCTACCCTGAGGTCCGCCAGGATGTGCTGTATCTTGCGATGGTGCCGGCACAGACGCCGGATACCGTCGTCCAGACCCTGCGCAAGGCGATCGAGCAGGTGCTGGCGCAGCCCGACGTGCAGCAGCGCCTGCGCGCGATGGACTTCACGCTGGGCACCCTGGACGGCGACGCCGCCGCCAGGGAACTGGCGACCGTTCGGGACCGCTATGCAAAGATCATCAAGTCGGCCGGCATGAAGGTCGACTGACACCGGAACCCTAGAGTAAGCAAGCATGACCAACTTCATCTTCATCCTGGCCGATGATCTCGGCTACGCCGACCTGGGCTGCTATGGCGGCCGCAGGCCTGTGTCGCCCAACCTGGACCGCATGGCCGCGCGCGGCATCCGCTTCACGCAGGGCTATTCCAATTCGCCCGTGTGCTCGCCCACGCGCTTCGGCCTGATTACCGGCCGCTACCAGTACCGGCTGCGCGGCGCCGCCGAGGAGCCCATGACCGGGCGGTTCCGCGGCAGTACCGAAATCGGCCTGCCGCCGGCGCACCCCACGCTGCCGTCGCTGTTGCGCGAGCGGGGATATCGCACCGCGCTGATCGGCAAATGGCACCTGGGCTATCCCCCGCATTTCGGTCCGGAGAAAAGCGGGTACGAGTACCACATCGGTCCGCTGTCGGGTGGCGTCAGCTACTTCAGCCACGTGGACCGCATGGGCAAGCACGACCTCGTGCGCGACGGCGAGCCGGTCAACTACGACGGCCATTATTTGACGGACCTGCTGACCGACGAAGCCGAGACCTACTTGCGTGCGCGTGCCGGAGACCGCCAGCCGTTCCTGCTGAGCCTGCACTACACCGCGCCGCACTGGCCCTGGGAGACGCGCGCGCAGGGGGGGGCCAATCCCGACACCGACCAGGACATCCGCCACCTGGACGGCGGTTCCGTCCACATCTACGGCGAGATGATCAAGGCGCTGGACGAAGGCTGCGGACGCGTGCTGAAAGCGCTGGACGACCTGGGCCTGGCCGACGACACGGTGGTCATCTTCACCAGCGACAACGGTGGCGAGCGCTTCTCGGACACCTGGCCGCTGGTGGGCGGCAAGATGGACCTGACCGAAGGCGGCATACGCGTTCCCTACATCGTGCAGTGGGGCGACCGGATCGCGCCTGGATCGGTGTCCGCGCAGCACTGCATGACGATGGACTGGACCGCGACCATGCTGGACATCGCCGGCGTGCCGGCCCATCCCGGCTATCCGTTCGATGGCGTGTCCATGCTGCCGGTGCTGCGTGAGCCCGCGCACGAGTTCCCGCGCGAGCTGTTCTGGCGCATGAACTACCGCGGCCAGCGAGCCCTGCGCGATGGGCCGTGGAAGTACCTGGCGATCGAGGGCAACGAGTATTTGTTCGACCTGTCCGCGGACGAGCGGGAGCGGGCCAACCTGGCGCTTCGCCAGCCCGAACGCCTGGCGCGGATGCGCGGGCGCTGCGATGACTGGGATGCCGTGTTCGGCGCGATCCCCGCCGATGCCCGCAGCGAACTGGTCTATACGGAAAAGGACATGCCCAGCCGATAAGCCGGGCATGCCGGCCGGGAACCGGAAACGCGGTTCCCGGTCCAAGCGGCATGCGGCTCGGGCGGGCCGCGTCCGCATGCCGGCGGCGTACATGGCGAGGGTCATGGACCTGTCGCCGTTGCGCGGATAAAATCGCGCCGTTCATCAACAGTGGAGGCCCTGACGTGGGTACTTGTTCGAGTGGCAGTAGTCGACCGGTCCTTGTGATCGGTGAACGCTCGGCGGGCTAGCGCGCAGGTTTCCCCTGCCGCCGTCTCGCCGCCAGGCGAGAGGCGGTTCCGGCCACGGCGTTCTTCCGTGGTCCATCCTCTCCCCAGACTGTCAGCCGCCAGGTACGGCGGTTCCGCCGCGCCCGCGTCAGCGCTCCGCCTCGACTTTCGAGGAGGATTTCGTGCGCATCGTCCCTTTCCCGTCCCATGGCCATCCTGCCGCCGGTCTGCCGCCATGGCGGCAGGCGCCGGCCCAGGCGGCCTGTCGCGGGACAGCTTCCGTCCAGGCCGCGCGGCACTGACGAGAACCGTGCCCGACCCAGAGCATCCACCCCCTGTCTGAGTACGCGGCGCAGCGTGCGGCAGGCGGGCCGACCCGGAGAAGAACAATGAACTTCATGCTGCTCAAAGCCTTTTTCGCGGGTTTTCTTCGCACCCGCCACATTTCCCGCCATTTCCGCCGCCTTGCGCTGCTGGACACGGTGGCCCGCACCGGCGTCAGCCGCGAATTGCCGCCGGGCCTGACGAAAACGCTGGTGAGCGCGGCCAAGGGAGACGCCGGCGAACTGCTGGCGTTCCTCGACAGCCACGAGGACGGGCTGTCGGAAAATCAGGCCGAGGCCATACGCGAGCGCGCGGGCCTGAACGAGGTCGAACACGAAAAACCGCTGCCCTGGTGGGCGCACCTCTGGCACTGCTATCGGAATCCGTTCAACCTGCTGCTGACCCTGCTGGCGGCGATCTCCTATCTGACCGAGGACACCAAGGCCACGATCGTCATCGGCACGATGATCGTGCTGTCGACGCTGCTGCGTTTCTGGCAGGAGGGCAAGTCCAACCGCGCCGCCGATGCGCTCAAGGCCATGGTGAGCAATACCGCCACGGTGGTGAGGCGCGACGTTTCCGAGGACGCCGCACCGCTGTTCGAGCACTATTATGGTGTCCACCTGCGTGCCCGCGCGGCCCGGCGCGTGGAGCTGCCGATCCGTTTGCTGGTGCCCGGCGATGTCGTCGCGCTGGCGGCGGGCGACATGATTCCGGCCGATTGCCGCGTCCTGTCGGCCAAGGATTTGTTCGTGTCGCAGGCGGCGATGACGGGCGAGGCCATGCCGGTCGAGAAGTTCGCGCTCCACCGCGACCCCGGGACGGTGAATCCGCTGGAACTGGAGAACATCCTGTTCATGGGGACCAACGTGGTCTCGGGCGCGGCCACGGCGGTGGTGGTGGGCACCGGCAACCAGACCTATTTCGGCATGCTGGCCGGCCGCGTCACCGCCGTCGACCGGGGACAGACCTCGTTCCAGGCCGGCGTGAACAAGGTGAGCTGGCTGCTGATCCGCTTCATGTTCGTGATGGCGCCGCTGGTGCTGCTGATCAACGGTTTCACCAAGGGCGACTGGATGCAGGCGCTGTTGTTCGCCCTCTCCATCGCGGTGGGCCTGACGCCCGAGATGCTGCCGATGATCGTGACCTCCACGCTGGCCAAGGGGGCGGTGTTCCTGTCGCGCAAGAAAGTCATCGTCAAGCGGCTGGACGCCATCCAGAACTTCGGCGCGATGGACGTGCTGTGCACCGACAAGACCGGCACGCTCACGCAGGACCGCATCTTCCTCGCCCGGCACGTCGATGCCTGGGGCGCGGATTCCGATGCTGTCCTGGAACTGGCCTACCTGAACAGCTACTACCAGACGGGGCTGAAGAACCTGCTGGACGTCGCCGTGCTGGAGCATGCCGAGATGCAGCGCGAGCTGGAGCCCGCCGCCAATTTCCGCAAGGTGGACGAGATTCCGTTCGATTTCGAGCGGCGCCGGATGTCGGTGGTGGTGGCCGAGCACGACGAACATCACCTGATCATCACCAAGGGCGCGGTCGAGGAGGTCCTGTCGGTCTGCTCCGGGGTGCGCCATGGCGAGGCGACCGAGGCCCTGACCCCGGCCGTGCTCGAGGACATCCGCAGGGTGACGGCCGGGTTCAACGGCGAAGGGCTGCGGGTGGTCGCGGTGGCTTCCCGGGAACAGCCTCCCGTGCAGGAAGCCTTCGGGGTGGCCGATGAGCGGGACATGACGCTGATCGGGTACGTGGCTTTCCTCGATCCGCCCAAGGAGTCCACCGCGCCAGCCCTGGAGGCGTTGGCCCGGCATGGCGTGGCGGTCAAGGTGTTGACCGGCGACAACGAACTGGTCACGGCCAAGATCTGCCGCGAGGTGGGGCTGGCCCAGCGGGGCATGCTGCTGGGCGGCGACATCGAAGGCATGGGCGACCGCGAGCTGGCCGTGGCGGTAGAACGCCACAACGTCTTCGCCCGGCTGACGCCCACGCACAAGGAGCGCATCGTGCGCCTGCTCAAGGCCAACGGCCACGTGGTCGGCTTCATGGGCGACGGCATCAACGATGCGCCCGCGCTGCGCGCGGCGGACATCGGCATTTCGGTGGACACGGCGGTGGACATCGCCAAGGAAGCCGCCGACATCATCCTGCTCGAAAAGAGCCTGATGGTGCTGGAGGAGGGCGTGCAGGAAGGGCGCCGTACCTTCGCCAACATGCTCAAGTACATCAAGATGACGGCCAGCTCGAACTTCGGCAACGTGTTCTCGGTGCTGGTGGCCTCGGCCTTCATTCCGTTCCTGCCCATGCTGCCCATGCACCTGCTGGTGCAGAACCTGCTGTACGACATTTCGCAGATCGCGATTCCGTTCGACAACGTCGACGATGAACTGCTGCAGAAGCCACAGCGCTGGAACCCCGGGGACATTGGCCGCTTCATGGTGTTCTTCGGGCCGATCAGCTCGGTGTTCGACATCACGACCTACGCGCTGATGTGGTTCGTGTTCGGCGCCAACTCACCCGAGCATCAGACGCTGTTCCAGTCGGGCTGGTTCGTGGTGGGGCTGCTGACGCAGACCCTGATCGTGCACATGATCCGCACGCCCAGGATCCCGTTCATCCAGAGCCGCGCCGCCATGCCGCTGCTGGTGATGACGGCGGTCATCATGGCGATCGGCATTTTCCTGCCGATGGGGCCCCTGGCGCACTACTTCAAGCTGCAGGCGCTGCCGCCGCTGTACTTCGCGTTCCTGCCGGTGATCCTGCTGGCCTATATGGGACTGACCCAGGCGATGAAGGGTATCTACGTGCGCCGCTACGGTTGGCAGTAGGGTGGGTGGGGAAAATGTTCAACCAAAAGGTTGAATATTTTTATCGGAAGCTTTATATTCAACCTCATGGTTGAATATAAAGCTTCCGCGCTGGACCGAGTCTTCCACGCGCTTGCCGATCCCACCCGCCGCGAGATGCTGCGGTACCTGGCGGAAGGCGAGCGCAAGGTGGGGGACCTGGCCGCGCCCTTCACGATGTCGCTGGCCGCCGCCTCCAAGCACCTCAAGGTGCTGGAGGGCGCCGGCCTGGTGCGCCGGCGCGTGCAGGGGCGTTTGCATTTCTGCCGGCTCGAACCCGGGCCGCTGGCCGATGCGCAGGCGTGGCTGAGTGTCTACGAACGTTTCTGGAGCACCCGGCTCGATGCCTTGCAGGCACTGCTGGAGGCCGAAGAGAAGGGACCATCGACATCTTCTTCCCGGTAAGAAACCGGTAAAGGAACGCGGAAATGAACAAGAGCCCCGGCACCGAATTGCGGCTCGAACGGCACTACGACGCGCCGCCAGAGGAGGTTTTCGCCGCCTGGACCGATCCGGCCCTGGTGCGCCGCTGGCTGTTCACCTCCGCCTACGGCGAAGGCCAGTCCGTGGCCCTGGCGGCCCGTGCCGGCGGAAACTGGTCGATCACCGACCGGCGCGACGGCGCCGACCACACGGTCCAGGGGGAAATCCTGGAATTCGATCCGCCGCGTCGCCTGTCCATGAGTTTCGCGATGCCGCAATCCTCGCCGGACAGCGACGTGCTGGCCATGAAGGTCGAGGCCGGCGGGGAGGGCGGTTGCCTGATGCGCTTCGTCCAGTCAGGTCCGGGCATCGCCAGGGAATTGGCGCGGACGCCCGCCGGGCAGGACAGCGGATCGGCGGCGGCCTGGCGAATCATGTTCGACAATCTGGCCGGCGTGCTCGCGAGCCGGGTCGGCCACGGCAGGGTGGCGGACGAGGAAACGGCCGTGCGTTTCGAACGCCTGCTGCCCGGCCCGATCGAGCGGGTATGGCATTGGATCGCCGACTCGGACAAACGCGCGCAGTGGCTGGCGCCGGGCGAACTGCCCGCGGCGCCCGGGCAGTCCTTCGATCTGGTGTTCGACAATGCCGGGCTGTCGCCGCACCGGGCGCCGATTCCCGAGCGATTCAGGAAGTACGAGGGCGTTTTCCGCAGCCGCCACCAGGTGCTGCGCCTCGACCCGCCGCGCCTGTTGGCGATGACCTGGGGCGGGGGAAAGGAACCGCCGTCCGAAGTGGTGTTCGAGCTGGCTCCGGAAGGAGACAAGACCCGCCTGACCATCACCCACACCCGCCTGAAGGACCGGGCCACCCGCCTGGACGTCTCCGGCGGCTGGCATGCCCACCTGGCCGTCCTGGCCGAACGTCTGGCCGGCAGGACGCCGCCCGCTTTCCTGGCGATGGTCGCCACCATCGAGGACGACTACGCCCGGCGCGCTTCCCCGCACGCCTGACCCGCGGGGCCCCCCGAACGCCAAAAGACCCGTGGCGGAATGCTCTTCGCATCCGGCTGGGACCTCGGGATCCGGCTGATCCGTCCCGGTTGGCGGCGCGGTTGGCGGACGCTGCATTGCAGCATCGGAACTAAAGGATAGGCGCCGGGTCTTCCCGTACGGTGGCTGTGGTTCAAACCGCTACACTCGCGCGGCTTTTCCGAGCGAGGGAAGTCCCTAAGTGCTATGCTTTACAGGTTTACTGATTTAATTCCTTCCAACCGAAAGGTTCCATCAACCGCCTTCTGCACTAGCTATCCGCTAATCGGCCAAGCCGTGTCGCGGAAGGTCCGTCCTGCATCGAACGGGTGAAACACCCGGCAAGGTGAAGCGCAAATCATGTCCAGCATCCAAGAATCCAGCACCTCGTATCTGTTTGGGGGTAATGCGCCGTACGTGGAAGAACTCTACGAGGCCTACCTCGACAATCCGGGTTCCGTTCCCGACAACTGGCGCAATTACTTCGACCAGTTGCAGCATACGCCGGCGGTTGACGGCCAGGAATCGACCCGTGACCAGGCCCATGCGCCGGTCATCGAGTCTTTCGCCCAGCGTGCGCGAGCCAATGCTTTCCTGCCGCGTGCCGCCGAAAGCGACCTGTCGGTCGCGGGCAAGCAAGTCCACGTCCAGTCCATCATCGCCGCCTACCGTTACCTCGGTGCGCGCTGGGCCGATCTCGACCCGCTGCAGCGCCAGGAACGCCCGGCCATCCCCGAACTGGAGCCCAGCTTCTACGGCCTGACCGAGTCCGACATGGACAAGGTGTACTCCGCCACCAATACCTACTTCACGACCGCCGAGCACATGACGCTGCGCGAGATCGTGAAGGCGCTGCGCGACACCTACTGCCGCAGCATCGGCGTCGAGTTCATGCACGTGTCCGACCCGGTCATCAAGCGCTGGATCCAGCAGCGCCTGGAAAGCACGCAAGCCACCCCCAGCCTGTCGGCCGACCAGAAGAAGCACGTGCTGGACCGCCTGACCGCCGCCGAAGGCCTGGAACGCTATCTGCACACCAAGTACGTCGGCCAGAAGCGCTTCTCGCTGGAAGGCGGTGAAAGCTTCATCGCGGCCATCGACGAACTGATCCAGCATGCCGGCGAAGCCGGCATCCAGGAAGTGGTGCTGGGCATGGCCCACCGCGGCCGCCTGAACGTGCTGGTCAACACCCTGGGCAAGATGCCCAAGGACCTGTTCGCCGAATTCGAAGGCAAGTACGACGACGGCGGCCTGGCGGCCGGCGACGTGAAGTACCACAAGGGCTTCTCGAGCGACGTCTCGACCCGTGGCGGCCCTGTCCACGTGTCGCTGGCGTTCAACCCCTCGCACCTGGAAATCGTCAACCCCGTGGTCGAAGGCAGCGCCCGCGCGCGCCAGGAGCGCCGCGGCATGGAAGGCGGCAAGCAGGTGCTGCCGGTGCTGGTCCACGGCGACGCCGCCTTCATCGGCCAGGGCGTCGTGATGGAAACCCTGAACCTGGCGCAGACCCGCGGCTACGGCACGGGCGGCACGGTCCACCTGGTCATCAACAACCAGATCGGATTCACCACCTCCGATCCGCGCGACACCCGCTCCACGCTGTATTGCACCGACGTGGTCAAGATGATCGAGGCGCCGGTGCTGCACGTGAACGGCGACGATCCCGAGGCCGTCGTGTTCGCCACCCGCCTGGCCCTGGACTTCCGTGTCGAGTTCCAGAAGGACATCGTGGTCGACATCGTCTGCTTCCGCAAGCTGGGCCACAACGAGCAGGACACGCCCGCGCTGACCCAGCCGCTGATGTACAAGCGCATCGGCCAGCACCCCGGCACGCGCAAGCTGTACGCCGACAAGCTGGCGGTGCAGGGCGTGATCGGCGCCGACGAGGGCGACGAATTCGTCAAGCGTTTCCGCGCCGCGATGGACGAAGGCCGCCATACGGTCGATCCCGTCCTGACCGACTACAAGAACAAGTACGCCGTCGACTGGTCGCCCTTCCTGGGCCGCAAGTGGACGGATGCCGCCGACACCGCCATGCCGCAGGCCGAGTTGAAGCGCCTGGGCGAGCGCATCACCACGGTGCCGGAAGGCTTCAAGGTCCACCCCATCGTCGAGAAGGTCCTGGCCGACCGCCGCGCCATGGCGCGCGGTGAAATGAACCTGGACTGGGGCATGGGCGAGCACCTGGCCTTCGCCAGCCTGGTGGCCGCCGGCTACCCCGTGCGCCTGACCGGCCAGGATTCGGGCCGCGGCACTTTCACCCACCGCCACGCCGTGCTGCACGACCAGAAGCGCGAGCGCTGGGATTCGGGTGTGTACGTGCCGCTGCAGAACGTGTCCGAGGCGCAGGCGCCGTTCCGCGTCATCGACTCGCTGCTGTCCGAGGAAGCCGTCATGGGCTTCGAATACGGCTACTCGACCGCCGAGCCCAACTCGATGGTGATCTGGGAAGGCCAGTTCGGCGACTTCGCCAACGGCGCCCAGGTCGTGATCGACCAGTTCATCAGCTCGGGCGAAGCCAAGTGGGGCCGCCAGTCGGGCCTGGTGCTGATGCTGCCGCACGGCTACGAAGGGCAGGGCCCGGAGCACTCGTCGGGCCGCATCGAGCGCTTCCTGCAACTGTGCGCCGATACCAACATGCAAGTGGTGCAGCCGACCACCGCCGCGCAGATCTTCCACCTGCTGCGCCGCCAGATGATCCGCCAGTTCCGCAAGCCGCTGGTCATCTTCACGCCCAAGTCGCTGCTGCGTAACAAGGATGCCACCTCGCCGCTGTCCGATCTGAGCAAGGGGTCGTTCCAGACCCTGATCGGCGAAGTCGACGATACGATCGACGCCGCCAAGGTCAAGCGTCTGCTGGTCTGCTCGGGCAAGGTCTATTACGACCTGGTCAACGCCCGCAAGGAGCGCGGCGCCAACGACGTGGTCATCGCGCGCGCCGAACAGCTGTATCCGTTCCCGCACAAGAGCCTGACCGCCGAGCTCAAGAAGTACCCGAACGTCACCGAGGTGGTCTGGGTGCAGGACGAGCCGCAGAACCAGGGACCGTGGTTCTACGTGCAGCATCACCTGTACGAGAACATGAACGAAGGCCAGAAGCTCGCCTACGCCGGGCGTCCGGCCTCGGCCTCGCCGGCCGTCGGCTACTACTCCAAGCACATGGAGCAACTGAAGGCGCTGCTCGACCAGTCCTTCGGCCGTCTCAAGGGCGTCGTGCTGACCAAGTGATCCTTACGTCCGGGACCGCCCGCGGGCGGTCCCGGCTCCCGGCCGCCTGGCGCCGGACCAAGAAAGAACTCCCCATCCTTGCGGAATAACTGACATGGCTATAGTCGACGTAAAAGTCCCCCAATTTTCTGAATCGGTGTCGGAAGGCACGCTGCTGACCTGGAAGAAGAAGCCGGGCGAAGCCATCTCGCGCGATGAAATCGTGATCGAGATCGAGACCGACAAGGTCGTGCTGGAAGTGCCGGCGCCCGCCGACGGCGTGCTGGCCGAGATCGTCAAGGCCGACGGCAGCACCGTCGCCTCGGACGAAGTGATCGCCAAGATCGACACGGCAGGCAAGGCCGCCGCCGCGCCCGCCGCCGCGGCTCCCGCTCCCGCCGCCGCCCCGGCGCCTGCCGTTGCCGCCGCGGCTCCGTCCGCCGCGCCCGCCACCTCGATTCCTTCGCCCGCCGCCGCCAAGCTGCTGGCCGAGCAAGGCATCGCGCCCGAGTCCGTGCAAGGCACGGGCCGTGGTGGCCGCATCACCAAGGGCGATGCCCTCGGCGCCGCCGACGCTCCGGCTGCCAAGCCTGCCGCAGCGCCCATCGTCAACGACGCCGCGACCCTGGTCAACGGCCGCCCCGAGCAGCGCGTGCCGATGAGCCGCCTGCGTGCCCGCGTGGCCGAGCGCCTGCTGCAATCGCAATCCGAGAACGCCATCCTGACCACGTTCAACGAGGTCAACATGCAGGCCGTGATCGACCTGCGCGCCAAGTACAAGGACAAGTTCGAGAAGGAGCACGGCGTCAAGCTGGGGTTCATGTCGTTCTTCGTCAAGGCCGCCGTGGCCGCGCTCAAGCGCTACCCGGTCATCAATGCCTCGGTTGACGGCAAGGACATCGTCTACCACGGCTACTTCGACATCGGCATCGCCGTCGGCAGCCCGCGCGGCCTGGTGGTCCCCATCCTGCGCAACGCCGACCAGCTCAGCCTGGCCGACATCGAGAAGAAGATCGCCGAGTTCGGCCAGAAGGCCAAGGAAGGCAAGCTGAGCCTGGACGACCTGACCGGCGGCACGTTCTCGATCTCGAACGGCGGCACCTTCGGCTCGATGCTGTCGACCCCCATCATCAACCCGCCGCAGTCGGCCATCCTGGGCGTGCACGCCACCAAGGACCGCGCCGTGGTGGAGAACGGCCAGATCGTCATCCGTCCGATGAACTATCTGGCGATGTCCTACGACCACCGCATCATCGACGGCCGCGAGGCCGTCCTGGGCCTGGTCGCGATGAAGGAAGCCCTGGAAGACCCGCAGCGTCTGCTGCTGGATATCTGATCCCCCCTACGCGCTGATGCGCGCCCCCCAGGGGGCGATGCGGGTGGACCGGCGGAGCCGGATCCACCGCATCCTGGGGTACCGCAAGGCGCGGTGTCTTGGGTTGATCGGGGTTCTAACTGGAAGAATGAAATGAGTAAGCAATTCGACGTCGTCGTCATCGGTGCCGGTCCTGGCGGGTACATCGCCGCGATCCGCGCTGCCCAACTGGGCATGTCGGTCGCCTGCATCGACGCCTGGAGCAACGCCAAGGGCGGTCCGGCTCCTGGCGGCACCTGCACCAACGTGGGCTGCATTCCCTCGAAGGCGCTGCTGCAATCGTCCGAGTACTACGAGCATGCCGGCCATCACTTCGCCGACCACGGCATCGAGGTCAAGGGCCTGGGCCTGGACCTGGGCAAGCTGATCAGCCGCAAGGACACCGTCGTCAAGCAGAACAACGACGGCATCCTGTTCCTGTTCAAGAAGAACAAGGTCACCTTCTTCCATGGCACGGGCGCGTTCTCGGGCCAGGTCGACGGCGGCTGGTCGATCAAGGTTTCCGGCTCCGCCGAGGAAGAACTCGTCGCCAAGCACGTGATCGTGGCGACCGGTTCCAGCCCGCGCGCGCTGCCCGACCTGCCGTTCGATGAGAAGCAAGTGCTGTCCAACGATGGCGCGCTGGCCATTGGCGGCGTGCCCAAGCGACTGGGCGTGATCGGCGCCGGCGTGATCGGCCTGGAACTGGGCAGCGTGTGGCGCCGCCTGGGTTCGGACGTGACCATCCTGGAAGCCATGCCCAGCTTCCTGCCCGCCGCCGACGAGCAGATCGCCAAGGAAGCCCTGAAAGTCCTGACCAAGCAGGGCCTGAAGATCAACCTGGGCGTGAAGATCACCGAGGTCAAGGCCGCGGCCAAGACCGTCACGGTCAAGTACACCGACGCCGCCGGCGCCGAACAGTCGCTGGTCGTCGACAAGCTGATCGTGTCCATCGGCCGGGTGCCCAACACCCAGGGCCTGAACGCCGAAGGCGTGGGGCTGAAGCTGGACGAGCGTGGCTTCGTGGTGGTCGACGAGGACTGCCGGACCGGTTTGCCCAACGTCTGGGCCGTCGGCGACGTCGTGCGCGGCCCCATGCTGGCGCACAAGGCCGAGGAAGAGGGCGTTGCCGTGGCCGAGCGCATCGCCGGCCAGCACGGGCACGTCAACTTCAACACGATCCCGTCGGTCATCTACACCTCGCCCGAGATTTCCTGGGTGGGCCAGACCGAGCAGGCGCTCAAGACCGAAGGCCGCGCCTACAAGACCGGTACTTTCCCGTTCCTGGCCAACGGCCGTGCCCGCGCGCTGGGCGACACGACCGGCATGGTCAAGGTCATCGCCGACGCCAAGACGGACGAGATCCTGGGCGTGCACATCATCGGTCCGCAGGCCTCCGAGCTGATCTCGGAATGCGTGGTGGCCATGGAGTTCCGCGCGGCGTCGGAAGACATCGCCCGCATCTGCCATGCGCATCCGTCGCTGTCCGAGGCGGTGAAGGAAGCCGCGCTGGCGGTGGACAAGAGGGCGTTGAACTTCTGATCCCCCCTACGCGCTGACGCGCCCCCCAGGGGGCGGCACTGGCGGACCGGCAGAGCCGGATCCGCCGTGCCCTGGAGTCGGGGCGCTGAGGAAAAACGGCCGTGAGGCCGTTTTTTGCTTTGATGGATCGGTCAGGTAGTGGCGCCGCGATGAGAGGCCACGACGCGGTCCACGAAGAGGCCGGCGGCGCCGGTGTAGGCCTGGGGATCCAGCATGCGGTCGATGTCCTCCGGCTTGAGGTGGCGGGCGATGGTCGGATTGGCCAGGAGGCCATCCTTGAACGTGCCGCCTTGCTCGAACACGTCCATGCAGATCTCGTAGACCAGTTCGTGGGCTTCCTGCCTGCCCAGGTGGTCGCCCAGCTTCATCATGACGGCTTCCGACAGCAACAGGCCTTTTTGCACGGACAGGTTGCGCTCCATGTTGTTGCCCCGGACGGTCAGGCCGGCGGTGACGTAGGCGAGTTTGGCGAAGGCCGCGTCGGCCATGCAGCACAAACGGCTGATGAACTCGCGTTCGGTCTGGAGCACGATCTTGTCGCGTTCGTGCTCGGCCATCATCCCTTCCAGTCCCAGCGCCACGGTGCTGCGGACGACGCGCGAAATCGCCACGATGCCTTCGCAGGCGGGCGGGTTGCGCTTGTGGGGCATGGTGCTGCTGCCCACCTTCCCCATGGTGAAGGGCTCTTCGAGTTCGGCGGTCTCGGTTTTCTGCAGGCTGTAGACCTCGTGGGCGATCTTGCCGGCGGTGCTGGTGCAGATCGCCAGTACGCAGGCCAACTCGGCCATGCCGTCGCGGGCCACGTGCCAGCAGATCTCCGGGCAGGCGAGGTCCAGTTCCTTGAACAGGGCTTCCTGCACCTCGATCCCTTGGCCGCCCAGGGCGGCCAGCGTCCCGACCGCTCCGGAGAATTGGCCAACCAGCACCCGTTCCTTCATTTGCCGCAGGCGTTCCAGGTTGCGGCCGATCTCGGCCGCCCACACCGCGGCCTTGAAGCCAAAGGTGATGGGCAGGGCCTGTTGGCCGTGGCTGCGTCCGGCCATGGTCTGGTCGCGGTGCCGTTCGGCCAGGGCGATGACGTGGGCATGGGCCCGCCGGTAGTTGCTCTCGATCTGTTCCAGCGCTTCCTTGACTTGCAGGACGGTGCCGGTGTCGACGATGTCCTGCGTCGTCGCGCCCCAGTGGATGAACTCGCCGGTGTCGCCGTCGCACACTTTCTTCATTGCCCGCAGCAGCGGGACGATGGGATGGCTGGTGCGGTCCATTTCCTGCTTCAGCTCGGCCAGGTCGATGAGTTCGACCCTGGCCTTGGCCTGGATCTCGTCGGCGGCGTGCTGGGGAATGATGCCCAGGCGGGCCTGTACGCGGGCAAGGGCTGCTTCCACGTCCAGCCATTTCTGGACGGTCTGTTCGTCGCTGAAAATGCTCCGGGTGGCGGCGGTGCTGAATTGGTCCCGGAACAGCGCGCTGTCGATGACATAGGCGCTCATGGGGCGTGTCTCCTGTCGATGGGCGGGGATGGGCGATGCCGGGCGAACGCCGCCTTCATGCGGAGGCGTTCTGTTGGAAGGCTTCCATGGCATGCAGCGAATAGACGTAGGCCGCGCCGGCATTCAGCGCGATGGCCGTGCCCAGCGCATCGCTTACTTCGGCCTCCGTGGCGCCGGCCTTGACCGCGGCCGCGGCATGCGAGGAGATGCAGCCGTCGCATCGTGTGGTGACGGCCACGGCCAGGGCGATCAGCTCGCGGGTCTTGGCGTCCAGCGCGCCGTTGGATCCGAGGGCGGCGTTCAGGCCCCGGTAGGCCTCCAGCACCTTGGGGTTCGTGTTGCCCAGCTTGTTGGACGACTGGCGCAGGGTGCCCAGCAGTTCCTTCCAGTTCTCGAACATGTGTTGCTCCTGTCTAAGGGGATGGGGGGACATCAATCGACTTTGGTGCCGGCGGCGCTGATCACCTTCTTCCAGAGAGCGATGTCGTCGGCAAGGAAAGAGGCGAAGAATTCCGGCGTGCTGTTCACCATGGGTTCCACGCCGGCCTGCATCAGCTGGGCACGGAATTTCTCGTCGGCCAACGCGTCGTTGACCGCCTGGTTCAGGCGCTTGACGATGGCGGGCGGCGTCCCGGCGGGCGCGAGCAGGCCGTACCAGGCGGCGACGTCCATGCCTTCGACCCCGGACTCCGCCAGCGTGGGCACGTCGGGCACGGCTGGCGACCGCTTCGAGCTCGTCAGTCCCAGGATCCTGACCTTGTCGCTGCCCATCAGCGCCGACATGGAGGGGATGTTGATGAACGTGAACTGGACCTCGCCCGTCTGCACGCCGTTGATGGACGGCCCCGAACCTTTGTAGGGAACGTGCGTGGCCGAAATCCCGGTCCGCAGCTTGAAGAGCTCGGCGGACAGATGCTGGGTGCTGCCGTGTCCCGACGACGAAAAATTCAATGCGCCGGGGTGCTGCTTGCCATAGGCGATGAGCTGCTTGACGTCCGTCACCGGCAGCTTGCTCGACGCCACGAGCAGATTGGGGCTCTGGCCGAATACGGCGATGGGCGCGAAGCTCTTGACGGGGTCGTAGTCAAGCTTGGGAAACAGGCTGATATTGATCGCCAGCGCCGAAGAGCTGAGGAACAGGGTATAGCCATCGGGTTCGGCCCGGGCGACGTAGGTGGCGCCGATGTTCTGGCCCGCGCCCGGCCGGTTTTCGACGATCACCGACTGGCCGAGTTTTTCACCCAGTTGCTGCGCCAGCAGGCGCGCGGTCATGTCGGTGCCGCCGCCGGGCGTATAGCCGACGACGATCTTGACGGCCCGGGTGGGGAAGGCCGCGGACTCGGGGGCCGCATGGGACAACGGGCTCAGCAATACCAGTGCCGCGCCCGCGGCAAGACGATGAAACATGCATGTCTCCTGTCGTGCGCCTCTGCGAGCGCGCTTGTTGTGGAAGGGGCTACTGCTGCCTGGCCGCGCGCACGCGCGCGGCATACTCCTGGATTCGTCGTTTGAGGCCGGGCCGGGCCGCCGAGCGGGCCAGCAGGGCAAGGTCGAGATCGGCGGCTCCCGGGGCCTGCATGGCCTGGTCGAGCAAGGCTTGGGTAAAGGCGTCGGGGAGGCCGGCGGAGGGCGCATCCAGGTTCTCCGCCGCGTCGATGCGCGTTTGGGCCAGGCCCGCCGCCAGGGCCTCTTCGGCATCGATCCAGCGGCCGGACCGTATCCAGGCCTGGGCGGTGTCGCTGCCCACCCGGGCGGCGAGGCGGCGTGTGCCGAGCACGAGGCCGAAGCCGCAGGCGCCGGGGAAGGCGAACGAGGCGTTGCCGAGAACGACGCGGCGGCGGCAGGCGGCGAAGAGATCCGCGCCGGCACCGGCAACCCGTCCGTGGGCGATGGCGATCGTTTCGAATGGCGCCTGGTACACCGCCTGCAGCAACAGTTCGATGCGGACGAAGCGGGCCAATAGGGAGTCGTCGGTTTCCTGGTCCAGCGCCGACAGGTCCACGCCGGTGCAGAAGTGGCGGCCCGCGCCTTCGATCACGAGGCGGCGCACGCCGTCGCGGAAGCAGGCTTCGACGGCGTCGGTCAATGCATCCACCAGATCCGCCGACAGGGCGTTGCCGGATGACGGCCGGTCGAGCCTGAGGCGGCGGACGCCGGCATCGGTCTCGATCTGGAGCACGGTGTCAGGCATTGGCGTATCCAGAAACGAAGGATTTGACGGCGCCGGTGTCGGGATCGTAGACATGGCGCGATTGCTTGCCGATGTCCGTGCCATAGACGTGGATGCTGATGGAAACCCGGTCGTCGAAGGCGTTGCGCACGAGATGGATGTCGCCGATGGACGGAGACACGCAGGTCGTCTGCCCAGGTTCGATGCGCTCCTCGATGGCGGAGGGGACCAGGCGGCCGTTTTCCCTGGCATAGGCGCGCGAGTATTCGGCCCCGCGCAGCATGCCGATGACGCCCCAGGTGCAGTGATCGTGGACGGGCGTGCGTTGGCCCGGCCCCCAGACGAAGCTGACGACCGAGTAGCGGTCGGCGGGATCCCGGTGCAGCAGGTACTGCTGGTAGTGGACCGGGTGGGGGCGGGAGCAGTCCTCGGGCAGCCAGTCGTCGTGGGCGACGAGTTCTTGCAACAGCGCCTCACACGCCCTGACGGCGCGGGTTTCGTCCGCTCCGGCGCTGACCGCGGCATTCATGCCTTGGACAAAATCGGCCAGACGGCCGGGAAGGGGGGACGGGGCCGTCATGCCTGGGTCTCCTGGTTCAAGGTGGCGCGGATTTCCTCGCCGTGCTCGCCGAGCGCGGGTGGCGTGCGCCGTATCGGCGGCGATCGTCCGTCGAGGCGGACCGGCGAGGCGAAGGTGCGCGTGTCGCGTCCGCCTGGCAGACGCAGTCCCCGCACCCAGTCCATGTGCTCGACCTGGGGATCGGCCAGCGCGCAAGCGTAGTCGTTGATGCGGGCATGCGGCACGCCGGCCTGCCGGAAGACATCGATCCAATGGTCCACGCCATGCAGCGCGAAGCGGGTCTCCAGTATTTCTTTCAGTGCCACCTGGTTGCTGGCCCGATCCAGGATGGTGGCGAAGCGCGGGTCGCGCGCCAGGTCGGGCAGCTCGACGGCGCGCACGACCGCGTGCCACAGATTGTCGTTGCCGGCCGCGATCGCGAAATGGCCGTCCGCGGCGCGATAGGCCTGGTAGGGGGCATTGCGGGGATGGGCGGAGCCCAGCTTGCGCGGATTGACGCCGGTGCCGAAGTATTCGCTGGTCTGCAGCGCGCCGATGGCGAGCGTGCACCCGAACATGGGGATGTCGAGGTGGGCGCCGCGGCCGCTTCTGACCGCCTTCAGCAGCGAGGAGGCCACGGTGAAGGCCGCGTACAGGCCCGATGCGAAGTCGGAGATAGGCACGCCGCACTTGACCGGCGCATCCGAGTCGCCGGTCACGCTCATCACGCCGGCGGCTGCCTGCATGGTCAGGTCGAAGCCGCCTTCCTGGGCGCGCGGGCCGCTCTGTCCATAGGCGGAAATCGAGCAATAGACCAGGGCCGGATTCCGCGCCGACAGCGCCGCGTAGCCCAGTCCCAGCCTGTCCATGACGCCGGGCCGGTTGTTCTCGATGAGGACGTCGGCCTTGTCCACCAGCGACCGGGCGGTGGCGACGTCCGCGGGATTCTTCAGGTCCAGCACGACCGAGCGCTTGTTGCGGTTCAACGAGGCGAAGTTTTCGCTGTATCCCTCGTTCAGCGGGGGCCAGGCGCGCATGGCGTCGCCGCCGGGCGCCTCGACCTTGACGACCTCGGCGCCCAGGTCGGCCAGCAGCATGCCGCAGAACGGGCCGGCCGCGATCGAGCAGAACTCGATGACGGTGATGCCGGCCAACGGCAGTTCGCGGGGTTCGATGTCGCTCATGAGGTCTATGTCTCCTTGTCGAATGGGAGAGAGCTTAGGAGTGTTCTCAGAATAGGTACAACTGTTCTAGAATATGGAACGATCTTGCAAGGTATCGCCATGAACAACACCCTGCTCAAGGGGCTGGCCGTCGTCGAGTTGCTGGCGCGCAGTCAAGGCGCTCTGGGCGTCACGGACATCGCCCGGGCGCTGGGCCTGCCCAAGAGCAACGCGCACCGGCTGCTGCAGGCACTCGCCGCGCAGCGCTACGTGATCCGCCATGACGGCGGTTCTTACAGCATTTCGATCAAGCTATGGGAGCTGGGGTCGGCCGCGTTGTCGGGGTTCGACCTGCGCCGTCATGCGGAAGGCGTCATGGATGCGCTCATGGACGACACCGGCGAGTCCGTGCATCTGTCGGTGCTCGACCAGAAGGAAGTCGTCTACGTCCACAAGGTCGAAAGCCTGAACCCGGTCAGGGCCTATTCGCAGATAGGCGGGCGCGCGGCCGCCCATTGTGTGGCCACGGGCAAGGCGATGATCGCCTTTCGCACCCCGCAGTGGCTGGCGGCGATGTCCCAGGAACTGGTGGCCTATACGCCGCACACCATCGTCAGCCCGGCGGCCTTCGAAGCCGAAATGGCCTTGATCAGGAAGCGGGGCTATGCCGTCAATCGTTGCGAATGGCGCGAAGCGGTCAGTGGCGTGGCGGCACCGATACGCGACGGCATGGGCAACGTCATCGCGGCGATAGGCGTGTCCGGGCCGGACGCCAGATTCAAGCCGCGCCGTCTGCGCGAACTCTCCGACCGCGTGCTGCTGGTTGCCCGCGAGTTATCGGAGGGGCTATCGGGAGGGCCGCACCATGGCCTGTCCCACGTGACCAGTGCCTGGCGTCCGTAGCGGGCCCGCGGCGGCGCTCAGGGCTCCTGGCCGGCCCAGTGGCCGCTGATCAGGCCATCCGGTCTCTGCCGGGCCTGGATGCGGGCGCTGTCGGCCCAGGCATCGCGCCTGACCTGGAGCCCCGCGTAGATGCCGTAGCCCGCGCCGCAGCCGATCCCGCCGCCGGCCTCGATGCCTTCCCCGGTCCGGATGGCTCCCTGGGCCAGGATGTCGCCCAGCGCCTTGATGCCCCATGCCGATTCGATGTGGTTGCCGGCGGTGATGTCGCCGCCGGCCAGGATGCCCTGCGCGGCCAGCAGATCGTGCCCGGTGGTGATGTCGGTGCCGGCCTTGATGCCGCGGCCGCTGCGCAGCGTGTGGCCAGCCTGTATGCCGCCGTCCGCCTGCAGCATCTGCCCGGCCACGATGTCGCCGCCGGCCTGGATGTCCCATTTCGCGCGGCAGCGTCCACCCGCGTCGAGCTGGGTGGCCGCTTCGATGCCCCAGCCGGCGGAGATGTCGCCGCCGGCCCGGATATGGCCGCCGCTGGCCAGGTTGCCCGCCGCCTCGATGTCGCTGCCGGCCACGATGGCGGTGCCGGCCCGTATGCCGCCGCCCGTGCAGAGATGGCGGCCGGCGCGCACGAGGGTATCCACCGTGATGCCGTTGCGGACTTCGAGCGTACCCGCGAACACGAGGGCGTGGGCATCCACCGTATCCAGGCGCAGGATCGTGTCGACCGGACCGAACTGGTCCAGCAGCCAGCAAGCGTCGTCGATGCGGCCATCGGCCACCAGGGCATCGAGGATGGCTTGATAGTCTCCGTGTCCGTTGTGGTCGCGGATGAACCAGCGGTAGCCGCCGGTGCAGGGGTTCTTGGCTTTGACGAATTGCTTGGTGAGTTCCATGGTGCCATCCAGGCTGAACGAGCGTGCCGGCGCGCGCGCGGGGCGCGGCGTTGTGTCGAGGCGGTACCGGGGCGCGACCCAGGGCGGGCGCGCCTATCGGTGTTCGAAAGGGCAAGGGCGGCGGATAGGCCGCGGAGCCTGGATTTAGCCCGGTTTGGACCGGGCGTAGGCGGAGCGGGCAGCGGCTTCCTGGGCGTCGAGGAAGGTGGCGCGCAATGGCCGGAAGACGCCGCAAGGTGCGAAATCGCCGTGCATGGCGAGGCCTGGCGCAAAGCACCATAGGCGCAGCCCCGTCGGCAGGGGGCCCGGCGGAATCAGGCGGGCGATCTGGGCGGACAACTCGGTATCGTCGTGGCTAGGGTTCCGGCCACCCGCGGCCCGGCAGGGCGGAGGGAGGATGGCCGACGGGCGGGATGCTACCAGTTATGGGGACTACGTCAAGTCGGCGGGGTGGGAGCCAGGCAGCGGAACGAAGCGGGCGTCCAGCGCCGCCAGCGGCAATTGAAACAGGAACGCGCCTCGTCGGCGGCCCATTCGTCCTCGTCGTCGGGGGTGAAGCCTGGGCAGCGGGCGGCTTGCGCCGTGGCCGCGGCATGGTCGCCGCGGGGGATGCCGAGGTCCAGGCCAGGGGCAGGATCGGATCGGGGCATGGCGTGGACCTAGTAGGCCTGGAGCTCCTGGCGTGTACAGGTACGCCAGATGCCGGGGTGGGTGGGGGTATCGGCCTGGACCAGCAGGACGAAGCGGCCGTCCTGCATGACGCTCTTGGGTTTTTCGCCGATCATGACCAGCGCATCGGGGGACAGGGCGGGCCCGTCCACCTGCCGGACCTCGTCGACGGCGGGATGTTGCAGCAGCGCCAGGACAGGCACCTGTGTTCCGGCGGCGAAGTCTCGCAGCGTGCCGCGCATGCGGCCATCCTTGCCTTCCAGCCGCAGGGCTGCGCCCGCCAGCGCACCGATGACGCCTTGGCCGGTGCCGCCGTGTTCCGACAGGTGGATGCCAAGCGCCGCCGCCAGTTCGTGCGCTGCCCGCTGTTCGAGCACCTCCGCCTTGGCGCGGCGCCCGAAGCTGATCAGCGCGGCGGGCTGGTCCAGCTTGTCCGGCCGGAGCACGCACAGCCCGGGGTCGGAGCCCGGCGCGCTGCGTTTGGCCAGGAAGTCGCCGCTCCAGTCGATCAAGGCCTGATAGTGCCGCCCGTCGATGGTCGCGGCCAGGCACATCGAACTGTTGTGCGAGGTGTAGGGAATGTCGGGATGGATCAGGAGTTGATGGCGCGTGATGGGGGCGGGGACGTCCCACCCCCGGGTGCGGATATGGGCGCCGATCTCTTCGGCCAGTTCGCCGGTGCCTGGGCTGTCCAGATCGTCGGTATCGTCGATGCAGAGCAGGATGCGAGTGTCCATGGCGGGTTTCCTTGATGGCCCGGCTACAGCCGGTAGGCCATGCCGATGTAGATCGTCCGGCCTGGCTGGGGCAGCCCGTAGCTGGTCTGGTAGTTCTTGTCGAGCAGGTTCGACGCGCCCGCGTACAGGGTCATGTCGGTGCCGGGCAATTGCCTGGCCACCCTGACGCCGAGCAGGACGAAGCTGCCCAGGCGGGCCTTGGAGGGCGGGGTGTCGCGCGAATAATAGGGCAGGTTGCTGACGTATTCGACCGTGCCGGACAGGGTCATGTCGGGGGCGAACCGCCACGCGGCCGCCGCGCCTATCGTATGGCGTGGACGATATTGCAGATCGTCCACGCCCGAACCGTCCATGTTGCGGGCCTGCAGGTAGGTGTATGAGCCGTTGATGAGCAAGGTCCGCCCCGCGTGCACGGTGGTGGCGAGTTCCAATCCACGGAAGCGATAGCGCGAGAAGTTTTCGAAACGATCGGTGGCCGCGCTGTTCTCGATGTAGTTGGAGACACGGTTCTGGAAGAGCGTTGCCGAGAGCCGGGTACGTTCGTCAAGCTGGTGCTCGATTCCAAGCTCCGCGTTCAGGGCCGATTCCGCCCGCAGGCCGGGGTTGCCGCGGGTCGGGTCATAGAGCTGGCGCAGGCTGGGCATGCGCGCCTGGCGTGACAGCGATGCGCGTAGGCGGGTCCGGGCGTCGAGTTCCTGGGATGCGCCGATGAGATAGGAGGTCGCGCCCAGGGTCGTTGCGCTGTTGATGCGTTGGAGGTGCCGCCCGACGCCGGCTGTCAGGGTCAGGCCGTCGCTGGGCGATACCGCGTATTCGAGCGCGAAAGATCGCACGGTAACGCCCTGGCTTTCATTATAGGGGCGGTCGGTGTAGGTGCGCTTGCCCTGCGGCAAGCGCCAGCCCCTCGCTGCATCTGCGTACCGCTTCCTGCGGCACCGGGGCCCCGGCCTCGTCCTATCGGCCTGCGGCGGTAGGGGCGAAGCCCGCACAGGGAGACCATCGACGTTCCGCCGCTGACCAGCCTGTCGGCGGTCGTCCGCCAGGAATCGCCCGCCGCCTCAGGCCTCGGGCGCCACGGCCTCCGCGCGTTCCGCGTAGAAAGCCTCCACATCGGCCACGTTGCGCGTGCGCGTGAACGGCGGCAATCCGCGCCACAGCAGCTTGCCATAGGGCTTCTCGACCAGCCTGCGGTCGGCCACCATCAGCACGCCCCAGTCGGTCTCGGTGCGGATCAGCCGGCCCGCGCCCTGCTTGAGCGCGATGGCCGCCTCGGGCAACTGATATTCGAAGAACGGGTTGCCGCCCCGTTCGCGGCAGGCGCGGATGCGCGCATCCAGGACCGGATCGTCCGGCGGCGCGAACGGAAGCTTGTCGATGGCCACCAGGGTCAGCGCATCGCCCGGCACATCTATGCCTTCCCAGAAGCTGGCGCTGCCCACCAGCACCGCATGCGCGCTGGTCCTGAAGCGATCCAGCAGTTCCCGCCGGGAGCGGTCGCCCTGCCTGAACAACGGCCATTCCCATCCGCGCTCGCGGAAGGCTTCCTGCAACAATTCGGCCACCCGGTCCACCGCCCGCAGGGTCGTGCACAGCACCAGCGCCGACCCGCGGCTGGCCGCCAGCACGGGTAGCAGCGCCTCGACGAAGCCTTCGATGAAACGCGGATCCTGCGGCGCGGGAATGCCGTGCGGCACGAACAGCCGACCGTTCGTGCCGTAGTCGAACGGCGACTCCCAACGACCGGTCGTTGCCTCGTACAGACCGAGCTGGCGGGTGAAATGCGAGAAATCCTCGCGCACCGACAAGGTGGCCGAGGTCAGTATCCAGGCCTGTCCCGCCGGCCGATACTGGGAAAACGCCTGCGCGACAGACAAGGGAGCCGTATGCAGCCGGATGTGGCTGGTTCCGGTTTCCACCCAGCGCACCCAGCCGTCGTCGGCCCGTTTCGGAGGCTGCCCGGAAGGCGGTTCGGCAGCCGGCTCGGGCCACGCGGACTCGGCCGGCTTGCCGGCCTGCTCCGCGTGTGCCGGCGGCACGCCATGGGCCTCGGTCCAGCGCGCCAGCCTCGCGATGAGGTCGGGGCCACGCTTGGCGACCATGTCCAGGTCGGGGTGGCGTTCGCCCACGGCCATCAGGATGCGGCCCAGGGTGTGGACCGCATCGATCACCAGCCGCACCGCCTTGCCGAAATCCTGCTGATTGGGCAGCGTATCGAACGTGCTGCGCTGGCCCGGCATTTTCTCCACCGCCGCGCAGGACAACCTGAGCTCGCGCGTGGCCTGTTCGACGGCCTGCCCCAGCACCGGCCAATCCGCGCTCTCGCGGGCATGGGACAGGCCCGCGACGGTGGCGTCGCGCGCGAAATCCAGCAATTGGTGCGACGACACCGATTCACCCAGGAAACGTGTGGCGGCCGCGGGCAACTGGTGGGCCTCGTCGAAGACCACCGTGTCGGCGGCGGGCAGCAGATCGGTGATGCCTTCGTCCTTGAGCGCGAGGTCGGCCAGGAACAACGCATGGTTGACCACCACCACGTCGGCCTCGATCGCGCGCTTGCGGGCCTGCATGACGAAGCACTCGCGGAAGGTTGGGCAATCCGACCCCAGGCAGTTGTCGCGGGTGGACGTCACCTTGTGCCAGATGTCGGCGTTCTCGGGCACCTCGGCCAGTTCGGCCTTGTCGCCGCTGCGGGTGTGCTTGGCGAAGAGCTCGATCTTGCGCAATTGCGCGACTTCCGCGCGCGAGCCCAGGCGGCCGTCGCCCACCGTCCGCTCGAGGTGGTAGTGGCACACATAGTTGGACCGCCCCTTGAGCAGCGCGATGACGACGGGCAGCCCCAGGGCATCCCGCACCGCCGGCAGGTCGCGCGCGAACAACTGGTCCTGCAGCGTCTTGGTGCCGGTCGAGACGAGTACCTTGCCGCCGTGCATCAGCACCGGCACGAGATAGGCGAAGGTCTTGCCGGTGCCGGTGCCGGCCTCGGCCACGAGCGTGCCGCGCTCGCCGATGGCCTGGGCGATGGCCTGCGCCAGCTCGACCTGCTGGATTCGAGGCCGGTAGCCCTTGAGCTTGCCCGCCAGCGGGCCGTCGGCCGCGAACACGGCGGCCACGTCGGCGCCGATGTCCATGATCGAAGCCGTCATGCAGGAATGTCCGGAATCAATTGCATCTGCAGGGCCACGATGTGGTCCTTGAGCTGGAGCTTGCGCTTCTTCAGGCGCTTCAGGCGCAGTTCGTCCACCCCGGCATCGATGGCCAGCCGCTCGATGGCGGCGTCGAGGTCCCGGTGCTCGAGCTGCAACTCGACAATGCGCGCCTTCAACGTCTGGATCCTGTCATTCATCACGGATTTCCGGCAGGCGCCTGCGCGCCCGCTCCCTGTTGCTGCGCCTTCAGGCGTCCGGCCTCTTCCTCGCGGTCGGCCCGGCGCCGGGCACGCTTGGCCTCGGCTTCCTGGCGGTCGCGGGCCTGCTTCTCGGCGTACTCGCGCGCCTCGGCCTGCTTGCGCTCGAACTCGGCGCGGTTGCGGGCGCGGACGGCGGGATCGTCCAGCTCGCGAGGCGGACGCGGCGCCGGCGCGGCCACGGGGCCCGACGGGCGCGCCGGCGCCGCGGGTTCCGCCTTGGGCGGTGGACGACTGGCTTGCTCCTCCGCCTTGCGGGCGGTCCGGTCGGCCGCCTTGGCGTCGCGCTCGGCATTGTCGCGGTCGCGCTTCTCTTGCCGCTCGCGCGCTTCTTCACGCCGGATGTACAGCTCGGCCTCGCGCCGGTCGGCATCGGTGCGCGTCACACCGGCGTTGCGCTCGAGCCTGGCCTTCTCGGCGCAGCGGGTGGCGAAGAACTTGTGCATGCACGCGGCCGCATCGGCGTCGTACTGCCGCCTGATGCGGTCGGACTCGGCCTTGGCGACGTCGGCGGCCGCCTGCGCGGCCTCTTTCGAGGCGTAGGTCTGCGCGGGGACGGCCTGTCCGTCCCCCCCGGCCGCCAACACCGGCACGGCGGCGACGGCCACCGCGGCGGGCAGCAGCCAGCGCGCCAGCCAGGCGGCCCGGCCGCCCGAGGTCGGCCGGCCGTCGACACATTGCGTAACGCCCGGACGGAAAGCAATTAAGGACATATTCTCAGACTGTGGCAAAATCCGCGGCTTCATTTTCCAAGGTAGGACGGACTCGATGGCTATGGTCACCGACCGGGGCGAGGCACTCGACACCCAGGCCCAATCCCGCATTATCGCCCAGCTTGCCGAAGAACTCGGCGCGCGCCCGTCGCAGGTCTCCGCCGCGGTGGAACTCATGGATGACGGCGCGACCGTGCCGTTCATCGCCCGCTACCGGAAGGAAGTGACCGGCGGCCTGGACGACACCGTCCTGCGCAACCTGGAAGTACGGCTGGAATACCTGCGCGACATGGAAAGCCGCCGCGCGGCCATCCTGGCCTCGATCGAGCAGCAGGGCAAGCTGACCCCCGAGCTCAAGGACGCGCTGACCACGGCCGACACCAAACAGCGCCTGGAAGACCTGTACGCCCCATACAAGCCCAAGCGCCGGACCCGGGCCCAGATCGCCCGGGAAGCGGGCCTGGAACCCCTGGCCGACGCCATTCTCGCCGATCCGGCCATCGATCCGCAAACCGCCGCCGCCACCTACGTCAACGCCGAGGCCGGCGTGGCCGACGCCAAGGCCGCCCTGGACGGCGCCCGCGACATCCTGACCGAGCGTTTTTCCGAAAACGCCGAGGTGCTGGAAAACCTGCGCGGCTATCTGTGGAGCACCGGCCTGGTCTACTCCAAGGTGGCCGACGGCAAGGAAGCCGAAGGCGCGAATTTCCGCGACTGGTTCGACTTCAATGAACCGCTGCGCACCCTGCCCTCGCACCGCGTGCTGGCCATGCTGCGCGGCCGCCAGCAGGGCGTGCTCGAACTGCGCCTGGGCCTGGAACCCGAACTGGAAGAGCAGCTTCCCCACCCCTGCGTGGCACGCATCGCCAAGCTGGTCGGCCTGGACGGCGTGTTCGGCCTGGACATCAGCCCGCGCCAGAAATGGCTGGGCGAAGTCTGCCGCTGGAGCTGGCGCGTGAAGCTGCTGCCCTCGTTCGAGACCGAGAACCTGGCCCGCCTGCGGGAAGAAGCGGAAGCCGAAGCCATCCGCGTCTTCGCCCTGAACCTGAAAGACCTGCTGCTGGCGGCGCCGGCCGGCCCGAAGGCCGTGCTCGGCCTGGACCCTGGCATCCGCACGGGCGTCAAGGCGGCCGCCATCGACCGTACCGGCAAACTGCTCGACACCGCGACCGTCTACCCGCACGAGCCCCGCCGCGACTGGGATGGCTCGATCGAGACCCTGGCCCGCATCGCCCGCCGCCATCAGATCGAACTCATCGCCATCGGCAACGGCACCGCCTCGCGCGAGACCGAGAAGCTGGCCGCCGACCTGATGAAGCGCTACCCCGACCTGAACCTGACCCGCATCGTCGTGTCCGAGGCCGGCGCGTCCGTCTATTCGGCCTCGGAACTGGCCGCCACCGAATTCCCCGAACTCGACGTCAGCCTGCGCGGCGCCGTCTCCATCGCCCGCCGCCTGCAGGATCCGCTGGCCGAACTGGTCAAGATCGATCCCAAGTCCATCGGCGTCGGCCAGTACCAGCACGACGTCAACCAACGCGAACTGGCCCGCATGCTGGACAGCGTGGTCGAAGACTGCGTGAACGCCGTGGGCGTGGACGTGAACACCGCCTCGGCGCCGCTGCTGACCCGCGTCTCCGGCCTGAACGCCGCGCTGGCCAAGAACATCGTGTCCTGGCGCGACCAGAACGGCGCCTTCCCCTCGCGCGCGAAACTCATGGACGTGCCGCGCTTCGGCGACAAGGCCTTCGAACAGGCCGCCGGCTTCCTGCGCGTGGCTGACGGCGACAACCCGCTGGACTGCTCGTCCGTCCACCCGGAAGCGTACCCCGTGGTCGAACGCATCCTGGCCAGGCTCCAGACCGAAATCCGCCAGGTCATCGGCAACCGCGCCGCGCTCAAGGGCGTCTCGCCCGCTCAGTTCACCGACGAACGCTTCGGCCTGCCCACCGTCCAGGACATCTTCAGCGAACTCGAAAAACCGGGTCGCGACCCCCGCCCCGAGTTCAAGACCGCCACCTTCCAGGACGGCGTGGAAACGCTGAACGATCTGCGCCAGGGCATGATCCTGGAGGGCGTGGTCACCAACGTCGCCAACTTCGGCGCCTTCGTCGACATCGGCGTCCACCAGGACGGCCTGGTCCACATTTCGGCGCTGTCCGAGAAGTTCGTCAAGGACCCGCGCGACGTGGTGCGCGTGGGCCAGACTGTGAAGGTCAAGGTGCAGGAAGTCGACATGCAGCGCCAGCGCATCGCGCTGACCATGCGCCTGAACGACGACTCGGCCCCGGCCCGCCGTGGCGGAGACGGCGGCGCTGGCACCGGCGCGGGCCGTCCGGGCGGCGGCCGTGGGCGCGACCGCGGCACGAACGTGAGTTCGCCCGCGCCCGGGGAAAGCGCGATGGCCGCGGCCTTCGCGAAGCTGAAGCGATAGACGGCGGCGACGCCTGATGACCCACAAAAAGGGAAGCATGCGTGCTTCCCTTTTTGTCGTCACGAGTAGGTGCGGCCATCCCCCACCGGCCAGATCGCCCCAAGGCGGGCCACCGTTTCCTTGAGCCTCGGAGCGATGTCCTCCAGCGCCTGGCGGTTCATCCGGGCACACGGCGCCGCCAGCGTCACCACGCCCACGCATTCCTTGTGCTCGCCGAACCGGCGAATCATCACAGGCACGCCGATCGCCCCCACGCCCAGGGAATGCTCCTCGTAGGAAATCGAATAACCCCGCCGGGCGGACAGCTTCAGGTCGTCCAGTATCGCTTCGACCGTGGCGAGCGAATGCTCGGTGGCGGGCTCCAGGCCCCGCTGCAGCACCAGGCCCAGCGCGCGCTCGCTGCTCATCGTGGACAGCCAGGCCTTCCCGGCCGCATGCAAGTGCAGCCGCACTTCGAAGCCATAGCTGGGGTTGAGCTGCAACAGCCGGCTTTGCGCCAGGATGGACGAAACCCAGGTGATGCTGTCGCCTTCGACCACGGCCAGCCGGATCAGCTCTCCCGTGGCATCCGCCAGTTCGCGCAGGATGGAGTTGCTCTGGTCCAGCAGCAGCGACCGGGACATTTTCCGCAGGCCCAGATTGCTCACTTTGAAAGTCAGGCAATAGCGCCCGGACGCGGGATCGCGGAAGACATAGCGGCAGGCGACCAGCGTATTGAGCAGCTTGAAGGCGATAGCCTTGTTCACCGCCAGCAGGCCGACGATGTCCGTGAAGGACAACCCGTCCTTGGCGTCCGCCAAGGCCTCCACGACCTCGAACGCGCGCTGCACGGCGGCAATCTGCTCGACTTTGACCGGGTCGCCGGCGTCCGCGGCTTCGTTCATGGCCGGTGTCTGCGGGGATTCATCCATGGTTCACAACCGCCAAGATTTTCTTGAAAACCATAGTTACTCTCCATTAAGTTTTTGATTTTAATGGATTTAATTTCCAACATCCATCTCTTTGACTACTACAGGTAACCTAGGTTACCTTATAAAAAGAAAACGATTCATCGAGAGGGTGGGATTCATGAGAACAGGCAGCAGGCTGGCCGCCGACATCGGGGGTACGTTCACCGACGTCGCGTATTTCGATGCCGGGACCGGCAATTTGTCGCTGGGCAAGGCATTGAGCACGCCCGACCGTCTGGTCGAGGGCATCGCCAGCGGGGTCGCCCAGGCGGACACCCGGTTCGAGGATGCCGAGATATTCCTCCATGGCTCGACCGTCGCGATCAACGCGCTGCTCGAGCGCAAGGGCGCGCGCACGGCGCTGCTGATCACCGAAGGCTTCCGCGACATCTACGAAATCGGCCGCATCAACCGGCCCGATGCCTACAACCTCTTCTTCTCCAAGCACGTGCCCCTGGTCGAGCGCGCGCTGCGTTTCGAGGTCGCCGAACGGATGACGGCCGACGGCACCGTCCATGCCCCGCTCGACGAAGCCCAGGTGCACCGTATCTGCGACGACCTCATCGCCCGGGACGTCGAAGCCGTCGCCATCCTGTTGCTGCACTGTTATGCCAACCCGGCTCACGAGGCCCGCGTCAAAGCCATCGTGCAATCCCGCCTCCCCCATGCCTTCGTGACCGCCTCGCACGAACTGTCGCAGGAGTACCGCGAGTTCGAACGCTGCTCGACCGCAGTCGCCAATGCCTATGTCGGCCCGACCGTCAGCCGCTACATCGGTGAAATCGAACGCCACCTGGACGCCCGGGGATTCGCCGGCTCGTTCCTGCTGGTTCAGTCGACCGGCGGCCTCTACGTACCGGATCAGGCAAGGCAGCAATGCGTGCGCATGCTGGAATCCGGCCCGGCCGCGGGCGTCGTGGGCACCCACGCGCTGTGCGCCCGCCTGGGCATCGCCAATGCCGTGGCCTTCGACATGGGCGGCACCACGGCCAAGGCCGGCGTCATCCTCGAAGGCCGGATCCTGACCGGCAATCTCGCCCTGGTCGGCGGCTACAACGAAGGCCTGCCCGTACAAATTCCGCTGGTGGACGTCTTCGAGGTCGGCACGGGCGGCGGCAGCATCGCCGAACTCGACCACGGCGGCGCCCTGCGCGTCGGCCCCCGCAGCGCCGGCGCGGCGCCGGGACCGGCATGCTATGGCCGCGGCGGCGAAGCGCCAACGGTCACCGACGCCAACCTGGTCCTGGGCCGCCTGGGCGCCGATCGTTTCCTGGGCGGCCAGATGCCCCTGGACGTCGATGCGGCCCGGCGCGCGATCGACGCCCGCATCGCCACCCCCCTGGGCCTGGACGTGCCCCAGGCGGCCGAAGGCATCCTGCGCATCGCGGCGACGAAGATGTCCTATGCGGTCAAGGGCGTCTCGACGGAACGCGGCCTGGACGCCGCCTCGTTCACGCTGGTCGCCTACGGCGGCGCCGGTCCCCTGCACGCCGCCGCGGTGGCGCGCGAGATCGGCATGCGCCACGTGATCATTCCCCGGGCGCCCGGCCATTTCTGCGCATTCGGCATGCTGCACTCCGACCTGCGCTACGACTACGTCCGCACCAGCTTCGCCAAGCTGGCCGATGTCGGCCTGGACGATGTCATGGGCCAGCTCGACGAACTGGCCGGCCAGGGCCGCGAGGCCCTCGAACTCAGCACGGTCCGCCCCCAGTCGATCACCGTCGCCTACTCCGCCGACATGCGCTATGTGGGACAGGAGCACTCCGTCACGGTCGACCTCGACGAATCCGAACTGCGATCCGGCGACAAGCCGGCCATCAAGGCCCGGTTCGATCTCGTGCACCAGCAGCGGTACGGCACCTGCGCGCCCGGCGAGCCCGTGGAGATCGTGACGCTTCGCGCCGCCACCACCGGCGTCATGCCCAAGCCGCCCATGGAGGAACTTCCCCCATCGCCCGGCGGATCGATCGAGGCGGCCCGGGCGGGACATCGCCGCGTCTATTTCTCGGCCGACGCCCGCGACATCGAGACCCCGGTGTTCCGCCGCGACGCCCTGCCCGCCGGCGCCAGGCTCGACGGTCCCGCCCTGATCGAGGAACACGCCTCCACCACGGTCGTGTTTCCCGGCGACCGCCTCGCCGTGGACGCCTACGGCAACCTGCACATCGAACTTGGAGTCTGCTGACCATGCCCGCCCCTTCCCCGCAGCCCGACATGGACCTCCCGCGCCCGGACGCCGTCCTGACCGAGATCGTCCGCAACGGGGTACTGGCCGTGACCGAGGAAATGAAGACCAACCTCATGCGCACGGCCTACAACATGATCATCTACGAAGCGCTCGACTTCACCGTGGGCCTGTTCACGGCCGACGGGCAGACCGTCTCCATCGGTATCGGACTCCCCAGCTTCATCCGCGGCATGGCCAACACGATCAAGGCCAACCTGGACAGATATGGCAGCGACGGCATCGAGCCCGGCGACATCCTGGTGACCAACGACGCCTACATCACCGGCAGCCACCTGAACCACTTCACCTTCAGCCAGCCCATCTTCTTCGACGGCCGGCTCACCGGCTGGGCCTGCTGCATGGCGCATTGGCCCGATGTCGGCGGCGCGCTCGGCGGCGTCACCTCCGACATCTACGCCGAAGGAATACAGATCCCGGTACTCAAGTACCAGCGGGCGGGCGTGGTCAACGAGGACCTGGTCGACATCATCCGTACCAATGTCCGCCTGCCCGAACGGGCGATGGGCGACCTGCGCGCGCAGATCGTGGCGGTCACGACCGGCTCGCGGCGCTTCTCCGAACTGCTGCAGCGATACGGCCGGGAGCCCGTGCTGGGCGCCATCATGAACATCATGGACCAGTCCGAGGCCGCGGCCCGCCAGCGGACGCTCTCCATTCCGGACGGGGTCTACGAAGCGGAGTCCTTCATGGACGACGATGGCCTGGACATCGGCAAGCGCGTGCCCATCAAGGTACGCGTGATCAAGCAAGGCGACGAATTGACCGTCGACCTGTCCGACATCAGCCCCCAGGTGCGCGGCTTCTTCAATTCGGGTCCCAGCACCGGGTATTCCTGCGCGCAGGTCGCCTACAAGTGCCTGACATCGCCCACGGACTATCCCATCAACGAGGGCAGCTTCCGGCCGCTGAAGGTGATCGTGCCGCAGGGAACGGTCGTCAGCGCCATCAAGCCCGCGGCCATGCGCAAATGGATGACCTTTCCCATGACCGTGGTCGACACGATATTCAAGGCGCTGGCGGGCGCGATTCCCGACCGCACCATCGCCGCGCACCATGCCGACCTGGTGATCGCGATGTTCCATGGCATCGCACCGGCTGACGGCCAGTTCTTCATCGGCTTCATCGGCCCCACCGGAGGCGGCTGGGGAGCCAAGCACTCGGCCGACGGCATGAGCGGCGTGGTCTGCTCCAACGACGGCGACACCCACAACAGCCCCTGCGAACAGCTCGAATCCAAATACCCCATCCTGATCGAACGCCATGCCCTGCGGCCCGATTCCGGTGGCGCCGGCAAGTACCGGGGCGGGCTGGGCACCGAGGTCGTGGTCCGGGCACGCTCGACCCTGTCGGTCGATGTCCAGGCCGACCGCATGCAATGCGCGCCCTGGGGACTCCACGGCGGCCACGCCGGCCTGCCCAACGAGGTCGTCGTCACCCGCCATGGCTCGGGCCAGCCGGAGACCGTGGCCGGCAAGATACGCAACGAACGCCTCAAGCGCGGTGACACCCTGCACCTGCGCGCGGGCGGCGGAGGCGGCTTCGGCCCCCCCGCGCAAAGGGATCCCGAGTCCGTGCTCGACGACGTGCGGCAGGGCTACGTCAGCGCCGGCAACGCGCGCGACATCTACCAGGTCGTGATCGACGACGACAGAATCGACGTCACGGCAACACGGCGGCTCAGGCAGGACGCCCGCCGCTGATCGTTCCACCCAGGAGGAGACACCATGACGTCTGAAAAAATCGTTCCCTTGCACGCGGCCCGCCTGGCCGCGCTAGGCGCGGCGGCCTGCGCCGCGCTGGCCGCCGCGCCGTCCCAGGCCGCCGACGCGTTTCCCTCGCGGCCGGTCATCCTGGTCGTTCCCTACGCCCCCGGCGGCGGCGCCGACATCCTCGCCCGCACCGTCGCCAAGTACCTGGGCCGCGAATGGAACCAGCCCGTCGTCGTCGAATCCCGCGCGGGAGGTGGCACCACGATCGGCGCCAACTATGTCGCGCGGGCCAAGCCCGATGGGTACACGCTCCTGGTCAGCGTGACCCAGCACGCCATCGCGCCATCGCTGTTCAAGCAATTGCCCTACGACTATCTCAAGGACCTGGCGCCCGTGGCGCTGCTGTCCGACAGCCCCTTCATCCTGACCGTGCCCGAACGCTCCGCGTTCGCGAGCCTGCCCGACCTGCTGGCGGCGCTGCAACGCAAAGGAGGCTCCATGAATTTCGGCTCCTCCGGCCCCGCGAGCGTGCCCCACCTGGCCGGCGAAATGCTCAACCAGGCTACCGGCGCCAAGGCCACGCACATCCCCTTCCCCGGCACGGCGCCGGCGTTCACCGCACTGCTGGGAGAACAGATCGACTATCTGTTCGGAGACACGTCCGTGCTGCCCAGCGTGCAGGCCGGCAAGGTCAAGGCCCTGGCCGTCACGACCCGCGACCGCAGCCCCGCGCTGCCCAACGTGCCTGCCATGTCCGAGACCCTGCCCGGTTTCGCGCTGTCGTCGTGGGTGGGGCTGGAAGCGCCCGCGGGTACGCCCGCGCCCGTCATCGCCGCGATCAACGGCACGGTACAGAAAATCCTGAAGGATCCGGACCTGCTCAAGTCCTTCGCGGAAACCGCGAAGGTGCCGCTGCCCTCGACCCCCGCCGAATATGGCGACTTCAGGAAAGCCGAGGTCGAAAAATTCCGCGCCCTGACGCAGAAAATCGGGATCAAGCTGGAGTGAGCACGCCGCGCGCCACCGCCGCCCGGCTCAAGGCCGTTGCCCTGGCCGGCCGCTGGCAAGTCCTGGTGCAGCGCCATCTGCCGTTGCGCGGCGGGCCTTGCGCCTGCGTCATGGGCATCGGCAACATCGCCGTCGCCGACTTCGAGATCGACCTGCTCGATTTCCTCCACACGCGGTACGCGCGCGACGGGGCGCTTGATCGGCATTTCGCCCATGCCGGGTACGAAGAGGCGGCGGCGGGCAGCCTGCTCTTGCTATTGCAATCGCTTGCCCGCGACCAGGCGCTGTCGGATGGCGCCGGCGATCTGCTCGATGGGCTCCAGGCGTCCCTGCAATCGCTGGAAGCGGGCCATTGAGCGGCCCAGCCGCTACAAGACCACCGTCTCCCGCCTCTCGGCATCCAGGTATTCCCTGGACTGCATCTCCAATATCCGCGACACGGTCCGGTGGAACTCGTTGGCCAGCGCGCCCTCGGTGTACAGCTCCTCGGGCTCGCACGCCGCCGACATGATCAGCTTGACCTTGTGGTCGTAGAACACGTCCACCAGCCAGGTGAAACGCCGGGCCTCCGACGCCTGCCGGGGGCCCATGCTGGGCACGCCGGACAGGATCACCGCATGGAAACGGCTGGCCAATTCCAGATAGTCGTTCTGCGACCGCGGCCCGCCGCACAGCGTGGCGAAGTCGAACCACACCACCGTCCCGCTCAACTTCCTGGCCTTGATCTGCCGGTTCTCGACCGACAGCACCGGCGGCTCGATGGGCGGGGTGTCGGCCAGCGCGGAAAACGCCTTCTCCAACGCCTCGTCCGCCTCCGGCCCCAACGGGCTGTGGTAGATCTCGACCTGCTCCAGCGCCCGCCGGCGGTAGTCCACTCCTGAATCGACGTTCATCACGTCCATCTTTTCCTGGATCAGCGCGATGGCAGGAAGGATGCGGTCGCGGTGCAGGCCTTCGGGGTACAGCGTCGAAGGTTCGTAGTTGGACGTCATCACGAACGACGTCCCGTTGGCGAACAGCGCCAGCAGCAGCCGGTACAGGATCATGGCGTCGGCCACGTCCGAGACATGGAACTCGTCGAAGCAGATCAGCCGGTAGCGGCGCGCGATGCGGCGCGCCACCTCGTCCAGCGGATCGGCCATGCCCTTGACCTCGTCCAGTTCGCGATGCACGCCGCGCATGAACTCGTGGAAATGCAACCGCGTCTTGCGCTGGACCGGCACGGTCGCGTAGAAGGCGTCCATCAAGAAACTCTTGCCGCGCCCGACGCCGCCCCACATGTAGACGCCGCGGGGCACGCCCGGCCGGTTCAGGAAGCGCTTCAGGGCATTGGAACGCAGCGACTTGAACGCCACCCAATCGTCGTAATAACGCTGCAGGCGCTCGACGGCGGCGCGCTGGGCGGCATCGGGGGTGAACCCGCGCTCGGCCAGCGCTTGTTCGTAGTATTCGCGGACGTTCATTACGGTCGGGCAAAAGACGAAAGTATACGTCCGGCGCGCCCGCGCCCTGGCCTCGCGCGCCCGGCCCGACCTGGGATATGCTGGACACGACGATTCCGCGACGCAAGGGAAACGGCCATGCCCGCCACGGCACGCACGCTCGGAAAAGACGCCACGGGGGCAAGCCAACACAATGGCTTGCCCGCCTCCCTGCGCGTGACGCATCCGGAACGGGTGATCGACAAACAGAGCGGCATCACCAAACTGCAACTCGTCCAGTGCTATGCGGCCATGGCGCCCCTGCTGCTGCCGCACCTGAAGGATCGGCCCGTGGCCCTGGTGCGGGCGCCCGATGGCCTGGACGGCGAACGCTTCTTCCAGAAACACGCCGGTCCCGCCGCGCTGGCCGGCGTAACCAGGTTGCCGCGGGAGATCGACCCGAGCCACCCGCCGCTGCTGAAGATCGACAGCCTGCAAGGCCTCCTGTCCGCGGCGCAGATGAACACCATCGAACTGCACACCTGGAACGGCACGGACCGCGCGATCGGCACGCCCGACCGCATGATCTTCGACCTGGATCCCGGCGAAAACGTGGACTGGCCTCGTACCCGGGAAGGCACCCGGCTGGTCCGCGCCTTCCTGCAGGACCTGGGCCTGCCAGCGGTCCTGAAGACCAGCGGCGGCAAGGGCATGCACATCGTCGTGCCGCTGCGGCCGCAATACGACTGGGAGACGGTCAAGGCCTTCTCGCGCGCCATCGTGCTGCGCCTGGCGCAGGCCCTGCCCGGCCATTTCGTGGCCAGGAGCGGGCCGAAGAACCGGATCGGCCGGATCTTCATCGACTATCTGCGCAACGGCTTCGGCGCCACCACGGTAGCGGCCTGGTCGGTGCGTGCCCGGCCCGGACTGCCCGTATCGGTGCCGATAGCCTGGGATGAACTGGACGGCCTCCCGGGCTCGGCCCATTGGACACTTCTCACCCTGGGCGACCGGCTGGCCACGGGCAACACGCCCTGGGCGCACTACGACTCGTCGCGGATATCCCTGACGGACGCAATGCGGCGCCTGGACTTCCGTCCGGACCAGGGCGCCTGACAGGCCGCTCAGCAACCGAGCAGCTTCGCCGCGTTCCCTCCCGCCACCGCGGCCAGTTCGTCGCCCGCCAGGCCGCACTGCCGGAGCCATGCGACCGGATCGCTTTCGCCCACCGGATAGTCGCTGCCCATCACCAGCCGGTCCACTCCCACCCTTTCCACCAGCACCCGCAGGACCTTGGGATCGTAGACACACGTGTCGTAGTGGAACGAACGCAGCAGCTCGCTGGGCGATCGGCCGCCCGTGTTGCGTACCGTGTCGGGCCGGTTCAACGTGTTGCGATCCAGCCGCCCCATGTAATGCGCGAAGTACCCGCCGCCGTGGGCCATGACGACCTTCAGGCCGGGCAGGCGCGTCATCACGCCTTCATAGACCAGCGATGCCATGCACTTGGCTTCTTCTATCGATTGCCCCAACGAGTTCCACAGCGCGTATTTCTGGAACCACGGGTCGCGCACGCCTTCCGGATGCACCCAGGTGGTGGCGTCAGCGTCATGGAGCCTTTCCCAGACAGGCATGAACCCGGGGTCGCCCAGGTAGACACCGCCATAGCTGGACGACAGATTGGCGACCTTCAATCCCAGTTCCCGCGTACAGCGATCGAGTTCCTCGACCGCCCGCCCGACGTCCTGCATGGGCAGCACGAACGAACCGACGAAGCGGCCGGGATAGCGGCGGGCCCAGTCGGCCGCCTGATCATTGCACGTCCGGCACAGGGCCAGGTCCAGCGCCGGTTCGGCCCAGGAACTGCCCTGCAGGACGGTGCTGGAACTGACCACGCTGACATCGATGCCGCGTGCATCCATGTCAGCGATGATGGCACGGGGATCATACATGCGTCCCATCAGGCCCTGCGCCCCTGGCCTCGGCGCGCTTGCCGGCGTCGCGCCGAACCCGGTGAACACGGTCTTGTTGGTGGAAGCCGCGAACACGGTCTCCTCCAGCATATGGCAGTGGAAATCGATGACCCGGGCGGGCGGAGAGGGATTCGGGCGGGACATGGGAAAGGCTTCCTGTTTCATCGCGCCGCCTGGATGTTGGCCGACCGGGCCACGTCGGACCACTTGCGCAGGTCGGTGTCGAGCGCGCGCGCCAGTTGCTCGGCCCCGCCTGCGCCCGGCACCATGTTCAGCCCCTTCATCCGCTCCGCCACCCTGGCGTTGCGCAGCGCCTTGGCGGCGTCGCCCTCCAGCCGCTTGACCACCGCCGGCGGCGTCTTCGCCGGCGCGAACAGCCCGGCCCAGTATTCGATCTCCAGCTCGGGCAGGCCCAGCTCGGTCACGGTGGGCACGCCGGGGAGCGCCGCCAAGCGCTGCGGCGAAGTCACCGCCAGCGCCTTCACCTTGCCGCCCGCCAGGCCGGAAATCGCCGGCCCGGTGTCGACCAGCGCCATCGCCAGGTCGCCCGAGGCAATGGCCGTGATCGTCTCGCCCATGCTGCGGTACTGGATGAATTCGCCTGGCACCTTGGCCCGGAGCTTGAACATTTCGGAAGCGAACTGAAAAGCCGGCCCCGATCCGCCATAGTTCGCGCGATCGGGGTGCTTGCGCAGGTACTCGACCAGTTCAGGCAACGTCGCCACGGGCAAGTCGGACTTGACCAGCAGCACCAGCGGAAAAGTGGCGAGCATGGCCACCGGCGTGAAATCCTTCTGCGGCGAATAGCGCAGATTGGGCGTCAGGATCGTGGTGAACACCATATTGCCGATAGGCGCCAGCATCAGCGTGTAGCCATCGGGATCCGCCTTGGCGACGAACTCCGTACCGATGACCCCGCCCGCGCCGCTCTTGTTCTCGACGACGACCGGCTTGCCCAGGCTCTCGCCCATCTGCTCCGACAACAGGCGCGCCAGCGTGTCCATGCCTCCTCCCGCGGCCTGGCCAACCACGATGCGGACCGGACGGTCGGGATAGGCGTCGGCGGCATGGACCGGGCCGAGGGCGAGCGCGGACAGCGCCACGAGCAGGAATCTGGACAACATGGTGTCTCCGTATGGATGGGTGTCGTTATGCGGCGCAGTGTAGGCAGGACACCCTCGCAGAACCAGCTGACCGCGTGGATACAGAGAATCCATCCGATGGATAACCCGCCTTCGCGCCGCGCGGGTTCAGGGCTTCCCAGCGCAAGCCCGGGGTCGACACGCGCGCGATTTTCGATAGAATTCGTTATATACAGCGGTAGCTAACGAATTGGATGCCCCTTCCCGGCGCCAGACGCCCTTCCTTGCCCAGGACCTCTCATGACATTCGAATTCCAGCACGCCCCCCATCCGGTCGACACCCTGCCCGCCCACCTGCGCCAACGTTCGACGCTGATCCTCCTGGCCCTGGGCCTGCTGGCCGTCTTCCTCCACGCCATCTTCCGTTTTCCGCTGCAACTACCCGGCCATCACGGCCTGGAATGGATGGCCTTGCTCGTCATGGCCCGGCATGTCTCGACCTACCGCTGGGCGGCAACCATCGCCGCCTGCGGCGCGGCGGTGACGGCCGCAAGCCTGCCCGTCCTCGGTTTCCACTCGCCGCTGGCGCCACTGTTCTATCTGCTGCCAGGCGTCTGCCTGGACCTGCTATTCCTGGCCAGGCCCACGACCTGGCGTGCGAGCACCTGGCTGGTGGGCACGCTGGCCGGCCTGGCATTCGCCAGCAAGGTCCTGGTCCAGTGGATCGGGTTCGCCGTGTTCGACTTCCCCTTCGGCGCGATCGCGCGTCACGGACTGTTCCACGTCCT
This sequence comes from Alcaligenaceae bacterium SAGV5, assembly GCA_009360345.1. Classification (GTDB taxonomy): domain Bacteria; phylum Pseudomonadota; class Gammaproteobacteria; order Burkholderiales; family Burkholderiaceae_B; genus Pigmentiphaga. The sequence continues at coordinate 338,279 of SPDP01000003.1, forward strand.
CGCCCTGCACTTCGCATTCGGTTTCGCCGGCGGCGCCATCGGCAGTGCCCTGCCGCTGCTGAAGAAGCCTCATTCCTGATCCCCTCCCGGCGCATGCCGCCGGACCGCCCCGAAAACCGCCACCCTCGTTCGAACACCGTTTCGAGCGGGCGGCGGCGGCTTGTTCCGATCACCCGCCTTTCATCACACCATGCCAGCCGCCAGGCGGCGGCCGGCAACACGGCCATGGTCTTGAGCAAGCGCCGGCGTGCCGGCTGCAGGATAGGGGAGAATGGGGGGCGAGGAAGACGCTGCATGGAATGTCTCCTGGTTGAGGGAAGGGGGATGTCAGGAAACCGTGCCGACGACCGAGGCATCGAAGATCGCGTCGACGGGCAGGGCATCGCGTTTGATCACGCCGGTATCCACGTAGTGGTTGCGCATCTTCTCGATCGTCGACAGCTTGATCTTGCCCGAGGGGTTCAGCGATACCGTGGACAGCAACTTGCCGGCGGTGGCCTCGTCGACCTTGAAGCGCTGCATGAGGCGGGTGACGTTTTCCTGTCGCGGTGCCTGGTCGATGTGCCGGACGGCTTCCAGGATGGTGGCGACGGCTTCCTTGACCAGCGCGGGCCGTTCCGCCAGCGTGCGTCGCCTGGCGACGATCACGTACGGGTCCCAGTCCTGGCCGACGAAGTCGGAGATCTTGGCGACGCTGCGCAGGCGCTGCTCCCGGTCGATCAGGATGGCCGCATGTCCTGTTGTCACCCAGATGTCGGCCTGGCCGCTCCGGAGCGCCTGGTAGTTCTGCGGCACGCCGCCCGTGGGAACCAGGGTGACATCGTCCTGGTGGACGCCCAGCGATTTCAGGAACAGGTCGACGTACAGCCTGTCCGTGCCGGACAACTGCGTGACCGCGAAGCGTTTGCCTTTGAGTTGCCGGGCGTCTACGGGGCGATCCGCCATGGACCACATGTGCCATTCGGCGCGGGTCCCGAGATCGGCGACGATGACGAATTCCACTCCCTTGCTGAGGTAGTTGATGGTGGCGCCCATGCCGTAGAGCCGCACGTCGGAGTGGTTTTCTTCCTGCGGGCTCCAGGTCCGCCGGTCTCCGCCGCCCAGGGGAGGTGGCACGACCGGTTTCAGGCCGTGCTTGCGCCACAGGTCGAGGTCCTGCGCGGTGGCGTCGATCAGGGCCGTTCCCGGCACGGTATTCACACCCATGGTGAAAGTGAACTCGGTCAGGTCGCCCGGGGCGGCGCGCGCCGGCAGCCAGGCGGCGGCCGGAAGCAGGGCGGCCGTGGCCAGCAGCCTGCGGCGGGTGGACAGGGAAGGGAAGGTCATGCCCGTTGTCTCCTCTCGAAATGTTTTGTATATAAAAATAGTTTTTGAATACTAAACTTTGCGGAGTCGAGACGGCAAGTCAGGTCATTCCCTGCGTTCGTGGATTTTCATAATCCGGACCAAATGGTCCGGCATGCTGGCGGGACGCAAGCGAAAGGGGAAGGAAGGCGGAGGGCTTGGGGATGTCCTGAGCCGGACGTGTGGCGTGGCCGGGGCGCGTGAGCGCGTGACCGTGAAGACTAGGTGATTTCCCTAGGGAAAGGGAGCGAAGGTGGGAGATTCAGCAAATGTTGCAATTCCGCCGGAAAATGCTGGCGAGCGCTTACAAGCGCCTGGCGGGCGGCTTTGCTTGAAAATTAAGGGTTTGCGATAGTCGTAGTTGGAGTAAAAAACCGAGAGTGTCGTATTTTTTTACATATTGAATTGTCGGCCCATTTATGCAATAACGTTCGTACGCCAACGTTAACGGCAGGTGACCCGGAAAACTTTAGTGCGAGTTGGCCTTCCCGGGCCTCGACCCACCATGCCGTTCTCCGTGTGCGGGCTTTGCTTCCTTCTGGCTGTGCTATCCACGGCGTGCCGCCGGCACGCTGATACCCAATTAGTCATCGAGCTGTCCCGCCATGTCCTACCTCACGGATTCTTCCAAGTTGTCCGGCTTCTGGGGTGCGCGCTCGCAAGGCCTGCACCGGTTCTGGTGGGGGCTGCGCTATGCCCAGCCCATGACCTTGCTGGGTACGCACCTGGGCCGCAAGGACGAATACCTGGCCTGGTTCAATACGGTCGAGGCCCCCGTGCTGCGCCACCCGGCCAGCCGCTGGAGCTTCTGCCAGAGGACTCCCAGCATGGTGGGGCCGCAGGCCTTTCATTTCTTCGGCGTGGAAAGGGTGCTTTCCGACAACCGGGGTTGGCATTGGCGGCCTTGGGGCGAGAACTGGCTGCATAACCTGCATGCCTTCGACGACCTCGTGGCCGATGGCGCGGAAAACCGCTTTGAATGGCACGAGAAGCTGGTCACCAACTGGATCGTGGCCAATGCGCCCGGCAAGGGCGTGGGCTGGCGGCCGCACAGCCTGTCGCGCCGTATCGTGAACTGGATCAAGTGGGATCTGGACAAGCACGGCCTGAACGAAGTCGGGCGGCGCAATCTGGTCGTGCAGGTGCGTTTCCTGCGCCAGCGGCTGGGGGTTTCGATGACGGCTGCCTATCCCACGAAGGCGGGCAAGGCGCTGCTTTTCGCGGGGGCCTTCTTTGACGACGCGGAAGCCGCGGCGTGGCGCAAGACCGGGCAGTCGGTGCTGCGCACCGCGCTCAAGCCCAGCTACATGCGTGCCAGGCTGGGGGGAGGCGATGCCTATCGCATTGCGATCATCGAGGATCTGCTGGACCTGCTCCAGCTCGACAAGGTCTATCCGGGCATATTGGGCCGGGACGAGGTGGGGCGCTCGCACGACCTGGTGCTGCCGCTGCTGGCGATGGATGGCGAACGGGGCGCCGCGCCAGCCCTGGACGGGACCGAACCCGTCTTCTTCGCCGAGCCGAAAATGCACGCGCTGCGGCAGTACGCGCAGCGGCTGGGCCTGAACGCGGCAGCTTGAGCCCTCCGGCAGGGCTTTGCGCCCGTACAATAGGCACTCCTCCGCAAAGGAGGGGTGCCGGCGTCCGCCTGCCCCGCATGCCGGGCATCTTCTTCGTGGGGCCTAGTCCGAGTCTGTCCATGCTTCGCATATCGCTTGCTTCCGGTTTCCTCGGTCTGTCGATCTGGCTGGCCGCGCCCGCGCACGCCGCCGACCCGCTCCGTATCGGCGAGATCAACAGCTACAAGGCGCAGCCCGCCTTCCTCGAACCCTATCGCAAGGCCATGTTGCTGGCCCTGGAGGAGGTGAACGCCGCGGGCGGTGTGAACGGGCGTCCGCTGGAGCTGTTGATCCGGGACGACAACGGCGTGCCGGGCGACGCGGTGCGCGCGGCGGAAGAACTGGTCTCGCGCGAACGCGTGGCGATGCTGGCCGGCGGCTTCCTGTCCAATATCGGGCTGGCGCTGGGCGACTATGCGCGGCAGCGCAAGGTGCCATTCCTGGCCAGCGAGCCCCTTACCGACAAGATCACGTGGGCCAACGGCAACCGCTATACCTTCCGCCTGCGGCCATCGACCTGGATGCAGGTGTCGATGCTGGTGCCCGAGGCGGCCAGGCTGGGCAAGAAGCGCTGGGCCATCGTCTATCCGAACTACGAGTACGGGCAATCGGCGGTGCAGACCTTCAAGACGCTGCTCCAGGCCGCGCAGCCCGGCGTCGAGTTCGTGACCGAGCAGGCCACGCCGCTTGGCAAGCTCGACGCCGGGCCCGTGGTGCAGGCGCTGGAGGCCAGCAAGCCGGACGCGATCTTCAATGTGCTGTTCGCCACGGACCTGACCAAGTTCGTCCGCGAAGGCGCCACGCGCGGCCTGTTCAAGGGACGTGAAGTGGTCAGCCTGCTGTCGGGCGAGCCCGAGTACCTGGAGCCCCTGAAGGACGAGGCGCCCGAGGGCTGGATCGTGACGGGCTACCCCTGGTATGCGATCAAGACGCCCGAGCACCAGCGCTTCCTGGATGCCTACCGGAAAAAGTACGGCGAGCCGCCGCGGCAGGGGTCGGTGGTGGGCTACGTGACCATCCATGCGGCAGCCGAGGCGCTGCGGCGCGCGGGCGGGACGAATCCCGAAAAGATCGTCGACGCATTCCGCGACATGCCGCTTTCGTCGCCCTGGGGGCCGATCGTCTTCCGCGCGCAGGATAACCAATCGACGCTGGGCGCCTTCGTCGGGCGCACCGCGCTGGAGGGCAGCGGGGCGCAGCGCACGGGCGTCATGGTGGATTTCCGCTACGCCGACGGCGCCAAATACCAGCCCACCGACGCCGAGGTGGCGAAGCTGCGTCCGGCGCGCTGAGCGGTGCTGGCGCAACTGCTGAACGGGCTGGCCAGCGCCAGCAGCCTGTTCCTGCTGTCGCTGGGGTTGACGCTGATCTTCGGTGTGTCGCGGGTGGTCAATTTCGCGCACGGTTCGCTCGCGATGCTGGGGCTGTATCTGGGCGTCACCCTGGCCCAGGCGCTGATACCGCTGTGGGGCGCCCTGGGGTTCTGGGGCGCGGTGGCGGGCGCGGCGCTGGCGGTGGCCGCGGTGGGCGCGCTGATCGAGCGAGGCCTGTTGCGCCGGCTCTATGGCAGTCCCGAGCTTTTCCAATTGGTCGCGACTTTCGCGCTGGTGCTGATCATTCGCGATGCGACGCTGGCCGCCTGGGGGGCGGACGATCGGCTCGGACCCAAGGCGCCGGGGCTGGCGGGCGTGCTGGCGCCCGGCACGCTGAACCTGCCGTCGTATGACGTGGTGTTGATGACGATCGGCCTGCTGGTGCTGGCTGGCGTGCAATGGATCATGACGTCCACGCGCTGGGGCCTGCAATTGCGCGCCGCGACCGAGGACCGCGAGATGGCGCTGGCGGTGGGCGTGGACGAGCGGCGGCTGTTCACGCAGGTGTTCGCGCTGGGCGCCGGGCTGGCGGGGTTGGCGGGGGCGTTGCAGATGCCGCGCGAGCCGGCATCGTTGGCCTACGACCTGCAGGTCGTGGCCGAGGCCTTCGTGGTGACGGTCGTGGGCGGCATGGGCAGCGTGATCGGTGCCTTCGTGGCCGCGATGCTGATAGGCGTGATCAAGGCGGCCTGCGTGGCGCTGGGGACGGTGTCGATAGGCGGCCTGGAACTGGTGCTGCCCAAGCTGACCCTGGTGATCGAGTTCCTGTTGATGGCCGTCGTGCTGGCCTTCCGTCCCTGGGGGCTGTTCGGGCGGCCCGTGGCGCCGCCGCGCGCGGCGCGTGCCGAGCTGAATCCGCTGCCGCTGCCCACGCGCCGTGGCGGGCTGTTGCTGGCCGCGGGCATGGCGGCACTGGCGCTGCTGCCCTGGTTGGCCGGCGACATGGCCTATGTGCTGGTCCTGGCCGTGGATGTCCTGATCGCCGGCCTTTTCGCCGCCAGCCTGTATGTCTTGATGGGGCCGGGAGGCGTCCATTCGTTCGGCCATGCGGCCTTCCTCGGGCTGGGCGCCTATGGCGGGGCGCTGGCCGCGCCGCTGGTGGCGGCCGCGCTGCCGGGGCTGGCCGGTTCGGGCCCCGGCGGCATCGCCGCCATCCTGCTGTGCCTGGCGGCGGGCATGCTGCTGGCGCTGGCCGGGGCGGCCGTGTTCGGTTTTGTCGTTCTCAGGGCGGCGGGGGTCTATGCGGCCATGCTGACCCTGGCCTTTGCCCAGATTACCTGGTCTATCGCCTTCCAATGGGATGCCGTCACGGGCGGCAGCAATGGCTTGTTCGGTTTCTGGCCCCAGGGGTGGCTGGCGTCGCGCGAAGGGTATTACTGGTTCGTCCTGGGCGTGGCGGGCGTCGGTGGCGTGCTGCTGCGGCACTTGATGCATGCACCTTTCGGACTGACGTTGCGCATGGTTCGCGATGCGCCCTTGCGCGCCGAAAGCCTGGGCTTGTCCGTGTTCGCGGTGCGCTGGACGGCGTTCATGCTGGCGGGGGCGCTGGCGGGAGCCGCGGGCGTCTTGACGGTGTTCGCCAAGGGCTCGGTCGCGCCCGATCTGCTGGCCATTCCGCGTTCGGTCGACGCGCTCGTCATGGTCCTGCTGGGCGGCCTGCAATCGCTGGCCGGCCCCTGGCTGGGCGCCCTGGCCTATACGGTGGGGCAGGATTTCCTGGCACGCGCCACCGAGTACTGGCGAGCCGCCATCGGCCTCGCCATGCTGGCGGTGATCCTGCTCGCGCCGGGCGGATTGACCGGCATCCGGCGGCTGGTCGGCCATTCTTCCCCGGGACGGTCCGGCGGGAGGGCGCAGCGATGAGGCTCGTCGTCGCGGGTTTGTCCAAGTCGTTCGGAGCCGTGCGGGCGGTGGACGATGTCGGGTTCACGCTGGAGAGCGGCCAGATGCTGGCCTTGATCGGGCCCAACGGCGCGGGCAAGAGTACCTGTTTCCAATGTATCAACGGGCAGCTCCGGCCCGATGCCGGGCAGATCGGATTCGATGGGCGCGAGCTGTCCCGCCTGGGCGTTGCCGCGCGGGCGCGGCTGGGCATGGGACGGACTTTCCAGATCGCCCAGGTGGCCGCGTCGCTGAACGTGGGGCAGCATGTCGCGCTGGCGCTTGCCGCCCGCGATCCGGGCGTCTGGCGCGGGGTTCGCGGGCGCGGGGCAGGCGTGGATCCGGCCGAGTTGCGGGCATGGCTGGAGCGTTTCGAGCTGGGGGCGCTGGCCGGCCGGTTGTGCGGGGAGCTGCCTTATCCCGAGCTCAAGCGCGTGGAGCTGGCGAGTGCCCTGGCGCTGCGGCCCCGTGTGCTGCTGATGGACGAGCCCACGGCGGGCATGACGCGGGCCGACCGCCGCGGCCTGATGGCCATCGTCCGGCAGGAAGCCGCCGGCGGGTTGGCGGTATTGTTCACCGAGCACAGCATGGACGTGGTGTTCGGTTTCGCCGACAAAGTGCTGGTCCTGGTGCGTGGCCGCCTGATCGCCGAAGGGACGCCGCGGCAGATAGCCGGGGACCCGGCGGTGCGGGCGGCGTACCTGGGGACGGCCGCGGCGGGAGAGCCGGCATGACGGCCTTGCTGCAGACTCGCGCGCTGTGCGCATTTTATGGCCGGGCGCAGGCGTTGTTCGATGCGGATCTCGAGGTCGAGGCGGGAGAGATCGTTGCCCTGGTCGGGCGCAACGGGGCCGGCAAGAGTACGCTGATGCGGGCGCTGGCCGGCCTGGTCGAGACCTCGGGCCAGGTGTGGCTGGGAGGCGGTTCCATGGCCGGCTGGCGCGCCGACCGGCGGGTCCACGCGGGTCTGGCCTGGGTACCCGAGGACCGGCGTGTCTTCACCCAGCTCACGGCGCGGCAGAATCTGGAGGTGGCCGCCGGCCGGCCTCGTTCCGGCGCCGAGCCCTGGACCGTGGAGCGGGTCGGCCGCCTGTTTCCGGAACTCGGACCGCTGGCGCACCGTCCGGCCGGTGCGTTGAGCGGCGGGGAACAGCAAATGCTGGCGATCGGCCGGGCGCTGATGACCCAGCCACGGGTGATCCTGCTGGACGAGCCCTCGGAAGGCGTGGCGCCCATCGTGGTGCAGCGGCTGGTGGAGGCGATACGCGTCCTGCGCGGGCAGGGGCTGGCGATCCTGCTTTCCGAGCAGAACGAGGCCCTGGCCGCCCCGCTGGCGGACCGCAGCCTGTACATGGACGATGGTGTGCTGGGGCGTGTGCCTCCCGCGACGCCAGGCTAGGGCCCATTCCCGGCCTGTGCGAAGCTCCTTTTGGCGGGAACTGGCCCCGGGGGCGGCAACGTGTCGCCCGGCCGGATTGGCGGCCACATAGTTGTTATCGTCAACAAAGTAGTGTATAAAAACAACTATCGTAGGCCACCAGACATCCAGGGGTTCGCATGAGCAGTGCATATTCCACCATCCGCGTCGAGGTCGAGGACCATGTCGCGACGCTGACGCTGAACCGGCCCGAGAGCCGCAACGCGCTCAACACGGCCATGTGCGGCGAGCTGATCGCCGCGGCCGAGGCGCTTGCCGCCGACGAGGCCGTGCACGTGGTCGTGATCCGTGGCGAAGGGCCGGTGTTCTGCGCCGGCGCCGACCTGAAAGAGCGGCAGGGCATGTCCACCGCCGAGCTGACCGCACGCCGCGTCAAGGGCTTCACCGCCTATGCCGCCCTCGAGCGCCTGCCGCAGGCGGTCATCGCCGTGGTGCACGGCGCGACCTTTGGTTCCGGCTGCGAGATCGCCGGCGCCAGCGACTTCATCCTGGCCTCCACCGAAGCGAAGTTCCGCTATCCGGAAGTCGGTTGGGGCACCATCGGCGCCACCCAGCGGCTGCCGCGCATGGTGGGCGTGCGCATGGCCAAGGAACTGCTGTTCACCGGCCGTACCGTGGATGCGCAGGAAGCCAAGGCCATCGGGCTGGTGAACCACGTATATGAGCCGGCCGAGCTGGAAGCGCGCGCCTTCGAGATGGCCCGGCACATCGCCGCGGCCGCGCCGCTGACGGTCAGGTTGACCAAGCGCTGCGTGGACCAGGGCGTGGAGACCACGCGCGAGGGCGCGATGGCCGTGGAACTGCTGGCCATCGAAGAGAACCTGCGCCACAGCGACTGGAAGCGCGCGATCTCGGGCTTCGGTGCGGGAGCGCAGAAAAATGCTTGACCGTCCCACCACGCTCTATCGCACCCTGGAGCACACCGCCCGCGAGTACGGCTCGCGCGAAGCCTTCGTCTCCCAGGCCGACCGCCTGACCTGGGACGAGGTGCTGGCCGGCACCCGCCGCATCGCCGCCGCGCTGCATGCCAGCGGCGTGCGCAAGGGCGACCATGTCGGGATCATGCTGGGCAACGGCGCGACATGGCTGCAAACCTTCTTCGCCTGCGCGACGCTGGGCGCGGTGACCGTACCGGTCAACACCCGCTTCAAGACCGACGAACTGCAGTTCTGCCTGAAGCAGGCGGACGTGAAGCTGCTGGTGTTCGCCGACGCGTTCCTGGGCATCGATTTCGTCCAGCTGTTGACAGCGGTCGAGCCGGCGCTGGATACCGGCCTGCCGGGCCAGGCGCTGCCCGAGCTGCGCCGCGCGGTCATGGTGGGCGATGGTCCCTGCCCGGCGGGCGCCGAGCGCTACGCGGATTTCCTGGCCCGCGGCCAGGATGTGGCGCCCGACACCATCGAGGCGGTGGCCGCTGGAATGACGCCCGACGATCTGTTGCTGATGCAGTTCACCTCGGGCACCACGTCGTTCCCCAAGGGCGTGATGCTGACCCACGCCAACATGCTGACCAACGCCTGGGCCGCCGGGCAGCGGATAGGCGTGCGGCACGATGATCGCTATTTCAGCATCCGGCCCTTCTTCCATGTGTCGGGAACGACGCTGTCCGTCCTGGTCAGCCTGGTGGCGGGCTGCTGCCTGCTGACGCTGCCCAAGTTCGACGTGGCCGAGACGCTGCGCGTGATGGACGTGGAAAGGTGCACGCTGACTTCGGGCAACGACACCATCTTCCTGATGATGATGGGCCATCCCGACTTCGATCCCAAGAAGCTGCATCTGCGCGGCGGTTGGGCGGCGGCGGGGCCCGAGGTCATGCAGCAGATCCGCGACGTGATGGGCGTGGACCATGTCTGCAATGCCTACGGACAGTCCGAGGCGTCGCCCAATGTGATCATGTCGTCGCGCGATGATCCCTTCGAACTGCGCGCCCATGGCTGGGGGCTGCCGCATCCCGGCACCGAGGTGCGCATCGTCGACCAGGACAGTGGCGAGGTCCTGCCTCCCGGCGGCCAGGGCGAGATCCAGGTGCGCGGCTGGCACGTGATGCGCGGCTACTACAAGATGCCGGAGGCGACCGCCAAGGCGCTGACGCCGGAAGGCTGGCTGTGCACCGGCGACCTGGGCGAGATGTCGCCGGAAGGCCGGCTGCGCATGGTCGGGCGGCTCAAGGACATGTACCGGGTCGGCGGCGAGAACGTCGCGCCGGCGGAAGTCGAGGAAACCCTGCACGCGCATCCCGCGGTGCAGATGGCCCAGGTGATCGGGGTGCCCGATGCCCGCCTGGGCGAAGTGACGGCGGCCTTCGTACTGCTCAAGGAAGGCAAGGAGGCCGGGCGCCAGGAATTGATCGACTGGTGCAAGGCGCGCTGCGCGAACTTCAAGGTGCCGCGCTACCTCGAGATCGTGGATACGTTCGACAATATCGGCATGACGGGCAGTTCCAAGGTCCAGAAGAACAAGCTCAAGGCCCATGCCATCGAGCTGTTCGGCCTGGCGAACGCGCATGGCGCGAAGGGAGGCTAGACCGATGAGCGACGTCACGCTTTGCGAATGCTTTGCCCGGGATGGCCTGCAGCACGAGGAAACCTTCATCCCCACCGCCACCAAGGTGGCGTTGATCGACCGTTTCGCCAGCATCGGCTTCCAGCGCGTCGAGGCGACTTCGTACTCGAATCCCAAGGTCGTGCCCCAGTTCGGCGACGCCAGCGAGCTGCTGCGGACGCTGCCGCGCCGCGACGGGGTCTGGTACAAGGCGACCTGCGCCAACGTGCGCGCCGTGGAGCGCGCGGTGGCTGACCTGGAGGCCGGCTTCGGCGCCAACGAGATCAGCCTGCTGGTGTCGGCCAGCGAATCGCATTCGATGAAGAACCTGCGGCGCAGCCGCGCCGACCAGTGGCAGAACGTGGCCGACATGGTGGCGGCGTCGCAGGGGCGTTTCCGCATGATAGGCACGGTGTCGGTCGCCTGGGGCTGTCCGTTCGAGGGCAAGGTATCGGCGGACAGCGTGCTGGAGGACGTCAGGCGTTTCGCCCGGCTGGGCGTCATGCACGTGGCGCTGGGCGATACGACCGGCATGGCCGCGCCGCAGACCGTCAGGCAGTTGATGTCGGCGGTGCACGCCGAACTGCCGGAGGTGACGGCCGTGGCCCACTTCCACGATACGCGCGGCACCGGCCTGGTCAATTACGTGGCGGCGCTGGAGGCGGGCTGCCGCTATTTCGACTGCGCCTTCGGCGGCGTGGGGGGGCATCCGGCCAAGGTCAAGTACGGCGGCGGGCATACCGGCAATGTCTCGACCGAGGACCTGGTGAATCTGTTCGAGTCCATGGGGGTGTCGACGGGCATCGACCTGGCCGGGTTGATGGAGACCGCGGCGATGTGCGAAGAGGCCCTGGGCCGCACGCTGCACAGCCGCGTCGCCCAGAGCGGGATGAATCCTTTGTTGGGCGTGGAAGCGGGAGCCGTGCATGGATAGTCCGGACGCCTGCGCCGTGATGGAGCCGGCGGCGGTCATTCCCGTGGGGCCCCTGGCGGGCTCGGCCGTCGCGCCGTTCGCCGCCTGGCTGGGGATCTCCGTGCACGAGGCCGATCTGGGCCGCTCCGTGCTGGTCATGACCGCCAGCGCGCGGCTGGCCAACCGGCGCGGAGTCATCCATGGCGGAGCCATTGCCACGCTGATGGATTCCAGCATGGCCATCGCCACCCGTACAGCCGAGTCCGGCCTGGAGACTTCCGGCACGGTGGACCTGAACATCCATTTCATCGCGCCGGGCAGGGGCGACCTGACGGCCCGCGCCGAGGTCAGGCATGCCGGCGGATCCATCGCCTTTTGCCAGTGCGAGGTGAGGGACGAGTCGGGTACGCTGGTCGCCACGGCCATGAGCAGCTTCAAGCTGAGGCGGGCCAAGGCGTCCCAGGCCGGGTCCGAGTGAGGTAAATTCCTGCGTTCACCTATCGAGAAAGACGTATGACAAGACCTGTTCCCGCGAACCTCAAGGAATTGTTTTCCTACCGCCTGAACCGCCTGGCCTTCGTCTCCAGCCGCATCGCCGCACGGGTGAACGAGAGCCAGTACGAACTGGGTTCGCGCGACTGGCGCATCATCGGATTGCTGGGCGCGTTCGCCCCGCTGTCACTGAATGCGCTGGCGCACGAGGCCAACATCGACAAGAGCCAGGCCAGCCGCAGCGTGGCCGAGCTGATCGAGCGCGGCCTGGTCAAGCGGGGCGCCGACGAGTCGGACGGCCGGGGCGTGCGGCTCGACCTGACCCCGCAGGGCCGGGCGTTGTACCGCAAGGTGTTTCCCAAGGCCGTCGATCGCAACGAGAAGATGCTGTCCGTGCTGACGGACGAAGAGCGGGACGTGCTCGAACGGGCGATCGACAAGCTGACCGAGCACACGATCGGGTTGTTGGAAGAGCTGAAGCCCCCCCGGAGGGGGTGACCCCCCCCTACGCGCTGACGCGCGCCCCCCAGGGGCGAAACCGGCGGACTGGCGGAGCCAGATCCGCGGTTTCCCGGGGCAATGCCAGGCCCACGGTTCGCCAAAATAGTTGAATTTATCAATTAAGTAGTATATAAAATCAACTATATTGGAAAACCGCGAGCATGAGCATGTCCGAACTCCTGATTGAGAACCAAGGGGCCGTCCGTATCCTGACGATGAACCGGCCGGAGAAGCACAACGCGTTGAATACCGCGCTGACGCAGGCGCTGGTGGATGCGCTGTGGCAGGCCGAGCGCGATGCCGAGGTCCATGCCGTCGTGCTGACCGGGGCGGGCAAGTCGTTCTGCGCCGGCGCCGATACTTCGGAATTCAGCGCGCTGGTGCCCGAGGATCCCCAGGCCGTGAACGCACGCGCCGACCTGACCACCGGGTTGCACCTGGCTTTCTCGCGCATGTCCAAGCCCGTCGTGGCCGCGGTGCGGGGCAATGCGCTGGGCGGGGGCGCGGGCCTGGCCATCGCCTGCGATCTGGCCGTGATGGCCGAGAACGTCCGCTTTGGCTACCCCGAACTCAAGCACGGCATCGTGGCGGCGGTGGTCATGTCCAATCTGGTTCGCCAACTGGGCCGCAAGCATGCCTTCGAACTGCTGGCCATGGGCGAGCCGATCAACGGCCCGCGCGCCCTGGCGCTGGGCCTGGCGAACCGCGTCGAACCCGATGACCGGGTGCTGGAGGCCGCGCTGGAAGTCGCCGCCAAGCTGGCGAGCTGGAGCCCCATCGCGATGGGCACCACCAAGCGGCTGTTCCACCGCGTGGCCGAGCTGACGCTGGAGGAAGGCCTGGCCGCGGGGCGCGACACCAACGTCATCATGCGGGGCTTCCGCAAGGCGGCGAAATGACGCGTCCGCTGGAAAACGTCACCATCCTGGACCTGTCCCGGGTCCTGGCGTGCCCCTTCGCCACGATGATCCTGGCCGAGCTGGGCGCCACGGTGATCAAGGTCGAGCAGCCCGGCACGGGCGACGAGACGCGCGGTTTCGAGCCCAAGGTCGAGGGCGAGGGCGGTACGGAGTCGGCCTATTACATGGCCTTCAACCGCAGCAAGCAGTCCATTACCGTCAACCTGCGCAGCGCCGAAGGGCAGGAGCTCATCCGCAAGCTCAGCGCGCAGGCCGACGTGGTGCTGGAGAACTTTCCGGTCGGGACGCTGCAGCGCTACGGGCTGGACTACGCCCGGCTGTCCCAGGGCAACCCCGCGCTGGTCTACGTGTCGTGCACGGGCTTCGGCATGACCGGCCCCTATGCGCCCCGCAAGGGCTACGACACGGTGTTCCAGGCCATGGGCGGCATCATGAGCCTGACCGGCGAGCGTGGCGGCGGCCCGGTCAAGCCGGGGCTGCCGGTGGCCGACCTGACCTCGGGCCTGTGGGTCGCGATCGCCATCCTGTCGGCCTTGATGGGCCGGCAGGCGACCGGCAAGGGCTGCCATGTGGATTTCTCGATGCTGGACGGCCAGGTCGGGCTGCTGTCGCTGGCCGCCGCGCGCTTCTTCGCGCTGGGCGAGGTGCCGCCCCGGCTGGGGACCGAGCATCCGGGCCGCGTGCCCTCGGCCGCGTTCCGCTGCCGCGACGACAAATGGGTCCAGGTCACGGGCAGCGACCAGCACTGGAAGCCGCTGTGCGACCTGCTGGGCCTGCACGAGTGGGCGGAAGATCCGACCCTGGTGCGCAACATCGACCGGGTCAACCGGCGCGAGGAAGTGATGGCCGGCCTGTCGGCGGCCGTCGCGCGCCTGGACCGCGACGAGTTCTGCCGGCTGTGTGACGAGGCCAAGGTGCCGGCCGGTCCGATCCTGAGCGTGGACGAGGTGCTGAGCAACGAGCACGTACTGGCGCGCGGCATGGTGCGCGAGTTCGCGCATCCCCAGCTCGGTTCGTTCAAGGCGCTGCCGGTGCCGTTCAAGTTCGAGGGTTTCGACGATCCCAGCCTGGGGCGGCCGCCGCTGCTGGGCGAGCACACCGACCAGGTGCTGGGGGACAGGCTGGGCCTGGGCAAGGAAGATATCCAGGCGCTGCGCGAAAGAAAGGTCATCTAAGGCCGTGCCGGCGACAGCCGGATCTCGCCTCCTCCTGCGGTACGAGGCCGGGGGAGGTCTAAAACCAGGAGACTCACATGAAGCTGTTCAAGCAATCGTTATTGGCGGCGGCGCTTGTGCTGGCCGCCTCGGGTGTACAGGCCCAGGGCTATCCCACCAAGCCCATCGTGCTGGTCAATCCCTATGCCGCGGGCGGCCCGGCCGATCTCGTGGCGCGCAGCCTGGCCAAGGAGCTGGGCACCGAGCTGGGACAGCAGGTGGTGGTCGAGAACAAGGCGGGCGGGGGCGCGACCATCGGCGCGGCCTACGTGGCGCGGGCGGAGGCCGATGGCTATACGCTGCTGTTCGGCACCGCGGCGGCCCACATCGTCACGCCGCTGATCCAGCCCACGCCCTATGATGGCATCAAGGACTTCACCTTCATCGCGCTGGCGGCCAACCAGCCCAACCTGCTGGTGGTGCATCCGTCGGTCAAGGCCAACACCGCGAAGGAACTGATCGAGCTCGCGCGCGGCAATCCCGGCAAGCTGAACTACGGTTCGTCCGGCACGGGTACCTCGCCCCACCTGGGCGGGGAACTGATCAAGCAGCAGGCCAAGGTCGAAATGGCGCACATCCCCTACGGTGGCGCGGCGCCCGCGATCACCGACCTGGTGGCAGGGCGCCTGCAGGTGGGCGTGATGAACCTGTCGGGCGAACTGCCCTTCGTGAAGGCCGGCAAGCTGCGCGCCCTGGCCTACGCGTCCAAGGCGCGCTCGCCGCTGCTGCCCGACGTGCCCACGTTCGCCGAGGCGGGCCTGGGCGGCGCGGAGTCCGCCTCGTGGTACACGGTGGCGGCGCCCAAGGGCACGCCCGTGGCGGTGGTGAACAAGCTCAACGCCGCGCTGAACGCGGTCACCAAGAAGGCGGAATACCGCAAGCTGATGGAGGCCCAGGGCACCGAGCTGGCCACGCTCTCGCCCGAGGAAACCACGCGTTTCGTCGTGGAAGACGCGCAGCGCACCAAGGACCTCATCAAGTCGGCCAACCTCAAGCTCGAATGACCATGACCGTCAACACCCCGCGCGCCCCGGCCCAGGCCGGGGCGGCCTCCACGATAGACCGCGTGGACATCATCGCCTGCTCGCAGCGCCAGGACGATCCCAGCTGGCGCTTCGCGCGCGGCACCATCACCCACGTGGACGGCTGGATCGTGGTGCTGACCGCGCGCAATGGCCAGGCGGGATATGGGCACGTGCTGGGCACGCCCATCTTCAAGCCCGATACGGCCCGCATCGAGCCGGTCCTGGAGACGCTGCGGCGCGAGGCGCTGGGGCAGGACGCGTTCGCGCTCGAAACCCTGCACCGCCGGCTCGAAGCGGTGGCCGGGGCCGAAGCTTGCGCGCTGTCGGGCTTCGTCTGCGCGATCTACGACCTGCAGGCCCGGATGCTGGGCGTCCCCCTGCATGTGCTGCTGGGCGGCAAGGTGCGCGATACCGTCGAGGCCTCGCGCATCGTCTCGATCAAGTCCCCCGAGGATATGGCCGAGCAGGCCGCCAGGTTGGCGCGGCAGGGCTATCGTTATCTGAAGCTGAAGCTGAGCGGCGAATCCGAACTCGACGTCGCCCGCGTGCGCACCGTGCGCGAGCGGCTGGGCGAGGCCGTCACGCTGACCGTGGATGCCAATCAGGCCTACCAGGCCGACGAAGCGATCCGTGTGTGCGAGGCGCTGCGGCCGATGGGCGTGGTGATGATGGAGCAGCCGGTGCCGGCGGCGGACATCGATGGATTGTGCCGTGTGCACGCCGCGGGCGCGCTGCCCATCGAAGCGGACGAGGCCATCGCCGGGCTACCGGGACTGGTGCGCCTGATCGGCATGGGCGCCGCCGATTCCTACAACCTCAAGGTGCACTACCTGGGGGGGATACGCAACACGCTGATCGCGGTTCGCCTGTGCGAGGCGGCGGGTGTGGGCTACCGGTTCGGCGCGATCTTCGGGCCGCGCCTGCTGGCGGCCCAGGGCGTGCACGTGGCCAGCGTCGCCGGCAGCATCCACGCCGGCGCCGAGCTGGCCGAGTTCGATCACCTGCTGGACGATCCGTTCGTCGGCCTGGAGGTCGAGTCCGGCGAGCTGGCGGTGCCGGGCGGCCTGGGTTCGGGCGTGGAGTACGAACCCGGCAACCTCGGGCAGGCCTGAATCAGCGTATGCAGGAAGCGGCGCCGGCCAGGGCCGCTTCCGCTTCGCGCGCCAGCCGCTCGACCAGTTCGCCGGCCGGCTCCAGTTTGTCGATCAGGCCGGCGCTTTGTCCGGCCTCGACCTTGCCCAGAGCCACATCACCGTCCTTGGCGGCCTGCCGCAAGGAACTGCGGGCGAACAGGGCATCCAGTTCCGTATCGTCGGCGCCGCGGTTGGCGGCCGCTTCGTACTCGGCCGAGAACGTGTTCTTGACCATGCGGATGGGCGAGCGGCCGCGGCCGACGATGGCGGTGTCGCCGATGCCCGCGTTCAGCACCAGGTCCTTGTAGGCGGCGTGCAGCCCCGATTCGGGGGTCAGCAGGAAGCGGGTGCCCAGTTGCGCGCCGCTCGCGCCCAGCGCCAGCATCGCGGCGATGCCCGCGCCGTCGGCGATGCCCCCGGCGCCGATGACCGGCACCGTCACCGCGTTGACCGTCGCCCGCACCAGCACCAGCGTGCCGACTTCGTCCGGACCGGGATGGCCGCCGGCTTCGCCGCCGACCGCGATCACGGCGTCCACGCCGGCGTCCTCGGCCTTGCGGGCGTGCAGGGGATTGGCGGTGACCTGTATCCACGTCACGCCGGCTTGCTTGAAGCGGCCGATATGGGCCTTGGGGCCGCCCTGCGAGGCGATGATCACGGGCACGCCGGTTTCCAGGACGATGTCCAGGAACTCCGCCGAGCGCTTGTTGTACAGCGGCACGTTGACCGCGAAGGGCTGGCGCGTGCCGGCGCGCACGCGGGCGATGGCGGCGCGCAGGTCGTCGGGATACATGGGGCCGGCGGCGATTACGCCCAGGCCGCCAGCCTCGGAAACGGCCAGGGCCAGCTCGGCGTTGGACGAGGCCCAGCTCATGCCCCCCTGGACGATGGGGTGGCGGATGCCCAGGAGGGAGGTCAGTCGGGTAGCAAGCATGATGGAGGAGGCAGTGTGGGGGAATCGAAGGAGCGCTCAGCCGGCGGAGGCGCGGATCCGGTCGTTGACGTCACGCGCGGCGCGCACCGCTTCTTCCAGCGACAACTCGTAGGCCTGCTGGAACGCGCGCTTGGAAGCCACCAGGCCGGCCGGCGCGAACTGGGCCAGGCGCTCGGCCAGCGCGAGCGCGGCGGAAAGCAGTTCCGTTTCCGGGACGATGCGGTTGATCATGCCTAGCGCGTAGGCGCGTTCGGCGTCGATGGGGTCGCCGGTGGCCACCAGTTCGAAGGCGGCCTTGGGGCCCACCTGCCGGATCAGGTTGGGAATCAGCATACCGGCGGAGATGCCATGCTTGACCTCGGGATAACCGAAGCGGGCGGCGGGCGCGGCCAGGACCAGATCGCAGCCCAGCGACAGGCCGGCGCCCGCGCCGATGGCCGGGCCGTTGACGGCGGCGATGACGGGCGTACCCAGGCGCGCCACGATGGTGTTGATGTCGACCAGCAGGTCGCTGCGCCGGCTGGCCTGCTCCGGCTGCTCGCGCGCGAGGCGGCGGGCTTCTTCCAGGTCGGCGCCGGCGCAGAAACAGCTGCCCCGGGCGGCGATGACCACGCATCGCGTGTGGGGGTCCGCATCGGCGCCATTCAGGGCATCGACGAGGCCCTGCAGCATCGCCAGGCCGAGCGCGTTGCGCTTGGGGTGGCGGTTCAGCGTCAGCAGCAGGACATGGCCGTGTCGCTCGGCCAGCAGTTCGTTTTCCTCGACCACGATGGCGTTTCCTTGAAATATAGTTGAGAAAGTAAACTATGTAGTTAATTTCGTCAACTTTATGGCCGGACGCCGGCATGGCCGGGGCGGGGTGGCGGACCGCCCCCGGGGAGGGCTACAGGCCCAGCAGCTCGCAGGCCGCCGCGAACAATTCCTGCCCAGGATCGGCCAGCCGGTCGCAGATGTCCAGGTGGTGGCAAGCGGGCAGTTCCAGCGTGCGTTTGACGTTGCGTGGCCAGCAGGCGGCGATCAAGCCGGTCTGGCGTCGGAACTCGTTCGTTTCCGACGCCCCGACCGCGGCGATCAAGGGCACGCGGCGATCGGGCACGAAGTAGGCGGGCGACAGCGCGTTCACGCGAGCCGGCGTCAGTTCGAGATTGGCCAGGAACGGCGCCCTGGCGACCGGCTCGAGGTCGTACAGGCCGCTCAGCGCCAGTCCGCCGCTGACCAGGTCGGGCGGGAGATCGGCGGACCATTCCCGCCAGCGCGCGGCCAGCATCATCGCGGTCAACTGGCCACCGGCGGAATGCCCGCTGGTCACGATGCGGCGGGCATCGAAGCCCAGTTCGGCGGCGTGGCGGTACAGCCAGGCGTGCGCGCGCAGCATCTGCCGCACGATCTCCTCGATGGGCGTGGCCGGTGCCAGGCCGTAGTCCAGGATGGCGACCGCGGCGCCGCGCGC
The DNA here is from genome assembly GCA_009360345.1 of Alcaligenaceae bacterium SAGV5. Taxonomy (GTDB): domain Bacteria; phylum Pseudomonadota; class Gammaproteobacteria; order Burkholderiales; family Burkholderiaceae_B; genus Pigmentiphaga. The sequence goes on from SPDP01000003.1 coordinate 357,057, forward strand.
CACGTAGACGGGGGCAAGCCAGGAAAAATGGGATTTGTCCAGCGCACGCCAATAGCCGCCGTGGATGAATACCAGCAGCGGGGCGCCCGGCTTGCGCGGCGGGAAGTAATCCAGGGTTTCGGCCGGCGCGCCGCCGTAGGGCAGACCCAGTTGCGCGCCTTGGGTGCGGCGGGCCAGCGCGCCGTCGGCGGCCCAGCGGGCGGTATAGGTGGGATGGTCGGGGATGCGGGCGAGATTGTTGTACTCGTATTCGCAGAACTCGGACGTGAAGGCCGGATGGGCGTGCAGGGGATGGACGGGCATGGCGTGAAAGTCTGGTCGGGGCCGTGAGGGCCGGAAGCGGCGCCCAGGGGCGCCGCCCGCCAGTTTACCCACTCCGCCCGGGGAAGGTCCCGTCCAGGTAGTACCAGCGCCCGTCCTCGCGCACGAAGCGGCTGTTCTCGTGCAGCCGCTGGGCGCGCCCCGCCAGCTTGCTGCGGGCCACGAATTCCACCGTGGCATGCTCCGCGTCGGCCTGCGCCGCCGCGCGTACCTCCAGGCCCAGCCATTTCAAGCCGGGCGGATCGGGGTCCAGGGCCTGCGGTCGGGTCGAGGGGTGCCAGGTCGCCAGCACGTAGTCGTGCCTGCCCAGCACATAGGCGCTGTAGCGCGAACGCATCAGCGCCGGCGCGTCGGGCGCCTGTAAATGGGCGGGCCCCTGGTGCCACCGGCCGCAGCATTGCGCATAGGGGCGCGGCAGCCCGCAGGGGCACAATTGGTCTACATTAACGCCTGACTTCATTTGCTCCGGTATCCGCCATGCTGTTTCTTCTTTCCCCCGCCAAGAAACTGGATTACGACACGCCCGCGCACGTCGAGACGTCCACCCAGCCCTTGTTCGTGGATCGCGCCAAGAAGCTCATCTCGGTGCTGAAAACCAAGTCCGCCGACGACGTCGCGGGCCTCATGAGCCTGAGCCCGGCGCTGGCCGAACTGAACGTGGCACGCTACGCCAGGTGGACGCCGAAGTTTACGGCGGAAAACGCCAAGCAGGCGGTGCTGGCCTTCAATGGCGACGTCTACGAGGGACTCGATGCCGGCAGCATGACGGGCCGGCAGCTGGATTGGGCGCAGGAGCACGTGGTCATCCTGAGCGGCCTGTACGGCGCGCTGCGGCCGCTGGACCTGATGCAGCCGTACCGGCTCGAGATGGGGACGCGGCTGGCGACCCCCAAGGGCAAGAACCTGTACGAATACTGGGGCAGCGAGCTGTCCGACTACCTGAACCAGCGTCAGGAGGCCGACCGGCATCCGGTCGTGGTGAACCTGGCATCCGAGGAATACTTCAAGGCCGTCGACCGCAAGGCGCTGAAGGCCCGCGTGATCCAGTGCGTGTTCGAGGACTGGAAGGGCGGGGCCTACAAGGTGATCAGCTTCCACGCCAAGCGCGCGCGGGGCCTGATGGCCCGCCACGCCATCGAGAAGCGCATCGCCAGGCCGGAGGGCCTGCAGGGTTTCGATGCCGAAGGCTACGGCTACGACGCCTCGGCATCCAGCCCCGACCGGCTGGTGTTCCGCCGCAAGGCGGCCTGATCCGGGCGCGGCTGGCGCAGCAGCCGCAGCCCGTTGAACACCACCAGCAGGCTGGCGCCCGCGTCGGCGAACACCGCCATCCACAGGGTGGCTTCGCCCGTGAAGGTCAGCACGAAGAACACCAGCTTGATGGCCAGCGCGAACACGATGTTCTGCCACAGTACCCGGGAGGTCCGGTACGACAGGCGGATGAACTCGGGCAGCTTGCGCAGATCGTCCTGCATCAGGGCGACATCGGCCGTCTCGATGGCGGTGTCCGTACCCGCCGCGCCCATCGCGAAGCCGATGTCGGCGCGGGCCAGCGCGGGGGCGTCGTTGACGCCATCTCCCACCATGCCCACCGGTGCCATCTGGCCCAACGCTTCCACGGCGGCCAGCTTGTCATCGGGCAGCAGGTTGCCCCGCGCATCCTCGATGCCCAGTTCCGCGGCCACCGCGCGCACCGTGGCGGCGTTGTCCCCGGACAGGACCACGGGTTCCACGCCCAGCCGGCGCAGTTCGGCCACGGCGGTCCGGCTGGAGTCCCGGATCGTGTCGGCCACCGCCAGGATGGCCACGGCGATGTTTTCCTCGCACAGGATGACGACGGTCTTGCCCTGGCGTTCCAGCGTTTCCAGTCCGGTTTCCAGCGCGCTGTCCGCCGCGCCCAGTTCGCGCGCCAGGCGCAGGCTGCCCAGCGCATAGGTCTTGTCCCCGATCCGGCCCGTGACGCCGCGTCCGGCCAGCGAGGCGAAATCCGCGACAGGCAGCGTGGCGCCGCCGTGGGCCGAGACGATGGCGTGCGCCACCGGATGGGACGACAGCGCGTCCAGGCTGGCGGCCAGTTGCAGCGCGCGGTCGCGCGGCAGGGCCGAGGCGCCCAGCGGCACCACGTCGGTCAGGGCCGGCTTGCCGTGGGTGAGCGTGCCCGTCTTGTCCAAGGCGAGGCGGCGCAGGCGGCGGCCCTGTTCCAGGTACAGGCCGCCCTTGATCAGGATGCCGCGCCGCGCGGCCGAGGCGAGTCCGCTGACGATGGTGACCGGCGTCGAGATGACCAGCGCGCATGGGCAGGCGATGACGAGCAGGACCAGCGCCCGATAGACCGAGTCGAACCAGGGCATGTCCAGGGCCAGCGGCCCGGCAACGGCGACGATGATCGCCACCACGAAGACGGCGGGCGTGTAGACCTGGGCGAAGCGGTCGATGAAGCGCTGCGTGGGCGCGCGCTTGCCCTGGGCGTCCTGCACCGTCTGCGCGATGCGGTCCAGCATGGTGTGGCCCGCGGCCGCCGTGACGCGGTATTCGAGCACGCCTTGCTGGTTGACGGTGCCGGCATACAGCGGATCGCCTTCCTGCTTGGCCACCGGCATGCTTTCCCCGGTGATGGGAGACTGGTCCACGCTGGACGAGCCGCCCACCACGGTGCCGTCCAGCACGATGCGCTCGCCCGGCCGCACGCGCACCACCGCGTCCACGCCGATCAGCCGCGCGGGCAGTTCCTGCCACGAACCGTCGCCCTGGCGGACCAGGCCGCGCTCGGGCGCCAGCGCCGTCAGGCTGCGTATGGCGTTGCGGGCGCGCGTCAGGCTCAGCGCCTCGATCATTTCGGCCACGCCGAACAGCCAGATCACCATGGCGGCCTCGGGCCACTGGCCGATCAGGACCGCGCCGATCACCGCCACGGTCATCAGCAGGTTGATGTTGAGGGTGAAATGGCGCAGCGCCAGCCACCCCTTGCGCAGCGTGCCCAGGCCGCCCAGCAGGATGGCCGCCAGGGCGAGCGCGGCCACGGGCAGCGAGGTATCGGCGCCGGTGGCGTAGGCCAGCACTTCCGAGCCGATCGCGAAGGCGCCGGCCAGGCCCATGCGGATCCACGGCTGGCGCGGCGTCGCTTCGGCCGGCTGTTCCTCGGGCGGGGCGGACATGTCGACCGCCACGGGCGACATGTTCAGGCCCGCGATGGCCGCCATGATGGGCTGCGGGTCGTCCAGCACGTGGCCGACTTTCAGGGTGCGGCCGATCAGGTCGAACGACAGGGTGCGCACGCCGTCCATGGATTCGAGCGCCTTGCGCAGCAGCCGTTCCTCGGTCGGGCAGTCCATCTGTTCGATCTTGAACAGGGACGTGCGCAGTCCTTCGGGCGAGGCCGGCGACGTGCCGGGGGGGCGGGTGGTTTCGGGCGCGGCCTCCGGGCCGCCGCAGTGGCAGTGTTTGCAGGAATCGGACATCCGTCGGCTCCATTGGCGTGTCGGATCCATTTGAAACCCTGTAGCCGGTATAGAGTCAAGCGGGGACAATGGCGTATCCTAGGATCAGAACCTGGCCCTGCGGGGAATACGATGAAGATAGGAGAACTGTCCACGCTGACCGGCACGCCGGTCGAAACGATTCGTTACTACGAGCGTGAAGGCCTGTTGCCGCCACCGGCCCGCACCGCCGCCAACTACCGCATCTATGGCGAACCGCACGTGGAGCGGCTGTCGTTGGTGCGCAATTGCCGCGCGCTGGACATGACGCTGGACGAAATCCGGCGGCTGCTGCGGTTCTGCGATGATCCGGCCGACAACTGCGGCGAGATCAATGCGTTGCTGGACGAACACATCGGGCACGTCGCCACCCGCATCGCCGAACTGAAAACCCTGGAAACGACGCTGAAGACCTTGCGCGGACTATGCCCCGAGGAACGGGCCGCGCGCGACTGCGGCATCCTGCAAGGGCTGGCGGCGGGACCTGAACCGGCGCGCCGCGACGCCGAGCACAAGCATGGACTGCTGGGGCCGACCCACGGCTGAGGATGTCCCGAGGCGGTCCCGGTCCATCAGATCGTTCATTACCATCCGGTCAGGTTTTTGACCGGACGCCGGATTGCAACCTGCCCGTCATGTGCGCTCCCTAGCATGTGCCTCCTTTTGACGGAGGAATGCAAGCCCATGGCGAACAATGCCGATGTATTCGCGCACAAGGTCCGCGGCGGCCTCGCCGCCCTTGTCGTGGCCGGACTGCTGGCGGCCTGTGGCGGCGACGGGAGTGACGTGGCCGCCACGATCCCGGATCCCGAGCCGCCCGTCCAACCGGATCCGGGCCCGGCGCGCAACCCCGCCTACCTCGACGCCAAGGCCGGCGACATCATTCAGGTCAAGATCAAGGAACTGCATCCGACGCAGGCGGCCATCGGCTACGACCAGGTCTACTACAAGCTGGGGCGCTGGCAGGGAGACTTCGATCGCGGCACATGGCGAGCCGATCCCGTGTCGCAGCTCGACTACCTGAACCGCACGGTCGGGAAAAAATTCGACGACTATTGCGAGGATATGGGAGCCACCGCCCGCGTCCGGAAATTCCAGACCATCGACGAGGCGCGCCAGGCGCGTCTGAATGCTCCCGGGAGCTTTGCCTGCGAGGAGGCGTTCGGCACGCATGCCGATGTCCTGAAGACGGCCGTGGTCGGCTGGGACGGTGACCTGTATCTCACCGATGGACATCACACGTTCTCGGCGCTGCGCGGCATCGCCGACGGCGGCCCGGAATTGCCGGTGTGGGTGAAGGTCGCCGCCAATTACAGCGACGTCCCGACCCGCGAGGCCTTCTGGCAGCGCATGATCGACGAGCGCAAGGCCTGGCTGCGCGACGGCGACGACCGCCCCATCACGACCGACCAGCTTCCCAGCCGCGTGGGCATGGCCAGCGACGAGGAGCCCGGCGGCATGCAGGAGGACGCCTATCGATCGTTGGTGTACTTCACCCGGGACATCGGCTATGCCAGTGGCGGTTTGCCCGAATTCGCCGAGTTCCAGTGGGCGTCGCTCCTGCGCGCCAGGATCGCCGCCGGCCAGCTCGCGCCGCTGTCGGGCTACAAGACCGCCGCGCCGGCGCCCCTGGCCGCCATCCTCGCGGTCAGCACGCTGAAGGCCGATCTGAGCCGCGCGGGCGCGACGGACAGCTATGCCGCCGCGGTACGCGAGGCATCGCTCGTCATGGGTGCCCTGGGCGATCAGGATGTGGTGTACGACCAGCAGACCGCGTCGCAACTGGGCCGCATTCAACTCGTGCCAGATGCCGCCAGCAACTCGCCTACCAAGACCGCGCGCGATACGCTGGAAGAACTGCCGCGCGACGATGTCAAAAAGGACGGCACGCCCCGGGGGGCGGGCAAACTGTGGTTCTCGGTGAACTACCGCACCTGCGGCAAGCCTGCTGCCGGGACGTGCTGGGGCTATTGAGCTAGTGCACCTGCGGGACCGTCGCGCGTATCAGCAGGGCGGTCTTGACCATCTGCTTGATCTGGTAGGCCAGTTGCTGCAGGACCAGCACGCGCTCGGCGTCGACCGGCGCCGTGCCTGCCTGGGCGGCCGCCACGGCGCCGTCCATGTCCCGGGTCAGTTGCTTGAGCCGTTCGTCCTCGTCCGGCTGTGCCGGCCTGCCGGCGTTGGCGTCGCGCAGCAGGCGGTCCACCGTTTCCACCGTCTCGGTCATGGGCGGCGGCAGCGCCGGCAAGGCGGCGATCAGGGGCGCCGCCGCGCCGACCTGCGCGGCCAGGTCGTGCAACTGGATCACCAGGCTGTTCAACTGCGCGGGAGAACGTTGCTTGGACTTGGGCTCCAGCATCATCCGGTAGAACGAGTTGGTGAAGTTGCCGAAGGCGATGTGCACGTTCTTGCGGGCCAGGCGATAGTCGACGTTTTCCTGGTGCACTTCCACGTTGTCGACCGAGGTGCCGATCAGCCCCAGGCTGGCCGTCAGGTAGTGGCGATTGGCTTCGACCGCGCGCCGCAGCAGCGGCCTGAGCATCCGGTATTCCCAATAGGGGAAGACATAGCTGCAGGCGAGCGCGATGGCCGAGCCGACCAGCGTGTCGATGACCCGCTCGCCCACCACCATGAGCGAGCCGGGCGCCAGGAAATGGAAGCTCAGCAGCACGAAGGCGGTATTGAAGGCCGAACTGCCGATGTAGTACAGCAGCACGAGGCTGTTGGCCATGACGACCGCCACGAACATCGCCGCCAGCAGCACGAACTTGTTGTGCACGAAGAACAGCAGGGCCAGGACCAGGGCGCAGCCGATCAGCGTTCCGGCCAGACGCTGCAGGTTGCGCTGCTTGGACAGGGCGAAGCCCGGCTTCATGATGACCAGTATGGTCAGCACCACCCAGTAGCCATGGATGGCATGGTGCGGGGTCAGCCATTCGCTGGAGACGGTCATGCCTATCGCCGCGGCCAGGGTGACCCGCAGCGCGTGCCGCAGGTAGGGCGAGCTCAGCTTGAGGTTGCTGCTCAGGCGGCCCAGCCTGAAGTCCTGGCGGGACAGGAAGCGTTGCAGCGAGGCGTCGACCTGGAGCGAACTGGGTTCGTCCAGGTGGGCGACGTCGGTATGGCGGTGCAGCCGGTCGACGATGTAGGCGGCGTTGCGGGCGCGGCGGAATGTCGAGATCAGCGCGGCGTAGGCCTCCGGCTCGGCTTCGGGGAAGCCCCGCTGCTTGAGCAGTTCGATTTCGTATTCGATGGCGCGGACCTCGGCCTTGACGGTGAACTTGCTTTTGCTGGGCATGCCCTGCGTCACGGCCAGCCCGACCGCCTCGGTGTCCTGCGAGAGTTTGTGCAGCAGATCGCGGAAGAAGACCAGCAGGTCGGAGTCCTTGAACATCCGGCGCAGCAGCAGGTAGTCGGTGTGGACCGCGACCATGGTCTCGTGCAGGTCGACGATGTCGATGAACAGGTTGAACAGCAGGGTCCGGGACTGGTCGCGCCGGCGGTCGGAGCGGCGCGGCAACTCGCGCAGCACCACGTCGCGCGCGGCCTCCTGCTGTTCGGCCACGGCGGCCTGGCGGGCAATCAATTGCCGGTAATTGTCCTCGATGTCGACGTCCGGATCGTAGAAGCGGGCCTTGGCCTCCAGGTACTCGGCCGAGGCGAAGATGCAGACGGCGATCGCCTGCTGAGCCTGCCGGTACCAGAGGAGGCGGTTGACCGCGAGGCTGAACGCCGTGTACCACAGGCCGCCGGCCAGGACGGCGGCGGTATGGAGGGCGGCGGCCCGGGCGTCCATGACGTCGTGCATGGTCAGCGTCATGAGCAGCAGGCAGCCGAAACCGATCAGCCCGCCTTTGCGGCCGTACACCGCCAGCAGCGAGAACCCGAAGCATTGCGCGATGACGGCCAGCCACAGCGCCAGCGGATACGGCGTGGCGAGCGCGGTGATGGCCGCCGCCAGGGTGCCCAGCAGCGCGCAGCCCAGCATCTCGTTGCGCCGGTGCCGCAGGGGGCCGGGCTGGTCGACGATGGCCACGCACATCGCGCCGAACGTGGCCGCCAGGCCCAGGGCCGCCTGATGGAACAGCCCCAGCAGCACCAGCGCCGGCATGAGCACGCCCAGGGCCTGCCGGATTCCCATGTAGAAGTACTGGCTGTAGATGAATTTCTTGATGTTCTTGGTGGAGTAATCCATCGAAGCGGATTCCGGGCGGTGTTCTGCGAGTCTATTGGAAAACCCGGCGGCCGGGGGATACCGCGCGGCGCGGTCAGGCGCGGCTTTCCGGCGGGTGGTATTGATACAGCCAGGTCTCCGACAGGGTCTGGCCGCCACTCTTCAGATACAGGCGCATTTCCACGGGATCGGCGCCGTCCACGGTCAGGTCGAACTGCGCGCGCCAATGGCCGGGAATGTCGTCGGGCACCGCCTCGACATACACATAGGAAAAGCTGCCGCGCGAGGCCCACAGCACGGCCTCCGGCGTGACGCCGTAGGGCAGGCCGGCCAGCGGACCGCCCAGGAATTCCACCATGAACTTGCGCACGCCCTGGGGGCGTGGCTGGCCGGGCTGGCCGCCGTTGCCCAGGCGGGTCGCCACGCAGCGGGCGGTGGCTGGCGGATAGGGCTCGCGGTCGGTCCAGTGCAGGCGGTATTTCAGCCGGTACTCGCTGCCTTTCGTCGCCGGGGCGGCGGGTACCCACATCGCGACGATGTTGTCGTGGATCTCGTCGTCGGTGGGAATCTCGACCAGGTGCACGGCGCCCGGGCCCCAGTCGCCCTGCGGTTCGACCCATAGCGAGGGGCGGCGCTCGTAGTGGACGCCGTCCAGGTAGTGGTCGAAGTTCCGGTCCCGCTGGAGCAGGCCGAAGCCGCGCGGATTCTCGTCGCCGAACGCCGAAGCGACGATGCGCGGCGGATTGTTCAGCGGGCGCCAGATATATTCGCCGTCCCGTGTCCACATCGCCAGTCCGTCCGAGTCGTGGACCTCGGGGCGCCAGTCGATGGCCGTGGGCTTGCAGGCTTCCGAGAACCAGTACATGGAAGTCAGGGGGGCGAGCCCCAGGCGCCCGATGTCCCGGCGCAGGAACAGGGCCGCGTCGATGTCCATCAGCACGGCCTTGCCGCGCGTCATGTCGAAGCGGAAGGCACCCGTGATGCCGGGGCCGTCCAGCCGGGCGTAGACCGTGACGGTATCGCCGCCGGCCGGCGGCGGCACGAAATAGATGTGCGTGAAGGCAGGGAACTCCTCGGCGCGGTCGGGGACGGCGATGTCGAGCGCGATGCCGCGCGCGGACAGGCCGTATTGGTAGAGCTCCCCGATGGCGCGGAAGTACGAGGCGCTCAGGAAGGCGACCCAGTCGTTCGTGCGCCAGTCCGGAGCGGGAGGTCCGGCCGCGCGGCTCTCCTGGAAGCGGAAGCCGGCGAAGCCGATGCCGGGCGGCAGCGCATGCGCGGGGCTGTCGGCGGGCATGTCGAAGTAGCTTTCGTCGTACAGGATCTCGCGAGCCTGGCCGCCCCCGTCGTCGTCCAGGACGTACATGCGCACCGGCGCGGGCGAGAACCGGCCCAGGTGGAAGAAGGTGACCGGGAACCGGCCGGGGCCGTCGGCGAACAAGGCGTGGTCCGGCTTGAAGCGGATTTCTCCCAGCGCGGCATAGTCCAGGCGCTCCAGGATGGGCCAGTTCGGCATGGGGATGGCCTGGAAAGGGCGCGAGGCGGCCTCGCGCGCTTCCTGCACCAGGTGGTCGAACGAGAAGGGCGCGCGCCTGCCCAGCCTGAGGGGGGCCGCCGCGCCGGCGGGCGCATAGCCCAGGGTGGCCAGGGCCAGGGCGCTCGCGGTGGCGAGAAAGCTGCGTCGGTCGGTCATGGAGAAAAGCCTTCCGGTTTCATCGTCATGCCCATTTTTTCATCACGTCGGGTAAGTCATTGGTGAGAAAAGGTTTTTTTGTGTAGTCCCATGGCTGTCCCCAAAGTTGTCCACACCAGAGGTGGGTAACTTCGAGGGCGGGCGGCGTCTCAGGAGCGAATGGGCAACAGCCGGCGCGACAGGACCACGAAACTGGCCGACGCGGCGATGGCCGTGAGGAGCAGCGTCATCGCGGCGGCCATGGGGCCGGCATGGTCGGTGATGAAGCCCAGCAGCATGGGCCACGCGTTGCCGATGTAGCCCGCGATGTAGAACAGCGAGACCATGAGGCCGCGCCGCTGGGGCGGCGCGATCTGGTTGACGATGCCGGCGGCGCCGATGAACGCCGCGCCGAACCCCAGTCCCGTGATCAGCACCGCCACGCCCATCAGCCAGGCCTGGGTGGCCAGCAGCGATGCGATGGCGCAGACCAGCCCACTGGCGAAGACCATGTTGCCGTAGCGGAAGGCGGACGTGCTGGAGGTCCGCTGGCTCAGGAATTGCGCCGTACCGGCGCATGCCGCCAGCAGCGAGCTGGCATAGCCGCTGAGCGCATAGTCGTGGATGCCCAGCAGTTTCTCGCCCAGCGACGGTCCCATCGCCATGAGCGACGAACCGACTCCCCAGACGATGGACAAGGTGATGCAGCAGAGCAGCATCAACTGGGTGACGCGCCGGGCCGGCAGCGCGCGCGGGGAGGCGTGCACGGCATGCGGCGAATGCGGCGCCTGGGCGGGGGAGGCGGTCCGGCGCAGCGGCATGCGCCACAGTCCGTAACCGACGGCGAGGGCGATCGAGACGATGATCAGGAAGGGAAGGACCGTGGGATAGAGGCCGGCCTGCAGTGCCAGGCCGCTCAGGATCGGCCCCAGGATGGAGCCCAGCGTGAAGGCCGCCGTGCCGAACAGCGCGGCGCGCTGCTTGTGCTGCGGCGGTTCGAGATCGAGCAGGGCGGCGTTGGCGGCGCCGGTCAGCGTGCCGGTGCCCAGCCCCGCCAGCAGCCGGCCGGCCAGCAGCATGCCCAGGCTGTGGGCGAGGGCCAGCAGGACCGCGCCGGTCGCCACCATCGCCAGCGCCGGCAACAGCAGCCGTCGGCGGTCGGCGACGCGGTCCGCCAGGCGGCCGCCGATGAGCAGCGCGCTCAGCACCCCGACCACGTAGGCGAAGAAAATGGCCGTCGTGGTGAACGAAGGCAAGTGCAGTTGTGCCTGATAGAGCGGGTAGAGCGGCGTGGGGACGCTGCTGCCCATGACGCCTGTCATGAGCGATACCGTCACGAGCGCGCGGGCCTTCCAGAGCGAGCGCGTCGAGGCCGGAAGCGAAGGGGAGTCGGAGTTCAAGCGGCAGGGCTCGGGAAGAGGCGGCCGGCGGTGGAGTGCTTGCCGCGGGCCGGAATGCGAGAGCGCACTAGTCTACACCCATTCATAAGAGGGGTACGGGTTTACCATTAGAAAACCCGGCTGGAGGATGGCGGTTGCCCTGGCCGATCATGCATTCCATAATCGGAGGGCGGATGCGGCCATCGCAAGGCTTGCGCATCGGCGCCGCCCGCGTCAACTCTCCCCTGGAGCACGTCATGAAGCGAATGGACACCGAACGTCAAGCCAAGTTGAAGAAGCGCCGCGCGGCCCCGCTGGCCACCCCCACCGACCTGGGCGCGGAAGCGACGCGCGAACTGAGCGGCGTGCTCAACGGTATCCTGGCCGACGTCTTCGCCCTGTACCTGAAGACCAAGAATTTCCACTGGCACATGAGCGGCCCGCATTTCCGCGACTACCATGTGCTGCTGGACGAGCAGGGCGTCGAGATCTTCGCCATGACCGACGTCATCGCCGAGCGTGTGCGCAAGATAGGCGGCCCCACCATCAAGTCCATCGGCCACATCGCCAAGCTCCAGCGCATCCTCGACAACGACGCGGACTACGTCCAGCCGCTGGACATGCTGGCCGAACTGCGCGAGGACAACAAGACCCTGGCCAGCCACCTGCGCGAGGCGCACGACATCTGCGATACCCATCGCGACATCGCCACCGCCAGCCTGATCGAGAACTGGCTGGACGAGACCGAGCGGCGCACCTGGTTCCTGTTCGAGGCCAGCCGCAATTCCGACGGCACCGGGCATTGACGGCGCCGCCGCCCTTGTCAGAGCAGGGGCTCGATGGGTAGCCACGACATCAACCGGATGGCCAGCCGCTTGAGCAGGCCGGCAGCGGGTTCGGTGTCGTGCCGGATGGTGCGGCCGTCCTGGCGTTCCAGCCAGTACAGGCTGCCCTCGGGCGTCAGGCAGACCTCGTAGGCGCTGTCGGGCACGGTGGTGTCGAAGGCTTCCGAAATGCGGCGGGCGAGTTCGGGGCTGTCGATGACGAAACCCAGCTCGGTGTTCAGGTTGGCCGAGCGCGGATCGAAGTTGAAGGATCCGATGAAGGCCCGTGCGCGATCCACGCCGAAGGTCTTGGCGTGCAGGCTGGAGCCCGAACTGCCGAACAACTGCTTGCCTTCGGGCTTGCCGCTGTGGTGCGAACCGCTGCGCATTTCGTACAGGCGCACGCCCGCCTCCAGCAGGTCCTTGCGCCGGCGGGCATAGCCCGAATGCACGACCGGGACGTCGGTGGCTTCCAGCGCGTTGGTCAGGACCCGCAGCTTCACCCCTTGCCGCGCCATGGCCGCGAAAGCGGCGGTCCCCTGGGCGCCCGGCACGAAGTAGGGCGACACCAGATCGAGTTCCTGTTCCGGTGTGCCGATGATGGCAGCCAGTTGATGGGCAAGCAGTCCGTCGGGTTTCGCCCGGCCCTGGGCTTTGGCCGGGTCGTCGCTGACCATGCGCGCGGGGGCCCAGGTCAGCGGCAGCGTACCTGCCAGCAGGTCGCGCACGAAAGGCTGCTCGCGCATGGCACGGACATAGGCGGCCGCGGCCGGGTTCGCTTCGATGGAGGCGGAGTCGGCGGCAAGTTCGTCCAGCCTGCCGGCCGGGACGGGCGGCAGCAACTGGGCGACCGGATAGGCCGAGGCGCTGGCCCAGTAGCGGTCGAAGTCGGCCGAGACGTCGTTCACGATCCCGCCCACGGCCAGCACGTCGAGGTCGGCGAACAATACGCCGTCGGTGGCGCCGAAGTATTCGTCGCCGACGTTGCGGCCGCCCACGATGGTCGCCTGGTTGTCCGCCGTGAACGACTTGTTGTGCATGCGCCGGTTCAGGCGCGAGAACTCGAACAGGTAGCCCACCATCTTGGGCCGCCGGATGGCGAACGGATTGAATAGCCGGACTTCGATATTGGGATGGGCGTCCAGCGCGGCCAGGGTCTCGTCCAGGCCCGCGATGCCGTTGTCGTCCAGCAGCAGCCGCACCCGCACCCCGCGGTCCGCCGCGGCATGCAGCGCCTCCAGCATCATGGTGCCGGTCATGTCGCCGCGCCAGATGTAGTACTGGATGTCCAGCGTACGTTCGGCGGCATGGGCCAGCAGCATGCGTGCCGCGAAGGCATCGCGGGCGTCCGCCAGGGGATGGAAGCCGGTCTTGCCCGGATGGCCGTCCGCCTGCGGCGCGATCACGCGGCCCAGCGAGGTCTGGCGGGCGGCGTCCGGGGCCAGGGCCGAGGACGCGGAGCGGTCGGCAAGCGGCGGCAGCGAGCAGCCCGCGAGCCAGGCCAGCGCCAGCGACGACGCGGCCAGTTTCACGCCTCGCGCGCCTATTCCCAGGGATGTCCGTGTCATGCCGCCGCCATGGTTCGAGATAGGTCTATCCATGCCGCATTGTTGGGCAAGACGGCGAGTAACTCAAATCGCGCTGGCGGCGGATCGCCCTAGCCGCGCATGCGGGTCACGGCGCGCTGGTACTGGACTGGCCAGCCCGCCGCGGCCGCCTCGAGCTCGGCGGCGGCGCGCAGCGGCCAATAGGGATCGCGCAGCAGGGCGCGTGCCAGCAGGATCAGGTCGGCATCGCCGCGTTCCAGGATGTCCTCGGCCTGGCGGGCATCGGTGATGCCGCCCACCGCCGCCGTGGCGATGCCGGCGTCCCGGCGTATCGCGCTGGCCAGGGGAACCTGGAAGCCCGGTTCGCCGCTGCCCTGCGACCCCGGCTGGATGGATCCGCTGGAACAGTCGACCAGATCCACGCCCACTGCCTTGAGCCGCTGCGAGAGGCAGATGGATTGGGCCAGGTCCCAGCCGCCGTCCAGCCAGTCGGTGGCGGACAGCCGCACGAACAAGGGCAGCTCGGGCGGCAGGCTTTCGCGGACGGCGGCGGCGACCCGCAAGGGCGCGCGGATGCGGCCTTCGAAGTCGCCGCCGTAGGCATCGCGCCGCAGATTAGCCAAGGGGGACAGGAACTGGTGCATGAGGTAGCCATGGCCCATGTGCAGTTCGACGACTCGCATGCCGATCGCGACGGCGCGGCGCGCCGCGTCGGCGAATGCGTCCACGACGCCGGCGATGTCGGTCTCGGACATCTCGCGCGGCAGCGGATAGCCGTCGGCAAAGGGCAGGGCGCTGGGCGCCATGACCGGCCAGCCACCACGCCCGGGCGGGATGCCGGCCTTGCCCTCCCAGGGACGGCTGGTCGAACCCTTGCGGCCCGCGTGGGCGAGCTGGATGCCCGGTACCGCTCCCTGTTCGGCGATGAATCCCGCGATGGGGGCCAGCGCCCGGGCCTGGGCTTCATTCCAGATGCCCAGGTCGCCCGGGCTGATGCGTCCGTCGGCGGTGACCGCGGCGGCTTCCAGCAGCACCAGGCCGGCGCCTCCCACCGCACGGCTGCCCAGGTGCACCATGTGCCAGGCGGTGGCCAGGCCATCCACGCACGAATACTGGCACATGGGCGCGACGCCGATGCGGTTGGGCAGGGTGATGCCGCGCAGCGGCAGCGGGGAGAACAGGCGGGGGTTCGCGGGGGGCATGCTCATGCGGCCATTCATTCGATGCTGACGTGTGCTTCTTGTACCACCTCGCGCCACTTGGCGGTTTCGCTCGCCATGTAGGCACCGAAATCGGCGGCCTTGCCGCCGCGTGGCTGCAGGCCCATGTCGGCGAACCGGCGGCGCAACCCTTCGGTGGCAAGGGCGCGGTTGACGGCGCCGTTGAGCGTGGCGACGACCGCCTCGGGCGTGCCGCGCGGCGCCACCATGCCGTACCACGGCGTGACGTCGTAGCCCGGCACGCCGGCCTGGGCCAGGGTGGGCACGCCGGGCAGCACGTCCACCGGTTCGGGGCTGGTCACGCCCAGCGCGCGCACCTGGCCCGACTGGATGCGCGGCAGCGCCGCGCCCACGCCGTCGATCATCACGGCCACGCGGCCGGGGATCAGGTCGTTGTAGGCCGGCGCCGTTCCCTTGTAGGGCACGTGCGCCATTTTCACGCCCGCCTTGTACAGCAGGACCTCGGTCGCCAGGTGGGCGGAGCTTCCCGCGCCGGCCGAGGCATAGGCGATCTGCCCGGGCCGCGCCCTGGCGGCGGCGAGCAACTCGCCCAGCGTCCGGTAGGGCAACTGGGCGCTGGCCAGCAGCACGTGCGGCGCCACCGCGACCAGGGCCACGGGCGCGAGATCGCGCAGGTTGTCGTAGGGCAGGTTCTTGTGCAGGCTGGCGTTGACGGCCAGCACGCTGAACGGCGCCATCATCAGGGTGTAGCCGTCGGCCGGCGCCTTGGCCACCGCGTCGGCGCCAATGATCCCGCTGGCGCCGGCGCGGTTTTCGACCACGACCGGCTGGCCGAGCTGATGGGCCAGTTCCTCGGCCACCGCGCGGGTCATCAGGTCCAGCGTCGCGCCGGCCGCGAACGGCACGATGATGCGCACGGCACGTTCCGGGTAGGCTGCGGCGGCGGGCAGGGCCGCGGCCAGCAGCAGGCCGCCCAGCAGGTTTTGCGGCATTGTCGGCATGATCTGTCTCCTCTCGGCCGCGACGGAGCGCGGCGCGCCTCGTGGCGGGCGCGGTGGTGGGAATGGCGCGAGGCGGCAGTATAGGCAGCGCCCCGGCGCCCGGACCAGCGGCGGCGGGAGAAAACAGTGTTTCCGGTTTGGTAACTATGAAGCGACGTCTTCCCAGCGCGGCTGGCTAAACCAGCCCTTCAGGAAATCCAGGAAGGTACGCACACGCAGCGGCAGGTTGCGCCGGCTGGGAAAGACCGCGTGGATCTCCAGTTCCGTCGGCTGGTGGTCGGCCAGCACGGCTTCGAGCCGGCCCTGGCGCAGGTCCTCGGACACCATGTAGATCGGGTGCATGGAGATGCCGTGGCCCAGCAGGGCGGCATGCCGCAGGGGTTCGCCGAAGTTGGCGCGTATGGTCCCGCCCACCCTGACCGTCACCTTGCCGCCGGGGCCCTGGAAGGACCAGGCATTGGTGGGCGATTTCAGCGCGTGCACCATGCAGTCATGGCGCGCGAGGTCCTCGACCGATGCCGGGCGGCCGCGCCGGGCCAGGTACGAGGGCGATGCCACCAGCACCTGCGGCACCCTGGCCAGCCGGTGCGAGACCTGGCTCGTGTCCTTCAGCGAGGAGGCGATGCGCACCGACATGTCCAGCCCTTCGCCGACCAGGTCGGTGCGGCCGTCGTCCAGGTACATCACCACGCGTATGTCGGGGTGCGCGGCCGAGAACGCGGTGATCACCGGTACCAGGTGGAACGCGCCGAACGAGGGGGGCGTGCCCACGCGCAACATGCCCTTGGGCTCCTTGACCGAGCGGCGCACGGCGGTTTCCACGCCTTCCATGTGTTCCAGCAGGTCGCGGCCGTTCTCCAGCAGCGCGAGGCCGGATTCGGTCAGGCTCACGCTCTTGGTGGTGCGCTGGAGCAACTGGACGCCCAGCTCGCGCTCCAGCCAGGCGACGTGTTTGGTGACATTGCCCTTGGCCATGCCGAGCCGCTGGGCGGCGCCGGAAAAACTCAGGCCCTGGGCGACTTCGATGAACACCTCGATGCAGCGCAGCTTGTCCAATTTGTCTCCCGCTCGGGTATGAGTCTGTTTTCGTTATGGAAACGATGATTTCCCGGTTGGATTCTATCGCGACCCTGGCGGCGTCGATACACTGCGACCGCATCGCCAATGCCCGCTGCTCATGAGCATGACCCCAGGCCTTTCCCCTTTTCCCCGTCCCGCGGCTTTCCAGTCGCACGCTTCGCTGACGCGCGTGGTGTTCCGGCCGGGCGCGGTGGACGAGGCCGGACCGGAGCTGGCACGGCTGGGAGGGCGGCGCCCGCTGGTTCTGGCCGGCCGCCGGTCGCGAGCCATGCCGCAATACGGCCGCCTCGTGGATGCGCTGGGCGCGTCCGCCGCCCAGAGCATCGATGTGCCGCCGCATTCCTCGATTGAAACCGTCGAGCGGGTGGCGCGGGACATCGGGAGCCACGATGCCGATTGCCTGGTTGCTTTCGGCGGGGGCAGCGTCATCGACACCGCGAAGGCGGCCGCGCTGCGGGTTGCCGAGGGTGGGGAACTGGCGCGGCACGCGACCCGTTTCACGCCTCCAGGCACGGTGCACGTCCCGGCGCTGCGGCGCCCGAAGCTGCCCATTCTTGCCGTGCCGCTGACCGCGTCGGGCGCCGAGATGACGCCCTCGTTCGGCATCGCGCACGGGGCCGGCAAGCTGCTGTTCTGGGACGAACGCTGCGCCTGCCGCGTGGTGCTGCTGGATCCGGACCTGAATATCGGAATACCCGCGCGGATCATGCTCGATACCGGCATGAACGGCCTCGCGCATTGCCTGGAGGGGCTGTATTCCGGCCAGCGGTCTCCTTTCAGCACGGCGCTGGCGCTGGACGGCCTGGCGCGCTTCGCGGCGGCGCTGCCGGCCGTGGCCGAACGTCCCGGCGACGTCCTGGCGCGCGCCGATCTGCTGATCGCCGCCAATCTGGCGGGCATCGTGCTGGCGTCGGCGCGCAGTTGCCTGCATCACGCGCTCTGCCATGTGCTGGGCAGCCGCTGCGGCGTCGCGCACGGAGCGGCCAACGCGGTGATGCTACCGCACGTGGCGGACTACAACCTGCCGGCCGCGAGCGCCGAACTGGCCATGGCGGCCGGCGCGCTCAGCGGAGGGCGCGAGACCCGGCCCGAAGCGGTGGCCGTCAGGCTGCGGGCCTTGCAGCGGGCGGTGGGCGCGCCGTCGCGGCTGCGCGATCTGGGCGTGGCGGCCGAGGCGCTGCCCGAGGTGGCGCGGGAGGCGCTGGGAGAACGAGGGCTGGCGTTCAACCCTCGCCGGGTGGCCGGCGTGGACGAATTGCGTCAGTTGCTGGAGGCCGCCTGGTAGCGGCGCAGGATGATCGCACTCATGGAGGAAGGAATGATCAAGGTGGTGGAAAGCGGCCAGAGCCTGGGCGCGCGTATCGAGAACCTGGACCTGTCCCGTCCGCTGGACGATGCGCAGTTCCGGCAGGTCGAGCAGTTGCTGGGGCGACATGGCGTGTTGAGTTTCCCCGGGCAGGACCTGACTCCCGCGCACTTGCGGTCTTTCGCGGCGCGGTTCGGCACGCTGGAGGTCAACGTGGCCAACAGCTACCAGGAGCCGGGCATGCCCGAAGTCATGATCCTGTCCAACATGGTGGAGGACGGCAAGCCAGTGGGGCTGGCCGATGCCGGGCAGGACTGGCATACCGACATGTCCTACAGCAAGACGATCGCGTTCGCCAATATCCTGTACGGGATCCGTATTCCCGTGCGCGACGGCGAGCCGCTGGGCTGCACCGAGTTCAGCAACATGCACGCCGCCTACGACACGTTGCCCGAGGACCTGAGGCAGCGGCTGGATGGCATGACCGTCCTGCACGACTTCAACAAGTTCTGGGAAATGATGCGCCGGGAAAAGGGCAGCCAGCGTCCGCCGCTGACCGAGGCGCAGCGCCGCGCCAAGCCGCCCGTCTCGCACCCCGTCTTCCTGACCCATCCCATTACCGGCCGCAAGGTGCTGTACGCCAACCCGGGGTACGCGGTGCGCATCAACGAGTTGCCCGAACATGAAAGCGACCAGGTCCTGGCCTTCCTGTTCGCCCACCAGTTGCAGCCCGGGTTTCGCTATCGCCATCGCTGGGCGGTGAGCGACGTGCTGATGTGGGACAACATGGGCACCATCCACAACGCCGTGGCCGACTATGGCCCGGACGAACCACGTTTGATCAAGCGCTGCCAGGTCATGGCCGACCGCTATTTCGGCGCGGTGGCGTGAGCATGGCGCGGGTGGAACGATAGCAACAACCAGGAGGAGACCTCATGAAAAAGATATCGACACTGTTGCTGGCGGCCATGTTGGCGGCCGCCGCGGGATCGGCCGCCGGCGCCTATCCCGACCGGCCCATACGCATGATCGTCGGCTTCGCCGCCGGTGGGCCCACCGATGTGATCGCCCGGGTGCTGGCGCAGGAAATGACGCGCTCGCTGGGGCACCCCGTGGTGGTGGAGAACAAGGCGGGCGCCAACTCGCTGATCGCCACGCGCGAGGTCGCCGCGGCCGGGGCGGACGGGTACACCGTGCTGTTCGCCTCGCTGTCGCACAACGTCAACTGGCTCCTGCTGGGCGCCAAGGCCGGCTACGATCCGCTGAAGGACTTCGCGCCGGTTTCCAACGCGGCGTCGCTGCCCATGGTCGCGGTCACCGCCTACCCGTCGCCGATCCAGTCCATGAAGCAGTTGATCGAGCAGGCACGCGCCAGGCCGGACACCGTCAGCTACGGCTCGGCGGGTAACGGCGGGTCGGCCCACCTGGCGGGCGCGATGCTGTCGACCATGGCCCACGCGCGCATGATCCACGTGCCGTTCCGAGGCAACGGTCCGGCGCTGACCGAGGTCATGGCGGGGCGCGTCTCGTTCATGTTCTATCCCATCATCGGCGTGGCCGCCAACGTCCAGGAGAAGCGCCTGAAGGTGCTGGCGGTGGGAACGCCGCAGGCCAGCGCCGAGTTTCCCGGCGTGCCCACGATGGCCGAGGTCGGCTTCCCCGACTTCCAGGACACCGCGCCATGGGTAGGACTGCTGGCGCCCGCCGGCACGCCGCAGCCGGTCGTGCAGAAGCTGAACCAGGCCATGGTCGATGCGCTGCGCCAGCCCGACGTGCGAAAGCGCCTGAAGGAGCTGGGGGCGGAGGTCATCGGCGATACGCCGGAGGCGTTCGGCAAGTTCCTGGTCCAGGACCAGAAGCGCTGGGCCGAGGTGATCAAGGCCGCCGGCATCACGGCGGAATAGGCGCGGGGCCATGACCGGATCGCCACGCGCCTACAGTATCGAAGACCTGCGCCGCGCGTCGCGGCGCCGCCTGCCTCGCGCCATGTTCGATTTCTTCGACGGCGGCGCCGAGGACGAACTGACGCTGGCCGACAATTGCGCGGCCTTCCGGCGCGTGCGGCTGGCGCCGCGCGCGCTGGTCGACGTCTCTCGGGTGGATACGGGCGCGCAAGTGTTGGGCGCCCCGTCCAGCCTGCCGCTCGCCGTCGCGCCCACCGGTGCGGTCGGATTCGGCCGCCGTGGCGGCGACATCGCCATCGCCCGCGCCGCCGCCCGGGCGGGCGTGCCGTATACGCTGTCGACCTCGGCTACCGCCTCGATCGAGCAGATCGCCGATGCCGCGCCGGGGCGCCTGTGGTTCCAGGCCTACATCCTGCGCCACCGGCCGCTGCTGGAGTCGCTGATCGCCCGCGCGCGGGCGGCGGACTACGAAGGCCTGATGATCACGGTCGACCTGCCCGTGGGCGGCAAACGCGAGCGCGACTTCCGCAATGGCCTGTCCTTCCCGTTCCACTACACCGCGCGCAACCTGTGCGACTTCGCCAGCCGGCCAGCCTGGGCGCTGGACATGCTGTGCCGCGGCCTGCCCGTGATGGAAAGCCTGAAAGGCCTGGAGGCGCCCGGCGCCGACGCCACCCGCCTGGCCTCGTCCGTGGGCCGCAGCTACGATCCCTCATTCGACTGGGCACGCCTGGAGGCCCTGCGCGACCAGTGGCCGCGCAAGCTCATCGTCAAGGGCGTGCTGCGCCCGGACGACGCCGACAGGCTGGCGCGCATGGGCTGTGACGCCGTGGTCGTGTCGAACCACGGTGGCCGGCAACTGGACGGCGCCGCCGCGACACTGGACGCGTTGCCGGGCGTGGCGCAGGCGGCCGCCGGCCGCATGGAAGTAATGGTGGACGGCGGCGTGCGGCGCGGCGGCGACATCCTGAAGGCGCTGGCGCTGGGCGCCAACGCCGTGTTGGTGGGGCGGGCCACGCTGTGGGGCGCGATCGCCGCGGGCGAGGCGGGCGCCACCCGCGCGCTGGACATCCTGCGCGAGGAATTCCAGCGCGGCATGCAGCTTTGCGGCGCGCGTCAGGTGGCGGAAATCGGTCCGGATCTGCTGTTCGGGGCGCCACGCACGTATCAAAAAAATACGGTATAGTTGCGGTCTGCACGTGGGGCGGTAGCTCAGCTGGGAGAGCGTCGCGTTCGCAATGCGAAGGTCGGGAGTTCGATCCTCCTCCGCTCCACCAAGGTTTCATTCAAAAACGACGTACTGCATCCCGCGATGCGGGCGTCGTTTTTGTTTTGGGCGAGCCTCTGATTCAATGTAATGCCTATGAGACATTAAATGGGTTTCTCCTTCTAATGTCTCGAATAAGGGACATGGCTTGCGATGGTGTAGTGTTCCATATACGATTCATTATCTAGGATTTTGCCAATAATGTTCCGGATATAGAACATGAACCTTGCCGAGCTGGGAGAAGCCTTCCGTAGTGCCCGCATGGCGGCCGATCTGACTCAACAGCAGGTCGCCGAGATGAGCGGCGTGGCGCGCGGCCGCATCAGCATGTTCGAGACGGGGGCATTGCCCGAAATCGGCGCCGTCAAGATGCTGAGCCTTTTCGATGCCGTGGGGCTGGAGTTGATCGCGCGTCGGCCAGGGCATCAGCGCACGCTCGACGACGTCCTGGCCGAGTCTGCCGAGGCGGGCGATATCCCCGCGCGCCAGCGGGTGCGCAAGCGTTCCGCGCGCGGTCCGAAAGCAACGAAGAGCCAGCCATGAGCCGCGCGACGCTCGATGTCCATGTGAGCGGCGAACTGGTGGGAACGCTTACCGAGGAAGCGGCCCGGTATGTCTTCGGCTACCTGCCCGACGTGCCGCCGAATCGCTTTGTTTCGCTGCTCATGCCGGTGCGCGCGGCGTCGTACGACTGGAAGACGCTGCATCCCTTCTTCCAGATGAATCTGCCCGAGGGGTTCAAGAAGGATCTGATGATCCGCCGTCTGGGCCCGCATGCCGACGTCAGCGATTTCGGCCTGCTTGCGCTGACGGGCGCCAACACGATCGGACGCGTCCAGGTGGTGCCGCGAGGTGCCACGCTTGCCGCGGCCTCCAGCAAGGCCGACATGGCGGGATTGCTCGCGTCGGCCAATTCGCGGGAAAACCTGCTGCGGCTGTTGGAAGGCGGGGTGGCGGAAGGGGTGTCCGGCGTCATGCCCAAGGCGCTCGTGCGGCCCGAGGACAGGGCGACGGTCTGGACGGACGAGTTCATCCTGAAGACGGGTTTCGACGATCTGCCGGGACTCGCGATCAACGAGTTCCTTTGCCTGGAAGTCGCTCGCGCGGCCGGCCTCGAGGTGCCCGAGGCACGGCTGTCCGCCGACGGGCAGGTACTGGCGGTACGACGCTTCGACCGTACCGCCGACGGCCGGATGCTGGCGGTCGAGGATTACTGCGCGCTCAAGCCCAATGACGCCGTCAACAAGTACAAGGGGACGCTGGAGGATCTGGCCAAGCTCACCCGTGCCTACGTGCCGCGCGCGGCATTCAGGGATGCGGCACGCCGCCTCTATGCGTTGATATTGCTGAACTACGCCGTCCGCAATGCCGATGCGCATCTGAAAAATTTCGCGCTGGTCTATACCGGCGTCGATGATGTCCGGCTGGCGCCGGTCTACGACGTCCTGAGCAGCACCGTCTATCCGAGATTCGCGACGAGCCTGCCTGCGCTGCCCTTGCAGGGCAAGCGCGTGTGGGCGTCGGGCAGCATGCTGGCGATCTACGGGGCCACGTGGCTGGGCCTGAGCAAGGCGGACATGGACGAAGCGCGCGAACGGATCACGCAAGCCGTGCACGGGATCGCGCCGATGATCACCGACCATGCCGCGCGCTACCCGGGCTTTCGCGATGTCGCGCAGGACATGCTGGCCGCCTGGGGTACCGGGCTGGCCGATATCAGGCCCGACGCCAAGCCTGGAAAAGCCGTTCCCGTTCCATTGCGCGGATAGGCGCGGGGCACGCCTCGCACCATATCCTTCAATGCGGCTTGACCGCCACCTTCAGCACATTGTCCCGCTGGTTGGCGAACAGCTCGTAGGCCGCCACGATGTCGTCGAGCTTGAACTCGTGGGTCACCAGCAGCCCCAGGTCCAGGCGCCCGGATTCCAGCACGTTGATCAGCCGCCGCATCCGTTCCTTGCCGCCCGGGCACAGCGCGGTGTTGATCTTGTGGTCGCCCAGGCCGGCGGCGAAGGCCGACAGGGGCAGGGTCAGGTCCTCGGAATAGACGCCCAGGCTGGACAGGGTGCCGCCGGGCTTGAGCACGCGCAGCGCGGACGCGAACGTCGACTGGGTGCCCAGGGCCTCGATCGAGGCATCCACGCCGCGGCCACCGGTCAGTTTCATGATCTCGTCCACCACGTCGCACTCCCGGAAATTCAGGGCGACGTCCGCCCCCAGCTTGCGCGCGATGTCCAGCCGGTGCGGGTTGCCGTCGATGGCGATGATGGTCGTCGCGCCCGACAGCCGGGCGCCGGCGGTGGCGCACAGGCCGATGGGGCCCTGGGCGAACACGGCCACGACGTCGCCGATGCGGATGTTGGCGTTCTCGGCGCCCTTGAAGCCGGTGGACATGATGTCCGGGCACATCAGCACCTGTTCGTCGGTCAGTCCGTCGGGGATGGGGGCGAGGTTGGCCTGGGCATCGGGTACCAGCACGTATTCCGCCTGGGTGCCGTCGATGAGGTTGCCGAAACGCCAGCCGGCGGTCGCCTTGTAGCCGTGGCAGCCGCACAGTCCCTGCGGGACCAGGTAGCTGCCGTCCTGCGACGGAACGCCATCCTGCGCGGCATAGGAGTTGAAGTTCGGGCAGATGGCGCCGGCGATGACGCGCTGGCCTTCCCGGTAGCCGGTCACGGCGCTGCCGAGTTTCTCGATCACGCCCACCGGTTCGTGGCCCACGGTCAGGCCGGGGGCGACGGGGTATTCGCCTTTCAGTATGTGGATGTCGGTGCCGCAGATGGTCGTGGTGGTGATGCGGACCAGGGCGTCGTTCGGGCCCACGCCGGGAATGGGCTTGTCCGCGATCTCGATGCGCCCGGGCGCGACGAATACGGCGGCTTTCATCATGGCAGTCATCGTTCGGCCTCCTGGAGGGGATGGGTTGGGAACCGTCGTTGCAGCATGCCTGCTGGAAGCATTACACAGGAGATCCGGGACGGGTTGATTGATCCAGGTCATCCGCGGCCGTCATGGAGGAAACAAGGGGTTACCCCGGTCATCGGCAATATGCTTAAAACCCCTGTTCATAAGATGCGTCCAATTTCGCCTTACTGCCCGCTAATCCGCATAAAATCTGAGGTTTACGTCCGGCGGCCAGTCACGGTTTGGTAAACTGGCCCGACTATCTAGATGGGATCCGACAGGACATGGCCGCTTTCAATACCGAACGCGTCACGAGCGTTCACCACTGGAACGAGACGCTTTTCAGCTTCAAGACCACGCGCGATCCCGCGCTGCGTTTCCACAACGGCCACTTCGTCATGATCGGGCTGGAAGTCGAAGGCAAGCCGCTGATGCGCGCCTACAGCATCGCCAGCGCCAACTACGAGGAACATCTCGAGTTCCTGAGCATCAAGGTGCCCAACGGCCCGCTCACCTCGCGCCTGCAGCACCTGAAGGAAGGCGATTCCATCCTGGTCAGCCGCAAGCCGGTCGGCACC
This sequence comes from Alcaligenaceae bacterium SAGV5, assembly GCA_009360345.1. GTDB lineage: Bacteria > Pseudomonadota > Gammaproteobacteria > Burkholderiales > Burkholderiaceae_B > Pigmentiphaga. The sequence goes on from SPDP01000003.1 coordinate 381,671, forward strand.
CTGGTGGTGGACGACCTGCTGCCCGGCAAGAACCTGTACCTGTTCGGCACGGGTACGGGCCTGGCCCCCTTCATGAGCATCATCAAGGATCCCGACGTCTACGAGCGCTTCGAGAAAGTGGTGCTGGTGCACGGCGTGCGCTGGGTCAGCGAACTGGCCTATTCGGACTACATCGGCAGCGAACTGCCAGGCAACGAATACTTCGGCGACATGGTGCGCGACAAGCTGATCTATTACCCCACGGTCACGCGCGAGCCCTTCCGCAACCAGGGCCGCATCACCGATCTCCTGACCAGCGGCAGGCTGGCGGCCGACATCGGGCTGCCCCCCATCAATCCCGAGCACGACCGCGCCATGCTGTGCGGCAGCCCGCACATGCTGGCCGACGTCACCGCCATCCTGGACGGCCTGGGTTTCAAGGCGTCCGAGCACACCGGCCATGCCGGGGACTACGTGGTCGAGCGCGCTTTCGTGGAAAAGTGAGCCGGGGCCTGCCGTCTGCCAGCAATGAAAAACGGGGCCGCGAGGCCCCGTTTTCTTGCCTGGCGGATCAGTGCACCAGCCGGCCCGATTCGGCCAGTTCGCGGATGCGCTGGACCGTGTCCATGTCGGCGGCGATGTAGGCCTGCTTGCGCAGGGCCACGACGGTTTCGTCCAGCTCGCTGTGGCCTTCCTGCAGGTCCAGCTCGTAGATGAAGCGCAGGAACAGCACGTCCGGCCCGGGTTCCTCGATACGGACCGTGGCCTCGCTGCGGGGCCACAGGTCGGTGGCGGCGGCCAGCACCTTGACCTGCATCATGGGCGTCAGCGTGACCTCGTCGTGGACCTGGAAGGGCCCGAAGTCGAGCACGCGCCTGAGCACGGTGTGCTCCTGTCCGACGGTTTCCGCCTCGATGGTGCAGCTTTCCAGCCCCATGACGAATTCCGTGGGCTCGTGGGCCCGGATGAACAGCCCGCGCCAGATCTGCTCGCGCGTGAGCGGCGTGAGCAGGGGGACGAGCGGGTCGTTGATCTGGATGAGGTGTTCGAAGCGAAGCATGGAGAGCGCGGTTTCCGGGAGATTCCCCTAAGGATACCGCGCTCCGGCGTGCCCGGCGCCCTAGTCGATCAGCATGGGCAGGACCATCAACTGCTGGCCGTTGATGTGCATGCGCCGCTGCAGCGAGTTGATCGCCTGGTTGTGCAGCAGGCGGGTGACGAAATTCTCGCGCTTGAACACCAGCTTGCTGGCGAAGACGATGGTGTTGGGATATTCCTGCAGGATTTCGGTGATCTGCTTTTCCAGGGTCTGCACGGCATCGGTGCCGAATCCCAGGCGGCTGGTCGCGGCCATGCCGTAGCTGTTGCAGAAGCGTTCGAAAAATTTCAGCGAAGTGGTGGCCTGCAGCTTCATCGCCTCCATCGCTTCCGGGCCGCCGTAGACCTGAGCGTCCACCGTCCGGGCGTTGATGAAGATGAAGTTCTTGAAGTGGTCGGGGAACATGCGCTGCACCCACAGCAGCGCATGCAGGCCCCCGCCGCGGCTGGAGCCGACCAGGAACGCGGCCGTGGGCGCGTAGGGGTCGAGCGCGGGCGGCGAGCAGTCCGAGCCGAACGCCTGGTCGGCGAAGATGTCGTCGATCGCGGCGATGCGGCGCCGCGTTTCCCGGTAGTGCGACCGTATCCCCAGGCAGATGAAGATCAGCACGCTGGTGATGAGCAGCGTGGCCCAGCCGCCCTCGAAGAATTTCTCGACGATGGTGACGACCAGGATGGAACTGGTAATGGTGACGGCCACCAGCGACAGGGCGAGCCGCTGGCGCCAGTGCTTCTTGTGCAGGGGCTTGTGGCGGTTCCGTATCCAGTACAGCGACAGCCCCGCCAGCGATAGCGTGAAGGTCAGGAAGACGTTGATCGAATACAGCACCACCAGGACGGAGACCTTGCCCCCGGTCAGCAGCAGGATGGCGAAGGCGGCGATGCCCATCAGCAGGATGCCGTTCTCGGTGACCAGCCGGTTCGACAGGTAGCGGAAACGGTGCGGCATCCAGGAGTCGGCGGCCATGTTGGACAGCACCGAGGGGCCACCCAGGAAGCCGGTGTTGGCGGCCACGAACAAGAGGCCTGCCTCGAAGGCCAGGACCACGGTCAGCGCCACGAACAGGTCGCTGCCGTCGAAGCCCATTTCGCCGAGGACGTTGCCGAACACGACAGCGTTCAGCGTCTGGCCTTCCACCGGCGTCGCGTTCCACAGCAGGTACAGCAGGATGATGCCGCCGGCGGTGAAGGCCAGGCTGATGGCCATCAACAGCATGGTTGCCTTGCCGGTGTGGACCACCGGCTCGGCCAGGCGGTCGACGTTGTTGGAGACCGCCTCGATCCCGGTATAGGTGCCGCCGCCCAGCGAGTAGGCCTTCAGGAAGACCGCGAGCACGAAGAACCAGCCGGCTTCCTGGGAAAATTCGCGCACCTCCCGGATCGTGTCGGGAATCAGGAGCGGCAGGCCTTCGGCGTGCGCGAAGATGCCCCAGGCGATCAGGATGGCGTGCGTGACCACGAAGCCGACGAAGATGGGCAGGAGGACCTTGATGCTTTCCTTGGCGCCCCGCAGGTTCAGCCATGTCAGCAGGAGCACCATCACACAGGCGGTCCACAGCTTGGACGTCTGCCAGCCTGGCGGCAGCAGCGAGAACAGCGCATCGGTGCCGCTGGCCACGGAAATGGCGATGGTCAGCACGTAGTCCACGATCAGCGCCGAGCCCGAGACGAGGCCGGCCGTGGGGCCGAGCAGCGCGGTCGATACCCGGTATCCGCCGCCGCCGGTGGGGAACAGCTCGATGACCTGGTTATAGGCCAGTGCGACGACGAACACCGTGATGGCGGTCGCGATGGCCAGGAACAGGGCGAGGTGGGTATGGGTGCCCAGGGCGCGGAATGCCTCCTCCGGGCCGTAGGACGAGGAGGACAGGCCGTCCGCGCCCAGTCCCACCCAGGCCAGGAAGGCCGCCAGCGCGAGGGAATGCCGGGTGTCCGGGGACAGCGGGTCCCGGGCCTTGCCCAGCAGACGCTCGCGCCATGAGGTTGCTTTCATACGAAGGGATTCCTGCTGCCTGGGGGTCGAATGTCTTCTTGATTGCGCGGCGCGCAGCGTACGCTTTTGGAGGGATTCGCGCTTTGAAGGCCATTCTAGCAATAGGGGAAATTGTTACCCTGTCTCTGGGCAGGCACTATGGCAAACGAATTTCTGATAGCTTTACGCATAGGCGCCCATGGGCGCGGATCCCCTTATCCATCGAGGCAAGCATGAGCAAGCAGATCATCCACACCGACGCCGCGCCGGCGGCCGTCGGTCCGTATTCCCAGGCAGTGGCCGTGCCCGCTTCCGGCAAGACCGTCTATCTGTCGGGTCAGATCGGCCTGATTCCCGCCTCCGGCCAGTTGGAAACGGGCAGTTTCGAGGCGCAGGTGCGCCAGGCTTTCGCCAACATGGAAGCGGTGGTGCGCCAGGCGGGTGGCACGCTGGACCAGGTCGTCAAGCTGACCTTGTTCCTGACCGACCTGTCCAAGTTCGGCACGGCCAACGACATCATGGCGCAGTTGATTCCCCAGCCTTTCCCGGCCCGCTCCACGGTGGGCGTGGCGGCCTTGCCCAAGGGGGCGGAGTTCGAGGTCGAGGCGATCCTGGTCATCTGATCCTGGCCGATACATGAGCGCGCGCCCCGCCGCCCAGGACGAAAGCGAGCTGACGCCGCAGCAGCGCAAGATGCGCAAGCTCGGGCTGCGCGTCGCGGACGACTTCGTCCTGCACCTGCCCATCCGCTACGAGGACGAGACGCAGCTGACGCCGATCAAGCGGCTGCTGCCGGGCATGTGGGCGCAGGTCGAGGGCGTGGTGACGCGCTGCGAGGTCGCCTATCGTCCGCGGCGCCAACTGGTGGCGGCGATCGAAGACGACACCGGCGAACTCGCGCTGCGCTACCTGAACTTCTATCCCAGCCAGCAGAAACAGCTGGCGGTGGGGCGCCGCATCCGCGCGCGGGGCGAGGCGCGCGGCGGTTTCTTCGGCATGGAGATGGTGCACCCGCGCACCACGGTCGCCGATGGGGAGACCCCCTTGCCCGATCGCCTGACGCCGGTCTATCCCACTACCGAGGGGCTGCCCCAGGCCACGCTGCGCAAGGCCATCGCCGCGGCGCTGGAGCGGGCGGACCTGCGCGATACGCTGCCGGAGGCGCTGCTGCAACGCTATGGCCTGATGCCGTTCGGCCAGGCCGTGCGCCTGTTGCACGCGCCGCCGCCCGACGTGGCCACGCAGCCCCTGGTCGATCGCGCGCATCCGGCCTGGCTGCGCATCAAGTTCGACGAGCTGCTGGCCCAGCAACTGTCGCTGGCGCGGGCGCGCGCCGCCCGGCTGGACAAACGGGCGCCGCCGCTGGCGCGTTCGACCGCGGCCGATGGGCTGGTGGCGCGGCTGCTGCGCGCGCTGCCGTTCGAGCTGACCGGCGCCCAGCAGCGGGTGCGCGACGAAATCGCCGCCGATCTGACCCGGCCGCATCCCATGCAGCGGCTGCTGCAGGGAGACGTGGGCAGCGGCAAGACGGTGGTGGCGGCGCTGGCCGCCGCGCAGGCCATCGACAACGGCTACCAGGCGGCGTTGATGGCGCCCACCGAGATCCTGGCCGAACAGCATTTCCGCAAGCTGGTGGGCTGGCTGGAGCCGTTGGGCGTGAAAGTGGCCTGGCTGACGGGCAGCCTGACTCCCAAGGGCCGGCGCGAGGCGGCCGCGCTGATAGAGAGCGGCGAGGCGCCGCTGGCGGTGGGCACGCAGGCGCTGATCCAGCAGCATGTGCAGTTCGCGCGGCTGGGCCTGTCCATCGTCGACGAACAGCATCGCTTCGGCGTGGGCCAGCGGCTCGCGCTGCGCAACAAGGGCGGCGAGGACGAGGTGTTTCCCCACCAGTTGATGATGTCCGCCACGCCCATTCCCCGCACGCTGGCGATGACGTTCTTCGCCGACCTGGATGTCTCGGTCATCGACGAGTTGCCGCCGGGCCGGGTGCCGGTCATCACCAAGCTGCTGTCGGACACGCGCCGCGACGAGGTGGTCGCGCGCATCCACGAGGCTGCCCGGACCGGCCGCCAGGTGTACTGGGTGTGCCCGCTGGTCGAAGAGAGCGAGACGCTGGAACTGCAGACCGCCGTCGATACCTTCGAGACGCTGCGGCAGGCGCTGCCGGAGCTGCGCGTGGGCCTGGTGCACGGCAGGCTGCCGACCGCGGAGAAGGCGGCGGTCATGCAGGCCTTCAAGGACGGCGATCTCGACCTGCTGGTGGCGACCACCGTGATCGAGGTCGGCGTCGACGTGCCCAATGCCTCGTTGATGGTGATCGAGCACGCCGAACGCTTCGGCCTGGCGCAGTTGCACCAGTTGCGCGGCCGGGTAGGGCGGGGCGCGGCCGAGTCGGTTTGCGTGCTGTTGTATCAGGCGCCGCTGTCGCTGGTCGCCAAGGCGCGGCTGCGGACCATGCACGAAACCACCGACGGGTTCGAGATCGCGCGGCGCGACCTGGAGCTGCGCGGGCCCGGCGAGTTCCTGGGCGTACGGCAGTCGGGCCTGGCGCTGATGCGGTTCGCCGACCTGGATGCCGACCTGGAGATTGCCGAACAGGCGCATGAAGCCGCCGCCGAATTGCAGGCGCGCGCGCAAGACGTGGTGTCCGCCCACCTGGCGCGATGGATGCGCGGGCGGGAGGATTTCCTCAAGGCTTGAAAAGAGGCGAGAGATGACCCTGACTGAACTGAAATACATCGTGGCGGTGGCGCGGGAGCGGCATTTCGGCCGTGCCGCCGAGGCCTGTTTCGTCAGCCAGCCCACGCTTTCGGTGGCCATCCGCAAGCTGGAGGACGAGCTGGGCGTGACGCTGTTCGAGCGGGGCGGCACCGAAGTGGGCGTGACCCCCATCGGCGAGCGCATCGTGGCCCAGGCCCAGAAAGTGCTGGAAGAGAGCGCGAACCTGAAGGAGATCGCCAAACAAGGCCATGATCCGCTGTCCGGCGCGCTGCGGGTGGGCGTCATCTATACCATCGGTCCCTACCTGCTGCCGCAACTGGTGCCCAGGCTGATCGAGATCGCGCCGCAGATGCCGCTGCTGCTGCAGGAGTATTTCACCGTGCGGCTGCTGGAGCTGCTACGCCAGGGCGAGATCGACTGCGCCATCATGGCCCTGCCGCTGCCCGACGCCGGGCTGACCATCCAGCCGCTGTACGACGAGCCCTTCGTGGTGGCCGTGCCCAAGGGCCATCCGCTGGCCAGCCGCAGCCGCGTCAATGCCGAAGAACTCAAGAGCGAGACCATGCTGCTGCTGGGCACGGGCCATTGCTTCCGCGACCAGGTGTTGGAAGTCTGTCCCGAACTGTCGCGCTTTTCGGCGACCACCGAAGGCATCCAGCGGACCTTCGAGGGGTCGTCGCTGGAGACCATCCGGCACATGGTGGCCTCGGGCATAGGCATCACGGTGCTGCCCATGTCGTCGATCCCGCCGCAGCCCGATGAACGCGATCTGCTGCGCTACATTCCCTTCGAGGACCCCGTGCCCGACCGGCGCGTGGTGCTGGCATGGCGCAAGAGTTTCCCGCGCACGGCAGCCATCGACACCCTGATCGCCGCCATCCACGCCTGTCGGCTGAACGGCGTGGCCATGCTGGATCCCAGCGCGCAGGCGGCCTGAGGCGGATAGCGCTTGTCATGCCGCGATCCATCCCAATCTAGTATCCTGTGACGTCGGTTTCGACTTTGACAAGGAGTCAAGCAATGGTGAAGAAAGCAACTGCCAAGAAACCCGCAAGCAATGGTGGCGCGGCCCGCTCGGCCGCCGGTGCGCTGCGCATCGACATCGGCATCTCCGACAAGGACCGCGCCGCGGTGGCCGGGGGCTTGTCCAAGCTGCTGGCCGATACCTACACGCTGTACCTGATGACGCACAACTTCCACTGGAACGTGACGGGGCCGATGTTCAACACCCTGCATGCCATGTTCATGACCCAGTACACCGACCTGTGGACTTCCATCGATGACGTGGCCGAGCGCATCCGCGCGCTGGGGCACGTCGCGCCGGGCACCTACCGCGAATTCGCCAAGCTCACCACGATCAGCGAACCGGCCGACGTGCCCGAGGCGCTGGAAATGGTGCGCCAGCTGGTGGTGGGGCACGAGGCGGTGGCCAAGACCGCCCGCAACATCCTCAAGGTGGCGGATGCCGCCAGCGACGAGCCGACCGCCGACCTGCTGACCCAGCGCCTGGAGTTCCACGAGAAGACCGCCTGGATGTTGCGCAGCCTGCTGCAATAGGCCTTGGGACCAGGGCGCCGTACGCGGCGCCGGGTCATGGAAATCCCTGCCTCGCGGGCGACGCGGCGCAGGGATTTTTTCTATGTTCTTTCCCTGCCTGGATGCGGAAAATTATTTGAGGTTTAAAAATTTTAAGTTAAATTAATCTTCGACCCGTCACTGCCCGGCCGTGAGGCCGCGCATACCGCTGGAGACCACTCATGGAACGCTCGGGGCATCTCGATACCTTTGCGCGCGATCATCTTCCGCCGCCCGAGGCCTGGCCGGCATTCCTGCTCGATCATCCCGCCGTCCGCTATCCCGCCCGCTTGAACTGCGCGGCCGAGCTGATCGACGGCGCGGTGGCGGCGGGGCACGGCCGGCGCCCGGCGATCTGGACCGTGACCGGCGGCAAACCGTCGGCCATCACCTATCTCGAAGTGCAGCAGCGGGTGGACCGCCTGGCGCGCGTCCTGGTCGAGGACATGGGCCTGGTGCCGGGCAACCGTGTCCTTCTGCGGGGCCCGAACAACCCCGCCATGGCGATCGCCCTGCTGGCCACGATCAAGGCAGGTCTGGTGGCGGTGCCGACCATGCCGCTGCTGCGCGCGGTGGAACTCAAGCCGGTCATCGACAAGGCACAAGTCCGCGCGGCGCTGTGCGACGTGCGCCTGCGCGATGAAGTCGACGCCTGCATGCGATCCGGTCCCGCGCACTGTCCCACGTTGACCCAGGTCCGCTTTTTCAACGACGACGGCCCCGAGTCGCTGGAAGCCCTGGCGAGCGGCAAGCCGGCGTCCTTTCCCGCGTGCGATACGGCCGGCGACGACGTCTGCCTGATCGCCTTCACCAGCGGCACCACGGGCAGCCCCAAAGGCTGCATCCATTTCCATCGCGACGTGCTGGCGATGTGCGACCTGTTCCCGCGCTCGATATTGCAGGCCACGCCCGACGACATCTTCTGCGGCACGCCGCCCCTGGCGTTCACCTTCGGCCTGGGCGGCATGCTGTGCTTCCCGTTGCGCGCCGGCGCCTCCACCGTGCTGTCCGAGAAGCTGACCCCGGCTTCGCTGCTGGAAACCATCCAGGCCACCCGCGCCACCATCGTCTTCACCGCGCCCACCTTCTACCGCCAGATGGCGGCCCTGGCCCCGGGCTACGACATCTCCAGCCTGCGCCATTGCGTCTCGGCCGGCGAAGCCCTGCCCGACGCCACGCGCCAGAGCTGGAAGCAGGCGACCGGCGTGGAGATGACCGACGGCATCGGCAGCACCGAGATGATCCATATCTTCATCTCCAGCGCCGGCCAGGAGGTCCGCCGCGGCGCCATCGGCAAGGTGGTGCCCGGCTACGAGGCCTGCATCGTCGACGAAGCCATGCGGCCCCAGCCTCCTCGCACCGTCGGCCGCCTGGCCGTGCGCGGCCCCACGGGCTGCAAATACCTGGCCGACGACCGCCAGGCCAACGCCGTCCGCCAGGGATGGAACCTGACCGGCGATTCCTTCATGATGGACGAGGACGGCTACCTGTATTACCAGGCCCGGACCGATGACATGATCATCTCGGCCGGCTACAACATCGCCGGTCCCGAGGTCGAAAGCGCCTTGCTCCAGCACGAGGCCGTGGCCGAGTGCGGCGTGATCGGCGTTGCCGACGAAGAGCGCGGCCAGGCCGTGACCGCCTTTGTCGTGCTGCGCCCCGGCTTCGCGCCTGGAGACGATCTGGCCAAGGCCCTCCAGGAGCACGTCAAGCGCACGATCGCTCCCTACAAATACCCGCGCGTCATCCGTTTCGTCGATGCCTTGCCCCGTACTGAAACGGGCAAGCTCAAGCGCTTCGCGCTGCGCGGGCTGAGCTAGCTCGCTGTCCCGGAGATAGGTCCGCACGCAATGCCTCCGTTGGGGGGCCGGCAAGGCCCCGCCGCCGCTATTGGCAGGTGGTCACGTTCGTGACCTCGACCACGGCTTCCCGTACGTCGCAGGCGAGCTTGCGCGGCAGGTCGCCGGTTTCGGTGCAATTGCCCATGCCGTTGTAGGCCCAGATCGACCCGGTCATGCCCGTGCCGGGGCGGTCGGCGGGGCAGCGCGCCTCGAAATGCACCGTGATGCAGTTGGCCACCTTGGGCTGCACGCCGGGCCGGATGCCGATGACCGAGGGCAGCCCCCCCTTGGCGGGGCATTGCGCGGCTTGCAGGCGTATGGCGCGGCGCTCGGCCGCGAGATGGTCCAGCAGCGCCTGGGTCCGGCGTTCCTGTTCCTGGCGGGCGAGTTCCGCTTTCCTGCGGGTTTCTTCCTCGCGCTGTTTTTCCCTGGCCAGCCTGGCCTGTTCCGCGGTACGGGCTTCCTCGGCCTTGCGCTGTTCTTCCTGCTTGCGCCCGGCTTCCTGCCGACGCTGGGTTTCCTGGGCGCTCGTTGATGCCGCCGCCACGGTCCTCTGCGGCGAGGAAGGGGCCGCGGCCGCCGCGCGGGCCTGTGCTGCCGCGGCGTTGGCCGCCATGATCCGGTCGGCGTGCGCGGCGGCTTCGCGGTCGCGCTGCTGTTTCTGTTGTTCGATCTGCCGCAGCTTCTGGTTCAGGTCCCGTTCGAAGTCGCGCGACTGCTGCGCCATGCGCAGGTTGCTCTGGTTGGCCTGCTGGAAGCCGCTGGCCAGGCCGCTCAGGATGGCGTTCGTCGTGGCCTGGGATTCGGCCTCCCGCTCGGCGGCGCGGCGCTGGGCATGGATGCGGCTCCGTTCGCGCTCGACTTTCTGGCGCTCGCGGTTTTCCATCGCCGAGGCCAGGCGCTCGTGGGTCACGGGAAGATAGATATGGTTCCCGGTCGAGGGCGAGTCATCGTCCGGTCCCTGCGCCCGGCTCATGATCCGGATGGAGTCGCCGCGGTTGATGTAGATGTCGAGATAGTCGCCGTTGTAAGTGAAGATGTTCTCCGTTCCCGTGAATCGGTGGACCAGGCGGTCATCCGCCGACAGCGTCAGTTGCCTGCTTTCGAAGGAACCCGCGGGCCGGTTTGGCATGCTCAGTACGCGGAATGCCCGGGGATCCGTCCTGGAAGGGGCCTGAAAGACTTCTCGGCCGGGGTTCGATCCGTCGGGCAGGCTGTACTGGAAAACCAGGTTGCCCGCGTCGTCCTTGTCGATTTTCAACAGCGTGATGCGGCTGACGAAGGTCTGCCCCACGCTTTGTTCCCAGACGCCGAACGGCGAGGCCGCGCGCAACTGCTGGTAGGGGGAGGCCGGGTCCAGGCTGACGGGGATCGTGCCGCCGTCGGGCAGGGTATAGACGTCGCGGCGCAGCGGCTTGGGCCTCATGTGGAACGAGGCGGCCGATGCGCGATAGGAAAAATGCGCGGCAGCGTCGGCCAGCGACAGTTGCAGATCGTTCAGCGAGCCGTTGAGGACTTTCATGCGTCCGTTTTCGTCGAAGCGGACGGTCGCCTGGTCGTCGCTGAACATGCCGGATTGCTCGATCAGCATGTGGTAGGTGCCCGGCTGGGCCGCGGGGCGCACGAGGAGCCGGATCGCGCTGGAGTCCAGCAGGCCATTGGCCGTGTAGAGCCTGATGGCGAGCGCGCCCTGGGCCGGTTCCGCCATTACCTGCAGCCAGTCGCCATCGTCGTTGACGTACAGGTGGCCGACATAGGGCTGCAGAAAGCCCCACTGGATCTGTTGGAAGGCCGCTTGGGCCGTCGCCATGGCCTGGGAGGATCGGGCGGTGTCGGCGGGGTCCACCGTGGCGCAACTGGCGAGCGTCGCGCACAGCGCGGATGCGAGCAGGAGTTTTCTCATGTCGTGGGTCTGTTGTCGTTGTCGTGGCGCCGAAGCGCCTGGTTCCGGCTGCCCGGTTCGCGCAAGCGCGCATCCTAGGGTACGAAGGGTGGGCGCGCATCACCCGATCCTGTGAAAGGCGCTGGTACCATAACGGCATGGACCCTACGTTTCCCGTCTCCCTTTCCCACCGCCTGGGCCTGTACATGCGCCTCGTGCGCCTGGACAAGCCGATCGGCATCCTGCTGCTGATCTGGCCCACGCTATGGGCCCTGTGGGCCGCCAGCAAGGGCGGACCGTCGCTGTACCTGGTGTTCGCCTTCGTGATGGGTACGGTGCTGATGCGTTCGGCCGGCTGCGGCATCAACGATTATTTCGACCGCGACGTCGATCGGCACGTCGAGCGCACGCGCGACCGGGTGCTGACATCGGGCCTGATCTCGGGCCGCGAGGCGCTGGGCGTGACGCTGGCGCTGACGCTGCTGGCGCTGCTGCTGATCCTGCCCATGAACCACCTGGTCTGGGCCCTGTCCGTGGTGGCGGTGTTCCTGTCGGTCACCTATCCCAAGTTCAAGCGCTTCTTCGCCATTCCCCAGGCCTATCTGGGCATCGCCTTCGGCTTCGGCATTCCCATGGCCTACGCGGCGGTGCTCGAGACCGTGCCGCTGGAAGGCTGGGTCATGCTGGCCGCCAACATTTTCTGGGCGATCGCCTACGACACCGAATACGCCATGGTGGACCGTCCCGACGACCTCAAGCTCGGCCTGCGGACCTCCGCCGTTACTTTCGGCAAGTGGGACGTGGCCGCGGTGGGCGTGTGCTACGCGGCGACCCTGGCGCTGCTGGGCGTGGTCGGCGCCATGCTGGACTACGGATGGGCCTATGCGGCGGGCCTGGCGGGAGCGGCCGCCATCGCCGTGCGCCACCTGTGGTGGATACGCCACCGCGAGCGCGCGGCGTGTTTCCGCGCCTTCCTGCACAACACCTGGTTCGGTTTCTCGGTGTTCGCCGGCATTTTCGTGCAGACCACGCTGCTGGGCTAGGGCGGGGCGGATTGGCGGGGTGCCCGCCTATATAATCGTCGCTTTTCCCCCCGAAGCCATGTCGCCCATCGCCGACAACCTACGCGCCGTCCGCCACCGCATCGAGCACGCCGCCAAGGCCTGCGGCCGCGCGCCGGGCGAGGTGGCGCTGCTGGCGGTGTCCAAGACCTTTCCCGCCCAGGCGGTGCGCGAGGCCCACGCGGCCGGGCAGCGGGCCTTCGGCGAAAGCTACCTCCAGGAGGCCGTCGAGAAGCTGGCCGCGCTGGAAGACCTGCGGGGCGACACCGAATGGCACTTCATCGGTCCGCTGCAAAGCAACAAGGCCCGGCAGGTCGCCGCCTGTTTCGACTGGGTCCACAGTATCGATCGCCTCAAGATCGCCCAGCGCCTGTCCGATTTGCGGCCACCCGGCATGGCCGACCTCCAGTTGTGCATGCAGGTCAACATCGACGACCAGCCCACCAAGAGCGGCGTGGCGCCCGCCGAAGCGCTCGGGCTGGCGCGGGACATCGCCGCGCTGCCGCGCGTGCGCCTGCGCGGCCTGATGTGCATTCCGGCCCCTCAGCACGATCCTGTCCGCCAGCGGGCGGTCTTCGCCAGCCTGGCGGCGCTCATGCGGGACATGAACCGGGAAGGCCTCGGGCTGGATACCCTGTCCATGGGCATGTCGGACGACCTGGAAGCCGCCGTGGCGGCCGGGGCGTCCATCGTCCGGGTGGGCACCGCCATCTTCGGCGCCCGGGATTATTCGTCCTGACCGCGCGGCCGCAACGCATCCCAAGGAAACCTCAATGACCCAATCGCTTTCTATCGCATTCATCGGTGGCGGGAACATGGCCGCCGCGCTGATCTCCGGCCTGGCCGGCAAGTTCTGCCCCATGGGTAACATCCACGTCGTGGATCCCAGCGAGGCCTCCAGGCAGGCGTGGGCGGCGCGTGGCGCCACGGTCGCGGCGGCGCCCGACGAGACCTTGTCGCGCTGCGCGATCTGGGTCTACGCGGTCAAGCCCCAGGTCATGAAGGAGGTGGCGGCGGCGAGCCGGCCCTGGCTCAAGGACAGCCTGGTGATCAGCATCGCCGCCGGCATCCGGGCCGCCGACCTGGCGCGCTGGCTGGGGGCCGACGCGCAGCCGTGGCCGCGCGTCGTGCGCTGCATGCCCAATACGCCCGCGCTGATCGGGCAGGGCGTTACCGGCCTGGCCGCGCTCGATAGCGTGGGCGAGGCCGACCGGGCGCAGGCCCAGGCCGTGCTCGAGGCGGTGGGAAGCACCGTGTGGGTCTCGCGCGAGGCCGATCTGGACGGCGTGACCGCGCTGTCGGGCAGCGGGCCGGCCTATGTGTTCCTGTTCATCGAGGCCCTCATCGAAGGCGGCAAGGCCGTGGGGCTGGATGACGAGCAGTCGCGCGCGCTGGCGCTGGCCACGTTGTCCGGCGCCGCCGGCCTGGCGGCCGCGTCTTCCGAGCCGCCGTCGGTGCTGCGCGAGCGCGTGACCTCCAAGGGCGGCACCACGGCCGCCGCCCTGGATGTCCTGGCCCAGGCGAATTTCCGCCAGACCGTGGTCCGGGCCATGCAGGCTGCCGCCCATCGCGCGCAAGAGATGGGTGATGAGTTCGGAAGATAATCCCGCCGGCATCCAGTCGGTCGCGCGCCACCCGCCTTTCGTCCTGTTCTGGTTCGGCCGGGTCATGTCGACCCTGTCGTTCCAGATGCTGTCGGTGGCCGTGGGCTGGCAGGTCTACGAGATCACCGGCAGCGCCTTCGACCTGGGCCTGGTCGGACTGGCGCAATTCCTGCCCATGGTGCTGCTGACCTTCGTCGTGGGGCAGGTGGCCGATCGCTACGACCGGCGGGCCATCGCCAGCGTCTGCATGGTGGTGGAGTCGATCGCGGCCGGTCTCCTGGCCTTCGGTACATGGGAGGGCTGGCTCACGCGCGATGCCATCCTGGGACTGGTGGCGCTGGGCGGCGCCGCGCGCGCCTTCGAGTCGCCCACGATGGCGGCGCTGGTGCAGGGAGTGGTCCCCCGCGGCCTCATCCCCCAGGCCGCGGCCTGGTCCACCTCCGCCACCCAGACCGCGCAGATACTGGGGCCCGCGATGGGCGGGCTGTTGTACGGGTTCGGATCCATGGTCGCCTATGTGGTGGCCTGCGTGTTCTTCTTCGTCGGCGGCGGCCTGGTGGCGATGATACGGGCGGAACGCACCGTGTCCACCCGCGAGCCGGTCACGCTCAAGTCCGTGTTCTCGGGCATTGCCTTCATCCGCAGCCGCCCGGTCATATTGGGGACGCTGTCGCTGGACTTGTTCGCGGTGCTCCTGGGCGGCGCCACCGCGCTGCTGCCCATCTATGCGCGCGACATCCTCCAGACCGGGCCTTGGGGGCTGGGGTTGTTGCGCACGGCGCCCGCCGTGGGGGCGCTGGCCATGTCGGTCTTCCTGGCCCACCACCCCATCCACCGCAACGTCGGTACCCTCCTGTTCTCGTCACTCGTGGTCTTCGGGCTTGCCACGGTCGTGTTCGGCCTGTCCTCGCACCTGATTGTCTCCATGGCGGCGCTGTTCGTGCTGGGGGCCTCGGACGTGGTCAGCGTGGTGATCCGCTTCACCCTGGTCCAGTTGCAGACCCCGCCCGAAATGCTGGGCCGCGTCAGCGCGGTGAACTCCTTGTTCGTCGGCACCTCCAATCAACTCGGCGAGTTCGAATCGGGCGTGACGGCCGCGCTGTTCGGCGTCGTGCCGGCGGTGCTGATCGGCGGCGCGGGCACGGTCGCGGTAGCCCTGCTGTGGATGGTATTGTTTCCCCAGTTGCGCCGCTTGAAGTCGTTGGAAGGCTAGCGGGTCCGATACTTGCGCATGCGCCCGCGGCCAGCACCGCGGCACCCGCCGTGCGTGCCAGCATCCCGGAGGTCGACCGCCATGTCTTTGCATCCCGTCCTGCAGGAAGTCACCGATCGTATTCTCGCGCGGGGCGGCGACCGCCGCGCGCAATGGCTGGAGGAAACCCGGGCCCGGGCCGGCGCGAAGGTCGAGCGCGGCCACCTGTCGTGTACCAATCTGGCGCATGGCTTCGCGGCCATGCCTGAGCGCGCGAAGCTCATGCTCAAGGTGCAGGAGCAGCCCAACGTGGCCATCGTATCGGCCTACAACGACATGCTGTCGGCCCACCAGCCGCTGGCCGATTTTCCCGCCTGGATCAAGGAGGCGGCGTTGGCGGCCGGCGCCACCGCGCAGTTCGCCGGCGGGGTGCCCGCCATGTGCGACGGCGTTACCCAGGGCCAGGCGGGCATGGAACTGTCGCTGTTCTCGCGCGATGTCATCGCGATGGCCACGGCCGTGGCCCTGTCCCACCAGATGTTCGACGCGGCGGTGTATCTGGGCGTGTGCGACAAGATCGTCCCGGGCCTGGTCATCGGCGCGCTGTCCTTCGGCCACCTGCCGGCCGTGTTCGTCCCGGCCGGCCCCATGACAACCGGCGTGGGCAACGACGAGAAGGCCAGGATCCGGCAGTCCTATGCCGAGGGCAAGGTCGGCCGGGCGGAACTGCTCGAAGCCGAGAGCCGCGCCTACCATGGGCCGGGTACCTGTACTTTCTACGGAACCGCCAATTCGAACCAGATGCTGATGGAGTTCATGGGGCTGCACCTGCCCGGAACGTCCTTCATCAATCCCCATACTCCGCTGCGCGAGGCGCTGACCCGAGCGGCGGCCAGGCAGGCCGTGTCGCTATGGCACGGCGGCGGGCGGTATACGCCCATCTGCGAGGTCCTGGATGAGAAGGCTTTCGTCAACGGCATCGTCGGGCTGATGGCCACTGGCGGCTCGACCAACCACACCCTGCACCTGGTGGCCATGGCGCGGGCCGCGGGCATAGAACTGAACTGGGACGATTTCCATGCCTTGTCCGAGGTGGTGCCGCTGCTGGCGCGCGTCTACCCGAACGGCAAGGCCGACGTGAACGAATTCCAGGCCGCGGGCGGGTTGCAGTTCGTCATCCGCCAGTTGCGGATGGGAGGGCTGCTGCACGAGGACGTCACCACGGTGGTGGGCAAGGGGCTGGCTGCCTATTGCCGCGAGCCTTATCTTCAGGATGGCAGGCTGGCCTGGCGGGACGGCGCCGAGGTCCCGGGGGACGACGCCATCGTGCGTCCGCTGGACCGTCCGTTCTCGCCCGACGGCGGGCTGCGGGTGCTGGCAGGCAACCTGGGCCGTTCCATCATCAAGATCTCGGCGGTCGCGCCCGAGCATCAGGTGGTGGAGGCGCCCGCGATCGTGTTCGACGAGCAGGACGATGTGCTGGCCGCCTTCCAGCGTGGCGAGCTGGAGCGGGATTTCGTCGCGGTGGTGCGCTGGCAGGGGCCGGCGGCCAACGGCATGCCCGAACTGCACAAGCTCACGCCCATGCTGTCCGTGCTGCAAGGAAGGGGATTCCATGTCGCGCTGGTGACCGACGGGCGCATGTCGGGCGCCTCGGGCAAGGTGCCCGCGGCCATTCACGTTACGCCTGAAGGCCTCAAGGGCGGCCCCATCGGCAGGGTGCGCACCGGCGACCGGGTCCGGCTGGATGCGAGGCGCGGCGTGCTGGAGGTGCTGGCGGACCTGGATGCCCGCCCGGCCGCGGCCGCCCCCGATCTGCGGCCGCATCGCCGCGGCGTGGGGCGCGACCTGTTCGGTCACATGCGGCGGGCGGTCAGCGCGGCGGAGGAGGGGGCCTGCACCTTGTTCGTCGACGAGGATTAGGCCCCAGGCCGCGGATCAGGCCGAGAAGAAGGCGAAGCGGACCAGGAACAGGATGGCGATCAACCAGGCCGCGGGGTGGATTTCACGGACGCGGCCGGTGCAGGCCTTGAGCACGACGTAGCTGATGAAGCCGAACGCGAGGCCGGTGGCGATCGAGTAGGTGAAGGGCATGGCCAGCGCGGTCAGCGCGGCGGGGATGGCTTCGGTGATGTCGTCCCACTTGACGTCGATCAGCTCGCGCATCATCAGGCCGGCCACGTACAGCAGCGCGGGCGCGGTGGCGTAGGCCGGGACCGAACCGGCCAGCGGCGAGATGAACAGCGCGGCCAGGAACAGCGCGCCGACCACCAGGGCAGTCAGGCCGGTACGGCCGCCGGCCTGGACGCCCGAGGCGCTTTCGACGTAGGCCGTGGTGCTGCTGGTGCCCAGCAGCGAGCCCGCGGTGATGGCGGTGCTGTCGGCCAGCAGGGCGCGGCCGATGCGGTTCTTGCCCTCGACCAGCAGGCCGGCGCGCTTGGCCACGCCCATCAGCGTGCCGGTGGCGTCGAACACCTCGACCAGCACGAACACCAGCACCACGTGCACGAAGCCCATGTGCAGCGCGCCCAGGATGTCCAGCTGCAGGAAGGTGGGCGCCAGGCTGGGAGGCGAGGAGAACACGCCGTGGAATTCATTGATGCCCAGCGCCATGCTGAGCACGGTGATGATCAGGATGCCCAGCAGGATGGCGCCGCGGACCTTCAGCGCGTCCAGGATGGCGATAATGAAAAAGCCGAGTATCGCCAGCAGCGGGGCGGGCTTGTGCAGGTCGCCCATCGTGATCAGGGTGGCGGGGCTGGCGACGACGATGCCGGAGCTGCTGAGCGCGATGATCGCCAGGAACAGGCCGATACCGGCCGCGATGGCGCTGCGCAGGGATGGCGCGATGCCGGCGATCAGCCAGCTTCGCACGCCGGTGATGGTCAGCAGGATGAAGATGACGCCCGAGATGAAGACCGCGCCCAGCGCCTGCTGCCAGGTGAAGCCCAGGGTGGCCACGACGGTGAAGGCGAAGAATGCGTTGAGCCCCATGCCTGGCGCCATGCCGATGGGATAGTTGGCGACGAACGCCATCATCAGCGAGCCGATCGCCGCCGCGATGCAGGTGGCGGCGAAAACGGCGCCCTTGTCCATGCCCGTGGTGGACAGGATCTGCGGGTTGACGAAAATGATGTAGGACATGGTCAGGAACGTGGTGATTCCCGCCAGCAGCTCGGTGCGAGCATTGGTGCCGTGTTCGTGGAGTTTGAATAGGCGCTCTAGCATGGTGGCTTCCAGGTGCGTGGACGATAGTGGGAAGCCATGCGAAAGCGCCCGGTCCGGCGCGCGCGGCCGTTGCGGCCCCCCCGATGGCCTGCCCCCCCAGGCGCATATTAGGGGTGGTTCATCAAAATGAAAAGCCAGGTCTGGGGGAACTTCGGGCGGCGCGCGGGCGTGCCGTCGCCTGCCAGCGGCGCGTGGTTCAGCGGTCGCCCTGTTTCTTGAGCTGGATGTCGTTCTTGACGTCCTGCACGCCATCGACGCCGCGCGCCACGCGTACGGCGGAATCGATCTGCGGGCTGTCGTCGGCCGTGCCGGCCAGATGCACGACGCCGTTGACCGTCTTGACCTTGATGCTCAGCGATTGCGTGGCTTGTTCCTTGAGCAGCGCCGCCTTGACCTTGGTGGTGATCACCGTGTCGCTGGCGAACTTGCCAGCCGACTCCTTGGCGGCCTGGCCGTCGCCCTGGGCCATGGCCATTGGCGTCGCGGCTGAGAAGGCTGCAATCATGGCGGCGATCATCAGGTTGCGTGTCCTCATCGATCTCTCCTTGAAAGCGGCCGGTCCCGCGGGCGGAGGTGGCCGATGGGTTCAACATACGGGGCCGGTCGGCCGGGTGTCAAAGCTGGCTGTATGCATTTGTAATCCCCGATGCCGGTCCAGGCAGGCTCCATGCGGAGCGTCCGTGCAAGCCGTCACGATTGCAAGGAATGCGTGGCACATGTAACGCGGCGACGCGGCCGATGCCCCGGGGCGCCTACAATGGGCGCTCTTCTGGAAATCCCATGTTCAGCTACCGCCACGCCTTCCACGCCGGCAATCATGCCGATGTGCTCAAACACCTCGTCCTTGTACAGTTGCTGCGCTATTTCGCCGAGAAAGACGCGCCATATTGGTACATCGACACCCATGCCGGCGCCGGCGTCTACGCGCTGGATGGGGATTGGGCGGGCAAGAACGCCGAGTTCGAGACCGGCATCGCGCGCCTGTGGACGCGGGACGACCTGCCCGGCATCGTGGCGGAATACGTGGACGAGATCGCCGCGTTCAATCAGGATGACCTGCTGCGCCACTATCCCGGGTCGCCCTTCATCGCGGCGCAGGCGCTGCGCGAGCGGGACCGCCTGCGCCTGTTCGAACTGCATCCCACCGAGATCGACGTCCTGCGGCGCAATTGCCGCCATCTGGGCCGGGATATCGAGCGCCACACCATGGTCTACGCCGCGGACGGCTTCGATGGCGTGAAGGCATTGCTGCCGCCCCCGACGCGGCGCGGCATCGTGCTGATCGATCCTTCCTACGAGGACAAGCGCGACTACGCCCGGGTCCTTCACTGCCTGGAAGAGGGATTGAAGCGTTTCGCCACCGGCTGTTTCGCGGTCTGGTATCCGCAGGTGCAGCGGCTCGAATCGCAGCAACTCGCGGGGCGGCTGGCGCGCGTACCCGCGCGCCCCTGGCTGCACGTCAGCCTGACCGTGCGCAAGCCTTCGGGCGACGGGCTGGGCCTCTACGGCAGCGGCATGTTCATCGTCAATCCGCCATGGGTGCTGGAGGCGGCCCTGAAGGAAATCATGCCCTGGCTGACCGGCGTCCTGGCGCAGGACGCCGGTGCCACGTTCACGCTGGAAAGCCGGGAAGGCCAGGCCGCCACGCCCAGGTAAGACACTCCCGGCCATCCGCCGCGCCGAGTCCTCCGTGGAGGGGTCGGCGCTTTTTTTACGGTTGAATTCAGTTGAATTCAGTTGAATTTAACTGAATTCAGGAATAGCATCGCCCACTTCGATACGCTGATTGAGGCCCCACCGCATGAGACTCGCCACCTTTACCGTCCCCGCCGAATCGTCCGCCGCCCGCGTCGGCGTGCTGTGCAAGGACAGCATGCTCGACCTGGCGCGCTGCGCGGCCGCCGTGGAGCCGGGGGAAGCCGCCTTCCCGCATTCCATGCGGGCGCTGCTGGAGGAAGGGGACGCCGGCCTGGCGCGCGCGCGGCGGCTGCTGGATGCGGCCTCGGGCGACGCCGCGCTGCGCGAGCGCCATGCCTATGCGCTTGACGATGTCCGGCTGCTGCCGCCCGTGCCCGATGCCGAAAAATTCCTGTGCGTGGGCAAGAACTACCGCACCCATCTCGAAGAGCTCAAGCGCACCGATCTCATCAAGGAACTGCCGGAGGAACCGACCGGTTTCATCAAGCTCAACGCCTGCCTGGTCGGCCAGGATGCCGAGGTGGAGCGGCCGGTGGACGTGCCGCACCTGGACTACGAACCCGAACTGGTGTTCGTGATCGGCAAGCCCGCCTACCGCGCGCGCCGCGAGGATGCCTTCGACTACGTGGCCGGCATCACCATCCTGAACGACCTGACCTGCCGCGATACCCAGAAGCGCGAGGTCGCGTCGGGATCGCGCTTCTGGACGGCCAAGAACGCTCCGGGCTTCGGGCCGCTGGGGCCGTACATCATCACGATGGACGAGGTGCGCGACGCCTACGACATCTGGGTGACCTGCCGTGTCAACGGCGAAGAGCGGATGCGCGTCAATACCTCCGACCAGATCTGGAAGCTGCCGGACATCATCGAGCATTTCTCCAGGCTGCTGCCGCTCAAGCCCGGCGACATGTTCTCCACCGGCGCGCCCGGCGGCGTGGCGGTGGGCAAGCCCAATGCCGACGAGTTGTTCCTGAAGCCGGGGGACGTGGTCGAGTGCGGGTTCGAGGAGCCCGCCATGGCCTTGCGCACGCACATCGTGGCGGCGCGTTGAACCCTGCCGGGAACGATCAAGAACAACGCCTGGCGACTGTTTTCACTGGAGGAGATAGATCATGAAATGTGCAATCGACACGGCACGCCGCGCGGCCTGCACGGCGGCGGCCTTGCTGCCGTTGGCCCTGGTGCTGCCCGCCCAGGCCCAGGCGCAAGCCTTTCCGTCGCGGCCGGTGACCATCGTGGTGCCGTTCCCGCCGGGCGGCGGCGCGGATACCCTGGCGCGCCTGCTCGGCGCCCACCTGACCAAGGTCTGGAAGACCCAGGTGATCGTGGACAACCGGCCGGGTGCCAGCGGGCATATCGGCGCCAGCTTCGTGGCCCGGGCGCCGGCCGACGGCTATACGCTGATGATGAGTTCGACGGCATCGCTCGACAAGAAGAATGTCGGGCAGTTCGCGCCCATCTCGCTGGTGTCGGCCTCGGCCTACGTGGTGGTGGTCAACCCCCGCCTGGGCATCGGCACGATCAAGGAGCTGGTGGCCAAGGCGAAGGCTGAGCCCGGCAAGCTGACCTTTGGTTCGTCAGGCGTCGGCGCGGCCTCGCATCTGTCCGTGGAGTTGTTCAAGGAGGTGGCGGGCATCGAGATGATGCACGTGCCCTACAAGGGAACCGGCCAGGCGGTGACGGATCTGCTGGGCGGTACGTTGAGCCTGATGTTCGCGCCGGCGCAGACCGTGATGGGCTACGTCGATACGGGCCGCCTGAAAGCGCTCGCGGTGACGAGCGCCCAACGTTCCAAGGCGCTGCCCAACCTGCCCACGGTGGCCGAAGCGGGGGTGCCGGGTTATGCGGCCGTAGGCTGGTTCGGCCTGCTCGCACCGGTCGGCACGCCTGCCGCGGTGGTGGACAAGCTCAATACCGATGTGAACGCCGCACTGCGCGATCCCGATATCGTGCGGCAGATGATGGAGCATGGCGCCGAGCCCTCGCTGACGACCCCGGCGGAGTTCGGGACCTTCATCCGCGCGGAACTGGAGCAGTGGACCCGGTTGATCGACAAGCTGGGTATCGTCGTAGGCGGTTGAGCGCCACGGGGCTCAATCGGCTTGCCGATTGAGCAGATAGCTGACGCGGGCACGTTGTCCGCCGGTCAGGTGCCGGACCATGGCCGCGCGGGCGCCGTCGGTGTCGTGCGCGGCGATGCATTCGACCAGTTCCGCATGTTCGGCATACGCGTCCTGCAGCCGCTTGGGATTGGTGGCCGTGGCCGGTCCCAGCAGGATCATGGGCGTTTGCAGCGCACGCAGCGTGCTGATCACGTAGCGATTGTGCGCGGTGCGGTACAGCGCGTTGTGGAAGCGCCGGTTGTGGCGCTCGCGTTCGATGGGATCGTCCAGGACGGAGCGTTCGAACTCGAGCATTTCGCGCAATACGTCGATCTCGGCATCGGTGGCGTTCTTGGCCGCCATGCCGACCGCCGCCGGCTCGATGACGAAGCGCAGCGCATAAAGCTCGTTCACCATCTGATGGTCGAGTTCGGCGATCACGCGGCCGAGATAGGGCTGATGCACGATGAGGCCGTCGGTTTCGAGCCAGGCGATGGCTTCGCGCACCGGCGTGCGGCTGATGGCGAGCCGGTCGGCCAGGGCGTTCACGCTGACGCGGTCGCCCGGTTTGAGGACGCCGGTCTCGATGGCTTCCTGCAATTGCCGATAGGCGGCCTGGCCTAGAGATTCAGGCTTTTTTTCTGGAGTGTGTGGCATGGATTTCACCGCTCGACGAAGAGGTACGGGCAGGGCGGTCGTAATGGTGCCACGTTTCGCGATTGCAGGGGCTGGAGGAATCCCCGGGCGGGGCCCGGGGGAGTGGGGCCTCAGTCCGCGCGGATATTGTTGCTCCGGATGATGTTCCCCCACAGCGCGATCTCGCTTGCCACGTAGGTGGCGAAATCGCGGCTGCCGCGGAACTCCACCTGGACTCCTGTCTTGCGCATGACTTCGGCCACCGCCGGATCCGCCAGCGCGCGGCGGTTGGCGTCCTCCAGCTTCTGCACGACGGCCGCCGGCGTTCCCGCCGGCGCGAACACGCCGGCCCAGGTGGCCGACACCACCGAGGGATAGCCTTTCTCGGCGAAGGTCGGCACGTCGGGGAGGGCGAAGTGGCGGGCGGGAGCGGCGACCGCCAGCGCGCGAGTCTTGCCCGCGCGCAGGTTGGGCAGCGAGACCGCCACCGTGTCGAACATCATGGTGATGTTGCCGGCCAGGAGATCGAGCGAAGCCGGGGCGCCGCCCCGGTAGGGCACGTGCACGAGATCGACCTTCGCGGCCTGCTTGAACAGTTCCCCGGCCAGGTGCAGCGAGGTGCCGTTGCCTGCGGAACCGTAGGTCAGCTTGCCGGGCTCGCGCTTGGCCTGCGCGACCAGGTCCTCGACCGACCGGATGCTGGACGAGGCATTGACCGCCAGGACGTTCGGCACCGAACCCCAGTGGGCCACGGGAACGAAGTCCTTGACCGCGTCGTAGGGCATCTTGGCGTAGAGCGAGGGGTTGACGCCGTGCGTGGCCGAGGTGCCGACCAGCAGGGTATAGCCGGTGGGAGCCGCGCGGGCCACCTGTTCCGCGCCGATGTTGCCGCCCGCGCCGGGTTTGTTCTCGATCACCACGGGCTGGCCGAGTTCGCGGCTGAGCGCCGAACCTACCGCGCGGGCCATCTGATCGATGGCGCCGCCGGGGGCGAACGGAACGATGAGCTGGACCGGTCGGGCCGGGTAGTCCTGCGCGGCGGCGGCCAGCGGCCAGCCGACGGTGGCGGCCAGCGCGAGCATGCCGGTCCGTCGGGAGGAATGGAAAAAGGAAGTCATGCGGTCTCCTGGTCGTTGGTCTGTGGCGGTGCCACGCGGCGATCGTGTATGGGGAAAGGCCGGGTCGCCGGGGCCGGCGGGCCGGGTCAGCCCTGGGCTTCCTTCTTGGCTTCGTGCTCGGCGATGTTCGCCAGCAGTTCGGCGCCGCGGTTGGCCGCCGAGAGCCCCCGGAAGAGGAAGCACAGGCTGACGACCGCCTGCATTTCCTCCCAGGTGGCGCCGGCGCGGCGCGCGGCGATGCCGTGCAGGACGGCGGCATCGCTCAGGTCCATCAGCAGCATGCCGAACAGCATCAACTGCGCGGTTTTCACGTCGAAGCACTTCGGGTACATCGCGTGTTCGCGCATCTTCTCCTGCAGGTCAACCAGCTTGGGGTCGAGCGCGCCGGTCACCGCCAGGCGGGCTTCGATGCGGGGCGGGACGAAGCCGATCAGTTCCTGGTAGATGTCGGCACGCTCGTCCAGGGTCTGTTCGGTGTCGGCATAGGGGCCGATACGGGCGTCGACGGCGGCGCGATCAATACGTTTGGGCAGCATGGGAAAATCCTCCTGGTTGTCGATTTTCGTTTATATTTATTGAAATCGATTTTACAGTCAATATCGATTTTATGAGCGCCCCCGGTCCATGAGCACATCCCTGACCTCCCAACTGACCCAGTCGCTGCGCGACGAATTGCTGAACGGCACCTTCCGGCCGGGCCAGCCGTTGCGCCTGAACCAGCTCAGCCAGCAGCTCAATGTCAGCCTCAGTCCGCTGCGCGAGGCGCTTTCGCGGTTGGCGGCCGAGGGACTGGTGATCGCGCAGGACCAGCGCGGGTATCAGGTCGCGCCGGTCTCCGTGCGCAACCATCAGGAAATCACCGAGCTGCGCGTCATGCTGGAGCCGCATGCGCTGCGGATCTCCATGCAGCAGGGGGGCGAGGACTGGGAGGTCGCGGTGCTGGCGGCGCACCACCGCCTGCAGCAGGTGGAGAAACGGGCCGCCTCCGATTCCGAGGCGCTCCTGGAATGGGAAGTCCGCCACCGCGAGTTCCACCTGATGCTGATCGGCGGCGGCCAGATGCCCGTGCTGGCCCAGTTCTGCGAGAAGCTGCTCGCGTTCTCGGACCGCTACCGCCGCATCTTCCTGCGCGAGCGCCCGCTGGATCGCGATATTCCCGACGAGCACGAGGCCATCCTGCGCGCGACCCTGGATCGCGATGAGGCGCGGGCGAGCGAACTACTCGCGCAGCACATCGGACGCACCGCCGCCAACATCTCCATCCTGCTCGAACAGTGGGAGTCCGGCGCGGGCGACGCCGCCGCTTGATCGGTACGGCGGCCACCTGAAAAGAAAAAGGCCCGCGAGGCGAACCCCGCGGGCCTTCAACCGCCAACCCAGCAACGGACTCAGGCGGAGACTGCAACCGTTTCCGGCTCCTCGGCTTCCACCGACGAACGGATCAGATGGTCGAAGGCGCTGAGCGCGGCCTTCGCACCGTCGCCCGCGGCGATGATGATCTGCTTGTACGGCACGGTCGTCACGTCGCCCGCGGCGAACACGCCGGGCACCGAGGTCCGGCCCTTGGCATCGACCTCGATTTCCCCGTGCTTGCTCAGCGCCAGCGTGCCCTTGAGCCATTCGGTATTGGGCACCAGCCCGATCTGCACGAAGACGCCTTCGAGTTCGATGTGGCGCTCTTCGCCCGACTGCCGGTCCTTGTACTTCAGGCCGTTCACCTTCTTGCCGTCGCCGGTGATCTCGGTGGTCTGCGCCTGGGTGATGACCGTGACGTTGGGCAGGCTGTTGAGCTTGCGCTGCAGCACGGCATCGGCGCGCAGTTCGGGGGCGAATTCAAGCAGGGTCACGTGCTCGACCAGGCCCGCCAGGTCGATCGCCGCTTCCACGCCCGAGTTGCCGCCGCCGATGACGGACACGCGCTTGCCCTTGAACAGTGGGCCATCGCAGTGCGGGCAGTACGCCACGCCTTGGTTGCGGTACTGGCGTTCGCCCGGCACGTTCACTTCCCGCCAGCGGGCGCCGGTGGCCAGGATGACGGAGCGGCCCTTGAGCACGCCGCCGTTGGCCAGCTTGACCTCGATCAGCTTCGCGCCCGGCACCAGGGCCTCGGCGCGCTGCACGTTCATGATGTCCACGTCGTAGGCCTTGACGTGTTCTTCCAGCGCGGTCGCGAACTTGGGTCCTTCGGTCTCCTTGACGGAGATGAAGTTCTCGATCGCCAGCGTGTCCAGGACCTGGCCGCCGAAGCGCTCGGCCACGACGCCGGTACGGATGCCCTTGCGCGCGGCGTAGATGGCCGCGGCGGCGCCCGCGGGGCCGCCGCCGACGATCAGCACGTCGTACGGTTCGCGCGCATTGAGCTTTTCGGCGTCGCGCTGGCCGGCATTGCTGTCGAGCTTGGCGAGGAACTCCTCGACGCTCATGCGCCCCTGGCCGAACACTTCGCCGTTCAGGTAGACCGTGGGCACGGCCATGACCTGGCGCTTCTCGACTTCGTCCTCGAACAGCGCGCCGTCGATCGTGACCTGGCGGATGCGCGGGTTCAGCAGCGACATCACGTTCAGCGCCTGGACGACTTCGGGGCAGTTCTGGCAGGACAGCGACACATAGGTCTCGAACGAGAAGTCGCCATCCAGGTTCTTGATCTGCTCGATCACGTCGGCATCGAGCTTGATCGGGTGGCCGCCGACCTGGAGCAGGGCCAGGACCAGCGACGTGAATTCATGGCCCAGGGGAATGGCGGCAAAGCGGATGCCGATGTTTTCGCCGGGACGGTTGATGGTGAAGGAGGGCTTGCGCTCGTCGTCGTCGCGTCGCTCGATCAGCGTGATGCGTTCCGACAGGCCGGCGATTTCCTTCAGGAGTTCAGCGAGCTCGCGAGACTTGTCGCCGTCGTCGAGGGACGCGACGATCTCGATCGGCTGCGTGATTTTTTCCAGGTAGGCCTGCAACTGGGTCTTGAGATTGGCGTCCAGCATATATCGCTCCCTTTGCTCCGTATCTTGTGTTCTCGGATGGCGCCCGGGCCGCTTGTGGCGCCCCGGGCGGTACTGCTTTTGTTTCTGCTACTGCCGCTGCGTGCTGATTAGATCTTGCCGACCAGGTCCAGCGAAGGAGCCAGCGTCTTCTCGCCTTCCTTCCACTTGGCGGGGCAGACTTCGCCCGGGTGGTTGGCCACGTAGATGGCGGCCTTGACCTTGCGCAGCAGTTCCTTGGCGTCGCGGCCGATGCCTTCGGCGGTCACTTCGACGGCCTGGATCACGCCTTGCGGGTCGATGATGAAGGTGCCGCGGTCGGCCAGGCCCTGGCCTTCACGCAGGACTTCGAAGTTCTGGGTGACTTGCCAGGTGGGGTCGCCGATCATCGTGTACTTGATCTTGCCGATGGCGGGCGAGGTGTCGTGCCAGGCCTTGTGCGAGAAATGGGTGTCGGTCGAGACCGAGTACACCTCGACGCCCAGTTTCTGGAATTCGGCGTAGTTGTCGGCCAGGTCTTCCAGCTCGGTCGGGCACACGAAGGTGAAGTCGGCCGGATAGAACACCACCACGGCCCACTTGCCCTTCAGGGTCTGGTCGGTGACTTCGACGAACTTGCCTTCCTTGAGGGCAGTCGCTTTGAACGGCTTGACCTGAGTATTGACTAGAGACATTGCGGTTTCCTCTCTTGCTGGGTTGAAAAGACGTATATGAATGGTATACGTCACTGGTTAATTGATCAAATTGATTGATTCAATGCAGTTGATCGTAAAATGCTATCGATCATCGTAGGGGATGGATGCTTCAGGAACATGTCGAACAGGGGAGGCACCTGGCTTGCGTGACGTTTCCCCGCCGCCCCCGGCCGGCGCCAGCTGGAACAGGATATGGGGCCGAACCGCCCGCTTACAAGCGATGTTGCAGTTAGCCGTGCCTGGCGGGGAGACGCAGGAACGGCATGTGCCGGGCCGCCGGGCCGGTGGCCTCCAGCATGCGCTCGAGCCATTGGGCGACGACGTCGCCTTCCGCCAGGACGGGAAAATCGCTGACGCAGCGGGCCCACTGGAAGCCGCCGAAAACGATGTAGTCGGCATAGGCCGGAGCGTCGCCGCACAGGAAAGGCTGGGCCTTGAGCACCAGCCGCAGCGGCATCAGGCCCGCCCGGAATTCCTCGACGCGGGTATCGCGGTCGGCGCAGACCGCGGACAGCGGCATGCCCATGCGTTGCTCGCGGCTGGCGTGGAAGTAGGACAGGTCGCCTTCGTGCAGCGCGGCGGGGATATCGACCAGCACCAGGCGCGTGAGACCGGGCAGTTGCACGGAGTCGGCCCAACTGTTGACGAATCTGGCCAGGGCCTGCGCCTGCGGTCCGCCGAACAGCGAGGGCGCATCGGGATAGGCCGCTTCGAGATACAGCGCGATCTGCCAGGAGTCGGATACCACCTGCTCACCGTCGACCAGCACGGGCACGCGGCCCTGCCCCGAGAACGCGAGCTTGTCCTTCTCCGTGAAGCGCCACGGCACGGTTTCCACCTCCAGGCCCTTGTGCGCCAGCGCCAGCCGCGCGCGCCAGCAATAGGGGCTGAAGCGGAAGTCGGGGTTGGCGCCGGCAAGGTCGTACAGGAGTCTGGCCATCGGTCGGGTCTCGGATTGGTAGCGGGACGAGCGACAACTATACCTTTCATCCCGATGCCGGGAGCTTCGCCACGACCCTGCCGAGGGCCCTAGAACAAGCCCGGCTGGCGGCGGCCCTCGCGCGATGCCAGCCGTACGCCTTCGTGTTCGAGCAGCCAGATCTTCCGGTGCAGCCCGCCGCCGTAGCCGGTCAGGCTGGCGTTGGCGCCGATGACACGATGGCAGGGGACCACGATGCTGACGGGATTCGCGCCGTTGGCCAGTCCGACCGCGCGGACTGCCTTGGGCCGGCCGATGCGCCGGGCGAGTTCGGAATAGCTGATGGTCTGCCCCACGGGAATGCGCCGGAGTTCGCGCCAGACGTCGCGTTGGAAGGCGGTGCCGGCGGTGGCGACTTCCAGGCCGTCGATGGCCGGCAACTCGCCCCCCATGTAGGCCTCCAACTGCCGCCGTGCCTCGCTGGGCGCGCCGCGCTCGCGCAGCGCGTAGCCCTGCCTGCCGTAATGGTGTCCCAGCA
The DNA here is from genome assembly GCA_009360345.1 of Alcaligenaceae bacterium SAGV5. Classification (GTDB taxonomy): domain Bacteria; phylum Pseudomonadota; class Gammaproteobacteria; order Burkholderiales; family Burkholderiaceae_B; genus Pigmentiphaga. The sequence continues at coordinate 410,505 of SPDP01000003.1, forward strand.
GTTCGTGCATGCGAGGCTGGTAATCTTCCCAGTCGACCGCGCGCAGGCGGCTGTCCTCGTCAGTCAGGATGAGCATCTGCCCCACGGGCGTGGGGCGGTATTCCACAAGAAGGGTCAGGGGGGTCATGAGGGATGGCGGGCGGTTCGCAACAGCGCCTCGCGCAGCACGATTGCATGATTGTGATCGGGATCCTTCGCGCCATACAGCAAGGTGATCGGGTGATCCCCGGCGTCGCGCAGCAGGTCCGCCAGTCCCTGCCGCTGCGCATCGCCCTTGAGCTCGGCCGCGTAGCGCAGGTGGAATTCGGCCCAGCGTTCGGGCAGGTGGCCGAACCAGCGCCGCAGCTCGGGGCTGGGCGCGAGGTCTTTGGGCCAGGCGTCGTAGACCAGGTCCTCGCGGCGGATCCCGCGGGGCCACAGCCGGTCCACCAGGACCCGGTAGCGGCCCGCCGCGACGGCCGCATGGTCATAGACCCGGTGCAATTCGATGTCAGGTTTCATCGTCCATGCCTTTCAAGCCAGGCGCCCGTCGCGGAAATCGCTCAGCGCCTGGAAAATTTCCTGCTGGTCGTTCATGACGAACGGTCCGTATTGCGCGATGGGTTCGCGCAGCGGATGCCCCGCGATCAGCAGCGCGCGGGCCGGCCCGCCGTGCGCGGCCAGGACGACGCCGTCCGTGTCGGGGGCGTTGGCCAGGATGGCCATGCGGCCGGCCTCGACCGAGGTGGCGCCGATCACGACGCTGCCGCGATACACATAGACGAAGGCATTGTGGCCGGCGGGCAGGCGCTGCGCAAACTGCGTTTGCGCCGGCAGGTGCACGTCGAGGTAATACGGCTCGGTCGCCGGCCGGGCCACCGCGCCTTCGACGCCATGGCTGCGCCCGGCGATGACCGTCGCCTCGACGCCGGAGGCGGTCGTGGCGCGGGGCAGGTCCGCGGCCTGGAAGTCGCGGTACCACGGCGCCGACATCTTGTCGCGCGCGGGCAGGTTCAGCCACAGCTGGAAGCCCTCCATGACGCCCTGGTCCTGCTGCGGGAGTTCGGAGTGGATCACCCCTCGGCCCGCGGTCATCCATTGCACGCCGCCGTTTTCCAGCAGGCCTTCGTGGCCGGCGCTGTCCCGGTGTCGCATGCGGCCCGCGATCATGTAGGTGATGGTCTCGAAGCCGCGGTGCGGGTGATCCGGAAAGCCAGCGATGTAGTCATCGGGGTTGTCGGTGCCGAATGCGTCCAGCATCAGGAACGGATCCAGGCGGCGCTGCAGGTGCTGGTCGATGACCCGGGTGAGCTTGACGCCGGCCCCGTCGGACGTGGCCCGGCCGGCGACGATGCGTTCGATGTCGCGGGGGTGGCTGACCGTCTCGGAGGTGGCTGCCGGGAGCGTGGACATATCGGTCTCCTTTGGAAGGAGGCGCCTGTGCTCTGGTCGCGTCTCCAGGGCTTTCCAGCATAGACCCAAGTCGGCTGCCGGGGCAAAGCGGGACAGGGTTGGCGGGCACTTCGTCTGTCACGGCCGTGCGCTTGCTCTTCCTTTCGTGCCCGTCGATAATAAATGCAACAAATTGATAAATCAGCAATGGGGGGTATCGAATTGATTCGAGTTCGTGATTTCTCAGAATGGCGAGGCATTGGCAACGCATTGCCGGTCCGTGGCATTGCCGGGGGACTCGCGGCGGTAGTGCTGGCCGCGCTGGCGGCCTGTGGCGGCGATGGGGCCGTGCCGCCGCCGGTCGATCCCCTGCAGCCGTACCGTGACCAGGTCGTCAATTGGCGGGCCTGCGATCCCGAAACCCTGGGCGGCGAATCTCCCGCTTATTTCACCCTGAAGGACCGCCTGAGCTGCGCGACCGTACGCGTACCGCTCGACTACTCGAACCCCGGGAAAGGCGACGCCGTCGTGGCCGTCTCCCGCGTGGCGGCGGGCGAGCGGTCGCAGCGGCTGGGCTCGATCCTGATCAATCCGGGCGGCCCTGGCGGCGACGGCCTGGCCTGGTCGTTGAACCTGGCGGCGCTGTGGGGCGGCGCCAGCGAGTCCACCACGACGGGACAGCAGTTGCGCACGATCGCCCAGCGCTACGACATGATCGGCTTCTCGCCGCGCGGGGTCGGCGCCAGCAGCCGCATGTACTGCGGCACGAGCGGGCTGCTCAGGCCCGAGCACCATAGTTCGGACCGCAGCGAGGCCAATGTCGCGGCCATGCTTTTCAATGCCAATGCGCTGGGCGACGCCTGCCTGCGCAATCCGCTGGTCAAGTACATCAACACCGACGCCACGGTCCGCGACATGGACCTGATCCGCGGACTGCTCGGCGACGCCAAGTTCAACTACGTCGGCATTTCCTACGGAACCTGGCTGGGTGCCTGGTATGCGTCCCTGTTCCCCGAACGGGTCGGGCGCATGGTGCTGGACAGCTCGATGGATGTCACCGGCAACATCGACGTCAACGTCGTGATGCAGCCCATGGCCATGCAGCGCGTCCTGGACGAGTTCATTGCGCCCTTCGCGGCCCGCCATCCGGACCGTTTCGGGATAGGCACCAACGCGGCCGACATCGCGAAGGTCTATCGCGCGTTGCCCGAGCCCATGCGGGTGGCGTTCGGCCAGCAGGCGAATCTGCACTCGATCCTCAGCAAGACCAACCGCGTCGCCAAGGGCGCGCAGCTCGTCGCCGCCGCGCGCGGCATGAACCAGGTCCTGATCGACAACCCCGCCAGCATCCGCGATTTCTCGGTGCTGGACGCGAAATTGATGGAGTACGAGTTCGTGCCGGACTCCTTCGGCGACGATATCGAGATACGGGGGCTGGCCCAGGCCATGCTCCAGCCGTATCTCCAAGCCTACGAGCCGACGGCCGCGCCGGTCGAGTTCGGCACGTTCAACTCCGTGTTCAACACCGTGGTGTGCAACGACACGGCCGCCACGAGCGCCGACCCGCAATACTGGGTGAGATTGGGCAACGAGATGGCGGCCAGCTATCCCTACGAGGGCGGTTCGGTCACCCGCAGCCTGTGCGCGACCTGGGGCGGGCCTTCGGTTTCCAAGCCGCCGGTGTCGCGCGCCGGAGCGTCGGCGCCCATCCTGATGCTGCAGACCGAGTTCGATGCCCAGACCGCGACCGAAGGCGCCCGCCGCTCCTTCGATGCGCTGCCGCAGGCGCACCTGGTCCTGGTCACTGGCTCTTACTCGCATGGCGTGGTACCGGAAAGCGATGCCTGCGTGGATGCGACGATCGGTGCCTATTTCGCCAACGGCGTGGTGCCGGGGCGCAGCAGCACGTGCGTGGCGCCGCCGCTGCCCTACGAGGGACCGACCCTGGCCGTTCGCATGGCCAAGACCGGCGTTGCCGAGACGGACGCGGCCGCCCAGGCACGCGAGGCCCTGCGCACGCGCCTGGACGCGATTTCCGCCTCTGGCGCGAGGTTCTAGGCAGCGGGGCGCGGCCTGCGCCCGTCCCAGCCGCCTGGCTTTTGCCCAGGCGGTTTTTTTCGCCCCCGCGATATCTAGGGCTTGCAGGGAAAGGCTTCCCCCAGCGCGTTCACCAGGATCACCACGGCAGGCAGTCCATGATCCTGCGGCCGGCTGGCCAGCCGCTGCTGGAAGAGTTCGACCGTGCGCCCGGTGGATACGTTGCCCGGGGCACAGAACGGCAGCGGGGTCTTGGTGGCCATGGATTGGACGCGCATGCCGTCGATCGCGCCCATCACGAAGGCGGAACAGCCCAGCGAAGCCTCGCCGCTGGCGCCCGGGGCGCATTGTTCGTTCCAGAAGGCGCCGGTCCAGGGTTCGGCGGCGAAAGCAGGCTGGGCCGCCAGGGCGGCCAGGGACAGCAGGGGGGCGAAGCGTTTCATGGCGATCCTGGGAGCGCGGATTCGGGGGAATGGGTCATTTGCCGCAGCTTTCGCGGACCTTGTCGACGTCGATCTTGCGCGCTTCCATGACACGCACGAGCTGCGCCGTGGCGGTCAGGCAGGCGTTGCCGGCGGGCGCGGCGACGGGCGGGGGAGCGCTCGGCGAGCCAGGCAGCGGCGCAAGCAAGGGCGCCGGAGCGGGGGCCTGGATGACCGACTGCGCGCGGGCGTCGCAGTAGTCTGCCTTCAGGTCGTCGTTGCTCATGGCTTTCAATTCATCGTTGCTGCGTGGCGCGCAGGCGGCGATGGCATTGTGGGCGGCGAACAGGCCGGCGGCGATCAGGGCGAGTCTCGGGAGTAGCGTCATGGCTGCAAGGGGTAGTCGCGATCCTGGAACGGGAGGCCTGGAGGCCGCCGCGTCGCGGCCCGCCTTGGCATGCCGGATAGTATATGAGTCTTCCATGGGGACGTCGTCCCCGTCGATTGCCTTGGAAAACCATGTTCATCCGTTCATACCGGGCCGCGGATGAAGCGGCCATGCTCGCTTTGTGGCAGGCCTGCGGCCTGATCCGCCCCTGGAACGACCCCCGCAAGGATATCCAGCGCAAACTGGCCGTGCAGCCCGAGCTGTTCCTGGTCGGAGAGTCCGCCGGCGAGCCGGTCGCCTCGGCCATGGTGGGGTTCGACGGGCATCGGGGCTGGGTGTACTACCTGGCGGTGCGCCCCGATCATCAGCGGCGCGGCCATGGCAGGCGGCTGATGGCCCACGCCGAACAGCTCCTGGTCGAGCGGGGCTGCCCGAAGATCAACCTGCTTGTGCGCACCGCGAACGGGGCGGTGGTCGATTTCTATCGATCCCTGGGGTATGCGCAGGATGAGGCGGTCAGTCTGGGCAAGCGGCTGATTCCCGATCTGTGACGGCCAATGCCCGCCCGATGGCTATTATCACGACAATCCTCCCAAAAACCGGCGAACCGGGTGTGAACACGTTTCCATTGCGCGAGGAATTGTTTTTGATTCTTTGCAATCTGGCGTCGAACACGGGCCGGCGCGGAAAAGAAAAACCCCGTGGACGGGAAATCCACGGGGTTTGTCAGGGGAGTTGGTGGAGCCGGCGGGAATTGAACCCGCGTCCGAAAGCCCTCTACAGACAGTTCTACATGTGTAGTCGGTTTATTTGGATTTAACCGTGTACTTAGCCAATCGACAGGCCGGCACACAGCGATTCACGTAGTTTAAGCATGAACCGTGTGACCCCAGTTCATACCGATTCCTTGTAAATGACGCTGCTGCAGTTCAAGATCGGCTGCTTCGGGGGTTATGGCCCTAGACAGGGATCCTTAGGAAAGTTGCCTCTCCTCTGCCCGACCCAAGGACAGATCGGTGCAGCGGCTCACCGCTTAAGCGGCGAGTTCGAAACGCTCGTCGTTAGTGGCGTTTATTTGCGTTCCAGTGGTTTAACGAGCTTACTGGTGCTCGACATGCCCTGTGCTGCTTCGTGACCCCCGTCGAAACCGGTACGGCCCCTTGGAAGGATTGTATCCCATATGGCGGCAAGGCAGCGGGTTTTCAAGGGGAGGGCCGTCAGCGCTCCCGCCGCGACCTTCAGGCCGGCCGCAGGCGCCGTATCGCGGGCAGCAGGTCCGGGACCGAGGCCACGACCGTGTCCGCTCCCCAGGCTTCCACGGGCACGCCGTCGCCGCAATAGCCATAGGCGGTCGCGATGGTCTTCATGCCCGCCGCCTTGCCGGCGACGATGTCGCGCTGGTCGTCGCCCACGTAAAGGCAGGACTGCGGCGCCACGCCGACTTCCCGCGCGGCGTGCAGCAGCGGCTCGGGGTGCGGTTTCGAATGGGCGGTGGTGTCGCCGCAGACGACCACGGCACTATGCTGTTCGAGCGCCAGGTGGCGCACCAGCGGCGTGGTGAACCGGGTGACCTTGTTGGTGACGATGCCCCATGTCCAGCCTTCCTGGACGAGGTTGGCCAGCAGGTCTTCCACGCCGGGGAAAAGAACGGTGTGCACGGCGATGTTGGCCGCGTAGTCATCCAGGAACTGCTGCTTGCACGCCTCGTATTCGGGGGAGTCGGGCGTGAGCCCCAGGGCCACGCCCAGCAGGCCGCGCGCGCCATGCGAGGCCATGGGGCGCAGTTGTTCATAGGGCAGGGCGGGCAGGCCGCGGCGCAGGCGTTGCTGATTGGCCGCCGCCGCCAGGTCGGGGGCGGTATCGGCCAGGGTGCCGTCGAAATCGAAAAGAACCAGCGGTTTCATGAGCGTATCGTGGCCACCATGTAATTGACGCTGCTGTCGCCACTCAGTTTGTAGATTTTCGTCAAGGGGTTGTATTCCAGTCCCTTGATGGCGGCCGCTTCCAGGCCGGCGTGCCGGGCTGCGCTCAGCAGTTCGCTGGGACGGATGAAGTGGTCGTAGCTGTGCGTACCCCGCGGCACCAGCCCCAATATGTATTCGGCGCCCAGGATGGCGAAGGTAAACGATTTCAAATTGCGATTCAGCGTCGAGAAAAAGACACGGCCGCCGGGTTTGACCAGCGCGGCGCAGGCATGAATCACCGATTCCGGATCCGGCACGTGTTCCAGTAATTCCATGCAGGTCACGATATCGAAAGCGGCGGGCTGATCGGCGGCAAGCTGTTCCACGCTGATATTGCGGTATTCCACTTTCACGCCGCTTTCCAGGCTGTGCAGTTTCGCGACTTTCAGCGATTTTTCGGCCAGGTCGATGCCGGTGACCGTTGCTCCGCGCGCCGCCATGCTTTCGGCGAGTATGCCGCCGCCGCATCCGACGTCCAGCACGGACTTGTTGCCCAGTCCGCCCGCCATCTGGCTGATCCACTCCAGGCGCAGGGGGTTGATGGCGTGCAGCGGCTTGAATTCGCTTTCAGGGTCCCACCAGCGCGAGGCCAGGGCGCTGAACTTGGCCAGTTCGGCCGCATCGGCGTTGACGGGCCGGGGTTCCTGGGCGGTGGTCGTCATGACGGGCTCCATGTGACGGCAAAAAATGCCCCTTGCTTGCCGCTGAGCGGCCGCGCTGCCCCGAGAGGGGGCACAGCCTGGCGACAAAAAAACAAACCCCGCAAGGCGGGGTTTCAGCCGGCGGTACCCCGAAGGATACCGCCGGAATCCAGCTGTCAGGCAGTGGATTTACTTGTTGCGCGTACCCACGACTTCGACTTCCACGCGGCGGTTCTTGGCGCGGCCGGCGGCGGTCTTGTTGTCGGCGATGGGCTGCTTCTTGCCCTTGCCTTCGGTGTAGACGCGGTTGGCTTCGATGCCCTTGCTGACCAGATAGGCCTTGACGGCTTCGGCACGACGGACCGACAGGCGCTGGTTGTAGGCGTCGGTGCCGATCGAGTCGGTGTGGCCGACGGCGATCACGACTTCAAGGTTGATGCCGCGGATCTGGTTGACCAGCTCGTCCAGCTTGACCTTGGCTTCGGGCTTGACGACGGACTTGTCGAAGTCGAAGAAGGCGTCGGCCGAGTAGGTGACCTTCTGGCTGACCGGAACCGGTACGGGAGCCGGCGCCGGAGCGGGGGCAGGAGCCGGCGCAGGAGGCGGAGCAACGGCGGGAGCAGCGACCTTCAGCGCGCCATCGCAGGACGGATCGGCGGTGGCGGGGGTCCAGAACCCATTGCGCCAGCACAGGCCGTCAGCGCTTTTGACTTGCACGCCGAACGCGGATTGCCAGTTGTCGTTGACCTTAGCGGTTTGAGCAGAGGCCACGCCCGAGGCCGTCACGGCAGCGAAGGCGAGCGCCAGAGAGATTCCAACTTTGGAGCGTTTGTTCATGTTTCTCCTCTTAGCTTGAAATGAAACTCGCAGCGAACCCCCGCCGCAACATGGATATACATGCCCAGTATAGCATTGCGGTTGTTGTCCCATGCCACTCACTCCTGGGATAAGTAAGTGTTTGTGCCAGAAATCACACCCGTTGCACGAAGGCGCCACTGCGATATCCGCGACATTATCCTTTCGAGATTGATTTTTGACGCTGAATTGGTGAGTTGTAGCTTTTTCGCAACTGACTGGCCATTCACCCAGACTTCGTCCACATCCTCTCTTCCCGCCGCGTAGACCACGTGGGAAACCGGGTCGAATACCGGCGCCAGCCGGGCGGAATCGAGCCGGATCGCCACCAGGTCCGCGTACTTGCCCACCGCGATCGAGCCGATCTCGCCGTCCCATCCCAGGGCCTTCGCGCCGCCCAGGGTGGCCGCATGCAGGGCCTGGTGCGCGGGCAGCGCCCGCGCATCGCCGCTGGCGCCTTTGGCCAGCAGGGCCGCCAGGCGAAGTTCCGACAGCATGTCGAGGCGGTTGTTGCTGGCGGCACCGTCGGTGCCGATGCCGAGGTTGACGCCGGCCTCGAGCAGCCGGGCCGTGGGCGCGAAGCCGCTGGCCAGCTTGAGGTTGGAGGCCGGGCAATGGGCCAGGCTGACGCCGTGGGCGGCCAGGAGCGCGATGTCGTCCGTGTCCAGGTGGACGCCGTGGACGGCCACCAGCCGGGGGGAAAGCAGCCCCAGGTGCGCCAGGCGTTCGGTGGGCCGCATGCCGTGCATGGCCAGCGCTTCCTGCACTTCCTCGCGGGTCTCGTGCAGGTGGATGGTGATGCCCAGGTCGGCCTCCTCGGCCATCGCGGCCAGGCGGCGCAGCATGTCGTCGCCCACGGTGTAGGGGGCGTGGGGGGCCAGCATGAAGCGCAGCCCCGCTTCGCCGCGGTGCCGCTCGTGGGCCGCCAGGGCCTGGGCGAGCAACTGTTCGGCGGGCAGGGCGCCGGGGATCTCGAATACCGTGCCGCCCACCGCCGCGCGGATTCCCACCGCCAGGGCGGCGCGGGCGATCTCGTCGGGGTGGAAGTACATGTCGGCGCAGCAGGTGGTGCCACCGGCCAGCATCTCGGAAAAGGCGAGGACGCTGCCGTCGTAGACGAAGTCGGCCGACATCAGCTTGCGCTCGAGGGGCCAGATGCGCTCGCGCAGCCAGGTCATGAGCGGCAGGTCGTCGCCGGCGCCGCGCAGCAGGCTCATGGCCGCGTGGGTGTGCAGGTTGACGAAGCCGGGCAGCAGGGCGCAGCCGGGCAGGGGCCGTTCGGCGGCGCCGGGGTGGCGGCCTCGCAGCGCGTCGTGCGGGGCGATGTCGGCGATCCTGCCGTCGCGCACGGCGATGCCGTGGCCGGCCAGGACCAGCTGGCCGGGTTCGATGGGGATCAGCCAGTCGGGAAGCAGCAGGGTGGTCGGGGCCATGGACGAGTCGGGTGGCGGGCGGGCCCTAAGCATAACGCCAGGCCGGGGTGATAAACTCCCAAGCTTCGCCCGCCGTTCGTTCGCAAGCCGTTTTGCCCTCGCGAAATAGCCTTGCGAGCGGGATGCGACAACACCTCTTGAAGCAGCTTGCCCATGGATTCCTTCGCCAAGGAAACACTACCGATCTCTCTTGAAGAGGAAATGCGCCGCAGCTACCTGGATTACGCGATGAGCGTGATCGTCGGCCGCGCGCTTCCCGACGTGAGGGACGGTCTGAAGCCCGTGCACCGGCGCGTGCTGTTCGCGATGCACGAACTCAACAACGACTGGAACCGGGCGTACAAGAAATCGGCCCGTATCGTCGGCGATGTCATCGGTAAGTACCACCCGCACGGCGACCAGGCGGTCTACGACACCATCGTGCGCATGGCGCAGCCCTTCTCGCTGCGCTACATGCTGGTCGACGGGCAGGGCAACTTCGGCTCGGTCGACGGCGACGGCGCGGCAGCCATGCGCTACACCGAAATCCGCCTGGCCAAGATCGCGCACGAACTGCTGGCCGACATCGACCAGGAAACGGTGGACTTCGGGCCCAACTACGACGGCAGCGAGAAAGAGCCGCTGCTGCTGCCCGCCCGCCTGCCCAACCTGCTGGTCAACGGCAGCTCGGGCATCGCCGTGGGCATGGCCACCAACATCCCCCCGCACAACCTGGCCGAGGTCGTCGACGGCTGCCTGTACTGCCTGCGCAATCCCGAGTGCACGGTGGATGAACTGATCGAGATCATCCCGGCGCCGGACTTTCCCACGGGCGGCATCATCTACGGCATGTCCGGCGTGCGCGAAGGCTATCGCACCGGCCGCGGGCGCGTGGTGATGCGGGCCAAGACCCATTTCGAGGACGTCGAGAAAGGCGGCCGCCAGGCCATCGTGGTCGACGAGATCCCGTACCAGGTCAACAAGCGTTCGCTGCTCGAGCGCATCGCCGAGCTGGTCAACGAAAAGAAGATCGAGGGCATCTCCGACATCCGCGACGAGTCCGACAAGGACGGCATGCGCGTCGTGATCGAACTCAAGCGCGGCGAAGTGCCGGAGGTCGTGCTCAACAACCTCTACAAGAATACCCAGCTGCAGGACACCTTCGGGATGAACCTGGTGGCGCTGGTGGAAGGCCAGCCGCGCCTGCTGAACCTGAAGCTGATGGTGGAGTATTTCCTCGCGCACCGGCGCGAGGTCGTGACCCGCCGCACCGTGTTCCAGCTGCGCAAGGCGCGCGAGCGCGGGCACGTGCTCGAAGGCCTGGCGGTGGCGCTGGCCAATATCGACGACTTCATCGCCATCATCAAGGCGGCGCCGACGCCGCCCATCGCCCGCCAGGAGCTGATGGCCCGCACGTGGGACTCCTCGCTGGTGCGCGAGATGCTGACGCGCGCCGAGGCCGACACGGCCGGCGGCCGCGGCGCCTACCGTCCCGAGGGCCTGCCGGAGGACTATGGCATGCAGGGCGACGGCCTGTATCGCCTGAGCGATACGCAGGCCCAGGAAATCCTGAACATGCGCCTGCAGCGCCTGACCGGCCTGGAGCAGGACAAGATCGTGGGCGAGTACAAGGACGTGATGGCCACCATCGCCGACCTGCTCGACATCCTGGCCAAGCCCGAGCGCGTGACGGTCATCATCGGCGACGAACTGTCGGCCATCAAGGCCGAGTTCGGCACCGACACGAAGGACATCCGCCGTTCGCAGATCGAGCTGAACGCGACCGAGCTGGACACCGAGGACCTCATCACGCCCACCGACATGGTGGTGACGTTGTCCCATTCGGGCTACATCAAGAGCCAGCCGCTGTCCGAGTACCGGGCGCAGAAGCGTGGCGGACGGGGCAAGCAGGCCACGGCCACGAAGGAAGACGACTGGATCGACCAGCTCTTCATCGCCAATACGCACGACTCCATCCTGTGCTTCAGCAACCGCGGCCGGGTGTACTGGCTGAAGGTCTGGGAAGTGCCGCAGGGCACCCGCAATTCGCGTGGCCGGCCCATCGTCAACATGTTCCCGCTGTCGGATGGCGAGAAGGTCACGGTGGTGCTGACCGTCAAGGCGTACAGCGAAGACCACTACATCTTCATGGCCACCGCCAAGGGCACGGTCAAGAAAACGCCGCTGTCCGAGTTCTCCAACCCGCGCAAGGCCGGGATCATCGCGGTGGACCTGGACGAAGGCGACTACCTGATCGGCGCCTCGCTGACCGACGGCACGCATGACGTGATGCTGTTCTCCGATGCCGGCAAGGCCGTGCGCTTCGACGAGAACGACGTGCGTCCCATGGGCCGCACCGCCCGCGGCGTGCGCGGCATGATGCTGGAAGAGTCGCACACGGTGATTTCGCTGCTGGTGGCCGAGAACGAGACGCAGAGCGTGCTGACCGCGACCGAGCACGGCTATGGCAAGCGCACGCCCATCGGCGAATACACCCGCCATGGCCGGGGCACCAAGGGCATGATCGCCATCCAGACCTCCGAGCGCAACGGCAAGGTCGTGGGCGCCGTGCTGGTGGATCCCGCCGACGAGATCATGCTGATCACCACCGGCGGCGTGCTGGTGCGCACGCGCGTCAGCGAGATCCGCGAAATGGGCCGGGCCACGCAGGGCGTCACGCTCATCAACGTCGACGAGGGCACGCATCTGTCGGGTGTGCAGCGCGTGGTCGAGTCCGATACCGAGGAGCCTGAAGGCAACGGCACCGACGCCGAGCCCGAGGCCCCGTCTTCCAGCGAGGCCGAATAAGGCGGCTGCCATGAATCGACCCTACAACTTCTCGGCCGGTCCGGCCGTACTTCCCGAGGCCGTGCTGCAGCAGGCGGCGGCCGAGATGCTGGATTGGCACGGCAGCGGCATGTCCGTGATGGAGATGAGCCATCGCGGCAAGCACTTCGAGCAGATCTGCGACGAGGCCGAGGCCGACCTGCGCGAACTGCTCTCGGTGCCTGACGGCTATGCCGTGCTGTTCCTGCAGGGCGGGGGCCTGGGCGAGAACGCCATTGCTCCGATGAACCTGATCGGCCGCCGCGAGGCGCATGCTGCCGACTACGTGGTCAGCGGGTCGTGGTCGGTCAAGTCCTGCGCCGAAGCCCGGCGCTACGGCGACGTGGCGGTGGCCGCCACGTCCGAACAGTCCGCCGTCGTGGATGGCGCGCAGCAAGGTCCGTGGACCTACATGCCGGATCCCGCGTCCTGGCGGGTGCGTCCGCAGGCGAGCTACGTCCACCTGTGCAGCAACGAGACCATAGGCGGCGTCGAGTTCATGGACTGGCCGGACCTGGCCGCGCTGGGCGCGCCCGAGGCCGCGCTGACCGTGGATGCGTCCTCGCACATCCTGTCTCGGCCCATGGACGTGAGCCGGGCGGGACTGATCTATGCCGGCGCGCAGAAGAACATCGGGCCGGCCGGCCTGACCATCGTCATCGTCCGCAAGGACCTGCTCGGCCAGGCGCTGCCCATCTGCCCGTCGGCGTTCGACTACACCATCGTCGCCAAGGAGCGCTCGCGCTTCAACACGCCGCCCACCTACGCGATCTACATCGCCGGGCTGGTGTTCAAGTGGCTCAAGCAGCGGGGCGGCGTGGCGGCCATGGAGGCGGCCAACGTGGCCAAGGCCGGGCTGCTCTATGACTATCTCGACAGCACCGCGTTCTACCGCAATCCGGTGCACCGGCCGGTCCGGTCGCGCATGAACGTGCCGTTCATGCTGCGCGACGACGCGCTGAACGCGCCGTTCCTGCAGGCGGCCGAAGCCGCGCAGCTGTTGCAGCTCAAGGGGCACAAGAGCGTGGGCGGCATGCGCGCGTCCATCTACAACGCCATGTCCATCGAGGGCGTGCGCGCCCTGGTCGACTTCATGAAGGATTTCGAGCGCAGCCATGGATGACGATCTGCAAAAGAAGCTGACGCCGCTGCGCGAGCGCATCGACGCCATCGACGCACAGGTGCTCGAGCTTCTGTCCGAGCGCGCGCGCACGGCGCAGGCGGTGGGGATGGCCAAGGAGCACCATGCCGGCGCCGTGTTCCGGCCCGAGCGCGAGGCCCAGGTCATCCGGCGGCTGCAGGACCTCAACGGCGGTCCGCTGCCGGGCCAGGCGCTGTCGGCCATCTGGACCGAGATCATGTCGGCGTGCCGGGCGCTGGAGCAGCCCGCCCGCGTGGCTTATCTCGGACCCCAGGGAACGTATTCCGAGCTGGCCGTGCTGGCGCATTTCGGCCATGCGGTCGACGCGATTTCGTGCGGCACGATCGATGAAGTCTTCCGTTCGGTGGAGACCCGCCGCGCGGACTTCGGCATCGTCCCGCTGGAAAACTCCAACGAAGGCGCCGTCAACCGCACGCTGGACCTGCTCCTGTCCTCGCCGGTGAAGGTCCTGGGCGAACGCTCGGTGGCCGTGGTGCAATGCCTGATGACCCAGAGCGGCACGCTGGATGGCGTAAGCATCGTCCGTTCGCATCCGCAATCGCTGGCGCAGTGCCAGGGATGGCTGTCCGATCATCACCCCGAACTGGCCCGCGCCTCGGCGGCGAGCAATGCCGAGGCGGCCCGCCTGGCGTCCGAGGACCCGGCCGTCGCGGCCATCGCCAGCGAGCAGGCGGCGCAGCGCTGGGGGCTCAAGATCGTCGCGTCGGGCATCCAGGACGATCCGCACAACCGCACCCGTTTCCTGGCCATCGGCCATCTCGAGACCACGCCGTCGGGCCGCGACAAGACCAGCCTGATCCTGGCCGTGCCCAACGAAGCGGGCGCGGTCTACCGGATGCTGGCCCCGCTGGCCGAGAACGGCGTGTCGATGACCCGGTTCGAGTCCCGTCCGGCCCGCACGGGCCAGTGGGAATACTATTTCTACGTCGACATCGAAGGCCATCGCCAGGATCCCAAGGTGGCCAAGGCCCTGGTGGCGCTCCAGGCGCGCGTGGCCTTTTTCAAGGTGCTGGGGTCGTACCCGGTATCGGCTTGAGCGGAGACGTGCCCATGTCGCATCCGGATTCGGCGCGGAGAACCGCCGGTTCCCCGCGTCCGCTGGTGCCGGTGCTCGCGGTCGTGGGCGTGGGGCTGATCGGCGGTTCGTTCGCCGCCGCGTTGCGGCGGGCAGGGCAGGTCGGCGAGGTCTGGGGCGTCGGCCGCCAGGCGGCATCGCTCGAACAGGCGCGCAAGCTCGGCCTGATCGAGCGTGCGGTGTCGCTGGAAGAGGCCGCGCGCGCCGACTTGGTCCTGATGGCCGTGCCGGTGGGCGCGACGCGCTCGACGTTGGAGGGCCTGGCGCCGTACCTGGGGCCGGATACCATCGTGACCGACGCGGGCAGCACCAAGGCGGACGTGGTGCGCGCCGCGCGCGAGGCGCTGGGCGGCCGCATCGGCCAGTTCGTGCCGGGCCATCCCATCGCCGGCAGCGAGCAGAGCGGGCCGGCCGCCGCCTTTCCCGATCTGTACCGGGGCCGCACGGTCATCCTGACTCCGCTGGACGAGAATCCGCCCGCGGCCGTCGGGCTGGTCGAGCAGGCGTGGTCGACTTGCGGCGCCGAGATCCGGACCATGCGTCCGGACGAGCACGACACCGTGCTGGCGTCGGTCAGCCATGTGCCGCACCTGCTGGCCTTCGCCTATATGACCCAGGTCCTGGGTGCCGCCGATGCGGGCCTGCGGCTGGACCTGGCCGGCAGCGGATTCCGCGATTTCACCCGGATCGCCGGTGGTTCGCCCGATATGTGGCGCGACATCTTCCTGGCGAACCGCGATGCCATGATGCAGGAGACCGCCGCGGTGCGGCGGGCCCTGGATGCTTTCGAGCAGGCCATGCGCCAGGGCGATGCGGCGGGCCTGCAAGCCATGCTGGAGGCTGTGTCGACGTCCCGGCGCGCCTGGCGCGCGGGGCAGCCTTCCCCCGATACGAACGAATGACCGCCATGACCGATTCCCCCCGCCATCCGCCGTATCTCGACCTGGCCCCGGCGCGACACGCGCGGGGCGCCATCGATTTGCCGGGTTCCAAGAGCATTTCGAATCGCGTGCTGTTGCTGTCCGCGCTGGCCGAGGGCACGACCCGCCTGACCGGCTTGCTGGATTCGGACGATACCCAGGTCATGCTGGCCGCGCTGCGCAAGTTGGGAATAACGGTCACGGCGGGCCAGCGCCCCGACGAAGTCCTGGTCGAGGGCGCGCGGCGTTTTCCGGTCGGCCAGGCCGACCTGTTCATGGGCAACGCGGGCACGGCCATCCGGCCGCTGACCGCGGCCCTGGCGATGATGGGCGGCCTCTACGTGTTGCATGGCGTGCCGCGCATGCACGAACGGCCCATCGGCGACCTGGTGGATGCGCTGCGCGGGCTGGGCGCGCGCGTGGCCTACCAGGGGCGCGAGGGCTATCCGCCGTTGTCCATCGGCTGGGGTGAACCGGACCTGTCCCGGCCGGTCAGGGTCAATGGATCGGTTTCCAGCCAGTTCCTCACGGCGCTCCTGCTGGCGGCCCCGCTGGCCACCCAGGCCACCGGCCGGTCTTTCGTGGTCGAGGTCGAGGGCGAACTGATTTCCAAGCCTTACGTCGAGATGACGCTGAACCTGATGCGCCGCTTCGGCGTGACGGTCGAGCGCGACGGCTGGCTGCGCTTCACCGTGCCCGCCCAGGCGGCCTACCGGTCGCCCGGCCACATGCCGGTCGAGGGCGATGCTTCGTCGGCGTCGTATTTCCTGGCCCTGGGCGCGATAGGCGGCGGGCCGGTCCGTGTGACGGGCGTCGGCCGCGACAGCATCCAGGGCGACGTGGCGTTCGCCGATACGCTGGCGGCGATGGGCGCCGAAGTCGAGATGGGGCCGGACTGGATAGAGACGCGGGGCGTCAAGGTGGCCGATGGCGGCCGCCTGAAGGCCTTCGACGCCGATTTCAACCTGATCCCGGATGCCGCCATGACGGCCGCGGTGCTGGCCCTGTATGCGGACGGGCCGTGCCGCCTGCGCAACATCGCGAGCTGGCGGGTCAAGGAAACGGACCGCATCCACGCGATGCAGACCGAGCTGGCCAAGCTGGGGGCGACCGTGGCGGCCACACCGGACAGCCTGACCGTGACGCCTCCCGCCACCTGGACGCCGGCCGAGATCGGGACCTGGGACGACCATCGCATGGCCATGTGCTTCTCGCTTGCCGCGTTCGGTCCCGTGGGGGTGCGCATTCTGGATCCCGGCTGCGTGAGCAAGACTTTCCCCACGTATTTCGATGTCTACGCGGGGCTGGTGGGGGCTTGAGTCCGGGGCGTGCCGCCGGCGTGCCGGCCCCGGTCCCAGAACCTGTCGAAGAAGTAATGCACCACCGTGTTGACGGCCGGTTCGATGAAGGTCACCGCGCCGCTCAGCGCCACGCTGCCGGTAATAATGTAGGTGACGCTGAACGAGGTCACGACGTGCAGGCCACCGAAGGCTAGGGTCTTGGCCATCGCCGTCTTCCTTATTGATTGGTAATGAGAATCGTTATCGAATTTTGCGCCTGTCCGTGGATTGGCGCCAATTGATCGATTCGATGAAAACGATAGGTTTCCTGAATGAATGGTCCCCGTGTTCCCATGATTGCCATCGACGGGCCGACGGCCTCGGGCAAGGGCACCATCGCGGCGCGGGTGGCGGCCCGATTGGGCTGGCACCTGCTGGATAGCGGAGCGTTGTACCGCCTGACCGCGCTGGCCTGCCTTGAGCGGGGCATCGCCGCGGACGACGCCCAGGGCGCGGCGGCCGCGGCGGCCGCCCTGGACGTACGCTTCGTCGCCGATGGCGTCTCCATGGACGGGCGCGACGTCACCGCCGACATCCGCCGCGAGGAAGTCGGGAACCTGGCTTCGCAGGTGGCGGCGCTGGCGCCGGTCCGGGCCGCGCTGCTCGACCGCCAGCGCGCGTTCCGGTGCGCGCCGGGGCTGGTGGCCGATGGCCGGGACATGGGGACGGTTGTTTTTCCGGATGCCGACCTCAAGATATTCCTGGTTGCCAGCGCCGAGGCGAGAGCCCAGCGGCGCTATAAACAGTTGATCGAAAAGGGGTTTTCGGCTAACCTCTTAACCCTTTTGCACGATCTGGAAGCGCGCGATGCGCGCGATACGCAACGGGTGAATGCGCCCTTGGCCGTCGCCCACGACGCCCTGGTGCTCGATTCCTCCCATCTCACCATCGACCAGACGGTCGAACAGGTAATGAGCTGGTGGGGCGAGCGCTCGGGCGCATCGCGTTCCTGATCGCAGTCGCAGCAAGCAGTACAGGCCCTCAGCAATGAGGTATTGCAACTCCACCGATTGGTGTGGTGTCAGGTCGAATGTCTCGGCCGCCCCCATGAGGTGCGTAACCCGGTAACACTCAACAATGTCTTCGGTTTCCCAAGCCCCTGCCGGCGAAGAAAGCTTTGCCGCCCTGTTCGAAGAAAGCATCAAGCGCCAGGAAATGAAGTCTGGCGAAGTCATCACCGCCGAGGTGGTGCGCATCGACCATAACTTCGTCGTGGTCAATGCCGGCCTGAAGTCCGAGGCCTTGATTCCGCTCGAGGAATTCCTCGACGACAAGGGCGAGCTCGAAGTCTCCGAAGGCGATTTCGTCTCGGTGGCCATCGACGCGCTCGAAAACGGCTACGGCGACACCGTGCTGTCGCGCGACCGCGCCAAGCGCCTGGCTGCCTGGCTGCAGCTCGAGAAGGCCCTGGAATCCGGCGACCTCGTCACCGGTACCATCACCGGCAAGGTCAAGGGTGGCCTGACCGTCATGACCAACGCGATCCGTGCCTTCCTGCCGGGTTCGCTGGTCGACCTGCGTCCCGTCAAGGACACCACCCCGTACGAAGGCAAGACCCTCGAATTCAAGGTCATCAAGCTCGATCGCAAGCGCAACAACGTCGTGCTGTCGCGCCGCGCCGTGCTCGAGGCCAACATGGGCGAAGAGCGCCAGAAGCTGCTCGAGACCCTGCACGAAGGCGCGATCGTCAACGGCGTCGTCAAGAACATCACCGACTACGGTGCGTTCGTCGACCTCGGCGGCATCGACGGCCTGCTGCACATCACCGACCTGGCGTGGCGCCGTGTGCGCCACCCCTCGGAAGTCCTGTCCGTCGGCCAGGAAATCCAGGCCAAGGTCCTCAAGTTCGACCAGGAAAAGAACCGCGTCTCGCTGGGCGTCAAGCAACTGGGCGAAGACCCGTGGGTGGGCCTGGCTCGCCGCTATCCGCAAGGCACCCGCCTGTTCGGCAAGGTCACCAACCTGACCGACTACGGCGCGTTCGTCGAAGTCGAAGCCGGCATCGAGGGCCTGGTCCACGTGTCCGAAATGGACTGGACCAACAAGAACGTCGATCCCAAGAAGGTTGTCACCCTGGGCGACGAAGTGGAAGTCATGGTGCTCGAGATCGACGAAGACCGTCGCCGCATCTCGCTGGGCATGAAGCAGTGCCGTCCCAACCCGTGGGAAGAGTTCTCGATCAACCACAAGCGTGGCGACAAGGTCCGCGGCGCCATCAAGTCGATCACCGACTTCGGCGTGTTCGTCGGCCTGCCCGGTGGCATCGACGGCCTGGTGCACCTGTCCGACCTGTCCTGGAGCGAAACCGGCGAAGAAGCCGTGCGCAACTTCAAGAAGGGCGACGAGGTCGAGGCCGTGGTGCTGGGCATCGACACCGAGAAGGAACGCATCTCGCTGGGCATCAAGCAGCTGGAAGGCGATCCGTTCAACAACTTCGTGGCTACCCATGACAAGGGCGCCGTCGTCCAGGGCACCGTGAAGTCGGTCGAGGCCAAGGGCGCGGTCGTGACCCTGTCGGTCGACGTCGAAGGCTATCTGCGCGCTTCCGAGATTTCTACGGGCCGCGTGGAAGACGCCACCACGGTGCTGAAGGCCGGCGACAACATCGACGCCATGATCCTGAACATCGACCGCAAGACGCGTTCGATCCAGCTCTCGATCAAGGCCAAGGACAGCGCCGAGACGGCCGATGCCATCCAGCGCATGTCCGATGCCAGCGCTTCGTCGGGTACGACCAACCTGGGCGCCCTGCTGAAGGCCAAGCTGGACCAGCGCGAGAACGGGTGATAGGCCCATCCCCTGCGCGCTGACGCGCGCCCCGTATGGTGAGCCCCCAGCCGCTACGCGGCAGCCCCCCGAGGGGGGCCGGGGCCCGCCTTGGGGCGGCCCGGCGCCGGGCCCCGTAGGGGGCGGCACTGGCGGACCGGCGGAGCCGGATCCGCTGTGCCCCGGGAAGGGTTTGCCAGGTTGTCCGGTACGGCGTTCTAAGAGGTTTCATGAACTCAATGACGAAGTCCGAGTTGATCGCACGACTGGCGGCCCGGTATCCGCAACTGGTCGCCAAGGACGCTGACTACGCCGTCAAGACCATCCTCGATGCGATGGCCCAATCCCTCTCGGAGGGGCAGCGCATCGAGATCCGTGGTTTCGGCAGTTTTTCGTTGTCCAGGCGTCCGCCGCGTATCGGGCGCAATCCCAAGTCTGGCGAAAAGGTGCTGGTTCCCGAAAAGCGGGTTCCGCACTTCAAGGCAGGCAAGGAGTTGCGCGAGCGGGTCGACGCCCCGGTGCAAGAGCCCTCCGGGAACTGACCGGGCCGGCCTCCCCGGCCGCAGGCAAGCCCGATAACCCCGACAGTCCCAGACTGCCGGGGTTTTTTCATCTTGGGGGGTAGCGCCGCCGCGAAGTGGCAAGCGCGGGGGCGTTTTTCATATGGCCTCTTCCGCCAGCACGGTCTTTCGTTTCTTGACCACGGAAGGGTAGGCCGATATCACGATCAGCAGTCCCGCGGCGATCAGCAAGCCAAGAGAAAGCGGGCGTGAGTAGATGATGGACAGGTCGCCCTGGGACACCATCAATGCGCGCCTGAAGCTGTTTTCCAGCATCGGTCCCAGCACCATGCCCATCAGCAGGGGGACAGGCGAGACCGACAGCTTGATGAGCACGTAGCCGAGTATGCCGAACGCGCCCAGCAGGTAGATGTCGAATACCGAGGCCCGCACCGTGAAGGCGCCGACCGAGCAGAAAACCAGGATGACGGGGAACAGGATGCGGTACGGCACGCGCAGCATCTTGACCCAGATGCCGACCATGGGAAGATTCAGCACGACCAGCATCAGGTTGCCGATCCACATGGAGGCGATCAGGCCCCAGAAAACCGCGGGGTGGTTGGAAATGACCTGGGGGCCTGGCTGTATGTCCTGGATGATCATGGCGCCCAGCAGCAGGGCCATGATGGCGCTGCCTGGGATGCCCAGCGTCAGCAGCGAAATGAAATTGGTCTGCGCCGCGGCATTGTTGGCGGACTCGGGGCCGGCCACGCCTTCGATGGCGCCCTGTCCCAGTTCATCTTTGTAGCGGGACGCTTTTTTTTCCAGCGCGTAGCCGGCGAAAGATGCCATGGTCACGCCCGCGCCGGGCAGCGCGCCAAGCAGCGAGCCAATGGCCGTGCCCCGCGCAATGGCGGGAAGCATGCGGCGGATATCTTTTTTCCCTGGAATCAATTGCGTGACGTTGGCCAGCGTCGCATTCCTGTTGCGTTCACGGTTGTATTGCTCCAGGTTGATGGCGATTTCCGCTACGCCGAAGACGCCCATGGCAAGGGCGGTCAACTCGATGCCATCGTAAAGGTCGGAAATCTGTCCGGTGAAACGGTATTCGCCGGAATTGATGTCCGTGCCGACCAGGCTGAACAGCAGGCCCAGCACCATCAGGCCCAGCGACTTGTCGATGGTGTCCGAGGACAGGGCAATGGAACCGACCAGGCCAAGCACCATCAGCGAGAAATATTCGGCGGGCCCGAACAGGAAGGCGACCTCCGTCAGTGGCTCGGCCACCGTGGCGAGCAGCAGGACGCCGAAGCTGCCTGCGATGAACGAACCGATGGCTGCCGTGGCAAGCGCAACACCCGCGCGTCCCTGCCTGGCCATGGCATGGCCATCGATCATGGTGACGGCCGAGGAGGATTCCCCTGGAAGTTTCAGCAGGATGGCGGTCGTCGATCCGCCGTATTGCGCGCCGTAGTAGATGCTGGCCAGCAGGATCAAGGCTCCTGCCGGGGGCAGGCTATAGGTGATGGGAAGCAGCATCGCGACGGTCGAGATCGGCCCCAGGCCCGGCAGCAGCCCGATGAATGTTCCAATCAGGCAGCCAAGCAGCGCGTAGCCGACGTTCTGCCATGTCAGGGCGGTGGCGAATCCCAGCGCTAGATTGTCGAATAGATCCATGAAACCCTACAGTTGGAAGGCAGCGATCTGCGGCAGCACGGGGAAGGGAATGGAGAGCCCGTAGACGAAACCGCCGACATTGAGCACCACCATGACCGCCGCATTGATGAGCGTGGTCTTCCAGGTGAACTCGTGGCTGGCCAGGCTGGCCAGTATGACCAGGAGCACCAGGGCGATGACGAGCCCCAGCGGCTGCAGCGCGAGACCGAACATGACGACCGATCCAACCATCCAGGACAGCGAGCGCAGGTTCCAGGACGCGAGCCTGACGCGCACGCCCCGGATCAGCACGGCGCGCAGGACGATCCAGGCGCCGATGGCTGCCAGCAGCATGCCCAGGATGAACGGGAAGTAGCCGGGGCCCATATAGGCCAGCGTGCCCATGTCGTACCGGCTGGCGGCGGCGGCGAAGCCGCCGCCGGCCAGGATGTACAGCAGGCCCAGGACGAAATCCGGCTGATTCCTGATGAATGAAGGCGCCATGACCGCGTCCTACAGCTTCAGGCCGGCTTTGCGGGCGACTTCGGCATACAGCTTGCTGTCATCCGCGATGGTCTGGTTGACGTCCGCGGGATTGGAGGCCGCCACGATGAAGCCCAGGTCCTCCAGCGAATTCTTGTTTTCCGGTTTCTGCAGGATGCCGGCGACTTCGCTGTAGATCTTCTGGATGATGGGAGCCGGCGTGCCGGCCGGCGCGACCAGGCCCTGCCAGCTTTGGAAGGCATAGCCCTTGATGCCGGCTTCCTGCAGCGTCGGGATGTCCGGCAGCGCCTTGGAGCGGAACGGCGTGGTGACGGCCAGTCCTTTCAGCTTCCCGGCGCGGATATTCTCCGTCGCGGCCGCCAGGGTAATGATCTGCGCATCGATATGCCCGCCGATCACGTCCAGCATGGCGGGGCCGCCGCCCAAGGACGGGATGACATTGATTTTCACCCCGGTCAATTGGGAAAGCAGTTCGACCGCCAGGTGCTGGTGGCTGTTCTTGGCACCGGAAAGAGCCAGGGATGTCTTGCCTTCGTTGGCCTTCAGGAATGCCAGGTACTCCTGGAAGTTGTTGACGCCAAGGTTTGGCCTGACCATGATGAGCAGCGGGTTGACCACGGCCTTGATGACGCCGGTCAGGTCTTTTCGCGGGTCATACGGCAATGTCCTGGATTGCTGGACGGCATCGATGGACAGGCCATCGCCGCCAAGCAGCAGCGTGTAGCCGTCGGGTTTTGCCTTCGCGACGGTGTTGGTGGCAATGGATCCGCCGCCGCCTGGCTGATTCTCGACAAGCGTACGGGTACCCCAGAGCGCATCGAGCTTCTGCCCGATCGTTCTGGCGAGTTTGTCGGCACTGCCACCGGGCGATGCGGAGACGAGAATGCGCAGATTCCTCGCGGGGAATCCATTCGCGGACTGCGCATGGCCGGACAACGGGAGGCCGACCAGGGACGAGGCGGCCGCCATCCCGGCGGCGCCTAGAAATTCACGGCGTTTCATGGGGAGCTCCAAGCTGGGTCTTATCGGACTGTCCGTGCGCCAAGCACGGTAAATGGGGCCTCGGCGCCCTTGCGCTGCAATTGAGCGACCAGCCCGACTTCCCAATCGAGGTATTCCTTGAATTTCTGGTTGCGAAGGGAAATGTCGGCATGGTCATAGGCGTTGAACCATGCGTATTCTTCGCCGCTCAGGTTGTTCTCGGCGCCGCTTTCGACAGGCAGGCCTGCTTCGAACCATGCACGGTTGCCGCCCAGCAGCGCTCTGGCCGCCAGGCCCCGGGCCTTGAGCCTGCGGGTCACGAGGTCGGCAAGGACGCCATCGGTGGAGGTAATGACCAGGGTCTTGCCGTCCGCAAGCCATTGCGGCGCGAAATGCTCGATACGTTCGGCGACGACGTAGCAGGCGGATGAAATGTGTGTTTTCGCATAAAGCCGTGCGGAGTCGACATCGATCACGACGATGTCGCCACGCGCTTGCTTTTGCACCGTTTCTTCCAGGGAAATCCACGCGGAAGGGCCGGTGTCCGGGTCCCTGAGGATATAGACCCGTTCGTCGCCTGTTTCCAGCTGCGCGGGTTGTTCCGGCAAGTGGAGATGGACATCGTACCGTCCCAGCTGAACCAGCCAGGCCGCAACGGTCGCCGCGCGTACGCCGTCCCAGTCGGCAATCACGATGCGTGCGCCCAGTGTGCCGATGTACTCGTCCGTGGCCTGGATCAATTGCCCTCCGGGAGCCCAGCGCCAGCCCGGGAGATGGCCCGCGCGATATTCTTCCCTGGTGCGGATGTCGAACAGGAATGTGCTTCTGTCGGCGTCGTTGCGCCACTGCCCGAGCGTCTTGCCATCGACATGCGAAACGCCGGCCCGCTCCAGGAGTTTTCGGGCATGGTCTTGCGCCTGCCGCAGATGTTCCGGGGACGGCTCAGGCAGGATGGCGTGTTTTCCATGTGCCAGCGCATGGCCTTCGAGCAACCATGCCATGGTGCCGTCCTGGAGCGAGACGATGGGGTTGGGAACGCCCGCATCGATGAGGGTTTGCGCGCCGATGATGCTGCGGGTGCGGCCCGCGCAATTGACGACGACCGTTGTCTTGGGATCGGGCGCCAGTTCGCGGATGCGGTAGGGCAGTTCCGCGTTCGGCAGGTTGTAGGCGCCGGGAATGCTGAAATTGAAAAATTCTTCGGGCGTGCGGCCGTCGACGATGAGCAGGTCCTCGCCAGCCTGGATGCGATCGTGCAACTGGCGGGCGCTGATGTGCGGCGTGTTCGCTTCGACTTCGACGATCTCGCCGAATGCCTTGCTCGGGACATTTTCGCCGCTGAACACCTCGTGGCCCGAGCGTTCCCAGGCGTCGATGCCGCCATCCAGGATGGCGATGTTCGAATAGCCAAGCCGGTCGAGCAGCCGGGCCGCCTCGCTCGCGAGGAGGCCGCGATCATCCGTGACGACGATGCGGGCCTGCTGGCGCGGCACTTTCCGCCGGATCAACTGTTCCATGCGCCATAGCGGCACGGAAACCGCATAGAGGATGTGTCGCCGGGCGAACGCGCCCGTTTCCCGGACATCGATCAGGGCCAGTTCTTCCCTGTCCTGGAGCAGGCAAGCCAGCCGATCCGGATCGATGCGGCCGATTTCCCGGGCCTGGTGCCGTGTTTCTGCGATTGCGGGGTGATTCATGGATGGGCTCGTCGGAGTAGCACTGGTTCATCGAGCGGGCCAGTCTATATTTGCCGGGCAATCGGGCCTACGATTCTTCTTGCATGAATTTATGAGTTTGCTGGTCGGCCCGGCCCCAGGGGGCGGGGATCTGATCGGCCGCGCCGGAAGCGCTCGGGGGTAGGGTCATTTACAATCGCGGGATATTCCATTTCTCACCTGGAGCATAGCCATGCGATATCTCGTCTGGGCGCTGAGACTGGTCATCTTCGTGGTGGTCCTGTTGTTCGCGCTCAAGAATACCGACCGGGTGAACGTATATTTCTTCGCCGATCACCTGATCAGCGAAGTGCCGTTGATCGTGGTGATGCTGGCCAGTTTCGTGGCCGGGGCGGTGTTCGGCCTGCTGCTGACCGTGCCGGGCGTGATGCGCCGCCGGCGCGAGATCGCCTCGCTGCGGCGCGAGCTCGACCAGGCCCGGGCCGTGGGGCAGGGGGCTTCGTCCGCGGACGCGCCGCCTTCGCCCGACGTCATCCTGCCCGTGACCCCGTTGTAAGGCGTCCACGTGGATTTCGAACCCTGGTGGCTGATTGCCATTCCCTTGTTGTTCGGGCTGGGCTGGGTGGCCGCGCGCGTGGATATCCGGCAGATGTTGTCCGAGCACCGCAGCGTGCCCGATTCCTATTTCCGCGGGCTCAACTTCCTGCTGAACGAGCAGCACGATCGCGCCATCGATGCCTTCATCGAAGTGGCCAAGCTCGACCCCGAAACGATCGAGCTGCACTTTGCCCTGGGGAGCCTGTTCCGCCGCCGCGGCGAGATCGAGCGCGCCATCCGCGTGCACCAGAATCTGCTGCAGCGGGCCGATCTGCCGGACAGCCAGCGTGAGCAGGCCCTGCACGAGCTGGCTCAGGATTATCTGCGCGCGGGCATGCTGGACCGGGCCGAGGCGGCATTCGATCAGTTGAAAGGGACGCGATTCGCGCCCGACGCGCTGCGCGCGCTGATCCGCATCCACGAGACCGAGCGGGACTGGCCCCACGCGATCCAGGCCGTGCAGGCCTTGCAAGGGCTGATCGACGAGCCGGTACCGCAGGCCGTCCATTTCCATTGCGAGGAAGCCGCGGCGGCGCTGGCGGCCGGCAACACGGACGCCGCCCACGCCGCGCTGGACGCCGCCACGCACGCGTCGGCGCAGGCGCAACGGGGCAACGACACGGCTCCCCACGTGCGCATCGCGATGATGCGGGCCGACCTGGCCAAGCGCGAAGGCGACCTGCGGGCGCAGCGCCTGCACCTGGAGTCCGTGCTGTCCGCGCATCCTGAATATGCGGGCCTGGTGGCCGAGCAGTTTCTGGCCAACCACGAGGCGCGCGGCACGGCCAACGAGGGGCTGGAGAGGCTCGAGGCGCACTACGCGCGCTATCCCTCGCTGGACTTGTTCGATGCCATTTTCCAGGCGCTGCGCCGGCAGCGCGGCCTGGCCCAGGCCTGGAATTTCGCGCGCGGCGCCTTGCAGCGCAATCCGTCGCTGCTGGGGCTGGACCGGCTGCTGGAAGCGCAGGTGGCGGGCGACAAGGCGGCACAGGTCGAACCGGGGCAGCCGGCGGCGGCCAATGTGGTGACGCTGAACAATCCGCAGGCCGATGCCGCGTCGCCGTGGACGCCCGCGGACGACGCCGTGCTGATGCGCAGCCTGATACACACGCATACGCAGCGCCTGGATCGCTACGCCTGCCAGGCGTGCGGGTTCAAGGCCAAGCGGTTCCATTGGCAATGTCCGGGCTGCAATGCGTGGGAAACCTATGCGCCCAAACGATTGGAAGAATTGAATGCAGGATGAGGCCCCCCCCTGCGCGCTGACGCGCGCCCAGTATGGTGAGCCCCCAGCCGCTGCGCGGCAACCCCCCGAGGGGACCCGCCTTGGGGCGGCCCGGCGCCGGGTCCGCGGGGCGATGCGGATGGACCGGCGGAGCCGGATCCGCGGCGCCCTGGATCTGCGTGACGTTTTCTTGGTGTGTGGCAGTTCTTGGCTGACTGTCGGTTTGCCGTTTGGGAGCAACGCATGAGCGTGTCGGCGTTGGGGGTGTTTCCCTCGGATGAGCAGCGCGCGGCGGCGCGGGTGCTGGTGGTGGGGGATGTGATGCTGGACCGCTATTGGTTCGGCGAGGTGCATCGGATTTCGCCCGAGGCGCCGGTACCGGTGGTGCATGTGTCGCGCAGCGAGGACCGGCTGGGCGGGGCGGCCAACGTGGCGCGCAATGCGGCGACGCTGGGGGCGCACGTGACGCTGGTGGGCGTGGTGGGCGACGATGACTCGGGGCGCGCGATCGGGCGGCTGTGCGAGGGCGAAGGTGTGCGCGCGGATCTGGTGGCGGACCGGTCGGTGCCGACCACGATGAAGATGCGCGTGCTGGGCCGCCAGCAGCAGTTGCTGCGCGTGGATTTCGAACAACCGCCGTCGCCGGGCGTGCTGGCCGAACTGGCGGAGCGGGTGGCGGCGCACATCGCCGACCACGACGTGATCGTGCTGTCCGACTACGCCAAGGGCGTGCTGGACCAGGTGCAGGACCTGATCGCCCTGGCGCGCGCGCGCGGCTGCGTCGTACTGGTCGATCCCAAGGGCGATGACTACGGCCGCTATCGCGGCGCCACGCTGGTCACGCCCAACCAGTCCGAGATGCGGGAGGCCGTGGGACGCTGGCGCGACGAGGCGCAACTGGCCGAGCGCGCCCAGCACCTGCGCCAGGCGCTGGACCTGGAGGCCTTGCTGGTGACGCGGTCCGAGCTGGGCATGACGCTTTTCACGGCCGAGGGGCGCGACCACGTCGATGCCCTGGCGCGCGAGGTGTTCGACGTCTCGGGCGCCGGCGATACCGTGATCGCCACGCTCGCGGTCATGCGCGCCTCGGGGCTGGATCTGCATGCGGCCATGAGATGGGCCAACCTGGCGGGCAGCATCGTCGTCGGCAAGCTGGGAACATCCATCGTGACGCCGGACGAGTTGCGTGCCGGCCTGGCGATCTAGATTGAGGAATTTGCCATGATCATCGTAACGGGAGCCGCCGGCTTCATCGGCAGCAATCTGGTCAAGGGCCTGAATGCCCGGGGCGAGCGCGACATCATCGCGGTCGACGACCTGCTCGAAGGCGACAAATTCGTGAACCTGGTCGACGGCGAGATCGCCGACTACCTGGACAAGAACGAATTCCGCCGCCGTGTGGCGGACGGGGCCCTGCCCAAGGTGGACGCCATCCTGCACCAGGGCGCGTGCTCGGACACCACCGAGCGCAACGGCCAGTACATGATGGACAACAACTATCGCGTCACGCTGGAGCTGTTCGAGTATGCCCAGCGCGAACGGATTCCCTTCCTGTACGCCTCGTCGGCCGCCGTGTACGGCGCGGGCCCGGTCTATGCCGAGGACCTGCGCAACGAGAAGCCGCTGAACGTCTACGGCTATTCGAAGTTCCTGTTCGACCAGGTGCTGCGCCGCCGCCTGGGCTCGCTGACCGCGCCGGTGGTGGGGCTGCGCTATTTCAACGTCTATGGCCCGCGCGAGCAGCACAAGGGCAGGATGGCCTCGGTCGCCTTCCACAACATGAACCAGTTCCTGAAGGAAGGCCACGTGCGCCTGTTCGGCGGCTGGGATGGCTACGGCGACGGAGGGCAGCAGCGGGATTTCATCTCGGTCCATGATGTGGTGGACGTGAACCTGCATTTCCTGGGCCGCCCGGTGTCCGGGGTCTACAACTGCGGCACCGGCCGCGCCCAGCCTTTCAACGACGTGGCGGCCGCGGTGGTCAATACGCTGCGCGAGGAGCGCGGCGAGGCGCCGCTGCCGCTGGCCGACCTGGCGGCGCAGGGGTTGCTGCGCTACATCGAATTCCCCGAGGATCTCAAGGGCCGCTACCAGAGCTACACCCAGGCCGATACCACGCAGTTGCGCGCGGCCGGCTTCACCGCGCCGATGCGGGACGTGCAGGCTGGCGTTTCCGAATACGTCCGCGAACTGCGCGGCATGTCGAAGTAGGAACGGCCGGGCGTTGCTACGTATTTCCCCCCTTGGACAGCGGGCCGTTCGCGCCCGCTTCCGGGGCGGCTCCAGGAGCAAGCTTGCGATGACGCCGGACGGTGTCGCGGCGGCCGGCGCGGTCGCCGGCAACTTTCATCGGAGCCTAGCCATGAATCCCTTTCTCGATCCCACGCGCGCCGAGCCCGATCCCCGGCCCTACCGCCTGCGTGGCGCCCGGCGCTGCGCGGGAAGGCTGGCCGTCGTGGCGGGTCTCGGGCTGGCGGCCCTCGGCGGCGTCCAGGCCGCCAGCGTGGATGTGAACTCCGCCACGCCGGCACAACTGGAAGCCGTGCGGGGCATCGGTCCCAGGACCGCCGCCACCATCGTCCAGGAGCGCCGCCGGGGCGGTCCGTTCTCGTCGTTCGAGGATCTGTCCGGGCGCGTGCGCGGGCTGGGCGGAAAGCGGCTCCAGGGCCTGCGGGCCGCCGGGTTGTCCATCGGTCCGGCCGGCCGCGAGGCGCCGCCCATCCTGGTCAATATGCCTCCAGGGAGTAAGGGGAAAGGGAACTAAACCGGGGTGGCTGGATTATGATGGGGCGCATGAGAAGCTACCCGACCATCGAACAGACCATTGGCAACACGCCGCTGGTCCGGCTCCAGCGCATCCCGGGAGAAGGAAACGCCGCGCGCGGCAATGTCATTCTCGCGAAGCTGGAAGGCACCAATCCGGCCGGTTCGGTCAAGGACCGTCCGGCCCTGTCCATGATCGCCCGGGCCGAGGCCCGGGGCGAGATCAAGCCGGGCGATACCTTGATCGAGGCGACCAGCGGGAACACCGGCATCGCCCTGGCGCTGGTGGCCGCCATCCGCGGCTACCGCATGATCCTGATCATGCCGGACAACCTGTCGCTCGAACGCCGCGCGGCCATGACGGCCTATGGCGCCGAACTGATCCTGACGCCCGCCGCGCAGGGGGGAATGGAATATGCCCGTGACCTGGCCCTGCAGATGCAGGCCGAGGGCAAGGGCAGGGTGCTGGACCAATTCGCCAACCCTGACAATCCCCTGGCGCACGTCGAGACCACCGGGCCGGAAATCTGGCGCGATACCGACGGGCAGGTCACGCACTTTGTCAGCGCCATGGGCACCACCGGTACCATCGTAGGGGTGTCACGCTATCTGAAGAGCCGCAATGCGGCCGTCCAGGTGGTGGGCGCGCAGCCCGCGGAAGGCTCGCAGATTCCCGGCATACGCAAGTGGCCCGAGGCCTACCTGCCCAAGATCTACGATCCGGCGGCGGTGGACAGCCAGGAGTCCGTCACGCAGGCCGAGGCCGAAAGCATGGCCCGCCGGCTGGCGGCGGAAGAGGGCATCTTCGGCGGCATCTCGTCCGCCGGCGCGCTGGTGGCGGCGCTGCGCGTGGCCGAGACCGTCAGCAACGCCACCATTGTCTTCATCGTCTGCGATCGCGGCGACCGCTATTTGTCCACCGGCGTGTTCAACTGACCGACCCGGCTTGCCACCCGGTTGCGCCGTTCCAGTTCCACGGCCAGATCGGTGACCGAGGTGGCGTAGAAGTAGCTGCGGTTGTATTCGGTCAGGGCGAAGAAGTTGGGCGCGGCGACACGATATTCGGTCGTGCCCGTCGCGTCATCGTACAGGTCGATGACCGCCAGCGGCCATTGCATCCACGCGTCCGACATCCCCGCCACCTTGGGCGCCCGTGCGCCGGCGGCCTGCAACCGGGGCCAGTCGAGGGTCGGCTTGAGGCCGCCGTCGACCAGCGCGGCAGGGTCGCCCGGTAGCCCGATCGGGAGGAACACAGGCTGGTCGCGCTGCCACCCGTGCTCGACCAGGAAGTTGGCCACCGAGGCGATGGCATCGGCGGGGCTGGCCAGCAGGTCGATGCGGCCGTCGCCGTTGCCGTCCACCGCGAACTGGCGCAAGCTGCCGGGCATGAACTGCGGCAGGCCCATCGCGCCCGCGTACGACCCCTTCACGGCCAGCGGATCGGTGCCGGTTTCCTGGCACCAGACCAGGAATTGCGCCAGTTGCTCGCGGAAGAAGGCGCTGCGATCGCTGCGCGCCTGGGCCGGATAGTTGAAGGCCAGGGTCGCCAGGGCGTCGATGACGCGGAAGTTGCCGGTGACCCGGCCATAAAAGGTCTCGACACCGATGATGCTGACGATGATGGAGACGGGGACGCCGTAGCGGGCCTCGGCCCGCGCCAGGTCGCGCGCGTGTTCTTCCTGGAAGGCGACGCCTTCCTTGATACGCCGGCTTTCGATGAAGCGGGCGCGGTACCGGGGCCAGCTGCGGACAGTGGGCGAGGAAGGCGGCAGCACGAGCCGCGCGACGGTTTCCGAGTATTTCGCCTGGTCGAGCAGGGCGCCGACCCGGGCGGCGTCCAGCCCCCGGCCCGCCATGTCGGCCACGAAGGCGCGCCGGGCTTCGGCGACCGGCAAGGGGCCGGAGGGCGCGGGCACCGGGACCGGGACCGCTACCGGCGCGGCGGGCGCCGGCGCGACCGGTTGCGTGATCGGGGCGGCGGGGCGCGGAGCGGCCTGCATGTCGGGGGACTGGCTTGGGTTCGGGCTTCGGGGCGGGCGGCGTGGGCGCGGGCGGCGCGGCGGCCACCTGGACCTGGGGCGCGATTTCGACGAACCTTACCTCGACCGTCTCGACCGGCTTGGCCACCTGCGGCTCGGTGTTGGCCGCCAGTATCGCGCCAACCACTGCCACATGGAGAAGCGCCACCGCGACGCCGGCGCCGACGCGCAGCCCGAGGGGGGCCGGCGTATTCCAATGCAAGGTGGCACTCATTCGAATGAATCGCGTAGCTGACCGTGAAGATTGCTACGATATCACAAATGCGACTTATTCGCAGTTAGGTAACGACGACGGCATGCCGAAACCGCGATTCCGGCCCGCCGCCTTGCCTCAATGTTCCATCGTACGCACGATCAAGGCATCGCAGGGCGTCAGATAGACCAGCCGCTCCGCCACGCTGCCGATGGCGGTCCGCAGCAGCCCCGTCAAGCCATGCGTACCCACCACCAGCAGATCGGTGGGATGGTTGCGCGCATAGTCCGGCACCGCGCCCTCGGGCATGCCATGCTGCAGGACCAGCCGCGTGCCGGCCTGCCCCGCCTGCGGCAGGTTATTGGCGATGAAGCCATCGGCCAGGCGCTCGGCCGCCCGCCGCGCCGCCTCGACCTCATCCTGGTCCGGATCGGCCTTCAGTGTGGGGTAGGCGTGGAACAGCGTCATTTGCGCACTGGGGAAGAAAGCCCTCGCCGCGTTCATCGCCTGCCGGGAGCCCTCGGAAAAATCCGTGGCCGCGACGACATGCCGGTAGGGACGATGTGGCCGCTTCTTCACGATCAGTATGGGCAGCGTCGACTCACGCGCCAGTTTTTCGACGGTCGATCCCAGCAGCAGCCGGCCCAGCGTCTCGTCACGGGCCACGCCGGTCACGATCAGGTCGCACTGCCGGCCACGCGCGGTGCGCTGGATCACATCGACGGGGTTGCCCGTCTCCAGCACCAGCTCCATCGGCACGTCCACCTCGCCCACGATGTCGCGCAGGGCGCTCTCGGCCGCCTCCTTGTCCGCTTCGCGGTTGCCACGCGCCATCAGCCGCTCGACCAGCGGCGATTCTTCGATGACGTGGAGCACGACGAGTTTGCAGCGTCGCTGGCGGGCGATGTCGATCGCACGGTCCAGGGCCCGGTCGCCGCGGGCACTCAAATCGGTGGCAAGCAAGATGCTGCAAGTATCGGTACCCATGCTGGCATTCCATTGTTGGGGGAAGACCTATCGTGCCACGACCCCGCTGGCGCGAGCCCGCCCCGGCCGGGCCAGGCTTGACCTGGATCAAGCTTGCGGCGCGCATCGGGCGGAATCGCACGAATATCTCCCCATTCCGGGGGCGAGCCACCCTCGAAATGAAACCCGCCGTAACAAAATGTGGATATTATCCCTGCTCTCGACAAACTCCGATTTGAGGGACAAATGGATCTTCTTTTTACGGCTTTGCTTGTCCTAATATGTGGTATATGCACCACAATTTTCATCAGGAACCGGCGCCGGTCGCGGCGCATGGCGAAAATCGCCCGCTGCGGCGGCACGCTTTGCGAACAATGCGAGCGCTACGTTTCCCCCGCCGCGCAGGCCTGCCGGCACTGCCTGACCCCCGTCCGGACGACCACGGCACGGCCACGGGCATGAAGCGGCCACACGACGCAGGCAGATCCACGCCCGACTCCCAGGGCCACCCGCCCCGGCCGGACGCCTCCTCGCTTCAAGATGTCTGGTCAGGCTGGACGGACGAGACGATCCCCGCCTTGTTCACGCATCTGTACCTGTTCCGACTGGCCGCGCACATGGTCCTGCCACCGGCGGAACTTCGCGCCATCGCGAACAAGGTCGGGCAGCTGACCCGCGACCTGAAGAACATGAATGACCCGGACGACGAGGGGACACCGCCGTGAAGACTTACCGGAACGGCAAAGGAAAAGGGGCTGCCCGATAGGCAGCCCCTTTTTTTGATGGTGCCGGCAAGAGGAGTCGAACCCCCGACCTTCGCATTACGAATCGGCGCGCGCACGCTTTGCCATGATTTGAAATCAGATGGTCCTGGGGCGCTTACAACAAGGGAAATACACGACTTAATGAGGCTTCAGGGGCAGAAACGACGTGAATGAACACAGCACGTTGTGGCGCAAAACCGTGTTCGCGCCGTGGCCCCGCCACCTGGAGCCAGCACATGAAGTCAAAGATAACACAGGCGCTCGTCGAGCGCAGCCCAATGCCTGAGCGCGGCAAGTCGGTACTGTACGCCGACACCGAGATGCGCGGGTTCTACCTGATCGTCACCCCGACGAAGCGCAGCTTCTACGTCCAGAGCTTAGTGCGTGGGCGCCAAGTCCGCACGAAGCTGGGCGACCACCCGGCCCTTGATGCCAAGCAGGCGCGGGACATGGCGCGTACCGTCCTCGTCGGGATGCGTGGCGGCACCAATCCCAACGAGGAACGGCGCAAGGCCAAAGCGCGGGGCATCACCCTGCGCGAAGCCCTCGACCTGCATCTTGCCGCGAAACCTCTGTCCCCGCGCACCAAGGAGGACTACCGCTATTGCTGCGAGCAGTACCTCCCCGATTGGCTGGACAAGGCGCTGGCCGAATTCGGCGCGAGCCGTACTGCCGTGCGTGAGCGCCACGTCCGCATCACCGAAAAGCACGGTGCGCCTACGGCAGACACCGTTTTCCGCATCTTCCGCGCCGTCTATAACCGCGGTCTGCGGGAGCATCCTGAGCTGCCCGCCAATCCGACAGCAAACGTCGATTACCACGGTCTCAAGCGCCGCAAGGTCGAGGTCAGTGGCGAGCGCCTGAAGGCGTGGGGCGAGGCAGTGCTCAAGCTCCACCCCGTTCGGCGCGACCTGCACCTGTTCATGATCCTGACGGGCATGCGGCGCACGTCTGCGTGCGAGGCCCGTATCTCTGACCTGAACCTGGACGACCTGCGGCTGCACGTTCCCAAGCCCAAGGGCGGATCAGCCCGCGCCTTCGACCTCCCACTGTCTGGGCCGCTCGCTGACCTGCTCGGCCACCGTCAGCGCGAAGCGCCCCGCCTTCAGCGCAAGACGCAGTGGCTGTTTCCCGCCGACAGCGAGAGCGGGCACGTGGCCGAGGTCGCGCAGCACGAGCTGGACGGCCTGACGGGGCATGCCCTGCGGCACACCTACGCCACGCTGGCATTACAGGCAGGCGTGCCCATTGCCGAGCTGAAGTTCCTGCTGAACCACGCGGCGGGCAACGTGACGATGGGCTACCTGAACCCCACGCTCGACCACCTGCGCGGCTATCAGGACAAGGCCAGCGCATACGTGCTCGATGCCTTGGGGCTCCAATGGACAGAAGGCGAGTGGCCGCCGCGCCTTGCAACCATGCAGCAGGAGGTCGAGTCAATCAACGAATTTGAGACTGCGTAGCGCCTGCAAACGTTGATATTTTTTCTGTTGACGGGCGTTCAAACTTCTCTCCAGCGCGCTACTCAACCCGAGCGCCTGACGGGGTCGGCCACCTCGTTCAGGTATCTCACCAACTCATTGGAGAACAGTATGAACGCAATCAACACCCCCGCCATCGAGACGCTGGCTACTTCCATGTCTGAAGTCTGCATTGGATTTGAACGCATGGTCTGCAACAACGAAGACGCTTCCATCATTTTGATCCGCGCACTTCAACGCGATACCCTTCCGACTGCCGAAGAGCTTGCAGAAGAATGGGCCGTCGAACTCGAGGCCGAGCCCAACCGCGAAATGATTGAGCTGTTCCTGAGCCTGCATCGCCAGTTCGGTGACGAGTGGTACATCACCTGCGCGCACTACCGGATGCGGGAGGTAAATGCAGACTGCCGTGGCGACGAGACCGCTGAAGAGTGCCCGCTGTATGGCGATGACATCGAAGAGGTTCGTGAAATGTGGGAGGATCGCTTCGCAACCTTCGACGTCAAACGTGCAAAGGAAGAGGCCGCAGCAATGGCGTGGATCGCGCGGCAGAAGAAGCAGGCCGCCTGATCCTCTATCGGGGCGTCACGGCGCCCAAAGGCATGAAATGAAAGGGCCACCGTCGCGGTGGCCCTTTTCCATGCACGGCAGGAAAACATCCATCAGTCATCGGCGGCACGTTCGACCACTCGCACGGTCTTCATCGCCTCGGCCGACTGCTCTGCATCCATGTCAGCGGGGTGAGCCTTCTGCCGTGGCGGAACCTCAATGCCCTTCTTGCGCATGTCGTTGGCGTACCAGCGCACCGATTTGTCGGTGGCCTGCGCACCGTCGAGCTGGGCATTGACCATCGCGGCAATCAGCCTATGGGGATAGCCTGCGGGGTCCATGAGGAGTTGCCGTGCAAGTGCGCCGATGCCCTTGCCACGCGGGGCCTTCACGGTCTCCGGTTGAGCGTCTAGGCTCTCGATGGCCTCGGCCTGCGGCTGTGTGCTCGGCACGGCTGCCTCGGGCTGCTGCGGCCGCCCGAACGAGGCGACGTCGATGTTCTTGTCGGCCGCGATCGCTTCGATCCGCGCAACCAGCTTGCCTCGGGTCGCAAAGGTCTTGGGTCCAGCCGGTTTGTCGGCGATTTTGTTGTGCAGGGCCAGCAGGTCCTTCATGCTCATTTCTTCCAGCTTCATGGCGCGCTCCGGTGGTTGGGTACGTAGGAGCCATTAGGTCGTGTTTTGCTGGATTCGGGAGCCGGGGCCCCTCGAAAACTTGCCCTCTAACTGCCAGTCAGCACACCAGATTCCATAAGCCCTTGAAGCGTAAAGGGGCGACCCATCACGGATCGCCCCTTGGACACGGCAGAGACAGCTTCAGTGCGTCAGTGCCAGGTGGGCAAGATGGAACGGCAGAGCTTCAGCCTCACGCTGGGTCTGGCGGTCGAGATAGAGGTCGAGTGAGCGGCAGTAAGGAATGCCCGCCATCGCGGCGGCTTCATCAAAGCGCTCAGAGCCGAAGGGGACGCCCACGCGCTCGGCAGTATCGGCCAGGGTTTCGATGAGTTCCCGGCCGGTATCGAGGGAGCTGAACATCGCGCACAGCGCCAAGGCTACCGGGTGGTCTGCCGGATAGACGGGGAGCTTATGCGTCGCCATCGCCGTCACCAATCAGGGCATGGTCGATTTCCTGCTCGCGCATGGCCAGCGACACGGTATTGAGCGGATTCGAGCGGCCCGACTGCCAGGTGCGGACGGAGACCAGGATGCCTTGCAGGCGCGCGTCGCCCAGCTTGATGTACTCGCGCACCTTCTCGTAATCCTCCAGCTTCATGGCGTTCGCCAGTTCGGCGGGACCGACAGGGCGGTCCTTGCTGGGCATCTTGTCCAGCAGCGACAGGACAGCAGAGGCCAGCGGGACGTTCTTGGTGCCGGCCGCGACCTGGGCCATGTGGCCGAGCTCGGCGGGACCAGCGTGCTGGAGCTGCTGTAGGTACTCAGTGCGCTTCGGGTCGCCGAGGGCGGCGCGGGACAGGACCTTGGCGGGGCTGTCGTAGAACGGCCGCTGCGCGATGAGCTGGGCGTGGGGCGCGCCCGCCTGCTTGAGCAGGCCGTCGAGCTCGGCGCGGCTGTTGTCCTTGATCTGCCCGATGGCGGCCAGGGTCTCGGTCTGCTCGAAGCGCGCCACGTCGGCGCCGGAGAAGCCGGAGGAGTTCTTCCAGCGGGAGGCAATCTCAGCCTTCTTGGCGGCTACGTCCTTGTTCAGACGCTCGATGGCCTTGATGACGCGGGTGTGGAGGGCATCCAGGCCGGATGCCAGTTCGCCGATCTGCTGAGTGCTCAGCAAGGGCGTGTCGGTAAGGGTGATCTTCATGCTGCGGCTCCTGGGAGGTGGGGTTCCTCCGGCCGCATGTGCGATCACCCGACGCCTGCCGGGAAGGCCGCACGCCAATGCGCGGCCGGAATGCTCTCAATGTGTCGTGGCGCGCTGGTCGGCGATACCAACGTTTATCAGGCTGTGTTCCACCAGGGTGCCTTGGCGGCAATCGGCAGGCAGATCAAGGGCTTGGGGCGTGTGACCCACTGACAAGCAATCAGAGGTCGTCGTCTTCGAGGTCGGAGATGCGCCCGATGGGGACGCTGCCCTCACCGCCGCATTCAAAACAAATCCTCACTCCGACGACATCCTCAGAGAAGTGGGGACGGCTGCACAGCATGCAGCGAAGCCAGCCGACACGACGCACGAGACGGGGTGGCGTGATGTTGGGATCGAAGACGGGCGCACGGCGTGAAAGGTCACCATCGAAAGGCCAGCGCTCAGGCTCGACCAGGGCGCGGCCGACGAGGTGGTCCCCTGTCGGCTTGCGCACGGCAGGCAGGCGCTTGTGGTCGGGGAAGGCATCGGAGTCGATACGCCACTCCATCCCATGTTGACTGATGCCGTGGGCACGCGCTGCCGCGCTGATACTGGAATAGATGACGCCCGCGACTTCGACGGGCTGAGAACTCATGAAGTGCCCCTGGTGTTACCGCGCGCCTCCCACTCGCGGCGCTCCTGGAACTCCCTGGACATACCCGCCCAGGTGGCAACGTCGAGACGAGGCATAGGACCGATGCACGTCATCTCCGAGCACGCAGCGAGTGCATCACGGCCGCCCAAAGCCTCAACAGCGTGCGGCGCGGTCTGCTCGAATCGGTCGAGCGTGCCTTCGATCAGCTCGGCTTGCTCCAGGGCTTCGGCCACGCTCAGTTTCTTAGCTTCCGCCATTTTCGCGCTCCTTGTTGGCTTCGTACTTCGCGAGCAGTTCAGCCAGGGCCTTACGATCCTCGCTCGGCATCTTCAGAAGGGCTGCGGCATCCAAGCCGCTGCTCTCCTCGACCTTGACGCGCAGACGGTCCGCCATCTGATCGCCATAGCGGAACTTAAGCAGGACCTCCAACAGGCGGTCGCTGTGCTTGCGCACCGTCAGGGGCTTCTGTTCGCCGGTCTCCTCGTCGGTGACGGTGGAGAGTTGCCCACCGTGGATGACGGGCTCCTCGTAGCCGATGGCCGCGCGTCGATAGGCTTCATCAAGAAGGGCGTCTAGGGCGACCTCGATGGCTTTCTCCCAGCGGGCGCGGAACTCGGTGTCCTTCTGCTTGTAGTCGAACGCCAGACGGCGGCTGATGCCGACTGCGGCGGCCGCCTGTTTGGGCGAGCAGGTGTCCTCAAGCACCTGAATGAACAGGTCTTGGGCCGCCCGCGTGAACTTCTTCATAGCCACGTCGGCCTCCTCAAAATTGGTGTACGACGTGATCGTGTCGTGTTTACCGCGCGCGAGGAGCCAGTGTTATTCCAAGCGGATCAAGGGCTTGAGTTGAAGGGGCGCACTGCCCGTCGATTAGAGGGCGGATTTCAGTTTGCGCGTGAGGGAGAAGATGGACGAGGTTCGGCGCCAAATCTGCCCTTGTCGGGCACCACCACCGCCACGCCCACCATGCTCGGCCAGGGTCAGGTCAAGCCGACACGCGCATCCGGCAGGCAGCACGGTTTATGCAAGGGGCACGCAGAAGCTGTGCATAAAGCCGTGCGTATTTTTTCTTTATAAATCAAAGACTTTTTATAAAACGAACAACTTGAACAACATGCACAGCTTATTTCTGATAACAGACAAACCGTAATACCTCCCTCATCGCGCAGGCGAACACAAGGCGTATCGGTCGGGTCTGGACAGCGCTTAAATTCCTAAAACGATTTCGGAGTCAAGAAAGCCGTGCTCGTCGTGCGCCGAGGATTAAGCGCATGATTCTTAAAGCAAAAAGTCCAAAAAGAAGCCGTGCGACACGTAGCGCGTCGCACGGCGTCGATGCTGTGCTTTTTTAAACCCAGAGCTGCGAGGAGCTTGCCTTGACGATTTCGGCGAACTTGGCGCGAGCCTGGCCGAGGTCGGGGACGACGTACACCCACCTATCTTTGCGGGTGCCGCTCCTGATCTGACGTGTCGTCACACCGACCTTGGCGAGCAGCACCCTCGCAAGTCCAGGCAGCGGCCGCGGGTGCTTGGTGCGATTGCGGGCGAAGGACAGGTAGCTGTCATAGAGTTCCGACTTGTCGAGCTCCACCGGCCCGCCTGACCAGTCCCTATCCTCGTCGTAGCCAGGGAGTTCGCCCGTATAGAGCAACGAATGCCACCAAGCGAACTCGGGCTCCATGCCGCGCAGTTTCTGCTCGGCGAGCGCACTGTTTTGCGGGATGTCGTTGCGCGGGTGCCAGCCCACGACATTGCGTGCCAGCATGTCGTGCAGGAAGGCGGCGCGGCCTCCCTCGTCGAGTTGGCGGTTCAGGGCACGGAAGAAGGCGTGGTCGTCCTTGCGCGACTCGTTCACCTCGAACACCGCAAAGCGGCGCTCACCATCCAGGCCGGCAGGCACCACCCAATCGGAGTTGGATGCCATGATGATGTGGATGAGGTTCTTGCCCATCACGGCATCGCGGCCCTTGCCTTCATAAGCAACAGTCGGTTCGGTGACCAAAGCCTTCAACTTCGCCTCACCCGTCTTGTCGCCAGCCCAAAACGCCTCGTCCGCGAACAGGAGAATGCAGTTCTGAAGGTGCGAGTTGAAGCGGCCCGTAATGTGCTCGGGTGAGCTGATGTGCAGCCCGTGTGCGCCCGCAAGGCTCTGCAACACCCGCCCAAGCGTCCCTTTGCCCGTGCCCTTCGCGCCCTTGAATGCGATCGCCACTTCCGCAGGTTCGGACGGACGCTGGAACATGGCGGCAATCCAATTCATCACGTACTCGTAGGCCTTGCGGTCGCCATCGGTCAGCACCTCACGGATGAGCTGATCCAGCAGCGACCAGTCGCCGTGTTTCGGCTTCTCAGCCCAACCGCGCCACAGGTTCAGCCAGCCATTGTGGTCGCCTGACGGGTCGAAGATGACGCCCTTATATTGGCGGCGTGCGTGATGCTTCAGCCAGAATTGCGCCCGTGTCGTCGGGCGGTCATTTACCTGCTCGACGAAGCTGTTGCAGTACAGGTTCTGGAAGTCCTCCTTTGTGGACCGCTGGTAGAAGTGGCGGCCGAGCACAGGGTCGAACTCTTCGGTGAAGATGCGGAACTTGCCGTTTTCCATCACGACGCTGTGCTGAGCGTTCATTTCTTCAAGGATTGCTGCCTTGCCTTCCAGCTTGGGCTCAGCCCGCAATAGCGCGTCATCCACACCCTGGCCGAGTTCGGCGGGGTCCTCGTAGGCCTCGAAGTCATCCTCCGGCTTGGCGCGAGCAACCTCGCCTCCGCCAGCCTGCACGACCTTGTGCAGCAGCTTGACAGTGATCGGGCGGCCGCCTTTGCCTGCGGTGGCGTGGAGCGAGTCCCAGCGGCGACCGATTATCCAGGCGTCGTCCTGGTAATCGGCATCCTGCGTGGACCAATCAATGAACTCCTGACGGCCTTCGCCGCCAGTCGCATGGTGGCAGGCCATCATCAGGTCGCGCCAGGTGTCGTGATCCTTGAAGTCCTCGGGGTCGATCTGCTCCAGGGTCTCGGCCAGCATCTCGGGCGTGAGCTCCCCGAACCCAGCCGCTTCACCATGAGCGCGAGGGGAGCGACGAATCAGACGCAGCAGTGCATCAGGCAGGTACGGTGCCTCTTCGGGTTCGGGTGCGAAGTCATCCCAGCGGTATTTGTTGCCGTTCGGGTGAATTGATCCCGGTGCGACCACCTGGCGGCCGGCACTCTTGAACTCAACGCCCTGGTAAGCGTCCAGGCTGTCGAGCACCTGTACATCGGCGTGCTTGCGAAACCAGTAATGATGCCCACCTGAGCCGGTCATGGTGTGAGGCGCCGTGGACAAGTCCAGCCCAGTGTCGGCGACAAGCTCGGCCAACGAGTCACGGCCCTCAGAGAAGTTGCGCGGGTCAACGTCGAGCACCAGCCAATCGGCCGGCAGACGCACGCCCACATTGCGACCATCGCGGGCCGCCTGTTCCAGTACCTCGCGGCTGTCGTAGTCACGGGCCTGCCATGCGCCGTCACGGGGCGTCTTGCCGCGCGGGCGGCCCTTGGCATCCTTCGCGTCCCAGCGATGCAGGGGAATCAGCGTCAGGCCGGCACGGATCAGGCCCTCGGCGTCGATCGATGGCGTCCTGCGGGAAGTGGCGGCGGCATGATTGGTTTGTTCTTCATGCTTGCGCCTACTCTCTCCAGGCGACTCCTTGCGCCCACGGTCTTGTCCGCCGTGGGCGTTTTCTTTTGTGGACATGGCTCAACCCTCCTGCTTCGGACGGCCGATGCCGGGGCGCAGCGACGAAGCGTAGCCGCGCAGGGTGCCCACGCGATAGCGGACGGTCTTGGTGCCCACCTTCACGTAGTCCGGCCCGATGCGGTTGCACCTGTACCAAGCAAGCGAGCTGGGCGAGACGTTGAGGAACGCCGCTGCTTCGCGGGTGCTGAGCAGCGCATCGTCGGGGAGCTGGTGTAGTTCGGTCAGGGCGCTGGCCGAGAGTTGCAACCTATAGGTCATGTCGTCTGTCTCCGCGGCAGGGAACGCAGCCATCGGACGCCTCTGCCGCAAGACAGGCGAACTGATGACTGGCGTTCCCGAGCTATTCGCGGGAACTCGACGTGATCCGTTCACCCGGCCTAGAGTGGCCGACCTTCGTTCCCCGCTGCCAAAGCGGGGCGGACCTTATAGAGGTAGTGTCGGGCGGTTGGTGACGTCCGACGATCATCATGTTAAGTCAGCACAAGACCATTTGGAACCAACGTTTGTCGCGGGAGCCAGGTGGCTCCGTGGCGCGTCTGGAACGGCTTCGGCGGCTCTGCGCCTAGGCTGATGCGTCCGGAAGCGGCATGGGTCGCCTGGTGATGCCGTATCGGTCATTGCCGCAGCATTGACTCTCGTGTATGATGACTATGAGTTCCATTATTGAGAGGCTTGCAGGATGTTGCTGGGATCGTTCCAAATTAACAAAGCTCATATGGGCGACTGCCTTGAGCTGATCCCCCAACTCCCGGACGAATCAGTTGATATCGTTGTAACCAGCCCTCCTTACTGGGGACAGCGGCATTCGCAGGGCACAGGGATTGAAGAGGATCCGCGCGATTACGTTCAATTTTTAACTGACGTGTTCTTGCGCATCCTGCCAAAGCTGAAGCCGGGCGGAATCATATGGATCAACATAGGTGATGCCTACAATACGCCAGTTAATTGGCGTGAGGATGACCGCCAGTTCAGCACTCTAGGACATGAAAAAACCGGATTAGCTGCGCACAACTCCGCGTACACAAAGCCTCGGATGAAACGGAAGGCATTCATCGAAAAGGACACAGCGTGGCTCCAATACGGAAATTTACTTGCCCTGCCATATCGACTTGTCTTGGGTCTTTGCGATGGCGGCTACCTGTTCAGAGGCGAAGTGGTTTGGCGCAAGAAGAATCCTATGCCAGAGGGGAAATGCCGCCGCCCCCATCGATATCATGAACCGATTTATTTGCTGACGAAGAACGAAAAGCATAATTTTCGCGTCGCTCCGCCGGTCAAGAGTGTGTGGGAATTTGCTAATGAAAAGATCGACGGGCTAAAGCACTTCTCCCGATTCCCAGAAGAACTACCGTATCGTTGTATAGATGCCTATGGCCTAGCTGGCGAGGACGTTGTTGTACTTGACC
This sequence comes from Alcaligenaceae bacterium SAGV5, assembly GCA_009360345.1. GTDB lineage: Bacteria > Pseudomonadota > Gammaproteobacteria > Burkholderiales > Burkholderiaceae_B > Pigmentiphaga. The sequence goes on from SPDP01000003.1 coordinate 453,166, forward strand.
CATTCTCTGGTTCAGGCACCACCGGCATTGCAGCCCTTCGGCTGGGATGCTCATATATCGGCTTTGAAATCGATCCAGAACAAGTGCAGGCATCCAATGGACGCCTCGAAGAAGCCGAAAAGGTCAAATCCCTAACGTTGCTTTGACCCTCTGCCGTTCAGTAACGATGAAATCCGTAAAGGCATCGTCGGGAGTTGAGAAATCACAAACATGCACGCGTGCCCGCGCCTGATACCCCTCTGGTGTAGGTGCCGTGTTCTTGTTGTAAGAGAAGCAGGCAGAGAAGAACCCGTCATCCTCGATGTCTTTGCGCTTCGCACTGCGCTGATCAGACCCTCGGCCATCGAATACCGCACCCAACTCTCCTCGATTCGTTGGGCGAGATGATGGCGTGCTCTTGCAATCCATTGTCCAGAGAGGGGAGATGTATCCTGCGGCAACGAGGGCCTGACTCATAGGAACATCATCAGTCCGCCGCTCTGCGAAGCTCGCTTTGACATGCACAACACCAATCAACTGCTCGCCCGCGCCAGTGCCCACAGTCAGCAGTACATCCATTTTGTCTGCTTCTAGGCGATGGCCAACATTCACGCTCCGGAGTAACCGGACCTTTCGTTCGCCGTCAGCAATTACAAGGTTGATACCGTGCGCCGCAAGTGCCGGACCATAATGCCGTTCAAGAATTCGCTCGAGCGCCCAACCGCCCGTTCGTTTCCAGCTCTGAGTGAAATCAAGGCGTGAGTGCTCTGACGGGTGGTTGTACTGATCACAATAGGCTCGATAGACGACAAACCACCAAAGATCTGAAGGGTTAGCGCCCGGCCACTGCTCAACAGCTTTCAGAAACGCGCTTGCGACACTCTCCGTTTTGATCGCCTTTTCTTGCTCATCGCTGACATTCTGACTGCTGAGTTGGGCCAAGCCATTCCTGAGCGAAAGAACCACTTCGGTGAATTGGTCAGTCGTCGCGTTCAAGAGCCGATAGACCGCATCATGGGCAGCGTAAGCGAATTGGATATCCAAATCGTTTCCTGCAGCCTGCGCAGAGATTGACCGATTGATGTGGGGAACGCTGCCCGTCGCGCCCTCGGCAAGATCGCTGAGGCTTCTACCGTACACAGACAGCATAGATGCAATTACGTCCAGGCTTGGATGGATGGTACCCGCCTCAATCGCAGTGATCCACCCAGGGCCAAGGATTAGGCGCTGTTCCACTTCCGCAGGGGTAAGGCCTGCATCGCCTCGGAATGCGCTCAATCGCTGCAGAAGTCGGGAGAGATAGTCAGAGTTGGAAGTCATCGTCAAAGAGATCCTTTGCATTGATGCCCAACGCATCGGCAAGCTTTTTGACGTTTAGGAGGCTCAGGTTTCTCTCGCCTCTTTCAACTCCGCCTATGTAGGTTCGATCAATCCCAGCGAGCTGGGCGAGTTCTTCTTGCGATAAGTCCCTTTGCTGCCGGAGTCCGCGGACTCGGGCGCCGAACCACTGCAGGAAGTCATCGTGATGCTTGGGCATACCCAGCATTGAAACAGAATGATGACAATAATTCCACGGACTATAAGTACCAATTTGGCATCGGCCATCTTTGTGGCGGCAAAAGAAAAGGGCAGCCCAGATGGGCTGCCCTTTTCACTTCAAGATGGTGCCGGAGATAGGAGTCGAACCTACGACCTTCGCATTACGAATGCGCTGCTCTACCAACTGAGCTACACCGGCGAAACCTAAAACTTGTTCAAACCGTGTCTGTACTTCCTTGCCATCAGACTGCTGGCGGCCCGAAAGCCTTGCCGTGCTTAGCTCCGTGGCCCAGCCTCACCGCAACCGCGTTCCGATTACGAATGCGCTGCTCTACCAACTGAGCTATGCCGGCGCAAGCTTTGTGAAGCCGCCCCAGGACCCAAGAGTCCAGGCCTTCAAGGCCCAAAAAGCGCGTACTTCAAGCTAGCCCGCTATTCTAGCAAAATTTTGCGCGCGTATTCAAATGCTACTCCGCATCCGGCTGCGCATCGGGATGGGCGGCCTGGAACGCGGGCAGCGCCGCGCAATGGTCGGCGATGCGCAGCACGGTCGGCATGGCGCCCAGGTCCGACTTCAGGCGGCGGGCGTTGTAGACCTGCGGCACCAGGCACAGGTCGGCCAGCGTCGGCTGGTCGCCATGGCAGCACAATCCCGTCGAGGGCGAGTCGGCCAGCATGCGTTCGAGCGCGGCCAGGCCGCCCTCCACCCAGTGCCGGTACCATTCGTCGCGCCCCTGCTGGTCCACGCCCAACGGGCTCTTCAGGTACTTCAGCACGCGCAGATTGTTCAGCGGATGGATGTCGCAGGCAATGTTCAGCGCCAGCGCCCGCACGCGGGCACGCTCGGCCGGGCTGGCCGGCAGCAGCGCGGGCTGCGGACGCGTCTCCTCCAGGTATTCGATGATGGCCAGCGACTGGGTCAGGACATGACCGTCGTCTTCCAGCACCGGCACCAGGGCGGCTGGGCTCAGGCGACGGAAATCGGGCTGCAGCTGCTGGCCGCCATCCTTGAGCAGGTGCACCGCGAGATAGTCGTACGGCAGCCCTTTCAAGGCCAGCGCGATGCGCACGCGATACGCGGCGGAACTGCGGAAATAACCATAGAGACGCATGAAGGCTCCGTAGGACTACAGGCGGACGTTCTTGGACAAGCCCCTGGGCAGCGGGAAGGCGATGCCTTCCTCGGCGCCCGCCAGGGTGCGCACCGACGCCGCGCCCAGTTCCTTCAGGCGGGCGATGACCTGCTGTACCAGCACATCGGGCGCCGAGGCGCCGGCCGTGACGCCCACCCGGCGGCGCCCTTCCAGCCAGGCAGGATCGATATCGGCGGCGCCGTCGATCAGATAGGCGGACACGCCCTTGCGCTCGGCCACCTCGCGCAGCCGATTGGAATTGGAGCTGTTGACGCTGCCCACCACCAGCACCAGGTCGCACTCGGGCGCCATCACCTTGACGGCATCCTGGCGGTTCTGCGTGGCGTAGCAGATGTCGCTCTTCTTGGGCTCGGAAATATTCGGAAACCGGCCCTTGAGCGCGGCCGCGACCTGCGCCGCGTCGTCCACCGACAGCGTGGTCTGGGTCACGTAGGCGAGCCTCTCCGGATCGGCCACGACCAGCGCGGCCACGTCCTCGACCGTCTCGACCAGATACATGCCGGCCTCGGACTGGCCCAGCGTGCCCTCCACTTCAGGGTGCCCCTTGTGGCCGATCATGACGATCTCGTTGCCGGCGGCCCGCATCTTGGCTACCTCGACATGGACCTTGGTCACCAGGGGACAGGTGGCGTCGTACACCCGCAGGCCGCGCTGTTCGGCCTCGCCACGCACCGCCTTGGATACGCCGTGGGCCGAGAACACCACCGTCGCGCCGACCGGCGCCTCGTCCAGTTCCTGGATGAAGACGGCGCCCTTGGCGCGCAGGTCCTCGACCACGTAGCGGTTGTGGACGATCTCGTGGCGCACGTAGATGGGCGCGCCATAGATCTGGAGCGCCCGTTCGACGATCTCGATGGCCCGGTCGACGCCGGCGCAAAAGCCGCGCGGCTGGGCCAGGACCACTTCCATGGGCGCCTGCGCCATCACATCACTCCAAGTATGGATACATCCACCGTCAGGGCCGAGCCGGCCAGCGGATGATTGAAATCGAACAGGGCGTAGTCCTCGCCCTGCTCCTTGAACACGCCCGAATACCGCCCGCCGTTGGGGGCGGCGAACTCGACCAGGTCGCCCGGCGCGAAGGTCTCGTCGCCCGCATGCTCGCGCAGCATCGCCAGGGTCACGCGCTGGATCAGCTCCGGATTGCGGTCGCCATAGGCCTGCGCGGGAGCGAGGGTGAAACTGAAGCTCTCGCCTTCGCCGTGGCCGACCAGTGCCGCCTCCATGCCGGGCGCCCACTGGCCGATGCCCAGTTGCAGCGTGGCCGGACGGCCGGTGAAGGTATCGACGAACACGCCACCCGCGCCCTCGCCCGAAGCCAGCGAAATGCGGTAGTGCAGGGTTACGTAGGAGTCCTCACGGACATGAAGGGGCGTGGAGGAAGAAGATGCAGCCAAAGTGTGTCACCGTGTCGATGCTGTGCGCCAAAGCACTGATTTTACCTGTCCCGCCGCCATGCCGACCGCCCTCCCCACTCTCCAGGCCAGGTACAACCCCTAAATTGATGATTCATGCACAACTATTCATGATCGCACAACAAAAACAAGAACTATCATGCATAAAAATTCGTCTGCCTGCGGTTCCACCCTAAGAAAAACGGCAGCCCGGCTGCCCACCGAGGAGATCATCATGGCACGCCTGAAGCAGCATTCATCCCCCTTCCCTCGTCCGCTTGCCAGCCTGCCGCCGCGCGCCTGGGCCGCGGGCCTGCTGGCCGCGCTGAGCGCCTGTGGCGGCAGCGACGATCCACCCGCCCCGCCCCCGCCGTCGGCCACGCTCAGTTGCGATGACAGCATGAAGACGGCTTTCAAACCGGACGCGAACACCCAGGTCGTCCTCGCCCGGGCCTTCAAGCAGGGCGACGCGCTGGCCCTGGCGGGTACGCCGGCCTCGCCCGCGCCCGCCAAGGCCACCCAGGACATGTGCCTGGTCAAGATCGTGGTCGGCCCGGGCAATCCAGGCACGGCGGATGCGCCGTCCACCTCGCCCGGCATCGGCATCGAGGTCTGGCTGCCCACGCCCGCCAACTGGAACCAGCGCATCCGCAACCTGGGCGGTGGCGGCTGGGCCGGCGGCAACCAGGCCTCGGCCACCCAGATCGGCAACGCAAGCGCCGCCGCCACCGCGGCGCTGGGCTATGCGGTCGGCAGCACCGACACCGGCCATGCCATCGCGGGCAACGGGTCGTTCGCGATGAAGGAAGACGGCACGATCAACAGCGCGCTGTGGGGGGATTTCGCCGAACGCAGCCTGCATGAACTCGCGGTCAAGACCAAGGCGCTGGTCGAGGCCTACTACGGCAAGCCGCAGCAATACGCGTACTGGGAAGGCTGCTCCACCGGCGGACGCCAGGGCTACAAGATCGCCCAGGAACATCCCGACGACTACGATGGCTACCTGAACGGCGCCCCCGCCTTCAACTGGACCCGCTTCATCACCAACGAGCTGTATCCGCAGGTGGCGATGCAGCGCGACCTGGGCGGCCCGATCGCCGCCGACAAGCTGCGCCGCGTCAGCGCCGCCGCGGTCAGCGCCTGCGACACCGTGGGCGGCCAGCACCTGGGCTTCATTCCCGACACCAGCCAGTGCCGCTACGACCCGACGCGCGACGCGGCCGCTCTGTGCGCGGGCGTCGCGGGCAACGGCGTGGTCGGCGCCAGCACCGACGCCGCCTGCGTCTCGCTGGCCGAGGCCCGGACCATCAACAAGATCTGGTACGGCCAGACCGCCGACGGCAGCGCCCCCGATCCGCAGGTGGACAATGCCAGCGCCACCACGCTGGCCAGCAAGCAGCTCTGGTGGGGTCTGAGGCGCGGCACGGATCTCAGCGGACTGGCCGGCTCCTCCGGCACGCCCCCGGTCGCCCGCCCGTTCGCCATCGCCACTGACATGGTCGCCCTGGAGTTGCAGAATCCAACCTACGCGACCCCGTCCTTCACCAACGCGACCGGCAATGGCGCGGACAAGTGGAAGGACATGGGCTACGCCGACCTGGCCAACGCCCATGACCGCGGCATCGCGCTGCAGGCGGCCTTCGGCCACATCAACACCGACAACCCCGACCTGACCCGGCTGCGCGACGGCGGCGGCAAGGTCATCAGCTATCACGGGCTGGCCGACCAGTTGATCACGCCCGCCGGTTCGCTGAACTACCTGGCCCGCGTGGCCGACAAGATGGGCGGCATGGGCGCGGTCCAGGCCTTCAACCGGCTGTACCTGGTCCCGGGCATGGGCCACTGCGCCGGCGTGGGCACCGTCAGCGGCAGCGCGGGGCCGGCCGCCACCGCCAATACCGTGCCGCTGCCCGCGGCCAACCAGTTCTTCGACGCCCTGGTCGCCTGGGTCGAGAAAGGCACGCAGCCGGGCCCGTTGATGTTGAAGTCGGCCGACGCCAGTGTCAGCATGCCGATTTGCGTCCATCCGCAAAAGGCCACCTACCAGGGCAGCGGCGCCATCACCGATGGCGCGAACTACAGTTGCCGCTAGGAAGCCGGCCAGGCGGCCGACGGATCAGCGCGCCAGCCGGATCTCGTCGGTCGCGTCGGTGGACGGCAGGCCGTAGTCGCCCGGATAGCCCACGGCGGTCAGGTAGAGTCCGTCGGGCGAGAAGGTGGGCGCGGCCTTGGTCCGGTTGCGCTCGGCCAGCAACGCGGGCATCCAGTCGGCGGGCTGCCTGCCCTGCCCCACGTACACCAGCGCCCCCACGATATTGCGCACCATGTGATGCAGGAAGGCATTGGCGCGCAGGGTGAAGACCACCAGCCGGCCGCGCCGTTCGATGCCCAGTTCGTGCATCGTGCGCACGGGCGACGCTGCCTGGCACTGGGACGACCGGAAACTGCTGAAGTCGTGCTCGCCCAGCAGATGGGCCGCCCCCGCCCGCATCGCCTCCAGGTCCAGGGGCCGGAAGCTCCAGCCCGCGCGGCCCGTCCACAGCGGCGAGCGCACGGGATCGTCCAGCAGCAGATAGACGTAGGAACGCGAACGCGCGGAGAAACGGGCGTGAAAGCCGGCGGGCACCTCGCGCGCCCAGCGCACCGCGATGCTGGGCGGCAGATGCGCGTTCACGCCACGCACCCAGGCCTGTTCGGGACGCAGCGCCTCGGTATCCAGGTGCACGATCTGCTGGGCGGCATGAACGCCGGTATCGGTGCGGCCTGCGCAGAGGGTGGCCACCGGCTGGCCGACGAAGGCAGCCAGGGCCGACTCCAGCCTGTCCTGCACGGTTCGCCGGTGCGGTTGGGTCTGCCATCCCAGCCAGGGGGCGCCGTCGTAGCTCACCCCCAGGGCGATGCGCGGCATGCCGGACGGTCCTACCAGGACGCGAGCAGCGCCCGCGCCCGTTCGCGCTGGTCCGCGTCCCCATCGCGCAGGACTTCTTCCAGCAATTCGCGCGCGCCGTTGCGATCGCCCATGTCGGCACAGGCCTTGGCGAGGTCCAGCTTGGCGTCCGGATCGACCGGCGCGTCCAGATTCGTATCCAGGTCGATGCCGGCCACGACGGAGGGCTTCGCCTTGTCCTGGGCGGGCGCGGCGGCGTCCAGGTTCAAGTCCAGCCCGAAGGCCGCCGCGGCAGCCGGTGGAACGGCCGCGGGGCGGCCGGCATCCCCTGGTTCGTCGTCGTCCGGATAATCATCGGGCTCACCGTCAGCGCGGGGCGGTGGGGTATCGGGCAGGGGGAACGGCGGAATATCGTCCCAGTCCCGCAGGTGGTTGACCGGGCCGCCCTCGGCCGGCGCCAGCGCGTCGGCCTCTTCGTCGGCATTTCCGGCCTCGATACGCGCGGCCTCGCGCGCCTCTTCCTCTTCCGCGCGGGCAGAGCGGCGGCGCAGCACGAAGGCGCCGAGCAACGCCGCCAGCACGGCGACGACAGCGCCCAGCACTGCCACGCTGTGGTCGCGAACCTTATCGGCCACCGAGGCGGCCAGGGAAGGCCGTCCCTCGGCATTGCCAGCGGACGGAGTTTCGGCGGCGCCCGCGGCTGCGGCCGGCGCGGCGGAGGAAGCCGCGGGCGGCTCGGCCGCCGTGGCCGGTGGCTCCGCCGGAGCGGCCGGGTCCGGCCTGGACGCCGCCGTGGCCGGCTGGCCACCCGCGGCGTCGGCCGCGCGATCGCGGGCCTGTTGCTCCATCTTCGCCAGGGTTTCGTTCTGCGCTTCGAGCAGGCCGCGCATGGCCTCGACATTGCCCTGCAACGCCTCCACCCGCTCCTGCGCTTCGCGCATGGCCTTGGCGGTGGCGTCGCGCTCTTCTTCCAGGCGGTCGCGCGTGGTCTGCTCCCCCCCGGCGGCCGTTTCCCGGCCGCCGCTGGAGAGCTTGAGGGCATCTTCCCCCCGTGCGCCGGACTCCGCCTGCGGTGCGGGCGAGGCCGCGATATCGCCCTTCGCCTCGGCGCCGCCTGCGCCCGTTCCCGCAGGCCCCGGTTTCGCGCCGCCCGCCACGCGCTGGCGATAGGCCTCGAAGGCTTCAGCCTGGCTGGCAAACAAGGCCGCCGCCTGCGCCGCGTCGATCGCGCCGACTTCTTCCGCGCCGGGCACGGACAGCGACGCACCGGCGCGCAGCCGGTTCATATTGCCGTCGACAAACGCCTGGGGATTCGCGCGCAGCAGCGCCGCCAGGGTCTGGTGGATCGAGGCGCCCTCGGGCTTGAGCCGGCCCGCGATGCCAAACAGGGTGTCGCCAGGCTTGACCTCCAGGGCGGCGGGCATGGGCCGCGTCTCGGCCGCCTGCGCCTTGGGCGCCGGCACATCCAGGATGAACGTGTATTGGCGGATGAAGCGGCCCATGTTCCAGGTCAGCTCCACCAGCAGGTCCAGTACATGGACGTCCAGCGGCGCCGCCGACGCGATACTGACCACCTTGCGCCCATCCGGACGGTCTTCGATGCGCAGCGCCAGGTTGGCCAGCGCCTCACTGTATTCCAGCTGGGTTTGACGGTAGACGTCGCGCGGCGCGATGGCCGCCTTCAGTGTGCCGGCTTCCTGGGGCGTCGCGGCATTGACGGCGATCTCGGCGCGCAGGGGTTCGCCGGATGCAGACAAGACTCTCAACGTTCCCAGGTCCGCGGCCTGCGCCGCCGATACGGCCCCGGCCGCCAACCCCAGCGCCAGCAGCCCCACCGATGGACCGCCCGCGCGCGGACGCTTGTGTATCAAGGCCGGACGGCCTGCCTCTCGATCGGAAAGTCCGTTCATCCTAATCCCATGCGCAAAAGCCCCCGCGAATAGCCCGGCGGTTGGTGACCCCGGCAGGTCGGCGCCCGCCGGGCCTCCTTGTAGCATCAGAGACTTACCGTCGCAAGCTCAGGTACGTTCTGATGCAAGCCCGAGGATCAGAGTTCGCCCAGGGCGATGCGCAGCATGCGGCGCAGCGGCTCGGCCGCGCCCCACAGCAACTGGTCGCCCACGGTAAAGGCGCTCAGGTACTCCGGGCCCATCGCCAGCTTGCGCATGCGGCCGACCGGAATGTCCAGGGTACCCGTGACGGCCACGGGCGTGAGCGACTGCATCGACGCCTCGCGCGTGTTCGGAACGACCTTGGCCCATTGGTTGTTCTCGCGCAGCATGCCCTCGATCTCGTCCAGGGGCACGTTCTTCTTGAGCTTGATGGTCAGCGCCTGGCTGTGGCAGCGCATCGCGCCGATGCGCACGCACAAGCCATCGATGGGGATGGGCGACGAGCCGAAGCCCTCGCCACGGCCCAGGATCTTGTTGGTCTCGGCGCCGCCCTTCCATTCCTCGCGCGAGGTGCCGTTGCCCAGGTCCTTGTCGATCCACGGGATCAGGTTGCCCGCCAGCGGCACGCCGAAGTGTTCCTGCGGCAGCGTGCCGTCCTGCTGCCTCGCCAGCACCGTGCGGTCGATTTCCAGGATGGCCGAAGCCGGATCCGCCAGGAGGCCGGACACCGTGGCGTTGAGCAGGCCGAACTGGGTCAGCAGCTCGCGCATGTGCTGCGCGCCGCCGCCCGAGGCGGCCTGGTAGGTCATGCTGGTCATCCAGTCGATCAGGTCGTGCTCGAACAGGCCGCCCAGGCCCATCAACATGCAGCTGACGGTGCAGTTGCCGCCGATGTAGTTCTTGACGCCCTTCTTCAACGCCTCGTCGATCACGCTGCGGTTGACCGGGTCGAGCACGATGATGGCATCGTCCTTCATCCGCAGCGTGCTGGCGGCGTCGATCCAGATGCCATCCCAGCCGGCGGCGCGCAGCTTGGGATACACCTCGGTGGTGTAGTCGCCGCCCTGCGCCGTGACGATGATGGGCAGCTTCTTGAGCGCCTCGATGTCGAACGCGCTCTGCAACGGGCCCGCGCCCTGCGCCCACGAGGGCGCCGCGCCGCCGGCGTTGCTGGTGGAGAAAAACACCGGCTCGATCAGCGAGAAATCGTTTTCGTCGCGCATGCGCTGCATGAGCACGGAACCGACCATGCCGCGCCAGCCGACCAGACCAACTGCTTTCATTTACACACCCCTAACAAGTAGTCCAGATTGAAACTGTTTGCCGGGCGCATCACACCCGGGGGGCGCGACACGCAGGCTGGTTACAGAGCTTTGATCACGGCACTGCCCATCTCGGCAGTGCCGACCTTAGTCGTGCCGTCTTCGTAGATGTCGGCCGTGCGCAAGCCCTGCTCCAGCACTTTCTTGACGGCTGCCTCGATCCGGTCGGCCTGGGCCGCCTTGTCGAGCGAATAGCGCAGCATCATCGCCGCCGAGAGGATGGTCGCCAGCGGATTGGCGATGTCCTTGCCCGCGATGTCGGGTGCCGAGCCATGGCTGGGCTCGTACAGGCCCTTGCCGGTCTCGTTCAACGAGGCGGACGGCAGCATGCCGATGGAGCCCGTCAGCATCGATGCCTGGTCGGAAAGAATGTCGCCGAACATGTTGCCGGTCACGATCACGTCGAATTGCTTGGGCGCGCGCACCAGTTGCATGGCGGCGTTGTCCACGTACATGTGGCTGAGTTCCACATCAGGATACTCCTTGCCGACCTCGGTGACGATGTCCTTCCAGAACTGGAAGGTCTCGAGCACGTTGGATTTGTCGACGCTGCACAACTTTCCGCGGCGCTTGCGGGCGGTCTGGAAGGCCACGTGCGCGATGCGGCGGATTTCCGGCTCGGCGTAGCGCATCGTGTCGAAGCCCTCGCGCTGGCCCGCGAACGCGCCATCGGGCGCCGTGCGCACGCCGCGCGGCTGGCCGAAATAGATGTCGCCGGTCAATTCGCGGATGATCAGGATATCCAGCCCCGACACCACCTCGGGCTTGAGCGACGAGGCATTGGCCAGTTCGGGATACAGGATGGCCGGGCGCAGGTTGGCGAACAGGCCCAGGTTCTTGCGCAACCCCAGGATGGCCTGCTCGGGACGCAGCGCGCGCTCGAGCTTGTCGTATTTCCAGTCGCCCACCGAGCCGAACAGCACCGCATCGGCCTTCCTGGCCAGGTCCAGCGTGGCCGGCGGCAGCGGATGGCCCGCCGCTTCGTACGCAGCGCCGCCCACCGGCTGGGTGTCGAGCGTGAACGACTCGCCCAGCGCGGTCAGCACGCGCACGGCTTGTTCGACGATTTCGGGACCGATGCCGTCTCCCGGCAGCACTGCGATATGTTGTGTCATGTTCAACCCAAGAAAACGCTGTTTGATTCTTATCCAGGGCGCCGCGGATCCGGCTTTGCCGGTCCGCCAGTGCCGCCCCAAGGCAGGCCCGGCCCCCCTCGGGGGTTGCCGCGCAGCGGCTGGGAGCCCACCACATTCAGGGCGCGCGTCAGCGCGTAGGGGGGGACCTCAACTCTTCCACATCCAGCCAGGGCTGGGTGGCGAGCCGCTTCTGTTCGAAAGCCTTGATCTTGTCCGCATGGCGCAGCGTCAGGCCGATCTCGTCCAGGCCGTTCAGCATGCAGTACTTGCGGAAGCTGTCGACGCTGAACGACAGCTCGCGGCCGGACGGCGTCGCCACGACCTGGCGGTCCAGGTCGATGGTCAGGCGGTAGCCTTCCTTGCCCTCCACTTCCTGGAACAGGCTGTCCACGTCGGCTTCCGAGAGCACGATGGGCAACACGCCGTTCTTGAAGCAGTTGTTGAAGAAGATGTCGGCGAACGACGGCGCGATCACCGCGCGGAAACCGTACTGGTCCAGCGCCCACGGCGCGTGCTCGCGGCTCGATCCGCAGCCGAAGTTCTTGCGCGACAACAGGATGGAGGCACCCTGGTAGCGCGGCTGGTTCAGCACGAAGTCCGGGTTCAGCGGCCGCTTGCTGTTGTCCATGCCGGGCTGGCCTTCGTCCAGGTAGCGCCAGGCGTCGAACAGGTTGGGGCCGAAGCCGCTGCGATGGATGGACTTCAGGAACTGCTTGGGGATGATCTGGTCCGTATCGACGTTCTCGCGGTCCAGCGGCGCCACCAGGCCTTCATGAGTGGTGAATGCTTGCATGATGCTCTACCTCAGTTGACCTTGCGGACGTCGACGAAATGACCGGCCACGGCGGCGGCCGCCGCCATCGCGGGACTCACCAGGTGGGTGCGGCCGCCCGCGCCCTGCCTGCCCTCGAAATTGCGGTTCGAGGTCGAGGCGCAACGCTCGCCCGGTTCCAGGCGATCGTCGTTCATGGCCAGGCACATCGAGCAGCCGGGATCGCGCCACTCGAAGCCGGCCTCGATGAAGACCTTGTCCAGGCCTTCCTGCTCGGCCTGCGTCTTGACCAGGCCCGAACCGGGTACGGCCAGCGCCAGCTTGACGTTGGACGCCACGCGCTTGCCGCGCAGCACCGCCGCGGCGGCACGGAAATCCTCGATGCGCGAGTTGGTGCAGGAACCGATGAAGACCTTGTCGATCTTGATGTCGGTGATCGGCATGTTGGCCGTCAAGCCCATGTACTCCAGCGCGCGCGCCACGCCCGAACGGCGGGTCTCGTCCGTCTCGCTGGCCGGATCCGGCACGTTGGCGCCCACCGGCAGCACCATCTCGGGCGAGGTGCCCCAGGTGACCTGCGGCTGGATCTCGGCCGCGTCGATCTCGACCACGCGGTCGAAATGCGCGCCCTCGTCCGAATGCAGCGTGTTCCAGTACGCCACCGCCTGGTCCCAGGCCTCGCCCTTGGGCCCGTAGGGACGATCACGGAAATACTCGATGGTCTTCTCGTCCACCGCCACCAGCCCGACGCGCGCGCCGGCCTCGATAGCCATGTTGCAGATGGTCATGCGGCCTTCGACCGACAGGTCGCGGATCGTGCTGCCGGCGAACTCGATGGCATGACCCGTGCCGCCCGCCGTGCCGATCTTGCCGATCACGTGCAGGACCAGGTCCTTGGCGGTGCAGCCGGCGGGCAGCTTGCCCTCGACCCGCACCTGCATGTTCTTGTTCTTCTTGACCAGCAGCGTCTGCGTGGCCAGCGCGTGCTCGACCTCGGACGTGCCGATGCCGAAGGCCATGGCGGCCACGGCGCCGTGCGTGCTGGTGTGCGAATCGCCGCAGACCACCGTCATGCCCGGCAACGTCGCGCCCTGCTCGGGCCCGATCACATGCACGATACCCTGGCGGCGGTCGCCCATGTCGAACTCGACGATGCCGTAGTCCTGGCAATTGGCGTCCAGCGTATCCACCTGCAGCCGCGAGATCGGATCGGCGATGCCCTGGTCGCGGTTGTGCGTGGGAACGTTATGGTCGGCCACCGCCAGGTTGGCGCTGATGCGCCAGACCGGGCGACCGGCCAGCTTCAGCCCCTCGAACGCCTGCGGGCTGGTCACTTCGTGGACCAGGTGGCGATCGATGTAGATCAGACAGGTACCGTCTTCTTCCTGATGGACGACGTGGGCGTCCCACAGCTTGTCGTAAAGGGTCTGAGACATGAGATTCCGGCCAAAAAGTGAACGGGCTCATGAACAGCCGCACGGCTCGGCGCCTCTCGGCGTCGCTCAGGCGCGAGGACCAGCCTCGACGGACCCGCTCAGGGATAGGGAACTCTTGATTGTATATTAAGCCCCCCCTACGCGCTTGCGCGCGCCCCCAGGGGCGATGCGGGAGGACCGGCAGAGCCGGATCCTCCGCATCCTGGGTAGCCACAAGGGGCTGGCGGGGGGCGGGGTTCCTGGTACTTGCCACAGCAGCCCATGCCAGCGCCGCCGCCTCCCGCCACGGCCGGATCAAGAACCCTACTTCCGCGCCAGATACAACGGCAGCACCTTCTCGGAGGCCTGTTTCAGGTCCGCGATGCGGGATTCGGCCGACGGGTGGGTGGACAGGATCTCCGGCGGCGCGGAACCGCCGACCTGCCCCATCTTCGTCCACAACGTCACCGCCGCCCGCGGGTCATACCCCGCCCGGGCCGCCAGTTCCACCCCCATCCGGTCCGCTTCCGTCTCATGCAACCGGCTGTTCGGCAGCCCGAACATCACATTGGCCAGCGCCCCGCCCAGGTCCGAACTCGCCTGCGATCCCGTAATCGCCGCCAGCACGCTCAGGCCCATGCTCGTCGCCATCTGCTCGGACGCCCGCTCGCGCGCGTGTTCGCGCAGCGCATGCGCGATCTCGTGGCCCAACACCGCCGCCAGCTCGTCGTCCGTCGGCTTCACCGTATTGATCAACCCGGTATAGACCGCGATCTTGCCGCCCGGCATGCACCAGGCGTTCACTTCCTTGTCGTCGATGACGTTGACTTCCCACTTCCACTTCGTCGCATCGGGCCGGAACACCCCCACCTGCGCGATCAACCGCTGGGAAATCGTCCGCACCCGGGCGAGCTGGGCGGCATTCGTGTTGAGCTGCCCCTTGCCGCGCGCCCCCGACAGCGTCTGCTGGTAGAGCTGGACGGCCTGCTGGTCGAGCTGCTGCTCGGACACCAGGCTGGACATGCGCTGCGTGCGGTCGATGCCTATCGTGCCGCCCTGGGTGGTATTGACCGACTCGCAGCCGGCCGCGGCCACCAGCGCCAGGGCCGCCGCGGCCATCGCGGCGCGGCGGAAGATAGGAGAACGCTTGGTCTTTTTCATGCTGCCCCCGAGACAAGAACGCCAAGGCGGCAATTTTGCCCCAAAACCCCTGTTACTTTCCTTATCCGCGCGCCAGGCCCAGGCGCGGCGTCTCGACCGACACGTCGGCGCATTGCGCGCGATGGCGCAGTGCGTGGTCGGCCAGCACCAGGGCCAGCAGCGCTTCGGCGATGGGCGTGGCGCGGATGCCCACGCAAGGGTCGTGGCGCCCGTGAGTCTCGACCACGGTCGGCGCGCCCTGCTTGTCGATGGACCGGCGAGGACTGCGGATGCTGGACGTGGGCTTGATGCCGAGCGACACCGTGATCGGCTGCCCGGTGGCGATACCGCCCAGGATGCCGCCGGCATTGTTCGACAGGAAGCCTTCCGGCGTCAGTTCGTCGCCATGTTCGGTGCCGCGCTGCTCCACGCTGTGGAAACCAGCCCCGATCTCCACCGCCTTCACCGCGTTCAGGCCCATCATGGCGTAAGCGATATCGGCGTCCAGGCGGCCGTACACCGGCTCGCCCAGGCCCACCGGCACGTTCTCGGCCACGACCTCGATGCGCGCGCCCACCGAATCGCCGTCGCGGCGCAACTGGTCCATGTAGGCTTCGAGCTCGGCCACGCGACTGTTGCCGGCGGCGTAGAAGGGGTTGGTATGGACGGCGTCCCAGTCTTCGAACGGGATCTCGATATCGCCCAGCTGGCTCATGTAGCCGCGCACGCGCACGCCATAGCGCTCGGCCAGCCACTTCTTGGCCACGGCGCCGGCGGCCACCGTGGGCGCCGTCAGCCGGGCCGACGAACGGCCGCCGCCACGCGGGTCGCGGATGCCGAACTTGTGCCAGTAGGTGTAGTCGGCGTGGCCGGGGCGGAAGGTCTCCGCGATGTTGCTGTAATCCTTGCTGCGCGCGTCCTGGTTGCGGATCAAGAGCGCGATCGGCGTGCCCGTGGTCTTGCCCTCGTAGACGCCTGAAAGAATTTCGACCTGGTCGGGCTCTTGCCGCTGGGTGACATGGCGCGACGTGCCGGGACGCCGGCGGTCGAGTTCGACCTGGATATCGGCCTCGGTCAACGCCATTCCGGGGGGGCAGCCGTCGATCACACAGCCGACGGCCGGTCCGTGGGACTCACCGAAATTGGTGACGCAGAAGAGTTCTCCGAGGGTGCTGCCTGGCATGGAATCTGGGCTCCGGTAGGGATGAGCCATTGTACCCCCCCCTACGCGCTGACGCGCGCCCCCCAGGGGGCGAAACCGGCGGACTGGCGGAGCCAGATCCGCGGTTTCCTGGGTCTAGTACGGTTTTCCTGGATAGAAACACTGTTGCTATCGCGGGCAGCCAGCGATAGCACCGGTGCCACAACCCAAGAAGCGGGTACTAGACCCAGGATGCGGTGGATCCGGCTCCGCCGGTCCACCCGCATCGCCCCCTGGGGGGCGCGCGTCAGCGCGTAGGGGGGGGACTCTACCTACAGCGTCCCTTCGGCTTCGCGCTGCTCGCCCGGCCAGTCGCGGATGTAGGCCTTGAGCATGCGGTTCTCGAAGCCTTGGGCCTCGAGCACGGCCTTGGCCACGTCGTAGAACGAAATCACCCCCAGCAGCATGCGGCCGTCCATGACGGGGATGTAGCGGGCGTGCTTGTCGAGCATGAGCCGCCGCACCTCATTGACCTCCGTGTTGGGCGATACCGTGACCGGCGCGTCGTCCATGATCGACCGGATGGTGGTCGTGCCCAGGGAACCGCCGTTGGCCTGCAGGTGCCGGATGATTTCGCGGAAGGTGAGCATGCCCACCAGTTCGCCGAATTCCATGATGACCAGCGAGCCGATGTCTTGCAGGGCCATCGTATCGACGACCTGCCCGACGGGGGCATCGGGGCTGGCGGTATAAAGCGCGTCGCCCTTGACGCGCAGGATTTCACTGACTTTGATCATGACGGCCTCCTCGGCCACGCACGCCGGTTCTGTTTATGGGGTCGGAACTGGGATATATCGGCTCGTACATGGCCATGTAGCTATCCTAGCGCGCTTGGAAAAGCGCTTCAACTCGCCGCCGCCACCGCGCCCGCATCCAGCGCCACCAGGATGTTTCGAGCTGTTCGTTCGATGTGCTCGGCCAGGATTTCCGCGGCCAGGTCTTCCTTGCGGTCCAGTGTCGCGTCCACCAGCGAACTGTGTTCCCGGGCAACGTCGCGATCGAAGGGCTTGTAGGCCAGGAACAGGCGCCGGTAGCGCGCGCTGAAATGCTGGAGCGAATCGCACACCATCAGGGCCAGCGGCATGCGGCACGCCGCGAGCAGCGCCAGGTGGAAGCCGCGGTGATGCGCCTCCCATTCGTCGACGCCCCCGCCGTCCTTCTGTTCCGGACGCTCGTAGCGCGTGAGCCGGTGGTGGGTCAGGACGATGCCGTCCTCCCAATTGCGGTCGCCGTGGCGGATGGACTCGCGCAGGGCCATGGGCTCGAGCGTGGACTGCAGTTTCGCGATCTCGAGCAGGTTCTCGCGCGACACCGGCGCGACCTTGAACCCTTTCTTGTCTTCGTTGACCACGAAACCCTCGGTGGCCAGCCTGGCCAGGGCTTCGCGCAACGGGGAAAGGCTGACGCCGAAATCCCCCTTGAGTTCTTCGATGGAAAGCCTGGCGCCTGGGGGACGTCTGCCGGAGACGATGTCGTTGCGCAACCGGGTCGCAATCGTGCTCGCGAAATTCTGCCCCGTGCTCGGAGCCGGCTGTCCAGCCGGCAACGCCGATGCCAGTTTCATCATGCCCCTCGTCTTTTCATCAATCGTAACACGCAGCCCAGATCAACTATCTATTGACAGATAATCGATTATTACTAAAAATACGCCAAAAATCGAAAATAGAAAAATCATCGATTATGGAGAAGGAATTGAAAGCCGACGCCTATCGCGATTTATCGGATGCGCAGCCCCTCCTTTCCCTGGCGGCCCGGGTGGACGTTGCCCACACGGCCGTGCTGATGATCGATATGCAGAACGATTTCTGCGCCCCCGGCGGCTATGTCGAGCGTGTCATCGGCAAGGACATCGCGGCGTGCGGCGCCATCGTGCCCCGGCTCCAGTCCCTGCTCGATTCCGCGCGCGGACATGGCGTTCCCGTCTTCTGGCTGCGCGCCTGCTACCGGCCCGACCTGCTGCCCGCGTCCATGCGCACCAAGCTGGCCGAGCAAGGCATCGTCGACGTCTGCTGCGACCGCGGCACGTGGGGCTACGACTGGTACGGCGTCCAGCCCCTGGCCGGCGAGCCGGTGCTGGAGAAAAACAGCTACGACGGCTTCGTCGGCACCCCTCTCGAACACGAACTGCGCACCCGCGGCATCCGCACCCTGGTCTTCGCCGGCGTCCAGACCAACATCTGCGTCGAAGCCACGCTGCGCCACGCGAACGCGCTGGGCTTTCACTGCGTCGTGCCCGAGGATTGCGTGGCGTCGCACACGCAGCCCGCGCACGACGCCACGCTGAACAACGTCCGCTTCCTGCTGGGCGACGTGACCCGGCTGGACACGCTCGCGTCCCATTGGCAGGCCTCGCCCCGGCGGGTCTACCTGGACTACACGCAGGAAGAACTGGATCGCGCCTACGACCAGCGCGCCTGGGCCGACAACCGGGACGCCCTGCTGGCCTGGTACGCGCAGGCCAGCGCCAGCGCCCGCGAGGAATACCCGCATCACCGGCACGTTCCCTATGGCCCCGGCCCCCACGAGACGCTGGATATCTTTCCGGCTCAGCGACCAGGCGCGCCCATCCACGTGCACGTGCATGGCGGCGGCTGGCGCAATCTCAGCAAGGATGACGAGTCCTTCCTGGCGCGCACGCTGGTCCCCGCGGGCGGCGTATTGGTGGTGCTGGATTTTTCGCTGATCCCGGCGGTGCGCCTGCCCGACATGATCGCCCAGACACGCCGTGCGATGGCCTGGATCCGCGCCAAGGCCTCCCGCTTCGGCGGCGACCCCGAGCGCATCCACCTGTCGGGCCACTCGTCGGGCGCCCACATGGCCGCGGTCCTGGCGACCACGGACTGGGAGTCCCTGCACCTGCCCGCCGACCTGATCAAGAGCGCGCTGCTGGTCAGCGGCATGTACGACCTGCATCCGGTCATGCTCAGCGCCCGCAGCGACTACGTGAAGCTCCAGCCGGACGAGATCGAGCGCTACAGCCCGATCCGGCACCTGTCCCGTCTGCGGTGCCCGGCCGTGGTCGCGATCGGCGACCGGGAAAGCCCGGAATTCCAGCGGCAGGCGCGCGACTTCGCCCGCGCCGCGCAGGAACAGGACAGGCAGGTTGACCTGATGCTGCTGCCCGCCACGAATCACTACGAAATCGTGACCCGGTTGAACGACCCCGACTCCGCCCTGTCCCGGGCCGCGCTGCGGCTGATGGGCCTGCGGGATTGAATATTGCATTCAGAAGGAGGACCTTGCCCGCCCACTGACTCAGTAGCCTGCTGCTTTCCCCCTCATCAATTACGTGAAAGGACTGACATGCTTGAAGGATTCAAGATTTATGACGCAGATGCCCACGTTCTAATGACACCGGAAATGTGGGAAACCCTACCCAAACAGTACTGGCTGCGACGCCCGCGGCCGGTCAAGTTCGGGGACGGCCATGAACTCGGCAACTGGGGCACCGGGTGGCTGGTGGACGGCCGCATCGAGCCCCATCCGTTCGGACCCGGCACCCACGCCGCCAACACCCCCGGCATGGTGCTGGAGGAGTACGGCGCCAACCGCGCGCGGGCTGGCGACTTCACCGCCTTCTCCCTGCCCGTCGGCTGTGTCACGATGGGCGACGTTGCCGACCGGCTCACCGCCATGGACAAGCTGGGCATCGACGTCCAGGTCCTGTTTCCCAGCACCATCTACGCCACCATCTCCGCGGACGCGACGCTGGAAGGCGAACTCTTCCGCGCCTACAACCGCTACATCGGCACGCGCTGCCGGGACGCGGCCAAGCGCCTGCGCTGGGTGGGCCTGCTGCCCATGCGGGACGCCGAGCAGGCCCGGCTGGCCATGAAAGAAATGGTCGACATGGGCGCGGCCGCCGCCGTGGTGTTCGGGACCGTGGGCGACCGCATGCTGTCGCACCCGAGCTTCGAGCCGATCTGGAACGAGTTCACGCGCACCGGGCTGCCCCTGTGCGTGCACATGGCCATGAGCTTCCCGCCGCTGGCCCAACTGTGCGAGTCGATCCAGGACGCCAACATGATCGGCAAGGCCATGCCCGCGCAATTGGCCTTCATGGCCATGGCCGGCCACGGCATGCTGGACAAGTATCCCAGCCTGAAGGTCGCGTTCCTGGAGTTCGGCGGCGAATGGATCTTCTATTCGGTCGGGCGCATGAAGCAGTACGCCGAGGTCAACAAGGGCCGGATGGCCGACCCGAGCATGCTGCCCAAGAGCGAAGTGGACGACCTGGTGAAGTCGGGACGCATCTACCTGGGCCCCGAATCCAGCGACGCCATGCTGGCGCACGAGCTCAAGCTGCTGGGCGATGGCCAGCTTCTTTATTCCTCGGATTTTCCCCATGGCGAAGGGCGGGACAACGCCGCGATGGAGATCATCGAGCGCCAGGACCTCACCAAGGAACAGAAGCGCAAGTTCCTCTACGACAACGCGGCCAACTTCTACGGCGAGCCCTGATACACGGGGCGAAAGGCGCGGCGCGCCGCCGGCATCGGGCCGGTGGTGCGCCCACCGGTAAGGAGAAACGTCACTCCAGGAGAGATTCCATGAAGCCGTTCTACCATTGCCTTGCCAGATATTCCCTCGTGCTGCTGCCCCTTGCCGTCCATGGCGCGGCCTGTGCCCAAAGCGGCGCCTACCCTTCCCGGCCCATACGGATCGTCAATCCATACGGGGCCGGAGGACTGGGAGACGTCAGCTTCCGCCTGATCGCGCCGCTGATGGAGAAACAGCTCGGGCAGCCGCTGGTCATCGAGAACAAGCCCGGAGCCTCCGGCAACCTCGGCGCCGCGGACGTGGCGCGCGCGGCCCCCGACGGCTATACGCTGCTGCTGGGAGCGGTGAACAATTTCGCGACCAACCAGTATCTCTATCGGGACATGACCTTCGACCCGCTGACGGCGTTCGATCCCATCGCGCTGATCAGCAACGCGCCGACGATCGTGGTCGTCAATCCCGCCGTGCCGGCCCGCAGCCTGCGCGAGCTGGCCGCGTACGCGAAGGAGCGTCCGGGCAAGGTGAACTTCGGCTCGCCCGGCATGGGAACTCCGCCCCATCTGGCGGCCGAGTTCTTCGCCACGCTGGCCAACGTCTCGATGACCCACGTCCCGTTCAACGGCTCGCCCCCCGTCGTGCTGGCCCTGCTGCGCAACGACGTGAACGTGGCGTTCTACACCGCGGGTCCGATCGCCGGTCCGCTCAAGGCCGGCACCATCCAGCCCATCGCGGTCGCTGCCAACCAGCGGCTCGACATCCTGCCCAACGTGCCCACTACCGCGGAGGCGGGCTTCGGTGCCTTGCAGACCGGCAGTTGGATAGGCCTGGCCGCTCCCAAGGGAACGGACCCGGCCGTGCTGGACAAGCTCAACGCCGCCGCGCGGCAGGCGCTGGCCGATCCGGAAGTGCGCAAGCGCTATGCGGACATGGGCATGCTGACCGGCAACACCAGCCGCGCGCAGTTCTCGTCGCTGATCGACGCCGAGGCAACCCGGTGGAGGAAAGTGATCGCCGACGCGGGGATCGCGAAATGATCCTGGCCGCGCTCCGACCATGCTGACGCTGACGCTTGCCTGCGCCGCCTATGACCGGACACGGCCGCTGATCGACGGGCGGGTTGCCATCGAAGGCGTCGACCTGCGGGCGACGACGCTGCACCCCGAGGCCGCCTTCGCCCGTGCGAAGGCGGCCGAGTTCGACCTGACCGAGCTGTCCCTGAGCGGCCACCTGCGGTCGCTGGACGCGGGCAACCCGGCCTATGCCGCGCTACCGGTCTTCCCGTCGCGCGCCTTCCGGCACAGCGGCATCTACGTGCATGCTGGCAAGGGCATCCGGTCTCCTTCCGACCTGCGTGGCAGGATCATCGGAACGCCGGACTACAAGACCACGGCCAATGTCTGGATCCGGGCGTTCCTGGCCCACGACCACGGTATCCAGCCTCACGAGATGCAGTGGGTGGAAGCCGCCATGGAGGCCGGCGAACCCGGTCCGGCTTCCGCCACCGCCGTACCAGGGGTCCCCCTGCTCGCCCTGCCGGATAAAGACTTGGCCGGCATGCTGGCTCGGGGGGACATCGACGCGGTCATCGGCGCCAAGGTACCTTCCTGCTTCGGAGCCGGGCAGGACACCGTGGCCAGATTGTTCCCGGACCACCAGCGAATCGAGCAGGACTACTACCGGCGCACCGGCTTCTTTCCCATCATGCATGTGCTGGGGCTGCGGCGCGAGCTGCACGAACGCCATCCTTGGCTGGCCCGAGCCGTCTGCCAAGGTTTCGAAGCCGCCCGGCGCGTGGCGCTGCAGGACATCCGGGACGTCTGCCAACTGGCTGCCACCCTGCCCTGGGTCGCGGCGGAGTATCAGCGCACCGTGGACCTGATGGGCGAGGACTACTGGCCGTATGGCCTGGCCGCAAACCAGGATGTGCTGCAGGCCTTCGCCATGTACCATTTCCAGCAGGGACTGTCCCGCCGGCCGCGCGATCCGGCGGCCTGGCTCGTCCCGGCGGGAGACTTTTTTTCGCAACGGGAGTGTTGATCATGGGAATCCGGGACACCGACAAGACCCTGCCCTCGAACCGCATGGTGTTCGAGCTGCGGCGCGACGCGCAAAAGCACCTCGCCTTCAAGCAGGACCTGGAAGGCACCATGGCCGCCTACGGCCTGGACGAGAAGGAAAAGCGCGCCTGGCGCGACATGGACATCGAGGCCCTCGGCGCGATGGGCGTGCACCCCTATTTCCTTCCGCAGATATCGCGCCTGTTCAAGGGCGGCGCGCGCAACCACAACGACAGCGATGCCGCCCGGCTCTATGCCGAGAAGATGGGCATCGCCTCCAAGGACTGAAGCGGAGACCCCCATGGCAAAGATCGTCGCAACCCTGGGCGTGGCGCACGCCCCCGGCGTCACCGGCTGGATAGACAAGGCGCCCAGGCACGAGCAGGACGGCGTGCTGGACGGCTACGCGCAGTTCCAGAAATTGATGGACGAAGTGCGGCCCGACGTGGTCATCGGCGTCGCCAACGACCATCTGCTGAACTTCTCGTTGGACAACATTCCGGACTTCTGCGTGGGCATAGGCGAACAATGGGCCGGGCCGGCGCCGTGGTTCCGCGACTGGCTGAACGTGCCGGACTATACGGTGCGCGGCCATCGCGACCTGGGCCGCGCGCTGGTGCGCGAATCGGCCAGGGCAGGCATCAACCACGCATTCGCCGACAAGCTGCTGTTCGACGACAACTGGTCGGTGCCCCTGAAATTCCTGTTCCCGCGCTATGACGTGCGCTTCATCCCCATCCACATGAACCCCGTCGTGCCGCCGGTGCCGACCGCTGCGCACTGCCATGCGGTGGGCGAGACGATCGCGCGCATCGTCCAGGCCTTCCCGTCCGACGAACGGGTGGTCATCATGGGCACGGGCGGCCTGTCGCACGATCCTGGCGGCAAGGACTATTTCACCGTGCACGAGGAGTTCGACCGCTGGTTCCTCGCCTTGATGGAGGAAGGCAACGCCGAACGGGTCAAGCGCGAACTGACCTTCGAGAAACTGCTGACCGGCGGCGATGGCGGCGCGGCGGAATTGCTGGCCTGGGTGGTGGCCATGGGCGCTGCCGGGGTCTGCGGCAACGCGCGGGCGGAAACGGTGTTCTACGTGCCTTCGGTGCCCATGCGCTGCGGCATGGGCGGCGTGTACTGGCGACTGGAATGACGGCGCGGCCGGCGTGGGCCGCGCCGGGTCACGAGGCGCGCAGGCGGCGCAGCCGCTCCTCCTGAATGCCCTCGGCCGTTTCTTCCTCGGCCTCGGCTTCCTGCTCCCGGTCCGGCTCCAATTCCAGCTCGCGGTCGAGCGCCAGTTCCGCCTCGACGTCCTCGGGCCGCTGTTTCAGGGCCTCCGCGATGGTGACCGAACCGCTTTCCCAGGCGGCGTTCACCGCGTGCAACAACATGGGGTCGTCGGCCAGCGGCGCCCGGTCCAGCAGCAGCCGGTCCACCACGGGCGCCAGGGTGGCCACCGTGGGATCGCACACCATGGCCCAACGCTCGCGGGCGGCGCCGGCATCGCCGATACGGGCGATGTAGCCGATGCTGGACAGGGTGTCGAGCACCACCATCAGTTCGTCGTGATGCAGGTTCAGCCGGCTGCGCAGCGACAGCGTGCTCAGGCCCGGCGGATTGCGGTCGCGCACGGCAGACAGCGCGCGCAGGATGGACAGGGCATCGACGAACGGCCGTCCCGGCCGCCGCACGGTTTCCCAGCGCCCCATGCGGATCAACGGCAGGCTGGCCGCCAGCGTGGCGCCGAACAGCGTCACCAGCCACGACATGTAGATCCACATCAGGAAGATCGGCAGCGTGGCGAACGCGCCGTACAGCACGGTGTAGGTGGGAAAGCGCGTCAGGTAGAACGCGAAGCCGGACTTCATGATTTCCAGCACGATGGCCGCCGCGAAACCGCCCGTCATCGCGTCGCGCGCCTCGACGTGCCGGTTGGGCACCACCATGAACAACGCGCCGAAGGCCAGGCCTGTCAGGATCAGCGGGATGAAGGACAGCAGCACGCCGATGGGCGCGGGGACGTCCCCCACCAGGCCCATGGACTCGCGGGCCAGGAAGGACGTGGCCCACAGGCTGGCGCCGATCAGCACCGGTCCCAGCGTGAGCGTGGCCCAGTAGATCAGCACCCGCTGCGGCAGGGGCCGGCCCTTGCGCACGTGCCAGATCTCGTTCAATGCCTTGTCGATGGTCAGCATCAGCGACACGGCCGTGATCATCAGGAAGATGCCGCCCACCGCGGTCAACCGGCTCGCCTTCTGCGCGAACTGGTTCAGATACTCCATGATGTTGTCCGCCACCGACGGCGGCATCAGGTTGGAGATCAGGAATTCCTCCAGCGCCCCCTGGAATTCGCGGAACAAGGGAAAGGCGGTGAACAGCGCCAGCGCCACCGCCAGCAGCGGCACCATCGACAGCACCGAGGTGAACGTCAGGCTGGAGGCGACCTGGGTGATGCGTTCGTCGGCCGCGCGCTGCAGCGCGAACCGCAGGAGCCGTCCCACGCGCACGGGCCAGGACTCGTTGGCGAGCAGGCTGCGGCGCAGCGCGACCGCCCGCGCCTGGATGGAAGCGGCGCCCGAAGGCGGCGGCGCGGAAGAAGAAGTGTCAGGCTCGGGAGCTTTCTGGACCATGTCGAGGGATAATACGGGCCTATGGATATTCTGATCTTGTACTACAGCCGGCACGGCGCGACACGCCAATTGGCCGAGCACATCGCGCTGGGCGTGGAACGCGTACCCGGCGCGCGGGCGCGGCTGCGCACGGTTCCGCCGGTCTCGGCGGTGTGCGAGGCCACGGCGCCTGCCATTCCCGACAGCGGGCCGCCCTACGTCGAACCGGCGGACCTGGAGGAATGCGCGGGCCTGGCGCTGGGATCCCCCACCCGCTTCGGCAACATGGCCGCGCCCATGAAGCACTTCATCGACCATACCACCCAGCAGTGGCTGGCGGGAAGCCTGGCGGGCAAGCCGGCGGCGGTGTTCACCTCCACCGGGTCCATGCACGGCGGCCAGGAAAGCACGCTGCTCAGCATGATGTTGCCGCTGCTCCATCACGGCATGTTGCTGGTGGGCCTGCCCTTCACCGAACCCGCGCTGATGGCCACGCGCCACGGCGGCACGCCCTACGGCGCCTCGCACGTGGCCGGCGTGGACAACAGCCTGCCCATGCAGCGCGACGAAACCCAGCTGGCCGAGGCCCTCGGCGCCCGCCTGGCCCGCACCGCCCTCGAACTCCACACCGGCCGGCAGGCCCCTGCCCGATGAACGCCCCCTCCGTCGATCTCAATCCGCGGCTGCGCCTGGTCGCCTCGGTCTCGCTGCTGGCCCTGATCGTGCTGTGCGTCGCCTGGGAAACCGTGCTGGCGCCGCTGCGGCCCGGCTCCATGCTGGCGCTCAAGGCGCTGCCGCTGCTGCTGCCGCTGCGCGGCGTGCTGCGCGGCAACCTGTACACCTACCAATGGGCCTCGATGCTGATCCTGCTCTATTTCATGGAAGGCGTGGTGCGCGGGACCACCGATCCGGCGCCGTCCCTATACGTGGCCTGGGCCGAGATCGCGCTGACCACGGTCTTCTTCTGGTGCGCCATCCTGTACGTGCGGCCAGCCAAGCGCGCCGCGCAAGCCGCGCGCAAGGCCGCCAAGGCGGCGGGCAGGCAGGCGGGCTGACCGCCTCGGCCAAGGAGAAACGGACATGGACCTGCCGACCGAACTCGCGAACCTGCTGGGGGCCGGCCAGGTGCTGACCGGCCAGGATGCCGCGCCCTACCTGACCGACTGGCGCGGCCGCTACACCGGCGCGGCGCTGGCCGTGGTCCGTCCCGGCACCACCGAGGAGGTCGCGCGCGTCGTGCGCCTGTGCCGCCGGCACGGTGTCCCCATCGTGCCGCAAGGCGGCAACACGGGCCTCGCGGGCGGCGCCACGCCCGACGCCAGCGGCCGCGCGGTGGTCGTATCGACGCAGCGACTGGACCGGCTGCGCGCCCTCGACACCGACGACGATACGATCACCGTCGAGGCTGGCTGCGTGCTCCAGTCCGTACAGGGCTGGGCGCGCGAGGCCGGCCGGCTCTATCCGCTCAGCCTGGCCTCGGAAGGCAGTTGCACCGTGGGCGGCAACCTCGCCACCAATGCCGGCGGCACCCAGGTCCTGCGCTACGGCAACGCGCGCGAACTGGCGCTGGGGCTGGAGGTCGTCACCGCCGAAGGCGAGATCTGGGACGGTTTGCGCGGCCTGCGCAAGGACAACACCGGCTACGACCTGCGCGACCTGTACATAGGCAGCGAAGGCACGCTGGGCATCATCACCGCCGCCACGCTGCGGCTCTATCCGCTGCCGGTGGCGCAATACACCGCCCTGGCCGCCCTGCCCTCGCTGGAAACCGCCGTCGCGCTGCTGGGCCTGGCCCGTTCGGGCTTCGGCGCGGCATTGACCGGATTCGAGGTCATGTCGCATGCCAGCCTGGACGTGGTGACCCGCGCCTTCCCCGACCAGAAACTGCCGCTGGGCCCCACGCCCTGGTACGCGCTGCTGGAAGTGTCCGACAGCGAAAGCGCGGCGCACGCCCAGGAACGTTTCCACGAGGTCCTGCAACAGGCGCTGGAACAAGGGCTGGCCGAAGACGCCGCGGTCGCCGCCAGCCTGGCGCAGAGCCGCGCGCTGTGGCACCTGCGCGAAAGCATCTCCGCCGCCCAGTCCTGGGAAGGCAAGAACATCAAGCACGACATCTCGGTCCCGGCCTCGCGCATCCCCGCCTTCGTGGCCGCGACCGACGCCCTGCTGCAGGCCGCCATGCCCGGCGTGCGCCACATCACCTTCGGCCACCTGGGCGACGGCAACCTGCACTACAACGTCAGCCGGCCGCCGGCCATCGCCGAAGCCGATTTCCTGCTACGCCAGGACGAGGTCTACCGCCTGGTGCACGACAGCGTACACGCGCACGGCGGATCGATCAGCGCGGAACACGGCATCGGCCAGCTCAAGCGCGGCGAACTGGCCCGCTACAAGAGCCCGGTGGCCCTGGATCTCATGCGGCGGATCAAGCAGGCGCTGGACCCCGACGGCTTGATGAACCCGGGCAAGGTCCTGCCCGGCTAGCGTGCGGTCCCGGAGATACGTCCGCCTGACGAAATCCCCGGGACAGCGCACCGGGATCCGGCCACGTTCAGTGCCGCGCCCAGGGCGGCAGCGGCGTGAACTCGTCCCTGAGCCAGGACAGCAGGGCCTGCACCCGGCCCAGGTGGGTCCGGCTGTGGGGCACCAGGGCCCGGATCCAATATTCGGGAATGGCGAAGTCCTCCAGCACCCGGACCAGTTCGCCCCGGCCCAGCGCGCCATCGACGATATAGGCCGACAGGATCGTGATGCCATTGCCCCGCAGCACCGAATTCAGCAACACGTGCCCGTCGTTGGTGCTCAGGCGCGGCGCCACCTCGACCGCGATCGGCCCGTTCGGCCCCTGGAAGGTCCAGACCGGCCCCGTGGGCTGGAAATTCAACAGCGCGTGCCGCGCCAGATCCGTGGGATGCGCGGGATGGCCGCGCGCGGCCAGATAGGACGGCGCCGCCACCGCCATGCGCGGCAACGGGCACAGCCCGGCCTCGAGCACGCCGTCGTACGAGGCCGGCAGCATGCCGACCACGATGTCGAAACCTTCCTGGATCGGGTTCACGGGCCGGTCGATCACCACCACGTCCATGCTGACCTTGGGATGGACCTCCAGGAAACGCCCCAGCGCATCGCCCAGGCAGGTGGCGGTCAGCGACGTCGGCACCTTGATGCGCAGGTGCCCCTCCAGTTCGTGCGCATGGCCCAGCGCGCTGCCGAACGCGTCCTCGACGTCGTGGACGATGCGCCGCGCCGCGGGCAGCAGGCGCCGGCCCTCGTCGGTCAGGGCCAGGCGGCGGGTGCTGCGTTCGAACAGCCGGGCGCGGGCGCGCCATTCGAGCTGGTCGATGCGCTTGGTCACCACGGACGCGGCGATGCCCAACTGGCGCGCCGCCTTGGAAAAGCTGCCGGCCTGCGCCACGGCGATGAAGGTCCGGAAATTGGCGATCGTGTCCATGACCTCTCTGTTTTCGCGAACAATGTTCGCGCTTTTTGGTGGATTCTATATAAATAGAATGAGGATTAACGTGGCGGCACGTCAAGAACTTTTCCGGAGACCCCGCCATGCCGCTTGCCTTGCGCCCCCTCCACCCCGACGTGGGTGTGGAAATCCTGGGTTGCGACCTCAGCCAACCCCTGGACGACGAACAGTTCCAGTCGCTGCTGGACGCCTATCACCGCCATTCCGTCGTCGTCGTGCGCGGGCAATCGCTGGCCGCGCCCGCGCAGGCCGCGCTGCTGCGCCGCTTCGGCACGCCCAAGATCTCGCAGCGCAAGGAGTTCCACGTGCCGGGCACGCCCGAGATCGGCCGCGTGGGCAACACCCGGCATCCCGACGGCACGCCGTCGGCCTTCCTGGACCGCTACGGCAACCTGTGGCACAGCGACACGGCCAGCGACCAGCACGTCGACGGGGTCACGATGCTGTACTGCGTGATGACGCCGCAAGTCGGCGGCGACACCCTGTTCGCCAGCATGGGCAGGGCCTATGAGACGCTGCCGGCGGAGCTGAAGGCCCGCATCGACGGCAGGACCGTGGTCCACAACTTCAACCAGCACAACGACTACCTGCTGGCCCGCAACCCCGGCTCGGCCAGGCCCCTGTCGGAAGCCGACCGCGCCAGGTGGCCCGACCGGGAACACGAACTGGTGCAGTGCCATCCGGTGACCGGCCGGCCGCTGTATTTCATCAGCCCGACCCTGGTCCGGGGCATCAGCGGCTATTCCGGCGAAGCAGCGCAGCGGCTGTCCGCCGAACTGGTCGCCCACGCGACCCGCCCCGAGGCTGTCTACCGCCACAAATGGCAGGTCGGCGACCTGGTCTTCTGGGACAACCGCGCCTCGCTGCACTCGGCCTCGCCCGCGGACTACCAGGGCGGCCAGCGGCTGATGCATCGCGGCTATGCCTACGTCCACTATGCGTGAGGCCGGCCTGCGCGTCGGGCATTTCCAGTCGGTGCCCTGGATTCCGTTCTACGTCGGCAGCGAGGACTGGCCCGTGCGGCGCGTGCCCTGCGTGTCCAGCACGGTCCTGGCCATGGCGGATACCGGCCTGCTGGACGCCACGCCCATGGCCACCGTGGACTGGCTGGCGCGCGGCGACCAGTGGCCGCGCCTGGGCGGGCTGGGCCTGGCCTACCGCCAGCGCGCGGGCAGCGTGCTGCTGTTCTCGCCGCGCCCCATCCATGAACTGGACGGCGCGGACATCGCGATCTGCGACGAGACCGCCACGTCGCTGCGGGTGCTGCATGCCATCCTGGCGGACAAGTACGGGCTGCGCATCGGCCGCTGGCGGCGCGGCCTGCCCGCCGACCCGGCCATGCCCCGGCTGCTGATCCAGGACCAGGCGGTCGAGGAGGCGGCGCGTGGACGTTTCCCGCACGTCCACGACCTGGGGCGGGAATGGTGGGAATGGCAAGGCACCCCGGTGGTCTCGGCGGTGTGGGTCCACCGCCGGGACCTGGCGGACGACGCGCTGGAACCGCTGCGCGCCGGCCTGGCGGCCTCCTTGTCCCGGTACGCCGGCCAGCCGGACCTGGCCATCGAACAACATTGCGCGCGCCACGGCGTGGCCTCGGCGCCCACGGCGCTGCGGGCGCTGCTCGGCAATTTCGAATTCGAACTGGGCGAGGCCGCCGAAGCGGGCATACGGCGCATGGCCCAGGTCCTGCCCACCGCCGTGGCGCTGCAAACGTGACGTCCCCGCCCGTCCTTCATCCATCCAAAAACAGGAGACATCCATGCCCTGCCTTTCGCTACGTTCCGCGCCGCGCCGGCGCACGCTGTTCGCCTTCGCCGTCCTGTCGGGCGGCCTGCTCGCCACCGGAATGGCGCGCGGCGCCGACACCCCCTGGCCCACCCAGCCGGTCAAGCTCATCGTAGGCTTCCCCGCCGGCACCTCGCCCGACACGGTGGCCCGGCTGATCGCCGAACCGCTGTCACAGAAACTGGGCAAGCCGGTCATCGTCGAGAACAAGCCCGGCGCCGCCGGCAATATCGGCGTCGACCTGGTGGCGCGCGCCACCGACGGCCATACCTTCGGCGTCACCGCCCACGGTCCGCTGACCACCTCGGCCCTGCTCTACCCCAACCTGCCCTACGACGTCGCGAGGGATCTGCAACCGCTGTCCCTGGCCGCGGTCAGCCCGCAGATCCTGGTCGTCGACCCCAGGCTCCCCTATGCCACGCTGGGCGACCTGCTGGCCGATGCGCGCGCCAACGGGAAGGAAATCTCGTACGGGTCGGTGGGCGTGGGCTCGGGCTCGCACCTGACGGGCGAGATGTTCGCGCAAGAAACCGGCATTCGGATGATGCACGTGCCCTACCAGGGCTTCCCGCAGGTCACCATGGCCGTGATGAGCGGCCAGATCCAGGCGGGTTTCATGGCGCCGTCCGGAGCCATCGAACAGGCCAGGGCCGGCAAGGTACGGGTGCTGGGTGTCACGTCGGCGCAGCCCTCGCCGCTGGCGCCGGGAGTGCCGACCATCGCGCAGGCCGCGGGCCTGCCGGGCTTCAGCGCCGAGCTGTGGATAGGCGCCTACGCGCCGCGCGCCACGCCCGCACCGGTGGCCGCCATGCTGGCGAAGGAGATCAACGCCATCCTGCGGTCAGCCCCGGTTCGGGCCAAGCTGGCGGCGCAAGGCTGGGACGCGACGGGCGGCACGCCCGCCGAGATGGCCGCGCGCATCGACGCCGACACGCGCCGCTGGGGCGATGTCATCAAGCGACTGGGACTCAAGCTGGAATAACGGCGCGACGGCGCCGCCAGGCGCCGCTTACCTCGCGCTCGCTCGCCAGGCGCCGCTCTCCTGCTTGCAGAACCAGAATCCCCAGTTCTCCTTCGCGGTCCCCTGGGCCACGTCGGCAGCCAGGAAACGGCAGGTCTGGCCCTTGCTGGTACGCGTCGTGTTCCGGGGCGCGAACGTGACGCTGACCGGCACCTGGCGCGCCCGCTCGGGCTTGCTGCTCCAGGTGGCGGTCTGGCCGTCGGCCACATCGTTCAGCACGCGCCCCACCTCGGCCGAGAACTGGGGGACCTGGGCCTTGGGAATGCGCACCAGGATGGATTCGTTCAGGAAACTGAGATTGGCGGCATGGGCGGAGCCCAGCGAGGCGGCCAGCATCAGCGTGGCGGCGAGGAATTGCTTGCGCATGAAGAATATCTCCGGATCGAAACGTAGCGGCAATGATATCGGTTAAGCCGCATGGCGGGTTATGATTGCGGCATTATGCTTTCAAATCAACGACTTGGCGGCTGGGAACTGTGTGTCGCGCCCATGATCGATTGGACCGACCGCCACTGCCGCTTCTTCCATCGGCTGCTGTCCCCGCACGCCCGCCTTTATACCGAGATGATCGCCACCGGCGCGATCCTCTACGGCGACGCCGCCCGGCACCTCGATTTCGATCGCGCCGAGCATCCGGTCGCGCTGCAACTGGGCGGCAACGAGCCGGATGCCCTCGCGCGCGCGGCCCGGGCCGGCCAGGATCGGGGCTATGACGAAATCAACCTGAACTGCGGCTGTCCGTCGGACCGGGTGCAGAAAGGCGCGTTCGGCGCCTGCCTGATGTCCACGCCCGCGCTTGTGGCTGACTGCGTGAAGGCCATGCGCGACGCGGTCGGCGTCCCGGTCACGGTCAAGCATCGTATCGGCCTGGACTACGACGAATCCTACGGATTCGTGCGCGACTTCGTCGGCACCGTGCACGCGGCCGGATGCGACGTTTTCATCGTCCACGCCCGCAACGCCGTGCTCAAAGGCCTGTCGCCCAAGGAGAACCGCGAGATCCCGCCACTGCGCTACGACGTGGCGCGCCAGCTCAAGCGCGATTTCCCGCAGGCACTCATCGTGCTCAACGGCGGGCTCGCGGACGCGCGCGACGCCCTCGCGCACATCGGCCACGGCGGAGGCGACCTGGACGGCGTCATGCTCGGGCGCGAGGCCTATCACCGGCCCCGCGTGCTGTCGGAGCTTTCCCGCCAATTGTGGCCGGATGCGCCCATCCCCGATGACGAGACCGTGGTCCGGGCCATGATGGACTATGCCGGCGACCAGGTGGCGCGTGGCGTACCGCTGCGGGCCGTGGCCCGTCACATGCTGGGCCTCTTCAACACCCAGGGCGGCGCGCGCCGCTGGCGCCAGATGCTGTCCGACAGCCGCCTGCTGGCCGCCAACGATCCCGCCCTGATCAATACGGCCTGGCAGGTCGTGGCCGGCGCGGCCGAACGCCGCGCCGCCTGACGCCCGAGCCCCGGCCCGACCCCCGCGGGGCCGAACAATCGGGGCTATTCCCCGCTATTCGCGCTTTCGGCCCGGCCGGGCAGCGGCCATACTGCCAGGCGGGTACGGCCAGCGCCCGAGCCCGCCCGCGCGCCCTATGGCGGCGCGGGACGCGAGCCCCGGCGCCGGACCGGGCCACGCGGCGCGCTCGGGGGAAGTCATGGCCCAGATCGTATGTGTGCTGGGAAACAAGGGAGGCACCGGCAAGACCACGTTGTCGCACATGATCTCGCATGGCATGGCGCTGCTGGGCAAGCGCGTGGTGTGCGTGCTGACCGATCTCGAACGCGAGCGCCTTTCCAAGGACAATCGCCTCTACCTGCCCTTCGACGCCCGCGACGCCGGCAATCTGGCCAAGGTCGTCGCCACGCTGAACGGCGTGGGCGACTGGTTCGGCGTCATCGACGGTGGCGGCAACCGCTCGGATACCGACAGCCATCTCGCCAACCTGGCCGATCTGGTCCTGCTCCCGTTCCGCGATTCCCACGAAGACATGCGCACCGTGCAGCGCGACCTTGAATGGATGCCCCGTGCCTGGGGCCTCCCCTCGCAATGGCCGGCGGATCCGCCGGGCCGCCGCATGGCCCGGGCCTCGCTGGATACGCAACTGGGTGCCTTCGGCCAGCGGCTGCTGGACCCCATTCCACACCTGCCGGCAACGAAGCTGCTGTTGCAGGACCGCATTCCCACCGAGCTTCCCTGGCAACTTACCAATGCATGCGTGGCACTGGCCATGCAGGTGTGCGAACTACTGGACGTCCAGTACGAAAGCGCCAAGGCCTTCGCGGCGCCGCGCCAGGCGCCGGGCAAACCCGCTACATGAGCGGACAGGCCCTGCCCCCCTCGAACGCGCGGCAATCGCCAACGGCCCGCCCGGATCAGCGCGCGCTGCCGAACATGGTCATCAGCGCATCGAAGCTGCTGGCGCCGCGCGTCGAGAAGACGAAGCACTCGCCGTCCCGGTAATGCGCGGCGCGCATGCTTTCTGCCAGGCGCTCGGCGTCCTCGATGGCCTCGTTCCACGTACCGCGTATCAGGGAGCAGTACTTGAGCCGGCTGTCCAGCATGTCCTTGCCGGAGCGGGCCTTCACCTCGACATAGCCCCGGAATTGCCCCTCGGGCAGATCATGCACCCGGGACTTCAGGAAATACTGAACGGCGACATGTTCGACGACCTGGTTCATGGCTGACCTCCAAGAGTCCGTCTCTCGACCCTAGCCTATTGGAGTGCAGGATTTACGAAGAGGTCCGCGGCGCTAGCAAAAATTTACATTCGCGCCATTCTTGTAGCGGCCGGCGCCACACCGGCGACAAATCCAGGGCTGCGCCGCGCGGCGGCCGGTATGATGGAGGTTTCGTCGTCCGTATTGCTCGCGCACGTCCCATGAGGTCCCGCCATGCCGTTTTCGCCCTGCTGCTTGCGGCGGGCAGTGCCTGCGCGGCGGACCCGGCGGACGGCACGCAGGCAACCGTCGATACGCAATGGGCGGCCAGCTTCGCCGCGTTCGACCAGGCAGACCGCCTGCATGCGCCGGCCCCGGGCGGCATCCTGTTCATAGGCAGTTCGTCCATACGCCTGTGGAACGACCTCGAAACCCGGTTCAAGGATCTTCCCGTCCTCAAGCGCGGCTTCGGCGGTTCGCGCATGATCGACTGCGCCCGCCATCTCAGCCGGCTGGTCGTCCCCTACAAGCCCCGTATCGTCCTCGTCTACGCCGGCGACAACGACCTGGCCGAAGGCCGCACGCCCCGCGAGATCCTGGACAGCTTCACCCTGTTCGTGGAGGGCGTGCGCCATGCCTTGCCCGACACCCGTATCGCCTACATCTCGATCAAACCGAGCCCGGCGCGCTATTCGCTGATCCTCCAGGCCCGCGCCACCAACGCGCTGATCAAGGCCTACACGGAAAGTGTGCCCAACGCCGACTACATCGACGTCTTCACTCCCATGCTGGCGGCCGATGGCATGCCCAGGGCCGAGCTGTTCCGGGACGATGCGCTGCACCTGAGCGACGCCGGCTACGCGCTCTGGACCTCGATCATCTCAAGCCACGTCCGCTAGCCCGGCCGCGTACCGACGCCCAGCGCCGGCCCGGCGGCGGCGCCGCGCCCCGCCGCTCGCCGGACCTGCCCCGGCCCCGGTCCGGAGCCGAACATGCGCACCAGCCGGGCCACGGCATACATCGCCGCGACGCTGAGCCCGAACATCAGCGGGTCGAACCACGGCGGCCTGCCCGGGTGGCTTTCTCCCACCACCGCCAGCGCGACCAGGACAATGACCAGATGCGCGCAAAAGACCGGCAGCGATGCGGCGCCCAGCGTCTCCAGCAGCCGCACGCGGGGTAGACGGCGGGTCAGCCAGTCGCCGTAGTGCAGCAGCAACACGACCAACGCCAGGAAATCGAGCAGCCGCAGCGGCCCCACGTGCCATTTGTCGAACCACAGGTTGAGCGGATCGCCCTGGGCGAAAGGCTCCAGCCCCGTCAGGTGGCGCCAGACGAAAAAGAGTATCGCCATGCCCAGCGCGGCCTTGACCAGCCAGGACGGAAACACGATGCGGCGGTCGCGCGGCACCCGTGCGTGATAAGCCCCCAGGCACAGGCCCAGCACCCACAGCAACTGCCAGGCGAATGTCTCGAAGGAGCCGGTCTCGCGGAACGGCACCGGCAGCCCGGTCATCGCCACCAGGCCGTCGTAGAGCACGCGCGACAGGCCGAACTGGGCGGCCGCCCACACGGCAAGGCTGGTCCACATCACCCCTTTCCATCCGCGCAGCAGGACATGGCTCAGGATCCACGGGCTCGCCAGCATGAAGACGATGTAGACCGGCAGGATATCCAGCAGCGGCGGGTTGTAGATCATCAGCAGCCCCGTCCACAGGCCGGTCAGCGGCGCATGCAGATAGAACGACATGAGATTGTTGGCGGCCGGCTGGTGGAACTTCATGCCCAGCGCGGCGATGACCGTGAACAGGAAAAGCAGGCACGCCGCCTGGCAGGCATAGATGACCAGGGCGCGCCGCAGGAACGCGCGGCGCATCGCGGGAATGCCGTCGCGCACGGCGCGCTGGGTGTACACCAGCCCGGCCATGTAGGCCGACAGGAAGACGAAGCCTTCCGCCGCCGAGACGAAACCGAAGGGCTGGCCCGCGGGTACCGCGAACCAGGTGGGCAGATGCGTGGACGTCATCAGCACCAGCATCAGTCCGCGCAAGGCGTCCAGTTCCCAGCGGCGGGACGAGGCGGGCGGCGGAGCGGGAGCAAAGGTGGAAACGGTGGACACGAGCTTGGCGGACGCAATTCAGGTGGAGTCAGCATGGACAACATGGAATGCGAACAATTCGTGGTTGTTGCAATCCGATACGGGTAGGCCACGATCGTGCGCGGCACGCATCAGTGGCCCTCCGGCGCGATCGGGGTCCATGCGGCTTCGCGCCGCCAGCACCGGCTATTCCAGCGACAGCCACTGCCGCCCGTCGCGGGCCAGCAGCACGTCCGCCTGCGCCGGTCCCTGGCTGCCGGCACGATAGGAATGGATCTCGCCGCCCTCTTCCCAGGCGTCCAGGAACGGCATCACCGCCTCCCAGCCCAGCTCGATGTCGGCCGCCCGCTGGAACAGCGTCGCATCGCCCACCATGCAGTCGTAGATCAGGGTCTCGTAGCCTGAACTGTGCCCGGTCATGAAATGGTCCGCGTAGCGGAAATCCATGCTGACGGGCGCGATACGGATCTTCGAGCCCGGCACCTTGGCCTTCATGTGGAAGAACAGCCCCTCGTCGGGCTGGATCTGCAGTACCAGGGAGTTGGCGGGGGGCTTTTCCTGCGCGCCCTGGCGGAACAGCGCATGGCCGGCATCCTTGAAGGCAATGACGATCTGCGTCTGGCGCCGCGCCAGCGCCTTGCCGGTACGCAAGTAGAACGGCACGCCTCCCCAGCGCCAGTTGTCGATGCCCAGCTTGAGGGCCACATAGGTCTCGGTCCGGCTGTCCGGCGCCACGCCCTCCTCCTCGCGGTAGCCGCGCATGGGATGGCCGCCGACCAGGCCCGCGCGGTATTGGCCGCGCACGCTGTTCTGCAACGCCTCCGCCGGCGTCTGGATGCGGATGGCATCCAGCAGCTTTTCCTTCTCGGTGCGTACCGCATCGGCATCGAAGGAGTTCGGCGGCTCCATCGCCACCATGGCCAGCAGTTGGAACAGGTGGTTGGGCACCATGTCCCGCAGCGCCCCCGTCTGCTCGTAGAACTGCGACCGGCGCTCCACCCCGATCGCCTCGGCCGCCGTGATCTGGACGTGATCGATGTACAGCCGGTTCCAGTTGCTTTCGAGCACGCTGTTGGCGAAGCGGGACACCAGGATGTTCTGCACCGTTTCCTTGCCCAGGAAATGGTCGATGCGGAAGATCTGGTTTTCGTGCACGACCCGCGTCAGTTGCTTGTTCAACTCGCGCGCGGATGGCAGGTCCCGGCCGAACGGCTTCTCGATCACCACGCGCCGCCAGCGGCCATGGCTCTGTTTCAGCAGCCCCGCATCGTGCAGGTGGCGGGCGATGGACTGAAAGAAAGCGGGCGCGGTGGCGAAATAGAAAATGACGCCGCCCGGCTCGGGCGCCAGCAGGCTCGCGAGCTGGGCATAGGTCTGCTCGCCCTCGAAGTCTCCCATCAGGAAGGACGTGCGGCCCATCAGCCAGTCCCAGGCCCGGACATCGAAACTGGCGGCGGCACCGCCCCGCCCGGCGACGACCTGGTCCATGGAAGCCTTCAGTCCGCGCCGGAACTCGTCGTCGTCCAGCTTGCGATGGCCGACGCCGACGACGCGGAAATCGGCATGCAGCGAATTGAAGCGCGCCAGGTTGTACAACGCCGGCATCAGCAGCCGGCCAGTCATGTCGCCCGTGGCGCCAAAGATGACCAGGGTACAACGCGGGGCAGGCTGCAGCGCCACGGGCGGCGCCTGCCTGTTCATCGGGGAATCCATCGCTTGCCGTCTCCAGGACATGGCTTGATTATGGCGGCGGCGATGCGGCGTCGCAACACGGCGGCGGCGCTCGCTCACATCTGGTCACGCCCTGCTGCGGGCCTCATCGCGCTGCGCGTCCCCGGCCAGGATGCCGCCCTGGATACGCTTGCGTATCAGGTCGATGGTGGCCTGGGCCAGGCGGGTCAGCGGCCGCTGCGACACGGTCGCGATCACCAGTTGGCTGGTCAGCGACGGCGAGACGATGCGGGCCGCGCGCAGATGCGGGCGATGCGCGCGGCCGTAGATGGCATTGCGCGACAACACCGCATACCCCATTCCCCGGTCCACCAGGTCCAGCAGGGACTCGATCGCGTCGACTTCCAGCTCGACCGACAAGGGCACGCCCAGGCGGGCGCACTGCACCTCCAGCAGATTGCGGATGGCGTTGGGCTGCCCCGGCGTGATCAACGGGTAGTTGGCCAGCTCGCGCATCTTGACGCTGGCCGGCATGGGCTTGCCCTTCAACCCCCGGCTGCCGATCAGATACAGGTCCTCGGACCAGACATGCTCGTAGGCCGCCTGCTGCGTGACCGGCGGGTTGTAGAGCAGCGCGAAGTCCAGGCGCCCCAGCAGCAGCCACTCGTACATGGACACGGTCAGGGCCTCCACCACGCCCAGCGAGGCACGTGGGAACTCGGCCCGGAAATCGCTGACCAGATCCACCGTCAACGACTTGCCGACGCTGGGCGGCATGCCCACCACCACCTTGCCGGCTGGAGAACCGCGCAGGTCTTCGATTTCCTGCCTGGCCAGGCGCACCTGGTGCAGGATGCCGCGCCCACGCTCCAGCAGCCGCTTGCCGGCGTCGGTGGGAATGACGCCCCGGCCATTGCGTTCGAGCAGGTGTTCCTTGAGCTCGACCTCGAGCTGGCGCACGTGGCGGCTGACCACGGGTTGCGATAGATTGAGGGTGATCGCGGCCCGGGTGACACTGCCGAACTCGACGACTCGCACGAAGCATTCGAGTTGTTTCAAGTCCATGGAAAGCCCCGATTCATGTTTTTTAAGCATAACAGCTAGTTCCGATTTGCGGCTTCCAATGGGGGTTTCCGGGTCAAAATGCAAGTCTGACGGCATGGTGTCCATGGGCTCCATGCATGACCAGAAGGCGGGCAGGCGACCCGTCGCCACCCCTTCCAACGATTTGAGGACGACAATGATCCGTACCCTGCTCGCGCGCCTGTGCATCGGCGCCACCGCCACCCTGGCCGCCACCGGCGTCCATGCCCAGGATTTCCCCACCAAGCCGCTGCGCCTGATCGTGCCCTTCGGGCCCGGCGGCGTTGCCGACGTCACCGCCC
Source organism: Alcaligenaceae bacterium SAGV5 (assembly GCA_009360345.1). Taxonomy (GTDB): domain Bacteria; phylum Pseudomonadota; class Gammaproteobacteria; order Burkholderiales; family Burkholderiaceae_B; genus Pigmentiphaga. Next base: position 492,252 of record SPDP01000003.1, read on the forward strand.
GCATCGTCGCCCAGGGCCTGGCCGAGAAGTTCGGCAAGCCGGTCGTGGTCGAGAACATGCCCAGCGCCGGCGGCATCACCGGCGCCGTCACCGTGACGCGCGCGACGCCCGACGGCCACACGCTCTTCCTGGTCAGCAACCAGCAGGCCGTCAGCCCGTCGCTGTTCAAGTCGCTGCCCTACGATCCGGTCAAGCAGCTCGCGATGGTCTCCATGGTCGGTTCGTTCGACATCGTCATGGCCGTGGACCAGAACAGCCCGCTGCACACCGTCGCCGACGCCATCGCCGCGGCCAAGAAAGACCCGCAGCACTTCAACCTCGGCACCATCGGCGTCGGCAGCACCCAGCATCTGTCGGCCGAGATGTTCCGCTCCATGGCGGGCCTGGACGTGCCCACCATTCCGTTCAAGTCCAGCGGCGAAGTCCTGAGCGCCGTCAAGGGCAAGAGCGTGCAGGTCATGTTCGAGACCGTGCCGGCCGTCATCGGCAACATCAAGGGCGGCAGCCTGCGCGTGCTGGGCGTGGGCTCGGTCAAGCGCGGCCAGCTGTTCCCCGACACCCCCACCATCGCCGAGACCGTGCCGGGCTACACGGCCGTCTCGTGGAACGGCTTCGCCGCGCCCGCCGGCACGCCGGCCGCCATCGTCGACAAGCTGAACGCCGCCGTGCGCGAAGTGGTCAAGGATCCGGCCATCAACAAGAAGCTGGTCGACGTCGGCATGATTCCGCAGACCAACACGCCCAAGGAGTTCCAGGACTTCCTGGTGGCCGAGATCGCGAAGTGGAGCAAGGTGATCGACACCGCCAAGATAGAGAAGCAGTAACCCCCCCTACGCGCTTACGCGCGCCCCCCCAGGGGGGCGGCACTGGCGGACCGGCGGAGCCGGATCCGCTGTGCCCTGGGGTACTACCAGGCTGACGGAGAACGGCGTTTTGTACGCCGTAGTCGATTGGGTCTGGTGGTGGATGATGCGACGTGTTGCTTAACGGTTGGAGAAAAGAATGTTGGGTGTAGTCGTACGAAAGAAGCCGGCGCTGCCCGAGGGCGCGGCCGAGAAGCTGGCCGCGCAGGGCGTGGCCACGGTGCATGAGGCGCAGGGACGCAGCGTCGGCCTGATGCGGCCTTATATGCGTCCCATCTACGCGGGCGCGTCGATCGCCGGGCCGGCGGTGACGGTGCTGGCGCAGCCGGGCGACAACTGGATGCTGCACGTCGCGGTCGAACAGTGCTCGCCGGGCGACATCCTGGTCGTGGCCTGCACCACGGAGAACGCCGACGGCATGTTCGGCGACCTGCTCGCCACTTCGCTCAAGGCGCGCGGCGTGCGCGGCCTGGTGATCGACGCCGGCGTGCGCGACGTGGCCACCCTGACCGCGATGGGCTTTCCCGTCTGGTCCAAGGCCATCAATGCCCGCGGCACCGTCAAGGCGACCATCGGCTCGGTCAACGTGCCCATCGTCTGCGGCGGCGCGCTGGTCAACCCCGGCGATGCCATCGTGGCCGACGACGACGGCGTGGCCATCGTCCCCAATGCCCAGGTCGCCACCGTCGTCCAGAAAGCCGACAAGCGCGTGCAGGAAGAAGAAGGCAAGCGCGCCCGCCTGGCTTCCGGCGACCTCGGCCTGGACATCTACAACATGCGTCCCAGGCTGGCCGAAGCCGGCCTGCGCTACGTCGATTCGCTGGACGAACTGAACGGCTGAGACCGCCCCCGGGGGAGACCCGTCCCCACCGGACCCCGCCGCGGCTTGCCGCGGCAGTCCCCGAACCTGAAGCTGAACCATGAAAACCTGCGCCGCACCCGATCCGAATCCCGTCAAACCACGCGAGGCCCTGCCGGCCGGCGCGTGCGATGCCCACTGCCACGTCTTCGGCCCCGCCGACAAGTTCCCCTACGCGCCCGACCGCAGCTACACCCCGCCGGATGCTCCCTTCGAGCGCCTGCGCCAGCTGCATGACTTCCTGGGCCTGGACCGCGCCGTGATCGTGCAGGCCAGTTGCCACGGCGACGACAACACCGCCATGCTCGACGCCATCGCCCGCAGCGAAGGCCGCTACCTGGGCGTGGCCATCGTCAACGGCTCCGAGACCGACGAGCAACTGGCCGACATGGATGCCGGCGGCGTGCGCGCGGTGCGTTTCAACTTCGTGCAGCATCTGGGCGGCGCCCCCGACCTCGAAGTCTTCGACAAGACCATCGAGCGCCTGGACGGCCTGGGCTGGCACGTCGTGCTGCACCTGGACGCGCAGGACATCCTGACCTACAGCGACCGCATCAACCGCATCAACGTGCCGTTCGTGATCGACCACATGGGCCGCGTACAGGCCGCCAAGGGCCTGGACCAGGAACCCTTCCGCGCGCTGCTGGAACTGATGAAGAATCCGCTGGCCTGGGTCAAGGTCTGCGGCGGCGAACGCGTGTCCGTGGGCAAGCGTCCCTTCGCCGACGCCGCGCCCTTCGCCGCCAGGCTGATCGAAGCCGCGCCGGACCGCGTGCTGTGGGGCACCGACTGGCCGCATCCGAACATCTCGAAGGACATGCCCAACGACGGCGAGCTGGTCGACCTGATGCTGGACTTCTGCCCGGACCCCGCCCTGCGCCGCAAGCTGCTGGTCGAGAACCCCGAGAAGCTGTACCGCTTCAAGCCGCTGGCCTGAACGCCGCGCACTGACTGACGACGCTTTACCCTCGGCCCCGGACGTGCGGACTTCGCGCCCCGGGGCCATTCATTTGGCGCTGCCCGCCGACATCAGCGCCCTTCCGCCGGACGCTCACCAGAGGACGATCTGCGAACAGCGGAACAGCGACAGCCGCCGCCCCTTCGCATCGACAACCGTGGCCGACCACACCTGGCTCGTCCGCCCCAGGTGCTCGGCCACGGCCTCGACGCTCAGGACGCCCTCGGTCGCGGTGCCGAGGAAATTCGATTTCAGTTCCAGCGTGGTGAATCCTTTCGCGCCTTCCGGCAGGTGCGCAAGGGTCGCATAACCCGCGCAGGTATCGGCCAGCATCACCTGCGTGGCGGCGTGCAGGAATCCGTTGGGCGCCATCATCCACGGAGCGATGGTCATTTCCATGGCCATGCGCCCTTCCGCGACCGCCAGCGGCCGCACACCGAAAGTGTCGGGCAGCGTCCCGCGCTGGCGTTCGAAAAGGCTCTCGATGGTGACTGTCGTGCGAAGCATGCGCGTTCCCATATAAGCGTCGGATGAGGGGGACCATTATCCCCGGCGCCGGCACCAGCCGCCGGGCGGTCAATGCACCGGCGCGCCCGCCAGGAACCAGCGCGCCAGCAGCGTGCGCTCCGCCTCGGTCATGCCGGTGGCGTTGTTCAGCGGCATGGTCTTCTGCACGGCGGCCTGCTGATAGACCATCTGCGCGTGCGACTGCAGCAGCTCGGGCGTCTGCAGCTGTATGCCCTTGTTCGCCAGTTGGGCGTTATGGCACATCACGCATCGCTGCGCCACCACCTGCCTGACCTGTTCGACGTCTTGCGCGCCCAGCGGCGCCGCGGGCACGGCGGCCGTGCCCAGGCCGGGCGGCGCGATGGCGACGGCCACCGCCAGCAAAAGCGCGACGCCCGCGGCCGGATACCAGGGATTGGTGATGCCCTTGTGCCGCAGCACGAAGAACTGGCGGATCAGCGCCCCCGCCAGCATGAGGGCGATCAGCACCACCCAGTTGCGGGGAGCGGAATAGACCATGCTGTAGTGATTCGACAGCATGGCGAACAGCACCGGCAGGGTGAAGTAGGTATTGTGCACGCTGCGCTGCTTGCCCAGCTTGCCATGGATGGGATCGACCGGCTCGCCCGCGCGCATGGCCGCGACGACCTGGCGCTGCCCCGGGATGATGACCATGAGCACGTTGGCGCTCATGATGGTGGCGATCATGGCCCCCACGATCAGGAAGGCCGCGCGCCCCGCGAACAGATGACAGGCCAGCCAGGCGGCCGCGGCCACGAACAGCGCCACCGCGATGCCGACCTTGCGGTCCGCGCGCTCGTCGGTGCCGGCGACGCGGCAAATGATGTCGTACACCAGCCAGCCCACCACCAGGAAGCACAGCACCGCCACCACCGCGGCCGCGGGTCCCCAGTCGAACACGTTGCGGTCGATGAGATAGGTCCGGGCGTTGAACAGGTACAGCACCACCAGCAGCGCGAAGCCCGACATCCAGGTGGAATAGCTTTCCCAGTAGAACCAATGCAGGTGCTCGGGCAAGCGCTTGGGGGCGACGAGGTACTTCTGCGGGTTGTAGAAACCGCCCCCGTGCACGGCCCAGAGTTCCCCCGAGACGCCCTTCTCGATCAGCTCGGGATCCTGCGGTTTCGTCAGGCTGTTGTCGAGCCAGACGAAGTAGAACGAAGATCCGATCCAGGCGATGCCGGTGATGATGTGCAGCCAACGCAGCAGCAGATTGGCCCAATCAAGAATGTAGGCTTCCATGCCCTTCCCGCCAGAGACCAATGCTCACCACTGCGGGCGCTGTGAGCAGGACGGGTCGCGCCAGATGCGAAGCGCCGCGGCGACCGTACAATCAACGGGGGCCTGGTGGCCCCCGCTTGTTACGGTTTGCATCTTCCCCCGACGCGCCCGCGCTTGTCAATATCGCCCGCCGGTGCCTCACGGCCCCTGGGAATGGATCTTGCGGCCTTCGCGCGTCAGGCTTGCACAGGAGGTACGCGATCATGTCCGTCTCCCGCCTTGGGCGGTTCGCCGCATGCGCGGCCGCGGCCGGCGCCCTGGCCGCCGGCTGTGCCCCTCCCAACGATCCGCTGGCCTATACCCGCAACGAATTCGCGCGCACCGACACCTACTCGCGCGCCTACCCCAAGACGCCGGAGCGGGTGTGCGAGGCGGGCAAGCGTTCGCTGCTGAGCCAGGGATACACGCTGGCCGATGCCGGCGCGCGTTCGCTCGAGGGGCACAAGCAGTTCCAGAGCGGCGACAACTACAAGGAAATCACCTTCCACCTGGTGTGCGAACCCGATCACACCGGGACCAACCAGTCCATCGCCTTCGTGAACGCGGTCGAATCGACCTTCGCGCTGAAGAAGACCAACAACTCGGCCAGCGTCGGCGTCGGACTCCTGGGGTCGGTGTCCATGCCCTTCACCTCGTCCGACGACTCCATGGTCAAGACCGGCAGCGAGACGATCGCCTCGGGCGACTTCTACAGCCGCTTCTTCGCGCTGCTCGAACAATACATGCCGTCCGCTTCGCCCGCGGCCCAGGGCGACGCCACGCCCCCCTCGCCCAAGGCGCCCGAGGGACCGACCAAGGCGCCTTAGGGACGCACGCCCATCCGCTAGAATGGTCGCGATGCTCCAGAACGGAGCCCCACGCCCGGAGACGTGCCCATGGATCGCCCTGTCGCCCCGCCCCAACTGGCGGACTCCCGTCTTTTCAGAAACCAGGCCTACCTAGGCGGCGCATGGGTGGATGCCCGGGACGGCGCCACGTTTGCGGTCGACAATCCCGCCGACGGCACGGCGCTGGCCCGCGTCGCCAACCTGGACGCCTCCCAGACCGAGGAAGCCATCGCCGCGGCCCAGGCCGCCTTCGGTCCGTGGCGGGCCCGCACGGCCAAGGACCGGGCCGCCATCCTGCGGCGCTGGTTCGAACTGATACAGGCCCATGCCGATGACCTGGCCGCGCTGATGACGTTGGAGCAAGGCAAGCCGCTGGCCGAAGCCAAGGGCGAAGTGGCCTATGCCGCCTCGTTCGTCGAATGGTTCGCCGAGCAGGGCAAGCGCATCGCCGGCGATACGCTGGCACCCGTGGCCGCGGGCACGCGGATGCTGGTGCTGCGCGAGCCCATAGGCGTATGCGCGGCCATCACGCCGTGGAACTTCCCGCTGGCCATGATCACCCGCAAGGCCGGCCCGGCGCTGGCCGCCGGTTGCACCATGGTGCTCAAGCCCGCCGAACAGACGCCGCTGTCCGCGCTGGCGCTGGCGGAACTGGCGCACCGCGCCGGCCTGCCCGCCGGGGTGCTCAACATCGTCACCGCCGACAACGAACGGTCCATCGCCGCCGGCAAGGCGCTGTGCGCGAGCCCGGTGGTGCGCAAGCTCACCTTCACCGGCTCCACGCCGGTGGGCCGCATCCTGATGCAGCAGAGCGCCCCCACCATCAAGAAACTGTCGCTGGAGCTGGGCGGCCTGGCTCCCTTCATCGTCTTCGAGGATGCCGACCTCGACGCCGCCGTCGACGGCGCGATCGCGTCCAAATACCGCAACGCCGGCCAGACCTGCGTCTGCACCAACCGCTTCTACGTGCACGAGAGCATCTACGATGCCTTCGTCCGGAAGCTGGCCGAACGCAGCGGCGGCCTGAAGGTGGGCAGCGGTTTCGACGCCGGCGTCGCGCAGGGCCCGCTGATCGACGACGACGCCATCGCCAAGGTCGATCAGCACGTCCAGGATGCCGTGAGCAAGGGCGCCCGGATCCTGGCGGGCGGCAAGCGGCATGCGCTGGGCGGCCGCTTCTACGAACCCACGGTGCTGGCCGACGTCTCCGAGGACATGCTGTGCATGCGCGAGGAGACATTCGGCCCGGTTGCCCCCGTGGTCCGCTTCCGCGACGAGGCCGACGTCATCCGCCTGGCCAACGACACCGAGTTCGGCCTCGCCTCGTACTTTTACAGCCGCGACATCGGCCGCATCTTCCGCGTGGCCGAGGCGCTGGAATACGGCATGGTCGGCGTCAACACCGGCCTGATCTCGAACGAGGTCGCTCCCTTCGGCGGCGTCAAGCAGTCGGGGCTGGGACGCGAAGGCTCCGTCCACGGCATCGACGACTATCTCGAGATGAAGTACGTGTGCCTGGGAGGAATATGAGCCAGGAAGGCGCATCCACGCACGCTGGCGTGAGGCCGGCACGGCCGGAGGACGTCGCCGCCATCCTGGCCTTGATGCGCGGGCTGGCGGAGTACGAAAACCTCACCCATCTGTTCCTGGCCCGGGACGAGGACCTGCGCGACGCGCTGTTCGGCCCGGCTCCGGCCGCCGAATGCCTGGTGGCCGAAGCGGCAGGCGCGGTGGCGGGCTACGCCCTCTTCTTCCACAACTACTCCACCTTCCTCGGCCGCCGGGGCCTGTACCTGGAGGACCTCTACGTACACCCCGGCCAGCGGGGCCGGGGATTGGGCAAGAGCCTGCTGCGCGCCCTGGCCGCCCTGGCGGTGGAGCGCCGCTGCGGCCGTTTCGAGTGGAGCGTACTGGACTGGAACCAGCCCGCCATCGATTTCTACCAGGCCATGGGCGCCGACGTGCTGCCCGACTGGCGCATCGTGCGCGTCACGGGCGATGCCCTGGCACGGCTGGGATCGGCGGCGGAGCAGGCCGGGGCCCGCGGACGCTAGACCCGGAACGCCCCCACGATCCGGTCCAGCCGCTCGGCCATCTCGCGCATTTCCTCGACCGACCGTGCCGTCTCGCCCATGGCGGCCGTGGTTTCCTCGACCATCTGGGCGATGCTCTCCACCTGCTGGGCGATCGAGGTGCTGGCCGCCGATTGCTCCTTGGTCGCATGCGCCACTTCCCGCACGCGTTCGAGCGAGGTGTCCGCGCTGCTGCTGATCTCGCGCAGCGACACCGCCACCTCGTCGGCCAGGCTGGTACCCTCGGCCACCATGGGCAGGATGTGCTCCATCGTGACGGTGGACTCGGCCGTCTCGCGCTGGACGGCATTGACCATCTCTTCGATCTCGACGGTGGCCGACGACGTGCGCTCGGCCAGCTTGCGGACTTCGTCCGCCACTACGCTGAACCCGCGGCCCTGCTCCCCCGCCCTGGCGGCCTCGATGGCCGCGTTCAGGGCCAGCAGGTTGGTCTGTCCGGCGATTTCCTTGATGGACGCGGCGATGGAGTTGATCTGCACCGCCCTTTCCTCCAGGCCCCGGATCTTGTGCGACGCCTCTCCCACCGCGGTGGCGATGCGCTTCATGCTTTCGGCGGCGCTCATCACACGGGTCTCGCCATTGCGGCATTTCTCGGCCACGCCTTCTGAGTTGTGCTGGGTCTGGCTGGCGGCGTCGGAGATATGGGCCACCGACACCGTCAGTTCCTCGACCGCCGCGGCCATGGAGGACGTTGCGTCGCTCTGCTGGACCGCCGCGCTGGAGACCTGATTCACCGACTCGGCGATGCGATGGGCATCGCGTTTCATGGTGGCCGCTTCCTCGCGGACCCGGGCGATCAGGTTGCGCACCGACTCCGACATCCTGGCGAAACCGTCCAGCAGGCTGCCCGGCTCGGCGGCCGGCAGCCTCTGGCTGAGATCGCCGCCGGCGGCGCGCCGCATGATGTCGAGCACCGCGCGCGGGTCGCCGCCGATCTGGCGAATGACGCCGCGGGCGATGAGGCCGCTGGCCAGCAGCAGGACCACGGCCAGCACGAGCGCCGTCGCGATGCCGGTGACGAGCTGGCGCGAGATGACCGCGTCCAGGTCATCGATGTACACGCCGGTGCCGATCACCCAGTTCCAGGGCTGGAAATGCTTGTAGATGTTCAGCTTGGGCACCGGTTCCGTCTGGCCGGGCCGGGCGAACAGGATGCGCATGGTGCTTTGCCCGCCGCCCTCGCGCATGGCGCTCAGGCGCTCCTGCATGACCAGGCCGGGATCCCGCTTGTCGCCCGAACGGGTGATCGCGTTGGAGCCAGCCAGCGAGGGATTGCCCCCGTTCATCACGATCAGGCCCTGCTCGTCGGTCACGAAGATGTACTCGGCCTTGCCGTTATCCCCTCCATAGCGAAAGCCCTGCAGGGCCGCCTTGGCGGCCTCCTGGGCCTGCTGCTGGGTCAACTGCCCCTTCTGTTGTTGTTCGTGGTAGTGGCTGGCGATGCCCCAGGCGCCCTGGGCGACGGCCAGTATCTCCGCTTTCTTGGCATCGAGCAGCAATTGCCGCTCGCTGTAGACGGACCAAGCCTGGACCGCCAGCAGCAGCAGCACCGCCAGGGCCACCAGGGCCGTCAGCCTGCCCTTCAGCGACGACCGGGCCGTCAAGGCCACCGGGACAGAACGTGTCTCGCCGCCGGAGAAACCACTCGTATCTTGCATTACCGCGCTCATTCGATCCCCTTGCACGCCCCCCGCCGGGGCATGGCGCACCGGCGCTGCGACGAAAGCTCACTCACGCCATTAACGGCATCCCAGGCGGGATCTGTATGGTGGAACGCGGGACCGGCCAGCCGGCAAGCATGAAAAAAGGGGGGCTTTCGCCCCCCTTTTCACCCTGCGTGCCATCGCCCTCAGGCGGCGTCGCGGCTGGCTCGCTTGCGGTCGTGCTCTTTCAGGTGCAGCTTGCGCAGCCGGATGTTCTTGGGCGTGATCTCGACCAGCTCGTCATCGGCGATGAACTCCACCGCGTACTCCAGCGTGAGCTGGATGGGCGGGACCAGTCGCACGGCTTCGTCCGTACCCGAGGCGCGGACGTTGGTGAGCTGCTTGCCCTTGATCGGGTTGACCACCAGATCGTTGTCGCGGCTGTGGATGCCGATGATCATGCCCTCGTACAGCGCCTCGCCGGGCGAGACGAACATGCGGCCGCGGTCCTGCAGCTTCCACAGGGCGTAGGCCACGGCATCGCCATCTTCCTGGCTGATCAGCACGCCGTTGTGCCGCTCGCCCAGGGTGCCGTCGCGCACCGGGGCGTATTCATCGAACACGTGGCTGATCAACCCGACACCGCGCGTCAGCGTCATGAACTCGCCCTGGAAACCGATCAGGCCCCGAGCCGGGATACGGTACTCCAGGCGCGTACGGCCCTTGCCGTCCGACGCCATGTCCAGCAGCTCGCCCTTGCGGCGCCCCAGCTCCTCCATCACGGAACCCTGGTGGCCGTCCTCGACATCCACCGTCAACAGCTCGAACGGTTCGCACCTGGCGCCGTCGATCTCCTTGAAGACCACGCGCGGGCGCGATACCGCCAGCTCATAGCCCTCCCGGCGCATATTCTCGAGCAGGATGGTCAGGTGCAGTTCGCCGCGTCCCGACACCTCGAAAATCGTGTCGTCGCCCGTCTCGCGCACACGCAGCGCCACATTGGACTTGAGCTCGCGGTCCAGGCGGTCGCGCAGTTGGCGGCTGGTCACGAACTTGCCTTCGCGACCGGCCAGCGGCGAGGTATTCACGCAGAAATTCATGGTCAGGGTCGGTTCATCGACCTTGATCATGGGCAGGGCTTCGGGCGCATCCGGCGCGCACACCGTGCAGCCGATACCCAGTTCATCGATACCGTTGATCAGGACGATATCGCCGGCCTGCGCTTCGGGAACGACCTCGCGCTCCAGGCCGCGGAACTTCAGGACCTGGTTGACGCGCCCCTTGATGGGGTTGCTCTCGGGGCCGAACTTGATCACCACGTCCTGCAACGGACGCACCCGGCCGCGGGTGATGCGGCCCACGCCGATCTTGCCCACGTAGCTGGAATAGTCCAGCGACACGATCTGCAGTTGCAAGGGACCGTCGGCATCGTCGTTGCGCACCGGCACCTTGTCCAGGATCACGTCGAACAGCGGCTTCATGTCGCCGCTGCGCACCTCTTCGGTCAGGCCCGCGTAGCCGTTCAGGCCCGAGGCGTAGACGACCGGGAAGTCGAGCTGTTCCTCGCTCGCGCCGAGCTTGTCGAACAGATCGAAGGTCTGGTTGATCACCCAGTCGGGGCGGGCGCCCGGACGGTCGATCTTGTTGATCACCACGATGGGCTTCAGGCCCTGGGCCAGCGCCTTGCGGGTCACGAAGCGGGTCTGGGGCATCGGGCCCTCGACCGCGTCGACCAGCAGCAGCACGCCGTCCACCATGGACAGCACCCGTTCGACTTCGCCGCCGAAGTCGGCGTGCCCCGGGGTGTCCACGATGTTGATGTGCGTGCCCTCGTACTCGACCGCGCAGTTCTTGGCCAGGATCGTGATGCCACGTTCCTTTTCAATGTCGTTCGAGTCCATGACCCGCTCGGCCACCTGCTCGTTGTCGCGGAAGGTGCCGGCCTGCCGCAGCAGCTGGTCCACCAGGGTCGTCTTGCCATGGTCCACGTGCGCGATGATCGCCACGTTGCGCAATGCGCGTGTCATGTCGTTTCCTTGAATGAAATCAATCTGTCGGGCTGCAGCCAGCCGTCCTCGCAGCGAGCCGTTCCCAGAAATCCACCGTCCGGCCCGGCAACCCGGACCTTGCCTGCACCTGTCTCGGCGGCCACCGTGCCGGTTGTATCGCCGGCGGCCATTCTTTCCTTGCGTCCCTGCATGAAGCGCTGGGCCGCCGCGGCGTCCAGCCGCACGACCGGCAGGTCGGCCAGCAGCGATTCCATCGGCAGCAGCGCGCCGACCGGATCGGCCTGCGTCTCCAGCCGTTCCAGCGTCCACGCCTGGGCAAGATCGAACCCCGCGGTGCTCGTGCGCCGCAGCGCCGTCAGGTGCGCGCCGCAACCCAGCGCCCGGCCGACGTCCTGCGCCAGCGTGCGGACGTAGGTGCCTTTGCTGCACGCGACGTCTATCGTTGCCGACCGCCCGGACAGCGACAGCAACCGCAGTCCGTGGATCGTGACCTGCCTCGGCTCCCGCTCCAGTTCGATGCCCTCGCGCGCATACTCGTACAAGGGCTTGCCATCGCGCTTGAGCGCCGAATGCATGGGCGGCACCTGCGAAATCCTGCCGACGAAGCGTGACAGCACGTCGAGCATCCGCGCCTCGTCCACGGCCACCGCGGGATCCTGGCCGGGAAACCCCACCGGGATGCCCGTGCGATCGCCGCTGTCCGTTTCCTCGCCCAGCGACAGCGTCGCGGTGTAACTCTTGTCGGCGTCGAACATCCCGCCGGAGAACTTGGTCGCCTCGCCGAAGCACAACACCATCAAACCGGTCGCGAAAGGATCCAGCGTCCCGGTATGCCCCGCCTTGCGCGCATCCAGGATGCGGCGCGCGCGCTGCAAGGCATGGTTGCTGGACAAGCCCTCGGGTTTGTCCAGCAACAACACACCATCCAGCGCACGCCCGCGTCGGGAAGCCATCGCAATCGTCGGAAAAAAGGACGCGGCGCGGCTTACGCGCGGTCGTCGTCAGGGGCGGACGGCTCTGCCGGCGCGATGCTCTCGCGCGCGTCCTGGCCAGCCTGGCCGGATTCGGCCAGTTCGTCGGCCAGGACGCCCGGTGTGTTGGCCTGGGCGATCAGCCGGTTCATTTCCATGCCACGCGACATCTGGCGGTCGTGGAAGAAATGCAGCGTGGGAACGGTATGGATATGCAGGCGCTTGAACAACAGCGAATGCAGCCAGCCCGCTTTTTCGTTCAGCGCGGTTTCCGCCGCGGACGGCTCCGCGCCCATGACGGTGAAATACACCTTGGCATGGGCGTAGTCGGGCGTCAGGTCCACGCCCGTGAGCGTGACCAGCCCCGCGCGGGCCACATCGACCTCGCGCTGGATCATTTCGGCCAGATCCTTCTGGATCTGGTCGGCGAGCCGCAAGGTGCGGCCGCCGGGTAGCTTCTTCTGCCTGTGACGACTCATCTGCCCGCACGTACCCCTTTACAGGGTACGCGCCACTTCCTTCACCTCGAACACCTCGAGCTGGTCGCCGATCTCGATGTCGTTGTTGTTGCGCAGCGTGATGCCGCAATCGAAGCCGGACTTGACCTCGCGCACGTCGTCCTTGAAGCGGCGCAGCGAATCGACCTCGCCCGTCCACTGGACCACGTTGTTGCGCAGCAGGCGGACCTGCGAATTGCGGCGGACCACGCCATCGAGCACCATGCAACCCGCGATGTTGCCGATGCGGGACACGTTGTAGACCTCGCGGATCTCGACCAGGCCGATGACCTCTTCGCGCTTTTCGGGCGCCAGCATGCCCGACATGGCCGATTTCACGTCATCCACGGCGTCGTAGATGATGTTGTAGTAGCGCACGTCGATGCCGTTGTTCTCGGCCAGCTTCTTGGCGCTGGCATCGGCCCGCACGTTGAAGCCGATGACGACCGCCTTCGAGGCGATGGCCAGGTTGATGTCGCTTTCCGACACGCCGCCGACCGCCGCGTGCACGACCTGCACGCGCACTTCGTCGGTGGACAGCTTGGTCAAGGCCTGGACCAGTGCTTCCTGCGAACCCTGGACGTCGGTCTTGACGATGAGCGCCAGCGTCTGCACGCCTTCGCCCATGTTGTCGAACAGCGACTCCAGCTTCGCGGCCTGCTGGCGGGCCAGCTTGACGTCGCGGAACTTGCCCTGGCGGAACAGGGCGATCTCACGCGCCTTGCGCTCGTCGCTCAGCACCATCAGTTCGTCGCCCGCGGCCGGGACCTCGGTCAGGCCCTGGATCTCGACCGGAATCGACGGACCGGCCTCGGCGATCGGCTTGCCCACTTCGTCCAGCATCGCGCGCACCCGGCCGAAGCTCGCGCCGGCGAGCACGGCGTCGCCGCGCTTGAGCGTACCGCTCTGGACCAGGATGGTCGCGACCGGGCCGCGGCCCTTGTCCAGCTTGGCTTCGATGACCAGGCCCTTGGCCGGCGCATCGACCGGCGCCTTCAACTCCAGGACTTCGGCCTGCAGCAGCACCTGTTCGAGCAGTTCATCGATGCCGGCGCCGGTCTTGGCCGACACGGGCACGAAGGGCGAATCGCCGCCGTACTCTTCCGGCACGACTTCCTCGGCCACCAGTTCCTGCTTGACGCGGTCGGGATTGCTCTCGGGCTTGTCGATCTTGTTGATCGCCACCACGATGGGCACGCCTGCCGCCTTGGCATGGTGGATCGCTTCCTTGGTCTGGGGCATGACGCCGTCATCGGCCGCCACCACCAGGATCACGATATCCGTGGCCTGGGCGCCACGCGCCCGCATGGCCGTGAACGCTTCGTGGCCCGGGGTATCCAGGAAGGTCACCACGCCGCGCTCGGTTTCCACGTGGTAGGCACCGATATGCTGCGTGATCCCGCCCGCTTCGCCCGAGGCGACCTTGGCGCGGCGGATGTAGTCCAGCAGCGAGGTCTTGCCGTGGTCGACGTGGCCCATGACGGTCACGACCGGCGCACGCGGCATTTCCACGGCGTCGGTGGTCGGCGCCTGGTCGAGGAAGGCCTCGGGATCGTCCAGCTTGGCCGCGATCGCGGTATGGCCGAGTTCCTCGACCACGATCATCGCCGTTTCCTGGTCCAGCACCTGGTTGATGGTGACCATCTGGCCCATCTTCATGAGGACCTTGATGGCCTCGGCCGCCTTGACCGCCATCTTGTGGGCCAGATCCGCGACCGAAATGGTCTCGGGCACGTGCACTTCGCGCACGATGTTCTCGACCACCTGCTGCGCCTTCTGGTCCTGATGCCGGTTCCGGCCACCACGGCCACCGCCGCGCCAGCCATCGCGGCTTGCGCCGGCGGTCGCATCGCCGCGGGTCTTCAGGCCCTTCTTGCGCGAGGCGTCGTCGGACCAGGTCGAAGCGACTGCCCCGGCCTTCAGGACCTTCTTGCCCGGCGCGGCCTTGTTGTCGTCCTTCTTGGCTGCCGGCGCGGCGGCAGCCTTGTTGTCCTGCCCGGCGGCCTTGGCGGCCGGCTTGTGCAACGTGCCGGCGATCGGCGCCGTCGGGGCGGCAGCCGGCGCGGGCGCCGGTTGCGGGGCATGGAGGACCTTGTTGCGCGGACGGCTCAGCATCTCGCGCAGCGCGGCGGCCTCGGCCTCGGCGGCGCGGCGCGCCTTGTCGCGCGCCTCCGCGGCCTTGGCATCGGCCTTGCGCATTTCATCCGCCTTCTTGCGGGCTTCTTCGGCCTTGACTCGCGCCGTCTCGGCGCTCGACGCAGCCTGGTTCGCTACGACATCGCTCACTGCAGCCCCTCCCTCGGGCACGGCAGGGTGGGTAGATTGGGCAGCGGCCGCCTCGACGGCGGCACGCTTGGCTTTCTCGGCTTCAGCCGCGGCTTCCTCAGCCTCCCTGGCCGCGCGTTCGGCGGCCAGACGGGCTTGTTCTTCGGCCTCACGCAGGCGCGCCTCGGCCTCGCGGCGTTCGCGCTCCTCGGCTTCGGCGCGCTCGCGCGCCTGCGCCTCCTGCTGCTCGCGTTCGAGACGTTCGGCTTCCTGGGCCTCGGTTTCCACCTGGCCGACGCGCACGTCGTCCTCGGGGCGAGCCTGGCCGGCTTCCAGCTCGGCGCCGTCGCCGGCATCGCGCTTGATGAAGACGCGCTTCTTGCGCACCTCGACCTGGATCGTGCGGGCCTTGCCGGTGGCGTCGGCCTGCTTGATCTCGGAGGTCTGCTTGCGGGTGACCGTGATCTTCTTGCGGTCCTCGGAGGCACCATGGGCACGGCGCAACGATTCGAGCAGTTGTGCCTTGTCGCTTTCGGTGACGGTATCGTCGACCGACTTGATGCTTACTCCCGCGGCGCGCAGCTGCTCCAGCAGTACGTTGGCGGGCAATTTCAGCTCGGTTGCGAACTGGGCGACAGTGTTACTCGACATTCGTTTCTCTTCCCCTGTGTGGCTGATCGACGGTATGGGCAAACTCAAGCCTGCTCGAACCAGTGCGCGCGCGCACGGACGATGAGCTGCTTGGCCTGTTCTTCATCGATGCCGGTCAACTCGATCAGTTCGTCGACGGACAGGTCTGCCAGGTCGTCGCGCGTGAGCACCTGACCCTCAGCCAGCTTGGCGGCCAGCTCGGGCGTCACGCCTTCCAGACTCATCAGATCCTGCGCCGTCTCGACCCGCTCTTCCTGCGCAATGGCCTCGGTCAGCAAGGCGTTGCGGGCACGATTGCGCAGCTCGTTGATCGTGTCCTCGTCGAAGGCTTCGATCTCCAGCAGTTCCTGGATCGGCACGTAGGCGATTTCTTCCAGGCCCGTGAAGCCTTCCTCGATCAGGATGTCGGCCACTTCCTGGTCGACGTCCAGCTTGGTCATGAAGGTTTCCCGCAGGGAGCTGTGTTCCTGCTCCTGCTTGGCCTGGCTTTCGTCCGGCGTCATGATGTTGATCTGCCAGCCGGTCAGCTCGGACGCCAGGCGCACGTTCTGGCCGCTGCGGCCGATGGCGATCGCCAGGTTGTCCTCGTCGACCACCACATCCATGGCATGGCGGTCTTCGTCGACCACGATGGACTGGACGTTGGCCGGCGCCAGCGCACCGATCACGAACTGCGCGGGATCCTCGGACCATAGCACGATATCGACCTGCTCGCCGCCCAGCTCGTTGCGCACCGCCTGCACGCGCGAGCCGCGCATGCCGACGCAGGTGCCGATCGGGTCGATGCGGCGGTCGTGGGCGATCACGGCGATCTTGGCGCGCACGCCCGGATCCCGGGCCGCGCCCTTGAGTTCGAGCAGGCCCTGCTCGATCTCGGGTACTTCGTTCTCGAACAGCTGGGCGATGAACAGCGGCGTGGCGCGCGACAGGATGATCTGCTGGCCGCGGGCCTGGCGATCGATACCCTTCAGGTAGGCGCGCACGCGGTCGCCCACGCGCAGGTTTTCCTTCGGGATCATTTCCGAACGCGGCAGGCGTGCCTCGACCTTGCCGATCTCGATGATGGCGTCGCCCTTGTCCATGCGCTTGATCGTGCCGGACACGATGGATTCGCCACGCTCCAGGAAATCGCTCAGCAACTGTTCGCGCTCGGCGTCGCGGATCTTCTGCAGGATGACCTGCTTGGCGGCCTGGGCGCCGATACGGCCGAACTCGATCGGCTCGAGCGGCTCCTCGACATAGTCGTCCAGTTCGATATTGGGCACGACCTCGCGCGCTTCCGACAGCAGCGTCTGCTGGTCGGGCATCTGCAGGCCGGCCTCGTCGGGCACGACCAGCCAACGGCGGAACGCCTCGTGGTCGCCCGTCTCGCGGTCGATCGCGACACGAATGTCGACATCCTCTTTGTAGAGCTTCTTCATGGCGGAGGCCAGCGCGCTTTCGAGAGCACCGAACACCACGTCGCGCGTGACGTTCTTCTCGCGCGCCAGCGCGTCCACCAACAACAGAATCTCGCGGCTCATCGCTTTTTGCCCCTGAAATTCAGAACCGGATCCAGCTTTGCCCGCTCGACCTCGTCAAGCGTGAACCGCAATACCTGGATATCCCCTTCCTTTGCTTCGAATTCGATGCCGAACGTCTCGGGTTCGGCGCCCTTGTCGACCCCATCCGCCTGTGCGGCCGGATCGGCTTCCGGAACGACCAGCGTGCCGGAGAAAACCTTGCGTCCTTCGAACGGCAGGCGCAGCTTGATCTGTGCGCGCTCGCCAGCGAACCGGGTGAAGTCCCTGGCGGTCCGCAGCGGCCTGTCGGTACCCGGAGACCCGACTTCCAGGCGCGAATAGTCGATGTTCTCGACTTCGTAGACACGCGACAACTGCCGGGAAACCGCTTCGCAGTCCTCGATGCGCACACCGCCTTCGCGATCTATCGTGACACGCAGCAGCCCCTGCCCGGCGCGTTCCACGTCGACCAGTTCAACCCCCAGGCCCGCCAGGGATTGTTCGGTAAGCTGAAAAAGATCTGCCATGCCTCGTTATGCGCCCTCGTTCGTGAACGGCATGCCTGGCATGCCGCCGTGTATCGGCCGTGGCCCATCGCCCGGCCTCGGGCCAGGATCCGACGAACACAAACCGGAAAACCAAAAAAAAATGGGCTGCACGGCCCAGCCCATTTTGCGACATCGCTCCGACCGCGCGCTTACGCGCCGCAAGATCCGAACGACCGCCTGTTCTGTTGTCGGAGGACTCGACCGGGAAACCAGCCTTTGGGCACGGATGCCGAAAGCCGCCTTTCAACCGGAAAACCCTCCCGCCATACACACCGGCCACTCCGCGCGTCCATCTGAACGCCGGAAACGGCCCCATCGCGCAAGGTGGATGAAACCGGTTCGAAAAGTGCCCTGTTCGCGCACTGAACCCTAAACGCGGTGCCTAGCCTGTAGATGTTAAGCCAAATCGGCCTTCTTTTCAAGCCAGCGCTCACCGCGCCTCGCGGACCGGTTTATCCGCGACCCCGGCGGGCCCGTCCGTTCGCCCCTCCCAGGAACCCCAGGTGGGACTCATGGGCCGAGGCGCCGCGGGGCTGGCGATCCTCGCCGGTACCGCGACCAGGCCCCTTGCCCGCCTTGGCGCCATTGCCGCCTTTGGCCGGCCGGCCCCGCTGGGCACGGCCACCAGCAGCCGCCCCCGCCTCGGCCTTGCGGCCCTCGGGCCGGCCACCAGCCGGACGGCCCTGACCCGGGCCCTGGCCTTGTCCCGGGCTTTTCTTGCCGCGCTTGCGCTCGGGAGCGCCGGCACGCTCGGCGGCCCTGTGCGGATGCCCGTTGGGCAAACCTCCCGCGAAGCTCTGGCCCGTACCATACGGATCGGAGGGAAAACTCTGCCCCACCCCCGGCGCGGCGGACTTGCCACCCTGGATACGGCCCTTGCGGCCGACTCGGGCGCCATGCATGCCGTTCTGCTCCAGCGTGCCGAAACCCGGCGGCAGCGCGGCCTCGTGCGAGGCGGGCTGCGTGCTGCGCCGTCCCCGGCGCCCATCTTCTTCGTCATCCGCGCGCACCAGACCCAATTGGACCTGCAACGCGGTCACCAGCGCGGAATCGAGTTCCTCCCAGCGCCCGCGGCGCAGGTTGCGCGGCAGGGAAATGTCGCCGAAGCGGGTGCGCAACAGCCGGCTCACCACCACGCCCTGCGATTCGAACATGCGCCGCACTTCGCGGTTGCGGCCTTCCTGCAACGTGACGCGATACCAGCGATTGCTGCCATCCCCCCCCAGGTAGTCCAGGGTGCCGAAAGCAGCCATGCCGTCATCCAGCTGGACGCCCTCGACCAGCACCCTGCGCTGGTCCTCGGTCATCTCGCCCAGCACGCGCACCGCGTATTCGCGCTCCTGCCCGTAGCGGGGATGCATCAGGCGGTTGGCAAGATCGCCGGACGTCGTGAAGATCAGCAGGCCCTCGGTGTTCAGATCCAGGCGGCCGATGGATAGCCATTTACCGTTCTTGATCTTGGGCAACCGCGAAAACACCGTGGCACGCCCCTCCGGGTCATCCTGGGTGACGATCTCGCCCGCCGGCTTGTGATACAGCACGACCCGCGGCGGACGCGAGGTATGCCGGCGCTGGACCAGCTTCCCGTTCACGCGCACCTGGTCATTGGCCGCCACGCGTTGGCCGATGTGGGCCGGCTCGCCGTTGACCGATACGCGGCCGGCGACGATGAGTTCTTCCATTTCCCGACGCGACCCGATGCCGGCGTCGGCCAGCACCTTGTGCAGCTTGGGCATCACGGCCTCGCTGGACAGGTACTTGCCCAGGCGGCGCTTCAGATCGGGAGCCTTGTCGAGGTAAGACAGCGCCTGGTCGGCCTCTTTCTCGGCCGCGCGCAGTTCCTCGGGACTCAGTTCAGGCAGATCCAGCCCGGCGCTTTCGGCATCGGCCTGGACGCCCACCTCGCGGCGCTTCTGGCCCGCGCGCCGCTGCTGCGGCGGCTTTGCAGCCTTGGCACCCCGGGCGCCCTTGGCGTCCTTGGCATCCTGGGGATTCTTCGCTTCACGCGGCTTGCGGCGCTGCGGCCTGGCTTCGTCGGGGAACAGGGACGCCTGCCCGCCTTCGGCGGCGGGCGCCTCGGCCGGGGCGCCTGCCTCCGGCGCTGCTTCATCTGCCGGACGGCGACGACGGAAAGGCGTACGCAAATTCCGCCGGCCCCGGGCCTTTTCCTGCGCGGGCGCACCTGCCTCCAACGGAGCGGACGCCTCCACGCTCTCGGCGGGGGGCATATCGTGCGTAGTTTCGTTCATGTATGGTCTTGGTTGCTTGTCTTCGTAACCGAGGACTCATCGTCCTCGACGCTCGGCGCCGGCTCGGCGTCGGGCACTTGCATATCGGTTTCCAGGCGGCCTTCGGGCTCGTGGGCAACCGCCTCGGCGGCCTGGGTTTCGGCCGGAACTTCATCCACCCCGGCGGCCACGCCTCCGGCGACGGCCGCTTCTTCAACGACGGCCATTTCTTCTGCGGTGGGCACTTCTTCTGCGATGGCCACTTCTTCCACAACGGCCACGCCCTCGATGCCGCCGGCCTCGGCAGCGGCCTCAAGGACATCGGCGGCCGCCTCGTCATTGGCCGCCTCGCCCTCGTCCGGGATATCCTGTCCGCCCCCTTCCACCGCCAGGGACAGATCCCCGGACCCGTCCAGCCCGCTCAACGCGGCCACGGACTCGGCGGACTCCAGCGGCGGCAATTCGTCCAGCGCCTTCAGCCCCAGGTCATCCAGAAAATGACGCGTCGTGCCGAACAGCGCCGGGCGACCGGGCGCGTCGCGATGGCCGATCACCTCGATCCAGCCGCGGTCCTCGAGGGTCTTGACGACCTGCGAGGACACCGTCACTCCACGGATTTCCTCGATGTCGCCGCGCGTGACGGGCTGCCTGTAGGCCACGATGGCCAGCGTTTCCATGACGGCGCGCGAATACTTCGGCGGCCGCTCGGGGTTGAGCCGCTCCAGGTAGGGCCGCATGGCGGACCGGCTCTGGAAGCGCCAACCGCTGGCCAGCGCGACGAGTTCGATACCGCGCTCGGCCCATGACTGGTGAATGTCCTGCAACAGGCCGCGTATCGTATCGTTGCCGACTTCGTCGGCGAACAGCTTGCGCAGTTCCGACAATTGCAACGGTTCCTGCGCGCACAAGAGCGCAGTCTCCAGCACGAGCCTTGCCTCGCTGGTGTTCATGAGCGTGTGATCAAACGGGCGTAATCCGTATGGTTCCCAATACGGGTTCTGATTCTTAGAGCATGCGGCCTGGACGACCGGCTCGACCTTCCGGGCGAGCTGGCGGAGTTCTACGTTATGCTGAACCGGCCTGTGATGATGCGGGAGCGTTTTGGGTGCCGGGTTCGTGACCACCGGCAAGACCGGGCCGCGCCTTGTCGGCGCGGGCGCAAGCCCCTGCAGCGGTTCTTAGTGTAGCGTCTGCACGCGCTTGTCACAAGCCTCCCGGACAAACCTCCCCCTCGCCATCAATCAGGGCACCTCTTTCATTGCCTCCATGCCTGCCTCCCGACTCTGGAACTCCGCCTACTTTCTTCTCGTCACCACCGTGCTGCTCTGGTCGGGCAATTTCATCGTGGGGCGCGCGGCCGGCGGCACCGTCCCGCCCATCGCGCTCGCCTTCTGGCGCTGGGCCGGCGGCACGCTGATCCTGCTGCTGCTGGCGCGCCGGCATTGGCGAGCCGACCTGCCGGTCATCCGGCGGCACGTGCCGATACTGCTCCTGCTGTCGCTGCTGGGCATCGCCGGCTTCAACACGCTGATCTACATCGGACTGAGGCAGACGACCGCGGTCAACGCCTTGCTGATGCAGTCCGCCATCCCGATGGTGACGCTGCTGTTCTCGTTCCTGCTGCTGGGCCAGCGCGCGTCGCTGCCGCAGATCGCCGGCGTGGCGATATCCCTGGCGGGCATCGCCGCCATCGCCACCCGCGGCCGCCCGCAAGACCTCCTCGCACTCGCGCTCAATCCCGGGGACGCGTGGATCGTCGCCGCGGTCGCGGTCTGGGGCATGTACACCACCCTCCTGACCCGGCGCCCCGCCATCCATCCGCTCAGTCTCCTGACCGCCACGTTCCTGATGGGCACGTTGATGCTGCTGCCGCTTTACCTGTACGACTACGCACAAGGCACGCGCATCGAGGCCGGCCTGCCGGCCGTGCTGGCCATCGCCTACGTGATCCTGCTGCCCGGCATCGTCGCCAACTTCTTCTACAACCGCGGCGTGGAACTGATCGGCGCGGGCCCCGCGAGCCTCTTCATCCACCTGATGCCGGTGTTCGGCACGCTGCTCGCGGTCGCCTTCCTGGACGAGCGGATCCACCTCTTCCACCTGGCCGGCATCGGCCTGATCGCGACCGGCATCGCGCTGGCGACCACCGCTCGACGGCGCGCCGCGGCACGGCCATCGCCATGACAGGGAAGCGCCGGCGCCTGGCCGGCGCGCGGCTATGCGCGGAAGTCGCCGGTCCCGAGCTGGACGATTCCACTGGTGGGCGTGCCAGCCGTTTCCGCCGCCGCGGTCAGGATCTCGTGCCGGCCCCGGTGGAACGCGGCCAGCAAGGCATCGGCGGACATGTCCAGAGCGCCGAAATGCTCGCACAGCACATCGGCTGAAATTTCGAACTCCTGGGATTTGCGGCCCTCGAACCGGGCGGTGAAACGAACGGCGCCGTCCAGCACGGCGGGCCGGACTTCCCTGGCAAGCTCCGTGGTCATAAGCCTGTCTCCGATAGTCTGAACCAGCGGCCGTCCCTGGCGACGGCCGCTTCGCGCATCGCGATCCCTGACTCTAGGCCCAATGGCCGCCTGCGTCCACTCCACGCTGGAAACACGATGCGTAAGCCTCACCCTTGCCCGGCTTGCGCCGGCGCAACGTTTCATTGCATGTACCGCGCGCGCCCGGCACAATCGCGGCTTTGCCGCATCGGCATCTCGCGCTTGTCAAGGAAATCCGCATGGCCATGCTGGGTCTGAGGGGTAAATCGCTGCTGGCCCTGCTGTTCGCCTGCGCCGTGGCACTGGTGCCGGCGGCGCTGCTGGCCTGGCAGGGCATCAACGCCGTCAGGGAATATTTCGGCGTCGCCTACGCCCGCAATCACACCCTGCTGAGCGAACAGAAACTGCTGGCCCCCGTCATGCGCGAACTGGCGCTGGCCCAGCGCATGGCCAGTTCGACGCTGACCCTGGACTGGATGCGCGACCCGACGGATCCCGAAAAACGCCGCCGCTTCTTCCGGGAAGCCCAAGGCTACCAGCGCGACTTCCGCGACCATTCCTATTTCGTCATCGACGGCACGCCTTCGTACTATTACAACGACGACAGGGGCCCCACGGTCGAAACACCGCGCTACACACTGAAACGTTCGGACCCCAAGGACGCCTGGTTCTTCTCCACCATGCAGGACAGCGCGCCCTATGACCTGCAGATCGACGTCAACCCCGTCCTGGGCTTGACCAAGTTCTGGTTCAACGTACAGGTGCGCGACGGCGGGGAGCGCCTGGGCATGATAGGCACGGGCCTGGACCTGACCACCTTCCTCAAGGGCTTCATGGAAGGCCTGGAGCCCGGCGTCACCTCCATCATCTTCGACCGCCAGGGCAACATCCAGGTCCACCCCGACCCCACGCGCATCGCCTACAAATCCATGACTCCCGAGGAAACCGCCCAGCGCACGGTCCAGGGACTCGTGCCCCGGGACGCCGAGCGCGCCCAGCTGCGGCAGGCCATGGCCGACGCCCTGGCCAGGCCCGGCGATGCCATCCCACTGTTCGCCACGCTCAATGGCGCGAAATCGGCCGTCGCGCTGGTCTACCTGCCCGAACTGCGGTGGTACGTCATGACGTCGGTGGACCTGGGCATCACACGCATCGTCAACTACCAGTGGCTGGTGCCGGCCCTGCTGGCGCTGGCCGCCGTCCTGTTCCTGCTGCTCCTGGGCTTCGGCTACGCGGTCGACCGGCTGATGCTGGCTCCCCTGCGGCGGCTGCAGCATACGGCCCAGGCGATATCGGCCGGCCGCTACGACGTCACCCTGCCCGTGGGCGGCAGCGACGAGATCGGCGAACTGAGCCGGGCCTTCGGCGTCATGGCCGAAAAAGTCCGCTCGCACACCGCGGAACTGGAGCAGCGGGTACGCGAGCGCACCCAGGCACTGGAAGAAGCCAACCAGCGCATGGCCGCCACCCACAAGACCATCGACGATTCCATCGACTACGCCAGCCTGATCCAGCGGGCGATCCTGCCCGACCGCCAGTTGGTGCAATCTCTCGGGCGGCACCATTTTGTGTTGTGGAAACCACGCGACGTGGTGGGCGGCGACTTCTACGTATTCCGGGCCGACGGCGACAACTGCCTGCTGGGCGTGGTCGATTGCGCCGGCCACGGCGTCGCGGGCGCGCTCATGACCATGCTGGCCCGCGCCGCCATCGACCACGCCATCGCCGAGGCCGGGCCGGGCGATCCGGCCGCCATCCTGACCCGCACGGACGCGGCCATGCGGGCCATGCTGAGCGACGCCGAACTGCCGCGCGCGCTGGCGACCAACATGGACGCGGCCCTGGTCTACGTCGACCGGCAAGCTGGACAGTTGCGCTTCGCCGGCGCGAAAATGACGCTCTATGCCAGCAGCGGCACCGCCGTCGAGGAATACAAGGGCGCCCGCCGCGCCTTGGGTGAAAAGCGCGTCGGCGAATACGCCAATGTCACGCTACCCCTGGCCGACCGCACGTTCTACCTCGTCACCGATGGCCTGCTGGACCAATCCGGGGGAGAGCATGGCTTCAGCTTCGGGAATCGCCGCCTGGTCGACCTGCTGCAATCGGTGGCCGGGCTGCCGCTCGACCAGCAGGCCCGCGCCGTCACCCAGGCGTTGGTAGACTACCAGGGCCGCCAACCGCAGCGCGACGATATCACCGTCATGTCATTCAAATTCGAACAGGCCAACCTTAACGCGGAGTCATGATGGATTCGACCGACCTTTTCGCCATGCGCGAAAGCTTCACCCGCGACCGCATCATGCTGTGTTTCAACGGCCCCATTTCGCGCAGCCTGATCGAGGAAATCGGCAATGCGCTGCGCAACTACCTGCAGGCGGAGCAGGTGCAACCCTCGGCGGCCATGGATGTATTCGGCGCATACATCGAAATGACGCAGAATATCCGGCACTATGCCAGCGCCCAGGGCTATGCCGAGCACGAAGCCACGGCCACGGTCATCGTCGCCAACAAGGAAGATGGCCGCCATGTCGTGTCGGCCGGGAATGTGGTCGAAATCGCCGACGGCCACTCGCTGCTCGAACGGATCAACATCCTGGCCCACCAGGACAAGGCCCAGCTCAAGGCCGGCTACAAGGAACAATTGCGCAAGCCGCGCGAGGCGGGCGTCAGCAGCGGCTCGGGCCTGGGCCTGATCGACATCGCCCGCAAGGCCAGCGAGCCGCTCCGCGCCTCGCTGCGGGAAATCGACGCCGGCCGGGCGTTCTTCAGCCTGAGCGCCGTCATCTAGCAAACGAGTACCAGCATCATGAGCAACCTCTCCATTACAGGCAGCCAGTCCACCCCCGCCATTTCCGGCGACTGGAACGCCGGCATCCTGACCATGACCGGCGACTCCTACCCGGAAAACTCCTTCGACCTCTTCAACCAGGTCATCGACTGGGTCGAGCACTTCCTGGCCGACGGCAAACGCCCGTTGTCGCTGGAACTGCACCTGCTCTACCTGAACACCAGCAGCGTCCGCGCGATCATGGACGTGTTCGACCTGCTGGACGACGCCCATGCCGAGGGCCACCCGGTCTCGGTCAACTGGCATTACGATAGGCGAAACGAACGCGTGGCCGAACTGGCGGAGGAATTCAAGGAAGACTGCAGCTTTCCTTTCGCCATCGTCGCCCACGACTGAGCTGCACGACCATGAAACGCGACATCGAGGACCTCGGCCGGCGCATCGAGCAGTTGCTGGCCCAACCGGAGTATCGGGACCACCCGCTGCGCGAGGCCCTGGACGAAGTCTGGCGCGCCCTCCTCGACCAGACGACCCGCCTGGACCGGGTCACCCACATCTCCGACGGCTATCAGTCCCTGTCCAAGGAGCGCGAGAACGACCTGGACGAACGTTTCCAGAAGCAATTGCGCAAGCTGGAGAAGCTGGCCCGCATCTCGGACCACTACCAGCGCATGATGCAGGACCTGAACGTCGCGCTGAGCGATGCCTCCAACCGCGATGTGCTGACCGGCCTGGCCAACCGCCGGCACCTGATGCACCGGCTGAAGGAAGAAAGCGAGCGCGCCTCGCGCTCGGGCCTGCCGTATACGATCGCCATGCTGGACATCGACCATTTCAAGCGCATCAATGACACGCTGGGGCATGCCGCCGGCGACCGCGCCCTGATCGAAGTCGGCCGCATCCTGCAGAGCTCCCTGCGCGAATACGACCTGTGCGGACGCTGGGGCGGGGAAGAGTTCATGCTGATCATGCCCGGAACGACCCTGGTGTCGGCCCATGCCCTCGCACAGCGGGTGTGCAAGAGCATCCGCGAACAGGCCGGCGAGCCGCAAGCCGGCCAATCCATCAGCGCCAGCGTGGGCATCAGCGCCTACCGCCACGGCGAACACTACTCCGATGCCGTCGAACGCGCGGACGCAGCCCTGCTCGAGGCCAAGCGCCGGGGCCGCGACTGCATCATGCTGTCCGAGGCCTGACGCCCCGCGCGACCGCCTGCGGGCACCGGAATACGACCACGAGGCGCGAGCCTCTATAATCGTGCCGCGGCCCGCCTGGACGGCGCCGCGAAGCCGGACACCACGATCCGGCAGAGCTGGAGGAGGCTCAGTTTCAACGGGCCATCGATGCACATCCAGCCTTTCCTCCTGTTTCCCGCTCTTCGCCACCCCGCCTCGCGCAGTTTCGCGCTGAGACTGGCGGCCGCCTCGATACTGGCGATGGCGACGGCGACCGCCTTCTCCATCGCCAACCCCTGGTGGGCGGCCATGGCCGTCTGGATGATAGGCCAGCCCACGCGCGGGCTGCTGCTCGAGCGCAGCCTGATGCAGTTGCTCGGCACCCTGGCCGGCGGCCTGGCGGCCGTCGGGCTGACCGCGCTGACGGGCGGCGCCCCGGCCCTGTTGCTCACCGCGCTGTGCGTATGGATGGGCCTGTGCTGCGGCGCCAGCAACCTGCTGCGACACCAGCGCGCCTACGGCGCGGCCCTGTGCGGACTGACCACCGCCGTCATCGTCGTGTTGACAGCCGGCACGCCGCTCGACACCGCCGCCTTCGCGGCGGCGCGCGTGCTCGACAACATGATAGGCATCGCCGCATCGCTGCTCGTCATCGCGCTATGGAACCCGCCCTCTCCGGCGACCACCCTGCTGGAGAAGACCCGCGGCCTGCTCTGCGCGACGGTGGGCCATGCCGCCCGCCTGCTCGGGCCGGGCCAAATACCGGATACCGCGCCAGGCGCTCGCAGGCTCGTGGCCGCGCTGGCCGAACTGGAAGCCACCGCCGAGGACGCCACGGCCGGATCCCTGTCCCAGCGCCGCCGGCTCAAGCCCATGCGCGGCCTGTTGGCGGGACTGCTCGACCTGATCGCCATCATGCCGGCGCTGCGCCAACACGCTCGGGCACTGGCCCCGAGCCACGCGGAAGACCTGGAGCAATTGCGGGCCAGCCTGGACGACCTGGCCGAGACCATCCAGGCGGGGCGCGGATCCTCGCTGGCCATCGTGCGTACCGCGACCCGCCGCCTGCGCGGCGCCGATCCGCTGTTCGATACCTGCCTGGACGAATTCGAACAGGCGCTGGCGACCATTGCCGCGAGCTACCGGAACATGGCGGCGACCCTGCCGGAACCCGCCCCGTCGCCCACCATCATCCATCCTGATATCGCCGGTGTGCGCGTCGCCGCCTGGCGCGGCGTGGCCATCTCGGCGCTTGCGGCGGGGGCGTGGCTGGCATCCGGCTGGGAGCCCCTGCGCTACCTGATGCTGGGCGCGTGCATCTTCACCGCCCTCTTCGCCTCGGTCGACGAACCGGTGCCGCTCATGCGGCGCGTACTGGCCGGCGCGACCGCGGCCGCGGTCGCGGCCTTTGCGTGGCGCGTAGGCGTCGCTCCCGTCGTGCCCCATCCCTGGCTGTCACTGGCCCTGGCCTCGCCCCTCATCCTGGCCGCGGCCACGGCGCAGGCGCATCGCGGCACGGCCTTCATCGGCCTGGCCTTCAACATGCTGTTCGCGGTGCAGGCGCAGCCGGTCAATACCGAGCCGGCCGAACCCATGGCGCTGCTCACGGTCGAGCTCATGTTGCTGGCAGGCATCGCATGCAGCTACGCCGCCTACCGGTGGCTGATCCCGATGACCACCCTGCGCCGCCGCCGGCACCTCCATCACGCCATACGCGCCGAGATCGCCACCCTCGCGCAACGGGCCGACACGCCAGCGCGCGCGGCACGCCACCTCGCCCGCCTGCGCTTCCTGATCCTGGCACTGATCGCACGCTCCGGCACGGAAACCGCCACCGCCGACGGCGCGTTGGCGGCCCTGTCCTTGGGACACGCGCTCGCGCGCATGGGTCATCTGCTCGACCGGCGGCCCGATGCGCCGGAAGCACCGTGGATAGGACAGGCCCTGCACGCGATCAGCAAACCGCTGGCCGTGCCGCACGACGCCGGCGCAACGCTGCAGAACTACGCCAACCGGGCCCGCAAGGGGAACACCTCCGCCGCGGTGCCCGCCGCCCGCTGGCTGGAGGAAGCGGCGGAACACCTGACCGAGCACACGGCCTTCTTCCGCTCGCAGCCTGCGAGGGCATGGGCGCAGCGAGTCGAGGATCGCCCTTCCTCCCACGCACGGGACGGCAGGAAGCGCGTCTGAACGCACCTGCCCACGGTCCAGTTTGCATTGGGAAGATGACAGGGATATAATCTTTTTCTCAGACGCGGGGTGGAGCAGTCTGGCAGCTCGTCGGGCTCATAACCCGAAGGTCACAGGTTCAAATCCTGTCCCCGCAACCAGACAAATCAAGGGCTTATCGAACATCGATAAGCCCTTGTGCATTTGGCGCCAGCCAAGCGCAGCCAATCCGCGCGGCGTCCGCCGCAAGCCCTCCCCCTCGCGCACGCATCGTCCACACTCGGCGGAACGCCGACGCCCCGGAAGGGGCCGGTCACGCCTGCGCACGCTGCCCATCCACGGGCAGCGCGGCCCCGGCCATACTCAGCCTGCGTGCTCTACTGATACATTCGCGCAATCCGGTCTGTCCACGTTCTTTCCCTGACCAAGATGCCATTCTGTCGCAAGACCTTGGTGAAGGTGACGTGAAAATACGAAGCATCCGATTCGATCAGCGCCTTGGTGGAGAGATCTATTTCATTGCTCGCGATCTTGAACACGTTTCTGCGCTCGCCCTGGTAGCTGGCGTCGGCGGGCGTGGCGTCCTTGACGTCCCAACGGTACGATTCGCTGGAATAGTATTTGTTGCCTCGAATGGTCCAGGCAATGTCGCTGGAAGTCGAGAAGCTCGAAGTACCGGTCGTTTCGTCACGCTCACTGCTGAAAACCGGGCCGTTCTTTTCCAGCTCTTCGCCGAACGGCGCAACGTCGCTGGGCTCCGGCTCGGGTAGCACGCAGGTTTGATCCGCGCCGCTTGCCACCGGCACGGTCGGCAATTCGACCCACGTGTCATGGCCCAGCAAAAGGCTCGTGGTGCCGGGCGTGGGACTGGGCCAGATCATGGGAAATTGGGCGTTGGCGACCGCCAGACGGATACGATGCCCCGGGTTGAAGCGCCACGTCGTGAAGTGGATCGAGGTAGCCAGCGTGGTCGGTTCACCCGGTATCAGCGCCTCGGGCGCAAGCCGCGAGAACCGCTGCGATGGATTGATGGCCGCGCCACTGACCAGTGACACCTTGCCATCCGGGGCAACGTCTTCCAGGCGCACCGTCCACTGATAAAAAGGCGCATCCGCCGCCACGTGCAAGCGCACCTGCGGCATCCCCATGATGTCCACGGCTTCGGTCAAGGGGGCTGAATCGTAGACCAGGCTGTGGGCGTCGTCCGCCGCCATGTCTCCTGTCTGCTCGCCCCACCAGCCGCCAGCCCCCATCCCGGCCCCCGCGCGATAGAGCAAGCTCTGGATATCCCCCGGCATCGAAGGCGTCTTGGTCAATTGTTGTGCGGTATGCGGATAAAGACGCTGGGAACTGCTGCCATCCACCGGCCATTGCTTGTGACAGCGCCAAAACCCGGGGACGTTCTTCAGGTCGGTGGCTGGCGGGTGCCCGGTGCGCATGAACGTCGTCCAGCGGGGCTCATTCAGGACGCCATTGTCGATTCCCTTGAGCCAGTAATCCCACCAGCGCAGGGCTTTCTGCCGCCACTCGTAGTTGGGGCCGGGCACGCCGTATTCCGGCCAAGCGTGGTTCCATGGCCCGATCTCGGCGATGACGGGAGCCTTGGAAGTTCTGCTGACGTCCATGACGAAATCACGATAGCCGTCCAGCAAGCCGCCGATCAGATAAGCGGGAACTTCCAGCGGCGCCCTGAATTTTATGGACTCCTTGCGCCAGAAATCGCTGTCCTGTTGCTGACGCAGCCAGGTGAATATCCAGGGCTCCTGGTCGAATCGATCCCGGAAATACGCTTCGTCGATCCGATAGTCCGGACTCCGCGGCATGGCGTTATCGGTATCAATCTGATGCGCATAGGAGTCTATGTGCAATGCACCGTCGATGTAATGGACATCGTTGTAGAAAAGATCGGTCGAACCATGCGCGGCAATGATGGCCTTGAGCGCGGCGGGTTTCCTGTGAGCCGTCATCAGGGAATTGAACGCGCTCCACGAGAGGCCGTACATTCCCACGTTGCCATTGGACCAGCTTTTCCGGGACAGCTTCGCGATCAGTTCCTCGGCGTCGGAAATCTCCGCTTCGGAATATTCGCTGGCGGGGATGCCGCCCTCGCTTCCGCCGGTTCCGCGCACGTCCACCCTTGCAACGACATAACCACGCTTGGCGAAATAGGCACCATATTCATAATCCCCCAGAGCGAAGAAATCGTCCTTGCGATAGGGCAGCATCTCCATGATCACCGGGAAGGTTTCTCCAACCCTCTTGGCCGACGGGCGATAGTACGTCACGGCCAACCGCACGCCATCCCGCATTTCAAGCGTGTCGTTCTCCAGCGAAAATTCATAATCCCTGTTTTCCGCATCTCCGGAGCAGCCAATTGCTCCGCATATCAATAGAAAACAGATTGCCAGTTTTTTCATGGCTTGTGGACTCCCCATCCTCGGACGTGCTTGGCTGTTGGAATTATCAATTTCGATTGTCAATGCAACCACCGCGAACAGCGGCGCATTCAACGGCCTGCATTCTGACAGATTCAGGAGGTTTGTTCAGGTATATCCCGGGCCGGTCAGGACTGAAAATACAGCGCGCCTCGCGGCCATGCAGCCGGATTTTCTCTTCATGGAAAAACCCGGCCCGGTCGTCCCCATTGCCAGCGGATTTTTCCGCGGCAAAATAAAACGGCCCCGACGCGATGCGATCGAGGCCGTTTTATTTTTTACCTTTGTCCAGGGGCTGTCGCCATACGGTCGGAACCATCCCTACGACCTGGCGCTCAAGGTCAGCCGAAAAACGCGGTCAATACGGCGCATCGGCATTGCCGTGCCGATGAAAACAGGCAACGTAAATGCAAATGGCCTCGACGCGTACGCGATCGAGGCCATTTCTGTTTGGTTGCGGGGACAGGATTTGAACCTGTGACCTTCGGGTTATGAGCCCGACGAGCTGCCAGACTGCTCCACCCCGCGTCTGAGAAAAAGATTATACACGTATTGGCGTGCCCATGCCGGGACCGCCTGACTCAATCGACTCACGCCGCCAGCGCCACCTTCTCCCTCCCCTTCAATCCCAGCATTTCGCGCGCCTCGTCCGGCGTCGCGATCCCGAAGCCGAAGGACTCCAGGATCCCGCGTATCTTGCCCACCTGCTGGGCATTGGAGGTGGCCATCTCGCCCGGTCCGATGGACAGCGAGTCCTCCAGCCCCACCCTCACGTTGCCGCCCATCAGCGCGGCCTGGGTGACCAGCGGCATCTGGTGGCGGCCGGCGGCCAGGACGGACCATTGGTAGCCGTCGCCGAACAGTTTGTCGGCGATGCGTTTCATGTGTACGAGGTTCTCGGGATCGGCGCCTATGCCGCCCAGCACGCCCAGCACGAATTGCAGGAAGATCGGCCCTTGCACCAGGCCCCGGTCGACGAAATGCTTGAGGTTGTACAGGTGGCCGACGTCATAGCACTCGAACTCGAAACGGGTGCCATGCGCCCCGCCCAACCGTTCGAAGATGGTCTCTATATCGCCGAAGGTGTTGCGGAAGATGGCGTTGCGGGTCTTCTCCAGGTGCTCGCGTTCCCAGGGGAAGTCGAAGTCCTTCATCTTGTCCAGCACGGGGAACAAGGCGAAGTTCATCGATCCCATGTTGCACGAGGCCATCTCCGCGGAGGCGTCGATGGCGCCGGCCAGGCGCTGTTCGAGCGTCATGGTGTGCGAGCCGCCGGTGGTGATGTTGATGACGGCGTCCGTCTGCGCATGGATGCGTGGCAGGAATTGGCGGTAGACCTCGGGTTCGAACGCCGGCTTGCCGTCGGCCGCGTGACGGGCGTGCAGGTGCAGGATGGCCGCGCCGGCGCGCGCCGCGTCCACCGCCTGTTCGGCGATCTGGTCGGGCGTGATGGGCAGGTGCGGCGACATGCTGGGGGTGTGTACCGACCCGGTGACGGCGCAAGTGATGATGACTTTTCTGGGCACGAAGAGGCTCCTGGACAAGCGTTACGCCGGCTCGGCGATGACGCGGTTTTCGATGTGGCCGATGCCGTCGATTTCGACACGCATCACGTCGCCGATCTTGAGGAAGGAAGGCGGATCCATGGCGGCGCCCACGCCCGAGGGCGTGCCGGTGGCCAGGATGTCGCCGGGCTCCAGCGTCATGACGGTGGACAGATAGGCGATCTGGTCGTAGATGCTGTAGATCATCTCGCCGGTCCGTGCCTCCTGCCGTACCTCGCCGTTGACCCGCATGCGCAGCGTCAGCGCCAACGGATCGGGCACCTCGTCGTCGGTGACGATCCACGGTCCGATGGGGCCGGTGGTGTTGAACGATTTGCCCAGGGTCATGGTGGCCGAACGCCGCTGCCAGTCGCGCACCGACACGTCGTTGCAGACGAGGTAGCCGGCGATGACGTCCCTGGCCCGCTCGGCGGGCACGTGGCGGCAGCGGGTGCCGATCACCACGCCCAGCTCGGCCTCGTAGTCGAGCTTGTCGGAGACCCGCGGCATGTGCACGGGGTCATAGGGGCCATTGACGCAACTGACTTGTTTGTTGAACCAGACCTGGCTGTCGGGCACGTCGACGCCGGC
Organism: Alcaligenaceae bacterium SAGV5; assembly: GCA_009360345.1. GTDB lineage: Bacteria > Pseudomonadota > Gammaproteobacteria > Burkholderiales > Burkholderiaceae_B > Pigmentiphaga. The sequence goes on from SPDP01000003.1 coordinate 525,163, forward strand.
GCGCCTGGCCTCGATCACGTGCTTGCCGTAGTTCATGCCGATGGCGAGATACTTGCCGGGATCGGGCACGGGCGCCTCCAGCCTGACGTCGGCCAGCGGGTAGCCCGGCGCCTGTCCGGGGTCGATATCGCGCGCCCGCCGCAGCAGCGCGCGGCCGCCGGCAAGCAGGCCCCGCATGGTACCGGGCAGCGCCGGATCGGCGGCGGCCAGATCGACCACCCGCGTACCCTCGACCTTGCCGATGGAAGTCCTGCCGCGGTGGGAGAAAGTGACGAGTTTCATGGGTTCCTTGTGGATACGTGCGAAGAAGAGGGTCCGGCCAAGGCCTGCGCCAGCGCGTCGGGCGGCAGGTGGCCCCAGTCGCTGATGCGGTCGTATTCGCGCACGTCGCTCCAATCCTCGCCCACGGTGCGGCCGGTGGCGCCGATCTCGACGCGCCAGCCATCGGGCCCCAGGCTATAGAAGCTGACCATGCCGTCGTTGGCGTGCTGGCCGAGCGTATTGGCCAGTTGCGCGCCGGCGCGCAGGGCGCGGTCGTAGGCCAGCCCCACGCTGCGCACGTGCGCCACCTCGAAATTGATGTGATGCAGGCGCTGCGGGACCTCGGGCCGGGGCAGATAGGCAATGGCCAGCGAGTGATGGCGCGGGTTGCAATGAAAGAAAGAGACGTGCATCTCGATATCGCCCATGGGCAGCCGCAGCCAGTCCGACAGGACCAGGCCCAGTCCGTCGATGGCGAAGCGGCGGGCAGCGTCGTATTCGTCGACGCTGCCCACGGCGAAGACGAAGTGGCCGAACCCCTGCCCCGTCGTGACGAAGCCCTCCGGAAAGTGCGGACTGGCGAAAGGCGTGGCCGCATCCTCCAGCCCCGCCACCAGTTCCAGCGGGATGCCCCAAGGGGTCTCGACCACGGTCAGATCCCGCACGCGCCGGGCCGCGCGCTCGGCCGCCGTGCCGGTCCGCATGGGCCAGCCCTGGGCCGACAGCCGTCCCAGCACGCGGTCGTACACCTGCGCACCGGCCGCTTCGAAGCCCATGCAGGCGGCATCGTTGCGCGCGCCCTCGCGCACCCATACCCGCTGGGCCTTGCCGTCGACACGCCAGGTGGCGGCCCCGTCGGCGGCGGCCTCGCCGGGCATCAGGCCCACGACCTCGGTCAGATAGCTTCCCAGCGCGGCCGGCGCCGTGCTGTCCAGGCCGATATAGGCCGCTTCCAGTCCTGTCCTCACTCCGGCCTCCTATTGCTGCACGGGCTGGGCATTCACGTCGCGCAGCACTTTTTCCCAGCGCGTGCGTTCGTCCCGCCAGTAGCTGCCGAATTCGTCCACCGACATGGGCTTGGGATAGACACCCAGGGTGTCGAGCTTGTCGACCACGTCGCGCTCGGCCAGCACGGTGGCCAGGTCCCGGTTGATGCGCTCGATCGCCGGCTTGCCCGTGCCTTGCGGCGCGACGACCGCGAACCAGCCGTTGATGACCAGCGAAGGATAGGTCTCGGATGCCGCGGGCAGGTCGGGACGATTGGGCACGCGTCCGTCGGAGAACATCACGACGGGCTTGAGCCGGCCGCCCTTGATCATGGGCTCGATGGGCGGAACGCCGTCGATCAGCATCTGCGCATCGCCACCGACCACGGCCGATATGCTCTGGGAACTGCTGGCGAAAGGCACGGCGCGCAGGGGTACGCCGGCTGCGCGCGACAGCATGTCCGCCGCCAGGTTGGGCACCGAATACAAGAAGGTGGTCGACACCACGAACTTGTCCGGCTGGCGGCGGGCCAGGGCCAGCACGTCGGCCAGCGTGTTGGCGGGCGAAGAAGCGCTGACCGCCGCCATCATCGGGCTGATGCCCACCATGGCCACCGGCTGGAAGTCGCGGACGATGTCGACCTGCGAACTCTTGTACATGTAGGGCGTGAGTGTCAGCACCGAGGCGGGGGTGAACACGAACATGTGATCATCGCGCTCGGCCGATTTCACCGCGGCCAGTCCGACCAGGCCCCCGGCGCCGGGCTTGTTCTCGACGATGACCGGCTGGCCCCAGATCCTGGACAGCTTGTCGCCAAGCAGCCGGGCCATGATGTCGGGCGCCGTCCCGGCCGCCCCGGGCAGGACCAGCCGCACCGGGCGGGTCGGCCACGCGGCCGCGGTCTGGGCGGCCCCGATCAGGCATGCCGCCACGATCAAATGCAATATGCGCGTCATCTGTGTATGTCTCCTGTTGGTCATTGCTCTTTTTGGCAGGTACAGCCAAAGTCCATTCCCAGCAAGCGCGAGGCATTGCCGAAATAAAGCTTTCCTGCGTCCGCTTCGTCCAGTTCCAGGTCCTCGACCGAACGAATTCCTTCGCGAATGAACATGGGGCCGCCTTCCGGATCGAAGGGGCAGTCGCTCGCGAAAACAACGTGATCCGCGCCAAAGAAGTCGAGGCCGCAGCGCAGCGCGGCGCTCGATCCGCCAAGCACGGTATCGCCGTAGAAGGATTTGAAATAAGTCATGGGGGGTTTTGACAGCGTCCGCAGGACATCCGCCACCTTGGGATCTTCGCTGCGGGAGCCCAATTGAGCCCAGAGCGTTTCCGCGCGGCCCGCAAAATACGGAAGCATTCCGCCGCAGTGATGCGTGATGACGCGCAATTCGGGCAGCCGCTCGAGAAGCCCGGAAAAAACCATGCGCGCCATGGCGATGCTGGTCTCCACGGGGTACCCCAGGACCTGCCAGATTTCGTACTTCGACGTCGCCTCGCCCGGGTAGTCGGGGGTTGAGGCGCTGCTCGTCGGATGCATCCAGACAGGCATGCGATGTCCACGCGCGATCCGCTCAAAGATCGGGAACACCTGCGGATCGTCAAGCGGAATACCGTTGGCGCTGCTGAGCACCTGTATGCCGCGCGCGCCCAGTTTCTCGATGGCGTAATCCATCTCGACAAGCGCCGCCGAAGGATTGTTCATGGGCAACGAAGCGACGAATGCGGGAAACTTGTCGGGCCATTTCCGGCAGATCTCCGCCATTCCTTCGTTGGCGATTCGCGCGAAGGCTGGCGAATCACCTGGATCCCCGATCATTTCCGGCGAAGGCACCGAAAGAGTGATGATCTGCCGTACTTCCGGCCAGCTGTCGAGCATCCGCGCCCGGGCCTCCATGTCCCAGAGCATGCGCAGGGAGCTCACACGCTTGACCGATCCCGGGCTTTTCGAATGCTTTTTCACTAGCTCGAGATAGGCGGGCGGCATGACATGGTTGTAGATGTCGATCTTCAATTGCGTCATCAACAGTCTCCATTTCTCATTTTTTTCGTGCCTAGTCTTGTTCGATCCCGGCGGCGCTGGCCAATGCCTTCCAACGCGCGAGCATGTTCCCGATGAGCCCCTGGAGCTCCTCGGGAGGGCCAGTGCGCACCCGCAGCCCTTGCCGCTCCAGTTCAGCCACGACATCCGGGCTGGTCATCACTTCGGCGAAGTCTCGATTGAGCCTGCTCACCAGATCCTTCGGGGTTCCGGCCGGCGCCAGGACGGCATACCAGCCGGAGGCTTCTCCCACCCCTGGATACCCCTGCTCCTTGAAGGTCGGCACGGCGGGGAATTGCTCGCTGCGGCTGTCGCCCGTCACTGCCAGCACCTTGAGCTTCCCGGCCTGCGCCTGGGTGCGGATCGACGGAATGCCCGCGATCATGGCCTGGACCTGCCCGCCGACCAGGTCAGTGATCGCCCCGGCGATTCCCTTGTAGGGCACATGGACAATGGACAGGCCCCCGGCGTTCTTGAGGAGCTCCATCGACATGTGATGTGGTGTACCGTTGCCCGGTGTCCCGTAGTTGAGTTCTCCCGGGCGCTGTTTGACGTATGCGACGAAGGACCGCAGGTCGCTCACTGGAAGCGAAGGATGCACCACCAGCGCGGAATTGACTTCGGCCAGTTTTCCGATCGGCACGAAGTCGCGTATCGGGTCGTAGGGAAGGTTCTTGTACAGCGCAGGGGTAATGGTGAAGGTGTTGATGGCCATCAACAGCGTATGCCCATCGGGCGCCGAACGGGCGACATGCTGCGTTCCGATATTGCCGCTTGCCCCGGGCCGGTTGTCGACGACGACCGGCTGGCCCCAACGCGCCGAGAGCTTGGGCGCGATGACGCGGGAAATGGTGTCGCTACCGCTGCCGGCAGTGAATGGAACGACCAGCGTCACGAGCTTGGCGGGAAAGGGCCTTTCCGGATCCGCGCCGTGCGCCACTCGGTAAACCGCGAGAAGGGCACCCAACAGCACAAGACTGGCGGCCATCCCGTTGCGTCGTCCTAGGTTCATGAATCCGTCTCCGGTTTTACTCGTTGGGAAACAAGCCGGCTCAACCTCAGGCATGGACCGCCGCGCGCCCCGCCGCGAGCTCCAGCGCCGCGGCGCCTTCCCGCGGATCGCCGCCTCGCCACGCGACGTACTGGTCCGGCCGGATCAGCGCCAGGTCGGCGCCATACAGCTCGCGCAAGCCTTCGATCGGGGGCGCGATAACCGTCAGCGGAATGCCCGTGCCGGCCGCCTGCGCGGCCAGTTCCCGGGCCGCGTCCCGCGCGGCCGGACGGGTCGCGAGCAGCGTCAATCCGCGAAAGGCGAACTGGTCGAACAACGAGGCCCCCTGCCCGCGGCCCGGCGCGAGCCAGGCATGCGGCGCGCGGCAACCCGGGCGCGCGGTCTGCACATAGCGCGTCGAATCCCAGGGCTCGTCCGCGCCCTCCGGCTCGTGCGCCAGCACCGGAGACCGCTCGTAGCGGCTGCCCAGCACCACGCCCAGCGAATCGAACTCCTGGCGCTTGGACACGAGGATGGCCCGCTCGGCTTCCCGCCGCGCGGCGTCCCCCGCCGGCCCGTCGTCCTCCAGGCCCGCGCGCCACAGGCTGCCGGAGCTGTGCGACAGGTTGTGCACGGCCTCGTCCACCACCCGGCGATGCACCTGGCGGCGCTCCGCCTCGTAGCTGTCCAGCAGCGCCGGGCCGCCCCAGCCGTCCAGCGCCGCCGCCAGCTTCCAGCCCAGGTCCACGGCGTCGCCGATGCCCATGTTCATGCCGTGGCCGCCGAAAGGCGGGTGCAGGTGGCAGGCGTCGCCAGCCAGGAACACCCTGCCGTCGCGGTAGCGCGTGGCGATCAGGCGATGCGCGGTCCATTCGTCGCGATGGCGGATGTCGATCGGGATGTCCAGGCCCAGCGCGGCGCGCATCAGGCCTTCGATGGCCGGCTCTGCGCCGTCGCGGCGGGCGTAGCCGAAGGTCCACATGTCGTTGCCGTCCAGCGGCGCGACGACCGCCGGCGCCTCCGGATTGACCAGCCAGTACATGACGGCCGGCCCCAGCCCATGCATGTCGGCCAGGCCCGGCGCATGGAAGATGATGTTGCGGTGATGCGAGAGCGGCGACAGGCCCTCCATCCGGATGTCCAGCCGGGCGCGCACGGTGCTGCGGGCGCCGTCCGCGCCGGCCATGTAGGCGGCCCGCACGCGCAGCGGTCCATCGGGCCCCGCCAGCACCGCTTCGATGCCCCGGTCCGACTGCGAGAAATCCTCCAGCCGTGTCGAGAAACGCAGTTGCACGCCCGGCAGGCTCTCGGCATGGTCGCGCAGCACCTCTTCCACCTTGTACTGGGGCACCCACTGCGCGTGCTCGGGAAAGCGGTCGTCGCGCTCCGGCGAGCAATAGAACGCATTGGTGAACCGCGCCAGTTCCCGGCCCGCCAGCCGTGTCGCGAACACGACGTTGGACGGATAGTCGACGCCGAAGGGCGCGACCCGCGCCAGCTTGCCGGCCACGCCCCAGCGCCGCATCAGTTCGCGCGAACGCACGTTGGTCGTCTTGGCGCGGGGCGCGAGTCCCACCCGGTCGTGCTGCTCCACCACCAGGCAGCGCCGGCCCTGCATGCCCAGTTCGATGGCCAGCGCGAGCCCCACGGGACCCGCTCCGACCACCAGCACATCGGTTTCCAGCAGCGTCTCGCCCACCATCCCGTCTCCTTGCCTGTTTTCTTGAATTGACAGCAGCTTAGGCATTCGGCGAAGCTCTGGAAAGATCATTACCTTGATATAGGTTATGAATAATCCAGATAACCAAGACCCCCAGATCGCGGACCTGCGGGCCGTGCTGGCGCTGATCGAAGACGGTACCGTCACCCGCGCCGCCCGGCGGCTCGGCCTGACCCAGTCGGCGCTGAGCTACCATCTCGACCGCATGCGAAAACGCTTTGCCGACCCGCTGTTCGTGCGCGTGGGCAACCGGATGGCGCCCACGCCCTTCGCCCAGGGGCTGGCCGAACCGGCCGCGCGGGTGCTGCGCATCGTGGAAACCGAAATCGCGGGGCTGGCCCGCTTCGATCCCGCCCTGACGGACCGGGAATTCCGCATCGGCGTCAACGAGATCGGCGCCATCGTGCTGGTGCCCAAACTGATGAAGCGCCTGGCCGAGGTCGCCCCGCACGCCCGCCTCGCGCCCACGCAGGTGTCGGCCGATACCATGGCCGCGGCGTTGGAATCGGGGGAACTGGACATCGTCGCCGGGCACGTCCCGCGCCCGCACGACGCCCTGCTGCGTCAGCATCTCTACCGCCGCGCCTACGTCTGCGTGGCCCGCCGGGACCATCCGCGCATCGGTGACACCATGACCCTGCGCGAATTCGGCCGCACGCCCCAGGTGCAATCCTCGTCCGTGCCCATCACCTTCGCGTGGATCAACGATCAACTGCGCAAGCATGGCGGGCACAGCCTGGTGCGCCTCACCACCGAACACGTGGCGGCGATCCCCTTCATCGTGGCCGCGAGCGACCTGATCGCCATCATTCCCGACGAGGTCTACCACCTGTTCCGGCCCATCGCGTCCATCAAGAAGGTCCGCCTGCCGCTCCGGATCCCGGCCATCGACGTACACCAGTACTGGCACTCGCGCGTGGCCGGGGATCCCGCGAACCGGTTCTTCCGCTCGCTGGTCTATGCGGTGGGCTGCGAACGCCAGCCCGCCTCGCCCGGCGACCTCTCGTATACTTGACGCACCTCCCGGATCTCCGCAATCGCCGGGGCGCAGCGCCGCCTCCGCCCCCTGGACACGCCATGACCGCTTCCGAACGCGCCCTCACGTACTTCCCGGCTCCGCGCTCCCAGCGCTACTGCTCCCAATGCGGCAACCTGCTGGCCCGCCGCATTCCCGACGACGACAACCGCGAACGCGATCTCTGCGACCACTGCGGCGCGATCCACTACCAGAATCCCCGCATGGTGCTGGGGACCATTCCCGTGTGGGAAAAGCAGGTGCTGCTGTGCCGCCGGGCGATCGAGCCGCGCCACGGCTACTGGACCCTGCCCGCCGGCTTCATGGAGCTGGGCGAGACCACGTCCCAGGGCGCGGCCCGCGAGACCCAGGAAGAAGCCGGCGCCCGCATCGAAATGGGGCCGCTGTTCGCCGTGCTGGACATACCCCACGTGGACCAGGTCCACATCTTCTATCTGGCCCGCCTGACCGACCCCGAGTTCGAACCGGGCCCCGAAAGCCTGGAAGCGCGGCTGTTCGACGAGGACGAGATCCCGTGGGACGATCTGGCCTTCCGCTCGGTCTCGACCGCGCTGAAGCTGTTCTTCTCCGACCGCGCGCGCGGCGTCTTCCAGATCCACAGCGACACCTTGCTGCGCGGCCCCGAGCCGGTTCCCGCGGTCTCCCCGCCCTTCCTGGCCGATCCCATGCTGGGGCTGCTGACCACGCTGACCATCGCCGCGCACGAGATTCCTCAGGAGCTGGGCGATTTCATCGTGTTGGTCAACGCCGGCTTCACCCGCAGGAAGGCGCTGTTGTTCAACGTGCTGTCGAGCATGATGGCCATCGTCGGCGGCCTGGTGGGCTACTACCTGCTGGCCGGTTCCCGGCAATGGGTGCCTTATGTGTTGACCCTGGCGGCCAGCAGCTTCATCTACATCGCGGTGGCGGACCTGATGCCGCAGATGCAGCGCCGCACCACGGTGCGCGAGAGCCTGCCGCAGTTCGTGCTGATCGTCGCGGGGGTGCTGGCGATCTTTGCCGTCAACTCCGTGTTTCACCGCCATGCCCATGGGCTGGCCGCCCGGCAGGCCGCCCCGGCGGTCACCGCGGCCGACCCCGGCGCCGCGCCGCCGCCGTCTGCGCCCTGAGTCCTTATTCCCGCGTGCCCGCGGCTTCCGGGGCGCCGCCTAAGGCCGGATCGGAAGCGGGGGCGTCGAGCACGCCCGGCGAAGCATAGGCGGCCGAGGCCACCAGGTGGCTGTTGATGCGGCGCAGATCGCGCAGTACGTCCAGGTGCAGGGCGCTGGTTTCCGTCGTGTCGATCCGGCCGCTGCGCAGGCGTTCGAAATGGGTTTGCGTGGCCTGGCCCTCCATGGTCCGGAAGGTTTCCTTTTCGGCCGCGAGCAGCCGTGCCGCGCGTGCATCGGCCGTCACGAACAGCGAGGCGGCCAGGCGCAGGTTGGCCTCCAGCCGGCCATGCATGTCATCGAGTTCGCGCCGCCCTTCGGGCGAGAAGGCGAGACCACGCTTGGTCAGCTTGCTGATGTCGTTCAGCAGGTTCTTGTCGACGACGTCGCCGGCGTGTTCCAGGTTGGTGATGAAGGTCAGGATCTCGCTGGAACGGCGCCTGTCCTCCTGGGTCAGTTCGTCGGCGTCCAGGCCCGCGACGTAGGTCTTGATCGCACCGTTCAGGCGATCGAGCACGTCGTCCAGGCGGCGTGCCTCGGCGATGCGCTTGCGGTCGCCGCTGGCGAGCGCCTGGCGCGAGTGATGCAGCATGGCTTGCAGGGTGTCCGCCATGCGCAGCGATTCGCGCGCCGCGTTGCCGAGCGCGACCACGGGCAGGTCGCGCGCGGCGCTGTCCAGGTACAGGGGCTGTCCCGGATCGGCGGCGGGGTTGGCCGGCAGCCAGCGGCGCAGCAGCGCGGCGTAGGGGGTCAGCAGCGGCAGGAAGAGCACCGCCAGCACCAGGTTGAAGGCCGTGTGGAAGTTGGCCACTGCGCGGGCGTTGTCTCCCGCCAACTGGGTCATCCAGGGATGGATGTGGTGCAGCAAGGCCAGTCCGATCAGGACGCCCACCACGCGGTTGAGCAGGTTGCCAACGGGCAGCCGGCGGGCCTGGGGGTCGTCCTTGGCGGAGCCTTCCAGCAGCGGGTTGATCGCCGTCCCCAGGTTCGCGCCCAGGACCAGCGCGAAGGCGACGCTGACGGGCAGCAGCCCCTGGGCGGAGAACGACATGACCAGGACGATGATCGCCACGCTGGAGTGCGCGGCCCAGGCCAGTACCGCGGCCAGCAGGATCGCCAGTCCGGGCTGGCCGGACAGCGCCTCCAGCGCCGAACGCAAGGCAGGCAGGTCGCGATAGGGTTCGAGTTGCGCGAGCAGCAGGTGCAGGGATAGAAGCAGGAGGCCCAGGCCGATGAAGACCCGCCCCAGATCGCGCACGTGCGTGGCATTGCCGCGGCGGAACATGACCACGCCGACCAGCACCAGGATGGGCGCGATGCGGGCGATGTCGAACGACAGCACCTGGACGATGAGCGTGGTGCCGACGTTGGCGCCCAGCATGGCGGCCAGCGCGGGCACCAGGCCCACCAGGCCGTTGGCGGCGAAGCCCGCCACGATCAGGCCGGTGGCCGTGCTGCTTTGCAGGATGGCCGTCACGCCCAGGCCGGCGAAGAAGGCGTACACGCGGTTGCCCAGCGCCACGCCCAGCACGGTGCGCAGGCGCGGACCGAAGGCACGCTGGATGCCGGTCTGCACCATGTGCACGCCCCACAGCAACAGGGCCACGAAGCCGGCGACATCCAAGAGCGTGAGATAGGCGTTCATGGCGGTCAGCGGCCGTCCGCGGGCCGGTGCACGTCGTGGGTGACGAATGGATGGTCGGCGCCGGGTACTTCGAGCCAGGAGGGATGTTCAAGTGTCCGGCGTATGTCGGCCAGGCCTCCGCGCCAGCGCTCTTCCATCCCCAGCCGGCCGAACTGGAAGTCCTTGAAGGGAGCCTCGCATTTTTCGCCGCGGTAGATCAGGTGGAGCACGTTGATGCGCCGGTCGCTGGCAAGTTCGCGCGCCCGCTTCATCCAGGGTTCGCGGCCGTGCCCGGCCGGCATGTGCTTGAGCAGTTCCCGCAGCAGGCCGCGGTATTCCTGCACCTCGCGCATGTAGTCGGTCACCAGGCGAGTGCGGCTGGAATACTGGATATCCTTCTGGCGGATGGGCACTTCGCTCAGGTTGCCGGGCAACTGGCCGTGCGCGCTCCAGAGGTCGACCTGGAAGACCAGCGAATAGCGGCGCGGACTCGATTGCAGGATCTGGTAGAGCGGCGTGTTCGAGACGACGCCGCCGTCCCAGTAGTATTCGCCGTCGATCTCGACCGGCGCGAAGCCGGGGGGCAGGGCGGCCGAGGCCATGATGTGGTCGGCCGTCAGCGTCCGGGTCGTGTTGTCGAAATAGGCGAAGTTGCCGGTGCGGACGTTGACGGCGCCCACCGAGATGCGGGTCCCGCCGTTGTTGAGCCGGTCGAAGTCGACGAATTCCTCCAGCGTGCGCTTGAGCGGGGTGCTGTCGTAGACGCTGGCGGTGTTCGGGTCGTGCTGCGTGGGCCAGGACGGCACCAGCCTGGGCACGAAAAAACCGTTCTGGCCTTCCAGCACGGCGCGCCAGGCTTCCCAGGCGCTGAGCGCGGCGCCGGCCGGACCGGGAAGATGGGCCAGCGCATCGCGCAGCGCGTCGATCGGCGTGGGCGGCAAAAGCGGCGGGCGGCAGATGTGGTCCCAGAACCGCCGCAATTGTTCGACCCGGCGGTCGGGCGGATTGCCGGCGATGACGGCGGCGTTGATCGCGCCGATGGAAATGCCGGCGATCCAGTCCGGATGCAGCCCGGCCTCGGCCAGGCCTTCATAGACGCCGCCTTGGTAGGAGCCCAGTGCGCCGCCGCCCTGCAGGACGAGCGCGACGGTGTCGTAGCCGAGTTCGCCGCGCCGCGGCTGGGGGCTCACCATGCTGGGCGCGCGTCGGCGCGTAGGGGGGGCCACCATCTATTGCATGTACCAGCCGTGGCTGACGACGAACGACTGTCCGGTGAAGGCCGCGGTGGGGAAGGTCGCCAGGAACAGCACGGTCTGCGCGACGTCCTGCAGGGTGGTGAACTCGCCGTCCACGGTGTTGCCCAGCATGACTTTCTTGATCACTTCCTCTTCCGTGATGCCGAGTTCACGCGCCTGTTCAGGAATCTGCTTCTCGACCAGCGGCGTGCGCACGAAGCCGGGGCAGACCACGTGCGAGCGCACGTTGTGCCTGGCGCCTTCCTTGGCCAGGACGCGGGCGAGGCCGAGCAGCCCGTGCTTGGCGGTGACATAGGCCGATTTCAGCGGCGAAGCCTCGTGCGAATGCACCGAGCCGGTATAGATGACGATACCGCCGCGGTCGTCGCGGTACATGTGCTTGAGGGCGGCCTTGGTGGTCAGGAAGGCGCCGTCGACGTGGATGGCCATGACCTTCTTCCAGTCGGCGTAGGCGAACTGGTCGATGGGGTTGACGACCTGGATGCCGGCGTTGGACACCAGGATGTCGACGCTGCCGAAGGTATCGACCACTTGCTGGGTGCCGCGCTCGACCGCGGCCTCGTCGGTCACGTCGAAATCCACCGCCATGGCCTGGCAGCCCTTGAGCTTGAGCTCGTCGACGACTGCCTGAGCGGCCTTCAGGTTGATGTCCGCGATGGCGACGGCGGCGCCCGCCGCGGCCAGCGTGTCGGCGATTTCCTTGCCGATGCCGCTGGCGGCGCCGGTGACGAGAGCGACTTTTCCTTGGAGCTGCATATTGATCCCTTGATATGCGCGTGGGTGGGAAGCGGTCAGGCCATCAGGGCCGTGGCCAGCAATTGGTAGCTGCGGACCCGGTCCTCGTGGCGGTGTATCTGGGAGTTGATCATGACCTCGTCGGCCTGCGTGGCCCGCGCCAGCGCGCCGATCGAGCCGGCCAGCGCCTCGGGCGCGCCGATGTGGATGCGGGTGCGGTTGTACTGGCGCAGGGCTTCTTCGTCGGGCTGGTAGACGTAGGCCATGGCCTCCTCGACGCTGGGCAGCGGGGTGCGGGTACGGCCGCTGCGCGTGCGCATCATGCTGAGGTCGGCGGTGGAGGCCAGGCGCTCGGCTTCGTCGGCGGTGGGGGCGCAGACGGCCGAGACGGCCAGGATGGCGCGCGGTTCGTGGCCGAACGGCGAGGCGCGGAACTCTTGGCGATAGAGCCGCATCGCCGCATGGGCGTTCTCGGGCACGATGTGATGGGCGTAGGCGAAGCCGAAGCCGTTGGCGGCGGCCACGCGCGCGCCGAACAGGCTGGAGCCGAGTATCCAGATGGGCGGGCAGGGCACGCCCACGGGCGTGGCGCGCACCCGCGCATGGGGATGGTCGGACGGCATGACGTCTTTCAGGTAGCCGACCAGGTCGGCCAGTTGCTGCGGGAACTCGTCGGCATCGGCATGGCCGCGGCGCAGCGCGCTGGCGGTCACGGGGTCGGTGCCCGGCGCGCGTCCCAGGCCCAGGTCGATCCGGCCTGGAAACATGGCCTCGAGCACGCGGAAGGTCTCGGCCACCTTCAGCGGGCTGTGGTTGGGCAGCATGATGCCGCCCGACCCCACGCGCAGCCGGGTGGTGGCGCCGGCGATCCGGCAGATCAGCAATTCGGGCGCCGAGCACGCCAGCATGCCCGTGTTGTGGTGTTCGGCCAGCCAGTAGCGGTGGTAGCCCGCGGCCTCGGCCTGGCGCGCGAGGTCCACGCTGTTCGACAGCGCGTCGGTGGGCGTGTAGCCGGCGGGAATGGGGCTCAGATCAAGGACGGACAGCTTCAGGGACATGGGAGGAGAGGACGGCCGTTAACGCATCAAGTGTGAACCCGCCGGCGCTTTGCTGCAACCCAGCATGGCTGGCGGGGACGGTTCTTCGTGGCCCGGCACGCGGCGGCCGGGGGCTCAGGTCCGCCGCGCCAGCGCCAGGGTGCGCCAGGTCGAGACCAGGCCCGCGGCCGCGATCAGCACCATGCCGGCCCAGCCCAGCATGTCGGGGTGATCGTCCCAGAACAGGTAGCCGAGCAGGACCGAGAACGGGATGGTGCTGTACTGGAGGACCGACGACAGGGCGGCCGATCCGCGGCTGAACGCCCGCGTCATCGCGAACTGCCCCAGCAGCCCGCTGATGCCGACGCCCAGCAGCGTGAACCAGCCATAGAGCGAGGGGGGCTGCCAGCCGGTGACCGAGGTGGCGACGCCGCCCGTCAGGCAGGATGACAGCGCGAAGAACAGCACGATGCGCCATTCGGGTTCGCCGGACTGTCCCAGCGAGCGCACCTGCATCACGGCGATCGCGGTCAGGCTGCCGGCGGTCAGGCCCAGGAGCGCCGCCAGCCACTGCGAGTGGTCCAGGGTGGGGCGCAGGATCGCGATCACGCCGATGAAGCCGATGACGACCGCCAGCGTGCGCAGCCGGTCGGTCAGGTCGTGCTGGCGCCATATCATCCAGCCGGCGATGAAGAGCGGCGAGGTGTAGTTGAGGGTGATCGCGGTCGCCAGCGGCAGCCGGCCCATGGCGAAGAACGACAGCCAGATCGATCCCACGCCGGCGACGTTGCGCATGATGTGCAGCCGCCAGGTCGGCGGGATCACGATGCGCCGGGTGGTCCAGGCCCAGGCCAGGATGCCCGCCGCCGTGGGCAGCCCGCGGAACAGGATGATCTGTCCCAGGCTGGCCTCTTCCGAGGCGAATTTCACGAACATGGCCATGATCGCGAACATCAGCGAAGCGAAGAGCATCCAGAGGGCTTGCATGGAGGGCGGAGGGCGATGAGGTGGCCCCGATTGTAGCCTTTGGGGTTAACCCCAGTATTCGCCTTGAAATCACCGTCCCGGCTACCATATAGCCCCAACCGGGAAACGGGTATCGTTCCTCTGGCCGTTCTGCGGCGGCCGGAGGGAACTTCCCGATGCCTGCTGCCGTCACATTCGGCGCCGCACGGGGCGGTTCCCGGCGGCCGTGGGGAAACCCCCGCCCCCGGACAAAACATCAAAGATTTTCGGAGCTTCTTGCCCTCATGAAACGCATCGTGCTCTTTCTGGCGACCAACGTCGCGGTCATGCTGGTCCTGACGGCGACGCTGAGCGTGCTTGGCGTCAACCGTTTCCTGACCGCCAACGGTCTGGACCTCCAGGCGCTGGCCATCTTTTCGCTCGTGGTCGGCTTCACCGGCTCCATCATCTCGCTCCTCATGAGCAAGCCGATGGCCAAGTGGAGCACCGGCGCCCGGGTCATCGATCCCAACGCGCCCAACGGCCCCGAGGAACAGTGGCTGGTCGACACCGTCCACCAATTGGCCGACCGCGCCGGCATCGGCCGCCCCGAAGTCGCCATCTACGAGGGCGAACCCAACGCCTTCGCCACCGGCGCCTTCAAGAACGACGCGCTGGTCGCGGTATCCACCGGCCTGCTGCGGGGCATGACCGAAGAAGAAGTCAGCGCCGTGCTCGGGCACGAAGTGGCGCACATCGCCAATGGCGACATGGTCACGCTGACCCTGATCCAGGGCGTGGTCAATACCTTCGTGGTATTCCTGGCGCGCGTCGTCGGCTACGTGGTCGACCGGATGGTGCTCAAGAACGAGCGCGGCGGCGGCATCGGCTATTTCGCCACGGTCATCGTCTGTGAACTCGTCTTCGGCATCCTGGCGTCCATCATCGTCGCCTGGTTCTCGCGCCTGCGCGAATACCGCGCCGACGCCGGTTCGGCCTACCTGCTGGGTTCGCGCGAACCCATGATCCGCGCCCTGTCCCGCCTGGGCGGCATGGAGCCCGGCGACCTGCCCAAGAGCTTCGAGGCCTCCGGCATCGCCGGCGGCGGCAAGGGCTTCGGCGCGTTGTTCGCCTCGCATCCGCCCATCGAGAACCGCATCCGCGCCTTGATGAACGCAAAGGGCTGAGGCCCCCTACGCGCTGGCGCGCGCCCCCCCCAGGGGGCGGCCCTGGCGGACCGGCAAAGCCGGAATCCGCGGTGCCCCGGGTCTTCGGCATGGATGAAATGAGAACGGCCTTGCAATCGATGCAAGGCCGTTCTTGTTTTCTGGCCGACGGATCTAGCTGGAAACGCCAGTCCCCGCCAGCCGTTTGGTACCCCGGGATGCGGTGGATCCGGCTTTGCCGGTCCGCCAGGGCCGCCCCCTGGGGGGCGCGCGTCAGCGCGTAGGGGCGGACTTCACCCGGAGGTCGTTGCGGACGCTTTGGACGCCGTCCACGCCGCGGGTGATTTCCACGGCCCGGGTGGCCTGGGCCTGGGAGTCGACGAAGCCGGACAACTGGACGGTGCGGCGGAAGGTTTCGACATTGATGTCGAGTGCGCTGACGTCCTTGGTGGCGACCAGGGCCGCCTTGACCTTGGCGGTGATGGCGGCGTCGCTGGCGTATTCCCCCGCGGATTCCTGGGTGCGGGTTGCCGCGCAGCCTCCCATGACCGTGGCGGTACCGATGATGCCGGCGACGAGCAGGGTGCGAACGTTCATGATTTTTCTCCTTGAGCGTATATCATTTTCGGAACAGGCCGCTCAGCAGTGACAGGACCGCGAGCACGATGAAAATGAAGAACAATATCTTCGCGATCGATGCCGCGCCGGCGGCAATGCCGCCGAATCCCAAGACCGCCGCGATGATGGCGATGACGAAAAATACGACTGCATAATGCAGCATGCTTTTTCTCCCGTCTTTTTTACCGATGGCGAAAATCCGGCCTCATATGCATCCGGGCCTGATTCGTTTTAAAAGCTACGCGCCGGCTCCATGGCTGGCAAGGCGGCAGTGTGTGTATTTGTAATGGTGCGCATGCCGCCGGATCGCGATGTATTTTTTGCAGAGATGCCGATAAAGCCTCCAACTCCGCCGTGCGGGGCGGAGGTTTTCCGGCAGTTGAAAAAAGAAAAGCGCCCGGGAAGGGCGCTTTGACGGGCAGGCGGACAAAAGTTACGTCTTTACATATTTTCCGGCTCGTTCATGACCTTTCGATACCACTCGTGGAAATGCTGCATGCCGTCTTCCATGGGAGACTGGTAGGGGCCGACCTCGTTGGTGCCGCGTTCCATTAATGCCTTGCGGCCGGCGTCCATGCGTTCGGCGATTTCGTCGTCTTCGACAGCGGTTTCCATATAGGCGGCTTGCTGGGCTTCGACAAAATCCCGTTCGAAATGGACGATTTCCTCGGGATAATAGAATTCGACGATATTGACCGTTTCCTGCGGACTCTTGGGATAGAGCGTCGACAAAACCAGGGTGTGCGGATACAGCTCGATCATGTGGGTCGGAAAATGCGTGACCCAGATCGCCCCGAATTCCGGCGCGCTGCCATTGCGGTACGCCAGCAGGGCATCGTGCCAGCGCTGGTAGACGCCCGAGCCGGGGTGCGCCAGCGCGTTGTGCACGCCGACCCGCTGCAGGCTGTAGTAGTCGCCGAACTCCCAGCTCAGGTCGTCGCAGGTGACGAAGCGGCCCAGGCCGGGGTGGAACGGACCCACGTGGTAGTCCTCGAGATAAACCTCGATGAACGTCTTCCAGTTGTAGTTGCACTGGTGCACCTGCACCCGGTCCAGGACATAGTCGCTGAAGTCGAACTCGGGCCTGCCATCCAGGGAGGCAAGCTCGGAGGCGATCCGGCGTCCGCCCGAGCGGGGCGCCTCGAACAGCGAACCGTTCCATTCCTGCAGCGCGAATCGCTGCAGGTCCAGGCCGGGTGTTTCGCTGAACAGCGGCGCGCCGATAAGCTTGCCGCGGGCATCGTAGGTCCAGCGGTGCAGCGGGCAGACGATGTTGCCCGGGCGGCCGAGGTTGCCGCCGCAATGCGCGGCCTGCCGCTCACCGCCGGCCTGGTACTGGCCCAGCATGAGTGCCTGCCGG
This sequence comes from Alcaligenaceae bacterium SAGV5, assembly GCA_009360345.1. Taxonomy (GTDB): domain Bacteria; phylum Pseudomonadota; class Gammaproteobacteria; order Burkholderiales; family Burkholderiaceae_B; genus Pigmentiphaga. The sequence continues at coordinate 542,085 of SPDP01000003.1, forward strand.
TGTCGGCATACGTTGGACAGCAGTTCGACACCGGACTGGTTGCGCACCAGCACACGGCCGTCGTTTTCCTGGATCAGGGTACGGTAATCCCCGACTTCGGGGACGCCTTTCTGGTGCCCCACGTAGATGGGGGCCTGGCCAAAGACGTTTTGCATTTCACGCGCGAAGCGCGCTTCATCGAAATAGGCACTGACTGGGAGCTGCGCTCGGCTCGCCGCCACGTGTGCCACGCGACCGATATCGGTCATGACTTCCCTCCGCGAGAGTTGTGAAGCCAGTCTCCCCGCTGCGAAACCGCCCCTTACGCGACCTGGAGCGGTGGTTGAACTTCGCAGAGGGTACTGGCGCGAAGAAAATGATCTGCCCGATCAAGCCGGGTATTGTACCCCGGACGGCGGGAGAAGTCCCCGCGCAGGCCCGGTCCGCCCCCGCCTGGGGCGGGGGCGGAATCCCGTCATCCCGTACAATTCCGGGTTCGATGCCGTGACGAGATCCAGGAGGCTTGATTGGCCGACAAATTCGTGAATGTTTCCGATGCGCAGGGCGATGCTCCCGCGCAGGCCCTGCCTCAGGACTTCGAGGCCGCGCTGGGCGAGCTCGAGGCGCTGGTGGCGATGATGGAGGACGGCTCCATGCCGCTCGAATCCTCGCTGGCCGCCTACCGGCGCGGCGTCGACCTCGTGCGGGTCTGCCAGGACAGGCTGGCGCGCGCCGAGCAGCAGGTCCGGGTTCTCGAGGGAGAGTTGCTGCGCCCCTTCGAAGAGGCCGGGGATTGATTTGATGGCTGGCAGTCGCGAAGATTTTTCCGCCTGGATGGCGGCGTGCGGGGTGCGCGCCGAACAGGTGTTGGCGCGCTTGTTGCCCGTCCAGGACATTGATCCGCGCACGCTGCATGGCGCCATGCAGTACGCGGTGCTGGGCGGCGGCAAGCGCGTGCGCCCCATGTTGACCTATGCCGCGGGCGAGGCCTGCGCGGCATCCGGCGCCGGGAGCGAGGCGGCGCTGGACGCCGCCGCCGCCGCGGTCGAATTGATCCATGCCTACTCCCTGGTGCATGACGACATGCCGTGCATGGACGACGACGTCCTGCGCCGCGGCCAGCCGACCGTGCACGTGGAGTTTGGCGAAGCCACCGCGCTGCTGGTGGGCGATGCCTTGCAGGCCCTGGCGTTCGAGGCCCTGGCGCGCATGCCGATCGCCCCCGGGCTGACCGTGCAGGCGGTGCAGGTGCTGGCCACCGCGGCCGGCAGCCTGGGCATGGCCGGAGGCCAGGCCATCGATCTGGCCAGCGTCGGCAAGCCGCTCGATCGGGACGAACTCGAAGCCATGCACCGGCTCAAGACAGGCGCGCTGCTGCGCGCCAGCACCGCCCTGGGCGGCATCGTGGTGGGCGCGAGTTCGGTCCAGCGCGCGGCGCTCGACGGCTACGCCCAGGCCGTGGGGCTGGCGTTCCAGGTGGTCGATGACATCCTCGATGTCACGGCGGATTCGGCGCGCCTGGGCAAGACGGCCGGCAAGGATGCGGCCGCCGACAAGCCGACCTATGTATCCATACTGGGCCTGGACGAGGCCCGGACCCTGGCGGAGCGCCTGCGCCAGGCCGCGCACGAGGCCATCGTTCCGCTGGGCGCGGGCGGTGCGCGCCTGGCCGCGCTGGCCGATTTCATCGTGCTGCGCGACCGCTGAACGGAGACTCCGAAACATGCCCACCGATATGCTCGACCGCATCGATTCTCCGGCCGACCTGAAAAAACTGGACCGCTGCCAATTGTCGGCGCTGGCCGATGAACTGCGCGCCTTCGTGCTGGAGTCGGTGTCCCGCACTGGCGGCCACCTGTCCTCGAACCTGGGCACGGTCGAACTGACCCTGGCCCTCCACTACGTCTTCAATACGCCCGACGATCGCATCGTCTGGGACGTGGGGCACCAGACCTATCCGCACAAGATCCTGACGGGACGGCGCGCCGGCATGGCGACCCTGCGGCAGCGGGACGGCATCTCGGGCTTTCCCCGGCGCAGCGAATCCGAATACGACGCTTTCGGCACCGCGCATTCGTCCACTTCCATCTCGGCCGCGCTGGGCATGGCCGCGGCCGCGCGCATCGAAGGTGTCGAGCGCAAGCATATCGCCGTGATCGGCGACGGCGCGATGTCGGCCGGCATGGCCTTCGAGGCCTTGAACAACGGCGGCGTCATGCCCGATGTCGACCTGCTGGTGATCCTGAACGACAACGACATGTCGATCTCGCCGCCGGTCGGCGCGCTGAATCGCTATCTCGCCCGCCTGATGTCGGGCAAGTTCTACGCCGCCGCGCGCAACGTGGGCAAGGCCGTGCTGTCGCACGTGCCGCCCGTGTTCGAACTGGCCCGCCGGATCGAAGAGCACGCCAAGGGCATGGTCACGCCCGCCACGATGTTCGAGGAGCTGGGCTTCAACTATGTCGGTCCCATCGACGGGCATGATCTCGACTCGCTGATCCCCACGCTGCAGAACATGCGCAATCTGTCCGGTCCGCGTTTCCTGCATGTCGTCACCCGCAAGGGGCAGGGATACAAGCTGGCCGAGGCCGACCCCGTCCTGTACCACGGCCCGGGCAAGTTCGACCCCGCGGTGGGCATCAGCAAGCCGTCCACGCCGCCCAGGAAAACGTTCACCCAGGTGTTCGGCGACTGGCTGTGCGACATGGCGGCCGAGGACGCGCGCCTGATCGGCATCACGCCGGCCATGCGCGAAGGCAGCGGCCTGGTGGAGTTCGAGCGGCGCTTTCCGGATCGCTATTTCGACGTAGGCATCGCCGAGCAGCATGCGGTGACCTTCGCCGGCGGCCTGGCCTGCGAGGGGCTCAAGCCGGTGGTCGCCATCTACTCGACTTTCCTGCAGCGGGGCTACGACCAGTTGATCCACGACGTCGCGCTCCAGGACCTGGATGTGACCTTCGCGCTCGACCGCGCCGGGCTCGTGGGCGCGGATGGCGCCACGCATGCCGGCAACTACGACATCGCCTTCGTGCGCTGCATCCCCAACATGGTGGTGGCCACGCCCTCGGACGAGGCCGAGTGCAGGCTGCTGCTGTCGACCTGTTATCAGCATCCCGGCCCCGCCGCCGTCCGCTATCCGCGTGGCGCGGGCACGGGGGCGGCGCCGGCGGCAGGCCTCGATACCGTGGCCCTGGGCAAAGGGATCGTGCGGCGCGAGAGCGGCCGCACGGCCGGCGTCGCGATACTCGCGTTCGGCACACTGGCCGTTCCTGCCTTGCAGGCCGGGCAGGCGCTGGACGCCACGGTGGTGGACATGCGCTTCGTCAAGCCCATCGACCGCGAACTCATACTTGAACTGGCGGCCCGGCACGGGGCGCTGGTGACGGTGGAAGAAGGCAGCATCATGGGCGGGGCCGGCAGCGCCGTCTGCGAGGTACTGAACGACGCCGGCGTGACGGTGCCCGTGATGCAGCTCGGTCTGCCCGACCGCTTCATCGACCATGGCGACCAGGCCGCGCTGCTGGCGGGACTGGGGCTCGACGCGGCGGGTATCGAGCATTCGGTGCGCGGGCGTTTTCCCGAGCGGGTGAGTTGATGCCTGATACGGAAAGCGCGCGCTTTCCGTATCAGGCGCGCCACGCATGACCGAGGGTTAGCCCCGTAGGTGTCGCTTCCCGACAGGCGCAGAATTACTTTTGCTGAAGCGCTTTGCGAAGCGTTGCAATAGCGTCCAGTAAAGGTGATGTATAAGCGGTAGATATAACGCGCTGTCGTGGGGAGTATGCGTCAATGCCCGCACCTCTGAGATCCCCTAATCCGTCGGCGTCCTTGACGACGCTGCGCGAAATACTCGGCTACAACGTACGAGCGTTCCGAGTCGCGCAGAAGATGTCGCAGGAGCAGCTCGGATTCGCCGCCCATCTCGACCGGACCTTCGTCAGTCAGGTCGAGCGAGCGCGTGTCAACATCTCGGTCGACAACATCGAGAAGCTGGCCAAGGCGCTCGAACTCGAACCCGCGATGCTGTTCAAACGCCCCGTACTCTGACCGCCGGCGGGGCGTCCGTGGCGCTTTGCCGGCCATTCCGCCTCTTGTCCCGGCCAGCCATTTGGTAACCATTGTTGACCTCTTGAGCGGTCCAGGAGGCGGTACCCGATGCGGGCAGGCGCCTCGCCAGCCATGCCTTGCCGCCACGCTTGATTCCGGCTCGGGGAAATCACCGGCCATCGCCGAGGTATCGGGCCAGAATGGCGCCGGCCCGCCTGATGAGTATTTCCGCGATCTTGCGCGCCCAGCCTTCGCCGGGATCTTTCACCGACAGTCCATAGTTCAGCGTCGGTCCGTCGACGATCCGGCAGAACGTCAGATCTGCATTGCCGGCATGATTGTTGGCGGTGAACGGATCGCAAAGGGCCAATCCCAAGCCGGCGCCTGCCATCTGTAGCGCGGACTGGACGGAGCCTGTCTCCAGGGAAATGCTTGGCACGGTATTGTGCATTGCGCACATTTCCTGGAGTTTGTCGCGTGTCGTGAGGCCTGCCCGGACATTCACGAACGCGTGTCCGATCAAGTCTTCCACTTTCACCCGGCGGACATCCTTGAGAGGGTGGTTGCGCGGCATGCCGATCAGGTATTCCGCATCGAACAGCGGGGTTTGCACCGACCACGAGGCATCATGAGGCAGCGTTGCGAAGACGCAGTCGCAGGCCGCCCGGTTGGCCCACTGGGTGAGGCGATTCCTCTGGCGGATGTCCAGGTCGATGCGCAAGGAAGGAAACGCGTGCCGCATGTCCGCCATGACCTGCGGCATCAATCCGTGAGCCAGGTGGGATTGCACCAGCATGCGGATGGGGGCGCGCCGGCCGGCGGAAATGGTGCGGGCGCTTTCCCAGAGTCCCTCGACCTCCGCCAGGGCGCGATCGGCCTGTTCCAGGAACAGCAGTCCCGCGTCGGTGGGGACCAGCAGGCGGCCCGAACGGACCAGCAGCACCAGGCCCAACCGCCGTTGCAACGCGGCCAGCGCGCGGCTGGCCTGGGGCTGGCCCATGCCCAAGGCTTGCGCGGCGGCGGTTACCGTTCCCTCGCGGGCCGTCAGGCGAAAGAGATTCAGCGCGGTCAGGTCGGGATAGAGACTGCTCATGGCGCAACGCCTTGGGAAACGATCAATTCATGCTTTTTAAGCATGCTAACAGCGCAACATCGCATTGGATACATGAAACGTGCATGGATAGACTGGATCGCATCTTGTCTTCCAGGGTGCCGAACATGGACCGTCCCATTTGCCGCCGAACCTTCTTCAAGCTTGGCGTCGTCGCGGCCGCGGCATTCGCCGCCGGGCCGGGACGCGCCCAGGGCGCGCCGGTTCGTATCGTGGTGCCATTCGCCCCGGGCGGAGGCAATGACATATTCGCCAGGCTTCTGGCGCCCGGCATTTCCCAGGCACTGAAAAGCCCGGCAATCGTGGACAACCGGGCCGGCGCGAGCGGAAACATCGGTGCCAGCTATGTCGCCCATGCCGCGCCAGACGGAAAGACGGTGCTCTATGCATCGTCATCGATCGTGATCAATCCTGCCGTGATGGGAAATATTCCGTTCGACGTGCGGCGCGATCTGGTGCCCGTCAGCCTGGCGGTTTCGCAGCCTTTGACCATGGTGGTCCGCCGCGATCTGGGCATCTCCAGTCTTTCCGAACTGCTGGCACGCATGCGCAGCCAGAAGATCAATCTCGCGTACGGAAATGCGAGCCTGGGATCGATATCGAACCTTACGCCCGAGATCCTGTTCCGGCGAGCCAATGTGAGCGCACTCAGCGTCCCCTACAAAGGCGCGGGGCAACTGATGACAGCGCTGCTCGGCGGCGAGGTGCAGGCTGCCTTCATGATCTATCCGGTAGCCAAGCCGTATCTGGAGAAAGGAGATCTGGTGGCGCTTGCCACGACCGGCCAGGGGCGCCTCAAGCAATTGCCGCGGATTCCCACGCTGGTGGAGGAGGGCTTCGCCGATCTGGTCGCGGACCAGTGGCACGGCGTTTTCATGCCGGCCGGGACGCCGGAAGCGCTCGCCGTCGAGTTCCAGATGGCGCTCTCGTCCGCGCTTGAAGAGGCGGCGGTGCGCAGGCGGATGGATGACGAGGGGGCGGCGGTGATCGGCAGCGCGCCGAAAGCGTTCGCGGAGTATCTCGACAAGGAGCTGGCTCGCTGGCGCCAGATCGCCAGGGAAACCGGCATCAGGATCTCGGCCTGAGGTATTGCGAGAATGGGAAAGCAGCGGAAAAACCTGATCATTTTTCTTTCGGACAACCATGCCGGCGGACTGATGGGGTGTGCGGGACATCCCATCGTCAAGACGCCCAACCTGGACGGGCTCGCGTCGAGGGGGACATTGTTCCGGAAGGCCTATACCACCAGCCCCATTTGTTGCCCCGCCAGGGCGTCGCTGGCAACGGGCCGGTATCCCCATGAGACGGGATACTGGGACAATGTCCTGGCCTACGATGGCAAAACGCCATCGTGGATGCATCGCGCGCGCGATGCCGGCGTGACAGTCGCCTCGATCGGCAAACTGCATTATCGCGGCGGCGACGACTACGGCTTCACTCAGGAAATCCTGCCTATGCATTTGTACGGCGGCAAAGGCGCCATACGGAATCTGCTGCGTGGATACGACGATGAGCCCGGGAAGAAAGACTCGGCCTGGTACGACATGTATGCGCTGAGTTCGGGCGTGGGCGACACCAAGTACCAGGACTACGATCGGAAAATCACCGCGGCCGCCAAGGCATGGCTTGAAGAAATGGCAGGCAGCCGGAAGCCGTGGATTCTTCTGGTGTCATGGGTGAGCCCGCATCCTCCATTCACCGTGCCGCAGCGGTTGCTCGATCGCTACCCCTATCAGCACATGCCGCTTCCCGTCGGATGGCGGGGAGAGGGGTGGGCGGCAGGGGGAGTGGGCATGTTAAGCGGTCGCCAGGCGGGATAGATCGGCCACGTGGTTCATCATGCGATGCAGTTCGGCCAGCAGCGCCAGGCGGTTGGCGCGCACGGCGGGGTCCTCGGCCATGACCATCACGTCGGCGAAGAAAGCGTCGACCGGTTCGCGGGCTTGCGACAGTACCGTCAGGGCGCCGGCGAAGTCGCCCTGCGCGAACTTGCCTTCGGCCTGCGGCCGCAGCCTTTGCACGGCTTGCGCCAGCGCCTGCTCGGCCGGCTCGCCGAGCAGGGCCGGGTCCACCGCGCCGGGTTCGCCCTCGGCCTTCTTGAGCAGATTGCCGATGCGCTTGTTGGCGGCCGCCAGCGCGGCGGCCTCGGGCAGCGCCGAGAAGGCGACCACCGCGCGCACCCGCGCCGGCACCTGGGCCAGGGGCGGCGTGACGGCGACCACGGCATCGACCGCGGCGCGGTCGAACTGGCCGGCCAACTGGTTGCGATAGCGTTCGAACACGAAGGCGCGGACCTCGTCGACCTGGGCGGCCGTGGGCGGGGTGGCGAAGGTTTCCGCCGTCCGCGCCAGCAGGCCGTCGAGCGTGAGTCCGGTCCCGTCGGCGGGCAGGCGTGCGCCCGCGCCGAGCTGCTCGAACGCGCTGATCAGCCCCAGGGCCGCTCGCCGCAGGCCGTAGGGATCCTTGTCGCCGGTGGGAACCAGGCCGATGCTCCAGATGCCCAGCAGCGTTTCCGCGCGTTCGGCCACGAACAGCGCGGCCGCCGTGGCGTCGTCGGCGCCGACGGGCTGGTCCAGGCGGATACGGTATTGCTGGCGGATGGCTTCGACCACGTCGGGCGCCTCGCCGTCGGCCGCCGCGTAGTAGGCGCCCATGACACCTTGCAGCTCGGGGAACTCGCCCACCATGCCGGTGACGAGATCGGCCTTGGCCAGCAGGGCGGCGCGATCGGCGCGCTCGGGATCGGCGCCGATCGCGCCCGCCACCCAGCGTGCCAGCGCGCGCACGCGCTGGGCGCGTTCGAGCTGGGTGCCGAGCTTGTTGTGATAGACGATGGCGCCGAGCTGTTCGACCCGGCCGGCCAGCGGCACTTTCTTGTCGGTCTCGAAGAAGAAGCGCGCATCGGCCAGGCGCGGCCGGACGACCCGCTGGTTGCCTTCGACGATGTTGGACGGGTTGGCCAGGGCCATGTTGCTGACGATCAGGAAACGGTGCGTCAGCTTGCCGGTGGCGGCGTCGAACAGCGGGAAGTATTTCTGGTTCAGCCGCATCGTCAGGATCAGGCATTCCTGGGGCACGGCAAGGAATTCGGATTCGAATTCGCCCACGTAGACCGTGGGGTACTCGACCAGCGCGCACACCTCGTCCAGCAGCGAGGCCACGTCGGCTTCGTCGCCCAGCGACGCCTGCAGGCGCGCGGCCTGGTCGCGCAACTGGCGCTCGATGGCGGCGCGGCGCTGCTCGAACGAGGCGATCACGCGGCCCGGCTCGTGCAGCAGCGCTTCATAGGCATCGGCCGAGGGCAGCTCGATCGTCGCCTGCGACTGGAAACGATGGCCGCGCGTGCCGCGGCCGGCACGCAGGCCGAGCGCGGCGATGTCGACCACCGTGTCGCCGTGCAGCGCGACCAGGCCGTGCGCGGGGCGCACGAAGCGGACGGTGGTGACGCCGTCGGCCAGCTGATAGCTCATGACCTTGGGAATGGGCAGCTTGCCCAGCGTGTCTTCCAGCGCCGCCTGCAAGGCGGGCGCCAGCGCCGCGCCCTTGGCGATGCCGCGGTAGACGAGCTGTTCGTTCTTGCCGTCCGACTCGCGCGCGAGTCCGGAGACGTCGACGCCCTCCAGGCCCTTGGCCGCGAGCTTCTTTTGCAGCGCGGGCGTGGGCTGGCCGTTGGCGTCCAGCCCCACGCCCACGGGCATGAGTTTTTCAGAGAATTCGCTGTCGGCTCCCTGCGGCAGCACGGCCGACAGGTGCACGGCCAGCCGTCGCGGCGTGGCATAGGCGGTGGTGGTGCTGCCGTCGGCCAGCAGGCCCCGGCTCTTCAGGCCGGCGGCGATGCCTTCGGCGAAGGCCTGTCCCAGGCGGTTGAGCGCCTTGGGCGGGAGTTCCTCGGTGAACAGTTCCAGCAGGAGGGGTTGAGCGGCCGGCATTTATGCGGCCTCCTTGCGTGCAAGCATGGGAAAGCCCAGTCGTTCTCGTGATTCGTAGTACGCCTGCGCGATGGCGCGCGACAGGTTGCGGATGCGGCCGATGTAGGCGGCGCGCTCGGTGACGCTGATCGCGCCCCGGGCATCGAGCATGTTGAAAGTGTGGGCCGCCTTGAGCACCATCTCGTAGGCCGGCAGCGCCAGCGGCACTTCCACCAGGCGCCTGGCCTGGGCCTCGTAGTCGTTGAAGTGGCGGAACAGGGTCTCGGCCGACGAATGTTCGAAGTTGTAGGTGGATTGCTCGACTTCGTTCTGGTGGTAGACGTCGCCGTAGGTGACGCGCGTGCCGTTGGGCGCTTCGGTCCAGACCAGGTCGTAGACGCTTTCCACGCCCTGCAGGTACATGGCCAGGCGTTCCAGGCCGTAGGTGATCTCGCCCATGATGGGCTTGCAGTCGATGCCGCCGACCTGCTGGAAATAGGTGAACTGCGTCACTTCCATGCCGTTGAGCCAGACCTCCCAGCCCAGGCCCCAGGCGCCCAGCGTGGGGTTTTCCCAGTCGTCCTCGACGAAGCGGATGTCGTGTTCCTGGGGGTCGATGCCCAGCGCCTGCAGCGAGCCGATGTACAGGTCCAGGATGTTCGGGGGCGAGGGCTTGAGCACCACCTGGTATTGGTAGTAGTGCTGCAGGCGGTTGGGGTTCTCGCCGTAGCGGCCGTCCTTGGGGCGGCGCGAGGGCTGTACGTAGGCCGCGCGCCAGGGCTCGGGGCCGAGCGCCCGCAGGAACGTGGCGGTGTGCGACGTGCCGGCACCGACTTCCATGTCGTAGGACTGCAGGAGGGCGCAGCCTTGCTGGCTCCAGTATTCCTGGAGTCGGAGAATGATTTGTTGAAATGTCAGCATGGTGTTGGAGTAGATGCGGCCGAGGGCGGCCTTGCGGCACGGCCAAACCCTGGATTTTAACTGGCCCGGGCGAAATGCGGACGGATGGCGCCTTGGGGCGCTGCGGCGGGTCAGTCCACGCGCCGGATCCGCAGCCAGACCAGCACTGCCAGCAGGGCCGCGACGATGAACAGGATGGGCGTGTTGCCGGTGCGGGCGTAGGGCGTGAGCCCGGTGGTGCCTTGTACTGTCGCGTCCAGCGCGCCGGCGGTGTGCGGCGCCAGTTCGCCGACCACCTGCGCCCGTTCGTCCACCACCGCCGTCATGCCCGTGTTGGTGGCGCGCAGCATGGGGCGGCCGGTTTCGCGCACCCGCATGCGCGACATCTGCAGGTGCTGGGGCAGTGCCAGCGAATTGCCGAACCAGGCCAGGTTGCTGACGTTGGCGAGGATGGTGGCGCCGGGGTCGGTCGGCCCGGGCCGGACCGCGGGCAGCAGTTCCTCGCCGAACACGTCCTCGTAGCAGATGTTCATCGCGATGTACTGGCCGCCGATGTCGAACGGCTTCTGCCGCTCCCTGCCGCGGTCGAAATCGCCCAGCGGCATGACCATCTCGTCCACGAACCAGCGGAAGCCGGGCGGCACGAACTCGCCGAAAGGCACGAGGTGGCGCTTGTCGTAGCGGTGTTCGACGTGGCCGGCGACGAGTCGTTCCGGCGAACTGTGGCCATCCAGCGAGATGACGCTGTTGTAGTAGTAGTCGCGGTCGGGATGGATGTCGCGCATGGCCACGCCCAGCGCGAACGTGCCGCCACGCTGCGCGGCGCTGTCCACCCATTCCTTCCAGGCTTCGGCGCTGAGCTGGTCCTGGAATACCGGTACGGCGGTCTCGGGCAGCAGCGTGAGAGCGATGGGCTTGCCATCGGCCCGCGGCGGTTCGGCCAGGCTGCGGTGGCGGTCCATGCCCTGCCAGATCTGCGTCGGATCGAATTTGTCGGAAAGCGGGATATCGGCCTGTACCAGCCGGACGGTCAGCGGCGAGCCATGGGGGCGTACCCAGTCCCAGGCCGAGCCCGCCATGCCGACGACCAGCGCGGCCAGGGCCGCCGCGGGTGCCCGCCACCCCGGGCGCAGCGCCGCCGCGATGCCGGTGGTGCCGCGTTCGGCCACGGCTCCGGCCGTCCAGACCAGCCCCGAGGCGGTCAGCGCGGCGGTGAAGGCCACGCCGTAGACGCCCAGCAGCGGCGCCCAGCCTTGCAGCGGGCTGTCGACGTGGGCATAGCCGATGTTGAGCCAGGGAAAGCCGGTGAACAGGACGCCGCGCAGCCATTCCGAGCCGGTCCAGGCCGCCGCCATCGCCAGGACGCAGGTCAGCGGCGACGCCAGCCGGGCTGGGCCGTCCGTGGCGGCCGGCCGCTGCGCCAGCCACCATGCCGTGCCGGTGGCCAGCGCCGGATACAGCGAAAGATAGGCCGCCAGGAGGCCCACGCCCATGGCAGCCAGCGGGGCCGCCATGAACGCGTAGACGTGCAGGCTGATATAGATCCAGGACACCCCGACCAGGAACGTGCCGCCGCCGAAGGCCGCGCCGATCCAGATGGCGTGCCGCAGGGTCGCGGCGCGCCAGGTCAGCCAGCTCATGCCGCCGAAGGTGGCCAGTTGCACGACCGGCAGGAACCAGGCGGGGAACGGGGCGGGCGCGAAGGCCAGCCCCTGCAGCATGCCGAGGATCAGCGCGCCGGCCAGCGCGGCATAGGGCGTGGGCACGAGCAGGGTCAGCCTTGGTTGGGAAGCGCGGCCGTCGGCGAGGCGCCGGCGGCCAGGCGGGAGACGCGCAGCCAGAGCGCGCGGCGGGCGTCGGCGCGGATCACGTCGATGCGCAAGTCGTCGCGTTCGATGCGGTCGCCGCGCCGGGGGATGCGGCCCAGGGTGCCCGCCATCCAGCCGCCCACGGTGTCGAATTCGTCGTCGTCCAGCGACGAGCCGAAGGTCTCGTTGAAGCGCCGGATGTTGGTCAGCGCCATGACCCGCCAGCGGTTCTTGCCGTCGGGGAAGATGGACTGCTCGACGGCGGCGTCGTCGAACTCGTCCTCGATCTCGCCCACGATCTGCTCCAGCACGTCCTCGATGGTGATCAGGCCGGCGGTGCCGCCGTGCTCGTCGACCACGATGGCGATGTGGTTGCGGTTGCTGCGGAATTCGCGCAGCAGCACGTTCAGCCGCTTGGATTCCGGGATGAAGACCGCCGGCCGCAGCAGCGTGCGCAGGTCGAGCTCGCGGTCGATCATGTAGCGCAGCAGGTCCTTGGCCAGCAGGATGCCGATGACGTTGTCGCGGCTGTCCTCGAACACCGGGAAGCGCGAATGGGCGGTCTCGATGATGGCGGGCAGCAGGGTGTCGATCGGCTGCGAGACCTCCAGCATGTCCATGCGGGAGCGCGGGATCATGATGTCGCCCGCGGTGAGCTCGGAGACCGCCAGCACGCCCTCGATCATGGACAGTGCCTCGGCATCGAGCAGGTCGCGGCTGTAGGCGGCCTCGAGCACGGCCTTGAGGTCCTCGCGATCTTCCGGTTCGCGATGGATCAGCGCCGAAAGCCGTTCGAAGAAGGTTCTGGGTGGGTTTCTGGGCGTACGCGAGGCGTACGCCGGACTAGGGGAGGTGTCTGACATCGTCCAATTGGACAAGTGTTGCAAAAGTTTAGGATACCCGATACGGGTCGGGTATTGCCATCTTTGCCAGGATACGGGTTTCCAGGGCTTCCATGCGCCGGGCGTCGCGGTCGTTCAGATGGTCGTAGCCCAGGGAGTGCAGGACGCCGTGGACCACCAGATGGGCAGCGTGATGCAAAAACGGCTTTTTCTGCGCCCGGGCCTCGGAAACCAGCACCGGCAGGCACAGGACGATGTCGCCGCCCACCACGCCGTCCGGATCCGCGCCGTATTCGAAGGTCAGCACGTTGGTGGCGTAGTCGCGCTGGCGGAAATCGCGGTTCAGCCGCCGGCCCTCGGCGGCGCCCACCAGCCGCAGCGTCAGGGCGGCCCCTGCCACGCCGGCCAGCTCCGGGGCCCGTAGTGCCTGGGCCACCCAGCGCCGCAGCCGCCAGCGCGGCAGCCGGGCCTCCTGCTGTCCGTACTGGACCGCCAGGGACAGCGCCGGCGCGGCGGCGGGCGTGCTAGCGGCCCGGGGCATGCTGGCCATGTTTCTCGTAGGCGTCGACGATGCGCGCCACCAGCGGATGGCGCACGACGTCGCCGCTGGTGAACTGGGTGAACGAGATGCCCTGCACCGAGGCCAGCACCTGCGAGGCGTCCAGCAGGCCGCTGCGCTGGCCCTTGGGCAGGTCCACCTGCGACGGATCGCCGGTGATGACCGCCTTGCTGCCGAAGCCGATGCGGGTCAGGAACATTTTCATCTGCTCGGGCGTGGTGTTCTGCGCCTCGTCCAGGATCACGAAGGCATGGTTCAGCGTGCGTCCGCGCATGTAGGCCAGCGGCGCGATCTCGATGGTCTGTTTCTCGAACAGCTTGGTCACGCGCTCGAAGCCGAGCAGGTCGTACAGCGCGTCGTACAGCGGGCGCAGGTAGGGGTCGACCTTCTGCGTCAGGTCGCCCGGCAGGAAGCCCAGCCGTTCGCCCGCCTCGACCGCGGGCCGCGTCAGCACGATGCGGCGCACCGACTCCCGCTCCAGCGCGTCGACGGCGCAGGCGACCGCCAGATAGGTCTTGCCGGTGCCGGCCGGGCCCATGCCGAATGAAATGTCGTGCGCCAGGATGTTGCGCAGGTAGTCGCGCTGGCGCGGCGTGCGTCCGCGCAGGTCCTGCCGGCGCGGCAGGCGCAGCACGACTTCCGTTTCGCCCGGGGCACCCTGTGGCGGCGTGTCCTCGTCGGTATCGTGGGCGGCGGTCATCGCGCCCAGTTCGACCAGATTCAACTGCAACTGGTCCACCGACAGCGGCTGGTTCGCGTGTTCGTACAGGTATTGCAGCGCCGCCGAGGCCGCGTCGGCGCGCTCGCCTTCGAGCGTGATCCGGTGGCCGCGGCGCGCCAGCTCGACACCGTAGGCGGCCGCCAGTTGGCGCAGGTTCTCGTCCAGCGGGCCGCACAGATTCGACAGCCGGGCGTTGTCGTCGCCCAGCGAGACGACGACCGGAGCGGCGCGGCGGTGGGAAGCGCGGGAGGCGGCCGTCATGCGGGCACGCCCCCGGCCGTCTCGCGCGTCACGACCTCGCCGCGCAGCGTGTGCGACAGCGCCGTGGTGATGCGGATGTCGGCCACCTGGCCGACCAGCCGCGCGGGCGCGGGGAAATTCACGATGCGATTGTTCTCGGTGCGGCCCATCAGTTCGTTGGGATCCTTGCGCGAGGGGCCTTCGACGATGACCCGCTGCGTGGTGCCGACCATGCCTTGGCTGATGGCCGCGGCCTGGTCGTTGATCAGCGCCTGCAGGCGCTGCAGGCGCGCCAGCTTGACGGTTTGCGGCGTATCGTCGGCCAGGTCGGCCGCCGGCGTGCCGGGACGGCGCGAATAGACGAACGAGAACGACGTGTCGAAGCCGACCTCGTCGATCAGCCGCATGGTCTTCTCGAAGTCCTCTTCGGTTTCCCCGGGAAAACCGACGATGAAGTCCGAGGACAGCGACAGGCCGGGCCGGGCGGCGCGCAGCTTGCGCACGATGGACTTGAATTCCAGCGCCGTGTAGCCGCGCTTCATCGCCGCCAGCACGCGGTCGCTGCCGGCCTGCACGGGCAGGTGCAGGAAGGACACCAGCTTGGGCAGCCGCGCGTAGGCCTCGATCAGCCGCTGCGTCATTTCCTTGGGATGCGAGGTCGTGTAGCGGATGCGCTCGATGCCCGGAATGTCGTGTACGTATTCCAGCAACAGCGCGAAATCGGCGATCTCGGTCGAATCGCCCATCCTGCCGCGATAGGCATTGACGTTCTGTCCCAGCAGCGTCACTTCCTTGACGCCCTGGTCCGCCAGGTCGGCGATCTCGGTCAGCACGTCCTCGAACGGGCGCGAGACTTCCTCGCCGCGGGTGTAGGGCACGACGCAGAAGCTGCAATACTTGCTGCAACCTTCCATGATCGACACGAAGGCCGTGGAGCCATCCACGCGGGCCGGCGGCAGATGATCGAATTTCTCGATCTCGGGGAAGCTGATGTCCACCTGCGACACGCCCGAGGCGCGCCGCCTGGCGATCAGCTCGGGCAGCCGGTGCAGCGTCTGCGGACCGAACACCACGTCGACATACGGCGCCCGCGCCACGATGGCATCGCCTTCCTGGCTCGCCACGCAGCCGCCCACGCCTATGACCAGGCCGGGCTTCTCGCGCTTGAGCATCTTCGCGCGGCCAAGATCGGAGAAGACTTTTTCCTGCGCCTTCTCGCGCACCGAACAGGTGTTGAACAGGATGATGTCCGCGTCTTCCGGACGGTCGGTGATTTCCAGCGGCTGGTCGGCGTTCAGGACGTCCACCATCTTGTCCGAGTCGTACTCGTTCATCTGGCAGCCGAAGGTGCGGATGTACAGCTTGCGGGGAGTGGGATGGCTCATGTGGATTGCCGTGACGGGGTTATAGCCCGGGGGCAGAAAGGCGGAACAGGCCATTTTAGCAGAGGGGGCGGGGTTGCCGGCGCGCCACGGGGCAGCGCTGTTCAGGTCTCTGTCAGTCCCTCCGGGCTAGACTGAAATCTCAGATGATTGCTTTGCCGCCAAGGGCGCCGGTGGAATCCGCAGATCCCCAACGCCTGGCAGGGTTGTTGTCCGACACCGATACCGCGCTTCCCCCGCGAGCATATTGAAGCGCGGCATTGTGTGCTCCCTATTGGCCCGACAGTTTACTGTCGGGCCATTTTTTTGGGTGGATGGCGGCGTGGTCCAGGCCGTTTGCGAATTTTTTTTGGTTCTGTATATAATCGCGGTCTTAGCTTTTGGCGCATTAGCTCAGCCGGTTAGAGCGACGGAATCATAATCCGCAGGTCCCCTGTTCGAATCAGGGATGCGCCACCAGAATTCATGCGGCCCGCAGCGATGCGGGCCGTTTTGTTTTCAGCGGCCGATGGCAGCCACGCCCTCACTCCGGCAACCGCGCCGGAAGCACCAGCAACAGCCTCGCGCCATCCTCTTCCATCGTGAACTCCACACGCCCGCCCAGCTCGCGAGCCCGGCGCTGCATGTTGCGCAGCCCGTTCCCCGCGCCGGCCAGGCGTGGCCGGCCCCCATCGTTGGACACCCGCAGCGTCGCCATCCCGTCGCCGGTCGTACCGCCTTCGATCGACAGCCGGCGCGCCGGGCCGTGCCGGATGGCGTTGGTCACGGCCTCCTGCAGGATGCGCAGCACGGACAGGGCGTTCTGGGGCGTGACGCCGGTCACCGCCGGCAGTTTCTCGGTGGACCAGTGGAATGCGATGCCCAGGCGCCGCAATTGCGGTTCGAGCCGTTCGCGGAAGGCCGCCAGGGCCACGCCCAGGTCGCCGTCGCCCAGGTCCAGGGAGTGGACCACCAGCCGGAGGTCGTCGAGCGCCGCGCGGGCCGCGCGTTCGATGGCCTGGCCGCCTTCCGGGTTGCGCTCGGAAAGAGCGATGATCGCGACGAGGTGGCCGCTCATCCCGTCGTGCAGGTCCCGCATCAGGCGTTGCCGCTCCTGCTCGCGGACCATCTGGTTGGCGTGGACTTTTTCTTTCTCGTGCGCCAGCCCCAGTTCCGCTTCCCGCGTCGCCAGTTTTTGCCGGAGCGTATCGTTGGCGTGGTCCAGGCTGTTGAGGCTGCGGGCCAGCCGGCCCATCAGGATGACCATGATGGCCAGCAGCATCAAGGTGCGGGCGTACGAGGCGAGCAGGAAAGGATCGTCGTAGCGTCCGGTCACCACGAGGACGTCGTGCACGCCGAACCAGGCCGTCAGCACGCAGGGCACCACCATGATGGCGGCATCCCAGTTCCTGTTCTGCGTGAACTGATGCGCCAGGATGCCGGCGGCGACGACATAGGCGGACAGCGTGATGCAGGCGCTCAGGAGCCCGATCACCGGAAAGGGGACCAGCCCGGTCTGCCCCAGGACCAGAAGGAACGCGGGAGCGGCGATGACGGCCGGCAGCAATTGCCTGGGGCGCCGCCGCCCCACGATCGCCAAGGCCATGCCGATCGCCATGAGGCCGACGGCGGACACGAGCGAGATAGACTGGAATTGTTCCAGGGTGCCCAGCGCGGCGTGCGGCGATTGGGTAAGAACGATCAGGATGCTGGTGATCGACATCGCGGCCAGCCATCCGAATACCGGATCGTGCCGGCGCGCGGTCCAGATGCTGGCAATGCCTAGCGTCAGGGCGATGTGCAGGGCGAAGGTCATGGCACGGACTTCCTCGATCAGGAAGTTCGACAACTGGTACGCCGGCATGACCGCGGCGGCCGTCCCCACGCTGACCTGGGAAAGACGGCCCGGCAGCCACCCGATCTTGCGGGTCTGCCGCAGCAGGATTTCGTTGTCGCCGGCCTGGATCGCGCCGTCGGGAATCCGTGCCAGGAAGGAATAACCGCTGGTGGGCGCCGACCAGACGGTGTCCGGCGCCGCGTCGGCTCTGCGGCCGTTGACCCAGGCCTCGACGCGATGGCGCACGGCGGGGATGAACAGGAACATGGACTCGCCGGGCACATCCGGGACGTGGAAGGACAGGCGATAGCTGCCGGTCGTCAGTTCGTAGAGTGTCTCGGGCATCCAGTGATGCGGCAGCGAGACCGCCTGTTCCGGGCTTTCTCCTTCCTGAATGAAACGGGCGTCGGTGATTGCCAGCGTGCCCTGCGGCGGGGACGTATCCACGAGGTGGGGCAGTGCGCCGATCGCGGCCGTAATGGCGACCAGGAGAATCCAGGCGATCAGTTTTCCCCACTCGTGCGAGCGGCACGCGCGTGTTCCCGTCACAGCTTGATGAGCCCGAGTCTCGACGCCTCGAACACGGCCTCGGAACGGTTGGTGGCTTGCAGCTTGCGGTAGATGTTGCGGATGTGGACCGGGACGGTCTGGCGGGAAATGGCAAGCTTGTCGGCCAGCTCGCCATAGGTGAAGCCCTTGGCGATGCCCCACAGGATGTCCATCTCGCGTTCGGTCAGGGAGGGCTTGTCCGCTGCGTTCTCCGTGTTGCTGGCAACCTGCCCCTGCTCGGCCAGGCGGCGAACCAGGACGCGCGCAATGCGCGAGGAAATGGGCGAACGGCCGGCCATGACGTCCCGGATCGCGTCGAGCAGGTCGATGGAGTCGGCGTCCTTGAGCAGGTAGCCGGCCGCGCCCGCTTCGATCGCGTCGAGGACGGAGCGCTCGTCCGCCAGGATGGAAATGACCATGGCTTCGGCCTTGGGCTGCCGCTTGGCCAGGAACCGGATGGCGTCGATGCCGCTGCCGTCCGGCAGGTTGATGTCGGTGATCAGGAGGTCGATCTCGTTGGCCCCGATGGCGATCAGGGTTTCCTCGAGGTTGGCGCAAGCCGCGCACAGGTCCGCTTCGGGCCATTCGCCGATGATGCGGGCGAGGCGCTCGCGGATGGGCCCATCGTCTTCGGTCAGCAGAATCCTGAGCGGACCCGTCGTCATTGCAGATCTCCTGGCCGCACTCCTGCCGCGGCCGTCCCATCGGCCCATGGCGAGTGCGCATTTCTTGAGTGAGCAAGTATCGCAGAGAGCGCCGGGCCGACCATACCATGTACATGGTATTCAACCGGCGCCCCAGGCATGACTAAGATGCGCCCATCGCGGGCGATCGGCTGCGCGAGCCCAGGGGGAATACCAATGAAAACACATATCCAGCGCCTGGTGGCGGTGGGCGCCGCGGCCGCCATGGGGCTGGCCGCCTGCGGCGGCGGGTCGTCCGGCAGCGGGGACGGCCAGGCCGAAGGGCCCGCCGAGAATCCACCCAATATCCTGTTCGTGGTGATGGACGACGTGGGCATCGATCAGATGGCCGCCTTCGGCTATGGCGGCGCCACCGCGCCCAGCATGCCCAACATCGGCGCGGTGGCCGCGGCCGGCGTGCGCTTCCGCAATACCTGGTCGATGCCGGAATGCTCGCCGGGCCGCGCCGCCTTCTTCCTGGGCCGTTATCCGACCCGCACCCGCATCTATCAGGCCATCGGGCCCAACGATCTGGCCAATTCACAGGTGTCGCCATATGAAGTGACGGTGCCCAAGCTGCTCAAGCGGGCCAACTACGAAAGCGCGATGTTCGGCAAGTTCCACCTGGCCGGCCCCGAGAACAACGAGGCCGGCAACGCCACGCCCAGCGTGCTGGGCTGGGATCATTTCCACGGCTGGATCGGCGGGCTGCCGGGGTCGATCGACTCGACGGCCGGCGGCATCGCGACCGAGAAGACCTATGCCTGCGGCTTCGTGCCGGGCAAGGCCGCCGGCGGCACGGACACGGGGGCCTGCTACCAGGCCGACAACAGCTGCACGACGATCAGCCGCACCTCGCCCTCGCAGGATGCGGCCGGCCTGCAATGCCTGTCCGCGGGCGGCATCTTCGTGCCCGACCAGAGCTGCGGCAAGGCGCCCGCCACGCTGAATTTCGAACGCGAGAACGCCTACTACGTCTCGCCGCTGGTGATCATCGACGATGGCAAGGTCACCGAGGTCCCGCTGAGCGATCCGCGTTCGCGCGGCTACCGCACGCGCATCGAGACCGATGCCGCCATCGACTGGATCAAGTCGCGCCCGTCGTCGCGGCCGTGGATGGCCACCGTCAGCTACAGCGCGGCCCACACGCCCTGGCAGCAGCCGCCCCGCGGCTTGGTGCCGGCCAGCGGCAACGCCGTGGCCGACGGCTGGGACTGCAACGGTTCGCTCACGGGCCGCCTCATCCAGGACCAGATGACCGAGGCCATGGACTCCGAGTTCGGCCGCCTGCTGGTGGAAACCGGGCTGGCGCGCCGCGGCGACGACGGCCGGTTGCAGTACGACCCGAAGGCCGCCAACACGGTGATCGTGATCGTCGGCGACAACGGTTCGCTGGGCTCGGCGGTCAAGCTGCCGTTCAGCGGGTCGCAGGCCAAGGGGACGGCCTACCAGACCGGCGTCTGGGATCCGCTCATCATCGCCGGCCCGCAGGTCGCGCAGCCCGACCGCGAAGTCGATCACATGGTCAACATGGTGGATCTGTTCCAGTTCTTCGGCGAGGTGGCGGGCATTGACGCGCACGCGGCGGTGCCGCGCACGATCGACTCGGTGGCCATCCTGCCCTATCTGACCCACCCCGACCAGCCCAGCCTGCGCACCGTCAATTTCACCATCGGCGGCTACAACCAGCAGGCCGATGGCGGACGCAACGGCGCATGCGTGATCAACACGAGTTGCACCCAGATCCCTGTTTCCAAGAGCGTGTGCGAAGACAACCAGGGCACATGGTGGGGCGCGGGCTACGACGATCCCTCGGTGGTTCCCAATGGCGGCGCCGGCTATGGCTCGTGCTGGAGCGTCAACCAGGCGCTCTACAAGGCCGACCGCGACCAGCTCGAAATCCTGCCCGAGATTTCGGCCGCGATCCGCGACGACCGCTACAAGCTGGTCCGCAACACTCGCCAGGCCTACGACAGTGCCAGTGACAGCGGCACCTCGGTCGTTACCGAGGAGCTGTACGAGGTCGACCAGGCCGTACCCACGCCGCTGCTGGACACGCCTGACCGCGACCTGCTGGTGGCCCCGACCGCTGAAGTCAACGCCGCCTACGCCAACCTGCGCGCCAAGCTCGACGAGATGCTCGCCGCCGATCCGGACTGCCCGGGCGACGGCAATCGCGACGGCGTGGTCGATGCCGAGGATCTCTCCAACTGGAGCCGGCTGGCGCGGGACTGGGGCTTGTCCAGCGTCTACGACTTCGTGATCGCCAACGTGCTGGATGGGCGCACGAACGACGCCGACGGCCAGATCGTGCGGAACAACCTGGGCAAGACCTGCCCCAAGAGCCATGGCATCTACTGACCCCAAGAACGGCCGCCGGCGCCTGCTGGCCGGCGGGCTGGCCCTGGCGGCCGCCGGCACCGGCGCCGCCGGAGTCATGGGCTGGCAGGCCTGGCGCAGCCGCCCCGCGCACAAGCCGCGCATCCTGCTTGGCGATGGCGTCAAGACGCCCAAGGACATGGCCTGGGTGGCGGGCGGCGCGTTCCTGATGGGCAGCGATCACAAGCTGGCCTATCCCAACGAGCGTCCGACGCACGAGGTGCGCGTGCCGGGTTTCTGGATGGACGTCACGCACGTCACCAACGACCAGTTCGCGCGCTTCGTCCAGGAAACCGGCTACGTCACCACCGCGGAACAGAAGCCGGACTGGGAAAGCGTGCGCGTGCAACTGCCGCCCGGTACGCCGCGCCCGCCCGCCGATGTGCTGGTGCCGGGGGCCATGGTGTTCGTCGGCACCGATATGCCGGTGCGCCTGGACGATTACTCCCGCTGGTGGCGCTACGTTCCGGGCGCGGACTGGCGCCATCCCCAGGGGCCGGGCAGTTCCATCGAGGGCAAGGGCGGCCACCCGGTGGTCCAGGTCAGCCATCCCGACGCGCTGGCCTATGCCAGGTGGGCGGGCAAGCGCCTGCCCACCGAGGCCGAATGGGAGTTCGCCGCGCGCGGCGGCCTGGAGCAGGCCACCTATGGCTGGGGCGACGAGCCGCTGGTGGACGGCGCGCGCCAGGCCAACTACTGGGACGTGCGCGAGCGCCGTTTCCCCGTGGTCAGCCCGCGCGCGGGCGGGGCGGCCGGCACGGTCGAGGCCGGCACCTTTCCGGCCAATGGCTACGGCCTGCTGGACATGACCGGCAACGCCTGGCAGTGGGTGGCCGACTGGTATCGCGCCGACTACTTCGCGCAGCAGGCCAGGCTGCGGGCCCACCCCATCGACAACCCCCAGGGGCCTGCCGATTCCTATGACCCCGGCGAGCCTGGCGTTCCGCTCGATGCGCCCAAGCGGGTCATCCGCGGCGGCTCGTTCCTGTGCAACGAAGACTACTGCCTGTCGTACCGGCCCAGCGCCCGGCGCGGCTCGGACCCCTACAGCCCCATGTCCCACCTGGGATTCCGGCTGGTCAGGACTTGAAAGGGAGAACAAACATGAAAAAGATACCGCGCGGCAAACCGATCATCCTGTGCGCGGCGGCCGCGGCCGCATCCGCGCTGCTGCTGTCGAGCTGCTCGGACGATAGCGGCGCCAAGCCTTCGCCGCAGGCGGAGCAAAAGCCCAATATCCTGTTCATCGTGATCGACGACTTCGGCCTCGACCAACTGACCTCCTACGGCTACGGCGGCGCGGTGCCGCCCAAGACGCCCAACCTGACCGCCATCGCCAAGGCCGGTCTGCAATTCCGCAACGCCTGGGCCATGCCCACCTGCACCCCCACCCGCGCCACCTATTTCACGGGCCGCTATCCGTCCAGCACCAACATCCTGAACGCGGTGGTGTCCACCGACCTGGCCAATTCCGAGATATCGCCCTACGAGGTCACGCTGCCCAAGCTCCTGCGCACCCAGGGCTATACCAGCGCGCTGATCGGCAAGATGCACCTGACCGGCTCCGACCTGGGCACGGCCGCCAACCTGCCCTACGGCCACCAGACCATGTGGAAGCTGGGGTGGGACTACTTCGACGGCTATCTGGACGGCGCGCCCTATCCGATCGACACGCGGGCGGGCCTGGCCACCGTGGCCGAAGGCACCCACAAGTGCGGCTTCGTGTCGAACACGACGATGGATCCGGTCAATGGCGC
The DNA here is from genome assembly GCA_009360345.1 of Alcaligenaceae bacterium SAGV5. Lineage (GTDB taxonomy): Bacteria > Pseudomonadota > Gammaproteobacteria > Burkholderiales > Burkholderiaceae_B > Pigmentiphaga. Next base: position 564,766 of record SPDP01000003.1, read on the forward strand.
CGATGGCGGCGCGTGCTATTTCGCCACGGGCAGTTGCGAGTCCATCGCCCGCGGCAGCGACATCGTCACGCCGGGCCGCAGTTGCATGGAGCGCGGCGGGATCTTCGATCCCGGCCAATCCTGCCAGACCGCCCGGCCCGGCTACATCGACTTCAGCGCGCAGAACGGCTACTACACCGGCGAGTTCATCCAGAGCTGGGCCGATGGCCGTTCGCGCAAGGTCACGGCCACCGACCCGTCCGCGCGCGGCTACCGCAGCACCATGGAGACCGACCGCGCCGTGGCCTGGGCCAAGGGGCAGTCCAAGGACACGCCCTGGATGATGTCGGTCGGCTATTCCGCCATCCATGCGCCGCTGCAAGTGCCGCCCCTGTCGCTGGTGTCGGAATCGACCCCGGGCCGCAACGACAACCTGCTGTGCTCGCCGGCCAGCGACATCGAAGGCGCCCCGGGCCAGATCACGGCCCTGGTCGATGACCACATCGTCACCAACCTGATGGTGGAGGCCATGGACAAGGAGATCGGCCGCCTGCTGGTGGAACTGGGCCTGGCCACCTGGAACGATGACGGCACCTTGAACTACCAGCCGGAGAAAACCAATACGATGGTGGTCGTCACGGGCGACAACGGCACCTACGTCAACAGCGTGAAGTTCACCGCGCCGGGCCGCTTCGATCCCACCCGCGCCAAGGGTTTCCCGTATCAGACCGGCGTGTCGGTGCCGCTGCTGGTGGCCGGACCCATCGTGAAGGAACCGGGCCGGGAAGTCCCGCACCAGGTCAGCTCGCCCGACCTGTACCAGTTGTTCGCGGAAATCGCCGGGGCCGACGTCAAGGCCAACGTACCGGCCAATCGCCCGGTGGATGGCCAGCCCATGCTGGCCTACCTGAACAACACCGGCCAAGGCGCCATCCGCGCCCTGAACTTCTCCGAGATGGGGACCAACTTCACCAACCCGGCCACGGACATCACGCCCCAGCCCTGCGTGGTGGAGGGCGCCCAGGTCTGCTTCACCATCTTCCCGAACAAGGCTCTGTGCGAAGACCAGAGCGGCGTCTGGTATGGCGCCGACTCCGGGCTGGCGGGCGTGCCCGCGGAAGGCTTCAGCCAATGCGGCCAGGTGCTGTCCTACCGCAAGGCCCTGGAGGCGGACGACCCCGTGGACATCCTGCCCGATTCGCAGAAGGCCGTCAGCGACGGCAGCTACAAGCTGGTGCGCCTGAACCGCAAGGCCTACACGATGGATACCGCCAATCCGGTCAACTCGGCGTACGTGGAAAACAAGAACACCGACGAGCTCTACCGGATCGACATGGCGGTTCCCAACCCCACGCTGGATCGCAGCGGCAGCGCCATCGCCACGGGTTCGCCCACCATCACCGCCGCGTTGGATGGCGAGGCGCAGCAGGCCTATGCCACGCTCAAGGCAGAAATGGACAAGCGGGACCGGGTGGCGGACTACAACTACAACTACGATACGCAGAACTGCCCGGGCGACGGCAACCGCGACGGGGTGGTCGACCAGAAGGACCTGGACAACTGGACCGAACTCAGCCGGTTGAACCTGCACGAGGGCGTCGCCCAGTCCAGCTGGTACGACTTCAACCATGATGGCAAGACCGACGACGCGGATCGCGCCATCATCCAGGCCAACATGGGCAAGGCCTGCAAGCCCGGTGTCGCCGGTTGACGGGGAGGCCAATTGACGGGGCGGACCGGATGGCCGCGAGGCGTCGGGTCAGACCGTCCTCAGCCATCTTCCACGATTCTTGCGCTGCTGGCTGGCCAGCGGCGGCAGGTCGAAGAGACCGTCCTCGTCGAACGATGATTCGTGCGGCGTCCTGATCAGCCCGGCCAGCTTGTAGGGCGGATGGGGCAGCGGCTCGAAGCGCCGGCCCGTGCGGACCAGCCGGTTCATCTTGTCGGCGTTGTACAGGCGCCAGCCGGGCGGGTCGCCCGAGCGGCCGTCGAGTTGCCAGGCGATCACGATCAGGGTGCCGTCGGTGGTGGCGCCCAGGCAGTGGGGATGGGCGACGCGCGTGGCGCCGTGGTAGTGGAACTGGAGTTCGGACCGGACGGCAATGGCGGCGGACAAGAGGGTGGAGCGGGTTTCGTTGTGCATCGCAGCTCGGGGAATCCTGATGGATTCCCTTGATGGTAGCGCCTGAAAAACCGGATCGCCAGAAAAATGTTGCGATGCACAAATGCGGGTCGAAACGCACCGGAACGGCGCGCGCGGGGCCCCGTTCCGGTGCTCCGCCGACAGGCGGCGGAGCACCGGGCCGGTCAGGGTTCGACCAGCTTGCGGTTGCCCGCGCCCGGCAGCGTCGCCAGGCTCTTGCCCAACGACGCGCGATAGGCGCGGGCATGCACCGTGTCGACGTACTGCCAGTCGGCGCGGATGCGTTCGGGCGTGACGGTCAGGACCATGTAGCCGCGCAGGCTGGTGTCGGCGTACTTCAGGCTGCCGGCCCACTTGTTGCCCGCGGGCAGGGTGGAGAGGTTGGCCAGGCCGGTCAGCAGGGCGGCCAGTTGGGCGGGCGGCACGCCGTCGCCCAGGTATTCCTCGAAGCCGGGCGAGGTGACCGACGAAGCGGCGAACTCCACGCCGATGGCGGCGCCGTCCTTGTCGCGCAGGTCGCTGGCCCAGGCGTTGTGGGTGTCCCCGGCCAGCACGACCAGGTTCTTGTTCAACTGGCGCGCCATGCCCAGCACGGTCTCGCGCGCGGCCCAGTAGCCGTCCCAGGAATCGAGGTTGTACGGGATGCAGGGCATGGCCAGGATGGCGCGCTCCTGCGCGGTCAGGGTCGGGTCACCGGCCTGCTGCCGGGCCGCCAGCCGGGCGTAGGCGGCGGGGTCCATCGCGAACTGGGCGGGGATCTCGACGTCGCCCAACTGGCCGGTGGCGGCCAGGAGGCCGAGCAGGACCGGCATGGGCAGGTGCACCGGCGCCATCAGCACCTGCTGGCCCAGGACCTGCCAGGTCGCGTTCGAGGCAGCCAGGCGGTCGCGCAGCCAGGCGGTCTGGGCTTGCCCCATCAGTTGCCGGCCGGGCGCGGCGACGTCGGCGGTGAATGCGGCGGCGAATTGCGCGAGTCCGGCGGCAGGATCGGGGTTGCCGAGCAGCGCGCCGAAATAGCTGGTGTAGGACAGTTGTTTGGCGCGGGCCAGGACGCGCGTGTCGAGCATGTGGAGCGACAGCAGGTCGCCGAAGTCGAAGCTGCGGTAGATGACGTTCGGCGCCGACTGCGGCCGCGTGGGCAGCCACTCGTGATAGGCGCGCACCGCGGCCGCCTTGCGCAGCGCGAAGTCGCCCTCGGTGTCGGGCTGGTGGTTCTCGGCGCCATTTTCCCAGGTGTCGTTGGCGATCTCGTGATCGTCCCAGACGGCGATGAAGGGCAGCGCGGCATGCACGGCCTGCAGGTCGGGATCGCTGCGGTATTGGGCATAGCGGCGCCGGTAGTCCGCCAGCGACACGATCTCGTTGGCCGGTTCGGACGGCCGGCCCATGGCCTGCGCCTGTTCCGAGGCATAGCCGTCGCGGCCGTATTCGTAGATGTAGTCGCCCAGGTGGACGGCGGCGTCCAGGTCGCCGCGCCTGGCGGCTTCGGCATAGACGTGGAAGTAGCCGGCGGGGTAGTTGGAACAGGAGAAGACCACCAGCTTGACCTGCCTGACCGGGCCGGTGGGCAGGGTGCGGGTGCGGCCGACGCCGGAAACCTTGTCTTCGTGCTTGAAGCGGTACCAGTAGGCCGTGCCCGCCGCCAGGCCGGCGACATCGATCTTGACGGTGTAGTCCTGGTCGGCGCGGGCGCTGGCCGAGCCGCTCTTGGCGACGTTCTTGAAGGCCTCGTCCGTGGCCAATTCCCATTTGATGTCCACGTCGCCGCCGGTGGCCGGGACGGCGCGGGTCCAGATGACGACGCGGTCGGCCAGCGGGTCGCCGCTGGCGACGCCATGGGTGAAGCTGACGTCGACGGGGTGATCGTCGTCGCCGCCGCCGCAGGCGGCCAGGGCCAGGGTGGAGGCGGCGCCGGCGCCGCCCAGGGCAACGCCGCGCAGGAAGCGCCGGCGCGGGAGAGTATCGGTCATGTTCGTCGTGTTCGCGTGGGGAAGACGCCGGGCAGGCTACCTGCCACGGGTGACAACGAAGTGAACGATTCCGCGCCGCGCCGCCGCGCGGCGGGTCAGACCACCGTGAGCGTGACGTCGATATTGCCCCGGGTCGCGTTGGAGTAGGGGCACACGACGTGGGCCTTCTGCACCAGGGACTCGGCCGTGGCACGCTCGACACCAGGCAGCGAGATCCTGAGCTCCACCTCGATCGCGAAGCCGGTGGGGATGGGGCCGATGCCCACCGCGCCTTCGATGCGGGCGTCGGCCGGCAGGCTGACCTTCTCCTTGGCGGCGACGAATTTCAGCGCGCCCAGGAAGCACGCCGAGTAGCCGGCCGCGAACAACTGTTCCGGGTTGGTGCCGGGACCGCCCGCGCCGCCCAGTTCCTTGGGCGTGGACAGGCGCACGTCCAGCGCGTTGTCGGAAGAGGCGGCCTTGCCGTCCCGGCCGCCGGTGGCCGTTGCGTGGGCGACGTAGAGGACTTTTTCGATCGACATGATGCAACTCCTGTTGGGGCTTGAAGAGCCTTTGGGGGCGGGGGGAAGCCGTGGCTGATGATGGAGTACAGCGCGAAGCAGGGCGGGTTGTCCAGTGGCGGCTAGGGCGCGGCGGGGGCCGGGTCGCCCAGGACGTCCTGGATGAGCGTGCGCAGCCAGATGCTCTTGGGGTCGTGGTGGAAGCGCCGGTGCCAGTACTGCTTGAGGTCGTAGCGGCGGATGGGGAAGGGCGGTTCGATGATGCGCGCGTTGGCGCTGCGCACGTGCAGTTCCGCCACGGCGCGGGGCAGCACGACGATCAGGTCGCTGTCGTTGACCAAGGTGCCCAGGCTCATGTAGTGCGAGGTGCGCAGCGCGATCTTGCGTTCGATGCCGCGGGCGGCCAGTTCCTGCTCGAACATCTCCTGGCTGCGCCCGTCGTCGCGCACCAGTACGTGGTCCATGCCCAGGAATTCATCCAGCGTCATGCCTGGGCCGGCCAGCGGATGGGCCTGCCGCACGAGGCAGGTCAGATCGTGTGAATACAGCCGCTGCTGGAAGATGAAGTTGGATTGCAGGTCGGGGAAGTAGCCCAGGACCGAATCGGCGCGGCCTTCGTACAGGGCGCTTTCGAGCTCGGCCGGCAGCAGGCCGATGGTGCGCAGCCGCGCGCCGGGCGCCTCGGCGCGGATGCGCCGGTAGAGGGCGGGCAGGAAGACCGCTTCGCCGATCTCGCTCATGCACAGCGTCAGTTCGCCGTCGAAGCGGGCCGGCGAGAACTCGGGGTTGGGCAGGATCTCGTGGTCGATGACCTGGATGACCTCGCGCGTGCGGGCAATGATGTGTTGCGCGCGCGGCGTGGCTTCCATGCGGGAGCCGCGCCGCACGAACAACTGGTCGCCCAGCGAGGCGCGCAGGCGCGACAACGCGGCGCTGGCGGCCGGCTGGCTCATGGCGAGGCGCTGCGCGGCGGCGCTGACGCTGCCGGTGTCATAGATCGCGACCAGGACGCGCAACAGGTTCAGATCGGTCTTCACGCGCCGAATATTATCCGAAAATCAAATACTAATTATTGAAAATATTTGCTATTGAAATTATGTGGGCGCCGGTAGATTGCTGGCTGGGCCCGGGTCTGGGTGGGCCTTTCGAGAACGAGGCGCCACGCGCCGACAGGAGACGATTCATGCAGAAGAATTATCCGCTGGCCGCGGCGCTGGTCCTGGCATGCCTGGCCCCGGCGGCGCAGGCCCAGGTCAAGATCGGTTTCATGGGAGAGCTGTCCGGCCCGCAGGCGATGCTGGGCCAGGACATGTACGACGGTTTCATGCTGGCGGTGGAGCAGGAGGGCGGCAAGCTGGGCGGCATCCCCGTCGCCATCGTGCGCCGGGACAGCCAGCTCAAGCCCGAGGTCGCCACGCAGATCGCCGACGAATTGATCGAACGGGAGAAAGTGGCGCTGGTGGCTGGCATGACTTTCTCGAACGTAGCCATGGCGGTGACCCGCAAGTTCGCCTCGGCGCAGGTGTTCATGGTGTCGGGCAACGCCGGGCCGTCGCCCACGGCCGGGTCCGCCTGTACGCCTTTCTTTTTCTCGGCGGCCAAGCAGAACGACCAGTTCGCCGAGGCCAGCGGCACCTATGCCAGGCAGCAGGGCTATGCGCGCGTGATCGCGCTCGCGCCCAACTACCAGGCCGGCAAGGATTTCGTCGCCGGCTTCAAGCGCAACTATGGCCAGCCGCTGGCCGACGAAATCTACACCCCGCTGGCCCAGCTCGACTTCTCGGCCGAGATCACCCGTATCGCGGCCGCGCGGCCGGACGCGGTCTATGCCTTCTACCCGGGTGCCAACGGCGTGGCCTTCGTGCGCGCCTACGGCCAGGCGGGCTTGCTGGGCAAGATTCCGCTGCTGACCAACGCGGCGGCCGACGGCACCAACCTGCCCGCGCTCAAGGAAGCCGCGCTGGGCGTGTTCAACAGCAGCAACTGGGGGCCGGACCTGCCCAATGCGGAGAACAGGCAGTTCGTCGCGGCCTTCGAGGCGAAATACGGCCGCATTCCGTCCGAGTACGCGGCGCAGTCCTACGATTCCGCCCGGCTGATCGGTTCGGCGCTGAAGGCCACCGGCGGCAAGGTGGACGACAAGGCGGTCCTGGGCAAGGCCTTGCGCGCGGCCGATTTCAAGTCGGTGCGTGGCAACTTCCGCTTCAACACCAATAATTATCCGATCCAGGATTTCTACATGTTCGTGGCCGCGCGCGATGCCCAGGGGCGGGTCAGCCTGAAGACCGTGTCCAGGCCCTTGTCCGACGCCAAGGATAGTTTCCACGCGCAATGCCGCATGTCGTGAGGATGGCATGGAGTTCCTGAGGAATTGCTGGTACATGGCGGGCTGGAGCGAGGAGCTTCCCGCCGGGACGCTGCTGTCGCGCACTTTCCTGGAGCAGCCGGTCGTGCTGTTCCGCCGCGAGGGCGGCGCGCCTGTCGCCCTGCTGGACCGCTGTCCGCACCGCGTGGCGCCGCTCAGCCGCGGCACGCTGGCGGGCGATACGCTGCGCTGTATCTATCACGGCCTGCGCTTCGATGCCGGCGGGCGCTGCGTGGAGAACCCGCACGGCGCCATCCCGGCCAAGGCCAGCGTGCCGGCCTTTCCGATGGCCGAGCGCGACGGCATTCTGTGGATCTGGATGGGGGCGCCGGAAGTGGCCGATCCCGCCCGGGTGCCCGACCTCGGCCACATGGCCCGCGTTCCTGCCACCGCGCAGTCGCGCGGCGCCATGCCGTCGGCCTGCCACTATCAATTGATCGTCGACAACGTCGCCGATCTCAGCCATGTCGAGTACCTGCACGCGACCACGCTGGGCGGCGGCGCCTTCGTCGAAAATCGCCCCGCCGTGTCCGAACAGGGCACGGAGGTGGTCGTCGAACTGCGCAGCCGGGGGCAGGCGGCCCCGCCGGTCTACGACCGCTTCTTGCCGGAGCCCGGCGTACCCGTGGATTTCGTCAATCGCGTGACCTGGTGCCCGGCCGGACTGCTCCGGCTGGACATCAGCGTCACGCCCATGGGGGCGCCGCCGGAGCAGGGCCTGCGGACCTTCAATGCCCATATCGTTACGCCCGAGACGCGCACGTCGTCCCATTACTGGTACTGGCTGACGCGCGAGTACCGGCAGGACGACGAGGAGATGACCCGGCTGCGGCATGCGCTGATGACGCGCGTCTTTGTCGAGGAGGACAAGCCTGTCATCGAGGCGCAGCAGCGCCTGTTGGGGACCGCCGACCTGTTCGACGCCCAGCCGGTGCTGCTGGCCACCGATACCGGCTCGATCCGTATCCGCCGCGTCCTGAAGCAACTGCTGGCGCAGGAGTCCGGCCCGACGGCCTGACCGCGGCGGTGTCGTGCCGGCGGGACAGTCCGCCCGGCTCATTGCAACATCGTCCGGCCCGCGCCGTGCCTGGGGATTCCGGCTCAGGACAGGCGCGGCTACACGTTTGATTACGTATGTAGCAATGTATCAATATTGCCGCGGTGTACAGTCAGCTTGCCGAAAGCCAAGTGTGCTCGCCCGTGCGGTGCGGTGCGGCGCAGGGTTAGAAGGAAACGACATGATGATCAAGAAAACGGTGGTGATCGCGATGGCCTGTGCCGGCCTCGCGCTGGGCGCTGCGGCCCAGGCCAAGGGAGACCGCTGGGACCGGGGCCACGGCCACGGCCACTACGACAAGCATGACCGGGGAGATCGTCGCGGCTGGGACGATCATCGCCGCGACCGCGACTATCGCCATGGCTATCGCGACGGCTACCGCGATGGGCCGCGCGTCGTCCACCGCGGATGGGCGCCGCCTCCGCCGCATCGCTGGGCGCGCGGCGACCGCCTGCCCAACTACCATCGCGGCGGTTATTATGTCGTGAACGACTGGCACTCGCGCAGGCTCTATCGGCCGCAGCCGGGCTACCAGTGGGTACAGATGGGCTCCGAGTACCTGCTGGTCGCGATCGCTTCCGGCGTCATCGCCAGCATCATCCTCAACAACTGACGACCCCTGTCCGCAAGGACATTGGAGCGGGATTCCATGTCCATGCGGCATACGCGCCTCGCGGCGCGCGTGGCGGTCCTGGCGCTGGCGGCGGCGACGCCGCTGTCGGCGCAGACCATTCTCCACAACGAAAAATCGGCTTTCGAGGACATCGTGGTCTACGAGTCCGGGGGCGAACGCTGCATGAAATTCGGCAGCGTGCAGGCGCCCGGGCGCCAGACATGCCAGTTGCCGGCGCGGCCCCAGGAACTGCTGTTCGACTACACCCGCATGATGATGGCCTCGTTGTACCTGCGCCCGGATCCGCGCCGCATCCTCGTGATCGGGCTGGGCGGCGGCAGCCTGCCCATGGCGCTGGCCAAGGCCGTGCCCGAGGCCAGCGTCGACGTGGTCGAGATCGATCCGGCCGTGGCCCGCGTGGCCGAACGGTTCTTCGGTTTCAGGACGGGGCCGTCCATGCGGGTGGAAGTGGCTGACGGGCGTGCGTTCGTACAGGCGGCGGCGCGGCGCGGCGACCGCTACGACATCGTCATGCTCGATGCCTTCGACGAGGCCTACATCCCCAGGCACCTGTCGACCGTGGAGTTCATCCGCGAGGTGCGGTCCATCCTGCAGCCCGGCGGCGTGCTCGCGGCGAATACGTTTTCGTCCAGCGGGTCGTATGCGAACGAATCGGCGACCTATGCCGAGGTGTTCGGGGCGTTCTACAACCTGCGCAGCGCCAACCGGGTCATCCTGGCGTCGGCTGGCGCGCTGCCCGATACCGAAACGGTGGCGGCGCGGGCCCGGACACTGCGGCCCGTCCTGGCCCCCATGGGCATCGACCCCGGGCGTCTGCTGCCGATGTTCTCGACGGGCCGCGACTGGCCGCAGGACGCGCGGCCGCTGCACGACTGACGGGGGGCCGGGCCCCGGCGCTCAGCGCAGCAGCGACGCGGGGTCTTCGCGATGCAGCCGGCGGACCGCGAACAATCCCGAGATCAGTGCGATGGCCATGACGAGGAGGGCGCATATCGCGGCCACCGCCGGCGTCATGCGCACCGGCACGTTCTGCGCGCGCGCGATCGTGAGCAGCACGACGCACAGGATGGCGGCCAGCGCCGTGCCGGTCACGCCGACGCCGAACGCCTGCTTCAGCACGACCGTGCGCAGCGACGAGACGCTGACGCCCATGGCCTTGAGCGTGGCATAGGCGCGCATGGAACCGGCGATGGCGGCGATCAACGTCTGGCTGGTGATGGCCGCGCCCGCCAGGAACACCACCCCGGCCAGGAACAGCACGCCGGCGCCGGCGCCGGTCTGCAGCAGCCAGTACAACTGTGTTTTCCTGGAGAACTCCTTGCTGCTCCAGACCTCGTAGGCGCCGAAGCTGCGCTGGTTGGCGATGCGCGCGCGCGCCGCCTGCGCCTCCGACGGGTCGCGCAGCTTGGCGACGAAGTAGGTCGGCAGGTCGCCTTCGTCCGGCGTGCTGATCAGCCGCGCCGTGTCGGACGAGGCCAGCACGTTGGCGCCGTCCAGGGCGCGCAGGCCGCTGATGACGCCGATGATGCGCACCGGATGGCCGTTGAGCGTCGCCTGCCCGCCTTGCCGCGTTCCGAGCTTGTGCAGGTCGGCGCGGTCGACCACGATGGTGCCGATCTCGGCCAGGCGTTCGCGCAGGTCGGGCGACAGCAGCCGGGAGAAGAGCATGCCGTCCGGCCTGACGTCCAAGCCCGACACGGCCACGCTCATGCCGCCGCGTACCTGGGGGCTGCGCCATTCGGCCGAGCGCAGGTAGAAGGGCTCCACCGCGGCGATGCCGCGGTCCATGCGCAGGGGCATCTCGATATCGGGGTTCAGCGGCAGCCCCTGGTCGATGCTTTGCGTGCCGGGCGAACCTATCCAGAGATCGGCGTTCGACGCGGTGATGTAGACCGCCGCGTTGCCGAAGATGCCCAGCACCAGGCTGGCCTGGGCCAGCAGCAGCAGGCCCGAGAAGGCCACCGCCACCACCGCGGGCAGGAAGCGCGGCCATTCGTGGATGAGAGTCTTGCGTGCGAGCATGTCAGTCCCGACGAGCCCCCCCGGGGGGCAGCGAACGAAGTGAGCGTGGGGGTCGTAGCATGTCAGTTCCGGGAGGACGACTGTTCTTCCCCGCGCCAGGCCGGGGCGCCGCCCACGGCCTTGTGCAGCGAGATGAACGCGAGGTCCTGCGCCAGCGTGGTGGCCGACAGCGCCAGTTGGGCCTGGATGCGGCGCGCGGCGAGGTCGGCGTTGTCGAATTCGCTCGACAGCTTCGAGGCCGTCAGCCGCCCGGCGTGGTCGGCGGCCCGTCCGAGCGCCTGCAGCGCGCGCTCCTCGGCCTCGCGGCGCTGCCGGTACTGGTCCAGCTCGACCAGCGCGGACTCGGCCTCGGACAACCCTTCCAGCACGGCCTGGCGATAGGCCAGCAGCGCGGCGTCGAGTTCGTCGCCGCGGGCGTGGGCGGCGGCCTGCCGCTGGCCCCAGTCGAACAGGGGGATGTCGATCAGGGGGCCCAGCGAGAAGATCGTCTGGGTATGGGTGGGCGTGTTGCGCCGGTTGAAGTTGTTCGCGAAGTTGCTGGCCACGGTGAGCGAGCCGCCTATGCCCAGGCGGGGGTAGAGGTCGGCCCGGGCGATGCCCAGTGCGCCCGCGGCGTCCAGTACCCGTGCCTGGGCCATCTGGATGTCGGGGCGGGTGCGCAGCATGTCGGCGGGCGTGCTGGTGATGGCCGCCAGCACGGCGGGGTTCGTGGCGTCATCCGGCTCGCGGGTCCAGGCGGGGTCGGGTTCGTGGCGCCCCAGGAGCACGGCCAGCTTGAGCGCGCTCTGCCGGATGGCCAGGCCGGGGTCGGCCAGGGAGGCGCGCGCCTGTTCCAGCGCGGCCTGCGTCCGCTCGACCTCCACCCGCGACGCGAGGCGCGTGCGCTCCCGCAGCGAGATCAACTCCACCTGGCGTTCCTGCAGCGCGACCGCTCCCTTGAGCAATCGTTGCCGGGCCTGGGCGCTGCGCAGTTCGCGCCAGGCACGCACGACTTCGGCGGCGACGCTGACGCGCGCGCCTTGCAGGGTGGCGGCCGCGGCCTCCACGTTGGCGCGGGCCAGGCGCTCGGTGGCTTCGCCCCGGCCGAACAGGCCGAGTTCCCAGGTGGCATCGAACCCGGCCTGGAAGTACGAGCTGCTGGCGTCGGCCGCGACGGCGTCGCGCGTACGGAAGTTCAGGTTGGGCAGATAGGCCGCGTCGGCCACGCCATGCAGCTTGCGCGAGGCCTGCAGGCGGGCATGGGCCTCGGCGATGGTCAGGTTGCCGGCCAGTGCCTGCCGGACCAGGTCGTCGAGCTGCGGGTCGGCGAATGCTTTCCACCATTCGGCGGGCGCGGCCGCGCCCGCGGCGGCCGGCGCGGCGTTGTGCCACTGCGCGGGAACGTCGGCATGCAGGTCCGGGGCAGGAGCGCTCGCGCATCCGGCCAGGGCGGCGGCGGCCAGGACCAGCGTCCGCCGAAGACCGGGATGGGAAAGAGGGGACTGCGGAAAGCGGAAAAAGGGCATGACCAGGCGCGCAGAGGGGCTGTGGGGCGAGGAGGTGGCATGCGGCCCGGCGACGAGGGGCGCAACGCGACCAGGCGTGATCTTACTCTGACTGCCTGCCGGGCATCGGGAGCGAGCGGGACGGCCAGGGCAACTGGCGGGCTATACTGCCGCAGTCCAGGAATTCCCTAACCCAATGGTAATGGAAATGTCTATCTCGGCCGTTTACCCTATGCGCCTCTTGCAACAGGCGCAGCCCACCGGCCGCGTCGACAAGGGCACTCCACGCCTTTTCTGCGATACTGCGCAACGGCGGAGGGCCGGGAAGGTCGCCGGGGACATTCCCGCGAGCCTCCCCAGAACGATAAGCGGTGGGCGCTCAGCCCACAAGGCCCGCGGCCGCAACTGATCTCCCCGAGGTTTCCCTTAATGAGCTCCGAATCCCAACTGCTTGCCGACGAAGCGCAATACTGCTCGTTCGGTGATACCGTCCATTACGTCAATCCGCCGAAGATCTTCGATCGCTGCGAAGGCAGCTACATGTACGATGCCCAGGGCACGCCGTACCTGGACCTGCAGATGTGGTATTCGGCGGTCAACTTCGGCTATGGCAACCAGCGCCTGAACAATGTGCTCAAGCAGCAACTGGACGTGCTGCCCCAGGTCGCCAGCCAGTACCTGCATCCGACCAAGATCGAACTGGCCAAGGTCATCGCGCAGGACGCCGAGCGCAAGTTCGGCTACAAGGGCCGCGTGCACTTCAACGTGGGCGGCTCGCAGTCGGTCGAGGACTCGCTCAAGCTGGTGCGCAACGCCACGGAAGGCAAGAGCCTGATGTTCGCCTTCGAGGGCGGCTATCACGGCCGTACCCTGGGCGCTTCGGCCATCACCTCCAGCTATCGCTATCGCCGCCGCTACGGCCATTTCGGCGAGCGTGCCCATTTCGTGCCGTTCCCGTATCCGTTCCGCCGCCCGCGCGGCATGACGGCCGAGGAATATAGTGAGCACTGCGTGGCCGGTTTCGCCCGCCTGTTCGAGACCGAGTACAACGGCGTCTGGGATCCGAAGGTGGGGCAGGCCGAATACGCCGCGTTCTACGTCGAGGCCATCCAGGGCACCGGCGGCTACGTCGTGCCTCCGGCCGGTTTCTTCAAGGGCCTGAAGAAGGTGCTGGACCAGTACGGCATCCTGCTGGTGGTCGACGAAATCCAGATGGGTTTCTACCGTACCGGCAAGCTCTGGGCCATCGAGCACTTCGGCGTCCAGCCCGACATCCTGGTGTTCGGCAAGGCGTTGACCAACGGCCTGAATCCGCTGGCCGGCCTGTGGGCGCGTGAAGAACTCATCAACCCCACCGTGTTCCCGCCGGGATCGACCCACTCCACCTTCGCGTCCAACCCGCTCGGTACCGCCGTCGGCCTGGAAACCATGAAGATGCTGGCCGAGGTCGACTACGAGTCCATGGTGATGGCCAGCGGCAAGCACTTCCTGGAGGGCCTGAAGGACCTGCAGAAGCGCCACCGCGAGATCGGCGACGTCGACGGCCTGGGCCTGGCCCTGCGCGCCGAGATCTGCACCGAAGACGGTTTCACGCCCAACAAGGCGTTGCTGGACCGCATGGTCGACATCGGCCTGTCCGGCGACCTGGACTACAAGGGCAAGAAGATGGGCCTGGTCCTGGACGTTGGCGGCTACTACAAGAACGTCATCACGTTCGCGCCTTCGCTGCACATCACGCCGGAAGAGATCGACCAGGGACTGGCGCTGCTCGACCAGTTGCTGACTCGTGCAAAGAACGGCGGTTGAGGTGGCTGGTCCGGGGGCGACCCCGGACTTCCTGCGGCCGTATCTGAACCGGTTGGAACCCGAGGGGCTGGTAGGCCATTTCCTGGCTTGCCCGCCCCAAGGCTTTTCTGCGTGGGTGACCGCCAGCGGCGGTCCGATGTTCCGCGCGCGCTTCGACCTGCTGACCACCGCCGACGACGGCGCCAAGCGCCTGGTTCGGCGCCTGCCGGGTTTTCGCTTCTGGCGGGGCCTGTTGCAGCCGCGCACCGCGTTCGTCGGCACGACCGTATCGGAATACGCGCTGCTGGCCGCGGGCACGGCGCCGGCCAGCCTGGCCGAGCAGTTGAAGGCCGAGTACGGCGGGCAGCAGCCGTTCCTGATCGTCAAGGACCTGCCGCAGGATTCGCCGCTGCTGAGCCGTGAAGAAAACGACTACGCCGCGGCGCTGGCCCAGGCCTGCCAGGCCGAGGGCTTCGTGCTGGTAGAAGGCCAGGCGCTGGCCTATGTACCCATCGATTTCGCCAGCCTGGATGGCTATCTCGAAAGGGTGTCATATTCGCGGCGCAAGAATATCCGCCGCAAGCTGCGCTCGCGGGCGGCGCTGGATATCGAGCGGGTCCGGACCGGCGATTCCCGCTTCGCGCAGCCCGACGTGCTGCGGGAGTTCTACGCGCTCTACCGGAATGTCTACGACCAGAGCGAGATGCATTTCGACCTGTTGACGGAAGGTTTCTTCCAACGGGTCCTGCAGGACGGGGACAGCGGCGGGATCGTGTTCGTGTACCGCCGCGAAGGCCGGATGATCGGCTACAACATCTGCTTCGAGTGCGACGGCAACCTGGTCGACAAGTACATCGGATTCCAGTATCCCGAGGCCCGGGACAACAACCTGTATTTCGTCAGCTGGATGGTCAATCTCGACTACGCGCTGGAGCGCGGCTTGCGCCACTACATCGCCGGCTGGACCGACCCCGAGGTCAAGTCCTACCTGGGGGCCTCGTTCACCTTCACGCGGCACGCGGTCTATATCCGCAATCCCCTGCTGCGGGCCGTGCTCAAGCGCTTCGCGGGACGCTTCGAGGGCGACCGCACCTGGAGCGAAGGAGACGGGAAGGCATGAGCATGGCCCCGCTGGTGCTCGACTTCGACGATGCCTGCGGCAAGGTGGACGGCGCCACGGTGCTGCCGCTGCAGTCCTGGCAGGAGGCCGTGCGTTTCGGCTGCTCGCTGGCTACGTTCCGCGCCCTGCGGCGCGAGCTGGACGGCGTCATGCCGGCGTGCCATGGCACCGTGCTGATGGGCAGCGGCGATTTCCACCACCTGAGCTGGCCCCTGATCGAGCGTATGCGCGCGCGCGGGCCGTTCCGCGTGGTGGTGTTCGACAACCATCCGGACAATATGCGCTACCTGTTCGGCATCCATTGCGGCTCGTGGGTGCGGAAGGTGGCCGCGTTGCCCTTCGTCTCGCATGTCCACGTGATAGGCATCACGTCGGGCGACGTGGGGTGGTCGCACAGTTGGGAAAACTACCTGCGTCCGTTGGCCGGCGGCAAGCTCAGCTACTGGTGCATGAACGTGGACGCGGGCTGGGCCCGGCTGCTGGGCCTGGGCGGCGCGGTGCGAAGCTTCGACGGCCCGGATGCGTTGATGGACGCGGTGCTGCCGGTCCTGGCGGCGTCGTCCGAGCCCACTTATGTCTCGATCGACAAGGATGTGTTCCACCCCGATGTGGCCCGTACCAACTGGGACCAGGGCATCCTGCGCGAGGAGCACGTGGCCCGGGCGCTCGCGGCGCTGCCGGGCAGGGTGATCGGCAGCGACATCACGGGCGAGGTCTCGCACTACGAGTACCGTACCCGGTGGAAGCGGTGGCTGAGCGCCGCCGACGGGCAGGAGGCGCCGTCTCCGGCGCTCCTGGCCCAATGGCAGGCCCAGCAGCACGCGCTCAATGCGCGACTGATTGGCCTGTTGGCTGCCGCATCGCCGCACTGATCGCGCAATCCGCGGCAATGCGCTGCTCGATGTGGGCCAGCGCCTCTTCCACCTGATCCACCAGGATCAGGCACAGGTCGCCCGCCGCGAGTTCGTCCATGGCCGTGTCGATGGCCAGGAATTCTCCCCGGATCTCCCGCACGTCCTGCGCACGGGTCGCGCCCGCCAGCCCTTCGCGCAGCAGCGTCAGCACCTCGCCGTCTTCCCGGCCGCGCTGGCACTGGTCTTCGTACAGCACGACCTGGTCGAAGGCGGTGCCGAGGATTTCCGTCTGCCGGCGGATGTCCACGTCGCGGCGGTCGCCCGCCCCGCTGATGACCACCGATCGCCGCTTGGCTGGCATGCGTTCGATCGCGCGCACCAGCGCCTGGATGGCGTCGGGGTTGTGGCCGTAGTCGGCGAAGATCGTGGCGCCGCGGAACTCGAAGCGGTTGAAGCGGCCGGGCGCGGTCTGCGCGTCGTTGACGAAGCTGGCCAGGCCGCGGCGGATGACCTGCCAGTCCAGGCCCAGGGCCCAGGCGGCGGCGATGGCCGCCATCGCGTTCTCGACCTGGAAGTCGATGGCGCCGTCGTAGGTCAGGGGAATGTCGGCCAGCGCGATGCGATGTTCTTCCGCGCCGCGTGCCGCGACGATGGCCTGTCCGTCGCGGTAGACCACGCGCTGGTTCTTGGCGCGCTGGGTGGTGATCAGCGTGTGATGGCGGTCGCTGGAGAAAAAGATGACCGAGCCGGGGCAACTGTCCGCCATGTTGGCGACGTTGGGATCGGTGGCGTTGAGCACGGCGGTGCCGGTGGGCGCCACGTTCTCGACGATCACGCGCTTGACCACGGCGAGGTCTTCGACCGTGCTGATGAAATTCAGGCCCAGGTGGTCGCCCATGCCGATGTTGGTCACCACCGCCACGTCGCAGCGGTCGAATCCCAGTCCTTCGCGCAGGATGCCGCCGCGCGCGGTTTCGAACACGGCCGCGTCGACGTCGGGGTGCAGCAGCACGTTGCGCGCGCTGCGCGGTCCGCTGCAGTCGCCCACGTCGATGCGCTGCTGGCCGATGTAGACCCCGTCGGAATTGGTCATGCCGACCAACTGGCCGTTGACGCCCTGCAGGTGGGCGATCAGGCGCACGGTCGTGGTCTTGCCGTTGGTGCCGGCCACCGCGACCACGGGGATGCGGCCGTCGTCCTCGGGCGCGAACATGTCGGCGATGACGGCTTCGCCCACGGCGCGCGGCTTGCCGTAGGACGGCGTGAGGTGCATGCGCAGGCCAGGGGCCGCGTTGACTTCCACGATGGCGCCGCCCTGGCTTTCCAGCGGCTTGATGACGGTGCCGGCCACGACGTCCACGCCGCAGATGTCCAGGCCCACCGTGCGCGCCGCCGCGATGGCGTGGGCGGCGAACTCGGGATGGACCTCGTCGGTCACGTCGGTGGCCGTGCCGCCGGTGCTCAGGTTGGCGTTGTTGCGCAGGATGACCAGCGCGCCGTTGGGCGGGACCGACTCGGGCGTGTAGCCCGCCTTGGCGAGCGTCGCGATGGCGATGTCGTCCAGGCGGATCTTGGTCAGGCTGGTGGCATGGCCTTCGCCGCGGCGGGGATCCTTGTTCACCTCGTCGACCAGTTGGCGGATGGTGTGCACGGCGTCGCCGGATACCTGGGGCGGATCGCGCCGCGAGGCCGCGACCAGCGTGTCGCCGACCACCAGCAGCCGGAAGTCGTGGCCGGGGATGTAGCGCTCCACCAGGACGGCCGATCCGTACTTGTCGGCTACCGCATAGGCCGCCAGGATTTGCTCACGCGTCGAGATGTTGACCGCGACGCCCTTGCCCTGGTTGCCGTCGCGCGGCTTGACGACGACGGGCGCGCCGATCTCCTGGGCCGCCGCCCACGCATCCTCGGCATCCTCGACCGGACGGCCTTCGGGAACCGGGACGCCGGTGGCATGCAGCAGGGTCTTGGTCAGTTCCTTGTCCTGGGCGATCGATTCGGCGATGGCGCTGCTGCGGTCCATCTCGGCCGCCTGGATGCGCCGTTGCTTCTTGCCCCAGCCGAACTGGATCAGGCTGCCTTGCGTCAGGCGGCGATACGGGATGCCGCGCTGGACCGCCGCCTGCACGATGGAGCCGGTGCTGGGGCCGATGCGGATGTCCTCGTCCAGGTCGCGCAGTTGCGTCAGCGCGGCGTCGAGGTCGAAGGGCGTGTCATGCTCGGCGGCCTGGCACAGCTCGAGCGCGAACTTCAGGGCCCGCCGGCCGACTTCTTCCTCGGTGTACTCGACCACGACCTGGTAGATGCCGGCGTCCAGCGTGGGCACGGTGCGCACGAAGGTGACCGGGCAGCCGGCCTGCGATTGCAGCCCGAGCGTGGCCAGCCCGAGCGCGCGGGCCATGGAGACGGAGCGCTCCTGCCCGGCCGGCTGCAACAGGCCGATGGCCGGAAAGCGGGCGCGCAGGCGCGCCTCGAAGCCGGAGATGCCGGCGATGGCGCGCTCGGCTTCGGTGCACGAGACGATCGCCTCGAGCGCGGTGCGCCGGCTCCACAGATTGGGGCCGCGCAGTGCACGGATACGTGAGACTTCCATGATGTTTTCCTGTGATGCGGGCGCTCGGCGCCGTGCTCGTTTCCCTGGTTTTCAGGCCGTGGCGGCCACGGGGGCCGGCGTGCCGTGGGTTTCGATCCCGGCGCGGATGCAGTCTTGCGGCAGGTCCAGCGCCCAGCCCGCGGCCACGGCCGCGAGGACGCTTTCGATCGGCAGGCCCGGCTGTTCGGTCAGGCAGGGCACGCAGGCCAGGGGAGCCAGGCGAATGTCGTTCGCGCCGTGGGCCAGCACGATGGCATCGGCGCGCACGAACACCGCGCGCTTGCCGGCGGCAAGGTGTTCGGCGAGGCGGGGCAGTTCGCCGTCGCGCGCGAATAACACCACGTCGCCGTCGCACAGCCTGGCCATGTCGGCGACCAGGTCGTCGGCGGCGTTCAGCACCGCGCAGCCGCCGGGCAGCACGACGTCGACCTGGGTCCGCAGCACGTTGTAGATCTGCTGCGGTTCGACGATGGACAGGTCGGGATGGGTCTGGGCGGGATCCAACCCGGTCACCACGCCGACCTGGCAGCGGTCGTAGGCCAGGCCCTGCGTCAGGATGGCGCGGGCGCCGTTCTCGATGACGGCCGCCTCCATCATGGGGTTCATCAGCGCGCGCTGTGCCGCGCTCCAGTCCGCGGGGGCGCGGTCGACCTGCCGGTGGTCGAAGAACAGGCCCTGGCTGGACGCGACGGCCACGCGGCGGCCCGCCAGCCGCAGGAACTGTCCGATCAGGTGGGCCACGCCGGTCATGCCGTGGCTGCCCGACACGCCCACCAGCGGGATGCGGCCTTCGCCGCCGTTGGGGAACAGGTGGTCGACGATGGCGCGGCCCACGGGGCGAGGCTGGCCGTCCGCGGGTTTCAGGTGCATCAGCAGGCCGGGGCCGGCATTGACTTCGACGATGGCGCCGCCTTGCTCCTCGAGCGGCCGCGAGATGTCCTCGGCCACCAGGTCGACGCCGGCGATGTCCAGGCCGACGATGCGCGCCGCGAGCCGCACGTGCGCCGCGACCGAGGGATGGACCTCGTCGGTCACGTCGAAGGCGACGTTGCCGTTGCGCTGGATCAGGACTTCTTCGCCAGCGGGCGGGACGGTGTCGCCGTGGTAGCCCTGGCGCGCGAGTTCGATGCGGGCCGCGGAGTCCAGCGCGACCAGGTTCAGCGGATGTTCTTCGGTGTTGCCGCGCCGCGGGTCCGAATTGAGCTGGCTGGCGATCAGCTGCTGGATCGTGGCGCGGCCGTCGCCGATGACCGAAGCGGTCTTGCCACGCGCCGCGGCCACCATCCGGTCGCCCACCACCAGCAGGCGGTGTTCGTTGCCGGGCACGCAGCGCTCGACGATCACCCCGCTGCCTTCGCCGCTGGCCACGCCGAACGCGGTCTCGATGGCCTCGCGCGTGCGCAGGTCCAGGAACACGCCGCGGCCGTGGTTGCCATCGCTGGGCTTGACCACCACCGGCAGGCCGATCTCTTGCGCGGCTTCCCACGCGTCGTCCTTGCTGTCCACCGCGCGGCCCTGGGGCACGGGTACGCCGCAGGCCTGCAGCAGGCTCTTGGTCAGGTCCTTGTCGCAGGCGATGCCTTCGGCCACGGCGCTGGTGCGGTCGGTCTCGGCGGTCCAGATGCGGTGCTGCGCGGCGCCGTAGCCGAATTGCACCAGGTTGCCCTGGTTGAGACGGATATAGGGGATGCGGCGGTCTTCGGCGGCCTGCACGATGCTGGCGGTGCTGGGGCCCAGCCAGTATTCGTTGACGAGGTCGCGCAGGGCCTCGATGGCCGCCGGCACGTCGTAGGGCTGGTCTTCGATGGCCGCCATGACGAGATCGCGCGCGGTGTGGAGCGCGGCGCGCGTGACTTCTTCCTGGTAGGCGCTGACGATCACGCGGTAGACGCCGCGCGTGGAGGTCTCGCGCGCCTTGCCGAAGCCGCCCGGCAGCCCGGCCAGGTTCTGCAATTCCAGCGTGACGTGTTCGAGGATGTGGCCCGGCCAGGTGCCCTCGCGTACGCGGCGCAGGAACCCGCCGCGCTCGTCGTAGCTGCAGCGGTGCTCGATCAGGGTCGGCAGCCAGGCTTCCAGCCGCTCGTAGAAACCGGGAATCAGGTTGGACGGAAAGTCCTCGAGCTCCCCGATGTCCACCCAGGCCTCGAGGACGGGCGGATAAGTCCACATGCTGGGTCCGCGCAGGGACAGCACATCGAGGAATTCAATGTGTTTGCGTTTCATGACGAAAATGGGTCTGGGGCGGGCGCACGGCGCGGAATGGAAAACCGGGGCGTGCAGGCGGCGCGGGCAGGCTGCGAAGTTGGGACGAAGGTCCGGAGGGCACGATGCGAGCTGGGTGTACGCTCTCGGGGCGTACTCGAGTCAATCCGATGACGGTCAGATGAGCGGAAATGTATTGCCCCCTTGCCTGGCAGGCAAGATGGAATACATGGTTTAGGGAATCCCCTAGATGCGGCACTACAACGCATCGGTTTCTCGAACAACGGAAGTTGGTGGGAACTATAATACTTACGTGAGACTGACATATTTCCATGAATTATAAATAGTTACAAATACTATGTTGCTTATTTGGGGCACCTCCCGCCGATGACTGCCGCGTCTCTTTCGTTGTCCTCCCTGCCCGATGCCTGGCGTGGCCAGGCGGCCCCGCCGCTGGCCGAGGGCGAAACTGTCTGCGCCTGGCTGGAGTTGGATCTCGATACGGAATTGCGCTATGCCCGGGGCGCGCTGGTGCTGACCGAAACCCGGCTGCTGGCGGCCTCGGCCGATGCGCCGGGGTGGCGCGACTGGCCGCTGCGCGAGGGCATGCGGCTGGCGTTGTCCGACCATGCCGGCGTGGTCGGGGCCGAACTGGTCGACGCCCACGCGCGGCTGGCCATGTGGCGGACGACCATGGCCCACCATGCCGGCGCCGTCCGGCTGGCCGACCAGTTCGAGCGCCAACTGGCGGCGCTTACGCAGGGGGGCGTGGCGGCCCGCCTGGCGCCGGCCTGCCCCCGTTGCCATGCGCCGCTGCCGGAAGGCGAACAGGATTGCCCGGCGTGCGAGGCGGACGCGCCGCCCGAGGACCGGGGCTGGGCCCTGCTGCGGCTGCGACGGTTCGCGCGCCCCTATCGCGGCAAGCTGTTGCTGGGTTTCATCCTGACGGTCCTGTCCACCGCCGCCACGCTGGTTCCCCCCTACCTGACCATGCCGCTGATGGACGACGTGCTGATTCCGTTCCAGAACGGCAAGCCTATCGATTACCACCTGGCCGCGTTCTACCTGTCCGGGCTGCTGGGCGCGGCGCTGGTGGCCTGGGTGCTGGGCTGGTCGCGCACCTATATCCTCGCCTGGGTCAGCGAACGCATCGGGGCCGACCTGCGCACCACCGCCTATGAACACCTGCAGCAGTTGTCGCTGGAGTACTTCGGCGGCAAGCGTACCGGCGATCTCATGACGCGCGTCGGCAACGAAACCGACCGCATCTGCGTCTTCCTGTCGCTGCACCTGCTGGATTTCGCGACCGACGTATTGATGATCCTGATGACGGCGGCCATCCTGATCTCCATCGATCCCTGGCTGGCGCTGGTCACGCTGCTGCCGCTGCCCTTCATCGCCTGGCTCATCCACCTGGTGCGCGACAAGCTGCGGCACGGGTTCGAGAAGGTGGACCGCAACTGGGCCGAGATCACCAACGTCCTGGCCGACACGATCCCGGGCATCCGGGTGGTGAAGGCCTTCGCCCAGGAAAAGCGCGAAGTGGCGCGTTTCCGCGAGGCCAACAACCACAACCTGGCGGTCAACGACAAGGTCAATACCGTGTGGTCGATGTTCTCGCCCACGGTGATCCTGCTGACCGAGGTCGGCCTGCTGGTGGTCTGGATATTCGGCATCTGGCAGATCGCCAACCACCACATCTCGGTGGGCGTGCTGGCCGCGTTCCTGGCCTACATCAGCCGTTTCTACCTGCGGCTCGATTCCATGAGCCGCATTGTCTCGGTCACGCAGAAGGCGGCGGCGGGCGCCAAGCGCATCTTCGACATCCTGGACCGGGTCTCCAGCGTGCCCGAACCGGCCCATCCGGTTCCCCTGGGCCGGGTGGAGGGCCGCATCCAGATCCGCGAGGCCACCTTCCGCTACGGCACGCGCGCCGTGCTGCGCGGCGTGGACCTGGACATCGCGCCGGGCGAAATGATCGGCCTGGTGGGGCATAGCGGCTCGGGCAAGAGCACGCTGGTCAACCTGATCTGCCGCTTCTACGATGTCTCGCAGGGGTCGATCAAGGTGGACGGGGTCGATATCCGCGCGCTGTCCATCCCCGGGTACCGGCGCAACATCGGCGTGGTGCTGCAGGAGCCCTTCCTGTTCTTCGGCACGGTGGCCGAGAACATCGCCTATGGCAAGCCCGAGGCCACGCGCGAGGAAATCATCGCCGCCGCGCGCGCGGCCCACGCGCACGAGTTCATCCTGCGGCTGCCGCATGGCTACGATTCGCTGGTGGGCGAGCGCGGGCAGGCCCTGTCGGGCGGCGAGCGCCAGCGCATCTCCATCGCCCGGGCCTTGCTGATCGACCCGCGCATCCTGATCCTGGACGAGGCCACCTCGTCGGTCGACACCTCGACCGAACAGGAGATCCAGAAGGCTCTCGACAACCTGGTGCAAGGGCGTACCACCATCGCCGTGGCACACCGGCTCAGCACCTTGCGGCGGGCCGACCGGCTGGTGGTGCTGGATCGTGGCCGCATCGTCGAGCAGGGACGCCACGAAGACCTGATCGCCAAGGGCGGCGCCTACTATCGCCTGCACCAGGCGCAGACCCGGCAGCTCGATCCGCCCGGCAGCGACAGCACCTGGGACGGCGACGACGAGGAGCAGGCATGAGCTTTCCCTATACGCTGAGCCGCAACGCCTATGGCCGGCTGATCTGCGCCCCCGCCGACGGCGGGCCGGCCGAGGAAGTGACGCCCGTGCGCGCCTTCCCCATCGATACCGAATCCGAGGACATCTCGCTGGTCGGCCCGGGCGGGCACGAAGTGGCGTGGATCTCCCGCCTGGCGGACCTGCCGCCCGCGGCGCGGGAACTGGTGCGGGAAGAACTCGGGCAGCGGGAATTCATGCCCGAGATCCAGCGCATCGTGCAGGTGGCGAGCTATGTCACGCCCACGACCTGGACCGTCCGGACCAACCGCGGCGAAGCCCGGCTATGGCTCAAGAGCGAACAGGACATCCGGCGCATTTCCCAGTCCAAGCTCCTGATCTCGGACGGCCACGGCATTCACTTCCTGATACGCGACCTGGAGCGCCTGGACCGCGCCAGCCGCCGCATCCTGGACCGCTTTCTCTGAGTTCCGGCGCACCGGCGGCGCGTCAGGCCGCCAGGAGCGCGGCCAGGGTTGCGCAGATCGCTTCGAACCGCTCGTCGTCCAGCCAGTGGCTGTTGGTGATCGACAACGCGCGCGCCGCGAAATCGCGGGCGTGGGGCACCGGCGCGTCGGCGACGATGGGGCGCAGGTAGCCGTAGTCGGGCAGGGTGTGCACGAACAGCGGGCCCACGCCCAGTCCCGCGCCCCACAGCCGGTCCAGCGCCCGCTGCCGCGTTTGCGCGTCGGGCAGCAGCAGCATGAAGAACGGCCAGACGCCGTCGCCGCCGGCGGTGTCCTGCATGACGCGTACCCCGGGCAGGTCTCGTAGCCGTCCCAGGCGGCGCAGGGCACGGTCCCGGGCGTCGTCCAGGAACGCCGGCAGGCGGCGGGCCGCCCGCGCGCCCACGCCGCGACGCCAGCGGCCGACCCGGTGGATGGGGATGTCGAGTGAGAAATCGTCGCCGGCGGCCCGGACGGGATCGCCGGCGCGCAAGGCCGCGCGCTGCGGGTTGCCGTAGGCCAGGCGCATGCCGCGCGGCCCGTACAGCAGCGCGTAGGCCAGGAGTTCCAGGCTTCGGCGGGCTTCCCATCCCGGGCGGCTGCCGACGGCGCGCGCGCTGGTGGCCCGCAATTCGTCGCGCAGCGCGGGATCGCGCGCCAGCAGCAGGCCGCCTTCGTAGATGCTCAGGCCCTTGCCCGCGGCCAGGCTGAAGAAGCCGATGTCGCCATCCAGGCCGACGCTGCGTCCGTCGCGGCGGGCGCCCAGCGCTTGCGCCGCGTCTTCGATGACGGCCGCGCCGCACCGGGCCGCGCAGCGCAGCGCGGCGCTGGTGTCGGCCACGCGGCCGGCGAGGTGGGTGACCACGATGGCCAGCGTATCGTCGTCGCAGGCCGCCTCGAGCGCGGCCGGGTCGAGGTCGAAATGTCCGGGGGCGAGGTCGCACAGTTTCAGCCGCAGCCCGCAATGGTGGACCGCCAGGGCCACCAGCGGGCAGGTATAGGCGGGCAGGATGACGGTCTTGCGCGGGCTGCGCCGGGCCAGCGTCAGCAGCGAGACGACCAGGCTGGAGGTGCCGGAGCATTCCAGTTGCAGGGCCGGGGTGCCCAGCCAGGACGCGATGCGAGCCTCCAGGTCCGCCGGACCGCCGGGCAGGAGGTCGTTCCAGCGCAGCGGCAGGCCCGCCGTGGGCGGAATGTCGCGCCCGTGGGCGCCGGCCGCTAGCCTAGGCGTCGGCACGGCCGGACTCCGGGTGGAGGCGCCGCGATTCGCCGGCCTCGCCGAAGGCCAGGCAGACGATGCCGCCGATGATCAGCAGCGCGCCCAGCATCTGGTTGGTGGTGATGTGTTCGTCGAACAGCCAGACCGACACCAGCATGACGGTCACGACTTCGAGGTGGGAGGCGGCGAAGGCCGGGCCGATGGGCGCGCGCTTGAGCAGCGACATCCAGGTGAAGAACGCGCCGATGTAGCCGACGAAGGCGCCGTAGATCCACGGCTGGCCGAACACCCGCGCCAGCCATTCCAGGTCGGCCGCCAGCGGCATCGCATGGTTGGCGGCGTACTTGAAGCTGATCTGCGCCAGCGTGTCGAAGGCCATCAGCAGGCCGAAGCCGATCAGGTAGAAGCGGCGCATCACGGTATCCCCACGACCGCCACGCCGGCGGCGATCAGCGCGATGCCGGCCACCCGCAGCGGCGTCAGGTGTTCGTTGAACAGGAAGCGGCCGGCGATCATGATGGCGACGATATTGATCGAGCCCAGCAGCACGCCCTCGGACAGCGGCACCAGCGACAGGAAGGCCAGCCAGACGACGAACTCCAGGATATAGCAGGCGATCCCTATCCAGATCCAGGGGCGCCGCCCCAGTTCGCGCCAGTAGCGCAGGCCGCGGCCTTCGGCCGGCGTGGTGGCGGCCGCCTTGAAGGCAAGCTGGCCGCCGGTGTCCACCAGTACGTTCAGGGCCCAGAGCAGGGCGACGAGCGGCGTCATCGCGCCGCCGCCCGGGGTGCGGCGTCTTCGCGCCGCGCCGCGATCTCGGAGAAGAATTCCGCCGACTCGCGGATGACCTCGCGGCGTTCGCGGTCCACCGTGATCATGTGGTAGCTGTCGTGCAGCAGCACCAGCTTGGCGGGGCCGCTGACGCGGTTCATGACCAGGCGCGCGTTGCCGACGCTGGCCATGTCGTCCTCGGCGGCGTGCATGACCAGGCAGGGCGCGCGTACCTGGGGCAGTTGGCGGCGCACCGTGGCCGAGAGGTCGATGAGCTCGGCCAGGGAGGACCAGGGGTTGCCGGGCAGGCCGGCGTCGGCGCTGTCGCCGCCCAGCATGCTGGAGGACACCGCCGCGCGCAGCCGTTCGTCCTTCAGGCCGTAGGGCGGCTCTTCGTCGAAGGTCTTGTCCTGGAACAGGTTGAAGCGCTTGAACCAGGGCAGCAGGAACGACAGGCGCCAGTACCAGGGAATGTTCCAGCCGTCGTAGCGGAAGGTCGCGCCGTAGACGCCCACGCCGGCGATGTCGTCGGGCCGGTCGGCCGCGGCCTTCAGGGCCAGCACCGCGCCCATCGACAGGCCGGCGACGAAGCAATGGTCGACGTCGCGGCGCAGCCGGTCCACGCCTTCCAGCACGCTGGCGTACCAGTCCTTCCAGCCGGTGCGCACGAGGTCGTCGACGTCGCCGCAGTGGCCCGCCAGCTGCATGCCGTAGACCGTGAAACCGGCCCGGTGCAGGCCTTTGCCCACGGTACGCATTTCATTGGGGGTGCCGGTCAGGCCATGAATGAGCAGCACGCCCGCGCGGCCGCCTTCGAAATAGAAATCCGCAGATTTGATCATGAGGTGAAGAATGGACCGCCCGGGGTTCAGGCGGTGCTGGCGGCCGCCGGAGCGATCGTGAAGCCGCGCGGAGGTTGCGCGATGGCGTGCAACTGGCCTTTCAGGATGAAGTCGAGCGCATTGCGGGCTTCGTCGAAGCCGGCGATGGGAATGTGTACCAGGCCATGCTCGCGGCAATAGTCGATCAGGCGATGCTTGGCCAGCACGAAATCGACGGTGCCCGATACGCAGAAGTCCGAGGCGCCGTCGCCCACGTACAGGATTTTCTCGTGCAGGCCGCGCACGCCCGAGCCGTAGGAGCACTTGCAGGTGCCGCTGGCCTTGCGGCAGGCGGCGTCGGCGTAGGGGAAGGTCAGCCGCCAGCTGCGCGGGCCGGCCTGCTCGAAGCGGTTGGCCACCACGGGCAGGTCCGCCAGGCCATGGCGGTCCATGATGGCCGTGATCACGCCCGCCAGGCCGTCGCTGACGATGTGCACCGGTGTGCCGAGGCGGCGCGCCTGGGCCACGAATTCGGGGAAGGCCGGGTCGATCTCGATGCCCGCCACCAGGGCGTCCAGTTCTTCCTTGCTGGCGTCCAGCAGCGCGATCTGCTTGGCCATGCACTCGCGCGAGCCGATCTCGCCCTGTTCCCAGGCGGTTTCCAGCTCCTGCCATCCCGGCCGGCCAAAATGTTCAAGCAGGGTGTCGGTGACATCCTGCTTGGAAATGGTGCCGTCGAAGTCGCACAACACGATCCATTCGGATCCGGGCTGTTCGTCGGCAGCGTACTGACTGAGCAACATGGCAAGCCTTTAGGGAAGGAAACGGACCAGCACCCGCTGGCCGACACGCAATTTCTCGGGTTTTTCGATCGACAGCAGGCTCTCGACCCCCCGGCGGCTGATCCGTTCCTGCGGATCGTCGCTGGGGGCCATGACCTGGAACACGCTGCCTATGCGCTCCAGGCGGGCGGCGATGGGCGTGCCGCCCGGGGCGGATTCTTCCACGATCTCGGCCTGCATGCCGGTTTTCAATGCCGCGACATAGGCTTCGTTCACCTCGGCCCGGACGATCAGGCGGCGCTTGGGCAGCAGGCGCAGCAGTTCGGTCTGGGCCGTGATCGCGTTGCCGACCTGCACGTCCAGCCCCACGATCTCGCCGTCCACGGGGGCGCGGACCTGCTGGCGTTCCAATGTCCATTGCGCTGCACGCAATTTCTGGCGCGCGACCTCGACCGCCGCCTGGGTCGCCGCCGCCTCGGCCTCGGCTTGCGCCACGGCGTTGCGCGCATCGTCGGCGGCCTGGCCGTCGATGGCGCCGCCGGCCGCGGCCTCGGTCACCCGCTGGGCGCGCTGCTGGAGCCCGGGCACGCGGCTGCGCAGCACGCGTTCCTGGGCTTGCGCCTGGCGCAATTCGGCCTCGGCCGCGTCGACGGCCAGCTGGGCCGCCGCGGGGTTGAATTCGATCAGCGCCTGGCCTTTCTTGACCTGGTCGCCATCGTGGACGGTCACGCGCGCGACGGTGCCGTCCACGGCCGCGCCCACGCGCACCAGGCCGCCTTCGACGTCGACGCGTCCGCGCGCGACGGCCGCGTAGGGGGGCTGGTCGGCCGTGGGGGAGTCGGCCTGCGGCTCGCGGGAACACGCGGCCAGGAACAGACTCCCGGTCAGGGTGACCAGGACGCCAAGGCGAAGAGAGGTGAAAAGCTTAGGCACGAGCTCGGGAATTCCTAGGTTTCGGCGACCAGCGCACTGGTGCGCCTGTCGTCCAGGATGCGCCCATCCTCCATGGTCAGGACGCGGTCGGCATGGCTGATCAGGCGCGGATCGTGGCTGACGCACAACACCGTGGCGCCGTGGCGCCTGGCGATGCGGTGCAGGATGTCGATGACTTTCATGCCGTTGCCGGCGTCCAGCGCGCTGGTCGGCTCGTCCGCAAAGAGCAGTTCGGGTTCCTTGGCGAGCGCGCGGGCGATGGCCACGCGCTGCTGTTCGCCGCCGGACAGGCCCGATGGCCGCTGGCGGGCGCGCCCGCCCATGCCGACTTCTTCCAGCGCCGCCCAGGCCTGTTCCTCGGCCTGTTGCTTGGACAGGCCTACGTAGCGCAGGGGCAGGACGACCTGTTCGACAGCCGTCAGCGCGGGAAAAAGATTGAAGCCTTGGAAGACGAAGCCGGTATGCATCAGCCGGAAACGTTCAAGCTCGTGTAGCTGCAACAGGCCAAGGTCCTGGCCCAGGGCGCGCACCATGCCGGCATCCGGACGCAGCATGCCGCTGAGGATGGCCAGCAGGGTGCTTTTGCCGCAGCCCGATGGCCCGGAAATCAATGTCAGTTCGCCGGGCATGATGCTAACCGACAAATCCCGCAGAATGCGCTCGCGCACATTACCGGATAGAAAGGATTTGCTGAGCGACTCGGCGACGAGACTCGGTGTGTTGCCCGGCGTGCGGCCTGTGGCCTGGGGCTCGGTCGCCCGCATGGCAAGGTCTCCAACTGGCTGAAAAACAAAACCCGGCTAAGCCGGGATTGTAACGCTTGTTACGATAACCCAAGTTTTGCGATGGTGGGAAGTCTCGGCGCACCCGGTGCCTGGTCGAATTGTTGCAGGCGCGCCGCATCGCGGGAGCGGGGCGCGGCTTTGCCGCGCCCTTGCCGGGGTCAGTCCTCCAGGCGGTTGTCCTTGGTTTCCTTGACGAACAGGGTACCGATGACCAAACTCATCACGGCAACCGCGATGGGATACCACAGCCCATTATAGATGTTGCCGGTGGCCGCCACGATGGCAAAGGCGGTGGTGGGCAGGAAGCCGCCGAACCAGCCGTTGCCGATGTGGTAAGGCAGGCTCATCGAAGTGTAGCGGATGCGGGTGGGGAACATTTCCACCAGCATGGCCGCGATCGGGCCGTAGACCATCGTGACCAGGATCACCAGCAGCGTCAGCAGCACCACCAGCATGGTCTTGTTGACCTGGGCCGGATCGGCCTTGGCCGGGTAGCCGTGGTTGCGGATTTCCGTCGTCAGGCGCGCCTTGAGCTCGTCGCCGCGCGTCTTGAATTCGGCCGCCGGCAGTCCCGCGCCCTCGAAGGACTCGATCGTGGTGTCGCCTACCTTGATCTTGGCCACGGATCCCGGCGGAGCCGCTTCATTGCTGTAGTTGACCGAGTTCGAGGCCAGGAAGGACTTGGCCTGGTCGCAGGAGCTGACGAACTTGGCGGTGCCCACCGGGTTGAACTGGAATGAGCAGGTCTTGGGGTCGGCCACGACCACCACGGGAGCCTTGGCCTGCGCTGCTTCCAGCGCCGGGTTGGCGTAGTGCGTGATGGCCTTGAAGAGCGGGAAGTAGGCGATGGCGGCGATCAGGCACCCGGCCATGATGATGGGCTTGCGGCCTATCTTGTCCGACAGGGAGCCGAACACCAGGAAGAAGGGCGTGCCGATCAGGAGGGCGATGGCGATCAGGATGTTGGCCGTGGTGGCGTCCACCTTCAGGGTCTGGGTCAGAAAGAACAGCGAGTAGAACTGTCCCGTGTACCAGACCACGGCCTGGCCGGCGGTCAGGCCCAGCAGCGCCAGCAGGACCACCTTCAGGTTGCCCCACCGGCCGAAGGACTCGGTTAGCGGCGCCTTCGATTGCTTGCCCTCGGCCTTCATGCGCTGGAAGGCGGGCGACTCATGCAGCTTGAGCCGGATCCAGACCGAGATCGCCAGCAGGAAGATGGAGACCAGGAACGGGACGCGCCAGCCCCAGGCGGCGAAGGCTTCCTCGCCGGTGGCGTTGCGCACGCCCAATATCACCAGCAGCGACAGGAACAGGCCCAGCGTGGCAGTGGTCTGGATCCAGCTCGTGTAGGCGCCGCGCTTGCCGTGCGGGGCATGCTCGGCCACGTAGGTGGCCGCCCCGCCGTACTCGCCGCCCAGCGCCAGGCCCTGGGCCAGCCGCAGGATGATGAGGATGACGGGAGCCGCGATGCCGATGGACGCGTAGGAGGGCAGTATCCCCACGATGAAGGTCGACAGGCCCATGATCAGGATCGTGATCAGGAACGTGTACTTGCGCCCGACCAGGTCCCCCAGCCGGCCGAACACCAGGGCACCGAACGGCCGGACCGCGAAACCCGCGGCGAATGCCAGGAGCGCGAAGATGAAGGCCGCCGTGTCATTGACGCCCGAGAAGAACTGCTTGGCGATGATGGCCGCCAGGGAGCCATATAGGTAGAAGTCGTACCACTCGAATACCGTGCCTAGCGACGAGGCGAAGATCACGCGCCGCTCTTCCTTGGTCATGGGACGCGCGGCCGGAGTCGGCGCCCCTGAACTGTTGACGGTGGTGCTCATGAAGGAATGTCTCCTGGGTGGGCCTGCTGGGAATGAGTAATAGTTGATATGCAGACTGGCCCTTAGCCACGGGAGCCTCGGGCTTGAAACCAGAGTAGAAATACTTGCTGACGCGGCACTGACGAGTTACTGACGGGGAACTGAATCTTCACGAACTGGTGATATGGCCGGGCCTGGCCCGTGCCGGCCACCCGCGCGGCGCCTGGGGGCGGGGCGGGCGCGGGCGCGCCTGGGAGTTTCCCGCAGGCTGGGCGGCGGGGCCAAAGCGTGGCGGCGGCGAGACGCGGCCCGCCGCTGGCGGGACTCAGCCGGCTGGCGGGACGTCCGGCCGCAGGTGCCCGGCCAGCCAGTCGACCAGGGCGGCGACGCGGGCGACGTGCTGTTTGCGCCGCGGGACGTAGGCCTTGAACCAGGTCTCCTGCAGCGGGAAATCGTCCAGTACCGTCTCCAGCGTGCCGGCTTCCAGGGCCGGGCGGGCGACATACGAGGGCAGGGCGGCGATGCCGAGTTCCGACAGGGCGGCATCCCGCAGCGTCAGGTTGTCGTCGGCCACCAGACGAGGGGGAATGTCCACGCTGATGCCGCCGCGGGCGCTGCGGAAGTGCCAGGCCCGGCCGGATGGCTTGAAGACCAGGCAGGCGTGTTCGGTCAGGGCCTGGGGGTGGCGCGGCCGGCCGTGGCGCGCGAGATACCCGGGCGCGGCGCACAGCACGGTGTCCACCGGGCACAGGGGAATCTCGACCACGCCCTCGTAGCTGGCGGGCCGTCCGCTGATGGCGAGGTCATAGTCCCGTTCGGCGGGGTTGGTGGAGTGATCGACCAGCGAGATCTCCATGGTGATGCCGTCGTGCCGCCGCAGGAAGGCGTTGAACAGCGGCCCCAGCCGCACCGTGGTCAGCGTGGTCGGCGTGGCGATCCGCAGGTGGCCCACCAGCTTGGAGGCGTCCCGTTCCACGCTTTGCACCAGGTCTTCGAAGCTGGCCACCAGCACGCCCGCGCGCGCATGGAGTTTCTCGCCCGCTTCGGTCAGGCGCACCGTGCGGGTGGTCCGGTCGAACAGCCGCGCGCCCACCGTCGCTTCCAACTGGCGGATGCGCTTGGCCACGACCGAGGGCACGACCGCCATCTGCCGGGCGGCCTCCGAAAAACCGCCGCAGGCCACGACGGTGGTGAAAGTGCGCAGTTGCGTGATGGCGTCCATTTGTTCTCTATCGAGCTTACTGATAGCTATTTTTTGAATAAA
This sequence comes from Alcaligenaceae bacterium SAGV5, assembly GCA_009360345.1. GTDB lineage: Bacteria > Pseudomonadota > Gammaproteobacteria > Burkholderiales > Burkholderiaceae_B > Pigmentiphaga. Next base: position 597,009 of record SPDP01000003.1, read on the forward strand.
TGTTCTCTATTATTCCTTAATAAAATCCTTTCCCACAATCGGGCGCGAGCGACGCCCACCGTACCCACCCTGGGAAGAGGAGACCAAACATGTCCAAATCGTGGATCTCGCGCATGCTGGCCGCTGGCGTCCTGGCGTCGTCGTCGGTTGCCGCCGCCGCCGCGCCGGGCTATCCGGTCCGGCCGGTCAAGATCGTGACGCCATTCGCCGTGGGCCAGGGGCCCGACGTGCTGCTGCGCATCGTCGCCGAGAAGCTGACCGCCACGCTGGGGCAGCAGGTCATCGTCGAGAACCGGCCCGGCGCCAGCGGCTTCCTCGCTTTCGAGGCAGGCCGGCGCGCCGCGCCCGACGGCTACACGCTGGTCCACATGGACAGCTACCACGTGGGTACCCAGCCGCACCTGTTCGCCAGGCTGCCCTACGACGTGCGCAAGGATTTCGATCCGGTCACGCCGCTCGTGCGCAACTACTTCTTCGTCGTGGTGCCCGCCGGTTCGACGTGGCGGACGATCGGCGACCTGATCGCCGCCGCCAGGACCAAGCCCGGGGGCGTCTCGTACGGATCCTGGGGCGTGGCCAGTCCCGCGCACCTGGGCGGGCTGCTGTTGGCCGCGGCCACCGGCACGGACATGATGCACGTGCCTTACAAAGAGTCGGCGCAGTTGTTCCAGTCGGTGGCCGTGGGCGACGTCAGCTGGACGCTGGGAACGCCGGTGTCGGCCGGCCCCGTGTACCAGTCCGGCAAGGTGCGTTTCCTGGCCGTGGCGGCGCCCCGGCGCCTGCCGGGCTATGCCGAGGTGCCCACCGTGGCGCAGGCCGGCGGCCCGGCCGGCTTCGAGGTGGGCGGCTGGAATGGCCTGTTCGTTCCCAAGGGTACGCCCGCCGAGCTCGTGCTGCGGCTGAACGAAGGGATAGCCGCCGCCCTGGAAGCGCCCGACGTGCGGCAGAAACTGGCCACCTTCACCTATGAGGCCTACGCCATGTCCCCGCGCGACATGGCCCGGCTGGTGGATGAGGAGATCGCCAAGTGGGGCCCGATCATCAAGGGCGCCGATATCCGCCTGGATTGACGGCGAACAGGAGGACAACCGTGGCAAGCAAGCACATCGAGGCCGTGGTGGCCGGGGTCCGGCCGCTGACGCCGCGCATCAAGGAATATCTGCTGGCATCGGCCGATGGCCGGCCGCTGCCGCGCTACGAGCCGGGCGCGCATGTGGCGCTGCACATGGTGTCGCCGGCGCGGGGTCCCATCGTCCGGCACTACTCGCTGATCGGCGGGCTGGCGGGGCAGGACGATCCGCGGCATGTCTATCGCATCGCCGTGCAGCGGGAAGACCGGGCGCGCGGCTCGGCCTTCATCCACGACAGCTTCGCGCCGGGCACGCGCGTGCGCATCGCCGCGCCGGTCAACGATTTTCCCCTGGACCGGCGCGACACCCGCACCTTGCTCATCGCCGGCGGCATAGGCGTGACACCCATCGTCGCCATGGCGCGCAGCCTGTCGCGCCGCGGCTGCCGCTACGGTGTCGTGTACGCCGGCCGGGATCCGGCGGCCATGGCCTACCGCGATCTGCTGGAAGAGGTGGCCGGCGATCGTGTCCGTTTCCACTACAGCGACGAAGCGGGTGTGTTGGACGTGCGCGGCCTGCTGGCGTCGCAGCCCGGTGGCGTGCGCGTGTATGTGTGCGGTCCCGCGCCCATGATCGCCGCCGCCCATGAGGCGGGTGCCGCGCTGGGCTGGGACGCCGGGCGCGTGCGCAGCGAAGTGTTCACCGCCGGTCCCACGGGCGATGAAACGGCCTTCGAGGTCGAACTGCGCCGCTCGGGCAGGACTGTCCAGGTGGGGCCCGACGCCAGCATCCTGGACGCGCTGCGGCTGGCCGACGTGCCCGTGCTGTGGGACTGCGCGCGCGGCGAATGCGGCCTGTGCCCGTTGCCGGTCGTCTCGGCCGACGGCCCCATCGACCATCGCGATCGCTACCTGAGCGATGAAGAGCGCGCCGCCGGCGAGACCCTGTGCATCTGCGTATCGCGGATCCGCGGGACGCGCCTGGTGCTGGACGCCTGACCATTCCGTCATTCCCTGCAGGAGCCTGCCATCATGAACCGCATCGCCGACCCCATGCCCGAACTCCGTCCCGATTTTTCCTTCGAGCCCGGCGGTTTCGCCGACCATGCCACGCCGCTGGTGCGCAATTGCTGGTACGTGGCGGGCCTGTCCGGCGAGATCTCCCGCGAGCTGCGCAGCCGGCGCTTCCTGGGCGTGGATGTCGCCCTGTACCGCACGCAGGCCGGCGAGCCGGTGGCGGTACGCAACCGGTGTCCGCACCGTTCCTTCCCGCTGGCCAAGGGACGCCTGGAGGGCGACGAGCTGATGTGCGGCTATCACGGCATGCGCTTCGACCCGTCGGGCCACTGCGTGAAGATGCCGGCCATGCCGCTGGTCCCCACCAATGCGCAGGTGCGCAGCTTTCCCATCGTCGAGCGCGCGCCGCTGGTCTGGATATGGATGGGCGATCCCGACCATGCCGACCCGGCCCTGATCCCCGACACGGGCTGGCTGGCCAGCCCGGCGTGGAAGAGCGTGAACGGCAGCTTCCACATGAAGGCGGACTATGTGTCGATGCACGAGAACCTGCTGGACCAGACCCATTTCCCCTTTCTGCACCCCGGCGCGATCGGTACCCCGGAGTACGCGCGCAGCAAGCTGGACGTGCGCCAGGACGGCGACGTGGTCATCATCGACCGCGCGCTGAAGAACTCGCCGCCGCCGGACGTCTACGGCGTGCCCACCGGCCTGACCGGCAAGCCGGTGGACCGCTATTCGGAAGCGCGTTTCGCTTCGCCGGGCCTGCACGTGGCCTTCGCCCGCATCGTCGATAACCACGATGCCGGTGGCGCGCCGCGCACCTATCGCTTCAATATCACCCACGCCTTCACGCCCGAGACCAACGGCAGCATCCACTACTGGTGGTTCAACAGCCGCGACGCCAATCTCGACGATCCCGCCGCGGACGCCTACCTGTACGAGGCGTCGGCCAAGGCCTATCTCGAGGACGTGGACGCGCTGGAGTGGATACTGGACGTGGTGAAGCGCGACACCGAACCGCAGTTCGATCTGAATTTCGCGCCCGATAAGCCGGGGCTGCTGATGCGCCGCGCGCTGCACGACATGGCGGCGCGCGAGGCGGGGCTGAGTTTTTGAGCGGCCGCCGGCCTCAGGCTGGCGGGAAACGCACGGTGATGCGCGTGCCGGCCGGTGCGCAGGCCGGGTCCTGCGGGTTGTCGGCGATCGCCAGGGTGGCGCCGTGCCGCTGGGCGATCTCGCGCACGATGGCCAGGCCCAGGCCGCTGCCTTCGGCGTTGGAGCCCAGGATACGGTAGAAGCGGTCGAACACCAGTTCGCGTTCTTCGGGCGGGATGCCCGGACCGGAGTCTTCGACATCGAGCGTCGCGCCCGCCTCGGTTGCCGCCACGCGGACGGTGACGGTGCCGCCGCCCGGGGTGTAGCGCAGCGCGTTGTCGATCAGGTTGTTGACCAGTTCGGCCAGCAGCAAGGCGTTGCCGGCGACCGGGACCGGCGTCTCCGGGCCTTCCAGGCCCAGGTCGATTCCGCGCTCCATCGCCTCGTGCACCCAGTTCTGGGTCTGGTCGCTGGCGACGGCCAGCAGGTCGACGTGGGTGGAGACATCCACGGGGCTGCCCGTGTCCTCGGCGCGCGCCAGCGCGAGCAACTGGTTGACCAGGCGCGTGGCCCGTTCGGCGCCCGAGATCAGGTGCCGCAGGCTGGCCTCCATGTCTTCCGGGCTCGCATTGCGCAGCGCCAGCTCGGCCTGGGTGCGTATGCCGGCAAGCGGCGTCTTCAACTGGTGCGCCGCGTCGGCGACGAAACGCTTCTGCGCGTCGATGTTGGCCGACAGGCGCAGCAGCAGTTCGTTCATGGCGCCCACCAGCGGCGCGATTTCCTGCGGCACCTCGCGGTCGTCGATGGGCGACAGGTCGTCGGGCCGCCGCGCGCGCAGCCGTGCCTGGAGTCTGCCCAGCGGCGCGATGCCGCGCGACAGCCCGAACCACACCAGTACCACGGCCAGCGGCAGCACCACGAATTGCGGCAGCACCACGCCCTTGATGATCTCGTTGGCCAGTTGCGAGCGCTTTTCGAGCGTCTCGGCCACCTGCACCAGCGCCGGCTGCGCGCCCGGGATCGTGGGCAGGGACACCCAGGTATAGGCGACGCGCACCGCGAAGCCCCGCATCACGTCGTCGCGGTATTGCACGATGCCGGGCAGGGGGCGTTCGAGCGACGGCAGCGGCAGTTCCCGGTCGCCGCTCAGGTATTCGCCGCGGCTGCCCAGCACGAGATAGAACACGCTGTCGGTCTCGTCGGCGCGCAGCATCTCGCGCGCAGAGACCGGCAACTGCAGCCGTGCCCGGCCGTTGACGTCCTTGATCTGCTGGGCCAGGGCCAGTACGTTGTTGGCCAGGCTGCGGTCGTAGGGCGCGACGGAGATCGATTGCGCGACCACGTAGGTGATGGCGACGCTGATAGGCCACAGCAGGAACAGCGGGACCAGCATCCAGTCGAGGATCTCGCCGAACAGCGACCGTGCCGGCCGTTCGATGGCGGGGATGGGCTGCGGCCCCTTGTGCTCGTCGTCCATCCGGGGCCGGGTCAGGCCGCGCCGTGCTGGACGCCGGGCTCGCGTTCCAGGCAGTATCCCAGTCCGCGCACGGTGGCGATCTTGACGCCGCCGGGTTCCAGCTTCTTGCGCAGCCGGTGCACGTAGACCTCGATGGCGTTGGTGCTGACTTCCTCGCCCCACTCGCACAGGTGGTCCACCAATTGTTTCTTGCTGACCATGCGGCCGCTGCGCGACAGCAGGACTTCGAGCAGGCTGACTTCGCGCGCGGACAGCTCGACGATCTGCTCGTCGATGGTCACCACGCGCCCGACCTGGTCGAAGGCCAGCCGGCCATGGCGCAGCACCGCCGGCCCGCCGCCCGCGCCACGCCGGGTCAGCGCGCGGACCCGCGCTTCGAGCTCGGACAGGGCAAAGGGCTTGGCCATGTAGTCGTCGGCCCCCAGGTCCAGGCCCTTGACGCGCTGCTCCACGCTGTCGGCGGCGGTAAGTATCAGCACCGGCATGTGCGAATTGCGCGCCCGCAGGCGGCGCAGGACTTCGGTGCCCGACAGCCGGGGCAGGCCGATGTCAAGGATCAGCAGGTCGAAGGGCTGGGCCGCCAGCGCGGAGTCCGCCTCGAGCCCGTCGTGGACGGCATCGACCGCGTAGCCGTTCTGGCGCAGGGAGCGGGACAGGCCGTCGGCAAGGATGTTGTCGTCTTCGGCGATGAGGATGCGCATGGGGGAATTGTAGCGTCGGGGCAATGCATCGAGGTTCCCCGGTGCATTGTCCCCCAGGCGCGCGCCGCCGTCACTATTGCTATTCGATCTGATACATCCCCGTGCGGCGCGTCGCGTCGACCCAGTAGGCGGTTTCCTTGTCCAGGAAGCGTCCGAATTCCTCGGGCGTCATGGGCTCCACGGCCTCCAGGCCGAGCTGGGGCAGCTTGGCGACGATCTCGGGGGTCTGCAGCACCGCCCGCACGTCGGCGACGATGCGCGTCATGGCCGCGGCGGGCGTGGACTTGGGGGCGAACATCCCGTACCAGGCGCGCCCCGGCAGGCCGGTCAGCCCGGAACGGCTGGCCAGCGGCACGTCCGGCATGATGGTGGAGGGCGTGTCGCTGCTGGTGATGGCGATGGCCCGGACCCGGCCGGACTTCACCTGGGGCATGGCGCTGGGCAGGGCGTCGATCATCAGCTTGATCGAACCGCCGATCAGGTCCGTGAACGCCGGCGGGCTGCCCTTGTAGGGCACGTGGACGAGGTCCACGCCCGCCAATTGCTTGAAGACTTCCATGCTGAGATGGCTGGTCGAGCCCGTGCCCGGCGAACCGTAGCTGAACTTGCCGGGGTTCGCCTTCAACTGGGCGATGACTTCGGGCAGCGTGGTGGCCGGGAACTGCGCGTTCACCACCATGAGCATGTCCGTGCCGGCCAGCAGCGCGACGGGCTGGAAATCGCGTCCGACGTCGTAGGGCAGATGTTTGTACAGGCTGGGATTGATCACGACGGGGGAGTTGGACGTGACCAGCAGCGTGTACCCGTCGCCCTCGGCCCGCGCCACTTCCTGCAGCGCGATGGCGCCGTTGGCCCCGGCGCGGTTCTCCACCACCACCGGCTGCCCCCATTTCTGCGCCAGCTTGTCGCCGATGGCGCGGGCGAGGATGTCCGAGCCCTGTCCGGGCGGGAAGGGGACGATCACGCGCACCCGTTTACTGGGGAACGCCTGGTCGGCAAGGACGGGTTGGCCGGCCAGGCCCACGGCCAGGCAGCACAGCAAGAGCAGTTTGTTCATGGGAAGGGTCTCCTCGCGAATGGTGCCATCGTCTGGCTTTTCTGTTTTCTCATTTTGATATATTGTTATAACAAACTCAAGATGTCCTTTTCCAACATTGTCCGGGGAGCTTCATGTCGCTACTTCGCGGGTTCCGCATTCTTGCCGTCGAACAGTACGGCGCGGCGCCTTTCGGCACCCAGTTGCTCGCGGCGCTGGGGGCCGAGGTCATCAAGGTCGAGCAGGCCGCGCAAGGGGGCGACGTGTCGCGGCTGGTCGGCCCGCATTTCCTGGCGGATCTGCCCGACGGCGCGCAAAGCCTGTTCTTCCAGAGCCTGAACCAGGGCAAGAAAAGCATCACGCTGAACCTCGCCCATCCCGAGGGGCGGGCCCTGTTCCGCAAGTTGGCGGCCACGGCGCACGGCGTGGTCGACAACCTGCGCGGCGACGTCGCGGGCAAGCTCGGCCTGACCTACGAAGACCTGAAGGACGTCAACCCGGCCGTGGTCTGCGCCCATATATCGGCCTATGGCCGGACCGGCGAACGCGCGGCGTGGCCGGGCTACGACTACCTGATGCAGGCCGAGGCGGGCTATTTCTCGCTGACCGGCGAACCGGACACGGCGCCGTCGCGCATGGGGCTGTCGCTGGTCGACTACATGACCGGCGTGATGATGTCCGTGGGGCTGCTCAGCGGCATGCTGGAGGCCGCGCGCAGCGGCCAGGGGTGCGACGTGGACACCAGCCTGTACGACGTCGCGCTGTTCAATCTCAACTATGTGGCGGCGTGGTACCTGAACGGCGCCGCCGAGACCGACCGCCAGCCCCGTTCCGGGCACCCCTCGCTCACGCCGTGCCAGCTCTATCGCACTGGCGACGGCTGGATCTACCTGATGTGCAACAAGGAAAAATTCTGGCGCAACCTGTGCGAGCGGATCGGACGGCCGGAATGGATCACGGATGCGCGCTTCGTCGATTTCGCCGCCCGGGGCCGGCATCGCGAGGAACTGACCGGACTGCTGGACGAGGCGCTGTCGGCGCGCACCACGGCCGAGTGGATGCGGCACTTCGCCGGCACGGTGCCCGCCGCGCCCGTGTGGTCCGTGGGGCAGGCGCTGGATGCGCCCCTGGCCCAGGCCGACGGCCGCATCCGCCGCGTCGACCTGGCGGGCGGCGGCGCGCTGCGGGTGCTGGACAGCCCGTTGCGCACGTCGCGGCCGGCGGTGGCCGTCGGGCCCGCGCCGGCCATGGGCGCCGATACCCGCGAGCTGCTGGCCAGCATCGGGATCGACGAAGAGGAGCAAGGTAGACTAAGGACCCTTGGTGTTCTCTGACGTGTCGCCCCATGTTCCAGCGCAGTGCCGGCTCGCAGTACAAGCTGTTGGCCCAGACCTTGATCCGGCGGATCCGCGACGGCGAATATCCGCCCGGCAGCCTGCTGCCGACCGAGAACGAACTGGGACAGCAGTTCAACGTCAGCCGCATCACCGTGCGCGGGGCCTTGCGCGAACTGGAAGTGCAGGGGCTGGTCAGCCGCCGCCCCGGCATCGGGACCCGCGTGGAGTCGGCGCAGCCCTCCGGCAATTTCGTGCACGTGGGCAACACGGTGGACGACATCCTGCGCTTCACCCGGGGCTTTCGCTTCCATACCCTGAGCATCCGCGAGGTCGACGGCGACGAGGGTTCGGCCCGCGCGCTTCGGCTGCCCGCCGGCCAGCGCTTCGTCCGGGTGACCGGCCTGCGCCAGGCCGAGGGCGCGCCGCCGGTCGTCTACAGCGAACACCATATTCCGCCGCTGTATGCGGACGCGCTCGAGCAACTGGACGGCTACCGGGCCTCCGTTGCCGAATGGCTGGCCGAGCGGCGCGGCGACCGGGTATGCGAAATCCGCCAGGAAATCGATGCCGTCCGGCTGACCCGGGCGCAGGCCGAGCTGCTGCAGACCCGCTTCAGCACGCCGACCCTGCGCACGCGCACCTGGTACTACGGCACGAAGAAAGACCTGATCGTCGCCTCGGTGGGGCTCTTCCCCGAAGGGCGGCATTTGTTCAGCACCGTGATGCGGCGAGAGCCGGTCGGCTGATCCGATCGCGCGGGCCGCGACCTTGCCTCGGAGAGCCCGCGTGACCCACCCCGTCGTTCCTTCCACCTTCCTGTTCTGTCCCGGCAACCGGCCCGACCGCTACGACAAGGCGCTGCGCGGCGGCGCGCCGGGCGTCATCATCGATCTCGAGGATGCCGTGCCGCTCGCCGACAAGGCGGCCGCCCGGCGCGACGCGCTGGCCTGGCTGGCGGCGTTGCCCCCGGCCGGCCAGGGGGCGCCCATGGTGGCATTGCGCGTTTCCTCGCCACAGACGCCCGCGGGGCTGGAGGACCTGTACGCGCTGGCCCATGCGGGCGCGCTGCCAGCGCTGGACCTGGTGGCGGTGCCCAAGGCCGAGGATGCCGCCGGGCTGCGCATGATCCACGCGCACGCGGCCGCGGCCAACCCCGCGTTGCGGCTGATGGCGCTGGTGGAGTCGGCGCAGGGCGTGCGCCGTGCGGCCGATATCGCCCAGGCGGGGCCGTGGCTGGCGGCGATGGCCTTCGGCGCCGCGGACTTCAGCGCCGAGACCGGCGCGGACAACACCTGGGACGCGCTGGCCTACGTGCGCGGGCGCCTCCTGTTCGAGATCGCCGGCAGCGGCGTGCCCATGCTGGACGTGCCGCATATCGCCATCGACGACGACGGCGGCCTGCGCGGCGACTGCGAGCGGGCCCGCGCCATGGGTTTCCACGGCAAGCTCGCCATCCATCCGCGCCAGTGGCCCATCATCGTGCGGGCCTTCGAGCCCGATCCGGCCAGGCTGGCGTGGGCGGGCGAGATCACCGCCGCCTACGAGCGCGCGGGCCGCCGGGCCTGCGCGGTGGGGGCCACGATGGTGGACGAGCCCGTCTACCAGAGCGCCCTGCGCATCCTGCGGCGTGCCGCCGCCCCGACCTGACCTGCCGTTGGAGACTTTCATGCATACCGCTTACTACCATCTGGGCGACGGCCTCTACGCCGAACGCTTCGGCCTGGGCTTCGAGCATCTGTCCGCCGGACAGCGTTTCGTCCATCGGCCGGGCATTACCTTTTCCCAGCAGGACAACGTGTCCGAGGCCCTGGATTCGATCAACTCGGCCATGGTCCATTACGACGACTGCTACGCCGGGCTGACGGACTGGAAGCGGCCCCTGATGGTCAGCACGCTGACCCTGCAGCGGTTGATCGGCATGACGTCCAAGACCTTCGGCCGGCGCCGCCGCATCGTGTCCATGTCGAGCATCGCGCTGACCCGGCCCATGTTCGGCGGCGATACCCTCTATGTCGAGACCGAAGTGCTGGCCACCGAACCGGTGGATGCGTTCCTGGGCCGCGCCAGCCTGCTGACGCGCGGTTTCAACCAGCGCGGCGAGCAGGTGGCCGAGCTGCGCTACGCGGTCGAGCTGTGGCATGGCGCGGCGGGACCCGATGCCATCGCGGGCGCCACGGCGGCGGACGACGAGCGCTTCCGGTCGCATGCCGCGCGGGAGGACGGCGCCTGGGTCGAGCAGACCGGCCTCTTTTTCGAAGACCTGCGGCAGGGCGAGACCTTCGTGCACAGCCCGCGCAAGACCCTGCTGGCCGAGGAGGCCACCTTGCACGCGCTGCGCGCGATGGAGTGGCAGCCGCAAAGCCACGACCATGCCTTTGCGCAGGCGCTGGGGCTGCCCGGACCCGTGGTGCCGCAGACCTGGGGGATCGGCGTGGCGGTGGCGCTGTCCACGCGCACCTTCGGCCGGGTCACCGTCAACCTGGGGTGGACCGATGTGGAGTTCGGCGCCGACCTGATGCCCGGGGACACGCTGGAGGCGCGGTCCACGGTGGAGGGCACGCGCCCGTCCGGATCCCGGCCCGACCAGGGCGTGGTGGCGGTGCTGACCGAGGCGCGCAACCAGCGGGGGGAGATGGTCAACCGGTACCGGCGCGCGTTGATGGTGTACCGGCGCGGGGCCAATCCCTACGCCAGGGCGGGATATTAGGCGGGTGTTTCCCAGGGCCGCATGTCGTCGAGCGTCTGCCCCGGCGCCATGCGCGGACGGCGCGCGAGTTCCGCTTCCGGGACGCCGGCCTCGTAGGCGCGGATGAGCGCTTCCGGATCGAGCTTGATGCCCACCGGATTCACGGCGAAGTCGTCGCCATGGAAGAAGGCCGCGGCTTCTTCCTTGGTGCGGAAGTTGTCGACCTGCAATTCGATCTGCGTGCCGTCCGGATCGCGGTAGTAGAACGAGAGGGTCGGGCCGTGGTTGATCGTCCAGTAGGGCCGGATTCCCTGGTTCTTCAGGCGCAGGTAGGTCGACAGCAAGGCGCGTAGCGTCGGGTAGGCATAGGCGAGATGATGCAGTCCCCAGCTTCCGGGGCGGGGCGGCCGCAGCCCCGGGACATGCCGGATCGCCAGCCTGTGATGCTCGTCGTCGTAGGTGAGAAAGCACAGGTCGTGGCGGTCGTAGACCACCTGCGCGTTCAGGACGGTCAGATACCAGTCCCTGACCGCTTCGTAGTTGGCCGTCTGGAGGACGAAGTGCGCGAAGAGCGAGGGCGAGTGGGCGTCAGGCTCCACGCGGGCGCGGGGAGCGGGGGCCGATGGCGTCGTGGTCGTATCCGGCATGGTGTCCGTCCTCGTCAGCGCAGGACGCGCTGATCGCTCAGGTCTTTCGCGCCCACCGTCTCGGCAATCGACGCACCGGTGATGTCGAGGATGGGCAGGTCCGCGAGCGCGTTGACGATGTGGTACATGGTGGGCAATTGCTCCCAGGTCGAGCGCACGAACGCCAGCCGGCCGGTGCCGCGCCGGAACGAGCGATGGCGCATGGGACTGCCGCCCGAGGGCGAGATCACCATCTCGCTGACGGAGGGTGCCGCGCCCGAGATCGCGGGCAGGTACCGATAGTGCAGGACGCCGTCGGCGGCGGGGGCGGCGGGAGGCGTGGCCTCGTCGAGTCCATCGATTTCCATGCGCAGGAATTCGTGGCCGTCCCAACTGGCCGCGTAGCAGTGCGCGCCGCGCAGGATGCGCGGTTCGGGCAATTCGCAGTAGAGCTTGGCGTATCCGAGCTCCTCGCGGCCGGTGATGATGGGCTCGGGACGGTTTTCCCACAAGACGGAAAGGAAAGGCCCGCGCGCCGTTTCTTCGCGCCCCTGGTACCGCACGGGGAACCTGACGCCCAGGAGGTTATAGCCCCGCCCGGCCAGCCATTCCAGTTCACGCAGCATGGTGTGTTCGACGGTCACGACGGGCGGGCCGTCGAGTTCGCAGCCGGGAGGCAACAGGGCTTCCAGGCGCGAGCGCTCGGTCAGGAAGCTGATCGCGGCGGACGTGCGCGGGGCGCGGCTCATGTCGAAAGTCCGGCCGTCGGGTCCCTGCCGGGGGCCGGCGCTGGGACCGAAGACGACGGGCATGCGGTGGCGGCCCGCGTGGGGATCGAAAGTCATGGTTGTATCTCGGAGGTGGGAGGAGGTTGGAAGGATGGCCGGACGGCGGCGAGCCCGTGCAGGAACGCGGCCAGTTCGCGCGTGACGGCCTCGGGTTGTTCGAGCGGCGCGGAGTGGCCCGCCAGCGGGAGGCCGGCCAGCCGCGCGTCGGGGACCTGCCCAAGGTAGGCCCGGGCCAGCGCGATGGGGCTGATCAGGTCATCTTCGCCCCAGAGTAGCAGGGTCGGGACGGCCAGGTTGCCCAGCCTGGGAACGAGGTCTTCATAGCTCAGGCCCAGCCTGACCGCCAGCGCCAGCGCCGCCGGGTCGTGGCGGACGAATACCTGCCGCGCGGCCGCCATTCGTTCGGGATGGGCGGCCCGGGTGTGGGGGCTGAACATGCGGTCCGCGATCGACCGGAACAGCTGCTCGCGATCGCGGGCGCTGCCGTGCGCGAGCGTTTCGGAGGCCTGCCGCATCCGGTTCCGGGCGTCGCTCGCCGGTGCGTGAGGCGTCGCGTTCATGATCACCAGCGCGGCAACCCGTTCCGGATGGGCCAGGGCGGTCCGGGCGAAGACGGCGCCGCCCTGGCTCAGGCCCACCAGGATGGCGCGTTCGGCCCCCAGCGCCGGGATCAGGGCGGCGACGTCCTCCACCAGGTCGGCGGCGGTCCAGCCTTGCGGCCGCCAGCCGCTGTCCCCGTGGCCGGGCCAGTCCAGGCGCACGCAGCGGTAACGGTCCCCCAGCGCCTCTGCCTGCCGGGCGAACATGGAACGGTCGAAATACAGACCGTGCCCGAACAGGACCAAGGGTCCCGCGCCCGATGCTTCGTACGCGTAGACGGTGCCGCGGATGTCCAGGGTGCGGATCATGGCGCGGTGTCCGCCGCCCGCCCCGCGAGCACGTCCAGCAGGGCGGGCGGCAGCGATTCGCCGCGCCAGGCGACGTGCTGGTCGGGCCGGATCAGGGCCAGCGGCGCGCCGTAGAGGCGGGCCAGTCCCGCGTCGGGAAGCCGCAGATGGCGCAGCGGCAGGCCGGCCTCGGCGGCGAGGCGCGCCGCCGCCATGCCGGCCTGTGGCGTGCCGGCCGTGTCCAGCAACGTATATTCCGGACCGAGCCGGTCGTACAGAGGCGTACCGTCCGGCATGCGCCACATGGGCGCGCGATGGCCCGGGGCGGCGTGAGGCGGATAGCGGGTCGAATCGTAGGCCGGTCCGGGTCCGGCCTCGGCCCGCAGGATGGGCGATGCGCAATAGCGCTGGTCCAGCACGGTGCCGTCCGACCACCACTGGGGTTCGAGGTCGCGGGCGACGGGCGCGCTCAGTTCCGCGCGCCGGTCCCGGGCCTCGGGGCCGGTGTCCACGGCCTGCATGACGGCCGACAGACGGTCGAAGGTGGAGCGCAGCCGTTCGTAGTTGGCGTGGGCCTCCTTCGAGGTGCGCTGCACGATGGGCAGGCGTTCGGGGCTGTAGCTGTCCAGGATGGCTTCGTCGGCCCAGCCGCGCAGCACGTGCGCCAGCTTCCATCCCAGGTTGACCGCGTCGCCCACGCCGAGATTGAGGTTGTGTCCACCCAGGGGAGGGATGAGGTGGGCCGCGTCGCCGGCGAGGAAGACAGGGCCGTGGCGGAACCGCTGCGCCAGCAGTTCGAAATAGGAAAAGGGATAGGTCCTTTCCAGCGTGAACGAGAGGCCGGGGCCGATCAGGCGGCGGATCACCGCGTGGGCGTCGATATCTTCGCCGCTCCCCGCGGGCGGGCGGTAGGTGAATTCCCAGCGGTCGCCGCAGATCAGCCGCGCGGTGCCGGGCACTTCGGGGCTGGCGCAGAAATACATGACTGAATCGGCGATGCCGCGGCTGCGCATGGCCGCCAGCAGGTCGGGGGCATGGAAGAACATGGATATCTGGCGCGACAGGGCGCCGGCGCCTTCGTACGGGATCCCGGCTGCGCCGCGCACCAGGCTGCGGCCGCCGTCGCAGCCGATCAGGTAGCGCGCCTCCATCGAACGTGTCTGCCCCGTGCGGACGTCTTGGACCGTGGCGGCGACGCGGCCGCCGTCGCGCATCTCGACCGCCGTGGCCCGCGACGAGAACGCGATGCGCGCGCCCAGCTCGCGCGCCTTGTCCAGCAGCAGTTCCTGGACCTGGCCCTGGGCGACCCACAGCGCATCCTCGGCCGCGTCGTCCAGCACCCGGTGCCAGCCCAGTCCTTCGGCGCGCACGCAGGCGAATTGCGTGCCGCCCAGTCCATCGAGGAAGGTGACGTGCGACGGCCACCCCGCCGGCACGTGGTTGACGGCCTTCAGCCGCCCGGCCAGGCCCCAGCGCCGCATGTGTTCCATGGTGCGCTTGTTCATGTTCATGGCCCGGGTCCACCAGTGCCCGACGGCCTCGACCTCGTCGATGACCTGGCATGAAATGCCCCGCAGGCCCAGTTCGACGGCGACGGCCAGCCCGACGGGGCCGGCGCCGACCACCAGCACATCGGGATCGGTCGCCAGGGATGGGGAGTGGGAGAAAGGGCGCTGCGTCATGATCGTCTCCTGCGTCGGGGCGCTTCCATCGTCTTCCTTTTTATTCCTAATAAAGGAATTTATTGCGAGATTCTTGTCGTCATCAAGAGCGTTGTCAAGAGCCTTTTGCAGTGCATAAACGAGAAGATTGGCCGTCCTTTGCCGGTATCCGCGAGGCATGGAAATTCCTGTTGTTATTTCCTAAAAAAGGAAATAAATTATGCCAACAACGACCGGGAGACATCCATGCATGCAATGAACGACGCCGTGCCGGCGAAGCATCCGCCTGCCGCGGCGGACCAGGGCGGGCGACGCTGGCGGAGGCCGCCGGGGCGCCTCGCGCGCCGGTTCCTGTCCGGCGTCCTGCTGGCGCTGGCGGGCGCGCACGCCGCGCTTGCCGGCGAGTTCCCGGACAAGCCTGTCACCATCATTTCTCCGTTCGCGCCGGGCGGCGCCGATCTGTTCCTGCGCATCGTGGCGCCGAAGCTGGGCGAGCAACTGGGGCAGCCGGTCGTCATCGAGAACGTGCCCGGCGCCGGAGGCATCCTGGGAGCGGAGCGCGTGATGCACGCGCCGCCGGATGGCTACACATTGCTGTTCGCGCCGTCCAGCGTGACCGTCACGGCGAAGTTCCTGTCGGCCAACGTGCGTTTCGACATCCTGAAGGATTTCACGCCGATCAGCCTGATGCACGAGACGCCCCAGGTGCTGTTCGTGCCGGGCGACCTGCCGGTCAATTCGGTGGCCGAGCTGATCCACTACGCGAAGCAGCGGCCGGGCAAGCTGGCCTACGGCAGCGCGGGCATCGGTTCGGTCATGCAGTTCAACGCCGAGCTGTTCAAGATGGAGTCCGGCACGGACATCCTGCACGTGCCCTTCAAGGGCATCAGCCCCATGAATACCGAGATCCTGGGCGGCCGCGTGGCCATGGGGTTCTCCACGCTGGCCTCGGTGGCGCCTTTCGCGAAGGCGGGCAAGCTCAAGGTGCTGGCCGCGCTCGATGCCAGGCGCCTGCCGTTCCTGCCCGACACGCCGGCGATCACCGAGACGTTGCCCGGTTTCCGCACCGTAGGCACCTGGTCTTCGCTGCTCGGGCCCGCGGGCATGCCGAAGGCGATCCAGGAGCGCCTGACGCGTGCCATGAGCGCCGTGCTGGCGATGCCCGACGTCAAGCGTTCGTACGATTTGAACTATGGCCTGATCATTGCCGGCTCGCCCGCGGACCTTACCCGGCGCCTGCAGAGCGAAATCGCGCAGACCACCCGCATCGCCGACACGGCGGGCATCCGTGCGGAATAGCCGTTGCGCCGGAGGAAGACGCCGGCCGCGCAGGGGCGGAGCGGGAAGGGGGGCGTGCGATAATGCCCGCCGGATCGAACCGGGTGGCGGGCATGGCGCGCATGGCAAAGGAAAATTCGGAGTCCGGCGGGGAGCGCAAGCGCGGCAAGGGGCGGCCCTCGGGCGCGGAGTCCGCCGTCGGCCGCAACCGCATCCTCGAACTGGCCGCGGACTTCCTGAAGACCCATCCCGTCTCCGAGTTGAGCACGGTCAACATTGCCAAGGTCGCCGGCGTCGATCCCGCGCTGGTGCGCTATTACTTCGGGTCCAAGAACGGCCTGCTGGCCGAGCTCATCTCCAAGTCCACGGGCGAGCGCACCGCGCTGAGCCTGCGGTACCTGTCCGATGCCGGCACGGCGGACCAGAAGCTCAAGCAGCGCGTCCGGTCGGTCCTGCAGGCCAACGTCGACAGCCCCTATTACCACGAGGTGATGGTGGCCCGGATCTTCAATGCCGACGACGAGGCGGCCCGGGCGATCCTCAACGACCTGGCCCAGCGCGGCCGCTATCTGGCCGAGAAATTCATGGCGGACGGCGAACGCAGCGGCGAACTGCGGGCGGTCGATCCCGCGTTCTTCCACATGCTGGTGGTCGGGGCCTGTTCCTTCTTCGTGACGGGCAGGCCGCTGCAGGAGGCCATGCGCGGCCGCAAGGTCAACGACCGGACCCTCGATGCCTTCGCCGAGTTCTTCGTCGACGTCGTGCTGAACGGACTCAAGCCCCGGCCCTGACGGGAGCGCCGCGGCGCCGCCGGCACGCCGCCGGCCCGGTCCATCGGCTTTCATCCATCCGGGGGGACCATCCATGTTGAAAGAGGGAGCGCCGGGCTGGCGCGCGCTGTGCCCGTGCTGCATCGACTTCCATGCGCACTTCATCCATCGCGAGGTCTTCGAGCTGGCGCAGCCGCACAGCGTGTCCAGCTGCTTCGGGCAGCGGCCGCTGTCGGCCGACAATCCACGCTTCCTGGGCATGCTGGATCCGCACCGGCAGGTCGACGACATGGCGGCGCGCGGCATCGATCGCCATGTGATTTCGTCGGCCGACGTCGTGGCGTCCCGGGCCTGGGCCGAGCCCGCCGAGGAAGCCCGGCAGGCAAGGCTGGTCAACGACATGGCGGCCGACTGGGTGCGCAGGTTCCCGGACCGGTTCGTGGGAACGTTCGTGCTGCCCCTGGGCGACATGGCGCTGGCCCTGCGCGAGATGGAGCGCGCGGTGGCGATGGGGCTGCGCGTGGCCAACCTGCCCAGCAACCACCGGGGCAGCTACCTGGGCGAGGCCCGCTACGGGGAAATGTGGGGCGCCATCGAAGACCAGGCGCTGGTCGCCTTCATCCACCCCGACGGGGTGCGCGACCCGTGGTTCCAGAACCATGCGCTCTGGAATTCCATCGGCCAGTCCATCGAAGAGGTCAAGGTCATGTCCTCGCTGATCTACGAAGGCGTCATGGAGCGGCACCCGGGCCTGCGGATCGTCATGGCCCACGGAGGCGGGTACATGCCCTACTACATGGGGCGGCTGGACCGCAACGCGACGTACCGGCCGGACACCATGCGCAACCTGAGCAAGCTGCCCAGCCATTACCTGCGCGATTTCCACTACGATAGCTGCGTGTACGATCCACATACCCTGGCGCTGCTGGTGCGCTGCGTGGGGGCGGACCGCCTCGTCCTGGGCGGGGATTACCCGTTCGGCGACGCCGACCCGGTCGGCGGACTGTCGGCGCTGGAGCCGGCGCAGCAGGCGGCGGTCGCGGGGGGCAATGCCGTCCGGCTGCTCGATTCCGGGGGCGGGAACTGAGGAAAAGGCAAGGGCGGCCCGCGGGCGGCGTTGTTTATTGCACGTGGCGCTTGCAGTCTCATACTGTTTTTTTATACAGTATCGAGCAGTGCAATAATTCGCCCATCAACCCAAGGATCCCAGAATGGACGACACCAAAGCTTCCAAGGCCGCTGCCGCTGCCCAGAACGAAAAGGCCAAGGCCCTGGCCGCCGCGCTGTCCCAGATCGAAAAGCAGTTCGGCAAGGGCTCGGTCATGCGCTATGGCGACAACGAGGTCGAGCACGACATCCAGGTCGTCTCCACCGGTTCGCTGGGCCTGGACATCGCCCTGGGCGTCGGCGGCCTGCCGCGCGGCCGGGTCGTCGAGATCTACGGTCCGGAATCGTCCGGCAAGACCACGCTCACGCTGCAGGTCATCGCCGAAATGCAGAAAATCGGCGGCGCCTGCGCCTTCATCGACGCCGAACACGCGCTGGACGTGCA
The DNA here is from genome assembly GCA_009360345.1 of Alcaligenaceae bacterium SAGV5. Taxonomy (GTDB): domain Bacteria; phylum Pseudomonadota; class Gammaproteobacteria; order Burkholderiales; family Burkholderiaceae_B; genus Pigmentiphaga. The sequence continues at coordinate 614,992 of SPDP01000003.1, forward strand.
ATACGCCGCCAAGCTGGGCGTGAACCTGACCGATCTCCTGATCTCGCAGCCCGACACCGGCGAGCAGGCGCTGGAGATCACCGACGCGCTGGTGCGTTCGGGCGCGGTCGACCTGATCGTCATCGACTCGGTCGCGGCGCTGGTGCCCAAGGCCGAAATCGAAGGCGAGATGGGCGACTCCCTGCCCGGCCTGCAGGCCCGCCTGATGAGCCAGGCGCTGCGCAAGCTGACCGCCTCGATCAAACGCACCAACTGCATGGTCATCTTCATCAACCAGATCCGGATGAAGATCGGCGTCATGTTCGGCAACCCGGAAACCACCACCGGCGGCAACGCGCTGAAGTTCTACGCCTCGGTCCGCCTCGACATCCGCCGCACCGGCTCCATCAAGAAGGGCGACGAGGTCATCGGCAACGAAACCCGCGTCAAGGTGGTCAAGAACAAGGTGTCGCCGCCGTTCAAGAGCGCCGAGTTCGACATCATGTACGGTGCCGGCATCTCGCGCGAAGGCGAGATCCTGGACCTGGGCGTGCAGGCGGGCATCGTCGAGAAGTCCGGGTCCTGGTTCAGCTATAACGGCGAACGCATCGGCCAGGGCAAGGACAATGCCCGCGAGTTCCTGAAAGAGCGCGTTGAAATGGCCATCGAGATCGAAAACCGCGTGCGCGACAACCTGGGGGTTGTTGCCCGGGTCGCCGGCGCTGGCAAAGTGACCGAGCTTGAAGGCGACTGAGGACGGCAAGCCCGCCTCGGGGCCTTCGCTGAAGGCCCGGGCGGTGGGCTACCTGTCCCGGCGCGAACACAGCCGCCTGGAACTGGGCCGCAAGCTTGCCCGTTTCGGGGAAGAGGACGAGGTTCGCGCCGTGCTCGACAGCCTGGAGAAGGAAGGCTGGCTGTCCACCGAGCGCTACGCCCAGAGCGTGGTGCACCGGCTGGCCGCCAAGCAGGGCACCATGCGCATCATGCATGAACTGCGCCAACATGGCGTGGCCGACGCCCAGATCGCCGAGTTGCGGGACACGCTCGACGCCACCGAGCTGGCGCGGGCCCGAGAGGTATGGCGCAAGCGTTTCGGCACGCTGCCCGCCGATGCCGGCCAGCGTGCGAAGCAGGTGCGTTTCCTGATGTCCCGGGGCTTTGGCCAGGCCACCATCAGGCAGGTGCTGCGGGGCGTGGACCTCAACGAGCTGGACTAGGGCCTGTTCACGCTGAATCCCCGTACACTTGCAGCATCCGCTTTCGCCGCGAGGCCGCTATGCGCGCATTGTTGCTGGCCCTGTGCCTGAGTGTGTCCAGCCTGTGGGCCTGCGCCCAGCCCGCCCCCCAGGCGGGCGAAGTGGTCACGCTGGAGGGGCGCCTCGTGCTCAAGGGCAATGAACCCTTCATCGTCGCCGTGCTGGAGTCGGGCGACCGGCAGTGGGACCTGCGGGGCCTGAGCCGGCAGCAGATGCAGGATCTGCAAGCCCGCACCGTCACGGTCACCGGCACGGTGACCCGTTCCGCCGGCGAAGCCGGCGGCGGGATGCCGGCCCAGTTGCAGGTGCAATCCATCCGCTAGCCCACCTGCCATGGTATGTTGCGCGGAAGCTTCTTCGGCGGGGGCAAGATGAATCGCAACACCGTGTTTACCATCCGGGCGCTGGCCGGGATCTCGTTGGCGACACTGCTGGCCTCCTGCGGAGGCGGCGGGGGCGATGCGGTATCCGGGTCGGGCGCGTTGTCCGTGGCGTGCAGCGGCGCGCAATGCGGCGCCTCCGACGCCCAGACCTACCGCGGCAGCGGCGTGGGCATCTGGCGCTACGACAATAGCGGTTCGAACTCGGGCACCTCGGTACCGATCGCCCTCAACGGCGTCGGCGGCCGCACGGTCACCCTGGTCTTCACCAATGTGTCCGACCGCGATGCCGGCATGGCCTCGATCAGCGCATCCGTCGCGGACCGGCCTGCCACCGCGTCGAAAGTGGAAGCCCCTGCCGATCCGGACCACTTGCCGGGCGTCAACCAGATTCCCGCGCACATCCGCGACTACCAGCCGCCGGTCGACCGCGCGTCCCAGCCCCAGTCCTCGGCGCGGCAGGGGCCCGCCGCCGTGGTGCGCGCCGCCGTCGAGGGCGACACGCGGGAATGGCAGGACAGCGGCGGCATGCGGTTCCAGGCCACGCTGGCCCGGCGCTGGGCGGCCTCCGACGGGCGCTGGCTGAACATCTGGGTGCAGGATGGCGAGCGCTCCGGCGCGAAAGTGAGCGAGGCCCTGCTCGACAGCCTGCGGAGCCGGTTCTCGTCGAACCAGGATTCCGTCTATCCCATCGTGACCGACCTCGCGGGCGCGCCCTGGGGCGCCACCGTCGGCAGCGGGTATATCGGTGCCGACCAGGACCTGCACATCGTGCTGTCCAACATCACGCCCGATGGCAAGCCCTGGGGCGTGATCGGCTATTTCTTCAGCGCCAATGCCTTCCTGAAGAGTTACGAGGCGCTCAGCAACGAGGCGGTGGTGTTGTTCCTGGACACCGAGACCATGTACCTGGGCGGCCAGGCCGGCCGGAACACGGGCTATACGACGCTGGCGCACGAGATGACCCATATGGTCAATTTCTACCAGCGCGCCGCGCGCACCGGCGTGAGTCCGGACAACCGCTTCGCGGTCTGGCTGGAGGAGACCACGGCCTTGATGATGGAAGACCTGGCGTCGGGCCGGGTGGTGCCGGGCTTCAACCCGCTGCGGGACGGGGACTACGGCAACTGGCTCCATCAAAGCCAGAACTGCGACTACATCCGGGGCTGGGACGCCAGCGTGTCATCCAGCTGTTTTTCGTATCCCATCGCCGCCAACTACGGGGGCTATCTGCTGAGGCAATACGGCACCGGTTTCTATCGCGACCTGCTGCGGCGCACCTCGTCCACCGATTCGTTCACGCTGCTCGACCAGGCGGTCAAGCAGGCGGGCGGCGCGGGCGCGCGCGCCGCCTTGCGCGACTGGGGCGCGGCGCTTGCCCTGCTGCCCGCGTCGTCGCCGGCCGGGTTCGGCTATCCCCGCCGGACGCAGGACGGCTACGACCTGCCCGCGATCAACGGCCCCGACTACGCTTCGCTGCGCAACCTGCCGTCCAGCTCGCCCTCCACGCTCAAGGCCTCGGGCCATTTTCCCCTGGTGCGCCGGCCGTCGGGCGCGTCGTATTCGGAAACCGTCGCGGTGCCGGCGGGCTCGGCCCTGACCGTCGTGGTCCAGTAGGCCGGGGCCCCGGGGGGCAGGGGTGCTATACTCTCGCCGTTTTATCGCCTGCCCATTGCCTCCCGGCCACGCCCGGAACCCGCCGGCGCCCCCGATGCAATCGGCACCTTAGCGCATGCCCGTAACCGCCAATCGCCTCGCTATGCGACAGCCCGCGACTTTGCTCGTCCAGAGCACAGGTCCGTGGGCTTTTGTTTGCCCGGCCGCGGCTACGCCTGGGCTATCCCCATCCGTATCCAGGCGCATGACCCGTCATGGCGCTGGTCTTTTCCAACCGAACATTCAACGTCTACCCGACAGCGAAGGCTCCGCATGAAAATCCACGAGTATCAGGGCAAAGAGCTTCTGAAGAAATTTGGCGTCACCGTTCCGCGCGGCATCCCCGTGTTCTCGGTGGACGAGGCCGTCAAGGCCGCTGAACAACTGGGCGGCCCGGTGTGGGTCGTCAAGGCCCAGATCCATGCGGGCGGCCGCGGCAAGGGCGGCGGCGTCAAGCTGGGCCGTTCCATCGAGGAAGTGCGCACGCTGGCCGGCCAGATCCTGGGCATGCAGCTGGTCACGCACCAGACCGGTCCGGAAGGCCAGAAGGTCCGCCGCCTGCTGGTCGAGGAAGGCGCCGACATCAAGAAGGAACTGTACGTCGGCATCGTGACCGACCGCAGCTCGCAGCGCGTCTGCGTGATGGCCTCGAGCGAAGGCGGCATGGAGATCGAAGAGGTCGCCCACGCCACCCCCGAGAAGATCCTGAAGGTGTTCGTCGATCCCGCCAAGGGCCTGACCACCGAAGAGGCCTCGCAACTGGCCCGCGGCATCGGCGTTCCCGAAGGTTCGATCGCCGACGCGGCCGACCAGATCCAGAAGCTGTACACCTGCTACGTCGAAACCGACGCCGACCTGGCCGAGATCAACCCCCTGATCGTGACCGGCTCGGGCAAGATCATCGCCCTGGACGCCAAGTTCAACTTCGATTCGAACGCGCTGTACCGCCACCCCGAGATCGTGGCCTATCGCGACACCGATGAAGAGGATCCCGCCGAAATCGAAGCCAGCCAGTTCGGCCTGGCCTACATCCAGCTCGACGGCAACATCGGCTGCCTGGTGAACGGCGCCGGCCTGGCCATGGCGACCATGGACACCATCAAGCTGTTCGGCGGCGAACCGGCCAACTTCCTGGACGTCGGCGGTGGCGCCACGGCCGAGAAGGTGACCGAAGCCTTCAAGATCATGCTGAAGAACCCCGGCCTGAAGGCCATCCTGGTCAACATTTTCGGCGGCATCATGCGCTGCGACGTCATCGCCGAAGGCGTGATCGCCGCGTGCAAGGCCGTCAGCCTGAGCGTGCCGCTGGTGGTGCGCATGAAGGGCACCAACGAAGAGCTCGGCAAGAAGATGCTGGCCGACTCCGGACTGCCCATCATCAGCGCCGACACGATGGCCGAAGCCGCCACCGCCGTCGTGGCCGCCGCCAAGTAAGCGCACGAGCGCACAGCACAGGATATTAAGGACTCGAGATGTCTATTCTGATCAACAAAGATACCAAGGTCGTCACGCAGGGGATCACCGGCAAGACCGGCCAGTTCCACACCCGCATGTGCCGCGAGTACGCCAATGGCAAGAACTGCTTCGTGGCCGGCGTGAACCCCAAGAAGGCCGGCGAGGACTTCGAAGGCGTGCCCATCTACGCCAACGTCTCCGAAGCCAAGGCCGCCACCGGCGCCAACGTGTCGGTCATCTACGTGCCGCCCGCGGGCGCCGCCGCCGCGATCTGGGAAGCCGTCGAGGCCGACCTGGACCTGGCCATCTGCATCACCGAGGGCATCCCCGTCCGCGACATGCTGGAACTGCGCAACCGCATGCGCGACGAGAACAAGCGCACGCTGCTGCTCGGACCCAACTGCCCCGGCCTGATCACCCCCGACGAAATCAAGATCGGCATCATGCCCGGCCACATCCACCGCAAGGGCCGCATCGGCATCGTCAGCCGCTCGGGCACGCTTACGTACGAAGCCGTGGGCCAGGTCACGGAACTGGGCCTGGGCCAGTCCAGCGCCGTCGGCATCGGTGGCGATCCCATCAACGGCCTGAAGCACATCGACGTGCTGAAGATGTTCAATGACGATCCCGACACCGACGCCGTCATCATGATCGGCGAGATCGGCGGTCCGGACGAAGTGAACGCCGCCCAGTGGGCCAAGGACAACATGAAGAAGCCGGTGGTCGGCTTCATCGCGGGCGTGACGGCTCCGGCCGGCAAGCGCATGGGCCACGCCGGCGCGCTGATTTCCGGCGGCGCCGATACGGCCGAGGCCAAGCTCGAGATCATGGAAGCCTGCGGCATCAAGACGACCAAGAATCCGTCCGAGATGGGCAAACTGCTCAAGTCCGTGCTGTAATAAAAAACTCGACGGGCGCGGCCAGACCGGCTGCGCCCGTCGGCATTTCAGGAGATAGGTGTGGAATTCGGATCAGCGGCCTTCATACTGGCCCTCATACAAATCATCTGGGTGAACATCCTGTTGTCGGGGGACAATGCGGTGGTCATCGCGCTGGCGGCTCGTTCGCTGCCGGCCCATCAACAAAAGAAAGCAATCGTGATCGGCTCTGCGGCCGCCATCGTGATGCGGATCGTCCTGACGCTGGTTGCGGCCCAGTTGCTGCAACTGCCCTGGTTGAAGCTGATCGGCTCGGTGCTGCTGCTGTACATCGGTATTTCGCTGTTGTTGCCGGAAGGTGAAGAGGACGGAGGCAAGCTGGCCAAGGATGGCCTGATGGCCGCCATCCGCACCATCCTGATCGCCGACCTGGTCATGAGCCTGGACAACGTGATCGCCGTGGCGGCCGCCGCCATGGGCAATACCGTGCTCCTGGTCCTGGGCCTGGCCATCAGCATCCCGTTGGTGATCTTCGGCAGCACGCTGCTGCTGAAGGTCATCGAGCGCTTCCCGCTCATCGTCTGGCTGGGCGCCGCCCTGCTGGGTTTCATCGCGGGCGAGCTGTTCGTCAATGATCCGGCGTTGCACACCGAGGCCCTCGAAGCCTCGATGGGCCTCACGCATCATGCCGCGGAAATCGGCGCGGGCGTGCTGGGCGCCATCATCGTGCTGGTGGCGGGCAAGGTGCTGATGTCGCGGCGCCGGTCTGGCGACCAGCCTGCCTGACGGGTTGCAGTCGTAGTGCGTCGGCCTGGCCTCGGGGCGCCAGGCCGGCTTCGTCTTCGCGGTGGGGATGTCCGGGCATGCGGGTGCCTGGAAATGCCCACCGGGCAGGCGCGATGAATTCTAAAAACAAGGAAGAACCGATCTTCCTCACAGGAAGATTCGCTCGTCCGGATCTGGCTTAGGGAGCTACACGTGCTTGAATTTTTACAGACGCTCAGTTGGGCGGCGGTATTGCAGATCATCCTGATCGACATCCTGCTGGGGGGCGACAACGCGGTCGTCATCGCGCTGGCCTGCCGCAATCTGCCGGCCAAGCGGCGAATGCAGGGCATTCTGTGGGGGACGGCGGGCGCCATCGTGCTGCGCGTCGTGCTGATCGCTTTCGCGGTCACGATGCTCCAGATTCCGTTCCTGAAGATCGTGGGCGGCGTGCTGCTGTTCTGGATCGGCATCAAGCTTCTGGTGCCCGAGGATGAGTCGCACGACAATATCGAAGGCGGCGCCACGCTGCTGGGCGCGATCAAGACCATCATCATCGCCGACTTCGTCATGAGCCTGGACAACGTCATCGCCATCGCGGGCGCGGCCCAGCAGGCGGACGAGTCCCATCAGATCGGGCTGGTCGTGTTCGGCCTGCTGGTGAGCGTGCCCATCATCATCTGGGGCAGCACGCTGGTCCTGAAGCTGATCGATCGCTTCCCCGTCGTGGTGACGCTGGGCGGTGCGCTGCTGGGGTGGATTGCCGGCGGCATGCTGGCGACCGACGTCGCGGTCCAGTCCCATGTGATCCAGCCGAGTTCGCTGGCCGCCTACAACACGCAGATCACCTATGCCGCGGAAATCCTCGGCGCGCTGATCGTCGTCGGGGTGGGGATGTGGCTGGCCCGCCGCAAGAAGGTGGGGCAGCCCGGCCACGCCTGATCGGAACGCGGGGCCGCGAGGCCCTGGCGCGGCACGCCCTGCCTCGGCAGGGCGTTGTCGTTTGCGGCTGGTCATTCGCGGAAAAGGGCTGCTTGCCCGGCGAGCCGTGGCGTTCCAGGCAGGCGGGCCTGGCGGGCGCGGGCATGACGCGGGAAGGCCGGGCCCTTCCCGGCCAGGTCAGCGCCAGCCGCCGTGATCGCCGGCCATGGGTGCATCCCGCGCCTGAAACAGGCTAACCTATTGCCCCGCCGGGTTCCGGATCTCCCGCGCATCGGGACAGAGCCCGATAACCCGGTATTTTTTTATTGCCGCGCTCGCGCGGCGGTGTCAGAGGATGGAATGAAGAGCTTGCAGAAAGGGTTGACGCTGATGCAGATGCTGGTGGTGATCGGCGCGGTCGGCGTGGCGATCGCGGTCGTGGTTTCCTACCTGCGCTAGGTACTGGCAACGGGCTGCGGCTCGCGGTGGCCCAACGCCAGCGACAGCTCCCGCGCGGCCCGCACGACGGCGGGGATCACCGTCCCGGCAACGACCTCGTCGGTGAAGGTGTAGATCATCGAGGTCGCGTTCAGTCCCGCCACGACTTCTCCCCGGGCGTTCAGGACCGGCGCGGCGATCGAACGCACGCCCCGGTGGAATTCCTCGTCGTTGTAGACGTAGCCGCGTTCGCGCGCGGTATCCAGCAGCGCGCGGAAGGCGGCGGGGTTTACCGTCGATTTTTCGGTCAGGGCGGGAATGGGCGCGCCGTCCAGGATGCGGTCGATGTCCGCCTGGGGCTTGTAGGCCAGCAGGATCCGTCCGATCGAGGACGAGTGCGGCGGCATGCGGGACCCGACATGGATGTCGATCGAGGTCGGCAGCGGAATGCGGGCCTGTGCCACGTAGACCAGCTCGTCGCGGTCCAGGATGGCCATGTGCACCGAGGCGCCGACCTCGGTGCGCAGCCGGTTCATGATGGGCTGCGCCAGTTCGACCAGGGGAAGACGGTTCAGGTAGGCGAAACCGAGCTTCATCGCATGCGCGGTGAGCCGGTAGCGCCGGCCGACCTCCTCGCGTTCGAGGAAACCCAGCTTCTCCAGCGTATGGACGAAGCGATGGGGCTTGCTGCGGCTCCAGCCCAGGCGCTGCGCGAGTTCGGTCAGAGTGAGCGAGGGCTGTTCGCAATCGAAGGCTTCGAGCACGGACAGGCCCTGGGCCAGCGCGTCGACCCAGTAGGGATCCTTGCGGGGAGTGGAAGCGTTGTCGGGCGGATCGTCGCCGTCGTCGATAGCCGGCAGCAGGGGTTCGGTCATAGGGGGCAGATAGGACGGGGCGCAAGGCGAACGCCCCGCGCCCGGTCATTTTATAGTCTACGCAGCCCTATCCGGTCGATCAGCAGTTTTTCCTTTTGCATGGTGTCCGCCGCGAAGCGGGTGAACTGTTCGCTGCTCAGGTAGGCGGGCTCCAGGTCGTACTGCTTGAGCGCGGCGCGGTAGTTGTCCATGTCCATGGACTGCTTGAAGGCGTCGTGCAGGATGCGGACCACGCCTGGGTCGGTGTCGCGGGGCGCGGCCAGCCCGAAGGGGGCGTTCTGCACGATGTCGTAGCCCAGTTCCCTGAGCGTGGGCGCCGACGAGAAGCGGGCGCTGCGCGCTTCGCCGCCGGTGGCGAGCAGGCGCAATTGCCCGGACTCGACGTATTGGGCCCAGCTCGGACCGTCGGCGAGCGACATGATGTGGCCGCCCAGCAGCGCGGCCAGCGCCTCGGCGCCGCCCTTGTAGGGTACGTGGTTGAACTTCACGCGGGCCTGGAAGGCCAGGTCTTCCATGGTCAGGTGGGGAGAGGACAGGGTGCCCGGCGTGCCGTAGGTCATCGTGCCCGGATTGGCCTTGGCGTAGGCGATGTAGTCCGCCACCGTCCTGATGGGCGAGGAAGCCGGCACCACGAGGCCGAAGGGGTAGGCCGCCAGGCCGATGATGTATTTCAGGTCCTTGAGCGGATCCCAGGCGGTCTTGACCAGATAGGGCGTGCGGAACACCGATACCGCGATCTGCGCGATGGTGTAGCCGTCGGGCGCGGTGGCCTGCATCATCTGGGCGGGAATCACCATTCCCGCGCCAGGCTTGTTCTCGACCACGACGGGTTGCTTCAGGATGGCGGCCGCATTTTGCGCCAGGACGCGGAACGCGACGTCGGTGGCGCCGCCGGGCGCGAAGCCGACCAGCATGCGGATGGGCCGCGAGGGGAAACCGGGTTGGGCGCGCGTGGCCGGGGCCGCGCCGGCCCCCGCCGCCGCGATCATGGTGCCGAGGAAATGTCGTCTGTGCATGGCAAGGACTCCGCTAGGAAGGGAAGGGTTCAGTGCGCCCGCTCGGGCAGCGGTTCGGTCCAGGCGTCGTAGCCATAGACCCAGTCGGCGTTCGTGTCCGAGCGCAGCCAGTCGTTCTGCAGCGAGCCGCGCTGGATGCGGCTGGCGCGTTCCAGCCGGGCCTGTTCGTAGCGCAGCAGGGCGGCGGGCACGTCGTCCTTGGCCTGGCCCAGGCAGCGGCTCAGGACCGCGGCGTCCTCCAGGCCCATGGCGGCGCCCTGGGCCATGAAGGGCAGCATCGCGTGGCAGGCGTCGCCCAGCAGGGTGACCCGGCCATGGGTCCAGCGCGCCATGGGGTCGCGCGCGTAGAGCGCGGTCTTGAGGACGACGTCGCAGCCTTCCAGGATGGCGAGCGCTTCCTCGTGGAAGCCGGCGTACGCGCGCAGCAGTTCGTCCTTGTGGCCCTGGATCGACCAGGATTCGTGCGTCCATTCGGTTTCGGGCACGGTGGCGAACACGAACAGTTCGCGCTGGCCGCGGTCGATCAGGAAGGTGAATATCTGGCTGGAAGCATCCGGTCCCCACCACTTGGTCGTGGGGGTCAGGTCGTAGCGGGCCAGCGGTGCGGTGGGGACGATGGACCGGAACGCGACCTTGCCTGTGAAGCGGGGCGCCTCGGGTCCGGCGATGGCTTCGCGCACCACGGAATGGATGCCGTCGCAGCCGACCACGGCGCGCGCGGCCACCCGCGACCCATCGGCCAGCTCCAGCCATGCCTGGCGCCCGTCCTGGCCGACGCCGGCCACCTTGGCGCCCAGGCGGACCGCGCCGGCGGGCAGGGCCGTTTCCAGCGCCGACAGCAGATCGGCGCGGTGGATGGTCAGTTGCGGCGCGCCGTAGCGCCGTTCGCCCTGGGCGTGCAATTCCAGCCGGGAGGTTTCCTGGCCGCTGTCCCACAGCCGGCTGACCCGGCTGGTGGGTTCGTAGGCGGTGCCCCGGAGCACCGCGCCCACGCCCAGTCCGTCCAGCACCTTGACCGCATTGGGCGTCAGATTGATGCCGGCGCCCACGCGCCCGAACCGGGGCGCCTGTTCGTAGACCCCCACCGTGAATCCCGCGCGATGCAGGGAGATGGCCGCGGCCATGCCGCCTATGCCCGCTCCGACGATCGCGATGTCGACTTCCGTCATGCTGCTCATCCTGATTTGTTTTGTATAAGAAAACTTTTTTTGAATATAAAACTTAACTGCGTGGGGAAGCAATAGGGGGAAGCCACGAAGGCGAGCGGAGGCGCATGCGCCGGGACGCGGCGCATGGCAGGGGGAAGAGGGCGTGGCGGCCGGCCGGGGGGGATCCGGCCGGCCAGGGAGGGAGCAAGGCGGCGGGTCGGCGGCCGGCCCGCTCCGGCCGGGGTCAGCCGGTGTTGCGCAGGCCCGCGGCGATACCGTTGATGGTCAGGTGGATGCCGTTCTGGGTTCGCCCGGCGGGATCCGCCTTGGTCCGGCCCGCCTTGCCGTGGGTGGCGCGATAGCGGCGGAGCAGTTCGATCTGCACGTGGTTGAGCGGATCGATGTAGGCGATGCGATCGCGGATCGAGCGCGCCAGGGACGGGTCACCGGCCAGCAACTGGCGCTGGCCGGTGATCAGCTTCAGCGCGCTCATGGTGCGCTTCCATTCGTCGCTGATCGCGCCGAAGATGCGCTTGCGCAGCGCGGTGTCAGGCACCAGCTGGGCATAGCGGGAGGCGATCACCAGGTCGGTCTTGGCCAGCACCATTTCCATGTTGGACAGCAGCGTGCGGAAGAACGGCCAGTCGCGCGCCATGGCCCGCAGGTGCTCGACGCGCTCGCGCTTGGTGCCCTCGCCGTGGCGCAGGTAGTCGTCGATGGCCGCGCCCATGCCGTACCAGCCCGGCAGCAGCAGCCGGCATTGGCCCCACGAGAATCCCCAGGGAATGGCGCGCAGGTCCTCGATGCGTCCGGTGGATTTGCGCGAGGCCGGGCGCGATCCGATGTTCAGGCCGGCGATCTCGGAGATCGGCGTCGAGGCGAAGAAGTAGTCGGCGAATCCCGGGGTCTCGTAGACCAGGTTCCGATAGCTGCGCATGGCAATCCCGGACAGGCGGTCCATGGTCTGTCCATAGCTGGCGAACAGCGCGTCCTCGGCCGAGGCGCTTTCGGTGTGGTCGGCCAGGCTGGCTTCCAGCGTGGCCGCGGTCAGCAGCTCGAGATGCCAGCGGCCGATGTCGGCGTCCTTGTACTTGCTCTGGATGACCTCGCCCTGTTCGGTCAGGCGGATCTGGCCGGCCACGGTGCCGGGCGGCTGGGCAAGGATGGCATCGAAGCTCGAACCGCCGCCCCGGCCCACGGTGCCGCCGCGGCCATGGAACAGGCGCAGCCTGACCTTGCGGGCGCGGAAGACCTCGACCAGCGCGCGCTCGGCCTGGTAGAGGGACCAGTTCGACGTCAGGAAGCCGCCGTCCTTGTTGCTGTCGGAGTAGCCCAGCATGACTTCCTGCACGCCGCGCTGGGCGTGGCGCACCCGCGCCTTGACTTCGGGCAGGTCGAGGAATTGCGCCATGATGCCGGGGCCGTTGGCCAGGTCGGGAATGGTCTCGAACAGCGGCACCACCATCAGCCCTTCGCCGTCGGCGGGAACGTGGCCGCTCGTAGAGCCGCCTCCCGGCGCGATCAGGCCGGTCTCTTGTTGCAGGACCAGGACTTCCAGCAGGTCGCTGACGGTTTCCGTATGCGACACGATGGCATGGTGCACGGCCTGCGCGCCGAAGCGCTGGCGGGCGCTGGCGGCCGCCCGGAAGATATCGAGTTCGCGGGTGGTTTCCTCGCTGTAGCGCAGCCAGGGCGAGACCAGCGGGCGCACTTCCTTGAGTTCGCGCCGCAGCAGCGCGATCCGGGCGGTTTCGTCCAGGCTGGCGTAGTCGGGTTCGACGCCGGCGCGCGCGAACAGTTCGGCCACCGTGCGTTCGTGCACGTCGGAACTCTGGCGCAGGTCGATCGTGGCCAGGTGGAAGCCGAACACGTCCACCGCCTGGCGCAGCGCCGACAGGCGCAGCCGGGCGATGGGCGAGGCATGGTGGCCGTTGAGCGAGTCGGCGATCACCGCCAGGTCGGCGGCGAAGGCGGCCGGTTCGGCATAGGGCTGGGCGGGCGGAGCCGCGCGGCGGGCCAGGTCGCGGCCGGTCAGCGCGCGCGCCGACGCCGCCAGGCGGGCGTAGATGCCGACCAGGGCGCGGCGGTAAGGTTCGTCGCGGCGGTGCTCGGAAAGATCGCCGCCTTGCTCGGCCAGCGCGGCCAGCGCATGCGAGGCGGGCGTCAGCAGCTCGCTCAGGGACAGCTCGGCGCCGAGCGCGTGGGTCTCGTCCAGGTAGTACTCGAAGGCCGTGGTGCTCTGGCGCAGCAGCGCCAGGTTCAGCGTCTCGGCGTCGACGTTGGGGTTGCCGTCGCGGTCGCCGCCTATCCAGCTGCCCATGCGAAGGAAGGACTTGAGCGGGGTGGGGTGGGGGCCGAACGGATCGGCCGGCTCGCGGCCGAGCAGGCGCGAAAGATGGCCGTACAGCTGCGGGATGACGGACAGGAAGGTGCTGCGGTAGTAGGACAGCGCGTTCTCGATCTCGTCGGCCACGGTCAGCCGGGAGTTGCGCAGCATGCGCGTCTGCCACAGCGTGGTGATGCGGCCCAGCAGGGCCAGGGTCTGCTCGAAGGATTCGTCGGTGGTGCGCGGGTCGTCGCGTTCCTGCAGCAGGTGGGCGATTTCCTTGTGTACGTCCAGCGTGCTCTTGCGCTGGACCTCGGTGGGGTGGGCCGTCAGGACCGGCGAGATCAGCGTCTCGTCCAGCAACTGGCGCATGCGCGCGTTGCCGATGCCCGCCGCGCGCAGCCGGGACACGGCGTTCTGCAGGCTGCCGCGCGCGGGGGCGTCCTGCTGGAGCAGCGTGGCGCGGCGGCGCCGGTTCTGGTCGCGGTCCTCGGCGATGTTGGCCAGGTGCAGGTAGTAGGTGAAGGCGCGGACCACGGAGTTGGTTTCGTCGGCCGCCAGCAGCTTGAGGCGTTTTTCCAGCGCGCGGCCGTCGGTGGCGTTGCCGTCGCGGCGAAAGCGCACCGCCGTGCGGCGCACGGTCTCGATGGTGTCGAAGACGCCCGCGCCTTCGCTGGCGCGGATCACGTCGCCCAGGAGGCGGCCCAGCAGTCGGATGTCGTTGCGAAGAGGCAGGTCGGGATCTTGAAGCGATGAGGTCATGGAGCGTCGCGCGAGTTGTCGTTGGAGTCGGCTGCTGCAAATGCTTGGAGAGGCGGCCCGGCGGCAAAAGCCGCGGTACGGGCGCCGCCAAAGCATGCCATGAAAAATGGCCGCATATCGAATACTTCTATAATCCCGAAGGGGGGCGCCGCGAGAGCGGAAGCCTGGCCGCACCGCAATCGAGATCTCCGTATTTTGAAAAACGATCGTTTGATCATCGCCACCCGCGAAAGCCAGCTGGCGCTCTGGCAGGCCGAGCATGTGCAGGCGCGGCTGCGCGCGCTGTATCCGCAATGCACCGTCGAACTGCTGGGCATGACCACCCGCGGTGACCGCATCCTGGACCGCACGCTGTCCAAGGTCGGCGGCAAGGGCCTGTTCGTCAAGGAACTGGAAACCGCCCTGCAGGACGGCCGGGCCGACCTGGCCGTGCATTCGCTCAAGGACGTGCCGGTGGACCTGGCGCCGGAGTTCGCGCTGTCCACCATCATGGAGCGCGAGGATCCGCGCGACGCCCTGGTGTCGGCGCGCTACGCGGAGCTGGCCGAGATGCCCGCCGGCGCGGTCATCGGCACCTCCAGCCTGCGCCGCGAGTCGCAGATCCGGGCCCGCCATCCTCATCTGCAGGTCAGGCCCCTGCGCGGCAACCTGCAGACCCGGCTGGCCAAGCTCGATCGCGGCGAATACGACGCCATCGTGCTGGCGGCCGCGGGCCTGCGCAGGCTGGGCCTGGGCGACCGCATCCGGACCCTGCTGGCGCCCGAGGACAGCCTGCCGGCAGCCGGGCAGGGCGCCCTGGGCATCGAGATCCGCGCCGACCGCGAAGACCTGCGGGCCGCGCTGGCTCCGCTGGCCCATGCCGCGACTACCGCCGAAGCCCTGGCCGAGCGCGCCGTGTCGCGGCGTCTGGGCGGTTCCTGTCAGGTGCCGCTGGCCGCCTACGCGCAGGCGCAGGGCGAGTCGCTGCGCCTGCGGGCCCTCGTCGCGACGCCCGACGGCGGGCGCATCGTCCGCGCCGGACGCACCGGCGCGGCACGGGACGCCGAGGCCCTGGGCCTGGCCGTGGCCGAAGAACTTCTTGCGGCCGGCGCGGCGGACATCCTCGCTACGCTGGGCTGAGCCGCGATGCCGGCCCAGCCATCCGCGCCGGCCCCCGGGCGCACCGCCATCCTGACCCGTCCCGCCGGCCAGAACGACGACCTGGCGCAGGCGCTCACGGCGCGCGGATGGCGGACGCTGGACCTGCCGGCGCTGCGGCTGACCCCCGAGGCCGGCCCGGCGCCCGATCCCGCGGATGTCGGCCTCGTCGTCTTTGTCAGCGGCAATGCGGTCCGCATGTTCCTGGACAAATGGCGCGCATCCGCCGGGCCGGACTGGACATGGCCCGCCGCCACCGCCGCCGCGGTCGTCGGACCCGCCAGCGCGCGGGCGCTGCGCGAGCACCCGGCCTTCGGCGACGGGCCGAGGTTGCTGCAGCCCGCGCCCGACAGCCTCCACTTCGATTCCGAGGCGCTGTGGGCCATCCTGTCCGCCGCGCCGCTGCCTGCCAGGGTCCTGATCGTGCGCGGTGGCCGGGGCGAGCAGGGCAGCGGCCGGGACTGGCTGGCCGGCCGCCTGCGCGACGCCGGCGCCAGCGTGACCCTGCACCGCGCCTACCGGCGGGTTCCCGAGGCCTGGACGCCCGCCCTGGCCGGCCGCTTGCGCGAACTGGCCCGCGCAGCTATCCCCACGACCTGGCTGCTGACCAGCGCCGAGGGCGTGGACGCGGTGCGCGGACAACTGGCCGCCCTGGAGTTGCTGGACTGGTGGGCAGATTGTCGTCTCGTTGCAACCCATCCGCGGATCGCCCGGCATCTAATAACGGTGATCGCCGAAGCGTTGCCTGCTCGCGGCGTCCCGCCAATGTTACAAACTTGCGCGCCCCGGGATGAGGACATCCTGGCCGCGATAGAATCGGTGTCATGACTGCATCCGAGAACGCATCTCCAGCATCCGCGCAGGGTCCTGCGCCCAACGATACCCGTTCCGCAACCGAGCGCGCCGGCCGTGCCCCCAAGGGCAGGGCGTCCAGCAGATCCTTTCCCTGGCTGGGGACGGTGCTCGCTTTCGCGCTGATCGTGATCGTGGTGCTGGCCGCCGCGCTGTGGCGCCAGCAGCAGCTCGTCGATGCCATCGGCCGCGAATCGGCGCGCCGGTTCAACGAACTCGATTCCTTCTCCCGCGATGCCCAGGCCCGCGCCCGCCAGGCCCTGTCCATCGCCCAGGGCAACACCGACAAGCTGGCCGTGCTCGAATCCAAGGTGCTGGAGTCGCAAAGCCAGCAGGCCGCGCTGGAGCAGCTCTACCAGGAGTTGTCGCGCGGCGAGGACGAATGGACGCTGATCGAGGTCGAGCAGGCGCTGTCCATCGCGGCCCAGCAACTGCAACTGGCCGGCAACGTGCAGAACTCGATCGCCGCGCTGCAGGTGGCCGATGCCCGCCTGGCGCGCGCCGACCGGCCGCAGTTCACCGCCGTGCGCCGCGCCATCGCGCAGGATCTCGAACGGCTGCGCGGACTGCCGTCGGTGGATGTGTCCGGCCTGGTGGTCAAGATCGACCAGTTGATCGGCCTGCTCGATCGCCTGCCGCTGCTGGCCAGCGTGCAGCCGGCCCATGAAGCCGACGATCAGGTCCCGCCGCCCGTGGTCGACCCGGCGCAGGCCCCGGCCGGCGATGCGCCCTGGTGGAAGCGCGCCATCGCGTGGTGGGGCCCGCTGCGGGACGGTTTCCTGGGCGACATGCGCGACCTGATCCGCATCCGCCGCATCGACAAGCCCGACGCTCTGCTGGTGTCGCCCGAACAAGGCGCCCTGGTGCGCGAGAATCTCAAGCTCAGGCTGCTCAATGCCCGGCTGGCCCTGCTGTCCCGGCAGGAGCATGCCTGGCAGGCCGACCTGGACGCCGTCGTCCAGGCCCTGCCCGCCTACTTCGATGTGAACGCGCCGGCCACGCGCAATGCCCAGGCCCTGCTCCGGCAGATCCGCGAGACCGATATCTCCATCGAGCTGCCGACCCTCAACGACAGCCTGTCGGCGGTGCGGTCGGTGCTGCCGCGCAATGCCGTTTCCGGCGCGCAGAGGTAAGGCATGCGCACCTGGTTCTGGACCTTGTTGCTGCTGGTGGCCGCCGTCGGGCTGGCCGTCGGGCTGCGTTATCACGCCGGCAATGTCGCGCTGCTGCTGCCGCCCTACCGGGTCGAGCTGTCCGCCAGCCTGGCCGCGCTGATCCTGCTCGCGTTGTTCGCGGTGCTGTACGCCGCGCTGCGCGCCATTTCGTGGACCCTGGAGCTGCCGGTGCGGGTGCGCCGCTGGCGCGCGCGCCGGGCGCTGGCGCAGCAGCAGGAACTGCTCGAGCGCGGCTGGATCAACCTGCTGGAAGGCCGCTACGCCAAGGCCGAAGCCGACATGAGCAATGTTGCCGGGCAGACCGACGTGCCGTCGCGCCGAGTCCTGGCCAACCTGTCGGCCGCCCGGGCGGCGCACGCGATGCAGGAGTTCGCCCGCCGCGACCTGCTGCTCGCGCAGGCCCGCGAAGCGGCCGAGGCGGATGCCGGGCTCAAGCCCGCCGTCGTCCTGGTCGAGGCCGACATGCTGCTCGACCAGCAGCGGCCCGAGGAAGCGCTGGCGCTGCTGTCGCAGTTGCACGAGGGCGGCCCCAAGCACATGCATTCGCTGCGGCTGACCCTGCGCGCCCACCGTGACCTGGGGCATTGGGCCGAGGTCCTGAAGCTGGCGCGCACGCTGTCCAAGCGCAATGCCCTGCATCCGGCCGCCGCCACGCGCATGATCGCCGCCGCCGCGGCCGAACTGCTGCGGTCGGCCAGCGATGCCGCCACGCGGCGCGTCATCTGGAAGGACCTGAAGGACGACGAACGCGTCCTGCCCGAAGTGGCCCGGGCCGGCGCGGAGGTGTTCGAGGCCGATGGCGACGAGGTGCGCACCCGCCGCATCCTCGAAGCCGCGCTCGACGCCCAGCTCAGCGCGGTCCTGTTGCAGGCCTATGCCCGCTGCAGCGCCGAACAGATATCTCCGCGGCTGGAGAAAGCCGAAAGCTGGCTGCGCCAGCACCCCAACGATCCCGACCTGCTGCAGGCGCTGGGCACGCTGTGCCTGTGCGGACGCCTGTGGGGGCCGGCGCAACGCTATCTCGAACGCAGCCTGAGCGAGCGCGACGACCCGCGTACGCACGCGCTGCTGGCCAGCCTGTACGATCGCACCGACCGCGCCGTCGATGCCGTGCGGCACTGGCGTCTCGCCACCGAAGGCGTCATCGGCCTGCCGGTGCTCAAGGCGGACGAGGGGGTGCTGTTCGGCCCCGCCGCCGCGCGTCCCCAGTTCGAGAGCGAAGAGGACGTAGCGCCCGATCGCGCGGCCGGCCTCTAGCGGCGGTTTTTTTCGATGTCGTGCCGGCCCCGGGCCGGTCCACCTGTTTTTTTCAACTTTCCAGGCAGTTATGAATCTCGATCGAGTCGGTCCCGGCAAAAAGGCGCCGGAAGAATTCAACGTCATCATTGAGATCCCGATGAACGCGGATCCGATCAAGTACGAAGTCGACAAGGAAACTGGAGCCTTGTTCGTCGATCGCTTCATGATGACCGCCATGCACTACCCGTGCAACTACGGCTACGTGCCGCAGACCCTGTCCGACGACGGCGACCCCGTCGACGTGCTGGTCATCACGCCCCATCCGGTCACCGTCGGCGCCGTGGTTCGCTGCCGCCCCATCGGCATCCTGAACATGGACGACGAAGCGGGTGGCGACGCCAAGCTGCTGGCCGTGCCCGTGGACAAGGTCCTGCCCATCTACCGCCACTGGCAGAAGCCGGAAGACCTGCAGCCCGAATACCTGCTGCGCATCCAGCATTTCTTCGAGCACTACAAGGACCTGGAGAAGGGCAAGTGGGTCAAGATCAAGGGCTGGGACGGCCCGGACGCCGCCCGCCAGGAGATCGTTGGCAGCATCGAGCGCTACCAGCAGGCAGGCAAGTAAGTCGACGGTCGTACCGTTGTGCGAAGACCTCCCGCCAGGGAGGTCTTTTCATTTCAGGCCGGCGGTATTTCCGTTCATCGAGGTCGAGCTGCGTCGGTGCGGCCGGTATCGATCCGGCCAGCCGCTTCCATGGGGATGAGCACCGTGACGCTCAGGCCGGTCTGCGTTGCCTGGTCGGAAAAGTCGAGGCGGATCTCGGCGCCTGTGCGGTCGGCAATTGTCTTGACGATCGAAAGCCCCAGGCCCGAACCCATCTGTCCGCTGCCCGGCGTGCGGTAGAACGCGTCGAAAACCCGTTCGCGCTCGGCCGCCGGAATGCCCGGACCGGTGTCCCGGACGCACAGCACGGCATGGTTTGGCGCCACCCCGACGGAGAGGTCGACCCGTCCGCCCTCCGGCGTGTAGCGAATGGCGTTGTCGACCAGATTCCGGGTCAAGGCGATCATGTCCACCTCGCGTACCCAAACCCGCGCATCCTGGTTTCCCTCGACCCCGATGTCGATGCGCCTGGCCTCGGCCAGCGGCATGAGGTCCTCCAGCACCCGGCGGTAGATGCCTTGGACGGACACCGGCGAGGTCGGCGAATCCGGCGCCGACTGGGCCTTGGCCAGGGCCAGCAATTGATCCAGCAGGCCGCGGCCGCGCTCGATGCCCTGGCGCAGCAGCATCAGCCGTTCACGGGCCTGGCTCGACATTTCCGCCTCTGCCAGCCGTTCCGCCTGCAGCGACAGCGCCGTCAGCGGCGAGCGCAACTCGTGGGCGGCGTCCGCCACGAAACGGCGCTGCGACGCCATGGACTGCCCCACGCGGGCCAGCAGGCGATTGATCGCTATGGCAAAAGGCCGCACCTCGATGGGAAGGTGGCGGTCTTGGACCGGGTGCAGCGCCTGCTCGGCGCGCTGATCGATTTCCTTGGAAAGCGCCGCAATGGGCCGGAACATGCCGCGCACCAGATTGGCGACGATCAGCAGCAGCACCGGCACCAGGAGCAGGAAAGGCAGGACGGTGCGCAGCGCCCCATCTCGGGCGATTTCATTGCGGAAGTCGGATTCCTGGGCCACGGCGATCCGTTCGCCGGCGGCCGTCGTCCTGACCAGGACGCGGAACGCTTCTCCGCCGACTTCCAGGGTGTGCAGGCCGTCGACCAGCGTTGCCGGGAGCGCGAGCGTTCCTCCCGCCTCTTTGCCTGGGAGAGCCGGGCCGCCGTCCCCGAGGCGCTGGACGATCACGCGCGACGCGTCGTCGCCGCCCTCGGGTCCGGCCGCGTTGGCGGGCGCGGCGGGGGGCAGGCGCTGCCGATCCATGAGTTGCGCGACCTGGCGCAAGACATCGTCCTGGAGTTCGTGGGCTTCATCGAAGGCCGAAAGGAACGAGAAGATGCCGGCCGCGGCCGCGACCACGAGGATGGCCAGCGACAGGGTGAAGGACAGCTTGAGCTGCACCGATTCGTTCAGGCGTTTTTGGAGACCATCCATCCCACCCCCCTGACGTTCTTGATCGTCTCGCTGCCCAGCTTGCGCCGAAGTGCGTGAATCAGATATTCGACGGCATTGCTTTCCACCTCTTCGCCCCAGCCGTAGATGCGATCCTCCAGCTCGCCGCGCGAGAGAATGGCTCCCGGCCGAACCAGCAGGGCTTGCAGCAGCGAGAACTCCCGGTGGGACAGGAGAACCGGGGCACCGTCCTTGACGCGGGCTTCTTTCGTGGCGGGGTCGAGCGATATCACGCCATTGCCCAGAACGGGCGCGGCGCTTCCGCCCTTGCGCCGTAGCACGGCGCGCATCCGGGCCAGCAGCTCGGCCATCTCGAACGGCTTGGGGACGTAGTCGTCGGCCCCGCCGTCCAGGCCGCGCAGACGGTCATCCAGGCCATCGCGGGCCGTGATGATGAGCAGGGGTACAGGATTGTCCCGGGCGCGGAGGCTGCCCAGCACTTCGAGCCCGTCCTTGCCGGGCAAGCCCAGGTCGAGCAGCACCAGGTCATAGTGCTGGCCCGCCAGCGTCGCCAGGGCGGTTGCGCCATTCCGCACCCAGTCGGCGGCATAGGACGCATCCTTCAAGGCGCCCTGGATCGCTTCACCGATCATGACGTCGTCTTCGACCAGCAGCACCCGCATGTTCTCTCCTGTCGTGGTGTCCCATTCGCCATGCATGCATGGCTGCTGTCAGGATCGTATTGAAAACGGGCCATGACGGCACTATTCAATGCGCCGTCCGGGCCGCCCGCTGCCTGAGCAGCAGAATAGCGGTCAGCATGAAGGCCAGCAGCGCGGCAGAGGCCCAGTAGCGGCTCAAGGCCAATCCTCCCGCGCTCAGCGGCTTGTCCAGGAAGTCACCGACCACGGCGCCCAGCGGACGGGTCAGGATGAACGCCGCCCAGAACAGCAGCGTGCGCGACATACGAGTCCAGCGATAGGCTGCCAGAATCAGGGCGAGCCATCCCACGAACACGATGGCCGCGCCGGTGTAGCCCAGGCCGGCCGTGTCGGCCGTCCAATCGCCCAGCGCCGTCCCCAAGGTCTGGGAGAACATGATCGTCATCCAGTAGAAGGCTTCCGCCTCGGGCGTGCTGACGGTGCTTACCGATACCGAACCCAGGGTGCGATGCCAGGCGAGGAGCGTGCCGAGCAGCATGGCCAGCAGCAGGCACGAGCCGCCAGCGTAGCCGATGCCCAGCGAGCGGTCCGCGAAATCGGCCAGCGTCGTGCCGACCGTGGTGGTGGCAATGATGGTGGTCCAATACAGGAAAGGGTGGAATCCCTTGGCCTTGATCTGCGCGATCACGGCCGCCAGGAAGATCGCCGCGAAAATGCCGGTGCCGATCAGATAGCCCAGGTTCATGGACATCGAGACGGCATCCCCGCCGGTTTCGCCGAGCGTGGTGGCGGCGATCTTGATGAGCCAGAACCCGAGCGTGACTTCGGGAACCTTGGCCAGCGCGTGGTCAGTGGATGTTTTCATGAGGAACCTCGCAGCCTGGACCCCGCCTTGGCGGGGGTCGGAGGCTGGCAACGGATTGGCCCTGGCCGCAGGCAAGGTGGAACGGCCTGCGGGCAGTCTGCCGGGGCTGGCTTAGCCGGGCCATAGGTTCACTCACGGACCGATCCGCGCGGGATCAAGCGGCCGGCAATCCGGCGAGGGGCCGGCCGGCGCCGCCTGGCGGCCTGTCCTAGCCGTGCTTCTGCTCAGCCAGGCAATGCGGGCAGTAGCGGGAATGCGGCTTCAGGTAGCGGTCGCAGTCCAGGCACAGCGATCCTCCTCGCAACTCGATCTCCCGCAGGCGCCGCCGCTTGCGCCAGGACGATCGGAACTTGAGCAGGCCCAGCAGGAAAGCGACCGCGAGCGAGCTATAGGCGAGGGTGGTCATGAAGCCTCGAAAACGAGGAATAGGGACCGTTTATTCTAGGTTTTTCCTGTTTCATCTTGTAATTATTTCCGAAATGTAATGTGCTGTGGCGCTTTACATACGGATACAGGAAGGCGGGCGCCGCAGCCGCGGCCGGTGTTACCGGGGATGCGGCTCGTGGGGCAGGGTGAAGCGCAAGGTGGCGCCCTTGCCGGGTTCGCCGTGGGCGACGATGCGCCCGCCATGGCGCTCGATGATGCGGCGGCAATGCGCAAGCCCCACGCCGGTGCCGTCGAAATCCCGGTTGGAATGCAGCCGGCTGAACATGCCGAAGAGCTTGGCCGACTGCCGCATGTCGAAGCCGGCGCCGTTGTCGCGAACGTTGATGGCGATCGTCTGTTCGTATTCGTCGGCCCAGATCTCGATCAGCGCGTTGGGCGTGTAGCGGGTGAACTTGACCGCGTTGTCCAGCAGGTTGACCATGACCAGCCGGATCAGGTGGGGATCGGCGAAGACGCGTGGCAGCTTGTCGATACGCCAGGAAACCGACCGGTCGCCGACGTTGGCGGCCAGTTCCGACTGGATCTCCTGCACCATGGTGCCGAGCGGCCAGAGTGAAGGCACGATGCCGGCGCGCCCCAGCCGCGAGAGTTCCAGCAGGGCGTCGATGGTGCGGTTCATGCGCTCCGCGGTGGTCAGGAGCGCCGACAGCATGGGCTTGATGTCGCTGCCGGGCTGCTCGCTCTTGCGCAGCATGATGTCGGCGGCAGACATGATCTGGCGGGCCGGCGCGCGCAGGTCGTGGCTGACCGAGCTGGTGAAGGCTTCCAGCTCGGCCGTGCGCTCGGCCACGCGCAGCTCCAGGGTTTCGTTCAGTTGCCGGATCTTGTCCTCGGCCAGCCGGTGTTCCGTGACGTCGACGCAGAACAACTCCACCCGCTGCCTGCCGTCGCGCGTGACGCTGATCGCGGCAAGCTCGACGTCGCGTTTCTGGCCGTCCAGCGCCACCAGCCGGTAAGGCCTGAATTCGGCGAAGCCGGGGGCCTGGGCGAGTTCCTCGATGCGGCGGCGGACCTTCTCGCGGTCCTTGTCGACGATGAAGTCCGAGAACGGCCGTCCGATGGCGCGGCCAGGCCAGTCCGCCGACAGCATGAGCAGCGCCGCGGGGTTGGCATAGATCAGCAGGCCGTCGACCTGGCTCAGGATACCGATGGGCGCGTGCTCGATGACGGCCTTGTACATGGATTCGCGCTCGATCAGGCCGTGCTTGGCGCGCACCGCGTCGGTCACGTCGACCAGCATCATCAGCGTGGCCGGGGCGCCCGCGGCCGTGTCGGCGTGCGGCGACAGGAAGACGTCGAACTCGCGCTTGACGTTGTCGGGCGTGGTGAAGGGCAGGCGGAAGCTCACGGCCTTGCCTTGCGCGGCCTGTTCGAGATGGGGGGCGTACAGCGAGGCCGCGCGGCGCGGCCAGAGTTCCTGGGTGGTGCGTCCCAGCGCGATGGCGGCGGACTTGTCGATCAGCGCCAGGTAGGGGGCGTTGGCGTAGGTCAGCGCCCCGTCGGCGCCGGCGATCGCCATGGCGTGGGGCAGCAGGTCCAGCAGCGGCTCCATGCGCGCGGCGGTCGAGCCCGCCGCGGGCCGGTCGAGCGTGTCTCGCGCCGCCGGTCGCCGGGCCGCCGCCTGGGACGCCGACAGGCAGAGATGGACGACGGCCACGGACAGCAGCGTGGTCACGGCGAACAGCGGCGCAACGGGGACGTCGGGCACGCGCCAGATCAGCGGCAGGGGGCCGATCACCCAGGTCCAGAAGTCCAGCAGCGAGGTAAAGACCACGGATACCATCGAGAGCAGCGTCGATTCGCGCAGGGGCAGCACGATGACGCCGGCGACCAGCGCGGAGATCAGGGGCAGCGCGATGGGCCATTGCAGGCCGCCGGTGACCGCGCAGGCCAGCAGGCCGAGCACGGAGCATCCGTAAATCAGGCCGCGTCCACGGACGGGGGGACGGACTTGGGCGGAGGCAACGGCATCGCCTGCCAGGACGCTTGCTCGGTCAGCTGGCATGGGAGCTTGGTATCAATTGAAATAATGGGTTACGTGTGGCAGCCGCGCCGGATTGTACCGGCTTCCCTCCGGGCTGGGAATCGTCGCGTTCGTCGAAAGGCAGGTCCGTGCCCGGACCAGGTGCCGTCCGGGGGCAGGACGGCCTTTGGCAAAAAGGAGCAGGCCCTAGGCCTGGAAGCGTTCCGCCGTCAGTCCGTCCAGGTCGATGGCGGGCTGCCGGCCGGCAACGATGTCGGCGACGATGCGGGAGGTGCCGCAGGATTGCGTCCATCCGTTCGAGCCGTGGCCGCTGTTCAGGAACAGGTTGTTCCAGCGCGTGCGGCCCAGGATGGGCGGGCCGTCCGGCGTCATGGGCCGCAGGCCGGCCCAGAATTCCACCTGGTCCCAGTCCAGTCCCCGCGGGAACAATTCGCCCACGACGTCGACCAGCAGTTTCTTGCGCGCCGGGTTCAAGCCCAGTCCGTAGCCGGTCAGCTCGGCCATGCCGGCGGCGCGTATGCGGTCGCCCAGGCGCGAGATCATGATCTTGTTGTGCTCGTCCATGACCGCCATGCGCGGGACCGCGTCGGGGTCGGACACGGGCACGGTGATGGAATAGCCCTTCAGGGGGTAGACCGGCAGGTTCAGGCCCAGCGGCCGCACCAGGAAGGGCGCGTGGCTGCCCAGCGCGACGACGTAGGCATCGGCGCGCAGCGGGCCTTGCGACGTGCGGACCGCGCCGATGGCATCGCCCTCTCGCTCCAGCGCGTCGATGCGCACGCCATAGCGGAAATCGACGCCGCGCTGCTGCAGGAACGCGGCCAGGCCCTGCGAGAATTTGTAGCTGTCGCCCGAGGCGTCGGCGGGCATGTGCAGGGCGCCCGCCACCGTGGCGCGGCTGTGCGCCATGGCTGGTTCCAGCGCGCTGATGTCGGCGGCGTCCAGGATGCGCCAGGGTACGCCGTACTCTTCCAGGGCCTTGGCCGACAGCCGGCCCAGGTCGAGTTCGGCGGGCGTGCGGAAAATCTGCAGCGTGCCGCCTTCATGAAAGTCGAACGACGGCAGCTCCTCGCTGCCGGCGATCTCGCGCAGGCACTGCAGGCTGTAGTGCGCCACGCGCTGCATGCGCAGCTTGTTGATGCGGAAACGCTCGGCATTGCAGTTGCGCATCCATTGCAGCACCCAGGCCACCTTGCGGGGCTCGGGCAGCGGCGAGAACCGGATGGGGGAATCGCGCTGGACCGACAGCTTCAGCACCTTGGCGATCATGCCCGGCGCGGCCCAGGGGCCGGCGAAGCTGGGACATAATCCGCCCGCGTTGCCGTAGCTGGTTTCCCGGCCGGGGCCGGGCTGGCGCTCGACCACGGTGACTTCGTGACCGTCCTTCCACAGGTAGTAGGCGGTCGCGACGCCGACCACGCCGGCGCCCAGCACGAGTACTTTCATGAACCTTGCCGCTTATTCGACCGTGATCTTGGCCGCGTCGATGATCTTCTGGTAGCGCGCCATTTCCGAGTCGATGTACTTGGCGAAGTCGGCCGAGTTCTTGTAGGCCGATTCGAAACCCAGGGACGCCAGGCGCTCCTTCATCTCGGTCGATGCCATGATCTTGGCCGTGGCGGCGTCCAGCTTCTTCAGGATGGGGGCCGGCACCTTGGCGGGCGCCCACAGGCCGTACCACGAGTAGAACTCGAAGTCCTTGAAGCCGGATTCGCGCATGGTGGGCACGTCGGGCAGCAGCGGGCTGCGTTCGCGGCCGGTCACGGCCAGGGCGCGCAGCTTGCCGGACTTCACGTGCGGCAGCGAGGACAGCATCGGATCCATCATGGCGGACACCTGGCCGCCCACGAGATCCTGGAGCGCCGGCGCGGCGCCCTTGTACAGCACGATCGGGATGTCGCCGGTCAGGTGGGCTTCATGCAGGAACTGCGCCGCGCCCAGGTGGCCGGCCGAGCCGAAGCCGCTGGTCACGAAAGTGTACTTGGTGGGGTTGGCCTTCAGGACGGAGACGAATTCCTGGACGCTGTGGGCGGGGACCGTGGGATGGACGCTGAAGATCAGCGCGCCCTGGGCCAGCATGCTGACGGGGGCGAAGTCCTTGACCGCGTCGAACTTGATGTTCTTCTTGTACAGCAGGGGATTGATGGCGTGGATGGAGGCGTTGAAGTACAGCGTGTAGCCGTCCGGCTCGGCGCGCGCGACGTAGGCGGCGCCGATCATGCCCGACGCGCCGGCGCGGTTCTCGACCACGATGGATTGCTTGAGTTCGTCCTTGAGCTTTTCGGCGAACAGGCGGGCCGTGTTGTCGACCGCGCCGCCAGGCGCGTGCGGGACGACGATGGTGATCGGGCGGGCCGGATAGTCGCCCTGCGCGAAGGCGGGGCTGGTCAGGGCGGCAGCGCTGGCGGCGGCCAGGGCGGTATTCAGGAAAGTGCGGCGGGTCGTGCGTTTCATGATTTCCCCATATTCGAAAAACAGAATTGTCTCCGTTTTCTATATATTTTGCGGTTATTAGAAAATGCTCCGGTTTCCCCTGTCGGGGTGGGCCGGAGCCCGCGCATCCTGGGCCATCCCGCGGGCGGGACGGCACGGACGCCTTGTTGTTCTCCTGTTTTCCTTCTTATTCCCGGATCGACGCCCAGGTGCCCGTCAGAACGTGCCCGGGTAGCCGCCGCCGTCTATCAGCAGGCTCTGGCCCGTGATGTAGCCCGTGTGCGCCGAGCACACGAAGGCGCACAGCGCGCCCAGTTCCTCGGCGCGCCCATAGCGGCCGGCGGGGTTGTTGCTGCCGCGTTCCGCCCAGAGCTGGTCGAAGGTCTTGCCGGTATCCTCCAGCATGCCCTCGATGTGGCGGCGCTGGGCGTCGGTGGCGAACACGCCCGGCAGCAGGTTGTTGATCGTGACGTTGTGGCGCACCGTCTGGCGGGACAAACCCGCCACGAAGCCCACGAGACCCGAGCGCGCGCCGTTGGACAGGCCCAGTTCGATCTGCGGCGTCTTCACGCTGCGCGACACGATGTTGACGATGCGGCCGAATTTGCGTTCGACCATGCCGTCGACCGTGCGGCGGATCATTTCGATCGGCCCCAGCATCATCGAGTCCAGCGCCTGGTGCCAGTCGTCCAGCGTCCATTTGCGGAAGTCGCCAGGCTCGGGACCGTCGGCATTGTTGACCAGGATGTCGGGGGCGGGACAGGCGGCCAGCGCCGCGTCGCGTCCCGCTTCGGTCGTGATGTTGGCGACCACGTAGCGTACCGGCGTGCCGGTCTGCGCCGTGATCTCCGCCGCCGCTTTTTCCAGCGTGGCCTGGGTGCGCGCCGCGATGGTCACGAGCACGCCTTCCTGCGACAGCTGGAGCGCGCAGGCGCGCCCCATGCCGCGGCTGCCGCCGAATACCAGTGCGCTTTTGCCTTGGATGCCGAGGTCCATGAGTCGCGTCCGTCCGTCAGGCCGACTTCAGCTCGGGCGAGCTCCAGCCGTATTTCTTGTCCAGCTCGAGCTCGCGCACCACGCGCAGGCCCTTCTGCAGGGCCTCGGGAGCCAGGCCCTTGAGCGGCTTGCGCAGATCGCCGGCGGGCAGGCCGACGGCCTTCATCAGCGACTTGATCGCCACCGGGTTGATGGCCGAGTACGAGAAGTGCAGCATGGGCAGCATGTGCAGGTACATGTCGCGGAAGCTTTCGGACACGTCGGGCGTCTTCCAGGGCTTGGAGATCGTGGCGATCTCGGCCGGGGCGATGTTGCCGGTCATGTTGGCGGTGCCGTGGCCGCCCAGGCTCATGGTCGGAACGACCAGGCCCAGGTTGGGCGAGTCGCAGCACATCACGGCCACGTCGGGGCGGGCGCGCAGCACTTGCGCGACCTGGCCCACGCGGGTGGTCGATTCCTTGTGCACGACGTAGTTGGGGTGCTTGAAGATGCGCAGCAGGTTGTCCCAGTGCAGGTCGGTCTTCACGCGCGGCGGGTTGTTGTAGATGCCCAGCGGCAGGTCGGTGGCGTCGGCCACTTCCAGGAAGTAGTCCTCGATGTCGGACTCGGAGCCGCAGATGTAGGCCGGCGCGGCCAGGATGGCGCCGTCGGCGCCGTTGGCGCGGGCAAAGCGCAGGTAATCGATGGTGGTGGCGGTGTTGTTGCCGGTGCAGCCGTAGAAGAACTTCATCTTGCCGTTCTTCATCTTGGCCGTCTCGGCGATGATCTGCTGGCGCTCTTGCTGCGACAGCATCGAGACCTCGCCCGTCGAGCCCATCATGAGCACGGCGGAGGTGCCGTTGTCCTCATGGAACTTGAGCAGGGTGCGGAAGCCTTCGAAATCGACGCTGCCGTCTTGATTGAAAGGGGTGATCAGGGCAACGAACGACCCTTCGATTTTCATCTTAGCCATGACGATTCCACCAATTGGATAACTGTTACATGATACCTTGCGGAGGTCTTCCGCTTTTCCCCTGTGGGCGCCGCGGATCCGGCTTTGCCGGTCCGCCAGCGCCGCCCCCTGGGGGGTGCGCCTAAGCGCGTAGGGGGGTGCACACCTCAACCTCCGCCAGCGCGGCGAAGCCGCCTTCCAGGTCGGCGATCAGGTCGGCCGGGTCCTCCAGGCCGACGTGCAGCCGCAGCGCCTGGCCGGTGTAGGGCCATTTGGCGGTGACACGGTCGCCCGACGGGTTGAAGGGGATGACCAGGCTTTCGTAGCCGCCCCACGATACGCCGATGCCGAACAGCTGCAAGCTGTCGATGAAGGCTTCCACCGCGGCCGGCGAGGCGGGCTTGAGCACTACCGCGAACAGTCCGGCGGCGCCCAGGAAGTCGCGTTTCCACAGCGCGTGGCCGGGATGGCTGGGCAACGCGGGGTGCAGCACCTTTTCCACCTCGGGCCGGGTTTCCAGCCACGAGGCCACCTCGATGCCCGACTTCCAGTGCTGCTGCAGGCGCACGTTCATGGTGCGCAGGCCGCGCAAGGCGAGATAGACGTCGTCGGGGCCGGCGGTCTGGCCCAGGTCCTGGGTGGTGCGCTTGATCAGCGGCCAGGTTTCCTCGGTGCAGGTGACGATGCCCAGCATGGCGTCGGAATGGCCGACGATGTACTTGGTCGCGGCCTGGATGGAGACATCCACGCCATGCTCGAAGGGCTTGAAGAACAGCGGCGTGCCCCAGGTGTTGTCCATGACCACCCTGGCGCCGTGGCGATGGGCCACGGCCGCGATGGCGGGGATATCCTGCATGTCGAAGGTCTCGGACCCGGGAGATTCGACGTAGACCACGCGGGTGTTGGGCCGCATGCTGGACTCGATGCCGCCGCCCGAGGTCGGGTCGTAGATGGTGACTTCCACGCCGAAGCGGCCCAGCACGCGGGTCAGGAAGGTGCGGGTGGGAGAATAGGCGCTGTCGGTCAGCAGCACGTGGTCGCCGGCGGCCAGCAGCGCGGTCAGCGCGGTGGCGCAGGCGGCCAGCCCCGACGGGAACACCTGCGAGCGGTAGCCGCCTTCCAGTTCGGCGATGGCTTCTTCCAGCGCATGATGGGTGGGCGTGCCGAAGCGGCCATAGGTGGTGGCGCCCGGCTCGTCGGCGGCGCGCCGCTTCTTCTTTTCTTCCCATTCGGCCATCGACCCGTGAAGAATGGTCGACCCGCGGAAGATCGGGGTGTTCACGAGTCCGGCGAAACGCTCGGGGTGCCTGCCGGCGGTAACCAGCCTGGTCTTCTCTTTCATTGCTGCGGTTGTCCTCGAATACACAGACGGCGCCGGGGCGCCGGATCCCATCCGCGATACGGTCGGGCATGGAGAAAGTGTAGGCGGGAAGGGGATTAAATTTTTTTCCTTCTTGACACCGATTTGTCAAAAAATGGGAAAATTATTTATCCTATAGTCTCTAGAATGGTGATTGATTCCCCATGGATAAAAAAGACAGCAATATTCTTTCTATCCTCCAGGAAGACGCCACGCTGTCGGTCAACGAGATCGCCGAGCGGGTCAGCCTGTCTCCCACCGCGTGCTGGAAACGCATCCAGCGCCTGACGCAGGAAGGCGTGATCCGCAAGCAGGTATGCCTGCTCGACAACCGCAAGCTGGGCGTGGGAGTGACCGTGTTCGTGGCCGTCAAGACCAACCACCACGACCTGCAATGGCTGCAGAAATTCGCCGCCGGGGTGCGCGACATGCCCGAGGTGGTCGAGTTCTACCGGATGAGCGGCGAGATCGACTACCTGCTCAAGGTCGTGGTGCCGGACATCCAGGGCTTCGACATGGTGTACAAGAAACTCATACAGGTCGTGGAACTCTTCGACGTCAGTTCGAGTTTCGCGATGGAAGAACTGAAATACACGACGGCGCTGCCGTTGGATTACGCCTGACCCCGCCGAGACCGCCATGGCCGCAGACATCAAACGCTTTCCGTCCCTCTCCCACTGGGGCGCCTTCACCGCGGTCGTCGCCGACGGCCGCCTGCAGGCCTGCGAGCCGTTCGCGCTCGACCAGGCCCCGTCGCCCATCCTCCAGTCCATGCCCGGCATGGTCCATTCCCCCCTGCGCATCGCCCGCCCCGCCGTGCGCGAAGGCTGGCTGCGCGACCGCGAGCGGGCCGATCGCGGCGCGCGCGGCAGCGACCGGTTCGTGGAAGTGGAATGGGACGTGGCCTTGAAACTCGTGGCCGACGAACTGGCGCGGGTGCGGACCACCCATGGCGACACCTCGATCTTCGGCGGGTCCTACGGCTGGTCTTCGGCCGGCCGCCTGCATCATGCGCGCACGCAGACGCACCGCTTCCTGAACGCGGGGGGCGGCTGCGTCAACCAGGCCGGCAACTATAGCTGGGGCGCCGCGCAATTCCTGTTGCCGCACGTCATCGGCACCTATTCGCCGGTCACCGGGCGCGTGACCGACTGGAACAGTGTCGCCGCGCACACCCGGCTGTTCGTGGCCTTCGGCGGGATACCGCTGCGCAATACGCAGATCACCTCGGGCGGCGCCGGCGAGCACTCCGCGCCGCGCTGGCTGGCGCGCGCGCGGGAAGCGGGCGTGGAATTCGTGGTGGTCAGCCCCACTCGCGCCGATGTGCCGGAGGGCATCGAGGCGCGTTGGATCCCCATCCGGCCCAATACGGACGCTGCCCTGATGCTGGGGATGATCCACACGCTGCTGACCGAAGACCTGCACGCCGCCGATTTCACGCGGACACATTGCGCCGGCTTTGACCGTTTCGCCGGCTACGTCCTGGGCAAGTCCGACGGCCAGCCCAAGAGCCCCGAATGGGCGCAGGCCTTGTGCGGCGTGCCGGCGGCCGACATACGCGGCCTGGCGCGGCGCGCCGCCGGCACGCGCACCATGCTGACCTGCACCTGGTCGCTGCAGCGCGCGCATCGCGGCGAGCAACCCTATTGGGCCTCGATCGCGCTGGCTTCGGCGCTGGGCCAGATCGGCCTGCCCGGCGGCGGCTTCGCGTTCGGCCATGGCTCCATGAATGGCGTCGGCAACCCGCGGCCGGCCGCCGCCTCGCCCGAGATGTCCTCGGGCGCGAATCCCACCGGGCGCTCGATTCCCGTGGCGCGCATCGCCGACATGCTGCTGCGGCCGGGCCAGCCCTTCGAGTTCAACGGCCGCACCGACGTCTATCCCGACATCCAGATGATCTACTGGGCGGGCGGCAATCCTTTCCATCACCACCAGGACCTGAACCGCCTGGTGCGTGCCTGGAGCAAGCCCCAGACCATCGTCGTGCACGACAGCTGGTGGACGCCCACGGCGCGCCGCGCCGACATCGTGCTGCCCGCCACCACCACCCTCGAACGCAACGATATCGGCGGTTCGTCGCGCGACCGTTTCGTGCTGGCCATGCACCAGGCGCTGGCGCCCCACGCGCAAAGCCGCAACGACTTCGACATCTACCGCGAACTGGCGGCCATGGGCGGCTACGAGGCGGCCTTCACCGGCGGCCGCGACGAGTTCCAGTGGATACGGCACATCTACGACGGCATGGCCGCGGGATGGCGCGAAGCGGGTTTCGATGCGCCGGCCTTCGAGGACTTCTGGCGCGCGGGCCACCTGGAGTTGCCTGAACCGGCGCGCGAATTCGTGCTGTTCGAGGACTTCCGCCGCGATCCGGCGGCCCATCCGCTCAAGACCCCGTCGGGCCGGATAGAGATTTATTCCGAGCGCATCGCCGGCTTCGGCTACGACGACTGCCCGCCCCATCCGGCCTGGGTACCGCCGGCTGAATGGCTGGGCGCGGACCTGGCCGCGCGTTTCCCGCTGCACCTGGTCACCTCGCAGCCGGGCGACAAGCTGCATTCGCAACTGGACGCCGGCGTCGTGTCCGCGGCGAACAAGCTGCACGGACGCGAACGCGTGCGGATGGCGCCGGAGGACGCGGCGGCGCGCGGAATCCAGGACGGCGACCTAGTCAGGGTTTTCAACGATCGCGGCGCCTGCATCGCGGCGGCGCTGGTGCTGGACGGCGTGATGCCCGGCGTGGCCATCATGTCCACCGGCGCGTGGTTCGACCCCCTGGACGCGGCGCTGGAGCGCCATGGCAATCCCAATGTGCTGACGCTGGACGCGGGCACCTCGCGCCTGGCGCAGGCGCCCAGCGCGCTGTCGGCGCTGGTGGACATCCGCAAGTGGGAAGGCGAGGCGCCGGCGGTGGAGGCCTTCGAGGTGCCGGAGATCAGCGTCCGGGCGGCGTGACCGGTTCGGCGCTTCCCAGCACGGCCTTGCGGCGCGAGTACAGGAAATACACCGCGAGGCCCGCCAGCACCCATACGCAGAAGGCCAGCCAGGTGACGTGGTCCAGGTGGGCGATCAGGAACACGCAGCATGCGACGGCCGCGAGCGGGACATAGGGGACGCCGGGGCAGCGGAAGCCGCGCTGCAGGTCGGGATGGGTCTTGCGCAGCACGATGACGGCCAGCGAGATCAGCGCGAAAGCGGTCAGCGTGCCGATGTTGATGAGCTCGGCCAGCACGGCCAGGGGGACGAGCCCGGCGATCAGCGCGAATAGGAGCCCGACGGACCACGTCAGCGCGAAGGGCGTCGCGTAGCGCGGGTGCAGGCTGGCCAGCCGCCTGGGCAGCAGGCCGTCGCGGGCCATGGCGTAGAGGATGCGCGTCAGGCCGTAGCCCATGACCAGGATGACCGTCGTCATGCCCAGTATCGCGCCCAGGTCCACCACGCCGGCCAGGCCGAGCTGCCCGGTGCGCTGCAGGGCCAGCGATACCGGGTGGTCGGTGTTCTCGGCGAAGTCCCGGTAGGGCACGATGCCGGTCATGACCAGCGTCACGAGCACGTACAGCACGGTGCAGATCAGGAGCGAGCCCAGGATGCCGAGCGGCAGCGAACGCTGCGGATCCCTGACCTCCTCGGCCGACGACGCGACCGCGTCGAAGCCGATGAACGCGTAGAACATCAGGGCCGCGCCGGCGTAGACGCCGCTCATGCCGTAGGGCATGAAGGGGGTCCAGTTCTCGGTCCGCACGTGGGTGGCGCCGGCGGCGATGAACAGCACCACCACCAGGATCTTGATCGCCACCATCGTGTTGTTCACGCGCTTGGACTGGCGGATGCCCAGCGAGAGCAGGGCGGTGATGGCGGCCAGGACCAGGAAGGCGGGCAGGTTGAACAGCGAGGCGCTGCCGGCCACCGCGCCAGGCGCCGCGCGCAGCGCCTCGGGCAGGTGCAGGCCGAAGCCGGCGACCAGCGATTGCAGGTAGCCGGACCAGCCCGCCGCGACGGCCGAGGCGGCCAGGCCGAACTCCAGGATCAGGATCCAGCCGATCAGCCAGGCCGGCAGCTCGCCCAGCGTGGCATAGACATAGGTGTAGACGGAACCCGATACCGGCAGTGAGGACGAGAACTCGGCGTAGGACAGGGCCGAGAAGAAGCAGGCGATGGCCGCCAGCACGAAGGACAGGGACAGGGCGGGACCGGCGATCAGGCTGCCGGTGCCGGTAAGAATGAAGATACCCGAACCGACGACCGCGCCCACGCCCAGCATGACGAGATCGAAGGTGGAGAGGCTCTTGCGCAGGCCGGCGGTCTGGCGCTGCGCCAGCATGCTGTCTATGCTTTTGACGCGGAACAGGTCCATGGTCGCCTTTCGCTGGAGGTGGTGTTGGCGCGTTCCCGCCCGGTCCATTGCCCGCATTCTCACATAGGTGGGATTGCCGAGGCGATTCTTGTCCCGGGGGCCTTTCTGCTGGTACAGTAGCGGGCTTGCGTCCCTGTAGTTCAATGGATAGAACAGGTTCCTCCTAAGAATCAGATCCAGGTTCGATTCCTGGTGGGGACGCCATCCTCCGCTTCCCTCCTTCCCCCGGTCACCCCCCGATTCGCATGGAATCCTGCCTTCCAGCGGATGCCGCGCCCAGGTTCGATATGCCGAAGACATTGGCGCGATCGAGCCGGGCGAATTCGGCGTGGAGCAGTTCCTGCACCGCATCGTAGGCGGCCGGGCTGTCCCGCTCGATGCGGCGGGCCAGCACCAGCATGCGGTTCAACTGCACGCCCGTGATTTCCGAGCCGGTCACCCGGCCAGCGGCGACCAGATCCTTGAAGACCGAGATCGGCATGATGGTGGCCCATCGGCCGCGGCACACCAGTTCCCGGATGGCATCCACCGAGTCGATCTCGGCCTCGAGCGTCAGGTCCATGCCCAGGGGCATCAACTGCCTGTCCACGATGTCGCGATGCAGGGAGGTCATCAAGAGCGGTATGCGATGCAACTGCGTGGCGGGGATGACCGGGCCCAGGCCCAGCGCGACGTTGGCGATCAGCGCGAAGGGTTCGCCCAGCAGCGGTTGCAGGGCCAGCGAGCCGCCCGGGGCGGGGTTGGTGACCACGGCCAGGTCCACCATTCCGCGCTCCACCCATTCCAGCAGGGACGGGGTGAAGGCTTCGCGCACCTTGATATGGATGCCGTCCAGGCCGCGCCGCGATTGCTCGAACAGGCCGGGCACCAGGACCGCGGCCAGGGTGGGCGAGATGCCGATGGTGACGGTGGTCGCGGCGCTGGCCGGGCGCTGCGTCATCTGGCGGCGTAGCCGGGCCGCCTCGGCCAGCATGCGCTGGGCGGACTCGTACAGCGTCAGCCCGGCGGCCGTCAGCCGCACGCCGCGGGCGCCCCGTATCAGCAAGGGCTGGCCCATGTCCCGTTCCAGTTCCCGGAGCTGGCGGCTGAGCGCGGGCTGGGCGATGGATATCGCTGCGGCCGCGGCGCTCAGGCTGCCGGCATCGACGATGGCGACGAAGTACCGCAACGTGCGCAGATTCATGGCAAACCCGAAGAAACCATATCAAGATGATATGGCCTGGAGCGAATTCTGTATTGGATTTCCCGCATGCCGCTCTCTAGCATTGGCCAGTAATGGGCAATGGCATCGACGGATATGGGTGAAGATAGCAATTCGATATCGGTTTCACAGGAACAACTGGAGCGGTTCATCGCGTCCGCGCTGCGGCGGGCGGGTCTGCCCGAGGGCGACGCATCGGCGGTGGCGGGGTTGATGGCGCAGGCCGATCTGCAAGGGTCGGACGGCCACGGCGTTATCCGCCTGCCCCAGTACATACGGCGGATCCTGGCGGGCGGCATCAATGTCCGGCCCGACATCCGGGTGGTGGCCGACATGCCGGCCATGGCCATCGTGGACGGCGACAACGGCATGGGGCACCTGGTGGTCTCGCGCGCGACCGAGATCGCCATCGGCAAGGCCCGGACCCAGGGAGTCGCGTGGGTCGGCACGCGGCGCAGCAACCATGCCGGCCCGGCATCGCTGTACTCGGCCATGCCGTTGCGGCACGAGATGATCGGCATCTACTTCGCCGTGGGCAACGCCAATCATCTGCCGCCCTGGGGCGGCACCGAGATGCTGTTGTCGACCAATCCCATTTCCGCCAGCGTACCGGCGGGCGAGGAACCCGCCGTGGTCCTGGACATGGCGACCACGGTCGCCGCCTATGGCAAGGTCAAGGCCAAGGCCAAGCGCGGCGAGATGATGCCCGAAGGCTGGATGATCGACCGCGAGGGCAAGCCGCTGCTCGACCCCACGCGTTCGGACGACGGTTTCCTGATGCCCATCGGCGGCCACAAGGGTTATGGCCTGGCCCTGATCGTGGGCCTGCTGGCCGGCACCTTGAACGGCGCCGCGATGGGGCGCGAGGTCGTCGATTTCAACAAAGACCATGTGACGGCCACCAATACCGGACAGGCCATCCTGGTCCTGAACCTGGCCGCGTTCGGGCCGGTCCAGGCGTTCAAGGGGGCGGTCGACCGGCTGGTGGAGGACCTGCGCGGCAGTGCCCGCATGCCCGGCACCGATCGGATCTGGATGCCCGGCGAACAAAGCCATGCGCGCCGCCGCCGCTACCGGGAAACGGGCATTCCCGTGTCCCGTGGCGTGGCGGCCGAGCTGGACCAGCTTGCCAGGGAACTGGAGATACCGCCCCTGGCAGCCTGCTGATCGACCATTCGTTCCCAGACATCATCCGCATAGACGGGGGAGGAGACAGACATGAAGTCCATCATCGCAAGCGTGGGCATGGCGTTGCTGGCCTGCGCGGGCAGCGTGCCCGCGCAGGCGGCCGATACCTATCCCGCCAAGCCCGTCCGCATGGTGATCCCGCTGGCCGCGGGCTCCGCGGTGGACAAGGCGGTCCGGATCGTGGTCCAGAAGATGTCCGAGGACCTGGGCCAGCCCTTCGTGGTCGAGAACATTCCCGGCTCGTCGGGGCTGATCGGCGCGGACAAGGTGGCCAAGGCCGCGCCGGACGGCTACACGCTGGGGGGCTTCAACGACAGCATCCTCACCATGATTCCGCACATCTATCCCAACATGCCGTGGCATCCCCTGAAGGATTTCGATCCGGTCTCGCTGGTGGCGACGGTCGAATGGGGGCTGGTGGCGCCGGCGGACTCTCCCTACAAGACGGCGGCCGATTTCATCGCCGATGCGCGCGCGAATCCCGGCCGCATCAACTACAGCTCGGGCGGCAACGGCAGCCCGCAGCACATCGCGATGGCGCTGTTCGCCAAGAAGGCCGGCCTGGACATCGTGCACGTGCCCTACAAGGGCGCCACGCCCGGCGCCGTCGCGGTGGCGGGCAAGGAAGTGCAGGCGGGTTTCCAGGGGCTGGGAACGGTGGCCGGGCTGATCCAGGGCGGGAAGGTGAAGCTGCTCGCGGTCTCCACGAAGGAGCCGCTGGCGCAGTTCCCCGGGGTGCCGACGGTGGACACGTCCGGCCTGCCGGGATTCTTCTTCGATTCGTGGGCCACGATCGTCGCGCCGCACGGCACGCCCCGGCCCATCGTCGACCGCCTGCACCAGAGCGTGGTGAAGGCGCTGGCCGCGGCCGACGTCAAGGCGCAACTGGCGCCGCTGGGCATGACGCTGCGCGGTATCGGTCCCGACGAGTTCGGGGCGGCCACGCGCGGCAACTTCGACCTGTACCGGCAACTGATACACGATGGCAACATCCAGTCCAACTGAGGCCGAGGAACCCACGATGAACATCACGCCGTCCCGGGCCGTCCTGCTCAAGGCAGCCGAGTTGCCAGTTCACGACCGGGGCGGCGGCGCGCGC
Source organism: Alcaligenaceae bacterium SAGV5 (assembly GCA_009360345.1). GTDB lineage: Bacteria > Pseudomonadota > Gammaproteobacteria > Burkholderiales > Burkholderiaceae_B > Pigmentiphaga. The sequence goes on from SPDP01000003.1 coordinate 652,825, forward strand.
ACCACGCCGCTGGTCGGCCGTCAGACCGGTGCCCAGGGTTTCCTGACCGGCTATACCGAATTCGCGGCGGGGGCGCAGATCCCCTTCCACTTCCACAATTGCGAGGAAAGCGTCGTGCTGATCGAGGGCGAGGCCGTGCTGGACATCGACGGCGAGTCCCATCCGCTCAGGGCGCACGACGCCACCTATATCCCGCCGGGCGTGCCGCACCGCTTCCGCAATCTGTCGGCGACGCGGCCGATGAAGATCCTGTGGATCTACGGCTCGCCGGACGCCACCCGCAGCCTGGTGGAGACCGGCGAGACCCGGCCGATCGCGGCCGAGCACGGCAAGTAGCCGTCCGTCCGGGGTTCTCGGCCCGCTGTTCGCGCCCCTGCGCGAAGCCGCCGCCTCAGGCCGGCGGTTCGGTGCTCAGCAGTGCTTCCTCGATCGCGGCGGGCGTCAGGTCCGGCGCCAGCTTGCCGACGAACTCGTACAGGTGGCGCGGCCAGTAGGCGCCGCGCCGCGCCAGCGCGTAGACGGTGCTGGTCGGGAACAGGTGGTCCACCGGACGCGCGTCGAGCTTGCGGTCGCGCGTGCGGGAATAGGCCAGGAGCGGGATGACGGCCAGGCCCACGCCGGTGGCGGCATAGCTTTTCATGATTTCCACGTCGGTGCCGCGCATGGCGATCTTGGGCGCCAGGCCGGCGGCGGCGAAGGCTTCGTTCACCCGCCGGCCGATGGCGTGCTGTTCGCTGTAGGTGATGAGCGGGTGGCGGGCGATGGCCTCCAGCGTCAAGGGCGAGGTCTCGAACACGGGATGGCCACGCTCGCCGATCAGCACGTGCTTGAGCTTGTAGCAAGGGATGGTGGCCAGCGACGGCGGCAGGATCTGCGGCGCGGTGGACAGGCCCAGGTCGACTTCGCCGGTGGCGACCAGATCGGCGATCTCGGACGGCGTGGCCTGGACCAGGTGCAGCCCCACGCCCGGATGGCGCCGGGTGAATCCCAGCACGATGTCCTGCAGCGCGTAGCGCGCGTGCGTGTGCGTGGTGGCGATGGCCAGCCGGCCGCCGGCTTCGCGGCGGTGATCGGACACGATGAGCGAGATGTCGTCGGTTGCCGCCAGCATGCCGCGCATGCAGCGCAGCACCTGGCGGCCCACGTCGGTCAGCCCCAGGATGCGGCTCTTGGCGCGGATCAGCAGCGCCACGCCCAGGCTGTCCTCCAGTTGCCCGATCTGCTTGCTGACCGCCGACTGGGTGGTGTGCAGGGCGCGCGCCGCCCGCGACACGCTCATGTCATGGTCGACGACGGCGCAGAAGGCCCGGATCTGCTGGAGTTTCATCGGGGTATTCCAGAGGTTCGTTTCCAAAATGGAATAGACATCCGCAATTTATCATTTCTCGGAAATAAGGGGCGAGTCTACGATGGGCTTCGTACAAGAGAACTCCAGCGAGACACCATCGTGACCTCCGACACCACGCCCGCGGCACTCGACGCGTTGCAAGCCTGGGTGGGCCGCAGCGAGACGAACGCCGACGCCGTCACCCCCCAACTGGCCGAACGTCTGTCGGCCACCATCGAGTCCTCGCGCGGCGCCGCGTTCGCCCGGGGCGCCGAATTCCCGCAGATGTGGTACAGCGTGCTCTTCCCGCGCGTCGTGCCGCGCTCCCAGCTGGGCCGCGACGGCCATCCGGCGCTGGGCGATTTCCTGCCGCCCGTGCCGCTGCCCAAGCGCATGTTCGCCGGCAAGCGCATCCAGTTCGTCGCGCCCATCCGCATCGGCGACGAACTGGAGCGGGTGTCCACCATCGCCTCGATCACGCCCAAGCAGGGCAGCTCGGGACCGCTGGTGTTCGTGACCGTGCGCCACGTCGTCAGCAACGCCGCCGGCGCGGTGGTGATCGAGGAGCAGGACGTCGTCTATCGCGACAGCGCGCTGGCCAAGGACGGCGGCGCGGCCAGGCCCGCCGCGCCCGCTTTCGAGGCCCTGCACCGGTCCGACACCATCGTGGCCGATGCCGTGATGATCTTTCGCTACAGCGCGCTGTGCTTCAACGGCCACCGCATCCACTACGACCAGCCCTATGCCACCCAGGTCGAAGGCTATCCCGGCCTGGTGGTCAACGGCGGCCTGGGGGCGCTGTGCGCCGCCGAGCATCTGCACGAAGCCTGGGGCGGCGTCCGGCTTGCGCGCCTGACCACCCGCAATACGGCGCCGCTGTTCGAGGGCGTGCCCTTCCGCATCGAGAGCCGCGAGGGCGCGGAGCCCGGCGCGATCGAATTCCGTGTCGTGACCGAAGCGGGCAAGACCACGCTGCAGGGCTCGGCCACGAAGGAGGGCGCATGATGGCGTCCGTTTCGCAGCAGGCGGGGCGCGCGCCGCTCGAAGGCCTGCGCATCGTCGACCTGACGCAGGTGGTGGTGGGGCCGTATGCGACGCAGTTCCTGGCGGATTTCGGCGCCGAGGTCATCAAGATCGAGCATCCCTCGGGCGATCTGGCGCGCTGGATAGGCGGGCGTTCGCCCACGCCCGGCATGGCCGCGAAATACCTGCACCTGAACCGCAACAAGAAGAGCCTGGCGCTGGACCTGAAGAAGCCCGGCGCGCTCGATGCCCTGAAGAAGCTGATCGCCTCGGCCGACGTGGTGGTGCACAACATGCGGCCGCCCGCGGCGGCGCGCCTGGGGCTGTCGGCCGAAGACCTGATCCGGCTCAAGCCCGACCTGATCTATTGCAGCGTGGTGGGCTTCGGCCAGGAAGGTCGCTATCGCGACAAGCCGGCCTACGACTCCATCATCCAGGGCGCCTCGGGCCTGGCGGCCATCAATAACGGCGGCGACGGCCAGCCGCGTTTCGTGCCCATGGTCATCGCCGACCGCACCGTCGGAGTGATGGTGGCCAACAGCATCCTGATGGCGGTGGTGCAGCGGCTGCGGCACGGCGGTCCCCAGGTGGTGGAAGTGCCCATGTTCGAGAGCATGACCGCCTTCGTGCTGGCCGAGCACATGTTCCTGAAGACCTTCGACCCGCCGCTTGGCGCCACCGGCGACTCGCGCCTGCTCGACCCCAATTCGCGGCCCGTGCGCACCGCCGACGGCTATCTGTGCGTGACCGCCAACACCGACGCGCAGGTCTTCGCGATGTTCGACGCGATGGGCCGGCCCGAGCTGCGGACCGATCCGCGCTTCGCCGAGAAGCGTGCCCGCTTCGAGAACATCGGCGAGATGTTCCGCATCCGCAACGAGGTGTTCGCGACGCGGACCACGGCCGAGTGGCTGGAGGTCCTGGAAGCCGCCGACATTCCCGCGATGCCGCTGCATACGCTGGATTCGGTGCTGGACGATCCGCACCTGGCGGACACCGGGTTGTTCCAGAAGATCGAGCATCCCACCGAGGGCACGATCACCAACCTGCGCAACCCGGTCCGCTTCTCGACCTACGAGCCGGCGCTCAAGTGGCCCGCGCCGCATATCGGGGAGCACAGCGTCGAACTGTTGCGCGCCGCCGGTCTCGGCGACGAAGACATCCAGGCCATGGTGGCCAGCGGCGCGACGGTCGATCATGCCGCCGCCCGGGAGGAGGCACGATGACGAGCATGGCAGAACAAGCCAAGCAGCGCGAACTGCCGGTCTGGCGGTCGTTGCTCTACGTGCCGGCGAACGTGCCGCGCTTCATCGAGAAGGCGCACACCCGCGGCGCGGACGCCATCATGCTGGACCTCGAGGACAGCGTGCCGGTTTCCGAGAAGGCCGCGGCGCGCGAGGCGGTCACGGCCGCCGCCGCGCAGGTGCGGCGCGGCGGCGCCGACGTGCTGGTGCGGGTGAACCGCCCGCTCGGCCTGTGCGTGCGGGACGTCGAGGCCAGCGTGGGCGCGGACGTGGACGGCATCGCCATCACCAAGGTGGACGGTCCGTCGCACGTGCGGCTACTGGACGAACTGGTGACCGAACTGGAGGCGGACCGCGGCCTGGCCATGGGGCGCACGCGCTTCCTGGTCATGATCGAGACGCCGGAGGCGTTCGAGCAGATGACCGACATCGCCCGCGCGTCGCCGCGCGTGGCGGCCATCAACATAGGTGGCGAGGATTTCGCCCTGAACGGCGGTTTCGAGCCCACCGACGAGGCGCTGCTGATGCCCAAGCAGCGCATGATCCTGGCGGCGCGCGCCGCCGGCGTCATGCCGCTGGGCTACATCGGCACCGTGGCCGATTTTTCCGATTGGGACCAGTTCCGGACCATGGTCGCGCGATCGAGGCAATTCGGTTTCGACGGCGCGAGCTGCGTGCATCCGGGGCAGGTCGCCATCGTCAACGAGGAGTACGGGCCGCGGCCTGGCGACGTGGCGCATGCCATGCGCGTCATCGAGGCGGCGGAGCAGGCGCAGGCCGAAGGCCGCGCGTCGTTCCAGCTGGACGGCAGGATGATCGATATCCCGGTCATCGAACGGGCCCGAAGGCTGATCGCGCGCCAGCGGCGCATCGAGGCCCGGGGAGCCCGTCCCTGAGCCGCGGGGCGGCGGGCTTGGGGGTCCGCCGCTCATCTATATCAATACACACAGGAGACCCATCGCCATGTTCAAGCAAGTCATTACCTCGGCCATCGTCTGCGCCGCTTTCGCGGCCCCGCTGCACGCGGCCGACAACTATCCGTCCCGGCCCATCACCCTGGTGGTTCCCTTCACCCCGGGCGGCAGCACCGACATCATCGCGCGCGTCATGAGCAAGCAGCTGGGCGCGGCGCTCGGCCAGCCCATCGTCGTCGAGAACAAGCCCGGCGCGGGCGGCATCGTGGGCACGCAATACGCGAAGTCGCAGCCGGCCGACGGCTACACCCTGATCATGGGCGCCATCGGGACCTTCGGCGCCAACGCCACGTTGTACCGCCGCCTGCCCTACGATCCGGTCAAGGATTTCGCCCCGATCTCGCTGGTGGCCGGCGTGCCCAACGTGCTGGCGGTCAATCCGGCCAAGCTGGACGTGCGCACGGTGGACGAGTTGATCAAGGCCGTGCGCGCCAAGCCCAATGGCTATGACTATGCCTCGGGCGGCAACGGCAGCGCGGCGCACCTCGCGACCGAATACTTCAAGCTCAGGGCCAACATCCAGGTCCAGCACGTGCCCTACAAGGGCACGGCGCCCGCGCTGAACGACCTGGTCGGCGGCGTGACCTCGATGGTGCTGACCGGCTATCCGCCGCTCTCGCCGTTCTTCCAGGCCGGCCGCCTGCGTCCCATCGCCGTGGCGACCGCCAAGCGCCTGCCGCAGTTGCCCGACGTGCCGACCATCAGCGAGACCAAGGGCCTCGAAGGCTTCGAGGCCAGCCAGTGGTATGGCCTCCTGACCATCGCCGGCACGCCCAAGCCCATCGTGGATCGCCTGAACAAGGAAATCGTGGCCGCGCTGAAGAATCCGGAGACCCTGGAGCAGTTCCGCAAGGAAGGCCTGGAGCCGATGTCCAACACGCCCGAGGAATTCGCCCAGTACATCAAGGACCAGATCCAGCTCTGGCGGCCGGTCATCCAGAAGGCCAACATCATCATCGACTGATGGCCGCGGCCGGCGGCGCGGGCATATCGCTCCGCCGGCCTCGTGCTACTGCTTGAGATTGAGCTTGGGCACCAAGGTCTTGAATGCCTGCCCCTGCCGGGCCACGTCGGACGAGAACTCGGACAGGTCGGCGTAGGCCGGCGTCAGGTTCTGCTTGCGCATGGTGGTCTGGAACTCGGTCGACTGCGACAGGGTCCGGGCCGCCGCGCGCCATTTCTCCACCGCCTCGGCGGGGGTGCCCTTGGGGACCCCCACGCCGCGCCAGACGCTGAACAGCAGGTCATGGCCCAGTTCCTTGAAGGTCGGGACCTGGCCCAGCGTCTCGATCCGCTTGTCCGACATCACCGCCAGCGTGCGCAGCTTGCCGGCTTCCACATGCTGGCGCAGTTCCGCGTAGGCCACGGTGGTGGCCTGCACGTCGCCCGCCAGCAAACCCATGATGGCCGGTGCCGATCCCTGGTAGGGGACGTGCGTGAACGCGATGCCCGCCGATTCGCCCAGCGCCGCGGCCGCCATGTGCGGCACCGTGCCGTTGCCGGCGTTCGAGATCGCGACGCGGTCCGGATTGGCCTTGGCATGGGCCAGGAATTCCTGGATGGTCTGCCACGGCGCGTCGGCGCGGACCGTGATCGACGACGGATCGTCGGTGAAGCGGGCGATGGGCTGGAATTCATCCACGGTGGTCTTGCCTATGCCCATCAGCGGCACGACCAGCATCTCCGGCGTCATCAGGACCAGCCGGTAGCCGTCGGCCGGGCCGGTGGCCACGTAGGACCAGCCGATCGAGCCGCTGGCGCCGGGTTTGTTGACCACGTAGACGGTCTGCGGAAAGATGGGGCGCACCGCGTCGGCGATGGCGCGGGCGGTGTTGTCGCTGCCGCCGCCGGGCTGGTAGGCGACGACGAGTTCCACGGGCTTGGCCGGGTAGCCGGCGGCCCAGGACGAAGCCAGCGCGGACAGGCTGGCGAGTGAAGCGCAAAGCAGGCGGGCGAGGTTCATGGTGCGGTCCTTCTGCTGTGGGAAAGCCCCCGGTGGCGCCTGGCGCCGAGGGGGCGGGGGGATCAGTAGTCGTATCCCAGCCGGCGCAGGCCGGCCTGGGTCTCGCGGACGATGGCGATGGTGCGCTCCCGCTCGGCGCCCGACAACGGGAGCCGAGGGGGCTTGACGGTTTCCGCGCTGCCGCCGATCAGGTGCTCGGCCAGCTTGATGTGCTGCACCAGCTTGGCCACGGTATCCAGGTGATAGAGCGGCGTCAGCACGCGATACAGCTCGCGTGCCTTGTCGAAATCCCCCGCGGCGGCCAGCGCGAGCAGGTCCACCGATTCGCGCGGCACCGCGTTGGCCATGCCCGACACCCAGCACCGGACGCCCAGCGCGGCGCTCTCGACCACCAGGTCGTCCACGCCGCACACCACGGCCAGGCGGTCGCCGAAGCGGGTGATGAGATCGGTGACGCGCGTGGTGTCGTAGGACTCTTCCTTGAGCGCGACGATGGTCGGCTCTTCCAGCAGGCGGGCCACGACATCGGGCACGAGGTCCACGCCGTAGCCGCGGGGATTGTTGTAGAGCAGGATGGGCAGCGGCGAGGCCTGCGCCACCGCGCGGTAGAAGGCCACGGTCTCGTCGGCGTCCGACTTGTAGGTCAGCCCCGGGAACACCATCAGGCCGTCCACGCCCAGCGCCTGCGCGTCGCGGGCGAAGGCCGCGGCCCGCTCGGTGCTGGTCTCGGCCACGCCGGACAGCACCGGCACGCGGCCCTTCACGGTGTCCAGCGCGAGGCGCAGCACCTGCTGCTTTTCCTGGGGCGACAACTGGGCGTTCTCGCCCACCATGCCCATCATCAGGACGCCGTCCACGCCACGGGCGATCAGGCGTTCCAGGCCGGCGCGGATCGCCTCGGCATCCAGCGAGCAGTCGGGTTTGAACTTGGTCGTGACGGCGGGAAACACGCCTTGCCATCGGATCGTCATGCGGGTGCTCCTTGGAATCTTCAGTTCGGATATTGACTACTTTATATTGGATCCAATTTGAAAGTCCATGAAAAACGGCCACAGGGGCCGTCACCAGCCCGACCTGATCGGTCGGTAGCTGTTGGATAGTGGATCCAATATACTTATATTAAAACCCAAGCCCGCCGCGCGTCTGTCCGGGTTTACCTGGACCCCGTCATTTCCCTTTCCGCCATGCCCAGAAACGACATTCCCCCGTCTTTCCTTCCGGCTGCCAAACCGTCCGCCACCAACCGGCTGGTGCGCCGGACCACGTCCGAACTGGTGGTCGAGGCGCTCCGCGACCGCATCCTGTCGGGAGCGATCCCCCCTGGGTCGCCGCTGCGCCAGGAACTCCTGGCCGAGGAACTGGGCGTCAGCCGGATTCCGGTCCGCGAGGCCATCCGGCAGCTCAGCGCCGAAGGGCTGGTGGACGCCATTCCCCACCGCGGGGCTTTCGTTTCCATGCTGTCGCGCGCCGAGGTCGAAGAGTTGTTCGACATCCGCCTGCGCCTGGAGCCCTGGCTGATCCACGAGGCGGCCACGCAGATCTCGGAAGAGGAACTGGCGCTGGCCGAGCAATGCGTGGCGCGCATGGATACCGCGGGACCCGAGCAGTGGGGCCAACTGAACTGGCAACTGCACGAAGGACTGTACCGCGCGGCCCAGCGGCCCGCCGCGCTGGCCATCGTGCGCGGCCTGCACGAGAAGTCCGAACGCTATTTCCGCTTCCAGGTGGTCAACGCCCCGATCCGGCAGCAGGCGCACCAGGAGCACATGGCCCTGGTCTCGCTGTGCCGCGGCCGGCAGGCCGACCAGGCGCAGGCGGTGCTGGAGCGCCACATCGGCGATGCCGCGGAGCAGATCCTGGCCATCGTCGAACGCCTGCTGGACCAGGCGCCGGGCCGCGATCCGGCGTAGCGGGGGCGGTGCGACTACAATGCGCAGGCCGTGGCCGGTCGCGCACGCACCGGCGCCACGGTTTTCCACGATCCATTCCTTCATGCCGTCGCAGCCTCTTTCTTCATCGATCCCGTCGTCCCGCCCAGGAAACATCGTCGTCTGCGCGTCGCTCGTGCTGCTGTTCGCCATGGGCGTGCGGGCGACCTTCGGCCTGTTCATGCAGCCCATGGGACTGGTCCACGGCTGGGGACGCGACGTGTTCTCGCTCGCCTTCGCCATCCAGAACCTGGTGTGGGGCGTGTCGGCCATCCTGATGGGATCGGTGGCCGACAAATGGGGGTCGGGCCGGACCATCGTCATCTCGGCGCTGCTGTGCGCCCTGGGCCTGGTGGGCACGCGCTACGCCGGGTCCGAGGCCATGCTGTACCTGTGCGCCGGCGTGCTGGTCGGACTGGGGCAGGCCGGCACGACGTTCGCCGTGCTGTTGCCGGTGGTGGCGCGCGCCGTGCCGCCGGCGGGCCGGAGCACGGCGATGGGCATCGCCAGCGCGGGCGGCTCCATGGGCCAGTTCGTGGTCGTTCCCGCCGGGCAGTTGCTGATCGACCATGTCGATTGGACCGGCGCGCTGTGGGTGTTGTCCGCGCTGATGCTGCTGGCGCTGCCGCTGGCCACGCGCCTGACGGGCAAGCCGGCGCAGGTCGCGGGCGCCCAGTCGCTGGGCGCGGCGGTGCGCCAGGCCATGGGGCACGGCTCCTATCATTACCTGTTCTGGAGCTACGCGGTCTGCGGCTTCCACACGGCCTTCATCACGCTGCACCTGCCCGCCTTCGTGGTGGACGGCGGCCTGAAAGCCTCGGACGGCGCGCTGGCCATCGCGCTCATCGGCCTGTTCAACGTGTTCGGCTCGTACTGGGCCGGCCGCATGGGCGGCCGCCACAGCAAGAAGCACCTGCTGGCGCTGCTGTACGCGACGCGCTCGGCGGCGATCATGCTGCTGATCCTGTTGCCGCTGACGCCGGCGGTGCTGTACGCCTTCTCGGCCCTGATCGGACTGGTCTGGCTGGGAACGGTGCCGCTGACCACCGCGTTGGTGGGACATATCTACGGCATGCGTTATGCCTCTACCCTCACGGGCATCGTCTTTTTCGGCCACCAGATCGGCAGCTTCGTCGGGGTCTGGCTGGGCGGCAAGCTGTATGTCGCCACCGGCAGCTACGATGTGGTCTGGTGGATGTCGGTCGCGCTGGGCCTGATCGCCGCGGCGCTGTGCATGCCCGTGCGCGAGCGCGCATTGGTGCCGGCATGAGTCCCGCCGGGAACAGGAGGCAAATCCATGGCCGATCACAGCCGGCAGGCACAACCCGGGAGGCGCGGGCGCGTCTGGCGGAAAGTCCTTGCCTGCGCTTTGCTTGGCGCCGTGCTTGCGGTAGCCTTCCTGGGCTATTTGCGCCCGCAACTCGTCGTCGGATGGGACGGGCTCATGGCCCTGTGCGGCTTTTGAACGCCGCCGGCCGGGAAAGGGAGAGGTGCCCAAAAAATGGGCGTGCCAGTCCGACCCGCATGGTTAGGCCCTCCATCCGTAAAATATCCTTCATTTTCCACAGTCGCTGGGGATAACTTGGCCACTCGCTACAACGAAGCTTCCATCCGGGTGCTGAAGGGGCTGGAGCCCGTCAAGCAGCGCCCGGGCATGTACACCCGAACCGAAAACCCCCTGCACGTGGTGCAGGAAGTGATCGACAATGGCGCCGACGAGGCGCTGGCCGGCTACGGCAAACATCTGCAGGTCACCCTGCATACCGACGGCAGCGTGACCGTCGAGGACGAGGGCCGCGGCATTCCCGTCGGCATGCATCCCGAGGAAAACGCGCCGGTCGTCGAACTGGTCTTCACCCGCCTGCACGCGGGCGGCAAGTTCGACAAGCAGGGCGGCGGCGCCTATTCGTTCTCCGGCGGCCTGCACGGCGTCGGCGTCTCGGTCACCAACGCGCTGTCGTCGCGGATGGAGGTCACGGTCTGGCGCGACGGCGCGGCCCACCGGCTGGTGTTCCAGCACGGCGACGTGGTCGAGGAGCTCGCGCAGGTGTCCGACCTCGCGCGCAAGAAAAGCGGCACGCGCGTGCGCTGCTGGCCGGATCCCAAGTATTTCGACAGCGGCGCGATCCCCATGGGCGAGCTGTCGCGCCTCCTGCGCAGCAAGGCCGTGCTGCTGCCTGGCGTGAAGGTCACGCTGCGGGTCGAGAAGACCGGCGAGACCCAGACCTGGCTGTACGAGCAGGGCCTGCGCGGCTACCTGACCGAGGCGCTGGCCGGCGCCGAACTGCTCATCCCCCTGTTCGAGGGCGAGCAGTACGCCGGCAGCGACAACGAGAACTTCGCCGAGGGCGAGGGCGCGCAATGGGTGGTGGCCTGGACCGAGGACGGCAACGTCGTGCGCGAGTCCTACGTCAACCTGATCCCGACGCCGGCCGGCGGCACGCACGAGGCCGGGCTGCGCGACGGCCTGTTCAACGCCGTCAAGGGCTTCGTCGAACTGCACAACCTCAGCCCCAAGGGTGTCAAGCTGTTGCCCGAGGACGTGTTCGCGCGCGCCAGCTTCGTGCTGTCGGCCAAGGTGCTCGATCCGCAGTTCCAGGGCCAGATCAAGGAGCGCCTGAACAGCCGCGACGCGGTGCGCCTGGTGGGCGGCTTCTCGAAGCCCGCGCTCGAGCTGTGGCTGAACTCCCACGTCGAGTACGGCAAGAAGCTGGCCGAACTGGTCATCCGCCAGGCGCAGTCGCGCGTGCGGGCCACGCAGAAGGTCGAGAAGCGCAAGAGCTCCGGCGTGGCGGTGCTGCCCGGCAAGCTGACCGATTGCGAAAGCAGCGATGCCACCCGCACCGAGGTCTTCCTGGTCGAGGGCGACTCGGCCGGCGGGTCGGCCAAGATGGGGCGCGACAAGGAATTCCAGGCCATCCTGCCCTTGCGCGGCAAGGTGCTCAACGCCTGGGAGGTCGAGCGCGACCGCCTGTTCGCCAACAACGAGATCCACGATATCGCGGTGGCGATCGGCGTCGATCCCCACGGGGCCAGCGACGATCCCGACCTGTCGGGCCTGCGCTATGGACGCGTCTGCATCCTGTCCGACGCGGACGTGGACGGTTCGCACATCCAGGTGCTGCTCCTGACGCTGTTCCTGCGGCACTTCCCCAAGCTGGTCGAGGCCGGGCACGTGTACGTGGCGCGGCCGCCGCTGTTCCGCGTGGACGTGCCGGCGCTGGGCAAGCGGCCGCCGCGCAAGCTCTATTGCCTGGACCAGGGCGAACTGACCGCGGTCGAGGACAAGCTGCGCAAGGAAGGCGTGCGCGAAGGATCCTGGAGCATCAGCCGCTTCAAGGGCCTGGGCGAAATGAGCCCCGAGCAGCTTTGGGAAACCACGATGAACCCCGACACCCGGCGCCTGTTGCCGATCACCTACGGCGAGCTTGGCGCGGACGAGACCACGCGCATGTTCGACATGCTGATGGGCAAGGGTGAGGCCGCGCAGCGGCGCTCGTGGCTGGAAGAGAAAGGCGACCTCGCCGAGGTGGATATTTGATGACGGACGAACAACAACCCGGCTTGTTCGAGATGCCGGGCGGCGATGCCGCGATCACGCTGGCGCGCTATGCGGAACAGGCTTATCTGGATTACGCGGTATCGGTGGTCAAGGGTCGGGCGCTGCCCGACGTCAGCGACGGCCAGAAACCGGTGCAGCGGCGCATCCTGTACGCGATGCAGGCCATGGGGCTGGGCGCCAACGCCAAGCCGGTGAAGTCGGCCCGCGTGGTGGGCGACGTGCTGGGCAAGTACCACCCCCATGGCGACCAGGCCGCCTATGACGCGCTGGTGCGCATGGCGCAATCGTTCTCGCTGCGCTATCCGCTCATCGACGGACAGGGCAACTTCGGTTCGCGCGATGGCGACGGCGCCGCGGCGATGCGCTACACCGAGGCGCGGCTCACGCCCATCGCCCGGCTGCTGCTGGACGAACTGGACGAAGGCACGGTCGATTTCGTTCCCAACTACGACGGGTCGTACCAGGAACCCAGGCAGTTGCCGGCGCGCCTGCCCGTGGTGCTCCTGAACGGCGCCTCGGGCATCGCGGTGGGCATGGCCACCGAGATCCCGCCGCACAACCTGCGCGAAGTCGCGCAGGCCGCGGTGGCGCTGCTGAAGAATCCCAGGATCGCCGACGACGAACTCTACGGCCTGCTGCCCGGCCCCGATTATCCCGGCGGTGGCCAGATCATCACGCCACGGCCCGAGATCGCCCAGATCCTCGGCACGGGCCGCGGCTCGATCAAGGTGCGCGCGCGCTGGAAATTCGAGGAAATGGCCCGGGGCCAGTGGCAACTGGTGGTCACCGAGCTGCCGCCGTCCACCTCCGGCCAGAAAGTGCTGGAAGAGATCGAGGAACTCACCAACCCCAAGGTGAAGGCGGGCAAGAAGAGCCTGTCCAACGACCAGCAGCAGACCAAGGCGGCCTTGCTGAGCCTGCTCGACGCGGTGCGCGACGAGTCCGGCAAGGACGCCGCGGTGCGGCTGGTGTTCGAGCCCAAGACCTCGCGGGTGGACCGCGACGAATTCGTCAACACGCTGCTGGCCCACACGTCCATGGAAAGCAGCGCGCCCATCAACCTGGTGGCGGTGGGCAACGACGGACGGCCGCGCCAGAAGTCCATGCGCGAGATCCTGGACGAGTGGCTGGCCTTCCGCACCCAGACCGTCACGCGCCGCTCGCGCCATCGCCTGGACAAGGTGCTGGACCGCATCCATGTGCTGGAAGGGCGCATGGTGGTCTACCTGAACGTGGATGCCGTGATCAAGGTCATCCGCGAATCGGACGAGCCCAAGCCCGCGCTCATGCAGGCCTTCAAGCTGTCCGAGCGCCAGGCCGAGGACATCCTGGAAATGCGCCTGCGGCAATTGGCACGCCTGGAAGGCTTCAAGATCGAGCAGGAGCTGAAGGACCTGAAGGAAGAACAGGGCAAGCTCGAAGAACTGCTGGCCAATCCGGCTTCGCTCAAGCGCATGATCATCAAGGAAATCGAAGCCGACGCCAAGCAGTACGGCGACGACCGCCGCACGCTGATCGAAGCGGCCGAGCGCGCCACCATCGAAGCCAAGGTCATCGACGAGCCCGTTACTGTCATCGTGTCGCAGAAAGGCTGGCTGCGGGCCCGCCAGGGCCACGGCCATGACGCCAGCCTGTTTACCTTCAAGGCGGGCGATGCGCTTTACGGCGCGTTCGAATGCCGGACCACCGATACGCTGATCGCGCTGGGCAGCAACGGCCGCGTCTATTCGGTGGCCGTCAGCGCGCTGCCGTCGGCGCGCGGCGACGGCGTGCCGGTGACCACGCTGATCGACCTGGAGGCCGGGGCCCGCATCCTGCACATGATCGCGGCGGCGCCCGAGAGCCGCTGGCTGCTGGCGACCGGACGCGGCGTCGGCTTCGTCACCCGCCTGGGCGACATGGCCACGCGCCAGCGCGGCGGCAAGCAATTCATGACCCTGGACGAGGGCGACGGCCCGCTGCGCCCCGTGCCGGTGTTCGACGGCGCCGACTCGCTCGCGCTGCTGACTGACAAGGGCCGCTTCCTGGTGTTCGGCCTGGCCGAGGTCAAGGCGTTGTCGTCGGGCGGCCGTGGCACGGCGCTGATGGACATCGATCCCAAGGACAGCCTGGCCCAGGTCGTGCCGGTCGGGCCGGCGGGGTTGCGGATCACGGGCATCTACCGCAACAAGCCGCACGAAGAGATCCTGTCCGCCGGCGGGCTGGCGGCCTACGTCGGCAAGCGGGCACGCAAGGGCCGGCTGCTGGATGCCAAGCCCAAGCAGCCCGTGCTGTCCCCGGTGTTGTAGCAACATGATGGCCCGGGGGGTGGCGGCAGTCCTGGCGGCTTGCGCGGTGGCGGGGTGTTCCCCCGTCAATCCGTACTATGAACCCGCCCAGCCGCACCATACCCCGCACGGGTTCCGCAACCTGTACTCGTATGCCCATCCGGGCACGCTCGATTTCTGGCGCTGGCAGTTCGACCGCTGGGCGCAGGGCCTGCCCCCGCCTCCGACGGAGTCCCTGGTGCCGGTCGTGGCGGACACCGCGTGGCTGAAGGAGTCCTCGCCCGACGTGCGGGTGAGCTGGGTGGGGCATTCCACCCTGCTGGTGCAACTGGGCCGCTTCAATCTGTTGACCGATCCGGTGTTTTCCGAGCGCGCGTCGCCTTTCGAGCTCATCGGACCCAGGCGCCATCAGCCGCCGGGCATCGCGCCGGCCGACCTGCCGCATATCGATGCCGTGGTGATCTCGCACAATCACTACGATCACCTGGATCTCGCCTCGGTCAAGGCGCTGGCGGCCCAGCCCGGCGGTCCGCCTGTCTTCATGGTGCCCCTGGGCGTGGACGTGTGGTTTCGCCAGTACGTGCCCGAGGCCACCGATCTGCGTCCGCTGGACTGGTGGGGCCAGACGGTGGTCGGCGATGCCATCCTGACGCTGTTGCCCGTCCAGCACTGGAGCGCCCGCACGCCGTTCGACCGGAATGTCTCGCTATGGGGGGCGTGGGCGGTCCAGACCCGCGAACCCGCTTTCAACTTCCTGTTCGGCGGCGACTTCGGCTATTCCAGGGACATCGCCACCATAGGCGAGCGCATGGGCCCCTTCGACCTGGCCGCGCTGCCGATAGGCGCCTATGCGCCGCGCTGGTTCATGCGCGGCCACCACATGAATCCCACCGAGGCCGTGCAGGCGCACCGGGAACTGCGCGCCAAGGCCTCCGTCGCCATCCACTGGGGCACGTTCGAGCTCGCCGACGAGGCGCTGGACCAGCCGCCCCGGGACCTGGCGCGGGCGCGCCGCTACGCGGGCGTGGCGTCCGACGAGTTTTTCGTGATGCACCACGGCGAGAGCCGTGTCTGGCGCGACGGGCGCTGGCTGATCCGCGCGCCGGGGGATTAAACCCCCCCCTACGCGCTTACGCGCGCCCCCCAGGGGGCGATGCGGGCGGACTGGCGGAGCCAGATCCGCCGCATCCTGGGTCTGCGTTGTTTGTCTTGGTGCGGAGCGCCGGGTGCTTGCGCGATGTTGGCGCGCGAATGTTGTGCGGAATCGGCATTTGTCTTGATTTGGTCATTGATGCGCTGTATAAAAAACCAGTAAAAGATAGCGATAGGCAATCCACACAGGAGAAAACTGTGGCTCATCTGGTTCTCGCGCTCGATGTCGCCGGCACGCCGGTGCATTGGGTCGACATCGAAAAAGCCATCTGCCTGCACGTGGCGGGAAGGGTGGCGTGGGAACTGGGGGATACCACCGTCACCTATCGCGGGGGGACGAACCGCCTGACCGGGCTCGTGTCCACCGCCAGCACCGCCAGCATCATCGCGGTGCGCGGCCGCGAGTTCCGCGGCGATCGCTCCGCCTCCATCAGCATCAGCCGCGAGCGCCTGTTCTCGCGCGACATGCATGTCTGCGCCTATTGCGGCGGCTGTTTCCCGGAATCCGAACTGACCATCGAGCACGTCCGCCCCGAGTCGCGCGGCGGCGCCAATACCTGGGAGAACGTGGTCACGGCCTGCCGCTCGTGCAACCAGCGCAAGGGCAACCGCACCCCCGAGCAGGCCGGCATGCCGCTGCTCTACCTGCCGTACCGGCCCAACCGCTGGGAGGGCATGATCCTGCGCAATCGCCGCATCCTGGCCGACCAGATGGAGTTCCTGCTGGCCGGCGTGCCGATTACCAGTCGGTTAGGGCCCCCCCCTACGCGCCCGCAGCAATCCTGTCCTTCCCCTCGGGTGAACCAGCGCGCCCCGCAGCCCGCGGCAAACGTACCGAAGCCGAACCCCGACCGCCCTCCTCCGAGATCCGTGACCTCCAGCCCCAGTTGGAAGGCATCCAGGCCGCTCCGGCCAAGACGGCCCGCAAGACTGCCGCCAAATCCAAGGCCGGCACCCTGCTGACCCCCGCGCCGCAGGCCGAGGCCCCCATCGTCGCGCGCGCGCCGCAGCCCGCGTCCGCGCCCGCCCCGGCTCCCGCCGCCGGCAAGGCCGTGGCCAGGTCCGTCCCCAGGCGCAAGGCAAAATCGGCCGGGCCGGAAGTCGCCAAGCTGTTCGTGCTCGACACCAACGTCCTGATGCATGATCCGAGTTCGCTGTTCCGTTTCGAGGAGCACGATATCTTCCTGCCGATGATGACGCTGGAAGAGCTGGACAACCACAAGAAGGGCATGTCCGAAGTCGCGCGAAACGCCCGCCAGGTCAGCCGCTCGCTGGACGAACTGGTCAGCGACATCGGCGACATGGACGCCGGCATCCCGCTGAGCAAACTGGGCAACCGCGACGCCCTGGGCCGGCTGTACCTGCAGACGACCCTGCTGTCGGCCGCGCTGCCGTCGGGCCTGCCCGTGGGCAAGGCCGACAACCAGATCCTGGGCGTGGTGCGCGCCCTGCAGGAACGCTTCCCCGACCGCGAGGTCGTGCTGGTGTCCAAGGACATCAACATGCGCGTCAAGGCGCGCGCGCTGGGGCTGCCGGCCGAGGACTACTTCAACGACCAGGTCCTGGAAGACTCCGACCTGCTCTACACCGGCGTGTTGCAGTTGCCCGACGACTTCTGGGACAAGCACAGCAAAGGCATGGAGTCCTGGCAACAGGGCGGCAGCACCTTCTACCGGATCACCGGGCCGCTTTGCGCGCAGTTCGCCGTCAACCAGTTCGTCTATTTCGAAGGCAGCATGCCGCTGTACGCGCAGGTCAAGGAGGTCAACGGCAAGACCGCCGTGCTCCAGACGCTGCGCGAATACACCCACAGCAAGAACAGCGTCTGGGGCATCACCGCGCGCAACCGCGAGCAGAACTTCGCGCTCAACCTGCTGATGAACCCGGACTGCGACTTCATCTCGCTACTGGGCCAGGCCGGCACCGGCAAGACGCTGCTGGCGCTGGCCGCGGGCCTCACGCAGGTGCTCGAGACCAAGCGCTACACCGAGATCATCATGACCCGGGTCACGGTGCCGGTGGGCGAGGACATCGGCTTCCTGCCAGGCACCGAGGAAGAGAAGATGCTGCCCTGGATGGGCGCGCTGGAAGACAACCTCGACGTGCTGAACATGGGCGACGGCGAAAGCGGCCATGGCGGCGACTGGGGGCGCGCCGCCACCATGGACCTCATCCGCTCGCGGGTGAAGGTCAAGTCGCTGAACTTCATGCGCGGCCGCACCTTCCTGAACAAGTTCCTGATCATCGACGAGGCGCAGAACCTCACGCCCAAGCAGATGAAGACACTGATCACCCGCGCCGGCCCCGGCACCAAGGTGGTCTGCCTGGGCAACATCGCGCAGATCGACACCCCCTACCTGACCGAGGGCAGTTCCGGCCTGACCTACGTGGTGGACCGCTTCAAGGGCTGGCCGCACTCGGGCCACGTGACCCTTCAGCGGGGCGAACGCTCGCGGCTGGCCGACTACGCGGCCGAGGTGCTGTGACATGCGGCGCGACCCGGCGGCCGTCGCGGACGAAGCCTGCGACGGCTACCTGCGTGCCATCTGGAACGCGACGGGAAGCGCCGCGCTTCCCCCCGGCATCGCGTGGCTCGGGGCGGGCAGCCTGCCGTCCATCTTCCCGGTCACCGATCTCGCGGCCGCGGCCGTCGGTGCGGCGGGGCTGGCCGTTGCCGAACTGATCGGGCACCGGCACGGCCATCGGCCCGCGGTGGCGGTCGACCGGCGGCTGGCCTCGTTCTGGTTCGAGACATCGTTGCGGCCGGCAGGCTGGAAACTGCCCGCCGCGCGCGACCCCGTTACCGGCGATTACGAAACCACCGATGGCTGGATACGGCTCCACGCCAACGCGCCGCACCATCGCGACACCATCCTGCGCGTGCTGGGCTGCCACGGCAACCACGACAGCGTGGCACGGGCGGTCGCGGCGTGGAACGCCCTGGATCTCGAGAACGCAATCGTCGAGGCCAAGGGTTGCGCCGCGCAGATGCGTTCCCAGGAAGCCTGGGCGGCGCATCCCCAGGGGGCCGCGGTGTCGGGCGAACCGCTGCTGTGGCGCAAGCCGGCGCACGCCGCCGAAGCACCCGCCTGGGCCCTTGCCCCGGACCGTCCGCTGCGGGGCGTGCGCGTGCTGGACCTGACCCGCATCATCGCGGGACCGGTGGCCACGCGCTTCCTGGCGGGCTACGGCGCGGAAATCCTGCGGCTGGATCCCCCCGGGTGGGACGAACCGGTCGCCGCCCCCGAGCTGACGCTGGGCAAACGCTGCGGCCGCATCGACCTTCGCTCCACGGAAGGCCGGCGCCTGTTTCGCCAGTTGCTGCGCGACGCCGACGTGCTGGTGCATGGCTATCGTTCGGATGCCCTGGGCGCCCTGGGGTTCGATGCGGAGCAGCGGCGCCGCATCAACCCCGGCCTGGTCGATGTGTCACTGGACGCGTACGGATGGACCGGCCCCTGGAAGGCTCGCCGCGGATTCGACAGCCTGGTGCAGATGAGCTGCGGCATCGCGGATGCGGGCATGCGCGCGCTGGGCCGGGCCCGGCCCACCCCGCTGCCGGTCCAGGCGCTGGACCATGCCACGGGCTACCTGCTGGCCACCGCGGCGATACGCGGCTTGACCGAACGCGTGCGTACCGGCTGCGGCGGCGAGGCCCGCGCCTCCTTGGCGCGCACGGCGGCCCTGCTGGTGCAGGGCATGGAGCAAACGGACACCGCGCCCCTCGTTCCCGAAACCCGTGACGACTGCACCATGCCCTCGGAAACGACGGCCTGGGGCCGGGCACGGCGCGTCAAGACTCCGCTCGCGGTAACCGGCGCCCCCATGGCCTGGGACATTCCGGCCGGCCCGCTGGGCGCCTCGCCAGCGTCGTGGCGGGCCTAGCGCCGGCATCCTGGGCCCGCTGGCACTAGAGCTCGATCCACTCTCGCCTGACCGGGACGTCCGCGCGCAAGGCCGCCGGGGTTCCCGCGAACACCACCGCGCCGTGCCCCAGCACATACGCACGATCGGCAATGTCCAGCGCGAAATCCAGCTTCTGCTCGATCAGCAGGATCGCCATGCCCTGGCGGCGCAGTTCGGCCAGGCAGGCCGCCAGCTGCGCCACCACCTGCGGCGCCAATCCTTCGGCTGGCTCGTCCACGAGCATCAACGCGGGATCGCCCATCAGCGTGCGGCCCAGGGCCAGCATCTGCTGCTCGCCTCCCGACAGGTACTGCGCCTGGACGCCGGCCCGCCGCGCCAGCGGCGGAAAAAGCCGGTATACCTCGGCGCGGGTCCAGCGTCCCGGTCTTGCCGCCTTCTGGCCCAGCACGAGATTCTGCTCGACCGTCATGCCCGGAAAAACGTCCCGGCTTTCCGGCACATAGCCGATACCCCTGCGCGCGATCTCGAACGTGCGCAGCGCGCCGATATCCTGGCCGCACCAGAGGTACCGGCCGCGCCGCTCGACCAGTCCCATGACGGCGCGCGCCAGGGTGGAGCGGCCCGCGCCATTGCGCCCCAGCAGCGCGACGATCTCGCCCGGCGCCACGTGCAGGTCGACGCCTTGCAGGACATGGGCCCGGCCATACCAGGCATGGGCGCCGCGGAGTTCCAGGCAGCGGTTCATTCCAGCTCCGGCGCGGCACCGCCCAGGTAGGCCTGGCGGACCGCCTCGTCCGCGCGTATGCGATCGGGTGTGCCGGTTGCGATCAGTTCGCCCTGGACCATGACCGAAATACGATCGGACAGGCCGAAAACCACCTGCATGTCATGCTCGACGATCAGCACGGTTCTCCCCCGACAGGTATCGCGTATCAGTTCCATCATCCGCGTCGTCTCGGCGCGGCTCATCCCGGCCGTCGGTTCGTCCAGCAGCACGACGCGCGCGTCGGTCGCCAGCACCATGCCCAACTCCAGGGCGCGCTGCTCCGCGTAGCTCAATTCGCCCGCCTGCCGATCCGCGCGCGGCTCCAGGCCGAGCTGCGCCATGACCTGGCGCGCCCGTTGCGCCACCCCGCATCCGCGATCCAGCGCGCGCCACCATTGGTAGCCCAGTCCCCCGGTACGCATGGCGGCACAGCGCAGGTTGTCGAATACCGACATGCGGCCGAAGACATTGGCCACCTGGAAACTGCGCGACAGGCCGGACCTGGCCATGCGATGCGCCGCCAGCCCGGTGACGTCGCGGCCATGCAGGCGCACCCTGCCCGCCGAGGGCGGCGTCAGGCCCGATATCACATTGAACAGGCTGGACTTGCCGGCCCCGTTGGGACCGATCAAGGCATGGAACTCGCCCGCGGCGACACGCAGGGTGACATCGTCCAGCACCTGGACATGGCCGTATCGCTTGCCCACGCCCTCAAGCTCCAAGGCATCGGTGCCGGGCCCGGCCTGTGCGTCATGCATCGCATTCCCCCGGCGACGCCGCCGCCCTGCCCCGGCCCCGGAACAGGATGACGGCGGCCGGCGCCAGCAGCGCACCGGCCGCCGCCCATGGCAGGGCCGCGGACGGATCCAGCGTCAGGCCGAACCAGGACACGGCCGCCGGGCCGCCGGCCCCGTGGACGCGTCCATAGGCCAATTCGATCGCCAGGCTCAGTCCGGCGCACCCACCCAACGCGCCGGCGGCCGCCCAGCCTCTCGGGCGCAGCCAACCGGCCAGTTCGCGCCGGGCGACGAGCCGTGCCGCGTCGCGGGCGCCCCCCGCCAATCCTCCCGGCAGGACCAGCACGACGGCGGCAAAGACAAGCCCCAGGTACAACTGCCAGGCCCCGGTATGGCGCGACAGCGCCACCGAGAAAAACGTCACGACCACCGCGCCGGCCACGGGCCCCAGGAACAGGCCGCTGCCGCCCACCACCACCGCCAGCAGCACCGCGCCCGACCGCAAGGCGCCCAGGCTGTCGGCACTGGCGATTTCCAGATTGAGCGCCATCAACCCACCCGCCACCCCGGCGAAGAACCCCGCCATCGTCAGCATCAGATAGCGTACACGGTGGGGGTCATAGCCGATGAAAGCCACGCGCTGCGGGTTGTCCCGGACGGCGTTGGCAAGCTTGAGCAAAGGCGTCCGGCCAAGCGCATGGATCGCCAACGCGCCGGCGACCGTCCATACCGCGGTCAGGTAATAGACATGGAGGTCGGAACCCAGGCTCCATTCGGGCCAGAGGCCGGCGGCGAATGCCGGACCGGCCGTACGGTCCGCCGTCAGCCCCCCCTCTCCGCCAAACCACTCCGGCAGCACGCCCGCCGCGGCATGGACCAGCTCTCCCACTGCCAGCGAAATCATCGCGAACGGCGTTCCGCCACGGCGCGTGGTCGGATACCCGATCAGCGCGGCGAACCCGGCCATGCTGGGCGGGGGGCTGCTGATGGCCCGGCGGCCGGTATTTTCCGGCGCCGATTATCAGGCCGCCAAGGGCGAGATCCGTCCGCTCGTGCTCGAGGACGGCACGCGCCTGGTCCTCGACAGCCAGGCCGCCGTCGACGTCCGTTTCGACGCCACCCAGCGCCTGGTCTGGCTGCGGGCCGGCAACGTGCTGGTCGAAACGGCCGCCGACCCGGCGCGGCGCCCGTTCCGGGTCGGGACCGTCCATGGCCTGGCAACCTCGGTCGGGACACGCTACACCGTCCGCCTGGAGGCGCGCGCCACCCGTGTCGCCGTGCTGGAACATGCGGTCCTGCTGCATCCCGCCCGGGCTTCCGCTCCGCCGCGCCTGATCCAGGCGGGGCAGGAGGCCGTCATGTCCGCGTGGGAGGTCGAGGCGGTGGCACAGGCCGATCCCACGCGCGCGCTGTGGGCCAGGGGCGTGCTGGTCGTTTCCGACTGGGCGCTGGGAGACGTGGTGGCGGAGCTGGCCCGCTATCGGCCCGGCTGGCTGGGCTGTGATCCCGCCGCCGCCGGCCATCGGGTCTCGGGCTCGTTTCCCCTGAACGACAGCGATGCCGCGCTGGCCGCCTTGCGGCGCACCTTTCCGGTGGAGATCCAGCGCCGGACCCGCTATTGGACGCGCATCGTCCGCCGCTAGCGGATCGCGACCTTTTTTTCGCGGTGATTGTCCTTTTGGGCGCGTTCGTTCGACTCCCTATCAGGAGCACGGATCTCACGAACGTCTTGGCGAAAGGATGACCATGTTGCAGGGCTGCGTGTGCGCTTTCCGGCGCACTGTCGCGCGTCGATTGTTGTGGGGCCTGATGCTGGCGGCCAGCCTGCCGGCGATGTTGCCGGCGGGCACCGCCGCGGCGGCCGAGGCGCGCTACTACGAGGTGCCGGCCGGGCCGCTGGGGGCGGCGCTCAGCCAGTTCGCGGGCATGGCGGGCGTGGTGTTGTCTTTCGATGCCTCGTGGCTGGCCGGCATGCGCAGTTCCGGGCTGCGCGGGACGTTCACGGTGCAGCAGGGCTTCAGCGCTTTGCTGGAAGCCAGCGGCTTCGAGACCGCCTACGACGCGGGCATCTATTCCCTGCGGCGCAGTCCGATCGGCCAATCGATGCTGCCGATGATCACGGTCGAGGGCGTGCGCGACCAGGATCCCAAGGACGAGGTCTACCGCACCGCCGGCTCGCGCAGCGTGCTGACCCGCGAAGACATCGAGCGCAACCGCGGCACGTCGGTGGGCGATATCTTCCGCGGCACGCCCGGCGTGCTGGTGGGCGAGCTTCGCAACAGCGGCGGACTGGACATCAACATCCGCGGCATGCAGGGCCAGGGCCGGGTGCCGGTCCTGGTGGACGGCGCGCGCCAGGAAACCACGGTGTATCGGGGGTATTCCGGCGCGGTCTCGCGCAGCTACATCGACCCGGATCTGATCGGCGGCATCCAGATCGACAAGGGACCGACCCTGTCGGCCGAAGGCACCGGCGCCACCGGCGGCCTGGTCAGCATGCGCACCATCAAGGCCGAAGACATCGTCCGGCCCGGCCAGGATTTCGGCCTGCGCGTGCGCGGGCAGGCCATCGGCAACAACAGCGGCTCGCCCGCGGCAGCCGGTACGCCGGCCGGGCTCTACACCGGCGGCACGCTGGGCGTTGCGCCGGTCTACCGCACCGATTGCGTGACGGCCGCCGCCTGCTCCGGGCGATACGCCCTGCCCGAGGAATGGGGCAACCCCGAGGGGCTGGACCGGCCCGGCACCTTCCGGCCCAAGAGCTATGCCGGGAGCCTGGCCATCGCCAAGCGCTGGGAGAAATTCGATCTGGTGGCGGCCTATGCGCAACGCGAGCAAGGCAATTACTACGCCGGCGCGCACGGTCCCTCGGCTTGGGTCGATGTCTCGAACCGGCGCAAGTTGCCGTTCTATACCGAGGTTCGCCCCGAGGTCCGCGGGGCCTCGTATTTCCAGGCCGGCGAGCGCATTCCCGGCACCAACTACGAAAGCAGGTCGGCGCTGCTCAAAGGCACGTTCTACCTGCCGGCAGACCAGGAACTCGAATTGAGCTACCTGCGCTACCGCAGCGTGTACAGCGAAATCATGCCTTCGCAGATCGTCCGCTTCGCAAACTTCGCACCGATCACGCAGCCGCGCAACAGCGACGTCACCGTCGATACCTACGCCAGCCGCTACCATTGGAATCCAGCCGGTACGCCGTGGCTGGACCTGCGCGCGAACCTTTGGCATACCCGGACCCGCGCCACCAACAACAGTCCCAGCGCGACCCAGCCGGATCTCTACAACAACGAGCGCGAGAAATACCGGCGCTGGGGGCTGACCCTGGAGAACACCTCTAGCCTGGATCATCGCGCCTGGGGCGAAAGCCAGCTGCGCTATGGCCTGGCCGGGCAATGGGAGGATGTCGGCACCACGCCCCTGACGCCGGACTTCCGAGGGCTGGCGGGGCGGCAGGGCAGCCGCGACGAATACAGCGCGTTCGTGGCCTGGCTGTACAAGCCCGTGGAAACCGTGGCGCTGGACGTGGGCGTGCGTCATACCCGTTTCAAGTCGCATGACGACAAGCCCATCACGGTCCACGATCCGCAAAGCCCGAACTGCGTGGATGCCGATGGCGATGGCGTTTGCGATCCGCTGCCCAACCGCAACAAGCAAAGCGGCACCGCGCCGGTCATCAGCCTGAGCTGGGAGCCGGGCAAGCACGGCCTGCAGTTCTACGGCCGCTATGCCGAGGCCTACCGCATGCCCAGCCTGTTCGAGAGCACCTCCGGCTTTTCGTTCGATGCCGCGCCCGACGTCATCCTCAAGCCCGAACACACCAGGAACAAGGAAGTCGGCGTCAACTATCTCAAGGACGGCATCCTGGCCGGCCGCGACAGATTGCGCCTGAAGCTGGCCTACTTCCGCAACCATACCAAGGACTACCTGACGCGTACGACGCCCAACCTGTGGGAAGAGGGCGGCGCGGGCGGCGAGCTGAGCCAGGCCTCCAACTTCACCATGCGCAACATCGACAGCGCGACCTTCAACGGGCTGGAGTTGTCGGGTTCGTACGACCTGGGCGTGGTGTTCACCCAATTCGGCGTCACCCAGTACAACAAGATCGAGATCTGCCATACCGGCAGCTATCGCGCCGAGCGCTGCAACGACTACGGCATCGCCGGCAGCTACATCAACAACATGGTGCCGCCCAAGTGGCACGGCAACATCACCCTGGGCGCGCGACTGCTGGACTACCGGCTCGTGCTGGGCGTGCGCGGCACGTTCATGGGCCAGCGCACCAATGCTCCCCAATACAACGACGACACCCGGCGCAGCTTCCTGTCCATCGTGCCCTGGCACGCGTACCGGGTGTTCGACCTGTTCGCCAGCTATCGGGTCAACGATCGCGTCAGCATCGATTTCAACCTGGACAACATCACCGACCGCTACTACCTCGACGCCCTGAGCCTGGGACTGATTCCCGCGCCGGGCCGCACGGCGCGAGTGAGCGTGACCTTGAGGTACTGAGACCTTGGATATTCCATTCAACCACCAGAGGGTTCCACAGCCATGATTCTTTCCTTGCGCAACCTCAGGGCAGGGCTGGCGGGCATCGCCGTCATGCTGCTTGCCGCATGCGGCGGCGGCGATGGCGGCGGCGATGCCGGCACCGGCGCCGCCCGGCCCACCGCGGTGGCCACCGCCGACCGGACCAGCGTGCCCATCGGCACGGCCGTCACGCTCGACGGCAGCGCCAGCACCACGCCCAACGGCGGCACGCTGCGCTATGCGTGGACCTTGTCGGCCAAACCCGAGGGCAGCGGCGCGGTGTTGTCCGGCAACGCCAGCGCCAGGCCGACCTTGACCCCCGATCTTCCGGGCGACTACGTGGCCGACCTGATCGTCAGCGACGGCACGTCCAGCGGCAGCGCGCGCGTCACGATCACGGCGACCAGCGTCAATCCGCTGGCGGTGGCCATTCCCGCGGAACAGACGGTATTGCGGGGCGCCACCGTCGTGCTGGACGGTAGCCACAGCCTTGCGCCCACCGGCGCAGCCGTGGGCGAGCTACGGTACCAATGGACTCTGATCGAGCAACCCGACAATGAGCTGATCACCGCCCTGAGAGACGCGACCAGCGCGAAGGCCAGTTTTCTGGCCGACCGGGTCGGCATCTATCGCGCCAGTCTCGTCGTGCGGCATGGAGACAAGACCAGCGAACCTGCCGACGTCAGGATCACCGTCAATACCGGCAACAGCCTGCCGGTCGTCTCCATCACCGCGCCGGCGGATGCCGCGTACGACCGGAACGGTTACCTGGTCTTCGCCGGCACGCTGCGCCGGCCCGTGGTGCTCGACGGCAGCGGCAGCAGGGATCCCGACGGCGACGCGCTGGGCTACCGCTGGCGTTTTCCGACCACCGCCGCGATTCCGGTCGGCAGCAAGGCCACGATCGCCAACGCTGATAGCGCCAAGACCGAGTTCGTCCCCGACGTCGTTGGCAAGTACACCTTCGACTTCATGGCCTACGACGGACACGCCGCCACCACGCAGCGCGTGATCGTGAACGTCGCGAAAGCCGCGGACGATACCGTCAATACCGCGCCGGTGGCCGGCATCTCGGGCACGGGCGAATGCGAGCTCGGCGGCACCTCCATCCACTATCCCTATTGCACGATCGCCGCCTATGCCTCCTACGATCCCGAAGGCGATCCGCTGACCTACCAGTGGACCTACTGGAACCAGGCCAGCCCGGGCGAGCGGCTGACGTCGACGGCCAGCTCCGTGGTGCTGGATGGCAGCAAGACGGGCAACTGGCGGTTCGAGCTCGTCGTCAGCGACGGCAAGCTGGACAGCGCGGTCGCGGACTATGCGCTCAGCATCAAGACGGGCGCCAATGTCGCACCGGTGGCCAGCGCCAAGGTGGACGTGGCCAAGGTACTGGTCGGCCAGACCATCACGTTCGACGGCAGTGCCAGTTCCGACAAGAACGGCGACCAGCTTTTCTACACCTGGACCCTGGAGCGCCCGGCCGGCAGCAGCGCCGTGCTGACGCAAAGCCAGAACGATCCGACGGCCAGCGTGGTGGCCGACAAACCGGGCCCGTACATCGCTTTTCTGCAGGTCAAGGATTCCAAGGGAGCGATCAGCAACCGGGTGGGGGCAACCACCAGCGCCAGCGCCTTCGCCAAGGTGGGCAACAACCCGCCGGTACTGACGCGCCTTTCGCTTCAGAATCACTACATCTGGTATCCGAACGGCAATGGCGGCCTGGATAGCGGGACCACGCCGGGCCAGCCGGTGATCGCCGAGTCCGCCCCGATGTTTATCACCTCGAACGTCCAATACATGTTCGATCCGGATCAGGACTCGCCGCTGTACTACGACATTTCTGTCGTCAAGCAGCCCGAAGGCGCCAACTTCCCCTCCTATTCGTGCTCGACGGCCGCCGGGGAAAAGTGCCATCCCAATGGAAACGGCTTCGACCTCGCCGTGCCGGGTGATTACGTGGTGGAGGCCAGGATCAGCGACGGGGTTGCCGTTTCCGAACCCAAGCGCGTGGCTTTCACGGTCATCAATGGGCGTGAGAACTACTCGACGCTATTGCTGGAGCGGCTCCCGGCCAATAGCCGCGACTCGGACGTGGACGGCAACATCCAGTTGTTCTTCCCCTTCACGGCTGCCGCGAATGCGCGCTTCAGCAATGTCCAGCCGGTGGAAAGCGGCGCCACGTCATTGGCCGTCGAACGTTTTCGCCTGACGGCCTTCGACCGCGACTACACCATCGTGGACCTGCGGACGTCCTCGGTGGTCGAGGGCTACCAGCCCGTCTTCAACGGTCTTCGGAACAATCAGGTGATTCGGCAGGGCGACTCGGTGGAGTTTTCCCTGGAGCGTCCGTCCATCGTCAACGAAGCGCGGCTCTATGCCGAATGGACGGCGTTGGGCAATACGGCCGAGGGCAATGCGGAGGGAGCGCGCCTGCAAAAGATCGTGGATGCCTATCAGTTCACGTGGTCCTTCCGGGTCGCGGAAAAGGAAGGCTACACCTTGCATCGGGGGCCGCTCAATTGAACGTTCGCGCCCGGGGTTCGCAGTGAGGCCCATTCGACTTCCATGGATGCCGCCGGGGATGCCCGCGGCGGCATCGTCCCGGCTGCGGCCGTCGCGGCCCGGCGGGCGCCGGGCCGCCTGTCCGCGGCATTCCGCCACGGGCGTCCCGTGTGCCTGGCACACACCCAAGGAGTGATGATCATGAAGCAAGCACTGATTGCACTGGCCATTCTCGCCGTCTCCGGCGCGGCGCAGGCGCAGACCTACGAGGTCGTGAGCGACAAGGCGGGCGTGGTGAACCTCGTCAACCTCGGCCCCACCACCGTGGGTGGGTTCCATGGTCCGATCGGCGCACCGGGCATCGCGGCCGCCGGCACCAGCGACTACATCAGCCTGCAAAGCATCGAGTCGTTCACCCACGTCTCCGCGCTGGACCAGACCCTGGCCGGCACCAGCACCAACTGGGTCTTCACCTACCATCAGTTGGCGCCCGGCTTCATCCATACCGAACCGGAACACGAGGGCGAGGAACCGCTGGCGGTCGGCCTGGACGGCATCAAGATTCCCGGCCTGGCCAAGAGCGTCTACTTCGGCATCGCCAGCGCGGATTCCGCCACGCCTGGCCTGGTGGACCACCAGGCATGGTACGTGGGCGACAAGAAGGACCGCGTCCTGCCGTCGTCGTCGACCGACTACGTGGGCGTGGCCCTGGTGGCGACCCCGAGCACCGCCGTCAACGCACCGAGCGTGCTGCCTGGCCAGTTGACGGTGTCGTCGGGCGCCACATCCATTTCGGGGCAGTTCACCGCGGGGAGCGGCACGGGCAAGAAAACGCTGGAAATCGCGGCCACCGGCGGCGCGGTTTTCAGCGGAACCGCCAAGTACTACGTGGGGACGACCGCACCGGGCGCGACGAACGGCACCAGCCAGGGCCAGTTCTTCGGTGATGCCGGCGCGAACGCCAGCGCGCTGGCCGGGGTTGCCAGCGGCACGTATCTCGGCACGGGCTATGTCGCCTCTTTCGGCGCGCGCCAGAAATAAGCGGTACCCGTCTTCCCTGATGTCCACCAAAAAAGAAACCGCCGCCTGACACGGTGATGCGCGGTTTCTCCAGGCCCCGTTTTCGGATGGGGCCTGGTCGACTTGTCTCGCGCAGGCGCCATGACCGTTTCATTTCCCCGCTCTCTCTGCTGGATCGCATGGCTGTGGTGCCTGGGCCTGGGCTGCGCCTGGGCCCAGCAGGACACGGCTGACCGGCTCTGGCAGGGTGCCGAGCAGCAATCCCGGCAAATCCGCCGCCAGACCGTCCCGTCCCGACCCGAAGGCCAGGGAAGCTGGGTCCACGAGTCCATGCTGTCGGCCTGGCAGGTTCCCGAAGCCCGGGTAGGGCAGCTCACGCTCGCCATCCTGAACGCCGTCAACCAGCACGACTGGTTCGGCGCGGACCGGCTGCTGCGCCAGTACCGACAGGTTCCCAGGCACGATCCGGCACTGTTCACGTTCGTCGAGGCCAGCCGCCTGGCGGCACTGGGCGATCATGCCGACGCCATCGACCGCTACCGCCAGGTGCTGCGGGCCAATCCCTTGTTCACCCGAGGCGACCTGGACCTGGCGCGCGTGCTGTTCATCGACAATCGCCTGCGCGATGCGCGGGAGATCTTCCAACGGCTGCAGGCCCGGCAGCTGCCGCCGGAAATCGAACGGCACGTTGCCGACTATCTGGCGGCCATCGAGCAGCGCACGCGCATGCGGATCACGCTGTCCCTGTCGGCGGTACGCGAGGACAATCTGAACAATGCCTCGACGATCGTGGACCCGTGCGCACTGCGGTTCCTGGACGCCTGCTTCGAGAACGTGCCGGGCCGCAAGGCCGCCGACACCGGCGCCTATTTCGAAGGCACCCTCAACAAGCTATGGCCGCTGGCGGGCAACCACGCCTTCATGCTGCGCAGCCTCAACTATGGCAACCGCTACCGGCACGAAGACGACTACGGCAACCTCGCATCGACCACTTACCTCGGTTACCAGTACGGGTCGGCGCGCAATCAGTTCCAGTTCCTGCCGCTGTTCGAATACGACCGCGAAGGTGGGCATAAGGCCTACCACGCCTTCGGTTTTCGAACCAGCATCAGCCGGCAGTTGAGCCCGCGCGCGATGCTGGAAGCCAGCTACGAAACCAAGTATCGCCATTTCGCGCAGCGGCTGGAAAGCCTGGAAGGCGACTTTCGCAGCATGGGGCTGTTCGGACAGTACGTGATCCGCCCCGATCTGCTGGTGTACGGCAGCCTGGCCTGGCGCGAGAGCGGTGCGCGCCTGGGGATCTTCGCCTACCGCGAAAAGAGCGCGCGTCTGGGAATCTACAAATCGTTCGGCGGCAAGGTGGCCGTCAGCATGGCCTACGGCTACCGCCAGCGGCAGGCGGACGAGGCCGTTGCGCTGTTCGAGAAGCGCCAGCGCGACCACGAGGGCAGCCTGTACGTGAACGTATCGCTACCCGGCTACGCCTGGCACGGGATGACGCCCACCATGAGCTACGAGTACCGCAAGAATCGCAGCAGCATCCCGCACCTTCATACCTACGAGAAGAACCGCCTCACGCTGGGCTTCACCAAGGTTTTTTGACGATGCTTGAACACCCTTTGACGGAACCCCCATCATGAAGATCCAACTCCGACACCTGCTCGTCCCGTGTCTGCTGCCCGTGCTGCTGGGCGGCTGCCTTTCCACCTCCCACATCCGCGCGGTCCCGGACAAAAAACGTCCGCAGGTCATCAGCCATGCCGAAGGCCTGGAGCGCGACCGGCAGGCCATCCTGGCGATGGTGGGCGAGTACCGGGTCAGTTTCAATTTCGAGGAAAGCGATCCCGCGCCGGGCTATGAGCCCAAGCGGCGCTACCGCAGCGGTGCCTACGAGATGGTGCTGGTGGCCGAGGACCAGGGCGACCGCATCGTGCTCCAGCATCTGCTGGTGCATCGCACCGCCGGATTCGTGGTCAAGCATTGGCGCCAGGACTGGCGCTACCAGGCGCCGGCGCGGCTGGAGTTCACGGAGAACCAGACCTGGCGCCTGCGGCCCATCGATCCGGCCGTCACCAAGGGGGCCTGGACGCAGTGCGTCTACGAGGTCAGCGATGCGCCGCGCTATTGCGGCACCGGCAAATGGACCTACGAGAACGATGTGCCGACGTGGACCTCGGATGCCGGGTGGCGGCCGTTGCCGCGGCGCGAATACACCCAGCGCGGCGACTACAACGCGCTGGGCATCGTCAACACGCACCGCATCACGGCCGAGGGCTGGCTGCACGAACAGGCCAATCGCAAGGTGGTGCGGGAAGGCGAGCGGGAGCGCGCGACGCTGGTGAACGAGACGGGCGTCAACGACTATCGCCGCATTATCGGCTTCAACTTCCGCAGCGGCCATGCCTATTGGGACAACACGTCGGACTACTGGCGCCGCATCCGTGCGGAATGGAGCCGGCGCATTGCCGAGGGACAGGGGGTGAGGCTGAACTATCCGGTGGATGGCATGAAGATGATCATGAACATGTACATCCAGTCCCAGCAGGCGAACAACGGCGTGGCGATCCGCGACGCCGACATCCGCGCGCTGTTTGATCCGTGGGTGTCGGCACCGTAGCGCAGGCTATCCGCCACCCTCAGGCATAAAGGCGCTCGCGCACGTCGACCGGTATCGTTCGCGGGCGGCTGGCCGCCAGGCCAGCGTTCAATTCACGCACGCCGGCTTGCAGGCGGTCGGCGATTTCGGGCGAAATCCTGTAGCCGGTGATGGCATCGCCCGAGACCTGCGCGTCGGAGGCGTACACCGCGCCCAGGATGTGGCGGGCACCCAACGCATGCAGCACCGGCCGGAGGGCGTAGTCGACCGCCAGCAGGTGCGCGGGCGAACCGCCCGTGGCCAGCGGCAGGACGATCTTGCCTTGCAGCGAAGTCTGCGGCAAAAGATCCAGGAAGGCCTTGAGCACGCCGCTGTACGCCGCCTTGTAGATGGGCGTGGCGATGACGACGGCATCCGCCGAGGCAAGCTGCCTGACGGCACCGACGATGCCCGGATGCGAGAAATCCGCTTGCAGCAACGCCTCGGCGGGCAAGTCCCGCACGTGCAGGGAACGCACGGCGTAGCCATCGCGCGCAAGCTGTTGGGCCACCGTCTGCGCCAGCAGCGCCGAGCGGGACGTGGCAGCAGGGCTGCCGGTGATCGTGAGGACGGAATACATGGCGGGAATGTCCGGAACAGAGACGCCCACCTTAAGACGTCCGCCGCGGGAATCCAAACAACCAATTCGCATTTGCTCAAACGTTTTGTGCCGGGGCCTGGAGGCGCTTGCCGCACGTCATTCCGGCCGGCCTGGACCGAAGTTATAAGCAGCCGCCCAAAAAATCGTTGACCCCATGAAGGGCGAGGCCTAATCTACTTACGTTTCGCACAACAAGTCCATATTGCGAACATACCGAGCCGCCAAGGCGGCGACCCGGCATGCGGTGTCCCATTCGACAGGAAGTCTTCATGAAAGCGATGAGTTCATTGGTAGCCTTGGCGGCATGCGCGGTTTTTGCTTCTCCTCTCATGGCGCAGTCGTTTCCCAGCAAGCCCGTGCGCATCGTGGCGCCCTACGTGGCGGGCGGCACCGTGGACGCGTTGTCGCGCGCCCTGGCGGTGCAACTGTCCGAAGAGTTCGGGCAGCAGGTGGTGGTGGAAAACCGTGCCGGCGCATCGGGCAACATCGGCGCCGACTACGTGGCGGGATCCGATCCCGACGGCCACGTGCTGCTGCTCACCGCCAGCACCATCATCGTCAATCCGCTGGTCATGAAGGAAGCCCAGCGTTTCGACCTGCGCAAGGATTTCACTCCCATTGGCATGGTCGCCAGCACGCCGCTGGTCTTCGTGGTGTCGCCGCAGAGCGGTATCAATACGGTCGACGATTTCATCAAGCAGGCCAAGACGCATCCGGAAAAGGTCAACTTCGGCGTCGGCGGGTTCGGCTCTGGCGGCCACCTGGCGATGGAGACTTTCAACGTGCGGGCCGGTACCCAGATCCCGATGGTGATCTACAAGGGGTCGGCGCCGGCGCTGGCCGATATCGTGGGCGGCCAGCTCAGCGCCATCATGGATCCGGTATTGACCACCTTGCCCTTCGTTAGCACGGGGCGCCTGAAAGCCATCGCGGTGACGGGGCAGCAGCGCAGCAGCCTGTTGCCCTCGGTCCCGACCTTGCAGGAAGCGGGGGTGCGCGATATGGACTTCGTTTCCTGGTATGGCATGTGGGCGCCCAAGGGATTGCCCGAGCCGGTATCCGGGCGGATCCAGGCGGCGTTGACCAAGGTGCTGGGGTCGGCGCAGTTCAAGGCCTGGCTCGACAAGCAGGGCATGGTGGCGGGATCCGTCACGGGCAGGCAATTCGGCGACTATGTCGCCAGCGAGAGCCGCAAGTATGCGCAGGCCGTCGAGCAGGCGAAAATTGAAAAGAAATAAGACGGACTGATCGGGAGCACAGCATGGTCGTGGCGCGCCGGAAGACCTTTCACGGGGTCAGCGTGGGTATCTTGATGGTGAAAACCGGTTTTCGACGGCTGCCGGGCGACGTCGGCCATGCCGGCACCTGGGATTTCCCGGTGCAGTATCGCGTCGTCGAATCCGCCACGCCGGACAAGATGATGGCGTTGCAGGAATCGGGGCTGCTGGATGATTTCAAGGCGGCGGCGCTCGACCTGATTGCCGGCGGGGTCGACGGCATTGCCACCACCTGCGGTTTCCTGGCGCTGTTCCAGCGCGAGCTGGCCGAGGCCTGCCGCGTGCCGGTGGCGACCAGCAGCCTGCTGCAGGTGCCCCTGGCCGAGCGCCTGTTGCCGGCCGGCAAGCGGGTGGGCATCCTGACCTTCAGCAGCGAGAACCTGCATGCGGCGCATCTCGAAGCGGTCGGCGTGGCGGCCGATACGCCGGTGGTGGGCATGCCGGCCGGTTCGGTGTTCGTCACCTCGATCAAGTCGGGGGACGTCGTGCCCCGGTTCGAGGAGATGCGCGCCGAAGTGCTGGCCGCGGCCGATGAGCTGCTGCGCCGCCATCCGGACGTGGGGGCCATCGTTTCCGAATGCAGCAACATGACCCCGTTCAGCGCGGACATCGTCGAGCGCTTCGGCGTTCCCGTCTACGACGGCGTGTCGTTGATCAACTGGTTCCATGCGGGCTTGCGGCCGCGCCGCTACCCGCGGTCCTGAACGGATCTCAGCCGAGCTGCAGCGCGGACGAAACGTTGTCGCAGGCGCGTTGCAGGTGCTGGGCCAGCGACGAATCGACGTCGAGCTCGTCGTCCAGCTCCAGCCCCGAGACCACGATGGCGCCCAGCGCGGCGGCGTTGCGGCCGTGGAAAGGATAGGCGAGCGAGGCCAGTCCGCGCTTGTAGCGGCCAGCCGTGGCGCAGAAGCCGCCTGCCTGGCGGACTTTTTTCAGCGCGGGGCGGACTTTGTCGAAGCGGGCCTTGCCCAGCGTGGCCTGGCAGAGTTCGTCCGGGTAGGTGGACAGGATGGACTTGCCGCTGGCGCAGTCGTCCAGCGGAAACTGGTTGCCGATGTCGATGATGACGTTCATCGGCGTGCGCGGGGTCCAGATGCGTTCGACGATGATGGCGCGATCGCGCGCGGGTACCGAGATGGAAACCAGCGCGGAACGTCCGTGCAGGACTTTCTCCTGCAGTTCGACCGCGTAGGGCAGCGCCGCGCGCCGCACATTGAGCCGGCTGGCGTGCGCCGTGGCGAACAGCAGGCACTCGGGTCCCAGCGCATAGACGCCGTCGTCGGCCGTGACCATGTCCCAGTGCACGAGGGTCTTGAGCAGGCGATGGACGGTGGTCCGTTCTATGCCCGTGCGGCGCGACAGGTCCAGCGCCGTGGCGCCTTGCGGCGTGCTGGCCAGTTCGCGCAACACGATGAAGGCGCGGTCTATGGATTGCACCCGTCCGGTGCCATCGGCATCTGGCGGGCGGTGTTCTGGCGTTGTCTGCAAGGCTAGGGCCTGTTCACGCTAAAGAAGGGTCAGTCTTGGCGGGCGGCGGCGATCACGTCCTGGATCTTCCGGGTCAACACTTTACCGTAATGGGAGCGAGGCAGGGCGTCCATGAACACCAGGCGCCTGGGGCGTTTGTGCGTGGACAGGCGTTCGCGGCAGAAAGCCGCCAGGTCGTCGCCGCCGGGGCGGGTGCCGGGCCGCGCGACGATGGCGGCGGCGACGATCTCTCCCCACTCGGGGTCCGCGATGCCGACGACGGCGGCCTCGAGGACCGAAGGATGGCTGCACAGCACTTGTTCCACCTCGGCCGGCTGCACGGATTTGCCGCCCGTGCGGATGATGGCCTTGGCCCGTCCCTGTATGCGCAATCGCCCCTGGGTGTCGAGACAGCCCAGGTCGCCGCTATGGAACCATCCGCCGTCCAGGACCGCCGCCGTCAGCCCGGGCTGGTTCCAATAGCCTTGCATGACGTGGGCGCCGCGTATCAGCACTTCGCCGACCGTGCCCGGGGGCAGGGGCGCCTGGCCGTCGCCGATGGCGATGTCGGCGCGATCGGTCGTGGGGCCGACCAGTCCGAGCGTGCCGGCCGGATCGGCCAGCAGCTCGGCGGTGGCGGCCGGCGGCCGGTAGCAGGTCCACGGCGCCTCGGTCAGGCCATAGATGACGGAGAAGACGGGGCCGAAGACGGCCACCGCCTGTTCGAACAGCTCCCGCGGCATGGCGGCGGCGCCGATTTCGATGCATGCCAGCGAGTCGAGGCCGGCGTGCCCCTCGGGCAGGGCCCGCAGGATGCGGACCAGGTGCGTCGGGACCAGCGAGGTGCAGGTCGGCCGGTAGCGCGCCACCAGGTCGAGAAAACGCCGGGGCTCGAAATGGGCGCCGAGAATGAGCGTGCCGCCTTGCAGCAGATGGGCCAGCAGTGAAATCGCGGCGATCGGCCACAACGGCCGAACGTTCAGCATCCGGTCGCCCGTCCACGGCCGGCGTGCCGCCACGATGTTGTGGAGGGCCGCGCAATAGCTGCCATGCGTATGCACGACGGCCTTCGGCGTACCCGTCGTGCCGCCCGTGTAGTTCAGCGCCGCGATCCAGCCCGGCTCGCAGGGGACGGGCGGGGGCGCATCGGGCGGGACCGCGCCGGCGGCGGTGTCCAGGCTGTCGAGCGGACGGGCGTCGATGCCGCAGTCCGCCAGGGCCGGGCGCAGCGCTTGTACCCGGTCGGCGTGGGAAGGGCAGTACAGCAGCACCTTCGCGCCGGAATCGCGCAACTGGGCGAGCTGTTCGGCCGGATCGAGGGCGGGGTCCAGCGATACCCGGACGCGGCCCGCGCTCATGACGCCATAGTCGGCGAACAGGAAGGCGGGCGTGGCGTCTCCCAGCAACGCGACACGGTCGCCCGGCTGCGTGCCGCAAGCCGCGAGCAGGCGGGTCGAGAAGGCGAATACTTCGTCCACCAGTTCCGGAAAGCCGTAGCGCCGCCCGCTGTCCGCGTCGATCAGCGCGCAGCGGTCGGGCCAGGTCCGGCGGGCTCGTTCAAGAAGCGCGGGGATGCTCATGGCGATGGCTGGAGAATGATATGTTCATAATAAACACAAGTTGTGCTCTATACAAACTATTCCTAGAATTCCGTCTGGACCCGCCCCGACGCGGGCATGGAAAGGAGCATCGATGAGCATCGAATTCGAAGCCGCCGGCGATGGCGTATTCGTCGTCACCCTGAACCGCCCGGAACGCCTGAATGCCCTGGACGCCGGACACAAGGCGGCGTTGGGAGACATCTGGCGCGAGGCCGAGGCACGCGACGACGTCCGCGCGATCGTGCTGCGCGGCGCGGGGCCGAAGGCATTCTCGGCAGGGTCGGATTTCAAGGAAATGAAAGCCACCGGCCGGACGGTGGATACCGATACCCTGGCCAACGCCATTCCTTCCGTGGGGGTGGAACTGACCAAGCCGGTCGTGGCGGCGCTGCACGGCTATGTGATCGGCTTCGGGCTGACGCTGGCCATCCATTGCGACATGCGCGTGGCCGCGCCGGACGCGCGCCTGGCCTTTCCCGAGGTCGAACACGGCATGCTGTCCGGCATCAGCGACATCACCTTGCCGGGCATCGTCGGCGAGGCCGCCGCGCTGGAGATCATGCTGACGGGGCGCGCCTATTCGGCCGACGAAGCGCGCGAGATCCGCCTGGTCAACCGGATCGCGCCGGATCCCCATGGCGAGGCGCTGCAACTGGCGCATGCGCTGGCGGGCAACTCGATGAGCGCCACCCGGCTGACCAAGAAGCTGGTGCTGGCGGAGCGGCGCGCGGCCATCGCGCGCCATCTGCAACTCGTTGCCCAGGCAAGGGTGGATATCGCTCAGTCCGGCCGCCACGCATCGGTGGTGGATGGCGGCGGCGCCCAGCCCCGGGCCAGGATGGATTGAGCGTGGCCGGGAACATGGAAGCGCCCGGCTGGTTCGAGCAGGCGCTGGCCCATCGCGCCGAATCGCGTTTCGTCATGGCCGGCGGCGCGCGCCTGCACTACCTGGGGTGGGGGTTGGAGCATGGCGGGCGGCCGGGGCTGTTGTTCGTCCACGGCTACCGGGCGCATGCGCGCTACTGGGATTTCATCGCCCCGTACTTCGCCGACCGCTACCGCGTGGTCGCCATGGACCTTGCCGGCATGGGCGACAGCGGCCATCGTCCGTCGTACAGCGCGCGGGGTTTCGCCGAGGACATCGCGGCGGTCATCGCCGATGCCGCGCTGGCGCCCGCCACGGTGGTCGGACACAGCTTCGGCGGCGCTCGCGCCCTGCGGGCCGCCGCGGACTTTCCGGACCTGATCGGGCACGTGGTGGCGGTCGACAGCATCTGCCGGTTCGCCGACAGTCCGCCGAGTTCGGCCGGGCCGGCCCGACGTCCGCGCACCGATCCGTATCCCGACTTCGCCAGCGCCAGGGCACGTTATCGGCTCACGCCCGAGCAACCTTGCGGCAACGATTTCCTGGTGGATCACGTGGCCCGTTTCTCGCTGCGTCCGCAAGGGCAGGGCTGGCTATGGAAGTTCGATCCCCACCTGCCGCCCGGCCCGCACGAGCCGGACATGGCCGGCCTGCTGCGCGGCCTGGGGATTCCGGTGGACTATGTGCGGGGCGAGTTCAGCACCGTGATCCGCCAGCAGGACGCGGAACGCATCGTGGCCTGCCTGCGGCATGGGCGGGGCCCTATTGTGATCCCGCAGGCCTATCACTATCTGATGCTGGACCAGCCGCTGGCGCTGGTGGCGGCGCTGCGGGCGCTGCTGGACCGTGGCCTTCAGGGCCGATCGAGCCGGTAGGGCGATTTCGCGGCCTCTTCCAGGACCCACGCTTCGAAGGCCTTGATCCTGGGCGCCTTGGCGATGACCGGCGGGTAGACCAGATGCCAGGCCTTGCGCGGCCGATAGCGGATGTCGAAGGGAAAGACCAGCCGCCCCAGCCGCACATCGTCTTCCATCAGCGGCAGGCGCCCCATCGCCACGCCCATGCCTTCGGCCGCCGCGCGCAGGGCGAAGGCCAGCGAATCGAAGCGCGTGCCGGCCTCGGCCGGCGCCCCGGCCGCGACGCCGGCATGCTCGAACCAGAGCGCCCAGTCTTCCATGGTGCCCTGCACGTGCAGCCGCGGCACGCGCACGAGATCGGCGGGGGAATCCAACGGCGTGGACGCCAGGAAACCGGGGCTGCACACCGGCACCATCTCTGCCGAGAACAGATAGCGGCTGATCTGGTTGGGCCAGCCTTCTCCCCACCAGATCGCCATGTCGATGGCGTCCTGGTCGAAGTCCAGGCTTCTGGGCGCGGTCAGCACATTCACCTTGATGTCCGGGTGGCGCAGGTTGAAGCCGTACAGGCGCGGCAGCAGCCAGTGCATGGCCATGTTGGGCAGGCAACTGACCGTCAACGGATCGCCGGCCCCGCTGTCCAGGAGGTCGGTCGTGGCCTGGTGGATCTGGTTGAAGGCCTGGTGCACGGTCTTGTAGTAGCGCATGGCCTGCGGCGTGGGCGCCAGGCCGGAACTCAGGCGGCGAAAGAGGCGCACGCCCAGGGATTCCTCGAGCAGCTTGACCTGGGTGCTGACGGCCGCATGGGTCACGTTCAGTTCCCGCGCCGCCTTGCTGAGGCTTTCGTGGCGAGCGGCGGCCTCGAAGGCGCGGAGGGCTTTCAGCGGTGGCAGGCGGAACATGGGGATATAAGTTTTTCTAACATCATATTGGATTATATCGTTTGTCCGTCCTGCACAAGGATCCATAAACTGCGCTTGTATCCTCCGTTTTGAGGCAAGCGGGTCATGAAATTTCCTATATCGACGCTGTTCTTGTGCGGATGCCTGCTGGCACCCGCCCTGGCCCGGGCCGAGCCGTGGCCGGCCCGCCCGATCACCATCACCGTGGGGTTCTCGGCGGGCGGCAGCTACGACGCCATGGCGCGCAAGATCGCCGAGGGGCTGCAGGAGTCGCTGGGCCAGCCGGTCGTCGTCGCATCCAAGCCCGGGGCCGGGGGCATCGTGATGACCCAGGCGCTGGCGCGCGCGCGGCCCGACGGTTATCAGGTCGGGTTCACCACTTCCTTGAACCTGACGCTCGATGCCCACGCCGGCGTCGTGCCGTTCAATGCCGCGGGCGTCGAAGCCCTGGCTTCGGTGGCGCGCTTCCAGAGTGTCATCGTGGCCGGCGCGGAGCAGCCCTACGACGACATGTCGGGACTGATCGCCTACACCCGGAAGAAAGGCTTCACCCAGTTCGGCAAGCAGGCGCTGGTCGACGAGCTGGTCATCCGGGGCGTGATGGACAGCGAACACGTCGAGTTCAACTTCATCCCCTACAAGGGCGGCGTCGACGTGCGGCTGGCCGCCATGCAGCGCCAGATCGATTTCGGCTACGTCGGGGCGGGCTACAAGCCCGATGTCGATGCCGGCAGGCTGAAGATCCTCGCCACCACGGCCCCCGACCGCCTGCCGGCCTTTCCCCAGGTGCGCACGCTGAAGGAACTGGGCTATCCCGTCAGCGAGGAGTCGGTGGCGCTGTTTCTCGTGCCGGCGGGGACGCCCGGCGACATCAAGGCCAGGCTGAGCGACGCGATCGTCAAGGTCGCCGCCACGCCCGAATTCAGGTCCTTTCTCGCCCAGACCCTGCTGCTCGTGCCGGAGGCCCGGATCGGCGCCGGCTTGAAGGCGTCGCTCGATGCGCAGGAAGCGCAATGGACGCGGTTGCTGGCGGCGAACCGGAAAACGGCCAAAACACAATGACGCTAGATGGAGGATCAAACATGCGTGTCGAACCCCTTGGTGAATTCGTCGGTGCGGATATCGATGGCATCGATCTGTCGCGCCCGCTGCGCGAAGAGGAGGTGGATTTCCTGCGGTACGCGGTATCCCGCTACGGTGTCGTCAGGCTCAGGGGCCAGCAACTGACGGACCGGCAATTGATGGCCATGTCCGGGCAGTTCGGGGCGCTCGACGTCAGCCCCGGCTACGCGGGGTCGGGCGGGGCGGCCGGCGGCGAGGACGACGAGGTGGCGAAGTTCGTCGCCGTGATCTCCAACGTCGTCGAGAACGGCAAGCCCATCGGCGGCCTGGGCGATGGCGAGGCGGTGTGGCATGCCGACATGACCTACATCGCGTCGCCGCCCGCCATGTGCGCCTTGTACGCCTTGGAGGTGCCCCCCAGCGGCGGGCGCACCGGATTCCTGAGCCTGTACCACGCCTTCGATACGCTGCCGCCGGCGCTGCGCGAGCGGGCGGCGCGCCTGCAGCTCAAGCACGACGCCACGTACAACAGCGCGGGCGAGGTCCGGCGCGGCGTGGTGGTGAGCGACGACCCGCGTCATACGCCGGGGTGGGTGCATCCGCTGGTGGCGACCCATCCGCGCAGCGGCCGGAAACTCCTGCTCCTGGGGCGCCGCCGCAATGCCAGCATCGTCGGCCTGCCCCTGGACGAAAGCGAGGAACTGCTCGACCGCCTGTGGGAACACACGGCCCGGGACGACGCGTCGTGGCATCAGACCTGGGAGGTGGGGGACGTGATCATGTGGGACAACGTCGCGACCATGCACCGGCGCGACAGCTTTCCGAGCGATACCCGCCGGGTCATGCACCGCACGCAGATCCTGGGTAGCGCGCTGGCATGAGCACGATCGCGGCCATCGAGCTTCATCGCCTGAGCCTGCCGCTGCCCGTTCCCTACAAGGTGTCCAATCTGGTATTCCGCAGCTTCGACCCCATCGTGGTCGCGGTGCGGGACCGGAACGGCGCGCAGGGCTGGGCCGAAACCGTGGTGGGGCCGGGCTACACCGACGAGACCGACGAGGAGGCCTGGGCGTTCTGCCGGGAATGGGCCGGGCGCCTGCTGCAACAGGATACGGAGCATGCCAAGGCATGCCTGGCGCGCCATCTGGAGCGGCACTCGCACGCGGCTTCGGTCATGATCTCGGCCATCGAGATGGCCGAGGGCAATCGCTACCTGCAACGGCGGGAGCCGGCGCGCGTGCCGCTGCTGGTTCCGTTGCAGCAGCAGGATGAGGATGGGCTCGGGCGGGAAGTCGAGCGCCTGCTCGCGCAGGGCTATGCCACCTTCAAGGTCAAGATCGGCTTCGACGTCGGCGCCGACCTGCGCCGGGTAGGCTGGATCCAGCAGGCCGTGCGCGGGCGCGCCCGCCTGCGGCTGGACGCGAACCAGGCCTATACGGTGGAGCAGGCGCGGGCCTTCCTGGCGGAACTGGCCCCCACGGACATCGAACTGCTGGAGCAGCCTTGCGACAAGCACGACTGGGCGGCCAATGCCCGGGTGGCGGCCGATGCCCCGGTGCCCATCATGCTGGACGAGTCCATCTACACGCTGGCCGACGTGGAGCGGGCAGCCGGGCTGGCGGGGGTGGCATTCGTCAAGGTGAAGATCAACAAGCTGGGCGGCGTCCAGCGGCTGGGAGACGGATTGCTCCACATCGGGCGCAGCGGCCTGCGCCCGGTGCTGGGCAATGGCGTGGCGACGGACATCTCGTGCTGGATGGAAGCGGCCGTGGCCAGCCACACCATCGATACGACGGGCGAGATGAACGGCTGGTTGAAACTGCCGGAAAGCCTGCTGAGGAATCCGGTCCGCGTCGAGCAGGGCGCGATGTGCCTGCCCGCGGGCTACTGGCCGGTCGTCGACACCAGGGTCCTGGAGTCGTACGCGCTGGAGTCGCTGGCGTTCGCGCCCGCTTCGGTGGCGGCCGGACCGGTATCCACCGGCCCCGCCTGACCGGCGCGCGCCCCGCGCGTTGCACGCGGGGCGCGGACCGGCTTACTCCACCGCCTTGACCATGTCCTCGACGACCTTCTTCGCGTCGCCGAACACCATCATGGTCTTGTCCAGGTAGAACAGCTCGTTGTCCAGGCCCGCGTAGCCCGCCGCCATCGACCGCTTGTTGACGATGATGGTGCGCGCCTTGTAGGCCTCGAGGATGGGCATGCCCGCGATGGGGGACTTGGGATCGTTCTTCGCGGCCGGGTTCACCACGTCGTTCGCGCCCAGCACCAGCACCACATCGACCTGGCCGAACTCGGAGTTGATGTCCTCCATCTCGAACACCTGGTCATAGGGCACTTCGGCTTCCGCCAGCAGCACGTTCATGTGCCCCGGCATGCGGCCAGCCACCGGATGGATCGCGTACTTCACGTTCACGCCCTTCTCGGTCAGCTTGGTGGTGAGTTCCTTGAGCGCATGCTGCGCGCGCGCCACGGCCAGGCCGTAGCCGGGCACGATCACCACGGTCTCGGCGTTGGTCAGCATGAAGGACGCGTCGTCGGGGCTGCCCGACTTGACGCTGCGCTGCTGCTGGTCGCCCGCCGCGCTGGCCGCCGAGGTATCGCCGCCGAAGCCGCCCAGGATCACGTTGAAGAACGACCGGTTCATCGCCTTGCACATGATGTAGGACAGGATCGCGCCCGACGAGCCCACCAGC
This sequence comes from Alcaligenaceae bacterium SAGV5, assembly GCA_009360345.1. Lineage (GTDB taxonomy): Bacteria > Pseudomonadota > Gammaproteobacteria > Burkholderiales > Burkholderiaceae_B > Pigmentiphaga. The sequence goes on from SPDP01000003.1 coordinate 695,656, forward strand.
GAACCGGCGATGATCAGCATGGGATTGTTGAGCGAGAATCCGATGCCGGCCGCGGCCCAGCCGGAGTAGCTGTTCAGCATCGACACCACGACGGGCATGTCGGCGCCGCCGATGGGGATGATGATGAGCACGCCCAGCACGAAGGCGATGGCCGTCATGATGACGAACGGCGTCCATTCCTGGGTGGCCGCGAACCAGACGCCGCATCCGACCATGATGACGGCCAGCAGCAGGTTCAGCATGTGCTGGCCGGCGAACACCACCGGTGCGCCGCGGAACACGCGCAGCTTGTAGCGCCCCGACAGCTTGCCGAAGGCGATGACCGACCCGGAGAAGGTGATCGCGCCGACGAAGGTGCCGATGAACAGCTCGATGCGGTTGCCGGTGGGAATGGGAATGCCCGCATCGGCGATGCCGAAGGCGTGCGGCTCGGCCACCGCCGCGATGGCGATGAATACCGCGGCCAGGCCGATCATGCTGTGCATGAAGGCCACGAGCTCGGGCATCTTGGTCATTTCCACGCGCTTGGCCATGATGGTGCCGGCGGTGCCGCCGACCAGCAGGCCCAGTACGACCCAGCCCAGGCCGGCCAGGGGCTCGGCGGCGAGCTTGCCGATCAACGCGGCGGTGGTCAGGACGGCGATGGCCATGCCCACCATGCCGAAGGTATTGCCCATGCGCGAGGTCGTGGGGTGCGACAGGCCCTTGAGCGCCTGGATGAAGCACACCGAGGCGACCAGGTAGAGCAGGGTGACGACGTTGAGCGAGAGCATCAGCGGGCCTCCTGCTTGGCGCCGTCGGCCGGGGCGGCCTTGGGTTTCTTGCGGAACATCTCGAGCATGCGCCGGGTGACCAGGAAGCCGCCGAATACGTTGACCGCGGCCAGCGCGACGGCCAGCACGCCCATGGTCTTGCCCAGGCCGGTATCGGTCAGCGCCGCCGCCAGCATGGCGCCGACGATGATGATGGCGGAGATGGCGTTGGTGACGGCCATCAGCGGGGTGTGCAGCGCCGGGGTGACGTTCCAGACCACGTGGTAGCCCACGTAGATGGCCAGCACGAAGATGATGAGGTTGATGATGGTGTGGTCGATGAGTTCCATTACTTGTTCCTCAGCACGCGGTTGGCATCGCACACCATGCAGGCGGCGACGATCTCGTCTTCGCGCTGGATGGCCGGGGCGCCATCCTTGGCGACCACCAGCTTCAGGAAGTCCAGCAGGTTGCGGGCATACAGGGCGGACGCGTCGGTCGCCACCTGGGCGGCGAGGTTGGTGTAGCCGACGATCTTCACCCCGTGCGCCTCGACCACCTGCTCGGGCCGGGACAGCGGGCAGTTGCCGCCGCGCTCCACGGCCAGATCGACGATGACCGAGCCCGGCTTCATGCCGGCGACGGTTTCCTCGCTGACGAGCACGGGCGCGGGACGGCCGGGGATGAGCGCCGTCGTGATGACGATGTCGGCCTGCTTGCAGCGTTCGGCCACCAGCGCCGCCTGGCGCGCCATCCAGGCCGCCGGCATGGGCCGCGCGTAGCCGCCCACGCCCTGGGCGATCTCGCGTTCCTCGTCGGTTTCGTAGGGCACGTCGATGAACTTGGCGCCGAGAGATTCGATCTGCTCCTTGGCGGCGGGCCGCACGTCGGAGGCCTCGACCACCGCGCCCAGCCGCTTGGCGGTGGCGATGGCCTGCAGCCCCGCCACGCCCGCGCCCAGCACGACGACGCGCGCGGCCTTGACGGTGCCGGCGGCGGTCATCAGCATGGGCATGAAGCGGCCGTAGTGGTCGGCCGCGACGATGACCGCCTTGTAGCCCGCGATGTTGGCCTGCGAGGACAGCACGTCCAGGCTCTGCGCGCGCGTGATGCGCGGCGCGGCCTCGAGCGAGAAGCCGGTCACGCCGGTGGCGGCGAGTTTTTCCAGGCCTTCCGCGTCGAAGGGGTTCAGCATGCCCAGCACGATCTGGCCCGCGCGCAGGTGCGCGAGTTCGGACGCCAGCGGGGCCTGGACCTTCAGGATGAGTTCGGCCTGCGCGTAGATCTGGGCGGCGTCGGGGATCAGCGTGGCGCCCGCGGCGGCATAGGCGTCGTCGGGGAAGCTGGCCTGCCGCCCGGCGCCGGCCTGCACCAGTACCTGATTGCCGCCCGCCGACAGCTTTTTCACGGTTTCCGGCGTTGCGGCAACACGTGTCTCCCCCGGCCGGATTTCAGTCGGGACCCCAATCTTCATGAAATTCTCCTCGTTGCGTTGTGGCGATCGAATACAAGGGCGTGGCCGTCTTGCGCGGCCAGTGGCGATTCCCCTCGCGTCGCCCGGAGAATCCTAGCATGCCCGGTCCAATCGGCCGCGCGAGGCGAGGCCGGTCCGGCAGGCGGCCATCCCCTGGTTGACAGGTTGTATGATGACCGGGCAATATGCGCGTTTTGAATCCCTGGCCTTTCCCCCTCCGCATGTCATCCGTTCCCTTGCGCAGCAGCAACCTGGCCGAACAGCTCAGCGAAGTGCTCGCCACGCAGATCGTGTCGGGCGAACGCGAGGCCGGCAGCCGCCTGCCCACCGAAGAGCGGCTGGCCGCCGATTTCGGCGTCAGCCGCACCGTGGTGCGCGAAGCCATCGCCCGCCTGAAGTCCGATGGCCTGGTCACGACCCGCCAGGGACTGGGAGCCTTCGTCACGGCCACCCCCGCGGGCCGGCCGTTCCGCATCGATGGCGAGCGGCAGGAAGCGAACGCCGTCGTGCAGCAGGTATTCGAACTGCGCATAGGCGTGGAGACCGAAGCCGCCGCCCTGGCGGCCGCTCGGGCCACCCCGGCGCAGGTCAAGGACATCCGCCAGGCGCTCAAGGTCCTGAACCAGGCCAGCGCGCGCGGCGGCAACGGCGTCGAGGAAGACATCCTGTTCCACCGGGCCATCGCGCGTGCCGCCAACAACCCGGTCTACGACGATTTCTTCGAGTTCCTGGAGCGCTACACCCGCAACCAGCTTTCCATCAGCCGCCGCAATTGCGAGCTGGCCGGCTGGCTGACCGACATCACGATGGAACACGAGGCCATCTACGAGGCCATCGCCGCGCACGATCCGGCCGCCGCCCGGCAGGCGGCCCATGCGCACATGAGCAATGCGATGGCCCGCCTGCAACGCATCCAGGCCCACTGAGGATGGAGCCCACCCCTACGCGCTTGCGCGCGCCCCTCGAGGGGCGGCACTGGCGGCCCGGCGGAGCCGGATCCGCTGTGCCCTGGATGGGGTGCCGTTTCATCGGCCAACGCGGCGCTCGGCCCCATGAATGATCAACCCCCCGTAAGAAGGAAGAGAGACATGTCCGCACCTCCCCGCCTGCAAGGCCTGCTTGCCCCGGTCGTCACGCCGTTCCAGCCCGACATGCTGCCCGATGCCGACCGCTTCGCCCGCCACTGCCAGTGGCTGCTCGACAGCGGCTGCGCCGGCCTGGCCATCTTCGGCACCAACAGCGAGGCCAACTCGTTGTCGGCCACCGAGAAGATCGAATTGATGGGCAAGCTCGTCGCCGACGGCATCCCCGGCGCCAGGCTGATGCCCGGCACCGGCGCGTGCTCGGTGCCCGAGGCCTCGCAACTGACCGCCGCCGCCGTCAAGCACGGCGCGGCCGGCGTCCTGATGCTGCCGCCGTTCTTCTACAAGGGCGTGCCCGACGAAGGCCTGTTCCGCTACTACAGCCAGGTCATCGAGAACGTCGGCGACTCGGCGCTGCGCGTCTACCTGTATCACATCCCGCCGGTGTCGCAGGTGCCGATCTCGCTGCCGCTGATCGAGCGCCTGATCAAGGCCTACCCCGACACCGTCGTGGGCCTGAAGGATTCGTCCGGCGACTGGAACTACTCCAAGTCCGTCATCGACGCCTTCGCCTCGACCGGCTTCGACGTCTTCCCCGCCAGCGAAACGCTGCTGCTGCGCGGCTTGCGCGCGGGCGGCAAGGGCTGCATCACGGCCACCGGCAACATCAACCCGGGCCCCATCAGCCAGCTCTACGCCAACTGGCAGGGCCCCGACGCCGAGGCCCTGCAGCAGAAGGTCACCCAGACCCGCGAACTGGTGCAGAAGTACCCGATGATCCCCGCGCTCAAGGCGGTCATCTCGTATTTCATGCAGGACCCCGCCTGGCGCGCGGTGCGTCCGCCGCTGGTCGAGATGCCCGGCGAGCAGGAAGCCGAGCTGATCGGCAAGCTGGAGGAACTGGGCTTCGACATGCCCGGTGTGAGGTAGCCCCCAGCGCCCTTCGGGCGGCTCCCTCAAGGGGGCGATGCGGGGGGCCGGCAAAGCCGGATCCACCGCATCCCGGGGTACACGGCCGGGCTGGCGGGGACGGGTGTTCCTGTGTGCCGCGGGTCGATGAAAACGGCTTCGCCTTTTCGGGGCGAAGCCGTTCTTGTTTTCTTGCGTCCCCTATCGTGTCAGGGAGTGGCGGGGTGGGCAATGATGCCGCCGCCCAGGCAGACCTCGCCGTCGTAGAGGACCGCGGACTGGCCGGGGGTGACGGCCCATTGGGCGTCGGGGAAGCCCAGGTCGAACGCTTCGCCCTCGGCGCGTTGCAGGGTGCAGGGTGCCGGGGGCGGGGGGCTCGCCGGCGATCCACGATGCCTGCTGCGCCTGCAAGGCGTTGCTCAGCAGCCAGGGGTGGTCATGGCCTTGGACCACGTAGAGCGTATTGGACGCGAGGTCCTTCTTCGCCACGTACCAGGCATCCGCCGTGCCGTCTTCCTGCTGGCGGCCTTTCACGCCGCCTATGCCCAGGCCTTTGCGCTGGCCCAGCGTGTAGAACGACAGTCCGACGTGCTGGCCCACGCGCTGGCCTTCGGGCGTGAGGATGGGGCCGGGCTGGGTGGGCAGGTAGCGGTTCAGGAATTCGCGGAAGGGGCGTTCGCCGATGAAGCAGATGCCGGTGGAGTCTTTCTTGGCGGCATTGGACAGGCCCAGTTCGTGCGCGATGCGCCGCACTTCGGTCTTGCGGATCTCGCCCAGCGGGAAGACCGTGCGCGACAACTGCTCCTGGTTCAGCCGATGCAGGAAATAGCTCTGGTCCTTGGTGCCGTCCAGGGCCTTGAGCAATTGATGCCGACCGGCCTGCGGCCCCGATTCCACGCGGCGCGCGCGCGCGTAGTGGCCGGTGGCGATGTGCTCGGCGCCCATGCGCATCGCATGGTCCAGGAAGGCCTTGAACTTGATCTCGGCGTTGCACAGCACGTCGGGGTTGGGCGTGCGGCCGGCCGAATACTCGCGCAGGAATTCCGCGAACACGCGGTCCTTGTATTCGGCGGCGAAGTTGACCGCCTCGATGTCGATGCCGATGACGTCGGCCACGCTGGCGGCGTCCAGCCAATCCTGCCGGGTCGAGCAGTACTCGGAATCGTCATCGTCTTCCCAGTTCTTCATGAAGAGGCCGACCACCTCGTAGCCCTGCTGTTTCAGCAGCCAGGCGCTGACCGACGAATCCACGCCGCCGGACATGCCCACTACGATGCGTCCCTTACTGCTTGCCATGATGCGTATCCACGATTGCCGAATGAGTGTAGAGCGCGTCCAGCGCCAGCCACGGCCGGCCCGACGCCCGCGCGCGCAGATAGTCGTCCACGCAGCGCATGACCAACGGGCTGCGATGCTCGGCCTGCCGGGCACGCAGTTCGTCGGCGGGGATCCAGAACGCGCGGCGTATGCCTTCGTCCAGGGCGTAGCCGGGAATCGGCTCCCCGGCTTCGCCCACGAAGGCGAAGCGCAGGAAGGTCGGCGCATCGGCGGCGTCGGGACGCCACAGGTACGTGCCCAGCCACCCCGCCGGGATGAAGGGATGCGCGGTCTCTTCCAGGGTTTCGCGCCTGACGGCGCATTCGAGCGATTCGCCGGCTTCGAGGTGGCCGGCCGGCTGGTTCAGCCTGACACCGTCGTCGGTGTCTTCCTCGATGACCAGAAACTTGCCGCCGCGCTCGATCACGGCGGCGACGGTGACTCGGGGTGTCCAGACCATGGAGGGCGCTCGTTCGGATCCATGGGGGATTTTATCAAAGGGGGACGCCGGCGCGGCCGCCTATCCCTCGAAGGCCTCGGGGTCATCCAGCACGATCCGCGCGGTCTTCTGGTAGTGCTCGGTCAACAGCGCGACGGCCAGGTCGGCATTTCCCGCCGTGATCGCGTCCATCAGTGCTTCGTGCTCCGCCTGGATCGGACGGTCCGGAAAAATCTTCTGCACCGACAATTGGCGATAGCGATACAACTGGTCCGCCAGTTGTTCGCAGAAGCCGATCAGCCAGCGCGACCCGCATCCGCCTATCAGCGCGCGGTGGAAGGCCCGGTGGCGCTGTTCCCACTCGGGATTGGCCTCGAAGCGGTCGGCCTGCAGCGAACGCGGGGTCTTGGACAGGCGATGGAAGGCGAGCACCAGTTCTTCTTCCCAGCGCGCGTCGCCGGACGCCATCGATTTGCGCAGGGCGATTTCCTCCAGCCAGCAGCGGGTGTTGGTGATCTCGACCAGGTCCGCGGGGCTGACCGCCGCCACGGCAAAGCCGCGCTGGTCGCGCTGCTCCACCAGGCCGTCGGCGGTCAGCCGGTTCAAGGCCTCGCGCACGGGGGTCTGGCCGGCGCCGTAGTGGTGGCCCAGGAATTCGATCTGCAGCTTGCGCCCGGGGGGCAGCAACCGGCCCGCCAGCAGGTCGGCGCGCATGCGGTCGTACAGCGTGGTGGCCTGGGTGGCGGCGTTGCGGGCCGGCCGAGCAAAGGGTGCCGGCCCGGTGGATTTTATATGAAAGTGTATAAAAGACCGTCATCATAAAAAATATGTATAAAAAATTGCAATATTAAAAAATGTATATAAAATGGCGGGGCCAAAGGAACAAGCGCCCCGCGGGGCCGGCGTCTTTGCGCGTGCGCGCAGGCACGCGCCTTTTCACCAACAACCGGAGTTAGAGATGAAATTCGTGAGTTTCCGCAAAGATGGCGCCGTGCGCCTGGGCGTGCTGGCCGATGACGGCATCATCGACCTGAACCAGGCCCAGCCGCAGGTCCCGGCGGACCTGGGCGCCGCGCTGCTGGCCGGTGTCGACCTCCAGGCCGCCGCCAAGGCCGCCATCGCGTCGTCCGCTCCCCGTCTGGCAGCCGACTCCATCGCCTATGCGCCCGTGGTGCCGCGTCCCGGCAAAATCATCTGCCTGGGCCTGAACTACTTCGATCACGCCAAGGAAGGCGGCCGCGACAAGCCGGAATACCCCTGGTTCTTCTTCCGCGGCGCCACCTCGCTGCTGGCCCATGGCGAACCCACGCTGCGTCCGCGCGTGTCCGACAAGTTCGACTACGAAGCCGAACTGGCCGTGGTGATCGGCAAGACCGGCCGCCATGTCAAGCGCGACCAGGCGATGGACCTCGTGTTCGGCTACGCCTGCTTCAACGACATCTCGGTGCGCGACTACCAGAAGCGCACGCCGCAATGGACCATCGGCAAGAACTTCGACGCCACGGGCGCTTTCGGCCCGCACCTGGTCACCGCCGACGAACTGCCGGCCGCCGCCAAGGGCCTGTCGATCAAGTGCCGCCTGAACGGCCAGGTCATGCAGGACGCCAACACCAGCGACATGATCTTCGACATCCCCGAGACCATCGAGCTGCTGACCGAAGTGCTGACCCTGGAGCCGGGCGACGTGATCGTCATGGGCACGCCCGCCGGCGTGGGCCAGGCGCGCAATCCGCAGGTCTGGATGAAGCCGGGCGACGTGGTGGAAATCGAGATCGAAAAGGTCGGCCTGCTGCGTAATCCGGTCCAGGCCGAAGCCTGATATCCGAGCGGCAACGCGATGAAGAAAGCCACCGTTTCGGTGGCTTTTTTCATCGCCGGGCCGTCCCAAGATGAAAAAGCGCCCCCTCGGGGGGCAGCGCCGCCGCGTAGCGGCAAGCGTGGGGGCTTTTTCTCATTGCCGGGCCGCCCCAAGATGAAACCGTCCCGCGGGCTCTGTAACCACCTGCGCAAGCTCGGAAAGCGTATGCCCTGCCAATCGGGCCAGCAGGACTTGCTCCGACTCGTGCATGGCCTGGACGATGAGTCGATTGACGGCGCCTTCCACCGGGCATCGAGGGTTGTCATCGGCCGGAGCGATGGCAAAGACCGCGCCGTGAGGAATGGCGTCATACACATCCTTGGCGGTCGTGGCACTCAGGTCCCGCGTGAGCGACCACCCGCCGTTGCGTCCTCCCGTCGACGCGACGAGACCCGCATCGCGCAGGGCAGCCATGATCCGGCGTACGACGACAGCGTTGGTGTGCAGCATCCTGGCGAGGTTTTCGGAGGTCGTGGTACCTCCACGCAAATGCATGTGGATCAGCACATGAAGTAGACGGGCAAGCCGGGTGTCGTATGCCATGGGAAGCTCAAGGTTTTGCGTAACATTCATAGTTACGGTAGCATGTTTTATCCGAAACCATGGGCGAGAAGCATCGATGGGCAATCGTAACCAGCGCCATGTGGAAGCCAACGGACTCAGGCTTCACGTCACCGAGGAAGGCGAAGGCCCTCTGGTGCTTCTTTGCCACGGTTTCCCCGAGACGGCCCACGCCTGGCGGCATCAGTTGTCCGCGCTTGCCGAAGTGGGTTTTCATGCGGTGGCGCCCGATCTGCGAGGCTACGGCAATAGCGACAGCCCGGCCGATGCGGCGGACTTTACGACCCTGGATGTGGTGGGCGACCTGGTTGCCCTGGTCGATGCCGAAGGGGCGCGTGACGCGGTGATCGTGGGCGGCGATTGGGGCGCCACGATAGCCTGGCAGGCCGCGCAGGCGAGGCCCGATCGATTCCGTGCGGTGGCGGCGCTGGGCGTGCCGATGATGGGACGGGCCCCGGTTGCACCCAGCCGGATGTTTCCGCAAACCGCGGCGGCCGTCTTCTACACGCACTACTTCGACCAGCCGGACGTGGCGGAACAGGAGTTCGAGCGGGACGTCGCTTCAACCCTCCGGAAGATCTACTTCGCTGCGTCCGGAAGCGCCGGGTCGCGCGCCGATCCAAGCACCCCCAATCCGTTCGGGATGGTGGCTCGCGGGCAGGGGCTGCTCGACACGCTTCCAGATCCTGAAGCACTGCCACCCTGGCTCGAACAAGCCGACCTGGATATCTTCGTGGAGAGCTTCCGGAAAAGCGGCTTTCGAGGCGGGCTCAACTACTATCGGAACCTGGATAGGAATTGGATGTTGCAGGGCGCTTTTGCCGGCAAGCGAGTCGACGTCCCGGCGCTGTTTCTTGTCGGAGAGCGGGATACGGGTCTTGCGATCCCGGGTATGGAGCAGATCATCGAGGCGATGCCCGGGCTGGTGCCTCAACTGCGTTCCTCCACGGTCATTCCCGGCGCGGGGCACTGGCTGCAACAGGAGGCGCCAGGAGCCGTCAACGCAGCGCTCATCCAGTTCCTGCATAGTCTCCAAGATGATGAATAAAGTCGGGCTTGAATCGTTCTATCACGACTACATCGCCTGTCTCAACGCACAGAATTGGGATGAGCTGGAACGGTTCGTCCACGACGAGGTGCATCACAACGGCAGGCTGCTGGGCATCGCGGGTTATCGCGCCATGCTTGAAAGCGACTACATGCGGATTCCCGACCTGCATTTCGAGATCCAGTTGCTGATTGCGGATCCGCCGCGTATCGCCAGCCGGCTTCAATTCGACGTGACGCCGAAGGCCGGTTTTCTCGGACTGCCGGTGAACGGCCAGCGGGTGAGGTTCTGCGAGAACGTTTTCTATGATTGTCGTGGCGGGCGGATTCGCGAAGTGTGGTCGGTCATCGACAAGGCGGGCATCGAGGCGCAGCTTCAGAACGCCGGAGCATGATTCCCATCAAAAATCGAGTTGTTCCGGGCTGATGCCCAACGCCGCGGCAATCTTCTCCCTGGAAGCCTTGCGCAGCCGGCCGCTGCCCTCCTGCTGGGCATAGGCGGACTGGCTGACTCCCAGGCGTCCGGCGACGGCGGCCTGGGTCAGGCCCAGATGTTCGCGCCAGGCTCGAACGGGTGTCGCCCCGTCTACGGTCCGATCGACCACGCCGTGTGGGATCAGCTCGCTGTCTACATTGCGTTGCGCCATGTACTCGCCATACGGGATCACCACGAAGGCGGGCTCGCCATCCGGCCCGTTGATGATCTGAATGTTAGTACGTGCGTTCATCGCGCTTTTTCACCTCTTGAATTTCGACGACTCTGATTTTTCCGTTCCAATCGAAGAAAACCCGGTAGTTGGCGACCCGTAGCCGGTATTCGTATTGATGATTGGCGAGAGCCTTGACGTGCAGGCAATCAGGCATTGTGACCAGGGAGGAAACGCCATCTCGTATGGCCATCTGATGCTGCCGATCAAGCTTGCGCAGTTGCCTGGCTGCCTTCAGTGTCCACAGAATCGAGTTCATGAAAATTATAAGCTGATTATAAGTTTTTGGCTTGCTCCATTATGGTCTGTCTGAGAGGTGCTTTTCCGCTTTGGTATGTCCGGCCTGACATACTCACGAGGCCAGGGAAGCTTCCTGAAGCATCCCCTCCCGGTGTTCGCGCACGGCCTGCCGCGCCATGTCGTTCAGTCCGGTATCGCCGTGGACATGGGGGCGGTGTCGACCATGCGCGAGGCGTTCCCCCGCTTCTTCCGGCAGGCCGGCCGGAAGCGGGGCGAGAGGTAGGCCGCCGTCAGGAGGCCGCCTGGGTCTGGGGCAGCATGGCCTCGAAGGATTCGGCCTGGGCCATGGGCCAGTATTTCCGGTAGACCTCGTAGGGGGGCGTGCCGGCCAGCAGCTCGCCGCGTTTCAGGAAGGGGAAGAGGCTGGCCAGCAGCTTGACTTCGTTGCCCGAGATCCGGCGCACGATGTGCTCGGCGCTCAGCTTGGACGGATGGTCCATGCCCGCCGCCGACACCAGTTCGCTCAGCGCGCGCAGGGTATTGCGATGGAAGCTGTAGACCCGCTCGGCCTTGTCCGGCACGACCAGCGCCTTCTGCCGCAGCGGGTCCTGCGTGGTGACGCCGGTGGGGCAGCGGTCGGTGTGGCAGGCCTGCGCCTGGATGCAGCCCAGCGAGAACATGAAGCCGCGCGCGCTGTTGCACCAGTCGGCGCCCAGCGCCAGCGTGCGCGCGATGTCGAAGGCGGTGATGATCTTGCCCGAGGCGCCTATCCGTATCCGGTCGCGCAGGTTCACGCCGACCAGCGTGTTGTGGACCAGCAGCAGGCCGTCCTGCAGCGGCACGCCGACGTGGTCGGTGAATTCCACCGGCGCCGCGCCGGTCCCGCCTTCGGCGCCGTCGACCACGATGAAGTCCGGCGTGATGCCGGTCTGCAGCATGGCCTTGACGATGGCGAACCATTCCCAGGGGTGGCCCACGCATAGCTTGAAGCCCACGGGCTTGCCGCCGGAGAGCCGGCGCAGGCGCGCCACGAACTGCATCAGGCCGATGGGCGTGGAGAACGCGCCATGGCGCGAGGGGGAATTGCAGTCCACGCCCACCAGCACGCCGCGCGCCTCGGCGATCTCGGACGTGACCTTGGCGCCCGGCAGGATGCCGCCGTGCCCCGGCTTGGCGCCCTGCGAGAGCTTGATCTCTATCATGCGCACCTGGGGCGAGGTGGCGTTGGCCACGAAGGCTTCCTCGCTGAAATGGCCGTCGGCGTCGCGGCAGCCGAAGTAGCCGGAGCCGATGTTCCAGACCAGGTCGCCGCCCGGCGCCCGATGGTAGCGGCTGATGCCGCCTTCGCCGGTGTCGTGCGCGAAGTTGCCCTTGCGGGCGCCGGTGTTGAGCGCCGTCACCGCGTTGGCGGACAGGGCGCCGAAACTCATGGCCGAGATGTTGAAGATCGAGGCGCTGTAGGGCTGGGTACAGTCCGGTCCGCCCACGGTCACGCGGAAATCGAAGTTCTCGATGTGCACCGGGGCCATCGAGTGGTTGATCCATTCGTAGCGCCGTTCGTACACGTCTTCCTGGGTGCCGAACGGGCGCTTGTCGATATCCTGCTTGGCGCGCTGGTAGACGATGGAGCGCTGGTTGCGCGAGAACGGCGCGGCCTTGGTGTCGTCCTCGAAGAAGTACTGGCGCAGTTCGGGGCGGATGAACTCGAACAGGAAGCGCAGGTTGCCCAGGATGGGATAGTTGCGGCGGATGGCGTGCTTGCGCTGCAGGAGGTCGAAGATTCCCAGCGCCAGCAGGGCCGCGAAGATCAGCGCCGGGATCCCCCAGTCGGCGTCGTCCGCGGCCAGCAGGCCGAATCCCGCGGTGCCCAGGACGGCCAGCCACAACGTCGTGTATCGGGGGGCAAGCCAGGACATGCGCGACTCCTTTGGAATGAAATGGAGTCAAGCATAGCAGCGCGGGCAGGGAGGGGCCGGGATCAGCCCTGGCGCGGGTCCGTGTCGGCGAACGAGGGGCGCTGCGCCAGTTTCTCGGCCAGGCGGGCCAGGTTCGGATGGCCGTCGCGCCAGTCGCGCTCGGGGTAGCGGAAGTCGAGGTAGCCCAGCGCACAGCCGACCGCGACGTCGGCCAGCGTGTAGCTGTTGCCGGCGCAGAAAGGCTTTTCGCCCAGGCCGGTTTCCATGGTTTCCACGGCGGCGTCGATCTTGCCTTGCTGGCGCGCGATCCAGCTCTCGCTGCGCAGCGCCTCGGGGCGCTGGGTGTATTCGGCGCGGATCAGCACGGCGGCGTCCAGCAGGCCGTCGGCCAGGGCTTCCCAGCACTTGACCTCGGAGCGCTCGCGGCCCGAGGGAGGCAGCAACCGGCAGACCGGCGTGATCGTGTCCAGGTATTCGACGATGACACGGGAATCGAAGACCGCGCCGCCATCCTCCATGATCAGGCAGGGGACCTTGCCGAGCGGGTTGGAGTCCTGGATGCGGGAGTCCGCCGCCCACACGTTTTCCTGCTCGAACTGGTAGTCGAGTTTCTTCTCTGCCAGGACGACGCGGACTTTGCGGACGAAGGGGCTGGCCAACGAGCCGATAAGTTTCATAGAGCGAGGGCCGGATGGTCCTAAAATCGGGGCCAACCGGCGGGCATGGATGGGCCGCGGAGTATACCATCGGGACCCGTCCCCGGAAACGGTGCGGTGCTACAATTTCTTTTTACTATCAAGCGCTTATGAAGACTTCCGACCAGCTGACCCCCCTCAATGCATTGTCGCCGCTGGACGGCCGCTATGCCAGCCGCGGCGCGCTCCTGCGTCCGCTCTTGTCCGAAGCCGGCTTCATGCATCACCGGGTGCAGGTCGAGGTCGCGTGGCTGGTGGCGCTGTCCGACGCGGGGCTGCCCGAGTTGCAACCTTTCACCGTCGCCGCGCGCCAGCGCCTGGCGGAGCTGGTGGCCGGATTCTCCGAATCCGACGCCGCCCGCATCAAGGATATCGAGCGCACCACCAATCACGACGTCAAGGCGGTGGAGTACTGGCTGAAGGAAAAAGTGGCCGACAACGCCGAGCTGTCCGCCGCGGCCGAGTTCATCCACTTCGCGTGCACCTCGGAAGACATCAACAACACTTCCCATGCGCTGATGCTGCGCGCCGCGCGCGACCAGGCCCTCGTGCCGTCGCTGCGCAAGGTCCACGCCAAGCTGGCGGCCCTGGCCGTGCAGCATGCCGACCAGCCGCTGCTGTCGCGCACCCATGGCCAGCCGGCCAGCCCCACCACCATGGGCAAGGAGTTCGCCAACATGGCGGCGCGCCTGGGCCGGGCCATCGCCGAGATCGAACGCGTGGAGCCGCTCGCCAAGCTCAACGGCGCCACCGGCAACTTCAACGCCCACCTGTCCGCCTATCCCGAGATCGACTGGGAGGCCTTCAGCGCCAAGGTGCTCCAGGGCCTGGGCCTGACGCAGAACCGCCACACCATCCAGATCGAGCCGCACGACTGGATGGCCGCGCTGTTCGACGCCGCGGCGCGCGCCAACGTGATCCTGCTGGACGTGAACCGCGACATCTGGGGCTACATCGCGCTGGGCTACTTCAAGCAGCGCCTGAAGGAAGGCGAGATCGGCTCGTCCACGATGCCGCACAAGGTCAATCCCATCGACTTCGAGAACTCCGAAGGCAACCTGGGGCTGGCCAACGCCACGCTGCGCCACCTGGCCGACAAGCTGCCCGTTTCCCGCTGGCAGCGCGACCTGACCGACTCCACCGTGCTGCGCAACCTGGGCGTGGCCTTCGGCTACTGCCTGGTGGCCTACGATGCCTGCCTGCGCGGGCTCGACAAGCTGGAGATCAACGGCGCGGCCATCGACGCCGACCTGGACGCCTGCTGGGAAGTGCTGGCCGAACCCGTGCAGACGGTCATGCGGCGCTACGGCCTGCCCCAGCCCTACGAACAGTTGAAGGCCCTGACCCGCGGCAAGGGCATCAGCGAAGAGGCGCTGCGCGAGTTCATCCTGGGACTCGAGCTGCCCGACGAACCCAAGGCCCGGTTGCTGGCGATGACGCCGCGCAACTACATCGGCCTGGCGGCCAAGCTCGCCCGCGAGCTGTAACCGCCCACCGGACGTGGACGCCATGGCGTCCACGTCCGGGAACCCTGGCGCGCCCCGCGCATCGAAGTCGTTGGAATCGTTGTCCGACCGGTCTATCGTCCGGTAGACCCCACCCTGTCCGCCCTACCCAGGAGCCCCTGATGAAGAGACTTTTGCGCGTGCTGTCCGTCGCCTGTATCGCCGCCGCTCCCATGCTGCTGCCCGCCACCGCCGCCGCCCAGTTCGCCAAGCCGGAGGACGCCGTCAAGTATCGCGAATCGGCCCTTACCGTCATGTCCAACCATTTCGGCCGGATCGCGCCGGTCGTGCGCGGACAGCAGCCCTACGATGCGGCCCAGGTGAAGGCCGACGTGGCCATCGTCGCCATGATGTCCAAGCTGCCGTGGAGCGCGTTCGGTCCGGGAACGGAAGGCGGCGGCGCCCGTCCGGCGGTCTGGTCCGACAACGCCAGGTTCAAGCAGGGCCAGGAACGCCTGCACGGCGACATCGACAAGCTGGTGGCGGCGGCCGACAGCGGCGACCTGGCCCAGGTGCGGACCGCCTATGGCGCGGTCGCCGCCAGTTGCAAGGCCTGCCACGACAATTTCCGGAACCGGTAATCGATCGAAATAAGTTTTGGCGCTTGTAAGCCGGTTGTTTCAAAAAAAGCCAGGTCCATCCTGGCTTTTTTCGTTTTCCGGCGGTCGAATAGCTATATTCCCGCCAAAGGGGGGCCCGTCATGGCTTCCGTATCGAAAATCGTCTTGTGCATGGCCGCCGCCTTTTCCACGGTGGTCGGCCTGCCGGTTCCCGTCGTGGCCCAGACCACGGCATCGACACGCAATGGCATCGCGCAACCCGCGGAGCTGGAGCAACTGGTCGCGCCCATCGCGCTGTATCCCGACGCGCTGCTGTCGCAGATCCTGATGGCGTCCACCTATCCGCTGGAAGTGGTCGAGGCCGCCCGCTGGCAGAAGGACCATCCCAATGTGACGGGCGCGGACCTGGAAGGCGCGATGCAGAACCAGGACTGGGATCCCAGCGTCAAGTCGCTGGTCGCCTTCCCCAATGTGCTGGACATGATGAACGAACGCCTGGGCTGGACCAGCCGGCTGGGCGACGTTTTCCTGGCGCAGCAGGATGCGCTGATGGATCAGGTCCAGGTCCTGCGGGCGCGGGCCCAGGCGGCTGGCAACCTGACGTCGGGGTCGGAGCAGACGGTCACCACCGTGCCGGCCTCGAGCGGCACCACGGTCATCCGTATCGAGCCCACGCGGCCGGACGTGGTCTACGTGCCGGTCTACAACCCCACGGTCGTCTACGGGCCGTGGCTGTATCCGGCCTATACGCCGTTCTACTGGTACCCGCCCGGATACGTGGCCGCCGGCGTCGTGTTCTCGTTCGGCGTGGGCCTGTTCATCGGGCATGCGCTGTGGGGGGGCTACGACTGGCACGCGCACCGGGTCAACGTGGTCAACATCTACAACTACAACAACTTCAACCGTACGCGATTCAGCCACGTCGACTGGCAGCATGATGCCTACCACCGCCGCAACGTGGGCTACGGCGATCCGGGACGCGGCCGCCAGTTCTATGGTGGCGATCCTGCCGGGCATTTCGCCGCGCGCGAGGCGTATCGCGCCCGGGCCGATGCCGGGCGGCGCGAACTGCCCAACATCGATCGCGCGTCGCTGCGCGACCCCGGCAGGGGATTCGGCAGCCGTTTCGACGGGGGCCAGGGCAATCGTTTCGACGGCGGGCGGCCGGGTGCGGCGGGCGACCGCGGTACCCCCGGCAGCCGTTTCGATGGACAGGCGGGCGGACCGAGGACCGATGCCGGTCGGGGCCGCGAGACAGGTAATCCCGGCGCGGTGCCGGGCCGCACGCCGGGTGGCGGCGCGGGCGGCATGCCGGGGAGCGCCGGCGGCCGCGGGCAAGGGCCCCAGGTGTCGCGCCCGGGCCAGGACGGCCAGCGCGGCGCGGGAACCACGCCCTCGCGTCCGTCCGGCGGCGGGGAATGGGCCGGTGGCCGCGGCAACGGCGGTGGTGTCCAGGCGGGACCTGGCGCGGGCCGGGGCTTGGGCGGGCCGCAGGGCGGCCGGGAGTTCGGCGGTGGCCGCGATTTCGGCCGTGGGGCCGGTGGTGGCCATGGCGGTGAAGGACGCGGTGGCAGCGTCGGCATGGCCGGTGGCGGTGGTGGCGGCGGTGGCGGCCATCATGGCGGCCGCTGACCGGCGCCGCCTGGGAACGGCTCAGAACATCGCGGCGGGCCGCAGCGACACGATGCCGTAGACCACCGCGGCGGCCGCGGCCGCGATGACCAGCGCAAGCAGGCGGGTGCCCGCCGTATCGCGCGCGGAATCGGCACCGTTGGCGAACTCTTCGGCCGGCGCGTCGCCCGTGATCATGGCGCGGGTCAGTTTCTGCTTCTTCGCCACCCGGTACCAGACGATCGCCAGGACGTGCAGCCCGACCAGGATCAGGATGGGCAGTTCGTCCAGCTTGTGCAGTCCGGTGAGCCGGTCCGACCAATCCTTGCCGACCAGGCCGGCCAGCGGTCCTTCCGTGAAGATGTCGTCGTTGGCGAACAGCCCCGTGACGGCCTGGTAGCCCAGCAGCAGGATCATGGCCACGACGGACAGCGCGCCCAGCGGATTGTGGCCGGGCGTGCGCGGCATCGTGCCCCGCAGGTAGGCGGCGATCGCCCGCGGCCCGCGCACGAAGCGCGCGAAGCGGGCGTGGTTGCCGCCCACGAATCCCCAGACGATGCGAAACAGGATCAGCCCCAGCACCGCGTAGCCGAACAGCAGGTGGTACTCCGTCCAGAGGCCGCCGGCCTTGATGGTGGCGAACGCGCCGATCACACAGATGACGAGCAGCCAGTGGAAGAGGCGGGTGGGGAAGTCCCAGACGCGGATCTTGCTTGGGTTGGACATGGAGCAGCCACCGAAGAAGCGGGAGAGTGGCTATTGTGCCATCGGTGCCTGGCTGCGTGGTTCCGGTTCGCGCCGGTCGATCAGGGGATGGATGGCCTCGGCGTGCCGCAGCAGCGCTTCGTCTTCGCCCAGCCTGCCCACGCACTGCACGCCCACCGGCAGGCCCCCCGGAGACTGGTCCGTCGGCAGATGGACCGCGGGCCAACCGAGCACCGACCAGACCCGGTTGAAGGTCGAGTCGCCGGTATGGTGCAGGCCGGCCGGCGCCTCGCCCGCGGCGCTGGGTGTCAGGATGACGTCGACGTCCCGCATCCTGGCGTCGAGCGCGGCGCGTGCTTCCCGGACCTGGTGCAGGGCTTCGCCGTACTGCCCGGCCGTCACGGCCCGTCCCGCCTCGATCGCCTTCATCATGACCGCACTCAACTCGTGACGCCGCGTGCGATGGATGGGCAGCAGCGAGCGGGAAAGTTCGTGCAGCATGATGCGGCGGTGGCATTCGGCCAGCGCGGGCAGGAGGTCGGCCAGGGGCGCCTCGGCGACGGCGCAGCCGGCCCGGCGCAGCGCGGCGGCCGCATGGTCCAGCGCCTGTCGCGCTTCGGGCGCCAGCCGTCCCAGTTCCGTGGCGTCCAGGCGCCATACGCGCAGGCTGCTCACCGGTTGGCGGGGCGCGAGGTTCCGCCAGGGCAGCAGGGCCCGTCCGGCCAGGATGGCGTCCGTCACGGAACGCGTGAACCAGCCCACGCAATCCAGGCTGTCGGCCACGGGAGAGACGCCGGCCGAGGGGACCGCGTTCAGCGAGGTCTTGACGCCGACCACGCCGCAATAGGCGGCGGGCCGGATGACCGATCCGCCGGTCTGCGTGCCCAGCGCCAGCGGCACCATGCCGGCGGCCACCGCGGCGGCCGAGCCGCTGGACGAGCCGCCGGGAGTGTGGCCGGGCATGCGCGGATTGCGGGTCGGACCGGGGTGGGAGAATGCCAGCTCGGCCGTGACGGTCTTGCCCACCGGAACGGCGCCGGCCGCCCGCAGCAGCTCGACGCAGGCCGCGCTGCGCGGCGCCGGGGCCGCCGCGCCGGGCAGGCCGAGTCCGGTCGGCATGCCTTCGACGTCGATGATGTCTTTCACGCCCACAGGGACGCCCAGCAGCGGGAGGGGAGGGTGGGCGGGCGGCAGGCTCCCAGGCTTGTTCGATGACGGTCTTGAGGTCTTGGCTCATGGTCGGATATCCAAAAAAGGACCCCCCCTTACGCGCTTGCGCGCGCCCCCCGAGGGGGCGGCACTGGCGGACCGGCGGAGCCGGATCCGCTGTGCCCTGGGTAGCGGGGTGTGTTTACATGCGGTATGGGTGTTGTTTATGCGATGCGGGTGGTTGGCAGCGAGCGGGCGTAGCGCGCCAGGCGGTGGGCCGCCTCGACGCATTCGTCCAGGGGCGCCACCAGAGCCAGGCGCAGGCGGTTGGCGCCCGGGTTGCCGGCGGGGGTCTCGCGCGCGAGGTAGCTGCCCGGCAGGGCCGTGACGTTCTCCTGCGCCAGCAGGCCGCGGGTGAACTCGGCGTCGTCGATGGGCGTGCGCGGCCAGAGGTAGAACGAGGCCTGGGGGCGCTGGATGTCCATCGCGTCCTGCAGGATGGGCAGGACCGCGTCGAATTTCTCGCGGTACATGCGCCGGTTCTCGCGCACGTGGTCTTCGTCGCTCCAGGCCGCGATGCTGGCCGCCGAGACCACGTCGCTCATGGCGCTGCCATGATAGGTCCGGTACAGCAGGAACTGCGCCAGCAGCCTGGCGTCGCCCGCCACGAAGCCGGAACGCATGCCGGGCACGTTCGAGCGCTTGGACAGGCTGGAGAACACCACGATGTTGTGGAAGTCGCCGCGCCCCAGGCGGTGGGCCGCTTCGAGCGCGCCCAGCGGGGGCTCGGCCTCGTCCAGGTAGATCTCGGAATAGCACTCGTCGGAGGCGATGATGAAACCGTATTTGTCGGCCTGCTCGAACAGGTACTTCCATTCGTCCAGGCCCATGACGTTGCCCGCCGGGTTCCCGGGCGAGCAGACGTAGGCAAGCCGGGTCTCGCTCCATTCGGCGGGCGATACCGATGCCCAGTCGCAGCCGAAGTTGCGCGCCGGGTCGGCGTTGACGAAGGTGGGGCGGGCGCCGGCCAGCAGCGCGGCGCCTTCGTAGATCTGGTAGAACGGATTGGGGCACAGCACCCGGGGTTGCCGCGCGCCGTCGATCACCACCTGCGCGAAGGCGAACAAGGCCTCGCGAGAACCCAGGACGGGCAATACCTGCGTGTCGGGATCGATGGCCGGCAGCCCATAGCGCCGCTCCAGCCATCCGGCGATGGCGGCGCGCAGCGCGGGTGAGCCCTTGGTCGGCGGATAGCCGGACAACCCGGACAGGTTCTGCCGGATGGCGTCTTCGATGAACGCCGGCGTGGCGTGCTTGGGCTCGCCGATGGACAGGCCGACGGGGCGCAGGCCGGCGGGCGGCACGACATTGGCGTACAGCGCGCGCAGTTTTTCGAAGGGATAGGGCTGGAGCAGCCCGAGACGAGGATTCATGGCCGCGATTGTAACCTCGGGCCCGCCATTTTGCCGCCGGGCCGCCCCAAGGCAAAAAGTGGCCCCGGCGGCCGTCCTAGCCGGCCTGCCCGGGTGCCGCGAAGTCCCCGCAGGGCTGCGTGAAGGAATAGCCCACGCCCCGGACGGCTTCCAGAGGCAGGGTGAGGCCGTGCCGCTGCGCCTTGCGGCGCAACCGGCTCACCAGGACCGCGACGTTGTGCAACTGGCGTTCGCCGTCCTTGGCCGAAACGGCCTGCCACTGGGCGAAGGTCAGGGTGCGGTTGCGCTCGCTGAAAATGTGGCTGACGAACTGCCATTCGGTCAGGGTCAGCGGCAGGCTGCGGCCTTCCGGGCTCGTCAGGCGGCGCGGTGGCGTGGACAGCAGCCAGAGCGCCGGGGTGGGCGTCTCGGGCGACGGTTCGGGCAGGCGCGGCGCGGTGACGGCGAGGTGGCGCCGCATGGCGCGCAGGATGGGGGACAGTTCCGCGTTGGGAGCGGCGCCGAGCACCCGGACCTCCACCTGGGGCGTGTCCGCGCCGTGGCCGCCGGGTTTGGGGGGGACATAGACGAGACGGGTCAGCGGGTAGCTGTCGAACGCGGTTGCCCGCGCCGCGTCGGCCAGCACCACGGGGTTCTTGCCCGCCCGCAGCAGCGCGTGCACTTCCTGGGAACTGGTGCAGACGTAGACGCTGAAGCCGGCGCGCATCAATTCGTCCGCGATCTCGTAATCGCGGCCGGTCTCTCCGAGCAGGACGGCGACTTCCGGCGTGTGGGTTTCTATCATTGCGGGTAAGAAAGCGTTGCGGGATTGCAATCGCAATCTATCCCAACGTTTTGGAGAGGATGATCAAGAACGGTAAACAGCCGCCCTGAAGGGGCCGGATCGCCCGCGGCAAGGGAAAACAATGGTTGGCGGGCCGGAGGGGCAGGCCGTCCAGGCCTTTTCGGAGACTCGGGTTACAATCCGGTTTCTGATGTGCGACCGTGGCGAAATTGGTAGACGCAACAGGTTTAGGTCCTGTCGGGAGAAATCCTGTGGAGGTTCGATTCCTCTCGGTCGCACCACAAGTTTGAACAACCCTGGCGGTGTCCGGCCGCGGCCGGCAAGGCTGCTTCCGGAGCCTCCGTACGGCGCCGCAGCGCCGCATGGGGGCTGTGGCACAATTCGCGAATGCCCGGATCGATCTCTGGTTGCGGTGCCTCTCGCGGCGCGGGTGTCCGGTTCTGTCGATTACACATACTCAATATATAGGTTTTTGCATGCAGCCTGTGGTTGAAACCCTGTCGGGGCTCGAACGGCGCGTTGATCTTTCCGTGCCGGTGGCCGATATCGAAAAAGAAGTCGAAACGCGCCTCAAGCGCCTGGCCCGCACCGCCAAGATGCCCGGGTTCCGGCCTGGCAAGGTGCCGTTGCCCATGCTGGCCCGTACCTATGGGCCGGAAGTGCGCATGGAAGTGCTGAATGCCAAGATTGGCGACGCGCTGGAAAAGATCGTGGCCGAGTCCAAGCTGCGCCTGGCGGGTTCACCGTCGGTCGAGCCCAAGACCGACGGCGTGGCCGATGATGTGGTCGCCTTCAGCGCCACGTTCGAGGTCTACCCGGAAGTCGCCATTCCCGATCTGTCGGCCCTGGAAATCACCAGCGCCAAGAGCGAGGTGGGTGATGCCGAGGTCGATCGCACGGTCGACATCCTGCGCAAGCAGCGCGTGACCTTCGAAGAGCGCGAAGGCCGCGCCGCGGGCGACGACGATCGCGTGACGCTGGATTTCGCCGGCACCATCGACGGCGTTGCATTCCAGGGCGGTACTGCCGAGGACTTCCCGTTCGTGCTCGGCCAGGGCCGCATGCTGCCTGAGTTCGAGGCTGCCGTGCGCGGCATGAAGGCGGGCGAGACCAAGGTGTTCCCGCTGGCGTTCCCGGCCGACTACGGTTCGGCCGAAGTGGCCGGCAAGACCGCCGAGTTCACCATCACGGTCAAGAAAGTGGAAGAGGGCGTGCTGCCCGGGGTCGACGCCGAGTTCGCCAAGCAACTGGGCCAGGCCGAAGGCGACGTCGAAAAACTGCGCGCCGACATCCGCGCCAACCTCGAGCGCGAAGTGCGCAGCCGCACGCAGGCCCGCACCAAGTCGAGCGTGATGGACGCGCTGGCCAAGGCGGCCACCTTCGACATTCCCAAGGCCCTGGTCAGCGACGACACCGAGCGCCGCATCGAGGCCGCCCGCGAGGACCTGCGCCAGCGCGGCGTGCCCAACGCCGACAAGCTGCCGATCCCGGCCGAGGCCTTCGCCTCCGAATCCGAGCGCCGCGTGCGCCTGGGCCTGCTGGTCTCGGAACTGGTCAAGGCCGAGAACCTCAAGGCCAAGCCCGACCAGATCCGCGCCCGCATCGAGGACTTCGCGCAGAGCTACGAGAAGCCCGAGGAAGTCGTGCGCTACTATCTGACGGACAAGTCGCGCCTGGCCGAAATCGAGGCCATCGTGCTCGAGGACAACGTCGTCCAGCACGTGCTGTCCAAGGCCCAGGTCAAGGACGAGCAAGTCTCCTTCGATGATTTGATGGGAACTGCCTGATGCAACGCTTCGTAGATTTCTACGCATCCATGTACGGGGCCGAGTCGCTCGGTCCCAAGGCCCTCGGCTATGTGCCGATGGTGATCGAACAGTCCGGCCGGGGCGAGCGTGCGTACGACATCTACTCGCGTCTGCTGAAAGAGCGGATCATTTTCCTGGTTGGTCCGGTGGCCGATGCCACCGCCAACCTGATCGTGGCCCAGCTGCTGTTCCTGGAGTCGGAAAACCCCGAGAAGGACATCTCGCTCTACATCAACTCGCCCGGCGGGTCGGTGTATGCGGGCATGGCCATCTACGACACCATGCAGTTCGTCAAGCCTGACGTGGCCACGCTCTGCACCGGCCTGGCCGCCAGCATGGGCGCGTTCCTGCTGGCCGCCGGCGCCAAGGGCAAGCGGATCTCGCTGCCCAATTCCCGCATCATGATCCACCAGCCCTCGGGCGGTGCCCAGGGCCAGGCGACCGACATCGAGATCCACGCGCGCGAGATCCTGTACCTGCGCGAGCGCCTGAACCGGATCCTGGCGGAGAACACCGGCCAGCCGATGGAACGCATCGCGGTGGACACCGAGCGCGACAATTTCATGTCGGCGGCCGATGCGCTATCGTATGGCCTGATCGACAAAGTCTTCAGCAGTCGTACCGAACAGGGTTGAGCATGTCGGAAAAGAAAGGGTCGAACGAAAAGCTGCTCTATTGCTCGTTTTGCGGCAAGAGCCAGCATGAGGTTCGCAAGCTGATCGCCGGACCGTCGGTGTTCATTTGCGATGAGTGCATCGACCTGTGCAACGACATCATTCGCGACGAAGTGGCGGCCGACGTCAAGACCGGCGCCAAGTCCGAGTTGCCCACGCCGGCCGAGATCAAGGAAATCCTCGACCAGTACGTGATCGGGCAGATCCGGGCCAAGCGGATCCTGTCGGTGGCGGTGTACAACCACTACAAACGCATACGCCACGCGGGTGGCAAGGCGGACGACGTCGAGCTGTCCAAGAGCAACATCCTGCTGATCGGGCCCACGGGCTCGGGCAAGACGCTGCTGGCCCAGACGCTGGCCCGCCTGTTGAACGTGCCGTTCGTGATCGCCGACGCCACCACGCTGACCGAAGCCGGCTACGTGGGCGAAGACGTCGAGAACATCATCCAGAAGCTGCTGCAGAACTGCAATTACGATGTGGAAAAGGCCCAGCGCGGCATCGTCTACATCGACGAGATCGACAAGATCTCGCGCAAGGCCGACAACCCGTCCATCACCCGCGACGTGTCGGGCGAAGGCGTGCAACAGGCCCTGCTCAAGCTGATCGAAGGGACTGTCGCCTCGGTTCCTCCGCAGGGCGGACGCAAGCATCCCAACCAGGACTTCGTGCAGATCGACACGACCAACATCCTGTTCATCTGCGGCGGCGCATTCGACGGGCTGGAGAAGGTCATCCGTGGCCGTACCGAGAAGTCCGGCATCGGCTTCGGTGCTTCGGTCAAGGCCGAGTCGGAACGTTCTGTCAGCGCGTTGTTCGGCGAAGTCGAGCCCGAGGACCTGATCAAGTTCGGTCTCATCCCCGAACTGGTCGGCCGCTTGCCCGTGGTCGCGACGCTGGACGAGCTGAACGAAGAAGCCCTGATCCAGATCCTGGTCGAACCCAAGAACGCCCTGATCAAACAGTTCCAGAAGCTGCTGGCCATGGAAGGCGCCGAGCTGGATGTCCGGCCCCAGGCGCTCCTGGCCATCGCCGAGAAAGCGCTCAAGCGCAAGACCGGCGCCCGTGGCCTGCGCTCCATCATCGAAGCCGCGCTGCTCGACACGATGTACGAACTGCCCACCCAGGGCAACGTCGTCAAGGTCGTCCTGGACGAAAACGCCGTCACCGGCGAGGGCGCCCCCCTCCTGATCTACGGCGACAAGCCCAAGGTGGCCAATAAGTAGAGGATCCCCCCCTACGCGCTGACGCGCGCCCCCCGGGGGGCGATGCGGGTGGACCGGCAAAGCCGGATCCACCGCATCCTGGGGTACCAACGGGCTGGCGGGGACTGGCGATATTGCCAAGCATCTGTCGGGTTGGAAAAGAATAACGGCCTTGCGCGCAAGCAAGGCCGTTTTCATTTTTCGAGCCTCCCCGGTTCCAGGGCACCGCGGATCCGGCTTTGCCGGTCCGCCAGTGCCGCCCCCTTGAGGGGGAGCGGCCGAAGGCCGCGTGGGGGTGGGCTTCCCTTCCGGTCCACCCGCATCGCCCCCTGGGGGGGCGCGTCAGCGCGTAGGGCGGGGCCCTCTATATGCTACATTGGGCCATGGCGTGTAAATCAATGGCCTGTGGGCGAATGATGACTCTGCGCCTCTCTTCGGGTTCATGCCTTTTTCCCGGGCACGCGGTGCGGGAAAAGGGCATGCACCCGGCAGTCCCAGCAGACCTCGTTGCCCGCCGACGCTTGAAATCCACGTTTACGCCCTCATCCTGATTGCATTCAAATTCGAGGACGAATCATGTCTGCGAGCCAGATACTCCCTCCCGAACCGATCGAGTTGCCGCTGCTCCCGCTGCGCGACGTGGTCGTATTTCCGCACATGGTCATCCCGCTGTTCGTAGGGAGGCCCAAGTCCATCAAGGCGCTGGAAGCCGCGATGGAAGCCGGCAAGAACATCATGCTGGTGGCCCAGCGGTCGGCCGCCAAGGATGAACCCTCGGCCGACGATATCTACGAAATCGGCTGCCTGGCCAGCATCCTCCAGATGCTCAAGCTGCCCGACGGCACGGTCAAGGTGCTGGTCGAGGGCGCCCAGCGCGCCCGCATCACCCGCATCGACGATCTGGGCGCGCATTTCGCCTGCGAACTGGTACCCATCGATCCCGATCGTGGCCAGGGTTCGGAAACCGAAGCCCTGCGGCGCGCGATCGTGTCGCAGTTCGACCAGTACGTCAAACTGAACAAGAAGATCCCGCCCGAGATCCTGACCTCGCTGTCGGGCATCGACGAGCCCGGCCGGCTGGCCGACACCATCGCCGCGCACTTGCCGTTGAAGCTGGAGCAGAAGCAGAAGATGCTCGAGGTGTTCTCCACCTCCGAGCGCCTGGAAGCGCTGCTGGCCCAGCTTGAGACCGAGATCGACATTCTCCAGGTCGAGAAGCGCATCCGCGGCCGCGTCAAGAAACAGATGGAGAAGAGCCAGCGCGAGTACTACCTGAACGAGCAGGTCAAGGCCATCCAGAAGGAATTGGGCGAAGGCGAGGACGGCGCCGACTTCGAGGAGCTCGAGAAGAAGATCATCGCCGCCCACATGCCCAAGGACGCCAAGAAGAAGGCCGACGCCGAGCTCAAGAAGCTCAAGCTGATGTCGCCCATGTCGGCCGAGGCCACCGTGGTGCGCAACTACATCGACACGCTGGTCGGCCTGCCGTGGAAGAGGAAGAGCAAGGTCAACAACTCCCTGCCGCATGCGGAGGAGGTGCTCAACGACGACCACTACGGGCTCGACAAGGTCAAGGAACGCATTCTTGAATACCTGGCCGTGCAGCAGCGCGTGGACAAGGTCAAGGCGCCGATCCTGTGCCTGGTCGGCCCTCCGGGCGTGGGCAAGACCTCGCTCGGCCAGTCGATCGCCAAGGCGACCAACCGCAAGTTCGTGCGGATGGCGCTGGGCGGCGTGCGCGACGAATCCGAGATCCGCGGCCACCGTCGTACCTATATCGGTTCGATGCCGGGCAAGATCCTGCAGAACCTGTCGAAGGTCGGCGCGCGCAATCCGCTCTTCCTGCTCGACGAAGTCGACAAGATGGGCATGGATTTCCGTGGCGACCCGGCGTCTGCGCTGCTCGAGGTGCTGGACCCCGAACAGAACCACACCTTCCAGGACCACTACGTCGAGGTCGACTTCGACCTGTCCGACGTGATGTTCGTGGCAACCAGCAACACCCTGAACATTCCGCCGGCACTGCTGGACCGGATGGAAGTCATTCGCCTGTCGGGCTACACCGAAGACGAGAAGGTGCACATCGCCATGCAGCATCTGCTGCCCAAGCAGATGAAGAACAACGGGCTGAAGGCCGAGGAGCTCAAGGTCGAGGAATCGGCCCTGCGCGATATCGTGCGCTACTACACCCGTGAAGCGGGCGTGCGCGCGCTGGAGCGCGAGGTCAGCAAGATCTGCCGCAAGGTGGTCAAGAGCCTGCTGCTCAAGGGCGAGAAGCAACAAGTGGTCGTCGCCGCCGACAACCTGAACGACTATCTGGGCGTGCGCCGCTATACCTTCGGCGTGGCCGAGAAGGAAAACCAGGTCGGCCAGGTGACCGGACTCGCGTGGACCGAAGTGGGCGGCGACCTGCTGACGATCGAAGTCGCGGTCATGCCGGGCAAGGGCGCCATCCAGCGTACCGGCTCGCTTGGCGACGTGATGAAGGAGTCGGTCGAGGCCGCGCGCTCGGTGGTGCGTTCGCGCGCCCGCCGGCTGGGCATCGATCACGCGGTGTTCGAGAAGAAGGACATGCACGTGCACGTGCCGGAAGGCGCCACGCCCAAGGACGGACCGTCCGCGGGAGCGGCGATCACCACGGCCATCGTTTCCTCGTTGACGGGCATTCCCGTGCGCGCCGACGTGGCGATGACGGGCGAGATCACGCTGCGCGGCGAGGTCCTGCCGATCGGCGGCTTGAAAGAGAAGCTGCTGGCCGCGCACCGGGGCGGTATCAAGACCGTGCTGATTCCGGAAGAGAACGCCAAGGATCTGGCGGAGATCCCGGATTCGGTCAAGAATCATCTTGATATCGTGCCGGTCCGCTGGATCGACCGGGTGCTCGAACTCGCACTGGAGCGGCTGCCGGAGCCCTTGCCCGAGGAGGAGGCCGCGAAGGTCGAGGCCAAGGTCGAGGCCCATGTGGCGGCTGAAGGCGGAGCCGCCACGGATCCGGTCATGAAGCACTGATCCCGCGGCTTGGGTCAAGCAAGAGGGCGCGCAAGCGCCCTCTTTTCTTTGGTCACAAGCGGAAACATGAGGTTTTACGCGGTTTTCCAGCGGGTTTCCCTTGACACGACTTTCTGCCCGAGGATTAAATAGCCGTCTGCGTTTCGTACGCGCAAGTGTAGTTCCGGCGCGGTACGTCGCTCATCGGGGGTGCCCCTTGCAGGCATGCATCGGGACCAAAAATTTTTTCCACAGATAGACCTTGTGAGGGGCCTAATGAACAAGACCGAGCTTATCGACCACATTGCCAAGCAAGCCGATATTTCCAAGGCGGCTGCCGGCCGTTCGCTGGATGCGCTGGTGGGGGCGGTGAAAACGACGCTCAAGAAGGGCGGCACTGTGACGCTGGTCGGTTTCGGCACTTTCGCGGTGAGCGCTCGCGCGGCCCGCACCGGCCGCAACCCGCGTACCGGCGAAGCCATCAAGATCAAGAAGGCCAAGGTGCCGAAGTTCCGTCCGGGCAAGGCGCTGAAAGACGCCGTCAACTGAAGCGCGGGCGCTTTGTGACAAGAAACCCTGGTTTGGCGCCAGGGTTTTTTTTCGCCCCTAGGTCGTGGCTCCCAGTGCATGGTAGGTCCGGGAGAAATAGAACAGGCCCGCCGGTGCCTGGCCCGTCCGCAAATCCAGGACCTCGCAGAACATGACGGTGTGCGTGCCTTGCCGCGTGGTATCGACGATACGGCAGTCGAACACGGCCATCGCATTCTCCAGGACCGGAGAACCCGTTTCCAGCTGGCTCCATGTGCCTTCCGCGAATCGGTCGCTCATGTCGCCGCCGCCGCTGAACCGGCGCGACAGGGTTTCATGGCCGGCGGCCAGCGTGTTGACGCACAGCACCCCGTTGGCCAGCGCCGCATCATGGGCGGATGAGCGCCGGTTCAGGCATACCAGCAGCGTGGGCGGATCGTCGGTCACGCTGCAGACGGCGGATGCGGTCAGGCCGACGCGGCCCGCGGGGCCCGCGCTGGTGACGATGTGCACCGAACTGCCCAGCCGGGCCATGGCGGTGCGATAGGCCGGGCCGTCGGGCCGCGGAGCGGCAAGAGGAAGTGAAGTCATGGCGGATGCCTCCTGCGGATCTCAGTCCAGGCACGCCACGACGCGGCACGACAGGCCCGTCGAACCCTGGAAGCCCGTCCATCCCGTGCAGACCACGAAGGCGCGGTCGCCGGCCTCGGCATGCAGCCTGCCCACATTGGCCAGGTTCTCGATCACGTAGCCGCCGCGGCTGCCGACGATGCGATCCGCGTCATTGTGCTCGGGGCCGGAGCGCATGCCGGGGAAGTCCAGGCCGATGAAACCGGTGTCTTGTTCAGCCAGGTGCTGGATCAGTTCCCACGAGAATCTCGGCTGGGTCTGGTAGTAGGGACGGGAGCCGTAGACGTGACGGTCGAGATGGCCGGTGTGGAAAATGAGGAAGTCTCCGGCCTGGCACTCGCGTCCGGCCAGGACCGGGAGGCCGATTTCTTCTCCCGCCTCCCGTGCGTCGATCAGCAGGCCCCGCCGCATGCAGTAGCGGGCGGGTGGGAAGGCCTGGCCACCGTAGACGTCGAGATGGGTGCCGATGTGGCCGCGTGACATATAGCTGTCGGGATCGGCGCTGGCTTTGGCGATAATGGGGTCCTGGATGTCGATGGAAAGCGTAAGGTCGATGTACATGTGATGCTCCGGTTGACGACGACAGCATCATCGGCCCGCGCCGTTTCGCGCGCCGCCGCATCTCGGCCAGATTTCATTGAGGATCGGACATGCCCGGCATCGCCGCCCAACAGCGGTTTCCACTGCGCATCGTGGTCAGGGAGGGGCGTGCGGCGCACGCCGCCATGCACAGCCACGAGGTGGGACAACTGCTTTATCCCGAGCAGGGATCCACGCTGCTGGAGACCCAGCAGCGGGTGATACGGCTCGCGCCCGACAGGGCGGCCTGGATCCCGCGTGGCGTGCCGCATGCCGTGCTGATGGATCGCAGCTTCCGTTACCACAGCGTCTACGTCGAACCGGATTTCTATGATGCGCCGCGCTGCGTGGTCGTCTGCGTCCGGCCGCTGCTGCGGGAGCTGATCCTGGACGCGGCGAGCTGGGGCACGGAAAGCGAGGGCGGGGAAGCGCGCCTGCGCAAGGCACGCGTGCTTGCCGACGAACTGGCGTCGGCGGCCTGGACCGAGCCAGGCATACCGATTCCGGCCGACCCACGCATCGCTCCCATCTGCCGTGCGCTGGAACAGGACCCGGCCGACAATCGTTCGCTGGAGGCCTGGGCGCGCCTGGCGGGAGCCAGCGAGAAAACCATCCAGCGTGGGTTCGTGGCCCATACCGGCATGTCTTTCCAGCAATGGCGCAACTACGCCCGGATGACCCGGGCGGCCGAGCTGCATGCGCGGGGTTGGCGGCAACTGGATATCGCGCTGGCGGTAGGCTATGCCACCGAGGGCGCGTATGCCCAGGCATTCAAGAAGTTCTACGGCTATCCGCCCAGCCGGCTGCCGCGCAAAGAAAAAGGGCCTGGATGACTCCAAGCCCTTGATTTCCCGACACGTGTCCGCTGCAACAGAGTGGTGGGTGCTACAGGGGTCGAACCTGTGACCTACGCCTTGTAAGGGCGCCGCTCTACCAACTGAGCTAAGCACCCTCTGGCATGCGACTCGTGACTCGGCGCGTATTGTAGCGGATTGCCCGGCGTCCTGCTGGGGCGGTCTTGGCGCGATGGCGGGATTTTCTCTCTTGACATTCATTATGCTCATCTTTAGCATAAGTCCCGCCGATATTTTTTTACTCAAAAAATGCTCAGTATGAGCATAAATGGACGGATGACAGGATGAACCAGACGCTGCTTCGCACTTTCGATTTCGATTCGCCCACGGCCACCGGCGGCTCCTGCTCGGTGGGGCAGGCCTGGGCCAAGGTGCCCGAGGACTTGTCGGCGCCGCGGCGGGACGAATTGAAGGCGCGCATCCGTACGCTGCTCCAGCGCGAGAACGCGGTGCTGGTCGCGCATTACTACGTGGACGCCGAGTTGCAGGAACTGGCCGACGAGACGGGCGGCTGCGTCGCGGATTCCCTGGAGATGGCGCGCTTTGGCCGCGATCACGCGGCCGGCACGCTGGTCGTGGCGGGCGTGCGCTTCATGGGAGAGACGGCCAAGATCCTCAGCCCCGAGAAGCGGGTGCTGATGCCCGATCTGGACGCCACCTGCTCGCTGGACCTGGGCTGCCCCCTGGACGAGTTCTCGGCCTTCTGCGATGCCCATCCCGACCGCACGGTGGTGGTCTACGCCAATACCAGCGCGGCCGTGAAGGCGCGGGCGGACTGGGCGGTCACTTCGGCCATCGCGCTGGACATCGTCGCGGACCTGCACGCCCGCGGGGAAAAGATCCTGTGGGCGCCCGACCGCCACCTGGGCGCCTATGTCCAGTCGCAGACCGGGGCCGACATGCTGCTGTGGCAGGGGTCATGCCTGGTGCATGACGAGTTCAAGGGCCTCGAACTCGAATTGTTGCGGCAGGAATACCCGCGGGCCAAGGTGCTGGTGCACCCGGAGTCGCCCCCGGCCGTCGTGGCCCAGGCCGACATGGTGGGCTCGACCGCGCAGATGATCAAGGCCGCGCGCGAACTCGAGGCCACGCATTTCATCGTGGCGACCGATCAGGGTTTGTTGCACAAGATGCGGCTGGCCGCTCCCGGCAAGGTTTTCATCGCCGCACCGACCGCGGGCGGGAGCGCGACCTGCAAGAGCTGTGCGCACTGTCCGTGGATGGCCATGAACGGGTTGGAGAACCTGGCGGAATGCCTGGAGCGGGGCGCGGGCGAAATCCTGCTCGATCCGGCGCTGGGGCGGCAGGCGCGCCGGCCGATCGATCGCATGCTGGATTTCGCCGCCCGCCGCGATCGCCGCGTGCAAGCCAGCGGGGACCTGGCGCGCGACGCCGCGCTGTTTTCCGCGATCGGTCCGGCCTGATCCGTCCGGCCGGGCAGGGCGTGGCGGCGTAGGCGCCATGCTAGAATCGGAGCGACACTAATGGGTGCCCATTGGCCTTGAGCCTGTGGGCATTTTGCTTGTATGGCCGTCTTGCCGCTGGCATCCGACCGGAGTATTCGCGCATGTTTGACCTCATCCGTAACCACCGCCGCTGGATGCAGTTCGTCCTGCTGCTGCTGATCCTGCCGTCGTTCGTTTTCGTCGGCATACAGGGCTACTCCAGCTTCATGGAAGGCGACAAGTCGCTGGCCAAGGTGGCAGGCGAGTCCGTGACGCAGCAGGAGTTCGATGCGGCGTCGCGCAGCCGGCTCGACCAGTTGCGCGGCATGATGGGCGCGCAGTTCGATTCGCAGGCCTTCGACACGCCGGCCATGCGCCAGGCGGTCCTGGACGAGATCATCAATACCCGGCTGATCGCCGCCGAGGCCGCCAAGAACCATTTCTCGGCGTCCGACGAGCAGCTCCGCGCCACCATCCAGGCGATTCCCGCCGTGCAGGAAGACGGCAAGTTCAGCAACGCCCGCTACCGCGATGCGCTGGCCGCCCAAGGCATGACCCCGGTCATGTTCGAGGCCCAGCTGCGGCGCGACCTGGCCTTGCAGCAGGTGCTGGGCCCGGTGGCGCAATCGACCACGATGCCGGATGCGGTCATGGATCGCCTGGTGGCGGCGGTAACGGAGCGCCGCAGTATCCAGACCCTGCGTATCGCCGCCTCGGACTATCGCGCCAAGGTCAATGTCAGCGACGACGAGGTGAAGGCCTATTACGAGGCCAACCGCGCCCGCTTCGAGGTGCCGGAGCGGGTCGATGCGCAGTACGTGGTGCTGGACCAGAATGCATCGACCTCGGGCATGACGGTGTCCGAGGACGATATCAAGAACTACTACGAGCAGAACAAGGGCCGCTATGGCCAGGACGAGCAGCGCCGGGCCAGCCATATCCTGATCACGGTCGACAGCGGCGCGAGCGAGGCCGTGCGCGAGGAAGCGCGCAAGAAGGCGCAATCGCTCGCCGACCAGGCCAAGGCGCCCAAGGCCGATTTCGCCAAGCTGGCGCGCGAGAACTCGCTGGATCCCGGTTCGGCAGGCAAGGGCGGCGACCTCGATTGGTTCGGCCGCGGCATGATGGTCAAGCCCTTCGAGGATGCCGCCTTCGCGCTGAAGGACGGCGAGGTGTCGGGCGTCGTGGCGACCGATTACGGCTTCCACGTCATCAAGCTCACCGGTATTCGTCCCGCCGTGGTCAAGCCGCTGGCCGAGGTCCGCGCCCAGATCGTCGAGGAAATCAAGCAGCAGCAGGCCGCCCGCCGTTTTGCCGAGGCCGCCGAGCAGTTCACGAATCTGGTGTACGAGCAGAGCGATACGCTTGAACCCGCGGCGCAGAAGTTCGGCCTGAAGATCCAGGAGGCCCAGGGCGTCACGCGCAGCGGGCTGCAGGGCAACGAGGTCATGGGCAATCCCAAGGTGGCGCAGGCCTTGTTCTCGGACGAGGTCTTGCGCGAGAAGCGCAACTCGGGCGTGATCGAACTCGGTCCGAATCGCCTGGCGGCGGTGCGCGTGGTCAACCATGTGCCCGCCACGGTGCAGCCCCTGGCCGACGTGTCGAGCGGCATCCGCGCGCAATTGGCGCAGGACAAGGCGCTCGATCTGGCCCGCGCGGCCGGCGAGGAGCGCTTGAAGGCCCTGCAGGCCAAGGATTCCACCCAGGGCTTCGGCGCCGCCGTCACGGTGGCGCGCAATGCGCCCCAGAACGTTGCGCCCGCGCTGCTGAACGCGGTCATGAAGGCGCCGGCCGACAAGCTGCCGGCCTTCGTGGGGTCGATCGCCGGCGACGATTACGTCATTGCCCGGATCTCCAGGGTCGAGGCCGCGCCCAAGCCCGATGCCGCGGCGATCGCCGGCGAGAAGTCGATGATGGAGCGCCGCTGGGCCCAGGCCGAGCAACTGGCCGTGCTGCAGACGCTGCGCGAGAAGTACAAGGTCACGATGTCGCCGGAAGGCACGGCGCTGACCACTGCCTCGCGGGCGGTCGAGCGCTAGCGTCAGGCAACGGGCCGGCTCGTGCCGGCCGGCTCAGGACTTGACGGTTCCCAGCAGCGGCTCCAGGCGGGACCAGACGTTATCCAGCAGGCGCGGCTGCGCCTGCGCCGTGGGATGCAGGCGGTCGGCCTGGAACAGCTCGATATGCTGGGCCACGCCATCCAGAAAGAAGGGCAGCAGGGCGGTATGCTGCTCCTTGGCCACCTTGGCGAACAATTGCTGGAACCGCTGCGTGTAGTCGCGGCCGTAGTTGGGCGGAATCTGCATGCCCACCAGCAAGACGCGCGCGCCGGCCTGGCGCGACGCCTGCACCATCTTGTTCAGGTTCTGCTCGGTCATCTGCAGGGACAGCCCGCGCAGCGCATCGTTGGATCCCAGCTCGATCACCACCACGCTTGGCCGATGGCGCGCCAGCAGCGCCGGCAGCCGGCTCACGCCGCCGCTGGTGGTATCGCCGCTGATGCTGGCGTTGACGACCCGGTAGTCGAATCTGCGCTCGCGCAAGCGCGTTTCCAGCAATGCCACCCAGCCCGAGCCGCGTGGCAGGCCGTACTCCGCCGACAGGCTGTCGCCCAGCACCAGCAGGGCGGGCGAGGAACTCGCGGCGGGGATGGCGGTCTGTGCCAGGGCGGCCGGCACGAGGCCGCCCAGCGCGGCCGCGCACAGCGTGCTCGCGAACAGGCGCCGGAGGGCGCGGTGCGGAGTGCGGGCAGCGCTGTGAGGCGGCTGCGACGAGCGAGGCTTTATCATGTCTTTCCTTTCTTCCAGCGATCCAATCATGACGGGACCGACCCGATCCGCCGCGAGCCAGTCCGCGGCCACGCCCGCCCCCCATCCCGCCATCGCCGTGCGGGCGCTGACCAAACGGGTGGCGGATTCGAGCGGCGAGCTCGCCATTCTCGACTCGGTCGATTTTACGGTGGCCTTTGGAGAGACCGTGGCCATCACGGGGAGTTCGGGGTCGGGCAAGTCGACGCTGCTGGGCCTCTTGGCCGGACTTGACGTCCCGACCTCCGGGTCGGTGCACCTGGCCGGCCGCGAGCTGTTCGCGCTGGATGAGGATCAGCGGGCCAGCCTGCGGGCACGCCACGTGGGCTTCGTCTTCCAGTCCTTCCAGTTGCTGCCTCACCTGACGGCGCTGGAGAATGTCATGCTGCCGTTGGAGCTGGCGGGCCGCGATGCGCGCGCCGCGGCCACGGCCATGCTGGAGCGGGTGGGGCTGGGGGCGCGCCTGCGCCATTATCCCCGGACCCTGTCGGGCGGGGAACAGCAGCGGGTCTCCTTGGCGCGGGCCTTCGTGGTGGCGCCGGAACTGCTGTTCGCCGACGAACCGACGGGGAGCCTGGATTCGGCCACCGGCGAGGCTGTCATCGACCTGATGTTCGAACTGCACCGCGAACGGGGCACCACCTTGCTGCTGGTCACGCACGACGCCAAGCTTGCGCAGCGCTGCGCGCGCCAATTGGTGGTGGCTGGCGGACGCCTGGTCCACGATTCGGCCGGCGATATTTCCTGAGTATCCGCCGCGCGGGTCAGCGGCCGCCGCGGTTGCGCAGGTCGCGCGCGGCGGGTGCGATCTCGCTGGCCGTCAGGCCGATCGGGCCGATGCCGCGGGCCACGAGATCGTCGGCGGCGGCGCCATGCAGCCAGACGCCGGCCCGCGCGGCTTCGCACGGGTCCAGGCCTTGCGCCAGCAGGGCGCCCACCATGCCGGCCAGCACATCGCCGGTGCCGGCGGTGGCCAGTCCGGCATTGCCGCTGTCATTGATGCTCCAGGTGCCATGTGGTCCGCACACGATGCTGCCCGCACCCTTCAGGACCACCCAGGCTCGGTAGCGCGCCGCGAGTTCGCGGGCGGCCTCGATGCGGTCGGCCTGCACGTCGTCGGTCGAGCTGCCCAGCATGCGCGCGGCTTCGCGCGGATGCGGCGTGAGGATCGCGGGGCCGCCGCGGGCTGCCAGGCCGTGGGCGAGCTCGGGGAGCGTGCCCAGCAGCACCAGCGCGTCGGCGTCGAGCACCAGCGGCGCCGATGCGGGCGTTTCCGCCAGCAGGCGTCCGAGCCAGCGTCCCGCGGATGTGCCCGTGCCCAGGCCGCAGCCCGCGACCCAGCCGCTGACGCCCAGTTGCGCGGCGTGATCCAGCAGCCCTTCGGCATCACGCAGCATGAGTTCGGGGTGCTGGGGGTCGCACGGCAGCGCGAGCGGGGCGGGCTCGGCCAGTCCGACCAGGATCTTGCCCGCTCCGCAGTACAGGGCCGCGCGGGCGGCCAGCAGCGCCGCGCCGGTCATGCCGGGAGCCCCGGCCAGGATGGCCAGCGTGCCGAAGCTGCCCTTGTGGCTGTCCTGCGGCCGGGGACGGAACAGGTCCAGGCAATCGCCTTGCCGCACGAGCTGGCCGCCATGAGGCAGCCCGGCGTGATGTCCGATGCGGTCTTCCAGTTCCAGGTCGGCAACGCTGACCGTGCCGGCATGGTCGCGGCCGGCACGCGTATGGAGCCCGGGCTTGTCGGCGATGAAGGTCAGGGTGTGGTGGGCCCGGACCGCGCCCGGTTGCGCGCTCCCTGTGTCGGCATCGAGTCCGCTGGGAACGTCCAGCGCCAGGACGGGTGATCCCCGCCGCGCGGCCCAGGCGGTCCACCGCCGGGCGGACGGGGGCAGGGGACGCGACAGGCCGATGCCGAACAGCGCGTCGACGATCAGCGTGCGCGGCGAGGCGGACCGGTCGTGCGCATCGGGTTCGCCGGTCTGCAGCAGGCCGGCAGGCAGTTCCTGCCAGGCCTGTCCGGCATCGGGCGGCCGCTTGCCGGCAGGCAGCGCCCAAAGGCGGACCTGGCGGCCGGCCTGGTGCAGCAGCGCGGCCAGCATGAATCCGTCACCGCCATTGTTGCCGGGGCCGCACAGCAGGTCGATCGCGTGTCCCGGCCAGCGTTCGGCGATGAGCGCGGCCGCCGCGGCGGCCGCCCGCCGCATCAGGGCGTGGGGCGGCAGCGCGGCCTGTGCCTCGCGTTCGATCAGCTTGATGGCAGGGGCGCGCAGCAGCCGGTGCGGATGGGAGTCCATGCGCTAATTCTTGCGCGCGTAGCGGCCGATGTCCAACCCGTCCAGCTCGATCTCCGGCGTTTTGCCGGCGACCAGGTCGGCGACGACCCGCCCCGTGCCCGCCGCCATGCTCCAGCCCTGGGAGCCGTGTCCGACGTTCAGGTAAAGGCCGGGCACACGGGCAGGCCCGAGAATGGGGGGGCCGTCCGGCGTCATCGGCCGGGTGCCGGCCCACCAGGTCGCGCGCGAGAAATCCAGCATGCCCGGCATCCAGTCCTGGGCAGCCCTGACCAGGGTACGCAGGGCCTTGTCCCGCAGGGCGGGACCGCGCGTGCCGAGTTCGGCCGTGCCGGCGATGCGCAGCCGCTGGCCGAGCGGTGTCACGGTCACGCGGTAGGTTTCGTCCACGAACGCGCGCCGAGGGCCGATGACGTCGTTGCGCAGGGGAAGGTTGGCGGCGTAGCCCCGTACCGGGTAGATCGGTACGCGCAGGCCCAGCCGGCCCAGCCATGCTCCCGCATCGCTGCCCGAGGCCACGACCACGGCCTGCGCGGGCAGCGTGCGCCCGTCCTGCAGGCGTACGCCGGCGACGATGCCGCCGGCGTTCTGCGAGGGCTGGGCGAGGGTGTTGAACAGGAACTCGACGCCGCGCCGTTCGCATTCGGCCGCCAGCAGCCGGGCGAACAGCGGGCAGTTGCCCGACTCGTCGTCGGGGTAATGGATGGCGCCCGCCAGCGGCGTGCCGACGTGGACCGCGTCCTGCAGGTGGACGTCCATCGCGGTGGCCTCCTCGGGGCCCAGCAACCGGTGGGCGATGCCGCTTTCCTGCAGGATGTGGCGGGTGGCCTGCGTCGCGTCCACGTCGCGCTGGGTGCGCAACAATTGCAGATAGCCGATCCGGCGTTCGTACTCGAAGCCGTGTTCTTCGCGCAGCGCGGCCAGTTGCGCGCGGCTGTAGCGCGCCACGCGCTGCATCGCGCGCTTGTTGGCGGCATAGCGGTCCGCCCGGCATTGGCCCAGCCATTTGGCCAGCCACTTCCACATCGCGGGGTCCAGCGACGCGCGCAGCGCCACCGGCGACTCGCTCTTGAACAGGTGGGCCAGGAAGCGGCCGGGCATGCCGGGGGCGGCCCACGGGGCGGCGTAGTCGGCGGCCAGGATGCCCGCGCTGCCGAAACTCGATTCCTGGGCGACGCCGCTGCGGCGATCCACGACCGTTACCTGCATGCCGTGCCGGTTGAGCCAATAGGCGGTACACACACCGATGATGCCGGCACCGATCACAATCACACGCATGGGGTCTGGTCGCTTTTTCTGGTCAAG
Source organism: Alcaligenaceae bacterium SAGV5 (assembly GCA_009360345.1). Classification (GTDB taxonomy): domain Bacteria; phylum Pseudomonadota; class Gammaproteobacteria; order Burkholderiales; family Burkholderiaceae_B; genus Pigmentiphaga. The sequence continues at coordinate 733,511 of SPDP01000003.1, forward strand.
CCCGTTTTCCCACCGGAACGCGGGGGCATTCCGGGGAACGGGCACCGGATTTTAAGCGGGGAGTGCGGTATTCGCTCGTGGTTTTTCCCGAAGCCCCGGTACGAAGTAAAATCACGGCTGGTCGCGCGCTTTTTTCGCGTTTTCTCCCCCATTTCCTCGGCTTTCAGCTCGCTTATCGTGGCCTCCATCCTGCGCCTCTCCGGCCCCCTCGCCCTTTCCTCGTTCCGCCGCGACCGCCTGTTGCGCCGACTCCAGGCCCTGCATGCCTCGGTGTCGGATGTCTCGGCCCGGTTCGTGCACTTCGTTGCCGTGGAGGGCGACCTGGCCGCGGATGACCGCCAGCGCCTGGAGGGCCTGCTACGCTACGGCGACCCGGCCCCCGAGGCCCAGCAAGGGCTGGAACTGCTGGTCGTGCCGCGCCTGGGCACCGTCTCGCCCTGGGCCAGCAAGGCCACCGACATCGCGCGCAATTGCGGGTTGGCGCAGGTCCGCAGGATAGAGCGGGCCATCGCGTACACCGTGGTCCCGAAGCGCGGCCTGCTGGGCGGCGCCAGGTCGCTGTCGGCGGATGACCTGGCCACGCTGGCCGGCGCGTTGCACGACCGCATGACCGAGACCGTGGTCGAAGGCGCCTTCGACGGCACGCCGCTGTTCGCGACCCTGGCCGGCAAGCCGATGCAGACCGTGCCCCTGCTGGCCGAGGGAGCATCGGCCCTGGTGGCGGCCAACCGCAGCATGGGGCTGGCGCTGTCCGACGACGAGATCGATTATCTGGTCGAGGCCTTCAACGGCCTGGGGCGGAATCCGACCGACGTCGAACTGATGATGTTCGCCCAGGCGAACAGCGAGCACTGCCGCCACAAGATCTTCAATGCCCAGTGGGTCATCGACGGCCGGCCGCAGTCCGAGACCCTGTTCGGCATGATCCGCGCCACGCACAAGGCCCAGCCGGAAGGCACCGTGGTGGCCTATTCCGACAACGCCGCCGTCATGGCGGGGGGCCGGGCGGAGCGCTTCCACGTACAGCCTGGCGCCGAAGGCCAGGTGTACGGCCGCCGCGATGCGACGGTCCACACCTTGATGAAGGTCGAGACGCACAACCACCCCACGGCCATCTCGCCGTTCCCCGGCGCATCGACCGGCGCGGGCGGCGAGATCCGCGACGAGGGGGCGACCGGCCGCGGCTCCAAGCCCAAGGCGGGCCTGACCGGCTTCACGGTGTCGAACCTGCGTTTCGACGATGCCATCGAACCCTGGGAACACGATGGCCACGGCGCGCCCGACCGCATCGCCTCGCCCCTGTCCATCATGATCGAAGGCCCCATAGGCGGCGCCGCGTTCAACAATGAGTTCGGCCGACCCAACCTGCTGGGGTATTTCCGGACTTATGAACAGACGGCCGGCGGCGTGCGCTGGGGCTACCACAAGCCCATCATGATCGCCGGCGGGCTGGGCAGCATCGACGACGGCCTGACCCACAAGAACGACCTGCCGCCAGGTTCGCTGCTGATCCAGCTGGGCGGACCCGGTATGCGCATCGGCATGGGGGGCGGCGCTGCGTCCAGCATGGGCGTGGGCAGCAATACCGCCGACCTGGATTTCGATTCCGTCCAGCGCGGCAATCCCGAGATCGAGCGCCGCGCGCAGGAGGTCATCGACCGCTGCTGGCAGCTCGGTGCCGACAATCCCATCCAGTCCATCCATGACGTGGGGGCGGGTGGCCTTTCGAATGCCTTCCCCGAGCTGGTGGACGGCGCCGGGCGCGGCGCGGTGTTCGACCTGCGCAATGTCCAGCTTGAAGAGTCGGGCCTGTCGCCGGCGGAGATCTGGTGCAATGAATCGCAGGAGCGCTATGTGCTGGCCATCCTGCCGCAGGACCTCGAGCGCTTCGATGCCATGGCGCGCCGCGAGCGCTGTCCCTACGCCGTCGTGGGCGTGGCCACCGAGCAGCGCCAGTTGCGCGTGGTCGACGGCGAAGGCTTCTCGGCGGGCGATGTGTCCGCGGCCGACTGGGCCCGGACCTCGCGCCCGGTGGACGTGCCGGTGGATGTCATCCTGGGCAAGGCGCCCCGCATGGAGCGCGATGTCGCGCGCCAGCCGGGCGCGGGCGAGCCGATGGACGTGGTCGGCCTGGAGTTGGACGACGTGGCCCTGCGCGTGCTGCGCCATCCCACGGTCGCCAACAAGACCTTCCTGATCACCATCGGCGACCGCACGGTGGGCGGCCTGTCGTCGCGGGACCAGATGGTGGGACCGTGGCAGGTGCCGGTGGCCGACTGCGCGGTTACGCTGGCCGACTACAGCGGCACGCGCGGCGAAGCCATGGCCATGGGCGAGCGCACGCCGCTGGCCGTCATCGACGCCCCGGCCTCGGGACGCATGGCCGTGGCCGAAGCGATCACCAATCTGGTGGCGGCCTCGGTGGTCCGCATCGAAGACGTCAAGATGTCCGCCAACTGGATGGCCGCCTGCGGCGAACCGGGCCAGGACGCGGCGCTGTACGACACCGTCAGCGCGGTCAGCGAGCTGTGCCAGCGCGTGGGGCTGTCCATTCCCGTGGGCAAGGATTCCCTGTCCATGCGCACGGCATGGGATGAGAACGGCGAACACCGCCGTGTGGTGGCGCCTGTGTCGCTGATCGTCACGGCCTTCGCGCCGGTGGACGACGTGCGCAAGACCCTCACTCCGCAACTGCGCACCGACCAGGGCGACACGACCCTGATCCTGGTCGATCTGGGGCGCGGCAAGCACCGCCTGGGCGGTTCCGTGCTGGCCCAGGTCATCGGCCAGGTCGGCCAGCAGGCGCCCGACATCGACGCCCCCGACGACCTGCGCGCCTTCTTCGCCGCGATCCGTACCCTGGCCGACAGCGGCGTGGTCCTGGCCTATCACGACCGTTCCGACGGCGGCCTGTTCGCCACGCTGTGCGAAATGGCCTTCGCCGGCCATACCGGACTGTCGATCAACCTGGACATGCTGACCCTGGATCCGTATGCGTCGGATTGGGGAGATTTCAAGATCCGGCCGGAACAGGTCGCGGTGCAGCGCGACGAGTTGACGGTCAAGGCGCTGTTCTCGGAAGAGGCGGGCGCCGTCATCCAGGTGCCCGCCGCCAGCCGCGACGCCGTGATGGAAGTGCTGCGCGGCGCCGGCCTGTCGGCCCACTCGCATGTGATCGGCGAGCCCAATGGCAGCGACGAGATCGAGTTCTACCGCGACGCCCGCAAGATCTGGGGCAAGCCGCGCGCCGAGCTCGGCAAGGCCTGGAGCGAGGTCAGCCGCCGCATCATGGCGCTGCGCGACAACCCCGACTGCGCGCAGGCCGAATTCGATCTGTGGGACGACGTCGCCAATCCGGGCCTGTCACCCAGGATCGATTTCGATCCGCAGGAAGATATCGCGGCTCCCATGATCGCCACCGGCGCGCGCCCGCGCATGGCCATCCTGCGCGAGCAGGGCTGCAACAGCCAGGTCGAGATGGCCTATGCCTTCGACCGCGCCGGCTTCGAGTCCTGGGACGTGCACATGACCGACCTGCTGAGCGGGCGCATCGACCTGTCCAGCTTCAAGGGACTGGTCGCGGTCGGCGGCTTCAGCTACGGCGACGTGCTGGGCGCCGGCGAGGGCTGGGCCAAGACCATCCAGTACAACGCGGTGCTGGCCGACATGTTCGCGGCCTACTTCGGCCGTGGCGACACTTTCGCGCTGGGCGTCTGCAACGGCTGCCAGATGCTGGCGGCGCTGGCCCCCATGATCCCTGGCGCCCAGGACTGGCCGCGCTTCACCCGCAACCGCTCGGAAAAATTCGAGGCCCGCTTTTCGCTGGTCGAGATCCCCGAGTCGCCGTCGATCTTCTTCGACGGCATGGCCGGTTCGCGCATGCCCATCGCCGTTTCCCACGGTGAAGGCTATGCCGATTTCTCGCAACAGGGCAACGCTGGCGCGGCGCTGGCCGCCATGCGCTTCGTCGATCATGCCGGCAGGCCGACCGACGCCTATCCCTACAACCCCAACGGCAGCGCCGGCGGCCTGGCCGGCGTCACGACGGCGGACGGCCGCTTCACCGCCTTGATGCCGCACCCCGAGCGGGTGTTCCGCAATGTGCAGATGTCGTGGAGCCCGGCCTCGTGGGGCGAGCGCGACAGCGGCGGCGAGTTCTCGCCGTGGATGCGCATGTTCCGCAACGCGCGCCGCTGGACGGCTTGAGTGAGGCTCCCCCCTGCGCGCTGACGCGCGCCCCCCCAGGGGGCGGTGCTGGCGGACCGGCAAAGCCGGATCCGCCGCACCCTGGATCTGGATGAGAAGCACGGAAAAATAAAAACCCCGGGCAACGCCCGGGGTGCGAGGGCCAGGCAGCCTGAGCTGCCGGCATGGGGCCGCCTTGTGCGGCCCTTTTTCTTAGAAGCGGTGTTGCAGGCCGACGCCCAGTTGGCGATAGGTCATATCGCGGTTCTGGTCGAAGTTGCGCACGTCGTTGTCGGCGTAGAACGCGTACAGATTGGTGCGCTTGGACAGGTCGTAGGTGTAGCCGAGCGCCCAGCCGTCGACCTTGGATTTGGTCGCTTTTTGCCAGGCGGCGTACAGCTTGCCGGGGCCGATCGGGGCGCTGGCGCCGAGGGTATAGGCGTTGTCGTCCGTGAACTGGCCGCCGGTCGCCACGACGCTGTTGTAGCCGTTCAGGTAGGCGCCGGTGATGTTCTTGGCCTTGGCATACCCGGCGAAGACGGCGGCAACGCCGAAATCGTAGGTGGCGCCCAGGGTCAGGTTGCGGAAGGTCTTGGTGCCGGGCAGCGGCGACTCCACTTGTTGGTACGTCAGCACGCCCTTGATCGGGCCGTTTTCGTACTTCAGGCCGGCGTCGATCATGCGGTTGTTCTTGCCGCTCTGGGGAGCTTCGGTCTCACCGCTGGTCGGGTTGGCGAAGGCGTTGAAGCTATAGCCGACCGCAGCCTGAACGCCGTAGAACGAGGGGCTGTAGTAGTAGACCGAGTTGTTGACCCGGCCGCCACCCATGACGGCATCGTTATAGGCGAAGGTGCTGCCGATGCTGGCGGTGCTGAAATTCAGGCCGAAGGGGTTGACGATGCCGGCGGCCCACATGAAGGCCAGGTTGGTGGTGCGGCCCAGGGTCAGGCGGCCCAGGCTGTTGCTATCGAGGCCGACGTAGGCATAGCGGCCGAATAGGCGGCCGTGGGTCTGCTGGCCGTCATCCACCGTGAAACCGTTTTCCAGGGTGAAGATGGCCTTCAGGCCGTTACCCAAATCCTCCGAGCCGCGCAATCCGAAACGGGACTGGCTCATCAGACCGCTGTCGATACCTGAGATGGTCTTGCCGTCCACCTTGCGGTAGTCGAAGCCCGCATCGACCAGGCCGTACAGCGTCACGGAACTCTGTGCATGCGCGGCACCTGCAAAACCGGCCAGCAGGGCAGTCGCGAGTAGGGTTTTCTTCATTACTTGGTCTCCAGCTGAAAAACACGCCGACAAGGTGGCTGACGTTCCGGTGGGGGGCTGGCCTGGGCCAGCGCCTGCGGGGTACAGCCGCCGTCTTGGTCCCGATTTCCAGGCGATGCTGCTTAGGCTGCGAAGAAATCTGAGGAAATTTCACCAGAAAGGATTAAGGGTGCCAACTGATAAATCTGCTGCGATATTCGGCAGTGTTGCGATTCTGTCTAAACCGATTGGGCTTGTCGCTGTTGGCGCAACAGGAGGGCGGAGAGGTGTTACATCTGGCAACGCCGGCGGGCCAGGGGAGGTTTTCGGGCTGGAGTCCGCCCAAAAAAGAACCCCGCGCGTGGCGGGGTTCTTCATGCTTGGTCGCACCGGGGCCGGAGCCCCGTAGAAGCCGGTCAGACCGGCATCAGGTGCTTAGAAGCGGTGTTGCAGGCCCAGAGCGAACTGGCGGTTGCTCAGGTCTTGCTTGGTGGCGAAGTTACGCACGTTGCCGTCGACGTAGAAGGCGTACAGGTTGGTACGCTTCGACAGGTCGTAGGTGTAGCCGATGGCCCAGTTGTCGGTCTTCGACTTGGTGGCCTTCTGGTAGGCAGCGTAGGCCTTGCCAGGTCCCAGAGGAGCGCTCAGGCCGATCGTGTAGGCGTTGTCCTTGGTGAAGTCCGCGGACGTGGCGTTGATGGCACCGTTGTAGCCGTTGACGGTACGGATGCCCTTGGCATTGGCGTAGCCGGCGTAGACAGCCACGACGCCGAAGTCGTAGTTGGCACCCAGGGTCAGGTTCTTGAACTTGCCGTTGTTGGCGGTCAGCTGCGACGGGTTCAGGTACTGGTACGTGACCACGGCCTTCAGGGGACCGTTGTCATACTTCAAGCCCAGGTCGACCAGGCGGTCGTTGTTCTTGCTGCCGGCGACTTCCGTGTCGGGGTTCGACTGGAAGCTGTAACCGATGGCGCCTTGGAAGCCGGAGAAGTTGGGCGAGTAGTAGTAGATCGAGTTGTTGACACGACCCAGGCCCAGATCGGCGTCGTTGTAGCCGAAGGTGCTGCCGACGGTGGCGCTGCTGAAGCTCAGGCCGAAGGGGTTGGCGATGCCGGCGGCCCACATGAACGCCAGGTTCGTGGTACGGCCCAGGGTCACGCGGCCAGCGGCGGCGCTTTCCAGGCCGACGAAAGCGTAGCGACCGAACAGGCGGCCTTGGGTTTGTTGGCCGTTGTCAACGGTGAAGCCGTTTTCCAGGGTGAAAATGGCCTTCAGACCACCGCCGATGTCTTCCGAACCGCGGATACCCCAGCGCGACTGGCCCTGCAGGCCGCTGTCGATGCCGGTGCGGCTCGATTGGCCTTCGAGTTTCGTGTAGTTGAAGCCGGCGTCAACCAAACCGTACAGCGTGACGTTGCTTTGCGCTTGAGCGGCACCTGCGAAGCCAGCCAGCAGCGAGGCGGCAAGAAGGGTCTTCTTCATTTAAATAGGTCTCCAGCGGAGTGAGTAACTCGATAAGCCGAAGGGGCGAATCGGAAGACAGCATGACCGCTGCTTTCCCCCAAGACAGGCCCCCCGCCTTGCTTACGATTTCTACGCGATGTACTTGCTGTGAAGAAATCTCGAAGAATTTCACCAGAAAGCCCCTGGGGTGCCAATAGTTAATTCCCTTGCAATAAAAATGTGTTGTGCTTGGCGCTAGGGTTTTGTTACTTAATTGCAACCTAAGAGGGGGGCGGAGTGACGAATCTCAGATGTTGCCTGGGGCCATGAAAAGAAAAATGCCCCGTAACCCATGCTCGCAGGCAGTGGTCTTACGGGGCACCAGGATCAACTAAGGGAAACCCTGATTGTTGAAAATTTAATTATCAGGACTTCATTTTTTGTTGGTTGAATCCAACAAGCTTATTGGATCTTGGCCTTTTCGCGCAGGCTGGTCTGGAAATCACGCAGCTTGGCCTGGCGCAGGGATTCCTCGATTTGCGGGCGCAGTTGCTCCAGCGGCGGGAATTGGACCGGGCGCACGTCGTCCAGGCGGATGACATGCCAGCCGAACTGGGTCTGCACCGGCGCTTCGGTGGTCTGGCCCTTCTGCAGGGCGGCCAGCGCGTCGGCGAACGGCTTGACGTAGGTGCTGGACGGCGCCCAATCCAGGCTGCCGCCGTTGGCGGCCGAGCCGGGGTCCTTGGACTGCTTGGCCAGGTCTTCGAACTTCGCACCCTTCTTCAACTGGGCGATGATGTCCTTGGCCTGGGCCTCGCTTTCGACCAGGATGTGGCGGGCCTGGTATTCCTTGTCGCCCTGGGCGCTCTTGACGCGGTCGTACTCGGCCTGGATGTCCTGCGGGGAAACCTGGTTCTTGGCCAGGAAGTCATTGAACAGTCCGCGGATCAGCACGCTCTGGCGGGTCAGGTCGATTTCGGCCTGGACTTCGGGCTGCTTGGCGATGCCGCGCTTGTCGGCTTCCTGCAGGAAGATTTCGCGGTTGATCAGTTCTTCCCGGATCTGCTCGCGCAGTTGGGGCGAGTCGGGTTGGCCCTGCTTGGTCAGCAGCTTGACGAATTGGTCCACGCGAGACGAGGGGATGGCCTTGCCGTTGACCACGGCGGCGTTCTGCGCAAAAACCGGAGCGGCCAGGGTCAGCGCGGCAGCCATCATCAAAACACGCTTCATGTATGGAAGTCCTTGAAGGTAGGGAGGGGAGTGAGGTCGGTTGAAAAGATACCGGGCTCAAGTGGTTGGTGCGGAATTTTCTTCTGGTGTCAGCGCCTGGAGCGCCAGCGCGTGGATGTGCGTTGGCATCAAGTCTGCCAATCGATCATACACCAGCCTATGCCGGGCAACCCGGTTGAGCCCCGCGAAACGGGGCGAAACAATGCGTAGCCGGAAGTGACCCGCGCCGCCGGCCGCGCCGGCGTGCCCGGCATGCAGGTGGGATTCGTCCTGGACGTCCAGCGTGACGGGGTCGAGGCCCTGCAGGCGCTGTCGTATCCATGCCATGCGGTCGGCGTTCATGAGCGCTCGGCCCCGGCATCTGTTTCGCGCTTGGCGATGTCCGCGGCGGAGGCTTCCTGGACGGGTTTCATGTGGCGGCCCAGGTAGAACGATTGCAGGACGACGAATACCAGCAGGAGCCCGAAGATGCCGAACACCTTGAAGCTGACCCAGGTCTCGGTGGGCCAGTGGTAGGCCACGTAGAGGTTCAGGCCGCCCACCGCGGCGAAGAACGTCACCCAGGCAAGGTTGAGCCGGTTCCATACCGTGTCGGGCAACTGGATCTGCGCGCCCAGCATGCTGCGCAGGAAATTGCGCTTGAACAGCAACTGGCCACCGGCCAGCACCACCGCGAACAGCCAGTACAGCACGGTGGGTTTCCACTTGATGAAGACTTCGTCGTGCAGGAACAGCGTCGCGCCCCCGAACACCACGATGATGGCCAGGTTGATCCAGTGCATGGGCTCGATCTTCCGGCGCCGTACCAGCAGCCAGACGATCTGCAGCACGCTGGCCGCCATGGCCACGCCTGTCGCGACATAGATGTCGGCGAACTTGTACGCGGCAAAGAAAAGGACCAGCGGGAAAAGGTCGAAAAGTAATTTCATCGAATCGTCGAAAAGAAAACACGCCAGAGTGGGACAAAAAACCCGCCCCACGGTTCACCCTGCAGCTCGCAGCTTAACCTACCCTACCCAGACCCAGGATGAGGCGGATCCGGCTCTGCCGGTCCACCCGCGTCGCCCCCTCGAGGGGGCGCCCGAAGGGTGTGGGGGCGGGCTTGCCTTCCGGTCCACCCGCTTCGCCCCCTGGGGGGCGCGAAGCGCTTAGCGGCGATCCCCTACACCGGCTCGAATTTGAGCGAGACTGAATTGATGCAATAGCGCAGTCCCGTCGGTGGCGGGCCATCCTCGAAGACGTGCCCCAGGTGCGCGTCGCAGACATTGCACAGGATTTCGGTGCGGACCATGCCATGGGTAGTGTCGACTTCCTCGCGCACGTTGTCGGGATCGAGGGGGGCGAAGTAGCTGGGCCAGCCGCAGGCGGATTCGAACTTGGTATCCGAGGCGAACAGCGGCGTGCCGCAGGCCACGCAGCGGTAGATGCCGGGTTCGCGATGACTCCAGTACTCGCCCGTGAACGCGCGCTCGGTCGCCTTCTCGCGCGCCACGGCGTATTGCATGGGCGTGAGCAGGGTGCGCCATTCGGCGTCGGATTTCGTGACTTTGGGCCGGTCGGACATGGTCTACCTCATGAAGAACAACTGACTTGCAGAGTGCCCGCCCAATCGGGCGGTACGCGGGCATAGCTTTCGTGGCCGGGCTGTTCGGTATAGGGGTCGCGCAACAGCCGCATCAGGCGGTCGATCTCGCCGGTATCCCGGTCTCTGGCGGCGCGGATCGCCAATTCCGCCAGGTGGTTGCGCAGCACGTACAGCGGATTGACGCGGTTCATGGCCGCTGCGCGTTCGGCGCCGGGCCGCGCATCCTGCGCGATGCGGGCGCGATAGGTGGCGAGCCAGGCGCGGGCGGCTTCGCGGTCGGTGTACAGGTCCTCGAAGGTTTCGACGCCCGGTGCCGGGGGGGTGTCCCCAGTGGCGGCCACGTCGGCCAGGCGCCGGAAGCTCAGGGTGAAATCGGCGCGGTTCTGGTGCATGACGGACCAGAGGCCGTTCAGGAGTTCGTCATCGCCGGCCTGCCATTGCCCGAGGCCCAGCTTGGCGGCCATCTTCCGATGGAAGGCCGTCAGGAAGGCGCTCTCGTAGCCGGCCAGGACGGCGCGCAGCGCATCTTCGTCCTGGACCAGCGGCATCAGCGCGCCCGCCAGGCGGTACAGGTTCCAATGCCCGACCGCAGGTTGGGCATCCCAGGCGTAGCGTCCGGCCGTGTCCGAGTGGTTGCAGACATGATGGGCGTCGAAGCCGTCCATGAATCCGTACGGGCCGTAGTCCAGCGTCAGCCCCAGTATGGACATGTTGTCGGTATTCATGACGCCATGACAGAAACCCACCGCCTGCCAATCCGCCATGAGCGCGGCGGTCTTGCGCGTGACCGACGCCAGCAGCCGCAGGTAGGGGCCGGCCTCGGTGTCGGCGACGCCGGCCGGAGCCGGCCGGCACTCGGGATAGAAACGGTCGATCACGTAATCGGCCAGGATGCGCAGCAGGTCGGACCGCTGGCGGCTGGCCCAATGCTCGAACGAGCCGAAGCGCACGAAGCTGGGGGACATGCGGGTGACGACGGCGGCGGTCTCGACCGTTTCACGGATGACCGGATCGTCGGAGGCGATCAGCGCCAGCGCGCGCGTGGTCGGGATGCCCAGGCCATGCATGGCTTCCGATGCGAGATACTCGCGCACCGACGAACGCAGCACGGCCTTGCCGTCGCCCATGCGCGAATAGGGCGTCAGGCCCGATCCCTTGAGCTGCAGTTCCCAGTTGCCGCCGGGGCCAGCCACTTCGCCGAGAAGCAGCGCGCGGCCGTCGCCCAGTTGTCCGGCCCAGACGCCGAATTGATGGCCGCTGTAGACAGCCGCCAGCGGGGTGCCGCCGGGCAGGGGGCTGGCGCCGGAAAACACGGACAGGAATTCGGGAGTGGCCAGGGCCTCGGGCGCGAGGCCGATCAGCGCGGCGGCCTCGGGGTTGGCATGTACCAGCCAGGGGGCGTCCAGAGGCTGCGGCGACACGAGCGAGTAGAACCCGTCCGGCAGCGCGGCAAACGAGTTGTCGGTGCGAAGGGACTGCAGAGTGCTGGCAAGCTTCACGACGTGGGATCAGGTGATTGGCGGTCCGGCCTCACGCCGGGTATCAATCAAGGTTAACCTATTTGCCGTCGTTTTCTTGTTTCCCCTTTCTCCCGTACGGCCGCCGTTCCGGCCGCGCGGTCCGCTCGGAGTATGGCTTGGACGGGCTCATCGTTTCGCTGTTGAACGGCCTCAGTTACGGGCTGCTGCTTTTCATGCTTTCGTCCGGGCTGACGCTGATCTTCAGCATGATGGGCATCATCAACTTCGCGCACGCCAGCTTCTACATGCTGGGCGCCTACGCGGCGCATGCCGTGGCCGGCGCGCTGTCGCCGGCCCTGAGCGCCGGCGCGGCATTCTGGGTTGCCCTGTTCATTGCGCCGGTGCTGGTGGGGCTGGCTGGCGCCGCGGTCGAGCGGCTGGCGCTGCGCCGCCTGCGCGGCCGGGGGCACGTGGCGGAGCTGCTGTTCACGTTCGCGCTGGCCATGGTCATCGCCGAACTGGTGCAATTGGCATGGGGCAGGTCCGCCGTGCCCTACCGCATGCCGGCCGCCTGGGGCGAGCCGCTCTTCAGCCTGGACGGGTACGTTTTTCCCGTGCACCGCCTGGTGGTCGCGCTGGCCGCGGGGCTGATGCTGGCGGGGTTGTGGTGGGGCCTGACGCGCACGCGCGCCGGTTTGATCGTCCGCGCCGCGATCAGTCATCCCGCCACGGCGCAGGCGCTGGGGCACGACGTGCCCCGCGTGTTCATGCTGGTGTTCGGCGCCGGGTGCCTGCTGGCCGGCATGGCGGGTGCGATCGGCGGCAGTGTGTTCGTGACTGAACCGGGCATGGCTCAGGCGCTGGGCCCCATCGTTTTCGTCGTGACGGTGGTGGGCGGCCTGGGATCGCTGGCGGGCGCGTTCTGGGCCAGCCTGCTGATCGGATTGCTGCAGACTCTGGCCGTGGGGTCCGCCTGGTCCCTGGCCGCGCCGGCATCGTGGCTGGGCGCGGCGGACGCGGCCAGGACGCTGGCGGCATGGCCCCTGTCCCGCGTCGCGCCGGTGCTGCCCTATCTGTTGATGGTGGTGGTCCTGGCCTGGCGGCCGCGCGGCCTCATGGGCATGCGCGAAACATGAGCGCGCCCGCCGAGGGAGGGGCATCCCGGATGGGCTTGGCCGTGGGGCTGGCGCTGCTGGCGCTGGCGCCGCTGGCCTTTGGCGGCGGTTTCCAGCTGGGCCTGATGTCGCAGATGTGCGCCATGGCGCTGTTCGCATTGTCGTACAACCTGTTGCTGGGACAGACGGGGATGCTGTCGTTCGGACACGCCGTCTACGCGGGATTGGGAGGATATGCCGTCATTCACCTCCTGCGCGCGGTGGAGTCGGGGATGCTGGTTTTCCCGGTCGTGCTGCTGCCCGTGGCGGGGGGGCTGGCGCCGTGTCGCAGCCCGCGCCGGAGCCGGCCCCCGCGCCAGCGCCCGCGCCGGCCGCGACGCAGCCGGCCAGCGGCAGGCCCGAGCCGTCCGACCGCACGGCGGCGCCGCAGGCGCCGGTCTCCAACGAGCCGCGTCAGGTGGGTTCCATTGATTACCTCGGCGCTCCGCCCGAGCCGGTGTACCCCAGGACGTCGATACGCCTGTCCGAAGAGGGCAGTGTCCTGATCCGGATACGCGTGAACGCCAGCGGGCGGGTGGAAAAGGCGACGGTGGAGAAGTCCTCGGGATTCTCCCGGCTGGACGAGGCGGGGCTGGAAGCCGCTGCACGTGGCCGTTTCAAGCCCTACACCGAGAACGGCGTGGCGCTCGTCAGGGAAACCCTTATACCGTTCAATTTCTATATTCGCAGGAAATGACATGACCGAGACCCCGAGCCTGGGCTTTGCCCACTTCGTCTCTCAGACCGATGGTCTGGGCAAGGCGCTGTTCTTCATCCTGGTACTGATGTCGCTCGCGACCTGGTACCTGATCGTCGTCAAGGCCTTTGCGAACATGCGTTCGCGGCGGCAGGGCGAAACCTTCCTGCAGCATTTCTGGAACGCGACCTCGCTCGAGGCCGTGGACCGGGAAATCACCACGCATGGCGCCAACGATCCGTTCTCGCACCTGACCAGCCACGCCCTCTATGCCCGCCAGCATCACGCGAAGTTCGGCGCGGCCAAGCTGGAAGAAGCGGGTTCGCAGTCCGATTTCGTCACGCGTACCATGCGCAAGGTCATCGACGAGGAAACCTCCAAGCTCGAGAATGGCCTGACGCTGCTGGCCTCGGTGGGGTCGACCGCTCCTTTCGTCGGGTTGTTCGGCACGGTCTGGGGCGTCTATCACGCGCTTGTCTCCATCGGCCAGGGCGGCGCGGCCACCATCGACCGCATCGCCGGCCCGGTGGGCGAGGCGCTGATCATGACCGGCCTGGGCCTGGCCGTCGCCATTCCCGCGGTGCTGGCCTACAACTTCTTCACGCGCAGCAACCGCGTGCTGCTGGCGCGCCTGGATGCGTTCGCCCACGACCTGTTCGCATTCCTGACCACCGGCCAGCAGATCGTCACGGACAGCAACGTGCGCGCGCTGAAGGCCAAGGCGAGCGAATAAGACTAGGAGTCTTCCATGGCTTTCGGCAGTTTCAACAGCGGTCGCGGGGCGGGAGCGCCGCAATCCGAGATCAACATGGTGCCGCTCATCGACGTGATGCTGGTGCTGCTGGTCATCTTCATCATCACGGCGCCGCTGCTGTCCCATGCGGTGCGCATCGACGTGCCGCAGGCGACCTCGTCACCGGTCGATTCCGATCCGGCCAAGATCGACCTGGCGATCGACGCCAGCGGCAAGGTGTTCTGGAACGATGCGCCGGTCGAACTGGACGACCTGCCCGGCCGTTTCGCCAGCGTGTCCAAGGACACGCCGCAGCCCGAACTGCACCTGCGGGCCGACAAGAACACCCGCTACGAGGTGCTGGCGCAGGTCATGGCCGACGCGTCCCGCTCGGGATTGAAGCGCATCGGCTTTGTCAGCACGCCGGAAGCCCCGCCGGCGGCCAGGTAAGGGAATGGCGGAAGTCCGGCGCCGTGGGGCCTAGCTTTCATCGGCGCGTGGGTTTACCCTAGCGGCTTTCCCCTTCTCGCCGCGCCGGTTCGCCGGCGTTTTGTCATATGCGTGTATTGGTCATCGAAGACGACGCCACCCTGGGGGGCGCCCTGGCTGAGTTCCTGGGCGACCAGGGCTACGCCGTCGATCTCGTTTCCAGCGGCGAACGCGCCTCGGCCGCGCTGTCCGGCCAGGGCTACGACCTCGTGTTGCTCGACCTCAATTTGCCGGGCGAGGACGGCCTGACGGTGCTGCGGCGGCTGCGGGCCAACGAAAATCAGGTACCGGTGCTGATCCTGACCGCACGGGATGCGCTGGAAGACCGGGTCGCCGGCCTGGACGCCGGCGCCGACGACTACGTCACCAAGCCTTTCGAGTTGCCGGAGCTGGCGGCGCGCGTGCGGGCGCAGGTCCGGCGGCGCGCGGGCCAGGTCAATCCGATCATGGAGGTCGGGGCCCTGAGCTTCGATACGATCGGCCGCGAACTGCGGGTCGGCGGCGAGCGCGTGGCGTTGTCGGTGCGCGAGCTGTCGGTGCTGGAAATGCTGATGGCGCGCGCCGGCCGTGTCGTGACCAAGCGGCAGATCGTCAATTCGCTGTCGGCCTGGGATGCCGACTTCAGCGAGAACGCCGTCGAGGTCTATGTCTATCGCCTGCGCAAGCGGCTGGAAAAGGCCGGGGTCAGCATCCAGACCGTGCGCGGATTCGGCTATCTGCTGGAGTCCGATGCCGTCGCGCCATGACGCCCCGCAGGCCCCGGCGAACCGGGGCCTGCACCGGCGTTCCCTGGCCTGGCATCTGCTGGTGCGGCTGTTGCCGGCCGTGCTGCTGCTGGCCACCATGGACAGCGTCATCACGTATGTCCTGACCCGCAAGCTCAATACCCAGTCCCACGACCGCGCGCTGATCGATACCACCCGCGCGCTGGCGCGCCAGGTCGTCATGACGTCGCTGGGACCACAGCTCGATCCGTCCTGGAACACCACCCGCTTCCTGACCACGGACCCCGACGAGCGGACGTATTTCCGCATCAGCGTCGACGGCGAGATCATCGCGGGAACGGCGGTCTTGCCTTCGCCGCCGATGGTGGGCGATCAGGAAAGCGCGGAGGATGACGCCGTCGAGCCCCCCACGCTGCTCGATCGCATCAACAAGGCCGAGCCGACGATCTACGATCCGCTCGTGGAAGGCTTGCCGGTGCGCGCGGTGGCCTTGAATTTCAGCTTCGACGATTATCTGATCGAAGTGGCGATGGCCGAGACGCTCAATACCCGGGGCCGGTTCATCGAAGAGATCCTGTCGGTGCTCATCGCGGGCCAACTGTTGCTGATCGCGTTGCTGGGTTTTGTCATCGTCACCGCCGTGCGCTCGGGGCTGGAGTCGGTCAGCAAGCTGTCGGACGAGATCGAGAGCCGCAGCATCGACGACCTGCAGCCCATAGGCGGCGACGACGTGCCGAGCGAGCTGACGCCGCTCATTGCCAAGACCAATTCTCTGCTGGGTCGGCTGGACGAGGCGGTGGCGGCGCAGCGCCGCTTCATCGGCCATGCGGCGCACCAGTTGCGCACGCCGCTCAGCGGTCTGAAGCTGGAGTCGGAGTTGATGCTGTTGCGGCCGTTGCCCGACGACGTGCGCCAGCGCGCCGAGCGGATCAAGGCAGCCGCCGACCGGATGATCCGCGTCGGGGAGCAATTGCTGGTGCTGGCGCGCGTCGATGCGAGCGCGCGGCCGCGCGATGCCTTCACCCGCATCGACCTGACCGAGCTGACGCGCGAGTGCGGTGCGCGCTGGATTCCCGCGGCCCGCCTTGCCCAGGTCGAGATCGTGCTGGTTGCGCCGGACGAGCCGGTCTGGGTCGATGGCGATGCGGTGCTGCTCGATCAGTTGTTGGGCAATCTGGTGGACAACGCCATCCGCTATCACGGCGGACCTGGGCAGATCGTGCTGCGCGTGAACGACTCACCGCCCAGCCTGGCCGTCGAGGACGACGGTCCCGGTATCGCGCTGGAGGATCGGGCGCGGGTTTTCGACGCCTTCTACCGGGCGAAGAATTCGCTGGCCGGCGGCTCGGGCCTGGGGCTGGCCATCGTCAAGGAGATTGCCGAGGCGCACGGCGCGCATTGGGATCTGCGCAGCCGTCCCGAGTTCGACGGCACCCGCATCAGCCTGGTGTTCCCCGGGCCGCGTATCGGCGCCGACCTGAGCCGGATGCGGCGCGCGCCGCGGCAGCCGGACTGGTAGGCCCCGGCGGGCCGTTCCCGTCAGCGTATGACGGCGGTCTTGAAGTAGGGCACGGCAATGCCCACGATGCGTTCCATCGGGCCGGCCAGCACGCCGAAGGTCAGCCACAATAGCAACAGGCCCGCCAGCAGCGTGACCGCGAAGCCGAGGTTGAAGATGTTGAGCTGCGGCGCGCTGCGCGAAACGAAGCCCAGCGCGATGTTGATGGACAGGACCGCCGCCAGTACCGGCAGCGCGATCTGCAGGCCGCCCGCGAAGACGATGGTGCCCAGGTTGGCCAGCCGCATCCAGTCCAGGTTGTCCAGCGGGTGCGGCGAGACCGGGATGATGCGGAAACTGTCGCCCAGGGTCAGCAGCAGCGTCAGGTGGCCGTCGGTGGCCAGGAAGGCGAGCATGGCCGACAGCATCAGGAAGTTGGCCAGCAGCGGTGAGGGCGCGCCACGTTGAGGGTCCAGGAATGACGCGAACCCCAGGCCCATCTGCAGCCCCACCAGATCGCCCGCCAGTTCGAAGGCGGCGAACACCGCGCGCAGGCCGAAGCCCATGGCCGCGCCGACGATGATCTGCTGCAGGAGCAGCAGCAGGCCGGTTCCGGAGAACGCATCCACGGGCGAGGCCGGCACGGCCGGGGCCACCAGCAGGGAGATCAGCAGCGCCAGGCCGATCTTGGCGCGATGGGGCACGGCGCGGTGTCCGAACACCGGCGCGGTCTGCACCAGCGCCAGGGTGCGCACGAAAGGCCACAGCAACGCCGCGATCGCGGCGTGGAGGTCGGCGTCGGTGAAGCTGATCACGGGCGCGGCGGGGCTCAGCCGAGCATGAAGGGGATGTTCTCGAACAGCCGCCGGATGT
The DNA here is from genome assembly GCA_009360345.1 of Alcaligenaceae bacterium SAGV5. Classification (GTDB taxonomy): domain Bacteria; phylum Pseudomonadota; class Gammaproteobacteria; order Burkholderiales; family Burkholderiaceae_B; genus Pigmentiphaga. The sequence continues at coordinate 750,831 of SPDP01000003.1, forward strand.
AGTCGGTCATCATCGACAGCATCCAGGGGCCCGCGATCAGGGCCGCGGCGAAGATGGCGACCAGCTTGGGCACGAAGGACAGGGTCATTTCGTTGATCTGGGTCGCCGCTTGCAGCACGCTGATGATCAGCCCCACCACCAGGGCCGACAGCAGCAGCGGCGCGGCAAGGTAGATGGCGATCTGCACTGCCTCCTGGGCCAGGGTCAGGATGCCGGCGGTACTGTTCATGCGAGGCCCTCGGAGAGGTGCGCGGGATGCGGGGGATGGCGTGTCATCGGAAGCTGGCGACCAGGCTGCCGATCAGCAGGTTCCAGCCGTCGGCCAGGACGAAGAGCATGAGCTTGAAGGGCAGCGAGATCAGTACCGGCGAGAGCATCATCATGCCCATGGACATCAACACGCTGGAAACGACCAGATCAATGACCAGGAAGGGCAGGAAGACCATGAAACCGATCTGGAACGCCGTTTTCAGTTCGCTGGTCACGAAGGCGGGCACCACCACGCGCAGCGGCAACTGGGCAGCCTCGGACACCGGCGGGGTGCCGGCCAGGCGCATGAACAGCGCGAGGTCGGACTCCCGGGTCTGCCTGAGCATGAAGTCCTTCATCGGCGCCTGGCCCTTGTCCAGCGCCTCGCGGAAGTCGATCTGCTTGCTGTCGAAGGGCTGGTAGGCCTCGGTATAGACCCGGTCGAAGGTGGGCGTCATGATGAACAGGGTCATGAACAGGGCCAGCCCGATCAGCACCATGTTCGGCGGGGATCCCTGCAGGCCCAGCGCGCTGCGCAGCAGCGAGAGCACGATGATGAGGCGCGTGAAGCTGGTCATCATCAGCAGCACCGCGGGCAGGAAGCTCAGGGCCGACAGTACCAGCAGCGTTTGCAGCGACAGCGACCAGGTGGTGCCGCCGCCGGGGCCGGGGCTGCTGGTCAGGGCGGGGATGCCGGCTTCCTGCGCATGGACGCCGCTCGCGGCCAGCAGCAGGAGCGCGGCGAGGGGGAGGAACAGCGCGCGCATCATTATTGTTTGCCGAAGCGGGCGAGAAGCGTGCGGAAGTCGGGCAGCGGGGCGGCCTGGGCGGATTCAGGGAGCGGGGCGTCGTCAGGCCTTGGCAGGACCGCCAGCGGCCGGACGTTGCCGGCCGAGACGCCGGCGACGATCCATTGATCCGCGACCTCGACCAGCACCACGCGTTCGCGCGGCCCGACCATCAACTGGCCGCGCAGCCGCAGCGGGTTGGCGCCGCTGGCCTGGGGGCGCTGCACGCGCCGCAGCAGCCAGGCGCAGGCCATGATCAAGGCCAGGACGGCGGCCAGCGCCAGCACGGTTTGCAGGGTGGAACCGGGAGAAATCATGGGAGGCTAGCGGTTGAGGCGGCGCAGTCGTTCGGACGGCGTCACGATGTCGGTCAGCCGGATGCCGAACTTGTCGTTGACCACGACCACCTCGCCCTGGGCGATCAGGCAGCCGTTGACCATCACGTCCATGGGCTCGCCGGCCAGGCCGTCGAGTTCCACCACCGATCCCTGCGCCAGTTGCAGGATCTGCTTGATGGGGATGCGGGTGCGGCCAAGCTCCACGGTCAGGGTGACCGGGATGTCCATGATGATCTCGATGTCGTTGACCGTCCTGGACGTCTCGCCGCCGGGGGTGAACTGCTCGAACAGTTCGTCGGCGGGGCGCGCGGCGGCGCTGGCCTGCGATTGCTCGGCCAGCGCGGCGGCCCAGTCGTCGTCGGCGGTGGCGCCGGGCGACTCGGGCAGGTGTTCAGGATCCGCTTCCATTCTCTTCTCCTAACTGGTTTTCCGATTGCAGGGTGGCCAGCACCTTGCCGATGCGGATCGCGTATTGCCCGTTGCTGACGCCGATCTTGCAGTCGAATATGGGCACGCCGTCGACATAGGCCGGCAGCGTGGGAGCGATGTCGATCGGGATGACATCGCCCTTCTGCATGTTCAGCAGGTCGCGCAACACCAGTTCGCTCTGGGCCAGATTGACCACCATCTCGACGTCCGCCAGCTGGATCTGCCTGGACAACATGCGCAGCCAGCGCTTGTCGGGTTCCATCTGGTCGCCCTGGACCGGGCTGTACAGCGCATCGCGGATGGGTTCGACCGACGCGTACGGAAAGCAGATGTGCAGGTCGCCGCCGGACGATCCGAATTCGATCGAGAACGTGGAGCAGACGACGATCTCGGATGGTGTGGCGATGTTGGCGAACTGCGTATGCATTTCGGCGCGCTGGTATTCGAAGTGCATGGGATGGACGGCGGCCCACGCCTTGGCGTATTCGTCCAGCACCACCGCCAGCATGCGCTGGATGATGCGCTGCTCGGTGGCGGTGAAGTCGCGCCCTTCGACCCGGGTGTGGTAGCGGCCGTCGCCGCCGAACAGGTTGTCGATGACCGAGAACACCAGCCGCGGCTCGAAGATGAACAGGGCATTGCCGCGCAAGGGCTTGAGCGAGACGATGTTCAGGTTGGTCGGGACGACGATGTTGCGCAGGAACTCGCTGTACTTGACCAGCCGCACCGGACCGACCGATACCTCGGGATTGCGCCGCAGGAAGTTGAACAGCCCCACGCGCAGCAGGCGGCCGAAGCGGTCGTGGATGATCTCGAGCGACGGCATGCGGCCGCGCACGATGCGTTCCTGCTTGGCCAGGTTGTACGGACGTATGCCGGCGGGCTCTTCTTCCTTGGGAAGATCGTCGTGCTCGCCCGTAACGCCCCGCAGCAGGGCGTCGACTTCGTCTTGCGACAGGAATTCACCGGCCATCGCGGGGGCTCCGGGCGGCGTCGTGGGGAGGCTTCATGGGCGTCACGGCGCAACGGGACCTACTGGATCACGAAACTGGAGAAATGCGCGGCGTAGACATTGGTGCGGAACTCGGGCGCAATGTATTTCCGGGCAATGTCGACGATCTGCGCGGCCAGGGTCTGCTTGCCCTTCAGGCTGAGCAGTTCTTCGGCCGTCTTGGAGCTCAACAGCAGCAGGATCTCGCTGCGGATGGGCGGAATGACCGCGTTCAGGGCGGCACCCGCCTTGGCGTCGCCCACTTCGATCACCACCCCCACCTGCGCGAAGCGGTCGTGGTCGCGTTCGGCCAGGTTGGCCGTGAACAGGTCCAGGGCAGTGAAAACGTGCTTGCCCGAGCTCGGGGATCGCCGGCGCGCGGACCTTCCAGGTCCACTTCTTCGATGGTCAGGGGCGCGCCTGCCTTCCAGGCGATCGCGGCTTTGGTCTTCATGGGCTGCTCCT
>SPDP01000004.1 GCA_009360345.1 Alcaligenaceae bacterium SAGV5
ACAGCCGTTCCCCTCTCCTGGACAAGCGGTCGCCATGACAAGCGCGGTCAGCGGTGGTGGGGTAGAAAGACAAAACCCCCGGCCGGTATTCCGGTCGCGACAGTTCGCTGCGCATGACCGAGGTCGAGCCCGGCGGCGCTGGTGCTGCTGTACCAGGCCTGGCTGTTCGGCTGGGTGCTCTGGTATGCCTACATGCCGCCGGGCTCGACCTCGGTCATGCGCAGCGAACTGTCGCGGCTGCAGGAGCGCGATCCCCACCGGCGCCTGAACTACCAGTGGGTGGATTACGCCCGTATCAGCAACAACCTCAAGCGCGCCGCCGTGGCCGCCGAGGACGCCAATTTCCTGGAACATGGCGGCATAGACTGGAACGCCGTCGAAAAGGCCTACGATCACAACCGTCAATTGGCCGAAGCGGCCGAACGCGCGGTGGCGCGCGGCCGCAAACCGCCCTCGCGGCCCATGCGCGGCGGCTCCACCATCACCCAGCAGGTCGCCAAGAACCTGTTCCTGTCCAACTCCCGCAACTACCTGCGCAAAGGCCAGGAGGTGGTCATCACCTACATGATCGAGCTGGTCATGACCAAGCAGCGCATCCTGGAGCTGTACCTGAACATCGCCGAATGGGGCGAGGGGGTCTTCGGCGCCGAGGCGGCGGCCCGGCACTATTTCAATACCTCGGCCGCCAACCTGTCGCCCTACCAGTCCGCGCGGCTGGCTTCCATGCTGCCCCGGCCCCGGTTCTACGACAAGAACCGGGGCTCGGCCTACCTCGCCTCGCGCACCGACCGCCTGCTGCGCTGGATGCCCGGCGCGGCCATTCCGTGACGCAATTGCAACCAAGCTCGCCAGGCGGCCGGGCCACGCAGACGAATGTCATTCGGCACGCGTACAATTGCGGCGTCTTCTACTTCGCAGTGCATGCGTACTGCTTTCCCGGTATGGCCTCACAGCCACGACCTAGACCCTTACTACCCGCCGGCCCTTTGTTCCCCGGCCTCCGTTCGAGCCCTACCTGAGTCCGCCCGCGTCAGGCGCCAGACCCAAGGCCCGTGCGGGGCCGTCTTGTGTTTTCTCGCGCGATGGTCGAACAAGCAACCCACCCCAAATCGCTCGAGCGCAACCGGCTCGAGCCCGAAGATGCCCAGGAAGCCCTGGAGCATGTCCAGGAACTGCTGCGACGCCAGCACCTGGTCGAAGAACTGGTCCACCGGCAGGAAGCCGGCGATAGCCGCGCCCCGCTGGTCGAGGCCCTGGTCCACCGCCAGCACGATGCCGAACTCGGCGCGCTGCTCGAGGACCTCCATCCGGCCGATATCGCCTTCATTCTCGAATCCCTGCCCAAGGAAGACCGGCAGGCGGTCTGGCAACTGGTCCGCCCCGAGCGCGCCGGCGAGATCCTGCTCGAAGTGGCCGACTGGGTCCGCGAGTCGCTCATTTCGACCATGGACCAGGAGGAACTCGTCGCCGCGACCGAGAACCTCGAAGCCGACGAGCTGGCCGACCTGGCCCCCGACCTGCCGCCGGAGGTGGTGGCCGAGGTCCAGAAGGGCCTGACCGACGAGGAACGCGCGCGCCTGACCGAAGTCATGAGCTACCCCGAGGATTCGGTCGGGGCCATCATGGACTTCGAAATGGTCCGCGTGCGCAACGACGTCACGCTGGAAGTGGTGTTGCGCTACCTGCGGCGCCTGCAGGAACTGCCCGACCACACCGACCAGATCTTCGTGGTCGACCGGCACGACAAGCTGATGGGCAGCCTGGCCATCAACCGCCTTATCGTCAGCGATCCCGAGACGCAGGTGGTCGACGTGATGGAGACGGAAATCCTGACCCTGGCGCCGCTGGACGAAGCCGACGAGGCCGCCGCCGCATTCGAGCGCTACGATCTGGTGTCGGCGCCGGTGGTGGACGCCGTCGGCCGCCTGATCGGACGCGTGACCGTGAACGAGGTGGTGGACGTGATCCGCGAAGCCTCGGACGAGCAGGCGCTGTCCAAGGCCGGCCTGCAGGAAGAGGACATCTTCGCACCCATCCACCAGGCCATCCGCAACCGCGCCCCCTGGCTGCTGGTCAACCTGTGCACCGCCTCGACCGCCGCCTTCGTCGCCTCGCGCTTCGAGGACACCGTGGGCCACATCGTCATCCTGGCCTTCCTGATGTCCATCGTCGCAGGCATAGGCGGCAACTCCGGCAACCAGACCATGACCCTCATCATCCGGGCGCTGGCCGTGGGCCGCATCAACGCGGCCAACGTCGGCAAGCTGGTGCGCCGCGAACTGGAAATCGCATTGACGGTCGGATTGGGCGGCGGCGCGGTGGCCGCCCTGTTCGCCTGGGCGATCTCCGGGCGCTACTCGCTCGGCCTGGTCATGATGGCCGCCATGGTCCTGAACCTGCTGGTCGGCGCCTGCATAGGCATGCTGGTCCCCCTGACCCGCAGCCGCTTCGGCAAAGACCCCGCCATCGGGTCGTCGGTCCTGCTGACCTTCGCGACCGACACCATGGGGTTCTTCATCTTCCTGGGCCTGGCGACGCTGTTCCTGCTATAGGAAGAGGTCCCCCCCCTACGCGCTTACGCGCGCCCCCCAGGGGGCGAAACCAGCGGACTGGCAAAGCCAGATCCGCGGTTTCCTGGGTCTAGTACCGGTCTCTTGGATTGAATCACCGTTGCTACCGCTGGCAGCCAGCGAAGTACCGCTGCCACACTCCAAGAAACGGGTACTAGACCCAGGATGCGGTGGATCCGGCTCCGCCGGTCCACCCGCATCGCCCCCTGGGGGGCGCCCGAAGGGCGTAGGGGGGCCCCCCTATCTATTCCAGCCATAGATGTCCAGGGAGTTTTCGCCGGCTGCCAGACGCTCGATGATCCGGGCCTCGTCCTCTTCGCGCTGGCGGGCCTTGGCCAGGACCTCGTCGACGCGGGCGCGGGGAATGGCGACGACGCCGTCGGTGTCCCCGACGATCAGGTCGCCCGGCTGCACGGTGACGTCGCCGAACAGCGTCGGCGCGTTGATCCAGCCGCGGGCCTCGAAATCCTTGCCCGTGCCCCGTATGCACAGGCCGCGCGCAAAGACGGGAAAGCCGAAGCGCTCCAGGATGGCGCCATCGCGCACGCAGCCATCGATGACCAGCCCCGCCAGGCCGCGGGCGCGGGCCGCCTGCGACATGACCTCGCCCCAGTAGCCGGCCTCGTAGTGGCCGCCGACGTGCACCACCAGCACGTCGCCCGGCTGCGCGGCGACGATGGCGCGATGCAGCCACAGGTTGTCGGCGGGCGGCGACTGCACCGTCACGGCGGCACCGCAGATGCGGAACGAGGGATGCACGGGCTTGATCGCCGACGGCAGCGCGCCGATCTTGCCGGCGGCTTCATGCAGGGTCGAGCTGGGCAGCGGCAAGGCCTGCTCCACCTGGGCCGGGCTCGGGCGCTCGATATCCACCGTGACGGTGGACAGCGACATGAACGGAAAACGGTTCTGGCTCATTTCTTCCTCGTCTGCAGGGTGTGATAGCCGAGGCCTCGCCGCGCTTCATCCAGGCGCATGCCGCCCCGCACCGCCTCGCGGATGCGATCCTCCACCATCGCGATTTCCTCGGCCGCCGCCAGCACGGCTTCCTCGTGGACCTGCGGCACCACGATCAGTCCGTCGGCGTCGCCACGCAGCAGGTCGCCCGGCGCGACCCGGGCATTGCCGATGTTGACCGGCACGTTGGTGGCCTCGACCTGCACGCGGTCCTTGCCGGTGCGCATCCAGTGGTCGCGGCTGAAGACAGGATAGCCCAGGTCCATGCACAGCGACACATCGCGGCAGATGCCGTCGATCACGGTGCCGCCCAGCTTCCGGCGATGCGCGATCTCGGTCATGATGTCGCCCCAAACCGTGCAGTCCACCCGTCCGCCGTTGTCCAGCACGATGACATGGCCGTCGGGCACGTCATCGATGAAGTCGCCCACCGTACCCGGCGGCGTGGAGGCGGGGCCGTACAGGATCGTGAACGCACGCCCCGCCAGGCGAAAGCCCGCGGTGCGGGGCTTGATGCCATGGCACTGCCCCGGGATCCCCAGCCGGTCCAGCGCGTCGCTCAGGGTGGCGGTGTCCAGCTTGGCGATGCGTTCTACATTGTTGTCCATGTCGTCTCCGGTTGGTCCTCGTTGCCCGGCCGCGCTCAGCGGGCCAGCATGTTCTCGTAGCTGGCGCCCATCACGTCGGTGATGCGGCGCCCGGCCATCAGCGCCCGCGCCATGGCGGCCTCGCGCGCGGCGATCTCCTCGGCCACGCGCAGCACGGCCTCGGCCTGGGCGGCCGGGATGAACACGGCGCCGCTGCTGTCGGCGACCGCGTAATCGCCGGCGTCGACGGTCACATCGCCGATCCGCACCGGCACGTTGGTGCCCGCCTCGGCCACGCGGCCGCGCGCGGTGAACGCGGTGGTGGCGCGCGCATAGATGGGGAAGTCATACTCGTGCGCCTCGTCGGCGTCGCGCACCGGACCGTCGGCGATCACGCCCGCCAGGCCGCGCAGCTTCGCGCCCAGGGACAGGATGCCGCCCCACGAGCCCGCGTCCACGCCCGTGCGCTGTTCGACGACGACGATGTCGCCCGGCTCGGCCGCTTCGATGGCGGTCGTGCCGAGGTGACGGGGCGGCCCGTCGTGCCGGGGCGCCTGCGACGCCTCGACCAGCTTGAGCGTCACCACCCGCCCGGCGATGCGGCGGCTCGCGGCACGCCTGGGCAGGCCCGTCACGGTTCCCTTCAGGCCCAGCTTGTCCAGCGCGTCCGAGAAGGCGCAACTGTCGATGCGCTGCATGCGCCGCACGATGTCCCTGCTATCCATGTCTTGCTTTCCCTTGGTTCTTGCGCCGCGTCACTGCCACGACGCGAAGGCCATGCCGCTGCCCGTCCCGGCCTCGGTCCGGTAGCACGGCACGTAGTCGATCACTTCCATCTTGCGGCCCAGGTCGTTCATGGCCGCCACCAGCGGATACCAGCTCTTGATCTCGCAGGTGTTGCCCTCGAAATGCGACTCGGGCACCGCGGCCAGCGCCGCCTCGTCGCCCCGGCGCATGGCATCCAGGATCCGGCGGTCCAGTTCCTCGTCCACGACGAAATGAGTAAAGCCGCCCGAGGCCACGATCGCCACCCGCAGGTCGGACGGCAGCGCCGCGATGCCCTTGGCCAACGCATGCCCCATCTGCAGGCAGCGCCGCGTGAGCGGCCGGTTGGGCGGCACGCCCACGTTGGTGAAGACGGGCACCGACGGCGGCGGCGCGTCTTCCATGATGCGGCGGTAGATGAAGCCGAAGGCGTGGGGAATGCCGTGCTGGCGGTCCACGCCGCCGGGCAGCCGGTACGAGACCGCCACGTCGAAGGACTCGGCCACCAGGGTCTGCACCAAGCTCTCGGCGGTCCCCTTGTCGCCCGGATAGACCGCGCCTCCCGGCGGGCAGTGGCCTTCCTCGGCCACCGCGACGCCGGGAGGCAGGCGCCGGACCTGCTCTTCGGACAAGGGGGTGTTGGGGATCTCGTCGCCGGCGTAGACGGTGAAGCCGGCCGTCAGGTCCTCGCGGAAGACCTCGCGCTGGTCGTTGCCCAGGATGATGGCCACGTCCGCCCGCGCGGCGCGGAAGCGCCGCGCCATCTCGTCCAGCGCCCGCTGGCACGCGTCGTAGCGCACTTGCCGCTGCGGCAGGCCGGCCTCGTCGTGGAAGCCCGGCTGCCGTTCGGCCAGCAGCGCGGCATAGTCCATCTGCCTGCCGCGATACCAATGCCGCTTGTTCTCGCGATCGGCGCCCGCGCGCAGGTCCCACATATCCGGCGGCGTCGCCAGCAGGGGACCGTGCGAGCACGCCAGCGCGCACACTACCTCAGCCATTTCCTTCTCCTTGGAGCACGGCGTGCGTTCGATACGTTGTCATGGTCAATCCTCGGCCATGGCCAGGGCGAGCGCATCGGCGATCACCTCCCGGTCCAGGCCCTGGGTGATGAACACCAGGCGGGAATCGCGGTCCTCGTCGGGCCACCCCGCCAGCGTGACGGGATCGTGGAACAGGTGTTGCACCGCGTGCACGGCGACCGGCGCGCTTTCGTTCCGCAGATTCAGCAGGCCCTTCATCCGCAGCAGCGCATCGCCGTGGAAATAGGCCAGCCCGCCCAGCCAGGCGCTCACGCGCTCCCAGTCCAGGGGCTGGTCGAAGCGGAAGGCGTGCGTGCGGATGCCGGCGTCGTGCCGGCCCGGCCCGCCGGGCCGGCACGCATGGCCGCAATCCGGGCCGCAGACGTGGCGCATGACATCGGCCAGATAACCACCCGGTTCCGGCTCATCGCCGGACTCGGCCGCGCGCTGCCGGGGCAGCGCCTCCACCTCGAACAGACGCGCCGGATCCACCTCGCCCCGATCGGCGCGCACCACGTCGGCCTCGGGATTCAACTGCGCCAGCCGCCGCAGCAGCGCCTCGGTCCGGACCTCGTCCGCCAGGTCGGCCTTGGTCAGCACCAGCCGGTCGGCCACCGCCGCCTGCTTCACGGATTCGGGCTGGCGATCGAGCTGGGCCTCGCCGTTGACGGCGTCGATGGTCGAGATGACGCTGTCCAGCGCATACACCTGGCGGACATCGGCATGCTTGAGCAGCGAATGGATGATGGGCGCGGGATCGGCCAGACCGGTGGTCTCGATCACGACCCGGCGAAAGGCCGGGATCTCGCCCCGCTCGCGCTTGTCGTACAGCTCGCGCAGCGTGGCGGCCAGGTCGTCGCGCATCGTGCAGCAGACGCAGCCGCTCGCCAGCAGGACGGCCTCGCCGCTGACTGCCTCGACCAGGTGGTGATCCAGGCCGATCTCGCCGAACTCGTTGATGATGACCGCGGTGTCGGCCATGCCCGGATGGCGGATCAGGCGGCCCAGCAGCGTGGTCTTGCCGCTGCCCAGGAAACCCGTCAGCAGCGATACGGGGGTGCGCAGCGCGGGCGCGATGGCGGTCGTGCTCATGTCCGTCCCTTCGAGCGCGGGGCGCGCCGGCGGCGGCCCCGTCCTGGTTCCTACTGCCGCAGCTTGAAGACCTTGCGGGCGTTGTCCTCGAAAATCTTCTTCTTGTCGGACGCGCTCAGCCAGTCGAAGCCTTCGATCATGGGCTTGACGTCGTCCATCGACCGGCCGGTGGCCGGATTCACCGACGAGCCCACTCCCGGGCATTCCGTGCCGAACAGGCAGCGGTCCACGCCCACCGTCTTGATCAGCAGGCGCAGCGCTTCCTCGGTATAGAGCACCGTGTCGAAGTAGAGCTTTTCCATGCGGTCCGTGAAGCGGTCTCCCTCCGGCCGCCGCAGCGAGGGTGCCTGGAAGCGCCCCAACTGGTAGGGAATCGCGCCGCCGCCGTGGCTCACCACCACCTTCAGGTCGGGAAAGTCCTTGTAGACGTTGGAGTTCAGCAGGCCGTACACCGCCACCGTCTCTTCATTGATGAAGTGCAGCGAGTACGGCACCCGCTCGGAACGCGATCCCGTGCCGTGGATGTGCGCCGGCACGTCCAGCTCGCACAGTTTCTCGTACAACGGATACCAGTAGCGGTCGCCCAGCGGCGGCGCTTCTTCCGTGCCGTTCTCGAACGGATCCGGGTTCAGCAGGCAGCCGCCGAAGCCCAGTTCGCGAACGCAGCGCTCGAGCTCGGGCAGCACCCTCTCGACCGGCTCGCCCGCCACCTGCGGCAGGCCCGCCACGCCGGCGAAGGTCTCCGGGAAGAGCTGGGTCTGCCGGTAGATGATGTTGTTGCACTCTTCGGTGAACCAATCGATGATCCGCGCCGGACGCTCGGACTGCATCAGCTGGAAGGGCCGGGGCGACACCAGTTGCAGGTCGGTGCCGTGCTTCTTCAGGTAGTCCAGGTGCCCCATCGGCCAGGTCTCGGCCTTGTTGGCGGCAGCCCGGATTTCGTCGTCCGTGACTTTTACCTTGCCGCGGCCGTGGCTGCCGCGGCTGGCGAGCAGGCTCGCCTTGTAGGCCCACAATTCGGTGGGCGCGCTTACGTGGGCATGGCAATCGATGATCATGGGTGGGTCTCCTCCATTCTTGCTATAACACTCATACAGTATTATACATATCCGTCGCATTTGGACCAGCCTCGATCCACGCGCCGGGGAAGGGCTCAGTGGCCCCCGCCATCCTCCAGCCCCATGGCCTCGCGATAGGCGCGCGCCACCGGCTCGGGCTGCCCGGCCTGGAAGACGTAGTCGTGCAGGTGGCGGCCGAACACCGGATGGGCCTTCAATTCCGCCAGCGGCATCCCGCCGGTCAGGATCTCGCGAAAGGCCAGCGGCAACTCCACGCACTGGTTCCTGTCCGGATCGCGCATCACTCCCTTGGGATCGGCGCCCGCCGCCACGGCGTCGAGCTCCTCGAAGAATTTCTTGCGGATCATCGTGATGCCCCGATCGCTCGCGCTCAGGTTCTCCAGGCTGCGGTCCGCGATCCGTCCCTGCCCCACCCATGCCACGAAATCCTGGTTCATCACGTGCGAGGAAATCCAGTCGCCGCGCTCGTCGCGGATGGGGCCGTGCCAGGTGGGAATGGAAGGCTGCACATAGGGTTCGCTTTCACGGGGAACGCGGGTGTAGGACCAGCACACGCTCAACGTGTTCTCGTCGTCGATGGGCACGCGCCACTCGAAATGATCGCCAAGGAAGACGGCGTTGGGCCACAGGCAGACGCGCCCCACCGCCCACATCGGATCCTCCTTCCTGCCGTTGCCCCGGACCCGCCGGTACAGGAACCCATGCTCGAACTCCTCGAAGCCGACTTCCTTGTGCGCCGGAGAATAGGGTTGCAGCACGCCCTGCTGGCGCAGGCTCCAATTGTTGTGCATCCATTCGAAATGCACCGGATCGATGGAGTTCTCCTGGCACTGGAACCAGTTGCAGGGAATTTCCGAAATGACGATCTGGCGAAAACCGTTAGGCCACGAGAAGGCTTCCCAGTCCGGCAACTGCGGCGCCGGGGCCGGTCCCATGTAGGCCCACAGCAGGCCCGCCTTTTCCTGGACGGGATAGGCCGTGATCCGGATGCGGTCCTTCATCCTGGCGTCGGGATGCGCGACGTCCTCGTAGGGCTGCTCCAGACAGGCGCCATCCGCGCCGAAGCGCCAGCCGTGATAGTTGCAGCGCAGGCCCTCGGACTCCGGGAAACCGTAGGCAAGGTCGGCCCGGCGATGGGGACAGTGGCGATCGACGAGCCCCCAGCTTCCTTCCAGGTCGCGGTACAGCACCAGGTCTTCGCCGAACAGGCGCATGGGTTTGGTCGCGCGGCCGTCGAATTCCGTGACGCCGGCGATCGGCATCCAATAGCGCCGCAGCAGTTCCCCCATCGGCGTGCCCCGCCCCACGCGGGTCAGCAACTCGTTCTTCTCTTGGTTCAGCATGGTCGGCCAGTGTCGAAAGATCAAAAGGAGGAGCGATCGCCCCCATGGCTTATCTATATTATATATCATACTTAAAGCGAGCAAGAGATGGCACCCTATAATGCGGTCTCCCGCCATCGCGCTTTGCGTTCAAAGGATCAGGATTGGCCAGCAAGCCCCTTTCTTCGCCCCCTTCGTGGGCAGCCGTCCCCAACGCCACGCTGTCGGGCGGCATCGTGGCGCAGATACGGACGGCGGTCCTGAACCGGGAAATCGTCGCCGGACAATTCCTGGGCAGCGAAGCCGCGCTGTCCGAACAGTTCGGCGTCAGCCGCATGGCGGCGCGCGATGCCTTGCGCACGCTGGAAGGACTGGGCATCGTCGAGATCCGCATGGGCGCCCGCGGCGGCGTCTGGGTCGCCCAGGGCAACCCGGACCGGCTGGCCGACGCGCTGGCCATCCACCTGAAACTCATCGGCATCACCTCGGGCGAGGTGTTCGACGCCCAGATGGCGATCGAGGAAATGGCCGCGAGACTGGCCGCCGAACGGCGCGACGACACCGACCTGGAACACCTGCGCGCCGTGCTTGCCGAGCTGTCTGCGCTGAAGAATGAACTCGACCGCTTCGCCGATGCGTCCATGCGCTTCCACGAAGCCATCGTGCGCGCTTCCCACAGCCGTATCCTGCTTGCCCAGTTCCATGCCCTGAGCTTCGTGCTCGAACCGGTCCTGCGGCCGAATCTCACCTCGGCATCGGCGGTCCGCATCGTGCGGCACCACAAGATGCTGCTGGAGGCCATCGAGGCCGGCAACGGCGTGGAGGCGGCACGGCTCATGCAGGAACGCCTGGCCTACCAGCGCGCCAGGACCCTGTCCCAGGAAGCGGACCCCGCCTCCCGCGCGGGCTGACGCCCCCCCCTTCTCGCCTGGATCCGCCCGCCGCCTCCGTTGAAGGCGGCGGGCGCCGCCGCGTGCGTGGCGCGCTTTCTCTTTTCAAGATTTATATATATTATATATTATAGATAGAGCCCGGCGCACAGAAAGCCGGTCCACCCCAGCATGGAGACAACCATGATTCACGCGTTCCCGTTCTCGGCCGGACTGCCCCTCGCGGCCGGACTGCTCGTCTGTTGCACCGGCGTCCAGGCGCAGTCCGACCCGGCCGCCCCATCGTCCTACCCCCGCCGCGCGGTCAAGATCGTCGTCCCCTATAGTCCGGGCACGAGCGCGGACATCATCGCCCGGCGCGCGGCCGAGCAACTGTCGCAACGGCTGGGGCAGAACACCTATGTCGAGAACCGGCCGGGCGCCAGCGGGATCATCGGCACGTCCTATGCGGCAAACGCCGCGCCGGACGGCCACACGCTGACGGTCGGCCCCACCACGCTCGTCATTACCCCCGCGTTCCGCCAGACGCCCTACGATCCGGTCAAGAGCTTCGCTCCCGTGGGCCAGATCGCCGAAAGCGCCCAGGTCGTCATTACCGGCGCCAACACCCCCGCCAGCAACTTCAAGGAATTGGTGGCCCTCCTGAAGGCCCGCCCCGACGATGCGTCCTATGCGTCGCCGGGCATCGCTTCCACCGCGCACCTGTATACGACCGTGCTGCAGAACATGGTGGGGGTGAAGATGCGCCATATCCCGGCCAGCGGCCTGAACACCGCGATCATGGACGTGGTCCAGGGCAGCGTGACCATGATGATCGCCCCCATCGAGGCGGCGCGCCCGCTGGTGGCCTCGGGCAAACTCAAGGCCGTCGCGCAGACCGGCGGCACGCGCTCGCCCCTGATGGCCGACGTACCCACACTGGAGGAGCTGGGCTACTCCGGCTACCGGCTGGCGGTGTGGGTCGGGCTGTACGCGCCGGCGGGCACGCCGGAACCGGTCATCGCGCGGCTCAACCGTGAGCTGAAGGCCATTTTCGACGCCCCGGCGATGCGCACGGCGCTGGCCGACACGGGCTTCAACGTGGTCCTGGGTTCCCCCGAGGACCTGGGGCGCCTGACCCGCTCCGAATTCGACCGCTGGAAGCAGGTCATCAAGGCCGAAGGCATCAGCCCGGAGTAATCCGCCCGGCGCCGTGACCCGTCATCCACGGCGGGTCACGCGCCCGGCCGTGCGATGCCAAGGTCGCGATCGACCACCTGCGCCTTCAAGCTGTAGCCGCCCCGCGGTTCATCACTCCCCTCGACCCGCTCGTGCACGATGCCGCCCCGCGTGACGGCATCGGCTTCGTCTCGTCTCACCTCGCGGAAACGCCAACACGCCGCGATCGCCCGCCCCGCTCCATCTTGACACGTCCGCCTAACACGCATACTGTATGTTAAATAGCAGACTTAATTCATCAACACCGAACGACATGCGGGCAGACCCGGATGGCGGTCGCCGGGCGCAGAAGGAGACGACACATGCTTAGCGAAGCGAAGAACCGACAATTGACCCAGGTGGGGCCCGGCACCCCCATGGGGGACTTGCTCAGGCGCCATTGGCACCCCATCGCGGCAGTCGACGAGTTCGACAAGCGGAACACCAAGCCCATCCGGCTGCTGGGGGAAGACCTCGTCCTGTACAAGGATCTCGGCGGCGACTTCGGCCTGATCGACCGGCGCTGCGCCCATCGCCGCGCGGACCTGTCCTATGGCTTCGTCGAACAATCGGGGCTGCGATGCAACTATCACGGCTGGCTGTTCGACCGGAACGGCCGCTGCGCCGAGCAGCCCTACGAGGACATCGCGGCTCCGAATGCGCGCATGAAGGAGCGCCTGCGCATCACCGCCTATCCCGTCGAGCGGAAGGCCGGCATGCTCTGGGCCTATCTCGGCCCGCAGCCCGCGCCGCTGGTTCCCAATTGGGAGCCCTTCACCTGGAAACATGGCTTCGCGCAGATCGTCATTTCCGAGATTCCCTGCAACTGGCTGCAATGCCAGGAAAACTCGATCGATCCCGTGCACTTCGAATGGATGCACTCGAACTGGAGCATCCGCCTGAAAGGCGAAACCGGCCCCTACGCGCCCACGCACATCAAGGTGGACTTCGAGGAATTCGACTACGGCATCATCTACAAGCGGTTGCGCGAGGACACCAGCGAACGCCATCCGCTGTGGACCGTCGGCCGCGTCTGCCTGTGGCCGCAGGCTTTCTGCCTGGGCGACCACATCGAATGGCGGATCCCGATCGACGACGAGAACACGCTCAGCATCGCCTGGGCGTTCTCGCGGGTTCCCAAAGAACAGGAGCCCTATGAACAAGAAATCATTCCCTCCTGGAACGGCCCGGTGGTCGACCCCGACACCGGCCGCTGGATCTCCAGCCACGTCATGAACCAGGACTTCGTGGCCTGGGTCGGACAAGGCACGGTCGCCGACCGCACCAGGGAAAACCTGGCCTCCAGCGATCGCGGCATCGCCATGCTGCGCAAGCGTTTCAGCGAGGACATGGATGCCATGGCCGACGGGCGGGATCCCAGCGGGTTGATCCGCGACCCCGCCGCCAATGAATGCGTCGAGCTTCCCATCGCGGAACGCCACCTGTTCACCGATGGCCTGACCCGGGAACAGTTGCGGGCGCACCCCATACTCGGCAGGCACCTGGCCGACTATCCATTCCAGGCGGGCCAACCGGACGAAGTCAAAGCCGCCTACCGCGAAGCGATGGGCCTTCGCGACGAGGACGTCCAGGCACGCTAGCCCGCGGCGGGAACCCCGGATCATGAGAGCAGATATAATTGCTCATACAGTCTGCGACTCATGAACGGTGGAATAAGAAAATGGCACGTACGAGAGCGGATCTACCTGTGTGGCGCGCCGGACGCTCCGAATCCACGGCCATGCGCGTTGAAAAACAGATCAAGGAAGCCGTGCTCGACGGCAAGCTTCAACCCGGCGACTTCCTGGGTTCCGAGAACGATCTGGCCGAGCAGTTCCAGGTCAGCCGCCTGCCCATCCGCGAGGCCATGGGACGGCTGCAAGCGCTTGGCGTGGTGGACGTGCGCACGGGCGCCGGGGGTGGCACCCGCATCGCGAACGGCAACGACGCCCCCGTGGTCGAAGCGCTGGCCATCCAGCTCAAGCTGATCGGCGTGGGGTCCGACGAAGTCTTCGACGCTCAGCTCATCATCGAAGCCAGCGCCGCCGAACTGGCGGCCAGGCAGGCGAACGCCGATGACATCGCCAAGATGGAAGCGTGCCTGGCGAGGGTCGAAGAGCTGGTGTCCTCGCCGGACGACTTCACGCCGGAGAAACTGACCACCGCCTCCCTGGCATTCCACCAGTCCATCGTCGACGCCTCGCACAACCAGTTCCTGTCGTCGATCATGAAGGCGATCTCGTACGTGCTGTACCGCTCGGTCAATCCGTACACGACGCCGGCGGTGGGCAAGCGGCTGGTGCAGCGGCACCGCAAGATGCTGGCGGCCATCATCGCGCGCGACGGCGAACTGGCCCGGCAACTGCTGACCGACCACGTGGCCAAGGTCCGCGCCAGGCACGGCGCCGCGGACAAGCACCCGGCCGGCAACTGAACGCGGTCCGGGCGGCCCTGGCAAGGGCCGCCCACCGGGACCTAGTCGACCTGGATGTTGCGCGCCTTGATCAGACGCGCCCAGCGGGCCTGTTCGTCACGCATCAACTGGGTCATCTGCGCCGGCTGGTTCAACGCGGGAACCGAGCCGATCTCCTTCAGGTTCTCGATCATGGCCGGATCCGCCAGCACCCGGGCGATACCCGCGTGGATGGCCTGCACCTTGTCGGCGGCCATGCCGGCCGGCGCCAGCACGCCGAACCAGCTCACGCCGTCCACACCCGGATAGCCCTGCTCGGCGATGGTGGGGATCTCGGGCGCCGAAGGACTGCGCTCGGTGCCCACCAGCCCCAGGGCCTTCACCTTCCCGCCCTTGAGCAGCGGCAGCGCCGCCGGCAGGTCGACGAACACGCCCGCGATCTGGCCGCCCATGACATCGGTCAGCGCCGGCGCCACGCCCTTGTAGGGCACGTGGACGAAGTTGCCTCGCGTGGCGTCCTTCATCAACTCCATGTACAGGTGCGTGATGTTGCCGGTCCCCGCCGAGCCGATGGCAACGGGATTCGTGGACTGGCGCGCGTAGGCGACGAATTCCTTCATGTCGTTGGCCGGCAGCTGCTTGCCCACGAGCAAGGCGGTGCCGTTGGCCACCACCCGGCCGATCGGGCTCAGGTCCTTCAGCGGGTCGTAGTTCAGGTCCTTGTACAGCACGGGGCTGATGGTCAACATGCCCGAGGTCGCGAACAGCAGCGTCCCGCCGTCGGGCGCGGCCTTGGCCACCGCCTGCACGCCTATCGTGCCGTTGGCGCCGGGACGGTTGTCGATGATCACGGTCGCATCCAACTGCGGCCCCAGGCGCTCGGACAGCTTGCGCGCGATCAGGTCA
The DNA here is from genome assembly GCA_009360345.1 of Alcaligenaceae bacterium SAGV5. GTDB lineage: Bacteria > Pseudomonadota > Gammaproteobacteria > Burkholderiales > Burkholderiaceae_B > Pigmentiphaga. Next base: position 14,798 of record SPDP01000004.1, read on the forward strand.
GCCGGGCCGCCGGGCGAGAACGGCACGACCATGCGGATCTGGCGCGGCAGCGGCTGGGCGGCGGCGTTCCCGGCCAGCGTCGCGGCCAACAGGAACAACGCGGAGTGCAGGAAGGGGCGGCGGGGCAGCATGGGGGATTCCATGGACGTTCCTTGATAAAAGATAGGGGGACGGGCGCGCTCAGGACGCACGGCGGACGACGCCCACGCCCGGGCCTTCCGGGACATGGAGATGGCCGTCCACGACCTTCAGGCCCTCGAACGGATCGTTCAAGAGCTTCTGGAATTCGGCCAGTTCGCAGGCATAGGTGATGTTGGGCAGCGCCACCGCCAGGTGCAGGGCATGGGCGGCCAGCAGTTGGCTGCCGACGTTGGCGCCCATCCGGCATCCCAGGTGCGCCACCTCGCAAATGCGCGCGGCCGTCTGCACGGCGCGCAGCCCGCCCATCTTGGGCACCTTCAGGCTGACCGCGTTGATCGACCGGCTCGCGGCCAGGCGATAGGTCGACGAGGCATCGTAGGCGCTCTCGTCGGCCTCGATGGCGATGCTGGAAGCGCGCGTGACTTCCTGCAATCCGTCCAGGTCGTCGGCCCGTACCGGCTGCTCGATGATGTCCACATCGAACTCGACGGCCCGCTGCGCGAACACGATGGCGTCCTTGGCACGATAGGACTGGTTGGGATCGGCCACCAGCCGCACGTCGTCGCCCACCTGGCGCCGCACCGCGCGCAGCCGCTCGATATCCTCGCGCACCGAGCCGCCCACCTTCAGTTTCAGGTGGCGATAGCCCTGGTCCACCAGGCGCTGCGCGCGCTCGGCCATCTCGGGCGGCGTCTTCAGCCCCAGCATGCGGCAGATCGCGATGCGGTCGGTGGTCTTGCCGCCCAGCAGTTCGTACAGCGGCACGCCGAGGAGGCGCGCCTTCAGGTCATGCAGGGCGCAGTCGATGGCGGCCTTGGCGGGGTTGTTGCCCACCAGCGCCGCCTGCACGCGCGCGAGGTTCGCCTCGATCGCCATCGCGTCCTGGCCGACCAGCCCCGGGCAGATGCGCTGCAAGGCGCCTTCCACCCCCAGCGCGGTGGCGGCCAGGTGCGGAAAGGCCGCGGCATAGCCCCAGCCTTGCGTGCCGTCCTCGGCCGTCAGGGTCAGGACGACGGCGTCGTTGGTCGGATAGGCCTGGCCCGCGAATTTCCAGTTGGGGTCTTCGTCGGGCAGGCTCAGGTGTTCGAGGGCGAAAGCGGTGATCTTCAAGTCCTTCTCCAGCATGGCAGGGATGCGGCCACTCTATCAGCGGCCCGGCCGTGCGATCATTCGCATTCGGGCGGCCGGGCAAACCAAATGGTTATGGGCCGCCTCCCTCTCCTTCCTGCATCGAGGTTCATATGGAAGCCGAGCGATCGATCGAGCGCGTGCTGACCACCCAGGTCAAGCTGCGCCACCTCCTGATGTTCAAGACCGTGGCCGAATGCGGCGCGCTGTCGCGTGCGGCGGAAACGCTGCATATGTCCCAACCCGCGGTGTCCAAGACCATCCACGAGCTCGAGACGCTGCTGGGCGAACGGCTGCTGGAGCGCACGGCCAAGGGCGTCATCCCCACGGTGTTCGGCAGCCACGTGCTGCGCTATGCCCATTCACTGCACGCGGAACTCAAGCGCGCGGCCGAGGAGCTGACCGCCCTGCGCCAGGGAGCCGCCGGCAAACTGGCGATAGGCAGCTACATGGTGGCGCTGCCCACCTTGCTGCCGCGCGCGCTGTCGCTGTTCTTCGCCGGCGGCGACGCCACGCGCGTGTCGGTGGTGGACGGCAGCAAGGAAAGGCTGCTGAGCGGACTGCAATCGGGAGAGATCGACATCGTCGTGGGCCGGATGTCCGAGCAGGACGGCCACGGGCAGATCCGGCAGATCCCCCTGTACTTCGAACCCATCGTGCTGGTGGCGGGGAGCCAGAACCCGCTGGCGGCCAAGGCCTCGCCCACGCCCGCGGACCTGGCCGCGCAGGAATGGGTCATGCCGCACGCCAGCAGCGTGGCGCGCACGCCCATCCACATGTTCTTCGCGCGCGAGGGGCTGGACCTGCCCGCCCGCATCGTCGAGACTCTGTCGTTCCCGCTGATACGCGCGCTGCTGCTGCAGCGGAACATCGTGGCCGCGCTGCCCTGGCAGATCGTCCAGGCCGACATCGAGCAAGGCATCCTGGCCAAATTGCCCGTGGACATCGGCTATCCCGCCCTGCCCGTGGGCATCATCACCCACGCCCACGACAGCCTGTCGGCCGCCGCGCTGCGCATGGTGGACAACCTCAAGCAGGCCGCGGGCGAGCTGTACCACCGCCCCCCCGCGGCCTGACGCCGGTCAGTTGCCCTCGGCGGTGGCGGGCGCGGCCGCCGGATTCCATTGCCCGCGCCGCATGCGCGAGATCTTCACGCTCTTGAACAGCCCGGCCTTGCGGAACGGTTCGTCGCGCGAGAACGCCTCGGCCTCGGCCAGGCTGCCCACGTTCAGGATCAGCACGCTGCCCGTGCGCCCGACACCGTCCTCGGCCAACATGGCCCCGCCCAGCACCAGCCGGGACTCGAACCGGGCCAGGTAGTCCAGATGCGCGGGCTTGACCTGCTTGCGGATCTCCGCCGCGCCGTCGTCCCGGTCTTCCTGGTAGATGATGTACAGCATGCGCGCTCCTTGTCGAAACACCCATGATACGGAGCCCCCGGCGGCGGTCTCATTCCAGTTTCGCCCGCGTCTCCAACCGGATGGTTATGGCCCCGGCGCGAAAAATCAGCCCGCCCCGCGGTTACGCGCGGGAAAATGGCCTTCTTTGCCATCACAGGGAACCCTGCCCATGTCCACCTCCATCGACGCCCGCCTGGCCGCCCTGGGCATCGTCCTGCCGCCGGCACCGGCGGCCCGCGCCGCTCGCATCCGCATGGCCCGCAAGCTCGGCAACCTGCTGTTCGTTTCCGGCCAGTTGCCCACCGTGAACGGCGAACTGCGTCACGTCGGCCGCGTAGGCGACACCCTGGACCTGGCCCAGGCCCAGGAGGCCGCGCGCGCCAGCGCGCTGAACGTGCTGGCCCAGGCCCACGCCGCCCTGCCCAACGGCCTGGACGACATCGTGTCGGTGGTCAACCTGCGCGGCTTCGTCGCCGCCACGCCGGACTTCGTCCGGATCGCCGAGGTGGTGAACGGCGCCTCGGACCTGATGGTGGAGGTGTTCGGGGAAGCCGGCGCGCATACACGCACGGCCGTGGGCGTGAACAGCATGCCGCACGGCGTGGTGGTCGAAATCGAGGCGATGTTCGAGGTGGTGGTATAACCCCCCCGGCGCGCTGACACGCGCCCTCAGGGGCGATGCGGATGGATAGTCTTTACGCCGCGGCGCCAGGCCCAGGAAACCGCGGATCTGGCTTTGCCAGTCCGCTGGTTTCTCCCCCCAGGGGAGCGCGCGACGGCGCGCAGGGGGGATTCTCTACATCAGTTTGCCGTGGCACTGCTTGTACTTCTTGCCGCTGCCGCACGGGCAGGGATCGTTGCGCCCGACCTTGGGCAGCACGTTGCGCACCGGCTCCTTCCCTGAGCCCGACGCGGCATTGGCGGCGGCCAGGGCCTCGTCGTAGTCAGAGTGGTGATATTGCACGTTCTGCACGTGCGGCTGGGCGGCTTCCTGCTCGACCTGCTCCACCTGCTCGGCCGACTGCACGCGCACGGTCATCAGCACCTTGACGACGTCGTTGCGGATGCGGTCCAGCATGTTGGAGAACAGCTCGAAGGCTTCGCGCTTGTATTCCTGCTTGGGGTTCTTCTGGGCGTAGCCGCGCAGGTGGATGCCCTGGCGCAGGTGGTCCAGCATGGCCAGGTGCTCGCGCCAGTGCGTGTCGATGGACTGCAGCAGGATGGAGCGCTCGAACTGGCCCCACATCTCGGTGCCCACCAGCGTCACCTTGGCGTCGTAGGCGTCGTTCGAAGCCTTGATCACACGCTCCAGCAGATCGTCGTCGGTCAGGTTGGGCTCGGCTTCCACCATGCTGGCCAGCGGCAGCTCGACCTGCCATTCGAGTTCCAGCGTCTTTTGCAGGCCCGGCACATCCCATTGTTCCTCGACCGAATCTTCGGGCACATAGCCGCGGAAGGTCTCGGTGAAGGTGGCTTCGCGCAGGTTGGCGACCACGTCGGCGATGGAGGGCGCCTCCAGGACTTCGTTGCGCTGGGTGTAGATGACCTTGCGCTGGTCGTTGGCGACGTCGTCGTATTCCAGCAATTGCTTGCGGATGTCGAAGTTGCGGGCCTCGACCTTGCGCTGGGCCGACTCGATGGAGCGGGTGACCATGCCGGCCTCGATGGGCTCGCCCTCGGGCAGCTTGAGGCGCTCCATGATGGCGCGCACGCGGTCGCCGGCGAAGATGCGCATCAGCGAATCTTCCAGCGACAGGTAGAAGCGCGACGAGCCCGGGTCGCCCTGGCGGCCGGCGCGGCCACGCAGCTGGTTGTCGATACGGCGCGATTCATGGCGCTCGGTGCCGATGATGCGCAGGCCGCCGGCGGCCTTGACCTGCTCGTTCAGCGGCTTCCATTCGTCGCGCACGCGGGCGATGCGTTTTTCCTTCTCCGCCTCGGACAGCGCGTCGTCGGCGCGGATCAGGTCGACCTGTTTGTCGACGCTGCCGCCCAGCACGATGTCGGTGCCGCGGCCCGCCATGTTGGTGGCGATGGTGATGTGGCCGGGCTTGCCGGCCTCGGCCACGATCTCGGCTTCGCGCGCATGCTGCTTGGCGTTGAGCACCTCGTGCTTGAGGCCTGCCTTCACCAGCATGGCCGACAGCAGTTCGGAGTTCTCGATGCTGGTGGTACCCACCAGCACCGGCTGGCCGCGCTTCTGGCAGTCCCGGATGTCTTCCAGGATGGCGTTGTACTTTTCCGGGTCGGTCTTGAAGACCTGGTCGTTCTGGTCGACGCGGATCATGGGCCGGTTGGTCGGCATGATCACGGTCTCGAGGCGGTAGATTTCCTGGAACTCGTAGGCTTCGGTGTCGGCCGTGCCGGTCATGCCGGCCAGCTTCTCGTACATCCGGAAGTAGTTCTGGAAGGTGATCGAGGCCAGCGTCTGGTTCTCGTTCTGGATCTTCACGCCTTCCTTGGCCTCGACCGCCTGGTGCAGGCCGTCGGACCAGCGGCGGCCCACCATCAGGCGGCCGGTGAATTCGTCGACGATGACCACTTCGTTGTCCTGCACGACGTAGTGCTGGTCGCGGAAGAACAGGTTGTGGGCGCGCAGCGCGGCCATCAGGTGGTGCATCAGGCTGATGTGGCGCGGCTCGTACAGCGACTCGCCCTCGGGCAGCAGGCCCTGGCGCTCCAGGATCTGCTCGGCCTTCTCGTGGCCGGCCTCGGACAGGTAGACCTGGTGGCTTTTCTCGTCCACCCAGAAGTCGCCCTCGGGCTCGGGCTCATTGGACTTGGGCTCGGACGCCATCCGGGTCAACAGCGGCGGCACCGCGTTCATCCGGATATACATCTCGGTATGGTCTTCGGCCTGGCCCGAAATGATCAGCGGCGTGCGCGCCTCGTCGATCAGGATGGAATCGACCTCGTCGACCACCGCGTAGAACAGCGCGCGCTGGCGCCGGTCCTCCGTGCGGTATTCCATGTTGTCGCGCAGGTAGTCGAAGCCGAATTCGTTGTTGGTGCCGTAGGTGATGTCGGCCCGGTAGGCCTCGATTTTTTCCTCGTTGGGCTGCTGCGAGATCACCACGCCCACCGACAGGCCCAGGAATTTGTACAGGCGGCCCATCCAGGCCGCGTCGCGCTGCGCCAGGTAGTCGTTGACCGTCACCACGTGCACGCCCTTGCCGGCAATGGCGTTCAGGTAGGTCGGCAGCGTGGCCACGAGCGTCTTGCCCTCCCCCGTGCGCATTTCGGCGATGCGGCCGCTGTGCAGCACGATGCCGCCCAGCAGTTGGACGTCGAAGTGGCGCATGCCCAGTGCCCGCTTGCCGCCTTCGCGCACGACGGCGAAAGCCTCGGGCAGCAGGTCGTCCAGCGTTTCGCCGTTCTGGTAGCGTTGCTTGAACTCTTGCGTGCGGGCCGCGAGTTGCTCGTCGCTGAGTGCGGCGGTCTGGGACTCCAGCGCGTTGATCCGAGCGACCAACTTGCCGTACTGCTTCAGCAACCGGTCGTTGCGGCTGCCGAAAATTTTCTTGAGCAGAGAGGAAACCATGCGCGATATTTACAAGCAACCGGGGCCGGGCCGTGGCCTGGCATCCCAGCCGGGATAGGGGATAAGCCGACCAGTTTAGCACCGTGGGACGACGTTGAATCGCGCATCCCGTCCGCATGGACAACGCGGCCCGGCTGCCGCCCCGGCGACCGGGCCGGCCCCGGGGCACCGTCCGCCTCCGCCGGGAGCGGTTCCGGTCAATCCCGGGTGAGCCTGGCCTCCTTGACGATGCGGGCCATCAACTGCCTGTCCTGGACGAACAGTTTGCCAAATTCATCGACATTCATGGCATCCGGGGCGACCCCCTGGGTGGCCAGGCGCTCCTTGATGGCCGGCATCTCCAGCACCTTCGCCACCGCGGCGTTGATGCGCTGGACCACCGCGGCAGGCGTGGCGGCGGGCGCCAACAGGCCGAACCAGGACTCGAACACGTAGGAAGGCAGCCCCGCCTGGGCGATGGGCGGCACATTGGGCAGCAGCGGCGACGCCTGGCGCGAAGTCACGCCGATGATGCGCAGCCGGGGATCCTGCAGGTACGCGCCGACGCCGGCATTGGGCACGATCACGGCCTGCGCCCGCCCTCCGGCCACGTCGTTGGCCGCTTCCTGGGTGGATTTATAGGGGATGTGCAGCATATCCAGCCCGGCCGTGCTCAGGAAATAGGCCATGGCCAGGTGGGTGGAACTGCCGATGCCGGCCGAACCGTAGTTCAATTCGCCCGGGCGCTTCCTGGCGTAGGCGATGAGTTCGGCCACGTTCTTGGCCGGCAACGCGCTGCTGATCATCAGCACGTAGCTCTGGGTACCGATGTTGGCCACCGGCGTGAAATCCTTGACCGGATCGTAGTGCGGCTTGGCGCCCAGCTCGGCCGTGACGAAATGGCTGGACGCGGCCATCAGCAGCGTGCGTCCGTCCGGATCGGCGCGCCCGACATTGGATGTCCCGATGGCCCCGCCCGCGCCGGGCCGGCTTTCGATGATGATGGTCTGGCCCAGTTGCTGGCCCAGTTCCTGGTAGAAAGTGCGCGCCAGCAGTTCCCGGGCCCCGCCCGCCGCGAACGGCACGACGATGCGCGTGACCTGCCCGCCCACCTGGGCCTGCGCGGTGTGCAGGGGAACGGCCGCCACGCAGGCAGCCAGGATTGCGAACCATTTCATATTGTCTCCTGGGAATGAAGGCGGCGGCCTCCGCCGCCGCGCGATCGTCTTGTCGTGCCGGCCCCGTGGCCGGCTCCGGTCACAGCACGCGGGTCACGTCATCGAACAGTTCATCGACGGCATAGCGGCGGGGAATCAGCCGCTGGTCATAGGCATAGTGGATGATCAGTTCCAGCGCGTGGCGATTGGGCTCCACGCCAAACGGCGTGAGATCCGGCGCGCCGGCGTCCCGCCGGGCCGCGGCCTTGCTCTCTTGCAGCAGCCGGTAGACCTCGCGGACCACCTCCGGACGCGTCTCGCACAGCGCCCGGTCCACCGCCACCATGTGGTTGATCGGCACCATGGCGTGCCTTCCCCCCCACGCCGCCGCCGCCGCATGGGGGTCGGGCAGCACGGGCGCCAGGCGCGGATCGTCGGGCAGGTCCGTGCCGATGATGGCGGCGTCCAGTTCCCCCGCCAGCAGCATCTCCACCATGTTCCGGCCTTCCGCCCTCGTCACCCCGGGCGGATCCGGGAACTCGGCCAGGTGCCCGTCCTCGAACGTCACCCAGCGGATCCCGTCCAGGTCCACCCCGTAGTCGTCGGCCAGGATGCCCCGCACCCAAGCGACCGTGGTCTGGGCATAGGCCCGGATGCCGATGCGCTTGCCCGCCAATTCCGCCACCCGCAGGCGGCCGCGCTCGACGTTGTGGACCAGGCAGTGGTGCTGGTAGCGGCCCGCGCCCACCACGGCCGGCATCAGCACCAGGGGCTTGCCATAGGCCTTAGCCTGCAGGAAGGTCACCAGCGCCAGTTCCGCCACGTCGAAGGCGCCCTCGCGCACGACGCGCTTGAACCCCCGGTTGGCGACCTTGACCGGATCGAACGCGAAACCGACAAGATCCGATGCGATCTCACCCCGCTTCAGGGCAAGCGTGTTGGGATAGTCTCCCAGCAAGGTGCGCAGTGTGGTCGATGCCATCACGCGCTCCGGGCGGCAGCGGGGCCCAGCGCGGGATACAGCGCCCGGGCCGTGCGATGGAAGAGCCACTCCCGCTCTTCGCCGGACAGCGGGGCCGCGGCCTCCAGGGCCTCGCCCAGCAGACTGGCCAGGCTGCCCGCCGACGCCGGGAAGTTCGATCCCCAGGCGATGCGGCGGACGCCGAACACGTCGATGGCGCGCCGCAGGAAGCTGGCCTGGGTGGCCGCTCCCTCGCGGGCTTCCCGGACGTTGTGGGTCGTGAACTTGAAGAACAGATTGGGATGGTCCGCCAGCGCGAACAGGCTGGCCGCCGCCGCATAAGGCGGGCCGTCGTCCAGCCGGGGCCGCGCGAAGTGGTCCAGCAGCACCCGCACGCGCGGGAAGCGCCGCAGGATGTTGTCGAGCTGCGGCAGGCCATCGGCCCGCAGTTGCACGCATACCGGAATGTCCAGCTCCTGCGCCCGCTCCCAGGCGGGAAACCCTTGGGGGTCGTCCAGCCTCGCGGCATGGTCGGCGGCGGTATGGCCGGCGATGAACACCCGCATGCCATGCAGCCCGCGGCCGTGCCAGTACGCGATGCGCTCGGCCGCGTCGGACTCGGCCAGGCCGATCGAATAGACGCCGATGAAACGGTCCGGCCGCGCGGCAACGGAATCCGCGACGTAGTTGCTGTCATGGCCGTAGCACGTGGAAGCCTGAACCAGCGCGACCTGTGCGATGCCGGCTTCGTCCATGGCGGACAGCATGGCTTCGCGCGTGACCGGCCGCTCGCGCGACCAATCCGACTGCCGGCCGGACAGCGGCGCCAGCGGATAGGCCTGCTGGTCCGCGGCGATGACGTGGGTATGAAGATCGATGATCGATGTCGGCTTGGGGTGAGACACGTGGACTCCTGATCGAAGGCGCCCATCATGCCCGCATCAACATAAGCAAACCACTTAAAAATACCGCGTATATCATAAGCAAACACTTATGAAATATTCGGAAAAATCCACCATGGCGAGACTCGACTGGTACATCCGCGCCAACCTCAAGCCGCGCCACCTGCAATTGCTGGTGGCGCTGGACGAACTGCGCAACCTGGGCAAAGTCGCGGCCAGCCTCAACATCACCCAGCCGGCGGTGTCGCTGGCGCTGTCCGAGCTGGAAAAGGGCCTGGGTTTCAAGCTGTTCGATCGGACCGCCCGCGGCGTGCAGCCCAACGTGTACGGCGAATGCCTGATCCGGCAAGCCCGCGTGATGCTCAACACCCTGGCCCAGACCCGCGACGAACTGCGCGCGCTGCTGTCCGGGGCATCCGGACGGGCCGCGCTGGGCGCCATGCCCGCCATGACCTCGGCGCTGGTGCCCCACGCGCTGGCCGCCCTCAAGCGCGTGTCGCCCACGACCACCGTGCATGTACAGGAGGGCTCGATGGATACGCTGCTGCCGCAGCTGCGGCGAGGGCACCTGGACGTGTTGGTCGGCCGCCTGTCCAGCTGGCCTTCGGCCGACTTCGAGGAAGCCCCCCTGTTCGAAGGATCCAGCATGGTCGTGGTGGGACGCCAGCACCCGCTGGCCGGTGCTTCGTCACTGCACTGGCGTGACCTGGCGCCCTACCCCTGGATCCTGCCGCCGGTGGCATCCCTGCCCAGGGAGCCGCTGGAAGCCGTGTTCCAGGAACACGACATCGCCATGCCCAGCGACTACATCGAAACCCTGTCGGTCCCCGTCATCGCCACCTACCTCCAGTCCACCCGGGCCGTCGGCCTCCTGTCCCGCGTGGCGGCCCGCCACTACAGCGACCTCGGCATGCTGGCCATCCTGCCCCTGGAACTCCCCGGCCTGCTGCGCCCCATCGGCCTGACCTGGAGCAAGCAGCGCGCCCTGTCTCCCGCCAGCGAACGCCTGATGCGCTGCCTGCGGGAGGTCTCCGCCGAGTTTGGCCCCCCCCCTACGCCCTTCGGGCGCCCCCCAGGGGGCGATGCGGGTGGACCGGCGGAGCCGGATCCACCGCATCCTGGGTCTGCGTAGGGGTGTCTGGGTGCGGGGCACCGCTTGCTTGCTTTGATCCAGGGCACCGCGGATCCGGTTTCGCCGGTCCGCTGGCGCCGCCCCCTGGGGGGCGCGCGTAGCGTGTAGGGGGAGACCTCTCCCCTTCTAGTCCAGCGGTCCGGGAGCCGGGAGGGTGACCACTTTGGAGAACGGTTCGACCGGCTGCTTGCCGGGGCCGTGGGTCAGGAAGTTGTTGGGGTTGACCGCCACGCCGCCCAGCCGCACCTCGAAATGCAGGTGTGAACCGGTGGAGCGGCCGGTGCTGCCGACGACCGCGATGCGCTGGCCGCGCTTGACCAGGTCGCCCGCCTTGACCAGAAGCCGCGAGGCGTGGGCATAGCGGGTGACAAGATCGTTGCCATGGTCGATGTCTACCATGTAGCCGTAGCCGGCATGGAACTCTGCCACCTGCACGACGCCGCCCGCCGCGGCCACGATGGGGGTACCCGACGGCGCGGAGAAATCCACCCCCTCGTGCAAGGAACGCGTGCCGGTGAAGGGATCGACCCGCCAACCGAACGAGGAGCCGTTGTATCCCTGGGTGACGGGCATGACGGTGGGCGTCATCGCCTTGCGCACCGACAGGGTCGTCAACTGCGCATCCAGGACGCTGAGGTAATCGGAGCGTTCGGCCAGCTGGGCTTCGAGATGATCGAGTTCGGAGCTGACGTCCTGGGGGGACATGGGCTGCGGCGACACCAGCAGTCCGCCGCGGCCCGGCACCCCCTTGGCGGAGAAGGCCGGCGACACGCCCGCCAGGCCGGCGACGCGCTCGCCCAGCGCGTCGAGTTGCATCAGCTTTGCCTGCATTTCGCCGACGCGCTTGGCAAGCAGGGTGATGTTCTCGCGCAGCACCGCCTCCTGGCGGGCTTCCTCGCGGCTACGCTCGGACTGGCCGGAGCCGCCCCAGGGCCAGGCGATGCCGGAAGCGGCGAAATTCAACAGTACGGCGCCCAGGATCAAGGCGGCACCGATTGCGGCGATCATCCCCGCCGCGAAACGGGGAGTGATGGTCAGCGTCCTCGCCTCGGACAGGCGTGGATGCACTATGATGATCTGCACGGAACGTGACTCCTGGCGTGAAAGACGCGCCTTGCTCGGCGCCCCGTATCCTCTTGAATGCCCCCGAGATCCCAGGGAGTTCGTGATCGAAACTTTTCGTACCCGGCCAGCCGCGACCGTCCGGAAACGGCGCAAGCCGCAGACCCATGCCGATCCCGCGCAGTACACCGCCACCTTGGCGTGCCTGGGGCGTGACGGCAAGGGCGCCAGCTTGCTGGGCACCGCCCGCCGCCTGCTGGACCTGGAACACCAGGTCTGCGCTGCCCTGCCCGCGCCATTTGGCACATCCTGCCACGTGCTGCGCTTCGAGGATGGCCACTTGACGCTGGGCGTACCGGCCGCGGCCCACTCGGCCAAACTGCGCCAGTTGGCCCCTCGGCTGGTGGCCGCCTTGGAAAAGCAAGGGTGGCAGGTTAACGGAATCGCCGTCCGCGTTCAAGCAACGCTTACCCGCCTGGAAGAGACCGAATTGTCCCGCCAGGATCAGCAGGATCGTGCCCAAGCCCTGGAGGGTGGCCGCGCGGGCCTCCGGCGTACCGAGGTAATACTGCCACCACGCGCCCGCCGAACGCAGCGACAGCAGCGTGGCGCCGGTCAGCCGCAACTCGCCCAGCGCCGAGTCCACCCACTTGCCCGCCTGCGTGAAGGCCTGGGCGATCAATCCGTCTTTTTCCAGCGCGACGGGCACCTCGGGCGCGGCGGGTTCGGCCGTCTGGGGGGGCGCCTGCTGTTCCACCGCCTCGGCGATGACGCCGAGCGTTTGTTCCAGCTCCGCCCGCCGGGCATCGTCGCGCAGCAGGTCCAGGACGTGGCGCGCCTCGGCCGGCGTCACGGCAGGTGCGGGCGCCTCGGCGGCGTTGGCGGGCGGCGGCATCCAGAGGGCCAGGCCTAGCAAGGCGAGGGCGGTCCAGGGGCTTGGGCGTCGTGTCTGCATGGGGGCGGTCGGAAGGGGGGGATACAGCGATTCTACCCAGCCGCGTCGTCCTCCTGGCCAGGGAGTTGCAGCGAAAGTTGACCGCGGCGGCGGCGGGGCGAAGATCCTGATTCGCACAAGTCAAAAAAAGTCGATATAATCTTTCTTCTTTGCAGGGCTGTTAGCTCAGTTGGTAGAGCAGCGGACTCTTAATCCGTAGGTCGAGTGTTCGAGCCACTCACAGCCCACCAGAATTCAGTAAGGAAACAATGCCTTAGGCGCTCCGGCGGCCTAGGGCGTTTTTCTTTTTGGCGCGCCCGCGCACGAAATCGACACCTACCGCGTGTCGAGTGCCAGCCGCGGCTCTTGGAATGAGCACTCTGTCGAAAGAACCGTCATGGCCGTGGCCATGAAGGGCTTTCATTTTCGCAACCATACATGGTGAAGACGATGAGCAAGCCTTTCATTTCGCTGTGTCCAGAGATCACTCGGACAGACGCACTCACTCTGATGGACTGGCTGGAAGACGAGCGTGTCATCCGCTATCTGAGCGATTCGCGTCATGTCTCCCGGTTCATCGAACAGGTCGTCGGCCGGGTCCAGTTGCCGATCCTGACCCATCTGTTCAACCAGGGCGGCCGGTTCTTCATGGCCTACGACCGGCATGACGTGCCGGTGGGGTTCGTGCGTCTCGTCAAGACGGGTTCGAACTGCGAGATCGTCCTGGTCATCGGCAACCGCGACAACTGGGGCCGCAAGCTCGGCGCCAGCGCCATCCACGAAGGCATGAAGCTCGCCTTCCTCGAGATGAGGGCCGAGAAGCTCATCGCCAAGGTTCATCCGGACAACGCGCGTTCGCTGAAAGCCTTCCTGCGCTGTGGTTTCCTGCTTGAAAGCGAAACGCCGACGATCAAGTCCTTTTCCATGACGTCCGAGCGCTATCTCCAGCTGCTGCGCGAAAACGCCGTGGGTGATTCCTCCGACATCTACATCACTGAAATCGACAAGGCCCGGCTCGGCAGCCTGATTGCGCTCGAAGAGGGCCCGGCTGTCGTCGACCTCGAGCACGAGATCGAGCGCGCCATCGTCGTCGATCCGCGTCAGGTGGCGCGCAATGTCGTCACGATGAACTCCCGGGCCTTGCTGCATCTGGGCGACCAGGAAGTGGAAGTCTCCCTGGTCTACCCTCAGGACGCCGATGGCAGCGCCGGGAAACTGTCGGTGTGCTCCGACTTCGGCGCGGCGATCCTGGGCTACCAGGAGGGCGACGCCATCGACTGGCGGATTTCGGACCGGACCCGCCGTATCAGCATCGAGAAAGTGCTGTACCAACCGGAAGCCGCGGGGGATTTCCACCTGTAGGGCCGTACGCTGGCTGCGGCTGATCGGGACGGCACACTAGCCAATGGACGGCTGATGCCGCCGGTGCATGGCCAGCCACTTGCCCACGGCGATGACCGACAGGGCGGCGATGATCTCCACCGTCAGTTCGACCACGGGGCCGGGTTCGCCCAGGTGTTCGACGACGAAGGTATCGCTGATCAGCATGCCGCCGGCGATCCATCCCAGCATGCCCGCGCCCAGCATGACGATCGCGGGGAAGCGGTCTATCAGTTTCAATACCAGCGTGCTGCCCCACACGATGATGGGCACGCTGACGCACAGGCCGAAGATCACGTAATACAGCTGATGCCCGAGATGGGCGTTCTCGGCCGCGCCGGCGATGGCGATGATGTTGTCCAGGCTCATGGCGAAGTCGGCGATGATGATGGTCCTGATGGCGGCGAAGACAGACGTGCCGCCGTCGATGTCGCCGTGCCCGTCCTGGTCCTGGGCGAGCAGCTTGATCCCTATCCATATCAACAGGGCACAGCCCACGATCTTCAGGAAAGGCATGCTCAGCAGCGCCAGGGCGAAAGCGATCAGCAGCACGCGGAGCAGGATGGCGCCGGCGGTCCCCCAGAGAATGCCTTTGATTCGTTGGCCGGAAGGCAGGTTGCGGCAGGCGAGGGCGATGACGATGGCATTGTCGCCGCCCAGCAGGATGTCGATCAGGATGATCTGGAAGACGGCGCCCCAATGGAGCGTCTCGACGAATTCGAGCATGGCCCTGGCCTCCTGAAAAGAACGAGGAATGCTGCATCGATGCGCTCGCACCGGATGAGCTGCCACCCATTCTAGGCAGGGGCCGCTGGAAACGTTCTAATAATAGTACTATTGGTGTGGTCACTCCTCGCGGGCCGTGTGTGAGGGGCCGCGCCGAAGAGTGTTGTAAAAAGGCCGTTTCCCCAGGCCGGCCGGGCCGTCCGGCGCTAAGATACGCGCCACCCCCGAACAAACGCGTCGCGTCGAACGCCGGTTCGCCACACACTTGGCCATGTCCTCCACTTCTTCCCGCATGCCCCTGATCGATGCGATCAAGGCCGTTGCCTGCCTGTCCATCGTGCTGCATCACCTGGCCTTTTACGGGCCCATGTCGGAGGTCGCCCATCCGCTCATGCCGCGTGTGCTGGATGCGTTGCAGCACTACGGCAGGATGGCCGTCATGGCGTTCTTCGTGGTGTCGGGATTCCTGGCCGCCCGCGCCCTCGCTCCGGCGGGCGTGTCGCGGCTGGAGCAGCCCCTGGCGGTGATCAGGCAGCGCTATGTCAGGCTGGCCGTGCCGTTCCTGGCGGCGCTGGTCGTGGCCATGGGTTGCGGGCGGGGCGGGCGGCGCCGTCTCGGCCCTCCGGGCCGGTGGCGGCAGGTCCAGGACTTCGGTCAGGAGCGGGATGCCCGCGTCGTCGCGCGGAGGGAAGGGGGCTTGCATATCGGCTCAGGGCATCTCGTGGCGCGACACGTCGTGCCGCACGATATTGTGGCCGCATTCCTGGTAGAAGCGCCAGCGCGCCCGCGCCGCTTCGCGGTCGGCGGGATCGTTGGTGACGATCTCGATGACGCGCTGGAAGCGGGTGTAGATGGGCGGCCAGGTGTCGTCCAGGTTCAACAGCCAGTCATGGTGGGGCGTGGGCGCGTCCGAGGCGGTCAACACGATGGGGGTATCGGCCGCCAGGGGGTCGTTGACGCGGACGTGGGGGATGAAGGAGATGTCGTCGAGCGCCCAGAGCATTTGGTCGAAGGCGTTCAGGCGCCCCGCGTCGCGGCAGTACACCACCAGCCGGTGGCCCGCCTGGTGGCGGCGGGTGGCGATCTGGCAGGCGGTGCGCAGCCGGTCGGGGGCGCTGAAGGCGAAGTCGATGTCGGTCATGGGCGGGACGGCGTCAGACCAGGGACAGCAGGTACTGGGTCAGCAGCGGCACGGGGCGGCCGGTCGCGCCCTTGTCCTTGCCGCTGCGCCAGGCCGTGCCGGCGATGTCCAGGTGCGCCCAGCGATAGCCCTTGGCGTAGCGCGACAGGAAGCAGGCGGCGGTGACGGCGCCGGCCGGGGGGCCGCCGATGTTGGCCATGTCGGCGAAGTTGGACTTGAGCTGTTCCTGGTAGTCGTCGTCCAGCGGCAGGCGCCACACCGGGTCCAGGGCCTGGCGCGACAGGCTGGTGAGCGTGTCGGCCAGGGCGTCGTCGGAGGTGAACAGGCCCGTGTTGACGTGGCCCAGCGCCGTGACGCACGCGCCGGTGAGCGTGGCGATGTCGATGACGGTGGACGGCTTGAAGCGTTCGACGTAGGTCAGGGCGTCGCACAGGATCAGCCGGCCCTCGGCGTCGGTGTTCAGGATCTCGACCGTCTGGCCGGACATGGTGGTGACCACGTCGCCCGGCTTGTTGGCGCGCCCGCTGGGCAGGTTCTCGCACGCGGGCACGACGCCGATCACGTCCAGCGGCAGGCCCAGCTCGGCCACGGTGCGCAGCGTGCCGAACACGCTGGCGGCGCCGCACATGTCATATTTCATTTCGTCCATGCCGGCGGCCGGCTTGAGCGAGATGCCGCCCGCGTCGAACGTGATGCCCTTGCCGACCAGCACGACCGGGCCCTTGCCGGCGGCCTTGCCGCGCGCCGCGGGCCTGGGCCTGGCGCCTTCGTAGCGCAGCACGATGAACTTGGGCGGTTCGTCGGATCCGCGAGCCACCGACAGGAAGGAGCCCATCTTGAGCGCCTCGATCTGCTTGCGGTCCAGCACCTCGATCTTGAGCTTGTGCGACTTGCCCAGTTTCTTGGCGGTCTCGCCCAGGTAGCTGGGGGTGCAGATGTTGCCGGGCAGGTTGCCCAGGTCGCGGGCGAGCGACATGCCGTTGGCGATGGCGCTGCCTTCGCGCAGGCCGGCTTCGGCTTCCTTGGCGTCGGACCGTTCGACCGCGAGCGCGAGGCGCGCCAGCTTGGGACGGGTGACGGCATCGCGCTTGCCGAAGGTGGCGTCGAAACGATAGGTGACGTCGCCCGCCGCGATCGCGGCCAGCCGCGCGCGGGTGCGGACATCCGCCGCCTGCAGGGGCACGGCGGCCAGCGCCGATACGGTCTCGGTCACGCCCAGCGCCGCGACGGCGGCGAGCGCGGCGCGATGGGCGGCGGCCAGCGCCTTGGGCGAGAAGGCTTCCTGCGGACCCAGTCCGGCCAGCACGACCCGCTGGGCCGCCACGCCAGGCAGGGACCGCAGCACCAGCGTTTCGCCCGTCTTGCCCTTGAAGTCGGTCTTGACGGCGGCGCGCACCGCGCCCTGGGCCGCGCGATCGATGGCATCGGCCGCCTGCGTCAGCACGCCGTCGGCATGCACGCCGACCACCAATGCGGCGGTCTTGGTTTTCTCGGGGGCGGAGGTCTGTGTGCTAAAGTCCATGCGCGATTCGTCCTGTATGTAGTCGCGAGATTGCCAATTATCCCGCAGATGCGGGCCCCTCGCACAGGCCAGTACCGTGTCCCTGTTCCAGCGCTCCGTCAAAGACGAACTGACCAGCCATGCCAGCGTCGTATTCTCCACGCTCGTGGTCGTCTGGATCAGCGTGCTGCTGGTGCGCCTGCTGGGCGAGGCGGCGGCCGGGCGCATCGGCGCCGACGTGGTCACGGGCATCGCCGCGTTCTCGTCCATCAATGCCCTGCCCACCATCATCGCGGTCTCGGTGTTCATCGCCGTGCTGACCACGGTCACCCGCAATTACCGCGAGTCCGAGATGGTGGTCTGGTTCTCCAGCGGCCTGAGCCTGGCCGACTGGTTCAGGCCCATCCTCCGTTTCGCCGTCCCCTCGGCGCTGCTGATCGCCACGCTGACCCTGGGCGCCTCGCCATGGGCCCAGAAGCAGATCGCCGAGTATCGCCAGCGCTACGAGCAGCGTTCCGACGTCTCCAAGGTCACGCCGGGGCAGTTCCTGGAATCCAGCGGGATCGACCGCGTGTTCTACGTGGAATCCGCCAACGACACGGTGGACCGGGTCAACAATGTGTTCGCGCGGTGGATAGAGAACGGCCGGCTCAATGTGCTGGTCTCGGGCGGGGGATTGCTGGAAGACCAGCCCAACGGCGACCGCTTCATGGTCCTGGAGTCCGGCCATCGCTATGAGTTCGTGCCCGGCACGCCGCAGTTCCGGCTGATGAGTTTCGAGAAGTACGGCGTGCGGATGGAGAGCAAGGGGCCGCCTTCCGCGGACGACTTGTCGACCAAGGCGCGCTCGACCATGCAGTTGCTGCGCGACGGCGGGCAGGGCGCTTCCGGCGAACTGCTCTGGCGCGTCAGCATGCCGCTGCTGGCCATCAACCTGGCATTGCTGGCCATTCCACTGGGCGCGGTGAACCCGCGGCTGGGCCGCTCGGGCGATATTGTGATCGCGATGCTGGTGGCCTTGTTCTACCTGAACATGGTCAACCTGGCCAAGGCATGGGTGAACAACGGCAGGGTGGATTTCTTCGTCGCGCTGGTCGGCCTGCATGGCGCCGTCGCCGCGCTGACCGCGGTCCTGATGTATTTCCGCCTCAGGGTGAAGGCCCCGAAAGGGGCCTGAGGCCAGGAGTCCCGCTGGTGGCCATGTGGCTGCCATGCTGCGAAATTCGACTATGCTAATTACTAAATATAATAAATAGCTCGTCGTATATTACATTATGATCTATGGGTTGCCACGATCCTGACGTCGGGGTTGGATGGCAGATCCATAGCGAATCGCACCATGAACCTGCAGCAATTCAAATTCGTCCGGGAAACCGTCCGCCGCGACTTCAACCTGACCGAAGCCGCGAGGATGCTCTACACGTCCCAGCCGGGGGTGTCCAAGGCCATCATCGAGCTCGAGGACGAGCTCGGCGTGAAGATCTTCGAACGCCACGGCAAGCGCATCAAGGGCCTCACCAAGCCCGGCCTGGCCGTCTCGCAGATCGTCGACCGCATCATGCGCGAGGTCGACAACCTCAAGAAGGTCAGCGACGAATATGCCCGTCGCGACGAGGGCGGCCTGACGATCGCCTGCACGCACACGCAGGCCCGCTACGCCTTGCCGCAGGTCATTCCCACCTTCCGCAAGCTGTTTCCCAAGGTCCACCTGTCGCTGATACAGGGCAGCCCGGGACAATTGGCCGACATGGTGCTGAACGAGCAGGCCGACCTGGCGGTCGCGACCGAGGCGCTGGCCCTGACGCCGGGCATGGTGACGCTGCCCTGCTATACCTGGGAGCATGTCGTGGTGGTCACGCCCGACCATCCCCTGGCCCAGTTGACGTCATCGCAGGCAAAGAAGCTGACGCTGGAGCAGCTCGCGCAATATCCCATCATCACCTACGACCGGGCCTTTGCCGGCCGCAGCGCGATCGACCAGGCCTTCAGTTCGCAAGACGTCCATCCGGATTTCGTGCTCGAGGCCATCGACGCCGATGTCATCAAGACCTACGTGGAACTGGGGCTGGGGATAGGCATCATCGCCGGGGTCGCTTACGACCCCAGGCGCGATACCGGACTGGTGGGGTTGCCCGTCGGCCGCCTGTTCGGCATGCATACCAGCCGTATCGGCGTGAAGTCCGGCACCTTCCTGCGGGACTATGTCTATACCTTCGTCGAGTTGCTGGCGCCCAGCCTGACGCGGGAGGTCGTCCAGCATGCGATCAAGCCATCGGACCAGGGCTGACAAACTTTTCCTATCTTCGGGGCGATGTCGATCAGTTTAATCAAATGATAATTCATATCATTCCTGTTGACTCTATAACGAGAATGATTATCATTTGTCATAAGCAATCGACATCACGGAGATCATCATGGCAGTCAGCGCAGTCGTGGTCGGGGCAGATCGGCTAGGCAACATCCCGGACCTGCTCAAGGGGCACAACATCGCCATCACCCATCACATCAGCGGGCGGGATCCGGCACACCAGAAGAAAACGCTGCAACTGCCGTCCGGCACGGAGCTGCTGATCCTGCTGACGGATTTCCTGGGCCACAACGTGATGAAGGCATTCCGCCAGGCCGCCCAGCGTTCGGGCGTGCAGGTGGTGGCGTGCCGGCGGTCGGTGTGCGCGATGCAGCAGGCGCTTCAGAGCTGTGGACTGTGCGGTGCCGAAGCGGGCGAGCCGTGCGCGCGAGCCGCGCGCGAAGAGGTCAGCGTGAAGCTGATTCCGAGGAAGCCAGGCGGCGGGCGCCGTTGAAGCGCTTTTTCCAGTACGCCATGTCCATGCTTTCGACGCGCACGACCCCGCCCGACGAGGGGGAGTGCACGAAGCGGCCATCGCCCAGGTAGATGCCCACGTGCGAGAATTTCCGGCGCAAGGTGTTGTAGAACACCAGGTCCCCGGGTTGCAGGTCGCCGATGTCGATGGGGTCGCCTACCCGGCTGATTTCCTCGGCCCGGCGCGGCAGTTGCAGGCCCAGGACTTCGCGGCTGACGTAGGTCACCAGCCCGCTGCAGTCGAAGCCCGCCTCGGGCGACGAGCCGCCCAGGCGGTAGCGCACACCCAGGTAGTTCAAGGCATAGGCCGCCAACTCCGCCTGGCCGCCCAAGCCGGCGTCGGCCTTGTCGTCCTGCCATTGGCCCGACAGGATACTTTCGGGATCCAGCGGCTCGGTGCGGGACGGCATGGGAGAAATGCTGTCTTTCCAGGACGGAACGGGATGGCTGGGCAGGCTGTAGCGCGCCACGCGCTTGGCGGGCGTGTCAACAGCGGCCGAGGCACCGTTCTGGGAGGAGGGGGGCGATTGCGTGGCGCAGCCGGCCAGCACCGCGGATCCCACCAGCAGGGCCAGCTTCCCACCCGCTTTCCGGACCTTCGCTCCCCCGGCCGGGAATGGCGGCCGGGATGCTGGGAGGCGGAGGTGAAAGCGGGCCTTTTTCATTCGTATAGGGGATGCTGGGCACAAGATGATACAAAGTGGCGCTAAGATACCTCTTTGACGGCGCCCAGGTCAATGCACTTGTGCGCGCAAAGCTATAAATCCAGCATGGGGACGCCCTACAATCCCCGTTTTTCCCCAAACGAGGATTCCGCTCCATGAAGACCAAGCACGTCCTGACCGCCGACGACGTCAAGAAGATCCTGGCCGCCGCCGAAGCCGAGGCGCTCGCCAACAAATGGGCCGTTTCCATCGCCGTGGTCGACGACGGCGGCCACCTGCTGGGCCTGCTGCGGCTGGACGGCGCTCCCGCCATCTCGGCCCACATCGCTCCCGCCAAGGCCCATACCGCCGCACTGGGGCGCCGTGAATCCAAGGTCTACGAGGAAGTCATCAACAACGGGCGCACCTCGTTCCTGTCCGTGCCCACCATCCATGGCATGCTGGAAGGCGGCGTGCCGGTCGTGGTCGAAGGCGAGACCATCGCCGCGGTCGGGGTATCCGGCGTGAAATCCAACGAAGACGCGCAGATCGCCCGCGCGGGCATCGCGGCGCTCGGCGTCTAAGCGCGCCAGCCGGGGGGGCCGCCGTGTCCGGGCAAGCCATGCGCGGCGCCCTGAATCCGGGCGTACGCCGGCGGGAAGTCTTCGCCTGGGCGCTCTATGATTTCGCCAACTCCGGCTACACGACGGTCGTCCTGACGGCCGTCTTCAATGCCTATTTCGTCGGCGTGGTGGCGGGCAACGCCCACTGGGCCACGCTGGCGTGGACGGGGACCCTGTCGCTGTCCTACCTGATCGTGATGCTGGCCATGCCGGGCCTGGGCGCCTGGGCCGATGCCCAGGCCGCCAAGAAGCGGCTGCTGGCGGCCAGCACCGTGGGCTGCGTGGCGGCCACGGCGGCGCTGGCGCTTGCCGGACCTGGCGGCTTCTGGATCGCGGTGCCCGCGATCATCCTCTCCAACGTCTGCTACAGCGTCGGCGAATCGGTCATCGCCGCCTTCCTGCCCGAACTCGCCCGGCCCCAGTACCTGGGCCGCGTCTCCGGCTGGGGATGGAGCTTCGGCTACGTGGGGGGCATGCTGACCCTGGGACTGTCGCTGGCGGTCGTGATCGCGGCGCAGGCAGCAGGCCGGCCCGCCACCGACTTCGTGCCTTGGACCATGCTGGTCACCGCCGCGGTCTTTGCCCTGGCCGCCATACCCGTCTTCCTGTTCCTGCGCGAGCGCGCCCAGCCCGCCCGCGCGGCTGGCGGGCGGCCCGGCTTCATGCCGGTCATGCGCCAGCTCGCGGCTTCGTGGCGCGACTCGCGGGCCTTTCCCGATTTCCGCCGGCTGCTGGTCTGCGGCGTTTTCTACCAGGCCGGCATCGCCGTCGTCATCACGCTGGCGGCCGTCTACGCCGAACAGGTCATGAAGTTCGGCCAGACGCAGATCATGACGCTGGTGTTCCTGGTCAACATCGCGGCGGCCGCGGGGGCCTTCGCCTTCGGCTTCGTCGAGGACCGCATCGGCCACCAGCGCGCCCTGGCCGCCACGCTGGCGGGCTGGGTCGCGATGGTGCTGACCGCCTTCTTAGCCACCAGCCAGGGCGGTTTCTGGGTGGCGGCCACCATCGCGGGGCTGTGCATGGGATCGAGCCAGAGCGCGGGGCGGGCGATGACCGGCGCCCTGGCGCCGGCCTCCCGCCTGGCCGAGTTCTTCGCGTTGTGGACCTTCGCCACCCGGCTCGCGTCCATCATCGGCCCGCTGACCTACGGGCTCGTGACCTGGGCCACCCATGGCAACCACCGGCTGGGCATCCTGTCCACCGGATTGTTCTTCGTGATCGGGTTGGCGGTGCTGCGGCACGTCGACATGGCGCGTGGCGTCAAGCGGGGGCTGGAGGCCGAAGGCCTTACGCCTTCAGGTCGTTGAGCAGGCCGAGCACCAGTTCGTTGGCCGGAACCCAGCCAACGAAGCACCGCCGCCACAATCCAAGATAACCGTACCAGACCCAGGATGCGGTGGATCCGGCTTTGCCGGTCCACCCGCATCGCCCCCTTGAGGGGGTGCCCGAAGGGCGTGGGGATGGGCTTTCCTTCCGGTCCACCCGCATCGCCCCCTTGAGGGGGCGCCCGAAGGGCGCAGGGGGTCAAACCATCTCAGCGATCTTGACCTTCCAGGTCTTCGGTCCGGTCTCGTGCACCGACGTGCCGTTGGCGTCCACGGCCACGGTCACGGGCATGTCCTGCACGTCGAACTCATAGATGGCTTCCATGCCCAGGTCCTCGAAGCCCACGACCTTGGCGCCGCGGATCGCCTTCGACACCAGGTAGGCCGAGCCGCCGACCGCCATCAGGTAGGCCGACTTGTGCTTGCGGATGGATTCGATGGCGACGGGGCCGCGCTCGGCCTTGCCGATCATCGAGATCAGGCCGGTCTGCTCCAGCATCATGTCCGTGAACTTGTCCATCCGCGTGGCGGTGGTGGGGCCGGCCGGGCCGACGACCTCGTCGCGGACCGGATCGACCGGGCCGACGTAGTAGATGACGCGGTTGGTGAAGTCCACCGGCAGCTTTTCGCCGCGCGCCAGCATGTCCTGGATGCGCTTGTGCGCGGCGTCGCGGCCGGTCAGCATCTTGCCCGACAGCAGCAGGGTCTGGCCCGGCTGCCACGCGGCGACTTCTTCCTTGGTCAGCGTGTCCAGGTTGACCCGCGTGGACTTGTTGTAGTCCGGCGCCCAGTGCACGTCGGGCCACTCGTCCAGCGACGGCGGGGTCAGGATGGCCGCGCCCGAGCCGTCCAGCACGAAGTGCGCGTGGCGGGTGGCGGCGCAGTTGGGGATCATGGCCACGGGCTTGGAGGCGGCGTGGGTCGGGAACATGCTGATCTTGACGTCCAGCACGGTCGTCAGGCCGCCCAGGCCCTGGGCGCCGATGCCCAGCGCGTTGACCTTCTCGTACAGCTCGATGCGCAGTTCTTCCAGCTTGTTGCCGGGGCCGCGCTCGAGCAGTTCGTACATGTCGATGTCTTCCATCAACGACTGCTTGGCCATCAGCATGGCCTTCTCGGCCGTGCCGCCGATGCCGATGCCCAGCATGCCCGGCGGGCACCAGCCGGCGCCCATCAGGGGCACGGTCTTGAGCACCCAGTCCACCAGCGAATCGCTGGGGTTGAGCATGGCGAACTTGGTCTTGTTCTCGGAGCCGCCGCCCTTGGCCGCGACCTGGACGTCCACGGTGTCGCCGGGGACCAGTTCCACGCTCAGCACACAGGGGGTGTTGTCGCGGGTGTTCTTGCGCTCGAACTGCGGATCGGCCAGCACCGAGGCGCGCAGCTTGTTGTCCGGGTTCAGGTAGCCGCGGCGCACGCCTTCGTCGCACAGCTCCTGCAGGGTGCGCCGGGTGTCGAAGCGCACGTCCATGCCGATCTTCATGAACACGTTGACGATGCCCGTGTCCTGGCAGATGGGGCGCTTGCCCTCGGCGCACATGCGCGAGTTGGTCAGGATCTGGGCGATTGCGTCTTTCGCCGCCGGGTTCTGCTCGCGTTCGTAGGCGCGGGCCAGGTGGCGGATGTAATCGACGGGGTGGTAATAGCTGATGAACTGGATCGCGTCGGCGATCGACTGGATCAGGTCTTCTTCCTTGATGACGGTAGTCATGGGCGCTCCGAAAAGAGAAGGGTGGGGCGCTGGCATGCCGCCGCGCCAGGAGAGGGTGGCCGTGCTGTCAGTGTCCGTGGCAGTCCTGCCCGAGCATCGGCGCCATCGCGGAAAACAGGAAGGCCGGGAGGGTGCCGATGAGCGTGGGCGGCGGTCGCAGGGGGTCCGTCCGGGAAAGCCCCGCCGGGGTAAGAGGGAACGACATGTTTTCCAGGTAGGCTGCGGCGCGCAGAATGACGACTAGTCGGGAATTGTAAGCCAAGAGGAAAGTCCCTCATTTGTTGCGCTGCAGCGCGTGCGGTGCGACGGCTTTCGGTAACCTACGGGTATCCGCCCCTAACACTTCCATCAAAGGACGCAAAGCGATGTCTACCATTGATTCAGTGCTGACCGAGACACGCGTTTTCCAGCCCTCCGCCGAGTTCGTCAAGCAGGCGAATGTTCCCGGCATGGCCGCCTACCGGGCCTTGTGCGACGAGGCGGAGCGCGACTTCGAAGGGTTCTGGGCGAGGCTGGCGCGAGAAACCCTGCAATGGAGCAAGCCGTTCACGCGGACGCTGGACGAGAGCAATGCCCCCTTCTACAAGTGGTTCGACGACGGCGAGCTGAACGTCTCGTACAACTGCCTGGACGTCAACCTGGCCAACGGCAACGCCGACAAGATCGCCATCATCTTCGAAAGCGACGACGGCACCGTCACCCGGGCCACCTACCGTGAACTGCACGCCCGGGTATGCCGCTTCGCCAACGGCATCAAGGCCCTGGGCTACAAGAAGGGCGACCGTTCCATCATCTACATGCCCATGTCCATCGAGGCGGTGGTCGCCATGCAGGCGTGCGCCCGCCTCGGCATCACGCATTCCGTGGTGTTCGGCGGCTTCTCGGCCAAGAGCCTGCAAGAGCGCATCGTCGACGTGGGGGCGACGCTGGTCATCACCGCGGACGAACAGGTGCGCGGCGGCAAGACCATCCCGCTCAAGCCCGCCATCGAGGAAGCCTTCGCCATGGGCGGCTGCGACGCGGTCAAAAAAGTGGTGGTCTATCGCCGCACGGGCGGCAAGGTGGCCTGGACCGAAGGGCGCGACCTGTGGATGCACGATGTGGAAAAGGGCCAGCCAGATAGCTGCGAGCCCGTCCCGGTCGAGGCCGAGCACCCGCTGTTCGTGCTCTACACCTCGGGCTCCACCGGCAAGCCCAAAGGCGTCCAGCACTCGTCGGCGGGCTACCTGCTGTGGGCCGCGCTGACCATGAAGTGGACCTTCGACCTCAAGCCGGCCGACGTGTACTGGTGCACGGCCGACGTGGGCTGGGTCACCGGACACACCTACATCACCTATGGCCCGCTGGCCGTGGGCGCGACCCAGATCGTGTTCGAAGGGGTGCCCACCTATCCGAACGCCGGCCGTTTCTGGGACATCATCCAGAAGCACGGCGTCAGCATCTTCTATACGGCGCCCACCGCCATCCGGTCGCTGATCAAGGCCTCCGAGGCCAGTCCCGACAGCCACCCGAAGCAATATGACCTGTCCAGCCTGCGCGTCATCGGTTCGGTGGGCGAGCCCATCAATCCCGAAGCCTGGATGTGGTACTACACCAATGTCGGGCGCGAGCGCTGCCCCGTCGTCGATACCTGGTGGCAGACCGAGACCGGCGGCCACATGATCACGCCGCTGCCGGGCGCCACCGGCCTGAAGCCGGGTTCGTGCACCCTGCCGCTGCCGGGCGTCTTCGCCGCCATCGTCGACGAGACTGGCGCGGACGTCG
This sequence comes from Alcaligenaceae bacterium SAGV5, assembly GCA_009360345.1. Lineage (GTDB taxonomy): Bacteria > Pseudomonadota > Gammaproteobacteria > Burkholderiales > Burkholderiaceae_B > Pigmentiphaga. The sequence continues at coordinate 40,774 of SPDP01000004.1, forward strand.
AACTCGGCAAGGGCGGCTTCCTGGTGGTCAAGCGTCCTTGGCCGGCGATGATCCGCACCATCTGGGGCGACCCCGAGCGCTTCAAGAAGAGCTACTACCCCGAGGAACTGGGCGGCACCTATTACCTGGCGGGCGACGGCGCCAATCGCGACACCGATGGCTACTTCTGGATCATGGGCCGTATCGATGACGTCCTGAACGTCTCGGGGCACCGCCTGGGGACCATGGAAGTGGAGTCGGCCCTGGTGGCCCATCCCATGGTCGCCGAGGCCGCCGTGGTGGGCCGGCCGGACGAACTGACCGGCGAGGCGGTGGTCGCTTTCGTGGTGTTGAAGCGTTCCCGGCCCGACGATGCCGAGGCCGCCGCGATCGCCAAGGAACTGCGCAACTGGGTCGCCAAGGAAATCGGCCCCATCGCCAAGCCCAAGGAGATCCGGTTCGGCGACAACCTGCCCAAGACCCGCTCGGGCAAGATCATGCGCCGGTTGCTGCGCGTGGTGGCCCAGGGCGAGACCGTCACCCAGGATGTCTCCACGCTGGAAAATCCTGCCATCCTGGAGCAGTTGGGCAAGGCGCTCTGATTGCCGTAGAATGCACAGCTTTGGTGCATTTGTATCCAAAGCTGTGGTGCGCACCGCACCATAATAGGGGTCAATCCCTAGTGTCACAGTCCAATTGCGGGCGCAGAATATCGTTATGCAGTGGAGGAGACAAAACCCCTGCAGTCTTTAGAAAAGCAAAATGCCCGCGCGGCCGACGACCTAGAGCGTCGGCCGCCGTGGCTACAAAAGCAAGGCACAGCGGGCTCCTCCATTCTCGCCAAAACGTTCGGTTTGGCGCCTTGACCCACTCCCCATCCTGGTTCCTGTTCGTCGGCGTCGCACGGTTTTGTGCGTTGCAATGTGTCGTACTGGACATCTTTGCTCGACCTTGTTGCGGGACTTGGCTGCATGCCCGGCAATCTGGTACTATAGCTGGCTATTCTGCCCAGCCTGCTGGGTGGTAAGGACAGGTGGCCGAGCGGTTGAAGGCGCACGCCTGGAACGCGTGTATATGTGAAAACGTATCGTGGGTTCGAATCCCACCCTGTCCGCCAAGAATTCATCTGGCGTAGTCCACGAAAGTCCGAAGAGCCCTAGGAAGCCAGCCTCCCTGGGGCTTTTTGTCGTCTAGGGTCCTCTCATGATGTCTATGGACATACCCCCATTCCCGGGGGTACCTTTGGGGGTATCGGTACCCACCCTCGAAGTTGATACCCCCAATGGCCCAGACTCTTACAGATGTCGCTATCCGGCAGACGAAGGCCGGCCCCAAGCCCAAGAAGCTATCCGACGGCGGCGGGTTGTACTTGTTGGTCACTCCGGCGGATTCCCGCTACTGGCGTTGGAAGTACCGATACGCTGACAAGGAAAAGTTGCTTGCGCTGGGGGTGTATCCGGACGTGAGCCTCGCTCAAGCCCGAAAGGCTCACCAGCAGGCTCGCGAGCTTCTTGCCTCCGGGATCGACCCCGGCGACGCTCGCAAGCAGGCTAAGGCGGCTGCCCGGATCGCTGCGGCCAATTCTTTCGAGGTGGTTGCCCGACAGTGGTACGGCCATTGGAACGGGGCCAAGAGCGCCCGACATGCTGAATACGTCATCCGGCGATTGGAAGCTGACGCTTTCCCCGTGATCGGCAACATCCCGGTGTCGGAAGTCAGGGCGGCGGATTTTCGGAACATGGCGAAGCGCATCGAGCGGCGCGGGGCGCTGGACATCGCCAAGCGGGTATTGCAAACCAGCGGGCAAATCATGCGTTATGCCGTGGCACACGGACTGGCCGAGCGCAACCCCGTGACGGACATGAAGCCTGGCGACTTTCTGCAAGCCCGTAAGAAGCAGAACTATGCACGGGTGGACGCCAAGGAATTCCCCGACTTGCTGCGGGCCATAGACGGCTACGTGGGGCGCCTGCGCACCCGTTTGGCTATGCAGCTACTTGCATTGACCTTCGTCCGCACTGGCGAGCTTATTGAAGCGCGCTGGAGCGAATTCGATTTCGATGCCAAGCGCTGGAACATCCCGGCCGAGCGCATGAAGATGAACACGCCACACATCGTGCCTCTGTCTCGCCAGGCGCTGAACGTACTGGAAAAGCTTCGAGCGCTGGCGGGGGACAATGAATTGCTCTTTCGGGGCGACCGGGACCATGACAAGCCCATGAGCAATAACACTATCCTGAAGGCATTGGAGCGCATGGGCTACAAAGGTCGCATGACGGGCCACGGCTTCCGTGGGATTGCATCAACCATCCTGCACGAACAAGGCTATCCTCATGAGCACATCGAATTGCAGCTTGCCCATGCAGAACGCGATGAAGTGAGCGCCGCCTACAACCACGCAAATTACCTACTTCCCCGAGCAAAGATGATGCAGGAGTGGGCAGACTACCTAGACGCCATGAGAGCCGGCGGAAAGATCATTCCACTGATGCGCACGGCGTGACAAATAGCGGCAGGTGGAGCGAATGGAAAAGGTAGAACACAACCTATACGACCGTCGCGAGCAATTCGATGCATGGGAAGCCGCCTGCTTGATAGCGGGGTTTGAGCCTGCGTCCATTGATCGGAAAGATCAGCATAGCGTGCCGAGTAGAGTAAGAACCCTCTTGTCGATGATCGACGAGGCATACAGGGCTGCTCTCTTAGTCAGTAAAGCCCACGTCTACGATGAGAATGGCGCACCTGTTGAGTGCCAGCTATCCGATGTTTCGGTTGGTCTCGCTATGCTGCCGAGCGTCGGATTGCGAGGGGCGTACAGCCATGAAGGGCAGGCAGCCGACGACACCTATGAAGATACAAGGTCGAGTGCGCGGACTCCCAAATTCTGGCGCAAGGACATTGAGAAATGGCTGACCAATATAGGTTGGAAAGAGGCGCGATACTTCGTGGCACAGCAAGAATCCCGGGAAAAAACTCTAGCTTCGCGTGAGCGGGATAGCTTGCTGAAGCTTGTTATTGGCATGGCCGTGGGCGGTTACGGTCATAATGTTGAAGAGGAGAAACAAAAAACCGTTACTCTGATCATGCAAGACATGGAAAGAATTGGCTTATCGCTTTCCGACGAGACGATACGAAAGTATCTTAAGGAAGCCACAGAGCTACTGCCCGGAAAGCCGCATAAAGACTAGGCCCAAACCAAATTGGTTTTGGCAAAGCCAAGTTTGGCCTAGGCGGCATCGCGTATCGTCAGACTGCGCTCCATGTTCAACACGTAGGAGCACATCACAATGCCTGCCGATACAGCAGTCCACAGCGAGAAGGCCAAAGCGGTCGCGCTACCAAACGAAGGCTATTGCAGCATCAAAGCCTTGGCCCAACCCGATGGGGTGACCCCTTGGGCGGAGAGCACCTTATGGCTACGTGTCAGGCAAGGCCGATTCCCAGCGCCGGAACGGTTTGGCGCGCGTTGCACCCGTTGGCGCGTCGAACTGATCCGCGAATATTTGGCCGATCCCAATGCCTGGGAGGCGACACACGCTCCCGTCAATCGCCCTGATACAGCATCCCCATCCGCGAAGGGAAAGGGGCGGTGCTCGACCTAAGGATTCTGCAATCAATTGCAAAGCGAGACCTCGCGTTGAACGAGCGAAGAGGGGTAGCCCTCCCGTTGTTCTATTAGAGGATTTACTGAACATACAGACCCAGAGATCGCACATGGTTGCTCTCAGTCGTCTATTCATCGACAAGATTGCATTGACCATACCTGTGCAATCTCGATCACTTCAACATGACATTACAGAGCATCTTCGCGCTTGTGCGGACGCCCGCATCGTCCGTGGGGTACCCTACGGCGACCCGGTTGCCCGTTATCACTTCGCCTACACCATACCTTTATACGGCGGACGCAGTGCCCTTGTGCAAGTCGCGCCACGCGATGACCGGATGAACTTTTTGCGCTTTGAGTTCAACCCGAGCAACCGTGGGCCCGCACATGAACATCCGCTCTTGCTGGTGTCCGGCATCATATGTGGCGCGTGGCCGAGTTTTGCTAGGGCGCTCGATCAAGCACGCATCAACAGGCTAGACTTCGCCATAGACATTTACGGCATACACATCGACAGATTAGGTATTCATCACCCTACGCGCTCCACCTTTTCCAGTCACTATGAACGCGATGGGCACACTACTGGTATGTACCTGGGGAAGCGCACTAGTAAACGCTACGTCGTGATCTATGACAAGACGCGACAGGCTCGAGAGCGTCATGCGCGCATCCTTCGCGGGGAGCGTACGCGGGTGGAAATTCGCGCTGCCGACATGGGACCGCTCAGCGCGCTATCCGATATGCCTAACCCATTTGCTTCCGTCGCGTTGTTTGTCTATCCACTCCATAGCGAAGAAGCCTATGGCTATGCGCACTTCCTGGATTCGTGTAGATACAGGGGGGCACAAGCCGCCTTGCATCTGATCCGGAATCGAAGAACGCGGGCGCAATATCGGGCATGGTTGACAGAGCGTTGCGGCCCCTCATGGTGGAGTCCTGAAGAAATTTGGGCGCAGCGTATGGATGCACTTCGTCGAGCATTGGGCGGATAGAGTACATATTCATAAGCCCTATTAAGCTCGGAAAGGAAGAGATTCTGCGATTCCTTATGGGTTTTAGCACATCTTATAGGAATTTTGCGTGGCTATCGTTCAGTTCGGTGTCTTGTCTCGGAGCCGTATTTGCGAAAGCAGGGCCGGAGCCACATTAGGCCAATGTCGTTATTGAGTAACGTTCTTTGCGTCGAGGAAAAGATAAGCCTGAATCTTAAGGATTATCTGACAATGGGAGAAAGACTACGACGGCTGGAGAGAAGAGCGACATCCTTAGAGTTGCCTCTGCGACAGAGTCGCTGTAAAACCCCCTGCTGAGTTTCAGGCGTCCAGAATATCCTTAAACGTTCTCGCGCCCGGGTAACGGCGGTATAGAAGATGCTATGTGTAATATCGTCTTCGTTCGCGTCGGTAATGACGATCTTGACTGAATCGTACTCGAGGCCTTGCGCCTTATGAATCGACACGGCATAAGCCACTTGGAACGGCACCGTAGTATTCAAAGAGTCGTCGTCCTCATCACTGCTGCTGTATTCGTAAACGGAAAAGCGCACTGTAGATCCTTCGATCCATATGAGATCGTCGCCCTCGACGTCGAATTCGCTAAGCGAACGATCAAGCATTACATCGAATTGGATACGACCAGGCACATGATCTATGCCCACAATCTGCCCTTTCAGGTTGTTATAGATCACGGGACGAAACCGCTCGGTTTCGTGGAAAAGTACGGGGTCGCCAATCTTGTACGTAGAGACGCGCCACGTGGTTGCCGCGTTTGGATTGCTACTCTGCAAGAACCTATTGATGTTGTTAATACCATAGAGTCCATCATAGTTCAGGCAAAGGATGATTTCGTCCTGTCCTTGACGTTCGAACAACGTTTTGTCAAGTACGGTTGAATAGCCGTTGCGGGCCATGACTTCGGTTAAATCGTCCTCAACGGTTCGGACTTTGTTCCAAAAGCTCAAGAGTGAATCGTTCTTAGTTCTGAAGGGCGTCGTCAGCTCAAAAACTGAAGTGCTCGGGATGAATGAGCGGATAGTCTCGAACCAGTTGCCGAACTGAATCGACTCGATCTGGTATACATCACCAACGAGTACAAGTAGTTTAAAGGAAGTTTTGTCCAGCACTTTGATTAAATCGGTATTGCTTACGGTGCTGCATTCGTCGATGACTAGAAGGTCATACTCTGTAGAAGACGCTTTTCTACTAGTTTGGCTACTAATAGTACGGAAGTCAGAATTTTGCGCGGTTACCTTACGTTTAAGGTTATCGATCGCTGGATTCGTGTGCGCAAGGAAAAGCTTCTCCTTGTCGTTGAAGTAATGCGCTATATGGTCCACCATCGTGGATTTTCCAGTGCCTGCCGCCCCGTAGATCAGGGCAACGCGTGACTGGCTGAATAATTGTTTGAGTGCATTTTTCTTAGCCTCATCATCGATACTGCGATGTGTTTCATCTAGCCAACGCTCAACAGCCTGAGTAAATCCCTCGATCTTAGACGATGCGTATCCCTGGAGCTTCTCGATGATGGAGACAGTTTCATTCTCATACCCGCATATGAAAACATGTCCTTTGTCGAGAACGAGTTTTCTCTCCGTATGTTTGTAGTAAAGCTTACTATTGTAAGTGGAGATCAATCCATTGAGGTCGTTGAATTCTTCCAGGTCTGCCACAGGTGTATATAGATTTCCGTGACGTTCCACGTTGTTCTTTACACGTCGGGCAAGTAGTTCGTGGGTTCTACCAGAGGTATCAAGGCTTTCAATGAGATCCCAATACCGAGGATTGTGGCCGGTCAGCGAGGAGCAAAACGGCATAGTGTCAAAGGGAATGCAGCTGTATGGAAGTTTTAATCGCGAGAGACGATTGCAACCGTCTGAATCATATTGCGACTTAAGGATCTGATTGTGCATTCGCAACATGAGATAACGGATGACATTGTGTCCTGGAGCTTTTGACCTAACAATGCGGCGCGCTTCATCTAGCACAGCAAAAATCAGCGGTTGACTGGTACCAGACGTACCTTCCGCTCTTACCGCCGCGTACTTTTCATCCGGGATATCGAGAAGGTCAAGGAGACTACTCGAGCCGATGGTCAATCCGGACATAAGATAGCGATACTCCGCCGAGTTGGTGCGCACTTTCGAGTTGATACGCAATACACGCGCGAAGTTGTCGAATTCGCATGGGCGGATTGAGACCTCCCATACGAGAATGATCGTTATCGGCATCGTCTGACCGACCACTTCGATCGAATCTCTGTGGAGCGTCAACATGGCCGCATATTTATTAGTTATCTCGATATCGGTGAATGCAATGATACGGTCAAACTTATTCACCTTGTTAACGGCGCGGTAGAAGGTGACTTCGTAGTAGATGCGCCCCCCCACAAAGAAGGGCCGCGTGTTGTGGATATAGTATCGTTCACGATGAGCGTCGTTCCGCGGTGAGGAGCGGGCCGCTTCTATTCGCGCTGCGATTTTCTCGTGGTATTCTCGCAGCGACGGATCTAAATCAACCGGGAATGTCTCTAAGTTAGCTAATACTTCAACGCCACAGTTATCTTTAAGTAAACCTCGAATACGATAGAGGTATTCATAATACTTGAGCATCAAGCGCTCGGATGCGTCTCCGTCCAAGGTGTAGTGGGAAGCACTGATCTGAAGCAACTTGTGGAACTTGCCGAGGAAATTGAGCCTCCCTTTGCTTTTTACGAAGGCAAGTCCAGGCTCCACTGCGGTGTAATTGAATTCAGCATCGGGAGCGCCAGTGTGCAGGAGAACTGCTACGCCTTCGACTAAATTTCGAAGCTGAGACAGCAAGTTCTGCGAGAGCAATGCCCTCTGATCAGCAAGCGACTCAATATTTCGACAAATCGCCTCATTGACGCTGTGTATTTGCTTGCTAACCGTAGTCATAACTGCCAAGCTCCGCTTGATTAAAGAAGGTCGTTGCGTGTGCGACACATCCAGTTATTTCTGCATGATGCGTACGCATCAGTGAATGACTTGAACTGGGTAGGATGAGATTGGGATGTATCAGTCGAAGTGATTTCGGGTTAATCCATTACTTTCTGCTTGTGGTTCTCCGAGCTACCGCGTTCTTAGTAGTAGTTCAACGCTCGATAAGCCTGTAGCTGTCATGCTTGATTAACATTAGAAATGGGCGATGGTCTAATAATCGCTAGTGGAGCAATGTGATTTCGTCCCGCCTCCTAGCACCATGCTTTTTTTGTATATAGATAAAGCACAATCGGGATTATCAGATTCTTCGTTTTTATTGTGTGGTAACCCCATTGCACATATCTAATGCATTGGATCAACACATCCAACGCACTCCCTCGTTGATATGTGTGGAGGCTCTATGTTTTGTCAAAGTCGAGCAGTTCAGATGGTTGTATCCCCAGCGTATCTGCCAATACGCATATATTGATCAATGAGATATTTCTCTGCCCCCGCTCTACTCCTCCGATATAGGAGCGAGCCAAGCCACTCTCAAAAGCCAAGCGCTCCTGCGACCAACTCTTTGTTTTTCTAAGGGTCATCAAACGCTGACCGAAGCTTTTTAAGGGATCGTACGTCATCACAGGCCATGTAGACAAAGTCCTACAAAGCCTAAGAGGTTGACCATTTAGAGGCCACGCCCTATAGTTACACGCACTATAAGTGACAATTTTAAGGAATGTCCCATGGTTGGACGCCTCCTGCTCTGGCTGCTTAGACCAGCGTTCCGTCAATGGGAAGCCGAATTCAATGAGAGGGAGCGGCGGTGGAGGCGAATCGATCAAGCCTCTTCGAGATCAACTCCCCGGCCCGCACTTGGGTCTGCATGCCAAGCTAAGAACGCGCATGCTCGCGAATTCAAGACCCCAGGACAGTGATGATCAAGTTGTACTTGTTCTCGTCCTGGGGCCTGCGGCTGCATGCGTCTAGTAGGCGCGGGCTCGGCTTCTGAATGTAACGACGCTGTCGAATGTGCCTGTACAGAAAGCGCCTGTGTACAAAGCAACCCTAAAGACACTGGCTCTTGTTCGCGTTGCCATAGCGGTTGGCACCCAGGCTCCTCACCGCAGCAGATGTGCGGTAGCAGAGCGGAGTTAAGTCACGAGGGTTGGGGCTTGCATGGGCCGTGCAGCGCCGGTGAGATCGGGCAGTCCCTGAAGGCATCAGCATGATCTTTCTGGGGGTATTTTTGGGGGTATATATAATTCTTAACTTGTGAAGGTCGTTCATTTGTAAGGGTTCTAAGGGATGATGCGGATGACACCCTGATCAGGGGGCTTTTGTTTTTACCGGCAAACCGCTCGCGGATCTGGCCGGCATTTTCGAGCGTCCTGGGCCGGTTCCTTGACCGGGTTGAAGGTCCGGTGGCCCGTATGTGGGGGTTCTTGGCAGTTATCGTTTGCCCAGGCGCCCGCCACGGACGTATGCCGTAGGCCGATGCTCGGTACGCTTCCGTATCCCATCCTGGATGGCCGCCGACGAGGGGGCTTGCCGCGCAGGGCGTTCTAGCGGGGCGCTCCCAACCTGCGCGATAGTTCGTCGGCGGTGTTGCGCAGCGCTTCTTCGAGTCGGGCAGCCGCTGTGCTGTCCAGTTCCGGCCCGAGGGTGGTGATCGCGGCGCACAACTGCCGCATTTGATCGAATACGGGTGCCGACGCGGCGAAAAAACCGCCGCTCATGGCGGGGTCGGTGCGCGCGATCCCTTCACGCCGGACATCTCGTGCAATGTCGACGATGGTGGCGTCGCGTATCCGGGCATCAAAGTTTCCGGCCAGGCCGACACTGGAGGACCGCTCCTGTTCGACGAGCTGCTCGGTCTGTTCGGTGGGGAGCCACGACAGAAACACGCGGCCGGTGGCCGTGCTGAGCAGGGGCAGCACATGGCCGGCGCGTATTCCCATGGGGCCGTATTCGTCGCCGTCGATATTGAAAACGATGGTCGGCCCGCGGTTGCCCCACACCGCCAGGGACACGGAGTGGCGCGTTTGCGTGCGCAACTGGCTCAGAAGATCCTTGGCCCGTTCGACCAGACTGGAGTGCCGTAGCGCCGCGGAGCCGAGTTGCACGGCGAAGGGGCCAAGGCCGTAGCGGCCGGAGACGGGATCCCGCTCGACGACGCCTTCATGCAGGAAGCTGGCCAGATAGAGATGGGCATTGCTGGCGGGCATGCCTACTCCTGCCGCGATGTCCCGCAAAGGCAGCTTTTCTTGCACCTGCTCCAAGAGCCGGAGGATCCGGAATCCGACTTCGATGGACTTGATGCGGCGCGGCTCGCGCATGGTTGATTCGTCGTTCATGACGGCAGTGTGTGTCGTATGTCTTGACGCGCCAAGTTTAACCCGTACAATAAATTTATACTTAGTATTATTAATTTATACATTGTATAAGTCGCGAAATCGGTCGCGACGATTCCCGAAGAGGACGGAGACATGAGGACATTCCCCCGCCACGGCGCGTGGCTGCTGATGTTTGCCATAGGGGGCGGGCAGCAGGCCGCCGCCGCCTATCCCGAGCGACCTTTGCGAATCGTCGTGCCGTTCGCACCCGGCGGTGTCGCCGATGCGACGGCGCGATTGATTGCCGCGGAAATATCGGAAGAGCTCGGACAATCGGTGGTTGTCGAGAATCGCGCGGGAGGAGCCGCCATCATTGGAACCACGCTGGTCGCCAAGGCGCCCGCGGACGGCTATACCCTGCTGCTGGGCAGCACCAACATTTCCACCAACCCGGCGTTGTACAAAAAGCTTCCCTATGACGCAGACAAGGAGCTGACGCCCGTGGCGCTGGCGGTGGTCGTGCCCGGGGTGATCGTTACGCATCCCTCGGTTCCGGCGCGCAATCTGCCCGACCTTGTTCAATACGCTCGTCGAAATCCGGACAAGCTGAGCTATTCGTCGGTGGGGCTGGGAAGTTTCTCGCACTTGGCTGTCGAGCGGCTCGCCCAGCAGACCTCGACCCAGGTCGTGCACGTTCCCTACAAGGGGTACGCCCCGGCCATCATGTCGGTGATCAGCGGCGAGACCCAGTTCCTGATCAGCGATCTGCAGGGGGCCTTGCCGTATATCAAGGCCGGCAAGCTCAACGCGATGGCCGTGACCGGCAACAAACGCCTTGCCGTTCTACCCGATGTCTCGACGGCTCAAGAGGCCGGCCTCAAGGATTACGAGGCGGTGGGATGGCTGGGCATCATGGCGCCGGCCGGTACTCCGCGGCCCGTGATCGCAAGATTGAACGCGATCGTGAACAAGGCCATGCGCAGGCAGGACATCGCCCAGCGCTACCTCGAACAGGGCTCGGAAACCTTCGACGGCAGCCCGCAGGACTTCCGCCGTTTTCTCGACGAGAACCGGCGCGGCTGGGAGCAGGTGATCCGCGCCGGCGGCATCACTGTCGATGCACCCTGAACGGGGTCGGCTCGTACGTGCCGGGCCGACCTGGCGACACTTTTCATCAGCAAAGGATTTTCCATGCAAATGTCTTCCATCTCCCGAGCGCCGCGGGTAGCCCTGGTCGGGGCCGGCATCGGCGGCCTGACCGCGGCTGCCGCCCTGCATCAGCGAGGGTTCGAGGTCTCCGTCTACGAGCGGGCGCCGCACCTGGGCGAGGTGGGCGCGGGACTGCAGATGGCGCCGAACGCCGTGAAGGTGCTGCGTGCGCTGGGCGTGGAGGAGGCTTTCGAGCGTTTTGCCCCCGAGCCGTCAGTGCGTTTGTCGATCAAGTGGGATGACGGTACCGTGCGGGACCGCGTGCCATTGCCCGAGGCCATGCGGGCGCAGTATGGCGCGAGCTATCACACCGCGCACCGTGCGGACCTTCACGCGTTGTTGGCCAGCCTCGTGCCCGAAGGGACCATCCACACCGACGCGGAATGCCGGGCGGTCGAGAACACGGAGTCGGGGGCGGTCATTTCCCTGACGGATGGCAGGCAAGTCGAGGCCGATGTGGTGATCGGCGCTGACGGTATCCACTCACGGGTCGCGAGGTGTCTCTTCGGCGAACGCGAGGCGCGCTTCACGCACCAGATCTGCTGGCGCATCATTCTTCCCATGCAGGCATTGCGCGATGCGGCGGCGTCGCTGCCAGTCCCCCTGGACGGTTCTGAATATACGGGTTGGCTCGGGCCAACGGGGCATGTCCTGTTCTATCCGCTACGCGAGGGCGAGCTGCTCAACATCTTTGCCGGGCGGGTGGCAAAGGACGATTGGGCAGAAGAGAACTGGGCCGTGCCCAGCCGCATCGACGACATGCTGCAAGCCTATGCGGGTTGGCATCCGGGCATGCTCGAGGTGATGTCGCGCGCGCAGGAAGTCTACAAGTGGGGAATCCGGGATCGTGACCCGCTGCAGGAGTGGGTGCGTGGCCGGATCGCGCTGCTGGGCGACGCCGCGCATCCCATGATGCCGACGCTCGCGCAAGGGGCCGCCATTTCGATGGAGGACGGTTACGCGCTGGCGCATTTCCTCGACCACGGCCGTGACGATCTGGATAGTGCGCTGCTGGCCTATCAGCGCGAACGCCAGCCTCGCGCCGCAAAGGTACAGCTGCAGGCTCGCGATCAGTTCCGCAGCAACCAGTTGACACCGCCCCCGCCGCCGCTGCCGGTGGATTGGATCTACGGCTACGACGTGGCGAAGCTGCCCGTGCCCATGTCGGGATCGGTTGCGGGTTGAGTGGGCCGAACAGGTGGGCAACCGGCCTGAGCGCTTCGTTGCCCGGCCTGAAACAGGCACCCGCGTCATCGACGCGGGCAAGGCCATGGCGGCCGCGGGCAGCTTCCGGTCGCCGCTACCGGGGCGCTGGCATCGGCGCATCCGGCCGTGCCGTGCTGACGGTCGAGAGGATGGACTCGAATGCCTCGTGCGTCTGGTGCATCGCCGACGGCGAGGCCGGATCGATCCAGAGATAGCTGTAGTAGTACATGCCGAGCAGCGCCTTGAGCCGGAAGCGCGAATACGGCGCAAAGACACCGGTCTTTTCGCCCTCGATCAGCGTTTCCTTCCAGATTTTCTCGTAGCTGGCATGCAGCGCCAGCACTGCCTGGCGCCGGTCTTCGCTCAGGGACAGGGTTTCCCGGAAGCAGACGGCCAGTTCATCCCGGTGGATGCCGATCACGTCGATGAGCTCGGCGCCGAGCCGCCGCAGCCGGAGCATCGGGTCGGGTACTTCGGCCTTGGCCAGCTTCGCCTGCTGGAGAAGCTTGGCCATGTACCGCCGGCATATTTCCTCCAGCAAGTCTTCCTTGCCCGGGAAGTAGTGATAGAACGCCCCGCGGCTCAGGCTCAGCGCCGCGCACAGTTCGCTCATGCCCACGGCATGGAATCCTCGATGGGCGAAAAGCGCCGCCGCGCCGGCCAGGATCCGGTCGCGGTTGGCGTCGAGCTCTTCCATTGTCCTGTTCACCACGATCTTTGTTGGCGCCTTGCCCCGTCGATGTCAGCGGGGATTGTAATGGGAGCCGGGATGGGCGCGGCGTGCCGGGTCATGTACACTTCGCACAGCAGACCGACCGATCGGTCGGTGTGTCGGTGGGGATGGGATCAATGGGATCCGGACGCAGACAAGGAGGGAGCATGAACAGTCGAGACAAAGCAGGCAGCGCGCTGGCGGAGCCCGTCGAGGCGGCGGCTGGCGGCAGGCGGCAGTTCCTGGCGCGAAGCACCGCGATGGCCACCTCGCTGGCGACCATGGCGCTGTCGGAGTCGGCCGTTGCCCAGTCGGGCGCGGCCGCGGTTGCGCCGGACGTGGCGAAAAAGAACCTGCCGCCGAATGTTCCGGCTTGGACGAAATCCCTGGGCGCGCCCACGGCCTCGCCCTACGGGGTGCCGTCGAAGTTCGAGACCGAAGCGACAAGAAAGCTGTACCCGGGCCTCAAGGAGCCGATGTCTGCCTACAGCACGACACCCTTGCAGGAACTGGACGGCATCATCACCCCCAATGGCCTGTTCTATGAACGGCACCACGCGGGGGTTCCCGAAATCGATCCGCGGCAGCATCGTCTCATGATCCATGGGCTGGTGAAGAATCCGATGATCTTTGACGTGCAGGAGCTGCGGCAGTTTCCCAGTGAAAGCCATGTCTATTTCCTGGAGTGTTCGGGGAACCCTTCGTTCCTGCCACCCTATGGGAAGACCGCGGCCGAGGTGGCCGGCCTCGTCAGCTGCGCGGAATGGACGGGGGTTCCGCTCAAGACGCTCTTGAATCGCGCGGGCCTGGATCCGAAGGCGAAATGGATCGTGGCCGAAGGCGCCGATGGCGCCGCCATGACACGCAGCATTCCGATCGAGAAGTGCCTGGACGATGTGCTCATCGCCTACAGCCAGAACGGCGAGCGCCTGCGTCCGGAGCAGGGCTACCCCATCCGGCTTTTCGTTCCGGGCTTCGAAGGGAACATGAGCATCAAATGGCTGCGGCGCCTGCACGTGACGGATCAGCCGGGCTATACGCGCGAGGAAACGGCCAAGTACACGGACTTGATGGCCGACGGCCGCGCCCGCAAGTTCTCGTTCATCATGGAGTGCAAGTCGATCATCACGTCTCCCTCGGGCACGCATCGCCTGACCCGCAAGGGAACGCACGAGATGCGGGGGATCGCCTGGAGCGGCCATGGAAAGATCACGGGTGTCGATGTGTCCATCGATGGTGGCAACAACTGGTATCCCGCCACGTTGCAGGAGCCGGTGCGTTCGAAGGCGTTGACGGCGTTCCGGGCGCCGTTCGAGTGGAATGGCAAGGAACTGGTGATCATGAGCCGGGCAATGGACGAAACCGGCTACGTGCAGCCCACGCTGGAGCAGCTCATCTCGGTACGGGGAAAGGTTTCCTTCTACCACAACAACTCGGTTCAACCATGGCGGATCGCCGCCAGCGGGGAGGTGACCAATGGACGCGCGTAACACCCTCATCGCCGCAGCCATCGGGTTCTGCGCCTTGCTGGTCCCGGCCGCAAGCCAGGCCGGCTATGAAAACCTCGGCCGGCACTTGAGCAAGGAAGAGCTTGCTGGCTGGGACATCGACGTGTCGGTGGACGGCAAGGGGCTTCCTCGCGGCAAGGGCACCGTGGTCCAGGGGGAAAAGGTCTACCAGGCCATGTGCGTGGCCTGCCATGGCGTGAAGCTGGAGGGCGGGCTGGGCCCCGCGCTGGCCGGCGGCGTGGGCAGCCTGACCACCGACAAGCCGCTCAAGACCATCGGCAGCTATTGGCCGTACGCCACCACGCTGTTCGACTACATCCGCCGGGCGATGCCGTTCCAGGCGCCCCAGTCGATGTCCAGCGACGACGTCTATAGCGTGACCGCCTACCTGCTGCATAAAAACGGCATCCTTCCCGCAACCGCCACGGTGGACGCCAACTCCCTGGCCAAGGTCAAGATGCCCAACCGGGACAATTTCTATGTCGATGATCGTCCCGATGTGAAGGGCGTCCGGTGCATGAAAGACTGTCTTTCGAAAAAATAGAAACCCCTTCGTCGGCCACGATCCTCAGAACGTGTGCCGGAACCCCGCTTGCACCGCGTGGGGGCTGCTGAACATCCCGACGGCGGTTTGGGTGTTCGCCAGCCCGGACAGGGTGAAGTCCGCGCCGCTGCGGTTGTTGACACGCGCATATTGCAGATAGACGGTGGACCGCCTGGACAGGTCGTGCTCGTAGCCCAGCAGCCATAGCCGGGCGTGCGGTTGCGGCGTGCCGGCGCTTCCCGTGTCGAGGGCATACGTGCCGAAACTGGCGAGCGCGCGGCCGCTGCCGGCGACTTTCACGCCCAGGCTCAAGGTCCACACGCGGGCATTCGAGCCGTTTCCGGCATGCGGATCGGTGTTGAAGCGCCAGTGGTTCAGATAGCCGGTGACCGGACCGAGCGCATAGCTGGCGCCGAGCAGCCATTCCTGCGTCTTGGCGGTCGCCGCGTTGGGCTTGTCCACCCGGTTCCAGCCCAGGCCGAGCCAGAGGCTGTCCCGCCGGTACTGGACGGATGCTCCGGTGTTGCGTCCCTCCTTGGCGTCGGCGGGGTTCTCGGTGCCCAGCGAGTACATGGCGGACATGCGCAAGCCTGCCCAGACGGGGCTGTCGTAGCGGACCGAGTTGTTCGTCCTCGTGGCGCCGCCCCGCATCAGTACCTGGGGCGAGGCGTAGGGGGCGAGGCCGAAGGAGTTCGACATGGCCTTCAAGGCATAGATGGGATTGCTTTCCCGTCCCAGATTCACGCCGCCCCACCTGCCCGTCAGCCCGACGATGGAGCGGCCGCCGAACATGAGGCCCTGGACCATGGTCCCGTCGTCGGCGTTGAACCGGTTCTCCAGGTTGAACACGGCGGTCAGGCCATTGCCGAGGTCTTCCTTGCCGCTGAGCCCGAAGCGGGATTGGGTCAGGCCGCCCGACGACAGCCGGGAGACGGATTTGTCGCCTGACTTGGCGTATTCGATGCCGGCGTCGATGACGCCATAGAGCGTGACGCTGGACTCGGCCGCGGCGCACCGGGGCAGCGCGGCAAATGCAATGAGCGGGATGAGCAGGGAATGTCGCATGGTGTCTCCGTCGCCTGGATGGCGTTCTGTTCGAATGAGGTCGAGTCGTGCGTGGCCCGCCGGGCGCGGTGTCCCGGCTGGCGGCGGCATTGTGTGCGGGAACCGTCCCGCCCAGTAAGAGCGAAAGGCTCAAGGCAGCCATGTCGCGCATGCATGGCATCGCAGCCATGCGGGAAACGCCGGGCTGCTATGACGCTTGCGCTCTGGCTGGGGCGGGGAGGCCTGCCTAGACTGGGGCCCTTCCTGACATGACGAAGGTGTACGCATGAACGCCACGCATTCCCCGCCGCGGTCCACCGCCGAGGGCGCGCTGCTGGAGATCTCGAATCTGCTGACCGAGTTTTCGCGCTGCATCGATGCGCGGGACCGTGCCGCGCTGAGCCTGCTTTTCGGCGAAGGCGCGGTGCTGGACTTCAATGGTTTCGAGATGCGGGGGCGCGATGCCATCCGGAAAGGCACGCCCCGGTCATCCCAGGCCAGGGGAACGACCCGCCACCTGTGGACCAATCTGCAGATCCTGTCCGCGTCGGCCGACCGGATCAGGACCCGGGCGATGCAAATGACCCTGGAGCAGGGCGAGGGCGCGTCCCTGCAGGTGCGCGTGAGCGACCTGTCGGACGAGTTCGCCAAGGGGGGGGATGGTCGCTGGCTGTTTGCCAGCAGGATCATGACGCGGCAGATCGACGCCCGCAGCGGCGTCGCCGAATGACCAGAGGAGTACGCCATTCATGAAAGTCGTTCGCTTCATCGATGACCAGTGGATACTGGAGCACCCGACCGGTGCCATCGCCTTCAAGCATCTCCTGCAGGGCGAGGATGGCACGCCGGAGAATTTCATGTTGATCCTGGGGCGGCAGGACCGGGACTACACGATGCCGATCCACCGGCACAACTTCGATCAGATCCGGCTGCCCCTGGTGGGCGACATGAACCTCGGGCGCCGGGGCATCCTGCGGGAAGGCCAGGTCGGCTACTTTCCGGAGGGGCTGTCCTACGGGCCGCAGGAGGACGCGCTGGGGCACGCCAGGCCGGGCGAGCGCGTGCAGCTGGTCCTGCAGTTCGGCGGCGCCTCGGGCCAGGGATTCATGAGCATCGAGCAACGGCGCAAGGCCTTGGCCGAGCTCGGACAGATCGGGCGGATCGAAGGGCGTCTTTTCCACCATCCCGATGGCAAGACCGAGCCGCTGCTGAATGCGGCCTGGAAGCATGTCTACGGCACGCGCATGCGCTTCCCCAGTCCGCGCTACCAGCACATCATCGTGGCGGAGCCTCGCGCCTTCAACTGGCTGTCCGTGACCGGGCAGCCCGGCGTCGAGCGACAGTATTTCGGCAGCTTCTCCGAGCGCGGGGTGTGGGCCGAGAAAGTCCGGATCGCGCCGGGCGCGGCCTGGCAAGACAGGGGGCGGGCGGCATATCGGCTGGTGTTCGTCTTGCAGGGCAAGGGCACCGTGGAAGGGAATCCGGTCGAGACCTGGAGCGCGATCGAGCTTGGGGGAGACGAGTCCGCCATCGTGAGCGCGTCGCGGGAAGAAGGGCTGGAGCTTTTCATGATGGGACTGCCGTGGGTCCAGGCCCCGTCGGGCGACCCGGCCGCTTGCGAGGAAGTCCCCGAGTTCGGCGACCCGCTCAATGATCCGGTCGTCTGACGGCCGGACCGCGTTTGGATACATGATGGGAGAATGCATGATGATTTCCTTGCGACAGGCGTCCGGGATCGTGGATGCCGTGCTGGAAGAGGGCCGCCGCCTGAATGGCGCGCCGCTGACCGCGGTGGTGCTGGATGCGGGCGGCCACGTGGTGGCCAGCAAGCGCGAGGACGGCGGCAGCCTGCTGCGGCCGCAGATCGCTTTCGCCAAGGCCTGGGGCGCGCTCGGCATGGGCGTCGGCAGCCGCTCGCTTGCCGAGCGGGCCGTGAGGGTCCCCGCTTTTTTCTCGGCGTTGAATGCCGTGTCCGAAGGCCGTTTCGTGCCGGTGCCGGGCGGCGTGCTGATCCGCGATGTGGGAGGGCGCCTGCTGGGCGCCGTGGGTGTCAGCGGCGACGGCCCCGATCATGACGAAGCCTGCGCGGTACACGCCGTGGAAAGCTGCGGGCTGGTCGCACAACCGGGTTGAGCGGCCGGGCCGCGCGACGAGGGCGGCCCGGCCGGTGCCTGATCAATACAGAAGAGAGACAACGATGAAGAGACGAACTTTCATGGCGGGGCTTGCCGCGCTGCCCGCCGCGACCGGGCGATCCTGGGCCGCGAGCGGCGCGTCGTTCCCCAGCCGCCCGATACGCATCCTGGTCGGCTACCAGGCCGGAGGCACGCTCGACCGGCAGGTGCGCTTCGTGGCTGAAGCCTTGCAGGCGAGCATGGGGGTGCCGGTGATCGTGGAGAATCGCCCCGGCGCTTCGGGCAACATCGGCGCCTCGGCGCTCGTGCAGGCGCCGGCCGACGGCTATACCCTGATGCTGGCGGAGAACGCCACGCTGTTTCTCAACCAGCATCTGTTCAAGAACCTGAACTACCAGCCTTACCGGGACTTCCAGTTCATCGGGGCGATGGGCATGTCCTCGTTCGCGCTGGTGGTCAATCCCGCCTTCCCCACGCGGACCCTGGAGGAATTCATCGCCCATTGCCGGGCTCATCCGGGGCAGTTGAACTATGCCTCCGCGGGCGTGACCTCGGCGCAGCGCATCGCGATGGAATTGTTCCTGCACGCCTACGGCCTGGACATGGTGCATGTCGCCTACAACGGCGGACGCCCCGCGCGGCTCGATCTCATGCGGGGGGCCGTGCAGGCGATGATGGCCGAGCTCTCGGGGGGGCTGGACAACATCCGGTCCGGTCAGATCCGTCCGCTGGCGGTGGCCGCGCGGGAGCGGGTGCCCAGTATCCCCGACGTGCCGACCTTCGCCGAGAAAGGCGCCAAGGACGTGGTCTATGTCAGCCTGACCGGTTTTGTCGGGCCCGCCGGCATGCCCGCGGAAATCGTGCACCAACTGAATGCGGAACTGAACAAGGCCTTGAGCGATCGCAAGGTCGAGGGCAAGCTGCGCGAGGACGGCGTGGAGCGGCTGCAGGGGTCGCCCGAGGCTTTCCTGCAGCGGGTGCGGGCCGAGGACCAGCGGAACCTGGCGATACTGCGCGCCTATAATATCCACTCGGAGTGACGCGCCGGTTCAGCGCGCGATCCCGGCGCCCGCTCCATGGCGCAAGGCCGGGCGAGACAGGAGTGGGCGTGGACAAGGGGGAGGCCAGCGGACGGCCGCACCTGGGCAGGGTGGACATGAACCTGCTGCGGGTGTTCGATGCCGTGTACCGGACGGGGAACGTCAGCCGCGCGGCCGAGTTGCTGGGGCTGTCGCAGCCCGCCACCAGCCAGGCCCTGGCCCGCCTGCGAAGGGTCCTGAAGGATGCGCTGTTCGTGCGCACGCACAGCGGCGTCGAGCCGACGCCGAAGGCGCTGCGCCTGGCGAAGGCCGTGCGTGGGGCGATCAGTTCGCTCGAAGATGCCTTGCTGGACCTGGACGGCTTCGATGCGGCCGCCTCGCGCCGGATCTTCCGGCTGCGGCTGTCGGACGCCGGCGAGGCGCTTTTCCTGCCTCCGTTGATCGCCCGCCTGGCCGACTGCGCGCCGCATGTCCGCCTGCAGTGCTACCAGACCGGGCTCGATCGCATCGCGGCCGCGCTGGACGGCGGCCACCTGGATTTCGCCATGGGCGTCCTGCCTGGCGTGACCGGCACGCAAAGCCAGGAGCTGTCGAGGGACCAGCATGTGCTGCTGGTGCGCGCCGGCCACCCCTTGACGCGGCGCGTCCCGGGGCAGGCAGAGGGGCGGCCGCTGCCGCCGCAACTGGCGTTTGTCGTGGCGCGTCCCCATCTTCATGCCATCCATGTACTGCGGTCCCTGGGGATGGAGGACCGGGTCCAGGTCATCGCGACCAATTTTCTTGCCTTGCCGGATATCGTGCGATCGTCGGACCTGGCCGCCCTGGTGCCGGGGGCGATCGCCGAGGCCTTCTTTCTCCGCCATGGGCAATATCACGTCGTCGAATGGCCAGCGTTGAAATCCGACGTGACCGTCACCTTGCACTGGAGCAGGCGCTTCGAGCACGACCCTGCCCACGGCTGGTTCCACGGCATCCTCGACGGGCTGTTCAACGAGATCCGCGGCGGTTGAACCGGGCGGATGCGGTCCGGCCCCATGCCTGCCGTGGATAACACATAGCCGATCGCCGTTATGGCCCGTCGCGGCGCCGGGCGGTACCTTGACGCCATATGTCGTTTCGTCCGAGGGCTCCGATGTCAGAGGTGGTTGATCGTCTTCATGAAATGTCGTTCGGCGTGACCGCCAATCTGCACAAGTGGCACGCGTTCGTCGCGGTCACGGAGCTGGGCAATCTGACGCGGGCGGCGTCGTTGCTCGATCTGGACCAGTCCGTGCTGAGCCGGCGCATCAACAGTCTCGAACGTGATTGCAACGCACGGTTGTTCGTCCGCAACGGGCGGGGGGTGGCGCTGTCCGAGGCGGGCGCGCGCATATTGCCTCATGCGCGGCAGTTGCTGCGGCATGTCATCGAACTGGAGCAGGCCGTTGGCCGCGATCCTGTCCGTCCAGCTACTCCCCGCTCCGAGGAAATCGGCCTGGCCTTGCCGCTCGCCTTGTCCGTCCTGCTGCTCCAGCCCTTGGTGCAGCACGTCCGCCGCTATCATCCCGGCATAAGGCTGAAGGTCATGGACGAGACAAGCGAGTCCGCCGCGGCTGTGCCAGGGCAGGCCCAGCCGGCGCTGTCGGTGGCCTACCGTTGGGGAGGCGCGCATGCGGGCGATCGGGTGCTTGCCCGCATGCAGCCCTACGTCGTCGGCCCCAGGGGGGATGCGTTGACCCGGCAGGCGTCCATTCCGCTGGGGGCCCTGCATCGGCGACCGCTGGCGCTGCCGGGCGTGCGCAGCGGCATGAGGATGGCGCTCGATCGCTTGCTGCGCCGGGATGGCGTGGAGGTGCAATTGCCGGTCGAAGCCGAGGCCGCGGTGACCTTGAAGCGCCTGGTCGAGCGGCATGGGCTGCACACCATATTGCCGCTGCACGTGGTGATGGCGGAGATCAGGGACGGGCGGCTACAGGCCGCGCGGCTGGATGTCGCCGAGATGCCCTGTCTGATCAGCCTGGCCTGCCCCGACGCCATCGCGAGCAAGCCCGCCGCCATCCATGTCGGGAATGCCCTGGCGGGGATCGTCGAGGATCTGGCCGGGCAGGGTATGTGGCAATGGGAATCCGCAGGCAAGCCGTAGGCAGGCATCGGCCTCCTGGACCGGTGCCGCCTGGCGGGGACGGCGATACGTCGTTCAATGGCGGGGCGGGCCGGTCCTCATCCCGTATCGCATCACGCCCACGACGCACAGCAGCGCGATGAGCACCCCGCCCAGCGCGACCAGACCCCGGCCAAGCGTGCCCAGCACCTTGCCCGAGTGGACCGGATACTGCCAGACCAGGAACCGGTCCACGGGCGTGCCGCTGGCATAGCCGAAGCGTCCCGCCAATCCGCCGGTGCGGTCGTCGATGAAGACCTGTTCGTAGCGCACGCGCAAGGCGGATTCGCGCAGGTCCTTTTCCTTGAACGCGACCCGGTACATGCCGCGCGAGGCCAGGTGTCCGAAGTACCAGGGTTCGTAGTCCCGGGTGCCTTCCGGCAGCAGTGCCCGTGCCAGGATCACGCTCTGCCGGGCGCCGATGAGAGGCGCCGGAGAGGGCGCCGCCGCCGGTGCCCGCGTCGCGGCCGGATGCGGGCTGACCGGGCCGAACAGGCCGGCGATCGGCTTGAACACTTCGTTGCCCAGGCCGAGATAGACGCCCGTGAAGGCAATGGGCAGGGCCACCACCAGTGTCCACAGGCCGATGGTCCGGTGCAGGTCGTTCACCAGCTTCAGCCCGCGCGCCTCCAGGCTCATGCGCCAGGCGGCTCGCCATGGCCGCCCCCGGCGGGTGGGAAAAGTCAGGTACAGGCCCGCCAGAGAAATGAGCAGCCAGGCGACGCTGACCCATCCGAGCAGGCGGCCGCCCCATTGGCCGGGCAGGGCGAGGTTCCGGTGGAAGCGGTTGAGCCAGGGCATCAAATGGGCGCGGTCCCAGTTCCAGGCGCCCCATTTGCGGGTTCCCAGGATGCGGCCGGACGCGGGGTCGACGAACATGCGGTCGAAGCCGGCGGCCGGCCCCACGGCGCCGGGCCGGGCCTCGACCTGGATTTCGCTGGCCCGGCCCGGCGGCGTGTCCAGCGGCAGTTGCGTCACCCGGATGCGGCCATCCTGGGCTTCGATCCGCGCCATCAGCGTGTCGACGGGCAAGGCGGGGCGCGTATCCCCGGTCTTGAACAACGCCGGGTTCAGCCAGGCATCCAGTTCGTGTTCGAAGGCGATCAGGCTGCCCGTCAGGGCCGTGACGGCGACGAACAGGGCGATGGCCAGGCCGCACCAGCGGTGCAGCCCCCGGAGGAGCGTTCTCACCGGGTTACCAGGTGTGGGCGTAGCTGATTCTCAGGACCGTGCCCGCGGCGGGCAGGTGGCTGGTGTTGTTATTGTTGCGCAGGAGCTGGCTGTAGAGCGGGTAGTAGTGGCGGTTGAACAGGTTCTCGATGCCCAGCGAAACCCGGTTCCTGGCATCGATGCGCCAGTGGCTGACCAGGTCCACCGTGGCATAGCCCTTGGCGTCGTAGCGTCCGAAGCTGGTCTGGCCGTTCAGGCGGTAATCCCTGGATGCATACGAGGTCACCTGGATCCGGTGGCTCCAGCTGCTGTCGGGGCGGTACTCGGCATAGGCCGTCAGTTTCAGCGGCGGGATCCGGTAGCCGGTCATGTCCTGGTAGCTGCTCGCGTTCTGGGGAAGTTCCCGGCCCTTCATCCAGGTGAAGCTGCCCCCCGCGCTCCAGCGGTCATCGTCGCTGAAGTAGTCGAGGCTGGCTTCCACGCCATGGATCTTTTCCTTGGTTCTCAGCAAGGTCAGTCCGTTGTTGAAGCTCTGCACCGCTCCCAGATCGGACCGCGACTGGAAGACGCTCAGGCTCGTCCTCACGTTCTCGAAGCGGCCGCGCCAACCCAGTTCATAGGTATCGGTCTTGATGGGTTTCAGGTTGGAGTTGCCGATGTTGAAGCCGGGCGAGGCATTGCGCAGGACGACGCCGATGTCCGGCAGCTCGAAGCCCTGGCTGTACGACGCGTAGAACTCCTGGCCCTTGACCGGGGTGAAGACGGAGCCCAGGTTGAAGGTCCAGGCACCGTAGTTCACCGCGCCTCCCGCCACGGATTGAGGATTGGCCGCGCGCGATTGCGACAGGGGCGTGAAGTCGTTGAAGCTGGCCCGGGACCGCTCGTAGCGGGCGCCGCCTTCGACGGACCAGCGGTCGTTGAACTTGTGCTGCGCCTGGGCGAACGCGCCCAGGCTGCGCGTCGTGAGCGGCGGCATGTACATCAGCCGGCCGGTCTTGTTGAAGACCAGGCCGCCGCTGGCGTCATAGGCCGCCGGGTCGAAGATGTCGAGCGGCATGTCGGTCCGCTCGTGATTGAAGTCCGCGCCCCAGACCAGCAAGGTGTTCTTGTCCTGGCCCAGGGGGGTCTTGACGGTCAAGCGTCCGCCGAAGACCGTCGAGTCCTGCATGGCCTGGTCGATGTTGCCGCCGCGAACGGGAACGGCGCGCGCGTCGAAGGGCGCGAAGCGCGTGAAGAAATCCCGGTAGTAGAGCTGGGCGGCGAGCGTGCTGCCCGCCAGGTTCTTGTTTTCGTAGTCCAGCCCCAGGATGGTGTTCTGGATCTGGTTCTGGTTGTCGAGCTGGAGCCCCTTGACCGGTCTTGCCGGCACGGATCCGGGGGGCAGCTTGGCGACCGACGGGTCCGACGCGTATTTCGTATCCTGCCTGGCATCGTAGCGGCTGGCCGACAGTTGCAGCCGCTGATCCTCGGCCAGCTTGAATCCCACCTTGGCCGTCGCGTTGTAGATATTGGAGTCGAACATGTCGCCCTGGCTGGGCTCCGGAGCAATGCGGTGTCCTTTCCCGTCGAACGAGGCGCCTACGTGCCGCGCGCCCAGGCTCACGGAGTAGTCGACGACGTCGCCGCCTCCCGACAGGTAATGCTGCACCTCGCCGCCCAGTCCCGCCCCGCCCAGCCTGGACAGCGGCGTCACGCCGCCGACGATGGTTTCCGCCTTGGTTTCGCCCGCCGGGCGCTTGGTGCGGATGGAGACGATGCCACCGGCGGCGCCGCTTCCATAGATCGCGCTGCTGCCTCGAAGGACTTCGATCTGCTCGATGTCGGCGGGATTGATGTTGGCGAGATTCCGGGATGAGTCGCGATTGGTGTTGAGCGGAACGCCGTCGACCAGGACCAGCATGTTGCGGCCGCGGAGGGTCTGGCCGTAGTCCGTGATGGTATGGCTGGAGTCCGCCATGCCGGGGACGGCCTTGCTCAGCATCGTGGCCAGGCTGTCCGAGCCCTGCCGAAGCTGCTGGATTTCTTCGCCATCCAGAAGCGTGACCTGCCTGGCGGGCGCGGTGAGATTATTCTGCGTGCGGGCGCTCACGGTGATCGCGGCGAGCTGCGTCGTCTCCGCGGTGGCGGCCGTGCCTTCCGCGGTCCGCACGCCGGGAACGGGTTCCAGGGCGTAGTTGCCTTCCCCCAATGGCCGCAACCGCAGGCCGCTTTGCTCCAGCAGCCGGGCAAAACCGTTTTCGACGGAGAACGTGCCGGACAGGCCGGGGGTGGCCATGCCGCGCAACTGGGCCGAATCGACGCTGAGGTTGACGCCGGCCTGGGCCGCGAACTGCATCAAGGCGGGCGCGAGCGGACCGGGGGGAATGCGGTAGGCCTTCTGGACCTGGCCGGAGGCGGGCGTGGCGGCCAGCGCGGATTGTCCATGGAAGGCCAGGGCGCTCATCCCGAGCACGGCCGCCAAGGCTCCCCGGGCGGCTGGCGCGGGGGATCGCAGGAGACTGTGGCGTGTAGCGGGTCGCGTGTGGCGGGCGCGGTGTCGGGGCATGTCGTGGAATCCTCGTGACTGTCGTGGGCCGGTGAAGGGAGGCTCAGTGGATATGACAGGCGAGATTCAAAAACCGGACAGGGGGCGGGATGGGGGAGCGCCTAGCGGCGGGTCACCCTGATCCAGTAGCGGGTCCGCGCCTCGGTCCGCACGGGAAGTGTCCGGGCCAGGAGGTCCAGGACGCGGGTCGTGTCATTCAATTGGAAGGTTCCGGACACCCGCAAGTCCGCGACCTCCGGGGCGCACTGCAGGATGCCGGGCCGGTAGCGGCCCAGTTCGGCAAGAAAGTCTTCGAGCCGCATGTCCTGCGCATAGAGCACGCCGTGGGTCCACGCATCCGCTTCGGACGGGAGCGCCGCCAAGGGGCGGACCGCATGGCTGTCGAATTCGGCCCGTTCTCCCGCCTGGACGACGGTGCTCCGGGGCGATCGGGCGGGGGTGATCCTGACCGCTCCGTCCAGCACCGACAGCGTGGTGCCTTGCTCGTGCATGCGGACGAGGAAGCGCGTGCCCAGGGCCTGCATGTCGCCGTCGCCGGTCTGGACGATGAAGGGCTGGTCCGCATACCGGGCGGAGTGCGCGGTCTCCACCAGGATTTCGCCGGCGTGCTGCCGGACCCGCCGGGAGACACCGTCGAAGTCCGCGCTGATGGCCGAGGCCGTGTTCAGCAGGATCCGGCTGCCATCGGCCAGGGTGACCGACCGGCGTTCCCCGGTGGCGGTCCTGAATTCGGCATGCCAGGCTTGCCATGGAAGGCTGCGGTAAACCAGCCAACCCAGCGCCGGCGTGGCGATCGCCAGCGTGGCCGTCTTGAGGAGCCGCCTGCGGCCGGCCGCGCGGCTGGGCCGGTCCAGCACGGCCATGCCCATCGGCGCGGGCAGGGCGTTCATCCGTTCCTTCAATCGCTCGGCCTGTTGCCACACGTGCTCGTGGACGGCGCTCTGGCCGCGCCAGCGCAGCAGTTCCGCCCGCTCCGCGTCGCTGAAGTCGGATGCATGCCGGCGCGCGAGCCAATGCGCGGCTTCGTCCAGGATGCGCGCGTCGACGGCGGTCATGGGCCGCAGGCCAGCATGATCCGCAGGCATTGCTTGAAGCCCTGCGCCATGTAGCGGGTGACCGTGCGCACGCTGACCTGCATGTGCGCGGCGATTTGTTCGTAGGACAGGCCTTCCAGCTGGGACAGCAGGAAGGCCGTGCGGGCCTTGGCCGGCAGCGTATCCAGCAGCGCGTCGAGTTCCTCCAGCGTTTCCAGCAGGATCGCCCGGGCCTCCACCGACGGCACGGTGTTCTCGGGCAGCAGGTGCAGGGATGCCAGGTAGGCCTGTTGCAGCGACTGGCGTTCGAGGTGGTTGACGACCAGGCGTTTGGCCACGGTCGTCAGGTAGGCCCTGGGCTCCCGGATGTCCTGGATGGCCTGCGTCCTGGCGCCCGCCCAGATGCGGGTGAAGGTGTCCTGGGCGATGTCCGCGGCGTCGGCGCGATTTCCCAGCTTTCTTTGCAGCCAGGCGACCAGCCACTGGCTGTGCTGGGTGTAGAGGCTGCCGAGCGCTTGACTGGCGGCACTGTCGGCAGGTCGGGACACGCGTTCCCCCTAAAGGGTCAAGGAAATCCTCCTATTTTTGCACAAAATGATATCGATTCGCATTATTGTTCTTGCAGGGCGGCCAGCAGGATGGCGGCTTCGTCCTTTTCCTCCGTGCCGGCCTGCCGCCACCCATCGAGGATCGCATCGCGCTGCCAGCTGATGTGCCGGCGCAAGGCCTGGGTCAACCCGTCCCGGTCGCGCGCCTTGTAGAGCCGCACCAGTTGCCGGTGTTCTTCCTGGGCGTTGCCCTGGCCGGGGTCATACGTGAAATACAGGCTGCGCAGCCAGGTCACGTATTTCGACCAGTCGTTGGCCACGCGTTGCAGTTGCTGGTTCCGGCAATCCGCGCGCAGCGCTTCGTGGAAGGCATGCAGGACGGGGGACTCCGGGGTGGGGGATTGTTCGAGCCGGTGCAGCAGGGCCTCGATGCGGCGGATCGCGTCGGCGTCGCTGCGCAGGCTCGATTCGTACAGCCGCTCGCTTTCCAGCAGCACCCAGACGTCGAAGCAATCGACGATGAAGGCCTCGGTCGGGACGCTGACGCGGCGATCCCGCATCGTGCCTCGCTCGGCAAGTCCCACGCGTTCGAGTTCGCTGATGGCTTCGCGCACGGGCGAGCGGCTGACGCCGAAGCGCGAGGAAAGCACGTCCTCGGCCAGCCGGGTGCCGGGTTGCAGGCGGCCCTGGATGATGGCGGTTTCCAGGGACTCGTAGATCTCTCTGGAAAGATTCTTGCGCGGGGGAAGGGTGCCAGTATCGAGCTTGAGCATGGGTCGGCTGAATTCAAAATACCTGGAAAAGTATAGCGACTGCCTCACCGCAAGGGGTCGACCCGCGATTTTTCCTGGTGGAAACCCCTAGTTAATTGGCATTTCTCGTTTTGTATTTTGAATGCAAAATTCATTGCGTGATCAGCCATTCCACCGAGAGCGTCATATGGCCGCCCGTCATCCCACCGTGTTCCTGGCTCATGACTACATGCTGTCCGAAGTGCTGGACCAGATCGCCGCGGGGCTGGCCGAGCGGCGGGTGCGGGTGGTGCGCGGCCCGGTCACGGTGCCCGGGCCCAAGCTTGTCTATGACGTGCCGGACATGCGGGCCCGATTGCGGGACGTGGAGGTGGCGGTATTCAGTTCCCGTTCGGTCTGCGGGCCGGAACTCATGGATGCCATGCCCAGGCTGCGCGGCATCGTGAATCCCACGGTGGGCCTGGAGACGGTGGACGTCGGGGCCGCGACGGCGCGGGGGATCCTGGTCGGCCATGCCGCCACGCTACAGAACCGCACGGCGCTGGCCGAGGCCACGGTCATGCTGATCCTGATGCAGCTCTATCAGCCGGATCGGGCGCGCGAAGTCATGGACGGCCGCCGGCCCCGGCCCCGCGCCCTGCTGGCCGAGCGTTGGGCCCGCATCCTGGCCGGCCGGACGGTGGGCCTGGTCGGGTTCGGCCGCATCGGCAGGGAGGTCGCCCGCCGCCTGGCGGGATTCGGCGTGCGGGTCCTGGCCTGTGGACGCCCCGGCGCGCCGCCTCCGGATGACCTGCCGGACCATGTGGCGTTCGTGGCCCTGGACGAGCTGCTGGCCGGCAGCGACATCGTGAGTCTGCACGTCACGCCGGCCTCCGGGGCGAGGCCGGTGATGGGCGCGCGGGAGTTCGCGCTGATGAAGCCGGGGGCCCGCTTGATCAACACCGCGCGCGGGCAGGCCGTGGACGAGGGGGCATTGTGCGAGGCCTTGTCTTCCGGGCGGCTGGGCGGCGCCGCGCTGGACACGTTCGAGGTCGAGCCGCTGCCGGCGGACAGCCCGCTCTGGACGCTGGACAACGTCTATCTGACGCCGCACCTGGTTGCCCAGACCTATGACGGGCTGAGCGTCTTGCCTGGCACCGCGCTCGAGAACATCGACCGCCTGCTGCGCGGGGAGCTGCCCCTGTATTGCAAGAATCCAGAGGCGGAGCCCGCGTGGCGGCGGCGCCTGGATGCCATGGCGGGCCCGGAGATGGCCGGGTCGTTTATCGAGGAGCGGTGATGAAACGGGTGTTCGGATGGATGGCGGTGCTGGCAGGCGTGGCGTGGGGCGGCAATGCGCTCGCCGGCGCCGCGGCTTACCCGGGCAAGCCCATACGCCTCATTTTCCCGTGGGCGCCGGGGTCGGTCATCGATGCGCTGACGCGTTCGATGGCCGAGGGGATGGCGGCCCGGCTGGGGCAGCCGGTCGTGGTCGAGTCGCGGGCAGGGGCCAATGGCATGATCGCCGCCCAGCAGCTCATCGCGGCGGCGCCCGACGGCCATACGCTGATGATGGGCAACGAAGGCTCGTTCGGCATCAATACGGTCAGGCCGAACGCCACCTACGATGCGCGCCGGGATTTCACGCCCGTCGCGCACGTGGCCACCACGCCGCTTTTCATCGTCGTCCATCCGGCGTCCCCCTATCGTTCTCTGGCGGACCTGATCGCGGCCGCGCGCAAGCCCGGCGCGCGCGTCAGCTACGGCAGCATAGGCGTGGGCTCGAGTTCGCATCTGGCCATAGAGAAAATCTCGCTCGCCAGCGGCACGCCGTTCATCCACGTTCCCTACAAGGGCAGCGCCGAGGTCATCACCAGCATCCAGGGCGGGCATGTGACCTTCGCCTACAACGGCGGACTCATGAACGTTCACGAGGGGCGCGTCCGCGCGCTCGCGGTCGGGTCGGCGCGGCGTTATGCCGGGGCCCCGGACGTGCCCACCGTCAGGGAGACCCTGGGCGGCGATTACGATGAAATGGCCTGGTTCGGCCTGGTGGCGCCGCGCGGGACGCCGGCGGCGATCGTCGAGCGCCTGAACGCGGTGGTCGTGGAGACCCTGTCGCAGCCGGCTTTCAAGGAAAAATTCAGCGCACTGGGTTTCGATCCCGCGCCCGGGTCCGCGGCGATGCTGGCCGGAAAGATCGATCGTTCCGTGTCGGGAACCGCACAGATCATCCGCCAGGCAAACATTCAACTCGATTAGGGGAGTCCGCATGAGCCAGCAGGGGAATGCCGCCGCGCCCGCCTTCAGCCAGAGCAACGCCGATCTCGTCCGCATGCTGTCCGAGCTCGAGAAGCCCGGCGTGCCATCCTTCTTCAAGCTGAGCGGCCAGTTGCCGGCCCAGGGAAGAACCGATACGCCCATTGCCGCCAGCGATCGCATGGCCGTCGTGCTGAAGTCCTACGCGGCAACGGGCGAGAACGAACTGCACGCCCATCCCAACGAAGACCATGTGTTCTTCGTGCTGCAGGGGCAGGCCACCTTCCATGGTCCCCATGGGGAAATACGCATGATCGGCCCGCACGAGGGCGTCATGCTGCCCCACGGGACGTTCTATTGGTTCAAGGCCACCAGCGAGGAGCCGCTCGTCATGATCCGTGTCGGGTGCGCGGTCGGCGATGCGCCGCGGCAGGGGCGCGTCGGGATCGACGGCCTGCCCATGGATGGCCATTCGGCCGCCAACAAGGAGGTGCCGGTGATTTTGTCGGGCCGGTGCTTCTAGCGCTTCTGGCGCAGGCCGCTCAAGAGCCGGCGCGCGGTTTCCTCGACGTGCCCGCGGCTGAGCGTGGCCAGCCCGTGGGCGTCTCCGGCCTTGAAGGCCTCGAAGATTTCCCGGTGTTCGCGCAGTGCCTGCGCGACATCGCCGGTCAGCCGCATTTCCATGCGGACGTAGGCTTCGACGGTGTCGCGCAAGGTGTCGGCGATGTTGGCGAGGCGCTTGCGGCGGCTGGCGTGCACCAGCCGCGAATGGAAGTCGCGGTTGAGGCTGGCCCACTGGCTGTCATAGTCGGGGGAGCGTGAGGCCAGTGCTTCCATCTGCAGGAGCAGTTGCTCGACGGTATCGATGTCGTCCTGGGTGCGGGCGCGCGCCGCGATGGTCGCGGCGTGTTCCTCGATGACCATCCGCAGTTCGAAGATCTCGACGATCTCGTCCTGCTGGAGTTCCGTGACCGCATAGCCGCGCCGGGGGCGCAGCACGATCAGGCCGTCGGTTTCCAGCCGCCCCATCGCTTCGCGCACGGGCACGCGGCTGACGTTGAAAAGCTTCGCGATTTCTTCCTGCCGCAGGACGGCGCCGGGCTTGAGCGTTCCATCCAGGATGTTGACGCGCAACTGCTTGTAGATGATTTCCGGCAGCGGCAGGCGTGAGTCGCCGGGGGCGAGCAGCGGGAGGGAGTCCATGGACGGATTGTATTCAAAAACGATCCGGCCCTATCCGATGTGCGCCAGGCCCAGGGGCTCCAGGCAGGTATCGGCGCGTGATGCGTAGAGTTCGACCATGAAGCCGTCGGGGTCGGCCAGGAGCACGGCCTCCCGGTCCTCGTGGACGACGTGCCGCCCCATGGCGGGTACCCGCCCGTCGGCCAGGCGCCGGGAAAAGCCCGCGGGGTCGACCATGAGCGAGAACATGCGGAACCCGGTTTTCTGCCTGGCCCCGACCTCGGTAAGGCGCAGGTCGGGGCGGCCGGTGCTGCCGCCGAAGATGGCGGATCGAAAAGGGGACGCGGTTTCGGCAAGCAGCCGGAATCCCGCGATCTCCAGCATGAAACGCGTCATCTCGTCGTAGCGGTGCGTCGCCAGCGAGGCGCCCGTCACGTGGCGGGTGGGCATCTCGGACGGGGCGGGCCGGCGCAGGTTCGGGGCCGGGTTGTAGTTGGGCGTGGTCGAGCGCTCGCTGGCAAGCGGATCCCAGCGGCTGGTGACCAGGTCGTCATGGTCCAGGTTGAACACGCTTTCCCAGTCTTTCATGGAGTCGGCGTAGAACTCGTGCACGTTGCCATCGGGGTCCGGGACGTACACGGCATGCGAAATGATGTGGTCATACAGGGCTTGGGGCGCCATGCCGGCGGCGCGCATGCGTTCGTAGGCCTGCACGAGCGCGGCCTGGTTCTCCATTTCCCAGCCCAGGTGGTTCAGGCCGGGCTGCCGGCCGCGGGTGGACTGGATCTGCACGTGGCCGTCCCGGCCATGGCGATCCTGCCCGCGCGAGATCTCGATCAATCCAAGGTCGTGATGGGTGTTGCCGTTAGACAGGAAACCGGCGCCGATGGCGCTTTCCATCCTGACACGTGCCAGGCCGCAATGCCGTTCATAGAAGGACAGGGAGGCTTCGAGATCGGAGACGTACAGGTTGACGTGACCGAGCCGACGCGGCCTGAAGGCGACTTTTTCCATGCTGGGGTCCTTGTCTCGATTGAGTGCGAAGCACCGTCTTTTTTGATTGTGTTCTGAATACAATATTTTTGTCAATGGCGATAAGGAAATCAAGAAAGGCAGATGGCATGCCAGAGGTTTACTGGGTTGCTAAGGGAAAACACGAGCGTTGACGTCAAAATATTTTGTATTCAAAATCTTAAAAACGTCATCGAGAGGGAAGCATGAAAGCGGTATTTCTCGATTTGCACGGCCTGCGGACCCGCTATCTGATCGCGGGCGGCGGACCGCTGCTGATGCTCATTCATCCGGTCGGCTATCCGGCGGAGATCTTTGCCCGGAACATCGACGAACTGGCGCGCGATTACACCGTGGTCGCGCCGGATCTGCCCGGGCAGGGGCATAGCGCGGCACCCGCCGGGTGGACGGACGCGCCCCAGGTATTGATGGCGGATCAGGTGCTGGCGCTGGCCGCGCATCTGGGGTTCGACCGCCTTGCCGTCATGGGGAGTTCGCTGGGAGGCCTGGTGGCGGCCCGCGCCGCGTTGCAGGCCCCCCGGCGCGTCACGGCGCTGGTGTTGACCGGCACGGGATCGGTCTTCAATGAACCCGCCGGCCAGCCGGAGGTGCTCAAGACTGTCTACGCGAACGGCTCGCGCGCCTATGCCGAACCGTCCCTGCCATCGCTGCGCGCGCGGATCGCGAACACCTGCTTCCGCCCCCCGGCGGCCGACGACATCCTGCTGGCGCACATGACGGCCTATGCGCTGCCCGGCGCCGCCGAGGCCTACCGGGACATCATGGCCCGGCTCGTCCGCTCGATGGGCGAGGGCGAGGCCCTGGCCTTTCCCCATCTGGAAGACATCGAGGCGCGCACGTTGGTGATCGCCGGGCGCGACGATACGCGCACCTCGCTCGCCGCCCATCGCGAAGGGGCGGCCCGCATGCGCGACGCAGCGGTTCTGTGCTTCGACGAGTGCGGCCATTTGCCGTTCCTGGAGCATCCGCGGCGGTTCAACGAAGCCGTGTCGCGCTTCCTGGCGGAAAGCGCGGCCGGTGAACGTGTCCGCGGCCGATGAACGGCGACCTGTCGCCGGCAACCACAGTGAAGAGGTTGGGATGAAAAAGAGATTGCTCGCTTGTCTGGCCGCCAGCGTGGCGGCCATGTCGCACCCGGGGCCCGCCGCGGCGGCTTATCCCGAGCGCATGGTGACCCTGGTGGTGGGCGCCGCGCCGGGATCGTCCGGCGACATGCTGGCGCGCCTGGTGGCGCAGCGGCTGACCGAGAAATGGAAACAGAGCGTCGTCGTCGAGAACCGGACCGGAGCCAGCGGACTGTTGGCGGCCAACCAGGTGCTGGGCGCGCCGCCCAACGGCTATACGCTGTACATGTCCAACGACAGTACGGCCATCAACCCGACCATGATGAAGACACCGCCGCCCGATCCCCGCGTGGTTTTCGCCCCGATCAGCCTGCTGGCCCTGATCGACTTCAAGCTGGTCGTCAATGCCGCGACGCCGGTCCAGACCGTCCCCGAACTGATCGCCTACCTGAAAGCCGCGCCGGGCAAGTATTCCTATGCCTCGTCCGGACCGAAGACGCCGCATCATCTGATGGCTGAACTGTTCAAGCACCAGGCGCAGGTGGATGTCCTGCACGTTCCCTATCGCGGGACCGCGCCGGCGATCACCGCCGTCCTGTCGAACAGCTCGCTGTACGCGTTCTCCGGCTTTCCCGCCGTGGACGGCCAGATCAAGGCAGGGCAACTGCGGGCGCTGGCGACCACCGGCGACAAGCGCAATCCCGGCACGCCCGATCTGCCGACCGTGGGCGAGACGCTGCAAGGGTTCTCGGCCGCGTCCTGGTGGGCGATGTTCGTGCGGGCCGAGGTTCCGGCCGACATCCAGGCGAGATTGGCGGCCGACGTGGGAGGCGTCATCGCCGACCCCCTGGTCAGCCAGCGCATGCGCGACTCCGGGCTGGAGCCGGTGGGGGGCGACCCGGCTCATCTGAAGCGTTTCCTGGATGCGGAGATCGGCAAATGGGCACGCCTGCCCGAAGGCCTGATCGACAAGGATTGAAGTATCAACGAGGTTCAATCAAGGAGGAAACCATGCAGACGGCCGCGCCGCTGCGCCCGGTACCCGCCGCGGATGTCGATCCGACGGACGTGGGGCAACTGGTGCGCGAAGACCGGGTCCATGCCCGGGTGTATACCGATCCCGCCATCTTCGACATGGAGATGGAACGGATCTTCGAGCGGGCCTGGATCTTCATGGCCCATGAAAGCCAGATCCCCAACGCCGGCGATTTCGTGACCTCGCGCATAGGCCGGCATCCGGTCATCGTGGTGCGCGACGGCAAGGGGCAGGTCCACGTGCTCTACAACCGCTGCCCCCACCGCGGCGCCATCCTGTGCCGCGAGCCCGAGGGCAACGTCCATCATTTCGCCTGCCCCTACCATGGCTGGAGCTTCCGGACCAACGGCGACATCACGGGCATTCCGTTCCGCTCGGCCTATCCCGAGTCCTTCCTGAAGGACGAGAACCTGTCCATGGCCCACGTGGAGCGGGTCGAGAACTACCGCGGATTCATCTTCGCCAGCGTGGCGCGGCAGGGGCCGTCGCTGGTGGCGTTCATCGGGCCGCTCAAGGATGGCCTGGATAATCTGCTGGATCGCTCGCCCAGCGGCGAGATCGAGGTCTCGGCGGGGGTGCACCAGTACGCCTACAAGGGCAACTGGAAGATGCAGATGGAGAACGGCCTGGACGAATACCACCCGCCGTTCTCGCATGCCTCGACCGTCAAGCCCGATGGCCAGCAGGTCCAGCGCTCGTACGGCGCCAAGGGTGGATTCAAGGTACTGACCGGCAGCGATCCCAACCAGGAGAACGCGCGTTCGCACTACGACCATGGCGAGGTGCACGGCGCGCGCTACGGGCAGGCCTACCTGACCATCCCCGACGCCACGCGGCGCAGCGAACTCGACGATCCGGACTATCGGCGCCTGCTGGCCGAGCGCCATGGCGAGGAGAAGGCGCGGGCCCTGATCGAGAGCAGCAACATGAGCAACGCGGTGTTCTATCCCAGCGTGATCATGCGGGTGACCGGCAACATGCACATCCGCGTCGTGCGGCCGATTTCGGTGGGGCTGACCGAGGTGCTGGTCTGGCCCATCCAGATCAAGGGCGTGGCCGACGGCATCAACCAGGGCATCGTCCGCTACGCCAATGTCCATGTCTCGGTCAGCTCGTTCGTGCAGACCGACGACCTGGAGGTGTTCGAGCGCGTGTACGAAGGCCTGCAGGCGGGCAGGCCCGACTGGGTCATGCTGGCGCGGGGCGTGGGGCAGGATTGGGACGGGCCCTATCCGGACGAGAAAGTGGGCCTGGCGACCTGGGAAACCGGCATGCGCGCGCAATTCCGCTATTGGAAGGAACAGATGACGGAGGCCGGACGATGAACATGGCGACTTCTCCCGCGGCGGAGGCCGCATCCGCCATCCCGCTCCGGTTGTCCGCGGCGCCGGCGGCGATCGTGGCCTTGCTCATGCACGAGGCCGATCTGCTGGACGAGCGGGCCCTGGAGGCCTGGCTGGGGCTGTTCACGCAGGATGCGCTGTACTGGGTGCCGGCCGACCATGGCGACAGCGATCCGTTGCGGCGGGTCTCGCTGTTCTACGACGACCGCTCGATCATGGAGGACCGGGTGTGGCGGCTCGGACATCCGAAGATGTTCTCGCAGAATCCTCCCGCCCGGCAGGTGCGCGTGTTGTCCACGCCCATGGTCGAGGCGTGCGGCCCGGACACGATGTCGGTGCGGACCAAGTTCGTGATGTTCGAGCACCGGCTGCGCGAACAGCGCACCTTCGGCGGCGTCTACCTGCACGAGCTGGTCAGGTTGCAGGAGGAATGGATGATCCGGCGCAAGGTCGTGCACCTCGTGAATCGCGACACGGTGCTGTGGAACATCGGCGTGCCGATCTGAACATGCAAAAAGGGGCCCCGCGCGGGGCCGCCGCAAACCAAGGAGAGAAGATGGCTGAAGTCCGCTATGAGAACCCCAAGGGGACGGCCCCGGCCCAGGGGTTGTATTCGCATGCCGGCGTGGCGAACGGTGGCCGTATCGCCTTCATCGCCGGACAGCTGTCCGTGGACGCGGGCGGGGCGGTGGTGGGAAAGCACGACTTCGCCGCCCAGTTCGGGCAGGTATTCAAGAATCTCGGGGATGTGCTCGCGGGCATGGGCGTCGGCTTCGACCGGGTGGCGAAGTTCACGACCTACCTGGTCCACAGCCAGGACATCGATGCCTTCATGGTCCTGCGCAAGGAGCTGTTTCCGTCGTTGTTCAAGGATGGCGTCTATCCGCCCAACACCTTGCTGATGATCGATCGCCTGGTGAAGGAAGACTTCCTGATCGAGGTGGAGGCCGTCGCGGTGCTGGATTGAGTCCCCCGGGGGGGGCAGGCCGTCCGTTCGCCGTCCTTCGTGCATGGCGGCGAACGGACGCCAGGGTCAGGTCGCCATGCGTGCGAACGCGGAGGAGCCGGCCGCCGGCCCTTGCAGGACCGGGGGACGCGGGTTGTCGGCCTCCTCCATTTCCAGGAGCCCCGCCAGATGGACCTCTTGCACGCAATCGCACTGGCCGGTGGCGACGCGCGCCCGTGCGTACCAGGTCTTGACGTCCTGCCCCATCGCCTCCATCAGCTTGCGCCGGACATCGCGCTCCGACCAGTCCGACATCAGCCAGGCCAGCATGGCCTCGTCCAGCAGCAACCCACCCAGTTGCTCGGACGTGATATCCAGCTCCAGGCAGCGCCGGCGGGCATCGGACAGGATCGCCACCGCGCTGGCCATGCCAGTGGCGGGTCGGGTTTCACGCACAGGCT
Organism: Alcaligenaceae bacterium SAGV5; assembly: GCA_009360345.1. GTDB lineage: Bacteria > Pseudomonadota > Gammaproteobacteria > Burkholderiales > Burkholderiaceae_B > Pigmentiphaga. The sequence continues at coordinate 77,519 of SPDP01000004.1, forward strand.
TTGAATCTTCCATCATGTTCTCCTTCAGACGGTCGCCGCGACGGTGTTGCGCAAGAAGCGGCCCGCGCCCGGCTCACCGGAGACGACACCATCCTGCATCACGATGCGGCCGCCGCAGATCGTCATCACGACGCGGCCCGAGTAAGCACGGCCGGAGTAGGGCGACCACTTGACCTTGGTGTAGCACTCTTCGTCTGTCAGGACGCCGGCGCGGGCCATGTCGATGACCGCGATGTCCGCGTCGGCGCCGGGCTGCAGGACGCCCTTGCGGGGGTGCAGCCCCAGCAGCCTTGCCGGGTTCACGGACATGGTGTCGACCAGGGTTTTCAGCGTGAGGCGTCCCTGGCTGACCAGGGTAAGCATGACCGCGCTGACGTGATCGAGCTGAGGATTGCCGAAGGGGATGCTCCAGGCGTCCTGCCATCCCGGTTCGAGTTCTTCGCGGGTGTGCGGCGCATGATCCGTGGCCAGCACGGTGACCAGCCCGCGGCCCAGGCAATCGAGCAGCGCATCGCGATGCGCCAGCGGCAACCCATAGGGCGTGGACAGCGGTCCCAGCCGGGCCATGTCTTCCTCGCCCAGCAGCATGTATTTGGGATTCACCTCGGAGGAGACCGGGACGCCTTCGCCGGCCGCCTCCTGGATCATGCGCAGGCTGCGTTCCGTGCGCACATGGAGAATGTGGGTGCGGGCGGAGGACGCGCGGCTCATTTCGATCAGCGTGGAGATCGCGGTATGGTCCCCCACGAAGTTCTCGCCGAAATACGCTTCGAGGAAATCCCGGGGGCCGGTCGTGCCGGCTGCCCAGCGTTTCCGGGATTCGTGCGTGAACAACTGCTGGTTCTGCGGATGCACGGCGCAATAGACGCCCAGGTCGCGCGCCAGCCGCAGCGTGTCGTAGAGTTCCCCGGCGTCGCCCGTGAACAGCTCGGGATCGTGGGGGTAGTGGGATTTCGGATCCGCCACCATGAAGATCTTCACCCCGATGGCGCCTTCCTCGACCATGCCCGGGATTTCGGCCAGGTTGGTCGCGCCGGCGTAGAGGGCGTAGTCGACCAGGGCGCGTTCACCGACCGAGTCGCGCTTGGCGCGGAAACGGTCGCGCGTCAGGAGGGCGGGCTTGTTGTTCGGCATGTCGACGACCGTCGTGACGCCTCCGGCCGCCGCCGCCTGGGTGCCGGTCCAGAAGTCTTCCTTGTAGGTCAGTCCCGGGTCGCGGAAATGGACGTGGGTGTCGATGAAGCCCGGCACCAGGATCTTGCCCCGCATGTCCAGGGTGCGGCGGGCGGCGGGCGCCCAACCCTCCGCGGACAGAAACGCGATGCTTCCGTCTTCGATGCCTACCGACGCTTCCACCAGATTGCCGTTCGAATAGACCGATCCGCCGACAAGTAGCAGGTCCACGACTTTGCTCATCCACTTCTCTCCAACTCAAGCGCGGGACATCGACTTGCCCGCTTATGTCACACCGGCGTTTACGCAGCCCAGGTCGCCGGATATCCTGGCTGCCGCGGCAGCGACACACGCGCCCAGACGGGCCGTGGCTTCGCCGCTCATTCGCGTTTCGGCGCCCCAGACACAAATGGCGCCTGTCACCTTGCTTTGCGCGTTGTAGATGGGCGCCGCGATTCCCCAGATGCCGGGCCGCCACTCGCCGCGATTGATGGCATACCCGTGTTCCCGCGCGTAGGCCATTTCGTCTTCCATCGCCGCCTGGCTGGTGATGGTGGACGAGGTGTAGGCCTCGAGCGGATAGGCCAGCGCCGCGGCGACCTCCGGCGAGAAAGCCAGTACGGCCTTGCCTCCGGACACCGCGTGGATCGGCACGCGGCTGCCGACCACCGTGGTAGCCCGAAGCGGCTGTGCGCTTTCCGCCTTGTCGACGCATACGACGGAAAGCTTTTCCGGAACCAGCAGTTGCACCGACTCATTGACCTGGGCACACAACTGGCGCACCACGGGCTTGGCGACGTCGATCAGGTCGAGGCTGGCCACCCTGCGCGATCCCAGTTCCCACATCTTGAGCGACAGCTGATACGCGGACGCTTCGTTCTGGCTCACATAGCCCAGGGTCAGCAGGGTACGGAGCAGGCGATGGACGTTGGCCTTGGTCATGTCCACTTCCGCGGCCAGTTCCGTCACGCCGCGCGGGCGATCCGAATTCGACAGTGTTTCCAGAATCGACAGCGCCTTGACTACGGTCTTATCCATGTTTCCCTATATCAAATGTTGATACGAGGGACATATTATTGGAATGAAAAGGTCCGGGCAAACCTCATTCCAGCTTCAGTTTGATGGCGCGCGCGACGGCTCCGAAACTCTGCACCTCGCGATCGATGGTCTTTTTCACGATTTCCGGCGTGTTCGCGTCCGTCGGGGCCTGGCCTCCCAGTTCCTGCAGGCGCTTGGCGATTTCCGGTTCGGCCAGGATCTCGTTGACCAGCGTGTTCAGGCTGTGCACCGTCGCCGAAGGGGTGGCCGCCGGCGCGAACAGGCCGAACCAGAGGTCCAGGTCCACGCCGTGTATCCCCGATTCTTCCAGCGTGGGGACGTCGGGCATGCGGGCGGACCGTTCCTTGCTCAACACCGCCAGCGGCCGCAGCTTGCCGGCGGCGAGAAAGCTCCGGGCGTCGGCGGCGCTTTGCAGGCCCCACTGGACGTCGCCGCGGACCATCGCGTAGAGCGTGTCCTGGGAGCCCTTGTAGGGGACGTGGTTGAAATGGGTGCCGGCCTGCTGGTTGATCAGTTCAGAGACCAGGTGCGAGAGCGCGCCTATGCCCGACGAGCCGTAGGACGGTGCTGGCTGCTTGTTGCGCCCGTCCGCCAGCAACTGGCCCAGGGACTGGTACGGCGAGTCCGTGCCGACCATGACCATGAACGGTGAACGGTAGGCGATCGCCACCGGGGCGAGGTCGCTGGTCTTGTATCCGACATTGGGATTGACGTTCGGGATGATCGTGATCGGACCGGTGACCGTCAGCAGCAGGGTGTAGCCATCGGCGGGCGCCTTGGCCACCAGCGCCGCGCCGATCGCGCCCCCCGCGCCGACGCGGGTCTCGACCACCACGGGCTGGCCCGTGCGTTCGGTGATCCGTTTGGAAAGCAGGCGGGCCACCGAGTCGGTGCCGCCGCCGGGGGCGAAGGGCACGACGAGACGGATCGGCTTGTTGGGAAAACCTTCCGCGTGGACGGCGGCCAGCGGTGCCGCCAACCCCCAGTACAGCACTGCCAGCTTCAAGAGATGCTTGGACACTTGCTTACTCCCTTTCTTGTCTTGGTCGTATCAATATTCAATACAACGTATAAAATGCTGATACGAATCGTAGAACAAGAAAACCGGCGTGGTCAAGCGTTCCAGCGACCGGGGCTATACTCCCCGGCGAAAAAAAGAACCGTAATACAACGGTTCCCACTGGGGGAGCAGCCATGACGGCTGGAATTTTCGCCATCGTCAGCTTGTTGACCGTGTTCGCCTCGTTCCTGTCGGGCGTGTTCGGCATGGCGGGCGGCATGGTGCTGATGGGCGCATTGCTGTTGCTGATGCCGGTCACGGCGGCCATGGTCGTGCAAAGCGTGGCCTTGCTGGCGTCGAACGCCTGGCGCGCGGTGCTGTGGCGCGCTCATACCGATTGGCGGATCGTGGGGCGGTTCGCCATGGGGGCCGCCGTCGCCTTCGCGCTGATGTTCAGCGTCCGGTTCGTTCCCAGCCGCAGCCTGGCGCTGATCGTCCTGGGGCTGAGTCCCTTCATCGCGCTGGCCGTGCCGGCCCGCCTGGCGCCTCAGGCAGAGCGGCGCATGGCCGCCGAGATATGCGGCTTCGTGTGCCAGGTCATGCACCTGCTGAGTGGCGTCACGGGGCCGCTGCTGGATATCTTCTTCGTGCGCTCGACCGGCATGGATCGCCGGACCGTGGTGGCGACGAAGGCGACCTGCCAGGTGCTGGGGCATACCTCCAAGCTGGCGTATTTCGGCGGCGCGCTGGGCGCGGCCGAACTGTCGGCGCAGTGGTGGCACTGGGGGGTGCTGATCGGATGCGCCGTCGCCGGCACGTCATTGAGCCGGGCCGTGCTGGAACGCATCACCGACGCGCAGTTCCGCCGCTGGACCCGGACGATCGTGCTGGGCATCGGAACCGTCTATCTGATCCAGGGCGTGGCTTCCATGATGTAGCCGGCGGCGCGCCGCCGTCGTCCTAGCCCGCTTCCACCATGAAGCCGTCGAAGAACCCCGCCAGTTCCGCATGGGCGTCGAGCGGCAGCACGTGGGCGACATATTGGTCGGGCCGCACGATGACCAGGCAGCCGCGCCGGCGGTCGATGCCGCGCATGTCGAAGACGTCCTGGCCGCTCTTGAGGTCGGGGCAGAATATCTTCTCGTAGTCGATCAGGCCGTAGCGTCCCTTGCGCGGCAGCAGGAAGGCAGGCATGGCTTCGAGCGCCAGCGCGCGATGGCCTTGCTGGAAAACGGCGCGCACGTCGATCACGGCGTCGGTATCGGCGCCGGCGGGGGTGTATTTCCTGACCGGCGAGTGCGTTGATTCGGCCAGGAAGCGGCACAAGCCGCCGATGGCCGAGGACGGCTCGGCGGGATCCGCGCCATCGGCGAAGGCGAACACGCGCCAGCGGCCGTCGGCCTTGACCGCGTGGCCCAGGTGCATGGGCTTGGCGTCGGCCAGGCGGATGACCGGCGCGGAGTGCAGGCGCATGCCGATGGCCAGGCCGCGCGCCAGTTCCTGGTGGGTGGGTTCGGCGCTGATGACGGACGGGTAGTAGCGGGTCTCGGTGCCGGCGGTGAAGCGGCCCTGCTTGACGAAGTAGCGCTGGAACTCGGCCGGGTCGATGCCTTCGCTGTCGTCCCTGGATGGATCCCTGGGGGCGGCGCTGAACATCTTGGCGAATTCACGATCGAAGTCGATCAGTTCCTGGGCGACGGTCTGGCGTTCCTTGGAATAGGTATGCAGGATCTGGGGCGTACTCTGGCCACGCAGGACGGAGGCGAGCTTCCAGCCTAGGTTGAAGCCGTCCTGCATCGAGACGTTCATGCCCTGGCCGGCCTTGGGGCTGTGCGTGTGACAGGCATCGCCGGCGATGAACACGCGGGGCAGGCGGGCATGCTCCTCCTGCTCGGGCACGTCGTCGAACTTGTCGCACAGGCGCTGGCCGATCTCGTACACGGACCACCACGCGACTTCCTTCACGTCCAGGGTGTAGGGGTGCAGGATGCGCCGGGCGGCGGCGATCAGGCGGTCGGAGGTGATCTGCCGGCTGGCGACGCGCTCGTTCTCGTTCAGCTTGTCGAGCTCGATGTACAGGCGCACGAGATAGCCGCCCTCGCGCGGGATGATCAGAACGCTGCCTTCGCCGGCCGAGTGGATGGCCGACTTGATGCGGATGTCGGGGAAGTCGGTCACGGCCAGCACGTCCATCACGCCCCAGGCCTGGTTGGCCGATTCGCCGCGCAGCGCGCGGCCGAGCGATTTGCGCACCACGCTGTGGGCGCCGTCGCAGCCGACCGCGAAGCGGGCGCGCACGGTTTCGATCTCGCCTTCGTGCCCGGGGTCGGCGCGTTCGAAGCGCGCCGTGACCGGATGGCTGGGCACGCCGCCGGCAGGGGGTTCCGCGACGGCCAGGTCCAGCAGGCGGCGCGAGTAGTGGGGCTGGAGCCGGGACGGCGCATTGCGCATGACGTCCAGGTAGAAGTCGTGGACGCGGGCCTGGTTCAGGATCACATGGGGGAACTCGGAAAGCCCGTCTTCGGTGTCCTGGATGCGGCCGCTGCGGACGATGTGGTCGCGCTGGCTGTCGTCCGGTTTCCAGAAGGAGGTCTCGTTGACCCAATAGGCTTCTTTCAGCACCCGCTGGCTGAAGTCGAAGGCCTCGAACATTTCGACCGTGCGGCAGGCAATGCCGTCGGCCTGTCCCAGTTGCAGCGGACCGGGTTTTTGTTCGACGATGCAGGTCTTGATGTCGGGAAAGGCCGCCAGTTGCGTGGCCAGGGTCAGTCCGGTGGGGCCGCTGCCCACGATCAGGATATCGACCTCCCCGGGCAGCGCGTCGGTGCGCGGGCCCGCGGCTTGTCCAACGGGCTCGGAGATCCCGGGGTCGCCGGGTTTGAACCCGTTCAGATGGAATTGCATGGCATGTCGGATCCGGCAAGATGACCGTGCCATTATCTCAGCTATCCATGGCGCCGGGCGCCCCCGCCGGCACGGGGGAGGGGCCTCCCCCCGGGGCGGTTTCGTATAGACTGGGCAGCGGCGCAAGATCTTTCCTACGGCTCCCGACATCCACAGGAAAACCATGACCCACAACGACATCCAGCTCCTGGTGGCCGCCTTGATCAGCGTGCTGGCGCTGGTCGGACTCATCGTGTCGCGGCTGCGGCTGCACCCCCTGCTGGCCCTGCTGGTGGTGTGCGTGGGCGTGGGGTTCGCCACCGGCATGTCGCCCGACACCCTGGTCAAGGCCATCACCAACGGGGCGGGCAAGACCCTCGGGGCGGTGGGCGTCGTCATCGCCCTGGGCGCGATGCTGGGCAAGGTCCTGGCGGACACGGGCGTCACGGACGGGCTGGCCGGGGTCATCCTGGAGAAGGCCTCGCCATCCAGCATCCCGTGGGCCATGGCGCTGGTGGCCTTCATCGTCGGCATCCCGATGTTCTTCGAGGTGGGGCTGGTGGTGCTGCTGCCGCTGATCTTCAGCGTTGCGCGCAAGTTGGAGGAGCGCAAGGCCATCAACGGCTCCGCCTATGTCTACGTGGGGGTGCCGGTGATCGCCGCGCTGGCGTCCATGCATGGCATGGTGCCGCCGCACCCCGGGCCGTTGACCGCCATCGCCACGCTCAAGACCAGCGTGGGCGCCACCATGATCTACGGCTTCATTGCGGCGATTCCTTCCATTGTGCTGGGCGGCCCGGTCTACGCCCGCTTCATCGCGCCGCGGCTGGCGGTGCGTCCGGACCAGGCGCTGGTGGACCAGTTCTCGGTGGGCCGGGCGGATCCCGGGCGCCCGGTCGGGATCGGGCTGGGGGTGCTGGTGGCCTTGTTGCCGGCCATCCTGATGCTGGTGCATGCGCTGGCCGAAATGCTGGTGCCCAAGGCCTCGTTCGCGTTCAAGCTGGCGGCCTTCCTGGGCAATCCCATCATCGCGATGCTGATCGGCGTGCTGTTCGCGGCCATCGTGCTCGTCTACGCGCGGCAGGGGGATGCCGAGAAGCTGCGCGATTCCTTGGGGGCCAGCCTGAAGCCGGTGGCGGGCATCCTGCTCATCATCGCGGGCGGCGGGGCGTTCCAGCAGGTGCTGACCGATGCCAGGGTGGGCGATGCCATCGTGCACCTGACCCAGGCCTTTTCGCTGCCGCCGCTGGCGCTGGGCTGGATGATCTCCATGCTGCTCTCGGTGTCCACCGGCTCGGCCACGGTGGGTATCGTGGGCGCCGCGGGCCTGCTGGCGCCCCTGGCCGGCGCGGACCCCACCCTGAACCTGCCGCTGTTGGCCCTGTCGATCGGCTGCGGTTCGCTGTTCTTCAACTACGCGAACCATGCCGGCTACTGGATGGTGAAGGAGTCCTTCGGCATGAGCATGGGCGAGGCCACGAAGACGATTTCCGTGGTGCAGTCCATCGTGGCCGTGGTCGGCCTGGTCATGGTGCTGCTGATGAACCTGCTGCCGCCGCTGGCGTAGCGCGGCGGTTTTCCCGCTTTACGTCTTGCGCCGCAGGACGATGGGCTTGCCGCCATAGGCGCGCTTGCTCATCCAGGCGGCCAGCGCCGCGTCCAGGTAGTCGGCGTGGCCGGGGAACCATTGGAACAAGTGCAGGGCGAAGTCGTGCACCAGCGCCACGTCGGCCTGGCCGCTCAGGAACAGTTCGCGCACCTCGCGGGTGGATTTCATCACGGCTTCGTGCTCCTGCACGTGGCAGTCGGACGGCGGAAATTCGGTGGTGCGCATCCACTCTTCTTCCTGGCCGAAGTGCGCTTTCACGTGTTCCTCGAACGCGTCCAGCGCGGCGGGCGCGGAATCCTGGGTACAGGTCAGCAGGCGGAACGCGACGTCGTAGAACTCCTTGTGCGACTCGTCCATGGGGTGGAAGCCGAGCAGCCGGGCATCGGACCAAAGGAAACTGGTGTCGCTTTCCGGGCGAGGGGCGCTGTCGTCGCGCAAAGTCGGTTCTTGCTTCATGGGTCTTCTGGGTTATATCGACAAGCAGGTGAACATGGTACCCCGCTTTTGCGGGGGGCCCTTGTCCGCACGGACCTCCGGCCAGCGGGCCATGCGCGGATGACGCCAGCGGTCACATCGAGACCGCCACGCGTTCGAACAGGGTGGACAGATGGGCCGCCGCCGGCGTCAAGGGCACGCCGGCGCGAGAGATCTGCACGATGTCGGGGCCCTCGATATGTTCGCGCACGGGTATGGATTCGATCACGCCATCGAACAGCCGGGCCTGCAGCCACTGCCGCGGCAGCATGGCCAGCGCGTCGGTAGAGCTGAGCAGCGCGGCGACGCCCACCATCGATTCGGCCTGGGTCATGGGCACGGGCGGGGGCAGGCCCTGGCTGGCGAAGGCATCCTCGAATTCCGCCTCGACCCGTTCGCGCACACCGGTCAGTATCCAGTCCTCGCCGACCAGCTCCGCCAGGCTCGTGGCATGGCGCCGGGGATGGCCCTTGCGGCCCACGACCACCCGGTCGTTGTGGAACAGCAGATCCACCTTGTAGCCATCGCCGATGGCGCGCGCGGGCCGGGGACCGATGAAGAAATCCAGGGTGCCGTCCTGCAAGCGGCCTTCCAGCATGGAGAAGAAGCCTTCCACCATGCGCAGCCGCACACCCGGATATTTCTTGCGGAAACCCTGGTGCGCCTGGGCCGCCATGGCCAGCCAGACCGCGCTGGACAGGCCGACGGTGACGGTGCCCGAGGGGGTGCCCAGCAACTGCGCGACTTCCTCGCGGCCGCGCTGGAGTTCGGCCATGGCGGCGTGCGCGCGGCCATAGAAGGCCTGGCCGATGGGGGTCAGGACCACCCCGCGCGCGTGTCTTTCGAGCAGGGGGGTGCCCAGTTCGCCTTCCAGTTCGCGCAGGCTGCGGGTCAGGGCGGGCTGGGCCAGGCCCAATGCCCGCGCGGCGCCGCGCACGCTGTGCGCGTCGGCGATGGCGACGAAGTCACGTAGATGATGCAGTTTCATGTCGATAACGCCCAGGTATCGATGGGAGGATTTTGCCATCTTTCTGTTAGCGCTGTCCTTACCTAGACTCGTCTCCCACAACAAGCACCACAACAATCCCACGGAGACCCATGATGATGACCCTACCCAGATTCGCGGCGGCCCTGCTCTGTGCCTTGGCATGGCAGCCAATGACTGCCGGCGCGGCGCAGCCCGACGCCTTTCCTTCCCGGCCGGTGCGGCTGCTGAGCCCGTTCCCGGCGGGCAGCGGACCCGACGCCGTGGCCCGCATGGTGGGCGAGCAGGTGTCCAAGGACTGGGGCCAGCCCGTCGTGGTGGAACCCCGGCCGGGCGGCAACGGCTTCATCTCGATGGAAGCCGTGCGCCGCGCGGCCGCCACCGGCTACGACCTGGGCGTCGTCGACGTGGGCCACATGGCCATCAATCCCAGCCTGTTCCGCAAGCTGCCCTACGACCCCGTCAAGGACTATGTCCCGGTCGGCGGACTGTATCGGACGTCGTTCTTCGTGGTGGTTTCCGGGGGCAGCCCGATCAAGTCGGTGTCCGAGCTGGTCGCGGCGGCGCAGGCCTCGCCGGGCAAGGTGACGTACGGTTCGTGGGCGGTCGGCAGTCCCGGCCACCTGGGCGCCGCGCAGGTGGAGGCGGCCACGGGCACGCAGATGCTGCACGTGCCGTTCAAGGACACCGCGCAACTGTATGCGGCCGTGGCCAACGGCGATGTGACCTGGGCGCTGGGCTCCTATGCCACCGCCGGCGCCTTGATCCAGGCCGGCAAGCTGCGGGTGCTGGCGGTGGCCGACGGGCAGCGTTCGTCGGCGCTGCCCGAGGTGCCCACGCTGGAAGAGGCGGGCGGCCCGCGCGGCGTGGATGCCTCCACCTGGGTTGCCCTGGTGGCGCCGGCCGGCACGCCGGCCGAACGGGTGGACGCGATCTCGCGCGCGGTGCGCGCGGCGCTGGAGGTGCCCGAGATCAAGACCAAGATGGCCACGTTCGGATTCGTGCCCGCAGCCGTTCCCGGCACGGCCGTGTCCGAGTGGATGCGCAAGGACACGCCCCGCTATGCCGAGATGGTGCGGCGCACGGGGGCGACGACGGACTGAAGGACGCCTCATCGTGAACACCATGCAGACAGAAGTCGCCATCGTCGGCGGCGGCCCGGCCGGCCTGATGCTGGCCATCGAACTCGGGTGCCGGGATATCCCCTGCGTGCTCCTGGAAGAGGATGCCGATCCGCCGGCCTTTCCCAAGGCCAACGCGACCTCGGCCCGGACCATGGAGCACTATCGCCGGCGCGGTTTTTCCGACGAGATCCGGGCCCTGGGCCTGCCGTTGGACTATCCCCAGGACGTGGTCTATTGCACACAGCTGGCGGAGCACGAACTGGCGCGTTTCCGGATCCCGAGCCGCGGTGACGCGGCGCGGCGCGGCGAGGCCGGATCGGGCGATACCGGGGACTACGGCAGCGATGCGTGGCCCACGCCCGAGCTGCCGCACCGGGTGCAGCAGATGCTGATCGAGCCGGTGCTGCGCAGGCGCGCGGCGGTGTATCCGAGCGTGCGGCTGTGCCTGGGCCAGCGCGCGGTGGCCGTGGAGCAGGACGAACAGGGTGTCACCGCCATGGTCGAGCCTGAAGGCGGAGGTCCGGCGTGGCGGCTGTCGGCGCGCTATCTCGTCGGATGCGACGGTCCCCGCAGCCTGGTGCGCAAGTCGCTGGGCGTGGGGTACTCCGGGCAGGGCAGCGAGCAGCGCGATTTTTTCGGCGGCCAGATGCTGTCCATCTACTTCCGGTCCAGGCGGCTCTACGACGCGATCGGCAAGCAGCCCGCCTGGCAATACTGGGCCGTGAACGCGCGCCAGCGCGGGCTCCTGATCGCCGTGGACGGCATCGAGACCTTCCTGCTGGCCGTCCAACTCGCCCCCGGGCAGTCGCCCGGCGACATCGATCCGGTCGCCACCGCGTATGCCGTGGTGGGCAGGGAGTTCGACTTCGAGCTGATCGACCGCCTGCCGTGGGTGGCCGGCTACACGCTGGTGGCGGACAGGATGGGCGCGGGCCGGGTGTTCCTGGCGGGCGATGCCGCCCACCTTTTCACTCCCACCGGAGGGATGGGCTACAACACCTCGATCGACGACGTGGTGAACCTGGGCTGGAAACTGGCGGCGGTGATCCGCTGCGAAGCACCGCCCGCGCTGCTGGACAGCTACGAGCGCGAGCGCCGGCCCATGGCGCTGCGCAATACGGCCTTCGCGCGCCGCATGGCGGACAGCATCGGCAACCTGCGCGCCGGCGCGGACATCGAGGCGGCCGGCGAGGCCGGCGCCCGGGCGCGGGCGGAGCTCGGCCGCCAGCTCGCCGCGCACGTGGCCGGCGAGTTCAACATCCCGGGCCTGCAACTGGGCGTACGCTACCTGGACAGTCCCATCGTCGCGGCCGAGTCCGGCCCCGCTTCCCACGACGATCCGAATCGCTACGAACCCCTGGCCTTGCCGGGATCGCGCGCGCCGCATGCCATCGTGCGGGGCAAGGTGTTGTTCGACCTGTTCGGGCGCGATTTCACGCTGCTTGCCTTCGGCGCGCTGCCGGCGTCCGAGCGCGAGGCGTGGCGCGCGGCGGCGGACGAGTGCGGCATCGGCCTGGAGGTGCTGGAGGTCGACGATGCCGCCGTTCGCGTGCTTTATGGCGCGGAGCGCGTATTGATCCGGCCGGATCACCATATCGCCTGGCGGGGAATCGCGGGGGCCGATGCGCGGCCGCTGCTGGCGGGGGCCCTGGGCAGGGCGCGGATGCGCTGACCGCCGGCGCGGACATCACGGCGCGAACGCGTCGTCCTCGACGGCTTCGCGTATTTCCTCGGCCAGGGCCAGCAGCGGGGCCGCCAGCGACCGGGCGGTGCTGGCCAGCGGCTCGCTGGTCGAGGTGCTGACATTGAGCGCGTAGACGTCGTGGCCGATGCGCAGCGGCGTCGCCACCGCCACCACCTCCGGCTGCCACGCCGCGGAGCAATAGCCCCGCGCGCGCACGCTGTTGCCCGCTTCGCCGATTTCCCGGGCCAGGGCCGGCCAGTTCCGGCCACGCCGCCGCTTGAACGCTTCCAGCAAGGGTTTGAGCTGCGCCTCGCTCAGCGTCGCCAGATACGCGCGTCCCAGCGAGGTCAGCTCCATGGGCACGCGCTGTCCCGAGACGACGTGCCGCAAGGCCGCGCGGCGCGCATAGCGTATCGATTCCAGGTAGACCATGTCGTCGCGGTCCGGCGCCGCCAGTCCCACGTTGATCCGCTTCGCCTCGGCCAGGGCCCGCATCCGGGGCGCGGCCAGTTGCAGCACGCGCGACCCGGTGCGCATCGCATGCGCCAGGCTGAGCACGGCGGGGGCGAGCCGGTAGGCCCGGCTGTTGCCGTCGAACTGGAGCAGGCCGGTGCGGACCAGTGTCTGGGTGAGCCGGCTGACGGTGGATTTCGACAGTCCGCTGCGTTCGGCCAGTTCCGTGTTGCCCAATGTGGCCGACCCCGGGCGGAATGCCCGCAGGATTTCGGCGCCCCGTTCGAGCGAGCGGTTGGTGGGCGATCGTCCTGGTTTGCGTGGACCTTCCACGGGTTGTCTCCGTTGGCGCGCTCGGCATCGATGGAAATTTTGTTCCACTCCTTGGAATTTCGCAAATGCGCGTCGAGGGCATCGCGCCTAACCTTTCGCCCTGGCAGGCAAGCCTTGCCGACGAGAACGATCCACCCGGCGCGAACGCCGGGGTCCTACAGGAGACGACGATGTCCGATTCAACCAGGAGCATGGCGGCGCGCCGCCATGTGCTGGGACTGCTGGCCGGCATGTTGCTGGCCGGCAATGCCGCGTGGGCGGCCTATCCCGAACGCCCCATCCGCCTGATCGTGCCGTTCTCGCCGGGCGGTGGAACGGACCTGATCGCGCGCACGCTGGGCGCGGAGATGGGCAAGGACCTGGGCAAGCCCATCGTCGTGGAGAACAAGCCCGGCGCCGGCACGATGATAGGCACCGATGCGGTCGCCAAGAGTCCGGCCGATGGCTACACCATCCTGATCGCCTCGTTCGCCCATGCGGTCAATCCCAGTCTCCAGCCCAGGCTGCCGTACTCGAACGAGACGGCGTTCGCGCCGGTCATCCTGATCGGCGCGGGCCCCAACGTGCTGGTCGTCCGTGCCGAGAGCCCCTACAAGACGATGGCGGACCTGTTGGCGGCCGCCAAGGCCAATCCGGGCAAACTGACCTATGCATCGCAGGGCATCGGGACCTCCGCCCACCTGGCCGGCGAGATGTTCAGCAACCTGGCCAAGGTGGAGCTGACCCACGTGCCCTACAAGGGGGCGGGTCCGGCGATCACGGACGTGCTGGGTGGGCAGGTGGACATGATGTTCGGCACGGCGGCCGCCACCTCGGGCTATGTGGAAAGCGGACGGTTCCGCGCCCTGGGCGTGACGAGCGCCAAGCCTTCTCCTTCCTTCGAGGGCGTGGCGCCGATCGGGGACACCGTGCCCGGCTACGTGGTCGAGAGCTGGTACGGGTTGTACGTGCCGGCCGGAACGCCCGCCGAGATCGTCGATCGCCTGAACAAGGCGGCCAGGGGCGCGGCGCGAAGCGCGGAGTTCCGGGAGAAGGTCGAGAAGGAAGGGCTGGGCATCCGCGCGGGCGATCCGGCCGAACTCGATGCCTACGTGGCGGCGGAGGAGAAGCGCTGGCGCAAGGTCGTCCGGGAAAACCATCTCAAGCCCAATTGAGCAGCCGCGCGCTGCATGCAAGGATGCGGGAATCACCATGACTTATTCATTGATATCGATGCGGGTCGAAGACTCGATCGCGACGCTGACGCTGAACCGGCCCGAGAAACGCAATGCGATCAGCGACGCCATGCGCACCGAACTGATCGATGCGCTGGAGCACGTCGCGGCCGACCGAGGCATTCGCGCGCTGGTGCTGACCGGCGCCGGCAAGGGCTTCTGCGCGGGAGGCGACATCGCCGGCATGGAGCGGCGCATGAATGCCCCCACGGGCGAGATCGCCTTCAACGGCTGGCACCGCCAGCAGCTGGTGCACCACGCCCAGGCCTTGCTGCACACCATGCCCAAGCCGACCATCGCCGCCGTCAACGGCGCGGCGTCGGGGCTGGGGGCCGATACCGCCCTGGCGTGCGACTTCATCGTCGCCAGCGAATGGGCCAGCTTCTCGTGGTCCTACATTCATCGCGGCATCGTGCCGGACGGCGGCGGCATGTATTTCCTGCCCCGCCGCGTGGGCCTGCCGATGGCCAAGGCCCTGATCTTCAGCGGGCGCAAGGTGGATGTGGACGAGGCGGCAAGCCTGGGCATCGTCGACAGGCGGGCCTCGGCCGAGACCCTGGTGGCCGAGGCCCAGGCCTGGGCGGCGGAGCTGAGCCGGGGGTCGGCGACGGCGCTGGCGTTGAGCAAGACCATCCTCAACCAGGCCTTCGAACTGCCGGCCGCGCAGGTCTTCGCCCAGGGCAGCCAGGCCCAGGGCATCTGCTACACCAGCAGCGAGCACCGCGAGGCCGTGATGGCTTTCCTGGACAAGGCGGCGGGCGGGTCCCGGGGGCAGGCTTGATGGACGCCATCTCCCGTCTTCTCAATCCGCGCAGCGTCGCGGTGGTCGGGGCCTCGGCCGACGCGGGCAAGACCGCTGGCCGTCCCGTTTCCTATCTGCTCAAGCATGGATACCGGGGGCGCATCCTGCCGGTGAATCCGAAGGCGAGCCATATCGGCGAACTGCCTTGCTACGCCGAGGTGGCGGCCTTGCCCGAGGTGCCCGACGTGGGCATCGTCCTGCTGGGCGCGGAGCGGGCGCACCTGGCCGTGCGCGAGCTGGCGGCCCGCGGTACCGCCGCGGCCATCGTGCTGGCCAGCGGCTACACCGAGACCGGCGGCGAGGGCGCGCGCCGGCAGGAGCAGTTGCTGGCGGCGGCGGGCGGCATGCGCATTCTCGGCCCGAACACCATCGGACTGGTCAACCTGACCGACCGCATCGTGTTGTCGGCCAGCGGCGCGCTGGAGCTGGAGGACTTCGAGGTGGGGCCGGTCGGCGTGGTCTCGCAGAGCGGGGGGATCCTGGGGGCGCTGCTGTCGCGGGCCAACGCGCGGGGCATCGGGCTGTCGAAGCTGGTATCGACCAGCAACGAGGCCGACCTGGACCTGGCCGATTTCGTCGACCATCTGGCCGGCGACGACGCGACGCGCGTGATCGCCCTGTACGTGGAGACGATCAGGCGTCCGGAGAAATTCCGGGCGGCCGCGATGAAGGCCGCGCGCGCCGGCAAGCCCGTGGTCGCGTTCAAGATCGGCCGTTCCGAGGCGGGCGCGCGGGCCGCCATCTCGCACACGGGAGCGATGGCGGGAGCCGACCGGATGTACGACGCCTTCTTCAGGCAGGTGGGCGTGATACGCGCCCGGACTTTCGACGAGCTGCTGGACATTCCTTCGGCGCTGGCCACGGGGCGGCGCCTGGCGGGCAAGCGCGTGGCCATACTGACCTCGACAGGCGGGGCGGGAACGCTGGTGTCCGACGAACTGGGCATGGCGGGTTTCGAGGCGCCGCCGCCCGACGGTCCGACCGCCGAGGCGCTGCGCGCATTGCAGACGGGCGACCACGCGGTCTTGGACCGCAATCCCATCGACGTTACGCTGGCCGGCCTGAAGCCGGATCTCCTGAAGGGGGCGATCCGGGTATTGCAGGGCAGTCCGAGCTACGACGCCCTGGTCGTCATCGCCGGTTCGTCCAGCCTGGCCATGCCGGAGTTGATGGCGGGCGCCATCCGCGACTGCCTGGCCGATTCGCCCAAGCCCGTGATCGGCTTCGTGAGCCCGCATGCGCCCGAGGTGGCGCGCGCGCTGACCCGGCATGGCGTGCCCGCGTTCGCCGCCGCCGAGGGCTGTGCCGCCGCGCTGCGTGGCATGTCGGAGGCCGGCGCGCGGGACGGCGGGGAGGCGGACGAAGGCGGCCTGCCACCCGGCACGGTCGAGGGCCTGCCCCGCGGATCCCTGGACGAGCACGAGGCCAAGCGCCTGTTCGCCCGGTTCGGCATTCCGTGCGTGCGGGAGTCGGTCGTGGACGGGCCCGCGCAAGCGGAGCGGGCGGCCCGCGAACTGGGCGGACGCGTGGTGCTCAAGATGCTTTCCGCCGCCATCACGCACAAGAGCGACGTGGGCGGCGTCGCGGTCGACCTGGCGCCGGAGGCCGTGGGAGCGCGCCTGGCGTCCATGGCGCGGGAAGTCGAATCTCGTGCCGGCATCCGGCCCGAGCGCTATCTGGTCCAGGAGATGGTGGGACCGGGCGTGGAACTGATCCTGGGCATGCGCCGGGATGCGCTGGGGTACGCCATTCTCCTGGGCATGGGGGGCATCGCTGCCGAGCTTTTCAACGACACGAGCCTGCGCATGCCGAGGCCGGGCAGGGCCCTGGACCGGCGGGAGGCCGCCGACATGGTGCGCGAGCTGAAAGGCTGGCCGCTGCTGGATGGGTTCCGGGGCCGGCCGCCGGCCGACGTGGAGGGCCTGGTGGACGCGATCGTGGCGTTCTCGGAGATGGCCGCGCAACTGGGGGACAGGCTGGTCGAAGCCGAGATCAACCCCGTGTTCGTGCTGCCGCGCGGGCAGGGTGTGCGGGCCGCCGACGGGGTGGCCGTCCTGGCTTGACGGGGGCCACAAGCGACGTGCCGATCGTATCGACCGGCACGCATGCCGGATCAGGCCTCGGTGTTGTGGATGAAGTCCGGCGGCACGTCCGGTCCCCATTGATACAGGCTGTCCTCGGGCGGGAAATCCCCCGAGGGCCATGCATGTCCGGCCGAGATGTAGTCGATGTCGGCCGAGAACTCGCAGTACGAGCCCCATGGGTCGCGCACGTAGTGGAAGAAATTCGATCCCAGCACGTGCCGTCCCGTCCCCCATCCGCGCGCGTAGCCCGCGGCGGCCATCTGCGCCGCGCCCTGGCCGACCTGGTCGATGCTGGCCACGTCCCAGGCCGCGTGGTGCCAGCCGCGCGCCGAACTGCGCGCGAAGGCGACCAGATGGTGATCGCAGCCGTGCGGGGCGTGGGTGAAGGCGATGCCTTCGCCGGACCGGTCGGACAACCTCAGGCCCAGCGTTTCTTCATAGAAGGCCAGCGCGCGCGAGACGTCGGGCGTGAACAGCAGCACGTGGGACAGGCGGCGCGGGCGGACCTGCGCGACCTGGCTGCGGAAGCGGGCGCCGCGCGCGTCGGCCCCCACGTGGACGTTGTCGAGCGGGCTCTTGGCGTCCGGCGTGATCTTGGGGCCGGCCTTGACCTGGATCAGGTTGCCGTCCACGTCGTGGAACCAGACGCCTTCGGCGGTGGCGCGCGGCGCGTCGGCGGTCATCGCGACACCGGCCTGGTCCAGGCGGGCGCGGATGGCCGCCAGGTCGTCGGCATGGCAACTGAAGCTGAGATAGGCCAGCGCCTTGCGCGGGCCCGCGTGGATGCGCGCCGAGACGTGTCCGTCCCGTGCCCGCAGCGCCAGGCCATCGCCTTCGCTTGCTACCGCGAGGCCGAAGGCTTCGTGGAAATGGTGGGCCACGGCCAGGTCCGGTACCGTCAGCGCGTAGTGGTCGATGGAATGCACCGCGGCTTGCCGGGCGCCCGCGCCATGCTGGGTCTGTGTGCTCATGAGTCTCCTCCGTCGTGCGGCCGTGGCCGGACGTTCAGGCTTCGTCGGCGATCGGGTTGCGCAGGGGGGCAAAGCCGGTCACCGATACCTCGCAGACGTCGCCGGCGCGCATCAGCAGCTTGGGCGTGCGGGCCCAGCCTATGCCGGCGGGGGTGCCGGTGACGATGACGTCGCTGGCTTCCAGCGTGATCGCTTCGCTGATGACGCTGATCAGCGTGGGGATGTCGAAGATCATGTCGTCGGTGCTGGCCGATTGGACCACTTCGCCGTTCAGGCGGGTTTCCAGGCGCAGGCCGCGCGCCGCGGGCGGCACTTCGCTGGCGGTGACGAGTTCCGGGCCGAAGGCGCCGGTGGCGTCGAAGTTCTTGCCCACCGTCCATTGCGGGGACAGGAACTGGTATTCGCGCACGGAGCCGTCGTTGAACAAGGCATAGCCGGCGATGCAGTCGAGCGCGTCTTGCTTCCTGATGTGCCGGCCGCCACGCTTGAGCACCACCGCCAGCTCGCCCTCGAAGTCCAGGGAGTCGGACACGCGCGGGCGGACGATGGGCTGGCCGTGGCCGACCAGGCTGGTGTCGTAGCGCGGAAAGATGGTGGGGTAGGCGGGCTGCTCGTACTTGCTTTCCTTGGTGTGGTCCGCGTAGTTGAGCCCGATGCAGAAGATCTTGGCGGGATGTTCGACGATGGGCAGGTAGGCGACGTCGGCCTCGTCCAGCAGCTTGCCGCCGCCGCGGGTGCTGGCGTACGTTTCGAGGTCGGTGCCGGCGGCCAGCAGGGATTCGATCGATTCCTCGCCCAGGATCCGGATCTTGTTGCCCTCGCGGGTGCCGAGGTAGGGGGTGCCGTCGTGGAGGAAGCGGACGTAGCGCATCGGGGATTCCTGTCTCTATTGTGGGGGCGCGCGGGAAGAATGAGCGCGCCCTTGTGCCCGATGCAAGCGTAAGGGGGTGAAGCGATGGAGAAAAGATGGCGGGTTTGCCCCACCGATACCTGACAGGTATAGGTCGGCGGGGCAGGGATCCCGGAGGAAGCGCGGTTTACAGTCCCCGTGCCTTCAGTTGAGCATCCAGGCGCGGATAGACCCGGCGCGCGTTCAGTTCGAACACCTTGCGCTTGTCTTCGGCCGGGATGTCCAGCGCATCGATGTAGCGCTTGGTGTCATCGAAGTAGAAACCCGTCTGCGGATCGATGCCGCGCACCGCGCCCACCATTTCCGAGCCGAACAGGATGTTGTCGACGTCGATGACCTCGAACATCAGGTCGATGCCGGGTTGGTGGTAGACGCAGGTGTCGAAGTAGACGTTCTTCATCACGTGCTCGGCCAGCGGCGGGCGCTTGAGCATGTCGGCCAGCCCGCGGTAGCGGCCCCAGTGGTAGGGCACGGCGCCGCCGCCATGGGGGATGATGAAGCGCAGCGTCGGGAAGTCGCGGAACAGGTCGCCTTCGATGAACTGCATGAAGGCGATGGTGTCGGCGGCCAGGTAGTAGGCGCCGGTGGCGTGCATCGCGCAGTTGCACGAGCCCGAGACGTGGATCATGGCCGGCACGTCCAGCTCGACCATCTTCTCGAAGAACGGATACCACGAGCGGTCGGTCAGCGGCGGGGCGCTGAAGCTGCCGCCCGAGGGATCGGGGTTGAGGTTGCAGCCGACGAAGCCCAGCTCGGTCACGCAGCGCTCGAGCTCGGCGATGGAGCTGGCGATGGACACGCCGGGAGACTGCGGAAGCTGGCAGACGCCGATGAAGGTCTCGGGGTACAGGTCGATGACGCGCTTGATCAGGTCGTTCGAACGGCGGGCCCAGACCTGGCTGACGTTCTCGTTGCCGACGTGGGGCTCCATGGCGGAGGCGCGGGGCGAGAAAATGGTCATGTCGGCGCCGCGTTCGCGCAAGAGGCGCAACTGGTTCTGCTCGATGGTCTCGCGGATCTGGTCGTCGGAGATATCGGGATAGGCCGGGTCGATGTCGCCGCCGGCCTTGAAGTTGGCCTTCTGCTGGTCGCGCCATTGGTTGTGGGCGGCGGGCGAGGTCGTGTAGTGACCGTGGCAATCGATGATCATGCTGCGCAATTCCTGTGTGACGAAGGATGGCGTCGGCCGGAGCCGCGGGGCCATCGATGGGGGAGAATCAGGACGGCGCGGGGCCGCCTACGCAACGCGCAATTGTAGCCGCTTGCCCCCGGGCGATACCCGCTGTTTTCCGCATTTCTGCTTTTCGTGTTTGAGTGATTGGGCGTGTGTGGGAGATCGTTTCAGCGCCGCGCCACCAGGGCCAAGCGCAGTCGTTCGCGTTCCTCGGATGCCGCTTCGACCAGATAGCGGATGTCGCCCGCAACGGCGGCGGCCACGGGCAGTCCGTCGCGGTAGAGCACACGGTTGCCCGCCAGCGCGGGAATCTTTTCCCCGGGTAGCAGCGTGCCGGCCAGGTTCAGCGGATCGGCCGCCGAGACACAGGCCAGTACGCCGCCCACGTCGCGGCGCCGGATGCCGCGCAGCAGCGGGATGGCCTCGGGCAGCGCGAACTGTTCGCCCGCCAGGCCGGCCACGAAGCGGCCGCCCCGCACGTCGCCGCGGGCCTCCAGGCGGTGGAGTACGGGCAGCAGTTCGCGCCACGGCGGCAGCCAGTGGGCCTCGCGTTCCAGCAGGCGCCAGAACACGACGCCGTAGCGGCGCAAGAGGACCTGGGCGATGTGCTCCAGAACCTGCGGATCCGTGCGCTGGCGCTTGCCGGGTGCCACGGGTGCGGGGGCGGCGGACCGGCGCAGCAGCGCCCAGCGGCCGGCCTGGTCCATCTGGTTCAGGGCCGTGCCGTGGCGCGAGCGCCGCCGCTGGTGGGCGGTGCGCTGGGACGCGGGGACCAGCAACGCGCGCAGGCCGGCGTAGCTGTCGGCGTTGGCGGCACCCGCCGCGACCAGTTCGCCCAGCGCGGTCTCCAGTTCGTTGGGCAGCAGGCGAGTGTCGCCCAGCAGTTCGTCGAAGAACATCGCGCCATGGCTGGCCAGCGCGTCATGGACCCGCCGCGCGCGCGGCGACAGCTCGGCCTGGTGGTCCGGCGGCACCAGCGCCTGCCAGGGGCCCAGATGGCGTCGCGGCAGCAGCACCATGGGGGTGGCGCGCACCGGGCTGGCCGCGGCCTTGCCCTGACCGGCCAGGCGCATCCAGACCGCCTTGCCGGCCTGGCTCAGGTCGTCCAGCCAGCCGGGGGAATAGGCCCCCAGCCGCGCCGGCAGGATGTCCGCTTCCCAGGCGCCGGCGGCGGCCTCGTAGCCCTCCAACTGGTCGATGACCTGCGGCAGCGAGCCGGGTCCGTGCAGCCGGGCCTCCGGCGCGACGTGCTGCCATTCCAGCAGGAAGCGCATGAAGTCCTGCCGTTCGACCGGCTCGATCTCGCGGCGCAGGCGCTTGATGGTGTAGCGGTGGATACGGGCCAGCAGGTGCCGTTCGCACCATTGTTCTCCCCGCGCCTGCGGATGGAAGCGGCCGCGCATGACATAGCCCTCGGCTTCCAGCCGGGCAAGCGCCACGGCCACGTCGGCCTCGGGCAGCAGGAGATCCGCGGCGATGCGCGGCAGTTCGAGCGGCCCGAATCCGGTCAGCCGCGCGCGTACGACTTCGACCAGGGCGGTGTCGGCCTCCCACGGTTCGTCGCAGCCGGCGGGCAGGGCGATTTCCGGTTCGGCGCAGGCGCCGGGATACAGGGCGCGCACGCAGGCCATGCGTTCGACCGGCACCCACAGGGCCGCGTCCGGTCCCACGCGCAGTTGCGCTGCCCGGCCTTCCCGCGCCAGCGTGGCAAGCCAGTCCCGCCAGCCGTCGTTGGCGGCTGCCTCCGCCGCGGTCACGCAGGCCAGGCTCGCCAGGGCTTCCTGCATTTCATCGGCGCCGCGCACTTGCGGCCAGGCTTCGGCGGCCACCGCCGCGATGGCGCCGGCGTCCAGCGCCCCCAGGTCGTCCGCCGACTCCGGATCCGTCCAGCGGCGCGCCATCACGGCCTGCGTGCGGCGCTCCTCCAGCGGCGCGTCGTCCAGGAAGGCGTAGGGCCGCGCGCTCAGTATCTCCATGGCCAGCGGCGACGGGGTGGGCAGGTCGCGCGCCACCAGCTCGATTTCCTGCTTCTCGATCCGGCGCAGCAGGTCGAGCCAGCCTTCGGTGTCCATCGCCTCGTGCAGGCAGTCGCCGATGGTCTGCGCGACCAGCGGGTGGTCGGGAATCTCGCGTTCCCCGACCACGTTCTCCAGGCAGGCGGCCTGGTCGGGGAAGACCGCGGCCAGCAGGTCGTCGCTTTTCATGCGCTGCAACTGCGGCGCGACCTTGCGGCCGCCCACGTAGCGCGGCAGCGCCAGCGCGGTAGTGGCGTTCCAGCGCCAGCGCACGTTGAACAGCGGCGCGTCCAGCAAGGCCTGCACCAGCAGGTGCTCGGCCGTGTTCGAGCGCAGGTAGCGCCAGACTTCGTCCAGCGGGAAGCTGTGGCTGGTGGACAGCGACAGCACGATGGCGTCCTCGGTGGCCGCGGCCTGCAGCTCGAAGTTGAAGCTGCGGCAGAAGCGCTTGCGCAGGGCCAGGCCCCAGGCGCGGTTGAGCCGGCTGCCGAAGGGGGAGTGCACCACCAGCTGCATGCCACCCGATTCGTCGAAGAAGCGCTCCATGACCAGGGTGTCATGGGTGGGCAGCCGGCCCAGCGCCGCCTTCGCGCGCGCCAGGTATTCGACGATCTGGCGCGCCGCCGACGCGTTCAGGCCGATCTCGTCCATCAGCGCCAGGACGGCGCCTTCGATGTCGGGCGCCGCCTGCCCCGGGCGCGCCAGCAGTTGTTCGACCCGGGCGCGCAGGCGCGAGACGCCGGCCGAGAGCTCGTCGCTGCGGCCGGGCGCCTCGCCCAGCCAGAACGGAATGCTGGGGGCGGCGCCGTGCGCGTCCTCCACGCGGACGCGGCCGGCTTCCACGCGCAGGATGCGGTAGGACGTATTGCCCAGCTGAAAGACGTCGCCGGCCAGGCTTTCGACCGCGAAGTCCTCGTTGACCGTGCCGACCATCAGCCCTTGTGGTTCCAGCAGCACGGTGTAGTCGGCGTTGTCCGGGATGGTGCCGCCCGAGGTGACGGCCGTGAGCTTGCTGCCGCGCCGTCCGCGCAGGGCGCCGGCGACCCGGTCGCGGTGGATGTACGCTGCCCGCACGCCCTGGCGGCCGGTGTAGCCCTCTGCCAGCATGCGCAGCACGGCGTCGAACACCGGGCGTTCCAGGTCCGCATAGGGCGCCGCGCGGCGCACCAGCGCGTACAGCGCTTCTTCGCTCCACTCCTGGCTGGCGACCTCGGCCACCAGTTGCTGGGCCAGCACGTCCAGCGGTTGGACGGGAACGCGCAGGGCGTCCAGTTCGCCGCGCCGCACGCAGTCCAGGAGCGCCGCGCATTCGATCAGTTCGTCGCGCGAAGTGGGGAACAGGCGCCCTTTGGGAATCCCGCCCACCTGGTGGCCCGAGCGGCCCACCCGTTGCAGGAAGGCGGAGATCGTCCGCGGCGAGCCGACCTGGCAGACCAGGTCCACGTCGCCGATGTCTATGCCCAGTTCCAGCGAAGCGGTGGCGATCAGCACGCGCAGTTCGCCGCGTTTGAGCCGCTGCTCGGCATCGAGCCGGTGTTCCTTGGCGAGGCTGCCGTGGTGGGCGGCCACCGCCTCCTCGCCCAGGCGATCGGCCAGGTGCCGGGCGGCCCGTTCGGCCATGCGGCGGGTGTTGACGAAGACCAGCGTGGTGCGGTGCTGCGCCACCAGTTCGGCCATGCGGTCGTAGACCCGGTCCCAGACGTCGGTGGCCATGACGGCCTCCAGCGGGACGGGGGGGAGTTCCAGGTCCAGGTCGCGGCGCCGCGCATGGCCGATGTCGACGAGTTCGCAGGCGTCCGCGTGGGCCGGGCCAGCCAGGAAGCGGGCCACCGCCGACAGCGGTTTCTGCGTGGCGGACAGTCCGATGCGGACCGGCCGCGTGCCGCACAGGGCGTCCAGCCGTTCCAGCGTGAGGGCCAGGTGACTGCCCCGCTTGTTGCCCGCCAGGGCGTGGATCTCGTCCACGATCACGCTGCGCACGCCGGAGAGCATGCGGCGCCCGCTGTCCGAGCCCAGCAGCACGTACAGCGACTCGGGCGTCGTCACCAGGATATGGGGCGGGCGCTTGCGCATCGCCTGCCTGGCCTGTGGCTCGGTGTCGCCGGTGCGCACGGCGGCGCGGATGCCGGGATCGGGCAGGCCCAGGCGTTCCAGTTCCGTGGCGATGCCTTCGAGTGGCGCTTGCAGGTTCAGGCGGATGTCGTTGGACAGCGCTTTGAGCGGCGAGACATATACCACCATGGTGGCGTCCGGCAGCGCGCCGCCGGCGTCCACGCCCATCCGCACCAGTTCGTCGATGGCGGCCAGGAAGGCAGCCAGTGTCTTGCCGGAACCGGTGGGGGCCGCCACGAGCGTCGAGCGGCCGCCGCGGATGGACGGCCAGGCGCGGCGCTGGGCCTCGGTCGCCGAGCCGAAGGACCGGCGGAACCACGCGGCCACGGCCGGATGGAAGCCGTGCAGCGCGTCGACGGGGTGGCGGGCGATGGTCATGCCCGACTATATGGGGCCGGCAGCGCGCATCGCAACCACGCGCCCATAACGTGACTCATGGGCATCTACCAGTTCAACGTTTCCTAGAAAACCCTAACTGTTTATAAAAACATACTGTATGTGTGTTAGAGTGCGCGCAGAAGCCGTGGACCGGCAGCGGTGGGCGGCCAAGAACATCGTCAGGAGACACAAGCATGAAAGGCGTCCTTTTCCCATCGAGGTTTGCGTTCGCCGTGACGCTGGCGCTGGCGGCCGCGACGGCTCACGGGCAGGCTGCGGGCAAGGCGGAGGGCGGCTATCCCTCCAGGCTCGTCCGGATCGTGGTGCCGTATACGCCGGGCACGAGTGCCGATGCCCTGGCCCGGCTGCTGTCCGATAAGCTCGCGGCGCGGCTGGGCCAGAGCGTGGTGGTCGAGAACCGGCCCGGCGCGGCCGCGGCCATCGGCACGGCCTACGTGGCCAAGGCCCCGCCGGACGGCTACACGCTGATGATGTCGTTGAACACGCACGTCATCACGCCGGCTTCGCGCAAGACGCCCTACGACCCGGTCAAGGATTTCGCGCCTATCGGGCAGATCGCTTCCGGCCAGATGCTGGTGCTGACGCATCCGTCGACGCCGGCCAGGACCTTTCCCGAGTTTGTCGCCTACCTGAAGAAAATGGGCGACGACGCCAGCTACAGCTCGCCCGGCCCAGGCTCGACCACCCATTTGTATTCGCTGGTGCTGCAGGACATGCTGGGTACCAGGATGCGCCACATTCCCGCCAATGGCATGGGCGTGGCGGCCATGGACGTCATGCAGAACAGTTCGACCATGCTGATCAGCACGGTCGAGGCGTCGCGCGCGAACGTGGCATCGGGCAAGCTCAAGCCAATGGCGCAGACCGGCAGGCTGCGTTCGCAACTGGTGCCCGACCTGCCCACCGTGGCCGAGTCGGGCTACCCTGATTACGACCTGTCCATCTGGGTGGGCATGTATGCCCCGGCGGGCACGCCCAAGGCCATCGTCCAGCGCCTGCATGACGAGGTTGGCGCCATCATGGGGACGCCGCAGATGCGCAAGGACTTGCTGGAGAAGGGGTACGACGTCGTGCTGACGTCGCCCGAGGCGTTCGCCGAACTGAACCGGAAGGAATTCGCGCGATGGAAGGACGTGGTCGCGCGCCACGGGTTGCAGGGGGAATAGGCCCTTAGCGTGTCTTGCGCGCCGGCCGGCGCGCGGCCCGGGCCGCGACGACCGCGTCCAGCCCCGCGAGGGCGTAGGTTTTCAGGTGCGTGGCAAGGTCCGGGGCCGGTTGCCGGAACAGTGCCTGGATGGGGCTGTTCATGTCGCGGTGGACGATCAGCAGCATCATGCAGGGCGCCATGACGCTCAGCACGCAGCGGGTCAGCGCCGGGTCGCCCGCGGGGAGGCCGGTGATCTCGCCGATGATGGCGCTGATGAGCCCGAATTTCGGCAGGGCCTCGGCCTCGACGATACTGGCCAGGTGGGGGGAGGGGGCAAGTACCTCGCGAGCCCACAGGCGGATGTGCCAGCTGTCGGCATTGAGCAGGCTGGTGGTCAGGCCATCCAGGAATGCTTCCAGCTTGCGCCGCGGGGGCTGGGCGCTGTGCGCCAGGCGCGCCAGATAGTCCAGGCTGACCAGATGCTTGTGGACTTCCTTCAATAACGCCAGATAGAGGCCGTCGCGGCTGCCGAAATGGTAGTTGACCGCCGCCATGTTGCATCGTGCCCGCTCGCAGATGGCCTTGCTGGTGGTGTCGGCGTAGCCGCGCTCGGCGAACAGCTGTCCGGCCGTCTCCAGGATACGGGCGCGGGTGGTCTCGCCATCCATGCGCGGAGAGCGGACGGGTATCGACGGTCGGGAGGTGACGGCCATGCGGGAAGGTGCCGGGATCGGGGCGGGCGAGTGGATACGTAAAAATCATACATCAAATTGAAATTTGAGTTATATAATTTGCCGACCGACGGTTTCCAAGGGCGGCGGCGATGAAGAAGGTGCTGGTTGGGGGCGTGCTGGTGGCGGTGGTGCTCGCGGGGGCGGCATGGTATGTCCTGCGCCCGGCGCCGGCCCGGGATGGCCTGACGCTCTACGGCAACGTCGATATCCGGCAGGTGGCGCTGGCGTTCGACGGCAGCGACCGAGTGGCCCAGATGCGGGTGGAGGAAGGCGACCGGGTCAAGGCGGGGGAGGTGCTGGCGGTGCTGGACGGCCGCTCGCTGCGCCTGCAGGAGGCCCAGGCCCGTGCCCGTATCGCCGTGCAGGAGCAGGCGCTGCTGCGATTGCGCAACGGCACCCGGCCCGAGGAAGTGGCCCAGGCGCAGGCGCAGGTGGCGTCGGCCCAGGCCGAAGCCGAACTGGCGGAGCAGCAGCTCGCGCGGCTGCGGGGCATAGCCGCGAATACCGCCGGACGCGGCGTCAGCCAGCAAGACCTGGACAACGCCGAGTCGCGTCTGCGGGTGGCGCGCGCGCAATGGGACAATCGCAGCAAGGGGCTCCAACTGGCGCGGGTGGGACCGCGCAAGGAAGACATCGCTCAGGCCGAGGCGCAGTTGGAGGTCTCGCGGGCCGAGCAGGCGCTGATCGCCTACCGTCTGGAACAGACCGAGCTGAGGGCGCCTGCCGACGCCGTCGTGCGCGCCCGGCTGCTCGAACCCGGCGACATGGCCTCGCCCCAGCGGCCCGCCTATACGCTGGCCGTGACCGATCCCAAATGGGTGCGCGTCTATGTGTCGGAGCCTCAACTGGGCCACGTCCGGCCCGGCATGGCGGCCGACATCGTCACGGACAGCCAGCCCGGCCAGCCCATCGCGGGACGCGTCGGCTATATCTCGTCGGTGGCCGAATTCACGCCCAGGAATGTGCAGACCGAAGCGTTGCGGACCAGCCTGGTCTACGAAATGCGCGTGATCGTGGACGACCCGCAGGACCGGCTCCGGCTGGGCATGCCGGCCACCGTGCGCATCGCGCCGGACCGGCAGGGCGAAGGAGCGCCGGGCAGATGAGCGCGGCGGCCGTCGTCGTGGCGCGCGGTGTGCGCAAGCGTTTTCCCGCCGCGCGCGGCGGGCGCGAGACCGTGGCGCTGGACGGCGTCTCGCTGGAGGCGCCCGCCGGCGCGCTGACCGCGCTGGTCGGGCCGGACGGGGCGGGCAAGACGACCTTGTTGCGCCTGGTCGCGGGCCTGATGCGGGCCGAGGGGGCGCTGCGGGTGCTGGATATCGACGTCGCCGCGGATCCGCAGGCCGTGCAGGACCGCATCAGCTACATGCCCCAGCGCTTCGGCCTGTACGAAGACCTGAGCGTGCAGGAGAATCTGGACCTGTATGCGGACCTGCATGGCGTGTCCCGGGAGCAGCGGCGCGGGCGCTACGCCCGTCTGTTGGAGATGACCGATCTTGGCCGCTTCACCGCCCGTCTCGCGGGCAAGCTGTCCGGCGGCATGAAGCAGAAGCTGGGGCTGGCCTGCACGCTGGTCCGGTCGCCCGAGTTGTTGTTGCTGGATGAGCCCACGGTGGGCGTGGATCCCTTGTCGCGCCGGGAGCTGTGGCAGATCGTCCAGCAACTGGTCGACGACGAACGCCTGTCCGTGATCGTCAGCACTACCTACCTGGACGAGGCCGAACGCTGTGCCCGGGTGTTCGTGCTGCATGAGGGCAGGCTGCTCGCGCAGGGCCGGCCCGAGGACATCCGCCGCCCCGCGCACGGGCTGTGTTTCGTGACGGCGCCACGCCCGGGGGAGCCGGCCCGGCTGCTGCAGGCCCGGCTGCTCGACGACACGGCCAGGATCATCGATGCCGTGCCCCAGGGAGGGGAGGTGCGCGTAATCCGGCGCCCCGCGGCCGGCGAGGCGTCTTCTCAGGGGCCGGAGCAGGCGTTGGCCTGGCGGCCTGCGGAGGCCAGGCTGGAGGACGGCTTCATGGTGCTGTTGCGGGAGCGCCAGCCGGCGGAGGGCGCGGCGTCGCCGCCCTTGGCCACGACCATGCGGTCGGCGCCCGCCGACAACGAAGCGATCATCGAAGTCCGCGACCTGGTGCGCAAGTTCGGCGATTTCGTCGCCGTGGACCGCACCAGCTTCAGCGTGACGAAGGGCGAGATATTCGGCCTGCTCGGCCCCAACGGCGCGGGCAAGACGACGACCTTCCGCATGTTGTGCGGCCTGCTGCCCGCCAGCAGCGGGTTCCTGCGGGTGGCGGGCGTGGACCTGCGGACCGCGCCGGCGCGGGCCCGGCGCCGCGTCGGCTACGTGTCGCAGCGGTTCGCGCTGTACGGCAACCTGAGCGTCATGGAGAACCTGACGTTCTTCGGCAGCGCCTACGGCCTGCACGGAGAACGCTTGCGCGCGCGTATCGGGGTGGTGCTGGCGCAGTTCGGCCTGGAAACCCAGGCGCAGGAGGCCAGCGGACGCCTGCCCGGCGGCTACCGGCAGCGGCTGGCGATGGCGGTAGCCTTGCTGCACGAGCCCGACATCCTGTTCCTGGACGAACCCACCAGCGGCGCCGATGCGCTGGCGCGGCGCGAGTTCTGGCGCCGGATCACGACGCTGGCCGCCGGCGGCACCACCATCGTCGTGACGACGCATTTCATGGAAGAGGCGGAGTACTGCGACCGCATCGTCATCCAGGATGCCGGGCGGCTGCTGGCGCTGGGTACGCCGGAGCAGGTGCGCCGGCAGGCGGGCGAGACGGATGCGCGCCGCCTGAACATGGAAGAGGCGTTCATCGGCATCGTCGAGCACAGCCGCCGGCGCGAGGGCGAGGCGGAGGCCGTGGCATGAGTGCGCGGCCATCCGGCGGCTTCTGGCGCCGCCTCGTCTCGCTGACCCGCAAGGAGGTGCGCCAGTTGCTGCGCGACCGCGCCAACCTGATGATGGGCATCGCGCTGCCCATCGTCCTCATCCTGATCTTCGGCTACGGGTTGTCGCTGGACGTGAAGAACGCGCCCGTGGCGGTGGTGCTCGACGATGCGTCGCCGGTCGCGCGCGACGTGGTGGCGGGCCTGTCGACGCCGGGCTATCTGGCGCCCCGCGTGGTCGGCTCGGCACACGAGGCCTACGCCCTGATGCGCGCGCGCGACGTGGACGCCGCCGTGCTGGTGCCGGCGGACTTCTCGCGCCGCCTGGCCGCCGGCGAGGCGCAGGTGCAGGTCCTGCTGCAAGGCGCGGACGCCAGCCGCGCGACGATGATACGCGGCTACGTCGCCGGCGCGCTCGCGTCGTGGAGCCAGAAGCGGGCCGATCGCGGCGAGGCCGCGCGGCCGGCCGCGGGCCAGGTCCAGGTGGTCGACCGCATGTGGTTCAACGCCGCCAACACCAGCACGTGGTACCTGGTGCCCGGGCTGATCGTGCTCATCATGACGCTGGTGGGGGCCTTCCTGACGGCGCTCGTCATGGCGCGCGAGTGGGAGCGGGGCACCCTGGAGTCGCTGTTCGTCACGCCGGTGCGGCCGGTGGAGGTGCTGCTGGCCAAGATCATTCCCTATTTCTGCGTAGGGCTGATCGGGCTGGCGCTGTGCCTGGCCGCGGCGGCCTTCCTGTTCCAGGTGCCCATGTACGGATCGCTGCTGGTCCTGCTGTTCAGCGCCATGCTCTATCTGCTCGTCGCGCTGGGCATAGGCCTGGTGATCTCGTCGGTGACCAGGAACCAGTTCCTGGCCAGCCAGGTGGCCTTGATCGCGAGCTTCCTGCCGGCCCTGATGCTGTCCGGCTTCATGTTCGACCTGCGCAACGTGCCCACGGCCATCCGGGTCATCGGGCAGATCCTGCCCGCCACCTATTTCATGGAGCTGATCAAGTCCCTGTTCCTGGCCGGGAACAACTGGCCGCTGATCGCCAGGAACTGCGCCGTCCTGGCGGCCTACGCCATCGTGCTGCTGGGCGTGGCGCGGTTCGTCACGCGCAAGCGACTGGACTGACGCATGGACGCCTTCATCGACTTCTGGCGACGCCTGGCCCAGTTGTGCCGCAAGGAACTGCTGGCCATCCTGAAGGATCCCGCCAACCGGGCCATCCTGGTCGTTCCGGCGCTGCTCCAGAGCCTTGTGTTCGGTTATGCCGCGACCTACAACCTGACGAACGTGCCGTACGCGGTGCTGGACCAGAGCCAGGGGGCGGCTTCGGCCCGGCTGCTGGCGCGCCTGGATGGCACCGGGGTTTTCCACCGCGTCGCCACCCTGGCGGCGCCCCGGGACATCGCGCGGGTGGTGGATGCCGGCGAGGCGCTGCTGGTCCTGCAATTCGGACCGGACTTCGATGCCCGGCTGGCGCAAGGGCAGGATGCTCCCTTGCAGGTCATCCTGGATGGCCGCAATTCGAACACCGCGGGCCAGGCGTCCGCCCACGTGGCCGAGATCGTGGCGGCCTACAACGCCGAGCTGCGCGGCGGCGGGATGCCGGTCACGGCGGTGCCGCGCGTCTGGTACAACCCCAACCTGGAGACGCGCTGGAACATCATGCCGGCCCTGATCGCCGCGCTCAGCATGATGCAGACCCTGATGCTGACCGCGCTCTCGGTCGCGCGCGAACGCGAACAGGGCACGTTCGACCAGTTGCTCGTGACGCCCTACACGCCGATGGAGATCATGCTGGGCAAGGCCGTTCCCCCGGTCCTCATCGGCCTCGTGCAGTCGTCCATCATTCTTGGCGTCACGCTGTTCTGGTTCCGCATTCCCATGGCGGGGTCGCTGGCGACGCTTTACGCGGGCCTGGCGATCTTCACCGTGGCCTGCGTGGGGATAGGGCTGTCGATTTCGGCCATCTCGGTCAACATGCAGCAGGCCATGCTCTACACCTTCGTGCTGATCATGCCGCTGATGCTGCTGTCGGGCCTGGCCACGCCGGTGCGCAACATGCCCGATGCCTTGCAATTCGCGACCCTGGCCAATCCGCTGCGCTTTGCCATCGACCTCGTGCAGCGGGTCTACCTGGAGGGCGCCGGCCTGTTGTCGCTGTGGCGCAATCTCGTGCCCATGTTCGTCCTGGGCGCGGTCACGCTGCCGCTGGCGGCGTGGCTGTTCCGCCATCGTTTGGTTTGACTGGAGGCAAGCATGGCATGCGATCCGATCCGCCGGCCCGGGCCCCGTCCCTTCCTGCAAGCGGCCGTGCTCGCGTTGTCCCTGGGCGGCTGCGCGGCGGTGGGGCCGGACTTCAAGGCGCCCACGGCCGCGCAGCCGGCGGATTGGAACAGTTGGCGCGGCGGTCCCGATAGCTTGCGCGACCCTGTTTCCACGGCGGTGCCGCCGGACCATTGGTGGGAAACCTTCCACGACGCACGGCTGGACGCGCTGCTGCGCCAGGCGCGCGAGGCCAGCCCCGATCTGCGCACCGCGGCGCTGCGTTTCGCCCAGAGCCGCTTCATGCGGCAGACGGTGGCCGCGCAGCGGGGGCCGGACGTGGGCCTGTCGGCGGGCGTGTCCCGCCAGCGCCAGAGCGAGTACGGTGCCAGCACCCGCCTCTTGGATGCCATCGCGCCGAACAACCGCGAGCAACTCGTCTCGGTGCTGAGCGATCCCTTCACGCTGTACCAGGCGGGCTTCGATGCGTCGTGGGAAATCGACCTGTGGGGCCGGGTCGCGCGGTCGATCGAGGCGGCGCAGGCCGACGTGGACGCATCGGCGGCGGCGATGGCGCAGGCGCGGCTGTCGGTGGCGAGCGAGATCGCCCGCAACTACTTCGAGCTGCGCGGCACCCAATCGCAACTGCGGTGGCTGCAAGAGGACATGGCCGCAGCCCGGATGTCCCAGGATATCCTGCGGGCGCGGCAGGCTGGCGGGCAGATCGATGCGCTGGACGTATCGCGGCAAGAGGCGCTGCTGGCCGATCTGGACGGGCGCCTCGCGCCTTTGCGCGCCCAGGAGGCCGCGGCGGCCAACCGTATCGGCCTCCTGGCTGGCCAGCCGCCCGGGGCCTTGCGGGACATGCTGGGCGAAACCGCGGACGCGGACGCCGCCATGCCCGACCTGGCGTTGGGCCTGCCTTCGCAAGTGGCGCTGCGCCGGCCCGACATACGCGCGGCCGAAGCCCGCCTGCATGCGGCCACGGCCGACATAGGCATTGCCACGGCCGACCTGTACCCGCGCATCGTGCTGGGCGCGAGCTTCGGCTACGAATCCTTCAAGGACGGCAGGTTCGGCGAATGGGGCAGCCGGCGCTGGTCGGTGGGGCCCAGCCTGTCGCTGCCGCTGTTCGACCAGGGCCGCCGCCGCGCCACCGTGGCGCTGCGCGAGCTGGCGCAGCAGGAGGCGGCGGTGGCCTACCAGCAGACGGTGCTGCGCGCGTGGCAAGAGATCGACGATGCCCTGACCGGCTACGGCGCGGAGCGCCGGCGCAATCTCGAATTGCAGCGCAAGCTGCGCGCGAGCAGCGACGCCCTCGACCTGGCGCGGGCGCGCCATGCCGGCGGGATGACCGATTTCCTGCCGGAGCTCGATGCCCGGCGGACCCTGCTGCAGGCCAGGCGCGATCTCGCGCAGAGCGACAGCCAGTTGCGGATCGGGTTGGTCGCGGTCTACAAGGCCATCGGCGGAGGCGGGCAGGTGGCGCCGGGTGCCCCCGGCTCCTGAACGCGACATCTGTTACGAGTCCGCGATCCCACGCGGTGGGTGAACGTGGGGACGGTATTTCCGTCCCCTATTGCCAGATGCCGCGCGCCGCCTTAATTTGGAGCCATCGGGGCGCTCCGAGCAAGGATCAGGACCATGAACTATCGCAAGCCGTCCAATGCCATGTGGATTGACGCGGTCAGACTGCTGGAGCAGGCGGACAACCTGCACCGCCAGTTCTTCCGCCCGGGCCAGGGAGGTCCTCAGGGGCCGACCTGGGAGCCTCCCATCGATATCTTCGAGACCGGCCGGGCCTTGACCGTGCTGGTCGCGCTGCCCGGCGTCGCGCCGGACCAGGTCCAGGTGCTGATCGAAGGCGCGACGCTCACCGTGGTGGGCGAACGCCCGCTGCCGGCACCGGCCGAGGCCCATATCCGCCGCATAGAAATTCCCTATGGACGCTTCGAGCGGCGCATCGCGTTGCCGCCAGGGGCTTTCGAAATCCGGGAGCACAGGATGGTGGACGGCTGCCTCCTGTTGACGCTGCTCAAGCTGGGATAGGCCGGCGGTACGCCGCAACTCGAACCGGGGACAGGTAAGAAGCCATGGCAAATGAATTTCGAGACCAACAATCGGGGCAGGAACGGCAAGAGGCCCCGGGCGCGCAGCCCGCGAGCCAGGGGCCCGCGCCATCGATCGCGCTGCCGTCGGACGCACTGACGCTGATCCCGGTGCGCAACCTGGTGCTTTTTCCAGGCTTGGTGGCGCCCATCTCCATCGGCCGGGACAGCACCGTGCGCGGCGCGCAGGAAGCCGCGCGGGCCAGCCGCCAGGTGGGCGTGGTGCTGCAGCGCGATCCGGAGGCCGAGGAACTGGGCGACGGCGATCTCCATCCCATGGGGACCGTGGCCAACGTGATGCGCTACGTGACCACGCCCGACGGCACGCACCATGTCATCTGCCAGGGCGTGCAGCGTTTCCGTATCGTCGAGCTGCTGCGGGGCTATCCGTTCATGGTGGCGCGGGTCCGGCGCTTCGAGGATCCCGAAGTCATGACCTCGGAGATCGAGGCACGCCTGATCCAGCTGAAGATGCGCGCGCTGGATATCCTGCAACTGCTGCCGCAGGTGCCGGCCGAACTGGCCGGCTCGATCCAGAACATGACCTCGGCGCCGCTGCTGGCGGACTTCATCGCCGGGTTGATGGAGATCAAGCCCGAGGAAAAGCAGGACGTGCTCGAGACCGTGGACGTCATCGCCCGCGCCGACAAGGTGTTGGCGCTGATGGCGCATCAGATCGAGGTATTGCGCATCAGCCGCGACATCGACCAGCAGACCAAGGCGCGCTTCGAGGACCGCCAGCGCGAGGTCATGCTGCGCGAGCAGCTCAAGACCATCCAGCAGGAACTGGGCGAGACCGAGGGCAACAGCGCCGAACTGGCGGAGCTGGGCGAACGCATCGCCAAGGCGGGGATGCCGGAAGAAGCCGAGAAGCAGGCGCGCAAGGAACTCAAGCGGCTGGAAGGCATTCCCGAGGCATCCGGCGAATACTCGATGATCCGCACCTACCTGGACTGGCTGATCGAGCTGCCCTGGTCGGTCTCCACCGAGGACCGCATCGACATCGCCGAGGCCCGCCGGATCCTGGACGAGGACCATTACGGGCTCGACAAGATCAAGCGCCGTATCCTGGAATACCTGGCCGTGCGCAAGCTCAACCCCACCGGCAAGAGCCCGGTGCTGTGCTTCGCGGGGCCGCCGGGGGTGGGCAAGACCTCGCTGGGCCAGAGCATCGCCAAGGCCACGGCGCGCAAGTTCGTGCGGCTGAGCCTGGGGGGCGTCCATGACGAGGCCGAGATACGCGGCCATCGGCGCACCTACATCGGCGCGCTGCCGGGCAATGTGATCCAGGCCATCCACAAGGCCGGCTCGAACAACTGCGTGATGATGCTGGACGAGGTCGACAAGCTGGGAGCCAGCGTGCAGGGCGATCCCGCCGCCGCGCTGCTGGAGGTCCTGGATCCCGAGCAGCACGACACGTTCCGGGACAACTACCTGGGCGTGCCGTTCGACCTGTCCAAGGTGCTGTTCATCGCGACGGCCAACGTGCTCGACGGCATTCCGGGGCCGCTGCGGGACCGCATGGAGATCATCACGCTGCCGGGCTATACCGAGGAAGAGAAGGCCCAGATCGCGCGCCGCTATCTGGTGCCGCGCCAGCTCTCGGCCAATGGCCTCACGCCCGCGCAGTGCGAGATCACCGACGCGGCCGTCCACGAGGTGATCAATGGCTACACCCGGGAAGCCGGCGTGCGCAATCTGGAACGGGAGATCGGCAGCGCTTTCCGCCATGCGGCCATGAGCGTCGCGGAAGGGACCGCGCAGCACGTGCGTATCGACGTGGAGGAGCTGCACGCGATCCTGGGCGCGCCGCGTTTCGAAAGCGAGATCGCCATGCGCACCGGCATGCCGGGCGTGGCCACCGGCCTGGCCTGGACGCCGGTCGGCGGCGACATCCTGTTCATCGAGGCCAGCCGCACGCCGGGCAACGGCAGGCTGATACTGACCGGGCAACTGGGCGAGGTGATGCGCGAAAGCGTGCAGGCGGCATTGACGCTGCTCAAGGGCCGGGCGGCGTCCCTGGACATCGATCCCGCGCTGTTCGAGCACAACGACATCCACGTCCACGTGCCCGCGGGCGCGATTCCCAAGGACGGCCCCAGCGCCGGCGTGGCGATGTTCGTCGCGCTGACCTCGCTGATGACCGACACGCCAGTTCCCTCGGACCGGGCGATGACCGGCGAGATCAGCCTGCGCGGGCTGGTCCTGCCAGTGGGAGGCATCAAGGAAAAGGTGCTGGCCGCGTTGCGGGCGGGGATCAAGACCGTGCTGCTGCCCGCGCGCAACCGCAAGGATATCGAGGAGATCCCCGACGAGTCGCGCAGGCAGCTCCAGTTCATTTTCCTGGAGACGGTCGAGGATGCGATCCGCGCGGTGGCACCGGCGGACAAACCAGGAGCGACGGTGGCCGGTTGATGGCCGGATGTCATTCATCGGCTGAAAATGTCGATTCGTCCGGCCTGATTGCGATATCGGGATCCTGACAAATAAGATCGTTCGCGTACGACAAACGCACGGTTTCGGGCGTTTG
This sequence comes from Alcaligenaceae bacterium SAGV5, assembly GCA_009360345.1. GTDB lineage: Bacteria > Pseudomonadota > Gammaproteobacteria > Burkholderiales > Burkholderiaceae_B > Pigmentiphaga. The sequence continues at coordinate 113,644 of SPDP01000004.1, forward strand.
CCGAGTTCTGACGCATGGGACCTGTACGCATATGACGACGTTTTCGCATCTCCTGGCCCCGGGCACCGCCGGCGGCTTCCCCCGGCCCTTGTTCCGGCCGACTCTGCTGGCGGCCGCGATGCTTGCCGCGCTGTCGTCGCCGGCCGGGACCGTGCAGGCCCAGGTCGTCCACGACTACCGGGGCACCGATGGCTCCTGTTGCCATGACCATAACGGCTCGGACGGCACCAACGGTACCGATTTCGTCGGGGCGTCCGATTCGTCGCTGAACGTCTCGATCGACACCGGCACCGCGGTCTTCGTGGACGTGAGCGGTGGCCATGGCGGCAACGGCGAAGGATCCACCGACCCGGTTTACCCGAACTACAACCACTGGGGCGGCAACGGCGCGCAAGGTGCGACGCTGGGCTACGACCTGCTGTACAGCACCCTGCGCAGCGGCGGCGTCGGCCTGCGCGCGGCCTCGCATGGCGGGGATGGCGGCAGATGGGCGATCCAGAGCGGGGGGCGGCGTTACGGCGATGCCGGAGACGGCCACGACGCGGGTGTCGTGGTCTCGGGCACAGGAATCACCGCCGGGGTCTACGGCATATGGGTCGATTCCGTGGGGGGCGTAGGCCAGGAACCCTCGATTCGGGACGTATTGCCGTCTGGCGACTCCGGACGCGGCGGCAACGCGGGCGCGGCCAGCGTGACCCTGAGCTACGGATCGTCCGTGACGGTGTCCGGCGGCACGGGGCAATCGGAGACCGCCGGCGTACTGGCCCAGTCGGGTGGGCTCGTGGGCGGCCGAGGCGCTGGCCCGCTGCGGCATCGGCACCCTGACGCTGATCGATCTGGACCATATCGCCGAATCCAACGTCAACCGCCAGGTCCACGCCCTGGACAGCACGCTGGGGCAGGCCAAGGTCGAGGCCATGGCCGATCGCATCCGGGATATCTCCCCGCGGTGCGCGCTGAACCTGGTCGATGATTTCCTCGATCCCGACAATGCCGCGCGGCTGCTGGCGGACGAAGGCAGCGTGGTGCTGGATTGCACCGACCAGGTGTCGGCCAAGATCGCCATGATCCTGCACGTCCGGCGCAGCGGCGCGCCGCTGGTGGTGTGCGGCGGCGCGGGCGGCAAGACGGATCCGCTGGCGCTGCGCGCGGGCGACCTGTCGGAAGCCGTCAACGACCCCCTGCTGGCCAAGATACGCAACCAGCTTCGGCGCCAGCACGGCTATCCCAAGGCAGCGACCGCGGCGGGCAAGCCGGCGCGTCGGGTGCCGAAGATGAAGGTGCGCGCCCTGTGGGTGGACCAGCCGGCCCGGTTGCCGGCGGCCTGGACCCAGGACGTGGACGCGCCGGCCGGCGCGCCGCAGGGTTTGTCCTGCGCGGGCTACGGGTCGGCGGTCACGGTGACCGCCGCCATGGGGCTGGCGGCGGCGCATGAGGTGCTGAGGGTGGTGTTCCCGGCGTAGCGGGAAGCCCTAATCGAGCACCACGTCGAACCAGCCGCGCAGGGCGTTGGACAGCCGCAGTCCTTGCGCGCGGCCGAGGTCGGCACGCGTCACCACGGCTTCCTCGACCTTTTCCTCGTCCAGCAGGGCCGCCCGCTGCACGCCGGGCAGCAGGCCGCAGGACACCGGCGGCGTGAGCCAGCGGCCGTCCAGCAGCAGATAGGCGTTGGTACGGCTGCCTTCGCACAGCTCGTCGCGTTCGTTCAGGTACAACACGTCGAAGTGGTCGGGATGGCCGGCCAGCCAGGCCGCCGCGCCGTCGTACCAGGGCCGCCACGTGGTCTTGTGGCGCAGCAGCGCCGTGCCAGAATCCAGGCGCTCGGCGGCCAGCGCCACCCGGGGGCGGGACGGCAGCGGCGGCAGCACCGAGGTCTCGACCTCGACGGCGCCGTTGTCCGCGACCAGCACGCGCAGGCGGTGCCCGGTGCCTTCGGGCAGCGCGGCCGCCGCCCGGGCGATGGCCCGCTGCACCGCGTCCACCGACCAGTGGTAGGCGAGTTCGGAGCAGGAGGCGCCGAGCCGCTCCAGGTGCCAGGGCAGCAGCGGCATGCGTCCGTCGCTCTCGACCCGGATGGTCTCGATCAATTGCGGCCGCATGTTCAGGACACCTTGGCGGCCGCTTCCTGCGGCGCCATGAATTCGGCCAGCACCCGGCCGGTATGCGAGCGCGTGCGCTGCGCCATGACGTGCTCGGGCGTGCCCTGCACGACCACCAGTCCGCCCTCGTTGCCGCCTTCGGGCCCCATGTCCAGCAGCCAGTCGGCCTCGGCGATGACATCGAGGTTGTGCTCGATCACCACCACCGTGTTGCCGGCGTCCACCAGCCGGTGCAGCACGCGAATCAGCTTCTCCACGTCCGCCATGGACAGGCCCACGGTGGGTTCGTCCAGCACGTACAGCGTGTGCGGTGCCTTGTAGGCGCGGCCGGTGCGCATCGTGCCTTCGTCCAGCCTGGCCTTGGCCAGTTCGGTCACCAGCTTGATGCGCTGGGCCTCGCCGCCCGACAGCGTGGGCGACGGCTGGCCCAGCGTCAGGTAGCCCAGGCCCACGCTCTGCAGCAGTTGCAGCGGATTCAGGATGGACGGATGGGCCGCGAAGTATTCGACGGCGTCGTCGATCTCCATCGCCAGCACTTCGCCCACGCTCTTGCCGCGCAGATGCACGGCCAGGGTCTCGCGGTTGAAGCGCGCGCCGTTGCAGGCGTCGCACGGCACCTTGACGTCCGGCAGGAAGTTCATCTCGATGGTGCGCATGCCCTGGCCTTCGCAGATCGGGCAGCGGCCCTCGCCGGTGTTGAAGCTGAAGCGGCCGGCGGCCCAGCCGCGCATGCGCGCCTCCATCGTATCGGCGAACTGTTTGCGGATGGTGTCCCAGAAACCGACGTAGGTGGCGGGGCAGGACCGCGGCGTCTTGCCGATCGGGGTCTGGTCGACCTCCAGCACGCGGTCGATGCCCTTCCAGCCGTCGATGCCGGCGCAGCCGGTCCAGCCGTTCTGTTCCGTCGCGTCCTTGCCCACGCGGCGCTGCAGGTTGTCCAGCAGCACGTCGCGCGCCAGCGTCGACTTGCCCGAGCCCGACACGCCGGTCACGACGGTCAGCCGTCCGACGGGGAAGCTGGCGTCGACGTCGCGCAGGTTGTGCAGGCGCGCCTTGCGCACCGTGATGCGCGGTGTCTCGCCGTCGACCGCGCGGCGGGGCTGCAAGGGATGCTGCAGCGGGTGGGCCAGGTATCTGCCCGTCAGCGAGGCGGGGTTGGCGATGATGTCCTGCACGCTTCCCTGGGCCACGACGGTGCCGCCCCGCACGCCGGCGCCCGGGCCGATGTCGATCACGTGGGCGGCCCGCCGGATGGTGTCCTCGTCATGCTCGACCACCACCAGCGTATTGCCCTTGCCTTCCAGCCGCGACAGGGCGTTCAGCAGAATGCGGTTGTCGCGCGGGTGCAGGCCGATGGTCGGTTCGTCCAGCACATAGCACACACCCTGCAGGTTGGAGCCCAGTTGCGCGGCCAGGCGGATGCGCTGGGCTTCGCCGCCCGACAGCGTGGGCGCGGCGCGGTCCAGCGCCAGGTAGCCCAGTCCGACTTCCTCCAGGAATTCCAGCCGGCTGCGCAGCTCGGCCAGGATGTCCCGCGCGATGTCGGCCTCGCGGCCGTGGGTTTCCAGGTCGCGGAAGAAAGTGCCGGCATCGCGCACCGCCAGCGACGACAATTGCGCGATGGAGCGGTCGCGCCAGCGTACCGCCAGCGCATTGCGGTTCAGGCGCTGTCCGTGGCATTCGCCGCAGGGCTGGGCCTCGCCTTCGTACCAGGCATTCCAGGCGGTTTCCTCGCCGGTCTGCTCGGCGTCGAAGCCTTGCAGCTTGAGGCCCGTGCCGAAGCACGACGTGCACCAGCCGTGCTTGGAGTTATACGAGAACATGCGCGGATCGGGCTCGGGGAAGCTCAGGCCGCACGAAGGGCAGGCGCGCTTGACCGAGAACACGCGCTGTTCCAGGTCGGGCGCCGGCGCCTCGGCGCCGCTGGCCATGGCCACGCGCAGCTTTTGCAGCGGCCAGGCCACGCTCATCACGCCGTGGCCGTGTTCCAGCGCCTCGTGCACGGCGGCCCGCAGCGCGGCTTCGTTCGCCGGATCGACGATGAGGTCGGCCACCGGCAGGTCGATGTCATGCTCCTTGAAGCGGTCCAGCCGGGGCCACTTGGCCGTGGGGATGAACGCGCCGTCCACGCGCAGGTGGGTATAGCCCTTGTTCGATGCCCACTTGGCCAGGTCGGTGTAATAGCCCTTGCGCGCGCTGACCAGCGGCGCCAGCACGCCGATGTGCTGGCCCTTGAGCTCGCGCATGATGCGGCTGACGATCAGGTCGAAGGTCTGGGGCTCGACCGGGATGTCGCAGTTGGGGCAGTACTGGGTCCCCAGCTTCATGTACAGCAGGCGCAAGAAGTGGTGGGTCTCGGTCATCGTGGCCACGGTCGACTTGCGGCCGCCGCGGCTGGTGCGCTGCTCGATCGCCACGGTGGGCGGGATGCCGAAGATGGCATCCACGTCCGGCTTGCCCGCGGGCTGGACGATGGAGCGCGCGTAGGCATTCAGCGATTCCAGGTAGCGGCGCTGTCCCTCGTTGAACAGGATGTCGAAGGCCAGCGTCGACTTGCCCGATCCCGATACGCCGGTGATGACCGTGAAGGTGTTGCGCGGGATCTCGACGTCGATATTCTTCAGGTTGTGCTCGCGCGCGTTCTTGATCTCGATCGCGCGCGCGGCGTGGCGGCGCCGGGACAGCAGGTTCTGCAGCGGCACGCCCTCGGGCTCGTCGTTGCGCGCGACCACATAAGGTTCGAAGCGCTCGGCCACGGCGATAGGCCGGGTGGCGGCCGCGGCCTGGGCGTCGGCCAGGCTGCCGATCTCGGCCTCGTATTCCCGCAGCGCGCGGCCGGTGTGCGAGGCCGGGTGGTCCATGATGGCCTGCGGCGTGCCGGTGGCCAGGACTTCCCCGCCGGCGTCGCCGCCTTCCGGACCCAGGTCGATCAGCCAGTCCGAGGCCCGGATCACGTCCAGGTTGTGCTCGATCACGACCAGCGTATGGCCGGCCGCCAGCAGCTTGCGGAAGGCGCCCATCAGGCGCGAGATGTCGTCGAAGTGCAGGCCGGTGGTGGGCTCGTCGAACAGGAACAGGCTGCCCTTCTTCGACAGCTTGGCGCCGATGGTGGAGATGCCCGAGCGCGCCGCCTCGGCCAGGTGGCCGGCCAGCTTCAGGCGCTGCGCCTCGCCGCCCGACAGGGTCGGCACGGGCTGGCCCAGGCGCACGTATTCCAGGCCCACGTCGGCCAGCGGCGCCAGGCCGTACTGGATGTCGCGTTCGCCTTCGAAGAAGTCCAGGGCTTCGGTCACCGTCATTTCCAGCACGTCGGAGATCGAGGCCGCCCGGCCCTTGCGCTCGATGGTGACTTCGCGGATCTCGGGACGGAAGCGGGTGCCGTCGCAGTCGGGGCAGCGCAGGTAGACGTCGGACAGGAACTGCATCTCGACATGCTCGAAGCCGGTGCCGCCGCAGGTCGGGCAGCGGCCGTCGCCGGCGTTGAAGCTGAACATGCCGGGGGTGTAGTCGCGTTCCTTGGACAGCCGCGCCTGGGCGAACAGCTTGCGCACGCCGTCGAACGCGCCCACGTAGCTGGCCGGGTTGGAGCGGGCCGTCTTGCCGATGGGAGACTGGTCGACCATGACCACCTCGGTGATCCAGTCGTCGCCCAGGAGGCGGTCGTGCGCGCCGGCGGCCTCGGTGGGCTTGCCCTTGAGCTTGAGCAGCGCGGGGTAGAGCACGTCCTGGATCAGCGTCGACTTCCCCGAACCCGACACGCCGGTCACGCACACCAGGCGCCCCAGCGGGAACTCCACCGTCACGTTCTTCAGGTTGTGCTCGCGGGCCCCCTCGACGATCAGCCGGGGCGTATTGGCGTTGACCGGCATGGGGCGGGGCGCCGCCACGTGGCGGCGCCCCGACAGGTAGTCGCCGGTCAGCGTGTCTGCCTTCCGCAACTGTGCCGGCGAACCATTGAAGACGATGTGGCCGCCGCGCTCGCCCGGCCCCGGGCCGATGTCGATGACGCGGTCGGCCGCCAGCATGACCTGGGGGTCGTGTTCCACCACCACCAGGGAGTTGCCCGCGTCGCGCAACCGGTGCATGACCTCGACGATGCGGTTCATGTCGCGCGGATGCAGGCCGATGGACGGCTCGTCCAGCACGAACAAGGTATTGACCAGGGATGTCCCGAGGGCGGTGGTCAGGTTGATCCGCTGTACCTCGCCGCCTGACAGGGTGCGGCTCTGGCGGTCCAGCGTCAGGTAGCCCAGGCCCACGTCGCACAGGAATTTCAGCCGCGCGCGCACTTCCTGCAACAGCAGCTCGGTGGCGGCATCCATCACGCCCTCGAAGTGCAGGGCGTCGCAGAAGGCGCGCACGCGCTCGATGGGGAGCAGCATCAGGTCGTGGATGGACAGGCCGGGCAGGGCCGTCAGCGTGGCGTTGCTCCAGGACACGTTCACCGGCCGGAAGCGGGCGTAGCGGCCGTCGGCCTCGGGCAGCACCTGGTCGGCCTCGGCCTTGGTGCCCACCCGCCACAGCAGCGAGTCGGGCTTGAGGCGGGCGCCGTTGCAGGCCGTGCACGGGGTGTACGCGCGATACTTGGACAGCAGCACGCGGATGTGCATCTTGTAGGCCTTGGTCTCCAGCCAGTCGAAGAAGCGCTTCACGCCATACCACTGGTGTTTCCAGGCGTCGTTGCCGCCCTTCCAGTCGGGCGTGCCCTGCAGCACCCACTCGCGCTGGGCGTCGGTCAGCTTGCGCCACGGCACGTCCAGCGGGATGCCCGCGCGGGCCGCGTACTTCACCAGCTCGTCCTGGCATTCCTTGTAGCTGGCCGTCTGCCAGGGGCGGATGGCGCCTCCGCGCAGGGTCTTGCTCTCGTCGGGGATGATCAGGCCGTAGTCCACGCCTATCACCCGGCCGAAGCCGCGGCAGGCCTCGCAGGCGCCCAGTGGCGAGTTGAACGAGAACGAACTGGGCGTGGGGGTGGAATAGGCGATGTCGCAGTCGGCGCAATGGATTTCGTCGCTGAACTTCCACAGCGCGGTTTCCTTGCCTTCATCGTCGACCACGCGCACGTCCACCCTGCCGGCCCCCAGCCGCAGCCCGGCGTCCAGCGCTTCCATCACGCGCGCCCGCTCGGCGTTGCCGAAGCGGAACCGGTCCTGCACCACGTCCAGCAACTGCACGGCGTTCTTGCCGGTGCCGACCTTGCGCTTGGCGTGTACCCGCGTGTAGCCCTGGCGTTCCAGGAAGCCGCGGATCTCGTCCTCGTTGTAGTTGGCGGGCACCTGGACCGGGAAGGTCACGACCAGGCGCGGGTCGCCGGCCTCGGCCGAGCGGCGCGCCAGCGACGCGTGGATGGAGTCGGCCGTGTCCTTCTGCACGGGCCGCGCGCACTGGCGGCAGAACAGCCGGCCGGCCCGCGCGTACAGCAGCTTCAGGTGGTCGTTCAGCTCGGTCATGGTGCCGACCGTGCTGCGCGAGGTGCGCACCGGGTTGGTCTGGTCGATCGCGATGGCGGGCGGGATGCCCTCGATGCGGTCGACCTGGGGCTTGTCCATGCGATCCAGGAACTGGCGCGCGTACGGCGAGAAGGTCTCGACGTAGCGGCGCTGGCCTTCGGCGTACAGGGTGTCGAAGACCAGCGAACTCTTGCCCGAGCCGGACACGCCGGTCACCACCACGAGTTCGTTGGTGGGGATGGTCAGGCTCAGGTTCTTGAGATTGTTCTGGCGCGCGCCGACCACCCGGATCTCGGGTTCGGCGGCGGTTTCCTGGGGAGAATCGGGAGAGGAGGGGGCGGAGGACATCGTTCGGTTCACGTGCCGGAAGAAGGCCGGCGATTCTTCAATCGTAGCCGTTTAGCGGGTGCTGCGAAAATCGCAACGTTTGACAAGATTGGGTAACAGGAAGGTACGGCGATAACCGGGCGGCCGGGTTACGATATGACCTATGAGCAAGCGCAAATCCTCTCCGTTGGATCTGTTGGGAGCCGAGGCGGGCATGTATATCCCGCCGCCTACGCTCGGCGACGTCCCGCCTCCGCCGCGCAGCCTGCGCGTGGCGGTGCTGGTTGCGATCGCGCTTGCCCTGACGGCCGGCACCGTCGCCGTCCATACGATTCCCGAGGTCGGCCATACCTGGCGGGTCGTTTCGCACCAGACCGAAAAAGCCCTGGGGCGGGTGCTGGGCAAGGCCGAACAGAAAACAACGGAAGTCGTCGGCGGTGTCGCCGGAGGCGCTGCCCAGCATTGACCGGCTTGACGGCAGCGCCGGAATATCCGCTAGAATAGCGGGTTAGCCGGATTCAATGACTGGAGATCGACATGGCGGAAAAGAAACGTACGCGCCGCAATACGCTTGAGCGCCGTTGCCTGGGCAAGGCCTTCAAGCGTCTTTTTGTTGGGGCGCCCAAGGGCATTTTCAAGATGCTCGAGAAGGTCAAGAAGGCCTGACGGGGCGTCGCCCCCCTACGCGCTTGCGCGTGCGGGCGGCACTGGTGGACCGGCGGAGCCGGATCTACCGGGTCCTGGACCTGGAAAGCCTCCACTCGCGTGGGGGCTTTTTTTTGGCCCCCGCCGCCCCTTGGCGTGGGGCAGCGGGCGGGCGCGGCCAATCAACGGTGCACGGCCAGCAGCGTTTCGCCGTCCTCCAGCTCGGCTTCGATCTGCCGGGCGCCGGCGGTGCTCAAGGCCCGGTCCAGGCGGTCCTGGTCCAGCTCGCCTTCCCAGCGGGCCACGACGACGCTGGCCACCGCGTTGCCCACCAGATTGGTCAGCGCGCGGCATTCGGACATGAAGCGGTCGATGCCCAGGATCAGCGCCATGCCGGCCACCGGGACCGAGGGCACGACCGACAGCGTCGCGGCCAGGGTGATGAAGCCGGCGCCGGTGATGCCGGCGGCGCCCTTGGAACTGAGCATCGCGACGAGCAGCAGCAGGATCTGGTCCACCAGCGACAGATGGATGTCCGTCGCCTGGGCGATGAACAGGGCCGCCAGCGTCATGTAGATGTTGGTGCCGTCCAGGTTGAAGGAGTAGCCGGTGGGGATGACCAGGCCGACCACGGGCTTGGAGCAGCCGGCGCGTTCCATCTTCTCCATGAGCGTGGGCAGCGCCGCCTCGGACGAACTCGTGCCCAGCACGAGCAGCAGTTCCTCGCGGATGTAGCGGATCAGTTTCAGGATGGAGAAGCCGTTGTAGCGGGCCACCGCGCCCAGGACGACGAGCACGAACAGCAGCGAGGTCAGGTAGAAGGTGCCGACCAGCAGCGCCAGGTTGGCGATGGAGCCGATGCCGTACTTGCCGATGGTGAACGCCATGGCGCCGAAGGCCCCGATGGGCGCGGCCTTCATCAGGATGGCGACCAGCCTGAAGAACGCCGACGAAATCGATTGCAGGAAATCCAGGACCGGCGCGCCCTTGTCGCCCACGGCGCCCAGCGAGATGCCGAACAGGACGGAGAAGAACAGCACCTGGAGGATATCGCCGCTGGCGAAGGCGCTGACCACCGTGTCCGGGATGATGTTCATCAGGAAACCGGTCAAGGTCTGGTCATGGGCCTTGGCCGAGTACGAGGCCACCGCCTTGGCGTCCAGCGAAGCCGGGTCGATGTGCAGGCCCGTGCCCGGATGCACGACGTTGGCCACGATCATGCCGATGATGAGGGCCAGCGTGGAAAAGGTCAGGAAATAGATCATGGCCTTGCCCACGACGCGGCCCACTTTCTGCAGGTCGCGCATGCCGGCGATGCCGGTCGTGACTGTCAGGAAGATGACCGGCGCGATGATCATCTTGACCAGCTTGATGAAGGCATCGCCCAGGGGTTTCATCGATTCCCCGATCTGGGGATAGAAGTGGCCGAGCAGGATGCCCACCGTGATGGCGAACAGCACCTGCACATACAGGATCTGATAGAACTTTTTCTTGCGCACGGGCGCCTGCGCCGTGCCGGGTATGTCGATCATCGGGATGTCCCTTCCAGTGGCCGGTTGCCCGCCGCGTCTTGGCGGGGGCGAGGCCTCGTTTTCAACGGTTGCGAAGCCCCGGGGGAGCTTCGTTGGCGGTCTCTATGCAATCGGCATGCCCGCTTGCCGTATCGGTAGGGAATTCGTAAGTTTTTGATTTATTGAAGAAATTCATGTCGGGAGGTGGGGGTGGCCGGGTTGTTTGTGCGGTTTTTCGCCCGCCATGAAAATTGATGTGCGAAAATTCGCACATCAATCTGCTATCCATGGTCATGCCCCCACTTTTTCCGTCGGCCCAGGACGTCCGCCCGCCACCGCCGTCCTTCCGGGTGCCCGGCCACGGCCGGGCCTGGGCCTGTTTCGTCCTCATCGGGGCGGCGGTGCTGGCGGCGGCGCTATGGGCGGCGGGGGGCATCGCCCGCGAGCAGGCCTATGCCGAGGCCATGGCGGCCGCGCGCAACGCGGCGGCGCTCAAGGTCGCGCTGCTGACCGCGGAGCTCGACAAGCAACGCTCGCTGCCATTCGTGCTGGCGCAGGATTCCGAGGTCAGGACCGCGCTGGCCACCGGCGACCCGGGGCGCTATGGCGCGCTGAATCTCAAGTTCGAGGCGTTGAGCCGGGATACGGGCGCCGCGGTCATCTACCTGCTCGATCCGCGCGGCGTGGGCGTGGCCGCCAGCAATTGGAACCAGCCCACCAGTTTCGTGGGCTCGGACTACGCGTTCAGGCCCTACTTCCAGGGCGCGGCGCACGCCGGCCAGGCAGAGTATTTCGCGCTCGGCAACGTCAGCAACCATCCCGGCCTGTACCTGAGCCGGCAACTGGAGCAGGGCGGCCGGACGCTGGGTGTCGTGGTGGTGAAAGTGGAGTTCGACGGCGTCGAGGCGGGGTGGCGGCGTTTTCCGGACCCCGTGTTCGTGACCGACGAGCATGGCGTCGTGCTGCTGTCGTCGCAGGACGAGTGGCGGTTCCTGGTCTACGGCGCGCTGCCGGCGGCGGGGCGGGACGCGCTGCGGGCCAGCCTGCAGTTCGGCGGCGCGCCGCTGTCGCCCCTGCCGGTGCAGGAGGCCCCGGCGCGCGAGGGACAGGTGGCGGCGAGCCTGCCGGGACAGGCCGCCCAGTGGTACGTGCATGTGCAGGAACCAGTGCCGGGCACGCCGTGGCAGTTCCATCTGCTGGGCGCCACGCGCGAAGCCATGGCGCGCGCGGCGGCGTCGGCCCGGGTGGCCGCGGCGTTGTTCGTGCTGTGCGCCCTGTTCTTGGCGGGGGTCTGGCTGCATCGCCGGCATCGTGCCCAGGATGTCGTGCTGGCGCAGGCGGCGGCGCGGCAGGAACTGGAGTCGCGCGTGGCGGCGCGCACGGGCGAACTGCGCGCCGCCAACGACCAGTTGCGGGCCGAGATGGAAGATCGGCGCCGCGCCGAAACCGAACTGCACAAACTGCAGGAGGAGCTCGTGCAGGCGAACAAGCTCGCTTTCCTGGGCCAGATCACCGCGGGCGTGGCACACGAGATCAACCAGCCGGTCGCGGCGATCCGCAGCTACGCCGATAATTCGGCCGCCTACCTGGACCGCGGCAATGTCGAGCGGGTCCGCGGCAACATGGCGTCGATCGCCGCCCTGACGCAGCGCATAGGCGTCATCACGGATGAGTTGCGGACCTTCTCGCGCAAGACCTCGGGCGCTTCCCCCGGCCCCGTCCCGGTGGACGCCGTCGTCGACGGTGCGTTGACGCTGGTCGGCGCCCAGATGCGCCGGCACGGCATCGAACTCGAACGCCTCGGCATCGGCGACGGCCTGGCGGTGCGCGCCGAACGCGTGCGGCTGGAGCAGGTCCTGGTCAACCTCTTGCAGAATGCCATCGAGGCGCTGGAACAGACGCCCGGCCCGCGGATATGGATACGCGCCGCGCACGAGGCGGACCTGGTCGCCATCGAGGTCGGCGACAACGGCCCGGGCTTGCCCGACAGCGTCATGGCGGCCCTCTACACCCCCTTTGTCACCACCAAGCCGCGCGGCCTGGGGCTGGGCCTGGTCATCAGCCGCGACATCGTCGCCGACTTCGGCGGCACGCTGTCCGTGCAGACCGCGCCGGGCCGCGGCACGTGTTTCACCATTCGTCTTCCCGAGGTCGCTTCGTGATGGCTGCTTTCCCCATGGACCCCGCGCTGCCGGGCACCGAGCCGGTCGACCGCGTGCTGTTCGTCGACGACGATCCCGCCATGCGGGAGTCCAACCTGCAGACACTGGAGCTGGCCGGTTTCCGCGTCGAGGCCGCCGCTTCGGCCGCCGAGGCCCTGGACCGGGTTCCGGCCGATTTCGCGGGCGTCGTCGTCACGGACGTGCGCATGCCGGTGGTCGACGGCCTGGAGTTGTTCCGGCGACTGCGCGAGCGCGATCCGGACCTGCCCGTCATCCTGATCACGGGCCACGGCGACGTCGAGATGGCGGTGGCCGCCATGCACGAGGGCGCCTACGATTTCCTGGCCAAGCCCTATCCGGCCGAGCGGCTTGCGACCGCCGCCCGCAACGCGTTGGACAAGCGGCGCCTGGTGCTCGACAACCGCCGGCTGAAGCGGCTGGCGCGCGACGCGGGCGAAAGCCTGCCGCTGATCGGCGAGACACCGGTCATGCAGCGTCTGCGCAAGACCCTGGGCCATCTGGCCAGCGCCGACGTCGACGTCCTGGTGCTGGGAGAAACCGGGGCGGGCAAAGAAGTGGTGGCCCAGGCCCTGCATGCCTGGGGCGAACGCCGTGCGCGGCCTTTCGTCGGGCTCAATTGCGGTGCCTTGCCGGATACGGTCATCGAGAGCGAACTGTTCGGCCACGAAGCGGGGGCATTCACCGGGGCCCAGCGCCGCCGCGTCGGGCGCATCGAGCATTCCAGCGGCGGGACGCTGTTCCTGGACGAGATCGAAAGCATGCCGCTGTCGGCCCAGATCAAGCTGCTGCGGGTGTTGGAGACGCGGGAGGTTTCACCGCTGGGTACCAATGACATCCGGCCGGTGGACCTGCGGGTGGTGGCGGCCACCAAGACCGACCTGAGCGACCCGGCCCAGCGGGGCTCGTTCCGCGCCGATCTGTTCCATCGCCTGAACGTGGTCACCGTCCGTATCCCGCCCTTGCGAGAGCGCCGCGACGACATCCCGCTGCTGTTTTCCTATTTCGTGTCGCGCGCGGCGGCCCGCTTCAAGATCGACCCGCCCGGCATCACGCCGGCGGTGCGCCAGCACCTGTGGTCCCATGCGTGGCCCGGCAATGTCCGGGAATTGATGCACTACGCCGAACGGGTGGTGCTGGGCGTGGAGGAGGCGGCGCCCCAGGCACCGGAGACCGAAGCGTCGCTGCCGCAGCGCCTGGAGCGCTACGAGGCCGACCTGATCCGCGAAGCGCTGGCCCGCCACCGGGGCGACATCAAGGCCACCCTGCAAACCCTGGGCATCCCGCGCAAGACGTTCTACGACAAGCTGCAACGCCACGGCATAGACCGCAGTGAGTATCTGATCCCCCCTACGCGCTGACGCGCGCCCCCCGGGGGGCGATGCGGGTGGACCGGCGGAGCCGGATCCACCGCATCCTGGGTCCTGGGGTTATCTTTTTTAGCCGATGCCGGGGACGACGGTGGAGAAGCCGGCGTCTACATGCGTTACTTCGCCGGTGACGCCGGCGGCCAGGTCCGACAGCAGGAAGGCGGCGACGTTGCCCACGTCGTCGATGGTGACGTTGCGGCGCAGCGGCGCGAAGGTCTCGACGAAGTTCAGGATCTTCGAGAAGTCCTTGATGCCGGCGGCCGCCAGTGTCTTGATGGGGCCGGCCGAGATGGCGTTGGCGCGGATGCCCTTGGGGCCCAGCGACGTTGCCAGGTAGCGCGTGGCGGCTTCCAGCGCGGCTTTGGCCACGCCCATGGTGTTGTAGTTGTCGACGACGCGCTCGGCGCCCAGGTAGCTGAGCGTCAGCACCGCGCCGGTGCCGTTGCCTTCCGGCCCTTGCAGCAGCGGCAGGGCGGCCTTGGCCATGGCGGGGAAGCTGTAGGCCGAGATGTCGTGCGCGATGCGGAAGCCTTCGCGCGACAGTCCGTCCAGGAAGTCGCCGGCGATGGCTTCGCGCGGCGCGAAGCCGATCGCGTGCACCAGTCCGTCGAGTTTGGTCCAGGTCTTGCCCAGGTCGGCGAACACGGCTTCGATCTGCGCGTCGTCCGCGACGTCGCACGGAAAGATGAGCTGGCTGCCGAACTCGGCCGCGAATTCGGTGATGCGATCCTTGAAGCGGTCACCCACATAGGTGAAGGCGAGCTCCGCGCCTTCGCGGCGGCAGGCCTTGGCGATGCCGTAGGCGATGGAGCGATTGGACAGCACCCCGGTGACCAGGATGCGTTTACCGGCGAGAAAGCCCATGTCGAGGGTCCCTGTAAAAGAATGTACCCCCCCTGCGCGCTGCGCGCGCCCCCCAGGGGGCGGCACTGGTGGACCGGCGGAGCCGGATCCACGGTGCCCGGGCAACGGCCTGGGGCTGATGGGGGCGTGGGAGGTGGAGTTTACTGGATCTTCAGCGTGCGGCCGACGGGGATGGCGGAGCCCTTGATGCGGTTCAGGGCGCGCAGGTGGTCGACCGAGACGTCGTACTGGCGGGCGATGGAGCCGAGGGTGTCGCCCTTGCGGACCTTGTACGTGCGCGCCTGGACGGTCTTTTTCGCGCGGCTGTTGCTCGGGGCGGCGGCGCGCACGGGGGTGATGCCGGCGCTGGCGACCAGGGTCGGCTCGGCCTGGCGGCTGGTGGGCACCATGAGGATGTCGCCGGACCCGATGTGCGAGCGGGTGCCGAGGCCGTTGGCCTTGCGCAGCGTGGCCACCGAGGTGCCGTACTTGCGGGCGACGGTGGTCAGGGTTTCGCCGTGGGCCAGTGCGTGCGTGTGCCAGGACGACAGCGAGCCGCTGTAGGCGCGCAGGTTGGCTTCGAAGATGCCGATGCGGTCGGCCGGCAGCAACAGGGTTGGTTCGTGGCTGCCCAGGATCACGCCGCGATTGAACGACGGGTTGAGCGCCTTGAACTCCTCGAGCGGCATTTCGGCCAGTTGGGCGGCCAGCTTCACGTCGATGTTGCGGCTCTTGGTGATCGTGACGAAGTAAGGCTGGTTGTCGATCGACGGCAACGCGATGTTGTAGGCGGCAGGGTTGGCGATGATGTTCTTGATCGCCTGCAGCTTGGGGATGTAGTTGCGCGTTTCGTCCGGCATGTCGAGCGACAGGTAGTCGGTCGCCTGGCTGCGCGCCGTGTTCTTGTCGATGGCGCGCTTGACCGAGCCTTCGCCCCAGTTGTAGGAGGCCAGCGCCAGGTGCCAGTCGCCGTGGAAATCGAACAGGTACTGCAGGTAGTCCAGGGCCGCGCGGGTGGAGGCGATGGGGTCGCGCCGCTCGTCGCGCCACCAGTCCTGCTTCAGGTTGAAGCCGCGGCCGGTGGCGGGGATGAACTGCCACAGGCCGGATGCCTGCGAGCGCGACAGCGCCCAGGGGTCGTAGGAACTTTCGACGAAGGGCAGGAGCGCCAGTTCGGTCGGCATGCCGCGCTGGTCGATTTCTTCGACGATGTAATAGAGGTACTTGCCGGCGCGTTCCGCCGTGCGCTGGATGTAGTCCGGGCGCGAGGCGTAGAAGCTTTCCCACTCCTTCACCAGCGGCGTGTCGATGTTGGGCACCGCGTAGCCGCGCCGGATGCGGGTCCAGATGTCCGCCGGCTGCACGGTCAGGTCGACCATGCGCGGTTCCAGGCCGTCGTCGGGCGTGTGCAGGCTCAACGGTGCGTCGAGGCGGTGGCCGATGGGGCGGGAGGCTGCGGAAAGTGGGGAGCCGGCTGGTCCGATTGGAGAGCCGGGAGGTGGAGCAGGAGCTTGCCGGGGCCGAGGCCCCGGGCGGGGGTGTGCGCTAGTAGCCGACGGCCTGGCCGTCGCGGCGTGAATCCGAGGCCGCGATGTAGCCTTCGTCGCCGCGATAGATCAGTTGGGCGGTGCCGAAGTCCAGGCTGTGGCGTTCCGAGACCTCGACGGTGTGGCCCAGGCTGCGCAGGCCGTCGACCACCGCGGCGGGCGTGTGGGCTTCCAGGCGGACTTCGCCGGGCTCCACGCGGAAGCGCGGGGCGTCGCTCATGGCTTGCGGGTTCTGGCCGAAGGCGCCCAGGCGCACCAGCATCTGCATGTGGCCCTGGGCCTGCATCGAGCCGCCCATGACACCGAAGGCCATGACGGGCTGGCCGCCGCGGGTGACGAAACCGGGGATGATGGTGTGCATCGGTTTCTTGGACGGGGCGACGCAGTTGACGTGGCCGGGGCGCAGGTTGAAGCCGATGCCGCGGTTGTGCAGCGAGATGCCGGTGCCGGGGACCACGACGCCGGAGCCGAAGCCCTGGAAGTTGGACTGGATGAACGAGACCATGGTGCCGTCCGCGTCGGCGGTGGCCAGGTAGACGGTGCCGCCCAGCTTGGGGGTGCCGGCGGTGGGGGTGCCGGCGCGGGTGGGGTCGATCAGGGCGGCGCGCTGCGCGAGGTAGGCGGGGTCCAGCAGGTCGTCCAGGCCCAGGCGCATGGCGGCGGGGTCGGCGATGTGTTCGTGCAGGTCGGAGAAGGCCAGTTTCATGGCCTCGATCATGGCGTGGTACATGGCGGGGCTGTCCAGGCCCATGCCTTCCAGATCCAGCCGGTCCAGCATGCCCAGCGCGGCCAGGGCGGCGATGCCCTGGCCGCTGGGGGGGATCTCGTGCAGGGTGTAGCCGCGGAAGTCCTGGCGCAGGGGTTCGACCCACTGCACTTCGTGGGCGGCCAGGTCGGCCAGGGTCATGGCGCCGCCGGTGCGCTGCGCGAAGTCGACGATCTTCTGCGCCAGCGCGCCGCGGTAGAAGCTGTCGCCGCCGGTCCGGGCGATGTCGGCCAGGGTGTCGGCCTGTTCGGGGAAGCGCCAGCGGTCGCCGGCCTGGGGCGTGCGGCCGTCGCGGAAGAAGGCTTCGGCGAAGCCGGGTTCCCGGGCCAGGTTGGGGGCCTGGCGGGCCCACAGGCGGGCGATCTGCGGCGTGACCTGGAAGCCTTCCCTGGCGTAGTGCAGCGCGGGCTGGACCAGTTGTTCGAAAGGCAGCTTGCCGAAGCGCTCGGACAGCGCGCGCCAGCCGGCGACCTGGCCGGGCACCGTGACGGCGTCCCAGCCGGTGACGGGCATGGTCGCGCGGCCGCGGAAGTGGTCCAGGGTCCAGGCGGCGGGCGAGCGGCCGCTGGCGTTGATGCCGTGCAGGCGTCCCTCGTGCCAGATGATGGCGAACAGGTCGCCGCCTATGCCGTTCATGACCGGTTCGACCACGGTCAGCACCATGGCGGCCGCCAGCGCGGCATCGACGGCGTTGCCGCCTTCGTACAGCATGCGCAGGCCGGCCTGCGAGGCCAGCGGCTGGCTGGTGCTGACGGCATTGGCCGCCAGCAGAGGCATCTTCTGCGAGGGATAGGGGAAATTCCAGTCGAAAGGCAGCATGGCGTCGCTTGCGGGTAGTCGTCCTGGCGCACAGCATACCAAGGGCCGGGCCGCGGCACTCCACTACAATGGACGCCGTCCGCCGGGCCGCGCCGGCGCGCCATCCGGGGCTTTCGTCGCGGCTGCTTCCTTGCCACCACCATGAACCGTATCCTGCCTCCCCTGTGCGCCGGCCTGCTGGCGCTGGCCGGCACCGCCGCCACGGCCCAGACCTGGCCCGCCAAGCCCGTGCGTATCATCGTCGCCTATCCGCCCGGCGGGGTCAGCGACATCGTGTCGCGCGCCCTGGCCGACAAGCTCGGCGGCCAGCTCGGCACGACCGTCATCGTCGAGAACAAGGCCGGCGCCGGCGGGACGCTGGGCATGGACGCGGTCGCCAAGGCGGCGCCCGACGGCTACACCATCGGCTTTTCCTCGATCAGCCCGCTGTCGCTGAATCCGCTGCTGGGCCGGGTCAACTACGATCCGTTCAAGGACATCGCGCCGGTCGCCAGCGTGATGTATTCGCCGGTCGTGCTGCTGGGTACGCCGGCGTTCCAGGGCAAGAGCCTGGCCGACGTGGTCGGGCAGGCGCGCAGCCGTCCCGGCGCGCTGCGCTGGGGCACCTCGGGCCTGGCCACGGTCGGCCACATCACGCTGGAGCAGTTCAAGCGCGCGGCCGGGGTGGACATCACCCACATTCCCTACAAGGGGGGCGGCCAGCAGCAGAATGACGCGCTGGGCGGCCAGTTCGAGCTGCTGTCCACCAATCTTGGCCCGGTGCTGAACGGCCACATCAAGGCCGGCAAGCTGCGGCCGCTGGCCGTGGGGGCGCCCGAGCGCATCGATTTCCTGCCCGACGTGCCGACTTTCACCGAGGCCGGCTTTCCCAAGGCCAACCTGATGTCGGTGTTCGGCGTCTTCGCGCCGGCGGGCACGCCCGAGGCGGTGCTGGGCCGGCTGAACGCCGAGATCAACAAGGCCCTGGCGCTGCCGGACCTGCGCGCGCGCCTGGTGGACAGCGACAATGTGCCCACCGGCGGCAGCGCCGCGGCCTTTGCGCGCCTGATCCGTGCCGAGTACGACAACAACCGCGACATCATCCGGCAGGCCGGCATCAAGCTGGAGTAGCGCCGGTTCCGGTTCGCCTTTCCCGCGCGAACCGGCCTACACTGTCTGCTTCGCCATAGGCGGGGCCGGCCTGGCCGGCCCCGCGTCCTTTTTCCTTTTCGTTCGTCCATCCATGGCCCAATACGTCTTCACCATGAATCGCGTCGGCAAGATCGTGCCGCCCAAGCGGCAGATCCTGCGCGACATCTCGTTGTCGTTCTTCCCGGGCGCCAAGATCGGCGTGCTGGGCCTGAACGGTTCCGGCAAGTCCACGCTGCTCAAGATCATGGCCGGCGTGGACCAGGACATCGAGGGCGAAGCCCGCCCCATGGCCAACCTGAGCATCGGCTACCTGCCGCAGGAACCCCAGCTGGATCCCGCGCACACCGTGCGCGAGGCGGTCGAGACCGGGCTGGGCGGCGTGTTCACCGCCAAGAAGCGGCTGGACGAGGTCTATGCCGCCTACGCCGAACCCGACGCCGATTTCGACGCGCTGGCTTCCGAGCAGGCCGAGCTCGAGGCCATCATCGCGGCGGGCAGCGGCAGCGGCAACGACGACATCGAGCACCAGCTCGAGATCGCCGCCGACGCCCTGCGTCTGCCGCCCTGGGACGCGGTGGTGGGTCACCTGTCGGGCGGCGAGAAGCGCCGCGTGGCGCTGTGCCGCCTGCTGCTGTCCAAGCCCGACATGCTGCTGCTGGACGAACCCACCAACCACCTGGACGCGGAAAGCGTGGACTGGCTGGAGGTGTTCCTGCAGAAATTCCCGGGCACCGTGGTGGCGGTCACCCACGATCGCTACTTCCTGGACAACGCCGCCGAATGGATCCTGGAACTGGACCGCGGCCATGGCATTCCGTGGAAGGGCAACTACAGCTCCTGGCTGGAGCAGAAGGAAGACCGTCTCAAGCAGGAGGAGGCCAACGAGTCCGCCCGCCAGAAGACCATCAAGAAGGAACTGGAATGGGTGCGCCAGAACCCCAAGGCGCGCCAGGCCAAGTCCAAGGCGCGTATCGCCCGCTTCGATGAACTGAGCTCGCACGAATACCAGAAGCGCAACGAGACCTCCGAAATCTTCATCCCGGTGGCCGAGCGCCTGGGCAATGAGGTCATCGAGTTCAAGAACGTCAGCAAGGGCTATGGCGACCGCCTGTTGATCGACGATCTCAGCTTCAAGGTGCCGGCCGGCGCCATCGTCGGCATCATCGGCCCCAACGGCGCCGGCAAGTCGACGCTGTTCCGCATGATCGCGGGCAAGGAACAGCCCGATAGCGGCGAAGTCGTGCGCGGCGGCACCGTCAAGCTGGCCTATGTCGAGCAGACGCGCGACGCGCTGGAAGACGGCAAGACCGTGTTCGACGCCGTGGCCGACGGCGCCGACATCCTGACGGTCGGGCGCTTCGAGATGTCGTCGCGCGCCTACCTGGGCCGCTTCAACTTCAAGGGCGGGGACCAGAACAAGACTGTCGGCAACCTGTCGGGCGGCGAGCGCGGCCGGCTCCACCTGGCCAAGACGCTGCTGGCCGGCGGCAACCTGCTGCTGCTGGACGAACCGTCCAACGACCTGGACGTGGAAACGCTGCGCGCGCTGGAAGATGCCCTGCTGGAATTCGCCGGCAGTGTCATGGTGATCAGCCACGATCGCTGGTTCCTGGACCGGATCGCCACCCACATCCTGGCCTTCGAGGGGGATTCGCAGGTGGTGTTTTTCGATGGCAACTACCAGGAATACGAGGCCGACAAGAAGCGGCGCCTGGGAGAGGAAGGCGCCAAGCCCAAGCGCGTGCGGTTCAAGGCGTTGAAGTAGGCGGCGGGGCGGCCGCCTTCAGGGGCGGGTCGAGGCCGTTCGGGCCGGACCCGGCGTCTGCCCGCATCAGATGGTTGATTGGGCCGGCGCGGGCAGCGTCATGATCACCGCCAGTCCGCCGAGTTCGGCGGAGCGGCCGAAGGCGATGCTGCCCCGGTAGGCCTCGACCAGGTCGCGGGTGATGGCCAGGCCGAAACCGGTGCCGGGGCGCGATTCGTCCCAGCGGCGCCCGCGCTCGATGTGGATGGCTTCGTCGTCGGGCAGGCCGGGGCCGTCGTCTTCCACCCGCAGGGTGAAGCTCCGGTCGGGACCCGGTCGGGCCTGGACGCGCACCCGGGTGCGCGCCCATTTGCGGCCATTGTCCAGGAGGTTGCCCAGCAGTTCGGTCAGGTCGCCTTCGTCGCCGGCAAAGCGCAGGCCGCCGGCGATGTCGACGTCCCAGTCCAGCGCCTGGGCATCGGGCAGGGTGGTCAGGGCGCGCAGGGTCTTGCGCGCGACGGCGGCGACATCGGCGGTGTGGCGGCCCAGCGCCGCCGCCATGCCGGCGCGGGCTCGCGCGAGGGCGCGGGCGACGTGCTTGTCCATGGCGCGCACCTGTTCGTCGATGTCGTCGGCCAGCCGGTCCTGTTCCTGGGCGCGTATCTGGCGCGCCAGGGCCCCGAGCACGGCCAGCGGCGTCTTCAGGCCGTGGGCGAGATCGCCGGCCTGGGTGCGCGCGCGTTCGACCGCGGCATCCTGGAAGGCGATGAGCCGATTCAGGTCGTCGACCACCGGTTGTACTTCGTCGGGGACGTCGCGCGAGAGCTGGCGGCGCCGGCCCGCGTGGATGGCGCGCAGGTCGGTACGCAGGTTGCGGAACGGCCGCAGCGCCAGGTGGATGAAGCCGGCCATGGCGATCATGAGGACGATGCCCAGGGCGAACAGGGACGGCACGAGCAGGTTGAGGAAGGATCGGCGCTCGGCCTGCAGGTCGGCGCTGTCGAGCGCGACGGCGATGTGGACCGCGGTTTCCGGACCCGGGTCGTCCAGCACGACGGTGCGCGTGATCGCCAGCAACCGCGCGTGCTCCGGCCCGGCCACCCAGTGCGACCGAAGTTGCGCGCCGGCCCGCGCGGGCGCGACCTGCAGCGTGGTATCCCACAGCGAGCGCGAACGCAACTGGCGGTTGCCGGGCGCGTCGATCTGCCAGTACAGGCCGCTGTAGGGTTGTTCGAAGCGGGGTTCGGCCAGGGGCGCGTCGAGCGCGATGCTCCCGTCGGTCTCGATGCGCAATTGCGCGGCCAGCGTCTTGAGGAAAACGTCCAGCTCGGCGGTGGCGCGGCGCTCCATCTGCCGGTCGAAGATCAGCGTCAGTCCCACGCCGCTGATGGCCAGCGCGAGGGCGATCATGAGCGCGGCGGCGCATCCCAGCCGGACGAGCAGCGAACGCCTGCTCATCGGCCCGGGTCGGGAATCAGGTAGCCGTGGCCGCGCCGGGTCTCGATCAGGTCCACGCCCAGCTTGCGCCGCAGCCGCGCGACCAGGGCCTCGATGGCGTTGGTGTCGCGGTCGCTGCCGGTCTCGTAGATATGGTCGATCAGCTCGCTTTGCGACAGGATCCGGCCGGGATGATGCAGGAAGTAGGACAGCAGGCGGTACTCCAGCGCAGACAGCGTCATGGCCGATCCATGCACGGTGACGAGCCGGGTGCGCGTGTCGATCTCGACCGGCCCGGCGCGCAGGATGGCGGACGATTGCCCCGCCGCGCGCCGCGTGATGGCCCGCAGGCGGGCCAGCAGTTCTTCCATCTGGAACGGCTTGGCCAGATAGTCGTCGGCGCCGGCGTCTATGCCTTCGACCTTGTCGCGCCAGCCGTCGCGGGCGGTCAGGATCAGGATGGGAGTGGTGATCTCCGAGGCCCGCAGGCGCTTGAGCACGGTCAGGCCGTCCAGCTTGGGCAGGCCCAGATCCAGCACGATGGCGTCGTAGTCTTCGGTGCCGGCGAGGAACCAGGCGGATTCGCCGTCGGACGCCTCGTCGACCGCGTATTGCGCGCGTTCCAGTCCGGCGCGTATGTCGGCCGCGATACGAGGCTCGTCTTCGACTACCAGTATGCGCATGGTTATTTGATCTTCAGGATTTCCAGGGTGCGGGCATCGATTTCCAGCTTTTTGCGGTGGCCGCTGGGAGGGAGCACCTTGACCTCGTAGATCCAGATGCCGTCATCGCGATCGAGCTCGATCTCAATGATATCCCCGGGCACTTTATCGCGCACCACGCCCAGCACCGCCGACAAGGGGCGGATTTCCCCCTGCATCAAGGCGGCGCGGGCGCAGTCCTGGTCTTTCTTGCAGTTGTCCCGGTCGCGCGCCTGGGCGGGCGCGCAGGCGAGGGTGCCCGCCAGAAACACGGCGGCGAGGGCCGGCAGGAGCCGGGGGCGAAGGCGGAGGTGAAGCAGGCTTGCAGACATGGACGGACACTAACAGGCGCTGGCTGATAAAACGCTGACAGGGGCGGTCAGGAAGGCGGGGCGCCGGGTGGCTATTCTGCCAGCCATGGATCAACACTCCCTACGAAAGAGGACCGTCATGCGCATCTTGCCCGCCCTGATTATCGCCGTTGCCGCCACCGCCGCCACCACCAGCGCCGCCCAGGCCGCCGACAAGTGCGCCTACGTGCCGCGCGAGCGCTGGATCCCCATCGACCAGGCCATCCGCAAGGCCGAGTCCCTGGGCTACGACGTGCGCCAGGTCGAGCCGGACGACGGTTGCTGGGAAGTGGAAGGCTTCGACAAGAACGGCGCCAAGATCAAGCTGTATCTCGACCCGGCCAGCGGCGAGGTGGTCAAGCCCTCGACCTGGCTGGGGCGCAGGGGACGCCAATGACGCTGCCCGGCGCCGGCGGGACCTGCCATACCGTGACTCCGAGGAGTGATGCCGTGAACCAGTCATGCTACGCCGGCCTCCATGAGTCCGGGCTTTTCGACACGCACTACGAACCCGGCAGCATAGGCGCCGACCTGGCGCTGCGCGGCCGCATCGAGGCGGAACTGGCCGGCCTGGGCGAGGCGCGCCAGCGGTGTTTCGGCTATGCCGCCTACGGCGCCATCGTGGCCGGGCTCAAGCGCGATTTCGCCATCGCCCAGCGCCAGCCCTGGACGGACATCTGGCACTGGCCGGTCGAACGGGCCGACGAGATCATCAACTATCTGCAGGGGCGCCATGCCGAAACGCTGGGCCATGCCGCCGGCCGGCGCCGGTCAGCGTAGTGCGAAGTGCACCATCCGCGCCAGCGGGATTTCGATGCCGGACTGTATGGGCGTCGGCAGGTTGAGCGGCTTGAGGAACATCTTTACGCTCATGTCCGCGCTGACATGGCTTTGCACGAGGCGGCGGGTCGCGCCATTGACGCGTTCGATGTAGGCCTTGTCGTTGGCGTGGCCGGGATGGCGGTGATTGAGCACGTGGCGGATGGCGCATTCCGCATCGTCGTTGCGGATTTCGAGCAGGCGCCTGACCAGCGCGCCCAGTACCTTGATCCTGCCGTTGCCTTCCTGCGTGTTGTAGCGGTTGAAATAACGGTAGAAATATTTGTAGTGCCGGACCTCGTCGGTCCGGATGTGGGTGGCGAGTTCTCGCAGCACGGGTTCGGGCGAGTATTCGGCCAGGCTGCGGTAGAGCGTCGCGGTGCCCATTTCCACCACGCAGCGCGCGGCCAGCTCCAGCGCGCGGGTCGGTTCGAATTCCTCCAGCGTGCAGCGCTGCGAGTATTCTCCGAAGAAGCTGTCGAAGGCGCGCTGCCAGTCGAATTCGGGCCAGATGTGTTCGATGTAGGCGCGCAGCGCGCGGCCGTGTTGCAGTTCTTCCGGTTCCCAGTGCTGTCCCAGCCAGCCGGCCACGTCGCTGTCGTCGTGGTAGTAGTCGACCAGGTTGCGGGTATAGAGATCGGACCCGCTTTCGACGAACGAGGCGCTGCACAGGAGAAAGAACAGCGCTTCGTCTTCTTTGACCATGGAGGGGGCTATCCGCCCGAAATCGATCTCTTCCAGGCGCCACGGAAGGCTAGTTGCAACAGCGTCCACCGAATTCTCCGAGTTCGACGTCTATCCAGGATAAGCCTATTTCCCGCGCGATTCGAGCCCCCGCGGGGTGTCGGGGAGCCGGGGGGCGCCAGGAGACGGTTACGTTGTGTCATGCTTGTCGAGTTCGTTCACAGACAGCCTGGGGCGAATCTGTCACCTTTGGTCCATGCCAGGGCACGATATCTGGTGCCATCCGTCTATAACAGACACTAGGGAGTCACTCATGAAAGCGAATCTTGTAGCCAAGCTGATGGTCGGCGCCGCCATTGCCGTGTCCGCCACGGGATGTGCCAGTTGGGACAGCATGTCCGGTCGCCAGAAGAGCACCGTGGTCGGTGCGGGCGTGGGCGGCGTGGCCGGCGCGGCGCTGACAGGCGGCGGCGTTCTGGGCACCATCGGCGGTGCCGCCATCGGCGGCGTGGTGGGCGACCAGGTCGGCAAGCGCCGCTGAGCGCCTGCGCGACGCCGGGCCGCTCGGCGGCCTGGCGATGGAAAATGAAAACAGCCCCGGTCCGGCAGGATTCGGGGCTGTTGTTTTTCTACTACTTTCTGTATCAATTATTCCGGCGTGATGCCGGCGGCCTTGACCACGCCCTGCCATTTGGCGAATTCCGCCCGCGACAGGTCGGCCAGCGCCTGGGGTTTCATGGGCCGTGGCGTGACCCCCTGCTTGACCAGGGTGGCCCTGACATCGGAGGTCTCCAGCAGGCGGTTGATTTCCTGGTTATAGGCGGCCACGGTCTGCGCCTTCATGCCGCGCGGACCCCAGACCGCATACCAGGCATCGGCGTCATAGCCCGGCGCGCCCAGCTTGTCGAGCGGCGCGATGGCCGGATAGCCCGGGTCCTGCTCGCGCCGCGAGGCGCCCAGGATCTCCAGCCGCTTTTCCTGCTGCAGGGGGACGGCCACGTGCATGGGCTGGAACATGGCCTTGATGTGGCCGGCCAGCAGGTCGGTGGTGGCGCCCGCCGAGCCTTTGTAGGGGACATGGACCATGTCCAGCCCCAATTGGGCGGTCAGCATTTCCATGCACAGGTGATGGAACGTGCCTTTGCCCGGCGAACCGTAGTTGACCTTGCCGGGGTTGCGCCGCACGTAGTCGATGAATTGCGCCAGGGTGCTGGCGCCGATCGAGGGATGGAGGCACAGCGCGAAGTTGGTCGAGCCCAGCATGGCCACGGGCGAGAAACTCTCGATCACGTCGAACGGGACCGATGAATAGACCAGCGGCAGCGTCAGCGCCGTGTTGGTGCTGAACGCCAGCGTATGGCCGTCGGGCGCGGCCTTGGCCACGGCGCCCAGGCCGATGATGCCCGAGGCGCCCGGCCGGTTCTCGACCACGATCGTGCGGCCGATGCGCTCGGACAGCCTGGGCGAGAACAGGCGCGCGCACAGGTCGGGCGTGGTGCCGGGCGTGAACGGCACGATGAATTGCACCAGCTTGTCGGCCAGGCCGAAGCTGTCTTCGCCGGCAAAGGCGCTGCCGTAGCAGGGCGCCAGGGCGCCCGCCAGCATGGTGCCGACGAACTTGCGCCGAGGGATGGACGTGGAGTCGTTCATGAGGTGTCTCCTGAGAGTGGCCGCGCTCTGCGGCGCGGTGATGTCATTGGATTTCGTTGGCTCGCCTGATGCTGGCGATCATGGATGAATTGATGAGGTACTGGCGGTGGGCGTCGCGGTCGGCCACGGTGGCACGCAATTCGTCCAGGCGCTCGCGGCGCACTTCGGGATCGCGCTCTTCGAGCAGGCGCTTGTTGCGTATGGTGATGGCCTGCACGTATTCCACGTTCACCGTCCGGCGCTGGCGGTGATAGCGGTCCAGCAGATCGGACGAGGCGCCGTGCAGCAGGACCTCGGCCAGCTTGGCGGTGAGGTTCATGGCATCGTGGATGCCGCTGTTCAGGCCCATGCCGCCCAGCGGATTGTTGACGTGGGCGGCGTCGCCGGCCAGCATGACGCGGCCGTCCCGGAAGTCCTTGGCGACGCGCTGGTGCACGCGATACACGCTTTTGTAGGGCACGTCGTAGTCGAGGTCGGGCGACAGGAAGCCCTTGATCTTGCCCTGCACGAAATCGGGGTCCAGCACTTCGGTCTCGTCCATCTCGGCGGGGATCGGGAAGGCGATGCGCCAGATCGGCGGCGGGCCGTCGTGGGGCTGGATGAAGATGGCGCTCCATTCGTCGGGGTCGGCGATGTAGGCGTTGCCGGTGTAGCCCTGCTCGCGCAGGTCGTAGCGGGTGGCGAACACCAGGAAGCGCTCGGGCCAGGTGAAGCCCTCGAATTCCGTACCCATGGTCTTGCGCACGACGCTGCGGGCGCCGTCGGCGCCGATCACATAGCTGGCGCGTATCTCGATGGTCCGGCCGTCGGGTCCGGCCGCCTGCACGGTCACGCCGTCGGCGTCCTGTTCATAGCCCAGGCAGCGATGCGAGAACAGTATCTGGGCATGGGCGTGCTGCGCCAGGGCCTCGGCCGCGATGCTCGAGAGTTTGTGCTGTTCGACGTGCAGGCGGAACGGATAGGGAGTGAGATCGGCGATGATGCCCAGGTCGAACTGCGCCACCAGGCCCTGCTTGCGGTCGCGGATCTGCCATTCCGGCACGCGCAGGGCGCGGCTGCGCAGTGTCTCGCCTATGTTCAGGGTGTCGAGCATTTCGACCGTGGGCGGATGGAAGGTGCCGGCCCTAAGGTCCTGCGGAATATGGTCCTCGCTTTCGAGGACGACGACGGCTATGCCTTTCTGGGCGAGCGACAGGGCGGCCACCAGGCCCACGGGGCCGGCGCCGGAGATCACGACGGGATGATGTTCCATGATTCGTTCGATAGTTGCGGTGGGTCCGGGAGGCGGCTCAGTCGCGCTGTTCGCGCCATAGCGCCAGCGCTTCCTGGACGGGGCGGTCGGAGAAGCTGAACAGTACGGCTTCGTCCTGCGCATGGAGCTGGTGCGTGGCCCAGCTGGGAATGACGAAGACGTCGTTGGGCCCGGCCACGAAGCGGCGGTCGTCCAGCGTGACGGCCACGCTGCCTTCCAGGACGGCGAAGACGGTGCCGGCCGAGCAGCGGTAGGGCGCCGTGGCATGGCCGCGCGGCAGCAATCGCGCATACGCGCCCATGGTGGGCATGGGCGAGCGGCCCGACAGCGGATCGACGTAGCGCAGTTTGTAGCCGAGATGGGGGTCGGGCCGGTCGGCCGCCTGCAGCGCGCGCAGCGACGCCAGCGTGCGTTCGTAGGGGTAGCAGAACATCGGCGAGGCCAGATTGGGCGCGGGTGCGGCATCCACGGGCACGAGGCCGTTGCCGTAGCGCAGCACGTTGTCGCCGGCCGGGCGTTGCAGGGCCTGGCGATCCTGGGTGGACGACTCGGCGAAGCTGGCGTCCAGCATGGCAACCAGTTGCACGTCGAGCCCGTCCAGCCAGACCATGGGCGCATCGCTGTCGTTGCCATGGTCGTGCCAGGTCCAGGACGGCGTGGTGACGAAATCGCCACGATGCATGATGGTCTTCTCGCCGTTGACCGAGGTGTAGGCGCCATCGCCTTCCAGGATCAGGCGCAGCGCCGCCTGGCTGTGCCGGTGGGCGCGCGCCACTTCGCCGGGCAGGATGGCCTGCAGGCCCGCGTACAGCGAGGTCGTGATGGCAGCCTTGCCGCGCAGCCCGGGGTTCTCGAGGATGAGCACGCGGCGCTCGGCCTCCTCGGCCGTGATCAGGTCGGTGGCTTCGGCGATGTAGCGCCTGACCTGCGGGTAGGACCAGTGCGCGGCCTGGCAATCCGAGCGCGGTGTCTTGGTGACGAGGTTGTGCAGTTGCTCCCAGAGCGGGGCGAGATTGTCGGCGCCGATGCGGGCGTAGAACGCTTCGCGCTCCGCGCGGCTGGCCGAGGTCTTCCCGGTCGAGGGTGGGGTGTCGTTCATGGTCTCCTCCTGCCCGGATAGGTTGTGCGGCAGGACGTGCCTGCCCAGGGTGTTCAGCCGCGCACGGCGACGCGCATTTCGCCTATGCCTTCGATGCGCGCATGCATGATGTCGCCCGGCTGGACGGTGTTCACGCCTTCGGGTGTGCCGGTCATGAGGATGTCGCCGGGGTAGAGCGTGTACACGCGCGAGGCGATCTCTATGAGTTCGGCGATGCCGGTGATGAGGTCGCGGGTGTTGGCGTTCTGGCGCGGTTCGTCGTTGACGTGGATGGAAAAGGCCAGGGCGCCGGGGTCGGCGATTTCATCGGCGGTGACGAGGTAGGGGCCGAGCACGGAGTAGGTGTCCGCCGACTTGCGATAGCTGCGGTCCTCGGTGCCGCGCACGGTCATGTCGAGGCCGATGCTGTAGCCGGCGACGTAGGAGAAGGCGTCGGCGGCGGCGATGTCCTTGCCGCGCTTGCCGATGACGACGGCCAGTTCGACCTCGTGGTCGTTGCGGCGGCCGGGAAAGGCGATGCGCACGCCTTCGCCCGCGCCCACGAGCGACTGCGCCGATTTGAGGAAGACGCCGAATTTGGCGACGGGGCTGGCGAAGCCTTCGTAGTGGGCGACGTGGACGTTGTTGTGGATCTGGGCGTCGACCAGGGATTCGTCGACGTGGGCATGGTAGTTCAGCGGGGCGGCGATGATTTTCGCGGGCGTGGCGACGGGGCTGAGCAGCGTCACGTCGGCCAGCCTGGCCGTGGCGCTTCCGGCCTTGGCCGCCAGGATGGCGGGCTTGAGCGCCTCGAGGTGCTCGATGAACTGGTCGCCCGGCTCGACGGGCCAGCGCAGGGCCGGCAGTTGTCCGGCCACGCTGGTGACGTCGTGGACGATGTCTCCTTCCACCAGGCCGATGCGGCCTTCGTTGTAACGGCAAATCTTCATTCCGGTCTCCAGGCCCTTGGGTGTTGCGGATCGGGGTTTCCGATCGACGATCAATTTTGAGCGTGTTCAATTTTATTGAGGAGAGGCGCTGATCGTCAAGGACGTCCGGGATGAAAAAAACCCTTTCCGGGAAGGTGTCCGCCGCCAAGGCGGGCGTCGTGTTTCCGTCACCCTACCAGGCCGGTGATGAAAGAAGTAAGTATCCGCTTCAACGATGATTGCCGATTTACGGCCATCCTGGCTGGCGTGATCAAGAATTGTCTTATTGTCGAAAAATCATCAATTTTGACGATTGTCGTGCGGGAGCACGCCTCCTAGGATGGGGATGCTCATCGAGCCATTCCAACAAGACAACCAGGGGGAATCCAGATGCATTGTGTCCTGAAAACCACCGGCGCCGCTGTCGCGCTGGCCTTGCTGGCCGCCTGTGGCGGCAGCGACGATCCCAAGCCGACCTATTCCGAGACGCAGCTCAAGGAGCTCGGCATCGATGTCGTGGGCATCAGCCTGGGGTTGCCGCAGGTCACGGTCTTCACGGCCGGCCAGGTCCTCGGCTTCCTCGACGACGGCGCGCCAGGCGGCCCCCAGCCGTGCGAAGACGGTGGCACCTATACGGCCACGCTGACGCGCGCCGGCGGCGGCAGCGGCAGCATCCCGGCCAACGGCGACAAGGTCGACATCGCGTTCGACAAGTGCGAGGACGATGCCGCGCAACTGACCGGCAAGACGACCGTGACGTTCAGCGACGTCAGCGGCGACATTTTCGATACCGACGCGGCGGCGGCGACGATGTCCTTCCCGTTCCGTGGCATGGATATGGACGGGGAGACCACGCTGGACGGCGATTTCGTGCTGAAGGCCGTCACCACGCCGGGCGGAGCCCCCGGCACGGACGATGGCACGAGCACGTTGAAGCTCTCGGGCTCGGCCAGGATCACCGAGAAGGGCTCGTCGATCGAGATCAGCGACTATGTCGCGGAGCTTGCCACCGACCATGCCACCGACACCGACACGTTCTCCAGGGTCGACTACCGGGCCAAGGGGGCGCGTTCGCCGTTGGGCGCGTTCGACTATCGGGTCTCGATGACCTCGCCGCTCGTGGCCAAGATCGCCTTCGGCGAGCTGATCAGCGGCGGCCTGCGGGCCAGGATGGATGCCGAGACCGTGGACACGACCATTGCCACTTCGGGCTCGGGCGTCACGACGATCTCCATCAAGTCCTCGTCGGGCAAGAGCACGACCCTGAGCCAGTTGTAAGCGCGGCGCGGGCTGGCGGATTCACTCCGCCAGCTCACGCATCTGCGCATACAGGTCGTTCTTGCCCTCGAAGCCTATGCCCGGCAATTCGGGCATGACGATGTGCCCGTCCTGGATCCGCACGCCGTCGGGGAAGCCGCCGTAGGGCTGGAACAGGTCCGGATAGCTTTCGTTGCCGCCCAACCCCAGCCCCGCCGCGATGTTCAGCGACATCTGGTGCCCGCCGTGGGGGATGCAGCGGCGCGGCGACCAGCCGTGTGCGCGCAGCACCTCCAGGGTGCGCTCGTATTCGACCAGTCCGTAGGACAGCGCGCAGTCGAACTGCAGCCAGTCGCGGTCCGGCCGCATGCCGCCGTAGCGGATCAGGTTGCGGGCGTCCTGGTGGCTGAACAGGTTTTCGCCGGTGGCCATGGGGCCCGGATAGTACTCGGCCAGCGCCGCCTGCAGCGCGTAGTCCAGCGGGTCTCCGGCTTCCTCGTACCAGAACAGGGGATAGTCGCGGAGCATCTTGGCATAGGCGATGGCGGTATCCAGGTCGAAGCGGCCATTGGCATCCACCGCCAGCTGTCCGCGTCCCTCGATCTCGGCCAGGACCGCCTCGATGCGCCGCCGGTCCTCGTCGAGGGCGGCGCCGCCTATCTTCATCTTGACCACGTTGTAGCCGCGGTCCAGGTACGATCGCATTTCCGCGCGCAGGGCCGACAGATCCTTGCCCGGGTAGTAATAGCCGCCCGCGGCGTAGACGAATACGCGCGGATCGGCCGTCGCGCCGTGGCGTTCGGCCAGCAGGCGGAACAGGGGCTTGCCCTCGATCTTGGCGACGGCGTCCCAGACGGCCATGTCTATCGTGCCCACGGCCACCGAACGTTCGCCGTGGCCGCCGGGCTTTTCGTTGGACATCGCGGCGGCCCACACGCGGTGCGGATCGAGATTGGTGCCGGCATCGTTCAGCAGCGACTGCGGATCGGCGTCCAGGATGCGGGGCGCGAAGCGTTCGCGGATCAACCCGCCCTGGCCGTAGCGGCCGTTGGAGTTGAAGCCGTAGCCGATCACCCGCTTGCCGTCGCGCACGGCGTCGGTGACCACGGCCACGAGGCTGCTGGTCATCTTGGTGAAATCGATATAGGCGTTGCGGATGGGCGAGGAAATGGGCTTGGTGACTTCGCGGATTTCGAGGATGCGGACGGACATGGAAACTCCAGGGGGCCGGGCGGATGGCCGGCTGCATGGACGTATCATGCCGTTTGCCGCACGGGGCGGCCAATGCTAGTTTTCTCTTTTTCCATGCTCTGTAAGCATCGGCCATGAACCTGATCTGGCTGGAAGATTTCCTGGTCCTTGCCGAGTGCGGCAATTTTTCGCGCGCGGCCGAACTGCGGCACATGACGCAGCCGGCCTTCAGCCGCCGCATACGCATGCTGGAGGACTGGCTGGGCGTGACCTTGTTCGATCGGGCCACGCATCCGGTCACCCTGACCGAGACGGGACTCTGGTTCCGGGCCACGGCCCAGGACATGCTGGCGCGCGTCGAGCGCATCCCGGACGAGGCGCGCCGGGTGGCGCAGGCCGGCTCGGCCACGCTGCGCTTCGCGGCCACGCATGCCTTGTCGCTGACTTTCCTGCCTGATTGGCTGCGCGGCCTGGAGGCCGGCCTGGCCCTGGGGCCCATCCAGTTGGTGTCGGACGTCGCCCAGCAGTGCGAGGCGCTGATGACCCAGGGGCGGGCGCAGTTCTTCCTGTGCCACGCGCACGAGCAGGCGCCGGCGCGGCTGGACCCGTCGGCCTATCCGTCGGTCAAGGTGGGCGACGACGTGCTGCTGCCCGTCTGCGCGCCCGATCGGCAGGGCCGGCCGCGCTTCGTGCTGGGCGGGGCCACGGGCAGGCGCGTGCCCATCCTGGCCTACAGCGCGGAGTCGGGCCTGGGGCGCATCGTCCGGGCCGTGCACGGGGCGGCGTTGGCGCGGTTGCGGGCCGATGTGGCGGTGACGGCGCACCTGGCGACGGTATTGCAGTCGATGGCACGCAGCGGCCGCGGCGTTGCCTGGCTGCCGGCCAGCCTGGTCCGCGACGAGCTGGATGAGGGGAAACTGGTCGAGGCGGCAGAGGCGTCCTGGCGCATCGCGCTGGACATCCGCCTGTACCGCCGCGGCGGCGCCGAGCCGGCCGCGGCCGAGGCGTTCTGGCGGGCCGCCGGCGCGCAGGCGCCGGGGCCGCGGGAGAGCGGTGGCGTCAGGTCGCCGAAGGCATCTCGATCTTGACTTCAAGCACTTCGAAGGTGTCCTGGCGCTCGAGGTTCACCTTGATGTCCTCCGGGTTGATCTTGACGTACTTCGAGATGACGGCCACCAGTTCCTTCTGCAACTGCGGCAGGTAGTCGGCCGAGGCGCCGGTGCCCGATCGTTCGTGGGCGAGAATGATCTGCAACCGTTCCTTGGCGACGCCGGCCGTCGAAGGCTTTTTCTGTCCGAGGAAAAAGGAGAGCAGCGACATCGATTATTTCCCTCCGAACAGACGCTTGAAGAGGCCGGGCTTCTCGTAGTCGATGAAACGCAGCGGCTTGTCTTCGCCCAGGTAGCGGTCGACGACGTCATGGTAGGCCTCGGCCACCGAAGTGCCCTTCAGGTGGATGGCGGGCAGGCCCTGGTTCGAGGCTTGCAGCACGTCTTCGGATTCGGGGATGACACCGATCAGCTTGATGCGCAGGATGTCCTCGACATCCTTGAGCGACAGCATTTCGCCCTCGGCCACGCGCTTGGCGTTGTAGCGCGTGAGCAGCAGGTGTTCCTTGACGGGTTCCTCGCTGTTGACGGCGCGGCGCGACTTGGCCGACAGGATGCCCAGGATGCGGTCCGAATCGCGCACCGACGAGACTTCCGGGTTGGTCACGACCAGCGCGTCGTCGGCGAAATAGGCGGCCATCAGCGCGCCCGACTCGATGCCGGCGGGCGAGTCGCAGACGATGTATTCGAAGTCCATCTCTTTCAGGCCTTCCATGACCTTCTCCACGCCTTCCTGCGTCAGGGCGTCCTTGTCGCGCGTCTGCGAGGCCGGGAGGATGTAGAGATTGTCGAGCTGCTTGTCGCGGATCAGGGCCTGGTTCAGGGTGGCTTCGCCCTGGACGACGTTGATCAGGTCGTAGACCACGCGGCGTTCGCAACCCATGATCAGGTCGAGGTTGCGCAGGCCGACGTCGAAGTCGATCACGGCGGTCTTGTGACCGCGCAGTGCCAGGCCTGCCGAGAAGGCGGCGCTGGAGGTGGTCTTGCCGACGCCGCCTTTGCCTGAAGTCACGACAACGATACGTGCCATGGGGTGTGGATCCTTATGAGTTAGATGGGCAACGGTTCGACCAGCAGTTTCTCGCCTTCGAGGCGGATCAATGCCGGTTTGTCCTGGATGTCGGGGGAAAGGGCCGTGGCCAGCGTCCGGTAGACGCCGGCCACGGCGACCAGCTCGGCCTCGAGCCGGGTGGTGTAGATGCGTGCCTTGGTGTCGCCGCGGGCACCCGCCATGGCCTTGCCGCGCAGCGGGCCGTAGACATGGATGTTGCCGTCGGCGATGACCTCGGCGCCATGGCTGACCACGCCCATGACGATCAGGTCGGCATGGCGGGCATAGATCCGCTGGCCCGAGCGCAGGGGCTTGTCGATGATCATGGTCGGCACCGCGTGAGGCGCGGCGGGAGGCTGCTCGGCCACGGTTTCGGTCTGTCTCTTATACAGGGCCGGCGCTGCCTGGGCGGCCGGCGCCGGTTCGGCGGCGGGCTCCGGCGCGGGAGACCGGACCGGCGCGGCGGACAGCGACAGCAGGGCGAGGCCGGCCTCGCGGGCCGATTCGGCCAGTTCCGCCGGGGCCATGATTCCTATGGTCGGCAGGCCGTGCCGCTTCAGGGCCTCGGCCAATTGGTTCCAGTCGAGCGGTTCGGCCAGCCGCGAGGCGTCGATGACCACCGGCTCGTCTTCGAAGAAACCGGCGGCCTCTTCCATCCGCTGGTCCAGCGCGGCCAGCACGGCCTGGAGGTCGGAGGAATGCAGCACTACGCGGATGGCGTAGAGCGAGGTGCTCTTGATATCAAGTACGGGACTGGCTTCCATGGGCGGCGCCGGACGGCGCAAATGCGCAAAATACAGATTCTACCGGTAGGCGCCCCGGCGTGGGCGTTAGCGGTTGTGTCGGAGGGAAGCCCACCCCCTACCCGCTGACGCGGGCCCCCTCAAGGGGGCGGCGCTGGCGGACCGGCAAAGCCGGATCCGCGGCGCCCTGGATCTAGTACGAGTTTCCTGGATTGGATCACCGTTGCTGCCGCTGGCAGCCAGCGAAGCGCGGAGGTCAACCCAAGATAAAGGAACCAGACCCGGGAAACCGCGGATCTGGCTCCGCCAGTCCGCTGGTTTCGCCCCCTGGGGGGCGCCCGAAGGGCGTAGGGGGACGACTACTTCCAGGTGTCGCGGAGGGTTGTTGTGCGGTTGAAGACCGGGGCCAGGGTGGACGAGTCCTCGCGGTCGGCGACGAAGTAGCCGAAGCGTTCGAACTGGTAGGAGGTGCCCGGCGTGCCGTCGGTGCCGGGCTCCAGGTAGCCCTGGATGGTCTCGACCGAGTTGGGGTTCAGGTACTCGATGAAGTCCTGGCCGCCGGCGCTGGGGTTGGCCTCGGTGAACAGGCGGTCGTACAGGCGGATCTCGGCGGGCACGGCCGTGGGGGCG
Source organism: Alcaligenaceae bacterium SAGV5 (assembly GCA_009360345.1). Taxonomy (GTDB): domain Bacteria; phylum Pseudomonadota; class Gammaproteobacteria; order Burkholderiales; family Burkholderiaceae_B; genus Pigmentiphaga. Next base: position 148,957 of record SPDP01000004.1, read on the forward strand.
TGCAGCCAGGTGATGTTGCCCTTGACCTTGACGCTGTCCGCGCCGGGGGTGCCGCTCTTGGTGTCGGGCAGGTATTCGGCCTGGACCTCGACCACCTTGCCGGCCTCGTCCTTGACGAAGCCGGTGCATTTGACCACGTAGCCGTACTTGAGCCGCACCATGTTGCCGGGGAACAGGCGGAAGAAGCCCTTGGGCGGGGTTTCCTCGAAGTCTTCCCGCTCGATCCAGAGCTCGCGTCCGAACGGGAAGGCGCGCCTGCCCATTTCGGGGTGGTGGGGGTGGCGGGGGGCCGAGCATTCCTCGGTCCGGCCTTCCGGATAGTTGGTGATGACCAGCTTGAGCGGGCGCAGCACCGCCACGGTCCGCGGCGCCTTGGGGTCCAGGTCGTCGCGCAGGGCCTGTTCCAGCAGCGAATAGTCGATCCAGGAGTCCGATTTCGAGGCGCCGGTGCGTTCGCACAGCAACTGGATGGCCTCGGGCGTGTAGCCGCGCCGGCGCAGGCCCAGGATGGTGGGCAGGCGCGGGTCGTCCCAGCCGCTGACGTGGCCGTCGTTGACCAGTTGCAGCAGCCTGCGCTTGCTGGTGATGATGTAGGTCAGGTTCAGCCGCGCGAATTCGTGCTGGTGGGGCAGGGGAGCCCGCAGCAGGCCCAGTTCGCGCAGGTGGTTCAGCAGCCAGTCGTAGAACGGCCGCTGGTCTTCGAATTCCAGCGTGCAGATGCTGTGCGTGATGCCTTCCAGCGCATCCTCGATGGGATGGGCGTAGGTGTACATCGGATAGATGCACCACTTGTCGCCCGTGCGGTGGTGCGTGGCGTGGCGGATCCGGTATAGCACAGGATCGCGCAGGTTCATGTTGGGCGAGGCCATGTCGATCTTCGCGCGCAGGGCCATCGAGCCGTCCGGGTGCTTGCCGTCGCGCATCTCGCGCAGCCGGGCCACGGATTCCCCGGGCGGCCGGCTGCGCCACGGCGAATCGGTGCCCGCTTCGGTCAGCGTGCCGCGCATGGCGCGGATTTCCTCGGGGCTCTGTTCGTCCACGTAGGCGTGGCCGGCCATGATCAGCGCCTCGGCCGCCTCGTACATGAAATCGAAATAGTCGCTGGCGTGGTAGTAGTGCTCCGTGCCGAACGCCGTCCAGTCATAGCCCAGCCAGCGCACGGCGTCGACGATGGCATCGACGTAGCGCTGCTCTTCTTTCTCGGGGTTGGTGTCGTCCAGCCGCAGGTGGCAGACGCCGCCGTAGTCGCGGGCGAGGCCGAAATTCAGGGCGATGCTCTTGGCATGGCCGATGTGCAGGTAGCCGTTGGGCTCGGGCGGAAAGCGCGTGCGGATGCGGGCGGGGTCCAGCGGCGCCTCGGCCAGCTCCGACGCCGATCCGGGATGGCCGGCCCAGTGTTTCTCGGCATAGCGCCCGGCGGCCAGGTCGGCCTCGACGATATTGCGCAGGAAATTGGTGGCCGGAGCCGGGGCAGGTTTGTTGGATATGGTCATCGTTGTATGCGTTGGACGAAGTGTCCCTGTTTCGATTTTGCCATAACGGGCCCTCCCTACGCCCGGACGGGCGCTCCTCAGGGGGCGGGGGGCCGGTACGGAAGGATCGCGACGGCCCGCAGGCCGCCGTCTGGCGGGGTTTCCAGGTCGAGACGGCCGCCGTGGGCGCGGGCGATGGCGTCGACCAGGGCGAGGCCCAGGCCGACGTTGCCGGTGCGGCTGCGGGCGGGGTCCAGGCGGGAGAAGGGACGCAGGGCGTCTTCGTAGCGATCGGGGCTGATGCCTGGACCATGGTCGCGCACGCCCAGCCGGGCCTCGCCGTTCCGGGTTTCCAGGGTGATTTCCAGCGGCGGGGCGCCGTGTTGCAGGGCGTTCTGGATCAGGTTGTCGACCAGCCGCGCCAGGGCCACGGCATCGGCGTTGACCACGATTTCGTCCGCGGGGGGCGCCGGGTAGTCGATCTGGCAGCCGGTGCCCAGCCACGCATGGACGCGTTCCCGCAGCCAGTCGCCCAGGTCGATGGGCGTGAAGTGATAGGTGGCGCGGTCGGTGCCGCGCACGAAGCCGATGAACTGGTCGACGATGTGCTGCATGTCTTCGGCGTCCTTGCGCAGGCCGTCCCGCAGCGTGGGATCGTCGATCATCTCGGTGCGCAGGCGCATCCTCGACAGCGGGCCCTTGAGGTCGTGCGGCAGGCCGGCCAGCAGCGTGCGCCGCACTTTGTCAGATTCGTTCAGCGCGTCGAGCATGGCATTGAAGCGTTCGCCCAGGGCCTGGGTCTCGCGCGGGGGGAATGGGGCGGGAAACCAGCCGCCATTCGCCCTGGGAGGCTTGCGCGACGAAGGCGGCGCGCTCGCTTTCGTCGATCTGCGCGATGGAGGCGCGCAGGGTGCGTATGGTGGTGGCCATGAGATCCGGCGTGACGTTCTCGAGGACGTTGCGGCGGTAATGCTCGATGGCCAGGAAGGTCGTGGCCTGCGCGACCAGCACGGCGCCCAGGATCAGCAGGACGAGGCGCGCGCGCAGCGAGCGCGGCACCAGGCGGCCGGCCCAGCTCCGCGCCGCGGGGGCGTTCATGGCAGGGGCGGCGAGGCCGGCGCCGGGTCGTCGTTCAGCGAGAGGGGCGCAAAGCGGTAGCCGATGCCCCAGACGGTCTGGATCCACGCCGGCTGCTTGGGGTCGTCCTCGATGGCGCGGCGCAGGCGCAGGATGGCGATGTCGATGGCGCGGTCGTTGCGCTCGCCGGCCTCGTCGTCACGCGCCAGGGCCAGCAGCCGTTCGCGCGAAAGCGGTTTGCCGGCGTTGCGCAGCAGGGCCTCCAGCAGGTTGAATTCGCCGCCGGTCAGGCGCACTTGTTCGGTGCCGCGGTGCAGCGTGCGGGCCTTGGCGTCGAAGATGAAGGGGCCGAACGATACCGGGGCATCCTTGACCAGCGCCGAGGGGCCGCTCTTGCGCCGCAGCACCGCCTCGATGCGGGCGAGCAGTTCGCGCGGGTCGAAGGGTTTGCCCAGATAGTCGTCGGCGCCGGATTCCAGGCCGATGATGCGGTCCACCGTTTCGTCGCGCGCGGTCAGCAGGATCACCGGCAGGTCCTCGCCGCGCTCCCGCAGCCGCCGGCAGGCTTCCGCGCCGTCGCCGCCCGGCAGCATGCGGTCCAGCACCAGCAGGGCGGGCGCGTACCGGGTGATGCGCATTTCCAGGTCGGTGGCGTCGGGCGCCAGCAGCGTGTCGTAGCCCTGTTTGTTCAGGTAGTCGGCCAGCAACTGGCGCAGGGCCGGGTCGTCGTCGACCACGAGCAATTTGGTGGCGGATTTTTCCATGGGGGAATGTTCGCGTGGCGGGGCCGGACCCGCAAGCTGCCTGAAATCGGTTGAAACAGATGGACCCCGCCGCGCAACCGGTCCGAAACGGGTCTGGAACAAGAATGCACTCACCGCCGCAGTCCGATGCGGTGTCGACAAGGAGTAACGCAATGACCAAGAACGCCCTTCGTACGATCGCGCTGTCGCTGGCCCTGGCTACCGGGGGCGCAGGCGTGCTGCAGGCCGCCCATGCCCAGGCCGCGGGGGACAATACCACGCAGGCCGAGCAGAAACCCGCGCCGGAACGCCATCGGGGCCCGATGGGCCATCATGGCTCCAAGGGGCATCACTTCCGGGGCGGCATGGACCAGTCGCCGCTGGCCATGCTGGGCCACCTGAAATCCAGGCTGAACCTGACCGATTCGCAGCAGAAGCTGTGGGATGCGGCGCAGAGCGCCAGCCGTGAAGCCGGACAGGCCATGCGGGCCCAGCGCGCCGAGGGCATCAAGGACCTGCGCACGCAGGTCGCCGCCGGTCCGCTGGACCTGCGGGCCCTGAGCGCCCGGCACGACGCCGAGCGCGCGGCTGCCAAGCCCAAGCTGGATGCCGCCCGGGACGCCTGGCTGGCCGCCTACGATTCGCTGGACGGCAAGCAGAAACAGGTGGTGACCGACGCGGTCAAGCAGCGCCTGGAGCGGGGCGACCGCATGCGTGAGCATCGCCGCCCGGACGCTCCGTCCAAGAGCTGATTCCGGGGGGCGAGGGCCGGCGCAGCGAGGCGCCGGCCCTCGCCTGGTGGGCAACGCCGCCGCCTGGCGGCTTTTTTTTGCGGGAATGGGGACGTCTCCCGCAGGACCCGGATTGCCGGCCGCTGACCTCTTTTTGTCCTGGTTCGCGCCGGGCCGGCTTCGGTCGGCCAGCCGACTTCGCTAAAATCATCTTTGATCGGCGACCCGCCCGAACCAGCCAGAGATGCCCATGCCCAAGCCCGATACGCTGTTGGCGCATGCCGGACGCGCTCCCGAAGCCTATGCCGGCATGGTCAATACGCCTGTTTTCCGCACTTCCACCGTCATCCATCCCACGATCGAGTCGTACGAGGCGCCGCGCGACCTGACCACGAAGCCGGTCAGCTACGGCCGCCATGGCACGCCCACGACCTTCGCCTTCGAAGAAGCGGTGGCCAGGCTCGAAGGCGCGCACCAGGCGGTGGCCACGCCCAACGGGCTGTCGGCCATCGTCGTGGCCCTGCTGGCGGTGCTCAAGCCGGGCCAGCACCTGCTGGTGGCCGATTCGGCCTATTCGCCGGCGCGCGGCTTCTGCGACCGCAGGCTGGTGCCCCTGGGTATCGAGGTCGAATACTACGACCCGCTCGTCGGCGCGGGCATCGCCGACCTGTTGCGCGACAATACCGGCGCGGTGTTCTGCGAATCCCCGGGCTCGCTCACGTTCGAAATGCAGGACATCCCCGCCATCGCGGCGGCGGCCCATGCCCGCGACATCCCCGTGCTGGCCGACAACACCTGGGTCACACCGTATTTCGCCTCGCCGTTCGAGCTGGGCGTGGATATTTCCATCCATGCGGGCACCAAGTACATCGGCGGCCATTCCGACCTGATGATAGGCGTGGTCGCCACCAACGAACGCTATTGGAAGCCGGTGCGGCAGACGGTGTACGACTATGCCTACAGCGTCAGTCCCGACGATTGCTACCAGGCCCTGCGCGGCCTGCGCACCCTGGGGGTGCGCCTGCGCCAGCACGAGCGCAACGCGCTGCAGGTGGCGCGCTGGCTCGAGGTCCAGCCCGAGGTCGCGCGCGTGCTGTATCCGGCGCTGGAAAGCGATCCCGGCCATGCGCTCTGGAAGCGTGACTACCGCGGCGCAACGGGCCTGTTCTCGGTGGTGCTCAAGCCGGTCGACGACGCCGCGCTGGCGCGTTTCGTCGACGGCCTGAAGCTGTTCGGCATCGGTTCGAGCTGGGGGGGGTTTGAAAGCCTGATCACGGTCGTGCACGCCGCGGCCTATCGCACGGCCACCCGCTGGCAGCCCGAAGGGCCCGCCGTGCGGCTGCACATCGGCCTGGAGGATCCGGCCGACCTGATCGCCGACCTGCGGCAGGGGCTGGACCTGCTGCAAGACGGCAAGGCCGCCGCGCATGGCTGACGGCAGCGCGCTGGAGGTCCTGAACAGAGTTTTCGGCTACGACCATTTCCGCGGACCGCAGCAGGAAATCGTCGATCACGTGGTCGCTGGCGGCGACGCGCTGGTGCTGATGCCCACCGGTGCCGGCAAGTCCCTGTGCTACCAGGTGCCCGCGCTGGTCCGCAGCGGAACGGGCGTGGTCGTCTCGCCCCTGATCGCGCTGATGCAGGACCAGGTCGACGCCTTGACCGAACTGGGCGTGCGGGCGGCTTTCCTCAATTCCACGCAGGACTTCGCCCGCGTGCGCGAGGTCGAGCGCGCCTTCGTGGACGGCGAACTCGACCTGCTGTACGTGGCCCCCGAACGCCTGCTGACGGATCGTTGCCTGGCCCTGCTCGAGCGCGGCCGCATCGCTCTTTTCGCGATCGACGAGGCCCATTGCGTGTCGCAGTGGGGCCATGACTTCCGGCCGGAATACCTGGGCCTGTCCGCGTTGCACGAACGCTGGCCGGACGTGCCCCGGATCGCGCTCACCGCCACCGCCACCCAGGCGACGCGGATCGAGATCGCGCAGCGGCTGGGGCTGGAAGACGCACAGCATTTCGTCTCCAGCTTCGACCGTCCCAACATCCGCTACCGCATCGTCGAAAAGAACGATCCGCGCCGCCAGTTGCTCGATTTCCTGAAGCAGGAGCACGCGGGCGATTCCGGCATCGTCTATTGCCTGTCGCGCGCCCGGGTCGAGGACACGGCCGAGGCCTTGCGCGCCCAGGGCATCGATGCCATGCCGTACCACGCCGGCCTGGAGGCCGCCACGCGCGCGGCCAACCAGGCGCGTTTCCTGCGCGAGGATGGCGTGGTCATGGTGGCCACCATCGCCTTCGGCATGGGCATCGACAAGCCCGACGTGCGCTTTGTCGCCCATCTCGACCTGCCGAAGTCGGTGGAAGGCTATTACCAGGAAACCGGCCGTGCCGGCCGCGACGGCCTGCCTGCCACGGCCTGGATGGCCTATGGCCTGCAGGACGTCGTGCAGCAGCGCCGCATGATCGACGAGTCGACCGGCGACGAGGCCTACAAGCGCCGCTCGGCTTCCATGCTGGAAGCGATGCTGGGGTTGTGCGAGACGGTGGAATGCCGGCGCGTGCGGCTGCTGCAGTATTTCGGCCAGGCTTCGCAAGCCTGCGGCAATTGCGATACCTGCCTCGAACCCCCGCAGGCATGGGACGGCACCGAGGCGGCGCAGAAGATCCTGTCGGCGGTCTATCGGCTCTGGAAAGAGCGCGGCCAGCGGTTCGGCGCGGGGCACGTGATCGACATCCTGCGGGGCAAGCGCAATGACAAGGTCGAGCAGCACCGGCATGACGAACTCAGTGTATTCGGCATAGGCGCGGACCTGAGCGAGAAGGATTGGCGCAACGTATTGCGCCAGTTGATCGCGCAAAGCCTGCTGACCGTGGACCACGAGGCCTTCGGCACGCTGGCCCTGACCGAGGGCAGCCGCAGCGTGCTCAAGGGCGAGCGCACGCTGATGCTGCGGCGCGAGCCCGCCAAGCCGGCCCGCGCCCGCGAAAGCTCGCGCGCGCGAGCCGCCGTCACCCTGCCCCCCGAGGCCGAGGCGCTGTTCACCGCGCTGCGTGCCTGGCGCGGCGAGGTGGCGCGCAGCCACGGCGTGCCGGCCTACGTCATCTTCCATGACGCGACCCTGCGGGAAGTCGCCCTGGCGCGGCCGGCCTCGCTGGATGAGCTGGGCGCGATCAGCGGGGTGGGCGCGCGCAAGCTCGAGGCCTATGGCCAGGAGATCCTGGAGCGGGTCGAGCGATTCTGATCCGGCACCCTGGACAAGACCGGGAGGAGAAAGCGAGCGCCGATCCAGCCTAGCGGGCCGGCACGGTCCAGAAGAAGATCCGCTTGTTGTCCACCGTCAGGGTCTGCTCGGGCGCCCAGTCTCCCATGTCGAACGCGTGCGACACGATGCGGGTCCCGGGTCTGAGCGCGAGCAGGGTGGGGCGCAGCTTGAGGTTGAGATGGGGCAGCAGATAGAGCGTGATGACCGTGGCCGGGCTCAGGTCCTGCTCGAACAGATCGCCCTGGATGAAGCGGACCTTGTCGGTGACCTGCTGGCTGCGCGCATTGTCGTTGGCCTCGCCGATGCGTTGGGGATCCAGGTCTATGCCTACGCCACGCGTGCCGAAGCGTTTGGCCGCGGTGACCGGGATGCGGCCGTCGCCAGAACCCAGGTCGTACAGGATATCGTCGGGGCCGACCCGGGCCACCTGCAGCATCGCGTCCACCACCGGCTGGGGCGTGGGCACGAAAATCACGTCGGGCGTGCGGGGAACGGGCTTGGCGGTTCCGAAGGACTGGCCCCAGGCGGGGCCGGTCGCGGCGGCGGCCAGGGTGGTCAGGCAGAACTGGCGGCGATTCATGGCGGCTTGGCTCCGGGAAGCGTGGCGGATCAGGATGCGGGCGGAGTGCTGCCGCGGGGCTGGGCGAGCATGAGCAGCGCGCCGACACCCAGCACGGCAATGCCCACCAGGGCGCCGATACCGGTATGGCGCAGGCTGGCGTAGAGCAGATAGCCGCTGGTCGCGATGAACAGCAGCGGCGTCAGCGGATACAACGGAACGCGGAAGGGGCGATGGGCGCCAGGGTCCTTGCGCCGGAGCACGAACAGCGCCAGGCCGCTCAGCACGAAGAACAGCCAGAACACCGGCGCGGTGTATTCGACCATGGTGGCGAAGCCGCTGCGGGTGAACGCCCCCAGCGCGACCAGCGCCAGCGAGATGGCCGCCTGGACCCACAGGGCATTGACCGGCGTGTTCCATTGCGGATGCCATTTGGCCAGCATGGAGAAGGCCGGCGTGTCCTGGCCGAAGGCGTAGGTGGTGCGCGAGGCGGTCAGGATGGTGGCGTTGGCCGACGTGAGCGCGGAGATCGCGATCAACAGCGCGATCAGCTGCGCGCCCGATTCGCCCAGCGCCCGCCGCATCATGTCGGCGGCGACGGCCGACGAGGCGCCCATGCCTTCCTGGCCCAGCACGTTCAGGTAAGCCAGGTTGACCAGCAGGTAAAGCAGCGTGATCAGCGCCAGGCTCCAGAACAGCGCGCGCGGCAGGGTTCGTCCCGAGCCCGAGGCCTCGGCCGAGATGTAGGCGGCCTCGTTCCATCCGCCGTAGGTCAGCATCACGAAGATCAGGACCAGGCCCCAGTTGGCGACGCCGGATGACGAGGCGGCGGGCGCGGCGGCCGGCGCCGTCTCGGGCACGTACAGCAAGCCCACCGCGATGATCAGCAGGACGCCGCCCACTTCCAGGGCCGTCAGCAGGTTCTGGGTCCATTTGCCGGTGCTCAGGCCCGCCACGTTCACCACTGTCAGCACGATGATGATCGCGGCCGCGTAGATGGCCGGCGAAGCCGGCCCGAGATAGACGATCTGCGACGCGTAGTCGCCGAAGATGTAGCCCAGCAGGGCGATCGAGCCGGTGGGGATGACGGTCAGCCGCGCCCATGCGAACAGGAAGGACAAGCGGGTGCCGAACGCGCGCCGCAGGTAGTGGTAGTCGCCGCCGGCATGCGGATAGGTGCTGGCCAGTTCCGCGTAGCACAGCGCGCCGGCGACGGAGATCAGGCCGCCCACGATCCAGGCCATCATCATCGCGGAGGGAGATCCCGCATGCATGGCCACCAGCGACGGCGCGCTGAAGATGCCGGCCCCGATGACGATGCCCACGACCAGCGCCATGATGTCCAGCGTGCCGAGCAGCGGGCGCGAGGTGGGCTTGGCGGCGGCATCCGGGGTGGACGCATGCGGGTTCGATGCGGGTAACGCGTTGCTCATGACGGGAGGGTCCTCGATGCAGGGGCAGGGGTGCGTGGTCGTCCAGCGGCCGCAGGCCTCGCGCCCGGCGGCGCGGCGCGGGCGGAAAACTTACAGGTTCCTGAAAGTAATGGGGAAAGCGGAAAGCGGTCAAGCCCCGGGAGGCGGGGCGGCGCGGTTGCGGTCGAGCTGGTCGCGCACCATGGCGCGGAAGTCGCTGGGCGATGCGCCCGCGTGTTTGGTGAAGAAGCGCGAGAAATAGCCGGGATCGGAAAACCCCAGCGTCAGGGCGATTTCCTTCACGCTCAGCGACGAATAGGCCAGGTCGCGGCGCGCCTCGGTCAGCAGGCGGTCATTGACGACGCCCAGGGCCGACAGGCCCAGTTCGTCGCGGCAGATCCGGTTCAACTGCGTGGGCGTGATGCCCAGGCGCTCGGCGTAATAGGCGATGTCGCGCTGGTCGCGGAAACTGCGGTTCAGCAGGGTCTTGAAACGGTGCAGGTGCATGACGCCGCGCGAGCTGCGCCGGCCGGGCCGCGGGCCGGCCAGCGTGGCGATCTTGCGGGCCAGCAAGACCAGCACGGTGCCCAGCAGGGACTCCAGCAGCGGCAGCCGCCAGGCATGGGTTTCGTCGTACTCGGCCAGCAACAGTTCGATCGATTGCGAAAAGGGCGCATAGGCGGCTTCCCCGGTGTCGAACGGGACGTGGCGCGGCGCCTGGAAGTGGGGAAAGAGATCGGTGTGGTGCGCCAGCAGGCTTTCCAGTTGTTGCGTGACGATGGTGATGACCGCGCCGTCTATGTCTTCGGAAAAGCGGAAACCGTGTGCGTGCAGGGCGGGAACGAACAGGGCGCAGGGACCGTGGACAGTGAAGCGGCGATCGTCGAACTGGATGTCGGCGGTGCCTGACCGTATGTACAGAATTTGTACGAACAAGTCATGGCGGTGCAGTTTGATTTCCCAGTCGTACAGGCGGCTGCGCTGGGGGATGGATTCGCAATGAAGGCTTTCCGGGACAAGGTTCTTGCCGTGCTCGCCGTACAGGGCGTAGGTGGGGACGATGCTTTTCATGGCCGAGGTTCCTGGCGCGCAAGATGTTCGGATTATCCATGAAGATGTCTCCATAATCTATCGCGCGCAGCCGGCCCGGCTCTTAAGATGATTGAAAGTCAGAACCTATGCAGGAGACATGCCATGAGGGTCCAAGTCGCAATCATCGGGTCCGGGCCGGCCGGACTCTTTCTCGGGCAGATCCTTTCCCGGGCGGGCATCGAGACGCTCATCATCGAACAGCGCAGCAAGGAGTACGTGCTGGGCCGCATCCGTGCGGGCGTCCTGGAACAGGGCACGGTCGACCTGCTGGACGAGATCGGCGCCGGCCGCCGCATGCACGAGCAGGGCCTGGTGCACGGCGGCATCGAACTGTGCTTTGATGGCCAGCGCCACCGCATCGACCTGAAGACGCTGTCGGGCGGCAAGAGCGTCATGGTCTACGGCCAGACCGAAGTCACCCACGATCTCATGGATGCGCGCGAGGCCGCCGGCTATGCGACGGTGTACGAGGCCGAGCAGGTCCGCGTGCACGATTTCGATACCGGCCGGCCCAGGGTCACGTACCGCAAGGACGGCGTGGAGCACGTGGTGGAGTGCGACTTCATCGCGGGCTGCGACGGTTTCCACGGGGTGAGCCGCGCCAGCGTGCCCGCGTCCGCCATCAAGACCTACGAGAAGATCTATCCGTTCGGCTGGCTGGGCATCCTGTCCGAGACGCCGCCGGTGTCGGATGAACTCATCTACTCGAACCACGAACGGGGCTTCGCGCTGTGCAGCATGCGTTCGCACACGCGCAGCCGCTATTACGTGCAGTGCCCGCTGGACGACAAGGTCGAGAACTGGTCGGACGAACGGTTCTGGGACGAATTGCGCGGCCGGCTGGACGCCGAGGCGGCCGCGTCGCTGGTGACCGGTCCGTCCATCGAGAAAAGCATCGCGCCGCTGCGCAGCTTCGTGGCCGAGCCCATGCGCTTCGGCCGGCTGTTCCTGGCCGGCGACGCGGCCCACATCGTGCCGCCCACGGGCGCCAAGGGCTTGAACCTGGCGGTATCGGACGTACGCTACCTGTCCGACGCCATCATCCGCTACTACGGTGGCGACCAGCAGGGCATCGATACCTATTCCGCACGCTGCCTGGATCGCGTCTGGAAGGCCGTCCGCTTCTCGTGGTGGATGACCTCGCTGATGCACAAGTTCCCGGAGAACGGCGATTTCGGCCAGAAGATCCAGCACGCCGAACTGGGCTACCTGGTCGGCTCACAAGCCGCATCGACGGCCCTTGCGGAAAACTACGTCGGCTTGCCGTATTGAGACCCCCCGTATTGCTTTGATCCAGGGCGCCGCGGATCCGGCTTTGCCGGTCCGCCAGCGCCGCCCCCCTGGGGGGCGCGCGTCAGCGCGTAGGGGGGGGCCTTTCCCCCAGGCCCTTCCAGCGCTTGAGGCGGTCGGAGTGGATGCCGAAGAGGTCCAGGGTGCGCAGTACGGTGTGGTTGACGATGTCGTCCACGCTTTGGGCGCCGGAATAGAAGGCGGGGACGGGGGGGAAGACGACGCCGCCCATTTCTGTGACGGCCACCATGTTGCGCAGGTGGGCGAGGTTCAGGGGGGCTTCGCGGGTCAGGAGGACGAGGCGGCGGCGTTCTTTCAGGACGACGTCGGCGGCGCGGGTGATGAGGTTGTCGGCGTAGGCGTGGGCCACGGCCGCGAGGGTCTTCATCGAGGTGGGGGCGATGACCATGCCGGCGGTCAGGAAGGAGCCGCTTGCAATGGCGGCGCCGACATCGCCGGGGTGGTAGACCACGTCGGCCAGCGAGGCCAGGTCCTTGCGGCCGAGTCCGTGTTCGTGCATGGTGTTGAGCACGCCAGCTTCGGACACGACCAGATGGCTTTCCCAGTCGGGCAGTTCGCGCAGCGCTTCGAGCAGGCGCAGGCCATAGATGGAGCCGCTGGCTCCGGTGATGGCGACGATCAGGCGTTGGCGCGGACGGTCGGCCGGCTGCGGGGTCATGGGGGCGGGTCTCCTCGTTTTATGGCGAATGGGGCGCTTGCGCCGCCGGTTCAGTGCCCCGAGTCACCGATGTGTCACGCGGGGCGGGCATAATTGTACGTTGAGTGATTGCGTCGCGAGCATAAAAAGAATGATGGTCGTGTTCCGTCTGCTGCGGGTCTGTGGGCTCCTGCTGACTGGTTTGCTGGTTGCGCCCGCGATGGCGCAAGAGTCGCCGCAGGTCGAGGCGGAGGATTTCGCCATCCATGCCCAATCGACCTATGTGTGGCAGCGCAAGCCTTCGTTCGCCTCCCCATACCAGGGGGAGAACTCGCTGTCGGGGGCCAGCGCCACGAGCTATTCGTTGACGGCCACCGTGGACGTGGGCGCCCGGTTGTGGGAAGGGGCCGAGGTCCATTTCAATGGCGAAGGCGCTCAGGGCGTCGCGTTCTCCGGCCTGCATGGCCTGGCCGGCCTGCCCAACGGCGAACTGGCCAAGACCGCGGGCTCGGACATGGTCTTCTACCGCGCCCGCGCCTTCCTGCGGCAGACCTGGGGGCTGGGTGGCGGGCGCGAGGCGGTCGAGCCGGACATGAACCAGCTCGCGGGTTTCGTCGACAAGCGGCGTCTCGTGCTGACGGCGGGCAACATCTCGGTGCTGGATGCGTTCGACGCGGTGTCGGTCAGCCATGACCCGCGCACGCAGTTCATGAACTGGTCCTTCATGGCGCACGGCAGCTATGACTATGCCGCGGATGCCCGCGGCTATACGTGGGGCGCCATGCTGGAATACATCGATGACGGCTGGGCGGTGCGCGCCGGCCGCTTCATGCAGCCCCGGGAGTCCAACGGCCTGCCGCTGGACCGGCGGCTGGGGCGCCACTACGGTGATCAGGTCGAGTTCGAGAAGTCGTACGCCGTGATGGACCGGCCCGGCACGCTGCGGGTGCTGGCCTTCCGCAACAAGGCGAACATGGGGAGCTTCGACGATGCGCTGGTGGCGGCGCGGGGCGGAACGCCCGATCTGGCGGCGGTGCGCAAGGAACAGGCCAAGCTCGGAATGGGAGTGAGCCTGGAGCAGGCGCTGACCGACAGCGCCACCGCCTTCGTCCGCCTCAACTGGGCCGACGGCAAGACCGAGACCTATGCTTTCACCGAGATCGACCGCTCGGTCTCGGGCGGCGTGGTGTTCGACGGCGCGGCTTGGGGCCGCTCCGGCGACACCGTGGGCGTGGCGGCCGCGATCAATGCGCTCAGTTCCTCCCACCGCGAATATCTGCGCCGCGGCGGGCTGGGCGCCTTTCTCGGCGATGGCAACCTGAACTACGGTACGGAACAGGTCGCCGAGGCCTATTACAGCTGGCGGCCCTTGAAGCGGCTCTGGATCACCGCGGACGCGCAATACATCCGGCATCCCGGCTACAACCGCGACCGGGGGCCGGCCAAGGTGTTCGCGCTGCGCCTGCACACCGAATTCTGAAGGCCCCGCCGGGCCCTTCTTTCTTTTACTCGGGCTGGATGTTGGCCTTGTCGATCACGGCTTTCCAGGCCTTCGCCTCCTGTTTGATGCGCGCGGCGAACTCGGCCGGCGTGCTGCCCAGCGGCGTGACGCCGATGTCGGTGTATTGCTTGCGGATGGCGGGGTCCTTCAGGACCTCGCGCAGCGCGCCGGAAAACTTGTCGATGATCTGCGGATCGGTGCCCACTGGCGCGGCCAGTCCCCACCAGTTGCCCGTGACGAGTCCTGGCAGGCCTTGCTCGGCCGTGGTCGGCACCGACGGCAGCATGGCCAGGCGCTCGCCGTCGGCCACGGCGATGGCGCGCAGCCGGCCGCTGGCCACGTGGCCGGCCACCGAGCTGAGCGCGGTCACGTAGAGCTGGATCTCGCCCGCCATCAGCGCCTGGACGGCGGGCGGCGAGCCCCGGTAGGGAACGTGGGTCAGCTGCACGTTGGCGAGCTGGCTGTACAGCTCGGCCGCCAGGTGAGGCGGGGTGCCGTTGCCGGGCGAGCCGAAGTTCAGCTTGCCGGGGTTTTTCTTCGCTTCCGCGGTCAGGTCGGACAGGGTGCGGATGTCGGACGAGCCATTGACCACCAGCACGGACGGGCCGTTGCTCAGCAGGGACACGGGCAGGAGGTCCTTGGTCGGATCGAAGCGCATGCCCTTGAACAGGTACTGGTTGGTGACGAAGTTGTTGGTCGCGCCCAGCAGGAAGGTGTAGCCGTCGGGGGCGGCGCGCACCACTTCGTCGGCGCCGATGTTGCCGGATGCGCCGCTCTTGTTGTCGATCAGGATGCGTACGCCAAACTGCTTTTCCAATTGCAGCTGGACGAAGCGCAGGGTGATGTCGCCGGTATTGCCGGGCGCGTAGGGGACCACCACGCGTATGGGGCGCGAGGGCCAGGCATCGGCCGCGACGGCGGCGGTCGATGCGAGGGCGCAGGCGGCGGCGAGACTGGCGACCGCCAGCCGGCGGGCCTGGAACGGGACGGATTTCATGGGCAAACTCCTTCGGGGGGTGGTGCGACGATGTGGCCATCGACCACCGTCAACAGGGAATGCAGCGTGGCGATCTCGTCCTCGGCGCAGGTCAGCGGGTCGGCGTTCAGCATCGTCAGGTCGGCCAGCTTGCCGGGTTCGATCGAGCCTCGGACGTTTTCGTCGAATGTCAGGTAGGCGCCGCCTCGCGTGGCGACGTCCAGGGCTTCCTGCCTGCTCAGCGCCTGGCCGGGGGCCACGGGGCCGCCGCCGCGGCTGCGGCGCGCGATCGAGTGCCAGATGGGGCCGAACAGCGAGACCGGCAGGTTGTCGCTGCCGAAGGCGACGGCCACTCCGGCATCCCGCAGGCGGCGCAGCGGCACGATGTCGTCCTGGCCGCCGGCGCCGCGGCGCTGCATCCAGAGATCGCCGTCCTTATAGATATGGCGATTGGTATGCGTGGTCAGAACGAGGCCGAGATCGCGTATCCGGGCCAGGGTGTCGGTGTCGATCACCGGCTGGTGGCCGAGCACCCAGCGTTGGTCGTCGATGGGATGCTGGCGGTGGGCCTGCTCGAACAGGGGCAGCAGGTCGGGCCAGATGCCCGCCACGCGGATGCCGGCGCGGGCGGCCTCGGCCAGCAGCGGCGCCAGCGTGCCGGCATCCAGGGCGGCTCCCGCCTGGAAGCCGGCCCAGCCGGTACAGGGGTGATTGCCGGCCCGCAGCATGTTGTTCAGCGGATCCTTGTCGATCTCGGCATACAGACCCTGTATCCGCAGCATCTCGTCGCCCCGGCCGCGGCGGGCCAGCCAGGCGCTCCATTCGCGCAGCAGTTCCAGCGCCTGCCCTTGGCCGCGAGGCCCCCAGTAGGGGCTCAGGACCAGGGTGGACCGCACGGTCGATGCGTCCTGGTTCCGGACCGTCCGGTAGGCGTCGATGACTTCGTCGGCGACGCCGTGTCCTTCGAACACGGCCGTGGTGCCGTAGCGGTTGTATTCGGCCATCGCGTGCCGCAGGCCGCTGGCGCGCTGCTCGGCGGTGAAGCCCGGGGCCGCGCGCATCAGCGTATGTTCGACGATGGGCACCAGTGTCCGTTCGACGAACCGGCCGGTGGGGCGCCCCGAGGCATCGCGTTCGATGTCGACATCGGGCGACGGCGAGGCCGTGGCCGGCGTCACGCCCGCCAGCGCCAGGGCGCGGCTGTTGGCGACCGAGACCAACGGCGCGCGGTTGCGCCAATATCCCCAGATGGGCCGGATGTAGACGGGATGGCCGGGACTGACCCGGTCCAGGTCGTCTCGCGTGGGGTAGCGGCCGTTGGCCAGCGCATCTTCCGGCTCGGGATACTCCGGTGGCCGGCCGACGGGCTGGGTCACGATCCAGGTTCCCGGCGGCGCCTTGGCGGCTTCGGCGGCGATGATGTCCAGGATGTCGTCCCGCGTGCGCGCGCCGGCCAGGCTGGGCAGATGGCGACGCAGGCCCTCGCGGTCCATGTGGGCGTGGCCGTCGGTCAGCCCTGGCAGCACCGCCTTGCCGCCCAGGTCCACCCGCCGCGCCTGCGGACCGGCCATGGCGAGTATGTCGTCATCGCGTCCCACGGCGGCGATGTGCCGGCCACGGATCGCGACGGCCGAGGCGATGTCGCCGCGGTCGTTGCAGGTGATGATCTTGCCTCGGTGGAGGACCAGGGTGGACGGCACGGCCGGATGGCTCCTGCGGTATGCGTTCCGCCCAATCTAGCAGAGTCGACTAATTGTAAAAATTGAAATATTCATATAGATTCATAGTGATTTTCAATACTTCCCGGGCGGGTCCGCACGATGTCGATATCCCTGCGCCAACTGGAGGCCTTCGTCGCGGTGTGCAATGAAGGGAACTTCAGCAAGGCGGCTCAGCGCATCCATATCTCCCAGTCGGGCTTGAGCATCCTGATACGTGAACTGGAGCAGAGCCTGGAGTGCCGCCTGTTCGACCGCAGCACGCGCCAGGTCAGCCTGACCGACGCCGGGCGGGAGTTCCGGGGGCCGGCCGCCCGCCTGTTGGCCGATCTCTCGGCGGCGGTCGGCAATGTCAAGGGGTTGGCGTCGCGCCAGCACGGCCACGTGACGGTGGCCGCCCCGCCCCTGTTGATGTCGCGCCTGCTGGTAGGCATCGCCGCCCGGTTCCGCAGCGCCTATCCCCACATCGCGCTGACGCTGCGCGATATTCCTTCCGAAGCCATCCCCGCGGGCATCGCGTCTGCCGATATCGACCTGGGCATAGGCATGCTGCCGGCGGACCGCGACGAATACCTGGCCGATCCGTTGCTGGAAGGGCCGCTGGTGGCGCTGCTGCCGCGCGACCATCCGCTGGCGCGCCGGCGCCAGGTGAAGTGGGCGGACCTGGCGGCGACGCCGTTGGTGGCCCTCACGCCGGAGAATTCCTTCCGGCAGTTCCTGGACGGATGCTTCGCGCGCCTGGACCTGCAACCGGAGATCGCCGTCGAAGTCGTCCAGTTGAGCACGGTCATCAGCCTGGTGGAGGCCGGCTTCGGCGCCGCCATCATGCCGCCCTACGGCGCGCTGGTGCCCGGCGAGGGCAATTCGGTGGCCCGGCCGCTGCGCGACCCGGTGGTCCGGTCGGAAATCGTGCTGATACGCGATCGTTTCCGGTCGCCTTCGGCCGCGGCGGCGGCCTTCATCGAAGTGGCGCGCGACGTCGTCGCGGGACGTTCCCGGCCGCCGCGCGTTACGTAACGCTCCTGTGTATGGTACGTAACGTTTCGGCCTCCCGCCCCGTGTGGCCGGATCGGGAATCGGTGTGACTATCGCACCGAAGACACATCTTCGGATTGCCGATATCCCGTTTGTTTTCAACGTTTCCGCCCCTTCGCGCACCCTGGTTCCGGGGGGCGCGCGGGCACGGTCCCGCACAGGTGCGAGGCTGATGGCATAGCTTTTGCTCAAAGCTTCCGCAAACGTGTTTTCCAGCATCGACCGACTCCCCATCCGGCGGATCGTGCGCTGATGGGATACCTATCTGTGGGGGCTGAAATTGAACAAGACCTATCGCACCGTGTGGAGCCAGAGGCTCGGATGTTGGGTGGCGGTTGCCGAAACCGCGCGAGCAAGAGGTAAGGGAGGCGCCGGCAAGGCGGGTGCGCTTGCCGTGGCGCTGATGGCCGGCGCATGGATGGCGCCGGCGGCGGCCGACGGCATGCACGGCGTTCCGGGCCTGTCGAACGCACGGTTGACCGAAGGCGCCGCGGTGGGCGTGATGAGCCAGATGCTCCAGGCCACGACCAATGCGGCGCCCAGGGTCGCCCCGGTCGCGGCGGGCGTGCAGCAGGCTGTCTCGCAGACGGCGGCGGCCCTGGCCGGCGTCGGTTCGTCCATCCTGCCGCCAGCCTCGGCATTGCAGCAGGTTCCCATCGCCGAGGCGGTGCCCTCGCTGCCCGTGGTGACCGAGGTCCTGGCCGCCACCCCTGTTCCGGCCGCCGTGCAGACCATCGCCGCGGCGCCCGCCGCGGTGGCCAAGCGCGTGGCGTCGGGCAAGGTCGGCAACGCCGTCGAGGCGGTGCCCGCCAAGCTTGCCGAGGTGCTGGCTTCCGCGCCGGCCGACAAGGCCAGGAATTCCGTGTCGCCTGCCGACGGCGCCGTCGCTTCGGCGGCGTCGCTGGGATCGGTCGCCACGCTGTCCAACAGCGTGCCGGCCTCGCCCATGTCGCCCCTGAGCGGCAACGGCACGCCGGGCATCCTGCCCACCGGCGGTTCGCTGTTCCCCAACAGTTCCAACCGCCAGACCATGGCGGTCGCGGCCTCGTCGGGCTCGGAGCCCCCGCCGCTCAATCCGCCCGCGCCCACGGGCCTGGTGATCGGCACCGCCGGCCTGCTGGGCGGCGTCGGCCAGGGCCTGCAGCCGCTGACGATGAGCCTGTTCGGCCAGAAGGAAGCCTGGCTGCGCTCCGGCGCGCTGAGCGTGAACCGCGAGAACATCAACGCCCGGTTCAGCGTGGTCAACCTGCTGGGCATCCCCATCCTGGACCTGGCGCCGGTGACGGGGACGTTGCAGGGCACGCTGGGCGGATCCCTGCCCGAGCAGAAACTCACCCTGCTGGGCGGCGTGACCTCGGGCAACTACATCACCAACATCAATTCCGGACTGACCTATAACAACGGCTTGCTGCTGCCGGGAACGCAGCCGCCGTCGTGGGTCGACAAGAACAACTGCCTGAATGTCCTGGGCCTGGCCGGCGCCACGTGCTGGGACGTGCCCGCCGCGCAGAACAACCAGGTGCTGATCGGCGACGGCGCCTCGGCCAACGGTTCGCAGGAAGTCGTGATCGGCACCAACGCCAAGCACATCCTGCCCAACGAAGACGCGGGCGCCATCTTCACCGATCCCAACATGCCGGGCGTGCCCGATACCAACTACGCGGCGCGCAAGGGCCACTCGGTCCTGATCGGCGACAGCACCTACGGCAACGCCAACGGCCAGACCATCGTCGGCGCCAGCGCGTCGTCGACCGTGGCGGGAGGCGTCGCGCTGGGCTTCCAGTCGGTGTCGGATCGCGAGGGCGGCGGCAAGGAAAGGTTCTCCAACGTGGCCGTGCCGGTGCGCGGCGCGGTATCCGTGGGTTCCACGGGCAACGAGCGGCAGATCATCAACGTGGCGGGCGGCACGGCCGATACCGATGCCGTCAACGTGCGCCAGCTCAAGGCCGTGTCCGACCAGATCGACAACGTCGATGTCAACTCGGTCAAGTACGACGACGCCACCCGTGGCAAGGTGACGCTGGCCGGCGCGGGCGGCACGGTCGTGACCAACGTCAAGGCCGGTGCCGTGAATGCGACCAGCACCGACGCGGTGAACGGTTCGCAGCTGAACGACACCAACACCAACATCACCAACGTTGACAATCGCGTGACGAACGTGGACAACCGCGTCACCAACATCGACAACAGCGGCACCAAGTACTTCAAGGCGAACTCCACCCTGGCGGCCGCGTCGGCCGCCGGCACGGACAGCGTGGCCGCCGGCGGCGCATCGGTTGCTTCCGCGGCCAACGCCGTCGCGCTGGGCAACGGCGCCAATGCCAGCCTGGCCAACAGCGTCGCCCTGGGCGCGGGTTCCACCACGACCGTGGGCGCGCAGTCCGACTATGTGGCCTATGCGCTGACCGCGCGGCAATCGTCGGCGGGCGAGGTCTCGGTGGGCAGCGCCGGCGCCACGCGCCGGGTCACCAACGTCTCGGCGGGCAGCGCCGACAACGACGCGGCCAACATCGCGCAGTTGAAGGCGGTGGACAACCGCATCGGCGACGTGGACAAGCTGGCGGTCAAGTACGACGACGACACCAAGACCAAGATCACGCTGAATCCGGGCGGCACGGGCACGGTGATCTCGAACGTGGCCAAGGGCGCGGTGATCTCGACCAGCACCGAGGCGATCAACGGTTCGCAACTGTGGGGCTGGACTCAGGACGAGACCAACGTCATGAGCAACCTCAGCCTGTACAAGCGGATCAACGACATCAGCGTCGATACCAAGTACTTCAAGGCCAACTCGACCCTGGCCGCGGCGCAGGCCGTCGGCACGAACAGCGTCGCCGCGGGTCCGGCCGCGGTGGCCAACGGCGCCAACAGCGTGGCGGTCGGCAATGGCGCGACCACGGCCGCCGACAATAGCGTGGCGATGGGGGGCGCATCGACGGCTTCCGGGACGGCTTCGACGGCGGTGGGCTCCGATTCCAAGGCCACCGGCGCGCAGTCGACGGCGATGGGCGCCGGTTCGACCGCCAGCGGCGCGAATGCGACCTCGGTGGGGTCGGGCTCCAAGGCCACGGGAACGGATTCGACCGCCATCGGCGCCAATTCCGAGGCCAAGGCGAACAACAGCGTCGCGCTGGGAGCAGGCTCGGTGGCCGACCGCGACAACACCGTATCGGTGGGCGCCGCGGGCAAGGAACGCCAGGTCACCAACGTGGCGCGCGGCACGGAGGATACCGACGCCGTCAACTACGCGCAGTTGAAGGAAGTCTCGGGCGACGTCACCAATATCAAGAACGACGTGACGAACATCCAGGAAGGCAAGGACGGGATGTTCCAGATCGAGAACTCGCTCGCGCGGGACAAACCCAAGCCCACCGGCAAGGACTCGGTGGCCGGCGGCGCCGGCGCGGTGGCGGAAGGCGCCGCGGCGACGGCGGTCGGCAACGCGTCCATCGCCAAGGGCGAGAACGCGACGGCCGTCGGCAACTCGGCCCAGGCCCTGGGCGTCAATTCGACGGTGGTCGGCAACTCCGCGCTCGCGTCGGGCGCCAATTCCTCGGCTTTCGGCACGGGCGCCAAGGCCGAGGGCTCGGGCAGCATGGCCATGGGCAACGGCGCGCAGACCGGCGCCTCGGCGACCAACTCGGTCGCGATCGGCAACCAGGCCAATGCCGCCCAGAGCAATACCGTCGCGCTGGGCAACAATGCGCAGGCCACCGTGGCCAACAGCATGGCGCTGGGTACCGGGGCGCAGGCCAGCGGCGCCAACAGCGTGGCATTGGGCACGAACTCGGTGGCGAACCGGCCCAACGTGGTGTCGGTGGGAGCGGAGGGCGCGGAGCGGCAGGTCGTCAACGTGGGCGACGGCACCGCGGACACGGATGCCGTCAACCTGCGGCAGTTGCGCAGCGCCACGTCGGACTTCACCAGCAGCATCAACAACGTGCGCGACGACCTGCGCAAGGTCGAGCGCAATGCCAATGCCGGCGCGGCGTCGGCCATGGCGGTGGCGGGCCTGCCGCAGGCGTACACCCCGGGACGCAGCATGGCCTCGGCGGCGGCCAGCCATTATCTCGGCCAATCCGCCATCGCCGTGGGGCTGTCCACCATTTCCGAGAATGGCCGCTGGGTCTACAAGATCGCCGGCAACGTCAACTCGCAGGGCAAGCTGGGCGCCGTCATCGGCGCGGGTTACCAGTGGTAGCGCGCATGAACGAATCATCGGAGGTCAGGATGCAAGAAAAGAACCCCCATGCCCGCCGCGCCGGCCTGGCCGGCAGGCGCCTCGCGCTGCTGACCGCATGCGTGGCTTCGCTGGCCGTGATGAGCGGCTGCTCGATGTTCCGCAGTTCGAAGGAGCCCGCATCACCGTCTTCGGCGGCCGCGGCGAACGGGGCCAGCCCCCCCGCGGTGGAGTTTCCCGCCCGCGAGTCCGCATCGCTCAAGGAGGGCACCTTCGTCAACCTGGACAATCTCAGGCAGATGATCCCGGGCATGACCAAGCCCCAGGTCTACGACCTGCTCGGCCCCCCGCATTTCAGCGAGGGCGTGTTCGGCGTGCGCACCTGGAACTACATCTTCAATTTCCGCACGGGCAACGGCAACGAGTTCATCACCTGCCAGTACCAGTTGCGCTTCAACAAGGACATGCAGACCGAGGCCGGCAACTGGAACCGGCGCGAGTGCGCGGATTTCGTGTTTCCGCGCCCGGTGGCCGCCCCGCCGCCGCCACCTCCGCCGCCGGCGCCCGTGCCGGTGAAACCGGCTCCCAGGCAGATCACGCTGGGCGCCGACGCGCTGTTCGCGTTCGACCGGTCCGATCTGGCCAGCATGTCGCCTGAAGGGCGCCGCCGCCTGGACGAGATCGGCAAGGAACTGCGCAGCGTGGATGTCGAGCGGGTGCGCGTGATCGGCCATGCCGACCGGCTGGGCAGCGCGAGCTACAACGACAGGTTGTCCCGGCAGCGGGCCGCCACGGTGGTGACCTATCTGGTCAACTCCGGCGTGCCGTCCAACCTCATCAGTTCGGACGGCAGGGGCTCGCGCGAGCCGTTGGTGCAGTGCGACCAGCGCAATCGCAACGACCTGATCGCCTGCCTGGCGCCGAACCGCCGGGTCGTCATCGAGATCCAGGGCAAGGCCGGCAGTTCGTGAGGCCATCCGCGCCGCCCGGGCGGCGCGGAAGCCCGGCGCATTCTTCGCATTTCGTTTGTCTGGCGGTCGTCTCCGAGTTAGGATTACCCCTTATCGATCTCCCGCAACGCGCGGGCCGCAAGGCTCTTCCGGGAGCGCGCGCGGCGCGCGGGGGGATCCTTCCGGAGACACGCATGTCCGCATTCACTTCCCTGACCGAAAACTTCGCCGTGGCGCCCCAACTGGCCCCGGACGACATGGCGGCCGTCGCCGCGGCCGGTTTCAAGAGCGTCATCAACAACCGGCCCGATTTCGAAGGCGGGCCGGCCCAGCCGTCCAGCGAGCAGATGCAGGCCGCGGCGCAGGCGGCGGGGCTGAGCTACGTCCACCAGCCGGTCAACGGGGCGAATATCCAGCCGGGCGACGTTGCCACGTTCGCTTCCCTGCTCAAGACCCTGCCGGGGCCGGTCCTGGCCTTCTGCCGCAGCGGGGCGCGCTCGACCAAGCTGTTCATGTCGGCCAGTTCTCTCTGACCGGGCCGCGCCGTGGCTTTCACGCTGGCGGGAGCGGTCGATGGCGTCAGGCGGCGGCGCAAGCCCCTGCTGCGCATTCTCATTGTCCTTCTGGCGCTCTGGCTGCTGTTCCTGGCCCTGGCCGCCTGGGGCATCCCCCGGCTGGTCCGGAGCGTGGCCCTGGCGCAGGTGCCGGAGGTCCTGGGCCGGACGGCCCGCATGGGCGAGGTATCGTTCAATCCCTTCAAGCTGCGCCTGCGCATCCATGATTTCGCCATCCTCGACCGGGCGGGCGCCAATCCGGATTTCTCGGTATCGCAGGTCGAGGTCAATGCCTCCATTTCGTCGCTGTTCCGGTTCGCGCCGGTGGTGGACGGGCTGACGGTCACCGCGCCGCGCGTCTCGCTGGTCCGCGAAGGGCCGCAGCGCTTCAATATCAGCGATATCCTCGACCGGCTGGCGGCCAAGCCTTCGGAAGGCGGCCCGCCGCCCAGGTTCTCGCTGAACAACGTCAAGCTGGACGATGGCGAGATTACCGTCGACGACAAGGTCACGGGCCGCCAGCACACGGTGCGCGACCTGCAGGTGGGCATCCCGTTCCTGTCCACCCTGGCCTATGCCACCGACATCGACGTGCAGCCCCGCTTGTCGGCCCTGGTCAACGGCAGTCCGTTCAACCTGGATGGCACCGCGCGGCCTTTCGATACGCCGCGCACGTCCTCGCTGCATCTCAAGATCGATGACCTGGGGCTGGATGCGCTGGCCGATGCCGTCCCGGGCGCGATGCCGCTGGTGGTCAAGCATGCGCGGCTGGACAGCGATGCCCAACTGGTGTTCGAGGAGGGCGGGGCGGCAGCGCCCAAGGTGCGCCTGGAGGGCAATGCCACGGTGCGCGAGGTCGACGTGCGCGACCAGGGCGATGCCGCGCTGCTGGCGTTCAAGAGCCTGGCGCTGGAGAAATTCGCGCTGGAACCGTTGGCGCGCCGTTTCCAGGCGGAACGCATCATCCTGGCCGGCCCCTCGATCCATGCCAGCCGCGCGGCCGACGGCCGCGTGAACCTGGCCGAGGTGGCGGCCCGTTTCCAGCAGCCGGCGGCGCCAGCCACCGCCGCTCCGACCGCGCCGCTTCCATCCGCCGGTCCGTCCCCATCGCCGTCCCCGTCGCTCGGGCGTGGGGGTCGGCTCGGGCTGGTTGGGCGAGGGCAGCGCCGTCCACAGTTCGGCCTGGACCGGGCCCGGCGAGCGCCGGTTCCAGTCCAGGCTGAAAATCAGGGCGGCGGCCAGCAGCAGGTGCATCAGCACCGCCAGGCCGAAGGATTGCCACTTGCCGGGTTCCGGCGGTCGTCGGAGAGGTCGGTTGGATCGGTCGTTGGGCGCCATGGGCGATCAGGAGCCTTGTTGCTTGACCAGCAGGCCCACCCGCTTGACGCCCTGGCGCTGCAGGTCGTCCATGACTTTCAGCACGGACTCGTATTGGGCCTTGCGGTCGGCGGAGATGACGACGGGCTGGTCGGGGTGTTCGGACTGGCGCTCGCGCGCGATGCGGGCGAGGTCGTTGCGCGGGATGGCATGAGGCGTGCTGTCGCCGCGCTCGCGGTCGCGGATGGTGACGTTGCCGTCGGCGGCCAGGATGATCTCCAGCGGCTTGACCGGCACCTGCGAGGCCTTGCCCACCGTGGGCAGATCGATCAGGCCCGGCGACATCATGGGCGCGGTGACCATGAAGATCACCAGCAGCACCAGCATGACGTCGATATACGGGACGACGTTGATCTCGTTCATGGCGCGGCGCCCGCCTCGGCCGCCGCGGTTGCTGGAGCGGTTCGAGGGCATCAGCGCACCTGTCGTTGCAGGATGTTCAGGAACTCGTCGATGAAGCTGTCGAAGCGGATGGACAGCCGGTCGATGTCGTGCGAGAACCGGTTATAGGCGACCACCGCGGGAATGGCGGCGAACAGGCCGATGGCCGTGGCCACCAGCGCTTCGGCGATGCCGGGCGCGACGCTGGCCAGGGTGGCCTGTTCGACGTTGGCCAGGCCGCGGAAGGCGTGCATGATGCCCCAGACCGTGCCGAACAGGCCGACGTAGGGGCTGACCGAACCGGTGGAGGCCAGGAAGGCGAGATGGGATTCGAGCGAATCCATTTCGCGCTGGTAGGCGGCGCGCATGGCGCGGCGGGAGCCGTCCAGCAGCGTATTGACGTCGCTCAGCTTGCTCTGGCGGCCTTTGACGAATTCGGCCATGCCGGCTTCGAAGATGCGCGCCAGCGCGCCTTGCTCGCCGCGCCGGGTGGTGACGGCCTGGTGCAGCATGTTCAGGTCGCCCCCGGACCAGAAATCGGCCTCGAAGCGCTCGGTCTGCTGCTTGGCGCGCTTGATGGCGAAATGCTTGCGGAAGATGTAGGTCCAGGACATCAGCGACACGATGGCAAGGATGGCCATCACGCACTGGACGGTAAAGCTTGCCTGGGTGATCAGGGACAGGATGGACATATCCTGGTTGACGTTCATGCAGAGTCCTTTGGGGGCGAAAGAGGGTGCCTGAAGGGGTGGAGTCGGGACTAATCGGTTGCGGGTGCCGCCGCGAGCGGCGCGAGCGCCAGGACCAGGTCAGGGGGCAGCGCGCGCGGACGCAATGTCGCGTGATCGACGCATCCTACCTGGACCTTGCCGGTCGCGAGCAGTTCATCGCCGCGTTCGCAAAATTGCAGGAAATCGATGGAAGCCTTGCCCAGGCGCGAGACCTGGCAGCGGATGGTCAGGGAATCGTCCAGCGCGGCCGGCCGCCGATACTGGGTCTCGATACCGCGCACGATGAAGATGCAGCCGGTCCTGGCGGCCAGCGCGCGCTGTTCGACGCCCAGCGCGCGCAGCCACTCGGTGCGCGCGCGTTCGAAGAACTTGAGATAGTTGGCGTAGTAGACCACGCCGCCGGCGTCGGTATCTTCGTAGTAGACCCGGATCGGGAACCGGAAATCTTCACTGGCGGGTTGGAGCACGAGGCAGGCCTTGGACGAGTCGAGCGAGCTTGGGGCCGAAAAGGCCCTGGGGCGAAATTGTAAACAACCCGCCGGCCCGGGGCATCCGACCGCCGTCCGCGCATTGTGCCAAATGTGACGGCTTGTAAAGCGGGAAACTTTAGCGCGCCAGGTCCGTCAGATGCCAGGAAGCGTTGATTGCAAGCCTGTGCGGCTTCGGGTGCGTGGGTGGCGCCGTCCGGGTTATCGACGCTTCCACCCTTTTATGGGTCGGACGATTTTGCTCCGTGTTGTCATGGCCGCGTCATCGGCGCCGTTCATGATGTCGTCCGACTTGATGTCAACTGTGCCCTGCACAGTCGAGCCCGTGACCTGGGGGATGCCCAGCACGGGCTTTTCCTTTTGGCGAGTCCGGCGCGGGGCTCCGGCGGCGACGTGCCTGCCGCATCGGGAACTTTCCCCGCCCGGCGGGCATTCATCCGGGAAGGCGGTTCTCCCGCCCGCCCCGTTGACGAGCCACCATGCCAAGCCCCATTTCACGTTCCCCCAGTCCTGCAGCCGGCGATGCGCTGGCATCGACGCCTGCTACGCCCGAGCGGCGACCGGCGGAGGGGCCGGCCGCCGGGCCAGGGGCGCCTGCGATGTCGGCCGCGCAAGGACGTACGCAGGCCGAGCGGGCCCGGGCCAGTGTCCTGCGCGACTTGATGCGGCAGCAGTCCTTGGTGGGGATGTCCGAGAATATCGTGCAGCATGAGACTGTCAGCGACGAGGCGATGGCCCGCGTACGCGCCCTGGTCGCGCGGGGGCCCGTCGTTCCGGCCCCGGGCGATGGCCATGAAGGGGCCGGTGCCCAGGGCATGAATCCGGCGATCCCCTACGTGGTGGAGGCGCGCAAGCGCCTGCTGCGGCTGGAGGATCCGCCCGCCACGCGGCGAGAGTGCGACGAGCTGCGCGAGCAATTGGAGCTATGCCATCTCGATCCGGCGTCCTATGGCATCGGGGAGACGGCCTTGCAGGCCCAGACATACCGGGCGTATGTGGAAGCGCTGATATGGGCGGCGTATGACAGCAACTCATCCTTCGAGGATGTCCCCTTCGCGGACGACCTGCTTCCCCCGCAGGTGCCGGGTCGGCAAGGCCGGGCGTTGAACGAACTCGGATTTTCCGACATCGATGTCATTCATATCGGCTCCAGCGGAATCCGGAATCTGGACGGAACGGTGGCGCTGAGCCCTGTCCTGCTTTCGCCGGAGTTCGGTGTGAACCATATCGCCGGTATCGCCATACGGCCGGATGGCCACGCCACCCTGGCGGTGATGGACCGGTACATCCGGGAGCTGACCAGGCTCGGTCATGGGATGCAGGACATCGCCTATGTCGCGGGAGAATTCGAAGGGGTCAGGAACTTGCAGGCGGTGCTCAGGTTGACCGGCCGGCTTCGGGAGCTGGGATTCCGCCACGGCCAGATCGCGAACATGGCCGCGCGTTTTCGTGGAGACCGGAACCTGGAGCAGGTGGTTGCCGAACCCACGGTCGCGCTGTTGCGGCAAGGCTTTCCCACGGACGGCATCGAATGTGTGGCCGCGCACTTGCACGGAAGCAGGAACGTGGAAAAGCTGGTCGAGCTTTATGACGATCTGCGCGCCCTCGGCTTTTCCGAGGCCGACATCATAGGCATCGGCGGGCAGGTACGCGGCGACCGGAACCTGGAAGCGGCGCACGGGTGCGCTGCCGGGCTGGGCGAACACGGCTTCGCTCCGGCGCAGGTGGCCGCGATGGCGCGACAGCAGGGCGGATATCGGACCGTGCGGAAGATGGCCGAACTGGCGCCTGCATTCGAGCGGCTGGGTATCCTTCCGGACAGCCTTTCGGAGGTCGCCACGCATCCCGAGGGGGACCGGAGCCTGGAACGGCTGCATGAACTCGCCGGCAGGCTACGGGAACTGGGGTTTTCCTTGGAAGATATCGTTCGCGTCGCGAGCTTTCCCGAGGGAGACCTAAACTTGCAGACGATGTCCGAGGTGGCCCCCCGCCTTGCCGGGCATGGGTTGTCCAACGATGACATCGTGCGTATCGCGGCGTTCTTCGGTGGGTACGACAACCTGTCCGCGACCGACAGGCTGGCTCCGCGACTGCTTGAGCTGGGGATGCAGCTTGGCGAGCTCGTCGAGCTGGCCGCCGCCTTCGAGGGGGATTTTGCGTTGCGGGCAAGCCTGCCGGACGACGACCGGTCGTGGCAATAGTCCCGTGCTACGCGAACAGATCGCCCCCGCCCGCCTGCGTCGGCGGCGTCAGGCCCAGGTGGCGGTAGGTACCCTGCGTGGCGATCCGGCCGCGCGGGGTGCGCTGCACGTAGCCGTGCTGGATCAGGTAGGGCTCGATCACATCCTCGATGGTGTCGCGTTCCTCGCCGATGGCGGCGGACAGGCTGTCCAGGCCGACGGGGCCGCCGTCGAACTTGTAGACGATGGCTTCCAGCAGCTTGCGGTCCATGATGTCCAGGCCGGCGGGGTCGACGTCCAGCATGGACAGCGCGGCCTGGGCCACCTCGCCGGTGATGCGGCCGCCGGCCTTGACCTCGGCGTAGTCGCGCACCCGGCGCAGCAGCCGGTTGGCGATGCGGGGCGTGCCGCGCGAACGGCATGCGATTTCGCGGGCGCCTTCCTCGGCGATGGCGGCGTTGAGCAGGCCGGCGCTGCGGGTCACGATGGAGGACAGCTCGTCGGCGGTGTAGAACTCCAGGCGCGCGATGATGCCGAAGCGGTCGCGCAGCGGATTGGTCAGCATGCCCGCGCGGGTGGTGGCGCCGACCAGCGTGAAGGGTTGCAGGTCGAGCTTGACGCTGCGGGCGGCGGGGCCTTCGCCGATCAGGATGTCGATCTGGAAGTCTTCCAGCGCGGGGTAGAGGATTTCCTCGACCACCGGCGACAGGCGGTGGATCTCGTCGATGAAGAGGACGTCGTTGCGTTCCAGGTTGGTCAGCAGCGCCGCGAGATCGCCCGGCCGCTCCAGCACGGGGCCCGAAGTCTGGCGCAATTGCACGCCCATCTCGCGCGCGACGATGTGGGCCAGCGTGGTCTTGCCCAGGCCGGGCGGGCCGAACAGCAGGACGTGGTCCAGCGATTCCTGGCGGTTGCGCGCGGCGGCGATGAAGATCTCGAGCTGTTCGCGGATGCGGCGCTGGCCGACGTATTCGTCCAGCGCCTTGGGGCGCAGCGCGCGTTCGATGGCCTCTTCGTTGGGGGACGAGGCGCGCGGCGAGATCACCCGCATGTCGGGGGCGTCGTCTCGGATGGAAAGCTTGTCGGGCTGGATCGCCATGGGGGTATTCTGCCTAGAACTGCCGGTATGTTAGCCCGTTCCGTGCCGGGGCGCGGCCGCGGGCGCCGGGTCAGTAGTCCAGCCGTCCGTACAGTTCGCCGAAGGGCACCATGACGTGCTCGCGGTAGCTCGGGCGCTGCTGTAGCCGCTGGTACCAGGCCTGGACGTGGGGCACGTCGGGCCGGGCGATGTCCAGGCCGAAATAGCGGTACAGCGCCGTGCCGGCGGGGATGTCGGCCAGGGTGAGCCGGTCGCCGCCAAGAAAGGGCCGGGTCGCCAGCAGGGTATCCAGCAGGCGGAAGTACCCGGCGCATTCCTCGACGCGGGCGCGGATCCGGTCGGGATCGCGCAGGGGTTCGGGGGTCCGGTAGTAGCCCCAGAACACGCCGGTCAGGAAGGCGGGTTGCAGGGACGTGTGTGCCCAGTCCATCCAGCGTTCGGCCTGCGAGCGCGCGGCCGGGTCTGCCGGCCAGAAGTCCGGGGCGCCGTGGCGGGCCGCCAGGTAGCGCAGGATGGTATGGGATTCCCAGACGACGGTGCCCTGGTCGTCGATGACCGGCACCCGGCCATGGGGGTTCATGGCGCGGAATTCAGGCGTGTCGACCAGGCCATGCTCGCCGCCGGCGGGGATGTGTTCGCAGGCCAGGCCCAGTTCGCCCGCGAACCAGAGCACCTTCTGTACATTGAAGGAACTGCGCCGTCCCCAGATCCTGAGCATGCGGCCTCCCTCGGCGTGCCTACCGCGCGAGCGCCTTGAGCGCCAGCTTGATACCTTCCGAGACGCCCACGCCGGCCGGCAGGTTCTTTACCGAGGCGACGGCTTCGCGATCGGAATAGCCCAGCGCCACCAGGGCGTTGAGAATGTCCGTCTGGCCGTCGGCCACCACGTGGCCGGCCGCGGCACCGAGATCGGCGCCCAGCTTGCCCTTGAGTTCCAGCAGCAGCCGTTCGGCCGTCTTCTTGCCTATGCCCGGCACGCGGGTCAGGCGCCCGGCCTCCTGCAGGGTGACGGCCTGCGACAGCTCGGCCACCGTCATGCCCGACAGCACGGCCAGCGCGATCCTGGCGCCCACCCCGCTGACCTTGATGAGTTCGCGGAAGGTGACGCGTTCGGCCGCGGTGCCGAAGCCGTACAGCACGTGGGCGTCCTCGCGTATGGCCAGGTGGGTGAGCAGCGTCACCCGGGCACCGAGTTCAGGCAGGGAATACAGCGTGCTCATCGGCACGTCCAGTTCATAGCCCACGCCGTTCACATCCAGGCAGACGGTGGGCGGTTGTTTCTCGACCAGCGTTCCGGTCAGGCGTCCGATCATGAGTTCACCTTGGCGACTTGTCGTCGCACGTCATACTAATCTTCCGGCCCGCAGCCGGTTGCCGCGGCGGGCGAATGCGGGGTGGTCGCCATGCTCGCGCAGGCGATCCGCCATGGGGGCGACGTGCGCATGGCAGATGGCGCAGGCCAGCGCGTCGGCGGCGTCGGCCGCGGGGGCGCCGTCCAGCGACAGCAGGTGCCGCACCATGGATTGCACCTGGGTCTTGGCGGCCCGTCCGGTGCCCACCACCGATTTCTTGATCTGCAAGGCGGTGTATTCGTGCACCAGCAGCCCGGTGTCGGCCAGCGCGCACAGGGCCGCGCCGCGGGCCTGGCCCAGCAGCAGCGTCGAGGCGGGGTTGGTGTTGACGAAGACTTTCTCGACGGCGGCGAAGTCGGGCGCGGTGTCGCGCACGACCTGCCGCAGGTTGTCCAGGATGATCTTGAGCCGCGCCGACAGGTCGTCGTCGGCGGGCACTACGATGGTCCCGCTGGCGACGTAGCGCAGCCGCGGGCCATCCGATTCGATCACGCCGAAACCCGTGCGCCGCAGGCCGGGGTCCACCCCAAGAATACGCATGATGTCAGCCTACCCCATATCCAGGGCGCCGCGGATCCGGCTTTGCCGGTCCGCCAGCGCCGCCCCCTGGAGGGGGCGCCCGAAGGGCGTCGGGGGTGGTCTCATCAGTGGCGGAAATGGCGGGTGCCGGTCAGCACCATCGCGATGCCGCGTTCGTCCGCCGCCGCGATGACTTCCGCGTCCCGCATGCTGCCGCCCGGCTGGATGACGCAGCTCGCGCCCGCGTCCACCACCACGTCCAGGCCGTCGCGGAACGGGAAGAAGGCGTCGGACGCCACGGCCGAACCCTGGAGCGACAGGCCGGCGTTCTCGGCCTTGATCGAGGCGATGCGGGCGGAGTCGACGCGGCTCATCTGGCCGGCGCCCACGCCCAGCGTCATGCCGCCGCCCACGAACACGATGGCGTTGGACTTGACGAACTTGGCCACCTTCCAGGCGAACAGCAGGTCGTCCATCTGGGCTTCGGTGGGCGCGACCTTGGTGACGACCTTGAGCTGGTCGCGCGCGACGTTGAACGAGTCGGGCTGCTGCACCAGCCAGCCGCCGCCCACGCGCTTGACGTCGAAGGCGTTCACGCCGTCGCCCATCGGGATCTCGAGCAGCCGCACGTTCTGCTTGGCAGCGAAGATCTCCAGCGCGCCGGCCTCGTAGGCGGGGGCCAGCAGCACTTCGACGAACTGCTTGCTGACCGCCTGCGCGGTGGCGGCGTCCACCGGACGGTTGAAGGCGATGATGCCGCCGAAGGCGGACGTGGGATCGGTCTTGAACGCCTGCTGGTAGGCATGGAGCGCGTCGGTCGAGACCGCCACGCCGCACGGGTTGGCGTGCTTGACGATGACGCAGGCCGGCGCGTCGAAGGTGCGCACGCATTCCCAGGCGGCATCGGCATCGGCGATGTTGTTGTAGGACAGTTCCTTGCCCTGCAACTGGCGGTAGTTGGCCAGCAGGCCGGCGGCCGGCGCGGTGTCGCGATAGAAGGCGGCGGACTGGTGGGGGTTCTCGCCGTAGCGCATGGCCTGGCTCTTGGCGGCCTGGAAGCTCAGGATCCCGGGGTAGGCCTCGCGCGCGGGCACGGCCTCCTGGGCCGGCGCGTCGGCCAGGCTGGTCAGGTAGTTGGCGATCGCGCCGTCGTACGAGGCGGTATGGGCGAACACCTTCTTGGCCAGGTTCAGGCGCAGGGCGTAGGAGGTCGCGCCGGTGGCATCCATTTCCTTCAGCACCTGGGCGTAGTCGGCCGGATCGATGACGACCGTGACGCCGCCGGCTTCCGTGCCATGGTTCTTGGCCGCCGCGCGCAGCATGGCCGGTCCGCCGATGTCGATGTTCTCGACGGCGTCGGCGAAGGTGCAGTCGGGCCTGGCGACGGTTTCGCGGAAGGGGTAGAGGTTCACCACCAGCAGGTCGATGCGGCCGATGCCGTGGCCGGCGATGGCGTCCAGGTGGGCCTGGGCGTCGCGGCGGGCCAGCAGGCCGCCGTGGATCTTCGGATGCAGCGTCTTGACGCGGCCATCCATCATCTCGGGAAAGCCGGTGTAGTCGGAGACTTCCTGCACGGGCAGGCCGGCCTGGGCCAGCAGCTTGGCCGTGCCGCCGGTGGACAGCAGTTGCACGCCGCGGTCGTGCAAGGCCCTGGCGAAGTCGACGATGCCGGATTTGTCGGAAACGGAAAGAAGCGCGCGTTCGATTTTCATGAGAGTGGGGCAGAATGGCGTGCCAGGGCAGGCACGGAACAATGGGGAGGGAGTCGCCGCGTCAGACCTTGATCTGGTAGTGGTCGAGCTTCTTGCGCAGGGTGTTGCGGTTGATGCCGAGCATCTCGGCGGCACGCGACTGGTTGCGGTCGGCCTTTTCCAGCACGACCTCCAGCATGGGGCGCTCGACGGCCGTCAGCACCATGTCCCAGATGCCGCTGGTGGTCTCGCCTTCGAGATCCTTGAAGTAGCGGTCCAGGGTGTGGCGCACGCACTCTTCAAGCGTATGTTCTTTCATTGGTTGTTTCCTTGATGCGCGGCCTAGGCGGCCAGCCGCGAAGCCGTCGGTTCCATCGGGCGATCGAACCAGTCGGCTACCGCCCGCCATTGGTCGCGCGTGTTTTCTATCAAATTCAGCTGCGCACAGAACTGCGGCCCTCCCGGCAGCATGCCCAGATACCAGCCGATATGCTTGCGCGCGGTCCGCACGCCCGTGTACTCGCCGTAGAAACGGTAGTGGTCGTCGAGGTGCTGCAGCAGCAGTTCGCGCATCTCCGCCTGCGTGGGAGCGGGCAGGCGGGTGCCGGTGCGCAGGTAGTGGTCGATTTCCCGGAACAGCCAGGGCCGGCCCTGGGCCGCCCGGCCGATCATGACGGCGTCGGCGCCCGTGTCGTCCAGCACGCGGCGGGCCTTCTCGGGCGAGTCGATGTCGCCGTTGGCGATGACGGGGATGGTGAGTTCGGCCTTGACCGCGGCGATGGTCTCGTACTCCGCATCGCCCATGTAGAGGTCCTCGCGGGTGCGGCCGTGCAGGGCCAGGGCCGCGATGCCGATGTCCTGCGCGCGCCGCGCCACCCGCAGTACGTTGCGGTCGGCACGGCGCCACCCGGTGCGGGTCTTGAGCGTGACGGGCACGCCCAGCGGTTCGCACGCGCGCACGACGGCTTCCAGGATGCGCGCGACCAGGTCTTCGTCGCGCAGCAGGGCCGAACCGGCGGCCACGTTGCAGACCTTCTTGGCCGGACAGCCCATGTTGATGTCGATGATGCGGGCGCCCTTGCCGACGTTGAAGACGGCGGCCTGCGCCATCATTTCCGGGTCGCTGCCGGCGATCTGCACGGCGATGGGATCGCTTTCGCCCTCGTGGTCGAGCCGGCGCGAGGTCTTGACGCTGTTCCACAGGCGGGGGTTGCTGGCGGCCATCTCGGACACGGCATGGCCGGCGCCCAGCCGTTTGCACAGTTGGCGGAACGGACGATCCGTCACGCCCGCCATGGGAGCGACGAAAACGTTGTTCGGAAGGTCGTAGGGGCCGATGCGCATGACTGAATGCGCCGTCAGCCCCATTCATGGGGGGATGCGGCGCGTGGGCAAAATGTCCGAGGAAGGCGGGGATTGTACCGCTGTCGGGGCGCCGCGGCGATCAGGCCCGGAGTCCCTCCATCAATTGTCTCGCCAGCGGCCCGCGCAGCGTGCGCGACATGTCCAGTCCCAGCAGCGCCAGGCCGCAGGCGTGTTCGACGGGGGCCAGGCCGGTCGCGAAAATGCGCGGCATGACATCGGTCAGGCCGCTGGTCAGCCAGCGGTCGGCCCCGCGGGCGCGGGCGTAGGACGCCAGCAACGGGGCGGCGTGGGCGGACGGGTCGCGCAGCAGGGGGGCGAGGCTTTCGGCCAGCCGCGCGGCGTCGCGCAGGCCGAGATTCATGCCCTGGCCGGCGACGGGATGCAGGGTCTGGGCGGCGTTGCCGATGGCGACGATGTTGCCGTCGGCGACGTGGCGGCGCAGGTTGATGCCCAGGGGGTAGCGGTGGCGCGGGCCGGCGGCGGCGAAGCTGCCCAGCCGGGTGCCGAAGGTCTGGCCCAGGGCGTCGGCGAAGGCGGCGTCATCCAGGGCTGCCAGGTGCTCGGCATGGCCGGGGCGGCAGCACCAGACCAGTGCATGGCGGCCGGTGTCGTGGGCCGGGCCGGCGGGGTAGGGGAGCAGGGCCAGGGGGCCTTCGGCGGTGAAGCGCTCCCAGGCCCAGCCCGGGCGTGGGCGGCTGGCGCGGACGATGGCCAGCACGGCATGCTGGCCGTAGTCGCGGTGCAGGTCGTTGCGGGCCTGGTGGTCGAAGGTGCCGCCTTCGGCGTGCACGCAGGCCCGGGTGGTCCATTCGTCCCCGTCCTGGCCGATCACGGGCGCGCCGGTTTCCTGGCGCAGGACGGCCGCGGGCCCGCCCGCGCGGATGGTGACGCCCGAGAGCGCCAGCGCGGCGTCCAGGGCGTCGACGATGGCGGTGTACGGCAGCACCGTGCCCAGGGCGGGCACGCCGAAGTCGGCGTGCGAGATATGGGTGCGGCCCAGGCGGCCTTGCTGCGAGACGTGGACGTGCAGGATGTCGGCGCC
Organism: Alcaligenaceae bacterium SAGV5; assembly: GCA_009360345.1. Taxonomy (GTDB): domain Bacteria; phylum Pseudomonadota; class Gammaproteobacteria; order Burkholderiales; family Burkholderiaceae_B; genus Pigmentiphaga. The sequence continues at coordinate 184,393 of SPDP01000004.1, forward strand.
GCCCGCCGGCCAGGCGCCCAGCGACTTCAGCAGTACCCGGCTGCCGTGGTTGAGCGCCATCGAGCGCGGGTCGGCCGCCGTGGCGGCGGGCGCGATCGCCGCGCGCCGCGGGCGGCACAGCACGATGCGCCCGGGGCGGGTGGTCGCGCGGGCCAGGAGCAGCGCCAGCGTGGCCCCGACGGGGCCGCCGCCCAGGATGGTGACGTCCGCCTGCATGCCTGCGTCAGCCACGCATGATGGCTTCGATCTCGTCGGCGGCGACGGGGACGCCGCGGCTGATCAGCTCGCAGCCGGACTCTGTCACGACCGCATCGTCCTCGATGCGGATGCCGATGTCCCAGAACCGCTCGGGCACGTCGGCCGCGGGGCGGACGTAGATGCCGGGCTCGATGGTGAGCACCATGCCCGGCCGCAGCGTCCGCCACGGACGGGGTTCGTCCGCGGACTGCGCCGCGCCGGGTTCGCGGTAGTCGCCCACGTCGTGCACGTCCATGCCCAGCCAGTGGCCCGTGCGGTGCATGTAGAAACGGGCGTACTGCTGGGATTCCAGCACGCCGTCCAGCGTGCCGGTCAGCAGGCCCTCGTCGATCATGCCCTGGGCCAGCACGCGGACCGCGGCGTCGTGGCCTTCGTTCCAGCGCGCGCCGGGGCGGGTCAGGGCGGCGGCGGCGTTCTGGGCTTCCTGCACGAGGTCGTACAGCGCGCGCTGCGGGCCGCTGAAGCGGCCGTTCACCGGGAAGGTGCGGGTAATGTCCGAGGCGTAGCCGTCCAGTTCGCAACCGGCGTCGATCAGCATCAGGTCGCCGTCCTTCAGTTCGGCATCCCCGGCGCGGTAGTGCAGCACGCAGGCGTTGTGGCCGGTGGCGACAATGGAGTTGTAGGCCACGGACTGCGAGCCGTGGCGGCGGAATTCGTGCAGCAGCTCGGCCTCGATCTCGTATTCGCGCAGGCCCGGACGCGACGCCCGCATGGCGCGCACGTGGGCGTCCGCCGAGATGGCGCCGGCACGGCGCATGGTCTCGATCTCGAAGGCGTCCTTGACCAGGCGCATTTCCGCCAGGATGGCGCGCAGGTCGTAGCTGCCGGCGGGCGCGGTGGCGCCGGACCGGCCCATGGCGCGCACGCGGTCCAGCCAGCCGCGCAGGTGGGTGTCGAACAGGCGGTCGCTGCCCATGGGCACGAACAGGGCCGGCTGGTCGGCGATGAGCTTGGGTAGTTCGTCGGCCAGCGCCTCGACCGGCAGGGCGCGGTCGAAGCCGAACTGCCCGGCGGCCGCGTCGGGGCCGATCCGGTAGCCGTCCCAGATCTCGCGTTCCAGGTTCTTGCCGCGGCAGAACAGGATGCTGCGGTCCTCGGCACCCGCGATCAGCACCAGCCAAGCCTCGGGTTCGGGGAAGCCGGTCAGGTAGAAGAAGTCGCTGTCGAAGCGGAACGGGAATTCGGCGTCGCGGTTGCGGACGAGCTCGCGGGAGGTGGGCAGGATCGCGATGCCGCCGCCGCGGGCACGCATGATGTCCAGCACGCGCCGGCGGCGCGCGGCGAAGGGGGTGAGGTCCTGGGCGGGAATGCTCATGGCGATGGATCCGTGCGCGGGAATGACCAATGTTTATTGTAGGCTGGCATCGAGGTCGGCCAGGCGCCGCGGCGTGCCGACGTCGGTCCAGCGGCCGTCGTGGCGCATGCCGCCGGCCCGGCCCGCCGCCATGGCGGTGCGCAGCAGGGGCGCCAGCCTGGCCGGTTCGCCCGCCGGCAGGCCGGCGAACAGCGCCGGCTGGTAGACGCCGATGCCGGCGAAGGTCAGCCGGGGCTCGCCGTCCTGGACCTGTCCGGAGGGCGCCAGGCGGAAATCGCCAGCGGGATGGTGCGCGGGGTTGGCGACCAGCACCAGCCAGGCCAGGTGGTCCTGCCGCGACAGGTCGGCGGCGGCGGCCTGGGCCAGGGCGGGATCCCAGTCGGTCCAGATGTCGCCGTTGATGACCAGGAACGGTTCGCCGCCCAGCAGCGGCAGGGCCTGGCGGATGCCGCCGGCCGTTTCCAGCGCGGTGGGCTCGGCCGAATAGCGCAGGCGCACGTCCCAGCGCGAGCCATCGCCCAGCGCTTCCTCGATGCGCGCGCCCAGCCAGGCGTGGTTGACGACGATGTCGCGCAGCCCCGCCCGCGCCAGCCGCTCGATGTGCCAGACGATCAGGGGCTTGCCGCCCGCCGGCAGCAGCGGCTTGGGCACGGTATCGGTCAGCGGCCGCATGCGTTCGCCGCGTCCGGCCGCCAGGATCATGGCGCGCATCAGAAGGTGTAGCCGGTTGCGGACGCCTGCCCGTCCAGCCGGTCCAGCAGCTTCATCAGCGGCTTGAAGGCCAGGTAGCGGCTGGCGACCTGCCGCACGTAGGCGTTCACGCGCGGCATGTGGTCCAGGTAGGCGAGCTTGCCGTCGCGATGGGCCAGGCGCGCGAAGACGCCCAGGATGCGCAGGTTGCGCTGCAGCCCCATCCATTCGTAGGCGCGATGGAAATCGGCGAAATCCGCCGCCACCGGCAGCCCGGCCTTGCGCGCCATTTCCCAGTAGCGGATGCCCCAGTCGAGTTGCTGCGGCTCCTCCCAGGTGGTGCGGGCGTCGGTCAGCACCGAGGCGAGATCGTAGGTGATGGGGCCGACCACCGCGTCCTGGAAGTCGATGACGCCGGGATTGGGGCCGTAGTCCGGTCCGCCGGCCGGCAGGTCGGTGAGCATCAGGTTGGGCGAGTGGTAGTCGCGGTGCACCAGGACGAAGGGCTGGGCCAGGTTGGCGTCGATCAGGGTCTCGAACACGGCATCGAGCGCGGTCCGGTCGGCCGTGTCCAGGGGCTGGCCGCGGTAGCGCGCGGCGTACCAGTCGGGGAACAGTTCGAGTTCCGTCGCCAGGCGGGCCTTGTCATAGCGCACCAGGCCGGTGGTTGCGCTTTGTTGCAACTTCACCAGCGCCGCCAGCGCGTCCATATATATGCGGTGGGTGTCGTGCGGGGTGGGCGTGCCCCGCAGGTAGTCGACGTAGGTGCTGCGCCCCAGGTCCGACAGCAGCAGGAAGCCCTGGCCGAGGTCCTGCGCCAGCACGCGGGGCACGTGTACGCCGGCCGCGTGCAGCAGTCCGGCCACGTGCAGGAAGGGACGGCAGTCCTCCTTGTCGGGCGGGGCGTCCATCACGACCGCGGTGCCGGGGCCCATGGCGATCCGGAAATACCGCCGGAAGCTGGCGTCGCTGGAGGCCGGCTGGAGGGTGGACGGGTCGAGCTGGAGAGCCGGGGGAAGGCTGGACAGCCAGGCGGCGGCCTGGGCGCGCCTGGGGTCGGCGCCGGCCTGGCCGGCGGCTTGATCGGGGATGGCATTCATGCCTCCTATAATACCGACCGATATCGGTTCCCGGAACGAACCCGGCCCCCTTTTCGGCGGGGCCCGGCGCCCCCGCTGAACGCCGCGGGCCGCTATCTTTTTTTACCGCGCGTGGCCGTCGGCTCGCGTATTCTTCGACTTTCCGTTTTTTCATTCCTCGAGGCCCGTGCGATTGATCCGGTGGTTCAGCCTGTTTGCAGCATTTGCGGTAGCGCCGATGGCCTATGCGCAAGACGGTCCGTCCGAACCGCAGGCCGGGGCCGGGCCGGTTTCCGGCCGTGGCCTGCGCCTGTCGCCGGGCCTGCGCGAGCACACCTATGATCCCGACCGGCTGCCGGCGTTCATGCAGGCCGACACACTGACGGCCGATGGCCAGGACAAGCTCCGGCTGGAAGGCAACGCGCAGGTGCGGCGCCAGGGCACCATCCTGAAGGGCGACACCATCGAGTACGACCAGGTCGAGGACGAACTGGACGCGCTGGGCAACGTGCGGCTGGTGCGCGACGGCAACCTGCTGACGGGGCCGAGGCTCAAGCTCAACATGAGCAGCGGCACGGGCGAGATCGACAACGCCCGGTTCTTCTTCGGGCTCAACGGCGGCAGCGGCTCGGCCGAGCGTATCCGCATGCTGGGGCAGAACCGCGTCCACGCCGACAGGGTGCGCTATACGGGATGCGCCTGCGAGAAGCCGGACTGGGAACTGCGTGCCCGGAGCGCCGATTTCGACTACGACGCCGGCGAGGGCGTGGGCTACGGCGGAGTGCTGTATTTCAAGAACGTCCCCATCCTGGCATCGCCCGTCATTTCCTTCCCGCTCAACAACGCCCGCAAGTCGGGGTTCCTGTCGCCCACCTTCGGCCTGACCAGCAAGAGCGGTCCGGAATTCGCGATCCCGTACTACTTCAACATCGCGCCCAACCGCGATGCCACCCTGACCCCGAAGTTCATGCTCCGCCGCGGGCTGCAACTGTCGGGCGAGTTCCGCTACCTTGAACCCTCGTTCAGCGGGGTGACGCGGTTGAGCTACCTGCCCGACGACAGGGTGGCGCAGCGCGACCGCTATCTGTTCAGTTCGCAGCACCGGCAGCAACTGACGCCCAACCTGGGGTTCAACTGGAACGTCTCCAAGGCTTCGGACGACGCCTATTTCCGCGATCTGTCCGTGCTGGGGACGGGCCTGGCCTCGACCGCGACGCTGGAACGCTCGTTCTCGATGAACTGGCAGCAAGGGTACTGGGAAGCCTACGGCCGCGTGGTCAGCTACCAGACATTGCAGGATCCGCTGGCGCCCATCGTGCCGCCCTATGGCCGCGAGCCGCAACTGCACCTGACCGGCCAGCGCTACGACTGGAACGGCTTCGACGTGCGGATGGACGCCGACGCCACGCGCTTTCGCAGCAATACGCTGGTCAACGGTTCGCGCGCCTACGCCTATCCGTCGGTGTCGTATCCCATCATCCGGCCGGGCGGATTCTTCATTCCCAAGGTCGGCATCCATTCCACCCGCTACAACACGGATTCCTTCCAGGGCGCGGCGTCCTACACCGCGAACCGCACCGTTCCCATCGTATCGCTCGACACGGGCCTGATCTTCGAGCGCGACAGCACGCTGCTCGGCAGGGAGGCCCGCCAGACGCTGGAACCCCGCCTGTACTACCTGCGCGTGCCGTACCGCAACCAGTCGAACCTGCCCATCTATGACACGGCGCTGGCGGATTTCAACTTCGCGCAGATCTTCTCCGAGAACCTCTATTCCGGCTGGGACCGGATCGCCGAGGCCAACCAGTTGACCGCGGCGCTGACCACGCGCTGGCTCGATCCCAAGACCGGGGTGGAGCGCGCGCGCATCATGGGGGCCCAGCGGCTGTATTTCAGCGACCAGCGCGTCACGCTGCCGGGCGAGGAGCCCAGTTCCGACGGCCGTTCCGATTTCCTGGTGTCGGTCTACGGCGCGCTGACGTCGACGCTCAGCGGCGAGACGACGGTGCAATACAATCCCAAGATCGAGCGCGTGACCCGGTCCACGATCGGCGCGCGCTGGAGTCCGCAACGGCTGAGCACGATCTCGCTGGCCTACCGCTACAAGCGGGAGTCGGTCAGCGTGCCGGGCCAGGATTTGATCGATATCGCTTTCCAGTGGCCGCTGGCCCCCCGCTGGTTCGGCATCGGGCGCATCAACTATTCGCTGTTCGAGAACCGGATCGCCGAGGCGGTGGCGGGAATCGAATATAACGGCGGGTGCTGCTGGGCTTTCCGCCTGGTCGGCCAGCGCTACGCGGTGGCCAAGGACAACGCCACGACCGCGATGTTCTTCCAGCTCGAGCTGACCGGATTCGGCGGCATCGGGGCGAGCCCGATGACGACGCTGCGCCGGAGCATCCCGGGTTATCAGGTAATCAACCCGCCGCCTGAGAAAGGGACGGTGTTCGAAAGGTACGAATGATGGTTTCCAAAGTATTGCCCAGAATGACGAAAGCGGCGCATGGCGTCGCCCTTTGCTGCCTGGCCGCTTTGGCGGGCGGGTCGGCGGTGGCCCAGGGGCTGCGCATGCCAGGCGACCTCGGCGGTTCGCCGGGGGGCAGCGGGCCCACCCTGCTCGGACCGCAGTCCGCGCCGCCGGCCGCCACCCAGGCTCCCGTGGCGCCCGCTGCTCCGGCCGCCCAGGCGCCGCGCGGCACGAGCGGCTCGCGCATCCAGTTGGGCGACAACATCGTCGCCGTGGTCAACACCGACGTCATCACCCGCCGCGAGCTCGATGCCCGCGTGAATGCCGCCCAGGCCACGCTGGCGCGGCAGCAGATCGCGCCGCCGGACGCGGCCACGCTGGAGCGGCAGGTCCTGGAGCGCATGGTGGTCGAAAAGACCCAGTTGCAGGAAGCGGCGCAGACCGGCATCCGCATCGACGATTTGCAGCTCGACCGCGCCATCAGCCGGATCGCCCAGCAGAACAACGTGTCGGTCTCGCAGATGCGCGACCAGATCGAACGCGATGGCCTGCCGTTCTCGATCTATCGCGACGACCTGAGGCAGGAAATCACGCTGCTGCGTTTGCGCGAGCGCGCGGTCGACAGCCAGATCCAGATCTCCGAGCCCGAGATCGATGCCTACCTGTCCGAACAGCACGAAGCCGCGCCTTCCGAGCTGACGCTGTCCCAGATCCTGGTGCGCGTGCCCGAAGGCAGCTCTTCCGACATGGTGGCGCGCTTGCGCCGCAAGGCCGAGACCCTGCTCCAGCAGGCGCGCGGCGGCGCCGATTTCGCCCAGCTGGCCGCCTCCTCCTCGGATGGCGAGGAAGCCCTGCGCGGCGGCGATCTCGGCACCCGTCCCACCGACCGGTGGCCGTCGATGTTCGTCGACGCGGTGGCGCAGTTGAGCGTGGGCGGCATCAGCGAGATCATCCAGAGCGGCAACGGCTTCCACATCGTCAAGGTGGTCGACCGCAAGTCCTCCGGCGGCACCACGGGCGGCGGCGCGATGCCCGTGCGGCAGACCCATGCCCGCCATATCCTGATACGGCCGACCGAAGTGCTGACCGCCGAGCAGGCGCGCGAACGCCTGGCCAATATCCGCCAGCGTATCGTGGAAGGTGGCTCCAGCTTCGCCGACATGGCCCGGCAGTATTCCAATGACGCCTCGGCCCCGCAGGGCGGCGACCTGGGCTGGCTCTCGCCCCAGGAAACCGTGCCGGAGTTCGAGCGCGCCATGGATGCGCTGCAGCCCGGCCAGGTCAGCGAGCCGGTGCAGTCGCCGTTCGGCTGGCACCTGATCCAGGTCGTCGAGCGCCGCACGCAGGACGTCGGCCGCGAGCGGCAGCGCGCCGAGGCGCGCCAGACGCTGTTCCAGCGCAAGCTGGACCAGGCGTATGAAGACTGGGCGCGGCAGTTGCGGGACAAGGCCTACGTCGAATTCCGGTTGAATCCTCCCCCCGCGCCCTGAGGGGGAGGCCCCAGCCGCTACGCGGCAGCCCCCCAAGGGGGCCGGGACCCGCCTTGGGGCGGCCCGGCGCCGGGTCCCGGGGGGCGGCTCTGGCAGACCGGCGGAGCCGGATCCGCTGTGCCCTGGGGTACAACTTGGCTAATGGGGACGGCGTTTTGGGCGCCGTTTTTTGTTTTTCGTGAGGCCGGTCGTCAGGCTGGCGGATGAGTGAGATGAGTACGATGCGCAGGCTGGTCTTGACGACCGGCGAACCGGCGGGGATCGGGCCTGAGTTGTCGGTCGCGGCCGCGGCGTGGTTCGCGCGGGAGCGCGGGGCGGGGCGGGTGCCGGCGGATGTGGAGCTGGTGCTGGTGGGCGATCGCGATCTGCTCGTCCAGCGTGGCGGGCAGGATGCCGCCGCGTTGGCGGGGGTGGGCGTGCATCACGTGCCGCTGCGCGCGCCGTCGGCGCCGGGCCGGCTGGACGTGGCCAATGGGCGTTATGTGCTGGACACGCTGGATGCCGCCATCGCCATGGTGGCCGATGGCCGGGCCCAGGCCATCGTCACGGCGCCGGTCCACAAGGGCGTGATCAACGACGCTGGCGTGGCTTTCTCGGGGCACACCGAATACCTGCAGGAGAAGGCGGGCGTCGACAAGGTCGTGATGATGCTGGCCTGCGGCGGCCTGCGGGTGGCGCTGGCGACCACGCACCTGCCGCTGCGGGCGGTGCCCGATGCGGTCACCGCGCGGACGCTGGACCAGGTGCTGCGCATCCTGGATGCCGACCTGCGCCGGCGTTTCGGGCTGGCGAGTCCGCGCATCGCGGTGTGCGGCCTGAATCCGCACGCCGGCGAAGGCGGCCACCTGGGGCGCGAGGAAATCGAAGTCATCGCGCCGGCCATCGCCCGGGCCCGCGCCGCCGGCATCGATGCGCATGGCCCGCTGCCCGCCGATACATTGTTCGTGCCCGCGCACGTCGCGCAGTTCGACGCGGCGCTGGCCATGTTCCACGACCAGGGCCTGCCCGTGCTCAAGCACGCGAGTTTCGGGCATGGCGTCAACATCACCCTGGGCCTGCCCTATGTGCGGACCTCGGTGGACCATGGCACCGCGCTCGACCTGGCCGGAACGGGCAAGGCCGATCCCGGCAGTTTGCAGGAGGCCATCGTCATGGCCCTCCAGATGATACGAACCGGCACCCAGGCGGATGCCGGCTCCGGAGTTTCCGCATGAAACATCAGGCGCGCAAGCGCTTCGGCCAGCATTTCCTGGTCGATGAAAGCATCACCGATTCCATCGTCCGCGCGGTGAACCCGCGCCGGTCCGACAACGTGGTGGAGATCGGCCCCGGCCTGTCGGCGCTGACCCGGCCGCTGCTGGACAAGCTGGATTGCCTGAAGGTCGTCGAGATCGATCGCGACCTGGCGGCGCGCTTGCGCGGGCAGTATGCGCCCGAACGCCTGCAGGTGACCGAGGCCGACGTGCTGACCGTGGATTTCGCGCCGTTCGGCCAGGCGCTGCGCGTGGTGGGCAACCTGCCGTACAACATTTCCAGTCCGCTCTTGTTCCACCTGATGGCCTATGCCGACCAGGTGCGCGACCAGCATTTCATGTTGCAGCGGGAAGTCATCGACCGCATGGTGGCCCGGCCGGGCGATGCCGACTACGGTCGCCTGTCGGTCATGCTGCAGTCGCGCTACGACATGGAGAAGCTGTTCGACGTGCCGCCCGAGGCCTTCGATCCGCCGCCGCGCGTGGTTTCCGCCGTCGTGCGCATGATTCCGTTGCCGGCCGCCCGCCCGCGCGCGCGCAGCGAGGAAGCCCTGTCGGCCACCGTGGCCCGGGCGTTCGCCCAGCGCCGCAAGATGCTGCGGCGCGGCCTGGGTGACTGGGCGGCGCTGGTGCCCTGGCAGCAGTTGGGGATACCCGACACAGCGCGCGCCGAGGAGTTGTCGGTGGCGCAGTTCATCGCCATGGCCGACGTGCTGCACGAAGCCGGCGTGGCCTGACAGCACCGGCCTGCCGTGGCGGGCGCGTCATTCGGGCTGGATGCCCGCCTTGGCGACGATGCCCCGGTAGGTGTCCACGCTGCCGGCCAGCAGCGACGCGAATTTTTCCGGCGAAGGATGGGCCTCGACCTCGAAGCCCGCGGTCTCCAGGCGTTCCTGCAGGTCCGGCGAGGCCAGGGCCTTTTCGACGCCGCTGCGTAGTGCCTCGACCACGGCGGGCGGCATGCCGGCGGGGCCGAGCAGTCCCACCCAGGTGTCGGGCACGGAGAAACCGGGCAGGCCGGCCTGGGCCAGCGTGGGCACGTCGGGCGCGGCCTTGGCCCGTTCGGCCTGCAGCACGCCCAGCAGTCGCAGCTTGCCCGCCTTCACGTGCGGCAGGACATTGGAAAGGACCAGGATGCCGACCGGCACCTGCCCGCCCACCACGTCGTTGAGCGCCGGCGCGCCGCCTTTGTAGGGCACGTGGATCATGTCTATGCCGGTCGTCGCCTTGAGCAGTTCGCCGCCCAGTTGCTGGGACGATCCGACGCCCGACGTGCCGTACGAGAGCTTGCCGGGCCGCGCCTTGGCATAGGCCAGGAATTCCTTCAGGGTCTTCACGGGCAGCCCGGCGTTGACCACCATGGCCTGCGGCGCCGTGCCTATCATCGCCACCGGCGTGAAATCCTTGACCGGATCGTAGGGGACGTTGCGCGAGAAGAACGGCAGCGTATTGTGGGGCGGCCCGAGTTGCATCAGCAGCGTGTAGCCGTCCGGGGCGGCCCGCGCCACCAGTTCGGAGCCGATCATGCTGTTGGCGCCGGCGCGGTTGTCGACGATGAAGGTCTGGCCCAGCGCCTCGCCCAGCTTCTGGGCCACGGACCGCGCGACCGTATCCGCGGCGCCGCCCACGGCGAAGGGAACGACTACCCGGACGGGGCGGTCGGGATAGGTTCCGGCCAGGGCCGGCAAGGGCATCAGGCAAAGGGCGGCCAGCGCCCGCCTCATGGGATTCATGGTGTCTCCTTGGTGTTCGTGGTCGCGGCCGCGCGAGAGGCGGCCGTCGTCGTGTCAGGCTTCCGGCGGAAAGCGCTCGGAATAGGGAATGAAGCCGATGCTGTGTTCGTTGACCCAGTGGGCCAGTTCGTCGTGACGGGGGAACCAGACGCCGGGGTGGGAGGCGATGTAGCCCAGCACCTCGTCCAGCATCGCGCTGATCAGCGGCCGTCCGCCGAAGTGGCCGTGCACGGTGATGTTGATGAACGCGTTGGGTTCCTTGCGATACAGGAAATCGAAGGTATCGCGGTAGCACTGGAAGAAGTCGCGCGGGGCGGCGCGCAGCACCCGGTTGTCGGCGAAATCGCTGTGCGGGATGGCGACCATGCCGCCGTGCCGGGTCTGGATCTGGCAGGGCAGGTCCAGGTAGTTGTAGTCGCCGTGCCAGAGCATGCCTTCCTCGGCCAGCAGGTCCGCGGTCCGCTCGGTGGTCGCGATGGTGGAACTCAGCCAGCCTTGGGGCCGCACGCCGGCGGTGCGCTGCAGGATGTCCAGGCTCTTGCGGATCAGGGCGCGCTCCTGCGCCTCGTCCAGGCCGGGCAGCACTTCATCCTGCGCGTAGTTGTGCCCGGCCAGCTCGAAGCCTTGGCCGACGATGGCGTGGATGACCTCGGGAAACAGTTCGGCCACCCGCGCATTCACGCAGAACGTGGCGGGCAGCCCGCGCTCGCGCGCCAGCCGCATCAGCCGGTAGGCACCGGCCCGCGCGCCGTATTCCGACCAGGTGATGCCGGCCAGGTCCTTCGCGCCGGGCTTGGGGGGGCTCGTCATGGGCGAGTAGGGCGGGGCCTTGCCTTCGGACCAGCTTTCAACCAGGAAGGTGAGCGCCACGACGATGCGCGCGCCGCCCGGCCACATGGATGCGGGAGTGGACATGAAGTCTCCGTTGACGTTGCCTACGGGCTGGCCGTAGCGATGCCGTCCACTATCCCTGCTTCCCGGACTTTTAACAATTTTAACTTTTTTAATTAAAATTAAGGATTATTGTAAATCGGCCTTCTTTTTCCATGCCCGACGCGTTCAAGATCCCCCAGCTTCGTCAGTTCGTCATCGCCGCCACGCGGCAGAGCCTGCGGGCCGCGGCCGAGGAAACCCATCGCACCCAGGCCGCCGTCACGCTGGCGATGCAGGGCCTGGAAGCCCAGGTGGGCGGCAGCCTGTTCGAGCATGGACACCAGGCCCGGCTGACACCCCTGGGCGAGTCCGTGCTGCCCTTGCTGCGAGAGTTGGTGGCCCTGCACGACCGCGTGCAGAACGAGGTCGGCTTGCTGGCGTCGGGCGAACAGGGGTCGATTGCCCTGGCGGTCATGCCTTCGCTGGCGGAGGAGTGGCTGCCGTTGATGCTGCGGCGGTTCGCCGTGGACTATCCCGGCGTGAGCCTGAAGATCGCCGATGTGTCGTCGCCCCAGGTCGGCCCCATGGTGGCCAGCGGCGAGGCCCAGCTCGGCATCGCCGGACTGGGCGCGGATCTCGCTGGCCTGCACTGCATACCCGTGGCCCAGGACACGTTCGGCGTCGTCTGCCGCCACGACCACCCCATCGCGGGGCGCGGGCGTTCGGTGTCCTGGCGGATACTGGAAGGCGAGCCCATCATCGAGAACACCACCTTCCACGCGCTGCGAGAGCATCGCATGGCGGCGCTGCTGCAGCGGCCCCACCTGGTCATCAAGAACCGCACGTCGCTGATCGCCGCCGTGAAGGCGGGCCTGGGCATTACCGTGCTGCCCACACTGGCGCGCCCGGCCACCGAGCACGATCTGGCATTCGTCCCGCTGACGGCGCCGCGTATCGAACGCCGTGTCGGCGTGCTGCACGGCGCCGGCCGGTCGTTGTCGCCGGCGGCGGCGCACATGCTGGGGCTGATGCTCGATTCGTTGCGGGAGTTCGCGCGGGCCAAGGGCGCGCGGCCGATTCCCCCGCCGGTGGGTCAGCCGAAGAACCAGTAGCACACGCCTATGGCGGCCAGCACGCCCGCCAGGTCGGCCAGCAGCGCGCAGCCGACGGCGTGCCGCGTGCGCTGGATGCCGACCGCGCCGAAATACACGGCCACCACGTAGAAAGTGGTTTCCGTGCTGCCCTGTATGGTGGCCGACAGCAGCGCGGGGAAACTGTCCACGCCGTGGTTCTGCATGGTCTCTATCATCAGCGCGCGCGCGGCGCTGCCCGAGAAAGGCTTGACCAGCGCGGTCGGCAGGGCGTCCACGAAACGGGTGTCGAAACCCAGCCACTGGATCGCCAGGCGCAGGCCGTCCAGCACGAAATCGAGCGCGCCCGAGGCCCGCAGCACGCCGATCGCGCACAGCATGGCGACGAGGTAGGGCAGCAGGCTCTTGGCGACGTCGAAGCCGTCCTTGGCGCCTTCGATGAAGCTTTCGTAGACGGGGACCTTGCGGATCGCGGCCACGACCAGGAAGAACAGGATCAGCGCGAACAGCGTCAGGTTGCCCAGCAGCGAGGACAGCGCGCCCAGCGCCGCCACCGACAGCGTGGACAGGAACGCCATGAAGCCGCCCAGCAGCAGGGCGGTGCCGCCGATCCAGGCCAGCACCACGGGATCCCAGACCCGCAGGCGCTGCACCGCGGCCACGCACAGGAAGCCCGCCAGTGTCGAGGCGCTGGTGGCCAGCAGGATGGGCAGGAAGACCAGGGTGGGGTCGGCCGCGCCCTGCTGCGCGCGATACATGAAGATCGTGACCGGCAGCAGCGTCAGCGACGAGGCGTTGAGCACCAGGAACAGGATCTGCGCATTGCTGGCCGTGGAGCTGCTGGGGTTGAGCGTCTGCAGCGATTTCATCGCCCGCAGGCCGATGGGGGTGGCGGCGTTGTCCAGGCCCAGCACGTTGGCGGCGAAGTTCAGCGTGATCAGGCCGATGGCGGGATGGCCGCGCGGTACTTCGGGCATGAGCCGCGCGAACAGCGGCCCCAGGATCCGCGCCAGCGCATCGACCAGTCCGGCCTGTTCGGCGATCTTCAGGAAACCCAGCCAGAGCGCGATGGTGCCGAACAGCAGCACCATCACTTCCACCGACAGTTTGGCCATCGCGAATAGCGAGGCGACCATGGCCTGGAAGACCGTCGGGTCGTGGGCGATGCCCCAGCGCGCCAGGGCGGCGACCGCCGCGGCGACGAAAAATCCCAGCCAGAGTTTGTTCAGCATGCGCGACAGGAGTGGGAGAAGGCACCGGCCCGGCGGGCGCGGCAGTCCGCTGATTGTAGCGACTCGCCCCGTGGCCGGTCAGCGGCGGCGCGCGAATGCCGCCGGCGTGACGCCGTTCCAGCGCCGGAAGGCGCGCGCGAAGGCCTTGTCCGATTCGTAGCCCGCCGCGGCGGCGACTTCGTCCAGCGTCAGGGCGGGATCCTTGAGCTTTTCGGCGGCGACGGCCATGCGGTACGAAGTCAGGTATTGCATGGGTGTCATGCCGACCAGATGACGGAAGCGCTCGCTGAACACCGTGCGCGAGAGGTAGCAGGCCGAGGCCAGCGTGGCGACGGTCCAGGGGCGCTCCGGGTGGTCGTGGATGGCCAGCATGGCGCGCGCGATGCCTTGGTCCGCCATGCCGCGCAGCATGCCGGCGCCCCGTTCGGCCGACGCGCGCAGGTGTTCCCCCAGGACGTGGACCAGCAACAGGTCGGCCATGCGTGCCGTCGCCAATTGCCATCCCGGCGGTTGCAGCAGCGACTGGTCGACCAGCGATGCCATCGTCTGCGCCAGCGAGGCGGTCATCGGCGTCTCGCGCCGGCGGATCACGACCAGCCGGGGGAGGGTGTCGACCAGCATGCCCGGACCGCTGTCCGGCATCCATAGGTGGAGCGAGAACATGTCCGTGACCGGGCCGCCACCGCCGTGCGAGAACACGATGGGCCGTTCGCCGTGGGCGCCGACCTGATGCGCCGAGATCAGGGGCTGGAACGGGCGGGCGGGCAGCCCGGGGGCGGACGAGATGGTGTGGGTGTCGCCGTGAGGCAGCATCAGGATGTCGCCGGCCTCGATCAGCCGCGGTTCGTCCTGGCCGACGGCGATCCAGTAGGAAGTGCCGGTGGCCATCCTGATCAGCGCGCCTTCCACGCCGTCCGACCGCAAGGCCCACGGCGCGGAAAGCGCGAAGCGGGCCGTCACCGCGCGATCGGATCGCCAGTGGGCCAGCAGGCGGCTGAGGAGGTCACCGGAGGCGTGCATGCGGGGTCGGAGGTCAGGGCGGGGCCGCGTGGCGGATTTCCGGACGCCCGGTGTCCGGATCCGGCGTGCCGGGGGTTGAGGCGGGCGCCGGCGGCATCGACACTTATGGCATCGACACGGAGATTATCATGCCTCGAATCGACCACGCCCTGATCGTCGGCGCCGGCATCGCCGGCTGTTCGGCGGCGATCGCGCTCGCTCAGCGGGGCACGCGCGTGACCATGGTGGAACGGCAGCGGGCCTGGCAGTTCCAGAGCTCCGGCCTGTTCATCTACAGCAACGGCCTGCGGGCGCTGCGGGAGATCGGCGTACTCCCGCAGATCCTCCTGGCGGGATTCGCCGTGCCGGGCGGCCGCAACCGCTATTTCGGCCCGGACGGCTCGTTCATCGTCGAGACGGTCTATCCCTCGCTCGACGGGCTGCCCGCCATCCTGGGCATCAAGCGCGCCGAACTGCATCGTATCCTGGCCGCGCGTATCGAGGAGCTGGGCATCGTGCTCAAGCTCGGCACGACGGTGGCGGACCTGCCGGCCGGCGACGGCGACGGACCGATGCGCGTGGCGCTGTCAGACGGCACGCAGGTGGCCTGCGATCTCGTCATTGGCGCCGATGGCATTCGTTCCCAGGTGCGGGCCGAGGCGTTCCCGGACCTCGTGCCGAGCTATTCGGGCTTTGGCGTCTGGCGCAGCGTCCACGACCGTCCGCGGGACCTCGACGCCAAGATCATGATGATGGGAACGGGCAAGCGCCTGGGCATCATGCCCATCAGCGACGAGAAGCTCTATCTGTTCGGCGTGATGCTCGAACCGCAGGACTCCTGGTACGAGCGTGCCGAGTGGCCGGCGCTGATGCGGGAGCGCTTCGCCGAGTTCAGGGGCCCGGCGGGGCCCTTCCTGGATCAACTGGGAGAAGGCGCGGAGGTGCTCTACACCGGCGTGGAGGAGGTGATCGCCCCTTTGCCCTGGCACCGCGGGCGGGTACTGCTGATCGGCGATGCCGCCCATGCGTCGACGCCTTTCATGGGGCAGGGCGGCGCGATGGCGCTCGAGGATGCGGTGGTGCTGGCCGAGGCGCTGGGATCGGACGCGACGTTGGACCAGGCGTTGCTGGCGTTCGGCCGGCGCCGCCATCCCATGTGCCGGCTGGTGCAGGATGTCTCGCGGCAAGTGGGGCAGGCCGGCGCGCTGGAGGACGCCGAGGGCTGCGCGCGCCGCGACGATGCGTTGCGGCGGGAAGGGCAGGCGAAGGTGGATGGTTTCTTCGCCGAGCTGGAACGACTGCGCGCGGCGGGCCGGTAGCGGCCGTCGCGCGACGGGGCGTCAGTCCTTGTGGGTGTTGGCCTGGATGAATTCGATCTTGTAGCCGTCCGGGTCTTCGACGAAGGCGATGACCGTGGTGCCGTGCTTCATGGGACCGGCCTCGCGCGTGACCTTGCCACCCAATTCGCGCACGCGGTCACAGGCGGCATAGGCGTCGTCCACCGCCACCGCGATGTGGCCGTAGCCGGTGCCGAGGTCGTACTTCTCCACGCCCCAGTTGTGCGTGAGTTCGATCACGGCGCCGTCTTTTTCGTCTTCGTAGCCGACGAAGGCCAGCGTGAATTTGCCGTCGGGATAGTCTCTGCTGCGCAGCAGGCGCATGCCCAGGACCTTGGTGTAGAAATCGATCGAGCGTTGCATGTCGCCGACGCGGAGCATGGTGTGGAGTAGTCGCATGGGTTACCTCGCTAATCGTGAAAGCGTGAACAGGCCCTAGTGTAAACAGGCCTAGTCGAACCTCGGCAGGCTGCCCGGGTCGTGGCGCCGCAGCGTCTCGCGGGCATTCTCGAAGCCGGGCATCAGTTGGCCGACCTCGGCCCAGAAGCCGGGGCCATGGTTCATCTCGCGCAGGTGCGCCAGTTCGTGCGCGATGACGTAGTCGATGATGATGACCGGGAAATGGATCAGGCGCCAGTTGAGCAGGATGTTGCCCTCGCTGGTGCAGGAGCCCCAGCGCGTGGCGGCCGACGACAGCCGCCAGCGGTTGATGGACAGGCCGGTGCGGGCCAGGAACTCGCGCAGGCGGACATCGAACAGGACGCGGGCGCGGCCTTGCAGCCAGGCCTGGACGGTATCGCGGATGCGGGCCGCCGTCGCGTCGGGCGGCAGGCCCAGCCAGAGCACGTCGCCGTCGGCGGGTGCGTCGAGGTCCGCCGTGGCCAGCGCCGTGTCGCGCTGTGCGTCCAGGCGCATGACGATGCGGCGGCCCAGGTAGGGCAGGTCGCCGCCGTCCTCCCAACGCGTCTGGTTCAAGGCGAGGCGTTCCCTGCGCTGCTGCCATTCGTGCAGCTTGGACAGGATCCAGCGCGCCTTTTCGCGGACAGCGCCGTCGATCTCGGCCAGGCCGACCCAGCGCGGCGCGGTCACGCGCAGGCCGTCGTCGCCGATCAGGAAGCCGATGGTGCGGCGGCGCGAGCGTTGCAGGACGAAACGTATCCGCTGTCCCTCGGCCACCACTTCGTGCCAGCGCGCGCCGGGCGGCAACTGGAGGGCCGGGGCCGGGATCGACGGCGCGGCGGGCGGGGGCGCGGCGGGCGTTGCCGCCGGCACCGCCACGGCCCGGGGCGGCTCGGCGAACAGGTCGAGCTGCGCGGACTGGGGAGCGGTCTCCCGCTTCGGAGCCGTGGGCGCGCCGGTGTCGGAAGCGGGGCGTGTGGCCATGGGGGCTAGCCGGCGGCGCGTTCGGCGCCCCGGGTGTCCGGATAGCGCTCGGGGTTGAGTTGGCGCATTTCGGCCTCGATCCAGTCCTCGGCACGACGATTGATCTCGTCGGCGGTCAAACCCTGCGGATCGATCGGCGGCCCGATGGATACCGTGATCAGGCCGGGCCGCTTGACGAAGGCCTTGCGCGGCCAGCATTCGCCCGCGTTGTGGGCGATGGGCACGACCAGCGCGCCGGTGCGCGCGGCCAGGCGCGCGCCGCCGCTCTTGTACTTGCCCTTCTTGCCCGGGGCGATGCGGGTGCCTTCGGGGAACATGACCATCCAGCGGCCGGAGGCCAGGCGTTCGCGGCCCTGTGCCACCACCTGCTCAAAGGCATCGCTGCCTTTCTTGCGGTCGATGGCGATCATGCGCAGCCCCGCGAGCCCCCAGCCGAAGAACGGCACCCAGTTCAGCTCGCGCTTGTACACGTAGCAGACTTCGCGCGGCATCCAGGCGGGCAGGAACATGGTTTCCCAGGCCGACTGGTGCTTGGGCAGCAGGATGGCCGGCTGGTCGGGAAGGTTTTCCCAGCCCTTGATGCGCCAGCGTATGCCGACGATCCAGCGGGCGCTCCAGATCATCAGGCGGGGCCAGCCTATCGTGAGCCGGTAGCGCCATCGCAGGGGCAGGGGAAGCCACAGCACGCAGACGATGGCGTAGGGAATGACCGTGACGACGAGGAAGATGGCGAACAGCAGCGACCTGAGCCAGCGCATCAATGCTCCTCGGCCTGGGCGGCGGTTTCGAGCGCGTCGGCGACTTCGCCCAGATCCTTCCAGACCATCGTGCCGGGCGGCAACTGGCCTTTGGCGAGGGTCTTGGGGCCGTTGCCGGTCAGCACCAGCCAGGGCGCGCAGCCGGCGGCCGCGGCGGCCTCGAGATCGCGGCCTGAATCACCCACCGAGGGCACGCCGCGAAGATCGGTCTCGAAGCGCCGGGCGATTTCGCGATACAGGCCGGGCAGCGGCTTGCGGCAGTCGCAGCCTTCGTCCGGGGCGTGCGGACAGATGAAGATGGCATCGACGCCGCCGCCATGCCTGGCCAGCGCGGCCCGCAGCTTGGCGTGGATGGCATTCAGCGTGGCCGCATCGAACAGGCCGCGGCCCAGGCCCGACTGGTTGGTGGCGATCACGACACGATAGCCGGCCTGATTGATGCGGGCGATGGCCTCCAGCGCGCCGGGAAGTGGAATCCACTCGTCCGGCGACTTGACGAAATCGGGGCTGTCCTGGTTGATGACGCCGTCGCGGTCCAGGACCACCAGCTTGGGGCGGGCAGGGGGAGGTCCGAGCCCAGCCCCGCGCACCGCGCGCCGCCCGCCGTCGAACTCGTCCAGCTGCGCTTCACCCACGCCGATTCCGCCCTGTCGATCATCGATGGCCTGGATCTGCGCGTGGCCCCCGGCGAGCGCGTGGCCATCGTAGGACCGAGCGGCGCGGGCAAATCGACACTGCTGGCGCTCATGGCGGGCCTCGTGCCCGCCCAGGCCGGTTCGGTCGTCATCGACGGCGTGGCGCTGGACGACCGCAGCGCGCCGCGCCTGCGGGCACGCATGGCCTGGATCGGGCAGAAGCCGCATGTCTTCGCCGGCACGCTGGCCGCCAACGTCGCCCTGGGCCGCCCGCAGGTGGACGCCCCCGCCGTCGGCCGCGCCTTGCGGGCCGCGACCCTGGAACAGCTCGCGGGGCGGGAAGCGGGACGCCCGCTGGGGGAATCCGGCACCGGCCTGTCGGGCGGCGAGTGCCTGCGCCTGGCCATGGCCCGGGCGGTAGCCGCCCCCGGCAGCGACCTGTGGCTGGCCGACGAACCCACCGCGCATCTCGACGCCGCCACGGCCCGGGAACTGACCCGGCGGCTGCTGGCCCAGTCCGCGGGCAGGACGCTGATCGTCGCCACGCACGACCCGGAACTGGCTTCGCGCATGGACCGGGTGATCGATCTTGCCGCGCCTCGCCCGGCACGGGCCGACGCCGACAGGGCCATGGCAGGCGCCCTGAGGGCTGCCTCATGAACGCATCCCTCCACGCCGTGCTGCGGCTGTTCTTCGCCGGCCACCGACGCCTGTTGTGGAGCGGCATCGCGCTGGCCGCGCTGACGGTCTTCGCCGGCATGGGACTGCTGGGCCTGTCCGGATGGTTCATCACGGCGACGGCACTGGCCGGACTGGCCACCGGCACCGCCCTGGCCTTCGACGTCTTCACCCCCGGCGCCGGCATACGGCTGCTGGCGCTGATCCGCACCGCGTCCCGCTACGGCGAGCGGGTCGTCACCCACGACGCGGTACTCGCGGTCATCGCCGCGCTGCGGCCCCGGCTGTTTGCCGGATGGGCCGGCCCCGAGGCCGCGCGCAGGCTGCTCGCACGGCCAGCCCGGCTGTTGTTCCGCCTGACGGCCGATGCCGATGCGCTGGACGCGCTGTACCTGCGCCTGCTGGTGCCCGCTGGCGCCGCCTGTGCCGCCATCGCGCTGGTAGCCATCACGCTCGGCATGGTCAGCCTGCCGCTGGGTCTCGGGGTGGCCGGCTGGCTGCTGGCCACGGGCACCTGTATTTTGGCCTGGACCGCGCGCCGCAGCCGCCGCGCCGCATACCGCCGCGCGCATGCGATCGAAGCGCTGCGCGCGCAGGCCATCGATCTCGTCTCCGGCCAGGTCGAGCTCGCCATGGCCGGCCGGCTGGCGGCGCAATGCGAGACACTGGCGCGGACCGAGCGCCGCCTGGCCGCCGCCGACGACGCCATCAATCGCGCCGACACACTAGGCGGCTGGCTGCAGGCCCTGACAGGCACGCTGGCCATGGCCGCCACCCTGGCGGCCTGTGCCCTCCTGGTTGCCGGTTCGGCCATCGGCGCGCCCGTGGCGGCACTGGCCCTGCTGCTGGTGCTGGCCAGCGCCGAACCGCTGACCCCGCTGCGCCGCGGCGCCCTGGAGCTGGGGCGCACGATGCTGGCCATCCGCCGCCTGGCGCCCCGCCTGGACACGCCAGCCGCGCCCGCGGGCCGCGCCGCATCCGGCGACGTCCTGCTCGACCGCGCCGGCCTGCGCCACCCGGGCCAGCCGGCCTTGTCCGCCGGCCAGGCCCTGCAAGACATCACGCTCGACATCCGGCCCGGCGAGCGGGTCGCGGTGGTCGGCCCCAGCGGCGCCGGCAAGTCGACCCTGCTGGCGCTGGTGGCGGGCGAACGGGTGCCGTCCACCGGACAGGTCCGGGCGCCTGCCTCCTGTCTGCTGACGCAACGCACCGAGTTGTTCCAGGACAGCCTGCGCGACAACCTGCGCCTGGCCAGGCCCGACGCCGACGACGACGCATTGTGGTCGGCCCTGCGGGCCGCGGGCCTGGACCAGACCGTCGCGGCCCTGCCCGCGGGCCTGGACACGCGCCTGGGCGAAGGCGGCCTCGGGCTGTCGGCGGGCCAGGCGCGCCGGCTCGCCCTGGCGCGCCTGTTCCTGCGGCCCACGCAGTTGTGGCTGCTGGACGAACCCACGGAAGGACTGGACGCGGCAACCGCGCGCGACGTGGTCGCCCGGCTGGCCGGACAGGCAGACGGCCGGACCCTGCTCATCGCCACCCATATCCGGCGGGAGGCCGCGCTGGCCGACCGCATCATCGTGCTGGACGCCGGCACGATGGCCGCCGACCTGCGCCGCGGCACCCCCGCCTTCGATCATCGACTTCACACCCTGCGCCCGGACTGAGGAGGAAGCTGGCACCATGGACCTCGACATCGTTTCACTCTCGCGCCTGCAGTTCGCATTGACGGCGCTCTACCACTTCCTTTTCGTCCCGCTCACACTGGGCCTGTCGGTCGTCATCGCCATCATGGAGACGGTCTACGTCATGACCGGGCGCAAGATCTGGCGCCAGATGACCAAGTTCTGGGGCACGCTGTTCGGCATCAACTTCGTGCTGGGCGTAGCCACCGGCCTGGTGATGGAGTTCCAGTTCGGCATGAACTGGAGCTACTACAGCCACTACGTCGGCGACATCTTCGGCGCGCCGCTGGCCCTGGAAGGCCTGATGGCCTTCTTCCTGGAGGCGACCTTCGTCGGCCTGTTCTTCTTCGGCTGGAACAAGCTGTCGCGCGTCGGACACCTGGTGGCGACCTGGTGCGTGGCGCTGGGCTCGAATTTCTCGGCGCTGTGGATCCTGATCGCCAACGGGTGGATGCAGAATCCCGTGGGGTCCGCCTTCAACCCCCAGACCATGCGCATGGAGGTCACCGACTTCTTCGCCGTGCTGACGAACCCGGTGGCGCAGGCCAAGTTCGTGCACACGGTATCGGCGGGCTACGTGACCGCGTCGGTGTTCGTGCTGGGCGTGTCGGCCTGGTATCTGCTGAAGGGCCGGCACATCGACGTGGCCAAGCGGTCGATGACGGTGGCCGCGTCGTTCGGCCTGGCCTCGGCGCTGTCGGTGGTGGTACTGGGCGACGAAAGCGGCTACCTGTCGACCGAACACCAGAAGATGAAGCTGGCCGCCATCGAGGGCATGTGGGAAACCGAACCCGCTCCCGCACCCTTCACCATCGTCGGCATTCCCGACCAGAAGGCCCGCGAGACCCACTACGCCATCCGGATACCCGCCGTCATGGGCCTGATCGGCACGCGTTCGCTCACCACCGAGATCCCCGGCATCACCACGCTGGTCGAACACGCGCGGGAACGCATCGGCAGCGGCATCCTGGCCTTCGACGCCTTGCAGCGCATCCGCGCGGCGGGCAGCTCCGCCGCCATCGCGCCGGCCGACCGCGACGCCTTCGAGCAACACGGCCCCGATCTCGGCTACGCCCTGCTGCTCAAGCGCTACCTGGACGACCCGCGCCAGGCCACGCCGCAGCAGATCGACCAGGCGGCCTGGGACACCGTGCCCACGGTCCTGCCGCTGTTCTGGTCGTTCCGCATCATGGTCGGACTGGGCTTCTTCTTCATCCTGCTGATGGCGACCTTCTTCATCCTGTCGGCCCGCCGCCGGCTCGATGCGCATCGCTGGTTGCTGAAGGTCGCGGTGTACTCGATCCCGCTGCCCTGGATCGCCGCGGAAATGGGCTGGATCGTGGCCGAATTCGGGCGCCAGCCGTGGGTCATCGAAGGCGTGCTGCCTACCGCCGCGGCCGTCTCCGACCTGGGCGCGGGAACGGTGCTGCTGACGATCCTGGGTTTCACCGCGCTCTACACCGTGTTGTTCATCGTCGAGATGGGCCTGATGCTGCGCGCCATCCGCAAAGGCGTGGAACCCGATCCCGATCCGGAAGTCCGGCTCGTGGCCCCGCACCTGTCCCAACGCCTGACCGCCCAGGAGTAAGCCATGATTCTGCACACACTCATCGACTACGACGTGCTGCGCCTGATCTGGTGGGCCCTGCTGGGCGTCCTGCTGATCGCGTTCGCGCTGACCGACGGTTTCGACCTGGGCACGGGCATGCTGCTGCCCTTCGTCGGCCGCACCGACCTCGAACGGCGCGTGGTCATCAACACCATCGGACCCGTGTGGGAAGGCAACCAGGTCTGGCTGATCCTCGGCGGCGGCGCGATCTTCGCCGCCTGGCCGCCGCTGTACGCGGTGTCCTTCTCGAACTTCTACCTCGCGATGTTCGCCATCCTGTTCGCGTTGATCCTGCGGCCGGTGGGCTTCAAGTACCGCAGCAAGCGCGACAGCACGCGCTGGCGCACGACCTGGGACTGGGCGCTGTTCGTCGGCGGCCTGGTGCCTTCGCTGATCCTGGGCGTGGCGGTGGGCAACGTACTGCTGGGCGTGCCGTTCCGGCTCGACGGCGACCTGCGCATTTTCTACGACGGCAGCTTCTTCGGACTGCTGTCTCCCTTCGCCCTGCTGTGCGGCCTGGTATCGGTCGCGATGCTGGCGACGCAGGGCGCGTGCTGGCTGGTCCTGAAGACACGCGGCGAGGTCGCCGAACGCGCCCGCGGCTACGGCAGCGCGGCGGCGTTCCTGACGCTGGTGCTGTTCGCGCTGGGCGGCGTCGCGCTATGGGCATGGGTGGACGGGTATCGCATCACGAGCGCCATCGACCCGCTCGGCCCGTCCAATCCGCTGCGCAAGACGGCCGAGGTCGCCACGGGCGCCTGGTTCGACAATTACGCGGCCCATCCGTGGCTGATGCTCGCGCCGGCCGCCGGCCTGGCGGGCTCCGCGCTGGCCCTGCTGCTGCTCCGGCTGCGCAGCGAGGTCGGCGCGCTGCTGGCCAGTTCGCTGTCCATCCTGGGCATCATCCTGACCGTGGGCGTCTCCATCTTCCCGTTCCTGCTGCCTTCGTCCGCCGACCCGCGGGCCAGCCTCACGGTCTGGGATGCCTCGTCCAGCCATCTGACGCTGTTCATCATGCTGGTCGCGGCGGCCATCTTCGTCCCGCTCATCGTCGCCTACACGTCCTGGGTCTACCGGGTCCTGTGGGGCAAGGTCGACGAAGCTGCCGTGAAAGACCCTGGCAACCACGCCTACTGACACATCAGGGAGAAACGAGCATGTGGTATTTTTCGTGGATATTGGGGTTGGGCCTGGCGGCGACTTTCGCCGTCCTGAACGCCATGTGGTATGAACTCAGAGAAGGGGAATGATCCCCCGTACGCGCTTCGCGCGCCCCCCAGGGGGCGGCACGGCGGGCCGGCAAAGCCGGATCCGCCTTGCCCATCGTAAGGAATATCCGCGGTATGAAGACTTGGGATGAACGCTTCTCCGAACCTGGCTACAAGTACGGAACGGCGCCCAACCGCTTCCTGGCCGAACAGGAACACCGGCTGCCCACGGGTAGCCGGGTGCTGCTGCCGGGCGACGGCGAGGGCCGCAACAGTGTGTGGCTGGCCGAGCGCGGGCATCAGGTGCTGGCGGTCGACAACTCGCAGGTCGGACTGGACAAGGCGCTGGCCCTGGCGTCGGATCGCGGCGTCACCATCACGACGCTGAATGCGGACCTGGCGGCCTGGACGCCGCCGCCGGCGACCTGTGCCGCGGTCGTCCTGATCTACGTCCACCTGCCCGGCGCTTTCCGGGCCGAGGCCCACCGGCGCCTGGCGGGCGCGCTGGCCCCCGGTGGCTGGCTGCTCCTGGAATCCTTCCATCCCCGCCAACTCGCCTACCAGAGCGGCGGCCCCCGCGACGCCGACATGCTGAGCGGCCTGGCCACGATACGCGCCGACTTCGCTGGCCTGCTCGAAGAAGTGCAAGGCTGGGAAGGCGAGGTGGAACTGGACGAAGGAGACGGGCACCGCGGACCGGCCTTCGTCACCCGCTACGTGGGCCGCAAACCCGGCGCCTGACTTTTTTCGCGCGCTGCCTGGGCGTATCCGGGATTTCTATATTGAATAATAATAGTTATTATTCGCCTTTTCCTTAATTAATCAGGAACATCCATGTCGACGCCCACGCTGCGCGTCTGGGGATGGCCGCTCGCGCTGGGCGTGCTGACCGCGACGGGACTCGTCACCGCCCTGGTTTCCGATAGCTGGGGCGACGCCTGGTCCTGGGCGGGGCTGGGCATCCCGGTCGCCACCATGCTGTGGTTCGGACTGCGCCGCCAGCCCGACCGCCCACGCTTCCACGCCTCGACCCGCAGGCGCGCCTGACCGGCGGCGCGCTCTTCCCGCCACTACAGGAACCCCGACCCATGCCCTCCGCGCGCGCCTTGAAGACCTGGTCCTGGCTGCACAAATGGAGCAGCCTGATCTGCACGCTGTTCATGCTGCTGCTGTGCCTGACCGGCCTGCCCTTGATCTTCCATCACGAATTGGGCCACCTGCTGGGCACCGAAGTCGAAGCGCCCCAGCGGGCGGACGACCGGGCGCGCGTCAGCCTGGATCGGGTGCTGGAAGCCGCGCAGGCGCGCCACCCCGGCCGCGTCATCCAGTTCGCTTCGCAGGACGAGGAAGACGACCGCATCTGGTTCGTCACGCTCACCCCCACGCCCGCGCCCACCGACGACTTCCGTTCGGTGGCGGTCGACGCCCGCACCGGCGAGGTACTGGCCGAACCGCGTTTCGACGAAGGCTTCATGTACGTCATGCTCAAGCTGCACGTGGACTTGTTCGCGGGACTGGCGGGCAAACTGTTCCTGGGATTCATGGGACTGCTGCTGCTGGTGGCCATCGTCACCGGCGCGGTCCTGTACGGCCCTTTCATGAAAAAACTGGAATTCGGCGACGTGCGGCGGCACCGGACGCCGCGCGTCAAATGGCTGGACCTGCACAACCTGCTGGGGGTGGTCACGCTGGTATGGGCCTTCGTCGTGGGCGGCACCGGCATGATCAACACCTGGGCCGACCTCATGATCAAGTATTGGCAGTACGACCAGCTCAGCGCGCTGCTCGCGCCCTACCAGGGCCAGCCGGTCACGCCCCCCGCCCAGCGGGCATCGCTGCAGCGCTCGATGGAAGCCGCCATGGCCGCCGCGCCCGATACGCGGCTGTCTTTCATCGCGTTCCCCGGCACGGCTTTCTCCAGTCCGCACCACAATACCTTCTTCCTGGCCGGCAACGAACCGCTCACGTCCAAGCTGCTGCAACCGGTGCTGATCGACGCCCGGACCGCCGAAGTCACCGCCGCGCCCAGGCTGCCCTGGTACCTGACGGCGCTGCTGGTGTCCCAGCCGCTGCATTTCGGCGACTACGGCGGCATGCCGATGAAGATCCTGTGGGCGCTGCTGGACATCGCCACCATCATCGTGCTGGGCAGCGGACTGTACCTGTGGCTGAAACGGCGGCAACCTGCCGCCGCCAGGGCCGGCGGCACGCGACGGGCCGCCTAGGGCGGTTCCCTTTCGCTCAGGCCATGTTGGCGATGACGGATTCGCCGAACCCCGAGCACGACACCTGGGTCGCGCCCTCCATCTGCCGCGCGAAATCGTAGGTCACGCGCTTGGACAGGATGGTGCGCTCCATCGCCGGCAGGATCAGGTCTGCCGCCTCGTGCCAGCCCATGTGCTGCAGCATCATGCGGCCCGACAGGATCTCGGAGCCGGGATTGACGTAGTCCTTGCCGGCATACTTGGCGGAAGTGCCGTGGGTGGCCTCGAACACGGCCACCGAATCGCTCATGTTCGCGCCCGGAGCAATGCCGGCGCCACCGACCTGCGCGGCCAGCGCCGACGAAAGGTAATCGCCGTTCAGGTTGGGCGTGGCGATCACGTCGAACTCGACCGGGCGCAGCAGCATGGTCTGCGAGAAGGCGTCGACCAGGCAATCCTTGACGAGGATATCCCGGCCGGTGCGCGGGTTGCGGATGCGGCAGAAAGGTCCGGCGTCGATGGTCTCGGCGGCGAACTCCCGGCGGGCGGTCTCGTACCCCCAGTCGCGGAACGCGCCTTCGGTGTACTTCATGATGTTGCCCTTGTGCACCAGCGTGACCGAGCGGCGGTCGTGGTCGATGGCGTACTGGATGGCCCGGCGCACCAGGCGCTCCGTCCCCTCGCGCGATACCGGCTTGATACCGATGCCGGAGGTGGCCGGGAAGCGCAGGTGCTTGGCCCCCAGCTTTTCCTCCAGCACGGCGATCAACTCCACGGCCTCGGGCGAGCCCGCGGCGTATTCGATCCCCGCGTAGATGTCCTCGGAGTTCTCGCGGAAGATGACCATGTTGGTCTTCTCGGGCTGCTTCAACGGCGACGGCACGCCGCGCAGGTACTGGATGGGCCGCAGGCAGACGTACAGGTCCAGCGCCTGCCGCATCATCACGTTCAGCGAACGGTAGCCGCCTCCCGGCGGCGTGCCCAGCGGTCCCTTGATGGCCACGACGAACTCGCGCAGCGCGGCCACGGTTTCATCGGGCAGCCAGCCGCCCTCGCCGTACAGCGTGGTCGCCTTGCGGCCCGCGTAGATTTCCATCCAGTGGATGCGGCGGGCATCGCCATAGGCCCTCGCCACCGCCGCGTCGATCACCTTGATCGCCACCGGCGTGATGTCGCGCCCGGTGCCGTCGCCTTCGATATAGGCGACGATGGGCTGGTCCGGCACGTTGAGGGAGAAATCCGCGTTGACGGTGATGCGGCTGCCCTGGGCGGGCACCTGGATATGCTTGTAGGAAGACATGCGGCGTTTCCGAACGATCGTTGAAGCAAGCCGCGTCGCGGCCCTGGCACATGGCTGGAATTATCCCGTATTCGGCGGGCCAATGCCATGCGGCCGGGCGCCACCCGCCGCGGGCCCGGCGGGTACAATGTCCGGATGATGTTCAACCCTACCCGAGACCAGGTCCGCCAGTTCTTCACCGAGACCTGGCGCAAGCATCGCGCCGGCGAAGTCCTGACGCCGCTGGAAGCGACCGCGCTGGACTGGATCCTGGAACACCCCGAATACCACGGCGACCTCGAGAACCCCGAGGCCGCCCAGGCCGACTATGGCGTCGAGGCCGGCCGCACCAACCCTTTCCTGCACCTGTCCATGCACCTGGCGATCGCCGAACAGTTGTCGATCGACCACCCCCCCGGCATCCGCGACGCCTACCAGCGACTGGCCCAACGCAAGGGCGCGCACGATGCCGCCCACGAAATCATGGAATGCCTGGGCCGGGTGGTTTGGGAATCGCAGCGCCTGGGTACGCCGCTGGACACCGACGCCTATATCGACCTGATCAAGCAACGGTAAGCACGCATCAGCCGGCCGACGGCCGCAGAAACCGCCTGCTCGCCAGTTGTCTTTGCATGTGACGAAAAGGCTCGGCGAGGTACGGGTTCGAAGCGGCGCCCGGCTGGATCAACAGCCCCACGCAGCCGAGAAAATCCACGCTCTGCAGTTTCGGATTCGATGAAAAATCGGGCATGACGGTCAGGCCGACGCACCCATTGAAACCGGCCTTCCTCAGCTCAGGATTCGACGAGAAATTTGGCGCGACCGTCAACCCTACGCATCCCGTCAACACGACTTCCCTCAACTCCGGATTCGATGAGAAATCCGGCGGGAGCGTCAGATCGATGCACCCGCTGAGGTTGACCACCATCAGTTTTGGATTCGACGAAAAATCCGGCGCGACCGTCAAGTCCGGACAGGCACCAAGCACGACCTTCCTCAACTCGGGATTCGACGAAAAATCCGGCGCGGTCGACAGCCCTCGGCACTGGATCGCCCTGACCTCGACCAGCCGCGGATTGGACGAAAAATCCAGCGCGGCGGTCAGCCCCTCGCACCTGACAAGCAAGACCGATGTCAGGTTTGTCCAGGGCCGGAAATCCGGCGTCACGGCATACCTCGCGTCGGCGCCAACGCCATCGAATGCGAATGCCGCATCCTTGCCATCCGGGCTGTCATCGCGCAGACGGGTAATCGTCCGGTCGATACGGCGCATCAATGCTTCCGTCCCCGGAGCCAGGTTTGCACGGAACCTCACTTCACGCAGCGGACCCGTTTCTCCGCGATCCAGGACATCCAGCACGGCCGCGCTTTGTTCCGCCCACAACCCCGAAAAATCCACATCGATATGAGGATTGTTGCAAAGCAATGCCGATACGCCCTTGTTGAACTGATCATCGGGACCTTTCGCCAGAGACGCGATGGTTGATCTCGTCACGTAGGCCCCCACGGCACTGTTTTCGGGGAGCGCCAGATTGGCCTTGTCGATCTCGCGAAGGTGTTTGCTGGTCGCGGCAAAATTTGCCCGGGCGATTGCCGCTTGCCGTATGGGATCCGCCTGCCGTTGACCGGCGGCCCAATGCCGAGCCGGTGGCGTTTCTTGCGGCGCGGAACGCGCGGCCCCGTCCATCAACTGCTGATGAATGAAGCCGATGATCTCCGCCGGCAACGTGGAAATGGAGGTAGGCATGATAGGGGGGTCGATTGGTCAAGGTAGGCATTCGAGTACGAATGCCTCGTGGCCAGATACGCACCGATCAGCGATCTTGACGCTTCAACGCTGACGCCCGGTGCTTCTCTGTTTTCTCATGACCGTATGTCGCCAGCCCCTGCCCGGCAGTTCCCTGGGGTTCCCTCCACGCGCTGGCGCGCGGAGGGAACCCTGTTATTTCCTTACCGCCAGGTTGCCCGGCAGGCTGGACAGGTAGGCCGCCACGTCCTGGATGTCCTTGTCGGACAGCTGGACGGCGAACGCGCCCATGATGGGGTTCTTGCGGATGTTGGCCGACGGCGCGGCGTTCGACTGGCCGCGGCGGTAGGCCTTGAGCGCATGCGCGAGGTAGTCGGGATGCTGGCCCGCCAACTGGGGATAGCTGGGATCGATCGAGGTCTTGGCATCGGCCCCGTGGCACGAGGCACAGTTGATGCGGTCGAACACCGCCTTGCCGGCGGCGATGTCGCCGGCGGCCTGGGCGGCCGACAGCGATAGCAGGGCGCTGCCGACGAGGAAGGAAAGGCGCAGGGTGGTCTTCATGGTCGGGCGGCTCACTTCAGGCTGGAATAATAGGCGGCCAGATCGGCGATGTCCTGTTCGGACAGGCTTTTGGCAATGCCAACCATGGAAGGATGCGTCCGTGCGCCGCTGGCGTATTCCTTCAGCGCCGCTTCGATGTACTTGGCGTTCTGCCCAGCAATCATCGGGACTTGATAGACCTCGGGAAAGCTGGCCTTGTAGCCTGGAATGCCATGGCAGCCGATGCACATGGAATTCTTGTCACGAGCGGCGTCGGCGCTGCCCGTGATGGTGGCCGGCGGAGCGGATTGGGCCGCGGCCGAGCCGACGACCGCACAGGCGGCCAGGGCGGCCAGGGCGGGCAGCGCCCGCTTCGTTATGCTCAACTTCATTAGAACGCTCTATCAGAATCAAGAGAAATCCCGATGCCGGGCAGCGAAACGACTGAGCGGCAACGCCCGGCCCCCACAGGCCAACGAAGCGTCTCCGTTTTATTCCATCCAGAAACCGTATTGTTGTACTCAGGTCCGGTTTCCGTCTTTATTTAACCCCTAATGATACATCAGGAACCGCCAACCCCCGCCGTCCGCTCGCGGGGACGGGCGCCGGCGTCCCCTGCCCGTCCGGACTTTTCTTATACTGGGTGCTTCGCCCTCGCGGCGCCCTATCGCCAGCCCGACCATGCCCCAGTCCGTCTCGCCGTCCACCGCCCGCTTCCAGGGCACCGACACCTACGTCGCCACCGACGACCTGACGCTTGCCGTCAATGCCGCGCTCACGCTGGAGCGCCCCCTCCTGATCAAGGGCGAGCCGGGCACCGGCAAGACCATGCTGGCCGAGGAAGTGGCCCGGGCGCTGGGACGGCCGCTGCTGCAATGGCACATCAAGTCCACCACCAAGGCTCATCAGGGGCTGTACGAGTACGATGCGGTTTCGCGCCTGCGCGATTCGCAACTGGGCGACGAAAAGGTACGCGACATCACGAACTACATCGTGCGCGGGGTGCTGTGGCAGGCCTTCACCGCGCCCGAGCCGGTGGTGCTGCTGATCGACGAGATCGACAAGGCCGACATCGAGTTCCCCAACGACCTGCTGCGCGAGCTGGACCGCATGGAATTCCACGTGTACGAGACGCGGGAAACGGTGCGCGCCGTGCACCGGCCGCTGGTCATCATCACCTCCAACAACGAGAAGGACCTGCCCGACGCCTTCCTGCGGCGCTGCTTCTTCCACTACATCCGGTTTCCCGAGAAGGAAACCATGGAGCGCATCGTCGGGGTCCACTACCCCGGCCTGAAGCAGGAACTGCTGTCGGCGGCGCTGGACAGCTTCTTCCAGCTGCGCGAGACCCCCGGCCTGAAGAAGAAACCGTCCACGTCCGAGTTGCTGGACTGGCTCAAGGTCCTGCTGGCCGAAGACATCCCCCCGGAAGCCCTGAAAAGCACCGACCGCGAAGCCGCCGTGCCCCCGCTGCACGGCGCGCTGCTGAAAAACGAACAAGACGTCCACCTGTTCGAACGCCTGGTCCTCATGGCTAGAAGCGGCAGGCGAGCATGAATCCGCGCCCCCTCGGCAGGCACGTCCGACTCAGGGTGCCGCGGATCCGGCTTCGCCGGTCCGCCAGCGCCGCCCCCTGGGGGGCGCGCGAAGTGCGTAGGGGGGGGCCTCATGCTCATTGATTTCTTCTATCACCTGCGCAAGCACCAGTTGCCGGTCTCGATCAACGAGTACCTGACGCTGCTGGAGGCGCTGTCGCGCCGGGTGATCGCGCCCTCGGTGGACGAGTTCTACCTGCTGGCCCGGATGACGCTGGTCAAGGACGAGAGCCAGTTCGACCGCTACGACCAGGCCTTCGCCAGCTACTACAAGGGCGTCGAGGCGGCCTTCCCGCCGGGCAAGGAGATCCCGGCCGAATGGCTGGTGCGGCGCTTCATGCGCGAGTTGTCGCCCGAGGACAAGGCCGCGATCGAGAAACTGGGCTGGGACAAGCTGATGGAACTGTTCCGCCAGCGGCTGGAGGAACAGAAGGAACGCCACGAGGGCGGCAGCAAGTGGATAGGCACCGGCGGCACCTCGCCCTTCGGCAGCGGCGGCTATCACCCCGAGGGCATCCGCATCGGCCAGGACAGCGCCGGCAACCACAGCGCGGTCAAGGCCTGGGACATGCGCAGCTTCCGCGACTACGACGACCGGGTGGAACTGGGCACGCGCAACATCAAGGTGGCCCTGCGGCGACTCCGCCGCTTCGCCCGCGAAGGCGCCGACCTGGAGCTGGACCTGGACGACACCATACGCAGCACCGCGCGCAACGCCGGTCACCTGGACATCCGCATGGTGCCCGAGCGGCACAACACGGTGAAGGTGCTGATGATGCTGGACGTGGGCGGCACGATGGACAGCCACGTCCAGCGGATCGAGGAACTGTTCTCGGCGGCGCGCAGCGAGTTCAAGCACCTGGAAGTCTATTATTTCCACAACTGCCTGTACGACTGGGTCTGGCAAAGCAACCGCCGCCGCCACGCCGAACGCGCCCACACCTGGGACGTGCTGCGCAAGTACAACCCGGACTGGCGCCTGATCTTCGTCGGCGACGCCACCATGAGCCCCTACGAGATCCTGCAGCCGGGCGGCTCGGTGGAATACCACAACACCGAGGCCGGCGCGGTCTGGCTGCAGCGCATGGCCGCGGCCTATCCCCGTTTCGCCTGGCTCAATCCCGAACCGGAGGGCCTGTGGCCCTACCGCCAATCTACCGACATCATCCGGAAACTGATGCAGGGCCGCATGTATCCGGTCACGCTGAACGGCCTGGAACAGGCCATGCGGCTGCTGTCCAAGTAACACCCGGGCCTCGCGGCGGGAACGTTGTCGCGGCCCGTTACTCCAATCCACTTCCTGAACGGTTCGAGTCCGCCCATGCCATCATCGCTCACCGCCAACCGCTCCGGCCTCCTGGGCCGGGCCTTCGCCTGCGTGGCCCTGTCCCTGGCCACCCTGCTGCCGCCGGCCGCCCAGGCGGCGCCGGCGCAGGCCACCGTGCCCGCCGGGGTGCAGAAGGTCACCTCGGTCGAAGGCATCAACGAATACCGGCTGAACAACGGCCTGCGCATCCTGCTGGCGCCCGACCAGTCCAAGCCGACCACCACGGTCAACATGACCTATCTCGTGGGCTCGCGCCAGGAGAACTACGGCGAGACCGGCATGGCGCACCTGCTTGAGCACATGTTGTTCAAGGGCACCCCGACGATGCGCAACGCGCTGGCCGAGTTCTCGCGCCGCGGCCTGCAGGCCAACGGCAGCACCTGGACCGACCGCACGAACTATTTCGCCAGCTTCGCCGCCAACGAGGCCAACCTGGACTGGTACCTGGGCTGGCAGGCCGACGCCATGGTCAACTCGCTGATCGCGCGCAAGGACCTGGACTCGGAAATGACCGTGGTGCGCAACGAGATGGAAAGCGGCGAGAACAACCCGTTCCGCGTGCTGATGAGCAAGATGATGGCCACGGCCTACCAGTGGCACAACTACGGCAAGACCACGATAGGCGCGCGCTCGGACGTCGAGAACGTCGACATCGGCCGCCTGCAGGCCTTCTACCGCACCTACTACCAGCCGGACAACGCCGTGCTGATCGTCTCGGGCCAGTTCGACGAGGCCAAGACGCTGGCGGTCATCGCCCGCACCTTCGGCAAGATCCCCAGGCCCAAGCGCACCCTGCCGCGCCTGTACACCGAGGAACCGGTCCAGGACGGCGAACGCAGCGTCACGCTGCGCCGCTCCGGCGGCTCGCCCATGGTCGCTGCCATGTACCACACGCCGCAGGGCGGCGCGGCCGATTCCGCCGCCATGGAAATGCTGGCCGGCATCCTGGGCGACGCGCCCTCGGGCCGGCTGTACAAGGCGCTGGTGGAAACCAAGCTGGCCGCCTCGACCTTCGGCTTCACCTTCGGCATGTACGACCCCGGCATGGTCATGCTGGGCGCGCAGTTGCAGCCCGGCGCCAGCCTGGACGCCGCGCGCGACAAGATGCTGGAGACCATCGAGTCCATCAAGGCGCAGCCGGTCACCAGCGAAGAGCTGGAACGCGCGCGCACCCGCTGGCTCAAGGACTGGGACATGGCCTACAGCGACCCGCAGAAAGTGGGCGTGTCGCTGTCCGAAAGCATCGCCCAGGGCGACTGGCGCCTGTTCTTTGCGACCCGCGACCGCGTCCGCGACCTGAAGCTGGCCGACGTGCAGCGCGTGGCGGAAAGCTACCTGCTGCAATCGAACCGCACCCTCGGCACCTACATCCCGACCGACGGTCCCCAGCGGGCCCCCGCGCCGCAGCCCCTGGACCTGCAGGCCGAACTGAAGGGCTACAAGGGCGACACCGACTTCGTGCAGGCCGAGGCCTTCGACGCCACGCCGGCCAACATCGACGCCCGCACCCAGCGCAAGACGCTGGACCTGCCCAACGGGCCGGTCAAGCTGGCGCTGCTGCCCAAGTCGACGCGCGGCCACCTGGTCAACGCCCGGCTGGTGGTGCAGTTCGGCGATGCCGATACGCTGCGCGGCCAGCGCGACATCTCCCGCGCCGTGGGTGCCCTGCTCGACAACGGCACGGCCACGATGACGCGCCAGCAGATCGAGGACCGCTTCGACGCGCTGCGGGCGAACGTCGGTTTCGCCGGGGGCGGCACCAGCGCGGTGGTCGACATCTCGACCACCCGCGACAACCTGCCCGCCACGCTGGAGCTGGCGCTGGACGTGCTGCGCAATGCCAGCTTCCCCGAGGACCAGTTGGACGAATACCGCCGCCGCGGCCTGGCTTCGGTGGAAAGCGCCCGCCAGGAACCCACCGCTGTCGCGCAGCAGACCCTGGCGCGGTACGACAACCCGTGGCCGGCCGACGACCTGCGCTACACCCCCAGCTTCGACGAACAGGAAGCCGCCTACAAGGCGCTGACGCGCGACGCGCTGGTGCAGTTCCATGACCGCTTCTACGGCGCGGGCCGCGTGCGGCTGGCCGCCGTGGGCGACTTCGACCCGGCCGCTGTCGAGCAGTCCCTGGCCAAGGGCCTGCAAGGATGGAAGCAGGCGCCGGCCTATACCCGCGTGAACGATCCGTACCATGCGGTGCCCGCCAAGCGCTTCGACGTCTCGCTGCCCGACAAGGCCAACGCCTTCTACCTGTCGACCCTGCCGATCAAGCTGCAGGACACCGATCCGGACTACCCCGCCGCCATGTTGGCGAACTACCTGCTGGGCAGCTCCGAAACCTCGCGGCTGTGGATGCGGGTGCGCGAACGCGAAGGCCTGTCGTACAACGTGCGCAGCCAGCTGTCGGCCTCGTCCTACGAGCCCTCGGGCCAGTGGACGATGTACGCCATCTACGCGCCCAGCAACCGGGCACGGCTGGAGACGGCCATCAAGGAGGAGTCCGAGCGCGTGCTGCGCGAAGGCTTCACCGCGGCGGAGGTCAAGGACGGCATCGATTCGCTGATGAACCTGCGCCACCTGGCCCGCGCGCAGGACCGGCGGCTGGTGGGAGCCTGGTCGGACTACCTGGACCTGGACCGCACCTTCGCCTTCGCGGCGGAATCCGACCGCGAGCTGAAGGCGCTGACCGCCCAGCAGGTCAACGCGGCGCTGCGCAAGTACTTCAAGCCCGAGGACTTCAGCACCGCGGTGGCAGGCACCTTCAAGCCGTAGTCCGCGTACCCTCGGGAGGCCCGTCGCCGTCGGGCCTCCCGGCCGCATGCCGCGGCCACAGCATCTTCACCACTTCCCGATCGCGGCCATAGGCGAAACAGGAATCGATCTTCTCCCGCGCCCGCTCCTCGCCCATCAACAGGGGCGTGTCGCGCTGCAGCCCACGTATGCCCTGCAAGGCCGTGGTCGCCATCGGCACCAGCATTTCCATCAAGTGGGTACAGCTGGCCGCGCCGCGCAACCGGTCCTTGACCATGGCCGTCCAGCCCCGGGCGATGCGCTCGCCGACCAGCACGCGCAATGTGTCCGTCGCTTCCTTGCAGAGCGGCCAGGGCGTCGCATCCGACGCCGCCACGATGTCCCGGATCACATACGCGTCGTCCACCGTCAGGCGTATCCACAGGTCGTGGAGCGCTTCTCCCGCGGGCAGCGGGTCGTCCGAACTCATGAGCTGGAAGGGAAAGGGCTTGCGGTCGACCAGCCTGGCCTCCACGTCGTAAAGGCCGTCTTCCCTGGCGTAGGTCTGCATGTCGATGACGCGGTGGTGGACGGAGCGGCGGGCGGCGGGATCCGGTAGGGGCATGATGGCAGGCTTCCTGGCTGGCGCCGAAGCGGTCGGCGACGCGGCGGCGCGCCGCGAGCCCATGCCCGCGGCGCCCGCATGTGCGGACTATTGTAGAGGCACGGACCCGCGCGAACGGGCCGGCGGGCCAGCCAGGGCGCTAGCCCTCGGCCTCGGCCAGCACCGACGCCCGCTTGCGCCGGATGGCCGGCGCAAGCGCCAGCACGATCAGCAGCGCCGTGGCGATCAGCAGCCCCAGCGAGATGGGCCGCGTCACGAATACCGAGAAATCGCCGCGCGCCACCATGAGCGTGCGCCGGAAGCTCGTCTCCATCATGGGGCCCAGCACGAAGCCCAGCAGCAGCGGCACCGGCGATATCGACAGCTTGCCGAACAGGTAGCCGGCCACGCCGAAGCCGGCGATCAGGAACACGTCCGCCACCGAGTTCTGGATCGAATAGACGCCAACGCAGCAGAACACCAGGATGGCCGGATACAGCAGGCGGTACGGCACCTTGAGCAGGCGCACCCATAGCCCGATCAGCGGCAGGTTCAGGACCACCAGGATCAGGTTGCCTATCCACATCGAGGCGATCAGGCCCCAGAACAGCGCGGGGTGGCTGGTCATGACCTGCGGCCCCGGCTGGATGTTGTGGATGGTCATCGCGCCCAGCATCAGCGCCATGACGGCACTGCCGGGAACCCCCAGGGTCAGCAGCGGGATGAAGTTGGTCTGCGCGGCGGCGTTGTTGGCGGCCTCGGGCGCGGCAACGCCTTCGATGGCGCCATGCCCCATTTCCGCCGACCGGGCCGACAGCTTCTTCTCCAGCGTGTAGGCCGAGAAGGCCGAGATGGTCACGCCCGCGCCCGGCAGGATGCCGAGCGCCGACCCGAGCGCGGTGCCCCGGACGATGGAAGGCGCCATCCGCCGGACATCCTCCCGGGTGGGCATCAGGCTGGCGATGGGCGCCACGGCCGTCGTCCCGGTGGTCTTCTGCATCTCCAGGTTCGCCACGATCTCGGCCACGCCGAACAGGCCCATGGCCAGGCAGGTGAACTCGATGCCTTCCATCAGTTGCGGGATCTCGAAGGCCAGCCGCACCGTACCGCTGTTCACGTCGGTCCCGACCAGGCCGAGGATGATGCCGATGGCGATCATGCCCAACGACACGTCCAGCGACTCGGAAGACAGCGCCACGGCGCCGACCAGCCCCAGCAGCATGAGCGAAAAATACTCCGCCGGCCCGAACTTGAACGCCATCTCGGCCAGCGGCGCGGCGAACGCGGCCAGCAGCAGCACGCCGACACAGCCGGCGAAGAAGGACGCGATGGCGGCGGTGGCGAGCGCCGGACCCGCCCGGCCCTGCGTGGCCATGGCATGGCCGTCGATCAGCGTGACGGCCGACGACGACTCGCCCGGCAGCTTCACCAGGATCGCGGTGGTCGACCCGCCGTACTGCGCGCCGTAGTAGATGCTGGCGAGCATGATGAGCGCCGACGTGGGCGGCAGCGCATAGGTGATGGGCAGCAGCATCGCGATGGTCGGCACCGGCCCCAGGCCGGGCAGGACGCCGATCAGGGTGCCCAGCAGGCAGCCCGTGAAGGCATAGGCGAGGTTCTGCCATGAAAGCGCGGTGGCGAAGCCCAGCGCCAGATGGTCCAGCAATTCCATACGACGCTCCTCAATCCAGGAAGGCGGGCCACAGGCTGAACGGCAGGCCCAACCCGTAGACGAACGCGCCGACGATCAGCACCACCATCACGGCCGCGTTGGCCAGCGCGCCGCGCCAGGTGAATTCATGGCTGGCGCGGCTGGCGACGACGACCAGCGTGGCGATCGCCAGCACCAGCCCCAGGGGCTTGAGCATGATGCCGAACAGCACCACCGATCCGGTCATCCAGGACAGCGACCGGAGATCCCAGCGCTCCAGTTTTTCGCGCGGCGCTGCCGCCGCATAGGCCCGCACGGTGATGGACAGGCCCAGCGCCGCGAGCAGGAGTCCGAGCCAGAACGGGAAATAGCCGGGCCCGATGCGCGCGGACGTGCCCATGGGATAGCCCGAGGCGAGCAGCGCCGTGCCGGCCCCGAGCAATAGGTACAGCAGGCCCGTGGCCAGCCTTTTTTCACTACGCGGATACATGGTCCCCTCTTGGTCTTGTCGGTCGGTGCCGCGGGCGCGATGGCCCGCGCCCCGGTTACTGCAAGGTGATGCGCGCGTCCTTGATGACCTTGGAATAGCGTTCCAGGTCCAGGCGGAGCGACTTGTCGAACTCGGCCGGCGTGCCGCCCGCGACGCCATACCCCATGCTCTCGACCTGCGCCTTGATGTCGGGCTGGCGCAGGATCTCCATCACGTCGCGGTTGATCTTCTCGACCACGGCCGGCGGCGTCTTGGCCGGCGCCAGGATGCCCTGCCAGGACTCGACGTCGAAGCCGGGCACGCCGGATTCCGCCACGGTGGGCACGTCAGGCAGCGCGGAGGAGCGATAGGACGTCGTGACGGCCAGCGGCACGAGGCGTCCGGCCTTGATGAACTCGGTGACGGCGGCCATGGTGATCATGGTGGCGTCGATGTGCCCGCCCATGACATCGACCGCGGCCGGACCGCCGCCGGGATACGGGATGTAGTTGACGTCGATGCCGGTCTGCGCCTGGATCATCTCGTGCGCGATATGGGCGATGCCGCCGCTGGTCGGCAGGCCGACCGTCACCTGCCCCGGGGACTTCTTCGCCAGTGCCAGGTATTGCTGGAAGGTCTTGACGCCCAGGGTGGGACGGACCACCAGGATCTGCGGATTGGCGATGGCCCGCACCACGCCGGAGAAGTCCTTGAGCGCGTAGGGCGGCTTCTTGAGCAGCGCGGTGTTCAGCACCACCGCGTCGCTGTGCAGCAGCAGCGTGTAGCCGTCCGGCGCGGCCTTGGCCACCTGCGCGGCCCCGATCGATCCGCCGGCCCCGGTGACGTTTTCCACCACCACGGCCTGTCCCCACTTCGCATTCAGCTTCTCCGCCAGCAGGCGGGCGATCTTGTCGGTGCTGCCGCCGGCGGATACCGGCACCACCATCCTGACCGTCTTGGCCGGAAACGCGCCCGCATCGGCCGCCCGCCCCGGTCCCGCCCAGGCCACGGCCACCGCGGCGGCCAGGACCAGGGCGGACGTCGACACCTTGCCGCCCCGCTTCGTATTCTTGATCTTCAT
Organism: Alcaligenaceae bacterium SAGV5; assembly: GCA_009360345.1. Classification (GTDB taxonomy): domain Bacteria; phylum Pseudomonadota; class Gammaproteobacteria; order Burkholderiales; family Burkholderiaceae_B; genus Pigmentiphaga. The sequence goes on from SPDP01000004.1 coordinate 223,393, forward strand.
GCTTTCCTCCTCAGGTTTCATGGCGAGATGCGATATGCGCCCCGCTCTCTTGCGTCGAGTTGTCCGATCAGGCCGGTTTCCCAGGCGAGATAACGCCGGGCGGCTTCCTTGTTGCCGTCGTGCCGGTCGTGGACGAAAAAAAGAAAATCGATGCAGTCGGCGTCGGGCGGCGTGTCCGGCGTGGACGCGACGTCCAGCCCCGCGGCCCGCCACTGGGCAACGGACGCGACCAACGCACGCGCGCCGGCGCGGACCTCGTCCGGCAGCTCGCCCGCGGCCAGCGCGGCCAGCTCGGCGCTGGCGGCCACGAACACCAGCCCGCCCGCCTGCGCCTGGCCCGCCATGCGCGGACGGATGACCCAGCGCGCGCCCACGATATGCGCCTGGCGGTAGGCCATGCTGGGACGGACATCCAGGATCTGCACGTCGCCCGCGGCCAGCAGCCCGGCCACCTCCTCGGGGCTGACCAGCGGCAGGCCGGGCACGGCGGTGGCCGGCACCGGCGGCGGCAGTCCTGCGCGCGCGCCGGCCCATTCCTGCGCGGGCAGCACATGGACGTCATGCCCCATCTGGGCCAGCCAGCTCGCCACCACCCGCGCGCGGATGCCGTCGTCGTCCGTCACCACCAGCCGGGCGCCCTTGACCCCCACGTACAGATCCGTGCCCTGCAGGAGCTGTCCACCCGGCGCGTGCTGTGCCCCGGGCAGCGAGCCCGCGGCGAACTCCTCGCCGGTGCGCACGTCCAGCAGGAACGTGCTGCGGTCCGCCTGGCGCATCCACCCGGCCAGCGTCGCGGCATCGACGTCGGCGACACCGTGCCGGCCCGCCAGTTCGCGCGCCTGGTCCCGCCGCGCCTGCAATGCCGGCTCGGCCGCCGCCACCTGCGGATAGCGCCTGTCGTTGCCATGCTCCAGCGCCAGGTCGTTCAGGTACCAGCCCTGCGTGCCGTTCTCCAGCGCGTAGACCGGATTCGGGATGCCCATGTTGATCAGGGTCTGCGCGCCGATGATGCTGCGGGTACGGCCGGCGCAATTGACCACGACGGGCGTGGTCTCGTCCGGCACCAGCGCGTGGATGCGCAGCGCCAGCTCGCCGTTGGGGCAGCAGACCGCGCCCGGAATGTTCATCTTGCGGAACTCGTCCAGCGGACGGCCGTCCAGCACCACCACCGCTTCCCCGCGCGCCCGCATGGCGGCCAGTTCCGGCGCCTGGAGACGAGGCGTGTGGTAGGCATGCTCCACCAGTTCGCCGAAGGTCTTGGACGGCAGGTGCACGCCCTGGAACATCCCGTAGCCCTCGTCCTTCCAGGCGGCCGCGCCCCCCCGCAGCACGTGCGCGTGGCGGTAGCCCAGCGCCTCCAGCCTCGCCGCCGCGCGTTCAGCCACGCCATCGCCATCGTCCAGCAGCACGATGGGAACGGTCTTGCGCGGCACCAGGCGCTCGGCGTCCAGCTCCAGCCTGCTGTAGGGGACCGACACGACGTAGAAAGGATGCGCTTCGCCGTACTGCCCATGCTCTCGCACGTCCAGGAAGGCGATCTCGCCGCCTTCGTCCAGCCATTGTTTCGCTTGCCCTGCGGTGATGGTTTTGCTCATGGGAGATATCTGTGGATGAGACCGGCCGCTACGGCGTCCGGCCTGGGATGACATCGATAAAACTATCGTTGAAACTTATAATTTCATTGGCCGATCCACAGTCTATTTAGCAGAACCTCCCAGCACAATTTAGAAATCGACCCTCAAAATATAAGCATCTCTTATATGAAGAACTTCGACCTGACACAGCTGCGCACGCTGGTGGCGATCGCGGAGCACGAGACCTACGTCGCGGCCGCCGAAAAGACGCACCGCACGCAGGCGGCGCTGACCCAGCAGATGCAGCGCCTGGAAGCCCAGGCGGGCGTCCCGCTGTTCGAGAAGGCGGGCCGCTACCGGCGCCTCACGGCGCACGGGCGCAGGCTGCTGGACTACGCCAAGCACATGATCGCCATCAACGACGAAGCCTGGCGGGCCCTGAAAGACCGGGAACTGACAGGTTCGCTGCGCGTGGGCTCGCCGCAGGACGTGGCGGACAGCATCCTGCCGCCGCTGCTGGCGAACATCGCGCGCCTTTCCCCCAGGCTGCAAATGGAGATCCACGTGGGCCGCAGCCCGTTCCTGATGGAGTCGCTGCGGGTGGGGGAACTGGACCTGACGGTCTCGACGCGCGAGGACCCCGCGCTGGAAGGCATGGTGCTGCGCACCTCGCCCACGGTCTGGCTATGCGCCGCGGACTACGTCTTCGAACCCGGCAAGCCGGTGCCGCTGATCATCGCGGACGAGCACAGCCTGTATCGGCGCCTCGCACTCACCGCGCTCGATACGGCCCGGATGTCGTGGCGCACGGCCTACCTCGCGCCGCACATGATAGGGATCAAGGCGGCGATACGGGCGGGCCTGGGCATCACCGCCCGCTCGGTGGAACTACTCGGGCCCGACATGCGGGTACTGAGCGAGAAAGACGGCCTGCCCCGGCTGCCCGACGTGAGCTACTACCTCTGGATGCGTCCGGATTCGCTGAACCCGGTGCTGCGCCAGGTCTACGACGGGTTGAAGTCGACCTTGCGGCCGCTGGACCTGCGCGGCGGAAGCGGCGCCTAGAGAATGTCCATGCCCGCGAGTTCGCCACGCGCGATTTCCACGAAGGCTTCGGCGGCCGGCGAAAGGCTTCGTCCCCGTTTGTGCACCAGCGAAAAATCCATGGGCACCCGCGGGCCGACCAGCCGGCAGCGCGTCAGATTCTCGTAGTGCATGCGCCCCGCCAGCGCCGACGCCCAGATCGAAACGCCCAGCCCGCTGGCCGCCATCCAGAATGCCGAGGACAGGAAGTTGACCTCGTGCACGACGTTGAGCGCGATGCCGGCACTGGCCGCGGCCGCCTCCATCCGGCCGCGCATGCCATAGGCCAGCCCCTGCCGCACGGCGATGACCGGCTCCTTGGCGAGTTCACGCCAACGCACCTGGCGGCGGCCCGCCAACGGATGGTCCGTCGCGCATACCAGGCACAGATGATCGCGCAGCAGCAACCGGGATACCAACAAGGCGTCCTCGCGCTCCGGCGTACCGATGCCGAAATCCACGGGCTCGGACGATACCCTGGCCAGGAACTGATCCGGCGCACAATCGTCAAGCACCAGTTGCACGCCGGGATAGGCGTCACGAAACCGCCGCACCACGCCCGGCATCAGGACGCTGCCCACGGTGGCGGTGACGGCGACGTGGACGCGGCCGATGCGGCGGTCGCCCAGGTCCTCCATCCGCGTACCGAGCCACGCCACGTCGCCCAGTATGCGCTCGGCCCTCTCGATGATTTCCTGGGCGGCCTGGGTCGGCACCAGCGAGCGCGAGGTGCGGTCGAACAACCGCAGGTTCAACGTGGATTCCATCTGCCTGAGCATGGTACTGACGGCCGACTCGGTCACGGAAAGGCGGCTTGCGGCGGTCGCGAGCTTGCCCAGGCGGTAGACGGCGACGAAAGCCCGCAGTTGCCGCAGGCTCAACTGGGTCTCGATGCTCATTCAGATTTTTCTCAAGTTTCGAACAGAATGTTTTGATTGGCTTTGGCACGGCCAGGCGATTCAATGTGCGCAGAGCGGCGAGGCGGAAATACTCTACCCCAAGCGCGGCCTCCGTGCCTCTCCATATTGAACACGTTCAGGAATTCATGCAGACCGATCTTTCCACCCCTTCCCGCCCCGGGCCGCGCACCGAAGAATGGCAGATGCGCGTGGACCTGGCCGCCTGTTACCGGCTCCATGCCCACTACGGGTGGACCGATCTCATCTATACGCATATCTCGGCGCGCGTACCGGGTGCCGAGGAACACTTTCTGCTCAACCCCTTCGGCCTGATGTTCGATGAGGTCCGCGCTTCCAACCTCGTCAAGATCGACATCGACGGCAACGTCGTGGAACCCACGCGGCATCCCATCCATCGTGCCGGGTTCGTCATCCACAGCGCGGTCCATGCCGCGCGCCCGGATGCGCGCTGCGTCATCCACGCCCATACCCGGGCCGGCATGGCCGTATCGGCGATGAAGTGCGGGCTCCTGCCGCTGACCCAGCACGCCATGCTGTTCCACGGCAAGGTCGCCTACCACGACAGCGAGGGGCTGGCCAACCAGCTATCCGAACGCGAACGCCTGACCGCCGACCTGGGCGACAAGCCGGTCATGATATTGCGCAACCACGGCACGCTGGTGGCCGGCGCAAGCATCGGCCAGGCCTTCGCGATGATGTGGCATCTGGAAATGGCGATGCAGGCCCAGGTCGATGCCCTGGCCAGCGGCCAGGAACTGACCCTTCCCGAAGCCGCCCTGGCCGACAGGATTTCCTCGGCCGGCTTCCGTCCCCCCGGCACGGTGCGCTCGGATGGAACCGTCAGCCCCCTGGGCAATCTCGAATGGCCCGCGCTTTTGCGCATGCTGGACCGCAAGGATCCGTCCTATCGCACTTGACCCGCCACCGGCGCGAGCCGGCCCCATGACAAAACGCAGCGCGGCAAACGCCGCGCGCAAGGAGACAGGCATGTTCCATCGTTGCCGCAATCTGTTCGCCGGCATGGCCGCCGCGCTGGCCCTGGCGGCCGGGCCCGCCCACGCTTATCCCGACAAGCCGATACGCATCATCATTCCTTACGCGCCGGGAGGCGGCGCGGATGGCTTGTCGCGCCTGCTCGCCCAGCGCTTGGAAAAAACCCTGGGCCAGGCCGTGCTGGTCGAATCGCGCGCCGGCGGCAACACCGTGATTGCCGCGCAGGCAGTCGCGCGGGCCGCCCCCGATGGCTACACGCTGCTGATGACCGGCGGATCGACCATGTCCCTGATCCCGCTTACCAGCAAGCAGGTGCCCTACGATGTTCGGACCGACTTCGCCCCTATCAGCATGCTGTCCAAGGGCCCGTACCTGCTGTGCGTATCGGCCGAACTCGGCGCCAGTACGCTGGACGAGGTGCTCGCGATGGCGCGGGCCAGGCCGGGCGCGCTGTCGTATGCATCCAATGCCATCGGCGGCTCCGCCCATCTCGGCATGGAACTGCTCGCCCAGCGGGCCGACGTGAAACTCAACCACGTGCCCTACAAGGGCTTCGCGCCCGCCATCGCCGACGTGGTGTCGGGACGCACGCCGCTGGCCATGCTGGACCAGGCCGCGCTGGGTGGATTCGGCAAGTCGGGCCGCATCAAGGTGCTGGCCGCCACGTCGCTGCAACGTTCCAGCATGTACCCGGACGTGCCGACCCTGGCCGAACTGGGCTTCCCCGGCTATGAGCTGGAGACCTGGTTCGCGCTCTACGCCCCCGCGCGCACGCCGAACGCGATCATCGAAAAACTCGGCGGCGAGATCCGGACGTGGCTGGCAACGCCGGAAGCCCGGCAGGCGCTGGCCGCGCTCGGCCAGGAAGCCGCGCCGTCCACCGCCGACGCCGTGCGCGCCCGCATAGAAAGCGAACAGCGATCCTACGGGCCGTTGATCTCGGCAGCGAAGATCAGCACGGACTGACACCATGCGGGCGACCTCGGCGCTTGGGAAAGACTTCCGGCTGCTCATCGTCAATGCCGATGGCGAGCACTATGCGCAAGAACTGGCGCGCAGCCTGCCCGATCTGGCTTTCGACTGGATCCGTCCGGACCAGCCGCTGACGGACTCGGCGCGGCAGGCCACCGCGCTGGCGTGTTTCGCGAGCGCGGTGAACGACGGCTTGCTGCGTGCCCTGCCCCGGCTGGAGTGGCTTCAAGCCTTGTCCTCCGGGGTCGATGGCATCGCCGACCACCCCGACCTGTCGCCGGACGTGGCATTGACGTCGGCGCACGGCATCCATGGCCCCGCGGTCTCGGAAATGGCGTTGACGATGATGCTCGCGCTGGCGCGCGATCTCCCGGCCATCCTGGCGGACCAACGCGCGCGCCACTGGCGGCGCCGGCGCCAGCCCCTGCTGCACGGCAAGACGCTTGCCGTGCTGGGGACGGGCCTGATCGCCAGTGAACTGGCAACCCGATGCCAGGCACTCGGCATGCGCACGCTGGCGGTCTCGTCCAGCCCTCGGCCGGTGGCGGGCTTCGATCAGGTGCATGGGCGCGGCATGCTGCGCGACGTGGCCGCGCGGGCGGATTTCCTGGTATTGCTTGCTCCCCTGACGCCATCGACCCAGGGGCTGGTGGATGCCGCCGTGCTGGCGGCGATGAAGCCCAGCGCCTGCCTCATCAACCTGGCGCGCGCGGGTCTGTGCGATACCACGGCGCTCGTGGACGCTTTGCACAGCGACCGGCTGGCCGGCGCCGCGCTGGACGTGTTCGAACGCGAACCGTTGCCTGAAGACGACCCGCTGTGGTCGGTGCCGAAGCTGCTGATCACGCCGCACATCGGCGGCGAATCGGACCGTTATGCCGATCAGGTGTTGCCACTCGTCGCACACAACGTGCGCGCGTGGGCCAGCGGCGACCTGGCCAGCCTGCGCAACCGGGTGCGGTGAAGCACCCGATGCGCGGCGCCCGATAGCCGAACGCCGGCGGCTTTTCTATCGTCGCCTTGACCAGCACGGCGAACGTGGTTCGCTATATGGCCAATCGGGCGGGAAATCAGTGGGCAATATCGGCCGCCTCGCCCGACCCGCCCGGCTTGCCATCCGCACCGTAGGAAATGATCTCTATTTCGCCCTGGTTGCCCGGGGAGCGATATACATATGCATTGCCCCAGGGATCCGTGGGTACGTGCCTGCCCAGATACGGCCCGTTCCATTCATCGCTGGTGCCGGGGTCGACAAGCAGCACGTCCAGCCCTTCTTCCGTACTCGGGTAGCGCCCGACATCCAGGCGATAGGCCTCCAGTGCTCGCGCGAATGCATCGATCTGGCTCTTGGCGAGAGTGGCCTTGGCCTTGGACTTGCCCAGCTCGGGAAAGTATCTGGGCGCCGCATAGACTGCCAGCAATCCAATGATGACAACGGCGACCAGCAGCTCCAGCAAGGTGAACCCCCGCGGCCCTGTGCGATCGGGAAAAACAGGGGATGAATGGCAAGGCATGGATAGTTGTGGCGTTGCTATGGCCAGCCGGCGATAGGACCCATTGGTCGAGACAACCTGTCTGGAGGTTGCGTGAATACCTCGATGCAATAACGAGGCGAACTCCGCCCCTTCTCCGTCAGCCCGTCGAATGTATCGACAGATAATACATTGTTTCAATATTTGAATTGATTACATCATAGGCATCCAAGCCACGTCAAGAACGCCGCTTGGCCAGGGACGGCACGGGAACGCCGGCCGGCATCCTCCCCTCCACAATGAACAAAGCCTCCCTTTTACAGGAGGCTTGCTCTACAGCCAACGGGCGCCTGGTGGGGCCCGCCCTTGCCCGCGCGGCGGGCGCGTGATCAGCTGAAGAATTCCTTCACCCGATCCGTCCACGACTTGCTCTGCGGCGAATGCTTGTCGCCGCCTTCGCTCAGCGAAGCCTCGAAGTCGCGCAGCATCTGCCTCTGCCTGTCGTTCAGGCGCACCGGGGTCTCGAGCACGACATGGCAATAGAGATCGCCCGGATAGCTGGAGCGCACGCCGCGTATGCCCTTGCCGCGCAGGCGGAAGACCTTGCCTGACTGCGTGCCTTCGGGGATGCTGATCTCGCCGCGGCCGCCCAGCGTGGGCACTTCCAGGTCGCCGCCCAGCGCCGCGGTGGTGAAGGGGATGGTCAGTTCGCAGTGCAGGTCGTCGCCGTCGCGCTGGAAGATGCCGTGCTGCTTGATGTGGATCTCGACGTAGAGGTCGCCCGAGGGGCCGCCGTTGACGCCGGGTTCGCCGTTGCCGGACGAGCGGATGCGCATGCCGTCGTCGATGCCGGCGGGAATCTTGACCTGCAGGGTCTTGTTGCGGCGGACCTTGCCGACGCCGTCGCAGGCCGTGCAAGGATCGGGAATGACCTTGCCGGTGCCGTGGCAGGTCGGGCAGGTCTGCTGGACGCTGAAGAAGCCCTGTTGCATGCGCACCGCGCCGGTGCCGCCGCAGGTGTGGCAGCCCTTGGGCTGGGTGCCGGGCTTGGCGCCGGAGCCGTGGCAGGTGTCGCAGTTGTCCCAGCTGGGCACGCGGATCTCGGTGTCGAAGCCGGTGGCGGCCTGCTCCAGCGTGATCTCCATGCTGTATTTCAGGTCGGCGCCACGGTACATCTGGGCGCCGCCGCGCTGGCGGCCACCGCCGAAGATCTCGCCGAAGATGTCGCCGAACGCGTCGGCGAAGCCCCCTGCCCCGCCACCCATCCCGCCCGCGGCGGATGCGTCGACGCCGGCATGGCCGTAGCGGTCGTAGGCGTCGCGTTTTTCGGCTTCGCAGAGGATTTCGTAGGCGTACTTGACCTCTTTGAATTTCTCTTCCGCTTCCTTGGAGTCGGGGTTGCGGTCGGGGTGGTATTTCATGGCCAGCTTGCGGTAGGCCTTCTTGATTTCTTCCTCGGTGGCGGTGCGGGCAACGCCGAGGACTTCGTACAGATCGCGTTTGGTGGACATGGTTCTTTCTTCGGTGGCCTGTTTTCAGGAGGCCGGCAATATCTCTGGTGAATAGCGGTTGTGTGCTATTGACGGGTTTGGGTAGGCCCCCTGGCTTCGTGGGGCAGCCAGGAGGCCTACCCAAACCCTGCACCGGTGGCGGCGGGAGGCCGGCGGCGCAGTCAAAACGAAAAGCGGAGCGGCCCACATTGTAGGCCGCTCCGCGGCTACTGCTTACTTGTCGTCGCGCTTGACTTCCTTGAAGTCGGCGTCGACCACGTTGTCGTCGGCCTTGGCGCCGCCGGCGTCACCGCCGGGAGCCGCGCCCGCCGCGCCGGCGGCCTGGGCCTGGGCTTGCATGTCGGCGTACATCTTTTCGCCGAGCTTCTGCGAAGCCTTGGACAGGGCCTCGACCTTGGCGTCGATGGTTTCCTTGTCGCCTTCCTTCAGGACGTCCTCGAGGTCCTTGATGGCGGCCTCGATGGATTCCTTCTCGGACGCCTCGAGCTTGTCGCCGTATTCTTCCAGCGACTTGCGGGTGGCGTGGACCAGGGCGTCGGCCTGGTTGCGCGACTGCGCCAGTTCGGCCACGCGCTTGTCCTCGTCGGCGTTGGCCTCGGCGTCACGGACCATGCGTTCGACTTCGGCCTCGGTCAGGCCGGAGTTGGCCTTGATCGTGATCTTGTTTTCCTTGCCGGTGCCCTTGTCCTTGGCGGACACGTGCAGGATGCCGTTGGCGTCGATGTCGAAGGTGACCTCGATCTGCGGCGTGCCGCGCGGCGAGGGCGGGATGCCTTCGAGGTTGAATTCGCCCAGGCCCTTGTTGCCCGCGGCGATTTCACGCTCGCCCTGGAACACCTTGATGGTCACGGCCGGCTGGTTGTCGTCGGCGGTGGAGAACACCTGCGAGAACTTGGTCGGGATCGTGGTGTTCTTCTTGATCATCTTGGTCATGACGCCGCCCAGGGTTTCGATGCCCAGGGACAGGGGGGTCACGTCCAGCAACAGCACGTCCTTGCGGTCGCCCGACAGCACGGAGCCCTGGATGGCGGCGCCCGCGGCGACGGCTTCGTCGGGGTTCACGTCCTTGCGCGGATCCTTGCCGAAGAACTCCTTGACCTTCTCCTGCACCTTGGGCATGCGCGTCATGCCGCCGACCAGGATCACGTCGTCGATGTCCGAGACCTTGACGCCGGCATCCTTGATGGCCGTGCGGCAGGGCTCGATCGTGCGGTTGATCAGGTCTTCGACCAGCGCTTCCAGCTTGGCGCGGGTGATCTTCAGGTTCAGGTGCTTGGGACCGGAGGCATCGGCCGTGATGTACGGCAGGTTGATCTCGGTCTGCGTGGCCGACGACAGTTCGATCTTGGCCTTTTCAGCGGCTTCCTTCAGGCGCTGCAGGGCCAGGACGTCCTTGGACAGGTCCACGCCCTGTTCCTTCTTGAACTCGCCGATGATGTAGTTGATCAGCACCTGGTCGAAGTCTTCGCCGCCCAGGAAGGTGTCGCCGTTGGTGGACAGCACCTCGAACTGCTTCTCGCCGTCGACGTCGGCGATCTCGATGATGGACACGTCGAACGTGCCGCCACCCAGGTCATACACGGCGATCTTGCGGTCGCCCTTTTCCGACTTGTCCAGGCCGAACGCCAGCGCGGCCGCGGTGGGTTCGTTGATGATGCGCTTGACGTCCAGGCCGGCGATGCGGCCGGCGTCCTTGGTGGCCTGGCGCTGGCTGTCGTTGAAGTAGGCCGGCACCGTGATCACGGCTTCGGTCACTTCTTCGCCCAGGTAGTCCTCGGCGGTCTTCTTCATCTTGCGCAGCACTTCGGCCGACACCTGCGGGGGCGCCAGCTTCTTGTCGCGCACCTGCACCCAGGCGTCGCCGTTGTCGGCCTTGACGATGCTGTAGGGCATCAGGTCGATGTCCTTCTGCACGGCCTTTTCGTCGAACTTGCGACCGATCAGGCGCTTGACGGCGTACAGGGTGTTCCTGGGGTTGGTGACCGCCTGGCGCTTGGCCGGCGCGCCGACCAGGATCTCGCCGTCTTCCATGTAGGCGACGATCGAGGGGGTGGTGCGGGCGCCTTCGGCGTTTTCGATGATCTTGACCTGCGGGCCTTCCATCACTGCGACGCAGCTATTGGTGGTGCCCAGGTCGATGCCTATGATTTTGCCCATAATCCTTGTTCCTGAAAAAAATCAGAAAAAATTCTCTTGATCAATAAATAGGTGGAGATTTCGTTATTTCAATGCCCGCGATAGCTTCTTTCGATCGCGGTGGGCCTTATTTGGCGGCCGCGACCGTCACCAGTGCCGGACGCAATACTCGATCGACGATCAGGTAGCCCTTCTGCAGGGTTTGCAGGACCGTATTGGCCGGCTCGTCCGACGGAACCGACGCGATAGCCTGATGGTGGTGCGGATTGAATTTGTCCCCGGGAACCGGGGCGATCTCGACCAGCTTGCTGCGCTCGAAGGCGCCAACGAGCTGCTTGAGGGTGACATCCACGCCTTCGCGCAAGGTGTCGATGGACTGGTTTTCCTGGGCCAGGGCGGCCTCCAGGCTGTCCTTGACCGGCAACAGGTTTTCCGCGAATGCTTCGATACCGAATTTCTGCGCCTTGGAGACTTCCTCCTGGGCGCGCCGGCGGACATTATCCGCCTCGGCGCGGGCGCGCAGCATGGCGTCGTAATTGTCCTTGGATTCAGCCTGGACCGCGGCCAGCTGGGCCTGCAGCGCAACGATGGGATCCTCGCCTCCCGTGGCTTCGAACGATTCCGCCGCCGGGGACGGGTTCACGTTTTCGGGATCCAGATTGGGTTGGTCGCCAGGCTTGTGCTCAGCCGACATTGATGCCTCCATGAAAAACCAAAATAAATCAGCAACTTGCTGGAACTCTATGCGCGAGATGGGGATGAAACCTGCGGTTTCAAGTATATCTCCCCCCTACGCGCTGACGCGCGCCCCCCAGGGGGCGATGCGGGTGGACCGGCGGAGCCGGATCCACCGCATCCTGGGTCTAGTACCCGCTTCTTGGGTTGTGGCACCGGTGCTATCGCTGGCTGCCACGCAGCGCCCCCTACCCCGCCCCCAAAAGAAAAACCCCCACGCAAGCGTGAGGGTTCCAAACCCAGGGCACACCCCACGCAAGCGTGAGGGGTTCCCAAACCCAGGATGCGGTGGATCCGGCTCCGCCGGTCCACCCGCATCGCCCCCTGGGGGGCGCGCGCAAGCGCGTAGGGGGGGGCCTAGTTCTTGCTCTGATCGACCAGCTTGTTCTTGCGGATCCAGGGCATCATGTCGCGCAGCTTGCCACCGACCACTTCGATATCGTGCTCGGCGTTCAAGCGACGGCGCGACTTCAGCGTCGGGGCGCCGGCCATGTTCTCCAGCAGGAAGCTCTTGGCGTACTCGCCGGTCTGGATATCCTTCAGGACGGCGCGCATGGCGTTCTTGGTGTCCTCGTTCACGATGCGCGGGCCGGTGACGTATTCGCCGTATTCCGCGTTGTTCGAGATCGAGTAGTTCATGTTCGCGATGCCGCCTTCGTAGATCAGGTCCACGATCAGCTTGAGCTCGTGCAGGCACTCGAAGTAGGCCATCTCGGGCGCGTAGCCGGCTTCCACCAGCGTCTCGAAGCCGGCCTTGATCAGCTCGACGGTACCGCCGCACAGCACGGCCTGCTCGCCGAACAGGTCGGTTTCGGTTTCTTCGCGGAAGTTGGTCTCGATGATGCCGGCACGGCCGCCGCCGTTGGCCATGGCGTACGACAGGGCGATGTCGCGGGCGGCGCCGGACTTGTCCTGATGCACGGCCACCAGGTGGGGCACGCCGCCGCCCTGGGTGTACGTGCCGCGCACGGTGTGGCCGGGGGCCTTGGGAGCGACCATGATGACGTCGATGTCTTCACGGGGCACGACGGCGCCGTAATGGACGTTGAAGCCGTGGGCGAAGGCCAGCACGGCGCCCTTCTTCATGTTCGGGCCGACGTTCTCGGCATAGACCTTGGCGATGTTCTCGTCGGGCAGCAGGATCATGACGACGTCGGCTTCCTTCACCGCCTCGTTCACTTCCTTGACCGTCAGGCCGGCGTTGGCGGCCTTGTCCCACGACGCGCCGCCCTTGCGCAGGCCGACCACGACCTTGACGCCGGAGTCGTTCAGGTTCTGGGCGTGGGCATGGCCCTGCGAACCGTAGCCGATGATGGCCACGGTCTTGCCCTTGATCAGCGACAGATCACAATCTTTATCGTAGAAAACCTTCATGGATGCTCTCCAAGATTCAATTCAGAATCAGTTCAAATTCAATCAAACACTTACCACCCCCACCTCAGCCCCTCGGATGACCCCGAGAGACCAAGGGCACAGCGGATCCGGCTCTGCCGGTCCGCCAGTGCCGCCCCCTGGGGGGCGCGCGTCAGCGCGTAGGGGGGGACTACCAATCAGGGGGACTAAATTTTCAATACCCGTTCGCCACGGCCCACGCCACAACTGCCGGTGCGCACCGTTTCAAGAATGCTGGCACGATCGAGCGCCTCGATGAAGGCGTCCAGCTTGCCCTTGTCGCCGGTCAGTTCGACGGTGTAGCTCTTGTCGGTCACGTCGACGATATGGCCGCGGAAAATATCGACCATCCGCTTCATTTCCTCGCGTTCCTTGCCCACCGCGCGAACCTTGATCAGCATCAATTCGCGTTCGATGTGCGGCGCCTCGGTCAGGTCCACCACCTTGACCACCTCGACCAGGCGGTTCAGGTGCTTGGTGATCTGCTCGATGACGTCGTCGGAGCCCGAGGTGACGATGGTCATGCGCGAAAGCGTGGCATCCTCGGTCGGGGCGACGGTCAGGGTCTCGATGTTGTAGCCGCGGGCCGAGAAAAGTCCGACCACGCGGGAAAGTGCGCCGGCTTCGTTCTCCAGGAGCACGGATATGGCATGTCTCATGTGCGCTCCTTAAAGGTCTTCGGAACCGAGCAGCATCTCGGTCAGGCCCTTGCCGGCCTTCACCATGGGCCACACGTTTTCCGTGCGGTCGGTGATGATGTCCAGGAACACCAGGCGTTTCTTGTGCGTGGTGAAGGCTTCGCGCAGCGCGCCCTCGACGTCGCGCGGGCTTTCGATGCGCATGCCGACGTGGCCGTAGGCCTCGACCAGCTTGACGAAGTCAGGCAGCGAATCCATGTACGACTCGGCGTAGCGCGAACCGTAGTCGATCTGCTGCCACTGGCGCACCATGCCCAGGTACCGGTTGTTCAGGCACAGGATCTTGGGGCTGAGATGGTACTGCTGGCAGGTCGACAGCTCCTGGATGTTCATCTGAATCGAGCCTTCGCCGGTGATGACGGCGATGTCGGCATCCGGATGCAGCATCTGCACGCCCATGGCGTACGGCAGCCCAACGCCCATCGTGCCCAGGCCGCCGGAATTGACCCAGCGGCGCGGCTTGTTGAAGCGGTAGTACTGCGCGGCCCACATCTGGTGCTGGCCCACGTCCGACGTGACAAAGGCCTCGCCGCGCGTGATCTCGCACAGCTTCTCGATCACGAACTGCGGCTTGATGACTTCGTCGGAGGACTTGTACTTCAGGCACTCGCGCTCGCGCCAGGCGCCGATCTGCTTCCACCATCCGGCAATCTGCTCGGGATTGCGCTTGGTTTCCTTGAGCGAGGCCTCGACCTGCGCCAGGAAGTCCAGCAGCACGTCCTTGACATCGCCCACGATGGGCACGTCGACCTTCACGCGTTTGGAGATCGACGAGGGGTCGATGTCGATATGGACGATCTTGCGCGCATTCTGCGAGAAATGCTTGGGATTGCCGATGACGCGGTCGTCGAAGCGGGCGCCGATGGCCACCAGCACGTCGCAGTGCTGCATCGCCATGTTGGCTTCGTAGGTGCCGTGCATGCCGGGCATGCCCACGAAGCGGCGGTCGTCCGCGGGGAACGCGCCCAGGCCCATCAGCGTGTTGGTGCAGGGCATGTCCAGCATCTGCACGAGCTTGGTCAGCTCGGGCGCGGCATCGGACAGGATCACGCCGCCGCCGGTGTAGATCATGGGACGCTCGGCCTGCAGCAGCAGTTGGACCGCCTTCTTGATCTGTCCCTGGTGCCCCTTCACGACGGGCGAATAGGACCGCATCTTGATCTCGCCCGCCGGCGGGGTGTACTTGCAGCGGGCGATCGTGATGTCCTTGGGAATATCCACCAGCACGGGGCCGGGACGGCCGGTGCGGGCGATGTAGAAGGCCTTGCGGATGACGTCCGCGAGGTCCTTGACGTCCTTGACCAGGAAGTTGTGCTTGACGCACGGCCGGGTGATGCCGACCGTGTCGGCTTCCTGGAAAGCATCCTGGCCGATGGCCGCGGTGGGCACCTGGCCGGTCAGCACCACCATGGGAATCGAATCCATGTAGGCGGTGGCGATGCCGGTGACGGCGTTGGTCACGCCGGGCCCGCTGGTGACCAGGGCCACGCCCACGCGGTTGGATACGCGCGAATACGCGTCCGCGGCGTGCACGGCGGCCTGCTCGTGACGCACCAGGATGTGCTTGAATCTATCTTGCTTGAAGATCTCGTCGTAGATGTACAAGACCGAGCCGCCCGGATAGCCGAACACATGTTCGACCCCTTCGTCGGCCAGGGCACGCACGACGATCTCTGCGCCTGTGAGTTCCATTGGATTTTCGTCCATTCAAGTTCGCGCTGACGCCCCGGGCGGTACTGCCATCGGCAGGGAAACCAAACCTGCGCGGACACCGGCAACATGTAGCGACGCTTCACGGTTCACGGAACCGTTCCACTCGCCCACCCTGCCGACCTCGCGCACGTTCACCGGAACGAGCACTGAAGGTTGAAACGGAAGGCCGGGACCGGACTGCCTTCGCCCTGGGGACAAAGGCCGCCGCGACGCTTTTGGCGCGGGCCAGGCTTGGGTTGACTGCACTGCATGGCGCCCAGGGGTGCCTGGCGCCAGATGAAGCTCTTTGCCGTCGACTTTGGTAACGTTTCCGGCGAGCCCGCTAGGCTATCAGGAATGTTGCAATGCGGTCAAGACTCTTCGCGGCGACTGGGACTTTCCCCCGGGTCGCGGCCGCGGGCGGGCGGAGCCGGCCGCGCTCGGGTTATCGTAGCGCCCCATGAACGACACCCCATCCGCTTCCCCCGCCCCCCAGGCCGCGCCGGGCCGCTGGCGCCGGTTCGCCTGCATGATGTACGAAGCCATCCTGCTGTTCGGGGTGGTGTTCGTGGCCGACTACCTGTTCGACACCCTGACCCAGAGCCGGCATGCGCTCATGCTGCGGCACGAGCGGCAGGCGTGGCTGTTCTGCGTCATCGGCCTTTATTTCGTGCTGTGCTGGCGGCTGGGCGGCCAGACCCTGCCGATGAAAACCTGGCACATCCGGCTGACCGATGCCAGTGGCGGCCGCCCGCCTCTCTGGAAGGCCGTCCTGCGCTACATCCTGGCCTGGCCCTTTACCCTGACCGGACTGGGTTTCGTCTGGACCTTCTTCGACCGCGACCGCCAGTTCCCGCACGACCGCCTGCTGGGCACCCGGCTGATTTCCACGCGCTAGCCCGTCCCCCGATCAGGCACCGGAAATCCGGCGCCTGGTGTTGCTTTTTTCCCGAAATCCCCTGCTGACCAGTCGCCGTTCAGCTTTCTGTAAGCCCACGACGCCTATCGTCCCCGCTCATCGAAGAATGCGAATCATTCTTCGTTAGAGTTTCATCTCAGTCATCGAGGCCGGGGGCTCGGCACCCCGTCCCGCATTCATTCCGGGCCTCGCGCCCACCTACGGGGGATTTCACGGTGATATCGACGAACCAGTTCAGGTTCAATACCTTGGCGGCCGCCATCAGCGCGCTCACTTTCGTGCCGGCCGTCCAGGCCCAGGCGCAGAACGCCACCTCGGCCGACGCGCCGCGCGCCAGCGGCCAGCTCGCGCCCATCACGGTGCGCGGGGAAGCCGAGTCGGCGTACAAGGCCGACCAGTCGGCCTCGCAGAAATTCACCGCGCCGCTGCTGGACACGCCCAAGAGCGTCACCATCATCCCGCAGGAAGTCATCGAAAACAGCGCCTCCACGACCCTGACCGAAGCCCTGCGCCTGACGCCGGGCATCACCTTCGGTTCGGGCGAGGGCGGCAACCCGCTGGGCGACCGCCCCTTCATCCGCGGCTACGACGCACAGGCCAGCACCTTCGTCGACGGCATGCGCGACATCGGCGCCACGACGCGTGAAGTCTTCAACCTCGAACAGATCGAAGTCATCAAGGGCCCGGACGGCGCCTATGGCGGCCGCGGCGGCGCGGGCGGCAGCATCAACCTGATCACCAAGGCGCCCAAGGCCGAGAACTTCACCAACGCCACGCTGGGCCTGGGCACCGACAACTACAAGCGCGCCACGGTGGACGGCAACTGGCTGCTGGGCGAGAACATGGCCTTCCGCCTGAACGCGATGGCGCACGACGCCGACGTGCCGGGCCGCAAGGCGGTGGACGTGTCGCGCTGGGGCATCGCGCCCTCGCTCACCTGGGGCCTGAACACCCCCACCCGCGTCACGCTGAGCTACTACCACCTGCAGACCAACGACACGCCCGACTCGGGCATCCCGTTCATGTACGGCAACCGGATCCCGGCCGGCGTCACGGCGATCCGCCCGGTCACCGTGAACATGGACAATTTCTACGGCCTGGCCAACACCGACTTCATGAAGAACCGGTCGGACGTCGCCACGGCCCGCGTCGAACACGACATCAGCACCGACCTGACCATCCGCAACACGCTGCGCTACACCGCGTCCGACCAGCGCTACCTGTGGACCCAGCCGGACGACAGCCAGGGCAACGTGGTCGACGGCAAGGTCTGGCGCCGGGCCAACACCCGCACCAGCGGCGTCCACACCATCGCCAACCAGACCGAGATCTTCGGCAAGGGCAAGCTGGGCGGCTTCGAGCACAGCTTCACGGCGGGGATCGAGCTGTCGCGCGAGAAAGCGGACAACGGCTCGTACACGGTCAACCGCGGCGCGGGCAGCGGCGCGGCCAACGTCTGCAACCTGGGCGTGGGCGCGGCCTCCGACTACAACTGCACGGACCTGTACAACCCCAACCCGTACGACCCGTGGACCGGCACGATCACCGAGGGCGATCGGTCCAACCACTTCAAGAGCACCACCAAGTCCGTCTACGCGTTCGACACGATCAAGCTGAACGACCGCTGGCAGACCAACCTGGGCCTGCGCGTGGATGACTACAAGACGCGCTACTTCAACGCCACCACCGACGTCGGCCGCAACGACACCCTCCTGAACTACCAGTTGGGCATCATCTACAAGCCGGCGTCCAACGGCAGCGTCTACGTGTCCTATGGCACCTCGTCCACCCCCGCCAACGCCTTCCTGGGCCAGGGCAGCGAAAGCGGCAGCCTGACCCCCGGACGCAACAACGTCGGCCCCAACGCGGCGGACCTCGGCCCCGAGAAAAACCGCTCGCTGGAACTGGGCACCAAGTGGAACGTACTGGACAACCGCCTCGGCCTGAGCGCGGCGGTCTTCCGCATCGACACCACCAACGCCCGCGTCACCCAGCCCGACAACACCTACGCCCTGGCCGGCAAGCGCCGCATCAACGGTTTCGAGGTCGGCGCCTCGGGCAACATCACCAAGGCGTGGCAGGTGTTCGGCGGCTACACCTACCTCGACAGCGAAGTGCGCAGCAACGGCGCCAACACCACGCTCACGCAGGGCCAGGAGTTCCCCAACACGCCCAAGCACACCGCCAGCCTGTGGACCACCTATAGCGTCACCAACGACATCTCGGTGGGCGGCGGCATCTTCATCGTCGGCAAGCAGTACGGCTCGAACGCGGCGGTGCGCCGCTACATCCCGGGCTATACGCGCTTCGACGCGATGGCGGCCTACCGCATCAACCGCAACGTCAGCGTCCAGTTGAACCTGCTGAACCTGACCGACAAGCGCTACTTCACCTCGACCTATTCGACGCACTACGCGGCGGTGGGCGCGGGCCGCGCGGCGATCCTGAACCTCAACTTGAAGTATTGATCCCCCCTACGCGCTGACGCGCGCCCCCCAGGGGGCGGCACTGGCGGACCGGCGGAGCCGGATCCGCTGTGCCCTGGGGGACTACCGGGCTGGCGGGGGGCGGCGATTCTACGTGTCCTGGTTGGCCCGTGGGAGGTGCCTTGCGTGAGCAAGGCGCCTCTTTTCTTTTCCGCCCTACCCCGCTCCATGTGGGCCACGCTTCGCGATGCCGCAGGCCGTGTCCGGGGGCGCGGGGCCGGATGGGGCGCATTGGAGCCGCCGGCGTTCAGGTACTTGGCGGGGAAGCAAGGGCGCAGCTGTCCGAGCGCGGCAGTAGGGACAGTCCAGTGGACTGTCCCCGCGCGAGTCCTGCGCCCGCCCCGCCAAGTACCTGAACGCCGGGAAGTCCTGGCCAAAGGCCAGGACCGGCTCCGTTGCGCCCCATCCGGCCCCGCGCCCCCGGACACGGCCGTGTTTAGAACCCAAGTTCTTGGTGCACAATCCCATGACTCCCACCAACGCCCCCAAAACCATGGAGCCCATCTCCCGTCAGCAACTGAACACCGCCACCGCCAACGACCTGGCCGAGATCCTGCGCGGCCCCCCCGAGCAGGCCGCGGCCTGGGTGCGGGCGGCGGCGGAGGGTGGCGTGGCCGAGGCCCAGGCGGTGTTCGGGCAGATGCTGCTGGACGGCCAGGGCCTGCCCGTCGACCGCGAACAGGCCGTGTACTGGTTCAAGCGCGCCGCCGACGCCAACCACCCCATGGCCATGAACATGCTCGGCCAGTGCCACCATCACGGCTGGGGCGTGCCCGTCAACCTCGTGCTGGCGGCCTACTGGTACCGCCTGGCCGCGCAACAGGGACTGGACTGGGGCATGTACAACTACGCCACCGCCCTGGCACTGGGCGAAGGCGTCCCCGCCGACCGGCCCGGGGCGCTGGCCTGGTTCGAAAAAGCCGCGGCACTGGGCCATGCGAAATCGATCAACATCATCGGCGGCTTCCACGAAGACGGATGGGAAGTCCCCGTCGACAAACAGCAGGCCTTCGAACACTACCGCCGCGCGGCAGAGGGCGGCGATTTCCGCGGACAATTCAACTACGCGCGCCTGCTGATCGAACGCGGCGACATCGACGCCGCGCTGCCCTGGCTGGATCGCCTGCCCGGGACCGCCACCCCGGCCTTTCTGGCCAAGGCCCGTGCATTCCTGGAACAGGCAGCCGATGCGCGCGTGCGCGCCAAGGCCGCCGAACTGGCCCCGCGCCCGGCCACGGGAGGCCCCGCCGCATGATGGCCTGGGCCATGCGCGGGTTCACGCTCGGCGTGGCGATCCTGGTGGCCCTGACCTCCTGGGCCCTGTCGGCCTGGCTGCCCTGGCCCGCCGCCGTGCTTGCCGCGCTCTTGCTGGCCGCCGCCATCCACGCGGCCATCGTCGCCCTGGGCTTCGCGCTGGCCCGCCTGCTGACCGACCGCACCGGTCCCGCCGGCCCGCCCGGCTGGCTGGCCGCCATGCCCCGGGAAACCTACCTTTCCCTGCGCAACATGTACCTCGACATCCCGTGGCGGCACCGCTGGCCCATGCGCCTGCCGCCCCGCGCGCGGGGCGCCGTGCTGCTGGTGCACGGCTACGGATGCAACCGCGGCATCTGGCGCGACTTCGATACCTGGCTGGCCGCGCGCGGCTGGACCGTCGCCGCGCTGGACCTGGAACCGCCCCGGGCCGGAATAGACCGGTTCGGCGAGCAGGTGGCCGCCGAGGCCGCCGCCCTGGCACTGCGCACGGGCCGCGAACGCGTGACCGTGGTCGCGCACAGCATGGGCGGCCTCGCGGCGCGGGCCGCGCTGCGCGGCGCGCCCGACGCGCCCATCGGCCACGTCATCACGCTCGGCACGCCACACCGGGGCACCTGGCACGCCCGCTTCGGGCGCGGGCGGTGCGCGACCCAGATGCTGCCCGACAGCCCCTGGCTCGGCGCCCTGCACGCCGCCGAGACGCCGGCCATGGCCAGCCGGTACACCTGTATCGCCTCGCACCACGACAACATCGTCTGTCCCGTCGACCGCGCCCTGCTGCCGGGCGCCTCCGCCAGCCTCGTGGTCGCCCGCGTGGGGCACATGGCGTTGGCTCACGATGCCGCCGTCCGGGCCTTCATCGAAGACCGCCTGGAAGCCCTGCACGCCCCGGAAATGGCGGAAAGCGACGCGGCCTGACAACGGTCCCGCGCCGTCACAAACACGTCATCGCGCCATGTTTCCATTCACTCCATGGAAACATCTTCCCGGCCAGCGTGACGACATCGCCCCCTACCCAATGGCGCACCATCTGGATCTCGGACCTGCATCTGGGAACCGCCGGCTGCAATGCCAGCCACCTGCTGGACTTCCTCAAGCACAACGAGGCCGAGACCCTTTACCTCGTCGGCGACATCATCGACGGCTGGCAGCTCCGCAAGAGCTGGACCTGGCCCCAGGCCCACAACGACGTGGTGCAGAAGGTCTTGCGCAAGGCGCGCAAGGGCACGCGGGTCGTCTTCATTCCGGGCAACCACGATGAATTCGCGCGCCAGTTCATCGGCTATGCCTTCGGCGACATCCAGGTCCAGGAAGACGCGGTCCACGTCACCGCCGACGGCAAGCGCCTGTGGGTGACCCACGGCGACCAGTTCGACGGCGTCATCCAGCACAGCAAATGGCTGGCCCACCTGGGCGACACGCTATACACCTTCGCGCTCTGGCTGAACCTGCACTTCAACCGGGTGCGCCGCCGCCTGGGGCTGCACTACTGGTCGCTGTCCCAATACCTGAAGCACAAGGTGAAGAACGCGGTGTCCTTCATCACCAACTTCGAGGAAGTGCTGGTCAACGAGGCCAGGCGCCAGGGCTACGATGGCGTCGTTTGCGGCCATATCCACAAGCCGGAGATCCGGCACGTGGACGGCGTGCTGTACTGCAATGACGGCGACTGGGTGGAAAGCCTGTCGGCCCTGGTCGAGGACGAACACGGCCAGTTGCATCTGGTGTACTGGACCCACCTGACCGATGCGGGCGAACCGGCCGTGATCAAATCCAGGCGCCGCCGGCCGCTGGAGTTGCCAGCCCTGCCCTCGGCGCTGGCGCCACGGCCGGCGCCCCAACCGGCCCGCGAAAGTTCGCAGACCGAAACGGCCGACGTCTGATCCGGCCGGGGCGCGCCCCTCAGCGCCTGCGCCCCAGCACGATCACCGCGGCGCCGGCCACGATGGCGGCCACGCCCGCCCAGACCGGAATGGCAACGGTCTTCCTGGTGTCCGCGGTGGCCTCGACCGGCCCGACCTTGAGCAGCGTTTCCTCGGACGTATACGAAAAGCTCTTGTATCCCAGCGCGACCGCGCCCAGCACGATCAGCAGCAGGCCGACGATGACGGATGCCTTCATATCTCCCCCCTTCGGTGATGTGACGACATCAAGATAACCGATGCCCGGCCGGATCGGTGGCGCGGCTAGCAATTCCTTACCTCCTGCCGTTTCCCCTATCCGTGCCCCGATGACGGCTATTCGCCCCGGATCGGCGTAAAACTTTTATAATTAGTAATCGTTTTCATTTCCCTCCACCAACCCAGCACATGGCTATCCGCCTCTCCGAGCTACCTTTTGGCCATGACGCCGCCGTCAACGCCGTCGAAGACGCCGCCCCGGCGGATCCCATCGCCATCCGCCTGCGCGACCTCGGATTCGTGGCCGGAGAGCGCGTGCGCATCGTGGCGCGCGGCCCGATCGGCGCCGACCCCCTGCTGATACAGATCGGTTTCACCCGCTTCGCCCTGCGCCGCTCCGAAGCCGCGCGGGTCCTGGTCGAACCGCTCGCCTCCTGACTCCCGATGTCCACCACTACCTTGTCGAATCTGCGCGTTGCCCTGGTCGGCAACCCGAATTGCGGAAAGACCGCTCTGTTCAACCTGCTGACGGGCAGCCGCCAGAAGGTGGCCAACTATGCCGGCGTCACCGTCGAGCGCAAGGAGGGCCGGCTGGTCACGCCCTCCGGCGCGCAGGTCAGCGTGCTGGACCTGCCCGGCGCCTACAGCCTGCATGCCACGAGCCCCGACGAAGCGATCACCCGCGACGTCTGCCTGGGCAACTTCGCGGGCGAGCGCCGGCCGGACCTGCTGGTGGCCGTGGTGGACGCGACCAACCTGCGCCTGCATCTGCACTTCGTGCTGGAACTGCAGCGGCTGGGGCTGCCCATGGTCCTGGCGCTCAACATGGTCGACGCCGCCGCCAAGCGCGGCATCCGGATCGACCGCGACAAGCTCCAGCAGGCGCTGGGCATCCCCATCGTCGAGACGGTCGCCATCAAGCGCGACGGCGCGGCGCAGCTGCTTGCCCGCATCGACGGCGACATGCCCGCCGCGCCGCCGGCACTGCCCGCCGGTGCCGACCTGCACCAGGCGGTCAACGGGCTGCTGCGCGAAGCCGTGACCATGCCCCGGCGCACGGCCGCCATCGACGACGCCCTCGACCGCTGGGTCCTGCATCCCGTGCTGGGGCTCGTCACGCTGGCCGCCATCATGTTCCTGATGTTCCAGGCGGTGTTCTCGTGGGCGGAACCGCTCATGGACCTGATCGAGACCTCGGTCTCGGCCCTGGGCGGCTGGGTGGGCGAAACCCTGCCCGAAGGCCTGCTCAACAGCCTGCTGGTGGACGGCATCATCGCCGGCGCCGGCAGCGTGCTGGTGTTCCTGCCGCAGATCCTGTTCCTGTTCTTCTTCATCCTGCTGCTGGAAGAATCGGGCTATCTGCCACGCGCGGCCTTCCTGCTGGACCGCATGATGGTGGGCGCCGGGCTGACCGGGCGCTCCTTCATCCCGCTGCTGTCGAGCTTCGCCTGCGCGATCCCCGGCATCATGGCCACGCGCACCATCCAGGACCCCCGCGACCGGCTGGCGACCATCCTGGTCGCGCCGCTGATGACCTGCTCGGCGCGCCTGCCCGTCTACACGCTGCTGATCGGCGCCTTCATCCCCAACCACACGGTGCTGGGCATCTTCAACCTGCAGGGCGTCACGCTGTTCGCGCTGTACGTGGCCGGGATCGTCAGCGCGCTGGCGGTGGCCTGGGTCATGAAGCTGCTGCGCCGGGACAGGGCCGAACACTCGCTGCTGCTGGAACTGCCCTCCTACCGCATTCCCAACCTGCGCGACGTGGCCACCGGCCTGGTCGAGCGGGCGCGCATCTTCCTGGCGCGCGTGGGCGGCATCATCATGGCGCTGACCGTGCTGATCTGGTTCCTGTCCAGCTTCCCCGGCCCGCCCGAGGGCGCCACCGGCCCGGCGATCGAATACAGCTTCGCCGGCCGCATCGGGGAAGCCCTGCAGACCGTGTTCGCGCCCATCGGTTTCAACTGGCAGATCTCCATCGCGCTGATCCCCGGCCTGGCCGCGCGCGAAGTCGCGGTGGGCGCGCTGGCTACCGTGTACGCGCTGTCGGCCGCCGACGACGAGGCGGCCTCGACCCTGCTGACGCCGCTGATCGCCGCCCAATGGCCGCTGGCGACCGCGTTCTCGCTGCTGGCCTGGTTCATCTTCGCGCCGCAGTGCCTGTCCACGCTGGCCGTGATCCGGCGCGAAACGAATTCCTGGAAGATCGTCGCGCTGACCGCGGGCTATCTGTTCGGACTGGCTTACCTCGCATCATTCATCACCTACCAGGTGACGAGGATGCTGACCTGATTTCCCCGGAGGCTTCCATGAGCGCCTATTCCCTGTTCGAGATCGCATTGGTGGCACTGATCGTCGCCGCCTGCGCCATCAGGGCCTTCGGCCGCTTCGCGCCCAAGACGCGCATGCGCATGCAGTCGTGGCTGGCGCTGCGCATGGACCGTCCGGGCCAGGCCGCGTGGCTGCGGGCACTGGGCAGGAAACTGGGCGCCGCCGCGCCCGACGCGGGATGCGGCAGCGGCTGCGGAACATGCGGAACTTGCGGCCCCGGTGAAACCAAGACGGTCCAGGTCCACGCAAGAAAGTAACGTCGAAACGGGGCTCCCGGTCAGCCCCGCGATGCCTCGGGCTTCAGGTCGAACAGGCTTGTGGCCGTCAACTCCAGGACTTCCTTGCCGTCCTGATTCAACAGATGCCAGCGCCAGCGCAGCACGCCCAGTTCGGGCCGGCTGCGCGAGGTCCTCGCCTCGAGCACTTCGGCACGCAGCCGCAATTCATCTCCCGCCAGCACCGGGTGGGGCCAGCGCACCTGCTCCACGCCCGGCGAGGCGAACGACTCGGAGTCGTGCAGCGCCGCCCTGACGGCCAGGTCCATCGCGATGCCGCAGGTCTGCCATCCACTGGCGATCAGCGCGCCGAACCGCCCCTGGCCCGCGGCCTTGCCATCCACGTGGAACCACTGCGGATCGTAGCTGCGGGCGAAGGCCAGCATCTCCGCTTCCTCGATCCGCCGGGGGCCGGCTTCGATGATCATGCCCGGGTGGAAATCGGCAAACTTCATTGAGTCGTTCTCCTCGTTGTTGACGCCCCGTCAGCCGCCGCTCAGGCGCCGGAACGCGGCGGACGCTTCTCGGTCAAGGCCGCCGGGCCCAGCACGAGTCCGGCCACGGCATCATTGCCAAGGTCGATGCGGACGTCCTGGGCATCCACGGCCAGGGAACAGGCAATTATTGCTCTCCGGCGTATGACTATTGCCGGATCCAGGCCGCGGGCCGCTTGGCCAGGAAGGCGGCGAAGCCCTCGCGCGCCTCGTCGGTGCCGCGCACGCGGCTGATCGTGCGGGCGGTCAGCTCGCGCACCTCGGGGGTGACGGGGCCGACTTCCAGTTGCCTGAACAAGGCCTTGATCTCGGCCTGCGCCTGGGGTCCGTTGGCCAGCAGTTCGGCCGCGATCGCCTCGACCGCCGCGTCCAGGTCGGCGGCGTCGACCACCTGCTGCACCATGCCCATTTGCAGCGCCGCCTGCGCGTCGATGCGCGAGGCGGTCAGCGCCAGGCGCAGCGCGTGGCGCTTGCCCACGGCATTGACGAGATAGGGACTGATGACGGCGGGCAGGATGCCAAAGCGGGCCTCGCTGGCGGCGAAGCGGGCATCGCTGCTGGCCACCGCCATGTCGCAGGCGCAGGCCAGCCCCACGCCGCCGCCCAGCGCCACGCCGTGGACACGGGCGATCGTCGGTTTGGGACAGGACGCGATGGTCTCCAGCATGGCGGCGAAACGCCGCGCGTCCTCCAGGTTCCATTCCGCGCTGGCCTGGCTCGCGCGCTGCATCCATTGCAGGTCCGCGCCCGCGCTGAACGCCTTGCCTTCCCCGGAAAGCACGACCACGCGCGCGGCCTCGTCCTGGCCCAGCCCGGCGAAGACCCGGGCCAGTTCTTCGATCATCCGCTCGTCGAAGGCGTTGAAGACCTCGGGCCGCGCCATGCGCACGTCGACCACGCCCGATGCGTGGCGGATCATCTGCAATGTGTCCATGGGCATCAGTAGGTCTCGAGGTGCAGGCGGCCTTCGCGTTTCAGGGCGCCGGAAATGCTCTCCCAGTTCAGTCCCGCTTGCAGGGCCACGTCGCGCAGGGCGATGACCACGCCCTCCTCCATGCTCTTGAGCCCGCAGACATAGAAATGGGTGTTGGCGTCCTGCAGCAGTTCGGCCAGATCGGCGGCGCGCTCGCGCATCAGGTCCTGGACGTAGCGCCTGGGCGCGCCCGGCGCGCGCGAGAACGCCAGGTTGATGTCGATGAAATCCTTGGGCAGGCTCATCAGCGGGCCGAAATAAGGCAGTTCTTCCTTGGTGCGGGCGCCGAAGAACAGCATCAGCCTGCCGCTCTCGAACCGCCCCTTCCCGCGTAACCGGCGCCGCCATTCCGTCATCGCCCGCATGGGCGCGCTGCCGGTCCCGGTGCAGATCATCACGATGTGCGAACGCGGATGGTTGGGCATCAGGAACGAAGCGCCGAAGGGACCGATGACCTGGACCTTGTCGCCTACCTTCAGATCGCATACGTAGTTCGAACAGAGACCCTGTACAGGATTGCCCTGGTGGTCGGCCGTCACGCGTTTGACGGTGAGCGAAACGTTGTTGTAGCCGGGCCGCTCGCCATTGCGAGGGCTGGCGACGGAATACTGGCGCGCATGGTGCGCCCTGCCCTGGGCATCGGCCCCGGGCGGCACGATGCCGATGGATTGCCCCTCCAGCACCGGAAACGGCAGCGAGCCGAAATCCAGCACGATATGGTGGGTCTCATTCTGCGTGCCGGGCTCGTTGACCCGCACGTTGCCGACCACGGTGGCCGCGATCGGACTGCGCGGGCCATACAGATTCGTATAGGCATGGGCGGCGGACCACGGGGGCGTGGCGGCGCCGAAAGCGCCCGAGTTGAACGCCGTCTCGTCGGAAGCCGAAGCGGCCGGAGCCGGCGCTTCCAGCCGGACCGCCTCTTCCTCCATCGTTTCCGCGCCCGCCGCCGCCAACTGGTCGGGGGTCAGCTCGCCCGGGAGTTCGTCCCAGGTGAACTGCTCCTCGATGCCGTAGGCGGCGGACTTCGGAACGGAACGCCAGTTGTCGATCGCCCCCGTGGGACAGGGCGGCACACAGGCCATGCAACTGTTGCACACGTCGGCCCGCACGACATAGTTGTTGTCATCGTGCGTGATGGCGTCGACGGGACACGTCGCTTCGCAGGTGTTGCAGCGTATGCAGATTTCCGGGTCGATCAGGTGCTGCTTGATGACGACCGTCTGGACTGGCGTATCCATGATGAGGGGCTGCTCAGTTGAACCGGATGTACTCGAAGTCCACCGGCTGGCGATTGATACCCATGACCGGAGGCGCGATCCAGTTGGCGAACTTGCCCGGTTCGACCACGCGCCCCATCAACGAAGCGACGAAGGCGCGGTCTTCCGGCGTGGCCAGCCACTGGGCCTTCTTCGCATCCCACTCGGCCTGCGACACAACCTGGCCCTCGGGCGAAATGCGCACGCCCGACAGCGTGCCGATCTGGCGGTTGAAGGCCTTGTGCGGCACGGTCAGCCGCACGGGGATGCCGGCCTTCTCGATCACCTTGTTCCAGCGGCCCACGCCCGCCATCGAGTCCTTGATATAGTCGTCGCGCAGGACTTCGTTCAGGCCGTTCAGCATCGGAACGTCCTTCTCGACCAGCTTGCCGTCACGCACTTCCAGCACCTTGTAGTTTTCGTTGCGCAGCCGGTGGTCGTCGGTGCGCTTGCCTTCCTCGTAGCGCCCTTTCAGTCCGGAGCTGTAGAAAGCCGCGGCATTGGACGACTCGTCGGCGCCGAACAGGTCGATCGTCACGCTGTAGTGGAAATTCAGGTAACGCTGGATGGTGCCGAAATCGATCACGCCGGCCGCGCGGATGCGGGCCGGATCGTCGGTCTTGAGCTGGTTCATGACCTCGCAGGTGCGCTGGATCACGCGCGAGACGCCCGACTCGCCCACGAACATGTGGTGCGCTTCCTCGGTCAGCATGAACTTGGTCGTGCGTGCCAGCGGATCGAAGCCCGACTCGGCCAGCGCGCTCAACTGGAACTTGCCGTCGCGGTCGGTGAAATACGTGAACATGAAGAAGGACAGCCAGTCCGGGGTGCGCTCGTTGAAGGCGCCCAGGATGCGGGGATTGTCCTGGTCGCCCGAGCGGCGGTCCAGCAGCGCTTCGGCTTCCTCGCGGCCGTCGCGGCCGAAATAGCGGTGCAGCAGGTAGACCATGGCCCACAGGTGGCGGCCTTCCTCGACGTTGACCTGGAACAGGTTGCGCAGGTCGTACATGGACGGCGCGGTCAGGCCCAGGTGGCGCTGCTGCTCGACCGAGGCCGGCTCGGTGTCGCCTTGCGTGACGATGATGCGGCGCAGGTTGGCGCGATGCTCGCCCGGCACGTCCTGCCACGCGGCCTCGCCCATGTGGTCGCCGAAATGGATCTTGCGCTCCTTCTCGGCCGGGTTCAGGAAGATGCCCCAGCGGTAATCCGGCATCTTCACGTGGCCGAACTGGGCCCAGCCCTGCGGATCGACGCTGATGGCGGTGCGCAGGTAGACGTCGTAGTTCGTGCTTCCTTCCGGCCCCACGTCGCCCCACCAGCTCAGGAAGTTCGGCTGCCATTGTTCCAGCGCGCGCTGCAGCGTGCGGTCCTCCGACAGGTTGACGTTGTTGGGAATCTTCTCGCTGTAGTTGATGCTGGACATGTCTCGACTCCGTTGGTCCGGACTGCGGGATGGTTACACTCGATTCAGATCGAAGGCCGCTTTCTCACCCTTGCCGTACACCTTCAAGGCGCCTTTTTCCCCCACCGCGTTCGGCCGGTTGAAGATCCAGTTCTGCCACGCGCTCAGGCGGCCGAAAATCCGGGTTTCCATGGTTTCCTTGCTGGCGAAGCGCAAATTGGCCTCCAGCCCGGTCAGCGCATCCGGCGACATCGCGGCGCGCTCTTCGATGGCGATGCGGATCTCGTCGGCCCAGTCGATGTCGTCCGGCGCCGCGGTCACCAGGCCCAGGGCGCAGGCGGCATCCGCGTCCAGCGCCTTGCCGATCTGCGCGCGGGCGGCGGCGAGCGGCCCGGCCTCCTCGTAGAACCTGCGGGCCAGGCGGGACTGGCCGTTGACCATGGGATAGGCGCCGAAATTCAGTTCCGACAGCGTCAGCCGCGGCGCCCGTCCGGGCTCGTCGGGCAGCGCCAGCATATAGGCGCGGTCGGCGGCGAAGGCCAGTTCGGCCAGCGTGCCGGCGAAGCACGAGTCCGGCTCGATCAGCGCGAACAGCGAACGCGACGAAACGTCCAGCCGCGCCAGCGTCCGGCGCAGAAGCCCCGTGACCTCGCGCACGAACCAGTGGCCGGCGTGACGCTGGAGGGTGGCGTCGCAAGCCAGCACCCCGGCGGCATCGCCCTGGGTCTTGAGCAGCCAGGTGCCGATGTCCAGTTCGTTCGTGCGCATGTGCAGGATGGCGTCGTCCAGTTCTCGCGCCATCGCCATCGGCCACCAGGCCGTGCCGGCCGCGACGATGCCGTCCACGTCCTCGGGCTGCGCCGTGTCCGGGGCCTTGACGGTGAACACGGCGCTGCGGTTGGCGCGGTCTATCCGCACGTCCACGTAGCGGTAGCGCAGCGCATCGGCCTCTTCGGCGCGCTCGACGCGGACCAGGGCCACGCCCTGGGCGCCGGCCGGCCGGTCGCTGGCCCCGGCCAGCCGCTGCGCGCGCTCCTGCACCACCTGGGCGAATTGCGAAGGCTTGGGGGCGCAATCGACCAGCCGCCAGTCCACCGCGCGCTGGCCGCGCACGCCTTCGCTGGTCGTGCAGAAAATGTCCGCCAGGTCATGGCGCACGTGGCGCTTGTCGGTCACGCGGGTCAGGCCGCCGGTGCCGGGCAACACACCCAGCAGCGGAACCTCGGGCAGCGACACCGACGAGGATTTGTCGTCGATCAGCACCAGATCGTCGCAGGCCAGCGCCAACTCATAGCCACCGCCGGCGCAGGCGCCATTGATGGCGGCCAGGAACTTCAGGCCGGAATGACGGCTGGAGTCCTCGATGCCGTTGCGGGTCTCGTTGGTGAACTTGCAGAAATTCACCTTCCAGGCGTGGGTCGACAACCCCAGCATGAAAATGTTGGCGCCAGAACAGAAAATCCGGTCTTTCATGCTGGTGACCACCACCGCGCGCACCTCGGGATGCTCGAAGCGGATGCGGTTCAGGGCATCGTGCAGCTCGATGTCCACGCCCAGGTCATAGGAATTGAGCTTGAGCCGGTACCCCGGCCGCAACCCGCCATCCTCGGCGATATCCAGCCCCAGCGTCGCCACGGCCCCCTCGAAACTCAGTTTCCAGTGCCGGTAGCGGGACGGATCCGTACGGTAGTCCACCTTCCCGGGAGCCTGATCGACCTGAACGGCATTGCTCATGACATCTCCTCGACGTTTATGCATCTTAGTGCATCAACTAGCAGTTTAATGAAAGATAGTTCATGCACCCAAGCGCGTCAAGCTCCCGCCAACTAGGATCAACCCTGACGAATCAGACAACCAAACCTCCCAACCCCGGACAGCCCCCCCTAGGCCCAGGAAACCGCGGATCCGGCTCCGCCGGTCCGCCAGTGCCGCCCCCGGGACCCGGCGCCGGGCCGCCCCCTCGGGGGGCTGCCGCGCGGCGGCCGGGGGCTCGCCATGCTGGGCGCGCGCAAGCGCGTAGAGGGGGTCACATCGTCCAGTCCACCATGCCCGCCGCGCCTCGCACCAGCGAACGCAGGCCGGCGAAAGCCTCTTCCAGCGCGTGCCCGCTGGTGTTGTAGCGGGCATCGGCCTTGGCGTAGAACGCGGCCCGGCCGGCCAGGATGCGCTTGAGATCGTCCATGGCCTCGCGGCTGCCCGACATGGGGCGGAAATCGCCCTGGGCCACGACCCGGCGCATGTGATCCTCGGGATCGGCCTGCAGCCAGACCGTATAGCAATGCGACAGCAGCAGGTTGAAGGTCGAAACGTCCGACACCAGGCCGCCCGGCGTGGCGATCACGACCTCGGGATGGATCTGCACGGTCTCCTCCAGCGCCCGCCGCTCATAGCGGCGATAGGCATTGGCGCCGTACAGCGAATGGATTTCGACGATGCTGCAACCGGCCACTTTCTCGATTTCCCGGCTCAGCTCGATGAAGGTGTAGCCCAGGTCCTCGGCCAGCATCCGGCCCAGCGTGGACTTGCCCGCCCCCCGCAGCCCGACCAGGGCGATACGGGACAGGCGCGAATGATTGTCGCCGCGCGAACCGAACATTTCCGTCAGGGTATTGCGGGCGCGATGGAGATCGGCATCGGAGCGCCCTTCGAGCAACTCGCGGATCAGCAGCCACTCCGGGCTGGTGGTGGTGACGTCGCCCAGGACCTCGGCCAGCGAACACTGCAAGGCCTGGGAGACCTGCAACAGTATCAGGATGGAGGCATTGCCCGTCCCCAGCTCCAGATTGGCGAGATGCCGCTCGGAAATGCCGGCGGCCGAGGCCGTGGCCTTGCGGGTCAGGCCACGCCGGGCCCGCAGTGTCCGTATTCGTTCCCCCAGCGTCACCAAGAAAGGTTCCTTGGCCGGCGCGTCATTGGCCGCGGCCTGCCCCGCTTCGGAAACCGCCTCTTCTTTCATCGGACCTTACCCGCAAGATGATGCGCACCCCCTGGGACTTACCCGCAGGATGCAGATTCTTTTTGACACGACCCAAACATGCCGCGTATTGTCTCGACACATGGACATGCACGATACTTCATGACAAAGAGTGCCGCGACATGAAGTCCAGTATGCCTGAGGAGATGAGTTCATGCGCGATTCATTTGAATCCCTGGTAAAGACGATAACTCAGTCCATTGCCGGACACCCCGTGGACGCCGCGCTGGAGGGCCACCTCAACCGCCACCATGGCCCGGACACGGACTGGTTCCGCGACATGACCCGCGCCTGTGAGTCCGGCGTGGTCCAGGGGTGGCTCTGCAACCGGGAGGCGGACGGCATACGCTACGGCCGCGCGGTCAAGCCCGGCCCCGACTCCGCCGGTTTCTCCGTGGACGTCGTCGACATGACCGATCTGGCCGGCCCCCACCACGTCCATCCCAACGGCGAAATCGACATGGTCATGCCCCAGACCCCGGGCGCCCGCTTCGACGGCACTCCCGCGGGCTGGAAGGTCTACCCCCCCGGCAGCGCCCACCGCCCCACCGTCGCGGGCGGCCGCGCGCTGGTCCTCTACCTGCTGCCCGAGGGCGCCATCGAGTTCACCCGGACATGACCGAACTGCTTCCCAATCATCTGGCGGGCCGCTGGCAAACCGGCGGCGACCCGGGCACGCCGCTCTTCGATCCCGTCCTGGGCACGGAACTGGTCCGCGTCTCCAGCACGGGCCTGGATCTCGAAGCGGCCTATGCCTACGCCCGCGACGAAGGCGGCCCGGCGCTGCGCGCCATGACCTATGCGCAGCGCGCCACCCTGCTGTCCTCGATCGTGGAGGCGCTCAAGGCCAACCGCGACCGCTACTTCGACATCGCGCAGGCCAACTCCGGCACCACGAGACCGGACTCCGCCGTCGACATCGACGGCGCCATCTTCACCCTGGGCCAATACGCCCGCTGGGGCGCGTCGCTGGGCGACAGACACTGGCTGGCGGACGGCGAAACCGTCCCCATGGCCAAGGACGGCTCGTTCCTCAGCCGCCACGTGCGGGTGCCGACGCGCGGCCTCGCCCTGTTCATCAACGCCTTCAACTTCCCCGCCTGGGGGCTATGGGAAAAAGCCGCGCCGGCGCTGCTCTCGGGCGTGCCGGTGGTCGCCAAGCCCGCTACCGCCACCGCCTGGCTGACGCAGGCGATGGTCGCCGACGTGATCGCCGCGGGCATCCTGCCGGCGGGCGCCCTGTCCGTCGTCTGTGGCGGCGCGCGGGGGCTGCTGTCGCCCTTGCAGCCCTTCGACGTGGTGTCGTTCACCGGCTCGGCCGACACCGCGGCGCTCATCCGCTCGCACGACGCCATCGTGCGCCGCTCGGTGCGCGTCAACATCGAGGCCGACAGCCTGAACAGCGCCCTGCTGCTGCCCGATGCACAACCCGGCTCCGACTCCTTCGACCTGCTGGTACGCGAAGTGGTGCGCGAAATGACGGTCAAGGCGGGGCAGAAGTGCACGGCCATCCGGCGCGTTTTCGTGCCGGCATCCTGCTACGCGGCGGCCGGCAAAGCCATCGCCGCGAAGCTGGCACGCATCACCGTGGGCAATCCGCGCAACGAGGCGGTCCGCATGGGCTCTCTGGCCAGCCGCCAGCAGTGGGAAAACGTGCGGGCAGGCACGGCGGCCCTGCGCCGCCACGCGGAGGTGCTGCACGATGGCGCGGCGGTCCCGCTGCTGGATGCCGATCCGGCCGTGGCCGCCTGTATCGGCCCCACGCTGCTGGGCGCCTCCCGCCGCGAAGCCGCCGGCGTCGTGCACGACATCGAAGTATTCGGTCCGGTGGCCACGCTGCTGCCCTATGAAGGATTGCCCGACGCGCTGGAACAGATACGCCTCGGCCAGGGATCGCTGGTAGCGTCGATCTACACGGCCGACGCCGCGCTGGCGGGCCAAGCCGCCCTCGCGCTGGCCGACAGCCATGGACGCCTGCACGTCGTCACGCCCGAGGCCGCCGCCGTCCACACGGGCCACGGCAACGTCATGCCCATGTCGCTGCACGGCGGTCCCGGACGGGCCGGCGGAGGCGAAGAGCTGGGCGGCTTGCGGGCACTGGGTTTCTACCATCGCCGAGCGGCTATCCAGGGCGCCGGCGCCGTGACGGACCTCCTGGACGGCGCCGCGCCGACGTGGAGCGCGCCAGGACATTGACACAGGAAGCCGCCGGCACCAGGCCCGACCAGAGGCCGCCGGAGGTTTCTCGCCCGATTGCATGAACGAGGAGACCATCATGCCTGCCGATTGCTCCGCCCCGCCGACGGAATTCAATTTCGCCGGCCACCTGCTGGCGATCAATGCCGGACGCGCCGCCAAGACCGCGTACATCGACGACCGCGGCCAGTTGACCTACGGCGAACTGGACGAGAAAGCCCGCCGCGCCGCCAGCGCCCTGCTGGGCCTGGGCATCCGGCCCGAGGACCGCGTCCTGCTGCTGATGAACGACTGCACGGACTGGCCCGTCACCTTCCTCGGCGCGCTCTATGCCGGCGTCGTGCCGGTGGCGGTCAACACGCTGCTCACGCCCGCGGACTACGGCTACATGCTGGAACACAGCCGGGCCCGTGCCGTGCTCGTCTCGCGCGCCCTCTTGCCCAAGCTCTCGGCGGCGCTTGGCGCGTGCCGCCACGGCGTGCGCCACATCGTCGTCTCGCGCGACGGCTCCGACGCCGAGGTGGGCGGCACGCTGGACTTCGACGACTGGCTGACCGGACATGAACCGCTCGCGGCCCCCGCCCCCACGCTGGCCGACGAGCCCGCGTTCTGGCTGTATTCGTCCGGATCCACCGGCAAGCCCAAGGGCACGGTGCACACGCATGGCAACCCATACTGGACGGCGGAGCTGTATGCCAAGCCCGTGCTGGGCATGCGCGAGGATGACGTCGTGTTCTCGGCCGCCAAGCTGTTCTTCGCCTACGGCCTGGGCAACGCCCTGACCTTCCCGCTCAGCGTCGGCGCATCGGTGATCCTGATGGCCGAGCGCCCCACTCCCGAAGCCTGTTTCGAGCGGCTGACCCGGCTGCGCCCCACCATCTTCTGCGGCGCGCCCACCGGCTATGCCGGCATGCTGGCCAGCGCCGCGCTGCCGCCTCGCGCCCTGGTCTCCCTGCGCCTGTGTTCGTCGGCCGGCGAGGCGCTGCCCCAGGACATCGGGGAACGCTTCACCGCGCACTTCGGCTGCGAAATCATCGACGGCATCGGTTCCACCGAAATGCTGCACATCTTCATTTCCAACCGCTCGGGCGACGTGCACTACGGCACCACGGGCAAGCCGGTCGACGGCTACGAGGTGGAACTGCGCGGCGAAGACGGCAAGCCGGTGGCGGCCGGCGACATCGGCGATCTCTACATACGCGGCCCCAGCTCGGCGCTCATGTACTGGAACAATCGCGAGAAGAGCCGCGAGACCTTCCTGGGCGCATGGACCAAGAGCGGCGACAAATACAGCTGCGACGCCGACGGCTACTACACCTACGCCGGCCGCAGCGACGACATGCTGAAGGTCAGCGGCCAGTACGTGTCGCCGTTCGAGGTCGAAGCCACGCTGGTGCAGCACCCGGCCGTGCTGGAAGCCGCCGTGATCGGCGTGGCCGATGCCGAGGGCCTGACCAAGACCAAGGCCTATGTGGTGGTCAAGCCCGGCCAGCAGGCGAGCGATGCCCTGGCCGCCGACCTGAAGGCGTTCGTGAAGTCGAGGCTGGCGCCCCACAAGTATCCCCGCCAGATCGAATTCGTCGGCGATCTGCCCAAGACCGCAACCGGCAAGATCCAGCGCTTCCGCCTGCGCGAGCAGGAGGCCGCGTCCCGGGAGGCCCACGCATGAGTTCGCGCGCGCCCCTGAACGCCGGCTCGGCCCGGCCCGCCGCCGCCCCTGTCTCCGACATCGCCGAAGGGTTGCCC
Organism: Alcaligenaceae bacterium SAGV5; assembly: GCA_009360345.1. Lineage (GTDB taxonomy): Bacteria > Pseudomonadota > Gammaproteobacteria > Burkholderiales > Burkholderiaceae_B > Pigmentiphaga. The sequence continues at coordinate 259,003 of SPDP01000004.1, forward strand.
GTACGATTCGCCGACGTTTCGTGGGACGGCATGCGGCACGACATCGAATACGTGCTCATCGCGCCCCAGCGGACCCGCCAGCCCCTGCTCGTGTTCCTGCACGAAGGACTGGGGTCGGTCACGATGTGGAAGGACTTCCCCTATGCGCTGTGCGAAGCCGCCGGCTGCCGGGGCCTGGTCCTGTCGCGCTGGGGCTATGGCCAGTCCAGTCCCCGCCCCGGGCACGAGAAATGGCCGGTCGATTTCATGCATCGCCAGGCGCGCGATTTCCTGCCTGCCTTCTTCGCGGCGATCGGCCACGACACCCGGGCCGACCCGCCCTGGCTGTACGGGCACAGCGACGGCGGATCGATCGCGCTGCTGCATGCGGCGGCCTGCCCCGGCCGCGTGGGCGGACTGATCGTGGCCGCGCCCCACCTGTTCGTCGAGCCCGTCACGCTGGCCAGTATCCAGCAGGCGCGCGACGGCTACGTCACGACCGACCTGCGCAGCAAGCTCGCGCGCTATCACGCCGACCCGGACTCCGCCTTCTGGGGCTGGAACGACGTCTGGCTGAACCCGGAATTCAAGAACTGGAACATCCAAGCGCTGCTGTCCACCATACGCTGTCCGGTATTGGCGGTGCAGGGCCATGACGACGAATACGGCTCCATGGCCCAGATAGACGGCATCGCCCAGGAGGTTCCCCACGCCGAGCTGCTCAAGCTGGACGACTGCGGCCATTCGCCGCATCGCGACCAGCCGGCCCGGCTGATCGAGGCAAGCGTGGCGTTCATGCGGCGCCACCGCACGTAGCACCTTGTCCGGCCTGCCGGACGCCAGCAACGATGCGCACCCGCATGGCGCATCGACTTTTTCCACCAAGAACAGGGCAGCCCGACCATGCAGCACGGCCGCCCACCAGGAGACTCGCGATGAACGCTTCCAAACGCAAATTCACCGTCCTCGCCGCCGCCATGATGGCCGCGTCATGCCTGGCGGTACCCGCTGGCGCCCAGGCTCCCGGCAAGGTCAAGGTCGGCCTGATGCTGCCCTACACCGGCACCTACTCGGCCCTGGGCACCGCCATCGAGAACGGCTTCCGCCTGTACGTGCAGGAACAGGGCGGCAAGCTGGCCGGACGCGAGATCGAATACTTCAAGGTGGACGACGAGTCCGATCCGGCCAAGGGTTCGGACAACGCCAACAAGCTCGTCAAGCGCGACCAGGTCGATGTGCTGGTCGGGACCGTGCACTCCGGCGTCGCGATGGCCATGGCCAAGGTCGCCAAGGACAACAAGACGCTGCTCATCATCCCCAATGCCGGCGCCGACGACGTCACCGGCCCGCTGTGCGCGCCCAACATCTTCCGTTCGTCGTTCAGCAACTGGCAGCCGGCCTACGCCATGGGGCTGGTGGCCGCCACCCAGCTCAAGCACAAGACCGCCGTCACGCTCAGCTGGAAATACGCGGCGGGCGACGAGTCCACCAACGGCTTCAAGGAAGGCTTCGAGTCCAAGGGCGGCAAGGTCATCAAGCAATTGAACCTGCCCTTCCCCAACGTGGAATTCCAGGCGCTCCTGACCGAGATCGCCGCGCTCAAGCCCGACGCGGTCTACGTGTTCTTCGCCGGCGGCGGCGCGGTCAAGTTCGTCAAGGACTACGCGGCGGCGGGCCTGAAGGACAAGATCCCGCTGTACGGCGCCGGCTTCCTGACCGACGGCACGCTGGAAGCGCAGGGCGCCGCGGCCGACGGCCTGCTGACCACGCTGCACTACGCCGACGGCCTGACCCTGCCCAAGGACAAGGCCTTCCGCGCCGAGTACGCCAAGACCTACAAGCTGCAACCGGACGTCTATGCGGTGCAAGGCTATGACGCCGCCCAGTTGCTGGCTGCCGGCCTGAAGGCCGCGGGCGGCGACATCAGCAAGCGCGACGCCGTCGTCAAGGGCATGGAACAGGCCAAGATCGACAGCCCGCGCGGCCCCTTCACGATGTCCAAGGCGCACAACCCGATCCAGGACATCTACCTGCGCAAGGTCGAGAACAAGACCAACCAGCTGGTGAGCGTGGCGGTCAAGGCGCTGGCCGATCCCGCCCGGGGCTGCAGGATGTGACCCCCCCCTACGCGCTGACGCGCGCCCCCCAGGGGGCGATGCGGGTGGACCGGCAAAGCCGGATCCACCGCATCCTGGGTCTGGTGCCGGTTTCTTGGGTTGTGGCGCCGGTGCTATCGCTGGCTGCCAGCGGTAGTATCGGCACAGCAACCAAGAGACTTTTGCTGGATCCAGGAAAACGCGGATCTGGCGTTGCCAGTCCGCCAGTTTCGCCCCCCTGAGGGGGCGCCCGAAGGGCGTACGGGTGGGTTCTATACGGAGCGTGGGATGGATTTGACGACGTTTCTTATTCAATGTTTGAACAGCGTGCAGTATGGGTTGCTGCTGTTCCTGATCGCCAGCGGGCTGACGCTGATCTTCGGGATCATGGGCGTGATCAACCTGGCGCACGGCAGTTTCTACATGGTCGGCGCCTACATGGCGTTCTCGCTGTCGTCGCTGACCGGCAATTTCGTGCTGGCGCTGGCGCTGGGCGTGGTGCTGGCGGTGGCGTTCGGGTATGTGCTGGAGTGGTGTTTCTTCAGCTTCCTGTATGAACGCGAACACTTGCAGCAGGTGTTGATGACCTATGGGCTGATCCTGGTGTTCGAGGAAATGCGCAGCATCCTGGTCGGCGACGACGTCCACGGGGTGCCGGTGCCGGGTTGGCTGGAGGGCGGCATCGCCATCGGCAACGATATGACCTACCCGGTCTACCGCCTGTTCATCTCGGGCGTGTGCGTGCTGCTGGCCGTGGCGATGTACGTGGCGCTCAAGAAAACGCGGCTCGGCATGATGGTGCGTGCCGGGGCCACCAACCGCGAGATGGTGCAGTCGCTGGGCATCAATATCTCGCTGCTGTATCGCATCGTTTTCGCGGTGGGCGTGGCCATCGCGGTCCTGGCGGGCATGATCGCGGCGCCGGTGTCCTCGGTGTATCCGGGCATGGGCGGGTCGGTGCTCATCATCTGTTTCGTGGTCGTGGTCATCGGCGGCATCGGTTCGATCAAGGGCGCGCTGGTCGCCTCGCTGCTGATCGGCTTCGTCGACACCTTCGGCAAGGTGTTCTGGCAGCAGGCCGCCGGCGCGCTGATCTACGTGCTGATGGCCGCCATCCTGCTGTGGAAGCCCGAAGGCCTCTTCAAACAGGGCACTTGATTCCCCCTATTGGAACGTGGAATGAAAGCTTCTTCCCTTATTGCGTGGATCGTGGCGCTGGCGGTGCTGGCCTTGCTGCCGCTGCTGCCCGAGCCGATCGGCACGCCGTTCCACGTCGAGCTCGGCGCCAAGGTGCTGATCATGGCGATCTTCGCGCTGAGCCTGCAGTTGCTGGTGGGCTACACGGGACTCGTCAGCCTGGGGCATGCGGCCTATTTCGGGGCGGCGGCGTATGCGGTGGCGATGTTCACGCCCCGCTACGAAGCCGGCAACGGCTGGCTGCTGCTGCTGGCGGCGGTGGGCTGCGCGGCGCTGCTGGCGCTGGCGATCGGCCTCCTGGTGATGCGCACGCGCGGCATCTACTTCATCATGGTCACGCTGGCCTTCGGCCAACTGGTGTACTTCGTGTTCCACGACGTCGAAGCCTTCGGCGGCAGCGACGGGACCTACATCTACAACAAGCCGGCCTTCACGCTGGCCGGCCGCGGCCTGGTCGACCTGGATCAGGCGCCGCAATTCTACTGGTTCACGCTGGCCGGGCTGGCGCTGACGCTGGCCGTGCTGGGACTGGTGCTGCGATCGCGCCTGGGCCATGCGCTGGTCGGCATCAAGCACAACGAACCACGCATGCGGGCGGCCGGCTACAACACCCTTGCCTACAAGCTCGCCAGCTTCACCCTGGGTGGCGCGCTGGCGGGGCTGGCGGGCTTCCTGTATGCCACCCAGCACGGCTACGTCAATCCCGAGCTGGTGTCCTGGCACCAGTCCGGCAATGCCCTGCTGATGATCATCCTGGGCGGGCTCGGCAGCCTGGCGGGCGCGGTGATCGGCGCCTTCGCCTTCGTCCTGCTGGCCGAGTGGTTCCAGGACCTGACCAAGCATTGGCAGTTGCTGATGGGGGGCTTCATCATCCTGGCCGTCGCATGGATGCCCCAGGGCCTGGCGGGCGGTTTCTCGCGCCTGCGCCGGCCGCTGGCGCCGCCCGCCGCGACCGCCCGCGGCGACACTTCCTCCACGCCCTCCTCGGCCACGGAGCAGACGACATGAAAGCAGTGCTGGAAGCCCGGGGCCTGAGCCGCCACTTCGGCGCGCTCAAGGCCATCGACAACGTCTCGCTGTCGCTCGCGCCCGACCGCATCCATGCCGTGATCGGCACCAATGGCGCGGGCAAGTCGACACTCATCCACCTGCTGTCCGGCGAACTGCCGCCCACGGCCGGCCACGTCCGCCTGCATGGCCGCGACATCACCGGCTGGTCCCAGCCCCGCCGGGCGCAGGCCGGCATCGGACGCAGCTACCAGCGCAACACCATCTTCCTGCCACTGACCGTGCGCGAGAACTGCCGGCTGGCCGCGCAGGCGCGGACGCAGCGCCCCTGGCAGTTCTGGCAGTCGGCCCAGGGCTGCCGTGCCAGCCGCGAACGCGCCGACGAAGTGATGGAGCGGGCCGGGCTGGCCACGGTGGCCGACAAGACCGCCGCCAGCCTGTCGCACGGCCAGAAACGCCAGCTGGAAGTGGCGATGTGCCTCGCCACGTCGCCCACGGTGCTGCTGCTGGACGAGCCGCTGGCCGGCATGGGCGCGGAGGAATCCGAACGCATGCTGGCGCTGCTGCGGCGGCTGCGGGAGGGCCATGCCATCCTGCTGGTCGAACACGACATGGACGCGGTGTTCGCCGTGGCGGACGACATCACCGTGATGGTCAACGGCAGCCCCATCGCCAGCGGCCTGCCGGCCGACGTGCGCAACAACCCGGACGTCCAGGAAGCCTACCTGGGCTCGGCCCACTGAATCCGGCGTCCGGAGAAAAGGAAGACAGATGGAAGCGCTCATCGACGCCAGCCAGGTACACGCCTGGTACGGCAGCAGCCATATCCTGCACGGGGTGGATTTCCGCCTGGGGCGCGGGGAAACCGTCGGCCTGCTGGGACGCAACGGCATGGGGAAATCCACCCTGATCCGCACCCTGCTGGGCCACGTCAAGCAGCGCGACGGGCGCATCTCGATAGGCGGCCGCGACCTGTCGCGCGGCAAGCCCTACGAAGCGGCCAAGGCCGGCATCGCCTACGTGCCCGAGGGGCGGGGCATCTTCCCCAACCTGACCGTGAAGGAGAACCTCGTGATGGCGGCGCGGCGCGGCCTCGACGGCCGGTCCGACTGGACGCTGGAACGCGTGCTGGCCACCTTTCCCCGTCTGACCGAACGCATGGGCAACCTGGGCTGGCAGCTCTCGGGCGGCGAACAGCAGATGCTGTCCATCGGCCGCGCGCTGATGACCAACCCCAGCGCCGTCATCCTGGACGAGGCCACCGAAGGATTGGCGCCGCTGATCGTGGCCGAGATCTGGCGGGTGATCGGCGACATCCGACGCAGCGGCCTCGCCACCCTGGTGGTGGACCGCAACTACCGGATGGTCATGGCCAACTCCGACCGCCTCGTGGTCATGGAGAAGGGCCGCATGGTGCTGGAAGGCCAGGCCCGGGATCTCGCGCGCCGGCCCGAGGCGCTCAGCCGCTACCTGGGGGTGTAGCCGAAGGCGCCGCCCCTCAGTCGTCGGCGGTCTCGCCCACCTGCTCGGGCGGGATCTCGAACACCTGCCGCAAATACGCCAGGTAGGCCTTGTCCTCGCACATGGTCTTCTCGGGCGTATCGGACACCTTGGCCACCGGCTGGCCGTTGCACTTGACCATCTTCATGACCACCTGCAAGGGCTGGTAGCTCAGGTCGTTGGTCAGGTTGGTGCCGATGCCGAAGGCGGTGATGCAGCGCCCCGCGAAATGCTTGGCCAGGCTGATCGCCAGTGGGAAGGTCAGGCCGTCCGAGAACACCAGTATCTTGGTGCGGGGGTCCACGCGATTCTGCTTGTAGTGATCGAGCAGGCGCTCGCCCCAGGTGAAGGGGTCGCCCGAGTCGTGCCGCGCGCCGTCGAACAGCTTGCAGAAATACATGTCGAAGTCGCGCAGGAAGGCGCTCATGCCGTAGACGTCGGACAGCGCGATGCCCAGGTCGCCGCGGTATTCGCGCGCCCAGACCTCGAAACCGTAGATCTGCGAGTCGCGCAGGCGCGGCCCCAGGCCCTGGCAGGCCTGCAGGTATTCGTGCGCCATGGTGCCCAGCGGTGTCAGCCCGTGCTTCATCGCGAAGTACACGTTGCTGGTGCCCGAGAAGTTCTCCCGCATCTGGTCTTTCAGCGTGATGATGACTTCCTCGTGCCAGGCCTTGGAGAAACGGCGGCGGGTGCCGTAGTCGGCGATGTGGAAGTCGCGCAGGGCTGGGTCGCCGCGCACCAGTTCCACCTTGCTCATCAGGCGCTGGCGGCCTTCGCCATAGGCCGGCACCAGGTGGTTGTTGCGGAAATAGACCTCGTTGACGATGGCCAGCACCGGGATCTCGAACAGGATGGTGTGGAGCCAGGGCCCCTGCACGGTGATGTCGAGTTCTCCGGGCGACTGCGACTTGGCCACCGAGATGCAGCGCCTGGGCAGGTGGAACAGCCTCAGGAAGTCGACGAAATCGCTCTTGATGAAGCGCATGCCGCCGAGGTAGTCCAGTTCCTCCTGGGTGAAGCGCAGCTCGCACAGCGCGTCGATTTCTTCGCGGATCTCGTCCACATAGGGATGCAAGTCTATCCCCGGGGTCCGGCACTTGTACTTGTACTCGACCTGCGCCGCCGGGAACTGATGCAGGACGACCTGCATCATCGTGAACTTGTAGAGGTCGGTATCCAGCAAAGACGTGATGATCATGGCTACGAACCGCTCTGGTTGCCGTAGGGGGTGCCGATGTTGCCGGCGCTCATGCCGTAGACGTGCTCCACGCCGGGAAAAGCGCCGGTCTCGACTTCCTGCGCATAGCGCCGGAAGGCCTGCAGCACGGCATCGCCGCCGGCGGGCGCCCCCACCATGTAATTCTTGACGAACTTGGCGGGCGTGGGCGTGAGCCCCAGCATGTCGTGCAGGACCAGCACCTGGCCCGAACACGCCACCGAAGCGCCGATGCCGATGGTGATCAACTGCACCGCCTCGCACACCTGGCGGGCGACGGGATCGGGAACGGCCTCGATCACCATCATGGCGGCGCCGGCCGCCTCGACCGCCCGGGCGTCGGCCACGATGCGGCGCGCCTCGGCGTCTTCCTTGCCTTGCACGCGATAGCCGCCCAGGGCATGCACGTGGGACGGCAAGAGGCCGATGTGGCCGCAGACGGGAATGCCGCTGCGGGTCAGCAGTTCGATGGTGGGCGCCAGTTCGGCCCCGCCTTCGATCTTGACCATCTGCGCGCCCGCCTGCATCAGCGTCACGGCGTTGCGCAGCGCCTGCTGGGGGCTTTCCTGGTAGGTGCCGAAAGGCATGTCGGCCAGCAGGAACGGACGCCGGGACCCGCGCGCCACGCAGGAGACGTGGTAGGCGATGTCCTGCAACAGGACCGGCAGCGTCGAATCCCTACCCTGCACGAGCATGCCCAGCGTGTCGCCCACCAGGATGCAATCGACCTGCGCATCCTCCATGACCTTGGCGAAACCGGCGTCGTAGCACGTCAGCATGGAAATCTTCCGCCCCGCGGCAAGCTTCTTGCGCAGGACGTTCAGGGTGGATCGCATCGTACGGTCTCCAGGGATGCCTGTTGTGTAACCAAAGAAAATAGCACAAGAGAGGACTTACCCCTGCCCAAGGCCGCCCGCCAGAAGGGGCAAGTACAGCAAGGGCCGGGCCCACGCCCATGGCCCTTTAAGGGGAATGGCCTGCCGAACCGCGCGAGTCCGGTAAAATCACGGGCTGATCTGAACTTTTATCCAGCATCGTCCTGGAGCCGCCTATGACTCACGTCGTCACCGAGAACTGCATCAAGTGCAAATACACCGATTGCGTGGACGTCTGCCCGGTCGACTGCTTTCGCGAAGGCCCGAACTTCCTGGTGATCGATCCGGACGAGTGCATCGACTGCGCCGTCTGTATCCCCGAATGCCCGGCCAATGCCATCCTGGCCGAGGAAGACGTCCCCGCCAACCAGATGCATTTCATCCAGATCAACGCCGACCTGTCGCAAAGCTGGCCCAGCATCACGCGCACCAAGCCGCCCCTGCCCGACGCCGACGAGTGGAAGGACAAGGAAGGCAAGCTGGATCTGCTGGAAAAGTAACCCCCCCTACGCGCTACGCGCGCCCCCCCAGGGGGGCGGCACTGGCGGACCGGCAAAGCCGGATCCGCTGTGCCCTGGGGTACAACCAGGCTGGCGAAGCGCCGCGTTTCTTTGGCACGTGGTCCGCAAGCCGTTGCGGGTACTCCTGCCAGCCAACGCTCAGGAATTGATGTATCGATGTCTGAAAAGAAGTACACCGTCGAGACGGTTACCTGGGTCAAGACCTGGGTGCCGCACAAGCTCTTCTCGTTCCGCACGACGCGTTCGCCCGGCTTCCGGTTCGTGCCGGGGCAGTTCGCGCGGCTGGGCGTCGAGCGGCCGGATCCGGACGCCGAGGATGGATCGGGGCGCCGCATCGCCTGGCGGGCGTATTCGATCGTGTCCGCGCCCTATGACGACTTCCTGGAGTTCTTCTCCATCGTCGTGCCCGATGGCGAATTCACCGGCGCGCTCGAACACCTGCGCGAGGGCGACAAGCTCTACGTCGACAAGACCAATTTCGGCTTCCTGACCACGGCCGCCTTCCCCAGCGGCAAGGATCTGTGGATGTTGGCCTCGGGCACGGGCCTCGCCCCGTTCGTCTCCGTCCTGCAGGACCTGGAGGTCTGGGAAACCTACGACCACCTGATCGTGGTCCACAGCGTGCGCACGGCCGAGGAACTGGTCTACCGGGACACCATAGAAGGCTTGCGCGACCACGAGGTGTTCGGCGAATTCTGCCGGGAGCAGCCCGGCAAGCTGATCTATCTGCCCTCGGTCACGCGCGAGCATGTCCCGGGGGCCCTGGACGGCCGCATCACCACGCTCATCGCCAACGGTGAACTGGAGCGCCGGGCCGGCGTCACGCTGGATCCGTCGCGTTCACGCATCATGTTGTGCGGCAACCCCGAAATGGTGTCTGATTTGCGCAAATTGCTGGCGGATCGCGGTTTCGGGGCCTCCCGCCGGGGTAAACCAGGCAATCTGGCCGTCGAAAACTATTGGTGACACCGAGTTGCGCGGCCGGCGCGACACACCGATTGTGCAATGCAATATAATCGGTTTACCGGTGAATCGATTGCCCACCCGTGGTCTGGAGCAAGGATGCTGTACCAACTACATGAATGGCAGCGCGCCCTGTTGACGCCTTTTGCCCACTTCGCCGACGCCTCGGCGCAGTTGTTCTCGAACCCCTATAGCCCGCTTGCCTACACCCCGCTGTCGCGGCGGCTGGCGGCCGGCTACGAGCTGCTGTACCGGCTCGGCAAGGACTACGAGAAACCGGCCTGGGACCTGCCGACCACCACGCTGGACGGTGCCGAGGCCACGGTAACCGAGCAGATCGCCGCCGCCCGGCCCTTCTGTAATCTCGTGCATTTCGTGCGCACCCCGGTGTCGCCGCGCAAGAGCACGGCCCGCCGCAAGCCCGATCCCACGGTGCTGCTGGTGGCGCCGCTGTCCGGCCACCATGCCACGCTGCTGCGCGACACCGTGCGCGCGCTGCTGCCCGAGCACGACGTCTACGTCACCGACTGGATCGACGCGCGCATGGTGCCGCAGTCGGCCGGCCCCTTCCACCTGGCCGACTACATCGACTACATCCGCGATTTCATCCGCCAGCTGGGCCCCGAAGTCCACGTGATCTCGGTATGCCAGCCCACGGTGCCGGTGCTGGCCGCGGTCTCGCTGATGGCGTCCGACAACGACCCCAAGCTGCCGCGCAGCATGATCATGATGGGCGGCCCCATCGACCCGCGCAAATCGCCCACGCAAGTCAACAATCTCGCCAAGACCAAGCCTTACTCCTGGTTCGAGAACACCCTCATCCACCGCGTGCCGCCGCGCTTCCCCGGCTCGGGCCGCAAGGTCTATCCCGGCTTCCTGCAGCACGCGGGCTTCGTCAGCATGAATCCCGATCGCCACCTGAAGTCGCACTACGACTTCTACCTGGACCTGGTGCGCGGCGACGACGACGACGCCGAAGGGCACCGCCGCTTCTACGATGAGTACAACGCGGTCCTGGACATGCCCGCCGAGTACTACCTGGACACCATACGCACGGTGTTCCAGGATTTCGAACTGCCGCGCGGCGTCTGGAAAGTGAACGGGGAGCCGGTCAAGCCATCGGACATCCGGTCGGTGGCGCTGTTCACGATCGAGGGCGAACTGGACGACATCTCGGGGTCGGGCCAGACCCAGGCCGCGCAGGACCTGTGCAGCGGCATCCCGGCCGGCCGCAAGCGCCACTTCACCGCGCCGCGCTGCGGGCACTACGGCATTTTCTCGGGCCGGCGCTGGCGCGAAGTCATCTGTCCGCAGATCGCCGAGTTCATCCGCCAGCACCAGGATGCTGCTTGAGCGGACGCCAGCCGTGAACCGGATCGACCTCGTCGATGCGCAACTGCCGCAGACCCAGTGCACCAAATGCGGCTACGACGGTTGCCGGCCTTATGCGCAGGCGCTGGTCGACGGCGAGGCGCCGATCAACCGCTGCCCGCCGGGCGGCGACATCGGCGTCGCCCGACTGGCAACGGTGCTGGGCAAGCCCGTCCTGCCCCTGGACGAAACGCGGGGCCTGCACCTTCCCCTGCAGGTGGCCCGTATCGACGAGCAGCACTGCATAGGCTGCACGCTCTGCATCCAGGCCTGTCCGGTGGATGCCATCGTGGGCGCCAACAAGGTCATGCATACGGTGCTGGCGGCCCTGTGCACGGGCTGCGACCTGTGCGTGGCGCCCTGCCCCGTCGATTGCATCGTCATGGAACCGGTCGAGCCGGCGCGCGCGTGGACCGATGACGATGCCGCCTCGGCCCGCTCGCGCTATCGGCAACGCCAGGCACGCCTGGCCCGCGAAAGCCACGAGGACCAGGAGCGGCTGCGCGCGCGATCGGCCGTGCGCGAACCGGCGTCCCCCGTCATGCCGGCCCCGTCCGCCGGAGGCGGCGAAGCCGCCGAACGCAAGCGTGCCATACTAGAGGCCGTCCTCGCCCGGGCCCGTGCCCGGCGCGCGCACTGATCCCGTCCTCCCATCACAACAACGGCCCGAGCCGTGTCCGCATGAACGCCGCCAAACGACTAGCGATCTTCGAGCGCCTGCGCGCCGCCAATCCGTCCCCCCAGACCGAACTCGAATACGGTTCGACCTTCCAGTTGCTGATCGCCGTCCTGCTGTCGGCACAGGCCACCGACAAATCGGTCAACCTGGCCACGCGCCGCTTCTTTCCCGAGCACGGCACCCCCGAGCGGCTGCTGGCCCTGGGCGAGGAAGGCCTCTGCCAGTACATACGCACCATCGGCCTGTACAAGACCAAGGCCAAGAACGCGATCGCCACCTGTCGCATCCTGCTGGAGCAGTACGGCGGCGAAGTCCCGGCCGACCGCGAGGCGCTGGAAGCCTTGCCGGGCGTGGGCCGCAAGACCGCCAACGTGGTGCTCAACACCGCCTTCAGGCAGGTGGCCATGGCGGTCGATACGCACATCTTCCGTATCGCCAACCGTACCGGCATCGCGCCGGGCAAGACCGTCCGCCAGGTCGAAGACCGGCTGCTCAAGGTCGTGCCCAAGGAGTTCCTGCTCGACGCCCACCACTGGCTGATCCTGCATGGGCGCTACGTATGCGTGGCGCGCAAGCCCAAATGCCCGCAGTGCGGCATCGCCGACCTGTGCGAATATAAGGACAAGACGCCCGCCGCGGCCTGAGGTGCGCGGCGGGCATGTGAAAAGGAGTCCGCCATGTCCACCCGCACCTTGCCAGCCACCGGCGAAAACCGGCCCGGCGATAGCGCCAAGAACGGCAAGCCCGGCCCCGGCGACCCCGCCGGCTCCGGCAGCGTCCCCGGGCTGCCCGAGGACAAGGCCGCCACCGGCCCGGCCGGCCTCGACGAAGAAGAGCGCACGGGCAGCGATGTGCTGCCCGACGAAGTGGTGGACGAGGAACGTCTCGCCCGCTCGCACCCCGGTGACGACGAGGACGACGCGACCCGCGCCCGTTGAAGCGCCGGTCCCCTCGGACGACTCAATGATGTTGCATGGCGCGATGTCCGCGCGCCTCCGGGGCCTCTGGCGGCCGCGCCTGCACTTTGTCGCTCAGCACGGGCGCGGCCACGGGATCGAAATCCACCCAGTCGCCATCGCGCCACCGGCCCTCGGCCTTCTCCACGTCCTTGCCCTCGCAATCCCGAAGCACCCGGGCGGCGGCGGCTTCGGTCGCGGCGGTGACGTGGACGGCGGTCAGCACGCCGGCCCGCCGCACCCCGGTGCTGTGGCCGGCGCGGTAGGCGCGTGCCGCGCTGCGGGTGGCGAACAGCGCGCCTCCCAGGGAACCGATGTAGGCGCCGACCCCCACCGCGATGACCAGCGCCAGCACGGACCCGGCGGCATACCGCCAGATGACCGAGCCGATGACGGCACCGGCCAGGCCCAGCACCACGGCACCGGCTACCGCGCCGCGCTGGGTCTTGCGCGCTCCCGGGTCGGTGGCCTGGTCGCCGCCCAGCGGATAGCGGTCATGCTGGCCGGCGGGATTGACGAAGAAGATCGAGACGTCTTGCCGGGCGAAGCCGGCGGCGAACAGTTTGCGGCCGGCGTCCTCCGCCTCGGGAAAGGAGTCGAAACGGGCAGCGACGATGAGCGACACGGCAGTCTCCTCGCATGACGGACGGACAACTGCCAGCACATAACATGCCGCGGCCCCCCCCGCCCGGCGGCGCGAAGGACGGCGGCGGACGCGCTCAGGAAACTGGCACGTCCTGCACCTGCGCCTCGCTGGCGTCGCCCGCGGCGTAGTCCTCCAGCCGGTTGTAGAGGGTTTTCAGGCTGATGCCCAACACTTCGGCCGCGTGCTTCTTGACCCCTCCACAGTGCTGCAGCGTGGCGAAGATCAACCGCCGGTCGGCTTCGGCAAGCGACATCCCCACGGGAATCGTGACGATGGGCTCGCTTTCCCCCTTGCCGGCGGGCGCCAGCTGGATGGGCGCCGCCACGGCGTCGATCAGGCCGCCGTCGGTCATGATGAAGGCGCGGTGCACGTAGTTCTTCAGTTCTCTCACGTTGCCGGGCCAGGCATGCGAAGCCATGCAGGCCAGCATGGCGGGCGAGAACACCTTGGCCGACCTGTGGGCCTCGTTGAGCAGGTCCAGAAAGCTCTGGGCCAACAGTTCGACATCCCTGGCCCGCTCGCGCAGGGGCGGAAGATGGATGGGGAATACGTTCAGGCGATGGTAGAGATCTTCGCGCAGCTTGCCTTCGATCACCGCGTCCTGGGGATTGCGGTTGGTGGCGGCGATGATGCGGACGTCGCACTCGCTCTCCTGGTTGGTGCCGACGCGCATGAACAACCCGCTCTCGAGCACGCGCAGCAGCTTCACCTGAAGCTCGACGGGCATCTCGGTGATCTCGTCCAGGAACAGCGTGCCTCCGTGCGAGCGTTCGAAATAGCCCTTGTGCTGGCGCTCGGCGCCGGTAAAGCTGCCGCGCTCGTGTCCGAACATCTCGCTTTCGATCAGATTCGGCGAAATGGCGCCGCAGTTCACCGCCAGGAACGGCCGCTTGCGCCTCAGGCTCAGCTCGTGCAGGGTCTGGGCCGCCAATTCCTTGCCGGTGCCACTTTCGCCGATCAGCAACACCGTCGCCTCGGTGGGCGCCACCTTGCCGACCTGGTCATACAACTCCTGCATGGCCGGCGAGCCGCCCAGCATGCGCCCGAAGCGGCCGAAGCGCCGCAGCTCGCCGCGCAGCGAACCGATCTCGGCCTTCAGGTCCCCCGCCCGCGGGATCCGGTCCAGGATGGCCTTGAGGCGCTGCATGTTGATCGGCTTGATGAGATAGTCGGCCGCCCCCAGGCGCAGTGCATCCACGGCGCTTTCCACGCTGGCGTGCCCCGTGATCAGGATGACCTCGGCCGGGATGGACGGATCCAGTTCCTTGAACAGGTCCATGCCGCTGCCGTCGGGCAGCTTCAGGTCGGTCAGGACGACGTCCGGCGTCTGGCGCCCGATCTGGATGCGGGCTTCGCGGAGGTCGCCCGCGACGGCAGTGGTGAACCCCTCGGCGCCGACGATTTCCGCCAGGGCCGCCCGGGTGTTCGCTTCATCGTCCACGATCAGGACATGCGGCATGCGGATCGACTCCTGGCGATAAGGAACGAAATGCCATCGATTATCGCGGATATAGGCATCGGATCAGGTCATTACGAAGAAAATAGCTGTCCATCGCAATATTCCTTACTCCTTGTATAGACTGGCCCGCGCCGCGGGGAGGGATCAGCCTCCTCTGGCCCAAGTGCAAGCAATAGGTAAGAATTACATGAAAACTTGTAAATTTCCCTGGCCTGCACGGGACTTGCGACAGCCCGTTACCATGCCCCGGCCGACCCGCTTCCGGCATACGGGGCGCCCTGCTTAGAATGGAATGCCGCCCTGGAGACTCAAGCGGAAGGAACAGGCAATGCGCCCTGACCAAGCCTTGGCACCGCCCCTGGACACTGATGCGCCCGCCGCCCCGGCGGCGACCGGATCCGTGCGCCCGGCGATCCCGCCACAGCACTACGGGCTGCTGTACGGCACCTCCCAGCCCATGCGGGAGTTGTACCAGCAGATCGAAAAAGTGGCCCCCACTTCGCTGACGGTGCTCATCGTGGGCGAAAGCGGCACCGGCAAGGAACTGGTCGCCCGCACCCTGCACGAGAAAAGCCCGCGCGATGGCGGCCCCTTCATCCCCGTCAACTGTGGCGCCATCCCCGCGGCGCTGATCGAGGGGGAACTGTTCGGACACGAAAAAGGCAGCTTCACCGGCGCGATCCAGCAACATATGGGTTATTTCGAACGCGCCGCCGGCGGCACCATCTTCCTGGACGAAATCACGGAGATGGCCCCCGAGATGCAGATCAAGCTGCTGCGCGTGCTGGAGACCTCCAGCTTTCACCGCGTCGGGGGAACGGAGCAGATCTGCGCCGACGTGCGGGTCGTCGCCGCGACCAACCGCGACCCCCGGACGGCGGTCCGCGAAGGCCGCTTCAGAGAAGACCTGCTGTATCGGCTGGCGGTGTTCCCGCTGCGCGTCCCCGCCCTGCGCGAACGGCCCGCGGACATCGACATGTTGGGGCAGCGCTTCCTCGACCAGCTCAACGCGACCGAGAAAACCCGCAAGCGCTTCGCCCCGGGCACACTGGACGGCCTGCGCCAGTACCACTGGCCGGGCAACGTACGGGAGCTGAAGAACGCCGTGCACCGGGCCTTCATCCTTGCCGACGACGAAGTCAAGGTACGCAACCCCGAGCCTCCGCCGCGCAACCGCCGCGTGGTCCGGCGCGACGGCAGTCTCGAACTGACCGTGGGCATCCCGCTGCCGGACGCCCAGCGGGAGCTCATCCTGGCGACGCTGGCCCACTTCGGCGGCGACAAGCGGCAGACCGCCAGCACGCTGGGCATCAGCCTCAAGACGCTCTACAACCGGCTGGACGTGTACAAGCACGGCGGCGACGCCTAGGACCTGTCCACGCCCAAAGGCGCCTCGCACGGGCCCCGGGGCCGCCCGCCGCTACAGCCAGCGTTCCAGCAACCGCGACATGAACTCCTTGAACCGGATCGACAGCGGCCGCTTCTTCCATTGTTCGAGCGCCACCGGTTCGGAGGCCCGCCTGTCGCGCTCGAACAGGGCCTCCATCTGGGCGCCGAAATCGGCGCCCAGGATCACGGCATTGATCTCGTGGTTCAAGGTGAAGCTGCGCCAGTCGAGATTGCTGGATCCGGCCGTGGACCAGACGCCGTCCACCACCGCGGTCTTGGCGTGCAGCAGCACGTCCTTGCGCTCGTAGATCTTCACCCCGGCCTCCAGCAGTTCTTCGTAGTGGGAGCGGCCGGCATGAAGCACGATGGAGAAATCGCTGAACCCCGGCAACAGCAGCGTCACATCGACTCCGCGGCGGGCGGCATCGCCCAGGGCCGCGACGAAGCCCGGATCGGGCACGAAATAGGCCATGGTGATGTGCACCGACCGCTGCGAGCTGTTGATGGCCGACAGCAGCGTCAGGTAGATGGCGTGGTTGTCCGCGGAACCGGGGCGGTTGACCAGGATGCGCACCACATGCGGACCGCTCCGGGGCTGTGGCGGCAGGAAATCGATGTCGCCCAGCGGCGGCCCGCCCTGGCTGCGCCAGCCTTCCAGGAATACGCGTTCGACGTCGGGGACGGCGGGCCCGCGGATACTGACGTGGGTGTCCCGCCACGGCGCGTCCTGCCGCCCATCGCCGCCGTGGGGCCGGGACGAGCCTGCCACGGGCCGGGACGCATAGACGTCGCTCAGGTTGATCCCGCCGATGAACGCGACTTCGCCATCGACCACCAGAATCTTGCGATGGCTGCGCTCGTTGATGGACCAGCCGCCCCGGCTCTTGAGCGGATTGACCGGATTGAAGAAGACTACCTGCACGCCGGCCTGGCGCATGCGGTCGAAGAGGCCGGGGGGGACGGAGAACGTGCCGACATCGTCGACCATGACGGCCACGGCCACTCCCTCGGCATGCTTGGCGATCAGCATCTCGGCAATGAGGTTGCCGATCCGGTCGTCCTCGAAGATGTAGCTCTCCAGATGGATGAAGCGCCGCGCGGCACCAATGGCTTCCTCCATGGCGCGATAGGTGCTCGGACCGTCGCCGAAAAGGCGCACTTCGTTGCCGACGACCAACGGGGTGTCGGCAACGGCTTCCTCGACCTGCAGATGGCGCGCCAGGAAATCGCCGGCCCGGCCGCGGGCGTCCAGCTGTTGGATGATGCGGCGGCTCTCCCGGTAGGTCAGCAGGCCGGCATCGCCGGAGATGCGTACCTTGCGCCGCGGCTCGACGCCGCTGGCGGGGTCGGGCAGCGGATTGGCGCAGTGGCACAACAGCGCCGCGCACAGGCCATACAGGAGAACGCGCAGGAAGCTTCGCATTTTTTCTCATTCTGTGACGAGACAGCCCGGTTCCGTCGGGCACCCCCTGCCCGGCGGGCATTCGCACCGGTAAAACTTACCGAACCGGCAAGCGCTGCACGCTATTTTCCACTGTCCCGCGCGCCGCGCCTACGGCTTCGCATTGGCACGAAGCTTGCACGTTGCAGGGATTGCGACGCTCAACGGCCGGCGGTCCGGCCAAGCCTGGGAGACGGCATTGGTTCAAGCCAGTTACGACCTACGAGTACGGCAGCAACTATCCCTGACGCCCAGGCTTCAGCAGTCCGTCAGGCTGTTGCAGATGTCGGCGCTCGAGTTCACGCAGGAGTTGCGGCAAGCCATCGCGAGCAACCCTTTTCTGGAAGAAGACGACCAGGATCCCGCCGTCGCGGCCCAGGCAGGCGAATCGGTGTTTCCCGCCGATCGCGGCGCCACGGCCGAATCCGACCCGGCGCGCGAACCCGCCCTCCCCGCGTTCGATCCCGAGCCCTATGGCGGCAGCTACCCATCCGGCCGGGCGCGCGACGACGACGGGGACGACCGCCCCGACGCCGGGCAATGGACGCAAAGCACCGTGGGACTGCACGACCACCTCCACCAGGAGCTGTGCGGCTACCGTCTGGGAGACCGCGACCGGCTGCTGGCCGACATTCTCATCGAGGCCCTGGACGAAGACGGCTATCTGCGCCAGGATTTCGACGAACTGGCCGCCAGCCTGTCGGTGCTGCCCGCGCCCACCCACGACGAATGGATGGTCGCGCTGAAGCTGGTCCAGCACCTGGACACGCCGGGGCTCGCGGCCCGCGGCCTGGGCGAATGCCTGTGCCTGCAATTGGCGGCGCTGGCCGAGGCGACACCGGGACGCACGCCGGCGCTGGCGATCGCCGACCGCTACCTCGATCTGATGGCGCGCCGCGAAACGGCGGAGCTTCGCCGCCGGCTCGGCTGCGGCGACGAGGAACTGGCGGTGGCCTGCCGGCTCATACGCAGCCTGGCGCCACGGCCGGGCTTCGCCTTCCTGGAAGAAGGCGCGGACCATATCGTCCCCGACGTGATCGTGCGCAAGATACGGAATCAATGGGTGATCACCACCAACCCGGCGGTCATGCCCAAGGCCCGCCTGCACCAGGCCTATGCCCATCTGTTCCGCAAGGCCCGCTGCGACGACCGGGCGCCGCTGGCGCAGGAGCTGCAAGAGGCGCGCTGGCTGATACGCAACGCCGAACAGCGCTTCGCCACCATCCAGCGCGTGGCCGAAGCCATCGTTGCGCACCAGCGCACCTTCTTCGACTACGGCGAAATCGCGCTCAAGCCGCTGGTCCTGCGCAAAGTGGCCGAAGAACTGGACCTGCACGAGTCCACGGTCTCGCGGGCGACGAACAACAAGTACATGGCCACGCCGCGCGGCGTCTTCGAATTCAAGCACTTTTTCTCGCGCGAGCTGGCCACCGAAACGGGCGGCCGATGTTCGGCGGCGGCCGTGCGCGCCTTGATCCGCGACATGATCGAGGCCGAGGACCACCGCGATCCGCTGTCCGACGTCTCGCTGACCAGGATGCTGGCGCAACAAGGCGTCTTGGTCGCGCGCCGCACCGTCACCAAATACCGCGACCTGATGAAGCTCCCGCCCGCGGATCTGCGCAGACAGCCTTGAACCCTTCCGACGCGGAAACCGGGACAGGGCCTCTTGCGGAACCTGTCCCGGACTCAGCGGGCCAGCCTCAGGCCGGCATACTGCCAGCGCGCCCCCGGCGCGAAGAAATTGCGGTACGTGGCACGGATGTGGCTGCGGGGCGTGGCACAGGATCCGCCTCGCAGCACCATCTGATTGATCATGAACTTGCCGTTGTACTCCCCCACCGCGCCGGCGGCGGGACGAAACCCCGGATACGGCAGATAGGCGCTCTGCGTCCACTCCCATACGCCGCCCAGGAAGCCCGGCGCATCCACGCGCAACCGCGCCGGATGCAACAGGCCCGACTCGGAGAAGTCGCCATCCGCCGGCAGGCAGCTTCCTTCGGCCATGGCCTGGGTGGCCGCCCGCTCCCATTCCTGCTCCGTCGGCAGGCGCGCACCCGCCCACCGGGCATAGGCATCGGCCTCGTAGTAGCTCAGATGGCAGACGGGCTCCGCCGGATCCAGCGGACGCGGCCCGGACGCGGTGTAGCAACGCCATCGGCCCTCGTCCCGCATCCAGTACAGCGGCATGTCCCAATTGCCCCGGACGCGCGCGTCCCAGCCATCGGACAGCCACAGGTCCGGCCGGCGATAGCCGCCGTCCTCGATGAAGGCGGCATACTCCGCGTTCGAAACCACGCGCTGCGCCAATTCGAAGGCCTCTACCCATGCGCGGTGCCGGGGTGCCTCGTTGTCGAAAGCGAACCCGCCGCCCGCGTGCCCCAGATCCACGCGCCCCGCCTCATGGCGCCGGAACACCGGCGGGCCCGGTTCCAGCGCCGGCCCATCCGGCGGAGCCGGCCGCCATGCGGGCAGCAGCAAGGGGTTGTGCCAGAAGTGATGCTTCAGATCGGTCGCGATCAGTTCCTGGTGCTGCTGCTCGTGATGCAGGCCGAGCTCCACCAGCGCCAGCGCCCGCGGCGGCGCGGCCTCGTCCATCCACGCCAGCAGACGCTCCTGCACCGACTCCTGGTAGGCCATCACCCGGTCCAGCGACGGGCGCGAGAGCAGCCCCCGCTGTCCACGCGGATGCCGTCCGCCCACGCCGACATAGTAGGAGTTGAACAGCTCGCGGAAGGCGGGATCGAAAGGCCGGAACCCCGGTTGCCAGGGTTCGAGCACGAAGGTCTCGAAGAACCACGCGACATGGCCGACATGCCACTTGACGGGGCTGGCCTCCGGCATGGACTGCAGCATGCAGTCCTCGGGCGTCAGGCCGTCCAGCAACCCCAGCGTGGCCGCGCGCACGCCGGCCACCCGACGGGCGAGCAGCGCCGGAACCGAGACCTCGTCGCGCGCGTTCATCGTTGGGCCAGGAAGACGCCGAACCACGAGCGGGGATCGGTCCACATGTTGCGTACCGAGAAACCCGCCTGCGCCAGCATGGCGTCGAACTGCGCGGGCGTGTACTTGTACGAATGCTCGGTCACGATGTCTTCCCCCGCCTCGAAAATCCGCTCCGACGCCCCCCAACGCACACGCTGCCGCTGCCTGGCCCGCAGCCGCATCTCGATGCGGCCATGCCCGTCGTCGAAGCGGGACTCGTGATCGAACTCGGCGGGCTGGAAATCGCTGCCCAGCACGCGATTGCAGACCCGCAGCACATTCCGGTTGAACGCCGCCGTCACCCCCAGGTCGTCGGCATAGGCGCGCTCCATCACCCGCCGGTCCTTGCGCAGGTCCGCGCTGATCAGCAGGCTGCCCCGCGGCCCCGCCTGCCGGCAGATCGAGGCCATCAGCGCGACGGCCCGCTCGGGGGAGAAGTTGCCGATGGACGACCCGGGATAAAAGAAGACCGGAGGATAGGCCTGGGTATCGGTCAAGTGCCGGCGCAGGTCCAGGTGCCCGGAGAAATCGGCCTCCACGGCCACGCACGCGACCTCGGGGAACTTTCGGCCCAGCGCGGCCACCTCCTGGCGCAGGCAATCGGCGGCAATGTCCACCCCCAGGTAGCGGCAGGCATCCACGTGCGCAAGCCAGGCGCGGGATTTCGCGCAATCGCCGCACCCCAGGTCCACCCACTGGATGCGCGTCGGCAGGGCGCGCGCGATGGCCTCGCGGTGGGCCTCGAAGATCGCCCGCTCGGTGCGCGTGGGGTAGTACTCCTGGAGTTCGCAGATCGCGTTGAACAGGACGCATCCCTGCGCGTCATACAGGAACTTGGGATCGATGCAGGCCTGGCCGGCCCACAATCCGGCGGCCAGTTCCTCCGCCCGGTTGTCGAGCGGCACCGCATCGGCGCGTCGTCCCTGCGACGGCGCGCCTTCCATCGAAAAAGCGGTGTCGTTCCCGGCCATCCTGTGCGCGGGACCTTGAAGCATGGTGGTCAATATGGGCCTCCTTGGGACAGCGGCAGCGTGTCCTTCCGGCCCCGGCAGCAAGCACGATGCCTGGCCCGGACGTCGGACGAGGTTCTATCTATACGCCTGTCCCCTCCCATGGGACAAGAACGGGATGTAACTCCCATCGGCGTCCGTGCGAAAGTGGCGAGGCATTCGACCGGAAATCGCAACAAACTATGGCGACAGGCCCGGTTTTTCCGCCGCGGGACAACCCCTAAGCTGACAACTGTCAGGACGGATCCCTTCCGCCCGCCACCGTTACCAAGGAGTCTCCATGAACATCGCCATCATCGGTGCCACCGGCAATGTCGGCAGCCGCCTCGTCCAGGAAGCCCTGGCCCGCGGCCACCATGTCACCGCCATCGCCCGCCATGCCTCCGGGCTCGAGGCCCGTCCCCATCTGGACACGCTGGACCTCGACCTGGCCGACTCCGCCAGGCTGGCCGATGCCTTGCGCGGCAAGGACGCGGTCATCAGCAGCGTCCGCTTCGCCTCCACGCCCCTCGCGGCGGTCCTGGGCCCGGTCAAGCAGGCCGCCGTGCGCAGGCTGCTGGTGGTGGGCGGGGCGGGCAGCCTGGAAGTGGCCCCCGGCGCCGCCCTGGTCGACACACCGGCGTTCCCGGCCGAATACAAGCCCGAGGCACTGGCCGGGCGCGATTGGCTGAACGCCTTGCGGACGGAAAAGGACCTGGACTGGACCTTCCTGTCGCCCTCGGCGCTGTTCGTGCCTGGCGAACGCACGGGGACGTTCCGGCTCGGCGGCGACACGCTGCTGACCGCCGCGGACGGCCGCAGCTGGATTTCCATGGAGGACTTCGCCGTCGCCATGCTGGACGAAGCGGCGCAACCCGCGCATTCGCGCCGGCGCTTCACCGTCGGCTACTGACCGGCGTCGCGCGCGGGCAACGCGAAACGCGATGCCCGTCCCAGGAGCGTTACATGTGGCGACGATTGCAACAGGCCGCACAAACCGCCGACCCGCGATCCCCCCTACAGTCGGATTACCGCAGTATTGGAGAATCCGCATGAAACGGCTGGCAATGGCAGGGCTGGTGGGCGCCGCCCTCTTGGCCATCAGCGCGACGGCCCAGGCCCGCGTAAGCGTATCCATAGGCATCGGCCTGCCCGGCATCGTCTATGGCCCGCCCCCGGTATACATGGCGGTGACCGAGGGCGGCGATGTGATCATGCGCCCGGGTTCGCTGCTGGATATCTCCGGCGGCTCGGTGCGCTACACGGGCGGCATGAACAACGCGACCAAGCTGCTCGGCATCGATGGCCGGATCTATCCCGTCGCCCAGGCCAGCCCCGACATGATCTATGTGGGCATCGCCGGCAGGTACGAGCTGCGGCATGACCGCTGGGGCGTGTCGCAGACCTGGAAGAGCGCGGTGATGGGCGCTGATCACTACGAACCGGGTTACCTGGAGGGACGCACCGCGGGTGCCATCCAGGTCAATGCCGGCGCGGCCATCGTGATGGAGGGCGACATCTGGGCGGGCGTGCAACGGGGCGAGCGCGATCCGCAGCGGCCGGCCCAGCCCGGCGGCACGCTTACCGTGGGTGGCGGCGCGTTTACCGACACGACCTGGTCTCCCGGCCATATCATCGTCACGCCCACGCCGTTGCAACTGGGCGCGGACTTCCGCGCCGACACGGTGATTCCGGACGACTGGTATGTCGCCCAGCGCCCGCTTTCCGAGGCGTCCGATGGCACGTCGTTCGAAAAGCACACCTATCTTGCCGACGGCATGCTGAACCGTTCGGGCCTGGGCACCATCAATCTGTATGCCACCGACGATTCGGCCATCGTCAGGGACGCAGTCCTGGATCTTTTCCCCGGGACGCGGTTCAATTTTCTTGCGGTGGAGAACGCCGGCATCGACATCGCCGTGCAAGGAAGTATCCATGCCCCGGGCGGCGTCATCCAGCTGGAGCCCCAGGGCGGCGATGTCCTACTGGGCGCGGCCAGCCGCCTGGATGCCGGCGGGTCCTGGGTCAACGGCTGGCACGACGGGCAGGCCGGGTACCCTTGGGCCATCGACGCCGGACGTATCGCCATCCTGCAAACCAACCCCGGCGAAGGCCGCCTGATCGCCGAGACCGGCGCTGCGCTCGACGTCACGGGCGGGGCAAGGGTCCATCGCAACGGTAGCGGCAGGCCGGCACTCCAGTTCGGCGACGGCGGCAGCATTCTGCTGGGCGGCATCGATACCGCCAGCGGCCTCGCGGGCCTGGAACTGAATGGGCTGGCTCCAGGCGCGGGTGCGAGCCTGAGGCTCGACGTCGCGGCCGACGTGCAACTGGGGGGCGTGTCCGTGGACGGCGGGATCGTGCTGCCGCCGTCGCTGTATGCGGATCGCGGTTTCGGCGAGCTGATCCTCAATGCGGGTGGACATCGCGTGTTCGTGCCGGAAGGCGTATCGATCGTCCAGGAGACATACAGCATCGATCTGAGCGGCATCGCCGCAGCGCAGGTGCCCACCGGCGCGGATACCGCGCAGACGGGCCGGACAGGCAGGCTGCGTCCGGAGCAAGGGATGGCGTGGCGGGTCCCCCGCCTGGCCGTCGAGGCGGGCGAGATCTCGGTCGGAGCAGGGGCGGTGCTCCGTACCGACGCAGGCGGCCGTATGGCGTTCCTGGCCCGTGGGGGCAATGGCCTGGTCGACCTGCGCGGGACGCTCGAGGCGCCTGCGGGCGCGATCGATATCGACGCCAGCCGTATCGTGTTGGACGAGGGGGCGCAACTGTTGGCCCGTGGTGTCGATGCGACGTACGAGAACGCGCAGGGAGTGCGGACAGGCCACGTCCTGGCGGGCGGCAGCGTGGTATTGGCCGCCGGGAGCCTGCACTTGCGCGCGGGCTCGCTGATCGACGTGTCCGGGACATCGGGCCGCATCGATGGGGTGCCCGGGGCAGGGGGCACCGCGTTCGCCGCCCGTCCTGTCGTGACGCTGGCCAGCGATGGCGGGGTGATCTCGATCCACGGCAGCGGAGTGGTGGAAGGCCGGCTGCGCGGCCACGCCGGAGGCGTTGGTGCGGCAGGCGCGCGCCTGGACGTCGCTTTCGCTCCGCCGTTGGTGGACCCGAACGGCTCGCCAGCGGAGCAGGTGCAGCAGACCTTGATGTCCATGGATCCCGATTGCTATGGGATCGCCGGCGACGGCGTGTGCGGGACGGGAGACTGGAAGGAAGCGCTGGGTGTGGATTGGCAGCCTTTCTTCAGAGACTTCTGGGGTATTCCGGTCGAGACGCCCGTGATCCTGCCGGTCGAACTGATAACCATGGCGAGCGGCGGCAACCGCTTCATCGTATCGGACAGCGCACCGGGCAGCACCGAGCCCAAGCTGCCGCGCGATCCGGCCGAATTCGGCCTGACGCCCGAGGTGCTGGACCTGTTCCGGGACTACATGATCTACACCGACGCGCTGCGCGAGATCTTCCAGGAGCCAACGCAAGACTACGCCATGGTGTTCCGGCCCGGCGCCATGGCCGACGGCGGGTTCGCCGACCTGGCCCTGGGCGGCGGCGCCACACCGATCCGGCTCGACGGCGTCTCGCTGTCGCTGGGGCGGTCGATCTCCTTTGACGGCCAGATCGTGCAGCATGGCCAGGCCGCGTCCCGTCTTGCCGCGCCGGTCATCACGCTGGCCGGGGCACGGGCCGACGGCGCCCCGCTGCGGGCCGGGGGCGTCGCGCTGGCAGGAAAACTGGTGGTGGACGCGGGGGTGCTGGAGGTCCACGGCAATATCGCGGAGTCAGGCTGGGGCGGCCGCATTGGCGGTTTCCAGCAGACCCAGATGCGTGCGGACCACCTTCGGCTGGGGCGCCTGGCGGGCGAGTCGGTCACCCTCGGCGTCGATGGCGAACTGGTGATCGAGGCCGGGCAGGTGTATCCCGCGATGGCGGCCAAGGCCAGTATCCGAGCGGGCGATCTCCTGCGCGTCGAACCGCTGGGCCAGGTTGCGCCGCCTCTGTCTGCGGGCGGATCCCTGACCCTGCAGGCGCCCGTGATCGAGCAGTTCGGGGTACTGCGCGCGCCGCACGGCCAGATCGTGCTGGAGGCGTCCGAGCGCCTGGTCCTGGGGGCCGGCAGTTCGACGTCGGTATCGGGCGAGGGCGTCATCGTGCCGTACGGAGTGCTGCGCAACAACGAGCACTGGCGGGACCCGGCGCAGGTCGTCATCGACGAGAGCGACCCGACCCAGGGCTTGTTGACGGCTCCGCCCGAGAAGCGCATCGAGCTCAAGGCGCCCGACGTCGCGATGGCGGACGGCGCGGTGGTGGACATCGCCGGTGGTGGCGATCTGTACGCCTGGGAATTCGTGCCCGGCCCTGGCGGTTCCCACGACATCCTGACCCAGCCCGGCATGTACGCCATCTTGCCAGGCTACCAGGGGCCCGCGCTGGGAACTGGCGCCGCGGCTGGCGACCGGGTATGGCTGGCCGGCGGCGATGGCCTGGCGGCGGGCTGGTACACGTTGCTGCCGGCGCGCTATGCGTTGTTGCCCGGCGCCTTCGCGGTGCAAGCGACGAGCCGCTCGTGGACGGGGATCGCGGCAGAGTCCGTCGCCGCGGCGGACGGCAGCCTCGTCATGCCGGGATGGCGCGGCAGCGCCTACGGCGGCACGCAGGATGCACAAGCCTCGGCGTGGCGCGTGCTGTCCGGCCAGACCGTCCGGCGCTACACCGAATACAACGAAGCGATGGCGAATGACTTTTTCTCGTCCGACGCCTTCAAGCTGACCCGGTACCGCCTGACCGGCCAGGACATCGTGACGCCGCGCCTGCCGCGCGACGGCGGCGCCGCCGTGTTCAGTGCCGGGCAGGCGTTGACGCTGGACGGCGAACTGCGGTCCCGCGCAGCCGTGGGCGGGCGCGGCGGCCTGGTCGACATCACGGGCGACAAGATCGCCATCGTCGGCGCCGGCCTCGATGCGTCGGACCTGATCGGCCAGGGCTTCCTGATGATCGATGCCCAGGACCTGAGCGGATTCGAGGCCGGCAGCGTGCTGATAGGCGGTACGCGACGGGGTGATCCGCTGGGCCTGGCGGTGGACGTGACGGCGAGCAACATCGTCGTGCGCAACGATGCGGGCTCGGCCCTCGAGGCGCCGGAGATCATCCTCGCCGCCAGCGACCTGCTCCGCATCGACGCCGGCAGCGTGATCGAGGCGAGCGGCGGCCCGGCGCCGGCCAGCGACCTGATCGTCGCTCCGCGGCAGGCCGCCCAGTACAACGACAACGGCACGCCCGGCGATCCCGCCGACGATACATTGCTTGCCCCCGAGCGCGATTGGGGAACCTTGATCCGCGTGGCCAGCGGCGACGCGGCGCGGGTGGTGCGGCGCGGCGTCGATACGAGCCTGGGCGGCCAGGTCAGCATAGGCGAGCAGGCCCGGCTGCAGGCTTCGGGCGCGTTGTTGATCGACGCCACGCGCACGACCGACATGGCCGGATCCGCCATGCTCGGCGCCAGGAGTCTTTCCGTATCCTCCGGCCGCATCGGTTTTGGCGGCTCGGGCGAGGGGCTGCTGCTCGAGGCCGGCGCATTGACGCAGTTGTCGCGCACCGAGGAACTCACGCTACGCAGCTATTCGAGCTTCGATTTCCATCAGTCGGTGAACCTCGAGGCGGCCGGTCTGCGTGCCGTCGTGCTCGATGGCGGCGCCCTGGCGGGCTACGGCGACGTCGATGTCGTCGTGAGTGGCAACCGCGTCACCCTGGCCAACAGCGGCGGGGTGACGGATCCGGTGGGCGCGGGCGCGGCCAGCCTGACGCTGGCCGCCGACACCATCGTCCTGGGTGCCGGCGAGAAGCGGGCCTCGGGCTTTGACCGAGTATCGCTGGTTGCCGCCGACCGCATCGTGGGGCAGGGCCAGGGCGTGCTCGACGCCGGGGCCGCCGACCTGGCGCTCGATGCGCCCGTGTTGACCGGCAGCGGAGCGGCCAATCTGGTGCTGCGCACCCGTGGCCGGCTCGACGTCTTGTCCGCCGCGGCTGCCGCACCCGGGACCGAGGCGTCGCAGGACAGCCTGGGATCGCGCCTGGCCTTGTCGGGCGGCAGCGTACGCGTTGGCGGACGGATCGAGGCGCTGGGCGGCACGGTGTCCATTACCGCGACAGCGGGCGATGTGACGCTGGTGGACGGCGGCGTTGTCGACGTGGGGGGCTTTGCCAAGCAGTTCTTCGACCTTTCGGAATACGCCGACGCGGGCCGTGTCGAACTCGCGGCGGTCGACGGCAGCGTGCGGGTCGAGGCTGGCAGCACGCTGAATCTGTCGGCCCAGCCTGGCGGCGGCAGCGCCGGCACGCTGGCCTTGACGGCAGGCAACGGCGGCAGCGTGCTGCTCGCCGGCGACGTCGACGCCCACGCAGGCGAAGATGGACAGGCCGGATCCTTGTCCCTGGATATTGACGCATTGCCGGATTTCGGCGCCTTCAACGCCCGCCTGAACGAGGCCGGCTTCCTGCAGGCGCGCGACTTCCGCATTCGCAATGGCGATGTGACGGTCGATGGCCACACCCGGGTGGAGCAGTTCACGCTGTCCGCCGATCGCGGCAGGATCGATGTGGTCGGTACGGTCGATGCCCGCGCGGGATATGGGGGAGTCATCCGCATCATCGGCGGCGGCGGGGTGGCGTTGCGGGACGGCGCCGAGCTGCTGGCGGGGGCGACCGAAGCCATCGGCAGCGGCCGCGTGGCCCTCGTCGCGGTGGACGGCACGGCCGACCTGGCCGGCGGCCTCATCGACGTGGCCGGAGGCCAGGGTGGCAGGGTGCTCGTGCGTGCCCGGCGTCACGCCGACAATCTCGACCTGGCCGTGGACCGGCTTGCCACGCGCGTGATCGGGGCGCGATCGGCCGTGGTCGAAGGGACACGCAGCTACGACAGCGCGTCCGTGGGCGCCGTCAGGCAACGGGTGGTCGACGAAGCCCTGGCGTTTGCGTCGAATCGTGATGCGATGGCGGCGCGGCTGGGCGGCGCTGGCGGCTGGACGGTTGCCGCGGGAGTGGAAATCGTCGCCGACGGCGACCTCGCGCTCGATACCGACTGGAACCTGTACGAGGATTTCGCGGCCGCGCGGGGCGGCAGCCTGACCTTGCGCGCTGGCGGCAATCTGGTCATCGGCGGCCACCTGAGCGACGGCTTCGACCGCGCCGGCCGCGACGGCGCGCTGCAGGATACGGACGCCTGGAACCTGAGCCTGGTGGCCGGCGCCGACTTGTCGGCGGCCGATACACTGGCGCTGCGTCCGCAGGCGCTCATCGCGGCCGACAGCGGATCGGTCATCGTCGGCACCGCCGACACGGATCCGGGCGAGGGCGACAACGGCGCCGGCAAGCTGGTGCGCACCGGGACCGGCGACCTGACGGTGCGCGCCGGCCGCGACATCCGCCTGGCCCACCGGCAATCGGTCATCTACACCGCCGGCCGCCGCGACCCGTCCACCTGGGACGACTTCACGACGGCGCGCGCCGGCGCCGTCTACGGCATCGAAGGGGGCAACCTGGACATCGCCGCGCGGGGCAGCGTGTCGGCCGAGCCGTCGGGCCAGCGTTTCGTCCAGTGGCTGAACCGCCAGGGCGCCGTCAATGCCGAGTACTACTTCGGCGACTACCTGGGCGGCGAGTACGGCGAGCTGCCCGACGGCAGCTACGGCCCCATCCGCCGGCCGGCCGAGCAGTCGAGCTGGTGGATAGACTACGGCATGTTCGAGCAGGGCGTGGGGGCCCTGGGCGGAGGCAATGTCTCGGTCGATGCCGGCGGCGACCTCGCCAATCTGGTCGTGGCACTGCCGACCAACATGCGCATGCGCGGCGGCCGGACTGCCACCGAGGAAAAGATCATGGAGACGCGCAATGGCGGCTCCTTTGCCATCGAAGCCGGTGGCGCCATCCTGGGCGGCCAGTACTACGTGGCCCGCGGCGAAGGGCGCATCAGGGCCGGAGAAACCGGGGTTGGCAATGCCGTCACGGTGACCATCGGCGACTGGGGCGGCGACCGCAGCTACGCGTTTGCGCTGGCGCCCGTGCTGGCGGTCGGGGACGCCACGCTGAGCGTGCGCACGCAAGGCGACATGGCCGTGCAGTCCGTGATCGACCCTTTGATGGTGCGCTACGGCAGCGATGGCAGCGGCGACTTGCCGTCCATCGTGCGCGGCGCTTACATGAGCGGCTATACGGACCGGACCGCGCTGCAACTGGTATCGGTGGGCGGCAATATCGCGCTGGTCAACCAGGCGGACTACGCCTTTCGCGACGTCCGCCTGGAGAGCTACACCACCGATCAGGACAATCTGATCGGCCTTGGCGGCAATCTCTACCCCGCGCACCTGAAAGCGATCGCGATGAACGGCGGCATCGCGATCCAGGGGCCGTTGTACGTGCTGCCTTCCCGTGATACCAACGATGTCACCGTGGCCGCTCAGGCCGACCTGCGTTTCGGCCGGCCGGATGCCGCGCGCTACGCGCGGGACGGCATGCGACTGCAACTGGCCGAGCCGGGCCTGTACATGCCCTATGCCACGGCGGCGATGGTGCCATCGCCGGCCATGCCGGTGGGTTTCGGAGAACACTCGATCAGCAGCATGGCCATCCTGCTGCGCAACGAGATCGGTACCGCGTCCGTGCCGATCGGTTCGGCCTATTTCTCGAGCGCGGCCAATCCCGCGGTACTGCCGCTGATGGACGACCATGAGCCCAGCCGCCTCTACGCCGGCGGTTCCATCGACGGGCTCAAGCTCATCGCCAACGAACAGACCTGGGTACGCGCGGGCCGCGACATCCGGGGCCTGGACCTGCTGGCACGCAACCTGCGCCCTTCGGACGTGACGCTGCTGGAAGCCGGCAACGATATCCTGGAGGTGGGGGCGCCGCGGTCCGACTATTTCAACCATATCGATATCCAGGGTCCCGGATCGTTGCTGCTGTCGGCGGGCCGCGACATCTATGCCGACCGGCTGCGCATCGTGAGCCTGGGCAACGTCGGCCGGTACGACGACAACAACCGTCCCTTGCCGAGTTCCGTCATCAACGGATTGCCGGCGCAGGGCGCCGGCATCACGGCGATGGCGGGCATCAACGGCGAGGTCGCCTACGGAGCCTTCGCCGACGTCTACCTGAACCCGGCCAACGTGGCGGGCATGCCGGCCTACCTGAGGCAAGCGGGCGACGACGGCACCTTGTTGCCCGTCTATCTGACCGACGGCGCGGAAGTGCGCGACGATGGCACGAGCAAGACCACGCGCCGGGGCCTGGTGTCGTACGTGGAGGCCATGACCGGCGAAGAATTGGCGCCGCTGGCGGCCTGGGAACGTTTCCAGACGCTTGCGCAACAGGCGCAGCAGCAATTCCTGCGGCAGGTCCTGCTGCTGGAGTTGCGCGATGCCGGCCGGGACCAGAATTTTCCCGGCGAGAACGGCCTGCCGCGCAATGGCGGCTACAACCGCGGCTATGCCGCCATCGAGCGGATGTTCCCGGGAACGGGGTGGAGCGGAAACATCGCCGCCAACAACCTGATGCTGCGCACCATGGCCGGCGGCGATATCAACGTGCTGACGCCGGGCGGCGGCCTGCAACTGGCGGCGCTGGGCGCCACCGTGCCCGCCGGCTACGGCCTGGTGACGCTGGCTTCGGGCCACATCAACGTTTTCGCGCATGACGACGTCGTCGTCAATCGCTCGCGGCTGCTGTCATTCGTGCCGGCGATCACGCGCGAGGGCAGCGACCAGATCGTCTGGTCCACCGTGGGGGACGTCGACGCCGGCAGGGGGGCGAAGACGGTGAGGATCCCTTCGTCGGCCGATATCGTGACCGACACCGACGGCAATACGGAGATTCGCGAACGCTCGGACATGAGCGGCAGCGGTATCGGCACCGTGGGCGACGGGGACGTCGATCTCGTGGCTCCCGTCGGTACCGTCAACGCCGGCGACGCCGGCATACGGGTGGCGGGCAACCTGA
This sequence comes from Alcaligenaceae bacterium SAGV5, assembly GCA_009360345.1. Lineage (GTDB taxonomy): Bacteria > Pseudomonadota > Gammaproteobacteria > Burkholderiales > Burkholderiaceae_B > Pigmentiphaga. The sequence continues at coordinate 290,266 of SPDP01000004.1, forward strand.
ATATCGCCGCGCTGCATGTGCTGAACGCGGAGAACATCCAGGTCAAGGGCAAGGCCACCGGCTTGCCGGTGGTGGCGGCGGTCAATATCGGCGCGTTGACGGCGGCCAGCGCCGCGGCGTCGCAGGCCGCCGCGGCGGCGCAGGATGTGCTGCAGCAGGAGCGCAAGGCCACGCGCAACAGCCTGCCGTCGGTGTTCACTGTGAGGGTGCTGGGATTCGGCAGCGAGCCGGCGCCTGCCGGGGGCAGGCAGGAAGGCGCCATGACCGACCTGCCGTCGGCCGGCGGCCAGGGCGGCGATCCGGCAAGCTACGTCCAGATGGTGGGGGCCGGCCGCCATTTCGATGCGCGACAGCTCGCCCGCCTGACGCCGGCCGAGCGCAACCTGCTGGCGAAGGAAAGGTAGCCGTGCCGGCCAACCTTCCGGATCGCGCCGGGGCCACGGTTCCGGCGAGATCCGCCGCCTTGCTCGGCGGCCGGCTGCAGGAAGTTCTCACCGGTAACTATGTCGGGTTCCACAAGCGACTCACGCGGCACCTCGGTTGCGCCGACCTGGCCAGCGAGAGTTTGCACGAGGCCTGGTTGCGACTGGGGGGAGCCATGCTGGTTCGGGAGCCGGGCAACCCCCAGGGGTATGTGTTTCGCGTTGCTTGCAATGCGGCCATGGACTTGTTGCGTGCCGACCAGGTGCTTCGTCCGGTCGATGGAAGCACGGCGCTCGAGGGCGTCGTGGACGAGGCGCCGGGACCCGAGCGCATCGCCGCCGCGCGCGCTTCGGTGCGGGCGCTGGACCGGGTCTGCCGTGGTCTGCCGGGACGGCACCAGGCGATCTTGTTCGCCTTGCGGATCGACGAGGCGCCGCGGCAGGAAGTCGCCGCCCGCTACGGGCTGTCCGTGCGCAATGTCGATACCGTCCTGCGTCAGGCGCTCCGCCGGTGCGAAACGGAACTGGCATCCACGAAAGCGCGGAATTGTCTACATCGTTAAGTATTTCGGGCGCCGTTGGCGGGCTGCGCGGAGCGCCTGGCCCGGCACGGGGTGGGGCCACGCAGGAACGAAAAGAAAAGCCGTCATCGAGGAGACCCGCCCATGAAGATCCCGCACATGCCGTTGTCCGCTCTCGTCCTCGCCGCCCGGCCGGCCAATCCGGGCGCGGCGCGGACACGGCCGATGTGCCGGTCGGCGATGCGGCCAGCTTCACGTGTGTGACGGAGTAGGAAGCGATGGGCCGGGGCGTCCCGGCCCATCCGCTCACTTCGACGCCGTCAGCGTGTCGTAGCTGGTGATCAGGTTGCGGTAGTCGGGGATGTGGTTGGAGAACAGCGCCGCCAATCCTTCCACGTCGTTGCGCCAGTCGCGGTGCAGTTCGCAGGCGGCGCCGAACCAGGTCATCAGTTGCACGCCGGCGCGCGACATGCGGTCCCACGCGGCATCGCGAGTGAGCGCGTTGAAGGTGCCCGACGCATCGGTGATGACGAAAACCTCGAAGCCTTCCTCGATGGCCGACAGGGCGGGGAAGGCCACGCACACTTCGGTGACCACGCCGGCGATGATGAGCTGCTTCTTGCCGGTGGCCTTGACGGCCTTGACGAAGTCTTCGTTGTCCCAGGCATTGATGTTGCCCGGGCGCGCGATGTAGGGCGCATCGGGGAACTGGGCCTTCAGTTCGGGAACCAGCGGGCCGTTGGGGCCGTTCTCGAAGCTGGTGGTCAGGATGGTGGGCAGCTTGAAGTATTCGGCCATGTCGGCCAGCGCCAGGACGTTGTTCTTGAACTTGTCGGGGTCGATGTCGCGGACCAGCGACAGGAGGCCGGTCTGGTGGTCCACCAGCAATACGGCGGCATCGTTCTTGTCGAGGCGGATGTAGGGCTTGCTCATGGTCATGCTCCTGGTCGGGTGGGACTGGGTGAGTCCCCGGGGAAGCGCGAAAGGCGTCCTCCGGGGGTGGGTCAGGCGGCCCGTTCGAAGCGGCCGGCGTTGTAGTCTTCGATGGCCTGCTGGATCTCGGCCTGCGTGTTCATGACGAAGGGACCGTAGCCCACGACCGGCTCGTCGATGGGCTCGCCCGCCAGCCACAGCAGGATGGCGTCATTGTTGGCCTCCAGCGTGACACCCGTGCCGTCGCGTTCGAAATGCACGAGCTGCCCCTCGCGAGCCAGCGTGTCGCCGTTCACCAGCACCGTTCCGCGCAGCACGACCAGCGCCAGCGTGTGGCCGGGCGTGCCGTCGAAGCGGGCCTGGCCTCCCTGCGCCAGACGGATGTCCCACATGTCGATGGGCGTGTGGGTCCGGGCCGGGCCCTTGCCGCCGCCGTATTCCCCGGCGATCACCCGCACGCGGCCGGCGCCGTCGGGCAGGTCGACCGAGGGGATCTGCGCATCGAGCAGCGTCTGGTAGCCCGGGGCGCTCATCTTGTCCCGCGCGGGCAGGTTGACCCACAACTGCACCATTTCTATGGTGCCGCCGCGCTCGGTAAAGGCACGTGAATGGAATTCTTCGTGCAGGATCCCGCCCGCCGCCGTCATCCATTGCACGTCGCCCGGGCCGATCAGGCCGCCGGCGCCGGTGGAGTCGCGATGCTCGACCTCGCCCTGGTAGACGACGGTGACGGTCTCGAAACCCCGGTGCGGATGGCGGCCCACGCCGCGTGGACGGGCCGCGGGCGGGAAGGGGGTGGGGGCGGCATGGTCCAGCAGCAGGAACGGGCTGAGGTGGCGGCCCAGTCCGTCGTAGCCGAACAGCGAGCGCACGGGAAACCCGTCGCCCACCCAATGGGGCCGGGGAGCGCTGTAGACGCCGAGGATCTTCTTCATGCCGATCTCCTGGAAGGGGAACCGTGGTAACGGTCGATGGAGACATCATATGGACGGGACGAAATTCCCGGTAGATGGCAGAATTCGCTTGGAGCGTTCTATTTAAGGAACGATGGTCATGCAAGACCTCAACGATCTCTATTACTACGTGCAGGTGGTGGACCACGGCGGCTTCGCCCCGGCCGGCCGCGCCCTGGGCATTCCCAAATCCAAGCTCAGCCGCCGCATCGCGCTGCTCGAAGAACGCCTGGGGGTCCGGCTCATCCAGCGTTCGACCCGCCGTTTCGCGGTGACGGAGATCGGCCAGACCTACTATGGCCACTGCAAGGCGATGCTGGTGGAGGCCGAGGCCGCCGATGACGCCATCGCGGTCATGCACGCCGAGCCGCGCGGCATCGTGCGCCTGGCATGCCCGGTGGCGCTGCTGGACGCGCGGGTGGCCGACATGGTGGCCGAGTTCATGGTTGCCTATCCCCGTGTGGAAATCCACCTGGAGGAGACCAACAGGCGGGTGGACGTGGTGGGGGAAAGCATCGACGTCGCCCTGCGCGTGCGTCCGCCGCCGCTGGAGGACAGCGGCCTGGTCATGCGGGTGCTGGCGAACCGTGCGCAGTACCTTGTAGCCTGCCCGGAACTGCTCAGGCACGGCATGCCCCGCGTGCCCGCCGATCTGGCCGGCCTGCCAAGCATGGCGCTGGGCGTGCCGCAGCAGGAGTATGTCTGGAATCTGTTCGGGCCCGACGGCGCGCATGCCGCCGTGCGCCACCATCCGCGGCTGATCACGCGCGGCATGCCGGCGCTGCGAGCGGCCGCCGTGGCAGGGGCGGGCGTGGTCCAGCTTCCCGCCATGATGGTGCGCGACGAGCTCGTCAGCGGCGAGCTGGTCCATGTCATTCCGGGGTGGGCACCTCCGCGCGAGATCATCCATGCCGTGTTCGCATCGCGGCGCGGCCTGCTGCCCGCCGTGCGGGCGCTGGTGGACCATCTGGCCGACCGGTTCGCGTCGCTGGACGAAGACTGAGGAGCCGCCCGGCCATGGACGACGATCGCAAGGGCGCGGACGCCAGGAGTTTTCCCGACTATCGCCAGATCAGCATATTCACCGCGCTATACGAGGTCGCGAGCATCGCGCGCGTGGCCGCGCGCCTGGGGATGAATCCTTCCACGGTCAGCATGGCGCTGGCCCGGCTGCGCGAGATCTACCGGGACGACCTGTTCGTGCGCAGCGCCGTCGGCATGATTCCGACCATCAAGGCCGAAGCGATCTATCCGGGCCTCAAGCAGGCCCAGCAGCTTTTGCAGGCCAGCGCGCTGGAAGGCGATGCCTTCGATCCCGCGGTGGCGACACGCCATTTCCGGGTGGCGATGAGCGAGATCGGCGTCTATGTGCTGATGCCCGGCCTGCGTTCGTTGCTGGCGGGCGAGGCGCCCGGCGTCAGCCTGGAACAGATCGAGATCACGGCCGACACGCCCTGGCACCTGGAGTCCGGCACGCTGGACCTGGTGCTGGGGCATGTGCCCACCATGGGCAAGTCGGTCATCCGGCAGCGGCTGTACCGCGAGCACTATGTCTGCCTGGGCCGGGCGAACCATCCCGCGCTGCGGGCCGGTATGCCGGTCGAGGATTTCCTGCGGCTGCCGCACCTGTCGGTGGCCAGCCGGGGCCGCAACCGCCAGCGCTGGGAGGACCATGCGGCCGAGAGTCTGGGCGCGCGGCCCAACATCCGCCTGGAGCAGTCGAGTTTCGCCGGCATCGAGCATCTGCTTGCCGACAGCGATCTGGTGGCCGTCGTGCCGGCCCGGCTGAGCCGCGCGCTGATGCGCTTCGCGCCCCTGATGACGGTCGATCTGCCGTTCGAGTCGCCCAGCTACGTGGTCCACCAGCATTGGCACCCCCGGCACAGGAAGGATGCCGGCGCGACCTGGCTCAGGAAGGCGCTCGCCCGCATCGCGCAGGGCTGAGCGCCCGGCCGTTCATTCGACCGTGATGTGGTTGCGCTCGATCAGGGCCTTCCACATCGCGCGTTCCGCCTGCAATTGCTGGCTGAACCTGGCGGGCGTGTCCGAGACCGGGATGTAGCCTTGCTCGATCAGGCGCTGCTTGACCGAAGGTTCCTGCATGGCCTGGACCACGGTCTGGTTCATTTTCTGGACGATGGCATCGGGCGTGCCCGCGGGCGCCATGACGCTGAAGGATTGCGGCACGTCGGGCAGGCCCTTGTCGGTCCAGACCGGCAGCTTGGGAAACAGCGGCGACTTGCTGCTGATGGCGAGCGGGACGGCCTTGCCGGACTTGATGTGCGGAAGCACCGAGGCGACGTCCGATTGCAGGAAGTCCAGGCGTCCGCCCAGGAAGTCCTGCATGGTCGGGGCCATGCCCTTGTACGGGACGTGGGTGAAGGCGGCGCCGGTCTTTTCTTCCATGACCTTCACGCCCAGGAAGGTGGGCGAACCATGGCCGGCCGACCCGAACGCCAGTTTGCCGGGTTCGTTCTTGCCGGCGGCCAGCAGGTCGTCCAGCGTCTTGAAGCGCGAGCCGGGCGGCACGACGTAGACCAGGGGCGCGTCCACGCCGCGGGCCACGGGCACGAGATCCTTTTCCGCGTCGTAGGGCAGGTTCTTGTACAGGTAGGGATTGACGGCGATCGCCGGCGTGGCCGAGACCAGGAAGGTGTAGCCGTCGGCCGCGGCGCGTGCCACCGCCGCCGCGCCGATGTTGCCGCTGGCGCCGGGTTTGTTCTCGACCACGACGGTCTGCTTGAGCCCCTTGCCCACGCCTTCGGCCAGCAGCCGGGCATAGATGTCGGTGCCGCCGCCGGGCGAGGAGGGCACGACGAAGGTGATGGGCTTGGCGGGCCAGTTGTCGGCCGCGGAAGCGGCCAGCGCGAGCGACAGCGCGCCGGCGCCGCCGACCAGGGCCAGGCCGCGTGCAAGGGGGGTGGGGATCATGGGTGTTTCCTCCGGATGTTCTCTTCTTGGTCCGAGTATTTCACAGGCCGGCCCGCAAGTCGGTCATGGAATCTGATGTCAAAGATCAAATGAATTGATGATGCCTTCGGGTGCACAATACGCGCTCGACATACAAAGCGGAAAACGGGGGAGCATGCTCATGAACGCAATCGTGCTGGAGGCGCGCCGTAACCTGGCGAGGGCCAACCGCATCCTTTACCTGAAAGGCATCGTCGACGGGTTCGGGCACGTCAGTTGCCGGCATCCCGAGATCGCGGGCCACTATCTGATTTCGTGCAACCGGGCGCCCAACCTCGTCAGGGAAGCGGACATCGTCGAACTGGACGCGGACTCGGACCCGGTGGGTGGCGACACCCGGCGCCTGTACCTCGAACGCTTCATCCATGGCGAGATCTACCGCACCCGCCCCGACGTCCAGGCCGTGGTCCACAGCCATTCGGCGGCCATGATCACCATCGCCGCCACCGACGTGGCGGTCAAGCCCATGTTCCACATGGCGGGGTTCCTGACGCGGACCGCGAAGTTCGACATCCGCGAGGCCACCGGCCGCGAGACCGACATGCTGATAGGCGACCCCGACCTGGGCCGCCACCTGGCCGACACCCTGGGGCCCGCCAGCGCGGTGCTGATGGTCGGCCATGGATCGACCATGGTGGGGACCAGCCTGGAGGAGGCCATCTACCGGGCGGTCTATGCCGAGGTCAATGCGGGCATGCAGCTGGGAGCGATGCGGGTGTCGGACCGTGTGCGCTACCTGTCCGAGACCGAGTCAGACCTTGCCACCGAGACCAACCGCGGCCAGCTCAAGCGGTGCTGGGACTTGTGGTGCGAGGAAGTGGACATCGATGCCTGATCCGTGCGCGGCGCTACGCGGGCGCCGCCGTCGGTGGTATCGTGCGATCCGGGCGGCCCACGGGCCGCCACACAATAAATAAACAAGGCAAGGGGACATCGCCATGAAACGGATCGTGGGAGGACTGGCCGCGCTGGTATTGGCGCTGGCCGGAGGGGCAGGCATGGCGGCGGAATCGCCCGGCGTGCAGGTCGAGAAACTGATGGAGAGCGGCGCTTCGTGGGATGGCCGTCCCTATGTGGCCTATCCGTCGGGCGCGCCGATGCTGACCGTGCTCAGGATCTCCATACCCGCGCACAGCGCGCTGCCCTGGCATACCCATCCCATCCCGAATGCGGCCTACGTGCTGTCGGGCGAACTCACGGTCGAGAAAAAGGAAACCGGCGAGACGCGCCTGCTCAAGCAGGGCGACGTCCTGCCGGAAATGGTGGGCGAATATCACCGCGGCGTGACCGGCGACCAGGGGGTGGTGCTGATCGTGTTCTATGCCGGCAGCCGCGGCCTGCCGCTGTCGCAGCAGTAAGGGGCGTCAACCTGCCTGCACCGGATTGCTGAGCGTGCCTATCCCCGCCACGGTGACGCTGACGGGGCCGCCGATCTTGCTGAGGTCGGCGTTCTGGACGGCCCGGCCGGGCTTGCCGCCCGAGGCCAGTGCCGTGCCCATCGACACCACGTCGCCCGGCACCAGCGTCATGTAGCTGGAGACGAAGGCCAGGACCTCGGGCAGCTTGTGGAAGAGGTTCGCCGTGTTGTCGCTGGCGTACTGTTCTTCGCGGACGTGGCACGAGATGTCCAGCGCGTGCGGATTCGGGATCTCGTCGCGGGTGACGATCCACGGGCCCAGCGGGGAGAACGTGTCCGAGCCCTTGTAGCGGCCGCTGTACGAGACGTGGCTTTCGACATAGCGGATGCCTTCGCCTTCCAGCGCCGGATGGATGGCGCGGTAGTGGAAGCTGTCCTCGTCGCGCATGGTGGGCGAGGTCAGGTCGTTGTGGATGGTGTAGCCGAAGACGTGGTCATAGGCGTCGGCCGCGTCGATGTCGCGCGCCAGCTTGCCGATCACGACCGCCAGTTCGGGCTCCGGATGCACGCGGCCGTAGTGGGGCTTCAGGCGCACCGGTTCGCCGTGGCCGACCAGCGCCGACCAGGGCTTGGTGAAGATCGCCGGATGTTTGGGGCCCTTGACGATGCGGTCGGTGTTGGCGCTGTTGTTCAGGGCCAGGCAGCACAGCTTCGAGGGCCGCGGCACGGCGGGAAGGAAACGGACCGTGTCCATGGGCAGGCGCGGCAGGTTGGACTGGCCGAGCGCGGCATGCACCTGCCGGAGCTGTTCCCAGAAATCGGGGCCGGCTTCGATCAGCCGGTGCATGTCGAGCGGGCCCGAGAAGCCGGGCGCGAATTGGCGGCAGGCGGTTTCGGCGTCGACCAGTTCGGAGTCGGAGATCACGAATCCGACGCGCGCGGTGTCGGGCCGGTCGAAAGTGGCGTAGCTGGCGAGTTTCAAGCGAGGCTCCAGTCCTGATGGAAAGTGGGAGCGAGGCGGCGCATGGGCCGCCTCGCGGCACGACAGCTTAAGTCCGCTTGGCGGCGGTGCAGAACCGCGTCGCCGTGTCTTTCCGTGTGGCGGAACGCGTCAGCCTTGCGCCAGCCGCGCGCCGACGGCGGCGCAGATTTCCTGGCGGGTCCGGTCGAGTTGCTCCACGCACTCGCGCAGGCGCTCCGGGGTCAGCAGCGCGCCGAAGGTGGTCAGCGACAGCACGCCCAGCACGCGTTCGCCGTGGGCCAGCGGCACCGCCAGCGTGGTGCTCGAACCGCGGCCCTGGCCCTTGCGCAGGCCGTAGCCGCGCCGTCGCGTGATGGCCAGTTGGTGCTGGATGTCCTGTTCCACCGCCGGCCACAGGCCCGGTTCGGGCAGCGAGGCTTGCATCCATTGCAGCAGGCGGTCGCGTTCGGCCTGGCCGCAATAGGCCAGATAGGCCTGCCCCATGCCGGAATGCACGAGGCCGTGGACATGGCCGACCGTGGTGTGCTCGGACCCGATGGGGCTGTAGGGCATGGAGCTGTAGCGCACGACGATATGGCCACGGTCCAGGGTGCCCAGGGCCAGCGGCAGGCCGGTGGCGCGCGTGCTCTTGAGCACGATGGGGGCGCCGACCTCCACCACCAGCTCGGGTTCGGAAAAACCCTCGCTCAGGCACAGGACCTTCTCGGTCAGCGTATACGTGCCCTTGACCACGTCCGCACGCACGTATCCCTCGCTCTTGAGCGTCGCCAGCAGGCGGTGGATGGTGGACTTGGGCAGCCCGGTGGCCTGGTGCAGGGACTGGAGCGAGCTCTGCGGCTGATGATTCAGCGCCCGCAGGATGTTCAGCGCCCGGACTACCGGCCCGATAGCGTTCGTTTCGGACATGCCTGCCGTTTCCTCCGTGAGCCTGGCCGCTTCGATCATAGCGCCGGGCCGGCCATTGCCGAGACCAGCCCGTTCCGTACTACGGAATGCCCGCGCGCGGAGTGGCGTCCGTGGCCGGGGGGCGCTCCTATACTGCGCCCCGGCGACCCCACAGAGGGAAGCGACCCTGAAGACTGAAGGAGACCCGATGGGGACTTGCACCTTATCCCGACGCGCCATGCTGGCGCTTGCCGCCGGCTCGATGCTGCGTCCGGTTGCCGCCGCCACCGGCGCGGCCTCCGGCTATCCGGGCCGTCCGGTGCGGCTGATCTCGTCGTTCGCTGCGGGCGGTACCACCGACATCCTCGCGCGCCTGGTGGGCAAGCAGTTGTTTCCGGCGGCGGGGCAGGCCGTCGTGGTCGAGAATCTTCCCGGGGCGGGCGGAACGATAGGCGCGGCGGCCGTCGCGCGCGCGCCGGCCGACGGCTACACGCTCGAGATGGGCGGCGTGTCCACCCACGCGATGGCCGGCGCGCTGTACAAGCAGTTGCCGTTCGATCCGGTGGGGTCTTTCGAACCGGTGTCCATGCTGGTCTACGCGACCACCGCGATCGCCGTGCCCGCCTCGTCGCCGTTCCGGGACCTGTCGTCCCTGATCGCGCATGCCCGCGCGAATCCCGGCAAGATCACCTATGGCTCGGGCGGGATCGGCAGCATCAATCATCTGGCCCTGGCCTCGCTGGCGAGCACGGTAGGCATCGACCTGCTGCACGTGCCGTACAAGGGCGGCGGGCCGGCGGTGACCTCGCTCCTGCAGGGCGAGACCCAGTTGTTCGCGGGCGGCAGTTCGCTGCTGCTGCCGCATGTGCGGGCCGGCAAGCTGCGGATATTGGCCGTGACCGAAGACAAGCGAGCCCGCGTCCTGCCCGACGTCCCCACGGTGGGCGAGACGGTGCGCGGGTTCCGCGTGGTCAATTGGTACGGCGTGCTCGCGCCCCGGGGCCTCGCTCCCGAGGTCCGGGAGACGTTGTGGCGCGAACTCGACCGCGTCATGCGCCTGCCCGAAGTCGAGCGCCAGCTCGATTCGATGGGCCTGGAGTATCCGGGCATGTCGTCGGCCGCGTTCAAGACCGCCCTGGCCGAAGACAAGGACCGCTGGGGGCGCACCATCCGGGAACTGGGCATCCTGCCCGAATAGGAGATCGATATGCGGACCATTCTGCTCGCCGTCCTGGGGACGGCCATGTTGTCCACGTCGCCCGCGTTGCGGGCGCAGGAGCCGGCCTATCCGGCGCGGCCGATCCGGCTCATCGTGGCGTTCGGGCCCGGCAGCGTGAACGACGCGATGGCCAGGGAACTGGCCAAGACCCTGTACGCCGAACTGGGCCAGCCGGTGATCGTCGAGAACAAGCCCGGCGCGGGCGGCGTGGTCGGCACTGACTATGTCGCCAAGGCGGCCCCCGACGGCTATACCCTGGGCTTCGGCACCAGCTCGCAGCTGGTCATGAACGTCGGGCTGCAGAAATCGCTGCCGTTCGACGTGGAGCGAGACCTGGCGCCCATTGGCCTGGTCTCGCGCACGCCGCTGGCGCTGGCGGTGCCGACGGGCGGGGCGGGTTCGCTGGCCGATCTGGTCAAGCAGGCCAAGGGGCGTTCGCAGTCGATGACGTATTCGTCCAGCGGCGTGGGCTCGATCAATCACATCGCCGGCGCCGCGTTCGCGCGCGCCGCCGGCATCGACCTGATGCACGTGCCGTACAAGGGCGCGGCCGTGGCCGCCGCCGACCTGGCCGCGGGCCGGGTCGACATGATGCTGGTGACGCTGCCCAGCATGGCGGGACTGGTGGAGCAGGGGAAGGTCAAGGTGCTGGCCAACGGCATCGACCGGCGCGGCGCCTCGACGCCCAATGTTCCGACGTTCGCCCAGGCCGGCTTGCCGGCCTTCAAGGGCTACACGTGGAACAACGTATTCGCCCCCGCGGGCACGCCCGCCGCGATCATCGCCAGGCTCAACGCCGCGCTGAACCGTGTCCTGGCCGACCCGCAGGTCGTCCAGTTCGCCCAGCGCCAGACGGCCGAGATCATGGCGCCTTCCACGCCGGCGCAGGCCCTGGCGTTCGAGCAGGGCGAGCGCGCGACCTGGGTGCCGTTCATCCGCAGCCTGGGCATCGAGCCCTGAGGACTCAGCGCGGCGGAACCCGCGAGGACAGCGGCGGCGGCTGGTAGCCGACCTGGATGCGGCAGGTCTGCTTGCCGCCGTCGCCGTAGTCCCGTTCATAGCCCTTGCACAGCTGGGCAACTTTCGCGGGCGTCGGCTTTTCCCCTTTGTCCACCCAATCCATCAACGCGGTGAACACGGCGGGATACTGGGGCTCGCTCAGGTAGCTGTGTTCGGCGTCGTCCGAGAATGTCTGTACCAGCCGGTCGCCGCTGCCCGCGCGGTCGACGATCTCGCGGTAGGCCGATTCGAGTTCGACGAAGGCGGTCGGGTCGTGGATGGCGTGCAGGGTCAGCACGGGCATCGCGAGCCTGCCCGTGGGCGTGCTGTCCACCATGAGGCGGCCGACGGCCAAAGGATCCGCGCGATAGCGGGCCACGCCGGCGTTCAGCGCGGCGTCGTCGGAGGAGCCGCCGTAGACCACCTTCTCGTTGCCGAAGGGGTTGCGGCCGTCCAGCCGTTCCTGCGTCAGATCGCGGAACAGCCAGGTGGCCCAGTTCATGTTGGACACGAAGGTGCGTTCGGGAATCTTCACGACCGACAGGATGGTCTTGAGCCTGGCCGCCTGTTCGGCGCTGCGCTGCGCCGCCGGCAGGCCGACTCCCGTGCACGTCTTGATGCGCGCCGCCAGCTCCGCGCGGGTCAGCGGAGAGTCCTTGGGCAGGCCCATCCACAGCGGATACTGGGGTTCGTCGGGACGTGGATGGTTGCGGCAGACGTACTGGTAGACCACACGCAGGTCCAGGCGGAAATCGTAGGCGGTATCGCCCCCGCCCAGTACGCCGCTGGTCAGCAGCACGGCATCGTAGGGGCCGGGGCGGCCTTCGACGATGCCATACAGATCGGCCGCCTTGGACGCCACGCCGCCGCCGTAGCTCTGGCCGTGCAGCAGGGTTCGGCGGGGCTGGCCGAATTGCCGTACGAACAGGCGGCGCAGGCGCTCGGTGTCCTCGGCCGCCATGGTGACGCCATAGCCGCCGCGGCGGTAGGACGAGCCGGCCCAGGCATAGCCCGCCTTCACGGTCACCGCCCAGCGGCTCAGGTCTTCCTGGCTGCGCTTCAGGGTCGACGGGCCCAGGTCGGGGCCGCCGTGGGCGTGCATGACCAGCACCCGGTTCCAGTCGCGGGGAATCGCGATCCAGTAGTAGGCGCCTTCGCTGTCCTGTCCGTTATAGCAGCGCGCGTCGGCGGGGACGTCCTTGGGGCAGGGGGCCGGCCGGGCACGATCGGTCGCGGCATGGGCCGTGGCGGCGGCCAGCGCCAGCGCGGCCAACAAAGAGAGTCGGGTCAGGGTTTTCAATGGCGGACTCCGGTGGCGAAGATGGCGGTCGATCCCGTGCTCGAAGCGTAGCCCAGGATACCGTGGGTGAAGAGGAAATGGTTGGCGCCCGAGGCGCCTGCCTGGGCGACGCCCGGCACCGGCGTGTCATAGGCCACGGCCACCGTGCCGCCGTCCAGGTCCAGCGTGGCGCCTGACAGGGTGGCTTCGAGACTGCGCCCGCCGGTGCCCGCGACCGCGTAGACCCCGTCGGCCGCGCCGGAGGCCAGCGATTGCTGTGGCGCATAGAGGCGCAGGCCATAGCTGGATGCCGATTCGCGTACCAGTTGCAGCGGGACCGCGTTGCCGTTGACCAGGCCGATCACCATGGAGCCGGCGGGCGTGCCGCCGGTGGTGGTGGCCGGATTGGCGGACGGGGTCGTCAGCAGGTCGAAGGCCCCGCGTCCGGCGTTGTAGACGATGTATCCCTTGGCGGTGGACGTGCACGCGGCGTCGTAGGTCATGAAACCGCCGGTGACGGGGTCGAGGCACAGCTGGAAGGTGCCGGCATTGCGCAGCCGGCCCGAGGCCTTGTAGGCCGAGGGTGTTCCGCCCGCGCCATGGTGGACGCCGATCAGGTTGTAGATGTCGGCGACCGGGTTGAAGACCGTGGGCGAACCCGTGTTCTCGAACGTGGTGGCGAAGGCCAGCAGCGGCACGAAGCCACCGCCCGAGGCCGGCAGGACGCCGCCCTGCAGGACGCCGCCGGCGGCGAATGCGTAGGCCGCGCCGCCCTCGTCGCTGGCGTAGGTGCAGGTCGATTGCGCGCGCAGGCTGCCCTCGCGCACGGTCCCGGCCGCGCGCTGCATGCTCGCGTCGATCGTGACGGTGTAGCGCATCGAACCGGGGTCCACGGTCACGGTCAGTTCCTCTCCCTGTGTGTTGCCGCCCTTGTAGCGGGTGGCCACGGCGGGCAGATTGGGGCAGGCCAGCGGGTCGCCGGTTTCCTGTACGCAGCTGTAGTTGACGGCGGCGTCCAGGCTGCCGCTGCCGCGGTACTTCGGCCAGGCGGGGTGCTGGCACAGGGGCCGGGTGCGGCCATACGTTCCCGCCACCGCGTCGGCCGCCACGGGCGTGCCGGGAGGCAGTCCCTGTTCCACCCAGCCTTCCAGCGCGGCCAGCGAATCCCAGTTGGGAATGAATACGCCGGTGCCATGGCCCATGCCGGGCACGGTGTAGAAACGCACGCCCTTGTCCACCGCTTCCCGGCCCACGGTGGCCACCACGCGTTCGTAGTAATCGATGGTGGAGTTTGGACTGATCACCTCGTCGGCCAGGCCGTGCAGCATGATGAGCTTGCCGCCGCGGGACAGGAAGGGGCGCAGGTCGGGGTCGGTGGCGTCGGTGATCGCGGACACGGCCTGCACGCGCGCGGTGTACGAACCGGGGTTCTGCGGGTCGAAGCCCAGCGTGTCGAAAGTGGCCGAGCGGGTGACGAAATATTTCACCCACTGGTCGCCCGTGACGTACATGTTGGCATCGGCCGAGGTCGCCGGATTGCCGGGCGCGCGGCGCGAGCCCAGGTCGCGCGACGTGTAGGGGCCGGCTACCAGCGCGCCTTCCAGTATGTTGTAGCCCCCCGCGCGCGCGACGTCGTTGGCCAGCCGATAGGCGGAGAACTCCAGCGGCGCCTCGAGTGTCCGGATCGTGGCCAGTTGCGCCGCGGACAGGCAGTGATCGCCCTCGTCGGTGCCCGAGGGGCAGCGCATGGCGGCGAGGTTGGCGGCGTTCAGCAGCCGGCAGCTTTCCACGTTGCTGATGATGCCGTCGACCGCGCCGTCCAGCTTGTCGCAGGCCTGCTTGACCGTGTTCTGCACCATCAGCGTCTTGGCGACGTTGAGCCAGCCGGCCCCGCCGTTGGCGTACAGGGCGCGGCCGAGCGCGACGTTGGACAGGCGTGTGCCGGAGTAATTGAGCGCGGGTTCGTTGGCGATGACGCCGTCGTAGTCCATCGGCCAGCGCTGGATGTGCGCCAGCGCGTCGCGGCCGCCGGTGGAGGTGCCCAGGAAGTAGGCATGCCTGGGCACCATATCGTAGTAGGCTTGTACCAGTTGCGCCGCGATGTCGCGGGTCTTTTTCAGCGACTGGCCGCCGTAGTTGGCCAGGGCCTCGTCGTCGGCGGCGAATTTGCCGTCGGTGATGCTGCCGCTCTGGTGGCCGGAGTCGTCGCCGTAGGTGGCGTAGCCCAGCGCCAGCGGGGCGGGTTTGTCGGCGGGGCCGAAACGTATGGTTTCGGTACCGTCGATGAGCCGGCCGTTGAATCCGCCGCCGCCGAAGTGGATGGTCTTGCCGTTCCAGCGCAGCGGCAGGTTCAGCGCGAAATTGATGTCGGGCGAGCTGGCGTTTACCGGCTTGATGACGCCGCGGATGCGGCAGTAGGCTCCCAGGTTGTTGCCTTCGGCATCGGCGGCGACGTCCACCGCCTCCGAGACCGACGCGCCGCCCGAGGGAAGCGTCAACTGGCCTGGGGAGAAGCCGCGCGCGGCAAGCGAGGCGCAGGCCAGCGCGGGGGCATAGGGCGGACCCGAGGCGGCCGGAGGTTCACCGGGCGGGTTGCCGGCGGGCGAATCGCCATCGCCGCCGCCGCAACCGGCAAGGGCCGCGAGGGCAAGCAGCAGGGGCAATGGCCGGGCGGGAAAGGGGCGGGGTGCGGTCATCGTATCGTCTCCATGGCCGGCCCTCTCGAGGCGGGGCACGTGCACGGCGGGATGATGCGAGCGTGCCGATCGGTACGTCAAATACAATAAAAGCGGAGACTCGATACATAAAAAATATGGACTTGCGCCACCTGCGTTACTTCGTCACGGTTGCCGAGACCGGCCACATGACGCGCGCCGCCGAGCGGCTGGGCATCCAGCAGCCTCCACTGAGCCAGCAGATCAAGGCGCTGGAGCGGGAACTGGGGGTGGACCTGCTGCGCCGCCATCCGCGGGGCGTGGCCCTGACCGACGCCGGCCGGCACTTCCTGCGCGAGGCCGAGAACCTGCTGGAAGGCTACGCGCAGATGCGGCAGCGGATGGCGCGCGTGGCCAACGGCCAGGAAGGGTTGCTGGCGGTGGGCTTTACCAGTTCGGCCGCGGCCCACGCGTTCACGCCCGAGGCCCTGCGCCTGTACCGGCGGGACTATCCGGGCGTGGAACTGGACATCCACGAGGACAATGCAGCGGGGCTGACCGCGGCCATCGCCGCCGGGCGCCTGCATTGCGGCCTGTTGCGCGTGCCGGTGTCGTGGCCCGACGGGCTGGTGTTCGAAACCCTGCTGACCGAACCCGCGGTGGCTGCCGTGCCGTGCGACCATCCGCTGGCGCGCGGCCGGCCGGGAGGCCGCCCCCGCGCGATCTCGCTGGCCGAGCTGTGCCAGGAGAAGATCATCCTCGTGCGCCAGCCGGGCGCGCCAGGACTGTATGGCAACCTGCTCGCGCTGTGCGAAAGCCAGGGGCTGCGGCCGCGCATCGCCGCCGAGGTCGACCGCATGATGACCAACCTGAACCTGGTGGCGGCGGGCGCGGGCGTGTCGGTCGTGCCCAAGTCCATCAGCGGCGCGCATGCGCATGCCGTGACCTATCTGCCGCTGGCGCGGGCCGAGAAGCTGGATGCGCCGCTGACGCTGGTGTCCCGCCGCGGCGAGGACAACCTGCCGGCGCAGCACTTCGCCGCCCTGGCGCGGCGCCTGGCGGCGGCGCGATGACGGCCGGGGACATCCCGGCGGCCCGCCGCCGTCTCCTGCGGGCCGCGGCGGTGCTGCCGCTGGCCGGGGGCGTGCCGCGCGCCGCCGCGATGGCCGGCCGGACCTGGCCGGCGCGGGGCATACGGGTGGTGGTCGTCTATCCGCCCGGCGGCGTGAGCGACACCATCGCGCGCCTCCTGGCCGAGGCGTTGTCGCGGGACCTGGGCGTGCCGGCATGGGTCGAGAACAAGGGCGGCGCCGGCGGCAGCGTGGGCATGGAAACCGTGGCGCGCGCGGCGCCCGACGGCTATACCCTGGCTTTTTCCGCGTTGACGCCGCTCACGCTCAATCCGTTGTTGAGCCGCCCGTCCGGGGAATACGATCCCCTGCGGGAGATCGCGCCCGTCGCCGCCGTCATGCGCACGCCGGTGCTGGTGGCCGGCACGCCGGCCTTCACCGGCCGCGATTTCGCCGATCTGGTGGACGAGGCGCGACGTCATCCGGGGGCGATCCGCTGGGCCAGTTCGGGGGTCGCCACGACCGGTCACATGGTGATGGCGCAGGTGGCCGCGGCCAGCGGCGCGCGCATCACCCACATTCCCTATCACGGCGGCGGTCCGCAGTTGAACGATGCGCTCGGCGGGCGCTTCGAGGTGCTGTCGACCAACGTCGCGGCCCTGCAACTGGACTATGTGCGGACCGGGCGGCTGAAGGCGCTGGCGGTGGGCGCGCCCGCCAGGCTGGGGGCGCTGCCGGACGCGCCGACGCTGGAGGAACTGGGCTATCCCCAGGCCAACCTGATGTCGCTGTTCGGCCTGTTCGCGCCCGCCGGTACGCCCCGGCCGGTGCAGGAAAGCATCAATGCCGCGGTCCACCGCGCGCTGGTGGGCGGGCAACTGGCCGAACGGCTCGAAAGCGCCTACAACCTGCCCGCCGCGGGCAGCGTGGCGGACTTCCGCGTGGCGGTGCGGGACGACTACGAGGCGAACCGCAGGCTGGTCAAGGCGGGTGCGCTGCGGAGCGACCGCACACCAGCAGCGCCATGAGCAGCCAATAGGGAAGCGCCAGGCCATGGCAGGCGGCCGCCGCGCGAGGCGCAACCGGACCGTAATCCGGTACGACCGCGCGTGCGGGCCGTGGCCGATGCCATCATCGCCGCGTCCAAGGGCGAGGACTGATGCCTACATGCCCAGCTGGAAGCG
The DNA here is from genome assembly GCA_009360345.1 of Alcaligenaceae bacterium SAGV5. Taxonomy (GTDB): domain Bacteria; phylum Pseudomonadota; class Gammaproteobacteria; order Burkholderiales; family Burkholderiaceae_B; genus Pigmentiphaga. Next base: position 307,694 of record SPDP01000004.1, read on the forward strand.
GGGTTCCATCAGCGGGTCGGGACCCGGGTGGTAGCGCGTGACCACGCCCTTGTCGGTCACGTAGACGTACATCAGGGAATTCCAGACGCCGTCCTCGCGGAATCGGTAGCCCCAGACGATCTGCTCGCCCCTCAGGCCGACGCGGGTGATCTCGGCCGGCGGCCCGAACTCGAACAGCAGCCGATCGGTATCCCAATGTCCGGAGTCCAGCATGCGGAAGCGCTCGCTGGTCAGCGCCTGGGTGGTGCCGATGACCTTGCCGTCGGGGCCGACGTCGGTGATCCAGGCATATTGCCCCATGGGCTGGCTGGAATAGATCAGGCGCTGGCCACCGCCCGGCAGGGGGCGTTCGAGCGTGGGGCGGCCCAGGCGGGCCGTGACGGCCGAGCCGGATTCGCCCGGCTGGATGCCGGCCGGGCTCGCGCAGGCCGCGAGCAGCGCCGCCATGCCCAGCAGGCTGGCGCCGCGGCGCAGGATGATGGCGATACTCATACAATTCACCTTGTTCTTGGATTGACGACCGGAGATGACCGTGTTGCTGTCACGCAGGCGTGGCTATGGTTCGCTGATTGTAGGACTTGTGCTGGGTTGCGCGGGTTCCATGCCCGCCCGGGCGCAAGGGGAGGCGGGCGCGCCGGTGCGCATCGCCGTGATCGAGGCCATGTCGGGGCCGTTCGCCAATACCGGCGAGGCCATCATGCGCAACCTGCGCTTCGCGGTCGAGCGCATCAACGCCCGGGGCGGCGTGAAGCTGGCCGATGGCGCCCACAAGCTGGAACTCGTTCCCTTCGACAGCAAGAACCAGATCGACGAAGCCCTGTTGCTGCTGCGCGGGGCCGCCGACCAGTCCATACGCGTCGTCATGCAGGGCAACAGCTCGGCCGTGGCGGCCGGGCTGATCGAAGGCGTGAATCGCCACAACCAGCGCAATCCCGCCCAGCGCATGGTGTTCCTGAATTACTCGGCGGTCGATCCCGCGCTGACCAACGAAAAGTGCAGCCCCTGGCACTTCCGCTTCGACGCCAATTCCGACATGCGGATGGCGGCCTTGACCGAGGTCATGCGGCGCGATCGCGAGGTGCGCAGGGTCTATCTCATCAACCAGGACTACAGCTTCGGCCAGGAAGTGGCGCGCAGCGCCCGGGCGATGCTGGCCGGGAAGCGGCCCGACGTCGACATCGTGGCCGACGAGTTCCACGCCATCGGCAAGGTCAAGGACTTCTCGCCCTATGCGGCCAAGATCCTGTCCAGCGGCGCCGACACGGTGATCACCGGCAACTGGGGCAACGACCTGACGCTGCTGGTGAAGGCGGCGCGGGAAGCGGGATTCAAAGGCAGCTTCTACACGTTCTACGGCAATGCGCTGGGCGCGCCGGCCGCGCTGGGGGAGGCGGGCGTGGGCAAGGTGCGCGCGGTGGCCGAATGGCACTACAACGCCGGCGAGCCCGGCATGGACCAGGCCTACGACGCGTATCGGCGCATGTTCCCGCGTCCGGCGGACGACTACCTGAACGCGCGGATGCTGCACATGACCGACATGCTGGCCGCGGCCCTGGAGCGGGCCGGCAAGGTCGACGCCGCCGCCATCGCCCGCCAGTTGTCGGGCATGCGGTGGACCACGGAAGGGGCGGACCTGTGGATGCGCCCCGACGACCATCAGGCGATCAAGCCCCTGTATGTCTTTACCATGCAGAAGCTGGGTGTCGGCACGGTCAGGCGCGACGTGGAGGGAAGCGGCTATGGCTTCGAGACCACGCTGAAGGTGTCCGCGGCCGATCTGACGCTGCCCACACGTTGCAAAATGGCAAAACTCCCCGAATAAGGCTATACTCCCCGGCTAACTTTCAGCTTTTGCCTATTTTGAGGCGCGCTGATCGTTAACCCGCCGGCCGCCGCCAGATTGAAAGCAAGCGTGTGAAAGCACAGCGTGAAACAGCGGCCGGATCGTCAACTTTCACGGCAGGGCGCCTCGGCCTTGCCGCCAGTCCGAGAGGAAAAAAATGTCCGTCGCCGACATCAACAAGGCCAATATCGTTACCGAATTCCAACGCGCCCAGGGTGATACCGGATCCCCCGAAGTGCAGGTCGCTCTCCTGACCGCCCGGATCAACGAATTGACCAGCCATTTCAAAGAGCACACCAAAGACCACCATTCCCGTCGCGGGCTGCTGCGCATGGTCAGCCGTCGCCGCAAGCTGCTCGACTACCTGAAGGGCCGCAACGCCGACGCGTACCGCGCCCTGATCGAGAAGCTCGGTCTGCGTAAGTGAATTTCCAGGGGATCGGGAACCCGGCGGACGCTGCCGTCGCAGCGCCGCTCCGCGTTCCTGGTGGTTGCCGGTTTCGTCGCTTCCTGTTCGGGCGCGACGCAGCCGGCACTCTAGCAACTCCCTGCTGAAATATGAGAGTGCCTGTGTCAGGGACCGCCTGTCACAGGCATTTTCGTTTCAGTAGGGCAATCGCAAAGGATGCCTGTCATGTTCAATAAAGTCACAAAAACCTTCCAATATGGCCAGCATACCGTCACGCTCGAAACCGGCGAGGTTGCTCGCCAGGCTTCGGGCGCGGTAATGGTGTCCATCGAGGACACCGTCGTGCTGGCAACGGTGGTCGCGGCCAAGAAGGCCAAGCCGGGCCAGGATTTCTTCCCGCTCACCGTCGACTACATCGAGAAGACCTACGCCGCCGGCCGTATCCCGGGCGGCTTCTTCAAGCGCGAGGGCAAGCCCTCCGAGAAGGAAACGCTGACCTCGCGCCTGATCGACCGGCCGCTGCGTCCGCTGTTCCCCGAAGGTTTCTACAACGACGTGCATGTGGTCATCCACACGCTGTCGGTCAATCCCGAGATCGATCCCGACATCGCCGCGATGATCGGCTCGTCGGCCGCCCTGGCCATCTCCGGCATTCCGTTCAACGGCCCGATCGGCGCCGCGCGCGTGGGTTGGATCGATGACCAGTACGTGCTGAACCCCACCGCCTCGCAGCTCAAGACGTCCAAGCTGGACCTGGTGGTGGCCGGCACCGACGCCGCCGTGCTGATGGTCGAATCCGAAGCCCAGCAGCTGTCCGAAGAAGTCATGCTGGGCGGCGTGGTCTACGGCCACGAGCAGATGCAGACCGTCATCAACGTCATCAACGACCTGGTGCGCGAAGCCGGCAAGCCCGAGTGGGACTGGAAGCCCGCCGCCAAGAACGAGGCCCTGATCGCCTCGGTGCGTGCCGTGGCCGAAGACGGCCTGAAGGCCGCCTACCAGATCCGCTCCAAGCAGGATCGCACCACCAAGCTGCGCGAAGTCTATGCCGACGTGCACGCCAAGCTGGCCGCGCAGGCCGAAGCTTCGGGCAACGCCGTCGACAACGTCGAAGTGGACAATGTGCTGTTCGACTTCGAAGCGCAGATCGTGCGCGGCCAGATCCTGAACGGCGAGCCCCGCATCGACGGCCGCGACACCCGCACGGTGCGCCCGATCAGCATCCGCCTGGGCGTGCTGCCCCGCGCGCACGGCAGCGCGCTGTTCACCCGCGGCGAAACGCAGGCCCTGGTGATCGCCACGCTGGGCACCAAGCAGGACGAGCAGATCATCGACGCGCTGATGGGCGAGTACCGTGATCGCTTCATGCTCCACTACAACATGCCGCCGTTCGCCACCGGCGAAACCGGCCGCATCGGCGTGCCCAAGCGCCGCGAAGTCGGCCACGGCCGCCTGGCCAAGCGCGCCCTGGTGTCGCTCTTGCCCGCGCCGCAGGACTTCCAGTACACCATCCGCGTGGTGTCTGAAATCACCGAGTCGAACGGTTCGTCGTCGATGGCGTCCGTGTGCGGCGGTTCGCTGGCCATGATGGACGCCGGCGTGCCGGTCAAGGATCACGTGGCCGGTGTGGCCATGGGCCTGATCAAGGACGGCGGCAAGTTCGCCGTGCTGACCGACATCCTGGGCGACGAAGATCACCTGGGCGACATGGACTTCAAGGTGGCCGGTACTGTCGGCGGCGTGACCGCGCTGCAGATGGACATCAAGATCCAGGGCATCACCAAGGAGATCATGCAGGTGGCGCTGGCCCAGGCCCGCGAAGGCCGTCTGCACATCCTGGAAAAGATGCACGAAGCCCTGGAAGGTTCGCGCGGCGAGCTGTCGGCCTTCGCGCCGCGCATGCTGTCCATGAAGATCAACCCCGAGAAGATCCGCGACGTGATCGGCAAGGGCGGCGCCACCATCCGTGCGCTGACCGAGGAAACCGGCACGCAGATCGACATCTCGGACGACGGCACCATCGTCATCTCCAGCGCCGACCTGGACCGCGCCAAGGAAGCGCAGCGTCGCATCGCCGACCTGACCGCCGACGTGGAAGTGGGCCAGATCTACGAAGGCGCCGTGCTGCGCCTGCTGGATTTCGGCGCCATCGTCCAGGTGCTGCCGGGCCGCGACGGCCTGCTGCACATCTCGGAAATCGCCAACCATCGCATCGCCAACATCAACGATGTGCTGAAGGTCGGCCAGCAGGTCCGCGTCAAGGTCATCGAGGCTGATGACAAGGGCCGCCTGCGTCTGTCGATGAAGGCTATCGCTGAAGGGTAGGCCCCCCCGTACGCGCTGACGCGCGCCCCCCAGGGGCGGCACCGGCGGACCGGCAAAGCCGGATCCGCTGTGCCCTGGGTTTTGGGGGGAGGGGGTAGTGCTGACGGCGTCCTGTGGGGCGCCGTTTTTTATTTGGTGGGATGTTTCCGTTCAGTGGGGAAGCGACTGCGATTTTCTTCGCAAGCCACTGGGGTCCTGCCAGGTGATCAGGAGTTCGGCGGGGGTTTGATCAGGCTTTCGGCGGGGATGCCAAGCCCTTTGTGCAGATTCCAGATCATTTGCAGCGTCAGGCCGCGCTTGCGATTCAGGATTTCGTAGACGCGGTTGCGGCGGCCGATCATGGGCTCCAGGTCTTTGGCGGTCAGGCCGGCTTGTTCCATGCGGAATTTGATCGCTTCGACAGGGTCGGGCAGGTCGATGGGAAAGTGTCTGGCTTCGTAGGCTTGCACCAGCGTAGCCAGGATGTCCAGGCGATCGCCATCCGGCGTTCCGGGTTCAGGATCGCTTTCCATGAGGCGCGAGATGTCCTTCAGGGCCATCTTGTAGTCCGCTTCGCTACGGATGGGGCGAATCTCCATGTCTTACTCCATTTCTATGGTCTCGGCATCGATCGCGTCATATTCCCAGTGCGTCCCCACGAACTTCACATAGACGATGCGCAAGCGGTAGGCAACCGCGACGATCAATCGATAGTCATTGCCTTTGATGTTGAAAACCACGCGACGATTCTTGAGTATGCTGGCGCTGCGGTAATAAGCCTTGATATCCGAAGGTTGCGTCCACGTGGCTTGGCTTGCTTCATCCACCCAAGCCTTGAGGGGTTGCTCTGCGTCCGGATGGGTTTTCCAGAACTAGCGCAATGTGCTGACGGCAATGACCCGCATGAGTTCAGATTAGTCCCAAATTGGGACTTTCGCAAGTGGTTGTTCGAAGCACCGCCGGGAGCTTCATCTATCTCTCGTGGAGGCGGGCCGTTGCGCCGACGAATGTATCAACATCCTCGCGATACGGCCGAGTGCTCTCGGACACGAATATCGCGGCGGCACCCTACGGCAGCGGCGGCACGCCGGCGTCGCCGGCCAGGTGGGTCAGCAGGTCCCGGACCGGGGCCGACAGGCTGGTCCAGTCGCGCAGGCACAGGCACAGGCGGCGGTGGGCCCAGCCGTCCGCCAGGGCGATGCGCTGGTAGGGATGGCGGCGGCGATGGCTCAGGGCGATGCTGTCGGGAATGACGGCCACGCCCACGCCGTGCGAGACCATTTCGCACAGCCCGCCGAAGGTGTTCATCCTGATGCGCAGGGCCAGTGAGTGGCCGGCGCGCCGTGCGTGTTCTTCGATGTGATCCTGAAGCGCGCTGCCGGGGGCCAGCCCCACGAAGGGCTCGCGCACGATCTCGGCGAACGGGACCACGCGCCGTTGCGCCAGGGGGTGGCCGCTGGCGGTGATCAGGACGAGGTGGTCGGTGGCCACGGGGTGGAGTTGCAGCCCGGCGGCGTCGACCTGGTCCGAGGTGATGCCGGCCTCGACCAGCCCGGCGGCGACCGCCTTGACGATTTCATTGCTGGTGCGCTCGCGGATGTCCACGTTCAGGTGCGGACGGGTGGCCATCCACGGGGCCAGCTTGCGCGGCAGGAAGGCCGTCAGGGCCGCGGTGTTGGCGTGGATGCGGATGGTGCCGCGGGCGCCCGACGCGAAGTCCATCAACTCGCCCTGCATCAGTTCCCGCTGGCGCAGGATCAGGCGGGCATGGTGGGCCAGCGCCTCGCCGGCCTCGGTGGCCACCACGCCGCGATGGCGGCGCTCCAGCAGCCGCACGCCGGCATCGTCCTCGATGTTGCGCAGGCGTTCGCTGGCCGAGGCCAGCGCCAGGCTGGCGCGCGCGGCGCCCTGGGTGATGCTGCCGGCATCGACGATGGCGAGGAACAGTCGCAGGTCCGCGAGATCGAGGCGCATGGAGGTTCTCCGTGGCGGTTTGCCTTCGGGGCAGCCGAAGGCATGAGGCATAGAACCGCATTGTGCCAAAGCGCGGCGACGGGCCCAATAGGCACGTTACAGGAGACGGCAGTGAAACGTTCGCGCATCTTTCCCCGTATTGGTTGTTCCCTCGGCCAGGCCTGTTCGCGCCTGGCGCCGTGGCTGGTTGCCGCGGCGGTCCTGGTGCCCGCCGCGTCGGCCGCGCCGCCGCTTTCGGAGATCGCCACGTCCGAGCAGTTCTATCAACTGGCGCTGGAGGCCCGGTCCGAGGGCAATTATGGCGTGATGCTGATGCGGCTGCGGCAGGCCGCGACGCGGGGCGAACTGGAGGCCCAGGAAATGCTGGCCTCGGTCCTGCTGGCCGGGCCGGCATTGTATGGAGCCGGCGTGAAGGCCGATCCCTGCGAGGCGATGCACTGGGCCCATCTGGCGTCGGAGCGCGGCAGCGCGACCGGGCGGCATCAATGGATGGTCCTGAACGGCTTGCGCGACGTGCCGCGAATCAGGAAGGACTGCCGGCCCCCGCCCATTTATCGATAGCCCCGGGGGCCGGAGCGCCGGAGGGGGCGGTCTACAATGGGCGCCTCCTGTCCACCCGCTCCGTCCCCATGGCCGTTCCTCGACTCGAACTGCGCGGGATCACCAAACGGTATCCCGGCATCCTCGCGAACGACGAGGTCTCGCTGGCCATCGCGCCGGGCGAGATCCATGCCGTGCTGGGCGAGAACGGGGCGGGCAAGTCGACCCTGATGAAGATCGCCTACGGCGCGCTGGCGCCGGACGCGGGGCGGATCCTGTGGGACGGCCGGCCCGTGGCGTTGCGCGCGCCGGACGATGCGCGCGCGCTGGGCATGGGCATGGTGTTCCAGCACTTCATGTTGTTCGACACGCTGACCGTGGCGCAGAACGTGCTGCTGGGATTGCCGGCCGCGCTCGCGCGCGAGGTCTCCCGGGGGCGGCCGGCAGGTGCCTGGCTGGCGCCGCTGATCGAGCGCTATCGCCTGGACCTGGATCCCGACGCCTATGTGGGCGATCTGTCGATGGGCGAGCACCAGCGCGTCGAATTGCTGCGCGCATTGGCCGCGCGGCCGCGTCTGCTGATCCTGGATGAACCCACGTCGGTGCTGTCGCCCGAGGCCAGGACCGCGTTGTTCTCCACCTTGCGGCACCTGGCGGCCGAGGGATGCAGCGTGGCCTATATCAGCCACAAGCTGGCGGAGATCCGCGAACTGTGCGAGCGCTGCACGGTGCTGCGGGCGGGTTGTTCGGTGGCCGTGGTCGATCCGCGTGAAATGGCGCAGGACGAACTGGCCACCCTGATGCTGGGAACCGCGGTGGATGAAGTCCGGAGCACCTCGCCGCGGCCGGCGGGTGATCCGGTATTGAGCGTGAGGAATCTGTCGATGTCCGCGCCGGCCGGCCAGCGGGTGGGCTTGCACGGGATCTCGTTCGAGCTGCGGGCCGGCGAGATACTGGGCGTGGCGGGCGTGTCGGGCAACGGCCAGTCGTTGTTGTTGTCGGCGCTGTCGGGCGAGGAGGTCCGCATGCCGCACGATGCCGTGCGCCTGATGGGCCAGCCTATCGGCCAGCTTCGGCCGGCCGCGCGGCGCGAACTGGGGCTGCGCGCGATTCCCGAGGAACGCCTGGGACGGGGATGCGTGCCCGAAATGGGGCTGGACGAGAACATGCTGCTGACCATGGCGCCCGGGCAGGCGGCATCCGGGGGCTGGATACGGCGGCGCGGACTGGCCGAGGCCGCCGCCCGCGTGATCGCGCGCCATGGCGTGCGGGCGGTGTCGCCGCGCGCCCCGGCGCGCAGCCTGTCCGGTGGCAATCTGCAGAAGTTCATGGTGGGCCGCGAACTCGACGGCGCGCCGCGTGTGTTGTTGGCGGCCCAGCCGACCTGGGGCGTGGACATCGGCGCGGCCGCGCGCATCCACCAGGCGCTGATCGACCTGCGCGCGGCCGGCGGCGCGGCCGTGATCGTGTCCGAGGACCTGGACGAACTGCTGGGCCTGTGCGACCGACTGGCCGTGATGGCGGGGGGGCGGCTGTCGCCGGCGGTGGCGCGGGCCGAGGTCACGGCCGACATGCTGGGCCGGTGGATGGAAGGACGGTGGGGCCATGATCCAGCTTGAGCCGCGCGCCTGTGCTTCGCTGCCGGCGGCCTGGCTGTCGCCGCTGGCCGCGCTGGCACTGACCATGCTGGGGGGCGCGGCGCTGTTCGCGATGCTGGGCATCGATCCCTGGCAGGGGCTGCGGCTGTTCCTGGTCGAGCCTTTCAATGGCCTCTACGCCTGGGGCGAACTCGCGGTCAAGGCAGTGCCGCTGGTCCTGTGCGCGGTGGGACTGTCGCTATGTTTCCGGGCCAATGTCTGGAACATCGGCGCCGAAGGGCAATTGATCGCCGGCGCCATCGCGGGCGGCGGCGTGGCCTTGCTGGCCGGGCCCGACACATGGCGGGGCTATGTGCTGCTGGTCATGGTCGCGGGCATGCTGGGCGGCATGCTGTGGGCCGCGCTGACGGCCTGGCTCAAGGACCGCTGCGGCGCCAATGAAATGCTGGTCAGCCTGATGCTGACCTACGTCGCGCAGCTCCTGCTCGGCTATCTGGTCTTCGGGCCCTGGCGCGACCCCTATGGCTACAACTTTCCTCAATCCCGCGCGTTCGACGAGGCGGCCGTGCTGCCTGTGCTCTGGGCGGGGACGCGCGCCCACGCCGGGCTGTGGCTGGCGCTCGTGGCCACCGGGGCGGCCTGGCTGTTCCTGGCGCGTTCCCATCCGGGCTTCCGCCTGCGCGTGACGGGCGCCGCGCCCGCCGCGGCCCGCTATGCGGGGTACTCGCCGCGCCAGGCCTTGTGGACCTCCATGCTGGCGTGCGGCGCGCTGGCGGGCCTGGCCGGCATCGGCGAGGTCGCCGGACCGATGCAGCGGCTCACGACCTCGGTGTCGCCCGGCTATGGCTTCGCTGCGGTGATCGCGGCTTTCCTCGGGCGCCTGCATCCGGCCGGCGCGATGCTGGCGGGCGTGGCCATGGCCGCTCTCTACATCGGCGGAGAATTGGCGCAATCGCGCCTGGGGCTGCCGGCTTCCATCGTCGGCGTCTTCCAGGGGCTGGCGCTGGCGCTGTTGCTGCTGGGCGATACGCTGGTGCGCTATCGCATCCGCTGGCGCCGGCCCGCGGCCCTGGCCAGGTGACCGGCATGGACAGTCTGCTGCCGCTCCTGGCCGCGACCCTGAACGCCGGCACGCCGCTGGCCCTGGCGGCGCTCGGGCTGGCCATCCACGAGCGCGCGGGCGTGATCAATCTCGGGGCCGAGGGCATGATGCTCCTGGCCGCCGCCGCCGGCTTCGCCGCGGCCTTCCACACCGGCAGCGCCGCATGGGGACTGGCGGCGGGAGCCGGGGCAGGTGCCGCGCTGGCCGCCGGGTTCGCGCTGCTGGTCGTGGTGTTCAATGCCAGCCAGTACGGCAGCGGCCTCGCGATCATGCTGCTGGGGTCGGGGCTGTCGGCCTTCGCCGGCGTGTCCTATGCGGGCCGTTCGCTCGGGCCGGGCCAGGCCGGGCTGCCCTGGCTGCGTGACATCCCAGGGCTGGGCAGCACGGTGTTCGCGCTGCATCCGCTGGTGTACGCGACGATAGCGCTGGCCTTCCTGCTGACGGGGTTCCTGTATCGCACGCGGGCCGGCATGCTGCTGCGCGCGGTGGGCGAATCGCCCGAGTCCGCGCATGCGCTCGGCTATCCGGTGGGCGGCATCCGCGCGCTGGCGATCCTGGCGGGCGGCCTGTGCTGCGGACTGGCTGGCGCGTATCTGTCGGTGGTCTACACGCAGTTGTGGAGCGAAGGCATGGTGGCCGGCCGGGGCTGGATGGCCCTGGCGCTGATCGCCTTCGGCATGTGGCATCCGCTGCGCATCCTGCTGGGCGCGTATCTTTTCGGCGGCCTGACCATGTTGCAGTTCCAGTTGCAAGGCATGGGCGTGCAGGTACCTTCGCAGTTCCTGGCGATGCTGCCCTATGTCTGCACCATTGCCGTGCTGGCCCTGCGGGGGGGCAACTCCGGCTGGATGCGCCGGAACATGCCGCGCTCGCTGGGCCGGCCGTTCCTGCCCGAGCGGTAGCGAACCGTCCGGGGCGGGCTCGTCAGCCGCCGGACCCCGCCGGGACCAGCGTCAGCCGATGGACGTCGGGACCGGGCAGGAAGGGGGTGGCCTGGCCATCGGTCCATGCCGGATGTCCGGCCAGGAAGAAGGGCGACAGGGGATGGCCCGAGGCGCCGCCCGGCATTTCCATCAGCCCGTGTTCTTCATGTCCCGGCGACACCACGAAGCGCTCGGACGCGCCGAACGAGGTCCCCTGGATGCGGGGCATGTGGATGTCCCCCGGCATGGGGCGCGCGGGCGCCGACAGCCAGGGCCTGACGGGAGCGGGGAGTACTTGGGCCAGGGGATGGGCCATGGCGAGGCGGTTGCGGTCGCCCCAGTGGATGTCGTCCAGGGGGCGGCCGTTGGCGGCCACGGAGACGATGGCCGCGTCGATGCGTTCGAGCATGAAGGCGCGCCAGTCCGTTGCATAGGCAGGCTTCCAGGCCCGGGCGCGTACCAGGCTTTCCATGGTGGCCAGCACGCGCGACGAGGCGCGGCGCATCGACAGTGCGCCGTCGATGGCGGCCAGCCTCTCGTCCAGCGCGCCGAACCACGCGTCGTACAACGCGTCGTGATAGGCGCGCAGCAGCGCGTAGCCGGCGCTGCCGGTGCCGGCGCGTCCGTCCCAGGATTGCAGGATGCGCCGGAAGGCAGCCCGCCGTGGATGGCCGGCGATGGCCGCCTCGTCCAGTGCGTCCAGGGCCTGCGCGCGCAGGAAGGCGACCCAGGATGCCCGGTCGTCCAATTGGATGGCGAGCAGGTCCCGTTCGCTGAAGCGTTCGCTGGCGAACAGCGCATCGCGTATCTGCGTCCCGCGGGCACCGACGTCGGCGCCACCGTCCCCGATCCTGCGCTGCGCGCCTTCGTCCGCAAGCTGCGTGCTGTTGGCCGTCCAGAGCCGTCCATAGGCCGGCGCGACGATCGCGGGATAGTCCGCGGGCGCCAGACGGGCGAGTGCCGTCGCGGGATGGTCCGCCCCGACCGGAAAGCTCAGGGGATCGAGCGTGGCGGTGGGCAATGGACCGGCCAGCGTCCAGCCTATGTCGCCGCGGCGATCCGCCACCACCAGATTCTGCGTGGGAATCCCAGCCGTCTGGGCGACGTGCATCGCCTGCCGGACGTCGCGCGCCTCTTCCATGTCGGCCAGCCTCACGTTGGCGGCGTCCGGCAGGTAGGCGATCCAGCGTATCGCGTAGACCTTGCCGTTGGTCTGCCGCAGCGGACCCCACGGGGTCTCGCGCACGGGCAGCATGACGGGCTCGGCCCCTTTCACGTCGATGCGCTCCATCGTTTCCGGCGGGGTTTCCCATGTGCCCGCCGGGCCCCGGTAGCGCGACGGATCGGCCGCATCGGGCTCCAGCCGCACCAGGTCGATGAAATGGCCGTAGCTGTTGGTGAAGCCCCAGGCGACGTCGCCGTTGCTGCCCGCCACCACGATGGGGGCGCCGGGCAGGCTGACGCCGCTGATGCGCCGTGGGCCCGAGGCCGAGGGAAACTCCAGCGTCAGCCGGTACCAGACGTTGGGCAGGCGCAGGCCCAGGTGCATGTCGTTGGCCACCAGCGCGCGGCCGTCGGCGCCATGGCGCGCGTCCACCGCCCAGCCGTTGCTGCCCAGCGCCGACGAGGTGGCGCCGGCATCCACCATCAGCTCGGCGGGGATGGCGCCGCGCGTGCTCGGGGGGCGGGGAGTGTCGATCCAGTCAGGGTGGGCTTCGACCGGCCTGGCGGGCGTGGGCGATTCGGCGCCGCCGGAGACGCCGCTGACGGCGGTGCTCGATTTCGTGGCCGAGACGCCGGCGCCGCTGCTGGTCGTGCCGCTGGAGGACATGCTGGGCCTGGAAGACCAGCCCAACCTGCCGGGCACGATCGATACCCATCCGAACTGGCGCCGCCGCATGCCGCGGCCGGTGGAGTCGTTGTTCGAGGAGCCCGGCGCGGCCGGCCGCGCCGACTTGCTGGCCCGCGCGAGAGGGCGGGCATGAGCGTATCCGCCGTCCCGGCCGCCGGTCCTGGCGTTCGCTCGCGCGCCTGGTTCCGCGTTGGCCCGGGACTACCCGCCAGGCTGGGAGAACCTCTACACTTGCGCTGCTCCATGTGGGCAAAATCACAATAAAGCGAGGGAGTGTATCTATGGCGGGTTCTTACTTTCCGGCCTGGCGCGAACAGCCGGGCAGTCTGGAGGCGGGGCGCGTCATCGCGCCAGACGAGCGTCTGCCGTGGCCGCAGATGCTGGCCATGGGTGTGCAGCACGTGGTCGCCATGTTCGGCTCCACGGTGCTGGCGCCGCTCCTGATGGGCTTCGATCCCAACCTGGCGATCTTCATGTCCGGCATCGGGACGCTGCTGTTCTTCCTGGTGGTCGGGGGCAGGGTGCCCAGCTACCTGGGGTCGAGCTTCGCGTTCATCGGGCTCGTGATCGCGGTGACCGGATACGGGGGGGCCGGGTTGAACGGCAACATCGCCGTGGCGCTGGGGGGCATCATCGCCTGCGGCATCGTCTATGCGCTGATCGGACTGGTGGTGATGGCGTCCGGCTCGGGCTGGATCGAGCGCTTCATGCCGCCCGTGGTCACGGGGGCGGTGGTGGCGGTCATCGGCCTGAACCTGGCGCCGATCGCGGTCAAGGGCGTCTCCGCCCAGACCTTCGATGCCTGGATGGCGCTGGCGACGGTGCTGTGCGTGGGCGTCGTCGCGGTCTTCACGCGCGGCATGCTGCAGCGCCTGCTGATCCTGGTCGGCCTGCTGCTTGCCTATGTGCTCTACGCGGTGCTGACCAACGGCATGGGACTGGGCAAGCCCATCGATTTCACGCCGGTCGCGCAGGCCGCGTGGTTCGGGCTGCCCAACTTCACCGCGCCGGTGTTCAAGCTGGACGCCATCATCCTGATCGCGCCGGTGGCGGTGATCCTGGTGGCCGAGAACCTGGGGCACTTGAAGGCGGTGAGCGCCATGACGGGCTACAACATGGACCGCTACGTGGGCCGCGCCTTCGTCGGCGACGGCGTGGCGACCATGCTGTCGGGCAGCGTGGGCGGCACCGGCCTGACCACCTACGCCGAGAACATCGGTGTCATGGCGGTCACCCGCATCTATTCGACGCTGGTGTTCGTGATCGCCGCGCTGATCGCCGTCCTGCTGGGATTCTCGCCCAAGTTCGGCGCGATCATCCAGACCATCCCGGGGCCGGTGCTGGGCGGCGTGTCCATCGTGGTGTTCGGCCTGATCGCCATCGCCGGCGCGCGGATCTGGGTCGAGAACCGGGTCGATTTCTCCGACAACCGCAACCTCATCGTGGCCGCGGTCACGCTGGTGCTGGGCACGGGAGATTTCACCCTGCATTTCGGCGGCTTCGCGCTGGGCGGCATCGGTACCGCCACCTTCGGCGCCATCCTGCTCAACGCCCTGCTGGCGGGGACCCGCAAGCGCTGAATGCAAACACGGCCGGCGCGCGCAAGGCGTGCCGGCCGTTGCGGACCGCTATCCGGCCAGCGCCGTCACGAGGCCGGGAGCCGGGCCTCCCAGCGGCCTCCCTGCTGGTAGAACTCGTAGCGGTGGGTGCCCTCGCGGCGATTGCCCTTGACGTCGGCGCTGGTCGTGACGTCGCAGGTCACGCTTTGCGCGCTCGACGCGCTGCAATTGTCCAGGGCCTTGACCTCCAGCGAGCGCGTCATGCTGGTCGCCGAGGGGCCGTCGAAGCCCTGCTGGTTGTTCATGGACTGGATTTCCCTTTGCATGGCGTTCTGCAAGGCCTGGGTGGCCTGGTCCCGCGTCGGGGCCTGCTGGGCGTAGGCCGCGGCGCAGCAGCCGGCCAATCCGATGGCCAGGACGAAATGTTTCACCCCGGGGCCGCCCTGGGAAGGAATGCGGCCCCCGTGGGGGGGCGGCGCCGCATGATCGGTATGCTTCATCGCGTGCTCCTCGTAGATCGAAAACTCCACATCTTTCAATCTAGTCGGCTTCGCGGCCACGCTGTGTAAGGTTTTACGTGGAATCTTGTCCGTTGGTAATCGGCGCTGCCTCTACCATGACGCCACGGAGCCGTCGCTGCGCGGGTCGGCGCCGCCTTCCAGCGTGCCGTCGGCATGCCGCAGGATCGCGCCGGCATGGCCCATGGTCTCGTCGTAGGGGCGCAGGATCTCGACCTCGTGCCCGCGGGCCCGCAGGGCCTCGGCCGTGGCGGCATCGAAGCGCGACTCCAGCTTCAGGGTGTCCGACGACTGGCCCCAGGTCCGGCCGAGCAGCCAGCGGGGCGCATCCACCGCGGCCTGGGGATTCATGCCGAAGTGCACGATGCGGGTGAAGACGGCGCTTTGGGACTGGGGCTGGCCGTCGCCGCCCATGTTGCCGTAGACCAGCGTGCGGCCGTCGGCCAGGTGGGCCATGGCGGGATTCAGCGTGTGGAAGGGCTTGCGGCCGGGCATCAGCGGATTGCGCGCGCGCGGGTCGAGCGAGAAGCTGCATCCCCGGTTCTGCCAGTTGACGCCCGATCCGGGCAGCACGACGCCGCTGCCGAACTCGTGGTAGATGCTCTGGATGAAGCTGACCGCGACACCCTGGGCATCGACCGCGCCCATCCATATCGTGTCGGCCGGCCCCTTGCCCTTGCCCCACGGAGCGGCCTGCTCCGTGGAGATCCGCGCGGCCATGGCGTCGAGCTCCCGGGGAGCCAGCAGCGACTGGGGATCGACGTCCATGTACGCCGGATCGGTGATGTGGGCATCGCGCACGCCGAAGGCCAGCTTGGTGGTCTCGACGCAAAGATGGACGTAGTCCGCGCCGGCGGGGTCCAGTTCCCGGGGCAGGCGGCGGTCCAACTGGCCCAGGATCAGCAGCGACACCAGGCCCTGGGTGGGCGGCGGTACGTTATAGACCTTGCCCAGGCTGTGTTCCAGCACCAGGGCCGTCTTCCAGACGGGCTGGTGCGCGGCCAGGTCGGCCGCGGCAAGCGGGCTGCCGACGGCGGCCAGGTCGCGGGCCATGGTCTCGGCCACCGCGCCCCGGTAGAAATCGTCCAGGCCGCTGCGCGCCAGGTGTTCCAGGGTATCGGCCAGCCGGGGCTGGCGGAACAGCGAGCCCGTCGCCGGGACCTGCCCGCCGGGAAGAAAGGTATCGGCGAACCCGGGAATGGACGACAACTCCTCGCGCTTGGCCTGGGTGCAGGCGGCCTGACTGGCCGTGACCGGCATGCCCTGGCGGGCATAGCCGGCGGCATCGGCCAGCAGGCGCGCCAGCGGCAGGCGGCCGCCGAGTTCGCGGCGCGACCATTCGTAGGCGGCGTTCCAGCCCGACACCGTGCCGGCCACGGTATTGGCCGCCAGGCCGCCGCGGAAGGGGATCGTGTCCAGGCCGCGGTCGCGGTACGAGGCGATGTCCGCGGCGGCTGCCGCCGCGCCGCAGGCTTCCAGTGCCAGCGGGGGCTGGCCGGGGCGGCTGATCAGCCAGAATCCGTCCCCGCCCATGCTGTTCATGTGCGGGTAGACCACCGCGATGGTGGCGGCCGCCGCGATCATCGCCTCGACGGCATTGCCGCCTTCGCGCATGACGGCCAACGCGCTTTGCGAGGCCAGCGCGTGCGGAGCGACGGCCATGGCGTGGCTGCCGCGTACGGGATTGGGGCTGAACGAGAGCGGCATCGACGCATTCCCATAGGCTGTGGAAAGCGTGATTGTGGCCCAGACCGCGGGCGTGCGGGGCATTTTCGCGGGGAGAACGGGGCAGGGGAGCGGCCGGAGTATGCTTGGCTCGGGCGAGTCCCGAAAAGAACGCAAGCCCGTAAGGGAATTCCAGGAGCATCCGGCCCCACACCTATAATGTGCCGCCCTGCCGCGTAGGCGCGTGGGCGGCAATTGGGATATAAACACGCCCATGCCGGCCGCGGCCATGCGAGACCGTACGAATTCAAGGACTTCCGTGAGTGATCTGCTAGACCGCCGCCTGGCGTTGCTGGACCAGCCCGCGCATCGCGCCGTGCTGGCCCGCAGGCTTCATGGCATCGAACGAGAAAGCCTGCGGGTCGATCCCCAGGGACACCTGGCGATGACCCCGCATCCGGTTGCCCTGGGCGCGGCGCTGACGCATCCCAGCATCACCACGGACTATTCGGAAGCCCTGATCGAGCTGATCACGGGTACCCATGCCGGCCACGAATCGCTGCTGGGCGAGCTGCGCGACATCCATCGTTTCGTCTACGGCGAACTGGATGGCGAACTGCTGTGGAACCAGTCCATGCCGTGCGGGTTGCCGCCCGAGAAGGACATTCCCATCGCGTGGTTCGGAACGTCCAACATCGGCATGCTCAAGCACGTGTACCGGCGCGGCCTGGCCTATCGCTACGGCAAGGCCATGCAGTGCATCGCCGGCATCCACTTCAATTTCTCGTTCTCCGAGGAACTCTGGCCGCTGCTGGCCGATGCCGGCGAACCCGCCGGCATCTCGGACAAGGACCGCCAGTCGGCCCGCTACGTCGGGCTGATACGCAACTTCAACCGCTACAGCTGGCTGCTGATGTACTTGTTCGGCGCCTCGCCCGCGCTGTCGGTCGATTTCCTGCAGGGCCGGCCGCACCGGCTCGAACAACTGGACGAGCACACGCTCTACCTGCCCCACGCCACCAGCCTGCGCATGAGCGACCTGGGCTACCAGAACAAGGCCCAGGCCGGCCTGAAACCCTGCTACAACGATCTGTCGACCTACGTCGCGCGCCTGTACGAAGCGGTCAGCACGCCCTGGCCCGAGTACGAGAAGATCGGCACGGTCCGCGACGGCGAATGGGTGCAGCTCAACACCAACATCCTGCAGATCGAGAACGAATACTATTCGAGCATCCGGCCCAAGCGCGTCGCCCGCAGCGGCGAGCGGCCCCTGCGGGCGCTGGCCGAGCGCGGCGTGCAGTACGTCGAGGTGCGCTGCATGGATATCGATCCGTTCCTGCCCGTGGGCATGGACGAGACCACCAGCCGGTTCCTGGACGCCTTCCTGCTGTATTGCACGCTGCAGGAAAGTCCGCTGTTCGGCGATGGCGGCCATTGCCGGCTCAGCGCCAACAACTTCCTGACCGTGGTCAAGCAGGGCCGCCAGCCCGGCCTGATCCTGAACCGCGACGGCAAGGAGATCGGCCTGCGCGCATGGGCCGACGAACTGCTCGATCGCATCGCCGCCTGTGCCGACCTGCTCGATCGGGTCCATGGCGAGACCGGCTATGCCGCTTCGGTGGCCGCGCAGCGCGCCAAGGTCGAGGCGCCCGAGCTGACGCCGTCGGCCCGCGTGCTCGACGCCTTGCGCGCCAGCGGGATGACGTTCCAGGCCTTCATGCTGGAAACCAGCCGGCAGCACGCGGCGCACTTCCGCGCCCAGCCCTGCACGGGCGAGCAGCTCGATCGCTTCCGCGGGCTGGCCGACCGCTCCCTGGCCGAACAGCGCGAGCTGGAACGCGCGCAGACGGGCGACTTCGGCGAATTCGTGGCGGCCTACCAGGCCGGTTTGCTGGGCAAGTAACCGGGATAGGGGCCGGGCCCGCTCTGGTTTGGTGGTAGGCTTGACGACGGTTTTTCCTCGCCGGGCCGCGTTTCCATGCAAATCGTCTTTACCGTATTGATGCTGCTGCTGGCAGTGGCGATGTCGGGGGTGGTGTCCAGGCTTTCTCCGATACGCCTGCCGTTGCCCTTGTTCCAGATCGCCATCGGCGCGCTGCTGGCGGCGCCGGCCTTCGGCCTGAAGGTGAGGTTCGACCCCGAGCTGTTCCTGCTGCTCTTCATTCCGCCGCTGCTGTTCGTCGATGGCTGGCGTATTCCCAAGCGCCAGCTGTACCAGTTGCGCGGCCCCATCCTCGCCCTGGCGCTGGGCCTGGTGATTTTCACCGTGGTCGGCGTGGGCTATTTCATCCACTGGCTGATACCCGCGATCTCGCTGCCCGTCGCCTTCGCGCTGGGCGCGGTGCTGTCGCCCACCGATGCGGTGGCGGTATCGGCCATCGTCGGCAAGAACCGGCTGCCCACCCGGCTGCAGCACGTGCTGGAAGGCGAGAGCCTGATGAACGATGCGTCGGGCCTGGTGGCCTTCAAGTTCGCCATCGCGGCGGTCCTGACCGGATCGTTCTCGCTGTGGCAGGCCAGCCTGAGCTTCCTCGTCATCGCGCTGGGCGGCCTGGCCGTGGGCGGTGCCCTGGCGTGGCTGCTGAGCCTGGGGCGCCGGATGGTGGCGCGCTGGACCGACGACGAGCCGGCCATCCAGGTCGTGCTGTTGATGCTGACGCCGTTCGCGGCCTATCTGGTGGCCGAGCATTTCGGCGTGTCGGGCATCCTGTCGGCCGTGGCGGCGGGCATCGCCATGACCTATACCGAATCCGGGCAGGGGTCGTCGGCCATGCGGCTGCAAAGCAACAGCGTCTGGTCCATGCTGGAATTCGTGTTCAACGGCATGACCTTCATCCTGCTGGGATTGCAACTGCCCAGCGTGATCGGGCTCGCGCACGCCGACGCGAGGGAGGCGGGCAACGTGCCGGTCTGGCACCTGTTCGCCTATGTGGTGGCGATCACGGTGGCGTTGATCGCGCTGCGCTTCATGTGGGTCTGGATCACCTATCACCTCAAGAGCTTCCGCATGCTGTTGCAGGGCTCGCCGGTGCGCCGGGTCAATACCTGGGTGATCCTGACCACCTCGCTGTCCGGGGTGCGCGGCTCCATCACGATGGCGGGCGTGCTGACGGTGCCGCTGGAAATCTCCACCGGTATCCCGTTCCCCGGGCGGGATCTGTTGATCTTCCTGGCGACCGGCGTGATCCTTTGCTCGCTGCTGCTGGGCAGTTCATTGCTGCCGCTGGTGCTGCCCAGGGTTCCCACTCCGGCCGAGACCATGAAGGAAAAGGAAGAGCGCGAGGCGCGGCTCCGCCTGGCGCTGGCCGCGCAGGCCGGCCTGGAGCAGGCGCAGGTCCGCATGGACAAGGAACTGGCCGATGACGACGCGAAGGCCATGCTGGCCGACATCGCCGCCACGCTGGCCCAGATCTACCGCAACCGCATCGATGCCGAGAGCGACACGGCCGAGATCGCCCAGCGGGCCAACCAGCACCGCAATTTCGAACGCGACCTGCGCATGGCCGCGATCTACGCCCAGCGTACCGAACTGTACCGGCTGCGCGATGCGCGCCTGATCGACGACGACGTGTTCGCCGTCCTGCTGCGCGACGTGGACCTGGCGGAGAACTGGTTGTCGGGGCCGCTGGTCAGCAAGCACTGAGCGGCGGCGGGGCCTACAGCATGGGCGAGAACAGCCGCGCCGAGGCGTCGAACAGGCGGCGGACGAAGGTCGAGTGCCTGTCCTTGGGGACGCGGGCCGCATGGCGCAGGTCGAGTTCGAACTGCCGGCCCAGCTGGCGGGCCATGTCCTCGCCGTAGACCAGGGCGGTGACCTCGAAATTCAGCTCGAAGCTGCGGTTGTCGAAGTTGGCGGTGCCGATGAATGAATAGGTGTCGTCCACCAGCAGGGTCTTGGAGTGCAGCATCCGGTCCCGGTACTCCCAGACCTTGACGCCCGCGTCCAGCAGCTCGTCGAAATACGAACGCGAGGCCGCGGTCACCACCAGCGAGTCGCTGCGCCGCGGGACCAGCAGGCGCACGTCCACGCCCTTGCGCGCGGCGTTGGTCAGGCTCATCAGCGCCGCCTCGCTGGGAACGAAATAGGCCGTCGTCAGCCACGCGCGCTCGGTCGCCGCGTTGATGGCCGCCACCAGGGCGCGATGGATGGACTGGCGGGGGTCGTCGGGGCCGGAGGTCAGGATCTGCAATTGAGGCCGGCCACCCGGCATGTCGGGCAGCAACGCGTCGAGCTCGCAGTCGTCCGTGCGTTGTCCGGTGGTATAGGCCCAGTCCTCCAGGAACACCATCTGCAACCAGCGCACGGCCCCGCCCTCCAGGCGCAGATGCACGTCATGGTAGGCGTCGGGACGCACGCGTTCGTCCTCGTCGTCCGTGACGTTGAGTCCGCCGGTGAAGCCTATCCTGCCGTCGCAGATCAGGATCTTGCGGTGATTGCGGTAGTTCGTGACGGGCCGCCAGCGGCGGCCGATCCGGACATTGTGGAAGAAATCCACTTGTGCGCCGGCCTCGCGCAGCGGCGCCAGGAAGCGGCGCCCCAGGCGGTCGGAGCCCAGCGCGTCCACCAGCAGGCGCACCGTGATGCCCTGGCGCGCCTTCTCGGCCAGCAGGTCGCGCATCGCGGTGCCGATGCGGTCGGGCTTGAAGATGTAGAACTCGAGATGGACGTGGTGGCGCGCTTGGGCGATGGCCTCCATGAAGGCGCCGTAGGTCTGTTCGCCTCCCACCAGGAGGCGGACGTCGGTGGCCGAGGACAGCGGGATGTCGCTGGTGGCGCGGGCCAGCGCCGCCATGCGTGCCACCGGGGGCGGGGTCTGGTGTTCGTGTTCGCGCAGCAGCGCGCGTTCGGTCTGGCTGGAGATCAGCAGGCGGCTGCGCAGCCTTTTCAGGCGCCGCCGTTTCAGGCGCTGGGGACCGAAGAAGTAGTAGACGGCATAGCCGATGTAGGGCAGTTGCGCCAGCACCAGTATCCACAGCACGGTGGACAGCGGCGGGCGCTTCTGCAGCACGATCCACACCGTGACGCTGGCGAGATAGAGGGCCCAGCCCACGGACCATGCATTGATCAGGTGGTGCTGCAGGTCGGCTTGGGGCATGGCACCTGCCTACAGGGGAATGGTGTGTTGCTTGTGGCGGACCTTGGCTTCGAGGTAGCGGCGGTTGTTGGGGTTCAGGTAGACCCCGGTGGGAATGATGCTTTCGATGTCGATGTCGTGCTCTTCGAGCTGGCTGGCCTTGTCCGGGTTGTTGGTCAGCAGCCGGATGCGAGCCACGCCAAGGGCCTGGAGCATCTGTGCCGCGGGCTCGAAGCTGCGGGCATCTTCAGGCAGGTTCAGGTGCCGGTTGGCCTCGAACGTGTCCAGGCCTTTCTTTTGCAGGGCGTAGGCGGACAGTTTGGCATACAGCCCGATGCCGCGCCCTTCCTGCCGCAGGTACAGCAGGATCCCGCCCTCGCGCGAGAAGCACGACAGCGCCTCGTGCAACTGCGGACCGCAATCGCACAGCTGCGACCCGAACACGTCGCCCGTCAGGCACTCCGAATGCACGCGCACCAGCGGCGGCGTGCCGCCCGGCTTGAGCTGCGGGAACACGATGGCCACATGTTCTTCCGTGAACCCGTTGAAAGTAATGAATTCCGGCGGAATCCCCCCCTCTTCGAGGGGAACGACAACCCGGTTCTTGATGGTCACCATACCGTTACTGTATTCCATGACAAGCGCCTTGCCCCGAGACATCGTCCGAGGACCCTGGATGCGGTGGATCCGGCTTTGCCGGTCCACCCGCATCGCCCCCCGGGACCCGGCGCCGGGCCGCCCCAAGGCGGAGTCCCGGCCCCCTTGGGGGGCTGCCGCGTAGCGGCTGGGGGTCCACCATTCGGGGCGCGCGTCAGCGCGTAGGGGGGATCAGAGCATCATCCAGAGGACGATGACCGTTCCAAGGGCAATACGATACCAGCCGAATACCCGGTACGAGTGGTTGGCGACGAAGCGCATCAGCGCCCGCACCACGACCAGCGCGGCGGCGAAGGCCGCCAGGAAGCCGATGCCGATGGCGGTGACGTCGTTGTTGGTCAGCGATTCGTGGTTCTTCCAGGCGTCGTAGACCGAGGCGGCCAGCATCGTGGGCATGGCCAGGAAGAACGAGAATTCGGTGGCGGTGGTGCGTTTGAGCCCGGCGGCCATGCCGCCGATGATGGTGGCGCCCGAGCGCGACGTGCCCGGGATCATGGCCAGGCACTGCGCCAGGCCCACCATCAGCGCCTGGAAGCTGGTGATTTCGCTGATGTTCTGGGTCTTGACCTCGCCCTGGGGCTTGCGCTCGACGAACAGGATGATGAAGCCGCCGATGATCAGGGTCGTCGCGACCACCCCGGGGGTGAACAGCACCGTCTTGATTTCCTTGATGAAGGTCACGCCGACGATGGCGGCGGGCAGGAAGGCGATGATGATGTTGCGCGCGAACTTCAGCGAGAACTTGTCGCCGGTAAAAATGCCCGCCAGGATGTGCGCGACCTTTTCGCGGAAGATCCAGATGACCGCCAGGATGGCGCCGAACTGGATGACGACTTCGAATACCTTGGCGTCCCCGGAGAAGAAGTGGATCCAGTCGCCCACCAGGATCAGGTGGCCGGTGCTGGATACGGGCAAGAACTCGGTCAGGCCCTCGATGATGCCGAGGAAAAAGGCTTTGATCAGGTAAAGCGTGTTTTCGGTCATGAGTGTCGGCGTCCGCGGGCGGACGAGGTGGATGGGCGCGGGTGGCGGCAAGGGGGCCGGGCTGGCCGTGGGGCCGGCCCGGTGGGGGCTGTTGTCAGCCCCTTGCTTCCTTGAGAGGTTCCAGGAGGGACAAAAGCTGAGGGAAGACCTTGGGCGTGGCCGCGACGACCTCGCCGTTCCGCATCCAGCCTTGTTCGCCGTCGAAATCGCCGATCAGGCCGCCGGCCTCGAGGATGAGCAGGCTGCCCGCGGCCAGGTCCCAGGGCTTCAGGCCGCAGCCATAGTAGCCGTCGAGCCGGCCGGCGGCGACATTGGCCAGGTCCAGGACGGACGACCCCTGGCGGCGCACCCCCGAGGTGGTGGCCGATATCTGGCCGAAGGTCTTGGTCCACAGGGCCAGCCGCTTGCCGCTGGGGTCCGGGGCGAAACTCGTGCCGATCAGGGTCTCGGGCATGCGGGTGCGGCGCGAGACGCGGATGCGCCGGTCGTTCAGGAAGGCCCCGGCGCCGCGTGAGGCGGTGAACAACTCGTTGCGGGACGGATCGAAGATGCAGGCCTGGGTGACCTGGCCGCGTTGCATCAGCGCGATCGAGACCGCGTAGACCGGCATGCCATGGATGAAGTTGGTCGTGCCATCCAGCGGATCGATGATCCAGAGGTTTTCCTGCTGTCCGCTGGCATCGGCGGCGCCCAGGGCTTCACCGGACTCTTCGGCTAGAATTCCGTGGTCGGGGTAGGCCGTCTTCAAAATCTCAACAATGGCCGCTTCCGCAGCTTTGTCGACTTCGGTGACGAAATCGCCCGGTCCCTTCTGAGACACCTTGACCAGATCCAGGTCCAGGCTAGCGCGATTGATGATGGCGCCGGCGCGCCTGGCCGCCTTGACGGCGGTGTTGAGCATGGGATGCATAAGAGAGCCGATAAGGGCTGGGAATTGGTGAAACCCCTCTAGTTTAAAGGACACATGCTTTCCCGAGTCAGTTTCGTCATGGTCGAGCCCAGCCACCCCGGAAATGTGGGGTCCGCGGCACGGGCGATCAAGACCATGGGGTTCTCCCGCCTGGTGCTGGTCAACCCGAAAATTCCCGATACGCCGGCGCATCCGGAGGCGGTCGCGCTGGCCAGCGGCGCCACCGACGTGCTGGCGGCCGCGCGCGTCTGCGACTCCCTGGAGGAGGCCCTGGCCCCCGTCACCATGGCGTTCGCGATGACCGCCCGCCACCGCGACCTCGGCCCGCCGGCCTGTGACATGCGGCAGGCCGCGGAATTGGTGCGGGAGCACCTGGCCGGCGGCCTGGACGGGCAGGGCGGGGTCCAGGCGGCCGTCGTGCTGGGTACCGAGCGGTCGGGCCTGACCAACGAGCAGGTGGGAATGTGCCACCGGATCTGCCATATCCCGGCCAATCCCGAGTATTCGTCGCTCAACGTGGCGCAGGCGCTGCAACTGGCCGCCTACGAGCTGCGCTACGCGCTGCTGGGCGCCGAGGCGCTGGCGGTGGCCGGCCCGCGGGCCGAGCCGGCCTCGGGCGAGGCGGTCGAGGCCCTGCTGGTCCACTGGGAGCAGGCCCTGACCGCGGTCGGCTATCTGGATCCCAGGCACCCCAAGAAGCTGATGCCGCGGATGCGGCATCTTTTCGCCCGTGCCGGCCTGAGCCGCGAGGAAACCGACCTGTTGCGGGGGGTATGTACCGCAATGATCGCGCAATCCCGAAAGATTTCCCATGGCAGTTCTTAAGATTCCCGCCGTCTACATGCGCGGGGGAACCAGCAAGGGCGTGTTTTTCAATGCCCGGGACCTGCCCCGCGACCCCGAGCGGCGCGACCGCGTGCTGCTGCGCGTGCTGGGCAGCCCCGATCCCTATTCCCGCCAGACCGACGGCATGGGCGGGGCCAGCCCGTCCACCAGCAGGGTCGTGGTCGTGGATGCGTCCAGCCGCGATGATTGCGATGTGGAATACCGCTGCGGACAGGTCGCCATCGACCGTCCGGTCATCGATTGGTCCACCCGTGGCGGCAGCCTGGCCGTGGCGGTGGGGCCGTATGCCGTGCAGCAGGGGCTGGTCGCGGCGCGCGAGGGCACGACGGTGGTACGTATCTGGCAGCCGCATCCCGGGCGATGGCTGGCGGCCCATGTCGAGGTCCGCGGCGGGGAGGTGCTCGAAGACGGTGTCTTCACCGAGGATGGCGTGCCGTTTCCGGCCGCCGAGGTACGGCTGGACTTCATCGACGATGGCGCGTCCAGCCTGCTTCCCACGGGGCGCGTGCAGGACGTGCTGGACGTCGAGGGCATGGCGCCGTTGCCGGTCAGCCTGGTCCGGACCGACGCCGATGAGGCGACCATCTTCGCGCGCGCCTCGGACCTGGGGCTCAATGGCCGCGAGAAGCCCGATACCTTCAACCGCGACGCCAGGACGCTGGCCCGCCTGGAGTCCGTGCGGATAGCCGGGGCCGTGGCCATGGGCCGGTTGTCCCGCGCACGCGCGGAGAAACCGGGCGTGGCGCTGCCCAGGCTGATCTGGGTGGCGCCACCCATGTCGTACAAGAGCGCGGGGGGTGGCGACATCCCTCGCGACAGCATCGACGTGCTGGCTCGGAGCATGGCGGACGGGCGCATGCAGCGCGGCTTCGGGACCCGCAGCGCGATTTCGCTGGCGGTGGCCGCCGCCGTGCCCGGGTCGGTGGTGTCGCAGGTGGCGCGCACGCTGCCCGGCGTGGCGACCCGGATCGGCCATGCCAGCGGCGTGCAGGCCGCCTGGGCGACGGTGGTCAGCAACGGCAGCGGCTGGGGGCTGGAGCGGGCCACGGTATCCCGCACGGCGCGCTGCCTGATGAGCGGCTGGGTGCACGTGCCCGCGGGTCCGGGCCACCTGTTCTGACTGGATGCCGAGCCCCCGGGGAGGGGGCCGGGGAGGCAGGGCGCGGCATGCGCCCCGGTCTCAGTCGTCCAGCGCGATGTCGTGGTAGACCGGGCCGTCCTGGTCGATCGCCAGCCAGCCGCCGCGCGGATCGGCGGTATCGTCCAGGTCCCAGTCCTGCAGCACCCAGCGTTCGCAGCGCCGGCCGTTCATGTCGAACACCCGCCGGCCGGGCCGGTGCGTGTGGCCATGGATCATGCGGGTGACGCCGTGGGCGCGCAGCGCGGTTTCCACCGCCTGGGGGTTCACGTCCATGATGTCGGCCGCCTTGCGGCTTTTCTCTGCCATGCTGCGTTCGCGCATCTGGCGCGCGATGGCCTGGCGGGCCGCCAGCGGCTGGGCCAGGAACTGCGCCTGCCATTGCGGGTTGCGCACCATGGCGCGGAATTGCTGGTATTCCACGTCGTCGGTGCAGAGCTCGTCGCCGTGCGACAGCAGGAATTCGCCGCCGTCGGTGCGCAGCACGACCGGTTCGGGCAGCAAGCGGGTGCCCGTGGCCTCGGCCAGGCGTTTGCCCATCAGGAAGTCGCGGTTGCCGGGGCCGAGGTGGACCGGGATCCGCGCGGACGCGGCCCGCAGTCCGTCCAGGACCGCTTGCAGCCATGGCGCGGGCGTGTCGATCTCGTCATCGCCCACCCAGGCGTCGAAGATGTCGCCGGGCAACAGCAGGGCGCAGGCGCTGCCGGCCGCGGCCTGCAGGAAGGCCAGGAAGGCTTCGTGCGTGGCGGGCCCGTCGGGGCCCAGGTGCATGTCGGACGCCAGCCAGACGGGGCCGGCGAAAGTCAGGACGGAATGGGAAGCGGATGTCCCGGGAAGAGGGGAGCCGGTCACGGAAACTCTCGATGGGGCGGGGCCGGCAGCCGGCCGGCGCGGGAAGCGGGCGCTTCGCCACCGGCCGGCTGCCGGCCCGGGGCGTTATTGGACGACTTCAGCCTTGGTGACGATGACGTCCTCGACGGGCACGTCCTGGTGGCCGGCGCGGCTGCCGGTCTTCACGCCTTTGATCTTCTCGATCACATCGGCGCCTTCGACGACCTTGCCGAACACCGCATATCCCCAACCTTGGGGCGTGGGCGAGCTGAAGTTCAGGAAGTCGTTGTTGGCGACGTTGATGAAGAACTGCGCCGAGGCCGAGTGCGGGGCGTTGGTGCGCGCCATCGCGACGGTGTAGCGGTCGTTCTTCAGGCCGTTGGCGGCCTCGTTCTCGATCGGGGCCTGGGTGGGTTTCTGCGACATGCCGGGCTCGAAGCCGCCGCCCTGGATCATGAAGCCATTGATCACGCGGTGGAAGATCGTGTTGTCGTAGTGGCCGCTGTTGACGTAGGCCACGAAGTTCTCGACGGTCTTGGGGGCCTTCTCGGCGTCCAGTTCCAGGCCGATCAGGCCGTGATTGGTATGCAGGTTGACGCGGGTAGTCATTTGTTCAGGACCTCAGCTTTTTGGATCACGATGGGTTGGAGCGGGACGCCTTCGTTCTGGCCCCGCGTGGCGGTGGGTACGGCCTTGATCTTGTCGACCACTTCCTTGCCCTGTACCACCTTGCCGAACACCGCGTAGCCCCAGCCTCGGGTGGTGGGCTCGCGGTAGTTCAGGAAGTCGTTGTCGGCGACGTTGATGAAGAATTGCGCCGAGGCCGAGTGCGGGTCGGGCGTACGGGCCATGCTCACGGTGTAGGCGGTATTTTTCAAGCCATTTGAGGCTTCGTTACGTATGCCGGGGCGCGTGGGTTTTTCCTTCATGTCGGCGGTCATGCCGCCGCCCTGGATCATGAAGCCGTTGATCACGCGATGGAAGACCGTGCCGTCGTAGTGGCCCTCGCGCACGTACTGCAGGAAGTTGGCGACGGTGCCGGGGGCGCGCGCGTCGTCCAGTTCGAGGACGATGCGGCCCATGGAGGTCTGCAGCGCGACCTGCGGCGCGGCCAGGGCGGCCGGGGAGGCCAGCGCGGCAGCCAGCGCCAGGCTGGAGAAAAGCAGTTTCATCGGGGTGTCCGGGGTAGGTGATCGGAAGACGCCGGTGCGCCCAGCAGTTTCCGGGTTTCGGTTTCCTTCTGGCTCGCGCTGGCGTCGCGCGGATTCAACTTGGTGGCCGTGCCATACGAGCGCGCCGCCAGCATGATATACAAATCGCCCAGGTTCTCGCGCGCGACGGCGTAGTCCGGAGCGGTCCGGATGGCCATGTCCAGGGCCACCTTGGCCTGGTCCAGCTGGCCGTCGGCCGCTTCCAGCGCGGCCAGGTTGTTCCATGGCTCGGGCAGTTCGGGGAAGCGCTCGGTCATGTCGCGGTAGACCGCCTTGGCCTCGTCGCGGCGGCCCAGCTGGCTGAGCGCGCGGCCTTTCAGGAAGAGCAGCTGGGCGTTGGTGGCGTCGGGCGATTTCTGCTTGTCGGCGGCCAGGCGCTCGTCGATCTCGGCCAGGGTCTGGCCGGCCTTGCCCGCGTCCAATTGGTGTTCCAGCCGCTGCGCCAGGGCGCGTGTCGATTCGGGCAGGCTGGTGTCGACGCCGGGCTTGAGGGCTTCGAGCAGATTGCTGAGCCAGGGGATGGCCTTGTCGCCATCGGCGGAGGGCGCCAGCACCGGCGGCGTGGCCGTGGTGGTCTGGGCTGGAAGCGGGGCCGGCGCCAGCGCGGCGCCCAGCGCCAGCACGCCCGCCAGGACCGCCGCGCGGCCCGCGCCTGCGCGTGGGCGGAGGAAAGGTACGTGATTCGTGGTCAAACGATTCTGCCCGCAGATGGGGAGCGGCCAGGGCCGCTCCGTCCAGTTGATATAATCGTCATTCTAATAGCCCACAGCGCAACGCGCCCCTGTACCCCCACGCACCAGCCAGGGCACAGTGGATCCGGCTCCGCCGGTCCACCAGTGCCGCCCCCTCGAGGGGGCGCGCGAAGCGCGTAGGGGGTGGTCTCCCCCCCATGCTCCATATCTACAATACGCTCGCTCGTGCCAAGCAACCTTTCCAGCCGGTGGAACCGGGGTGCGTGCGCATGTATGTCTGCGGCATGACGGTGTATGACTATTGCCATCTCGGGCACGCCCGGATGCTGGTCAGCTTCGACGTCGTGCAGCGCTGGCTGCGGGCCAGCGGCTACCGGGTCACCTACGTCCGCAATATTACCGACATCGACGACAAGATCATCCGCAAGGCGGTCGAGACCGGCAAGCGGATTTCCGAAGTCACCGGCTTCTTCATCGATGCCATGCACGAGGACGAGAAGGCGCTGGGCGTGCAGCCGCCGGACTTCGAGCCGCGCGCCACCGAACACGTGGGCAAGATGCTGGAGATCGTGCGCCTGCTCGAGGACAAGGGCCTGGCCTACCGGGCCGGCGACGGCGATGTCAACTACGCGGTGCGCCAGTTCCCCGGCTACGGCAAGCTTTCCGGCAAGTCGCTGGACGACCTGCGCGCCGGCGAGCGAGTGCAGGTCGACACTTCCAAGCGCGATCCGCTGGACTTCGTGCTCTGGAAAACCGCCAAGCCCACCGAGCCGCCAGAGTCCCGCTGGGAGTCCGAGTACGGGCCGGGGCGTCCGGGCTGGCACATCGAATGCTCGGCCATGAGCCGCGAATTGCTGGGCATGCCGCTCGACATCCATGGCGGCGGGCCCGACCTGAAGTTTCCCCACCACGAGAACGAGATCGCGCAGAGCGAGGGCGCCTACGGCGGCACGCTGGCCAATGCCTGGATGCACTGTGGCCCGCTCATGGTGGATGCCGAGAAGATGTCCAAGTCGCTGGGCAATTTCTTCACCGTGCGCGATACGCTCAAGCATTACGATGCCGAGGTGGTCCGCTACTTCGTCGTCCGCAGCCACTATCGCAGCCCGCAGAACTATGCGGCGGACAACCTGGCCGATGCCCGGGCCGCGTTGACCCGGCTCTACACCGCGCTGGGCAATGCCGAGCCCGACGCGTCGGGCGCCGATTGGGACGATCCGTCCGGGCAGGCCTTCCGGGCCGCCATGGACGACGATTTCAACACCCCTGAAGCCATCGCCGTGCTGTTCGACCTGGCCGCCGAGGTCAACAAGACCGCCTCGCCCCGCGCCGCCGGCCAGCTCAAGGCCCTGGGCGGCCTGCTGGGCCTGCTGCAACAGGAGCCGCGCGCCTTCCTGCAGGGCACGACGGCCGACCAGGATGGCGGCGCCGCGGATATCGAGGCGCGCATCGCCCAACGGGCGCAGGCCAAGAAGGACAAGGATTTCGCGGCCGCCGACCGCATCCGCGCCGAATTGCTCGCCGATGGCATCGTCCTCGAGGACAAGCCGGGCGGCGTGACCGTATGGCGTCGAGCCTGAGTGCCGCGAACCGCTGAACACCAGATGTTGAACATGAAGCTCCATGCCACGGCCGAGCCGGGCGGGTCCGAGCCCGCCGCTTCGTTTGCCGGCACCGACAAGCCCCCGTACTGGGACGCCGCGGTCGCGCACCTGCTCAAGCGCGACCGCATCCTGAAAAAACTGATCCCCCAGCATCCCGAGGTCCACCTGGCGGCCCAGGGCGAGCCCTTCCTGACGCTGGCCCGCGCCATCATCGGCCAGCAGATCTCGACCAAGGCCGCCGATGCCGCGTGGGAGCGCTGCCTGGCCGCCTGCGGCCGCCGCGTCACCCCCGGGGTGGTCGGCAAGCTGGGCCTGGCCGGCCTGCGTGAGGCCGGCCTGTCGCAGCGCAAGGCCGAATACCTGCTGGATCTGGCCGCGCATTTCCAGCAGCGCCTGGTGCATCCCGACCTGTGGACGGAGATGGACGACGAGGCGGTCATCGCCGAACTGACCGCGATTCGGGGCATTGGCCGCTGGACAGCGGATATGTTCCTGATTTTTAATCTGCGGCGGCCGGATATTCTGCCGCTGGATGATCCGGGGTTGCTGCGCGCCATTTCGCTGCACTATTTCAGCGGCGAACCGGTCTCGCGTTTCGAGGCGCGGGAAGTCGCCCAGGCCTGGAAGCCGTGGTGTACCGTGGCGACGTGGTATCTCTGGAAGAGCTTGCCCCCCCCTACGCGCTGACGCGCGCCCCCCAGGGGGCGATGCGGGTGGACCGGCGGAGCCGGATCCACCGCATCCTGGATCTGGGGCGGGGTGTGATGAGGGTTTGGAGTGATTGAGTTGTTGATGAACGAAGTTGGACGCCTGGGCGTCCGCTGCCCCTTGGGAGGGCCTGATGCGCAACGCATTTCTTGAATTCGAACAACCGCTGGCCGAGCTGGAGGGCAAGATCGAGGAACTGCGCTTCGTGCAGGCCGATTCCGCCGTCGATATCTCCGAGGAGATCAGCCGGCTGCAGCAGAAAAGCCAGGCGCTGGCCAAGGATATCTATTCCAAGCTGACGCCGTGGCAGACCGCCCTGGTGGCGCGTCATCCGCAGCGTCCGTATACGCTGGACTACGTGCGGGACATCTTCACCGATTTCCACGAGCTGCACGGCGACCGCATGTTCGCCGACGACCGTTCCATCGTGGGCGGCATGGCGCGGTTCAATGGCATGCCCTGCATGGTCATCGGCCACCAGAAGGGCCGGGACACGAAGGAACGCGCGGCGCGCAACTTCGGCATGCCCAGGCCCGAGGGGTATCGCAAGGCCCTGCGCCTGATGCGCCTGGCCGAGAAGTTCAGCCTGCCGGTCTTCACCTTCGTCGACACCCCGGGCGCCTATCCCGGCATCGACGCCGAGGCCCGCGGGCAGTCCGAGGCCATTGGCCACAACCTGTATGCGATGGCCGAACTGCAGGTTCCCATCATCACCACCATCATCGGCGAAGGCGGCTCGGGCGGGGCGCTGGCCATCGCCGTGGCGGACTGCGTACTGATGCTGCAATACGCCACCTACTCGGTCATCTCGCCCGAAGGCTGCGCGTCCATCCTGTGGCGCAGCCAGGAGAAAGCCTCCGAGGCCGCCGAGGTGCTGGGCATCACGGCGCATCGCCTGAAGGCCCTGGGCCTGATCGACAAGATCATCAGCGAACCCGTCGGCGGCGCTCATCGCGATCCCAAGCACATGGCCCAGTTGCTGCGGCGTGGCCTGTCCGATGCGCTGCGCCAATTCCAGGGCGTCAAGGCAGGCGACCTGGTCACCACGCGCCTCGAACGGATCATGGCCTATGGCCGCTTCAAGGAAACCGTCCAGTCTTGACGCCGGCACGGACGTAGCGGCCCTGCACGCGTCCGTGCTGCTGGATCGGGCGCTGGAGGGCATGCCCCCGGTTGCCGGGCGATTCGCCGTCGCCCTGAGCGCCGGCCCCGATTCGGCCGCGCTGGCCGTGGCGGCCGCCGCATGGGCCGCGCGGCGGGGCCTGGAAATGAGGTTGTTCCACGTCCATCACGGCCTGCATCCCGACGCGGATGCCTGGGCCGGGCGGGCGGCCGACCTGGCCGGGCGCCTGGGGCTGCCGCTGGACGTGCGCCGGGTGCGGGTGGACCCCGCCGATTCCGCCGGCACCGAGGCCGCGGCGCGCGAAGCCCGCTACCGGGCCCTGGCGGGGATGGCGGCCGAGGCCGGCATCGATACCATTCTTCTTGCCCATCACCTGGACGACCAGGCCGAGACCGTGCTGCTGCGGCTGCTGCGGGGAGCGGGCACCGATGGCATGGGCGCGATGGCGGCGGAGACGCTCAAGGAGGGGATTCGTTACCTTCGGCCCTGGCTCGCCGTGCCCAGAAGTCGGATACTGGCGTACATGCACGCCTACTCGGCGCGCACCGGTTATGAGGCGGTCCAGGATCCGAGCAACCTCGATGCCCGCTATGCCCGGGGCATCCTGCGCACGGAGGTGCTGCCCGCCATCGAGCGCCACTGGCCGGGGTACCGCGCGACCCTGGACCGCTATGCGCGCCGGTCCGCCGAGGCAGCGGCTTTGCTGCGGGAAGTGGCGCAATCCGACCTGGACGGGGTCCAGGAGTTGCGTCCTCCCTACGGCAGCGCGCTGCGCCTGTCGGGGCTGAACCGGCTGGCGCCCGCGCGCAGGGCAATGGTGCTGCGGCTCTGGCTGGCCGGCCACGACATGGCCGCTCCGCCGGAAGCCCGCTTGCGGGAAATGGCCAGGCAATTGCAGGACGCGGCGCACGACAGGCAACTGTTGCTGCGCCATGGCGACAGGCAGGTGCGCCGTTATCGGGATCATGTCATCGTGGACAGCAGGGAGAAAGCGTCGTCGGGGGGGCTGGCGGCCGGAGTCGAGTTCAGGTGGGCCGGTGAACCCTCGATCCGGCTCGAGGCCATGGGCGGCACGCTGGTGTTCGCCGCGGAGGAGTCGGGCATCGACCCGGACTGGTTGCGCAACACGGCCTTGACCATGCGTTGGCGCCGAGGCCGGGAACGGCTCAGGGTCACCCCCCAGAGTCCGAGCCGCAGCCTGAAGAACCTCTACCAGGAGCGGGGCATTCCCACCTGGGAACGCGAGCGGCTGCCGCTCCTGTACCGTGGCGAAATGATGATTTTCGCCGCCGGACTGGGCGCCGACGCGCGGCTGCCGCAGGCCGCGCCGGGCATGCGCCTGGAGTGGGTGCCCGATCATCCCGGCGCCACCGTGACCTCCTGACGGCCGGAACCCGGCCCCCGGGAGCATGGCCCTATCCCGCTGTTTTGCGGAATTATCGTAGCTGGGCTACCATTTATGGTTAGCTTTTTCCCGGCCAACCGGCTTGGCAGGCCATGCCGCACGGCATCCAGGCTCAAGCATGCGTTAAGCGATACAAGACAATGGCACTAATCGTTCACAAGTATGGCGGTACGTCGATGGGCTCGGTCGAGCGCATCAAGAACGTGGCTCGGCGCGTGGCCAAATGGCACGCGGCCGGGCACCAGGTCGTGGTGGTCCCCTCGGCCATGTCGGGCGAGACCAACCGGCTCATCGGCCTGGCCAAGGAAATCCAGGAACAACCCGATCCGCGCGAACTCGACATGATCGCCGCCACCGGCGAGCAGGTCAGCGTGGGGCTCCTGGCCATGGCGCTGAAGGCGCAGGGCGTGGACGCCCGCAGCTACGCCGGCTGGCAGGTCCCCGTGCGCACCGATTCTTCCTACACCAAGGCCCGCATTTCCTCCATCGACGATACCCGCGTCCGTGCCGACCTCGATGCCGGCCGGGTGGTCATCGTCACCGGGTTCCAGGGCGTGGACGACGCCGGCAACATCACCACCCTGGGCCGGGGCGGCTCGGACACGTCGGCCGTGGCCGTCGCTGCCGCGCTCAAGGCCGCGGAGTGCCTGATCTACACCGATGTCGACGGCGTCTACACCACCGATCCGCGCGTCGTGCCCGAGGCCCGGCGCCTGAACGTCGTGTCCTTCGAGGAAATGCTGGAGATGGCCTCGCTGGGCTCCAAGGTCCTGCAGATCCGCTCGGTCGAGTTCGCCGGCAAGTACCGCGTGCCCACCCGCGTGCTGTCGTCGCTGACCGATCCGATGATTTCGCTCGACGAAGAAATGAAGTCGGGCACCCTGATTACTTTTGAGGAAGACGAGAAAATGGAAGCCGCCGTTGTATCCGGCATCGCATTCAGCCGGGACGAAGCCAAGATCACGGTCGTGGCCGTGCCGGACAAGCCCGGCATCGCCTTCTCCATCCTGGGCCCCATCGCCGACGCCAACATCGACGTCGACATGATCGTCCAGAACCAGTCCGTCGCCGGCACCACCGACTTTTCCTTCACCGTCAATCGCGGCGAGTTCAAGAAGGCGCTGGACGTCCTGAACGGCAAGGTGGTCCAGGCCATCGGCGCGCGCGAAGTCGTGTCCGACGACAAGGTCTGCAAGGTCTCCATCGTCGGCATCGGCATGCGTTCGCATGCCGGCATCGCCAGCCTGATGTTCCGGACCTTGTCGGAAGAGGGCATCAACATCCAGATGATCAGCACCAGCGAGATCAAGACCTCGGTGGTCATCGAAGACAAGTACATGGAACTGGCCGTGCGTGCGCTGCACAAGGCGTTCGGCCTGGACCAGGTCGCCGCGCAATAATCGCGGCGCCGCGGCGCGCCCGGCACCGAGGGAAAACTGCAAATTTTTCAGCCGTCCGCGGCTGGATCCCTCCTCGGGCCGTGGTACACTGCCGGCTCTTTCGGAAGCGTGCCCGAGTGGCCGAAGGGGCTCCCCTGCTAAGGGAGTATGCGGCTAAAACTGCATCGTGGGTTCGAATCCCACCGCTTCCGCCAGCTTCATCGAAAAACCCCTTGAGAAATCAAGGGGTTTTTTGTTTGTGCTGTCTCCTTCATCTCAGGGATGGACGGTTGCCGCGAGTCGCTACCGGTGGCGCCGGCTGGTCGTTCAGCGAGGTCCCGCCGTCCTTTCTCAAGGCGAAGCAGCCCCCCGACCGCACGAGACCGTTTGATGGCAATGCCGGGCCGCATCACCGGCGCCGCGCTACGGGCGAAGCGACGGCAAGTGTCGGTTGGCGCTCGATATCGTTGCCGTCAGGACTAACCCTATTCGCGTAATTCTCAGTTATATGTAAGGTATTTTTATATCAATATTCTTTACAAAGGTCGCTGGCTGGATGCAGTGGGGCCGCATCCGTGGCGCTGGCCCATGCCAGGCGCGCCTTCACATAACAACGGCCAATGCCGTAGACACCAATGAAGGGGACAGCACTGTGCATGCATCAGGTAAATGTCTGGCGGTGGGGTGGGGCGCCGGAGGGTTGGCGGCGATTCTGGCGGTTGCCGGTTGCGGAGGGTCGGGCGCGGTGCCTGAACCCCAGGCGCTGACCGGGGAGGCGGCCTGTGCGGCCGTCAAGGGTTTCAGCGGCACGGAGCACAAGGGTGTCATCACCGGCGCTACGTGGGTGCCGGCTGGCACGGAGAAATCCGCACCGACCGCGACCGCGTTTCTACCCGCTCACTGTGTGGTCAAAGGTTCCCTTGAACCCCGGACAGGTGTCGACGGCAAGAGCTACGCGACAAAGTTCGAACTTCGTCTGCCTCTCGATTGGAACCAGCGCTTCTTCTTTCAGGGTGGCAGCGGACTGGAGGGTACCCTGGCTCCCGCGTATGGCCCGACAGGTGGATCGAAGACGGCTCTGGAGCAAGGCTTCGCGGTGGTTTCCCAGAACGGCGGCCACGATAATGCCGATCTGCCGGCGCCCGAGGCCTTCGGCTTGGATCCCCAGGCGAGGGTGGACTTCGGCTACGGATCCATCATCAAGACCTCGAAGGCCGCCAAGAGCCTGATCGCCAACTACTATGGCGACGCGGCCGAGCGATCCTATTTCGACGGATGCTCCACCGGGGGGCGGCAGGGCATGACTTTTGCACAGCGTTTCCCGGACGAATTCGACGGCATCGTCGCGGGCGCTCCGGTATTCGACTTCGGCCGGGTCGTGGCAGCCCGGATCTGGGGCTGGCAGCAGGCCGCAGCGGTGGTGTCTCGAGAGCCGACCGGCATGCCCCGTTTTCACGAGGCGATGCCCCAGGCGGATCGCCAGTTGTTCCAGGGCGCGCTTCTGGCTGCCTGCGATGCGCAGGACGGAGTGGTCGATGGCATGATGAGCAACGTGGCCGCATGTACTTTCCGTCCCAAGGAGCTGCTTTGCGCCGGAGAAAAGACCTCGGAATGCCTGTCGGCCGATCAGGTGCGCATCTGGGACGCCGTGCTGGATGGGCCGGTCGATTCCGCCGGCGCGGTATTCAAGGTGCCGGGCTATCGATCGCCCGGAGAGGTGCCGGTCCGCGGATACCGCATCGACGCCGCGTGGATGACGTCCGCCGGTCAGGCGGCCCGCATCACGGGGCAGGGACCGATTCTGGATATTCAATGGAAGCTGAATATCGACCCGACACCCATCCTGTTCATGACCCCGCCCCAGCCAGGATTCCAGCCTCTCGATGATATCAATTGGGATACCTGGGGCAACTCGATGACCGTCAATGCGCCGTGGCTGGCGTCGGACCCGGATCTGGGGCGCTACCGTGACGGAGGGGGCAAGATGATCTTCTATCACGGCACGGGAGACAGCGGACCGAACGCCGTCGACACGATCGACTATTACGAATCCGTCGTGGCACGCAATGCGAGTCGCGAGCAGACGGGCAAGTTCGCCAGGCTTTTCCTGGTGCCGGGCATGGGCCATTGCCGAGGGGGGCCCAGCACCGACACCTTCGATCGCCTGGCACCGATCATGGATTGGGTTGAGCGCGGCAAGGCGCCCGATTTCATCGTTGCGCAGGCAACGCCGGGGAACGCCGACCTCGCCGCGGTGACACCTGCGATTCCGGCCAACCGGACACGTCCGCTTTGCCCGTATCCCTCGTACGCACGTTACAACGGAACCGGGTCGATAGATGACGCCGCCAACTTCAAGTGCGCGCCACCTGCCGCCGACCCGGCCTGAACCATGCACGAGCCGGCGGGGACGCCTTCGCGCTTGCCCCGCCGCGCCGGTCGTGGTTTTTCCTCAGATCCCCATCTCCGCGAACACTTCCAGCATCACCCGCTGGCTGTCCAGCGCCGCGGGCACGCCGCAGTAGATGGCGGCCTGCAGGAAAACTTCGTTGATCTCTTCCTTGGTCAGGCCGTTGTTGATCGCGCCGCGCACGTGCAGCCGTAGCTCGTGCGGGCGGTTCAGCGCCGTGATCATGGCCAGGTTCAGGAAGCTGCGGGTGCGGCGGTCCAGTCCCGGACGGTTCCAGACATCGCCCCAGCAGTGCTGCGTGACCAGTTGCTGGAGCTCCATGCGCAACGGATCTTCGGCGGCCTTGGCCAACGAGGCGTCGACGTACTCGCGGCCGAGCACCTCGCGGCGGGTGGCCAGTCCTTGTTCGAACAGGGCTTCGTTGTAGCTGCCGCCGAGCGCGGTGCGGTTCGATTGGGTCATGCTCGTCTCCTGGATCGGTACTGCGCGAGCATAACCCTTCCTTTTGCCGCGGACCGTTGGTCAGTTCACCTGGGCGCCGGTTTCCTTCACGACCTTGGCCCACTTGGCCAATTCGTCGTGCAGGTACTTCCTGGCTTCGGGCAGCGTGCCGCCCAACGGCTCGAATCCGGTGGCGGCCAGTTTCGCCTGGAAGTCGGGGTCGCGCTGGATGCGCGCGACTTCCTCATTCAGCCGCAGGAGCACCGCGTCGGGCGTCTTGGCAGGCGCGAACACGCCTACCCAGGTGACGTCCGCGAAGCCGGGGAAGCCGGACTCGGCCACGGTGGGCACGTCGGGCAGCGCCGCCGAGCGCTTGCTGCCGGTCACGACCAGGCCGCGCACCTTGCCGGCCTTGACCAGCTCCACCGCCGCCGGCAGGGCCACGCTGGCGAGCTGGGTCTGCCCGGCCGCGGCCGCGGTCAGGGCGGGACCCGCGCCCTGGTAGGGGATGTGGGTGACGGGCGTGCGGGCCAGCACCTTGAACAGGTACTCGGCGGTCAGGTGCGGCGTGGTGCCGGCTCCGGCCGTGCCGTAGTTGTAGTCGCCGGACTTCGCCGCGGCGATGACGTCCTGCAGTGTCTTGGCCTTCAGGTTCGGCGCGGTCACGATCAGGTTGGGGCTCGAGGCCACCAGCGCCGCCAGCGTCAGGTCCTTCTCGGCGTCGAAGCCGAGATTGCGCTGCATGGCCGGATTGACGGCATAGGAGCTGGTGTTGATCAGCAGGGTATAGCCGTCGGGATCGGCGCGCGCCACGGCCGCCGAGGCCACTGAGCCGCCGGCGCCCGGGCGGTTTTCCACCACGATGCTTTGCCCCAGGACTTCACCCAGTCGATGTCCCAGCAGGCGGGCGATGATGTCGGCCGGGCCGGCGGGCGCGAACGCGACGACGAAGCGGATGGGCTTGGCCGGCCAGGCGGCTTCGGCCAGCGCCAGGGTGGGGGATGCCAGGCCGCAGGCGGCCAGCGCGGCCGCGGCCACGCGTAGGGATGTCATGTTGTCTCCTCCTTGCGCGATGCGCTGTTCAGATCGTGTCGAGGACGTGGCGGGCCATCTCCTGCCGCGTGCAGATCCAGACGTCGCCGGTCTTGGCCACGCGGCCCATGATTTCGTCGTAGACCCAGGCACCCGAGGGGCGGCCCATGACGTGCGTGTGGGCGGTGACGTCCAGCATCAAGGGGGCGGTTTCGCGTTCCCTGAAGGCCGCGAAGCAGTCCTCGAAAGTCTCCAGCATGTGCCGCGGCCCCTGGCCGTAGCGGATGCAGGTGGGCAGGTCGTTGACGTCCATGGTGAGCGGAATGGCGACGATGCGGTGCTGGCCGAAGCCCATGACATAGGGCCGGTCGTCGTCGTTCATGTCGCCGTGGTGCAGATAGCCGGCCTCGGCCAGCAGCCGCGAACTGATGAGGCTGCCGGTGCCGCGCGGACTGATCCAGCCGGTGGGGGCGGTGCCGGCCGTGCTGGCCAGCAGCTCGTGGTTGCGGTGCAGGTTCGCGCGTTCGGCTGCCTCGTCCAGGTAGACCGGGATGACGTCCATGCCCCAGGAGTGGTTGACGATCTCGTGGCCCGATTCAGCGATGCGGCGCACGGTGGCGGGATCGCGTTCGCAGATGACGCCGTTGACCATGACGCTGGTCTTCACGCCGTGCTTCTCGGCGATGCCGATCAGGCGGTGGATGCCGCGGTTGACGCCGAACGAGGCCCATGAGTGCGCGTTGGTGTCGAAGTAGCCTGGTTTGAGCACGTTGCCCATGGGGCCGATGCCCGGCGCCTGGCCGTCCGACCAGGCCTCGAACGCGATGTTGAAGACCACGGCGATGCGTTTGCCGCCCGGCCAGCGGAAATCGTCGGGCAGGCGGGTGATGCGCGGGCTGTCCGCCTTGGCTGCGGTGTCGGTCATGCGTCGTCCTTGATGGTGTTGGCGAGGATGCCCAGGCCTTCGATCTCGATCTCGATGCGGTCGCCGGGTTGCATCCAGACCGGCGGCTTGCGCGCGTAGCCGACGCCGGCGGGGGTGCCCATCGCGATGACGTCGCCGGGCTCCAGCGTCAGCGCCTCGGTCAAGAGGCACAGGGTCTCGGCCACCGGGAACAGCATGTTGGAGGTGTTGTCGCTCTGCATGACGCGGCCGTTCAGGCGCGATTCGATCTTCAGGCCCGCGGCGCCGGGGGGCACGGCGTCGGCCGGGACCAGCCAGGGTCCGAAGGCGCCGGTGCCGTCGAAGTTCTTGCCTATGGTCCATTGCGCGGTGCGGCGCTGATAGTCGCGCAGGGTCGCGTCGTTGAAGCATGCGTAGCCCGCCACCGCCGACAGGGCGTCGTCCGGGGTGAGGTGCCGCGCGCGCCTGCCGATGACCACCGCCAGTTCGGCTTCGAAGTCCAGCTTGTCCGATGCCCGCGGACGCAGCAGCGGTGCGCCATGGGCGATGAGCGAGGTGGCGCCGCGCATGAAGAAGCTCGGGTACGAAGGCTTGGCGTTGCCGCCTTCGGCGGCATGGTCCGCATAGTTCAGGCCCAGGCAGATGATCTTGCCGGGTTGCGGTATGGGCGGCAGCAGGCGGACTTCGGCCAACGGGACGCGTTTGGCGCCCGCCAGGGCGCGGTCGGCCGCTTCCCGCATGGCTTGCGGGCCTTGCGCGGCCAGCGCCGCCAGGGCTCCGGGCATGAACGGATGGCCGGGATCCGCGATTTCGGCGACGCTGTTGTCCGCGACCACGCCGATGCGGACCGTGTCTTGGCCTGGGAGTATGAAAGAAACGAAAGGATGAGCCATTGTCGATAAAACTCCATATGGAGAAAAATATCGACAAAATTCTATCGAGCTAAAATAATGTCGGTAACCTGAGGAAAACCCCTGCATGCTAGATGCCGATATCGCTCCCAGCATGACCGTTCAGATCTACGAACGCCTGCGCGCCGATCTGCTCGACGGTCTGTGGCCCCCTGGGCAGAAGCTGCTGATGCATCGCCTGAGGCAGCACTACGCCATAGGCGCGAGTCCCTTGCGGGAGGCGCTCAGCCGCCTCGTGGCCGAGGGCCTGGCCGTCCACAACGACCAGCGGGGATTCGCGGCCGCGGCGGTGTCGGCGGACGAACTGGAGGACATCCTGCGCAACCGCGTGGCGCTGGAATCGCTGGCGTTGGAGCAGGGGCTGGCCAGGCGCGGCCCGCAATGGGAGGAAGCGCTGCTGATCGCCTTCCACCGTCTGTCGCGCACGCCGCGCTCGGTGGACGAGGACAGCTATGAAGAAAATCCGGTCTGGGAACGGCAGCATCGCGCGTTTCACTTCGCGCTGTTGTCCGCCTGCGAATCGCCGACCCTGATGGGGTTCTGCGAGCAGCTCTATGACCGCGCCTACCGGTATCGGCAACTGGCGGCGCGCAAGGCCTACAAGCGGCGCAACGAACTGGATGAGCACCGGGCCATTTTCGAGGCCGTGATGGCGGGAGACCTGGAGTCGGCCAAGGGGCTGCTGGCCCGGCACTACGAGCGGACCGCCACGTTGTCGGGCCAGCAGGGGTAGGGGACTGGCGGCGGGTCCGGCCTGCCAGATGCCCTCGCACCAGGGGGCGAGGGCATTGCCTCAGGCCGCGATGGCTTCTTCGGCCGGCAGGTCGGCGCGCGAGCGCCAGGCGACGATGTCCTCGATCGTCAGCAGCGGCCAGCCGTGCTCGCGGGCATAGGCCAGCGCCGCGTCGCCGCGCATCATGCTGCCGTCTTCGTGCATCAGCTCGCACAGCAGCGCGGCGGGCGCGAGGCCGGCCAGCGCCGCCAGGTCCACCGATCCCTCGGTATGGCCGCGGCGGCCCAGCACGCCGCGCGGGTCGGCGCGCAGCGGGAACATGTGGCCGGGGCTGACCAGGGCCGCGGGGTCGCCCGTCAGCGCGGCGCGCACCGTGGTGATCCGGTCCGCCGCCGATACGCCCGTGCTGACGCCGTCGCGGGCTTCGATGCTGACCGTGAAGGCGGTGCCGTTGCGGCTGTGGTTGCGCGAAGTCATCTGCGGCAATCCGAGCGCTTCCACGCTGTCAGGCGTCAGGCACAGGCAGACGATGCCGCTGCAATCGCGGATCATGCGCGCCATGATGGGTTCGGTGATGGATTCGGCGGCGATGATGAGGTCCGCTTCGTTCTCGCGATCCTCGTCGTCCAGCAGCACGGCAGGCTGGCCGAGCTTTAGCGCGGCCAGGGCCGCGAGCAGCCGCTGTTCGGCGGTGGTGGCTTCGAAGTACTGTTGCAGGGACTGCATGAAAACGCTCCGTAGGAAACAGGAAGCGTTCAGGGCATGGCGCTCGCGCGAGCGCCGTAGGAGCGCGCCGCCCGTGGCCGCGCGGACGCAGGCCGGTACATGGCGCGTGTTCCCGTCTTCTTTCATCCGGACTATGACCGTCGGCTCCGGCATCGAACCGGATCTGCTGACCTTGCCGGGAAACCGGCAAGCGCTCGCGGGCTCGGCGCCCGAGGGCACCCTACCGCCGGTGGGGATTTCCACCCCGCCCTGAAGACGCACCGCCCAGACAGGCGGCGAGGCTATCGTAGCAGAAGTGGCGCGCCGGCCTGCCGGAACGCCCTCACGCCGCCTCGGGTATTCTTGCCGTTCGAGGAGACCGGTCTTTGCCCATGCACAGCGATAACGATACGCGGCCGCCCCAGATTGGCGGACGGCAGTCCTTGTTGATCTTCGCCTGTTTCGCCGCAGCCTATTTCTTTTCCTACGGACTGCGCTCGGTCAATGCCGCGCTGGCGCCTTTCATCACGCAGGACCTGTCGCTCGGCAAAGCGCAGCTCGGCTGGCTGTCGTCGGCGTTCTTCGTTTCCCTGGCGGCCATGCAGGCGCCGCTGGGCGTCTGGCTGGACCGGTACGGCGCGCGGCGGGTGGAGGCCTGTTTGCTGGCGGTCGCCGCCCTGGGGTCTTTCGTCATGGTCTGGGCCGGCAGCTTCGCGGTCACGTCGGTAGGGCGCATTCTCATCGGTGCCGGTGTGGCGGCCAGCCTGATGGCGCCGTTCTCGTATTTCCGGCGCTGCTATCCGGTCGAGCGGCAGGCGCAACTGGGATTGTGGCTGCTGGTCGCCGGAACCGGCGGCGCCGTGTTCTTCACCTCGCCGGCGGCCGCGCTGGCGGGGCATTTCGGTTGGCGCAGCGTGCACTTGTTGTCGGGGCTGTCGCTGGCGGTGGTTGCCGTCCTGCTCTGGCGCGTCGTCCCTGATCACGACGTGAGCGTGCTGGGCACGGGCCGCCCCGGCGCATCGCCGGTTTCGCTGTGGGGGCTGCTCAGGCATCCGGAAATCCTGCGCGTGATGCCGCTGTCGGCCATCGGGCAGGGCGGCATCATCGCCTTGCAGACGCTGTGGGCCGGCCCGTGGATGACGGATGTGCTGGGCATGAGCCCCGCTGGCAGCGCTTCGATGCTGCTGGCCATGATGGTGGTGATGACGCTGGGCTATGTGGCGATGGGTTTCGCCAGTCCGCCGTTGCAGCGGCGCTTCGGCCTGCTGAACGTCGCGTTGGCGGGCTACCTGTGCTGCTTCGTCGTGATCTTCCTGCTGGCCTTCGTCGGCGGACCGCTGGCCTGGCTGCTCTGGCTGGTGATGGCGGCGGGCGTGGCCCCCATCATGCTGATGCAACCCTATCTGTCGACGCAGTTTCCCCGCGAGGCGGCGGGGCGGCTCGTGACGCTCTACAACATGTTCGTGTTCGTCGGCGCGTTCGTCATCCAGTGGGGCATAGGCCTGGTCGTCGACGGACTGGCGCAGGCCGGCCTGGGCCGCGGTGCATCGTTCGCGGTGTCGTTCGCCGGCCTCGGGGTGTTGCAGATGGCGTCGTTGGGGTGGTTCGTCCGCGGCCGCAAGCGCGGCTGAGTGCCCTGGAGCGGCCCGGCGATAAATGGTACCCCCACGCTTGCCGCCGCGCGGCGCTGCCCCCCGGGGGCCTTTTTGCCTTGGGGCGGCCCGGCGATAAAAAAACCCGCTTGCGCGGGTAGATGGAGATGTTGATGAAGTCGGGAGATCAGCCTCGTCGTTTGTCGTCCGCGGCGTGGCGGCGTCCTTCCAGATGGGGGCCGTTACCGCCTTCTCCCAGCATGCCCAGGGCTTCGGTTTTCAGCGCATGCACGCATTGCGCGAGAAAACCGTGGACCGCGGACAATTGCTCGCGTTCGTAGCGGGCGCCGATGTGCGCGACATCTTCGGCCACGGCGCGCATATGGCGTTCGATTTCCGCGCACTTTTCGCGCACCGGCCGGATGACGACGATGCGCCGGTCCAACGGATGTTTGTCGCGGATCACGAAGCCGGTGGCCTCCAGTCTGTCGATCACCGCAGTCGTTCCGCCAGAGCTGATGCCGGCCAGGCAGGCCAACTGGCCGGTCGTGATGGGCTCGAACTCGATGACGAGTTCGAGCGCCTTCACGTCGACCATGCCCAGCCCGAGTCGTTCGGCCAATGCTGTCTGGTATAGCGAGGTGTAGACCGTCAGGCGGCGGCCGAGCATCGTGACGATGCCGTTGAGCATCTCCTGGCTGTCGCTGTCCGTCTCTTCGGGTTCCCGGGGTATCGATCCGTGGACCGAATGGCTCGAGGAACTCATTACGTTCTCCCAGTGAAGCATGGCCTCTCCTTTCAATGCTTGCCCAAGCCGCCAAGCAACCCGCCCAGCAGCCCGGTAACCGGGTTCAGCAGGCCGCCGTTGC
Source organism: Alcaligenaceae bacterium SAGV5 (assembly GCA_009360345.1). Lineage (GTDB taxonomy): Bacteria > Pseudomonadota > Gammaproteobacteria > Burkholderiales > Burkholderiaceae_B > Pigmentiphaga. The sequence goes on from SPDP01000004.1 coordinate 352,141, forward strand.
CTTCGCCACCTCCCGTACCGCCGCCCAGGCCGGTACCCTGTCCGACGCCGGCGGTCAGGCTGTTGACGGCGCCGGTCAGGTTGGTCAGGACGTTGCCGACGGGATTGGTGTTCTCAGGCGTGGCATGCACCAGGCCACCCACGCTCGAGACGGTCTGGCCCAGGCCATTCACCAGGCCGCCGAGGCCCGTGCCGACCCCGGGCACGCTGCCGCCCAGGCCGGTACCGACGCCACTCAGGCTGCCGCCCAGCGAGGTCAGGAGACCGTTGACCGGTTCGCCCAGGCCCGTGGCCGCGCCCACCGTCTGGGTCGTGCCCGATACCAGGTTCGCCACCGGGGTGACGACCGGGTCGAGCGCCGTGCCGACGTTGCCCAGTGTCGTCTGGGCGTTGAGCGGCACGAGGTTGTCGACCGCGCTGCCGGTGTTGGCCAGGGAAGGATGGAGAATGGGTTTGGTGTCGCTGCCGATGCCGCCCAGGAGACCGCTGGTGATCGGAGCGAGGAGCCCGTTGCTGCCGCCCAGCAGGCCTTCGAGGTTGCCGGACAGGATGGGCTGCAGCAGGCCGCCGCCTTCGCCGCCCGTGCCGCCGGTCAGGCCGCCGAGCAGGCCGGTGACGGGAGCCAGGATGCCGCCTTCGCCGCCGGTGGCGCCGTTCAGCAGGTTGGTGACGGGAGCCAGGAGACCGCCTTCGCCGCCGGTCACGCCGCCGAGCAGGCCGGTGACGGGAGCCAGGATGCCACCTTCGCCGCCGGTGGCGCCGTTCAGCAGGTTGGTGACGGGAGCCAGGAGACCGCCTTCGCCGCCGGTCACGCCGCCGAGCAGGCCGGTGACGGGGGCCAGGATGCCACCTTCGCCGCCGGTGGCGCCGTTCAGCAGGTTGGTGACGGGAGCCAGGAGACCGCCCTCGCCGCCGGTCACGCCGCCGAGCAGGCCGGTGACGGGAGCCAGGATGCCGCCTTCGCCGCCGGTAGCGCCGTTCAACAGATTGGTGACCGGCGCGAGCACGCCGCCATCACCGCCCGTGACGCCGCCAAGCAGGCCGGTGACGGGGGATAGCAGTCCGCCGCTGGCGGCCGACGGGGCCGCGGTCGCGCCTGCCTTGTCGACCAGTCCGCCTTCCACGCTCAGCCCCAGGCCGGCGGTCAGGCTGTCTACCGAGCCAGTCAGGTTGCTCAGCACGTTGCCGACCGGGTTCTTGTTGGCGTCGGAAGCGTGCAGCAGGCCGCCGGCGCTGGCGACCGTCGCCCCGAGTCCGGATACCAGTCCGCTCACGCCGGTGCCGGCGACGGGAAGGTTGCCGCCCAGGCTCGTACCCAGGTTGGAAACGGCGCCGCCTACCGAGACCAGGAGGTCGTTCACCGGTGCGCCGAGTCCGGTCTTGTCGCCCACCTGCTGGGTGAGCTGCGTGGCCGTCCCGACGATGGGGCTGACCGCCGGATCCAGGCCCGCGCCGACCTGGCCCAGCGTCTGGCCGAGCTTGAGGTCCACGAGATTGTCGACGGCATTGCCGGTGTTGGTCAGTGCCGGCTGCAGAACCGGGTTCTGGACGGTGCCGCCTTCACCCAGGCCGTTGAGCAGTTGCGCAACGGGGCTGAGCAGGCCGTCGTCGGAGGCCAGCGTGCCGGTCAGGGTGGAGACCGTGCCGGTCAGGTTGTTCAGCACATTGCCCAGCGGATTGGGATTGCTCTCGGATGCGTTCAGCAGGCCGCCTGCGCTGGCGACCGTATCGCCCAGGCCCGCGACCACGCCGCCCAGGCCCAGCTTGATGGGCAGGCCGGTGTCGTCCAGCGATTGACCCAGGTCCTTCACCGTGCCACCGACCGAGGTCAGCAGGTTGTCGACGGGAGCACCCAGGCCGGTGGCGGCGCCCACTTGCTGCGTGAGGCCCGTGACCGTGTTGCCCACCGGCGCGACCACGCCGTCGAGCTTGGTGCCGACGTTGTGCAGCGTACCGGCCAGTCCGGTATCCACGAGGTTGTCGACGGCTTGGCCGGTGTTGCCCAGCGCGGGTGCCAGCACGCCGGTGACAGGAGTGCCGCCCGGGTTGCCGGGATTGCCCGGGTCGCCAGGATTCCCGGGATTGCCAGGGTTACCGGGGTTGCCAGGATTTCCGGGATTGCCAGGGTTGCCAGGGTTGTTGGGGTCGCCCGGATTATTGGGATTGTTGGGGTTGGTGGGGTCTGAGCCTCCTCCCAATCCGGAAGTGATCGCACCGGATCCGGAGCAACCGGCCAATGTCGAGAGTGCGAGCACCAACGCGGCGACCAGGACACGAGGGCCCGGCTTCGTTTGTTCTTTATGCATGATTGTTCCCCTTATCGCTGAAGCGGCGACACTGCCTGCTGCGCCTATTGAGCAAAAGCTGTGCCAATGTGCGGCGAGCGGTGCGCAGGAGAGCAGGAGGGGCACCCGGCAACACCCGGAAAACCTTGCAAACAGGGGATAAATCGAAAACTCAGGGAATTCGTGCGGCTGAGACGATGCGCTGAAATACCCTGGGATGCAGGGCGAAAAGACGGGGGAAGAGGGGTTTCGTTACGTAGCAGGGAACCCCCTGTTACGTAACGAAGACCGCGTGCGGATCAGTCGAACCGCAGCGAGTAGTTGGCGTTCAGGCGCAGCGGCCGGCTGCTGCTGTTGACCGGCTTGTCGCCGACGGGCTTGGCCAGGTTCACGTCGAATGCGTAGTGGCGCTGGTCGGTGACGCGCAGGCCCAGGGCCAGCGACGTGAGCGTGTCCGTCGCCAGTGTGAAGTTCTTGTTGTTCAGGCTGACGTGCGCGTAATCGGCCAGCACGTAGGGCGTCACGCTTTGCAGATAGGGCAGGCCAACCGTGAAGCGCCGGTTCACCTCGATCGAGGCGCCGTAGCCCTTGTCTCCGCCCAGTTCGCCGGCGGGATAGCCGCGACCGAAGCGCTGTCCGCCGAACGTGGCCTGTTCGGAGGTGGGCAAGGAGTCGGAGCTGTACTGGCCCAGCGCCGCCAGCGACAGGCCGAACTGGTAGGGCAGCGCCACGTTCTGGCTGGCCGCCAGCGTATAGCGAGTGAAGCCGAGGTCGTAGCTGCTGTTCGCGCTCTGTTCCGCGCCCAGTCCGTCCACGCCCTTGTAGATCGCCGCGGTGATGCGCCGCGATTGCTTGTCGGTGGCCTGGACATAGGCCAGCTCGCCGCGCAGTACCCGCAGGTGGTTGCTGAGCGTGACCTGGTTGCCTGTGATCCGGCTGCTGTAGGTGTCGTTATTGCGCGAGGCATAGAAGCCCGCCGTGCCCATCAGCGATTCCCGGTTGGCCAGCAGGAAGGGATAGCTCACACTGAGCCCGGCCCGCTGGTTGCGGACCCGGCGGTCGATGTTCTGAGCGTTCAGGCTGTCGTTCTCGGGATTGGCGGCATAGCTGTAGGCTTCCGCGCGCACGGTCATGCCGTCGCTGCCTACGGGCACGGACACATTGGCGGCGTAGTACTCCAGATGATCGCTGCCGCGCGGCACCGCCGTCGTGACCTGGATCTGTTCGGCCAGCGGCGTCAGGCTGTTGGCCGTCGCGGTCAGCATGGCATGGACGCCGGTGCCGAGGTTGCCGATGCCGGCATCCAGGCGGAAGGCCTTGTGCTCCATGTTCACGACCAGTTCCGTGGAGCCGTCGGCGCGTTTGGGCAGCGAGAGTTCGGGCTTGATCGTGGCGCCGGCCACCGTGGTCATCAGGTTCAGGTAGCGCTCCAGCGTGGCCCGGGTCAGGGGCCGCTCGGCCTCGATGCGCGCGGCATAGTCGCGGATCTTGGCGGCGGCATTGCCGGCATCGCCTTCGATGCGGGTGCTGCCCACATAACCCTCGACCACCGTCACCTTGACCAATCCGTCGCGGAAATCCTGCGACTGGATCAACGCGAACGACAGCGCGTAGCCGGCGTCGCGATAGAGCTGGGTAATGGCATCGGTGCGCTGGATCAGCTCGGCGACGGTGATCTCCTGGCCCGCCAGCGGTTCCAGCAACTCGACCACTTTCTGGAAATCGAGCGCGGTAACGCCCGAGACGTCGAACTGTTTCGGCACCAGGCGATGCGCCAGCAAAGCCTGGATCGCTTCATTCTGCGCGGGTACCGGTATGGACACCGACGGGGCCGGCGGCGGCGCCGGCACGGATACCGGCGGCAACGACTCCGCAGGGTTTCCCCGCAGTGGACTATCGGCCGCCTGCGCCGCTAATGCAGAGGTGGCTCCTGCGACGAGCAGGGCCAGACGAAGAGCGCGGAATTCGGGTTTTCCCGATGAAAACGAGGTCATTGGGGAATATGGGCCAAATAAACGTAAACGAGCGTCATCGCGCGCAGTGTGCCATACGAATACTGTCCTAGGGTGCGTCGGCCAGGGGTAGGGAAGGGTTTTGAGAGGATTTTTCGCAGTGGGACGTTTGTAGGACGTTACCGGAAGATACTAAAACTCTTTTAATCGATCGGTTTTCGGCTGAAAAAAATATTCGCAAGTTTGAGATTATCCGGCGATTAACCAGGATGCTAGGCCATCAAAGCGATTTCCTGGCTCTTGCCGTCATCGGATTAATAGAAACTCTTGAGAAAGCAGATATTGACAAGCTCGGAGCGATGCCTGTACGGTGTGCGTAACCGAGCGTTACATGATGAGAGCCTGCAATGCAGCCTGGAGATATTCTCCCTCTGAGGTTTGACGCCAGCTTGGTCGCGCTGTCCTTTGTGATTTCGGCATTGGGCGCGTATGTGGCGTTACTGGCTGCCAGTCGTATTCGAACGCTGGATGGCGGCGTGCACGTGGGATACGCCATCGTTGCCGGTGTCGCGCTCGGCGGCGTGGGTATATGGAGCATGCATTTCATCGGCATGCTCGCCCAGATCATTCCGTTGGGGGTGGCGTACGGGCTCTGGCTCAATCTGCTCAGTCTGCTGGTGGCGGTGTTATTCGCCGGCGCCGCGCTCTGGTACGTGGGCAGCGCCCGATTTTCCCTGGACCGCTGCCTGACGGCGGGCGTGCTGGCGGGATTCGGCGTGGCCGGCATGCACTACATCGGCATGAGCTCCATGCGCATGGATGCCTTCTTCGACTGGAATATCGGCCTGGTGCTGCTTTCCGTCGCGATCGCCATGGCCGCCGCCACCGCGGCCATCTGGCTGGCGTTCAACCTGACCAACGAACTGCAGCGCGTCTGTGCCGCCCTGGTCATGGCGTTGGCCGTCTGCGGCATGCATTACACGGGCGTCGCCGCCGGCATCATCATCTGTTCGACCCCCAGGACTTTCACCGGCTGGCAGCTGGACGGCAGCGTGCTGCCCTACGCCGTATTCCTGATTTCCATCGTGACTCTGGTCGTCATGCGCATCGAACTGCACCGCAGTTCCGAGGAAGTGCGGGCCAACGCCGCCAGCCGGGTCGACCACGTCATTTATTCACGCCAGCGGCCGGAAAATCGCAAATAACCGCCTGTAGAGATATTCGTTTTTCTGGCATTTTCTTTGAGGAGGTGTCATCGAAAATATAGGAATGCAGTCGTGGGTAAATCGGCTGATAATGCCGAGGTAAATGTTTCCTTTTTTTTCAGAGATGGAGATTAGAATGAATCAAGTGATGAAATTCCTGAAGGAAGACGATGGCGCCACCGCTATCGAGTATGGCTTGATCGCGGGCCTGATCGCCGTGGTGATCATTGGCGTGCTTACCCTGCTCGGTACCGGGCTCAGGGATATGTTTCAGAAAGTGGTCGACAAGCTGCCGACCACGCCTACGACCCCTTGATGGTGGCGGGTTGAAAGCTCACCCCGGGTCTATATGGCCCGGGGGAGCGGAAAATATATGGTTAATAGCAGCCAGGCTCTCGCGTTTCTCGTTTTCTGTACCTTGGTCATAGGCAGCGACCTGCTCTTTCGCCGTGTTTTCAATTGGCTGATTCTGGCGGGATTGTTGCTCAAGCTGGGTTGGCTGGTCCTGGGCGGAACGGCGCAGGAAGGATTTACCAGCCAGTGGACGAGTGCCGGCATGGGGGTGCTGCTGGCGTTGCTCTTCCTCGTGCCGCTCTACGTATTCAGGGCGATGGGGGCGGGGGATGTGAAGTTTTTCGCGGTATTGGGTTTCTGGCTGGAGCCGACGCCTTTGCTCGTTGCCTGGCTGTTGGGCAGTGGAATGGCCGGTCTCCATGCCGTGGTTTCGATGGTTCACCGGAACCATCCGTTGGGCACCTGGGCGGCGCTGCAATTGGCGGGCGTGCAGGAAAGGATCAACAGTCCCGGCGTGGTGCAGCGGATGGCGTCCTGGGTGGCCGGGGTCCGGGCGGGCCGTGTCGGGATTCCCTATGCGGCCTATCTCGCCCTGGGGGCGATCTGGGCCTTGTATTCGACATAGATGGCGGAATTCGAGGAAATGGTGAAAAGCGCTGACATACGCACCGTGGCGAAGGATCGATGGCATGGCGCCACTTCGCAGCAAGGCGCCTATGCGACCGAGTTCGCCCTGATCTTCCCCATTTTTTTCCTGGTTTTCTATGGCGTGTTGAGCTTCGGCCTGATCTTCACGACCCAGCAATCGCTGACGCTGGCGGTCGAGGAAGGAGCTCGTGCGAGCCTGAGGTACTACCTTCCTTCCGCGGCGGGTTCCGGCTTCATGGCACAGATGCAGGGGCGTCTCGCACATGGCTGCGAAGTGGCGAAACTGCGCGCGGCCTGGTTGGGAGAGGTCGGAGGCGGAACCATCACGCCGACCTGCACCGCTTCGATCAAGGGGCCGTGCGTCAAGGCGGACGGCACCATGGATACGGCGTCGTCATGCACGACGACGCTGGGCGCGGCGTCCGCCGGCTCGTCGGTGGCCTGCGGCTATCGGCAGGAAGAGATGTGCTTTGCGACGCTGAACGTGAGCTACGCCTACAGCGCGAATCCGCTCGTGCCGTCGCTGCCCGGCACGTTTCTCGTCATTCCCGATGTGTTGAGCGCCACGGCCAGGGTGGCGCTGGATCCGGGCGCGCTGCAACTGGGTTCGTCCGGGGGGGGAGCATGAGCGCTGCCCTGTTCGAGGCCGTCCGCATGGGCCGAGCGCAGCGCGGTGTCGCGGCGCTCGAGTTCTCGCTGGTCTGCGTGCTGTTTCTCGTCATCCTGTTCGGGATCATCAGCTACGGCTGCATCTTCGTCGCCCAGCAATCGCTGTCGCGAGCGGCGGAGGAAGGCGCGCGCGTGGCCTTGCAGTCGACCCTGGCGGGATTGAAGGAGGGCGCATCGCTGCAGGCCGAGGCATGCGGGGCGGTGGCGCAGTCGGTCGACTGGCTGACCCGGCGCCGCGCGTCGATGGGGCAGGCGCCCGTGGCCTGCGAGCTCAGGGCGTCCCAGGCGTGTACCTATGCCGCGGGCCTGCGCTGCGCCTCGCTGGTCGTGACCTATATCGATTACCGGAAGTATCCGCTGATACCGGAACTGTTGCCGCTGGGCAATTGGCTGCAGTCCTTGTTCGGCGAAAACACGGCCTGGATCCCGCGGGACCTGTCGGCCGTGGCGACTGTGCAATTGGGACGGAATACGTCGGGCTCGTGACAGGACCCGGCGCGTGAAGATTTTTTCGAGTATCGAGGCGACAAGCTGATGAACAACGTAACCAAGATCGTCGCGGCCATGCTGGTGTTGCTGGCGGTGCTGCTGGGGGGCTATGCCTTCGTGCTGGCGACCAAGCCCGCTCCGGTCGCCAAGCCGGCGGCCGCACCTGCGCCATTGTCCGAGAACCGGATCCCGGTGGTCGTGGCGGACAAACTGCTTCCCGGCGGGGTGCCCATCGATACGGGCGCGCTCAAGGTCGTGGAGCTGCCCATCGATCCGGCCGGTGCCTATCGGGCAACCAGCGATCTCGCGGGCAAGATCCCCAAGTTCGATATCGGTCCCGGCACGCCGGTCACCGAAAGCATTCTGGTCAAGGGGCTCACGCTGCTGCTGAACGATGGCGAGCGGGCCGTGGCGGTGCCGGTCGACGAGGTCGTCGGCACGGGCAACCGCGTTTCGCCGGGGGATTTCGTGGACGTGTTCTTTACGCTCAGGCAAGGCCAGGACGTGACCAGGACGCAGGCGAGGTTGCTGTTGTCGCGTCTGCGCGTGCTGACATACGGCAGTGCGTCGGCCGCCGGCGATGCGCCGTCGGACGATGGGGCGACGGTGGTGCGGAGCAATAATCCGCCCCCGCCGGCCCGTACCGCGGTGCTGGCCGTGCCGACCGCCGACGTCAACCGCCTGTTGCTGGCCACGCAGAACGGCAAGCTGCAATTGGTGCTGCGCAATCCCACGGACGCGACCGCGCCCGATGCCAGCCTGTTCCCGGAACCGCCGCCAGTGCTGGCGGGCAAGAACGGATTGACCAAGGAGCAGCGCGAAGCGCTCGAACAGGCCGACAACCAGGCCTATGCCGGCCTGGAGTTGACCGGATTGTCGGGCGGCGCGGCCAAGCGGCCCGCGCCGGTGGTGCAGGCCCGTCCGCGGCAGCCCGCCGCCGCGCCCAAGGTCGAGGGCAATACGGTGGAAGTGGTGCGCGGCACCAAGCGTGAAGTCGTCGGGTTTTAACGGGTAGAACCTCAATGAAAATCAGCAATCAGGCTTTCGTGCGGCGTCTGGCACCCCTGGCCATGGCATTGACGCTGTCCTTCGCCGTGCCGGCCGGCGCGGCCGACGAAGGCGGTCCGCGCCAGATATCGGTGGCGGTGCGCGATCAATACCAGCTCAGCATTCCGGGCAACCTGGAGCGTGTGTCGGTAGTCGATCCCGATGTGGCCGACGTCGTGATCCAGAAGGGCAGCGGCAACCGCAAGGGCGGGGTGCTGGTGGTGGGCAAGAAGCCGGGCACCACCATGGTATCCGTCTGGCCGCGGGGCGCCGCGGCACCCCAGGCCTACCTGGTCCGCGTGACGGGCGACCTGGCCACCTTGCTGGGCGAGGGGGACGGCGCGAAGGCCCAGGTCTATGGGGAGGCAGCCGTGCTGAGCGGGCAGTCGCCATCGTTGCTCTCGCATCACCGCGCCGTCTCGGCGGCCAGCGACGCGGTGGGGGCGGAAAACGTATTCGACGCCTCCACCATCGAAACCGGTGGCGTGGTCCAGGTGGAAGTGAAAGTCGTGGAGTTCAGCAAGCAGGTGCTGAAAGAGGCCGGCTTCAATTTTTCCGCCTCCGACCGGCGCGGCAGTTTCAGCTTCGGCCTGGCCAGCGATCTGGCGCCGACCGGCAAGGCGTTCGACCTGACCATGGGGCTGAATCGCGGCAACTTCCTGCTCAATACCAATCTGCGCCTTCTGGAAACCAACGGCCTGGCGCGGGTGCTGGCCGAGCCTACGCTGGTCGCGCTGTCCGGCCAGAGCGCCAAGTTCCTGGCGGGGGGCGAGCTGCCGGTGCCGCAGGCCGGTGGCCTGGGTACCACCACGGTCATGTACAAGCCGTTCGGCATCGGACTGACGCTGACGCCCACGGTGCTGGCCAAGGACAGGATCGCGCTCAAGGTCGCTCCCGAGGCCAGCGACCTGGACTGGACCAACGGCATCACCCTCAACAATATCCAGATTCCGGCCATCATCACCCGCCGGGCCGATACCACGGTCGAACTCGGCGACGGCGAAAGCTTCGTCATCGGCGGACTGGTGTCGCGCTCGACCACCTCGAATCTGGACAAGCTGCCGTTCCTGGGCGATCTGCCCATCATCGGCTCCTTCTTCCGGAACATGAAATATTCCCAAAAGGAAAAGGAACTGCTGATCGTCGTGACGCCGCATCTGGTCAAGCCCTTGGCCAAGGGCGTCAAACCGCCCATGCCCGGGGCGAACGAGAAGCGTGACTCCGCGACCAACGCCTGGGGGCATTTCCTGCTGGGCATTGCGAGCAATGATGAACTGCCGGGCTTTTCCAAGTAGCCGGTTGGTGCCAAGTATTTGTAGGAGTCGTATATGAACGCCCCGAGCAAGGAGTTGGCGAGCCTGTTGGATACTCGTCGTTTCCTGTTCTTCACCGGCGATAGTTCATCGGCGCAGCGGTTGGCCGCGGTGCTGAGGCATGATGGCGTGGTTGTGCAGGAGGATGTGGTGCCGGACCGGCTGTCGGCGCGCCTGGCCGAGCTTGGGCCGCAGATGGTGTTGCTGGATTTCGGCGCCGACGACCACGAGCCCGGCAAGCTGCTGCATGCCAGCGACCTGGCGAAGACGCTGGCACGCGTCGCGCCCGCGTTGCCGGTGGTCGCCGTGGGCAGCATGACGCGGCCGCAGGGGGCCGTGGCCGCCCTGCGGGCCGGCGTGCGTGATTTCATCGATCCGGCGGACGAAAACGAGGTGCGGGATGTCGTCCGGCGCGTGTTGCAGTCCCATGCGGCAAGCGGTGTGCCGGGGCGCGGCCAGATGGTGGTGTTGCTGGGTGTGCGGGCGGGGCTGGGTACGACCACGCTGGCCGCGCACCTGACCACCATGGCGCAATTGCAGGGCGAAGGCGGGCACATCGCGGAAGGCCAGCCGTCCGGCAGCCTGCGCGGTCCCGCGGCGCTGTTGGATCTGGGCTTGCCCGCGGCCGACGGCCAGCTTTACTTGAACGTGTCCGGCAATTTCCATTTCGCCGAGGCGGTACGTAATCTGCGTCGTTTCGACGAGACCCTGGTCAATACCGCGCTCACGCGCAGCGCCAGCGGGGTGGCGGTGATCTCGCTGCCGCGCGACCTAGCCGAGATGCGCACGGTATCGCATGCGGATTCGCTGGGCCTTCTGGACCGGTTGCGCCAGCATTTTGGCCTGCTGGTGGCCGACGTGGGCGGATTTTCCAATGCGGATTTCGTCGCCAGCATGGTGCGGGCCGCCGACCAGACATGGATCGTGACCGACCAGTCGGTGGGGGCCTTGGTATCGCTGGCGGACGTCTTGCGAGACCTGGACGGGCGCGACGTGGATCGGGCCCGGATGCGGCTGGTGGTGAATCGCTATGACGAGCGCTATGGCATGACCGCCGATCAGATCGCCCAGCGCTTCGATGTGCAGTTGTTGGGCACGTTGCCCGATCGCGCGTTGGCACTGATGAACAGCACCAACCAGGGCCGGTTGCTGCACGAGGTGGCGGATCGGGACCCTTATGTCCGGGCGGCGCAGGCGTTGGTGGACTCGCTCGGGGCGTACGACCAGGCCATGCCGCCGGGAGCGAAATGGCTGTCGCGGTGGCTGCCCAATCTGCACAGGCATCTGGTGACGCGATGAAGAAAGACACGGATTTGAAGCGCGCAAACATGCAGCGGAGAGTGTGATCATGACGGCATCGATCGAGTTTGCCGACGATAGTCCGGCGTTTGCCAACACCCAGCGCTTCCAGGACGTCAAGGCCGCGGCGCACGAACACCTGCTGTCGCGTATCGAAGAACTGGGCGCGGAGTTCGGGCGCTGGTCCCGGACCGCGATCCAGCAGTTCGTCGACCTGGAGGTCGACAGTTTCGTGCGCCTGCGGCGGGTTCCCATCAACGAAGCCGAACTCCGGCAGGTCGCGGCCTCGCTGACGAAGGAACTCGCCGGACTGGGGCCGCTGGAAGACCTGCTGGCCGATGCGGCCGTCGAGGATATCCTGATCAACGGCCACGACAATGTGTTCGTGTCGCGACGCGGGGTGTTGCAAAGGGAAGTCCTGCGCTTCAGCGACAACCAGCACCTGCTGCGTATCGTGCGCCGCATCCTCGCGCCGCTGGGCCGGCGGCTGGATGAGTCCAGCCCCATGGTGGACGCGCGCTTGCCGGATGGCGGCCGCCTGAACGTGGTCATCGAGCCGCTGGCGGTGGACGGGCCCATGGTGTCCATCCGGAAATTCCGCCAGGATCCGCTCAAGCCGGCCGACCTGCTGGCGCTGGGCACCTTCAACGAGGAAATCCACCGCCTGCTGAGCCTGGCGGTGCGGGAACGCTGCAACATCCTGGTCTCGGGCGGGACGAGTTCCGGCAAGACCTCGCTGCTCAATGCGCTGGCGTTCTTCGTTCCCGAGACCGAGCGCGTGGTCACGGTCGAGGATACGGCGGAACTGTCGCTGAACCACCCCCATGTGGTCAGGCTGGAATCCCGCCAGGGCGGCTTCGATGGCGCGGGCCACATCAGCATCCGCGATCTGATACGCAACAGCCTCCGGATGCGGCCGGACCGCGTGGTCGTCGGCGAAGTCCGGGGGCCCGAGGTCATGGACATGCTGCAGGCCATGAATACCGGCCACGAAGGGTCGATGGCGACCATACACGCGAACTCCCCGCGCGAATGCCTGTACCGGATGGAGATGCTGGCGGGGTTCGCTGGCTTCCAGGGCAGCGAGGACAGCCTGCGCCGACAGATCGCCAGCGCGCTGGACTTCATCGTGCAGATCGCCCGCCTGTCCAACGGCCGCCGGCGCATCGTGTCGATCTCGGAAGTCACCGGCATGGGTGACAACGTGATCTCGACGCAGGAACTCTATCGCCACGAGAGTTTCGTCGGCCCCGATGGCGAAGAGAAAGACCGCTGGGTGTCGCTTGGCATCCATCCGCACACGCCCAAGCTGGCCAAGTACCGTGACCAACTGCGCGTGACGATGGCCCCGGAGCCGCCCCAGGGCGGCGGGGGCGGTTTCTGGTCCAGGGGGCGATGATGTCGGCCCTGCTTCTTTCGGTCTTGTGCATCGCGCTGCTGCTGGTGGCGGCGGGACTGTGGCTGTGGCAGAGCGCGAGCGAGCGGGGACGCCGGCAGGCGACCAGCGCCTTCGTCGAGGAACAGCTCAGCCGGTCCTTCGACCCCACCCGCGCGGTGGTGGCCGCGGCCCAGCAGCTCTACCCGCCCGTGCGCCCTCGGGGCGTGCGCGGGCGATTCCAGAACATGCTGCTTCGTGCCGGCGTCGAGCCCGGCCCCGCTTTCTACGGCCCCTGGCTCGCGGCGCTGGTGGCCATGCCTGTATTGGCCCTGCTGTTCAGCGGTGGTCTGGCTGCGATGGTGATGCTCGTCCTGGTGGTGCTGGCGGTCCTGTTCCAGCTCTGGTGGCGGGCGGACAAGCGCCGGCAGAAAATGGTGCGGCAGTTGCCGGGTTTCATCGATGCCCTGGTGCGGCTCATCACCATCGGCAACAGCCTGGGATCGGCTTTCCAGACCGCGGTTTCCTCGGTCGATGCGCCCTTGTTCGAGGTGCTCGAGCGGGCCAATCAATTGAACCGGGCGGGCATGGAACTGGATGCTTCACTGGTGCATGCCGCCAGGCTCTATCGTTCCTATGAACTGGAACTGGTCGCCGCCGTGATCGGCGTGGCACTGCGTTTCGGTGGCCGCAGCGATGTGGTGCTGGAACGCATGGCGTCTTTCATGCGCGACTTGCAGCAAGCGCGAGAGGAGTTGCACGCGCTCTCCGCCGAAGTCCGGTTGTCGGCCTGGATCCTGGGGCTGCTGCCGATTTTCGTCGCCGGGTTCATCGTCATCTTCAACAACGCCATGTTCGTGGGCATGTGGACCGACCCGGTTGGCCAGAAGATGCTGATGGGCGCTTTCGCTCTGCAACTGGTCGGCTCTTTCTGGCTGTACCGCATGGCCAAATCGGTTTGAAGCTATGTCTACACAATTATTGACCGTTGCTTCCCTGGTTCTGTTCGCCGCCGCCGCGTTGCTGGTGGGCGTGGCGGTCTTGATCCGCGGCTCGCGGCAGAGTCGAAGCCGCCTGGTCGTGGACAGCGCCATCACCGCGCGGACCAATCCCGTGCTGGAGGACGCCCTTGCCAATGTGGCGTCGCCTGTCCGGCGAGGCCGGGTGAGCGCCATGTTCGATGGCGCGGCGCAATTGGGCGAGAAATGGGAACGGGGGCGGCTGGGCAACTATCTGCTCGAGGCCGAGGACCGGCAGTTGATCGATCGCTGCGGCTTCGGCGACCAGGGACGGGCGCGCTCGCTGTTCATCTTCGCGCGTGTCGTGCTGGCCATCGTCGTGCCTGTCCTGGCTTGGACGCTCGGCGGCGGCGGTGCATTCGGCACGATGCTTTCCCTGTTCCTGGGGTTCGCGCTCGGCTACATGGTGCCAAAGTGGGCGCTTCGCCGGGTGGCCGCTTCGCGTGGCCGCAGGGCCAAGGAAGAACTGCCGTTGTTGATCGATTTGCTGCGCTTGCTGCAAGGCGTGGGCTTGTCGATCGACCAGAGCCTGCATGTGATCGTCACCGAGTTCCGCATGGTGTTGCCGGTACTGGCAGTCGAACTGGAGATCGCCGTCAACCAGCATGCCCGGGGCCTGTCCCGCGAGCAGTCGTTGCAGCGGTTGGCCACCGGCTTCGGCAACGAGGATCTGGCGGCCGTGGCGCGGCTGATCGTCCAGGTGGACCGGCACGGCGGCGCGGTCCAGGAGCCCCTCAAGCAGTTTTCCGAGCGTGTGCGCGAGCAGCGGCGGATGGAGTTGAAGGAGCGCGTCGGCAAGCTGACGGTCAAGATGACCGGCGTGATGGTGCTGACGCTGCTGCCCGCCCTCATCATCGTTACGGGTGGGGCGGGTTTCCTGGCCGTTTTCCGCGGTCTGGCGAGAATGGGAGGCTGATATGACCGGGTCGATTCATTGCCCGGCGCGCGTGGCCGGGTTGCTCGGGGTTGCGCTGCTGGCGGCGGGGTGCAGTTCCACCGCGCCCTCGGGCTACGGCGTGTCGGCGCCCAAGTTCAACGATGAAGCCATGATGCGCCAACAGGTCGCGAACGACGAACCCACGGTGGACAGCCGTGGCATGTATCTGTCGCTGATCAAGGAGATGCAGGCCAAGGGGTTGTACTTCGCGTCGCTGGCCCACATCGATGCGTTCGAGCAGCGCCACGGAGTCGCGCCGGACGTCGAGCTGCTGCGGGCCCATGCGCTGCGCGAGGCCGGGCAGTCCGAGGAAAGCGCGGTGGTCTATCGCCGCTTGCAGAAGACGGACGTCGGCGCGGCCGCATCGCAGGGATTGGGGCTGTTGGCGGGAGCGCGAGGCGATTTCGCCGCCGCGGTGGTGTCGCTGCGCGAGGCGGCACGCCTCGATCCCACCAACGCGCTGATCGTCAGTGACCTGGGCTATGCCTTGCTGCGCAATGGGGAGACCGCCGCCGCCCGTCTGCCCATGGCACAGGCCGCCGAACTGGCGCCGGAGAATTCCAGGATCCTGGCCAATCTGGCCCTGCTGCTGCTGGTGTCGGGCGATGCAGGGCGCGCGGGAACCGTCATGGACAAGGCGGGCCTGTCGCCCGATGCGCGCGCATCGGTGCGCAAGCTGGCCGACGATATCGTCCAGCGGGCGCCCCGGTCGTCCCGCCCGGTCGCGGTGGTCAAGGCCGATCCCGCGCCGGCCACGGCTCAGGTTCCGCCGCCGGTGGCCAGCCCGTTCCCGGTCTCGTCGGTCGCGCCTGAAATGTCCCGGGTGCCGGCGGCGGAGCGGGCCCCGGCACCGCCGAGGGCTTCCCTGGTCCGGACCGCCACGCAGCATGCGGTGGCCGCGGACACCGCGCGCGAACCCGTGGTGCGGCCGGTCGCCGCCCCGATCCTGCAGCCGGTACGTGCCCCCATGCAGTCCATGATGGACCGGTTCAACTCGGCCATTCCCTGACGCCGGCCCGCCGATACGACCGGATCTTCTTCAACGATGACGAATACAAGTGGAATCAAGGCGATCATGAAATCTACCAGCCATTGCCCGCACGGACAGTTCGCTTCCCGGCGCGCCAGCCGCTATCTGGTATGGGCCGCGCTGCTGGCGGCGCCGATGGCGCAGGCCCAGAACAATACCCCGGTGACAGGCTCCATGCTGCAAGAGACGCCCGAGCAACGGGCGCGCATGGAACAGGCCGCGCGCCAGGCCCAGGCGGACGAGCAGGCCCGCCGCGCGGCGGCCGCGCAGCAGCAAGCCGCACAGCAGCAAGCCGCACAGCAGCAAGCCGCACAGCAGCAAGCCGCACAGGCTCAACGCGAGGCACAGTTGCGCGCCGCCCAGCAAAAGGCCGCATCGACATCGGCGGCCCCGGCCGCCGCGCGGCCCGCTTCGTCGGTCGTACGGCAGGTGCCCGGGCCGAGCCAGGCGCCGGCTGCCGCGGCCCAGGCGGCGCCTGTGGCGCCCGTGGCGCGCCCCCAGGTGGTGCAAGCGCCTGAGCAACGCGTGACCACCGTGGTCACGCCGCAAGCGGCCGCGCCCGCCCAGCCCGCGCCGGCCGTCGTGGCGCCCGCCGCCACCGCGGCTGCGCCTCGGGCGACCCCCGTCGTGGATACGGCATCCGTTGCGCCGCAGGGCAAGAGCCGGCCCAACGGCGATGTGACGAGCGAAGTGCTGCGCATGCAGGCCGAAGGGCGCCAGGCTGGCCAGGCGCTGCCCATGCTGGGCGCGACCGCGTCCCCCAGCTGGAAGCGCTACATCGAAAGCTATTCGCATGCCATTCCCCAGTACTACGAGACGACCTCGCAGCCGAAGCAATAGGCAGGTTTTCATGACACCGCATCGCCGTATCTCCTCGTTCGTTTCCGTTTCCCGGGCGCCTCTGGCGCGTCAGCGGGGATCGGTGCTGATCGCGGCCGCGGCGGCGATGCTGGTATCGGTCACCCTGCTGGCTTCGGCGGACCTGGGCTATCTCTTCTACATGAAGCGGGAGCTCCAGAAGACCGCCGACCTGGCCGCGCTGGCGGGGGCCCAGCAACTGGAGCGCGACAGCTGCGTCGCCGCGGCGGCGGCCGCGCGCGGCAACGCCAACCTGAACCTGCAACGCTTCGCGCTGTCGATGGCATCGTCGCCCGCACCGGTGTGCGGCCGGTGGGATCCGAATCCGGACTCGTCCAAGAACACCGTGCAGACCATGGAGGCTCCTTCCGAGGCCTACAGCGGCGACGGTGGCAAGAAGTATTTCGGTACGCCCAAGTCCTCGGTCGGCTTCAATGCGATCAAGGTCGCGATCTCCCAGCAGGTCCCCATGGTGCTGCCGTTCCTGGGCAACCGCGCGCTTTATGCTGAAGCCATCGCCGTCCAGGAAGCGCCGGTCGCCTCCTTCTGGGTCGGCTCGAAGCTGGCGACCACGAACTCGCAGACCGCGCCGCTGTGCGTGCTGCTCCGGGTCGTGGGGGCGAACCTTTGCGAGGATCTCAGCATCGGGACCTATGCGGGGCTGGCTGGCGTGAAGATCACGCCCAGTGGGTTGCTCAAGCAACTGGGCATCCCGGTGGGCGCGGACCTGAGCGTGGGCGAGTTGAACAGCCTGCTGGCCGCCCGCAAGGTCGAACTCGGGCAGTTGCTGAACGCCATCGTCAGCCTGGCGAACCAGAACAGCCTCCTGGGCCTGAACGCCTCGCTGCTGAACTCGCTGACCGCCAAGCTGGGCGTCGATAAACTGTTGGTCCAACTGGGATCCAACAGCGTCGCGAATGGATTGTTCGCGATGATCCAGGCCCCCAGCGCCGGATCGGCGCTGAACGTGGACCTGGACGCGCTGGGCCTGTTGACCGCCGCGGTCGGCGTCGGCGTGTCCAATCATGCGGTGACCGTCAACCTCGGGCTGCCGGCGGCAGTCAGTTCCGCCGTCGGGCTCAAGACCAACGTGCGCGCCAGCATCATCGAGCCGCCGTCGGTCGGCATAGGCGGTCTGGGGACCAAGGCCTATACCGCCCAGATCCGCACCTTCGTCGACATCGCGACCGACGGCGGACTGGTCGGGGGGCTGCTGGGCCTGCTCGGCACGCAGATCAAGCTGCCCATCGTGCTGGACGTGGTCAGTTCACAGGGCACGCTCACGGGCATGAGCTGCACGGCGCCGGCCACGGCCACCATCAAGGTCGATTCGTCCATCGCCAAGCTGTGCATGGGCAAGATCAACGAGTCCACGCTGTGGTCCACGCATGACGTCTGCGCGACCGGCCTGCAGGACGAGACCTTCGTCAAGTTGCTGGGCATCAATCTGCTGCACGGGCAGGTCAAGCCCGACATCCTGGCACAGGACCCGGTCTACACCACCCTGAAGGTGGACGAGACCAAGACGGTGGGCAGGAACGACCTGCGCCTGGGCGACACCGTGCAGGACCTGATCAATCAACTGCTGGCCCTGCTGCTGGCCCAGTCCTCCGCGGGCGAGGGCGCCAAGCTCGAAGCCTTCCCGGCCGATACGGCCACGCAGGTGGCGGACAAGTACCTGAACCAATATGGCTACAACCCAAGCCTGATCGAACAGAAACTGCTCGGCGACGGCATCACCTGGCCCCGGCCATGCGGCCTGCTGGGCCTGGGAACCTGCCCCATGCCGACGCTCTGGCGCCAGACCGTCACGCCGCTGCTGGGGTCCTGCAACCAGGCCTGCATGCGGACCGAGCTGATCAAGTCCCTGCAGACGACCGCGACCAACGGCCTGCTGGGCGGCCTGCTCAACGCCGTGGGCGACCTGTTGGGAAGTTTGCTGGGAGGCGGGGGCGGCGGGCAGTCGCAGAACCTGCTGCAGGCCATCCTGAGTCCGCTGGTCGGCCTGCTCAAACCCCTTCTGAACGAGGTGGGCAAACTGCTGGCCGATCTGCTGGATGGCTTGGTGGGCATCAAGATCGGACAGACCGACGTGCATCTCATGTCATTGGAATGCGACAACGTCCGCCTCGTCTATTGAGCGCGGGCGGCAACGATGGAGGGCAACAGGCGTAGCGCCATGAAGACACGACCTTCACAAGATGATCTCGACGTTTACGTCTGGGAAGGCAAATCGGATATCGCCGACCGCGTCGCACGGGCGCTGGCCAATTTCGACATGGACGTGATCCGCGCGGACAACATCGCCGTGTCACGCGATGTCACGAGCGTGCGCATGTCGGTGGCGATCATTTCGGTAACGGTGATCGACCGGCCGAGTTTCAGCATCAGCGACTGGCAGGCCGGGCATGGCATGCCGGTGGTCTGGGTGGCGGCCGAGGCCCGCAACTGCGACCCGCGCACCTATCCGCCCGAGTATTCCAACGTCCTGACGGCCGATTTCACCGCCGCCGAACTGCGCACGCTGGTGTTCAAGGTGGCGGGAGTGGTGCGGGAGCAGGGCTCGCGCGCCAAGGCGGCCGAGCCGCTCATCGCCACCTCCGCCTGCATGCGGGTCTTTCTGTCGGAGGTGGAGGCTTTCGCCGACTGCGATTCGACGGTGCTGATCCGGGGCGAGACGGGGGTGGGCAAGGAGCGGGTGGCCAGGCTGCTGCACGAGGGCCATCGCAGCTACGGGAAAGGCCCCTTCGTGGCGGTGAACTGCGGCGCGATTCCCGATGGACTGTTCGAGTCCCATTTCTTCGGCCACGCCAAGGGTGCATTCACGGGTGCGACCTTCGCACACAAGGGATATTTCGAGCAGGCGCACGAGGGTACGCTTTTCCTGGACGAGATCGGCGACCTGCCGCTCTACCAGCAAGTCAAATTGTTGCGTGTCCTGGAACAGAGCAGCGTGACCCGGCTGGGCTCCACGGTCGAACTCCCGGTCGATTTCCGCCTGGTGGCCGCGACCAACCGCGACCTGCGTGAACTGGTGCGCCAGGAACTGTTCCGGGCCGACCTGTATTACCGCCTGGCGGTGATCGAACTACAGGTTCCGAACCTGGAAGAGCGCGGGGCCGTGGACAAGATCGCCATCTTCAAGGCTTTGCTGGGGCAGATCCTGCCCGAGCAGGAGGACGAGGTGCCGGATTGGCTGGCGGCCCTGGTCACGCGTACGCGCTTTCCGGGAAACGTGCGGGAACTGCGCAACGTGGCCGAGCGGGTGGGGGTGATGGTCAGGCAGTTCCGGGCCTGGGACAGGGAGCGGATCGGCCGCATTTTTGCCTCGCTGGCCGAAGGCGTGATACCGGCCAACGAGCGCAGCCCGCAGGAATTGGCCGAGCGCAACCGGATCGTCGGCGCGCTGGACGCCCACGGCTGGCGGCGCCAGGATACCGCCAGTTTCCTGGGAATCAGCCGCAAGGTGCTGTGGGAGAAGATGCGCAAGTACCAGATCGTCGGCCAGGACGCGGAAGTGGCGGGCGAATTGGACTGATTCCGGCAAAAAAGAGCTCAATAAAGAGCCCACGACGCCGTACTTTCATTAAAATCGGACACGCTTTGTTACGGCCTGTCCGACGAACTCGATATGACCAAGGAAGCTGGAATGAAAATGAGGACATGCAGAATGTTCCGACAAGTGGGGATCGTACTGTTGTTTTCCGCGGCGTCCGTGGGGGCCTCTGCCCAGGTGGTCCAGAACACGACCGCACGGCCGTCGGCCGCCCAGGCCCAGACCCCGGCCCAGGCCGCGCAGGCCCGGCCTGTCGATGGCGGCCAGTCGGCTTCCAACAACAGCACGATGGCGGAACTGCAGCAACTCATACAGAACCGCACGTTGAACGAACTGCGCACCACCTATAACGGCAACTACGGGGCGAGCCTGCTGTTCAAGGCGGACGACCTGACGTATTACGTGGCGATGTTCCAGCAGAAGAATTTCTGGCGCGTGGTCAAGACCACGTCGGAGTCGCAGGCCGAGCAGACCTACAAGGCTTTCGTCGAGCAGACGGTGCAATTGGCCGATGTGGACATCCGCCGCATCAAGCTCGACGCCGAGCGTGCCGTGACCGAAAAACAGATCAGCGCCAACGAAACGCGCCTGAACGCGCTGCAGAACGACCTGAGCATGCAGCGCCAGCAGGAGCAGCAGGTGGCGGCCCGCCAGGAGCAGGCCCGCCAGGAGGCCGCCGCGCTGGCCAACGAGCGGCAGGCCGCGCGCGAGCAGCTCAATACCCTTCAGCGCCAGATCCGCGTGCTGGAGGAACAGCAGACCAAGCTGGATGGCTCCTCCGGCGTGACGAGCCAGGACGTCCGGCGCGGCCGCTGAGTCTGGACCGCCGCGCAGTGCCGGAACCGGGGCCCCAGGGCCCCGGTTGTCATTTCGGGGTGCCAGGAACCAGCAAGGCCGCCAGTCCCAGCGCCGCGCCGGTCGCGCATATCGCCTGCCACTGGCCCAGGCTCCATGCCACGCCGGCCAGGGCGGATCCGGCCGCGCCGCCAAGAAAGAACAGACCGACGAACAGCGCGTTGACGCGGCTGCGGGCCGCGGGGTCCAGCAGATTGACGGCGCGCCGTCCCAGGGTCTGGTCGCCGGTGACGCCGGCATCCAGGACGATGGCCGCCAGGCCCATGGCGATCCAGGCCGCATGGCCACCGTGCCAGGCGCTTCCGGCCCAGGCCGCCAAGGCAAAGGCGCCGACCATGCCGAGATGGGAGATCGCCGTCACCGGCCGCGTCCAGCCCCGGTCGCCGGCCCGGCCCACCCAGGGCGTGATGAAGGCGGCGGCCGCGCCCACCAGCGCGAACACGGCGATGCCGCGCTGTCCCACGGAGTAGGGCGGCTGTGCGAGGCGCAGCGCGACGGCGGTCCAGAACAGGCTGAAGGCCGCCATGCTGAGGGCGGCGCTGGCCGCGCGCCGGCGCAGGACCGGTTCGCGGCGCAGCAGCGATCCCAGCGACACGATCAGATCGAGGTAGCGCGGACCGGGCGGCGGCAGCCGGTCGGGAATGCCGCGCACCAGCGTCAGGCCGAGCGCCAGCGACGCCACGGCGCTGGCGGCATAGAACGCGCGCCAGCCCAGCGTGTCGGCCAGCAGGCTGGCCAACGGCCGGGACAGCAGAACGCCCACCATCAGGCCGCCCATGATGTCGCCGATCACCCGCCCCCTGATATCGGGGCCCACCATGGCGGCGGCGATGGGCACCAGCACCTGGATGACGGAACTGGCCGCGCCCAGGACGAACAAGGCCGCCAGCAGCAGCGCGGCGGAGGGGCTGCACGCGGCGGTTGCCGCGGCCGCCGCGGCAACCGCCAGCATCGCGCGCACCAGGCGGCGGTGGGGCGCCACGTCCGCCAGGGGGACGAGCAGGAACAGCCCGGCCGCATAGCCCAGCAGCGTGATCATCGCCATCAGGCCCGACGACATCGGTGCGAGGCCCAGCGAGGCGCCCATGACGCCCACCAGCGTCTGCGGCGCGAAGAGATTGGTGACGAGGACGCCGGTGGCGGTGCCGAACAGCAGCACCGGGGGCCGGGTCGATGGAGACGCGGGCGGGGCCAGGGCCCCGGATTTGCCGCAGGTGGTCATGCGAAGCTCCGTTTGATAAATTAATTGCATATCGAACGGAAACTTTATTTTTCTATCGCATGATCAAGCAATTCAATCCTTCGCATCATCATTATGCGCGGATGTCATGAACATCCATGACCTGGAAGCCTTCGTGGCGGTGGTGGAGACCGGTTCCATCGTCGGCGCGTCGGCCCGCCTGCACCTGACGCAGCCGGGTGTCACGCGTCGCGTGCAGAACCTGGAAGAGCGCCTGGGCGCGACCCTGCTGGACAGGCAGTCCAAGCCGCTGAAGCCGACGGCGGCGGGCCGCGAGGCCTACGAGCACGGCCGCCGGGTGCTGCGCTCGCTGGAAGACCTGAAGGCCGGGGTGTCGCCCCACGGGGAAGTGCGGGGCGAATTCCGGCTGGGCATCATGCCCTACCTGTCCGAAGCCGCGCTGATGCAACCCTTCGATCGGCTGCGCACCGATTTCCCTGCGCTGACCCTGCGCGTGACCTCGGGCTGGTCGCCGCGCCTGGTGGAGCAGGTCGCGCGCAGCGAGCTGGATGCCGTCGCGGTATGCCTGGCCGATGGCGTGCCGCCGCCCGAGTCCCTGGTGTGCGACGACCTGGGCGCCCAGCGGGTGCTGCTGGTCGCCGCGCGTTCGCTGAAGGTGCCGCGCCGTCCGGATCTGGAACAGTTGTCCCGTTTTTCCTGGGTCATGAACGAGAACGGTTGCGGCTTCCGGGCTTACATCCGCCATCGGTTCGAGGCCGAGCGGCTGCCTTTCCAGGTAGCGGTCGAAGCCCTGAGCGTGGACCTGAGGATGTCGCTGGTGGCGCGCGGCTTCGGCATCGGCATCGTGACGCCCGCCGCGTTCGCGGGCGGCGCGTGGCGCGACGAGGTCGAGGTCATCGCGTCGCCTGATTTCCGTCCCCGCGTGCGCGCCTGGCTGTTGCACCGTGAGCCGGCGGGCCGGCTGGCGCGGCCCATCGCCGCGTTTCGGCAAGCGCTGGTCGAGGTGTTGAAGGAGCCGGACTCGCTGCGCGAGCCGTGACCGGGGGGCCGATCAGTGCGGAGCAGGCAGGGGAGGCGCGGCAAGGTATCCGGGCGGGTTTGATGCGGGGTTTGCCGGGTTTTCAGGCCCCGATTTGCAAGCCGAAAAAAGTGTCGCTATAATCTTATTTCTTTGCAGCGCCCGTAGCTCAGTTGGATAGAGTACTTGGCTACGAACCAAGGGGTCGTGGGTTCGAATCCTGCCGGGCGCGCCAGTTGTATAAGGGTGTTAGTGATAGTGGTCACTAACACCCTTTCCTTTTGCGCAGTCTTTTGCGCGACGTTTTCTCCCCCTTCATCCGTTCACCGCGCGCAGCAGGGATTACCTGATCCCGAGTTCCGCTGACCCGGTTTGCCTGTTCGATCCTGGTGGATCACCGACGCCGATCCCGCACGCGCGCGGAAGGAAGCGGAAGGCCCGCATGGGTCGTCAGCCAATGGCCGTACTTCGCTTCCAGGCCGCCAAACCAATCGCTTCCCAGCTCCACTACGAGCGCGTCCCTGGTATCGGAAAACTCGCCCTTGATCGAGGTGTCGAACATCGCGGCGTAGATATCGACCGCGGGCATGTCGGTGGCAACGAATACGCCGATGCCTTTGGAATCAATCCACAGCGGCGCGGCCTTGCTGTAGACCTTCTCTTGCAAATTGCGCAATGCCTTTTGAACCATGGCCGCGTTGTCTTTCGACGCGGACATGAGTACCAGGTACCGCTTCAGTTCTTCCGTGCTGCCGAATGGGTTTTCCATAGCTGACTCCTTTGCCAGGCGGGTGGGGGCGGCTCCCATTCTATGCGCCTGGGGCCGGTCGCTCGTCAGCGCACTACCCGCGTCGGCCTCGATGGTCGTTATTGCCGCATCGGCATCGGCTTTTTTCCGATTTCAGCGCACGTTCTTGAAAATGGCCGCCAGGAACGACAGTTGCTGCCCATTGCCACTTTCGAGGAGGTCGACATGCTGACACTCAATGACGTTCAGGATGCGATGCGCGTTTGGGACGAGGCTCATGCCGCGGTGCATGACTATTTCGGGAACAACGACATTCTTGATCCGCACTGCCGGATGGGATGGCAGGATCTGGTCGAAACCGAAAATCTGGCGCGGACGCAGGCCTTGACGGCCGTCAACAGTTATCGCGGCCAGGAGCAGGCAAAGTAGGCTACAAGCTGCGTCGCAGTCTTGCCGGTTGGACGCCGAGCTGCCCTGGATTGGGGGATGCCCGGGCGCTCTGCAACGCGGTTTGAGTGAACTCCACCTGTTCGCGCCGCGCGAAGAGGGGTCGCTCCGTCCACGGTTCGGCTGATCACGCCATGCGGTATCTGCGCCTTGCCGATACCGCGACCTACTTACCCATGCGACGATCGGTCGCGTGCCATCCCCCGCACTTCGCCCACCAACCCCGGGTACACTGCCTGTGTCGAAACGCTGCCCCGAGGCGCGGCTTTACGCCGTTGCCTCACTGACCCATGCCATTCGTCAACTACAAATACAAAATCCTGGGGGGACTTGCCGCGGTGGCCTTGTCGGCGCCGTTGGCGGCTCAGCAGCCCGAGAAGCTCGAACCGGGCACCATGGCGGGACGCATGGCGGCCTGTACGGCCTGTCATGGCGCGCAAGGCCGCGCCGGGCCCGATGGCTATTACCCCCGCATCGCCGGCAAGCCGGCCGACTACCTGTACAACCAGCTCGTCTATTTCCGCGCCGGCCAGCGCCAGTACCGGCCGATGCAGCATCTGCTCGAGAACATGTCGGACGATTACCTGCAACAGATCGCCGTGTGGTTCTCCGACCAGCATCCTCCTTATCCCGACCCCAGGCCTTCCCGCCTGCCCGCCGCCACGCTGGAGCACGGCCGGCAGCTCGTGATGGAGGGAGACCGCGCGCGCGGGGTGCCCGCTTGCGTGTCCTGTCATGGGCAGGCGCTGTCCGGTGTGTTGCCGGCGGTGCCGGCGTTGCTGGGGCTGCCGCATGATTACCTGAGTTCGCAGTTCGGCGCGTGGACCAACGGCCTGCGCAAGGCGATCGCGCCCGATTGCATGGCGGATATCGCGCGCCGCCTGACGCCCGAGGACGTCAGCGCGGTGGCGGGGTGGCTGTCATCGCAGCCGGTGCGCGAGGTGGTTCCGGCCGCCAGCCTGCCCGGGCCGATGCCGATGGAATGCGGCAGCCAGGTGCACGTGGGGAGCCGGCGATGAACAAGCGTGGATTCCTGTTGGGTGTGCTGGCGGTGGCTGTCGCGGCGGTGGGGACGGTGTTCTGGATGGGGCATCGGGAGTACGACGCGCCCGCCCAGGCCACTGCCGCGGAAGAGGGCGGGCAGCAGGTGGAGCGCGGGCGCTATCTGGCGCGCCTGGGCAATTGCGTGGGATGCCATACGGCGCCGGGCGGCGAGGCCTTTGCCGGCGGCCGGGCGCTGGCCACGCCGTTCGGCACGTTCTATGGCCCGAACCTGACGCCTGATCCGGCGAACGGCCTGGGCAAATGGAGCGCCGACGATTTCTGGCGCGCGCTGCATCAGGGCAAGGCGCCGGACGGCAGCCTGTTGTATCCGGCCTTTCCGTATCCGAGTTATCGCCATGTCTCGCGGGCGGATGCGGACGCGCTATTCGCCTATCTGCGTTCGCTGCCGCCGGTGGCGCGGGCGAACCGGCCGCATGAGCTCGAGTTCCCCTACGACCAGCGCTGGCTGGTGGCGGTGTGGCGGGCCTTCTATTTCCGGCCGATGTCGGACGAACCCGCTCCGGCGGAGCCGTCCGAGGCCTGGCTGCGCGGACGTTATCTGGTCCAAGGCCTGGCCCACTGCGCGGAGTGCCATACGCCGCGCAACCGCCTGGGTGCGATGGCGCCGGATGCGGGGCTGGCCGGCTCGCTGATCGGCGGGCAGTCGTGGTATGCGCCGCCTTTGACGGGCGATCGTGTGACCGGTCTGGGGGAGTGGACCCGGCAGGATGTCATCGATCTGCTCAAGACCGGCATCGCTCCCCGCTCGCATGCGGCAGGGCCGATGGCCGAGGCGGTTCATCAGGGCTTCCAGTATGCGAACGATGCGGACCTGGAAGCGATGGCGGTCTATCTGAAGTCGCTGCCGGCGGTCGGCACCGATCCCGCCTCGGTATCCGCCGCCGCCTCGCCCGCGCTGATGGCCGCGGGAGGCAAGCTCTACGAGCAGCATTGCGCCCAATGCCACGGTGCCGATGGACAAGGGCGGCCGCCAGCTTGGCCGCCGCTGGCGGGCAATATCTCGGTCGTCGCCGCTTCGTCGGACAACGCGGTGCACATGGTCCTGTCGGGCGGTTTCGCGCCGGCGACGGCGGGCAACCCCCAACCGCACGGCATGCCGCCGTTCGGCCAGTCGCTGGGGGACCAGGACGTGGCGGCCGTGGTGTCGTTCATCCGCCAGAACTGGGGCAACCAGGCCAGCGCCGTCAGCCTGCCCGAGGTGCGCCGCGTGCGCGAGGCCGTGCGCTAGTGAACCCGCGCACGGCTCCGGTCCGGCTTCAGCGTGCCGTGCCGGAGCCGCGGGCACGGCGCGGCTGCCGCATCGTGCCGTCGAAGGCTTGCGCGTTGCGCATGCCCTGGTCCTCGAAGTTGGTGTTGAACAAGACGTGGACGTTGGCCGCGGCCTGCGTGAGCCGGCGTACCAGTTCGGCGATCCGTTCCAGCTCCCCGGGGGTGTATTCGTAGACGAAGCGGCCCGACGAGGCGGCGATGCCCCGGCGGTTCCAGGCTTCCTCATTGCGTCCGTGCAGGCGTACCACCGCCAGGTCGGGGCGCGTCGCCGTCCAGACGGCGGGCACGCTGTTCACGTGTTTGTCCGGGCTGTCGACCACGGTATGGGCCGCGCCGAGGTCGCGCAGCAGGGCCAGCGTGCCGGCCCGGCCCGCCGGGTCCAGCCAGCCGCGATGGCGGAATTCCACCGCGTGGACCTGATCCTCCATGCGGCGCGCGCAGGCGCGCACGAGGGCGCGGCCGGCGGCGTTGTTGCGCACCCGGGGGGCGTACTGGAAATGGACCGCGGCCAACTGGCCGCTCTGGCGCAGCGGCTCCAGGCCTTGCAGGAAACGGCTCCAGAGTTCGTCGCGCAGTTCGCCCGGCAGGGTGGCATGGTCGACGATGCGGGCCTCGGGGGGAAGCTCCCCGGCGATATCGGCCGGCAGCGCCGCGGCCGGGGTCAGATGCCCGGTGAAGAGGCGGAAGGCCTTCAGGTGGAAGACGAAGTCCGGCGGCGTGCGCTGGGTCCACAGGTGCGCCGTGCGCGCGGCCGGCAGCCGGTAGTAGCTGCTGTCCACCTCGACCAGCGGGAAGCGCGAGGCGTAGAAGCGCAGCCGGTCCTCGGCCGTGCGGGCCGAGGCGGGATAGAAGCGGCCGCAGGCCAGCAGGGTGGGGTCGGTCCAGGATGAGGTGCCGACGCGGACGGTCATGGCGGGAAATCCGGCGGAAGGGGCATGGGCGTTTATACTGGATGAATATACAGTTTTCCTGTGTCCCATGTCACATGCTCCCGACACGCCGGCCCACGATCCCTGGGCCGACCTGAATCCCCGCCAGCGCGAGGCCGTCGAGTACGGCACGGGCGCCGATGCCGGCCTTTGCGGACCGTTGCTGGTCATTGCCGGCGCGGGCTCGGGCAAGACCAGCACGCTGGCCCACCGGGTGGCGAACCTGGTCCTGAAGGGGGTCGATCCGCACCGGATCCTGCTGCTGACATTCTCGCGCCGGGCCGCCATCGAGATGGAGCGCCGCGCGGGCCGGGTGATGCAGGCCGTGCTGGGCATGGGCGGGCAGCCACCATCACTGCCCTGGTCCGGGACGTTCCACGCCGTGGGGGCGCGGTTGCTGCGCGACTATGCTCCGCGCATCGGCCTGTCCGAGGCGTTCACCATCCATGACCGGGGAGACGCCGAGGACCTGATGGGCTTCGCGCGGCACGAACTGGGGTTTTCCGGCACCAAGTCCCGCTTTCCCTTGAAGGGCACCTGCCTGGCCATCTACTCGCGCGCCGTCAATAGCCAGGCGCCGCTGGATGGCGTGCTGGCCCGGCATTTCCCCTGGTGCGCGCAATGGGAAGAGCAACTGAAGACGCTGTTCGGCGCCTACGTGCAGGCCAAGCAGGACCAGCACGTGCTGGATTACGACGACCTGCTCCTGTACTGGGCCGAGATGACGAAGGAGCCCGCCATCGCCGCCGAGCTGGGCGCCGCCTTCGACCATGTACTGGTCGACGAATACCAGGACACCAACCGTCTGCAGGCGGAGATCCTGCTGGCCATGAAGCCGGACGGCCGCGGCCTGACGGTGGTGGGGGACGATGCCCAGTCCATCTATTCGTTCCGCGCCGCCACCGTGCGCAACATCCTGGATTTTCCCTCGCAATTCTCGCGGCCCGCGCACCTCGTCACGCTGGACCGCAACTATCGCTCGACCCAGCCTATCCTGGACGCGTCCAACGCGGTCATCGCCGAGGCGCCCGAGCGCCACGCCAAGCAACTCTGGACCGACCGTGCCTCGGCGCAGCGGCCGCAACTGGTCTACGTCAGCGACGAGCCAGGGCAGGCGAGATGGGTGGCGGACCAGATCCTGGCACGGCGCGAGACTGGCGTGCGGCTGATGTCGCAGGCGGTGCTGTTCCGCGCGGCCAGCCACAGCGCCGGACTCGAGCTCGAACTCACCCGCCGCAACATCCCTTTCGTGAAGTTCGGCGGCTTGAAATTCCTCGAGGCCGCCCATGTGAAGGACGTGCTGGCCCTGTTGCGTTGGGCGGCCAACCCGCTCAGCCGCCTGTCCGGTTTTCGCGTGGCGCAGTTGATGCCCGGCATCGGTCCGGCCAACGCCGCCCGCCTGCTCGATGCCATGGCCGGGCCCGGGCAGGCGGTGCGGGCCCTGGCCGATTTCTCGCCGCCTGCCGCCGCGGCGGAAGACTGGAAGGTCTTCGCCGATACTTTCGTGGCGCTCAGCGACGCCGGCCTGGCCTGGCCCGCGCACCTGGACCTCGCGCTGCGATGGTACGGCCCGCACCTGCAACGGCTGTATGACGACGCGGTGGTGCGCCTGGCCGACCTCGACCAGCTGGCGCGCATCGCCGGCACCTACGGGTCGCGCGAGCAGTTCCTGACCGAGCTGACCCTGGACCCGCCCGATGCCACCAGCGCGCAGTCGGGGCAGCCGCTGCTGGACGAGGACTATCTCATCCTGTCCACCATCCATTCGGCCAAGGGGCAGGAATGGAAGGCCGTCTACGTGCTGAACGTGGTCGACGGCTGCATCCCTTCCGACATGAGCACCGGCGACGCCGACGAGATCGAAGAGGAACGGCGCCTGCTGTACGTGGCCATGACCCGCGCGAAGGAGGATCTGCAGCTGGTCGTGCCGCAGCGCTTCTATGTGCACCAGCAAAGCGGGGTGGGCGACCGCCACGTCTACGGTACGCGCAGCCGCTTCATCCCGGAACGCATGCTGCCGTTGTTCGAGGTCCTGCCCAAGGCGAGGCAAGGCGCGGCCGCGCCCGCGCCGGTCCAGCCGGCTGTCCGCGTCGACATCGCGAGCCGCATGCGCAACGCCTGGCGCTAGGCGGCAAAATGCTTGACGCAAAAATATTTTAAGTATGAAATAATAACCACCAGGCAGGCGGTTCCGTGCGTTCCGCGGCCACTTTCCCAGCCATCGATCCGCCCTGCGGAGGACTCATGAATATCGCGTGCATCGGAGGGGGGCCCGCCGGGCTGTACTTCGCGCTGCTGATGAAGAAGCGGAATCCATCATCCCGCATCGTCGTCATCGAGCGCAACCGTCCTTACGATACCTTCGGCTGGGGCGTGGTCTTCTCGGACCAGACGCTGGGCAATCTGGTGCAGGCCGACGAGACCACCGCGCGCCGCATCCTCCAGTCTTTCAACCACTGGGACGACATCGACGTCCATTTCAAGGGACGCACCATCACCTCGGGCGGCCACGGCTTCTGCGGCATCGGCCGCAAGCGCCTGCTGAACATCCTGCAGGACCGCTGCCAGGAACTGGGCGTCGAGCTGGTGTTCGAGACCGAGGTGGACGACGACCAGGAAGCCGCCCGTCGCTACGGGGCCGACCTGGTGATCGCCTGCGATGGGCTGAACAGCAAGATCCGCAAGCGCTACGAGGACGTTTTCAAGCCCGACATCGAGACCCGTGATTGCCGTTTCGTCTGGCTGGGCACCAAGAAGCTGTTCCCGGCCTTCACCTTCGCGTTCGAGGAGACCGAGCACGGCTGGTTCCAGGCGCATGCCTACCAGTATGACGGCGATACCTCCACCTTCATCATCGAGACGCCCGACGACGTCTGGCAGCGGGCCGGCATCGACAAGATGAGCCAGTCCGAAGCCATCGCTTTCTGCGAACGGCTTTTCGCCAAATACCTGGACGGCCAGCCTCTGCTGAGCAATTCGCCCCACCTGCGCGGTTCGGCGAACTGGATCCGTTTCCCGCGCATCGTCTGCGGGAACTGGGTCCATTGGAACGACATCGACGGCCGGCGCGTGCCGGTCGTGCTGATGGGCGACGCGGCCCATTCGGCGCATTTCTCCATCGGCTCGGGCACCAAGCTGGCGCTCGAGGACGCGATCGAGCTGGCGCGCTGTTTCGACACCTACCAGGGACAGGAACTCGAGGGCGTGATGGCCGGCTACGAAGCCGTGCGTGCCATCGAGGTGCTGAAGATCCAGAGCTCCGCGCGCAATTCCATGGAATGGTTCGAGAACGTCGACCGCTATGTCGACCTGGAACCCGAGCAGTTCGCCTATTCCATGCTGACGCGCAGCCAGCGCCTCTCGCACGAGAACCTGCGGCTGCGCGACGCTTCCTACGTCGAGGGCTACGAGCGCTGGTTCGCGCACAAGGCGTTCGCGGCGGCCGGCCTGGCGGAGCCTCCCGAGGCGCGCGGCAAGCCCGTTCCCCCCATGCTGACGCCGCTGCGCGTGCGCGATCTGCTCCTGAAGAACCGCATCGTCATGTCGCCCATGGCCCAGTACTCGGCGGTGGGCGGCACGGTGGGCGATTTCCACATGGTGCACCTGGGCAGCCGCGCGATGGGCGGGGCCGCCATGGTCGTCGCGGAAATGACCTGCGTGTCGGCCGATGCGCGCATCACGCCGGGGTGCCCCGGGCTTTACCGGCCCGAGCACACGGATGCCTGGAAGCGCATCGTCGATTTCGTGCATGAACACACTGACGCCCGGATCGCCATGCAGATCGGGCACGCCGGCCCCAAGGGATCGACCAGGCTGGCCTGGGAAGGTACGGACCTGCCGCTGGAATCCGGCAACTGGCCGCTTGTCGCCGCGTCCGATGAACAGTACCTGCCGGGCGTGTCGCAGGTGGCCCGCGCGGCCTCGCGCGACGATATGCGCCGCATCCTGGGCGACTTCGTGCGTGCCACCCTCGAAGCCGGGAAGGCGGGGTTTGACTGGCTGGAACTGCACTGCGCCCACGGCTACCTGCTGTCCACCTTTATTTCACCGTTGACCAATCGCCGCACGGACGAGTACGGCGGCAGCCTGGAGAACCGTTGCCGCTACCCGCTCGAAGTCTTCGCCGCGATGCGCGCGGTGTGGCCCGCGCACAAGCCCATGAGCGTTCGCATCTCGGCGCACGACTGGGTCGAGGGCGGGATCACGCCCGACGACGCGGTGGCGATCGCCGGCCTGTTCAAGGCCGCCGGCGCGGACATGATCGATTGTTCGTCGGGCCAGGTCAGCAAGCGCGAACAGCCGGTGTACGGGCGCATGTTCCAGACGCCGTTCGCCGACCGCATCCGCAACGAGGCCGGGATCCGGACCATCGCGGTGGGCGCCATTTTCGAGGCCGACCACGTCAATGGCATCATCGCGGCGGGGCGCGCCGACCTGTGCGCGCTGGCCCGGCCGCATCTGGCCAATCCGGCGTGGACGCTGCTGGAATCGGCGAAGATGGGGTGGGACGTGGAGTGGCCCAAGCAGTACTACGCGGGCCGCCTGCAACTGGAACGCAACCTGGAGCGCGAACGCCAGATAGCGTCCGCGACCCAGGGCATGTCGCCGCGCGAAATCGCGGCGCGGCTACTGGAGTGAGAACGGGACCACCCCCTACGCCCTTCGGGCGCCCCCTCAAGGGGGCGGCACTGGCGGACCGGCAAAGCCGGATCCGCGGTGCCCTGGGTCTGGGCATGAGTCATACGATGGAGTGGTGACATAGCTCATGGATCAATTGAACGGAAAGCATGCGCTGGTGACCGGCGGAGCGCGGGGCATCGGCCTTGCCGTCGCGCGCGGGTTGCTGCGCCACGGCGCGGCGGTCACGCTGACAGGTCGCGACGCGGCGGCGCTGGATGCCGCGGTCGCCGCGCTGGCGCCGCTGGGCACTGTGCGCAAGGCGCGGATGGATGTGGCCGATCCGGTCTCTGTCGAGCAGGGCATGGCCGAGGCGGTGCGCGCGGCGGGCCGTATCGACATCCTCGTCAACAACGCCGGCCAGGCGGAATCGGCGTCCGTGGGCAAGACCGACGACGCCCTGTGGGCGCGCATGCTGGCGGTCAACCTGAGCGGCACCTTCTATTGTTCGCGCGCGGTGCTGCCCGGCATGCTGGAGGCCGGCTGGGGGCGCATCGTCAACGTGGCCAGCACCGCCGGCCTGATCGGCTATACCTACACGGCGGCCTATTGCGCCTCCAAGCACGGCGTCGTCGGACTGACGCGCGCGATGGCGCTGGAGGTCGCCACCAAGGGTGTTACGGTCAACGCCGTCTGCCCCGGATTCACTGAAACCGACCTGGGCCGCGAGGCCATCGCCAATATCTCCGCCCGCACCGGCCGCAGCCAGGCCGAGGCCACGGCGGCGCTGGCCGCGTTCAATCCGCAGAAACGGCTGGTGCAGCCCGACGAAGTGGCCCATGCCGCCGTCTGGCTGTGCCTGCCGGCCTCGGCCGCGATGAACGGCCAGGCCATCGCGGTCGCGGGCGGCGAAGTCACTTGAAGGAGCAACGATGGCTCGCAAGCCCATCGACGAGACGAACGGCACCGGCGCGGGGCGCGACCCCGCGCCGGTGCTCGACCTGGAAGCCCGGCTGACCGAGGACCATCATCAGTCGCTGGTGCTGTGGTTGCGCATGTTGTCCTGCACGGTGCGCGTCGAGACCGAGATCCGGTCGCGGCTGCGCGCCGATTTCGGCATCACGCTGCCGCGTTTCGACCTCATGGCGCAGCTCGAGCGGCATCCCGAGGGATTGCGCATGGGCGAGTTGTCGCAGCGGATGATGGTGACCGGCGGCAATGTCACCGGCATCACCGACCAGCTGGAGGAAGAAAAACTGGTGGTGCGCGAGCCCTCGCCCGAGGATCGGCGCGCTTTCGTGGTCAAGCTCACGCCGTCCGGTCGCAAGGCCTTCGCGAAGATGGCGGCCGTGCACGAGCAGTGGATCGTCGAGCTGTTTTCGACCCTGCCCGCGGCCTCCAAGGACACGCTGATCGAACTGCTGTCGCAATTGAAACAGGGGCTGACCGACCGGTTGCCCGCCGAACGCAAATAGAACGGGGGATGACGACCATGCGCCATGTTCATGGGGAAAGACAGATGCTGCACGGCGGCCGCACCGTCATGGCCGACTACGAGGCCCGGCATTTCTCGCTGCAGGTGCGCGACGCGGTCGCCATCGTCACGCTTGACCGGCCCGAGCGCAAGAATCCGCTCACCTTCGAGTCGTACGCCGAGCTGCGCGATTTCTTCCGCGCGCTGGCCTATGCCGACGACATCCGTACGGTGGTGGTGCAGGGCGCCGGCGGCAATTTCTGCTCGGGCGGCGACGTGCACGACATCATCGGTCCGCTCACCCGGCTGGACATGCCGTCGCTGCTGGCTTTCACGCGCATGACGGGCGACCTGGTGAAGGCCATGCGCGCCTGCCCGCAGCCCATCGTCGCGGCCGTGGACGGCGTCTGCGCCGGCGCCGGCGCCATCCTGGCGATGGCCTCGGACATGCGCCTGGGCACCGCGCGCAGCAAGACCGCCTTCCTGTTCACCCGCGTCGGCCTGGCCGGCTGCGACATGGGCGCGTGCGCGCTGCTGCCGCGCGTGATCGGACAGGGCAGGGCGTCCGAGCTGCTGTACACCGGCCGCTCGATGGGGGGAGACGAGGGCGAGCGCTGGGGCTTCTTCAACCGCCTGTGCGAGCCGGACGCCTTGTCCGATCAGGCCTGCGAACTGGCGGCCAGCCTGGCGCAGGGGCCGGTGTTCGCCCACGCGATGACCAAGCGCATGCTGCACCAGGAATGGAACATGGGTATCGAGCAGGCCATCGAATCGGAGGCGCAGGCCCAGGCCATCTGCATGGCCACCAACGATTTCCATCGCGCCTACCACGCCTTCGTGGCCAAGCAACGCCCGGTCTTCGAAGGGGATTGAAGTGAGCGACGCATCGAATTCGAGCAGGGCGCAGCACCTGGCCTGGCCGTTCTTCGAACTGCGGCACCAGGAACTGGTGGCGGAACTGGATCCCTGGGCGGCTCGGCGGGTGGCGCATGCGCATGGCGGGGATACCGATGCGACGTGCCGGGAACTGGTGCGCGTGCTGGGCGAGGATGGCTGGCTGCGATATGCCGTGGCGGGGCTGGCGCATGGCGGGTTGACCGATGCCATCGACACGCGCGCCGTCTGCCTGATCCGCGAGACGCTGGCCTATCACGACGGGTTGGCGGATTTCTCCTTCGCCATGCAGGGCCTGGGATCGGGCGCGATCAGTTTGTTCGGGACGGACGAGCAGCGCGCGGGCTATCTGCCGCGGGTGGCGTCCGGCCGGGCCATCGCCGCCTTCGCGCTGTCCGAACCCGAGGCGGGCTCGGACGTGGCCGCCATGGCCTGCGCGGCCACGCCGGACGGTTCGCACTACGTGCTGAACGGCAGCAAGACCTGGATTTCGAACGGCGGCATCGCCGATTTCTATGTGGTGTTCGTGCGGACCGGCGAGGCGCCAGGGGCACGCGGCATCACCGCGCTGGTGGTCGATGCCGATACCCCCGGGCTGGAGATCGCCGAACGCATCGACGTGATCGCGCCGCATCCGCTGGCGCGGTTGCGTTTCGACGGCTGCCGCGTGCCGGTGTCCCGGCGGCTGGGCGAGCCGGGGCAGGGCTTCAAGGTCGCGATGGCCACGCTGGACGTCTTTCGCACCTCGGTGGCGGCCGCGGCGCTGGGCTTCGCCCGCCGGGCCCTGGACGAGGCGCTGGCGCGCGCCACTTCGCGCCGCATGTTCGGCCAGACGCTGGCCGATTTCCAATTGACCCAGGCGAAGCTGGCCGACATGGCCACCGGCGTCGACGCCGCGGCGCTTTTGACCTACCGGGCGGCGTGGATGCGCGACGGCGGGGCGCGCATCACGAAGGAAGCGGCGATGGCCAAGATGAGCGCCACCGAGACCGCGCAGCGGGTGATCGATGCGGCGGTGCAGATGTTCGGCGGGCAGGGCGTGGTCAGCGGCGAGACGGTCGAACGCTTGTATCGCGAGATCCGCGCGCTGCGCATCTATGAAGGCGCCACCGAAGTCCAGCAACTGATCATCGGCCGCGAACTGCTGCGAGCGGCGGGCGCGGCCTGAAGAACGAGAAAGGAGAACCCATGGCATCGAACATCGAGACCCTGCAGCCGGCCGGATGGCCCCGCCCCCGCGGCTACAGCAACGGCCTGGCGGCCCGCGGCAAGCAGATCTTCATCAGCGGGATGATAGGCTGGGAGCCCGACGGCGTGTTCCGCGCCAAGGACTTCGCCGGCCAGGTCCGGCAGGCGCTGGCCAACATCGTCGAGGTGCTGGCCGAGGCCGGCGCGGGGCCGGAGCACATCGTGCGCATGACCTGGTACGTGCTGGACAAGCGGGTCTACGTCGCGTCCTATGAGGACATCGGCAAGGCCTATCGCGAGATCATCGGCCGCCATTTTCCCGCCATGACGGCGGTGCAGGTGGCCGGCCTGGTCGAGGACGAGGCCCAGGTCGAGATCGAGGTGACCGCGGTCATTCCGGATTGACCGTATTCCCGGTCGCGCGGCGCGGGGGGGATGGGTATCATTTCATGCATGGACATTCGCAGATACGGAGAACCATCGTGAAAGATGCCCCCCACAGCCTCAAGTCCGGGTACTACTGGTACTTCATCGACACCGATCCGCCGTCGGTCATCCATATCCACGACACGGGCGCGGCCAGCCTGATGGGGACCGACTACGAGGTGCCGCCCGAAGACGTGGCGGAAATGCTCAAGCGCGGCGAAACCTTCGTCTGGATCGATCCGCCGCTGGTGCCCTAGCGGCTGGCGTCGGCGGCCGCGCGGGTCAATGCCATTCGCCGGCCTCGACGAAGATGTGCCGGCTGGCTTCCAGCAGTTCGGCGCGGGGCGCTCCCAGCTTGATGGCTTCGCCCACCTGCAGCGGCACGTACTTGGTGGCGGACACCAGCACCGGCTGTCCGGCCGGCTGGCCCGGCCAGGTCAGGGCCAGGCAATGCGGGTGATGCGGCTTCTCGCCTTCGTACTTGGCAACCACCACGCCGCTGCGCAGCTCGATGGCGGTGCCGGCATGATGGTCGATCTCGAACTGCGGCAGACCGCCCAGGAACCTGATGTAGGGATGCAGCGCCATCGTCGTCTCCCCCGCGTGCCGGGTGAGGCTATCCTACTTCAACGGGGGATTTCGTCCAATGCCCGCGCGGCAGCGCGGGCCGGCATCAGTCCTGCGCGCTGAAACCGGTCTGGGCCACGATATCGCGCCAGCGCGCGATTTCGCTCAAGGTGTAGCGGTCCAGTGCTTCGTGCCCGGCGAAGGCCGGATTCACGCCCTGTTCCACCAGCTTGCGCTGGACGTCGGGATCCTTCATCACCTGGCCCACGGCGGCTTCCAGCTTGTCCACCACGGCGGGGGGCGTGCCCCGGGGCGCGTACAGGCCGTACCAGCCGGTGGCGTTCACGTCGGGATAGCCGGCCTCGGTCATGGTCGGGATGGTGGGGGCGGCCGGCTGCCTTTGCTTCCCGGTCACGGCCAGGATCTTCAGTTTGCCGCCCTGGGCCAGTTGCTGGGCGACCTGCAGGACGACGAAGCCGAACTGCACTTGGCCGCCGACGAGGTCGGTCACCAGCGGCGCCGAACCCTTGTAGGGCACGTGCTGCATGTCCAGTTGCGCCTTGCGGTTGAACATGTCGCCCGCGAACTGCGACGGCGAGGCGGCGCCGAACGATCCATACGAATACTTGCCGCGTCCGGCCTGGAGCCAGGACACGAGCTCTCCTAGGGATCCCGCGGGCACGCTGGCCGGGGTGGCCAGGGCCAGCTCGAAATCCACCAGCCGCGCCACGGCGGTGAAGTCCTTGACGGGATCGTAGGGCAATTTCTTGAAGGTGACGGGATTGACCGCCATGGTCTGGGCAAAGCCCATCAGCAGCGTATAGCCGTCGGCCGGGGCCTTGGCGGCGGCGGCCGAGCCGATGAACCCGTTGGCGCCCGCCTTGTTCTCGATGATGATGGGCTGCCCCAGTTGGGCGCGCAGCTTGTCGGCGATCATGCGGGCGACGACGTCGGGCGTGCCGCCCGCCGGACCTGGCACCACCAGTGTGACGGGGCGGGAAGGGTAGGTGTCGGCCTGCGCGGCGAACGCCGGCAGCAGGCAGGAAAACGTCAGGATGGCGTGGCGTAGCATGATTTCCCTCGTTGCTGCGAACATTTCATCCTAAGGGTGAAAGCACTGGACCGGGTAATGAAAATCCCCGGCCGGGATATGCCGATTGCCTATACCAGCGTACGCGCCACCCGGAGTTTCGGGGTATTCCTTAGCGAAAGCGGTGTGGGTAGCGGTATGGTTTTTGCTATCCTCGGAAGGATGCTACTCCGGGGAGGTGGTCGATGCGCCTGACGCGCGCTGAGGGTTTGAGACAGGGCGCACAGGGCGCGGGCGGTTGGGCCAGAAAATTCCTGCTGGCGGTGGCGGCGGTCGTCGCGGCGGGCTGCTCTCCGGGCGGGCCCGACGGCGGTACGCCGCTGAACAGCCCCTATGCGGCCGGCGCCGAGCGCGAGAACGTCATGTATACCGCGTTCACGCAGCGCTCGCCCAAGTACCTGGACCCGGCCAGTTCCTATTCGGTCGACGAAACCCCCTACACCTATCAGATCTACGAGCCGCTCTACGGCTACGACTATCTGAAACGGCCCTACCAGCTCGTGCCGCGGGCGGCCGTCCGGGTGGTCGATCCGGTCTACCTGGACGCGCAGGGTAACCGCCTGCCGGACAGCGTGCCGGGCGAACAGGTGGTGCAAAGCGTCTACGACATCCCGATCAAGCCCGGCATCCGGTACCAGCCGCACCCCGCGTTCGCGGTGGACGAGGCCGGCCGGGACGTGTACCGGCACCTGGTCCCGGCGGACCTGGAAGGCAAGTACGCCATCCCGGACTTCCCCCGCACCGGTTCGCGCGAGCTGACCGCCGACGACTACGTCTACGGCATCCGCCGCCTGGCCACCACCCGCGTGGTCTCGCCCATCTACGCGCACATGACCGACTACATCGTCGGTTTCAAGGAATACGGCGACCGCATCCGCGCCGCCGACGCCGAGCTGCGCAAGGGGCTGGCACCGACCACGCGCGACCTGCCGTGGCTGGACTTCCGCCAATATGCCTTCGAAGGCGTGGAGGCGCTGGACCCCCACACGCTGCGCATACGGATCAAGGGCAAGTACCCGCAGTTCAAGTACTGGCTGGCGATGACCTTCTTCTCGCCCATCCCCTGGGAAGCGGACCAGTTCTACAGCCAGGCCGGCATGACCGAGCGCAACCTGACCCTGAACTACTGGCCGGTGGGGACGGGGCCCTACATGTTGACGGAGTACCGCGAGAACCGCCGCCACGTGCTGTCGCGCAATCCCAATTTCCGTGGCGATCCCTATCCCTGCGAGGGCACGGACGAGGACCGCGCCGCCGGCCTGCTCCAGGACTGCGGCAAGCCCACTCCCTTCATCGACCGCATCGTCTTCAACATCGAGAAGGAAAGCGTGCCGCTGCAGGGCAAGTTCCTGCAGGGCTACTATGACGTGCCCCAGGCCGAGCGTGGCGAGTACGGCGTGGCCTATCTGGTGGCGGCGGGCGACTCCAAGGAGAAGGCGGCGCTGTACGCCGAGCGCGGGCTGAAGCTGCCGACCACGGTCGAGACGCAGAACTGGTACATGGGCTTCAACTGGCTGGATCCGGTGGTGGGCAAGGGCGACAACCCCGCCCAGGAAGCGCGCAACCGCAAGCTGCGCCAGGCCATCAGCATCGCGGTGGACTGGGAAGAGTACGTCACCATCTTCGAGAACAGCCAGGCGCAGGTCGCGCACGGACCGCTGCCGCCGGGCCTGCTGGGCTACCGCGATCCGCCCGCCGGCGCCAACCCGGTGGTCTACGACATCGCCGGCGACAAGGTGACCCGCAAGCCGCTGGCCGAGGCCCAGCGGCTGCTGGCCGAAGCCGGCTACCCCGACGGCCGCAACGCGCAGACCGGCCAGCCCCTGGTCCTGAACTACGACGCGATGGGCGGCGTGTCGCCCGGCGCGCGCTCGCAATTCGACTGGCTGCAGCGTCAGTTCGGCAAACTGGGCATCCAGCTCGAAGTCCGTTCCACCGACTACAACCGCTTCCAGGACAAGATGCGGCGCGGCGTGGCGCAGATCTTCATGTGGGGCTGGAACGCCGACTATCCCGACGCCGAGAACTTCCTGTTCCTGCTCTACGGCCCGAACGGCAAGGCGAAGGAAGGGGGCGAGAACGCCTCGAACTACGTCAATCCCGAGTTCGACAAGCTGTTCGAGCGCATGAAGTACCTCGACGACGGGCCCGAGAAGGAAGCCCTGATCGCCCGCATGGTCGCCATCGTGCAGACCGATGCGGCATGGATGTTCGGCTACTTTCCCAAGTCCGGGGGCGCCTACCAGCAATGGGTGGGCAACGGCAAGCCGACCCAGATGATACGGAACAACCTGCAGTTCATGAAAATCGATGCCGCCCTGCGGACCCGCAAGATCGCCGAGTGGAACCAGCCGGTCTGGTGGCCGGTGGCGCTGGCGGTGCTGCTGCTGGTCCTTCTGGCCGTGCCCGCGTGGCGCATGGTGCGGCGCCGCGACCGCGCCGTGGCCGTCCATACCGACCGTTCCCCGGGAGATGCGGCATGACCGCCTACATCGTGCGCCGGATCCTGTACGGGGTCCTGATCCTGATCGGCGTCAACCTGTTCACCTTCATGCTGTTTTTCGCGGTCAACACGCCGGACGACATGGCGCGCCTGTCCATAGGCGGGCGCCGGGTCACCGCCGACGCCATCGAGAAATGGAAGGTCGAGCGCGGCTATGACAAGCCGCTGCTGGTCAATGCCCAGGCCGAGGGCGCGCGGCGCTACACCGACACCATCTTCTTCGACCGCTCCGCCCGGCTGTTCGTGTTCGATTTCGGCGCCTCGGACGCCGGCCGGGACATCGGCTACGAGATCCGGCAGCGGGTGGGACCCAGCCTGGCGCTGGCGGTGCCGACCTTCCTGCTGGGCCTGTTCGCCAGCGTGGCGTTCGCGCTGCTGCTGGTGTTCTTCCGCGGGACCTATCTCGACTTCTGGGGCGTGGTGCTGTGCGTGGCCATGCTTTCCATCTCGGCGCTGTTCTACATCATTGCCGGGCAGTATCTCTTTTCCAAGACCCTGAGGCTGGTCCCGCTGTCGGGCTTTGCCGGCGGCCTGGACGCCATGCGCTTCCTGGTGTTGCCCGTGCTGGTGGCCATCATCGCCAAGCTGGGGCCCGAGGCGCGCTTCTACCGCGCGCTGTTCCTGGAGGAAATCGGCAAGGACTATGTCCGCACGGCCCGCTCCAAGGGGCTGTCCGAGCGCCTGGTGCTGTTCCGCCACGTGCTGCGCAACGCCATGCTGCCCATCCTGACCAGCACCATCTCGGCCATTCCGCTGCTGTTCATGGGCAGCCTGATCGCCGAGTCCTTTTTCGGCATACCCGGGCTGGGCAGCTACACCATGGACGCCATCAACGCCCAGGACTTCGCCATCGTGCGCGCCATGGTGTTCATCGGTTCGGTGCTCTACATCATCGGCCTGATCCTGGCCGACATCTCCTACACGATCGCGGATCCGCGCGTGCGTTTCGAGTAAGAACATGCCCAAGATCGTCTTTCTGTGGACCGACGTCGCGCTGTTCCTGCTGGTGCTGGGGATCGCCTGCTATGCCTGGCACGCCCGCCGCACGCCCAATCTCCGGGCCACCTGGGCCAGGGTGGCGCGGGACACGCCGGCCATGTGCGCCGTGGTGGTGCTGAGTGTGTTCGTGGTGATAGGCGTGCTCGACTCCATG
This sequence comes from Alcaligenaceae bacterium SAGV5, assembly GCA_009360345.1. Classification (GTDB taxonomy): domain Bacteria; phylum Pseudomonadota; class Gammaproteobacteria; order Burkholderiales; family Burkholderiaceae_B; genus Pigmentiphaga. The sequence continues at coordinate 393,560 of SPDP01000004.1, forward strand.
CACTACCGGCCCTTGCTGGAGTCGGTGGAAGTCGATGGCGGGAAGGGCGCGCGCGCCTATTCCCCGGTCACGCGCTCGGTGCTCGACGCCCTGCTGGAAAAACCCATGGCCGGGCGCGAGAAGACCTACTCGGCGCCGTTGGCGGTGCGCCAGTTCACCAAGGAATCCATGCTGGTCGACGGCAAGCCGGTGCGGGACTATCCGCGCCTGCGCCACGGCGGCGCGCACCTGACCGACCCCGATACGCAATGGCTGGGGGATGTGCTGCGGCGGACGGCCGTGGGCGTCGTGGCCGGCGGCCTGCTGGCCGGCGCCGTGGCCCTGCTGGTGGCGGGCGCCCTGGCGCATCGCGGCGGGCGGACCTTTCCCGTGGCGTGGCGCGACATCGTCCAGCGGCGCACCGCGGTGCCGGTGGCGGCCATGCTGCTGACCTTCGGCATCATCGCCATCCTGGCGGGCGCGGCCGTGTCGCTGTCCACCGGCTATCACGTCATGGGCACCGACAGCACTGGCAACGACGTCCTGGTACAGACGGTCAAGAGTTTCCGCACCGCGCTGGTCATCGGCAGCCTGACCACCCTGGCGACCCTGCCGCTGGCCCTGGCGCTGGGCATCATGGCGGGCTATTTCAAGGGCTGGGTCGACGACATCATCCAGTACGTCTACACCACGCTGACCTCCATTCCGGGCGTGCTGCTGATCGCCGCCTGCGTGCTCATGGTGCAGGTCTTCATCGACAACAATCCCGACCTGTTCGAGACCGGCGCCGAACGGGCCGACCTGCGCCTGTTCCTCTTGTGCATCATCCTGGGCGTGACGGGCTGGGCGGGGCTGTGCCGGCTGCTGCGGGCCGAGACGCTCAAGCTGCGCGAGCTCGACTATGTGCTGGCGGCGCGCGCCTTCGGCGCGTCGTCCGTGCGCATCATGGCCCGCCACCTGCTGCCCAACGTCATGCACATCGTGCTGATCACCGTCGTGCTCGATTTCTCGACCCTGGTGCTGTACGAGGCCGTGTTGTCCTACCTGGGCGTAGGGGTGGATCCCTCCATGAACTCTTTCGGGTCCATGATCAACCTCGCCAGGCTGGAGATGTCGCGCGATCCCATGATCTGGTGGAGCCTCTTGTCCGCCTTCGTCTTCATGCTGGCCCTGGTGCTCTCCGCCAACCTGTTCGCCGACGCCGTGCGCGAGGCCTTCGACCCGCGCGCCCGGGCCTACCGGCCGGCGTGGGCGCGGGCCCGTTCGGCCAAAGCGCTGGAGGACCGCCGATGAACGCCCCCGCTGAAACCGCCATGCTGGACGTGCGCCAGCTGGACGTCCTGCTCGACAGCGACCACGGAGTCGTCCATGCCGTGGACGCGCTCGACCTGGCCATCGCGCGTGGCCAGACTTTCGCGCTGGTGGGCGAGTCCGGCTGTGGCAAGAGCATGACCGCGCTGGCCCTGCTGCGCCTCCTGCCCGACGCCGGACGGATCGAGCGCGGCCAGACCCTGCTCGAAGGCGTGGACCTGAACCGCCTGCCCGAACGCGACATGCGCACCGTGCGGGGCCGCAAGATCAGCATCATCTTCCAGGAACCCGCGACCAGCCTGAATCCGGTGATGCGGGTGGGCGACCAGATCGTCGAAACCATCACCACCCATACGGCGCTGCGCGGGGCCGCCGCCCGCGCCAAGGCCGTCGAGTGGCTGCGGCGGGTCGGCATACCCGAGCCCGAACGGCGCGTGGACGACTACCCCTTCCAGCTGTCGGGCGGCCAGAAACAGCGCGTCATGATCGCGATCGCGCTGGCGGCCGAACCGGAACTGCTGATCGCCGACGAGCCCACCACCGCGCTGGACGTCACCATCCAGGCCCAGATCCTGGAACTGCTGCGCACCTTGCAGACCCAGCTCGGCATGGCGATGATGCTCATCACCCACGACCTGGGCATCGTGCGCAGCATGGCCCATCACGTCGCGCTGATGTACGCCGGCCAGATCGTGGAATCTGCCCCGGCCGGCGAATTCTTCCGCCATCCCCGCCATCCCTATGCCCGGCTGCTGTTCGGCGCGCTGCCCAGCATGGGGCGCCGGGGCGAACACCTGGCCGCCATTCCCGGCACCGTGCCCGCCCTGAACCAGGCGTTCGGCGGCTGCCGTTTCGCCCAGCGCTGTCCGACCCACGCGGCCGAATGCGATGCCGCTCCGCCGCCCCTGGCCGAGGAGGCTCCCGGGCACGCGGTGCGCTGCGTGCGGCTGGTCCAGATCGACGCCGCCCGCGCCGCGGGCAGGGGAGAGCCGCTGCCCGAGGTGCATGTCGTGGAACAACCCGCCGCATCCATGGCGGCTCCCGCCGCGGTGGCCGAAGCCTCTTCATCCACATCGGGAGCCGGCCTGCTGAGCGTGACCGGCCTCAAGGTCCATTTCCCCATCCGCAAGGGCCTGCTGCGCCGCACGGTCGGCTGGGTCAAGGCAGTGGACGGCGTGAGCCTGTCGCTTGACACCGGCAAGACGCTCGCCCTGGTCGGAGAGTCCGGCTGTGGCAAGACCACCACCGGCAAGGCCCTGCTGCGCCTGCTGGACGGCGTGGCGACAGTCTCCGGCCAGGCCAGCCTCCAGGGGCAGGACCTGCTGCGGGCCGGCGGACGCCAGCTCAAGCGCCTGCGGCGCGACATCCAGATCATCTTCCAGGACCCCTATGCCTCGCTGAATCCCCGGATGCGCGTGGGCGAGATCCTGGACGAGGGCCTGGCCTCGCTGCGCCCCGACATGGACGCGGCCAGCCGCCAGGCCGCCTTGCTTCGCCTGCTGGACCAGGTGGGGCTGCGCGCCGACGCCCGCGACCGCTACCCGCACGAGTTCTCGGGGGGGCAGCGCCAGCGCATCGCCATCGCCCGCGCCCTGGCGCTCGAACCCAAGCTGATGGTGTGCGATGAACCGACCTCGGCGCTGGATGTCTCCGTGCAGGCGCAGATCCTCAACCTGCTGCACGCGCTGCAGCGGGACATGGGCATCGCCTACCTGTTCATCACCCACAACTTCGGGGTGGTCGAATACCTGGCCGACGACATCGCCGTCATGCAGGGCGGCCACATCGTCGAGAGCGGCCCGGCCGAACGTGTCCTGACCCGGCCGGAACATGCCTATACCCGGCAGTTGCTGGACGCCGTGCCGCGCTTCGACGTCGCGGCGGCCTGAACGGACAAGGAGAGCAAGCATGTCGTACGAAGGAAATTGCCATTGCGGGGCCGTCGCGTTCGAAATCGACGCCCCCGTGCCCACGCAGGCCATGAGCTGCAATTGCTCCCATTGCCGGCGCAAGGGCTTTCTGCTGAGCTTCGTGCCCGAAGGCCAGTTCACGCTGAAGCAGGGCCAGGACCAGTTGCGGTCCTATTTCTTCCATGCCCACAAGATCGAACACATGTTCTGCGCGACCTGCGGCACGCAATCCTTCGCCCGGGGCGCCATGCCCGACGGGACGCCCATGCGGGCGGTGAACTTGCGCTGCGTGCCGGCTATCGACCTGGACGCGCTGCAGATCAAGCGGGTGGATGGGGCGAGCTTCTAGGCCGGCCGGCGGGGCGGGGGGCCAAAATGGATTATCATTCCGCTCTTGGCGCCGCATCGGGAAGCGTGGCAGAGTGGTCGATTGCACCGGTCTTGAAAACCGGCAACGGGAAACCGTTCGTGAGTTCGAATCTCACCGCTTCCGCCAGCGATTTTGAGAAACCCCTTGATTTCATCCAGGAATCAAGGGGTTTTTTGCCGATGGGACGCCCCAAGGCAAGAAGCGCCTCCTCGGGGGGCCGCGCCGCCGCGTAGCGGCAAGCGTGGGGGGGCCGCAGGCCGGAACCCCGACCGACGCAGATCCTGGCAGATGGAAAGGCCCACGCGCCGGCCTCATGGCTGCATGTCGCATTCCACGGGGCTGTCCACTTTCGGCAGCCACTTCAGGCGGCGCCTGGTCCAGGTTTGCCGCCGCACGGGCCCGAGCACATCTCGTTCCGCCAGCGCGCCGACGCGCAATGTGTATGTCCTTGGAGTGCCGAGGTCGGTGGCGTAGACCGGACCGCCGCAGATTTCGCAAAACCCGTGCGCGCGTTTCGCGCCGCTGGCGCCGGTCTTGATGTACTGGCGCGGAGTGCCGCTCAGGAGCCGGAATGTGTCCGCGGGCGCCAGGACATTCAGCCGGAAGGCGGACCCGGACAGGGTTTGGCAATCCAGGCAATGACACATGTTCACCACGGTGGGGTCGACCTCGGCTTCGTAGGTGATCGCGCCGCAATGACATTGGCCGTGTACCTTCATGTTGGGCTCCTGGGCAGGACGAACGGGTGTGCTGCGTGGATGGTACCTTGATCTCTTTTTTTCTGGTTTTGATGAATGGAACCAGTTCCTAAAATTTGACATGTGTGCGTGCCGTCGATAAAGTCCTCGATACCCATGGCAACGGTGAATTGCCAACAAGAGGACAAGGAGACCTGAGTGTTCAAGAAAAGCATCGCCGTGTGCCTGGCGGCGGCTGTATCCGGTGGGCTGACGCCGGCGTCGGCCCAGGAAGGAGGCCGGGCACCGGTCCGTATCGTGGTGGCATCGGCGCCGGGAGGAAATATCGATGTGCTCGGCCGCATTCTGGCGGAACACCTGTCCGCGCTTACGCATCAGAACTATTACGTCGAGAACCGGGCTGGCGCCGGCGGAAACATCGGCACGGCCTACGTGGCGCAAGCCAGGCCCGACGGACAGACGCTCCTGATCGTGTCCACCAGCCATACGAGCAATGTCCACCTCTACCGCAAGGTCGGCTATGACCCGATCAAGAGCTTTACCCCTATCTCGAGCCTGGCCCAATCGGCATTTGCCATAGCCGTGCCCACCGGCTCGAAGTATCAGACGCTCCAGGATTTCGTCGCCGATGCGCGCGCCCATCCAGGGAGAATCAATTACGGGTCCGCGGGCGTGGGGCAGGGCAACCACCTTGGCATGGAACTGCTGAAGTCTGATATAGGAATAGATCTCATGCACGTCCCCTTTACATCCATGGGGGCCGTTGTCACGGCACTGATGGGAGCGCAGGTGGATGTGGCGATGCTGACGCTGCCGGGGGCCCTGGCAGCGTCGGACGCGGGGAAAGTGCGCATTCTCGGGGTCACCGGCCGTCAGCGTGTCGCCAAACTGGCCATGGTTCCCACGATCCGGGAAGCCATCGGCCATGAGTTCGATCTGACCTCGTGGCAAGGACTGCTCGGACCTGCCGGATTGCCCGACAAGCAAGTCGCGGATCTGAATGAGAACGTACGGAAGGTCATGTCTTCCCCTCAGGTCGTGGAGCAGCTCGATCGGGTGGCTTTGACGCCGGATGTTTCGACACCAGCGGAGTTCGGGCGGTTTCTGTCATCGGAAACCGCTCGCTGGGGCAAGGTGATCGGTGACGCGAAGATCGGAGTGGACAAGTAATGGCGCAACCAACCTTGGCCCGGCGGTACGGGGAATTCATCGTTTCCACGAAGCTGGCGGCCATGCCGCCGGATGCCGTGCGGAATGGCCAGATGCTGGTCGCCAGTACCCTGGCCAGCGCCGCGCTTGGATCCACGCTCGAGTCGAGCCGGGTCGTCCGGCGACTGGAGGCCGAGCGGGGAGGTAAGCCGCTTTCGACCGTCTGGTTCGGGAACTGGGAGGACTTGCCCGCCGTGGCCTGCGCCAGGGTGAACGCGCTGATGAGCGACGCGGCGGCCTCGGATGACAGCGATCTGAGGAATATCGTCCATAGTGGCACGCCCGCATGCGCGGCGGCTCTCGCCGTCGGTCAGGAGGTCGGCGCGTCGGGCGCGGACGTCACCGAGGCGATCATCCTGGGGTACGAGGTCGCGGGAAACATCAACACGGCCATGATGGGCGGGCTGCAGCGCAAGGGGTTCCATGGAGGCATCGTGGCGACATTCGCGGCGGCGGCAGCCGCCGCGCGCCTGATGCGTTTGAGCGCGGAGAGCGCGGCGCATGCCTTGGCGCTGGCCGCGACTTCCATGGGAGGGTTGCATGCGGCCGCGGCGACCAGCCTGGCGCGGGAATACATCGCGGGCAATGCCGCGATGATGGGTGTCCAGTGCGCCCAGGCAGCCAGGCTCGGCTACACAGGAGAGATCGCGACATTCGAGATGAGCCGGGGATTCTTCCAGACGCTCGGACCCGGACACGACGCCAATGCGGTCATCGGGGAGCTGGGAGAGAAGTGGAGCATATTGAGCGAGCTCGGAATCAAGCTCGTGCCGGGAGGCTCTCCGTTCCATGCCGTCGCGGAAGCCGCCGCCATGGCTGCCCGCGAGGGCGCATTGCAGGTGGAGGATATCAGGCAGATCACCTTTACGTTGCCGGACTATCCGTTTCCCGGACCCAGGCACCCGACGGACTTGATCGGCATTGCCCATAGTCCCTTCTACTTCGCGGCTGCCGGTGCCGCGGATCACGACTACCACTGGGCGCATGCCTTTCCCGAGAAGATCAGGGATCCGCGCATCCGGTCCTTGTTCGACCGGATAACGCGCCTGGATCAGGAAGTCCCCGACAAGTCGTCATACAAGAGCGGCGCCATCGTAAGCGTGGAGACGACGGACGGCCGTCTCATCGAGAAATCCGTGCGGCAACCGAAAGGCGCGGCCTTGCGCGGTATCGGATGGAACGAGATCCATGACAAGTATCAGGCACTCATCCCGTATGCAGGCGTCGAGCGCGCCGCGGTCGATAGTAGTTTCGAGTTGATTCGAAAGCTGCCGGATGTGCCGGACATTCAGCAATTGATCGATTCACTGCGTCTGCCTGCGCGGTAGGACGAGGTCCGGCGGAGCGCCGGGATGCGAGGCATCCCGGCGCTCCGCGTCATTGGCTGCCCGCCTTGATCCCGGACTGCTGGATGATGGTTCCCCAGCGGGAGTACTCATCCGCGATGTAGCGGCCCATTTCCGCGCTCGTCATGGTCCGAGGCGTCGCGCCCTGTGTCAGGAAGTGTGCACGGACCTCCGGGGTCTCCATCACTTTGCGTATTTCCTGGCTCAGCCGGTTGGCGATGCCAGGAGGTACACCGGCCGGCGCCACCATGCCGTACCAACCCGAAGCGGTGCCGATCTCGGAGATGCCGAGTTCCGCAAAAGTGGGTACGTCGGGCAGGAGGGGCGATCGAACCGCGCCGGTGACGGCGAGCGCGCGAAGCTTGTTCGACTTGATGCCTGCGAGCGCGGCGACGACGGTGGGCATCGATGCATCGACGTGGCCTGCCATGACGTCGGTCAGCGCAGGGGCGGATCCCTTGTAGGCGACGAAGTCGAACTTGACGCCCGCCGCGCGTTGCAGGAGTTCGCTCGCCAGGTGCCCGGGTGCGGCTTGCCCCGTGGTGGCGACCGAAAGCGGGGTGGGGCGGGATTTGAGTCCATTGATGAAAGCGCCCAGATCCGAGCCCGGGATCGCCGGGTGGGTGACGAGCACATTGGGCACGTCGGCGACCATCGATATCGGTGTGAAATCCTTGATCGGGTCGGCCTTGTCCGTCCCGTAGAGATAGGGGTTGGTGGTCAAGCCCATGGTCGTGATCAGCAGCGTGTAGCCGTCGGGTTTCGCCGCCGCCGCGTGCGTCGCCGCCACCAGGCCATTGGCGCCCGGCCGGTTCTCCACGACGATGGTCTGGCCCAGTACCGGACCGAGGTACTGGGCAATGGCTCGAGCGACGAAATCGCCCGAGCCGCCAGGGGCGAAGCCGACTAGGAGGGAAATGGGTTTGGCGGGGTAGGCGGCTTCCCTGGCGACCGCGGGCGAGAGCAGGCTGGCCACCATCGCGGCCACCGCCGTCACGGCCATCAAATGCCGGCGTCGATTTGTCTTCATGTCATCCTCCGGTGTGCTTTGGCAGCACATTGATAGGGACTGCGGAACGCGGCAGTCCCGGGGTCGTCAGTTGCTCAGGTTGATCTTGCTTCTGAAGCCCTGCCACTTGGCGATGTCCTCGGTGACGAACTTCTTGAAACTCTCAGGCGTGCTGACTTGAGGATCGAAGAACTTGTCTTGTAGGTACTTGATGGCATCGGGGTCGCGAGACACGGCATTCACCGCGGCATTGAGCTTGGCGATGACGTCGGAAGGGGTGCCCCTGGGTGCCAGGAGGCCATAGTACGTATAAGGATCCACGCCACCGAGTCCCGGTGTTTTCGATTCCGATAACGCGGGGACGTCGGGGATTGCCTTGGAGCGTTGAGAGCCCGTGATGGCGATGCCGCGTACCTTGCCATTCAGAATCTGTGGCACCGCACCCTGCAAGGGCCCCAGTCCGAAGTGGACGGAGCCTTCGGCAATGGCATTCATGATCTCGGCATCGGCCTTGTAGGGAATGTGAATGGCATGGCTATGGCCGGCGTTGAGCAGATACTCGGTTTGCAGATGGCTGGCCGAGCCCACGCCCGACGAGCCATAGTTCAGCTTGTCCGGATTGTCCCTGCCGTATTGCAGCAGTTCGTCTATGGTCTTCGCGGGGATCTTGGGGGATGCGATGATCGCGCCCGGCGCCGACGCCGCCAAGGCGACGAACTCGAAGTCTTTCAGGGGGTCGTAGGGCAGATCGGTGCGGACGCCGGGTCCCTGCGACAGGGAAGAACCTGTTGCCAGGAACAGTGTGTAGCCGTCAGGCCGGGCAGACGTGGTGCCGCGTATGGCGACGAGCTGGGAGGCGCCCGGCTTGTTCTCCACGACGACGGGCGACTTGAGCGCTTCCCCCATCTTCAAGGCGTAGTACCTGGCCACCGCGTCGGTCGATCCTCCCGCGCTGAATCCGATCAGTATCTTGATCGGCCTTGAAGGAAAGTCGGATGCCTGGACGGGAATCGTGGCCGCGGCCAGCGAGATGCCACAGACCAAAGATAGAACGCGCTTCTGCAACCACATGGGTGTCTCCTGCCTGAGTAGTTTGTCTCTTGCGTCCAGCTCCAGGTGACCTGTGGTCGCCTGATCGTCGATCGCCGCTGCACAGACTACCTTAAAAATTATCATTGAGTGAAATTAGTTTCAATGTTCGGAACTCGTTGACGAGGCCGTCGGTCGTGTTCAATTACTCGTCTTTTGGTTTCATTGTTCGGAACCTGTGCTATTCAATAAAACCTCATGATAAGATACGAACCAAGTTGGCTGGGAAGGGGTGAGCTCTCCTGGTGGCGATATCCAAACCGAGCTTGGCACATAGGAGCTGATCATGATTTACGCACGCAGCGGTGCAGAAGCGCTTTCAGAGCGTATCGAGATTGTTTCGCCCGGTACCGGGCATCTTCATTGGGGGACGGTGTTCTTCGGACCTCGCAGTTCCAGGGAGCGCGCACCCGGTCCGCAGGCCACGATGTCGGAGCTGGACGCGGACGAGTCCCTCGTGCCGCATTTCCATGGCGTTTCCATGTTCCAGTTGTTCATCGCGGGATCTGGAACGATCGGCAACCGGGGACAGCAGTTGAAGCCGCTGACGATTCAGTTCAAGGATCACCACACGGCCTATGGACCGATCACGGCCGGTCCGCAAGGCCTGTCCTTCGTTGCCTTGCGGATGTTCACGGGGAACTCGGAGCCGGTCTACCTGAACGCGGAGGGTTACCGCGATCGCTTGAAGCCCAGCAAGCGGCGCAATCTGACGTCCGAGCCGGTCGCGTTCTCGATTGAGCCGCTGCTGCGGTCGAGAAAGGATGTTTCATGGGAGACCATGTTCAAGGGCGAAGACGACGAGATGCATGCAAGTGTCGTGCGCCTGGGGGCGGGCATGACGGTCGAAGGGCCGGATCCGCGCCAGTCCGGAGGCTACTACGTGTTTGTCGGCAATGGCTCGATCATTCACGAAGGCGCGGAGCTGGCGTTGTGGTCGATGGTCGTTGTCGAGAACAGCGAGTCGCCCTATACCATTGAAGCGGGCAAGGATGGCGCCGAGGTCCTGGTCCTGGAGTTCCCCAAGAGCGACCTGGAGTGAATGGGGAAAGTGGGGGAGCGGCGCTTGCGCCTTGCTCCCCTCTTTTTTTGCATCGGGCAGGCCGAGAAACCGGCTATTTGGGCAGCAGCATATCGACGATGACTCTCACCAGTTCGACATAGCTGCGCAGGATGAGGTACAGGAACGCCGCCAGCGCGGCGCCGATGGGCAGGGCGACGGGATAGCCGTGCGCCAGCCATACCCAGATGCTGAGCAACAGCAGAGCCAGGGCGGAAACGGGGGGCAGGAGGTCGCCGCGGGCAACGATGAGATTCAGTATCCGATACGGGTCATTGGGGGTGGCCATCTGGGCTCCTTTGCCATGCGGCGATATGGTCGGCGGCCCGCAGCGCGGTGACCGTGGATCTGGTCAAGCCGCCCAGGTAGGCGACATGCTCGCCTCCTTCCAGCCCGCCCGCGGCGCAGCCGGCGGCGTACAGCCCGGGAATGGGCCTGTCGTCCGCGTCCATGACGCGAGACTTGCCGTCGATGGCCAGGCCACCCATCGTGTACGTCATGCCGGCGCACAGGCGAACCGCGAAGTACGGACCCTGGCGCAGGGAGTAGGGCTTCAGGCGGTCGGAGGTCCTGGGAGGGGCCAGGGATTCCGTTTTTCCCTGCTCGACGGCGTCGTTGTAGTCCGACACCGTTTTCTCCAGGTGCTGGGGATCCAGGTCCAGTTTTTCGGCTAGTTCGGAGACGGTCGAGGCCGTGTATACGGTCGCCCCTTTCTGGGACAGTTGCGGATTGGCCGGCGAAATGAATTCGCGCCCCGGCCCGGTCCACACCGCTTCGTTGAAGATCGCAACCGTGCCCAGAGGGTCGTCCTGGCCGGCAATGGCGTTGACGAGATAGACTCCGCCGCGTCCTTCGTCGGCGATGCGGCGGCACGAGGCATCGACGACGATCCCCGCGCCGCAGAGGAAGTCGGCGATCGGAAACGGGGACAGGGCGTCGTTGCCCATGGCTTCCCGGGCAAGGATGTGCCCGTAGAACCGGTTCATGCCGACGACCTGAGCACCCGCCTGCATCGCCATTTGCAGCCCGTCGCCGGTGCCGCTTCCCGAATTCCGCTGCCTGATCTTCTCGGGGCTGCCCGTGATGTAGCGAGCGACAAGCTCGGGGTTCGCCTGGAAGCCGCCGTCGCAGATGACGACGGCCCCCGCGTGGACCCGCAGTGGCGTGCCCTGGCGCAGCACGTCCACCCCGATACATCGGTCCGCGTCCATGACCAGCGTGTTCGCCCTGGTGCCGAGCAGGACTTCACCGCCGTTCCTGATCAGCTCCGCAGTCAGCGTCCGGATCAGCACGTCGCCTCCGCGTCCTTCCCAATACCTGCTTTGGTTCAGGTTGATGGGGGGCGCCAGGGAGTGCTTTCTGAAGATCTCGTGTCCGACCTTGATGAAGCGCACGCCTTTTGCTTTCAGCCATGCCGTCGCTCCGTGGATGTCGCCGGCAAGGGCCTGGACGAGCTCCGGGTTCGCGGTGCCCCGCGTCCGTTGATTGATGGCTTCGAGTATGACTTCGGGCGGGTCGTCCACGTCCCGGTGGGCAACGTGGAAAGCACCCCCCGCGATACGGGTATTGCAGGGATATCCATCGTCGACTCCCTTTTCGAGGACGGCGGTCCTGATCTTGAGTTCCGACAGACGTAGAGCGGTGGACAGGCCGGCAATGCCGGCGCCGATGACCACGGCTTCGTAATTGAGCTCTTGCATTTGGATTCCGGTCGATCGGTTGGAGCGGGCGGGGATGGGGAGTCTCAGGCCGCCCGCTCGGGGAAGAATCGACCTTTCCGGATGCGCCGGATCACCACCGTGTCGAAGACGCCGGCGCGGTAGAAGGGTTCGTTGTGGACGAACGCCTCGGCATCCCCGCGCGTCGGGGCGTTGACGATGTACAGGCTGCCGATATTGGCCGACCCGTCGTCTTCTTCCTGGGGGCCGGTGAAGAAGATGTGTCGGGCGTTGTCGTCCAGGTACTTGCGGTGCTCGGCGAGCAGGCGGTTGCGTGTCTCCAGTTGCGACGGCTTGTCCGTGCTCATGATCATCCAAAGCATGGCTGTCTCCCTTTAAGGTTTCGAACAATGGAACTGGTATTGATTAACAGAACTCATGATACCATGCGGCCATCGAATCTCAATCATTTATGTGTCGGCGAACCAGGGGTAAGGAGGCGTCATGCGGCTGTTGGATCGGGTTGCTGTCATTACCGGAGGAGCTTCTGGAATCGGGCGGGCCATTGCCGACCGGTTCGTGGAAGAGGGGGCGCGTGTCGTGATCGCGGACCTCAGCGCCGAGGCCGGCGCCAGGGCGGCGGACGAGATCAATGGCGCGGGCTCGCGCGGGTCGGCTGCGCACTACGCCGTGGACGTCAGCGCGAGGGACCAGGTGAGGCATTTCGCCACAGCGGTGCAGGAACGGTTCGGGCGCATCGATGTGCTGATCAACAATGCGGGGGTGACCCGCTACCGTCCGTTCCTGGAGGCCGCTTCGGAGGACTGGAACGCCGTGCTGGATGTCGACCTGAAGGGGGTTTTCTTCTGCGCTCAGGCGGTTGCGCCGGCGATGGTCAGTCAGTCCTACGGGAAGATCGTCAATATCGCATCCGTTTCCGGTACCGGGTGTTCCGCCCATGCCGCGGGTGGTTCGCCGGGAGGCAACGCCGCCTACGCGGCGGCCAAGGCCGGAGTGATACAGCTGACCAAGACCTTGGCGCGGGAACTCGGGCCCAGCGGCATCAATGTGAACTGCGTCGCGCCGGGATTCTTCCTGACTCCCCTGACCGGCAGTACCCGGACCCCGGAGCAAGTCAAGGAACACGTTGCTGCCCGTGCCGGCATGGCCGTGCTGAACCGGCCGGGGAAGGTCATCGAGCTGGCCAACAGCGTGCTCTTTCTTGCCTCCGACGAGGCGAGCTTCATCGCCGGGCAGACCTTGTTCGTGGATGGCGGACGAACCGACAGAATGTGAACCGGGGACGGCATATGGCTTCGGACCGGAAGTATGTCTGCGACGTGGCGGTGATCGGAGGGGGGATCTCCGGTTTGGTCGCGGCGGTGAGGTGCGCCCAGGGAGGTTTGCGCGTCCTGGTGTTGGAGCGCCAGTCCGGCGAGCGCTACCTGTGCAATTCGCGCTTGAGTGCTGGTGTGTGGCACATCTGCGCGTCGGATGTCCTGGAAGCGCCCGCGGTGCTGGAATCGAAGATACTCGCGGCCACGGGTGGAGAGGCCGATCCCGCCCTGGCGTGGATGGTGGCGCATGAGGCGGCGCGGGTGATCGACTGGCTGAGGACGCTCGGTGTTCGCTTCATGAAGGGGCCGTACGCCTATCAGCGGTTCGTGATGGCTCCGCCGGCGGTATCGCCGCAGGGCGCTGCGTGGGAAGGGCGCGGGCCCGACGTGGCGCTGCAAATGCTCGAAGAAGCATTGAACGGGCTTGGCGGGAGCCTGCTGCGTGGGCACCGGGCCACCGGACTGGAGACGCGGCAAGAAGGGATCGGCGGTCTTCGCGGCTTGACGCAGTCGTCCGAGCCGTTCGAGGTACGCGCCGGAAATGTGATCATCGCCGACGGTGGATTCCAGTCGGATCCGGGGCTGGTCAGGGAATGGATCGCTCCCGATCCGGGCCGCGTGCTGGCAAGGAATTCGCGGGCCTCCAGCGGCGACGGTCTGCGGATGGCGCAGGAGGCGGGTGGCGCGGCCAGCGATTTGCGGGGTTTCTATGGTCATCTCCTGTCGAAGGATGCCGCGTGGAACGAGGCCCTCTCTCCGTATCCTTACCTGGATTACCTGGCGACGGCGGGGGTGGTGGTCGATGCGGCGGGTAAACGGATTGCCGACGAGGGCCTGGGCGGGGTCTTTCTTGCCAATCGGATTGCCGCGCGCTCCGGTCCGGGCGACCACTTCGTCGTCACTGACCAGCGGATCTGGGAAGAATGTGGAACCTTTCGGATGACTTCGCCGAATCCGTTGCTGGCCAGGCTCGGGGCAACGATGTACCAGGCGGATTCCATCGAAGCCGTCGCCGGGCTGGCGGGGATCGATGCATCGGGCCTGGCCAGCACGGTTGCGGCGTACAACCGGGCGGTGGCGAATGGTTCGACCGCCGGCCTCGACCCGGAGCGCAGTGCGGACAAGTACAAGCCGTGGCCGCTCGCGGTGCCGCCCTACCATGTCTTTCCCGTGCTGCCGGGTATCACCTACACGATGGGGGGGATCGCCATTGATGCGCACGCACGGGTAGTCACGGGAACGGGGACTCCCGTCGCGCATCTCTACGCGGTGGGATGTGCATCGGGTGGCCTGGAGGGTGGTACCCGGCACGGGTATGTGGGCGGGTTGGTCAAGTCGGGTGTGACCGGCCTTCGGGCGGCGGAACACATCCTCGGTATTCCTGCCTGAAAAAAATCAATGAATGGAGGAGCGATGAGCGGATCTTCTCGAGTCGGCGAAGGATGGTCGACTGGCCAGCGCCTGCGGGCGAAGGTGGCGGTGGTTATCGGCGGTGGCCAGAGTCCGGGGGAAGGGACGGGCAACGGGCGGGCGGCGGCCATGCGTTTTGCCCGGGAGGGCGCCAGGGTGCTGGTCTGCGACCGCAGTCCCGAAGCGGCGCAAGCGACGTCCGCGCTGATCGTGGAGGAAGGATTCGAGGCCGTGGCCTGCAAGGCGGACGTGACGGTCGAGGAGGATCTGGCCGCGGCGATGGAACTGGCGCTTAGGCTGTGGGGCCGGCTCGACATCCTGCACAACAATGTTGGCATCAGCCTGGCCGGAGGCGACGCCGATCTGCTCGACATCACGGAAGAGAGTTTCGATTTCGTGAGCCGGGTGAATCTCAGGGGAACCGTGTTCGCCTGCAAACATGCCGTTCCCATCATGCGCAAGCAGGGAGCGGGAGCCATCATCAACGTTGCCTCGGCGGCCGGGCCTGGCCTTTATCCCTATGTCGCATACAAGGCGTCGAAAGCGGGCGTGATTGCTTTCACCGAACAACTGGCCTTGCAGAACGCCGGGTACGGCATCCGGGCAAACGCGATTCTTCCCGGCCTGATCGGGACGCCCATGGCGGTGGAAGCCCGGGTCAGCAAGTTCGGAAAATCCCGGGAAACCGTGGAAGCCGAGCGCGCCGCCAAAGTCCCGCTGAAGCGGCAGGGAACGGCATGGGACGTGGCCAATGCCGCGCTCTATCTTGCTTCCGAGGAGGCCGGTTTCGTGACTGGCGTGTCGTTGCTGGTCGATGGCGGACGGATCCTGAACCGGCTGTAGCGCCGTGCCGCCGGTATTACAGTGTTGCCCCGACCGATCCGCCGAAATGGCGGGAGATTTCCGTCGTGCCTTCCAGGAGTTCCTTGGTAAAGCGCTTCTCGTTGGACTGCATGCGTATCGTCGGGCCGCCGATGGACATGCAGTATTTCACGTCGTCGTTGACGTCGAAGATGGGGGCGGAGATCGCGGTCACGCCAAGCAGCCGCTCGCCGTGCGAGATCGAGAATCCCGCCTGGCGGACTTCTTCGAGTTCGCGCACGACTTCCGCCTGGGTAAGCTTGCGCGCCCGAGCCAGCGCGGACAGCATCGGCGTGAGGTCCTTCTTCGGCATGTAGGCCAGGAGAACCTTGGTGGCGGAACCCGCGACCAGGGGAACCTGTTCGCCGGGCTGGATCACGCTGCGCAGCGAAGATGCCGCGGATACCGCGTCCACGCAGACGCGGTTCTTGCCGATGATGGTATGGATGGAGACCGTTTCGCTGACTTCCTCGGCGATGCGAGCCATGATGGGCCGCGAGATCTCGCGTATGCCCAGCGTGCTTTTCACGAGCCCCGCGAGCCTGAGGAACCGGAGGGAAAGACAGTACTGCTGATCTTCGAGCCGGATCAGGTAGCCGGCTTTCTCCAGGCTGTGCACGATCCGGAATGCCGTCGATTTCGGAAGATCTATCCTGTCGGATATCTCTTGCAGGGTGAGGCTCGTGCGGTCGGCCGTGAAGGATTCGAAGATCGCAAGAATTCTTTGTACGGAGCGCATCATGATGTCGAGGTCATCTGCCAGGAAAGGGGTGCCAGCTTATGAAATGGGTTTTATTGCCCGGAATTCCCGCCGGGATCCTGCCTACTATACTTGACTTCCCCGGCCCGGGTCGCCGTAGCAGCCCTGCGTGATGGTGCTGCGGCCACCGTCCACGATGATGTTCGCGCCGTTGACGTAGCCCGCGGCATCGCTCGCCAGGAACAGCGCCACATGGGCAACGTCCTCGGGGGTTCCGGTCCGGCGGGAAGGGGTGAGCGCGACCAGTTGCTCATCCTTGGGGCGGACGATGCCGTCCCGGATTCCGCCCGTGGAAATGCAGTTGACCCGAAGGCCGTATCGGCCGAGATCATGGGCCATGACGTGAGTCAAGGCCACGAGCCCCCCTTTGGCGGCCGAGTAGGCGGCGATGGACGGGTTGCCCAGGACGCCGTCTATCGATCCGTGATTGATGACGCACCCTCCGGGACGCTGCTTCATCAGGGGCAGAAAGCCCTGCGCGCAGACGAACGCCGCGGTCAGGTTGCGGCCGATCATCGCGGCCCAGGTCTGGCTGGTGGTGGTTTCGAAGGATTGTTCGACCACCCGGCCGGCCAGGTTGAAGAGGATGTCGACCCCGGCGACGGAGCGGGCGCATTCCTTTGCGATCCGGCGCACGTCGTCCTCGTTCGTGACGTCGACGAGAAAATCCGGAGATGCGGGGCGGTCGCCGCCAGGACGGGACCAGCCGTCCGCGCTGTCATCCAGGCGTATGACGCGGGCGCCAGCCGCCGTGAAGAGAGCCGCCGCGGCCCGGCCGATTCCATAGGGATTTCCGGTAATCACAGCAGTCTTTCCGTGCAAGTCCATGGGGGTATCCAGTTATTTCATTGATTGAAACTAAGACTGGCTATCGAAACTTGAATGGTACCATCGAAGAATACGCCAGAACATCTGATGGAGACTGAACCATGTCCATGCCGACCCGCATCGGCGCCAGTGCGGCGCCAGGCAATGCCAATCGGTTGCTCGAGTTTCTGCATGGCGTCGGGCAGATGCCGGAATCGGCGGCGACGGACAAGGCTCGGTGGTGCCTGTTGGATACCTTGGGTTGCGGCCTGCTCGGATCACAGCAACCCTGGGGAAAAATAATTCAGGACGATGTCCTGGCGGGAGGCTGCCAGGGACGCTCCAGCATTCTGGGCCGGCCGCGCAGGGCAGGGGCGAGCCAGGCCGCGCTGTGCAATGGCACGGCGATGCACGGATTCGAGCTGGACGACCTGTTGTCCGCCGCCTTGATCCATCCCGGGGCGGTCGTCGTCCCGGCAGCCCTGGCGGCATCGGAGGCTGTCGATGCGGACGGTCTCTCGCTGCTCAGGGGGATCGTCGCGGGATACGAGGCAACCGAACGTATCAGTCTTGCGCTGGGAACGGATCCATCCAGCAGGGGGTTCCACAAGACGAGTGTCGTCGGGCCGGTGGCGGGCGCGGTCGGCGCCGGCGTATGCATGGGGCTGGAATTCCAGAAGCTCCAGTGGGCCGTGGGATTGGCATGCTCGTGCGCGTCGGGCATCAAGAATTTTGCGACCGGCGGCGGCGCGGGCATGGTGAAGAGGCTGCATGCGGGCCGGGCCGCGGAGGCCGCGGTGCGGGCCGTGATGCTGGCCGACCGGGGCTTTACCGCTCCGCCCGGCGCGATAGACGGCAAGTTCGGGCTGATCGAGGCGTTCGGCGGCGCATCCGCCAGGCCCGATTTGCTCGATGCGCAGTTGGGGGCCCGATGGGCGCTTGATGACGTGTGGGTCAAGGTCTATCCGATCTGTGGCTGGATACAAGGTGTCGTCCAATTGCTGCTCGCGATGCGGGCGAGCCGTTCCTTGGACCCGGCCGAGGTCGAGAAGGTGACGGTCGCGACGAGTTCGTTCGCCGTCCAGTACAACGGCAGTACCGAGATCGTCGACACCATGGATGCCCAGTACAGCATTCCATATTGCACGGCGGTGGCCTTGACGGGAGATCCGATGAATCCCGGCGAATACGGCGGCGAGCGGATCCGGGATCCCCAGCGACGCGCTCTGGCCTCGAAAGTGGAACTGAAGGTGGACGCCGAGGCGGACGCCGTCTATCCCCAGCGCTTCGCCTGCCGTGTCGTCGTCTTGTTGAAGGACGGATCCCGGTTCGAGGCGAGAACGCAGGATGCGCACGGAACCCCGGGTAGTCCGTGTTCCGAGCAGGAGAGGGTGGACAAGTTCTCCAGGCTGAGCGAACTGGCGGGACTTGGCCTGGACGTTCCTTCCATGGTCGAGAGTGTCCGTCGCCTGTCATCGGATACGTCGGTCCGCAAGCTGATGAACCATCTGCAACCTGCCCAGTGACCCCCTCCACCGGAGATGCCATGAATACCCGATTGCTGGACGAACCGACCGCCGACACGGTACGAATGAGCGTTGCCGAGGCCCGAGCCCTCGGCGAGGCCGCGTTGTGCAAGATCGGTTTTACCCAGGACGAGGCCGCGATGGTGGCCGAACATCTGGTGGACGCCGCGACGTGGGGCTACGAGTTCGCAGGGTTGCCCCGGATACTGGTGATTGCCGAAAGGCCCGAGCTGCAATGGCCGCGCCAGCCCGTGTCCGTTGTCAAGGAAACTGCGGCCTCGGCGCTGCTCGACGGCGGCAATCATGTCGGGTACGTGTCGATTCCACGCGCCGTCGATGTCGTGCTGGAGAAGGTCAGGGGTTCCGGCGTCGCGGTCGTGGGGCTTCGGAACAGTTGGTTCGCCGGTCGCAATGCGTACTATCTCGAGCGCATCGCCAGGGCCGGATACGCGGTGGTGTATTTCGGCAGCAGCACGCCCACGGTCGTTCCACCGGGGGCCGCCAGGAAGATTCTTGGCACCAATCCCCTCGCGATCGCCTTGCCGGGGAAAGACAATCCATTCATTTTCGATATGGGCACCGGTGCGGTGATGACCGGTGAGATCATGCTCAAGTCATTCCTGGGCGAGGAGTTTTCTGAGATCGTCGGCATCAATGCACGTGGCGCGCCAACCCGGGTGGCGAGCGAGCTGAAGGACGGCGGCGTGTTTCCGTTCGGCGGGCACAAGGGCTATGGCGTATCGCTGGCCATCCAGGCGATGGGCCTGCTGGCGGGTTCCCGGTTCAGGTTGGGCGAGGTGAGCGACTTCGGTTCGCTGTTCGTCGCATTCGACCCGGAATTGCTCATGCCGCGCGAACAGTTCGTTGCCGAACTGGACGAACTGCTCGGCAAGGTGAAGGCCTTGCCGCGCCAGGCGGGTGTTTCCGAGATCCGAGTGCCGTCCGAACGAGGTTTCAGGGAAAGGGAAATCAGGCGCCAGGAGGGTATCCTGGTGCACCGGTATGTGGTCGAGCGGCTCAACCAGATCTGCCTGGCGGCCAATTCCGCCTGAGCAGCGAAGCGCTCCGGCGCCGGTTGCGGGCCGGGCCGGAACGCTGTCGATCACTCGGGTTGTATCCCCGCCTCGCGCAGTTCGGTGGACCATCGGGCCAGGTCTTTCCGGGCCCAGTCCGTGAAGGCCTGGGGGGTGCTGCCGATAAGCGTGAAACTGAGACTCTCCAGCTGTTTGCGCACGTCCGGGGTTTCGAGGATGTCCGCCAGCTTCCTGCTCAGTTTTTCGATGATGGCGGTGGGCGTCTTCGCCGGCGCCAGCATGCCGTAGCAGGTGTTCACTTCGAAGCCCGGGAAACCCGCCTCCGCCAAGGTCGGGACGTCGGCGACCAGCGGCAGGCGCTGCGATGACGTCACCGCGAGTGGCTTGACCCGGCCTTCCCGTGCATATGGCACCATTTCGTGGGGGGCCGAGAAGAGCATGTTCACCTCGCCGGCCAGCATGGCCTTGTTCGACAGTCCGGCGCCCTTGTAGGGGACGTGGACCATTTGCAGTTTCGCCCTCTGCTGGAAGAGCATCGCCGAAAGATAGCTGGTCGTACCTATGCCGGAGGAGCCGAAAGTCAGGCCGTCCGGTCTGGATCTGGCGTAGGCGACGAGTTCGCCTACCGACTTGACCGGTATGGATGCGTGGACGACCAGCATGTTGGGTGCGCATGCCAGGAGGGAAATCCGCTCGAAATCGTTCATCGTGTCGTACGGCAGCTTCTTGTAGAGGCTGGGGTTCAGCGTATAGCCGCCGGCGATGAGCAAGAGCGTGTAGCCGTCCGGGCTGGCCTGGGCTACCGCGGACGTTCCGATGATGCCGCCCGCCCCCGGACGGTTGTCGACGACGACGGTCTTGCCCCAGCTTTCCGTCAGCTTGGCGCCGAGGAAGCGTGCCAGTACGTCTATCCCTCCTCCCGGCGACGACGGCGCGATGATCCGGATCGTCTTGTCGGGGTAGGCCTCGCTGTTGCCGGCTTCCCGGCCTTGAGCCCAGGCGGCCTGGGATCCGGCCAGGAGAAGCACAGCAATTGCCAGCGTGGAACGACGAGGGTTCTGCATTGCCTTGTTCATGACGGTCTCCAGTGATCTTCTGGTTGCCATTGAAGGGGGCTAGAAGATGGCGCCCACCATGCCCCCCTCCACGTTGATGGACGACCCGGTGACGAATCCGGCCTGCCTGGATGCCAGGAACGCGACGACGCCGCAGACTTCGTCCTGCGAGCCCATGCGGCCAAGCGGCGTGAGTTTTTCCCTGGCGGCGGTCTGTTCCGGCGTGTAGGCGCCCTGGCCGCTTCGATGCGGCGTGTCGATCAAGGCGGGGGCGACACAGTTGGCCGTGATGCCCGCATGGCCCACTTCATTGGCCAGGTGCTTGACGTAGGTGCCCACGCCGGCCCGGAAGACGGTGGAGAGGCTGTGGTGAGGCATGGGCTGCTTGACCGAGGCCGAGGTGACGGCAATGATCCTGCCCCATCCCCGCCCGAGCATGGCCGGAACGAGTTCCGTGGCGACCTGGATGACGCTCCAGAGCTGGTTCTGGTAGGCCTGTGTCCAGCGCGCTTCATCGGTTTCATCCAGCGTCGCGCGCAGGGGATTGGGGGCACGGCCGGTATTGAGGATGAGAATGTCCGGACTTCCCAGCTCCGCGCCGACGGTTTGCCGCAATCGCGCGACATCGGGCTGCGCCAGCATGTCGCCGGGCACGGCGATGGCGCGAACCCCGTATTTCTCCCGGATTTCGTCGGCGACGGCCTGCAGCTTGTCGGCGCTGCGGGCGAAAAGCACGACGTTCGCGCCTTCGGCGGCCAGCGCATGCGCGATGTTGCGCCCCATCCCCCCGCTGGAGGCGGTTATCACGGCGGTCTTGCCTTGAATGCCAAGATCCATGATTACTCCGCGAGAACGACGACTTCGTTGCCGTCGACGACAAATTTGTGCGGCATGTCTTCCGACACCCATTCCATATAGTCGAGAACCTGGGCGAACCGGGGATCTGCCTGCTCGAGCGGTTCCGGACGATAGCGGTCGTCGAACGACATGGGAACGAAGGAGATCCGGCTCACTCCCGAGGGCGAGGCCGATATCTTGGCCAGCAGCCCTGTCGTGCAGTCCTTGCCATAGGGCATGAGCGGGAAAGCGGGGTCGAGATCCGCGTGATTGCGCACGGCGCCATGCATCCAGGCGGGCTCCTTCCAGGATGGGGCCGCGAACGATTTGGTCATGGCGAAAACCCCGAGGCTGTAGAAAATGGGTTTCCCCCGATAGACCTCGATCGCCTTGGGGACGTGCGGCGCATGGCCGACGACGACATCGGCCCCCGCGTCGATGGCGGCGTGGGCAACGATGACCTGGTAGTCGGAGATGACCCGGGGCAGGCGGATGACACCGGAATGAAAGGCAAGGACGACGACGTTGGCCTTCGCGCGCAGTGCCCGGATGTCGTCGAGCAGGCGGGACAGGTCCGCCGCGTCGGGCTCGGTGTGGATACGGACCGGCTGGTGCGGACCGCGCGTCTCGTACATCGTCTTGATCCGGATGGCGGTGACGCCCGGGCGATTGGCTCCCGCCTCGCTGCCCGCCGCCGCGACCGAGGTGTACCCGAGGTACCCGATCTTGACGCCATTGCGTTCGACGATGGCTGGTTGCCGGGCCTCGTCGAGGTCGCGGCCCGCCCCCGTTACCTGGATGCCCCGCTCGGTCAGCAGCGCGCGAGTGTCCAGCATGGCCTCGGGGCCGCTGTCGAAGCTGTGATTGTTGGACATCGTGACGGCATCGAATCCGCCATGGGAGTAGATGTCGGCCATTTCGATCGGCTGTCCCACCTGCGGCGCGTGTTCGGCGCGGACGTTACGGTTGGAGTAGGTCCGCATGCAGTTCACGAACCGGATGTCCGCGGCGCGCAGCACCGGGCCGATGAGTTCCGTATATCCCTCGACGGGGAATCCTTCCGACGGGCCGTGGGTCGGCCCGCAGTCGCCGCCGATCACCACTGTGACGTTGCTGGGCATTTCGTCTCCTGATAGTAAGGGTGCCCCGCCATGGGGCCCATGCCATTCAAATCTCGATCATTTCGAAGTCTTGCTTGCCCGCGGAGCATTCCGGACAGATCCAGGTCTCGGGCACGTCCGCCCAGCGGGTTCCGGGAGGAATGCCTTCGCCGGGCATGCCCGCGGCCTCGTCGTAGATGAAGCCGCAGAGTACGCACTGCCAGGTCTTGTATGGGACGCCGGCACATGCTTGCGCCGTGGCCGGTGCCGTGTTTGGATCGTTCATGTCCATCATTTCGTGGCGTGGGTCGAGGGCTGGGGAACCAGGGCGGGCAAGAACGCCGTTTCAGGAGCGACGGCTTCGCGCAGCCTGCCGTTTTCGCCGGCGACCAGGGCCAGCAGCGGGCTGGGTTTCCAGCGCTTGCCGTACCGTTCGTGCCATGCCTGGACCTGGTACAGGATCGCGGGCGCGCCTATGCAATCCGCCCAGTACATCAGTCCGCCGCGATGCCGGGGGAAGCCGAAGCCATTGAGCCACATCGCATCGATGTCGCTCGCGCGAAAGGACTTGCCTTCGTCGACGATCTTGCATGCTTCGTTGACCGAGGCGAACAGCAGCCGGTGGAGAATCTCCTCGTCCGTGAACTCCCTTTGGGGGATGCCGAACTCCCGCGCGATGTCGGCGATGACCTGGTTGACGACGGCATCCGGGCGGGGCGTCCTGTCGTTATTCTCGTACCGATACCAGCCGGCGCCATTCTTCTGGCCATGGCGGCCCATTTCGACCAGGCGATCCGGCACGTGGAGCTTGCGATAGTCAGGGTCTGCGGCGGCGCGGCGCTTGCGGGTGTCGTAGCTGACGTCCAGGCCGGACAGGTCGCTGACCGCGAATGGCCCCATGGGATAGCCGAAATCCATCATGACCTTGTCGATCTGCCAGGGCAGGGCGCCTTCTTCGAGAAGCAGCATCATCTCGGTCACGAGCGGCGCCCGGCTCCGGTTCGCGGCGAAACCGTCGCAGGAACCGGCGACCACGCTGATCTTGCCCAAGGCTCGTCCCATCGCCGCGGCGCGGCCGAGCGTGTCGATCGTGGTGGCGTCCCCGGCAACGATCTCGCATAGCTTCATGACGTTCGCCGGAGCGAAAAAATGCGCGCCGGCCACGGATCCGGGCCGCTTCGTGGCGCGAGCCATGACATTGATGTCGATCGCGGACGAATTGGTCAGCAACAGGGCGCCAGGTTTCATCACGACGTCCAGCTTGCCGAAGATGTCCATCTTCAGGTCGACTCTTTCGAATACCGCCTCGATGACGGCGTCGCAGTCACCTATGCTTTCATAGCGGCTCGCCGGCTCGATCCGGGCCAGCCGTTCCTGCATCTGTGCCGGGGTGAGGCGCTTGCGCCGGATGCGTGCATCGTAGGTCGACCGGATGCGTTCCATGCCGCGTTTCAGGGCCTCGGGCGTGGCTTCGAGCATCTTGACGGGAATGCCGGCATCGGCGAAGGCGATCGCGATGCCGCTGCCCATGGTTCCCCCGCCCACCACCGCGGCGGAACGGACTCCGTCGCCCGCGGGTGGCTTCGCGATGCCGGGGATCTTGCCGGCCGTTTTCTCCGCGAAGAATGCGTATCTCAGGGCCTTGGCTTCGTCGGAGTCCTCGAGTTCGGAAAAACGATCGTGCTCGAGCGCGATGCCCGCATCGACATCCACGCTCAGCGAGGCGGCCACCAGTTCGATGGCATAGCCTGGCGCTTTCAAGGGCGATTTCTTGCGGGCTGCCGCCTGGCGTGCCATTTCGATGATTTCCGGTTTTTCCCGGTCGGCGGTCCGCCATGCCGTCAGGGCGGATGTCTTGCGCAGCGGCCGTTCGAGTGCGATCCGGCGGGCAACGCCGGCCGCGAACGCCACCAGATCTCCGGTGGCGATCTCGTCGATCAACCCCAAGGCGAGTGCTTCGTCCGCGCCGGCCTGCCTGCCGGAGAGGATCATGTCGAGCGCGGCCGCGGCGCCGATCAACCGGGGGAGCCGCTGGGTGCCGCCGCCGGCGGGAATGATGCCCAGCTTGATCTCCGGCAGGCCGAGCCTGGCGGCCGGTGTCGCAATGCGGTGGTGACAGGCGAGGGCATGTTCCAGTCCGCCACCCAGGCAATAGCCGTCCATGGCCGCCACGACAGGTTTTTCGCTGGCCTCGATGGCCGCGGCGCTGGTCCGGCTGGTTACCGCGCGCGTTTTTCCGAACTGCCGGATATCGGCTCCGGCTATGAAGTTGCGGCCGGCTCCCGTCAGCACGATCGCATCTACCGCCGGATCCTCGTTGGCCGCCTTGACGAGGTCGATGATGCCCTCGCGCATGCCGGGCGCCAGGGCGTTAACGGGCGGATTGCGCAGGGTGATGATGCCTACGCGTTCACGTATTTCGTAGCTGACTACCTCGTCGTTCATGGGGGAACCTCAATTCTGTTGCGCTATCGGGGCGGATCGGCAGTTGCCTCGCGCCGTGGTCAGTATGCTATCATGAGTTCCTATAGATGGTATTGGTTTCAATGAATGGAACTTCTTGGGGGCGGAATGGCGATAAATGATCATGCGTACATCGTCGGGGCCTACGAGCACCCGCTGCGCCACGCGCCGGACCATTCCGTCGCGAGGCTGCATGCCGAGGTGGCGAAAGGAGCGGTCGAGGACGCGGGTTTGTCCAAGGACGACATCGACGGGTTCTTCTGTGCCGGTGACGCGCCGGGCGCCAACCCGTGGTCCTTGGCCAACTATCTCAACCTGCGCAAGCTGAAATACCTGGATTCCACGGACATGGGCGGATGTTCGTACCTCATACACGTGGCGCACGCCGCGCAGGCGATTGCCGCCGGCCGATGCAATGTCGCATTGATCACCCTTGCAGGCCGTCCGAGGTCCGAAGGCATATCCGGAACGCAGGTGCGGGTCAGGGGTGCGAATCTTCCTGAATCGCCTTACGAGATGCCGTATCGGCCGGTGACCTTGAATCTGTACGCCATGTGCGCGATGCGCCACATGTATGAGTTCGGGACGACGCCGGAGCAACTCGCGTGGGTCAAGGTTGCGGCGTCGCGCCACGCCCGGCACAACCCCAACGCGATGCTGCGCAAGCCGGTATCCGTGGAGGAAGTCCTGGCGTCGCCGCTGATCTCCGATCCGTTGCATCGCCTCGATTCCTGCGTGGTCACCGATGGTGGGGGAGCGATCGTGGTCGCGCGTGCGGAGGTAGCCGCGCAGTTGCATCGGCCCCGGATACGCATCAAGGGATACGGAGAAACCACCAAGCACCAGGATGCGGGAAAGATCGATCTGACCTACACCGGACAGGCCTGGAGCGGCCCCCGGGCCTTCGAGGCCGCGGGCGTCGGGCCGGGCGACATCCAGTACGCCTCGATCTACGACAGTTTCACCATCACGGTGCTGCTGCAACTGGAAGACCTCGGCTTCTGCAAGAAGGGCGAGGGCGGACGGTTCGTCCAGGACGGAAACCTGGTCGCGGGCATAGGCAGGATGCCGGTGAACACGGATGGCGGCGGCCTGTGCAACAACCATCCTTCCAACCGTGGCGGGATGACGAAGATCATCGAGGCGGTCAGGCAGCTCCGGGGGGAAGCGCACCCGGAATTGCAGGTCCCGGGGTGCGCGCTGGCGCTGGCATCCGGCATAGGCGGCGCGATCGGCCACCGCCATGGCGCGGCGACCTTGATCATGGAACGGGAGGCGTGATGACGGAGCAGCGCAACGAAGTCCAAATACCCGGGGACCCCGCATTGAACCCGGGCGACGAGCAATATTTCATCGCGGCCCGGAACGGAAGCCTGCTTGTCGGCGCGTGCCGGGCATGCGGGGAACTCCATCACTACCCGAGATGCCTATGCCCGTTCTGCTGGAGCAGCGATGTCGAGTTGAAGCCGGCGGCAGGCACCGGGACGATCTATACGTTCAGCGTCACCCGCAAGGGACCGGACACGCCTTACTGCATCGCCTATGTACAGCTGGATGAAGGGCCGATCATGATGACGAACATCGTGGATACCGACCTGGACCGTGTCCGGATCGGGCAGCGGGTCAGGCTCGTATGCGTTCCCACCGATGGGGAGTACGCCATTCCGATGTTTTCCCCGGCGCAGGCAGGTTCCTGAATGAACAGGAGAAACCGATGAGCGGCACGGTGGTGTTGTACGGCGCGGTGGGGGATGTATTGACCCTGTATGAGATCGATCGGGCCCGGGCCTCGTTGACGAGGCGGGCGGAATTCCGGATGCCGAATCGCGTGCAATATGCCTGGAGGCATCCGGCGCTACCGGTTCTGTATGTGACGACCGCCAGTTCCGGCCCCCGGACGCATTCCAGGGACAACCAGGTCACCGCTTTCCGTATCGACGAGGCGGGCGGGCTGCGCCAGCTCGGCGAGACGCGCGGCCTGGCCGCCAGGGCGGTTCATCTCTGCGTCGATCCGCGGGGGAAGTTCGTCATCAACGCGCACAACTTCCCGCGATCGTGGGTGACGGTCCATAGGATACGGCCCGACGGATCGCTCGGGGAAGAGGTCGGGCAAGGCGAACAGACCGATTTCGGGAGTTATCCGCACCAGGTGATGACCTTTCCCAACGCACGGGCGGCATTGATCGTCGACAGGGGAAACCATGCGGCCAATGGCAGGCCCGAGGATCCGGGAGCGCTGCGGATCTATCCCATGGACGATGGTCGGCTGGTCGCGGGGCAGGTGGTCGCGCCGGAGGGCGGATTCGGATTCGGACCGCGCCACGTGGCGTTCCACCCGGGCAAGCCGTGGCTGTACGTGGCGGACGAACGCCACAACCGCCTGGCCATGTTCCGGGTGCAGGACGGCGCGGTCGAAGCACGGCCGGCATATGTGGTCACGACGCTGGAGAACGCCCGGGAGGCAGGGCCGCGGCAGCTCGTCGGGGCCATTCATGTCCATCCTCACGGGCGCCATGTCTATGTCGCCAATCGTGCCGATGCGACCGTGGAGGCGGGAGGGCGAAAAGTGTTCGCGAACGGCGAGAACAGTATCGCCGTCTTCGAGATCGATCCGGCCAGCGGCGAACCCGTGCGCATCCAGAATGCGGACACTCGTTCCTTCCACGTCAGGACGTTCGCGCTGGATCCTGCCGGCGGCTTGCTCGTGGCAGCGAGCATCAAGGCGATGGACGTCCTGCGGGACGGCGAGATCAAACACGTTCCCGCGGCGCTTTCCGTTTTCGGCATCGGGCCGGACGGGCGGCTGGAGTATGTGCGCAAGTACGACGTGCCGTTGCCGGAAGGGGAGCTGCAGTACTGGATGGGCATGGTCGAGCCGGCGTAGCACCTTATCGCAACCGGCGAAGAATCGAAGTCGAACAGGTGGATGGTAGAGACGGTATGAGCAAATTCAAATTCTTGCTGGAGCCCCGGTCCATCGCGGTGGTCGGTGTTTCCGACGACGCCGCGCGTCCCGGATCCCAGGCGGTCCGGGCCTTGATGAGGAACGGCTATCAAGGGCGCATTTTCCCGGTGAATCCGAAGTACCAGGAGTTCCAGGGCTTGAAATGCTATCCCTCGGTGGAAGCCATCGACGAGGACGTGGACCTGGTCGTGATCGGGGTTCCCGCGAAAGGGGTGATCCCGGTCATGCGGGAATGCGCGGCGAAATCGGTCCCATACGTGACCGTCTTCAGCGGCGGATTCCGAGAAAGCGGGCCGGAAGGCGCCGAGCGCGAGCAAGAACTGATGACCATCGCCCGCGAGGCGGGCATGCGGGTCATCGGCCCCAATTGCCTGGGGTTCGCCAGCATTCCCGCGAATGTCTACGCGGCGTTCGGCAGCATCACCCGCGACCCCAAGCTCGAGCCGGGAAACGTCTCGCTGGTGACGCAGAGCGGGGGCTTCGGCTACAGCATCGCGCTGGCCTGCGCCGAGGCGAAGATCGGATTCCGGCACGTCGTCGCGACCGGCAATGAGAGCGACATCGACACGGTGGAGATGATCGACGCGCTGATCGACGACCCCGAAACCGCGTGCATCGTCTCGTACATCGAGGGAACTCGTGATGGTCGGGCGCTGTTGCGGGTGGGCCGGCGGGCGTTGGCCGCCGGCAAGCCCATCCTGCTGTGGAAGGGCGGCGTGACCGAGCAGGGCGCCCGGGCGGCGGCGTCGCACACGGCCAGCATGACGGGCAGCTACGATTTCTATCGCGCGCTGTACAAGCAGACGGGGATCGTGGAGATCGCCGAGCTGCACGAAGTCGTGGATTATCTGAAGGCGTTTGCGCCGGGCAAGCTTCCGGAAAGCAATGGCGTCGCCGTCATGGGCGTTTCGGGCGGATCGGCGATCGTCTTCGCCGACGCCGGCGAGCGGCGCGGGCTGAGCCTGTGCACGCTGACCGAGGCCACGCAGGAACGCCTCGGACCGGTGGTGCCGAGCATAGGCGCGCTACACAATCCCATCGACCTGACCGCCGGTTATTTCTCCGAGCAAAACAAGGAGAAGCTCGAGATTGCCCTGCGAGCCGTCCTGGACGATGCCCGGGTCGGCGCGTTGTGTGTCAACCTGGCGACGACGGGGCCCGGCGGCAGCGCGGTGGCGGCAGAAGTCATCGCGCGGGTGTCGGGACAGTACACCAAGCCGATCGCGGTCTTTTCATCGACGCCGCCGGCGGCGAACGCCGCCGCGCTGGAGATCTTCTCCGAAGCCCGGGTTCCGGTACTGCCGTCGCCGTCCAGGGCGGCGAACGCACTGGCTGTGCTGTGGGCCTACCGACAGGCACGAGCACGGATCGCGGACGCTCCGGAGGGCGACGCTATCGTCGAGCTGGAGGCGGACGTGCGCGCGGCGCTACGGGCCGGGCGCGCGTTGTCGGAAATGGAGTCCAAGTCGGTGCTGGCCAAGGCCGGCGTCCCGGTAACCAGGGACCTGCTGGTACGCAACGGCGGGCAAGCAGACCTGGCGAGCCTGTCATATCCGGCGGTGGTCAAGGTCGTTTCGCGCGATATCCCTCACAAGTCCGAGGTCGGGGGCGTCAAGGTCAATCTGGCGTCCGCGGAGGAGGTGGCGTCGGCGATCGAGCAGATAAGCGAGAGCGTCGCCCGGCTGGCGCCGATGGCCACGATAGACGGAATGATGATCTCGGAGATGGTCACCGAGGGCTTCGAGCTGATCGCCGGCGTCGTGAACGACGTGGTGTTCGGGCCGGTGGTCATGGTCGGCGCGGGCGGCATTTATGCGGAGATCCTGAAGGATGTCTCGTACAGGCTGGCGCCATTCGACGAACGTACGGCCCTGGACATGCTGGATGAACTGCGTTGCCGGCCGATATTCGACGGAGCTCGGGGAGGGGCCGTCCTGGACGTGGCTTCGGCCGCGCGTGCCCTGGCTGCCCTGTCGCGGTTCGGCTGGGCTGTCCGGAAGGAGGTCCAGGAGATCGACGTCAATCCGTTGTTCCTGTCTGCGCGGGGCGTCGTGGCGGCGGACGCCCTGGTCGTGCCGACGGCGCAGGCCGGGCGCGGCGAGGCGTGACGGAGGCGGATCGTGTCCACGAACCTGAAGATACGTTGCCTGCCAGTGGAAATGGCATTCGAGGCCGCCGCCGACGAGTCCATCCTCGCGGCGGCGCTGCGGGCGGGAGTCATGCTGCCGCACAGTTGCAAGACGGGGTTGTGCGGCACCTGCCGCGTCCGTGTCGTCGACGGGCACGTCGATTTCAACACGGCGAAGGCAAGGGGACTGTCCCCGCACGACCGCGCCGAAGGCGATGTGCTGCTGTGCCAGACCAGGGCCGTTTCGGACGTGACGCTCGCATGCAACATCGTGGAAGAAACGCGCGATGTGCCGGTGCGGCGAATCGCGGCGCACGTGGTCGGAGTCGACCCGCTTTCCGAGGACGTACGGCGGATCCGGCTAGCCTTGCCGGAAGGCGAGACATTCGGCTTCGTCGCTGGCCAGCACATGAATGTAGTCATGTCCGGCGGTGTCCGCCGCTGTGTTTCCCTGGCCAACGCGCC
The DNA here is from genome assembly GCA_009360345.1 of Alcaligenaceae bacterium SAGV5. GTDB lineage: Bacteria > Pseudomonadota > Gammaproteobacteria > Burkholderiales > Burkholderiaceae_B > Pigmentiphaga. The sequence goes on from SPDP01000004.1 coordinate 423,947, forward strand.
GTCTGGCGGCGACGCAGGGCTGGAAATGCACCTGCGGAACTACGGAGGCGTGCTGAGCAAGTATGTCTTCGAAAGCATCAAGGATGGAGACCTGGTCAGGATGGAGGGCCCCCTGGGGACCTTCGTCCTGAGAGGCGGATCCGATCGTCCGTTGCTCTTCGTCGCCGGCGGGACGGGGTTTTCGCCAGTGAAGTCCATGATAGAGACCTTGATCGAACAGCGTTCGAGCCGGCCCATGTCGCTCTACTGGGGCGGGCGACGTCCTCCCGACCTCTACCTTCATGAACTCGCGGGCCACTGGCATGACCACGTCGGCCTGGATTACGTACCCGTCGTTTCGGATGGGGAACCGGAGGATGCGTGGCAGGGGCGGACCGGTTTCGTCCACCAGGCGGTGATGGACGATTTCGACGATCTTTCCGGCCATGATGTGTACGTATGCGGGGCGCCGCCGATGGTGGAAGCCGCGCGCCGCGACTTCATCGGCGCGCGGAAGCTTCCGCCCCGGCAGTTCTTCGCCGACGCGTTTCATCCTTCGTAGCGTGGCGGGGTCCATGCCAAGACAAGACAGCCTATCGAGAGAGCAAAACCATGAGCGAAGATGAAACCTTGGTCAGGATCGAGGTGCGGGATTCGATCCTATGGATCGTGCTGAATCGGCCCGCGAAGGCCAACGCCTTGACGATCGGGATGATGGAAACCATGGCGGAGGCGATCCGCGATGCCGGGGCCCAAGAGGGAGTCCGGGCCGTTGTCCTGTGCGCGCCCGGCGCGCGTATCTTTTGCGCCGGCGTGGACGTGAAGGAACAGTCTCCGGATGGCGACGCTGCGAGGCAGCGCGAGCGACGCTCCATCGCGCTGGCACGGCTGCAGGACGCCGTGATCGATAGCGCCAAGCCTGTCGTCGTCGCGGTGGAGGGCGCGGCCATCGGTGCCGGCGCCATGCTGGCCTGGCTGGCGGACGCCTGTGTCGCCGCCACCGCCGCCAGCTTTTCGCTGCCCGAGATCGACATCGGGATTCCGACTTTCTCCGGCGCCAGCATCGTGGAAGCGGTGGCGGGACGCAGCGCGGCCATGGACCTCGTCCTGACGGGGCGGCGCATGCCAGCCGCCGATGCCAGCGCCAGAGGGCTGGTTCGCGAGTTGGCTGAAAGCGGCGTACTGCAGGACAGGGCAGGGGAGTTGGCCGCGTCGCTGGGCGAAAAAGGGGCGTTTGCCTACGCGCAGGTCAAGCGTTGGATGAACCGTGGGGTCAAGCGTGCGCTGGATGAGGCCCGCAAAGAGCATGAGCGGCATCGGGCCGCTATCAGGAACTAGGCAAGCCGGCTGGCGACGACAGGAGAACGAAGGTGGCTGATCTGGATGTTTCGAGACATGGACGGGTCGTGATCGCTCGTCTGAACCGACCCGAGAAGAAGAATGCCCAGAGCGAGGAAATGCTCGATGCGCTTTGCTCGACGCTGCGTTCGGCGAACGACGATCCGGGAACAAGCTGCGTGGTCCTGACGGGCGCGGGTGACGCGTTCTGCTCGGGAGGCGATCTTGGAAGGCGCGCCAACGACGGTGGAGGTGGCGCGCCAACGCCGCTGGAACGGATGGATCGCCTGCATGGCGTGACGCATCGGGTCGCGCGCGCCGTCGAAGAGTTCGAAAAACCCTTGATCGCCGCGGTGAACGGTCCCGCGGTGGGCGCCGGCATGGATCTCGCCCTGATGTGCGACATCCGTTTTGCCGCCGCCTCGGCGCGTTTCGCCGAGGCATACGTCAGGGTGGGACTGTTGCCGGGCAATGGCGGCTGCTATTTCCTGCCGCGCATCGTGGGCGTGGCGCGCGCGCTGGAGCTGCTGTGGACCGGCGACTTCGTCGATGCGCCGGAGGCGCTCGAACTGGGGCTGGTTTCACGAGTTTACGAGGACGAGAACCTGATGGCGCAGACGCTGGCGTTCGCCGGACGCCTGTCCGAGGGGCCGCCCGTCCAGCAGCGCGAGATCAAGAAATTGCTCTACCAGTCCTTGCAGACGGACCTGAGGACCAGCCTGCGCGCCGTGTCCGCGCACATGGCGGTGATCCAGTCGACGGAAGACTACCGGGAGGCGATCGCCGCCTACAAGGAGCGCCGCAAACCCGTGTTCAGCGGGAAATAGCCGCTGGTCGCGATTGGCGCGAAAACGCGGGGCGGGCCCTGCCCGACCCCGACAGGAGACAGGTATGAATGCAGGTCGTGCTGTGTCGCGCAACTGCGCGACGATTGCTCTTGCGGTGGCGGTAGCTTCTCTGCCGGTCATGGCATGGTCGGAAACCTACCCTGGCAAGCCCATCCGGCTGATCGTCAATGCCTCTGCCGGGGGCGGGGCGGATGTCGTGGCGAGGCTGGTGGCGGAGAAACTGGCGGCGACGCTCGGGCAGCCCGTCATCGTGGAGAACAAGCCGGGGGCCGGCGGCAATATCGGCGCGGACTACGTGGCCAGGGCCGCGGCCGACGGATATACCCTGCTTGCCGCGAATTCCAGCTTCGCAAGCAATCTGACGCTCTACAGGAAACTCCCGTTCCATCCCGTGCGGGACTTCTCGCCGGTCAGTCTCCTGGTTGCCAATTATTTCTACCTTTGCGTCCCGGCAGCTTCTCCGCTGAAATCGTTCCAGGAACTGGTCGCCAAGGGCAGGAAGGATGAGCTTACCTATGCATCGGCGGGCGCCGGGCAGGGCTCTCACCTGGGGATGGAGCTGTTGAAGGATCTGGCTGGCTTCAAGGCCGTGCACGTTCCGTACGGAGGCATGGCGCCGGCGGCGGTATCGCTGCTGTCCGGCAACGTCGACATGTCGCTGCTGACCCCCGCGTCGGCGCTGCCGCAGGCGGAAACGGGCAAGCTCAGGCTGCTGGGCGTGACCGCGCCCAGGCGCCAATCGTCGCTGCCCGGCGTGCCGGCGATTGCCGAGTTCGGTCTTCCCGGATTCGAAGTGAACAACTGGCAAGGTCTGCTCGCGCCGGCGGGAACGCCGCCGGCCATCGTCGCCAGGTTGAATCAGGCCGTGAACCAGGCCCTGAAAATGCCCGACCTGAACGCCAGGCTCGCCGAGATGAACACGGAAGCGCGCGGCTCGACGCCGGAGGAATTCAAGGCCTTCCTGGCCGCCGAGATCGACAAGTGGCGGGAGGTGATCAAACGGACGAACACGCAGATCGATTGAACAAGTGGGACGACATCGGGATGGAGAGGCGGGATGAAGGAAGCGACAGGAACAGGACGTGCAGACAGGGCAGCCGGGCCGATAGGGTTCGTGGGGCTGGGCGCCATGGGGGCGCCCATGGCGCGCTGGCTGGTGTCCCGGGGCCATGATGTCATCGTCAGCGACTTGAACCACGGAGCGGTCGCCGACCTGGTGGGGCGTGGCGCCCGTACTGCTTCCACATTGAAGGGCCTGGCCAGCGAAGCCTCGACCGTCTTCACCTGCCTGCCATCATTGCGCGCCTTGCGGGAAGTCGCGCTGGGGGCGGAAGGATTGCAGCATGGAACCCGCATCTCCACGCTGGTGGATTTTTCCACGACGGGACCGGCGTTCGCCCTGGAGCTCGGGGCGGCATTGGCCGCCAGGAAGATCGATTTCCTGGATGCTCCCATAACGGGGAATGTCGTCACTGCCGGCAATGGAACGCTGGGGATCATGTGTTCCGGGCCCTCGGCGGCATTCGAGAGGGCCCGGCCGGTCATGGCGGATCTGGCCAGCATCGCCCTGCTGCACCTGGGGGAGCGGAACGGCCGAGCCCAGACATTGAAACTGCTGAACAACCTGCTTTCCGCGACAGGCATGGCGGTGGCCTGCGAAGCCATGATCCTCGGGACCAAGGCCGGGCTGGACCCCGCGGCGATGCTCGAGGCGATCAACGCCAGCGACGCAAGCAGCAGTGCGACGCGCAACAAGTTCGCCAGGTCGGTGCTTACCCGGAGCTTCGATTTCGGCGCCAGGATGGCCATTACGGCCAAGGATACGTCGCTGGCCGCGGGGGTCGTGGAGGAACTGGGCGTTCCGGCCTGGATCGCCAGGAGGGTGCAGCAGCTCTGGGGTTTCGCGGCATCCCAGGGGGGCGCCGAACGAGACGGAACCTCGCTGATCACCTATCTCGAGCCGTGGGCGGGCGTCGAAGCGTGCAGAACATCTACATCCGCAAGGTCGAACGCCGCGGCAACCACCTGTACAACATCGAGTTCTCCCATCTCGACGCCGTCAAGGATCCCGGCAAG
>SPDP01000005.1 GCA_009360345.1 Alcaligenaceae bacterium SAGV5
GCGAAGGGTGAGGAAAGCGGTTTGCAGCGGTTACGCATAAGCGGGCGCAGCGAACAGGCCGACCAAAAGAAGGGGTCTTGCGGCAGGGTGGTAGCGCTGGCGCCGCCGCCCCGCCCGTCGCCGAGGTCATCGACCTGCATGCGGCCGCGGCGCCAGCGCCGAGTCCGCCCGCGCCCGCCCGCGCCACCCTGCTCGACCGCATCGACTGGCGCGGGGTCTGGGAAACCTTCGTCAAGACGGTGGCCGGCCCCTGCCTGGGCTTCGCCCTCTTGATCCTGGTCTGGCAACTGGTGTCCAACGCGGTCCCCGAGATCCCCACGCCCGCCGTGACGGGCAAGGCCGCCCTGGCGCTGTTCTCCGATCCGTTCTACGACAATGGCCCGAACGACCAGGGCATAGGATGGAACCTGCTGTCGTCGCTGCGGCGCGTGGCCATCGGCTTCGGCCTGGCGGCGCTGGTGGGCATCCCGGCCGGCTTCATCATCGGCCGCTTCGCCGCGGTCAGCGCGGTGGTCTCGCCCCTGATCAGCCTGCTGCGCCCGGTGTCGCCGCTGGCGTGGCTGCCGCTGGGCCTGCTGCTGTTCAAGGCGGCCAACCTGGCCGCCATCTGGGCGATCTTCATCTGTTCCATCTGGCCGATGATCATCAATACCGCGGTCGGCGTGACACGCGTGCCGCAGGACTACATGAACGTGGCGCGGGTGCTGAAGCTGTCCGAATGGAAGGTGATGACGCGCGTGCTGCTTCCCGCCGTGCTGCCCTACATGCTGACCGGCGTGCGGCTGTCCATCAGCACCGCCTGGCTGGTGATCGTCGCCGCGGAAATGCTGACCGGCGGCGTGGGCATCGGCTTCTGGCTGTGGGACGAATGGAACAACCTCAAGGTCGAGCACATCGTCATCGCCATCTTCGTGATCGGCATCGTCGGCCTGGTGCTGGAAGTCCTGCTGACCCAACTGGTCAAGCGTTTCACCTACGCCGACTGACACCACCTAGGAATCGCCATGGACAAGTTCCTCAGCATCGAAAACGTGGGCCAAGTGTTCAAAACGCGCAAGGGCAGCTTCGTGGCCCTGCGCGACATCGACCTGACCGTCTCCAAGGGCGAGTTCATTTCCCTGATCGGCCATTCGGGTTGCGGCAAGTCGACGCTGCTCAATCTCGTGGCGGGCCTGACGCGGCCGACGTCCGGCGCGCTCATCTGCGCCGGGCGCGAGATCGACGGCCCCGGTCCCGAGCGCGCGGTGGTGTTCCAGAACCACTCGCTGCTGCCCTGGCTGAGCTGCTACAAGAACATTCACCTGGGCGTGGAACGGGTGTTCGGCGCCACCGAGAGCAAGACCCGGCTGCGCGAACGCACACTGGCCGCGCTGCAACTGGTGGGCCTGGCCCACGCCGAGCACAAGCTGCCGCACGAAATCTCGGGCGGCATGAAGCAACGCGTGGGCATCGCCCGCGCGCTGGCGATCGAGCCCGACGTGCTGCTGATGGACGAGCCTTTCGGCGCGCTGGACGCATTGACCCGCGCGCACTTGCAGGACGAGTTGCTGGAGATCGTGGCCAAGACGGCCAGCACGGTGATCATGGTCACGCACGACGTGGACGAGGCGGTGCTGCTGTCGGACCGCATCGTGATGCTGACCAACGGCCCGGCCGCGACGATAGGCGAGATCCTGGACGTGCGCCTGCCCCGGCCGCGCAGCCGGGTCGAACTGGCCGACGACGAGCACTACCACGCCTGCCGCACGGCCGTCATCGATTTCCTCTATCGCAAGCAGAGCCACCCCACCCGCCAGGCCGCATAGCGATCTTCCCATGCCCCGAGTCCTGCTGGTCAACGACACCGACAAGCCCATCGCCGAACTGCGCGAGGCCTTGCAGCGGGCCGGCTACGAGATCCTGGCCGACGTCGCGCATGCCCGCGCGCTGTTGCATGCCGTCGAGACCCAGCGGCCTGACGTGATCCTGATCGACACCGAATCGCCCACCCGCGACACGCTGGAACAACTGGCGGTCATGAACGCCGCCGCGCCGCGGCCGGTGGTCATGTTCTCGGACGCCGCCGACCAGTCCGTCATCCGGGCCGCGGTGCGCGCGGGGGTCACGACCTACGTGGTCGACGGCATGGCGCCCGGGAAACTGGCCCCCATCCTGGAAGTGGCCTGTGCCCGCTTCGACGAGGAAGACAAGCTGCGGCGGCGTCTGGCCGAGGTCGAGCAACAACTGGCCGATCGCAAGGACGTCGACCGCGCCAAGGGATGGCTGATGGACCGGCACGGACTGGGCGAGGCCGAGGCGTTCGAACTGCTGCGCGGCCAGGCCATGAAACAGGGCGTCCGGCTGGGCGACGTCGCGCGGCAGGTGCTGTCGCTGTCGGACCCGCCGCGCCCATGAACGGAGATACCCCGATGTCCCTCTCTCCTCCGACCCCGCAGGCGGGCCGCGTGATCGCGGGATCCGACGCGCCCGAAAAACGCCAGCTGCGCGTGGGCTTCATCGCGCTGACCGATTGCGCGCCACTGGTCATCGCGGTGGCGCGAGGCTACGACCGCAAGTACGGGCTGGAGATCATCCTGCAACGGCAACCCTCGTGGGCCGCGGTGCGCGACAAGCTGCTGGCGGGCGACCTGGACGCCTCGCACGCGCTGTACGGACTGGGATACGGCATCCAGCTGGGCCTGGGCGGACCGCAGCGGGACATGGCGATGCTGATGTCGCTGAACCAGGGTGGCCAGGCCATCACGCTGTCGCGCGCGCTGGCCTCCCGGGCGCGCGATGGCGCGGCGCTGGCGCGTTTCATCCACGGCGCCGCCACTCGCCCCACCTTCGCCCATACGTTCCCGACCGGCTCCCACGCCATGCTGCTGTACTACTGGCTGGCCGCGCACGGCGTCCATCCCCTGCGCGACGTGCGCAGCACGGTCATCCCGCCGCCCCAGATGGCCGAAGCCCTGCGGCGCGGCGACGTGGACGGCTATTGCGTGGGCGAACCCTGGAACGCCCTGGCGCAGAGCGAGGGCAAGGGCATCACCGTCGCCCTGACTTCGGAAGTGTGGCCCAATCATCCCGAGAAGGTGCTGGCCTGCACCCGCGACTTCGCCGATAGCCATCCGCACACGGCGCGGGCGCTGATCATGGCCTTGCTGGAAGCCTGCCGCTACCTGGACGTGCCGGCCCACCGGGAAGAGGCGGCGTCATGGCTGGCGCTGCCCGATTTCGTCGACGCGCCGCGCGACGTGATCGCCTCGCGCCTCTTGCCCGAGAAGGCCGCGGACGGCAGCGCGCCAGGCATACGGTTCTTCGCCGACGGCGAGGCGAACTTTCCGTATCTGTCGGACGGCATGTGGATGGCCACCCAGTACCGGCGGTGGGGCATGCTGCGCGACGATCCGGACTACCTGCGGGTCGCGCAATCCATCAACCGGCTGGACCTGTATCGCGAGGCAGCCGCGCAAGTGGGCGTGGCGGTGCCGGTATCCACCATGCGTTCCAGCCGGCTCATCGACGGCCGGACCTGGGACGGCGGACATGCCGCGGGCTACGCACGCGGCTTCGATATCCAGGCCTGACGGCGCGGCGCCGGCGCGCGCGGATCGGGCATGGGCCGCCCCTCGGGGGTGCGCCGCGCGCCGGAACGCACAAGGCCGGTGCGTCGAAGCCGGCGCGCCCTTCCCGGCCTTTCCGGCCGGTGCCTGGAAACGCCCGGCATCGCGGGCACCCTGGCGATCCGGCACACACCTTGCTTAACCCAGGATGCGGCCGCCTGCGCGGCCCGCACCCAGGCCGCCGGCACCAACGGCGGCCCGATCCCGGACAACGGCGTCCCCTCGCAGCCATGCTGCGGCGGGACGCCGTTGTCGCTTCCGGAACTGTCTGACCGAGTCGAACATGATGAACCGATCGAAACTGGTTGTAGTGGGCAACGGCATGGCGGGCATACGCACGCTCGAAGAGCTCCTGGCGCTGGCGCCCGACCGCTACGACATCACGGTTTTCGGCGCCGAGCCGCACCCGAATTACAACCGCATCCTGCTGTCCCCGGTCCTGGCCGGCGAACAGGACTTCCAGGACATCGTGCTCAACCCCCTGTCCTGGTACGAGAAGCACGGCATCGCCCTGCGCACCGGCACGCCGGTCGCGCGCATCGACCGTCGCCGCCGCGTGGTGATCGCGGCCGACGGCGCCGAGTCCCCCTACGACCGCCTGCTGCTGGCTACCGGATCCAACCCTTTCATCCTGCCGATACCGGGCAAGGACCTGGACGGCGTCATCACCTACCGCGACATCCAGGACACGCAGAAGATGATCGCGGCGGCCCGCACCCAGCGCCGCGCGATCGTCATCGGCGGCGGCCTGCTGGGCCTGGAAGCGGCCAACGGCCTGAAGCTGCGCGGCATGGAGGTAAGCGTGGTGCATCTGGGCGACTGGCTGCTGGAGCGCCAGCTCGACCGCACGGCGGGCAAGATGCTGGAAGCGTCGCTGGCGGATCGCGGCCTGGACTTCCTCCTGGGCCGCTCGACCAGCGAAATCCTGGGCGACGAGGCCGGCCGCGTGCGCGGGGTGCGCTTCAAGGACGGCACGCAGATCGAGGCCGACCTGGTGGTGATGGCCGTGGGCATCCGGCCCAACACGGCGCTGGCCGAGGCAGCCGGGCTGCACTGCCGCAACGGCGTCGTCGTCAACGACGTGCTGCAGACCTTCGACCCGCGCATCTACGCCGTGGGCGAATGCGTCAACCATCGCGGCACCGCCTATGGCCTGGTGGCGCCACTGTTCGAGATGGCCAAGGTGGCCGCCAACCACCTGGCCGAGCTGGGCTACGGCGCGTACAAGGGCTCGGTGCTGTCGACCAAGCTCAAGGTCACGGGTATCGACCTGTTCTCGGCCGGCGACTTCACCGGCGGCGGGGACACCGAGGACATCGTGCTGTCCGATCCGGCCGGTGGCGTCTACAAGCGGCTGGTCATCAAGGACGACAAGCTGGTCGGCGCCTGCCTGTACGGCGACACCGTGGATGGTGCGTGGTACTTCAAGCTGCTGCGCGAGGGCCGGGCCATCGGCGAACTGCGCGACCGGCTGATGTTCGGCGAATCGAGCGTCGGCGATGCCGGCGTGCAGGGACAGAGCCGGGCGGCCGCCATGCAGGACAGCGACGAGGTATGCGGCTGCAACGGCGTCTGCAAGGGCACGATCGTGCGCGCCATCCAGGACCAGGGCCTGTTCACCGTGGACGACGTCAAGAAACACACCAAGGCCGCCAGCTCCTGCGGCTCGTGCACCGGCCTGGTGGAACAGATCCTGATGAACACGCTGGGCTCGAACTTCCAGGAAGCGCCCAAGACCAAGGCGGTGTGCGGCTGCACGGACCACAGCCACGCGGCGCTGCGCCAGGCCATACGCGAACACAAACTGCTGAGCCACGCCCAGGTCCACGACTTCATGGACTGGCGCACGCCCAACGGCTGCAGCACCTGCCGGCCCGCGATCAACTACTACCTGGTCTCGACCTGGCCGCACGAGGCGGTGGACGACCCGCAAAGCCGTTTCATCAACGAACGCGCGCACGCCAACATCCAGAAGGACGGCACTTTTTCGGTGGTGCCGCAGATGAAGGGCGGCGTCACGAACGCCGCCGAGCTGCGCCGCATCGCCGACGTGGCTGACAGGTATGCCATCCCCATGGTCAAGGTCACGGGCGGACAGCGCATCGACCTGCTGGGCGTGAAGAAGGAAGACCTGGTGTCGGTCTGGCGCGACCTGGGCATGAACTCCGGCCATGCCTACGGCAAGTCCATCCGCACCGTGAAGACCTGCGTGGGCATGGAGTTCTGCCGCTTCGGCACGCAGAACAGCACGCAGATGGGCATTGAACTGGAGACCATGCTGGCCAACATGTGGAGCCCGCACAAGGTCAAGCTGGCGGTGTCGGGCTGTCCGCGCAACTGCGCCGAATCGGGCATCAAGGACGTGGGCGTGATCGCGGTCGACAGTGGCTGGGAAATCCATGTCGGCGGCAACGGCGGCATCAAGACCGAGGTGGCGCAGTTCCTGGCCAAGGTCAGGACGCCGGAAGAGGTCAAGGAATATGCCGGCGCCTTCCTGCAACTCTACCGGGAAGAGGCCTGGTACCTGGACCGGACCGTGCACTACGTCGAGCGCGTGGGCCTGGACTACGTCAAGCGCCGGATCGTCGAGGACCCGGAAGGCCGCCGCGCGCTGCACGAGCGGCTGCTGCATGCCTTGCAGGGCTTGCGCGACCCGTGGGCCGAGCGGGTGGCCGGCAAGGCCGCCCGCGAGTACATCCCCCTGAAACTGGTCTCCGAGGAAGTCGCATGATGAGCGCCAATGACGCACACCCCTGGGTCCGCCTGTGCCTGGTGGACGATATCCCGCGCCTGGGCAGCCGCGTCGTCGAGCGCGCGCAGGGCAACCTGGCGGTGTTCCGCACCGCGCAGGACAAAGTCTTCGCGCTGCTCGACCGCTGCCCCCACAAGGCCGGGCCGCTGTCGCAAGGCATCGTGCACGGCGAGTCCGTGACGTGCCCGCTGCACGGCTGGCAACTGGGGCTGGAGGACGGCCGCGCCCGCGCGCCCGACGAGGGATGCGCGCGGCGCTTCTCCGTGCGCGTGGACGAAGGCGTGGTCTACCTGGACCTGGACTGAAGACGGGAGACCATCATGGGCGAGGCACGAACCACCGCGTCGACCTGCTGCTACTGCGGCGTGGGCTGCGGCGTCCTGATCGACAGCGAGGACGGCCGCATCACGGGCGTGCGCGGCGACCCTGGCCATCCGGCCAATGCCGGCAGGCTGTGCTCCAAGGGCCTGTCGCTGGCGCAGACCGCGCAAAGCGATGCCGGCCGGGCGCTGCACCCGGCCTGGCGGCCGCGGCGCGACGCGGCGCTGGAGCCGATCGACTGGGACACCGCGCTGGACCACGTGGCCGCACGGCTGGCCGACGTCGTACGCCGGCACGGCCCCGACGCGGTGGCCTTCTACGTGTCCGGACAGTTGCTGACCGAGGACTATTACGTCTTCAACAAACTGGCCAAGGGGCTGGTCGGCACCAACAACATCGACACGAACTCCCGCCTGTGCATGTCCAGCGCCGTGACCGGCTACAAGCTGTCGCTGGGCGCCGACGGGCCGCCCACCTGCTACGAGGACCTGGACCACGCGCACACGGTATTGATCGCCGGCAGCAACATGGCCTACGCCCATCCCGTGCTGTACCGCCGGCTGGAAGCGGCGCGCGAAGCGCGCCCCGGCACCCGCTGGATCGTCGTGGACCCGCGGCGTACCGACACCGCGGCGATGGCCGACCTGCACCTGCCGATCCAGCCTGGCACCGACGTCGCGCTGTTCAACGGCATGTTGCACCACCTGATCTGGGAAGGCTGGCTGGACGCCGACCACATCGCCGGCAGCACCGAGGGCTTCGACGCCGTCAAGCGCATGGTGCGCGACACCTCCCCCTCGACCGCCGCGGCGCTGTGCGGCATCCGCGAGCGCGACCTGTGCCAGGCGGCCGAATGGTTCGCCCGCAGTCCCGCCACGCTGTCCCTGTATTGCATGGGCCTGAACCAGTCCAGCCACGGCACGGACAAGAACCTGGCCCTGATCAACCTGCACCTGGCCACCGGGCAGATCGGCCGCGCCGGCGCGGGACCGTTCTCTCTGACCGGCCAGCCCAACGCCATGGGCGGCCGCGAGGTGGGCGGCATGGCGACCATGCTGGCCGCCCACCGGGACATCGCCAGCGCGACGGACCGCGCCGAGGTGGCCGCCTTCTGGGGCGTGGATGCGGTCTCCGGACGGCCGGGGCTGACCGCCGTCGACATGTTCGAAGCCCTGGAGACCGGCAAGGTCAAGGCGATATGGATCGCCTGCACCAACCCGGCCCATTCCCTGCCGGATCTTGCGGCCGTGCGCCGCGCGCTGCGGCGGGCCGAGCTGGTGGTGGTGCAGGAGGCCTATGCCGACACCGATACGGTGGCCTACGCCGACGTCTTGCTGCCGGCTTCGAGCTGGGGCGAGAAGGACGGCACCGTCACGAACTCGGAACGGCGCATCTCGCGCGTGCGGCCCGCCGTGGCGCCTCCCGGCGAGGCCCGCGCCGACTGGCGCATCGCGGCCGAGGTCGGGCGGCGGATGCAGGCGCTGCTCCGTCCAGCCGCCCCGGACCTGTTCCCCTACCAGACGGCGCGCGCGATTTTCGACGAACACCGCGCGCTGACCCACGGCCGGGACCTGGATATCGGCGGCCTGGACTACGACCTGCTCGAAATACGCGGCCCCCAGCAATGGCCCTTCCCCCCCGGCCAGGACACCGGCCTCGCCCGGCGCTACACCGACGGCCGCTATGCGACCCGCTCCGGGCGCGCCCGCTTCCACCCCGTCGTCTACCGGCCCGTGGCGGCCGCGACCAGCGCGCGCCATCCTTTCCACCTGACCACGGGCCGGCTGCGCGATCAATGGCACGGCATGAGCCGGACCGGCCGCGTCGCCCAGGCGTTCTCGCACGCGCCCGACCCCACGCTGGACATGCATCCGGCCGACGCCTCCCGGCGTGGGCTGTCGGAAGGCGACCTGGTGCGCGTCATCAGCCGCGACGGCGCCATGGTCCTGCCGCTGCGGCTGACGGACGACCTGCCTCCGGGCACCCTGTTCGCGGCCATGCATTGGAACGGACAGTTCCTGAACAGCGGCGGCATCAACGAAGTGTGCAACGCCGCCGTGGACGACAAGTCCTTCCAACCCGAGCTCAAACACAGCGCGGTCCGGATCGAGAAGGCGGACCTGGGATGGCGGGTCCGCGCCGCGGTCCAGGCAACGGACCAGGAGGACGCCCTGCGCCTGCGCGCCGGGCTGCAGCCCCTGCTGGCGTCTTGCGGATACGCGGCGCTGGGCCTGCGCGGCGACGCCGCGCGGTCCGTGCTGGCGCTGACCGCGGCGATGGCGGCCCCGGACGAAGCCTGGCTGGATGCGCTGGCCGCCGCGCTGGGCATGGGCGCGAGCCCCGATGTCCTCGAATACCGCGACCGGCGGCAGGGCGTACGCAAATGCGCGCGCTGGGACACCGGACAGTTGCGCGCCTTCGCGCTGGCCGGCGACGTGGGCCATGCCGAGCCGCTGATCGAACGCCTGCTGTCCGACGCCCCGTGGAGCGGTTCACGCCTGCGCGTCTTCACGCCCGATGGCGGCGCGCCCGCGCGGGACCGCACGATCTGCCAATGCAAGGGCGTGCCCGAATCGGCCATCTCCGCCGCCATCGCGCGCGGCGCCGATGTCGCGGCACTGAAAGCCACCCTGGGCTGCGGGACCGTGTGCGGCTCCTGCGTGCCCGAACTGACCCGCCTGTGCGGGACCTCGCGGATGTCGGCATGAGTCCGCGACAACAGGAGGATGAGATGAAACCAGGACGAGTGATCCTGATGGGCGCCGGCCCCGGCGACCTGGATCTGTTGACGCGCAAGGCGGTCCGCGCCCTGTCGTCCGCCGACGTGCTGCTGCTGGACGAACTGGTGCCGCCCGACATCGTCGAACTCGCGCCCCGGGCGCGCGTGCTGCGCGTGGGCAAGCGCGGCGGCTGCCGCTCCACGCCCCAGCCCTTCATCCAGCGCCTGATGCGCCGCTACGCGCTACAGGGCAGGACGGTCGTCCGGGTCAAGGGCGGCGAGGCGCTGATGTTCGGCCGGGCAGGCGAAGAAATCGCCTTCCTGGAAGCCGCCGGGATCGAGGTGGAACTGATTAACGGCGTCAGCTCGGGCATGGCGGCAGCCGCGGCACTGGGCATCTCGCTCACCCATCGGGACTACTGCCATGGCGTGAGCTTCGTCACCGCCCATACCCAGGACGGCACGCCGCCGGACTGGCAGGCGTTGGCGCGCAGCCGGACCACGCTGGTCATCTACATGGGCATGCGGCGCATCGAGGACGTCGCGGCGGGTCTGCTGGCGCACTTGCCGGCAGGCACGCCGGCCGCGGTGGTGCAGTGGGCCTCGACACCACGCGAGGCAAGGCTGGTCACCCTGTTGGGCCGGCTCGCGGACGACGCGCGCGAAGCGGGGTTGGGCAGCCCCGCGATCATTCTCGTCGGGGACGCGATCGGGTTGGCTCGCGCCGACGGCCGGCGCGACGGGGACACCGTCGGGTCAATCGTCGGTCCGGATCCGTCCCGCCTCGACCCGCAGGACGCGGTCGCAGAAATCCAGCGTACTGGGGCGATGTGAGACCACGATCACCGTGGTTCCGGCGGGCAGCCCCCGGATGACCCCGAGCAGCTCGGCCTCGACCGCGGCATCGAGCGCACTGGTTGGTTCGTCCAGGATCAGCACCTCCTTGCGCTGATAGAGCGCTCGCGCGATACCCAGGCGCTGGCGCTGGCCCCCCGACAAGCGGACGCCACCTTCGCCGCAGGGCGTTTCGTAGCCCTGGGGCAGCCGGTCGATCATGCCGTCCAGGCATGCCTGGCGCGCCGACCAGCGCACCAGTGCTTCATCGATGGCGGCCGGATCGACGCCAAGGGCAATGTTCTGGCGGATGCTGGCGCTGGACAGGAAAATGCTCTGCGGCACATAGGCGATCTTGCGCTGCCACAGTTGCAGGTCCGCCGGCGGCAGCACCCGCCCGTCGACCCACAGCGCGCCCGGCTGCGGCACCCGCAAGCCGCACAGCAGATCCAGCAGCGTGCTCTTGCCCGCGCCGCTGCTTCCCACCACGCCCACCCGCTCGCCCCTGCCGATCAGCAGCGTCTGCCGGTCGATCACGCGTTCGGCGCGTCCCGGATGACAGTAACTGGCCTCGACCAGCCCGAAGCTGTCGTGGAAGCCCAATTGCCGGTGGTCGGGGGGATGGTCCCCGGGCAAGACGGGCAGCGCCTCCAGCACATCCCGCAGCACGGGCGCCGCGCCGTTGAGAGTCGCCCATCCAGAATAGATCTGGTGCAACACCGGCAGCAGCCGCTGGGTGGCGAGCACGAACACACCGAGGACCGGGATGATCATGCCGGCGGGCATTGCCGTTCGCGTCAGGCCGTAGGTCAGGGCAATCACCAGCAGCAGCCCGATGGTCTCCACCACGTAGCGGCGGGACTGCACCAGCGTATTGTTTTCGGCCTGCGCCTTCCTGAACGCCGCTTCGTACTGTCCATAGGCCTGGACGTAGCTGCGCTGCTGGCCGGACAGCAGCACGTCGCGGATCGCGCCCAGGCTTTCCTGGGCCGCCTGGAGAGCGCGGCCATGGTTGGCGGCGATGCGGCGCCCGGAATCCAGCAGGCGGCGCCGGGACAGGGCCGCGATGCCACCATAGATCAGCCCGAAGGCGAGCGCCAGCCCACCGGCGATGGGCGCGCTCACCATCAGCAGGAAGGCGACGATGGCCAGCGCGATGATCGAGGACGTGCAGATCAGGATACAAGGCACCACGACCTGCGAGGCCACCACGGTCACCTTGTACGACAGGATGCTCAGGGTATCGCTGGAATGGCGCTCGGTATGCGCGGGAAACGGCAGATGCAGCGTGCGGTCCAGGCAGGCAAGCGCAAGCTCATGGCCGACGCGCTGGGCCGCATGTTGGAGGCGCGCCACCAGGCACACCCTCAGCACACCCGTGGTCAGGGCGGCCAACGCGAGCGTGGCCATGCCGATCCCCAGCACCCGGGCCGGATCCATGGAAGACAACCCGGGCACCCAGGCGGACAAGCGGCCCCACATGGGCAGGCCGGCGGGATCCACCAGCATGATCAACACCGGTACGACCGATCCGATGGTCAGCACCTCGGTGGCCGACACCAGCAGGGCGAGCAGCAACAGACGCGCCAGCGCGCTGCGGTGCCGGCCCGGCAACCAGCGCCACAGGCCGCGCACCAGTTGCAGCGTGGTCTGCGCCGACGTGGAAGAAAGCAGGCTCATGGTCCGGGGCGCGTCGCGCGGCGCGCACGCAGCACGCGCCGTGTATTACGCCATGCCCAGCGGCCGAATGCCGCGATCCCCGCGGGAGGAAAGTCGACCGAAGCCCCCACGCTGGTCCAGAAGGGCACGCCATTGTGGCGCGCCACTTGCGCCGGCTCGATCAATCGCGAGCGCAGCTGGGTCTTCAGGTGGTAGCGCCAGGGCCTGCGCGCCGATTGGCCCGGCGCGTCCCATGGCCCCGGCGGGCGGTAGTACAGCCAGAACGTGCCGGGCCGTCCGCGCCGGACGCCGGCAGCCAGTTCCAGCACCGCCTGGCGATCGAACTCTATGGTCGCGGGCGCCTGCTCCGCCAACATCTTCAGCGCGATCCGCACCGCGTCGGGGACGGAGAACTCGCTGACGAAAAACTGGAACCGGGCCGTGTCCAGCACCGGACGCTGGACCAGGATGGACAGTGCATCGACCACCCATCGGGCGTCATAGTGCACGGACGGCGTCGTCAACCCGTGGGCCAGGATGTGCGCCAGGTTATGTTCGACGCAGGGAATGGTGAAGCACCCTTTGGGATGCTCGACGACAAGCGCCTCGGCATACATACGATCGACGCTGGACTGCCGGAGCGCCCAGTTGTGCAGGTACCAGTGCACGTCGAACTCGAAGCGATCCGGACTGAGCCAGGTGATGGAACGCAGCGTCGCCCCCTTCTTGGTCATGCCTTGCGCGGCGAAAAAAGCCAGGACCTCCTCGGAACGATGCTGGATGCCCCCCAGCAGCAAGTCTATGTCCGCCATGGGCCGGGCACCCAGCCCATGCGGATTCGTCAGCGCCATGGACACGCCCTTCAGGAACACGCATTCGCCCAACCCTGCCTGCAACAATGCCTGCCGCAGCCGCTGGGCACGGTCCAGCAGCAGGTGATTGCGATACAACGTGTGCTTGTAGGTACCACGCACCCGGGATTCCGCGAACGGGCTCAAGCCGCCTTCGGGCAGGCGCCGGGCCACCCAGGGCAGCATGCGATGCTGCCCGTCGGTCAACGCGTCCGCCTGGATGGCCCGTTCCAGCACGGCCAGGTCACGCTCCGCCGGCCGGGCCGCGAAGCACAGCTCCAGCAACGCTCGCTGGACGGTCGGGTCGGCAACGCCGAACAAGGAGATCATGCCCGGCCCCGCTGACGTTGCAGATGGGCGCGCACCACCGCCAGATAGGCGCTGTGTCCCGACGTGGACAGCGTGTGATTCCCGCCGTGTATGCGCCGGCGCAGGAACAGCGCGTCGGAGCGCGCCCAGCCGGCCTGGGTAGCCATCAGGCGCGAGGCCAGGTCGATGAATTCGCCGCTGACCAGGCTGGTGTCGAAATCCCCCACCCGCTCGAGCAATCCGCGGCGTATCGCGGTGGAGCCGCACAGGACCGCGGCCTGCGGTGGCGGCAGCACGTAGCGCTGGCGTGCCTGGGACGGCATCTCCGGGCTGAGGAAGTGTTCGACCCAACCGGACACGATCGCGACCGACGGCGTCGCCATCAGGCCCAATGCCACGGCCTGCCTGCCGGGCACCCACAGGTCGTCATCATCCAGGAACTGGATCAGATCGCCCCCGGCCATCGCCAACCCTTCGTTGCGGGCGGCAGCCGCGCCGCCATTGCGGGGCAGGCGGCGGTAGCGGATGCGCGCATCGCCCATCTGCTCGACGATGGCCTGGATGTCGTCGGGAGAGGCATCGTCGACCACGATCACCTCGTCGTCCGGCGCCAGTTCGTCCAGCGCGGAACGCAGCGCTTGCGAGATGTAGGCGGAGGCCCGGTAGGCCGGCATGATCACGCTGGTTTTCATCGCTGCCGCTCCAGTTTGGCCTTGATCACATGCAACAGTTCGCGGCTGGACCGCGCGGCCAGGGCGGATGCGTTGTGGGCATGCAGACGCCGGTCCAGCACGACGTCGGGCAGCATGACCTCGGTGCCGCCGGCCTGCCGCGCGCGGGCGAACCAGTCCACGTCGTCGCTGTAGCGATAGGCCTCGTCCAGCATGCCGATCCGCCGGAAACGCTCCGTCCTGATCAGCAGGGCGCTGAGCAGATAGCCGAGCTGCGGGCCGTCCTTCCAATTGGCGCGGCACCAGGCCGGATAGTCGTTCACGCCGTCCAGGAAGAACGCCTGCATGCCCAGCACGTGGCCCGTGTCCGGGCGCTCGGCGAACACCGCCCCCTGCAGGGCCAGTTTGTCGGCCACCCAGCGATCGTCCTGGTCCAGGAATGCCAGGTACTCGTGGCGGGCACGGCGTATTCCTTCGTTGCGGGCGCCTGCCACGCCCACGTTGCGCGGCAGGACGACATATTCGATGGCGCGGTGGCGCCGCGCCAGCTGCCGGCACACGACATCGCTGTCATCGGTGGAAGCATCGTTGACCAGGCAGACCTGCAACTGGCGCGGCGGCGCCGACTGGGCCAGGACGCTGTCGACCGCCTCTTCCACGAAGCGTTTGCCATTGAACACGGGGATCACGACCGAAAGACCGGAACCGATCATCACCTCTCCAAGAGTTCCACAATGCGGCGGCTTGCCCCGGACAGGCCCGCCGCCCCCCGGGCGACGGCCACATCGGCGTAGGGCGCCACCTCGTAGACCCGCTTCGCCATGGCCAGCGAGCGGTCCGCCCAGTAGGGGGCCTGCTGCACGCTGCTCAGGGCGAAATGCATGAACCCGGGCGCCGCGCGGACCGGCGCGGCGCCATCCTCCGGCGCCAGCCGCAGCCCGGCGATGGCGGACAGGCGGAATCCGGGGACCAGCCGGCCGACCTCGCCTGCCCGATTGGCCAGCAGCACCTGCTTGCCGGTCGTGGCGTCGACCTCCCAGGGTTCGCCGTCCAGGCCGGGACCGATTGCCAGCGGTGCGCTTGGATGCAGCTTGAGCGTGCGATACACCGCATGGACCTGGCAGGCGCCCTCGCCGGGCGCGAGCACGGCGTAGTCGTCGCCCGCCGAGTTCAACCCCTGCCGCAGCAGGTTCAGCGTCGTGGTGGACTTGCCCGAGCCGCCTGGTCCCGCCAGCAGCACGCCCCGTCCACGGGCATCCGCCACGCTGCCGCCATGCGCCAGCCATGCGCCAGCCTGCAAGGCCAGCAGGTGGACGAAGCTCTTGAGCGGCGAGTACCGTTCCCAGGAAGGCAGCCGCGCGCAGTCCTCCGCATGGAATACACCCAGGCCGCGCGACGCATCGAAGGCCGTGATCAATCCCCGCGCGGGATCCGGCAACAGCAACTGGTGCGCCCCGCCTTGCCGGGCCGCCTCGAAACACGCGCGGACCCCGGCGCCCGACAGGTGCAGCCCGGGCAGCGTCCGTGGATGGCGCCCATCCAGGCACCAGACCTGGAAGACCCCGGGCTCGGGGCGGTCCAGTTCCGTGGCCGCATAGAACGCGCGGACGATGTCGGCAAAACCCGACCGGGCATCCGCGATCACATCGAAACGAACCGGGCCGGCACGGACGGCATGGACGATCCAGTCCCCCTGCGCCTGGCCGAACGGCATCAGGCGGCCAGCCAGCTCATCGAACCATTGCCGGTGCGCCATGCCTCAGGCGGGCTTTTGCGGCCAGCCCGCGACGACGTCGGTCTCGTGGATGGGGTCCAGCCCAAGGATTTCCTGCATGTCGGCGTAGACCGACATGGTCAGCTCCGCGGGGTCCGCGACCGCGATGGCGGGCACGGCGACGTCGGCCGGGCTCGGCGCCGCGATCAGTATCTGTTCATCCAGCGCCTGCTGGACCAGTTTGCCGAGCGCGTCTCGCGCGGCCTCGCTCCAGCCGTTGGCGCCGGCCAGTTGCTCCGGCGTGACGCCGGCCATCAAGGCTTGCCACACCTCGACCGCCGTGCCCTGCAGGTTGTAATAGTTGCCGACGTCCAGATTGATCACGATGGTTTCATTGCCGACCACCTCGGCGATGCAGGGCGGCGACTGTAGCGTGTACGAGCTGGAGAAATTCATGATGCTGCGATTTCCGAATGCTTGGATGATCAAATCGTCGAGGCCCCGGCCGCGCGCCGCCTCTGGATGGAGGCATGCAGCACCTGGAACAGGCCCAGGTCGCGTGTCGGGACGCCGCGGGTCATGTTGGTCTCGTGGACCCGGTACAGCAGGCCGATCTCCGGGACCCGGCGGATATCGCAGCCGGCGTCCGCCAGGCGCAGGAAGAAGTCCTGGTCCTCGCTGAAACGCAGGTCCGGATCGAACCTGCCGTGCTGCTGGAAAACCTCTCGCCGAAAAGTACTGGCGCCCAGGTGATGCAAATGGCCGGCTTGCTGGCCGTCGGGAAACCGGAAACGCGACGACTGCGCCTCATCCTCGACCACGTACCGGGTCTTGCCCATGATGGCGGCGGCGCCATTCCGTTCCAGTGCCCCACAATGCGCATCGAGACGGCCCGCGGGCCATTGGTCGTCGTGGTCGAGGAACGCGATGAAACGCCCTGCCGCTACTTCCAGTCCCAGATTGCGGGCGCCGGCTGGTCCCACGCCGTCCGAACCCAGGCGCAGGCAGGCATGGTCCTGCTGGAAGGCGTCCAGGATGGCGGCAGTGCCATCCGTCGAACCATCGTCGATGACGATCAGCTCGTCGGCCGCGGACGCATTGCCGACGATGCTGGACAAGGCCTGCGCCAGAAAACGCTGCCCGTTCCTGACAGGCACGATGATCGATGCGCGTACGCTCGCCCGGCCGGTCACCCCCGGCTCCTGGCGCGCGACGCATACTGCTTGAAAACCACCCGGTTTCCCCCCGGTAGCGTGCCTTGCTCCCTCCTGGCGCTAGGCGGCACAGGCCTCGAATCCTAGCACACCGCCATCGTGCCGCGAGCCGATCGGCGGCATCGCTCAGCGGCGCCGCCCCGCCATCCAGCCCAGCGTATCCTCGGTCCGCCCCGACGGCACGTACTCCGCGCCGACGAAGCCGTCATAGGGCAGCTCGTCCAACGCGGCGAACACGTTGGCGAAATGGATCTCGCCGGTGCCAGGCTCGTGGCGCCCCGGCGTATCGGCGAACTGAATGTGGCCGATGCGCGCGCAGTGGGTGCGCAAGCTGCGGATCAGGTCGCCCTCCATGATCTGCATGTGATAGAGGTCGTACTGGATCCGCAGGTTGGGATGCCCCGCGCGGTCGATGGCGTCGAGCGCCGCGCGCGTGGTGTCGATCAGGTAGCGGGGACGGTCCACCGTATTGACCGCCTCCGTCACCACGCCGATGCCGAGGTCGCCCAAGACCTGCGCGGCATGGGCCAGATTGGCCGCCAGCGTGTCCAGGCAGCGCTCGCGATCATGCCCGGGCCCCGGGCAGCCGGCCAGCACGTTGATGTTGCGGGGCTTGAGCACCCGCGCCACCGTGGCGGCCTGCGCCACCGCCTCGCGGAAGGCGGCCTCCCGCCCCGGCACCCCGGCCAGGCCCTGCCCGCCCGTCATCAGGTCGCCCGCTGGCACGTTGCACAGCGCCAGATCGACCCCGGCCGCGTCCAGCGCGTCGCGCCACCGCCCGGCCTCGTGGCCGTAGGGGAACTGGACCTCGACGGCATCGAAGCCGGCCCGGCGGGCGGCCGCGGGCCGCGCCAGTTCAGGCACTTCGAGGAAAAGCATGGACAGGTTGGCCGAGAATCGGATCATGGCGGGGTCAGGTCAGGGTCGATACAAGGGCCGGCATGGCTTCAGGACTCCTCGGGAAAACCGCGCAGGAAAAACCGGCGGGCCCGTCCCAGCAGGAAATTCAGGACCAGTCCGAGCAGCGAGATCGCGACCAGCGCCACGAACATGTCGACCGTGATGAAACTGCGCGAGGCAATCACGAGCTGATGGCCGAGGCCGTCGGTGGAAGTGATCATCTCCGCCAGGAACACCACCACGCAGGATATGACGAGGCCGATGCGGCAGCCGGTCAGGATGGACGGCATGGCCGCCGGCAGGACGATGGACGTCACGATGCGCGAGCGCGGCGTTCCGGCGGCCAGTGCCGACCAGATCAGCTTGGGTTCGACCGACCTCGCGCCGTGCAGCGTCGCCAGCAGGATGGGGAAGGCGGCATCGGCCACGACCAGCGCGATCTTGGACGAATGGTCGAAGCCCAGCAGCAGGATGAAAGCCGGGTAGAGCGCCACCTTGGGGATGGGTCCCAGCACGCGGACCATGGGCACCACGATCGCGGCGCCGACCCGCGACCGGGCCGCCGCCATGCCCAGGCCGACGCCCAGCACCAGGGCGATGAAGAAGCCCACGAACAGCCGGAACAGGGTGATGCCGACGTCGGACAGGAAGGCGGGCGAGGCCAGTTGCTCCAGCAGCCGCATGACGACGGCGTACAGGCTGGGCAACTGGTTCTCGGTCACCCGCCCCGACATGGCCAGCCCCTGCCATGCGGCCAGGATCAGGACCAGCGGCAGCGCGCCGATGAGGGGAGAAATGCGGCGAGCCTTCGTCATAGCGCCCCCGCCGTGGCGTCGGACTGCCGGTCGGCCCAGCGGGTCAGCCGCGCGCGCACGGCCTCGAAGCACATGTCGAGCACGATGCCCAGGACGCCGATGACGATGATCATCGCGTAGACCGTCTCGTACTGGGCCATGTCCATGGCGTTGAACAGGATATTGCCCGCGCCGGTCTGGCGCGCGATCATTTCGCTGGTGATCATGGTGATCAGGCCCATCACGATACCAGTGCGGCAGCCGGTCAGGATCTCCGGCAGCGCGGCCGGCAACACGATCCGGAACATGCGCTGCGCGCCGTTCATGCCCATGGCCGCGGCGGACCACAGCATCTTCTCTTCCACGGCGCGCGCGCCCTGGTAGCTGTGGTACAGCAGCGGCAGGCTGACCCCCAGGAACACGACCAGGATCTTGGAGGCGTCGCCCACGCCCAGCCACAACATGATGAGCGGCATCAGCGCGGCCTTCGGAATGGGATAGACCACCATCAACAGCGGATTCATCAGAGTCTCGACCACCGGCGAGCGGCCCATCAGCAGGCCGACAGGCCCCGCCACCATCAGCGCCAGGGCGAAGCCGATCAGCATGCGCCGCAGCGAATCCAGGATGTCGAAAGTCGCCTGCGGGTCGGCGAAGATGCGCGGCAGCTCGCACAATGCCTGCGCGGCCGTCGGCAGGCCCGGGTTGTCGTACAGGCGCGCCGCGACCTCCCACGCCACCAGCAGTCCCAGGCACACCAGCAGCGCGGATACGCCCGGCGCTTGCAGGACCTTCTTCACGCCGCTTCCTCCTGCTCGGGCTGGTTGTCGATCATCGCCTCGATATCAATGACGTACCGCTGGTAGCGGGGATTGAGCAGCAGCTCGGCGCGCACACGCGGCCGGGGCAGGTCGATGGTGACGATTTCCTTGATGCGCCCGGGCGACTTGGTCAGCACCACGACCCGGTCCGACAGATAGACCGCCTCCTCCACGCTGTGGGTGACGAACAGCACGCTCTTGCGGTCGCGTTCCCAGATCTTGAGCAGATCGTTCTGCAGGCGGTTGCGGGTATGCGCATCCAGCGCGCCGAAGGGTTCGTCCATCAGCAGGACGGCGGGGTTGTAGGCCAGCGTACGGGCGATGGCCACCCGCTGCTTCATGCCGCCCGACAATTGCTTGGCGTAGAAATTCTCGTAGCCCGACAAACCCACCATGGCCAGCAGCTCGCGCGCCCGCGCCTCGGCCGGCGCCTTCGCCACGCCCTGCTGGCGCAGGCCGTACGCCACGTTGCCCAGCACCGTCTTCCATGGATAGAGCGCGAACTCCTGGAATACCGGCCCGCGGTCCGGGCCGGGGCCGGTGACCGGCCGGCCGTCGATCTCGACCACCCCCGAGGTCTGCTTGACGAACCCGCCCACGATGTACAGCAGCGTGGACTTGCCGCAACCCGAGGGACCGAGGATGGAGATGAACTCGCCGTCGCGAAGGTCCAGAGAAATATCCGACAGGGCGACATGCCGCTCGCCCTTGCCGACGGCGAAGACCTGGGAAACGTTCTTGATGGCAATCATGGAGGGGTTCCAGAGCGCGGCCCCGCCTGCGCGGGGCCTGTCCTTGCATGGGCGCCGGGGCGCTACTTGATCGGGGCGTGCATGTCGCCGTTCTTGAACGAGGCCACGTCCACCTTCTGCGACATCAGGCCGGCTTGCGTGAAGCTGTCCAGCAGGCTCTGGATGGCCGGGAAATTGGGCGCCATGCCGGGATCGCGGGCGAAGTCGTTGGCCTTGAGCAGATAGGTGTCCAGCACCGATACGGGCGCCTTGGTCACCTCGGACACGACCTTCAGCGTCTCGGGGCGATTGGCCAGCACCTTGCCCATGGCGGAGGTCAGGTCGCGGATATAGGCCTTCACCAGCTCGGGGTTCTGGTCCACGAAATCCTTGCGGCACGCTTCCAGGATGTGCACGAAATTCGGCTGCTGGTCGGCCACCGAGAAGAGCTTGCGCAGGCCGCCCTTGGCTTCGGCGCGCGCCGCGAAAGGCTGGTTCAGCACGCCGGCATCCACGCGGCCCGCCCGGATCGCGTCCTCGGACGGCGCGAAGCCGGTCTCGATCAGCTTCACGTCGGTCTTGGGATCCAGGCCGTTCTTCTCCAGCATCTGCACCAGCGGCGCATAGACGCCCGCCCCCAGCACCGACAGGCCGATGCGCTTGCCCTTCAGGTCCTTGACGGACTTGATGGGCGAATCATCCTTGACGGCCCAATAGACCGAGAAGCTGGAGGGGGTCTCGAACACGTGCTGGGCGATGATCGAAGTCTGCACCTTGGCCTCGATCAGGCCCTGCCCGACGGACAGCGGCGTCTGCGTGCCACAGTCCACCGCCTTGGCGGCGAAGGCCTGCATGACCGGCGACGTGCCCTGGAACTGCACCCATTCGATCTTGTACTTCGAGCCGATCTGCGGGAACTCGGCGGGCCGCTTCATCATCCAGTACTTGGCTTCCTCGGCGGGGATCAGCCAGCCCACGCGGATCACCTGCTGGGCGGCGGCGGGTACGGACCATGCGGCGATGAGGCCGGTCAGGGCAAGCGCTGCGATTTTCTTCATGAATGACTCCTGGCAGGTTGACGATCGGATTTCAATTCCACGATGCTGCACATGACCACGTTTCGCCCCCAAGGGCGCGCGCGCAAGCGCGTAGCGGGTCATCTACGGTCGCTCAGCTTATAGATTTCCAGCGCCTCGGACTCTGGGCCGAGCGTGGCGTTGACCAGCCGGAACATCTGCGAGGCCACCGCGGTCATCGGCACCGGCGTGCCGGTCTGGCGGGCCAGTTCGACCACGCTGTCCAGATCCTTGAGCATCGTATAGGTGTGGCCGATGGGGGGATGATGGACGCCCTGCGCCATGCGCGGCAGGAACAGCTGCAGCGGCTTGGAATCGGCGAACCCGCCGGCCAGGGCCTGCGGCAGCAGCATCGGGTCGATGCCGGCGTTCGCCGCCAGCCGGGTGGCCTCGGCCAGGATGGCCATGGTACCGCCGACGATGATCTGGTTGCACAGCTTGGTGGTCTGCCCCGCGCCCAGCGGGCCCATCAGCGTGAAACGCTGGGCCATGTGCTGCACGTGGGGCCGGACCCGTTCGTAATCTTCCTGGCTGCCGCCCGCCATGATGGCCAGTGAGCCTTCTTCCGCGCCCTTGGTTCCGCCGGAAACCGGCGCGTCCATCCAGCGCATGCCATTGGCGGCGGCCAGGCGGGCCGCGATGTCGCGCGTGGCCGCCGGCGTGATGGACGAGAAATCGACCACGACCTTGCCCTGGCCCGGCACGGACGCCAGCCCGTTCGCGCCGAACGCCACTTCCTCGACCGCCGCGGCGTCGGTCAGGCACATGAAGATGATGTCCGCCTCGCGCGCCACGTCGGCGGGACTGGCCGCCACGCGCGCGCCCGCCGCCCGGGCCGGTTCGGCCTTGGCCGCCGAGCGGTTCCAGACCGCCAGGCCGCAACCCGCCGCCCGCAACCGCAGCGACATGGGCAAGCCCATCAGGCCCATGCCCAGATATCCCAATCGTGCCGTACTCATCGTGCTTCCTTTTTCTCGAATATCGTGGCGGTTCAGACGGAGTGGCTCGCCGGTTCGGGCCACTGCGCGCCGCCGTCATGGGTGACGGCGCCGGTGTCGGCCTGCCCCACGGTCTTGGCATACTTGGACAACAGCCCCGCCTTGTGGTTGGGCGGCGGCGGCTGCCAGGCGGCGCGGCGGCGCGCCAGCTCGGCGTCGTCCACCAGCAGCTCCAGGGTACGCGCGTCGCCGTCGACACGGATGCGGTCGCCGTCGCGTACCAGCGCCAGGGTGCCGCCCGCGGCCGCTTCGGGCGCGATGTGCCCGACGCAGATGCCGCGCGTGGCGCCCGAGAACCGGCCGTCGGTCAACAGGGCCACCTTCTCTCCCATCTGCTGGCCATAGATCAGCGCCGTCACGCCCAGCATCTCGCGCATGCCCGGTCCGCCGGCAGGGCCTTCGTAGCGGATGATGAGCACGTCGCCCTCGGCGTAGCGCCGCTGGCTGACGGCCTCGGCGCAGGCATCCTCGCCGTCGAAGACCCGCGCGGGGCCCTCGTGCACGCGCCTGGCCAGGCCCGCGACCTTCAGCAGCGCGCCGCTGGGCGCCAGGTTGCCCTTGAGCACCGCCAGGCCGCCGTCGACCAGGATGGGCTGGTCGGCCCGGCGCACGACCTTCTCGTCGGGCTCCGGCGCCGC
Source organism: Alcaligenaceae bacterium SAGV5 (assembly GCA_009360345.1). Classification (GTDB taxonomy): domain Bacteria; phylum Pseudomonadota; class Gammaproteobacteria; order Burkholderiales; family Burkholderiaceae_B; genus Pigmentiphaga. The sequence goes on from SPDP01000005.1 coordinate 22,608, forward strand.
CCCGTGCTCTTCGGCCAGCGTGCGGCCGGTCACGGTGAGACAACTGCCGTCGATGTGCCCGCTGCGTATCAGTTCGCGTATCAGCACCGACACGCCGCCGATGTCGTAGACGTCCTTGGCCACGTACTTGCCGCCCGGCCGCAGGTCGCCGATCAGCGGCGTGCGCGCGAACACCGCCGCCACGTCGTCGACGTCGAAGGCGATGCCTGCCTCGTTGGCGATCGCGGGGATGTGCAGGGCCGCGTTGGTCGAACCGCCCGTGGCCGCCACCAGCGCACAGGCGTTTTCCAGCGCCTTGCGCGTAACGATCTCGCGCGGCAGCGGGCCGCCGTTCTCGATCAGTTTCATCACGATCTGGCCCGCGCGGCGGGCGATGTCCAGGCGCTCGGAATACACGCCCGGCACCATGGCCGAGTTCGGCACGGTCAGCCCCAGCGCCTCGGCCACCATGGCCATGGTGTTGGCCGTGAACTGGCCCGCGCAGGCGCCGATGGTGGGCTTGCAGGCGCGCTCCAGCATCATGACCTTCTCTTCGGTCATCTTGCCGGTCTGGGCCGCGCCCACCGCTTCGTAGGCATCCAGCACCGTGATGTCACGCCCTTCGAAACGGCCCGGCAGCGCGCTGCCGCCGTAGACGAACACACCCGGCACGTTGCAGCGGACCAGCCCCATCATCGCGCCCGGCAAGGTCTTGTCGCAGCCGCCGAACGCCACCAGGCCGTCGTGCGCATGGCCGTGCACCACCGCCTCGATCGAATCGGCGATCAGCTCGCGGCTGACCAGCGAGAACTTCATGCCCTCGTGGTTCATGCCTATGCCGTCGGACACCGAAATGGTGGCGAACTCCCGCGGCGTGCCGCCGGCCGAGGCCACGCCCATGCGCGCGGCCTCGACCTGCGGCGCATGGGTCATGTTGCAGGGGCTCAGGTCGCCGCGCATGCTGACGATGCCGACCATGGGCTTGGCGATGTCCTCGTCGTCCAGGCCCGTGGCGCGCATGAAGGCGCGGTGCGGCGTCCGGTCCAGTCCCTCGCGGGTGATGTCGGATCTCAGGCGCTTGGTTTTCATTCTCTTCTACTCCGGGTTCTCGGTCTTCGTTGCCGGCCTTATCGGCTCATGGCACCGGGCACGGCGCTGAGCCGGTCGAACACCCAGCTCACGTCGGTCTCGATGAATTTTCGGGCCTGCGCGAAGTCGCCCGCGCGCATGGCCGCCACCGCCGACTCGTGCAGGTGGTCGGCGGCGATGGTGTCGGTGTGCAGGAACTCGCGCGTGGCGCGCAGGTAGGCGCCCGATTGCAGCCAGAGGCTGTCGATCATGGCCAGCATGACGGGCGACTGCGCGGCCTGGTAGATGGTGTAGTGGAAGATGCGGTTTTTCTCCAGGCTGTCCACCAGCCCTTCGCGCGAACGGCGCGCCACGGTGATCTCGGCGGCCAGCCGCCCGAGTTCGTCCAGCTGGCGGGCGGTCAGGCGCGGCCCGGCCCACTCGGTGACGGTGCCCTCGACCAGCACGCGGGAGCGGCGGATATCGTCCAGCCGCTCCCGCGTGATCAACGGCACGCGCACAGTGCCGCTGCGCATCGGCTCCAGCCCTTGCTGGGCCACCAGTTGCCGCAGCGCCTCCCGCACCGGCATGGTGCTGGTCTCCAGCGCGTTGGCCAGGTCCTGGATGCCGAGCAACTGGCCGGCGGGATATTCGCCGTGCATCAGCTTGTTGCGCAGGGTCTGGTAGACCGCGTCGGACACCGAGGACCGCACGACGGGCTTGATGACACCCAGGGCAGGGAGCATGGCGGCCGTCCTAGACACAGTAGAAATCGATCATGGTGGGGATGACGTCGTTCATCAGCACGATCTTCTTGGCCGCGATGCGCCAGCCGTCGCCCTGCGACCTGAGCAGGTGCTCGTAGCGGCCGAAGAACGTATGCTGGTCGCGGTGCTTGACGTTGTAGACATGGCAGGTCCAGGCCGACTCGACGCGCACCCGGCCCTCGCCGGCCGCCGTCGCCACGCATCCAGTCACGGCATGGCAGGTACGGGGCAAGGGCGTGGAAGCGACCGACAGCCCGGACCGAACCCGCCAGACGCGGTCTTCCAGGCCGGCGCGCGCGGCGCAATACATCAACGACAACTCGCTGTCCGGCGACACCGACAACCGATGCTCGTCGGTCCACGCGGGCAGCCAGAAACTCGCGTCCTCGGCATACAGCGCCAGCCAGTCGTCCCAACGCTGCGCGTCCAGGTGGGCGGCTTCCTGGAACACGAGGGCCTGCGCGTCGGCCTGCACTTCCAGCGCCAGCCTGCTCATTTCAATTTCCTCGACCAGTTGCGGTACAGCGCATGGAACACGGTCTCGTCGCTCATCTCGAACGCTCCAGAGATCGACGTGTCAGGCGCGATGTCCAGCTCCGCCGCGTGCGCATCGGCGCCCCGCACCACCCGTCCCATGCCGCGCGAGTAGCCCTGCTGCCACTCGATCTCGCCGCTTTCGAAGCCACGCTGGCAGTCCTCGAAAGTGACCGTATCGTCGGGCGTGGCCAGGCCGCTGGGGTTGAAGAAGTCCTCGTACTGGCGCAGCCGCTGGCGCCGCTGTTCAGCATCCTCGCCCACCGGCGCCAGGCAATAGGACGTGATCTCGGTCAGGTCGACCGCCAGCGGGCGGATGACGCGCATCTGCAAGGCCGCGTTGGAAGCCAGTTGCAGGTTGGGAAAGACGTTGCACTGGCGCGTGCGCAGCATCCATTCCGCGCGCGTCCCGCCGACGCGCTCCCGAAGCTCGGGCAGGCGGGCGTACAAGGGATGGTTCTCCACCGGCGAAGTGGTCCAGACCAGCGCGTGTCCGTTGGCAAAGCCGAAGGACCCCATCATTTCTTCGCGCTTCTTGCCTCCGGCCTGCCAGATCGCCGCCTCGACGTCGGTTCGTCCCGCCATGCCGGAACGCCGGTCCAGCAACCGCAGGTAGGACGGATGCGTGGATGTGAAGTGGTAGGCGTCGGTGGAGTTCTCCAGTTGCAGCTTCCAGTTGCCGCGGTAGGTGTAGGTGACCGCGCCGGGCACGATCTCCAGGCCGGCTTCGCTCTGGTCGACCGCCATGTCGATGAAACGCCGGATGTCGCCCAGGTGTTCCTCGAGCGGCGGCACCTCGGCCGTCAGGCTGGCGAACAGGAAGCCGCGGTATTCCGCGAAACGGGCCACCGGCTGGAGGTCGTGGCTGTCGTCGTCGAAGGCGGCGGGATAGTCGCCCTGGGCCTTGCCCTTGACGCCCAGGTTGCGCCCGTCGCTGCCGTAGGCCCAGCCGTGGTAGTGGCAGACATGGGTGCGGCGGTTGCCGCGCCGCTGGTGGCAGACCAGGGCGCCCTTGTGGCGACAGGAGTTGTGGAAGCAGCGCAGCGCGCCGTCCTGGCCGCGCATGACGACCAGCGGCTGGCGGCCGATGCTGGTCGTGAGGTAGTCCTGGGGATTGGGCACCTGGGAGGAATGGGCGACGAACACCCAGCCGCCGTGGAAGAAGCGGTCCATTTCCCGGGCGTAGACGTCGTCGCGGCGGAATACGTCGCGGTGGACGCGGAATACGCCGTCGGCGGGCCTGTCGTCGATAAGATGGGCAATGTCTGCCGGCATGGATCCCCCGAGGTGCGCGCCAGAATTCGATCTTGGATATTCGATCTTTGATCAAATCCTAGCAAGCGGATGACCACAATGACCACGAGGGTTTACCCGCGCCGGACCGCCGGACCAGCGCCGCCCCCAAACCGGCCCGCTGAACCGGCCGGGGTATCCTAAGGCATGCCCGCCACCGCTTCCGACCATTCCCGCTGCTTCATCGCCCTCGGCCCCGACGACTGCACACGCGCACGCCTGGCCGCGCTGGGCGCCAACCTGCCGCCGGCGCGCCTGCTGCCGGCCGACCTGCATCTGACCCTCGCTTTCCTGGGCAGCCTGACACCCGATCACGAAATCCGGCTGCGCGCGGCGCTGGCGCCCCTGGCGCGCGCCCTGCCCGTGCTGGACGGCGAGTCGCTGGAACTGTGGCCGCAGCCGGCCCGGCCGCGCGTGGCGGTGGCCAGCTTCTCGCTGCCCGCGCCGCTGCGCCGGCTGGTCGAGGACACGCAAACCATCGTGCGCGGCATGGGGCTGCCGGTGGAAGGCCGCCCCTTTCGCCCGCATGTGACGCTGGCCCGCTTCAAGGCGGGCCAGTCCATGCCGGACCTGCCGCGGCCCATGCCGGCCATTCCGCCGGCGCGCTTCGGCACGCTGGGCCTGTACGCCTCGGCGCCGGCCGGATCGGAACGGCGCTATGCCGCGCTGTTCCGGTTCGACCTGGCCTGACCGCCCGCCTCAGGCCTGCGCGCTGGGCAGGGGCGAGCTTTCCGACAGGCGGATCATCTCCACCGCCAGCGCGGCCACGAGGCGATCGCGCTGGCCACGGGCCGACGGCTCGCTCCAGAGGTCCTGGACCTCGTGCGGGTCGGTTTCCAGGTCGTAGAACTCGCACACCGCCGGATCGTCCGACAACGTCAGCCGGTAGCGGCCATCGAACAGCGTGCGCACCTTGAAGCGGCGCGGCCGTCCGAACGCGTATTGCAGCGGTTCGCTTTCAACCACGATGCCGGCGCGCTCCGGCGCCGGCGCGGCCTCGCCGCGGATCATCGGCAGCAGGTTCGCGCCCTGGATGCCGTTGAAGGGCGCCAGGCCGGCGCGCGCCAGGATGGTCTGCGCGATGTCTATCGTGCCCGCCACGTCGTCCACCACCGCGCCGCGCCGCTGCTCGGCCAGTTGCGGATCGTGCCAGATGAACGGGACCTGGGTCACGCTGCGATAGTGCATGACGCCCTTGAGCGCGATGCCGTGGTCGCCCATCATCTCGCCGTGGTCGGCGGTGAAGATGACCACGGAGTCCTCGCGCAGCCCCAGTTCGTCCAGTTTGGCCAGCACCCGGCCGATGCAGTCGTCGACCAGGCTGATCGAACCGTAGGTCAACGCGGTCACCTCGCGGCACTCGCGCTCATTCAAGGCGAAAGGCACGTAGGCCTCGCGCGAGGCGCCCGCGCGGGTGCGCTCGTGCACGGCCCGCAGCAGCGCCGGCATGTTCTCCTGGTGGAAAGATGGCGGCAGCGGAATGCCTGCCGGGTCGTACATGTCCCAGTACTTGCCGGGAGGCGTGAACGGGTGGTGCGGATCGGGGAACGAGCATTGGATGAAAAACGGCGCATCATCGTCCCGCCCCGCGTGCCGGGCCAGCCACTCGCAGGTCTGCTCGGCCACGTAGGTCGAGGGATACAGCTCCACCGGCATGCGTGTGCGCCAGGCCTGCGGCGAATCGTAGCGGTCGTCGGCGATGGCATTTTCGCGGCCGCGCAGGCTGTCGGGATCGGGATGGCGCTCGGCCAGCCAGCGCGCGTAGTCGCCCTGCACGCGGTCGCCGTGCATGGTGCACAGGCGCACGTCGTCGAAGCCGTAGAACGGCGTCTGCACATGGAAGGATGGATCGGCCTTCCAATAGGGCGTCCACTCGTTGTCGTAGTCGCGGCCGCGCCGGTGGTGCCGGTGCGCGTCCTTCATCGCCTCCGACGGCGGCGTGCCGCCGTTCAGGTTTTCCCAACCGCGGATGGGCGGATTGTTGTAGCCGAAGTTCTGCAGGTGCGACTTGCCGATCAGCGCCGTCGCGTACCCCGCATCGCGCAGCAGCTCGACGAAGGTGACGTCCTCGCGCGACAGCGGGATGCCGTTGTGCAACACGCCGTGCAGCGAGGGCATCCGGCCGGTCATCAACGTCGCCCGGTTCGACATGCAGGTGGGACTGGCCACGTAGAACTGCGAGGCGCGCACGCCGGCGCGCGCCAGCGCGTCCAGGTTCGGCGTGCGCAGGATGGGGTTGCCGTAGCACCCCAGGTGATCGGCCCGCTGCTGGTCGGTCATGACCAGCAGGATGTTGGGCCGCTTGGAAACACGCGGGTTCATGCGATCAATCGGCCGAGATGTTGAATTCTTTGACGATCTTGCCGTAGCTGTCGTACTCGGCCTTGGCCATGCGGGCGAGATCTTCGGACGAACCGCCCAGCGGCACTTCCCACTGCTGCTTGAGCTTGGCGGCGGTGTCCGGCTGGCGCAGCACCGCGTTGAACTCCTGGTTCAGCTTTTCGACCACGGCGGGCGGCGTTCCCTTGGGCGCGAACACGCCGTACCAGGCGCCGGTCGCGGTGTTGGGATAGCCCTGCTCGGCCAGCGTAGGCAGGTCGGGCATCAGGGGTGAACGCTCCTTCTCGGCCATGCCCAGCGCCACCAGGCGCCCGGCGGCGATATGCTGCGCCACGACGCCGATACTGGCGTAGGTGATCTTCACGTGGCCGCCCAGCACGTCGGCGATCGCGGGCGCCACGCCCTTGTAGGGCACGTGCAGCATGTCCACGCCCGCGGACTTCTTGAACAGCTCGCCGGCGATATGCATGGGCGAACCGCTGCCCGGGGTGGCATAGGCGATTCCGGGCTGCTTCTTGAGCAGCGCGACCAGCTCCTTGGCGTTCTTCACGCCCAGCGACGGGTGGGCCACCATCATCATGGCGCCCTTGGACGGCGCCACGACGGGTACGAAATCGTTCAGCACATCCAGGTTGACGTTCGCGCTCTTGGGCAATACGTGGGGAGCGATCAGGAACGTATTGGGCGCGAACAACAGGGTGTAGCCGTCGGCCGGCGCGCGCGCGACCGCCGATGCGCCCATCATGCCGCTGACGCCCGGACGGTTCTCGACGATGATGGACTGGTGCATGCGCGCGGCGAGCTTCTCGCCCAGCATGCGGGCGCCGATGTCCGGTCCGCCGCCGGCGGGATAGCCGACGATGATGGTGATGGGCTTGGCCGGGAAATCATTCCCCTGCGCGTGCGCGGTCAGGGCGGCAAGCGGCAGACAGCCCAGGGCCAGGGCGAATTTGCGGAGCAATGCGAACATGGAGGCACCTATGAAAATGCGGGGCGGACGGCGCCGCGCGGGACGCCACGGGCGCCTCCGAACGCGGAGAAGCGCAGATTCTTCCCTGAAAACCCGCCAGCCTCCACCCCAATAACGCTTCATTAGGCCGCAATTCGTCCCGCCTGCCGATAAAATCGACAGGGCGCCATCGATGGAGGAAGACGTGGATGTATTGAGCGAGGTCCTGTCCGGCTGCCGGGCCGATAGCGCCACGACCGGCCGCTTCATCCTACATGCCCCGTGGTCGCTGGAGTCCACGGGACTACAGGGCGCGATGTTCCGTATCGCCCAGGGCGCGCCCTACTGGATACAGCCCGAAGGCATGCCGCCCGTGCGGGTGCCCGCGGGCGACCTCGTCGTGCTGCCCCGCGGCGGCAGGCATACCATTTCGTCCGAGCCGGGACTCGCTCCAGTGCCCTTCGCCGACGTGCTGGCCGCCCACGGCATGCGCGAGCGCGGGGAAAAACCGCTGGTGTTCACGCATGGCGAAGGCGGCACGCCCACCGAGCTGTTCACCACCATCGTCGACTACGGCCCGGTGGGGCAGAACACCGTGCTGCGCTTCCTGCCCGGCCTCATCCACCTGCGCGAGGACGACGTGAACCTGGCCTCGTGCCTGGCGCCCACCATGCGCCTGTTCATCGAGGAAAGCCTGAACCGCCAGCCGGGCTGGAAGCTGTCGGCCGCGCGCATGGGCGACCTGCTGATGGTGCACGTGCTGCGCGCCTATCTGCTGCGGCACCGCGACACCGAACCGAACTGGCTGCGCGGCCTGGCCGACCCCAAGATCGCCCAGGCCATCATGCTGATGCACCGCTGGCCCGAAAAACCCTGGACCCTGCCCTGGCTGGCCGACGAAGTCTGCATGTCGCGCTCGCGCTTCAGCGCGCGCTTCCGGGAGCTGGTGGGCGTATCGCCGATCTCCTATCTGACGGCGCGCCGCATGGAGCGGGCCGCCGAACGGCTGCGGCTGGGATCGGTGCGGCTGGCCGACGTGGCCGAACTGGTCGGCTACGGCTCCGAAAAGATCTTCGCCCGCGCCTTCCGGCGCTGGGCAGGCGTGCCGCCCGGCGAATACGGACGGCGCGCCGGCTGAGTCCGTTCAGGGCTGCCGCTGGCGGACGATCAGCACGTCGCAGGGCGTGTGCTGGATCAATTTTTCCGCCACGCTGCCGATGGCCGTGCGCAGGATCCCCGTGCGGCCATGCGTGCCCACCACCAGCAGCTCGGCGGGATGGCGCGCCACGTAGTCGGGCAGCACATCCTCGGGCAGGCCATGCTCGATCTTCCATTCGACGTCGGGCCGGTTCAACAGCGCCGCGTTCCGTTTCATGAATTCGGCCACCTCGTTGTCGGCCCGCGCCCTGGCCTGTTCCACCACGGCCGCCTCGGCATGCGCGCCATGGGTGGAGAAAGCGTGGAACAGCAGCGGCCGCGCATCCGGGAACAGGCTCAGCGCCGCCTGCAAGGCCTGGCGCGCGCCCTCCGAGAAATCGACGGCGGCGACGAAATCGCGATAATCGTGATGCGGCCGTTCGCGCACGATCAGGATGGGCTGGGCGGCCTCGCGCGCGAGTTTCTCGACCGTGGTGCCGAGCAGCAGGCGGCCCAGGGTCTCGTCGCGGGCCACCCCGGTGACGATGAGATCGCAGTGGCGCGCCTCGGCCGTCTTGCGGATGACCTCGACCGCATGCCCCGTTTCCAGCACCAGCTCGGCCTGGACGTCTACGCTGCCCAGGCCGGCCCGGAAGCGCCGCTCGGCGGTATTTCGGTCGACCACCTGGCTGCGCCGGGCGGTCAGCACGTCGCCCAGCGACGTCTCGTGCACGCACACCGCGACCAGCCTGGCGCCGTGCTCGCGCGCCAATTGCACCGCCCGGTCCTGGGCGCGGTCGCAGCGCGCGCTCAGGTCGGTGGCGAGCAGGATGCAGCGCAGGTTTTCGGTGGAGGGTCCTTCCATGCTGATCTCCCTTGGCGAGGATCCGGAGGCGGGACGGGAAGGCCGTGGATCGCGCAGCCTCCCCGCCGGACCTACGATACCAACGGACGGCGGCCCTGCCAATCAGAACGAGAACGACGCGCGGGGGGCATCGCGCCCGGCCGCGGCGCACGCCTCGATGTAGCCGGCCAGCAGCCGCGCCGCCGCGGAAAGCGGCCGCCGGTCGTCATGGGCCAGCCACAACCCCATCGTCATCGGCGGCCCGCCGGGCGACAGTTCGGCCAGGAGTCCGGACTCGATGTCCCGGCGGACCGTCTTGGCCGGCACGCACCAGATGCCCACGCCCGCCGCCGTCAGCTCCCGCACCATGCCCGATTCGGTGGCGCGCGATGCCACCGGCGTGCCGGCGATGCCGGCCGCGCGCAGCATGTCGGCCATGTGGATCGAGAACCCGGAACGATGCGCGGCCCGCACGAATTTCTGCCGGGCCAGTTCCTGCGGCGACACCTCGCCGCGTCCGGCCAGGGGATGCGAGGGGGCGGCCACCAGGGCGAAGCGCTCGACACCGATGACCCGGCCCGCCACCCCCTCCTGCGGACGCAGGCCGCGCAGCGCGGCCTGCGTCGAGCTGCTGCGGGCGGCAGGCCGTCGCGATAGGCGAGCTCGACCCGGCGGGGTTCGAACCAGCTCCATGCCTGCAGGGCCGGTTCGAGGCGGGCGTGCCGCGCTATCACGCTGCGGGAGATGTCGGCCGGGAATAAGGTGCCGTCGCGCAGGCGGCCGGCGATCTCGCCGGCCGACAGTCGGAAATAGTCCAGGTGTCGCATGGCCGCCAGTATGCGTGGGGCGCCACCCCGGGGGGACGTGAATTTTTTTCGCGTCCCCCGCGCCGATTCGTCGTTTGCCCGGCCCGCCGGGACAGGCCAGACTTGCCCCGCAAGGAGGAAAGCCATGCAGACATTTTCCGATCAACTGGGGCTGCGCTGCGTACTGATGCGCGGCGGCACGTCCAAGGGGCCGTTTTTCCTGGCGGACGACCTGCCGCCGGCCGGACCGCGGCGCGACGCCGCGCTGCTCAGGCTGATGGGGGCCCTGGAGCCGCGGCGGATAGACGGCATAGGCGGCATCGATTCGCTGACCAACAAGGTCGCGATCATTTCGCGCAGCACCCGGCCAGACGTGGATGTGGACTATCTGTTCGCCCAGATCTGCGTCCACAAGAACACCATCGACTATTCCGTGAACTGCGGCAACATGCTGGCCGCCGTCGGCCCGTTCGCCATCGATGAGGGCCTGGTCGCGGCCGCCGGGGGCGCTGCTACCGAAGTCTCCATCTTCAACGTCAACACCGGCAAGCGCATCGTCGCCACCGTGCGGACCCGGGACGGCCGTGCCGTCTATGCGGGCGAAGCGGCCATCGATGGCGTGGCCGGCACCGCCGCGCCGGTCTGGCTGCGATTCTGCGACGTGGCCGGGGCCAAGACCGGCAGGCTGCTGCCCACGGGCAGGGCCGTCGAGACGCTGGAGGGCGTGTCCGTCAGTTGTGTGGACGCGGCGGTGCCCATGGCCATCGTCGAGGCCGCCGAACTGGGCATGACGGGCTACGAGACCACCGACGAGATCAACGCCCGCGACGACCTGCTGGCCCGTGTCGAGCGCGTGCGCCGCGCGGCCGGCCGGGCGATGGGGCTGGGCGACGTCTCGCGGCTGGAGATGCCCAAGCTCGTGACCGTGGCGCGGCCCGTGGCGGGCGGTACGATCAGTGCCCGGTACTTCATGCCGTACACCTGCCATACCTCGTTCGCCGTGACCGGCGCGGTGTGCCTGGCGGCGGCCGTGCGGGTGCCGGGATCCGTGCCCGCGCGGATCGCGGCCCCGGGCGCGGGAGGCGAGGTCGCCATCGAGCACCCCGCGGGCACGCTGCGAGTCGGGATCGACGCCGGCCAGGGCGCAGCCGGTACGGAGATCCGTTCGGCCAGCCTGCTTCGCACCGCCCGGCGCCTGTACGCCGGTACCGTCTATTTTCCGGAGGCGACGCTGGAAGCGCTCGCCGCCGAGCCTGCCAGGGAAGTCCTCGCATGAAATCGTTCCGTGTTCTCCTGGTCGCCGGTCTTGCGCTGGCGGGCCCGCATGCCGCGCAGGCGGCCGATGCCTATCCGGCCGGGCCGATCCGGCTGGTGGTGCCTTTCCCCGCCGGGGGCGGCACCGACATCCTGGCGCGCGAACTCGCGCGCGAGCTGGACCAGCAATGGCACCAGCCTGTCATCGTCGAGAATCGCCCCGGCGCGGGCGGCGCCATCGGCGCGGCCGCGGTGGCCACGGCCAAGGCCGACGGCTACACCATGCTGATGACCACCGCGGGCGTGTCGGCCATCAATCCCAGCCTGTACAAGTCCCTGCCCTACGATCCCGAGAAGCAGTTCACGCCGGTCAGCCGCGTGGCCTCGACCGTGTTCGGCGTGCTGGTGCATCCGTCGCTGGGGGTGAACTCCATCGGCGAGCTGATCGCGCTGGCCCGGAGCAAGCCGGGCATGCTGACCTTCGGGTCGGCGGGCAACGGCGCCGCGGGCCACCTGCCCGGGGAACTGTTCAAGTCCATGGCGCGGATCGACATCCGCCACGTTCCCTACCGCGGCACCAGCCCGGCGCTCAATGACCTGCTGGGTGGCCAGATCTCCATGATGTTCGCCATCCTGGGGCCGGCCACGCCCTACATCAAATCGGGCCGGGTCAAACTGCTCGCCACCACCGGCGCCGCGCGCGCGGCGAGTTTCCCCGATGTCCCGACGGTGACCGAGGCCGGCCTGCCGGGCTATGTGGCTGACGAATGGTGGGGCGTCGCGGCGCCCCGGGCCACGCCTGGCGAGGTGGTGCAGAAGTGGAACACCGCGATGCGGGCCTACGTGGCCAGGCCGGCCGTGCGGCAGAAGCTGATCGAGAACGGCTACGAGCCCGCGGCCGATACCGTGGAGGCGTTCTCGGCGCTCATCGCTTCGGACAAGGTCAAGTGGGGCAAGGTGGTGCGCGACGCTTCGGTCAGCGTGGATTAGGCCGCCTGCGAGAGTAGCGCGTCCAGCAGGCGCGACACCGCGGGCGTGGGGACCACGCCCGGGTCGACCACCAGGCGCAGTTCGAAGCTGGCCCAGTCGTCGGCTAGCGGGACCTGCCGGATGTTGGCGGGAGCATGCCAGTCCGCGGGCGCGGCGGGCACCACGGCCACGCCCAGCCCCGCGCTGACCAGCGAGAACACCGCGGGGAAGCTGGTCACCTGGGTGGAGACGGCGGGCGGGTGCGGCGTGCCCGGTCCGTCCTGGCCCGAGAACTGCGCCAGCGCGCTGCCGGCCGAGCGCGCGATGTGCGGGAACCGCAGCGTTTCTTCATAGAAGACGGCCTTGCGTCCGGCCAGCTCATGGCCGGCGGGTACCGCCAGGACCAAAGGCGTGCGCGTATAGGGCAGACTTCGCAGGTGGTCCGCCTGGGCGCCGGCATGGGCGATGCCGAGATCGGCCGACCCGTTGGCCACCGCCTCCAGCACCGCCGCGCTCGTGGCTTCCCGCACCGAGATGCGGATGCCGGGGTATTGCGCCGAGAACCGGGCCATCAGGTCGGCCAGCCCCGCGCACATGCCCGAGGTGTTGGAGGCGATCCTGACCGTGCCCGAGGTGCCGTCCGCGAACCCCGCCAGGTCCTGTTGCAACCCCTGCAATTCTTCCAGCACCCGTTCGGTGCGCCGCGCCACCGCCAGGCCGGCGGCGGTCAGGCGCGCGCCCTCCGGCCGCCGGGTCAAGAGGGCGATGCCCAATTGGGATTCCAGCTCCAGGATGCGCTTGCTGGCGGCCGAGGCCGTCAGGTGGATGGTCTCGGCCGCGCGTGCCACGCTGCCGGTTTCATCGACCTTGCGCAGCAGTTGCAGGGTCAGGAGATCGAATCGCGGATTCATGGAAGTGCTCCGTCGGGTCGGATGGCCCGATGACAAACAAAAACGCCCGGCGGAGCCGGGCGCTTCGGGACGTCGTCCGGGACGGCGCGGGCGTTAGCCCACGACCTCGCCGGTATCCTTCTTGGCCGGCTTGACCAGGTCTTCGCGTTTGACACCCAGCCACATGGCGATGGCGGCCGCCACGAACACGGACGAGTAGATGCCGAACCAGATGCCGATGGTCAGGGCCAGCGAGAAATAATGCAGCGACGGGCCGCCGAAGATCAGCATGGCGATCACCATCATCTGGGTCGAGCCGTGGGTGATGATGGTGCGCGAGATGGTGGCGGTGATGGCGCTGTCGATCACGTCTCGCACCGAGGCCTTGCGCTGCTTGCGGAAGTTTTCCCGGATACGGTCCATGATGACCACGGATTCGTTCACCGAGTAGCCCAGCACCGCCAGCACCGCCGCCAGCACCGGCAGCGAGAACTCCCATTGGAAGAACGCGAAGAACCCCAGGATGATGACCACGTCGTGCAGGTTGGCCACCACGCCGGCGATGGCGAACTTCCACTCGAAGCGGAAGCCCAGGTAGATCATGATGCCGACCACCACGAACAGCAGCGCCAGGAGGCCGTCGTGGGCCAGTTCCTTGCCGATCTGCGGGCCGACGTATTCCACGCGGCGCAGTTCGACGCCGGGGTCGGTGGCCTTCAGGGCCTCGATGACCTCGTTGCTCTGCTGGGTCGAGGTCTTGCCCTCGACGTTGGGCAGCCGGATCATCACGTCGCGCGAGGTGCCGAAGTTCTGCACCTGGAAGTCGTTGTAGCCCTTCTGCGAGATGGTGCCGCGCACCTTGTCCAGTTCCACCGCCTGCGGGTAGGCCACTTCCATGACCGTGCCGCCGGTGAATTCGATGGACAGGTGGAAGCCCTTGGTGGCGATGAAGAACACCGCCGCCAGGAACGTGACCAGACTGATGATGTTCAGCACCAGCGCATGGCGCATGAACGGGATGGTCTTGTGGATGCGGAAGAATTCCATGTTGCTCAGACCTCTTTGGGTTTCCAGACCTGGCCAATCGACAGCTTGGCGAGTTTCTTGCGGCGGCCGTACCAGAGGTTGGCGAGCGCGCGGGCGCCGACCACGGCGGAGAACATCGAGGTCAGGATCCCGATGGTATGGACGATGGCGAAGCCCCGCACCGGGCCGGAACCGAAGGCCAGCAGCGCCACCGCGGCGATCAGCGTGGTGACGTTGGAGTCCAGGATGGTGCCCCAGGCGCGCTCGAAGCCGAGGTGGATGGCCTGTTGCGGCGCGGCGCCGGCCCGCAGTTCCTCGCGTATCCGCTCATTGATGAGCACGTTGGCGTCGATCGCCATGCCCAGCGTGAGCGCGATGGCGGCGATGCCGGGCAGGGTCAGCGTGGCCTGCAGCATGGACAGCAGCGCGATCAGCAGCAGCAGGTTGACCGCCAGGGCGATCACCGAGAATACGCCGAAGAGCCCGTAGTACAGGATGATGAAGATGGCGATGGCGGAGAAGCCGTAGACCACCGAGTGGAAGCCCTTCTGGATGTTGTCGGCGCCCAGGCTGGGGCCGATGGTGCGTTCCTCGATGATTTCCATGGGCGCGGCCAGCGAACCGGCGCGCAGCAGCAGCGCGGTGTCGTTGGCCTCGACCGTGCTCATGCTGCCGGTGATCTGCACGCGGCCGCCGCTGATCTCGCTGCGGATCACCGGCGCGGTCACGACTTCGCCCTTGCCCTTCTCGAACAGCAGGATGGCCATGCGCTTGCCCACGTTGTCGCGGGTCACGTCGCGGAAGATGCGGGCGCCCTTGGCATCCAGCGTCAGGTGCACGGCGGGCTGCTGGGTCTGGCCGTCGAAGCCGGCCTGGGCGTCCTGCAGGTTCTCGCCGGTCAGGACGACCTGGCGGCGCACCAGCACCGGGCGGCCGTCGCGGTCGGTGTAGCGTTCCAGGCCGAAGGGCACGGTGCCGCTGGCCAGCGCGCTGGTGGCCTCAGGCGAGTCGTCCACCATGCGCACTTCCAGCGTGGCCGTACGGCCCAGGATGTCCTTGGCCTTGGCCACGTCCTGCACACCCGGCAACTGGACCACGATGCGGTCGGCGCCCTGTTGCTGGATCACCGGCTCGGCCACGCCCAGTTCGTTGATGCGGTTGTGCAGCGTCGTGATGTTCTGGCGCAGCGCGTTGTCCTGGGAGGTCTTGATGGCCTGCGGGGTCAGCGCGCCCGTCAGCTTGAAGTCGCCGCCGGCGTCCTGGTCGCTGAGCTGCAGGTCGGGCAGGCCGGTGCGCAGCACGTCGCGCGCGGCATCGCGGGTGGCGGCGTCGCGGAACTTGACCTCGATGCTCTGGCCGACGCGGTCGATGCCGTTGTGGCGGATGTTCTTGTCACGCAGCAGCGAACGCACGTCGCCGGTCATGGCATCGTAGCGCTTGGTCAGCGCGCCCTTCATGTCCACCTGCAGCAGGAAGTGCACGCCGCCGCGCAGGTCCAGGCCCAGGTACATGGGCAGCGCGTGCAGCGAGCGCAGCCAGGCGGGCGAGGCCGACAGCAGGTTCAGCGCGACCACGTAGCCGGGATCGGAGGAATCGGGGTTCAGGGACTTTTCAAGCAGGTCGCGCGCGCGCAACTGCTGGTCCGGGGAGTTCAGGCGCACCCGCACCGTGCCCACGGGGCCGTTCTGTTCGAAATACAGGCCGGTGTTGGCGATGCCCGCGGCCTGAAGGGTCTGGTCCACCCGCTCCATCATGGAGTTGTCGACCTTGATGGTCGCCTTGGCGCTGGAGACCTGGACGGCGGGGGACTCGCCGAAGAAGTTCGGCAAGGTGTAGACGAAGCCGATCACGACCACCACGGCGATCATGATGTACTTCCAGAGAGGATAGCGATTCATCGGTAATCAAACCTCGGAAGGCTGGCGCATCGGCGCCGGTGCCCGCGGCGGGCCAGGCCGCAGAACGCGAAAAAGGGGCGGCGCCCGGCGCCAGCCCCCGGCAGTGCATCGATGCCGCGCGGGCGGCATGGACGCGAGCGCCCGGCTTACAGAGCCTTGATGGTGCCCTTGGGCAGGACGGTCTGGACCGCGGTTTTCTGGACCAGGACTTCCACCGCCTTGTCGCCTTCGCGCGAAATTTCCACCGAGACGTAGGTATCGTTGACCTGGACGACCTTGCCCAGGATGCCGCCGGCGGTGACGACTTCGTCGCCCTTGGCCAGCGCGGCAACCATGTTCTTGTGCTCTTTCTGGCGCTTCATCTGAGGACGGATCATCAGGAAATAGAGGATCACGAACATCAGGACGATGGGCAGCATCCCCATCAGGGCGCCTTCGCCGCCGGCCGCGGGAGCTTGCGCCAGGACATTGGCGAGCGCGTTGGATGTCAGCATTTCTTCTCCGGAATCAATGACTTGCGTCGAAAATAACTCAAAATTGTAGCCTAGCCCGCCCAGGGCGGAACCGGACCTCTTTCAGGGATAACCCATGCCACGGCCGCCGTGCTGACCAGTGGCCGCGAGCTCCTGGTTGGCCACGGCGGGGCCGGGAGGTGGCATTCTAGACGCCACGCGCCCGGTTGGCGGCGAATTCCGCGCGCCAGGCCGCGAAAACGCCGCCGGCAATGGCATCGCGCATTTCTTGCATCAGCTGCAGGTAATAGTGGAGGTTGTGGATCGTATTGAGCCGCGCCCCCAGGATCTCGTTCGACCTGAACAGGTGGTGCAGGTACGAGCGGGAAAAGTTCTGACATGTATAGCAGCCGCAGGTTTCATCCAGCGGACGGGTGTCGTCCCGGTAGCGGGCGTTGCGGATCTTGACGTCGCCGTAGCGGGTGAACAGCCAGCCGTTGCGGGCGTTGCGCGTGGGCATCACGCAGTCGAACATGTCCACCCCGGCGGCCACGCCGTCCACCAGGTCCTCGGGCGTGCCCACGCCCATCAGGTAGCGGGGGGCGTCCTGCGGCAGCCGCGGCGCCACGTGGGCCAGGATGCGCAGCATGTCTTCCTTGGGCTCGCCCACCGACAGGCCGCCGATCGCGTAGCCATGGAAGCCGATGTCCTTGAGGCCCGCCAGCGATTCGTCGCGCAGGGCCTCGTACATGCCGCCCTGGACGATGCCGAACAGCGCGTTGGGGTTTTCCAGCGCCTCGAATTCGTTGCGCGACCGGCGCGCCCAGCGCAGCGACATCCGCATCGAGGTGGCCGCCTCCTCCACGGTGGCCGGCCGGCCGTCGATGGCGTAGGGCGTGCACTCGTCGAACACCATCGCGATGTCCGAGTTCAGGCTGCGCTGGATGCGCATCGATTCCTCGGGCGTGAGCATCAGCCGCGCGCCGTCGATGGGGGAGGCGAAACGCACCCCTTCTTCGGTGATCTTGCGCAGGCCCTCCAGGCTGAACACCTGGAAGCCGCCCGAGTCCGTCAGGAGGGGTTTGTGCCACTGCATGAAGCCGTGCAGGCCCCCATGGGCATCGATGATCTGCGTGCCGGGCCGCAGCCACAGGTGGAAGGTGTTGCCCAGCACGATCTGCGCGCCGACCTCGTCCAGCTCGTAGGGCGCCATGGCCTTGACCGTGCCATAGGTGCCCACCGGCATGAAGATGGGCGTCTCGACCACGCCGTGGTTCAGCGTCACGCGCCCGCGGCGGGCCTGGCCCTCGGTGGCGAGCAGTTCGAATTTCAGTCCGTTCATCGTTCTATAAACATCGCGTCGCCGTAGCTGAAGAAGCGGTAGCGCTGGGCCACGGCGTGGGCGTAGGCGCGGCGGATGGGGTCCATGCCCGCGAACGCCGAGATCAGCATCATCAGCGTCGACTTGGGCAGGTGGAAATTGGTGACCAGCGCGTCCACCGCCCGGAACTCGAAGCCGGGCGTGATGAACAGGCGCGTGTCGCCGCGCGTCTCGCGCAGCGGCCAGTGGGTGGAGGCGGCCGACTCCAGGGCCCGCACGCTGGTCGTGCCGACGGCGACCACCCGGCCGCCCGCGGCGCGGGCTTGCGCGATGGCGTCCACCGTCGCCTGGGGCAGCGTATAGAGTTCGCTGTGCATCACATGTTCGGACAGCTTGTCCACCCGTACCGGCAGGAAGGTGCCGGCGCCCACGTGCAGCGTCACGAAGGCCGTGCGCACGCCCTGGGCGCGCAGCGTCGCCAGCAAGGCGTCGTCGAAGTGCAGTCCGGCCGTGGGGGCGGCCACCGCGCCGGGCTCCCGGGCGTACACCGTCTGATAGCGGGTGTCGTCGCCGGTATCCGGCGTGTGCGTGATATAGGGGGGCAGCGGCGTCTGGCCGTGATCGGCCAGCAGTTCCAGCACCGGACCGGGAAAACGCAGGTCGAACAGGTCACCCTCGCGGCCCAGCATGGTGACGTCGAAGGCGCCCGCCAGGCGGATCACCGCGCCGGCCTTGGGCGACTTGCTGGCGCGCAGGTGCACCAGCGCCCGGTCGGGTTCGGTGATGCGTTCGACCAGCACTTCCACCTTGCCGCCGCTGCTTTTTTCCCCGAAGAGGCGCGCCTTGATCACCCGGGTGTCATTGAAGACCAGGAGATCGTTCGGGCGCAGCAGGCCGGGCAGATCGGCAAACCGGCGGTCGTGCAGTCCGCCTTGCGCATCCAGGTGGAGGAGGCGGCTGGCGGTGCGGTCGGCGGCGGGGGTCTGGGCGATCAGCTCGGGCGGAAGTTCGTAGTCGAAATCGTCGAGAGTGAGATCTGGCACGGGCAATACAGGGTTGGGAAAGCGCACGGCAACCCACCATCATAGCCTGGAATGGGCACCTGCCCGGCAGGCGGCCCGGCCGTGTCCGCCGCCGGTTCAGGCCGTCCGCGCTTCCTTCCCGAGCCAGTCCCGGAACAGCCGGACGACCTCGCGCTTGGAAGCCGGTTCGTTGCTGACGATGTGGTAGCTGGACGCCAGCCGGACCTCCAGCGGGAAGGGCGCCACCAGCCGTCCGGTCGCCAGGTCCAGGCGGGCGAGTTCCTTGGTGGTGGCGACCACGCCCTTGCAGGCGACGGCGGCTTCCATGGCGGGGATGGAGTGCCAGAAGTGGGGCCCGCGCGAGGTGTCGATGCCCGTGACGCCCGCTTTTTCCAGCCACATGTCCCAGAACGACGGCCCTTCGTACAGCACGCCGCGATCGTCGTGGAGCAGCACGTGGCGGCGCAGGTCGTCGGGCTGGCGCAGGGGGTTGTCGCCCTCGAGCAGGGCGGGGCTGCACAGCGGCGTGACCGTCAGCGGCATCAACTGGTCGACCCGCATGCCCGGATAGCCGCCGTTGCCGAATACGACCAGCACGTCGACCTCGTCCACCCAGCCCATCACGCTGGCGACGTCCCCGCGCGGTCCGCGCGGCAGGCGCGGGAACTGCCGCACCCGGGTGGAGACGCGCACGTCGATGTCGGGGAAGGCGGTCACGAAGCGATGCAGGCGCGGCATCAGCCAGTTGGAGATGAAGGACGGGGGCGCGCCGACCTCGAGCACGTCGGCGCCGCGGTGATCGCGCAGCCGTCCCACGGCCTGGCGCAGGCAGTCGAAGCCTTCTTCCAGCTTGGGAAAGAAGATTTCGGCGCTGGCGGTCAGTTCGATGCCGCGGTGGACGCGGCGGAAAAGGCGCACGCCCAGCATGTCTTCCAGGATCTGGATCTGGTGGCTGACGGCGGCAGGCGTGACGTTCAGTTCTTCGGCGGCCTTCTTCAGGCTGCGGTGGCGGGCGGCCGACTCGAAGGCTCTCAGCGCGGTCAGGGGAGGCAGTGGATGACTCATGTTTTTAGATTAGTTTTTCTAACTTCATATGGGAAGAGAATTCGTGTGACAGGCCTGGAGGGCGTGCCTATAGTGATCTGGAAACAAGAGCGCCATATTCCGCGCCCAAGCCATCTTCCGGATGCATCAAGTTAGTGCATCTAATCTGAAAAACCACCCGTGGACACGCCATGCCCGATATCCAGATCCTCAATCCCGTTGGCCTTGGTACCCCGCTTGCCCAGTATTCCCAGGTAGCCCGCGTCAGGGCCTCCGAGTTCGTCTTCATCGCGGGGCAGGTCGCGACCGACCAGGAAGGGAACACCGTCGGCGCGGGTGACTTCGACGCCCAGTGCGTGCAGGTCTTCCGCAACATCGGCATTGCGCTCCAGGAGGTGGGGGCCGCCTGGCAGAACGTACTGCAGTTCACGACCTATCTGGTGCATTCCCAGGATATCCCCCGGCTGGGCGCCTATCGCGAGCGAGCGTTTCCCGGCATGTTCGGCGCCCGCGCCTATCCGACCAATACCTTGCTGATGATCGATCGCCTGGTGCGCGAGGATTTCCTGATCGAAGTGCAGGCGGTCGCGGCGCTATGAGCGCGCCCGCCCGGCCGCCCGAAGGGCGCGCGACCTCCGGGGAGGATGTCGCGCGGCGACAGGAGGGGCGTCCCGTGAACGCCTGCCTGCGCGAGCACGTCTTCGAACTGGACGGCATTCCGGTGCGCTATGTCGAAGGGGGCGCCGGCATGCCGCTGCTGCTGTTGCACGGCTCGGGGGCGGGCGCGTCGAGCCACGGCAACTGGCAGCGCGTGCTGCCGCGGCTGGCCGAGCGGCACCACGTGCATGCGATGGACCTGATCGGCTTCGGCCGGTCGGGCGCCAAGCCCGCCGGCCCGCATTTCGACTATGCGCTATGGCTGCGCCAGTGCCGCGAAATGATCGCGCGCATGCCGGGGGCACGGATAGGCGTGATCGGGCACTCCCTGTCCGGCACCCTGGCCCTGCGCCTGGCGGCCTGCGAGCCGCGCGTGGCGCGCGTGATGACGACGGCGACCATGGGCGCATCGTTCGCCGCCAATCCCGCCACGGAAACCGCCTGGCGCTTTCCTCGGGACCGCGAGGCGCTGAGACAGGCCTCGTGCCTGCTGGTGCACGATCCGGCGCTGATCGACGAGACCTATCTGGACGGCCGCGAGCGCATCCTGCGCGAGGGTGATCACGGCGGGCGTTTCGAGCAGATGTTCGCGGGCGACAAGCAGCGCTTCATCGATGCCGTCGCGTTGACGGCGGACGAGCTGGGCGCCATCGGCTGCGAGGTGCTGATGCTGCACGGCCGCGACGATAGGGGCTTTCCCGCCGACGTGCTTACGCTTCCGATGTCGCGATCCATCGCCCGGGCCGACGTGCATCTGCTGAGCCGTTGCGGCCACTCTGTCGCCTTCGAGTGGCCGGAAAAATTCCTGGCGCTGGCCGTGCCGTTCTTCGCCGGGGTGGCGCATGGATGAGCCGGCCTACATCCTGAAGGGCAGGGTGATCGATGGCACGCTGGATGCGCCGATCGCGCGTGGCGCGGTCGTGACGCAGGGCGAGGAGATCGCCTGGGTGGGCGAGGAGGCGGCCTTGCCGCCGCGCTACGCGCGGCCCGGCGTCCAGGTGGTCGATCTTCCCGGCCGCAGCATCCTGCCCGGCCTGGTCGACGGGCACATCCACATTTCCTTCGGCGAGGCGCGCTCGGAAGAGGAGCTGGCGCTGTACACGCCGGTGGAGTTCCGGACGCTGAAGGCGGTGTGGAACGCGAAGAAAGTGCTGCAGGCGGGCGTGACGAGCGCCTTCGATGCCGCCACCACGTTCAACATCGCGCAATCGGTGCGCGATGCGATCGACAGCGGCATGTTCGAGGGCCCCCGGCTCGCGGTGTCGGGGCGGCAGTTGACCTCCCACCAGGGGCTGGAGGATTCCTTCCCCAACTGGATGGAGTTCCCGCCGGGGCAGGCGGGCGTGCTGATCCGCAGCCGCGACGAACTGGTCGAGCAGATCCGCTACCAGGTCAAGGACGGCGTCGATGCCATCAAGGTGTCGGGATCGAACGATTCCTTCATCACCCCTGATTCGCTAGACGGCTCGGCCTTCACCTATGACGAGTACCGGATCGTGGCCGACGAGGCCCACCGGCTCGGCCGCATGTGCACGGTGCATGCGCGTTCCCGCGATGCCGTGGCCGATGCCGCGCGCGCCGGCTTCGACGTGATCTTCCATGCGTCCTTCATCGACGACGAGGGCATCGACCTGTGCCTGCGCAACGGCTGCGTGATCGTGCCCACGCTGCCCTTGCTGGTCAACGCGATCGAGGCCACGGGCGGTCCGGCCAACCCGTCCAACGCCGGGTTCCAGCGCGAGGTCGATGCGGCGATCGTCAACCTGGCGCGCGCGAGCCGGGCCGGCGTGCCGCTGGTGCCTGGTTCGGAAAGCGGCTGGTCGCCGGTGCCCTATGGCCAGTGGCACGCTCGCGAGATGCAGATATTCGTGGATGACCTGGGCTTGTCGCCCGGGCAGGCCCTGCATGCAGGCACGCTGGGCGCGACGCGGTTGTTCCGCCGCTTCGGCGACCGGATCGGCAAGCTCGAGGCCGGGCGCCATGCCGACATCATCGTGGTCGACGGCGATCCGCTGGCCGATATCGGGCTGTTGCAGAAGCCGTCCCGTTTCGACCTCATCCTGAAGGCCGGTCGTCCGGTGGACCGCACGCCGCCCGCGCCGCGCAGGCCCATGCACTACGAGCGGCACAAGATGTTCCTCAATGGCATTTTCCACTACGACCAGGAAGCCGGCCAGGGCGTCCTGCGGCGCTGACCCTTCTTCATTCTTCATCAGGAAATTCGATGACGTACAGCAAAGAACAACTCGCCGGCCTGGTGCGGGCGGACCGCGTGCACAGGGCCTACTACACCGACCCGGCCGTATTCGAGGCCGAGATGGCCAAGGTGTTCGGCAAGGTGTGGGTCTACGTGGGCCACGATAGCCTGGTGCCCGATCCGGGCGACTATTACTGCACGACGCTGGCCGGGCAGCCGGTGGTGCTGAGCCGCCACGAAAGCGGTTCGGTGCACGTGCTGTACAACCGCTGCGGCCATCGTGGCGCCAAGGTGCTGTCCCGCACGCGCGGCAACGCGCGCGTGTTCTCGTGCATGTATCACGGGTGGGCATTCCGCCCCAATGGCGAGCTGGCGGGCGTGCCGATGCGGGCCGACTTCCCCGAGGATGCGCTGCGCGAGCCGCGCGCGGGGATGGAGCCGCTGCCGCGCGTCGACAGCTATCGGGGCTTCGTGTTCGCCGCGCTCGATCCCGGCGTGATGCCGCTGCTCGATTTCCTGGGCGAGGCGCGCAAGGGCATCGACGAACTGGTCGACCGCTCGCCCGAAGGCCGGGTCGAGTTCGCCGCCGGCTGCCATCGCTATCACTTCCGGGGCAACTGGAAGCTGCAGATGGACAACATGGCCGACACCTACCACCCCGCGGCGGCCCACGGCTCGACCGTTGGTCCCGACGGCCGCCAGTTCCAGCGGCGTGCTGGCGACCAGGGCGGCGCGGCCCTGTTCTTCGCGCCCAACGGCGAGGCGGTGGTGTCGCAGCTGGGCGTGCGCGGATTTCCGCATGGCCACAGTTCGGAACAATCGTTGTTCGACAAGGAGCAGGCGGGCGGCGCCTGGGACGACTATCGCGCGCTGATGGTCGCGCGCCACGGCGAAGCGCGCACCGCCGACATCCTGAAGAACCGCCGGCACAGCCTGACGCTGTTCCCGACGCTGGACATCCTGATCGCCCAGACTTCGGTGCGCGTGGTCAAGCCGATCGCGGTGGACCTGACCGAGGTCGAGATCTGGCCGGTCCGGTTGGCGGGAGCGCCGGCCGTGATCTCGGACGACCTGGTCAAGTACGTCAACATGACCCACTCCGCGTCGTCGTTCATCCAGACCGATGACCTCGAAGCCTTCGAGCGTTGCCAGGAAGGGCTGAAGGCGCAGGGCAGCGACTGGGTGCTGGTCGCGCGCGGCCTGGGCGCCGAAGTCGACGAAGGCGAGGGCGTGCTGTTCGGCGCGCGGTCGAGCGAGGTCGGCCAGCGCGCCAAACACTATGCCTGGCGCGACCTGATGAGCGCCTGATTCCACCAGAGAGCTACCATGAATACGCTAGCAAGACTCAACCCCGCCGCCGCAGCCGTCCCGTCGCTGGACGCCTTGCGCGATTTCGTCGAGCACGAGGCCGATCTGCTTGACAATCGCCGCTTCGACGACTGGCTCGACCTGTACAGCGACGACGCCGTGTACTGGGTGCCGGCCGCGCAGGACCAGGCCGACTGGATCAGCCACGTGTCGCTCTACTATGACGAAAAACACACCATGAAGACGCGCGTGGCGCGGCTCAAGCACCCGATGATCCATTGCCAGGACCCGCCTTCCACGACGGTGCGCGTGCTGTCGAACTTCGGCATGGAAGCCGCCGGCGGCGACCATGTCCGCGTCCGCAGCAAGTTCATCATGCTGGAAGACCGGCCCGGCGCGGACCGCCGCGTGTACGGCGGACGCTATCTGCACACGCTGCGCCTGGACGGCGCGCACCTGAAGATCGTCCAGAAGTGCGTGCGGCTTACCAACTGCGACCAGAGTTTTCCGCAACTGACCCAGCCGTTCTGAGGACGCGCGTCGGCGCTCTTCCCCCCTGGAGGTCCACGATGAAATTCCTGCTGCGCATCGGCCGCCTGCTGGCCTGTATGTCGGTCCTGGCGTCCGCGGCTCCGGCCGTCCAGGCCGAGGACTACCCGACCCGCCCCGTGCGGATGATCGTGCCGTATGCGCCCGGCGGCGCGCCGGACGTGTTGGCGCGCTCGCTGGCGCCTGGCCTGTCCGAGGTTTTCAAGCAACAGTTCGTGATCGAGAACCGGCCCGGCGCGGGCGGCATCGGCGCGGCCGAAAGCGTCGTCCGCGCCGCGCCGGATGGCCACGTGCTGTTCTTCTCCGACATCCAGCAGCTCGCGATCAATCCCTACCTGTTCGCGAAATTGCCGTACGCCGCCGACAAGGACTTCACGCCCGTGGCGCTGGCCGCGGCCATTCCGCTCTACATCGCCGTGCAATCGTCGCTGAACGTGCGCAGCGTGGCCGACCTCGTCGCCCTGGCCAAGGCCAAGCCGGGGGCATTGACCTATGGCTCGTCGGGAATAGGCAGCATCCACCACATCGCCATGGAGTCGATGCTGCACGGGCTCGGCATCAACGTCGTGCACGTGCCGTACAAAGGGGCGGGGCAGTCGGTGCCCGCCTTCATGGGCGGCGAGACCTCCCTGGTGATCGCCGCCTATCCTGCGCTCGAACAGTACATCAGGACCGGCAAGGCCCGATTCCTCGCCGTCACCACCCTGGAGCGTTCCGCCATGACGCCCGACATTCCGGCGGTATCCGAAACCGTGCCGGGCTTCGACTTCAGTTCCGAGATGGGCATCGTGGTGCCGGCGGGCACGCCGCAGACCGTGGTGCAGCGGCTCTCGGCAGCGGTCGCGCAGGCGCTCAAGCAGCCCGAGACAGTCGTCCGGTTGAAGGCGATGGGCGCCACGGCCATCGGCAGCAGCCCCGAGGGTTATGCCGCCAACATCCGCAACAACCTGGACAAATTCGGCAAGGCGGTCAAGCTGGCCGACATCACGCCCAACTGAAGAACGCGTTCATCCGGAGACTCCCTTGAAGCTATTGAGACATGGCCCGCCGGGCGCGGAGCGGCCCGGCCTGCTCGATGCCGGCGGCGCCATCCGCGACCTGTCCGGCCTCCTGGCCGACATCGGGCCCGACACCCTGTCGCCGGCCGCCCTGCAAGCGCTGGCCGCGCTCGACCCGGAGCGCCTGCCCGCGGTGGAGGGGACCCCGCGCCTGGGCACGCCCTGGCGCGGCATCGGCAAATTCGTCGCGGTCGGGCTGAACTACGGGCGCCATGCGGCCGAGGCCGGCATGGCCATCCCGGCCGAACCCACGCTGTTCTGCAAATGGACCAGTTGCATATCGGGCCCGGACGACGACATCGTCATTCCGCCCGGCTGCGCGCGGGTCGACTGGGAGGTGGAACTGGGCATCGTCATCGGCAGCCGCGCGCGGGCCGTCGACGAGGCCGGCGCCCTGCGCCACGTGGCCGGCTACTGCCTGGCCAACGACGTGTCCGAACGCGAATACCAGATCGACCGTGGCGGCGGCCAATGGGGAAAGGGCAAGGGCTTCGACAGCTTCGGCCCGCTGGGGCCCTACCTGGTCACGGTGGATGAAGTGCCCGACCCGCAGGCCCTGGAACTGTGGCTGGAACTCAATGGCGAACGCCGGCAGACGGGGCACACCGGCGACATGATCTTCTCCTGCGCCCGCCTGGTCAGCGAGTGCAGCCGCGTGATGACGCTGGAACCTGGAGACGTCATCATCACCGGCACCCCGGCCGGAGTAGGGATGGGGGCCCGCCCGCCGCGCTACCTGGAGGCGGGTGACGTGGTCACGCTGGGCGGCGGCGTGCTGGGGACCCAGACACAGCGGGTCGTCGCGGCGGGCTGAGGGGCGAACCCCCAGCGCGGCCGCGTGCGGGGCGTGTCAGTCCTGGCGGCTGGTCACTTCAACCAGGTGATAGCCGAACTGGGTCTTGACCGGGCCCTGGACGACATTGACGGGGGCGCTGAACACCACCTTGTCGAACTCCGGCACCATCTGGCCGGGGCCGAAGGTGCCCAGGTCGCCGCCCTGGGCGCGCGAGGGGCAGCTGGAGTGTTCGCGCGCGACCTGCGCGAAGTCGGCGCCGCCTTCGATGGCGGCCTTCAGTTCGTTGCACTGGGCCTCGGTCGAGACCAGGATGTGGCGGGCGCTTGCATGGGCCATGATTTGCTCCTTGGTAAAGAGAGAGCAGAGTACCTCAATTTACAGGTATAATTTATGGCTCATTTCCTTCCGGCCCTTCGCGCCGGAACCCTGCCCGGGTGGTGAAATTGGTAGACGCAGGGGACTCAAAAATAGGGACTTCTACGTAGGCCTTGCTTGAGGTCACTGCCTGCCAAGCCGCATGGGACAAGGGATTGAGTGATAAATCGCTTCTTGATCGAGATGCCTGCATTTCGAGCCAGGAGTCAACTAGGAGCCAGGACGATGCAAGCTGGCTCCCAGTGAGGAGTAGATAGTTGAAGTAGCATCGTGTGTCATGCCCGAGTGGTGAAATTGGTAGACGCAGGGGACTCAGACCAAATTTGAGCCCTCCGGGGGAAACCCCAGAGGTGAAGCCCGTCAAACTCGGCGAAGGCCCTGGACGATCAGTCCGAGCTAATACCGAGCCAAGCCCTGGAGCCGAAAGGTTCCTCGGAAGGTGTAGAGAGCAGACGGCGGGCACCTAAGGCAAAGCGGTCAAACGCAGAGCTACGGTGAAGGCGTGCTCCAGACCACGAACGCCGCTTCTTCGGAAGCGTCGGCGGCGAAAGCCGAAGTGGGAAGAAAATCCCCCGCCGCAAGGCGTGCCGGTTCGATTCCGGCCTCGGGCACCAATTCGGAAGGCCGCCTCTGTTCAAGCAGAGGCGGCTTTTTCTTTTCTGGCTACTGCGCCCGCTGATGCATTGCCTCTCCTGAACGCGCGATCTCGCACCATGAACGCTTCCAGCATGTGCGGAATCAGCGCCACGGCATCCACAGCCTCGCCGTAGGTCTGCGCATGCAGCGCGGCATAGCGGTCGAGGTCAGCCTTCAAGCTGGCCGGGCACGCGAAGGTCAGCTTGATGTTCTCGGTCTTGGGCAGCGGCCCCAACCGCAATTTCTTGGCGGCGCTCATTTTAAAGCTCCGCGGTTGAAGAACAGCGGCTGATAGGGGCGCAGCGCCAGGTCGCGGTTGACGATGATCCGCATCGGCAGGCCCGGCCGCTCGGTCAGCATCGGCTGTATGTTCATGTTGCGCCGGGTCATCGCCTGGCCCACCTGGTTCACGCTGTCCTGCAGGCTGTCGCGTCCAGCGATGATGACGCGGTTGCCGTCCTGCCGGTTCTCCGGCGCAGCCAGCTCGGCGCCCACACCCAGCAAGGTCATCAGCGCCGCGCCGGCAAAGACGCGATCCCAATGCCAATCGACCCCATCCTCCAGCCCGGCGTAGCCGGCAGGATCGGTGCCCGCGAGGTTGTCGAGCTTTAGCGAAGAAGTGTCCGGCAGGATGATGCGGTTCCACACCACCTGTACGTGGCTCTGTCCGTAACTCACCTGGCTGTTGTACTTGCCCAGGATGCGCGAGCCTTGTGGGATTAGCAGGAACTTGCCCGTCGCTGTGTCGTAGACCGGCTCCGTCACCGTGGCGATCACGTCGCCCGGCAGGTCGGACTTGATGCCCGTCACCAGCGCCGCCGCGATCACCGTTCCGGCCATGACCTGATACGGCGAGGACGACATTTGCAGATTCCCGTAATTGCGGGTTTCCGTAGAACCGCCTTTCAGGAACGCCTCTTTCTGGTCTTGCCGGTTCTGCACAGCGGTGGGGTCGGCAGACTGGGCCGCCGTCGAGGCCGGCCCGGCGGCCAGCGGGTCTAAGCCCGCAAAGCCGGATGCCGAACCTGCGGCGGCAACTTGCGTGGTCGCTGGCGCACTGGTCTTGCCGGGCGTGCCCGAGCGGAAGAACACCGACGAAGCCGCCGCGGCATCGGCTTCCTTGCGCCGTGCGTCCTCTGGGTCATGGCCTGGCGGCGCATAGGCTGGCGTCACCGGCTGCTGCGACTTCACGATGGCCGGGCCCAGATCGCCCGGCAGCGGCGGCCCCAGTTCCGGCACCTTTGCCGGCACCTTGGAATAGTCGGCAGGCAGTCCATCCAGCCCTTCGGACTTCGAGACGCGATACACGTTGTACAGCTCGGTCTGCTCGCCCGCATTGCGTCGATGCGGCTGCAGCGACCAGATCGTGGCCCCGAGCACGGCGACCGACAGGCCGCCGGTAAGGATGGCCAGTGTGCGCCGATTGAGGCGCGTGACCGGGCGCGGCAGCGCGCGCAGTGCCATCACCTCGGGGGCCTCCTTGCCCGCCGAAGGCGCGGCAAGGCCAAGGGAATCATCGTCACGCATGGTCATTTCCCCCTCACGCTATCAGTGCGCTCGATCCGCACCACGTCGCCCTTGTCTCCGCCCAGGCGCAGTTCGGCGGCGCCGAACAGGCGATCCACGATGTAGTACGGGGAGCGAAAGCGGTAGTTCACCAACTGCCCATCGCCCCGCGCCCCGATCACGAACAGCGGCGGCAGCTCGCCTTGCGCGATGCCCGGAGGAAACTGGATGTAGACCTTCTCGCCGTCATCGAAGGCACGCAGTGGCTTCCACGGCGGATTGCTGCCAATGACCGCGTAGCGGAAGCGGATCTTCTCCAGCGACAAGCCGCTATCGACCGGCGCGACGGCGCTGGCCGCCTGCGCCTGCCGCTGCAAGGCCAGCATCTTGTCCTTGGGGTACTCCCAGGACACCGACGCCATCCACGTCTTCTCGGTCGAGGTCAGCTCCAGCAGATAGGTGCGCCTGCTGGTGGTGATGACCAGATTGGTCTTCAGGCCGAGCGGATCGGCTTGACCATCACATGACGCGCAACGCATCGCCGCTGCCGCTCGATGCGTCCCCGACGATCCAGCGCACCGTATCGCCAGCCGCCACCGTCACCAGTTCCTCGCCCGGCTGCAGCGAAACCACCGTCACGCGCCCCACGGCTGCATAGACCTGATACAGCGCGCCATCGGTGAAGGGCCAGACCTGGATCGCGTTGACGTAGCCCTCGCGCGTGGGCGCGACACGGGCCTCGGCATTGGCGCGCGAAACTCGCACTTTCTCATCCGCGGGTTCCGGCGCGGACTTGGCCTCCTCGGCCTCAGGCAGCGGTTTCAACTGCGACGGCAGCGCGAGTGGCTGCGGCACCGTGACCACCTCCACCGGCTTGGGCGGCTCTGGCAGCGGCTGGGCCTGCACCGGCTCATCGAGCGAGATGGGCGGCGGGGGACTGGCTGGCTGCACCGCTTGCGGTCGCAACGCAGTGGAGAGCCGGGAGGCGAAAAGAATTTGCCTCGCGAGGAATCTGCGCAGCAGAGGGGAAATTGTTTTCGCTGGACGGTTGCAGCCATGAAGCCCGAGGCGCAGCCGCGCCACCGCCAGGATTCATAACAACACAAGGACGCCTTGGACCGAACCACCCCAATCCGAAAGGGGGAAGGGCCGACTCGGCATCCCCGCATGAAGGCTGCACCGGCTCGCCCACTGACGCGGGCCAGATCAACACCCCTACGACGGGCGACAACGCCCTGGGCGCACCTTGCGACGCCGGTCTTGAGGCGTGGCGTGGAAGCTCCATAGCGATGTGGGGCGGGATGTCCGTGAACCGTCCTTCGTGACGTGATGGGCGAGAACCGCCAGCGTTGAGGACGGCACGTATTCGCACAACCTGCCGCAGCAAGCCCCGGCGTACCCGCCCCAGCTCTGCCCATTGCGGCGGTGCGCTGGCCTGGCCGATCCGGCTCAGCCGGTTCGGCGGTATCGAGGGGCGCCAAGCTCGCGTGGCGGGGATGGGCCTTGCGCCGATCCCCTGGAGGCAAGCGGAGCGCGCAGCGCCGCAGGCGCGAAGGCGTGAGGGATTGAAGCCGAATGGCCGTGACGGCGAAGTCGGCACGGGGCGCAGCCCGAAAGCCCGGCGGCGTTTGCGCCGACACGCTCTTGTGAGCCACAAACGCCGCACTCGGCGCAATAGCAGCAGCCAACGGGCAAATAGCGCATCTTTGCAACAAGGGCTGATGTAGTATGAAAAAAGTCATATCAGCGCAAGCCAGACGCTCTTCTTCTGCACCTTTTTTGGAAGAAAAAATGAACGAAAACCTAAAACAAGCAATAGAAAATGGTGAGCTTGCGCTCTTCTTGGGAGCAGGCGCATCAAAGAAATGCAAAGACTCGTCTGGAAATGATTTGCTCGATGGAAATTCACTCGCCAAAGAATTAGCGAAGCGAGCGGGCATGGATTATTCCGACGAAGAGCTAGAGGACGTATATGGTGCGGTGCGCGATGAAATGGGATCTCGACTTGACTCGGTGCTCGAAGAATTATTTCGACACGTATCTCCATCGAGCGAATATTCTGCACTAGCAAAATTTTCCTGGCGCCGAATTTACACACTAAATATTGACGACGGCCTAGAACGCGCCTTCCATTCTTCAGTGCAACGTATTTGTCCTAGGCTATCCTCCGATCCGATAGAAGATAGAGACCCCTTCTTCGGGAGGCTCGACATCATCAAGCTAAATGGATCTGTTGACAAACTGCATTGCGGGATAATCTTCTCCGCATCAGAATATGCCAAAGCCACCATTCAAGGGCGACCTTGGTACGAGCAGTGCGGCTCGGATTTTGTGCGAAATCCATTCCTTTTCATTGGAACCAAGCTGAAAGAGCCTCTGCTTAAATTTCATATCGAAAGATATAAAGAGCTCAACAAGCGCACTCCGGGACGAAGCTACGTCATTACTCCATCCGCCACTGAAATCGAGAAACGATCTCTAAAGCAATACAACATTGAACACATTTCTGGAACTTTGGCGGACTTCACCTCTTGGTTAGAGCGTGAATTTCCAGATGGACTAACTTCAAAAGATCTAGCGCGCGCGAGCCTCCCCCCATATGCAGCAGCCTTAAACTCCTCAGACAAGGCGAGCTACACAAAACTCTTTGACGGAGTTTGTCTTGTCAAAAAAGATATGGCCCCAAATAATCTGGAGGGCGGGGCAATCAGGGAATTCTACAAGGGTTTCAAACCAAGTTGGAGCGACATTGTCTCAGGAGTTCCTGCGGAGCTGGACATTCTTGAAGCGTGCTCAAAAGTTCTAAAGCAAAATCTGGGGAAAAACAAGCTAGTCCCTATAGTTGGCCCAGCCGGATCAGGGAAGTCAACTCTGCTGATGCAATTGGCATACAACACCTCCCAATGGAAAAGTGTTGCTGTCTACTATTTTGAGGAACCACTCTTTGACGTCAAAAGAACTTTGATCGCGATAGAGGAGGCATCAAAGGATTTTGAGTGTATTGTCGTTGCAATTGACAATGTTGATCTTGTCTCGGAATCTCTGGTCGAAGCATTTAAATCCGGGAAACTTGCAAAAACTACGATTGTTTGCGCTGAACGAGAAAGCATCTGGGAGAGAAGAACAAAGGGAAAATTAGGCGAATTCTCCACCAACAATATTCATGTAAGCGAATTCACCGAGAGGGATGCGCACAACATACTTCACAAGCTGCAGAAGTATGGCTCTTGGACAATTCTAGGTCAAATGGCCGAGAAAGAAAGAGTCTCAGCCCTGGTCAACAAGGCGGGGAAGCAGCTACTTATTGCATTGCTGGAGGCAACATATGGCCGAGGATTTGAAAAAATAATAGAGAGCGATTACAAAGCTCTTGAAAATGACGAGCAGAGGATTTTCTTTCTTACTGTCGGCGTCATAACGGAGAGGAACTTTGGAGCGCCAATCGAGTTAATCGATAGAGCACTTGCCGCCAACGGTTTTGCCGGAGCCGGAATTTTGACAAACGCCTTATCAGGAATAATTGTCAAAAAAGAAGGAAAACTTGCGGCCAGACATCGTGTATACGTGCAGCACCTGTTGGAGCAAGTAGTAGACCCAGATTTAACCGCAAGAGCAATAAAGGGGCTCTTGATCGCCTTCTCTCATTACGATGCCCCGGTAATTAAGCATGTCAGCAAAGCTGAGGCCGCAATTTACAAAGGAATAATAAATCACAGCTTTTTGTGGAACGTCCTACGGGGCAGAGAGTCGCTCATAGTTTCGTTGTACAAGTCTCTTGAAAAATCCTTTGAGCTAGATGGATTGTTCTGGCTTCAGTATGGACTTGCCTTGAGAGACATGCATGATGACGATGAAGCCTTGGATAAGCTGCGAACGGCCTTCAATGCCTATCAGATGCCGCACACGCAGCACGCACTAGGGCAACAGCTGCTAATCATCGGCAGAAAGGCGAATGATCGAACAACCGCCCTAGCGTACGCAGATGAAGCCAGATCATTACTCGAACCGCTCGATGAGATCATGGAAAGTGACGACACCTATCCTATAGTCACCTTGGCAGAAGGACACACGGCATTAATGCGTGAAATTGGTGATGAAGGCGAGGCGCGAAATACCGCGAGATCGTATTTGCCGGCCCTTGAGCGGAGGAGAAAATCCCAACCAGATAATTTCCGCCTACAAGAGTGCTATACCCGCATATTCAAATTTGCAGCGACAGGAACGTGGATTGATATAGTGTGACGTTGCGAATGCAGTTGGTTTAGGTGGGTTTCAATGAAGGCGCAAGTGGCCCCGGACTGCACCGGGGCGATTCACAAGCGCTGACGCCTCGACCTGTTTATGCGCCTTGATAGCAGAGTCCGGTTACTGCATCCGTTGCTGTATCCTCCGGCATCGCTGCTTGCTGGCCTCTGCTCTCGAAGCCCGCAGGCATCCAGCCCGTGCCATAGGCCAGCCGTTCGGCCTCGCTGGCAATGTCGGCCTTCTTCAATTTCGCCAGCCGGGTGACATGCTCCGGCGCGTACTCGCCCACGGCTTGCAGAATCGCGGCCTTCGTGACCTGCCCCCGGATTTAGTACGGCATTGATTTAGAGTCCGGGGTTAAAAATCTCGTTTTGCTGATGGCCCTTGGCGAACTGCTCCGGCGCCAGATAGCCCAGCGCGCTGTGGGGCCGCTCGGTGTTGTACTCGATACGCCAAGCTTCGATCAACGATTTGGCCTGCTGCAGGGACAGGAACCAGTGTTCGTTCAGGCATTCGTCTCTGAACTTGCCGTTGAAGCTTTCAATATAGGCATTCTCCACAGGCTTGCCCGGCCGTATGAACGACAGCGTCACGCCCGCCTGGTAGGTCCAGGCATCCAATGCCTTGCCCGCGAACTCCGGCCCGTTGTCCACGGTGATGGATCGGGGCAGCCCACGCATCATGGCGATCCTTTCCAGAACGTGGGCCGCGCGCAGCCCTGGCAAGGAGGTGTCCACCTCGATAGCCAGGCATTCCCGTGTGTAATCATCGACCACGTTCAAACAACGGAACCGACGGCCATAGGCCAAGCCGTCAGCAACGAAGTCCGTCGACCAACTCTGATTGGGCCCAGTCGGCTGGGGACGAACCACACGCTCGACGGCGGTAATGCGCTTACGCTTGCGTTTGCGCACGCTCGACCCCGCCTGGCTGTACAGCTGCCAGACCCGCTTATGGTTTGCCTGCCAACCTTTCCGCCGCAGCAACACATGGATGCGTCGGTAGCCATAGCGACGCTTGGCCGCCGCCATTTCCTTCATGCGTTCAGCTAGCGCGATATCACTCGCTCGTTTGCTCTCATAGGCAAACAACGACCGCGAGATCCCTACCAGCCCACAGGCTCTGCTCACACCCAGTTGGCGTTCGGCCATCAGGATCCTGACCGCCTCGCGCCGCGCCTGTGGGCTCACCACTTTCAGCCCAGCAGGTCCTTCAGCGCAGCGTTATCCAGCACCGACTCGGCCAGCAGCCTCTTGAGCCGGTTGTTCTCTTGCTCCAACTCCTTGAGCTGCTGGGCCTCGGACACCGTCATGCCGCCGTACTTCGCCTTCCAGTTGTAGTACGTCGCTTCGGAGATCCCATGCTTGCGGCACAGCTCGGCAGGCTTGGCGCCTGCCTCGGCCTCCTTGAGCACACCGATGATCTGTTCTTCCGTGAATCGCTTCTTCATTGCCGTTCCTCTTGGAACGGACTCTACATCGTTTTCGTACTATTCACGGGGGGCAGGTCAGTTCGACAAATGGTTTGAGCAGGCACTGGCCTACATCCTTGAAATTGCCATCACAATGGTTGTCGTGTCTGTCGGTGTGACGCTATTCAAGGCGCTGTTCGACAGGGTAATAAGTACGACCACGGACAATCCCATCAGTTCGTTTGTGCAGATCATCGTTCTTGCCTTGATCATCTTCTTCGCGCAGAGAAAAACGAGTGGCTTAGGGGCAAGACTAGCTGGCGGCATCGCCTTTGACGCTGTGACATTCAGGAGCATGGCGCAGGGTATTAGCAACGTGGTGAATCCTAAGACGACTCGCCGCGATATGCAGTCGGGCATGATGGTTACTGCTGGCCGAACCAACCACATGATCGCAGGCAACACCATGTGGAACCCAGCCTATCGGCAACACGTTTTGCAAAACATGGGCAAGAACTGGGGACCGGCAACGGGCGGCTCCGTCAACGGTAAGTGATGTGCATGTTGCGTCCGTAACGGCCTCGCCATCAGCGAGGCCTTTTTATTTATGGCCGCACATATCTCCGCGCTACGCTTGGGCAACCCCTTCGGTTGCATCCCGCGTCCGTTCTTGCCGGACTGGCCGCGGGGGCAGGCCCAGCGGCTTCGCCTTGTTCCTCCCCCCGGCCGACAGGCTGCATGGCTTCCAGAGGCATCAAGGGTGAAGGCTTCGCCCGGGATCCTCACCCGTTCCCTGCGCTGCGCTTCGGGCTGCGGCTTCCGGTCCCGCCCTTGACGCCTCTTCCGGCCAAACGGCGTCAGTAGCAGTGCCGTCGCGCGGATGACGGGTCAAGGGGTTGGTGCGGCCCGCAGCCCACAGGGCGAGGACACGGCCCCTTGACGCGGCAGGAGCGCCCCACGCTATGCACGGGGGCAGGAGTTCCGGGCCAAGGGCCCGCAACCCCTGCTCCCGAGGCTCCCGCCGACGAGGGTGGAGAGTCCAGAGAGGCAAAGCCTCTTTGGAAACTACGGCTAGTACGCAGCCGATATTGGCGTCCATAGCAGGCAAAACAAGACAATTTCAGCGCGCCACCTCTGTGGCTACGTGTACCTAAACCAAATTACACATACTTCTTGTAAGATCGAGTTACCTACGGCAAGGAGGCACCATGGCAGGCACGGGTAAATGCAGGCAACAGCCCCACAAAACCATATCGGATACCGAACGCAGCCGCCGGCAATCGGCAGTTAACTATGCGTGGGCCTCCGTCGGTCTAGAAGGTTTCTCGCTCAGTGAAGCAGATGAGGCCCACGCTCAGCGTTTCGTCGATGGTCAGATAAGCGTGCAAGAGTTTGTGCAGCCGCGCGCTGACGCATTAGCACTCCCAAAGTCTTCGTCATGACGAAGAAATTTAGGATTTGGGGACTAGTGCAGGATAGGCTGTCGCCGGTTTTTGTATTACGCGTACCAGTAACGCTCGGTAAGTCAAACATCGCAACGGTTGTCACAGCATCGGATCTGAACTGATCGAGTTCGGCGTCAACTGACCGGCAAGCATGTTTATTATGAGTAAATTCCTTCATCCTATTGTGACCGTACCTCTCGCCTATGTCCGACACATCAAGAATTAACTCCGAATGGGTTACGCTCAATGCGTTTAGGGGACTCACCAAAATAGCTGCAAAGGGTGATCTTGCTAAAGCGACATATGACAACGCTCTCGAACTGGGGGGCGAACTGTATCCCGCTTTGCTTGGTGCCGACACCAGTATTCTTAGAAGAGAAAGGGAAAGTGATACGGCAAAAGAGTATCGGCAGCGCGCTAGGCTCAAGTCAATAAAGACCGGCGCCACAGTGGCTCCGTTGTCTCTGCTTCGTGTTGATATCGATGACATCAAGGATCTGCTTGAAGTCGCGAAGCAGAATAAGAATGACAGGGCGAAGGTTGATCAATTGAAACGGCGGTTGGCAATTCTTGTCGCCGCAGAGACAGAGCTCAACCCAGTTCCGCACACTGAAAATCAACTCATCTTTCGTGACGCCATGGCGGTAGAGCGAACTGTTCCTGCATTCCACTCCGGTCAAGCACACAGGGATTTCATACTACCCGATTCAAACATCCTCAGAGTCCGCGTGCTACACCCAGACAAACCGGAACATGTCACTGGGGCAGACATTATTTACGAGAGACATAGCCCGACCGAAGAGAAGGCCAGCATAGTCGCCGTGCAATATAAGATTTGGGAAGAAAAGTTTTTGTACCTCACGGACGAACGGATGCAGAAGCAGCTTTCTCGTTTGAAGAATTTCACCTGTGCTCAGAAAGCCTGTGACCAACCGGAGAGTTCCAATACGTATCGTTTCCCTTGCTGTGCTGGATTTTTACGACCGACAGACAAACTCCAGCGAGCAGATCAGAGCTTTGTATCTACTGGCGAACATTTACCGATCTGTCGAATTGATGATTGCAAGAGTCTTAGCCCCCATGGGAAGGACATCCTCGAATACAAAAAAATTCGCGACGTGTCGCTATCGAGCGAAATGTTTGAGCAGCTATTTAACAAAGGAAAAATTGGCTCTAGACCGCTTGATTACTCCGAATTAACGGCACTCTATGCGGAGCATCTAATAGCGTCAAATGAAGACACTGTTGTTATCTATGCGCAAGAGTTCCCTGACTCTGTGGTAACTATAACCTAACGGTGTAAGGCAATAGGCTGTTGCTAATAGATTGCTGCCACTCAAAATACTAGCGTGGGAAAAAGTTCCTCGGCCAGCAATGTATATCTTTAATAAAACTTCAGTTTTTCTAGTGAAGACATTGGGAGGGGGGCGATGGCGTACTTTCAAGAGAATGCGTCGCGTTTAGTCGTCCGTGAGGGCAATACGCCCAATTCAGGACTAAGACGCGGACAGGTCGGCGCGCTTTTTGCGTTGTCGGCGCACTTCATCGAGCGGCATGAGCCCGCTATTGTTTCCTTGCCGACGGGATACGGCAAGACAGCCGTGCTCACCGCTACTTGCTTCCTTCTGCAAGCGCGGCGCGTGCTGCTGGTCACGCCAACGGGCCCTTTGCGTAGCCAAGCAGCCAAAGCCTTTCAAAGCCTTGAAACGCTTCGTCGACTGAACGCGCTGCCTGGCGAGCCGGAGTTGCCCGGGCCGCGAGTAGCCATCGTTGAGCAACGAATCAGCGGGCCTGAGGCGTGGCAAGCGCTTGAGCAATTCGACGTCGTTGTTTGTACTCCTCACTCGGCTAGTCCCGAGATGGAAGGTGTGCCGCTACCACCTGACGGACTGTTCGACTTAGTCCTAGTCGATGAGGGCCACCATTCGCCCGCACGGACGTGGGCAGCATTCATCCGAGCAACGCCGCACGCTCGCCACATCCTCCTAAGTGCGACGCCGTTTCGTCGTGATCGCAGACAACTGCCGGGACGGCTTGTTTTTTACTACTCGTTGCGTCGTGCAGTGGAGGAGAGAGCCTTTGGCAAGGTCGTCTTCCACCCGGTGGTAGTTGATGACGATGTACTTCCTGAAACGCGTGACGAAGCCTTGGTGACAACCGCCGTGGAAGTATTCAGACGAGACGCGGAAGCAGGTTTGCAACACAGACTTTTCGCGCGCACTGAGCGTATTGCGGATGCCGACCGGCTTGCGGGCATGTATGTGGCCGCAGGCCTAAGAGTCGAGGCGGTTTCTAGCCGAAAGTCTAGGCAGCAGATTGAAGATGTCGAGAATCGGCTCGTTAGTGGCGAACTTGACGGAGTGGTCTGTGTGGACATGTTCGGGGAAGGCTACGATTTCCCGAAATTCAAAATTGCAGTCCTACACAGTGCTCACAAATCCTTGGTTCCGACGCTGCAGTTCATAGGCCGGTTCGCACGAACGAACGACCAGAACACTGGCACTGCGACCTTCTTAGCGGTGCCACGCGAAATTGAAGCGGAGAGCACGGAGCTCTACAGGGAGGGAGTCGACTGGGACGTTCTCCTCGCGGATGTCGCCGAAGCACGTCAGGGCCTGGCGATTCGTGAACGCGAGACCCTTCAATCGTTCGCTCAAGCGGGCCATCCTTCGGCGGACTACGAAGCCGTGAACCCGGGAGCGTTTCGGCTAGGGCAACATGTGGCAGCATTTAGGGCCAGCCAAGCACCTAACTTTGATAGAGCGCCGGAGACGCTTAAGTCCCTGCAGGTTACGAATGCATGGCGTAGTGACGATGGGACCACCTATCTACTTGTGGCCAAGTCCGTTCGGTCACCCATCTGGTATCGCGACGACCAATTGGTCGACGCAGCGCATGAATGCTTTCTCTTGAAGTATTTCCCGATCTCGCAGCTTGTTTTCATAACCGCGACTGAGCGCTCTGAGCGCTACTATGCGGAACTCCTCGAGGTCTTCTTCGATGGGAAAGCGGCGCCGTTAGCCTTCGAGCAGATTCGGAAGGTACTGAACGGGATGACGGACCAAGAGTTTTATAGTGTTGGTATTCGGAGCACATCCCCCATAGCTACGGCCGAGTCGTACCGCATCGTCGCTGGCAGCAACGCCGACCGAGGCGTTCGAGATTCTGACGCCGCGAATTTTTCGCAGGGTCATTTCATGGGACGTGGGCAGGTCAACGGCGAAACCGAAATTATCGGTGCGAGCGCAGGTGGCCGAGTTTGGTCAAACGGGAAACTTTCGATTTCTGACATTCTCGACTGGATGGAGGCGCTGCACGCACGCATGACGGCGGACCAGATCAACATCGGCCGGTCTGGCCTCGACCTACTGCCCTATGGCGAGACACTCCAAAGAATTCCGGCGTCCACTTTCATGACGGATTGGTCCAAGAACGCGTACAGGGACAACCCCGTGGTGCTTATAGGTGATGGTGCCGACATCTTCAGAACATGCATCCTGGATTTGGAAGTGACCGACATAGTAGTGAGCGGAGATGGCTCTTCACTGACATTTCGTCTGGGTGACGGCGGTAAAAATCAGCAACTGCGATATCGCTTGAACCAAAGTCCTCAATTTTCGTTAATCACCCACGATTCGCCCATGCGCGTAGCCAGTGCAGAAGGGCGATGGGAGTCTATAGAGGAATGGCTTGAAGATAACGGTCTTGTCTTCTTCACGAAGGAGTTGGATTCGTTCACTCGAAGCACGCTCCAGCGGCGTCGCGCCAGCCCGGGTATTCGTCCAGAAAGTCTGGTCATTCACAACTGGGGGGGCTGTGACATACAGGTCGAGTTTGACTTGAGGAATCCGGATCGCATGACAGTGCAGCGGTTCTTACAAGACTACCTCCTTGACCTCCCGGATAACAGCTTCATCATTTATGACCACCGATCCGGCGAAGCCGCGGATTTCATCGTAGCCCGAGCCATGCCTGCTAATCGCTTGTCAGTGTCGCTCTATCACTGTAAGGGGGCCGGCGGACCTGTATCCGGGGAGCGAGTGGACGATGTGTACGAACTAGCGGGCCAGTCCGTGAAGTCGGGCAGGTTCCAGCGGAAGGACGACTTGATACGACACGTTGAACGACGGACGCTTATACACGTGGGGCGCGGCCATTCACCATTTCTATTCGGCACTAGGGACGTAGCTCTTGATCTCTTGCGAAATTGTGATCCTATAGATATCCAGCTTACGGTGTATGCGGTTCAACCAGGGCTGTCAGCAGGAGGCCTAGTCGAGAACGTAAGGGCAGTAATGGCTGCTGCAAATGACAGCCTTACGTCGCAAGGAGTTGAGTTGCGCTGGCTGACTAGTGCTTAGGAGATCCACGTAAGCATGTCCAGGTCCGCGCTCGGCCCCGGTACGTCATCAGGCGACACGCCACCCGGCCCCAGCTCGATGTCACTTGCTCACTGGTACATACAACGACACCGACCGCAACGGGCTGCTGGGTCTCCCCATGTGGTCGCTGTGATACCACGGCAGACCCGAAAATTAGGTACAGTACAGGTACAGCGACCAGTTTTCGCCAATTCAGGAAAAATACGCTAACCTACTGATTTGAAATTGGTTTTACCTATTTCAACCTACGCTAGAATTCGCCCCATTTCCCTGTACAAACACAGTCAATCCCGAACTCAAAATCCCCCGCCGCAAGGCGGGCCGGTTCGATTCCGGCCCCGGGCACCACAGTATTCATGCGCGGTTTCGCGCAACTCCCCCCGCCTGACCCAAGCCGTTAGGCCTGTCATTGCATGGCCTTCAGCCTTCCCGCATCTTCACGCCGTGAAGACGACGCGCAATAACGGCTTGCTATCGCGTCACGCGTTTCGACATCTCCCTACCCTGGCCGCCGTCTCACATAATCGTCCGCACTACGCCCACCCACCCAAGGCCCGCGTAGTGAAAAACATAAACGGATGGAGACGCCACACATGTTCCCACGCACCCTGATAAGCACCTGCGTGCTGCTGGCACTTGCTGCCTGCGGCGGTTCGGATGGTTCGAGCACCGGCACCGATACCACCACTCCCCCTCCGCCGGCCGCCGCCGGTCCGGGCGTATTCGACGGCTCGCTGGCTTTCGACAAGGCCGGCTACACGACGATCACCGTTACGGTCGATGGCGTGAGCACGCCGGTGCGCTGGTACCGGGAGGTCTGCTACGTCGGCAAACCGATGAAGCTGGCGCCCACGCAGTCCGCGGGCGCGGTGGACAATCAGGATTGCGGCTACCAGAACATGAACATCTTCGTGCGCGAGGCCGACGCCGCCAGGCAGGATAATCCCATTTTCTTCAACGTCAACAACTCCGGCTGGCTTGCCAGCTACCAGGGTGGCAAGGGCGGTTGGGACCCGGCGATGCCGGTCACGCGGACCAATTATTCGGGGGCCGACATCGTCAATGGCGGTGCCTACGTCAGCACCGGCGATACTGACAAGATCGGCGCCGCGCTCAGCCGCGGCTTCGTGTATATCAATGTCGCCTCGCGCAGCCGTGGCGCCGTCGCTCCCGACGGTGTCTACGCGGACGGGGTCTACCAGGGCAAGGCGCCGGCGGCCATCGTCGACGCCAAGGCGGCCGTGCGTTATTTGCGCCTGAACGACGCCCTCATGTCGGGTGATGCCCGCCGCATCGTGGTGAACGGTACCAGCGGAGGTGGCGCGCAAAGCACGCAGCTCGGCGCCACGGGCAACAGCGCGGATTATTTCCCCTACCTGCAGGCCATCGGCGCCGCCGGCATCGACAAGGATGGCAAGAGTTCGATCGGGGACGACGTCTTCGCCATCGTGGCCTATTGCCCGATCCAGGACATGGGCAGCGCCGACCTGGCCTACGAATGGATGTTCAATGTGCTGGATACGCGCGCGCTGGTGGCGGCGGACCAGTTGGCCGGGAAGATCGTGGATGCGGGCGGTACCAAGCTCATCCGGGCGTCCAATCCCGATCCCGCCGGCAGCGTCGAGCTGATGCATGCGTTCAAGACCTACCAGGCCGGCCTGGGTCTGAAGAACGATGACGGTTCGGCGCTGACCACCGACAACATGCTGGCCGCCATCCAGGCCGAGATCAAGCAGGCGGCGACCAGGCAGGTCAAGGCTGGCAAGCCGTTCGTCGCCTATGGCGCGTACGGGGGGCGATAGGCGGCCTGACGGTGGCATCGTTGTTCATCTTCAATCGCAATCCCTATTGGGACGAGACCGCGCTCTACTTTTTCGCCTACTACGGCCTGGGATGCTGCGCCTACTGGCTGACCGGCCGGGCCAGGGGCGGGCTGTGGCTGCTGGCCATGGCGGGGGTGGTGGCCGTGGCGCTGGCGGCGGATTTCCGCGAACGCATCGTGGTGGCGACGGCCATCATGCTGCTGCTGGGAGGGGCCCGCCAAGCGGGCTGGCTGGAGAGCGTATCGGTGCCGGGCTTCGTCAGCCGGCTCGCGCGGATTTCCTATTCGGTGTTCCTGGTGCATTTTCCGCTGTGCCTGGTGGTCAGCGCGCTGGTGTTCCGCCTGTATCCCGAACAGGCCGCGGCCAATATGCTCGGCATGGGGTTGGCGCTGCTCGTCAGCCTGGCCGGAGGCGCTCTCTTTCACCGATGGGTGGAGCGCCGGATGCTCGAGCCCATGGTGCGGCGCGCCGTCATGGCGCTCTTCGCCGTGGGCGGCGTGCTGGCGGTCTACGCGCACGCCTGAGGCGCCGCCGCCAGTCGCCCTACATCAATCTCGGACCCTGGCGGCCGCGCCGCCCTTCGGCGGCC
Source organism: Alcaligenaceae bacterium SAGV5 (assembly GCA_009360345.1). GTDB lineage: Bacteria > Pseudomonadota > Gammaproteobacteria > Burkholderiales > Burkholderiaceae_B > Pigmentiphaga. Next base: position 65,178 of record SPDP01000005.1, read on the forward strand.
GAGGTCAGCCCGGCTTCTTTCTCGAAGTCCGCCCCCTGGCTCTGGACCTGGGTATAGGCATGCTCGCGGAACAGGTTCTCGGCCCGGTCGGGCTGCCCGCTTTCTATGGCCGTGACGATGGCGTGATGCTGCCGGTGGGCGTAGAACAGGAAGTTGAACATCATGTCCCGGCTCTGTGTATCGAACGCCAGCGTGAGCGGGTCGGTGAACGGCACGATGTTGCAGCGGCTGACCAGGCTGGCCAGCAAGGGCATGTCGGCGCCTTCCAGGATCAGCGTATGGAAGCGCGCATTCATTTCCGCGTACCGGATCTCGTCGTCGTCCGACAGCCTGCGGTCGGTGAAGATGCGGTCGCCCTGGGCCAGGCAGTCCTTGAGTTCGGCCAGCAGCTCGGCGCTGGCGCCGTTGGTGGCCAGCGCGCGCGCCGCCAGCCCCTCCAGCGCGGCGCGCACGTGCAGGGCCTCCGTGCTTTCGCGGGCGGAAAAGGCGCGGACCGCGAAGCCGCGCGCGCCGGAAGGTACCAGCAGGCCTTCCTGGGCGAGCGCGGGCAGGGCCTGGCGCACGGGCGTGCGCGACGTGCCCAGCCGTTCGGCCAGATCGGCTTCCCGTACCCGTTCACCCGGCGCGAGTTCGCCCCGGAGGATCATTTCACGAATATGCAGCATGGTCGTGGTCTGCTGCATGCCTGCTCCCTGAGTGATGATGCGGCTGCCTCGCGGCTGGCGAGGTGGGTGCAAGTATAAGACCCATTTGGGATCCCGTATTGGATCCAAAACGGGCGACTAACCCCGAAAAAACCCTTTATTGCTTTATTTCGGGATCCCATATAATCTCCGCTACGCATAAAAAGGGTCGGTGGCGCACGGCGATGCGGCCGCGCCGGCTTCATTCCAGACGGAGTACGCACCATGGCAAGAATCATCGGCGGCATCGGCAGCTCGCACGTGCCGACCATAGGCGTCGCCTATGACAAGGGCAAGCAGAACGATCCGGCCTGGGCGCCGCTGTTCGACGGCTACAAGCCGGTCGCTGCCTGGCTGGCTGAAAAGCAGGCCGACGTGCTGGTGTTCTTCTACAACGACCATTGCACGACCTTCTTCTTCGACATGTATCCCACGTTCGCGCTGGGGGTGGGCGAACGTTTCCCCATCGCCGACGAGGGCGCGGGCCTGCGCAACCTGCCCGCCATCCGCGGCAACGTCGATTTCCAGGCCCACATCGCCGAGTCCCTGGTGAACGACGAGTTCGATCTCACCGTTTTCCAGGACAAGCCCATCGACCACGGTTGCGCGTCGCCGCTGCCGCTGCTCTGGCCGCACCAGCCCGACTGGCCGGGCACCGTGGTGCCCGTCGCGATCAACGTGCTGCAATATCCGCTGCCCACGGCGCGGCGCTGCTATCGCCTGGGCCAGGCCGTGCGCCGCGCGGTGGAGTCCTATCCCGAGGACCTGAAAGTGGTGGTGGTCGGCACCGGTGGCCTGTCGCACCAGGTCCATGGCGAGCGCACCGGCTTCAACAATACCGAGTGGGACATGGAATTCCTGCGCCTGCTGGAAGAAGATCCCGAGGCGCTGACGCGGATGAAGCATGCCGACTACGTGCGCCTGGGCGGCGCCGAGAGCGTGGAGCAGATCATGTGGCTGGCCATGCGCGGCGCGCTGGGCACCGGCCCGCTGCGCAAGCTGCACCAGAACTACTACCTGGCGACCACCACCGCGATGACCGTGGTGCTGTACGAAGAAGGCGAGCCCGTCGCCCGGCAGGCCGGCCAGGCCGCCACGGCCGTGGCCTGAGGAGCACGCGATGAATCCGCAACTGGAAGGCATCGAGCAGATTCCCGGCACCTACGCGTTCGACCTGCGCGTCAGCAACCGCACGCTGAAGATCAACCGCTTCTTCTGGAACATGATAGGCGCCGACTGGCGCGAGCGCTTCGTCGCCGACGAGGAAGGCACGATGGATGCCGCCGGGCTGACGGAAGAGGAAAAAGCCCTGGTGCGGGCGCGCGACTGGCTCGGCTTGATACAGCACGGTGTCAACTTCTTCGTGCTCGAGAAGTTCGGCCGGGTCGTCAAGAAGACCAACCTCGAGATCTACGCCATCATGCGGGGCGAGTCCTTCGAGGAATTCATGAAGACGAGGCTGGTCCCCGACGCTAGGTAAAGCACCCCCAGGGGAAGCCCCCCGTACGCGCTTCGCGCGCCCCCCAGGGGGCGGCACTGACGGACCGGCGGAGCCGGATCCGCTGTGCCCTGGCTATACCCATTACATCGCAACACCACCGACAAAGGGCGCAGCGCGCCAAGGAGAGAGACTATGCGAATCGCGAAACGCGTGGCGGGGCTGCTGTGCGCGGCCGCGGCCGTGGCGGCGGCGGGAACGGCCGCCGCGGCGGAAATCAAGGTCGGCCTGTTGAGCCAGTTCTCGGGCGCCTACACCTGGTGGGGCCGGGAGTACCAGCGCGGCGTCGACCTGTACATGGCCCAGCGTGGCGGCAAGTTCGGCGAGCACACCATCACGGTGCTGTCGCGCGACGAGGCCGGTTCCAATCCCCAGCGCGCGCGCCAGCTGTCGCAGGAACTGGTGGTGCGCGACAAGGTGCAATACCTGATCGGCGGCGTCTTCACGCCCACGGTGCTGGGCGCCGCCGATGTCATCAACCAGACCAAGACGCCCTACGTCATCCTGAACTCGGGCACGTCCAGCGTGACCGACAAGTCGCAGTACTACGTGCGGGCCGGGTTCACGCAGTGGACGGTCAGCATCCCGCTGGTGCAGTGGGCCTATGACCAGGGCATGAAGAATGCCGTGGTCCTGGCGGCGGACTATGCGCCGGGCCACGACGCGCTGGAAGCCTTCGGCCAGACCTTCACCAAGCTGGGCGGCAAGATCGTCGGCGAGATCAAGGTGCCCATGGGCACCACCGATTTCTCCAGCTACCTGCAACGCGTGCGCGACCTCAAGCCGCAGGCCGTGTTCATGTTCATGCCGGTAGGCCCCATGTCGGCCGGCATGATCCGCAGCTTCAAGGAGCGCGAGCTGGACAAGGCCGGCATCACGCTGCTGGTGACCAACGAGGCGCAGGAAGAGGACATCGCGCCCATCGGCGACGCCGCGCTGGGCCTGACCTCGGCGCTGCACTACTCGCCTTACCTGGACACGCCCCTGAACAAGGAGTTCGTGACCGCCTACAAGGCCAAGTACGGCAAGGACGAGCTGCCCAGCGTCGCATCGGTGGCGGCCTACGATGGCATGCGGCTGATCGAGCAGATGGTGCGCGCCACCAACGGCGTGAAGGACGGCGACAAGGCCATGGCCGCCATCAAGGGCTACAAGTGGGACAGCCCGCGCGGCCCGGTCAGCATCGACCCGCGTACCCGCGAGATCGTCCAGAACGTCTACATGCGCAAGGTCGAGAAGATCGACGGCAAGCTCGGCAACAAGGTGTTCCACACCTATCCGGCCGTGAAAGATCCCTGGCACGAGATCAACAAGTAACAGACTCCCCGCGCGGACGCGGCCCTGGCGCCGTGTCCGCCCCCTCCCTTCCTCGCGCCGGATGACGCATGACTTCGACGCTCGCCACTTTCCTCAGTCTTGCCGTGGACGGTATCGCCTACGGCATGATGCTGTTCCTCATCTCGGTCGGCCTGACCATCACGCTGGGCGTGATGCGCGTGGTCAACCTGACTCACTCGGCCTTCGCCATGATCGGGGGCTATATCGCGCTCTGGTTCATCCAGCGCGCGGGCGTGCATTTCTTCCTGGCGGTGCCGCTGGCGGTCGTGGTCACCATGGCCATCGGCGCGGTACTGGAACGTACGCTGTACCGCTGGGTCTACGGCACCCACGGACTGGGCCAACTGCTGATGACCATCGGCCTGACCTTCATCATCACGGCCATCGTCAAGAACCTGGCCGGCACGCAGTTGCAGTCCCTGCCGCTGCCTTCCTCGCTGCAGGGCAATTTCAGCGTGGGGCCGCTCACGCTGTCGGTCTACCGGGCCTTCCTGATCGGCGCCAGCGCGGCTGTCGCGCTCGCGCTGTGGCTGGGCATCGAGCGCACGGCCTTCGGCGCGCGCCTGCGCGCCGCGGTCGACAACCAGCGCATGGCGCGCTGCGTGGGCATCAACGTGCCGGCGGTGTTCTCGGCCACCTTCGCCATCGGCTGTGGGCTGGCGGCGCTGGGCGGCGCGCTGGGCAGTCCCATGCTGCCGCTGGAGCCCTACTATGGCCTGAAGTACCTGGTCATCGTGCTGATCGTGGTGGCCGTGGGCGGCCTGGGCAGCCTGCGCGGATCGCTGTACGCGGCCCTGCTGCTGGGCCTGATCGACACGCTGGGCCGCTACTACCTGCCCGCCCTGGGCGCTTTCGTGATCTATCTGGCCGTGCTGGCGATCCTGCTGGTGCGCCCCCGTGGCTTGGTGGCGAACTGATCATGACGACTCCTTCCCTGAACTCATCCGTCGCGCGCGCGTTCTCGCGCCACCGCTACAACCTGCTGGACCTGGTGCTGCTGGGCGCGGCGGTCGCGACTTTCTTCCTGGCCGACCTGTACCTGGCCCTGGCCACCGCCGTGCTGATCATGATCGTGTTCGCGCTGTCGCTGGACATCGCGCAGGGCTATGGCGGGATCGAGACCCTGGGCCACGCGGCCTTCTTCGGCACCGGCGCCTATGCCGCGGGCCTGTACGCCATGCACGTGTCGCCCGAGCCGATCTCGGGCCTGTTCGTGGGCATGGCGGCGGCCGCCGTGGTCGGGTTGCTGTCCGGCCTGGCCGTGCTGCGCACCGCGGGCCTGACCCAGATCATGCTGACCCTGGTCTGCGCGACACTGCTGCTGGAGCTGGCCAACGTGGCCAAGCCGCTCACCATGGGCGATGACGGCCTGACCGGCTACTCGGTGGCCCCGGTGCTGGGCCTGTTCCAGTTCGACATCGAAGGCCGCACCGCCTACTGGTACGCCTTGGCCGTGCTGGTGCTGGTCTATGCCTTCTGCAAATTCCTGGTCAGCTCGCCGCTGGGCCTGACGGCGCAGGGTGTGCGGGAGAACCCCACGCGCATGGCGCTGCTGGGAGTGCCCGTGCGCCGGCGCCTCTTGACGCTGTACGCCATCTCGGCCGCGCTGGGCGGGGCGGCGGGCGCGCTGTCGGCCCAGGTCAACAACATCGTCGGGCTCGACAGCCTGGGTTTCACCATGTCCGCCAACGTGCTGGTCATGCTGGCGCTGGGCGGCACGGGCCGGCTGTACGGCGCCTTCCTGGGGGCCATCGTCTTCATGCTGCTGGCAGACCGCGCGGCGGCGCTGGACCCGACCAACTGGCTGGCGGCGCTGGGCGTGCTGCTGATCGTCGTCGTGCGCTTCGCGCCCACCGGATTGTCGGGTTGCCTGGCGCGGTGGACGAGCAGGGAGGGCACGCAATGAGCGCCCCTCCGCTGCAACTCGTGGGCCTGTGCAAGCAGTACGGCGCGCTGAGCGTGACCCGCGACGTGAACCTGACGCTGGAAGCGGGTGCCCGGCACGCGCTGATCGGCCCCAACGGCGCGGGCAAGAGCACGCTGGTGCATCAGATCACCGGCGTGATCCGGCCCAATGCCGGCAAGGTCCTGCTGGAAGGGCGGGACGTCACCGACATGCCGGCCGAAAAGCGCGTCAAGCTGGGGCTGGCGCGCACCTTTCAGATCAATTCGCTGTTCAACCACCTGACCGTGGGCGAGAACATCGGCCTGGCGCTGTCGGCGCATCGCGGCCTGGACGGCCGCATCGGGCCACCGTTGACGGCGCGTCCGGTGTTCGTCGAGGAAGCGGTGGCGTGCCTGCGCGAGCTGGGGTTGCTCGACCTCGCGGGCAGGCGGGTGAGCGAACTGGCCTATGGCCAGCGCCGCCAGATCGAGATCGCGCTGGCCCTGGCGCTCAAGCCGCGGGTGCTGCTGCTGGACGAACCGGTGGCGGGCGTGCCGTCGACCGAAGGCAAGCGCCTGTTCGAACTGCTGGAGCGCCTGCCGCGGGATGTGGCCGTGCTGGTGATCGAGCACGACATGAGCCTGGTGTTCCGCTTCGCGCGGCGCATCACCGTGCTGGTCGAGGGAGCGGTGCTGCTCGAGGGCGGCGTGGACGAGGTCCGGACGGATCCGCGCGTGCGCGACGTCTACCTGGGCAAGCGGGGGCATCATGACTGAGCGAGTGCTGGAACTGCGTGACCTGAGCGCCGGCTATGGCGAGACCGTGGTGCTGGAGGACCTGTCGCTGCACGTGGACGCCGGCGAGGCGCTGGCGCTGCTGGGCCGCAACGGCGTGGGCAAGACCACGCTGCTGACCACCTTGCTGGGGCTGAACACCGTGCACCGCGGCAGCGTGCGCTACGCGGGCCAGGACATCGCCGCCTGGCCGGCGCACGTGCGCGCGCGCAAGGGCCTGGGGCTGGTGCCGCAGGAGCGGGAGATATTCCCGTCGCTGACCGTGCAGGAGAACCTGACCGTGGCCGCCACGGCGGGGACCTGGACCCTGGAGCGGGTATACGAATTGTTTCCCCGGCTGGCGCAGCGGCGGCGCAACCTGGGCTATCAGTTGTCGGGCGGCGAACAGCAGATGCTGGCGATCGGCCGCGCGTTGATCGGCAACCCCAAAGTGTTGCTGCTGGACGAACCGTTCGAAGGACTGGCGCCGGTGATCGTCGATGCCCTGGTCGATGCCTTCGGCAAGTTGCGCGAAGGCGGGGCGCTGTCCATCGTCCTGGTCGAGCAGCATGCGGAACTGGCGCTGGACCTGACCGAGCGCGCCGTGGTGCTGGACCGGGGGCGCATCGTCTGGCAGGGCGCGAGCCCGGATCTGCGCGGTGATCCGGAGCGGTTGGCGTCGTTGATAGGTTTGGAGGAAGTGCAATGAGCAGTCTGTCGAATCCGCCCCTGGTGCTGCTGCCGGGCCTGCTGTGCGATGCCACCGTCTGGGAGGACCAGCGCGCGCGCTTCGGTGCGCAACGCGAGTGCCAGGTGCCGGACTACGGCACGCTGGATACGCTCACGGCCATGGCCGAGCATGTGCTGCAACATGCGCCGGCCGACCGCTTCAACCTGGCTGGCCACTCCATGGGTGGCCGCGTCGCCCTGGAGGTCACGCGCCTCGCGCCCGAGCGCGTGCTGCGCCTGGCGCTGATGGACACCGGCTACCAGGGCCTGGCCAAGGGCGTGGCGGGCGAATCCGAGCGCGCCGGGCGGCTGGCGCTGCTCAAGACCGCGCGCGAACAGGGCATGCGCGAGATGGGGCGGGTCTGGGCGCGCGGCATGGTGCATCCCGACCGGCTGGACGGGCCGGTGTTCGAGGCCGTGCTCGACATGATCGAGCGCCGCACCCCCGAAGTGTTCGAGGCGCAGATCCATGCCCTGTTGAACCGGCCCGACGCCTCGGGCCAACTGGCCGGCATCGCCTGCCCGACGCTGGTGCTGTGCGGCCGGCAGGACACCTGGAGCCCCTTGTCGCGCCACGAGACCCTGGCCGCCGGCATCCCGGGCGCGACGCTGGCCGCCATCGAGGATGCCGGCCACATGACCACGATGGAGCAACCCGGCGCGGTCAACGATGCCCTGGCGCAATGGCTGCGGGCGGAGGTCCGCCACTGATTTCGCAACCCTTCGCGCGGGGCCGCGCGGCTCGCGGCGCGAAGTCATCACTGAGGAGACTCACATGTCGTCCAATCGCGGTGTCGTCTACGTAGGTCCCGGCAAGGTCGAGGTGCAAGGCATCGCCTTCCCCGAACTGGTGAGTCCGGCCGGCAAGTCCATCGAGCATGGCGTCATCCTCAAGGTGCTTTCCACCAACATCTGCGGTTCGGACCAGCACATGGTGCGCGGCCGGACCACCGCGCCGGCGGGGCTGGTGCTGGGCCACGAGATCACCGGCGAGGTGCTCGAGGCCGGGCGCGACGTCGAGACCCTGAAGAAGGGGGATATCGTCTCGGTGCCGTTCAACGTGGCGTGCGGCCGCTGCCAGTTGTGCAAGGAACAGCAGACCGGCGTCTGCCTGAACGTGAATCCCTCGCGCGCCGGCGGCGCGTACGGCTACGTGGACATGGGCGGATGGATAGGCGGGCAGGCCGAGTACGTCATGGTGCCGTACGCCGACTTCAACCTGCTGAAATTCCCCGACCGCGACCAGGCCCTGGCCAAGATCCGCGACCTGACCTGCCTGTCGGACATCCTGCCCACCGGCTATCACGGGGCGGTCACGGCGGGCGTGGGGCCGGGCAGCACGGTATACGTGGCCGGCGCCGGACCGGTGGGCCTGGCGGCCGCCGCCTCGGCCCGCCTGCTGGGCGCGGCGGTGGTCATCGTGGGCGACGTGAACCCCGCGCGGCTGGTGCATGCGCGCAAGGTGGGCTTCGAAACCGTGGACCTCTCGAAGGATGCCTCGCTGGGTGACCAGATCGCCCAGATCCTGGGCGTGCCCGAAGTGGACAGCGCGGTCGACGCGGTGGGCTTCGAAGCCCGCGGCCATGGACACGAAGGCGCTCGCCACGAGGCGCCGGCCACCGTGCTCAACTCGCTGATGGAAGTCACGCGCGCCGCTGGCAAGATCGGCATTCCCGGCCTGTACGTGACGGACGATCCCGGCGGCGTGGACAAGGCCGCCCAGCATGGCTCGCTCAGCATCCGCCTGGGCCTGGGCTGGGCCAAGTCGCACAGCTTCTTCACGGGCCAGACGCCGGTGATGAAGTACAACCGCGCCCTGATGCAGGCCATCCTGTGGGACCGCATCAAGATCGCCGAGATCGTGGGCGTGGAGGTCATCACGCTGGACGAGGCGCCCAAGGGGTATGCCGAGTTCGATGCCGGCGCGCCCAAGAAATTCGTCATCGATCCGCACGGGCAGTTGCCGAAGGCGGCTTGATCGAGTTTGGCGCGGGGAGACCCGCGCCGGATATTCTTGGCGAAAATCTGCGCAGCTTGATGAGGAGGTCTGGAATTCCGTATTTAGGGTGGCGGAGGTGAGTAAGCCTCAAACCCAATCAGCGCGAAGTTCGACTATCCGAGGAACAGCGATGGTAGCGATCGTCACGGGTAGCAGACTTTCAGGGGTGGACATGGGCCGGTTTTCTCGTATTCGGCAGCAAGACATTACGGGGCGTGCGCTCGACCTTGCGATCCCCCACAGCGACTCGGCGGCGCCGCTGACTATCATCAATCAAACAGTGAGGTATGGAGTCTCACGCGGCATCACTGTGAACGTCACACCTTTTCCCTAGTCGAGACGAGCTTGATCAATGAAAGCTGCAACAATCTACGCGCGAAAAGACAAGCTGTATGTTCACAGTTCATCAAAAACGACTGCCGGGGTTTGGGTTATTACTGCCCCGATTCTGGCCGTTGATAAGAAAAATCCTGAAGAAGTTGGTCGTGCGCTTAGTGAGTGTCTGGCGGCCTCTCGCGAGGGCGTTTCGCACCCGAAGTCGTTCACAAGCTTGTTCAATCCAGTGCTTGATCTGGCGGACGTCAAGTCGCTCAGTACGTTTGTAAAGTCGGCCAAATGCATAGAAGTCGAGACGCGTGACGATATGGCTGTAACGTTGATCCCGACACGAAACGAGGGCGTCGATGAAGGGTTCGCCCCGCTGCCCGACAAGACGGAAACCACCCTTGGCTCAGATGAGGCTTTGGGTTCTTTGGTGGGTACGGTGCTCGCAATGGCGGAATGATGAGCGCGAATTTTAGGCAGGAGGGTAATCCCCCCATTTTTAGCGTTTGCTAGAAGCAGAACCCTGCTGCCTTGGCCAGCCGCTACTTTGAGGCAAGTCGGCAACGCCCCACCTGTTATACAGAGCTATCACGGGGCTGCGGCAACCATCAAACATACAAATTTATCTGACCACACCTTCATTTTCAACGAGAAACAGGCTCTGCAAATCTCCGCTCAGCTTCTGGTCTTGATCGTAAAGAAGAATGAAGCCCGCTTGTCCTTCCTCAAGGGTGTTCACTCCGTCGATTACTCCCAGCACGTTCGATGTGGTATCGACGCTCACTTGGCGAATGACTTCAAAGAACACGGACCGTTGCTCATCGGACAACGAGGCAAAGAGAGCAAGGGCTCGTTTCCAATACTGATCGGAAGCCGCATCCGGTGAAGTTTGTGAGAACAGCGTACGATAGGCTGTCACATTCTCATCAACGACTTCCCGCATCAGCCCAACGGCCAAATCCTTTGGTGTCATGCTATTTTCCTCTCGTGAAGGACTACGGATAATGGGTCTTGTTCATGTTGATTAGTGCCTGAAATCTGGCATTGGGGATGTCAGGATCAACTCGTCGAAGCTCCACAATGTCCCGCGCGGCCACCTGCCTCGGTGTGGTCAGTCCGAATACCCTTCGAGAAATAATCCCGCTCGGCCCATGAGTCGTATGCCCGGCCTTTGGGATCAGTATCGAGAGGGCTGTCAGCGGATCGTATCCGGGAATCATATCTCCCAGTGGGGCCTTCTGGCCTACATGGTGCGGATCCAGACCAGGGACGGCACTCCCGATATCGTTGTAAGGGCCGACTCGATAGAGACTGGCTCTTGAGCCAAGACCTTCAATCCCTGAGATGCCACGAACGCCAGCTCCTTCCAAAGCAACAGGCTTGACACTAGGCACAATCGTACTCGTGTTTCCCTTCTCTACTCACATCCCAAACCTCTCTTGCCATCGCATATCGTATGTGGCCGCGCCAGATTCGCTACCATCTCGGCCGTGAGATTACTTTCTCTCCAATACCTTACCGTATGGCAGGTGTGGATAGCACCCTTTCAAAGGCTCAGTTCTTGGCCACTTGATACTTGATGTCCGATGGATCCACAGCGATTACGCCGGTCACTGTGCGGATCCAGACCCTCCCTGCTTTTTCCATGACAAGCGAACCCATCATTTCGAAATCGAAACGAGGGCTTATATATGGAGAGCTGTAAGTAATCTTACGTTCTTGGGCGATCGCTTCATCCTTTTCGCCAGCGATATACGTCAGCAGTGCTTTATAAGCAGCAACGCTGGCTATTTGAAGCTCTGAGGTCTTGGTTTCTGAAAACGCAGAAAGCTCATCCAGGGTATACATTCCGGGCAATTGGTATTGATACCGCCTTACCCATTTTTTTTGCTCATCCTGTCCCTCAAAAAGAATAACCGATGAGACATGAACGGTTGTTTCATTCGTCTTTGAGATGAATGCAAACGGAGTGACCTTGATATCACCTTGGGTCACCGAGAGTTGCAGCGGGAAATCTGTAGAAGATGCTGCCTGTTGCAACTCAGCCTCAGGATTCAAGTTGATCTTGCCTTTGAGTTTTTCTACGTCCCCCATCGTGACGCTTTCGATCATTTTCATATTTGCGGCGGCACCCAGCGGCCCCAAGAGCAGCCCCAGGCCAACACCACCGCCCCCCTGGTTCTGAAAATAGAAGATGGACTGCCCTTCATTTAGGGACTGAGTCATATGGTCGGTTTTTGCTATGGACTCATTCTTGGCAAGACCGTATTTTTGATTCTGAGACGAGATTGGTCGAGCGCCTTGCAAGGACGGAGCGGTTGCGCAACCCGCTAAACCAGCAACGCCAATGACCAAGCATGCCACACGTATCGACCACATGAATTCTTTCCTCTTGGTTTGAGAGTCACTGTTTAGCCTCCGTGATTCTTAGGAGGGGGCCGTCTACTGATAGGTATGGAGAAGAAAGGGCACTAGCATTGGTGTTGACGGGCATGTCAGCAATTTCGTATTCAAACTCATCATTTGATCGCATCAAATAGCGAGCCTTGTCACGCTGCTCTAGGCGTTCCTGGCTGGAATACTTCTGGACCCAAAGAACGTCGGCAATAACGCAAATGGCATGGGAAATGCCGCAGCAGCCCGAGTTTCTTTACTCGATGTAGAACTTCACTGGTAACACAATCACCATAACTACAGGAATCACCGTCGCCAGCCAGTATGCCCAGTCCAGCCATTTCCTGCGCTCCAGCACTCGACCAATCAGCCACAACAACGCGCTGACAACCACATACTCCGCGATGAACAAGGCGCTGAATGAACCTATTCCCTTGCCAGCGATCAGAAGCGGCCAATGGATGGCGATCACAAAAATCGTCCCTCCCACGCTGATGACTAAACTGAGAAAATACAAAGCCGTACTCAAATTTTTACGCAACATGATCACCTCAAACCGCTGCGATAAGGCGTTGTAGCTAAGTCATTTCGCCTTGCTTGACCAACAGCAGTGTTGGGCGCGTAGTAGAAGTGTCCGGTACCTTGAGTCATCTGATAGCCAAGCGTCGGCGCAGCAATGATTAGTTCAGTCCGGCTCATCCCCGCCTTAATTGGATCGCCCTGCGCTGTAAGGTCCATCACCACCACGTTCTTGATATTTGGCGTGTTCCTTAGCTCATTGAGGAACTCTTTTTCAATCGGCGAGCCGAGCAGGACCAAATTGTCCACCTGCGTTCCTGCCTGCGCGTAGTTGATGGCAACTTGCGAAGCTGCAAGAGAGCCATAGGAGTAGCCTATCAAGTTGAACTGTTGTCCTCCCTGTTTGAAGTCGTCCAACAAAACTTGGATCGGCTGCTTACCAGTCCTAAACAGATCCACCCCGAGGGTTGAATCAAGGGCCGTCCCGCCGGACCATTTGTTCATATCAACAGGCGTGAGAGCGATGCCACTCTCACCAAAGGCGCGAACCATGTCTTTGATATAGGGCCCATCCATGCCAGCCCCACCAAAGAACAAATTGCCCTTGATACTCTCTCCTGGCTGCAGCGCGCGCGGCTGCACGTCTGCAACGAGCCCCAATCCCATACCCATAGCTACCATGGAACCTGCTTGCCCACCAGTCAACAGCGCTTCGCCTCCATAAGTCTGCACATACTTGTCGGCTATCGACGGTAGCGGATCACTGTCTCTTATGTAGCCACTGTTCACGCTGCGTTCTACGTAAGTGGATAATCCGTCAGGGCTATTCCCTACTTTCGGCGTGGCTACTTTAGCAGAGGACTCTTGATCGTTTACCACCGGCAATAGCCCAATAGGCCCGTGATCCGGCGCGTGTCGCCCGTGCGCCAGTCCGGCCCCACCCCCGTGCCCAGGCTGTTGTACGAACGGTAGACCGCCGCGTCCGGCCCCTGGCCCACCAGCCACTGGTCCTGCGCCCCGATCACCAGGTTGCCGTTGGCCGCGTTCACATAGGCCTGGTCCCGCCCTCGTCCGAGCTGCGCCTGCCCAAGCTGACCTGCGCTGCCCAGCACAAGACCCGACCCCGCCTGGACACCCAACCCGCTACCCGTGACGATCGCTACCATCGATGTATCCCCGACCCTAGGACCGCCCGGCAACATGCCCGCGTCCCCTCGAATCAAGTTATCCAGCGATTCCGAAAAAAATTTTGGCGGTCGGGTTGGGGTATGTACCTAGACTCACGGCGCCCGCCAACGATTGACGTTGCGAGCGCCGTGTTCCATTATTCTCCTGCAATTCACCAAAAGGTGAATTAAGCGCGGATGGCAAGGTTCGGTCTCCGCGCCGCACCGGTTGCATGCGTATAAAGACACCGCACCAGGAGACAACCATGAACTTCGTCCGCGCCGCAGCACTCGCTCCGGTATCGTGCCTGATCGCCCTGGCCCACGCGCCGGCCGGCGCCCAGGAGGCCGCCTATCCCACCCGGCCCATCCGCGTGATCGTGCCGTTCACGGCGGGCAGCACGACCGACATCATCGCCCGCGCCATTACCGACAAGCTCGGTTCCAGCCTGGGCCAGCCGGTGGTGGTCGAAAATCGCGCCGGGGCCGGCGGCACCATAGGCGCGGCCCAGGTTGCCCAGGCCGCGCCCGACGGCTACACGATCCTGATCCATTCCTCGTCGCATACGGTCAATCCGTCCACCTTCGCCAAGCTGCCGTTCGATACCGTGAAGGATTTCGCGGGCGTGACGCCGATCTCCACGCTGCCCAACGTGCTGGTGATCGCGCCGTCCAAGAACATCAAGTCGCTGTCGCAGTTGCTGTCGGTCGCGCGCAGCCGCCCCGGCAGCCTCAACTACGCGTCCTCCGGCACCGGCAGCGCCACGCACCTGAACGCCGAACGTTTCCGGCTGCAGGCCAAGATCGACGCCACGCACATTCCCTTCAAGGGTTCGCCCGAAGCCGTGTCCGAGGTCATCAGCGGCCGGGTCGACTACTACTTCTCGCCCGTGGCGCCGGTCATCGGGCAGATCAAGGAAGGCCACCTGGTGCCGCTGGCGGTCGGATCGCCGCGCCGCTCCAGCATCCTGCCGGACGTGCCGACCACGGCGGAGGCGGGCGTGCCGGGCTCCGAGTTCAACTTCTGGATAGGCATGATGGTGCCGTCCAAGACGCCGCGCCCCATCGTCAACAAGCTGCAGGCCGAGGTCGCGAAGGCGCTGGCCACCGATGAGGTCAAGGCGCGCTTCGCCGCGGTGGGCGCCGATGCCTTCGTGCTGGCCCCCGAGAAGTTCGATGCCTACATCAAGGATGAGATCGAGTCGAACGCCCAGTTGGTGAAGGCGGCCGGCATCGAACCGATGTAGCAGGTTCTAGGCGATGGCCGGGTGGGGCCAGAGCGCGGCGCGGTCGATGTCCCGCAGTGTGCGGCAACCCGCCAGGGCCATCGCGATCTCGAATTCCGTGCGCAGCATGTGCAGCACGTGGATGACGCCCACGGCGCCGGCCGCCGCCAGCGCATGCACGTAGCCCCGGCCCACCATCACGGCGGTGGCGCCCAGCGCCAGCGCCTTGAAGACGTCGGTGCCGCGCCGGATGCCGCCATCCACCAGGACGGGCAGGCGGCCAGCCACTTCGGCTACCACCCAGGGCAGGGCCTCCAGCGTGGCGGGCAGCGTATCCAGGCCGCGCCCGCCGTGATTGGACACGACGATGGCGGCCGCGCCGGCCTCGATCGCCAGTCGTGCATCGGCCGGCGCCAGGATGCCCTTGAGCACCAGCGGCAGCCGGGTGGCCGAACGCAGCCACGCGATGTCATCCCAGGACGGCGCGCCATCCAGCATGTCGCCGCCGAAGACGGCGCTTTCACCGGCCCGCGCCACCGCGCTTCCCATGGGGCGCATGCCCCGCAGGTTGACGGCTTCGACGCCTGGCGGCAGCGTGAAGCCCAGCCGTTGCTCGCGGTTGCGCACGCCGTTGACGGGCGCATCCACGGTGACCACCAGCGCGCGATAGCCGGCGGCTTCGGCGCGTCGGACCAGTTGCAGGGTGTCGTCGCGTTCGCGCTGGAAATAGAGCTGGAACCACAGCGGCGTTTCGGCCGGGCGCGCCAGGTCTTCGAGCGCGACGCTCGATTGCGTGCTGGCCACCATCACCGTTTTCATGGCGGATGCCGCCAGCACGGCGGCCAGTTCGCCTTGCGGATGGAACAGCTTCTGGTAGGCCACCGGCGCGAGCAGGATGGGGAAGGGCAGCGGCGTGCCCAGCAGGGTGAGGCCGGTGCCGCCGCCCGTCAGGTCGCGCAGGACGCGGGGTAGTATGCGCACGCGCGCGTAGGTCTCGCGGTTGGCCCGCAGCGTGTGTTCGTCGGCAGCGCCGCCCGACAGGTAGGCCCAGGCGGCATCGCTCATGCGTTCCCGCGCGTAGTCCTCGTAGTCGGCCACGGCGGCGATCTGCGCGGGGATCTGTGTCAGGGGAGGCAGGGGCATGTCGGCTCCGGGGCACCGGTTCAGGTCTGCGACCATTGCCGCAACAGGTTGTGATAGATGCCGGTCAACTGGACCACGGCGTCGCTGCCTGGGACTTCGCGGGACAACTGCTGGATGGCCGTGTCCATGCGGTACAACGTCTCGCGTTGCGTCTCGTCGCGCACCAGGCTCTGTACCCAGAAAAAAGCCGAGACGCGGGCGCCGCGGGTCACGGGGGTGACGCGGTGCAGGCTGGTGCCGGGATAGATCACGAGGTGGCCGGCGGGCAGCTTGACGCGGTGGGCGCCGTAGGTGTCCTCGACCACGAGTTCGCCGCCGTCGTAGTCTTCCGGCGGCGTCAGGAACAGGGTGGCCGAAATGTCGGTGCGCACGCGGTGGGCGGAGCCGGGCAGGCTGCGGATGGCGTTGTCGATGTGGTTGCCGTAGTTGCCGCCGCCTTCATAGCGGTTGAAGGCCGGTGGCAGCACCTTCAGCGGCAGCGTGGCGGAAATGAACAGCGGGTTGGCGCCCAGCACGTCCAGGATCTGATTCCCCAGTTGCGAGCCCAGCGGATCGTCGGCGGCCAACTGCTGGTTGTGCTTGGCGTGGGCCGCCATGTGCCCGGCCGTGGCGCGGCCATCGACCCAGGCGGCACCCGCCAGCGCCTGCCGGCAGCGCGCCACCTGCTCGGCCGTCAGCACGTCGGGAAGGGTCAACATCATGGCGGAGTGTCCTCGTGGGGAGTCCCGGCAAGTTTACCCCCGCCGCCTGGCGTTTTCCCCGGGGGTGGATCTCAATACACTAGAGGGCAGGCGCGCAAGGCCCGCCGCGCCGCCCACCCAGGAGCCCCGCATGTCCGCCGAGATGCCCGATCTGCAATCCCTATGGATGCCCTTCACCGCCAATCGCCAGTTCAAGGCCGCGCCCCGGCTGCTGGTGTCGGCCAAGGGTATGTACTACACCGATGCCGATGGCCACCGGATCCTGGACGGCACCGCCGGCCTCTGGTGCTGCAACGCCGGACATGGGCGCGAGGAGATCATCGAGGCCGTGCACATGCAGATGCGCGCGCTGGACTATGCGCCGCCTTTCCAGATGGGGCATCCGCTGGCCTTCGAGGCGGCGCGCAGGCTGGCCGCGCTGATGCCGGCGGGCCTGGACCGCATCTTCTTCACGAACTCGGGGTCCGAGTCGGTCGATACCGCGCTCAAGATCGCGTTGGCCTACCACCGCGCGCGCGGCGAAGGGCAGCGCATGCGGTTCATCGGCCGCGAGCGTGGCTATCACGGCGTGGGGTTCGGCGGCATGTCGGTGGGCGGCATCGGCACCAACCGCAAGGCGTATGCGGGCAACCTGATGCCGGGCGTGGACCACCTGCCGGCCACGCTGAACATCGCCGAGGCGGCATTCACGCGCGGGCAGCCGGCCCGGGGCGCGCACCTGGCCGACGACCTGGAGCGGCTGCTGGCCTTGCACGATCCTTCCACGGTGGCGGGGGTCATCGTTGAGCCGATGGCGGGTTCGGCGGGCGTGATCGTGCCGCCGGTCGGCTACCTGGAGCGTCTGCGCGAACTATGCACGCGCCACGGCATCGCGCTGATCTTCGACGAGGTCATCACCGCCTTTGGCCGGCTGGGCGCGGCCACCGCGGCGCAACGCTTCGGGGTGAGGCCGGACCTGCTGACGATGGCCAAGGGCGTCAACAATGCCGCCATCCCCATGGGCGCGGTGGCGGTGTCGCGGGAGATCCACGACACGATCATGGCGGCGGGGCCGGGCAACGCGATCGAGCTTTTCCACGGCTACACCTATTCGGGACATCCCGCCGCGGCGGCGGCCGCGGTGGCCACGCTCGATCTGTACGAGAAAGAAGGGCTGTTCGCGCGGGCGGCAAGGCTGGAACCGGTGTTCGAGTCGGCCGTGCACGGCCTGCGGGGAGCGCCGCACGTGAAGGACATCCGCAACATCGGGATGGCGGCGGCGATCGAACTGGAACCGCGCCCGGGACAGCCCGGGGCGCGCGCCTACGAGGCGTTCCTGGCCTGCCTGAAGGCGGGGGTGCTCGTGCGCTTCACCGGCGACATCCTGGCGTTCTCGCCGCCGCTCATCATCGACGAAGAGCAGATAGGAACGTTGTTCTCAGTGGTGGAGACGGCACTGCATTCCGTGGATTAACCAGGGCGCAGCGGATCCGGTTTTGCCGGTCCGCCGGCGCCGCCCCGGGGTCCGGCGCCGGGCCGCCCCAAGGCGGGCCCCGGCCCCCTTTGGGGGGCTGCCGCGCAGCGGCTGGGGGTCCACCATTCCGGGCGCCCGCAAGGGCGTGGGGGGTTAGTTGTAGTCCGGCTGTTTGGCCGGCATGGCCTGCTGGAAGGCCGGCTGCTGCTGGCAGTGCTCGTACACGGCCATCACCCGCGGATACGCCGAGGTGTCGCAGCCCATGCGCTGGGCGTTGCCGACCTGGGGGACCAGGCAGCAGTCGGCCAGCGTGGGGGCGTCGCCGAAGCAGTACGGGCCGGAGCCGTGCGCCTGGAGCAGGCGTTCGACCGCGGCCAGGCCGTCCTGGATCCAGTGGTCGTACCAGGCCTTCTTCTGTTCCTCGGTCACGCCGATGACGTCGGTGAGGTACTTCAGGATGCGCAGGTTGTTGACCGGATGGATGTCGCAGGCGATGGCCAGCGCGACCTCGAGCACGCGGGCGCGCTGCATTTTGTCCTGCGGGATCAGGCGCGGCTCGGGGTAGGTGGCGTCGAGGTAGTCGAGGATGGCCAGCGACTGCCCCAGTTGCACCTCGCCGTCGACCAGCAGCGGGACGTTGGCCGAGGGGTTCCTGGCCACGTAGTCCGCCGCGCGGTGCTCCAGCTTGCGGATGTTGACACCGTGGTACTCGTAGGCCAGGCCCTTGAGCGCCAGCGCGATGCGGACCCGGTACGAGGTCGAACTGTTGAAGAAACTATAGAGTTCCATGTCGGCTCGTCCGGCCTCAGACCACGCGGACCTTCAGTTCGCCCAGGCCGGCCACGCCGCCTTCCATCAGGTCGCCCTTGACCACGGGGCCCACGCCTTCGGGGGTGCCCGTGAAGATCAGGTCGCCCGGTTCCAGGCGGAAGTACTTGGACAGGTAGGCCACCGTTTCGGCGATCGACCAGATCAGCTTGGAGGTATCGCTGCGCTGCTTGTCCTGGCCGTTGACCTTGAGCCACAGCTCGGCCTTGTCCATGTCGCCGACGTCGGCGGCCCTGTGCAGCGGCGCGGTGGGCGCGCCCTGGTCGAAGGCCTTGCCGAGTTCCCAGGGGCGGCCGACTTCGCGCATCTGGATCTGCAGGTCGCGGCGGGTCATGTCCAGGCCCACGCCGTAGCCCCAGACGTAGTCCAGCGCCTGTTCGACGGGGATGTTGGAGCCGGACTTGCCGATGGCGGCGACCAGTTCGATCTCGTAGTGGAAGTTCGAGGTTTCGGACGGGTAGGGCAGGTCGAGCGTCGTGCCGTAGGGCACGGCCACCACGGCGTCGGCCGGCTTGCAGAAGAAGAACGGCGGTTCGCGGTCGGGATCGAAGCCCATTTCGCGCGCGTGGGCGGCGTAGTTGCGGCCGACGCAGTACACGCGGCGCACGGGGAATTGTTCGTTGCTGCCGACGACGGGCAGCGTGGTGACCGCTTCGGGTTGGAAGACGTACGACATGGACGGATAACCTTTGGTGGAAGGATGGGAAAAGGGATCAGGCGATGCGCTCTTCGCGCAGCAGCCCCAGCGCGGCCTGCACCGGACGATCAGAATAGCTGAAGAGCACCGCGTCTTCGAGCGCGGCAAGTTGCACCGGTTTCCAGGGCGGGACGGCAAACACGTCGCGCGGGCCGAACTGGAAGACGTCGTCGCCGATGCGCACGCTGCCCTGGCCTTCCACCACGCTGAACACGGTGGAGTCCGAAGTGCGGTAGGTCTTGCCCTGGAAGCCGGCGGGCAGCCATTGCATGAAGGTCGCCATGGTGGGCATGGGATAGCCGCCGGTGGCCGGGTTCACGTAGCGCAGCTTGACGCCGTCCCAGGGGTCGAGTTCGCCGCGGCGCGCCAACTGGTCGAGCGCTTCGCGCGAGCGTTCGTAGGGATAGTTGAAGATGGGCGAGGAGGTGCCGCTGAAGGTATGGCGCACCGGCGCCATGTTGTAGCCGTAGCGGGCGAAGCTGTCCCCTTCGGGGCGCATGACGGGCTGGGAAGCCTCGGGATAGTTCTCGGCGAAGCCGGCGTCCAGCGAACGCAGCAGCGGGATGTCCAGGCCGTCGAGCCACACCACCGGCTCGCCGCCTTCGGCTTCGGTGGGGTTGCCGTGGTCGTGCCAGGTCCAGGACGGCGTGATGATGAAATCGCCGGGATGCATGGTGGTGCGTTCGCCATTGACCGCCGTGTAGGCGCCCTTGCCTTCGACGATGAAGCGCAGCGCGGACTGGGTGTGGCGGTGGCTGGGAGCGATCTCGCCGGGCAGGATCAGTTGCAGGCCCGCGTACAGCGTCTGGGTGATGGCCGACTGGCCCTTCAACCCGGGGTTCTCCAGGATCAGCACCCGGCGCACGGCTTCCTCGGCGCTGATGATGGCGCCCGATTCCATGACGTCGGCGCGCAGCTTCTCGTATTTCCAGATGGCCGGCACGCACCGTGGCTGCGGCTGGGGCGGGACCAGGGTGTGCAGGGATTCCCAGAGCGGGCTCAGGTTTTTCTGCGCGATGCGGTCGTAGTACTCGCGGCGCGCGGCATCGGGAGCGGTCTTGTCGAGCATGGATGTCTCCGTGTCTGGCGGAATGGCGCGGAGTGCCCCCGCAGCCGTGGTTTCGGTCATTGTATGTGTCGAGGTATGCAAAACGATATGAAATTATCTTATCAACCATATCAATAAGAATATGCCTTGCGGTGTCAGGGCCAAGGGCCCTGGCCGGCAATGGGCACCATTCCGGTGTCTGCCAGGCGCCCCGAGATGGCGCATGCGGGCCCGGGCCTGGTGCGCGGCGCAGCCACCGACCGCCATTCCCGCGCGCACGATGCGCGTGCATCGGCGCCCGGTACGGCCCTTGCTTGAGCAACGATGGATGCTGCCAGGAACGAAGGTGCCCATGCTGTCCTACGATGAAATGCAGTTCGAGACCGGCGCCGTGCGCCGGCACTACAAGCGGTTCTGCGCCTGGCTGGACCGCCAGAGCGGCGACACCCTGGCCAGGAAGCGCGCCGAGGCCGATCTGGTGTTCCGGCGGGTCGGCATCACCTTCGCGCTGGGAGGCGATGCCGGCGATGTGGAGCGCCTGATCCCGTTCGACCTGATCCCGCGCATCATCCCGGCCGACGAATGGGAACTGCTGCAACGGGGCATGGCGCAGCGGGTGCGGGCGCTGAACATGTTCATCCACGATGTCTACCACGAGCGCCACATCGTGCGCGCCGGCGTGGTGCCCGCGGAACAGGTCTACACCAACGCGCAGTATCGTCCCGAGATGCAGGATGTGGACGTACCGGGCGACATCTACGCGCATGTGGCGGGAGTGGACGTCGTCAAGGCCGGGGGGGACCGCGGCGGCACGTTCTACGTGCTGGAGGACAACCTGCGAGTACCGTCGGGCGTGTCCTACATGCTGGAGAACCGCAAGATGATGATGCGGCTCTTTCCGGAATTGTTCGTGCAGAACCGGATCGCCCCAGTGGCCCACTATCCGGACCTGCTGCTGGAGAACCTGCGCTCGGTGGCGCCCATGGGCGTGGACGACCCCACCGTCGTCGTGCTGACGCCGGGCATCTACAACTCGGCCTACTTCGAGCATGCCTTCCTGGCGCAGCAGATGGGCGTGGAACTGGTACAGGGCAGCGATCTTTTCGTGGCCGACAATACCGTGTTCATGCGCACCACGCGGGGACCGCAGCGCGTGGATGTGATCTACCGCCGGCTGGATGACGACTTCCTGGATCCGCTCGCCTTTCGCGCCGATTCGGCGCTGGGGGTGCCGGGGCTGTTGTCGGTGTACCGCGCGGGGCGGGTCACGCTGGCCAATGCCATCGGCACCGGTGTGGCCGACGACAAGTCCATCTATCCCTTCGTGCCCGACATGATCGCCTTCTACCTGTCGGAAGAGCCCATCCTGCAGAACGTGCCGACCTGGCAATGCCGCAAGCCGCACGAGCTCTCGCACGTGCTCGCGCACCTGCCGGAACTGGTGGTCAAGGAGGTGCACGGCGCGGGCGGCTACGGGATGCTGGTGGGCCCGACGGCCAGCCGCGCCGAGATCGAGGCCTTCCGCGCCCGCCTGCTGGCCAGGCCGCATGGCTACATCGCCCAGCCCACCCTGGCGCTGTCGACGTGCCCGACCTTCGTCGAGCAAGGCGTCGCGCCGCGCCATATCGACTTGCGGCCGTTCGTGTTGTCGGGCCGCAATGTCGCCATGGTGGCGGGCGGCCTGACCCGGGTCGCGCTGCGCGAGGGGTCGCTGGTCGTGAATTCCTCGCAAGGCGGGGGAACCAAGGACACCTGGGTGCTCGATGCCGTCGAAGGCGCCGCCAGGGAGGATGCGACATGTTGAGCCGCACCGCCGATCATCTGTTCTGGATGGCCCGCTACATGGAGCGGGCCGAGAATACCGTCCGCATGCTGGACGTGACCATGAAGGCGCTGCTGCTGCCGCAGACCGACGAAAGCGCCCTGCGCAGCCAACGGGCCGTGTTGGCGATCTCCGAGCTGGACGAGGCCTTCGCCGGCCGCTACGACGCGGTGACGGCGGACAACGTGCTGTGCTTCATGGTGGCCGATCCCGGCAATCCCTCCAGCATCCTGTCGTGCCTGCGCGCCGCCCGCGAGAATGCCCGCGCGGTGCGGGGCGCGTTGACGACCGAGTCGTGGGAAACCATCAACCACACCTGGCTGGACTTCAATCGCCAGATCGACGAAGGCATGCTGGCGGTGGATCCGGATTCGGTGTTCGAGTGGGTCAAGCTGCGCTCGCACCTGTCGCGCGGCGTGACGCTGGGCACGGCGCTCAAGGACGAGGCTTTCTATTTCACCCAGTTGGGGACGTTCCTGGAGCGCGCCGACAATACCGCGCGCATCCTGGACGTGCGCTTCGCCGACGGCTCGCCGGGTGCGCGCGCGTCCGCCGGGGCCCAGCTCGACGACTTCTATTACTGGACCTCCATCCTGAGTTCCGTGTCGGGGCTGGAGATCTACCGCCAGGTCTATCGCGATGTGCTGGTCCCCGAGCGCGTGGCCGAGCTGCTCATCCTGAACCCATCCATGCCGCGATCGCTGCTCGCATCGCTGGAGCATGTGTGCGAGAACCTCGCCATGCTCAGGACCGGCAATTCCCGCGACTGCGAGCGCGAGGCCGGCCGGCTGCGCGCCGAATTGCTGTACGCCGAGATACGGCCCATCCTGGCGCGCGGCCTGCACCAGTACCTGACCGAGTTCCTGGGGCGGATCGCCATCCTGGGCAACAAGATCAGCTTGGCCTTCCTCCTGCCCTTGACCGCCTGACGGGGGTATTCCATGCGTCTGTTCATCCACCACGAGACCACGTATCGCTACGATGCGCCGGTGCACTATTCCATCCAGCAACTGCGGCTGGTGCCGGGATCCGGCCCGGCGCAGGTCGTCGTCCATTGGGACCTGAACGCACCCGGCAAGCTCGACGCGGCCACGGATGCCTACGGCAATGCGGTCCAGATGCTGGTCATGACGCGGCCCTTGTCCGAGATGCGATTCGTCGTGCGCGGCGAGGTCGAGACGGCGTCGCTGCGCGACGGGCGGCTGGAGGAAGGGCCGGGACGCATCCCGCTCGAGCATTTCACCTGCGCGACACGGCTGACCGAGGCCGACGCCGCCGTGCGGGGCCTGGCTCGCGAGAGCGGGCGGCTGGACCGGCCGGCGGCCCTGCTCGAACTGGCGCGGCATATCCAGGAACGCGTCGCCTACCGGTCCGGCATCACCCAGGTGACCAGCACCGCGGCCGAGGCGCTGGCGCTCGGCCAGGGGGTCTGCCAGGACCATGCCCACCTGTTCATCGCCTGCTGCCGTGCCCAGGGCATACCTGCCCGCTATGTCAGCGGCTACATCGATCCTGGCGACGTTCCCCATGCCGCCAGCCATGCCTGGGTCGACGCCTGGCTGGACGAGGGCTGGGTGTCCGTGGATGTGACCCATGCCCGCTACGCCTCCGGTCCTTATTGCCGTATCGCGGTCGGCGCCGACTACGATCGCGCCGCGCCGGTGCGCGGCATGCGCGTGGGAGGCGGCGCCGAGGCGATGACCGTCGACGTGAGGGTGGGGGCGGGGCAATAGCCGCGTCCGGCGACCGCCTGCCCATCCATGCGCCGGCTGGCCGCCGGCGCTAGAATCGCTGGATATTCCGACCAACGTGATGCCGGTATGACCTATTGTGTGGCGACGCGCGTGGACCAGGGGCTGGTGTTCCTGGCGGACACGCGCACCAACGCGGGCGTGGACCACGTCAGCACCTTCCGCAAGATGACCGTGTTCGAGCAGCCCGGCGAACGCGTCATGGTGCTGCTGACCGCCGGCAACCTGGCACTGACCCAGTCGGTGGTGCAGCTTTTGTCCGAGCCGTCCGACCCGGAGCTGCCCACGCCGTGGAACGTGCCCAACATGTTCGAGGCGGCCTGCCTGGTGGGGCGGGCGGTGCGCGACGTCCACCGCATGCACGGCAGCGCGCTGAGCGATTTCAACATCGAGTTCAATTGCAGCTTCGTGCTGGGCGGCCAGATCGCGGGGCAGCCCATGCGGCTGTTCCAGATCTACGCGGCCGGCAATTTCATCGAGGCCTCGACCATGAGCCCGTATTTCCAGATCGGCGAGGCCAAGTACGGCAAGCCCATCCTGGACCGGGTGCTGACGCCGTCGATGCCGCTGGACGAGGCGGCCAAGTGCGCGCTGATCTCGATGGACTCCACGCTGCGGTCCAATGTGTCGGTCGGCCTGCCGCTGGACCTGCTGGTCTACGAGAAGGACAGCCTGCGCGTGACCAAGTTCGCGCTGATCGACCACGACAACGACTACTTCAGGATGATCCATTCGTCGTGGGGCGAACGGCTGCGGCAGGTGTTCGCCGAGATCCCCGATCCACAGTGGGCGCCGGTGTCGGCGCTGCCCGAGGGCAAATCGCCGTTGCGTTCCGAGCCGCCGCTGGCGACGGGGCTGGGGCTCCACAAGCCGGTGAACGAGCCCGCCCTGGCACAGACCCTGGCGCAGGCGCAGGACGGGCAGGCCGAGCCGGATTAGCGGGGAGCCCTAGGCGATGGGCGTCAGCGCGTTCTCCAGCGCCTGGGCGGTAAGCGGCCGCGAGAACCAGAACCCCTGGGCTTCGTCGCAACCCAGCTCGCCCAGCTGCCGGGCATGGGCGGCGGTTTCCACGCCCTCGGCGGTGACCTTGATGCCCAGCGCATGGGCCATGCCGATGATGGCGCTGATGATGGCATCGCCGTTCTTGACGGACGAAATCGCCCGCACCAGCGAACGGTCGATCTTGATGCGATTGACCGGGAAACGCGCCAGGTAGGCGAAGCTGGAATAGCCGGTGCCGAAATCGTCGATCGCGATGGCGACGCCCAGCTTGCGCAGGCTCTGCAGCGTGTCCGACACCTGGCGGGTGTTGTCCAGCAGCAGCCCTTCGGTGATCTCCAGTTCGAGACAGTCCGGCGGCAGGCGCCAGCGTTCGAGGGCGGAGGCGACCACGCCGTACAGCTTGCGGTCGCGCAGCTGGGTGGGAGAAATATTGATCGCCATGCACGGGGACTGGCCGAACTTGGCATGCAGGCGCACGGCCTGCTGGCAAGCGGTATCGATGACCCATGCCCCGAGTTCGTCCATCAGGCCCAGGTCCTCCGCCATGGGGACGAACTCGGAGGGGCCCACGGCGCCAAGCCGCGGATGCTGCCAGCGAAGCAGGGTTTCGGCGCGGGTGATGTGGCCGGTGCGCAGGTCGACCTGCGGCTGGTAGGCCAGCGAGAACTGGCGCGTTTCCACCGCCTCGCGCAGCAGGGTTTCGAGATGGTTGCGGCGCGCCGACTGTGTCTGCATGCCGAAGTCGAAATGGCGGGCGGTGCCGCCGCCGCTGCGGCTGGCCGCGTGCAGGGCCAGCAGGGCGCGCTGCAGCAGGGCGCGGGTGTCGTTGCCGGCGGTAGGATAGGAGCTGACGCCGATGCTGGCGCTGACGTGCAGGGTCGCCGAGGCGAACGGGATGGGGCGGGAAACTTCGGCCAGCAGCGCGGCTTCGCGTTCGGCCGACAGCGTGTTGCGGCCGGTGGAGATCATGCCGAACAGCGATCCGCGCATGAGTCCGAGCACATGTTCGTCGCCGCACAAGCGCTTCAGGCGTGCCGCCACCTGCTTGATGGCGGTATCGGCGGCCGCATGGCCGAGGGTGTCGCGCAGCTTGCGCAGGTTGTCCAGCTCCAGCAGCACCAGCAGGACCGGATCCCTGCCGGATTTCGCGCGTTCCAGCGCCAGCCCCAGGCGTTCTTCCAGCAACTCCTGGTTGGGCAGGCCGGTCAGGGGATCGTGGTGCAGCAGGTGCCAGAGCTGCAGGCCGTTGCGGGGGCGGCGAGAGTTGTCGAAGACCGTGCCCACGTAGCCGGCGGCCTGGCCGTCGGCCAGTGTGAGCCGGGTCAGGGCCAGCGTGACGGTCACGCGGGCGCCGTTGCGGCGCATATAGGTCCAGTCGGCTTCAGTGCCCTGGCTGGCGATCATTTCGGAGCCCGGAGACAGGCCGATGATGTCGCGCACCGGAGGCGAAGCGAGTTCGCCCTGGCGCAGCGCCAGTTCCGAGGGATCATGGAGGGCGTCGAAACGCAGCTTGCCGATCAACTGGCCGGCGGAATAGCCGGTGATGCGCTCGTAGGCGGGATTCACCATGGTGAAGACGCCATGCGCATCGCACATGAATATGCCGCAAGGTGCCGACTGCATGGCCAGTTGATAGGCGGTGGCGGTCCATTGCTGAGCGGACCACGCCGTCGTGGCGCCCGCTTCGTTGTGCACGGTTTCATTCCTCCACGACCAGGGACATACTGCCGCGCCGGCCTTGCCGGGCGCGATAGCTATTGAATCACAAGCGGCCTGGGCGCGGCAGCCGGTAAGTGCGCGATGACACGGCCTTTCCGGGGTTTCCCTGGGGAGATTTTTGCCGTGGGCCGATATTTTTTGTAACTTCGTTCCGACGCAGGCCGGATCCGCGCCTGGAAGCGCTTCGGCGCGGGGGCGTTTGCCGCGGATGCGGCGCCTTCCCCGGAGCGGCGCCCGTACAATCCAGGCGGTGCCACGGGACACGGACGGACATGACGCGGAACGAAGAAAACGATGCGCCCGTGCCGCTGCGGGTGCTGCGCGCGGTGGCCGCGGTGGCCGAGGCCGGGGGGGTGACCCATGCCGCCTCGGTGCTGCACCAGTCGGCGTCTTCCGTGACACGCGCCATCCAGGAGGCGGAGGCCAGGTTCGGCATACGGTTGTTCGACCGCGGCGCGCGCGGCATGGCGGCCACCGCGGCCGGCGAAGTCCTGGCGCTGCGGGTGGCGCGCGCGACGGCCCTGCTGCGCGCGGCCGCCGACGGGCTGAGGCTGCGTGGCGCCCCGGCATCGGTGATGGCGTTGCCGCGGCTGGTCGGCGACACCTCGCTGGCGGCGCTGGCCCTGCGCGCCGAACATGCCACCGAAGGCGCGGCGGCCGAGGCGCTGGGCATTTCCCAGTCGGCGCTGCACCAGGCGCTGCGGCGGCTCGAACACCTGGCGAAGCTCCCGCTGTTCGAGCGGACGCGGGTCGGCACGCGGCTCAACGAGTCGGGCCGCTGGCTCTTGCTGCACGCGCGCCGGGCGGTCGCCGAGATCCGGATTGGCCACGAGGAGCTGGCGCGCTGGCGCGGCCTGGGAGGACGGCGCGTGTCGATCGGCTCGTTGCCCATGGCCGGCGACGTGCTGGTGCCTCGCGCGGCCGCGCTCGCGATCGGCGCGGAATCCGACCTGTCGCTGACCATCAAGGGCGGCACCTACGAGGCGCTGACCGAAATGCTGCGCGCCGCGGACATCGACTTCATGGTCGGTCCGCTGCGCGGTCCCGCGCTCGCCGCCGATTTCGTCGAAGAGGTGTTGTTCGTCGACCGCTTCGTCGCGGTCGTGCGTGCCGGCCACCCGCTGCTGGCGCGTCGTCGGCGTCCCTCGCTGCGCCAGATGGCGGCCTACCCCTGGGTAGGGCCCTTGCCCGGTACGCCGGCGCAGCGGGTATTCGACCGCCTGTTCACCCAGGCGGGCATTCCGATGCCCGGTGTTTCCATGCAGGCCCACAGCACGGCCGTGGTGCGGTCGGTGCTGTTGTCCGGCGATCATGTGGCGCTTGTTTCCCCGCTGCAGGTCCGGGCGGAGGTAGAAGCCGGTCTCCTGGTCCATGCGATGGGTCCGCTGGCCGGCACGGAGCGCGGCATCGGCATCACCCAACGGCGGGACGCACTGGCGTCGTCGGCCTGCATGGTCGTCATGGGCGCCTTGCGCCGAGCCGCCGCCGAGGCGGTCGGTCTCCTTTCCGATAAGTAAAGCGCAACGCAAGCTCCCCAACACGCAAGGCTCGGCCCGCATCGGCGCGGGTGCAGTTCGTATACTGCCTGACATGGAAGTTCTTCGTCCGTGCGCGGGCCGTGCAAACGGTGATCGACCGATGGACACGAAAAGAAGGAAGGGGGAGCACGAGATGTGGAATAGCTTGCGCGCAACGATTTGCGTGGCGATCGCGGGATTGGCGGCGGGCTGCGCGCTGCCTTCGGGGCAGGTCCGGGCCCGAAGGCAGCCGACGAGTTTCCGGCGGCGCCCCGGCCTCTCGCATTCCCGTATACCACCTACAAGAAAGAGACGAACCATGATGCCATCTGCCTCCATCCTGCCGCGCGCGCGGTTTGCCGCGGCCCTCGCCGCCCTCATGGCCTGCGCGGCCACCGGCGCGGCCCGCGCGCAGGATACCGCCAGCAACTATCCCAACCGGCCGTTGCGCCTGGTGGTGCCCTTCACGCCGGGTGGTTCCACCGACATCCTGGGCCGTACCATCGGCCAGCAATTGAACCAGGCCTGGGGCCAGGCCGTGGTGGTCGAGAACGTGCCGGGGGCAGGCGGCAGCATAGGCGCCGACAAGGTCGCCAAGGCTCCCGCCGATGGCTACACGCTGTTGATGGGGCACATCGGCACGCTGGCCGTGACGCCTTCGCTGTACGCCAAGCTGCCCTACGACCCGGTGAAGGCCTTCGCCGCCGTGGCCTGGGTGGCGCGCGTGCCCAATGTGCTGGTGGTGCATCCCTCGGTCCAGGCCAAGACCCTGCAGGAATTGGTCGCCTATGCCAAGGCGCATCCCGACGCCATCAACTACGGGTCCGGCGGCAACGGCAGCGCCGCGCACATCGCCACCGAATACCTCAAGCTGCAGAGCGGCGCGAGCATGCAGCACGTGCCCTATAAAGGCACCGCGCCGGCGGTCAACGACCTCGTCGCCGGGCACATCAAGGTGATGTTCACCGGCGTACCCGCCGTGATCGCGCAGATCAAGGCGGGCCAGTTGCGGCCGATCGCCGTGTCCTCGCCCCAGCGTATCAAGATGCTGGCCGACGTGCCCACGGTGGCCGAGAGCGGCTATCCGGGCTTCGAGGCCGATCAGTGGTACGGCGTGGTCGCTCCGGCCGGCACGCCCCGCGAGATCGTGGCCAAACTGAACAAGCAGATCAACCAGTCGCTGTCCTCGCCCGAGATCGAGCAGCGCCTGGCCAGCGAGGGCGCCGAAGCCACGCCCAACCCGCCCGAGGTCTTTGCCAGGCTGATCACTTCCGAGATCGCCCGCTGGCGGCCGGTCATCGAGAAGGGCGGCGTCAAGGTGGACTGACGTTTCTTCCGCGATGAGTGGACAAGGGGTCCGGTGCGGTGGCACCGGACCCCTTGTTGCATTGCCGATACGTCCACGGTCATGTCGCTGTCATCCGCGGGCACGGAACCCGGGGGAATCGGCGCATGTCCCCGGGTTGCCGCGGTGGCGGCGGAAAGCGTTACATCTACGAAGGTAAAACATTCGCGAAAATCGGCTGGCAGCGGATGCCTTGGATTAAGCTTTGCCCAACCCCACTTCAATTGGAGGGCATGATGTTCGAGTGGCTTCGCAGGTGGGTACTGAGTCACGCCCCGACCCCGGAAAGAGAAGCGGAGAAAGCGCTGAACGAGGCGCGGCTGGCGCTGTACCGCGCCGAGCAACGGGTTCGCGACGCGATCATGTACGCCGAGTACTACCGCGAACGGGTCAGTTTCCTGAAGCGGGTCAAGGAAGAAGGCATCGAGAACGTCACCGACGTGCGGGCCATGCGTCCGTATGCGGGGCAGGCGGGAGGTTCGCAGGCGACGCTGCGGCTGCACCCGAAGGCGGTCACGAACGAGTAGCGGGTAGCTGGTGCGTCGGTGGGGCCGACGCAAAAAAGCCTCCGCTTGGGAGGCTTTCGCTGCAACCATCGGAAGATGGTTGGTAGGGTGGGAGGGACTCGAACCCTCGACTCTCTGATTAAAAGTCAGATACTCTAACCAACTGAGTTACCACCCCACGTTCTCAAAAATTGCCCGAGAACTCAGGCGCAAGCAACTAGGCTTGCGACCCGAAGCCCAAAATTATGGCAATCTGAAAGGGCTTTGTCAAATGAAAAGGGCCGGTGCACCCGACCCTTCAAGTCCTGCACGGGGATCACGTTACTTCAGCAGTTCCAGGCGGTCCTTCGCGGTTTGCGCGGCGGGTACGCCGGGATAGTCGCGGACGATGCGTTCGAGCGTGGTGCGCGCGCCGCGCCGATCGTTCAGTTCGACCTGGCTGCCGGCGATGACCAGCAGCGCGTCGGGCGCGCGGACGTTGCTGGGGAAGTTCTTGACCAGGGTCTGCTGCTGCGCGATGGCCGCCTTGTAATCCTTGAGCGCGTAGTGGCTGCTGCCGACGTAGAACTGCGCGGCGGGCGCATAGGGGCTTTGCGGATACTGGCGGACGAAGTTCGACAGGGCCGGGATGGCGTCGGCGTAGTTACCGTTGCGGAAGAGGTCGATGGCGGCGTCATAGGCGCGCTTTTCATCGGCGCCCACGGTGGCTTGCTGGCCGTCTATCGAGGCGGTCTGGGGTTCGAGGCGCTTGAGGCGCGTGTCGAGGTCCAGGTAGATGTCTTTCTGGGCCTGTTGGGTATCGGCCACCTGCTTGGTCAGGATCTCGACCTGGCCTCGCAGGCGGGCGATTTCCTGCTGCAACTGCTCGATCTGCGAAGCGAGCTGCAATTGGCTGCGCTGGCTCTGGGCCAGGTCGTCGGCCAGCTTGCGGCCCTGCTGGTCGGACCGCTCGCGCACTTCCTTGCGCAGGTCGATGATGGCCTGGCGCGCCTCGTCGTCGGAGAACAGGGCCGCGTGGGCCGAGAAACCCGTCAAGCTGGCGCCGATGCAGGCGGTGGCGGCCAGCAGGCGGAGGCGGGAAGTGCGGAGCGTCATGAGGGCGGATCCTTAGCGGTAGGCGATGTCGGCGCGGCGGTTCTCGGCGCGCGAGGCTTCATCCGTGCCGGTGGACTTGAGCTTTTCCTTGCCGAAGCTGATGGCCTCGACCTGGTCGTCGCGCACGCCCAGCAGCACCATCATGCGGCGCACGGCTTCGGAGCGGCGCTGGCCCAGGGCCAGGTTGTACTCGCTGCTGCCGACGTCGTCGGTGTTGCCTTCGATCACGACCTTGCGGTTGCGGTTGTTGTTCAGGAAGCGTGCATGGTTCTCGACGATGGGACGGTACTGGTCCTTGACCACGTAGCTGTCGAAGTCGAAGTACACCGAGCGCTGGGCCAGCACGCCCTTGGGATCGTTCAGGGGATCGAGGCCCTGCTGGGTGGTGTCGACGCGGGCGACGCCGCTGGTGTTGGCGCTGGTGTTCTGGCCGGACCGGTCTTCGACCGGGACGTTGCTGCTCTCATCGAGCTTGACGGGGCTGCTGCAAGCCGAGACTACCGCGACAACGCTCGCCACGACGAACATTTTGAATGCACGAGTAGACATGATTTTTCCTTGGGTTCCGAGGGACGATAATGGGTTGGAAAAGACGATGACCAGACCGAAACGTGATCCTAAAGTGTCACATGGGCCCCATGGCGCGCAAGGTTGCAAGACGTGACAACGATGCGGCGCCGCGACAGCGGGCCCGTTTCAGATAATCAGTTGTTCAGGAAAGGCCCCCAGGTGGGTTCGCGTACGTCGCCGTTGAGCACCGACAATGTCTGGGTAACGCGACCGTCGCTCGAGACCGCGGCCAGCACGCCACGGCCGGACTGCGACGTTGCATAAAGAATCATCTTTCCGTTGGGAGCAAAGCTGGGGGATTCGTCCCGGCCGCCGTTGGTGAGGACAAGCTCATTACCGGTGGCGAGGTCTAGCGAAGCTATCTGGAAGCCGGCGCGGCGGGTGACGTACAGCAAGGTTTTGCCATCAGGCGACAACTGGGGAGAAATATTGTAAGTCCCTTTGAACGTGACGCGCTCGACTTGATTGCTGTCCAGGTTCAGGCGATAGATCTGCGGGCTGCCGCCGCGGTCGCTGGTGAAGAGGATGGCGCGGCCGTCGGGCGTGAAAGTGGGCTCGGTATCGATCCCGGGGGACTGGGTCAGCCGCCGCAATCCCGAGCCGTCGGCGTTCAGCATGTACAGCTGGGACAGGCCGTCGCGGGTCAGAACGACCGCCAGGCGGTTGCCGTCGGGCGCCCAGGCGGGAGCGCTGTTGTTGCCCTTGAAATTGGCGACAGGTATCCGCTGGCCCGTGGTGATAGTGTGCACATACACAACCGGCTTGCGCGATTCGAAGCTCACATAGGCCAGGCGGGTGCCGTCGGGCGACCACGCGGGCGAAATGATGGGCTCGCGCGAACGCAGGGCGGTCTGGGAGTTCTGGCCGTCGGCGTCGGCGATCTGCAGTTCGTAGATGTTGTCGCGCTTGAGCACGTAGGCGATGCGTGTTGCAAAAATACCACGATCACCGGTCAGCTTTTCATAGATGCGGTCGGCGATCTGGTGCGCGGTGCGGCGCATTTCGTTCGCGCCCGAGGCGAAGGCCACGCCATCGATCTGGGCCTGCTTGACCGTGTCGACCAGGCGATAGCGGACGTCGTAGCGGCCGTCGCCGGTGCGCTGCACGCTGCCCACGGCCAGCGCGTCGGCGCCGCGGGTCTTCCAGGCGGCGAAGCCGATGACGGCCGAGTCCGACAACGGGGTGTCGCCGGCATCGACGATGCGGAAGAGCCCGGTGCGGTTCAGGTCGGCGCGGATGATCTCCGCGATCGCCTTGCCCTGCGGATCGGCCGACTCGAAATTGGCGATGGCCACCGGGTACTGGTTGGCGCCGGCGCCGGAGATCTGGACCGTCAGTTGGGCGCGGGCCGGCGCGGAGCCCAGGGCGAAAGCCGTCGCGGCCAGCGCCGCGGCGCATTGCAGGAGCCGCCGTCCTAGCCGGTTGCCGAGGCCACGCAGGCGGGCGCTGCCGGACAGGGCGGACGAGGGGGGGAAAGCGGGATTTGCAAATGTCATCGGTCAAGCATCCAATATTCAACGTCTATGTTGGGCTCATATCGTCCGGAAGACGGCCGTGGGAAGGGGTTGCAGCGCCGGATACCGTTGTCGACGGCACGATCGAATGTCGGCACACCGGAAGAGCGGAGGAGGCGCGGCGCACCCGCCTGTTCCCCGGTGGGTAGCAACTGGACCCGGAACACGACGGAAGGGTTCCCGTTGGCGGAACTGCCACTTGCACTATAAATGACTCCAGGTTTGATGCAAGCGCGCACCAGGTCCGCATAGCCGGCGTCGCCTCCGCCACCGCCCGCCTGGTTGCGGCTGGCGGTGCCGCCCTCGCGCCCGCCTTCCAGGCCGGCGGCGCGGGCGGTGTCGTTGCGGAAGGCCTCGCGCAGCTTGCGGTCGCGTTCGGCCTGGGCCTGCTTGTCGGCGGCCGCTTTCTTGTCGGCGGCCGCCTTCTCCGCGGCGGCTTTCTTGTCTGCCGCGGCCTTGTCGGCGGCCAGCTGGTCGGCCTTTTTCTTCTCGGCTTCGCGCTGTTCGGCTTCCTTTTTCTCCTGCGCGCGTTTGTCGGCCAGCTTCTTTTCTTCCAGCTTCTGTTGTTCCCGCTTGCGCTCGGCCTCGCGCTCCTCGGCTTCGTGCCGTTGGGCTTCGCGGCGTTTCTTTTCCTGCTCGATGGCGATGTCGGGCTTCTCTTGTGTCACCTGGGGTTGGCCCTCCCGGCCTGATCCCCCACTCCCCTGAACGGACGCCGCCATGCAAGACAGAACAACGAAGACAGCAACGCTGCGGCGACTGGGCGCATGCCTGGCGGCCTGCCTCGCCTTCGGCGGCGCGGGTGCGGCGCAGGCGCAGTCCGCGGCCGACATGGACACGCGGCTCGACACCCTGTTCGGAGAACACACGTCCTATCGCGGCTTCTTCGACCGCCTGAAACAGGCCGTCGCCGCCGCGGACAAGCCCGCGGTGGCCGCGATGGTCGACTACCCGTTCCGGACCCGGATCGACGGCAAGGCCGTGACGATACGCGATGCCGGGCACTTCATCGCGGACTACGACCAGCTCATCACGCCCAAGGTCAGGGCAGCCGTGTCCCGCCAGGCCTATCCCGAGCTCTTCGCCAACTGGCAAGGCATCTCGATCGGATCGGGCGAGATCTGGTTCGGCGGCGTGGGCAAGCGCAACGACGTGAAGATCACGGCCATCAACCACTGACGGCCGCACTCTCCCTCAAACGGGCAGGTCGATGTCCAGCATCAGATAGGACAGCGTCTTGCCGTGCGCGTCGCGCGCCAGCGAGATCGTCACGCCGCCGCCCAGCGCCCCTTCGATGACGAAATTCAGCGCGCGCAGGCGCGGCAGCTCGTAACGCGTCACCGGCCCGCTGGCCAGGTGCGCGTAGGCGCTCATGACGCGCTCCTCGGTCAGTTCGCGGCGCAGGATGTCCCAGGCCGCCGGGTCGTAGGCGATGACCGAGACGTTCGAGGTGTTGCCCTTGTCGCCGGCGCGCGAGTGGGCCAATTCATGGACCTTGGTGCTCACGGGACGCTCCTCCGTTTCTGTTCGTTCACGGCCGCTCCTCGATGACGACCTCGGGATGGACCAGGTGGCGCGGCAGCAGCAGCGAACGCACGCCGATCACCTCGCGCAGCGACTCCAGCGTGCCGCCGCCCCCCGCCGGACCGTTGACGTTGAGCGTGCGCATCTCGAATCCCACCGCCTGCGCGGCCTTCTTGTCCGGACTGCGGGCCGCCACGCGCAGCCGCACCTCGTAGGGCTCCGGGCGGCCCGCGCCCATGCCGTGCAGGCTGCTCATGCCGATGTAGTCCACCCGTATCTCCGGATACGAGAATCCGCGCAGCTTGAGCCGCTCGCGCACGATCTGCTCGGACAGGCGCGCCCGGGCCACGGCGTTGGGACCGGCATAGCCGACCTCGCCTTCGCCGATCCAGCCGTCGTGATAACCCACCACGACCTTGTAGGTATCGGTGCGCGGCGCCGCGCGCGTGCCCCGGAAGCCGACCCGGTCGGGCCCCAGTTGCTCGAACTCGGCCTCGGTGATGTCCAGCACGCAGTCGGGCGTGATGTAGCGTGCCGGGTCGTGGATCTCGTACAGTGCCTGCTCGGTGCAGGTCGCCACGTCCAGGCGGCCGCCCGAGCCCGCGACCTTGCCGAGCCGGACCGAGCCATCGGCATCGACGTCGGCGTAGGGAAAACCGATGCGGGCCATGTCCGGCACGTCCTTCTTGCCGGGATCGGCGAAGCAGCCCCCGGTCAGTTGCGCGGCACACTCCAGCAGGTGGCCGGTGAAGGTGCCGGCGGCCAGGCGGGGATAATCGTCATAGGACCAGCCCAGCCCGTGCAGCATGCAGCCCACGAACATCGACGGATCGGCCACGCGTCCGGTCACCACGATCTGGGCATCGCGGGCCAGCGCCTCCCGCACGATGTCCGCGCCCAGGTAGGCGTTGGCGGCTGCCATGCGCGGCAGCAGAGACTCCACGGGTTCGCCGGTGTCCAGCAGCCGAAGCTCGGGATGCGCGCGCACGATCTCGGTCACGTCATCGCCCACCACCGCCGCCACCACCGGCGGCGGCAACCCCAGCGACAGCGCGTCGCGCCGGATGACGCGCGCCGCGCCCAGCGGATTGGCCGCCCCCATGTTGGTGACGATGCGTATGCCCGCCTGCATGCACGCGGGCAGCACCATGCGCAGGCGGTCCCGCATGTAGGGCGTGTAGCCCGTCTCGGGATCCTTGAGCCGGGACAGCGTCTCGCGCGCGATGGTCCGCTCGGCCAGGCATTCGAAGACCAGGTAGTCCAGCTCGCCACGTTCGGCCAGCTCCAGCGCCGGTTCGAACCGGTCGTCGGAAAATCCCGCACCGGCGCCGATGCGCACGCGCGTCTTGGTCATGGATTCACTCCGGCTGAATATTGGCCGCGCGGATGATGCGGGCCCATTTTTCCGACTCCGCCGCCTGGAAGGCGGCCAGTTCGGCCGGCGAACTGGTGGATACCTCGGTGCCCGTCTTGGCCATCAACTGCGCCATCTCGGGCGAACGCACGGCGTCGATCAACAGCTTGTTGAGCGTGGCCGTGACCTCCTTGGAGGCGCCGCGCGGCAGATAGGCGGCGGTCCAGTACGACATCTCATAGCCCTTGAGCCCGGCCTCGTCCAGCGTCGGCACCTCGGGCAGCATGGACAGGCGGCGCGGGCTGGTCGCGGCCAGCGCGCGCAGCTTGCCGCCCTGGACCAGCGTGATCGCCGACGTCGTGTCGACGAACACGACGTCGATCTGGCCGCCCATGAGGTCGTTCAGCGCCTGCGGATTGCTCTTGTAGGGCACGTGGGTCAGTTCGACGTTCGCCAGTTGCTTGAACAGTTCGCCCGCCACCTGGCTGGAGGAACTGCCGCTGCCGAAGTTGAGCTTGCCCGGCTGCTTGCGCGCGAGGGCGACGAAATCGGCCACATTGCGCGCCGGGAAGTCGGCGCGCACCACCATGATCTGGTAGCCCTTGCGCAGCAGCGCGACCGGCGTGTAGTCCTTGACCGGGTCGTAGGGCAGATGCTTGAACAGATGCTGGTTGGCCGCATGCGTGGTGTTGGTCGTCAGCAGCATCGCGTAGCCGTCGGGTGGCGCCGAGGCGACCGCCTGCGCCGCGATGAAGCCATTGGCGCCGGGCTTGTTCTCGACCACCACCGTGACATTGGCCGCCGCCGTCATGGCCTGGCCCAGCACCCGGGCCACCTGGTCGGTGCCGCTGCCGGCCGCGAACGGCACCACCATGCGTATCGGTTGCGAGGGATAGGGCTGGGCCGAGGCGGGGCTGGCCAGCGCGCAAGCGAGCACGGCAAGCGGAATCAGACGGAATGTCATGGCGTCTCCTGGGGTTTTACGGAGCAGTGTAGGGAGCCACTTGTAATATGAGAAGTGCATTTATCATATTGATTTAATGCATTTTCATTATCAATTGCGCGCCATGCGATCGACCCTGACCGTACATGAACTGGAAGCCTTCCTGGCCGTGGCCGAGCTGCGCAACTTCCGGCTGGCCGCCGAACGCGTCC
Organism: Alcaligenaceae bacterium SAGV5; assembly: GCA_009360345.1. Classification (GTDB taxonomy): domain Bacteria; phylum Pseudomonadota; class Gammaproteobacteria; order Burkholderiales; family Burkholderiaceae_B; genus Pigmentiphaga. The sequence continues at coordinate 102,456 of SPDP01000005.1, forward strand.
ACGTTTCGCAGCCGGCGCTGAGCCGGTCCGTCCAGTCCGCCGAACACAAGCTCGACGCCCGGCTGTTCGATCGCAACACGCGGCGCGTGGAACTGACTCGCGAGGGCGAGGAACTCCTGCCCATCGCCCGCCGCATCGTGGCTGAGTTCCACGACTCGCTCAGCGACCTGTCCGAATTCGTGGCCGGCCGCCGCGGCCGCATCGCCATCGCCTGCCTGCCGTCCGCCGCCGCGGCGCTGCTGCCCCGGGCCATGTCGGTGTTCCAGGCCACCCATCCGCGCGTCACGATCGCGCTCGAACCGGTATCGGCGGAATTCGTGCGGACGCGGGTCCTGGATGGCAGCGCGGATTTCGCCATCTCGGTGGCGCCGCCGCGCCAGGACGGACTGGCGTTCGAGCCCCTGATCAGCGACGAATTCGTCTGTGTGTGCAGCCGCGACGATCCCCTGGCTTCGCGCCGGCGGGTGTCCTGGTCAGTGCTGGCCGACAGGCCGCTGGTCGCCAGCGGGCCCGCCAGCAGCATCCGCCAGATCGCGGACCGGGTCATGACGCAGTGCGGCCTGGCCATCCAGGCACGCTACGAATGCGCCAACATCTCGGTCGTGGGCGCCATGGTGGCGGCGGGCCTGGGCATCGCCGCCATCCCCCGGCTGGCGCTCCGGCTGATCGACATGTCCGCGCTGGCCGCCATTCCGCTGGCCAGCCCCGGCGTCTCGCGCGAGATGGGTATCCTGACCCGCAGCGGCCGGTCGCTGCCGGCGGCCGCGGGCAGCTTTCTGGATGTGTTGCGCCGCCAGGTCTGAAGCCGCGTCAGGCCCGTGGTCCGGCGGCCGGCGCCGCCCGCGCCCGGCTGCCCGCCTCCCAGAAACCCAGGCCCGCCGCCAGCAGCAAGGCATGGGTCCAGGCCAGGCCCGCCGCGCTGCCGAACACCAGTGGCGCAACCAGGCCCGAGACCAGCGCGAACAGCGCCATCTGGATGAAGCCCTGCATCGAGGCCGCGAGGCCCCGCATCGCGGGGAAGATGCTGAGCGCGATCACGGTCATGCTGGGCGAGGCCAGCGACAGGCCGAAGGTATAGAACACGAAGGGCAATACCGCATAAGGCACGGCCGCCGTGAACAGGCTCGTATAGAGCACGGAAAGCAGCACGCCGAACCCCATGACCAGGAACCCCAGCCGGACCATGCGCTCGGCCGGGACACGGTGCGCATAGCGGCTCGCCGCGGCCGAGCCCAGCATCAGCCCGCCGACCATGGGCACGAACAACCACGCGAACGCGGTCTCGGGCAGGTGCAGGATATCCATGATGTAGGCCGCGGCCGACCCCACGTACAAGGGCAGTCCGCAGAATGCCAGCCCGATCCCGGCGGACATCATCATGAAACGGGGACTGGCCACTGAGCGCCGATAGTTGGCGGCGATGCTGCGCAGGTCGAACGGCGTGCGGGCGGCCGGCGGCAGCGTTTCGCGCAGGACCTGACGGCTGACCGTCCACAGGCCCGCGCCGAACAGGGCCAGCGCCCAGAACACCGACCGCCATCCGAGCGTGGCCTGCAACCAGCCGCCCAGGACCGGCGCCAGCGCCGGCGCCAGGCCGAACACCATGGTGATCATGGCCATCATCCGCTGCGCCTCGCCGCCCTGGAACTTGTCCTGCACCATGGCGCGCGCGATGACCATGCCGGCACCGGCGCACAAACCCTGCAGCACCCGCACCGCCACCAGCATGCCGATGCTGGTGGACAACGCGGCCAGGACCGAGGTCAGCGTGAACAGCACCAGCGACACCAGCATCACCGGCCGCCGGCCGAACGAATCCGACAAGGTGCCGTAGAACAGCGTCATGACACTCATGCCCGCGATGTACAGGCTCAACGTCTGCTGCACCGCCAGCGGCGTAGCATCGAAGGCGGCGCCGATCGCGTGGAACGACGGCAGGTAGGCATCGATGCCCAGCGGTCCGACCATGGTCAGCAGCGCCAGCACGATGGTCAGGGTATGTCTGGGCATGGGAGACCTATCGGAATGGCCGCCTATTCTACTCGTTTCAATCAGATTGATTGAGGGTTAACCCTTAAAATCGACGCATCTTGGCGGCCTTCGTCACGAAGATGCCGGGATTCGAACACGGGAGTCCCCCCCATGGCATCCACGATAGACATCCCGCTCCCCAAGGTACGGTGCGCGGCCGACCTGGAAGCGCCACGGACGCTGCCGACCGAACCCAGGTTCAGCCCTCCGCCACCTGGCCCGCAAGGTGCCGGGCACACAGATAGCCGAAGGTCATGGCCGGCCCGAGATTGGTTCCGGCGCCTGGGTATACGCCTCCGAACAGGCTGGCCATGTCGCAGCCTGCCGCGTACAGGCCCGCGATCGGCTGGCCATCCTCGCGCAGCACCCGCGCGTGCTCGTCGGTCGCCAGGCCGGTGAACGTGCCCAGATCGCCGGGCAGCACCTCCACCGCGTAGAAAGGGGCCTGCTCGATGGGCGCGAGGCAAGGATTGGGCAGGCCCAGCGCGGCATCGCCGTGGTAGCGGTTGTAGACATTGTCGCCACGGCCGAAAAGCGGATCCACGCCTCGGCGCGCGCCCTCATTGAATTCCCGCACGGTGTGCGCCAGCCTCTCCTCGTCCAGCGCCAGCAGGCGCGCGAGCCCCGGGAGGGAATCGGCCCGCCGCAGATAGCCCGAGCGCAAGTAATGCGAACGCGGCAGTGGAAACGGCTTGGCGATACCCAGGCCATAGCGGCGCACGAAAGCCGAATCGCAGATGAAGTAGGCCACGGGAGGACGCTCGTCCCCCCGCGCGCGGGCGGCGAGCAGTGCCTCGACGAAATCGTGGTACGAGTTGCTTTCGTTGGCGAAGCGCCGAGCCTCGCGATTCACCGCGATCACGCCAGGCTTGCCGCGCTCGTAGCTATGCGGATAGGTGGCGAACGAACCGTCGCGCCTGGGCACGCGCGACATCGGCATCCACGATCCGGGACTACTCGCATGCCGAAGCGCCGCGCCGGCCTGCTGCGCCATGCGCAGCCCGTCGCCGGTGTTGCCTCGCGTGACCAACGATAGATGCGTGGCACCTTCGGGGTGGTGCGGATAGAGCGCGTGCCGTCTCGGCATGTCCCATGAAAACCCGCCGGCCGCGCAGACGACGCCGCGGCGCGCGTCCACGCGGACCCGGCGGCCCTCGCGTTCGATCCACGCGCCGCATACGCGGCCGCCCTCCACGATCAGTTCGAGCGCGGGCGACTCCAGCAGCAGGGGGATGCCGAGTCCGCGCACCGACGAGCCCAACCGCCCGGCCAGGGCATTGCCGCTCATCAGCAGCAGGTCGCGCCCGTGCAGCAACACGTCCCGGCCGTGACGCGCGATACGGCGCAGCACGTAGAGCGCGGAGCGCAGCGAACGGCGCGCGTTGAAGAAATGATGGAAATCGGGCCCGGAGCCGACCTTCAAGCCGCAAAGCGTCAGTTCGGATACCGGTGGGCGCAGCACCCGCATCCAATCTCCCAGCGCGCGCGCATCGAAGGGCTCCGCGCAGATCGAGCGGCCAGCCGGCAAACCACCGGGCTGGGCGGGGTGATAGTCGGGATAGGTCGTCCCCAGGAAGAAACGCAGGGCCGTCCGCTCCTCCAGGAATTCGACCATTCGCGGCCCGGCCTCGAGAAAGGCGTCCACGAGACGGGCGTCGAAGCGCGGTCCGAGTTCATGCTGAAGATAGAGGCGAGCGTCGTCGATGCTGTCCCCGATGCCGGCACGGCGCGCTTGCGGACTGCACGGCACCCAGAGCCACCCCCCGGACAGCGCCGTGGTGCCGCCGAACCATCGATCTTTCTCGGCGATCACCACGTCCAGGCCCAGCAGCCGTGCCGTCAACGCGGCAGTCATGCCGCCCGCGCCCGATCCGATGACCAGGACATCGCAGCCGATCGTCGCATCGCCGCCCATCTATTCCACCGGCACCTTGGCGCGCACGGCAACGTCCCGCCAGAGTTGGACCTGTCCGGCAACGAAACCCGAGAACTCCTCGGGCGAGCTGCCGACCGGCTTCGCGCCCTGCTGGACAAAGGCATCGTGCAGACGCTGCTTCGCCAGTGCCTCGCGGATCGCGCGGTTCAATCGATCGACGATGGGACGCGGTGTTTCTCCCGGGGCGAACACGCCGAACCAGTATGTCATCTTGTAGTTGGGATAGCCGGCCTCGGCGAAAGTCGGCACGTCGGGCAACACGGGACTGCGCTCGGTACCCGTAACGGCCAGGCCCCGGACCCTGCCGGTCGCGATGTGCGGCGCGCCCGTGGCCACGCTGCTGAACACCAGGTCGATCTGCCCGCCCACCAGTTCCTGGATGGATTGCGAAGCGCCCTTGTACGGCACGTGAAGCAGGTCGATATCGGCAATGCTCATGAAAAACTCCATCGGCAGGTGCGAAGACGAGCCGAGGCCGGCGCTGCCGAAGGACAGGCTCTTGGGCTTCTGTCTGGCCAGCGCCACCATGTCACCCAGCGTACGCGCCGGCAGCTCGCCGCGCGCCATCAGCACCGCCGTAGCCTCGGCGATCTGCGAGATCGGTTGCAGGCTCTTGAGCGGATCGAACGGCAGCTTGGACTTGATGACCGGCGTAATGGCATACGAGGTTTCGGCAACGAGCAGCGTATAGCCGTCGGGCCGCGCTTTCGCCACGGCGTCCGTGCCGATGACGCCACCCGCGCCGGTCTTGTTCTCTACCAGCACCTGCTGTCCCAACTGCTCGGTCAGCTCGCGCGCCAGCAGCCTGGCCGATGCGTCGGTGAACGCTCCCGGCGCGAAGGGCACGATGATCTTGATGGGATGGTCCGGCCAGTTGGCGGTCTGGGCGTGAAGAGGGGGACTGGCCGCGGCCAGCAGGGACACAAGCCAGAAACGGTACGTCTTCATCGATGTCTCCAAGCAGAACGAGTAAACGGCCAGGAATCACCGCGGGAGGGACGGCCGCTTCAAGCTTGATCGCCGCTCCCCCGAGGCCATGGCAGAGCTTCCATGTTTCTTTAATTTGTCCTATTTAATAGGATTTTTTATATTCCATCGGTGCGACGCTCACCTCGGCGTACCGTCGCGGCGCCAGGCGATGAGACGTGCGATCCCCTCTTCGATCGGGACCTCGGGTTTCCACCCGATCAGGCGTTCGGCCTTGCCGATGTCGTAATGGAAGGGCGCATCGGTCTTGATCCGAAAGCCCGCCGCCGGCGCCTCCCGGTACTCGGGCTCGACGCGCGCGCCGGCAAGCCGGATCACGGTCTCGGCCAGATAGCGCACCGACAGCGGCTTGCCGCCGGCTATGTTGATCGCCTCGCCAGGCACCTGCGCCCGCATCGCGAGCACATTGGCGCGCGCCACGTCCCCCACGTAGACGAAGTCCTTGGTTTCCGAGCCGTCGCCATAGAGCACGGGCGATTCACCGCGCGCGACACGGTCATAGGCGTCGATGATGTAAAGCGCGTTCGTCGACCGGTAGTGCTGCCGCTCGCCATACACGGTGGAATAGCGCAGGGCCACGTAATCCAGGCCGTGCTCGGTGCGATAGAGCTGGCACAGTTTTTCCGCCAGCAGCTTGGATGCCCCGTAGAGCGCGGGCGGCGCGGGCACGGCGTGGGTGCGCAGCGGCTCCGCCTCGGTGATCGCGCCGCCTATCGCTCCATAGCCGTAGACCGCCGATGACGAGGCCAGCACGAGCTTTCCCACGCGCCGCGCGACACAGGCATCGAGCACGTTCAGGACCCCCAGGACATTGACCTCCAGGCCCAGCCGGGGCTGCTTTCCGATGCCGGCCGACATGAATCCGGCGAGGGCATAGACCCCATGGATCCCCTCGCAGGCGGTCTCGACGGCTTGCGCATCGAGCACATCCCCCCGCACCAGGCGCACGCGCCCGGTCTCCAGCAAGGCGGCCAGCGCCCCGTCCGGCGCGTCGAAGGACAGGTTGTCGTAGAGCACGACCTCCCGGGCACCCGCCGCCAGCAGGCTCTCGGCCGTTCGCAGGCCGATGAGGCTCGCGCCGCCGGTAATCAGGAAACGGTGGGACTCGATCTGCATGGCGATCCCTGCGGGTTGATCTGGGCTAGTAATATTTTCCCGCTATTTGACATTTATTTCAATTCAATTCTTGGAGCCAGGCGATAAGCGGTGTCCCGGCCATCCCACTTTGCGGGATATTCTGTCTATACTGGGATCGGAAACCGTGTCAGACGGCAGGGGCACGGTTGCGCTATAGGGCAGGAGAATGATCGAACGCGCCAGCAAGCATCCCGTGGCACAGAAGCAAGACGCGTCGCCCGCCAGGAAAGCGGGCAAGAAGGCCAACGACGAGCAAAACAGCCTCGCCCGCATGCTGGCCTTGCTCGATCTGTTCACCGCCGCCGCTCCGACGCGGTCCGCCACCGATCTCGTCAACTACCTGGGCACGTCGCGCTCGACGTCCTACCGCTATATCAAGGCTCTGCACGATGCCGGCCTGATCGAGGCGGTCGCCAGCGGCAACTACGTCCTTGGGCCGCGCATCGTCGAATTCGATCGGCAGATCCGCATGACGGACCCCCTCTATAAGAGCGGCGGGAAAGTGCTTGCCCTCCTGTCGGGGAAGACGGGGCACTCGGCCTTGCTGTGCGCGCTCTACAGCGATTCGTTGATGTGCATTCGCGACGTGCGGGTCGAAGGCAGCCCGGGCAATCTGTTCTCCCGTGGACAACGCCGGCCGCTCTTCTCGGGCGCCGCCTCGAAGATCATCCTGCCCTACGTGCCCGTCCATCGCCTTCGCAGCATCTTCAAGAACCACCACCGCAGCATTGCCCTGGCAGGGCTTGGGACGAGTTGGCAGGGATTCAAGGACAACCTCGCGGCAATGCGCAAGGATGGTTTCACCGTCTCGCACGGCGAATTCAACACCGGGGTGTTCGGCATCTCCGCCCCCGTCCTCAATGCGGAAGGCATGGTCGTCGGCAGCATAGGGATCGCGGGAGCGGAAGAACTCCTGGAGGGAGCCAGGCTTCCCCACCTGTGCGATGCGGTCAAGGAAGCGGGGCAGGAACTCAGCGATGCCCTGGCCCTTTCAGGCGGAGAACGGGTGCGGCCGCCCCGGGCTTTCGGCTCGACCGCCGGTTGAGCCCGCATGACCTCGCCGCAACTCAATCGCATCCGCCTGCAACATATCCGCTGCCTGCTCGCCACCGCGCAGCACGGCAACATGCGCGCCGCGGCCGAGTTCCTGTCCATCACCCAGCCCGCCGTCAGCAAGATCATCAAGGAACTGGAAGAGATCGTCGGCAAGCCGCTGGTGGTCCGCCAGCGCCACGGCGTCGCGCTCACGCCCGCGGGCGCGGCCTTCGTGCAGCACGCCCGCCAGGGCGTGATGGCATTGGAGATGGCGCTGGGCGAAGCGCGCGATCCGGAAGGCGACGCCGTCAGACTGGGCGTGCTGCCCTCGCTGGCGGTGGACCTGCCGCACGAGATCCTGCGCAGCTGGCGCGCGCGCGGACGCCACGGCCCCGTGCGCCTGGAAACCGGCATGAATCCGGAACTGCTAACGCGGCTGCGGCAGGGCGAGCTCGACGTGGTCGTGGGCCGGCTGGCCGAACCCGACCACATGCTGGAACTGCGCTTCGAACCGCTCTGGAGCGAGCCGCTGGTCGTCGCCATGCGGCCGGAACACCCGCTGGCGCGCACCGAGTGGCCAGCCTGGCAGGCACCGGCCCATCCGGTGATCCTGCCCCTGCCCGGCACCAGCATCTACCAGGCCGCCGACAGTTTCCTGGGCCAGTTGCGATCAGGCGCCAGCCATGACCGCCTGGAAACCCTGACCATTCCCCTCGCGCGCAACCTGGCCCTGAACAGCGACGCCCTGTGGTTCGCCTCGCTCAGCACCGTCAAGGCCGACATCGAGCAGGGCGCGCTGGTGGCGCGGCGCGTACCCGGTGCCGCCACCGAAGCGGTCGGACTGTTCACCCAGGCGCAACCGGGCACCAGCCGGCCGCTGGCGGGGGACATGGCCGATACGGTACGCGGCGTGGCCGTGCGCTGGCGGGCCGCGTGCGAGCACCTGGGCTGGGATCCAGCCTGAGGGCAGGTCGCCCCCAAGATATTCCAAATCGTTATATCACAGCGGCATATTCTTCACTTGCCCCTGGACCGGGGCGTGACTACAGTTGCCCTGCGATCATTCCCACAAACGGTACAGAGACATGAGCAATCCCCTTCTGCCTCCCTCGACGACCGGCGTTTTCGTGCAGCGCGACAGCGACGCGCATCCGCCCGCCTACACCCCCGGCTACAAGACCAGCGTGCTGCGCTCGCCGCGCAAGGCCCTGATCTCCAATGTCGGTACGCTGTCCGAGATCACCTCGCCCGTCTTCCGGCCCCAGGAACTGGGCCCCAAGGACAACGACCTGATCACCAACTTCGCCAAGGATGGACTGCCCATCGGCGAACGCGTCATCGTCCACGGCTTCCTGCGCGACCAGTTCGGCCGCCCGGTCAAGAACGCCCTGATCGAAGTGTGGCAGGCCAACGCCAGCGGCCGCTACCGCCACAAGAACGACACCTACATCGGCAGCCTGGACCCCAATTTCGGCGGCTGTGGACGCATGCTGACGGACGAGAACGGCTACTACATGTTCCGTACCATCAAGCCCGGTCCGTACCCCTGGCGCAACCGCATCAACGACTGGCGCCCCTCGCACATCCACTTCTCGATCCTGGCCGACGGCTGGGCCCAGCGCCTGATCACGCAACAGTACTTCGAAGGCGACACGCTCATCCCGCACTGCCCCATCCTCAAGACCATCAACAACGAAGAACAGGTCCGCGGCCTGATCGCCATGCAGGACATCGGCAACTTCATCGCGCTGGACAGCCGCTGCTACCGCTTCGACATCACGGTGCGCGGCCGCACCGCCACCTGGTTTGAAAATTGATCGAGGGCAGGACCATGAGCACCCAAATCACCTTCCTTCCTGAAACCGCCTCGCAAACGGGCGGCCCGTACGTACACATCGGGCTCGCCCCCAAGCAGGCCGGCTTCGACATCTTCGAAAACAACTTCGACAACCAGTTGGCCAAGCCCGAAACCAAGGGCGAGCGCATCCGCCTCGAAGGCCAGGTGTACGACGGCAGCGGCACCGTGCTGCGCGACGTGCTGGTCGAGATCTGGCAGGCCAACGCCGCCGGCAAGTATGCCCACCCGGCCGATACGCAGGACAAGCCCATCGATCCCGCCTTCCGTGGCTGGGGCCGCACCGGCGCCGACTTCGACACCGGCTTCTACAGCTTCGAGACCATCAAGCCCGGCGCCGTACCCGGCGCCCGGCCGGGCACGACGCAGGCGCCCCACATCTGCCTGGTCCTGTTCGCCCGCGGTCTCAACCTCGGCCTGCACACACGCGTCTACTTCGAGGACGAGAAAGAAGCCAACGCCAAGGATCCCATCATCAACGGCATCGAGTGGGAAATCCGCCGCGACACGCTGATCGCCAGGCGCGAAGAGCGCGACGGCAAGGCGGTGTACCGCTTCGACATCCGTATCCAGGACACGCCCGACGGCGGCAAGGAAACGGTGTTCTTCGACGTCTGACGGCAGCCGTCGCGAACGGCCCGCCGCCCGGCGGGCCCCCGGACGCCCCCGGTTCAGGACGCTCAGGCGTCAGGAACGGGGGCATTTTTGTAGCCAAAGGGCCACAAAAACAGAGGATTTCGCCTTTCTTGTAGCCCTTAGGCCACAAACCAGGGATCAATTATTTGTGCCTCTGGGGCTACAAGAATGCTAGGATAGACTCAGACTGAAGCCTAGGGGCTACAAAATGACGACGCTAGGTGACGTTGCCAGCATGCTGCGGTCGGCCCGCAAGGATAGTGGCCTATCCCAGGAGGAAATGGCACAGCGGGCCGGCGTGGCCCGCTCCACACTGGCCCGCATGGAAACCGTCGCCCGCGGCGACATGAGCGTTTCCGCGCTGGTCAGATTGCTGGAAGCAGCCGGCTATGACCTGAAAGTGGTCAAGGCGGGCCATCTGCGCACCTTGGACGATATCCTTGCGGAACAACGCCAGCGAGGCGACGCATGAGGCTGGACGTTCACGTGCTCGGCCAACGCGTGGCCAGGCTCTTTCGCGAAGGCGACGAATACGTATTGCAGTACGAACCCGGGACACCGGACGACGCCTTCGTCAGCCTGGCGATGCCCGTGCGCAACGCGCCCTGGCGCTGGCCGCGCGACCTCCACCCCTTCTTCCGCCAGAACCTGCCCGAGGGCCACCTGTTGAGCGTGATCCGGGAAGTCTTCGGCCCACTCATGGATGGCACAGATCTGTCACTGCTGGCCGTAGTCGGCGCCTCCGGAATCGGGCGCGTGGCGGTGACGGCGGAAGGTGCCGCACCCGGTGCGGAACTCACGCCTCTGAACATCGAGGCACTGCTCACCGCGGACAATACGGCTCAACACTTCGACGCCCTGGTCCGCCAGTATGCACGCAGCGCCATATCAGGCGTCGTGCCCAAGTTCCTCGCACCGGCATTCTCCGCGCGAAGCGAGGCTCCATCCCTCGGCAAGGCAACACTGCGTACGCCAAGACACATCATCAAGGGCTCCGACGACGGCACTCCGTTCCTCGGATTCAACGAATTCCACAGTCTTCGGGTCCTGCACCGCCTGAACGTCGTACCGGTCGTGCACACGCGGATGTCCGACGATGGACGGGTCCTGATCGTCGACCGATTCGATCTGGACCAGGCCGGCCAGCCCGTTCGTGGCGTCGAAGATGCCTGCAGCCTGCTCGGCCTGCCTCCCCACGAGAAATACGCTCCATCCACCGAACGCGTGCTTCACGCCACGCGGGCCTATATCCCTCCTGCCAGCTCGAGATCCCAACTTCTCCACCTGGGCTGGCACCTGCTGGTGAACTATGTCGTCCGCAATGCCGACTGCCATGCCAAGAACATCGCCCTGTACTACACCTCGCGCGACGACGTGGCCTACACGCCCGTCTATGACGTGGTAACCACCCAGGCCTACCCCCAGTTCAGCAACAACGCGCCCGGCCTGTCCATTGACGGGCGCAAGACCTGGGTGCCGGGCAAGACGCTGGAGCGGTTCTTCGCGGCCCGGCTCGGCATACCTCCCAGCCAATACAAGGTCATGGTGGAAGAACTATGCGAATCGGCCGTCGAAGTGGGCAAGGAAGTTATCGAGGCCGCTCGGAACGAGCCACGCTGGCGATGGATCGCCAAGCAGATGATGCACGCCTGGAACGACGGCATGTGTGCGCTCCGGAGCCCGAAGCTGGACAGGAAATACCGGGGACTGGATGCCGCCATCGAAGAGGCCGGCTACGAAGCCGCCGACGCGCCTCGGCCTGCCGGCGAAGTCATCGGCCGCTCCGAATTGCTGGCTCGCCGTACCTAGAAAGCTTCGTCAGCCTATCTGTGCCAGCCACTCGTGCACGAGGTCCGCGATCTCCAGGCTGTTGCGGTCCATCATCAACATGTGCGAATTGCCCGCAATGCCGCTTTCCGGCAGCGACAGCAGGCGCACCGAGTCATGGGCGGCCGCAAAGCCGCGGATGCGGGCGCGCATGCGCGGCCAGCGAGGATCGGTGTCCATGTTGTCGCCCATCACGATCAGCGTGGGAACGCGGTAAGGGCGATGCGACTCCAGCACGGGGATGCTGGCCGGCTCCAGCGCCACCACGGCCCGCACCAGGTCGGGACGCGCGTGGGCGGCGCGCAGGCCGAACACGCCCGCTTGCGAATGGCAGACCACGATGGCCGGGCCGGTCTTCTCCAGCAGGGCCAGGTAGCCCGCCAGCACGGCCGCGTCGGTGCGGGTCCAGCGGGGCACCATCTGGCGCACCAGGCTGTCGAAGGCCTCGACCGGAAAGCAGGTGTTCGCATAGGGCCGCGACGAACGTTGCCCCGCCTCGCCGGGCTGGCCGATGCGGAAACGTTCGTAGATGTCCTCGGCGGTCTGGATGACGGGCGCCTCGGGCCAGACCTCGGGCACGCGGGCAAAGCCCGAGCGCCCGCGCTCGACGGCATCGCACAGGTAACAGTCCCAGCCGCGCCGCACGAAGTAATGCAGCCAGCCGGACCGGCCGTCCGGTGTCGTCTCCCAGGCCGCGCCCGTCATGCCGCCGCCGTGCCAGAACAGGATGGGCGGCCGATCCGGCGCGGGGTCGGCCAGGAAGTATTGCGCGTACATCTGCTCGACCCGGTAGTGGCCGTTGGGGTCCACCCGCACGGGCTGCCCGCCTTCGGCCATCAGCAGCTCGCGCGGCGGCAGGCCCCGCAGTTCGATCTCGCGTCCGCCGACGTGGAAAGCGCCCATGTCGCGCAGCCGCAAGGGGCCGGCACGCCCGGGCCGGGCATCGCCGGCGGCTGGCTCCCTGCTCATTCCGCGCGGATCTTGTTGGCCTGGATGATGGCTTTCCACTTCTCGTTCTCGCCTGCGATGAACTGGGCCAGGTCCTGGCGCGAGCCCGGCGCGACGTCCACGCCCAGTTGCTGCATCCGCGTCCGCACGTCCGGCGCCTTCAAGGCCGCCACGAAGGCCTGGTTCAAGCGGTCCAGCACCGCCTCGGGCGTGCGCGCCGGCGCCATGATGCCGAACCACGGGGTGATCAGGAAATCCGGCACGCCCGCCTCGGCGAAGGTCGGCACGTCGGGGATCGACGGCGAACGCTTCTCGCTGGCCACCGCCAGCGCGCGCAGCTTGCCCGAGCGGATGCTGGGCAGCGACGCGGGCAGGTTGTCGAAATACATGTCGACCTGGCCGCCCAGCAGGTCGGCCGCGACCTGGCCGGCCCCCTTGTAGGGGATGTGCGTGAGCTGGATGCCGGCCTTGGTGTTGAGCAGTTCCGTCGCCAGATGGGCCGAAGTGCCGATGCCGGACGACGCCGAGTTGAGCTTGCCGGGGTTGGCCTTGGCATAGGCGATCAACTCGGCCACCGACCTGGCCGGCACGCCGGGATTGACGACCAGCACGCTGGGCACGGTGCCTATCATGGCCACCGGCGAGAAATCCTTGACCACGTCATAGGGCGCCGGCGTGTACAACGAGGGCGCGACCGCGCAGCCGAACGCGCACATCAGCAGCGTGTAGCCGTTCGGCTCGGCCCGCGCCACGGCCTGGCCGCCGATGTTGCCGCTGGCGCCGACACGGTTCTCGACGATCAGGGGCTGGCCCAGCGTCTTGGCCAGGGTCTCGCCCAGCACTCGCGCCAGGATGTCCGGCGTGCCGCCCGGCGGATAGGGCACGACCACGGTGATGGGCTTGGCGGGGAAGTCAGCGGCGGTGGCGCCGCCGGCGGCGATGACGGCAAGGCCGGCGGCCAGCGCCGCGGCCCGGCTGCGGACGCGCGCCGCGTGCGGGATGGGTTGCATCGATGTCTCCTGTATGGCCTGTGGGCGGCCGGATGCGGGGCACTATATCCAGCCCCACGCCCGCCGGGCCAATGCCGGGATCGCAAGACACCCATACCATTATTGCTATAGTCTTTCCCCATCATGACCAACAGACATACCACCACCGACCGCGCCAAGCTGCCCAACCTGCGGCGGATGGACATGAACGCGCTGCTGACCTTCGACGCGCTCATGAAGACGCGCAGCGCCACCGCGGCGGCCGCGCTGCTGCACAAGACCCAGCCGGCCATCAGCCGCGAGCTGGCCCGGCTGCGGCGCACGCTGGACGATCCGCTGCTGGTGGTAACCAAGGGCCGCTTCACGCCCACCGAACGCGCGCTGGAACTGCATGCCGTGGTGCGCGACGCGCTGGACCGCATCGAACACGCGCTGAGCCCGCCCGAGGCCTTCGATCCCGCCGGCGCCACCGGCACCGTCAACATCGGGACCGGCGCCCACATCGAACTGCTGCTGGGCGCGCCGCTGCTGCAGCGCCTGCGCGCGGCCGCGCCGCGCCTGGTCGTGCGCTTCCAGTCGGTACACGGCGACTTCATCCCGGACGACCTGGACGCGGAACGCATGGACATCGCCATCGGCCTGTTCAGCGAAGTCCCCCGGCGCTTCCATTCCACGCGGCTGTTCGCCGACCGGCGGGTCTGCCTGCTGTCGGCCGCGCATCCCATGGCGGGGCGCAAGCGCCTGTCGCTGGACGACCTGGAACGGATCCAGTGGTTCGCCTTCGCGCAGATGTACGGACGCCCCACCAACTTCGACCGGCTGCTCAAGCCGCGCCATCGCGACCTGGCGTTCTCGGCCTACCTGTCGGGCTTCGGCATCACGCCCTACGTGCTGCTGGAAACCGACTACGCCACCACCCTGCCCGCCTGCGTGGCCGAGGTTCACCAGCGGCACTTTCCGCTGGCCACGATCGAACTGCCCGAGCCGCTGCGCGACATCGAGTTCTTCATGGTGTGGTCCAAGCGGCAGCACACCTCGCCCCTGCATACCTGGGTACGGGGCGAGATCCTGCGCGTGCTGGAGGAAAAAACAGGGGCGGCTATTCCAGGAAGTTCCCCGCCGCGAAGACGATAGGCGGCGCCTCGCGGTCGAAGCCCACCCCGATGGGGTCGCCGCCGGCCGCCACGATCTCCAGTTGCTGCTTGAACATGCGCCGCAACAGGACCAGTCCGCGATCCGACGTCGCCAGGTTTTCCTCCGAATGCCAGGCTATCGGGCCCTGGCTGACCTGCGCCTCGTAGTCGCCCGGCATGCGCTGGTGCTCCGCCTCGGTCAATTCTTCCCACAGCTTGCCGTTCATGCGCGACCTCGAACGCGCGATGTCGCCTTCGCGGCGCACCCGGCCCGCCGTATAGATCCGGAAGCTGGTGTCGTCGATGGGCAGCACCCAGCCCAGCGACTCCACGGTGCCGTAGTGGGCCAGCCTGGGGCTGGGGATCACCCGTAACGTGGGCAGCGCGGCCTCGCCCACGCGGCGCAGCGTCTTGCCGTCGTCCAGCCGGCGCACCGCCGTGGCGCTGACACCCGCGTCCGTGTAGTCGAACGCGACCTCGGGCATCACCCCCATCTGCGACACGAACTGCGTGCCGCTGAAGCTCGAATGCAGGATCACGACGTGGAAGGGATCGACCACGTTCTCGAAGTGCTGGAGCCAGTTGCACGGGATGATCTGCGGGCCGCCCCCGCCTATGCTCTGGTCGTTGGCCTCGATGAACTCGCCCTCGGCCAGGTCCTCCAGCGCGGCATAGCGCGGCAGGACCGGCTTCCTGGCAGGCGGCCCCAGGTAGGCGAAGATCAGGCCGTAGCGCTCCTCGACGGGATACCACGGCTGGCGGATGCGGTCGCGCGACAGGCCGCCCTGCGGCTCGCAGGGCTGGTCGGTGCAATGGCCTTGCACGTCGAACAGCCAGCCGTGGTAGCAGCAGCGTATGCCGCCGTCCTCGACGCGGCCGTAGTACAGCGAGGTACCCCGGTGGGCGCAGTGCGGATACAACAGGCCGGGCCGTCCCTGGCCGTCGCGGAACAGGATCAGGTCCTCGCCCAGTACGCGCACCTTGCGCGGCACTTCGCTGGCATCGGCCGACACGCCGATGGGATGCCAGTAGCGGCGCAGCAGCTCGCCCATGGGCGTGCCGCGCCCGACCTGCGTCAGCGTGGCGTTGTAGGTGGCGGGTTTGCGCTCGTAGGCCGTGCCGGCATCCGGCTGTGTCGTGGTCGTCATGGTTCGTCCTCGTGTCCTGGGTTCAGTTCTTCAGCGTCACCCCGGCGGCATCCACCAGCTGCTTGAAGCGGGCGTAGTCGGCGCGGGCATTGGCCGTGAATTCGTCGGGCCGGTTGGCCACCGGCTGGAAGCCGATGTCGACGATGCGCGTGCGCACATCGTCCGTGCGGGTGGCCGCCTGCAGGCTGGCCACGAGCTTGTCGCGCACGGCGGGCGGGATGCCGGCGGGCGCGTAGGCGCCTATCCATCCTTCGAGCTCGAAGCCCTTGAAACCCTGTTCGAGAAACGTGGGAACGGCCGCGAGGATGGGCGCGCGCTGCCGCCCCGGCACGCCCAGGACCTTCATCTTTCCCGCCTGCGACATGTTGCGGGCGGTGCCCGGATTAGCCCAGGCCAGGTCCAGCCGGCCCGCCTCCATGTCCTGGTGGGCGATGGACTCCGTCTTGTAGGGCACGTGGATCAGCCCGGGGATGGCCTCGTGCCTGAGCAGTTCGCCGAACAGGTGGGCGATGGTGCCGGTGCCCCAGGTACCGTAGGTCAGGCTCGGGTGTCTTTTGGCATAGTCCGCCAGTTCGGCCAGGTTCGAGTACGGCGCCGAAGCGGCGGCCACCAGCACCGGGCCCGAGCCGATGGCGAGCTGGGACAGCGGCTGGAAATCCCGGGCCGCGTCGTAGGGCAGCTTGTCGTGAAGAATGGGATTGTTGATGTGCGTGGTCTGCAGGGTGATGAGCAGCGTATAGCCGTCCGGCGGCGCCTTGGCGACCGCGTCCGCGGCCAGGATGCCGCTGGCCCCCGGCTTCGGATCCACCACCACGGGCTGGCCCCAGGCCTGCCGCAGCTGTTCGGCGTAGGCCCGGGCCAGCAGGTCGATCGGACTGCCGCCCGGGCCGTAGGGAATGATGCGCACCGGGCGCGCGGGAAAGCCATTCGCGCCCGATGGCTGGGCATGGGCGGCGGCCGAGAACAAGACGAGCGCGGCGGCGGCGAGCCCCCGCGCGGCGACGCCGGCGCGGGCTTGCCAGCCAAGGCGGATACAGGACATGGTCGTCTCCTCCGGGCCTGGGGCGCGATGATCCGCCACGGCCCTATTTATATGCAATAGCAACGATATTGAAATTAACGATATATCATTGCATTGTCAACGACATGCAAAATCGATCCGCCGCGCGCGGCCACCCCCTATCATTGGCCTTTCGCCTTCCTGCCCGTACCATGCCCGCCGCCAAGAAGAAGCTCGCATCCTTCAAGACCCTGCCGGCGTTCCAGCTCGAGCGGCTGGCCGCGCTCGTGGCCAGCCGCAACGAACTGCGGCACCAGCGCCGCTTCGGCCTGCGCAGCGTCGAATGCCATGTCCTGGGCATCGTCGGCGCGCAGGCGCCCATTTCGCTGCGCCGGCTGTGCGCCGAACTCGGGCTGGACAAAAGCCACGGCAGCCGCCTGGTCGCCCGGCTGGAAGAGCGAGGATTACTCGAGCGCTGCGACGATCCCGCCGACAAGCGCTCGTTCTACCTGCTCCTGACGCCCCAGGGCATGGACATGCATGCGCACATCCATGCGGACGCCGTCGAGCGCAACGCCGAATGGCTGGAGGGACTGCCTGCCGCCCGGCGCGGCGTATTCCTCGAATGCGTCGCGCAATTGACGGCCCATTCCCAGGCCATACTGGCGCGGGAAGAAGCCGCGGCGGGGCAGCCGCCCGCCACCCGTCGGGATGACGGAGACACGATCGAGACCCGGGGGCTCCTGCTGGTTGAACGCACGAAGTTGCAACAGCTGCACGCGCAACTGGCGGAGCTGCTGGCCCGCGACGAGTAGCCCGGTCTCAACGCTTGCCCGCCATCCGCGGTACGCACTCGACGAAGCGGTCAGCCATCATCGGCTTGGACTGCGGTCGCCAGATCACCGAGATGTCGAGCGTAGGCAGAGTGCGAGGCGTCACCCGGCAATACCGCACTCCCCGGAACGCCGCGCGCCGCACCGAGCTGGGCATCAGCGCGACGCCCAGCCCCGCGGCCACGCACGACAGCATCGTCAGGCCGCGCTGCGCCTCCTGCACGATCAGGGGTTCGATACCCTCGCGCCGCAAGGCATACAGCGTGCGCGCCCGTACGGCGCCTTCCGTCTCAGGAGCGAGGATGAGGCCCCTGCTGGAAATCGCTTCGAGCGTAACCTCGTCCTCGCCGGGAGCGAATCCCTCGGGCACGACGGCCAGCAGGGGCTCGCTGGACACCAATACGGCGCGAACCAGGCGGGTGGAAGAAATGGGCGAGCGGGTAAAGCCGACATCGATATGCCCTTCGCGCAGCGCGGCCAATTGCTCGGTGCTGTTGATCTCCCGCAGGTCCACCGACACATTCGGATAGCGTGCCCGGAACGCGGCCAGCGTGCGCGGCATGACTTCGTACAGCGCCGAGCTGATGAAACCCACGACGACGCGGCCGGACTGCCCCACGGCCAGCCGCCGGCCCATCGCTGCAAGCCCTTCCACCTGCGCGAGCACCTGGGCGGCCTCGTCCAGCCACAGGCGACCGGCGTCAGTCGCGATCACGCCGCGCCGGGAGCGCTTGAAGAGACGCATGCCCAGGGCTTTCTCAGCCTGGCTCAACGCCAGGCTGAGCGCGGGCTGCGCGATGCCCAGCCCCAGCGCTGCGCCACTGATGCTGCCCGCCTTGTCGATCGCGACCAATTGCCTGAGCGTCTTCGATTCCATAATTTATTTTATATAGATCTATATTTTTTCAATTATGCAAAAGACGATTGCCGATGACTACTATCGCAACACGAACGACAAGGAGAACGCATGGATCTGCAGTTGCGCGACCGCACCGCGGTCGTCACGGGCGCCAGCCAGGGGATAGGAAAGGCCACGGCCATGGGCCTGGCCATGCAGGGGGTACGCGTCGCCCTGGTGGCGCGGCGCCGTCCTTTGCTGGAAGAGATCGCCGACGGCATCACGGCCGCCGGAGGTCCCGCCCCATTCATAATCGAGGCGGACCTCTACCAGGAGACCGCGGTCGAGCACATCGTACGGTCAACCCAGTCGGCCTTCGGCCATATCGACATCCTGGTCAATGCGGGCGGCGGCAGCCGGCCGCTGGATTTCGACGCCGGTCCCGACCTGTGGCTGGAGGGCATGACACTGAACTTCTTTCGCCTGCGCGAACTGACCCAGACCGTCGTTCCCGGCATGCGCGAGCGGCAATGGGGACGCGTGGTCAACATCACCGGCACGTCCGAACCGAAGATACTCAATGCAGCCTTCAGCGCGAAGGCCGCGGTGCACGTCTGGGCCAAGGGCCTCTCGCGCCTGGTCGCCGCGGATAACGTCACGGTCAACTGCCTGCAGCCCGGACGCATCCGCAGCGAACAGATGAAACTGCGCTACCCCACCGTGGAAAGCGAGCTGGAATTCGCGCGGCACGAAATCCCCGCCGGCCGTTTCGGCGAGGCCGAAGAACTCGCCAACCTGGCGGTGTTTCTCTGCTCTGCACGCGCGGCCTACATCACCGGCACGGTCATCCCGGTCGACGGCGGCATGTCCCGCTACGCCTTTTGACGACGAGGCAACCATGACCAGCCATGCTTCCGACCGTGGCGACACCGGCTGGTGGCAGCGGGTTCGCCGGCGGGGCGACCAGGTCGGCATTCCCTGCGTGTTCATGCGCGCGGGGACCAGCCGCGGCGCATTTCTGCGCGAGGAAGACCTGCCCATCGGAGCCGCGTTGCGCGAGAAGCTGATACTCGCCATTTACGGCAGTCCGGACTTCCGCCAGATAGACGGCTTGGGCGGCGCGACCTCGCTCACCAGCAAGGTCGCCATCGTCGGACCGCCGACCCGGCCCGACGCGGACGTGGACTACACCTTCGGGCAGGTCCGCATCGACGAGGCCCGTGTCGACTTCAAGGGCAACTGCGGCAACATCTCGTCAGGCATCGGTCCCTTCGCCATCGAGGAAGGCATGGTGCCCGCCACCTCCCCGGTCACGGCGGTGCGCATCCACCTGACCAACTCAAGCGCGCTGCTGGTGGCCGAGGTTCCCGTGGCCGACGGCCTCTGCCCGGTACAAGGAGACGCTCAAGTGGCTGGCGTTCCGGGGCGCGGCGCCCCCATCATGCTCGATTGGGCCGACGTGAGCGGCACCCTCGGACGCGGATTGTTGCCCACCGGCCAGGCATGCGAGCGCCTGCCCACGGCCATCGGCGAGATCGACGTCTCCATCGTCGACGCCGGCAACGTGACCGTTTTCGTCCGCCCGTCCGTCTTCGGCTTGCGCGCACCGGACTTCGCCACGCAGCGCCTCGATGCCGAGGCGCTGCGGCGCATCGAAGCGGTCCGCCATGCCGCCGCGCTGCGCCTGGACATGGTCGAGCAGGGCCAGCGGGCGGCGGACGTGACGCCCACCATTCCCAAGCTGTACATGGTCGCCGCACCCTGCGACTACATCGACGCCAACGGCCTGCCCGTCGCCGCCGAGGACCATGACCTGCTGGGTCGCGGCATGAGCATGGGCATGCCGCACGCCGCCTATGCCGGCACCGTGGCCGTCTGCACCGGCGCGGCGGCGCTCATCGACGGCACGCTGGTGAATGAAGCCGCGCGTCCCGCCCGCCTGTCCGGCGGCGGACTGCGCATCGGGCACCCCATGGGCATTCTCGAAATCCACGCCCGGGTCGACCAGACCGGCCCTTTCCCGACACTGGAACGCGCGGCGGTGGTCCGTACCGCGCGGCGCATCATGGAAGGCATCGTCTACGTACCGCTGAATCGATTGGCCTGACCGGAAAATCCGGCTGGAGGAGACATCATGAACCCAAGCAAGCGCAAGACTCTGTTCCTTGCGGCGGCAGTAGCCGCCTCGTCCCTGCTCAACGCACCGGCCATGGGCGCGGATGCCTACCCCGACAAGCCGATCCGCATGGTCGTGCCGCTGCCGCCAGGCGGCGGGGGCGACTTCCTGGCCCGCCTTCTGGCGGAACACCTGAGCAAAGAACTGGCGCAGACCGTCATCATCGAAAACAAGGGCGGCGCGGGCGGCAGCATCGGTGCCCAGTACGTGGCCCAGGCCGCGCCCGACGGTTATACGCTGGTGTTTGCGTACACCGCCTCGCACAGCATCAATCCGGCCATCTCGAAACTGCCCTATGATCCGCTGGCGGATTTCACCCCCGTCGCGCTGGTGGCGCTCGCGCCCAACATGCTGGTCGTCAATCCGGGCGTACCGGCCAAGTCGGTCAAGGAACTCATCGCACTGGCCAAACAGCAGCCGGGCAAGCTGCGCTACGCGTCGGCCGGCACCGGCAGCGCGCCGCACATGTCGGGCGAACTCTTCAACCACATGGCGGGCACTTCCATGGTCCATGTTCCCTACAAGGGTTCCGGGCCCGCCATGAATGACGTCATCGCGGGCCATCTGGAATTGACCTTCGCGAGCCTGCCCGCGGGTCTTCCCCACGGCAAGTCGGGCGCGGTCCGCATGCTGGGCGTAACCGGCGCCAAGCGCGCATCGCTGCTGCCGGAGTTGCCGACCATCGCCGAATCGGGGCTGCCCGGTTTCGACACTGACCAATGGTACGGCGTGCTGGGTCCGAAGGGCCTTCCGGCGAACGTGGTCGCAACGCTCAATCGCGCGATAGCTGCCGCGCTCGAATCCCCCGACCTGCTCGACAAGGCGTCCAGGCAAGGGTTCGAGATCGTGCCGAGTACGCCAGAACAACTTGCCCAGCACATGCGGGCGGAAACGGCGAAGTGGAAGAAAGTGGCCGCCGACGCCAATATCCAGATCAACTGAGCCTGCCATTTCGGTGATAAATGCCGAGTATTTACGGTATTCGTTAGATCCGCCGCGGACCGGGTGATACCGTTTCCTGGACCGGCCTTGCGCCGACCAGAACAACGGAGACAACCATGCCCATGAAAACGCTCAAGGCGGCCGCACTCGCGTTCGTCGCCGCCTGTCTGCTTCCCGCCGCGGCCGCCCAGCCCCCCATCAAGATTGGTTTCCTGGGTGAGTTCTCCGGCCCCCAGGCCGGGCTCGGGCAGGACATGTACGACGGTTTCATGCTGGGCATCAAGCAAGGCGGCGGCCGCCTGGGCGGCGTTCCGGTAGAGGTCCTGCGCGAGGACACCCAGCTCAAGCCCGACGTCGCCGTCCAGGTCACCCGCAAGCTGATCGAGCGCGAGAAGGTACCCATCATTGCCGGCATTACGTTCTCGAACATCATGATGTCGGTCCAACCCCTGGCCACACGGCGCGAAGTCTTCGTGATCGGCACCAATGCCGGTCCCTCTCCCATCGCCGGCGAAAAATGCTCGCCCTACCAGTTCGTGGTGTCGCGCCAGGGCGACCAGCAGGCCGAAGTGCTGGGCAAGTACGCCACGCAGAAGGGCTACCGGCGCGTGATGCTGCTGGCTCCCAACTACCAGGCGGGCAAGGACGTGCTCGCGGGCTTTCGCCGCTACTTCAAGAACGAGGTGGTCGACGAGATCTACACCCCCTTGGACCAGTTCGATTTTTCGGCGGAACTGGCCCGCGTCTCGGCACAGAAACCGGATGCCGTGTTCGCGTTCTATCCCGGCAGCCCGGGCGTGAACTTCGTCCGGCAATATCGCCAGCTCGGCCTGGCCGACAGCACGCCGCTGATGTCGGTCGCGGTGGTCGACGGCGTGTCGCTGCCGGCACTGCGCGAAGCGGCGCTCGGCGTCTTGCTCGGAAGTACGTGGGGCCCCGACCTGGCCACCGAGGCCAATCGCAAATTCGTGGCGGCCTTCGAGGCAGCCTATGGCCGGACGCCGTCCGAATACGCCGCCACCAGCTACGACGCCGCGCGCCTGCTCGATTCGGCCATCGGCGTTGTCAAGGGTAACGTTGCCGACAAGCCCGCCTTCATGGCGGCGCTGAAGGCCGCCCGCTTCGAGTCCATCCGCGGCGACTTCAAGTTCGGCCACAACCACTTCCCCATCCAGGACCTGCACGTGTTCCAGGTGGCACGCGACGAAAAAGGGCGGATCGGCCTCAAGACCGTGGAAACCCCGATGAAGGCCGCGCAGGATGCCTATCACAGCGGATGTACCATGCGGTGACCGTGCTCCTGCCCTGGCGAGCCTGTCCCGGCGGCCGGACACGCTTGCCTTCGAGGTAGCCCCGGTCATGAACCTGAACACCCTGGATCTGAATCTCCTGCTGGTTTTCGAAGCCGTCCTGCGTACCGGCAGCACGACGCTGGCCGGCGAACAATTGGGCCTGACGCAGTCGGCCGTCAGCAATGGATTGCGGCGGCTGCGCGCCGCGTTCGACGACCCGTTGTTCATCAAGACGCCGCAGGGCATGAGCCCGACACCCACGGCGGAGCGCCTGGCCACGCCGCTGCGTGAAGGGCTGGACCGCATCAGGCATGCGGTGGAAGATCGCGAGGATTTCATTCCTTCGATGGCGCAGCGCCGTTTCGTCCTGTATGCCAGCGATACCGGCCAGCGCGTCTTCCTGCCTCGCCTGCTGGCGCGGCTGCGCCGCGACGCGCCAGGCGTGCAATTGATCACGCACCAGGTGCCGGCGCGAGACGCGCCGCCGCTGATGGCCAGCGGAGAGATCGACCTGGCCCTGGGCTTCTTCCTGCATTTCCAGGCGGGGTTCTATCGCCAGAAGCTGTTCAGCGACCATTACGTGTGCATGGTCTCGGCCGACCACCCCGCGATCCGGGACGACCTGACGTTGCGGCATTACCTGCACGCGCCCCACGCGGTGTACCGCCCCGCGGTCGGCAGCCACGCCTTCTTCGAAGACGTCATCGACAAGCTGTTCTCGGAACAGGATGTGCAACGGCAGGTGGTGCTGCGCGTCACCCATGGCCTGGGCCTGCCGGAGATCATCGCCGGCACCGACATGCTGGTGGCCGTTCCCGCCAGCCTGGCGCAGGCCTGCGCGGGCAGCCCAGGCGTGCGCTTCCTGCCGCTGCCGTTCGACGCGCCGCCGGTCGACATCACCCAGCAGTGGCATGAACGCTTCCACCGCGACCTGGGCCACGCCTGGCTGCGCCGGACCATCGCGGAACTGTTCCAGGACGGCGGCGCGCCGCCTGCCTGAACGCCGGCATTTGCAGCGGGAATCCGGAGTATTTCCACTATTCGTTGGCCGCGGCGGCGGCGCGCCGGTAGCGTGATGGCTTTCCACCGTTCACGGAAACACCGCCATGTCCGCGTCGTCCACTTCCCCCCTCATCCGCAACGCCTGGTATGCCGCCGCGACCTCGGCCGAGGTCGGCCGCACCCTGCTGGGACGCCATCTGCTGGGAACGCCCGTCGTGCTGTACCGGACCGAGGCCGGCGAGCCCGTCGCCCTGCTCGATGCCTGCGCGCACCGGCAGTTTCCCTTGTCGCGCAGCGCGCTGGTGGGCGACGACATCCGCTGCGGCTACCACGGCTTCACGTTCGCCAGCAGCGGCGAATGCGTCCACATCCCCTCGTCGCCGCGCATCCCGCGCGACGCGCGCGTCCGGCGCTTCCCGCTGGTCGAACGCCACGACATGCTGTGGTTATGGCCGGGCGATCCCGCGCTGGCCGATCCCTCTCGCATCCCCGACTGTCCGTGGCTGGACGGCTCGGCCAAGGTCTCGTACTACGCCCACCTGCGCGCCCACTATCAACTGCTGATCGAGAACCTGCTGGACTTCTCGCACGTGCCCTACGTCCATCACGACCAGCAGGGGCATCCGGAACTGGCCCGCGTCATCCCCCGCGCACGCGAACACGGCGACACAGTGGTCAGCACGCGTGTCATGCGGGAATCCAGCACCCCGCCGCTGTGGTCGGACGTGATGGGACTACCCCTGGGCGCGTCCATGGACCATGACCAGCGCTTCGAATTCCGCGCCCCCTCCGCCGTCTGCATCCGCCAGGCCGTCTGGGCCTCGCAGGATCCCGGGCAACGCTACCCCTTCTCGACCACCCACTTCATGACGCCCGACGGCTGCGGCGCCACGCACTACTGGTCGTGGGTATCCCTGGAATGGGAAGGCGTGGATCCGGCCACGCTCGAACGCATGGACCGCGGCGCCCGGGAAGTGGCCGACCAGGACGTGGTCGCGCTGGAAGCGCAACAGGCCCTGCACGATCGCCTGCGGGACGGCGCGGTGGCCCATGGTGTCGTCAGCGTTCCCTTCGATGCCGGCTCGCTGCTGACCCGCCAGGTGCTGGTGCGCATGGCGAAGCGGGAACGCGAAACGGCGCCCGAGCCGCGTTCGGCCGCCTCCTGACCGGACGCGGCGGCGCGTTCAAACGCGTCCGGACTGACTCCGTCCAGATGGTTATGGCGGCGGGTTCGATTGTAAAAGGCCTCGATGTAATCGAAGATATCGTTCCGGCTCAAATACACCTGAACTGACACCCCCTTTTTCCCGAAGTGAGAAAACAATGCCTCCTAAAATCAACGATATCGTCCGCCTGCTTGAGGCGTTTCCGGACGAAACCCTTGAAGAGGGGGCGTTGGGAGTAATAGTAGCGGAGTTTTCAAAACCCAACGAGGCTTACGAGATCGAATTTAGCGACGAAAACGGGGCCACTATCGCTCAGGTCGCGTTGAAACCTAGCCAATTTTCGGTCGTGACATGAAGTCTTCATGCCGCAGAAAGTTCCGGAGCGCGATTTGGTGTCGCGACGTCAGAACAGCTTTGACCGCTGAAAAGACAAGTTATTATTCATCATAATATTGAGCAATATGGATAATTTGCGAGGTATTCCAAATTCACTTGGTTCCGAACTGCATTTGAGCTAGATCTGGCTAGACGGACAAGCTTGGCAATGGCGCTTGGGGAGTCCGTCGTTGCTGGCCCGCGCTCGAAAAACGGGCGTTGGCCGGCGCTCTGGTGGAATCCGAAGCAGGCCGCTGACAGCTCGGAGTTTCGAGCATTTGGGCTGAGAGATTTGTCGAATCAAATGGGGCAGCAGGCGGGCAGAGAGGTGAATTTTTTGATTTACAACAATCCCGCGGCGACCATTCAGAGGACGCCAAGCGTGGTTTTTCCCGGAAGGAAATAAGGAGCATGGCGATCTATGATCTTTATGGTTTCATGCCGGATGACATCGATGGGGCCAAGGATGTTTTGGAGAGCGCCCTCGGCATGCAGCTTGATGCTCGCGACAGTTATTATCAGGGAGGGGGCTATTTTCAATGGGGGAAAACCAGTGATGAGCATTTTCTCCTGAAGCGAAATGTTGATCCTATTGATGGCGAGCCTGCTGAACCTTCATTCCCGAAATACAAGGTTTTGTTCTACGCAAACGACACGTCACGTTCTGAATCCCTACAGAAAATGATCGACGAGGCGGCTAAAGGGTTCGTCTTGTTGAGGCACGAGGATTTGAAGTGATAGGAGCGTGGGGGTTTCGCCAAGTGTGAGACGTTTGGTGCTTAGGTAGCGATGCTCTACGGATCGTGCGGAACAGTCGATCTTGCATGAACGCAATGGGGTAGCTGTAGGTTCCGGGAGGAGAGGCCATTGCCGACGATCCCGACCGAACAGCTTGAACAGTTCGGCAACGGCCCAATGACGGCCGAAGCCATCAATGCCGCGACGCTGGCTCTGAAGAAGGCGTTGATCGAACGGGCGCTGGGCGGTGAGATGAACCACCACCTGGGCTATCTTGCCGGCGCAGCCAAACCCGCAGCGGTGACCAACCAGCGCAATGGCACCGAAGTCAAGACGATACAGACCGAGGACGGCCCGATCCGCATCGACGTCCCCCGTGACAGCGACGGCAGTTTTGATCCGATGCGGATCCCAAGCACAAACGTCTCTGCGCGAGGCCCATGCGAGAGCCAGCGCCTTGCAGACCGTCCCTACAGGGCGCGGTCGCCCAGGCCCACCTTGGCGTAGATCTCGTTGACGTGCCGCTTCACGTCCTCCGGCGTGTCATCGGTCGCGGGCTTGTGCGCCCAGCCGGCCTTCTCGCGCGCGTAGCGCCCGATGACCTCGTCCTGGTCCGAGGTCGCGCCGCTGATGCCGTAGGCGCCGACCATCTCGTCGCCCTTGAATACCGGCGCGCATCCGCCCGAGGCCACGATCTGGCCGTTGGTGAACACGGAGGCGTTCATCAGCATCTGCGGATTGCGCTCCTTGAACCACTGCTGGATGATCAGCCCGTCCTGGAAGCGCGGGCTCATGGAGCGGAACGCGGCCACGGTATAGGCCTTGCCGCGCGCCGTGTCCGGAGTGATGAAGCCCGCGTCGTCCATGCGTTCGAGCGCGATCAGGTGCCCTTCGGCGCTGACGATCGCGATCGACACGGGCACGCCCATCTCCAACGCTTTCTCTTGCGCGGCGCGCATGAACTCCCGGCATTCGGCCAGTTGGATTCTTGCCATGCTTGTCTTGCTCCTGTGGTGATGATGAGGCCCGCCTGGGGCTATTCCAGCTTGACGCCCGCCGCCTGCATGACCTCGGCCCACTTGTCGACCTCGGCGCGGATGTAGCGGGCGGTTTCCTCGGGGCCGGCCTTGACCGGTTCGATGCCCTGCGCGCGGAACTGCGCCTGCAGATCCGGGGTATCCAGCGCGGACTGGATGGCCGCGGACAGCCGCTGCCTGACCGCCTCGGGGGTGCCCGCCGGCACCGCCAGGCCGAACCAGACGGACGTATCGAAGTCCTTCAGGCCGAGCTCCGACAAGGTCTTCAGGTCGGGAAGCGCGGCGATGCGGTGCTTGCTGGCCGCCGCCAGCGCCACCAGCTTGCCCGACTGGATGTGCGGCAGGGCGGTGGACGCGGGCGCGAACATGATAGCGACCTGGCCGCCCAGAAGATCCGCCATGGCCGGGGAACTGCCCCGGTAGGGCACGTGCAGCAGCTGCACGCCCGCCTTGTTGGCGAACAGCTCTCCCGCCAGATGCGGCGAGGTGCCGTTGCCCGACGAGGCGAACGTGATGTCGCCCGGCCTGGCCTTGGCCGCCCGGATCAGATCGTCCACCGACTTCAGGTTGCGGGAGGGATGGGCGACCAGCACGTTCGGCACGTTGCCGACCAGTCCCACCGGGGCGAAGCTCTTGACCACGTCCACCAGGCCGGGATTGCGCGAACTGGAGTTGATGGCGTTGGCGATGGTCACGACGAACAGCGTATAGCCGTCGGCGGGGGCATTGGCGGCGGCGCGCGCCGCGATGTCGCTGCTCGCGCCCGGCCGGTTCTCGACCACGACGCTCTGGCCCAGATCACTGGCCAGCCTGCCCGCGATGAGGCGCGTGCCCACGTCTGTGGAACTGCCGGGCGGAAAGCCGACAAGTATCTTGATCGGCTGCGACGGGTACTTGTCCTGCGCGCCGGCCGCCGCCGGCACGCACGCGGATGCGGCCACGCAGAACGCGGCCAGCCATGTGCGGTGATTCATCGTGTCTCCCTGGACCGGGGCCGGTCCGCCCGGCCGCTCTCATGCTGAATGGCCGTATTACACGATCCCGCGACTTATAATTCAAACGAATATTTCTTATCCAGAAATGAGTTGATCTCATGAATTTGACGGTACGTCAGTTGCAGGCCTTCGTGCTGGTCGCGCGGCTCGGCAGCTTCACCAAGGCGGCCCACGCCATGCACGTCACGCAGTCCGCGCTCAGCCTGCTGGTCCGTGAACTGGAAACGGGACTCGGCACGCGGCTGGTCGACCGCACCACGCGCAGCGTCAGCGTCACCGCCGTCGGCCGGGAGTTCCTGGCCAGCGCCGAGCGCATCCTGGACGACATCGGCCACGCCATCGCCAACGTCGACCAATGGGTGGCGCATCAGCGCGGGCGCGTGGTCGTGGCCGCCCCGCTGGTACTGTCCGGCACGCTGCTGCCGCCGCTGGTCGCCGACTTCAGGGCCAACCATCCCGGCATCGAACTGGTGTTGAAAGATTCGCTGCCGGACGAAGTCCTGCCGCAAGTGCGCAGCGGCGCCGCCGACCTGGGCATAGGAACGTTCCGGCGCACCGAGGCCGAGCTGCAGCACACGCAATTGTTCGAGGAATCGCTGGTCGCGATCTTCCCGGTGGACCACCCGTTCGCTCGCGCGCGGCGCCTGCCATGGCGCCGGCTGGAACAGGAGCGCGTGCTGACGCTGCCGCGCGGCAGCGTGTTCCGCGAACTGGCCGAGCGAGGCTGCAACGCGGCGGGCATGACGCTCGATCCCGCGGAGGAAGCCACCTACGTCGGCACGCTGATCGGACTGGTGTCGGCCGGGCAAGGAGTGGGCATCGTGCCCGGCTACGCGACCGCCCTGGCCGACCAGCGCATCATCGCCTGGAAGCCGCTGCACGATCCCGTCGTGCGGCGCGAGGTCTCCATCGTGCATCGCGCCACCGTGGCGGTCTCGCCGGCGGCCCAGGCCTTCATGGCGTTCGTCCTCGCGCATGCCGGCATCCGGCGGCTGCGCCGCGCCGCTTCCGCCAAGGATTGAACGACAACGACGGCGAGCCGCTCAGCCCGGCTCGCCGTCGTCGAACCGCGCGAGCAGCCGGGTCAACAGAGGCTTGATCGCCCGCAGTTCCTCCAGATGCGACGCCGACAGATCCTCCAGCAATTGCTCGGCATGCACCGTCAGGACCAGCCGCACCTTGCGGCCGTCTTCGGGATCCGCCATGCGCGCGACCAGATCCATGCGCACCAGGCGGCCGGCAAGCTCGGCGGCCGAATGCGGCCGGATCAGCAGGCGATCGGCGATCTCCCCCACGTACAGCCCGTCGCGCCCCGGCGCGCCCTTGATCGCGAGCAGCGCCTGGTGCTGCTGCGGCGCCAGGCCGATCGCATGCGCGGCGTCTTCGCTGAACGCGATGAACCGGCGCAGCGCATAGCGGAACTCGGCCAGCAACGCATAGTCGGCCGTCGACGGGCGAGGGCCCGAAGCGCGCGGCAAGGAGGGATTTTTCTTCACCGGCGCATTCTAATATATATCGTGATACGATATATATGGCGCCCTCATGTCCGAGGCGTCTCGTCCCTCCCCCTCCTTCATCATGTCTCATTCCGCTCCCTCTTCCCGGCTCGGCGATTTCACGACCGACCGCCGAGTCCTGCTGCTCATGGCCCTGGCCACGGTCATCGGCCTGTGCAGCGTCGGCGCCGCCTGGCTGCTGCTGCGGCTGATCACGCTCTGCACCAACCTCGCCTACCATGGCCGCCTGTCGCTCGAAGACCTCCCCATCGCCGGCGCGCCGCTGGGCTGGACCTCGGTGTTCGTGCCCGTGGCGGGCTGTCTCATCATCGGTTTCATGGCGCGCTATGGATCGGAGAAAATCCGCGGCCACGGCATCCCCGAAGCCATGGAGGCCATCCTGATCGGCCGCAGCCGCATCCAGCCCAAGGTAGCGGTGCTCAAGCCGCTGTCGTCGGCGGTATCGATCGGCACCGGCGGTCCGTTCGGCGCCGAAGGGCCCATCATCATGACGGGCGGCGCCATCGGCTCGCTGCTGGCGCAGATGGTCCACATGAGTTCGGCCGAGCGCAAGACGCTGCTGGTGGCCGGCGCCGCGGCGGGCATGACGGCCATCTTCGGCACGCCCGTGGCGGCGCTGCTGCTGGCGGTGGAACTGCTGCTGTTCGAATGGAAGCCCCGCAGCTTCCTGCCGGTGGCCGTGGCCGCCGTCGTGGCCGCCGCCATCCGTCCGCTGTTGATGGGCGCCGCGCCGCTGTTCCCTTACGTCGGCTCGGTCGATGTCTCGGCCGCCCACGTGCTGGCCTTCGCCGCGCTCGGCATCGCCGCGGGCCTGGGGTCGGGCGTGCTGACGGCGCTGGTCTACGCCGCCGAGGACGGCTTCGCCAGACTCCCCCTCCACTGGATGTGGTGGCCCGCCCTGGGCGGTCTCGTCATCGGGCTGGGCGGCCTGATCGAACCCGCCGCGCTGGGCGTGGGCTATGACAACATCCGGCACCTGCTGGCCGGCGACCTGGCGCTGCACGCGGTGCTGCTCCTGCTGGCGGTCAAGGTCGTCATCTGGGCCGTGGCCCTGGGCTCGGGCACCTCGGGCGGCGTGCTGGCCCCGCTGTTGATCTTCGGCGGCGCGCTGGGTGCCCTGGCAGCGCCCTTCATGCCGGAGGCGGCGCCCGGCTTCTGGGCCCTGCTGGGCATGGCGGCGATGATGGGCGGCACCATGCGCGCGCCGCTCACCGCCACGCTGTTCGCCGTGGAGCTGACCGGCAACTTCGGCGTGATGGTGCCCGTGCTGACCGCCTGCGCGTTTGCCTACGGCGTGACGGTGCTGCTGCTCAAGCGCTCCATCCTGACCGAAAAGATCGCCCGCCGCGGCCATCACGTGACGCGCGAATACCACGTGGATCCATTCGATCTCGTGCGGGTGGCCGACCTGATGACGCGGCAGGTGGAGACGCTGCCGTCGTCGATGACGGTGGGCCAGGCCATGGAGCACTTCACGACGCTGGAACGCCGCCATACCAGCTACCCCGTGGTCGATGCCCAAGGCGTGGTCGTGGGCGAGGTCACCCGCGCCGACAGCCTGGCGTGGACCGTCGAACAGGAAGACCGCCACCAGGCCGTGGGGGAACTGCTGGCCGGCCGGGAACTTCTGGTCGGTTATCCGGACGAACTCGCCAGCCAGTTGGCCGACCGCATGGCGCTGGCGGGCGTGGGACGCGTTCCCATCGTCGACCGCGCCGGCGGAAAGCTGGCGGGGCTCGTGGGCCGCAAGGATCTGATGCGGCTGCGGGCGCTGCGCCTGGCCGAAGAGCGCGACCGCATGGCCTATTTCCGATGGAATACGAACGCTGGTCGCCAACCCACTCACGACATCCGATAACACATGCCCCTATCGAAGATGGCGGCGGCGCTGGCCTGCGCCCTTTGCACCGCCGCCCACGCCCAGCCCGTTCCCGCATCCGGACGGCACCCACCCCCCCCACGGCGAACGCGAATGGCCGGCGCTGCTGCGTATGCTGGACCGCCGCGACACGAGCTATCGCGATTGACGCCAGGAGTCCCTACGATGAAACACCGCATCCTGCAGATCGGCCCCATCACCGCCCCCGCCGATGAGCGACTGGCGCGCGACTACGACATCGCCCCGCTGTGGAAGCAGCCCGATCGCGCCGCCTTCCTGGCCGAACACGGCCCCGCATTCGAAGGCATCGCCGTGCACGTGCGCGATGCCTGTGGCGCCGACATCCTGAACGCCGTGCCCCATGCCCGCGTCATCGTCAACTTCGGCGTGGGCTACGACAAGATCGACGTCGAGACCGCCAGGCGTCTCGGCATGCAGATCAGCAACACGCCGCGCGTCCTGGACGGCTGCGTCGCCGACCTGGCCATGGGCCTGGCGATCGACGTGGCGCGCGGCATTTCCACGACCGACCGCTTCGTGCGGGCCGGCGGCTGGAAGACCGGCCAGCGTCCGCTGATGACGCGCGTCCACGGCAAGAACATGGGGCTGCTGGGCTTCGGTGGCATCGGCCAGGCCGTCGCGCGCCGCGCCGCCGGCTTCGACATGGCGGTGCGCTACCACACGCGCCGGCCGGTCGCGGGCTCCCCGTACGAACACGAACCTTCACTGGTGGAACTGGCCCGATGGGCCGACTTCCTGGTCGTGGCCTGCCCGGGCGGCCCCGCCACCCGCCATCTGGTGAACGCCGACGTCATGGCGGCGCTCGGCCCGCGAGGTATCCTGGTCAACATCGCGCGCGGCAGCGTGGTAGACGAGCCGGCGCTGGTCCGGGCCTTGCAGGAAGGCCGCCTGGGCGGCGCGGGCCTGGACGTGTTCGAACACGAGCCCGACGTGCCCCCGGCCCTGCTGGAGACAGACCAAGTCGTCGCGCTGTCGCACATCGCCGGCTTCACGCGCGAATCGCGCGCCGACATGGAAGGGCTGGTATGCGACAACCTGGACGCCTACTTCCGCACCGGACAGGTCCTGACCCCGGTCTGAACGCCCCACGGAGCAACCGACCATGCCGCGCTTCGCCGCCAATCTCTCGATGCTTTATCCCGACCGCCCCTTCCTGGAGCGGTTCGGTTGCGCGATGCGGGACGGATTCACGGCGGTCGAGTTCTTTTTCCCCTACGACCATCCCGCCGGGGACCTGGCGGCCCGCCTGCGCGACCATGGCCTGCGCCTGGTGTTCTTCAACGCCACGCCCCGGTCGCACCCGGAGGAACGCGGGATCGCCTGCCTGCCCGGCCGGCGGCGCGAATTCCGCGACAGCTTCCTGCGCGCGCTGGACTATGCCGCGGCGCTCGATTGCGGCAGCCTGCACGTCATGCCCGGCCGGGTGCCCGCGCAGGCGGATCCCGTGCCGCTGCACGCGACCTATGTAGAGAACCTCGCCTGGGCCGCGGACCTGGCCGCACGCCAGGGGCGCACGGTGCTGATCGAGCCGATCAACCCCCGCGACGTGCCCGGCTTCCTCTTGACCCGCCAGGAGCAGGCCCACGAGATCGTCCGCGAAGTGGGCTCGCCCCACCTGAAGATCCAGATGGATCTCTATCACTGCCAGATCGTGGAAGGCGACCTGGCCGCCCGGCTGCGCCGCTACCTGCCCACCGGGCATATCGGCCACGTGCAGATCGCGGGCGTGCCGGACCGCCACGAGCCGGATACCGGCGAGATCAACTATCCCTATCTGTTCGGCCTGATGGACGAACTGGGCTACGACGGCTGGATCGGCTGCGAATACCATCCCCGGCTGGGCGAACGGCCGGGCGGCACCTCGGCCGGGCTGGAATGGCTGCGCCGGGCGCGCGCCGCTACATGCGCAGGCCCAGCACCAGTTCGCGGATGATGTCCTGCATGGCCTGCTGCGTGCGCGTGGCGGGCCGCTGCGCGCTGACCGCCAGCGCCAGCTTGCTGCGCAGGCGCGGCTTGACGATGGGTACCGCGCGGAACACTTCCTCGCGGCCGGACGTGCGCACGGCGTTGACCGACAGCACCGCGGCGCCCACGCCTTCGGCCACCAGGTCGAGCATGGCCGCCACCCCGTCTATCTCCATGGCTATGCGCGGATGCAGCCCGATGTTGGCCAGTTCGGCCTCGACCAGCATGCGTATGGTGTTGGGCCGGGTCGGAATCACCAGGGGCTGGTCGGCCAGTTCGCGCACGCTGATCGACTGGCGCGCCCGCCCCTCGCGGCGGGTAACCAGGTAGAAGTCTTCCTCCAGCAGCACGACGCTGTCGATGTCTGGCGACGGCGCCGGGTTGTACAGTAGCGCGACGTCCAGCCGGCCGCTTTGCAGGGATTCCTGCAGGCCGGTCGAAAGCCCTTCGGAAATGGACAGCGCCGCCTCCGGCAACTGCGCCCGTACGGCACGCGTCAACGGCACCGTCAGCATCTTGGCGAAACGCGGCGGCAGGCCGATCGCCACCCGGCCGGCCAGGGCGCCCCGCAACCGCCCCAGTTCCTCGCGGGTACGCGCGACCTGGTGCAGGATGCCTCGCCCGTGTTCAAGCAGCATCTTCCCCGCTTCGGTGGGCACTACCCCGCGCCCGGTCCGCCGGAGCAGGCTTTGCCCAAGCTCGATTTCGAGCTGGCGCACTTGCCGGCTGAGCGCGGGCTGGGCGATATCGAGCGCGATGGAGGCCCGCGTGAAACCGCCCAGGTCGGCCACACTCACGAAATATTCGAGTTGCTTGAGGTCCACGGCGGTAGGCGGGCGCCAGCCGCTAGGCCGCGTCCGCCGGCTCTTCCCAGGCGTCCTGGTCCGCGCCGTCCAGATGGGCCACGTCGCCCCAGCCCTCCACCCGCCAGCCCGAGTCCTCGACCAGCAGGCGATTGATGCTGACGTTGTGCAGCGTGTGCCGGCGTTCGGCCCGCAGCGACAGCCCTTCGGCATGGCGATAGGCGGTGTCCAGCACGCCACTGTGCGTGAACACCAGCACGCGTTCTCCGACGTGGGCGGCGGCGATGCGGCCCAGCGTGTCCACCACCCGCAGATGGAACTGGCGCAGCGACTCGCCGCCATCGAGTTCGTAGTCCGGATGCCGTTCGCGCACCGCCACCGCGGCCTGAGGATGGCGCTCGGCCAGTTCGTCGAAGCTGAGCCCTTCGAATACACCGTACTTGCGTTCGCGCAGGCCGGCATCGAGCCGCACGTCCAGCCCCAGCCGGCCGGCCGTGGGCCGGGCGGTATCGTGGGCCCGCGCCAGGTCGCTGCTGTAGACGGCGCGCACGCGGTCGCGCGCGGGCCGGAAGCGGGCGGCGACCTGCTCGGCCTGGGCCCGGCCGAGCGCGTTCAGGCCGATATCCAGCGTCCCCTGCACCCGGCGCAAGCGGTTCCATTCGGTTTCGCCGTGGCGGATCAACCAGAGCTCAGTCATTGGGCGCGATCCGCCGCGGCGCCAGGGCCGGATTCAGGGTATAGGTACCCGTGATGGCCGCCTGCCCCAGCACGTGCTTGTCGATCGCGCGACGCACGTCGCCCCCCGTGAACTTGCCGTCGACCTCGGCCCTGGGCACATCCAGCGCATACACGGTGAACACGTAGTGGTGGACGATGGAATCGTTCCACGGCGGGCACGGGCCATCGTAGCCGTAGTAGTCGCCGCTCATGTCATGGTCGGCCGCGAACCACCCGGTGTAGTCGTTGACGCCCTGGCGGGTGTCGCCGGGCGCCATCGGACCGGCCTTGCCGCGCGGCGTCACGCCGTTGCAGAACTCGCCTTCCTCGATCTCGGTCTTGGCGGCGGGCACGTCCACCAGCACCCAATGGAAAAAGTCCACGCGCGGCAGGCTGGCCGGCACCTGCTTGCCGGCCTGGTTGACGTCATCGCCCTTACTGGGCACATCGTAGTCATGGCAGGTGATCGCGAACGATTGCGTGCCCGCGGGTACGTCGCCCCAGGCCAGGTGGGGATTGACGTTGTCGGACAGCGTCACCTGGGTCTTGGGGTCGATCTTGCCGAAGGCATAACGCATGGGGATGGGTTCGCCATCCATGAAGGAATTGCTCCAGAGCTTCATCGCGATACTCCTAAAAATCGTCTACCCGGCCTGCCCCTTCATCGTACCGTGACGCGGGCGAACTTTCGTTTACCAACTTGTATGACGTAGGTGCCCGCATCCAGCTTCAGGCCCTTGTCCTCGACCTTGGCCGAATCGATGCGCACGCCCCCCTGCCCGATGTTGCGCTGCGCCTCGGAGGCCGAGGCGCACAGCCCCGCTTCGCGCAGCACCTGCAGGATGCCCAGGGGCGCCCCCGCGAGCGCAACCTCGGGCATCTGGTCGGGGATGGCCTTTTGCTTGAAACGGGCCTCGAAGTCGGCCAGGGCCTGTTCGGCCGCGGCGGCGGAATGAAAACGCGTAACGATTTCCTGGGCCAGCAGCACCTTGATATCGCGCGGGTTGCGGCCGGCCTCGGCCTCGCGCCTCAGGCCGGCGATCTCCTCCAGCGACCGGAACGACAGCAGCTCGTAGTAGCGCCACATCAGCGTGTCGGAGATCGACATGAGCTTGCCGAACATCGACTCGGGCGTCTCGGAGATACCGATGTAGTTGTTCTTGGACTTGGACATCTTCTCGACGCCGTCCGTCCCTTCAAGAAGCGGCATGGTCAGGATGCACTGGGGCTCCTGGCCATATTCCTTCTGCAGCTCGCGTCCCACCAGCAAGTTGAATTTCTGGTCGGTGCCGCCCAGCTCCAGATCCGATTTCAGCGCCACCGAGTCGTAGCCCTGCATCAGGGGGTACAGGAACTCGTGGACCGAGATGGGCACGCCGCCCTTGAAGCGCTTGGTGAAGTCCTCGCGCTCCAGCATGCGGGCCACGGTGTAGCGCGAGGCCAGCTGGATCATGCCGCGCGCGCCCAGCGGGTCGCACCATTCCGAGTTGTAGCGGACTTCGGTGCGGGCGGGGTCGAGCACCAGGCTGGCCTGGGCGTAGTAGGTCTTGGCGTTGGCCTCGATCTGCTCGCGCGTCAGCGGCGGGCGGGTGGCGTTGCGGCCGCTGGGGTCGCCGATCATCGACGTGAAGTCGCCGATCAGGAAAATGACCGTGTGGCCGAGCTCCTGCAACTGGCGCATCTTGTTCAGGACGACCGTGTGGCCCAGGTGGATGTCGGGCGCGGTGGGATCCAGGCCGAGCTTGATGCGCAGCGGCACGCCCGTGGCCCGGCTGCGGGCCAGCTTGCGCGCGAACTCCGCCTCGACCAGCAGTTCGTCGCAGCCGCGCCGGACGATCGCCAGGTCCCGTTCGACCTCCGGTGTAACCGGATATGTCGCCGCCGCCCCGGGCGTGCCAGAGGGAAGAGATACGGACGAGTCGGGTTTCGTTTCGGTCATGGCGCGAACTGCTCTGGAAAGTGTGTCAAGTGTAAACAATCGTATTGGCAGGCCCTGGGGAGTTTCTATATACTCGGCCCGTTTCGGTGATATCCCGTTGTTACAAATATGAAGGCGCGGGTTCGGTTCATGAATCGAGCCCAGCGACGCTATTTGTGCATCGCAACGAAGTTGCGTCAATACAACGGAACCCGAGACACGCCGCGTTCCGGACCCGCACTCCGGAGCAATTCTAGCCCAACCGACCCCAGGGGCCAGGCCGCATGAATCGTCAGTTTTCCGGCATCGCCGGCGCGATGCTCAAGCGCATCGCCGCAGCGGTGCGACAAACCCTCTCCCGCATCACCTCCCACCCCGCCACCCTCACCATCACCTCGTCGCCGCTGAAACGCCGCATCGTCGTCGGCACCGGCGCCGCCGGCCTGTTCGTCACCGCCGCCGCCATCGGCGTCGCGCCGCTGGCGCCGGACGCCTCCACCCTGCCCACGACCCGCATCATCGAGTCCCTGGCCCTGCCGGACCTGTCCGAACAGGTCGCGCAGCAGGAAGCCAGGGCGCCGGACTTCATCCGCGAGGAACGCGTCCAGCGCGGCGACTCGGTCGCCACGCTGCTGAACCGCCTGGGCGTGGACGACCCCGAGCTCGAACGCTTCATCCGCACCTCGCCCGAGGCCCGCAGCTTCTACCAGCTCTATCCCGGCCGCGTGGTCCAGGCGTCCACCGACGCGCTGGGCGAGGTCCGC
The DNA here is from genome assembly GCA_009360345.1 of Alcaligenaceae bacterium SAGV5. Taxonomy (GTDB): domain Bacteria; phylum Pseudomonadota; class Gammaproteobacteria; order Burkholderiales; family Burkholderiaceae_B; genus Pigmentiphaga. Next base: position 140,096 of record SPDP01000005.1, read on the forward strand.
TGGCTGCGCTACATCCACACGCCGGGCGCCGAATCCGGGGACAAGGTCGTCTCGCGCATGCTGCAGATCGAACGCTCGGCGCAGGGCCTGTCGGCCCGCGACGTGCAACTCGACACCGAACGCGAGACCCGCATCGCCCACGGCGAGATCTACAGCTCGCTGTTCGGCGCCACCGACGCCGCCGACATCCCCGACAGCGTCGCCACCCAGATCGCCGAGATCCTGTCGGGCGACATCGACTTCCACCGCGACCTGCGCCGCGGCGACCACTTCAATGTGGTCTATGAAACCTATACGCACCAGGGCAACTACGTGCGGGCCGGCAAGGTCATCGCGCTCGAATTCGTCAACAAGGGCACGCCCCACCAGGCCATCTGGTTCGACCAGCAGCCCGGCGTCAGCGGCGGCTACTACTCCTTCGACGGCAAGAGCCTGCGCAAGGCCTTCCTGCGCACGCCCATGGAGTTCACCCGTGTCACATCGGGTTTCTCCCGCCGCTTCCACCCGATCCTGAAGACCTGGCGCGAGCACAAGGGCGTGGACTACGGCGCGCCCACCGGCACGCCCATCCGCAGCACCGCCGACGGCACCATCGACTTCATCGGCAAGCAGAACGGCTACGGCAACGTGGTCGTCGTCCGCCACCACGGCCAGTACTCCACGCTGTACGCCCACATGAGCGCATTCGCGCCGGGCCTGTCCAAGGGCTCCCGGGTCGGCCAGGGCCAGTTCATCGGCCGCGTCGGCTCCACCGGCTGGGCCACCGGCCCGCACCTGCACTACGAGTTCCGCATCGCCGGCAAGCCGGTCGATCCGCTCACGGTCGCCCTGCCCCAGGCCCCCGAACTCACTGCCCGCGGCCTGGCCCTGTTCAACCAGCAGACCGATCCCCTGCGCCACCAGATGTCGCTGCTCGCCCAGTTGAAGGACTACAGCATGCCGGCGGGCGACACGTCGCTGGCCAGCCAGTAAGGCGCCCGCCATGTCCGGAGCGGAACCGTACATCGGCCTGATGTCGGGAACCAGCCTGGACGGCGTCGATGGCGTGGCCGCCGTGTTCACCGACGGCCGGCCCCGCATCCTCGCGCACGCCGACGCCGCCATGCCGCCGAACCTGCGGGCCGAACTGCTTGCCCTGAACACACCGGGCCCGGACGAAATCCACCGGATGTCGCAGGCCGCCCTGGCCCTGGCGGATCTCTATGCCCGGGTCGTCGCCGCGCTGCGGGCGCGAACCGGCCTGGAAGCCGCGCAGGTCCGCGCCATCGGCGCCCACGGGCAGACCATCCGCCACCGCCCCGATGCCTGCTACACCGTGCAATTGAACGCGCCGGCCCGGCTGGCCGAGCTGACCGGCATCGCGGTCGTGGCCGACCTGCGCAGCCGCGACCTGGCCGCCGGCGGCCATGGCGCCCCGCTCGCGCCGGCCTTCCACGCGGCGGTGTTCGGCACCGACCGGCCACGTGCCGTGGTCAACCTGGGGGGCATCGCCAACGTCACGCTGCTGTCGCCCGGTGGCGTCGTAGGCTACGACACCGGTCCCGCCAACCTGCTGCTGGACGCCTGGTGCGCCCGTCACACCGGCCGGGACTACGATGAAGACGGCCGCTACGCGGCCTCCGGCACACCGCGGCCGGACCTGCTGGCGGAGCTGGTCGCCTCCGAACCGTGGCTGGCGGCGCCGCCGCCCAAGTCCACGGGACGCGACCTGTTCAACGCCGCGTGGCTGGACCAGCGCCTGCAGGCCTGGCAGGCCCGCCACGGCGCGCCGGCCGCGGCCGACGTACAGGCCACGCTGCAGGCCCTGACTGTCGAAACGGTGGCACGGGAAATCCGCCTCCGACTGCCCGCCTGCGAACAGGTCTGGGTCTGCGGCGGCGGCGCGCGCAACGGCGGCCTGATGCGGGCCCTGGCCGCCGCGTTGCCCTGCCCCGTGGCGCCCAGCGACGACGCGGGCGTGCCGGCCCAGCAGATGGAAGCGCTGGCCTTCGCCTGGCTGGCGCATCGCCATGTCGCGGGCCTGCCCGGCAACCTGCCCGCCGTGACCGGCGCGGCCGGCCCCCGCGTGCTGGGCGCCTACTACCCCGCGTAGGCGTCCGCCTCCCGCCGCCCCTTGGCGGCTCCTTCCCCCTGGCTCCCTCCCGCTGACGGTACCGTCCTTGGACGATCTGCGTGCATCCCTAAAAATGCATACACTTATTTTTATATTTTGAACCGGACTCTAGGTGAATAACCTAGAATCTCCCGATAAATCTTGACCTACAACAATAAAATACATACATTTTTATCGCCACCCACCCTGACCAGACCGGGGCGATCCACGGCCCGGGCGCACCAGTCCAGGAGCACCATGAGCTTCCTCGCAGGTCTACGTCTGCCGGTATTCGCCGCCCCCATGTTCCTGGTGTCCGGCCCGGAACTGGTCATCGCCGCCGCCCGGGCCGGCATCATCGGCGCCTTTCCCAACAACAACGTCCGTACCAGCGAGGACTACGGCGACTGGCTGCGCCAGATCAGCGACGCCCTGGGTTCCCATGGCGCGTCCGGCGCGCTGCCCTGGGCGGCGAACCTGATCACGCACTCGACCAATACCCGGCTGCCCGGCGACCTGGAACAGGTCCGCCGCTTCCGCCCGCCCATCGTCATCACCTCGCTGGGCAGCCCGCGGCCGGTCATGGAAACCGTGCACGGCTACGGCGGCCTGGTGTTCGCCGACGTCATCGACCTGCGGCTGGCGCGCAAGGCCGCCGACGCCGGGGTGGACGGGTTGGTCTGCGTCTGCGCCGGCGCGGGCGGACATACTGGCCAACTGTCGCCGTTCGCCTTCGTGTCCGCGGTCCGCGCCTGCTTCGACGGCTACATCGTCGCCGGCGGCGGCATCGCGGACGGCTGGGGCATCGCCGGAGCGCTGGCCGCCGGCGCGGACTTCGTCTACATGGGCACCCGCTTCCTGGCGACCGAGGAAAGCATCGCCGCCGAGGCGCACAAGCGCATGGTCGCCGCCTGCGGCATCGGCGACCTGCTCGTCAGCGACGCCATCACCGGCACGCCGGCTTCCTGGCTGGTGCCCTCGCTGGTGCAGTGCGGCCTGGATCCGGCCAACCTGCCCTCGCCCAGGGAGCGCGTCTACGACAGCGGCCGCAGCAAGGAAACCCGGCGGTGGAAGGACGTCTGGTCGGCAGGCCAGGGGCTGGGTGCCGTGCGGGATATCGCACCGGTCGCGCAGGTCGTGGATTGGCTGGAAGACGAGTTCCAGGCGGCGCGCACGCGCTTCCTCACCTTGGGCAGACCCTGACCCCGCATCCGACGCAGGAGACATTCGTGACACTCGCAGATACGCCGCGCAGCGGCCCGCTGGCCGGCGTCAAGGTCCTGGACCTGACCTGGGTCATCCTGGGCCCCTTCTGCACCCAGATGCTGGCCGACCACGGCGCCGACGTCATCAAGCTGGAATCGCCGGAAGGCGACCCCATGCGGGCCGTGGGGCCGCGCCGCACGAACGACATGGGTCCGTCCTTCCTGCAGTTGAACCGCAACAAACGCAGCATGGCGCTGGACCTGAAGCAGGAGGCAACACGTCAGGTGCTGGAGCGGCTGATCGCCTGGTGCGACGTCTTCGTCAGCAACATGCGTCCGCAGGCGCTGGAACGCCTGGGCCTGGACTACGACAGCGTCAGGCGTGTGAATCCCCGGGCGGTCTACGTGAGCTGCACCGGCTTCGGCGAGGACGGCCCCTACGCCGGACGGCCGGCGTTCGACGAAGTGATCCAGGCGATGACCGGCCTGGCCTCCGCCCGGGCGCGGGAACGCGACGGCATGCCGCAGTCGTGTCCGTTTCCTCTGGCCGACCGTTACGCCGGGCTGTATGCCGCGTTCTGCGTCAGCGCCGCGCTGGCCGCCGTCGCCCGGGACGGCACGGGGCAGAAGCTCGAAATCCCGATGTTCGAAGTGATCGCGCAACTGGTGCTGGCCGACCACATGATAGGCAGCGTCTTCGATCCGCCGGAGTCGGCGCCCGGATACGACCGTTACCTGAATGGCCAGCGCACCTACTTCCGCACGGCGGACGGCCATCTGTGCGCCGCCATCAACACCGATCGCCAGTGGCGCAAGTTCCTCGAGGCGGCGGGCCGGGCCGATCTGCTGGCCCACCCTTCGTTCGCCACCCGCGCCGCGCGCGCCCGCGAGGCGCGGGCCGTCGACCTCCAGTTGCGGGAGCTGTTCGCCAGCGACACCACCGCGCGCTGGCTGGCGCTGCTGGGGGAGGCGGAAGTGCCGGCGGCTCCGGTGCGCGACATTGCCGGCCTGATGAACGATCCGCATCTGGCTGCGGTGGATTTCTTCATCTCCGCGCCACACCCCACGCAAGGCAATCTGCGCATGCCGGGCTTTCCCGCGCGCTGGAGCGCCACGCCGCCGTCGTACCGGCGGGGCGCGCCGGGACTCGGACAGCACACGGCGGAGATACTCAGTGAATTGGGCCTGGACGATGGTCCCGCCGCGCCGGCCGCCCGCCAGCAGCGGGACGGCGGCGGGTAGGCGCCCGCGTCAAAGCAGGAAGGTCAGATTGCCCAGCCACGCATCGTGGTTCATCAACGTGATGGTCTTGCGGACGATCCGCATACCCTCGGCGGTCGGACGGCAGATGTGCTCCATCATCGTCACCAGCGGCTGGACCTCGCCGATGCCGACCTGCGCGCTGTCGCCGGTGCGCATCTCGTAGACCACCTGGTTGGACTTCACCAGAAAGCCTTCTTCGTGCTCCTGCACGCGCACGTTGCCGATCAGATGCACGGTGCGCGACGGCGGTGACTGCGCGGGAAACTCCACGTTCAGCAGGTGATAGACCCGCTCTTCCCGCCGCAGCGTGTCGTCGTGGACGATGGCCGCGTTCTGGCCCGGCTCTTCGGCCGGATCGAGCGGGATCCAGTACAGGCCGTCCTCGGTGAAGAGCTTGAGCCAGTCGTCGAGTTGGCGGGTGTCGAGCAGGTCCGCTTCGTGTATCAGCAGGGTTTCCGCATCCGTGCGGTTCAATGTAGTGGGGAAATGCATGCGGCGGGTCTCCTCAGCGTCGCGCCATCAGTTGCTTCCACGCCAGCCACAGCGCACGCTGGGGCGCCTCGCTGGCCGGCAGGCCCTTGATGTCGCCGCTGGCCAGTTTTTCGTCCGTTTGCAGGCCGCGCTCCAGCACCAGCCAGTCGACCGCGCTCCCGGCCAGCCCCTGCTGGTTGCGCGCGAAGATGTCCACGTCATCGGCCATGCCGTGGCCCGCCGGTCCGTAGAAGCGTTCCTGGCTGCGCATCCAGCCGTCGTTGAATTCGCGCGGCGCATCGACCAGATCGTAGAAATAGATGGTGACCTCGGTCAGGTCCGGCGCGATGGGTCGCCAGGTGCGGATCTGCTGGTGGATGAGGCCGAGGTTGGGGAAGATCGTGCCCGACATGCGTCCGACCACGAACGCGAACTCCTCCTCGCCATGAATGTCCCGCAGGGCTTCGTAGTAGGCGCTGTGCGGCCCGCTCAGCAAGGCCTCGGGATCGGCCGTGCCGGAATTCTCCAGTTGGGCATGGCCGTGGCGCAGCGCCCAGCTTGCTCCCTTGAAACGGATCTGGCGCATGGCCTTGGCCGACCCGCCCTTGTGCGCGCCATAGTCGCCGGTGCTTTCGCCGTACTTGGCCTGCAGGGCCACGAAGCCCTTGTGCGTATGCAGGAAGTGGTAGGCGTCGACGATGTTCTCGATCTGGAATTTCCAGTTTCCCTGGTAGCGCATGACGAACGGCTTGCCGCGCAACGCGATGCGCCCCGCCGGCGAGCGGCCGAATTTTCGGTCGATGGTCTTCTTGGCCCGCCCCAGATAGGTGTCCAGGTCGACGGCATCCGGATCCAGGTTGGCGAAGATCAGCCCGCGATAGGCATCGACCTTCGGTACCCGGTGCAGGCCCTCGGGGGCGTCGAAATCAGGGGCATAGCCGCCCGAATCGTTGCGCTCGGACACCGCCAGCAGCTTGCCATCCAGACCGAAGACCCAGCCGTGGTAGGGGCAGGTGAAATCGCGGACCGTGCCGCGGCTCTCGCGCGCGATCACCGCGCCGCGGTGCACGCAGCGATTGACCAGCACGTGCACGCTGCCATCGGCCGCCCGCGAGACGATGACGGGCTGCGTCCCGATGTAGGCCGTCTTGAAATCGCCCGGGTTGGGGATCTCGCTTTCGTGGCCGACATAGACCCAGACCTTGGAGAAGATGCGCGCCATCTCGGCGTCGAATACCGCCTGATCGGTATAGGCGCGCGTGTGAACGCGAAAATGGCGTTCGTCCTGCCAGATCAGCGACGACGGATCCAGGCCGGCCTCCTCGCCTCCATGCTCTCTTGCAAACATCGCAGACATATCGATTCCTATCCTCCAACCACTAATCCATGAACCTGCCACCCGACAGGTTCAGCGTTTCGCCCGTCACATACGCGCCATGGCGCGAAGCCAGGTAGAACACCGCGTGCGCCGCCTCGATGGACCGGCCCACGCGGCCGACGGGAATGCCCTTGATCACTTCCTGCATGCGCGACTCGCTCGCTCCCGCCACCTGCACGTCGAACAGGGACGTGGCGATCACATTGACCGTCACGCCGTATGGCGCCAGTTCCGCCGCCATCACCCGCGAATAGGCGATCAACCCGCCCTTCGCCGCCGCATAGGGAGCCACGTGCCGATGCACGCCGGTCTTGCCGGACATCGAGGAGAACGACACGATGCGCCCGCCGCCGCGTTCCTTCATGCGGCGCGCCGCGGCCTGGATGCACAGGATGGGGCCCACCAGCTCCCGCGCGATCACGTCCCGGTAGCGGGCCGCGTGGATATCCAGCGCATCCGCGGTGCTGACCGGCGCGGCCACGTTCACGAGAATGTCCAACCCGCCCAATTGCGACATGCAGGCGTCGAAGAAGCGCTCGACCTCGGTCTCGTCGTCCGTGTCCACGGGCACGCATGCCACGCCGTAGGCGCGCGCCACCGCCGCCGCATGGGCGGCGTCCTCGGCCGGCGTCACGCCGACCACGACCTTGGCGCCGCGCGCGGCGAACGCCCGCAGCAGTTCGGGGCCCGACCCCAGGGCGCCGCCCACCAGGACGACGGCGGAGCCGGCGAACTCCGCGGCATCGCCGGGCGGGTCGGACTTGAACGTCTCATCCATCACAGTCTCCTGCCGTCCGGCTCAGTTGGCCGTGATGTTGTTCTTGCGGATGATGTCGGTGAAACGGGCGAGCTGCATGTTCATCAGCTCCTGCAGCGCCTGGGGCGAGGACGGCTTCACGTCCAGCCCGGTCTTCTCCAGGGCCGACTTGACGTCGGGCAGCTCCAGGATGCGCGTCATCTCCTTGTTGAGCTTGTCGATGACGGCGGCCGGCGTTCCCTTGGGCGCCAGGAAGCCGTACCAGGCCGGCATGCCCGGGGTGATCCCCAGTTCGGCGAACGACGGCACGCCGGGCGCGCTGCGCTGGCGCTCGGAACTCGACACGCCCAGGTTGCGCAACTGGCCGGACTCGATGAAGGGCCGCAGCGTATGGGTGGCGACGAACATGGCGTCCACGTGTCCCGCGATCACATCGTTGACGCCGGGCGCCGTGCCTTTGTAGGGCACGTGCAGGAACGAGGTGTTCGTGGCGTCCTCGAACTCGGCCAGCAGGATGTGCGACGGCGACCCCACGCCCGCGGACGCGAAATTGATCTTGCCGGGATTGGCCTTGGCCGCGGCCACCAGGTCGGCCATCGTCCGATAGCCCTTGCCGGGATTCACCGCCAGCGAATTGGTGCCGCGCGCCGCGATCATCACCGGTGTCAAATCCTTCATCGGATTGAAGGTCGGCGAGGGATACAGGATCGAAGTGATGACGAGATTGCTGGCGGTCACCACCAGCGTGTAGCCGTCCGGCGCCGCGCGCGCCACCTGTTCAGCCCCCAGGTGGCCGGCCAGGCCGGTCTTGTTTTCCACGATGACGGGTTGCTTCCAGCTTTCGAACAACTTTTCGCCGACCAGCCTGGCGATGTTGTCCATGCCGGTTCCCGGGGTGAAGGGAACGATGAAGCGCAGGGGTTTGGACGGGAAATCGACCGCCGCGTCGGCCGCTGCCGCGGCGGTCGATACGCAGCCAAAGGCCAGGAGCACAGCACACGACGTGATACGCATTTGATTCTCCCAAGATATGGACGAACACCGAGGATGCTCCCCCGCGCTTGCCGCCACGCGGCGGCGCCCCCCGGGGGGCCGGGGCGCCTTGCTGCAGAACGCCGGCCCGGGCGTCAGCCCGAGGGAGGCACGTCGACCAGCACCATGCCTTCCTCGATACGTACCGGATACACCTGGATCGGAATGCTGACCGGGCCCGAAACCGGGCGGCCGGTGGGAATATGGAACACGCCCTCGTGCAAGGGGCACTCCACGCAATCGCCGCTGACGAATCCTTCCGACAGGTGCGCTTTCGCGTGCGTGCAGATGTCGTGCGTGGCGTGCACGCGGCCGTCCAGCTTGTACAGCGCGAGGGGCTCGCCCTCGACGCACACCGGGACGGCATCGCCCTCGGGTACGTCCTCGAACTTGATCGTCTGGTACCAGACCATGAAAGCTCCGTCGATGATTACGGGTTGCCCGGCGCCGCGGCCGGACCGCGCTGCTGGGCACTGCGCAGCGCCGTTGCCAGCGGCACCGCCGGGTCCGCCAGGTCCGCGGCGTTCACCCCCCCGCCGGCGGCCACGAGCTGTCGCACGATGCGGCGGTCCCGGCCGCTGTTGAACAGCTCCGCGCCGACCAGCACGCCCGCCGCGTCGAAATGGAAACACACCGCCCTGCCCGCGCCGGTCTCTCGCGCGACGTGCGTGGCGGCGCCCGCCGGCCAGCCCACGATTTGCAGATTCATGTCGAACTGGTCCGTCCAGAACCACGGCGCCTCGTCGGCGGCGGACGCTGCCGGCAACGGCCCGTCCCCCTGCTCGGCCCGCGCGATGGCGGCGGCTGCCCGCGCGGCCTGGCGCTCGGCGTTCTCCCAGGACTCCAGGCGGACCCGGCCCGCGCCGCTCGCATCGCGCGGCGCGGCGATGTCGCCGATCGCATAGATGCCTTCCGCCGACGTCCGGCACGCCGCGTCCACCAGGACGCCATGCACGGGCGGCGGATTCATGGCCAGGCCCGCGCGCTCGGCCAGCGCCACGTCGGGCATCGCCCCCATGCCGGCCAGCACGACGTCCGCCTCGCCCTGCGAGCCATCGTCCAATACGTACCGGAAGGCCGCCCCCGCGCGAACGATGTCCACGGGCGCCCGGCCCAGTTGCACCGCCACGCCCTGCCCCGCATGCAACGCAAGCACGCGTTCGGCCGCCCATGCGCTGACGGCGCGCGGCAACAGCCTCGGCTGTTTTTCCACCACCGTCACGCGGCACCCCAGGCGGGTCGCGGACGCGGCGACTTCCAACCCCACGAAGCCGCCTCCGATCAGCAGCACGCGCCGCCCGGGGCGCAGCGCTTCCCTGAGACGCGCGGCGTCCGCCGCGTTGCGCAGGGCCAGCACGTCACCCCGCTCCAGGCCGGCGAAGGCCGGCATCCGCGCCACGGAACCGGTCGCCAGCACCAGATGGCGATAGCCGATGGACGCACCGTCGGCGAGATCCACGCTTTGCTTTGCCGGATCGATGGCGATCGCCCGCGCCGACGGCCGCAGGGCGATGCCGGCGGCCGCATAGCTGGCCGCCTGGGCGATCGGCGCCAGACGGCCATCATCCAGCAGGAACGACTTGGACAGCGGCGGCCGCTCATAGGGCTCGACGCCCTCGTCGCCCAGCAGCGTGACCGGTCCGGCATATCCCGCCTGGCGCAGGGCATGGGCGCAGCGTGCGCCCGCATGGCCGCCACCGACGATGACCACGCCAGACATCATGGCGCCTCCACCCCCTTCGCACCGGCGCCCAACAGGCCGCACAGGGGCTGGAGGCTGGCCGCCGCATCCAGCGTCCGGACCGCTTCCAGGATGTCCCGCGTGCGCTGCGCGCCCATGACAGGCTCGACGTTGACACGCAGTTTTTCCTCGAAGTCGGCGTCGGAGAAAGGCTTGAGCCGGTGTCCAGGCGGCGGGCCCGCCTCGCCGACGATCACCTCGCCGTTGTCGAGCGTGACTTCCACCCGGGCCAGGAATCCCGCGGCCGCCCCGCCGCTCAGTTCGGCGGCCGGTTCGGCCACGAGCCGGTCGTTGAGCAACGTCCGCACGTCGGGGCGCATGACCCGCTCCTTGTCGAAAGTGCCCGTGTCCACCCGGCCGTCGAGCAACGCCATCGCGACGATGCAAGGCAGCGAATGGTCGGCCGTCTCGCGCGACACGGGATGCCACGGGTCCGCACGCTGGCTGACCAGGTGGTCGTACACGCCCTCGTCCGCCCGCACGCGGATGCCGGCGATCCGCGCGGGATCGGGAATCCGGCGGCGCGCCTCCAGCGCGGCCTGGATGGCGCTCTGCCCGCGCGATCCGACCGGCCACAGCTTGTAGGTCACCCGTTCGACGGCCGACAGGGGCTGCGAGGGGTCGAGGCGGCGCAGCAGCGCCTCGCGGTCTTCGTCGGCCAGTTCGAGTCGGGCCAGGAAACCGTATTTGCCCTCGAACGGCCGGACCGCGCCTTCCGCGCCCGCCTCCGCCAGCAGGCAGGCATACACCGACTGCCTGACGGCGTCGCTGCCGTTGAACCGCTTCCACATGGTCAGGTCGCCGCGCCGGTTCAGGTCGTTGGACTCGACCTCCAGGCTGGCGGCATGGGGAATCACGGTGATCGCCAAGGCATCGGCGGTCTGCTCTTCCGACAGATCCAGCATGCGGGCCGCCGCGCACGTGCAGGCAATGGCCACGATATTCGGATAGTCCAGGCCGCCGTTGCGCAGGCGCAGGTTGTCGAACAACGCCACCGCGACCTCGTAGCCCAGCGCGATGGCGCCGATCAGCCGTTTGCCGTCGATGCCACGCCACTGCGCCAGGGCCATCAGCCCCGGGATCATGTCGCTGGGATGGCCGCCCGATTTACCGATGTACAGGTCGTTGTAGTCATAGGCCCGCAACGGCACGCCGTTCACCAGCGCCGCGGCCTCGGCGGTGACGCATTCGCCCGTTCCCCATATCGTCGCCCCCCGGGCCACGATGGCATGGCGCGCGTATCGCCGGGCCGCCACCGCGGCGGGATGCGTCAGCGCGCCCAGCGCGACGGCCAGCGTATCCAGCAGCGCGGCCTTCACCGCGCGCTCCACCGGTGCGCCACAGTCCAGCGCCGCGTGCCGGGAAAACGCGGCCAGGGCCTGCAGCATGCGATCGGAAGTCGTTGTCACTGCCTTTCTCCAAGAATCCGGACCAATGCCGGGGTCAGGTGTAGCCCTGGGCCTTGGCGGCCCCTTGCGCCTCGCCCAGCGCCGCGCGGATTTCCTGGCGCGCGCCGGCCTGCAGCAAGGCGGAGTCCTTGATGACGGTGATCAGGCCAAAGCCACGTTCGGCATAGGCGCGCCCGGACACCCCCGTGGCGCACTGGATCCCGGCGACGATGCCGTGCCGGCGGCAGGCCTGGAAGATCCGCTCGACCGCGGCGACATGCTCTGCTTCGGTCTTGTCCAGGTCCGGCGGCAGGCCCAGCCCCAGAGCCAGGTCGGCGGGGCCGATGTAGATGCCGTCCAGGCCCGGCGTGGAAGCGATCTCGTCAATGTTGTCCAGCGCCTCGCGGGTCTCCACCATGACGAAGCACAGCACGGCGTTGCCCAGGGCCTGCGTGTCGCGCGTGGCACTGACCAGCGCGGCGCGGATGGGGCCATAGGACCGTATTCCCGTGGGCGGATAGCGGCAGGCCCGGACGGCCGCGGCGGCTTCCTCGCGGGAGTTGACCAGCGGCACGATGACGCCCTGGGCGCCCGCGTCCAGCGCCTTGCCGATCATCCAGCCCTCGTTGGCCGGCACGCGCGTGAACGGCACGACGCCCCGCCCTTCGGCGGCGCGATACATGTCCAGCGTCTGTGCATAGTCGATCAGGCCATGCTGCTGGTCGACGCAGACATAACCCACGCCTTGCTGCGCGATCAACTCCACGGAAAACGGCGTAGGCAGGACCGCCCAGCCGCCGAACACCGGTTTCCCGGCCCGCCACGCTTCGCGTAAGACCCCCGCTGCGCTCATCGCCACCCCCTTGAAATGGATGCACTAAGATTACATCAACTTCAAAAAAAGGATACATTTTTATCATTAATATAGGGTTAACACCGAAAAATCCTACGTAAAACGGCGTTATCCGAGCATTTAAAGTCCGCTCGATTATAAAAATGAATACATTTTTGCGATTTTACAGATGTGATACTGTCTGAGGCACAAGCGCATCAAGACTTTCTCCAGGCATCATCGGACTCACAGGGTGACTCAGTGACCCACGACTCGACCGGCAGCGACGCGGCGCTGCACCAGAGCAGCCAGGACGGCCCCCTTGCCGGACCGCCCCAGCCGCCGCCCGCCCAGCCTCGCGCCTCGCGCGGGGACCTGCACGACGTCTACGAACGTCTGCGCCACGACATCCTGAACGGCAGCATCCCGGCCGGATCCATGCTGAACCAGGTGCATATCGCCAAGCGGTTGAACGTCAGCCGCACCCCGGTGCGGGAGGCGCTGCGCATGCTCCAGGCGGAAGGCCTGGTCGAGGTCAATTTCCAGCACAGGATCCGGGTCGTCCCCATCACGCCCGAGGAAATCGATTCGGTCTACGCCATGTGGCTGCTGATGGCCTGCCTGGGCATCTCTCTGACCGTGCCGCGCCTGGACGCGGAAGACATCGCGCGCATCCGCGCGGCGCTCGAGGCCATGAACGGCAGCCAGCCGGCGGGCGACTGGGCACACCGGCACATCGAGTTCCACAAGTTGCTGATCATGCACGCGGGCGACCACATCGTTACCGCCTACGAGAATTGCCGCACCAACTCCGAACGCGCCCGCAAGTCGTTCATGGGGCGGCAGCAGCCGTATTCCTGGCTGGCGTCGGAAGAAGAACACAGCGCCCTGGTCGACGCCTACGCGGCGCGGGACCAGGACCGGGCGATCCAGATCATGAGCCGGCAGTTGTCCCGCATCGCGCTGACGGTGATGGGAAACATCGACCCCACCTACGAACCCACGGCGATCCGGCAGGCCATGAAACTGGTCGCGCGGCCCGCGGGCACGGCCACGGGCCGCTGACCGCCCCGCGGAATCAGCCCCGCTTGCTTTCGAGCAGTTCCCAGCGTTCGAGCCTGGCCATGAGCTCGTCCTCGATCTCCGTCAGGCGCTGCTGGATCGCGGCCGCGCCGGCCGGATCGTCGCGGTAGATCGATCCGTCGGCCAGCTTGCCCGTCAGCTCCTGCTGCTCGGCCTCCAGGGCGGCGATGGCCTCGGGCAGGCCGTCCAGTTCCTTCGCTTCCCAGGAGCTCAGCCGCGAGCGGCCGGGCTTGGCCGGCACCGACATCGCAGGCGCGGGAACGGGGGGCGCGTCGCGAACGGCTTCACGCACGGGCCTGGCCACGGCCGGCTTCGCTTCATCGGCCCTGGCCCGCTGCGTTGCCCAGTCGTCGTAGCCGCCCACGTAGTCGCGCCAGCGCGCGTCGCCCTCGTAGGCGATGGTCTGCGTCACGACGTTGTCCAGGAACATACGATCGTGGCTGACGAGAAAAACCGTCCCCGAGTAGTCCTGCAACAGCTCCTCCAGCAGCTCCAGCGTCTCGATGTCGAGATCGTTGGTGGGTTCGTCCAGCACCAGCACGTTGGCCGGCCGCGCGAACAGCCGCGCCAGCAGCAACCGGGCGCGCTCCCCTCCCGACAGGCTCTTGACCGGCGAACGCGCCCGCTCGGGCGCGAACAGGAAGTCGCCCAGGTAGCTCATCACGTGCTTGCGCTGGCCGTTGATCTCTATCCACTCGCTGCCCGGGCTGATGACATCGGCCAGGGCCATGTCCTCGTCCAGTTGGCTGCGCATCTGGTCGAAGTAGGCCACGGACAGGTTCGTGCCCTGCCGGACCGAGCCGGTGTCGGGCGCCAATTCGCCCAGGATGAGCTTGAGCAGCGTGGTCTTGCCCGCGCCGTTGGGTCCGATCAGGCCGATGCGGTCGCCGCGCATGACCGTGGTCGAGAACGACCGGATGACCGCCCTGTCGCCGAACGACTTCGACACCTCGGTCAGTTCGGCCACCAGCTTGCCCGAACGCTGCCCCTCGGCCACGTCGATCGTGACCTTGCCCATGCGCTCGCGCCGCTCGGCCCGCTGCACGCGCAACTGCTCCAGCCGCTTGACCCGCCCGACGCTGCGGGTGCGGCGCGCCTCGACGCCCTTGCGTATCCATACCTCTTCCTGGGCCAGGAGCTTGTCGAAGCGCGCCTGCTCCAGCCGTTCGGCCTCCAGCATCTCGGCCTTGCGCGCCTGGTAGGTGGAGAACGCGCCCGGGAAGCTGGCGAGCTCGCCGCGATCGAGTTCGACGATGCGGGTGGCGACCGCATCCAGGAAACGGCGATCATGGGTGATGAAGACGATGCTGCCGGGAAAGGCCTTCAGCAACTCCTCGAGCCAGGCGATGGCCTGGAAGTCCAGGTGGTTGGTCGGCTCATCCAGCAACAACAGGTCGGGATCGCCCAGCAGCGCCCGGGCGAGCGCCACCCGCTTGCGCGTGCCGCCCGACAATCCCGCCACCGGTGCATCGGCCGGCAGGTTCAGCCGGACCAGCGTGGCCTCGACACGGGCCTGCACCGTCCAGCCATCGTGGGCCTCCAGGTCCGCCTGCAAGGATTGCAGCCGGGCCAGGAGCGCGTCGTGGTCCGCCCCGCCGGTCGCCTCCGCCAGGTCGTGGGTCAGGCGCTGGTAGGCACGCAGCAGATCGCGCCCTTTCGCCAGGCCCTCGCTGACGGCGTCGAACACGGTGCCCGACTCGTCGAACACCGGCTCCTGCTCCACCGTGGCGACCTTCAGTCCGTCCTGGCGCGAGATCGAGCCGTCATCCGGCACGGAGCGGCCATCCAGCAACTTGAGCAGCGACGATTTGCCGGTGCCGTTGCGGCCGATCAGCCCCACCCGCTCACCGGCCTCCACCGAAAAGTTGGCGCGATGCAGGAGAGGGACGTGGCCATAGGCCAGTTCGATGTCGGTCAGAGCGATGAGAGCCATGAAGCGCGCCGGGCGGGCCGGTCAAGGAAGGGGTGGAACGGAAACGGAAATGACCCCCACGCTTGCAGCTACGCGGCGGCGCTGCCCCCCAAGGGGGCGCTTTTTGCCCTGGGGCGGCCCGGCGGCAAAAAGCGCCCTGGCTTGCGCGAGGGCGCCCTGGAGGAGAGGACGAAGCGGCCGCGGCCCCGTGTCGGGGGCCCCGGCGCCTGGACCTAGACCGAAAACGACGACCCGCAGCCGCAGGTGGAGGTTGCGTTCGGGTTCTTGATGACGAACTGCGCGCCTTCCAGGCCTTCCTTGTAGTCGATCTCGGCGCCGGCCAGGTACTGGAAGCTCATGGAGTCGATCAGCAATTGCACGCCGTTCTTGTCCAGTTGCGTGTCGTCCTCGTTGACGTCTTCATCGAACGTGAAGCCGTACTGGAAGCCGGAACAGCCGCCGCCCTGCACGAAGACGCGCAGCTTGAGCGCCGAATTGCCTTCTTCGTCGATCAGCTCCTTGACCTTGGCGGCCGCTGCATCGGTGAAGACGAGGCCCATCGGAGGGGCTTCGAGGCTGGCTTGTTCCACTGCTGCGTTCATGACTGCTCCTTGCCTGCGCGTGGGCACGGCCCGTGCCGCGCATGCGCTGTAAATCGTCTGGTTAATGGGTAATTCAACCGCTATTGGCGCCTGATTTCAACCCTTGCGCCGCCAGGGACACTACAAGACGGCGCCTGCCCGCCCCGTCGGCGGCCATACCGCTTAGATGCGGGCACACCGCCAAGGTTCAAGCCCGCCGCCTCAAGCCGGCAGGTTGACGGTACTTTGCGAACGCACCACGCCTCCCTCGACCACCCGCACGGTAACACTGCGCACCACGAAACCCGCCGGGACCGCCAGCGAACCCTCGGCCCGCTGATACTGCCTGAACCGCAATACCAGTGGATCGGCCACCGGCGGGGCCACCACCGGGGCGGCTTCGCCGTCGCCCGCCTCGGCCGGAACCGAGAACGGATGGAGTTCCACCGTGGCCACCGCGCCCGCGCGCACGCCGGACGCCGAGAACTGCAAGCGCCCGCTGAATTCGCCCGAAGGCCGCCCGCCACGCATCAGCAAGACCCGATAGCGCAGCAACTCGCCCTGCCGCTCCAGCTCCGCCGACCGGATATTGACCTGGGCCTGGCGCGGATCCATGGGAATGAGCTGGTCGAAAAAAGCCAGGTCATTGCGCATGTCGCCCATTTCCTTCTGCGCGGCCCGCAAATCGACCGCGAACTGCTCCTTGGCCGCGCGTTCGATTTCCAGGCGGCTTTCCGAGGCCGCGAGACTG
This sequence comes from Alcaligenaceae bacterium SAGV5, assembly GCA_009360345.1. Lineage (GTDB taxonomy): Bacteria > Pseudomonadota > Gammaproteobacteria > Burkholderiales > Burkholderiaceae_B > Pigmentiphaga. Next base: position 156,582 of record SPDP01000005.1, read on the forward strand.
CCCTGCAAACGCTCGTTGTCGGCGATCAGGCGCTGGTTTTCTGCGCGCAACTGCGCCAGCTCGGAGGCCGAGACCTGCGGCCCGCCGAACACCCGCCGCGCCGACTCGTACAGCCCCGTCCCCAGGGCCGCGCCCAGCGCCAGCAGCAGCACCAGGACCACGACCCGCCACGGCGAAGCCGCCGGCAACACCGACTCGTCGGTCCGCGCGCCCGGCGCCGCGCCGCGCCGCAACCTGCGCGGCACCAGCGCCGGAAACAGCGGCCGCCGCTTCATCAGGGCAGCACCGCCACTTGGCCGAGCCCGGCATCCTCGGGCAAGCCGAACATCAGGTTCATGTTCTGCACGGCCTGGCCGGATGCACCCTTCACCAGGTTGTCCTGCACCACCAGCACGACCAGCTGGTCGCCGTTGCCCGGCCGGTGCACGGCGATCCGGATCATGTTGGAGGCCCGCACCGAACGGGTCTCGGGCGTGCTGCCGGCGGGCATCACATCGACGAACGGCTCATCGGCGTAGCGCTGCTCGAACAGCTTCTGGAAATCGACGCCGCGCGCCCTGGAATCGATGCGGGCATAGATGGTCGAGTGCATGCCGCGCACCATCGGCGTCAGGTGCGGAACGAAGGTCAGTCCGACAGGCCCGCCGTGCAGGGACTGCAGGTGCTCGACGATCTCGGGATGATGGCGGTGGCCCGACACGCCATAGGCCTTGAAGTTATCGCTGGCTTCCGAGAACAGGATATGCAGCTCGGCCTTGCGTCCGGCGCCGGTGACCCCCGACTTGCAGTCGGCGATGAGCGTGGACGCATCCACCAGCGGCGACGCGCCGGCCCGGCCTTCGAGCAAGGGCGCCAGGCCCAGCAGCACGGTGGTCGGGTAGCAGCCGGGATTGCCCACGACCCGCGCGCCGCGGATCTTCTCGCGGTTCAGCTCGACCAGGCCATAGACCGATTCGCGCAGCACGTCGGGGCAGGCGTGCGGCATCTTGTACCACTTCTCGAACGAAGCCAGATCCTGCAGCCGGAAATCGGCGGCCAGGTCGATGATCTTGACCCCCGCGGCCAGTAGTTCCTGCGCCTGCGCCATGGCCACGCCATGGGGCGTCGCGAAGAACACCACGTCGCATTCGGGCAGCCGCGCCTTGTCGGGCGACGAGAACGCCAGGTCCACCTTGCCGCGCAGGTTGGAGTACATGTCGGCCACCGGCATGCCATCTTCCTTGCGCGAGGTGATCGCCGTCAGTTCCGCGTGCGGATGCTGCGACAACAGGCGCAGCAGCTCGACACCGGTGTAGCCCGTGCCGCCGACGATACCTACTTTGATCTTGGCCATTGCAATCTCCTGGAGTCCCTTGCGCCTCCCGGCCCGGGAAAGCGGGACGGTGCCCGACGACAGATGATGAGAGTAAGAATACCCCACGCCCGCCGGCATCGATGTGACGGCCTGCTGGCAGGAGCGCCTCCCGAGGCAAAAAAAAGGCCGCATCGCTGCGGCCTTTCTGGTCTCGCCCGCCGGCCGGGGCCGGAACGGGACGAGGGGGATCGAAGCCGATCAGCGCTTGCTGAACTGCTTGCGACGTCGCGCCTTGTGCAGACCGACCTTCTTGCGCTCGACCTCGCGGGCATCGCGAGTGACGAAGCCGGCCTGCGACAGCGCGGGCTTGAGCGTCGCGTCGTAGTCGATCAGCGCGCGGGTGATGCCGTGGCGCACCGCGCCGGCCTGCCCGGTCACGCCGCCACCGTCGACGTTGACGTGGAAGTCGAAGCTTTCCAGGTGGCCGGTCAGTTCCAGCGGCTGGCGAACGATCATGCGGCCGGTCTCGCGAGCGAAGTACTCGTCCACGGGCTTGCCGTTGACGGTGATCTTGCCCGAGCCCTTCTTCAGGAACACGCGCGCTACCGAGGTCTTGCGGCGGCCGGTTCCATAATTCCAGTTACCGATCATGCGCGGCTCCTCAGATGTCCAGCAGCTTGGGCTGCTGGGCGGTGTGCGGATGTTCGGATCCTGCGTACACCTTCAGCTTCTTGATCATGGCGTAGCCCAGGGGACCCTTGGGCAGCATGCCCTTGACGGCCTTCTGGATCGCACGACCAGGAAAACGCTGCTGCATCTTCAGGAACGTGGTTTCGGTGATACCGCCGGGATAGCCCGAGTGGCGGTAGTAGCGCTTGTCTTGCGCCTTATTGCCGGTGACGACGATATCGGCGGCGTTGATGATGACGATGTAGTCGCCGGTATCGACGTGAGGCGTGAATTCAGGCTTGTGTTTACCGCGCAAACGGTGTGCGACTTCGCTGGCCACACGACCTAGGACTTTGCCCTTGGCGTCAATCACGTACCAGTCACGCGTCACTTCATGCGGTTTCGCAACGAAGGTTTTCATGATGATCTCTGTGACATATCTGGTGCCCGTAGAAGCCCCCTGTGGGCTTCCCTGACGGCGCATCACCCCGATCCCGCCCCGGCATTGTGAGCTGCAGGTACGGAAAAAGGGCAAGAGGAAGATGATAACGCGGATCAGCCCGTCAAGTCAAAGACTACCTGACCTCGCGCCGAGGCCGCCAGAATCCACCCGGACCACCTGTAACCATATCCGACGCCAACGCCCGCTTCCCCTGTGATGCCCTGTCCGCGCTTCATGCTTTGATAAACATCCATACATAAGAAAAGATCCCGGCGCGGCGCAAGAGCGGACACTAGTCCGTTCACAAAGCCCTATGGAGGTCCGTCCGATGAAAACGATCCAGACAATGCTGGCCGCTGGCGCCGTGGCCGCGGGACTGGCGGCATGCGCGGCGCCCCAGCGTGACATGCCCGCCCAGCAGGCCTCGGCGATGTCGCCGCAGTCGGTCACCGATAGCCAGTTGCAACGCTTCGCCAACGCCGCCCGGAAAGTCAACGCGATCTCGCCGGACACCGGGGCGGCCGCCGCCACGCCGGCAGGCGAGCCCACCAACGCCACCTTCAACGAGGCCAACGGCCGCAAGGCCCAGGCAATCTGGAGCGAAGGCCTGACCGTCCGGGAATTCAACGCCATCAACGCTGCCGTCCAGCAGGATCCCGCCCTGATGCAGCGCTATGGCGCGCTGATGCAAGGCGGCGGCACCATGATGCGCTGACCTCGTCCGCGCCACGAGGCAAAAAAAAGCCCGAAGCCTTGCGGCTTCGGGCTAATCCACCAAAGGAGGAGGGTGGAGGAGACACCGGTGAATGGGCTTTGCGGGGCTATCCGACGATGCCGAGGGGCCTGAGGCCGTGTCGGCATACAAAGCGACATCCGTTGAATCCATTATAGGAAAGCGGTTTGTGCATTGCAAGATTTTTTTCCATCCTGCATCCACAATACGGTTTCAAATTTCAACAGGCAAAAATTCTTTATACATCAATATGTTATAAGAATTTCAGCCGCAACTTCATACACATCTCCAGGTCTTTTCTGACGCCACCACCCCTGCCCGGCCATGGATCGCTACGTATTTTCTCTGCATTTTGATGCAAGGCAGCAACCGCGGACATGCCGGCCCGCGCTTCCAACAGGCAAAAAAAAGCCCGAAGCCTTGCGGCTTCGGGCTAATCCACCAAAGGAGGAGGGTGGAGGAGACACCGGTAGATGGGCTTTGCGGGACTATCCGACGATGCCGAGGGGCCCGAGGCCGTGTCGACATACAAAGCGACATCTGTTGGGTCAATTATAGAGAGATGTTTTGTGCGATGCAAGAACCTCTAAGGGTTGTTGCTTACGTACAAAAACCCATGTGAACGCGGATTTAAAAATCCATTCAAATCAAAGACTTACATACAAACCACTCAAGCGCTCCGCAATCCGGATGGCAAAAATCCGGGGCCAGGAACCACCCACCCAGGGGGCGCGACCATTTGTCGCAGCTTTCGCTGCGCCGCAACATGACCAGCTTCCCGGATGGCCGCGAAACCCGCCTCCCACCCGCTATCATCGTGCCCATACGCCAACTTTCTATCGCAGCACGAGGAATATCATGGAATGCATCGTAAGCTGGGGCGGCCCCCAGGGCATGCTGTTCACCGCCCAGACGGGCAGCGGGCACGTCGCGGTCATGGACGGCGCGCCGGATGGCGGGGGCAACAACCTCGCGCCCCGGCCGATGGAGCTGGTGCTGGCCGGCACCGGCGGATGCACGGCCTACGACGTCGTGCTGATCCTGAAGCGCGGTCGGCACGCCGTGCGCGGCTGCACGGTGGCGCTCAAGGCCGAGCGGGCCGACACGGACCCCAAGGTCTTCACCAAGATCCATTTCGCCTTCACGGTCACGGGCAAGAACCTTCCGTCCGCCGCGGTGGAACGGGCGGTGCAGCTTTCCCACGAAAAGTATTGCTCGGCCTCGGCCATGCTGGAAAAGACGGCGGAACTGACCTGGTCGGTGGAGATCGTCGAAGCCGACTGAAGGGGCTCAGAGATAGTAGGCGGTAGAGGTCATGACCTTCGACCCGCACCGCATCGCCGCCCGCACCGGCGCGGGCAGCCCGGCCCCGCCCCGCTGCTCCGCCACCACCCGGTGCTGGCGCTCGTCGGCGGCCATGCGTTCGACGATGGCGCGCGAACGCGCATCGTTGGCCGGCAATGTCCCCAGGTGCCCGTCCAGGTGGCGCTCCACCTGCCGCTCGGTTTCCGCCATGAAGCCCAGGTTCCAGGCATCGCCCGCCCTGCCCGCCAACATGCCCAGGCCGAAGGCCCCCGCATACCAGAACGGATTCAACAAGCTGGTGTGCGACCGCAGTTCACGCAGACGATCGTCCAGCCAGGCCAGGTGATCGGTCTCCTCGGCCGCCGCGTCCAGGAACACCTGGCGCGTATCCGGCTGGTCGCAGACCAGCGCCTGCCCCCGGTACAGGGCCTGGGCGCAGACTTCCCCCACATGATTGACCCGCATCAGGCCGGCGGCGTGCTTGCGCTCGGACTCCGTCAATGCCGGGCCCCCGGCCTCTCCGGACGAATCGTCGGCAGCGGCGGACAGGCGGCCCGCCGGATTCGGACGCTGCGCCGACACCGAGCCCGTCAGCACGCGCACGGCGCGATCCGCCTCGGATAGCACCCGATCCAGCAGGGAAATACGGCGAAAGGATGCGGTTCCCGACATTTGCGACCTCCGGTCCGGACACGGCCGGACAGCGACACGAACAGATTCCAGTATAGGCAATCCCCGATTCGTTGTTCTCGGACAACATCGAACGCGAGGCAACCCCGTTGTCATTTTCGCCTCATGTTGGGTCGTCATCCTCTCGTCCGAGCACCTGAGCAACATCCTCGTGCCCCATCACAAATCCATCTGGAGTTCTCAATTGAAAAAGACCCTTATCGCCGCCGCGCTGCTGGCCGGCTTCGCCGGCACCGCGCAAGCCCAGAGCGTGACGCTGTACGGTATCGTCGACATGGGATTCATGAACAGCAAGCAGGACGGCCAATCCGCCGTTAACGGGCTGGACAGCGGCATCGCCGGCAGCTCGCGCTTCGGCCTGCGTGGCGTGGAAGACCTGGGCAACGGCCTGAAGGCCAACTTCCAGCTGGAAAGCGGCTTCAAGGCCGACACCGGCATCCAGAGCGCCAACGGCCAGCTGTTCGACCGCGCCGCCTGGGTGGGCGTGTCGGGCAACTTCGGTGAAGTCCGCCTGGGCCGCCAGGACACCCTGGGCTTCAACTGGTTCCGCGGCGCCATCAACCCCTTCGGCAACGCCTACTCGCAAGCCCAGAGCAAGACCGTCTTCAACGTGAACGGCGTGGATGACCGCGTCAGCAACAGCGCGTTCTACCTGTCGCCCAAGTTCAGCGGCTTCCAGGTCGGCGCCGGCTACAGCTTCAACGCCAACGCCAGCGAAACCGCCGGCAACGATGCCGATAACTCGGTCTACTCGCTGGGCCTGCGCTACCAGAGCGGCCCCCTGCTGGCCGTCCTGACCTACGAACAAAAGAATGCAGCCGACCTGGCCCCCGGTTCGGGCGTGGGCGGTTCCGACCTGAAGAACATCCAGCTGGGCGCCACCTACGACTTCGGCATGGCCAAACTGCACGCCGGCTACGGCCGCCTGCAGAACTCGGGCTACAAGTCGAGCGCCAAGAAGGAAAACTCGTACCTGCTGGGCGTGACCGTGCCGTTCGGCGCGCACTCCGTGTTCGCCACCTACCAGCGCAACGACAAGGCCAACATCAACGCCGGCCGCGCCGACTCCGCCATCAACGGCTACGCCATCGGCTACAACTACACGCTGTCCAAGCGCACCACGATCTACGCCCTGTTCAACCAGTACACCGACGTGATCGTCCGCACGGACAACAAGGCCCTGGGCGACAAGCGCGAAATCGCCATCGGCCTGCAGCACAAGTTCTAAGCCCTGTTCCAACATGGCCCGGAGCGCACTCCGGCCCATGTTTCGAAGTGCTTACTTCAGCAGTGAGTGTTTCCCCGTCCCCGGCTCGCCTGGGGACGGGCGTTTTCGTTGGTTTTTTGCGCGGAAACAACAAAAGCCGTAAGAATAAGTAAAAACCCGGCCCTCATGAGCCTTCGAACTTGGTAGTAACCCGCATTCTTTGCTGCAATATGACCAACTTCCCATCGGGAAGCTCTGGTTTTCCCGCAGCAAGCGGATACCCGACGATGGATCCGCGCATTCCATCCGGCGCCTCGCACCCCCCGCCTGCCGCGACAACCAGATCAATCATGGAGATGTTTCGATGAAAAAGACGTTGATCGCTGCCGCCGTTCTGGCCGGCATGGCTGGTACCGCGCACGCGCAAAGCTCGGTCACCCTGTACGGCATCATGGATATGGGCTACCTGTATTCCAAGACCGAAGGCCTGAAGGCCCGCAACGCGCTGGATAGCGGCCTGCAAAGCGAATCCCGTTTCGGCCTGCGCGGCACGGAAGACCTGGGCAACGGCCTGAAAGCCAACTTCCTGCTGGAAGCCGGCATCAACGCCGACGACGGCACCTCGTCGCAGTCGGGCCTGTTCAACCGCCAATCGTGGGTGGGCCTGTCGTCCAACACGCTGGGCGAGATCCGCCTGGGCCGCCAGTTCATCCTGGGCTCGCAATTCTTCACCAACATCGATCCGTTCGGCACGACCTTCCGTCAGGCCGGCATGGGCTCGACCTTCATCGCCGCCAACCAGGTCCGCAACAGCAACAGCGTGATGTATTTCTCGCCGACCTGGAACGGCTTGCAGGCCGCCGTCGGTTACAGCTTCAACCGCTCGACCAACGAAACCCCGGTTTCCGGCACCAACAACCGCGCCATCACCTCGGGCCTGCGCTATGCCAACGGCCCCGTCGAAGTCGCCCTGACCTATGACCAGGTCGAACCCGCGACCGGCGGCAACGTCGGCCGCTCGACCCAGTTGGGCGGTACCTATGACTTCGGCGTGGTCAAGCTGCACGCCGCCATCGCCGACCAGCGCAACGTCGCGGTCAACGTTGGCGACATCCCGGGCTGGAACGGCCGCTTCGCCAAGAAGACCCTGTCGTACATGGTCGGCGCCTCGGCTCCCGTCGGCGCCGGCTCGCTGTTCGGTTCGTACCAGAAGGCCAAGGACTGGGACATCGAGGGCTTCAGCGTCGGCTACACCTATCCGCTGTCGCGTCGCACCAACGCCTACGCCTTCTTCAGCAACATGGACAACGTTGGTCACTACGGCAGCGCCGTCACGACCGGCGACAAGACCACCCGCCAGTTCGGCGTCGGCCTGCGTCACATGTTCTAAGTCGGCAGCGGGAGCGCCCCCGGGCGCTCTCGCATGCGCCCAGAACCCCCTGGGCGCATGCTGGAAAAACCCCGGACCGGAAACGGCCCGGGGTTTTCTTTTGCGCGCTCCTCCCTATCCGCCACGCACCGCGCGGGGAATGGAACGCTTGAGCAAATCGCAGAAATCGTCGGCGCACGGCGGCAACTCGCGCCCGCGGTCGCGCAACTCGTAGAACTCGAGCTCGATCAGCGGCGCCCCCAGCGGTTCGAGCCGGATGCCGCGCCCCCGGCAGGCGGGAACGGCGGTCGAGGGCAGGATGGCGATACCGCGCCCGGCCTCGGCCAGGCCGATCTGGGTTTCGATGAAATTGACCACGAAGCGCGGCGGGCCATCGTGGCCGGCCAGGGTCAGGTTCTTGTCGATCAATTGCTGCAGGGGATTGTCGAACGGCAGGTTGATGAAGTGCCCACCCGCCAGCGCGCTCCACGGACGGGGCGACCGGGCCAGCTGGAACTTGGGCGCGGCGCTGGCCGCCACCAGCGAAAAATGGAACAACGGCTGCCGCAACAGCCCCGGTGCCGCCTTGATGAACATGCCCAGTCCGATGTCCAGGTGCCCCGCGCGCACCATGCTGGACACGGAAGACAGGTCGGTGTCCACGATGGTGAGCCGCACGCCCGGGTGGCGCTGCTCGAATGCCGCCACGACCGGAGGCAGCAGGTAGGAACAGGTCAGCGGCGGCGCGCCGACCGACAGCGTGGTATTGGCGCGCTGCGCCGACTTTCCCACCTGTTCCACGATCTCTTCGATCCGTTTGACGTTCTGCTCGGCCACGGTACGGAACTCGGCGCCGAACTGCGTGAGCGTGACCTGCCGCGTGGTGCGGTCGAACAGGCGGAAACCCAGTTGCCCCTCCAGTTCCCGGATCATCAGGCTCAGGCCCGACTGGGCGATGTGCAGTTGTTCGGCCGCCCGGGAGAAATTCCGCTGCTGGGCCAGCAGCAGGAAGGCCTTGAGCTGGCGGTGGGAGATGTTCATATCGGTGCATTGATGCAGATACCTGATCAATTCATACTTTATTCATATTTCACTCGCGTATAAAGCTCGTATTGAATGGCGATCGTTCCTGTCCCACCAGAGAGGTCGATATGCCCACCCGCCGCTGCTTCTCCCCTCGTTCGTTCTGTAGTGCCTGGTTGCTGGCGCTGGTCGCCTGCGCGGCCCAGGCGGACGAGCCCTATCCCACACGCTCCATCCGCATCATCGTGCCCTTCTCCGCCGGCGGCGGCATCGACGTGCTGGGCCGGACCATCGGCCAGAAGCTGTCCGAGGCCTGGCAGTCCGCCGCGGTGGTCGAGAACCGTCCCGGCGCCAGCGGCAACATCGGCACCGAGATGGCCGCGCGGGCCGCGCCCGACGGCTACACCTACCTGATGACGGCCAACACCATCATCATGACGCCGAGCTTCATGCAGGGCGTCACCTTCGACCCGGTGAAGGACTTCGCGCCGGTGATGCCCATCGCCATCGGCAGCCTCGCCCTCGTGACCCGCCCGGATTTCCCCGCCAAATCGGTGCCCCAGTTGATCGAACTGGCCAGGAAGCAACCGCACAAGCTCAACTACGGCTCGCCCGGCACCGGCACGCCGCATCACCTGGCCATGGAGCTGGTCAAGCAGCGCGCCGGCATCGACGTGGTCCACGTGCCCTACAAGGGCTCGGGGGGACTGGTCAACGACGTGCTGTCGGGCCAGGTGGACCTGGCCTTCGTTCCCGTCCACCAGGCGCTGCAATTCGCCCGCGCCGGCAAGATGCAGATGCTTGCCGCCGGCGGGACGCATCGCACCGCCGTCACGCCCGACATTCCCTCGCTGGCCGAGGCCTCCGGCATCGCCGATGTCGACGTCGACATGTGGTACGGCCTCTACCTGCCCGCCGGCACCCCGCCTTCCATCGTCGCCAAGGTGAACGCCGAAGTCGCGCAGATCCTGAAGATGCCTGACGTCGTCAAGAGCCTGTCCATGCAAGGCCTGCAGCCCAGCGGCGGCACGCCGGACGATCTCGCCCGGCTGACGCGCGACGACCTGAAGCGCTGGGCCGGCGTCATCCGGCAGGCCGGCCTCTCGTCCCAGTAGACACGGATACCCTACAACACCAAGAGGAGTCTTCATGGAAGTCATGATCGTGGGCGGCGGCATAGGCGGCCTGACCCTGGCGCTGTCCTTGCACAAGGCGGGCATCGCCGCCCGGGTCTTCGAAGCCGCGCCGGCAATCCAGGCGCTGGGCGTGGGCGTGAGCCTGCTGCCGCACTCGACCCGGGTCCTGGGCGAGCTCGGCCTGAACGAAGCCCTGGCGCGCGTGGCCGTCACCACCACCGCCACCACCTTCTTCAACCGCTTCGGTCAGCATGTCTATTCCGAGCCGACCGGCAGGCAGGCGGGCTACGCGTGGCCGCAGTTCCAGGTCCACCGCGGCGACCTGCAGATGATCCTGCTGGAGGCCTGCCGCGAGCGCATGGGTCCGGACCGCATCGTCGCCGGCCATCGCTGCACCGGCTTCACGCAGACGCCCGGCGGCGTCACCGCCTCGTTCGTCGATCCCGTGGGCAATCCCCTGGCGCCCCGCACGGCCGATGCGCTGATCGCCTGCGACGGGCTGCACTCGGTGATCCGCAAGCAGTTGCATCCCGGCGAAGGCGAGCCGGTCTATTCCGGCGTCAACATGTGGCGCGGCGTCACCCGCTGGAAGCCCTATTTCGACGGCGCGACCTACGTCCGGGGCGGCTGGTTGACGCCCGGCAAGATGGTCATCTACCCCATCCGCAACGCCCTGGACGGCGATGGACTGCAGTTGATCAACTGGGTGGCCGAGGTGACGACGCCCCGCTACGAGCGGCGCGACTGGAACCGGCGCGGACGGCTGGAGGATTTCATCGGCGTCTTCGAGGACTGGCGCTTCGACTGGCTGGACGTGCCGGCGATGATCCGGGCCGCGGATACCCTGCTGGAATTCCCCATGGTGGACCAGGATCCGCTGCCCTGGTGGACGCAGGGCCGGGTCACCCTGCTGGGCGACGCGGCGCACCCGATGGTGCCGCGCGGCTCGAACGGCGCGGGCCAGGCCATCCTGGACGCGCGCGCCCTGGCCGCCGCGCTGGCCGCGGAACCAGACGTGCCGGCCGCGTTGGCGCAGTACGAAGCACTGCGCCGCCCCGCGACGACGGACATCGTGCTGACCAACCGCAAGACGCCTCCCGACGCCATCCTGAAGGAAGTCTACGAGCGCACGGGCGACCGTCCCTTCCGGCACATCGACGACGTCATCAGCCAGGAAGAGCTGGCCGCCATCTCCAACGGCTACAAGCGCGTGGCGGGCTACGACCTGGCATCGCTGTCCCGGTAGGTCCGGGGGCGGGCGTCCCGCCCGCCCCGCGATGCGCCGTCGAGCCCCTTCCGTATCGAGAAATATTCTCGATATTCACGATTTCCTAATACCTTTTCGATTACGCTATCGAGTCGTTCATGCACCCTGACTGTGCGGACCGACGGCGATCCCGCCGGCATCCGCCTCCCGGCATGTCTCTCGCTCGCATCAAACCCTTCCATTTTTCATTCCCGCGCCCCCGCCTGCCGGGCCTGGCCCCGCTGCTGCTGGCGGCAGGTTGCAGCCTGCAACCGCCGGCGCCGTCCGTGCCGCTGGCCACGCCGGGCGGGTGGCAGGCGCCGCTGCCCGCCACCGCCGAACCCACCCTGCCCCACCACTCCAGCCAGCAGCGCCTGCTGGAATGGTGGCAGCAGGCCGGCGACCCGGCCCTGCCCGGCCTGATCGAAGCCGCGCAGGCGGCCAGCCCGACCGTGGGCACCGCGCGCTCGCGCTTCCTGCAGGCCCGGGCCACCCGCATGTCGGCCGGCGCCGCGCTGGGGCCCACGCTGGACGCCACGGCCCAGACCAGCCGGGGCTTTTCCCAGATCGCCGGCGGTATCGCCACGCAGAACCAGGCCGGCCTGCAGGCGTCCTGGGAGATCGACCTGTTCGGCGCCAATTCAGCCACGCGCGACGCCGCCCAGGCCCGCCTGGAAGGCGCGCAGGCGCAGTGGCACGACGCGCGCATCTCGGTTGCCGCCGAAGTGGCCAACGAATTGAACAATTTCCGGAGCTGCCGCCGCGAACTCGCCATCCAGGAATCGGACGCGGCCTCGCGCGCGGAAAGCGCGCGCCTGACCGACCTCGCCATGCGCGCGGGCTTCCAGTCCACCGCCAACGCCGCGCTGGCGCGCGCCAGCAGCGCCGAAGCCGCCGCCCGCGCCCGCCAGCAGCGCGCCTTGTGCGACATCAGCGTCAAGGCCCTGGTGGCGCTGACGGCACTGGACGAGCCCGCGCTGCGCGCCCGCCTGGCCGCGCCGGCGCAACCGCCGTCCGACACCCTGTTCGCCATCGACCACCTGCCCGCCGCCGTGCTGGCGCAGCGCCCCGACCTGTTCAACGCCGACCGCAACGTGGCGGCGGCCAGCGCCGAAGTGGGCAGCGCCCAGGCCAGGCGCTACCCGCGCCTGACCCTGGCCGGCAGCGTGGGCGCGGCCACGTTCAGGGCGCGCGGCACGAACGTCGACGTCTCGACCTGGTCCATCGGTCCGCTGGCGGTGACGCTGCCGCTGTTCGACGGCGGCCGGCGCCGCGCCGATATCGACGCCGCGCAGGCCCGCTACGACGAAGCCGTCACCCAGTACCGGGCCACGGCCCGGCAAGCCGTGCGCGAAGTGGAAGAAGCCCTGGTCAACCTGGAAAGCACGGCCGCGCGCACCACCGACGCGCGCGCCGCGGTCGAGGGCTACCAGGCTTCGTTCGAGGCCACCGAGCAGCGCTATCGCGGCGGCCTGGCCAGCCTGCTGGAACTGGAGGAGTCGCGGCGCATGCTGCTGACGGCGCGCACCACCCAGTCCGCGCTGGAGCGCGAGCGCATGGCGGCCTGGATCGCGCTCTACCGCGCGGCGGGCGGCGGCTGGCGGCAGGAAGCGCCCGTGCCGCCGGAAGCGTCGCCGGCGGCCTCCACCGCGCCGGCCACCCATCCCTCCTGACGGAACGCCCCACGAACCGCATCGCCGCAGGGCCTCTCCAGGCCCCGGCCCCACCCCAACCATGATCCCGTCCATGCCGCTACGCCCTCTCATCGCCGCCGCCGTGCTCGGCGCCATCCTGGCCGGCGCCTTCCTCGCCCCCACCCTGCGGGCCGCCGACTCCGGCGCCACGCCGGCCGTCCGGCCGGCCTTGACCGTCACGGTCGCCCAGCCGCGGATGCAATCCCTGCGCGTGGCCCTGCAGGCCAACGGCAACATCATGGCCTGGCAGGAAGCCAGCCTGGGCGCCGAGATCGGCGGCCTGCGCCTGCAGGACGTGCTGGTCAACGTGGGCGATACCGTCAAGGCCGGCCAGGTACTGGCCACCTTCGCCCAGGAAACCGTGCGCGCGGACATCGCCCAGGCCCGCGCCGCGCTGGCCGAGGCCGAGGCCAGCGCCGCCGAGGCGCGCGCCAACGCCGAGCGGGCCCAATCCCTGAAAGCCTCCGGCGCCTTGAGCGAGTCGCAGATCAACCAGTACATGACCGGCGGCCAGACCGCCCAGGCACGCGTGGAATCCGCCCGCGCCAGCCTGGCCGCGCAAGAACTGCGGCTTAGATTCACCCAGGTCCGCGCCCCCGACAGCGGCATCATCTCGTCGCGCACCGCCACGGTGGGCGCCGTCGTCGGCGCCGGCACGGAACTCTTCCGCATGATCCGCAAGGGCCGCCTGGAATGGCGCGGCGAGGTCACCTCGGCCGAGGTCGGCCGCGTGCGCGTGGGCGACCCCGTCACCGTCGTCGCGGCCAGCGGCGAACGCCTGCGGGGCAAGGTCCGCACCGTCGGTCCCACCGTCGATCCGCAGACACGCAACACCCTGGTCTACGTCGACCTGCCCGGCGCCGGCGCGCCAGGCTCCTCGGCCAAGGCCGGCATGTTCGCGCGCGGCGAGTTCGAACTGGGCGCGGCGCAGGGCCTGACCGTGCCGCAGCAGGCCGTGGTCATGCGCGAAGCCTTCAACTACGTCTTCGTCGTGGGTGCCGACAACCGGGTGGCCCAGCGCAAGATCCAGGCCGGCCGGCGCGACGGCGACCGGGTCGAGGTCCTGGACGGCCTCGCGCCCACCGACCGCGTCGCCGTGCGCGGCGCCGGCTTCCTGACCGACGGCGACGTGGTGCGCGTGGTCGACACGCCCGCTCCCCTGGACGATCTGATGCTGGACGCCGTATGCGCGGTGACCGCGCAAGGGCAATGCGTGTCGGTCACCGGGGCATGCGAGCGCATCTTCGGCTATACGCCGGAAGAAATGGCCGGCAAGTACATGCTGGATCTGGTGCATCCGGAGGATCGCGACCGGACCCGGGGCTCCATCGACCGCGTCATGGGCGGCTATCTGCAACGCTATTTCGAGAACCGCTACATCCGCAAGGACGGGACGGTGGTCTACATCAGCTGGTCGGCGGCCTGGTCGGAAGAGCACCAATTGCGCATCGGCGTGGCGCGCGACATCACCGAGCGCAAGCTCGGCGACGGCGCCCTGGTCGAGCCGCAGCTGCTGCCGGAACATCCGTCATGCTGGCGGTTGTCGGCGCGGCCGCGGCGGCTGGTTTCGTCCAAGGGTGTCGTCATCCCCCTGTCCGAGCAGGACCATGTCGTGCTGCGGGCGCTGATGAGCGGCGGGCCGTGCGTGACGCGCCGCGCCGTCATCGAGGCGCTGGGGGAGGACTATCTGTCATACGACCAGCGCCGCCTGGACACGCAGATGCGGCGCCTGCGCACCAAGGTGATGCAAGCCTGCGGCCAGGCGTTGCCGGTCAGCACGCTGCGGGCCAAGGGCTACCGCTTCTACGAGCAGGCCCGGATCGACGATTGACGGTCCGGCCGGGGCGCCGGGCGGAGCAGGGTTCCGGTCTTCAGTTGATGGTGATGCCGCTCTTCTTGACCACGTCCTGCCATTTCTGGATTTCCGTGCGGCGGAAGGTCTCGAGTTCGGCGGGACTGGAGCCGACCAGTTCGGCCCCGATGCCTTCGAGCCTGGTCTTGACCTCGGGATCCTTGAGCACGTCGGCCAGCGCGGCCGACATCTGGTCGATGATGGGCTTGGGGGTGCCGGCGGGGGCGAACACGGCATTCCATTCGTAGGACGAGAAGCCCGGCACGCCGGATTCGGCGATGGTGGGGATCTGCGGCAGCACGGCCGAGCGCTTGTCGCCGCCGACCGCGATGGGCCGCAGCTTGCCGTTCTGGATGTGGGTCCATGCCGAGCCCAGGCTGGCGAACATGATGGGCACCTGGCCGGACATCACGTCGACCATGGCCGGGCCGCCGCCTTTATAGGCGACGTGGACGAGGGAGGTGCCGGCCATGACGTTGAACAGTTCGCCGGCCAGGTGCTGCGCCGATCCGGGGCCGGCCGACGCGAAGTAGGCGGGGCTGCTGGACTTGCCGCTCTGGATCAGGTCCTGCACGGAAGATATCTTGCCTTGCGGCGAGGTGACGAGCACGTTGGGCACGCGCAGCAGCAGCGACACCGGGTCGAAGGCCTTGAGGGTGTCGAAACTCATCTTGCTCTGCAGCGCCGGGTTCTGCGAGTGGTTGGACGCATCGAGCATGAAGGTGTAGCCGTCGGGGGCCGAGCGGGCCGCCGCGGCGCCGCCTATCATGCCGCCCGCGCCGCCCTTGTTGTCGATGATGACCGGGCGGCCCAGTCTGGCCGACAGCTTCGGTCCGATGATGCGGGCCACCACGTCCACCGTTCCGCCGGGCGGGTAGGTGACGATCATGACGATGGGCTTTTCGGGCCAGGCGGCATGCGCGGCCGACAGCGGAAGGGCGAGGGCCAGCGCGGCCAGGGCGAGAGGGTGACGAGTCATGGTGTCTCCTTAGAATCCAAAGCAGCGGCGGGGATTGGCCGCGAGAATGCCCAGGCGCGCGACGGGGTCGTCGACCCAATCGGCGAGCATCTGGTGGGTCTGGGCGTAGGTCACGCCGGGATGCTGGGTGTGGGGCCAGTCGCTGCCCCAGACCAGACGGTCCGGACCGGCATGGGCGAGCAGCAGGCGGGCGGTTTCGCGAGCGCCCGTTCCCGCCGGGTCCGCCCAGTTCCGATAAGCTCCCGAGAGCTTGACCCAGACGTCCGCGTCGCGGGCCGCGTCGAGCAGCCAGCGGAACCCGGGGTCGGCGGCGCCCAGCTCCGGCGAGGGCCGGCCGAAGTGGTCCACGACCACGCGGCATCGCGCGGTGCGCAGCGGGGCGACGACATCCGGCAGGCGCGCGGCTTCCACGTGGACTTCGACGTGCCAGTCCAGCGCCCGCAGGCAGGCCAGCAAGACGGGCCAGCCGCCCTGGTCCAGCACGGGCAGGGCCTGGCCGATCAGGTTCAACCTGATGCCGACGATGCCGCCATGCGCCAACCGCTCCAGCTCGGCGGGCGAGGCATGTTCGTCCACGACCGCCACGCCTTTCAGGCGGCGCGGCGCCTGGCGGATGGCGTCGAGCATGTAGCGGTTGTCCGTGCCCAGGAAGCTGGGCTGGATCAGCACGCCGGCATGCAGCCCATGGGTGTCCAGATGCGCGAGATAGTCCTCCAGCAAGGCATCGGCTTGCGGCGCGTAGCGCCGGTCCGGCGTCAACGCCAGCGAGCGGGCGAAGACATGCGCGTGCGCATCGACGAGCGGGGGCGTGGGGTCGGCCACGGGGTGTCTCTCCAGAATCGTATCCGGCTTGGGTGATCGTGCCGGTTGGGCCGATTCTAGGAAGGCTTGTTATATTTATCTATACTGGAAACCATGTTTTTATATAAGGTTTTGTGATGGATATCCGGCGCCTGGAAGAGTTCATCGCGGTCCTGGACACGGGCAGCCTGAGCAAGGCGGCCGAGAAGCTGGGCGTGGCCCAGCCGGCCCTGAGCCAGTCCCTGGCGCGGCTCGAACGCGAACTGGGCGTGACGCTGTTCCAGCGGTCGCGGCGCGGCGCCGAGCCCACGCCGGCGGCGCGGCAGATCGCCGAGGAAGTCCGGCGCGGCGTGTTCCGCATCGTCAACGCCATCGACGCGGCCCAGGCCATCGCGGCGGGACGGGCGGGGGTGCTGCGCGTCGGGCTGGTTTCCAGCGCGCTGGTCGATATCCTGCCGCGCGCCCTGCGCGTCCTGCGCGGCGAGGTCCCCGGCCTGCGCATCGTGCTGCGCGAGATGAGCAACGCCGAGCAGGCGCAGGCCCTGTCGCGCGGCGAGATCGACGTGGCGTTGGTGCATACGCCGGTGGCCCTGTCCGGGGTCATGCACGAGAAAGTGCTGATGCGCGAGCGCCTCGTGGCGGCGGTGCCGGAAGACCTGCTGCCCGGCGGCCAGGAGCGGATGTCGATGGCGGACATCGCCCGGGCCGGCCTGGTGATGTTTCCGCATTCGCAATTGCCGACCTTCTACGAGGCCGTCATGGACGCGTTCCGCAAGGCGGGCCTGGATGCGGAAATCGTGCAGGAGGCCAACCGGACCTTGACCGTGCTGGCCTGCGTGGCCGGCGGTTGCGGGATCGCGCTGCTGCCCAGCTGGATACGTTCGCTGGATTTCGCCGGCGTGCGCTATTGCGAGGTCGAGGACGGCGCGCGGCTGCCCAGCTTCGACGTCAGCGCGATCTGGCCCAAGCGCGCCGTGGCGGGGCTGGCGGACGATTTCGTGCGGGCGTGCGGCGCGGCGTGACGAGACCGTGCCGGCGGGTCAGCGGCGGGCCATGTCCCCCAGGCGTTCCAGGATCATCGCCAGCGCCATCTCCACCAGCGCGCCGTCGTCCCGGTCGGTATTCGCCCGCCGCACCACGTACAGGACGCTTTCCATCTCGCATCCGACGATGCGCCGCGCCACCAGGGTGCCTTGCGCCAACTCCCGCGCCACGGTCCCGTATGGCAGCACGCTGGCCGCCGAGCCGCGCAGCAGCAGCTCGCGGATCGCCGCGATGGACTGGACCTCGTAGCGGATGGGCAGCTCGGCGGGCGGCATGCCCGCCACCCGCGCCAGCGCGCGGCGGCCGATGTCGCGCTCGGTGCCCATGGCCAGGCCGAAGCCCAGGATCTGGTCCAGCGTGACGGCGTCCTGCGGCGGCGCCTGGTCGGGGTGCGTCACGAACAGGTGTTGCTCCTTGAGCGCCGGCGTGATGGACAGGCCCTGCCGGGGATCGATGTCGTAGGCCAGCGCGATGTCCAGCTCCTGGCGTTCCACGGCGTCGACCAGCAGGAAGCTGGGATCCTCGCGCAGGCTCAGGGTCAGGTGTTGCAGCGCGTGCGTGGCCGCCAGTTGCAGGTCGGCGCCGATGAGCAGGGTCAGGCTGGGCGTCAACCCCAGCGAGATGGCGGGGCGCTGCTTGCGGTCGACCCCGACGACTTCTTTGCGGATCTGCTCCAGCAATTCGAACACTTCGGCGCTGCGGGAATAAAGCAACTGGCCCGCGGGGGTGGGGGCGACGCCGCGCGAATGGCGCGTGAGCAAGGTCACCTGCAGTTCTTCCTCCAGCATGCGTATGTGCTGGCCCAGCGCGGGCTGGGCGACGTGCATGCGTTCGGCCGCGCGGGTGAAGTTGCGTTGTTCGACCGCCGCGCGGAAGTAGCGTAGCTGCCGCAGGTTCATCGGATACCTCGGGGCTGGAGTGGGGCACGGCTGCATGGTAACGGAGCGGCGGTAACGAAAACAGACTGCTCGCATAGCAAAAATGTTCTGGATGCCCCCGTTGCCCCGTCATCTAATGGCCCGCATCGACAAGACAACGAGGGGACGACATGAATATCTTGGCGCGCGCGGCCGGCGCGGGGCTGGCGGTGGCGGTAGGGTTGGCGGCGGGGCCGGCCGCCGCGGCGGACTATCCGGCGCGGACGGTGAAGCTGATCGATGCGTTTTCCCCGGGCGGGAGCACGGACTACATGGCGCGCTACTTCGCGTCGAAGGCGGGCGACGCCTGGGGGCAGCCGGTCGTGGTGGAGAATCGTCCGGGCGCGGCGGGCCAGATAGGCACGTCGGCCGTGGCCAAGGCGGCGGCCGACGGCTACACGATGCTGGTGCTGCCCAACGAGATCTGGTCGGTGGCGCCGCTGCTGTACAAGAACCTGCCGTTCGACATCGGGCGTGACCTGACTCCGGTGGCGAGCATCGCCAAGGTGCCCATCGTGATGACGGTGCATCCTTCCGTGGCCGCGAACACAGTCGGGGAATTCATTGATCTGGCGCGCAAGAACCCGGGCAAGCTGACCTTCGGGTCGGCGGGCGAGGGCACGCTGCATCACCTGTCGGCCGAGTTGTTCCAATCCATGGCGGGCATCCAGATGGTGCACGTGCCCTACAAAGGCACGGCCCCGGCGGTGGCGGACCTGCTGGGCGGGCAGATCCAGCTGGTGTTTTCGCCCATCAGCGCCGTGTTGCCCCACATCAAGGC
Source organism: Alcaligenaceae bacterium SAGV5 (assembly GCA_009360345.1). GTDB lineage: Bacteria > Pseudomonadota > Gammaproteobacteria > Burkholderiales > Burkholderiaceae_B > Pigmentiphaga. The sequence goes on from SPDP01000005.1 coordinate 175,764, forward strand.
GGGCAAGCTCAAGGCGCTGGCGGTGGCGGACACCGTGCCGGTCGCCGCGCTGCCCGGCGTGCCGCCCGTCGCCCAGGCTGGCGTGCCGGGGTACGCCAGCCAGTTGTGGGTCAGCGTGGTCGGGCCGAAGAACCTGCCGCGCGAGGTGGTCGACAAGTGGGGCGAACAGATCCAGCGCGTGATGCTGTCGGCGGATGCGCGCGCCACGCTGGCCGCGCAGGGGATCGAGCCCGAGTACCTGCCGCAGCAGGAACTGGCCCGGCGTTTTGCCGCGGACGCGGCCAAGTGGGAGAAAGTGATACGCGAGGCCGGCATCCACGTGCAGTGAGCCGTGTTTTCACGCCGTCGCGAGGCGGCGTTTTTTCAGGACGAAGCAATTGATCGATATTTCGCAGCATCCGGATTACGCTTTTTTCCGCGAACGCGGTTTCGCCGTGCGGCTGGGGTTCGGCCGCCGGCCCGCGCTCATGGTGGTGGACCTGACCAAGGGTTTTACCGACCCGTCGCGCCCGCTGGGCGCCGATCTCTCGGCCCAGGTCGCCGCCACCAACGCCTTGTTGGATGCCGCCGCCGAGAAGGGCGTGCCCGCCATTTTCACCTGCGTGCGCTATGACGACCCGCAGATGCGGGACGCCGGCCTGTGGGCCATCAAGCAGAAGGGGTCGATGTCCCTGGCGGCCGAGGGCGACGGCCACCACATCGATGCGAGGCTGCGTCGCGGCGAGCACGACATCGTGCTCTACAAGAAGTATGCATCGTGTTTCTTCGGCACCGACCTCGCGTCCCGGTTGCAGAACCTGGGCGTCGATACGCTGATCTTGACGGGCACGTCGACCAGCGGCTGCGTGCGCGCCACCGCCGTGGATGCCTGCCAGTTGGGATTCCGGCCCATGGTGGTGCAGGAAGGGGTGGGAGACCGCTCGGCCGCCGCGCATGCGCAGAGCCTGTTCGATCTCGACACCAAGTACGGCGACGTCGTCGGCCTGGCCGAGACGCTGGCCTACTTGCGGGGGCTGGCGCCGCTCGCGGCCTAGGAAGGTGTCGGGCCGGGACGCGGACCGGAGACTGTCGTGTCGGTATGAGATGATCGGGCTTTGCCCAGCCTTGCCCGAAGGAGTCCCATGACCAGCACGCTTGCCATCGTCGTTTCCCTGGCGCTGTTGATGTACCTGGCCTATCGCGGCGTCACCGTGCTGCTGCTGGCGCCGCTGATGGGCGCGCTGGCGGTGGTGCTGTCCGGCGATGCCGCGCTGTTGCTGCCCATCTATACCGGCACGTTCATGACGGCCCTGAGCGGCTACGTGCTGCAATTCCTGCCCATTTTCCTGCTGGGCTCGCTGTTCGGCCAACTGATGGCCGACTCGGGGGCGGCCAATACGCTGTCGCGCTGGATCGTGGCCAGCGTGGGCGAGAAGCACGCCATCGTCACCGTGGTGCTGGCCTGCGCGCTGTTGACCTATGGCGGCGTGTCGCTGTTCGTCGTGGCCTTCGCGATCTATCCGGTCGCGGTCGACCTGTTCAAGGCGGCGCGGATTCCCAAGCGGCTGATTCCCGCCACGATCGCGCTGGGGGCCTTCACCTTCACCATGACGGCCTTGCCGGGCACGCCCGCCATCCAGAACGCGATCCCCATTCCGTACTTCGGCACCAATGTTTTCGCGGCGCCCGGCCTGGGCATCATCGCGGCCGTCATCATGTTCGGCGGCGGCACCTGGTGGCTGCGGCGCCGCGCCGCGGCCGCCCATGCCGCGGGTGAGGGCTACGGCGACCACGACGACGCGCAAGAGGGCGCGCCCACGGACGCCGGCGCGCGGCAGGACGCCCGCTGGTCGATCATGCCGGTGCCGCTGGCCCTCTTGCCGCTGCTGCTGGTGGTCGGGATCAACGCCCTGTTCACCTATGTCGTGTTCCCGGCGGTGGATTTCTCGTTCCTGGCCCAGCGCTTCCCCGACCTGGCGCCGCAGAAGATCGTCGGCCTGTGGGCGCTGATCGTCGCGCTGGCCACGGCCTGCACGGTGCTGGTGCTGCTGCGGCTCAAGCATTGGAGCAACCTGAAGAACACCATCAACCAGGGCGTGTTCGGTTTCATGCTGCCGCTCTTCAACACGGCTTCCGAAGTGGGCTACGGGGCGATCATCGCCGGGCTGGCGGGGTTCGCCATCATCCGCGATGCGGTGCTGAACGTGGCGCCGGGCAATCCGCTGATTTCCGAGGCGGTGGCGATGAATGTGCTGGCGGGCATCACGGGGTCGTCCTCGGGCGGGTTGAGCATCGCCTTGCAGACGCTGGGCCAGGACTACCTGCGCATGGCGCACGAGGCGGGCATCAGCGCCGAACTCATGCACCGCGTTGCGGTGATGGCGGCCGGCGGCATGGACACCTTGCCGCACTGCGGCGCCATCATCACGCTGCTGGCCATCTGCAAGCTGACGCACCGGCAATCGTATGGAGACATCGCCGCGGTGACGATCCTTTTTCCGCTGCCGGCGCTGGCGCTGGTCATCGCGCTGGGCACGATGTTCGGCGGGTTCTGATCAGGCGCCACGGTCCGGCCCGGTATTCCCGGCCGCGGTCCAGTGGTTGATGTCGTCGAGCCGGTCCATGCGGGCCAGGCGGGCGATTTCGGCGGCGACCAGGGCCGGGGCGTTTTCCGCCGCGTGCACGGCCGCGCATTCCAGGTACTTCCGTTCGAGTTCGGCGGCGCTCATGGGGGCGGCGGGACCGCCCGGCATGGTTGTCACCGTATGTTCGATGGCCTGGCCCGAGCGTAGCGTCAATCGGACCGTGGCCGGTGCCAGCTCTCCGGTATGGCGGGTGTCGACGGCGAGGTGGATGCGGTCCACGATCCCGGCGATCCCGGGGTCGAGTACCGCGGCCGGCGCGATCTCGGACAGGCCGAGCCGGCCGCGCAGGGTGATCGAGGCCAATCCGTAGCGCAGCGAGAATTGCCCCGTGACCTGAGGGTTGGACGCGGGGGAGAACGCGCCGCCTACCAGCCTGTCCATGAATGGCGAGATCTGCGCCTCGATCCTGGCGATGTCGTCGAGCTGGATGCCGCCCGGCCGCAGGATGGCGTGGAGGGCGTCCAGCGCGGCATGGCTGCAGGCGCAGACCGGGTACTTCTTCAGGCCGGTCTCCCGTAGCGAAAACCGGACGCCGAATTGATCCGAGACGCGCTCGCGATCACTTGGGAAATACAGATTCCAGAGACCGAATCGCCCCTCGAAGGCCTGGGCCGGCGCGGTCATGCCGGCCTGGGCGAGCAGGGCGGCCTGGACGCCGGCGCGGGCGGCCAGCGCGGGTTGCAGGCGTTTGGCCAGTACCTGTTCGACGTTGGACTGTTGCGAACCAGCGGCCATGGACAGGCACAGCCCCAAGGCATGGGCGATCTGTTCCGGAGGCAGCCGCATCACCAGCGCGGCGGCGCCGGCGGCGCCGAAGGTGCCAAGGACGGCGCCGATGGTCCAGCCCTTCTGCGGCCCCGAGGCGGCGTCGGCCAGCCGGCAGACGAGTTCGCTGCCCAGGGCGCAGGCCTGCAGGACCTCGCGTCCCGTGGCATGGACCGACTCGCCCACGGCCCAGGCCGAAGCCGCCACGATGGCATCGGGATGCACGTTGGCGTGCAGGCTGTCATAGTCCAGGGCCGAGGCGCAGAGCGCATTCACGAACGCGGCCTCGGCCGCGGGCACCTTCCACGGACCCGACCAGATGCTGCTTTGCGCCGCGCCGCCGTTGCGCAATGTCAGCTCGCGCACGGCGATGACGTCAGGCTGTGCCGCGCCCGCCCAGGCCACCATGCGCGTGTCGAGGATCAGCCGGCGGGCGCTCTCCAGCGCGTCGGCGGGAAGCCCGGTGCGGGCCGCCGCCGCCAACCGGTCGCCCAGCCATTGCGAGAGGGTAGGATCAGTGTGTGCCGCCATCGACTTTCAGTACCGTGCCATTGACGAAATTCGACCGCTCGCTCAAGAGATAACAGACCGCTTCGGCCACATCCCGGGGTTGGCCGGCGGGCCGGTCGCCGTCGCCCTGGCCAGCGGCGTCCGAGGCCGCGACGATGGCCTGCATGCGGGGCGAGGCGATGGGACCGGGGGCGACGACGTTGACGCGGATGCCGTCGCGGGCATAACGCATGGCGGCGCCGCGCGAGAGCAGCTCCAGGGCGGCGTTGGCGGCTCCGCCGGGCAGGTGCACCGGCCGCGGCCGGCTGCCGCTGCCGCCGGACAGCGTGACGATGCGGCCATAGCGTTGCGCGATCATGTCCGGCAGCACGGCACGCATGGCGCGCAGGGCACCCAGGTATTTGGTGTCCATGGCCGACGCGAAACTGGCTTCGGGCAATTCGAGGAATTCGCCGAACGCGGAAATGGACACTGAAACGACCAGGGAGCCGGCCGCGCCGAGCCTGCGCTTGATGCTCCGCGCGGCGTCATTCACGCTCGCTTGGTCCAGCAGGTCGACAGGGACGGCGATGGCCTGGCCCGGCAGGCCGGCCGCCAACTGTTCCAGTTCGGCCGCGCGCCGTCCCGACAGGGCGAGTATCGCCCCGCGTTGCGACAGCAGGCGCGCCATGGCCTGTCCCAGCGTACCGGTGGCGCCGACAAGCCAGACCGGGCGTCCGCCGAATTCGTCGGCAATCGACTCGCTCACGGTCATACCCCCGTATCGATCTTGGATTGTTCGATGACCTCTCCCCATCGGGTGTATTGCTGACGGCCGAGCGCGTCGAGTTCTTGCGGGGACCCGGACTTCACGGCCCAGCCTTGCTCGCCGAATTGCTTGACGATGTCGGGCCTGGCGAGCACGCCGCGAATGCCTTCGTTGTATTGCGAGACGATATTGGCGGGCATGCCGGCGGGGCCCCAAACGCCGTACCAGACACTGAAGTCGAAGCCGGCCAGCCCCTGTTCTTGCAGCGAGGGAATCTGCGGCAGCAGCGGAAAGCGCTCCTTGCTGGTGCAGCCGATGATGCGCAGCCTGCCGGTCTTGGCATGGGTGTTGGCGGTGGCGATGGGAAGGAACATCAAGGCCACCTGGTTGCCGATCAGGTCCTGGATGGCATTGGCCGTGCCGCGATAGGGCACGTGCATCATTTCCACGCCCGCCTGCTGCTTGAACAATTCCGCGAACAGGTGGTTCTCGGTGCCGTTGCCCGGGCTGGCGTAGCTGATTTTCCCGCCACCCGCCGCGAGCCACCGTATGAGCGTGGGCAGGTCGCTGGCGGGAACGCTGTCGTTCACGACGAGCGCGAATGTGCTCCAGCCTACCTGCGAAATGGGCTGGAAGCTCTTGACCGGATCGAAGGGGATGCTCTTGTAGAAGTACGGCAACAGGAACATGGTTGACGTCTGCAGCATCAAGGTGCCGCCATCGGGCGCGGACTTGGCGACCGCATCGATGCCGATGACGCCGCCGGCGCCGGGCTTGTTCTCCACGATCACGGTGCGGTCCCAGCGCGATTGCAGCAGCGGCTGCATCAGGCGCGACATGGTGTCGGGGCCGGTCCCGGGGGTCGAGGCGATGACAAGGCGGACCGGGCCGCCATTGGCACGGACCAGCGCGGGAAAGGGGAGCGCGGAGGCCGTTGCCGTCCAGGCGATGCGCGCGATCGCCTCGCGCCGTGTCACTGCGGTCGTCTGCTTCTTGTGCATGGCTGTCTCCTGGTGTGTGAACGATGCCCGGTGACGCTTGCGGCCCAGGCAAGAGGGGGCTAGTTGCGGGGTCCGGCGGCTTGCGCCGGTGCGGGGGGGGCGGGAGCGCGCGGCGAAGGGTCCGGCCGATCACCCACGCTGTAGCGCGTGCCTGGTTCGCGGGCGACCTGGGCGGCCAGGTCGATTTCCCAGGACAGGTAGTCGCGCATGGCGGAATCCAGTCCGCCCAATGGCGAAGAGGGGATGTGCCACATGTCTTCGGGGGGATCGACGGCATCTTCCAGCCCGGTTTGCATCGGCAGGCCGGCCTCGCGCCACGCCTGGCGCCCGCCTTGCAGAAGCCGGACCGGGGCGCCGTAGCGGCCGGCGATTTCCCGGGCCGCGAAAGCGCCCGTGACCGCATCGTCGGCGACCAGGGTGACGCAAGGAAGCCGGGGCAGCGCGGGCACGCTGTGCGCCAGCCGGGAGCGCATGACGAAGCGGGAGCGGGGGATGTGGCCCTTGTAGTAGTCGTCGCTGCTGCCCAGGTCGAGTACCAGGGTGGTGCCGTCTTCCATGTCGCGCGCCAGTCGCGGGGCATCGACGGTATCGACGGGAGGGATCAGGCGGGCCGGGAGCCAGCAGGCCGGGCCGGACTCGGTCATGTGCCTGGACATGTCGCGATGATCGAGCACGCTGACGTCGCGCAAGCCCATTTGCAGCAGCCAGGCGGCGGTGATGCTTGCGCGGATGCCGTCGTCGTCGGCCAGCAGCAGGGGGGTGTTGCGGACGGCGACGTAGTAGTCGGTGGCCTGTAGCAACTGGCCGCCGGGCGCGTTGCGCGAGCCGGGGAGGTGGCCGGCCTGGTATTCCCACGGTCCGCGCACGTCCAGCAGGAGCGGACGGCCCGCGGGTTCGCCTTCGGCCTGCGACAGCCAGGCGGACATGTCCAGCACGGCAATGCCGAATCGCTCCCTCAGGTTCGCGGCCATCCGCCGTACGCCATCGAGCTGCGCCGGGTCGACGGGCTCGACCAGGTCGCTGCGGCCGGATTCCAGCGGAAATCCCGCCAGGTGCCAGCCCATGGTGCCGTTCTTCAGCGTCACCACCCGGTTGCGGACGCCGGCGCTGATCAGGGACTGGGCGCCCAGTATGCCGCGCGTGCGGCCGGCGCAGTTGATGACGATGGTCTCGTCATGATCCACCATGGCCGGCACGCGCGACAGCAGATCGGCCCCGGGGCAGTTGCGGGCGGTGGGCAGGCTCATGCGGTGGAATTCATTGGGGGGGCGGCAATCGAAGACACGGACCTTGGCGCCGCTGGCCATCAGGTCGTGCAGCTCGGCCGCCTCGATCATGGGGGTGTGATAGTGGGCCTCGACCAGTTCCCCGAAGGCCTTGCTGGGAACATGTATGCCCCGGAACAGCGACTTGCCGTGACGCTGCCAGGCCTGGTTGCCTCCGCGCAGCAGGCGCAGGTTCGAATAGCCCAGCCCGAGGCAGCGCCGCGCCGCGCGGGCCGCCATGCCGTCTCCTTCCTCGCTGGTCAGGACGATCAAGGTCCGTTGCCACGGGACCAGCCGGAACAGGCGCGCCTCCAGGTCCGCGAGCGACAGCGAACAGGCGAACAACATGTGGGACTTGGCGAACAGTCCTTCGTCGCGGGCATCGAACAGGGCGAATCGCTGGTTCCCGAGCAGCAGCGCTTCGAGTCCGGGCGCGTCGATGAATTCAAATTCGTCGGTGGGCATGATGGAGGCTCGGGTGGCTGGTGGAAGGCCGGACCGCGGCAGCGGCCGGAGGGGAGGCGGTGACGAGGCCGGCGCCGGCCTCGTCGTCCAGCCCCAGGTATTCGCCGTTGAGATAGATCAAGGGCGAGATGGCGTCGCCGATGGCGAGCCGATAGACCGTGCCGACGAAAACGGTATGCGTGCCGACATCCAGCTGGGAGACCCGCCGGCAGAAGATGTTCGCCTGGGCTTCGTTCAGATAGGGCACGTCGTCGGCCGACAGCCGCCAATCTCCATGTTCGAAACGTTCGTCCATGGGCATCGATTTGCCGAACAGGCGGGAATGTTCGACCTGTTCGGTGCCCAGGATGTTGATGCAGAATCGCTCGCCTTCGGCCAGGGCCGCGTGCATGCCGCCGGAACGGTTCACGACCACGAGCAGGGAAGGCGGATCCATCGACACCGAAGACACGGCCGTCACGGTGATGCCGTGGTTGCCCGCGCGGTCGCGGGCCGAAACGATGGAAACCGTGGCCGCGAATCCGCGCAGCGCGCGGCGGAAATCGGTACTGATCCGGTTTTCATTGGCTGACATGCGAACTCCCCATGCCCTGTTCGATACGCGCCTTCAGATCGGCCCGCCAGACTTGCGCGGGCGCGAAGCTGGGGTCGGCATGGCACCATGCCTGCGTCCGGGCACGGATGCGGTCGGCCGGTTCGGCCAGGTCCAGGGGCTCGGAGCGCGGCTGCCGGACATACCAGGGCGTATCGACGAACAGTTCGAGCCGGTTGCCCTCGGGATCGTGGAAATACAGGGTCCAGGCATTGCCGTGATCGATGGCGCGAAAGCGGCTGGGTCCGGATTCGCGCTGGAGCCAGCCGAACACTTCCTGCAGGTGTTCCAGCGAGGCGACGCGGAACGAAATCTGGTTGATGACCTTGTCGTCCCCGGCGCCGGTCCGCCCGCTGACCAGGACCACCTGGTGATGCTCCCTGGGGTTGCGGCTCATGAAAGCCAGTTCGCGTCCGGGCAGATGGCCGCGGTCGGTCAGGACCAGCCCCAGTACGCGCTGATAGAAGCCCACCATCGTGTCCATGTCGTGTACATGGATGCCGACGTGGCTGAACTCGAGATCGGGCGTGGACATGGCGGCCTCACACGGGCAGGAATATGGGGGTGTGGACGATGTCGCCGAACAGCACGACTTCACAACGGCGGATGAGCAGTTTCCCGTCGTGCCGGGCAAGCGCCATCCGATAGACCCCGCAATAGGTGGGCCTGCCGTCCAGCCAGACCGTGAAGGAGGCCGTCGCGTGCGTGGCGTCGCGATCGCAGCGGACGCCGCTGACCGTGTGCACGCTGCGGCGGCGGTCGCGCTCGGCCCCGGAGACGATGCGGGCGCGCAGCCGCTTGAGGTCTTCGCCGATGATCAGGACGTTGTTGCCCTGCTCGATCTCGGCTTCGCGCGCCACCAGGTAGTAGCCGTCGGGGGTGAACAGCTCCAGCCAGGCGGTTCCTCGCCGGCGGTCCAGCAGGCAGACATATTCATCGACCAGCGCGGTGACTTCCGGGTCGACCCGGGTGTCGTCGTCGAATGTCAGCATGTCGGCGCTCCCGCGGCTTCGTCCACCCCCATGTACTGCCGCCAGCCTTTCCACAGCGCCCGTACGGCGTGGTCGTCCGCGGGACCGCCCTGGGGGTCGGTCCTGTCGATGCCGCGGCCGATGTTGATGCGGCCGCCGGCCCGGGCCTGCAACCCTTTCTGGACGCGGGAGAAGACCACGATGTCGTCGACACCGGCCCGGCCGCCCGGGCCCCAGGAGTAATGAAAGCGTTCGCCGATCGCCCGGCGCTGTTCTTCGGTGGCGGACCTGGGGGCCAGGCAATAGGTCAGCACATTGGTCTTGTCCACGCTGACCGGTTCGATGACCCGGAAGCTGGTGACGTCCCAGACCGGGTTGTACAGGGCGATGAAGCTCGGGAAGATGCCCAGGTAGAGACGTCTTTCACGAAGCGTTTGAATCGTCAGCGTGCGGATGTCGTCGCATTGATCGAACGCTCCGTGGATGCCCAGGTCCAGGGAAAAGCGCGACCCCTCTTTTTCCTGGAAGCCGCTGGTTCCTTCCATCTGGAACAGCGCGGCGCGCTGCGTGAACGCGTAGTCGTGCAGGTACTCGGCGTGGTAGTCGTCGAGCGTGTTTTCCATCAGCAGCTTCCAGTTCGCGTCGTAGCTGTAGCGATAGGCGCCCAGCGCCACGAGCTCCTGGCCCGCATAGGCGCCGATCTCGGCCAGGTGGGACGCGGCGGGGCCCAGATACTCCACCAGCGGCGGCGCGTCGGGATCCAGGCAGCCGAACCACATGCCGGCATGGACGTCGAAACGGGCAACCGGGACCAGGCCGTTCTCGGCGAAGCGGAACCGGTCGCCGTAGGCTTCGACCTTGGGAACGCTGATCAGGCCGCCTTGCGTGTCGTAGGTCCAGTGGTGGTAGGGGCACTTCATCTTTTCGCACTGGCCGGCCGGCGCGTCGACCAGCAGCGTGCCCTTGTGGCGGCAGGTGTTCAGGAACAGCCGCAGTTGGCCGTCCGCGCCCCGGATCGCGATGACGGGCTCGCCCGCCAGCTCGGTGGTACGGAAATCGCCCGCCTGCTTCAGCTCGCTGTCGTGCGCGATGAATTGCCAGGTATGGGCAAAGATATCGCGCTGTTCGAGCGCAAAGATGCGGGGGTCGGTGTAGCACCGGCGGTCCACGTACAGCGGGCCGGCCGCGAGACCTTGCAGCAACGGGTCGGCCGATGCGCCGGACCTCGCGGTGTCCGGCGCCGATATCGAGGTATTCATGCCTTGTCTCCTGTCCCGGGCCCGGCGCGCTCCGCTTCCACGCCGGGGATGGGACCCATCGCCCGTTGTTCGAGGCCGATGAAGTCCATCAGTTTCTTGATGCGGGCATTGGCGGTGGGGTCGAAGGGTTCGCGCAGCGGGCGGATGCGTTCGCTATATGTTTTCTTGATGGTCTTTTCGGTGGGGGACCTGGCGTCCCACAGCGCGGCGTCGTCCAGGACCTGGGGCAGTTCCGAGGCGTCGAGCCACGCCGACTTGTAGACCACGATGCCCGCGCGATTGACCAGGAACACCGGATTGTTGAATTGCGGATCGACCCAGGCGAGCTGGTTGGCGCCGTCCAGCGCGTCGATCAGCAGCGGGAACGGGAAGGGTTCCTGCTCTCGAAGCCGGGCGGCATTGCGGCGCTTTTCGTCCATCGACGCATGGGCGCCGATACGGCTGCCGGGATGGGCCTCCCGCGTGTAGACATAGCAGAACTCCACTGCCTGCGAATACTGCTCGTACAGCGAGACGAGGCTGGGTGTGGTGGTGCGGATGTTCGTCACGCACGGCGGGCACGCCAGGCTGCCGAAGACCACGAGCACGGACTTGCGCCCCTGATAGGCGTCCAGGTCGAAGGCGGGGCCATCCAGGGTTTCGCCTCGCAGCGGCGGTGCCTCGCGCCCCAGCGGCGCGCGGGCGCGGAACGACGCGATCAACTCGGGCCATTGGTCGCTCAGCGCGCCGCCCAGCGGGTCCGTTTGCCATGCCCTCGACCAGGACACGGGGTGGGGGGTGTTGTATTCGGATGTCATCGATGGGTTTCCTCTGCGTCGGATCAGGAATGCGCCAGTTCGAAGGGCAGGCCGAGTTCGGCCTGCCCGACCATGACCGCGCCGAAGTGATGCCGGCGGTGCAGCGAGTGGACGTCCATGTCGCGCATCATGCGTTCCAGCGGAAAAGACCTGAAGAAGGCCGTGCTGCCGACCAGCTGGCCGGCGATCTCCTTGAATCGCTGCAGGCAATCGACGGCCAGGTACTTGGCCTCGTTGCTCTTGAGCAAACCCTGGACCATGTCCTGGCGGGCCAGGTTGACGGCGTGGTAATACAGCAGCCGGGCGGCGTCGATCTTGGCGCGGATCTCGCCGACGTACATCTGGTAGACCTGGGTATCGACCTGGCCGCGCTGCCGCATGTAATCCACCGTCCACTGGAACATGGCCTGCAGCGTGCCGAGGTAGTTGGCGGTAAAGCCGAAGTTGATCTTGCCCAGCCAGTGTTCGGTCAGGAACGCGCCGGGGCGCGCGAGCACGCAATCGTCGGGCACGAAGCATTCCTTGAAGGTCAGCAGGGGGCTGACGCAGGCCCGCATTCCCGCGGGGTTCCAGAACACTTCATCGATGTCGAGCCCGGCGCTTTCCCGATGGACCACCACCGTCTCCAGCAGGTTGGTCTGCTCGTTGCGCACATGCACCGTCAGCCAGTCGCTGCGCGAAGCGTTCGTGGCGTAGTGCTTGACGCCGGTGATCGACAGGCCGCCGCGCACGGGACGGGCCACCGTGCCGCCTCGGCCGCCGCCCGGTTCAGAACCGGCGCCCACCAGCAGCCGGCCATGCTCCTTGGTGGGGGCGAGAAAGCGCGCGACCTGTTCGTCGGAGCCGAATGCCCGGACGATCTGCGCGGCGTTGCTGTGGACCTGGAAGCAATGGGCCGTCGATGGATTGCCCATGGCCAGCCGCTCGATGATCAGAAAGTAGGAAAGCGGATCGTCGCCATCGAAGCCGAATCCCAGGCCGCCATCCTTGCGCGGCAGCGTGGAGAGCAACAGACCTTCGCGATGCAGGTCGCGGAAGTCGGCATCGGGAAACTCGCCCCGTTGGTCCAGCTCCGCCGCGCGCTTGGATAGGGACGAAAAAACCAGTTCGTCGATTCTTTCGACCAACTCCTGCTGCCGGGGACTGAACACCGTTTCCATGACGTCTCCTCGTCTTCGGTTATGATTGTGCACTAGATGAAAATGTGTGCGTTTAGTGAAAATTATGGGCGCGGGGTGTCCAGACTGTCAAGCGGTATGCTCCGCACTTGCAGGAAGACCAAGAAAGGCAGAAATGACGACGAACGAGGAATCGAGAGACCCGCAGAGCTACGTGCGCGCGCTGGCGCGCGGCCTGGCGTTGATGGAGGCATTGGGAGGACACCCGCGTGGCCGGTCGCTCACCGACCTGGCGCAGGAGGCCTCGCTGGATCGGGCCACGGCGCGGCGCCTCCTCCTGACCCTGGGTTCGCTGGGCTACGTCAGGAACGAAGACAGCCGCTACATGCTGGCGCCGCGGGCGCTCAGCCTGGGCTATGCCTATTTGTCGTCCTATCCGTTCTGGGACGTTGCCAGGCCCTTGATGGCGCGGCTGACCGAGAAGGTGCGCCAGAGCTGTTCAGCGGCCACGCTGGACGGCCCCTACGCCGTCTATGTGGCGCGGATCCGGAGCAATCCCCATATCGTCGATGTCAGCCGGACCGTCGGCAGCCGGGTGCCGGCCTATTGCACGTCGCTGGGACGTGTCCTGCTGGCGGCCCAGCCCGTCGACGTGCAGCGGGACTTGTTGCGCCAACTGCCGCCCGCGCGCAATACCCCCCACACCGTGGTCGACACGGACCTGCTGCTGGACATGCTGCGGGAGATCGGCGGGCAGGGCTGGGCGCTGGTGGACCAGGAGCTGGAGCCGAACCTGCGATCGCTGGCGGTGCCGGTGCGGGATGGCGCCGGGAAGGTCGTCGCGGCCTTGAACATCAGCGTGCCCGAGGGGAGGGCGTCGGCCGAGGAGTTGCTGGCGAACTATCTGGAGCCGCTGCGCAAGACGGCGGTTGAACTGACCGCGGCATTGCGGGCCAGGGAGTCGGTATAGAAACCTGCCGGTGCCGCGGTCCCGGCAAGCCTTCCTGGCCCGTTTCGTTCAGAACTTGTACTTCAGGCTGGCCGTGACGTTGCGCGGCGCGCCGTAGGTGAGTTGGCTGTAGGCCGCGAACATGCCGTAGTACCTCTTGTCGAACAGGTTGTTGATGTTCAACTGCGCGGTCAACTGCTTGTTGATCTCGTAGCGCGCCATCAGGCTGACCAGGGCGTAGTCCTTCTGTTCGACCTTCTCGACCACGCCCAGCGGGTTCGGGGCATTCGTGTAGGTCTTGCCCTGCCAGTTCAGGCCGCCGCCCACGGTCAGCCCGCTCCAGGCGCCGGGCAGGCGGTAGGTGGTGAAGAGCCGGAACAGCCGGCGCGGATACAGGCTGTTCACGTCCGTGCCATCGGCGGCCTTGGCCCGGAAATGGGTGTAGCCGGCGCTCAGGTTCCAGTTGGGAGCCAGTTCGCCCGTGACTTCCAGCTCGAAGCCCTTGCTGGTCGCGCCGTCCACCGCGCGGTAGGCCGTTTCCGGCGGATTGGTCCCGGGTACGGTGTCCGTCGTCTGTTGCGCCAGATTGTTCTGCTTGATGTGGAACACGGACGCGGAGGCATTCACCCGGCCATCCAGGAATTCGCCCTTGATCCCCGTTTCCATGGCCTTGCCCTGGACCGGATCGAGGTACCGGCCGCTCACGTCGCGCGCGTTCTGGGGCAGGAAGATATCGGTGTAGCTGGCGTAGAGTGAATACTTGTCGTTCAGGTCGTAGATCACCCCGGCGTAGGGCGTCAATTCGTTGTCGCTCTTGACCTCGTAGGCGCCGCTGTAGGCGACGTTCCCTTTCTTCCGGTAGTTCGTGACCCGGGCGCCGACGATCACCTTGAGCGGATCGGTCACGTTGAAGCGCGCGACACCATAAATCGCCTGCTGCGTCGTGGTGCCGTTCTCGTAGAAGGTGGGGGCGCCCCAGGCGGGTTCCGGAAAGGATCCGTTCCAGGCGTTGAAGTCCGGCGCGAGGCCGAATGCCGGCGTGGCCGCGCGGGCGTCGGCGTTGAACTTCTGGTTGGCGTAGACGTAGCCGAAAGCCAGCTCGTGCTTGCGGCCCAGCAGTTCGAACGGGCCGTCGGCCTGCACGGCCACGTCGTCCTGCGTCGTCTTCACGTCATAGGAGCCGGCGAAGGTGCTCATGCCCAGCCCGGTCGTCCTGTCGGGCGCGCCCGACAGGTAGAGCAGGTACGAGTCGGCCTTGCGCTCGCTGCGGTTGTAGCTGAGCTTGACCCGCCAGTCGTTGTCGAAGCGATGCTGCAGCGAAGCGAAATAAGTCTGGTAAGTCGTGTCCCAGCGCGTCCAGTCGGCCGCCGCGTTCTTGGAGCGGTCCCAGTTCGCGGGCGTGCCGTCGCTGTACCAGAGAGGCAGGCCGCCCCACATCGGACCGCGCGCCTTGTTCTTCTGATAGCTGACGCCCGCCGTCAGCAGCGTGCTGCTGGTCAGGTCCGCTTCCAGCGTCGCGAACAGGGTCTGGTTCTTGTTGCTCAACCGGTCGATCCAGCTGTCGCGTTCCGAGTGTTCACCCACCACGCGCAGCCGTACCGTCCTGGCCGCGTTGACGGGAGTGGACAGGTCGACCATGCCGCGGCGCAGGTTCCAACTGCCCAGGTCCACCTGCGCGGTGCCGGTGAACTCCTTGCTGCTGGCCCGCTTGCGGACCATGTTGATGGCCGCGGAAGGGTTGCCTGAACCCGTGGTCAATCCCGTTGCCCCGCGCACGATCTCCACCCGGTCGTAGGTGACCAGGCTGCTGAAGATCTCGCCCGAACTCCAGGGCTGCTCCCAGGTGGTCGGGACGCCGTCGATCATCAGCGCGTTGATGTCGAAGCCGCGGGCGTTGAACTGGGCGCGATGGGTCTCGTACTGGTTGACCGAGACGCCCGTGGTGTTGTTCAGCACGTCGGTGATGGTCTGCAATTTCTGGTCTTCGACGCGTTGTTGCGTGACCACGGTTACGGACTGCGGCGTATCGCGCAGGCTCAGGCCCAGCGGCGTGGCGGTGCGGGAGGGGCCCGCCGTGGTGTAGGAGCCCGTGCCTTCCGTGGTTGCGGAGTCGTCGTTGCGGGGCGCGGCATTGACGGTGATCGCCGGGAGCACGGCCGTCGCTTCCTGCGCCGAGGCGTACACGGGAAGCGCCGCGGCGATGCACAGGCTGAGTCGTTTGAGTTGAACGGGTACGGCTGGGCGGGCTGCCATTTTCTCCCTCGTGATGGTTGGTCTGGGTTGAACGAATGCACAAGATCCGGGTTGCGATCGGCCGCGGCGGCACGTCGCCGAGCCAGACGCCAGAACCCGATTCCCCCTTGATTTTTATGAATGATAATTGTTTTTATTTATACTTATGTTTACTTTTTATCCGGGTGTTTGCTGAAGGCAACAGTCGGGGGCCGGACAAGGGAGAGGATTTCTAGCCGATGACTCGCCGTTCCCGCAGCGCCTGGATCGCGGCGTCGTCCAGTTCGGCGACCCCGTGCAGGACCGCGTCCGTGTGCTCGCCCAGATAGGGCGCGCGTTCGATGTCCACCCGTGAGCCGGACAATCGGATGGGCATGCCGATGGTGGCCCACGGGCCGCGCCGGACGTCGTCGATGTGGACGTACATGCCGCGCTGGCGGACGTGTTCGTTGCCGGCCAGTTCGCCCGTGCCCAGGACGGGCCCACAGGCGACGCCCAGTTTCGTCAGGGCCTCGAACATTTCCATCTTCGTGTGGCGCCGGGTGACGGATTCGATGCAAGTCCAGAGTTCGTCCTGGTTGCGCTGCCGCGCGGCCGCCGTGGCGAAGCGCGGATCGCGCGCCAGTGCCTCGCCGCCCAGGAAGCGGGCCAGCGGGCTCCAGGCATGCTCCTGGAGGACGATGTAGAGATAGTCGTTGGGGCCTTCGGGACTGCACCGGACGGTGTTGCCGGGCAGGGCGCCGCCGGAATGGTTGCCGCCGCGGGGCAGGTCGCCGCCGGCGCCGGGCTGGGTGCCGTCCTGCCCGTGGGCGAGCCGCTGGTGGTCGCGCCACTTGATGCGGCCCAGGTTCATGACGGCATCCATCATGGCGCATTCGACCCGCTGGCCCAGGCCGGTGCGCGTGCGCTGGTGCAGGGCGGCCAGCAGGCCGATGGCCAGGTGCAGGCCGGTGCCTGAGTCGCCGATCTGCGCGCCGCTGACGGTGGGCGTGGCGTCGGCCGCGCCGGTCACGCTCATCGCGCCGCCCATGGCCTGGGCGATGTTCTCGTAGGCCTTGAGGTCCTTGTAGGGGCCCGTGTCGCCGAAGCCCTTGATGGATCCGACGATCAGCCGAGGCTGGGTGGCATGCAGGGTTTCCCAGCCCAGTCCGAGCTTGTCCATGACGCCTGGCGCGAAGTTCTCGACCAGCACGTCGCAGCGTTCGGCCAGCCGCAGCAGCAGTGCCACGCCTTCGGCCTGCTTGAGATCGATCACCACGGATTGCTTGTTGCAGTTGAGCATCGAGAAATACAGGCTGTCGATGCCGTCGGCATGCCGCAGGTGATGGCGGGTGATGTCGCCCCGGGGCGGCTCGACCTTGATGACTTCGGCGCCCAGCCACGCCAGCAACTGGGTGGCGCTGGGGCCGGCCTGGACATGGGTCAGGTCGAGTATCCGGACGCCCTGCAGCGATGTCTCCATTCTGGAATCCTTATCCATGGGCCGGGCGAAAAAAAACAGGCCGCGGCCTGTTCGAAGTGTATTGCAGGGCGGTCCGCGCTAGCGCGACCCGGCGTAGCGGCCGACGTGTTCGACGAAGCGGGCGGGATCCTCAATCATGGGAAAGTGTCCGCAGCCATCCATGATGGCCAGGTGCTCGGCCGGCAGGGCCTGGCGCAGCGCATCCAGGCTGTCGCCCACCGGGCCCTTCGAGCCCAGGATGGCGAAGGTGGGCACCCGGGAGCGGGCCAGCCCCTGCGGGGCGTCGTACTCGCGCAGGGCCCACATCGCGTCCATCATGGTGTGCGCGCCGGCCTTGCTGCGATCGATGTTCCAGCGCTGGTGCAGTTCCGGCGTCAGGTTGCCGACGCGCGCGGCCACGTTGTCGAAGGTCTGGATGGGCAGCGCGAAATTGCTTTCCACGTAGGCCCAGCGGCCCGCCCAGGCCTGGGCGGGGCGGATGGGCGTTTCCACCAGGATGACGGCGCGCATCCGCTCCGCGTGGTGCTCGGCCAGGGCCAGGCAGATGACGCCGCCTATGGACGTGCCCAGCACGGTGGCATGGTCGAGCCCGTGTTCGTCCATGAAGGCGGCCACGGCGCGTGCATACATGGGATAGGTCCAATGCTGGACCAGCGGGTCGGAGTCACCCTGGCCGGGCAGGTCGATGGCGTAGACGTGGTGGCGCCGGGCCAGGTCCTCGATCACGAACTGGAACTCGAAGACGGAGCTGCCGTTGCTGTGCAGGAGGATCAAGGGTTCCCCCTGGCCGGCCTCGATGTAGTGCAGCCGGGTGTCCTCCAGTGCCGTGAAGCCTTCCTTCCATCGCGGGTCTGAACTTCCAACCATGTCTGTGCCTGCTCCAGGTCCTTGTCCGCCGGGTGCCGGCGGGACGGGTTCATCGTGCGGCCAGTCTAGCGAGCGGGGGCCGGCGCCATCAACGGCGTTGCGGACGATTTCCCGCGGTTCTGGAAAATATTCCGTATCATGGAAATATTCTTCAAGCTAATCCGCAAGACATGGCCACGACGACATCGACGACGCGCATGGAAGGCGCGCAGAGCACTGCCCGCGCGGCATTGCTGCTGCGGACGCTGGCGACCTTCGGATCCATGGGAGCGCCGCTGATGGACATCAGCCGGCTGACCGACCTGCCCAAGGCCACCGTGCACCGGCTGCTCGCGGCCATGGTGGACGAGCGCCTGGTCGAGCGCCCGGCGGGCACGCGCAACTACCGGCTGGGGCCGGACATCTTCGCGTTCGGCATCGCCGTGCGATCCTGTTTCGACCTGCAACCGCTGGCCGGGGCGTCCCTGGCCCGCCTGGCCGAAGGGACGGGCACCGCGGCGTACCTGGGCGTGCGCAGCGGCTACGACATGCTGTGCCTGGACAAACACGTGGCGGGGGCCGACGAGGCCGGTCTGCTGCTGGAGGTGAACGACCGCTGGCCGCTGGGCATAGGCTCGTTCAGCCTGGCGGTGCTGGCTTTCCTGCCCGAGCCGGAAATCCAGGACGTCATCGGCTTCAACCGCCGCCGCGTCCGCTCCGAGGACACCCTGACCTTCGAGCACATCGCCGAGTCCATCGCGAAGACCCGCCGCAACGGCTACGCCCGGCGCACGATGCGCTCGTACAAGGGCAACGCGGGGGTGGCGGTGCCGATACTGGACGAGCGCGGCTATCCCATCGGCTCCTTGTGCGCGGTGGCCGCGGCCAGCCGCATGAAGGGGGGCTACCTGCAGGAACTGGTGGGCAGGCTGCGGCACGAGGCCGCGCTCATCGCCAAGCTGTACGAAGGCGCGCGCCTGCAGCAGCAACAGGAAGAGAAATGGCGCGTGGCGGTGCGCGGGTCGGGGTCGCGGCACCTGCTCGGATAGGCGGTTCCGGGCCAGTCCGATTGCTTTTCGATAATTCCATAATATGGAACTATTGGTATTTTGATGAGTGATCCTCCTGCCTATACTGGCGTCAATCAAAACGACAGGAGGAGATCACCATGTCCGTGCACCGCTGGCTCGCGGGATCGATGCTGGCCATCGCGGCAATCGCCGCGCCCTGGACCGCGCATGCCAACGACACCTATCCGGATCGCCCCGTCCGCCTCGTCGTGCCGTTCGCGCCCGGCGGCTCCAGCGACATCGTCGGGCGTGTATTCGGCGAGTACCTGCAGAAGAAGACCGGCCAGCCCGTGGTGGTCGAGAACCGCGCCGGCGCCAACGGCATCATCGGCACGCGCTACGTCAAGGAAGCGGCGCCCGACGGCTATACGCTGGAGCTGAGCACCAATACCACGCACGCCGCCAACGTCAGCCTGTACAAGCAGCTTCCCTACGATGCGATGGCGGACTTCGAGCACATCGCGCCCTTCGGCCTCTCGGCCTCGGTGGCCATGGTCAGCAAGGAATCGGGCATCGCTTCCGTCCGCCAACTGGCGGACTACGCCAAGGCGCATCCCGACAAGGCTTTCTTCGGCTACTACAACTCGGCCTCGCAGATGTCCGGCGAACTGTTCCGGTTGAAATCCGGCGCGCCGCTCAAGGGCGTGTCCTACAAATCCATCGGCAACGCCACCTCGGACCTGCTGGGCGGCCACATCCAGGTGATCTTCATGGAGTACCTGCCCGCGGTCGGCCAGATCCCCGGCGGCAAGCTCGTGCCGCTGGGCGTGACGGCCAGCAAGCGCTACGGCGCCTGGCCCGACGTGCCCACCATCGCCGAGACCTATCCGGGATACGAGCTCGACTTCCACCTGGGACTGGTCGCGCCCAAGGGCACGCCCGCGCCCATCCTGGCCAGGCTGCACGCCTGGATGGACGAGGCCGCCCATGACCCCGCCTTCGTCGCCAAGCTGAACGAACTGGGCATGGAGCCGCTACCCATGAGCCGGCAGGAATACGTGCGCTTCTCGCGCGAAAAGATCGACTACTGGGCCCGGCAGGTCAAGGCCGCCGGCGTGCCGCCGCAATGACACCGCAACGAGATAGGACATGGACATGCGCCTGGGTTACTTCACGATGCCGCTGCATCCCCTGCATCGCAACCCCACCGAGACCCTGCAGGAAGATCGCGAGGCGATCATCCTGGCCGACAAGCTGGGCTTCTACGACGCCTTCGTGGGCGAACACCTGACCGACCAGGCCGAGAACGTCACCAACAGCCTGCTGTTCCTGGCCACCCTGATCCCCGCAACCACTCGGATCAAGCTCGCGTCGGGTACCTCGAACCTGTCGCACTCGCACCCCACGCTGCTGGCCGCCCATGCGGCGATGTTCGACCACCTGGCCAAGGGCCGCTTCATCTTCGGGATCAGTCCCGGCGCGCTGGCGTCCGACGCCGAGGCGCTCGGCATCCTGGAGCAGGACCGCAACCGCCTGTTCGCCGAGGCCATCGACGTCATCCTGGCCATCTGGGAAAAGAACGCCCCCTACGACATCGACCTGCCCGACAACCGCTTCAAGGTCACCACGGCCAGCACCTGCGCCTTCGAGATCGGCCGCGGCATCATGCCCAAGCCCTACCAGCGGCCGTATCCCGAGATCGTCGGCACCGTGGTCGCGCCGTTCTCCAAGGGCGTCGTCGCCATGGGTCGGCGCGACTTCCACCCCATGTCCGCCAACTTCCTGCTGGCGCACTGGCTGCGCAGCCATTGGGACAACTACGCCGAAGGCAAGCGCTCGGTGGGCGTGGAACCCGACGTGGCCGACTGGCGCATCGCCCGGACCATCTTCGTGGCCGACGACGACGCCACCGCGCGGTCCTACGGCAAGCACGACGCCAACAGCCCCTATCGGTACTACTACCGGCAGATGCTGACCAAGATGAAGATGTCCAACCGGCACGTCATCTTCAAGAAGCACCGCGACGAGGACGACAGCGCCGTCACCCTGGACCGGCTGGTCGACGAACTGGTGATCGCCGGCACGGTGGACGAAGTCGTCGACCAGATCCTGGCGCTGCGCGAGACCGCGGGCGACTTCGGCGAGATCGTCTACGCCGGGATGGACATGGTGGACAAGACCCTGGCCAACCGATCGATGGAACTGATGGCCACCCAGGTCATGCCCCGGGTCAACGCCGCCATCGGCGGCCGTTAACGGGAGCGGGCCATGGCGCTGAGCGCGGAAGAGTTCCGACAGATGATGCGGCGTTACCCGGCCGCGGTCACCGTCATCACCACCGGCCGGGCGCCCGACCGCGCGGGTATGACGGCTACCGCGGTGATGTCGCTGTCCATGGAGCCGGTGCAACTGGTGTGCGCCATCAACCGTTCCACCTATACGCACGAGCGGCTGGTGCGCCATGGCAGGTTCTGCGTGAACGTCCTGGAGCGCGGGCAGATCCCGGTGGCGAAACTGTTTTCCGGGCAGGGGGGGATGGCGGGGGAGGCTCGATTCGGCGCGGATGACTGGACGAGTGCGCCGTCGGGGGTACCCATGCTGAAAGGGGCGGTGCTGGCGTTCGACTGTGCCCTGGTGCAGAGCATGGCGGCAGGTACGCACACCCTGATCGTGGGGGAGGTGGAGGCGGGCTGCCGGAGCGGGGAGTCGCAGCCGCTGCTGTACGTGGATGGAGGATGGGCGCGGGTCGAGCCGGTGGCGGAGCCGGGCTGACGAGTATGGGTCCGCTCCAGGCCGGTGGCAGCGGAGCAGGCTCGCGAATCAGGCTTCGTCGACCAGCTTGTCCATGGCGGTGAGGAGGTCGGGGTCGTTTTCGATGGCTTCGCAGACCAGATCGATCAGGTGTTGGTAGTCCGGGTCCTGAGCCATCGGGACTTCGGCGGCCATCCGTTATGCACAACACGTCGGAGACCTGTCGGCCGTATGACCCGGGCAAGGCACTGGGGAATACCAGTCCGAGGCTGCCCGAGCCGCCTCCGCCGCCGGGGCGCGGTGGGTGTGGTGGGGGCGGTACTGTCAGTGGTGGTGGCTGTGGCGGTCACTGCATGGACAGGCGGTGCCGCGTCTGCGCTACTCAGTAGCAAGATCCTCGGCTGGGCGGCGGCCGGCGCATTGGGTTCCGTCGTGGGTCAAGCTACGGCAATGGCGACAGGGGTCCAAGACAGCTTTGATTGGAAGGGGGGAGCGATCAGCGCAGTTGCGCAAGGTGTGAGCTATCTCGAGCCGAATGCGATCGGCGAGGCGCAATATGGCGAAAGGGACTGGGCCCTTTTGAACAATGGAGTGGGTCCGGAACTACGCAACGCCGTAGCGGGACAACCGGCTTCCGCGGATTTGGCCGGAGCGTTGAAGAATGTCAGCGCTAGTGATTTGCGGACGATGCAAAGGTTAGGAGAGAGGGCCGGCATTTCATCATGGGACGATCCAGCGAAGCTGCAGATTCTGGCCAAAGCTAGCTGGGTACAAGGACCACAAGGAAACTTGTACTCACCTGAGGAGCGGGCTGGGATCACTGCCTCCTATCTTGGACTGTTTTCTGGCATGTCCGAGGATCTTGTAAACGAAACGATGAAGCCATTCCGAGCTGAGGGACTTTTTTCTAAAGCAATTGCCCTGCCGAATGTTCAAAGCACAGTCGAATCATCTGAAGCATTGGGCATGCTGGCCCCTATCATAGTCGTTGCAAAAATCTCTCAGCCATTTCAGCCATTTCTTGCAACCGCACAGTTGGATGATATGACCGTCGGAGTTGGACGTGTGGTGGAACGGCTAGGGCAAGCAATAGAGAGCAATCCTATCGCAAAGCTGGGGCTGATGGTTTTGGATGTAGCAGCAGGCCCAGCAGCTTTTGCTGTTCGCCAAGCAATCTCCATGGCCGAGCTCGGAAAGTTTATTGAGCGCGGGCAGGAGCAAGCACTAGACTACTTGGTAGGCCGCTTCGACCTTGCAGAGTATGATGAAGCAGAGTCGGCAAGCGGTGCGATCGGGGCAATGGCTTTAGGTTCAGCTCTATTGAGTGGCGCAACGAAGGCTGTAGGTGATTTGGCGCGGCTGGCTAGGGGGGCGGGGCCAGTCGTGTACCAAATGCCGCCGCAGAAAGTAGAGTCGTTGCTCCCCTCAAGGAGGTGTCGCCCATGAAGCCGAGCGATTGGCTCAATTAGGGATACCCAAGAACAATACCGTTTTGCGGCCGACGCAGGCCGACTTCGATAGCGCGGCATTCAAAGTCATTGTAAGAGAGCCGAAATTCACCAAGGGTGGATTGCCGAAAGGCACGATTTTTGACGGTACGGCGGGCGGAAATCTGGAGATTAAAGGTGGCGCCAGTATGTTGGACTCAAGCTATCAGTTCAGACTCCAAACCTACCGTTTTTTTGAAAACGAACACGCCCTTTACGATCGAAACAACCCGCCCGATCAATCCGGCTTTCCAGAGTTGGTTGGATCGATAGGGGCTTCGGTCGCGAGGCCGAAATGATAGGCGGTGCGGACGCTGACCTCAGAGGGGATGGGCTGTGGAATTCATGATGACGAAACGGCATGTCGCGAGGGGTGCGCGTGCCGATGCCGAAGTGAATAATAGAATCTATCTAATTAAGAACGCCTCTGAAATGAGGGCGACTTATCAGGTTAGGCTTCTTCTTTATCGAGCGACGCAAGAAGGTACGAAGTTGGTTCTAGACCTTCCAAAAGACTGTAAGTTGAGCAATGGCTTGAAGTCGTTGGCCAAAGAGTATCGTCGGCATTTTGAAATCACGAGAAACTGATGGGACTTTATCTAGCTATCTTTGATGGCGAAGAGGAGCTCGATGGCGTCGAGGTCGGTTCATATGCTGACTTCGGAACGTTCCGCTCCGCGGTTGCAACGCACGTAGAACAGGGCGTCGCAGGATCACGGTGTCCGACGCTGATGGAGCATTCTGACTGTGACGGGCAATGGTCGTCTGAAGAGGCCGCCCTATTGCAAGCGGAGCTGTCGATGGTCGCCGAAAGCTTCTTGGAGCTGCCTCCTGAACCTCTTGGGGATGATTGGAAACCAGAGGTTGCTCGGCTGTTCGGGCTTCGGCCGAACAGCCTTTATGACTGCTTTTTTGATGTAGACGGCGAGCCTCTCGTGGACCGCCTAATGGGCTTGGCTCAACTGAGTATGCAGCGGAATCTCCCGATTTTGTTCCAGTGAGGTCGAAAGCAAGATTGCGCAAGACGCGGCAGCGCGCAGGGCGGCGCTCGACCCCTACGGCATCGGCCAGATGACATCGCAGCCCGTGCAGGTCGAGGAAGGCGCGGTCACATCGCCGGTGCGGATAGGCCAATGAGCATGTCAGCCATCAAATCAAAGAGCATTGAAGCTGCAGCGGCAGTTGCAGCCTCTCATGGAAACTCCATCGTGGAGGTCTCTGAGGGGTGGTCAAAGGTAAAGCAAGTGGTCCACATGCAGGAGCCCTTGACGGAAGAGGCTAGAGCTGCAGTTCTAGCAATCGCGACACTTCGGCATTGGCTCGTAGAGCCGACACCGCAAAACGCTGGTGAGGAGGGGTTCACCGACGACCAAGAAAAGGTTGCGATTACCTTCCCTCGTTCGGCGAGCTGAGTGATGTGTCGCTACAAAGGGGATGCATCTTCAACCCTTCCCCGCCTGGTACCTCTACACCACCGACACCTCATCGGTACGCTTGCTGACCGACGATGGTGCGCCATCGCCTGAGTTGACCACCGAGCCTGCGCGTTTGCTGGCTGAAGTGGCTGCGGCCCTCCATGCCGCAGCCGGTCGCTTGGGCGAGCACGAGCTGCTCCACCTTCACAACTTCCTCGTCATGCAGCGCTGGCGGCGCTGAGTCGTCCGGCTGTTCGGAGCCGCTGCCGCAGGGCAGCGGTCAGTCCCGACCGGCGCCGGGGCTGACCCGAAGGTACGCCGCGCCCCAGCGGGGACACCGCAGGGCCGGGGGAGCCAGCAGCATCGAGTCGTGGTCCAAGCGCCGGCCCGCCCCCAGGCGGGCGATGTTGACGGGACCTCAGCCGATGCGACTGCTTCGAGCGTGAGGTCCGCCGCTGCCGGAGCGTGAGCGCAGGAAGCCAACGCAACGGGTATTCGGGCATCATCGCACCTTCCGCACAAGCGAATGGTATGGAGCAGAGTCGGCAAGCGGTGTGATCGGGGCAATGGCTTTAGGTTCAGCTCTATTGAGTGGCGCAACGAAGGCTGTAGGTGATTTGGCACGGCTGGCTAGGGGATATGGGGTCAGTCGTGTAGCAAATACCGTCGCAAAGACGACGGTGCCTCAGGTGACGACCAATCGGTTAGCTGGTAATGCGTTCCATGATGAAATAGCTGGAGCACTCCGCGCGGAAGGCCGAGATGTCAGTGCCGAGGTGTATAAATCGACGCCTTTTGGGAAGCGCTTTATCGACATCGAGGTCAGCAAGGATGGGCAGGTTCTCGGAGGTATAGAAACTAAGCTCGGAGGGTCGCGATACACACCTGCTCAGAGGACAAAGGATTGGTGGCTCAAGGTCAATGATGGCTACATCGTGAATGTTGTGAGAGACAAATGACCACGTTTTATCCCAAAGCAGTTTATGATGACGTTATGGCATCATGTACGCAAACTCTGCGAACTGTCGGCTATGTTCGGCGTGGATCGTCCCTACGAAAAGAGATGGATGGCAACGTCGCGGTTATAGAATTTCAAAAGAGCAGTAAAAGCAGTGCTGATGTAATTTTATTTACGATAAATGTTGGCATTATCTGCGGTCGGCTGCTCGAAGCCGAAAGATCTTTACCAAAGAAAGTCGGGATCGTTGACGCGCATATCCGGCAACGCATTGGGATGTTGTTGCCTGATCGGTCTGATAAGTGGTGGACAATCGAACCAAGATCTGACGCTGGCTCGCTCGTCGAAGAGATATCACGCCTCATCGAACGAGATGTCGTGCCCTATCTCGACCGTTACTTGGATGATAAAGCGCTAGTCGCGTTATGGGAGTCTGGGCAATCGCCGGGGCTAACAGAAATCCAGAGGCTGAAATATCTAACGAGGCTCAACACCACGAAAGAATGCGCAGCATGAATCTCATTGGAACTTGGGTTTTCGATGAGACGGATGAGCGCGCGCGCGCCGATTTGGGCGACGTGCTTCTTGAATTTGATGAAGATGGTAATCTCACTTACGTCGTTCGCGGTGAAAAAACTGATCAAATTATCAAACTCCGCTATGAAATCGATGGCGACACCATTGTCACTGATCAACCCTCTGCACCGCAGACGGAACGTACGGCTTTTTCATTGGAAGATCGAGAGTTGACGCTCGCCTTCGGGGGCGTGCCCTACCGCTTCTATCGTTGGGAACCTGCACCGTAATCCCGCGGGATGCTCTGTTGCCGCAGAAAGGGGAGCCGGACCGATTTGGCACGCAACGGCAACGCCGGGCGCAGCGAGAAGCATTCTTGAAAACGGAATTGACCCAGCGTTTATGAACGCCAGCAGCCGGTTCGGAAAAGGCTTCTATGTAGCTGAGCAGCCGGGCACCGCACTGGCCGAACTTGCTCATCATGGCGTCGCTCCGACAACCAGAATCCGGTTTAGCGTCAATCAAGATGCACTGCGGGTTCTGGATTTAACGGATGCGAGCGTAGCCCGAGCAGGGGCTATAAGAGCGGGCCGATTTCTTCCCATACGCAAGCGCTCGGAACGAGCGCAGCCAACCAAGGTTAGAATGCAATCCGCTTCACATCGGAGCGCGCAGCGGGTAGCAATCTTGTCGTAATCCGCGATTTTAATGATGTCCTCAGGCCAGTGATGGTGACCCCAACAAGACCATGAAAATAGCTCTGGCAAAATACACGTGCGACCATTGCGGCAGCACCTTCGAAGCCCCGATGCTTGATGAATCGAGCTACGGCGAGTTCCTTCTTTGGTCATCGACCGGGAAGGTCGCTTACATGAACGCCTTTGAAGATCGGGTCTATTTGGAAGTGAAAGGTCTGCTGTCAGAAACCTTTGACGACCTTCGGGCCGATCCGTTCAGAGCATCAGAAGTCCTCCAAAATATCTTCGGGCCAATGGCCTGCGACGCCGATCCAACAGGGGCGCCTTACGCGATCGGTGCTCAACCAGCCTGTCCTTTCTGCGAAAATGGGCATGTTGCATCGTGGGAGCTGATCTATCCGCCCAAGATCGTCGAATATGACATATCGGTTGTTACCCACGTCAGGTGGGACCGTCTGAGCGATGCGGAGAAGGCGGAACAGCTCGATCATTTTGTGGCTGATAGCGGCATGGGGTTGAAGGCAAGATAAAGGGCGCTTCTTGGGCTCTGTGCTATAGCTAGAGTGTCAAATATGATGGCATGCAATAGACTGCCGAGGCCGTTTATCTAAAGTGAACTGCCGAAATTTCAACCTGAGATCAAAGTCTCGCGTTTCAAAAAAATCATGGCATCGGGCATTACATCCTGCGATATTTCTACATAAGTCTAATGGCTATGCAGCAGGCCAGGATGAAGCACCAGGTCAGGCGAAAAGTCTACGCTTGTCAAATGTTCAGCAAACAATTGCGGGCCGCTCGAGAGTCTGATCAACATCGCTTACCCACCAATAGCCTAGTGAGTCGGCCCGATCCATCCGAGCCGGTCGTGCCTTATGAACACGCGGCGCCCGATCTGCTATACATCGATATCAAGAAATTGGGCGGCATCCCACGCCCTGGCCACCGAGTCACCGGTAACCGACGCGATACCGTCGAGGGAGCCTGCTCAGACGACGTGTTCGTGGTCATCGATGACCACGCGCGCGTGGCCTTCACCGACAACCCAGCCCTACCGGCCGCAGACCAACGGCAAGGCCGAACGATTCACCCAGTCGGCCTTGCCGGAATGGGCCTACGCCTACATCTATCAAAACTCTCAGCTCCGCGCCGATGCCATGAAAACCTGGCTACACCACTACAACTCCCGAGGCATGATGATCCGAAGAAATCAGGCAGGTCACTAACAACCCTTTTCCCAAAGTGAGAAAATAATGTGCCCTAAAATCAACGATACCGTCCGCTTGCTTGAGGCGTTTCCGGATGAAGCCCTGGAAGAGGGGGCGCTAGGAGTAATAGTAGCGGAGTTTTCAGAACCCGATGAGGCTTACGAGATTGAGTTTAGCGATGAAAACGGGGCCACTATCGCTCAAATCGCGTTGAGGCCTAGCCAATTTTCGGTCGTGATATGAAGTTTTCTTGCCGCTGAAAGTTCAGGAGCGCGATTTGGTGTCGCGACGTCAGAGCAGTTTTGACCGCTGAAGAGGCAGTTGTTGTTCATCATGCTGTTGAGCAATAGGCCTTACGAAATTTCCGGGGGTAGTAAGCAAAGTTTGATCAATTCTCGAGATATGCTGTATCAGCGAAACTTTGATCGCTATGGCAATAAGTATGGGCCTAGTTATGAAGCACAAATGAAAAATATGGTACGTCTGACGCTGTTATACAGGCGGGGTTTAGAACAAATCGTGCTATGGACGTATTAACAGGAATTGCTTGGATCCGATGGATGGCGACATGTGGAGGCGATGTGATGCACGAGGGCTGGGTCGTTGAAGTGGATGCTGAGGCGGGGCCATTGTTATTCGCTGTTCGAACTACAGAGCCTTATGACGCGGAAGATATCGTTAGAAGACAGTTTGCTATCTCGGAGGAGAGGGATGTTATTGCCATCAGGCCAATAACCGTTAGCGAGTTGGAAAAAATGGGCGTAATAAAAGACGAAGCAAGAGGTCCGATTTAATGCTGCTGAGAGGAGCAGAAATCTTGGATTGGTTATGCCGTGACCTCGATGCTCTCACAATATTCAATCGGGCTTAGAGTGACGCGCCTCGTTGTGCCGGATGTATGAGTCCAGGGCCTGGGTGAACTGCTCAATGCTCGTCGATCACTAGTTGCCAGGATGGAACGTTTGGGCTGCTGCCGGTCTCATAGACACCGAACTAAGCTTTTTGAGCTTTCTCGAACTGTATCGGGCTGACGTAGCCGAGCGTCGAATGACGACGCGTTGGGTTGTAGAACCGCTCGATGTAGTCGAACACATCGGCGCGGGCCTGTTCCCGGGTCCGGTACACCTTTCTGGCCGTGCGCTCAGTCTTCAATGAGCTGAAGAAGCTCTCCATGGCCGAGTTGTCCCAGACCTCGCCCGCGCGGCTCATGCTGCAGGTGATGCCTTGCTCCTTGAGAAGCTCCTGGAAGTGCTCGCTGGTGTATTGGCTTGCTTGGTCGGAGTGATGCAGCAACGCGACCGGCTTGCCCCGGCGCCACACTGCCATCATCAGCGCATCGGCCACGAGCTGCGAGGTCATGCTGTCCTGCATCGACCAGCCGACGATGCGACGCGAGTACAGGTCGAGTACCGCAGCAGCATATAGCCAGCCCTCGGCCGTCCAGATGTACGTGAAGTCGGCCACCCACTTCTGGTTGGGCGCATCAGCCTGGAACTGGCGGTCCAACACGTTGTCGGCGATAGCACCGCGCTGACCTCGGTCCTGTGGCAAGCATCGACGTCGCGGCCTCGCGCGCAGGGCCTGCTCACGCATGAGCCGTTCAATGCGGTGCAATCCGCATCGCTGACCCAGTGCCAGCACGTCATGCCACACGCGCCGAGCACCATAGGTGCGGTCGCTGCCCAGGAAGCTCTGACGCACCTGGCTGCCGAGCACCTCGTCTTCCGGACTGCGTTGGCTTCGGGGCCTGCTGAGCCACGCATAGAAGCCGCTGCGCGAGACACCGAGCGCCTCGCACATCATTGCCAACGGCCACGTCCCTCGGTGTTTCGCAACGAAGCCGAACTTCACATCGACTCCTTGGCGAAGTAGGCCGCCGCTTTTTTCAACAGGTCGCGCTCCATGCGCAGCTTGGCGTTCTCCCTTCTCAGACGCTCCAGCTCAGCCTGTTCGGGCTTCATCACGCCCTGACCAGGAAACGCCTGCTGCGGGTCGACCGCTGCCTCGCGCACCCACTTGCGCAACACGTTCTCGTGTACATCGAGGTCGCGTGCAGCCTGTGCTACCGACACGCTTCGTTCCTTCACCAGCTTGACTGCCTCAAGCTTGAACTCTCGGCTGAATTGCCTTCTCGTTCCCATAAACCACCTCCGGTTTCATCTTCCACCTTAACAAGGTGTCTTAGAAACCGGCAGCAGCCCAGATCCAGGTTGGGCTGCTCAAATGGATACGCTGACACCCGGTGTCCAGAGTTCGGTTTCTAAAATTAATGGCCGTCAACGCTCAGGGGGATGAGTGTGGCATCATAATATCGAGTCTGGCATGATGCCATTTGTACCAACGGCACCGCATACTCTCGGTTCTGGTTCTTGGAATACGCTTCACCCAGATGGTCGCGGTGGGTATTCAATATCGACACGACCGGCGGGAGCGCCTCCGAGGAAATAGGGTTTTAATATGCGAAATTTGGTGGAGTTAAATTTGACGGATCGGGGTAGGCGAGTGGAACTTGTCCCACCTTCGGATGCGATAATTCTCGCCTTTGAAAACGAGTTCAATGTAAAATTTCCGCCAGAATACATTGAGTTCTTGATGTATTCTAACGGTGGGCACCCGGAGTTAGATTCGATCTCGCCAATGGGGCGTACGGATGTTGCTATGCGTTCGGTGGACCATTTCTATTATCTAAATGATGATGAAAAAGGAGTTGAGGGTTTATGGTTCACTGCACGGGCGTGGAGTTCCGTCCTAGGAAAAAAAAGAATACCTATAGCGACTGATGGTGGCGGAAATCCATTTTTTCTCGATATGTCAACTGAACCTCCTAAGGTATGGGCTTGTTTGCACGATGAGGATTTCGCGTTGCTTGAAGTAGCCTGTTCGTTTGGCGATTTTATCGATAACCTTAAGTTTGATCCGGATATGATTTAATCATGGAAGCCAATTCGCGGTACGTTGGTAAGCCGCTTCTTCGTTTGGTTGAGTGTTATGTGCTTTGGGCTATTGGGGAGTTGCCGGAAAAAGAGTCTCTCTCTCTTCTGAATATGACGCCAAAGCTTCAGGCCTTGTATGAGACCGATGGACAGTGGCAGGATATTATGGCAGGTATTATCGGGTCGACGGGGGATATGCCGGGGCAATTGAAGGCTCTATGGCGAAAAAACAAAGAGATAGCTCGAAGTAACCATGTTGTACTCACTCCGCAGGAATTTACAGAGATGGTGGTTGATAACAATTTTTCGATTTGAAGAGAGGTGGATTGAGTATTGAGAGGGTGCTTGTTCGATGGGTGGAAATATGCCGCTTCCCATGTTTGGGGGACGGTTTTTAAATTGTGCTGAAAATTCGTTTCAGGTGCTGAAAAAAACGCGGTGCATATGTGAAATTTCGTGAGGCCAAATTCATTTCTACCTGATTTATCGCTGTAGAAGGTGTTTCGTGAGAACGGATTGCCGGCACCTCATGCCGCTACGCTCGCAACGATTCGTTCTAGAAACATCGCCGCATCTTGCGTTGCCAATGTCGCACCCACTGCTATTTCCGCATAACCGGAAAACCCATGTGGTATCCCTGGGTAAATCGCCAACTTATGAGGTTGCCCTACGCTCGCCAGGCGTTCCGCAAACAACCGCGAATCCTCAACAAGCGGATCAACATCCCCCACCCCTAGCCAAACTGGCGGACAATCCCGCATTGCTATCTTGAGTGGTATAGCCTCGGCAGGCGGATCAGCCCAGGCTGCCCCCAGATACTGCTCCCACACCCATTTCGACTGCGGCCGCAGACTCTCTCGCGGCCCGCCCAGGTTGCCGTAGAACAGGACCAGGCAAGGCAGCGCCGCGCTTCGTCCAGCGTCCGCCAATCGACGCCAGGCCAGCACACACAGCGACGCGCCGGCTGACTCTCCCCATAAGACCACGCGAGCAGGCAAACCCAACCCGACCGCATGATCGAGCAGCCACCCCACGCCAGCCACCACATCATCGCGCTGTGCCGGAAACACATGCTCCGGCGAACGCCGATAATCCAACGCGACCACCGATCGCGAGGTGGCATTGGCAATACCCCGGCAGACCGCCTCGTGCGAATCCAGCCCGCCAGGGGGGCTAGTGGTGGACGGCGGGGGCGCGATCCGCAATGAGGCGGACTACGACCGTGCCTTGGCGCTGATTGAAGCGATTCCGGACCCAATCCGACCTGCCCGAGGTGGGAAGCCGGAGTGTGATTTCCGAAATTCTGGCAGACCGCAGGATGTTCAACGCCCGGCAGATTGCCGCATTGGTCGAGCGGTTCCATGTTGGCGCGGATGCCTTCATCGAGCGCGGCGGCACGCCCTGAGCGAAGAACCGTATTGTCCTGACGCTCAATCTCTTCAATCGCCCACAACCCGAGCCGGTTTTCCTGCTCGGCGGCCCTGATGAGGGGCCGGGTTCATCTTCTCTTCGCTATTTATCCGCAAAAACATCAGAAAAAATACTTGTAAATAAACTTGCATATGCAAGTTTATTTGTGAGTAAATAGGCCATCGCAACCATCACGGTTCCTCCGCCATGGCCTCCAGCTCGACGCGTTCCTCCCGCCGCAAGCCGGTCGATCCGGTCGACGACGAGCCGGATGCCTTCTCGGACCAGCGCAGCGAAAAGAAAACGGCCTACCTGCTGCGCCAGGTGTCCGAACGGCTGGCCATCAGCCTGACCGAGGCGCTGCGCCCCTTCAACCAGACCGCCAGCGTGTACCGGGTGCTGATCGCCCTTACCCGCCGCGACCATGCCCGCATGCGCGACCTGATCGAGCTGACGCTGGTCGAGTCGTCCACGCTCAGTCGCACCATCGGCCGGATGGAGGCGCAGGAGCTGGTCACGGTCGAACAGGACGACGACGATGGCCGCGCGGTCATCATCTCCATCACCCAGGCCGGGCGCGATCTGCTCGACGCGATGCTGCCCGCGGTGTCGGCGCAGTACGAGTGGTCGGTGCACGACGTGCCGCCGGCGGACCTGGAGATCCTGCGCACCACGCTGCAGCGCATGCTGCGCAACCTGAAGATTTCTCCCATCAAGTAAGCGGCAATCCCTTCAAGCAGTTCTTGCGGTCGGCCTTTCCTGGAAGGAGGCGGTCATGGAAGAGCAGGGTTCACCCATCTGGATCGATGGCAAGCTGGTCGCTTGGGCGGATGCGTCCGTCCATTTCGTCAGCAACAGTTTCCAGTATGGATTCGGGGTATTCGAAGGCATACGCGCCTATGACGGCGAGCAGGGAACCTCCATATTCCGGCTCGACGCCCACATCGACCGGCTGTTCAAGTCGGCCAAGATCATCGGGCTGGACATTCCCTACACCCGAGAGACCATTGTCGAAGCCTGCCGCGAGACCGTCGCGGCCAGCGGCCATTCGCAGTGCTATCTGCGGCCGGTGGCATACATCGGCTACGGCGGCATGGGGCTGAACTACACGGGCTGCAAGGTCAGCGTGGGCATCGCGGTCTGGTTCTGGGGCGAGTACCTGGGCCAGGGCAAGCTGGAGCAGGGCACGCGCGTCAAGACTTCGTCCTATACGCGGCACCACATCAATTCGAACATGTCCAAGGCCAAGGCCTGCGGCAACTACATGCTGTTCCAGATGGCGCGCACCGACGCGCTGCGCGGCGGCTACGACGAGGCGCTGCTGCTGGATGCCGAAGGGCACGTGGCCGAAGGCTCGGTGGAGAACGTCTTCATCGTGCGCGACGGGCAACTGATCACGCCGCCGCTGACCTACATCCTGGACGGCATCACCCGCGACGCCATCATCCAGCTCGCGCGCGGCGCGGGCCTGGTGGTGCGCGAAGAGTTCTTCACGCGCGACGCCATGTATATCGCCGACGAGGCCTTTTTCGTCGGCACCGGCGCCGAGGTCACGCCGGTGGTGGCGCTGGACGACCGGGCCATCGGCGAGGGCGTGCCGGGACCGGTGACGCGGCGCCTGCAATCGCTGTACTTCGACGCCGTGCGCGGGCGCGACGAGCGCTACGCGCATTGGGTCACCCCGGTGGCTGGCGTTCCCGCCTGAACGCCATGGACCTCGACTACGCATTGCCCTATCCGTCGCAGCGTTCGCCCGTGCTGGCGCGCAATGTGGTCTGCGCCTCGCAGCCGCTGGCGGCGCAGGCCGGGCTGCGCATGTTGCTGCAAGGCGGCAACGCCGTCGATGCGGCGGTCGCGGCCGCCATTGCCTCGACCGTGGTCGAGCCCACCGCCAACGGCGTGGGCAGCGATGCCTTCGCGGTGGTCTGGGACGGCGCGAACCTGCATGGACTGAATGCCAGCGGGCGCGCGCCGGCGGCGTGGGAGGCGGCGCGCTTTGCCGGCGCCATGCCGCGCCGCGGCTGGGACAGCGTCACGGTGCCGGGCGTGGTGTCGTCGTGGGTGGCGCTGAGCCGGCGCTTCGGCGCGCTGCCTTTCGAGCGCCTGTTCGAGCCGGCCGTGGACTATGCGCGGCGCGGGTTCGCGGTCAGCCCGCTGATCGCCGCGCTGTGGCAGCGCATCGCGCCCAACTACGCCGACCAGCCGGGCTTCGCCGAAGCCTTCCTGCCGGAGGGGCGCGCGCCGGCCGCCGGCGAGATCTTCCGCAACGCGCCGCTGGCCGGCACGCTGGAGTCCATCGCCGCCACCGGCGGCGATGCCTTCTACCGGGGCGCGCTGGCCGAGGCGCTGGTCGCGCATGCCGCGCGCCATGGCGGCGCGATGACGCGGGACGACCTGGCGGCGCACCAGGCGCACTGGTGCGGAACGCTGTCGCAGCGCATCGGCGACGTCGACGTGCACGAGATCCCGCCCAATACGCAGGGCATCGCCACGCTGATCGCGCTGGGCATCCTGGCCCGCCACGACCTGTGCCGGCACGCGGTGGACAGTGTCGAGGCCATGCATTTGCAGATCGAGGCGATGAAGCTGGCGTTCGCCGACGTCGAGGCCTTCGTCGGCGATCCCGACGCGATGCGGGTCGACCCGCGCGCGCTGCTGGCGGACGACTACCTGGATGCGCGCGCGGCGCTGATCGATCCGGCGCACGCGGGCGATTTCGGCGCGGGCGCGCCGCGCCAGGGCGGCACGGTCTACCTGGCCGCGGCCGACGCGGCGGGCATGATGGTCTCGTTCATCCAGTCCAACTACGAGGGCTTCGGGTCGGGCGTGGTGGTGCCCGGCACCGGCATCAGCCTGCAGAACCGGGGCATGGGTTTCTCGCTGCGGCCCGGGCATCCCAATCTGGTGGGGTCGCGGCGGCTGCCGCTGCACACCATCATTCCCGGCTTCGCGATGCGCGCGGACAAGCCCGCGATGAGTTTCGGCGTGATGGGCGGGCCGATGCAGGCGCAAGGGCATCTGCAACTGGCCGTGCGCACGCAGCTGTACGGCCAGAATCCGCAGGCGGCGTCCGATGCGCCGCGCTGGCAGGTGGTGTCGGGACGCAAGGTGCTGGTGGAGGCCGGCATGCCGGAATCCATCGTGTCGGGGCTGCTGGCGCGCGGCCACGAGCTGCGGCAGGAGTCGCCGCAGGCCGCCTTCGCGTTCGGCGGCGCGCAGTTGATCCTGCGTGGCGACGACGGCTATGTGGCGGGATCGGACCATCGCAAGGACGGCGCGGCCGTCGGCTTTTGACCACCGCGGAGGGGTAGACAGTGAGCGTGCCACGGCAGGAGTTCGAATCGAGGATGGCCCGCGCGCGCGCGGAAATGGCGCGTGCCGGCATGGACGGGTTGGTGGTCACCGATCCGGTGGGTTTCTATTACTTCACCGGCGAGAAGGCCAGTCCCGGCCGGCCGGCCGCTTTCGTGCTGCCGGCCGGGGGCGAACCGGCCCTGGTGAACTGGAGCGGCCCGGACATGTTCGCGCGGCTGTACCGCCGGCCGGGCCAACCCTGCGTGGCCGACCGGCGCATCTATCCCGAAGTGCCGTTCGACCGGGAACCGGCCACCGACTGGGGGCTGCGCGACATCCTGGCCGAACGCGGGCTGCATGCCGCGCGCGTGGGCATCGAACTGGGCAACGAACCCCGGCTGGGCCTGGCGCTGGCGGATCTCGACCGCCTGCGAAGCGAGCTGCCCGGCATACGCTGGGCCGATGCCTCGCCGGTGATCTGGGCCTGCCGCATGATCAAGTCCGACTGGGAGATCGAGCAGCTCCGGCAGGCGTGCGCGATCGGATCGCGGGCCTGGGGGCAATGCCTGGAATCCCTGGACGAGGGCGTGACGCAGCGCGCGGTCCAGCAGCGCATCATGGCCTTCTACGCCGAGCTGGGCGCGGACCTGGACTCGGGGCCGCCGGTGGCGCTGGGCGCCACGGGACCCGGCGGCGCCTTCCAGCGCGGGGACATCCTTTACCTGGACGGCGGCTGCAGCGTCAACGGCTACAAGATGGACATCACGCGGCGCGCGGTGTTCGGGGCGCCCAGCGCACGCCAGCAGGGCGAGCACGACGGCATGTGGGAGATCCTTTTCCAGGTGATGGAGAAGATCCGGCCCGGCGTCACGACCGCGTCGGTGTTCGCGTATTCGCAGTCGCTGCTGGCCCGGACCGGCTGGACCAACTACTCGGACCATCCCGCCAAGCGCATCGGCCACGGCATCGGGCTGGTCAACGAACCGCCCTACATCAACGCGTTCGATACGCACGTGTTCCAGGAAGGCATGAGCATCACGCCGGAACCCAAGATCGAAACGCAGGAAGGGCTGCTGAACGCGGAAGAGCACGTGATCGTGCGCGCGCAGGGGTGCGAGATCATCTCGGGCTCCCTGGACTGGCGGCTGCACACCATTTCCTAGCGATCCCGCTGGCCTCGATGGAGACCGACATGCCCGCCGCCCTACGCCCGCTCCTGCTGTCCGCCGCCGACGTCGCGCACTGCGCGCCGCCGCTGGGCGACATCATCGATGTCGTCGAGGACACCTATCGCCGCGACGCGGCGGGCGAGGTCGAAGTGCCGGCCAAGGTCGCGCTGCATCCGCACGGGCCGTCGAGCTTCCTGCATGCCATGCCCGCCTGGGTGGCCGGCCGGCAGGCGCTGGGCATGAAGTGGGTGTCGTTCTTTCCGGGCAATGCCGAACAGGGCGCGCCGGATTCCAGCGCGCTGATCGTGCTGAACGATCCGCTCACCGGCGTGCCGGTGGCCATCATGGAAGGAATGTGGATCACCTACGCCCGCACCGGCGCGTGCGCCGCGCTGGCGGCCAAGTATTGCGCGAACCCGATGCCGCGCCGCGTCGGCCTGGTCGGCTGCGGCGGGCTGGGCGAGTGGTCCCTGCGTTGCCTGGCTGCGGTGTTCCCGTCGATCTCGGAAGTGTTCGTGGCCTCGCAGCGCCCCGCTTCGCGAGAGAACTTCTGCGCGCGGATGGCGGACCAGGGGCCGTGGACGATCACGCCGGTGGACGAGGTCCGGCAGGCCGTGCAGGACATGGACATCGTGATCTCTTCCGTGCCCAAGCTCCAGACGCATCCCATCGTGGCGCGGTGGTGGTCGCCGGGCACGGTGCTGATCCCGCTCGACATCACCGGCTCGTGGGACGACGCCACTTATGAACGGGCCGACCGCCTGGTGTGCGACCACCGGGACAACCTGGCGCGCGCCTTCGAGCGCTACCGGCCGGGGCTGGCCATCGACGATGCGCGCGGCGTGGGCATGCAGGACATCGTCAGCGGCCGTGCCTTGGGACGGACCGCCGCGACGGACCGGGTCATGGCCTTCATGACCGGCATAGGCAGCATAGACGTGGCCGTGGCGTGGGACATCTATCGCCGCGCCGACGAGCAGAAACGGGGACAGCGCTTCGACCTGGCGTAGGTGCCGGCCAGGGTTTCCTGACGTTCATGGGAGTTCTTATGAGCAAGCCATGCAGTGGATGCCATTTGGTCCTGGCGGTCGCCAGCCTGTTGTTCACCGCCGCCGCTTTCGCCGCCTATCCCGAGCGGCCGGTCAAGATCATCCTGCCCTATCCCCCCGGCGGCGGCGGGGACCTGGTGCTGCGCAACCTCCAGCAGGCCCTGGAGAAACAGCTCGGGCAGCCCGTCATCGTCGACTACAAGGCCGGCGCGGCGGGCAACATCGGCACGCTGGACGTGGTCAACGCCGCGCCCGACGGCTATACGCTATTGATGGGGCCGACGAACAACTTCGTCATCAACCAGTTCCTGTTTCCGAAGATGGGCTTCGATCCGCTGGCGGCGCTGACGCCGGTCAGCCTGCTGGTCGAGCAGCCCTATCTGGTCACGATCACGGGCGCATTGCCGGCCCGCGACTACGCCGGCTTCGCCGACTATGCCAAGGCCTATCCGGGCAAGCTGAACTACGGATCGCCAGGCGCGGGCACCGTGCCCCACGTGTCCGCGCTGATGCTGTCCGATCAGTTGGGCGCGCGCATGGTCCATGTGCCGTACAAGGGCTCGCAGCCCGGGGTCCAGGCGCTGGTCGCCAACGACGTGCAACTGCTGATCGCCAGCTACGGCATCGTCGCCGGACAGATCGCGGCGGGCCGCATCCGCGCCGTGGCGGTGGCCGCCGACCAGCGGCTGCCGGCCCTGCCGCAGGTGCCCACCACGGCCGAGGTCGGCCTGCCGCCGGGCGTCATACTGGCCAACTGGTGGGGCATCGCGGCGCCGCGCGGCACCGATCCGGCCATCGTCGAGCGCCTGGCCGCCGCCTTTCGCGCGGCGGTGGGTGATCCGGACGTGCAGCGCAAGTTCGTCGAGCAGGGCACGCTGCCGGTCGCCAATTCGCCCGCGCGGTTCGCCGACCGCCTGCGGGACGAAGCGCGGGCCTGGAAGGACATCATCACCCGGACGGGCGTGACGATAGAGTGACGGCCATGCGATGACCCCGGGCGGGGGCATCGCGGCGCATCAGCCTGCCGTGTCCGGGTCGCGCGGCGCGCGCCGCCGTCCGCGTGGCTTGGGCCGGTAGTAAAGCGTGGCCACGCCCAGCATCTTGGACAGCAGCCGCAGCAGCTGCTGTCTTTCCTTGGCCGTCAGGGGCTGGACGACCTCATCCTGGATGTCCTCCAGCATCGGCCCCAGCTGTTCGAGCAGCGCCAGGCCCTCGGCCGAGGCTTCCACGCGCTGGCGCCGGCCGTCGGGCCGGCGCACGATCAGGGAACGTTGCTCCAGCCGCGCGGCCACCTGTCCGGTGGTCGAGGTATCGAGCCCCACGATGTCGCCCAGTTCGGCCTGGTCCACACCGGGCCGTATCGAGATCGTCTTGAGCACGACGTACTGGATGGGCGTGAGGTTGAAGCGCCGGGTGATGGGCGCGAAGGCCAGCGTGGTCTTCTGCTTGGCGCGCCGGATCAGGTGCCCGGGCATGCTGTACATGACCAGCAGCGGGTCGGGCTCGTCGCGCGGAGAGCCGGCGCTGGCCGGCAGTTCGTGGTCGGGTTCGGGCTGCATGGATTCTCCTCGGCGGCAACGTTACCACACCCATCCGCAAAGCTTGCCAAATTATATGCATGCTTATACGTGTACAAATTAATAATTCTATATAAAACAAGTAGTTATAGAATTATTGAATTCATTATTTGACATGTTATTTCCATCTTCTTATAGTGTCCCCATGCTAGAACCCAGGGGATGGAAATGAGTGACACCGCAGTCAAGGAACTGGTCCAGTTGATTCCGGAAGGCCTGCCGACCGGCCTGCGCAACTATTGGTACCCGATCCTGCAAACGGAAGAACTACCCGCCGACAAACCCGTCGGACTGAAGGTGCTGGGCGAGAATCTCGCCGCCTGGCGCGGCGCCGATGGCCAGCCGAACGTCGTGCGCGATCGCTGCCCGCATCGCAGCATCCGGCTGTCGGTCGGCCGTGTCATGGATGGGGACCTGCAATGCCTGATGCATGGGTTGCGTTTCAACGGCGAAGGCCGCTGCACGCTCATCCCGTGGGAAACCGCGCATACCCCCCACCACGACCGGCTGGGCGTGCCCGCGTATCCGGCGCGGGAACTGGGGGGCTATATCTGGGCCTACCTGGGCGATCCGGTCCGTTTTCCGCCGCCGCCGCTCGAAACCCAGGTTCCCGAGGAACTGCTCAAGCCCGACGAATTCATCTGCTTCCGGCTGCCCACGTCCACCTGGAAAGCCAACTGGCTGCTGGCCATCGACGGCAGCGACGGCTTCCATGCCGTCGTGCTGCACACCGACTCGCAGGCCGTGCACCGCGCCGAACGCAAGCCGGGCAGCAACGAGATTCCGCTGGAGGACCGCCGCATCAAGATCATCCGCACCTCGCACGGCGTACGCGGCGTGTCGGTCGACCTGGAAGGCGAACCGATCAACCACGGCCACTTCACCGTGGACGTCAAGGGCCAGCGCTTCTGCCTGCCCTGCCTGACCACCAATCCCATCATGCCGGCGCCGGGCGCCGCGCCCTATGCGTCGCGGCTGTGGCAATTCCCGCAGGATGCCCGGCACACGACGGTGGTCCGCTTCCTGTCCTGGCGTGCCCGGACCGAGGCCGAGCGCGCCACCGCCACGCGCCTGTTCAACGAGGTCGCGTTGCCGCGGCTGGAGCTGGTCAATGCCGAGGACGCTTTCGCCGCCGAGGCGCAGGGCGACCTGATCGAGGCGCGCTCGCGCGAATACCTGCTGGCGCCCGACGAGGACGTGATCAAGGTGCGCCGGCTGCTGCGCACCGCTTTCGTGTCGCAGGCCGAGCACGGCGAACGCATCGACAACCCGGCCGGTTCGCTGGCCTATCCCGCCTAGGAGCGCGCATGGGACACAGGCTCGAAGGCAGGACCGCGCTGGTCACCGGCGGCGCGGGCGGCATCGGCCAGGCCATTGCCGCATTGTTCGCCGATGAAGGCGCGCGCGTGATCCTGGCGGACCGCGACGCCGATGCGCTGGCGGCCGCCGTGGCGCGCCTGGGGGGCGATCGCATCGTCGCCGCGACCTGCGACATCGCCGACGAAGCCCAGGTGGCGCGCCTGGGCGATGCCATCCGGGCAGGCGGCGATGCGCTCGACATCCTGGTCAACAACGCCGCCACGCGCGAATACCACCGCCTGGCCGATGCCGATGCCGCGTCATGGCAGCGCATCCTGGCGGTCAACGTGATCGGCGCCAGCCTGGTCACCGCGCTGGCCCTGCCCTGGCTGCGCCAGTCGGGGCGCGGCGCGGTGGTCAACGTCGCGTCCACCTTCGGCATCTGCGGCCGCGCCGGCATGGGCCAGTACGACGCCACCAAGGCGGCGATGGTCGCGGCCACCCGGGTGCTGGCCATCGAGGAAGCGCGGCATGGCGTGCGCGCCAATGCCGTGTGCCCGGGATCGGTGCTGACCGGATTCACGCTGGGCCGCGCCGCCGCGCGCGGCCTGTCCGAGGCCGAGTTGAAAGACCGCGGTTTCGTGCCGGCACCCATTGCCCGCTGGGGCGAGCCGGCCGAGATCGCGGCGCCGGTGTTGTGGCTGGCTTCCGATGAAGCCTCGTTCATCACGGGCGCCGTGCTGCCCGTGGACGGCGGGGTGTCGGCCAGCGGTACGCGCGTCGCCTAGCGCGGCGTTTCCACTCTTGTTCAGGATGCTCTACATGAAGACCCTTGCCGCACTCCTGCTGTCCTGTGCCGCCTGCCTGCCGATGGCGGCCGCCCACGGGGCCGACGCCGACTACCCGTCGCGGCCCATCACCATCGTCGTTCCCTTCCCGCCCGGCGGCAGCCCGGACATGCTGGCCCGCGTGATCGGCGACAAGCTGGGCCAGCGCCTGGGCCAGACCGTCGTGGTCGAGAACCGCCCCGGCGCCAGCGGCACCATAGGCGCGGCGCACGTGGCTCGGGCGGCGCCCGATGGCCATACGCTGATGATGACGCCCAACACCTTCGTGCTGTCGCCGCTGGTGCTGCCCAAGGGCGTCGTGACCTTCGACGTGCAGGCCGATTTCGCGCCCGTGATCCTGCCGGCCAAGACGCTGATGGTGCTGGCGGCGCATCCGCGCCTGGGCGTCAAGAACCTGCCGGAACTGGTCGCCTACGCCAAGGCCCATCCCGGCCTGACCTACACCGGTTCGGCCAATGGCTCGCCCCAGCACGTGGCCGGCGAAATGCTCAAGCAGATGGCCGGCATCGACATGTCCTTCGTGTCGTACAAGGGGCTGGCGCCGGCGCTGAACGACACGCTGGGCGGACATGTGGACCTGATCTTCGTGCCCTACGGCAACGTCGCGCAGCACGTGAAGGCCGGCGCGCTGACAGTGCTGGGCGGCCTGGACGAGGAACGCCTGGCGTCGGCGCCCGAGATCGTGCCGCTGCGCGAGCAAGGCTATCCGCGCATGGTGGTCGGCGTGTGGACGGGGCTGTTCGCGCCGCGCGGCACGCCGGCTCCCGTCGTCGACAAGCTCAACCGCGAGATCAATGCAATCCTGGCCTTGCCCGACGTCAAGCAAAGGCTGGAAGGCGCCAGCCAGATCCTGGTCGGCGGGCCGCCGGCGACGCTGGCCAAGGTGGTCAAGCGCGACCTGGACACCTACGCGCCCATCGTCCGCAGCGCCGGCATCACGGCGGACTAGGGGTCAGGTCAGGTCGCGAGCATGGACGGCCAGAACATTTCTTCCGGCTCGTACTTGCGCGGCGTCAGGCCTTGCCTGTAGGCGTAGGCCAGCATGCGGTCCACCTCGTGGCGGGTCTTGGCGAAGCCCCAGGGGTAGATGTCGGGCCCCGCCGCGCGGCGTTCCTCTTCCCACAGCGCGCGATACCACAGCGAGGTGGTGTGGAGGCGTGACCATTCTTCCTGTTTGCGGTAGCAGGCCTGCTTGGACGCCTCCCAGGCGTCGTACAGGCTTTGCGCCACCCAGGGATGGGCTTCGAGGATGGCCGTGCGCACCAGCAGCGTGTGCATGATGGGAAAGCAGCGCGTGCGGGCGAAATAGGCGCGTTCCTCGGCGCCGTGGTCGGGAAACAGGAAATCGATGTCGGGATGGACGCCGGGCGCCCACGCTTCGGTGGTGATGCCCGCGTCGATGGCGTTCAAGGCCAGCAGGTCGTATTGCGAGGACCCGGCCGGCGCGATTTCCATCTTCAGCCAGGGCGGCGGCGTCCAGTCCGGCAGCCGCACCGGCTGCCAGGCGACCCAGGTGATGGACGACAGGTCGACGCCGTAGTCTTCTTCCAGGATGCCCTTGGCCCACAGCGCGGCGCTGGTGGCCCAGGTCTGCACGCCCACGCGGCGGCCGTTCAGGTCCGAAGGCCTGGCGATGCCGCTGCGCCGGTTGATGTAGATGTACGAGTGCCGGAACATGCGCTTGACGAAGATCGGCAGCGCGGTGAAGCCCAGGGTGCGGCGCGGCAGGTCGGCGATGTAGGTGCCGGTGAAGAATTCGGCGATGTCGAACATGCCGCGCGCGCTTTGCGACTGACGGCTGACGTCGTCGTCGTTGACGGTGATGTCGAGTTCGATGCCCCGCGCGCGCACGGTGCCGTCGATCAGGGCCTGGGCGCGGTCGTAGGGACCGCAGGTC
Organism: Alcaligenaceae bacterium SAGV5; assembly: GCA_009360345.1. Taxonomy (GTDB): domain Bacteria; phylum Pseudomonadota; class Gammaproteobacteria; order Burkholderiales; family Burkholderiaceae_B; genus Pigmentiphaga. Next base: position 218,884 of record SPDP01000005.1, read on the forward strand.
ATGCTGAGTTTCAGAGGGGGCGCGGACAACGGCGGGACTCCTTGCTGCGAGGCTGTCAGTTTGCGCGGATCTTCAGGTCGGCGGTCAGGCGGCGATAGCGTTCATCGTCCTCGCGCATCTGCCGGGTCAGCGCCTCGGGCGGCCCGCCCTCCGGCTCATAGCCGAGCTGGTCCAGCCGGGCGCGCATGGCTGGATCCTTCAGCACGGCGTTGATGTCCTGGTTGAGCCGGGCGATGATGGGCGCCGGCGTGCCCAGTGGCGCCAGGATGCCGAACCAGGCGGTGGCCTGCACGTCGCGATAACCCAGCTCGGTCATGGCCGGCACCTCCGGCATCTGTGGCGCGCGCCGGGGCGAGGACGTGGCCAGCGCGCGCAGCAGGCCGTCGCGGAAGTACTGGGTGTTGCCCGAGGTGGGCATCCAGGCCATGTTGATCTGCCCGCCCAGCAGCGCCGTCACCATCTTGGCCACGCCGCCGTACGGCACGCTGGTCAGCTCCAGCCCGGACTCCTTGTGGAATTGCTCGCCCATCACGTTCATGGGCGAACCGTTGTCGCCGCCGGAGTAGGCAAAGCCGGGCTCCTTCTTCGCCACGGCGATGAAGTCCTTCACCGTCTTGATGCCGTGGCTGTCGGCGAACTTGCCGTTGACGGCCATGACCATCATGGTCGAGACCGGCATCACCACCGGCGCCAGTTCCTTCGTGACGCTGACCGTGGCGGCGTTCTGCGCCAGCACGTAGGGCGCGATGACCAGCGTGTTGGGCATCAGGAACAGCGTGTAGCCGTCGGGCGCGGAGCGCGCGGCCTGGCGCGCCGCGATCATGCCAGAGGCGCCGGGCCGGTTCTCGACGATGACGCTCTGGCCCAGGCGCGGCTGCAGCCGCTCGGCCAGGACGCGGGCGAAGGTATCGACCCCCGCCCCGGGCCCGGACGAGACGATCAGGGTCAAGGGCCGGGCGGGCCAGGCTTCGCCCTGGGCGTGGGCCACCCAGGGCAGCAGACAGGCCGCGGCGGCGACGAGGGCAAGACGGCGAAGGTAACGCATGAGAGGGCCCCTGAACGATGTGCGGACCGGCTGGGGTCCGTGTCATGAAAACGTGGGGCGACTATATCAATACATAAATATATAGGCAATATAATTTATAAGTGAATGATTTTAAAGGAATTAATAATAAGTACAGTTATACGTACACTTAAATAAAACCCGATCATGGAGATCCATCCATCGCCCCGGGCGGCAGCCTGCCGGTCATGCGAGCAGGCCGCGCGCGTGCAGGTTCGCCATCAGCGCGCGCGTTCCGAACGTCCATGGCGCGGCGTCGGCCGCGTGGACGACCCGGTTCCCCAGCGCTCCCAGCCGTGGCGACGAGATCGTCACCCGGTCGCCGACGGCATGGGTGAAGCCGTGCCCGGCTTCGTACCGGTCCTGGACGGGCGAGAACATCGTGCCCAGGAACAGCATGAGGCCGTCCGGATACTGGTGATGAGGCCCCATGGCCTGCCGGGCCAGGTCGAGCGGATCGCGGCTGATCAGGTCCATCCGGCTCGCGTCGCGTAGCGCGAACCCGCCCCGGGCGCCATCGATGTCCAGATGGACGACGGCCCGGCGGATGTCGTCCAGGCCGAAGCCGTCGTCGAACAACCGGATGAACGGGCCGATGGCGCACGAGGCGTTGTTGTCCTTGGCCCGTCCCAGCAGCAGCGCGCTGCGGCCCTCGAAGTCCCGCAGGTTGACGTCGTTGCCCAGGCTGGCGCCGACCGGCCGGCCCTGGCTGTCCACCGCCAGGACGATTTCCGGCTCGGGATTGTTCCAGGCCGAATCGGGCAGGATGCCGATGTCGGCGCCGTGGCCGACGGCGGACATGGGTTGGGCCTTGGTGAAGATCTCGGCGTCCTTGCCCAGGCCCACTTCCATGTATTGCGACCATTCGCCGGTGGCGCAAAGCTGCGTGCGCAAGCGAGCGGCCTCGGGCGAGCCCGGCCGGACGGCGGACAAATCCGTTCCGAGCTGGGCCTGCAAGGCCGCGCGCAGGGCCGGCGCGCGCGCGGGGTCGCCCTTGGCCCGTTCCTCGACCAGGCGTTCGAGCAGGCTGGCGGCGAACGTGACGCCGCAGGCCTTGATGGCCTGCAGGTCGCAGGGGGCCAGCAAATGGAGGACGTCCGGGCCGACCGCCCGCGCCAGCGGCGCGACGGGACCCAGATCGGCGCCGGGCGCGTCGCGTACCCGCGCCACCCGGTCCGGCCGTTCGAGCAGGTCGGCCATGGTCGGCCCATGGGCGGTGATGTCCACCAGCCGGCCATCGCGCACCGCGGCCAGGCAGGGGCCGATGCCGGGCACCCAGGCGCGGCCGGCCAGCGCGGCGCGTTCGTGGTCGGCGGGCAGGAGGTTCGGAATGGATTCGATGATGGGCTCCATGGGGGTCCCGGTCCGGCGGTGCCTCAGTGCCGGATGAGAAAAGCAGACAGGGCGGCCAGGTCGGGCTCGATACCGAGGCCGCTGGCGTCCGATAGTTCGTAGCGTCCCTCGCGCAGCGGCATCGGACCGAATACCCCTTCGCGCAGCGGATTCGGATTCGAGTCGACCTCGACGAATCCGTCGTCGCCCAGCGCCGCGCGCAGGTGCATCGATGCCGCCAGGCCGATGCCGCCGCCCAGCCAGTGCGGACACAGCGTCGCGTCGTGCGCCGCGGCCAGGCGGGCGATGCGCAGGCTGCCGGACAGCCCTCCCCATTTGCCCACGTCGGGCTGGATGTAGCGCAGATGTCCGCTCGCCAGCGCTTCCGCGAACGCGGCCTCGCCCAGCATGTTCTCGCCCGCCGCCAGGGGGATGCCGCCTTCGCGCGCGACGCGCGTCCACGCCTCGAGCGGTTCGTCGGCGGCCAGCGGCTCCTCGGCCCACACCGGCGCGAAGGCGGACAGCTCCCGCAGCCGATCCACGGCCTGCGCCGCGTCCCACGCCTGGTTGGCATCCAGCATCAGCAGCGCGTCGTTTCCTATCGCGTCGCGCAACTGGCGCGCGTTGTCGAGGTCGGTGCCAGGATCGAAGCCGACCTTCAGCTTGAAGGCGCGAAAGCCCTGGTCCCGCTTGCTTCCGGCCATCTCGGCCACGCCCTGCGGCCCCAGGCCGCTGGCGTAGACACGGACCGACCGGCTGGCCGACGCGCCGCCCAGCACGCGCCAGAGCGGCAACCGCCGCCGCCGGGCCAGCAGGTCCCAGGCGGCCTGGTCGATGGCGCCCAGTATCTGTGCGAACGGGCCCGGTTCGCCGCACTGGATCGCCAGCCGGCGCAGCGCCGCGGCCAGTCCGGCGTGCAGCAGGGGAGGATCCGCCGCGGGCCGTCCCACCAGCAGCGGACCCACCACGCTGTCGATCAGGCGCGCGCGGTGTTCCGCGCCCACCTGCGGGAAATTGCAGAACACTTCCCCCCAGCCGGTGGCGCCATCGTCGTCCGTCAGCCGGATGAACAAGGCCGGCCGGTCGCGCAGCGTTCCGACCGCGGCTCGCACCGGCCGGTCGATGGGGGCGCGGAATACCCAGGCATCGATGCGTGAGATCGTCATTGGCGGGCGGTCAATCGACGGTCGCGCCCACGTCCCGGGCCAGCTTGCTCCACTTGCCGATCTCCGCTTCGACGTAGCGCCGGAATTCCTCGGGCGTGCCGCTGTCGGGCGTGAGTCCCGCCTGGTTGATCTGCCTGCGGATGGCGGGGTCGGCCTGTATCTTGTTGACCGCGGCGTTGATGCGCCGCACGACGTCCGCAGAGGTTCCGGCGGGCGCGGCGAGCCCCTGCCAGGCCACCACCTCGAAGCCGGGGATGCCGGCCGCTTCCGCGACCGTGGGAATGTCGGGATAGTCGGCCGACCGCTGCGGGCCGCATACGCCCAGCACGCGCAGCTTGCCCGCGGAGACCTGCTGCATCATCGTGCCCTGGTCCGCGAAGATCATGTCCACGTGGCCGGCCAGCAGGTCGGCGATCAGCTCGCCGGTTCCCTTGTAGGGGATGTGCAGGATCTGGGTGCCGGTGCGGGCCTTGAACAGTTCCGCCGCCATATGCTGCGCGCTGCCGCTGCCGGACGAACCGTAGGTCAGCTTGCCCGGATGGGCCTTCGCATAGGCGACCAGCTCGGCCGCGTTGCGGGCGGGCACCTTGGGGTTGACCACCAGCACGTAGTTGACGGCGACGGTCTTGGCGATGGGAGCCAGGTCGCGTATCGGGTCATACGGCATCTTCTTGTAGATGCCCACATTGATGGCGAAGGTGGCGATGTTGCCCAGCAGCAGCGTGTAGCCGTCGGCGGGCGCGCGCGCCACGGCTTCCGAACCGATCATGCCGCTCGCGCCGGTGCGGTTCTCCACGACCACGGTCTGCCCCAGTTCCCGCGACAGGGCAGGCTGCACGATGCGGGCATAGCCGTCGACCGCGCCGCCGGGCGGGAAGGGCACGACCAGGCGGATGGGTTTTTCCGGGTAGGCGGCGCTGGCGGGGGAGAGTGTCGCGCACGCTGCCGCGGCGCATCCGGCCAGCACGAGCCGGGCGATCCTGCTGCGATGGGTCCACATGTGGTGTCCTCGGGTTCTGGCGGGGGGTGCCCCGGACGGCGTCGACCGGGTTCGGCCGGAAGATTATCGAGTCGTCAGCATTCAGGCACAATTATGGAGTTCCGATCGATGCATAAGAAAACCGTATGACCGACGCGAGCCCGCCCTTCCTGCCCGGCTACCGGTTCGAGCGGCTGCGGGTGCGCCACCTGCGGCTGCTGGACATCATCCACCGGACGGGATCGCTGGGCGGTGCCGCGCGCGAGTTGAACCTCAGCCAACCCGCGGTGACCCTGCTGCTCCAGGAACTGGAGGAGAACTTCGGCGTGCCGCTGGTCTCGCGCGGCGCGCGCGGCGGCCGGCTGACCCCGGCGGGCCTGCGGGCGCTGGAGCGGCTGCGGGTGGCGCTGGCCTCGCTGAACATGGCGCTGGAGGCGGTGGCGCCGCCCGTGGACGAGCCCATCGTGCGGCTCGGGTGCGTGCAGCTCGCGAGCGTCGATGCGCTGCCGCGCGCGCTGGCACGGATCACCCCGGCCGAGGCGTGCCGCCTGCAAATCGAGGAAGGCACCGCGGCCGAGTTGCTGCAAAGCCTGGTGGCGGGGGAGCTGGACTGCGTGATCGGCTGGATGGACGAGGCCGTGGTCGGCACCATAGACCTGGACCGGATCGTGGTGGAGCCGCTCTGGCGCAGCCACATGAAAGTCGTGGCGGCGGCGGGCCATCCCCTGGCCCGCCGGGCGCGGGTCGCCGTCGCCGACCTGGCGGGCGAACGCTGGGTCATGCACAAGCGGGGCTCGCGCACGCATGCGACGTTCCAGCGGCTGTTCCTGCAACAAGGCATGGCGCCGCCGCCGGTGTCCGTGGCGTGCCCATCCATCCACACCGCCATCCAGATCGTCGCGCACACCGACATGATCGGCCTGGCCCCCGACCGCCTGCTGGCGACCTACGCGCAAAGCGGCAGGGTCGTGGCGCTGCGGGGCGGCGAACTGGACCTGGGCAGGGTCCAGCTATCGCTGTTCACGCCGGTCCAGAACACCGGGCTGCCGGGGGTGCTGAGGCTGCGCGAAGCGCTGGGGAAAAAGGCCTAGGCCGGCTGGAGGGCGGTCACCCCGCCGCGCAGCGCGTCGAACCGCTCGCCTGCCTGGAGGTACTCCCGCTCCAGCCGCTCCACCAGTTCCGCGACGTCCGGAACGTCCGCTATCACGCCCAGCCCCTGCCCCGCGGCCCACACGTCCAGCCAGCGCTTCTTCGCGAAGGGCGTGTTGCTGTCGTAGTGCCGGGTGCTGCTGGCGGCCAGCGTATCGGGGTCGATGCCGTTGGCGGCCAGCGACGGCTTGAGCCAGCTGGCCGGCGTGCCGGTGATGCCGCTGCTGACGATCAACTGTTCGGTGTCGCACTCGACCACCATCTGCTTGTAGGCTTCCGGGGCCCGGCTTTCCCGGGTCGCCAGGAAGCGCGTTCCCATGTAGACCAGGTCGGCCCCCGCGGCGATCGCGCCGGCCGCGCCCCAGCCGTCGGCGATGCCGCCGCCCACGGCGATGATGCCGTCGAAGAACTGCCGCACCGCGCTGATGAACGCGAAAGGCGACAGGCTGCCGGTATGGCCGCCGGCCCCCGCGCTGACGCAGGCCAGTCCGTCCGCGCCGGCGGCGATGGCCTTGCGGGCCAGCCGCAGGTCGATGACGTCGGCCAGCACGATGCCGCCGTAGCCGTGCACGATGTCGATGGCGGGTCGCGGACTGCCCAGCGCGGTGATGACGATGGGGGGCCGGTAGCGGGCGACCAGGGCCAGGTCCTCGGGTAGCCGGGAGTTCGAGGAATGGGTGACCAGGTTTGCCGCCCAGGGGCCGAGCCGCGCATCCGGATCGGCGGCGCGCGCCGCCTCCAGTCCCTCGGTGATGGTGCGCATCCACTGGTCCAGCACGTCGATGGGGCGGGCGTTGGGCGTGGGGAAGGCACCCACGATGCCGGCCTTGCACGCGGCAAGCACGAGCTCCGGGCCCGACAGCAGGAACATGGGGGCCGAGACGATGGGCAGGCGCAGGCCGCGCAGGAGTTCACGAGACATGGGAGGACACTTCTTCCGTGGAGGGCAGGCGCACGCACCGGGCGGCGGCCAGTTGCCGGATGTCGCGCTCGGCCAGGCCGGCCTCGCGCAGGATGTCGCCGCCGTGCTGCCCGATCGCGGGCACGGCGGGCGCCTGGGTTCGTGCCGACCAGGCGGGGGCTCCCGGCAGCCGGACGAGCGGGCACTCGCCCACGCCGCCCACGTCCACCGTTTCGACCAGCCCCGCGACGCGCATCTGTTCCGAGGCCATGAACTGGCCGACGCTGCGCACCACGCTGGCCATGACGCCGCGTTCGTTCAGCAGGGTCTCCCATTCGTCGGCGCCGCGCGTGGACAGGCTGGCGGCGATCTCGCGGTCCAGTTCGGCGGCGTTGCGGTTGCGCGCTTCCTGCGTGGCGTAGCGTTCGTCCGCGTGCAGGTCGGGACGGCCGATGGCTTCGCAGAAGCGCTGGTACTCCGCCGGCTTGCGGGCGGCCAGCATCAGCGTGCCGGCGCGCGTGGGGTATTCGCCCGTGGGGGCGGCGAAATAGACCTGCCCGGCTTCGCCGCCGCCGGTGCCGGCGGCCACCAGCCGCGGCGCGAGGAAGGCCGCCATGGCCCCCATCAGCGAAATGTCCAGGCGCGCGCCGGTGCCGTGCCGCAGCTTGCCGATTAGCGCGCCGCTGACGGCCTGGTAGGCGTAGAGTCCGGTGACCTGGTCGGCCAGCACGACATTGCGCGTGCGCTGGGGCTGGCCCGCCGCGTCGGCGTTCAGGGTCATCCAGCCGCAGAACGCCTGCATGATCTGGTCCACCACGCCGCGCCGGCTCAGCGGCCCGTCCTGGCCGAAGCCCGACACCGAGGCGTAGATCAGGTCCGGCCGGTCCGCCCGCAGGGTGGCATCGTCCAGGCCCAGCCGCGCGGCCACGCCGGGACGGAAGCTTTCGATCACGATGTCGCAGCCGGCGGCGATGCGGCGCGCGGTTCCGGGCCCGTCCGGATGCTTCAGATCGAGCGCGATGCTGCGCTTGCCCAGGTTGACCGTGATGGACGCCGGCGTGTGCCCGCGATGCTGGTTGCGCCCCGAGCGTATCCAGTCGCCCTCGAAGGGTTCGACCTTCACCACGTCGGCGCCCTGCGCGGCCAGCAGCATGGTGCAGTAGGGGCCGGCCACGCCCTGGCTCAGGTCGAAGACCCGCAGCCCTTGCAGGGGAAGCGGCGTCACGGCGCGGCTCCGTCCGCGATCCACGCGGCAAGCACCGCGGCCAGCGCGGCGGGCTGCTCCAGCGGCAGCAGGTGGCCGGCGGCCGCGACCGTCTCCAGCCGGCTGCCCGGCACGTCGGCCGCCAGCCGCTTCAGGTTCTCCGGCGCCACGACCCGGTCGTGGGTGGTGGTCACCAGCAGGGTCGGATGGCGGCCGTCCAGCAGCCCGGTGCGATCCGGCCTGGCGATACAGGCCAGGCAATGCGCGATGTAGCGTTGCGCGCCGTAGGCCTGCACGATGGCCCGGCGCCGCGCCATGAGTTCCGGACGCGCCAGACTGTCCGGGTGGAACGGGGCGGTCGAGGCGGCGGCCGTTTCCACGTAGCCTCCCTGGCGGGCGCCGGCGATGGCTTCCTGCCGCTTGGCGGCCTGGGCGGGCGTATCGGCCGCCGGACCCGAGCAGATCAACGCGATGCCCTGGATGCGCTCGGGCGCCCGGTCCAGCACCGCCATCGCGACATAGCCGCCGAACGAGAAACCGCCCAGCCAGAAGCGCGGCGGTGCCTCGCGCAGCACGTGCCCGGCCAGCTCCTCCACCGTTTCCAGCGCGGGCAGGTCCGGGCAATGGGCGCGCACGGCGTCCGGCAGGGCCGCCTTCACGTCGTCGAACACGGCCGCCGTATTGTTCAGTCCCGGCAGCAGGACCAGATCGGCCGGCGTCATGCCCAGGCCGCCGGATCGCGGTGCTCGCCGGGGATGCGGTCGCCTTCCACCCAGCAGGCGTGGGTGCCCACGGGAATGCGTTCCGGCAGCACGATGGTGGCCAGCGGCCCGCGCGAGATGTCGCGGGCATCCAGCACCAGGCATTCGGAGCGGTCCTGGTTCATGTCGGTGACGAAGACGGTCACGTAGCCGTCGTCCTCGTCGCGCGCGCCCAGTCGCCGCGCCACCTGGGGTTCGCTGCCGTAGCGGCCGGGGCCATACTCGTAACGCTGCATGGCGCCGGTGTGCAGGTCGAAGCGCTTGAGACCGCGGAACAGCCACTCGCCGGGTTGATAGAGCACGTTGTAGCTGTAGCGGTAGGGCCGGCCCACGTAGTCGTTGCTGACGACCGGGAATTCGCTGATCTCGTCGTCCAGGTATTGCTCGGTGGTGGCGCCGGTGCGCAGGTTGAAGCGCCAGCGGTGCATCATGGTCGGGTTGTTGTGCTTGTCCAGCCGCGCCTTGATCCGGGCGTAGATGTCCTTGCCGTCGGTCGCGCCCACCGGGTGCAGCTTGGGATCGGGCATGATGCAGCCGTCCATCACGATTTCGTCGCCGTCCTCGTAGCAGTTGGCCAGGTGCAGGATGTGGCAGGCCTTGGCCTCGAACCACCGCGCCTGCGAGCCGTCGCCATGGCGCGGGATCACGCCGAAGCGCGCGGGCATCTCGGGATGGAAGGTCATCTTGTGCTGCCCGCGCTTGAGCAGTTCGGGGTCGAAGAAATGCGGCGTGTCGTGCAGGATGGAATAGTTCCTGGTGATGCCCAGGTCATGCGGCCAGCGGGCGCCCGGCAGTTCCACCGGCACGTAGTGCACCAGCCGGTTGTTCCGGTCGATGACGCCGTAGTGCATGTACGGCCAGTGCTCGGGATAGTTGAAGAACATCATCTCGCCCGTTTCCGGATCGACCTTGTAGTGCGAGCTGATGCCGTCCGGGATCTTGCGCGCCCAGTTGGTGTCCGGGCCCAGCGTGTCCAGCGTGATGGGATCCAGGCGCCAGGGTTCGCTGCCCTGCGACATGGTGGCCAGCAGCAGTCCCGCGTGGCAGATGATGTCGGTGCCGGCGTTGTCCTTCATCGCTCCCATGGCGCCGGAGCCGCGGCGGGACGCTTTTTCGGGCTCCAGCAGGCCCGCCCACAGCGAGCGGCGGGCGGCCTGCTCGGCCAGGAAGCCGGTGGTCTGCACGAAACGGTTGCGGTAGGTGGCGCGGCCGTCGTGGAAGTGCACCGCATGCAGCATGCCGTCGCCGTCGAAGGGGTGGAACATGCCCAGCGGCTGGTGGATCTGGTTGTGCGTGTTGCGGATGAAGATGCCGTCCAGGTCGCGGGGAATTTCGCCGATGACCTGGAGGCTGCCGGTGTCGGCGATGTACTCGTTGAACATGGGCCGGAAGGGGCCGTTCAGGAACGGATGGTCGGTGGGTTGCAGCGTGGACATCACGCCGCTGGGCAGGGTCTGGATGGTCATGGCAGGAATCGGTCGCGAAGGAATGGGGGGCGGTCAGGCGGCGGCGCGCCGAGGCAGGCCGGACAGGAAGGACAGCAGCGCGTCGTTGAAGGCCTCGGGCTGCTCGGCGAAGGAGTAGTGGCCGGCGCCTTCGATGCAGACGAAGCGCGCATCGGGAATGACGGCGGTAAGCTCGCGCATGCCGTCGGGCCGGCCGACCTTGTCCTGCGCGCCGGCGATCAGCAGCGCGGGCACGCTGACTTCCCGCATCGTCTGCAGGCCGTCGTAATTCACGATGGCCTCGATGGCGGCGCAGAAGGTGTCGGCCGACATCGACAGGGCGACCTCGCGCACCTGGTCCACCAGCGGCCCGGTCGAGCCCGGCGCGAACATCGAGCGCACCACGGATTCGGCGGCCGTGCGGAAGGGCACGCCACGCTTGAGGGGATCGATGCGTTCCTTCAGGAAGGTGACCTTGTCCTCGGCCGACTTGCGGGCGAAGGAGCCCAGCGTGGCCGAGATCACCAGCCCGTGCACGCGGTCGCCCGCCAGGCGCGTGACCAGCGGCGCGGTGATGCCGCCCATGCTGTGCCCCATGACGATGTTGCGCCGGCTGCCGGTGTGCTCGATCAGCCGGGCCGCGGCTTCGGCCAGGTGTTCGATCGACAGCCCGTCCGGCGGCAGCGGGCTCAGGCCGTATCCCGGCGCGTCCCAGGCCACGACGCGGTAGCCGGCCTGCACCAGGGTGCCGGTCAGGGCCCGGAAATAATCCTTGGAACCATAGGCGCCGTGCAGCAGGAATACGGTGGTATCGGCGTCGCCGCTGACGGCGTGATCGGGTAGGCGGGGTCTGTTCATCGAAGCGCTCGTTGGAGAAATCGGTACGCTTCGAACTCTAGGCAGCGGCCGGGGCCGGGGAAACGGCGGCAGCGGCCGCGTTCCGCAATCCGGATCGGGACGGCCCGTCCTATCCGCGTTCGGGGCCCGCGGCGCGCATGGCCTGCCCGATGGCTGCCACCGTGTCCACCAGGCGCGGTCCCAGCACCTGGACCAGGCGGACTTCCGACAACTGGATGGAAGGGCCCACGCAGGCGAAGGAGAAGACGCCGCTCTGCCCCAGCACCATCGGCACGCCCACGCCGCTGATCAGCCCGCCCCGGCCGCGCTGGGACACCACGAAGCCGCGCTCGCGATAATCCTTGTGGGCCCGCTCGACCACGCCGCGTATGTCCTCCCAGTCGTCGGGATGCGCGTCGCGCAGCGCCTGCAGCATGTGCACGCGTTCGGGCACGGGGGCGGCCACCAGGTACGCCAGCCCGATGGACGTGCGTTCGATGGGCACCACCGAGCCGGAGTCGGTATTGATCGTCAGCGCATTGCGCGGCGGATGGATCACTTCCAGGAAGACCAGGCCCGTGCGGTCGCGCGCGCCCAGGATCACCGCGATGTCCAGTTCGTCCGCCAGGCGCTGCATGTGGGGCCGTGCCGTGCGCAACAGGCCGATGTGCCGTTGTACGCTGGCGCCCAGTCCCAGCACCCGGGCGCCCATGGAATATTTGCGGCTCTGTTCGTCCAGGCGCAGGTAGCCGAGCGATGCCAGCGTGCCGGTGATGCGCGAGACGGTGGTCTTGGGCAGGCCGGTGATGGCCACCAGTTCCTGGTTGCCCAGGGGATGGCCGACTTCGAAGGCGGCCAGGATTTCGAGCCCCTTGGCCAGCGAGGTCATGAAGTCGCCGCGCCGGCCGTCGGCGCCGGCCTGCCGGGTCTTGCCGGGAGAGGATGTCCGCATATCGGGAATGATGGCCATGAACGCTCCGACTGCACAACGCGCAACCGTGCCCGGTCCGCGCATGGAATCATGCCAGATCCGCATGCCGGAACGGCGTTGGGTAGCTGTCGTCAACCGGCGGCCTGGTCACCAAGAATCCCGGTCCATGGACGCGAGGCCGGCAACCAAGCCGGACCCGAAGAAGGAGACGCACACATGATACGCAAAGCCATGCTCGTGGCCGCGCTTGCCCTGGCCGGCATCGGCCCGGCGAGGGCGGACTGGCCCACCCGGCCGATCACCATCGTCGTACCCTATGCGCCGGGCGGGCTGACCGATGCCGTGGCGCGGGCCGTCGCCGAAGGCGCCGCGCGCGAACTCGGCCAGCCGGTGGTGGTCGAGAACAAGCCCGGCGCGGGCGGCAAGATAGGCATGGACCAACTGCGGCGGGCGCCCAAGGACGGCTACACGATAGGACTGGCCGTGCCCGCCACCATGGTGACCCTGCCGTTGACCGATCCCGGCTATGGCATCGAGCCGCTGAAGGACTTCGCCCCCATCACCATCGCCGTCGACACCTTCATGGTGCTGGTCGCCAGCAAGAAGATCCTGCCGTCGGGCGGGCTGAAGGAGTTCATCGCCCTGGCCAAGAGCCGGCCGGGCCAGTTGAACTACGGCACGCCGGGCGCCGGCACCAGCTTCCACTTCAACAACGTCTATTTCGCCAACCTTGCCGGCATCCAGACCGTGCACGTGCCCTACAAGGGGGAAAGCGGCGCGCTGGCCGACCTGGCGGGCGGGCAGATCGACTACATGCTGGCCGGCCAGGGCGCCAAGACCTTCGTCGACACGGGGAAGGTGCGCGCGCTGGCGGTCGCGGCCAAGAAGAGGGTCGAGGCCTATCCCGACGTGCCGACCTTCAAGGAAGCGGGCATGGACTTCACCACCGACGGCTGGGTGGGGTTCATCGCGCCGGCGGGCATTCCCCCGGCGGTGCTGGAGCGGTTGAACGAGGCCCTGGTCAAGACCATCCAGTCGCCGTCCGTCCGCGCCGCCTTTGCCTCCATGGGCTACGAGCCGGTGGGCAGTACGCCCGCGTACTTCCGCAACGTGGTGCAGGAAGCGTCCAAGCGCTATGGCGCGATGATCGAAAGCGGGCAGGTGAGGCTGGCGCAGTGATGGCGGCGGGCTCCCGCCCGTCCGTCACCCCCGCTGGAAGCGCTCGAATCCGTGCAGCGCCTCGTCGATGGCCGCCTTCCACGCTGGCCGCTTCGCCCCGATCCAGGTCCATTTCTGCATCAGCAGGCGGCCGGCCTGGCGATCCATCTTCAGGTCCAGCGCGGCCACGACCTGGTCGCCCACCAGCACCGGCAGCGCGAAATACCCCAGCACGCGTTTCTCGGGCGGCACGTAGGCCTCGAAGCGATGCTCGTAGCCGAAGAAGGCGTGCAGCCGCTTGCGCTGGATGACCAGGGGGTCGAAGGGCGACAGGATGTGCGTGGCGGTGGCCGGCGTCGCCGGCGTGTCCAGCGCGGCGGGCTCGATCCAGTGCTGGGTCCTGGCCTGCCCCGCGATGTGCACGGGAACCAGTCCCTTCTTCTTCACCAGGGACTCGATCAGGGCGCGCACCGCGGGCTTGGCGGCGGCATCGCCATAGCAGATCGAATCCAGCCCGACCACGCCCTGCGAGCGCAGCGCGCGCCGCAGCAGGTATTCGGCGTATTTCGCCTCGGCCACCGGCCGGGGGCGGCGCGCCCAGCCGAAGTGGCGCCTGGACAGCTCGTAGGTCTTGAGCATGCCCGTGCGCTTGCTGACCGTCAGGTCGCCCACGAAGAACCCCAGCCGCAGCGCGCGCTTGGAGGGCTTGCGGCTGCCCCAGGGGTGGGTCTTCTCGACCAGGGCCTCGTCGATGTCGCGGATGGACAGCGCGCCTTCGTCGCGGATGCGCCGCAGCAGCGCCGCATAGTCGGCCTCGTCCACGCCCGCGATCCAGGGGCCGGGCCGGGCGCGGCGCGCGTCCATGGCGGCGACGAACTGGCGGTAGTCGGCCGTGGGCACGTAGGCCAGCGCGTGGGTCCAGTATTCGAACACGCTCTTGTCCGCCGACTGGGCCTGTTCGAGGTCGGCGGGGCGATAGCCGGGAATGCGGGAATACAGGATGTGATGGTGGCAGTGTTCGATCACGTTGATGGTGTCGATCTGCACGTAGCCCAGATGTTCGATGGCCCGGCCCACCGCCCCGGGACCGGCGCCGAAGGGCGTGGGCGTATCCAGCCGCTGCGCGCGCAGCCAGATCGCGCGGGCCCGCGCGGCGGGCAATTCGAAGGAAACAGGGGCCATGCTCAGGCCCCCCGCGCTGTCAGAACGGATGCAGGATCCGGTCCGCCCGTCGGGCATAGTAGGCAAACGTGGCTTCGTGGCGGCGCGGCGTGCTGGTCCATCTCTGGGCTTCTTCTCCGAGTTCGGGCGGTATGGGCTGGATCTCGCCCGCGGCCATGGCCAGCAGTTGCAGGCGCGCCGCGCGTTCGAACATGACGCCCAGCACGCAGGCTTCCTCGACGGTGGCGCCGGTCACGACCAGGCCATGGTGGGCGAGCAGGACCGCCTTCTTGTCGCCCAGCGCGGCCGAGATGATCTCGCCTTCCTCGTTGCCCACCGGGATGCCGGGCCACTTCTTCAGGAACGCGCACTGGTCGTACAGCACGCAGGTATCCATGTGCGATACCGCCAGCGGCACTTCCAGCATGGCCAGCGCCGAGACGTGCGGGGCGTGGGAATGAACGATACACCGGATGTCGGGCCGCGTCCGGTACAGCCAGGAGTGGAAGCGGTTGGCCGGGTTGGGCATGCCGCCGCCTTCCAGCACGTTCAGGTCCTCGTCGACCAGCAGCAGGTTGTCGGGCTTGATCTCGTCAAAGCCCAGCCCCAGGCGCTGCGTCCAGTAGGTGCCCTCGCGCTCGGCGCGCGCGGTGATCTGGCCCGACAGGCCGGAGTCGTGGCCGAACGCGAACAGGATGCGGCAGGTCTGCGCCACGGCCTCGCGGATGGGGAGCTGCTGGGTGCGCAGGTGGGTTTCCATGTCGTCGAGCGCCGACTGGACGATCTCGGTCTTGCCGAGCTGCATGGTGTTCATTGCCATTCCGGGTTCCTCTTGCTGTGATGGCGGATTCCGCTCAATTCTTGACCAGCGTCGATGCTTTCATGATCCGCGCCCATCGGTCGTATTCCGCGACGACCGCCTTGCGGAACTGGTCCGGGGTCGAGCTGGCGGTCGCGGTTCCCTGTCCGGCCAGCAGGGCCTTGAACTGGTCGTCCTTCAGCGCCCGCTGGATCGCCTGGTTCAGGCTGTCGACGATCTCCGGGGGCAGGGCGGCCGGTCCGATCACGCCCGAGATCGAGCCGGAGATCAGGTCCGGATAACCCAGCTCGGCGGTGGACGGCAGATCCGGCGCGCCGGGGATGCGCTCGGGATTGGCCAGCGCCAGCGCCCGCAGCTTACCGGACTTGACGAAGGGCATCACCACCGGGGTCGCCTCGAAGGTCAGGTTGACCTGGTTGCCCACCACGCTGGTCACCGATTCCGCGCCGCTCTTGAACGGCACGTGCAGGAAGGTGACGCCGGTCGAGCCTTCCATGATCTTCATCCCCTGGTAGGGCGAGCTGCCGACGCCGGCCGTGCCGAAACTCAGGCTTTCCGGCTTCTGGCGCGCCAGGGCGACGAGGTCCGCCAGGGTCTTGGCGGGCACCGATGGATTGACCGCGACGACGTGGGGCGTGGAGGCGACGGAGGAAACGTAGGTGAAGTCCCGGAAGCTGTCGAACGGCACCTTCATGGTGTGGGGATTGACGGCCACGACGCCCATGGTGGTGAACATCAGCGTGTAGCCGTCGGGCTGCGCATGTTTCAGGTACTCGGCCGCGATGTTGCCGCCGGCGCCGGGCTTGTTCTCGATGATGACGGGTTGCCCGAGCTGTTGGGCGAGAGCCTTGCCCGTCGCCCGCGCGACCAGGTCGGTGATGCCGCCCGCGCCGAACGGCACGACCAGCGTGATGGGCTTGGCGGGATAGGAAGCCGCGCCGGCCGCCGCGGCGCAGCAGAAGGCGGCCAGGCCGACCAGGAACCGGTGAAGGCGATGCGTATCCATGGCTGCTCCTTGCGAGAGTTGTTGGAAACTTGAGTGTCGATAATGACACTTAAGTTTCCTGAGCGCAAGATATGGCCGGCGCGGTACGGGTTTTTCTCGAGGCCTTCCCCTACAATGAAAACGTCATCTTTACGCGACAGAACGCCGCTTTCATGCCGTCCTCTCCATCCAGAACCGCACGCAACCCGGGCGCCGGAGCGGCCGACGACGCGCAGCCGGGCGACCCACGCCGGCTGGGCGCGCGGCTGGCGGCCCTGCGCAAATTGAACGGGCTCACCCTGGAGCAACTCGCGATCCGGGCGGAAACCACCAAGAGCTATCTGTCCAAGCTGGAGCGGGGCCTGTCCTCGCCCACCATCGGTACGCTGCTCCGGCTCGCCCGCGCGCTGGGGGTCGAGACCGACCGGCTGATCGGCGACCATCACGACGGCGGCGACGTGGTCGTGGTCAAGGCGGCCGACCGGGTGCCGTTCAGCCGATCCAACGAAAGGGACGGCTACACGTATGAAGCCATTGCCGCGTCACGGCAGAACAAGGCCATGGTGCCGTTCATCATGCGTCCCCCGCATGCCGTGGACGACCCCCAGGACCTGGTCAGCCATGCGGGAGAAGAACTGATCTTCCTGATCTCCGGGAAGATGGAGATCGTGTTCGCCGACCGCCGCGTCCTGATGGAGGCGGGTGACTCGGTCTATTTCAATGCGTCCATTCCGCATCGCTCCCGATCGATAGGCAAGACACCGGCGCAGGCGTTGGTGGTCGTCAGCGACCCCTCCCGGCGGGAGTAGGCCGGCCGCCGCGCTACAGTTTCTCGATGTGCGCGGCCATGCGCTCGCGCATCGGGCGGTCGGGCAACTCGCCGCGCGCCGCGCCCAGGTTGTCGATGGCGTTGGAGGCGCGGCTGGTGGCCGGCGTGGCGCAGGTGACCGCGGGATGGGCGATCACGAACTTCAGGAAGAACTGCGCCCACGACCGTATGCCGATCTCGGCCGCCCACGGCGGCACGTCGTGGCCGCGTACCTTGTCCCACAGCCGCGTGCGGCCGAACGGCGCGTAGGCCAGCACGGCGATGCCGCGGTCGGCCGCCAGCGGCAGGATGCGTTCTTCCATCGTGCGGTTGTCGATGGCGTAGTCCACGCCGATGAAGTCCAGCGGTTCGTCCCGCATGGCCTGCTCCAACTGGTCGTACTGCCGGGGGAAGGTCGTGGTGACGCCGGCATAGCGGATGCGCTTCTGGTCGCGCAGTTCCTTGAGCAGGCCGAACTGGGTGGCGACGTCGCCCATGTTGTGGACCTGGATCAGGTCGATCACGGGTTTGCCGACCCGCTGGAACGAGGCCTCGACCTGCGCTCGCGCCCGCTCCAGGTCGGCCCGTCCGCCCTGGGCCACGTTCAGCTTGGTGGCCCAGAACAATTTGCCGGCCATGCCGGCCTCGCGCACGATCTGCCCGGCCACTTCTTCGGAGGCGCCGTAGCCCGGGGCTGTGTCGAACACCGTAGCACCCTGCTCGATCAGGGCGGCGAAGACCTCGCGCAGCCGTTGTTTCTCGTCGCCCGCCGCGGTGGCCGAAAAGGTGGCCGAGCTGCCCAGGCCGACCACGGGCAGGCGTTCGCCGGAGCGGGGAATGGGCCGGGTGATGACGGGAGCGGGGGCATCGCCCGCCCATGACCACGCGGGCGCGGCCGTGGCGGCCAGCGCGAGTTTCAGCGACGTGCGGCGGGAAATCATGACTCGGTCCCCTTCTGCAGAGTGGGAAAGACGGGAGAGGCCGCCGGCTCCTTGCCGGGCACGGTCGACGCCATGCGCTGCTGGGCGCGGCCCAGCCACAGCGCCAGGCCGATCCAGACGAAGGCCAGCGGCACGGCCACGCCGGCGATCGCGTAGAGCCCCATCGCCAGCCTGCCCAGCGCGCCTTCGAGCTGGGCGCCGGCCACGTCGCCGAAGCGATAGACGAAGGTGTCGATGAAGGCCTTGGCCTTGTACTTGTCTTCGCGGTCGAGCACGGTGAACAGCGTTTCGCGGGCGGGCCGCATGATGGCCCGCTGCACCGCGCGGAACGCGGCCTCGAAGGCGATCAGCGCCGCCAGCGATCCCACCAGGGCCAGGCCGACGAAGCCCAGCGCGGTGGTCAGCGGCAGCAGGGCCAGCGTGACGGCCACGCCCAGCCGCTTCATCAGGTGGCCGGCCAGCACGAGCTGGATCGCCAGCGTGGCGATCT
Source organism: Alcaligenaceae bacterium SAGV5 (assembly GCA_009360345.1). Classification (GTDB taxonomy): domain Bacteria; phylum Pseudomonadota; class Gammaproteobacteria; order Burkholderiales; family Burkholderiaceae_B; genus Pigmentiphaga. The sequence continues at coordinate 237,015 of SPDP01000005.1, forward strand.
GGGTCAGCATGTCGATGCGGGCGAACAGCGCCGTGCGGCCGTCCAGTTCGTGCCCCAGCGCGGCCACCATCTGCAGCCGCGTGAAATACAGGAAGGTCGCCATCACCGCCAGGATGACGACGTAGGCCGCGATGCCGGTCAGGTAGGGCGACCGCGCCAGTGCCTTGACGCCTTCCCAGGCACCGCCGCCGATGCGGTCCGTGTCGTGGGCCGCGCGTGCGGCGGGATCCGCGGCGGATGGCTGGCGCGCGATGCCCCAGCCCAGCGCCAGCGCCAGCAGCAGAAAGCCCGAGGACACCAGCAACAGGCCCGCCGTGCCCACGGGCCGCGCCAGTACCGACGCCAGCCATGGTCCGAAGATCGCGCCCAGCGTGCCGCCCACCGAGATCAGGCCGAAGAAGCGCTTGCCCTGCTCCAGCGTGAAGCGGTCGGCCATGAGCGCCCAGAACACCATGGTCGAGAACAGGTTGAACACGCTGAACCAGACGTAGAACACCTGTCCGCTGGCCGTGCCCACGGCTTCGGGTGCCCAGGCCAGCAGCAGGTAGAAGCCGGCCAGGCTGGCGGCGAAGAACAGATAGGTGGCGCCGATGAACTGCATGCGCCGGAACCGGCTGACCAGCACGCCGAACACCGGATTGACCAGCAGCGTGACCACGGCGGTGCCCACGAACAGCCAGCGCACGGCGTCCAGCCCGCCGCGCATGCCCAGGGCCTCGCGGGCGGGGCGCAGCATCATCAGCGCGGTCAGTACGCAGAAGAAAAATCCGACTGCCAGCGAAACGGGCAGGGCCTCGCCGCGGCGGATGTTGAACAGACTCGGAAGGTCGGGCTTCATGAGCGGTTCCGGTTCGTGGTGGCCGGCCCCCGCGCCGGTCGGGACAAGCATATCGGGTTTTGGCCGTTTCGAGCCATGAAGCGTCCAGGGCATGGTGAACGATCATTGAAAGTGTGCGGTTACTGTCGATAATCACGCGCTATCATTGCGAATCTCCCGGATCCCCGATCGTATTTCGAAGAACAAGGAACGCCATGCGTCTCGCCTCCCGCCCCTGCTCGATCTTCCTGCTCGCCCTGTTCGCGCTGGTGCTCGCGGCCTGCTCCGGCGGCAAGCCCGAGTCCGCCATCGAGGCTTTCTACCGAGCGGCCGCCAAGGGCGACGTCGAGAAGGCCACCGAGCAGATCTCCTTCGCCCAGGTTCCCGCCGCGCAGATGGTGCAGGCCAAGGGCAAGGTCCAGATGATCGTGGGCGAAATGCAGAACCGCATCAAGGCCAACGACGGCCTGGACAAGATCGAGATGGAACAGGTCACCGTCGACGAGGCCGGCAAGACCGCCCAGGTGCGCGCGCGCATCAAATACAAGAACGGCAAGGACCAGACCCAGGTCCACAAGCTGGTCAACGAAGACGGCACCTGGAAGATCCTGCTGAAGTGAAACAGGCCCACGCCGCGCTGCGCCTGCTGGGCGGCGCGCTGGTGCTGGCGCTGCTCGGCGCCGCCGCGCAGGCGGCGGATACGCTTGCGCCGGGGGCGCGGGAAGGAGACCTGATCTTCCGCGAGGGCACCGAAGCCGTCAGCGCCGCGGTCATGGCGGTCGACCGCGGGGCGTTCAGCCACGTCGGCATGCTGGTGGGGCGGCCCGGAAGCTGGCTGGTCGTGCACGCCTCGCCCTCCGAGGTGCGAGGCCGTCCCGACGGCGTCGTGATCGACGCCCTGGCGTTCTTCACCGATCCCCGGCGGTCCAGGCGGCATGCGGTCTACCATGTCGAGGCCGGCGACGAAGCGCGCCAGCGCGCCGTTGCGCTGGCGTTGTCCATGCAGGGACGGCCGTTCCGCATCGCCGGCCCGGCGGGTACGTATTGCACGGAGCTGGTCTGGAAGGCCTGGCGCGACGCCGGGCTGGACCTGGACGTGCGGTTCACCTCGCTGGCGCTGCCCTTGCTGCCGGGGCGCTATCTGCTGCCGGGCGACCTGCTGGCATCGCCCCGTATCCGGCCGCTGGCGCCGGACGGTTCCTGACGGCTCGGCGCTATGCCTGCCCTTGCGTCAGCTGTTCGAACAGGTCGTACAGCCGAGGGTCGCTCTTGCGTCCTCGTTCCTCCCGCATGATCCGTATGATGTCCTCGTGCGTGCGCGGCCGCTGGTAGGGCCGCGTCGAGGCCATCGCGTCATAGCTGTCGGCCAGGCTCACGATGCGCGACAGGAGCGGGATCTGCTCGCCGTGCAGGCCGTCGGGATAGCCGGCGCCGTCGAACCATTCGTGGTGATGGCGGATGGCCGTGGCGACGGCGCTCGCCTCGTCGCAGGGGACGGCGGCGAAGATGCGCTCGCCGCGCTCGGAATGGGTCATCATCAGTTCGCGCTCGTCGGCGTCCAGGCGGCCCGGCTTGTGCAGGACGGCGTCGGGAATGCCGATCTTGCCGATGTCGTGGAAACGCGCGGCCGCGGCCAGCAGCCGGAGCTCGCCCGCGGGCAGGCCGCAGGCGCTGCCCAGCATCCAGGCCAACTGGCTCACGCGGTCGCAATGCTCGTGGGTCTCGGCACAGCGCTCGCTCAGCGCGACGAAGAGGGGATCGAGAGTGGGGTGTTCGGGAATGGCGTCGGACATCGGTCGATTGCAAAAAAACCCGTGCGCATTCTACTGCCAGGCGCCAGCCGTCGGGACCACCGCGCCGCGCCACCGTGGTACCCTGGCGCTCGCCCGCCCGGCCCGGAGCCTGGGGGGAGACGGAAGCCCATCGAAGGCCTTCCGATAGGCCGTAGTCCTTGCGCCTGCCGCGCGGGGCCGAGCATGGGTGTCTGACGATATGGCTTCCCCTTCACTGGTCGACTCCAGGGCGTCCTGGATCATCACCATCGCCGCCCTCTGTTGCCTGGGCATGACCTTCGGTGCGCCGCTCATCGCCACGGTCGGGCTCAAGGCCATCGCCGGCGAAATGGGAGGCGCCCGCTCCGTGCCCGCATTGGGAGGCTCGCTGGCCTGGCTGGGGTCCGCGCTCGGCGGCGTGATGATGGGACGGCTCGCGCACCGCTTCGGCGTACGCTGGACGGTGATGGCTGGTTCCGTATCGGTCTGCCTGGGGCTGTTCATCTCCACCCTGGGCGAGCCCTGGCTGCTGTATCTCGGCCATGGCGTGTTCATCGGATTCCTTGGCATGGGGGGGCTGAACGCGCCGCTGTACGTCTATGTCAGCCAGTGGTTCGAGCGCCGGCGCGGCTCCGCGCTGGCCTTGCTGTCCAGCGGGAGCTATATCGCCGGCGTCGTCTGGCCCCTGGTGTTCGAACACACCATCGCCACCTGGGGCTGGCGCGCGACCATGATGGGCTACGGCGTGCTCGAAGCCTCGGTGGTCCTCGTGCTGGCGATGCGTTTCCTGCGGCCCGCCGTCGACACGTCCGTCCGCGCGGCGGACCGCGGCGGCGGCGGGCGGTCCACCGTGTTCGGCCTGCGTCCCAATACCGTCTTCGTCATGCTGGCGGTTGCCGCTTTCCTCTGCTGCATTCCCATGGCCATGCCCCAGAGCCACCTCGTCGCGTTGTGCTCCGATCGCGGCCTGCCGGCGGCCGTGGGCGCCGCCATGCTCTCGGTCCTGCTGGCCGCGGCCTTCATCAGCCGGCAGGCCTGGGGACTCGTCGCCGACCGCATCGGCGGGCTGCGCACGGCGCTGATCAGCTCCGTGATGCAGGCCGCCGCCGTCTCGGGCTACCTGTACGTGACCGAACAGTTCGGGCTGTTTACCGTCTCGATCGCTTTCGGGCTGGGTTTCAGCGCCCTGATCCCGGCCTATGTCCTGGCCGTGCGCGAGGCATTCCCCGCCAGGGAAGCCTACTGGCGGGTGCCATCGCTGATGCTGATGAGCGGCTCCGGCATGGCGGTGGGCGGATGGCTGGCGGGGTACATGTACGACCAGTACGCCTCGTACGATCCGGCGTTCTTCACCGGCGTGTTGAGCAACCTGGCCAACCTGGTGCTGCTGGCCACGCTGGTCGCGTTGCAGTTCCGGTGGATGCGGCGGACCATGGCGGCATCGCCGCTACGGTAGGTCGGGTGTCGCGCGAGGCCGGCCTGCCAGGGCGCCCTGCAGGAACCGATCAAGGGCATTGCCGAACGCCCGCCGGTCCGCCTGGTTGAACGCCGCCGGCCCTCCGGTCGCCACGCCGCCGGACCGCAGTTCCTCCAGCATGTCCCGCATGGTCAGGCGCTCGCCTATGGTCGCCTCGGTATAGCGCTCGCCGCGCGGGTTCAGGACCGCCGCGCCCTTCTTCAGTACCTCGGCCGCCAGCGGGATGTCGCCCGTGATCACGAGATCGCCGGTTGCCGCCTGCTCGACGATATAGGCGTCGGCCACGTCGAAACCGCGCGGCACCTGGACCGCGTTCACCCAGCGCGACGGCGGCGTGCGCAGCATCTGGTTGGCGACCAGGGTCACCTGGACGGCGCAGCGGTCGGCGGCGCGGAACAGGATGTCCTTGACGACCGCGGGGCAGGCGTCGGCGTCGACCCAGATGCGCAGGGGATTCATGATGTCGTTGATGATGGGGTGATTCCGATGGTCTTGCGATGATCTCATTTTCCACCGAATGGGTGTAAACGGGTGCGGTAATGGATGGGGTCGACAGGTCGGCGTTGCGGACCGCCGAATTCGCGCGTGAGCACGGCCATCCGATGCAGCATGGGGGGCAGCGGGACCAGGCATGCGCCGCGCTGAGCCGCGGCGCTCACTTCCCGATGCAGAAGCGCGAAAAAATCACCCCCAGCAGGTCATCGCTGCTGAACTCCCCGGTAATCGACGTCAACGCCTCGTGCGCCAGCCGCAACTCCTCGGCGAACAGGTCCAGCACCCGGTCGCTCTGCGCCGCATGCCCGGCCGCCAGTTCCAGGTGATTCGCCGTCGTCAGCAGCGCGTGGATATGGCGCTCGCGAGCCAGATAGGGGGACTCCGCCGAGGGATTCCACCCCGCGATCGCCAGCAGTTCGCGCTTCAACCCGTCCAGTCCCTGCCCGGTCCTGGCCGACACGGGCAGCCGTTTCGCGCCGGCGGCCTGGGCCTGTCCGATCTGGCCGTCCTCGACCAGGTCCATCTTGTTCACGACTTCCAGCACCGGGGTGCGGGGCGGCAGCCGCGAGGTGATGGCGGCGTCGAGTTCGGGGCCCGGACGCGTGGCGTCGAGCAGGTGCACGATGACGTCGGCCTTGCCGATCTCGGCCCAGGTGCGCTCGATGCCGATGCGCTCGACGGTGTCCTCGGTCTCGCGCAGGCCGGCGGTGTCGACCACGTGCAGGGGCACGCCGTCGATGTCGATCTGCTGGACGACCTTGTCGCGCGTGGTGCCGGCGATGGGAGTGACGATGGCGGCATCGAAGCCCGCCAGCGCGTTGAGCAGGCTGGATTTGCCGACGTTGGGCTGGCCGGCCAGCACGACATGCAGGCCCTCGCGCAGGATGGCGCCCTGGCGCGCCTGCGACAGCAGGCGCGCCAGATCGGCCTGGATGACGGCCAGGGTCTCGCGCGCCTGGTATTTCTCCAGGAACTCGATCTCTTCTTCGGGGAAATCCAGCGTGGCCTCGACCAGCATGCGCAGGTGCACGATGCGGTCGGCCAGGCCGTTGACCTCGGCCGAGAACACGCCCGTCATCGAGGCCGCCGCGCTGCGGGCGGCGGCCTCGGACGACGCGTCGATCAGGTCGGCCACGGCCTCGGCCTGGGCCAGGTCCATGCGGTCGTTCAGGAACGCGCGGCGGGTGAATTCGCCGGGTTCGGCCAGCCGCAGGCCCATCTCCATGCCCGCCCGCAGGCAGCGCGCCAGCAGGCGCCGCAGCACTACCGGACCGCCGTGGCCCTGCAATTCCAGCACGTGTTCGCCGGTGTAGGAATTCGGTGCCGGGAAGGACAGCGCGATACCTTCGTCGATGATCCCGCCGTCGCCGTCGCGGAAAGGCAGGTAGTGCGCATGGCGGGGCGCCAGCGCGCGGCCCAGCAGCGCATGCATCAGTCCATCGAGCGGCTGGCGCGACGACACGCGTACGACACCGATCCCGCCGCGTCCGGCGGCGGTGGCGATGGCGGCTATCGGATCCTGGTCGGAAATCATGGGCGAAGTTCGGAAAAGGCGGTGAAGCGCATCAGGGGCAACCCGGTCCCCGCACTGTAAAACAAAAGGCCGCCCCGGTTCCCCGAAACGGCCCTACTGCCAGCCACTCGACCCAGTGGCACCGCGGATCCGGCTTTGCCGGTCCGCCAGTGCCGCCCCCGGAGGGGCGCGCGCAAGCGCGTAGGGGGGGTTATCTAGTTGCCTGCTTGGTGATGAACCATTGCTGGGCAATGGACAGGCAGTTGTTCACCACCCAGTACAGCACCAGGCCCGCGGGGAAGAAGAACATCATGCCGCCGAACACCAGGGGCATGATCATCATGACCTTGGCCTGCACGGGATCGGGCGGCGTGGGGTTGAGCTTCATCTGCAGGAACATGGTGGCCATCATCAGGGCCGGCAGGATGAACCAGGGGTCGGGCGAGGCCAGGTCGTGCACCCACAGGATCCAGGGCGCGCTGCGCATTTCCACGCTGGCCAGCAGCACCCAGTACAGCGCGATGAACACCGGCACCTGGACGATCATCGGCAGGCAGCCGCCCACGGGGTTGATCTTCTCGGTGCGGTACAGCTCCATCATCGCCATGTTGAGCTTCTGGCGGTCGTCGCCGAACTTCTCTTTCAGCGCCTGCATGCGCGGGGCGACCTTCTTCATCCGCGCCATGGACTTGTAGCCCGCGGCCGACAACGGGAAGAACACCGCCTTGATGACGACGGTCAGGGCGACGATGGTCCAGCCCCAGTTGCCCAGCATCTTGTGCAGCCAGGTCATCAAGAGGAACAGCGGCTTGGCGATGATGGTCAGCCAGCCGTAGTCCACCACCAGGTCCAGGCCCTGGGCCACGGCCGCCATGGCGGACTGGTCCTGCGGGCCGATCCACAGCTTGGCATCGACCGTGTTGCCGGTCCCGGGGGCCAGCGAGCCGACCGGCTCGATGGCGCGCACCGCGTACAGGTTGTTGCCGACCTTGGACATGTCGTAGGTGCGGGCCACGCCTTCGGGCGGCACCCAGGCCACGGCGAAGTAGTGCTGGATCATGCCCAGCCAGCCGTCGTTGGCCGACTTGTTGAACGAGGCCTTGCCCTTCTCGATGTCCGAGAACGTGACCTTCTGGAACTTGCTTTCGGCGGTATAGATGGCCGGGCCGGTGAAGGTGCTGTAGAAATGGCTTTCGCCGGGCGGCTTGTTGCCGTCGCGGGTCAGTTGGAAATACAGCGAAGGCGAGACGGGCTCGGTGCCGACGTTGGCCAGGTTGTGGCGCACGTCGATGGCGTACTGGCCCTTGTGCAGCGTGTAGGTCTTGGTCAGCTTGACGCCGTCGCTCTCGGCCTCGAACGAGATCTCCAGCTTGTCGCCGGTCAGTTCGCGCGCGGGGGTGGTGACGTGGAACGGCGTGCGGTGCGTGGGGAAGGACGCGCCGTTGGGGGCGCCGATGACGCCGCTTTGCGCGAGGTAGACGCGCTGCGCGGAATCGTCCAGCAGCACGGTGGGGTGCTCGCGGTTTTCGATGTCGGCGTGCTTGAGCAGCTCGGCCTTGACGATCTGCGCGCCCACGGTGTCGAAGGTCAGGCGCAGCACGTCGGTCGTGACGACGATCTTTTCCGCGGGCGAGGCCTGCAGGGCCTGGGGCGCGCTACCGGGGACGCCGTCGGTGCCGGCAACGGGCGGGGCCGCCGGCGTCGCGGACGGCACGCCGGCCTGGTCGGGCTGGGCCTGTGGCGCCTGTGCCGTCGCCGTCTTGGCGGGGGTGGAGCCGAACATCGAGGGATGTCCGTTGTACTTCTGCCAGCCATCCCACAGGAAAAGCAGGGATAGCGAGAAGATCATCCAGAGGATGGTGCGTTGCATGTCCATGGACGGATAGTTCCAATCGTCGTCGCGGCAAAGTCCGCTAGTGTAGCAAGGCCCCCCCCTACGCGCTTACGCGCGTCCCCCAGGGGGCGATGCGGGTGGACCGGCAAAGCCGGATCCACCGCATCCTGGGTCGGGCTGACAGGGTGCCGGGGAGAGTATCGGGGGTCATTGTTGAGGTTCTGTGCCAGTCGATCGATTTTTGCCGTGCCGGCCTGCCGGCGGCACCGGGTCCAGGCCGCCGTTGGCGTAAGGATGGCAGCGGCAGATGCGGCGCAGGCCCAGATAGGTGCCGCGGGCGGGGCCGTGGCGGTCGATGGCTTCGATGGTGTAGGCGGAGCAGGTGGGGGTGAAGCGGCAGGACTGGCCGATCCAGGGGCTCAGGAAGTAACGGTAGAAACGGATGGGCCATATCAGCAGGCGGCGCGGGAGCGTCGAGCCGGTTGGCAGCGCGTTGCTATGGGTTTCCGTCACGATGGGCCCCTGTTGCGGGAAAAACCCGCTTCGGCCGTCTGGTCTAGCCGGGGCGGTTCGCCTTCGTTGCCCGGGCCAGGTGGGCGTCGATTTCCTGCCTGGCCTGGCGCTTGAGCTCGGTCAGCGAGCACGAAGGAATGCGGGCATGCAATCTGAAGACATAATCGCCGGCCGGCAGTTCCGTGCGCCGCAGCCGGAAGGCTTCGCGCGCGACGCGTTTCAGGGCGGCGCGGCTGACCGACAGCGGAGCGTAGCGCTTGCCCACCACGAGGCCCAGCCGGGGCTGGGCCGACGGCGCCATGCTCAAAACAAAAAGCGCCCCTCTCGCAAGGCGGCGCCCTTTCAGCGCAGGGGCGAACTCCGCCGGACTGCGCAACCGCGCGGTGCCGGGAAACGACGCGCGCGGATTCAATGCTGCAACGCTGCTAAGCCGGCCTGTGCAACAACCGGCACTGCCGTCAGATGGCCAGGCGCTTGCGGCCCTTGGCGCGGCGGGCGTTGATGATGGCGCGGCCGGCGCGGGTCTTCATGCGCACGCGGAAACCGTGGGTACGCTTGCGGCGGGTGACGGAAGGTTGGTAAGTACGTTTCATGACAGTTCCTGGGTTCCGGTATGGGTATGAAAGCCGCCCCGGAAGCTTGCGCAGTCCCGGTCTGCCTGTTGCCCGGCGAAGCTTGAATGATCAAGCGCGCACAAGGCCCAACATGCATCCTTGGAAAGACTGCCAACCCAGGGTCTTGGATTCAGCCCGAATTCCTTCGTGAAATTCGGAAAGCCCTCCATGGTGTCAAATAAATTCAATGTTGTCAATCAGTTAGGCACGGCGCCCCCATGAGCGCGCTGGCCCGCCTGTGGATAACTTTCGCCCGGAGGAGTAGAATCGGGGGTTTCGGGATCGGCCACCAAGAACATCCTTCGCGCCCCCTGTCCTGCGTGGGCGCACCGATCCTATTAGCGAGATTCATGGAAGATTTTTGGCAAACCTGCGCCCAGACGCTAGAGCAGGAACTCACTCCTCAGCAGTACAGCGCCTGGATACGTCCCCTCGTCCCCCTCGCCTTCGATGAAGCCGAGGCGGTGTTGCGGGTCGCGGCGCCCAATCGTTTCAAGCTCGACTGGGTGCGCAGCAATTTTTCCGGCCGTATCGAATCTCTGGCGGCGCAGTGGTTCCAGCGCCCGGTGCAGGTCAAGTTCGAACTGGATGCCCCCCGCATGGCCGCCCCGCTGCGGCCGCCCGCACCCGGGTGGGACAGCAGGGGCGGCGGCGGGGCGCTTTGCCAAAGGTCTGAAAAGTGTGTAATATCCTGCGTTCTTTACGGGACGCGCGTAATTGACGCGCAGCCGGTGAAGCTTCGTTGCAGCGCTCGTTGCGACATGGCCTGGTAGCTCAGTTGGTAGAGCAGCGGATTGAAAATCCGCGTGTCGGTGGTTCGATTCCGCCCCAGGCCACCAAGGATTCGATGCCCAGCCTTAAAAGCTGGGCATTTTCATTTGTGCATCAAACTTGGACGGGAGTCTACCCACAACGTCCCAAGCCGTGCCGCCACTTCCCACGTTTGCCCGTACTCTGAGTTACTCCCAGCCATTCGCCGAGGTGGCATGTAACAAAACGTGATATACAAAGAATGGCAAGCGGCATACAAAAACCTGGGGAAGAGGCATGGCCCTACGCTTTCGGCGGTCCATCAAACTGGCGCCCGGCATCCGCATGAATGTCAGTGGATCCGGTGTGAGCTGGACGCTCGGCCCTCGCGGAGCGACGGTTGGCATCGGTAAGCGGGGCACCCGTTTGAATACGAGCTTCATGGGGCTTTCTTCCAGCCAAGACCTCTCTCGTCCCCCTTCTCGTCCTCAATATGCCCTGTCCCCACCAACCAGGTCTATCCCGGTAACTTGCTCGGTGGACAACGACGGAGTTCTCTCCTTCCAGGATGAGCACGGCAACACGTTGGACGACGCCCTGATCGAGATTGCCAAGAAGCAAAATCGCGCTGCGATCCTCGGGCTCATTCAACGCAAATGCGATCAGATCAACGGGGAGTTGGACGGACTGACTACCATCCATCTTCACACGCCTTCTCCCCATATGCCGCCCCGCTTCCACCCCGAATCCTATTTGGAACCGACGCCGATAGCGCCGATGCCGCCTCGGCCGCGTTGGTGGGAAAAATTCCTGACTAAACGCTTGGCGAAGCTGGAAGCGCTTCACCGCCAGGCGCTTGCCGAGCACCAGATCCGAGTAGTGGCCTGGCAAATGGAAAAGACCAAACACGAACAGGAGCAGGCAGCAAAAGAGCGCTTGGTCGAGGAAGACATTTATACCGACACTGCCGCGATGGAGCGCTGGCTGGAGGCGAATCTTCAAGAGATCGCTTGGCCGCGTGAAACCTTGGTTGCCCTGGAAATTGCCGATGAAGGGTGCCATATATTGTTGGACGTCGACTTGCCGGAAATCGAGGACATGCCCTCCAAGCTCGCGGCTGTGCAGGCCCGGGGCTTGAGGCTGTCGGTCAAAGAGCTACCCCCTGCTCAGGTCCGAAAGCGCTATATGGCGCATGTTCACGGCATCGCTTTTCGGTTGATCGGCGAAACCTTCGCGGCTCTGCCAATCGTCCAGCGCATCACGCTATCCGGTTTCTCGCAACGCCATGACCCTTCCACGGGACAGCTCCGGAACGATTATCTGTACTCGGTCTCGGTGAATAGAGAGGCGTGGTCACATATCGATTTCGCACAGCTCTCCGCGATTGACGTCGTAGAAGCTCTGGGTCGATTCGAATTGCGACGACAGATGAGCAAAACGGGCATTTTCAAACCGATCGAACCGCTTTGATTTACCCCAGCATTCCTTGTGGAATGAAGGCTTTGATATGTGAGAACCACTATGAGTCTTATTGGGAGATAGCAATGAAAGTACAGGGACAATGCCATTGCGGCGCGATCCGCTACGAGGCCGAGGTCCAACCGGGATCGATGCGGATTTGCCATTGTTCGGACTGCCAGATCATGTCGGGCTCGGCGTTCCGCACGAACATCGCCGCGCCGGCCGAGACGTTCCGGTTGCTGCAAGGCGAGCCACGCCACTATGTGAAGACTGCCGACAGCGGCGCGCAGCGGGTCACGGGTTTTTGCGAGCAGTGCGGCACGCAACTCTACGCGACTGATCCGGGTACGCCGAAGCGTTATTCGCTACGGGTCGGGACCCTGGCGCAGCGCGACCAGGTGGGTGGTCCGCAGGGGCAGATCTGGACGCGCCGCCGTGTCGGTTGGATGCCGCCGATCGATGGCGTTGGCGAGGTCGAAGGGCAGCCGTAGCCTTGCTGTAAGGCTCGCGCAGCCTAAAAGAGGCTGTTGTAGTACTTCGCCCGATCACTGCCTTGCGGCAGCGGATTCCCCGGGCAGTACGTGCCGCTCAAGGCAGCTTGTTCGAGCACCATGCAGGTGAAGAACGGGGTGCCGTGTTGGTGCCAGTAGTCCAGGCCGCGCGCTGGCACGGCGGAGGAACACGACACGGATCATCTCGACGGGGCGCGATAGGCGCCTGGCCTGGCAAGCCTGCAAGGCTTCTGCCGCCCGACTCCAGATCCGACCAGGGGTGGGGGGCGGACTTCACCTGTGCGGTACTCCTCCCTCCCATTTCCCCACCAACTCCCGCAACAATGCGGCCACCGATCGTGTCATGCGGCTAGCCGGCCGGGCCCGGGGAACCGCCAGTACCAGCCGGTTGCGCATCGCCGGTGCCTGGATCACCGACGTATGGACCTGCGCCGGATAGTTCCAGGATCGCACCGCTCCCGCTGGCAGCACTGTATAGGCCACTCCTCGCGCGACGATGGACAGCACCGTTTGCACCGAGTCGATTTCGGCTACGGCGCGCAGCGTCAGATTGCGCGGCCGGGCCTCGGCCTCCAGCAATTCGCGCAGGGAGTTGGGGCCGCTGGGCAGGATCAGCGGCAGGTGTGCGACGTCGGCCAGGCGGATGCGTGGCGGCAGCGGATGGGTGCCGACCACGACCAGCGGTTCGCGCAGCAGTGTTTCGACCTGCAGTTGCGGCGAGGTGGGCGGGTCGAAGATCAGCGCCAGGTCGAGCCGGCCGCCTATCAGCCATTCGCGCAGGCGGATGCTGAGCGCTTCGGCCACGCTGATCACCGCATCGGGGTAGAGCGCGCGGAAACCTTCCACCAGATCGGCGCTGAGCGTGTGGGCGACGTGCGGCGGCAGGCCCACGGTGACCCTGCCGCGCGGGCTGAGCTGGCGGTCCCGCATGTCGGTGCGGGCGCGTTCGGTCATCTCGAGTATGGCGCGCGCATGGGCCAGCATGGCCAGGCCGGACTCGGTGGGCTCGACGCCGCGGCCGTTGCGCACCAGCAGGCGCTGGCCCAGTTCTTCCTCGAGCGCGAGCACGTGGCCGCTGAGCGTGGATTGCGCCAGGTGCAGCGTGGCGGCGGCCTGGCTGAAGCCGCCGGTTTCCGCCACCGCCACGAAGTACCTCAGCCGATTGATGTCCACGATCCGCCTCCGACGAAGGCCATGATGGTATCGCAGATCACGATATCTGATATCTGACATATCGGAAACGGCCGAAGATAGAATCGATCGACTCATTGACCGTGACATAAGAACCATGGACACCCGCATTCCCGGGGGTGCGACGGAGACCGCACCCCTGCCACTGCCTCGCGGCGCGTGCGATGCGCACGTGCACGTCGTCGGTCCCGCCAGCCGTTTTCCCTTCGTTGCCGGGCGCCACGCCGACGATGCGCCCAAGGAGGCATTGTTTGCGTTGCACCGGCGGCTGGGCATCGACCGTTGCGTCGTGGTGCAGTCGGCTTCGCACGGTTTCGACAATAGCGCCGTCGAGGATGCCATCCGCGCGGGCGAGGGGCGTTACCTGGGCGTCGCCGCCGTGCCGCCCGACGTCGCCGATGGTGAGCTGCGAAGACTGGCGGACGCGGGGTTTCGTGGCGTGCGTTTCAACTTCATGTCGCATCTGGCCAGTCATGCCGATCCGCGTGCGCTGCCCGATTTCTCGAAACGCCTGGCGCCGCTTGGCATGCACCTGCAATTGCATTTCGCGCCCGAGCGCATCCATGAGTTGGCGCCGCTGCTGCGGGGCTGCTCGGTGCAGGTCATGATCGACCATATGGGCCGGGTAGACGCGACGCAGGGGCCGACGCATGCCCACTTCGGCGCGTTATGCGAGTTGCTGCGGGACGAGCGCTTCTGGGTCAAGGTCTCGGGCGTCGACCGCGTCAGCCCGCCCGGCGGCTACGCCGACGGCGTGGCGCTGGCGCGGGGGCTGATGCGCGATTTTCCCGACCGCTGCGTCTGGGGCACGGACTGGCCCCACACCAATCATTCCCACCGGCCCGAGGACGAGGCGCTGGTGGGATTGCTCGCTGGCATCGCACCGACCCGGGCCGCGCTCGAGAAGCTGTTGGTCGGTAATCCCATGAACTTCTACAGGTTTGCAGCATGAGCTCCCCCTCCGTTTCCGCAGCATCCCAGGGCCGGCTTGCCGGCAAGGTCGTCTTCGTTTCCGGTGCCGGCTCGGTGGGCCCGGGTTGGGGCAACGGCCGCGCCATTGCCGTGCGTTTCGCAGAGGAAGGCGCGATCATCTTCGGCACCGACCGCGATCCCGCGCGCATGCAGGAAACCCAGCAGCGCATCGCCGACGCCGGCGGGCAGATGGTGGGCGTGGCCTGCGATGCGACGCAGTCCGCGTCGGTGGCCGAGGCCGTGGCGCAGTGCGTCGCGCGCTTCGGTCGTATCGACGTGCTGGTGAACAACGTCGGCGGGTCGGCCAAGGGCGGCCCGGTGGAGATGAGCGAAGAAGTGTGGGACGCGCAGATCGACCACAACCTCAAGAGCGTGTTCCTGGGCTGCAAGCACGTGCTGCCGCACATGGTGGCGCAGGGTGGCGGCGCCATCGTCAACATTGCGTCGACGTCCGGGCTGCGCTGGACCGGATCGGCGCAAATCGCCTATGCCTCGACCAAGGCGGGGGTGATCCAGTTCTCGAAGGTGCTGGCCGTGCAGTACGCCCCGCAGGGTATCCGCGTCAACAGCGTGGTGCCGGGCCAGCTGCATACGCCCATGGTCGAGGTGCGCCTGGCCGGCCAGCGCACCGGCGGCGACGTGGACGCGCTGCTCAGGCAGCGCCAGTCGCGCATTCCCCTGCCGTTCATGGGCGATGGCCGCGATACGGCCTACGCCGCGCTGTACCTTGCCAGCGACGAATCGCGGTTCGTCACCGGCACCGAGATCGTGGTGGACGGAGGCATGTCCGCCCGCTGCGATTGATCGTTCCAACGACGACGACATCTCCATCAGGAGGAGACACCATGCACAACATCCCTATCACGACGCGCTCGGCCTGGGCCGCCGGAATCGCCGCGGCCGCCCTGGCCGTGCCCGCCGCGCGGGCGCAGGACGCCGCCGCGAACTATCCGAACAAGCCCATCCGGATGATCGTGCCGTTCACCGCCGGCGGCCCCACCGACGCGCTGGCGCGTGCCATCGGCCAGAAACTGGGCGAACGCTGGAAACAGTCCGTGGTGGTCGAGAACCGCGCGGGCGCGGGCGGCAGCATAGGCGCGGAATTCGTTGCCAAGTCGCGCGCCGACGGCTACGTCCTGATGTTGACCACCGCTGGCGTGGTTACCGTCAACCCGAGCCTGAGTCCGGTCAACTTCGACACGATGAAGGACTTCGCGCCGGTGGCGCTGGCTTCGACGATCGCCAGCCTGCTGGTGGTGCCGCCGTCGCTGAACGTTCATTCGACGAAAGAGCTGATCGCGCTGGCCAAATCCAGGCCGGGCGAACTGAACTACGGCAGCTCCGGCAACGGCAGCGCCAGCCACCTGGCCATGGCCCTGTTCGACAAGGCCGCCGACATCAAGGTCCAGCACGTGCCCTACAAGGGCGCCGCGCCGGCCGTGACGGACCTGTTGGGGGGCAACGTGCAGGTGATGCTGATCGGCCTGTCGACGGTGTTGCCCTACGTCAGCAGCGGCAAGCTGGTCGCGCTGGGCGTGTCGAGCCTCAAGCCTTCGCCGCTGGCGCCGGCGGTGCCGACCATCGCCGAGGCCCTGCCCGGCTTCGAGGCCAGCAACTGGCTCGGTATCTTCGCCCCGGCCGGGACGCCGCCCGCCATCGTGAACAAGCTCAATGCCGCGATCAACGACATCATGCAGCAGCCCGATACCTGGGGCACGATCTCGAAGGACGGCTTCGAGCCGGTACCGCCCAATACGCCGCAGGAGTTCGGCAAGTACGTGCAATCCGAGATCACCAAGTGGGCCAGGGTGGTCAAGGAAAGCGGCATGACCTCGAATTGACTCCATCCAGGAAGCGTTCCATGAGCGAATCGACAGCTCGATTGATAGACCTGTGCCGCCACCGGCTGACCGCGCGCATCGATGCGCGCGCGCTGGGCGCGGCCACCCAATGCCTGGTCGACAGCCTGGGAGCCGCCTTCGCCGCCTACGGCGAGGCACCCATCGATGTCCTGCGCGAGCTCGACGTAGCGGGCGCGCCGGGCCCCAGCACTGTCATCGGCCACGGCGATCGCGGCCGTCCGGCCGACGTGGCCCTGGTCAATGGCACGATGATCAGCCTGCAATTGTTCGACGACAACCAGGCGCAGATGCGCGGCCATCCGTCGGGGCCGCTGCTGCCCGCGGTATTGGCCCTGGCCGAACAGCAGGACCTGACGATTCGCGCCGCGCTCGAGGCCTTCGTGATCGGCTACGAGATGGAATGCCGCTTCGGCACGCTGCTCAACCCGTCGCACTACGAGGTCGGTTGGCACGCGACCGCGACCCAGGGAACGCTTGCCGCGGTGGTGGCGAGCAGCCTGATCCTGGGCCTGGACGACCAGGCCATGGCGCATGCGCTGGGGATCTCGGCATCGCTGGCCGGTGGGGTGCGGCGCAACTTCGGCACCATGACCATGTCGCTGCACAGCGGCCTGGCCGCCAGCAACGGCGTGCGCGCCGCGCAGATGGCCAGCCGCGGGTTCACCGCCGATCCCCGCATATTCGACGGTCCCATGAATTTCGGCGCCGTGTTCTCGCTGGAGTGGACGGACAAGCTGCTCGAGGACAACCTCGACAAGTGGGGCGATCCGTTCATGATCGTGTCGCCCGGCCCGACCTTCAAGCTCTACCCTTGCGGCCGCCCGCCGCTGTTCGCGGTCGACTGCGTGGTGGACCTGCAGCGCCTGCACGGGGTGACGGCCGGGCAGATCAAGCGCATCCGCTGCGAGGCGAGCTATATGTACCCGCGCACGCTGATCCATTCGCGCCCCGGGAACGGCCTGCAAGGCAAGACCTCGCTGGAGTACTGCGTGGCGACCAGTTTCGTCGACGGCCGGCCCACGCTGGCCTCGTTCACCGACGAAGCGGTACGCCGGCCCGAGGTGCTGCGGCTGCTCGACATGATCGAGGTATGCGTGCCGCCCCACCTGTCGGAGGACGTGCCGGCCGTGCGCAAGGCGCCGTTCGAGCAGCCCGTCACGGTCGAGGTCGAGACGTTGGACGGACAGGTGTTTCGCGTGACGACCCCCATCCACAAAGGATCTCCGGAAAATCCCGCGTCCGACGCCGACCTGAAGCAGAAATTCCTCGATTGCGCGGGTGCCCACCTGGGGGCCGCGCGCTCGGAGGCCGTACTGGACCACATTGGCCGCGCCGACGGCCGGGTCCGGGATCTGATGCGATCGATGATCGTCGACCTTGCACGGTAGCCGCCATCATGCCCTTGATCGTTGTGGAAGAAGACCGCGTGCTGCGGGTGGCCCAGGTGATCCTGGACCCCTCGACTTCCGCGGAACGCGTAGCCGCCTTCGCGGACTACAACAGCACCGATCAGCCCGATTTCGCGGGCTGGCTCGATGCGCTGCGCGGCCGTCTGCCGGGGTTGTATCCGGCGGACCTGCGCCTGGTCAACAGCCAGGAGGAACTGCGAGCTGCCCTGCCGCAGGCGGACGCGGTGGTCGTGGAGAGCCTGGACATCGGCGAAGCCGAACTTGCGATGGCTCCGCGCCTGGCCATCGTCCACAAGTTCGGCCGGCTCGGCGACAACATCGACCAGGCCGCGTGCGCCGCCCGGGGCATCCCGGTCATGTCATTGCGCCGCCGCACCAACATCGCGGTGGCCGAGCACACCATCACCCTGATTCTGGCGCTCGCGCGGCGCCTGCCGCTGATCAACGGGCTGGTTTCGGAAAGCCGGCTCCAGCAGGCGGGCTTTGCTTTCCGCGCCTACGACCGGCGCCATACCGCGGCGGCCAACTATGGCCGCATTCCGGACTTGCGCACGCTGCACGGCCTGACGCTGGGCCTGTTGGGCCTTGGAGAGATCGCTCGCGAGGTGGCGATGCTGGCCCGGGCCTTTGGCATGCGGGTGTGCTATCACAAGCGTATGCCGCTCGATGCCGCCGAAGAGCAGGTCCTGGGGGTGACGCACTGCGGCTTCTACGAGTTGTTCGAGCAGTCGGATTTCCTGAGCGTGCATGTGCCGAGCTCGGCAAAGACCCGTAGCCTGGTCGACGCGGCGGCCATCGGCCGCATGCGCCGGGGGGCGTACCTGGTCAATACCGCGCGGGCCGAGATCGTCGACCATGACGCGTTGGTCGAGGCGCTGCGCGCCGGCCACCTGGCAGGCGCCGGCTTCGACGTGCAGTACGGTGAACCGAGCGCCGATGACGATCCGCTGTTGCACTTCGATAACGTCATCCTGACGCCGCACATGGCCGGCGCCTCGCGCATGAACGGACTGATCGATGCCGAGAACCTGCTGTTGAACCTGCACGCGGCGTTGCAGCGCCGCGGATGAAAACCCCCTCAAAGAGGAGACACACGATGCGATCGACGATCATTCAACTTTTCCGTGCCACCGTCCTGGTACTGGGGCTGGCGGGCGCCGGCCTGGCCGTGGCCGCGGATCCCGGCCACTATGCCGAGCTGCCGGGCGTCAAGCTCTGGTACACCGACTCGGGCGGCGGCGGCACGCCTCTCATTCTGATGCATGCCAACACCGGCACCAGCGAGACCTGGCCAGAACAGATCGGGGCCTTTGCCGCCGCCGGCTACCGGGTCATCGCCTTCGATCGGCGGGGCTGGGGCAAGAGCATGGCCGAGCCGGCCAGCGGCGAACAGCCCGGCAGCGTCTCGGGCGACCTCGATGCGCTGATCGGCCACCTGAAGCTCGACAAGGTATTCCTGGTCGGCGTCGCCGGTGGCGGCTTTTCGGCGCTCGACTATGCCGCCTGGCGTCCCGGCCGTGTGCGTGCCATGGTGGTCGCCGCCAGCAGCGCGCGCCTCGATGCCGAGCCGGAAATGAAGGCGCTGACCGCGCGCATCGACATGCCGGGCCGCCGCAAATTGCCGGTGGTCTATATGGAGGTCAGCCCGGCGTACCGCAGCGCCGACCCGGCGGGCACGGAACTTTGGATGCACCATGAGGAACACGCCAGGCAGAAAGGCGCGGCCGATCAGCCGCTGCGAACAGCCAATACCTATGCCAAGCTCGAGTCCATTACCGCGCCCACGCTGGTGGTGGCGGGAGGTGCCGACCTGATCGCCCCGCCCGGCCTGATGCGCGTCTGGGCTTCGCATGTGAAGGGCTCGGAGTTCAAGGTCATCGGCGATGCCGGGCACGCGGTATCGTGGGAGCAGCCGCATGCCTTCAATGCCGCGGTGCTGGATTTCCTGCGCCGTCATTGAAGGGCGGCAGGCACGACTCCGTCCATCAAGGACATCCTCGGCACGGCGCACCGCGGCAGCGCGGTCGCCGTGCGCCATTTTTTCACGCCCGGGTAGAAGAGGTGGGCCGCGCCTGCCAACATCGCGGCGCAGCCATATGCAGGCCGGCCAGGCAATTGGTGATGGTGTCGCCGGAGGACAGGCAGGACCTGCCCGGAGCGGAAAAGAATGATGTGAACGATTTTCTCTATATGCGCGGATCAGGTTGTGGCAATAGCGATGGCTCGGCATGCGGCCCCAGCATCCCATCCGCGATCCTTCGCGCGGTATTGACCGAGTCGGTCATCCCGAGATGGCCGTGCCCCACGGCCAGCCAGAGGCCCGGCTCGGCGGCCGGGCCGATGACGGGCAGGGAGTCGGGCATGCAGGGTCGGTGGCCCATCCAGTGCGTTGCCGTCGCGCCATGCAGGCCGTCGAAGTGCGCACGCACGATGTGTTCGAGCAGGTGCGCCCGGCGCATGTCCGGAGGGCGGTCGAGACCCGCGATCTCCACCGTGCCGCCGACCCGCAGCCCGTCTTCCATGGGGGCGAGGAATATCTTGCGGTCGGCCAGCACCACCGAGCGCGATACCAATCCGGCACAGCCCGGGAACTGCGCATGGTAGCCGCGCTGGCTCTCCAGCGGCAGCCGTATGCCGAGTGGATCCAGCAGTCGCGTCGACCACGCGCCGGCCGCCACCACGACCCGGGAAAAGCGTTCGCCGCCGCGCGCGGAGATCAGCTCCCATCCTTCGGCGCCGCGCGCGAGCCCGCGCACCTCGTCGCGCCGGACCTCGCCGCCGCGCGCGGCGAACGCCCGCACGATGGCCTGGACGTAGCGCAGTGGATTGAGGATGGTGCCGTCGTCGGGCAGGAATACGCCGACCGTGTAGCGTTTGCCCACATGCGGTTCCAGTTCCAGGATGCCCGGGCGGTCGAGCAGGGTGAAGGGCAGGCCGTGCGAGGCGCGCAGCCGCCACGCGGCCTGGTCTTGGGCGTGGGCGCGGCGGTCGGGGTAGAGGTGCAACTGGCCGCGTTGCAGGATGAGTTCAGGGACGCCGACTTCGCGGGCCAGGGCCTGGTGCGCCGTGACGGCGCCGGCGTGCAGGCGCGCCAGCGTGCGCGACGCTTGCGCGATCTTCGCGGCGCGGGCCGACGCCAGGAACCTGAGCAGCCAGGGTAGTGCGCGCGGCAGGTAGGCAAGGGGCAGGAAGAGCGGGCTTTCGGGATCGCGCAGCATGCCCGGCAACGAGGCCAGGACGCCGGGCATGGCCAGCGGGGCGACCGAGCTCATGCTGATCGCGCCCAGGTTGCCGAAGCTGCAGCCGCGGCCCGGTTCGTCGCGGTCGATCAGCACGACGTCGGCGCCACGGCGGCGCAAGGCATGGGCGATACAGGCGCCGACGATGCCGGCGCCGATCACCGCGATGCGCTCGTCCGGTCCTGGCGATGCGGCGGCCGCTATCCGCATATCTCGCGGAACACGCGCAAGTAGTTCGCGCCGACGATCTTGGCGACGGTGGATTCGGCCATGCCCCGGCGCAGCATGGCCGCGGTCAGGTTGGGCCATTTGTCCCAGGTTTCCAGGCCCAGGGTCTGCGCGTTCGGATCGAAACGGTCCTGCGGGCGCCAACCCACCCAGTTGAAGCTGCCGCTCTCGGGCCTGATCATCGACGGCGTCCAGGCCAGCGCGTTGTAGTAGGGCTTGCCCCAGTCGGAGCCGACGCCGACGTGATCCTCGCCCATCACGTCGACCAGGTGCTGGAGGTGATCGACGACGGTATCGAGCGTGGCCCAGCCGCGAGGCTTGCCATGTTTTTCCGCGCGGCCGTCGCCCTCGGCCGGCAGGATGAAGGCCGGCAGGACCACCACGCCGGCGTAGCCTCCACGGTCGGCAATGCCCTTCAACACATCGTCGGGCAGGCCGCGCGGATGGCCGCTGAGCGCGCGGGCGGCGGTATGGGTGGCCACGACCGGCGTCCTGGACGCGGCCACGGCGTCGCGCGCGGTGTTCGCGCTGGCGTGCGAGAGGTCGACCATCATGCGGCGCGCGTTCATCTTCTCGACCAGCGCGGCGCCGAAGCGGCTGAGGCCGCCGTCGTTGGTTTCCAGGCAGCCGTCGCCGAAGCGTGTACGCAGGTTGTAGGTGAGCTGCATGCTGCGCACGCCCAGCTCGTGCAGGACCTCCACCCGGTCGAGGTCGGCCCCGACGGGTTCGGCGTTCTGCAGGTTGTACATGACCGCGTGGCGGCCGTCGCGATGCGCGGCTTCGAGCTGCGCGGCTTGGGTGGCGAGGGTCACCTGCCCGCCCAGCGCGGCCATGAGGGTCTCGGCGCGCCGCGCGCTGGCGATGGTCGCGTCCAGGGCGGTGTCGGGCGGACCGGATGCGTACAGGGTGTAGTTGCATGCCGTGACCCCCGAGCGCCGCCAGTACGAAAGATAGGTGTCGCGCGTTTGCGGATCGTGCGCGCACTGGGCGATGAGGTGTTCGGCCATGGCCTTCTTGATGGCGGGGCGCGAGCCGCCTTGCGCCTGCAAGGCCTTGCCGATCTCGAGCATGGCGGGCGTCAGCGCCCATTCGTCGACGAAGCTGGGCGCGAGTGAATCGATGACGAGATGCTCGGCGTGGATACGGCGGGCGGTCTCTTCTGCTTGCGCCGCCGTGGGGGTCGGTCTGTTCATGGTTGCTCCCCGCGTCACTGCGGTTGGATGCCGGCCAGGGAGACCAGCTCTTTGAGCTTCGCGATGTCCTGCTTGATGATGGCCGCGTACTCTTCCGGCGTGCCCCCAAGCGGACGGGCGCCCGCTGCCTGCATCTGCCGGATGGTCTCGGGCGATTTCAGGATCGCGTTGATCTCGCGATTGAGCCGGTCCACGATAGGGCGCGGGACGTTGGCCGTGGTGAGCACGCCCTGCCAGCTCCTGACCGCGTAGCCCGGCAGGCCCGTTTCGTCGCAGGTGGGGGCATCGGGCAGCAGCGCGCTGCGCCGGACGTCGCCCAGGCAGACCACCTTGAGGCTGCCGTTCCTCAGGTAGGGCAGGTAGGCGGTGACGGCGTCGATGGTGACCTTGACCTCGCCGGAAACGATGTCGCGAATGGCTTCGCCCGTGCCTTTGTAGGGCACGTGATTGACCGTGATGCCGGCCATGCTGGTGAACAGGACCTGGGCCATGTGGCTGGACGAGCCGATGCCGGTCGAGGCCATGCTGACGCCGCCCGGGTTCGCCTTCGCGTAGGCGATGAACTCGGCGGCGCCGCGCGCAGGCAGGGATGGATGGGCGATCAACGCATTGAGCGTGGTGGTCACCGTGGTGATGGGCTGGAAATCGGCCACGGGGTCGAAGGGCAGCGACTTGTAGAGCGCGGCGTTGATGGCGTGGGCCGCCGAGGTGTACAGGATGGTGTAACCGTCGGCGGGGGCCTTCGCCACGGCGCTGGCCGCGATGCTGCCACCCGCGCCGGGCCGGTTCTCCACGACGACGGATTGCCCCAGCCGCTCGGACAGGTGCAGGGCGATCATGCGCGCCGACAGGTCGGTCGCGCCGCCCGCGGAAAATCCGACCAGCATGCGGATCGGTCGGCTGGGGTAGTCGTCGGCCGCGCCCGCGCCCGGCGCGAAGACCAGGCCGCCCACCAGGGCGGCGACGATCGACGCCTCCAGAGAGAACTTCAAGCCCCACGCTGTTGCATGTTTCATGATCCTTCCCCCGGTTTCGAGCACTATCATTTCTGTGGATGCGCTAGGGTTCCCAGCATACTGATCCCGAAATCCGCGATCCAATCCTGTTTTTCTCTGACTCCATAAAAATCTCCTATACCCCATCCCGCCATGTTCAAAGTGCGTCAGCTCGAAGCTTTTCACGCCGTGATGGTCGCGGGAACCGTGACAGGTGCCGCCGCCCGGCTCGGGCTGTCGCAGCCCGCCATCAGCACCCTGATCGCGGGGCTGGAGTCCGACCTTGGTTTTGGCCTGTTCGTACGCGAGAAGAGCCGCCTGCAGCCCACCGAAGAGGCCAAGTATCTCCATGGCGCGGTGGTGGCCGCGCTTCAGGGGCTGGGCAGCATCGAGCAGCTCGCGGCCGACATCCGCGATGCGAAGGCGGGCAGCTTGCGGATCGCGGCGCTTCCGATGCTGGCGCTTGAGTTCCTGCCGCGCGTCGCGGCGCATTTCCTGCGGGAGTATCCCGGTGTCAACGTCACGCTGCAGGCACGCAGCTCGCCTACCGTCGTGACCCTGGTCACCACCCAGCAATTCGACATCGGATTTTCCGAGACGGCATACGACCCAGGCTGGGTCGACGCCGAAAAGCTGCGCCTGCGCTGTGTCTGCGTCCTGCCCGCGCAGCATCCGCTGGCGCGCAACGAGGTCATTCGCCCGGCCGACCTGAGCGGCCTGCCCATCGTGACCGCGCCGCGCGACCACATCCGCACGCAGCGCCTGCACGAGCTGTTCGCCGAAAACGGCGCCACCTTGTCCATCAAGGTCGAGACGCCGTTGTTCGCGTCGATGTGCGCGTTCGTGGCCGAAGGCGTGGGCTATGGCATCGTCGACCCGGTCACGGCCCACGATTTCTCGGGCCGCGGCCTGGTCGCGCGCCGGTTCGAGCCGGCGTTCTTCAATGATTTCGCGATGCTGTTTCCGGCGGGCAAGCCTCGCTCGCTCGTCACGCAGGCGTTCGTGCGCCTGGTCACCAGGTTCCTGAAAGACTACGACTAGCGTCCCGCCGCGGAGAAGCGCCCGGGAAGGCGTCCGGTTTTCCGCGGGGTGGCGTGGTCGGCGCCCGCTGGCGTCATGCGGGATGCTTCAATCCGGCCGCCACGATGCCGGCCATGACGATCTGCTCGTCTTCGTCGCCGCTGCCTCCCGAGGCGCCCGCCGCGCCGATCACGGCGCCTTGCGCGTCGAGGATCAGGACCGCGCCCGTCTGCGGTATGAATTTCTGTTGCGCCACGGCGGGGATCGCCGCGAAGAATGCCGGCATGTCTGTCGCGCGCTGGACCAGCGCGCGGCTGTTGACGCCCATGCCGATCGAGGCGCCGGCCTTGCCGAGCGCGATGTCCAGGCGCAGCGGCGATGCGCCGTCCTCGCGGGCGCTTGCCATGACCTGCGCGGAGGCGTCGATGACGACGACCCCCATGGGCTTGAATCCGGACTCGCGCGCGGCGGCGAATGCCGCATCGACGATGGTGCGGGCCTGCTGGCTGGTGAGATTGGGCATGGTGGATCTTCTACGGAAAAAGACGTTGATGGAGAGATGCGCGCGGCGAAATCCCGCGGGGCGGGCCGCGCTGCCGCCCGGGCCGCCTCATGTCTGCAGGCTTCCCTGGAAACGGTAGAGCTTCCCCGGGTAGACCAGCCTGGCGATGCTGCCGACGTTGGAACCGCTGACGGTCCGGCGCACCATGACGAGGCAGGGATCCTGGGGCTTGATGCCGAGATGCCCGGCCTCGGCCGGACTGGGCAGGTGCGCTTCGATCGAATAGCTCGCTTCGCTCAGGGGCGCCGCGGTCAGCAAGTGCCTGGCGGGCGTGACCTGGGTGAAGTCGATGGCCGTGTAGTCGGGGGCAACCGCCGGATTCACATAGCGATCTTCGTACTGGATCGGGACCGAGTCCTCCATATGCACCAGGATGCTATGGAAAACCCGCGACCCCACGTTGACTTCCAGCGTGCGCGAAACCGCGGCGGTGGCTTTTTCCGCGGCCACCGTCACCACGCGCACCGAATACTCGTGGCCGCGCTCGATGATTTCCTCCCGGATGTCGCGGATGGAAATGGTCGACGAGATCTTGTCCAGCTCGGCGACGTAGCTGCCCGAGCCTTGGACCCGGATGACCAGGCCTTCGCCCATCAACTCGCGCAACGCCCGGTTGACGGTCATCCGGCTCAGGCCGAACTTCGCGCCCAGTTCCGCTTCGCTCGGCACCGGGTCGCCGGGCCGCCATTGCCCGCTGCTGATGCGGCCCTTGATGAAATCCTTCACCTGAAGGTAGGCCGGGGTGTTTGTCTTCATTCTGCTCGAGCTCCGATTCGACCGAAGCGATAGAAAAAAACCAGATAAGCAAATGCGCATTATTCCATTGACACGAGTTGTCTATACAACTATTCTCGAAATGCGCAGATATGTATATACAACTTGAAGTTCCTGTCATGACCCAGGCATCAGGAAGGAACCATGTTCTACGAAAGCGAACTCAACAACCACGGGCTGCCGTACAACCCTTTGAAGGCTTGCGTGGTGCCCCGTCCCATCGGCTGGATCACCACCCTGGCCGATGACGGCCGGGTGAACCTGGCGCCGTTCTCGCAGTTCAACATCGTCGGCTTCGACCCGGGTTTCGTCATGTTCTCGGCCAACCGGCACCCGCCGGACTGGCGCCGGAAGGATTCGAGCGACAACGCGGAACGCCGCGGAGAGTTCGTCTACAACATGGCCACCTGGGACCTGCGCCGGCAGGTGACGCGCAGTTCCCAGATCTACGATCCGGCCATCAGCGAACTGGACGCGGTGGGATTGACGGCGGCTCCCAGCCGGCTGATCAAGACGCCCCGGGTCGCGGAAAGTCCGGTCGCGTTCGAATGCCGGTACTACACCACGCTGTGCCTGCCCGGCGACAGTATCGCAAACACCCACTACCTGGTGGTGGGCAAGGTGATCGGCGTGCACATCGACGACTCGGTGATCATGGCGGACGGCAAGGTCGACGTCGCGGGCATCAAGCCCTTGGCCCGGCTCGGCTATGCCGACTATACCTACGTCGACAAGGTATTGCCGATCGAGCTGGAAGACGATTGGGAGGGGCAGGAGGCCGCGGCGGGGCACAACCGCTACGGCCTGTATGGCGGCCGTTGACGGCGGCCGGTCCCTCGTTTCTGTTTCGCTGGCCTTTTCACTGGAGTCATTCATGAAGTCTCTTCTGTTGCGCCTCCATGGTTTCCTGGCGATCCTGCTGTACGCAGGCACGGTCGCGGCCCAGGGCTATCCGAGCAAGACCATCCGCATGATCGTGCCATACCCGCCGGGCGGCACCATCGACCGGATCGCCCGCGACGTAGGCACGGAATTGCAGAAACGGCTCAAGCAGCCGGTGGTGGTCGAGAATCGCAGCGGCGCGGCCGGCAACATCGGTTTCGAATACATGGCGCGCCAGCCCGCCGACGGCTATACGCTGCTGTTCGCGCCGGCATCGAACCTGACGATCCAGACCAGTCTCTTCAAGACCTTGCCCTACGACCTGGAGAAGGACTTCGTGCCGGTTTCCCTGGTGGCGCTGACCCCGCAGATGCTGCTGGTACACCCCAGCCTTCCGGTCAACACCGTGCAGGAACTCGTTGATTATTCGAAATCCCATCCGGGCAAGGTCAACTATGGCGTCACGATCGGTGCCTACTCCCACCTGGCCGGCGAACTGCTCATGGCGAAGACCGGCGCGGATTTCACCGCGGTTCCCTATCAGGGGCCGGCGCCGGCGATGACGGATCTGCTGGGCGGCCAGATGCAGTTCATCTTCTATGAGGTAAGCACCGGCCTGCAGTATGTGCAGTCCGGCAAGCTCAAGGCGCTGGCCGTGGCACACAAGACGCGCGCGCCGCTGCTGCCGAATGTCCCCACGATGGCCGAGGCCGGATTCCCCGCGTTCGAAGTGTCTTCCTGGTATGCCCTGATGGGTCGTTCGGGTACGCCGCGGGCCATCGTCGACCAGTTGTCCGCCGAGGTCCGGGCCATCGTGCAGGAGCCCGGGTTCAAGAAGCGCTACGAAGAGCAGGGAGCGTTCGTCGTGGGGAGCACGCCCGCCGAGCTGGCGGCCTTCATCAAGGCCGACGCGGTGAAGTGGACCGCCGTCGTCAAGCAGGTCGGCATCGAGCCGAACTGAGGGCGTCACGGCCCTCCGGTATTCGAGGACATCCGACCATGCGACGTATCTGGGACCGCTGCGAGATACCGACGTTGCTCCTGGGGCTGGCGCTCTACGCCTCCTGGCTGGCCCTGACGTGGTGGCATGCGTCCATTCCGGCCGTGCTGCTCTTTCTTGCCGGCGGGTATGTGACCCAATGGCACTTCTCGCTGCAGCACGAGAGCATCCACGGCATGCGTTCGTGGCCCGCCTGGCTGCGTACCGCCTTCGTCTGGCCGCCGCTCGGGCTGTGGATGCCCTATCCGATATACAGGCGCAGCCACAGCACGCACCACATCAATTTCTACATGACGCATCCGCAGCGCGACACGGAGAGCTTCTATCACATGCGGCAGGACTGGCCACCGGCCGGCAAGGCCCGGCGGCGACTCGTGATGCTGAACCAGACGTTGGCGTTCCGGCTCGTGTTCGGCCCGTTCCTGAGGCTGTGGAAGCTGGCGAGCAAGGAGGCGGCGCGCGTGCGCGGCGGCGACCCTTCGCACCTGCCGCATTGGGGCATGCACGCGCTCAGCCTGGCGGCCGTTCTCGGATGGGTGCTGGCGGTGTGCGACATGCCGCTTTGGAAATACCTGGTGTGCTTTGCCTGGCCGGGGATGTCGCTGGGCATGCTGCGCACGTTCACGGAGCATCGCTGGGGCGACAAGCCCATGGAAAGAGTGGCCATCGTCGAGTCGAACATGCTGATGGGCATCCTCTTCCTCTACAACAACCTGCATCTGGTGCATCACCGCCAGCCCACCTTGCCGTGGTACCGCATTCCGGCCCGGTGGCGCGACCACCGCGCCGAGATGCTGGCGGTCAACGGCAATTTCTACTACCGCGGCTATCTCGACATCGCCAGGCGCTTCATGTTCAGGCCGGTGTTCGATCCCGCGCACCCTCGTTGGTGAGGCTGCCGAGGCGATCAATCGACGCCGGGGTTGTGCGCCGGATGCGAGACGCCCAGCGCGGTATAGAAGCTGGCGGGCGGCGTCGCCGGTTCGACGGTGTAGTTGATCATCTTGGTGTCGATCCGGCCTTCCTTGATCAGGAATGAGTCGATGCCGTCGAGCACCTGGTTGTGCTTCTCGTTTCCATCCAGGTAGGCCCAGCGCTCGGTCACCCAGCCGCTTTCCTTGCCGGTGTCGCGCATGATCGTATCGACGATGGTGTATTGCGTCGTCGCCAGGAGTTCGTTGAGGATGCGCGCCGATTCGGCGATTCCGTCGTGGCCGTGCAGGATGCGTTCGGCGCTGCCGATCAGCGACAGTTTCAGTTTCTCGGAGTAGTTCCGCTCGATATCCAGGGGCACGTTGCCGACATAGCGCAAGAGAATATGCTCCCAATAGACTTCATTGGTGGTGCGTTCCCTGATCGGCTTGAAATTGCCCGAGATGACCCGTTCCAAGGTATCGTAGGATGGCTTGCTGGCCTCGTCGGTCACATTGGCGCGGATCTTGTCGAACTCGCCGCGCAGCCATGCCTCGCCTTCGGGAGTGGCCGGATCGGTTGACAGCTTCGTCTTGTCCGCCACGGCCGTTCCGGCCGGCGTGTCGGGGCGGAATGCGACGACGAATTTCTTGGCGTACTCGCCGGACAGCACGCCGGTGTGCAGGCCGGCGGCAAGGAAGGACGAGCGCGCATGCCTGGCGCGCGCGTGCGCGGATGCGCCATCGGCGGGAGCGGCCCGTCGATCGCCGGGGGCGGAACCGGGAGGAGCATCGTCCCGCCTGGCGGCATGCAGCGCATGATCGGCGGTGGCCAGGGTGGTCAGTCCTGTCGAAAGACCTAGTGAAAGATTGGGCATGATCTGCTCTCAAGAGAAGGAGGCGCAACGCGGCGCCTCCGGGATGGGTCCGGCTGACTTATCTCGTGAGTACAGTGGGTTGGGAAAACGGTTCCTGGTTCCGATGCGATATAAACACATGTCTACATGACTATTGGACCGGGGAGGCGCGATGGATCGGTTGTGGGCGATGCAGGTGTTCGTGCGTGTGACGGAGTGCGGCAGCTTCTCGCGGGCCGCGGCGTCGCTGAACCTGGCCAATGCCACGGTGACCGCGTGCGTGCGCAACCTGGAGCGGCATCTCGGGGCGACGCTGATCAACCGGAATACCCGCTTCTTGTGCCTGACGGACGCCGGCGAGCAGTTCCTGCTGGAGAGCAAGCAGATCCTGCAGGCTGTCGAGCGCGCCGAGGTCAACATCCAGGCGGCGGTGGGGGAGCTGCGCGGCACGTTGCGCATGGAGGTGCCGATCGCGATCGGGCAGACCCTGATCTGCCCGGCCTTGAGCCTCTTCGCCGCCCGCTATCCCGGCCTGTCGGTGTCGGTCACGCTGACCAACAGCACGCACAACATGATCGAAAGCGCGATCGACGTCGCGATACGGATGAGACGTGTGGAGGAGGCGGACCTGGTCGCCCGGCCGATCTATGAAGGCCACTATGTGGTGTGCGGCCGGCCCGATCTGGTGGACCGCCTGCCGGAGCATCCCGCGCAGCTCGACCCCCGCCTGTGCCTCGGCCTGGTCCAGGAAGGCGGCCGGGGGCCGCTGGAATGGCAGTTGCGGCGCGATGGCGAGGAGCACGTGGCCGTCCGTCCCGACGGGCCGCTGCATTTCAACAGCAGCAGCGCGTTGATCGGCGCGGCCCTCCGGGGTAGCGGCCTGGTCCATGTGCTCGACGCCTACATCGGCGCTCACGTCGCCAGCGGCGAGCTGGCCATGGCATATCCCGACTGGACGACCACGACCAAGCCGTTCTATGCCGTTACACCCAAGACTCGTGTCATGTCCCCGAAGATCCGCGCGCTGATCGACTTCCTGCTGGAAACGCTCGACCCGCACCGCCGGCCCCAGGCGTGGCAGACGATCCGGGTGGGGGCGGCGGCGGGGGGGCGTTGACGGGGGCGGCTACGGGAAGCCGCGATAGAACGCGCAGATCTCGTCGATGCGTTCGGGGGCGGGCGGTTCCCGGAAGATGCCGCGGCGACTGGCGGTGATGCCTTGCCGTTGCAGGCTGACCAGCAGTTCGGCGTGCCTGACCCAGCAGCTCAGCGAATCCAGCACGGGAGCGCCATCGACACTGGTGACGCCGTTCTCGAGCAGCAGCACGCACAGCGGGGCTTCGCCGGGAATGATCACGTCGGCGCCCTTTTCGAGCTCGCGCCGGGCCGCGGCCTGGAAGCGTTCGATCAGGGGCGTCGGGTCGCCGTAGGCACGCAGCACGTCATGGAAACGGAAGCCGACGTCCGACACGCTGCACAGCCGTTCCTGCAATCCGTAGCGGCGGACGTTGTCGGCGACCAGTTCGCCCAGTTCGCGGATGAATACCAGGACCGAGAACTTCGCGCCGAGCTGGCACGCCGTCAGCATGGCCGATTCGCCGTAGCCGACCACCGGCAGCGAAAGCAGCGACCGCAGTTCGCGCAGCGCCGTGTCCGGCAGCGTGCTGACGGCGAATGCGTCATAGCCCTCGCGTTGGGCGGCCAGCCCCGCATGGATGAGCTGCACAGCATGCAGGGCTTGCAGGCCATAGTGGCGGATATCCGTGCCGGGATACTCGGATCGGTAGGTGCCGGGCCGCATGCCATGCAGCACGATGTCGGTTCCGGGAGAGGCGACCCGCGCGAAGTGGGTCGCCAGCGCGTCGTTGTACGGACCGAGATCTTCCAGGACGGTGAGGCTCTGGTGCCAGATGCGCAGGCTCATGGGGTTCCTCCGAAATCGACGGCATCGGATTGTTCGACCCGGCAGAAGCGTCCGATGCTCGCGATCGAGTTGCGGTGCTCTTCCGCGGAATGCGCGGCGCAGCAGTCCTCCAGCACCACGACATCGAAGTCCCGGTCGTGCGCGTCGCGAACGGTGGCCTGGACCACCGCCTGTGTCGTTACGCCCGAGCAGACGATGCGGCCGATGCCCAGGGTGCGGAGCTGGAGCATCAGCGGGGTGGCGTAGAACGGACTGACGCGGTGCTTGACGATCTGGATGTCGCCGGTCTGCTGAGGCAATTCGGGGTGGATGTCGCATCCCCAGCTCCCCAGCTTGAAAAGGCCGGCCTTGGGCGCACCCGAGAAGACCGGCGAGCCCGGCGGGCATTCGCGGTAGTCGGGCGAGAATCCGACCCGGACGAAGCCGACGAACGCGCCCGCCCGGCGCGCGCGTTCGATGGCCGACACCGTCCGCGGGATGATGCCGCGCGCGCGGACTTGTTCGCCCAGGGGCGACGCGCCGTTGGGACCTTCGCCGTGGACGAGGTCGTTCTGCATGTCAAGCACGAGATAGATGGACTTCATGGACAGGGAGCCTTGGGAAGGAAAAAATCTGGCGTCAGTCGCACCACATGGCGCCGTTGACGTCGAGAATCTCGCCGCTGACGAAGCCGGCCTCGTCAGCCGCCAGGAACAGCACCGCGCGCGAGACATCGGCCACCGTGCCCATCCGGCCGGCGGGAATCGCCGCGCGCAGCGCCGCGGGAAACGAGGCCGTCATCCCGGTGGCGATGGGGCCGGGGGCGACGGCGTTGACGGTGATGCCACTGGCCGCCAGCTCCCTGGCCAGGAAGGCGGTCATCACGTGTACGCCGGCCTTGGATACGCCATAGGCCACGTTGCCGGCCAGTTGCTGCTCGGCGGGGTCGAGCCAGGGGCGGGCGTTGCCGCCGTTCTTGCCGACCACGGAGCCGAGGTTGACGATGCGGCCGTAGTGGCGGCGGCGCATCGGGCCGATCACCGCCTGGCAAGCAAGGAAGCTGCCCTTGAGGTTGACGTCGAGGACGCGGTTCCATTCGGCCTCGTCCAGTTCGGCGGCCGTCCCGAAGGACACCACGCCGGCGGCATTGACCAGGATGTCCAGCCGGCCGCGCTCCTGTTCGATGCGATGCACCAGCGCCGTCACGGCCCCGCGATCGGTGACGTCCAAGGGTTCGACGGCGTCGCCGCCGGGGCGTGCCGGCGATCCGCTCCGGTCGGCGGCGATCACCTGGGCGCCGCGTTCTCGCAGCGCGGCGGTGATCGCCTGGCCGATCGCGCCCGCTCCTCCCGTTACCAGGGCGACACGGCCGGCGAAATCATGCATGGCGATCATCCCGCGTCCATGAAGCGTGCATGGGGGTTCCTGTTTCGTTCAAGTGGGACGAGATTGCGCCAGGCGGCCCCTGGCTGGCGAGACGCCGGCGCCGAAAGACCTATTAGATTTTCGTGAAAAGCCGAGCGGGCTTGCGCCGGACGGCGTTGTGGCTGGCCAGGCGGGCAGTCCTGCGGCGCCGCAGCCGGGATTTCGCCTTTGTTGAACAGCCTGTTCGGAATGATCGAACGCGGGGTGGGCGCGGTTCGATAGACTTTCCCGTACGCGTGCATGTCATGCAAGACGGTGCGGCGCATATTCCGACAAGAACAGAGCATCGTCCGCGTGGCGAAACGCGGCGATGCGTGGAGACGATCCGTGAAGAAAGTGTGGTCGAGCAATCGACGCCTGGCCGGCCTGGCGCTGGCCGGCGTAGTCGCGAGCGGCTGGGCAAGCCTTGCGTTGGCGCAGGACTATCCCGCGCGCCCCATCCGCCTGGTGGTACCGTTCGCCGCCGGGGGCGGGACGGACGTGCTGGCCCGTCTGCTGGCCAGGCCCATGGGGCAGAGCCTGGGACAGTCGGTCGTGGTGGAGAACGTGACGGGCGCCGGCGGCACCATCGGGGCGATGCAGGTGGCGCGCGCGGCGGCCGATGGCTATACGCTCATCATCGGAACGCCAGGAAGCATCCAGATCAATCCCGCGATGCAGCCCGACCTGGCCTATGATCCCTCCAGGGATTTCGCGCCGGTCTCGCGTTTCTCCGACAGTCCGGTCGTGTTGATCGTCAACAAGGACACGCCCTACCAATCGGCCCAGGACCTGGTCCAGGCCGCGCGTGCCAAGCCGGGCAGCATCAATTTCGGCAGTGCGGGGGTCGGTTCGCTGTCGCATTTCAGCGCCGAGATGTTCCAGTACCTCGCCAAGGTGAAGATGACGCACGTGCCTTATCGTGGAACCGCGCCTGCCATGACCGACCTGCGGTCGGGGGTCCTGCAGGTCGATTTCGAGAACCTGCCCGCCGCGCTCGGCCTGATCAAGGACAAGCAGGTGCGGGCACTGGGCATGGGGTCGTCCGGGCGTTCCTCTTTCTTGCCCGAACTGCCCACGCTGGCCGAGCAAGGCGTTGCCGAGTACGAGTCGACCTCGTGGACGGGCCTGTTCGCCCCGGCGGGCACGCCGCCGACGGTCATCGCGCGGCTCGAGCGCGCCGCCATCGCGGCTGCGCGCGACCCGGCGGTGCAGGCTTCGCTGAAGGAGCTTGGCGCCGAACCGGTGGGGAGCACCGCCGGCGAATTCCGCGATTTCCTGGTCAAGCGCAAGCCGCTGGTGGAACAGATCGTCAAGGCCTCGGACATGAAGGCCAAGTGAAGCGCCGCGAACCGGCGAATGCCGCAACAGGAGGATGAAAAAACGATGACAGGCTCAGGACGAGGCAGCGGACCCGATCAACTGGGCGACGGGTTGGCGACCGTCGACGAATTGCTCGCCCGGCTGGATGAATTCCGCGCGAGACGCGGTTATGTGAATCCCCAGCAAGGGCCGATGGCGGCGGCGCTGCCGCAGGTCTTTGACGGCTATCGCGTGTTCTACAAGGCGCTGGTGCTGGACGAGAAGCACCTCGGGCCGCTGGAGAAGGAGTTCGTCTGGCTGGTGTTGCTGTGCGTTGCGGGCGAACTCGGCACGCACCACCTTAACCTGTTCTTCCAGCACGGTGGCACCGATGCCCAGGCCAACGCGGCGTTCCGGCTGTCGGCCTGGGTGGCCGGCGTGCGCGCCTTCGTGTTCGTCGAGGAGAACTGGCAAGGCTATTTCCCTCGTGTCGAGGCGGGCCGCTCCTACCGTGAGGGCGTCGATGCCTTGATCGCCGGGATGGCCGATGTGCCGGCGGACTGGGCGCATCTTGCCCTGCTGTCGGCCCACGCTGGCAACAAATCCAAATGGGGCGTCGGGGCAGAACTCGAGGCGGGCTACGAACTCGGCATATCGGAAGCGCGAATGGCCGAGGCCATGAGCGTGGCGCTATGGCCCTGTGGCGCGAATTGTTTTCACGATGCGGCGGGTGTCTGGCTGGATCTGGTGCGCGCGGGCCGGGTGCCGGCGTCGCCGCAGTTCAAGGCGTGGGCGGCGCTGCCGAGCCAGGATGGGTTCGAGCTGGGGCGGGGATAGCGACGGGCCGGGGCTTCGGGACGAAGCCTCCGGTGCCATGCGCCAGATCGGCCGCATCTCCCGCGCAGGGTGGAGCATGCTGATAAGAACGATTCTCATCGTATGTGCCGACCCGGTCGTGGCAATAAAGACTTGTCAGGTCTTAATCATGCGAATTTAAGTGTTAGACGAGCATGGATCGTCCTCCTACCATAGCCTCACAACAAGGCCATGGCTGGCGTAGCCAGTCGCACAGGAGACGATCATGTTCTTTTCCCAACGCCCACGCGCCGGCTTGCTCCCTCGCATGCTGGCCCTTGCATTCGCGATAGCGGCTGGCGGCACGGCGGTGGCCGATGATTTTCCTTCCCGCTCCATCAGGTTCGTCGTTCCGTTCGTGCCCGGCAGTATCACCGACATTGCCGCCCGCTATTACGCCAAGCGGCTGGGTGAGGAGACGGGCCAGTCGGTCGTCGTGGAGAACAAGGCGGGCGGCAACGGTCTCATCGGTGTCAGCGCCGTGCTGAACGCGCCGCACGATGGCTACACGATGCTGGTGGGAACGACCTCCATCCTGGCAACCAACGTCGCGCTGTACCGGGCTCTTCCCTACGATCCGCTCAAGGATCTGGCGGCATTGGGCATGATGGCCTCGGTGCCGAGCGTCATCGCCGTACCCGTGGGGTCCGAGCGCTCCAGCATCGAAGCGCTGGTGAAGGCCGGCCGCGCCAAACCCGATTCGTTGAACTACGCCGCTGGTGCGACGAGCTATCAGTTGATGGGTGAGTTGCTCCAGGAAAAGGCGTCCTTCACCGCTCGCGCGATTCCTTATAAAGGCGTGGGCGCGGCGCTCAATGCGCTGATCGGCAAGGAAGTCGATTTTTCGATCGTCGACGCGACGAGCGCGCTGGGGTCGGTGCAGGGCGGAACGATTCAGGCTCTGGCCGTAGCCTCCCGGGAACGGCTCCCGCTGCTTCCCAGCGTGCCTACTACGGCCGAGGCCGGCCTTCCCGACTTCGTGGCCTCCACCTGGGTCGCGGCTGTTGCGCCGGCCCAGGTTCCCGCAGCCCGGCTCGCCAGGCTTGAACAATTGTTCGCCAAGATCGCCAACGATCCCGCCACCCGCAAGTTCTTCACCGAGCGCGGCGCGGAAGTCACGGGCGGCGGAGCCGCCGCGCTCCGCACCCGCCAGAAGGAAGAGATCGAGCTGTGGTCGCGCATCGTCAAGAGCGCAAAGATCGAACAGCTTTAAGCACCAACGACTGATTGGTAGGACTTCCGATGCCCATCGCCCGATTCGCACGCGGGGCCGTCCTGGCCCTGTTCGTCGCCGCTCCTGCCGCGAAAGCGGCTGACTGCCCCGTCATCACGCTGGTCGCGCCGTTTCCCGCCGGTTCGACCACCGATACGATTGCACGCGCGCTTGCCAGGGACATGGGCAGGCAGCTCGCCACGGCCATCGTCATTGAGAACAAGCCCGGCGCCGAAGGCCAGATCGCGGCGCTTGACGTGCTCAAGGCCAAGCCCGATGGCTGCCGGCTGCTGTTCGCCACGTCGGGCAACCTGTCCATCGCCCCGCACATCCGCCGCCAGCCGCCCTATGAAGTCCATCGGGACTTCACCACCATCGCCGACGTCGGGCGCTACACCTATCTGCTGTACACGAGCGCGAGTTTTCCGGTGCGCAGCTACGCGGAGTTCGTCGCCCAGGTCAAGCACAAGCCGGGTCAATACAACTACGGAACGGGCTCCAACACCAACCTGATGGCCTTCGCGCATCTCAGCCAGAAATCGGGGGTGGAGATGGTCCGCGTGCCGTTCAAGGGAGAGCCGCCCGCCATCCAGGAAATCATCGCGGGACGCGTGCAGGCCATCGTCGCGACGACCATGGGGATTCCCTACGTGGAAAGCGGCAGATTGCGCGCCCTCGCGGTCATGGGATCGCGGCGCGCGGAACTGCTGCCCGACACGCCTACGCTGGCCGAACTGGGGGTTCCCCCCTTGGACATCGTGCCATGGGCCGGATTGTTCGGCCCCGCCGGCATGCGGCCCGCCATGACCGATCGCTTGCACGCGGTCGCCAACAAGGCGCTGGCCGCCAAGGAAGTCGCGCAGGCGGCGCGCGCCGCGGGCTTCGAACTGAACGCATCCTCCAGGCAGGAATTCGAACGGCTCATTGCCGAGCAGGACGCCGTCTATCGGCAGAAGATCCAGGAACTCGGCCTGTTGGAAGACTAGCCTCAGCCTCACCAAGGAACGAATAGGATATGTTTGCACCGGGCATTTTCAAGGGACATCGGATTCTCGTCACCGGCGGCGGATCCGGCCTAGGCAAGGAGATCGGCGGCCGGCTCCTGGAGCTGGGAGCCACCCTGTACATCTGCGGCCGGCGCGAGAGCGTGCTGCGGGATGCCGCCGATGAACTGCAACAGCGCCACGGAGGGCAGGTCGTTCCGCTGGCCGTGGACATACGCGATGCCAAGGCCGTCGACGCGATGGTGGCGCGGATCTGGGAAGACGGTCCGCTGACCGGCCTGGTCAACAATGCCGCCGGGAATTTCATCAGCCGCACCGAAGACCTGTCTGCGAACGGTTTCGATGCCATCGCCGACATCGTGCTGCACGGTACCTTCTACGTGACGCAATCGGTCGGCAAGCGCTGGATCGAGCAAAAGAGAAAGGGGTCGGTGCTTTCCATCGTCACGACCTGGGTGCGTACCGGATCGCCCTTCGTCGTGCCGTCGGCCATGTCCAAGGCCGGGGTGGACGCCATGACCAAGTCGCTGGCCACCGAGTGGGGGCGCCATGGCATTCGCTTCAACGCGATTGCGCCGGGGATCTTTCCGACCGAGGGCGCGACAGCCCGCTTGCGCCCGGGGAGCGACCCGCACGCCCGCGAGATCGCGGACAACCCCACGGGGCGGCTCGGCCAGATGCACGAGCTGGCGAACCTTGCGGCTTTCCTGATGGCCGATGGCTGCGAATGGTTGAGCGGCGAGACCATCGCCATCGACGGCGCCTACAACTTGGCGCAGGGGGCCTACTTCACCCACTACATGGCGTGGGGAGACGAACAATGGCGCGAGTCGCGCGAGCGGATCAAGGCGCAGACCGAGGCGGACCGCAGTCAGCGATCAGTGGATGTGAAGACGGGAGGCCAGGCATGAGCGGGACCGATGCGGGCGGCTGCGTCTATGACGGCCAGAATCGTCTGGCCGAGGAGTCGCCATACGGACGCTACCTGGCGTTTCTCGAGCAAGGAAAACTGGCATTCCAGCGCGACCTCGAGAGTGGACGCGCCGTCTTCTATCCCCGGGTGGCGGTTCCCGGTACGGGCGGCTGCGGCCTGGCATGGGAAGCCTCGGCGGGGATGGGTACCGTCCATGCCGTGACCACGGTCCATTACCGCGGGGACGCGGCGCTGAACGTCTCGCTCATTGACATGGATGAAGGGTTCCGGCTGATGAGCCGGATCGAAGGCATCCCGGCTTCGGAGGTCAGGATCGGCATGCGCGTGCGGATGCGTGTCCATCGTCCGGATGAAGGCCAGCCTTATCCGGTATTCGACGTCGACCGGCCGGTTTCGCCGTCGTCCCGCGAGGAGCGCCAGCCATGAATGCTTCGATGCGCGGGCGTGTCGCGGTGGCGGGCGTGGCGGAGTCGGACCTGGGGCAGATGGCGGCAGGCACGACGCCGCTGGATCTGATGGCCCAGGCCACGATGCGGGCCCTGGCGGACGCGGGTTTGTCGCTGCGGGACGTGGACGGCCTGTTCGTCGCCAGCGCGCAGGTCCGGTTCGGGCCGATGATGCTGGCGGAATACTTGGGCATTTCGCCGCGCTGCTTCGACGGCACGCAGATCGGCGGCTCGTCGTTCATGTCCCATGTGGCCCATGCGGTGCAGGCCATCGAGGCCGGCGCCTGCGAGGTCGCCTTGATCGCCTATGGAAGCACCCAGCGGTCGGTGTCGCGGACCACGGCATCTCGTCCCGACCCGAACCCCTACGAGGATCCGTTCAGGCCGCTGCTTCCGGTCAGCGCCTATGCCCTGGCCGCCTCGCGCCACATGCATGAATACGGGACGACGCGCCGGCATCTCGCGGAAGTGGCCGTGGCGGCCAGGCAATGGGCGCTCCTGAACCCCAAGGCCTGGGAGAAAGAGCCGCTCGCCGTCGAGCAGGTGCTGTCGTCGCGCATGGTCTCTGAACCGCTGACGGTGCGCGACTGCTGCCTGGTCCTGGATGGCGGCGGCGCGATGGTGCTGACCTCGGCGGGCCGCGCCCGTTCATTGCGCAAACCCCCGGTCTATGTGCTCGGGGTGGGCGAAGCGCTGGGGCACGGCACGATTTCGAACATGCCCGAGCTGACCACGACCTGCGCCGTCCAATCGGGGCAGGCGGCTTTCGCCATGGCGGGGTTCGGGCCTGCCGACGTGGACGTTCTAGGTCTCTACGACGCCTTCACGATCACGCCCATCTTGTTCTTGGAGGACCTGGGCTTCTGCGCGAAGGGGGATGGCGGCGCATTCGTCGCCGATGGCGCGATCGCGCCGGGCGGGCGCCTGCCCGTCAACACCAATGGCGGCGGCTTGTCGTACTGCCACCCCGGCATGTACGGCTTGCTCGCCATGATAGAGATCGTGCGGCAGATACGCGGGGAGTGCGGCGAGCGCCAGGTTGCTTCCTGCGACGT
Source organism: Alcaligenaceae bacterium SAGV5 (assembly GCA_009360345.1). Taxonomy (GTDB): domain Bacteria; phylum Pseudomonadota; class Gammaproteobacteria; order Burkholderiales; family Burkholderiaceae_B; genus Pigmentiphaga. The sequence continues at coordinate 275,984 of SPDP01000005.1, forward strand.
CGGCCTGGCGCATGGCAACGGCGCCGTGCTGTCGAGCCAGTGCACGGCGCTTTTCGGCAGCGCGGGCACGCTTTGACGCCGCCTGCCACATCATCTGAAGACTGAGGAAAGACAATGGGCATGCTGGATGGAAAAGTCGCGCTCGTGACGGGCGCGGGACGGGGTATCGGCCGCGACATTGCATTGGCCATGGCCGCGCACGGCGCGAAAGTGGTGGTCAACGATCTCGGCACGGCGCTGGACGGCAGCGGGACCGACTCCGGCCCGGCCGCCGAAGTCGTCCGCGAGATAGGCGCGGCCGGAGGAGTGGCCATTGCCAATACCGACTCGGTGTCGGATTGGGATTCGGCGCAGAACATGGTGGATACCGCGATCCGCCACTTCGGGCAACTCGACGTGGTGGTCAACAATGCCGGCATCGTTCGCGACCGCATCTTCCACAAGATGTCGGTGGAAGAATGGAAAGCCGTCGTCGATGTGCATCTGAACGGCTCGTTCTACGTCAGCCGCGCGGCGGCACCGCACTTCAAGGCCCGCAACGGCGGCCGCTACGTATTCATGACTTCGGCCTCGGCGTTGGTGGGTAATTTCGGACAGGCCAATTACGCGGCGGCCAAGCTGGGCGCCGTGGCGCTGGCGAAATCGGTGGCCCTGGATATGGCGCGCTACGGCGTCACCGCCAACGCGGTGTGTCCTTTCGCCTGGAGCCGGCTCATCGGCTCCATTCCCGCCGACACGCCGCAGGAGCAGGCCCGGGTCGAAAAGATCAAGACCATGGAGACCGCCAAGATCGCTCCCATGATCGTCTACCTCGGCTCGGAAGCCGCCAGCGACGTGACCGGACAGATATTCGCCGTGCGCGCCAATGAGCTCTTCCTGATCAGCCAGAACCGTCCGCTTCGCTCGGTGCAACGCAGCGAAGGATGGACGCCCGAGGCGATCGCGGAGCATGCCATACCCGCCATGCGTTCCAGTTTCTATGCGCTGGACCGTTCCGCAGACGTATTCAGCTGGGATCCGATTTGAGGCCCACGGACAAAGGATAGAGAGACAAGCATGAGCACGACTCCCATCGATTCGCGGATCTTCGGCGATATGTTCGGCACGGCCGACATGCGTGGGGTTTTCTGCGACGACGCCCTGGTCGGCCGCTATGTGGAGGTCGAGGCGGCATTGGCCCGGGCGCAAGCCCGCGTCGGCATCATCCCCGCCCAGGCAGCCGCCGACATCACCCGCGCCGCGAGCGCCTTCACCGCCGACTTCGACCGACTGGCGCGCGAGACGCTGATCGTCGGCTATCCCATCCTCCCCCTCGTCAGGCAATTGTCCGAAGCGGCGGGAGACGCGGGACGCTACGTGCACTGGGGCGCCACGACACAGGACATCATGGATACCGCGCTGGTTCTGCAGCTTCGGCAAGCGTTGCGGCTGACAGAGGAACAGATCGGCACTCTTCGGGCCGTGCTCGCGCGCATGGCTGGCGAGCATCGCGAGACCCTGCTGGCGGGCCGCACGCATTTGCAGCACGCGCTGCCCATTACGTTCGGCTACAAGGCGGCGGTGTGGCTGTCGATGTTCGACCGCCATATGGCCAGGCTGCAAGAGCTCAAGCCCAGGTTGCTGGTGGGATCGTTCTCGGGGGCGGCCGGCACGCTCGCGTCGCTGGGAGACCATGGCCTGCAAGTGCAGCGCGCCCTGTGCGAGGAACTGGGTCTCGGCATTCCCGCGATCACCTGGCACGTGGCGCGCGACAACCTGGCCGAGGCGGTCGGCTTGCTGGCCCTGCTGACGGGGTCGCTCGCCAAGATCGCGACCGACGTATCGTTCATGATGGCCAACGAGTTCGGCGAAGTGGCCGAGCCGTTCGTGCCTGGCCGGGGCGCATCCAGCACGATGCCGCAGAAACGCAACCCCATTTCGTGCGAGGTGATCATCGCGAACGCCAAGGCGGTACGCCAGAACGCCGCCCTGATGTTCGATGCGGCCGTGCACGACTTCGAGCGTTCGACCGGTCCCTGGCAGGCGGAATGGCTGGCCATTCCGCAAAGCTTCGTGCTGGCCGCGGGCGCCTGTGCGAACGCGATTTTCATGCTCGAAGGCCTGACCGTCGACAAGCAGCGCATGCGCCGGAACCTGGATCTCACCGGCGGGCTGATTGTGGCGGAAGCCGTCATGATGGCCGCCGCCGAAGCGCTGGGCCGGCAGGCTGCCCATGAGCGTGTCTACGAGGCCTGCAAACAGGCGGCGGAAAGCGCGCGGCCGCTTTGGGAAATCCTGGCCGGGCAGGCAGATATGCGCGACGTGCTGGGGGGCGAAGAGGGAATCAAGCGGCTGTGCAGCCCGGAGTCCTACCTGGGCAGTACGCTCGCCATGGTCGACGGTCTGTTGGCGGCTGGCGGCCGCCGTCCCGCAAACACTTCGGAAGGCCGGTCCGCATGAAGCACTCGTGGGTTATGCCCGATCCGAATCTCCAGCATTGGCTCGCCAAACATGCGCAAAGAAGTCCCGATGCCCTGTCGATGGTCTATTGGAGGAGGGGAGAGGAGACAGAGCGCTGGACATATGGACACATGCACCGGATGGCGCAAGGCCTGGCTGCCTGGATGTTCGAGGCGGGGGTGCGACCAGGCGACCGCGTGGCGCTGCTGGATTTCAACGACGTGCGCTTCCTGGTAACGATGTTCGCCGCCGCCAGCATGGGAGCGGTCTTCGTTCCGCTGAACTTCCGGCTGAGCGCGCCCGAGGTGGTGGCGATGGTACGGGATTGCGGTGCCGCGCTGCTGATCCATGGCGCGGAGTTTGCGCCCATCCAGGCGGAGGTGGCGCGGCAGACCAACTGCGGTCTTTTTCTGCGTTCGGACAGGAACGGCGGCGACGAGTTTGCCCAGGCCTGTGCCGCCGCGCCGGACGCCCGCGCGAGCCATCGTCCGGCTGGGTGGGACGAGACAGCCTGGCTGCTCTACACCTCGGGCAGCACGGGCCGCCCCAAGGGCGTCATGCTCAGCCATGGCAACATCTTCTGGAACACCCTCAACACCATCCTTATCCAGGGGGGGCTGCCCACCGATAAAGTGCTCGTTTCGGCGCCACTGTTCCACGCGGCCCCGGTCTCGACGGTGATGGAGAGTTTCTTGCGCGGTGCGACGATCCACCTGGAGAAGTCGTTCGATCCCGGCAGCATCATCGGGCGCATCGCCTCGGAGCGCATCTCCATCATTGCCGGCGTACCGGCCATGTACCAGTTCCTTGCGGAACAGGACGACTTCCACCGCGCCGACCTGTCCAGCCTGCGCGGCATCATCGTAGGGGGCGCTCCCGTTTCCGACGCACTGATCAAGCGCTACCACGACCGGGGCATCGCCGTGATCCAGCGCTATGGCTTGACCGAGGCCGCGCCGCTGGTGACCGCCCTGGCCCCGGGCGCACCCGCTGCAAAGGCGATGACGGCCGGCCAGGCGCCCATGTTCGGCGATGTCCGCATCGCGGCCGCCGGCATCGACGGGATCGGAGAGATCCAGATGCGGGGCCCCAACGTCATGCTCGGCTATTGGGACCAACCCGCTGAATCGGCGGCCGCGTTCGAAGACGGATGGCTTCGCACGGGCGACCTGGGGCGGCTGGACGGCGACGGTTTCCTGACCGTGGCCGGACGCATCAAGGAAATGATCGTCAGCGGCGGCGAGAACATCTACGCCGCCGAAGTGGAGGCCAGACTGGCCGAGAACCCGGACGTGCTGGAATCCGCCGTCATCGGAATTACGCATCCGAAGTGGGGCGAGACCGTCTGCGCCGTCATCAGCCCCGTTCCCGGATGTGGCCTGGACGAACGTCGAATCATGGCCCATCTGCAAGGCAGGCTCGCCCGCTACAAGCAGCCGACGAAGATCGTCATCGTGGACGACCTGCCCAAGAACGGGGCGGGCAAGATCGACAAGCTTACGCTGAAACGGCGATATGGCGACGACAGCGATCGCCGCGTGGAGAATGCATGATGTCCGGATCAAGCCTGTGGGCCGCACGGATTCCGGCCGGCGCGCGCCCCGATGCCGACCCGGTCGCCGATGCGCAACTGGACGCCTGCCTGGCGGTCCTGGGGTTGAAGCGAACGGATGCTGGCGGCGAGGTGTCGATCACCGGGGCCGACCCTGCTATCGACAGCCCCCATCGGCTGGCGGGCGCCATGGCGGTCGCCGCGGCGGCGCAGGGAACCGCGCTGGCCAGTCTCGCCAGGGAACAGGGGCATGCCGGCCAGGACGTGTCCGTGGAGATCGGGCGGGCGGCGCATGCGCTGCATCCTTCGCGATACCTCAAGCAGAACGGTTATCCGATAGGTTTCGATTTCACCTTCAACGAGCCCGGCAATGGCTATTTCCGGACGCGGGACGGCCGGTGGGTGTATCTGGTTTTCACCCGCCCGCAGTTGCGCAACGAGTTGCTGACGCTGTTGGGCGCCCCGAACAACCGGGAGGCGGTGGCGCAGGCGGTCGCCGCCTGGTCTGGGCAAGAGCTCGAGGATGCGTGCATCGCGGCCAACCTGCCGGTGTCGCTGGTCCGTTCGCCGGAAGAATGGCGCCTCCACCCGCACGCCCAGGCCCTGTCCAGACTTCCCGTGATCCATACCGAACGGGCGGCGCGGGGCGCTCCCCGGTTGTGGCGCCAGACCGGTCCTCGGCCACTGGCCGGGCTGCGGGTACTGGACCTGAGCCATATTCTTGCCGGCCCGGGGCTGACCCGGACGCTGGCGGAGCAAGGCGCCGACGTCCTGCGCATTTCCGCCCCGACCCAGACGGATCCGCTGAACTTCATGCTGGATACCGGCTTCGGCAAACGCAGCGCCTTCCTCGACCTCGATACGCCCGGGGACCTGGCCACCGTCCGTGAACTGATTGCCGGCGCGGACGTCGTCGTTCAATCGTACAGCCCCGGCAGTCTTGCGCGGCGGGGCCTGTCGTTCGAGCACATGATCGCCGGCCATCCCGGTCTGGTCTACGTCGAATTGAGCGCCTATGGCGATGCCGGCGGGCCATGGGCGCACCGTGTGGGATTCGACCACAACGCGCAGTCGACGACGGGTATCAGTTGGGTGGAGGGCGGGCCGGATTCTCCTCGCCTGCCGCCCACCACCCTGGTGGCGGACTACACCACGGCCTACCTGGGCGCCGCGGGCGTGCTGGCCGCGCTGCGGCGCCGCGCGGCCGACGGGGGCAGTTATCGCGTCAGCCTGGCGCTGGCCCGGACGTGCATGTGGGTCCAGGACATGGGCCTGGTGGGGGCCGGCGCACCGGCGGCGCCGCTGGAGCCGGACGTGCTGCAGATGGACAGCCCCTTCGGGAAGCTCGATTATCTTGCTCCGATCACCCGGTTCTCGAGCACTCCGGCCTTCTGGAGCGATCCTCCTCTGCTGCTGGGAGCAAGCCTGCCGCGGTGGTCGTCCTAGCAAATGTTCACGGGAGCCGCGCCGGCCATGGATTTGAGACAACTCCGTTATTTTCTTGCCGTTGCCGAAGAACTCCACTTCGGCCGCGCGGCCGAGCGCGTACACATCGCCCAATCGCCGCTGTCGCGGCAAATCCGGCTTTTGGAGGAATCCCTGGGCGTCGTGCTGTTCGTCCGGACCAAACGGCATGTGGAACTGACGGACGCCGGCCGCGCCTTTCTTCCCGAGGCCCGGGACATCCTGAGAGCGGCCGAGCGCGCGCGCGACACGGCCATACGCGCCGACGCGGGGCAGGTGGGCAGGCTCAGCCTGGGCTTCACCAACTCGGCCATTTACTCCGAGCTGCCGCGGCTGCTTGCCGACTATCGCAGCCAGTACCCCCAGGTCCAGTTGGAACTGCACGACAGCATGCTGACGCCCCAGCAAGTGGAGGCCATTCTCCAGGGAAAACTGGATCTGGGCATCGTGCGGCCGCCCGTCGCCTCGCCCGATATCGAGCTGCTGCCTTTCGCCAGGGAACACCTGGTCGTGGCGCTCCCGGCAGGCCACCCGCTGGCCCGGCGCGAAAGGATAGATATCGCCCTGTTGGCCGGCGAACCGTTGATCACGTTCGGCCGCGCCCTGGACTCCTCGCTCTCGCACCGCATCACCCGCCTCTGCAATGACGCGGGCTTCCATCCCCGTGTCGCCCAGGAAGTGGGCGACATACCCAGCATGATCATGCTCGTATCGAGCGGGATGGGGGTGGCGCTCGTGCCCTCTTCGTCGAAGAACATCAAGATGAAACAAGTCACATTCCGGCCGTTGGCCGGGCCGGCGGGCCCGCTTACCTTGACGCTGGCGCTTGCATGGAATGGCAGCGTCGAGTCCCGGCTGCGGGAGCGCTTCATCGCGCTCGCCAGGAAACGGCTGTCCCGCCAACTGGACTGAGAGGCCTGAGATGAGCCAGTCATTCGTTCACTATCGCGTCGATGGGCACGTTGCGTCCATCACCCTGGCGCGGCCGGAAAAGCGCAATGCCATGAACCGGGCCATGCGCGACGAACTCTGGCGATCGTTCGATCGCGCCGGGAGCGACGAGTGTGTCCGGGCGGTTCTGGTGCGCGCCGAGGGCGGTCACTTCTGCGCTGGGGGCGATATCGCGGACATGCGTCCCGGCGAGCTGGATGCCGAGGCGGGCCGCGACCGCATTCTTTCCGCCACGGCCGGCGCGCGCCGCCTGCTGGAACTCCCCAAGCCGGTTGTCATGGCGGTGGACGGATGCGCTTATGGCGCGGGCTGCAGCCTGGTGCTGGCGGCCGACCTCGTGATCGCCACGGACCGGGTCCGGCTTGCCATGTCGTTCCTGCGCATCGGCCTGGTGCCCGACCTGTGCTCGTTGTTCACGCTGCCGCGCATCGTGGGATGGGCGCGCGCCAAGGCGCTGCTGTATTCGAACCGCGAAATCGGTGCGGAAGAAGCATTGCAGCTGGGCATTGCCAGCGAAGTCGTTTCGCCCGACGCGCTTGACCATCGCACCGGAATGATCGCACGGGCGCTGACCCGGCTGCCGCGCAGTGCGTTCGCCATGACCAAAGCGGCCCTGGCCAGATCCCTGTCCGCCGATCTCGACTCGATGTGCGATACGGAGACATCGGCGCAGGCCATCGCCTACTCCACGAGCTATCACGCGGACGCAGCCGGAAGGCTGTTGGCGCGGGAGCCGCTGCCTTACCAATGGCCCCTTTTTTCATTGCCAGGAGACAAGGATGCGGACAATCCGGACACTCGATGAACTGCATGAACAGATAGGAAAGGAGGTTGCCATCAGTCCGTGGGTGCGCGTGGACCAGCAGCGCATAGACCTGTTCGCCCAAGCCACGGGCGACCAGCAATGGATACATGTGGATCAGGAGCGGGCAAGCCAGGAATCGGCGTTCGGGACGACCATTGCGCATGGCTATCTGACGCTTTCGCTCTTGCCGGATCTGATGAGCCAGGCGGTGACCCTTCCTCCTTCGGAGATGAGCATCAACTATGGGCTCAACAAGGTCCGCTTTCCCACGCCTGTACTTCAAGGCAGCATGTTGCGGGCCCGTATCAAGCTCAAGGATATGCGCTGGCTGCCGGCCATGGCGGGTCAGCCTGACGTCAGGGTCGTCGAACTGATCTGGGAGTCCAGTATCGAGTGCGACGGTATGTCCAAGCCCGCGTGCGTCGCCGAAACCATCAGCCGGCGCTACGACAGAATCCGGTAGCACCGGGCTGGGAGCCGTCTCGCAGGGCGGCGGCCCACGCGCCGGCGTAGCCTGCCCCTGCAGCTAGCGGGGGTAGTCGCTGTACAGGTTGTGGCAATAAGGATCGTGTTCACTGCGCGGTATTGACCGAGGTCATAGCTCTGGCTCGATGCCTATGCCTGGTGCGTTCCCGAGAGAGACCCTACCCGCGCCAACCGTTGCCAACCGTCCGCAGAATCTTGTGCGGAGAGGGTTGTCGTTGGCATCCACTTCAAGCCAGCCTGATCCTCCCGTCGCGGCGAGCAGATGCGCCGAATGCAGCAGACCTATGCCGCCGCCCAGGTAGTGTGGAAAATACTGCAAGCCGTGTTTCTGGATGCGTCGGACGAGGGGCTGGATATCGGAGATTCCGCCCCATTTTGCGATGTCTGGTTGTACGATGCGTACCGCACCAGAATCGAGGAGCGAGGAGAAAGCCTGTTGGCTGCTGACGTTTTCTCCGGCTGCCAGCGGCGTGTTCGTGTGGGTGGCCAGTTCCCGCCATTCTTGCCACGGACGGTCGGCCCGCAACGGCTCTTCGAGCCAGCCCAGTTCAAATTCCGCGAGTGCCTGGACGCGTTGACATGCGGTCGGCAGATCCCAGGCCTGGTTGGCATCTGCCATGAGCATGGCGGGTGTGCCCACGGCGTCCCTGATCCTTCGCAGGTTTTCCAGATCCCTCGTCGGTTCGAAGCCGATCTTGAGTTTGAATGCGCGAAAACCTTCTTCCCATTTTCGGGCGACGAGTTGTTCCGGTGCGTGAGGATTCAAACCGCTTGCATACACGCCGATCGTGTCTCGAGTCCCTCCGAGAAAGCGCCACAAGGGCTCCCCGGCGCGTCTTGCGCACAGGTCCCACATCGCCAGATCCAGTCCCGCGATGGCCTGGGCCAGGGGGCCGGGCTCGCCGGACTGGATGGCCAGGACCGCGGTCTCCGCGCTGAGGTGCTCATGGACTGCGCAGGGCGAATCGAAGGCGCGCCCTTCGAGCAAGGGCCAGAGGACGGTCTCTATCAGCCGGCCGCGGTGTTCTGCTCCGCAGCCCGGGTAGTTGCACCACGCTTCCCCCCAGCCGTAAGCCCCGTCGGTATCCTCGATGCGGATGAATACCGCGGGCCGGTCATGCATGACGCCAAAAGAGGTCCGGACAGGGGTCGAGATCGGGTGACGCAGCACGTGTACCTGAATGCGCGCAATGTGCAGAGGATGTGAGATGTCCATGTGGGGCGGGTTCTGGTCGGGTTGATCGAGACGCGCCGATCAGGCGCCGGCCGGCTTGATGCCGAGTCGATTGATTGCCGCGAGCCAGGCCGCACTGTCCTTTTTCTGCCGCTGTTCAAGCGTAGCGGCATCGCTGCCGACCGCGTCGATTGCGTTCTCCGCCAACTTCTCGCGCACCGCTTGCTGTTGGAGGGCCGCGGCGGCGTGTCGTTGCAGCGCTTCCAGTACTGGCGCCGCCGTACCGCGTGGTGCATAGAGCGCGAACCATTGCGTGATGTCGATGCCTGGAATGCCGGCCTCGGCCAGGGTCGGTACGTCGGGCAGACTGGTCGAGCGTTCGGCCGAGGTGACGGCCAGAACGCGGATCCGGCCGCTGCGTGCATGGGCGGCGATTGCACCGGCGCCCAGGCAAGCCACGGGAATCTGGCCTGCGATCAGGTCGGCGATTGCCTGGCCGCCACCCTTGTAGGGGATCGAGGTCATGCTGATGTTCGCAGCACTACAGAACATCTCGGCTGCGACATGGTGGGTGGAGCCGACGCCCGACACTCCGTATGACAGCTTGCCCGGTTCGGCCTTGGCGCGCGAGATCAGGTCGGCAACGCTGCGTATGCCGGTGTCCGGATGGACAGCAAGCACGACGGGTTGGGCCACCAGAAGGGAGACGGGTACGAAATCCCGCTCCATCGTGAATGACGGGGGCTCTTGCACCAGCGGAACATAGGTGGCGGAGTCGCCCGCGACGACGAAGGTGTAGCCGTCCGGTTTGGAGCGGGCAACCGCGACCATGGCGATGGTGCCGTTGCCGCCGGCTCGGTTTTCCACGATGAAAGACTGATGGACGGCAGCGCCCACGCGCTCGAAGACAATGCGGGCAGTGATGTCCGCCGTGCCGCCGGGCGGGTTGGGCACGACGATTCGTACGGGCCGATCCGGCCACTGGGCGCCTCGGGATGGGAGCGGCAGCGCCAGTGTGCCCGCGCCTTGCAGTAGCCCGAACTGAATGATGCGTCTACGGGTCCACATGTTCTGTCTCCTCTGTCATTCAATTGTTGCCCGGCGGCGGTCAGGCCATGCCGATGATGGGCAGTTGTGGATGCTCCTGGTTGCGGGAAGGCGCCGCGGCCAGCAGTCGCTCGAGTTCTTGCTGAAGCGCCGCGGCTTCCGGCCGGCCAAACAGGTTGTCCATCTCATCAGGGTCTGCTTGCAAGTCATAGAGTTCGCCGGCGCCAGACAGCTCTTCGAGGGTGAGCTTGGCGTGACGGGTGCGGACCGTATGGAGATGCAGCGGGACGCCACATCGCGACGCATCGACGTGCCACTCGCAGTAGGCCGCATCGCGCGGCGCGTTCCGACCCTGGCAAAGCGCGCTCAGGCTGGTTCCGTGCATGTCGTCCGATGTTCCCGCGCCGCTCCATTCCAGGAAGGTCGGCGCCAGATCCAGCGTGGATACCGGTTCGGTGACCGTGGCGCCGGAGGCGACACCGGGTCCGCGAATGATCAGGGGAACCCGGAGCAGATCCTCATAGGGCGTGGGCCCTTTCAGGTACAGGCCATGGTTGCCCATCATGTCGCCGTGGTCACTGGCATAGATCACATAAGTGTTCTCGTCCAGGCCCTGGTTCGACAATGCTTCCAGGATGCGCCCCACGGAGTGGTCGACCAGGGAGATCATGCCGTAGTAGTTGGCCGTCATCTCCGCCAGTTGCGCATCGCTCTGCGGCTCCACCCGGGAGCCCTTTTCGCGGAAGCCCCGCAGGACAGGATCTTTCAGGTCGGGAGTACCTTCGAGCGATGCGCGGTGCCACCAGGGACGGCGATCGAGATCCATGGTGCGCTGACGGGGAAGTGGAAGTTCGCCCGGCCGGTGCAGCCGGCTCCAGGGAAGCGGGCAATCGAACGGGTGATGCGGATCGGGAAAGGATGCCCAGATGCAAAAGGGGCGGTCTTTCTCCCGCGCCGCCAGCCAGTCTATGGTCCTGTCGGCGATCCAGGTCGACGAATGCCAGGCGACAGGTAGCGCCGATTCCCATGTCTGAGCGGCGCCGCAGCCTGGGTCGACGGATTGCGCCCATAGCCGCAATGCCTCTTCGTCGTGACCTCGTTCGACAAACCATCGCTCCCAGTGGCCGACCAGGGGGTAGGTAGCCGGGCGATCTTTGTGGAAATGGCCGACTGCGGCGAGGTTGACGTGTTGAAAGCCCATGTATGGCCCAGTCCATCCCTGCTCGTACAGATCACCGTTGAACCGGTCTTCCGGCGTGCCGGTTGCCGCAAACGTAGCCTTGGTCGAGAAGTGGGCTTTACCGAAGAAGGCTGTGCTGTATCCCCGTTGTCCAAGCCGGGCGGAGAAACCGTTTCCGCCCGTGGCGGGGGGCAGATCGATGCCGTTGTCGCGGACACCATGCACGAGGGGCAGCAACCCTGTCAGCATTGACGCGCGCGCGGGCTGGCAGACGTAACTGGGAGTGATGCAGGTACTGAAGTGGGTGCCGTCGGCAGCGAGACGGTCCAGGTGCGGTGTGCTGATTTCGGGCTTGAGGAAGCCCATGGCATCAGCTCGGTGCTGGTCTGCGGTGATGAACAGGATATTGGAAGCCATCGTAGAGCATCGCGGATTGGGATGGAAGCAATCTACTTCGGCCCGGCGAACACCATAAGATGGCAATAATGCTTCACCTGAAATCGTTTTCGGATCACCCGGTCTTGGCAGCGAGGGCTGTCGACAGGACCAATTCGAGCAGCGCGCGGATAGCCGGCAGCCGTTGGGCTTCGGTGCGGCAGACAAAGGCCAGAGGAGGCGCTTCGATGGAGAAATCCGTGCGCACCGCTTTGAGTTGCCGGGGGCCGGGCAGCGAACGCAGCATGGATGACGGACAGATAGTCAGAAGGCGAGCGTTCATCGCCATGGCGACACAGTACTGGAGGCCGTCGACGACAAGCGCCGGAGCCGGGGCCGGGACGCCCGAGCGCATGCAGGCATTTCGAAACATGAGATAGGTCTGGCTGTCGCTGGCAGGCAGGACCCATGGGTGGGCAAGCAGCGTCTCGGCCGGGACGGGGGTGCGCGACTTCAGCGCGGGATGTCCTACGCTGGCCACCACGTTCCAGGGATCGGCGGGAAGCTGCCATACCCGGCATGTGTCGTGTATGGCGCCGGCCAGGTTCTGAGACGGAAAGCGAGCAATGGCACAGTCGAGGTCCCCCGTCGCGACGTTTTCCAGGAGTTCCGGCGCCGCGGATACCTGTACGCGCAACTGCCATTGAGAGGCGAAGCGCAGCATATCGGTCAGCCAGGGAATACCGTGCAAGATCATTGCGTGATGCACGATGCCGACACGCAAAGTAGGTGTAGTGCCTTCGGCTACTTCGTCCAGGCCTATCCGCAGCGTTTCGAGAGCGACGTCGGATCTGGCCGCCAGAGCAAGGGCCGCGGGGGTGGGGCTGACCCCGGTCCTGGACCGGATGAAAAGGTCTTGACCGACCGCATGCTCGAGCTCCCGCAGCAGAGCGCCGACTGCGGGCTGAGCGATGCCGAGGCGGCGTGCCGCCTCGCGTAGCGATCCGTGCTCCACCAGCAGGGCCAGCAGCATGAAGTGCCTGACACGGAGTTTCGACGAACGGATCGACAGTGCCGTCTGGGCCCGGGAACGGGTGTTCGAATGGGCCTGTGTGCTACCACCGGGTTTCATGGACTTGTTCCTGGTTCGGAGGCGCCGGACGACGACTACACGCTCGGAATAGGAACGTCCGGGCAACTGGCCAATACCGCTGATACCCCGGAGTTTACTTGCCCCGGCTGGCCTTGCTGACATACTGCGCCAGCGCCTCGATATCCGCATCGCTCATCGTGGCCTTGAACGACGGCATGCTGCCGATGCCATCGCGCAGCGCGCGGGCGACGCGGGGGGCGTCGGGTTTCAGTTCGTCAAGCACGGGGCCGATGGCGCCTTCGGCTCCGGCGTCCTTGAGCGTGTGGCACACGGCGCAGGCCGGGGTGGCGGTGGTGAACAGTTTCTTGCCACGCGCCATTTGCGCGGCGTCGTCGGCGGCATGCGCCGCCGTGGCGGCCAGGGCCGAGAGGGCCAGCGTACAGAAGGTGAGGACGTTCTTCATTTCGAGAGTGATGGCTTGATGGGAAACATGCCCGGGGAGTGCTCTCCCCGGGGCGTACCGTCGCTTAGGCGACGGTGATGGTGACGGCGTGGTCGGCCCAACTGGTGTTGTTGTAGCCGCTCTGGTTTTCACCGCGCGTCTCGGGCTGGACGTTGCCCCGGTCGTCGGTGGCGCGGCTGGCCAGCACGTGCTTGCCCTTGGGCAGGGTGGCCTGGAGCACGAACTGGCGCCAGGCGTATTTGCCCATGTCGGGGCCCACCAGGCGCGCCGCGCGCCAGGTCTTGCCGCCGTCCAGCGAAACTTCCACGCCCTTGATGCCGTTCAGGCCGCCGAAGGCCACGCCGTGGATCTGCACGGTGCCGGCCGTTTGGGCGCCGTCCTCGGGGACGGGGCTGTTGATCCAGGACTTGACGCTCATCTCCTGCACCGACGGCTGGCTGGGGTCGCCCTTGCCGCCGGGGGGCGTCATGCGGTAGCCGTGCGACATGATGCGCGCGTCGCTTTCCTTGGGGGTGAAGGCCAGCTGCTTGATGTACTTGATGTTGTTGACGCCGGTGTAGCCGGGCACGATCAGGCGCAGCGGGCCGCCGTGGGCCAGGGGGATGGGCTCGCCGTTCAGTTCCCAGGCCAGGATGGCATCCTGCATGGCGGCGACGGGCACGGAGCGTTCGACGATCACGGTCTTGGGATCGATGCCGGCCGGCAGCACCTCGCCGCCGGTGCCGGTCATGTAGGGTACGCCATCGGTCAGGCCGCCCAGGGCCTGGACGACGTCGCGCACGGGCACGCCGCTCCAGGTCACGCAGCCGGCGGCGCCGACGGTCCACGGGGTGCCGCTGGGCTTGCTGGGGAAGAAGCCGCGGCCGTTGCCCGAGCATTGCAGCACCATGGTCACGGTTTCCAGGCCCATGGTCTTGAGTTCGCGCAGGCTGATGGTTCGGGGCTGCTTGACGCCCGAGACCTGCAATTGCCAGGCGTCGCGGTCGGCGACGATGGTGTCGGCGGGCGTGGGCAGGTTGTTGCGCACGTAGAGCTGGTTGGTGGGCGTGACCACGCTGGTGCCGAAGGCGCTGCGCTTGGTTTCGATCGTGGTGCTGCTGTGGACGACGACGGCGTCGGCGTTTTTCCAGCCGGCGTAGCCGGGCAGGGGCTTGGCCGCGGGCGCGGCGGCGGCTTGTGCCAGCGCCTGGCCGTGCAGGCCCGCCAGTCCGGACATGGTGCGATGGGCTCAGCTGATGCGGACCTCGGGCGAGGCGACCGCTTGTTGTTCGGGTTCGATGTGGATGACGATGGAGCTGCCTTCGATGTAGCCATGGATGGCGGCTTCCAGCCGGTCGCAGATCGCGTGGGCGGCGCCCACGGGCATCGTGCCGGGCACGACGAGATTGAATTCGATGAAGACCCGGGGCCCCGAGCGGCGCGAGCGCAGGGTATTGGCCTGCAGCGCCCCGGCGGCGTGGTCGCGGATGATGCGCCGCACGCCGTCGACGATTTCCCGGGGCAGGGCCTCGTCCATCAGGCCGCCCACCGAGTCGCGCATCAATTGCCATCCGGACCACAGAATATGCAGCGCGACCAGGCCGGCGATGATGGAGTCCAGGCGGGTCCATCCGGTCAGCGCGACCAGCGCCACGCCGATCACGACACCGATCGACGAGATCACGTCGGTCCACAGGTGGTGGCCGTCGGCGACCAGGGCCGGCGAATGCCAGCGGCGGCCGTAGCGCATCAGCAGGGTGCCCCAGACGCCGTTGATCAGGGTGGCGGCCAGGCTGATCACCATGCCAAGGACCGGTGTATCGAGCGGGCGCGGGTTCATGAAGCCCTGGTAGGCTTCGCGCAGGATGGTCAGCGCGGCGAACACGATCAGCGTGCTTTCCAGGACCGCGGACAGGTACTCGGCCTTGTTGTGGCCGTAGGGATGGTTGGCGTCGGCCGGCATGGCGCTGACCGACAGCGCCACCACGGTGATGACGGCGGTGGCCACGTTGATGATGCTTTCCAGCGCATCGGAGTAAAGCGCGATGCTGCCGGTAAGCCGGTAGGCGAGGTACTTCAGGCCGAGGACGACGATCCCGACGACGATGGTGACCAGGCCGAGTCTCGAGGCGCGCGTCATGGGGAGGCCGTTTTCCCGCGGCGCGGGGCGGACAGGACGAGAAGGGGCATGGGCTCGGGCAGGCGTGCGGATCCTGGCATTCTAGCCGGGTCCGCGCGGTTTGCGTGCCTGGGGCTCAGCGGCCTCCCAGGCCGGGCAGGAGGCCCCGCAGATCGGGGATCTGGAACGAGCCGCCGGGTATTTCGAAGCGCGCGGGCGGAGGCGGGCGGTCGTCCAGGGCTTCCACCTTGAAGCGGTCGCCGAAACGCAGCAGGCCGAGCCGGTCCGCCTGGAGGCGCCGTGCCAGGTCGTCCGCGCCGGGGGGCAGCAGGGTGCCCGACAGCGAGGCCAGGCCGCGGCCCAGCTTCAGCGCCGCGGCGGTCAGCTCGCTGGCCGCGGGGGCCGACGTCAGGACCAGCTCCTCGGAGCGCCGCTGCCGGCGGCCATCCTCGTAGGTCAGCATGTAGACGGTGCCGCCCAGTCCGGCCACGGTTTCGCTGCGGGTGGTCGGTTGCAGGGACACGATGGCGCTGACCTGTTCGAGCGCGGCCGTCGGGCTGGGCATCAGGCCGCCCGCCATGCGCATCAGGTCCGCCGCCTCCATGACCACCTGCTGGCCGTTGACGCGGCTGACGGCATAGATCTTGTCGCCGCGGGCGAGGAGGTAGTTGTTCGGACTCTGGGGCGAAGCGGCCCGCAGGTTGCTGCCGGCGTATTCGACCGAGGCGGAGAAGGGTTGCCCCCGGTCGTCCAGTCCGGCCAGCCGGGCGGTGCCGGCGGCGTGGGCGAGCAGGGGGAGGGACAGGGACAACAGCGCCGTGGCGGCAATACGTAACATCATGGTCCAGGCTCCGTGCGCAGCGGCCGTGCGCGGTGCAAACCGCTTGGACCGCCGGCGCCCGATGACGTTGCGTAAGAATTGTTGCCCGGCGTGCTCAGTCCAGCGGGAGCGGGTTTTCCGTGACGGGACGGAACTCGCCGGTGGCCGGGTCGCGCACCATCAGCACGCCCGTGGCGACGCCGAAGTACGCCCCGTGCAACTGCAACTGGCCCCGTTCCACCAGGATGCGTACGCAAGGGAAGGTCATCAGGTTGTTCAGGCTGTGTTCGACCGTGGCCAGTTCGAGCTGGCGGATGTACATGCCGGGGTTTTCGCCGGGCGGGACGGTACGTTCGACCACCGGAGCGATCTGTTGCATCCACTTGCCGATGAAGTCCCCGGGCGACAGCGGGTCGGCGCTGTTGGCGAAGGCCGAGACGCCGCCGCACAGGGCGTGCCCCAGCACGACGATGTGCTTGACGCGCAGCGACTGCACCGCGAACTCCAGCGCCGCGCTGGTGCCGTGGTAGTGCTGGGTGATGCCTTCGTAGGGGGGGACGAGGTTGGCGACGTTGCGGACCACGAAGAGCTCGCCGGCGCCGGCGTCGAAGATGACTTCCGGGGCCACGCGGGAATCGCAACAGCCTATGACCATGATTTCGGGCTTCTGGCCCTTTTCGGCAAGCGTCTCGTAGCGGGTGCGCTCGTCGTTGAAACGGCCGCCCAGGAAAGAGCGGTAGCCGTCTGTGAGTCGTGCTGGGAACATGCTTCACCTGTTGCTGGCCCGCCCTGGACGGGCGGGGGACATCATGATAACAGCCGGCGCTTTCCCGGCATGCTGGGGGATGCCCGAGGCGGTCAGCGCGCCGCGCCCTGGGCCGCGCGCAGGCTGACCACGGCCTGGGACAGCAGGTGCAGGGGGTCTTCGGAGGCCACGACGGGAAGATCGTTCAGCGTGAGCACGAGAACGCCCGCGGGCAGCTCGATCAGCTTCAGGGCGCCGGGCGGGATGGCCAGTCCCGCCTTGGGCGCGATGATCTTGAGCGTGGTCAGCAGCGCCGAGATTTCTTCGTGTTCGTAGATGGGGTGCCAGTGCGACAGCCGGTCCATCACTTCCAGGTACAGGGATTCCCCGGGGCTTTGCAGGGCCTGCTCGACGCCGAAGATCTGGGCGCTCCAGAGCCCTCGTTCGTCGGTTTCGATGGTGATGGCCCGGGCCGGGATGTCCGGGCGCAGCGGATGCACGGCCGCCCTGAGGTGGGCTTGCGCCGTGTGCCGGGTCTCGCGCGTCGTGGGGGGAATGCGCATGGCGGAGTCCGTTCCGATTTGGCGCCAGCTTAGCCGGATGCCCGGCCGCCAGGGGTTACAGCTCCGTTGCGGTTCTTTCCGGGTTTAACAGCCTGGCCGCCCCGGCGCGGCGGTGTCGCGCGCAACGCAAAGCGGTGCGCGGCGTTGTGGAGTTCGCGGCTGCCCTTCGATATGCTTGCCGGAAGCCAGACAACGAAAAATTTACAAGGATTGCGGAATCCATGAGATCGGTGCTCGCGGGACTCGCGACCGCTGTGACGATGGGGTGCGCCATGAACGGTTCCGACCGGGCGGGCGCAACGACTTCGGGGCAGGAGGAATGCGTGACCAGCCGTGACGTGAAGGAAGTCGTCGTCCGGCTGCGGGATATGGGGTGGAGTGCCCAGCGCACGATCGATTCCGTGCTTTCCAATTCGCACATCGACGACGTGGAGACCCGGGCCTGGTTCGTCGGGCTGGTCTCGGGAATCTACGGCAGCCGGACTTCGCTGGCCGAGGTCGCCGCCGACTACGCGGCATGCATGAAGTCCCTGGCGCCCGAGGCGGTGCCCGTGCAGTCCGCCGCCGCCGGCGCGTCGCCGCCGGCCCGCGGACCGGGGGGCGACGCGCCGGGGTAGCGGCCGGCCTATTCGGGCTGGACGCCCGCGGCCTGGGCCACGCTGCGCCAGCGCGCGACCTCGCTGTTGACGAAGGCGGCGAACTGTTCCCGGGACATGGGCTTGGCGACTTCGCTGCCGGTCTGCTCGATGCGCGCGACGTAGTCGGGATCGGCGGCGGCCTTGGCGATCTCGGCATTCAGGCGGGATGCGATGTCGGCCGGCATGCCCGCGGGGCCGAACAGCCCGGTCCAGGTCGTGACGTCCAGGCCCTTCAGCCCGCTTTCCTTGAAGGTAGGCACGTCGGGCAGCGAGGCCGAGCGCTTGTCGCTGCTGATGGCCAGCGCGCGCAGCTTGCCCGCGCGGACCGACGACAAGGTGTTGGGGATGGTTTCCAGCATGAGCTGGACCTGTCCGCCCAACAGGTCAGGCATGGCGGCGCCGCCGCCCTTGTAGGGAACGTGGGTGATCTCCACCTTGGCCTCCGACTTGAACAGCTCGCCGCCCAGGTGGGAAATGGCACCTATGCCCGCCGAGGCATACGAGAGCTTGTCCGGATGGGCGCGGGCGTAGTCGATCAGGCCGCGCAGGTTCTTGACCGGCAGCGCAGGGTTGACGACCAGGACCAGGGGGCCGTCCTGCAGGCGGCCAATGGCGGTGAAGCTCTTGGCGACGTCGAAGGGCAGGGTTTTCTTGAGCACCGGGTTGATGGCATGGGTGCCGATGGTGCCGAACAGCAGCGTATAGCCGTCCGGCTGGGCGCGCGCCACGTAATCGGAGGCGATGATGCCGCCGGCGCCGGGCTTGTTTTCAATGATGACCGGCTGCCCCAGGCTGGCCGCCAGCGAGGCGCCGAAGGCCCGGGCGAGGATGTCGGAGGAACCGCCGGCGGCGAAAGGCACGACCATGGTGACGGGGCGGGCCGGATAGCCCTGGGCGTGGGCCGCGCCCGACAGTCCGAGGGATGCGAGGGTCGCGGCAACACAGGCTCGCAGCGCGTATTTTCTCAATACCATGGTGAATACTCTCTGGACGAAGAAAGGGAAGAAACTACCCGCCGGATCATGGGCGGATAAATGCCGATCATTCCGGCCCCGGAGGGCGGGAATATTATTGATGTCTCTTCCGTTGATAATTTGATTATTCATTCGCGCGGACCGATTCCGATTCGCGCGGACCATGATCCGAATACGGAAACCGATCTCGATATAAGGTGCTTAAACCAGATATCGTGTTTCGTGTATGGTTCAATGGTTAATGGATGACACACTATAAGCACGTGTCGAACACTGTCAAGACCTTCTTGCCAAATCGCCGCCTTGGCTGGAAGATAGCAACAAGCTATGCGAATATTGCATTTCTGTTAGATCGAAAACCATGGATTTCAAACAACTCGAATACTTCGTCCGCGTGGCCGAGCATGGCAGCTTCAGCCGGGCAGCGGCGGCGCTCGGCCTCGGCCAGCCTTTCCTGAGCCGACAGATCCGCCAGCTCGAGGTGGATTTGCGCAAGGCCCTGTTCCATCGCCATGGGCGCGGCATCGTCCTGACCGATGCGGGCGAGCAGTTCCTGTTGTTCGCCCGCAGCGTGCTGCAGCAGCTCGACGCCGCCACCCAGGTGCTGTCGCGATCGGAAACCGAAATCACCGGCAGGGTGGTGATCGGCATGCCGCCGTCGCTGGGCAGGGTGCTGACCGTGCCGCTGGTGCGCGCCTTCAGCGAGCGCTTCCCGCTGGCCCGGCTCACCATCGTCGAGGCGCTGAGCATGACGCTGTACGAACGCCTGATTTCCGACAAGCTGGACGCCGCGCTGATGTACGACCCGGCCGTCTCGACCCTGACCGAGATCGAGCCCCTGGTGCGCGAGCCCCTGTGCCTGATCCTGCGCAAGACGGAAGCGGGGCAGGAGAGCCGGCCGCTGGCCTTTTCCCACCTGGCCGAGCACCGGCTGATCTTCCCGTCCGAGCCGCATCCGCTGCGCATGCTGGTCGAGGCCGAGGCCGCGCGGCAGGGCATCGTGCTGGACATCGCCTTCGAGATCGACGGCGTCGAGGCCATCGTGGCGCTGGTCGATAAAGGGTTCGGCGCGGCGGTGGTGCCGTACAACCTGGTGCGGGCGGGCATGCCGGGCACCGACCTGTGCATCTGTCCCTTGATCGAGCCCGTGGTGGGCGGCGTGATCGGGCTGGTCACGCACAGCCGCCGGCCGCCCACGCTGTTGACCGCCAAGACCGTGGACCTGTTGCGGCAAACGGCGGCGGAAACCCTGGTTGGCAGTGAGTCCGCCCCCTGAGTAATGCGAAAAATGCATAACAACTAGTCGACGCCAGGGCTAGCTGGATCCCGCTCCGCGGGGGATGATTCCGTCCATGCCCACCCGGTCGCCGGGGTCGCGGTAGTTTGTTTTTGCGGAATCAGGAAAACGCCATGAAATATGAATCCATAACGGTAAAACCCATATCCCCGCATATAGGCGCGGAAATCGGGAATATCGATCTGACCCGTCCGTTGACCGACCAGGAGGTCAAGGAACTGCGCGCCGCGTTCATCGAATACCAGGTTATTTTCTTCCGCGACCAGAAAATAAGTTTCGAAGACCAGATCCGCGCGGCGGAATACTTCGGATCGCTAGGCAAGCACGTCGGCGTCAACACCATCAGCAAGACCACCGATAACCCGCTGGTGCGCAAGTTCCACTACGACGAGACCTCCAAGCAGATCTCGGGCGAGAACTTCCACAGCGACCAGTCCTGTGCCGCGATTCCGCCGCTGGGCAGCATGCTGTACAACCACACCGTGCCCCCGCACGGCGGCGGCGACACCATGTTCGCCAGCATGTACGCGGCCTACGACGCGCTGTCGCCCCGGATGAAGGTCTATCTGGAAGGCCTGACCGCCACCCACGACGGCACGCGCGTCTTCGGTCCCGGCACGCCGATCTCGTCGCACCCGGTCATCGTGCGCCACCCGGAGAGCGGCAAGAAACTGATCTACGTCAATACCGATTTCACGTCGCACATCAACGAGCTGCCCAGGCTGGAAGGCGAGCGCGTGCTGAAATTCCTGGTCGATCACTGCAACAAGCCCGAATGGACCTGCCGCTTCCGCTGGGAGCCGCATTCGATCGCGTTCTGGGACAACCGCTGCTCGCATCACAAGGCCATCTGGGACTACTGGCCCAACGTGCGCTCGGGTTTCCGCGTCCAGGTCGAGGGCAGGGAAGCGCCGGTGGCGGGCTGATTCTTCTTTTTGTTGTCGTTGTCGTTTGTTGGGCGGCCTGCATCGCGGGCCGCCTTTTTTCATCGCCGGGCCGTCCCAAGATGAAAAAGCGCCCCCTTGGGGGGCAGCGCCGCCGCGAAGCGGCAAGCGTGGGGGCATTTTTCATTCGGGATCGCGCAAGGCCGATTCCGCCAGGATGCTTGCTATTTCCGCCCGGGCGTAGCCGATGAAGGCGGCGACCCGTTCGCTGTCGACAGGGCCCTCCTGTTCCCCTTCCAGGTAGGCGGCCCGCGCGGCCGCCAGGGTGGGGCGGTGCGGCTCGGGCAAGCGTTCCAGCGTCCACGTAGCCGCGACGTCCTTGGGCGCGATCTGGCCGGTGGCGGCGCTGTACCAGATGCGCGCCAGGGCGAGGAGGATGTTGCGCTCGTCGCCCTCCCAGTCCTCTTCGGTGTTCCACTGCGCCAGGGTATCGGCCAGTGCGGCGCGGAAGTCGCGCGGCGGCACCGCGTCGAGCAGGGACGCCGCCGGCGGGCCGGACAGGGCGACGCCGTGCTGCCGGGCCTTGGTCAACAGGATCGCGAGATCGTGGTCCGGGATCGGAGGTTCCACGACGCCGGCCAGCAGGTCCTGGCGCAGCCATTCGCCGAACTGCAGTTCGCGCGTGGCCGGATGGCGCCAGGGCACCACGTCCTCCAGCGCGACGACGGTCACTTCCAGCGCTCGCCATGGCCCGCCGCTGTCCACTGGCACCGAGACCGCCAGCAGGTCCCGCATCAGGTCGCGCCGCAGCGGCTCGGGCAGCCGGGCGCGCACGGTGACCAGCAGGTCGATGTCGCTATACCGCTTCAAGCCGCCATCCAGCGCCGAACCGTACAGGTGGATCGCCACCAGCGTATCGGCCAGGTGCCGTTCGATCACGGCCCGGGCGCGGTCCAGCTGGCCGGCGATGTCCATGGGGAATAGCGGGCTTTCCATGCGTCTTTTGGCCGAGGGGGTTGATGGTGCCGGAACCTCGCCAGTCTGACACGGATTAGGGTTTTTCCCGCTGCCGGCATGTCGTTTCCGCCGTTGACAGCCGCCGTCCGTATCGTCACTATTCACTAAATGGTGAATTAAGTGCAGACCGCACGCTCGACGACGGAGACACGCATGGCAACACAACGACTCGGCCTGATCATGCACGGGGTGACCGGCCGCATGGGCATGAACCAGCACCTGATCCGGTCCATCGTGGCCATCCGCAAGCAGGGCGGCGTCACGCTGTCCAATGGCGAAAAGGTCATGCCCGACCCCATCCTGGTCGGCCGCAACGCCGAGAAGATGGAAGCCCTGGCCAAGGCCCACGACATTCCGCGCTGGGGCACCGACCTGGACCAGGCCCTGGCCAACCCGGACGACTCGGTGTTCTTCGACGCCGGTACGACGCAGATGCGCCCCACGCTGCTGGCCAAGGCCATCCGCGCCGGCAAGCACGTGTATTGCGAGAAGCCCATCGCCACCAACCTGAACGAGGCCGTTGAGATCTGCCGGCTGGCCGAAGGCTCGGGCCTCAAGCACGGCGCCGTGCAGGACAAGCTGTTCCTGCCGGGCCTGCGCAAGCTGGACATGCTGAACAAGGCGGGCTTCTTCGGCAAGATCCTCTCGGTGCGCATCGAGTTCGGCTACTGGGTGTTCGAGGGCGACCTGCAGCCCATCCAGCGGCCGTCCTGGAACTACCGCACCGAAGACGGCGGCGGCATCATCCTGGACATGGTCTGCCACTGGCGCTACGTGCTGGACAACCTGTTCGGCGAAGTGCAGGCCGTCTCCTGCCTGGGCAAGACCCACATCCCCACGCGCTGGGACGAAGCCGGCAAGCCCTACCCGGCCACTGCCGACGACGCTTGCTACGCGACCTTCGAACTGGCCGACGGCGTCGTGGCGCAGGTCAACAGCTCGTGGACCACCCGCGTGCGCCGCGACGACCTGGTCACCTTCCACGTGGACGGCACGCACGGCTCGGCCGTGGCGGGGCTGACCGACTGCCGCACGCAGTCGCGCGTCAACACGCCCAAGCCGATCTGGAACCCGGATGTGAAACAGACCATGCCGTTCTTCGAACAATGGCAGGAAGTGCCCGACACCCAGGCCTACGACAACGGCTTCAAGATCCAGTGGGAACACTTCATCCGCCACGTGGTGGAGGACGCGCCGTACCGCTGGACGCTGCCCGAGGGCGCCAAGGGCGTGCAACTGGTCGAGGCCGCGCTGCAAAGCTGGAAAGAGCGGCGCTGGGTGGACGTGCCCCGGCTGGACGTCGGAGCCCGGCGATGAGCCTGTCGATCAACCTGCCGGCGGCCGGCGGCCTGCGGCGGTACGCGCTGCGCGACCGCGCGCCGTTCCAGGCGCCGCCCGCCGGCGCGCGCTTCGACCGCATCGCCTATTCGGCGGCGCACGTGGTGGCCGATCCGCTGGCGGCCATCGACCCGTGGCTGCAATGCGCCGTGGACTGGGACGCCACCATCGCCTACCGCCAGCGCCTGTGGGCGCTGGGCCTGGGCGTGGCCGAGGCCATGGACACCGCGCAGCGCGGCATGGGGCTGGACTGGCCCACGTCTCTTGAGTTGATCCGCCGTTCGCTGGACGCCGCCCGCGACGTACCGGGCGCGCGCGTGGCCTCGGGCTGCGGCACCGATCACCTGGCGCCCGAGGACGCCCGGAACACCGACGACGTGATCCGCGCCTACGAAGAACAGATGGCCGCCATCGAAGGCCTGGGCGGCCGGCTCATCGTCATGGCCAGCCGCGCGCTGGCCCGCGTGGCCCGCGGCCCCGCCGACTACGAACGCGTCTACGACCGCATCCTGGGCCAGGCCCAAGAGCCCGTCATCCTGCACTGGCTGGGCGACATGTTCGACCCGGCATTGCAAGGCTACTGGGGCAGCGACGACGTGGATGCCGCCATGCGGACCGCGCTGGACGTGATCGCCGCACACCCCGACAAGGTCGACGGCATCAAGATCTCGCTGCTCGACAAGGACAAGGAAATCGCCATGCGCCGCCGCCTGCCCGCGGGCGTGCGCATGTACACCGGCGACGACTTCAACTACGCCGAACTGATCGCCGGCGACGGCCAGGGCGAACTGCCCAACCACCGCCAGAGCGACGCGCTGCTGGGCATCTTCGACGCCATCGCGCCGGCCGCCAGCGCGGCGCTGGCGGAACTGGCGGCGGGCAACGTCGACGCCTTCAACCGGATCCTGGCGCCCACCGTGCCGCTGTCGCGCCACATCTTCAGCGCGCCCACGCGCTTCTACAAGACCGGCGTCGTGTTCATGGCCTGGCTCAACGGCCACCAGGACCACTTCGCGATGGTGGGCGGGCAGCAGAGCGCGCGGTCGTTGCAGCACTTCGCCGAGCTGTTCCGGCTGGCGGATGGGGCGGGGCTGCTGGATCAGCCTGAGTTGGCTGTGGGGCGGATGAATACCTTGCTGGCTATGCATGGCGTGGATGGACGATAGGACTGCTGGATTGGTCCAGATAAAGGAAGACGCGTGAGAAAAATCGATAGCTATTCCCACCTGTTCCCGCCCGCGTACTTCGAGCGCATGAAGGCGCTTGCCAAGGACCAGGGCGCGATCAAGCGCTGGTTGACGGTGCCCGTCCTGTACGACCTGGACGCCCGCCTGAAGATGATGGACGAGTTTCCGGGATACCAGCAGATCCTGACGCTGTCGTCGCCGCCCATCGAGTTCGTGGCGGGGCCGGAAGACTCGCCGGAACTGGCCCGGCTGGCCAACGACGGCATGGCCGAGATCGTCGCGCAGCATCCCGACAAATTCCCGGCCTTCGTCGCGTCGCTGCCCATGAACAACGTCGAGGCCGCGCTGCGGGAAATGGATCGCGCCATCGGCGAACTGGGCGCGCGGGGTATCCAGATCTTCACCAACGTCAACGGCCGGCCGCTGGACGATCCCGAGTTCTGGCCCATTTTCGAGAAGGCGGTGAACGAGTACCAGGTCCCGATCTGGATGCACCCGGCCCGCGGCGCGAACTTCCCCGACTACCTGACCGAGAAGAAATCCAAGTTCGAGATCTGGTGGACCTTCGGCTGGCCCTACGAAACCAGCGCGGCCATGACCCGCATGGTGTTCTCCGGCTTCTTCGACAAGCTGCCGGAGATGAAACTGATCACCCATCACATGGGCGCCATGATCCCGTTTTTCGACGGCAGGGTGGGGCCGGGCCAGGACCAGTTCGGCAGCCGCACCTCGGACGAAGACTACGAAGGCCTGCTTGCGCGCATGCCCAAGCGGCCCATCGACTACTTCCGCATGTTCTATGCCGACACCGCGCTGGCCGGATCCAAGGCCGGCGTGGCCTGCGGCCTGGAATTCTTCGGCGCCGAAAAAGTCCTGTTCGCCACCGATTGCCCGTTCGATCCGGAAGGCGGACCGGCCTTCATCCGCAGCATTCCCGACGCCATCGACGCGCTGGACTTGAGCGAGGCCGACCGCGAAGGCATCTACTTCGGCAACGCCTTGAAGCTGTTGAAAATGGGCTGCGACTGCTGAGCCGCCGCCCGCAACGGCGATGCCGGAAACATAGCCGGCACGCACCGAGGAGACATGCATGAAATCCTGGATAGGCAAGATCGTGCTGGGCGCAGGCGTGCTGGCCGCTACCGCGGCGGCCCAGGCGCAAGGATATCCATCGCGGCCCGTGCGCATCATCGTTCCCTACGCCCCCGGCGGCACCGTGGACCTGGTCGCCCGTGTGGTGGCCAGCAGATTGTCGGAACAGACGGGCCAGTCCTTCGTCGTCGAGAACCGCGCCGGGGCCAGCGGCGCCATCGGCAGCGAAGCCGTGGCGCGCGCGCCGGCCGACGGCTACACCTTGCTGGTGCAGTCGCCCACCCTGATCGCCAACGCGCTGATGTCCGACACCGTGCCCTACGACACGGCCAAAGACTTCACGCCCATCTCGCTGCTGGGCTCCGTGCCCATGCTGCTGGCGGCCCACCCCAGCGTGCCGGCCGCCAACCTCAAGGAATTCATCGACCAGGCGCGCGCCAACCCCGGCAAATTCACCTTCGGCACCTCCGCCGTCGGATCGCCCATGCACGTGGCGGAAGAAGCCATCAAGCACGACGCCAAGCTCGACATCCTGGTCGTGCCGTACAAAGGCACCGCGCCGGCGCTGAACGACCTGCTGGGCGGACAAGTCAGCGCCATCATCGACGCCATTCCCTCCACCTACCCGCACGTGGCCAGCGGCAAACTCAAGGCACTGGCCGTCACCACCAGCGCGCGCCTGCCCTCCATGCCCAACGTGCCCACCGTCGCGGAATCCGGGATACCCGGGTTCGACATGGTTACGTGGTACGGACTGTGGGGGCCGGCCAAGCTGCCGGATGCCGTGCTCAAAGTCCTGTCCAAAGAATTGGCCACGGCCATGAAAGCCCCCCTGGTGACCGAGCGCCTGGGCAACCAGGGCTTCATCGCCGACGGCGGCAGCCCCGCCTCGTTCGCCGCCTTCATCGACAAAGAGCGGGCCATGTACACGCGGGTGATCAAGGCCGCGAACATCCAGATCAAATGATTCTTCCACGGTAGCCGACCCATGCGCGATTTTTCCCAAGACCATCAATGGATGTCCATCAACACCGCCACCGTGCGCAAGTCGCGCGGACAGGAAGTGCCGCTGCTGGAGATTCTCGACGCCTGCGCGCGGCTGGGTGTGCGGGCCATTTCCCCGTGGCGCGACCAGGTCGCGGCGGCGGGGCTGGAACAGGTGTCGCGCGTCGTGCGCAGCCATGGGCTGGCATTGTCTGGCTATTGCCGTGGCGGTATGTTCACCGCGTCGGATGACGCCGGCTTGCTGCGGGCGCGGGATGACAACCGGCGAGCCTTGGACGAGGCATGCGAACTCAACGCCGCTTGCCTGGTACTGGTCGTAGGCGGACTGCCCGGAGGCTTGCAGGGCAAGGCCGAGTACCACGACATTGGTCGGGCGCGGGGGCAGGTGACCGAAGGCATCGCGCAATTGCTGGAGTATGCGCGCGAACGCAAGATGCCCATCGCTATTGAGCCGCTACATCCGATGTATGCGGCGGATCGGGCGTGTATCAATACGCTGGAACAGGCGCTGGATGTGTGCGATCTGCTGGATTCTGCGCGTAGCGGGGATATCGGCGTGGCGGTGGATCTGTACCACGTTTGGTGGGATCCGAAGTTGCAGGCGCAGATCGAGCGGGCGGGGCAGAAAAGGCTATTGGCTTTTCACGTTTGCGACTGGCTTACGCCTACCACCGACCTGCTGAACGATCGGGGCATGATGGGGGATGGGGTAATCGAGATTCCCAAGGCGCGCGGCTGGGTCGAGGCGCAGGGGTTTTCGGGGTTTAGTGAAGTGGAGATATTTTCGTATCGGTGGTGGGAGCTTGATACCGATGCGATTTTGCGGACCTGCATCGAGCGGCACCGGTCGGTGGTGTAGAGGCGAGGGGAGGGCGGCGTCGGGGCTCTGATATGCTTGAGCGCGTCACGTGCTCAAGTTTCCGGAGTGCCGTGTTGCCCAAATCCCCCGCTGACAACGTCATTGCCCTGTACCGGGAACATGCCGCTGCATTCGAGAAAAATAGAAATCAAGCATTTATCGAACGTACTTGGCTGAACCAGTTTTTGGACCTGCTTCCCGGCTCTCGGCCGGATGTGCTGGATATCGGCTGTGGCAGTGGTGCGCCGATGGCGCGCTACCTTATTCAGAACGGATGCGGGGTAACCGGGGTGGATACGTCGCTGCCATTGCTCGCGCGTGCGCGTGAGTCGTTTCCGGAGCAACGCTGGATTGCGGCGGATATGCGGCAGATGCCGGTCGTAGGGCCGTTTCACGGTTTGCTGGCCTGGCATAGTTTTTTTCATCTATCTCCTGAAGATCAACGGCCTATGTTCGCCACTTTTCGGCGGCTGGCGGCGCCGGGTGCGGTTCTGATGTTTACGAGCGGTACTCGTCTGGGCGAGGTCATTTGTCAGTTCGAGGGTAAGCCTCTTTATCACGGCAGCCTGGACACGAGTGAATATCAAGAATTGCTGAGTGCCAACGGTCTTGCTGTGGTCCGGCATGTTGAGGGCGACGCGACATGCGGGGGAGCGACGGTATGGTTGGCGAAGTGGATCGGGGAAGGTTGCTTTCGGGCGAGATTGGATACATGAAAGGGACTGTTCTCGGTCAGAAGCAGACGGTAGCAACAGGCTGCTTCCTCACATTTCGTTTTGCTGCTTTTAAGTCGGAACACCCGACGTCTGGGGCAGAGGTTCCCACCGTAAGTGCTTGCCCATAAATGGTTAGCCGCTCTACTGCTCATCTGTTCTGGATAGATAAAAGCTAAAGGAATTTCTTGAAAACTATCGAAGCTCGTCGACCTCGGCTATCAGGGCGTTGCTCCGGGCTTCGGTCGTCTTGAAGGCATTGTCCAGGCGCTTGAAGAGCGCCTCCATTTCTTGGAATAGCTTACCTACTGCTTCAGTGGCAGGGAGAATTAACTGGCATTTGGCATGATATTCAGTCTCATATAGCCCCTTGGAGGCGCGTTGAGTGCAGGTGGTCTTCGCAATAGAAAGGCTTCTCTCCACCCTGTCATGGGCCGCTCTGGCATTCGATTCCGAATTTTCTACCTTTACATTAGTTCCAATAAGCCCCTCAACGATTAGTTGGGTCATTGCGACGGAAACTTGCGACCGCGCTGCACCATCGCGGAGCGTCCGGGCGTGTGTGGCCATCTTCTCCTGTCGGATCGAAACGGCTTCGTAGAGTGCCGGCACCCTCGTCAGGACAGTTACAGTTTCGGTCCCTCTAATTTGAAACTCCTTGGCCTGTTTCAGCGCTGTGTCTATGTCGACCAACCCAGACTTGGCGAGCCTGTCTGCATTCTGCTGGGCCTTCGCCGCACGTGTGGCATTTGCCGCTTGCTTTGCGCGGGATGTTAATTCGGAGATGGTCGCCTGCTCATCCCGCTCGCTCGAAGAAGTTAGGTTGCCTTGCAGCCCATCACCGCCGGAGAACCGGATGCCTGAGTTCGTCCGGGTCCCGGAAAATGCGATGACACCCCCTTGAATCCAGGGGCGCTCAATGCGACCTATTATTTGGTTCCCTTGTATCGCTCCGGACACCGGGGCATCGAAGTCTGCCTCCGTTCCGTTCTCAGTGACAACAACTTGTCGATACCGGCCAGCGACGCTACCTTCCTTCGTCTCGAGAAGTTGCAAGGTGATGTAGCCGTTGCCTCTGTAGTACCCCATGTATAGGCCGGACCAACTGGCAGCCGTTGCCGGAGCAACCGCACCAAGCAGCGCGAAGAGGGTGATGTGGGCGAGTGACATTGAGTAAGCGAACTGATCATAGGGGGATTGTGTCCAATCGTATCCCATTCGAAGGGCGCTGGGCCATATAACGCTGATCAGTGCCTGATGGCAGGAGAAGGACAGCGTACCAAGGCTATCAGAATAAATGAAAGAGTGGGCAAGAGATTCTATGGCTTTCGAACGCGCACCAGAGCGAGTAGCACGTAACACCTTGAAGTTCGAGATGGATGAAAACGAAGTCGAGGCTTGACCCTTCACCGAGAAGCCGAATAGGAATCAGGGCGACCTAGCTAGACCCTGTCTTGGACTGGTGCCATTTCGCTTGCCGTGGCTGTTGTGATGGCAGCGCTGGCGTTGACGGTTTCGCACTTGCCTTGTTGTTGCTTAAAGAGTGATTGGTGCCGGGGGGCATGGTAGGATTCCGCCGTCAGGCAGACAAAGGTAATGGAGAGAGCGATGACGAAGGTGGAACAATTCCTGTGGTGCGTTCAGACCGCCTTCTTAAACAATCAGTTGCTTGTCGCGCGTGGAATGGAAACCGTGGAGACTGCTGAGTTCGGTGGAATCAGGCACGTCCATTCAGTCACAGCTAGAGCGATCTGGGCTGCTTCCAAGATACCCAATTCACTCTCTGCGGATCAAGCATCTCGCGAGTTCTGTGATTTTGCTTTCGACAATCTGTGGAAAGAGGGGAAGTCCTGTCCGGATTGGCTCGTAGGGATACCGAAATAGAATGGTACGTTGTCTTCATATCCGCGAGGCTGGCGCTAGAGGGTGCGGTGACGCACCGCGTCGCGCTGCATGTGAAGTCCGAGGGCTGAAGGCGACAGCCGGGGACATTCTCTCTACGTCTGCTGACGCGGCAATATGCCCAGGTGGTACACCGTTGGATCATATAATTAGACTTGACGATGCCACGTACTGCACGCACATGATTCGTCGTACAAAAGCTTCACCTATCTACTGGCGAACGAAGAGCCTTCAGGCAGTGTAGTTGTTGCGCGGACATACGAAGCTGAAAAGCACGATTCGCGATCTCGGCATTGAGGTCGACGATGCCCGCGAAGTGGCAGAGCAGACCGAAGCATGATGACTTGAAGGCCGAGAGCAGTCGCTTGCTTGTCACAAAAGGAGACAGTTGTCCCACGCTTCGGTAGGCAGACCAAATGGCGGCTATCCATCGGTGCACGGCCATTTTTGCGCGGAGAGCCGGTGACGCCTCCTTTCCTCGCTGAATAGGTCTGGAAAAAATCCCGGCTGCCTAGACGGCGATGCCGATGGATGTCGATGGCTTGAAAGACAACACTGCGTAGGCAGTGTCAGACGAGATCGAACGAGTGGGGGAGACGGCCCGCTTCTACCGTCTAATTACCCAGCCCCCAATTGATATAGGGGAAGAGAGGGCGCTTGTGTGTGGGCTGCCAACAGCCATTAAGGGTAAAGCGGAGCGCCGAACCTAATATACCTCGCGGCTGCGCTTCGCGTCTAGCTCTTTCCCGAGATCGAATTTATCGCCCCAGGCGGTAAACCAGTGATCATTGGAGGACTGAACAGATAAGAGGCCCGCTGCATCTAGGCCAAAAATCTTTCCGATCTCGTCCTTGGTAGTGGTGCTGATGTAAGGGCAGACCACGAGATCGAACAGCATGATCAGCGTTTCGGCGTCATCGGGGCAGTGGGCCTTCATATATTCGAGCTTGGCGATGATGTGTGCCTCCACGAAGGCCTTCAACTTTGCATAGCGAACTTTGTCTTTTATGTAAGACAGCAGAATCGTGATCGAAAAGTGGCTCATGAAGCCTGTCGGCCGAACATAATACTTCGTACCATCTTCCTCCTTGATCAGAAAATGACGGAGAAGAACGGAGACCGGCAACCAATACTCCCGGCCGATCTGCGATAGAGAAATAAGCAGGTAGAGGCTCTCGATCTCGCGGTAAACGCTCATCGTGTTCTTTTCGAGCTGCTGTATCACGTTGTCGTGAACGTACTTAAATAGTAGGTGTTTCAGCTCGTAGGGCATACCCTGCGCGTGCAGGAAGTCCACAGAAGTGGCAATCATCCGGCAGAGGCGGATGGTGTGATTGACCTTCGGGCTTGCCGAGTACGCAAAAAAGGCAAACTCCATAATCGCGAGCAGGGCATTGGAGAGGCGCTTACGATCGCGATCTGATTTGTCGCTTGCTACATAGGATTTAAATAATTTTTCGATTCTATTCTCGGTTATGGCGAAGGTGTAATTCAACAGATCACCATAGGTGACGCCTGCCTCCTTGATGGCGGATTTGTACCGGATGATCAGACGGTTCGCGTTTATGGCACAGACTAGGTTCTGCTTAGGTGGCGTGGAGGGGGCGGCCGATAATTCCTCCTCACACATTGGATTGATCTCGTCAATCAGAAGCGTCGAGATACGCTCTTTGGCAACCGTAATTTCTGTGATGATCGGTTTTTGATAGTGCTTTATCTTCGCGGTGTTAATGGTTAATTTTTTGGATTTGAGAATGTCCTGAAGCATCTCGAATATCTGTAAATGCGTGGATTCTGCATTGTAAAAAACGAAAAAATCATCCACGTATCGGAAAATTTCATAATCCACCTTGTGGATGAGATTGTTTCTATTTGACAATTGCTTGATTAGTTCCGCATCGACCGACTGCAAAATGATCTCGGCGAAAATTCGAGAAAACTCCGGCCCAATGACGATGCCGTTCGTTTCTTTGTGATTCAGGTTTTGCATAAGGGCATCAAAGCGCCCTCCGAAGGTAACCTTTGATTCGTCTAGACTAAATTTTGTCTGACCCTTGCCCAACACAGCCCAAGGCAGCGAGTGAGTGTAGATGCTATCGAAGCATTTGCTCACATCGAGCTGCACCATCGCATCGTATTTCTTCTCACTGCGGTGGTACTTGTGCGATTCAAAGAAGCGATGGATGTTTCGGTATTTTTTGTAGACGAAATAGGAACCGAGCTGCTCGTACTCCCGATCTTCTTCTTCTATCCCAGAAACGGCGTCTTTGCGCTCTTCATGGAGCTTGTCCTTGAAATAAGCGTAGCGTGACACTGATACTGGGTGACGTATCGAAAACTCGCTGACAGACGTGTGGTATATGATCAGCGCGCTGTGTGTTGCGTAGAAGCACGCCACGTCAACCTGATTACGGGGATGCACAACGCTTAGCGTGCGTCCGTCAATATTGTGAGCGACACGGAAATTGAAAGGGATGGTCGCCATCTGGCATTTGCGTATGGGCACAGAGCGGCGCGTCTTCTGCTTGCCCCATTCAGTCACAACTTCAACTGCGATTACGGCAGTGGGGTCGATTCCGAATAGTAGGCGCATCGTTTGGTCGAGATCGGTCGTCTCGCAAATCCAGCGTAATTTGCCCTTTTCGATTTCGATGCTATTCTTTCTCAAGAAGCGATAATAGCCACGATTGGAAAATGTCGGAGGTACCTCGAAAGGCAGCATGTCCGTTAGCACGGACCTTTGCTTTCTGTGGGTGAGCGAGATGCGCCGCCTAGCCATGTTTCCAAGCCTCCACGATCATCTGCAGCTCTCTGGTGCCGAAGTTATGATATCGGCGTTGCTCAAATCCCGTGGTGAATTTGAGGTTTTTCAACTGCTTTTGCAGGCTAGGCCGCCTGAGTTCCGCGATTCGGGTCTTGAGCCGGTTATCGAGCAGTTTGAAGCTCGACAAGTCGGTCACGATCGAATTGTTGAAGTATATGCCGGTGACTGCACATGACTTGCTATTGGAAAGGCGGGTGTTGCCCGTCAGAAATTTTACCCGCCCGACTAGCTTTCTGAATGCCCCCTTCGAATTGACCGGATTTTCCCGCCAATAGTCCGCGAACGCGGCGTTCATTCGCGCACGATATTTCGCCACCTTCGCTGCACTCGGGCTGATTTCAAACCGTCCTGGTCTGAGGTGGAAACGATAACCTAGATACTCGAATTTCTTCGGCTGGGCGTCGGTCAGCTTGAATTCCGACGTTTTAACTGCGTTGTGCGTAAGTCCGTTGTTGCCGAAGATCGCGATGATCACGTCCTTAAACGAGCCAAGGTGTTTGCCCACTGGCGGTCGTGCAAACACGGCTACGATATCATCGACAAATCGGCAGTATAGAACTAAACCGGGGATCGCTCGAATTGCGTGGTCGACCGGTTTCAGATACAGCTCGGCGAGATATGCACTGATGCCAACGCCCCGGGGAATGCCTGTCGGAGAGCCGGAGATCACGCCGTATGAGTCCAGCACCTGCTTAACGTATTTCTTAGAGGAGGGGCTCAATAACTGGTCGCGATCCAGTTTCTCGACCAAACGCTTCCGATCGATGCTCTCATAAAATGACGAGATATCGGTGCGGATCAACTCGAAAGGAAATTTGCTGCCTAGCATGTCGCGAAGTTGGCAGACCAAGTCATGACGGTTAGCCTGTTTGACGCCGTAGATGTGATGGATGTTACGCTGTAGCTGCTTGATGACGAAGAAGGTCTCAGGTTCCGCGTCGATGCAGAAAACTGACTTTCCCTTCGGTCCGATCTTTTGGGAAAGGCCGATCTTAAAGCTTGGCTTTAGAACCTTCTGGCTGATGTCATCCATCAGGGCATCAATGGCGGATGACTTGGCTGCTTTCAAGGCAATTAGTTCAGTCTTCAACGCGAGCAGCTGTACTTCGAAATCATCAGCCTTCAGTGTGGTTTCGACTTTCCGTAAATCACGAATTTCCTGCACTTTGTTGCGTACAGCGAGCGTGAATGGCTCAAGCGTCGGGAAATGGCGGGTTGCCAAGTCGACACCTTTGCGGTTCTCAGCGTCATAGATACGACGAAAATTCTCCGTGGTGAACATCTGGTCAAGCATCATTTGGCGATTATTTCCATTTGATTCAGTTCGATATCTGGGCTCGATGCCGATGCAAGGTCGAGCTTGGTTGCGCTCTTGGAATGCAACGATCCGCTGATTTATTGACACGACTGGAACATTGACAACTTGACGGGAATATTAACTCGGCAATTGCGATTCTGATAGTCAGAGATGGGAATTTTTGAAGTGGCCGGAATACTGCTGTGTGATAGCCACCTTCGGAGCTGCCGCCGTCCTGCGACTTGATGGCAAGAAAGCAGCCAAGAGTTAAAAGAAAATTAGCACGCGGTAGTAGACAGCGCGCCCGCCGTGCTCCCCCACGGCTCCGCTCCCTCGACGAGTAGTGAGCCTTGGTCTAGCACATAATCATGTACGGCTGTCGCCGCCGTATGATTCCAGTCAACTCATGAGCAGTGATGGGAAACCAGTTCCCTCATTGGCCTTGATGTGTCGAAGCTGACCTTGGCGAATGGCATGAAACGGAAACCGGTTTTCTTTAAAAAGTAGAGAAAAAATCTGGCTAAAAATCTGAAACTAACCAGCCGAATTTGCGAGTAACCATATAGATCTGCGCGTTGTTACGGGGTGCATCCTCTGTGACCGGAAAAATTTCCTGTCTACCATAGACTAACGATTATCCGAATAGGACTAACCATGGACGCCCCCCTATGGACCCAAATCTGGACCACCGCCTCCAACGAATTCTCCGACATCCCCGACATAGCCGAACTAACCCGCGTCTTCGTCCGCCTACTCGTCGCCATGACCCTAGGCGGCCTCCTAGGCTTGGAGCGTGAACTACGCGGCACCTCCGCCGGCCTGCGCACCCACATGCTGGTCGCCCTGGGCGCCGCGCTATTCGTTCTCGTCCCCCTGCAAGGCGGCATGGAAGTAGCCGACATGAGCCGAGTCCTGCAAGGCGTGATCGCTGGCATAGGCTTCCTCGGCGCCGGCGCCATCCTCAAATCAAATGGCCGAGAGATCCACGGCCTGACCACGGCAGCCAGTATCTGGCTCACGGCGGCCATCGGTGTCGCGGCGGGCATGGGGCGGGAGATGACGGCCATTGTCAGCACGCTGTTCGCGCTGGTCATCCTGGCGCTGCTGCGCAAGTTCACGCACAACCGCGGCCTGCCGAAGCATGAGGACCATCAATAGGATTCAGGCGCGCGTGCCGGTATGCAAAAAACCGATGTCGCTCGGCTTGAAGTTGACGACTTCGCAGGCAATGTCCAGGCAGGCGCCGACCAGGGGCCGGAGGTCGCGTTCGCGCGAGATCAGGAAGTAGTCCAGCGCGGCCAGCGGCGGGGTGCCGCGCAGTCGCACGAGCAGGCCGGCCTGGACGAGTTGATCGGCCCACGATTCCGGCAGTACGCCCAGGCCCAGTCCCTGTATCAGCAGTTGGGCGATGACGGCCCAGCTGTTGCAGTGCAGGCGCCGGGCGACGGTGGCGTCGATGGACTGGAGCGATTGTTCGATGATGAGGGCGGTGCCGCTGGAGGGCGGTAGGGAGATCAGCGCGCAGTCGGGCAATAGGGCGGGCAGCCGGCCGTCGCCCTGGCGGTGCAGGGCGGGGGAGCAGACCCAGGCGAAGCCGGCGCTGCCGAGGTATTCGGCCTTGATGCGGTTGTCCGACGGGCGGTTGGCGATGACGGCGAAGTCCAGGTCGCCTTCGGCTACGCGCCGTGCGAGGTTGCCGAGCGAGCTGCCGGCTTCGACCACGGGGTCCAGTTGCAGGTCGGGGTGGGCGGCCTGGAGGCGGGCGATGAAGGTGGGCAGCCAGGTCAGGGCGCTCAATTCCCCCACGCCGAAGTGGCAGCGGCCGCGCAGGATCTCGGCCTGTCGGCCCATGCCGGCGACGAGGTTGGCCTGTTTGAGCAGTTGTTCGACGTGCGGCAGCAGTTGGTCGCCTTCGCTGGTCAGGCGGGCGCGCAGGGAACTGCGGTCGAACAGGATGCTGCGCAGGCTGTGTTCGAGGTCGGTGATGCGCTTGGACAGGGTCGAGACGGAGATGTGCAGGCGTTCGGCGGCGATCATGAAGTTGGGGCTGGTGGCCGCCAGGTAGAACGCTTCGAGCTGTTTCAGTGTCATGGCCGAAGGGGGGAGTGGGCCCAGGCCGCGGGGGAACTGCCCAGCGGACGGGGACCGGGGGTCGTCCCGTCGTCCAGGCCGGCGACGGCGGGCGCTACGTGGTGGGTGGTGCCGAACGGGCCGTGGCGGGTGACCAGCCATGGCGCCAGGGCGTCGAAGCTGTCGCCGCCCTGGTGCGACGGGTCGGCCCAGGCCAGCAGGTACGTCGCCACTCGCGCCAATGATACCCGGACCTCCCAGCTGCCGCCGGACTGCTGGCGCTGGCGCAGCGCGGCCAGGGTGCCCAGGATGCCCAGTTGTCCGGTCAGGTAGTCGGTCAAGAGGCGGGTGGGCGAGAGCCGGGGCTTGCCTTCGCGCGCATGCAGGGCGGCGATGCCGGTGGCGGCCTGCACCACCTGGTCGAAGGCCTTGCGTGTTCCCCAGGGGCCGTCGTGGCCGTAGGCGCTTACGCTGACGTGAACGAAGTCGCGGCCGGCGCGCGGCAGCAGGCCGGCGGTATCCAGGCCGAAGCGGGCGAGCGCGCCGGGCCGCCACGAGTCGACGACGATGTCTGCGTCGGTGGCCAGCGCCCGCACGCGGGCGAGGTCGTCCGGGTCGTTGAAGTCGGCGAAGGCATTGCGCTTGCCTATGCCGGTGTCCAGGATCTGCGGCAGCGGGTCGGGTTGAGCGGGTGACGAGATCCGCAGCACGTCGCCGCCAAGGAAGGCGAAATGGCGGGCGACTACGGGCCCGGCAATGACGTGGGACAGGTCCAGGACCCGCAATCCGGCCAGTCCGCCTACAGCCGGCGCGCCGGCGCGCAGCGGCCGCACCGTCAGCAGCGGCGCCGAGGCGATGGCGGCGCCCGCGTCGCTGGCCAGCCAGGCTTCGGGCGTGCGGGCCCAGGCGCCGGGCAGGCCTTGTCCGGTTACCGTGTCTTCCAGTTCCTGCGCCGGCCAGCGCCGGATGGCCGCGGCCAAGGCGGGCGCCGTATTGGCGCAGTCCAGCAAGGCCAGGGTGCCGTCACGCAGATGGGGATAGGAGCCGGAAGGCAGGAACCACCGGCCGTCTGCGGTGGGATAGAAGCCGGACTTCAGTTCCTTGCCGTGCGAGGACTGGGGAAAGCGGTGGTCGTGGATGCGCTGGAAGTGCGTGGGCTCCAGCCCGGCCAGCGCCTGCGCGGGCGACACTTCGTAGTGCGCGCGGGGCGTGCCTTCGGCGACCAGCGCGGTGGCGTGGGCCACCGCCAACTGGAAGGCCGAAGCGATGTCCGTCAGCGGCAGCGGCGTATCCAGCAACGGACGCGGGCCGGCCAGCGTGAACGCCGTCAGGCTGGGCAGGCCCGCGCCGGCAAGCAGGTCGTCGGCAATGGCGCGGACGCGCCGCTCCGGGGCGCCCGCGTGTTCACTTGCCACGGAACACCGGTATCCGCTTGCCCGTGAAGGCCTCGCGGCCTTCGACATAGTCGGCGCTGCGGAAACAGTCCAGGATCGCGTCCTTGCAGGCCTGCCAGTCCCGCCCGTCCGGGGCGGTGGAGGTTTCGATGGCGAGCTTGGACGCACGGTGTGTCAGCGGCGCCAGACCGGAGATGGTGCGGGCGATGTCCAGCGTTTCCTCGCGCGTCTGGATACGGTTGATCAGGCCCATCTGGCGGGCTTCGTCGGCTGTGTAGCGGCGCGCGGTGAACATGATTTCCTTGGCGTGGGCCGGTCCCACCAGTTGCGCCAGCCGGTGCAGCCAGAACTCGTGGTAGCCGACCCCCACCTTGCCGGCGGGGATGCAGAACTGCGCCTGTTCGTTGGCATAGCGCATGTCGCAATGCAGGGCGATGGCGACGCCGCCGCCGAAGCAATAGCCGTTGATGAAGGCCAGCGTGGGCTTGCGCACGGCGCCGATGCGGCCGATGGCGCGTTCGACGGTGGCGTTGTAGCGGCGCACGTTTTCCTCGGTGTCGCGCTGTTCGCCGAACTGCGAGATGTCCGAGCCCGAGGCGAAGGCGCGGTCGCCCGCGCCCTCGAACACGATGGCGCGCACGTCGTCGCGGCTTTCCAGTTCGTCCAGCAGTCCGGGCAGGGACTGCCACATGTCGAAGGTCAGCGCGTTGTGCTTGGCAGGGTGGTCGATCACGACCCGGCCCAGGTGCTGCTCGACGGCGGCGTGGATGCGGCCGGGCCGGGCTTCAGATGACATGTTCGCTCCTGAGTTGCCGCAGGGTGTCGCCCTGGATGCCGATCTCGGCAAGAATGGCCTCGTTGTCCTGGCCGGGCATGGGCGCGGCGCGCCGCACGCCGGCCCGGTGGTTGCCCAGGCTGAAGGGCTGACCGACCAGGTGGATGTCGCCCAGCTTCTCGTGGGCGACGGGCCAGGCGATGCCCAGGTGCCGCACCTGCGCGTCCTCGAAGGCCTGCTTGACGTTGTTGACGGCGCCGCAGGCCAGGCCGCTGGCGTTCAGGTGTTCGATCCAGTGTTCGTTGGTCTGCGTGGCGAACACGGCGGCGATCTCGTCGTTGAGTTCCCGGCGGTTGGCCGAGCGGTTCTTGTTGGTGGCGAAGCGCGGATCGTCCAGCCAGCGTTCCCGGCCCATGGCGTGGCAGAAGCGTTTCCACATCACGGTGCCCGACACGCAGATGTTGACCTGTCCGTCCTGCGTGTCGAACACGCCGGTGGGAATGATGGTGGGATGGTCGTTGCCGGCCTGCACGGGAATCTCGCCAGCTACCAGATACCGGGCGCACTGGAAGTCCATGGTGGCCAGCAGCGATTCCAGCAGCGAGGTCCGGACCCATTGCCCCTGGCCGGTCTTCTCGCGTTCGTACAGCGCGGTCAGGATGCCCACCGCGCCGAAGACGCCGGCCGTCGTGTCGGCGATGGCGATGCCGGCGCGCACCGGCCCGTGGCCGGGCAGGCCGGTGATGGACATCATGCCGGTCATGCCCTGGATGATCTGGTCGTAGCCCGGACGCCGCGCATAGGGGCCGTCCTGGCCGAAGCCGGAGATGCTGGCGTAGATCAGGCGCGGGTTGCGGGCGCGGAGCGTGTCGTAGTCGATGCCCAGTCTATCCTTGACGTCGGGGCGGTAGTTTTCGACGACGACGTCGGCCTGCGAGGCCAGATCCAGGAACAGCGCGCGGCCTTGGTCCGATTTCAGGTTGAGCGTGATGCTGCGCTTGTTGCGGTGCAGGTTCTGGTAGTCCGGCCCCAGGCGCATGCCGCCCATCTCGTTCTCGTGCTCGGGGTCGACCGGCTCCTCGATCTTGACCACGTCGGCGCCCCAGTCCGCCAGGACGCGCACGGCGGTCGGGCCGGCGCGCACGCGGGTCAAGTCGAGCACGCGTATGCCGGTCAAGGGCAAGCGGGCCTGTTGTTCAGACATCCTGATTCTCCTTTCCTTACTTCACCGAGAATTTCTCGAATTTCATCCGGGCGGTGGTGTCCGCCCACATCTGGCGCTCGCTGGCGACCTTGCCGGCGAAGTCGTCGGCCGAGCCGGCCGCCGCCGCGACGCCCTGGCGTTCGTACAGGCTGGCCACTTCGGACGAGGCCAGGGCCTTGTTCAGGGCGCGGTTCAGCGCCTGCACGCGCTCCTTGGGCATGCCGGCGGGGCCGACGATGCCGTACCAGGTGGGCTTGTTCAGTTCCGGCAGGCCCAGCTCGACATAGGTCGGCACGTCGGGCAGGCTGTCCAGCCGCGACGGCGCCTGGACGGCCAGGGCGCAGACCTTGCCGCTCTTGATGTGGGTCATGGCCGAGCTGACGTTGTCGAACACCGCGTGCACCTGTCCCGCGTACAGGTCGTTCATCGCGTTGGACAGGCCGCGGTAGGGCACGTGGAGCATGTTGGTGCCCGTCGCCTGCAGGAAGCGCGCGCCGTTCAGGTGCGACAGCGAGCCCGCGCCGGCCGAGCCATACGAATACTTGTCGGGGTTGGCCTTCAGGTTCTTCAGGAAGGCCTGCATGTCGCACTTGGGCGCGACCGACGGCGCCACCACCAGGACGCCGGGCGCCGTGATCAGCGCGCCGACGAAGCTGAAGTCCTTGACCGAGTCGTAGGGCGCTTCGGTATAGATGTTGGGCGCGATGGCGTGGGTGGTGGCCGAGGCGACGCCCAGCGTGTAGCCGTCGGGCTTGGCGCGGCGCACGAAGTTCATGGCGATCAGCCCGGCCGCGCCGGCCTTGTTCTCGATGACCACCGATTGCCCCAGCGCCGCGCCCATGGCCTGCTGGATGGCGCGGGCCGCGGTATCCGTCGGGCCGCCCGCCGCCATCGGGACGACGATGGTGATGGGCGCGGCGGGAAACGAATCGGCCACGGCGGGGGCGGCCAGGCCGGTGCCCAGGGTGGCAAGCAGGGTGGTCAACAGGGTCTTGTTCACGGTTTTCTCCTCGTCATATCGGATCCTCTTCAGGATTCTTGTCATACCTGCAACAGGCAGTGCGGACCGAGTTCGTCCAGGCGGCTGGCACCCAGCATCGCCATGTTGCGATCGACCTCGGTTTGTAGAAGCTGGATGGCGTGGGCCACGCCGGCCTGGCCGCCCACGGCGGCGGCGCAGATGAACGGGCGGCCGGCGAACACGTAGCGGGCGCCCAGCGACAGGGCGATCAGTACGTCGCCACCGCGCCGGATGCCGCCGTCCATCATCACGGCCAGGCGCTGTCCGACCGCGTCCGCGATGGCGGGCAGCACGCGCAAGGGCGCGGCGGCGCCGTCGAGCTGGCGTCCGCCGTGGTTGGACACAATGATGCCCTCGGCGCCGATCGCCAGCGCGCGGCGCGCGTCCGCCACCGACAGGATGCCCTTGACCACCAGATTGCCGCGCCACTGCCGGCGTATCGCGGCGATGTCGTCCCAGGTCAGATGGTCGCGGCCCGTGGTGTCCCGCACCGCCTTGGCGGAAAACGCCGGCGCGCCGCGTTCGGCGAACGAGTTCTCGAAATGCGGCATGCCGCGGGTGGCCAGCGTCCGCAGCAGGGTGCGGACCAGCCAGCCGGGATGCGTGATGCCTTCCCAGGCCAGCCGCGGGGTGGGGCGCAGGGGTAGGGAAAAGCCCGCGCGGATGTTGTTCTCGCGATTGGCCCACACGGGAATGTCTACTGTGACCACCAGTGTCTCGTAGCCGGCGCGCGCCACGCGTTCGACCAGGGCGGCGCGGCGCACCGGATCGCCGGGCAGGTAGGCCTGGAACCACGTGCCGGGGGCCCGTTCGTGGATCTCTTCCAGCCGCATCAGCGACGAGCCGCTCATGATCATGCACGCGCCTTCCTGCCGCGCCGCCAGGGCCATGGCCAGATCACCCTGGTAGGCCAGCAGCGCGCTGATGCCCACCGGCGCGATGCCGAACGGCACGCGATAGGACTGGCCCAGCAGCGTGGTCTGCGTCGAGCGGCGGGAGACGTCCGCCAGCACCCGCGTGACGAACTCGTGGCGCTGGAACGCCGCGCGGTTGGCGGCCAGCGACCGGTTGTCCTCGGCCGCGCCCAGCACGTATTCGCCCAGCGGCCGGGGCAGAT
Source organism: Alcaligenaceae bacterium SAGV5 (assembly GCA_009360345.1). GTDB lineage: Bacteria > Pseudomonadota > Gammaproteobacteria > Burkholderiales > Burkholderiaceae_B > Pigmentiphaga. The sequence goes on from SPDP01000005.1 coordinate 317,847, forward strand.
ACCGGGCCGCGGCCTGTTCGAAATCATCCAGGTTCAGGACGTGGCGGATGCGGGCGGGAAGCCCGGTCGTGCGCGCTTCATAGGCGGCGTGCGTGGCCGGGGTGGGGTGGTGCGTCGTCGTCATGCGGCAAGACTACACATCCGCCGCTATTGAAAAAAGTGAAATTATTCGTGGGTAGTACTTCTAAGAAATCGAAATGAATGATGACGAAGCGAAGACGGCGCATCGATCATTCGATGTTGGCCCCGGATGCCTTCACCAGCGGGCCCGCGGCGTCGAAGTCTTTCCGCAGCAGACTGTCGAACGCTTCGACCGACATCTGCTCGGCGTCGATCCCCAGCCGGGTCAGGCGCGCCTGTACCGTGGCGTCGGCCAGCACTTTGTCCATCGCGGCGTGGATCTTGTCGATTTCTTCCCGCGGCATGCTCTTGGGGGCCAGGATGCCGAACCAGGTGTCGTACTTGTAGCCGGGGGCGCCGGCCTCGGCCGCCGTGGGCAGGTCCGGCAGCAGGGGGGAACGCTTGGCGCCGGTGTAGGCGAGCATCTTGATGCGCGCGTCGTTCTTGAAGCCGATGATGGCCGGCACGGCCGCGGCGGTGCCCTGGGTCCGGCCGGCCAGCACTTCGTTGATCGCGTCGCCGGTCGCCTTCATGGGAATGTGCTGCATCTTGCCGCCGACGTTGGCCAGGAAGGATGCCATCGCCAGGTGGGTGGCGCCGCCGTTGCCGGCGGAGGAGTAGTTCAGTTCGCCCGGCTTGGCCTTGATGGCCTTGATGTAGTCCTGCAGTGAATCGACATTCAGGGTTCCGGGGACCGCGATCACGAATCCCGCGTTGCCGACGTAGGCCACGCCGGAGAAATCCTTGATCGGATCGTAGCCGGGGCTGCGATACAGGGACGGCGCGAGGTTGTGGCTGGCCGCGGTGAACAGCAGTGTGTTGTGGTCGGTCGACCGGGCGACGAAGGCGGTGCCCATGGTGCCGCCGGCGCCGGCGCGGTTTTCCACGATGACCGTGGCGCCCAGCGCCTTGCCGAGATCGGCGTTGAAGTTGCGGGCCACGGTGTCCAGCGTCGCGCCGGGGCCATAGGGCACGATGAGCCGGATCACGCGCTCGGCCTGCGCTGGCGAGGCGGCCGCGGCCGCCAGGCACAGGCCCATGAACGCCCCGCGCAGCGCGGGGCGCCTTGTCTCCATCCGTATGGTTTTCATTCTTCGATTCTCCTAAGTCATCGGGAACGGCGGGTACGGGGGCGAGCCCCCGTACCGTCTGTCATCCGATGATCCGGTCTATGGCTTTTTCGAGCGTGTCTTCCGAGGCTGCCAGGCGTTGGCCGAGTTCGGCCAGCGTGTGCTGGTCCGCCGCATATTGTTCCCTGGCCCGGGCGATGTCCTCCTCGACCCGTTCGGGGGCCGGGCCGCCGGTCAACGTCCGGGCCTTGATGCATTCGATGGGCGTCAGCGCCTTGCGCAGCGATTCCTCGCTCAGTTCGAGCGGCTTGCCCATGTACTCGACGGCCGCTTCATCGACGAGCGCGCTCGTCACGTCGGCCTGGGTCAGGCCGCGGGCAATGCCCAGGCGTACCAGGATGGCGACGATCTGGTGCGCGGTGCGGAACGGCAGGCCTTTGTCGAGGACGATGGCGTCCGCGATGTCGGTGGCGCAGATCCAGTTCAGGTTGGTGGCGTTGGCCAGCATCCGTTCCTTGTTCAGCGACAGCGTGGCGAGCACGCCGGTCATGATCTGGGTGGCTTCCAGCACGTCGTCCAGGGCTGGCGCGAGCTGCCGCGTGTAGCCCATGCAGGCATCGTGCATTTCGTACAGGTACGAGGCCAGGCGGCCATAGGTGCGCGCCGCGGCGCCGCGTATCCACATCAGGGTATAGGGGTTCTTCTTCTGCGGCATGATGCTGCTGGTGCCGCAGTACCGGTCGGCCAGTTCCACGTAAGAGAACTCGGTGTTGGACCACAGGTAGAGTTCGGAGGCGATGCCCGATACGTTCATCATGAGCAGGGCCGGCACGGTGTAGGCCTCGGCGGGCACGCCCAGCCAGCCGTCGAAGCCCAGCACGGCATAGCGCGTGTTGGTGATGACGCCGTCGAAGCCCAGCAGCTCCGCGGTCCGCTCGCGCTTGATGGGGTAGCGCGATCCGGTCATGATGGCGGCGCCCGCCGGGCTCATGTTGACGCGTTCGTAGAGCTGTTTGAGGCGCGAGAAATCGTTCTCCAGCGACAGCTCCCAGGACATCGCGTAGTGCGCGAAGGTCGTCGGTTGTGCGTGCTGCGACCAGGTCGAGGCCGGCATCACGGTATCGACGTTTTCGCTGGCAAGCTGCACCAGTTGCTTGCGCAGCGCGATGGATGCGCCCATCAGCTTCAGGATGAATTCGCGGATGAAGATCCGGCTGGTGACCGCCATGAAGTCGCCCGAGCTGCGGCCGGCATGGATGCGGCCGCCTACGTCCTCGCCCAGCTCCGTGATCAGCCAGGCCTCGCCGGAATGTTCGCCGGCCTCGGTTTCCGCGCGGGTCTTCTCGATGCCGGCTTCTTCCATCCGGCGCAGTGCCCGCAGCATCCTGGCGGCGTCCTCGCGCTTGTGAAAGCCTTGTTCGGCCAGCATCACCAGATGCGCCTTGTCGAAGCGGTGATAGAACGCGTATTCGCGCATCTGCTGTTCGGGGTCGCCCAGCTTCGTGCGTTTCTGGACGTCCTCGGCGTCCTCCGTCAGGCGGGCGCCGGCCTTGCGGTACGGTTCGCCTTTGGCGACTTTGCCATAGATGCTGTCCTTGTTCATTGCTATCGGTCTCCTTGATCGATGTCGGGGGGGAAGGAAATCCCGGGTGCCGTCAGGCGCGGCAGTCGAGAAACAGGCTTGTCAGCGACGCGGATGAGGAGGCGTCGTCGGTCATCGCGGTCAGCCGGTCGAGAATGCGGCTGCTGCGGTCGTATCCGATCAGCGGCGAGACGATGGCGAGGAACTTCCGGTCCACCCGCCGCGACTGCTCCGCCTTGTCCACCATGGGGGCCCCCAAGCTGGCCGCGCGTTCGAACGAGCGGCCATCGGCCATGCGCAGGGCCACGACCGATTCGCTCAGCCCCATGCCGGGAACCAGTTCCACCCGCACCCGTTCGAGCGTCGCCTGCACGGCGTCCTCGGTTACCCGGTCCCAGGTATCCAGCCGGCTCGTGTCCATGCCCAGCAGGGCGAACGCGGCCGCGGCGCGCAGGCTGAACTTGGCTTGCAGGCCGGTGGCGGGAGACGAGATGTTGCAGATGGAGCAGGGCGTGCCTGCCGTGACGCGGATGCATTCCACCCGGGCCGGCGGCAGCTCATGATCGAGCCGAAGTGCCTGTACCGCTTCGATGGTCGCGTGGGTGCTGAAGCAGGCGGCGTGGAACTTGAAGAGGTTGCCCAGCAGGTGATAGCCGCCGGCCGGCTCCGACAGGGCATGTCGCACATGAAAATCCTTGCCGTGCGCCAGGGCGAAGCCCTGCGCGCACTCCAGCGCGTCCGGGCGGCTGGTGAAGCCTTGCCGCGCCCATAGGGCGGACCGTACGCCGGTCTGCGCGGCCATGCCGGCATGGAGCGGCTTGGCCATGCCGCCGAACATCGCTTTCAGGCCGGCCGCCTGGGTCGCCGCCACGCCGATGGCATGGCATGCCTCCGATTCCGTCAGCTTCAGCAAATGCGCGCACGCGGCCGCCGCGCCCAGGCTGCCGATGGTCGCAGTGGCATGGAACCCGTTCGCGTAGTGCGCCGGTTCGACCAGCGCGCCGATCCGGCAGGCGGTTTCATAGCCGGCGACGAAGGCCGCGACGAACTCGGACGAGGATGCCTGGCGATATTCCGCGAGCGCCAGCAGGGCAGGGAGGACGGCAACGCTGACGTGTCCCGGCAGCACCAGGTTCACATCGTCATAATCCAGGGCATGCGAGGCCGTGCCGTTGACCAGGGCCGCCTGCGAGACGCTGACCTTGAACGGGCTGCCGACCAGGGTTGCCTGGGCGGCTCCGCCTTCCTCGCGCACGGCGTCGCGGACGATGCGGCAGGCCGGTTCCCGCTGGCCCGCATGGGCGCAGCCCAGCCAGTCCACCAGGCAATCCCGGGCGACCTGGCGCACGGCGCCGGGCAGGTCTTCGTACCGCACCGCCAGCGCCTGCCGCATCAACTCCCGCGTCAGGCCGGCGCCGTTCCGTATTGTCGTCTCCACCACCGCTTCCTTGCGATCGATGCTTCGATAGCCGCGATCTTGAAGCGCCGTGGTATTTCTTTCCAATGATTATTCTTTGGTACCCTATTATTCCTAGTGATGTCATGGCCGGGAGGCCACGCCATGAACCTGCGTCATCTCGAGGTCTTCCACGCGATCATGCAGGCCGGATCCGTGACCGGGGCCGCCCATCTGCTCAACGTCACCCAGCCCGCGATCAGCAACGTGCTGCGCCATGCGGAACAGCAACTGAAGTTCAAGCTCTTCGAGCGCATGGGCGGGCGCCTGCAGCCGACGCCCGAAGCCTGCGACCTGTTTCCCGATGTCCAGGCGATCTTCGGCCGCATCGATACCTTGAATCGCGCGGTGGACGAGATACGCGGCGGCCGCACGGGCCGGCTGGCCGTTGCCGCGTCTCCGACCTTCGTCAACGCCTATCTGCCCGAGGCGGTGTCGCGGCTGCACCGGCACAGCCCCGGAGCGCGCGTCACGATTCATGCCATGGCCACGGCCAACGCCATCGAAGAGCGGGTGGCAAGGCGCGAGGTGGATATCGGCCTGGTCTACACGCCGGTCATGGACCCCAGCGTCGGTGTCGAGCAGGTGGGAACGTCCAGCGTGGTGTGCGCCGTGCCGCGGCGGTCGCGCCTGGCAAGGAAAAAAGAGGTGACCGCGGAGGACCTCGCCAAGGGGATAGTCGTCGCCACCGGCCCCACGACCCGGATCGGCAAGGCGATCCAGGCCGCGTATGGGGCGCACGGGTTGTCCATGCCCGATGTGGCCGTGGAGGTCAATTCGTCGCAGGCCGCGTGCCTGATGGTGGCAAAAGGTGTGGGCATCGGGCTGGTCGATCTGGCGACGGTGCATCAGTACCCGTTGCCCGACGTCGAGTTTCGTCCTTTCCGCCCGCACATCGAATTGAGCCTTTGCCTGATTTTTCCGAAGGATCGTCCGCGCTCGCGGCTTGCCCTGCGATTCGCCCAGGGATTGCGGGAGCAATTCCATCCGATCCGGGCGTCAATGGAAATTCCGGCTCGACACGACCAGACTGCCCAATAGCGGCGTCAGATCCACCAACCGCTTGGCCAGCAGATGCCGCACATTCTGATGCGACTGCCACGTGCCATACACCCCAAGCAGCGGCGCCCCCACCAGTTCCCGTCGCTGGCTTTCGACCAGCCCTGGCCAGACGATCACGTTGACCTGCCCAGTCTCGTCCTCCAGCGTGACGAAGACCGCGCCCTTGGCGGTGCCCGGGCGCTGGCGCACGGTGACGATGCCGCAGGCGCGCGCCAGGCGGCGGTCGGGGTAGGTGTGCAGGGCTTCGGCGGAGGCGAAGCCGCGCCGCGTCAAGCGATCGCGCAGCAGCGCCACGGGATGGCGCCTCAGGGTCAGTTTCAGGGACTCGTAGTCGGCGCGGATGTCGTCGGCCTCGTTGGGGACGTCGAGCAGCGGCGCCTGTTCGTACACCATGGCGTCGCGCAATAGATCGCGCTGGGGCACGCTGTCGGTGGCTTCCCAGAGCGCCGCGCGCCGGTGGCCGGACAGGCGGCGCAGCGCATCGGCCGCGGCCAGCGCCTGCAAGGCATGCCGGTCGAGATCGGCGCGCCGGCCCAGGTCGGTGGCGTTGGCAAACGGCCGGTGTTCGCGCGCCGCCTGGATGCGCAGGCCGGCTGCTTCCGACAAGCCCTGCACCTGGTTCAGCCCGAGCCGCACGGCGGGGCGTTTGCCGCCGGCGTCTTCCAGGGTGGCTTCCCAATCGCTGGCCAGCACGTCGGCGGGCAGGACGGCCACGCCATGGCGCTGGGCATCCTGGATCAACTGGTAGGGTGAATAGAAGCCCATGGGCTGGCTGTTGAGCAGGGCGGCCAGGAAGGCTTCGGGTTCGTGCCGCTTGAGCCAGGAGCTGGAGTAGGCCAGTTGCGCGAAGCTGGCGGCGTGCGATTCGGGAAAGCCGTATTCGCCGAAGCCCTGGATCTGGCGGCAGATGGAGTCGGCGAAGGCGCGGTCGTAGCCGTGGATCAGCATGCCGGTGACGATGCGTTCGTAGTGCTGCGCCAGGTCGCCCTTGCGCCGCCAGGCCGCCATGGAGCGACGCAGTTCGTCGGCCTGGCCTTCGCTGTAGCCGGCGGCGTACATGGCGATCTGCATGACCTGTTCCTGGAAGATGGGTACGCCGTAGGTGCGGGCAAGCGCCTTGCGGACCTTGGGGCTGGGATACGGAATCCGGGCCGGGCCATGCATCCGTGCCTGTTCGCGCTGTTTCAGGAAGGGGTGGACCATGCCGCCCTGGATGGGGCCGGGCCGGACGATGGCGACCTGTATCGTCAGGTCGTACAGCGTGCGCGGCCGCAGGCGGGGCAGCATGCTCATCTGCGCGCGCGACTCGATCTGGAAGACGCCTATGGTGTCCGCTTGGCAGATCATGTCGTAGGTCTGGGCGTCGTCCGGGGGGATGCTGTAGAGATCGAGCAGTTTCCGCTGCCGCTGGCTGGCGAATTCCAGGGCGCGCCGCAGCGCCGTCAGCATGCCCAGCGCCAGCACGTCGACCTTGAGCAGGCCGACGGCATCCAGGTCGTCCTTGTCCCATTGCACGACGCTGCGGTCGGGCATGGCGGCGTTTTCGATGGGCACCAGGCGCGACAGCGGCCCGCGCGACATGACGAAGCCTCCCGGGTGCTGGGAGAGGTGGCGGGGGAAGTCCAGCAGTTGCTCGGTCAGCCGGGCCCACAATTGCGCTTCGGGGGAATCGGCTGCCAGCCCGCATTCCGCGAACCGGTTCAGCAGGTTCTTCCTGCCGTCCCACCATTGGTGGGCCTTGGCGACGCGATCGACCAGGGCGAGGTCGATGCCCAGCGCGCGCCCTACGTCGCGCAGCGCGCTGCGCGAACGGTAGCTGATGACGACGGCGGTCAGCGCGGCGCGGCGCCGGCCGTATTTTTCGTAGATGTACTGGATGACCTCTTCGCGCCGCTGGTGTTCGAAGTCGATGTCGATGTCCGGTGGTTCGTTGCGTTCCTTGCTGATGAAGCGTCCGAACAGCGAGTTGTCGTCCGGCGGAACCACGGTGATGCCCAGGCAGAAGCAGACCGCGGAGTTGGCGGCCGATCCGCGTCCCTGGCAGAGGATGCGGCGGCTCTTGGCGAACCTGACCAGATCGTAGACGGTAAGGAAGTAGGCCTCGTACTGGAGTTCGCTGATCAGCTCGAGTTCTTTTTCGAGTTGGTCGCGTGTCTTGTCGGGGATGCCTTCGGGGAAGCGCCGCCTGGCGCCGGCATAGGTTTCGTCGCGTAGGTAGGTGGCGGGCGTGGCGCCGGCCGGCACCAGTTCCTCGGGGTATTCGTACTGCAATTCGTCGAGGTCGAAGGTGCACAGCCGGGCCACGCGCAGGCTTTCCCGCATGAGTTCGGCGCCATAGACCTGCGCCAGGTGCACGCGCGCGCGCAGGTGCTGTTCGGCATTCGGCGCCAGCGCATAGCCGCATTCGGCCACGGACTGGCGCAGGCGGATGCCGCACAGCGTGTCGTGCAGGGGCTTGCGCGAACGGACGTGCATTTCGACCTGGCCCAGGGGCACGATGGGCAGGTCCATCGCGCGGGCGGCGTCTTCGACGGTCTGGCGGTGCGCGCCGTCGCCGGCGCGATTGAGCAGCGACAGGCCCATCCAGCACCGCTCCGGAAAGGTCCGCGCCAGCCAGCCGGTCTGCTGGGCAAGGACATCGCGGGCGACGCCGTGGGTGGGCGCGAGGATGGCCAGGCAATCCGGCACGCCGCGCAAATGCTCATGCCCGGCCTCGGGATGGGAAAGATCGCCGGGTAGCAGGCGATAGCTGCCCTTGGTGGCGCGCATGCGGGCGTAGGTGATCAGTTCCGACAGGTTGCCATAGCCTTCCTTGTTGGTGGCCAACAGGATCAGGTCCATGGGCGGGATGCCGTCCTGGGCATCGAGCCGGAACTGGCTGCCCAGGATCAGCCGCAGCTTGTGTTGTTTTGCCGCCGGGCCGCCCCAGGGCAAAAACGCCCCCTCGGGGGGCAGCGCCGCCGCGTCAGCGGCAAGGGTGGGGGCTTTCTTCGCTTCTTCATGCGCGCGCACGACGCCGGCCAGCGAGCATTCGTCGGTGATGGCCAGGGCCGCGTAGCCCAGCTCGGCGGCGCGTTTGACCAGTTCCCCGGGCCAGGACGCGCCGCGCAGGAAGGTGAAGTTCGTCAGGCATTGCAGCTCGGCATAGCCGGGCAGGGAGGGGATCGAGGCCGGGGACGGTGACATGGCGATTCAGGCGTAGAGCCCGTGCAGGTACCAGCGCGGCTCGTCCAGCGCCTGGTCCAGGTAGAGCCAGTAGCGGATGCCGTCTTCGCTTTCGGCCACGAAGTAGTCGCGCGAGACGGGGGCGCCGTCCCACCAGCCGCTTTCCAGGCGTTCGGGGCCGCGCAGCAGGCGCAGCGGCGTGCCGTAGTACGGCCGGTTGCGGCGCAGGACCAGGGCGATGGGATGCGCGAGCAGCCACAGGGGGCGTTCGGCGTCGGGGGCGCTGTCCTGCGGCGCGGCGCGGGACGGGGGCAAGGCCGGCTGCCAGTGGTTGGCGGTTTCGGGCCGGTGGTCGGCGCGGGGCCGGGCAGCCAGCACGCGATCCGCGCCCAGCCGCGCCGTCAGCAGTTCCAGCAGGCGGTCGTGGTCGGCCGGGGTGCCGCCGGGGTCGGTGAACAAGGCCTCGGAGGGCGCGGCGCGGGAGACGAGCTGGTCGGCATGCAGGGCCACGGCGATGGCCGGCGCCTCCAGCGCCAGGCGTTCGAGATGTTCCTTGAGCAGGCGCAGCAGATGATCGGCCTGCCAGCCGGGCTGGGCCAGGGCCACGGTGAGCCGGGTGGGCGGCCGGGCATGGCGGCCGCGTTCGTGCTCCAGCAGGAGGACGATGGCGCTGGCCGCCGTGTGCGTGGCGCCCAGCCATCCGGCGAGCTGCTGGACGAGGCGCCGGGCCACGATCAGCACGGCGGCGGTGTGTTCGAGGCGGGCGATGGGTTCGAGGCGGGCGGAGAACTGGAGCGGTGCGCGGATCCAGTCGAACAATTCGGGCGCCTGGCCACAGGCCTGGTCGAGCATGTGGGGCAGGGCGTGGCCGCAGCGCCGCTGCAGGCCGGCGCGCGGCAGGCGCATCAGGGCGGCGAGGGTCCGGCACCCGATGCCGTCGAGCCAGGCCCGGTGCGGCCGCGCCGGCGGCAGCAGCAGGCAGGGCAGCCCGGCCATCCGGCGCAGCAGCCGGTCCTGCCGCAGCACGCGGCGCGGACCGGGCGTGGCCCGTGCCGCGAGCAGCCAGGCGCCATGGGCGGTCGGCGCCATGCCGACGCGGGCCCGGCAGCCCAGTTGTTCCAGCGTGCGCCGGACGCGCCGGCACAGCGCCAGGGGGCCGCCGAAGGCGCGCAGGCTGGCGCCGACGTCGAGCAGGACGCTGGTGTCGGGACCCGGCGCGACTTCCGGCGTGTATTGCAGCATGGCCAGCGCGGTGGCATCGAGCAGTTGCCGCTCCCGCCCGGCATCCCGCTGGATGAACACGGCATGCGGGGCGAGGGCGCCCGCGCCTTTCTTGCGCATGCCCGGCCGCACGCCCAACTGCGCGGCCGCGGGCGTCACGGCCACGACCGCCTCGCGTTCGAGGACCACCAGCGGGCCGGCCGCGTCATCCGGCCAGGACAGGCTCAGTGCGTCGAGGCTGGGGTGCGTCAGGTAGACGCTGATCCACAGGCGCATGGGAAGACTCGGAAAAGGCGGGCATCGGATCCGCGGCCGCCGTCGCGCGCGGCGGCGCGAGCGGCACCAGCAGGCTCGTGTCGTGGACGGGGCCACGGCGCTTGAGGATGTCCACGCGGAGTTGATCGCCGGCGGGGTGCAACAGCAGGCGCAGCGGCGCGGGCGATGCCGCATGGGCGGCCTCGGCATGGCGGAAGGCGAAGAAGGCGGTGTCGCCGGCCTGGGCAGCCAGGTGCAGCCTGCGCAGGGCGGTCGCGGGCGGACGGGAAGGCCAGTAGAGCAGGGCCGCGCAATGCCCCTGCTTGAGGATTTGTTCGGCGGCCCACAGGGCATCGGCCGCCTGCGCCGGGGCGATCCACAGCAACTGCCGGCTGGGAATGCCTTGGGCCTGCCAGGCCTGGATGGACGGCTGCTGGGGCGGGTGGAGCAGGACGATGCTGCGCTGGACGGGCAAGCGCCGCAGCGCCGGCAGCAGCAGGCGGATTTCGCCTATGCCCGGCCGCGGCAGCAGCAATTCGGTCAGGCTGCCCAGCGGCCATCCGCCGTCGGGCAACTGGCGGGAAAGCCCGGCATGGCCGGTGTCCAGGCCGGGACGGCTGTTGCGGGCGAGCTGCGATCCCCGCCACAGGAGGGGATGGATCGCGGTGCTGGCGCGCGGCGTGGAGATTCCGGCAGAAGACATGGGACAGGATCGGCTTATGGCGGGGTACTGTATAAATATACAGTTGTTGAGTCAAGCCGTGGAAAGTCATCGCAACGCCGGCGCGTCCATCCCGCCTTTTGGGCATTTCGTGTTCTATGTTCTAGTATCTTGGCTTGGGAGCGCTGCTGCCCCACTCTACGGAAGACCGTGCATGAAACCCATCAGCAAATCGAACAAACTGGCTCACGTCCTGTACGACATCCGCGGCCCCATCATGGACCGCGCCAAGCAGATGGAGGACGAAGGCCAGAAGCTCATCAAGCTCAACATCGGCAACCTGGCCGTGTTCGGTTTCGATGCGCCCGAGGAAATCCAGCTGGACATGATCCGCAACCTGCCCAACTCGGCGGGCTACTCGGACAGCAAGGGGATCTTCGCCGCGCGCAAGGCGGTCATGCACTACACCCAGGCGCAGGGCGTGCAGGGTGTGACGCTGGAAGACATCTACCTGGGCAATGGCGCGTCCGACCTGATCGCGATGGCCACCAACGCGCTGCTCGACGACGGCGACGAGCTGCTGCTGCCCACGCCCGACTATCCGCTGTGGACGGCGGTCGCGAGCCTGTCGGGCGGCACGCCCGTGCACTATCTGTGCGACGAGGCCAACGGCTGGATTCCCGACCTGGACGACATCCGGGCTAAGATCACCCCGCGCACCAAGGGGATCGTGGTCATCAATCCGAACAACCCGACCGGCGTGATCTACCCCGATCACGTGCTGCGGGAAATCATCGCCATCGCGCGCGAGCACGGCCTGGTCATCCTGGCCGACGAGGTCTACGACAAGGTGCTGTACGACGACGCCCGCCACACCGCGCTGGCGAGCCTGTCCACCGACGTGCTGACGCTGACCTTCAATTCGCTGTCCAAGAGCTACCGCGCCTGCGGCTACCGCGCGGGCTGGCTGGTGGTCTCGGGCGACAAGCGCGCCGCCCGCGACTACATCGACGGCTTGAACATGCTCGCCAACATGCGGCTGTGCGCCAACGTGCCGGGCCAGTGGGCGATCCAGACCGCGCTGGGCGGCTACCAGAGCATCAACGACCTGGTCGCCGCCGGCGGCCGGCTGCGCCAGCAGCGCGACCTGGCCTACGAACTGATCACCGCCATCCCGGGCGTGACCTGCGTCAAGCCGCAGGCCGCGCTCTACATGTTCCCCCGGCTGGACCCCGAGGTCTATCCCATCGAGGACGACCGCGAGTTCTTCCTGCAACTGCTGGAGGCCACGCGCGTGATGCTGGTGCAGGGGACGGGGTTCAACTGGCCGCACCCGGACCACTTCCGCATCGTGTTCCTGCCGCACGAGGCGGACCTGCGCGAGGCCATCGGCCGCATTGCCAAGTTCCTCGAAGACTACCGCCTCAAGCATGCCAGGCAAGCGCCGGCGTCCACCGATGCCGGGCCGGACGACCGTGCCGTCGTCGTGCCGGGCAAGTTCGGGGCGAAGGCTGGATAGAGACGCGGCTTCAGTGCATCTCCGGGCTGAAGCGGTACTGGTTCCTGCCGGCCCGTTTGGCTTCGTACATGGCCATGTCGGCCGCGCGCAGCAGATGGATGGGGCGGGTGCCGGCCCCCGCGCGGTAGACCGCGATGCCCAGGCTGGCATGGACCTGCACCGAGCGTCCGGCAAGCTGCATGGGGGCGGCGATATCGGCCAGGATCCGCCGGGCCAGGGTTTCGCCCTGTACCGGGTCCGCGTCGTTCCGGACGATCACGACGAACTCGTCTCCCGACAGCCGCGCGACCAGTTCGGCCTGGGGTAGGCCGGCCTTCAGGCGTCGCGCCATTTCCTTCAGCAGCAGGTCACCCTGATCGTGCCCCAGCGTGTCGTTGACCTGCTTGAAGCCGTCCAGGTCGAGGAACAGGACCTCGAGCGCGCCACCGCGCCGATCGGTCAGCGCCATGGCCCGGGGCAGGCGTTCCTGCACCGCGCGGCGGTTGGGCAGACCGGTCAGCGTGTCGCGGCGGGCTTCGAGCCGGATGGCCTGTTCGCGCGTGCGCCGTTCCGTGATGTCATGCACGATGCTGTGGAATCCCACGATCCTGTCCTCGATGCGGTCGGGGATCAGCGTGACCGCGCCGTAATGGACGGTGCCGTCGGGGAAGGTGAGCGGCATCTCGAACGAGACCCGCTGGCCGCGGCGAGCGGCCCGCTTCACATGCCGTTCGATCTCGCCGGCCTTCTCGGGACCGAAGGTCTCGGCCAGGGAATGGCCGACGATGCTGCGGGACGTCTTGCCCACGGCGACTCGATACGCCTCGTTGACGAAGCGGTAGCGAAGATCGAGGTCGAGGTACCCGATCATGGCCGGCAGGTGATCCGTCAGGGTCTGCAATTGTGCGTGCGCATGGCTCAGTTCGCGGGTGCGTTGTTCGACCTGTTTCTCCAGCGCGGCCATTCCCGCCGCGAGCGAGGATTCGGTGGTCGTGCGCACGCGCAGGGCGGCCTCGCGCCGGGTGATCTCGCGGCTGGCCAATTGCGCCGCATCGTTCAGCAGGTCGATCTGGTTGGCGCTCAATTGCCGCGGCACCGTATCCAGCACGCACAGGCTGCCCAGGGCCAGGCCGTCGATGCTGCGCAGGGGGATGCCGGCATAGAAGCGCACGCCGGTCGCGCCGTTGACCAGGGGGTTGTCGAAGAAGCGCTCGTCCCGGGCCGCATCGGGCACGAGCAGGAGCCCGTTGCCCAGGATGCAATGGGCGCAGAAGGCGTATTCGCGCGGAGTCTCGGAGATCTCTGTTCCCACCCGGGATTTGAACCACTGGCGCTCCCGGTCGATCAGGGATACCAGTGCGATCGGCGTGCCGATCGCGTTCGCGGTGATCCGCGTGATCAGGTCGAAGGCCGGTTCGGGAGGCGTGTCGAGCAGGTCGAGGGCCTGCAGCAGCGACAACCGTTGTTCTTCATCGGGAGCGAGCGGGGCGACTTGCATGGCGTGAACGTGCTGACGTCGACGCGACAAGGATAGAGCATGTCGGCCCGGCCGGGCTGCTTCCGGCGATACCGGTCCGGTGGCTATCCGCCGGCGCCGTGCTCGGCCACGATGCGCACCACCACTTCGCCCCTGCCGGTGCGCCTGGCGTGATCCAGGCCTTCGTTGGCCAGCGCGTCGGCGCGTTCGTTGCCGCGGTGTCCGCTGTGCCCGCGCACCCACCGGAAGGTCGCGCGGTGCCGGTCCGCCTCGGCGATCAGCGTCTTCCACAGCTCGACGTTCTTGACGTCTTTCCAGTTCTTGCGCACCCAGCCGTGGCGCCATTGCGTCATGCCGTTCACGACGTACTGCGAGTCGGTGTAGACGACGACCTCGCAGGCTTGCGGCAGCCAGCGCAGCGCCTCGATGGCGGCGGTCAGTTCCATGCGGTTGTTGGTGGTGTCCGGCGAACCGCCGAAGACTTCCACGGTGGCCTCGGTGGTGCGGATCCACGCGCCCCAGCCCCCGGGGCCGCCGGGGTTGCCGCGGCAGGCGCCGTCGCAATAGACGATGGCGCCGCCGGCGGGCGGGGTCTCGTCGCCCGTGGGCTGCGGTTGCGCGGCGGCCGGCTGCGCGGGCGCGTCGGCATCCAGCCAGCGCTGGAAGGGGGCCGCGTCGGCGCCTTCCTTGACGTACCACTTCTTCTGCGCCGGCGACCATCTGGCCCCGAGCGCCTTGGCTTCGTCTTTCTCGGCAAAGGGCACTTTCAGCCAGACAACCATGGAGTCACCAATTCGATGCAAGGGGCGAGACCTTAATCGGCCCGGCGAGCCGTTGTCAAGGCGGCGGGCCGGGAACAGGGCTTGCTCATTTCGTGGGCGGGGAACCTCGAAGCCTGCTGTGATGCGGGTCGGTTCGCCCTGTTTCGGGGCTGTCCCCAGCGTTGTCCACAGGATGCGGGGATAACTGGTTACACCTCGTCCGGCCGCGCGGCCGCCCCGGCCCAGGGGGCGCGATAGAGCGCGCGCGGCGCGGCCAGGTGCAGCGTCAGGCCACGCAGGGCGTTGAACGCGAGGAAGGACAGCCATAGCCCATGGTTGCCCAGGAGCGGCAGCAGGCCGAGCGACAGCGCCAGGAATGCCGCGCCGCAGATCAGCATGGCCCGCATCAGCACGCGGGTCTGGGTGGCGCCGATGAAGATGCCGTCGTACAGATAGGCGGCGACCGAAGCGATGGGCGCCAACGCCAGCCAGGGCAGGAAGCGGCCCGCGGTTTCGCGCAGCGCCGCCTGGTCGGTCAGCAGGCTCACGATCCATGGGCCCACGGCCAGGTAGGCCAGGGCATAGGCCAGCGCGCCGCCGAAGGCCCAGCCCATGCACAGCCGCACGGCGCGCCGCAGGCCGGGGCGGTCGCCGGCGCCCACGGCGGATCCCACCAGCGCCTCGGCCGCATGGGCGAAGCCGTCGAGGCCGAAGGCCATGAAGCTCAGGAAGTTCAGCAGCAGCGCATTGGCGGCCAGGACCATGTCGCCCTGGGTGGCGCCCAGGTGGGCGAACCATCCCATGCTGGCCAGCAGGCAGGCCGTGCGCACGAAGATGTGGGCATTGATGCCGACCAGGCGCCGCATCGCGGCGGCGTCGCGCAACACCGCCAGGCGCAGCCGCGGCCAGGCGGCGCGATGCGAGCGCCAGAGCAGGATGCCGCCTGCCAGCGCGCCGGCGCCGTCGGCCACCGCGGTCGCGGCGCCTATGCCGGCCACGCCCAGGCCGAAGCCGTGCACGAACAGCAGCACGGCGCCCAGGTTGGCCACGTTGATCAGGATCTGCAGGGCCAGCGCCAGCCGGACGCGCTGGCATCCCAGCAGCCAGCCCAGCACGACGTAGTTGACCAGGGCCAGCGGGGCGGCCCAGATCCGGCCCGAGCAGTACGCCATGGCCTGGCGCGTGGCCTCGGCGCTGCCGCCCAGCAGGTCCAGCACCAGCGCGATCAGCGGCCGCTGCAGCACGAGAAGCACGAGACCGATGGCCAGCGCGAGGGCCAGGGCCCGGACCACGCTGGCGGCCAGCGCCTGCTCGTCGCCCTTGCCCCAGGCCTGGGCGACGAGCCCCGTCGTGCCCATGCGCAGGAAGCCGAAGCCCCAGAAAAGAAAACTGAAGAGCAGGCCGCCCAGTGCCACGCCCGCCAGATATTCGGGGCCGGGCAGATGGCCCGCCACCGCGGTATCCACCGCCGACATCAGGGGCTGGGTCAGGTTGGCGAGCACGATGGGCAGGGCCATCGCAAGAACGCGCCGGTGGGTAAGGGGGGAGGAGTTGGCTGACACGGGTCGTCCATGGAGTGGCCCGAACCGGGCTGCCCAAATGAAAACGGACGCCAGGGGCGTCCGTTTTCATTTGAATCTTGGCTCCCCGAACTGGGTTCGAACCAGTGACCTGCGGATTAACAGTCCGTCGCTCTACCGACTGAGCTATCGGGGAATCGAGCCAATAACTATAGCAGAAAAATGACTGCCGTCAAAGAAAGGCGCAAGGGGCGCGGTAAACTCGCCGCATGAGTTCTCTCTTCACGCTCGAGGCGCCTTGCAGCTACCGCGAGGAGGTTCGCAAGAGCCGGTTCGTCGCCCATGCGGCACCCGTGGCCGGCGCCGACGAGGCGCTGGCGTTCTTCGCGCGGCATGCCGATCCGACGGCCACCCATAATTGCTGGGCCTATCGCATCGGCGCCACGTATCGCTTCAACGACGACGGCGAACCGGGCGGGACGGCCGGCCGTCCCATCCTGCAAGCCATAGACGGGCAGTCCTGCGACCGGGTGGCGGTGCTGGTGGTGCGCTGGTTCGGCGGCACGCTGCTGGGCGCGGGCGGCCTGGTGCGCGCCTATGGCGGCTGCGCGGCCAATTGCCTGCGGCTGGGGCGGCGGGTGCCACTCCTGGACCTGGCCGAAGCCGAAGTCGCCTGCACCTTCGCCGAGCTGCCCCTGTTCAAGGCGCGGTTGAAGGAGCATGGCGCCGAGGTGATCCAGGAACGATTCGATGAACAGGGGGCGACGCTGGCCTTGAGCGTGCCGCGCCCCAGCCTGGAGGCGCTGCGCACGGTGTTGTCCGACCTGAGTCGGGGGCGCGCCGTCCTGGCCGTGCGGGACGAGCCCTGAGCAGGCCCTAGAGTCCGGCCAGGCGGCACGCGCGCTGGGTCAGGATGCCTTCGGGCGAGGCCAGGTCGTTCAGGACGGTGAAATGGTTGCGATCGGGCAGCCGCAGCAATTCGCCGGGCAGGCCCGTGCGGGCGGCGGCGAAGGTGTCCGATTGGCGCTGGAGTTCGGGCAGTTCGGCGGCGCCGTAGGCCAGCACAAGTTCGCGCTGGCTGAGCGGGCGGAGCAGCGGGCTGAGCCGCCGCACATCGGGCGGACACAGGCGCAGCTTGTCGTTCAGGTAGCCGAGGCGGATGGGTTCGAGGTCATAGATGCCGCTGATGGCCAGTCCGCCACGGACTCCGGGCTCATCGAGCACCATGGCGGCCAGATGGGCGCCGGCGGACCAGCCGCTGACGATCATCCGTTCGGGATCCGTGCCCCATTGCGGGGCTTGCCGCCCCAGCCATCCCAGGGCGGCGCGGATTTCGCCGACGATGCCGTCCAGGGATTGTTCGGGGGCCGGGGTGTAGCTCACCAGCGCGACATGGAGCCCATGGGCCAGCGGGCCGGCCGCCAGGAAACTGAAGTTCTCTTTCGCGCGGGATTGCCAATAGTCGCCATGGATGAAGACCATGAGCGGGCCTGGCCGCACGGCGGGAAAGTAATCGATGCGGTTGCGGGGCGCGGGGCCGTAGCGCAGGTCCAGGTATTGGGGATGGGCGGCCCGCAGCTTGGCGCTGCGTTCATCGAATTCCGCCATCAGCACCGCGCTGTTGAGCACGGCGGCCGAGTTGTTGTAGGAAGCGTCCAGCGCTTCCCGGGTCATTCCGTTGTACAACGCAGTCATGCGGCAGTTCCGGTCCGGGCGCGGGGCAGGGCGATCATGGGCACGAGTTGCAACCAAAAGTGTCCGAAATAGAAGAATTCATCCTTTCTCGTCCAATTGCAAGACCCGTGCCGGCCTTCCCGGAACAGATCGCTGCATCAATGATGATGGCCGCCCGCGCCATGGCTTGTGGTGCCGGCGCCGGCCGCCTCGACCCTGAAGTCCACCTTCACCTCGCCGGCTTTCTCGAAGACCAGGGTGGCGGGGAAACTGGCGCCTTCCTTCAGGGGCGCCTTCAGGCGCATGAACATGATGTGGTAGCCGCCGGGCTTGAGCTCGACGGTCTGGCCCGCGGGCAGGGCGATGCCGTCGACCTGGCGCATGCGCATGATGTTGCCGTCCATCTGCATGGTGTGCAGCTCGGCGGTGGCCGAGACATCGGCGCGGACGGCGACCAGCTTGTCGTCGGCGCCGTTGTTGGTCAGCTTGACGAACCCGCCTCCGGCGGGCTGGCCCGTGACGGTGGCCCGGCTCCAGGGGTGGTCGATCTGGATGGCGCCGGCCGCATGGCCCTGGGCGACGGCCTGGCCGGCGGCCAGGAGGGAAAACAACAGTGACAGGGTGAGCGTTCGGATCTGCATGAGGGTCTCGTCTGGAATCGTGGCCGGCAATGCCTGCCGGCGTGGCGCATCGAATGGAGCGTGGACTCAGGCCGGCGGTGCGCGGGACGAGAAATGCAGATGGGACGGGGCGGGCGGGGACAGCATGGCCCGGATGGGCCGGTAGGCGGGGCCGAGGTCGCGCGCGAGCGCGATCTTCGCTTCGGCCGTGGGCGGGGGCAGGGCGGCATGCGAGCCGGCCAGGCAAAGCGGGCATTGCAGCGCGGCCAGCGCGTGCGAGCCGCCGTCGCGCGGATCCAGGGGCGCGGGTGCGTTGCCCCGCGCGGTGCACAGCACGGACAGCCATGGTGGCGGGCTGGCCGACGCGTGCGCCATGGGCAGGGCCGCGTGCCAGAGCACGCACAGCAGTGCCAGCCAGACGAAGCGTGGGGAAGCGTGAACGGCCATGGGCCGGATGATACCCCAGTCCCGCCGGGAGCCCGCCCGGGTTATTCGGGCTTGATGCCCGCCTTGCGCGCCACGTCGCCGAACAACTGCACCTCGCGTTCGATGCGGGCCTTCATCTGGGGCGGGGTCTCCCGCATCGGTTCGAATCCCGCGGCCCGCAGTCTGCCCGCGTACTCGGTATTGGCCACGACCTTGCCGACCGCCTCGGCCAGCCGGGCGCGGACGGCCGGCTCGACCCCCATCGGCAGCATGATGCCGAACCAGATGCTCATGATGACCTCGGGATAGCGCTCGGCCGCGGCCGGGACCTCGGGCAGCGCGGGCAGGCGCCGGGGCTCCATGACGGTCAGCGGCAGCAGCCGGTTGCCGCGTATGTATTCGGCCGACGGCGCGTAGGTGGCCGAGGCCAGGTTGATCTGCCCGCCGACGGCGTCGGCCACCACCGCGGCTGCCCCTTTGTAGGGCACGTGCACCAGATCGATGCCCGCGGCGGACTTCAGCAGTTCCACGGCGAAGTGTTGCGGCGTGCCGTTGCCCGAGCTGCCATAGGTCAGCTTTCCCGGATTGGACTTGGCGTACTTGACGAGCTCGTCCAGGGTCTTGACCGGCGCCTGGGGATGGGCAAGCAGCAGCAGGGGCGTACCGCCGATCAGGCCGATGGGGTCCAGGTCCCGCGCGATGTCGAACGGCAGGTCCTTCTGCATGGACGGCGCGATCGTGCGCGCGCTGTCGGCGAACAGGATCGTGTAGCCGTCGGCGGGACCCTTGGCCACCATGTTGGAGCCGATCACGCCGCCCGCGCCGGGGCGATTCTCGACCACTACCTGCTGGCCGAGTTCGGCCGACAGATAGGGGGCGATGAGCCGGGCGACGATGTCGGTGCCGCCGCCGGGGCCGAAGGGGACGACGGTCTAGTGGGGCTTTCTTGGGGTGGGGCGCTGGTGCTGTCGCTGGCTGCCGGCGTTAGCGATGGGTGAAATGGCAAAGAAACTTGTATTGGATCTGGAGCATGGCGGGTCCGGCGCCGCCGGTTTGTCAGTGCTGCTTCTTGAAAAGGGCCCCGCGTTGCGAAACACTGCCGCACGACTCAGGATGCGGTGGATCCGGCTTTGCCGGTCCACCCGCATCGCCCCCTTGAGGGGGCGCGCGAAGCGCGTAGGGGGCGGGCTTTCCCTCCGGTCCACCCGCATCGCCCCCTGGGGGGCGCGCGTCAGCGCGTACGGGGGGGACCAATGACTTCATTCCGGATGACGCCTTTCGAGCGTCGCGCGAGCTTGTCGCTGGCGGCGCTGTTCATGTGCCGGATGCTGGGGTTGTTCCTGCTGCTGCCGGTGTTCGCGGTGGCGGCCAAGGCGCTGCCGGGCGGCAACGATCCGGCGAGGGTGGGGCTGGCGCTGGGCATGTACGGGCTGACCCAGGCCTTCATGCAGATTCCGTTCGGGCTGGCCTCGGACCGCTGGGGCCGGCGGCCGGTGGTGGTGATGGGGCTGGTGCTGTTCGTCATCGGTAGCGTGGTCTGCGCCACGACCGACGACCTGTTCTGGATCACGATCGGGCGGGCCATCCAGGGCTCGGGCGCGATTTCGGCGGCGGTGACGGCGTGGCTGGCCGATGCCACGCGCGACGAGGTTCGGACCAAGGCGATGGCCATGATAGGCGCGTCCATCGGGTTGACCTTCGCGGTATCGCTGGTGCTGGCGCCGGTGGTGGTGGGCTGGGGCGGGCTGACCGGCCTGTTCTGGACCATCGCCGCGTTGGGGGTGGCCGCGCTGGGGGTGGCCGCCTGGGTGGTCCCGGCCGCGCCGCCGGCGCCGCGGGGCGAGCCGGTCCCCATGTCGCGCGTGCTGTCGCATCCCGATCTGCTGCGGCTGAACCTCGGGGTCTTCACCCTGCACCTGGTCCAGATCGCGCTGTTCGTGGTGGTGCCCGCCGCGCTGGTGCGTACCGGCGGCCTGGACGCGGCCACGCTGTGGAAGGTCTACCTGCCGGTGGTGCTGGCCTCGTTCGTCGTCATGGTGCCGGTGATCGGCGTCACCGAACGCTATGCGACCCACCGCAAGACCCTGCTGGGCGCGGTCGCCGGGCTGGTGCTGGTGTGCATGTTCCTGCCATGGGCGCAGGACCACTACGGATGGCTGGTCGGCGCGATGATCGCCTTCTTTTCCGTCTTCAACATCCTGGAGGCCATGCAGCCCTCGCTGGTGTCCCGCGTGGCGCCGCCGTCCCTGAAGGGGCTGGCCCTGGGTTTCTATAATACGAGCCAGGCCATCGGGCTTTTCGCCGGCGGGGCGCTGGGCGGCTGGCTGGTCTCCCACCTGGGGTCCGCCGCGGTATTCCAGGCGGCGGCGGGGCTGGCGGTAATATGGCTGCTGGCGGCCTGGGGGATGAAGCCCCTGCCGGCCCGGCGGGCCGCCCGGCCGGAGCAGGTGTCCCGCCCCGTATCCTGAGCCCTTCTTGTCCCATTTACGCACGAGACCGTATTGCGGTCGGCGCATTTTCAACGAATGATGTTTTTTTTCTTGTGGCCCGTGGCCGCGCCGGGCGGGGGTGGCTACAATCCCTCCGCTTCGCCGCGGGCCGGTGAATACAGTCAATAGGAGTGTGGTAATGGCATCCGTCAACAAAGTCATCCTGGTCGGCAACCTGGGCCGCGACCCCGAAGTTCGCTATACGCCCGACGGCGCCGCGATCTGCAACGTGTCCATCGCCACCACGTCCCAATGGAAGGACAAGAACTCGGGCGAACGCCGCGAGGAAACCGAGTGGCACCGCGTGGTGTTCTACAACCGCCTGGCCGAGATCGCCGGCGAGTACCTGAAGAAAGGCCGTTCGGTGTACGTGGAGGGTCGCCTGAAGACCCGCAAGTGGCAGGACAAGGACACCGGCGCCGATAAATACACGACCGAGATCGTCGCCGACCAGATGCAGATGCTGGGCGGCCGCGAAGGCGGCGGTGGCGAAGGCGGCGGTGGCGGCTATGGCGATTCCGCGCCGGCCCCGCGCCAGTCCAACCGTCCGGCCAGCGGCGGTGGCGGCGGCCAGCGTCCGGCCTCGCCGTCGGGCTCGGCGCCGAACTTCGCCGACATGGACGACGATATTCCGTTCTGATCTCGAACGGGACGGCAAGGCGGTTCCTCGAACCCCGCCCTTTGGCGGGGTTTTTCGTGGCCAATGATTCGATAATTGTTGTATCATTGAATAATGAAAGAAGATCAAGCCGTCTCGGCCCTGGGGGCCCTGGCCCACCCCCAGCGTTTGCGTGTGTTCCGTGCCTTGGTCGTCGCCGGGCCCGAGGGGCTCACCCCCAGCGTCCTGGCCGGGCAGATGGCGGTCGCACGCAATACCTTGTCCTTCCATCTGAAGGAGTTGGCGCATGCGGGGCTCGTCACGGCCGAGCAGAAAGGGCGCAACCTGATCTACCGGGCGGAGTATGGCCAGATGAATGGCCTGATCGAATACCTGACCGAACATTGCTGCCAGGGGGGCGTCTGCGAAGTGTCGCCTTCCCGGTGCGGCGGTTGAACCCCATGAACCGCTTCGAACGATTTCTCACCCTGTGGGTGGTGCTGTGCATCGGCGCCGGCATCGCGTTGGGCCAGGCCGCCCCCGGCGTCTTCCAGGCCATCGGCCGCCTCGAGGTCGCGCGGGTCAATCTGCCGGTGGGCCTGCTGATCTGGGTCATGGTCGTGCCCATGCTGCTGAAGGTGGACTTCGCGGCGCTTGGCCAGGTGCGACGCCACTGGCGCGGCATCGGGGTCACGCTGTTCATCAACTGGGGCGTCAAGCCTTTCTCGATGGCGCTGCTGGCCTGGCTGTTCATCCGGCACGTTTTTGCCGCGTGGCTGCCGGCCGACCAGTTGGACGGCTACGTCGCCGGCCTGATCCTGCTGGCCGCGGCGCCATGCACCGCCATGGTGTTCGTCTGGAGCCGTCTGACCGGCGGCGACCCGGTGTTCACCTTGTCCCAGGTCGCGCTGAACGACACCATCATGGTGTTCGCTTTCGCGCCCCTGGTGGGACTGCTGCTGGGTTTGTCGGCGATCACCGTGCCGTGGGACACCTTGCTGGTGTCCGTCGGCCTGTACATCGTGATTCCGGTCGTGTTCGCCCAATTGTGGCGGCGTGCGCTGCTGCGCCGCGGCCAGCCTGCCTTCGACCGCGTCCTGGGCCGCATCGGTCCGCTGTCGATCGCCGCGCTGCTGCTGACCCTGGTGCTGCTGTTCGCGTTCCAGGGCGAGGCCATCCTTCGCCAGCCGTTGGTGATCGCCATGCTGGCGGTGCCCATCCTGATCCAGGTGTTCTTCAATTCCGGCCTGGCGTATTGGCTCAATCGCAAGATGGGCGAGCAGCACAGCATCGCCTGTCCGTCGGCGCTGATCGGTGCCAGCAATTTCTTCGAGCTGGCGGTGGCCGCGGCCATCAGCCTGTTCGGCTTCCATTCCGGCGCTGCGCTGGCGACGGTGGTGGGCGTGCTGATCGAGGTACCGGTGATGCTGCTGGTGGTGCGCATCGTCAACCGGAGCCGAGGCTGGTACGACGCCGGCACCGCCAACGCGCACGCTGCCGGTTCATCGTCCAGCCACAGGGTATCCCCATGAGCGCCATCACGATCTATCACAACCCCGCCTGCGGCACGTCGCGCAACGTCCTGGGCCTGATCCGCAACAGCGGGGAAGAGCCGGTCATCGTCGAGTACCTGAAGACGCCGCCGGACCGGGGCACGCTCGAGCGGCTGATCGCCGCGATGGGCGTGCCGGTCCGGGACGTCCTGCGCGTCAAGGGCACCCCCTACGAAGCGCTGGGGCTGGGCGACCCGAAATGGGACGACGACGCGCTGATCGGCTTCATGCTCCAGTATCCCATCCTGATCAACCGGCCCATCGTCGTCACGCCGCTGGGCACGCGCTTGTGCCGGCCGTCGGAAACCGTGCTGGACATCCTGCCGTCGCCGCAGCGTGGCGCCTTCGCCAAGGAGGACGGCGTCCCCGTGGTCGATGGGGAGGGGCGGCGTGTCTGACCGCCTGGTCGATCTACCCAACATCGATCCCGCGCTGTTCGGGCGGCTGGATCCCGGCAGGCTGCTCGCGCCGGCGCGAGCAGCCCATGCGCCCCGCTTCCTGTTGCTGTACGGTTCGCTGCGGGAGCGGTCCTACAGCCGTCTGGTGGCCGAAGAGACTGGCCGCCTGTTGCGGGCCATGGGGGGCGAGACGCGGATGTTCGATCCTTCCGGCCTGCCGCAGGTGGACGACGTGTCCGACGAGCACCCGAAGGTGCGCGAACTGCGGGAATGGGTCCAGTGGTCGGAAGGAATGGTCTGGAGTTCCCCCGAGCGCCATGGCGCCATGAGCGGCCTGATGAAGACGCAGATCGACTGGATCCCGCTGTCCATCGGCGCGATACGCCCCACCCAGGGCAAGACGCTGGCGGTGATGCAGGTCTCGGGGGGATCCCAGTCCTTCAACGCGGTGAACCAGATGCGTGTGCTGGGCCGCTGGATGCGCATGCTGACCATTCCCAACCAGTCGTCGGTCGCCAAGGCGTACCAGGAGTTCGACGAGGCTGGACGCATGAGGCCGTCGGCGTATTACGACAGGGTGGTGGACGTGGCCGAGGAACTGATGAAATTCACCCTGTTGACGCGCGACGCGGCCCCGTGTCTGGCGGACCGCTATAGCGAACGGAAGGAGAGCGCCGAGGCGTTGTCCAGGCGCATGAGGCAAGCGGCGATCTGACGGCGCCTGGCATCGGAAGCGGAGGCGTCGCCCGCGCGACGCTACTCCCGCACGAGCGACCGGATGCGGTCCGCGTCGGCGGCATGGACCGGGTTGTAGACGATGAGGCCCAGGTCGGGCCGGCCGTCAACGGCAAAGCCGGAATACTCCAGCTCGATCACGCCAAGAACAGGATGGCGCAGGCGCTTGGTGCCTTCGCCGTGGGCGTGCACATCGTTCTCCCGCCACAATGCCTCGAATTCAGGGCTCGTCGCGGCCAGTTCGGCCACGAGTCCACGAATCTCGGATGCGGCGCCGGCGCGTGCGGCTTCCGCCCTGAAAGCGCCGACGACGAATCTCGCCACACTTTGCCAATCGTCCTGGGCGGCCCGGATGCGGGAGTTGCCGAATACGAGCCGGAGGATATTGCGCTCGCGCGGCGGGAGTTGGCCGTAGTCGGTGAGCACCAGCGCCGCCGCGCGATTCCAGGCCACGATATCCCACGTCGCGGTCTTGACGATCGCCGGACTGGTTTCCAGGGCATCCAGTAGTCGTTGAAGACGCGGCGTGACGCCTTCGGCCGCCTTGTATCGCACTTCCGGCGGCCGGCCCAGGCCGAGGATGAAGAGATGTTCGCGTTCGGCTTCGGTCAGCATCAGCCCATGGGCGATGCGGTTCAAGACGTCGGGAGAGGCCGCTCCGCCACGGCCTTGTTCCAGCCACGTGTACCAGGTCGGACTGATGTTGGCGCGTTGCGCGACCTCTTCGCGCCGCAGGCCCGGGGTTCGGCGGCGCCTGGCGGGCAAGCCGAGTGCCGCGGGATCGATCCGTGCACGCCGGTCCCGCAGGTAGGCGCCCAGCGGGTTGTCGGGTTTCGAATTCACCATGATCCCGTTAGTGCTTTTAATACGATAACGTCACTACTTTTAACATGATAGAGACACGGCGAAACTGAAGACTGATCAAGATCGGAGCAGCATCCATGCGTATCTTCCTGACAGGCTCCACCGGTTTCATCGGATCCGCCGTTTGCCGTGAACTGCTCGCGGCGGGCCACGAGGTGCTTGGCCTGGCCCGCTCGGACAAGGGGGCGGCGGCGCTGGCCGCCGCGGGCGCGCAGGCGTATCGCGGCGACATCGAAGACCTGGCCGGCCTGCATCGCGGCGCGGCGGCCTGCGACGGTGTGATCCACACCGCCTTTGACCACGATTTCACGCATTTCGTGGAAAACTGCCGGAAGGACCGGCGCGCCATCGAGGCGCTGGGGGCGGCGTTGGCGGGAACGGCACGGCCGCTCGTCATTGCATCCAGCACCGCCATGGGTTTATCCACGCCGGGGGTGGCGGCGGCGGAGGACGAGTTCGATCCGAGCCATCCGAATCCCCGTGTCGCCTCGGAGCTGGCGGGGCAGGCACTCCTGGACCGCGGAGTGAACGTGGTGACGGTGAGGCTTTCGCAGATCCATGACCCCGCGAAGCAGGGGCTCGTGACCGATGTCATCGCGCTTGCCCGCCGGACGGGGTTTTCCGCCTATGTCGGCGAGGGCGCGAACTGCTGGTCGGCGGCGCATCTATCGGACACGGCACGCCTGTTCCGTCTTGCGCTGGAGCAGGGCGGAGCGGGGGAGCGCTTCCATGCCACGGACGAGGGGGCGATTCCGTTCCGGGAGATTGCGCACGCCGTTGGCCGCAGCCTGGGCGTGCCGGTCCGGTCCATGGCTTCGACCGAAGCCATGGATCACTTTGGATGGCTTGCGGCCTTCGTGGACAAGGACATGTCGGCGTCGAGCGTGCTTACGCGGGAGCGGTTGGGCTGGCGCCCGAGCGGTCCGGGGCTGCTGGCCGATCTTGCCGCCATGCCGCACGCGCCGGCCTGAGGCCGCGGCGCGGCATCGGATCGAACGGGCGCTTCGTCTCCCGGCTTCGTTCAGTGTTCCGCCGGCACCAGGGCGCCCACCCGTCCGAATTCGACGGGCTGCTTCACGTAGAACAGGTCGATTGGCTCTTTCGCGAGGGCCGCCAGCAGCCGGTCGCAGGTGGGGGCGTCGACGGCGATCGTGATCTCGACCGGCTGGTCAGCCAGTTCGAAGAAGTGCGCCGAGTGGAAGCGGCCGGTGTGCCCGAAGCTTTCGCCGGCGGCCACCAGCGTGCCGCCCAGGGCACCCTGGGTCCTGGCGAACGCCAGCAGCCAGTGGGCGAGGGGCTGGCCGTCGTGGCGCCGGTCCTGCTGGGTGAAGAAGGTCAATTGGAAACCGTTCACGATGTGTCTCCTTGCGGGCTCAGGACTGCCGCAATCCGGCGTAGGTGGCGATGCCTAGCAGGGTCATCGCGACGGAGCCGCCGACGTGGACCAGGATGGTCGCGGCCACCCAGCCCAGCCGCTCTTGCTGGATCAGGGCGACCAGTTCGGCCGAGAAAGTGGAAAAGGTCGTCAGCCCGCCGCAGAAGCCGGTGATGATCAATAGCCGCCAATGCGGCGGCAGGGCGGGGTTGCCGGCGAAATAGGCCACGGCCAGGCCGATGATGTAGGCGCCGATCAGGTTGGCGGCGAGGGTGCCCGGCGGCAGGGCCGGCAGCAGGGCGTTGAGGCTCAGCCCCAGGACCCAGCGAAGCAGCGCCCCGACGGCGGCGCCGATGGCGATCGCGACGACCGCGAGCAGCATGACGGACTCCTTGTGGACAGGAAGGAAAGGGCCCGATCAGCCAGGTGCAGGCGTGCGCCTACAGCCCGCTGCCGGGGTCTGTAGGCATCATCAGCTGCTTGCGCGGCGGTTCATGGAGGAATGCCATCTCCAGGCACATAGTGTAGTACGACGCGGTGGGACCGGCGAGGCCGCGGTAGGCTAAGCTATGTCAAGCCTTTCATCAAAACCGATCATGACTCCGCCCGCCAGCGTCCTCCTCCGCCATCCCGCTCCCTGGCCCGCCGAATCCTTCCGCGATCCTGACGCGGCCGTCCAGCGCCTGATCGACATCTACGCGCGCAATACCGCCTTCCTGTGCGACAGCTTCCGGGAGGTGGTCGCCATGCAGGCGTCGTCGCCCGGCCGTTTCCGCGCTTGCTATCCGTTCATCCGGATACGCGTGGACACGTACGACGAGGTCGACTCGCGCCTGTCGTACGGACACGTGGCCGAGCCTGGCGTCTACCAGACCACCGTCACCAAGCCCAAGCTGTTCCGCTCCTATCTGACCGAGCAGCTCCGGCAGTTGATGGCGAACCACGGCGTCGCGGTCGAGGTCGGCGAGTCCGACGTGCCCATCGCGCTGCATTTCGCGTTCCCCGACGGCACCTATGTCGAGGGCGAGGATATCGAGGCGCTGAAGCGGCCCCTGCGGGATTTGTTCGACACGCCCGACCTCGCGGTCACGGACGATGCCATCGTCAACGGCACCCACAGCCATCCGCCTGACGGGCCGCAGCCGCTGGCGCCATTCACCGCGCCGCGCATCGACTATTCGCTGCATCGCCTGCAGCACTACACCGCCACCGCGCCGTCGCATTTCCAGAATTTCGTGCTGTTCACGAACTACCAGTTCTACGTGGACGAGTTCTGCCTGCGCGCCCGCACGCTGGTGGCGCAGGGGCACTACGACGCGCTGGTCGAGCCGGGCAACCGCATCACCCGCGCGGGCGATCCGCAGCCGGATCCGGCCGCGCCGCTGTCGCGGCTGCCCCAGATGCCCGCCTATCACCTCGTGCGCGAGGGGCATTCGGGCATCACCCTGGTCAATATCGGAGTGGGACCATCCAACGCCAAGACCATCACCGACCACATCGCGGTGCTGCGGCCGCATGCCTGGCTGATGCTGGGGCACTGCGCCGGGCTGCGCGCCTCGCAGCGGCTGGGCGACTACGTGCTGGCGCACGGTTATGTGCGCGACGACCATGTGCTGGACGCGGATCTGCCGACCTGGGTGCCCATCCCTCCGCTGGCCGAGGTGCAGGTGGCGCTGGAGCAGGCGGTGGAAGAAGTGGCGGGCCTGTCGGGCTGGGAACTCAAGCGCATCATGCGCACCGGCACGGTGGCGACCATCGACAACCGCAACTGGGAGTTGCGCGAGCACCTGGAGCCAGTGCAGCGGTTCTCGCAGTCGCGCGCCATCGCCCTCGACATGGAGTCGGCCACCATCGCGGCCAATGGCTTCCGTTTCCGCGTGCCCTACGGCACCTTGCTGTGCGTGTCGGACAAGCCGCTGCACGGCGAACTGAAGTTGCCGGGCATGGCCAGCGCGTTCTATCGCCGGCAGGTGGGCCAGCATCTGGATATCGGACTGCGGGCCTTGGAGATCCTGAGCAAGATGCCGCCCGAGCGGCTGCATTCGCGCAAGCTGCGCAGCTTCCTCGAAACCGCTTTCCAGTAGCCGCGCGGGCCGCCCGCGCGGTAGCATGGGGTCTATCATCCGTGCATGAAGAGGCCGTGTGACGACCCGGGAACGGCACGACAAGGGCAGGTGGCTGAGGGGGCTGCTGGTGGCGGCCGCCGCCGCATTGCCCGTGGTGGTGGCGGTGCCCTTCGTCTATATGCAGGCCGCGCAGCTCGCGCGCCACGACGCGCGGGGGGCCGCCGAGGTGGTGATGCGGCAGGCCGACGCCATCTTCGCCGAGGCCGACAGGATGGCGGCCGAGATGGCGCCGCTGGCCGGCAAGTCCTGCGCCGAGGCCGACGCCACGCTGCACCAGGCGGCCTTCCAGCCCTATTTTCGCGCCGTCGTCCTGATACGGCAGCGCGTGCTCTATTGTTCCTCGATCACGGAAGCATTCACGCTGCCGCTGGCGCAGCTGTTGCCGGACGACGAGGTGCCGCCGGGGCGGTCTTTTCATTTCGTCCTGGGCACGCCCATGGTCCCGGACCGGTCCGCCGTGATGGCGATACGCCTGGACGAGGCCGGTGACGGCGTCGTCGTCACGGTGGACGGGCGCTACCTGGGGGACCTGCTCGATTCCGTCGGCGGCACCGGCCGTTACCGGATCGGCATCGAGTCGCTCGATGGCCGGCATGGCCTGGCGGGCCGGCGCGTGGGGACCCCGCTTCCGGGCGCCGCCCTCGTGCAGGAAGCGGTGTCGACGCTCTATCCGTTCCGGGTGCGGTCCCTGGCTGCTAGCGCGCTGCTGGCCGAGTACCGGAGGCGCCTGGCGGTCAGCTATGCGCCCTTCGTCGTCCTGCTGGCCCTGCTGCTCGGCTATCTCTGCCACCACTTCCTGAAGTCCCGGTTCTCGCTGGTGGCCGCCATCCGCCGCGGCATGCGGCGGGGCGAATTCGAGGTCCACTACCAGCCTGTCATCGACCTGCGCGACGGATCGTGCGCGGGCGCGGAGGCGCTGATGCGCTGGTTCCGTCCCGGTCAGGGGAGCGTGCGGCCGGATCTGTTCTTTGCCGTGGCCGAGTCCAACGGCCTGGCGGTTCCCCTGACCGGCCATCTGTTCAAGCTCGTCGGGCGCGATCTGCGCCGTTGCCCGCTGGGGCCGCGATTCCGCCTGGGCCTGAACATCACGGCAGCCCATCTCGTGCAGCCCGGCATCGTCGACGACGTTGCCCGCCTGCGCGGCGTCGTCGGTTCCGGCGCCGCGGACTTCGTGCTGGAGATCACCGAACGGGAACCCTTGCCTCCCATCGAACAGGTCTACGAAAACATGGGCGTGCTCAGCGCCAGCGGTGTCAAGCTGGCCATCGACGACTTCGGCACGGGCCACAGTTCGCTGGCCTGTCTGGAGCGGTTTCCGGTCGACTACCTGAAAATCGACCGTGGCTTCGTGTCGGCCATCGGGACGGACGCGGTCAATGCCTCGGTCCTGGAGATGATCATCGGGCTGGCGGCGCGGCTGGGCGTTGAGCTGACGGCGGAAGGCGTGGAGACGCGCGAGCAGCGCGACTACCTTGCCGCCAGGGGCGTGCACTACGCGCAGGGTTTCTTGTATGCCCGGCCCATGCCCATCGAGGCGCTGCGCCGATGGATGGACGAGTTCCATGGCGCCGTGAGCTAACATCCAGGGTCGCTCCGCCCACTTCCGCCGCCCCCCTCCCATGCTGCAGCTCGAACGCGTGTTTCCCGCATTGACCGAACCCACGATGCGGCGCTACCTGATGGGGCAGGGGGTGTCGGTGCTGGGCAGCTGGACGCAGAACGTCACGCTCAACCTGGTCGTCTATCACCTCTCGGGCTCGGCCGCCGTGCTGGCCCTGCTCAATTTCCTGCTGTACGGACCGCAGTTGGTGATCGCGCCGCTGGCGGGCGCGCGGGTCAACGCGGGCAACGCGCGCCGGTCGACGCTGAGCGTGCTCTATTCCTCGATGACCGTGGCCTGCATCCTCGCGGCGCTGTCGCTGCTGCACTGGCTGACCCTGCCCATCATCCTGGCCCTGGCGCTGTGCGCCGGCGTGCTCAACGCGATCGAGACGCCGTCTCGCCAGGTCCTGCTGCTGACCGGCCTGGAAGATCCGGCGCTGCTGCCCAACGCCATCGCGATGAACACCATGGTCTATAACGTCGGCCGCATGGTGGGGCCGAGCATGGCCGCCATCATCTATCCCACGTTCGGCCAGGCCGCGGCCTTCCTGACCTACGCCGCCGCGCTGGTGTTCATGGCCTGGTGCGTGCGGTCGATGCCGCGCCGCGCGGCGGCGGCGCCATCGCCCTCGCACGATCGCGGCGGTCTGCGCAATGCGCTGGTCTATGTGCTGGACGACCGCTTCACCGCCAAGTACCTGTCCATCCTGGCCTGCATGGGCCTGCTGGCGGGCAGCTACCAGACGCTCGTGCCGCTGCTGGCGGACCGGGTCTTCCACGACGCCGCCCGATACACCGGCGTCTTCTTCGCCTGCGCGGGCGTGGGCGCGCTGGCCGCCGCCGTCGTCCTGTCCTCGTCCATCGCGTCGCGCACCGCCAGCCTGCTGCGGTTCGCGCCCTGGGTCGCCTGCGTGGCGCTGGCGCTGCTGTCCGCGAGCTGGAGCAGCGTGGTCAGCGGCGCGGCCTTCGTGCTGCTGGGTTTCTGCCTGAGTTTCTCGGCCACGTCGACCAACGCCACCATCCAGCGCCGCTGCCCGGAGTCCGTGCGCGGCGCGCTGGTCGGGCTCTACGGCATGGCCTACAACGGCACCATGCCGTTCGGCTATCTGCTGGTGGGATCGTTCTCCGAGGCCTTCACGGTGACCGGCGCGTTCGGCACCATGGCCGCGGTGCTGGCCACATGCATCGGGCTGTTGACGCTGTTGTACTGGCGCAAGACGTGAAGGCCGGCCAGTCCGTGGAGCTGGGACGTTCCGCGGTGCCAGTTCGCCTCGGCAGTTCCCCCCCCGGAAGGGTAGAATCGGAATCGCTTCAAGCCCATCCGCCTCGTCATGCGTGTTCTTCATATCTTCAAGATCTATTTTCCCGATGCCTATGGTGGGATCGAGCAGGCCATCCACAGCCTTGCCTCGCGGAGCGCCGCGCATGGCATCGAGAGCCGTGTCCTGACGCTCTCACCACGCGGGAAAATGGTCGACGCGGATGCGTCGGGATATGCCATTCATCGCTATCGCAGGAATCTGGACGTCGCGTCCACCGGGATGTCGCTGCAGTTCCTGGTGAATTTCAGGCGCGAAGCCGCCTGGGCCGATCTGCTGCATTTCCATTTTCCGTGGCCATTCGGAGACCTGGCGTACCTCATGCCGGGGATTGAAACCCCGGCTGTCATGACCTACCACTCGGATATCGTCAAGCAGACGAAGCTGTTGAAACTCTACAAGCCGATCCGGGACCGGCATCTTGCCCGGATGGCGCGCATCGTGGCGACGTCTCCGAACTATGTCGCCAGCAGCGAGGTACTCCAGGCGTGGCGGGACAAGGTGGCCGTGGTGCCGTGCGGAATAGCGGCCGTGAAACCGCGGGACCAGGAAGCCATCTGGCGTTGGCGCCAGCAGATCGGGGAAAGATTCTTCGTCTTCCTGGGAGTGCCCCGCTACTACAAGGGGCTGGATTTCCTGCTCGAGGCGCAAGTGGGGCGCGACTATCCGTTGGCGCTGATCGGTGACGGCGTCGAGCGCGCCGCGCTCGAGGCGCGGGCACGGGCCTTGGGATTGAAAAACATACATTTCCTGGGCTCGCTCGATGACGAGGAAAAGTCCGACGTTCTGGCGGCTGCCAGTGGTTTCGTTTTTCCATCGCACGTTCGCACGGAAGCTTTCGGCCTTGCCCTGGCGGAGGCCGCCCAGCAGGGCCTGCCCATGATTTCGTGTGAAATCGGTACCGGTACGAGTTTTGTCAACCTGCACCAGGAAACGGGGCTTGTGGTGCCGCCACGGGATCCGCGGGCCCTGGGAGAGGCCATGGACCGCTTCTGGCTGGATCCCGAGCAGGCGAGGCAGTGGGGCAGGAATGCCCGAGCCCGTTATCTCGAATTGTTCACCGAAGACGCCATGGTGCGCGGCTACGCCAAGTGCTACCGGGAAGTGCTGGGCCATTCTCCCGTGCCGTGACCATCCGCGCGGACGACCGCGAGCATCACAGCACGCTTCGGTAGACGGCAGCCGTTTCCGACGCGGTGCGGTCCAGCGAAAATTGTCGCGCGCGCAGCAGGCCGCGGGCTACGCATTGCTCGCGGGTGCCTGGCGAACGGACCAGGTTCCGCATGGCGGAAGAAATGTCGCCGGCATTCTCGGGGTCCACGAGCAATGCGGCATCTCCCGCTACTTCAGGAAGCGAGGCGACATTGGATGTCACGACCGGGGTGCCGCTGGCGAACGCTTCCAGCACGGGCAGGCCGAAGCCTTCGTGCAAGGAAGGGAAGACCAGGGCTTCGGCTTGGCGGTACAAGGCGCGCATGTCTCCGTCATCGGCCAGGTCGTTCAGCCATATGACCCCTTCGTTACGCATGGCCTTGAGGCGAGCGATGGTCGTCTCGCTGCGCCAACCCGGCCGTCCTACGATCAGCAACTGATGTTCACGTCGCAAAGAGACGGGTAGCAGCAGGTAGGCGTCCAGGATGCGATCGACATTCTTGCGGGGCTGCAGTGTTCCCACGAACAGGAAATGGCGCCCTCGCAGCGACAGCCTCGAGCGGAGCAGGGCGTAGCGTTCCAGGGTGTCCCCGGCTTCGAACCAGAGGGGATCTATGCCATTGGGCACGACGTGGATTTTTTGCTCGTCGACGCCGAAGTGGGCAACGAGTTCGGCGACCGCGGCATGTGAGATCGCGATATAGGCGTCGCCGAGCTTCCCGGCTCGCGCCAGCAATCGGTTGCGCAGCCCCCGCAGGCGCGGGGCCGCCCATTCGGGGTGGCGGAGCGGCGCGGCGTCGTGCAGCGTGATGACGCAGGGGCATTTCGTCCTGAATGCCATATGGTCGGTGCAATGGAAGACATCCACATCCAGTGCGGCCGGTCGCAGCAAGCCCAGCATCTGCCCAGCGGTCTGGACGCCGTACGAATGCGGCAGGTAGCCGCCGAGTGAGAGCGCTGGCCGGGGCCGGCCGTCCGGCCAGGCATAGCCGACAGGGCGCCAGCCATGACGGGGCAGACGGCCGATCAGCGCCGCTGTGTACGTCCCGATGCCGTCCTTGTGCGGGCGGAGCGCGGGTTCGGCCTTGGTCGTTGATACACCCACCACCAGCATGGGCCGGGTACTCGTCGAATGCGAGAGGGGGTCTGTCATGCGGTGTGACTCTGAAGCGCCATGGCGCAGTATAGACAAGGCTCAGGTACGAACATTGCTGGAGCGTCCCGCGGACAACCAGGAGGCCGCCATGCCAACCGACCCCAAGCGCGGGCAGCAGCCGGGTTCGCCCGGGCGCCGTCCGTCCGTGCCCGCCGGCCTGCCCCGGGCCGCGGTGGACGAGACCGGCAACGAAGACCCCGGCGCCGAGTTGACCGAGTTGCCGCCGTGCGAAGCGCCGACGCCGGCGGGCCCGGGTGGGCCGGCGCCGGTCAGGGCGCGGAGGGGGCGTCGGGCAGCCACAAGGTGAAGGTGGTGCCCGATTCGGCCGATGTGACGGCGAGCGTGCCCTGGTGGGCCACCGCGATCTGCCGGGCGATGTAGAGGCCCAGCCCCAGGCCGGTCTGGCGCCGCTCGGTGCCAGGCCGCGGTCCGCGCATCAGCGGATCGAAGATCTGGTGCCGCATGTGGGCCGGGATGGCGGGGCCGTCGTTGTGGACCTCGGCGATGACGCCGTCCTCGGCCCGGCGCACGCGCAGCGCGACCGGCCGGGCGGGGTGGCCGTGCTGGACCGCGTTGTCCAGGAGATTGGCCAGCAGTTGGGCGAGGCGGTTGGGGTCCCAGTGGCCGGCAAGGGGCCCCTGGCATTCCAGCAGGAAGGTCCGTTCCGGATGCGCGGCCCGGATTTCGTCCAGGGCGCGCGCGCAGACGTCCGCGAGGTCGGCGCGCGACCGCGCCAGCGGGAGCGGACTGCCCAGGCGGGTGCGGGTGAAGTCCAGCAGGTCGTCGATCATGCGCTGCATGCGCGAGCCGCTGTGTCCGATCCGCGCGGCGGCCTGCAGGCAGCGGTCGGGAAGCCCCTCGTTGTGCAGCAGCGCCTGCGCCGACATGGCGATGGCGCCAAGCGGCGTCCGGAGATCATGGGCAAGGATGCCGACGAACAGGTCGCGGGCCCGCTCCAGGCCGGCCGAATAGCGGGAGATCGACTCCTTGAGCGCCTGGTCCAGCGCCTGGTTGAAGCGGACCAGGTCTTTGCTGGCATCCGGTCCGATGTCGTCGGTTTCCCGCGTCCAGCGTTCCAGTATGTTGATGCGTAGTGCGCAGTATTCGGACACCACCTCGGCCAGGGTGAAGCCGGCCCGCAACCGGTTGCGGGCATGGGCGCGCGCCTGGCGCGTCGCGCCCGGCTTCTGCCCGGCGCTGTCTTCCGCGGGCGGCGTGCGCAGGTCCGCGGCGAGCTGGCGCAGCAGCGAACGGGTCGAGGTCTGCAAGGCATGCCCGGACACGGCCGACCGCCGCAGGTCCAGTTGCTGCGCGAACCGGCGCCAATCGCCCAGAAGCTCGTCCAGGTTCGCGTCGATGAAGTCGGCCAATCTCATAGCCTCTCCCGGCATATGCCATGCGTGGAGGTCGCGCTGTCCGGCGGGCGCCGGCACGCTTCGCCGGCGAATTGTAGATCCTGGGCAGGCAGGGGGCGCCGGCCTGTAACACTCCAGCAAAAAATGCTCAATTCCCCGCCATCGCTGCCGTAAATGCTGACACGCCCGCCACGCGAAGAGAACGTGTGCGCACGAAACGACCGGCACGAGCCGGCAACAACGTTGGGGTAAAGAATGGCTGTGTCTCTCGGCTTGGGTCAGCGCTCTCTGGCCAAACAGGTACTGGTGCTGGCTCTCTCCGTCAGCGCCGTCGTCTCGCTGGTGACCGCCGTCGTCGTGGCCTGGCAAGGCTTGAAGGCAGGCAAGGAAGGCGTCGAGCGCGAGATGATGGACGCGCTCGGGTCGGTCAACTCCAGCCTCGGGTCCTCGTTCGAGTCGTCGCGGGTGCGGGTCGAGCGCCAGTTGCTGGTGTTCCAGCGCATGCTGGGCGAGCTGCCGTCTCCGGACGGCACGCTCACGGAAACCGGGGCCGCCGGCGAGGTGATGACGGTGCGGGCGGGCGAAAACGTGCTCAACGGCAATTCCGCCATCCTGCAACGCATGCGCAGCTATACCGGTGCCGAGCCCGAGCTCGTGGTACGCCACAACAACCGGTGGATCCGGGCCGCGACCTTGCTGCGCGGAGCCGACGGTTCGCCGCTGACCGGCCAGCCCGTACCGGCCGACGATTTCGTCGCGACCACCATGGATTCGCAGCAGGCGGCGACCAATATCGTCTATCGCAACAAGCGGTGGTATGCGCTGCACGTGCGGCCGCTCAAGGACGACAACGGCAAGATCTTCGGCGGCCTCGCCCTCCAGGTGGACATGTCGGACGACGTCGCCAGCGCGCTCGATTTCATCGAGAGGACGAAGGTGGCCGGCCACGGTTCCATGTTCGCGATGACGCCATCCGTTAACGGTACCTCGGAGTTCCTGGTCCATCCCCTCTACAAGAGCAAGACCGTGGAGGAGGTTCCCGAAGCCGATCGGCCCTTCTTCCGCGACCTGGTGGAGCATGGACTGGGCTCCCTGGAGGCCCGGCTCTCCACCGACGATTCCGAGATGCTGGTCTCGTACCAGACCGTGCCCAACTGGGGCTGGACACTGGTGGCGGCAGGGCCGAAAGCCGAGTTCATGGCGGTGCAGTACAGGCAGCTTGCGCTGATCGTCGGACTGCTGGTGGCGGGCGGCCTCGTGACCGGTCTCCTGATCTACTACCAGATGTCTACCGCGCTGCGGCCGGTGCGCGACGTGGTCGAGGGCATCGCGCGGCTGGGCGACGGCGACCTGACGCGTGACGTGCCGGCGGGTCCGCGCGGTTCGCGCAACGAGATCCATATCATGGCCGATCGCATCAACGCCACGCGTGCCCGCATCGCCCATCTTGCCCAGCAGATGAACGCCACCGGGTCGCAGGTCGCCACGGCCACGACCCAGACGCTGCAGGCGCTGCACCAGATCGGCAAGGGCACCGAGGTGCAGTCCGAGGCGGCCAGCGGCGTCGCGGCCGCGGTCGAGCAACTGACCGTCTCCATTTCGCAGATCGCCGACAACACCCGCGAGGCCAACGGCTTCTCCCGCACGTCCAGCACCGCGGCCGAGGAAGGCGCGGTGGTCGTGACCCAGACGGTGTCCGAGATCGAGAAAATGGCCAGCCAGGTCGCCAGTTCGGCCGAGGTGGTGCAAGAGCTGGAAGCCTCGTCGCGCCAGATTTCAGCGGTGGTCAAGACCATCCAGGAGATCGCCGAGCAGACCAACCTGCTGGCGCTGAACGCCGCCATCGAGGCGGCTCGCGCCGGCGAAGAGGGCCGCGGCTTCTCGGTGGTCGCGGACGAGGTCCGCGGCCTGGCCGAGCGCACGAAATCCTCGACCTCGCAGATCGCCGCGGTCATCGCCGCGGTGCAAAAGCAGACCTCGGTCGCCGCCGACGCCATGCGTCAGGTGAATGCCGACATGCAGCGTTCCGCCGAAGGCGCCCGCCAGGCCGGCGATGTGCTGGTCCGCATCCGCGAGGCGGCCGGCCGCACGGCCGAAGTCATCGCCGACATCTCGAACGCGGCCATGGAGCAGAAGGCGGCGTCCGAGCAGATCGCCAGCCGCGTGGAGCAGATCGCCCAGTATTCCGAAGAATCGGCGGCGGCGGTGCAGCAGTCGGTCGCGTCGGCCGAGTCGCTGCAGAACCAGGCGCAAGTCCTGGACGAGACCATCCGCACGCTGCGGACGTGAAGGGGAGCCCCCCCTACGCGCTGACGCGCGCCCCCCAGGGGGCGAAACCGGCGGACTGGCGGAGCCAGATCCGCGGTTTCCTGGGTCTAGGGAAACTGTCTTGGCCTGAAACACGGTTGCTACCGCTGGCAGCCAGCGATAGCACCGGTGCTACAACTTAAGAAGCGTGTACTAGACCCAGGATGCGGTGGATCCGGCTCCGCCGGTCCACCCGCATCGCCCCCTTGAGGGGGCGCCCGAAGGGCGTAGGGGGTGGGCTACACTCCACAGGCACCTTGCCAGTCTAAGACGCCCACCAGCAATGACTCTTGCCTCCGTCAGCGCGATCGAGTTGATCGCCACCGTCCTGTTCGCGATTGCGATCGTCCACACGTTCTCGGTGCCCGCCTTCGCCGCGTTGGCGCACAAGGGCGGGCGGCACGCCGGGCTCTGGCACATGCTGTCCGAGGTCGAGGCCGTGTTCGGGTTCTGGGCCTTCGTGCTGCTGGTGGCCATGGCCGGCCTGTCGGGCGCGGGGGCGGCCGTCGAATACATGGACACGCGCAATTTCACCGAGCCGCTGTTCGTGTTCGCCATCATGGTCATCGCCGCCAGCCGGCCGATCCTGAACCTGGTCACGCAACTGGTGGGGGCCATTGCCGCGCTGGTGCCGGGCAGCCGGTCGGTCGCGGTCTATTTCCTGACCTTGTCGGTGGTGCCGCTGCTGGGGTCGTTCATCACCGAGCCGGCGGCCATGACGTTGGCCGCGGTCATGCTGCGCGACACCAGTTTCCATCGCATCGAGAACACCCGCTTCAAGTATTTCACCCTGGGCGCGCTGTTCGTCAATGTTTCGATCGGCGGGGTCCTGACTTCGTATGCGGCGCCGCCGGTGCTGATGGTGGCGTCCACCTTCGGTTGGGACTCGGCCTACATGTTGGCCCATTTCGGCTGGCGCGCGGCGTGCGCGGTGGTCCTGAACGCCCTGATCGTGACGCTCTGCTTCCACCGCCTGATCCGGGCCTCGGCGCCCGCCGCGGCGGGGGAGGCGGGCGAGGAGCGCCGGGTGCCCGTGAGCGTCACGGCCGTGCACCTCGTCTTCCTGGCGGCCGTCGTGCTGTTCGCGCACCATCCCGCGGTGTTCGTGGGCCTGTTCCTGCTGTTCATCGGCTATACCGAGGCCTACCGGAAGTACCAGCGTCCGCTGATGATCAAGGAGGGCCTGATGGTGGGTTTCTTCCTGGCCGGGCTGGTGGTGCTGGGCGGCTTGCAGAAATGGTGGCTGCAGGACCTGTTGGCCGACATGTCGCCGCTGGTGCTGTACTGGGGCGCGACCGCGCTGACCGCCGTGACCGACAACGCGGCGCTGACCTACCTGGGATCGCTGGTGGACGGGACCTCCGAGGCCTGGCGCACCATGCTGGTGGCGGGAGCCGTTACCGGGGGGGGATTGACCGTGATTGCCAACGCGCCCAATCCGGCCGGTTTCGCGGTCCTGAAGGGGTCTTTCCCGGGCGGAACCATCACGCCGGTCGCGCTGCTGCTGGGCGCCGCGCTGCCCACGGCCATCGCCGCGGCCTTCTTCCTGCTGCCGGTCTAGGAGGGCGGGGAATTTCCCGCCGGCGCTGTTTTTCCTCCTCGTCGCGCTAAATACCTAAAAAGTCGCTAAAATTCAAGGCTTTGATCAATTTCCCGAAGCTCGGCCCCGCGGTCCAGACGGCCGTGGCCGGACTTCGGTGCCAAGGTATGCCTGAGGAGTCTTGGCGATGCCTATCTACGCCTACAAGTGCAGTGCCTGCGGACACCAGCAGGATGTGTTGCAGAAGCTGTCCGATGCCCCGTTGACCGATTGCCCCGCATGCGGGCAGGCTGCGTTTTCCAAGCAATTGACCGCGGCCGGTTTCCAGCTCAAGGGCTCGGGCTGGTACGTGACCGATTTCCGCAATAACAGCGGTGGCAAGTCCGCGGGCTCGACCGCGTCGTCGTCCGATTCGTCCACGGAGGGCGCTTCGGCCGCCGCGAGCAGTCCGCCCGCGGCGCAAGCTTCGTCCGGTTCGGACTCGGGGGCGGCTGCGTCACCGGCCGCGCCCGCGACGAGCACGCCGGCCTCGACCTGACCCGGGCGCGGCGCCAGGGGCGCCGCCCGCCCCTCCTATTGGAACCTTCGTGTTCAAACGCTACTTCGTCACCGGATTGCTGATCTGGGTCCCGCTGGTCATCACCGTGTGGGTCCTGGGGCTGGTCGTGTCGACGCTCGAGGCCGTCGTGCCGTCGGTGCTCACGTCCGAGTCGCTGTTCGGCACCCACATCCCCGGGTTCGGCCTGGCGGTGGTGATCCTGGTGGTGTTGCTCACCGGAATGGGCGCGGCCAACCTGCTCGGGCGCAAGCTGCTCGAGGTCTGGGAGGGCCTGCTGGGCCGCATTCCGCTGGTGCGTTCCATCTATAACTCGGTCAAGCAGGTCAGCGACACGGTGCTGGCGCCCAACGGCCAGGCGTTCCGCAAGGCGGTGCTGGTGCAGTACCCCCGCGAGGGCTCATGGACGCTGGCCTTCCTGACCGGGACGCCCGGCGGCGAAGTCGCCGAACACCTGCCGGCCGATTGCGTGAGCGTTTACGTGCCGACGACGCCGAATCCGACGTCGGGCTTCTTTTTGATGGTGCCGCGCGCCGATATCGTCGAGCTCGGCATGTCTGTGGATGCGGCCTTGAAGTACATCGTATCGATGGGGGTGGTGGCGCCGGGTTCTCCGGCGCGGGGCAATTGACGTCCCCAAGGACGTCCGGCGCGCGTGCGCGCGGCCCGGCCCTGCATCGATACACACCAATTTAGACGGAGATTCCATGCGTACCTGCTATACCGGCCAGGTCTCGACCGAGCACCTGGGACAAACCGTGACCCTGTTTGGCTGGGTGCACCGTCGCCGCGATCATGGCGGCGTCATCTTCATCGACCTGCGCGACCGCGAAGGCCTGGCCCAGGTCGTCTGCGACCCCGATCGCGCCGACACCTTCCAGATCGCCGAGCGCCTGCGCAACGAATTCTGCGTGAGCGTGACCGGCCTGGTGCGCAAGCGCCCCGAGGGCACGACCAATCCCGCCCTGAAGTCGGGCGAGATCGAAGTGCTGGCCCACGACATCGAGATCCTGAACGCGTCGGTGACCCCGCCGTTCCAGCTCGACGACGAGAACCTGTCGGAAACCACCCGCCTGACGCACCGCGTGCTGGACCTGCGCCGCCCGCAGATGCAGCAGAACCTGATGCTGCGCTATCGCGTGGCGATTGAGTCGCGCAAGTACCTGGACGGCCTGGGCTTCATCGACATCGAAACGCCCATGCTCACCAAGAGCACGCCCGAAGGCGCGCGCGACTACCTGGTGCCCTCGCGCGTCAACCCTGGCCATTTCTTCGCGCTGCCGCAGTCGCCGCAGTTGTTCAAGCAACTGCTGATGGTGTCGGGCTTCGATCGCTACTACCAGATCGTCAAGTGTTTCCGCGACGAGGACCTGCGCGCCGACCGCCAGCCCGAGTTCACGCAGATCGACTGCGAGACCTCGTTCCTGAACGAACAGGAAATCCGCGACATCTTCGAGAACATGATCCGTCACGTGTTCAAGGAAGTGAAGGGCGTCGAGCTGGCCAACCCGTTCCCGGTCATGCCGTGGAGCGAAGCCATGGGCCGCTTCGGTTCCGACAAGCCGGACCTGCGCGTCCAGCTCGAGTTCACCGACCTGACCGACGTCATGAAGGACGTCGACTTCAAGGTCTTCGCCAGCGCGGCCAACAGCGCCGGCGGCCGCGTCGTGGCACTGCGCGTGCCGGGCGGGGCGGAACTCAGCCGCAGCGAGATCGACGCCTACACTCAGTTCGTCGGCATCTACGGTGCCCGCGGCCTGGCCTGGATCAAGGTCAACGAGCTGGCCAAGGGCCGCGAGGGCCTGCAGTCGCCCATCGTCAAGAACATCCATGACGCGGCCCTGCAGGAACTGCTGAACCGCAGCGGCGCCCGGGACGGCGACATCCTGTTCTTCGGCGCCGACAAGGCCGGCATCGTCAACGACTCGATCGGCGCGTTGCGCGTCAAGATCGGCCACAGCGAGTTCGGCCGCAAGCAGGGCCTGCTCAAAGGCGACTGGAAGCCGCTGTGGGTGGTCGACTTCCCCATGTTCGAGTACAACGAGGAAGAGCAGCGCTATACCGCCGCCCACCATCCCTTCACTTCGCCCAAGGACGGCCACGAGGACTTGCTGGAAACCGATCCCGGCGCCTGCTTGGCCAAGGCCTACGACATGGTGCTGAACGGCTGGGAAATCGGCGGCGGCTCGGTCCGTATCCATCGCGAGGAAGTGCAGAGCAAGGTGTTCCGCGCGCTGAAGATCGATGCGGAGGAAGCCCAGGTCAAGTTCGGCTTCCTGCTGGACGCGCTGCAATACGGCGCGCCGCCGCATGGCGGCATCGCTTTCGGCCTGGACCGCATCGTCACGATGATGGCCGGCGCCGAGTCCATCCGCGACGTGATCGCCTTCCCCAAGACCCAGCGGGCCCAGTGCCTGCTGACGGGCGCGCCGTCGGAAGTGGACGAGAAGCAACTGCGCGAGCTGCACGTGCGCCTGCGCGCCGCCGAGGTCAAGACGGCGCAGTAAGCGACCGGCTTCGCCACGCGGCCATCCGGGCCCCGCTTCGCAAGAGGCGGGGCTTTTTTCTTGTACGCGCTTTAGTGGGGAATGTGTTCGCCTGCCGTCAAGCTGGACAAGATGCTCATAGTCCATGCAGCCATGGTGATGCGCACGCGCTATCTTCGTACCCGAGCGCAGTGCTCCTGGGGGCGTTGGATGAGCAGAGGGGAGTTCTCTACCGTTGATCGCAAGGCTTTCTCATGACCTGACCGCCAGATTCGGGCGTGGTTTCAGTGTGAACAACCTCGAAAACATGCGGCGGTTTTTCCTTGCCTATCCTTCGTCCTGCATTTCCGAGACACTGTCTCGGAAATCTGGAAATGAATGCCCTGCAGGGAGGCCTTTGCCTGCCTCCCGGACCCTCGATCTTTTTGAGTTGGCGCAGGCTTTCACGTTGCCGTGGTCGGCCTATGTCCGGCTGCTATCGGTCAGCGATGTTCATGCCCGCCGGTTCTACGAAATCGAAGCGCTGCGAGGGGGGGAGCGTACGCCAGCTTGATCGGCAGATAGGTAGCCAGTTCTATGAACGGACCGCGTTGTCCAAGGACAAGGACGCGATGCTCGCAAGGGCAATGAGACCGAAGCCGGGGGACATCATCACGCCGGACGATGCGATCAAGGACCCGTATGTGCTGGAGTTTCTGGATCTCAAGGACGAGTATTCGGAGTCTGATCTCGAGGGAGCCTTGAACCAGCGGTTGGAGGACTTCGTGCTCGAGCTTGGCGAGGGATTCACCTTCGTGGGCCGACAGCGCCGACTGCGCATCGACCAGACCTGGCATAGGGTGGACCTGCTGTTTTTCCATCGCAGGTTGCGCTGTATCGTCATCATCGACTTGAAACTAGGTAGCCTGACCCACGCGGATGTGGGCCAGATGCCGAAGTGCTGCAAAAAGAGTTGGAAGGTGCGCGGCGCATGCTGGAGTCTTGCGCGGAGGTTCGTTCAAAGGCTCGACAACGAACGACAAGAGTGGCGTAGTGGCGCGCCGCCCCTACGCCTTGTGGATGCGGTACACGCAGCGGCCACCCCCGGCCAGCAGGTGCTGCTCGCGCGCCACCTGCGTGTCCTGGCCCGCGATTTCCTGGAACAGCTGTAGTTCCGAACGGCAGAAGCCCTGGCATGCCTGCGCCGCGGCGCAGATCGGACAGTGGTCCTCCACCAGCAGCCAGTCGGCGCCGTCGCGTTCCACGCGCGCCATGTAGCCCTCGTTGGAGCGCACCTGCGCCAACTGGTGCAGGCGTTCCTCCAGGCTCTTGCCGTCGCAGGCTTCCGTGTAGGCGGCCCTGGTTTCGGCCTCGCGCCTGGCGATCAGGCGGTCCAGGCCTTCCTCGCCGAACAATTGCCGGATCGAGTCGATCAACTGTGTCGTCAATTGGGCGTGTGTGTCGGGAAAGCGACGATTGCCCGCTTCGGTCAGCACCCAGTCCTGGCGCGGCCGGCCGGCGCCGGTCGCGGGCTGCTGGCGGCCCTCGACCAGGCCCGCCGCCACCAGCTTCTGCACCTGCTGGCGCGCGGCCTCGGAGGTCAGGTCCAGCTTGCCGGCGAGGGTGGCGGTGGAGACCGGTCCATGGGTCTTGATGAAGAACAGGATGCGATCGGCGGTGGGGAATGTCATTCAATTTTCCAAGTATTTTCTTGTATAAATAAAGGGCGCTCTCTAATATGCAAGAAATTGCTTTGATAATAGGCCCAGCCGGTCCCGTTGTCGAGGAAGCCGGGGCCGGCGTTCGCGTTCCCCGGTTCCGCGGCCACGCCCGAAGGGTTTCATTCCTTCTTCAAGGTCCGCATCATGCGCAAGAAAATCCTGGTGGGCACGGCGATACTGGCCGCCGTTGTCCTGGCCGGCCTGCGCGTCGCCGTATCGGGCGGCGACGACGCTCCTCCCGCCGCCTCCTATCCCGCGCCCAAGGTGGCGGTCGCCGGCGTGCAGCGCGCCCGGCTGCCCCAGGTCTACGTGGGCGTCGGCGAGCTGGAGGCCGTGCGCCAGGTCCTCCTGGCCACCGAAGTGGGCGGGCGTGTCACGCGCATCGCTTTCGAGTCGGGCCAGCGGGTCAAGGCCGGGCAGGTGCTGGCGCAATTGAACGACGCTCCCGAGCAGGCCGAGGCGCGGCGCCTGGAGGCGCAACTGCGCAACGCCGAAAGCCAGCTCGCCCGCGTGGTCCGCCTGCTGGACGACGACGCCGCCACGCGCGAACAGCTCGACAATGCCCGCGCCGCGCGGGACATGGCGCAGGGGGAGTTGCAGCGGGTC
This sequence comes from Alcaligenaceae bacterium SAGV5, assembly GCA_009360345.1. Taxonomy (GTDB): domain Bacteria; phylum Pseudomonadota; class Gammaproteobacteria; order Burkholderiales; family Burkholderiaceae_B; genus Pigmentiphaga. The sequence continues at coordinate 362,332 of SPDP01000005.1, forward strand.
CAGGCCCTGATCGCGCAGAAGACCGTCCGGGCGCCCTTCGACGGCGTGCTGGGGCTGCGCCGGGTCCATGCCGGGCAATACCTGAATGCCGCCGATCCCATCGCGACCCTGGTCGACGCGGCATCGCTGCGGGCCAATTTCTCGCTGGACGAACAGGCCGTCCCGCGGCTGCGGACCGGCCAGCCCGTGGACGTGCGGGTGGACGCCTATCCGGGCAAGCGCTTTCGCGCCACGATCAACGCCATCGATCCGATGATTTCGCGTTCACGCACCGTGCGGGTCCAGGCCAGCCTCGCCAATCCGGAAGGCGTGCTGAAAGCGGGCATGTACGCCAGTGTCAGGGTCGAGCGGCAGGACGGCCCGGCTTCGGTACTGGCGGTGCCCGAGACCGCCGTTGCCTATACCGCCTATGGCGACACCGTGTTCGTGGTCCAGGAAGCGCCGGGCACGGGGCTGGTGGCCCGGCGGGTGGCGGTCAAGGTGGGTACGCGCCACGAGGGTCTGGTCGAGATCGAGGAGGGCCTGCGCGAGAACGATCGCGTGGTCACCTCGGGCCAGCTCAAGCTGGGCGACGGCATGCCGGTGGAGCTGAGCACGGGCGATACGCTGCGCGATACCGCGTCCGCCACGCGCGTCTCCGGCATCTGAACCGGGGGCCGCCATGACATTCACCGACGTCTTCGTCCGCCGCCCGGTCCTGGCCCTGGTGGTCAGCGCGCTGATCCTGCTGCTGGGCCTGTTGTCCCTGAGCCGGCTGCCGATCCGCCAATATCCGCTGCTGGAAAGTTCCACCGTCACCATCACGACCGAGTATCCCGGCGCCTCCGCCGAGCTGATGCAGGGGTTCGTCACGCAGCCCATCGCCCAGGCCGTGTCCTCGGTGGAAGGCATCGACTACCTGTCCTCGTCCTCGGTGCAGGGCCGCAGCATCGTGACCGTGCGCATGGAGCTGAACCGCGATTCCACGCAGGCCCTGGCCGAAGTCATGGCCAAGGTCAATCAGGTGCGCTACCGGCTGCCTGAGCAGGCCTACGACCCGGTGATCGAGCGGTCGGCCGGCGAGTCCACCGATGTCGCCTATGTCGGCTTCGCCAGCGACACGCTGTCGATGCCGGCGCTGAGCGACTACGTGCGCCGGGTCGTGGAACCGAAATTCTCCGGCATCGAGGGCGTGGCCAAGGTTTCGGTCTATGGCGCGCAGCGGCTGGCGATGCGGTTGTGGCTGGACCCCGACCGGCTGGCCGGGCGGGGCCTGACCGCGGCCGATGTGGCCGAGGCGGTACGGCGCAACAACTACCAGGCGGCGCCCGGCAAGGTGAAAGGCATGTACGTGATCGCCAACGTGCGCGTCAACACCGACCTCATCAGCGTCGAGGAATTCCGCGATATGGTGATCCACAGCGGCGCCGACGGGCTGGTGCGGCTGCGTGACGTCGGCACGGTGGAGCTGGGCGCGGCCTCGACCGAGAGCAGCGCCACCATGGACGGCACGCCGGCAGTGTTCGTGGGCCTGGCGTCGACGCCGTCCGGCAATCCGCTGGTGATCGTGGACGGCATACGCAGGCAGCTCGCCGAGATCGACCAGACCCTGCCGCCGGGCGTGCACGCCCAGTTGGCGTTCGAGACCTCGCGCTTCATCAAGGCGTCCATCGACGAGGTCGGGCATACGTTGATCGAGGCGCTGGCCATCGTGGTGGCGGTGATTTTCCTGTGCCTGGGGTCGCTGCGCACGGTGCTGGTGCCGATCGTCACCATTCCGCTGTCGATGTTGGGCGCGGCGGCGCTGATGCTGGCGTTCGGGTTCAGCGTGAACCTGTTGACGCTGCTCGCCATGGTGCTGGCCATCGGGCTCGTGGTGGACGATGCCATCGTGGTGGTCGAGAACGTCCACCGGCACATCGAGGAAGGGCGTTCGCCCGCCGCGGCCGCGCTGGTCGGGGCCCGGGAGGTGGCGGGTCCGGTCATTGCGATGACCCTGACACTGGCGGCCGTCTATGCGCCCATCGGCTTGATGGGAGGGCTGACCGGTGCGCTGTTCAAGGAGTTCGCGTTCACGCTGGCCGGCTCGGTGATCGTGTCCGGCGTGATCGCACTGACGCTGTCTCCGGTGATGAGCTCTTTCCTGCTTCCCGCCAGGCAGAACGAGGGGCGCATGGCGCGGCTGGCCGAACGTTTCTTCGGCGGCCTGACGCGCGGCTATGCCTCGGTGCTGCAACGTTCGCTGCGGCATCGCTGGGTGACGGGCGCGCTGGCGCTCGCGGTCTGCGTGAGCCTGCCGGTGCTGTACTCGATGCCGCAGCGCGAATTGGCGCCGGTGGAGGACCAGGCCAGCGTGCTGACCGCGGTCAAGTCGCCGCAATATGCCAACCTGGACTACGTCGAGCACTTCTCGCGCAAGCTGGACGACGTCTACAAGAGCCTGCCCGAGACCACGGGGCGCTGGATCATCAACGGCAGCGATGGGCTGGCATCCAGCATCGGCGGCATCGACCTGTCGGCGTGGAACGAGCGCGACCGTTCGGGCGCCGAGATCCAGTCGGCGCTGCAGGCGGCCGTCAACGATGTCGAAGGCAGCAGCATCTTCGCGTTCCAGCTGCCCGCGCTGCCTGGTTCCACCGGCGGGCTGCCGGTGCAGATGGTGCTGCGCAGTTCGCTGGACTACCGGACCCTGTTCGACGTCATGGAAGACATCAAGCAACGCGCGCGGCGGAGCGGCCTGTTCGTGGTGGTGGACAGCGACCTGGACTACAACAATCCCGTCGTGCAGGTGAAGGTGGACCGCGCCAAGGCGAACAGCCTGGGCATAGGCATGCGCGATATCGGCGAGTCGCTGGCGGTGCTGGTGGGCGAAAACTACATCAACCGTTTCGGCCTGGACGGCCGGTCGTACGACGTGATCCCGCAAAGCACCCGCGAACGGCGGCTCACGCCCGAGGCCCTGGCGGTCCAGTACGTGCGCACCGCCGATGGCGACCTGGTGCCGTTGTCGTCGGTGGTCGCGGTATCGGTGCAGGTCGAGCCCAACAGGCTGACCCAGTTCGACCAGCAGAACTCCGCCACCTTCCAGGCCATCCCTGCGCCCGGCGTGACGCTGGGCGATGCGGTGGCCTTCCTGGAGTCGGTCGCGGCGGACCTGCCCGCGGGCTTCAGCCACGACTGGCAGTCGGACGCGCGCCAGTACAAGCAGGAGGGCAACGCGCTGGCGCTGGCCTTCGCCGCCGCGCTGATCGTCATCTACCTGGTGCTGGCGGCCCAGTACGAGAGCCTGGTCGATCCGCTGGTCATCCTGATCACCGTGCCGCTGTCCATCTGCGGCGCCTTGGTGCCGCTTGCGCTGGGCTGGGCCACGCTCAACATCTATACGCAGATCGGACTGGTGACGCTGATCGGCCTGATCAGCAAGCACGGCATCCTGATGGTGGAATTCGCCAACGAGTTGCGCGTGGCCGAGAGGCTGACGCCCGCCGAAGCGGTGCTGCGCGCCGCGCAGATCCGCCTGCGGCCCATCCTGATGACCACCGCCGCCATGGTGTTCGGGCTGCTGCCGTTGCTGGGCGCCTCGGGCGCGGGCGCGCAGAGCCGCTTCGGCCTGGGCATCGTCATCGTCTGCGGCATGGTGGTGGGCACGCTGTTCACCTTGTTCGTGCTGCCCACCGTCTATTCGCTGCTGGCCCGCGACCACGCCACCGGCCAGGCGCGCCGGCGCGAGCTGGCCGAGGCCGGCGACGCCGCGCCGCTGGCGCACTGAGGAGAATCGCATGCACAAGAAACCCGTCGTGCCCGCTATGCTGGCGATGGCGGCATTGATCGCGGGATGCGCCGTGGGGCCCCGCTACCAGGCGCCCCGGGTCGCCGCGATCAAGCTGGCCAGTGCCGAGCAGGGCCGGTTCGCCTCCGCGCCTTCCACGGCGGCCTGGTGGTCGTTTTTCGACGATCCCGAGCTGGAGCGCCTGATCGCCGCCGCGCTGGAACACAACCACGACGTTCGCCAGGCCTACGCCAGCTTGCAGGGGGCGCGCGCGATGTTCGACGAACGCGCGCTGGATCGTTATCCCGCGGTCACCGCGCAGGCCGCCTGGCGCCAGGGCGTCCAGCAGCAGGCCATGTCCTCCGGGGATCCGGAACGCAAGCCCTTCGAGAGCTTTCGCGCGGGGTTCGATGCGCAGTGGGAGATCGACCTGTTCGGCCGCCTGGCCAATCTGGCCCGTTCGGCGCAGGCGCAGGCCGAGGCGGCGCAGGCAGACCTGGAGCGCGTGCGGCTGGCCATCGCCGCCGATGTCGCGCGCTATCACTACGAGTACCAGGGGTTGCAGCGCCGTCTCGATGTCGCGCGGGCCCAGGCCGACAGCTGGCGACAGACGGTGCGCCTGGTGGATGCCGGCGTCCAGGCCGGCAGCGGATTGCGGGAGGACCTCGAGAACGCGCGCGCCAACCTGGCCCGCAGCGAAGCGGCCATCGCGCCGCTGCGGGCCGCCAGCCAGGAGACCCGTTATCGGCTGGACGTGCTGCTGGGCCGGCGGCCGGGCGAGACGCCCGCGCCGGCCGGCGCGGGCGGGCAAGCGCCGTTGGTGGGCCGCCTGCCGCTGGGCAACGTCGATGCGCTGATCCGCGGCCGGCCCGACGTGGTACGTGCCGAAAGACTGCTTGCGGCCAGCACGGCCAGCGAGGGGGCAGCCGCCGCCGACCTCTATCCGCGCGTGAGCCTGGGGGGATTCGTCGGGTTCTTCGCATTGCGGGGGGGAGACCTCGGCGGCGCGGCGCGTGCATTCGAGGTCGCGCCTACCGTGGATTGGCCGGCGTTCCGGCTGGGCAGCGCCCGCGCCCGCCTGCGCGCCGCGCATGCCCAGTCGACCGGCGCCCAGGCGCGCTATGAGCAGGCGCTGCTGCTGGCTCAGGAAGAGGTCGAAGGGGCGGTGACGCGGCTTGTCCTGCAGCAAGAGCGCCTGGCGGCGTTGGCGAGGTCCGCCGCGCATGCGCGCTCGGGGCTGGAGATCGCCACGCGGCGCTACCGGGCCGGTGCGGGCCCGTACCTGGCCGTGCTGGAGAACCAGCGCAGCTACTACCAGATCAGCCAGGAGGCGACGGATGCGGAGACCGCCTCGTACGTGAACGCAGTGGCCCTGTACAAGGCCCTGGGCTGGGGCATGGACGGAATCCGGGAGGCCTCATGAGTTCGTCCACCTTGCCCGACGCTTCCTGGAGCGAGCTGCTCCATGGCCGCAATGCGCTGCGGTCCATCGCGCTGGCCGGCGGCGTCGCGCTGCATGCCATCAACGTCTACGTCGTCACCACCATCCTGCCCAGCATGATCGCCGACATCGGCGGGCTGGCGTACTACGCCTGGAACACCTCGCTGTTCGTCGTCGCGTCCATCGTGGGATCGGCGCTGTCGGCCCGCCTGCTGGAATCGTTGGGGCCCCGCGGCGCCTACCTGTCGGCGCTGGCCGCTTTCGCCGCGGGATCGTCATGGTGCGCGCTTTCTCCGTCCATGCCCAGCCTGCTGGCGGCAAGAACGGTGCAGGGTTTCGGCGGCGGCGTGCTGCTCGCACTGAGCTATGCGTTGATCCGCCAGGTGTTCGAGGCGCGGCTGTGGCCCAGGGCGATGGGGCTGGTGTCGGGCATGTGGGGCGTGGCGACGCTGTGCGGCCCCGCGGTGGGCGGCCTGTTCGCCGAGGGAGGACATTGGCGCTGGGCCTTCTGGTCGCTGATTCCGGTGGCTGCCGTGCTGGGCGTCATCGTGGTTGTCCAGTTGCCGGGCCGGACGCGGGCCGGGGGCGATGCCCGCATGCGTCCGCCCTACGCGACCATCGGCTTGCTGGTCGTGTCGGTGCTGGCCGTGTCCCTGGGCGGCCTTGCGCCGAGTGCCGCCTGGAACCTCGCGGGCGTCGCGACGGGGGGGCTGCTGGCCGTGGGCATCGCGGCGATCGACCGGCGCGCCGCCGCGCGGCTGCTGCCGACGGGCGCGTACTCGCTGTCGACCCGGCTGGGAGTCCTGTATGCGTTGATGAGCCTGCTGGTGGTCGGTATCACCACCGAGATCTTCGTGCCCTATTTCCTGCAGGTCATCCACGGCATGACGCCCCTCGCCGCCGGCTACCTGACCGCCGTCATGGCCGGCGGGTGGACGCTGGGCTCGGTGGGCAGCGCTGGCCGGCGCGGCGCCTCGGCCGACCGGATGGTGCGGGCCGGTCCGTGGATCAGCCTGGCGGCGCTGGTGGCGCTGGCGATCCTGACGCCGCGCGCGGGGTGGCTGGAGGGCGCGCCCGGCCTGGCGCTGTACTGCCTGGCGCTGGCGGGCGTGGGCCTGGGCATAGGCGTGGGCTGGCCGCATCTCCTGACCCGGCTGTTCGTCGCGGCGCCGCCGGGGGAGGAGAATCTGGCTTCGGCGTCCATCACGACGGCGCAGCTGTACGCGATGGCGCTGGCCTCGGCGCTGGCGGGCATGGTGGCGAATGCGGCCGGACTGGCCGATCCGGGCGGCCAGTCCGGTGCCCAAAGCGCCGCGCTCTGGCTGTTCGGCGCCTTCGCCGCGGCTCCCGCGCTGGCCGTGCTCCTGTCGCGCCGCGTGGCGGGCCGAGGAAGCGGGGGGACTACGGAGGGTTGAGTTCCGAGTCCTGCCACGGATCGTAGCTGCCGAAGTGCCAGACGTAGCCTTCGGGATCCGCGAGCGTATAACCCTTGCCGCCGTAGTCTTCCTCCTGGATGGGGCGCACGATCCGTGCCCCGGCCTTGATGGCGGCGGCGTAGTGCGCCTCGGGATCGGCGACGACGACGTAGGGGGTCTGGGTCTGCCGGCCGCCGATGTCGGCCGGCAGGGCGGTGAGCTGGCGCATGAATTCGCTCGTCCCGGAGCCGAGCATGATCATGCCGTCTCCCAGGGTGAGCTGGGCGTGGGTAATCGTGCCGCCATCGCCCGGCACCACCAGGTGCTGGGCAAAGCCGAAGGCCCGGCAGAGCCAGTCGATGGCGGCGGGGGCGTCGCGGTAGACCAGGCAGGGCATGATGGAGGTGCGTGTCATGAGCGGTCTCCTGGGGAAGGAATACATCGGGGCGTGCGAAAACCGTAGCACGGCGCCCGCGCGGCGAACAAGGCGCCATGCCGCTTCCCTCGCTCCCATATGGGCCCCGGCGGGCGGGGCGGGCCGCGTCAGGTCCGTGTTTCCAGCTCGACCGCCTGCTCCCGCATGTTTTCGACCAGCGATGCCAGCACGGCTTCATTGCGCTCGCGGGGATGCGCAACCACGCCTATTTCACGGAAGAAGGGGGGGCCGGGCAGCTCGATGATGCGTACCTGCCGATCTCCGGCCGCATCCACCAGCGTGCCCGGGATGACGGCGCAGCCCAGCCCCGCGCGCACCATTCGCAGGATGACGTCCGGCTCGTCCAGCTCCATGAACTCGTCCACCCCGGCCGGGAGACGGCGCAGGAACTGGTCGACCAGATGCCCGCCATGCGATTTGCGGTTGTAGCGGATGAAAGGCAGCGCCGCCGCGACCGCCGGCCAGTCGCCCCGTGTTCCGCGCGGCGCGATGCCGACATAGCGTTCGCGCATCAGCGGCGTCCACTTCAGGTGGCGCGGCAGGTTCAGGTTGGGTTTGATGAGCACGGCCAGGTCCAGTTCCTGTTCGTCCACCTGCGTCAGGAGCTGCGAGGACATGCCCGGCACCACGTTGACGTGCGCGGCGGGGCGGGACTGCCGGAAGCGACGCAGCGCGCCGGGCAGCAGCCCCGTCTGGGCCGTGGAGATCGCGCCCAAGGCGATCGCCATGGGCGCTGGCTGCCGGCCGGCGCCGCGCATGGCCTGGTAGCGTTGCACGATATGTTCCGCCTCGGGCAGCAGTTGGCGCCCGCGCTCGCTCAGGCGGACCGACTTGCCCGCCCGGTCGAACAGCAGGCAGCCCAGGTCTTCCTCCAGGCGCTTGATCTGCGTGCTGACGGCCGACTGGGTCAGCCCCAGCCGCGCGCCCGCGGCCGAGAACGACGAGGTCCGGGCGGCGGCCACGAAGGTTTGCAGGTAGCGGATCACCATGGGCACGGCGCGAAGCTAATAGAAAATATTGATGACATGGGCCTGAAATTTTCGTTTCGTATCGGAAATTTCGTTCAATACAATCATAGCCCGGGCCCGGATGGCGGGCCTGCACCGGAGTTTCCCCCATGGCTGGCATTCCCCTCTTCCACTTGGCTTTCCCCGTCGACGACCTGGCGCAGGCACGGGCTTTCTATGGCGACCTGCTCGGCTGTCCCGAGGGCCGCAGCTCCGACGCCTGGGTCGATTTCAATTTCCACGGGCACCAGATCGTGGCCCACCTGTCCCCGGGCGAAGCGGGCTCGCGCCACACCAGCGCGGTCGATGGCGACGACGTTCCCGTGCGCCACTTCGGCGCCATTCTTCCCATGGAGGAATGGGAGGCCCTGGCCGAGAAGCTGCGCCGGGCCGGCACGCGGTTCGTGATCGAACCCCATGTCCGCTTCAAGGGCGAAGTGGGTGAACAGGCTACTATGTTCTTTTTGGATCCTTCGGGCAACGCGCTCGAATTCAAGGCATTTGGCGACCTGAGCCAGGTATTCGCGAAGTAGCCCGCGGGCGGCGCGACCCTGGCCGGGCGGGTTTTTCATCCTGGGCCGCCCCAGGATGAAAAACGGCCCCCCTGGGGGGCAGCGCCGCCGCGTAGCGGCAAGCGCGGAGGCATTTTTCAAGGAAGCGCTGCATGTTGTTATCTTCTCGAGTCTTGCTGGGGTGCGCCGCACCGATGGGCGCGGCGGGCGTCATGCTGGCCGCCATGGCCACGCACCTGACAGGCGGCGGCATCCTGTCCACCGCCGCGCTGTTCCTGCTGCTGCATGCCGCCGCCATCACCGGCCTGGCCGCCGTGGTGCCCCACGTCCAGCGCGGCCGTACCGTCCTGATCGGTGCCGCGGCGCTCATCATCGCCGGCACGCTGTTGTTCTCCGTGGACCTGGCCATGCGCCAACTGGCCGGCATGAAACTGTTCTGGGGTACCGCCCCCTTCGGCGGCGGCGCCATGATCGTAGGCTGGCTCGGCGTCGCCGTCGCCGCCCTCATGCCCAACCGCTGACCTTCCTCCCCAGGAAGAACTCCACCCCACGCGAGCCGAGCATTTGCCAGGGCACCGCGGATCCGGCTCCGCCGGTCCGCCAGTGCCGCCCCCTTGAGGGGGCGCGCGTCAGCGCGTAGGGGGTGGGAACTTCCCCACCCACGCCACGTACCGATCCACGAATCCCTGGATGAACTTGGCGCTGGTTTCGTTGGTGATTTCGCCGTTGGCGTCCACCAGTCCGCCCGTGTATTGCACGAAGATGCTCGGCTGAGGCAGCACGGGCACGTCCAGCGCCGACAGCACCATGCGCAGATGCTCCTGCGCCAGGGCGGTGCCGACCTGCCCGGGCGAGGCGCCCATGATGCCGGCGGGCTTGCCGGGCCACGAAGTCTTGCCCCAGGGGCGCGACCCCCAGTCCAGCGCGTTCTTCAGGACGCCGGAATACGATCGGTTGTACTCCGGCGTGAAGAACAACAGGCCGTCCGCGGATTCCACCTGCTGCTTGAAGGTGACGACGGCCGGAGGCAGCGCGGTATCGAGATCCTGGTTGTACAGGGGAAGATCCCCGAGGGCGATTTCCGCCGTCTGGAAATTGGACGGCAGCAGTTTGGTCACTGCCCGCGCCAGTTGGCGGTTGAATGACTCTTTGCGGAGGCTGCCGATGATCACGCCGATCTTGTAGCTGCTCATGAAGATTCCCGGATCTGAATGAGAAAAGGGCTGCCGAAGCGTAGCGGCTGAGCGTGGGCGACAGCCGGCTGCTACGGAGAGGGGAACTGCCGATTCATGATAGCGCGGCGAATCCACTAAAATGAATCTCTTGTCTTCCCTTGATGCTCACGATGTCAGTCGTTCGTATCGTCAGCTACAACATCCACAAGGGCATGTCCGCCCTGGGCAAGCGCGAGTCCGTGCAGGAATTGCGCCTCGGCCTGCATGGGCTCCGCGCGGATCTGGCCTTCCTTCAGGAAGTCCAGGGCCGCAACGACAGGTCCGGCACCCTGCACGAGCAGCACGAGATGCTGGCCGCCGCGCTGCGGCTGGAAGCCGCCTACGGCCGCAATGCCGTCTACCGGCACAGCGACCACGGCAATGCGCTGCTGTCGCGCTTTCCCATCCTGTCGCACCAGAACCAGGACATCTCCGATCATCGCCTGGAGCAGCGCGGCCTGCTGCATGCGCGCGTGGGCATTGGTCCGCACGAGGTGCATTGCTTCGTGGTCCATCTAGGATTGTTCGCGGGCAGCCGCTCGCGCCAGGTGGGAGCCCTGGTGTCGCGCATCGAGGAAATCGTGCCGCCCTCGGATCCCATCCTGATCGCCGGGGATTTCAACGACTGGACCAATGTGCTGTCGGATATCCTGGTCGAGCGCCTGGGCCTGCACGAAGTGTTCGCGACCGCGCCGCGGGGCAACAACGTGGAGCTTCCGCGCCTGCGCGACTCGGTCCGCATGTTGGGGCGGGTGCTGCGGGGGGGCGAAGCTTCACCCTGGCGGCTGCGGCCGGGATTCCAGGGGCCGCCCAAGCTCGGCCTGGGCAATGAGTTGATGGCGCCGCGTCCGCCCCGCACGTTTCCCGCCATCTTCCCGTGGCTGAGGCTGGACCGGATCTACCAGCGCGGATTCTCGGTCAGGCAGGCCAGCGTGTTGTACGGGCGCCCGTGGACGCGCCTGTCCGACCACGCGCCGCTGCTGGCCGAGCTGGAACTACCCTGAGACGCGCGTGCCGGGCCGCGCCGCGCTGACGGCGGAGGCCGCGGCCAGGAACACGGCGGCCAGCACGAGGCCGGTGGTGGGCCCATGCGCCGAGGCGGCGGTGAAGGCCAGCGCGACCAGCGCCGCGCCCAGGGCCATGCCGAACTGTCGCGCGGTGGCCTGCAGGCCACCGGCGCCGCCGCTGCGATGCAACGGCGCGGCGGTCAGCATGACCCGGTTGTTGGGGGTCTGGAACATGCCGAAGCCGGTGCCGCAGACCACCATGCAGGCCATGATCCAGCCGTTGGGCGTGCTGGCGGGCAGCAGCGAGATGACCAGGAGGCCGCCGGCGACGAGCCCGGCGCCTATCGAACACAGGATCGAGGGCGCGATGGACTCCGACAGGCGTCCGGCCACGGGCGCGGCGATGGCCACCGCCAGCGGCCAGGGCACCATCAGCATGCCCATTTCCAACTGGCTGCGGCCCAGGGTCTGCTGGAAGTAGAAGGGCAGCGAGATGTAGGAAATGGTCTGGCCCGAGAACGCGCAGACCGAGGCGCCGACCGAGAACGCGAATGGACGGATGCGAAGCAGGTCGAGCGGTAGCAGCGGCGTCGCCTGGGTCAGCTCGCGCCGGACCAGCGCCAGTCCGCTGACCGCGCCGCAGGCCAGCAGCGCGAGCGCCATCGTGAAATCGTGCAGCAGCCGGTCCACGCCCACCACGATCAGGCCGAAGGTCAGTCCGCTCAGCATGGCGCTGAGCGCATCGAACGGGCGCTTGGCGAGTTCGGTCTCGGGCAGCATGCGGCTGCCGATGGACAGGATGAACAGGCCGATGGGAAGGTTGACCGCGAACAGCCAGGGCCACGAGGCGACCGACAGGATCAGCGACCCGATCATCGGTCCGGCGGCGGACGAGGTCGCGACGACCAGCGCGTTATAGCCGATGGCCCGGCCGAACTGCTTTTGCGAGTAGATGAAGCGCAGCAGCGCCGGCGTGACGCTCATGACCGCCGCCGCGCCCAGGCCCTGGAATACGCGGAAGGAGATGAGCATCGTGAACGACTGCGACATCGCGCAGCCCGCCGAGGCGATGGTGAAGGCCGCCAGGCCCACGCCGAACACCCGCCGGTAGCCCAGGATCTCGCCCAGCGACGAGAAGGGCAGCAGGGCGACGACGATGGCGAGCTGGTAGGTGTTGACGATCCAGACGGCTTGCGCCGGGGATACGCCCAGGTCCCGCGCGATGGATGGCAGCGCGACGTTGGTGATGGTGGTTTCCAGGACGGTCATCGCCATCGCCAGCATCGTGGCTGCCAGGGCCCAGTACTTGCGCGGCGGGGTAAGTCCGTCCAGGGAAGGCATCTTCTTGTTCTGCGCGCGCCGTGCGCGCGGCGCGCGGATCAGCGTACGGGGAAATTGAAATAGGTGTCCGGATACGGTTCTTCGTCCAGAGTGTAGTGCCACCACTCTTCGGGCAGGTTGCGAAAACCGTGCCTGGTCATCAGTTCCTTGAGGAACTGGCGATTGTGCCGGACAGCCTCGGGTAAATCAGGATTGTCTGTATGCGACTTTACATCAAAAAGGTCGAAGGGGGTTCCCATGTCGACTTCGCCGCCCGCCAGCAGCGGGCCGCGGACGGGTGGGGGGACGCCGGCCTCGGGGTCCTGCGCGGCCAGCGTGAGATCGACCGTGCTGCCCCGGCTGTGGCCGGAGCGTTCGGCGATGTAGCCCAGGTCGAGCAGCGCGCTTTTGTCCACGTCGGGGAAATAGTCGGCCTTGGTCTTCTGGTCGCCGGCGTCGCGCGTCCAGGTAACGAAGTCGCTGACGGCGCGCTGGGGCCGGTAGCAATCGAAGACCTTGAGCGTCAGGCCCAGGGGCCGGATCTCGCGCTGCACGGCCAGCAGGCGCCGCGCGGCGGGTTCGGTCAGGATGCAGGTGGGTGCGTCGTAGCCGGCGGCGGGCCGGCCCATGAAATTGGCGCTGCCGTGGTAGCGGATATCGAGCCGCACGGTCTGGGCGACGTCGGTCAGGTGGACGAAGCCGACGGGGATGGGAAGCAAGTCTTCCTGTGCGTGGGCAACCGGCGAGAGCAGCGCGGCGGCCGCCAGGCAGGCGCCGGTGGCCTGTGCCAGCGGACGGGCCGGGTTCCGGTGGTCCTGGTCGGAGGAACGGTTCTTCATGCGGGCCTTCCATCGTGAAGCAGCGCCTATTATGCGGCGTGCGACGCGGGGCAGGCCAGATGCGCTATAATTTCGCCCGTCATTGGGGAGTAGCCTCCTTGCCCTCGGGTGCAAGGGCCTGCGTCAACATACTTGCCTACGGGCATGGCGCAGGCGGTCCAGGACTTGGCAAGACCTTTGATCGTGCAGCTTCCGGTGGGCCGGGGCTGTTGCACGATCATTCGGTCAACCGTCCGGCCCGGAGCGCGTATCAAACATGGAAGCCTTCCTCGTCTCGACAGGCATCGTGGCCCTGGCCGAGATCGGCGACAAGACCCAACTGCTCGCCCTGTTCCTGGCCGCCCGCTGGCGGCGGCCCTGGCCCATCATCCTGGGCATCTTCACCGCGACCATCGTCAATCACGCCCTGGCCGGCGCCGTCGGCGCATGGCTGACGCAAGTCATCGGTCCCGACGCGCTGCGCTGGATCCTGGGCGTCTCCTTCATCGCCATGGCGGCCTGGATGCTCGTTCCCGACAAACTGGACGACGCCGGGACGGGCAAGCTCAGGCTGGGCGTGTTCGGCACCACGGTCGTGGCGTTCTTCCTGGCTGAGATGGGCGACAAGACACAGGTCGCGACCGTGGCGCTGGTCGCGCAGTTCCATGCGTACTACGCCGTGGTGGCCGGCACCACCCTGGGCATGCTGATCGCCAATGTCCCCGCGGTGTTGCTGGGCGACAAGCTGGCCCACAGGTTGCCGGTGCGCCTGGTGCATGGCATCGCGGCGGCCATCTTCGCCTGTCTGGGGCTGGCGGCCCTGCTCGGCCTGTTCTAGGCTGCATCGACATTCATGAATGTCTGGGATCGGGTTCTTGAACCGTCCTTGACCGGTGGGGTGGGGCGGCCCGCGGCGGGGCGCAGCGAAGCCGGTCCCGCTGAGCGGGACTTCCCGGAGTTGGCTCCGAATGCGCCCGCCCCCCGGCCCCGGCACCCCGGACAAGACCGGGTCAAGAACATGAAGGTCGATTCAGCCTACGGAAGCTCCCCCTGAGGGGGCGCCCGTCAGGGCGTGGGGGGGCTTTATTTGCCTCTACTCCACCAGCTTGTGCTTCAGGGCGTAGTGGGTCAGCTCGGCGTTGTTCTTGAGCTTCATCTTCTCGAGCAGGCGGGCGCGGTAGACCGATACGGTCTTGGGCGACAGGGAGATTTCCTCGGCGATCTGGGTCAGGGTGCGGCCCGAGGCGATCATCACCATGGTCTGGTATTCGCGGTCGGACAGCAGTTCGTGCGGCGGGCGTTCGTCGCCCTGGCTCAGGTGGCTGGCCAGTTGTTCGGCCAGTTCGGGCGTGATGTATTTCTTGCCGCGAGCGACGGTCCGGATGGCCGCGATCACGGTCTCGGGAGGGGAGTTCTTGTGCAGGTAGCCGGCGGCGCCGGCCTTGACGCTGCGTACCGCGTACTGGTCCTCGGGATACATGCTGAGCATGAGCACCGCGATCCGGGGCCAGCGTTCGCGCACCTGCTTGAGTCCTTCGAGCCCGTTCTTGCCGGGCATGGAAATGTCCATCAGCACGACGTCGGCGTCGGTCTTGCGCAGCACGTCGAGCAGGTCGCCGCAATCGGCCGCTTCTCCGACCACCGAGATGCCTTCTTCGGCCTGCGCGATCTGCCGCAGGCCGGAGCGCACGATGGCGTGATCGTCGGCGAGTACCAGGCGGATCATTCCAGACCCTCCGGGTCTTGGTGCGGGGTCTTGCCTCCCGGCAGCGACATGGGGGGATCCTGGGGGTTCAACGGAATTGAAATCATGAGTGTGGTTCCTCGGAAAGGCGGCGTACCGGTCTGGGGCGAGCCGCCTATGTCCATCCAGCCGCCCAGGCCGTGGACGCGTTCCATCATGCCGCGCAGGCCGAACGAGGTGCGCTTGCGCAGCGAGTCGGACGACAGGCCGATGCCATTGTCGCGGACCTCGAGGCTGAGCGTGCTGTCGTCGGCGAAGAGGTCGACATCGACGCGCGTGGCGTGCGCGTGCTTGAACACGTTGGTAAGGGCTTCCTGGAAGATGCGGAAGATGGCGATGGATTGTTCCAGTTCCAGAGCCAGGTCGTCCTGGTTGGTGTGGACGTTGACGGTGATGCCTGTGTGCTGGGCGAAATCCCGCGCCTGCCATTCGATCGCGGCGACGATGCCGAAGTCGAGTACCGGCGGCCGCATGGCACGGGCGATGCGGGAAATGGCTTCGCCCAGCGAGGCTACCATTTGTTCGGCTTCGTCCAGCAGTTGGGCGGTTTCTTTTTCGCGGGAGCGGCGGCGGGCCAGGGCGAGGTCGGCACGTATGCGCGTGACCAGGGCGCCCAGGTCGTCGTGGATCTCGCGCGCGAGTTCGGCCCGTTCGTTTTCCCGCACCCGCTCGGTGTGGCGGGAGAGTTCGCGCAACTGGCTTTCGGAGCGGCTGAGTTCCGCCTGGGCGTGGGCCAGGTGCGTGACGTCGGACAGCGCGACCACGCAGCCCGAGGGCGGCGAGCCGCTGAGGGGGCTGGCCGATACCAGCAGTTCGCGTTTTTCCCCCTGGGAGTCCATGCTGAATGGCAGGCCCCGCACCGCGGTGCCGTCCAGGGCCGGGGCGACCAGGGCCAGCAGTTTCCAGGTGTCGGGCTGCGAGGGCAGGGCGAATGGCCGCGACAGGGTGTCGGCCGCGCCCAGTCCGGTCAGGTCTTCACAGGCCGGACTCCACATGGTGACCGTGCATTCGCGCGAAATGGCGAACAAGGCGACCGGCGTGGCCGAGAAAACCGCGTTCAACTGGTCGTGGGCGGAGGCCAGCGCCGTTTCGGCCCGCTGCCGCTGGTCGCGGGTCTGCACTTCGCGCAGGCCGCGTTCCAGGGCCGGGGGGAGCCGGCGCAAGTTGTTCTTCATCACGTAGTCGTCGGCGCCGGCACGCATGGCCTCGACCGCGGTTTCCTCGCCGATGGCGCCGGAAACGATCAGGAAGGGGCCGCGGAATCCGGCTTCCTTGGCGACCTTCAACGCGCGCAGGCCGCTGAAGGTGGGCAGGGAATGATCGCTGATGATGGCGTCCCATGCCCGTTCGGCCAGCGCCTGGCGCATGGTCGTTTCGGTGTCCACGCACTGGGCGGCGACGTTCAGTCCCGCGTCGACCAGCACGGCACGCATCAGCGTGAAGTCGGCCAGCGAGTCCTCGATGAAGAGAATGGCGAGCTGGGCCGCCTCGCGGGGGTCGCCGGCCAGGCCGGCGGAAGCTTGGCCTGGTACCGACATCATGAAGCGAGGCAGCCCGCCCGATACGGGGCTGGCGTTCTGCACGGAGACGGGGCCGCGGTTGAACATTGCTTAATGAATCAGTGACTGTTGCCGATAATCCCATCAATGATAGCGTGGGGGCTTTTCCTTTAGGGCCAAGCGTGACATCCAGAACCAGCTTCCTGGGCATGGCCGGGGCCATGCCGGGGACCCCGGACCCGCTCGTCGGGACCGAATTCGCCTTCAGCGGCCAGGATTTCGACCGGATACGGACCTTGCTGCGGCAGCACACCGGCATTTCGCTGTCGGACGCCAAGCGCAGCATGGTCTACAGCCGGCTGGCCAGGCGGCTGCGCGCGACCGGGAGGCCGTCCTTCAGCGCCTACCTGGAGGGGTTGCGCGCCGGCGCGCCCGAATGGGAGTACTTCGTCAACGCGCTGACGACCAATCTCACGTATTTCTATCGCGAAAGCCATCATTTCCAGATACTGGCCGCCTATCTGAAGCGACTGGCCGCCGAGCGGCCGGGGCAGACCCTGCAGCTATGGTGCGCGGCCGCCTCCACGGGCGAAGAGGCCTGGACCCTGGCCATCACGGCCGCCGAGGTCTTCGGTAGCCTGGCGCCACCGGTACGCATCCTGGCGACGGACCTGGACACCCATGTGCTCGCCAGCGCCAGGCAGGCCGTGTACCGGCGCGACCAATTGGCCAAGGTGCCTGAACAACAGGTGCGCCGGTATTTCACCGGGGAGGCCGGAGGCCTGTATGGCGTGCGGCCCGAGCTGCGCGCACTGGTGAATTTCCGCCAGCTGAACCTGCTGGATCCCGTGTGGCCGGTGCGCGGGCCGCTCGATGCGGTGTTCTGCCGCAATGTCCTGATCTATTTCGACCGGCCCACCCAACTGCGGGTGGTCGAGCGCATGGCCGGGCTGATGCCGCCTGGGGCCTTGCTGTTCGTCGGCCATTCCGAGAGTTTTTCCCAGGGGCAGCAGCGCTTCGTGCTCCAGGGGCGCACCGTCTACGTCAGGCATCCGGGCTGAGCGCATCCATGACCGACGAACAATCCCGGCTCGCCGTTGGCAGGGTGTCTCCGCCATCCCGCTACGACCGCAGGCTGCTGATCGCCATCGGCGCGTCCACGGGCGGGACCGAGGCGCTGCGCGAATTGCTGGAAGCGCTGCCCGCCGACCTGCCTCCCATCGTCATCACGCAGCACATGCCGCCCGGCTTCACGCGCAGCTTCGCCGAGCGCCTGGACAAGCATACGCCGTTGCATGTGAAGGAAGCGGAACACAACGAACGCCTGTATCCAGGACACGTCTACGTGGCTCCCGGCCATGCCCATCTGTCGGTACGGCCGCTGCCGCTGCTGGGCTACCACGCGCAGTTGTCCGAGGGGGAACCGGTCAACCGCCATCGCCCCTCGGTCGAGGTTCTGTTCCTGTCGGCCGCCCGCGCGGCGGGGGCGGGCGTCGTGGCCATCATGTTGACCGGCATGGGCAAGGACGGCGCGCGGGCCATGTTGACGCTGCGCGAGGCGGGTGCCTACAACCTTGTCCAGGACGAGGCGTCGAGCGTGGTGTTCGGCATGCCTCGCGAAGCCATCGCCCTGGGCGCCGCCCACGAGATCGTTCCGCTCGCGCAGATGGCCCAGCGCCTCGTCTTCGCCGTCGAAGCGAAGAACAAGGCAATCAACGCTCCCTGAAAAACAGAACGGCCCCATGGAAGAGGCCGTTCCAGCCGTTGCCAGCGCGCCGCGGATCCGGCTTGGCCGGTCCACCCGCATCGCCCCCTGGGGGGCGCGCGTCAGCGCGTAGGGGGGGATCTCAGTTCCAGGACATCCTGCATGTCGTACAGTCCGGCCGGCTTGTCGGCCAGATAGCGGGCGGCGCGCAGGCTGCCCTCGGCGTAGTTGACGCGGCTGCTCGACCGGTGAGTGACCTCGATGCGCTCGCCCGGGCCGCAGAAGAAGACCGTGTGGTCGCCCACCACGTCGCCGCCGCGGGCCGAAGAAAAGCCGATGGTGCCGTGCTTGCGCGCGCCGGTGTCGCCGTGGCGGGCCCATTCGGCCACCTCGGACAGCGGCTTGCCCCAGGCCTGCGCCACGGTCTCGCCCATCTTCAGCGCGGTGCCCGAGGGCGCGTCCACCTTGTGCTTGTGGTGGACCTCGAACACTTCGACGTCGTAGTCATCCTTCAGGATGCGGGCGGCGATGTCCAGCAGCTTGAGGGTGACGTTCACCCCCACGCTCATGTTGGGGGCGAAGACCACGCCCACCTTGTCGGCGGCGGCGGCGATGGCGGCCTTGCCGGCCTCGTCGAAGCCGGTGGTGCCGATCACCAGTTTGACGCCATGGCGCCGGCAGGCCTCCAGGTGGGCGAGCGTGGCCTCGGGGCGGGTGAAGTCGATCAGGCAGTCGGCCTGCGCGAGGGCGTCGAGATCGTCGGTGATCATGACCTTGCTGTGCTTGCCCAGGAACTCGGCGGCATCATGGCCGATGGCGGGGCTGCCGGCGCGGTCCAGCGCGACGGCGAGTTCCAGGTCGGGGGCGGCGAGCACGGCTTCGATCAGCATGTGGCCCATGCGGCCGGTCGCCCCGGCAATGGCGATACGCATCGAGGTCATTCCTTGGTAGTCGTGGCAGGTTGAGCGGGGGCCGCATCGCCGGAGGGCGAGGCGGCGGGAGGGGTGGCCGGCGCGACGGGTATGGCGACGGCCGGCGCGGCGCCGGGGTCCAGGCTGGGGGAGGCGACATTGCCGTCGACCGTCAGCGGAGCGTTGCTCGGGGTGGCTGCCTGAGGCGTCGCGGTGCCCAGGGCCTTGCGCGTGTCCTTCTGCTGGAACGGCTGGCGGGCGGGCTGTTCATCGCCGGCCCAGCGTTCGAGCCGGTCGTTGGCGAAATAGACGGTGAAGCGCCGTTCCTCGGTCTGGCCGTTGCCGGGCGTGAACAGGTACGGATAGTCCCAGCGGTCCGAATGGAAAATGCTGGTCAGCGTGGGGCTGCCCAGGGCGAAGCGCACCTGCTCGCGGGTCATGCCGGGGCGCAGCAATTCCACTTGTTCCTGGGTCAGCCAGTTGCCCTGCTGGATGTCGGCCCGGTAGGGCTTGACGAAGTTCGGGACGTAGTTGTTGACCGAGCTGCATGCCGCCAGGCCCAGCAACGCGGCCGGGGCAAGCCGCCGCAGGGTGCCGGCTTGGCCGTGGATGAAGGAAATCAGAGCGTTTGGCACAGATCCGCACTCGTCTTGATTGGGGAAACCGTTATCATAAAGCCCTCGGGGAATGCCTGGGCTTTTCCGGAGCTTTCCCGGTGCTTCCGGGTGGCTGCCGCGGGGCGGGCAACAGGGCGCATCGTGCGCCGGACTGGGCCGTCCTGCCGCCTTCCATGCCGACGCGCCGCGCCTTGCAGGCGCCGCGCGCCAGATGGCTGACCGGGCCTCAAGGCCCGGCACCACGCCGGTTCCCGCCATTCAGCAGGAACCGACACACGAAACCGCTTTCGAAAGGACCATCATGACAGATCAAAGCGAACTCAAAAGTATAGGCCTGAAAGCGACCTTTCCCCGGCTGAAGATCCTTGATGTCTTTCGCAAGGCCGAGGTGCGCCACATGAGCGCCGAGGACGTCTACCGGGCCCTGATCGGCGAAAGCGTCGAGATCGGGCTGGCCACGGTCTATCGCGTGCTGACGCAGTTCGAGCAGGCCGGGCTGCTGGTCCGCAGCCAGTTCGACAGCGGCAAGGCCGTGTTCGAGCTGAACGAAGGCGATCACCATGACCACCTGGTCTGCACGAATTGCGGCAGGGTCGAGGAGTTTTTCGATGCGGAAATCGAGAAACGCCAGCAGAAAATCGCCAAGGACCACAACTTCGTGCTGACCGGCCACGCGCTGTCGCTCTACGGTATTTGCCAGAACTGCGCCAAGAGCCGCTAAAAGGAAGGCTAGGGGCGGGCGGCAGCCCGCCTCAGTTGTTCCCTATCATTTCCCGCGCATGTTTGCGCGTCGTGGCGGTGATTTCTATGCCGCCCAGCATCCGGGCGATTTCGTCCACCCGTCCCCCCCTGTCCAACTGGTTGACCGTGGAGATCGCCGCGCCTTTCTCCTGGCGCTTGTCGACCCGCAGATGCGTATTGCCGCAAGCCGCGACCTGGGGCAGGTGGGTGACGCACAATACTTGATGCAAACTCCCTAGTTCGCGCAGCAACCGGCCGACGACCTCGGCCACCGCGCCGCCTATGCCCGTGTCGACCTCGTCGAAGATCAGGGTTGGGACCCGCGCGGCGCGGCTGGCGATGACCGACAGGGCCAGCGAGATTCGCGCCAGCTCACCCCCGGAGGCCACCTTGGCCAGCGGGCGGGGCGTGGTGCCGGCATGGCCGGCGACCCGGAACTCGATGGCTTCGGACCCGTGGATGCCGGGCTCGGCCGGCTCGACGGCGACTTCGAAGCGCCCTCCGCCCATGGCCAGCGTCTGCATGGCCTGGGTCACCGCCTTGGACAGCGAACCCGCCGCCTTCCTGCGGGCCCGGCCGAGTTTGCCGGCGGCGGTGTCGTAGGCGGTCCTGGCGGCCGCGGCCTTGGCGCGCAGGGCCTGGACGTCCTCGGCCTCCTTCAGGGTTTCGAGCTGGGCCAGCAGCGTGGCGTGCCGTTCGGCCAGTTCCTCGGGCTGCAGGCGGAATTTGCGCGCGGTGTCGAACACGGCCTGCAGGCGTGCCTCGACCTCGCCGAGGCGCTGCGGGTCGAGTTCCAGGCGCCCCAGGTAGCTGTTCAGGTCGGAGACGGCCTCCTGCAGCGCGATGCGGGCCGACTCCAGCGCCTCGGACACCGGTGCCAGCGCGGCGTCGTGCGTCGCCAACTGGCCGATGCGCTGGGCGGCGGCGGCCAGGCGGGCATGGGCGGCGTCATCGTCTTCTTCCAGGGCGGCGATGGTCTGGCTGGCGCCGTCGATGAGCGACTGGGCGTGGGCCAGCCTGCCGTGCTCGGCCTGGAGGTGGTCCCACTCACCCTCCTTGAGCGAGAGCCGATCGAGTTCGTCGGCCTGCCACTGCAGGCGTTCGCGCTCCTGTTGCAGCGAGGCGGCGTCGCGCTCCACCGCTTCGAGCCTGCGCGCCAGTTCGCGCCAGGCCTTCCACGCCTGGGCGACCTCGCGCCGCACAGGGCCGTGGTCTCCGTGGTCATCCAGCATGTCGCGCTGGGAATCGACCTTGAGCAGGCTCTGGTGCGCGTGCTGGCCATGGATGTCGACCAGGTGCTCGCCCAGTTCGCGCAACTGGGTCAGGGTGGCGGGTACGCCGTTGATGTAGCCGCGGCTGCGTCCCTGGGCATCGATGATGCGCCGCAGCACCAGGCTGTCGGTATCCAGTTCGCGCTCGGCCAGCCAGTCCAGCAGGGCCGGGGGGACGTCGAACACCGCGCTGACCTCGGCCCGGCCGGCACCTTCGCGCAGGACCGAGGCATCGGCGCGTTCGCCCAGGGCCAGGGCCAGGGCATCGATCAGGATGGACTTGCCGGCACCCGTTTCGCCGGAGAAGACAGTGAAGCCCGGGCCGAATTCGACCTCGGTCTGGTCGACGATCACGAAGTCGTTGATGTGCAGGGCGCGCAGCATACGAATGGAGCCGGTGGAAGGAGCGGAGAGGGGCTAGTCGATCGCGGTGCCGGAAATCTGGTTCCAGTGCAGTTTGCGCCGCAGCGTGGAAAAGTAACTGTATCCGGCCGGGTGAAGGAAGCGGATGGTATGGTCGGCGCGTTTTACCCGGACGCGGTCGCCTTCCTGCAGCGACGACCAGCTCTGCATGTCGAAATGCACGCTGGCGCTTTCGTCGCGGCCGCCGGGAGAGCGGGTGAGGGTGATGTCTATCGTGCAGTCGTCCGGGATCGCGATCGGCCGGTTGGACAGCGCCTGCGGCGCCACCGGCACCAGCACCAGCCCGCGCAGCGACGGGTGCAGGATGGGGCCGTTGGCCGACAGGGCATAGGCCGTCGATCCCGTGGGCGTGGCGATGATCAGGCCATCGGCGCGCTGCTTGGACATGTACAGGCCATCGACCTGCACCGTGACTTCCAGCATGCCGCCCAGGCCGGCCCGGCTCAGCACCACGTCGTTCAGGGCTAGCGCGGACACCAGCGTGGCCTCGCCCCGGATGACGCTGCAGGCCAGCAGGGTGCGGGTTTCCGATTCGAACTGGCCGTCGAGGATGCCGGCGATGGCGGTGCCGGCGTCCTCGATGGGAACGTCGGTGATGAAGCCCAGCCGGCCGTGGTTGATACCCACAACGGGCACATCCCAGGGGGCCAGTTGCCGCGCCACCCCCAGCATGGTGCCGTCGCCGCCCATGACGATGGCGAGCGACGCGCGCTGCCCGATTTCCTCGACGGTGGCCGCGGGATAGTCGAGGACGCCGATGTTGGTGGCGGTGTCTTTCTCGAACACGACCTCGCGCCCGGCATCGCGCAGCATCTGCGCGACCGCGCGCAACGGCGCGGCGATGCCGGTATCGTGGTATTTGCCGACGAGGGCGACGATGGGAAAATGCATGGAGGCATTATATGAGGGGAGTCCCCCCAACGGGGCTCCATGTGGCCCTTTTTGTCCACCCCCTGAACCCGGCAGTCGCCAGGCCCTCGCGGAACCGGCTCCGCCGGTCCGCAAGCAGAGCCCGCAAGCAGAGCCCGGCGCCGAGGCCGGCCCCGGCTCCTTCGCGGGCCGCCGCGCAGCGGCCCGGGGGCTCACCATGCCGGACGCGCGAAGCGCGTGGGAGAAGGGCTCATCCAGGGGTACAATCTCCCCATGGACGATCGCGCACGTACACTGTTGAAAGCTCTCATCGAGCGTTACATCACCGACGGGCAGCCGGTCGGTTCGCGTACGCTTTCCAAAGTCTTCGACCTGTCGCCGGCCACGATCCGCAATGTCATGGCCGATCTCGAAGACCACGGCCTGATCCATAGTCCCCATACGTCCGCCGGCCGCGTCCCCACGCCCCGGGGCTACCGGATGTTCGTCGACTCGCTGCTGACGGTGCAGCCGTACGAGGTCTCCGAGGCGACCCACATCCAGACCCTGCTGCCTTCGGCCGAGCCCCAGCGCGTCATCGCGGCCGCGGCCTCGCTGCTGTCCAAGCTGACCCAGTTCGCCGGCGTGGTCATGGCGCCCAAGCGCAGCCAGATGTTCCGGCAGATCGAATTCATCCGCCTGTCCGACACGCGGGTACTGCTGATCATCGTGACGCCCGAAGGCGATGTGCAGAACCGCATGCTGCGGGTCCAGCGGGACTATTCCTCCGCCGAACTGGCCGAGGCTGCCAATTTCTTCAACCAGCATTTCAGCGGCAGGTCGTTCGAGGACGTCCGGCTGATCCTCCAGCGCGAACTGAGCCAGTTGCGCGAGGACATCTCCAGGCTGATGGAGCTGGCGGTGGACGCCAGCACCGAGGCCGCCACCGAGGACGACAGCGTCGTCATCTCGGGAGAATTGAACCTGCTGGGTGTTTCCGACATCACGGCCGACATGGACAAGCTGCGCCGGATGTTCGAACTGTTCGAGAAAAAGACCGATCTGATGCAACTGCTCGACGTGTCCAGCCGTGCGCATGGCGTCCAGATCTACATCGGCGGCGACTCGCAGCTCGTGCCGGTGGAAGAAGTCAGCGTCATCACGGCGCCCTACGGGGTGGACGGCAAGGTCGTCGGGACCCTGGGCGTGATCGGTCCGACCCGGATGGCGTACGAGCGGGTGATTCCCATCGTCGACATCACCGCGCGCCTGTTGTCGAACGCCTTGAGCCATCATTGAGCCGGCGCCCGCCGGCAGGGGCTCAGGGCAGCCCTGCCCGCGCCCGCTCCTCCCGCCATTCCCGAGCCTAGAAAACGCTACGCATGCGCTTCCTTCCCGAGCCGCCGCCGTCCCCCCATCATCCCACCCGCACCGGCCTGCTGCTGGTCAACCTGGGAACACCCGACGCGCCCACCGCCTCCGCCGTCCGCCGCTACCTGGCCGAGTTCCTGTCCGACCCCCGCGTGGTCGAGATTCCCCGCGTGGTGTGGCTGCCCATCCTGTACGGCCTCGTCCTGACGCTGCGGCCGCGCGACGCGGCGGCGCGCTATGCCTCGGTATGGACGCCCGAGGGGTCGCCGCTGCTGGCATGGAGCCGCCGCCAGGCCGAGGGATTGGCGCGCGAACTGTCCAGCCGGGGCCTAGGCGTGGAGGTGGCGCTGGCCATGCGCTATGGCAACCCCTCGCTGGACGGAGCCATCGCCGCGCTGCGCGAAACGGGATGCGAGCGCATCCTGGTCCTGCCGCTCTATCCGCAGTACGCCGCCAGCACGACCGCCGCGGTGTCCGATGCCGTGAGCGCCTGCCTGGCCCGGCTGCGCAATGTGCCCGAGATCCGCTACGTCCGGGATTTCCACGCCGACCCGGGCTATGTCGAGGCGATGGCGGTCCGCATCCTTGAGTTCTGGCGCCGCAACGGCCGGGGCCAGAAGCTGGTCCTGAGTTTCCACGGCCTGCCCAAGCGTTCCATCGCC
Organism: Alcaligenaceae bacterium SAGV5; assembly: GCA_009360345.1. Classification (GTDB taxonomy): domain Bacteria; phylum Pseudomonadota; class Gammaproteobacteria; order Burkholderiales; family Burkholderiaceae_B; genus Pigmentiphaga. Next base: position 387,043 of record SPDP01000005.1, read on the forward strand.
CAGGGGGATCCGTATCACGAGCAATGCCTGGAGACCGGCAGGCTGCTGGCCGATCGCCTGGGCTTGTACGCCGAGCAGGTCGAGGTGACCTTCCAGAGCCGCTTCGGCGCGGCCGAATGGCTCCAGCCGTATACTGAACCCAGGTTGAAGGAGCTGGCGAAAAGCGGCGTGTCCGATGTGGATGTGTTCTGCCCCGGTTTCGTCGCCGATTGCATCGAGACCCTGGAAGAGATCGCGGTGCAGGGGAAGGAGGCATTCTTGCTGGCGGGGGGCCGGCAGTTGCGCTACATCGATGCGTTGAACGATTCCGCTGCCTGGATGGACGCCCTGGCCGACCTGGCCGAGCGCCACATGCAGGGGTGGATCACCCGCCCGGCGGGCCGCCAGCCGGCCGCCGCGGCGCACGAAGCAGTCTTGCTGCAACGCAAAAACGACAAGGCGCCGGCCACGGACCAGTAACGGGATGGAAGAACTACGTATCGATAAGTGGCTCTGGGCGGCGCGGTTCTACAAGACCCGAACGCTGGCCCAGGATGCGGTCGAGGCAGGGCAGGTGAAAGTGGCCGGCGAACGGGTCAAGCCCTCGCGCGCGGTGCGCCCCGGCGATATCCTGCAGATCCGCGCGGGAGAGCAGGATTGGGAGATCCTGGTCCGCGCCCTGTCCACCCAGCGCGGCCCCGCCGTCTTCGCGCGCACCCTGTACGACGAAACCCCGCAAGGCCTCAAACGCCGCCTGGAAGCCATCGAACTGCGCCGCCAGAACACCGACCCCGCCGCGAACCTGAAAGGCCGCCCCACCAAGCAAGACCGCCGCAACATCGAGAAATGGCTCCCCTGAGGGGAAGCCCCCCCCTACGCGCTGACGCGCGCCCCCCAGGGGGCGAAACCGGCGGACTGGCAAAGCCAGATCCGCGGTTTCCTGGGTCTAGTACGGTTTTCTTGGATAGAAATACTGTTGCTACCGCTGGCAGCCAGCGATAGCACCGGTGCCACAACCCAAGAAGCGGGTACTAGACCCAGGATGCGGTGGATCCGGCTCCGCCGGTCCACCCGCATCGCCCC
>SPDP01000006.1 GCA_009360345.1 Alcaligenaceae bacterium SAGV5
CGTCGGTCGTGATCTGGCCCGCGTTGTGCACCTCGCCGCCCAGCAGCAGCACATAGCCGCCGCCTTCGGTCACCGTCTGCGGAACGTGCGTGGCGACCCCACCCCTCGGGCCGGTCCATCTCCAATTGCCGCATGAAATCGGCCACCGTCACGATGCCCACCACGCCCCGGGCCCGGTCGACCACCGGCAGCGCCTTGATGCGGTGCTGCCGCATCAAGGCCCAGGCCTCCTTGAGCGACATATCCTGCGCGGCGCTGAACGGCTCGCGCGTCATGATGTCCCGGCAGCGCAATTCTCCCAGGCTGCGCCGGTAGGCGGCCGCTTCCGCCTGATGCAGCAGGCTCTCCAGGTCGTCGGGGCTGATGTCCAGCACCTGGTTGTAGTGCGCCAGCGCGGCATCGAGGTCCGCCGCCGTGAAGCGGGACCCCGACCCGGGCACGGGCTTGGCCTGGGCATGGGGGTATCGGCGCCCGGTCAGGCTGTTGTAGGCCAGGCCGACCATGATCAGCAACGCGGAATTGGTCAATACCGGAAACAGCGCGAAACGGTAGTCCACGGCCTGGGCCAGCACCGCGGTCAGGGCGGCGGCGCCGCCCGGGGGATGCAGGCAGCGCAGCGACAGCATGACCACGATGGCGCCGCCCACCGCCAACCCGGCCGCCAGGACGGGATCGCCGACCAGATTGACGCAGGCGATGCCCACCAGCGCCGACAGGGTGTTCCCGCCTATCACCGACCACGGCTGGGCCAGGGGGCTGGCCGGCACCGCGAACACCAGCACCGCGCTCGCGCCCAGCGGCGCGACCATCCAGGCCGCGGCCCCCAGTTCCCCGGCCATCGTCCGGCTCGCCCAGGCGGCCAACAAGACCCCCGCCAGCGCCCCCAGCACGATGCGCAAGCGCTCCCTGCCATTGATGCGCATGCGGCCCGGCCGGAACGAGCGCAGCCAGGTGCGCAGCGCGGAAACAGAGAAAGCGGGCAACGACGGGAAAAACCGGGAGGAAGCGGAACGATCGGACATGGAACAACGGCGCGGGCAGACGAAGACCAGCCGGGCATAGTACCGGATTTGCACCCTTTCCCCACCCACCGGATGCCCCCTCTGCGATAACGGGCATGAGCATATATCGTTATCTTGCGATATATAATTCGCCACTCATCGATATGACTCAGCCCACAGCTTCGCCAGGATTCCCTATGACCACGCTATACGACCCGATCACCGCCGGCGACCTCCAGCTCGCCAACCGTATCGTCATGGCTCCGCTGACCCGCAACCGTTCGCCGCGGGCCGTGCCCCAGCCCGTCACGGCCACCTATTACAGCCAACGCGCCAGCGCCGGCCTGCTGATCACGGAAGCCACCGCCATCAGCCACCAGGGCCAGGGCTATGCCGACGTACCCGGCCTGTATTCGGAAGAGCAACTGGCCGGCTGGCGGCGCGTGACCGATGCGGTCCACGCCAAGGGCGGCAAGATCGTCGTCCAGCTCTGGCACGTGGGACGGGTATCGCATACCTCGCTGCAGCCGGACGGCGGCGCGCCGGTGGCGCCGTCGGCCATCCGCGCCAACGCCAAGACCTACCTCGTCGGGCCGGACGGCGGCGGCTTCGCCCCGACATCCGAACCGCGCGCGCTGCGGCTGGACGAATTGCCCGGCATCGTCGCCGATTATCGGCGCGCCGCGCGCGCCGCCATCGAGGCCGGCTTCGACGGCGTCGAACTGCACGCCGCCAACGGTTACCTGATCGATCAATTCCTGCGTTCGGGCAGCAACCACCGGGACGACGCCTATGGGGGCGCCATCGAAAACCGGGCGCGCCTGCTGACGGAAGTCCTGGACGCCATCACCGGCGAGATCGGGGCCGGCCGCACGGGCATCCGCATCTCGCCCGTCACGCCCGCCAACGACGCCTCGGATCCGGAGCCCCAGCCCTTGTTCGACTACGTGGTGCGCAAGCTGGCCGGCTACGGGCTGGCCTACGTCCACGTCATCGAAGGCGCGACGGGTGGTGCCCGCGACTACCGCCAGGGCGACGCGCCGTTCGACTACGCTGCGCTGAAAACCGCCTACGCAGAAGCCGGCGGCAAGGGCGCCTGGATGACCAACAACGGCTACGACCGCGCGGCCGCGGAGCAGGCGGTCGAAAGCGGGGCCGCGGATCTCGTGGCATTCGGCAAGCTGTTCATCGCCAATCCCGATCTGGTGCGCCGCCTGCGCGAACGCGCTCCGCTCAATGCCCCGGACAACGCCACGTTCTACGGCGGCACGGAAAAGGGGTACATCGACTACCCGGCGCTCGCCTGATCGACCCGGACGGGCACCCAGGGGGGCAAAGCCGCACGCGGCACGCCCCCCTGCACGGCCGCGCTAGCAGCGGCCTTTCTTGGCCTGCCCCGGCGGGCAGAAGCGCGGACCGGGATAGTAGCCGCCCCGGTAGGCCGGCCGATAATCGTAGTAATACCCCGGCGAATCGTAGTAGTAACCCGGCGCCGGCGCCACCACGGCGCCTCCCGGGGTGTACACCGCGCATCCGCCCAGCGCGGTCGCGGCGACGATGGCTGTCAGGATGAATTTCATGATTGCTCCTTGTGTACGGATCAGAACGCGAAGTCCCGCGTTGCCGGTCCCGCACCGATGTCGACGGACGAGGACTTCACGGCGCCCGTCGAGGTAGTGGCCTCTATCGTGTAGCGCCCCGCCACGGTCGCGTCCGGGACCAGGGGAATGGGCAGCGTGGTCTGGTAGGTGCCGACCACCGGTGCGGCGGCGGGCAGGTTCATGCCATAGGCACCGGTCGTCAGGCTGGCGAACGTGGAAGCCACTTCGAACTTCGCCCCGCCCGTCGTCTGCAGGGCGCGCAGCGACGCTTCGGCGCTCATCGGCGTCACGGTACCCGACACGGTGTTGAAGGTCGACGGCGGCGGAACGATGGGCGCCGTCGGCGTGGAGACCGTCGTGCTGGCTCCGGCCACCACCGGCACCGAACGGATGATGCCCACGCCGCGCGCGGCCGATGCCGGCGGCACCACCACGACGTCGACGTTGCCGGTCGTGCTGCTCTGCTCGATGGGGGACAGCGTGAACACGCCTTCGCTCGTGGCCACGGTGCCCTTGACGACTTCGCCGCCGCGCTCGGCATAGACACGCGAACCGGCCGGGGCATAACCGACCACCTTGCCGCTCACCACGATGGGAATCGCGGTCACCACCGGCTTGAGATTGAACCCCCCATTGCCGCGCGCGACGATGGACTTACAGGCGTCGAAGTCCAGCACGAGATCGGTCAGCGTATCCGGGGCAACGGTGAACGGCCGGATGATCTTGTAGCCGCTTTGCGACGCGCTGGGCGTGGTCAGCGCGATCTCGTCTCCGCCGCCTCCAGTCTGCACCACCGCATTCGCGTAGGGCTTGCCGGCATTGGCCTGCAATACCAGGCGGATCTGCTGATAATCACCCGCCGGCAACGCTGCCTTGCCCAATGCGGCCATGGCGCCGTTGGTCAGCGACAGGAGGTCGATCCGCCGGGCGGGAGTCACCGGGATATCCACCCAGCCCGACCCGCTGTCGTCGACGTTCGGCTTGCCGTTCACACGGATCTTACTGACGGTTACGAAGACATGATCGAAGCCACAGGCGGGCGCATCGGTCATCGAAACTTGCAGCGTGCCCTGGGCCGGAGCGGACGAACCGTCCCCGCCGCCGCATGCCGCCAATCCCAGTGCCCCCGCACAGCCCAGGGCCAACATGCCGTACGCCATTCTCTTGTTCGCCACGACGACCTCCTTTCGGTAAAGCGTGAACGCGGGGCGAGCATACGGCTGGCGGTCCTGCGGCCGTGTAATCTACATGTAAGCTCTGTAAGTGCGGCGAGGTGGCGACGTTACATCGGCCGGAACATAGCCCCAAGGGCCCCGCGTCAACCCTCCCGAGGCGCCTCGCGGCCGGTGTCGCCCCCTCCCTTCGCGCCACGCGCTTCCTTCAACGCCACGGTCAGATTCGCCACCCGGCGTTTCAGATCGGCGTTCTCGGCCCTCAGGGCGCGCACCAGGCGCTGCAGCTCGTCCACGTCCGTGCTCTCTGGCGGCAGATCCGCCTCGTCGTCCTTGGGCCTGGACTTCTTCTCGCGCACCTGGCGCGCGGCGCGCCGCAGCTCGTCCTTGCCGCCGGCCACCGCCACCACCTGCTCTTGGGCCGGCAGCGTGGCGACCGCCGCCGCGGCACTGATCGAGATGGTCCCGGACTTGACCGCCTCCACCAACTCGGGCGCCGCCGCCTTCTGGATCTTCTCGATCTGGCCGACGGTCGCCGTGCTGAGCCGCGCGGCCCGCGCCACGGCCTCGCGCGTCGCCAGGGCGGGCCGGACCGGCTCGGCGGACCCGCCCCGCTCCGGCCCTGACGGCGCCTCGGCCGCATCCGCGGATGCGGCGGGAGCCAGCCCATCGGCCGCCGTCCGCATCTGCAGGATGTCTTTCTTGCGCAAGGCCAGCACGCCCCGCTGGTAGTCGGAAATGCTGCGCCGGCCCAGGTGGTTGTCTATCATCCAGAGCCGCACGTCGTCCATCGAACGGAACGTCGTGTTCTGCACGGTCCGGAACTCGATGCCATGCTTCTTGCAGATGCCGTAGCGGTTGTGGCCATCGACCAGCACGCTGCCCCACAGCACCAGCGCATCGCGGCAGCCTTCGGCAAGCAGGCTCCCCTCCAGCGCGGCGTATTCGTCCTGGCTCAGCGGATCGATGTAGGCCCGCAGCTCTTCGTTGATCTCTATTTCCATGCAAACCTTCATTGCGGATCGGCCGGGAGTGTAATCGACCCGGCGGCTCGCGGTCGTCCCGGACGCATCACGCGCCGCGACGCGGAGTCCGACCCCCACGACCGATTTCGCCGGCCGTTGCCCGTTGGCCCGGGCCGCTATCATTTCCGCGGCCAGGAGATCGGAGGTGCAGAACACGCCATCGATGTCCTTGCCGGTACGCTGCAGCACGCGCAAGCCCTCGCGCTCCTGCGCATGCATGGTGGTGCCGGACGATACAGCGCCATCGGCTCGGGCAGGCCCGGCTCATCCTGGCCTTCATGTACGACAACGGCAATGACCAGGTCGCCAAATCTGGGTGAAGATCAGCGACAAGATCCAGGTGGCGCGCCGAAAGGAACGGCCGGTATGCGATTGACCTCCACGGTGACGTGCACCAGCTCTTCATGGATGGCCAGCGCTTCCCGAAAATGGGAAGGGGTCGCCTGCGTATCGGTGACCACGCCCAGGATGCAGGCGTACCCGCCCTTCCCCACCCGCCAGACGTGCAGATCGGTGATCGTCGCCTTGAACGGGCACGCCTCGACCACCTCCCGGATCTCGGCCACGACCGGCGCATCCATCTCCGCATCGAGCAGGACCTTGCCCGAGGCACGCAGCAGGCCATACGCCCAGGCGGCAACCAGGGCGGCGCCGACGATGCCCATGGCGGGATCCAGCCACGCCGCTCCCCAGAACCTGCCGCCGAACAGGGCAATGATCGCCAGCACGGACGTGGCGGCGTCGGCGATGACGTGCAGGTAGGCAGAGCGCAAATTCAGATCGCCGCCGTGGGCGTGCCCGTGCCCGTGCCCGTGGTCGTGGTCATGGCCGTGGTGCCCGTCCTTCAGCAGCCAGGCGCATGCGAGATTCACGGCCAGGCCAACCGCCGCAATGGCGATGGCTTGATCGTAGTGGATCGTCGTGGGGGCCATCAGCCGCTCGACGGACTCGTAAAGCATCAGGACCGCCACCCCGATCAGGAACAGGGCGCTCGTATAGCCGCCCAGCACTTCGATCTTCCACGTCCCGAAGGCAAAGCGCCCGTCGTTCGCGTAGCGGCGCGCCGCACCGTACGCCAGCACCGCCAGGCCGAGCGCCAGGGCGTGCGAACTCATGTGCCACCCATCGGCCAGCAGCGCCATCGAATTGAAGACGTAGCCCCCCAGGATCTCGACGACCATCATCGCTGCGGTAAGCAGGACCGCCCGGCGGGTATTGCGTTCGGCCAAAGGATTCCCTTCATCGAAGACGTGGCCGTGGGTCCAGTTCTGGGGAGTGGCGGATGTCGACATGAAGTGGGCTCGTTCCGGATAATCGCATATACTATACCCCAGTATAGTTCAACGAAAGAGAATGCTGCCAATGGCCCACACCACCCACAATCAAAAGCAGCTTCTGACGCGGGTCCGCCGGATCAGGGGACAGGCCGAGGCCCTGGAGAACGCTCTCGCGCAGCAGGCGGAATGCGTGGCGATCCTGCAGCAGATCGCCGCGATACGGGGCGCGGTGAACGGGCTCATGGCCGAGGTACTGGAGGGGCATATCCGCGAACACCTGGGCCGCGGCGATGTACCGGCCGATGTCCGGGCGGCCGACCTCGAAGAAGTGGTGGCCGCCGTGCGGTCTTACATGAAGTAACTCCCGGACGCGCACGATGATCAAGCAGATGAGGCAGTGGGCACGAAACATCAAACAGGATGTGGTCGCGATATGGCTGGCGGCCCGGGATCCCCGGACCCCCTGGATCGCCAAGGTGCTCGCCCTGCTGGTGGCCGCCTACGCGGTCTCGCCCATCGACCTCATCCCCGACTTCATCCCCGTGCTGGGATACCTGGACGACCTGATCATCGTCCCCCTCGGCATCCTGCTCGTCGTGCGCCTCATTCCCGCGGAGCTGATGGCCGAATTCCGGGCAGCCGCGGCGGAACGCTCGAACAGGCCGGTCAGCCGGGTGGCGGCGGCGGTGTTCATTGCGATATGGGTACTCGCCGCGGCCCTTCTCCTGTTAGCCTTCGTCTAGGGCCTGTTCCCGCTCGACTCTCGTCCGCGTGACCGGGCGAGCGGCATCCGCGGGCATGGACAAGGAGACCCGGTGGACAATCAGTTCGACATCGACGCGTATCTGGCACGACTCGGCTACCAGGGCTCCCGGGAGCCCTCGGCCGCGGTGCTGGACGCGCTGACCTGCGCCCACTCGCGATCCATCCCGTTCGAGAACATAGACGTGCTGCTGGGCCGGACCATCGACCTGGAACCCCAGAGTCTGTACGACAAGCTCATTGCCGGACACCGCGGCGGCTATTGTTTCGAACTGAACGGCCTGTTCCTGGAACTGCTCGCGCGGCTTGGCTTCGCGGTCCGCCCCCTGGGAGCGCGGGTGCGCCTGGGAACCACCGACCGCGGCATCCTGCCGCAGCGTACGCACCTGACCTTGGCGGTCGCCATCGACGGACAGGACTGGATCACCGACGTCGGCGTCGGCGCGACCTCGCTCACGCGCGCGCTGCGCCTGGAGGACGGCGTCACCCAGGCCACGCCGCACGACATGCGGCGCCTGGTGCGCGAGGACGGCAAATGGTTCCACCAGGTGTTGCATGCCGGCCAGTGGGTCGATGTCTACGAGTTCACCGGCGACGACATGCCCATGGTCGATCGTCAGGTGGCGAACTGGTACACCAGCACGCATCCCGCTTCGCACTTCCTGCAAGGACTCACCGCGGCGCGGGCACTGCCCGAAGGCCGCCGGGTGACGTTGTCCGGCAGGGTCCTGAAAACCCGGGAAGCCGACGGCCGTGCCCGGGAACAGGTGCTGGACGACACGCCGGCGCTCCAGGCGGCGCTGCGCGGGCATTTCGGGATCGACCTGCCCATCGGCGTACTGCGGTCGATCCGGATCTGACCTTTGTTTTCAAATCCGCATAGTGGGGCCACCGGCCAGCCCTCACTACAATGCCATTTCTTGCGCATGCGGATCCTTCGCTTCGAACCTGCCCCGATTCGGCGCCACGACGAACATAACCTATTGATTTTTGATGGAAAAAGCAGATACCAGCGCACACACCCCCATGATGCAGCAGTATCTCCGCCTGAAGGCCGAAGCCGGCCCTCTGCTGCTGTTCTACCGCATGGGCGACTTCTATGAGCTGTTCTACGACGATGCGGAAAAAGCCTCGCGTCTCCTGAACCTGACGCTCACCACGCGCGGCGCCTCCAATGGCGTGCCCATACGGATGGCGGGTGTGCCCTTCCATGCCGTCGAGCAGTATCTGGGCCGGTTGGTCAAGCTGGGAGAGTCGGTCGCGATCTGCGAACAGATCGGCGATCCCGCCACCTCGAAAGGGCCGGTGGAACGCCGTATCGTCCGTATCGTGACGCCCGGCACCTTGACCGACGAAGCCCTGCTTCCGGCCAAGGCCGACCGCGCCGTCGCCGCCGTCCAGCCGGGCAACGGCAAGACCGGCCGCGTAGGCGTCGCCTGGCTGAACCTGGCCAGCGGTGAATTCCGCCTGACCGAATGCGCGCCGGCCCTGCTGGCGAGCGAGCTGCATCGCATCTCGCCGGCGGAAGTGATCCTGGCCGAGGGCCAGCCGCTGCCGGTCGATTTCAGCGCCCCCATCAGTCCGGTGCCGGTCTGGCATTTCGAGACCAGCGGCGCCCGCCAGCAATTGCTGAACCACTTCGGCACCGACTCGCTGGCCGGCTTCGACGTCGAGGACATGCCCGAGGCCATCTGCGCCGCCGGCGCGCTGCTGCGCTACGTCTCGAACACACAGTCCCAGGCGCTGGCGCACGTACAGCAACTGACCGCCGACCGCGCCAGCCAGTACGTGCTGCTCGACCCCGTCACCCGGCGCAACCTGGAGCTGACCGAAACCCTGCGCGGCGAGGAATCCCCCACGCTGTTCTCGGTGCTGGACCATTGCCAGACGCCCATGGGCAGCCGGCTGCTGCGCCGCTGGCTGCACCACCCCCTGCGCGACAACGACCCCGCGGCCGCCCGCCTGCGCGCCATCGAGACCCTGCTCGACGGCGGCGACCCGCGCCTGCTGCAGGAAGCCCTGTCGCCCCTGCCCGACGTGGAGCGTATCGCGGCGCGCGTGGCCCTGCGGTCGGCGCGGCCGCGCGAACTGGCCAGCCTGCGCGACGCGCTCGCGCTGCTGCCCGGCCTGCATGCCATGGTGCTGCGCCTGGCCGGCGAAGGCTCGATGCTGTCGGCCGACACCCAGGCCCGGCTGCCCGAGCTGGCCGCCCAGCTCGCGCCCGATCCCGCCATCGGCGAGCTGCTGGCGCGCGCCGTCGCCGCCGAGCCCGGCGTCAACGTCCGCGACGGCGGCGTGCTCGCCGCCGGCTTCGACGCCGAACTGGACGAACTGCGCGCGCTCGAATCGCACAGCGGCGAATTCCTGGTCCAGTTGGAAAAGCGCGAGCGGGAACGTACCGGCATCGCCAATCTGCGCGTGGAGTTCAACCGGGTTCACGGCTTCTTCATCGAGGTCACGCGCGGCCAGACCGACAAGGTCCCCGACGACTACCGCCGCCGGCAGACGCTCAAGAACGCCGAACGCTACATCACCCCCGAACTCAAGACCTGGGAAGACAAGATCCTGTCCGCCCAGGACCGCGCGCTGGCGCGCGAGAAATGGCTGTACGAGCAGTTGCTGGATACCCTGGCACCGCACGTGCGCGCCCTGACGCGGACGGCGGCGGCACTGGCCGAGATCGACGTGCTGGCCGCCCTCGCCTTCCATGCCCGCACCAACGACTGGGTCGCCCCCGAACTGATGGAGGCCGCCGAGATTCACATCGAGCAGGGCCGCCATCCGGTGGTGGAGCGCGTCATCGAACGCTTCACGCCGAACGACTGCCGGCTGTCGCAAACCCGCCGCATGCTGCTGATCACCGGTCCGAACATGGGCGGTAAATCGACCTACATGCGCCAGACCGCGCTGATCGTGCTGCTGGCGCGCATCGGCAGCTTCGTACCGGCACGGGCCGCGCGCATCGGCCGCATCGATCGCATCTTCACCCGGATCGGCGCGGCCGACGACCTCGCGGGCGGACGCTCCACGTTCATGATGGAAATGATCGAGGCCGCCGCCATCCTGGCTTCCAGCACCTCGGACAGCCTGGTGCTGATGGACGAGATCGGCCGCGGGACGTCGACCTACGACGGGCTGGCCCTGGCCTGGGCGATCGCCTTCCAGCTCGTGTCGCAGAACCGCGCGCTGACCCTGTTCGCCACCCACTATTTCGAACTGACCCGCCTGCCTTCCGTGCGTCCCGAGGTCGCCAACGTCCACCTTGCCGCGGCCGAGTCGCACAAGGGCATCGTCTTCCTGCACGAAGTGCGCGAGGGCCCGGCAAGCCGCAGCTACGGCATCCAGGTCGCGCAGCGCGCGGGCATCCCCGCCGCGGTCGTGCGCATGGCGCGGCGTGAACTGGAAAAACTGGAGACGCAAGGCGCCCAGGTTCCGCAGATGGCGCTGTTCGCGCCGCCGCAGGACGAGGCCGCCGAGGCGCAGGCGATGGAGCTGGCGCGGGACCATGCCCAGGAAGCCGTGCGGGAGGCCTTGGACGGCATCGATCCGGACCGTCTCAGCCCGCGCGAGGCGCTGGACGCACTCTACCGGCTCAAGGGCCTGGCCCAACCGCAATGATCGCCACGCCGCCGCGCCTCGCCCCCTGGTCCCGCCTGCTGCTGGCGGTGGCGCTGGCGTGCGCGCCGATAGCGCCCATGCGGGCCACCACCAATGCCGAATCGGGCTATGCGGCCCGCCAGGGTTTCGCCTTCGCGCTGCTGGGCGACGTCCCCGCGCACGACGCGGAGGAAACCATCGTCACCCAGATGCTGGCCCAGTTCGGCACCGAGACCGATCTGGCCATCCATACGGGCAACATCAAGGGACGCGACGAGCGCTGCGACGACAGGACCTACGCCCGCCGGCACGCCCTGCTGGACGGCAGCCCGGTCCCGCTGGTGCTGGCCCCGGGCGAGAACGACTGGGCCGATTGCGACCGCCCCGCCGCCGGGCAGTTCGGGCCGGTCGAGCGCCTGAACCGGCTGCGCGAGCTGTTCTTCGAACCGGACGATTCGCTGGGCATGCTCAAGCTGGACCTGCAGCGCCAGAGCGAGACCGCCAGCTTTCGCGGCTACCCGGAGAATGCGCGGTGGGAATACGGCGACGTGCTGTTCGTCACGCTCAACGTCCCGGGCAACCACAATAACTACCGGACGGGCGCGGGCCGCAACGGCGAATACGAGGAACGGATCCAGGCCGATTCCTCGTGGCTGCGGCAGGCCTTCACGGCCGCGACGCGGCTCAAGACACGTGGACTGGTCGTGGCCTTCTCGGCAGACCCGCATTTCGAAGGCCGCCACACGCTCGCAGGCGGCATCGATCCGTACGCGACGCTGAAGACGGATCTCGCCCGACTGGCATCAAAATACGCGGGCCAGGTCCTGGTCGTCCACGGCGGCGGGCCGTTGCCCGACCGCGGCCGCGCCAGCCGCGCCCTGTCGGACCATCCGGTCAAGTTCAACGGCAAGACACTGCAAAACGTGACGCGCGTCATGACACACGGCGCCCCCGGGCCCGCCCATTGGCTCAAGGTGAGCGTGGAGCCGGGCAACCGCGACGTTTTCAGGATAGAAAACGCCAGCACGGTGCTGCGCCCTCCGCAGCCCCGCTAGGAAAACCGCCGGGCGCAGCCACCACGACTCAGTGCAGCGTACCCGGGTTGCGCCGGGCCTCGATCAACGCATCGAGAACATCCTCGTCCTCGTCGTCGCTGTCCGCGTATCCCTGCTCGACCTCCTCCGGTTCGGCCGGGCGTACCTCCAGCAACTTGATCCGCACGCGCAGCGCCATGCCGGCATAGGGATGGTTGGCATCGAGCACCACCTTGTCGTCGGTCAGGTCCGTCACCGAGAAGATCAACGCGTCTTCGTCGCTCTCGCCGTCGTCGGGCTCGACATCGGTTTCCCCTTCGTCCTCGGTGTCGCCGGGCACGCCCTCGAACTGCATGCCGATCTCGATCGGCTCGGGGAAGCGTGAGCGCGGCTCGACCCGCAGCAATTCCGGATCGTAGTCGCCAAACGCATCGCTCGGCTCGAGGTGGAAAGTCTGCTCGAAACCGGCGGCCTTGCCCTCCAGACCGTCGTCCAGCCGGGGCAGCAGGCTGTCGAGCCCGCGATGCAGGAAACTCACGGGGCCACCGCTGTCATCGAGCGCTTCCCCGTCCGTGTTCATGATCCAGAACTCGACGGTGACGACGGTATTCTCGCCGACGGCCAGAGCCGGATCGCTGTTGGAAGCGGTCATAATCTTGGTTTCCCGTATACGTTGGATAGCCTTCATTCTACAGGCTGGCCCCGCCCTTTCCGGACCCGCGCATCCCCATCATGAATCCCGATCTTCCCTCCCGACTCCTGGGCGGCCTCTCGCCGTCCCGGTTCATGCAGAGCCACTGGCAACGCAAGCCGCTGTTGATACGCGGCGCCTTCGAGAACTTCCGGCCGCCGCTGTCCATCGCCCAGGTCAAGCGGCTCGCCCGCCGGGACGACGTCGAGTCCCGGCTGGTGTGGCGCGAGCAAGGCGCCTGGCAGATGGAGCGCGGCCCGTTCGGGCGGCTGCCGCCAGCGCGCGAACCGGAATGGACGCTGCTGGTCCAGGGCGTCAACCTGCATGACGATGCCGCGGCCGAGTTGATGGCGCGGTTCCGCTTCATTCCCGATGCCCGGCTGGACGACGTGATGATCAGCATCGCCACCGACCGGGGCGGCGTGGGCCCGCACTTCGACAGCTACGACGTCTTCCTGCTGCAGGCCAGCGGCCGCCGGCGCTGGCGCATCGGCCGCCAGCGCGACCTGGAACTGGATCCCGACGCGCCGCTCAGGGTCCTGCGCCGCTTCGAACCCACCGAGGAGTTCGTGCTTGAAGCGGGCGACATGCTGTACCTGCCGCCCGCCTACGCCCACGACGGGATCGCCGAAGGCGACGACTGCATGACGATATCGATCGGCTTCCGGTCGCCGTCGCGGGCCGAGTTGGCGCGCGGCATGCTGGAGTTCGCCTCGGAATCGCTGGCGGACCGAACGCCCCCGGCGCTGCGCGGCCACTACAAGGATGCCGGCCAACCCGCGGTGCGGCAGCCCGCGGCCCTGCCCGAGGCCATGATCGAAGCCGCGCTGGCCGCCGTATCGGCGGTGAAATTCGACACGGCGCTGGCGTCGCGCTACCTGGGCTGCTGGTTGACCGAGCCCAAGCCCGAGGTCGTGTTCGATACCCCCGACCCCGCGACGCTGCCGGATCTGGACACGGACTGGCCGTCATCGGGCGAGCTGGTGCTGGATCGCCGCACGCTGATGGTCCACCGCGGCCGGATGCTGTTCATCAACGGCGAAAGGGCCGAGATCGATGCAACCCCGGCCCTGCGCGGACTGGCGGACCGGCGGCGCCTGGCGTGCGCATCGGCGGAACCGGACGACGACGCGCGCGCGGCCCTGCAGGAATGGCTGGAAGCCGGCTGGATCCGTTGGTCCCCCCCGGCGCGCTGACGCGCCCCCCCGGGGGCTCTGCTTGCGGACCGGCGGAGCCGGGTCCGCGGCGCCCCGGAACGGGTCGCCGCCTGCCTCGCGGCTTCGCTTACTTGCGGGCGGCCAGCGCGACGTTGATGCATTCCTCGTCCAGGTTGCCGCCCGGCGCGCCGCCGACGCCGATCGCGCCGATGGTGTCGTTGCCGGCCTTGATGGGCACGCCGCCCGCCAGGATCAGGAAATCGTTGATCGCCACCAGTTGGCGCGCACCGGGATTGTTCTCGATGGCGTTGGCGAGCGCCGAGGTAGGCGCGCGCATCGTCAGCGAGGTATAGGCCTTGCGGCGCGAGGCATCGGCGGTGTGCGGACCCGACAGGTCGGAGCGCAGCATGGCCAGTACGTTGCCGCCGCGGTCGACCACGGTGGCGGCAACCTGATAGTTCTTGGCCGCGCAGGCCTGCACGGCAGCCTGGGCCAGTTCGGTGGCCTGGGACAGCGTCAGCGACGCGGGCGTTTGCGCATAGGCGCTGGAGCCGGCGCAAGCGGCCAGGACGAACAGGGTTTTGAGCAGACGGGACATCGTTTTTCCTCCTGTGGAATCGACATCCGCAGTGTGCTTGCGGCCGCGCCCGCCGCCCATCCTGCCGGCTACGCACCGGCATCCGTAGCCCTACGGATTCCCCCCGGCCCCGGGTTCCTGGCTTGCCCGCGCCAGGCGGGCGAACTCCACCACGGACGTGCTGCCTATCTTCTCGGAAATGTGGGCACGATGGGTTTCGACGGTACGCGGAGAGAGCTCCAGCGCCGCGGCGATCTCCTTGGTGGCGTAGCCCTGCCCCACCAGGGCCAGCACCTGGCGCTCTCGCTCGGTCAGGCGCGCGAGCAGCGCTCGCTGCTCGTGGTACTCGCGATAGCGGGCCAGCGCGGCGAAGGCGGTGTTGATCGCCTCCATCAGCACATGCTCGTCCACCGGCTTGCTCAGGAAATCCACCGCGCCCGCCTTGAAGGCCCGCCGGCATGCCTGCATGTCGCCATGGCCGGTAAGCAGGACGATGGGCCAGCCGCAGCCCGACTCCTGGAGTTTCTGCTGCAATTGCAGGCCCGTGATGGCTGGCATGCGCAGGTCCAGCACGATACAGCCCGGCTCCAGCTGCGATTGACGGGCCAGGAAATCCAGCGGATGGGCGAAGGTCTCCACGCGCAGGCCATAGGTGGACAATAGCAGCGCTACCGCGTCGCGCACGGCGCGATCATCGTCGACGAGATAGACCGGGGGCTGGTAGGTCACGGCATGGATTCCTGTGAGGTCCGCCGGGCGCCGGCCAGCGGCAACAGCACGATGAACCGCGCGCCGCCCTCGGGTCGATTGGCCGCCGAGATGCTGCCGTCGAAGTGATGGACGATGCTTTCGCAGATGGCCAGTCCCAGCCCCATGCCGTCTTCCTTGTCGGACCGGAACGGCTCGAAGATATGCGGCAACATGCCGGGCGCCACCCCCGGGCCGTCGTCGCCGACCACGATGCGCGCCATGCCATCGGCCTCGTCGATGCCCAGCACGATGCGCCGCCGCTCTTGAGGCACCGAACCCAATGCCTCGGCGGCATTGCGGATCAGGTTGTGCATCACCTGCCCCGCCTGCACCCGGTCCACCCACGCCACCGGCGGCGGCACGGCCACCTCTGTATCCAGGCGCACGCCGCGCGCCGACAGATCCGCGCGCATCAGCGCGACCATGTCGGCGGCGACCTCGCCCAGATCGCACGCCTGGGCCGCGGGTGGACTGGCGCCGACATAGGCACGCATCCGGGCCAGGATGTCCGCGGCCCGGCGGGCCTGCTGCACATTGGCCTCCAGCACGCGGCGCATGGCCTCCGGCTCTACGCCGGGCAGGCCGGCCAGGCGCAGCGCGGCCTGGCTCTGGCTCAGCAGCGCGGTCAGCGGCTGGTTCAACTCGTGCGCGATGCCCGAGGCCATTTCCCCCATCGCGTTGACCCGCGCCGCATGCGCCAGGGTCGCCTCCTGCTTGCTCAGCCGCCCCGCCTGGCGGGCCCGTTCGGCCTCGCCCCGCGCCTGCACGGCGCGGCGCCGCTGCACGGCCAGCAAGACCGCCAGCGCCAGCAAGGCCAGGGATACCAGTACCAGCACCGTCAGCGGCCTGCCCAGCGCCAGATCGCCCCATCCAGGATGGCGGGACAGGCGCAGCTCGATGGGCTGCCCGGCATTGTCCAGCATGCGTACCGCCTCCATGGCGGGCGGATGCAGCCCGGCTCCGGGCGCGGCGGCATCATTGGCCACCATGGCCGCCGCGTCGCCCAGACGGAGCGCCAGCTGCGTCCCCGCAGGCAGTTCCCTGGAAGCAACCAGTTCCTCCAGGTCCACGGTCAGCACCAGCGCCAGGCGGCCCACGGCGGGCGGCAGGCGCTTGACCAGCAGGTAGCGGGACTGGCCCGGCTCCGGTACCGTGCTGACCGGCCGGCCGGGCTGAGCCGCCGCGACCACCCGGGCCAGGCTTCGCGGCACGAGGGGCGCGAGTCCCGGCTGGCGGCTGGACACCAGCGTGCGCCAGCCGGCCTCGGACGAGGGGGTTTCCCAGCCGATCAGGTCCACCCCCTCGATACGCGGATAGAACGCGCGGATGGCTCCCGCCACCTGCCCGATCTCGTCGAGCAGGATGCGATCGGACCGCTGCGCGAGCGCCGCCATGCTGGTCAGGTGGGCATCGTGCTGCGCGATGCGCTGCGACACGAGCCCGGCCACGGCATCGGCCGCGCCGTCCAGGTCCATGCGCAGCCTGTCCAGGGCCTGGCGGTACAGCACGGCCGACCCGGCCAGGACCAGCACGAGCCAGCCCCCCGCCAGGAGGGCGGCCATCGCGGATTGACGTTTCATCATGGATGTAGATAGTACTTGCGGGCGCCCCGGCGTAGCCGCGCTGGCATCGCGGAGGCACTTGTATCACGGCAATATCGCATATAGGCGATCTATAATTCGACCCATGGCGATATTCTTCGCCAATACCGTTTTTCTCATCATGGATCTCGACGCCACCATCAAGGCGCTGGCGCATCCGGTGCGGCGCGACATTCTGCAATGGCTCAAGGAGCCCGAACGCCACTTTGCCGGGCAGGAACACCCGCTCGAAGTCGGTGTCTGCGCCGGCATGTTCGAACGCTGCGGACTGTCCCAGTCGACGGTGTCCGCCCACCTGGCCACGCTACAGCGTGCCGGCCTTGTCACCACCCGGCGCATCGGGCAATGGGTGTTCTACAAGCGCAACGAAGAAGCCATCGCCACGCTGATCGACCTGCTCCGGAAGCTTTGACCCGCCAGGGTGTCCGACCAGGATGTGCGCCAAAAACCACAAAACGAAACCCTTACGCACACTATTGACGGATCGGATACACAAATTGCTTACGCAAATCTTACTTCCAGCCTCCACCATGGAAAATACCTAGAGACGCTGATAGAATTTACCCGTGCTCGAATAACGGCAGGCACACAGCGGCCTTGTTTGGGTAAGAACGGGAAATAGCGCTATTTCTGGTTTGTGTATTACGACTGACACCTCAAAGGAAAAGAGATCATGAAGAAGACCCTGCTCCTGGCCTCGCTGCTGGCAATCGCCCTGTCGGCTTGCGGCAAGAAGGAAGAAGCTGCTCCGGCCCCCGCCGAATCGACTCCTCCGGCCGTCACCACCCGTTTTCGGTGCGGGCGGGGGCGGCGGCCGCCCCTTGCATGTCCGGGCTGGTTGCGGCGGGGCGTTCCATCGAAGCGCAGCCCGCCAGGACCATCACGCACCCGGCGATCAGGATTTTGTACAGGGAGGCTGGACGACCATCGCGGACGCCCGCCCGCAGATTCCAGACGCCGCGGGGGCGCAATTGCATGTTTCGTGTCCTTGACCACGTGCCTGGCTGGGCCTCGTCCAGGAGGACGGGGCCCAGCCAGGCAGTTTCAACTTGGAGCCGCGGCGCTTTCCGGGAGGAGGGGCGGGGCCCCGGCTCGGGGAACCGGCGCGGCTCACGGCGTATTTAGCGCGGGATAGTACGAATCGAGAATGGTTTCCGTCAACCCGCTTTACAAATTCGAAGCTTTTGGCGGTGATTGAACGCAAATCGCCGCAAGATGCGGCGCGCGCTACCGGAAGTCGTTTTTCCACTCGCGCAGCGCCGCGAAAACCTCGACGGCGTCCGCCAGCGGCCGGCCGGCGTGGGCCGCCGCGGCCGCCGCCACTTCGGGAACCGAGGTGCGCAGGAAGGGGTTGACCTGGCGTTCCAGGTCCAGCGTGGTGGGAACCGTGGGCTGCGACTGTTCGCGTTGGTGGCGGGCCTGCCGGTGCCACACCTGGAGCGCCGCGTTGTCGGGTTCGACCGCGACCGCCCAGGCCAGGTTGGACAAGGTGTATTCGTGGGCACAATAGACGCGCGTCTTGCCGGGCAGCGCGGCGAGCTTGTCCAGCGAGGCTTTCATCTGTTGCGGCGTTCCTTCGAACAGGCGGCCACATCCCGAGGCGAACAGCGTGTCGCCGCAGAACACCAGGGGTTCCACGCCCGCCGCGCGGCCGGCATACGCAATGTGGCCCGCGGTATGCCCCGGTACGTCCAGCACTTCCAGGTCCAGGTCCAGTTCGGGCAGCGCGACCCGGTCGCCCTGGACCAGGCGGCGGTCGCAGTGGGGCAGTTTCTCGCCCGCGGGGCCGAATACCGTGGCCCCGGTGCGTTCGACCAGTTCCAGGACCCCGCCGACATGGTCCTTGTGGTGGTGAGTCAGTAGAATGGCACGGAGCTGGAGGCGCTGCTGCTGCAGCGAGGCCAGGACCGGCGTGGCGTCGCCGGGGTCCACCACGGCCGCCAGCGTGCCCTGCCGGATCAGCCACAGGTAGTTGTCATTGAAGGCGGGAATGCCGGTTATGCCGGCTGCCGGGCCGCCATCTTGCGTGCCGGCCGATCGCTTGCTTCCTTTCACCGAGTCTTTCATTCCGATGCTGCCGTCCGACGTCCAGGATTCCCCGATTGTAGAGCTTGCCGCGTGGTTGGCGACCGATCCCGGCCGCCACGCGCTCGCCTGGGAGCAGGCACGGCTGGACGAGGCGGTTTCCGACGTATTCGGCTTCCATGCCGTCCAGGCCGGCCTGGCCGAGCTGGACGCGCTGCGCGCCAATCGCATGCCTTTCAAGGGTTATGTCGCTGGCGCCGTGCCGCCTGAGGCGCAGCGGACGCGCTGGAACGCCTTCGTGCTGGCCGAGCTCGAGGCCCTGCCGTTCGACGCGCAAAGCCTGGACCTGCTGGTCCTGCCCCATACGCTGGAGTGTTCGGAGGATCCCCACCAGGTCCTGCGCGAGGCTGAACGGGTGCTGATCCCCGAAGGACGGCTGGTGATCACGGGTTTCAATCCCTGGAGCCTGTGGGGCGCGGGCCGTCTGCTGGGCCGGCGCCGCTCCTTCCTGCCGCCCGGCATCCAGCCGCTGTCGCCGGCGCGGCTGAAGGACTGGCTCAAGCTGTTGTCGTTCGAGGTCGAGAGTGGCCGGTTCGGCGTCTACGCACCGGCTTGCCGCACCGATAAATGGCTGCGCCGCTACGCCTTCATGGAAAGCGCCGGCGAGCGCTGGTGGCCGGTGTGCGGCGGCCTGTACGTCGTGTCGGCGGTCAAGCGCACGGCCGGCATGCGGCTGATCGGTCCCGCCTGGAAAAAGCAGAAGGCGCCGCGCCGGGCCGCGGTGGCCACGGCCCGCGAGGTCCATCCCCTGCGGATCGGGCGCACGCCCACGCGGTGAACCGGGCCGCGGGCGTCAGGCGTCGAAGAGGTTCTGGCGGATCTGCTGCAGGTGGCCCAGCAGGAGATCGCGGGCCTGGGCGGCATCGCGGTCTTTCAGGGCCTCGACGATGGCGCGGTGCTGCCGCTGGTATTGCTCGCGCCGTTCGGGCGTGAGCGACCGGCGCTTGAGGCGGCCCCACTCGCCCTGCTCGCGGACGCGGTTGGTCAGTTCCAGGATCTGCAGGAAGAATGAGTTGTGGGTGGCTTCGGCGAATGACTTGTGGAGTTCGCCGTCCCAGTGCTCGAAGGCCTCGATGCTGGCGGCGATTTCCGATTCCTCCACGCATTGCTGCATGCGGGCGAAGTCGGCGGCGTTGGCGTTGCGCGCGATCAGGGCCGGCATCAGGGGCTCGATCAGCAGCCGTGCTTCCATGAGTTCCGCCGGACTGGTGCTGACCTCGGGCGCGGGCGAGGGCCCGCCCGCCAGGGCCTGGGCGCCCTCGGCGACGAAGGTTCCGCTACCGACGGATTGGACGATCAGGCCGCGCGTCCGCAAGTCCGCCAGCACCCGGCGCACCGACCCGCGCGAGATCGCGAAACGCTGGCTGAGTTCGCGTTCGGGCGGCAGTTTGACGCCCACGTGCAGCCTGCCGTTCGAGATTTCGCCCAACAGGTGATGCATGAGCTCCTTGGCCCCGGGGGCGCGCGAAATGGGGCCGTGCGCTGCGGATTCGTCCATGGTGGCTGTCCCTCGTTCTGCCGCTACCTTAATCCAATAGTACCAATTGGTCAAATAAAGTGAGCGCTGATGCTTGATGGAGGGCCAATTTGGTTTTATATTGGTATAAGAAATCACCAATTGGATCTGTTCAAGCATCATGAAATTCGCTCACCTGATTGTCGGCGGTACCCCCGCCATTGCCCTGGTCGATGCCGACATGCGGCATTATTGGCCGCTGGCCGACTTGGTTCCCGGATTCTCCGGGGACATGGTCCAATTGGTTCATGATTTCGAAAGCATCCGTCCTCGTCTGTCCGAGGTCGGAGAAGGGCGGCCGATGGCCGGAGCCCGGCTGCTGGCGCCCATCGACAGGCCCCGGCGCAACATCTTTTGCGTCGGCAAGAACTATTTCGAGCATGCGGCGGAATTCAGCAAGTCGGGCTTCGATTCCAGCGCCAAGGAAGGCGAGCACGCGCCGGAAGCTCCCGTGGTGTTCACCAAGGCCTGCAACACCGTGATCGGGCCCGGCGCGGCGATTCCCTCGCACGAGGGGGTCACCTCCCAGCTCGACTACGAAGCCGAACTGGCCGTGGTCATCGGCAAGGCGGGCCGGAACATCCCGCGCGAGCGGGCGCTGGACTACGTATTCGGCTACACCATCGTCAACGACTTCACGGCGCGCGACCTGCAGAAGCTCCATCGCCAGTGGTTCCTGGGCAAATCGCTGGACGGTTTCTGCCCCATGGGGCCGGCGCTGGTCACCGCCGACGAACTGGATGCCGCGAATCTGGACATCCGTTGCTGGGTCAACGGCGAACTGCGCCAGAACGCCAATACCCGGCAACTGATCTTCGACATCCCGACGCTGATCGCGACGATCTCGGCCGGCATCACCCTGGAGCCGGGGGATGTGATCGCCACCGGCACGCCGGCGGGCGTGGGCATAGGTTTCAATCCGCCGCGCTTCGTCAAGCGCGGCGACGTGATCCGCATCGAAGTGCAGGGCATAGGCGTGCTGGAAAACGCCGTCGATTGAAGGCGCGGGGCGCTGGCCCCGCGCCGCCCGGCATTCCCGGATACACGGGGGCGGGCATCAACCCGAAGCGAGGAGACGACATGAAACGCACTTTGCTGGCCTGGGCGGCCTGCTGCGCCGCCCTTGGCGGCGCGCCGGCCGCCGCGCAGGAGTCCTGGCCGACCCGGCCCGTCACCATGGTGGTGCCCTTCCCGCCGGGGGGTGTGGCGGATACCGTCGCCCGCCCGGTGGCCGAATCCATGAGCCGCTTCCTGGGCCAGACCGTCGTGGTCGAGAACCGCGGCGGTGCGGGCGGCGGCGTCGGCATGGGGCACGTCGCCAAGTCGGCGGCCGACGGCTACACCATCATGATGGCGTTGTCGTCCATCTCCATCCTGCCCGTGGCCGACAAGTTGCTGGGCAGGGAGCCGATGTACCAGTTGTCCCAGTTCACTCCCATCGCCCGCTTCACGGCCGATCCGACCGTGCTGGTGGTGCGGGCCGACAGTCCCTGGAAGACGGCGCAGGAGTTCATCGCCGCGCAGAAAAAGGGGGCCCGCGAGGTGGCCTACGGTTCCTCGGGCAACTACGGCACCATGCACGTGCCGATGGAGATGCTGCGCAGCGAGGCGGACTTGCGCCTGCTGCACGTGCCCTATACCGGCGCCGGTCCGGCCATCGTGGCGCTGCTTGCCGACCAGGTGCAGGCGTTGTCGACGGGGCCGGCCTCAGTGCTCCAGCATGTCAAGGGCGGCAAGGTCCGGGCCCTGGCGCACTGGGGCACCGGGCGCCTGGAGTCCCTGCCCGACGTTCCCAGCCTGACGGAACTGGGACATCCGGTCCAGTTCGCGCAATGGTCCGGCGTGTTCGCCCCGGCCGGCACGCCGGCGCCGGTGGTCGACCGCCTGCGCGCCGCCGCCAAGGCCGCGGCCACGGATCCGAAGGTCTTGAAGACGATCCAGGGCGCGGGCAGCCCGGTCATGTACATGGACGCGCCGGAGTTCGCCGCGTATTGGCAGACCGACGCCAAGGCGCTGGCCGAGGCCGTCCAGCGGATAGGCAAGGTCGAATAAGGGAAAGCGAGGGTTTTCGCGGGGCCGGAAAAGCACGGGTTCCCGCGCAATCGTCATGGTCCGATGCTACAGTGAGCGATACACCTTGTTGCGTTTTCCGCTCGCCAGTATGCAGAAGAGTTCGTTAGTTTCCGCCGTGGTGGTTGCCCTCGCAGTCGGGGCAGGGGCCGGCTATTTTTCCCCCCGCCTGTTCAACGGTGGCGCCCCCGCCGGCGCCCCGGGCGCCGCGGCGCCCGATGAAGCCAAGGCCAAGGGGCCGCAGGCGGTCCTGGTCGAGGTCCAGAAGGTCGCGCGCAAGCCGTTCGAGCGAGGCATCACCGCCGTCGGCAGCCTGCGGTCCTACGAGTCCGTCACGCTGCGTCCGGAAGTGGCGGGCCGCATCAGCGAAATCCGCTTCACCGAGGGCCAGCGGGTGGAGAAGGGCCACGTGCTGATCCGGCTGGACGATTCCGTGCCACGCGCCGAGTTCGAACAGGCCCGCGCCAATTTCACGCTGGCCAAGAGCAACTACGACCGCTCCATCGAACTGCAGCAGAAGGGTTTCATCAGCAAGCAGGCCAAGGACGAGGCCGACAATGCGATGAAGGTGCAGCAGGCCGCCATGGTGCTGGCCCAGGTCCGCCTCGACAAGAACGATATCCGCGCTCCGTTCGGCGGCGTGATCGGCCTGCGCAATGTCTCGGTGGGCGACTACGTCGGCGCGGGCCAGGACCTGGTGGCGCTCGAGGCCATCGATCCGCTCAAGGTGGATTTCCGCATCCCGGAAATCTATCTGTCGCAGATCCGCACCGGCCAGACCCTGCAGATCGCGCTCGACGCCATGCCCGACAAGGCCTTCGGCGGCACCGTCTACGCCATCAGCCCGGTCATCGATACCGGTGGCCGTTCCATCGTCATGCGTGCCCAGGTCAAGAACCCCGGCGGGCAACTGCGCCCGGGCATGTTCACGCGCGTGAAGCTGCTGCTGGACACGCCCGCCCAGGCGCTGGCCGTGCCCGAGGCGGCGCTGGTGCCGGTGGGCGACAACCAGTTCGTCTACCGCGTGCAGAACGGCCGCGCCGAGCGGGTCCAGGTCGAGGTCGGCCAGCGGCGCGAAGCCATGGTCGAGATCGTGTCCGGGCTGGCCGAGGATGACGTGATCGTGGTCGCGGGCGCGCAGAAGCTGCGCGACGGCGTGCCGGTGAAACTCGCCGGCGCCACGGCGTCCGCGCTCTGAGGTCCGGCACATGGTCCTGTCCGAAGTCTGCATCAAGCGGCCCGTCTTCGCGACGGTGCTGTCGCTGCTGGTCCTGTTGGTGGGCCTGATCTCGTATTCCCGCCTGACCGTGCGGGAATATCCGCAGATCGACGAGCCCGTCGTATCCGTCGGCACCGTCTATAAGGGCGCCTCGGCCGAGGTGATCGAATCCCAGATCACCAAGCCGCTGGAGGATTCCCTGTCGGGCATCGAGGGCGTGGAGGTCATGACCTCCACCAGCCGTTCCGAGCGCAGCAACATCAACGTCCGCTTCCGCTTGTCGATATCGCCTGACTCGGCCGCGGCCGATGTGCGGGACAAGGTCGCGCGGGTGCGAGGCCGGCTGCCCGACGAAATCGACGAACCGATCATCGCCAAGGTCGAGGCCGACTCCCAGCCGGTCATGTATCTGGCCGTCGAGTCCGGGTCGCTGTCCGCGATGGAGACCTCGGACTACATCAACCGCTTCATCAAGCCCCGGTTGTCGGTGCTGCCGGGCGCCGCCGAGGTGCGGGTGTTCGGCGAGCGCCTGCCGGCCATGCGCATCAACGTCGATCGCGGCAAGCTGGCCGCCTACCGGCTGACCGTCCAGGACGTCGAGGACGCGCTGCGCAAGCAGAACGTCGAGATCCCCTCGGGCCGGATCGAGTCCATGGCGCGGGAATTCTCCATCGTCGCCGCCACCAACCTGCGCACCCGGGAGCAGTTCGAGAACGTCATCATCGCCAACGTCGGCGGCTACAGCGTGCGCGTCGGCGACGTCGCCTCAGTGGGCCTGGGGCCGGTGGACGAACGGGTCACCTCGCGTTTCAACGGCAAGCCGGCGCTGAACATCGGCGTGATCAAGCAGTCCACGGCCAACCCGCTCGACCTGTCCAAGGCGGTGCGGGCCGAGATCGAAGAGATGAACGCCACGCTGCCGAACGGCATGAAGCTGAACATGGCGTACGACACCTCGGTCTTCATCGAGAAGTCCATCGAATCGGTGTTCCACACCATCGGTGAGGCCATCGTGCTGGTGGTGCTGGTGATCTTCCTGTTCCTGCGCAACCTGCGCGCCAGCCTGATCCCCATCGTCACCATTCCCGTGTCCCTGATCGGCGCCTGCACGCTCATGTACGCGTTCGGCTTCTCGATCAACACGCTCACGCTGCTGGCCATGGTGCTGGCCATCGGCCTGGTGGTGGACGACGCCATCGTCGTGCTCGAGAACATCTTCCGCCACATCGAGGAAGGCAAGTCGCGCATGCAGGCCGCGCTGCTGGGTTCGCGCGAGATCGGCTTCGCCGTCGTCGCCATGACGCTGACGCTGGTCACGGTCTACGCGCCGCTGGCCTTCGCCACCGGCCGCACCGGACGCCTTTTCATCGAGTTCGCGCTGGCCCTGGCGGGCGCGGTGCTGGTATCGGGCTTCGTCGCGCTGACGCTCACGCCCATGATGTGCTCGCTCATGCTGCGCCACCAGGAGTCGCATGGCTGGCTGTACAACTTCATCGAGAGCGGGCTGAACGCGCTGACCCGCGGCTACCGCCGCGCGCTGTCGTTCGCGCTGGCCCACCGCGGATGGGTGGTGGTGCTGGGCCTGGCGGTGGGCGCCTGCAGCGCGCCCTTGTTCAAGACCATCAAGAGCGAGCTGTCGCCGGTGGAGGACCGCGGGGTCATCTACGGCCGGATCGTCGCCCCGCAGGGCGCGACCGTCGGCTATACCACCAGCTACCTCGAGCGCATGGAAGAGATCTACAAGGACATCCCCGAGATGGCCGCCTACCAGGCGGTGGCCGGCTTCCCGGTGGTGACCGAGGGCAACGCCGTGCTGCGGCTCAAGCCCTGGGAAGAGCGGACCCGCAGCCAGCAGGAGGTCGCGCGGTCGCTCCAGCCGAAATTCTCCGCGCTGCCCGGGGTGCAGGCATTTCCCACGAACCCGCCGTCGCTGGGCCAGTCGCCGCGTTCCTCGCCCATCGAGTTCGTCATCATGAGCCAGGTGTCCTATCCCGAGCTGGCCACGATGGCCGACACTTTCCTGGCGGAACTGGCGAAATACCCCGGCGTGCAGAACGTGCAGACCGACCTGCGCCTGAACACGCCCGAACTGCGGGTGCAGGTCAATCGCGACAAGCTGGCCGATATCGGCGTCGATGTGGACCGCGTCGGCCGCACGCTCGAATCCATGCTGGGCGGCCGGCAGGTGACGCGTTTCAAGGACAACGGCGAGCAGTACGACGTCCTGGTGCAGGTGATTCCGCGCGACCGTTCCAATCCCGCCGACATCGCCGACATCTACGTCCGGCCCCGCAGCGGCGAGATGGTGCAGCTCGCCAACCTGCTGTCCGTCCGCGAAGGCGTATCGCCGCAGACACTGAACCACTTCAACCGCATGCGCGCCGTCACCATCTCGGCATCGCTCGCGCCCGGCTACGCGCTGGGCGAGGCGCTGGACGTGATGAACGGCATCGCCGCCCGCGTGCTGCCCGCGACCGCGCAGACCGACCTGAACGGCCAGTCGCGCGAGTTCCGCGACTCCTCGGGCAGTATCTACCTGGTGTTCGCGATGGCGGTGGCCTTCATCTACCTGGTGCTGGCTGCGCAGTTCGAGAGCTGGCGCAATCCGTTCATCATCATGCTGTCGGTGCCGTTGTCGATGACGGGCGCGCTGCTCGCGCTGTGGTTCTCGGGCGGAACCCTGTCCATCTACAGCCAGATCGGCCTGATCACGCTGGTGGGCCTGATCACCAAGCACGGGATCCTGATCGTGGAGTTCGCCAACCAGTTGCGCGACCAGGGCAAGGAACTGATCGAGGCGGTGTCCGAGGCCAGCGTGCTGCGGCTGCGTCCTATCCTGATGACGACCGGCGCGATGGTGCTGGGCGCCGTCCCGCTGGCGGTGGCCACGGGGGCGGGCGCCGAATCCCGCGTGCAGATCGGCTGGGTGATCGTGGGCGGCATGAGCCTGGGAACGGTCCTGACCCTGTTCGTCGTGCCCTGCGTATACGCGCTGGTCGCCGGCAAGCGCAAGCGTCCGCTGCCGGTGGGTGAACATCCGCAGGAGCCGGATCACCACGCCGCCCCGGTCGCGGCGGCTCCGGAGTCGGTGGGCTAGGGCCGGTTCACGCCGAATCCCCGCCCGCGTGACCGGGCCAGGGCGGGGAAACGTCATCGGCAAGGGCTGGCCGCCAGCCGTTGCCGACGACGGACCCACCCAAATATCCTAAACTGGGGGGCTCCCGCAATTTCTCCCTGGTGCCCCGCAATGCGTTATGTCGTCCTGGATACTGAAACCACCGGCCTCGATCCGCTCCAGGGGCATCGCGTCATCGAAATCGGCTGCGTGGAGATCGTCAACCGCCGGGTCACGCAACGCCACTTCCACACCTATCTGAATCCCGACCGCGACAGCGATCCGGGCGCCCTGGAAGTGCACGGACTGACCACCGAGTTCCTGTCCGACAAGCCCCGGTTCGAGGACAAGGTCGACGAGTTCCTGGACTTCATCCAGGACGGCCACGTCATCATCCACAACGCCGAGTTCGACATCCGCTTCCTGAATGCCGAGTTGGCCCGGCTGCAGCGCGGCGGTTTCCGTGACAAGTGCGCGGGCGTCGTCGATTCGCTGATGCATGCGCGCGAACTGCACCCCGGCAAGCGCAACTCGCTCGATTCGCTGTGCGATCGCTACGGCATCTCCAATGCCCACCGGGTGCTGCACGGCGCCTTGCTCGACTCGGAGCTGTTGGCGGAGGTCTGGCTGGCGATGACGCGCGGCCAGGACAGCCTGGTGATCGACCTGGGCGATACCGGCGGGCAGGCCACGACCAGCTTCGGCGCCTTCGATGCCTCGGTCTTGCAGGTGATGCCGGTGGACGATGCGGATCTGGCGGCCCATCAGGTCTACCTGGCGGGGCTGGACAAGGAGTCCAAGGGGCAGACCTTGTGGCGGAAATGGGCGCCGCTTCCCGCTGAATAAAAAAACTATGCTATAGTCGTGGGCTGTCGCCAGTGCGGCGGCAGAAACCGAAGGTTTTCTTCGGGCGGTTAGCTCAGTGGTAGAGCACTGCCTTCACACGGCAGGGGTCACAAGTTCGAAACTTGTACCGCCCACCAGGATAAAAAAGCCAGGCTTGTCCATGACAGCCTGGCTTTTGCTTTTTGCGCGCTTTCCCGTGGGACGTCCCGTGTTCGCGGGATTGGCTCCGTGGTGGAGGATCGTCAGAATCTCCAGGCCGGCACCTGACAGCTGGCTGAATATGTCCTGGAGGTTTTTGCGATGACGATGTTCTGGCCGCGCCTGGCGGCGCTTGCCCCGGCGCTTGCCCTCGCGGCTTGCGTGACCACCGACACCAACAAGCCCGACGTGCAGCGCGGCGCGTTCGGCGTTCCGCTCGACGGCATCCAGGCTTCGGGCATGCGCTACGTCAAGGGCGAGGACAAGATCGTCATCGGCGCCTTCCGCGTGGCCTTCAACCAGACGACCAAGGCATCTTCGCAGCGCAGTTCGTTATTCAGCACCGGTTCTGCGGCGGCCCACATGAGCGGCAAGCTCATGGGCCTGGAGAGTCGCCATTACCAGGCGATCGCCGACGCCGCCTATGCCGATTTCGTCGGCAAGTTGCGCGCGGCCGGCTTCGCCGTGGTCGAGCCGCCGGCGTTGGCCGCGTCGCCGGCGTACACGCGGATGGCCGGCGTGCCCAGCCCCCGGGCGCTCGATTCCTCCACGACCGGCGACGTGCTCATGGTGTCGCCCGGAGGCGTCAAGCTCGTGCTTCTTCCGGGCGAAGAGGGGGTCGCTTCCGCCTTCGGTGGATTCGACGCCAACAGTCCTCCACGCGTTTTCTCCGATCTCGTCAAGGAACAGAACGCCGGGGTCGCCCAGATCACGTATTACATCGATTTCCTCAATGCATCCAGCAGCGGCAAATCGATGGTCGCGGGCGGAAACGCCGTCGTCTCCATGGGACAGGGGCTTTCCGTGCGGGCGGGCAGCGGCATGACCTACACCACGCTGCGCGGCAGCCGGTGCGTCGGCTATTGCCCGGATGCCACCACCTCCGTGAAGCTCGGCCAGGCCGTTCATGCCGAAGAAGCCTATGGCTCTACCCAGGACGTGACCAACTCCGCCGTCAATACGATCGGCGTCATTTCCGGTCTGCTCAGCGGCCAGAGCTTCTCGCGCAAGGATCTCGAAATCCATGCCGATCCCGATCGTTACCGCGAGATCGCGACCAAGCTGCTGGCCGACGCCAACAGCGCGCTGGTCGGCGAGATCGGCAAGGCCCGCTGATCCGGTTTTTCCCGGGCTCCCATTCATTCCGCAGGGAGTGCTGCTCGTGGAACAGCTTGTTCCGTCCATGGCGCGCGAGAGTCTCGCCGCGGCGTGCATCTGCGTCCTGTCCGCCTGCGGCGGCGTCATGCGGCCAGGCGTTCAGGCCCGCCGCTGCAACCCGATCATGACCACCCAGGCCACGCACCAGCCGATCGCGATGCCCAGGCTATCGGCGAACAGGTCCGCCCATTCCGCCGACCGGTCGGGTGTCATCGACTGCAGCACTTCGATCAGCGCGCCATAGGCCAGGAGGCCCAGCAGGCGGGGCAGCGCCGGCCCCGGATAGGCGAGGCGCGTCAGCGCGGCAAGCACGCCGAAGCCCAGCAGGTGATTGGTCTTGTCCCACCCCGTGGTGGGCAGGGGCGTCGCGGAGGGCAGGAGGGATAGCACGAGTATCCCCAGCAGGGCCGCCCAGAACAGCGGCTTCCATCCGCCGAAGGCGGTCAGGCGTAGATTCATCGGTGTCCGAAGTCAGGCGAAGGGCGGGGAAGCTTCCCCGCCCTTCATTATCGCCGTGCTTCGAGAACGCCCGGTGTCAGTTCGTTTCTTTTTCCAGCAGGTGCCGGTAGATCAGTCCGCCGATCGCGCAGCCGATCAGCGGCACGAGCCAGAACACCCACAACTGCTCCAGCGCCCAACTGCCCTGGTACACGGCCACGGCGGTGCTGCGGGCGGGGTTGACCGAGGTGTTGGTGACCGGGATGCTGATCAGGTGGATGAGGGTAAGCGTCAGGCCGATGGCCAGCGGCGCCATGCCCGCGGGCGCGCGTTTGTCGGTCGCGCCGTGGATCACGATCAGGAAGAAAGCCGTCAGCACCAGTTCGCAGACGATGGCCGCGGCCAGCGTATAGCCGCCCGGGGAGTGTTCGCCGTAGCCGTTGGACGCGAAGCCGGCGCTGGCATCGAAGCCCGCCTTGCCGCTGGCGATGAGGTACAGGACCCCGCCGGCGGCGATGCCGCCCACGACCTGGGCGATGATGTAGGGCACGGCGTCCTTGGCCGGAAGCCGGCCGCCGGCGACCAGGCCCACGGTGACCGCCGGGTTGAAGTGCCCGCCGGAAATGTGTCCGACCGCGTAGGCCATGGTCACCACCGTTAGCCCGAAGGCCAGCGCCACGCCGGCGAATCCGATGCCCAGTTCCGGAAACGCCGCGGCCAGCACGGCGCTGCCGCAGCCACCCAACACCAGCCAGAACGTACCCAGGAATTCCGCGCAAAGCCGTTTGCTCATATCTCCCCCCTGTCGTGCAATGGTTGAGTAGCACGCGGAGCATGCTCCCACTGCGGTTCATGCGCAATCGCGCCGTGATTCTATGGGGCCGGCGCGCAACGGATGGCGCGGCGTTTGGGCTTGTTTAGCGTACGGCCGCCAGGCGGCAAGGGCAGGCCCGGCGCTAAACTGCGTCCACCCTTCGACTCCAGGGCATAGAACCGTGAAACTCGTGCAGATCTTCCAGCCCGGCGGGCCCGATGCGCTCGTCATTTCCACCGTGACGGAGCCCGAGCCCGGCCCGGGGCAGGTCCGCGTCGCCGCGCGCGCCATAGGCGTGGGCCGGCCGGACGTGCTGATGCGCAACGGCACCTACAAATGGATGCCGCCGCTGCCGGCGACGCCGGGCGGGGAGATGGCCGGCGTGATCGATGCGGTGGGCGAGGGGGTCGCGCCGGAACTGGCCGGCCGGCGCGTGCTGGTCAGCGCGCGGGAGCTGGCCCAGCGCGGCGGCTGCTATGCCGAAGCGATCTGTGTGCCGGCCGATGCGCCGTTCGAATTGCCGGCGGCCATCCCTTTCGAGGCCGCGCTCAGCCTGCCCAACTTCCTGATGGCCGATGCGCTGTTGAATCGCTGCAATCCGGGCGTGCGGGCGCGGCGTGTCCTGTTGACCGGTGCCGCCGGCGGTGTGGCGTCGGCCGTCATCCAGCTGGCCCGGCTGCAGGGCAGCGAGGTCATTGGCGTAGTCAGTTCCGCCGACAAGGCGGCCTTTGCCATGGCCATGGGCGCCGCGCACGTGATCGACCGCCTGCACGAATCCATCCCCGAGCGTGTCATGGCGCTGACCGGCGGCGAAGGCGTGGACCTGGCCCTGGATCACATCGGCGCGGGCATCCTGGTGGATTGCCTGCACGCACTGGCGCCGTTCGGGATGGCCGTGTCCTACAACATCGTGGGCGGACCGCCGCAGCCGGAGATCTTCGGGGAACTGCGCAAGCTGGTGGGCCGCAGCCTCGCGCTGCGCTGCTTTTCCATCCATAGCTTCGACCATGACCGCGCCACGCGGCGCGCAGCCACCGGGCGCCTGATCGGCCTGATGGCCGAAGGCCGCATCACGCCGCCCGCGGCCACCCGCATGCCGCTCGATGCCGTCCGGGATGCCCATCGCATCCTCGATGCCGGCGAAACCATAGGCAAGATCATCCTGGTCCCCTGACCCCTGGGAAAGCCGGCCCGGGTTTCAATGCTGGCAGCCGGGGTATTGCCTGATGGGGGAGGGGGGCAGGCTACTATGGCGGCCATCCGCGATACCGCACGTTCCAGGAGCGAAACATGCCCCCAGCCCCCATGCGCCTGCCCGTCTACATGGACTACAGCGCCACGACGCCGGTGGACCCGCGCGTCGTCGACGCCATGGTGCCCTATCTCTACGAGAAGTTCGGCAATCCCGCCTCGCGCAGCCACGCCTACGGCTGGGAGGCCGAGGAGGCCGTCGAGGCCGCGCGCGGCCATGTCGCGGCGCTGCTGAACGCCGATCCCCGCGAGATCGTCTGGACCTCGGGAGCCACCGAAGGCAACAACCTCGCCATCAAGGGCGCCGCGCATTTCTACGCCGAGCGCGGCAAGCACATCATCACGGTCAAGACCGAGCACAAGGCGGTGCTGGATACGTTCCGCGAACTGGAGCGCCAGGGCTTCGAGGCTACCTACCTGGAGGTGGACGAGGACGGCCTGCTGCCGATCGGGCGCCTGGCGGCGGCCATCCGGCCGGACACCATCCTGGTCTCGGTCATGCTGGTCAACAACGAGATCGGCGTGATCCAGGACGTGGAGGCCATCGGCAAGCTGTGCCGGGAGCGCGGGGTGCTGTACCACTGCGACGCGGTACAGGGGGCGGGCAAGGTGCCCATCGACGTCCAGGCGCTCCCGGTCGATCTGCTGACCGTGACGGCGCACAAGGTCTATGGTCCCAAGGGCATAGGCGCGCTGTACGTGCGGCGCAAGCCGCGCGTGCGCATCGAGGCGCAGATGCACGGCGGCGGCCACGAGCGCGGCATGCGTTCGGGCACGCTGGCCACGCACCAGATCGTTGGCATGGGCGAGGCCTTCCGGCTGGCCAGGCTGGAAATGCAGCTGGAATCGGCCCGAGTCGGCAAGCTGCGCGACAAGCTGCTGGCCGGCCTGTCGGAGATGCCCGAGGTCTACGTGAACGGCAGCCTCGAACATCGCGTGCCGCACAACCTCAACCTGAGCTTCAACTTCGTCGAAGGCGAATCGCTCATCATGGCGATCAAGGACGTCGCCGTGTCGTCGGGGTCGGCCTGTACCTCGGCATCGCTGGAGCCGTCTTTCGTGCTGCGCGCCCTGGGCCGCAGCGACGAACTGGCGCACAGCTCGATCCGCTTCACGCTGGGCCGCTTCTCCACCGAGCAGGAAGTCGATTTCGTCGTCGACCTGATCAAGGGCAAGGTCGCCAGGCTGCGCGAACTCAGCCCGCTCTGGGAGATGTACCAGGACGGCGTGGACCTGAGCACCATCCAGTGGGCCGCCCACTGAGCGGCAGGGCCGGGCCGGCGGCGCGGCCGCCATTTCGTCTGTCGAAATAGTTGAAGAAACCCCGGCGTGCCCAAGGCCGGCGGGGCTATGCTGCGAAGGTCCGTCGTTTCCCGCCGCGCAGCGCGGCCTTGCCTCTCATGTCCGATTCTTCCGCTTCCCGCGCCCGGCGCGCCCTGTCCGGCATCCGCGTCCTCGATCTCACCTCGGCGGTGGTCGGGCCCTACGCCGCCAAGATCATGGCCGATCATGGTGCCGACGTGATCAAGGTCGAGGCCGCCGATGGCGACGTCATCCGCTGGATCGCCGGGCCTTCCCCCACACCCGGCATGTCGGGCAAATTCGTGCACCTGAACCGCGGCAAGCGCAGCATCGTGCTGGACCTGAAGCAGCCGCCAGGCCGCGAGGCCGTCATGAGGCTGGTGGCGCGCGCCGACGTGCTGCTGGTCAATATGCGGCCGCAGGCCGTCGAGCGCCTCGGGCTGGACTACGACAGCGTGGCGCGTACCAACCCGCGGCTGGTGTATTGCGCGATGGTCGGCTTCGGCCCCGGGCCCTACCGCGACACGCCGGCCTACGATTCCATCATCCAGGGTGGCGCCGGCGTCGCCGCGCTGTCCGAGATGGCGACCGGCGTGCCTCGCTACGTGCCCTACGTGGTGGCGGACCGCACCGTGGGCCTCATGGCCCTCAATGCCGTCATGATGGCGCTGTTCCAGCGGGAACGCACCGGCGCCGGCCAGTGCGTGGAAGTCCCCATGTTCGAGAACATGGCGGCCCTGATGCTGAGCGAGCATCTGTATGGCGCGACCTTCGAGCCGCCGCTGTCGCCGCCCGGCGACCTGCGCCTGATCGATCCGCAGGCCAGCCCCGTCAAGACGGCGGACGGCTACGTCTGCCTGACGACCAATACCGACGCCCAGGCTTTCGCGCTGATGCGGGTCATGGGGCATCCCGAGATGCAGGCCGACCCGCGCTTCAGCACCAAGCAGGCCCGCGCCGCCCACAGCCGCGAGTACTTCGGCATCCGGGCGGAAGCGATTGCCCGGCGCACGACCGCCGAATGGCTGGCGTTGCTGAAGGAGGCGGATATCCCGGCCATGCCCTACAACACGCTGGACAGCCTGCGTTCGGATCCGCACATCGTGGCCTCCGGCCTGTTGCGCGAGATCGAGCATCCCACCGAAGGGAAAATGTGGGACCTGGCGGATCCCACGCGCATGAGCGGCCGGGACGACGCGCCGTCCCGGCCGGCACCGAAGCTGGGCGAGCATGGCGCAGAGATCCTGGCCGAGGCGGGTTATTCGCCGGAAGAGATCGTGGCGTTGGCCGGGGCCGGCGCGCTGGGGCCATCGGCGGCCTGATCCGGGTCCCGCAGCGGGGCGTGGGCCTCGAGAATTTCCGCCGCGGTCTGCCGCAGGATGGGGATGTGGTGGTCCAGGAAGTCCGGCGTCATCGTTGAGCCGAAGGTGGTCATGCTCAGCACGGCCAGCAGTTCGCCGTTTTCGGCCACCGGCACGGCGCAGGTCGCGCTATCCCACTGCGCGGTGGGCTGTCGGACCGCATACGCGCGGGTCCGCGTGGTGTCCAGGACGGCCTGGAGTTCGGCGGACGCGCCTCCGGGCAGCAGGAAGCGCCGTTCGGGTTCCGAGCAGAAGGCCAGGTAGGTCAGGCCGACCGAAGAGTGCGTCATCGGGTGGCGGCGTCCGTACGTGGTGGGCAGGTAGGCCAGGGGGCTGTAGGGCATGGTGCTGTAGCGCACGGCCATGCGGTCGCCGTCCAGGGTCGACAGGCCCAGCGGCCATTTGATGCGGCGCGTTGCCCGGATCATGCAGGGAATGGCCGCGTCCACGATGAGCAGCCGTTCCGAGCAGCCGTCGCTCAGGTCGCGCACCTTGCCGGTCAGCTGGTAGCTGCCCCGGGCGTCCACTTCGCGCACGTAGCCTTCTTCCCGCAGCGTTTCCAGGATGCGGAAGACGGTGGGTTTGGGCAGGCCCGTGTCCCGGTGCAGGTCCGCCAGCGTGGAGTGCATGCGCGCGTTCATCGCGCGCAGTACCGCCAGCCCCCGGGAGATGGACCGTATCATCGCCGCCGTGCTCGGTCAGGTCCGCGCGGGCGCGCCGGACGCCCTGTGCTCAGGCATCGCGCCGCGGGGTATAGCGGGAGACCGGCGGCCGTTCGAAGATCAGGTCCCAGACGCCGTGGCCCAGCCTCAGGCCGCGGGTCTCGAACTTGGTCTGCGGCCGCCAGGCCGGACGCTCGGCATAGCCTTCGCAGGTATTGCACAGCCGGGGTTCGCCGCTCAGCACTTCCAGCATCTGTTCCGCATACGGCTGCCAATCGGTCGCGCAATGCAGATAGGCGCCCGGAGCGAGGCGGGTGGCCAGCAGTTCGATGAAAGCGGGCTGGATCAACCGTCGCTTGTGGTGCCGTTTCTTGGGCCACGGGTCGGGAAAATAGATATGCACGCCCGCCAGCGAGGCAGGCGGAATCATGTCGCGCATGACTTCCACCGCGTCGTGCTGGACGATGCGCACGTTGCGCAGGCCCGAGTCCTCGATGCGCCGGAGCATGGCGCCCACGCCGGCGTTGAAGACCTCCACGCCCAGGAAATTGCGCTCGGGCTGGGCCAGGGCGATTTTCTGGGTGGTTTCGCCCATGCCGAAGCCGATCTCCAGCACGGTTGGCGCCTCGCGGCCGAAGACCTGGGCGAACGAGACGTGCCGGTCCGTATAGGGCAGGGACCAGGCGCCGGTCAGCGTTTCCAGCGCTTCTTTCTGGCTGAGCGTGATGTGGCCGCGCCGGTGGACGAAGCTGCGGATGTGGGTGCCCGGCCGCGTGGCCTTGGGCGGTTCGCCGCCGGCCAGGGCCGGATCGGCGGCCAGGGTGGGCAGGGCGTTCCCGCCCTCGTCATCCATCCTGCATGCTTCCTGCCCGCCGCCCGCGACATCCTGGGAAATACCCCAGGAAAGGGTACCCCAGTTGCACGACAGGCAACATCTTACAAGCAGCTCAGGAGGCGTGCGCAGGCCTCCAGCCGGCGGTGATGGACGAAAGGCCCGCCGGCAACGGGCATCAGGCCGGCGTGGCCAGTTCCGGATGGTCGGCCAGCCATTTGGCCAGCAGCCCCTGCATGCCACCCTCTTCCACGATGGTCTTGATATCGCGCGCCACGGCGGGGTATCGGCGCGTCTCGCCCCGGGTCAGATTGACCACCTCGCCGCTCTCGAAATCGACCTCCAGTTCATCGCCGTCCTGGACGAACTCCCGGATCCCCTTGCACTGGATCAGGCACGGCAAGGCGACGCCTATCGCCGCCCGGAAGGAGCGGAACGGCATCGACTCGCACAAGACGCGCAGGCCCAGCGCCTTCATGGCGATCATGCCGTTGTTGTGCGCCTTGCCGCAGAAGAAGTTCTTGCCGGCGACGATGAAATCGCCCGGCCGGATGCGCGTCTTCAGGCCGGGATCGATCTCGTTGAACAATTCGGGAATCAGCAACGCCGGGTCCGTCACCCGCCCGGTAATGAAGTCGAAGCGCATGACGCCGCCGTCGTGGGGCACGTCGTCCCCCAGGACATGGCAACGCGCGCGGGTCTTCCAGCCGCCTTCCAGGGCCATGTGTCGTCTCCTCAGTGAATGTCAGTGAACAAGTGCCGGATCCGGCTCGGCCCGGGAGGCATCCGCCCACGAACGCGGATCGACGATCCGGCCCGCCAGCGCCGACGCGGCCACGGTGGCCGGGCTGCCCAGATAGCATTCCGCTTCCTTCGACCCCATGCGGCCGACGCCGTTGGTGGCGGCGGTCGAGATCGAGACCTCGCCCGGGCCCAGGGGCGCCCCCACCCCGCCCGCGCAAGGACCGCAGCCTGCCGGCAGCAGGATCGCTCCCGCGTCCAGGAAAACCTGGCTGATGCCTTGCTCGGCCATGCGGCGCGCGATTTCCACCGTGCCGGGCACGACGAACAGGCGCACGCGGTCGGCGATCTTGCGGCCGCGCACGATGTCGGCCGCGAGCGCGAAATCCTCGAACATGCCCGATCCGCACGACCCCAGGTAGGCGTGATCGACCGGACGCCCCGCCGCCTGCCCCACGGGCACGGCATTGTCGGGGCGCCCCGGCAGCGCGACCTGGGGTTCGAGATCGCCCAGGTCGAGCGCCAGGCGGCTCTCGAAGCGGGCATCGTCGTCGCTGCGCACCCAACTGTCGTCGGCCGGCGCCCCCGTCGGCGACAAAGGCGGGAAGATGACGCCGCTGACGCCGATCTCGGTCAAGGTATTGCACAGCGCGATACGCTCGGCCAGCGGCATCGCTTCGACCGCGTCGCCGCCGAACTCGACGATGCGATGATCGAACTCCAGGCCGTGGCGGCCCGAACTCAAGTCGGCGGACAGACGAAAGCCCAGGTCCCGCGCCAGCACGCCCGGCGCGAACCTGCCGCGCAGCTCGACCCGCAACGTCTCGGGCACCACGGTCCACATCGAGCCGGTCGCCAGCACCATGGGCACGTCCGGTCCGGCGCGCAGCGCCAGGGCCCCGACCGCGCCGAAATTCGTGCAGTGCATATCGTAGGCGAACAGGAACATGCCCGGTTTGACCAGGCCCGCCTCCATCGGATAGATGTGGCCGTGCCCGCCCCGCCCCACATCGAAGAAATGCCCGACCTTCCACTCGGCCGCGATGCGCCGGTTGGCCCGGCTCTGCTCGATCGACCGCGGCGTGGTCTGGATGGTGTTGTGGTCGGTGATGATCATCACCCGTTCGGCGTTCGTGATGCGCCGGTAGCCGATGTCGCTCAGTTGCTTGTGGGCGGTCTCGACATAGCCGTCGTGCATGATCACCAGCTCGGGTTCGGGCGAAATCACGTCGCCCGGCTTGACGCTGTCCAGCCCGCATGCGCGCGCCAGCAGCTTCTCCGTCATGGTCATGGCCATCTGCTGTCTCCTCTTGATAGCTTGCCGGGTTCTCCGTCCGGCCGGTTCATTCAGGCGGCCGGCGGCCGCGCGGCTTTCGCGCCGGCCAGTTCAGGCACGGAAACACCGGCGGCCACGCGCTCGCACTGGGCGGCCTCCGAGGCAGCCTTCCTGCGCGCGAACGCCAGCACGGCCTGCGCGTGCTCGCGCGGGATGAAGCACACCCCGCTGTCGTCGGCCACCACGACGTCGCCCGGATGCACCCGCACGCCGCAGATCTCCACCGGGCCGTTGATCTGCATCGTTTCCAGCCGCCACTTGCCCGTCAGCGGCGTGCGCAGCGACGCCCAGATCGGATAGCCGATGGAACGGGAATGCCCCAGGTCACGGATACCGCCGTCGATGATCGCGCCCACTTCCCCCTGGCGCTTGCCGATCGTGCATCCCACCCCGCCCAGGTTGGAGCCGTGCGCGATGCCCTGGATCACCAGGATGTCGCCCGGCCGCGCCAGGTTGTGCGCCTCCATTTCTCCCATGCGGTTGTCGCCCTGCTTCACATAGACCAGGGGATCTTCCGCCCTGGCCGCGTTGAGCAGGGTCAGCGCCGACCCCACCACGCTCGTGCCGGGCAGGGTCGGCGCCAGCAGGGACGCGGCCACCTGGCCGTGCACGCCCAGCTCGTCGAGCGCATCGGATACCGCGCTCACCACGTCGCCCAGGTCCCGGAACCCTTGCAGGACCTCCGCCGGCACGCGCGGCGGATCCAGATCGGCGATACGTTCCCGGGCGATCTTCCCGGTCAGGATTTTTTCGGTCATGCGCGTCTCCGGTAATCAGTCCGATTCGTTCGGGGTCGCCGGCGAGCCGTCCGCCGGCACCGCCAGCAACTTCTGTCCCAGCTTGGCGAGAAAGGCCGCCCAATCCTTGCGAAACCCCGGGTCCGAGGGCGATCGCCCCGTCGCCATGCGCGTGATCTGCGCATAGGCCAGCGGATAGTTGGCCAGCGCGAACACCGCCAGTTGCAGCAGCTCGGGATCCAGGTCGTCGGCCAGCCGGCGGTCGCCCTGGGCGGCCTTGATCGCCCCGATGCTCCGCTGGATCGTGCGCCCCCGTTCGACCTCGCCGGGAATGCCGGTTTCCTCGCCTTGCGCCGCCTCCCAGGTCAGGAACCTGACCCATTCCAGGTTGCTCAAGGCCCGGTGGAATCGCCAGACGAACAGCAGTTCCGGCTGCGCCAGCGGATCGGCCGCCGCCAGCATGGTGTCGTCGGCCTTGGAGGCCGCGAGCGCATCCGCGTGCTGCAACGCGCGGACCTCGTTGAAGATGTCTTCCTTGCCGCGAAAGTAGTGGTAGATCAGTTCCTTGGTCACCCCCGCCGCGCGGGCGATCGACTCCATGCGGGCACTGGCGAAGCCCTTGTGCGAGAACTCGTGGCGGGCCGCGTCGACGATCGCGCGGCGGGTTTTTTCTGCATTGCGGGTACGGGCCATGGGCGTGGAAAAGAAAGAAAACCTGAAGATACCGCTCACGAACCCCTGGCGGATAACTTACTTCATGGTAAATTAACTGCACGCGGAGTGTCAACGCGCCGCTTCGCGAGCAAGACGACCAGGAGAAGGCCCAAGCCGCCGCCGAGCGGCACGGCCATCGCTCCCTACGGGATCGTGGTCGTCCATGATCCATCCATGAGGAGACAGCCTTGAAGATCCTGACATCGGCGTTCATCGCCGCCGCGGCGTTCGCATCGTGCAGCGCCCTGGCCCAGGCCCCCCGCGCCTACCCGACCAAGCCCGTGCGCATCATCGTGCCCTTCGCCGCCGGCGGCCCCACCGACTACATCGCGCGCCTGGTCGCCGAAAAACTGGCCACCGCGCTGGGCCAGCCCTTCATCGTCGAAAACCGCCTGGGCGCGGGCGGCGTGGTGGGCGCGGAAGCCGCCCTGCGCTCCCCGCCCGACGGCTATACCCTGCTGGTGGCCTCGGCCAGCTACGCGGTCAATCCGGCCTTGATGAAAATGTCGTTCGACGCCGCCAACGACGTCCAGCCCGTCATCAACATGGTGGTCGGATCGACCGTGTTCGCCGCCCATGCCGGCACGCCCTTCAACACGCTGGGCGAAATGGTCGCCTACGCCAAGGCCAATCCGGGCAAGCTGAACTACGCGACCCAGGGGGCGGGCAGCATCACCCACGTCACCACCGAGGCCTTCCTGGCCGCCACCGGGATCACGGCCACGCACATCCCCTACAAGGGCATCGGGCCGGCCCTGACCGCGCTGGCATCCGGAGAAGTGCAATTCGTGCTGCCCGACTACGGCGCCGCGCGGGCCCTGGTCACCGCCGGAAAGGTCAAGATCCTGGCCGTGGCGGGCAACCGCCGGCTGGCGGAACTGCCCAACGTCCCCACCGCCGCCGAGGCCGGCTTCCCGCAGACCGCCAGCTCGGGATCGTGGCAAGGCATGTTCGCGCCCAAGAACACCCCGCCCGAAGTCGTCGACACGCTCAACCGCGAGATCAACCGGATCCTGCGGAACAAAGAGGTCGTCGAACAACTCGGCGCCCGCTACGCCGAACCCGTGGGCGGCACGCCCGACGCCTTCGGCGCCCAGGTGAAGGCCGACATCGCCCGCTTCGGTACCGTGGTGCGGACGGTGGGCATCAAGGCGGAGTGAGCGGCGCCGACAGGCGGACCGGCCACGAGGCGATGCGTTTTTTCGCCCATTAACTTACTGAAAAGTAAATTAATGGGCGGAAGGCAACGGGAGACATCCGGACAAGCGGAGACCGATGCTTCGCCCCCGGGCGCCTACGACAAACCGGCGCTCCCGCGCAAGCTCCCGGCCATGGCCAGGATTTCCTCGTAGCGAAAGGGAACCGTGGCATCGGCCATGACGCGTTCAAGCAGGCCGGTTTCCCAGCGCAGGTAATCGCGCATCGCTTCTTCGACGCCGCTGTCCCGGTCATAGGGCCGGTACCATACGTCGTCGATGGCGGTCAGGTACCGAGGATCGCCCGCGGTGAACGAGTCCGCTCCGACGTCCCGCAAGCCTCCCCGCAGATGCGTGGCGTCGCGGCCCAAGGCTCGCGCGTCGGCCGCGGCCAGCGCCGAAAGACGGCCGTCGGCGCAGGTGAATACCAGCGGCACGTCGGCCGGCATGCCGGCCAGCGTCTGCGCGAGACGCGAGCGCACGGTCCAGGCCGCCCCCGGCAGATGGCGCGCCCGGTACTGGCGCGAATCGCCCACGTCGATCACGCGCGCCGCGGGCGCCAGCGGCAGCCGCACGCCGTCGTCATCGACGCCAACGGCCTCGGCCGGCCGGGGCGGCGCGAGCGCATCGGCCCGCGCGCGGTGGATGTACACCTCCCACCCCATCTGGCGCAGCCAGAAAGCCGTCATCGGCGCCTGCACCGCATCGGTATCGACCACGATGATGCGCGCGTTGCGCACCGGTGCGTAGGCATCCGTCTGCTGCACCAGTTGGCCGCCCGGCGCGCTGATCGCCCCGGGCAGCGTGCCGGCCCGCCAGGCGCCCGGCAACCGGACATCGAACAGATAACAGCTGCGGGTGGCATCGGCGAGCAGTGCATGCACCCCCTCGCTTCCGATCACCGCGATGCGCAGCGCGGACGCCAGCCTCGCCGCGGCAGGCGCGGCGCCCTCGGCCAGGGGCCGGTCGACATGGGTCTCGCACCGGCCATGATGGAACGGCAGACCAGCCAGGCGCTGGCCCATCAGGCCATTCTTCAACGCCCGCACATCGTGCTTGCCGGCGCTGATGAGCGACTGCGCGCCCATGATCGAGCGCGTGCGGCCCGCGCAATTCACGACCACGAGGCCGTCATGGCGCAGCGCGCGGGCGACGAGCTCGCCGCCCGGGCAGGAAGCCGCGCCGGGCATGGACATCGCATGAAATTCCTCTTCGCTGCGGCTGTCGAGCACCAGCACGCCGCCGCTCGCGCCTAGCGCATCGAGT
Organism: Alcaligenaceae bacterium SAGV5; assembly: GCA_009360345.1. Classification (GTDB taxonomy): domain Bacteria; phylum Pseudomonadota; class Gammaproteobacteria; order Burkholderiales; family Burkholderiaceae_B; genus Pigmentiphaga. The sequence continues at coordinate 41,103 of SPDP01000006.1, forward strand.
TCCTCGGCCGTGATGGACGGTGTGTCGTAGACGTGCTCGACCACCTCGCCGAAGGCCTTGCTCGGCACGTGGAGGCCGGAATATCCGGCGTATCCCGCCGCGTCCCAACCGGCCTGTCCGCCCTCCAGCACCGCCACGTTGCCGTAGCCCATCAGACACAAGCGGCGCGAGGCCGTGGCCGCCAGGCCGTCTTCGTCGTCGACCAGCACGATGCGTGTCGTCTTGCGGGGCAACGCCGGTCCGGCGCACAGCTCCAGCGTGGACAGCGGCAACGAGGCCGCGTGGAAGATGTGTTGGCGAATGTGGACGCCCGTCTCGCGCACATCCAGCAGCGCGAGCTCGCGGCCGTCGGCAAGCATGGCATGCAAGTCCCGGGCCGACACGCGCGGCGCGGCGGCGGGCGGATGGCCGGGCGGTGTCATCGCGTCTGGCAGGATCGGGCCGGCGTGTAGCTTTCTCGCTCCACGCTATGGGCGTTCAGGACCGCCCGGTCGATAACGGGCGTCCTCCCCGCATCCATCAACAACGAGCCGTGCTCGACGATCAGGGGATCCTCGAACAATCGCGCGCGCGTCTTGGCAAAGCCATTCATCTCGCCCGCATGCCGCACGCGGCCTCGCCACACGCAGGCTTCGGCCCAGCATCCGATCTCGGTGGACACGCCGTCTCCCAGCACGGGCAGCAATCCGCGTGCATGAATGTGATCCAGGGCCTGGCACAGCCGTTCGACGCCGCCGGCTTTCTTCATCTTCAATTTGATGAAGCCGATGCCTGGCAAGGAGGCGGCGCGGTCGATGTCGGCCAGGCTATAGATCGACTCGTCCAGCATCACCGGCACCGGCGAGATCCGCGCCACCTCGGCGTTGCTTTCCCAATCCTGCGAGCCACAAGGCTGTTCCAGCAGCTCGATATCCGGCACGCCGCGCAAACCGTCCAGGTAGCGGCGGGCATCGTCCAGGGAAAAACCGCAATTCGCATCGATGCGCAGGGCCGCCCGCCCACGCGCCGTCTCGGCAATCGTATGAAGACGCGCGAGGTCCTTGCCTACGTCGAAACCCGCCTTGACCTTGAGCGTGGCAAAACCGGATTCGATCAGCCCGTTCACCTCGTCTTTCAACGCTTCGGGATCCTTCGCATGACACGGGGCCAGGAGCGGGATCCTCGTGGTTTCCATCACACGAAGCGCGTCATGCGCCGTCAGCATTTCCAGTGCCGCGATGAGCGTGCTGGCCGCGCACGGGTGCATGTCGACCTGGCGCCGCAGGATGGCCAACGCGGCCACCGGATCCGTTCCGATCGACGCCGAGGCGGCATGCTTGCAGAAATCCCAGCCGCCTTCCACGCTTTCGTGGGTGTAGCCCGGCGTGATCAGGGCCTCGCCCCAACCCAGCTCGCCCCCGCTGCCGCGAACTTCGGCCACCACCGGCGTGATCTCGTGGAACACTTTCCGGGAAACCGCGTACGGGGTCTCCAGCGGCATCGATATCCGGTAGAGATGGATGGAATCTATCTTCATGACACGGCCACCGGCGCAAGTTCATCGAGATGGGGCGCGATGGCGAGTATGGCCTTGCCGGTCGTGGCGCGCGAGGCCAGCGCCGTCTGCGCCAGACGCGCCTGCTCCAGCGGCCAGACATGCGGCGCGCTGCCGGCATCGGCGCCCGACGCCAGCCAGCCCATCACGTCGCCGGCCCGCCGGGCATATTCCTGGGTTGTCGCGATGTAGTCCGCCATATGGGGCCGCGTAAGAAAAACCGATCCGGCTTCCGCCAGCTCCATGGGGTCCAGCGCATCCACCCGCCCCGATGCGTGTCCGTACAGCACGCATGTGCCGCGCCGCCTGAGCGACCGCAACGACCTGGCCAGCGTATCGCGGCCCACGGAATCGAATACCACGTCCACGCCCCTCCCCTCGGTCATGCGCCGGACCTCGGCGTCGAAATCCGCCTCGCGATACAAGATGACTTCCCGGGCGCCCAGGTCGCGCGCGATCCGCGCCTTGGCCTCATTGCCGGCGGTCGCGATCACGTTCACGCCCAGCGCCCTCGCCCGCCGGATGAGCCATTGCCCCACGCCGCCAGCCCCCGCATGCACCAGGCACCAGTCGTCCGCGCGCAAGCCGAACTCGGTCGTCAAATAATGCGCCGTCATGGCATTGGTCATCCCGGCGGCCGCGCGGGCCAGGGATACGCCGCCGGGCACGCGCGCCAGGCGATGCGCGGGAACGATGGCATGGTCGGCCCAGGCGCCCAGGGTGCGCGTGAAGGCGACACGCGCGCCCGGCTCGATGCCCGCGACGCCCGGCCCCAGGGCGTCGACACATCCGGCCCCCTCGATCCCCAGCGTCAAGGGCAGGCGCGACACATACGTGGCGGACGCCGCGTAGTCTCCCTCGCGCCGGTAGATATCCGTGTAGTTCACGCCCGCGTAGGCCATGCGCACCCGGACCTCGCCCGGGCCGGGTTCGGGCACGGGAAGATCCTGCACCAGCCGCAATGCTTCCGGCCCGCCGAAACGCTCGATACGAATAGCGCGCATCGCCACGCCCTCAGGCCGCTTCGGCCGCGGCGCGCACGGCCTGCCGGCCCGATATCTGCGTGCGGTACAAGGTGCGCGGCTGGCTCGCGTCCAGGGCGTCGCGGCGGTGCATCGTGGCAAGGTTGTCCCAGATGAGCATGTCCCCCATGCGCCACTCGTGCCTGTAGACGAACTGCGGCTGGGTGGCATGGGCCCAGAGCCTGTCCAGCAACGCCTCGCCCCGCTCGTCGGGCAACTCCGTGACGTAGGATTTCTGGCGGCGGCCCAGGAACACCACCGAACGCCCCGTGGCCGGATGCACCCTCAGCAACGGGTGGATCGCGCCCAGGGGACGCTCCCCTTCGCGCAGCGCGGCGCCCTCGGCACGCGGCTTGCCGGCACTATTGAGCGAGCCGTCATGGAAGGCATGGCGCCCCTGGGCTTGCGCCCGCAGCGCTTCCGGCAGCGTGTCGTGCGCCAGATAGAGGTTCGAGAAAAACGTCTCGCCCCCCGTTTCCGGAAGGCGAAGGGGGTACAGTATCGCGCCCCGCGGCGGCAGATCGTCGAATGTCATATCGGCATGCCAGACTAGCTCGGAACTGCCCAGCAATCCCTTGGGCTTGCCGTTCTCTTCTTCGTTGGACATCAGCGCGATCTCGGGGTGCTCGGGAATATGGACGCGGCCGTAGCGCACGCCCGGCGGCATATCGAGCGCGCCGAAGAGCTGGCTGGCGGCCAGGAACTGGCCGGCATCGAGACGCTGGTCGCGGAAGACCAGCACCAGATGGCGGTTCCACGCCTCGTGGAGCTGCTCGCGCAGGTCCTCGGAAACAGGCTGGCGAAGGTCCAGGCCATGGACTTCGGCGCCCAGGGATGCGCAAAGCGGGGTGATCTTCATCGACATGGTGCTCTACCGTGACAGGGACCGCGGTCGGCCGTTCAGTTGGTGGACGAAATATTCCTGCTCTTGATGATCGGGCTCCAACGCGCGGTTTCGCCGCGGATGTAGTCCATGTATTGCGCGCCGGTCGACGTCTCCGGACGAGAACCTTGCTGGGAGAACAGTTCCAGCAGGTCCGGCGACTTGAGCGCCTGGACCGCGGCTTCCTGGATGCGCCTCACGACCGGCGGCGGCAGGTTCGCCGGGCCGCACAAGCCATAGGCGCCGCCGCCTCCGATCAGGTCCGGATACCCCGCCTCGGCGGTGGTGGGAACGTCCGGCAGGAAGGTGCTGCGCCTGGCATCGGTGACGGCCAGGGCCACCAGCTTCCCGGCGCGGATCTGGGGCAGCACATTCGGCATTTCGCCGATGAACATCTGCAGATTGCCATTGAGCATGTCCATGACGATGGGCGCTCCGCTCTTGTAGGGCACGTGCACCATGTCGATCTTCGCGAGCGACATCATGAGTTCGGCCGTAAGATGGGTCATCGAGCCGGTCCCGGCCGATCCGAACGACAGTTTCCCCGGATTCGCGCGCACGTGGGCCACGAACTCCCCCAGCGTCTTGATGCCCAGGCTCGCGGGAACCACGATGACCTTCGAGGTATCGGTAAGCAGGGTGATGTAAGTCAAGTCCTTGTAGACATCGAACGGCAGTTTCATTCCCATCAGCGGCAGATTCACCAGGGGGCCGGGCGGACAGAACAGCAGCGTGTTTCCGTCGGCCGCGCTCTGGGTCACCGCGCTGATGCCGATGACGCCGGCGCCGCCCGGCTTGTTCTCCACCACGATGGGTTGGCCCAATTGGTCGGCAAACGACTTGGCGAAGATGCGCGCGAGGACGTCGGCGGATCCACCCGCCTGATACGTCACGATCAGCCGCACGGGCCGGTCGGGATAGACCGCGTATGCGCACGTCGATGCCGACGCGAATGCGAGACTCAACAGGAATCCGGCGACACGGAAGAATCGGAACATGGGCTTGTACCTCTCGGGTTGTCTCGTTGTATCGATCAGCAAACCGGCCCATCGGTGCTGACACTATGCGATCGATGCTAGCACCCGATGCCTTCGGGTTTCTCTGTATTTTCTGAAGGAAAACTTAAGGATTTCTTTTGTTAGGATTCGACGTGCGTCCTTCGTGGAACGCCCAGCACAGTCGGGGAAGCCCTCCATGTCGTCACGTGAACTGCGGTCTCTGGTTTCCATCGCCGACCACGGCAGCATCACCGCCGCATCGGAAGCGCTTTTCCTGACCGTTCCGGCGGTCAGCGCCCACGTGGCCAATCTCGAGCAGGAATTCGGCGTCCAATTACTGGATCGGAAGCGCAAGCCCGCCCGGCTCAGCGAAGCGGGGCTGGTCATCGTCGAACGGGCCAGGGAAATACTCAGGCTGCACGATCAGCTCCACAACGCCGTCGCGGAGTCATCCAGTTTCAGTGGCGTGCTGCGCATCGGCGCCTCGCCCACCGTGCTGACCAGCATCATCCCGCGTTCGCTCGCGGCGCTGCGCAAGGCCTACCCCCGCCTTCAGGTGCGGATGCGGTATGGACGCCCGGCGTTTCTCATCAAGCGGCTCGAACACGACGAAATAGACGTGGCGTTCATCAGCGAACCCAGGACCCAGATCGAAGGCATCAAGTGGACGATGTGCGCGCTGGAGCCCATCGTCGTGGTCGCGCCGCCCCACGCGCGCGGACAAACCGACGAGGCCCTGCTCCATGAGTTCCCGTACATCCGGTTCGGCCGCAACTTCCTGGTCAGCCGGGACATCGAAGAGCACCTGGCGGACCGTCAACTTGTGCTGAAGGATGCCATGGACGTCGAATCCGTGGACGCGATCAAGCTGTTGGTCCTGAACGGCCTGGGTGTGTCCATCGTTCCCGACGGCAACCCCCGGCTCTCGCAGTTGTACGGATTGCGCGTCATGCCTTTGGGAACGCCGCCGCTGATGCGGCGCATAGGCATTGCCGAAGCCGTGGGGGGATCGAAGCAGCAGATCGCCGCTGAACTGCTCGAGATTTTTCGGCGCACGTCACTGCATGAAGTGCATCCGGAACAGGTATGAACGCCAGAGCGAAGGTCCGGCACGGCATGTCAAAGCACCGCCTCCAGTCCTTTTCGATCCAGCAGGCTCAGTAGCTTCAACGACGGCCCGCTGGGCGCCTTGTCCCCTTGTTCCCACTTGCGGATCGTTGAAACACTGGTATTGAGCACCAGCGCCAGCACGGTCTGGCTGAGCTTGAACTTCTCCCGCATGGCCCGAATTTCTTCTTTGCTGTACACCGGGACGGGCTCCAGGCAGAGCGCGTCATATTGGTTCATCTTGCGCTTGGTGATGAACCCCTGGCGATGCAAGTCATTGGCCGTTTCATGCACGGCGGCGAGTATGGGACTCTTCACTTTGGTTCGGCTGGTCATGGCAGATCTCTTGTAGCGACCCGTCTTGGACGGCATCCTTCATTTCCAGATTGGTCAGGTTGAGCAAATCTTCAGTCAAGAATTGAAGCGCCTCCAGTTCCACGTCACTGATGTTTGCCCTATCGTTCTTTGAGAATCCAAAGACAAAAACCCAGAGATTCTCCTTGTTGGTAGCGACGAGCGTGCGAATGCCACGGCTCTTGCCGCGGCTCCCAACCGCTACTCGCTTCTTGACCAAGCCACTACCAAGCTCAGCATCAATGATGCCCCTGGTGCATCTCGTCGACCGCCTTGCATAGCAGTTGTTCAGTCAACTCCGTCTTGCGCATCCAACGCACGAAGTAGCGTGTCATGAAGACTTACCGCATTTCTCTAATTATGCCACTTAGTGGCACCCTTATCCAGGATAAGGGGTACGGCTGCGCATGACCCTCGATACAGCTGCCGCACTGCCTCGACATCTCCCCACTTGCGGAGACGCGCCCTGGATTGTCCCCGCAACGCCGCAATCAATGAAAGGTCGTTGTGTGCTCGAATAGTCCTGGCCAACTGCACCGCCCTACAATCGACCTGTGAATCCTGCCCCCTCGTCCAAGCCGCAGCGAGCGGCGTCAGCCTCCCGCGACAAAGGCGGCCCGGTCCGGCCCAACGTCAAATCCGCGGACCGCGTCCTCGATATCCTGGAATTGCTGGCCAGCACCGGGCGCGCCATGACGCATGCCGAAATCTCGCGCCGGACGGCCGTTCCGAAAAGCAGCCTGACCGCGCTGCTGCACAACCTCGTCGTCCGCGGCTACATCGAGCAATCGCGGGATACGCAGCAGTTCCAGCTCGGCGAAGGCGCCTATGCGCTCGCGCGGCGTGGCGCGCACAACCGCGACCTGCTGCGCGCCAGCGAACCATGGCTGCGTCGGCTCATGCATGACACGGAAGAGTCGGCCGGGCTCAGCGTGCTGCGCAACGACATGGCCGAGCGCATCGCCTCCGCCCAATCGCCGAATGCGGTGCTGTATTCCGTGCACGTCGGCGTCATGCAGCCGCTCTATGCCAGTTCGGCGGGCAAGGTATTGCTCGCGTGGCTGTCCCCGGCCGAACGCGAGGCCTATCTCCAGCGCGTCCAGCTGCAACCGCGCACCGAACGGACCATACGCTCCGCGGCGGTCCTGCGGCGGCAACTGCACCAGATCCGGGAGGAAGGCGTGGCCTGGTCCTTCAGCGAGTTCACGGTCGGCATCGTGGGCCTGGCCGTCCCCGTCCTGGACCTCCACGGGCGCGCGCTCGCGGCCGTGGGCCTGGCCCTGCCGGCCAGCCGCCTGGACGATCCCCGCAAGCTGAAGCTGGAGCAGGCCCTGCGCATCGCCGCCCGGAAAATTGCCGCGGCGACGGATCGGGCCAGGGTTTCCGAAGCGAAAAGTGTTCACATATGAGAACACCGTCTGGCGGCATGCGATACCGGGGGCGACACTGCACCGCATGAACAGGAGGCGCCCGAACAGGGTGCCCGGGAGACATGCATGCAGCCATCGGCCACCATCCAGGAAACACTGAACACGCCCGTCGCGGGCCGCTATGACGTCATCGTCGTCGGCGGCGGCGCCTCCGGCACCGTAGCCGCCATCGCGGCGGCGCGCACGGGTGCCCGCACGCTGCTGGTCGAACGCGGCGGCTGCCTGGGCGGCGCCGCCACCGCCAATCTCGTGGCCCAATGGGTCGCGTTCTTCCATGGCGAGACGCGCGTGGTCGGCGGCATTCCGTTCGAGCTGGCCGAACGCGTGCAGGCCGCCGGCGGCTCGGACGGCTTCCATCGCTACGTGATGGGCGAGGCCGCCGGCACGCCATTTCCGCTGCGCGTACTGCCCTTCAACCCCGAGACGGTCAAGTGGGTGCTGGACGGCGTGGTCAACGAAGCCGGCGTGGACGTGCTGCTGCACACGGCCTTTGCGCGCGCGCTGGTACAGGACGGTTCCATGGCCGGCGTCACGGTCGAGACCGTCCAGGGCCGCCTGGCCCTGCTCGCGCCCGTGGTCGTGGATGCCTCCGGCGATGCGCTGGTGTGCGCCAGCGCGGGCGTGCCATCCCAGGACGACGGCGGCGAGCGCCAACCCTGCACGTTGTCCTTCCGGCTGTCGAACGTGGACGTGGCGCGCTTCCGGGCGGTGCCGCCGGACGAGCGCCGCGCCCGGGTGCTGGGCGGCTTGCAGCGGGGCGAACTGTTCTGGGAAAGCCTGTCCTTCGTCAGCACCCCCGGCGGCACCGACGCCATCTGCCTGATGAGCCGCATCCAGGACATCGACGCACTGGACGCCCGCGACGCCTCGCGCGCCGAACAGGAAGGCCGCCGCCAGATCGCCAGCATCGTCGGCTTCCTGAGGCGCGAGATACCCGGCTTCGGGAACGCGATCCTGGCCGACATCGCCGAACGCGTGGGCGTGCGCGAGACGCGCCGCATCCAGGGCCGCTACACCCTGAGCGAAGAAGACATCATGCAGGCGCGCGGCTTCGACGACGCCATCGCCCTGGGCGCCGGCCCCATGGACCGCCACCAGCCGGGCGGCACCGGCATCCGCCTGTATGCGCCGCCCGAGCCCTTCGAGATACCGCTGCGCGCGCTGCTGCCCGTGGGCGTGGAAGGCCTGCTGGTGTGCGGCCGCACGCTCAGCGCGACACGCGAGGCCATGGCCGGCGCGCGCCACATGGCCACCTCCATGGCGATGGGACAGGCTGTCGGCACGCTGGGCGCCATCGCGGCCGCCAGCGGCCGCCGCCCCTCGTCCGTGCCGGCCGCGGAAGTACAGCAAGACCTGGCACGGGCCCAAGCCCTGTTCCGCCGCGCGCAGGCCGCCCATCAGCCTGCCTGATTTCCCAGGAGACACCATGAAAAAAACCCTAGGCGCCGCCGCCTGCTTCGCCATGCTCGCCACCGCCACCGCGGCGGCCCAGGACTGGCCCGGCCGCACCACGACCGTCATCAACCCCTTCAGCGCCGGCACGACGACCGACACCGTGGCGCGTGTCGTCGCCGAGGGACTGCAAAAGAAATTCGGCACCCCCTTCATCGTCGACTCCCGGCCCGGCGCCGGCGGCATGATAGGGACCACGCTGGTCGCCCGCGCCCATCCTGACGGCAGCACCTTCGGCGTCAGCATCGCCGGCCCGCTGGTCCACAATCCCCTGCTCTACCAGCGCATGGCCTACGACCCCGCCAAGGACCTCACGCCCCTGACGCTGGGCGTGCACCAGCCCTGCCTGCTGATCGCCTCCAAGGCGCTCGGCGTCAAGACCGTGCCGGAGCTGGTCGAGGTACTGAAGAAGAATCCCGGCAAATACAACTATTCCTACGTGGGCAACGGCTCGCTCGGCCACCTGGTCATGACGCTGCTCGCCAACAAGAGTGGCGCGCAGATCGTCCCGGTGATGTACGCCGGCGCGGTCCAGGCCACTACCGCCGTGATGACCGACGAGGTGCAGATGGGCTGCCTGCCCGCCCAGGCCACGATGGCGCAGGTCCGTGGCGGCAACGTCGTGCCCATCGCCGTCTCGACCGCCGAGCGCGCGGCGCTGCTGCCCGAGGTGCCGGCCCTGCGGGAGTTCTACCCCGAGATCGTCGGCAGCGCGTGGATGGGGTTCGTCGCGCCCGGCGGGATGTCTTCCGCGCTGGCCGGACGCATCAGCGCCGCGATCGGCGAGGTGCTGCGCCAGCCCCAGGTGGCGGAGCTGCTGCGCCAGCAACTGATGGAGCCCGCGCCGGGCACGCCCGCGCAATTCAAGGCCTTCATGCAGGAAGAACTGGCGCGATGGAAACCGGTGATCGTGGACAACAAGATCACCGCCGAATAGCGATTGGGAGAATGTGAGTTGAACAGCAGCATCCAACCCCCGGGCCGCACCGCGCGGGGCGTGCCGGTCATCGAAGAAGCCGACGTCGTCGTCATCGGCGCCGGACCGGGCGGCTTCGCGGCGGCGCTGCGCGCGCGCCGCGAGGGCTGCAGCGTGGTACTGGTCGAGAAATTCGACATGCCCGGCGGCGTCCATACCTCCGGGCTCCAGGGCGCCGCCAACACGGGCGTCGGCGGCATCCATACCGAGCTGATGGAACGCTTCGCCGCGGAAGGCGCCATCTACACCGCGACCGAGAAGGACCTGCCCGACTGGGCCGGCAACGCGCTGTCCCACTACGACCACTACCTGGAGCCGGGCTCGCCCTTCCGCCGCGCCTCCTTCAATCCGGATGCCGCCGGCAACATCATGCTGCGGATGCTGGACGAAGCTGGCGTGCGAACCCTCTACGGCGCCGCCTTCGTCGACGTCGAGATGCGGGCCGAGAACGGCCAGCGCCGCATCACCCACGCCATCATCGAAACCGTAGAAGGCCGCCAGGCCATCGGCGGCCGCGTCTTCGTGGAAGGCAGCGGCACCGCGGAAGTCGTGGCGCGCGCCGGCGCCCCCTTCGTGCGCGGCGGCGGGCGGCAACCCGAGACCGTCGCCAAGGATGCGCTGGAACGTCCCATTCCCGGCGGGCTGCTGTGGATCATGGGCGGCATCGACTTCGCGCAGACCGCCGCCTACCAGAAGCGCGAGAACGATCCCGCCCTGAGCAAGCTGATCAACGCGGCGCGCGCGGCCGGCGACATCCCGCCCGAACTCTATCGCCCCCGCCTGGCCGACCAGGGCGTCTACGGCGACCACTACATCGGCCACCCGACCGTGGACATGAGCCCCATCCAGGGCCCCGGCACCTTCATCCTGTGGCAGAACGTGCCCTACGAATGGGCGCTGCACATGGACGAGGACACCGGGCACGCCTCGCGCGCCAAGCGGGAACTGCGCCGGTTGATCGACGCCGAGGCCGCCTTCCTGCGCAAATACGTGCCGGGCTTCCAGGACGCCTTCATCTCCCACGTCGGCCGCTACGTGGGCGTGCGGGACGGCCGCCACCCCATCGGCGAATACGTCTTCTCCATCGACGATGCGCGCGAGCAAAGGCGCTTTCCCGACGCCGTGACGCCGCCCATGACCAAGACCTTCTTCTGGGACCAGTACGCGAAGTACCGCTTCGAGGTGCCCTACCGCTGCTTCCTGCCCAAGGAAATCGACAACCTGCTGCTGACCGGCGCCTCGCTGTCCTTCACCTTCGAAACCATCTTCATGGTCATGCGCAACTTCCCCTGGTGCTGCCAGACCGGCGAAGTAGCCGGCCACGCCGCCGCCCGCGCCGTGCGCGAAGGCACGAGCCCCAAGCAGCTGCGCTGGACCGAGCCGCTGGCCTTCTGATCCGCAAGGAGACACGACATGAACGCTTCGGTCATCGCCGAAACCCTGAACACGCCCGTACTCGACCACTACGACGTCATCGTCGCGGGCGGCGGCGCCTCCGGCCTGATCGCCGCGGTCGCGGCCGCCCGGAGCGGCGCCCGCGTCGCGCTGGTCGAGCGCGCCGGCTGCCTGGGCGGCACCGCCACCTCCGGCATGGTCGCCCAGTACATCGGCCTGTTCAACGGCACCGTGCGCTGCGTGGGCGGCATCGGCTTCGAACTCACCCAGCGCATCGAGGCCGCCGGCGGCAGCGACGGCTTTCGCCGCTACACCCTGGCCGAGGCCAGCGCCAACCCCGTCACCATCACCAACTTCCCCTTCAACCCCGAAGTCGTCAAGATCGTCGCCGACGACATGACGCGCGAAGCCGGCGTGGACGTGCTCCTGCACTCGCGCGTGGTCGGACCGCTGATGGAAGACAACCGCGTGGCCGGCCTGCTGCTGGAGAACGTATCCGGCCGCCGCGCCCTGCGTTCCCGCATGCTGGTGGATGCCACCGGCGACGCCGTCATCGCCGCCGCGGCCGGCATTCCGTACGTAGGCGAAGAACCCGACCTGCGCGACCAACGCCAGCCCCTGACCCTGGTGTTCCGCATGTCGAATGTGGACGTGCGAGCCTTCCGCGCCATCCCCCGCGAACAAAAGCGCGCCATCGCCCTGGACGGATTGCGGCGCGGCCAGCTCGCCTGGGAAAGCCTGTCCTTCTGCAGCACGCCCGGCGACACCGACGCCATCTGCCTGATGAGCCGCATCCACGGCATCGACGCGCTGGACGGCGCGGAACTGACGCGGGCCGAACAAGTGGGACGGCAACAGATCAAGACCATCGTGCCCTTCCTGCGCGAACACGTCCCCGGCTTCGAACGATCCGTGCTCGCCGGCATCGCCGAACGCGTGGGCATACGCGAGACACGCCGCATCGTCGGCCGCCATACGCTGACGACCGAAGACATCGTCGGCGGCAAACGCTTTGCCGACGCCGTCGCCCTGGGCGCCGGCCCCATGGACCTGCACGAAGCCGGCGGCACCGGCGTCGACCTGTGGATGCCCCCAGCGCCCTTCGAAATCCCGCTGGCCTGCCTGCTGCCCCAGACCATCGAAGGCATTGTCGTAACCGGCCGGGCCATCTCCGCCACCCGCGAAGCCAACGGCGGCGCCCGCCACATGGGCACCGCCATGTGCCTGGGCCATGCCGCCGGCGCCTACGCCGCCCTGGCGGCCGGCGGCCAGGGCACGCTGGACACCCCCGCGATCGACACGCTGCACCAGACGCTGCGCAGCCAGGGCGCCCTGATATCGGCCGACGAGGCCATGGCCGCCGCGGATGAAAACGCAGTCCAGGCACGCCCCGCCTGAATGGATCGAAAAAAGGAGACAAGCATGTACAACATCGTTCGACGCAAGACACTGGCCACGGCCGCGCTGATGGCCATCACGGCCAGCGCCGCCGTGCCTACGCTGGCCCAAGACTATCCCGGCAAACCCATCCGCCTGATCGTGCCCTTCCCCGCCGGCGGCCCCTCCGACACCACCGCCCGATCCATCGCCGAAGGCCTGGGCAAAGTGCTGGGACAGCCCGTCGTGGTCGAGAACAAGCCCGGCGCCGGCGCCATCATCGGCAGCGAAGTCGTGCTGGGCCAGCCCGCCGACGGCTACACGCTACTGATGGCCAGCAACGTCATCTCCACCGGCAAGTGGCTCTACCCCTCCATGAACTTCGAACCCGTGCGCGACTTCCGCGCCGTCGCCGGCGTGTTCCGCAGCCCGCACCAGGTGGCCGTCGCGCCGAACTTTCCGGGCCAGGGCATCCAGGACCTGATCGCCCTGGCCAGGCGCGAAGGCGGACGGATGAACTACGGCTCGGGCGGGTCGGGCACCATGCCGCACCTGGGGACGGAGCGGTTCAAGCAGGTTACCGGGGTGGAAATGCAGCACATTCCCTACCGGGGCTCGGCGCCGGCCAACGTCGCGCTGGTGGCGGGAGACGTGCCGGTTCACTTCGATATCGAGTTTTCGGTGCAGCCGCTGCTGAAGTCGGGGCGGTTGCGGTCGTTGGGGGTGACGGCGTTGAAGCGGTCGCCGCAGTTTCCGGACGTGCCCACGCTGGATGAACAGGGGATCAAGGGCTTTGAGCTGTATTCGTGGTTCGGCATCGTGGCGCGGACGGGAACGCCGGACGGCATCGTTGCCAAGCTCAATCAGGCCATCAACCAGGTGATGGAAACGCCGGAGTTCAAACAGCGGCTGGCGGCGCTGGGCGCCGAGAAGATCGGCGGACCGCCGGCCACGTTCGAGAAAATGATCCAGGACGATTATCAGCTCTGGGGCGAGGTGATACGCAAAGCGGGTATCAAGATCGATTGAGCGCCGCGGCGCTCCCGTCAGGGAGTCGCCGGCGCGTTCATCTTGCCCACCACGGCATGCAGACGCTTGCCCTCCTCCTTCAGAAAGCCGCCGAACTCCGGCCCGTCCTGATAGGCCAGCGTCGCCTCCATCCTCTCCAGGTTGTGCTTGAAATCGGCATCGTTCGCCGCCGCACGCACGCTGGCACGCAAGGCCGCCATGACCGCCGGCGGCGTGCCCGCCGGCGCGAAGAGACCGGACCAGACGTAGTAGGTGCTGTCGTAGCCGAGTTCTTTCAAGGTCGGCACATCAGGCATGCTGGGCAGACGATCCGTGCCCAGTATCGCCAACGCCTTCACCTTGCCGCTCTTGGCAAAGGTGGCGGCGGTGGCGGGACCACCCGTGGACAGGTCGACCTGTCCGCCGGCCACGGCCATCAGTGCCTGCGACCCGCCCTGGTAAGGGACGTGCAAGAGCTGTATGCCAGCGGCCTGCGCGAAACCATCCACGCCCACGTGCGCGTTGGCGAAATAACCCGTGGACGAATAACTGACCGATCCCGGCTTGGCCCGCGCCCGGGCGACGATCTTGTCGACGGTGGCGTCCTCCGGACGCATCGCCCCCATCAGCACGGTCGGCTCGTAGGTAATGCGGGCCACGGGCTGGAATTGCGCCAGTTCGTAGGTGGGCTTCTTGCCCTGCATGCGTTCGGCTTCCGGCAGGATGAGGTGACTGGTCAGGCTGATCAGCAGGGTATGGCCATCGGCCGGTGCCCGGGCCACCGCCGCGGTACCGATCGCCCCGCCGGCCCCTGGCCGATTCGTCACGACGATGGGCTGGTGCAAGGTCTTTTCCATCTGGGTCGCGAGCACGCGCCCCACCTGATCGGCCAGCCCACCGGGCGCGAACGGCACCACCAACGTAATGGGCCTGGATGGGAACTCCTGCGCCCAGGCCTGCGCGGTGGCCAGGCCGGCCACCGCCGCCAGCAAGCATTTTCCAAACGTCATTTCTGTCTCCTGATCCCGCCTGGGGTTCTGATATGTCTGTTGCGTACGCTCAGGACGCCGCGACGATGGGATTCGACAGCACGCCTATGCCCTCGATCTCGCCGCGCACCACATCCCCCACATCCAGATAGCGCGCCGCGCGAACGATGTCATTGCGCGTATAGGGCTTGCCACATGGGGGATGGGACGGGACGGCGGCTGGCTCCCGGCGGCAGCCGGCCGGGAAGGAGTAAAGTTATGGCTTGCAGCTATTGTAAGTGATTACCCGAATCTCCCTGGATCCCCGGGCGGCGGCGGGCGTGTCTTTCTGCGCGCCCGCTTCTTCGTTGGATCCCGTCGCAGATTGGTACAATATCAGGTTCATTTCGGAGATCTTCATCATGTCGATGTCAGACCGCGACGGCTTCATCTGGTACGACGGCAAGCTCGTGCCCTGGCGTGAAGCCAACACCCATGTGCTCACACACTCCCTGCACTACGGGTTGGCGGTATTCGAGGGTGTGCGCGCGTACAAGACCGACATCGGAACCTCGATCTTCCGGCTCAAGGAACATACCGACCGCCTGGTCAACTCGGCCCACATCTACCAGATGCAGATTCCGTACAGCCGGGAAACCCTGATGGAAGCGCAGAAGGAAGTGGTCCGCGTCAACAAGCTGGAATCCTGCTACCTGCGTCCGATCGCGTTCTACGGTTCGGAAAAGATGGGCGTCTCGCCCAAGGGCGCCAAGGTCCACGTCGCCGTCGCCGCCTGGGAATGGGGCGCCTACCTGGGCGCCGAGGCGCTGCAGAAGGGCATCCGGGTCAAGACCTCGTCCTTCGCCCGCCACCACGTCAACGTGACCATGCCCCGCGCCAAGCTGGCCTCCACCTACGCCAACTCCATCCTGGCGAACCTGGAAGCCACCGAGGACGGCTACGACGAGGCGCTGCTGCTCGACACCGAAGGCTTCGTGGCCGAAGGCTCGGGCGAGAACATCTTCATCGTCAAGGACGGCGTCCTGGTCGAGCCCGAGATCGCCTCGGCCCTGACCGGCATCACGCGCTCGACCATCCACAGCCTGGCCGCCGACCTGGGCATCAAGGTCGTCACCAAGCGCCTGACCCGCGACGACATCTACATCGCCGACGAAGCCTTCTTCACGGGCACGGCGGCGGAAGTCACGCCCATCCGCGAACTGGATCGCCGCAAGATCGGCGCCGGCCAGTGCGGCCCGGTCACGGCGCGCCTGCAACAGGCTTTCTTCGACCTGGTCGCGGGCCGCAACGCCAAGTACGGCCACTGGCTCACGCACGTCTGATCGGGAGAAACGGCCATGACCACCGAAGCCGCCAACGCCATCATCGAAGTCGATGCCGACACGCTTCCGCTTTCGTGCCCGGGGCCGCATACTCCGCTGTGGAACATGCACCCCAAGGTGTTCCTGGACATCGGAACCACGGGCGAAGCCAAGTGCCCGTACTGCGGCGCGGAATACCGGCTGAAGGCGGGCGCCAAGGTACATCACCATTGATCCCTTGCGCGCCCCGTCGAGGGGCGGCACGGGCGGACCGGCCTGGCCGGATCCGCGGTGTCCCCGGAGGGGGACACCGATGACGCTGCCCCGGCCCGCCGGGGTTTGCTTTTTTATTCACAGGACCTCCCCGTGCAGCACAACGATTACATCCTGACGCTCGCCTGCCCCGATACGACCGGCATCGTGTACCACGTGTCGGGATTCCTGTTCGAGCGCGGCTGCAACATCCAGGACTCGCAGCAGTTCGGGGACGAGGACACCCGGCTGTTCTTCCTGCGCGTGCACTTCTCGGCGCCGGACGGCCTGGACGCCGACACCGTGCGCAAGGAATTCGCCGCCGTGGGCGAGCGTTTCTCCATGCAATGGCAGATCCGCGACCCGCACCGGCGCGCGCGCGTGCTGCTGATGGTCAGCAAGCACGGCCACTGCCTGAACGACCTGCTGTTCCGCGCCAAGAGCGGACAGTTGCCCATCGACATTCCCGCGGTGGTCTCCAACCACCCCGACTTCGCGCTGCTGTCCGCCTCGTACGGCGTGCCCTTCTACCACCTGCCGGTGGCGCAGGGCGGCAAGGAACAGCAGGAGCGCCAGGTATTGCAGATCGCCGAGCGCGAGAACGTCGACCTGGTCGTGCTGGCCCGCTACATGCAGATCCTGTCGCCCGAGATGTGCCGGGCGCTGGCCGGCCGGGCCATCAACATCCATCACAGCTTCCTGCCCAGCTTCAAGGGCGCGCGCCCCTACTACCAGGCGCATGACCGCGGCGTGAAGCTGATCGGCGCCACCGCCCACTATGTCACGCCCGATCTCGACGAAGGCCCCATCATCGAGCAGGATATCGCCCGCGTGGACCACAGCATGTCGCCGGAAACCCTGACCCAGGTCGGGCGCGACGTCGAATGCCTGGTGCTGGCGCGCGCCGTCCGCTGGCATGTCGAGCATCGCATCCTGTTGAACGGCCACAAGACCATCGTGTTCGCATAAATGGCGCTCAAATCCCGCGGCGCTCCGCTGTACGCCACCTCCGAAGAAGCCGGGCAGGCCTTCTACGACGCCCTGGAGCAGGGCGACCTCGCCCAGTTGATGGCGGTCTGGGCCGACGACGAGGACATCGTCTGCATCCATCCGGGCGGCCCCCGGCTGATCGGGCACGATGCCGTGATGGAATCGTGGCGCGAAATCCTCGCCAGTTCCCCGGTGCCGATCCGGCCCACGCGGGTCCACGCCGTGCAAAGCATGATGAGTTCGGTCCACACCGTGGTCGAACAGCTCATGGTCGACACCTCCCAGGGCAAGCAGATCGTCAACTGCTATGCAACCAATGTCTTCCACAAAGGTCCCACAGGCTGGCGGCTGGTCCTGCACCACTCGTCGCAGGCCCCTGCCGACCTCGGTCCGACCGAGCTTCAGGACGTTCCCGACCTCTTGCATTGAGTCGCCCAGCCCGATCCCGCATGCCCGCCTACCTGGACACGACCCCCTGCCCCACTCCCGCATGGTTGCCCGAAGGACATAGCCAGACCATCTTCGCGTCGCAACTCTCGTCGCACCATCACACCTCGTTCCAGCGCGAACGGGTGGACACGTCCGACGGCGATTTCCTCGATTTCGACTGGACGGCGCCCGGCCTCGCCCCCGGTACGGCGATCGGCCCCGAGTCGTTCGCACGGCTGGCCGGGACGGCCGCCGGCACCGCCGCGTCGCGCAACGGGCTCGTCCTGTTCCATGGCCTGGAAGGCAGCAGCGCCAGCCACTATGCGCAGGCCATCTCGCAGTATTTCCGGGCGCGCGGCTGGACCGTCGTCGTGCCGCACTTCCGCGGCTGCTCCGGCGAACCGAACCGCCTTCCCCGCGCCTACCACTCGGGCGACTCCGCCGACGTCGGCTTCATGCTGGACGCCGTGCGGCTGCGCCTGCCGCAGCTCCGCTGGCACGCCGCCGGCATTTCGCTGGGCGGCAACGCGCTGCTGAAACACCTGGGCGAGGCCGGCGGCACCGCCGGCTGGCTCGCGGCGGCGGCGGGCGTCTCGGCGCCGGTCGACCTCATGGCCGGCGGGCGCACCCTGGGTACCGGGCTGATCAACCGCCGGATCTACACCCATATGTTCCTGCGCACGCTGAAGTCCAAGGCGCTGCAGAAGGCGCAGCAGTTCCCCGGCACCATAGACGTGCTGCGGGTGGCCAACGCGCGCGACCTGTACGAATTCGACGACGCCTATACCGCGCCCGCGCACGGCTTCCGGAACGTCGACGACTACTGGACGCGCGCCTCCAGCAAACCCCTGCTGACGGACATCGCCATCCCGACGCTGGTGCTGAACGCCCGCAACGACCCCTTTCTTCCGGGCCGCTACCTGCCCACGCCCCAGCAGGCCTCCGACCACGTGGTCCTGCACCAGCCGGCACAGGGCGGCCACGCGGGCTTTCCCACGGGAAACTTCCCGAGCAACCTGAACTGGCTGCCGCGCAGGCTGGCCGATTTCTTCCGTACCGGGCGCTAGCCGCACCCGGCATCGGGGCAAGCCCCCGCTGACATCCCTGGCGTTTTCTTCGACAATGGAGAAAACGACACGGATCCTTCCATGGCCTCGACTCCCTCGGTTTCCAACGCTGCCACCGCCACTACCGGCGGCCGCCTCCTGGTCGACGCGCTGACCGCCAACGGCGTCGACCGCGTCTTCTGCGTCCCCGGCGAAAGCTACCTGGACGTGCTGGACGCCCTGCACGCCCACGCCGACATCGACGTCGTCGTCGCCAAGCACGAAGGCGCCGCCGCCAACATGGCCGAAGCCGATGGCAAGCTGACCGGGCGGCCGGGCATCTGCTTCGTCACGCGCGGCCCGGGCGCCACCCACGCCAGCATAGGGGTGCACATCGCCCAGCAGGACTCGACGCCGCTCATCCTGTTCGTCGGCCAGGTGCCCACGCGCGAGCTGGGCCGCGAGGCCTTCCAGGAAATCGACTACCAATCCATGTTCGGCGGCATCGCCAAATGGGTCGTCAGCGTCGACGATGCCGTCCGCATTCCCGAACTCGTGGCGCGGGCCTTCGCGTGCGCCACCTCGGGCCGGCCCGGCCCGGTGGTGGTGGCCCTGCCCGAGGACGTGCTGAGCGCCGCCTGCCCGTCCGCGCCGGCCGCGGTCGCCCCCACGGCCTCCAGCGGCCCCGATCACGATGCGGCCCCGCGCCTGCGCGACATGCTGG
The DNA here is from genome assembly GCA_009360345.1 of Alcaligenaceae bacterium SAGV5. Taxonomy (GTDB): domain Bacteria; phylum Pseudomonadota; class Gammaproteobacteria; order Burkholderiales; family Burkholderiaceae_B; genus Pigmentiphaga. The sequence goes on from SPDP01000006.1 coordinate 60,370, forward strand.
CCCAGGCCCGCCGTCCGCTGATCCTCCTGGGTGGATCGAACTGGAGCGAACGCGCCGCCTCGGATTTCTCCGCCTTCGTCCAGGCCTGGAACCTGCCCGTGGCCTGCGCCTTCCGCCGCCAGGACATCTTCGACAACCGCCTGCCCCAGTACGCCGGCCACCTGAGCCTGGGCATGAATCCGGACCTGGCCGCGCTGGTGCGCGATGCCGACCTCATCCTGGCCGTGGGCACGCGGCTGGGCGAAATCGCCACCGGCGGCTATACGCTGCTGACGCCGCCCCGCCCCGCCCAGAAACTGATCCATCTGCACGCCGACGCGGCCGAGCTGGGCCGCGTCTACCAACCCGACCTGGCCATCCAGTCGGCGGCCGCGCCCGCCGCCGCGCTGCTGCGCGGCCTGGAAGCCCCGGCCTCGCGCGCCTGGGACGACTGGACCCGGCGGGCCGGCGAGCTGCACGCGCGCTACCAGGTCGTGCCGGCGCCGCATGCCGAGGCCCGCGGCATCGACCTGGGCCAGGTCATCGCCCATCTGGACCGCACCCTGCCCGACGACGCCATCATTGCCAACGGCGCCGGCAACTACGCGGTGTGGCTGCACCGGTTCTACCGCTACCGCCAGCCGCGCACGGAAATCGCCCCCACCTGCGGCGCCATGGGCTACGGCCTGCCCGCGGCGATAGCCGCCAAGCTGCGCCACCCCGACCGCACCGTGGTCTGCGTGGCGGGCGACGGCTGCTTCCTGATGTATCCCCAGGAACTGGCCACCGCGCTGCAATTCGATTCCCCCGTGGTCGTCATCGTCGTCAACAACGGCATGTACGGCACCATCCGCATGCACCAGGAAAAGCGTTTCCCCGGCCGGGTCAGCGCCACCGACCTGCGCAACCCCGACTTCGTCGCGCTGGCCCTGTCGTTCGGCGCCCATGCCGAGCGGGTGGAAAGCGCCGATGCGTTCCCCGCCGCGTTCGAGCGCGCCCGCGCGGCCGGCCGCCCGGCGCTGCTGGAACTGCGCACGGATCCCCGGCAGATCACGCCGCAGTCGTGGCTGGCGGGGCATGGATAGCGATGTCCTTGCCGCCATGGCGCGCTGGCCCGACGTGCCGGACGCCCATGGCTGGTTGTCGCTGGACGCCCGGGGCCGCTGGCGCCTGCATCCCGCCGGCGACGCCCTGGCGGGCGGGCCGGGCGTTTCGATCTCCAATCCCGGAATCCTGGCCTTCATCGCGCGCAACTACGGACACGACGGCCAGGGCCGCTGGTTCTTCCAGAACGGCCCGCAGCGGGTGTTCGTGAGGCTGGACGCGGCACCGCTGATCCTGCGCCAGGCGGATGCGGCCGGCGCCCTGGCGACCCACGCCGGCCACGCCGTTTCCCGCGTGGACCGCTGGGCGCTGGACGCCGCGGGCAGGCTCTACGCCGCGACCGAACACGGCCCCGCCATGGTGGAGGATCGCCATCTGCCCGACGTGCTGGAGCGCATGAAACTGGCATCGGGGCAACCCTTGCTCGACGCGGCGCCCGGCTGGCTGGCCGATCCGGGTCAGGCACCGGACGCGACCCCGGCCATCCCGGTGATCTACCCCCCGGTCTCCCTCGCTCCCGCGCCGCTGGCGCCGCTACGCGGCCCGGCGGGCAAGGCCCTGGGCTTCGTCGACAGGCCCGAGCCCGTCAGCTCTGGAAACGCTTGAGCAGGTCGCGCTCTTCCTTCAGCCTGCGCTGGTATTCGCGCACCTTGGCGTCGATCTGCGACTGCTCGTAGAAGTCCTTGGACGCCGCGCGCGCCTGCTGCAACTGCTCGACCGCGGCCGGCAGGGCACCGGTCATCGCGTAGTAATCGGCCATGTTGCGGCGTTCGTTCACGGCGCTGCCCAGCCGCGAGTAGCTGACCGCGGCCATCTGGTAGAAGCGGGGTTCGTCGCTCCACTTCAGCATCTGTTCTTTCAGGAACTCGACCGCTTCCTGGTTGCGGCCGGCGCGTTGCAGCGCTTCCGCCATCGCCATGGCCGGGCCGCGCTGTTCGGGCCAGCGCGCGACGGCGCCGCGCGCCAGGGCGATGGCCTGCTGCGTGTCGTTGCGGGCCAGCGCCAGATCGACGGCCAGCCGCTCGAGCATGAAATGGGTACGCGCGCCCGACGTGGCGGCCAGGTAGGCATCGTTGGCCTTGCCATACTCGCGCTGGCGCATATAGCCCAGGGCCGCGCCGTAGTAGGCCGCGGAACGCTCGATGCCCTGGAGATCGGCGGTCCGGCTCTCGAAATAGCGGATGGCTTCCCGGGCATCCTGGCCGCTGCTGGCCTGCACCATCCGCATCTTGGCACGCACGAAATAGAAGTCCGGCGAATTCGAGCGATCATGGATGACCACGCCACGCGCCCGGTTCTGCATGTCGGACATACGCTCGATGGACAGCGGGTGGGTGCGCGTGAAGGCCTGGCTGGTGCTTTCGTTCAGCCCCGATGCCTGCATCAGGCGGCCGAAGAACGCGGCCATGCCGTTGACGTTGTAGCCCGCCGTCTCGAGCATCTGGAACCCGGTCCGATCCGCCTCGCGTTCGGCCTCGCGCGAAAATCCCAACTGCGAATTGATGGCGGCGGCCTGGCCGAAGGCCATCGCCGCCTCGGGCGCCTGCGAATTGCCGCGCGCGGCCACCAGCGCCGCCAGCAGCGCCGCCACCATGATCAGGCTGTCCCGCTTCTGCTGCACCAGGCCGCGGGCGATGTGCCGCTGCACCACGTGGCCGATTTCGTGCGCCAGCACGCCGGCCAGTTCGGACTCTGACTGCGCGGCCACCACCAGCCCGGTATGCACGCCTATGTATCCGCCCGGCATCGCGAACGCGTTGATGCTTGGATCGCGCACCGCGAACACGTTGATACTGGGCGTGCCGGCCGGGGCCTGGGCCGACAGTTGCCCCGCGATGCCGGTCAGGTATTGGGTGAGATCGGGGTCGTCGATATACGCCGGATCGCGCAGCGACTCCATCATGATGGCATCGCCCAGCCTCTGCTCCAGCCTGGGCGAGAGCTCCTGCGACGCCGAATCGCCCAGGTCGGGCAGCCCGACCGGCTGGGCTGGCGCCAGCGCCGGCGCGGCCGCCGCCAGCAGGGCCGGCAGCAGCAGCGCGGCGGCCTTGCGGCGCAGCGGCGGGAAACGTTCGGAATTCGGCATACCGGTATGATAGCCAGCTTGGGCGACGGGTTCCCGCCCCCTTGTCGAAACGTGAAAAATTTACCAATACCGGCCACGACCCAACCGGCCGCATGGCAACGCTTACAGGACCTGTCATGAGCTTCAGCACCCTGATTTCCGCACAGGCGCTGCACGCGCTGCTGCAATCTCCCTCGCCGGCCGTCGTTTTCGATTGCAGCTTCGACCTGTCGGATATCGGCGCGGGCGAACGCGCCCACGCGGCCGGACATATCCCCGGTGCCTTCCATGTCCACCTGGACCGCGACCTGAGCGGCCCCAAGACCGGCGGCAACGGCCGCCATCCCCTGCCCCGGCGCGAGGATTTCGCGGCCCTGATGGCCCGCCTGGGCGTCTCCGATGCCACCCAGGTCGTGTGCTATGACACCGCTGGCGGCGCCATGGCAGCCCGTCTCTGGTGGCTGCTGCGCTGGGCCGGCCACGGCGCCGTCGCGGTCCTGGACGGCGGCCTGGCCGCCTGGCGCGACGCCGGCTACCCGCTGGAGGCCGGCCAGCCCGCCGCGCCCGCTCCGGGCACGTTCACCCTGCGGCCGCCGCGGGTCGCGACCACGACCTACGAAGACATCCTGGCCAACCTGGACGCGCCGGCCCCGCGCCTGGTCGTGGATGCGCGCGCGCCCGACCGTTTCCGCGGCCAGAACGAGACCCTGGATGCCGTGGGCGGCCACATCCCCGGCGCCGCCAACCGCTTCCTGCGCGACAACCTCCAGCCCGACGGACACTTCAAGCCCGCCGCGCAGTTGCGGGCCGAGTTCGAAGCGGTGCTGGGCGGCACGCCCGCGGACCGGGTCATCAGCCAATGCGGCTCCGGCGTCACCGCCTGCCACAACCTGCTTGCCATGGAAGTGGCGGGCCTGACCGGGGCCGTGCTGTATCCCGGCTCGTGGAGCGAATGGAGCAGCCGTCCGGGCTCGCCCATCGCCACCGGAGACGCATGATGGCGCCATCCCCCCTGACCCACTTCGACGCGGCCGGCCAGGCCCACATGGTGGACGTGGGCGCCAAGCCGGCCACCGCGCGCGTGGCCGTCGCCGCCGGCACGATACGCATGCAGCCGGCCACGCTGGCCCTGATCCGCGACGGCAGCGCCAAGAAAGGCGACGTGCTGGGCATCGCGCGCATCGCCGCCATCATGGCGGCGAAGAAAACCTCGGACCTGATCCCGCTGTGCCACCCCATCCCGCTGACGCACGTGGCCTGCGACTTCACCCTGGACGACGGGGCCGGCGCCGTGCATTGCACCGTACGCGCCGAGACCGTGGGCGGCACCGGCGTCGAGATGGAGGCGCTGACCGCCGTCAACGTCGCGCTGCTGACGATCTACGACATGTGCAAGGCCGCCGATCGCGGCATGGTCATGACCGACGTGCGGCTGATGGAGAAGAAAGGCGGGAAGTCGGGACACTGGACCCGGTAGGTCCCGCGCCGGGACCCGGACCGGATCCCGGACGCCTCACAGGCTGGACCACGCGGGCGTCGTCATGCCCTCAGGCGTGACGGCGCTGTACACACCCCGCGCGATCGCGCGGGCCAGCACGTCGGCGGCCAGCGCGCCCAGCCGGCAGACAATGAAGGGCCGCGGGTCCACCGGACCGTCCATCACCGGCGCCTCGCGCCGCGCGGTCGAGATCGCGAACACCGTGTCGCCGTCGAACGGCGCGTGGATCGGGCGGATGGCGCGGGCCAATCCGTCCTGCGCCATGGTGGCCACGCGTTGCAGTTCGTCGGGAGACAGCGCAACGTCGGTGGCGATGCAGGCGATGGTGGTATTGGCGCGCGGGCGGGGATCCAGTTTCGCGTACTCCCAGTTCTCGCCCTCGGCCCGCGTATCGGCCGGCCCCAGGCCGCCGAACTCTTCGCCGATCTCGAAGGCGCCGGCCCAGAAGCGCCGGCCCTGCGGCGCCACGACCGAGCCGAAGCTGTTGCAGGCCACGATGGCGCCCACGGTCATGCCGTCGTGCGTGACGTAGGACGCCGATCCCAGTCCTCCCTTGAGCGCCCCCGCCGAGGCGCCGAAGCCCGCGCCCTGCGTGCCCAGATCGAAGCCGGGCCGGACCTGCCGGGCGGCCCGCATGGCCAGGTCGCGATAGGGCGGGGTCTCGCCCCATTGCTTGTCGCCGCCGTTGGCGAGGTCGTACAGCACCGCGGTCGGCACGATGGGCGAAGGCGGGACGCCGGGCTGGTGCAGCAATGTGAAGCCACGCCCCTGCGCCCCCAGCCACGCGGCCACGCCGTCGCCACTGGCCAGGCCGTAGACCGAACCACCGGACAGCACGATGGCATCGACCGAGCGCACGAGGTTGGACGCCCCCAGGGTGTCCGTCTCGCGCGTGCCCGGTCCGCCGCCGCGGATGTCCACCGCGGCCATGGCCCGCTCGTCCGGCAGGATCACGGTGACGCCGGTGCAGGCCCGCGCATCGTGCGACTGCCCCACCCGCAGGCCGGCGACGTCGGTGATCAGATTGCGCCCGCCGGGGCGGCCGGCCATTGCGTCGCATGCATCCATGCTGGAACTCCGTCCGGGAAATGAAGTGGGGGCTATTGTAGGGACCGGCCGGCTGGCCGGCCACCCGCCCGGCGGCTCATTCCTGGTCGCTCAATTGCCTGGCGCGGGCGATGAAGCTGTCCAGCATGCTGAAGAACCTGGCCACATCGGCCGCGGAATGCCCGTCCAGCACATGCCGGTTGCGGGCCTGGGCGGCCTCGGTCAGTTCGGCCTGCATGGCCAGCCCCTGCGGCGTCAGCGACAGCTCCACCTCGCGGCTGTCGCGCGCGCTGCGGGCGCGGTTGACATCGCCCCGGGCGACCAGCGAGGACACGGCGCGGCTGATCTGCGCGGCATCGAGCATCGCATGGTAGGCCAGTTCGCGTATGGACACCGGCTGGAAGACGCCCAGCAGCGCAACCACCTGCCACTCCACCTGGGACAGGCCGTACTGCGCCTTGGCGAACTGGACGGCGCTGCGGGTGAGCGCCTTGCTCAGGGTGCTGACCCGCGGCGCCAGCAGCCTCCCTTCCGGAAAAGCCTGGGACTGCCCCGGGCGGCGCGGCGGGCTCGCCGACGAGGATCGCGCCATGGCCTACGCCTCCCCGGCGCGCGCCAGCGCCGCGTCGAGCTCGTCGAAGGGCGGCGGCGATACGGCCAGCGGCCGGCCTGCCCGGACGACCAGGCGATCTGACTGGGGCCGGGCCAGCAGTTCGGGAATGCCGCGGGCATCGAAGATCACGAAATCCGCCGCCCCGCCCTCCTCGATCCGCCCCGAGCCGGCCTGGCGCATCAAGGCCGCCGGCGTCGCCGTCACGCTGGCGGGCCAGCCGCCGATGTGTCGATCCAGGTGGCCGTTGCGCACGGCTTCGCGGAATACCTCCAGCATGTCGTAGTCTCCGTAGGCGTGGAACGCATCTGCGCAATTGTCGCTCGATAACGCCACCGGAATGCCGCGGGCCGCGATTTCCTGCAAAGGAGGCAGCCCACGCAGCCGGGGCGTGCGGTCCGGCGCCCGGTCCTGAAGAAAGAGGTTGACCAGCGGCAGGCCGACGATGGCGAGCCCGGCCGCGCGGCAAGCATCCAGCATACGCTCGCGGGTCTCGTCCGTCTGGACGGACAGGCTGCAGCAATGGCCGCAGACGACCCGCCCGCCCAGGCCGCGCGCCTGGGTATGCCGCGCGACCTCCAGCAGGGAGTCCGCCTCGGGCTCGCAGGATTCGTCCACGTGCAGGTCCACGTCCAGGCCGTAGCGCACGGCCCAATCGAACAGAGCGGCCAGGGCCTGCGCCAGGCGCTGCCGCGCGGCGGGCGGCGGCAGGCCGGGCACGCGCGTCACCCCGCCCAGCACGCCGCCGGTCTCGGCCACGCGGCGCACGAAATCCTCGGCGCCGTCGTCCAGGTAGGTTTCCATGGGAGCCATGGCCACCATCTGTACCCGCACCCGCGACGCCCATCCCTCCCTTAGCGCCAGCATGGCCTCCCAGGCCATGCGCGCCTGCGGCCCCGCCGCGTCCAGGTGCGTGCGCAGGCCGGCCGTGCCGTGCGCCCAGGCGCAGCGCAAGGCGAAATCGGCGCGCGCCTCCAGTTCTCCCGGACGCCAGCGCGCGTGGTCGGCCATGACGGCCTTGACCGCCCCCAGCAGCGTGCCGTCGGCATTGGGCGCGCGCGCCAGCGTATGCGTCTTGTCCAGGTGGGTATGCAGGTCGTGGAAGGCGGGCCAGACCTGCCTGCCGGCCAGGTCCAGCGCGGCGCCGGCATGAAGCGTTCCGGCGGGGGCGACCGCGCCCAGGCGGCCCCCTTCGACCGCCAGGTCCACACCCGCCAGGCCCTGCGCGTCGGCCAGGCCGGCCAGCGCGGCGGGCAGCACCGCCGCGGGCACCCTCGCGCCGCGCAGGACGTAGGCCCCCCCCGCCAGTTCGAGCCGCGCCGCCAGCGATTTCACGATTCGCGCTCCATGGCGCTTTCGTGCCAGCGGCGCAGGATGCGCTGCGACACCCACGAGGTCGCGAGGAAGATCACCACCCCGGCGCAGGAAATCATCAACAGGGCCGCGAACATGCGCGGCGTCTTCAACTGGTAGCCAGCCTCGAGGATGCGATAGGCCAGCCCCGACCCCTGACCGCCCGCGCCAGCGACGAATTCCGCGACCACCGCGCCGATCAGCGACAGGCCGCCCGAGATGCGCACGCCCGCCAGGAAATACGGCATGGCCGATGGAATGCGCAGCCGCCGCAGCGTCTGGCCCGGCGTGGCGCCATAGAGCCGGAACAGGTCGCGCAGGTTGTGGTCCGCGCTGTTCAGGCCGACGATGGTGTTCGACAGGATGGGAAAGAAGGCCACCAGCCACGCGCAGATCAGCAGCGCCACCTGCACGTTGTCCACCCAGATGATCAGGAGCGGCGCGATGGCGACCACCGGCGTGACCTGCATGATGACCGCGTAGGGAAAGAAGGTGAGCTCTATCCACTTGGACAGGCTGAACAGGATGGCGATCGCGCCGCCCACCAGCACGGCGCTGACGAAGGCCGACGCGGTGATCTTCAGCGTGACCCACAGCGCCGCCGACAGCAGCGGCCAATCCTCGACCAGCGCCCGGCCGATGTCGGCCGGGCCCGGCAGGATGTGCGGCGAGATGCGCAGGCCACGCACGACCGCCTCCCACAGCACCAGGCAGAGGACGCCCATGACGACGGGCAGGACGATGCGCGCGGTACGAAGCGTGGGATTCATGCGTGCATCGCCTGTTCGAGGGCTTCCGAGGCCTGCCTGCACAGGTGCGCGTATTCGGCCGAGGTGCGGAACGACTCGCCGCGCTCCGCGTCGGCGGAGATGGCAAGATCGGCATGGAGCCGGCCCGGACGCGCGGCCATGACGATCACGCGTTGGGACAGGTACACCGACTCGAACACCGAGTGCGTGACGAACACGGCGGTGAAGCGCTGGTCCTGCCACAACCGCAGCAGGTCGTTGTTGAGCTTGAACCGCGTGATCTCGTCCAGCGCCGCGAACGGCTCGTCCAGCAGCAGGATCTGCGGCCGGGTCACGATGGCCCGGGCAATGGACACGCGCATTTTCATGCCGCCGGACAGCTCCCGCGGCAAAGCATGCTCGAACCCCTTCAGCCCGACCTTATCCAGCGCCTCGGCCGCGCGCCGCCGGCCCTCCTCGCGCGGCACCCCGGCCAGGTCCAGCGGCAGCATGGTGTTGGACAGCGCGGTCTCCCAAGGCATCAGCGTGGGCTCCTGGAAGACGAAACCGACCGCCCCCCTGGCCCCCTGCCGGGCGACCTCGCCCGACGTCGGTTCGGATAGCCCGGCAATCATGCGCAGCACCGTGCTCTTGCCGCACCCCGACGGTCCGAGCAGGCTGACGAAGCTTCCCCGCGCCAGGGACAGGCCGAGGTTCTCGACCGCCAGCGTGCCATTGCCGAAGCGCTTGGAAATGTTCCGCAGTTCCAGCACCCGGTCGGTATCCATGGCCGTTTCCATCATCGCATGCCGACCTTCTTGTTGACGAACTTCAGCGTATAGGCCTTGCGCACGTCCACGCCGGTGGGCAGCACGCCCACATCTACCATGGACTTGTAGAAATGCTCCCAGCGCGCATCGGTCATCGCCCCGATGCCCAGGCGCTTCGCGTCGCCGGAATCGATCAAGCCCCGTTCCTTCATGGCCTGGATCGCAAAGGCGATCTGCTCGTCCGTCATCTCCGGGTTGTTGCGCTTGATCAGCGCGTTGCCGGCCGACGGATCATCGTACAGGTAGCTGTACCAGCCCTCGATGGAGGCGTCGACGAACTTCTGCACGAACTGCGGACGCTTCTCGACGTTGTCGCGCGTGGTGACGATGGTGGTCATGTAGGGATCCCAGCCGTAGTCCGCCAGCAGGAAAGACACCGGGTTCGCGACGCCGGCCTTCTTCAGCGCCAGCGGCTCGTTGGTGATGAGCCCCTGCTGTACCACCTTCTTGTCGGCCAGGAACGGCGCCAGCGAAAACGTATAGGGCTTGACCTGGTCGTCGGTGAAGCCGAAGCGCCCGCGCAGGTAGGGCCAGAAGGTCGCCATGCCCAGCGCGCCCACCAGCACCGTGCGGTCCTTGATCTGCTCGATCTTCTCCACGCCCTGGCCGGGGTGGGCAATCAGCACCCGCGGATCCTTCTGGAAGATCGCCGCCACCGACATCAGGGGCGCGCCTTCGCGCGCCGCGTTGAGCGAGGTGCCGCTGCTGCCCGCCGTGAAATCCACGCGCCCGGCCAGCAGCATGGGCGTGGGATTGCTTTGCGGATTGCCCAGGCGGATCTCGACATCCAGCCCGTGCTTGCGGTAGATATCCTTGGCCACGGCCTGGAAGAAACCACCCCACTCGGCCTCGGCCCGCCAGCCGATGAACATGACTGCCTTCTCCGGCGCGGCGCCGGCCGGCTGGGCGCCGGCGAGTCCCGGCTGCGCGCAGGCCAGTGCCGTGCAGAACAAGAGCGCGCGGCGAACCCTGGAATTGGACTGCTTCATGACGATCTCCCGACAGTGACAAACACCCATCCGCGCGCGGCGGCCCCGAAAATCAGAAGAACTGCTCCACGTCGATGTCGTGGTCGAGCAGGCCGGCGCCACGCAGCACGGCCACCCAGCCCCGGTACATGGCCTTGACCTCGGGATCGTCCATGCCGAAGGGGTGGAAGAGCGTGGTGTTGAAGCCGATCTCGCGCAACAGAGCGGAATCCTGGCCGGTATGCCGGGCCATCGCGTCGAGCGCGGCCGACGGATCGGCATACACGACGCCCACGGCCTCGGCCAGCGCATCGGCGGCGGCGGTAAACAGTTCCGGGGCGCGCGCGTAGGCCGCCTGCGTGGTCCACCAGTTCGACACCAGCGACGGATTGCCCGTGCTGGACATCGCCAGCGAGCCTTCGCCCAGCACCTCGTCCACGGCGCGGCCCAGGCCGCGCCGCAGCATCAGGGTGACCAGCGGCTCGACGCAGATGGCCACATCGATCTCGCCAGCGGCCAAGGCGTCGGGCATCCTGTGGAAAGGCATCGGTACCCACTGCACCCGGGAGACGTCGACGCCATGCTGGTTGAACAGATACAGCGGGGCCGAATGCGTGATGCCGCCGTCCAGCGCGAAGGCCCCCAGGCGCTTGCCCTCGAAGTCCGAAGGCCGCTCGATGGCCACGCCGTGGCGGGCGATGAGATTCATGAAATCGGCGCTGCGGCCGGCATAGGTGCCGCGCAGCGCGGCGGCCGAAACGAAGCGGGACGGCAGGCCGAAGCGCTCGCGCGCCATGATGGTGAGCGTGGGGCCGGAGAAGGTCAGGTCCATGCGGTCGGCGCGCATGTCTTCGATGGCCTGCACCGCCGACCGCTGGACGAAAACGGGTTCGATGCCGCGCTTGGCGAACAGGCCGGCGTCGATGGCGGTGAACAGGGGAACCAGCCCCATCATGGGGTCGGGATGGGCATCGATTCTGAGTTTCATGTCGTTCCAGCCGCCGTGCGGGTCATGACGATTTGCATGACTTTATCATGCAAATTTTGGCTGTCAATGGAACCCGGGGCAGGGATAAACCCTGGGCTGGCGGACGGGTAGCGGGAACTAGTGCAGCTTGACGCGGGGCTGCGAACGGCGGCTCAGGAAGCGGCTCAGCGAACGCACGCTGGCACCCCACCAGCCCAGTACCGCGGCATAGTGCGACCAGTGCGTGCCCGCGTACATCATGCGGGCGATCCAGCCTTCCACCAGCAGCTTGCGGCCGGAAAGATTGCCCATCAGGCTGCCCACGCCCTCGGCATGGCCGATGGACACCAGCGAGCCGAAATCGCGGAAGCGGAACGGCGCCGCGAAAGCCGACGCCCCCCGTATGCGGGCCGACAACAGCGGCAACAGATACGAGGCCTGCTGGTGGGCCGCCTGGGCGCGCGCCGGCACCGTCTTGCCGGCTTCGCGCCAGGGCGCCGCGGCGCAATCGCCCAGGGCATAGATGTCGGGATCCCCGGTGCGCAGCGTGTCATCCACCAGGACCTGCTGCATCGGGTTCAGCGGCAGCCCCAGCCGGGACAGCAGCGACGGCGCCTTGATGCCCGCCGCCCAGACGCACAGGTCGGCGTCGAACACCTTGTCCTGGGCCACCACGGTGCGCGGCGTCACTTCGGAAACGCGGCAGTCGACCACCACCCTCACGCCCCGCTCCTCCAGCAGTTCCTCGGCCGCCTTGGCGACGCGCTCGGGCAATGGTCCGAGTATGCGCGGTCCGCCCTCGATCAGCGTGATGCGCAGGTTCTGCTTCGTCATGCCCGGCAGCCCGTAGGCGGAGATCGTGCCGCTCGCCTCGTGCAGTTCGGCGGCCAGTTCCACGCCGGTGGCGCCGCCGCCCACGATCACCACGTTGACGATGCCCGGGGCGGCCTCCTCGACGCCGGCCGACGCGCGCGCCATGGCCTTGAGCAGCGCGAGCCGGAACCGCTCGGCCGCATCCGTGGTGTCCAGCGAAATCGCATACTGATCGGTGCCCGGCGTGTTGAAGAAATTGCCCAGGCTGCCCACGGCCAGCACCAGCGTGTCGTACGGAACGTCCCGGTCGGGCAGGATCACGGTACCGTCGGTGTCGCGCAAGGCCGCCACCCGCACGGCGCGCGCCGTGCGGTCGACGTCCTGGATCTCTCCCAGCACGAAGCGGAAACCGTTGTCGTGCGCCAGCATGGCGTAGGAAAGCCCGTCGCGGTGGATGTCCACCGTGCCCGCCGCGACCTCGTGCAGCGAGGGTTTCCAGATATGGAAAGGCACGGCGTCGATCAGCGTGACGTGCTCGGGCCCGTGGCGCCGCCCCAGGCGCACGGCCAGTTCGAGACCACCCGCGCCGCCGCCGGCGATGACGATGCGATGCGAAGGCTTGGCGTTCATAGACTCTCCATGGCTGGCGCTCGAAGCGCCGGACGTCCGCGCGGCGACGACGTGGCGCTCAGCGTCCGGCGATCGACATTTCCGGCAACAGGATGGACCCGGTCGTCTTGGTGCCGCGCGTGAGCGTATCCGCCCCCACCGCGACGATGCCGCCAAACATGTCCTTCAGGTTGCCGGCGATCGTGATCTCCTGCACCGCATGCCGGATCTCGCCGTTCTCGACCCAGTAGCCGAACGCGCCGCGGGAATAATCGCCGGTCACGTAATTGATGCCCTGCCCGATCAGCTCGGTCACCAGCAGGCCCGTGCCCAGCTTGCGCAGCATGGCACGAAAATCGTCGCCGCGGCGCGTCTTGCGCGAGGCCAGCACCAGATTGTGCGAGCCGCCGGCATTGCCGGTCGTGGGCATGCCTAGCTTGCGGGCCGTATAGCTGGACAGGAAGTAGCCCTGGACCACGCCGGCGTCGACGACCTTGCGCGCCTGCGTGCGCACGCCTTCGTCGTCGAACGCGGCGCTGCCCTGGGCGCCCTTGATGGCGGGATCCTCGAACACGTCGATGTGCCCGGGAAAGACCGGCCGGCCCAGGCTGTCGACCAGGAAGCTCGACTTGCGGTACAGCGCGCCGCCGCTCAGGGCCTGCGTGAGCGAGCCCAGCAGGCCGCAGGCCAGGGGCGCCTCGAACAGCACCGGATACCTGCCGGTCGGGATGCGGCGCGCGGACAGCCGCGACAGCGCGCGTTCGGCCGCGTAGCGGCCGACGCCGGCGGGATCGGCCAGCCGGGCCCAATCGCGATCGCTGGTGTACCAGTCGTCGCGCTGCATGTTGCCGCCCCGTCCCGCGATGGGCGATACCGACAGCGAATGCCGCGAATACGGATAGCCGTTCAGGAAGCCGCGGGTATTCCCCATCACGAAGTGGCCTTCGTAAGAGGATACCGATGCGCCGTCGGAATTGGTGATGCGCTTGTCGGTGGACAGGGCCGCGCGCTCTGCCTGCAGCGCCAGTTCGGCCGCCGCCTCGGCCGGCAGGTTCCACGGGTGATAGAGATCCAGGTCGGGGAACTCGGTCGCCAGCAGATCGGCGTCGGGCAGGCCCGCGGCCGGATCCTCGGCGGTATGGCTGGCGATGTGGTAGGCGGCCTGGACGGTGTCGCGCACCGCCTGGTCCGAGAAATCCGAGGTCGAGGCCGAGCCCCGGCGCTGTCCCACGTACACGGTGATGTCCAGCGACCGGTCGCGCGTCTGTTCGACCGTCTCCAGCGACCCCCGGCGCACCGACACGGCCAGCCCCTGGCTTTCGGACACCTCGGCGGCGGCATCGGTGGCGCCGACGCGCCTGGACTCGTCCAGCACCCGCTCGATCAACTGGCGGAACGCGGCGGGGTCGGTGTCGAGCGCGGGACGGGTGGGCGCGGCGGTCGTTTTCTTGCGGGACGGGGAAGTGGCCATGGAGTTTCTTCGGGAAGGAGGCGGCCCGGACATGCCGGCAAGGCCGCCCGGGCAGGAAGGCAAGGCTTTATGATAGCTGGTGTCAGCCTTCTTACCGTCGAAGCACGCCATTTTCCATGTCTCGCTCCAAACGTAGTCCATCGCCACTGGTCCCGGCGCAAGCAGCCGATCCGGACAGCGAATACCAGTCCCCCAGCAAGTCGCAGCTCAAGCGGCAGATGACCGCCCTGCAGGACTTGGGGGAACGCCTGGTCGGGCTGCCCGACACCAAGCTGCGGCAGCTGCCCCTGGCCGAACGCCTGTACGACGCGATACGCGAGGCGCAGCGCATCACCTCCCACGAAGGCAGGCGCCGGCAATTGCAGTATGTCGGCAAGCTGATGCGCGAAGCGCACGTCGACCCCATCCAGGCCATGCTGGCCGAATGGGACGGCGAATCCATGGAGCAGATCGCCGCCTTCCACCAGCTCGAACTGTGGCGCGACCGGCTGCTGGCCAGCGACGAACACTTCACGGGCTTCATGGACCGCTACCCCCATGCCCAGGCCCAGCCCCTGCGGGCGCTGATACGCGGCGCCCGCAAGGAACAGGCCGCCAACGCCGCCCTGCTGCCCGGGCGCGAACCGCAGCGCAAGCACTATCGCGCGCTGTTCCAGGAAATCAAGCGGCTGCAGGCCGCGCCCGATGCCGGGTCGCCGTCCCCGACCGACGACGATGAAGATGAACACTGATCCCCCCGCCGCCATGACGACTTCCGCCAAGCGCCTCGTGCGCAACCATCCCGACGAACTGCTATGCGGCCTGGTGTCCATCAGCGACCGCGCCTCCAGCGGGGTCTACGCCGACGAGGGCATCCCCTCGCTCAAGGCCTGGCTCGACGGCGCCCTGCGCACACCGGTCCGCTACGTCGAGCGGCTGATCGCCGATGACGCGCCGGCCATCTCCGCCACCCTGGCCGAATTGTGCGACGAACTCGGCTGCGACCTGATCCTGACCACCGGCGGCACCGGCCCGGCGCGGCGCGACGTCACGCCCGAGGCCACGCTGGCGGTGGCCTCCAAGGAGATGCCCGGCTTCGGCGAACAAATGCGCCAGATCTCGCTGCGCTTCGTCCCCACCGCCATCCTCTCGCGCCAGGTCGCCGTCATCCGCGAACGCGGCGCGTCGGCGGCGGACGGCGCCGCGCTCATCATCAACCTGCCCGGACAGCCCAAGGCCATACGCGAGACCCTCGAAGGACTGCGCGAAGCCGACGGCAAGCTGGTGGTCCCCGGCATCTTCGCCGCCGTGCCCTATTGCATCCAGCTCATCGAAGGCCCGTACGTCGAGACCCACGAGACGGTGTGCAAGGCGTTCCGCCCCAAGACGGCGATCCGTCCCGCGCCCTGACCGCCGGCACGCCCACTTATCGAGAACGCCATGACAGACACCCTGCTCGACTGCGTCGAGACCGAAACCGGCCCAAACCCGACCCGCGCCGTGATCTGGCTGCACGGCCTGGGCGCCGACGGCCACGATTTCGAACCCATCGTCCCCGAACTGGACCTGCACGGCCTGCCGCCCGTGCGCTTCGTCTTCCCGCACGCCACCGTGCAGCCGGTCACCATCAACGGCGGCATGGCCATGCGCGCCTGGTACGACATCATCGTCAGCGACCTCGTCCGGCGCGAGGACGATCCCGGCATCCGCGCCTCGCAGCGCCACGTCGAGAACCTCATCGCGCGCGAGAACCAGCGCGGCATTTCCACTGAACACATCGTGCTGGCCGGCTTCTCCCAAGGCTGCGCGATGACCCTGCACACGGGCCTGCGCCACCGCGAGAAACTGGCAGGGCTGGTGGCCCTGTCGGGCTACCTGCCCCTGGCCGCCACCTTCGCCGCCGAACACAGCCCCGCCAACGCCGGCACGCCCATCTTCATGGGCCACGGCACCGCCGACCCCATCGTCATGCTCGACCGCGCCACCGCCTCGCGCGACCTGCTGCGGCAGGAAGGCTACGACGTCGAATGGCATGCCTATCCCATGCCGCATTCGGTCTGCGCGCCGGAACTCGGGGACATCTCGACCTTCCTGCGCAAGGTGCTGGCTTGACGCCGATCAAGACATAGCCGCCCAAGATGTGGTGTACTGCTCAGTAACGAAAACGCCCGCGCCACCACACCGGCGTTCGAGCTGTCATCTTCGCGATCTTCAAGGAGAAAACGTCATGTTCAAGAAAATCCTGATCCCCACCGATGGCTCGCCGCTGTCCGCCCAGGCCGCCAACGCCGGTGTCAGCTTCGCCCGCTCGGTCAACGCGGAAATCGTGGCGCTGCACGTCACGCAGCCCTTCGCCGCCACCATCGGCTTCGACGGCATGGCCGCCGCCTACGCCATCACCGACGACGCCTACGAAAAAGCCTCGGCCGAACAGGCCGCCAAGTACCTCGACGCCGTCACCAGCCGCGCCGACACCGCGGGCGTCAAGAGCACCGCCCTGTCCGTCTCCAACTTCAACGTCGCCGACGGCATCGTCCAGGCCGCCGCCGAAGCCGGCTGCGACCTCATCTTCATCGGCAGCCACGGCCGCAGCGGCCTCTCGCGCCTCTTGCTGGGCAGCGTCACCGCCAAGGTCCTGTCCCTCGCCCACGTCGCGGTCCTCGTCTACCGCGTGAAAGAAGAGAAAGAAAAGAAGAGTCCCCCCCCGGGGGAGGCGGCGGCTTCGGTGGCGGCGGCGCCTCGGGACGGTGGTAGGCATGGCGATCAAACGATTCCTCAAACATCTGGCGACCACGCGCCGCGCGGCGCATCAAGCCTTCCCGGCTCCGGTGCTGGACCGCATCGAGCGGACCATCCGCGAGGTCGAGTCCCGCCATGACGGCCAGATTCGTTTCGTGGTCGAGGCCGCACTGGACATGGGCCCGCTGTGGCAGCAGCAATCGCCGCGGGAGCGGGCGCTGGAAGTCTTCGCCCTGCAAGGCGTCTGGGACACGCCGGACAACAACGGCATCCTGATCTACGTCCTGATGGCCGATCATGCGGTCGAGATCGTCTGCGACCGGGGTATCCACGCCTGCGAAGGCGCCGGAACCTGGGAGGCCGTCTGCCGCGGCATCCAGGATGCGTTCGGCCAGGGGCGCTACGAGCAAGGCGTGGTCGACGGCATCACGGCGCTGGGCGCCTCGCTGGCCCGCCACTATCCGGGCTCGCCCCGCGCCAACACCTTGCCGGATCGTCCGCAGATCATGTAGTGCCCGGGCCGCCGGCCGCGTCGCATTCATGAAAGTGTCACCCATGCCTCCTAGCATTCGCCCAGACGCGAATCAGGAGGCATGATTCCCTGGTTTCCGGACCGGGATGCTGCCGTCGATTCGACGTCGCAACACCCCCTCCTTGGAAACCAGAACAATGTCCGATACGTTACGCAACAACTCGCGCCGCCAGGCGCTGAAGTTCCTGGCCGGCGCGCCCGCCATGCTGCCTCTGGGGACGGTCACCGCCTCCCTGCTGGCCGCCTGTGGCGGGGATGACGATCCCATTACCTCCACGCCCAAGCCCCCCGCGGATTTCGTGTCGGCCTCGTTCACGTCCACGCCCGCGCCGTCGCTGTCCAACCCCGCCGCGATGGCGACGACCACCGTGAATTCCACGCTGACCGTGAAACTGAACGACGGCAGCTCGCACGCCTACAAACTGGCCTACCAGCCGTTCTTCATCACCGGCGACATGGTCGCGGACGGCAAGGGCGGGAAGGTCCTGGCCGGCGGCTATGTCGACATCAACAACAAGCCCATCATCGACAAGTCCGTGGCGGGCAAGGAACGCCAGATTTTCTCAGACTCGCCGGACGGCACTTCGCTGCTCGCGCTGCCCAGCGCCAACGTGGCGGGCATCAAGGGCAAGGCCGTGTTCGCCGTGGTGCAGTTCGAATACACGACGCGCGACCAGAGCGGCGCCGACACCTACGGCACGCTGCCGTCGCCGATCGCCGTCCTGACCCTGGACCAGGACCAGGCCACCGGCAAGCTCAGCCTGGTCAAATACCACAACGTCGACACCTCGTCGGCCCACGGCCTGTGGATCACCTGTGGCGCCAGCCTGTCGCCCTGGAATACCCATCTGTCCAGCGAAGAATACGAGCCGGACGCGCCGTTCGTGTCGACCAACGCCCAGTTCAAGGCCTTCAGCAAGAACGTGTACGGCGACGAGACGAAGGCCCGTCCTTATCACTACGGCCACATTCCCGAAGTGACCGTGAATCCCGACGGCACGGGTTCGATCAAGAAGCACTATTGCATGGGCCGGATTTCTCACGAGCTGATCCAGGTGATGCCGGACAACCGCACGGTGCTGATGGGCGACGACGCCACCAACAGCGGCCTGTTCGTGTTCGTGGCGGACAAGGAAAAGGACCTGTCGGCGGGCACGCTGTACGTCGCCAAGCTCGGTGCCGGCTTTTCGGCCGATCCGGCCGCAGCCGGCGCCAACCTGACCTGGATCAAGCTGGGCCACGCCACCAGCGCGGAAATCGAGCAGATGGCCAACACGCTCGATCCCGAGGACATCATGACGGTGCTCAAGGCCGATCCCTCGGATGCGACCTACACGAAGATCTTCTCGAACGGCGCGGCCAACTGGATCAAGATCAAGCCCGGCATGGAGAAGGCCGCGGCCTTCCTGGAGACCCATCGCTACGCTTATCTGGCGGGCGGCAGCATGGGCTTCACCAAGATGGAAGGCACCACGGTCAACATCAAGGACAAGGTCGCGTACTCGGCCCTGCAGAACATCCAGGACTCCATGGTCAAGGGCAACACCAAGGGCTGGAACGAGCAGAGCGGCATCGCGCTGGACAAGGCGCTGATCGCCGGCGGCGTGCTGGCCCACAACCTGGCCGGCGGCCAGAAGGACCAGGCAGGGGCGGCCATCAACAGCGAATGGATGCCGGTGCACACCCGGATGCTGCTGGTGGGCGAGGACATCGCCGCGGACGCGCTGGGCAACAAGGCCAATCCGGAGCTGGTCGCCAACCCCGACAACCTGAAGTTCTCGGAAAAGCTGCGCACGCTGTTCATCGGCGAGGACAGCGGCTCGCACGTCAACAACTTCCTGTGGGCCTACAACGTCGACACCAAGTCGCTGTCGCGGCTGTTGTCGGTGCCGGCGGGCGGCGAGTCGACCGGACTGCACGCGGTGGACGAGATCAACGGCTGGACCTACATCATGAGCAACTTCCAGCACGCCGGTGACTGGAGTTCGCTGCACGACAAGGTCAAGGACGCGCTGGACCCGCTGATCCGTACCAACTACAAGGACCGCTTCGGCGCCGCGGTGGGCTACCTGACCGCCGACCCCACGAGCATCAAGCTCAAGGGGTGACGTCCGGGGTGCCCGGGCCGGCGTCGTCGTCGGCCTCGGGCAGCCGGACCAGCAGCACGGGCACCGGCGCCCCGCGCAGGATCTTCTCGGCGCTGCTGCCCAGCACCATGCGGGGCAGGCCGCGCCGGCCGTGCGTGCCGATCACGATCAGGTCCGCCGGCCATTTGCGCGCTTCCTGGATCACCAGTTCGTGCACCGGGCCGGCGAAATTGTCGTGCAACACGGTATCGGCCGCGATACCCGCGGCCTTCGCCTTGGCCTGCGCCTGCTGGATCAGTTCGGCGCCGTTGGCGCGCAGGACGGTGATCCAGTCGGCATAGGCGGCGTAGGCGCCCATGGACCCGGCCAGCGACAACTCGTCGATCACGTGCATCAGACGCAGTTGCCCCTTGGTCAGGGCCGCGATGCGCAGGGCCTCGTCCAGCCCGCGGTTGGAGGTGGGGCTGCCGTCGACGGGAACGAGTATGCGCTGGTACATGGAATGCTCCTGGAATGGTGAGTGACCGGTCCGGTCAGAAATAGAAGGAAACGTCGGTCCGTCCCGAGGCGGGAACGCGGACCTGGCGGCTTTGCCTGGCCGATCCGTATTCGGCGTCGATCCGGTAGTTGCCGGGCGCGAGCCGGGCCAGCAGGTAGGGGCCCTGGGTGGTCACGGACAGGAGGTCCTTGCCGCCGCTGTCGCGGATGGACACGCGCACGTCGGCCACGTATTCGCCGCTCCTGGCCGCCGCCAGCAGGCGCAGGCTGTAGTCCTTGGCCATGCCACGGATGGCGGTCGACTCATCCTGGCCCACGCCGCCCGTCACGTAGGCGATGCCGTTCTGTTCGCCCTTGTCCATCGCCTGGCCGGCAAGCGGCCAGGCGGCCGCCAGCGCAAGCGCCAGGGGCGCCGCCCATCGTGGATTCTGCTTCATGGTGCGGCTCCTTGCCGATCCCCGGGCCGTCCCCGGGCCCCTGGGTCAATGGGAAAACAGGACCGGCACGGTCATCGACTCCAGCAGGGTCCGTGTCGTACCGCCAAGGACCGCCTCCCGCACCCGGCTGTGGCCGTAGGCGCCCATCACGATCAGGTCGCAGGCGTTGTCCGTGGCCGCATTCAGGATGCAATTGCCTATCCCCACTCCCGCGCTCTCGCGCACGGTTTCCTGGGGGATCGGGTATTGGCGCCCGGCGCAGTAGGCCAGGAAATCGGCCCGTTTGGCCTGGGCCGCCTCGCTGGATTCGGACGGCGGGTCGACCCGCAGCGCGAACAGCTCGGAGGCCTCTTCCAGGATGGGGCCGGCATCGGCCAGCGCGCGGGCCGATTCGCGCCGTTCATCCCAGCAGAAAAGCACGCGACGGCCGATGGCGTTCAACTCGCCTACCGACGGCAGCATCATGACCGGGCGGCCCGCGCCCAGCATCACGGCGGCCAGCAGGGCCGGCATCTGCAGCGGGCCGGGATCGGCGTCGTTGGGCTGGTTCATGATCAGGAGGTCGCAATAGCGGGCCTGCTCGCACAGGATGTCCTCGGCCAGGCCGTCTCCCGTGCGCCAGTGCGCCGTCACGCCGGTTTCGCCCGCGACCTCGTGCAGCAGGGCTTCGGTGGCGGCGCGGTCGTCCGCCACCCGCTGGCGCAGCATGCGATTGACGTCGTCGGAAACGAAGAAACCTTCGTAGTGATAGGGGAGGGGGCGGCCGAAACTGGCATGGATGCCGACCAGCGCGGCATCGTGTTCGGCGGCCAGTTGCGCCGCGGCGCGTACGCGCCGCCTGCAGCCCCGGTCCAGATCGAGATGAACTGCGATACGTCCCAGCATATGCGCCTCCAGCCGTGAGTGGATGACTCCATCCTAGCCGCAACGCGATGCGTGAACCTTGATCTGGCTCAAGTCCGCCGCACGCGTGGGCGACGGTGGCAACTCATGGATAGTCTGGTACGAAAAAGGGGAAAAGGAAAGGGTGCCTGCGGGAGAGTTGGTAACCAGAACTGAACGGGCCCTAGACCGCCGCCGCGCGCCGGGCCAGCAGGATGGCATTGGCCGCCGCGAGCGCCAGCAGGACGGCCACCAGCCCGACAAAACCGCCCCAGCCCGCCCGGTCCAGCGCATAGCCGCCGCCCAGTCCGATCAGGCTGGAACCGCAGTAATAACCGAACAGGTACAGCGAAGATGCCTGGGCGCGGCCTTGGCGGGCGGCGCGCGCCACCCAGGAACTGCAGATGGAGTGCGCGCCGAAGAAGCCGAAGGTCAGCACGGCCATCCCGAGGACGAGCAGCCACAGGTTGCCCGACAAGGTCAGCAGCACGCCGGCCAGTTGCAGCAGGACTCCCGCGGCCATGACGCGCCCGTGTCCAAGGCGGGCGGCCAGGTCTCCCATCCAGGCGGAACTGACGATACCTGCCAGGTAGACCACCGAGACCATGCCGACCACGGCATGGCTGAGCGAAAATGGCGGGGCGAGCAGCCGGAAGCCGATGTAGTTGTACACGGCGACGAAGCCGCCCATCAGGAGGAAGCCCTGGGCGAACAGCCGCAGCATGACAGGATTGCGCAGGTGGGCACGGAAGCTGCCCAGGGCCCCGGCCACGTCCAGCATGCGAGGCTTGAAATGCCGGGATGCCGGCAGGGTCTTCCAGAACAGCACCGCGCCGGCGAAGCCGATCAGGCCGATGACCAGGGCCGCGACGCGCCAGCCGTGGCCGTCGGCGATGACGCCGGCCAGTAGGCGGCCGGACATGCCGCCGATGGCGGAACCGCCGATGTACAGGCCCATGGCGAGTCCGGCCGCGCGGGGTTCCATTTCCTCGCCCACATAGGCCATGGCGACGGCCGGCAGGCCGCTCAGGGTGATGCCCATCAAGGCACGGAGCGTCAGCAGCGCCGGCCACTGGGGAAAGAGGGCCATCGCGGTGGTCAGGGCCGCCGAGCCAAGCAGCGAGGCGAACATGAGTGCGCGCCGGCCCAGCCGCTCGGACATGGTGCTGGCCACGAGCATGGAAACCGCGAGCAGGGCGGTGGAGAGCGACAGCGCCAGGCTGCTGGCCGCGGGCGACAGGCCGAAATCGTGGGCGAACAGCGGCAGCAGGGGCTGTACGAAATACAGCAGCGAGAAGGTCGAGAAGCCGGAGGCGAACAACGCGATCACCGCCCGCCAGAATGCCGGCGTGCCGCGCTCGATGTGGCCCGGCGGCAGGGCCGGCGCGGCGGCGGCCTGATACGCGGTGGTGTCCTGGGGTGGCAGTGAGGCGCCGACGGGCGGGGCGGAAGACATGGCAGTCGAGCAAGTGACGATCTAGGGGTTAACTCTAGGCGTTTTGTCTGATATCGTCCAATACTGAAATCATGCCCAGTAATATCCAATCCCTATGATCGATCTACGCCGGGTCAGGTACTTCGTGGCGCTGGCCGAAGAACTGCATTTCGGCAGGGCGGCGACCCGGCTGGGCATGTCCCAGCCTCCGCTGAGCCAGCAATTGCAGGCGCTGGAACAGGACCTGGGTGCCCGACTGCTCCATCGGAACAAGCGCCAGGTGTCCCTGACCGAGGCCGGCCAGTTGTTCCTGCCCGAGGCTCGCGCGCTGCTGGCCCAGGCCGAACGGGCGGCGTCCATCGCGGCGCGGGCCGCGCGCGGCGAACTGGGCACGCTGCGGGTGGGATTCACCGAAAGCGCGGTCCTGACCGGCGCGCTGCCCAACCTGTTGTCGCGTTTCCGCGAACGCCATCCGGCCGTGGCGGTGCAATTGATCGAAGAGACCAGCCAGGAGCAGATCCAGGCCATGCTGGACGGGCGCAGCGACGTGGGGTTCATGCGCCTGCCAGCCAGCGGGGCCTTTCCCCCGGAACTCGACGCCTACCCGCTGTTGTCCGATCCGCTGGTGGCGGTATTGCCGCGCCAACATCGGCTGGCCGACGACAGCGACGCGCTCGGCGTGGCCGCGCTGGCGCAGGAGCCCTTCGTTTTCTTCGCCCCAGGCGCGGGCACCGGCGTCTACAGCCAGGTGCTGAGTCTGTGCCGGGCCGCCGGCTACGCGCCTCGCGTCGCCCAGGAAGCCCGGGAGGTGGTGACCATCGCGGGGCTGGTGGCCGCGCGGCTCGGGGTGTCCATTCTGCCGGCCTCGGTGCGCCGGCTGGACGTGGCAGGCGTGGTGATCCGGGCGCTGCGCGAACCCGAAGCCGCCTCGGAGCTGTGGCTGGCCAGCCGCCGGGATGGCGCGTCGGCTACCGGAACGGCGTTCCGGCGCCTGGCGACGGCGCCACAGCCAGCCTCCTTATAATCGTCCACTCCCGGATCGAACTCCCATCCCGTTTCCTGCCGCGTCCCCATGCCCCAGCCGTCATCCCGCACTTCGCCCACACAGACTTCTCCCTGGAAACGCCGGTTGGGCTGGGCCTGCCTGGTCCTGGCGCTGGGGCTGGTGGGCGCCTTGACCGTCAGCTGGGTCATGCGCGAGAGCTCGCCCCAGTTCGGCGAACAACTCCGCACGCAAGGCGAGGCCCGGGAACTGGTGTTGCCCGACGGTTCCCGCATCCACGCCGGCCCGGACACGTCGCTATCGGTCGGGTACTACTCACGCAGGCGCCAGGTGATCCTGGCGCGCGGCGAGGCGTCCTTCCACGTGCGCTGGCAGTACCGCGCCGCCTTCTTGGTCCAGTGGGGCGTGAACGAAGTGGTCATCGACGGCAGCCGGGTCGAAACCCCCGACATCCTGTTCCGCGTCGTGGCCGAACCCGAGCGCCTGCGGGTCGAGCTCGCGGAAGGACAATTGAAAGTGCGCACCGTGACGGCAGGTCCTCGCGAGTTCGTGGAACTGCGGCCAGGAGACGTACTGATCGTGGACATGGGCACGCGCACCCACCAGCTTACGCACGCGGGCCAGGCCCCCGCGCGCTAGGGCGGCGTCTCCCGGCCCCGGGCCGGCATCATGCGTCGCCCAGCCTGGCCACCTCCACCATGGAAATGCGGTTGTCGTCCAGTTCACTCACGGTGAAACGGTAGCCTTCATGATCCAGCCAGGCCCCCACGGGCGGCAGCTCGGCGAACCGGGTCAACAGGAATCCGGCCAGGCTGGTGTAGCCGGTGCCGGCCAGCCCGGACGACAGGTCCAGCGCCTGCTCCACGTGGCGCAGGTCCGCGGAGCCGCTCATGCGCCATTGTCCTGGCGCCAGCAGTTGTATGGACGGCGCTTCGTCCTCGTCGGGAAAATCGCCGGCGATGGCCTCCAGCACATCCACTGGCGTGACCAGCCCCAGCACGGCACCATATTCATCGGTCACGAGGACCAGTTGGCCGCGCGAGTCCCGCAGTACGTCCATCAAGTCCAGGATGGGGATCGACTCGTGCACGTAGATGGGGGCGCGCAGATGGGAGGCATCGATGCTTCCGGTCTCGAGCAGATCGGCCAGGAGATCCTTGGCACGGGCGACGCCGGCAATGTCATCGAAGTGCCGCCGGCAGACGGGAAGGTAGCTGTGGGGCGTATCGAGGATGCGCGCGCGCAACTCGTGCGCGCCGGCCGTCAGGTCCACCCAGGATATCTCCGAGCGCGGCGTCATGATGGACCGCACCGAACGGTCCGCCAGCGTCAGCACGCCGCTGACCATGTGGCGTTCTTCCTCGGCGAAGGCGCTCGGCGGAACGGCGGGGGAGGCTTCGTCGGATCCCGGTGAGGTGCGCCGCCCTCCCAGCAGGGCCAGGATCGCGTCGGCGGTGCGCGCGCGCAGCGGCCGGCGCGCCGCATGCCGGATGGCGTTGCGCCGCGCGGTCTGGTTGAAGGCCTCGATCAGGATGGAAAAACCGATGGCCGCGTAGAGATAGCCCTTGGGGATGTGGAATCCCAGGCCGTCCGACACCAGGCTCAGCCCGATCATCAGCAGGAAGCTCAGGCACAGCACCACGACCGTCGGATGGGCGTTGACGAAGCGCGTGAGCGGCTTGGATGCAAGAAGCATGATGGCCATCGCCACGATGACCGCGATCATCATGATGGCCAGCTCGTCGACCATGCCCACGGCGGTGATGACCGAGTCCAGGGAGAAGACCGCGTCCAGCAGCACGATCTGGGTGACGACGAGCCAGAACCCCGCCTCGACCTTGCGGTTGCCCGAATCGTGGCCGGAGCCCTCCAGCCTTTCGTGCAATTCCAGCGTGGCCTTGAACAACAGGAACAGGCCGCCGACCAGCAGGATCAGGTCGCGCCCCGAAAACGAGAAGCCGGCGACGCTGAACAAGGGCGTGGTCAGCGTCGCCAGCCACGAAATGGCGGCCAGCAGCGCCAGGCGCATGACCAGGGCCAGCGACAGGCCGATGATCCGCGCGCGGTCGCGCTGCGAGGGCGGCAGCTTGTCGGCCAGGATGGCGATGAAAACCAGGTTGTCGATGCCCAGGACGATCTCGAGCACGATAAGAGTCAGTAGTCCGGCCCATGCGGTAGGGTCCGCCAACCATTCCATGAATCGCTCCGCAGAAAGAAGGGAGAGCAGTGTCGCATGAGGTCCGGGATTCCGGACACAGGGAAAAAGGCAATTCCGCGTTTCTGCAATGTATTCGACAGATTGGCGTGGCCGCAGGGAAGCGGCGGCGCCCTGCAGCAAAGTGGCGCGCATATTGCTTACGTTCGCCCCTGCGGCGGAACCGCGCCTGGGCGCGGAACAAGAGGACTCGTTCGGGTCCCGTCCCTCCGCCCGCAACCACAAGGAGAACAAAGGTGACAACCCACGCAGTGTCCTTACCCCAGCTTCAATCCCGTCCTTCCTGGATTCCGCCGCTAGGTCGAGGCCTCGTCTACAGCCTGACGCTGGCTGGCCTGATCGGCCTGGCCGGCTGCGGCAGTGACGATGATCCGCCGCCCGCGCCTCCCGAACCGCCAGCCAATACCTATCCGCATGCGAAGGAGCCGATAGGCACGGTACGGCAGATGTACGACGGCACCCTGACCCCCGATCTGGCGGTGAACACCTTCCGCAACATCGACCGCCTGTTCCCGACCCGCAGCATTGCACCCGCGGCCACGCCGCGCCCGCTGCCCAAGGCGGCCAAGCAACTGCCCGTGATCAAGTTCACCGCGGGCGGCAAGAACTACGATACCTACGACTATCTTGCGCTGAATCGCGTCTCGGGCCTGCTGGTGCTCAAGAACGGGGAGATCGCCTACGAAAGCTACCAGTACGGCAATACCGAGAAGACCCGCTGGATGTCGATGTCTGTCGCCAAGTCCATCACCTCGACGCTGATCGGTGTCGCCATCCAGGATGGCCTGATCGGCAGCCTGAACGACCAGGTGGTCAAGTACGTGCCCAAGCTGGCCGGCAGCGCCTACGACGGCGCCACCGTACGCGACGTGCTGATGATGTCCTCGGGGGTAAAGTGGGACGAGACCTATACCAACCCCGCCTCGGACCGCCGGGCGCTGCTGGAAGCCCAGATCGGCCAGAAGCCGGGCTCGGCGCTGGAACTGATGAGCAAGCTGCCGCGCGCGGCAGCCCCTGGATCAACCTTCAACTACAGCACGGGAGAAACGCAGATCGCCGGCGAACTGCTGCGCGGCGCGATCAAGAAGCCGCTGGCCCATTACCTGTCCGAGAAGATCTGGTCCAAGTTCGGCATGGAAGCCGAGGCCAACTGGTGGCTGGACTCGCCCGACGGCGTCGAGATCGGCGGCAGCGGCCTGAGCGCCACGCTTCGTGACTGGGGCCGATTCGGGCTGTTTTTCATGAACGACGGCGTCATTAACGGCAAATCCATCCTGCCCAACAACTGGGTGACCGATGCCGGCAGCGGCAAGTCGCTCAGCGGCGGCGATCCCTTGCCTTACTATGGCTACATGTGGTGGGTGAACACCGACGGCCAGTCGGCGATCGACAAGGCGTTCTATGCGACCGGCATCTTCGGTCAGAACATCTACATCAACAGAAAGGAAAAAGTGGTCATCGTGACCTGGGGTGCGCAGTCCAAGCCCACGGGCACGACCGTCGTCAACAACACGGCGTTCTTCGACGCGGTGGTGAAGGCGCTGCAATAAGAAGAAGCAGAACGGCCGCGGACGAGGAGGGCGGGGCGCCGCCCCGCGGCTCTTCGTCCAGCGGTTCGTCCAGGCGAAAAACCGCCACGTCCATCCGTCTCGCCGCCAGGGATACCATCCGATTCACATCAGTTTGACCGTACGTCCGATGAACTGGATCGGTCCGGTCGGGCGACCGGTCGGCGAACCGCCCACCGGTTCGAGCGTCAGCTCGAAGAGCTGATTGGGCTCCAGCGGCGGCATGCTGCTCGACGGTACCCGCAGGCTCTGGTTCGGCTTGACCAGGCCCAGCGAAAGCGGCGCGCTCCAGCTATCGGCCTTGGTCCAGAACTGCAGTTCCCTGCCCGTGGGGATGTCAACCGGCGTCAACGGCACAAGTTCGATCAGGTCGTGGGCATGGGCCTGTACCAGCCACCCCGGGGTCTGCGACTGCGGGGCGACGAGCACCACCAGGTATTGCGGAGCCGGGTTGGGCTGATACGCGAACAGCAAGACAGCCATCAGGGCCGCCGCCGCGAACCCCGCCGCCGACAGCCCCCGCCAGAAGGCGAGGCTGTCCCACCACTCGTTCCGCGCGCGGCGCGGCCCGGTCGAGCCAGCGATGCGGCGCCAGAGTGCCGGCGAAGGGGAGTGGGGCGGGGCCAGCGACGCCAGCGGCAGCAGCCTTGCCTCCCACTCGCCCACGGCCCGGGCCAGATCCTCATCGTGGGGCAGACGGGCCCGCACCGCGCGCCGGGTAGCGGCATCCTGCGTGCCCAGGACATACTCGGCAGCCAATGAGTCGATGTCGTCATCCAGGCTCATGACAGACACTCCTTGAGCGCCTTGAGGCTGCGGCTGATCCAGGCCTTGATCGTGCCCAGGGGCGTGTCCATGCGCTCGGCAATCTCGGCGTGCGTCAACCCATCCAGGTAGGCGTAGACGATGCAAGACTGCCTGTCGGCCGGCAACGCGTCCAGGCAGGGCTGCATGCGCGCTACGTGGTCGCTCCAGTCAGGAGAGCGCCGGGCATCCTGCCACTGCGCCATCGCGGCGTCGGTTTCGAGACGAGCGCTTTCCGCTTCGGAAGGAACCACCACGCGCGCATGGTCCCGGACGAAGTTGAGGGCGAGATGGCGCGTGATGCTGTATATCCAGCCCCGTGCCGAGCCGCGTTGCGGATCGAAACGACGGGCCTCTTTCCAGATGTTGACGAAGGCGTCGTGCACGACGTCCTCGGCCAGGGCGGTGTCACCGACGATGCGCCGGGCCACGCCCAGCAGGCGGGGGCTTTCCTGGCGGTACAGGCGCTCGAGCGCCTCGTGGCGCCCGGCCGCGCAGGCGCTCAGGGCCGCTTCGTAGTCGAACGTCACGTCTGGAAGATCCGGCATGGGTTCCCCGCGGCAAAGCCGGCACGCTGCCAGCTTGCCGCATGATAACGGGAAGTCCGGTTCAACCGGCCTTCCAGAAGATGTAATCGGCCTGATAGGGAACCGTGGTTCTCTGCCCGGCCGCGCAGGCCGCCTGCGGCGCCACACCTCCCTTGAGCGCGACCCGCTGGATATGGGTCACGCCGGTCAACGCGCCGCTGCCGACGACAGGATTGGCCCTGACGAGCTGATAGGGCAGGTTGCCCGCGCCGGCGGGCGCCACCGCGACCTGGGTGCCGGTCAGCTTGGAGCCGTCGTTCGCCTCCCAGGTGGCGGGCGGTCCGTAGTAGGTGCCGACCTGCCTGCCTTGACGATCCTTCAACACCGCCTTCGGACCGGCAAACACCCATTCGGTCTGGTCCTTCATATTCTCCTTGGCCTTGCATTCATAGGTGATATCGCCCGTGCCCACCGTTTCCCAGGCAACCGCGTTGCCGGCGGGAACCTGGATCGGCGGGGGCAGATCGGCCTGCGAATAGGTGCCGGCCGCCATCGCGGTGCATGCGCCCAGCGCGACAAGGCTCAGTGCTGCGAGGCCGGACTTACGGATGGATTGCATGGCAGATCTCCTTGGTCGCGGCAGCCACGTCATGTGGGTGCCTCAGGAGGTACTACCCGCCAGGTCGCGATCTGGATGCAGTCAGGTTCTTGCTCCGAGTTCCTGATCCTTGCCATGAATCCATGAGTGACTTTACATAATATACATTATGCGTATAAAAGCTCAGGCCCGAGAACCGTCGCGGAGCCCGTCTGATTCTTCATCCACTTCCTGTTCGACGGCCGGCAGGCATTCCGACAGCATATAGCCCCGTCCCCGCACGGTATGCAGCAACGGGTCGGGGAATCCGGTCTCGATGCGCGCCCGGATCCGGCTGACCAGAAGATCGACCGCGTTGTACTTCACGGACTGGTCCCCCCATACCGCCTTGAGCAGGACTTCGCGGGCGACCGGCTGGCGGGCCTGTTCCGCCAGCGTTTGCAGGAGCCGCAGCATCCGGGGCTGCATGGGGATCCGGATGCCTGCCCGGCTGACCTGGCGGCGTATCAAGTCGATCTGCAGGTCGCCGACCTGCAGGAGGTCCGGCTTGGACGGCCGGCCGAACCGGCGGGCGCGCGACTCGATGCGGGCATACAGCTCCGAGAACGCGATCGGGATGGGCAGGTATTCGTCGGCGCCCTCATGCAGCGCCCGGACCACCGTGGCCGTGTCGGCGCCGCTGCCGAGCATCGCGACCAGGCCCTCGTGGCCGGTCCGGCGCAACATCGCCACCAGTTGGATGCTGTCGGCCGTGGTGTCGCTCAGGAGTTCGATCAGCAGGAGCTCCCAGGGCTCGTCCAGCGCGGTCCGGATCCCGTCGAGATCGAAACCATGAACGGTCACGACATGACCCATTTCCCGAAAGCCGTTGCGCAGGTACCGGGCAAGCGCCGGGTCCCGCAGGAGAATAAGGCAGCGCATGGCTGTGACCGGAGCTAGAACTTGGACAGCGGGATGTTGGCGGTCAACATCAGGCTGGAGATGTCATGGATGGCCGGGTCGTGGCTGCGCAGGTAGACCAGCCCCGCGCGCAGCGTGACGGGACGGATGCTCCAATCCACCGTGAGTTCGGCGCCGGTCCATCGATTCTTGTTGGGGAACGCCTGGTTGATCACCTGGCTCAGCGGGTTGACGTCGGCGTGCAGGAGGCGCGCGCCGTAGCGCGAGAAATGCCGGGTATCGTCCGGCACCACGCTCAGGCCCACGGTAACCATGCGGCCATCGCCGCCAATGGGGTAGCCCAGCGGCAGGCCATCCTGGTAGAGGCCGTTGCGGTAGGTATGGTGGGCGTAGGCCACGCCGGGATTGCCGGCGGCGCGTCCGAACAGGCGCCTGACCATGGTATCGGCGGCCTCGGCGTGCCACTGCAGCCGGGTCGTGCCGACCAGGTGCTTGAACTGCACGCCGGTCAGCGCGATGTACTTGGATGGCAGGTGCCCTGCCTCGTCTTCGCCGGCGAGCTGGCCGTACACCACGAATGGATTGCCGAATACGAGCATCGAATAGCGGGCATCGAAGCCCGACAGCTCGTTGCTTGGGTCAGGCTTGATCTCGTTGGAGTTGCCGGTAATCGCTTTCCAGAAAGTGCCGATCCCCGATGGGCGCCCTGCTCCCCCCCATTCGATGAAACGCGACGCGCCCAGCTCCAGCCCCGGCAGCGGCCGCACGAACACGCGCATGTTGAAGATGCGGGTACCCGGTACGGCCGTGTCGTGCTGCAATTGCCCGGCAAAGACGTTGTAGCCCCATGGACCGACCCATGACAGCCACGGGGACGAGAAGGCGCGTTGTTGCGCCCGCTGCAGGCCGATGCCGGGAATGGGCGTCGCGGCATTGCCCCAGTTGACGCTGCCGTCCATGCCGGGGCCCCACCAGTGGTTCAGGGCGCCGGCATAGGCGACCTGCCCCAGGAACGACGCGGCGACGTAGCTGCCCTCGAGGTTGCCCGAGGCCTGCCTGGATGTAATCGGACTGGCGAGCGCGTTCACCTGGAGCTTCCCGGCGATCGCGCCGCTGCCCGTCTGTACGTACGCCCCGCCGGAGGCCTGTCCGCGCGGCTGGCTGGCGAAGCCCAGCACCGGCGACCGGTCGGTATTGAGCCCGGCCACCAGCCCATGGCTGGATTGGCCGTGCTGCGCCACGATGCGCTCGACGTTGCGCAGCGCGACCTGGTCGGCCTGGCTGAGCGGAACCGGCGCGCGTCGGGCCAGCGCATCTTCCAATGCGGCCAGGGGCAGCGGCCAGGTAGACGTCGTCAGGTCGATGATCCGCCGGTCGATCAGCCACTGGATGTCTTCCCGCAGCGCCTGGTCGCCCGCCTCGATCATGACGGCGGTCTCCGCCGCCGTCGCGACGTGTCCGGCCACGCCGGATACGCAGGCGATGATCGCCAGCGTCCCGTGTGTCCAGGTCTTGATTGCTTTTCTCATGGGCATCGAGGCCCCCCATTTTTTTATTTACCCGCGCCGGATCATGCCGAAGCGGTTGCCGGCGGTCCGGAAGGCGGTTTGCGTCCTTGCCTCGAGAACAGCGCGATCAGCACTGGAAAGATGATCAATACGAGCAAGGGCGCCACCGATATCCCACCGACCACCACCAGCGCCAGTGGCCGCTGGACCTGGGCGCCGATCGCGGTGGAGAACGCGGCCGGCAGCAATCCCACGGCAGCCGCGAGGCAGGTCATCATGACCGGCCGGAACCGGACCGAGCATGCCTCGATGACCGCGGCCGTCCGCTCCATTCCTTCCCTGGCCAACTGGTTGAAGTAGGACAGCAGGATGATCCCCTCCATCACGGCGATGCCGAACAGCGCGATGAATCCGATGGCGGCCGATACGCTGAACGGGGTACCGGTCACGAAAAGCGCGAAGATGCCACCCACCATGGCCATCGGAATCACGCTCAGTCCAAGCGCGGTATCGGTCAGGGAAGCGAAGGTCGTGTACAGCAGCAAGGCGATCAGCACCAGCGTGATGGGTACGATGACCTTGAGGCGATCGATGGCTTCCTGCAGATTCCCGAACTGGCCCGCCCATTCGATGTGATAGCCGGGAGGCAGGTCCAGTTCGGCGATACGGGCCTGGGCATCCTTGATGGCGCTGCCCAGGTCGCGGTCGCGCACGCTGAACTTGATGGGGATGTAGCGTTGCTGGCCTTCCCGATAGATGTATGCGGGGCCCGACACCAGCTCGATGGTGGCGATCTCTGTCAGGGGCACCTGGACCATCTTGCCGCTTTCGTCGTTGCGCACCCCCACGGTCAGGCGTTTGATCGTCTCGATGTCGTGCCGGTATTCCGGCGCCAGGCGCACCCGGATCGGGAAATAGCGATCGCTGCCGGGTTCGTACAGGTTGCCGGCCTCGGTGCCCCCCACCGCTGCCTGCACGGCGGCGTTGACCGCGCCGGTGTCCAGGCCGTAGCGCCCTGCGGCGGCCCGGTCGACGCGGATATTGAGGGTCGGCTGTCCGAGCAAGGTGTAGGCGCTCAGGTCGGTGATGCCCGGTACGGTGTCCATGACGTCCTTGATCCTGTTCGCCGTCCGCTGCAACGTGTCCAGGTCATAACCGTAGAGTTTGACGGTGTTCTCCCCTTTCACGCCCGAGATCGATTCGGCGACGTTGTCCTGCAGATACTGCGAGAAATTGAATTCCACGCCGGGATATTCAGACTGCAGTTTCTCGTTCAGTTCGCGGATCAGGCCAGGCTTGTCCAGTCCCTTGCGCCATTGCGAACGCGGGGCCAGCGGGACGTTGAACTCGGCGTTGAAGAATCCGTTGGAATCCGTGCCATCGTCGGTCCGGCCTTGCTGTGACACGACCGTCAGCACCTCGGGCACGGACTTGATCGTCTGCCGCATGCGGTTCACCGTGTCGTTCCCCGCCTCCAGCGAGATCGAGGCAGGCATGGTGGCGCGCACCCACATGTTGCCCTCTTCCAGCGCGGGCAGGAACTCCAGGCCCAGTCCCCGGCCCGCCAGCACGGACGCGGCGACCAGCGCGAGCGCGACGATGATGGTCACCGGCTTGTGCGTCATGGCCTTGTTCAGGACGGGCAGGTAGACGGCGCGCAGTTTGCGCACGACCCAGGTATCCCGGTGCGAGACCTTGTCGGACAGCAGCCGCGAACTGAGCGCCGGCGCGACGGTGAAGGTCGCGATCAGGCCGCCAGCCAGGGCGTAGGCATAGGTCTTGGCCATGGGGCCGAAGATGTGGCCTTCGACGCCGCTCAGGGTGAACAGCGGCAGGAATCCGGCCAGGATGATGATGGCCGAGAAGAGGATGGGCTTGCTCACCTCCGTGGCGGCACGGTAGATGGCCGCCAGCTTGTTGTCGAAATCCGCCGGTGCGTATCCTGCCCTGCCCTCGCCCGTTCGGTCGTTGTCGTTGGCCAGGTGCCGGAATATGTTCTCGACCATGATGACCGTGGCATCGATGATCAATCCGAAGTCGATCGCGCCTATCGAGAGCAGGTTGGCCGATTCTCCTCGCAGCACCATGATCGATATCGCGAAGCAGAAGGCGAACGGAATCGCGGATGCCACGACGATCGCGCTGCGCAGGTCGCCCAGGAACAGCCACTGCACGAGAAAGACCAGGGCCACGCCGAACAGGATGTTGTGCAGCACGGTCTTGGTCGTGATGGCGATGAGATCGCTGCGGTCGTAGATGCGTTCGATGCGTACGCCGGGGGGCAGCAGGTCCGAGTGGTTGATGCGTTCGACCTCCGCCTTGACGCGTTCGATCACGGGCGTGCTCTGCTCGCCACGGCGCATCAGCACGGTGCCCTGGACGATGTCGTCGTTGTCGTCGCGGCCGGCGATACCCAGGCGCGGCAGGTTGCTGACGATCACCTTGCCGACATCGCCCACGCGTACCGGATTGCCATTGACCTGGGCCAGCAGCGTGTTGCGGATGTCGTCGACATCCTGGATGAGGCCCACGCCCCGGACCACGGCCGACTGCATGCCGATGTTGACGGTCTGGCCTCCCACGTTGACGTTGCTGCTTTCGAGCTTGTCGACCAGCTCCGCGATGCTCAGTCCGTAGGACGAGAGCTTGCCGGTATCGACCTGGACCTCGAAGGTCTTGGTCTTGCCGCCCCAGCTGGATACGTCGAGAACACCGGGAACGGCGCGGAAACGACGGGCCAGTACCCAGTCCTGCAGGGTGCGCAGATCCAGGACGCTGTAGCCCGGCGGGCCGACCAGTTGGTAGCGATAGACCTCGCCGATCGGACTCCAGGGCGAGATCTCCGGTTGCGCGCCGTTCTGCAGGGGCGGCAACTGGCTGAGCAGGTTCAATACCTTTTGCAGCGCCTCGTCATAGGTCAGGTCGTAGGTGAACTGCAGGCGCACGTCAGACAGCCCGAACAGCGAGATCGAGCGGATGGCGTTCAGGTGCTGGGCGGTGGTCAGCCCGGTTTCGACGGGGATCGTGATGTAGCGTTCGATGTCCTCGGCCGACTGGCCGGGGTTCTGCGTAATCACCTGGACCGAGGGCGGGACCGGATCCGGATAGGCCTCGATGTTGAGCTGGGCGAACGTGACCAGTCCCAGTCCCAGCAGGACCACGAACATGGCGATGACGAGCGTCCTGAGTCTCAGGACGGACTGGATGAGAGATTGCATCATGGCTTACTTGCTCGCGGTACGCAGCGTCGCTGCCCGGTCGATGAAGAGGCTGCCGCCGCTGACGACCTTGTCGCCTTCCGCGAGACCGTCGACGATTTGCACCAGGTCGCCATTCACCACTCCGGTCCTGACCGGGCGCAACTCGACCGCGCCGTCGTCATGGGCGATCCAGACCCTTTCCATGCTGCCTTCGTGGATGACGGCCTGCTTCGGGATAGCGGGGCTCGGGGCCGTCCGGTCGATGACGATCCGCACGTTCGCGAACATCTCCGGCTTGAGCACGCCCGTGGCGTTGTCCACCGAGGCGCGCACCAAGAGACGCCTGCTCTCGGGGTCCAGCGAGGATCCGACATAGTCGACCTTGGCCTGGAACCTTTGGCCGGGCAAGGTCAGGATGCTGAAATCCACGTTCTGCCCGACCTTGACGAGGGCCGCTTCCGCCTCTCTCACGTAGCCGGCCAGCCAGACGCGGGATACGTCGCCGACGAGCAGCGCGGGCGTGCCATCGGCGGCCCCCGCGTCCAGGTACTGGCCAGGGCCGACGTTGCGCTGCAGGACGATGCCCGCGATGGGCGAGTAGACGGGCGCGTCGGGAGAGATCTTGCCTGTCTCCCGGAAGCGGGCGATCTCGGCATCGGTCTTGCCCAGCAGCAGCAAGCGGTTGCGCACCGCCTGCAGGGCGATCTCGGAGGAGTGAAGATCCGTCTGGGCGGCGGTCAGGGCGGCACGGGCCTCGTCCCAGTCCTTTTTCGGGACCGCCTCGTCCTGGTAGAGCGAGGCCAGCCGCTGTTCCACCACGGAGGTCAGCTCGACCTGGGTTTTCGCTTTGTTGATGTCGCCGAGGACCGAGACGAAATCCTTTTGCGCGTCGATGGAGTCCGCCGCTTCCACGACGAACAACTGCTGCCCGCGCGTGACGCGGTCGCCGGAGCCTGCCAGCAGTTTCGTGACCCGCCCGCTGAACGGCGCGAAGATGCGCGTGGCCCGGTTCTCATCGATGGCGATCTTGCCTTCGGTCGTCACCTGGGTATCGAACACTTTCATCTGGACCGGTTGTACCGCCAGGGCCTTCCATTGCCGCTCGGTGGGGCGGAAGAGTTTGTCGCTGGTTTCCGGCTGCGGCGCGGCGACGGCTTTGTTGCCGCCATGCCGCATGGACCAGACGCCCGCCACCGCGGCGACCGCGATCACGGCGGCCAGAACGGTCCGGGTCCTGGTGAAGACTGGCGCTGCCGCCTTGGAGTTGTCTTTCCTGTCCATCATGCGTTCCATAGGGCGCGGACGGCGCGTGCGAGCGCAGCCACGCAGCCTCTCCTGAGTTGCGTATCGGTTGAAGGGGAAGGGTTTCCGGATGCGCTGGCTGGCGCATCCTCGCGTATCAGTCGGCCTTGCTTGCCACCATGGTGTCGTCAGGGCGGTTCCACCACCCTCCTCCCAACGCCTGGAAGAGCGCCGCGGTATCGGCCAATCTGTTGGCCTGGGCCTGGGCTCGGGAAATCACCGCCTCCTGGTAGGTCTGCTGGCTGCTCAACAGCGCCAGCACATCCACCTGCCCGGCGGTGAGCTGTTTCTGGACGAGGGACAAGGCGCGTGTCGCGGCCTGTTCCGTGCGCGCGGCGGCCCGGAGTGCCGCCGCGTCGGCCTGCAAGGCGTAGAGCGTGTCCGCCACGTCCTGGAAGGCGCCGATCACGGTCTCCTTGTATTGCGCCGCCGCCTGGTCGAAGGCGGCTTCCGCTGCCCGCTTCTGGTAGAGCAGCGTGCCGCCGGCGAACAGGGTCTGGCTGATTTCGCCGACCACGCTCCAGAAGGGATTGCCGGCCGCGAACATATGGCCGAAGGCCGTGGCCGCGCCGCCGCCGACAGCGGTGATCGAGAATTGCGGAAGCATGTCCGCGGTCGCCACGCCTATCGCGGCGCTGGCCGCGTGCAATTGCGCCTGCGCGCCTCGTACGTCCGGTCGCTGGGTCACCAGTTGCGAAGGCAGGCTGACCGGGAGCTCATGGGGCAGGTCCAGGCCGGACAGGCGGAACTGGTGACCGGGCGCCTGGTTGGGAAACCCGCCGGTCAACGCCGCGAGCATGTTGCGGGACCGCTCCAATTGTTTTTGCAGATCGGGCAGCGCTTGCTGGAACTGGGCCAGCGCGCTTTCCGCCAGCGCTACGTCGGTTCCCGCCGCGTACCCGAGCGTGAACTGCTTCTTGAGTATGTCCAGCGACCGGGTGGCGCTGGCGATGATGGCCTGGGTCGCCTCGATCTGCTCGACCAGCGATGCCTGCTCGACCGCCGTGGCCACGACGTTGGCCGCCAGGGTCAGGTAGGTGGCCTCCAACTGGAACCGCTGCGCTTCCTCGCTGGCTCGCAATGCCTCGACCTGTCGCCGGTTGCCGCCGAATATGTCGGGGGTATAGCTGACGGCCAACTGCGAGGTATAGAGCGTGAAAGGTGTCTCGCCGGCATTTTTCTGGCGGGACGGCGAGAAATTGGCCTGGACCCTGGGCAGGAAGTAGCCCCGCTGGGCCTGCACATAGGCATGGGCCTGGCGCAGCGCGGCCTGCGCGGCCGCCACCGAGGGATGGGAGGTGAGCGATTGGTCGACCAGCGCGTTCAACTCGGGCGAGCGGAACAGCATCCACCAACGGTGAGGGATGTCCATGCCCTCCAGGAATTGTTGTGCCTGCCCATCCTTGACCGGCGTGGACTCGGTGGTTGCGGAAAATCCAGGGCGCGTGAGCGCGGCCCCGGCGGGGGCGTCCGGCTGGCGGAAATCCGGCCCGACCGCACAGCCTGCGAGCGTCGCCACGGCGAGGACGATCGGCCACCGCCGCATGCCTCCGGTTGAGCTGACGCGAATTGAAGATGCTGCCACGATAGCCACGCTCCCTGGATGGCCGGTTGAACGAAACACGACGTTTGAAACTTGAGGAATTGTAAAAAGCGGGAACCTGTCGTGGGGCATCCCGCGGTTACAAAACAGCAAGATGTTCGCGGTATCTGATTACGATTCAGCAATAACTGCGACAGATAGGCGGTAATCGGGAAATCCGCCGAACGCGTGCCCTGTCCCCCCTGAGGAGTACCGAACCCTCCTGCCTGACGAACCCCTGACATGGGAGGTCAGCGTCGCGGGGCCCTGCCTGACTAAGCTGGAGCCCTGTCGTCAGGAGATGCACCATGAAAGACTTCCATCGCCACGCATGCCTCCCCCAGGCCGCGCGCAAAGCCGCCAGCCCGGACGGCGTTCGCGCCTCGCACGATCCCCTTGCCTTCCAATACGGCCTGGCGCTGTTCGCCAAGATCCAGCTCAGGGATTCGCTCAAGGAGGCGCCACGCGGTTTGCAGCAAGGTGCTACCCGGCCTTCGGAACCTTCTCGCTGACTCGCGTTACCTATTTCGGAAAGGCGCATGCCTCTTGATCGAACACTTTTCCGAGATAGAACATGATTACTCCAACGACCGGCGGCGCGACTCCCCGGCTGTATAGCCTCGCGCCCGCCCCTGGCCGCTCCTCCCCGCGGGTGGTGTGGGCGGGTACGCCGGCCGAACTGTCGGGCCAGCCGGAACTGGCCCAGCGCTATCTGGGACTCTGATCAAGGATGCGAGGAACATCATGCTGAATCTCCCCCGTTTCAAGGCCGCGGCCGTGCAGGCCGCGCCGGTCTACCTGGACACCGACGCCACGGTGGACAAGGTGTGCGCGCTGATCGAGGAAGCCGCCGGCAACGGCGCCTCGCTGGTGGCCTTCCCCGAGGTGTTCGTGGCCGGCTACCCGTACTGGAACTGGATCATGACGCCCATAGAGGGCAGCCCGTGGTTCGAGAAGCTGTGCCGCAGCGCCATCGAGATCCCCGGTCCCGAGATCCGGCGCATCGCCGCCGCCGCCCAGGCCTGCAAGGTGCACGTGGTGGTGGGCGTGAACGAGCGGGCCGCGCACGGCCTGGGCACGATCTACAACACGCTGGTCACCCTCGGCCCCGACGGCAAGCTGCTGGGGCGCCATCGCAAGCTGGTGCCGACCTGGGCCGAGAAGCTGACCTGGGCCAACGGCGACGGTTCGTCGCTGCGCGTGCACGACACCGCCATCGGCCGGCTGGGCGCGCTGGCCTGCGGCGAGAATACCAACACGCTGGCGCGCTTCGCGCTGCTGGCGCAGGGAGAGCTGGTGCACGTGGCCAGCTACATCTCGCTGCCGGTGGCGCCGGCCGACTACGACATGGCCGAGGCCATACGCGTGCGCGCCGCCGCCCACAGCTTCGAAGGCAAGGTCTACACGGTGGTGTCGTGCTCGACCATCTCGGAAGAGATCGTCGAGGCCATGGCGGCCTCCCATCCGCACACGCGCGAACTGCTGCGCCGCTCGAACAGCGCGTTCTCGGGCATCCTGGGGCCGGACGGCCGTGTCATCGGCGAGCCGCTGATCGACCGCGAGGGCATCGTCTACGCCGAGGTGGACCTGTCGCGCTGCATCCAGCCGCGCCAGATGCACGACATCATCGGCCACTACAACCGCTTCGACGTGTTCGACCTGCGCGTGAACCGGCGCACGCAGCAGCCCGCGCAATTCCTGGACGACCCGGACCCGCTGACGGGCGAGTCCTTCGACGCCGCGCCGTCCTCCCCGATTTCCCCCGAGGCCTGACCCCATGACCGCCACCCCGACCCGCGCCGCCGGCGCGCCCATCAAGATCGGCCAGATCGTTCCGTCGTCCAACACCACGATGGAAACGGAAATTCCCGCCATGTTCCGCGCCCGCGAGGCCGTCGCGCCCGAGCGCTTCACCTTCCATTCCAGCCGCATGCGCATGAAGAAGGTGACCAAGGAAGAGCTGGAAGCCATGGACCGCGACAGCGACCGCTGCGCGCTCGAACTGTCCGACGCACGCGTGGACGTGCTGGGCTACGCCTGCCTGGTGGCCATCATGAGCATGGGCAAGGGCTACCACCGGGTTTCCGAGGAACGCCTGACCCGCCGCACCGACGAGAACGGCGCGCCGGCGCCGGTGGTGACCAGCGCCGGCGCGTTGGTGGATGGCCTGCACGCCCTGGGCGCGAAGCGCGTATCGGTGGTCTGCCCCTACATGAAGCCGCTCACCAGGCTGGTGGTGGAATACATCGAAAGCGAGGGCATCGAGGTCAAGGACTACGTCGCGCTGGAAATCCCGGACAACCTGCAGGTGGCGGCCCAGGATCCGGCGCGCCTGGTCGATATCTACAAGCGCCTGGACCGGGGCAACATCGACGCCCTGGTGCTGTCGGCCTGCGTGCAGATGCAGTCGCTGCCTTCGATCCAGAAGGTGCAGGACGAATCGGGCATCCCCACCGTCTCCGCCGCCGTGGCCACGTCCTGGCAGATGATGCGCAAGCTGGGCCTGTCCACGAGCGTGCCGGGCTGCGGCGAATTATTATCTGGGAAGTTCTGAATCCGCCGCCCCCGCGCGGGGCGGGCCTTGCCCAGGAGAAACGAGTTGAAACCACGAGTGAAGGCGACCCGGCACGAGTCCGGACTGCCTTACGATGCGCCGGACGGCGAGGTCGAGGAAATCACCCTGGCCGAGCAGGTCTACCGTTCGCTGCGGCGCGATCTCATCTCGGGGAGCATCGAGCCTGGGCAGTCCTTGCGCCTGGAGTTCCTGAAGCAGCGCTACGGCATCAGTTTCTCGCCCATACGCGAGGCGCTGAACCGCCTGCAGAGCGAACGCATGGTGGTGTCGACCGCCTCGCGCGGCTTCCGGGTCGCGCCGTTCTCGCGCGAAGAAATGTGGGACGCGGCCGAGACCCGCATCCTGATCGACTGCGAGGCCATGCGCCGTTCGCTCAAGAACGGCGACGACGTCTGGGAAACCCGCCTGGTGGCGGCCTATCACGCGCTCAACCTGGCCGCCAAGCGTGTCCAGGACATGCCTGCTCCCGACGACGAGGCCAGCGAGATGCTGGAGCAGCGCCATCTGGAATTCCATCGCGCGTTGATCGCGGCCTGCGGGTCGCGCTGGCTGATGGAACTGTCGGTGCAGATGTACACGCAGACCGAACGCTACCGCCGCCCCACGCTGCGCGGCCGCTCGGGCTGGGGCGACGTGGGCCGCGACGTCGGCCGCGAGCACCAGGACCTGATGGATGCCGCGCTGGCGCGCGACAGCAAGCGCGCCGTGGCGCTGCTGGCCGAGCACTACCGCAAGACGGTGGCGCTGATCGAACGCTTCGCTCCTTTCAAGGACATTGCCTCGCATGCCCCCCAGGAAACCTGACCTGCTGTTCGCCGATCTGGCGCAGCGCGCCGTGCAGTACAACGCCCGCGCCTCGGTGCCCGACTTCGACGCCTGCGTGCGCGAGTACGCCGAACTGGCCGAAGCGGCGGTGCGGCGCTGTGCCGCCGTGCGCGACCTGCACTACGGCATGGGCGCGGCCGAGCGCCTGGACATCTTCCTGCCCGTGGCCGCGCGCCAGCCGGCACCCGTGTTCGTGTTCATCCACGGCGGCTACTGGCGTTCGCAGACCAAGGAAGACGCTCCCATCATGGCGCCGGTGTTCAACGCCGCCGGCGTGGCAGTGGTGCCGGTCGAATACACGCTGCTGCCCGAGGCCACGCTGGGCGAGACGGTGCGCGAAATGCGCTCGGCCGTGGCCTGGATCCACCGCCATGCCGACCGCTACGGGCTGGACCGCGACCGTATTTACGTGGGCGGCAGCTCCGCGGGCGGGCACCTGGCCGGCATGCTGGCCGCCACCGGCTGGCAGGACAAATACGGCGTGCCCGACGACGCGGTCAAGGGCGTGCTGGCGCTGAGCGGCCTGTTCGACCTGCGGCCGCTGTGCGAGATCAACGTCAACGAATGGCTGCGGCTGTACCCCGACCAGGCCGGGCGCCTGAGCCCGATGTTCTCGTTGCCGCGCCGCGGGCTGCCGATGGTCACGGCCGTGGGAGGGCTGGAGACCGACGGCTTCAAGAACCAGACCGCGGCCTACGAGGCCGCGTGCCGCGAAGTCGGGGTGGAAGTGACGCGGGTGGAGGCGGCGCATTGCAACCACTTCAATCTGTTGTGCGAACTGGCGAAGGCGGAAAGTGCGCTAACGCGGGCCACGCTGGCGATGATCGCCGGCGCGGCCTGAGGCGCTCGGCGCTCAGGGGGCCGGACGGGCGGCGGTGTCGTCGTGTTCGAGACTGCGCACGAAGGAGGCGCGGAACAGCACCAGACGGTCTCAATCAAGTTATCCAGCGATTCCGAAAAAAGTTTAGGCGGTCAGGGTTGGGATATGTACTTGGCGCCTGTTCCGGCGGCTCAACAACTACCGGCTGATCTTTCGGATGCCCGGGCCGACCGGCGGACGGCGGTTGCCGGGGTGGCGCGCATCGGCGCCCCAGATCGCCTGGTAGGTATCGATGCACCAGCCCCGGCATTGCAGCCACGCGAACGCGCCGGCCCAGGCCAGGCTCCAGGCGCCGATCAGCACCGGCATCCAGCGCGGCGCGTTGACGTGCAGCAGTCCGGTAGCGATCGCTACGGCCGCCACGGCCAGCGCCAGATAGCCAGCCAGCTTGTGCGCCGCCTCGAACACGATGCGCCGGCCGGTCATGTCGTAGTGGTCGCCCGATTCGTCCGGGCTTCCCTTCGTGCCGCGCAGCACGCCGCCCAACACCTGCAGGGCGGCCAGCGCGCAGGTCGCCCAGGCCGAGAAGCGGTGCAGGCGGGCCAGGCCTTCGTCCGACCCGGATACCTGCCAGACCAGCGCCACCGCGCCCGCGGTCAGCACCACGCCGCCGATCTGGAGCGCGAGGTGCATGTGCCACCACCACTTGTTGTCCAGCGCCGCCGGCCACGCCTGCCGCGGCGTGACCTTGAAGAAGCGCGCGGCCAGGATGCCCAGCGGGATCATGACCGCCCAGGCCAGCACCATCGCGCGGGCATGCCAGGCCTGGACCATGTCGATGAGATGGGGCCGGCCGTCCACCATTGGCTGTTGCAGCCACGCCAGCGGGTCGGGGCCGACCGCCCAGGCCAACACGGCCAGCGTCACCAGTGCGACCAGGGCCGCCGCGCCGGTCCCGGCCAGCACGCCAGGGCCGGGCAACAGCGGGCCGCGTCCGAGCGGATCATTGTTCATTGAGCAGCTTGACCTCTTCGCCCGGGATGGGGGTATAGCTGCTGCCGCCCCGCTTGAGGATGCGCTCGGTGCCGCCGTGCTGGACGATCAGCGCGGCCTGGTCCTCCTTGGCCCGCCGGTCCACGGCCTCGGGATCGAGCAGGCCGCGCAGGTGGGCCTCGAACCCGGCCAGCAGCGGCGCGCTTTCCGGCTTGCCCGCCAGGTCGTGCAATTCCTCGGGATCCTGTTCCAGGTCGAACAGTTCGGGCGCGTAGCCGGTGTAGTGGATGTACTTGTGGTGGCCACGGCGCAGCATGTAGGCCGCGCTGACGGAGCCGGCCGCGTGGTACTCGCTCAGGATGGTGCGCTGGCCGTCGTCCGGCCCGGCGGCGATCTCCAGCAGCGACTTGCCGGGCAGCCCCGCGGGGCAGTCCAGTCCGGCCGCCTGCATGACGGTGGGATACATGTCCACGTGCGAGACCGGCGTGCGCACCTTGCGGCCGGGCTCGAAGCCGGGGCCGCTGGCCAGCATGGGGATGCCGGCGGATTCCTCGTACATGGTCGACTTGCCCCACAGCGAGCGCGAGCCCAGGTTGTCGCCATGGTCGGACAGGAAGACGACCCGGGTGTCCTGCGCCAGCCCGCTGGTCTCCAGCGCGTGCAGGATGCGCCCGACGTTGTGGTCCAGGAACGAGCACAGCCCGAAGTACGAAGCGATGGCGATGCGCCGCTGCTCGTCGCTTTCGAAATGCGAGTCGAAGCGATAGCAGTCGTTCCAGGCCTGTATCCACGGATGCAGCGGGCCCGATGCGCGCTTGGGCAGCGGGATGGCCCGGGGGTCGTACATCGCGTAGAACTCGGGCGGCGCGATCAGCGGCGAATGGGGCGCGATATAGGACGTGAACAGTACCCACGGCGGGTCCTGGCGCTGCTGGCCGCGCGCGTGCAGCCACTCGACCGTCTTGTCGGTGATGTCGCGGTCGTAGCGGGTGTAGCTGCTTTCGCCGGGACCGATGCTCTTGGCCAGGTCGGCCGACTGGTGGCGGATGGGCAGCGGGTCGCGTATCAGGCCGTACAGGTCGCCGACCCCGGCCTCGATGTGCATGGGGATGATCTGCTCGGTGAAACCGCCGTCGATGTCGTCGCCGGTGTAGTGCAGCTTGCCGATGGACACCGCCAGCCGGCCGGCGTCGCGCAGCGCGTGGGCCCAGCTGGGGACGCGGCCGTCGTAGGCGATGGCGTTGTCCCAGTAGCCCGTCTCGTGCACGTCGCGGCCGGTGGCGAAGGCCGCCCGCGCCGGCACGCAGATGGGCGAGCTGGAATAGGCGGCCTCGAACGAGGTGCTGCGCGCCGCCAGCCGGTCCAGGTTGGGGGTGCGGACCATGGGATGGCCGTTGTAGCCGAGCACTTTCTTGTTGTGCTCGTCGTCCATGATGATCAGCAGGTTGGAGGGTTTCATCTACTGTGCCTTGATGCCGTTGTCGTCGACGATTTTCGTCCAGCGCGCGGTTTCCGCGGTGACTTTCTCGGCCAGCTCCCTGCCAGTGCTGCCGGTGGGCGCGGCGCCCAGCGATTCGAACTGCTTCTTCACCTCGGGAGACTGCAAGGCCTTGTTCACCGCCGCTTCCAGCGTGGCGCGCACCGGCGCGGGCAGGCCGGCCGGCGCGAACAGCGCATGCCAGTTGTCCACGTCCAGCTCGGGCAGCCCGGCTTCCGGCGCGGACGGCACGCCGGGGAACTGCGGGAAGCGCTGGCCGGCGGTCACGAACAGCGGCGTCACGCGCTTGGCCTGTACCAGGCCGATGGCGGCGGCGATGCCGGCGAAGCCGATCTGGGTCTCGCCGCCCGCCACCGCGGTCAGCGCCGCGCCGCCGCTCTTGTAGGGAACATGCAGCAGCTCCGTGCC
The DNA here is from genome assembly GCA_009360345.1 of Alcaligenaceae bacterium SAGV5. GTDB lineage: Bacteria > Pseudomonadota > Gammaproteobacteria > Burkholderiales > Burkholderiaceae_B > Pigmentiphaga. The sequence continues at coordinate 105,327 of SPDP01000006.1, forward strand.
CATCTGCTTGCCCAGCAGCACGCCCGCCAGGTGCTGGGGGCCGCCCACGCCGGGCGAGGAATAGCTGTAGGACCCCTTCGGCGCCTGTTTCAGCTTGGCGCGCAGCTGTTCGACGCTGGCGATGCCGGTGGCCGGCGATGCCACCAGCACCAGCGGCACCGAGGCGACCATGCTGATGGGCGTGAAGCTCTCGGTGGGCTTGTACTTGATGGGGTAGAAGGACGGGGCCAGCGCGATGTTGGACACCGTGCCCATCAGCAGCGTGTAGCCGTCGGGCGCGGCCGAGGCCACCGCGTTGGCGCCTATGGTGCCGGTGGCGCCGGCGCGGTTCTCGACGATGATGGCCTGCCCCAGTCCCGCGGAGAGCTCCTTGCCCAGCACGCGGGCCAGTACGTCCGGCGCGCTGCCGGCTTCCGAGCCGACGATGATCCGGACCGGCTGGCTGGGGAAGTTGCCCTGGGCCTGGACGGCGGGCGCGGCGAATAGCGTGCAGGCGGCGGCCAGGGCCAGCCTGCGGCGGGTGGGGAAGTGCATGTTCGTCTCCTGGATGAGGCCCGTCTCTTGTCGGCGGGCGGATAGAGGGTTCAGCTTGCGATGTAGGCGGTCTTCACCGTCGTGTAGAACTCGGCCGCGTGGCGACCCTGCTCGCGCGGGCCGTAGGACGAAGCCTTGGTGCCCCCGAACGGCACGTGATAGTCGACGCCTGCCGTGGGCAGGTTCACCATCACCATGCCCGCCTGGGCGTGCTGCCGGAAATGCGTGGCGTACTTCAGCGAGGTCGTGCAGATGCCCGAGGCCAGTCCGAACTCGGTGTCGTTGGCCAGGTGCAGGGCCTCGTCGTAATCGCGGGCGCGCAGCACGCTGGCGACGGGGCCGAAGACTTCCTCGCGGTTGATGCGCATGCCGGGCTCGGTGCCGGTCACCAGCGCGGGGGCCTGGAAATAGCCCGTGGTGTCGCGCTCCAGCGTTTCGCCGCCGGTGATGGCCTGCGCGCCCTCGCGCCGGGCGATGTCCAGGTAGGACAGGTTCTGCGCGAGCTGGCGCTCGTCCACCACCGGACCGATGTCCACGCCGGCGCGCAGCGCATGACCGACGTTCAGCCTGGCCATGCGTGCCTGCACCGCCTGCACGAAGCGGTCATGGATGTTCTCGGTCACGATCAGCTTGCTCGACGCCGTGCAGCGCTGGCCGGTGGAAAAATACGAACCCTGCACCGCGGTTTCCACGGCCTGTTCCAGGTTGGCGTCGTCCAGCACCACCAGCGGGTTCTTGCCGCCCATCTCGCATTGCACCTTGGCGCCGCGCGCGGCGGCCCCGGCGATGATGCGGCGGCCGGTGGCCACCGAGCCGGTGAAGCTGATGGCCTGGACGTCCGGGGAATCGACGAAGGCCTGGCCGACGGCCGAGCCCGCGCCCATGACGAGGTTGAACGCGCCCTTGGGCAGCGCGGTGCGCGACAGGATCTCGGCCAGCAGCCAGGCCGAACCCGGCACCAGTTCGGCGGGCTTGAACACGACGGTATTGCCGTAGGCCAGCGCCGGCGCGATCTTCCATGCCGGGATGGCGATGGGGAAGTTCCACGGCGTGATCAGGCCGACCGTGCCCACGGGCTGGCGGAACACTTCCACGCCGACATTGGGCCGCACCGAGGGCAGCAGGTCGCCGGGCGTGCGCAGCGCCTCGCCGGCGAAGAACTTGAAGATCATGGCGGCGCGCGCGACTTCGCCCATGCCCTCGGGCAGGGTCTTGCCTTCCTCGCGCGACAGCATGCGGCCGATCTCTTCCTTGCGCGCCAGCAGTTCGTTGCCGACCGCGTCCAGCACGTCGAAACGCTGCTGGGGCGTGGAGGCGCCCCAGGCCGGCCGGGCCCGCGCCGCCGCGGCGATGGCGCGGTGCGCCAGCCCGGCGTCGGCCTGCGCGTACAGGCCGATCACGTCGCTCGTGTCCGAGGGATTGACGTTGGGCCGGGCGGAGACGCCCGGCATCCACTCGCCGGCTATATAAAGATGGTATTCGGGTGTATTCATGTCGGTTCTACAGGGACGTGACGCCGACCACGGCCGGCGCGGGCTCGAAGCGGACGGCGTTGCGCAGGGGGCGGCCGAAGCCGTCCAGCGAAATCTCGAAGCGGTCGCCGTCCACGGTGCGGATCTGGTCGGAGAAGCTCAGCGTGGCCGTGCCGAAGTAGTGCACGTGCAGGTCGCCGGGGCGGCGGAACTGCGGGTACTTGAAGTGGTGGTGTTCCAGGTTGGCCAGGGTGTGGCTCATGTTGGCCTCGCCGGTGACGAAGGGCTTTTCCCACAGGACCTCGTCGCCGCGCACGATGCGGCTGGCGCCCCGCAGGTCGGCCGGCAGCTCGCCCAGCAGCAGTTCCGGCCCGAACGCGCAGGGCCGCAGCTTGGAATGCGCCAGCCACAGGTAGTTGAAGCGCTCGGTCAAGTGGTCCGAGAATTCGTTGCCCACGGCGAAGCCGATGCGGCGCGGCGCGCCCTGGTCGTCGATCACGTACACGCCCACCAGCTCGGGCTCCTCGCCCGCGTCCAGCGCGAAGCCGGGCACGGGGAAGTCGCACTCCGGCGCCACCAGCAGGCTGCCGTCGCCCTTGTAGAACCACTCCGGCTGCGCGCCCGCCTGGCCCGCCGCCGGCTTGCCGCCCTCGACGCCCAGCTTGAACATCTTCATGGAGTCGGTCAGGTTGGTGTTTTCCTGCAGCTTGGCGTGCATGGCATCGCGCGAGGCGGCGCTGCCCAGGTGGGTCAGGCCGGTGCCCGAGATCAGCATGCGGGCCGTGTCGGGATGGGTGACCGGCGGCAGCAGGCGTCGCTCGTCCACCAGCGCCTGATAGCGGACGCGGCGGCCCGAGTCCAGGCGCCGGAGCAGCGATTCCAGCGGCAGGCCTTCGCGGGCCGCCTGCAAGGCCAGGCCGTAGACGCCTTCGCGCGCAGTGCTGACTTCGATCTCGTCGTCGCCGGCCACGACGCCCACGCAAAGCTGGCCGTCCTCGATGAATTGGATGACGCGCATGGTCTTTACTCGCTGATCTGGAATTGATCGAGATGATCGGTGTTCAGGGTCAGGCCCAGGCCCGGCAGCGTGTCGTCGAGCTGCAGGAAACCGTCCTTGGCGACCGGCTCGCCCTTGAAGATGTAGTAGAAAAGCTCGTTGCCCACTTCCACGTCGAACTTCGGGAAGTACTCGCTCATGGGCGAGGCCAGCGTGCTCATGGTCAGGTGGTAGTTGTGCATCTGGCCGGCGTGCGGGATCACGGGAATCGAATGCGCCTCGCACAGCGCATTGATCTTGTGGGCCGCGGTGATGCCGCCGACGCGGTTGGTGTCGTACTGCACGACCGACACCGCCTTCTTGTCCAGCAACTGGCGGAAACCGTGCAGCGTGAATTCATGCTCGCCGCCCGAGATGGGAATGGCGCTCAACCGCGACAGTTCGGCATAGCCGTCCACGTCGTCGGCGATGACGGGTTCCTCCAGCCAGCGCGGCTCGAACTTCTCCAGCTTGGGCAGCATGCGGCGCGCGTAGTCCAGGTCCCAGCCCATGTAGCACTCCAGCATCAGGTCGGACTCGTAGCCGATGACCTCGCGCACGGCCTGCACCGACTTCAGGTTCTCGGCCACGCCGCGCGTGCCGTGGTTGGGGCCGTAGCCGAAGCGCATCTTGAACGCGGTGAAGCCCTGGTCGAGGAAGGTCTGCGCCTCTTCCTGCATGGCCTTCAGGTCGCCCCGGTACAGCTTGGAGTAGTAGCAGGGGATGCGTTCCTTGGTGCGGCCGCCCAGCAGCTTGAACACCGGCTTGTTCACCGACTTGCCCAGGATGTCCCAGATGGCCAGGTCCACCGCCGAGATCGCCGCCATGGCCACGCCCTTGCGCCCCCAGGCCAGCGTGGAGCGGTACATGCGCTGCCACAGGTATTCGTAGTCCCAGGGGTCGTGGCCGACGACCAGCGGGGCCAGGTACTGGTCGATGATGGCCTTGGCGATGTGGGGCGCCAGCGCGACGTTGCCCAGGCCGACGATGCCGTCGTCGGTCTCGATCTCGACCACGGTCCAGCCGTGGAAGCGGAAGGTCTGCATGGAGTCGCCGCGGTCGTACAGGGCGTCCATGGCGTTGGAGCAGAAGTTGGCCTGGGGCGGGACGGTCTTGCCCTTCCATTCGAAGACGCGGGCGCGGACGGATTGGATTTTCATGATGGTTCGCAAAAAAGAAAGTTATCGGTTGGCGGCCTGTCGCTGGGCCAGGCCCATGCGGCAGGCGATGGCGTAGGCGTTGGCGATGGCGTTGTCGTCGGCGCGGCCCTGGCCGGCGATGTCGTAGGCCGTGCCGTGGGCGGGCGTGGTGATGGGAATGGGCAGTCCGCCCTGGACCGTCACGCCCTTCGAGAATCCCAGGAGCTTGATGGCGATCTGGCCCTGGTCGTGATACATGGTGACGACGGCATCGACCTGCCCGTCGCGGGCCTTCAGGAAGATGGTGTCGGCCGGGTAGGGGCCTTCGATCGGCAGGCCCTCGGCCACCAGCTCGCGCACGGCGGGCGCGATGATCTCGACCTCTTCCCGCCCGCAGGTGCCGCCGTCCCCGCCGTGCGGGTTGAGCGCCGCCACCGCGACGCGCGGGGCTTCGATGCCGTTGGCCAGCAGCGAACGGTGGATCAGGCGCGTGGCGTCCTTGATGCGGTCCTTGTCGATGTAGCGCGGCACGTCCTTGATGGGGATGTGCGACGAGATGCGCGAGGTCCACAGCGAATCCATGGTGTTGAATTCGCAGAAATAGGTCGTCACGCCCAGGTACTCTGCGAAGTGGTGCAGCTCGTCCTCGTGCCGCAGGCCGCCCAGCTTCATCGCGTGCTTGTTCAGCGGCGCGAAGCAGATGGCGTCGATCTCGCCGTCCATGGCCGCGGTCATGCAGCGGTCCAGCACTTGCAGCACCGACTTGCCGCCCGCCGCCCGCGCCGTGCCCACGATCACGTCCACCGGGTCCACGGTGTCCATGGGCAGGAAGGCGGGCACGCCGCTGTCGGGACGGGCGCGGACCTGCGCGAAATCTTCCACGGGGCGGGTCTCGACCTGCACGCCGGCCACGCGCTGGCCCTGTTGCCAGAGCCAGGGGTCGCCCACCAGCACGATGTTGGCCTGGCGCGGGACGTCCGGCCGCGACAGCAGCCGGGCGACGAGTTCGGGACCGATGCCCGCCGGGTCGCCCAGGGTAAGCGCGACGACGGGACGAAGAGGGGTAGTCATGGAGTGTCAGCCATCAAGAGGGTGAAGGGGCTCAGATCCGGACGATCCGGGAGACGTCGGGTTCGCGCTGCGTGGCGATGAAGCGCGTAAAGCGCAGCGATTGCAGGTCCAGCACGCCGACGCGATCGTCGTCCTGCGAGATGTAGGCCAGCGGCCGGGTGGGGTCGAGCGACAGCGCGATGGCGCGTGCGTCCATCTTCACGTAGCCCGTTTCCCGCAACGTGACGGGGTCGACCACCGAGACGCTGCGGTCGCCGTAGTTCGTCACCAGGAGGCGGTTGCCGGCGCGGTAGATGCGGGTCGCGTCCTCGCGCGAGGGCACGGTCAGGCGCACCTCCATGGTTTCGGTGTCGATGGCCGACAACGTGTTGCTCCAGCGGTTGCTGACGAACAGCGTGCGTTCGTCCTCGCTCAGGCAGCAGCCCTCGGGCTTGAGGCCGGGGTGGCAGGCCACGGGCTGGGACAGCGGTTCCCAGGGGCGCAGCTTCGTCACCGTGTGGCTGAGCAGGTTCATGCTGAAGGCGGTCTGGCCGTCGCGCGTCAGCACGAACAGATGGCTTTTCACGCCGCCCGAGGACATGGCGCGCTTGGGCGCGGTGTCGGTGTCGGGCTGGTCCAGCACCAGCAGCATGGCCTTTTCCTCGCTCAGCGCGTAGAGCCGGTCGTGCTGGTCCATCTGCATGCCGTGGATGCGGTTGAACGGGAACAGGTCTATAGACCTTACCAGTTGGGCCGAACGAATATCGATCTGCAGGATCGCGGATCCCCCCGGGCCGACATGGCCGGAGGTCTCGACGCCGTAATGCCCCACGTAGACGTAGCGCTGGGCCGAGTCGATCACGAATTCGTGCGGGAAATCAGGCAGGGGCAGGCTGCGCAGCCGTTCGCCCGATTCGGGGTCGTACCAGCTGATGCAGTGCGAGCATTTTTCTACCAGCAAAAGGATTTCTTGGCTCATGGCGGGATCTCAGGAATAGCCGTGCGTGTTCAGGCGGATGCGGTACAGCGACGTCGATGCGCAGATATAGAGTTCATCGCGCGCGGCGCCGCCGAAAGTCAGGTTGCCGACCTTCTCGGGAACGGGGATGCGGGCCAGGCGGGCGCCGTCGGGGTGGTAGACCTGGACGCTGTCCTCGCTGCTGGTATAGACCCAGCCCCGTTCGTCCACCCGTATGCCGTCGGCCAGCCCGGGCTCGACCACGGCGAACACGCGCGGGCGGGCCAGCGTGCGTCCGCCGGTCACGTCGAAGGCCAGGATGTGGTGGTTGCCGCCGCCGTCCTGGCGCAATGCGGCCGAGGTGTCGGTCACGTACAGCACGCTTTCGTCGGGCGAGAACGCCAGGCCGTTGGGTTCCTCGGGGAAGTCGCTGGCGATGTCCAGCGCGCCGGTGGCTGGGTCGTAGCGGAACACGTAGTTGGCGCGCAGCTCGGAGGGCGCCTGGTGGCCTTCGCGGTCGGACAGGATGCCGTAGGGGGGATCGGTGAACCAGATGCTGCCGTCGCGCTTCTCGACCAGGTCGTTGGGCGAGTTCAGGCGGCGGCCCTGGTAGCGGTCGACCAGCACCTCGGGCGCGCCGGGCCGGCCGCCGCCATCGAAGCGGGTGCGCAGGATGGCGCGCATGCCGTGCGAGCAATGCAGCAGCGAGCCGTCCGCGCAAGCCGCGTGGCCGTTGGTGAACTCGACCCGGTCGCGCCAGACCCGTCCGCCTTCGCGTTCATCCCAGGCCAGGATGCGGTCGTTGGGGATGTCGCTCCACAGCAGCATGCGCCGCGCGGCCAGCCAGACGGGGCCTTCGCTCCAGGTGGCGCCGGTGTACAGGCGTTCGAGCCGGCTGTCCGGCCCGAACAGGCTGTCGGCCCGCGCGTCGAGGACGGTGGGGGTGTTCATGAGTGATCGATTTCCTGTAGCGTGGTGCGATGGACCTGGTCCAGGTGGCGCTGCATGGCGGTCACGGCGGTTTCCGGATCGCCGCTCTTGAGCGCGGCGACGATGGCCCGGTGGTCGGTCACGCTGTGCGCGATGGCGCCCGGCCGCTGCAAGGCGCGGCGCCGGTGCTCCAGCGCGTAGCCGTAGAAATCGAACACCACGTCGGCCAGCAGGCCGTTGCCACAGGCGCGGTACAGCACTTCGTGGAATTCCTGGTCCGAGATCTGGAAGCGGACGGGGTCGTCCATCATGGTTTCCTGGTCGGCCACCAGGCGGTCCAGCCGGTTCAACTGCGCGGGCGTGATGCGGCGGGTCGCCAGCCGGATCACCTGGATCTCCACGGCGGCGCGCGCCTCGGCCACTTCCTCCAGCGACCGGTCGCCCAGGTCGCGCAGCGTGCTGACCGAGTCTTGCACCGCCACCGTGCCCGGCCCCAGCACGCGGGTGCGCGCCCCCTGGCTGACCTCCAGCATGCGCCATGCCTGGAGCATGCCGATGGCGGCCCGGACCGTCTCGCGGGACACACCCAGCGTGGTCGCCAGCTCGCGTTCGGACGGCAGTTCGTCGCCCGGCCGCAGCAGGCCCGAATGGATCATGTAGGCCAGCTTGTCGCTGATCTGGTCGCGGATGGTCCGGCGCGTGATGTTGGGGGTATCGCCGGGGATACGGGAAATAAGCTGCATGCGGGTGATCCCTGTCACTTTGGCCACTGGTTCGGTAAGCATACCTGTCTCCTCAGGCCATTCGCGTGGGCAGCGGGCATTCGTCCGCGTGGCGGGCCATGGCGCGCACCAGGTCCAGCGTCAGTTCCGCCCGCACCGCGGCCCAGGCGGGATCGTCCCAGCGGTTTACGGATTCGTCCGGGTCGTCATGCAGATCGTAAAGCTCCCCCCATTCCTCGAAGGCGTGGACCGACAGCCGCCAGCGTCCGGTGACCAGCGTGCGCACCTTGGGCAGGCCGCTGCCGGGCATGGGGCGGTGGCCTTCTTCCTCGACCAGGACCGAGGCGCGCGGCGCGGCCGGTATCGAAGCCGGGGCGAGGTCCCGCCCCTGCGTGCCATGCGGCGCGGCCAGGCCCGCGCGCGCCAGGATGGTCGGACCGATGTCGATGGCGCTGGCGAGGTCGGCGCGCCGGGCGCCGCCGCCGGCCTGGGGGTCGGCCCAGATCAGCGGCATGCGGATCACGCTGCGGTAATGGAGCGGACCCTTGAACAGCAGGCCGTGGTCGCCCATGAAGTCGCCGTGGTCGCTCAGGAACAGCACCACGGTGTCGCGCGCCAGGTCCAGGGCATCCAGCTTCGCGAGGATGGCGCCGACCATGTCGTCGATGCAGGTGATGGCGCCGTAGTTCAGCGCGATGGCCGCGCGGGCCTCGTCCTGCGTGACCGCGATGACCCGGCTGCCGGCCGTGCGCCGGCGTCCGGCGGCGAGTTCCTCGTGCAGCGCGCGCTTGAGCGGCGTGTCCGCCGGCGTGGCCGGCCCGCAGGTCGCGGGCAGCACGATGTCCTCGGGACGGTACATGTCCCAGTAGCGGCCGGGCGGCGTGAACGGGTGGTGCGGGTCGGGGAAGGAGCAGGCCAGCAGGAAGGGCTGGCCGCCCCGTGCCGCATGATCTTCCAGCCAATCGATGGCGCGATCCCGGACGAAGGCGCTGGGATAAAGGTCCTCGGGCAGCGCGGTCCGCCAGGCCTGCGGCGCCATTGTCTCGCCGCCGGGCAAGGCGTGGTCGGGACCGCGCAGCGTATCGGCTTCGGGGCAGCGGTCCAGCAGCCAGCGGTCGTACGCGCCGCCGACTTCGTCGCCGTGTTCCAGGCACAGCTCGGCATGGTCGAAACCGTAGTAAGGCAGGCGCACCGCATGGTCCGGATCCCGCCAGCGCACCACTGACTCCTGTTCGTAGGCCGGGCTGTCGCGGTCGTCTCGCCGCGCCTGCGGCCGGTCGGCGGCTGCGCCCTGGCGCCAGGACGGCTGGACGTCCGTCATGTTCTGCAGATGGCTCTTGCCGATCAGCGCCGTGCGCCAGCCCGCCTCGCGCAGCGCGTCGGCGAAGGTGCGGCTGTCCAGCGGCAGCGGCACGCCGTTCATGCGCGCCCCGGCCGCGCCGGGCATGCGCCCGGTCATGATGGCGGAACGGTTGGGCATGCAGGCCGGCGAAGCCACGTAGCACTGCTCGAACACCGTGCCGCGCGCGGCGATGCCGTCGATGTGCGGCGTGCGCACCTGCGTGTTGCCGTAGCAGCCGAGGTGGTCCGCGCGCTGCTGGTCGGTCACGAAGATCAGGAAGTTGGGGCGCGTGTCAGACATCTTGGTGGTCCGTGGCGCCCCGCACGGGCCGCGATGCATGAAAGTGCGCCGCGCGATCCAGGAAACCGCGGATCCGGCTCCGCCGGTCCGCCGGTTTCGCCCCCTGGGGGGCGCGCGTCAGCGCGTAGGGGGGGACTTTCATCTCAATTGGCTTCGAGCTTGATGGTGTCGGCCAACTGGCGGTAGCGGCGGATGTCCTCTTCCGTCATCGCCGCCAGCGTGGCCGCAGAACCGGCCTCGGCCACCATGCCCTGCGCGGCGATGCGGTCCTTCACCGACGGATCGGCCAGCACGCGGCGCAATTCCCGGTTCAGGCGCTCGACCACGGCCGCGGGCAGGCCGGCCGGGCCGTACAGCCCGAACCACGTGCGCGTCGCGAAACCCGGGATGGTCTCGGCCACCGTGGGCGTGCCGGGCAGCATCTTCGAGCGCGCGGCCTGCGGCACCGCCACGGCCACCAGCTTGCCGCCCTGGATATGCGGCAGGGCGGGCGAAAGCCCGACCAGCATGACGTCGATCTGGCCGCCGAGCAGATCCTGCATCGCGGCCGGACCGCCCTTGTAGGGCACGTGCGAGAGCGGGATGCTGGCGGCCTGCATCAGTTGCTCCATGAACAGGTGGTTGGGTGAACCCACGCCGGCCGACCCATACGTGGCCTTGCCCTGCTTGCCGCGCGCGTAGGCCACGAATTCGGCGAAGGTCTTGATCTTCAGGGCGGGGTTGGCCGCCAGCACGAACTCGTTGAAGCCCAGCAGCGAAACCGGCGTGAAGTCCTGCAAGGGACGGTAGGGAAGCTGCTTGTAGACGATGGTGTTGATCGCCATGTTGCCGTCATGCGCGATCGCCAGCGTGTAGCCGTTCGGCTCCGCCTTGGCCAGCGTCTCCATGGCGATCAGGCCGCCCGCGCCAGGCTTGTTCTCGACCACGACCTTTTGCCCCAGTCCGCTGGACAGGGGCTCGGCCAGGATGCGCGCGAAGGCGTCGGGCGCGCTGCCGGGCACCGACGGCACCAGCACCTTGATGGGCTGGCGAGGATAGTCCTGGGCGGCGGCGGCGCCGGCCGCGCCCAGCAGCAGGCCGGCGGTCAGCGCGGCCAGCGACCGGCGGCGCGGGATAGGGGAGAGGCGGGGGCTCATGGGAGGGGTGGTCCTTGCGGGTGAGTGTCGGTGACTGGTCTGCTGGTACGGATAGTAGACCAGTTGAAACGCGCTCACTATCTAGGGTTAACCCGGAATCAACCGAGCCGGCCTGACGCCGCCGGGCACCAACATGGGCCAACGGCAGCCCCTCGCTGGTGCGGCGCCCGCTTCCGTTGCGGCGGCACGTGCCGCCTCGCCGCCCGCCTGTTTTTCCCCTGCAAGCCCGGAGTTGCCGGGGATGGCTGGTCATTCCCGATCGCCGGTTTCCAGGTTGGCATGTGAATTGCATAACCGTGGCATCAAGGTGGTATGCCACATGTATGCACCACATCCGCATGCCGCCTTTCCTGTCATCCAAGCCAGAAAGGATTCCGATGAAACTGTTTTCAGGTTTGAAGCTTCTCGCCGTGGGCGCTTTGTTCGCGGTGGGTTCGGCGCAAGCGGCCGAGCCGACCCGCATCAAGTTCGCCTTCAACTTCGCGCTCGATGGGAGTGCCGGCCCCTATCTGCTGGCGCTAGAGCGCGGCTATTTCAAAGAGCAAGGCCTCGATGTCACCATCGATCCTTCGTCGGGATCGGGCGATGCGGTGACGCGCGTGGCGTCGGGGACCTATCAGATGGCCTCGGCCGATTTCTCCACGCTCGTCGAGTTCGCCAGCCGCCAACCCGCGGTAACGCCCAAGGTCGTTTTCGTGATGTACGAGCGCGCGCCGCAGGCGATCATCAGCCTGTCGAGCGCCGGCATCAAGAAGCCGGCCGACCTGGCAGGAAAGACCGTGGGCGGCGGCAATGCCGACGGGCCGGCGCGCCTGTTCCCGGCGCTGATGCGCATCGCCGACATCGATCCCTCCAAGATCACCTACAAGCAGATCTCGCCGCAGTTGCGCGATTCCATGCTGTTGACCGGGCAGGTCGACGCGGTGATCGGCAATGACTACACGTCCTGGTTCAACCTGAAGGGACGCGGCGCCAAGCGCGAGAACGTCGACATCCTGGAATACGCGGATTTCGGCCTGGATGTCTACAGCAACTCCATCATCGCCAGCCAGGCGTTGTTGCGTGACAAGCCGGAGGCGGTCCGCAAGTTCATCGTCGCCGCGCTGAAAGGATGGCGGGATGCCATTGCCGACCCGGCGGCAGCGACGAAGGCCGTGGCCGCTCGCAACAAGCTGATCGATCCCGGCCTCGAAACCGAGCGTTTGCAGTTCCTGATCGACCACAAGGTCAAGACGCCGAATGTCCAGAAGTACGGGATCGGCTATGTCGATGCCGACCGGATGAAGAAAAACATCGCGACCATCACCGAGAGCTTCGACCTGCCGGCCGCGCCGCCGGTGTCGCTGGTGTACGACCCGCAGTTCGCGCCGGGCGGCAAGTCGGCCGTGCAGTAACGCGGAGCATCGCTTCATGGCAATCATTTCATCCGGCGCCGGCGTGCGCCCCATGGAGGAAGACGGCGCGGACGGGACCGAACCGCTGTTGGACGGCGGCAAAGGCCTGGTCGACCGGCTGCATGCGCAGTTGCACGAGATGCTGCTGACTCATGAGATCCCGTTGGGGGTGCCGATCTCGGAACGGCAACTGTCGATACGGCTGGGGGTTTCGCGTACCCCTTTGCGCGAGACCCTGCGGAGGCTCGAAGGCGAGGGCTTCATCCAGCGCAACAACGGCGTGCTGGAAGTGCGCCGCATCACGCTGGAGGAGTTTCTCGAACTGCTCAAGATCCGGCGCCTGCTGGAGGTCGAGGCGGCCGGCGACGCCGCGGGCCAGATCGATCCCCACACGCTTGCCGACCTCCGTGCGGCCCTGGCGCTGTTGCTGTCGGAAGAAGTCCGGGACAACCGGCGGCGCGTCGCGCTGGATCTCGAACTGCACCGCGCCATCTGCGATGCCTGCGGCAGCCGCTCCATGGCCGAACTGATCGAGCAATTGCGCCGCAAGTCCATGCTGTTCGCCACGCCGCCGGTTCCCAGCGATTTCCGCCAAACCGTGGCCGAGCATCTCCGTTTGCTCGATGCCGTGGCCATGGGCGACAAGACACGCGCGCGAGCAGCCATGGCCGAGCATCTCGACCACGTTCTCGACAACATTCTTTCCCGCCTGATGAAGCGTTAGGCATTACAGGATTTCCACCACCATGACTGAAAAAAACCTTTCTCGTGACCAAGGTCCGGACGCGGACGCTCCGATGTTGTTCCAGCCTTTGGCGTTGCGGGGCGTGACGGCGCGCAACCGCATCGTCGTGTCGCCGATGTCGCAGTACAGGTCGGTCGACGGCTGCCCCACCGACTGGCACCTAGTGCATCTGGGCAAGTTCGCGCTGGGCGGGGCCGGCATCGTTTTCTGCGAAGAAACCTCGGTCTCGCAGCGCTCGCGCAAGACCTACGACTGCCCGGGCATCTACACCGATGCGCAGGCCAAGGCCTGGCGCCGCATCACCGATTTCCTGCGCGAGCAGGGCACGGTCAGCGCCATCCAACTGGGCCATGCGGGCCGCAAGGTGGCGACGCGGGCGCCGTGGGAAGGTTTCTCGCCGCTGGGCGAGGCGGACGCCGCCCAGGGCCGCCCGCCCTGGGCGGGCCTGGCGCCCAGCCCCATTCCGTTCAAGGAAGGGGCGATGGCGCCCAAGGAAATGGATCGCGACGACATCCGCGCGGTGATCCAGGCGCACGTCGATGCGGCCAAGCGTTCGCTGGACGCGGGCTTCGACATCTGCGAGATCCACGGCGCCCACGGCTACATCGTCCAGCAGTTCCTGTCGCCGATCACCAACCATCGCACCGACGGCTACGGCGGCGACATCGAAGGCCGCATGCGCTTTGGCCTGGAACTGATCGAGGCGGTCCGGGCGGCGTGGCCGGCCGACCGGCCGCTGTTCTTCCGGGGATCATGCGTCGATGGCCGCGGCGGTATCTGGAGCCTGGACGACACGGTCGTGCTGGCGGGCCGCCTGAAGGAGCGCGGCGTGGACATGTTCGACTGCTCGTCGGGCGGCATCGACGGTCCGTTGACGCTGCACGTGGTGCCGCGCGTGCCTGGCTACCATGTGCCGTTCGCGCGGCGTATCCGCGACGAGGTCGGCATGCCCACCATGGCGGTGGGCCTGATTCGCGAAGCGCAGCAGGCCGAGGGCTATCTCCAGGCGGGCGACTGCGACCTGGTGGCGCTGGCGCGCGAGATGATGTGGAACCCGAACTGGGCGGCGCACGCGGCGCGGGAACTGGGCCTGGCGCGGCCGCACGAACTGCTGCCACGGAACTATGCGTGGTGGTTGCAGAAGCGCGAAGAAACCCTTGAACTTTCCAGGACGTCCGCCCATGAACAGCCTGTCTCCTGAAGGCCGCCCCTTCGCGGAACTGTACGACGTCGCCATGCACTACGGCGGCCTCGACGGCACGCTTGCGCTCGAGAATCTGAACATGACCGTCAACCGCGGCGAGTTGGTCGCGGTGGTGGGGCCGTCGGGGTGCGGGAAATCGACGCTGATGCGGTTGATGAGCGGCTTGTGGCTGCCCACCGATGGTGGCGTGATCATCGATGGCAAAGAGGTGGACCAACCGTTGTCGATCGTCGGCATGGCCTTCCAGAATCCTACGTTGCTGCCGTGGCGAACGATACTGGACAACGTCATGCTGCCCCTCGAGGTGGCGACGGGGCATCGCGGCCGTCTGCGCGCCCACAAGGCCGAGTACGTGGCCAAGGCGCAGGACCTGCTTGAGCTGGTCGGGCTGGGAGGGTTCGGCGCAAAGCTGCCGCATCAGTTGTCGGGCGGCATGCAGCAGCGGGCGTCGCTATGCCGGGCGCTGATACACGAGCCGGCGCTGTTGATGCTGGACGAACCCTTCGCCGCGCTGGACATCTTCACGCGCGAGGATCTGTGGTCGGTCTTGCAGAGCGTCTGGATGGCCCGGCGTCCGACGGTGATGCTGGTGACGCACGACCTGCGCGAGGCTGTCTACCTGGCTGATCGCGTGGTGGTCATGTCGTCGCGTCCCGGACGGGTGATTGCCGAGCACATCGTGCCCTTTCCGCGTCCCCGCAGGCGCGAGGATACGTTCTCGCCTGAATTCAATGGCCTGGTCCATGAGTTGCGCGAAGCGATCGAAGTCGCTCGCGGCCAGCACGAAAATCCTGAAGGGGTCGAGCATGCAGCGTGAAAATGCCTTGCCTGTCAACGAGGCGCGCCGAGCCGCGCGCAACAGCCGGGCCGCCGCGCGTACCGCAGCCTTGAAACGCCGGCGCCGCCTGGAGCGGGTCCTGCCGTGGCTGGTCATCCTGGGTTTCTTCCTGCTATGGGAGACCGCCGTTCGCGCCCTGGGGGTCGCGGACTTCGTATTGCCGCCGCCCTCGGCGATCATCCAGGGCATGATCAAGTGGTGGGAGCCGTTGCTCATCGACGCCGCGCATACGCTGGTGTCCACCACCATAGGCTTTGCCTTCGCGGTCGTGCTCGGCATCGTCACCGGCGTCGCGATCGGGGCGTCAACCCTGGTCTATCGGGGCCTTTATCCGCTGCTCGTGGCGTTCAACAGCATTCCCAAGGTTGCGCTGGTGCCGGTGCTGGTTCTGTGGTTCGGGGTCAATGCCGTGCCGGCCATCATCACCGCGTTCGCCATCAGCTTTTTTCCCATCGTGGTCAACGTCGCCACCGGTATCGCCACCATCGAACCGGAACAGCGCGACGTGTTGCGCGCATTGGGCGCGCGTCCGCTGGACATCGTGCGCAAGGTCGGGCTGCCGCGCGCCATGCCGTATTTCTTCGCCTCGCTCAAGATCGCGATCACCGTGGCCTTCGTGGGCAGCATTACCGCGGAAACGGTGTCTTCCGAGCATGGGATCGGCCATCTGATGATGGCGGCTTCCGCCAGTTTCGACGTGCCGCTGGTCTTCGCAGGGCTGATCGTGACCAGTGTCATGGGCATCGCGATGTACACCATCGCGGCCGCCGTCGAAAAGCGCACCACGACGTGGGCGATGCGTGGCCAGAACGATCTGGAGAATGGCGGGCCTCCCTCCCCCATCCGGCCATCGTCGATGCCACCCGCGCTTGGCTGGAGAAGGCCGTCATCGGCCTGAACCTCTGTCCTTTCGCCAAGGCCGTCCACACCAAGGGACAGATCCAGTACGTGGTCAGCGACGCGCGCGACCCTGACGCGCTGCTCGAGGAACTGGGAGAATGCCTGCGCACGCTGGCGCAGGCCGACCCGGAGCAGGTCGACACCGTGCTGCTGATCCACCCTTGGGCGCTGGCCGATTTCTACGACTACAACGAATTCCTGGACGAGGCCGACGCCGCCGTGGAAGTCCTGGGCCTGGAAGGAGAGATCCAGGTGGCCAGCTTCCATCCCGATTACCAGTTCGCGGACACCGGCGCCGACGATATCGAGAACTACAGCAATCGCTCCCCTTATCCCACCCTGCATCTGTTGCGCGAAGCCAGCGTGGACAAGGCGGTGGAGGCCTTTCCCGAAGCCGACAGCATCTACGAGCGCAATATCGAGACCTTGCGCGAGCTGGGCCACGAAGGCTGGAAGAAACTGGGACTGTAGGGCGGGCGGAACGGACGCGGCGGCGTCCGGACTTCAGTCCTCGCTCACGCGGCCGCGCAGCCGCTTGGCTTCGCCGTGCCGCACCTTGCGCTGCAAGCGGCGCTGCTGCGATCCCTTCGTCGGCCGCGTGGGTTTGCGCGGCTTCGGCGGCTCGGCCACCGACACCAGCAGCGCGCCCAGGCGTTCGAGCGCGTCGGCGCGGTTCTTTTCCTGGCTGCGATAGGCCTGCGCCTTGATCACCACCACGCCGGCGCTGGTGATGCGCCGATCGGCCTTCTGCATCAGCGCCTCTTTCCAGGCCTGGGGCAGCGAGGAGGCGCCCAGGTCGAAGCGCAGGTGGACCGCGCTCGACACCTTGTTGACGTTCTGGCCGCCCGCCCCTTGCGCGCGGATCATCGTGAAGACGATCTCGTCTTCATCTATCGCGACGCCGGGAGCCAGATGCAGGACGGGCATGCGGGCCTCAGTGCGCGGCCGCGTCCACGCGCATGCCCAGCCGCCGCAACAGGTTGCGGTCGGCCTCGGCCTGCGGGTTCTCGGTAACCAGGAGCTTGTCGCCGTAGAACATGGAATTGGCGCCGGCCAGGAAGCACAAGGCCTGCAGCGCCTCGTCCATCTGCTCGCGCCCCGCCGACAGCCGGACCACGGCCTCGGGCATCGTGATCCGCGCCACCGCGATGGTGCGCACGAACTCGAACGGGTCCACCGACGCGTTGTCCGCCAGCGGCGTGCCCTGCACCCGGACCAGGTTGTTGATGGGCACGGATTCGGGGTATGGGTCGAGGTTGGCCAGTTGCACGATGAGCCCGGCCCGCTCGCGGCGTGATTCGCCCAGGCCCACGATGCCGCCGCAACAGACCTTGATGCCGGCTTCGCGCACCCGGCCCAGCGTATCCAGCCGGTCCTGGTAGGTGCGCGTGGTGATGACGCGGCCGTAGAACTCGGGCGAGGTATCCAGGTTGTGGTTGTAGTAATCGAGCCCGGCCTCGCCCAGTTGTTCGGCCTGGCCCTCGCGCAGCATGCCGAGCGTCACGCAGGTCTCCAGCCCCAGGCCCTTGACCGCCTTGACCATGTCGGCCACCGCGTCGACCTGGTGCGGCTTCGGGCTGCGCCAGGCCGCCCCCATGCAGAATCGCGTGGCGCCGTTGTCCTTGGCCGCCTGCGCCGCCTGCAGCACCTCGTCCAGGGGCATCAGCTTCTCGGCTACGACACCGGTGTCGTAGCGTGAGGATTGCGGGCAGTACGAGCAGTCCTCGGGGCATCCGCCGGTCTTGATCGACAGCAAGGTCGACAGTTGCACGGCATTGGGATCGAAGAAGCGCCGGTGTACCTGCTGCGCCTGATAGAGCAGATCCGCGAACGGCAATTCGAACAGCGCCATCACCGCGTCCACGTTCCAGGATGTGCAATTGCGGCGAGATGTAACGGAGACGGCCGCGTTCGCGACGGCGGAATCAGCTTGCATGGGAACTCCTTCACGAGGGACGGCGCGGCCTGCGGACCGCGGCCAGCGCACATGGTAAGCAAGCCGCGCGGCCGCATCAAATATTCAAAATCCGTTTTTTGCATCAAAAATCGGCGAAATTGCCGCGTACACCATGATTTTGAGTCAAACCGCGGCCAACATGACGCCTACACCTGTTGCAACTTCGCAGAATTTTTCGGTTAAGGTTGAGAGGAACCCTCGCGCAGTAGCCGCTCTCGCGCGGTGCTGCGCCAACGGTCATCGTCGGCCGCCGGACTTGCATTTCTTCTCCAAGATTGTTTGAATGCCGGCTCTGTGCACAGGCAGAGGGCCATCCGGCCGGTCTGCCGCTATTTTTCAAGGAGTACGCATGCGCACCAAGAAGGAACTGATCGACGCTCTCGCCGAGCGCACCCAACAACCGAAGAATGTCTCCGAAGCCTTCATCGACGCGCTGGGCGATGCCCTACGCGACACGCTGGCCAAGGGCGACGAGGTCGTGCTGCCTGGCGTCGGGAAGTTCTCGGTGAAAGAAAAAGCCGCCAAGACGGGCCGCAACCCCCGTACCGGCGAAGCGATCCAGATCGCTGCCCGCAAGGCACCCGCTTTCAGCGCCGCCAAGGTCCTGAAAGACGCCGTCGACGTCAAGTAAGCGTCGCCGCCACGCGCGCCCTCCGCATATAGCGGCGGTGCGCGCCGAATCAGTCTGCCTTACACTGCAAGAATCCTTCGCTCCCGGAGTCATTCTTGTCTACCGACCACCCCGCCGAGCCCTTCAGCGGTCCCAGCACCACCTACCTGGTCTCGCAGGTACACCATCCCCTCCGCAACTTCAGCGACGCCCTGCTCAAGCCCTATGGCGTGACAGGCATCCAGTTCACCGTGCTGTCGGTGGTTGCGCACCGCGAAAAGCTCTCCTCCGCGGATCTGTCCAGGCGCTTCTACGTCACGCCCCAATCGATGGGCCAATTGCTCTCGACCCTGGAAGAACGGGGCCTGCTCGAGCGCAAGGAGGACGCCAACAATCGCCGCATCCTGCGCATCACGCTGACCCCGGCCGGACGCGAAGTAGTCGAGGCCGGCACGCGCGAGCTGAACCGCTTCGAGCAGGAGGCTTTCTCCAGCCTCAGCCCCAAGGAACTCAAGACCTTTCGCGGACTGCTGCGTACCGTCATCGACGATTTGCGCAGCCGGCATATCGGCGCCACCTAGCCGGCACCGTGATGATCGAAATTCCTTGTGATTCCATAATTATTATGTGATTCAACTCGCTCATCGCTTCATCTTATAGTCCCCCCAACATGATGGACAATGAGGGGATATCGATGAAGAAACTGGTCTTGCGCGCAACGCCGATGCGGCGTGCGTGCCTCGCCACCTTGGCAACGCTGGCCCTGGCCGGCACCGCATCGGCCGCGGCCGCCGAATTTCCCGCCGGGCCTGTCACCATCGTCGTGCCTTTCCCGCCCGGAGGCCCCACCGACACCACCGCACGGCTGGTAGGCAGGACGCTGTCGAAACAACTCGGCCAACCCGTCGTGATCGAGAACCGCGCGGGCGCGGGCGGCACGGTCGGCTCTGCCTCGGTCGCGCGCGCCAAGCCCGATGGCCACACCCTGCTGTGGGCCAGCACCAGCAGCCTGGGCGTGGCGCCGGGGCTGTACCGCAACCTGGCCTACTCGCCGATGGAATCCTTCGCGCACGTGGGCCTGGTGGCGCGCAGCCCCATCCTGCTCGTGGTGCGCAATGCGTTTCCCGCCAATACCTTGCAGGAACTGGTCGCCTATGCCGCCAAGAACAAGGTGTCCTACGGTTCCGCGGGCAACGGTTCGATCAACCACCTGACCGGCGAATGGTTCAAGGAAGTATCCGGCGCGAACATCCTGCACGTGCCTTACAAGGGCGGGGCGCCGGCGCTGGCGGACATGATCGGCGGCCAGATCGACATGACGCTGGAGACCATCACCGTCGTGCGGCCCTACCTGGAGAGTGGCCGGGCCAAGGTCCTCGCCACCGGCGGCGCCACGCGCTCGGCCGACATGCCGCAGGTGCCCACCGTGCGCGAAGCCTTCGGCGGCGATTTCGAATCGTATTCCTGGACGGGCCTGGTGGCACCCGCCGGCACGCCGGCCGCCGTCGTGCAAAAGCTCAACGCCGCGCTGCGCGCGGCCCAGGACGACCCCGAGCTGATGGGCCAGATGAAGGCCGGCGGCCAGGACGTGATCAAGACCACGCCGGACGAATTCCGCAGCTTCCTGGCGAGCGACACCAAGCGCTGGGCTGAACTGATCAAACGCACCAACACCACACTGGACTGATCCATGCGCATCATCATCGCCGGCGGCGGCCTGGGCGGATTGACCGCCGGCCTCGCCCTGCTCCAACAAGGTTTCCAGGTCCGCATCCTGGAACAGGCCCCGCAATTGAAAGAAGTCGGCGCGGGCATACAACTCGGGCCCAACGCCGTGCATGTGTTGTATGCGCTGGGCCTGGAAGGCGACATGGCCGCGCAGGCCTGCGAGCCCGAAGGCAAGATCGTGCGGCTGTGGAACACCGGCCAGACCTGGAACCTGTTCAACCTGGGCGATGTCTCGCGCGAACTCTACGGCTACCCGTACCTGACCGTGCATCGCGCCGACCTGCACCAGGCCATCGCCGCCGGCGTACGGCGCGCCGATCCCGACGCCCTGGTGCTGGGCGCCAAGTTCGAACGCTTCGAGCAGAACGGTGATGGCGTGATCGCCTACACGGCCGATGGCCGGAGTTTCCAGGGCGACGTGCTGGTCGGCGCGGACGGCGTGCACTCGCTGGTGCGCGGCCAGTTGTTCGGCGCCGACCGGCCGGACTTCTCCGGGCTGGTCGCCTGGCGCGGCGTGATCGACGCCGACAAGCTGCCCGAGCGCCTGAGCCGGCCGGTGGGCGTGAACTGGGTGGGTCCCGGCGCCCACGTCATCCACTATCCGCTGCACGGCTACAAGCTGGTGAACTTCGTCGCGGCCGTGGAACGCAGCGATTGGCAGGTCGAGTCCTGGACCGAGCGCGGCACCACCGAAGAGTGCCTGCACGACTTGCGCGGCTGGAACGAGGACGTGCATACGTTGGTGCGCGCCATCGACGTGCCCTACAAATGGGCGCTGATGGTTCGCGATCCCATGGCGCGCTGGAGCGAAGGCCGGGTCACCCTGCTGGGCGACGCCTGCCATCCCATGCTGCCTTTCCTCGCGCAAGGCGCGGGCATGGCCCTGGAAGACGGCTACATCCTCGCGCGCGCATTGCGCCAGTACGCCGATCCGGCCCAGGCACTGCAACGCTACGAGCAGGCGCGCAAGGACCGCACCGCCAATGTCATCCTCGGCGCCAATGCCAACGCCAAGCGATTCCACAATCGCGAACTGGCCCACGCCGAGGGCGCGGCCGCCTACGTGAACCGCGAATGGCAAGAGGACCGGGTGAAGGAACGCTACGAGTGGCTCTTCACCTACGACGTCGAAACCGTACCCATCTGATCCCCTCCGGACATCGGAGCCGCCCCGCACGCGCGGGGCGGCCGTGGACATCATGGCCGAACGGGAACCCTTCCCCTACGCGTCGGCGGCCATCACGGCCTTGAATACCCTGGCGAATTCGGTCAACGTATCGGGCAGGGGCGCCCCCGCCCGCATCACGTAGCAGAAATCGAAAGCCACCGCCGGACTGATCACCCGGTGCTCCACCGCGTAGCGTGCGCACGCGATTTGCGAAAACTCCGGAATGACCGCGATGCCGAAGCCCTGCTCGGCCAGCCCCAGGGCCGTATCCAGGTGCTGCACGGCGATGCGGCGGCCGATGTTGACCTGGTGCTTGAACAAGGCATCTTCCGCCAATTGATGAATGGGGCTGTCTTCGGTCAGCGCCACATAAGGCTGATCGCGCAGGATCTCCCAGGTCGTGTCCTTGCGCCCCTTCGCCGACGGCGTCGGCGCATAGCGCCCCGGCGCATAGACCGCCAGCAGCCCCGATGGCGCCAGCGCCTTGCGCACCAGCCCCGACACCTTCGAAAAGAACGCGCCGAAAGCCGCGTCGGCCTCGCCCGTTTCGACCAGTTGCTGGATCTCGAGGGGACTGCCGGCCATGATCTCGACCTCGACCTGCGGATGGGCCACCAGGAACCGCCGCATGGTCTCCGGCACGACATTGGCGGCCATCAAGGGCGTGAACGCCAGGCGCAGGGCGGCGCCCTCCTGGCGCCCCATGTCGCGCAGGCGGGCCGCCGCCGCGCTGAGTTCGCGCTCGACCAACTCCGCCGCGGGCAGAAAGACACGGCCGGCCTCGGTCAGCACCACCGCGCGGGTGGTGCGCTCGAACAACCGGGTATTGAGCTGGGATTCGAGTTCGCGAATGGTCGCGCTCAGCCCCGCCTGGCTAAGGTGCAGACGCTGGGCGGTACGGGTGAAATTGCCCGATGCCGCCACGCCCAGAAAAGCCCGTAATTGGCGCAAGGAAATATTCATGCGCCAATTATTTCAGTTTTCCCCCAACCGTGCGCCCCCCAGACCCAGGATGCGGTGGATCCGGCTTTGCCGGTCCACCCGCATCGCCCCTCGGGACCCGGCGCCGGGCCGCCCCAAGGCGGGTCCCGGCCCCCTTGGGGGGCTGCCGCGTAGCGGCTGGGGGCCCACCATCCTGGGCGCCCGTAAGGGCGTAGGGGGGAACTAGTCCAGCTTCAACCCCGTCCGGCGCACGATGTCGCCCCACTTGGAGATATCGGTAGCGATGATCTTGCGGAACTCCTCGGGCGAGGTCGGCGCGGGGTCGGCGCCGGCCGCGCGCACGCGCTCGATCACGCCGGGGTCGGTCAGCGCCGCCCGGATCGCCGCGTTCAGGCGCTTGACGACGGGTTCGGGCGTGCCGGCGGGCACGGCGATCCCGAACCAGCCCATGGCCTCGTAGCCCTTCATGCCCGACTCGTCCAGCGTAGGCACGTCAGGCAGCGAACTCGACCGTTCGCGCGTCGTCACGGCGAAGGCCTTCATGCGCCCCTCCTTGATATACCCCACGGCGCTGGGCACATCGCTCATGGCCACCGGAATCTGCCCGGCCAGCGCATCGGTGGTGGCCGGGCCCGTGCCCTTGTAGGGCACCAGGACGGTCTTCACCTCGCCAATCTGATTGAAAAGCTCGCTGGCCAGATGCATGACCGTGCCCAGGCCGCCATGGCCGATCGACAGCTTGCCCGGCTCCGCCTTGGCCGCGGCAAGCAGGGCCTTGACGTCCTTGTACGGGGAATTCGCCGGCCCCACCACGACGAAGGGCGAGCTCGCGACCATGCTGACCGGAATGAGATCCTTGACCGGATCGAAAGGCATCGTCCGATACAGCACACTGTTGATGCCCAGCGCGCCGGCCCCGCTGAATACCATTGTGTAGCCATCGGGCGCCGATCGAACCACCGACTCGACGCCGATGTTGCCCCCTGCTCCACCCTTGTTCTCGACCACCACCTGCTGGCCCAGTTGCTTGGACATGACGGGTGCCATGACGCGAGCGATGAGGTCCGTGCTGCCGCCCGGCGGGAACGATACCACCAGCCTCAGCGGACGATTGGGAAAATCCCCTTGCGCCTGTGCCACCGGCAACGCCAGCACGGTCGCGGTCGCCAGGGCCGTCACGATCATCTTCTTCATTTCAGTCTCCTTTTTCATAGCCATATGGGTCCTGCCGCTCGGTGGCGGCCTTCTTATTTTTGAACGTGATCAAATTTGATCATGATTCGTTTCCAGCGACCGCACCATCAGGGCATTCACCGTATCCGCGGCCTCGTAGGCCGCCCAGTGGCCCGCGCCGGGAATCATGTCGAAGGCCGCCTGCGGCAGCGCCTCGCGCAAGGTGCGGCCTTGCGCGGATGCATCGCCGCCGCCGTAGACATCGCGTTCGCCGGCGATGCCATGCACCGGACAACGCAGGCCCAGGAAAGCCTCCAGCTCGCGGCTGGCCAGCAGCGGCCGGGTGTCGAGCCGGCAACGCTCCAGGTTGTCGGCATGCAGCCGGACGGCCTCGTCATCGATCAGGGCGGCGTTGCCGAACATGGAGACCTCGAGGTTGTGCCGGTGGATGCGGGCCGCCTCGACCGGATCGGCGATACCGCGCCAACGCAGCAATTCGGGCGGCCGCGGCACCATGCGCGAGAAGGCGCCGCGCAGCAACAGGACCTGGCGGACGCGCTGCGGCTGTTGCCGCGCCATGCTCTCCGCCAGGACCGAGCCCAGGGAAAATCCAGCGAGCGCCACGCTTGCGTCAGGACCCTCGATCTGGTCGATGCCCAGCCACAACAGGCGGGCAAAAGCGGCGCACGACACATCGCCGGCCGGCAGATCGGAATCGCCGTGGCCGGGCAGATCGGGCACGAGCACCGTGAAGCGTTCGGCCAGCGCGGCGATGTTGCGCACCCAATGCGTCCACGAACCGCTGTTGCCGTGCAGCAGGACGACCCGTGGACCCGCGCCCCATTGCCGCCAGACTACGGCCCGGCCATCGTCAACCGTCGTGTGGATCCGGGCAGCCTGCCCGAGCGTGTCGACCATTTCGTACACCCTTGTCTCTCTCGCGTCCGGTCTCGTCCGGCGCTTATGATAATCACACCTTATATAAAGTTTCTTTACTTATCAAGAGAATCTTGCATCATCGGCGGAGAGGCTTGCCGAGTTCTTCTAGAATAGGCAGCCACGACACCACCGCCACTCTCATTCCTCCGCGCCCTGCTCTTTCATGTCATGAAGAATCCATCCGCTTTGTCTTCCCCGAACCAGGAACTGGGCCTGCGCGAGCGCGCCAAACTCGACAAGCTGCGGCGTATCAAACAGGCAGCGCGCGACGTCTTTCTGGAAAAGGGCTACGACGCGGCGACCACGCGAGAAATCGCGCAGCGCGCCGAAGTGGCCATCGGAACCATCTTCGTCTACGCCGACGACAAGCTCGATCTGTTGATGATGATCGTCAACAACGACCTGGATGCCGTGAACGACAAGAGCGCCAGGGTGCTGCGGCGGGACGGTCCGTTGATCGAATTGCTCATGGCTTTCTTCGAACTGCGATACCGCTACTGGGCCAGGCATCCGCAGATCTCGCGGCCGGCGGTGCAGGCCACCTCGGACTTCCTGGCCCACAGCAGCGACCGCGGCGAGGAAACGCGTCGTTTCTACGCCCGCCGCGCCAACATCTACGCCATGCTGGCCGACGTCGTACGGCGCAAACAGGAACAAAGGCAGATCGGCAGCAACGCGACCCCCGATCTGATCGCCTCGTTGTTCGTCACCATCTACCTGGCCGAAGTGCGGCGCTGGCTCAGCCAGTCCACGCCGCGCCCCGGCGTCGGCCTGGCCTCGCTGCGCGCGCTGCTGCGCCTGGCCATCGAGGGGCTGGCGCCCATGGAGGCCGAACGGCAGGCGCTGGCGTCCACCGACTGAGCGGCGACGCCGCGCGGCACGGCCTGCCGTGCAGGCTACGCGCCTCCCAACAGGTCGCGCGAATCGAGCAGGGCGTAAACGATCTCGGGAGTGCGTTCGAAGCAGCGGCGGATCGCGGCGGGAACGGCTTCGCGCGTCTTGCGGCACAGGCCCCGCTGCTCCGCCAGTTCGATGGTGATCCCTCGCACCGTGCGGACTTCGTTGGCGCTGGGTTCGATATGCAAGACGATGCCCAGTTGCGCGCGCATGCGCGCCTGCATCGCCATCAGGTCTTCCAGCGTAGCCAGGGTTTCGAGACGGGCCACCAGCCGCTTCTCTTCTTCCTTGGTCAACAGGAGGATGCGGCTATCGCCCTGCGGGTCGGCCAGCAAATGGTCGCGTTCGCAGATACAGGCGCCGGGCGGGCATTCCTTGCGGATGGGAAACGAGGCGTTCATGCCCCGGGATTTTAGCCCCTACCCAGCAAGGGCATGGACAAGGGGAACATCGTGCTGTCGTAGAGGTTGACCTCGGGCGGCAGGCTGGCCATCAGCAGCACGACCCGGGCCACGTCCTCGGCCTTCATCAACTCGCCGGGTTCGAACTTGCGGCCGGACTTGGCGGCCAGCGCCGACTCGGTCACCCCGGGGTGCAGCACGCTGACCGCGATGCCGTGCGCCCGTCCGTCCAGCGCCAGCGCATGGGTCATGCCGGACAAGCCGTGCTTGGTCGTCGTGTACGGCACCGAGTCCGGCCGCGGCACCTTGGCCGCCACGCTGCCGATGTTGATGATGCGCCCCTGGCGCCGCGGCTTCATGACCCGAAAGGCCTCGCGGCTGCAAAGGAAAGCGCCGGTCAGGTTCACATCGACGACGCTGCGCCAGGTGTCCAGGCTCATGTCCTCGATAGGCTGGCTGGTGGTGACGCCGGCGTTGTTGACCAGCACGTCCACGCGGCCATGGGCGGCAAGCGCGGCGGCGAACAATTGCGCCACGTCTTCTTCACGGCTGACGTCGGCGACGCAGGCAAGCGCCTCGCCGCCCGCCTCGCGCACCATCCGTGCCGTCTCGTCCAGGGCGTCCCGGCCGCGCGCGGCCAGCACCACGCGCGCGCCGGCCTGGCCGAACGCCACCGCCACGGCCCGGCCTATGCCGGAACTGGCGCCCGTCACGATCGCGACGCGATCCTCAAGGCTTCGCATGCTTGGCCCGTCCCTTGCCTGTCATTCGGCGGTCATGCCCGCGGCGCGGATAATGCGCCCCCACTTCTCGGTGTCGATCGCCACCACCCGCGCGAGATCGTCCGGACCGCCGCTCAGGGGTTCGGCGCCGATGCTGCGCAGAAAGCGGGCCGTCTCGGGGCTGCCGGTGACCTTGAGCAGTGCGGCGCTCAAGGTCTTGCGCACGGCTTCGGGCGGATTGGCGGGCAGGAAGATGCCGAACCATCCCCCCAGGTCGTAGCCTTTCACGCCGGCTTCGTCCATGGTGGGCACATCGGGCAAGGACGTGGGCCGCTTGCTGCCCGTGACCGCCAGCGCCTTCACGCGGCCCCCCTTGAGCTGGGGAATGGCCAGTGTCGCGTCGGCGAACAGGAAGCTCACCCGCCCCCCGATCAGATCGGTCATGGCCGGCGGCACGCCCTTGTAGGGCACGTTGACGGCATCGACGCCGGCCAGCGTCTTGTAGAGTTCTCCGGCCACCTGTCCCGTGGCATTGCCGCTGGCCCACGAATACTTGCCGGGCTGGTCCTTGAGCATCTTGGTCAACTGCGCGACGTTGTCGACCTTGGTGTGTTCGGGCGCCACCAGCAGCACGAACCCCAGGCTGGCCACCGTGCCCACCGGCGCGAAATCCTTGATGGGATCGAAGGGCAGCTTCTTGAACAGATGGACGTTGGCCGCATGGGTGGAGTTCGGCGTGAACAGGATGGTGTAGCCGTCGGCGGGCGCCTTGGCCACGAAGTCGGCGGCCAGGTTGCCGAGCGCGCCGGCCTTGTTTTCCACCACCACCGGCTGGCCGAGTTCCTTTTCCAATCCCGCGGCCACCTGGCGCGCGACATTGTCGATGCCGCTGCCCGCGGGATATCCCAGCAACATGCGCACGGGCCGCACGGGGTAGTCGGCGGCCAGGGCCGGCGCGCCGGCCAGCAGGGTGATCGCGGCAAACGCGGCAAGGCACTTCTTCATTGACTTCGTCTCCTCTGTAAAGCGTGTCGTCACGCCGGCCGCTCGAACTTGGCCGATAGCGCGGTGCCGGACAAGTGCCCGGCGAGGCTGCTGGAGGTGCCGACCGGCAGTCCCGGCGCCAGCTCCATGAATTGTTTGACCGCGCGCACCGTGACCGGGCTGCACTCCAGGATCGTGGCCGCGATGCGGTCAGCCCGCGACCGCAGCTCGGCGCGCGGCACGACCTCGCTGGCCAGACCGGCCTGCCAGGCCTCGCGGGCGCCAACCAGGTCCCGCGTCAGTACCATGCGCGCGATCGTCTTCATCGGCACCCGGCCGATCAGCGCCGACATCACCAGGGCGGGAGGAATGTCGCGCTCCATCTCGGGAATCTGGAAGCTTGCGTCATCGGCGGCCAGCGTGATGTCGCACACGCCCGCCAGGGCGCAGCCGACGCCATAGGCCTTGCCATGCACGACGGACAGCACCGGCACCGGCGCCATCTTGAGCGCGTCATACAGCGCGAGCGCCGGCATCGCCACATTGCGCCGCAGGGCCTCGCCGGTCGGCGTCGAGCCCGGCTTGGGCATGGGCGAGACCCGCCCGGCGCAAAAATCCTCGCCCTCGCCCGACACCCGGATCAAGCGGACCTGCTCGTCCAGGTTGGAGACGGCATCGATGATCAACTGCCCCATCTCGGCGCTCATGAGATTGCCGTTCCCGGGGGTGTTCAACACGATGTCCAGCAGGCCCGAATGGCTGCGGACCAATACCGGTTCGCTCATGGCTGTACTCCCTGTGCGCGTTGTATGGCCGACCAGATCGCGGAGGGGGTGGCCGGCATGGGCAGTTCCTCTTGCGTGATGCCGCGCAGCGCGTCGGCCAGCGCGTTGAAAATGGCGGCCGTGGCCGGCGTGATGCCGCTCTCGCCGCCGCCCTTGACCCCCAGCGCGTTGCCGTGGGTGCGGTCCTCGGTCAGTTCCACGTCGAAGCGCCGCGGGATCGCTCCCGCGCGCGCCACGCCGTAGTCCATGTACGAACCGCTGAAGATCTGTCCGCTTTCCGGATCGACGTGGTAGTCCTCGAGAAAGGCCTGCCCTATGCCCTGCGCCAGGCCGCCATGCACCTGGCCTTCGACGATGAGCGGATTGATCGGGCGTCCGACGTCGTCGATGGACGTATAGCGCACGATCTCCACGTCGCCGGTCTCGGGATCGATCTCCAGTTCGCAGACCGCCGTGCCCGTGGGATGGGCGGCGATGCGCCCATTGAACTCGGCGTCGACGTAAAAGCGGCGCTCTTCCGGATGACCGGGAATGCCCTCGCGCCCGATATGGGCCGCGATCTCGCCCAGGCCGGCCACGCGCTGCCCGGCCGGGTCGCGCACGCGGCCGTCCTCGTAACGCAGGTCCTGAACCTGAACGCCCCACATCGATGCCGCGGCCGACAGCGCCATGGACCGCAGGCGCTCGCCGGCCTGCAACAGCAGATGCCCCACCAGGCGCATGGAACGGTCCGAATGCGAACCGCCCCCCACCTTGACGAAGCACGAATCGCCGGTGCGCATGGTGATGGCCTCGAACGGCACGCCCAGTTCGTCGGCCAGCACCTGCACGAAGCTGGTCTCGTGCCCCTGCCCCGTGCTTTGCGTGCCGACCACGAAATCGACATGGCCATCGGTGCCCAGGGTGATCTCGATCCGCTCGCGCGGCGCACCCACCGGCGACTCCACATAATTGGCCAGCCCCGTGCCCAGCAATTTGCCGCGCGCGCGCGCATCGTGTTTGCGCTGCCCGGCCTCGCTCCACTGCGATACCACCAGGGCCCGCTCCATGTTGGCGGCGAAGCCGCCGCTGTCGTAGGTCAGCCCCATGGGACTGTGGTACGGCATCTGCGTCGGCTGGATGAGATTGCGCCGGCGCAATTCGATGCGGTCCATGCCCATCTCGTCGGCGGCGATGTCCAGCATGCGTTCCATCACGTGCGTGGCTTCCGGACGGCCCGCGCCCCGATAAGGACCGGTGGGCGGCGTGTTCGTCAGCACCGCGGACAGCAGCGCCGTGGCCGCGGGCACGTGGTAGACCGTGGTCATGATGCGCGAGCCGTTCGCCAGGGGCACATACGACACGGTATGGGCGCCGATGTTTCCGACGATCTCGTTGTCTATGCCCAGGATGCGCCCTTCCGCATCGAATGCGATGGCCGCCCGTATGACCTGGTCGCGCCCCTGGTAGTCCGACAGGAAGGCTTCGTTGCGGTCGCTGGTCCACTTCACCGGCTGCCCGACCCGACGCGCGGCCCAGAGCACCGCGAGCTGATCGGGATTCACGCAGCTGCGCGGACCGAAGCCGCCGCCCACGTCTGGTGACACCACCCGCAATTTCGCCGGGGATATCCCCAATGCATCGGCGATGCACATCTGCTGGCGCGTCACGCCCTGGCTACCCGAGATCAGCAGGTATTCGCCTGAGCCTTCGTCGAAGCTGCCCAGCGCCGAGCGCGGTTCCATCTGGCAATTGACGATGCGGCTGTTGCGAAACTCCCGGCGCACGACGCGATGGGCGCGGGCAAACGCCTCGCGCACCGCGGCCTCGTCGCCCACCCGGGCCTGGAAGCACAGGTTGCGCGGAGCGCCGTCCCACAATTGCGGCGCCCCTTCGTCCATGGCCTGCACCGCGTCCACCACGGCCGGCAGGGGATCGTAGTCGATCAGCACCATTTCGCAGGCGTCGCGCGCCTCGCGCATGCTGCGGGCCACCACCAGCACCACCGGCTCGCCGACGTGGCGCACGCGGTCCACCACCAAGGGCAGATGCCGCTGGTTGAAAATGCTGCCGGTCAGCGAATGCTGAAAGGCACGCTCCTTGAAGGCCACGGCGTCGGCGGGATTGGGAATGTGGTCCATGCCGCGCAAGCCGTCGTCCAGGTAATCCTGGCCGCGCAGCACGGCGATCACCCCGGGCGCCTGCGATGCCGCCTCGATGTCGATGCCACGGATGACGGCATGGGCATGGGTGGACCGCACGAACGCGCCGTAGGCCTGGCCGGGCAGATTCACGTCGTCGGTATAGCGGCCCTGGCCCCGCACCAGCCGCTGGTCTTCGGCGCGCGGACGCGGCTGGCCGACCAATCGGCTATCCATGCTGCCTCCCG
This sequence comes from Alcaligenaceae bacterium SAGV5, assembly GCA_009360345.1. Lineage (GTDB taxonomy): Bacteria > Pseudomonadota > Gammaproteobacteria > Burkholderiales > Burkholderiaceae_B > Pigmentiphaga. Next base: position 135,701 of record SPDP01000006.1, read on the forward strand.
ACGGGCTTGCCCGCTTCGATACGGGCATGGGCCGCGTGCTTGACCGCCTCGATGATGTTGACGTAGCCGGTGCAGCGGCAGATGTTTCCTTCCAGGGCGCGATGGATCCGCTCATCGTCCAGCGAACCATCGGTGTCCAGGTAGTAGTCGATCGCCATCATCATGCCCGGCGTACAGAAACCGCATTGCAGGCCATGGCAGGCAACGAAAGCCGCCGGCACCTCGCCCAGTTGCTGCGGCGTCGACAACCCTTCCACGGTCAGCACCTCGCCGCCGCTGGCCTGCGCGGCCAGCACCGTGCACGACTTGACCGCGGCGCCGTCGAGCTTGACCGTGCATGCGCCGCACTGGCTGGTATCGCAGCCGACGTGGGTGCCGGTCAGGCCCAGTTCGCCGCGCAGCAGCTCCACCAGCAGGGTGCGGTCATCCACCTCGCGGCTCGTCGCCACGCCATTGACGCGCAGTTCCACACGACTCATGGCGCGACCTTCTCTTCCACCTTGACGCTGAAGCGTTCGAAGAACTGGGCCGCCATCTTGTTGGCGACCGAGCCCACCAGCCGCGCGCCGATCTGCGCGAGCTTGCCGCCGACCTGGGCCTGGGCCACGTAGGTCAGTACCGTGCCCTCCCCGTCTTCGGCCAATTCGACGTCGGCCACCATCTTCCCGAAGCCGGCGATGCCGCCGTCGCCCTGGCCGATGATGCGATAGCCCTGCGGCGCGCGCTTGTCCGCGATACTCAGGGTTCCCTTGAAGCGTGCCTTCACCGGGCCGATCGCGGCCACCACCACGGCGGCGTATTCGTCCTGCGCCTCGCCGGCGTTGAATGACTCGCAGCCAGGCACGCATGCCTGCAGGATTTCCGGGGTGTTCAGGTATTCCCACACCCGTTCACGGGGCGCCCGCAGCGTATGCGATCCTTTCAGTTCCATGACTTCTCCACCTTGCTCGGCCTCGCTCCGGGCCGTCCACGATTCAAGATAATTGCGCCCAGGCGCGCCGCGCCATCACCCGCACCAGGTTGGCGCGATAGGCGGCGCTGCCCGCGCGGTCCTCGTTCAGTTCATCGGCATCCAGGGGAACCGTGGCCAGCGCCCCGGCGTCGCCGCTGGCCAGCGCCGCCTCCGCCTCGTGCCAGCGGAATACACAGGGCCCGGCCCCGGTCACCGCCACCCGCACGCCCTGCGCGGTATCGGCGACGAACACGCCCGTTACCGCATAGCCCGTGGCCTTGTGGCGATACTTGGCATAAGCGCTGCGGCGGGGAATGGGAAATTCGAAGCCCACGATGATCTCGCCCGGGGCCAGCGCGGTTTCGAACATGCCGGTAAAGAAATCATCGGCGGCGATGCGCCGCTGGCTGCTTATCACGGTCGCCCCCAGCCCCAGCACGGCGGCCGGATAGTCGGCGGAGGGATCGTTGTTGGCCACGGATCCGCCCATGGTGCCGCGGTTGCGCACCTGCGGATCGGCGATCAGGCCTGCCAGGGCAGCCAGGCCCGGAATGGCCTCGTCCACCAGGGCCGATTCGGCCACCTGCGCGTGACGCGTGGCGGCACCGATTTTCAGCATGTCGCCGTCGCGCGAGATGCCTTGCAACTCCGGCAGGCGCGTCAGGTCCACCAGGTGCGAAGGCGCCGCCAGCCGCTGCTTGAGCGTGGGCACCAGGGTCATGCCGCCCGACAGGGGGCGGGCTTCGGGCTCGCGGGCCAGGCAGTCCAGCGCTTCCTGCAAGGTGGCCGGACGCACATAGCTCAGGGGGTACACATTGTCTCCGTCATTCTCGTGGGCGGCCGCGACATACCGCGCCGCCTGATCCCCGCTAACTGTAGAAGAAACCTCGCAAAGGCTGAAACACGGGTTTGCGATGGTCTCACAAACATTTTCGATAAGTCGCGAAAATGGCGCTCAATCCTGGTAGCGCTTGAGCATGGTACGCGCGATCACCAGTTGCAGGACCTGGCTGGTACCTTCGTAGATGCGCAGCGCCCGGGCATCGCGGTACAGGCGTTCGACGTTGTATTCGGCCACATAGCCGGAGCCGCCGTGGATCTGCAGGGCGCGGTCGGCGATGCGCGACAGCGCCTCCGAGCAGAAATACTTGGCGGCCGCGGCCTGGTTGCGCACATCTTCTCCGCGCGCCAGGGCCTGGCCCGCCTGCATCACCAGCGCGTGTCCGGCCAGGTATTCGGTTTCGGAATCGGCCAGCATGGCCTGCACCAGTTGGAATTCGGCGATGGGCTGGCCGAACTGCTTGCGCTGCAGGGCGTAGCGCGCCGCCTCGTCGATCAGCCGGCGCGCCATGCCCAGCCCCGAAGCCGCCACGCTGATGCGGCCGTGATCCAGCACCTGCATGGCGGTCCTGAAGCCCTGCCCCAGCGCGGACTCGCCGCCTATCACGTTGGATACCGGCACCCGCACGTTCTCGAAGATCACGTCGCTGATGGGCGAGCCGCGCTGGCCCAGCTTCTTCTCGGACTTGCCTACGTGCAGCCCCGGGGTATCGCGATCGACCAGAATGGCGCTGATGCCGGCCGCGCCCGGCCGGGACGGGTCGGTGCGCGCCATGACGGTAAAGACATGGGCACGCGTGGCGTTGGTGATGAAACGCTTGGTGCCGTTGATGACCAGCATGTCGCCGTCCCGCTCGGCACGCGTCCTCAGGCTGGCCGCGTCCGAACCGGCGTCGGGTTCGGTCAGGCAGAATGCCGCGCGCAGCTCGCCGCTGGCCAGGCCCGGCAGATACTTCTGCTTCTGCTCCTCGGTGCCGGCCAGCACCAGGCCCTTGCTGCCTATGCCCACGTTGGGCCAGAACACCAGCCGGAAGGCCGGCGAGGTATAGCTGAAGGCCATCTGCACCTGCAATTCCTGCATCAGGTCCAGCTCGCAGCCCCCGTAGGCTTCGGGAATCCCCAGGCCGAACAGGCCCATTTCCTTCATCTCTTCGATGACTTCGGGCGGCACTTCCTCCTTTTCCTCCACCTGCCGCTCCAGCGGCATCAGGCGTTGGCGGATGAAGCGCTCGACCGTGTCCATCAACTGAGGAAAAGTCTCGCTATCGAATGACGACATAAGATTGCTCTCCGTGGAAGCACGGCGCCCTCAGGGCGCCGGCGCCGCGTCCATGATGAACAGCGCGTCCAGGGCCACGACGCCCTGGCCGGCCGGCAAGGCGATCAACGGATTGATGTCGATCTCCGCGATCCCGGGGTTGGCCAGCATCAAGGCGGACAGGCGCCGCACCACGGCCGCGACCGCCGCCACGTCCACCGGCGGCGCGCCGCGCAGGCCGGACAATAGCCTGGCGCCCTTCAGCCGCTCCAGTTCACGCACGATCTGCGCCTCGGTCAGGTCGGGCGGCAAGAGGCGCACGTCGTGCAAGGCCTCGATCCATATCCCGCCCAGCCCCACCAGCGTCACCACGCCCCAATTGGGATCGCGGCGCCCGCCCACCACCAGCTCCAGGCCGGGGCTGGACATGGCCTCGACCAGCATGCCGTCCAGCGCGATATCCGGGCAATGCCGGGCCACCGAGGACTGGATGCGCTGCCACGCATCGCCCAGCGCCTGGGCATCGCGCAGGTTGACCGCCACCCCGCCCACGTCGCTCTTGTGCATGAGCGTATCGGCCTGCGCCTTGAGCACCACCGGATAGCCGATCTCGCGCGCCAGCGCCTCGGCTTCGGCCGGTGTGCGGGCCAGCCCGCCCCTGGGCGTGGAGATGCCCAGTTCGCGCAGCCATTGCTTGCCTTTGAACTCGGCCAGCGGCCCCGGCCGGAGATCGTCGCGGCGCAGGCCGGCTTGCGCCCCGCTGCGCTCGGCCGCCTCGGCATGCAGGCGTCCGTAGCGGTGTACATGGGCCATGGCACGCATGGCGCGGTCGGGCGACCGCAGGAACGGCATGCCGCTCGCATGGACCCGCTCCAGGAATTCGCCGCCCAGCGGGCCGCTGTCGCCCATGATGACGAAGCACACCGGCTTGCGCGATGCCTGCATCACCGGCAGCAGCGAATCCGCCTTGGCCAGTTGCTGCGCGGGCGAGCCGCCCATCAGCGGCATGATCAGGCTGCCCACGCCGGGATCGTCCAGGATGGCCTGCGCCGACAGCCCGAAGATCTCCGGCTTCTGCATGCCGATCGCCGTCAGGTCCAGCGGATTGTCGGGCGCCATGAAGTCCGGCAGGATCTGCGACAAGGCCTGCATCGTGGCGGGCTGGAAATCGGCCAGTTGCAGGCCGATGTCTTCGCAGAAATCCAGCGCCAGTCCGCGCAGGGCGCCCGAGTTCGACGCCACCGCCGCCCGGCCTTCGGTCACGGGCCGCGGGTAGCGCGCCAGGATGGCCGTCACATCGAACATTTCGTCCATGCTGTCGACCACCACCACGCCTTCGCGCTCGACCAGCGTGCGCATGACCTGGTGATCGCCCGCCAACGCGCCCGTGTGCGACTTGGCCGCCTCGCGGGCGCGCTGGCTGCGGCCCGGGTGCATCAACACGATGGGCTTGCCCAGCTCGCGCGCGCGGCGCGCCACGCGCAGGAATTCGGCCGGCTTGCGCAGCATTTCGACGAACACCGCGAAGGCATCGACGTCGGGCGCGTCGACCAGCGCGGACAGGAAGTCCTCCGCGCCCAGCACCGCTTCGTTGCCGGTCGAGATCGAGAACGAGACGCCCAGCCCGCGTCCCAGGAACGCCTGGCGCAAGTTGCCGTTCATCGCCCCGCTCTGGGCCACGATGCCTATGCGCGGACCGGTGCGGACCGGCGCCGGCTGCACCGGTTCGAACGTAAGCGGAACGGCATCGGCGAAGTTGATGAAACCCAGGCAGTTGGGCCCCAGGACGGCCACGCCATGGCGCTGCGCGATGGCGGCCATGGTTTCTTGCGCGGCCCGGCCTTCGTCGCCCATTTCGGCAAAGCCCGAGGCGAACACCACCGCCGCGCCCACGCCCCGGCGCCCGCAGGCCGCGACCGAATCGGCCACCGCCACCTGCGGCACCACCAGCACGGCCACGTCCACGCCTTCCGGCAGTTCATCGATGGACTTGAAACAACGGATGCCGTTGACCTCGTCCCGGCTGCGGCTGACCAGATGCAGTTGCCCGGCATAACCGAAGCGCTGCAGGTTGGCCAGCAGCAGGCCGCTGACCGAACCCGGTTCGGGCGAAGCGCCGACCACGGCGATCGACTTGGGCCGCAGCAGGCGGTCCAGAGCGAATGAAGACATGCGATACCCCTTCGTGCCGTCTTAGCGCTGATACGCGCCGAGGCCGGGCTTGAACGACTTGTCGTCCAGGAATTGCTTCATGGCGTTGTCGCGGCCACGCTCCGGATCGTGGAAGGTGGACTGGTCGACCTTGGCCATCAGGTAGTCCGTCGCCTGTTCCCAGCTCATCTCGGCCGCCATGCGATGGGCGATCTTGGCCGTGCGCAGCACGGTGGGATTCTTCTCCATCAGGACCTTGGCCAGTTGGCGGGTGCGCTCACGCAGGCGCTCGCGCGGCACGGCTTCGTTGACCAGGCCGATATCGGCGGCGCGGCGGCCATCGAAAGTCTCGCCCGTCATCACGTAGTACATGGCTTCGCGCTCGCGCACCAGCGAGGCCACCGCGCGGCTGACGACGCCGGCGGGGATGATGCCCCAGTTGATCTCGGAAAGCCCGAACTGGGCTTCCTCGGCGGCGATCGCCAGGTCGCAGGACACCAGCGGCGTGAAAGCGCCGCCGAAGCACCAGCCGTTGACCATGGCGATGGTGGGCTTGGCGTAGAAGCGCAGCTGGCGCCATTGCCACTGGGCGTTGGCGCGGTACAGCTTGATGCGCTCCTTGGGATCGTTGTCGGTGCCCCGGAAGTACTCACGCAGGTCCATCCCGGCCGAGAACGCGTCGCCCGCGCCGGTCAGCACCAGGACCTTGCAACGTTCGTCCGACTCCAATTCCTCCAACACCCGGACCATGTTGTAGACGATGCCCGGGTTGATGGCGTTGCGTTTCGTGGGCCGGTTCAAGGTGACCCATGCGATGCCGTCTTCGAAATCGACGAGTACGGGCGATTGGTCGTTGGACTGGGCGGCTGTCTGGTTGGCGCTCATGGCTTGTCTCCTCGTGGATGCCGGATAAATTGCGTACGACCCATTATATAAGACTACTTTATATAAGGAAACATTCTTTTATCCAGGGAATTGCCACCTCGGGTTTCCTCTAGTGACAAGCGCATTTTGCCGTGCGCCACGGCTCGGGGTTTTCCTTGATCGTCGATATTATTTTTATCCATATAATTTTATCGACAAAAATTTCCATTGATATCTTTATCGATTTTTTTCGTCACCCACTGAACGGCACGATAAGACGCGCGCCCCGACCCCGTCGGGAATACCCGCCATGGAGGAGGAACACATCATGAAGAACCCGGTTTTTCTGGTTGGACTTTCCACAGCCTGCCTCGCAGCCCTGACCTTTGCCACCCCCGCCGCCTACGGCGATACGTTTCCCGACCGCCCCATCAAACTGATCCTGCCCTTTTCGCCGGGCGGCAACCCCGACACCGTGTCGCGCATCCTTGCCCAGGAAATGGGCAAGCGGCTCAAGCAGCCCGTCATCGTGGAGAACCGCGCGGGCGCCAACTCCATCATCGCGTCGGACCTCGTGGCCAAGGCACCGGCCGATGGCCATACCCTGCTCTACACGACCGGCTCGCACGTCATCAACCCGCTGCTGTACAAATCGCTGCCCTACGACACCGCCAAGGATTTCGTCCCCGTCGTGCTCGTGGGATCGACCCGCGGCCAGGTACTCGTGGTGACGCCGTCCCTGCCGGTCAAGAGCGTGCAGGACCTGGTCAGGCTCGCCGCGCCGGCGACCTCCAACATTCCCTACGGCTCGGCCGGCATCGGCAACACCATGCATCTGGTCGCCGAATACTTCAACTACAAGGCGGGCACGCATCTCGTCCACGTTCCCTACAAGGGCGCCGCCCCCGCCATGAACGCGGTCATGTCGGGCGAGGTGAAACTGGCCTTCCTCAACCCGGTCTCGGCGATCGAACAGGTCAAGAGCGGAACGCTGCGCGCGATCGCGGTGACCGGCTCGACCCGCTTCCCGCAATTGCCCGACGTGCCGACAGTGGAAGAAGCCGGCGTCGCCGGCTATGAAGTCCAGGGCGGCTGGCAAGGCGCGCTGGCCCCGGCGGGCACGCCGCCCGAGATCGTGGCCCGGCTGAACCGCGCCTTCAACGATGCGCTGGCCTCGCCCGCCCTCAAGGAACGCCTCGCCTCCATGGGGCTGGACGTGGCGGGCGGCTCGCCCCAGGACATGGCGAACTACCTCGCCAAGGAAACCGCGACCTACACAGACATCATGCAGGCCGCCAAGATCGAAAAACAATAGCCAGACAACGTGGAGACCAGACCGTGACCGCATCGCCCGCCCCAGCCCCGAACGCATGGCCAGCCCGCCCAGGCCCCGCAGCATGGCGCGGCGGCGGCTTGCCCGCGATCCGGCCAGGTCCAGCGCCGCCGCCGACATCTTGCCCGGCACGCTGCCCAACCGGCGTTGCAGCCGTTCGAGCTGGCCCCAGGCCCACTTGTTGTCGGCATTGCCATCGCGCCACTGGGCCCATCGTTCGCGCTGCGCGGCGTCCTGCGGCCCGGCGCACAGCTGCGCGTGCCATTGCGCGGCTTCGCGCAGCGCCAGGAGACGAGAGGCGGAAACGGCGCCCGCCGGGCCGGCGGCCGTCACGCGGCGAACTCTCCGGTCCGCACCAGGAAAAGCAGGCACTGCTCCGTCGCGCGAGCCATATATTTCTTGACGGAACTGACCGTGACCTCCAGGCGCTGGGCGATCTCGGCATAGCCCAGCCCCTCGAGCTGCGACATCAGAAAGGCTTGCCGCGGCTTCGCGCCCAACCCCTGCAGCATCGCATCGATTTCGCAGAGCGTTTCGATCGCGGCCAGTTGCATCTCGGGCGAGAACTGGACGGGCTCGGGAGCGAACGCCAGCGCGTCCAGCCACGCCCGCTCCAGCGCCTGGCGGCGGAAATGGTCGACCATGACGCGGTTGGCGATGGTGACGAGGTAGTGGCGCGGTTCATGCAGCACCGGCAACTGCCCTTTCGCGACGCCCGCCAGTATCCGCAGGAAGGTATCCTGGGCGAAATCGGCGGCCATGTGCGTATCGCCCAGCTTGCGCCGCAGCCAGTCCTGCAGCCACCGCTGGTGCTCGCTGTACAGCGTCGACATGGACTGAGGCGACGGCGAAGTATTGACGGCATCCATGGAGAATTGCCCGCCTCGTTTTTATGGATCTTAATGATAATGATACTTGTTCTTATTTAATAATCAAGAAGATCCATCTCCGCCGGGGTGCCAGTCACCGCCGCGCCCGGCCGGACCGGGCGCGGAAGCGACGATCAATCCCCGACGATCTTCCGTTCGCGGATGATGGCGCCGAAGCGCTTGGCGTCATACTCCGCCCGTTCGTGGAACTGCTCGGGCGTCATGGGCGCGGGATCTCCGCCCAGGGCCACGAGGCGCTCGCGGAAGGCGGGCGTGCCCACGATCTTGTTGATCTCGGTATTGAGCCTGGCGACGATGTCCTTGGGCGTGCCGGCGGGCGCGTAGAACCCGAACACGGTGTCGGCATCGAAGCCCTTCAGGCCGGCCTCGTCCAGCGTGGGTACGTTGGGGAACACCGGCGAGCGCGTCAGGCTGCCCACGGCCAGCATGTTGAGCTTGCCCGATTGCACGTGCTGCATGGCGATGCCCGGGTCGAAGGCGAAGTCGATCTGCCCGGCCAGCAGATCCACCAGCGCGGGGGCGGCGCCGCGATACGGAACATGGATGGCGCTCACGCCGGCCTGGCTCTGGAACATCTCCGCCGCCAGGTGAGGCGAACTGCCGTTGCCCGGGGTACCGTAGGTCAGCTTGCCGGGGTTGGCCTTCAGGTAGCCGATGAACGACTTGACGTCGGCGGGCAGCTTGCCCGGCTTGACCACCAGGAACACCTTGACCTTGGCGGCCGCGGCGACCGGCGCAAGATCCTTGATGGGGTCGAAGGACATCTTGGGATAGATGAACGGGTTGACCGACACCATGCCGCCGGAACTCATCAAGAGGGTATAGCCGTCAGGCGCCGAGCGGGCCACCGATTCGCCGCCGATGTTGCCGCCCGCCCCGCCCTTGTTCTCGACCACCACGGGCTGGCCCAGCGCCTCCTGCAGGGGGCCGGTGATGGCTCGCGCGATCTGGTCGGCGGCACCGCCCGGCGGGAAATTCACCACGACTTTCACGGGCTTGGCCGGGTAGGACTGCGCCATGGCGCCGAAGGCCACGGCGCATCCCAGCGCGAGCGCGCTCCATCTGGCCGCGAAGGCCGCTTTGCCTGCTTGACGGTTCATGTCTGTCTCCTGTTTTGTCATGAACGAACCACGGGTCCCCGCTGCGTCGCCCGACCGCAGCGGGCGACCGGCAGGCGGGGCGATCAGAACGGATAGTGGCGCGGCGTGGTCTGCACGGTGATCCAGCGCAGTTCGGTGAATTCATGGATGCCGGCGTTGCCGCCGAAACGCCCGATGCCGCTGGCCTTGACACCGCCGAACGGCATCTGCGCCTCGTCGTGCACGGTCGGGCCGTTGACGTGGCAGATGCCCGACTCGATGCGCCGAGCCACCTGCATGGCGCGCGCCACGTCGCGCCCGAACACGGCCGAGGACAAGCCGTACTCGGTGTCGTTCGCGCTGGCGATGGCGGCTTCGACGCCATCGACCCGCACCACGGCCTTGACCGGGCCGAAGGACTCCTCGCCATAGATACGCATGTCGGGCGTGACGCGGTCCAGGACGGTGGCGGGCATGAGCGTGTTCTCCGCCTTGCCGCCGCATACCAGCACCGCGCCCTTGGCCAGCGCGTCGTCGATCATGGCATTGCAGCGTTCGACCGTGCCCATGTCGACCACGGACCCCAGTACCGCGGGCCCCTTGCGCGGGTCCTGCAACGGCAGCGACCTGGCCTTGGCACCGAAGCGCGCAACGAAATCGTCGGCGATCTTGTCGTCGACGATGATGCGCTCGGTGGACATGCAGATCTGGCCCGAATTGGCGAAGGCGCCGAAGGCGGCGGCATTGACCGCGGCGTCCAGGTCGGCGTCGTCCAGGATCACCAGCGGCGCCTTGCCGCCCAGTTCCAGCACGACCGGCTTGAGATACCTGGCGCAGGTCTGCGCGATGATCCTGCCCACGCGGGTCGAACCGGTGAAATTCACCCGACGCACGGCGGGATGCGCGATGGCGGCCTCGACCACCGCGCCCGCGTCCGCCGGGGCATTGGTGACGAAGTTGACCACGCCCGCCGGGAAACCCGCCTCGTTCAAGGCATCGACGATCAGGCCATGCGTGGCGGGGCACAGCTCGGACCCCTTGAACACGACCGTGTTGCCGCAGGCCAGCGGCACGGCCAGCGAACGCACGCCCAGGATCACCGGCGCGTTCCACGGCGCGATGCCCAGCACCACGCCGGCGCCCTGGCGCACGGCCATGGCCAGGCTGCCCGGCACGTCGGACGGGATGACCTCGCCGCTGATCTGCGTGGTCAGCGCGGCGGCTTCCTGCAGCATGCCGGCGGCCAGATGGACATTGAAACCGGCCCACATGGCCGATGCGCCGGTCTCGGCCGCCATGGCCTCGGCGAAGGCCGAGCCCTTGGCTTCCAGCGCCTGGGCGGCCTTGAGCAGCAGGGCCCGGCGCTCGCCCGGCCCGGTCTCGCGCCAGCTCGTGAACGCACGCGCGGCGGCGTCGACGGCGCGGGTCATGTCCTCGGGCGTCGCCGCCGGTGCCCGCGTCGCGACCGAACCGTCCAGCGGGTTGCGCCGCTCGAAGGTCGCCTTGCCGGAAGCCTCGGCGGATTGGCCGTCGATCAGCATGGATAGGGTTTTCATGTCAGTCTCCTGCTTGGGAAGAATGGGGTCGGGACCATGGAATCACGCGATTTCCACGTCCACCAGGATGGGCACCGGCGACGCCAGCGCCTCGCGCAGCACATCGGCCAGCTTGGCGGGATCCGACACCCGGACGCCCTGGCAGCCATGCCCGCGCGCCAGCGACACGAAGTCGAGATCGGGCAGGTCGGTGCCGGCGAGCGGATCCCCGGGCTTAAAGCCGAAGGTGGGCGCGAATTCCGTCAGGGCAGCATAGCGCCGGTTGTTCAGGATCACGAAGGTGATGGGCAGCTTGAGCTGGGCCGCGGTCCACAGCGCCTGGATGGAGTACATGCTGGAACCGTCGCCGATCAGGCCGATGACCTTGCTTTGCGGCTTGGCCAGCGCGACCCCCACGGCGGCCGGCATGCTGTAGCCCAGGCCGCCGCTGCACATGGTGTAGAAGGTCTCGCTTTGCAGCATGGGCAGGTACTTGTGCATGACCGGCCGCGCGCTGGGCGATTCCTCGACCACGATGGAAGCCGGATCGCGCGCCTCGGCCAGCGTCTGCAGCACATAGGCGACCGACATGGGCGAGGACGGCTCGGCGCGCGGTAGCGGCGCCCGCGGCGCCGGCAGTTCGCGGACGGGCGGCGACGTGCGCGCCAGCAGTTCGCGCACGCCCAGGCTGATGCTGCCGACCGCCGCGGTGCCCACCGGCGCCCAGGCGGCGACCTGGGGATCGTCGGTGAGCTGCACCAGCTTCGCGCCGGCAGGCAGGTGCGGCCCGAAGCCCTCGACGTGGTAGGTGAAGGCCGGCGCGCCGATCACGAAGATGCAGTCGTAACCGCCCAGCATCGAGACGATCTTCTCGCGGATGGCGGGCAGGAAACCCATGAACTGGCGATGATCCTCGGGAAAACCGCAGCGGCCCGACATGGGCGCGACCCACACGCCGGCCTGGTGGCGCTCGGCCAGTTGCACCACGTCGTCCCAGGCGCCATCGCGGTCGACGGCGGCGCCGATGACGAAGGCCGGCCGGCGCGCCGTATCCAGCGCGCCGGCGATCTCGGTCATGATCTCGGGATCAGGCCGCAGCAGCTTGCCGACGCGGCGCGCCTCGACCGGCTCGCACTCGCGCGCCCAGTCGTCCGCCGGCACCGAGATCAGCACCGGACCGCAGGGAGGCTGCATGGCGATGTAGTAGCCGCGCGCGATGGCCAGCGGAACATCCTCGGCCCGCGCCGGTTCGCAGCTCCACTTCACGTAGGGTTTGGGCAGCTCGGTGGCCTGCGCCGAATGCAGGAAGGGATCGAAAGGCAGGATGGAGCGCGACTGCTGGCCGGCGGTGATGACCAGCGGCGTGCGGTTCTTGTAGGCGGTGAAGATGGTGCCCATGGCGTTGCCCACGCCCGCCGCCGAATGCAGGTTGATGAACGAGGCGTTGCGGCGGGCCTGCGCGTAGCCGTCGGCCATGGCGACCACCACGCCTTCGTGCAACCCCAGCACATAGTCGAAGTCGCCGGGAAAATCGAGGAAGAGCGGCAGCTCGGTGGATCCCGGGTTGCCGAAGATGGTGGTCATGTCGAAGGCGCGCAGCAGGTCGAGCACGGCTTCGCGGACGGTGGTCATGAATCGTCTCCGCGGTTTGATGTTTCCGGACGAGGCCGGCGGATCCCGAGAGTATGGCGAGCACACCCTTGCCTGAACATTGCTTTTTAGGGAAAAAGTCATTACCTTTTGGCATGACTTTCGATATACGCCAGCTCAACGCTTTCCTGTCCGTGGTCCAGCACGGGACGCTGGGCCGGGCGGCACAGACGCTGAACATCACCCAGCCTGCCCTCAGCCGCACCATCCGCCGGCTGGAAGACCAGGTCGGCGCCCCGCTGTTCGAGCGCTACGCCACCGGCATGATGCTGACCAGCTTCGGGCAGGCGCTGCTGCCCCACGCCACGCTGCTGCAGCGCCAGGCCGAACAGGCCACCGAGGAAATCAACGCGCTGCGCGGCCTCTCGCGCGGCACCATACGCGTCGGGGCGGTCGCCAGCGCCGTCAGCCTCGTGCTGCCCATGGCCATCGGACGCGTCCTGGCCCAGTGGCCCAACCTGCAGGTACACATCGTCGAAGGCGTGGGCGACCTGCTGACCGACGCGCTGCTGAACCATGACATCGACCTGGCCATCGGCGTGTCGATGCCGGACACGACGGACATCTGCGTCATTCCCGACTGCGAATGGCACGACATCAGCCAGATCATCGCCGCGGCCACGCATCCGCTGCGCAAGCGCGCGCGGCTGCGGCTGGAAGATACGCAGGGCCACAAATGGGTGCTGCCGCCGCGCGGCACGGCACCGTTCGACGAACTCATGCACCAGTTCGCCTCGCGCGGCCTGCCTTCGCCCGACATCGTGGTCGAGACGCGCTCCATCATCGCCATCAAGAGCATGGTGGCCCACGCCGGCTTCCTGAGCTGGATGCCCCACCCGATGTTCGAGGCCGAGCGCGGCGCCGGACTGGTCGATGCCCTGTCCATCCCCGGCGCGGCCCTGCAGCGCCGGCTGATGGTGTTCCGCCGCACCAAGGGCATTCTTCCCCAGCCGGCCATCAAGCTGTTGGACGAACTGCGGCTGATGTGGGGGTCGCCCCCTACCCGCTGACCCGCTTGCCCGGCAGTCCGGCTCCATCGGGCATGCACAGCGCGGCGTCGACAGCCTCGATCCAGTGCATGACGGGCGTAGGGGTGCCGGCCTGCAGGTGGGCCAGGCAGCCGACGTTCGCGGACAGGATGAGATCGGGGCTCGCCTTGTCCAGTTCGGCGAGCTTGCGCTCGCGCAGCTCGCCGGCGATCTCCGGTTGCAGCACCGAATACGTTCCCGCCGATCCGCAGCACAGGTGGCTGTCGGCGAACGGCTGGAGCGCGAAGCCCAGGTCCGACAGCAGGCGTTCGACCAGCGGTCTCAGGCCCTGCCAGTGCTGCAGCGTGCACGGCGGATGGAACACCGGCCGCGCGGCCAGCCGGCCGGCCAGGCGCGGGGCAAGCTCGGCCGCCTGCGGCGCCAGGATTTCCGCGATGTCGCGGACCATGCCCGACACGCGCGCCGCCCGGCCCGCGTAGGCGGGATCGTCGCGCAGGTGGTGCGCATACTCGCGCACGGTGGCGCCGCAGCCCGATGCGTTCATCACGATCGCCTCGATGCGGCCGGACTCTATGCCGGGCCACCAGGCATCGATGTTGGCGCGCATCTGCTCGCGCGCCGCCGCCTGCTGGTTCAGGTGAAAACGCGCCGCCCCGCAGCAGCCCGAGCCGGGCGCGACCGAGGCCGAGATTCCCACGGCGTCGAGGACCCGCAAGGTGGCGGCATCGATGGCCGGCATCATGGCGGGCTGCACGCAGCCAGCCAGTATCACCACTTGCCGGGCATGGCGGCGCCGCGGAACCGGGCCCGCCGGCCGCCTCGGCGGCACCTTGGCCGCCAGCGAAGGCGGCAGCAGGGGACGCAGCGCCTGCCCCAGCCTCATCGCCAGCCCGAACGCCGGCGACGCCATCGCCCGGCCCAGCACCGCGCGCTTGAGCTGGTCGCCGGGCGTCCTTTCCACTCGTGTCTCGACCATGCGGCGGCCGATGTCGATCAACTGCCCGTACTCCACGCCGGACGGACAGGTCGTCTCGCAATTGCGGCAGGTCAGGCAACGGTCTAGATGCCGCTGGGTGCTGGCCGTGACCTCGCCGCCTTCCAGCATCTGCTTGATCAGGTAGATGCGGCCGCGCGGACTGTCCAGTTCGTCGCCCAGCACCTGATACGTGGGGCAGGTGGCGGTGCAGAATCCACAATGCACGCATTTGCGCAGGATGGCCTCGGCCTGCCTGCCGTCGGGGGTGTCCTTGATCGACTCCGTAAGCCGTGTCTGCATGAGGTGTGTGATTCTTGTCTAAAGGTCGGGATACATGCGGCCAGGGTTCAGCACCCCTTCCGGATCGAATTCGTTCTTCAGGCGCCGGTGGATGGCCGCCACCGGGATCGACAGCGGATGGAACACCCCCGCCATCCGGGCCTCGTCGACCGACACGGCACGAAACAGCGTGGCATGGCCACCCGCCATTGCAACCGCCTGGCGCACGCGCTGGGCCGACTGGGGCCCGCCCAGCCACCGCTGGGCTCCCCCCCATTCGATCAACGTGGGCCCCAGGCCCAGGGGCCGCGTCACGGCGGGCACCGACAGCCGCCACAGGGGACGCCGGGTCAGGAAAGGATGCGTGTGGTCGCGCAGCGCGCGCCACCATGCCCCGGCTTCCTCATCGGCCAGCACTTCGCCGCCCAGCGTCGCGCGTGCCGCGGCCACCGCGGCCTCGGCTCCCGACAGGCGGACGGTCAGGCGTCCGCCGCTCGCGCCGCCCTCCCAGGCCGACGCGCTGACGGGCAGCGCCTGGCCGCCCCAGGCATTCATCCTGCGCAGCGCCGTCCCTTCATCCATCTCGAAGCGCAGCGTCGCCTCGCAGACGGGCCGGGGCAGCACCTTCAGCGACACCTCCAGGATCGCGCCCAGCGTGCCCAGCGACCCGGCCAGGAGACGGGAAACGTCATAACCCGCCACGTTCTTCATGACCTCGCCGCCGAAGCGCAGCACGCGCCCCTGCGCGTCCAGCAATCGCGTCCCCAGCACGAAATCGCCGACCGAACCGGCGCTGGCCCGCCGCGGCCCCGCCAAGGCCGTAGCGACACAGCCGCCCAGCGTCGCGCCTTCCGAGAAATGCGGCGGCTCGAAGGCCAGCATCTGGCCCTGCTCCGCCAGCATTTCCTCCACTTGCGCGAGGGGTGTCCCCGCCCTGGCGCTCACCACCAGTTCGCTGGGCTGGTAATCGATGACACCGGCATAGGGCGACATGTCGAGCACGGCATCGTGCTCCACCGGCAGCCCGTAGAAGCATTTGGTGCCGCCGCCACGGATGTACAGGGACCGGCGGCCGACATGGGCCATCAGTACGCGGGCGCGAAGATCGGAGAGCAGGACGTCCATGGATGGAATCAGAAACGGGGGATTTCGGGAAAACGGATGGCGTCGCGGTGCACATGCCGCTGCCCGTATTCATTGCATCGGGCCAGCGTCGGAATGGCCTTGCCGGGGTTGAGCAGGCCGGTCGCGTCGAAGGCATGCTTGATGCCGAAGAAGACATCCAGTTCCTCGCGCGCGAACTGCACGCACATCTGGTCGATCTTCTCGGCCCCGACGCCGTGCTCGCCGGTGATCGTGCCGCCGACCTCGACGCACAGCTCCAGGATCTCGGCGCCGAAGCGCTCGGCGCGCTCGACCTCGTCGATGTCATTGGCATCGAACAGGATCAGCGGATGCAGGTTGCCGTCGCCGGCATGGAAGACGTTGGCGCAGCGCAGGCCGTACTTGCGCTCCATCTCGGCAATGGCCGACAGCACCCGTCCCAGGTAGCGGCGCGGAATGGTTCCGTCCATGCAGTAATAGTCGGGCGAGATCCGGCCCGCCGCCGGAAAGGCGTTCTTGCGGCCGGCCCAAAACAACAGCCGTTCGGCTTCGGAACAGGAGACCTGCAGGCGCGTCGCGCCGCACTGGGCGAACAGCGACTCGACCCGGCGGATTTCGTCGCCCACTTCCTCCTCGGTGCCGTCCGACTCGCACAGCAGGATCGCCTCGGCGTCCAGGTCATAGCCCGCGCATACGAACGGCTCCACCATGTGCACGGCCCGCCGGTCCATCATCTCGAGCCCGGCGGGAATGATGCCGGCGGCGATGACCCGGGCCACGGCATCGCCGGCCGCCTCGACCGAACCGAAACTGGCCATGACCACCTTCGCCACGGCCGGGCGGGGAATGAGCTTGACGGTGACCTCGGTCACGATGCCCAGCATGCCCTCGGAGCCGACGATGATGGACAGCAGGTCCAGGCCGGGCTCGTCCAGGGCCTGCGAGCCGAGTTCGAGCACCTCGCCGTCCATCATGACCACGCGCGCCGCCAGTACGTTGTGCACCGTCAGGCCGTACTTCAGGCAATGCACGCCGCCCGAATTCTCGGCCACGTTGCCGCCTATGGTGCAGGCGATCTGGCTGGAAGGATCGGGCGCGTAGTACAGCCCGTGTGGCGCGGCGGCTTCCGAAATGGCCAGGTTGCGCACGCCCGGCTGCACCACCGCCTGGCGCGCCTCGGGGTCGACCTGGATGATGCGGTTGAATTTCGCCAATCCCAGCAGCACACCCTCGGCATGCGGCGTCGCCCCGCCCGACAGCCCCGTCCCCGCGCCGCGCGCCACCACCGGCACGCCCATCCGCTTGCACAGCCGCAGGACCCGCCGCACCTGCTCCTCGGTCTCCGGCAATACCACGACCATGGGAACCTGTCGGAACAGCGACAGGCCATCGCATTCATAAGGGCGCGTTTCCTCTTCCCTGAACAGCACGCAATAATTGGGAAGCACATCGCGCAATGCCTGCACCACCTCTACCTGGCGCTCGGCCGCGATCGGGTCCAGCCCGATTTCTGTTGGGGCGTTCATGCACATCTCCAGTAACTTCTGAAGATAGCCTGCCCCCGCCTTCCCCAACAGTGGTATTACCCCCCCCTCAGGCCGCGGGGGGGGGCAATACCTTGCCGGGATTGAGGATATTCAAGGGATCGAAGGCCTGCTTCACCTGCCGCATCAGCGCCAGCGCGTCCTCGCCGTGTTCCTCGGCCAGGAACTGCATCTTGTGCAGGCCCACGCCATGTTCGCCGGTGCAGGTACCGTCCATGTCCAGGGCGCGCCGGACCATGCGGCGATTGATGGTCTCGGCTTCGGCCCATTCGGCCTCGCTGTCCGGGTCCAGCAGCATCTGCACGTGGAAGTTGCCGTCGCCCACGTGCCCGACCACGCAGGTCGGGAAGCTGGCCCGGGCCAGGTCGGCGTTGGTTTCCCGGATGCAATCTGCCAGCCGGGAGATCGGCACGCACACGTCGGTGCTGGAGGCGCGCGCGCCGGGGCGCAGTTGCAGGGTCGCGAAGTACGCGTTGTGGCGCGCGGCCCACAGGCGGTTGCGATCTTCGGGATGCACGGCCCATTCGAAGTCCATGCCGCCGTGCTCGCGCGTGATTTCCTGCACCGTCGTGGCCTGCTCCTCGACTCCCGCCGGGCTGCCGTGGAACTCGAACAGCAGCAGGGGCGTCTCGCGCAGGGTCAGCTTGCTGTAGAGGTTGAGCGCGTGCACGGTGGCCGTGTCCAGCAGTTCGACCCGGGCGACCGGGATGCCCATCTGGATGGTCTGGATGACCGCGGCCACGGCCGCGTCCACGCTGGGGAAGTTGCAGACCGCCGCCGATACCGCCTCGGGCTGGGGATACAGCCGCACCGTGACCTCGGTGATGATGCCCAGCGTGCCTTCGCTGCCGATGAACAGGCGGGTCAGGTCGTAGCCGGCCGAGGACTTCTTGGCGCGCCGCGCCGTGCGGATGACCTTGCCCTGGGCCGTGACCACCGTCAGGGACACGATGTTGTCGCGCATGGTGCCGTAGCGCACCGCGTTGGTCCCGGATGCCCGCGTGGCGGCCATGCCGCCCAGCGAGGCGTCCGCGCCGGGGTCGATGGGGAAGAACAACCCCGTATCGCGGATTTCGTTGTTGAGCTGCTTGCGCGTGACGCCGGCCTGCACGGTGACGGTCAGGTCGTCGGGATTGACCGACAGGACGCGATTCATGCGGGACACATCCAGCGTGATGCCGCCTTCGATCGCCAGCACATGCCCTTCCAGCGACGACCCCGATCCGTAGGCGATCAGCGGCACGCCGTGCGCGGCGCAGGCCTCGACCGCCGCCACCACATCCCCGGTGCTCTCGGCGAACACCACGGCGTCGGGCGGCACCGCCGGATAGGGCGACTCGTCGCGGCCGTGGTGTTCCCGCACCGACGGGTTCAACGACAGGCGATCGCCGAAATGGGCGGCCAGCGCATCGAGACAGGCCTGGGGCACCGGACGGCGCGGAGAGGGAAAAGCGGGGGCATTCATGTATCGACAGCCTGAGGGTGGATCCCCCGATTCTACGCCCTGCCCCGCCCTTGATCAGGCCTGCCGCACCGCCGGCGGCACGAAGGCCGTGACCGGCGGCGCATCGTCGAAGCGCTCGATCTCGACCAGCGCGGTCTGCGCCATCGAGCCCTGCGTCAGGCTCGACGTGCCCTTGTCCAGGGTCACCATGTTGGGATTGCCGTGCTTGTCCAGCGAACCGGACTCGCCGCCCCGCAGCGGGTCGTACCAGGCCCCGGTGGCGATCTGCGCGACACCCGGCACCAGGTGCCCGGCCAGCACGGCCCCCGCCAGGAAGGCCCCGCGATCGTTGAACACGCGGACCACGTCGCCTTCCCGGATGCCCCGCGCCGCCGCGTCGTCGGGATGCAGGGCGATGGGCTCGCGCCCGGCAACCTTGCTCGCGCGGCTGGCCTGCGCCGGATCGAGCTGGCTGTGCAGCCGGGTGGCCGGCTGGTTGGACAAGAGATGCAGCGGATAGCGCGCCGCCTGCGCGCCGCCCAGCCACTCCGCCGGCTCCAGCCACGCGGGATGGGGCGGGCAGTCCGCGTAGCCATAGCCTTCGATCGTCCGCGAGTGGATCTCTATCCTGCCCGAGGGCGTGGCAAGCGGATGGCCCTCCGGATCGCGCCGGAAATCGTCCAGCAGGACGCAGCCGGCCTCGGGCTGGGGAAAGGCGAATTGCCCCGCCTGCCAGAACGCGTCGAACGCCGGCGGCGCGTAGCCCGACTCCCGGGCCTTGGCGGCCGCGACCCCGTACATGTGGCGCAGCCAGCCCATCTCGTCGCGCCCTTCCGCATAGGCCGCCTCGAATCCCAGGCGCCCCGCGACCTCGGCCAGGATGTCGAAGTCGTTGCGCGCCTGCCCCACGGGCGGGATGACCTGCTTCATGGCCAGCCAATAGGGGACATTCTCGTGCGCCAGGATGTCGTTGCGCTCCATCGTGGTGGTCGCCGGCAGCACGATGTCGGCATGCCGGGCGGCGGGATTCCACCAGGGTTCGTGGACAATGACCGTCTCCGGCGCCTGCCAGGCGCGCAGGAAGCGGTTCAGGTTGGTGTTGTGGTGGAAGGGGTTGCCGCCTATGGAATAGACCAGGCGAATGTCCGGGAACGTGATGGCCCGGCCGAAACATTCGATCTGCTTGCCGGGATGCAGCAGCATGTCGGCGATGCGGCCGACCGGCACATAGGTCTTGATCGCGTTGGGCCCCAGCGGCAGCGTCGGGCGCGGCATGCCCTCGACACGCGGCGCCATCATGCCGTTGACCGCGCCGAAACCGATGCTGAAGCCACCGCCGGGCAGGCCGATCTGCCCCAGCATCGCGGCCAGGGTGACCAGCATCCACACCGGCTGCTCGCCATGATCGGCGCGCTGCACCGACCAGCTCAGGTTCACCATCGTGCGGCTGGCCGCCATCCTGCGGGCCAGCGCGCGGATCTCGCCGGCCGGCACGCCGGTAATGGGCGCCGCCCAGTCGGCGCTGCGGGGCGGTCCGCCGTCGCGGCCCAGCAGATAGGCCTCGAAGCGTTCGTAGCCCTCGCAGTGGCGCGCCAGGAATTCCCCGTCGCGCAGGCCATCCGAGGCCAGCGTGTGGGCGATGCCCAGCATCATCGCGGTATCGGTATGCGGGCGGATGGGCATCCACTCGGAGCGGGACGCGGGCGGCTGGTCCGCGCGCGAGGGGCTGATGGTGACGAACACCGGCCCACCGCCCCCGGTATTCCGGTACCAGTCGGGATTGTCGTGCACCACCGCGCCGCCGGGGTCGAGCTGGGTGTTCTTCAGGGCGGCGCCGCCGAACATCACCATCAGCTCGGTCGAGGCCATGACCTCCGGCCAGGAGGCAACGAGATTGGTGATGTCCGACCGGCCCAGGATATAGGGCATGATGCCCAGGGCGGCACCGAAGCTGTGGTTGCCGCGCTTGTCGACATAGCCGCCGTGCAGGCCCAGGAAGCGCTTGAGCACGCTGGGTCCGTGGTGCAGCCGGCCGGCGCTGGCCCAGCCGTAGGACCCGCCGTAGATTGCCTCGTTGCCGTGTTCGGCCTTGACCCGGGCCAGTTCGTCGGCAACCAGGTCCAGGGCCTGGTCCCAGCCGACCGGCACGAACTCGCCGCCGCCGCGCCCCTGGCCGTTGCGGTGGCGCAGGTAGCCCGCCCTGACATACGGCTGGTCGATCCGCAGCGGCCCGCGCACGATCTCGGGCAAGCCCCTCACGAAGCTGGCCGGATGCGGGTCCGCGTGGAACGGCACGGTATCGAGAATGGCGCCCCGCTCGTCGGTCACGACGTCGTACACCCCCCAGTGCGAAGCGGTCTGCGTGGATCGGGTCGTCACAATGTCTCCTTGGGCGCCGGATGGTCCGCCGGCCCTCAATCGGCCTGG
Organism: Alcaligenaceae bacterium SAGV5; assembly: GCA_009360345.1. Lineage (GTDB taxonomy): Bacteria > Pseudomonadota > Gammaproteobacteria > Burkholderiales > Burkholderiaceae_B > Pigmentiphaga. The sequence goes on from SPDP01000006.1 coordinate 157,016, forward strand.
ATTTTCAGTTCATCGATCAATGTCCCCAACTGCCGGTAGTCGGCGGCGACCTGCGCGCCGAGCCTGTCGGGCGAGCCCCCCGCCGGCACCGCCGACAACGCGCCCAGCGCCTCGACGACGTCGGGAAGCGCCAGGACCTGGCGCAGCTTGTCGTTGAGCAGAGCCACCACCGATGGCGACGTGCCGGCCGGCGCGAAGAATGCGTTCCAGGCGCGCAGGCGGACGTCGGGATACCCCGACTCGGCGATGGAGGGCACCGCGGGCAGGAACGGCGTGCGGTCGGGATCGGCCACCGCGATGGCCGTCAGCTTGCCGGCCTTGAGATACTGCCTGACCGGTCCGATCGTCACCAGCGCGATCGGAATGTGGCCGGCCACGACATCGGTCACGGACGGCGCGACGCCTTTGTAGGGAATGTGCTGCAAGGCGGTCCCCGCCGACCGGTTCAGCCATTCGCCCACGATATGCATGGGCGACCCGGATCCCGAAGTACCATAGGAAATCCGCTGGCCGCGGCGGGAAGCCTCGACGATGTCGCCCAGCGTCCCGAAGCCCGAACCAGGATGGGCGACCAGCAGCAGCGACGACGTCGTCATCTGGATGACGGGCTTGAAATCGGCCACGGGATCGTAGCCGGCGACCCCGGCCTGCCTGAGTACCAGCGGCGCCGTCGCGAATGTCGATGGCGCGAACAACAGGGTATGGCCGTCGGGCGCCGCATGCGCCACATGACTGCTGCCCACCATGCCCGATGCCCCGGCGCGATTGACGACCAGCACGGGCTGTCCGACCCGGGGAGCGAGCTTTTCGGCATAGAGACGCGCCATGACGTCGGTATCGCTGCCCGGTGGATAGGCGACCACGATGGTGATAGGCTTTTCCGGATAGCGCTGCGCGTAGCCGGACGCGCACCAGGCGACCCCCGCGGCGGCCAAGGCCGCGCCCAACCGCCGGCGAGTGATTTTCGACATGACGTCCCTCCGTGTAGACCTCGGAACTATAGGAATCGCCCGCCGGCTCCACTGGCGAGAAACCGTCAGTTTTCGGCGAAGAACCGACATATGACCCCCATGCCCGTACCCCTGCCCGTCGACCTGGCGGGCGAGCCGCTGTGCGTCGTCGTGCGTGAAGGCAAGGCGGGCGAAACCTCGCTCCACACGCATGCCTGTGGACAATTGCTGTATCCCGAGCGCGGCGCCACGCTGCTCCAGACCGAGCATCATCTGGTCCGGCTCGGCCCCAGCCGCGCCGCATGGATCCCCCCCGACCTTCCCCACGCGGTGCTGATGGAGCGCCCCTACCGGTATCACAGCGTGTATGTCGACGCGGCCGTGTATGCCGAGACGGTCTTTTCCGTGACGGGCATCAGCCCTCTGCTCAGGGAGCTGATCTTCGACGCGGCGCGCTGGGACACCCCGAGCGCCGACGTGCCCTCGCGCCACTGGAAAACCCAGGGAATCCTGGACGAGATCCGCCGGGCGCCGCGCGTTGCCGCCGGACTTCCCATTCCCGACGACACGCGCATCGCCATGGTCTGCCGGGCCCTGGAGGCAGACCCATCGGACGGCCGGACCCTGGCCGAATGGGCCGCGCAGGCGGGCGCCAGTGAAAAGACGATGCAGCGCATCTTCGTGAAGCTGACCGGATTGTCGTTCCAGCAATGGCGCAACCATGCCCGCATGACGCGCGCGATCGAACTGCACAGCCTGGGGCGCCGGATGCTGGATATCGCCGTCGAGCTCGGCTATTCCAGCGAGGGCGCCTATTCCCATGCGTTCAGGCAGTTCTACGGGTACTCGCCGGGCCAGTTGAAAAGAAGGCAGGCGCAAACGTCCTGACTACAATCCACGGGAACGGCGATGCCCACGGGGCATCGGGCCCATCCTGATCATGGAGTATTCATGGGACATCGATTGAGCGTGATCGCCACGCGTACCGGCGACGACGGCACCACGGGACTGGCGACCGGCCCGCGGGTTACCAAGGACTCGCCACGCATCACGGCCATCGGCGACGTCGACGAACTGAACAGCGCGCTGGGACTGCTGGCCACGGAAGCCTTGCCGCAGGACATCGCGCACGACCTGCTGGACATCCAGCACGACCTGTTCGATCTGGGCGGAGAACTCAGCATGCCCGGACAGGCCTTGCTGGCGGAGGCGCGCGTGGCGCACCTGGACGTCCTCCTGGACGGCTACAACTCCCGGCTGCCGCCGCTGCGCGAATTCGTGCTGCCCGGCGGAAGCCGGCCGGCGGCCCTGGCCCACATGGCGCGCACGGTCTGCCGCCGGGCCGAGCGCGGCGTGGTGGCCCTGGCCCGCGTCGAGACCGTCCACCCGCCGGTGCGGCAATACCTGAACCGCCTGTCGGACCTGCTGTTCGTGCTGGCCCGCGCCATCAACCAGGACGCCGGCACGCCGGAAGTCCTGTGGCGCTCGGGCCGCACCCGGGGCGGCTAGCCCCGGGGCCAAGGGCTACTTGCCGCTGCTGGTCGCCACCAGCCGGCGCGCCTGCACCGCCTGGGCCAGGCGTTCGAGCACCTGCACCGAGGCATCCCAGTCGATGCAACCATCGGTGATGCTCTGGCCATAGACCAGAGGCTTGCCGGGAACCAGGTCCTGCCGGCCGGCCACCAGGTGGCTTTCCACCATCACGCCGATGATGCGGTTGTCGCCCGCTTCCATCTGGCGCGCCACGTCGTCCAGCACCTGCGGCTGGTTCTCGGGCTTCTTGCTGCTGTTGGCGTGGCTGGCATCGATCATCACGCGCTGGGCCAGGCCGGCCTTGGCCATGTCCTGGGCCGCGGCTTCCACGCTGGCCGCGTCATAGTTGGGCGCCTTGCCGCCGCGCAGGATGACGTGGCAGTCCTCGTTGCCGTTGGTGGACACGATGGCCGAGACGCCGCCCTTGGTCACCGACAGGAAATGGTGAGGCTGGGACGCCGCCTTGATCGCGTCGACGGCGATGCGGATGTTGCCGTCGGTCCCGTTCTTGAAACCCACGGGACACGACAGGCCGGAGGCGAGTTCGCGGTGGACCTGGCTTTCCGTGGTGCGCGCGCCGATGGCCCCCCAGGAGACGAGGTCGGCGATGTACTGGGGCGTGATCATGTCCAGATATTCACACCCCGCAGGCAGGCCGAGGGCGTTGATCTCCAGCAACAATTGGCGGGCGGTGCGCAGGCCCTTGTTGATGTTGAAGCTGCCGTCCAGGTCGGGATCATTGATCAGGCCCTTCCAGCCCACCGTGGTGCGGGGCTTCTCGAAGTACACCCGCATCACGATCTCGAGTTCGCCGGCGAAGCGGTCGCGCTCGGCTTTCAGGCGCGAGGCGTACTCCAGGGCGGCCTTGGTATCGTGGATGGAACACGGCCCGATCACCACCACGAGGCGGTCGTCCATGCCGTGCAGGATGCGGTGCAGCCCCTGCCGGGTGGAATAGACCGTCTCCGAGACGGAGGTGGTGCAGGGAAACTCGCGCATCAGGTGCGAAGGCGGAGCCAGCTCCTTGATTTCTCGAATGCGCAAGTCGTCGGTGTTGTGGGACACGATCCTCTCCTGGATTTCAATGATGTCTGGTGTAGATGTCTTGGGGGGTTGCCCCACCGTTTCGTCCAGGCACAAAAAAAGCCGCCAGGACGCTGGCGGCTTTTTTGGGGCAGGAATCCGTTAGATACGACGCTTCCTTTCCTCCGCCAGCGGCTTTGGAAATCCAAAAAAGTAAAAGTAAAAGTACGTGGAAGCGTAGTTCATAAAATATATCGTAGCAGGGGCCGGGCGCTTCGGCAAGTGGCGGGCGGGCGCCCCTACTGTCCGACGATCCCGGCCTCCCGCGCCACCTTCGCCCACTTGCGGGTGTCCCGGTCGATCAGGGCACGCAGTTCCTCGGGCGTGCTGGGAGCGGCCTGCATGGCCTGCTCGGCAAGAATATTCCGCACCTCCGCCGTCCCCAGGATCGCGTGCAGCTCCCGCGTCAGCTTCGCCGCGATGGCGGGTGGGATGCGGGCGGGCGCCACGATGGCGTACCAGAGGTCGGCCTCGAAATCCGGCCTGCCTATGGCTTCCGCCACGGTCGGCACATCCTTCAGCACGGGTTGGCGGCTGGCCGTGGTGACGGCCAGGGCCCGGATGCGGCCGCTTTTCAGGTGAGGCAGCGCGGACTGGATGGCGATGAGCTCGAAGTCGACGCTGCCGTTGTTCAGGCCGTTGATCGCCTCGACCGCCCCCTTGTGCGGGACGTGCAGGACGTCCATGCCCGTCTCGTGCTTGAGCAGCTCGGTTGCCAGGTGATGCGGCGTGGCGATACCCGGCGTGCCGTAGTTGAGTTGCCCGGGCCGCGCCTTCGCCAGCGCGACCAGTTCGGGCAGCGTCTGCGCCGGCAGGTCCTTTCTGACCGCCAGCACCATGGCGCCACGCGCCAGCAGGGTGATGTAGGCGAAGTCCTCCTTCAGGTCGAACGGCAGATCCGTTCTCATTCCCTGGTGGATCGTGGCGGTGTTCGCGATCAGGCCGATCGTGTAGCCGTCCGGCATGGCCTTGGCCATCGCGCCGATGCCGATGATGCCGCCCGCCCCGCCCTTGTTCTCGACATAGGTGCTTCCCCCCAGCCTGTCCGCCAGTTTCTGCGCGACCAGCCGGCCGAAGGTATCGACGCCCGACCCGGCGCTGAACGACATCAACAGCCTGACGGGCCGATCCGGATAGGCCTGCGCCCACGCCGGCTGGACACCCGCCAGGCCCAGCCACAGCGCGGCCAGCGCGCAACGAAACAAGATACGGATCTTCATGGACATCTCCTGGTCGAGGGGATCGAAGGCTGCTATCGGTACGTCAATCGGCCAGTCTTGCGCCGCGGAAAAAAGCGTCGAGCTCGGCGATGGGCAGTTGGCCCCGCAGGCCGATGGCGACGATGGCCGACCGCGCGGAGATCGGCGGCGCGGCGCAAGCCAGGGTGCCGCGCCGCCCCACGCCATGCATGACGGCCCACGGCCACTCGTCCGTCGCCACGAGGCCTTTCGTCCGCAGCACGCCCGCCGGCAGGGCCCGCAGCCAGGCGCGCAGCGCATCGGCCCGGAACCGGCCCGCCAGCTCGATGGACCAGGACTCGAACAGCTCGCCATGAGCCTGCTCGTGCCGGCACGGACGGCCCGCGGGACAACCGCAGGCATGCATGGCCCCCGCGGGCCACGCGGACAGGCCCGCATCCGCCAGGAACACGAACGGCACGTCGGCATCGCTGGCGATGAATATCGGGGTGTCCGGACACGTCGCCGCGAGCCAGCCGCGCGTGGCGGCGAGGGACTCGGCGGTGACAAGATCGGCCTTGTTGAGGATCAGGTAGTCGCCGGCCCGCAGTTGCCCGCGTATGGTGTCGGCCAGATAGCGGTCCGCCGCGTGGGCGCGCACGGTTTCCGCATCCGCCAGGACCACGACGCTGTCGAGCCTCAGGGCCGGATCGCTCAGGCCGACCTGCGCGATCCGCCAGGGATCCGCCACGCCGCTGGCTTCGATGACGATCCTGTCCGGGGCGGGCTGTCGCTCCATCGCCCGGATCAGCGCGTCGACCAGGTCGTCGCCGATGGAACAGCACACGCAGCCGTTGGCCAGGCTGATGGTCTCGCCGTCCCGGGATTCGATCAAGGCGGCGTCGATGTTGATCGCGCCGAAGTCGTTCACCAGCACCGTCACCCGTGAATCGCCCGCCTGCGCCAGCAGGCGGTTCACGAGCGTGCTCTTGCCGGCGCCCAGGAAGCCGCCTATCACCGTGAGTGGAATGGGGGAAACATTCATGGCCGAACGCGGCTCCGGTCACTGTGCCGCATCGAAGGCCCGGCCGCCCAGCATCGTTCCCAGCACCGGGACATCCTTGAGATCCTCCACCGGCACCGCCAGCGGATCATCGGCCAGCACACAGAAGTCCGCCCGCTTGCCGACCTCGATCGAGCCGATTTCGCCGTCCATCGCCAGCGTATAGGCCGCCCCCAGTGTCACGGCGTGCAAGGCGTCCGCTACCGTGATCCGTTCCCCTTCCCCCAGCACGCGGCCGCCCGCCGTGCGCCGGACCGCCGCGCACCATGCGGTGAACAGCGGCCCGATGGGCGTGACCGGCGCATCGGAATGAATGGCCAGCGGGACGCCATGGAGGCGGGCGGTTCCGCACGCATTCATGCGGTTGGCGCGGCTGGGTCCCAGGGTCTGCGCATAGTGCACGTCGCCCCAATAGTAGATATGGTTCACGAACAGGTTCGCGCAGACGCCCAGCCTGGCCATGCGCCGGAACTGGGCGGCATCGGCCGTCTGGCAGTGATGCAGGGTATGCCGGTGGTCCGGGCGGGGATGCTTTTCCAGCGCGGCCTCGATGGCGTCCAGCGCGAGCCCGGTCGCCTCGTCTCCGTTCGTATGGATGTGCAGTTGCACGCCCGCCCCGTGGATGCGCGCCACGACGCCGTGGACCTCGGTGGGAGACATGATCCAGATGCCGTTGGGCTTGCCGTTGTGGTAGCCGGGCCAGCGCAGCCGGGCCGTATATCCCGTTATGGAACCGTCCAGCGTCAGCTTCATCGCGCCGAAACGAAGCTTGTCCGTGCTGCGCGCCGCCGCCAGGGCGGCCAGGCCGAGATCCTGCTCGATGGTGGCCAGGGCCTGCGGTCCCCGATAGATGGGAACGATGCGCAGCGGATAGTCCTCGCGCGAGGTCACGTCTTCGAGCAGCCTCACACCGGGCTCGGCCAGATTGTTCACGAGGTCCGTGGCCGTCGTCACCCCGGTCCGCTGGGCTACCCGCGCGAACCGCCACACGCCCTCTTCCGTGACGCCCACTGTCCGCATGACGTTGCCGATGGCCCGGTTGACCGGAAACATGGCCGCGAACCCCTGCAATTCGCCATTCGGTTCGCCGTCGGCATGGCGGGCGATGCCCTCGATGTCCGTCTGCCGCGTGATGCCGGCCTTGCGCAGCATGGCCGAATTCACATTCATCAGGTGGAAGCTGGCATGCAGCAGCACGATCGGCCGCCGCTCCGATACCGCGTCCAGCTCGCGCACCGTCATCCGCTGCTCGCCGAAATAGACCGGGTCGAAGCCCCAGGCCAGCAGCGGCGCGTCCGGGTCGGCCAGCGTGCGCTCCATCTCCGCCAGCCGCTCCACGATACCGTCGACGCTCTTGAGGCCCGTCCACAACCGGCCCTCGGGATCGCGCCGATCGTAGTAGCCGGCATAGACGAACTTCCAGAGCGCCCCCTCCATCAGGTGGGAATGCGCCTCGACCAACCCGGGCATCAGCACCGCATCCGCGTAGCGATCGTCGGCCCTGGCCGCGCCCAGCCCCTGCCATATCTCGTCCCCGCCGACCGCGAGGATGCGGCCGTCCCGCACCGCGACGTGCGTGGCGGCGGGCCGTACCGGATCCATGGTGATGAACTTGCGCGCGCGAAAGACGGTGATGTCCCGCATGGGCTACTCCCTGGTCTTCATTATTTAATTAGATTGCAATCTAAAATAAAGGACGATGCTTTTCCACTGTTTCCCATCCCGGGCCCCGCGGCACCGCTCAAGACGTTGCCCGGATGGCCCGCTCCAGGGTCTCGACCAGGCGATCGATCTCGCCCTGCCCGACGATGAACGGCGGCGCGAGCTGGATCGTGTCGGCGCCGAACCGGACATAGACACCTTGCTTCCAGCAGTGCATCGCGATCTCGTAGGGCCTGCGGGCGGGTTCGCCCGCCTTGGGAGCGATCGTCAGGCCGGCCGCCAGGCCGATGTTGCGGATGTCGGTCACGTGCGGACAGCCCCGCAATCCGTGCACGGCCGACTCGAAGCCGGGCGCGAGCGCCCTCACCCGCCCGAGCGCGTCTTCCTGTTCCAGGACGTCCAGCGTGGCGAGCGCGGCGGCGCAGGCGATGGGATGGGCCGAGTAGGTGTGGCCGTGGGGGAACTCCACCCCATAGGCCGGCCCGCCCGCCTGCATGAAGACCTGGTGGATCTCCGGGCTGGCCACCACGCCGCCCATCGGGATCACGCCGTTGGTGACCTGCTTGGCGAAATTCAGGATATCGGGCGTCGTTCCGAAACAATCGGCGCCCGTCCAGGCCCCCAGCCGGCCGAAGGCGGTAATGACCTCGTCGAAGATCAACAAGATGTCATGCCGGGTACAGATTTCCCGCAGGCGGGCCAGATAGCCCACAGGCGGCACGATGACCCCGGCCGACCCCGCGAAAGGCTCGACGATGACGGCGGCGATGTTCGAGGCATCGTGCAGCGCGATCAGCTCGAGCAACTCATCGGCGAGCTCCGCGCCCTGCGCCGGCTGCCCCCTGCTGAATGCATTGCCGGCAAGCAGCGTATGGGGCAGGTGGTCGGCGCGCAGGCCCTCGCCGTAGAGCTTGCGATTGCCCCCGATGCCTCCCACGCTGATGCCGCCGAAGTTGACGCCGTGGTAGCCCCTGGCGCGGCCGATCAGCAGCGTCTTCGAGGGCTGCCCCTTCAATCTCCAATAGGCGCGCGCCATCTTGAGCGAGGTATCGACCGCCTCGGACCCCGAGCCGACGAAAAAAACATGGTCGAGCCCGGCCGGCATCCGGCCGGCAATGCGCCCGGCCAGCTCGAACGCGAGCGGGTGGCCGAACTGGAACGCCGGCGCATAGTCGAGCGTGGCGGCCTGGCGCGCCACGGCCTCGACGATCTTCGGATGGCCGTGGCCCAGGCCGCAGGTCCACAAGCCGGACAGGCCATCCAGGATCTGGCGGCCGTCCGCATCGGTGTAGTAGGCTCCGCTTGCCGCCACGATCATGCGCGGATGGGCCTTGAAATCGCGGTTGCCGGTGAACGGCATCCAGTATGCGTCGAGGCCCGTTTCGCGCGTATCGGCGGAACGCTCGGGGCTGAAGGCAGTATCGGGCGGGAACACGATGGTCGGTCCTTGGAGCGGCGAAAAAATGATGCCCGGATCTTGGGGCATTTTTCGCTTTTCTCATATGACGGCCTATCACTCTTCACTTTCCAGTTCACGCAACCATCAGAGTGTCCAGCATGACGACGTCCCGGCCCCGCCCCATCCCCATCCTGGGCTCGCTCAGCGACATGGACCTGCGCCTGCTGCAAGTCTTCAAGTGCGTGGTCGAATGTGGCGGCATGGCGGCCGCCGAACTGGAATTGAACGTGGGCCTGTCGACCATCAGCCGGCACGTCAAGGATCTGGAAACGCGGCTGGGGCTGACCCTGTGCCGGCGGGGACGCACCGGCTTCGCGCTGACCGCGGAAGGCGAGCGCGTCTACGAGGAAACCCTGAGGCTGCTCGCTTCGGCCGATGCCTTTCGCGCCGGTATCGACGGCATCCACCAGCGCATGGGCGGGCGCCTGGACATCGCCATTTTCGACAAGACCGCCACCAATCCGGCGGCCCGCCTGGCCGAAGCCATCGCCCTGTTCTCGGAACAGGCTCCGGAGGTCGGCCTGAACCTGCACGTCAAGACGATAGGCGAGATCGAGCGGGGCATCATCAACGGCACCTTCCAGGTCGGCATCATTCCCGCCCACCGCCACTCCAGCACGCTGCGATACGCCGCGCTGTTCGACGAAAGCATGCATTTGTATTGCGGCGCCCGCCATCCGCTGTTCGGCGCCGACCACGAAGGCCTGACCTGGGACGACCTGCGCGAGCACGCGTTCGCGGGACTGGGCTACCACTCCCCCAACATGGAACTCGCCCACCGCGCGCGGCTGGTGAGGAAGGCGACGGGCCACGACCAGGAGGCCATCGCCACGCTGATCCTGTCGGGCGGCTACCTTGGCTTCCTGCCCGACCACTACGCCAGCGGATTCGAACGCAACGGGCAGATGCAGGCGATCCGCCCGGAAGTATTTCGCTACACCTGCGAATTCATCAGCCTGCTGCGGCGGTCGCCCTCCCCGCCGCGCGCCGCCCTGGCCTTCGAGGCATGCCTGCTGGCCAGCCACCGCGCCGGCCAGCAGCGCTAAGCTGAATCGACCTTCATGTTCTTGACCCGGTCTTGTCCGGGGCACCGGGGCCGGGGGGCGGGCGTGTCGCAAGCGAAGCCGGTCTCGCTGCGCGGGACTACCCGGTGGGGCCGGGGGCGGGAGCGGAGCTGCCATCCTCGTCGTCATCGCCGTCGCCGTTGCTCAGGGCAGTATCCACCAGGAACGCCGTATAGGTACCGGCTTCGAGCGCGCTCTCGACCGCTTCGTCGTCCTCCTGGATCTTGACGCCCTGGCGGGACAGCCAGATGTGGGCCTTGGTCACGAGAGCCGGGGGCGAGACGAGGGCCGCGCTCAGCCTGTAGGTGCCCGGGCCCGGCACTTCGAGCCGCAGGAAGCGGCCTTGGTCCAGCTTGTTGTACTCCCCGCCCAGCAGGTTGGATACACATATCTGCTGCGTGGCGGCGGGGGCTCCCGCCACGGGCGCATCGAAGCGGACGTAGGGCTTGGCGACCTCGGCCGGCACGGTCGGAATGGTATAGGACGCGGGGCCGCCCCAGTCATTCAGTTCGTCCAGCGTGGGCGTGCCGATCGAGGTCAGCAGCGTGTTGACCTTGCCGATCACGGTGCTGTCGGTCAGGCGCGTGGCCAGCGCGGTGCCGAACGGGAAGATGCTGGTGAAGGCCGGCGTCAGCTTCTGCTCGTTGCGCAGGATGGCGATCGTCGTCTCGAAACCGCCGGGCTGCTGCGCGAGCTGGTAGATGAAATACTGCATCGCCGCTTCGTTGTACCAGGCGGCGTCGTTGGGCGGCGCGGGCGGGGCGCTGACGTCGAAGAAGAAGCTGTCCTGCTGCCGTGCGCCCGAAGTATCGACGTAGACGGGGTCGTTGCGCACGATGCCGGCCAGTCCGTTGCCCCAGCCTTCGCCCCAGGCCACGCGCATGTCGAGCTTGTCGCCTGCGCCATGGGCTCCGCCCACGGAATCCGAGCGCGAGATCCGGCCCTCGAAGTAGTGGCCCCATTCGTGGACCAGCACGCCGGTGTCGTACTCGTCGGTGTCGACGTTCGCCTTGCCCAGGATGTAGAGGCCGGGGGCGGGGCCTTCCGGATTGAAGTGGCTGGTGCCGATGTCGCCGTTCTTCGGCTCGCCTTCGGACGGTGTGTTGTTCTCGCTCCAGTAGATGTTCAGGTGGGGGAAGTTCAGGTCCGGCGCGATGGCCAGAAAGCGCTGCATGGCGCCGTAGGCCTGGTCGAGCACCGAGAACGGCGCGGCCGCGCGGGCGCCGGCGTACTTGCCCGCGGTGTTGCTGCCGCTCCAGCCGGATGCCGCGTGCAGGTCGAGGACCATGCCGTCCCGGGGCACGGAAAGCGGCTCGCTTTCCATGGCATAGATGGGCGCGTTGGTGGGGACCGCCGAATAGCCCGGCCCGGTGTTGTCGCGTATCGCCACGCTCCAGGCGCCTTCCTTGCTTTCGCGCAAGAGCCGTGCCTGCACCCGTATCTTGACGTCGCGCCCCGGAGGCAGCACGAGGGAATACCCGCCCTGGGCGTCGGTCACGGTGCTGCCCAGGATCTCGGCGGTGCTGAAGGCTTCCACCACCGCGCCTCGCACGGGCAGCGCACGCGTGGCGGCGTAGTCCAGTCCCCGGGATTGGACGGCCGGCACGAAGTCGTAGGTGACGGTGCCGGAAACTTTTCCGGCCTCGGGTTCTGGCTTGGCTCCGCTGCCGCTACCGCAGGCGGCCAGGATGGCCGACAATAGCATCACGGCGATTGCCGTCATGCCCTGGCGCGTGCCGTCATTTCCGGACCGGGCCGAGGGTGCGCTCGATTGCCCCTTTTCGGCGAATATTCTCATCAGTGCGATTCCCCCAAGGAATTGGTATCTGGTCACAAGATGATACCTGTGGTGACGCAAGAACGGCGCTATTCGATCATGGGTATTCACGGGAGGGGCGGGCCATGCACGAAGCAGGGCGGCGCTATCGCACTTTCGACGAGTTCTATGGCTTCTACCTGCGGGAGCACGCGCATCCCGTTTCCCGGCGCCTGCACGTCGCGGGCACGAGCCTGGCCCTGATCCTGGTGGTGCTGGCGGCCGGGCTGCGCCAGCCCTGGCTGCTGGTGGCCGCGCTGGCTTGTGGGTACGGCCTGGCCTGGACGGGGCACTTCTTCTTCGAAAAGAACCGCCCCGCTACATTCACCTATCCCTGGTGGTCGTTGCGGGGCGATTTCCGGCTGCTGGCCGATACGCTGGCCGGCCGCCGGAAATGGTGAGCGCGCTTCAGGCCGTCAATCCATGCTCGACGGCCAGTCCGAGCGCCAGCAGGGCTTCATCGCGGCCGGTCGCCATGGCCAGGCTCAGGCCGACGGGCAGGCCCGCGCCGTCGGTGCCGCAGGGCAGGGCGAGCGTGGGCATGTCCAGATAGCTGCCTATCATGGTGTTGCGCAGCACGCGCGCATTGCATTGCGCGAACCAGGCCGGGTCGGCATCCAGGGCCGCGATGGGCGGCGCGACCATGGGTACGGTCGGGAACAGCAGCGCCTCGTCGGGCGCCAAGGCCGCGGCCATCGCGGCGATCAGGCGCGGCCGGTTGTCGCGCAAGGCCTGCCGGTTCTGTGCGGGCATGGCCTGGCCCAGCCGCAGCCGCTGCACGATGCGGGCATCGACCCGGGCCAGCGCGGGGCTGTCCAGCAGTTCGCGGTGTACCTGGACCGCTTCGACGCCGACCAGCGTGCCGAACGTGGCGAACAGGTGGTGGGTCAGGTCCAGCACGGGGACGGTCCGGTGCTCGATGGCGAAGCCTTGCCGCGCCAGGCGTTCGGCGGCTGTCTCGAATGCGGCGGCCACGCCCGGTTCGAGTTCGCCCATCACGATGCCGGAGGGAATCACCAGCCGCCCGGCGGCGCGGTCCGGGCGCGTCCGCAGGACGGGCGCGCGGCCCAGCAGGGCGTCGTCGATCAGGCAGGCGTCGGCCACGGCGTGGACCAGGGGGCCGATGCTGTCGAGCGACGGCGCCAGGGGAAAGACACCGCGCTGATCGTAGCGGGCCGAACTGGGCTTCCAGCCGACCAGTCCGTTCAAGGCCGCCGGCACCCGGATCGAGCCCGAGGTGTCGGTGCCCATGGCGCAGGGGACGATCTGCCGGGCGACGGCCACCGCTGATCCCGACGAAGAGCCGCCAGGGATGCGTGCGACCCCGGCATCATGCGGATTGGGCGGTGTACCGAAGTGGAGGTTGATGCCCAGGCCCGAGAAGGCGAACTCGCTCAGGTTGGTCTTGCCCACGCTGACCATGCCGGTGGCGGCCAGGGCGCGGACGGAAGGCGCGTCCAGCGTCGCGGGCGAGGCCTGCCGGCGCGTATCCGACGCGCAGGTGGTGACGGTGCCCGCCATGTCGAACAGGTCCTTCCAGGCCAGGGGCACGCCGTCCAGCGGTCCCAGCGCCCGGCCCTCGCGCCAGCGCGCCTGGCTGGCGCGGGCCTCGTCCAGGGCGCGTGCTTCCATGAGCGAGATGAATACCGTATCCATGCCGGGGGCGCGCGCCTGGTCCAGCGCCTGGCGCGCGACGTCCACCGGGTCCAGGCGGCCCTGGGCATAGCCCTCGGCCAGCGCGGCGATTCCCCGTGCATCAGTCATGGTGTTCCTTTGAATCCTGGACGTGGCGGCCCAGCCAGCCTGCGATGACGGCGGCGGCCTCGATCTCGTGTCCCGCGTACCAGTGGTTGCCGCCGAGCACCGCCGACGAGAACGATACCGCGGATGTCGCGTGGCCGCGCAGCAGTTCGATCGCGCCGCGGACTCCGGCGCTGCCGACGATCTCGCCCTCGGAGCCGTATAGCGACAGGATAGGCGCCGTCACGGCCGAGAGATCCTGGAAGGCCCGGGACGAGCGGCGGCCGTGGAAGTCGAAAGTGTCGGCGGGCCGGCCTTCCTCGAAGCGGTCCAGCAGCGTCTGCGCCGAGATGCGTTGCCGCAGCAGGCCCAGGACACAGTCTTCTCCCATCAGCACGCGGCCCTGGCCCGCTTCCACCCATTGCCGGGCCTGGGCCAGGAAGGCCGCGGCCTTTTCCTCGCCATGCAGGGCGAAGAAAGCGCCGCGCAGGTCGGCGGCTGAGGCCAGCACCAGGCCTCGCACGCGGGTATCCCCGGTCGCCGCGGCATAGCGCAGGATTTTCGAGGCGCCCAGCGAGTGTCCCATCAGGACGATGGGGCCGTCGTGGGACCCGGCGGCGAAATCCATCCACGCGGCCAGGTCGGGAATGCAATCGTCGAAATACTCGAACGCGGAGCCGGTCAATTTGTAGGCCGGGGTGGTGCCGACCCGCGACATCGCGATGTTTCCGTGGCCGCTGCACCCGATGGACAGCAGGTGTACGCCGGCCAGGTCGGGGCTTTGCAGGAAGTCGAAAGTGAAACTGGTGTCGAAGTTGCCGCTCAGGCCATGCAGGCTGATCAGCAGGGGCGCCCCGGCCACGGGGGCGGGCGCGAGGAACCCCGTCAGTTCGACATGCTGGGTGGTGCGCACACGCACCAGTCGGCCGCTGCGCGGCTCAATCTTGATGGTCATGGATACGTCTTGGGCGCGCGCTCAGCGCGCCATGTCGGGAAGGAACAGCACCAGGCTGGGGAAGGCGATCAAGAGGCCGATACGCAGCAGGTCCACGATGATGAAGGGCGTCACGCCCTTGTAGATGGTCCAGATGTCGGTTCGCTTGGACAGACCCTTGATCACGAAGACGTTCAGTCCGAAAGGTGGCGTGATGAGGCCGAGCTCCACGCACATGGTCACGATCACGCCGAACCAGATCGGATCGAAGCCCAGCTGCATCACGATGGGGTAGACCAGCGGCACGATCAGGATCACCACCGCCAGCGCGTCGATCAGGCATCCCAGCACCAGCATGATGCCGATGATCACGAGCAGGGTGCCGTAGCGGCCCAGGTCGGCGTCGATGAGCAGCTGCGCTGCCTTCTGCGGGGTCTCGGTCACCGCCAGGAAATAGCCGAACAGTACGGCGCCGGCCATGATCAGGAGGATGGCCGCGCCCATGCGGACGCTTTCCGCCAGCGACGAGAACAGGGTATTCCAGGACAGGCGCTTGCCCAGCGCGACGATGGCGATGGCGCCGGCGGCGCCCACGGCGCCGGCCTCGGTCGGCGTGAACAGCCCGCCGTAGATGCCGCCGATGACGAACATGATGAGCAGCATGATGGGGCCGAGCCGCGTCAGGCTGGACAGGCGTTCCCGCATCGCGGCGGGCTGGCCCACCGGCGCATCCTGCGGACGCACGGCCAGCCAGACCTTGACCACCAGCATGTACATGGCGATGGCGATGATGCCCGGCACGACGCCGGCCATGAACAGCAGCCCCACGCTTTGCTGCGTGAGCAATCCGTAGACGGCGAGCGCGATCGAGGGCGGAATCAGCACGCCCAGCGTGCCGCCGGCCGCGATCACCCCGGTGGCCAGCCGCTCCGAATAGCCATGCTTTTTCATCTCGGGCAGGGCGACCCGGGTCATGGTGGCGGCGGTGGCGGCCGACGAGCCGCAGATGGCGGCGAAGCCGCCGCACGAGGCCACGGTGGCCACGGCCAGTCCGCCGCGGAAGTTGCCCAGCCAGAGCTGGGCGGCGCGGAACAGTTCGCCGCTCATGCCCGAGGTCACGGCCACCGCGCCCATCAGGATGAACAGCGGCACCAGCCCCATGGTGTAGTCGGAGAAGGTGGAGATGACGGAGTGGGACAGCAGCTTGAAGGCGGGCTCGAAGCCGGTCATCAGGCCGAAGCCCAGGATGCCCGCCGTGCCCATGGCCAGGCCGATGGGAACGCGCAGCAGGCAGAGCAGCAGCAGGGAGCCGAAGCCGATGAGGATGGCGAGATTGGGGCCGATCATGGTGTGCGTCCGTTCAGACCGTGGCGTCCGGATGGCCGTCGTCGGCCTCCGGCTCGGAAGGAGCGATGACTTGCTGGAGAAGGATGAAGAAGCAGGCCAGCGTGCCCAGCCACGCTGCCGTGTAGAAGCCCCAGACCGGCAACTCCAGGTCCACGGTCAGCAGCCCCGCCTCGAACACGTCGACGACCTTGGTGCCCAGGGCGTAGGCGAAGCCGCCGATGATGCACAGGCACAGCGCCGCGCCGATGCGGCTCAGGACCCGCCTGGCGCGAGGCCCGAGCGCGCTCCAGAAGATATCGAGCTGGATGTGGTCGTTGTGGCGGAAGGCCGCCGCGATGCCCCAGCACACCACCACGCTCAGCAGCAGGCGCGAGATTTCGTACTCGTCCGGAAGCGGGTAGGCGAAGAGGTAGCGCGTGGCCACCGACAGGGACGTGAGTATCGCCATGAACAACAGCAGTACCGATGGCACGAACTCTAGGAAGGCAAGCAGACGTTTCATGGCGATGCTCGGCGGTTGATCAATAGGCGGCGTTGTATTTTTTCAGCGTGTCCTGCAGTTCGCCGAACACCTTGGCGCCATCGATGCGGTTCTTCTTGACGCTGGCTTCCCAGTCGGCGCGGACCTTGGCGGCCATGGCCTTCCATTCGCCGACCTTGGCGTCCGAGATCGTGTAGACGGTGTGGCCCGGCTTCTTCAGCAGCGCGGCCCGGCCTTCCTGTTCCCAGTTGTACCAGGGCATGGGCAGGCGTTCGGCCCAGTCGGCGTTGCAGTGGCTGTCGATGACCTTCTTCTGGTCGGCCGACAGTTTGCCGTACGACGATTTGTTCATCAGGATGGCCGTGCCCAGCGAATAGAAATTCATGTCCAGGTGATAGGTCAGCGCGCGATCGGCTCCCAGTGCCTGCAACAGGTTCCACGGGAACGAGATCGCGTCCACCACGCCGCGCTCGACCGCTTCGGCCGCGTCGGAGGCGGACAACTGGACGGGCGAGGCGCCGGACAGGCGGTAGAAGTTGGCCGCCATGACGTTGGGCGAGCGGATCTTCAGGCCGGCCAGGTCGGTGGGGCTTTCGATGCGCTTCTTGGAGTGGATGGTGCCGCCGCCGTCATAGAACATGGTGCACACCTTGACGTCGGCCATCTCTTTCTTGGCGTAGGGCTGGTACCACTCGTACAGCGCGCGCGAGCCCTTGGCGGTGTCGGCCACCAGGAACGGCATTTCGGCGGCGGTCACGATGGGGAAGCGGCCCGGTTCGATGCCCACCAGATAGAAGGCGAGGTCGGCGATGCCGTCGCGGGCCAGGTTGTAGTGATCCTTGGCCGGACCCAGTTGTTGCGCGGGGAATACCTGGATCGCGATGCTGCCGCCCGAGTCTTTTTCGATCGATTGCGCCCAGGGCACCAGCACGCCGTAGTGCAGGGGGTTGGTGGTGGGCAGGTTGTGCGACAGCCGCAGGCTGACTTTCTTGTCGGCGGCGTGGGCCGGAGCGGCCAGGACGGCGGCGGCCATGGCGGCGGCCACGAGCGGCTTCAAAGCATGGTTCTTACGCATGGAGTTCCCCCTTGCACTGGGTCGATGAAAAGAAGCCGGTTCTTGCCCGGCAAAAAATATGTTCCGTTTTTCGGAACTAATCTATCGTTATATGGAACATAATGCAGGTTTCGGTGTAATTTCGTCAAGACGTTTCATTACGGGCAAAATTTCGCCTGGGTCACGTTGGGGGTGATGTGGAAGAAGAGTCGTCCAAGAACCGGTTCCTGCTGGAACGACAGATGGAGGTGATCGAACTGGTCGCCCGCCATCCCGCCGGGCTGGCGTTCGGCGAAATCCAGGCCGCGCTGGACATGCCCAAGGGCACGCTGCACCGGATGCTGGCCGGCCTGTGCCGCGCCGGCTGCCTGGATGCCGAGCCGCCGTTCGAGGCGGAGGCCGGCAATGCGCGCCGCACCTATCTCCTGGGCGGACGCATGCGCCGGCTGCTGGGAACGGCGATCTCGCCCGACCAGATGGCCGCGGTCGCCCATACGGTGCTCTACGGCCTGGTCGAGCAGTTCCAGGAAACGGCTTTCCTGAGCATGCTGCGCGGCAACCGCATCGAGAGCATCGTCATGGCCACGCCGCCCAAGGACTGGCACGGCTACGTCAATCCCGGCCACGTCATGCCGCCCCATGCGGCGGCCTCGGCCAAGGCCATCCTGGCCTTTCGCGACGAACGGGAATGGGAGGCGCTGCTGGATGAACCGCTGCCCGCGCTGACGGATCGCACCATCACGTCGCCGCAGCAGTTGCGCGACGAATTGCGGCGGGTCCGCAAGACCGGGATCGCCTACTGCCGCGAGGAGATCGATCGCGGACTGGTGGCGGTCGCCGCGCCCATCCCGCTGTCCCAGGTCGGCGTGATGTTCTCGGTGTCCATCGTCGGCCCGTCGCAGCGCATGCAGGCCTACGACGATGAAAAGATGAAGCGCGCCCTGCTCGATGCCGCCAGCAAGCTCGCGGCGATTTTTTCCAAACAGATGAACGCCGACCTCAAATGACGAGATCCAGCATTGCCGTGATCGGACTGGGCGGGATCGCCCGCAGTCTATTGGACGCCTTGGCCGGCGACATCCGCGTCGACGTGCGGCATGTCATCGTGCGCCGGGGCAAGGAAAACGAGGCGGCGGCGGGGCTGCCGTCGTCCATCGAGCCGGTCAGCGACATCGCGTCGCTGGCCGGCGAGGTCGGTCTGGTGATCGAGGCGGCGGGCCAAGGCGCCGTGGCGCAATACGGCGCCGATGTGTTGCGCAGCGGCCGCGATTTCGCGCTGGTGTCGGCGGGGGCGCTGGCGGACGAGGACCTGCTGCGGACGTTGAGGGAAGAGGCGGCCCGGGCCCGTCGCCGCTTGCACCTGATCAGCGGTGCCATCGGCGGCCTGGACGCGCTGGCGACGGCCCGCGCCGCCGGCGCGGTCGAGGTCCGCTACACCGGCATCAAGCCGCCGCGCGCCTGGCTGGGCACCCCGGCGGAACAGGCCTGCGACCTGCATGGCCTGGCCGAGCCGACGGTGGTGTTCGAAGGCAGCGCCCGCGAGGTCGCTCGACGCTATCCGCAGAATGCCAACGTGGCGGCTACCGTTGCCCTGGCGGGTGCGGGGCTGGATGCCACCCGGGTCACGCTGATCGCGGATCCCGCCGCCACGCGCAACAGCCATCGTATCGAGGCGCGTGGCGTGCTCGGGGAGTTCCGCTTCGATACACAGGCCGAACCTTCCGCCGCCAATCCGAAGACTTCGGCAAGCACCGCCTGCAGCATCGTGGCTTATCTGCGGGGCGGACCCAACGCGCTCGCGCTGCAAGGTTGAGGCCCGGCAGCCAGGGGGGCGTCAGGGGCTGGCCAGCTCGAATACCTGCAGGTCGATGAGATTGGACACCGAGCGGCTGGTCCGGATGTCGCCCGGCAGCACCAGCCGGGCCATGCCGTTGCGATCGAGCGGCTGTCCATCGACCTCGTAGGCCACCAGCGCCTGGTTCGCGCCGAACGCCGGATCGATCTCGGCCATCGACAACAGCGTCTGGTAGCCGTCGCTGGCGGTGGCGACGGCATACATGCCCAGCGTGGGGTTCTTCGCGCCCGCGGCGGTCTTCAGGCCGGCCACGTCGTTGAGCAGGTGCCACAAGTCGACGCCGGTGTAGGTCGCCGTTCCCACCGCGCGGGAAACCGGCGGCAGGGCTTGCAGGGCGGCGAGATCGAAACTGCCTTCCTGCCGCACGGCGCCCGATACGGTGAAGGACGGCGCGAGGCCGCCTCCGGTGCCGGTGCGCGTGGATCCCGACGGCAGGACCTCGATCGAGGTCGCCATCGAAGCGTAGCGTCCGCCCTTGCTGTCGCCGGGCGCGGTCACCCGGAACGGACCGTCGCCTTGCGGCAGCGGTCCCGACTTGCCGTCCCGGGTCTCGGCGTAGGCCACGAGACTGGCGCGGTTGCCGATATCGGGCTTGAGTTCGCCCATCGAGAAAACGACGCGGTAGCCGTCGGCGGCCTTGACCACCACGTACTTGCGCAGGAGATCGTTCTTGGCCGAGGCATCGGTCTTGATGCCCGCATCGTCCAGCAGGGACCACAGGCCGGCGCCGGTATAGGTGCGGGTCTGCTGGCCGCTGCCGCTGGAATAGGAAACGGTCTGGGTCTGGGCCGGACGTTGCTCGAGGTCGGCAACGGTCGGGGACGAGGGACGTTCGACCGCTCCGCCTATCGCGATGCTGGGCGGGATCCCGGGCGTTTCCGGGATTGCGCCGTCGCCGCCGCAGGCGGCCAGCACACAGGACAGGACCGTTGCGAGGCTCCATCCGGGCAGTCTCTGCCGATGCATCATGTTCTTCCTTATCGTTATATTCAATGAAATATAACGATAAGCGAAGGTAGATGGGCAGGCAAGCGAAGAGAAGGGGCGCGCTTTGCGCGCCCGTGGGGAATCAGAAGGTCAGGCCTCGCGGTAGAAGCAGAACTCGATCTCTACCGAGGCGTTCAGCGGCAGGGCCGCGACGCCGACGGCGGTGCGCGCGGGCGGCGTGGTGCCTTCCGGAAAGTAGCCTTCCCAGACGCGATTGATCTCGGCGAACTGGTCGAAGCGGGTGGTGAAGATGCGCGCGATGACGAGCTGGTCCAGGGCCAGGCCATACTCGGGCAGGGCACCCAGCATGTTGCGCATGATCTTGTCCGTTTCCGCGGCGACGCCGCCGCTTTCCAACTGGCCGCTTTCGGCATCGAGGGCGATCATGCCGGCCAACTGGTAGTGGGGGCCTGCCTGGATGCAAGGGGTGTAGCGGAAGCGGGGCTTGGGCAGCGTCTTGGCGTAGTGGGCTTGCAGGGGCATGGCGGAAGGCCTCGATGGAAAAGGCCCGTAGTCTACTCCGCGTAAGGCTGGCCGAGCTCGGGCCGCGCGCGCAGATGGGCCAGGAGCGCGCCGCGCATGCCGCCGTTTCCGACCATGGCGCGTATCTCGGGCGCCAGGGGCGGGTAGTGGAGGATCTCGCCGGTGGCGCAACGCGTGACGGTGCCGTTGGCGTAGTCCACTTCGATCTCGTCACCGTCGGACAGCGCTTCCACGATGCCGTGGCAAGAGGCGAGCACGGGTACGGCGAGCGCGACCACGCCCTGGAAGGCCCGCACCGACATGGACTCGCACAGGATGCCCAGGCCCAGCGCTTTCAGGGCGATGATGCCGGCATTGTGCGCCTTGCCGGCCAGGAAGTTGCGGCCGGCGACGATCAGGTCGCCTGGGCGGATGCGGCTGGCCAGGCCCGGATCGAGTTCGGCGAAAAGATGCGGGATCAGTTCGGCGGGATTCGTCGCGCGGGAGAGCACGATGTCGAATGCCATGACCGCGCCGTCGTGGGGAACGTCATGGCCCAGCACGTGGGCGGTGCCGCGTTGTATCCAGTTCATCGATGGGGACTCCTCAATGCGCCGGGCGCGGATCGGCGATCCTGCCGGCGATGGCCGACGCGGCCACGGTGAGCGGGCTACCCAGGTAGCAATGGGCATCCTTCGCGCCCATGCGGCCCTGGCCGTTGGTGGCGGCGGTCGAGATCGACACTTCTCCGGAGGCCAGCGGCCCGCCGGCGCCGCCGGCGCAGGGGCCGCAGCCGGGCGGAAGCAGGATGGCGCCGGCGTCGAGAAAGCGTTGGGTGAGGCCGTCGCGCGCCATGCGTTTGGCCGTCTCGACGGTGCCCGGGACGACGATGAAGCGCACCCCGCTTGCCACGCGGTGTCCGGCCAGCACGTCGGCGGCGGCCTGGAAATCGTCATACATGCCGGATCCGCAGGATCCCAGATAGGCCTGGTCGATCGCGACGCCCACCGTGTCGCCGACGGGGACGGCCCGGTCGGGGGCGCCCGGCAGGGCCACCTGCGGCGCCAGGTGCGTGACGTCCAGCTCGAGCCTATGTTCGAACCGCGCATCGTCGTCGCTTTCCAGCCAGGTGCCGTCGCGGGCCGAGCCCAACGGCGACATCGGCGGAAACACGATGTTGAGCACGCCGATCTCGGTCAAGGTATTGCACAGCGCGACACGGCCCGACAGCGGCAGGCGGTCGCAGTACGCGCCGCCGAATTCGACCACGCGATAGTCGAATTCGACGCCCAGTTCACCCGAGGTCAGCCGGTGGGCCAGCCAGAAGCCGACGTCGCGTGGATGCACGCCGGGCGATGGCTCGCCCTCCAGCGTGACGCGCAGTGTGTGCGGCACGACGGTCCAGGTCGTGCCCGTGGCCAGCACCGACACGACGTTGGGCCCGGCGCGCATGGCGAAGGCGCCGATGGCGCCGAAGTTGGTGCAGTGCATGTCGTAAGCGAAGAGGAACATGCCGGGCCTGACCAGGCCGCTTTCCATGGGAAAGAGATGGCCGTGCCCGCCCTGGCCGGCGTCGTGGAAGTGGCCGATGCGCCATTCGCGGGCGATGCGCCGATTGGCGCGGCCGCGCAAGATCGAGGCGGGCGTGGTGTAGACCACCTGGTGGTCGGTGACAAAGACCACCCGCTCCGGATGGGTGACGCGGCGATAGCCGATGTCGTGCAACTGTGTGTAGGCGCTTTCGACGTAGCCGTCGTGCAATATGACCAGTTCGGGCTCGGGCAGCACGATGTCGCCCGGCTTGACCGATGTCTTGCCGCTGGCGCGCGCCAGCATCTTTTCAACGAGCGTCATGCCCATGTGGAGCTTCCATGCTTGAAGTCGGTCAGGGCCGGCCGCTGACGGCCTGCGCGTACGAGGCGCCGGCACGCACCTGGGCATCGGCGTCGCGCTCGAAGGCCAGGCGGGCGGCCAGCCTCTCGGCGAGAGTGTCGAAATACTGCTGGCCGATGACGACCACGCCGTCATCATCGGCGCACACGAGATCGCCCGGATGCACGATCTGGCCGCCTATCGCCACGGGTATCTGGACCTCGGCCGTTCCGTCCTTGCGGCTGCTGCGCACCGTGCCGCCATGCGCGAATACCGGGAACCGCAGTGCCCGGATCTCGGCCAGGTCGCGCACGCGGCCGTTGGTGACGCAGCCGGCCAGACCGCGCATCTGCGCAGCCCGCGAGCCGGTGCCGCCCAGCGCGCAGGTGTCCGGGTCCCCGCCGGTGTCGATGACCAGCACGGAACCGGGAGGCGCCAGGTCCAGCGCCCGGTTCGCCGATCCACTGCGGTGGGGCGGCGCGCTCACGGTGTATGCCGGGCCGGCGCAGACCGTGCCTGGCACTTGCGTGGCAATGGCCGGATCCAGGTCGCCGCGGCGGCCCAGGGCTTCATAGGCCGCGGCCGCGGAGGCGCCGGCCAGCAGGGCCACGAGTTGTTCCACATCCATTCCCATGGCGTTCCTCAGTCGAGTTGGATTTTCACTTCCTTGGCGACGCGCGCCCACTTGCCTCGCTCCGCGTCGATGAAGCGGGCGAACTGTTCCGGCGTGTTGGGCGTGGGCAGGAGCCCCTGTCCACGCAACTGGCGCACCACGTCCGGCTCGGCAAGAATGGTCGCGATGGCGTTGTGCAGTGTGCCGATGATGGCCGCGGGCGTGCCCGCGGGCGCCATGAAGCCGTTCCAGTCGAACATCTCGTAGCCAGGCAGCGTTTCGGCGACCACGGGCGTGTCGGGGAATTCGGCCACCCGTTGGTCGCTGGTGAGCGCCAGCGCGCGCAGCTTGCCCGCCTTGACCATGGGCCAGGCCGGCGGCTGTCCGCCGAAGGTGAGAGTGACGGCGCCGCTGGCGACGCCGGTCAGGGCTTCGGGCGCGGTCTTGAACGGTATGTGGGTGATCGAGACGCCCGCCAGCGTCTTGAAGTATTCCCCCGACATGTGCGAGGCCGTGCCGTTGCCGGCCGACGAGAAGGTCAGCTTGCCGGGGTCGGCCTTGGCGGCGGCGATGACGTCGGCAATGGACTTGTAGGGCGACTCTGCGGAAACGACGACCAGCAGAGGCGTGCGGGCCGACAGCATGATGGGCGCGAAGTCCTTCACCGGGTCGTAGGGCAGCTTGCTGTACACGTTGGGATTGATGGTGAGCGTGCCGATGTGGCCCACGGCGAGCGTATAGCCGTCCGCAGGGGCGCGGGCGGCGGCACCCAGGCCGATGGTTCCGCCAGCGCCCGCGCGGTTCTCGACCACGAACGGTTGTCCGAGGCGCTCGCCCAGATGCTGGGCGACCAGGCGGGTGATGGTGTCGGGCGACGAGCCCGCGCCATGTGGAACGATGATGCGCACGGGACGAGCCGGATAGGACTGGGCGCCGGCGCCCTGGGGGGCGGCGGCGAGGGCGGTTGCCAGGGCAAGCGCTGTGGCCAGGAACCGTGAATGCAGCAGCATGGTGTGTCTCCTTGAGGGTTTTAAGGCTGATCGCCTTTTTGTATGACAAATATTGTTTTTGTTGGCGTAAATATGCCATGAAATGGCATTTATACTCAACAATGTAAGACAATTTTGAAAATTGATGAAAACTCCCGGCAAGGTGGGCATCCGGCCGGGTCGCTACAATGCAATTCCCGCCGCCGCGACCTGATCCATGGACCGAAAAATCGTTGCCTTGCACGAGACCGCCGCGCCGGCCGCAGACCCGGCCCGGCAGCAACTGGCCGACCGTTTGCGCGATGCCATCACCGAAGGGATTTATCTTCCCGGCGACAAGCTGACCGAACGGGAGCTTTGCGAACGTTTTGCCGCCAGCCGTCCCTCGATGCGCGAGGCCATCCGGCAACTCGACGGCGAAGGCTTGCTGGAAGTGGCGCCACATCGCGGGCCTGCCGTGCGGGCGATCGATGAAGCGCAGTTCCACGAGTTGCACGAAGTGCGGGTGGCTCTGCAGAAACTGGCGGCGGCGTGTTTCGCGATGCGCGGCACGCCAGAGCAGATGAATGCCTTCGCCTTGCGTATCGACGAGTTCGAGCAGGCGCTGGCTTCGCGCGATGTGCCGCGCATACGCGCGACCAAGCATCAATTGTTCGAGGCTTTTGTCGCGGGGGCTTGCAACGAACCGCTGGCTGCCTTCATCCGGAAGATCAACGCACGTATGGGCTTCTTGTGGGCGTCATCGATGAATCATCCGAACCGGCCGGCGGAAAGCGTGGATGAGTTCCACCGTCTCCTGGATGCGATACGCGAACGCGACCCCGAAGCCGCGCAGGCTGCCATCGTGCTTCAGAACCAGCGGGCCCGCGCGGTCGGGCTGCATGCGCTCGAACTGTTCCAGAAGCGGCGCCGGGCGTCGCCGTGACCAGGACGCTAGCGCTGGCGTAGCGGCGCCAGCAGCGGCGACAGGCCGTTGTGGTCGATCTCGTGCATCAGCGCCAGCAGGCGCCCCAGTTCGCCGGGCGGGAAGCCCTTGCGGGCGAACCAGGCCAGGTAGGGACCGGGCAGGTCGGCGATCAGCCTGTCCTTGTACTTGCCGTAGGGCATGGCGACCGTTACCAGGCGTTGCAGATCTTCGGGGTTCATGGAGTGGGAGGGCGTGGCAGCTTGGATGTTCTCGTGGACCTCGCCCGCATTGTGCACGAAGCGCGCGCCGCGGCAGGCACTGCCATGGGGGACAAGTGTTTGACATTTAAAGATTCTTGGTATCACACTGGCGCCTTCCGACGACGAGGGGGCGGGCCATGGATACGATGGTTGGCGGGACTTGGGGACGGGGCGTGGTCGTGGCGGCAGCGGTGGGACTGCTGGCCGCGTGCGCGGCGCGCGGGCCGGGCGGCGCGCCGCCATCGGAGGCCGCGGACGCGGTCTACGTCAACGGCAAGGTCGCCACGGTCGATGCCGGTTCTTCCGTGGCCCAGGCCTTCGCGGTGCGCGGGGGCCGGTTCGCCGCGGTGGGGACGACCGAGCGCATCATGGCCTATGCGGGGCCGGCCACGCAGGTGATCGATCTGCGCGGCCGCACGGTCGTTCCCGGCCTGGCGGATTCGCATCTGCATGCCGTGGGCGGCGGCCCCGGCATCGACCTGTCGGCCGCACGCTCGATGGCCGAGCTGTCCGCCACGGTGGCCGAGGCGGCCAGGGGGGCCAAGCCGGGACAGGTGCTGGTTTCCAACAGCGATTGGCACGAGGCGCAGCTCAAGGAACAGCGGCTGCCCACCGCGGATGAGCTGGAAGCGGCTGCGCCTGGCGTGCCGGTGATCCTGGTGCGCGGCGGACACAGCTATTTCCTCAACAACACGGCACTGGCCAAGTACGGCATCACGCCGGCGACCCCGGTGCCGCCGGGCGGCGCGATTCCGCGCAACGCCGCCGGACGGCTGACCGGCGAACTGACCGACACGGCCAAGCGCCTCGCGCCGCTGCCGCCTCCGCCGCCGATGACGCTGGCGCTGCTCGAGGCGCAGCAGAAGAAACTGAACGAGTACGGCCTGACCAGCATACGGATACCGGGCACGAACCTGGCGGCGTATCGCCAGTTCCAGCAGTTGCGCGACAGCGGCAAGGCCACGGTCCGCTACAGCATCCTGTTCCGTCCCAAGGACCTGGCCGATTTCCGGTCCGGCATCGTCGGGGCCGGCATCCGGCAGGGCGAGGGCGACGAGTGGGTCAAGGTCTGGGGCATCAAGATCAGCGTGGACGGCGGTTTCGAGGGCGGCTACATGACGCGCCCCTACGAAGGGGAGATGGGCAAGGGCGGCACGTACTACGGCTTGCAGACCATTCCGCAGGCGACGTTCAACGAATACGTCGCGGGCATCAACCAGGCGGGCTGGCGCGTGGCGGTGCACGCCGTGGGCGATGCCGCCGTGGACGAGGTGCTGCAGGGCTACGAGCGGGCCCACGCCCAGCGCGACATCCGCGCGCAGGGGTGGACCATCGAACATGCGTTCATCACGCGCCCAGACCAGTATCCGCGCATCCGGGCGATGAACCTGCGGATGTCGGTGCAGGACCATCTCTACCTGGCCGCGCCGGTGCTCAAGCGTTACTGGGGCATGGACCGCGCTTCGCAGGTCACGCCGCTCAAGACCTACATGGAGCAGGGCTTCATGCTGGCGGGCGGCACCGATTCGCCGGTGATTCCGGTCAATCCGTTCTGGGCCATGTACCACTTCCTGACGCGGGACACGATCTCCGACGGCGTCTACGGCGCCGACCAGGCCGTGCCGTCGCGCGATGCGGTGCTCCGGCTGATGACCATCAACAACGCGCGCCTGACCGACGAGCAGGACGTCAAGGGATCGATCGAGCCCGGCAAGCTGGCGGATTTCGTCGTGCTGTCGGCCGATTACCTGAGCATTCCGGCGGCCGAGGTGCAGCGGCTGAAGGCGCTGGCGACCTACGTGGGAGGCAGGCAGGTGTACCGGGCCGCATCGTTCTGAAGCCGGCGGGTCACGGCTTCAGGACGACTTTCACGCAGCCGTCCTCCTTGTCCCGGAAAATCTCATACATGGCGGGCCCGTCCTCCAGGGCCTCGTTGTGGGTGATGACGAAGGACGGGTCGATCCGGCCCTCGGCGATGAGGTCGAGCAGGATCCGGCTCCAGCGCTGGACGTGGGTCTGGCCCATGCGCCAGGTCAGCCCCTTGTTCATCGAGGCGCCGAAGGGGATCCGGTCGAGCAGTCCGCCATAGACGCCCGGGATGGACAGCACGCCCGCCGGGCGGCAGACGTAGATCATTTCCCGCAATACGTGGGGGCGGTCGCTTTCCCGCATCACCGCCTGCTTCGCCCGGTCGTACATGGCATCCAGGGAGCGGGCGGCATGCGACTCCAGGCCCACGGCGTCTATGCATTTCTCCGGCCCCTTGCCGCCGGTCAGTTCGCGCAGGCGTTCGACCACGCTTTCCCGCTCGAAGTCGATGGATTCCGCGCCGGCACGGGCTGCCATGGCCAGCCGTTCAGGAACGCGGTCGATCATCACCACCTGGCGGGCACCCTGCAACTGGGCGCTGCGCATGGCCATCAGGCCCACCGGGCCGGCGCCCCAGATGGCGACCGTGTCGGTGGGCTGGATGTCGCACTGGGCCGCGGCCTGCCAGCCGGTGGGCAGGATGTCGCCCAGGAACAGCACCTGCTCGTCCTCCAGGGCGGCGGGTATCTTGATGTGAGTGGTGTCGGCGTGCGGCACGCGCACGTATTCGGCCTGGCCGCCGGCGTAGCCGCCGGTCAGGTGGGTGTAGCCGAACAGGCCCGCCGTGGCGTGGCCGAAGACCTTGCCCGCCAGTTCCTGGTTGCGGTTGCTGCGTTCGCACACAGAATAGTTGCCGCGCTGGCACTGTTCGCAGGCGCCGCAGGCGATGGTGAAGGGGACGACGACACGATCGCCCGGCTTCAGATGGCGTGTATCCGGCCCCACCTCGACCACTTCACCCATGAATTCGTGTCCCATGATGTCGCCGGATTTCATGCCGGGGATGAGGCCGTCGTACAGGTGGAGATCGGCGCCGCAGATGGCGCACGCGGAGACTTTGACGATGGCGTCGCCGGGCAGCTCGATGCGCGGGTCCGGCACGGTGTCGTACCGGATGTCCTTTTTGCCATGCCAGCACAGTGCTTTCATGACGTTCTCCTTCTTCGCGGGCGCCGGTTCGCGCCCACCGGAACGCGCAGCAAGCGCCGTGCCGGCCTCGGCGCGCACTAAAATCCACGCATGAGCAGCCATTTCCGCGTCCGCCGCATCGACATCGTCGTTTATCCCGGGTTCAAGTCGCTGGAGGCGGTCGGACCGCTGTGCGTGTTCGACTACGCCAACGTCCACCTGCGCAAGCGCGACCTGCCGCCGGCCTATCGGGTCGAGATCGCCGCCCCGCAGCCCGGCGACGTGCGTTCGGACACGCTGATGACGCTGCACGCCGGCAAGGGCCTGGACAGCCGCGACCTGCCCGATGCCGCCATCCTGGTGGGCGCGCGCAATATCGAGGAGGCCATGCGGCATTCGCCGGCCATCGTCGACTGGGCCGCGGCCGTGGCGCCCCGCATCGCGCGCCTGGCCGCCCTGTGCTCGGGCAGTTTCTTTCTTGCTGAAGCAGGCCTCCTGGACGGCCGGCGCGCGACCACGCACTGGAGCGTGTCGAGGCTGCTCCAGCAGCGCTATCCGCGCGTCGACGTGCAGGCCGATGCCATTTTCATCCGGCAGGGCAACATCTGGACCTCGGCCGGCGTCACGGCCGGCATAGACCTGGCGCTGGCGATGGTGGAAGAGGACTGCGGCCGCGACCTTGCCCTGGAAGTCGCGCGGGACATGGTGGTCTACCTGAAGCGTCCGGGAGGGCAGTCGCAGTTCAGCATGCACTTGAACAGCCAGACCACCAGCCATCCCGGCATACGCAAGACCCAGGACTGGATCCTGTCCAACCTGCAACGGCCGCTGGCTGTTTCGGACCTGGCCGCCCATGCGGCCATGAGCGTGCGCAACTTCACCCGCGTGTTCGTGCGCGAGACGGGCGCCACGCCGCAGGCCTTCGTCGAGAACGCGAGGGTGGAACTGGTGCGCCGGCTGCTCGAGGACGCGGCCCTGCCGCTCAAGACCGTGGCCGTGCGGGCGGGCTTCGGGTCGGACGCCCAGTTGCGCAAGGTGTTCCAGCGCCACCTGGGCGTGACGCCCCGCGCCTATCGCGAGCGTTTCGCCAGCGCGGGCGGCAGCGGCAGGGAGGACTAGGCTTCGATCGGCAACCCGGTGAAATTCTCCGAGAAGGCCCGCCGGCCCGGCCCGGATCCCGTCATGTAGTCCAGGTCGGCCCGTTGCAGGCGCCGGGCGAACTCGCTCTGCCCCGGGAAACTGTGCACCATGGTGCACAGGCCCGCGGAGAAGCGATGCACCAGCCACATGCGCCGCAGGCAGGTTTCCGAATAGCTGTCCAGGAGCCGGGCGGAGCCCCGCCTGTAATACTCGGCCAGCGCGCGGCCCAGCACGCGTATGTCCGCCACGGCGGAGTTGAGCCCCTTGGCGCCGGTGGGCGGAACGATGTGCGCGGCATCGCCGGCCAGGAACAGGGCGCCGTGGCGCAGCGGTTCGACCTGGAAGCTGCGCATGGCGGTCACCCCCTTTTGGATGATGGGACCGTCGATCAGCGGTGGCATGCCGGGTACGTCCAGGCGTTCATGGAGCGCGCTCCAGATGCGGTCGTCGGACCAGTTGTCCGGATCGTCGTCGGGTTCGCATTGCAGGTAGAGGCGGCTGCGCGTGGGGGAGCGGAAGCTCAGCATGGCGAAGCCGGTGTCGTGGCAGCCCCAGGTCACGTCGGGCGCGGCGGGCGGGACCTCGGCCAGGATGCCCAGCCAGCCGAAGGGGTAGACCCGGTCGTAGGTCTTCATCACCGAAGCGGGAATGGCGTCGCGGCAGATGCCGTGGAAGCCGTCGCAGCCCGCGATGAAGTCGCAGCGCACCGGCGTGCCCCCCGGGCCGGCCAGGATCGTGGGCGAGGGGCCTTCCAGGTCCCGGATGGCGCAGACCGGGGTGTCGAAGCGCAGGTCGCCGCCGGCGGCCTGCCGTGCCTCGATCAGGTCGTGCACCACTTCGTGCTGGGGATAGACCATGACCGTGCGGCCGATTTCCTGGGCGAAGTCTATGCGGTGCGAGGCCTGGGCGTAGCGGAAGTCGAGGCTGTTCTGCGGCATGCCCAGCCGCCGCATGCGCCCGCCCAGCCCGACCTCGGCCAGCAGGTCGACCGTGCCTTGTTCCAGCACGCCCGCCCGCAGCCGCTGCTGCACGTGTTCGCGGCTGCGGCTGTCGAACACGATGGATTCGATGCCTTCCCGGTGCAGCAGGTGGGACAGCAGCAGTCCCGCGGGGCCCGCGCCGACGATGCCGACCTGGGTACGTTCGCTCATGCGGGCTCCTCCAGCGTGATCAGGCCCATGCCCGTGGTCATGGGGGCGTAGTAGTTGCGATGGACGCGCCGCGCCTGGCCGGACAGGGCGCCGCGCATGACCAGCCACATGATCAGCTCGATGCCTTCGGCGCCGTAGCGTTCCATCAAGGTCTGGTGCGTCAGTTCGCACAGACTCTCGGGATCGTGTTCGATCCGGTCCAGGAAGTCCTGGTCCCAGTCCTTGTCCATCTTGCCGAAGTGCGGGCCCGTCAACTGATGGGACATGCCGCCGGTGCCCAGGATGACGACGCGCAGGTCGGCTGGATAGGACTCGACGGCCCGCCGTATGGCCTGCCCCAGCCGGTAGCACCGGCGCGCGGTGGGCAGGGGATGCTGCAGCACGTTGACGGCCAGGGGCACGGCCGCCACGTTCCACCCGGGCGTATGGTCGAAGCACAGGTGCATGGGCACCAGGAAGCCGTGCTCGACCCGCATTTCCTGGCAGACCGTCAGGTCGAACTCGTCGTAGACCAGCGATTCGCACAGGTGCTGCGAGAATTCCAGGTGGCCGTCTATGGGCGGCAGCGGACGCACGCCGAAGCCTTCGTCGGCGATGTCGTAGCGGTCGGCCGCGCCCAAGGCGAAGGTCGGGTACTTGTCGAAGAAAAAGTCGGCGCCGTGGTCGTTGTAGACCATGATCGCCACGTCGGGCTTGATTTCCTGGAGCCACTCGCGGACCGGGACGTAGGCGTCGAACAAGGGACGCCAGGCCGGCGTGGCCTGTTTGCCGCGGTCGTAGGCCGCGCCGATGGAAGGGACATGGGACGTGCCTATGCCAGCGATGATGCGTCCCATGTCAGACAGCTCCTTTGTCGTTGCGGGTGGCAAGGAATGCCTCGTAGCTTTCCCCGCGCATCCGGGCGCCCATGACGTAGAGGCCGTTGCCGGTGACCACGCCCAGCTTGAGCAGGAAATAGATGTTGGCGCCGGCATCGAGCAGGCCGGTGAAATCGCGCGCGCGTATCAGCGCCTTCTGTTCGTCGGACAGGCCGAAGCGCGTCATGTAGGCCTCTTCGTCCGCCCGGCAGGCGTCGCGGTTGGCGGCCTCGCTGAGCGAATTGCAAAGCTTGTTGATGCGGTATCCCTTCCATGAAAGCCGCAGGTCGAAGACATGCGAGTCGGCGATCGGCCGTGTCCGGTCGCGTTGGGGAAGTGCCATGGGCAGTGCTCCTTGGGTAGAGGGAAAACGACCAGTGCCGCGCCGGTGCGCGGCGTTGCGGCTGCTGTGCTTTTTATGGAGAATGACTCTAGCTTTCATGTCCTTGATTGTTCTAATCAACCGCCGTCGGCACAGGAGCAGCCATGTCGTTCGAGCAGCCCGCAAATTGCGAGGAACTCCTGAACTACCGGATCGCCCGGCTGCTGTCGGTCAGCGGCGCGCTGGTGATCCGGCTGTGCGAAGGCCGCTACGGCATCAGCCGCCGGGAATGGCGCCTGATCGCGATGCTGGCCGACTACGGCACGATGGCGCCTTCCGAACTGGCCGAGCGCGCACACACCGACCGGCCACTCGTGTCCCGTGCCATCAGCGACCTGGTCGCAAAGGGGCTGGTGTCGCGGGTCGGCCGCAGCAGCGACCGGCATCGCGTGGCCATCGAACTGAC
This sequence comes from Alcaligenaceae bacterium SAGV5, assembly GCA_009360345.1. Taxonomy (GTDB): domain Bacteria; phylum Pseudomonadota; class Gammaproteobacteria; order Burkholderiales; family Burkholderiaceae_B; genus Pigmentiphaga. The sequence continues at coordinate 189,258 of SPDP01000006.1, forward strand.
CGATAAGGGCCGGGCCCTGCATGCCGAGCTGTTTCCCATCACCGCCGACATCAACGGACGCATCCTCAAGGCGCTGCCTCCAGAGGCGATCCAGGCGCTCGACGGCATGCTGGACGTCTTGACCGACACGGCCAAACAGCTCAACCAGGACTATCCGCTGAAGGAAAAGGCCGATCGCCGCAACGGCGGGAGCCGCCAGCTGGCTTCGTCCCGCCCGGACCTGGCGGATATCTGGTAGGCGGGCGCCGGCCCCCGCGTCAGTTGTTCGACGTCGCGCCGGAGGCCTTGATCAGGCGTGCCCACTTCGTGATCTCCGTCTGCTGGAACCGGCCCAGTTGCTCCGGCGAGGACGCTGAAACCGTGAGTCCCTCCTGCACGAACGCGGCCCGCGTCGAAGGCTTGCCCATGGCGCGCGCGATCTCGTGGTTCAGCTTGAGCACGATGTCGGCCGGCGTGCCCTTGGGCGCGAACACCGAGAACCACAGCACGATCTCGTAGCCGGGCACCCCGGCCTCGATCATGGTCGGCAACTCGGGCGCGGCGGGCGAGCGTTCGCGGCTGGTGACGGCCAGCGCCCGCAGCTTGCCGGATCGCACGATGGGCATGCCGATGGCGACCGAGTCGAACAGGATGTCGGCATGGCCGCCCATGACGTCGCTGACGGCCTGCGCCGGACCGCGCGCCGGTATGTGGACCATGTCGATGCCCGCCAGCGACTTGAACAGGTCGCCCGACATGTGGCCCGAGGTGCCGATGCCCTGCGAGACGAAGTTCAGCGAGCCGGGCTTGCGCCTGGCGAGCTGTATCAGTTCCTGCACGCTGTGCGCGGGTACCGAGGGATGCACCATGAGGACGTTGGGCACCGTCGCCAGCAGGCTGACGGGCTCGAAGTCGCGCACGGCGTCATAGGGCAGGTTGGCCAGCAGCGTGACGTTGATGGCGTGGGTGGCATGAGTGCCCAACAGGATCGTGTAGCCGTCGGCGGGCGCCTTGGCCACCAGGTCGGCCCCTATGGTGCCGCCCGCGCCGGGCTTGTTCTCCACGATGACCGGCTGCTGCCAGGCTTCCTGCAGGTCGTGCGCCACGCTGCGCGCCAGCTTGTCGGTCAGCCCGCCGGGGGTGAAGGGCACGATGAAGCGGATGGGCCGGCCGGGGTAGGCGTCGGCGGCGCCGGCACAGGCATGTGTCGCCGCCAGGGCGAGCGTCAAGCCGGCCAACAGCGACGAGGCACGGTGGAAACGAGGGTGCGGACGGTGGGACATGGTGGCCTCCTTGGGCGGCACGCAAGCGGGTGGACGAGCGGGGGATAGGCTGGCGTCAGGACGCCATCGAGGTCGCCGGGGCAGCGGCCGCGGAGTCGGCGGCCGCCATCTTTTCGATCATGCGGCGGGCGCGGCTCGGGCCCGCGTCGATGCGCAGCCATGCCAACTGCCGCACGCCGGTGGCATCCTGTTCGCGCTGCATGGCGGACACGATGACGTTGTCCTCTTCGAAGGTGCGGCCCATGTCGCGCATCAGCCGCTCGTCGAGTTCCTTGTCGCCCACGCCGAAGTTGCGCACGTGCAGCCAGAAGAAATGCGTGGCCGTGTTGGTCTCGGGCGTCAGGAATTTGTAGCTGAACGCGCGCAGGCCGCGGTCCATGTTGGCTTCCGTGTGTTCCTGGCCGGCCTGCATCGTCACCACGTCCACGCGCGAGGTGCAGGGCGGGAAGAAGTGGTAGTACTGGCAGCGGTCGGCCAGTCCGCTGAAGTTGGCGTTCTTGCGGTCGATGGGAGGCGGCTCGGCGTCGAGCGTCCAGCGGTAGGTCACGATGTGGCCCTCGCTTTCCTCGATGACGGGAGGAATATCGCTCGACGCCGGATTGCCGATGGTGCCCGGGTGGACGTAGGTCGTATGCGCGGGGTCCTGCAGGTTCTCGACGATGTTCAGGTAGTGCGAGCGATGGTGCTGGGGCGCGCCCCAGATGACCGTCCAGCCCGGCGCGCCATAGCGCTCGATGGCGGGGATGAGCCGGGGATCGGCGCGCTCGGTGTCACCCATCCAGATCCAGGCGGCGCCATAGCGTTCCGTGATGGGAAAACTGCGGACCCGCGCGGCGGGGGGCACGTTCGGTTGGCCCGGGACGTGCACGCAGGCGCCGGTGCCGTCGTAGCGCAAGCCGTGATAGCCGCATTGCAGTGTGTCGTCGACCACGCTGCCCAGCGACAGGGGCACGAGGCGATGCGCGCAGCGGTCCAGCAGGGCGGCGAGCCGGCCGTCGCGCTGCCGGAAGGCGACGACGGGTTCGTCCAGTACTCGCCGGGCGAAGGGCCCGGTGCCGATTTCTGCGGTCCAGCCCAGTACGTACCAGGCATTGCGAACGACGTGCTCCACGGACGACTCTCCTTCTCGAAATGCGGGTCGGGGGATATCCAACCGGGCCGCCACGGCGTGGCGGCTTCGATGCGGGAGACTGTATCGGCGGGGGCGTGAATTGTTCTATACAACGACGGACGGGGCTTGCCCGCCCGTCGGCCTAGTTCAGCCGGATGCCGGCCTGGGAGATCAACTGGCGCCAGGTGCGGATTTCGTTCGCGAGGTAGCTCCGGAATTCCTCGGGTGTCGAGCCCACCGTGTCGACGCCTTCGGCGGTCAGATAGGCCTGGATATCGGGAGAAGCCAGTGCCTTGCGGATGGCCTCGTTCAGCTTGTCGACGATGGGGCGGGGGGTATGGGCGGGCGCGGCGTATCCCCACCAGCCCATCCAGGGTGGGGGCGGCGGGGGCAACACTGGCGGCGCCTCGGGATCTTGGGGGCCGCCAGCCGGGGGTGCTTCCGGGTCTTGGGGCGCTTCAGCTGCCGCGGCGGCAGCGAACAAGGACGATGACCTTCGAAAAAAGGTTCTGGAGCGGACCGAGTCCTACAAGTCGCAGGCCGCCGAGGTGCGCCGGCTGACGTCAGACCTTGGCGAGCTTCGCAAGATGCTCGGGGAATTGCAGCGCACTGGACAAGGGGGATCTCCTCTTGCGAAGGAGTTGGAAGACCGGATCGGTGGGATATCGGAAAAGCTGGACTCACTCCGGCAGAAAGCCGAGCGTTCGGTGCGTGACGATGCCGGACAGCGCATGCTCCAGAACATTCGCGAGCAGAACGCGGCCCTTGAGGCGCAGTTGCTCGAACGGGACAAGCTTGGCGCGGCTGCACGGGCGCAGGCGGCGTTCGAGCAGCAGTTGGCAGACCTGCGAGGCAAGGCGAACCTGACGGTTGACCAGAAGGCGATCCTGGCGAAGGCTGACCAGATCCGCCTTGAGCTGGAGTGGGGCGTCGCGCTGGAAAGGGCAAGGGCGATTCAGGAAGACCTCGCCAAGGCAGAAAAGGAACGACTCAAGAACCTGGAGCGGTTTCAAGAGCGACGATATCAGTTGCAATCGTCGATGGGGTCAGCATCTGATCTGAGGGGGGAGCAGTACGACCGTCGCCTCGCGGCTTTTACGATGGGGGACCAGGCCTTCCAGCGCACGCAGGAGACGGAGTCCATCTATCGCGAGTACCGCCGGTACCAAGAGCAATTGAACAAAGCGACCCCGAAGGATCTACTGGGAAGTAGCGAATACAAGCGGGCGTCTGCCGAGATTAGCGCCCAGCTTCGGGCGGCCATCGCGGCCAATGAGAATTACTACTTCCGCCTTGGCGAGTTGCAATCGGACTGGAGCGTCGGGGCCAACAGGGCGTTTGCAAATTTCCTGACTGACGCCGCCAATGTCGCCAAGCAGTCCGAGCGTGCGTTCTCCGGTCTGTTTGACGGGCTGACTTCGTCTGTCGCGAAATGGGCAACAGGAGCGAAAGTCAGCTTTGGTGACGTGGCTCGCCAGTTCGCTGCAATGCTGGTTGAAATGCAGATACGCGCCGCCGCGAGCAGTTTGCTAAAGGCTGCCGGCGGCTCTGGAGGTCTAGGCGGCCTGTTTGGGCAGGCGCTAGGGTTTCTGGGGCTAGGGGGGGGCAGTGGCGCCGCCACGGTCGGCGGCTCGGGTCTGATCATGCCGGCATGGCCAGGTTCTAGCAGTGGTGTTGGCCTGCACTTTGCCCAAGGTGCGGCCTTTGACCGAGGAAACGTCATCCCCTTCGCGAAGGGGGGCGCGTTCTCGAACAAGATCGTTTCCTCGCCTACCAGGTTCGACATCGGCGAGATGGGTGAGGCGGGGCCTGAAGCGATCATGCCTTTAACGAAAACCGCTCGCGGAGTTCTTGGCGTGCGCGCAGTATGGGATGCACCGGCCGGTGCGGCGGCTCCAAATCTCCGCGTCGTTGTGAACAACACTGGAATGCCGAAGGATTTCGAGGTGCAGCAAATCACCAGGGAGGAGGTTGTTCTGATTGCGCGAGATCAGGTCGACAGACACGCCCCCAGGGTGATGGCTTCCCAGGCTCAGGATCTCGATTCTGACTTCGGCCGTTCGCTGCGGGGTAGCTACAAAGTGGAGCCTTCTCGATGACGTTGAAGTGCCCATTCCCGCCATCGCAGGCGGGATACAGCGCGCAGTTCAAAGATGGGACTGTATCGGTAGTGGTTGATGGGGGACCGCCCAGGACCCGGCTGGACGTCCAGGGGGCCACAATCCCCGTCTCGGCCACCTGGATCCTTACTCCGACCGAGTACAGCCTGTTCATGGGCTTCTTGAGGGTTTGGGCCCGCAGTGGCGGTAGCCCTGTGGAGATGGAGTTGATTCTTGATGCGTCGTCGTTAGAGACGTATCAGGTCATGTTCGAGCCGAACTCTTTCCGGCTTGTCAGCAAGCAGGGTAGGGCATACACGGTCAGCGGTTCACTGCTGGCGCTACCGCTGGAGCGATACCAGGACGCCGCGGCGGACCCCTGGGGGAACATGGCCGAGCTGTATGCGCTGTATGGCAGTTGGGACGTGATCAGCCAACTTTTCGCCGATCTGGCCCATCTGGTGAACGAGGACCTGCCTCATGCCTGACTACGTTGGGTTTTTCCTCGACTCCAGCCGGGCGGTGATTGAGATTCCGACGCTGGAGATATCGCACCCGGCGTTCTCCCAGGTGTTCTACCTGGTGCGCCGGCCGCGCGCTCTAGTGGCTCGTCTGGAAACTGGCGAGGAGGTGACCTTCACCGCCCTGGGCATGCGCCTGCGGCGCGGAGCCGCCCGCGCCGATCTGGCCTACAGCCTCGGCGTGGACCTGGGCGACCTCGGGGAGATCATCCCGGCCGAGGTTGACCGGGCACGGGCTGCCGACCAGATGGGCGTGCGCCCGGTCGTGGTCTACCGCTCGTATCGGTCCGACGACCTGTCGGCGCCGATGTTCGGCCCCATCCGCCTGGAGTTGGCCCAGATATCGCGCACGCGCGAGGGCTCGTCGTTCGATGCGTCCGCGCCGCAACTGAACCTGAACCGCACGGGGGAGGTGTATAGCCCCGATCGGTTCCCAATGCTGCGTGGATTTCTCTAGATGAGCATCGACGCCTTCCTGGCAGAGAAATACGACCGCCGGCTCAACAACTGCCTTCACTTCGCGGCGTCGGCATGGGAGCGCCTGACGGGGGACCGCGGACTGGCCGCCGTGCGCGAGGACGATATCGCGGCCCTACGCGGCGTCATGCGTCGGTATCTGCTGGTGTCGGGCCCGACAACTCAGCCGTCGCTTGTCCTGCTGGACACGTTGGGCGGCGAGCCGCATATCGGCGTCTGTTATCGCCGCCGGCTGCTGCACCTGACCGAGTCCGGCGCCAGCAATTTCCCGTTCGATGTGGCCACCGCCACCTACCGTAATCCGAGGTTCTACGTATGCCGATAGTCTCCATCGAGCGTCACGCCCTGGAGGGGCTGTCACGCACCGAGCATGAGACCGACGACGTGCTGGCGCTCCTGTATCGCGAGTTCGACGGCCGGTTGCCGCCTCTGACCCGGATCTACAACGGGCCGGTGTCCAGGGAAACCGAGGTCACCCCGGTCGAGCCCGAGGACATTGCGCATCTGGCGCAACTGGATGGACCGCTGACAGTAGAGGTTTGGCCGGCGGCTGGCATCCAGGCGTGGCAGGTCGTTCTTTTCATTGTCAGCCTGGCCGTGTCCTCGATGCTGGCCCCTGCCGTGCCTGCGGTGGCCCAGCGCAACGTCCAGAACGAGAGCCCGAACAACGGCCTGTCGGAGCGTACCAACAGCGTGCGCGTGATGGGCCGCATCCCCGACATATTCGGGACGGTCCGCTCCACGCCGGACCTGATCCAGGTTCCGTACAAGATTTTCTCGGACCATGTCGAGATGGAGGTCGCGCTGATGTGCATCGGGCGCGGCACCTACGAGATCCCCGCCGCCCAGGTGCGCGACGACACCACGCCGATCCAGGAGATCGCCGGCAGCAGCGTGGAAATCTATGGTCCGTATACCTCACCCAACAGCGGCCATGCACCGCAGTTGCGAATCGGCAATGCCATCGGCCTGCCGGTGCTGAAAACGGCGCGCCTGAACGCGGTGAATGGGCAGGTCCTGCAACCGTCCGACTCCGGCCGCCTGCACGCCAATGAGGTGATATTCCGGTATCCCAACGTCATTTCCAGCCAGGATAGCGAGGTTGACTACACCACATCGTTCGTAGTCGGAGACCCACTGGAGGTGACGAATGCCATTCGTACCGCAGGAACGTTCACGCACAGTGGCACAGCGCAGGCGCTGTACCTGTCGAGCGGGTCGCTGGATGCCAATGGTGAATTGACCTATCCAGGGGACATGACGGCGGACTGGTCGATCGGCGATCGCGTGACAATCACGGGTTCGCTGATGTACTGGACCTGGGATGATGAGGCCACCGGCCAGCATAGTGGCTACGCCGGCTTGGATGGGGTCTATGAGGTTGCCAATGTGGAGTATGAGTCGCTGACCGACTCCACGATCATCACGTTCGACAAACCCGCGCGGGTGAATGTCAACTGGTACCAGATTACGGGAGCCGCCGGCGGGGGCGCGGGGCCAGCAACGATCAGCCGGAACGACGGCACTGTCGTTTTCGATCTGTCTGGAACCTACGTCATTACCGCAATCACGGCGGACAACATCACGTTGCAAACGCCCTCGGCGGTGAACCCTGACTGGGAAATCCTCAACGACGATTTCGCCGGCGAGTCGGGCGTTTTGCGGCCGGATCTCTACACGAGCGGCGACCGCCGCATCGGGGAGTTCACCCTGTCCGCCGGCGAGCCCATCCGGCGGCTGATTTCCAATTTCGTTGCCTATCAGGGCCTGTTCGCTGATGATGGCTCGAACCAGTATCGCCGAGATGTGGATGTGCGGCTGGTCGCCACGCCCGTGGATGCGGCCGGCGCCGCCATTGGCCCGGAGGAGGTGTTCGACGGGACCGTGGTCGGATCCAGCACGACCCGCTCCACGCGGGCGCTGACGATGGATGTGTCGCTGTCGGCGACCTCCAGGTACTGGAAGGTCTACGCTCGCCGACTGAACCCAAAGGACACCGGGTTCGGCGGCCAAGTGGTCGATGAAATCAAATGGCGGGACCTTTACCAAGCCACGCCGGTGGACATGCCGCACTTCGGCGATGTGACGATTGCGCAAACCAAGACCATGGCGACGGACGGCGCGTTGGCCGTGAAGGATCGAAAGTTGAACATGCTGGTTACGCGCTGCCTGCCGGCGCGGGTCAGCGGCAGTACGTTCTCGACGGAGCTGTACCCGACCAATGATGTTGCCACCATCCTGTCAGCCGTCTGCCTGGATCCGCGCATCGGAAACCGGACGCCGGCCGAGGTGGATTTCGACAATTTGTTCGACACGGCGGCAGAGATCCGCGGCTACTTTGGGTTCCCTGAGTCCGCAGACTTCAGCTATACGTTTGCGGCCGACAACTTGTCGTTCCAGGAGGCGGTGACCTCGATCGCGCGCGCGGTGTTCTGCCAGCCCTATCGGCGCGGTAGCGTGCTGCGCCTGTTCTTCGAGCGCGCGACGGACGATTCGGTGCTGCTGTTCAATCATCGCAACAAGTTGCCGGGCAGCGAGAAGCGCACTGAACGATTCGGTTGGGCCGAGGCCGCCAATGACGGCATCGAGTTCCAGTACGTGGACCCGGAGGACGATGCCGTCGTCACACTCTACCGTCCGGCGGATCGCAGTGCGATCAATCCTAAACGGATTGAGACCATCGGAGTGCGAAACACGAAACAGGCCACATTGCTGGCGGACCGTGCGTACAACAAGCTGCGCTACCAAACTACCACCGCCCAGGCGACATGCCTGCCGGAGGCGGACCTGCTGGTGCTGCGCGAGCGCGTGCTGTGGGCGGACAACACCCGATCCGGGGCGATGGATGGCTACGTGAAGGGCGTGCAGGGGCTGGAGCTGCACCTGTCGCAGGAGTTGCCCTGGGAGAGCGGCGAGACCTACACCATTTTCCTCCAGGGCAAGGACCGCGTGGTCGAGAGCATCCCCATATTGCGGGGTCAGAGCAAACGGCACGCGGTCCTGGCGCACGCACCGCACGTGCCGGTGGTCGCAGACACAGACCGCTATCTGAGCACAGGATTCATCGTGGTTCGTGATGGTGACGACACCAATGCCAAGCCGATGCTGCTCGAAGAGCGTGAAGCGCCCGGTGACGACGGAACCATCCCGCTGACCGTCATCAACTACGACCCCCGCTATTACCAGAACGACGGCGATTTCCGCGAAAGCGCCTAACCCCGACTTTCAATCAACCCCGATGGCCCGCCTTGAGCGGGCCTTTTCTTTGGTAGGTGCGCGATGTCCGATTTGCCAATCTCCCCTCAGGAAATGATCAATGCGCGCAAGGACGCGCTGACACTGGCGGTGGTCGCGAACGGCGGCCCAACTGATACCGTGCAGAACCGAGCCGACGAGGAATTGCCCAGCTTGGACAAATTCTTTTCAGAAGCAAGGCAGGCGCTGCACGGTACGCTCGGATCGAGAACCTATCTGACCTATGCCGAGATGGTGGCCGATGTCGGCCAGCCCCGCGCGACTGTTGGCCAGGTGGTCGAGGACCCGGATATTTCTCGCAACGGGTTCTATGTCTGGAACAGCACGACCTGGGATTGGTCGGGCATCCAACTGGCGACCCCCTTGGACGCACAGGAGGCCATCGCAGCGAAGAACGAGGCGCGAGCCATCGCCGACGAATTCGGTGACCTGGAGAGTGCGGTGGGCCAGGCTCAGGACGCCGCAACTCAGTCTCTCGCGTCGAAGCTGGCGGCGGCACTGAGCGAGGCGGGCGCCGCTGACAACGCTCGATTGGCGCAGGCGCTCGCCGATGCCATCACCGCCGCGTTCGGCGCCATCAGCTACCTGGAGCCGGTCGCGTATGCCGCAGGCCTGTCGATGGCGGTGGCGGCTCAGACGGTGGGCTACGCCGGCAACACCTACGCCCCGCGGGTCGACAAACTGCCGTTCACGACCTCCGGGACGTTCGAGTCCGACAAATTCCGGCTGATCCAGGGCGTGGCGGGCGCCGATCTGGGCGCGAACACCGGGTCGCTTATGGTGGGCGATCGGCATACTCCGACAGCGATCCCGCTGAACATGCACGATCGCATGAAAATGTGGTTCAGCTCGCGCGACTACATCGCCGGAGAGAACCCGGTCGCGGCCACCCCGATTATGTTCACGATCCGGAACGACGGCGACAAATCGGACAAATTCAACCACTGGAGAGCGATCAATTACTCGGGCCATGCAACGCTGGGTTTGCGTAGCGCCGATGGTCCGGGGACCGAGGTCGAGACGAATCCTGACCATGTCCGAGTACGGTACGACGTTGGGGCGGACATCACGCTCGGGCTCAGTGTTACGACTGACAATGATCTGGCTCGCACGTATCTGCGAGTCGGTGCGTCGGTGGGGCATAACGAGTCGAAAATTTCCATGTGCCGCGACATCATGGCGGCGATCAACCGCAGCGCGGCGGGCGTTTGGACGATCGGTGTTCACAACGGCGTCAAATCGGTCGAGTGGGACCCGGTCCGCGAATGCCTGGTCGTGCATCACTCGCAATGCCCGAGGACGGCGACGAACGTCAATGCGCAGGGAGCCAATTTCATCGGCATGTGGGACATCCAGCCCGCCCAGGTCGATGACTACACGACCCGCCTCTATTTCACGCGCAAACAGCGGCGAGAGCATTCCGCCCGGGTTGAGTGGAATGGCTCTGCTTGGGTGTTCGTCGGGAACTCGCAGAACATCGCTATTCAGAGCTACAACCCGGCCAACGGCGATCTCGTGCTCGCGTTCCTAGGCGCCGCGGTGGCGCCTGTTTCGGTGTCATCGGTGACCAGAAGCGGCGCTGTCGCAACGATGGGGACGGGGGTTGCGCATGGACTGCGCGTGAATGACTGGGTGCGATTGAGCGGAGCGGGCGAGACGGAATACAACGGTTTGTTCCGTGTCGTGTCTGTGCCTGACCCGATGTCGATCACGTTCGCTATTTCGGGGACGCCAGCGTCTCCGGCCACTGGCAGCCTGGTCTACACGGCGAATCGACCCGGGGATGTTTTTGCGTACACGGAATCTCTGACGAGGTACGCGACAAATTTCAGCCCGGAGATCAAGGCGGCGGACGGGTCCACCGTTACGGTCAACATCCGAGACACCGCGAACGTTGTAGTGACCGCTCCGACCGTTGCGTGTCGGTTCATTGTCTATGCCTCCAGCCGCTCGCAACCGGAAATGCCACCGCCCGAATTTGCCCTCGGTCTGCGCATGAACAGCGCGAGCTATATCGATCCCAGATCAATCGATATCACAGACGCAGCGGGCATGAACCTGTGGTGCGGTGGTTATGCCGGGAAGAAATGGGCCTGACCGGCTCGCTCGATGAATCGACGGTGAGATGTGAACGGGCCCGCGATGCGGGTTTTTTTTCGTCCGGGGGGGTTGGAATGAAATTCGATGACGCGGCAATCACAGCCGCCAATAGGACGGCCGAGGCCGGCGCCGTAACCGGTATCGTCGGCTGGGCGGCGTCCGTGAACTGGATCGGCTGGACCGGCGTGCTGATCGCTCTACTGGGCGCGCTGGCCAACGTCTACTACCAGCGTCGGCGCGACCGACGCGAGCGGGCGGCCATCGCGGCCGAAGAACGGCGGCGCCAGGAGCTGCACGACGCCCAGATGGCAGCGATCCATGAACGGTGCGACCCATGAGCCGCGCCGGTAAGGTCGGGGCGGCCGCGCTGATCGCCTCCGGCGTGCTGACGTTGTTCAGCCCCCAGCTCCAGGGGTTCCTGGGGCGCTGGGAGGGCGAGGGCCAGAACGTCGTCTACGCGGACCGCCTGACGCGCGGGCTGCCGACGGTCTGCAAAGGGATCACGAAATACACGAGTCCGGAACCGGTCATCGTCGGCGATTACTGGTCGCCGGAGAAATGCGCCGAGGTCGAGCGCCTGGTTGTCGAGCGCGGCCAGATCGCCCTGGCGGACTGCGTCACCGCCGACGTGTCGCAGGGCACGTTCGACGCGCTCAGCTCGCATTCGCACAACTTCGGCGTGCCGGCGACGTGCGCCAGCCGGGCGCTGGGCCTGATCAATGCCGGCCGGCTGGCCGACGGCTGCCGCGCCATTGCCAACGGCACTGACGGGCGGCCGGTCTGGTCTTACATCACCCTGGCCGACGGGTCGCAGCGGTTCGTGCCGGGCCTGTATGCGCGGCGCTTGGACGAGGTGAGGCTATGTCTATCGTGATGCCTGCCTGGGTCCGCTATGGGGCCGTGGCGGCCGTCGCCGGGATCGCGGTAGGTCTCGCCCAGGACTGGCGCTACGGCGAGCGTATCGCTGCGCTGGAGCGGGATTTAGCCCTGCGCGACGCAGCGGCAGCCGACAGCGCACGCAAGGCAACGGAAAAGGTCCTATCCACCCAGGCGGGCATCCAGGCGCTCTTCGATATCGTCGGTGCCGAACATCAAAAGGAAATGGAAAATGCGAAGACCGACTATGAGCGTCGTATCGCTGCTATCGGCCGCGGCACTGTGCGGCTGTCAATCGCTGCCCGCTGCCCCGCTAGCGGCAACCCCGATGGTGCAATTGCCGCCACTGGGGCTCCAGAAACGCGAGCCGAACTTGAGCCAGCGGCTGGACAGGCTCTTACGGCCATCGCCCATGACGGTGACGATGCCATCCGAGATTTGAACGCCTGTATCGACAAATACGAGAGAGCTCGACAGAAACTACGAGATGTGGGGTTATATAACCCGGTCGAGTGATGTCTCGTGGATGTTGAGACTCGATGGTGGTTTACTCGGTTGGTGCAAGTGGAGCCGATGGTATAACTCTCCCCATACAACTGCGACGGGAGAGAGGGGATGTCACCAGCCGAAATTGAGCAGACGATTGAAGATCTTAAGGCTGCTTGCCAGAGTTTAGAGGGCTGGCGTAAGGGGATACAGGTCTTTCTGAGTGAAGAGCTAACGAGGACTCTTGATCAATTAGAGGAGAAGATTCAGGATGAGCGCAAGACTCGGGAGAAGTTGTATCAAACCTTGCCGAAAGCTGTCAGGGATCTTGAGATCGAATTGAAGGCGCTCAAGTCGTCTGACTGGCGTGAGGAGCTGAAAAGAATAGCGAATGAAGAGCTGGAGCAGGGGAAAGCGGGGTTTAAGAAATTGGAAGGTGAGTACAACTCGCTATTGATTTCATTCAAGAAATTCTCTGCCGCGACAACAGCAGGGGTTCTTGGGTCGAGCTTTAATAAAGCGGCACTGTGGCAAACGGTTTTTAGTTTTGCGTGGTTGCTCGTGTCGATTGTGGCCTTCCTAGGATGGCTGTGTGTTGCGAGTGGCAATGGAATTTCCGAGCTTGCGCACTTCATGATTTGGGGAAAGGGGGGAATTTCGTCCGGCCTGGTTGTGCCTGCTGTCGCAGATAGTGGGAAACCGAGTCTTGCATGGCAGTTGGCCGGTCGTGCGCTGATGTCGATGCCGTTTATCGTGTTGACAGCGTTCGCCGCGCGGTTAGTCAGCATTCACAATACGATGGCACGGCTCTTGAAAGTTGTGGGGTTAGAGTTTTCCACGCTGGTGCCGTTCACCGCAGAAATGAAGCCTGAAGATCAATCGATAATTTGGCGAGAGGTGGCGGGAAAGGTTTTTGGAGATCGCACATTATTCATCAATGAAAAGATTTCCAAGAAAGAGGTCATGAGCCTTATGGCCAAGGTTGCTGATATTGCTGCATCGTCGAAAAAGTAGGCCCGGGGCCGGCGCGGTGCTGTCGGAACGCTTGCGTAAAGTTGGTTCGTATAAACCGCAAATTCCCAAATTGGGTATTGTCGTGCCCGTTTTGGGTATTGGGTTCATCGAACCTCTACCCATTCCGTGCCTCGTGAGTCCAGGTACATTTCAGTGGTTGCCGATCGTTTGTGACCCAGCAGTGATTGAGGTTGCCGACCTTGCGCTTGGTAGAGTCTGGCGCCGAGGGATCGCTGTTCATGAAACGATGGGGCCACGCCGGCGGGAGATGGGCTGATTTTCCGCATGATCTCGCCAAACCTGTTTGATAGGGTTTGAGGATGAACCGGCGCACCGGCTTTGACTTTCCCTCGGGTGTCGTTGTGTCGGATCAGGTGTGCGCCATCCGTTCCAGCGGCGCACCTTTCTAAGACATCGCCAATAGTCAATCCAAGGACATCGAGCCGAATTCCCAAATGCAGGCGCAGGCGGACCCCCGTCTTTTTCTGCTCGATGTGTAGGAATTCACCTCGCACATGATCGAATTGGATCGCCGCGATATCTGACCGACGCTGGACAGCAACCAGAGCTAATTCCATCGCCCTCTGCATCCAGGGGGCGTATTGCGCCGCATGTTCGTACGCGGCACGCCAGAGATCAAGGGTCAGCCTAGACCGCCGCACTGGAGCAGCGATCCGCCTCAGGGACAGAGCGGGGTTGTGGTCGATGACACCATCCGAAACCGCCTCGCTGAATATGTCAATGAGGGTGGTGCGGGCGTGTCTTGCGGCGTGGAGATTGTCTCGCTCGACATAACCTCGAACGAACTGAGCTAGATCGTATGGCCTGATGGCCCCCGTAAACGCGCGTCCCATTGTTGTTTCGAGCCGCCGCAGGATCGCCTCGCGATTTTGCAGCGTGGATAGAGATAGCCCTCTCTCGCGAATGATGCGCCGGTAGACCTCCAGCCAATCCACCAATGGCGTGAACGTTGGCGCCGCCGACGTCAGCATGCTCGACAGCTCACGTTCCACTGCCTCAATGCGCGCTCGTCCCGCAGTATCGCTGTTGGCGCTGATGGCACGCAGTTCGTGGAGGATTCTATCGATGCGGTGGTAGGCGGGGCTGCCAACTGGAAAATCGGAGCCCGGGGAGTTCATGCCTGTCCCGGCTGCTGGCTGACGCCGCCTCCGCGCTCGCTCTCGATGCGCGCCTCAGCGATCAGGTCGTCCGCTATGCCATCACGTTCGCCGCCGCCCGCCAGGTGTGCTCGGTACCATTGGACGATCAGCATGGACAGGCTGTCCTCGGCTGACGTGAATATCGCCAGATCTACACCGCTGGCCTCGCAGATGCGGGCGATGGGGGCATGATCGAACGAGACGCCACCGTCCGCGTCACGCGCCAGGCGCAGGTCGGCAAATTTCAGGTCGGCGGGTATCTGGACCAGAATCGGCCTCGTGGCCGCCTCGATCTGCTGGACCAGCCAGTCACCGAGGCGCATGCCGGCGGAACGGCTCTGGCGGACCCAGCGGCCCTTCAGTTCCGCCGGGACCCGTAGATGAATGAGTGCGTCCGACATTACCAAGCGCGCCGCTGTTGTGCCTGCTCGGTGCGACGCATCCGGCGATACTCACGGCGAATCAATTCAGGCAAAGCAGCGCGGCTGCCGCACGAGAGCGTATTGCCGAGGCGGGCGAGTCCTTCGCAGACCTGGGGATAGCGCCCGTCGTTGTCCATTTCACGGACGTATCCGCCATTGGCGTCGCAAACGAATGTGCGCGTAACGCGCTCGCCTAGAAAACCATCATCGTAGGCAATAGTGACGGCGCCAGAGGTGCCCACAGTGAGTGAGGTGCGCATGATGTTGCTCCTATCAGGAATCCCGGAACCGCCGGGGCGGGGGCTGTGATCAACCCATGGCCACATAGTATTCCGTTACGATGTAACGATCAACTAGCCAGGCAAACTATTTTGTAACACCCGGAGGATGACTGCGCGAGCGCTCTCGCCAGTGCGTTCTGTCTCTGCGAGCAGGCGGGCATTGATGTCCGGCGGGAGGGCGATCGTCAGTTGCCGGCCGCCGCCCTCAACCAGACGTTTGCGGGAGGTGGCCTGGCGCTGGGCCAGCGTGGAGTCTCGTTTCGTGTTCATGCGCTGTCTTGCGGTCTAGTCATCAAGCTGATCGAGCGAAATCCCGAGCGCCTGGGCAATCCGCTCGCGGGCCGCCTTGTGCGGCCGGGCATCGGGGCCTTCCATGTTCGCGTAGGTTGTTTGCCGTACCTCAAGACGCGTGGCCATTTCCGCCTGGGTGATCTCAAGGTACTCCCGCCACGCCTGGATCAGGCTCCATCCGTTCTTGGCCTGAAGGCTGATCACGTCATGGGGCACGGCTTCCCCCTCAGGGATGCGCATCGCATGGCGACGCTTCATCGAACGGTGCTCATGGGGTTCTCTGGCTCATTGGTTGACTTGATGCAATCGTGCCAGTGTGACAGGCCACTGTCACCTGGCACAATTGCATCAAGTATTAGGGCTAGGTGACATGGGTTCCGCCTCGGCCCTCGTCGCCGTCCAGAAATGGTGACCGTGCTTGTGATGCCGGGCCTGCTTGCGCTCGTAAAAAATCCGGACCGTGCCGGCGGGGCCAGCGTCGATTGCGGCGCTCGGACTGAGGTCCTGGGCAGTCGCCGGATTGGGGAGAGTCTGGGCCGCGTGGGCGACGTACTCCCCAGAGACTTGGGACAGGATGCCATTGTCGTCCATTACCGGGGCCCCTGCGGGATCTTGCGGGCGTAGAACTCCGCCTGTTCATGAACCGCAGGTTCGGTGGCGAGTTCAATGCCCACCGCCTTGTAGGCGCTGGCGGCGCCCCCAGCCAGGGGCGCATTCGCTAGCATCTGGTGCATGTGATTGAATCGCAGCACGAGCCGGCGGAGGCGGGCGATCTCCCATAGGGCCTCGCGCAGGAGGGCGTCATCAGGGGCGCAGGCTTCCATCTCTTTCAGCCTGGTGCGGGAGAGGGGGGGGCGGTACTCCATGGCATCGGAATGGATACTGTATGGATGTACAGTATAAACACAGCTGAGGGCCGCATCTGTGGCCCAAACAACCCGATTCAAGGGGGAGGATGCTGGCCGCGCTGGTCGTGAGATAATGGAATCCGCTTCTGATGTCGCCGTATCACAACAGGAGGCATCATTCCTAAGCGATTGCGGGTTTTGAATCGGTTTTCTTGTAATGCGTTGAATTTAAACGTGTTTATCCGATTGCAAATCCGTGTAGGTCGGTTCGACTCCGGCACGCGCCTCCAGGTTCATCAGAAAATCGCCGCTCCCGAAAGGGGCGGCGATTTTTTTGCAGTGCTCGCAACGGGTCTGTTCGATAAATTGTGCGGCCAGGTTTTGTAAATAATAACGTTTATCATTATTATTTGCATACTTCATATCCTGTCTTCATCGTCCGAGAGCCACGTTGCACACCTCCGCCCACCAAGATCACCGCGTCGATCACGCCCACCCGGCAAGCCCGGTCCGTTCCGTCCTCGCCCTCGCGCTATTCCTGGCCTTCGCAGCCCGGGCCGCCGCCGCCGAACAGGACGAGAAACCCGAGGCCACTCGGCAGCTCCCCGCCATCTCGGTCACCGCGACCAGCGAGTCCGCCACGCTCCATGACCTCGAAGCCCCGGTCAATGCCGGTGCGCTGGGCAACCTGACCCAGCTCGAGACGCCGTTCTCGACCACCGTGGTCACTCGCGGCGACCTGGATGACCGGCCCATCGTCAAGCTGGGGGACCTGTTCGCCACCGATGCGTCGGTGTCCGACAACAGCGGCGCCCACGGCGCATGGGCCAGCTACCTGACGGTGCGCGGACTGCAACTGGACTGGCAGAATGCCTTCCGCATCGATGGCAAGCCTTTCCTGAGCTACGCCACGACCCCGCCCTACGAGCACTTCGAGCAGGTCGAACTGCTCAAGGGCGCTTCGGGTTTCATGTACGGTTTCGGGTCGCCGGGCGGCGTCGTCAACTACGTGACGAAGCGGCCGACGGCCCAGCCGGTGCGCAGCGTGAGCCTGGGGTTCTCGTCCGGCAACATCTGGCGCCAGCATGTGGACCTGGGTGGCAGGGCGGGCGAGGACGATCGTTTCGGCTATCGGCTGAACGCGACGCATGAAGAGGGCGACCTCTACAACGACGGTTCACTGAAGCGCAATGCCGTGTCGCTGGCGCTGGACCTGAAGCTGACCGATCGCCTGACCTGGGATTTCCAGTCTCTTTACCAGAACAAGAAAGTCGTCGGGCAGGAACCGACCATCAATACGTCGAAGATGGCGGGGACGGTGCTGCCGCGGCCCCTGCGCGACAACGACCGCACGCTGGTCGGGAACGGCACCTTCGTGAACAACGAGTTCCAGTTCCATTCGACCGGGCTGACGTATCGGTTGGCGCCCGACTGGAAGCTCAGTACGACGTACAGCCATAGTTCGACCCGGACCCGCCGCAGCGAGTCGGTGCTGTTCCTGACCGACGGCGGCGGCAATTACGAAGACTACCGGTCGGACTATGCGGAGCGTTACGCCTATGACCAGTGGCAGGCCATGGTGCAGGGCAGTTTCGCGACGGGCGCGCTGGAGCACCAGGTGGTGCTGGGCACGTCCTGGCAGCAGCAGAAGAACGACTACAGCCTGAACAGCGTGTACCAGCTGATGGGAACGGGTTCGCTCGGGTCGCAGAACGGCATTTCCTATTATCCGCAGGGGGGGCTCGATCTGTACCGGGCGGGGGAGATCACCCAGAAGGCGCTGTTCGCCAGCGATACCGTCAAGCTGTCGGATCGTTGGTCGGTGTTGGCCGGTGTGCGCTACACCAAGTTCAGTCAGGAGGGCTATACCCCCGCGGGTGCCACGTCCGCGCGCTACGACAAGGGCAGCGTGACGCCCACGCTGGCGGTGATGTTCAAGCCCGATGCGCGGACCATGGCGTATGCGAGCTACGTCGAATCCCTGGAGCAAGGGGCGACGGTGGGCAATGTCTACGAGAATCGCGGGCAGACGCTGGGGCCGCTCACGAGCAAGCAGTACGAAGTCGGGATCAAGACCGAACGCCAAGGCTGGGCCGCTACCGCGGCCTTGTTCCGCATCGAGCGCGGCGCCGAGTATGCCAATGCCGGCAACGTGCTGGTGCAGGACGGCCTGTCGGTCTACCAGGGCCTGGAATTGGGTGCCTCGACAAGGGCCGGGGCCTGGACGGTGGGCGGCAACCTGATGCTGCTGGATACCGCATATCGCAAGGGCTCGGACTATGACGGCAAGCGCGTCGCCGGCGCGCCGCGCCTGGTCGCCGCCGGACAGGTGGTCTACCACGTGCCGCAGGTGCAGGGGCTCAAGCTGCGGGCCGATTTCAAGTACACCGGCAGCACGATGCTGCGTCCGGCCAACGACGTGAAGACCTCGGGCTATACGGTCGTGAATGTGGGCGCCAGCTATGAAACCCGCCTGGGGGGCTATGACACGATCTTCCGCGCGGCCATCACCAACCTGGCCGACAAGCGCTATTGGGAATTCCAGTATGCGGACTATGTGAAGCCGGGTTATCCGCGCGCGCTGACCCTGGGAATGACGCTGACGTTCTGAGCCTGATCCTTATGTGTTTTTTGTCGAAGAGGCGGAAGGTTTAATAAGGAAATAGAATATACATAGGAAAAACGCATCGTTCCTGGTGCAGGGCGTTTGCCCCATACTGCAAGGTTACTGTGGCGGCTGTCGTGTTCCGCGCCATGTCGGGCGGGAGCCCGCCGCCGCGTCTTTTTCTATGACTCCGAATTCTTCTTCTCCTTCCGCGCCACCGCTCATCCGGCTCGAAGCGGTCAGCAAGACGTTCAAGCTGCCCGACGGGCGGGTGTTCGAGGCCGTGAAGTCCGTGTCGCTGGACATGGCCGAAGGGCGCATCTTCGGCCTGATCGGCAAGAGCGGCGCCGGCAAGTCGACGCTGCTGCGCATGATCAACCTGCTGGAGCGTCCGGACGCCGGCCAGGTGCTGGTCGACGGCCGCGACCTGACCCGGCTTTCCAAGCGCGAGCTGCGCGAGACGCGGCAGGGCATAGGCATGATCTTCCAGCAGTTCAACCTGCTGCAGAATGCCAGCGTCTACGAGAACGTGGCCTTTCCGCTGAAGCTGCACGGCAACCGGAGCCGGGCCGAGATCGAAGCCCGCGTGCGGGAATGCCTGGCGGTGGTGGGGCTGACCGACAAGCTGCACAGCTATCCCGCGCAGTTGTCCGGCGGGCAGAAGCAACGGGTGGCGATCGCGCGCGCGCTGGCGCCGCACCCCAAGGTGCTGCTGTGCGACGAGCCCACCTCGGCGCTGGACACCGAGACCACGCGCTCGGTGCTGGACACGCTGCGCGAGATCAACCAGCGGCTCGGTGTGACCATCATCATCGTCACCCACGAACTGCATGTAGTCCATGCCTTGTGCGACCACGTCGCGGTGCTCGAGAACGGCCAACTGGTCGAACGCTTCGACGTGGGCGACCAGGCCACGCCGCGCCTGAGCGCGCTGGGCCGCGAGCTGGCCCAGGAACAGGTGCGCGAAGACATCCTCAAAGAACACGCCGCCCGTATCGCCCAGGCGGCCGAACCGACTACCCGGGCCGCCTGACCATGTCCGACAATATCCTCGCCATTCTTCCCGAGCTCTGGATCGCCATCGGCCAGACCTTCATGATGCTGGGCATCGGCCTGGCCGCCGCGATCCTGCTGGGCGGCCCGCTGGGCGTGCTGCTGTTCCTGCTGGGGCCCGGGCAGTCGCTGGAGAACCGGCCGGCCTATCTGGTGCTGAGCTGGATCGTCAATACCGTGCGGTCCTTTCCGTTCATCATCCTGCTGGTTGCCCTCGTGCCCATCACGCGCGTGGTGGTGGGCACGTCCATCGGCCCGCTGGCGGCGTCGGTGCCGCTGTCCGTGGCCGCCATTCCGTATTTCGCGCGCCTGGTGGAGCAGAGCATCCGCGAGGTGCCGCGCGGCGTGATCGAAGCCGCGCACGCCATGGGCGCCTCCGAATTGCAGATCGTCTGGCGCGTGCTGGTGCGGGAGGCCCGGTCCGGGCTGATCCTGGCGCTGACCGTGCTGGCGGTCAGCTTCCTGTCCTATTCGGCCATTGCCGGAGTGGTGGGCGGGGGCGGCATCGGCGACCTGGCCATCCGCTACGGCTACTACCGCTTCCAGACCGACGTCATGCTGCTGACCGTCGCGCTGCTGATCGTGCTGGTGCAGATCATCCAGTTCGGCGGCAATGCGCTGGCCCACCGGCTGGACAAACGCTGATCCTTTCTTTCCGTCGAAGGCACGGTTGGCCGTGCCGGTTTTCACTCCGGGACTCATCATGACCCTACGCCGCACTTTCCTCCTCGGTACCGCCGCCGCCGTCCTGGCGCTGGGCGCCGCCGCCCAAGCCGCCGATCCCGCCAAGAAGGACCTCGTGTTCGGCGCGACCGCAGGCTACAACTACGACGTGCTCAAGCTCGGCATCGTGCCCCAGCTCGAGAAGCAGGGCTACAAGGTCAAGCTGGTCGAGTTCAACGATTATGTGCAGCCCAACCTGGCGCTGGCGCAAGGCTCGCTGGACGCCAACCTGTTCCAGCACATCGCCTACCTGAACCGGTTCAAGGCGGACCAGAAACTGGACCTGGTGGACCTGGTGCAGAGCACGACCGCGCCCATGGGCATCTATTCGAAGTCGCGCAAGAGCCTGGCCGATCTGAAGGAGGGCGACCGCTTCACGCTGCCCAACGATCCGAGCAACCTGGCGCGGGCCCTGTTGCTGCTGCAGCAGAACCGGGTGATCACGGTGAAGGCGGATGTGGATCCGCTGCGCGTCACCGAGAAGGACCTGGCCAGCAATCCCAAGAAGGTCAAGCTGCAGCCGGTCGAAGCCGCGCAACTGCCGCGCACCGTGGGCGACGCCGAGTTCGCGGTGGTGCCGGGCAACTTCGCCATCGCCTCGGGGCTGAAGCTGACCGCCGCGGTGGCGCTGGAAACGCCGCCGGTGCAATTCCAGCAGGTCGTGGCGATCCGCCGTGCCGATCAGGGCAAGCCCTGGGCAAGGGACCTGGCCGCCGCGTTCAAATCGCCGTTTTTCAAGTCCGTGCTGGACAAGGACTTCCCGGGCTACGTGCGTCCGGCGGGGTTGTGAACCGGCCGTTTTTTCACGTTTTTAGAGTACGACCTTCCGGATATGGCGATACGTGGCAGAGGCGAATAGACTCACGTCGGGGATCTTCGCAATCATGAGGGGTTTGACAATCATGGAATACCACGGCGTGGAGTATCGGCCCAGGACGGTATTTCTCAAGCGCTTGCGCGATCTGGCCCTGCTGGCCGGTTTTTCTTTCGGCTTCATGTGGCTGGTCACGAAGCTTGGGGCGCTATGCCCGACGGTGCTGGAGCATTTCGCGATCAGTTCCATCTTTTGAACCGGCCCCTGCGGGGGCGGCGGCCGGCTGTCATGATCCGGTCATCGGGCGGACATAGTATTTACACGATCCTGCGGCGCCGTGGCCGGGCTCTTGCGAGCCGGCGAACGGCGGCGTTTTCTGCTCGTGTCCACCCGTGTCTGATTCCGCTTCCCATTCCGTTTCTACTTTGCCCGGCGCCGCGATCGATATCGAGGGCCTGGTACAGCGTTTGTCCGGCAACACCATCCTGGACGGCATCGACATCCGGCTCGAACCGGGCAAGGTGCTGGCCTTGCTGGGGCCGTCGGGCTGCGGCAAGACCACGCTGCTCAGGCTGCTGGCCGGCCTGAGCCGTCCGGTGGCGGGGCGCATCGCCATTGGCGGCGCCACCGTCGTCGACGGCCGGACTTTCGTTCCTCCCGAGCGGCGCGGCCTGGGCATGGTGTTCCAGGACTACGCGTTGTGGCCGCACATGACCGTGGGCGCCAACGTGGCCTTCCCGCTGGAGGTGCGCGGCGTGCCCAGGCACGAACGGGCAGGGCGGGTGGCGAGCGCGCTCGACATGGTGGGACTGGCGGGCTACGAAGACCGATCGCCGGGCAGCCTGTCGGGCGGCCAGCAGCAGCGCGTCGCGCTGGCGCGGGCGGTGGTCGCGCGGCCCCGGGTGCTGCTGTTCGACGAGCCGCTGTCCAACCTTGACCGGGACCTGCGCGAGACGCTGTGCGGCGAGATCGGGCTGCTGCTGCGCGAGCTGGGCACCACCGCGGTGTACGTCACCCACGACCACGAGGAAGCTTTCGTGCTGGCCGACACGGTGGCGGTCATGCGGGCCGGCAAGGTGTGCCAGGTCGCCGCCCCCGAACTGCTGGTGAACGAACCCGCCAGCCCCGACGTGGTGGAGTTCCTGAAGCTGGGCGCCCTGCGCAGCGGCGTGCGTACCGAACGAGGCTGGCAACTGGCCGGCGGCCTGGAACTGGTCTGCCCCGAGCCCCTGGCCGATGGCCCGGCGGGGCCCGGTCATCTCTTCATTCCCCATGCCGCGCTGAAAGCAGGCGAGCGCCAAACGCTGCGTGGCCATGTGGTCGCCCAGCGGTTCCGCGGCGGGCACTACGCGACGACGGTGCGCGTGGGCAGCGACCACCATGCTTTCGAACTCGCGTGGCTGACCGATCAACGCATGCCCGTCCAGCACCCGGTGGGGCTGGACCTCGATTGGAGCCGGCTGCGCTGGTTTCCGCAGGCGGCGTGACTTTTCCCTCGGCGATATGCCGTTTCTCGACTCAGGAATCTCGATGATGAAAATCAAGCCTCTGATCGGCGCGCTGGCGTTCGGCGCGATGCTGGCCGCCAGCCAGGCCCAGGCCCTGACGGTCTACACCGCCGGCCCGGCCGGACTGATCAAGCAACTGGCCGACGACTTCAAGAAGCAGACCGGCGTATCGGTCGACGTGTTCCAGGCCGACACGGGCAAGGTGATGGCGCGGCTGGAGGCGGAAGCCTCGAACCCGAAGGCCGATGTGGTGATCTCGGCGTCGTGGGACAGCGCGCTGGACCTGCACAAGCGCGGTTGGCTGCTGTCCTACACCAGTCCCAATGCCGCGAAGGTGCCGGCCGAATTCAAGGGACCGAGCTATGTGGCGCAAGGCCTGTCGGCGCTGGCCATTGCCTGGAACACCAAGAGCGGCACGCCGCGTCCGGCGGACTGGGCAGACCTGGCCAGGCCCGAGTTCAAGGGGCTGGTCAACATGCCTGATCCGGCCCAGTCGGGCACGGCGCTGGAGCTGCTGTCCGGCCTGCAATCGGCGCGCGGCGCCGACGCGTGGAGGTTGTTCGCCGATCTGAAGCGCAATGACATGGCCATCGCCGGCGCCAATGCGCAGGCGATGAACCCCGTCCTGCAGGGCGCCAAGGCCGCCGTCTTCGGCGCGGTCGATTACGTGGCGCTGGACAACCAGGCCAAGGGCGAGAGCATCGAAGTCATCTTCCCCGCGAGCGGCACGGTGATCGCCGGCCGGCCGATGATGATCCTCAAGTCCAGCCGCCAGCAGCAGGACGCCAAGCGCTTCATCGACTTCGTGCTGTCCGACGCCGGGCAGGCGCGGGTGGCCGCGACCTACCTGATCCCGGCCCGCCAGGACGTGCAGGCCAAGCGTCCGGTGATCAAGGACATCAAGGCGCTGCCGATGGAGAACGAGTCCCAGCGCGCCGGCCGCCAGGCCCTGCTGGAGCGGTTCACGACGTTGTTCGGCCGCAAGTGACCAGACCTGGCCGGCGCCCATCGGGGCGCCGGCCAGGCATGACTTCCCATATCTAGACCTTCGTCGAGCAAGAGGCGGGCATCCATGCGCGCGAACACGTTGTTGGTGGGGGCCGCGGTGTCCGCCTTGTGCATCCTGGTGGTCATGCCGCTGGGCTTCGTCCTGCTGCAAGCCATCTTTCCAGAACTCGCCCAGGGCTCGCTGGCGCGGCCGTTGGCCCATCTGGCGGGTGTCCTGGCCGATCCCAAGCTGGTCGAACTGACGATCAACACGCTGAAGCTGGGCGCCTGCGTGGTGCTGGCCGCGGCGGCCATCGGCATCCCGCTGGGAACACTGCGCGGGTTGTTCGACCTGCCCGGTGCCAAGCTCTGGGACGTGCTGATGCTGGTGCCCTTCATGATCCCGCCTTACATCAGCGCGCTGGGCTGGATCATGCTGCTGCAGCCGCGTGGATATTTGCAGCAACTGCTGGGCATCCATGCCGGGCCGGCGCTGTTCTCGTTCGGCGGCGTCGTGTTCGTGATGACGCTGAACGTGGTGCCCGTGGTCTATTTCGCCGTCTCCCGCACCATGGCCGCGTCCGGCTCCCGCCTGGCGCTGGTGGGGCGGGTGTGCGGCGCGGGGGCCTGGCGCTGTTTCTGGCGCATCACGCTGCCGCTGGCCCTGCCGGGTATCGCCGCGAGCCTGCTGCTGGTGTTCGCGATGGCGATCGAGGAATATGGCACGCCCGCGGCGCTGGCGGCCAATGCCGGGTTCTTCGTGCTGGTGACGGGCATCGAGCGGCGCTTCTCCGAATGGCCGATCGACCTGCCCGGGGCTTCGGTGCTGTCGCTGATCCTGGTGGCGCTGGCCATGCTGGCCTTCGTCTGGCAGCGGCGCATGCTCAAGGGCAGGGGCTACGAGACCACCACGGGCAAGCCCGCGCGCGGCGAAACCCTGCCGCTGGGCAATTGGCGCTGGCCCATCGCCGCCCTGTTCGCCGTGATCGTGGCGGTGGCCACTTTCGCGCCCCTGTTCGCCATTGCCGCGACGGCCTTCAGCCGCACGCTGTCGGGCGGCCTGGCCATCGACAATCTGTCGCTGGCGCATTTCCAGGCCATCGCGGCGGGCGGCAGCGAAGCCTCGGGCGCACTGGCCACGAGCCTGCTGCTGGGGCTCGGCGCGGCCATCGTGACGGGCCTGACGGGTGTTCTGGTCGCCTACTGCGTGGTAAAGACCCGCACGCGCGGCCGCGTGGTGCTCGACGCCCTGGCCGTGCTGCCCAACACCATGCCGGGCGTGGTGGTCGGCGTGGGCCTGATCCTGGCCTGGAACCAGGCGTTCTGGCCGGCCACGCCCTACAACACCTGGGGCATCCTGCTGCTGGCCTACTGCTGCCTGCTGCTGCCGTATCCGGTGCGCTATTCCCACGCCGCGCTCATGCAGATCGGCGACAACCTGGAAGCCGCGGCCCGGGTCCACGGCGCCGGCACCGTCACGGCGCTGGCGCGCATCCTGCTGCCGCTGCTGGCACCCAGCCTGGCTGCCGCCATGTTGCTGGTGTTCGCGGTGGCCTCGCGCGAACTGGTGGCCTCGCTGCTGCTCGCGCCCACGGGTGTGCAGACCGTGTCGCTGTTCATCTGGCGCCAATTCGAGCAGGGCTCGGTGGGGCAGGGCATGGCGATGAGCCTTGTCACCGTGGCCTTGACCACGACGGTGATGCTGCTGGCCACGCTGTGGCTGGAGCGGCGGCAGGCAAGTGGTGTGTAACTAGACGCTCATTTTGTGTATTTATAAAAATATCTTGTATACAAGAGAAAGCTGGGGCAAGATGGCTTCATGTCATCCCGCCCCCTTTCCCTCGGCAACGAGAAGAAGCGCTCCGAAACGCTACGCGAGACCATCGAAGAGTTGATCGCCGTCGGCGAACTGTCGCCGGGGGATCCGCTGGACGAGACCGTGCTGGCCAACCGTTTCGGGGTGTCCCGCACGCCCATACGCGAGGCCCTGATCCAGCTGGCTTCGGCCGGGCTGGTGGAAATGCGGCCGCGCAAGGGGGCGCTGGTGGCGCAGATCGGGCCCCAGCGCCTGATCGAGATGTTCGATGTGATGGGCGAGATCGAAGCCATGTGCGCGCGGCTGGCCGCGCGGCGCATGACCGCCGACGATCACCGCCGCCTGCTCGACGCCCATCGCGCCTGCCAGGCCTCGCGCGACGCGGGTGACGCCAACGCCTACTACTACCTGAACGAAACTTTCCATCGGACCATCTACGGCCTGGGCTGCAACGGTTTCCTGAACGAGGAGGCCATCAAGCTGCATCGCCGGCTGGGGCCGTATCGCCGGCTGCAATTGCGCGTGCGCGACCGCATCGCCACCTCCTATGACGAACACGAGGGCATCGTCGAAGCCTTGCTGGCGGGCGATGCCGGGCTCGCGGCCGAGCGCGCGCGCGACCACGTGGTGGTGCAGGGGCAGCGCTTCGCGGACCTGATGGCCTCGCTGTCCAGGCAATCGGGTTGAGTCTTTCAGAAGGGACATGAACGACATGTTGAACAGCGATCGTCACGATATCGCCGATGCGCGGCCCGCCGCGCCGGCCCCCGATCCGCAGCCGGCCCAGTCGCTGCTGGCCCGCTGGAGCAAATGGCTGGGAGGGCGGCCCCAGGCGGCCGCGGAGCCTGGCGAGGCCGCCGAGGCCGTTCCCTTGTCCACGCGCGAGGCCAACCGCCAGCGTGCGCTGCTGCTGCCGTGCTTCCAGGCGCGCCTGACCGATGTGGCGGCCAATCGTGCCGCGTTGACCTGGCAAGAGCAGTATCGCGCCGCCGATGCCCAGCGCCGCGGCGCCATGCTGGGCCTCCTGGCCGAGGTGGGCGCGTCGGCGGCGGGGCCGTCCGAGCCGGGCGGCAAGGAGACGCCTTCCGACTTGTCCCGCGCGCTTTCGAATGCCCGGGTCCGATTCTTCAAGCGCCTGAACGCCCTGCCCGAGGGCCTGCCTTTCCTGCTGGAGCTGCGGACCGACATGCTGGCCTGGCGCGCCAGGATCCCCACCCTGCAGGGGCTGGATGGCGACCTGGAGGGGCTGCTGTCGAACTGGTTCGACGTGGGGCTGTTGGAAATGCGCCGCATTACCTGGGACTCGCCCGCGTCGCTGCTTGAAAAACTCATCATCTACGAAGCGGTGCACGAGATCGCCTCGTGGACGGATCTGCGCAATCGCCTGGATTCCGACCGCCGCTGCTATGCGTTCTTCCATCCGCGCATGCCGAATGAACCGCTGATCTTCGTCGAAGTCGCGTTCTGCGCCGACATGGCCGGCAACGTGCAGAGCCTGCTGGACGAAGGCGCTCCCATGGAGAACCTCGACAAGGCGCGCTGGGCCATCTTCTATTCGATCTCCAACACGCAGCAAGGATTGCGCGGCGTCAGCTTCGGCAACTTCCTGCTCAAGCGGGTGATCGAGGAACTGAACGGCGAACTGCCCAAGATCAAGCGTTTCGCCACGTTGTCGCCCATCCCGGGTTTTTGCGACTGGGTCAGGAAACGCAGCGCCGAGGACCTCGCCGCCATCGTCCGCAAGGAGAAGGCCGGCATGGACGCGGCCACCGGGGCCCAGGTGCTGGCCGCCATCCAGCAGGCGGTGGACGACGATGCGGCACCGCCGGCCGTGCAGGCCGTGGCCATGAGGCTGGCGGCCCGCTATCTGGTGGAACGCAAGGGGTCGCTGCCGCTCGATCCGGTGGCGCGGTTCCACCTTGGCAACGGTGCCCGCATCGAACGGCTGAACTGGAAGGCGGACACGTCGCGCAAGGGCCGCGCCCAGTCATGCGGCATGATGGTGAACTACGCCTACGAATTGGATGCGCTCGACGACAACCTGGCCCGGCTGGGCGAGGGCAAGCCCGAGACGAGCAGGGGGGTGGCCCGGCTGCTCTGACCCCTGGACGCGCACCGCAAGACTTCAATCAGAACTGGCACCAGCCAGCGTGTAGTACCTTCATACCAAAAGAGGAGACAGGAGATGAAACGCAGCATTGCCTTGATCGCCTGCATGGTGGGCGCGGCCGCGGGTGGCCATGCGGAGGGAGCGGAGGCCTGGCCGTCCAGGGCCGTGACCGTCATCGTCCCGTTCCCGGCGGGAGGGGGCACCGATGCCTTCGTCCGGCCGCTGGCGCAGCAGTTGGGCGCGCAGCTGGGGCACAGCGTGGTGGTGGACAACCGGGGGGGCGCGGGTGGCACCGTGGGGGAGGTGTATAAGAGACAGTCCCCGAGCCCCTTGGGCACGCCCAGCGTCCGGCCCAGCGCATGCAGCCCGGCGGCGGCGTCCGGCACATCCAGCGCCCGGCGGATCGCCGCCATGGCGGCGGGAGCGGCCGGCGCGTTATAGGCGGTCGCATAGGGCAGCACGATGGCGTGGGTCTCGGCATGGGGAAGATTCAGGCTGCCCCCCAGCACATGGCAAAGCTTGTGATGCAAGGCCATCGACACGACGTTGAGCGACATGCCCGCGAGCCACGCTCCGTACAGGCAGCGCTCGCGTCCCGGCAGCGCCCCCGGTTCGCGCAGCACCTCGGGCAGCCCGCGCGCCAGGGCGCCGATCGCCTCCTCGGCCATGAGCGACACCACGGGGTTCCCGTCCGCCGCGTACAGCGCCTCGACACAGTGCGCGATCGCGTTCAGGCCGCTGCTGGCCGACAGCGGCGCGGGCAGGCTGAGCGTCAGCGCGGGATCGTACAGCACGGTGGCCGGCAACACCCGGTCGTCGCGGCCCGTGCGCTTTTCTCCTTCATCGGTCAGCCCGTAGATGGACGTCATCTCCGACCCGGCATAGGTGGTGGGAATGGCGAGGATGCGCAGCGGCAGTTCGAGCGCCATGGCCTTCGCCAGGCCGGTCGCCGAGCCGCCGCCCAGCGCGACCAGGCCGTCCGCGTCCGCTGCGCGGGCCCGGGCCACCGCCGCCCCGACGACCGCCACCGGCACGTGCATGACCGCTTCGGCGAACACCGACGGCCGCGCGTCGCCCAGGTTTGCGGCCACGGCTCGCGCGTCGGCCGCCTGCTCCGGCGTGCACAGGATCAGCGGTCGCTTCATGCCCAGCATCTCCAGTTCGCGTCCCAGGTGGCGCAGGCTGCCTGCCCCGAACACCACGCGCGCCGGCGCGCTGCGATAAACGAAGGCGGCGATGCCTTCGGGCGGATTCCTGCGACCTTGCATGACGGCTCTCCCTTGATGTCCGGCGGACATGGTAGGGACGCCGGCCCCGCCGGGTCGATAGCGGAACCCTTATGCATCCGATGCGAAAACGGCATGCGGCGCGCCATCGGGTGGCCCGGCCTTGTATGCCGATTTCGCATGCGGCGCATCGCGAAACCGGTATGGTGCCCCGCGATGCGCTGCCGGATACTGCCCCGGCGCCTGTCGTGAGGAGGCGCGGCACCACACAGGAGACGACATGACCGAACGCTCTGGCTCGATACAGGGCCTGCATCACATCACGCTGTGCACCGCCACGGCGCAAGGCGATGTGGATTTCTTCGTAAAAGTGATGGGGCAGCGCTTCATCAAGCAGACGCTGTTCTATGACGGCAAGATCCCCATTTATCACTTGTACTTCAGCGATGCCGACGGCACGCCGGGCACGGTCATGACGACCTTCCCGATGCGCCGAACCGGGCTCGTGGGCCGCAAGGGCTCGGGGCAATTCACCGCGATCGCGTATTCGGTCCCGCCGGGTTCGCTCGATTTCTGGCGCGAGCATTTCCGCCGCAACGGCATCGCCATCGCCGGCGAATCGGAACGCTTCGGCGAAAAGTACCTGCGCGTGGTCCACGCCGGCATCGATTTCGAAGTGGTCGAGGACCCGGCCGACCCGCGCAAGCCCTGGAAGTCCGACTACGTCCCGGAGCGGTATGCCGTGCGCGGCTTCCACAACTGGACCGTGACCGTGCGCGAGCAGGAGGACATGGATACCTTCATGCACGAGGCCTGGAGCTTCCGCCGCACGCTGTCCGACGGACTCTTCACGCGCTACGAGGTTGCCGGGGGCGGCGGCGGCAAGCGCATCGACATCCTGCATGCGCCCGACCTGCGCCAGGGAACGTGGACAGTGGCCGAGGGCATCGTCCACCACGGAGCCTTCGACGTGCCCGACTACGACACGCAGATGCGGGTCAAGCTCGAAACCGAGGGCATGGGTTTCACCGATTTCTCGGACCGCAAGAACCGCGGCTACTTCGAGTCCACGTACGTGCGGACCCCCGGCGGCGCGATGTTCGAAGCCACCAAGTCGCTGGGATTCAAGATGGACGAGACCGAGGAAGAGCTCGGCACCGACCTGAAGATCTCCCCGCAGTTCGACGTCTCGCACGAAGAGCTCAAGGCCTTCATGCAGAAGGAAGACCCCATCCACCTTTGAGTTCCATCGCGGACTCGATTCCCACCCTAGAAGACGCCGCCATGAATACATTCACCACCTTCGGCACCGGCCCCCGGAAAGTGCTGGTCCTGCCGGGACTGTTCGGCGCCCGGCCGCTCGAACCCATGCTCGCGATGGCCGACGGCGACGCATGCCAGTACGTCGTCATGGACTACCGCGGCTACGGCGCCTCGCGTGCCCTGCCCGGCCTGTGCCACCTGCGCGAAGTCGTCATCGACGCCATCCGTCTGCTGGACTACCTGGGCTGGACGCATGCCCACGTGCTCGGCCATTCGATGGGCGCGCTGGCCGCGCAGATGCTGGCGGTGGCCGCGCCCCGGCGCATCCGCTCCATCGTCTCGCTGGCGGGGCTGGGCGCCCAGGGCGCCTCCCGCGATCCCGCCCATCGGCGCCTGATGAGCGAAGCCGCGCACGACCTGGCCAAGCGCGCCGCCGTCATCGACAACGGCACGGGCAAGCGCTACGGCGCCGCGCAGGTCCGGCTGCTGGCCGAGGCGTCCTGGGACGCGATGAAACCCGAGGCCTTCGCCGCCTATGCCGCGGACGCGGCCGCCACCGACATCCAGCGCGAAGTCGACGGCAGCGCCGTGCCCTTCCATGCCATCGTGGGCGCGCACGATCCCGCCGCGAGCGAGAAGGCCGCGCGGGAAACCAGCCTGCGCTGGTACCGCGACAGCAGCCTGTCGGTCCTGGCCGGCGCCGGCCACTACCCTTCGATCGAAACACCGCTGCAAGCCATCGCGGCGATCGAGTCCTTCCTGCGCGAGGCCGAATCGGCCGCGCGCGAGAAAGAGAAACTGGCGGCCTGACCCAGGCACCCGACGCCGCCGCCGGGCATCCCGCCCGGCCGGCGGCCGACCCCATAATCAGAACGGAGACACACCATGCATGCGCGCTTGCCGCGGGCCTTCGCCCGCCTGCTTCTCTTCGCCCCGGCACTCGTCTCGGCGGCCGAGGCATCCTCCTATCCCACCCGGCCGCTGCATCTGGTGGTCCCCTTCACCAGCGGTGGCATCGCCGACATCATGAGCCGCGTGCTGGCGGAGCGGCTCAAGGACGCCCTGGGCCAGCCCGTGATCGTGGAGAACCGCCCGGGCGCCGGCACGCTGCTCGCCTCCGAGTACGTGCAGCGCGCCGACGCGGACGGCTACACGCTGATGATGGCGGCCTCGTCCCTGACGATCGCGCCCAGCGTCTATCCCAAGGGACGGGTGAAGTACGACCCCGAGCGGGACTTCACGCCGATCTCGCTGGTGGCCGAGGTGCCGCAGGTCCTGGTCGTGTCCCCGTCCCTGCCCGTCGGCAACGTGGCCGAGCTCATCCGCTACGCGCAGAAACATCCCGGGCAGCTCAATTACGCCTCCGCCGGCGCGGGTACCTCGAACCATCTGGGTGCGGAACACTTCAAGCAGATGGCCCATATCAGCATCACCCATGTCCCGTACAAGGGCACCGTGCCCGGGCTGAACGACGTCATGACGGGCAACGTGCAGATGATGTTCGCCGACCTCGCCGCGGCGGATCCGTTCATCCAGGCGGGCAGGCTCAAGGCCCTGGGACTTACCAACGCCAAGCCCTCGGCCGCGCGCCCCGAACTGCCGACCATCGCCCAGGCCGGCGTGCCGGACTACGACAGCAAGTCCTGGCTGGGCGTCGTGGCGCCCGCCGGCACGCCCCCGGCCATCGTGGCCCGGCTCAACGCCGGCATCGTCAAGGTCCTCGCGCAGCCCGAGGTCAAGCGCCGTTTCCAGGCCCTGAACGTCGACGTCGCGCCGAGTTCGCCGGAAGAATTCAGGCACTACATCTCGGCCGATACGGCGCGGTGGGCCCGGATCGCGAAAGAGACCGGCGCCTCGGTCGACTAGCCGCGCCTTGACGCTCCCTAGCCGGCTGGACAGAATGAACGGCCATTGACCTATCCTGGCACCCGCCCGCGGCGGGAGCCGCCGGAGGACCAAGCGTGCGCTCCCTCGATCTCCGATTGCTAGCCGTGTTCGACGCCATCCTGCGCGAGAAGAGCGTGACCGTGGCCGGCGAGAGCCTGGGCCTGAGCCAGCCGGTGATGAGCCAGTCGCTCAGCCGCCTGCGCGACTACTTCGGCGATCAGTTGTTCGTCCGTACGTCCGAAGGCATGATGCCCACGCCGCGCGCGCTGTCGCTCGCATCCAGCGTGGGCGAGGTGCTGGGCATCGTCAGCCAGCGCTTCGAGCCGCCCCAGGCCTTCGACCCCTGTACCTCGTCGCGCACCTTCAGCTTCTTCGCCACCGACTTCGCCGCCGCCATCCTGGTCCCCAGCCTGATGGCCCGTTTCCGGCCGCACAGCCCCAACCTGCGGGTACGCGCCCTGCCCATGCGGCCCAAAGGCATGGACGAGGCGCTGGAAAGCGGCGAAGTCGACCTCGCCTTCGGCAACCTGTCGGAATTCGGAACCGGCTTCTACCAGACCGGCATCTACCACTCCGACTACGTCTGCCTGGCGCGCGGCGACCATCCCGAGATCCGGAGAGCCCTGACCGTCCAGCAATACCTGTCGGCCTCGCACGCGCTCATCTCGCCCCTGCCACCGGGCTACGACGGCCTGGAGAAATTCCTGCGCGACATGCTCGACCCCGCCCGCATCGTCCTGTGCCTGCCCAATTTCTTCACCGTGCTGACATTCCTGCCGCAATCGGACATGCTGGTGACCATGCCGCGCCGCGCGGGCACCACCGCCGCCCGCATCATCGGGGCCCAAGTGCTGGAACTGCCGGTCAAGATCCCGGGCTTCGACGTCAAGCTGTTCTGGCATGAACGCTTCCACAAGGACCTGGCCAACCAGTGGTTCCGCAACCAGGTCCGGGAAGCGTTCAACGACCGCTGATTGGTCCCCTCACACCAGCGAGCAGACATTGCGCTGCTGGCTGTAGAAGTCCAGCGAGGCCAGCCCGCCCTCGCGGCCTATGCCCGATCGGCCCAGGCCGCCGAAGGGCGTGCGCAGGTCGCGGATCCCCCAGGCGTTGACCCAGACCACGCCCGCGCGCAGCCGGGCGGACACGCGCAGCGCCTGGGCGTGGTCGCGCGACCACAGGGCCGC
Source organism: Alcaligenaceae bacterium SAGV5 (assembly GCA_009360345.1). Taxonomy (GTDB): domain Bacteria; phylum Pseudomonadota; class Gammaproteobacteria; order Burkholderiales; family Burkholderiaceae_B; genus Pigmentiphaga. The sequence continues at coordinate 222,640 of SPDP01000006.1, forward strand.
GGCCAGGCCGTATTCGCTGTCGTTGGCCAGGTGCACGGCCTCTTCCTCGTCGTCGAAGGGGGCGATGTGGCAGCAGGGGCCGAACACCTCGTGCCGGACGATGGTGGACGATTCGTCAAGCCCGGTCCAGATCGTCGGTTCCATCCACGCGCCCTCGGCCAGGCGCCCCGACATGGCCGGGGCCTGGCCGCCGGTGTGTACGGTGGCGCCTTCGTCGCGCGCCACGGCGCAGGCCCGCAACACCTTGTCGCGGTGGCGCCGGCTGATCAGCGGTCCCATGGTCGTGCCGGGATCCAGCGGATCGCCCATCCGCAGCGCGGCGGCCCGCGCCGACAAGCCATCGACGAAGCGCTCGAACAACGGCCGATGCACGTAGATGCGCTCGGTCCCGAAGCACACCTGTCCCGAGTTCAGGAAGGCGGACCGGGCCGATCCCTCGATCGCGGCGTCGAGCTCGGCGGACCCGAAGACGACGGCGGCGTTCTTGCCGCCCAGTTCCAGCGACACCGGCCGCACGCCCCGCGCCGCGGCCGCCATGATCGCCTCGCCCGTCCGGGTCTCGCCCGTGAACGTCAGCGCGTTCACGCCGGGGTGCGCGGCCAGCAGGGCGCCCGCCGAATCCTGGCCGAAGCCGTAGACGACGTTGAAGAGGCCCTGGGGCAGCTCGATCTCTTCGATGACCCGCGCCAGCAGCGCCACCGAGGAAGGCGTTTCCTCGGACGGCTTGACCACCACGGCGTTGCCGCAGGCCAGCGCCGGGGCGATTTTCCAGACGGCCAGCACCAGCGGGAAATTCCAGGGGCAGATGATGGCCACCACACCGTGCGGCAGGCGCGTGGTCATGTTGACGGCGCGCCTGCCCTCCGGCAGGGCCGTGACCACCACGTCGTCGCGATGCGTCCTGAGCAGTTCCGCGAAAGTCTCGAAGGTGGCGATGGCGCGCGGGATCTCGACGCTGCGGACCATGGACAGGGGCTTGCCGGTGTCGCGCACTTCGGCATCGACGAAGGCGTCGAACCGCCGCCGGATGGCGCCGGCGATCTTCAACAGCCAGTCCGCCCGCTGATCGGCCGACGCGGCCGCCGCGACACCGCGCGCGGCGCGCAAGGCGGCCTGCACCGCTTCGTCCACCAGCGCGGCATCGGACTCCTCGACCTCGGCGATCAGGGTATCGGTAGCGGGGTCGCGCTTCTCGAAGCGGCGCAGTTCCGGACGTGAAACATGCCTTCCATCCAGGAAGGCGGAAATGACGGGAGTGGCCATCGTCGTCTCCATTGGCAATGGGTCAGCGGATCGCGGCGGCCTGCGCCACCGAGTTGATCATGGAACTGTCGCGCAGATAGGACTTCGCCAGCGCCGGATCGCGCACCACCGCGCGCAACTCGTCGATGTTCTGCCTGCGCACGCCAGGATCGCGCTCCTGCATGAGCCGCTTGTTGCGTATGCTCTGGCGCTGCACGTTCTCGACCGCCACGTGCCGCCGCTGGCGATCGTAGAGATCGAGCAGCGCGCAGTCCGCTCCCGCGCAAACCGCGGCCAGCTTCTCCGACAGGTTGATCGCGTCGTGCACGCCGCCGTTCAGTCCGAATCCGCCTATGGGATTGTTGATGTGGGCCGCGTCGCCCGCCAGCAGCACACGCCCGTTGCGGAAGCTGGACGCCACGCGCTGATGGACCCGGTAGGTGCTCTGGTAGACCAGTTTGCAGTTCCGCTCCCGGCCCAATACGTCGCGCAGCATGTCCTGGGCGTAGTCTTCGGCCAGCACGGCCTCTTCGGGCAGTTCAGGATCGGACGGCATGGCGATGCGCCACAGGCTCCCGACCCGGGGATCGGCCAGCCGCAAGATGACGGCCCACTTGTCCGGGTCGGCCACGTACGACGTCTCCGCAAAACCTTCGCCGGCCAGGTCTTCGTCGACGTTGGTGACCAGGAAGCGTTCCGGCCACGTGAATCCCTCGTAGTCGATGCCGCTGCTCTTTCTTACCGCGCTGCGGGCACCGTCGCATCCCACCACCCAGCGGGCGACGATCGTCTCGCGCCGTCCGCCGGCGTCGCCGTACCGGACCTCGACGCGTTCGCCTTCCTGTGTCACTTCCTCGACACTCGCGCCGAACACCACTGTCGCGCGCGGCTCCCGTTCGAGCCTGGCCAGCACATCGGCGGCCAGGTGATGCTGGGGCAGGTGGAACCGGTAAGGGTAGCGGGTCTCCCCGGCCAGCATGCCTAGATCGAATTCGGCGACGACGCCCTCTTCCTTGTCCCGTATCTGCCAGACCGGAATGCGCAGGCCCAGCGGCAGCAGGCCGTCCGTGATCCCGAAGGGTTCCAGCATTTCCAGCGTGGGGGGATGGAAGGCCGCGCCGCGCTGCTCGCGAGGAAGTTCGCGCAGCGCCTCCAGCACCACCACGTCGATTCCCGACCGCGCCAGCGCCAGCGCGGTTACCAGGCCCACCGGGCCGGCCCCGACGATCACTACCTGAGTTTCTGATGTCATGATGAATGAATGGCTGATCGATGAACATCGCCGCTCGCGACTCGCGAGGCCGGCGTCCTGTCGCCACCATACGAAGGGCCCGTACCCGCGTCGAGAATGCGCCGCTTATGCCCGGCATGCACGATATGCATGATTCGCCGGCGGACACGCGGCGGCCGGGCATAGCGTTCGCGCATGCCGCGCATTAGCGTTCGGAGATGGCGGGCGCCCCCGGCGCGCGGCTAAGGTGGCGGCCGACCTCCACTTCCGGAAACTCCGATGGCCTTGAAAGAAAGCGCGGCCCATCCCTCGGCCGCAGAACGCCTCATCCGCCTAGCCGCCCGTCTCGGCATCGAACACATCTTCGCCAACCTGGGCAGCGACCATCCGGCCTTCATCGAAGCGCTGGCGCGCCTGCGCGAATCGGGCGAGCCGGCTCCTCGGGTCATCGTCTGCCCGCACGAGATGACCGCGCTGAGCGCGGCCCACGGCCACGCCATGCTGACGCGCCGCGCCCAGCTCGTGCTGGTGCATGTGGACGTCGGCACCCAGAATCTGGGGGGAAGCGTGCACAACGCCTGCCGCGGGCGCGTGCCGGTCATCGTGGTGGCGGGCCTGTCGCCCGTGTCCGAGGACGCGGCGCGGACGGGCTCCCGCACCGAATACATTCACTACATCCAGGACACTCCGCGCCAGCACGATCTCGTGGCGCCGTTCATGAAATGGCTCTACGAACTCCGGGACCCGGCCACCACCGAGGCGACCTTGCTGCGCGCGCACCAGCTCGCGGCATCGGAGCCACAGGGCCCCGTCTATCTGACAGGCGCGCGCGAAGTGTGGGATGCGGCGGCCCCCGCCGGCACGCCGGATCCCGCGCTGCGCGGCCCCGTGGCGAAAACCGCCCTCGCGCCGGAAGCCGTCGAGAAGCTGCATGCGCTGCTGGCCGGCGCCCGCCGTGCCCTGCTTGTCACCACCTACGCCGGACGCGATCCGGCCACGGTCGGCAAGCTGACCGCCGTGTGCGAAAAATACGGCCTGGGCGTGGTCGAGGTCGGCCCGCAATACGTGAGCTTCCCCGGCGACCACCCCTGCCATCTGGGCTACCGCCGCGACTGGCTCATCGACGAAGCCGACGCCATCGTCCTGCTCGACGTCGACGTGCCCTGGCTACCCCGCAACACCGGACCGGCGCCGGATGCCCGTGTCTTTCACATCGACGCGGACCCGGTCAAGCCCACCCTGGGTGCCTGGCACTTCGAGGCGCACGAACGCCACCAGGCCGACAGCGGCATCGCGCTCGATCAGCTTCTGCGAACCGGACTGCCCGTCGATGCCGGGTTGAAGCAGGAACGTCTGGCATGGATCCGGTCACGAGCGCCGGCGGGCCCCGGCCCGGCGCCCGCCAACGGTCCGCTGACGCCGCAGGAAGTGACACTGGCCGTGAAGGAATTGCTGCACGAACGCAGCATCGTCCTGTGCGAGGAACCCTCCAACGCGTACGCCATCGTCTCGACGATGCGCATGAACCGGCCCGGCAGCTTCTACGCCAGTGGCGGAAGCGGCCTGGGATGGTGCATCAACGCCGCCGTGGGCGCGAAGCTGGCGGCCCCGGACGCCGAAGTCATCGCCCTGGTGGGCGATGGCTGCTATGTCTTCGGCGTGCCCGCCAGCGCCTACTGGGTCGCCCGGACGTACGGCGCTCCCATGCTCACCGTCATCTACAACAATAGCGGCTGGCGTTCGCCCAAGGTCTCGACCGAACTCGTCCATCCCGCGGGCGCGGCCCACGCCGACGACACCTATTGGGTCGCTGCCAGCGCCGGTTCGCGCCTGGCCGATCTGGCGGCAGCGGCCGGCGACGCCCTCGCCATCCGCGTCGACGACCGGCGCGAGCTGCGCGCGGCATTGGCGCGGGGCCTGGCCTGCGTGCGCGCGGGACGGCCGGCGGTCATCGAAGTGATGTTGGCGCGAGCCACCCGCCAAGAACTGGGAACCCCGCCCGGGCATTGACCCCGTCAGAAATCCAGGACCACCTCGGCCCGGTCCCCGACGCTCAGTACCGCGCCGGGCGGCGCGTCGACGATGGCATTCACGCCGAATGTCACGCCGCCCCCGGGCTGGCCGCGGAAGGTGGCGAGCGTGGCCATGGGCTCGCTCGCCCGCGCGCCGGTCGACTGGTCGGTATTGGGGATCTCGCAGCGCACGCAGGGCTTGACCAGCGCCAGTCGGACCCCCCCCACCGAGACCAGCACGGTGTAGTCCTCGTCGAAGGCTCCGAACTCGCTCAGCACCACGTTGGGACGGAAGCGGTCCATGCCGACCCCGGATTGCCCCACGGCAGCCAGTTTCTGGTTCAGTTCGGCCAGAGAGGCCTCGTTGGCCACCAGGATGGGGTAGCCATCGGCGAACGCGAAGATGTGATGCGGCGGAAAATTCTCGGCCACCGGATGGCGGGCCAGCCAGTTCTCGATGCGCGTCGTGCTGGCCAACCGCCGCGACTGCGGATGGACCTTGACCAGCCGGCACGGCGTGCCCAGCAGCGCGCCGAACCACTGAGCGGCCAGATCGCCCTCGTCCACCGCGTCGACCTCGTCGCGCCAGACCGTGACCCGTGTACGCACGCTGTCGTCGTCCTCGATCACGTCCACCGGGATGTCCAGGCGCGGTTGCCCCGGCGCGGTCACGATCAGGTAGCCGTCGCGCAGCTCGGTGCGGATCCGGGCCATGGCCGGATGGCTGCGCTGGGAAAGGAAGATGCCCCCGGCGTCGACCACCATCCACCGGCGGTCGTTGTGCAGGCCCGCCATACCGATGGGCGAACGGTCCAGGGCGATGCCGCCGCAGGACTTGATGGGATAGATGTAGAGGCCGGAGATGGAAATGGACATCGGCTTTCCGCGCTGCTGATTCGACTACCGGAACAATCCCTTGAGCCGGTCCTTGACCTTGCCGCGCAGCTTGTCGCCCGGTTCGGACGGCTCGATGCCCAGCTCTTCCTTGAGTTTGTTCCTGACGGTGTTCTTGAGCACGTCGGTGGCGACCTTGCTCCACTGGATCGTATAGGACGGCGCGGCGAAGGGGCCGGCCACGTGGACCGGCACGGTGACATTGCGCAGGTCCGCGAGGTCCTTGCCGTCCTGCCCGGTGGAAGTGTTCACCACGGTGACCAGCGCCACCAGGTCGAAGCGTTCACCGGGGATGTCGATGCGGGCCGGCTCGCCTTCCGACACGCGCAGCAACGGCGCCTTGATGGCCAGGCTGCGCAGGGTCCCGATACCACTGGCGAACACCAGTTGGGCCTGGAGCTCGGAGAAATCGGTCTGCAGCGTGTCCTGGTGCTGCCTGGCATCGTCCTTGCGCGCCGACAGCAGCGAGTGGAACTCGCGCAGGGACTGGGCGATATTCACCCCCTTGACCGCGCCGTCGCGCACCGCAAGGCTGGCCGTGCCGTTCAGCCCGCGCTTCATCTGCCCCACGGTCTTGCCAGTCGCGGTCAGGTTGAGCGCGACGGTCGCCCGGCCGATCAGCCCGTCCTTGTGCCCCAGGTCCGACAGCAGCGGCTGCAGCGACACGTTGGTGAGCGTGGGCGCGAGGCCGATGCGATTCGTGGCCGCGTCCGCGAAGACGCTGCCGGACAGCGAACCGCCGTACAGCGAGGCCTTCAGGCCGCTCACGTCGGCCCGCCCCCTGGCCACGCGCACCGAGGCGGACACGTTGCCGGCCTTGAGTCCCCGGGCGACCAGGCTGCCGATCTTGATGGTCCCGCTGGCCGTGATGTCCTCCAGCGCGGACAGCTTCACCGGCGGATCCGCCGGGACACGGGCACCGCCGGCCCCCGCGGGCCCTCCCGGCCGGGCCGCGGGCAGCAGCTTGTCCAGGTCCAGCGCATCGGCGGCGATCGAGAAGACGATGCGCGGCTCGTCGAACTGCGAGATGTCGGCCGTGGCATTGAACGCACCGCCCTCGATGGTGGCATCGAGCCTGGCCACCGCGTGTTCCTTCTCGAAATTGGCGCGCAGGTTGCCCTTGATGGGAATCGCCATTTGCCTGGCGGGAAGCGCGGGGTCCTGGATATCGAGCTGGCCCGCCAACTGAGGCAGCGACACTTTCCTGCGGGACAGGCTGGCCAGGACCGGCGATGCGCTGGAGAACCGGACCACGCGATCGCCTTCCTTAAGTTCTCCGTCGAGCGCCAGGCGTTCGATGGAGAGCTTGTCCGCGGTGCCGGACAGGCCCGACAAGGCGAGGCGCAGGTCCAGGTCCCGCTTGCCGTCCACGCTCACCCGGGCGGTCAGCGCCTCGCCCTGGGCGGATGTCGGCGAGACATGCAGCGCCGGCGCGGATAGCGACAGTTCGAAAGGATCGGCTCCCAGCTTGCCCTGCGCGGACAACGACAGTTTCTCGACCTGGACCCGGCCCTCGGCCACCCCGGCGTTCAGGCGCGGGGCTTCCAGGCGCAGATCCACGCCGCTCAAGGGCCGGCTGCCAGCCACGTCGCCCTGGAAGGCGATGGAGACCCCCGAGGCGTCGATGGCCTGGCGCAGGCCGTCGTAGGCGATGTCGCCCTGCGCCGTCAACGCGGTGGCCCGTATCGAGGGCAGCACGCCGGTGGCCTTCAGGTCGAAGCCCTTGGCCGAGAAAAACTGCCGCTCGGGATCCACCGTCAACCGCCCCTGGACCTGGACCGTGGCATCCACGCGCGGGCTCTGCCCCAGCACCCGGGCCGACAGATCCATGTCGAACGGCACGCGGGGCGCCACCCGCCCCGTGGTGGCGGACAACCGCTCCACCCGCATCGAGGTGCCTTTCATGTAGTCGCGCAGCGCCAGTTCGCCGCCGCTGAACTCGATGCCGGCCACGTCGAACGACAAGGGCCGGCCCCCGGCATCCAGCTCCCCGCCGCCCGGCTGGCCAGGCTGGCCCGGCGCCTTGGGCGCGGGTCCCAGCAGATCCTCGAAATTCAACTTGCCGTTCTGGTAGCGCACCACGTTGGCCTTGAGCCCGACCACCCTGACGCGATCGACCACGATACGGCCGGACAACAGCGGCAGCACCGCCACCGATACCCGCGCGGTGTCCACCGCCGCGAAGATCTGGGTGGAGCGCGGCTCGGACAGCGACAGCTTCTCGATCTCCACGCCCAGGTTGGGGAAGACGCTGAACCGGACGTTGCCATCCATGCGCAAGGTACGGTCGTAGCGCTTCTTGACCGCGTCGGCGACGGGACCCTTGTAGTGATTGGGATCGACCAGCAACACCAGGGCCGCCAGTCCGATGGCCGCCACGGCGAGCAGGGCCGCCGCACCGATCGCGATGCGCTTGAACCACCGCATTGAATACGTCTCCGAAAATCCTGGATGGCCGGCGTGCCGCTGCCGGTTCCGCGACTGTACCTCCAGGGGAACTATATGATAACTGTCCCCTCCTACGCGCTGCGCGCGCCCCCCCGGGGGGCGGCACCGGCGGACCGGCAAGGCCGGATCCGCCGTGCCCTGGGAACAAACTGCACAGGGAGTACTGACATGACAGCTGGACATTCCGGTATCGAACGCATCGAGTCGCGCACGGCGCAGATCGGAGGCGGCATCAGTGTGGATCGGGTGTTGCCGGTGCGGCAGCGCCGGCGCATCGGAGCCTGGTGTTTCCTGGACCATGCCGGCCCCGCCCGGTTCGAGCCGGGCGAAGGGATGCTGGTCGAGGCGCATCCCCACATCGGCCTGCAGACTTTCACCTGGCTGATCGAGGGCGAAGCCCTGCACCGCGACAGCCTGGGCAACGAGCAGATTCTGCGCCCGGGGCAGGTCAACCTGATGACGGCCGGCATCGGCATCAGCCACACCGAGGAATCCCTGCCCGACCAGCGCGTGCTGCACGCCGCCCAGCTCTGGATCGCGCTGCCCCCCGGCAAGCAGGAAATGCCCCCGGCGTTCGATCACTATCCCGACCTGCCCCGCTGGTCGGAAGCCGGCCTGGATTTCACCTTGCTGGCCGGCTCCCACGCCGGGCGCACGGCGCCGACCCGCGTCCATACGCCGCTGGTGGGCATGGACCTGCAAAGCCCGGTGGCGGCGACGCTGCGCCTGGCGCTGGAACCCGCCTTCGAACATGGCCTGCTCGTGCTGGAAGGCGCGGCGAACGTCGAGGGTGAACGCTTCGGTCCGAACGAGCTCGCCTACGTCCCCACTGGCCGGGAAGGGCTGGACCTGTCGGCCGAGGCCGGTAGCCGCCTGCTGCTGATCGGCGGTGAACCGCCCACCGACGACATCACCATCTGGTGGAACTTCGTCGGCAGCAAGTCCGCCATCGCCCAGGCCCAGCGCGACTGGGAAGCGCGCAGTCCGCGCTTCGGCCCGGTCAAGGGCTACGAAGACCGGCGGCTGGTCGCGCCGCCCGTGCCCTGGTAGGTTTTCGCTGGGCGGAAACTCGGAAAATCCGGCTTGTGATCGGTCTTCCCGCGGTGTCTAGTATGCATGGCGCGCCTCGCAGGCGCGCCATGTCCTCACAAGAACATCCGGAGACCCTCATGCGCGTCCTCGCACTCGGACGGCTCGCCGCCACCCTGGCCGCTGCGCTTGCACTGTGCCCCCCGGCCCTGGCGGCCGACTACCCTTCCCAGCCCGTCACCTTCGTGGTCGGCTACACCCCCGGCGGCGCGATCGACCAGTCCGCCCGCCTGATCGCCAGTGAACTCGCCAAACGCTGGAAACAGTCGGTCATCGTCGACAACAAGCCCGGCGCCAACGCCACGATCGCCGCCACCGCGGTGGCGAACGCCAGGCCGGACGGCTACACGCTGCTGGTGGCCGCCAGCAGCCACAACCTGAACAAGTTCGTGAACAAGAACCTGCGCTACGACGTGGAGAAATCGTTCACGCCGGTCGCCTTGACCGTCGAAGTGCCCAACGTGCTCGTGGTGAACGCGGGGTCGCCCTACCGCGACCTGGGCCAGTTGCTGGCCGCGCTGCGCGAGAAGAAAAAACAGTTCAGCTACAGCTCCCAGGGTATAGGCGGCGTGCCGCATCTGGCGGGAGAGCTGTTCAAGATCCGCACCGGCACCGACATCCTGCACGTCCCCTACAAGGGCGCCGCGCAGGGCATGACCGACCTGATGGGCGGCGTGGTGGACATGTCCTTCCCCACCCCGGGCTCGGCCATGGGCTACATCAACCAGGGCAAGCTGCGGGCGCTGGCCGTGGCCTCCAACGAGCGGCTGGCGCAGCTGAAGGACGTTCCCACCTTCGCCGAGGCCGGCGTGCCCGACTACCTGATCAGCACCTGGCACGGCCTGCTGGCCCCCGCGGGCACCCCTCCCGCCGTGGTGGCAAAGATCAACGCCGACGTCGCCGACATCCTGCGCGACCCCGCCGTGCAACGGGCGATGGAAGCGCAGGGCAACCTCGCGGCCAAGCCGCTGACGGCCGAGGAGTTCCGCGCCAAGCTGTCCCGCGAGCTGTCGGTCTACGGCGACATCGCCTCGCGGATAGACCTGTCGGGTGGCTGACCCCCTGCGCGCTTGCGCGCGCCCGCCCCAGGCGGACGGCACGGGCGGAGCCGGATCCGCCGTGCCCTGGACCGCGGATCAGGCTTTGTCGGCCAGCAGCAGGTAGATGCGGGTCTTCAGGTCGGATGGCGGGGTGGTCTTCGGGTCGTTCACGTATTCCTCGAACACGGGGAAATCGGCGGGCTGTTCGCCGCTGGCCGGCAGCCAGCCGCCGAACAGCCAGGCATAGGCCGACTCCAGCTCGCTGTACGGCCCCGTGTGTTCGAGTACCGCGCAGCGGCCGGCGGGCAGGTCCAGGCGGTGCAGGGGCACGTCCAGCGCGATGCCGGGCGGCACCTCCAGCCCGGCTTCGCTGCGCAGGTCCGGCGTGGCCACCTGCTCGGGATCGTCGTAGTACACGCCGAAGCTGCGCGCCTCGCTCCGCAGCAGTTGGCGGCCGCCCGCCAGCATGGACAGGCGGTCGAAGGTGGCGCCTATCTGGAGATAGTCGCCGGCGTGGGGCAGGGCCGCCAGGGAAAGACCAGGAAACGATTCGATCTGCACGGGATACATCGTGAGCTCCTTGCTGCGGTAGATGACGTCGGGAGAACGGTCCTCGCGATATCGCCCGGGCGGCATGCCGAAGGCCGCGCCGAAAGCCCGGCTGAACGCGGCGGTCGAGCCATAGCCCGCCCGCCGCGCGACCTGGTCCAGCGTGCGGCCGCCCCGGCGCAATTCCGCCGAGGCCCGCATCAGCCGGACCCGCTGCGCCGTGGCCGCCACGGTCTCGCCCAGCATGGCGCGATAGACCCGGTGGAAGTGATACGGCGACAGGCAGGCCAGCCCGGCCAGGTGATGCAGGTCGGCATCCTGGTCCGGATGCGCGGCCAGCCAGGCCAGGACCGGTTCCAGGCGGCGCTCGTAGTGGCTGCGTGTTTGCGATTTCATGAGTACCTCCGGGTACAGACTGTACGGGCGGACGTATTGCGGATTTTGCGATTTTTGCACCTGGCGGCCGGGGCTAGAATATAAGCGTCCCGCCCCCGAGGTATGAACGTGTCCGACTTCGACAAGATCACGCGCGCCGTCCGGCGCTTCACCGAAGAACGCAACTGGGACCAGTTCCACTCCCCCAAGAATCTCGCCATGGCGCTGAGCGGCGAAGCGGGCGAGCTCGTCTCCATTTTCCAGTGGATGACCGAAGAAGAGTCCAAGGAACTCAATCCCATCAAGTTGTCCGAGGCCGCCGACGAGATCGCGGATGTCCAGCTCTACCTGATCGCGCTGGCCGACAAACTGGATATCGACATCGGCCAGGCGGTGGAGCGCAAGATGATCAAGAATGCGATCAAGTATCCGCCCAAGGCTTTCTACGGCAGCTCCCGCAAGTACAACGAAAGCGACGAGACCTGAAAGGCGACCGCCATGACTGCGTCCAGTACCGTGCCCCCGTCCCGCCTCGCGGCGCTGCTGCAGGCCATGCCCAAGGCTGAACTGCACCTGCACATCGAAGGGACCCTGGAACCCGAGCTGATCTTCGCGCTGGCGCGGCGCAACGGCCTCGACCTGCCCTACCCCGACATCGACAGCCTGCGCCGGGCCTATGCGTTCCAGGATCTGCAAAGCTTCCTGGATCTGTACTACGCGGGCGCCGCCGTACTTCAGCGCGAAGAAGACTTCTACGACATGGCCATGGCCTATTTCCGGCGCGCCGCCGCGGACAACGTCGTGCATGCGGAGATTTTCTTCGATCCGCAGACGCACACGGTGCGAGGCGTGGAGTTCGGCACGGTCATCGCGGGCCTGGACCGCGCGCGCCGCGATGCCCGCGACACGCTGGGCGTGAGCAGCGAACTGATCATGTGCTTCCTGCGCCACCTGCCCCAGGAGTCGGCCTTCGAGACGCTGGCGGCGGCGCTGCCGTACCGGGACCATATCCTGGGCGTGGGCCTGGACAGCGGGGAAGTCGGTAACCCGCCCGGGAAATTCACCGAGGTATTCCAGCGTTGCCGCGAACTGGGATGGCATGCCGTCGCCCATGCCGGCGAAGAAGGCCCGGCATCCTATATCTGGAGCGCATTGCGCGACCTGAAGGCCGAGCGCATCGATCACGGCGTACGCTGCCTGGACGATCCGCGGCTGGTCGCCCACCTGGCCGAACACCGGATTCCGCTGACCGTCTGCCCGCTGTCCAACGTCATGCTGAAGGTCTACCCCCGCATGGAACAGCACTCCCTCGCGCGGTTGCTGGACGCCGGGCTGTGCGTGACGGTGAACTCGGATGATCCGGCCTATTTCGGCGGCTACGTGAACCGGAACTACCTGGCCTGCTTCGAGGCCCTGCCCGAACTGGGCACGCGCGAAGCGTACCGGCTGGCCCGCAACAGCCTCGACGCGAGCTTCGCGCCCGAGGCGGACAAGCTGGCCTGGCGGAAAAGGCTGGACGCCCTGTTCGGGACCGCCTAGAGCCGCCGATCGACTCCATGGATCTCAAGCAATTACGCGCCTTCCTCACTGTCGCGGAAACCGGCAACATGACGCGCGCCGCCGACATCCTGCATCTGGTCCAGCCCGCCATTTCCCGTCACATCCGCCTCCTGGAGGAAGAGCTCGGCGCCCCCCTGTTCGAGCGGGAGCGCTATGGCATGGTCCTGACGGAAACCGGGCACACCCTGGTCGGCTACGCGCGGCGGGCGATGCTGGAGCTGGACCGGGCCCGGGCGGAAATCGGCAGCACGGCCGTGGCAGGCGTAAACGGCCTGGTGACCTTGGGCCTGCTGCCCAGCACCGTCGACATGCTCTCCGGTCCATTGGTGACGGCGCTGGCTTCCCGCCATCCCGGCATCCAGATCCGCCTTGCGGTCGGGTATGCGGGCACGCTGCTGCAGTGGCTGGAGACCGGGGAAGTCGATGCCGCGCTGCTTTACGGCGCGGAGCGTTCCACCGACATCCACACCATGCGGCTGGTCGAGGAGCCGCTATGGGTGATCGGCCCCGCCGAGGCCAGGCTGCGCAAGAACAAACCCATGGCATTGGCCCGGCTGGCGCAGAGCCGGGTCGTTCTGCCCAGTGCCCCGCACGGCATCCGCACGCTGGTGGAGCACGCCTGCGCCGTTGCCCAGGTCACGCTCGACATTTCGGCGGAGACAAACGCGCTGAGCGTGCAGCGAGCGCTCGTGCTTGGCGGACACGGGCTGACCATTCTTCCTCCCATTGCCGTGGCCGACGATTTGCGGGCGCACCGCCTGTCCGGGGCGCCGCTGGCGGACCCCGCCATTTCGCGCACCATCGTCCTGGGATTGCCCGCCAACCGGGCGACGGCCCGGCACGTGCGGCGAACCGTCGAGTTGCTGATCCAGACCACCCGCCATGTCATCGAGTCCGGCGTCTGGCTGGAGGGGAGATGGCTGGGCGATTGACTGCCGGCACAGGCGCTCTCGATTGCGGCATGTGATCGTCACATCAAGAAATTCTATTTCTTGATCGAATGGATCAAATCATATGATTTCTCGACCATTCAACTCGATCACTCGCCCGATGAGCAATATCACCGCTGTGGCGCCTGCGTGGCAGGAAACCATCTTCAAGGTGTTGAAAGAAGGAGGCGTCAGGCAGATCGCCTACGTTCCCGACGCCGGACACTCGCACGTCATCCGGAGCGCGATCGCCGATCCGGACATCGAGGATGTGGTGCTCACCACCGAAGAAGAGGGCGTCGCCTTGTGCGGCGGCGCGTGGCTCGGCGGGCAGCGCGCGGTGCTGCTGATGCAGAGCAGCGGCGTGGGCAATTGTGTGAATATGTTTTCTCTCCTGCTGGCGGCCGACCTCCCTTTCTTCACCCTGGTGACCATGCGGGGCGAGTATGCCGAGTTCAATCCCTGGCAAGGCCCCATGGGCAGGGCCACGCCGGCCGCGCTCAAGATGATGGGCATCCATGTACTGCGCGTATCGAAGGCCGAGGAAGTTGAAGAGATCGTCAGCGCGGGGTTTGACGCGGCCTTCCTGGCGGGCGAGAGGGTTGCCGTGCTGCTGGGACAGGAACTGATCGGCCGCAAGAAATGGGAGCGCAAATGACGGACCGCCTCGAAACCGACAAACGCGTGGATCGCCGCGCATTCGTTTCGGAACTGCTGGCCTTGACGCCGGATGCGCTGGTGGTGACCGGCCTGGGGTCGGCGTCCTATGACGTCTTCGCGGCCGGCGACCGCGACAAGAACTACTACCTGTGGGGCGCCATGGGTGGCGCCGCGGCGTTGGGACTCGGGCTGGCATTGGCACAGCCCGGCCGGTCCGTCGTCGTGATCACCGGCGATGGCGAGCAACTCATGGGCATCGGCGCGCTGGGCGCGATCGCGGTCAAGCAACCCGACAATCTCACGATCGTCGTCCTGGACAACGGCCACTTCGGCGAGACCGGCATGCAGCGCAGCCATTCCAGCCTGGGCGCCAACCTGGTGGAAATCGCCAGGGGCTTCGGCATAGGCAAGGCTCGTTCAGTGGACAGCCTGGAGCAGGTGCACGAGAGCGCCCGCGGCATCCTGGCCCGCGACGGCACGGCTTTCCTTCAAGTGTTCGTCGAGGCGAACGAACCGCCACGCGCCCTGCCGCCCCGCGACGGGCCATTCATCAAGAACCGGTTCCGGACGGCACTCGGCCTGCAACCGTTTTGAGCGCGGCCGCCCCGGCCAACCGGCGTCGAACCCAGGAGCCTTTCATGAAACGCTATCAACTCCGAATCGCGGGCAAGGCGCAGGAGCCGGCAGGCCTGGCCTGGTTCGAGACCCAGAATCCCTACACAGGACAGACCTGGGCGGAAATCCCGCGTGGCGACGCGCGCGATGTGGATCTTGCCGTGCAGGCGGCCCATCAGGCGCTGACCAGCGGCCCATGGGCGGAAATGACACCGACCCAGCGTGGCGCATCGATGCGCAAGCTCGCGGACCTGATCGAGCGCGATGCCTCCAGGCTGGCCGCCATCGAGGTACGCGACAACGGCAAGCTGCTGGCCGAGATGCAGGGGCAGCTCAACTACCTCCCGCAATGGTTCCATTACTACGGCGGGCTGGCGGACAAAGTGCAGGGCAGCACGCTGCCGCTGGACAAGAAAGGCTATTTCGCCTTCACCCGCCATGAACCCGTCGGCGTGGTGGCGGCGATCACGCCCTGGAATTCGCCGCTCCTGCTGCTGGGCTGGAAGATCGCGCCCGCGCTGGCAGCCGGATGCACGGTGGTCGTCAAACCTTCGGAGTTCACCTCGGCGTCCACCCTGGAACTGGCCGAACTGTTCGAGGCAGCGGGCTTTCCGCCTGGCGTGTTCAACGTCGTCACCGGCTTCGGCACCGAAGTGGGAACACCGTTGGTCGAGCATCCGCTGGTCCGCAAGATCAGCTTCACGGGGTCGGACAGCACGGGCCGCCTGATCAACGAAGCGGCGGGTCGCCATCTCAAGCACGCCTCGTTGGAACTGGGCGGCAAGTCGCCCAACATCGTGTTCGAGGATGCCGACCTGGAGCAGGCCGTGTCCGGCGCCATTTCGGGGATTTTCGCCGCGACCGGCCAGACGTGCATCGCGGGCTCCCGCCTGCTGGTGCAGGACAGCATCCACGATGCCTTCGTCGACCGGCTGCTCGCGGTCGCGCGCACCGCCCGCATGGGGGACCCGATGGACCCCTCGACCCAGGTGGGACCCGTGACCACTCCTCTCCAGTACCGGAAAGTCCTGGAGTACATCGACATCGCCCGCGGTGAAGGGGCGACGGCCATCCTGGGCGGCGAAAAAGGCACCTCGCCGGAGTGTGGCGCCGGCTGGTTCGTGCAACCGACGATCTTCACCGGCGTGCGCAACCACATGCGCATCGCCCAAGAGGAGGTTTTCGGTCCGGTGCTCTCGATCATCCGCTTCAAGGACGAGGCCGACGCGCTGCGCATCGCCAACGACGTGCGCTTCGGCCTGGCGGCGGCGGTGTGGACGCAGGACATCGGCCGCGCGATACGCATGTCCGAGAAGCTGCAGGCCGGTACGGTATGGGTCAACACCTATCGTGCGATCAGCTTCATGGCGCCATTCGGCGGCTACAAGGATTCGGGCCTCGGCCGCGAGAACGGCGCCGATGCGATCCGCGAGTATCTGCAAACGAAATGCGTCTGGATCAATAGCGGCGCGGCGACAGCGAATCCCTTCGTCATGCGTTGAACATGGACCTGGGCGCAGGCTCAGACCGTGCCGCTCAGCGTTGCATCCACGCGCGCTCCCTCGCGGCGGGCGCGGTCGGCTTCTTCGCCGGTATAGATCATCTCGACCTGCGTGCCGTCGGGGTCGCGGAAAAACACCTGATGCATCCCCTGCTCGGGTACCGCGAATTCCTCGAACGACACTCCGTGCATCCGCAGGCGCTCGCGCAGGCCGTCCAGGCCGGAGGCGAGGAACGCCACGTGGTTGAACGGACCGGTGTGGTCCGGGGTGGGCTGGCGGCCCGTGGACAGGTGCAGCACCGGGCGCTCGTGCGCGTACATCCATGCCCCCGCGCGATTGAACGGCGGGCGTTCGCCCTCGACCAGGCCGACAACCTCGCTATAGAAACGGCGCGACACCGCCAGGTCCCGCGTCGCCAGGTTCAGGTGGTCCAGGGATTCGACAGGCATGGTGCGCTCCGATTCGAGGTTGGATTAATAGTAATAACAAATAAAAAAACACTCAATGAAAATTCGAATTTTTATCCTATAAATACAGAAAAACAAACTTGATTTGTTAGAACAATTAAATCATGATGAGCACCTCGCCCACGAGGATATCGCAATGAACCATTCAGTGCGCCTGCCTGCTTCCGTCCTTCCCGCCATGAAGCATTCGGACTTCTCCCAAGTCACCTACCAGGAAGCACTGGATCGCGCGGAAGGACTGATTCCTCTCCTGCGAAGCGAAGCCGAAGCGAGCGAACGACTGCACCGCATGACGCCAGCGGTCGTTCAAGCCTTGCATGAGACCGGCCTGTTCCGCATCCATCAGCCGCGCTACTGGGGAGGAATGGAGTTGTCCTACAGCGCGCAGTTCGACGTGTGCGAGATTCTCGGCCGCGGCGACGCCTCCGCCTCGTGGACGTTCGCCAACCTGGCCTCGCATCATCGCCAGCTCGCGCAGTGGCCGCTCCCGGCCCAGCAGGACGTGCTGGAGAACGATGCGGACGCGCTGGTCGCCTCCGGCATCGCCTACATCCAGGGGCAGGGCCGCCCCGTCGAGGGCGGCCTGCGCCTGTCGGGCAAGTGGGGCTTTTCCTCGGGGGTGACCGTCTCGAGCTGGAACATGCTGGCATGCGTCATCAAGGAGGACGGCAAACCAGTGGACTGGTGCATGTGCCTGGTACCCGCGGCGGACTATCGCGTGCTCGACGATTGGCACACGCTGGGCATGCGCGGCACCGGCAGTTGCACGGTGGAATGCGAAGACGTGTTCGTGCCGGCTCATCGCGTGCTGTCGATGAAGGCCGACTCCGGTGTGCCGGGGTTTCCCGGGCTGCAACAGCATCGCGACCCGCTCTACCGGATACCCAATTCCGCGCTCGGCGGCAACGGCATCGCCGCGGCCATGCTCGGCAATGCCCAGGCCGCTCTGGATGCCAGCATCGCGTCCGTCAAGGAACGCAGCACCAGCTATACGGCAGCCAAGATGCGCGACTTCCCCACCGTCCAGTTGCGCATATCGATGGCGGGGGCCAAGATCGACGCGGCGCGGCTCATGTTGCGCAACGATTGTCTCGAAGGAGCGGCCACGGTCGAACGCGGTGCCGCCATAGACACCGAAGCCCGCCTGCGCTATCGGCGCAATACCGCCATGTGCATCCGCATGGCGACCGAGGCGGTGGGCTCGCTGCAGGAGATGGCCGGCGCCAACGGCATCTACGACAAGTACCCGATCCAGCGCATGTACCGGGATGCCCTCGCGGCCAACGGGCACGTGCTGTTCAACGTCGACATGCAACTGACGGCCTGGGGGCTCGTCGCATTGGGCGGCGAAGTCCGCAGCCCGACCGTCTAGCATCGAAAAACTGCTTCATGTTCGCTCATATGACACAACGAGGAGACAAGAGCATGTTCGCAATCCCACCGCGTCGCCTTCGTACCGCGTTCGCAGTTTTCACCAGCATCGCCGCCGGACCCATGGGCGCCGGACCGGCCTTGGCCCAGGGAGCGGCAAGCTGGCCCAGCCAGCCCATACGCTTCATCGTTCCGTATCCGACGGGCACGCAAACCGACATCACCGCGCGCATCATCGGCAATGAAATCACGCAGGCCACCGGCCAACCCGTGATCGTGGACAACCGGCCCGGCGCGTCGACCCTGATCGGCGCCGAGGCGCTCGCCAAGAGCGCGCCGGACGGCTACACCATCATGCTGACGACCAACACCACGTCGGCCGCCAACAAGAGCCTCTTCATCCGGCTGCCCTACGATCCGCTCAAGGACTTCGCCTACGTCGGCCTCCTCAACACCACGTCGCAGGTACTGGTCGGCCGCGCCGATATTCCCGCCAATACGCTGGACGAGTTCCTGGCCTGGGCGAGGAAGCAGAAGAATCTCGAGGCGGGCCACTGGTCGGCGGGTTCCCAGGTATCGGTGGCGATGCTCAAGTCGCTGGGCGGCATCGACCTGCTACCGGTCCCCTACAAGGGCGGCCCGCAAGCGGTGACCGATGTCCTGGGCGGACAGATCGCCCTTACCTTCACCGACTTCTCGAGCGCGCTGCCCCACATCAAGAACGGCAAGCTCAAGGGCATAGGCATCACGGCGCCGAAGCGCTCTTCCGTGGCGCCCCAGATCCCGGCGCTGGCCGAGTCGATTCCCGGCTTCGACGTGCTGGTATGGACCGCCATCGTCGCGCCTGCCGGCACGCCGCAATCCATCATCGCCAAGCTCAACGGAATCGTGAACCACGGACTGGCCAGGCCCGAGGTCAAGGCGAAATTCGCCGACATCGGATTCGACGTGTCGCCGTCTTCGCCGGAAGAACTCACGCGCTTCGTCGAACGCGAGATCGATCGCTGGAAGAAGCTGGTGGACAACGCAGGCATTGCGCCTCAGTAAAGAATCAGGAGCATGGCCCATGGCTTCCTCCAACACTATCGATGCGCTGCAGTTGCGCAGAGCGCTCGGAACCTTCGTGACCGGCGTGACGGTCATCACCACGCTGGATGCGCAAGGACGGCGATACGGGCTGACCGCCAACTCCTTCAGTTCGGTGTCGCTGGACCCGCCGCTGATCCTGTGGAGCCTCTCCAATACGGCGCCGAGTTTTCCGGTGTTCCAGGCGGCCGAGCGCTTCGTGGTGAATATCCTGGCCGAAGATCAGGTGGCCGTGTCGGGCCAGTTCGCTTCGCGCGCCGACGACAAATTCGCGGGCATCGATGCACGACCGGGCATCGGCGGCCTGCCTCTCATACAGGGGTGCACGGCCTGCCTGCAATGCCGGAAAGTCGCCACCCATCCAGGCGGCGACCACGCGGTATTCATCGGACAGGTAGAAGAATTCCACCATACGGCGCGCACGCCGCTCGTCTTCGGCGGCGGCGACTACCTGACCGCCGAACCGCACGAGTTCGGCCGGGCACGTACGGCCATGTCGCAGGAACTGGTGCAGCTCAGGGCGATCAGGCTGGGAACCCGCGCGGTGGTCAACCTGGCACGGCAGCGCGGCCATACCTACGGCGTCGTGGCATGGGGCAACCGCGGCCCCACCGTCGTCCGCTGGGAGGCGCCCGCGACGCCTTTCACGCTGCACCTTCCCATCGGCGAGGTACTGCCGCTGCTCAATAGCGCCTCCGGCCTGGCCTTCGCGGCGCATCTCCCCGAAGCCACGACGCACGCACTCGTCGTGGATGCCGTTGCCGCCGATGCGGTAGCGGGCCTGCCGGGCGCCACGCTCGAACAGGTGCGCGACAAGCTGGCAACCATCCGGCAGGACGGCGCCGCGCGCATTGCCGGCAAGCCTCGGCCCGACGTGCCGGCCGTCAGCGGCATGAGCGTGCCGGTATTCGACGGCAGGGGCATCATGGTGTGCGCCTTGACGGCCATCGGGGCTGGCGCCGCCTTCGACGGAGAACTGCACGGTCCGCTCGGGGAAGAACTGAAAGCCGTCGCGCGGCAGCTATCCAGCCAGTTGGGCTACGAAGCGGTCAGCGCCGCGCCAGTGGCTTGAGCTCGCGCCGAAACTGGAAGGTATAGCGGTAACGGCTCTCGGGGTGGACGCTCACCGTGGTCTCGAACGGCAGGCCATCGGCGCCGCAATACCGCCGTATCACGAACAGCGCGGGCGAGCCTCCCTCGGCCTGCAGCGGCTCGGCCAGATGCTCGGGCACGCTGCCCGCGAAAATCTCTATGTCCGCCTGCTCGATGGTCACGTCGTACATCTCGGTGATCTGCACGCAGACGGGAATCTGCTCGTGCTTGGGATGCTTCTGCACCCCCGCATAGCGCGGCAGCACGTAGATGTCGGACCAGCAGAGCGGGGTCGTCGAATCCCCCAGGAAACGCAGCATGCCGATATGGAACCAGTCCGCGTCGGCGTCGCAGCGCAAGACACTGGATAGTTCGTGGTCCGCCTTGATATAGCTGCTTGCGACAGCGCGGCGATGGGTCGTGGCCGGGTAATCGAGCAGTTCCTCGATCGAGCCGACCTGCTGCGCAAGCACCGAGAGCGGACGGGTCGCGATGACCGTGGAACCGGTACGGGGACGCCTGACGATGAGTCCTTCCTGCGCCAGCGCCGCGAGCGCGGTACGCACGGTGGGGCGGCTGGCCCCGAAGCGCACGCTGAGTTCTTCCTCGGTCGGCAGGCGGGTGCCCACGCCGAACGTCCCGCCGCGGATTTCCATCCGTAGTACCGCCGCGATTTCGCGGTGCCGCGGGACATGACTGACGTGGTCCGTTCTGGGCGGCAACGCGTGGCCTCCTGCGATGGGCGATTGAAGACATGGGACACTTTTCGGGGCGGCTTCGGCACGACCCTCCCACGCCATTTTCCTGCCCCCGGATGCGCCTTGCATCATACCCCACTCCCCCGCGGGCGCCGGGGGCGCGGGGCGCCTGGACGTTGCCGGTGCCATGAAGCCGTCACACGGGCGGCCAACAATGCGCGTCGCCGGTGCCCACCCGCGACGCATCCCGACGCGGGCGGGCACCGTCCGTCCGGTGCGGCCATTGAGCCAGCCTCCGCAGCACGCCACCCAACCTGACACGCCCATGAAGACACGCTGTTTCAACCGGCAGGCGCCCTCCCGCCCTGTCGCCGCCGCCCTGCTCGCCTCCCTCGTCCTGTCGCTGGCCGCCTGTGGCGGCGATGGCGACGGATCATCGGGAACCTCCCCCAACCGCCACGCGCCCCGGACACTCCCCGCCCGGCAGCCGCTGCCCGAACAAATGCGTCGCCTCGATCGGCTCCCCATCCGGACTCAGCAACACCGCGCGTTCGATCACGTTCTCCAGCTCGCGCACGTTCCCCGGCCAATGGTGGTTCAACAATTCCTGCATCGCCCGATCCGTGAGTCCGCCCGGCTTCTTGCCGTATAGCCCGCCGTACTTCTGCAGGAAGCGGCTGGCCAGCACGGGAATATCCGCCCGCCGCTCGCGCAGCGGCGGAATGGTGATCGGGAAGGTATTCAGCCGGTAGTACAGATCCGGCCGGAAGCGCCCGTCCTGCATGGCCTTCTGCAAATCGACGTTGGTGGCCGCGACGATGCGGACATCGACGCGTTGCGATTTCTCGCTGCCCAGGCGTTCGATCTCGCCACTTTGCAGCGCGCGCAACAACTTGACCTGGATGGCCAGGGGCAGGTCGCCGATTTCGTCCAGGAACAGGGTGCCGCCGTTGGCACGCTCGAAGCGGCCGGAGCGTGCCAGGTGGGCGCCGGTGTAGGCGCCCTTCTCCACGCCGAACAGTTCGGCTTCGATCAGGTCGGCGGGTATCGCGCCGCAGTTGACGGCGATGAAGGGTCCCTTGGCCCGTTCGCCGTTGTCGTGCAGCCAGCGGGCGAAGACTTCCTTGCCGACGCCGGTCTCGCCTTGCAGGAGGACGGTGATGGGGCTGCCGGCCGCGCTGCGCAGCAGTTCGAACGCCGCCTGGAAGGCGGCGGACGCACCGGCCAGGGGTTGGTTGGCGGGCTTGCGGGTGGAGGACGAACGCAGGTGTTCGAGGCCGATGGAATATTCGATCAGCTGGCCCGCGAAAGGATGGGGCGCGAAGTAGTTGAGGTAGGCCTCGTCCTGCCAGGCGTCGGCGGGCTGGCCGACGATCCGGCAGTGGGTGTCGCCCTGGGCGCGGCACTCGATTTCCTTGTAGACGATGGGCGAGCCCATGAAGGCGCTGGAGTAGCCGGAGGCATAGCCGATCTGGGTCCAGCATGCCGGGTCTTCGCCGTGGCCGTATTCCTGGACGTCGGCTTCGCATTCCCAGGAGTTGCGCCACAGGAATTCGCCGTAGAAGTGGTTCCTGGCGAGGTCGATGCTGAGTTCTATGGGTTCGACCTGGACGACGCCTTCGACGGCGTGCAGCTTGGGGCCGAGCAGGAAGGCTTCGTCGGTCTGCATGCCGGCGCGGCGGCGTTTGACGGCGTAGGCGCCGTCGCGCATGCCGGAGGCGTAGCCCATGCGGACCAGGAGGCCCCGGGTGCGTTCCACGCCCAGGGAGTCGAACAGTTCCTTGCGCAGGGCGCCCAGGGCGCGCGCGTGCAGGAGCAGCATGCGCTCTTCGTCCAGCCAGATGTGGCCCGAGGCGGTGCTGAATTTGAGGGAGGACAGGGGGCTCTGCAAAATCGTCTCCTGCCGGGCTATGCCGTGGTGTTATGCCGTATTCTCGCACCCCGCGCGGGGGCGCGCATCCGGCACGGATACCAGGCGCCAGGGCAAGCCGGCGGGAGACGCGGCGGCGCCGCGTTCAGTCCAGGCGGATTCCTCCGTTCTTGATGACCGGCGCGAGGCGTTCGATCTCGGTCCGGGCGAAGTCCATGACGGCCTCCGGGGGGCCGGGCATGACGTCCAGCGCCAGGGTGGCCAGTTGGTTGGCGACCGCGGGGTCGCGCAGGACGGCGTTGAGTTCGGTGTTCAGGCGCCCGATGACGCCCGGCGGGGTGGCGCTGGGGGCGATCAAGGCATAGCGCACGGAAAAGTCGAAGTCCTTGTAGCCCAGCTCGCGCAAGGTGGGCACGTCGGGCAGGGCGCCGCTGCGCCGGCCGCTCAGGACCGCCAGCGGCCGCAGCCTGCCGCCGTC
The DNA here is from genome assembly GCA_009360345.1 of Alcaligenaceae bacterium SAGV5. Classification (GTDB taxonomy): domain Bacteria; phylum Pseudomonadota; class Gammaproteobacteria; order Burkholderiales; family Burkholderiaceae_B; genus Pigmentiphaga. The sequence continues at coordinate 245,848 of SPDP01000006.1, forward strand.
GATGAAGGGTTTGGCCGAGGCGACGAGGTCGAACACCGAGGCGATGTCGCCGGCCAGCAGCGCGTTCAGCGCCGGCGGGCTGCCTTTGTAGGGTACGTGCATGAGGTCGGCGCCGGCCTGGCTCTTGAACAGTTCGCCGGCGATGTTCATGGCGGTGCCGTTGCCGGCCGAACCATAGGCCAGCGAGCCCGCCCGCGACGCCTTGACGAAGTCGCCCACGGACCGCACCGGGGACTGCGCGTTCACCACCAGCACCAGCGGCGAGTAGGCCAGCATGCCGATGCCGGTGAAGTCCTTGCGGGCATCGTAGGCCTGGCGTTCGTACAGCAGCGGATAGAGCACCAGGGGCGTGGTGCCGCCCAGCATCATGGTGTAGCCGTCGGCGGGGGCGTCGGCCACGTATTTGGCGGCGATGGCGCCGCCCGCGCCGGGTTTGTTCTCGACGATGACCGGCTGGCCGAGCCGGCGCCCCAGGCCGTCGGCCACGACGCGGCCCAGGATGTCGGCGGCGCCGCCGGGCGTGTAGGGAACCACGAGCTTGACCGGCCTGGCGGGAAAGCCCTGCGCCATCGCCGGGGCGCCCAGGGCCAGGACGGCATGGGCGGCCGCCGCGGCGATGCCGCGCAGGCAGTATGAAATCTTCATGTTGTCTCCTTTTCTTGGAAAGCCAGCGGCCGTTCAGCCGCTGGTGGCGGGCACGCCGGGAATCTCGGGGCGTCCCATCTGGAAGCGGTCGGTCACGCGCGTGTACATGCCGGCGCCTTCCAGCCGGCCGATGGGGGCCAGCCGCGCGGCGTCCACATAGAACTTGGCCGGGTCCACGATGCCTTCCCGGTAATGCATCATGACCACCTCGCCGATGACGAGATGGTTGGGCCGGCGGCCGACCTTGATGATGTCGATCAGGCGGCATTCGAACTGGGCCGGGCATTCCACCAGCCGGGGCGGACGCACCTTGACGGACGGTGCCGTGCGCAGCCGGGCGAAGTCGATCTCGCTGGTGCCGGGCGGGAAATCGGCCGAACAGATGTTCATCTTTTCCTTGACGCCCTCGTCCACGATATGGACGACGAATTCCGGCAGGCGCTCGATGTTGCGGCCGGTGTCCTTGACCTCCCCGGCCCGCGGCGTCAGCGAGAACATCAGCATGGGCGGATCGACGCCGACCATGTTGAACAGGCTGAAGGGCGCCGCGTTGGCCACGCCGTCGGGCCCCAGGGTCGTCACCAGCGCGATGGGGCGGGGAATGATGGTCCCGCTCATCAGCTTGTACTGTTGCCTGGGCTCCAGCGCGTCCGGATCGAAGGACGCCATGTCAGGCTCGCGCGGGTTCATGGGCCGCCTCCTTGCCTATCGTGAATTTCCAGCCGGCCGTCTCCAGCCTGGTGACGATCTCGGGCCCGAAGCGGGCGGCGATTTTTTCCGCGGTGGCCGGGTCGCGGTCGATGTCGTCGAACTGGTCGCGCTCGCCCTGCACGATCACGAGCAATTGCGCGTCCTGGTCCGACAGGTTTTCGAAGCGGCGGGTGACGGCGGGCGGCAGCGCGATCAGGTCCAGGTGTTCGAGCACGGTGCTTTCTTCGGCGTGGTCGCCCCACTGGATCAGCCAGCGCCCGGTCAGGCACATGAAGGTTTCGTGGGTGTGATAGTGCACGTGCAGCCCCGGCCCCTGCCCCGGCGGGCAGGTGACGATGCCCAGCCGGAAGACGCCGGCGTCCCCGCCCTCCACGGCGGGACGGGGCGAGATCTGCCCTGGCAGGGGTCCCGGGGACATGACGTTGAAGGTGGCCTTGGCCGTGATCATTTCCATGACTTCCTGGGGCAGGCCCAGTTTTTCCTGGATGCGCGCCTTGGTCGAGACCAGGTCCTTGAACCTGGCGATGCGGCCTTGCATTTCTTCCTGGGTAGGGGTGTATCGCTTCATGATGGAGGGGTTTCCATGAGAGGGGAATCGAACAGGTTGCGGACCTGGGCCGCGGCCTGCTCCAGTGCGCGGCGGGCCGGGCGCAGCGCGGCCGCGTGCATCACGAACGCGTGCGGCATGTCCGGGAACCGCACGAGTTGGTGGGGGACCGCCGCCCGTCGCAGGCCTTCGGCAAGCGCCTGGGCATCGGCCAGCAGGGGGTCCGCCGTGCCGCAGCCCAGCCATACCGGGGGCAGCCCGCGCAGGTCCTGGCGCAGGGGAACCGGTCCGGGCACGGCGCCGGGATCCGCGTCGCCGAGATAGCTGCGCCATACCCATTGGGAATACGGCCGCGCGCCGGGCCTGGGGCCGCCGCAATTGGGATAGAACAGGACGAGGCCGGCGGGCAGGTCATCCCGCCGGTCGCGCAGCGCGAGCGTGGCGGACAGCGCCAGCGTCGCGCCCGCGGATTCGCCGAAGAGCGCCCATGCGCCCTCCCGCAGGCCCAGTTCCGCGCCATGGCGCCGGAGCCATGCCAGCACGCACAGGACTTCGTCCTGCTGGACGGGATAGCGGTGCTCGGGGGTCTTGCGGTAGTCGATGGCGGCGATCACGCAGCCGGTCAGCACGGCCAGGCGATGCAGGGTGCCCAGGTGCGAATCGATGCCGCCGGCCCAGAATCCCGCGCCGCGCAGGAATACCAGGCAAGGTGCGTGCGGCCGCCGGTGGGCGCAGACCAGCCGCACCGGGATGTTTCCATGCGGCCCGCCGACGGCGTGGTCGTCCGACCGGGCCACGTCCGGGACACCGGTGTTCAAGGCCTGGAAGTAGCGCGACTGCCGCAGGCGGGCTTCCTCGATGGGCAGGGCAAGCGGATCGCCGGGCGCTTGTCCGGCCAGCGCCTGCTGCGCTTGCTGAAAGGTCGAGTACATGGTGGCGGGCGGGTCATTGGTCACGACCGGATTAGACTCCAGCCCCCCGCCCGTTGCCATGGGCATTGGCTAATCTCTAAAATCACCAATTATGGATAATATGGATTTTCGCCTGCTGCGCGCCCTGCTCGTCCTGGTCACGGAAAGGAACGTCACCCGCGCCGCGAACCTCCTGGGCGTCGGCCAGCCTGCCCTGAGCCAGACGCTGGGCAAGCTGCGGGAACACTTCAACGATCCGCTGCTCGTCCGCACGCGCGGCGGCATGGTGCCCACCGAGCGGGCGCGCGAGCTGGAACAGTCGGCGCGACAGATCCTGGCGGAGTACGACCGCATGGTGTCGCCCGCCGACCGCTTCGATCCCGCGACCTCGCGCCGGCGCTTCGTGGTGACCATTCCCGAATATGCCGAGCACATGCTGATGCCGCTCCTGCTGGAGCGCCTGCGGCGGGAATCGCCCGACATCCGCATCGAAGTGCGCCCACCGCAGCCGGCCCGGGCCATCGAGCAACTGGAGGCGGGCGACCTGGATCTGCGCATTGCCTGGCTGCTGGCCCCCACGCCCACGCTGCGTTCCATGCCCTTGTTCCAGGATCAGGTCGTATGCCTGGCCAGCCGCTCGCACCCCACGATCCGGGACCGGCTGACGGTGGAGGATTTCCTGGGGTGTCCGCACGTGCGCCCGCTGGGAACGGGGCGGCCGACCACGGCGGTCGTGCTGGACGAGGCCGTGGCCAGAGAGGGACGGAAGATCGAACGGCCATTCCTGGTCCAGAACTTCCTGACCATCCCGGCCATCGTCTCGCGCACCGACATGCTGGCGACCCTGCCGCGCATGCTGGCCCGGCCATTCGCCGACCAGTACGCGCTGCGGCTGCTGGAGGTCCCGCTGCGCCTGCCCCGCATCCGCTACGCGGCGTACTGGCACGAACGCAGCCACAAGGATCCCGGGCACCGCTGGCTGCGCGGCATGTTCCAGCACGCCGGGCGCGAGCTGGCCGGAAAATGAGGCCTGGCCCGCCCCGGGCAGCCGGGACGGGCACGCCCGCGTCGACAGGCGAAGCGGGCGTGCCGGTCAGTTCTCCGGCGCGATGTGCTCGTCCCGCGCCATCCTGGTCCACCGGGTCACCTCGGCGGCAAGAATCTTGCGGCCTTCCTCCGGGCTGGTGATCCAGGGGCCGGTGCCGTTGGACGCCAGGTTCTTGACCACCTGCGGATTCGTCATGGTTTCCCGCACCAGCTCGTTGAGCTTGGCCACGATGGAAGCCGGCAGCCCCTTGGGGCCGGCCAGCGCGGTCCAGCCGACGACGTCGAAGCCCGGCAGCACGGTCTCGTCCAGGGTGGGCACGCCGGGATAGCGGGTCGCGCGCTCCTTGGACGTGACCGCCAGCAGCTTGACCTGCCCGCCGTTGACCAGTTCGTTCATGCCGAACAGGCTGGTCATGATCACCGGCACCTGGCCCGCCATGGCCGCGGTGTTCAGGTCGCCCTGCGTCTTGTAGGGAATGTGGTTCAGCCGGATCCCGGCGCCGGCCTGCATGAAGGCGGCGGCAAGATGGGGGCCGGTGCCGATGCCGGGCGTGCCGTAGTCGATCCCGCCGGGGCGCTTGCGGGCCTGTTCCACCATTTCCTGGATGGTATGGAACGGCGCGTTGGCGTTGGCGACGATGCCCAGTCCGCTGCGCGTCAGCATCGAGACCACGGTGAAATCGTTGACCGGATCGTAGGGCAGGGAGCTGTACAGCCCGGGCGCCGCGGCGTGGCCCGATGCCATCAGGAACAGCGTGTAGCCATCCGGCGCGCTGCGGGCGACCGACGCGGCGGCGATCGTTCCTCCCGCGCCGGGTTTCATGTCGACGATGGCGGTCTGGCCAAACTTGGCCTTGAACTGGGCCGCCAGCAGGCGGGCATAGAAATCGATGGACCCGGACGCGCCGAAGCCATGGACGATGCGGACCATCCGGCCCGGCCAGGCGTCGGCCTGCTGGGCCAGGGCCGCCACCGGCATCGCGGCGGCGGTGATCAAACAGCACACGGCGGACTTCATGGTGTACTTCCTCCTCGGTAAGGGAACGGCCATGCCGCCGGTCAGGTGAACTGGATGGTCGCGGCCAGGCGCGCGATGCGCCGCTGCGCCTCGGTCAATGCGTTCTTGAGGTCGTCCCAATCGACCCCGATCATCCGGCCATGGCGTTTGCGGGCGGTCCCGGCCACCCACACGCTGTCGACATCGGCGGTGCCGGCGAAGGTGAGCACGCGTTCGGCCAGGCTGCCCGCCATGCCGAATCCGATGCGCCGGGTGCTCAGGAGCACCAGGTCGGCGCGCTTGCCCGCCGCCAGCACGCCGGTCCGATGGCCCAGGCGCACCGACTGCGCCCCCAGGCGCGTGGCGAAGTCGAGCACGTAGGAAGACGTGCAGTCCGCCACGATGCCGGGGTGCCCGGCGTCGAGATAGAGCGTCCAATAGGCCGACCGCACGTGTTCGAAATACTCGCTCGTCAGCGATACCGGAACGTCGACGCCAATTCCCGCCGGCACGCCCGCGTTGCGCGCATGCGCGTGGATGGGCGCCCCCTTTTGCGCGTAGAGCACATAGGGGAATTCGGCCATGGTGGTGGCGCTCAGCATGGATCCTGCCTCCCGCATCAGGGCCAGCTCGGCGGCGGTCAGCGCATTGGCATGGACCGCCTGGAAGTCCGGCCCCAGGAGTCCGGCGTCGGCGAGATCCTCGATCCCCGATCCGCGATGTCCCATCACGCCCGGAGGATGCGGCTTCTCGGGCTTGTGGATGTGCTGGGGCATGAATTGGATGCCCATGCCGCGTATCCTCGACCATTCGTCGCGGATTTCATCCAGGGGGGTGCCGTTGTTGCCACAGGGAGCCACGGCCAGTTGCAGCGGCGCGGACGGATCGTGAAAAAGCTCGGACCGCAGCCGTTCCGCGGTGGCCCAGTGGGATGCCGTGGGCCGCGCGATCCGCTGGCGGTTGGCGGCCGCCAGCGAGATCGTGTCTCCCGGCTTGTACGACGGCGCCACGCCCAGCTGGAACGCGAACCACCCGCCTATGCCGGCGTCCCGCAGGCCACGGGCCGCGGCCATGGTGTGCGCCTCGGATATCTGCCCATGCGCATAGTCGACCACCGTCGTCACGCCGGAGTCGATGGCCTGCAACCCGCCGACCAGTTCCGCCAGGTAATGGTCTTCGGGCGTCATCGACACGATGGTCCGCATTTTCCATTGCTGGTACGCGGGCAGGTAGGGCGCCGGCCGCACCTTGACCAGCCCGCCCATGTCGATGGCCTCCCACACATGGCGGTGGCTGTCGATCATTCCCGGCATGAGGATCATGCCCGCCGCGTCCACGATTTCGTCGGCGGGTTCGTCCAGCCTGCGGCCGATCGCGGCAATGGTGTCGCCTTCGATCAGCAGATCGCCCCGGTCGAGATCACCCTGCTCCGCGTCCATCGTCAGGATGGACGCGTTCCGGATCAGGGTTCTCCTGGACGGGTTCGATGCTCGTCGTTCGTCGCTCATGGGTCGATCAGCAGAAATTGATGAAGTGCTGATCGTAGGGAAAGCGCCGGGTTTGCAGAAGATATCAGTTTTGCCCGGTTGATCGACGAACGGAAACCTTCGGCCTGCGGCCGAAGGTCATTTGCCGGTTCAGCCCCGCATACGTCCCAGCAGATACGCCACCGCCGCCACCAACGCCACCGCCGTGACGGGATGCTGGCGGATGGCATCCTGGGTGCACCGCAACGCGCTTTCCAGCGCGTCGCTGCCGTCGTCCAGGGCATCCGAGGCGGCGTCCTTGGCGCGCCGGGTGGCGCGGGTCACCTTGTCGGCGGTGGCGTGGGCGGCCTTGTCGACGGCTTCCAGGCCGTCTTCCAGGGCGTCCTTGGCTTTTTCCAGGCTGCGATCCGAGGCCATGCTGTGCTCCTGTCGTTGGTAAAGAGGTTTCCCCAGTATTCCCCACTATCCTGGAACAAGCCGCAACGGGGTGCAACAGGTGGCGTGCCCCCCCTACCGATACCTCGCGGGTATCGTCGCGGCAAAGCCGCCATCTCCTCGGCCGCGCCTGGGCCTCCTAAGATCCGACCCGGATAACGACACCAAAAGGAGACAGGCCATGACACGACGCAAGCACGCCATTCTTGGCGCCCTCTCGGCACTGCTGCCCATTCTTGCCGCCTGTGGCGGCGGGGGCGACGGCGGCATCGACGTCGCCGGCGGGACGGTCCTGCGGAACGCGACCGTGGTGAATACGCGCGACGGCTCGCTCGCGGCCGGCATGAATGTCCACGTCGAGGGCGGGAAGATCCGGCGCGTCACCACGCAGCCTTTGCACGCCACCGGCGGGGCCCAGGCCATCGACGCCTCGGGCAAGTACATCGTGCCCGGCTATCTGGACATGCACGCCCATGCCGTGGACAGCGCCGACCGCGATCCGCCCTACTGGCCGCTGATGATCGCCAGCGGCATCACGGGATTCCGCGAGGAGTCCGATTCCCCGGCCAACGTGGAACGCGGCAAGGTCCTGAACCAGGACAGCGCCGCGGGGCGGGTGCTGGCCCCGGAGGCCATTTTCCATGGCGGCGAGGCGCACCTGAACCCGGCCATCAGCGCGCGCGACGCAAGCAACGCGGGAGCGCCGTCCTTCGATCACCTGGGCGCCGGCTGGGGACTGCTGATGGACTGCTCCAGCGAGGAGCAGACGTTGCGCGCGGCGGCGCTGGCGGGGTCGCTGAAACCGCCCTTCCCGCCGACCTTCGTCACCAATCCCCGTGCCTATGATGGCGCCCAGAACGCGCCGTACTACCAGCGCATCCTGGACACCTACGATGAAGCCAAGTGCATCGAGCTGAGCAAGGTGTTCGCGAAGAACGGCACCTGGCAGACGCTGACGCTGATCCGGCTGCGCACGCAGGTCTACGGCAACGATCCCCAATACCGCGACGACCCCGACCTGGCCTATATCGACAAGTCCACGCGCGCGATCTGGCAACAGGTGGGCGATCAGTTCGACAAGCTGCCCGCGAGCGCGGTCACCACGCTGCGGCAGTTCTACGAGTTGCAGAAGCGGGTTTCCAGACTCATGAAGCAGAACGGCGTCAAGATGATGACGGGTTCGGACTTCAGCGGCGACATGAGTATCTGGCTGGTGCCGGGCATCAGCCTGCACCAGGAGTTCCGCGAGCTGGCGTCGGCGGGTTTTTCGCCGCTGGAAGTCCTGCAGATGGCGACCCGGGATCCGGCGGAGTTCCTGGGGCGCCAGTCCAGCCTGGGCTCGGTGGAGGAAGGCAAGGACGCCGACCTGGTGGTGCTGGACGCCAACCCGGTGGCCGACGTGGCGAACCTGGACAGGATCCGGGCCGTCGTCCTGAAGGGCCGGTATCTCTCCAGCGCGGCGCTGGACAAGATGAAGGCCGATGCCGCCGCGGCGATCGCCAGGCAATAGGGGTCTTGCAAGCATGCGCGGCCGCCAATGCGGCGATATTGGATTGCCTGGCCCGGTTCGCGGGCTACCCCGGCCGATAATCGTCCGGCGCCCCCGGCGGCACGGGCGGATGCTCCTTCAAGCTGTCCTGAAAAGCCTGGATCATCTTGCGGATGGGGCCGCGCACCCATCCCTGCGCCGCGTTCACGTCCGTCTCTTCCTTCGGATCCTGCACGATGTTGAAGACATAGGGTGTTTCCAGATGAATGGGGCCGGCGTTGGGCTCGACCTCCCAGACGAAATGCATTTTCCAGTCGCGCCACTTTGCCGCGCGCAATTCAGATTTGATGTAATACAGGAAGCCTTCGCGGCTCGAGGCTTCCTGCTCGCCGCACAGAAAGCGGGTCTGATCGATGCCGTCCATGGGCCGGTCGGCGGGTATCTCGGCGCCAGCCATGGAGGCAAGCGTCGGGAACAGGTCCACCACATGCACGATTTCGTTGGTCACGCGGGTGGCAGGTACCCGGCCTGGCCATCGCACGATCAGAGGCACCCGGAGCGCGCCTTCCATTGCGGTGTGGTAAGTGCCGGTCCACATGCCGGCGGTGCCGCGCCAAGGCCTGCGGAATTCTGGTCCGTTGTCGCTGGCAAAGATGAACACCGTGTCTTCGCGCACGCCGAGCTCATCCACGGTGTCGAGAATCTGCCCCACGCGGTGATCCATTTCCGCCAGTGAATCGGCAAAATCGCCCTTTCTGGTCATGCCGATGAATTCACGATGAGGGATCGTGGGATAGTGCAGTTGCGTCAACGGCACGTACAGGAAGAACGGTTGATCAGTTGGCGCCTTGCGGCGAATGAAGTCGCAGCTCCGACGAGTGAGTTCTTCGTCGATACGGCGACGCATCTCCAGATCGTACGGTTCGCGTTTCTCGGCCGGCTGGCCGCGCAGGCCTTCCATCACATGCGGAATGTCGACCACGGTCTCGTCGAATCCCACCTGCTCGGTGAACATGCTCTCATTGGTGGTGCGCGGAATGCCATACCACTCATCGAAGCCGCGGTCCTTGGGATAGCGGCCTTCGATATCGCCCAGGTGCCACTTGCCATACATGGCGGTCGCATAGCCGGCCCTGGACAGCACTTCGGCCAGGGTGACTTCCCAGGGAACAATGCCTTGCGGCAGCCCCGCCGGCACCGATTGCAGCGCGCCGGTACGGATCGGATGGCGGCCGGTCATCAATGCCGAACGGGTCGGCACACAGTCGCTTTCCACATTGAAATTCAGGAACTGCGTTCCCTCCCTGGCTAGCGCGTCGATGCGCGGCGTCGGCGCGCCGCGCAATGCGCCGCCGCCATAGCAGCCGAGCTCGCCCCAGCCGAGATTGTCGGCCAGCACCAGCACGATGTTGGGCTGGCGTTTGTCAGAACGTCTATCCATCTATTTCTTCCATTCTGTTGTGGACGCCGGCGCAAGACGCGCGGCCGGCGGTACCGCTCAATTCAATTGCAGCGACAGCGAAGGAACCAGCTTGCGCCAGGTCGCCACCGCGTGCAGCAGGAACGGCTCGAACTGATCGCTGCCCATGAAGCGCGCATCAAAGCCGATCTCCAGCAGCTTGGCCTGAAAATCGCGCTGCGCCACGATCTTGCGGATCTCGCTGGACAAGCGTTCGATCACCGGTGCCGGCGTGCCTCTGGGAGCAACCACCCCGACCCACTGGTTCTGCGCAATGTCCGGATATCCCAGTTCAGCCAGGGTCGGCACGCCAGGCAAGGCCGGGTTGCGTGTGGGCGAGGTGATCGCCACGATGCGAATGGCGCCCGCCCTGGCTTGAGGCGCCAGCGGGGCGTAGCCCAGTACCGCCATGGGCACCTGGCCGCCGACCAGGTCAGTCACGGCCTGGCCGCCGCCTTTGTAGGGAACGTGGATCAGGCTGACACCCGCCAGCTTGCTGAGCCACTCACCGATGATGTGTTGCGACGACCCCGTACCGGAGGTGCCGTAGGCGATGGCCCCGGGTTTCGAGCGGGCCGCGTCGATCAGTTCCTTGAAGCCCTTGTACGGGGCGCGGCCGGAGACCGCCACGCCCACGGGTTGGTCGCCGATCATCGCCACGCCGACCAGGTCACGGCTGAAATCCCAGGGCACATTCTTGTTCACGACGCCAAGCAGCGTGGCGGAATCGGAGGCAATCGCAAGCGTGTAGCCATCGGCCCTGGATTGGACGACGGCTTGCATGCCGATGGATCCGGCCGCGCCGGGCCGGTTTTCCACCACCACCGTCTGGCCCAGGGCCTTGCCCAGCGCCACGCCCAGCATGCGGGCAACGGTGTCGTTGCTGCCGCCGGCAGCCTGCGGCACCACGATACGGATGGGCTGATCCATGGGCCAATCGGCGCGGGCGGCGCCCGCACCCACTACCACGGCGCCGGCCATGGCGAACCGCATCAGGCGGCACAAAATGAGCTTCTTCACGAGCATTCCTTCGAGCATCGGGGGTGACGGATGCAGTTTAGGTAGCTTCATGAAAAGGGAATACTCGGTTTATCTGAGCTTTAGATAAGATTCGCTTATCACCCCCCCGCCCAACTTGCCATGATTGCTCGTTCTCCCCTCAGCCTTTCGCACTTGAAGTTTCGCCAGCTCATGCTGATCGACCTGCTGGTCCGGCACGGCACCTTGCACAAGGCCGCTCGCCATCTCGCCATCAGCCAGCCGGCGGCAACCGCCATGCTCAACGATCTGGAAGCGCTGCTGGGCGTCTCGTTGTTTCTGCGCGGCAGACAGGGCGTCGTGCCGACGCCCGCGACCCATGCCCTGCTGGGGCGCTGCCGCACCATCCTCAATGAATTCGACGAGTGGGTCTCGAACGTGGCGGACGTCGCGCAGGGCCAGTTGCCCGTGCTGCGCGTCGGCGTGGTCGCCCAGGCCTATCTGGCCTACCTGCCGCACGCCATCGAGTTTTTCCTGGAAGCCGGCGGCACGCCCATCCAGACGCGGGAAGGAACTGGCCGGGCGCTCATCGACGCCTTGCTCAACGGCGAATTGGAGTGTGTCATCGGTCGATTGCCCAACGACGGCCTGGCCAGTTCACCCGAGTTTTCACAACTGGACTTCGTTCCGCTTTATACCGACCAGATAAGTGTCGTGGCCCATCCCGCGCATCCGCTGGTGGATCGCGCACAGGTTTCGTACCAGGACCTGGTCGATCACAAGTGGGTACTGCAGCGCCGCGACTCCAGCGTCCGGCGCGCCTTTGCGGAAGGCTTCACCCAGCGTGGCCTGCGGCCCCCGGAACCGCTGGTGGAAACCTCGTCGTTCATCCAGAACCTGACCGTGGTCGCCCATTCGAGCCTGCTGACCGTGGCGCCGCAGCGTGCGGCTCGCTTCCAGGAGAACCTCGGCATCGTTCGCCTGATCGATGCCGATCTGGACTTGGCGCCCATGCATGTGTCATTCATTTCGCGCAAGACGGCTGCACGCAACCCCATGCTGACGCGGTTTCGTGAGTCGTTCGTGCGCAGCCTGGAACAAGGCATGGGTGAAGAGCAATGAAAGCTCCAGCGCTCCCAATGTCTCGTGCGCCGGGTCAATCAAAAACAACATCTGATTTGTTTTTGACAATTACAAAGTAAATTGTGTATTTGTAAAAAACAAAATATATTTTGTGATCGTGCATCGTATCCGGATAGGCGTTATATGAACGACTTCATAGTACGAAGCCCCGACCAACTGCCGCAGTTGCTGCGGGCCTTCCGCAAGCAAGCCGGCTTGACGCAAGCCGATGCCGCTCTGCGCCTCGGCGTCACTCAGCAAGCGCTTTCCGCGCTCGAACGCAATGCGGAAACCATTACCATGGATCGCCTCATGCGCCTGCTGAGCACCCTGGGCGTCGAGCTTGTCCTGCGTCGGCAGCAGCCCTACGCCGCCGCCCAGACAAGCCCGGCTTCCGGCCTCCACATCTCCGAACCCGATTGGTGACGACATGGCACGACGTCGACACACGCTGGGCCTGTGGATGAATGGCTCTTTCGTAGGTACCTGGAGCAACGAACCCCGCGTCGGGGAGTCGCTACAGTACGACCTCGATTGGGTAGAAGCGCGCCAGGGGCGGCCGCTTTCGCGCTCATTGTCCTTCACGCCCGGCAACGTCCCATTACGTGGCGGAGCGGTCAGGGCCTACTTCGAAAACCTGCTGCCTGACAACGACATCATTCGCGAACGCGTCGCTCGCCGCTACCGGCTCGCCACCATCGACGCCTTTGATCTGCTCGGAGAAATCGGCCGCGATTGTGTGGGCGCGCTTCAAATCCTGCCCGAAGGGATGAGCCCAGGCGACATCCGACGCGTCGATGCAACGCCCTTGGCCGAAGCGGAAGTCGCCCACTTGCTGCGCCATACGATACAACCGTCGCCGCTGGCGGACGCGTCGCTCGACCAAGATGACTTTCGCATTTCCATTGCCGGTGCCCAGGAAAAGACCGCGCTACTGTATGACGGCGGTCGGTGGTGCAAACCGCATGGAAGTACGCCAACCACCCACATTTTCAAGTTTCCGCTGGGCGCGGTCGGCCCGCTGAAAATGGACCTGAGCGCATCCGTCGAAAACGAGTGGCTGTGCGCGGAAATTTTGCGGGCGTACGGCCTTCCCGTCGCGCGGTGCGAACCTCTGCGCTTTGAAGATATGCGCGTTCTTTGCGTGGAGCGCTTCGACCGCGTCTGGGCTCAATCCGACGATGGCGTACCTTGGCTGATCCGGCGTCCCCAAGAAGACATGTGCCAAGCCACCGGGACACCGCCCCACCTGAAGTACGAGTCTGAAGGCGGTCCCGGCATGGCCCGCATCATGGAGATATTGAGAGGCTCGCTCCACCCCGACCGTGACCGGCGCCAGTTCTTTCAAGCCCAGGTTCTGTTCTGGATGCTGTGCGCCATAGACGGGCACGCCAAGAACTTCAGCCTGTTCATACGTTCTCGCGGCGCCTATGAGATGACGCCGCTCTATGACGTGCTTTCAGCCCATCCGGTCCTGGGGGAAGGTCCGCACAAACTTTCACCGTTCCGCGCCAGGATGGCCATGGCGGTCCGCGGAAAGAACCCGCACAAGCTCATCAAGGATATCCGGCGTCGTCACTGGCTGACAGTGGGGGAGCGCCATGGCATCGTCAGCGCCGAGGGTCAAGGCGCACAGTCCGTCATTGACGATCTGGTGGCTCGCACCCCTGGCGTAGTGCAAACAGTTCGAGCCCGACTGCCGAAAGATTTTCCCGAGGAACTCGCGGACAGCATTTTGAACGGCCTGCAGGCAAGCGCCGGCCGCCTGGCTGCATAGGAAAACGTAAAAAAGCCCGGAATGGAAAACCATCCCGGGCTACCAAAGCGCCCTTCGGCGCCACGTGCTAACTACTCTAAAACACCGCGGCGGCCGTCGCAACGGCCTGCCGATTACTTCTTCAGGTCCAGCGCCACGTCGACGATCATGTCTTCCTGGCCGCCCACCATCTTCCGGCGGCCCAGCTCGACCAGGATGTCCACGGTCTTCAGGTCGTACTTGGCGGCGGCGGTTTCCGCGTGGCGCAGGAAGCTCGAATACACGCCGGCGTAGCCCAGCGCCAGGGTTTCGCGGTCGACGCGCACCGGGCGGTCTTGCAGCGGACGGACGATGTCGTCGGCGGCGTCCATCAGGGTGTACAGGTTGCAGCCGTGGTTCCAGCCCATGCGCTCGGCGGCGGCGATGAACACTTCCAGCGGCGCGTTGCCCGCGCCCGCGCCCATGCCGGCCAGGCTGGCGTCGATACGGTCGCAGCCTTCTTCCACCGCGACGATGGAGTTGGCCACGCCCAGGCTCAGGTTATGGTGGGCGTGCATGCCGGTCTGGGTTTCAGGCTTGAGCACGTCCTTGAAGGCGCGGAAGCGGTCGCGCACGTCGTTCATGTTCAGGGCGCCGCCCGAATCGACGACGTACACGCACGAGGCGCCGTAGCTTTCCATCAGCTTGGCCTGCTGCGCCAGCGCCTGGGGCGTGGTCATGTGGCTCATCATCAGGAAGCCCACCGAATCCATGCCCAGGTTGCGGGCGTATTCGATGTGCTGCTTGGAGACGTCGGCCTCGGTGCAGTGGGTGGCCACGCGCACCACGCGCGCGCCGGCGTCATAGGCGTTGCGCAGGTCATGCACGGTGCCCACGCCCGGGATCAGCAGCGTGGCGACCTTGGCGTGCTTGACCGTATCGGCCACGGCCTCGATCCATTCCAGGTCGGTGTGCGCGCCGAAGCCGTAGTTGAAGCTGGAGCCCGACAGGCCGTCGCCGTGGGCCACTTCCAGGCTGTCGACCTTGGCTTCGTCCAGCGCCTTGGCGATGTCACGGACGTTCTTGATGCTGTACTGGTGGCGGATGGCATGGCTGCCGTCGCGCAGCGTGACGTCGGAAATGTAGAGTTTCTTGTTGCTCATAGTTCGATCCTCAGGCGGCTTCGACCAGGTGGGTCTGCGCGAAGCGCTCGGCGCACGCCAGGGCGGCCGAGGTCATGATGTCCAGGTTGCCGGCGTAGGCGGGCAGGTAGTGCGCGGCGCCTTCCACTTCCAGGAACACCGAGGTCTTCAGGCCGGACAGCTTGCCCAGGCCGGGGACGTTCAGCGGCGCGCTGGCGGGGATTTCGTCGAACTGCACGTGCTGCTTCAGGCGGTAGCCCGGCACGTAGCCCTGCACCTTGGCGACCATCTCGGCGATGCTTTGCTCGATGGCCTTGGTGTCGGCCATTTCCGACAGCGTGAACACGGTGTCGCGCATGATGAGCGGGGGCTCGGCCGGGTTCAGGATGATGATGGCCTTGCCGCGGGCGGCGCCGCCGATCACTTCGATGGCCTTGGAGGTGGTCTCGGTGAACTCGTCGATGTTGGCGCGCGTGCCGGGGCCGGCCGACTTGCTGGAGATCGAGGCGATGATTTCGCCGTAGTGCACCTTGGCCACGCGCGACACGGCGTTGACCATCGGGATCGTGGCCTGGCCGCCGCAGGTGACCATGTTGATGTTGGGCGAGTCGAGATGCTCGTCGATGTTGATCGCGGGGATCACATAAGGGCCGATGGCGGCGGGGGTCAGGTCGATGACCTGCACGCCCTTGGCCTGCAGCAGTTCATTGTGGCGCTTGTGGGCGCCGGCCGAGGTCGCGTCGAAGGCGATGCGGATCTCGTTGAAATTGGGCATGGCCAGGAGGCCGTCGATGCCGCCCGCCGTGGTGGGCACGCCCAGGCGCTCGGCACGCGCCAGGCCGTCGGATTTGGGATCGATGCCAACCATGGCGCCCATTTGCAGGTGCTTGCCATAGCGCATGATCTTGATCATCAGGTCGGTGCCGATATTGCCCGAGCCGATGATCGCCACTTTGGATTTGTTGTCGTCTTGCCGCCCCATGAGCCGCTCCTGAGTGTGGTGATGCTGATACGGATACGACCGATAGTATCTTCCAGGCGGACGGAAATAACCTTGCTTTTTTTGGGCATTCCGCCCAGTTTTAAAGAATATTCTTCCTTTTCAGTGAGTTTTTCAGGAAGAAAGCCCTAAAAAGCCTGCCGAGCGCCCGAAAAGACCCCGGACACCCCATCGCGGCTACACTCACGGGAACAAATTCCCATGTCCCATACCGACACGCTACTCGCACTTTCCCACCCCTTCGTGGCGCTGCTGATCGCCGCGCTGCTGGGCGGCGCGTGGCGATTCATGGGGCGGCCCGCGCACCTGCTGTATTTCATCGGCGCCTTCGCCGGCTACGCCACCGGGCTGATCCTGCAGATCACGCTCTGGCCCGCCGACCTGACGGTCAACATCGCCGTGACGGGCGTGCTGTACGGCGCCGCGGCCTTCCTGTTCGCCAGCGGCATTGCGCAGTTGGAACACAGGCACTTGCCGCCCTGGCCGTCGGCGTTGATCCTGGCGGCCATGCTGGCCGTGCGCCTGTGGAGCACCCACGATCCGGCCTGGTCCGGCCTGCGGATAGGCGCGCTGTACACGGCGGTGACCCTGCTGTTCCTGCTGGCTTTGTGGCGGATCCGGCACCTCGCGCGGGGGAAGACGCTGGAGCGGCTGCTGTTCGGGTTCCTGCTGCTGGGCACCGTGAGCCTGCTGCCCCGCGTCCTGCTGACCCTGCACGCCAAGAGCCTGCACTATGGCTACGACGGCGACATGTACTGGGTGCTGACCCAGCTCAGTTTCTATCTTTTCAGCGTGGGCGCGGCCGTGCTGCTGGTGCTGCTGACGGCGTTCCGCACCATCGCCCATTTCAGCCTGGTGTCCGAACGCGATCCGCTGACCGGGCTGCGCAACCGCAACAGCCTGCTCGGCTTCCTGGAAAAGAGCCAGGCGAAAACCGAGCGCTACGGCCTCATCATCCTGGACGCGGACCATTTCAAGCAGATCAACGACCGCTATGGCCACCCCGTGGGCGACGCGGTGCTGCGGGCCATGGCGGACATCCTGGCGCGGCACGTCCGGAAAATGGACGCCGTCGGCCGGATCGGCGGGGAAGAGTTCATGCTGGTCCTGCCCGGGGCGACGCGGGAGGAAGCCGAACAGGCGGCCGCGCGGCTGCAGGCAGCCGTGGCGGAACAGGATTTCTCTTCCATCGCGCCGGGATTGCGCTGCACGGCCAGCTTCGGCGTCGGCAGTTTCGGCCGCGACGTCCCCTTCGAAGCGGCCTATGCCCACGTCGACCGGCTCCTGGCCCTGGCCAAGCGCCAGGGGCGCAACCGCATCGGCATAGACGCCCCCGCGCCGGTCGACGCGGAAGATTCCGGGGAATTACCCCCTTTGACCGCCTTTACAGGAAAAGATTCTTTTTCTACGATGAATCGATGAGAAAGAATGCCCCAACCGAGTCCCTCGACCAGACCGACCTGCAACTGATGCGCCACTTGCAGGAAGACGGCCGCCTGTCCAACGCCAAGCTGGCCCAGCGCGTGGCGCTGAGCGAAACCCCCTGCTGGCACCGGCTGCGCAAGCTGGAATCCGAAGGCTATATCCAGGGCTACCAGGCCATGCTGGACCGCCGCAAGCTCGGGCTGGGCGAACTGGCCTTCATCAGCCTGAACTTCTCGCCGCACACGGCCGAGGCGTTCGAAGCGCTGGAGAAACTGGTGGAGGCGAACGACCAGGTGCTGACCTGCCACCGCGTCACGGGCGAAGCCGACTTCGTGATGATGGTGGTGGCCGAAGACCTGGACTCGGTGCGGGACTTCATCGACAAGGTGCTGCGCACGCTGCCGAACGTGGCCACGGTGCGGACCAGCCTGTCGCTCAGGGAAGTAAAGTTCTCGAGCAAGCTGCCGCTGCCGGAGTGAAACGGTATCATTCGACAACCGGTTGTTTTTTCACATCGAATGGCACATTCCAAGTCCAAGGCGGCCCCGGCGAAGCCGACATCCCCGCAGCCCCAGGCCGAACCGGCCTCCGCCTTCGAGGGCAATCTGTCGTACCACCTGTCCATCCTGAGCTTCCTGCTCGGCAAGGCCACGGCCGAGGTCTATGGCGCCGAGGACCTGACAACGCACCAGTGGAAGGTGCTGAGCGTGATCTGCAGCTACGCGCCCATGCCCGCCTCGGGCATCATGCAGTGGGTGACCCTGGACAAATCGGCCATTTCGCGCGCGGTGCGCAAGCTGCATACGGCGGGGCTGATCGAGCGGCGGCTGAGCGACAGCGACGCGCGCTTCTCCGAGATCCTGCCCACGCCCAAGGGGCGCGACAGCTACCGGCGCATGGCGGAAAGCATCCAGCGGCTTCAGGCTTCGGTGCTCGATGGCCTGCCGGAGCAGAAGGTGCGCGACATGTTCGATACCTTCTCGCACATGGAAACCCAGTTGCGCCGGCGCTTCGACGCGGCCGGCTGAAACGGCGCGGCCGGCTGGCCGCGCGCGCCTCAGGCGGCGACGTGCCAGACGCGGGTCGGCACGTCGTTGAGTTCCTCCGGACCGGAGCGGCCCACCACGACACCGGCGCCGATGTTGACGCGGCGCAGGCCGATGCAGGCGTTGGGCTCCAGCTCCAGGCTCATGCCTTCTTCCATCACCAGGTCCGCCCGGCGCACGCCCGGGGTCATCCACCCTTCTATCCGTTCCTCGAAGGTGCCAGCCAGTTGGGCGCGGTTGACGGGCGTGAAGCCGGTCGAGCCGAAGGTCAGCGTGTGCAGCAGCGGCGTCTTGCTCCAGCAGCCGCTGGCGGCGATCGGCTTTTCCATCGCGGCGACGACTTCGCCGAAGGTGACGCCGGGCCGGACCGCGCGCAGGCCGGCCTCGTAGGCCCGCCGCGCCACCGATTCGCAGCGTTGCAGTTCGGCGTCGATGGGATCGAGCGCGACGCACATCTGGACCTGGGCCTCCTGGCCGCCGTAGGTCGTATGGATCTCGGCCTGCACGACGTCGCCCGTGCGCAGCACGCGGGGCGGCTCGGCCCGCAACGTCCAGCGCGGCGCGCCCCAGCCTATGTTGTCGACGCCCGATTGCAGGCTCAGGAAGGGGTAGCGCACGTCGCAGCCATTGCGGTGGATCTCGCGCAGGACCTCGGCATAGACCTCGGCCTCGCTGACGCCAGGCCGGCAGGCCTGGGCCATCGCGATGCAAGCCTTTTCGCTGACCTGGGCGGCGTACCGCAACAGCCGCAGTTCCTCGTCGCTCTTGACCAGCATGAAGTCGGTGAAGTCGCGCGTGAAGTCGCAAAACTCCGCCCCGGGCAGCGCGCGCAGCAGGTTGGTGTGAAAGCCCAGCGGCATCAGGCCCTCGGCTTCGCCGGGCGCGGTGGGCCCAAGGCCCACCAGGCCTATCCGGCCCTTGCCCAGCCCCTTGTCGAGCAGGGCCTCGGCCGTCCTGGCGCCGCCCATGCCGATGCGGAAGTCGGTGGTCCACAAGGCGATGCCGCGCCGCTGGCTTTCGAAGGCGCGCGACACCCGGCCCGGGCCGAAGGTCATCACGATGGCATCGTCGTCATGGGTCAGCACGACGACCGAGTCGAGAAAATCGTCGATCAGGTAGCTTTCCAGGCGCTCGCGCCCCTGGAAGCTTCCCACCACGATGGCGTCGATGCCGCGCTCCCGCATCCGCGCACGCAGACCGTTCCAGCGGCGGTCGCGTTCGTCCAGCGTCAGGGTCGGCGGCGTGGCCGCGTCCGGTTGCGTCATGGCGTGCTCCAGGCCGCGTCAGCGGCGGGTGGCGGCGCCGTGCAGCGCCTTCAGTTGAACCTGGATTTCGACGAAGGGCCGGATGTCGATGATCTCGGCTTCATGGCCCGGCTCGGCGCGACCCATGGCCTTTTCTCCGGCATCCCCGGACAGGCCCCACACCCGCGGCACGATGTCGGCGGTCTGCGTCCAGGCCTTGAGCGGCTGTCCTTCCAGGAAGGCCGTCATCTCGCGCGTCCAGATCCGCCGCGTCACCGCCACGCCGATGTCGGAGCGGCCCAGCCGTTCATCGTCGCGGTCGGCCAGCCGCCCCTGGCCGATCTGGGCGATGTCGTCCTGCAGACGGACCAGGTCCACGCGCCGGGGATCGGCGTCCTGCAGGCGGGCGACCCCGTCCAGGATGTCTTCGCACAAATCCTGGTGCGCGATATCGATCTCGGACCGGCGCTGTTCGCGCCGCTGCTTGAAACGGAGCATGGCCTCGTCGCGGATGGGCACGCGGTGCAGGCTGAACTGCATGTGGCGCGCATCGTCGATGGGCACCCACCAGAACAGCGATTCCTGCCAGTCCACGTCGGGTTCGTTGGGCAGCGCGGTCATGTAGAAGATGTTGGGCATGCCGAACTGCTGCACGCGCCGCGCGCCGTCGCCGCGCTGGAAGGTATAGGTGATGCCCCAGTCGGATTCCACCGCCTGGAGCTGTTTGCCCAGTCCGATGCCTTCGAACGATGCCCGGTTGTCGCCATGCACGAAGCCCACGTGGGCCATGTCCAGCGCGTTCTCCAGGTTCTGGAAATAATTGCAGTCGCGCGAGTACGAGTCGATTTCCAACAGGCCGCGGAATTGCTCGAACTGCGGATAGCGGGGGAAATCGGGCGCCTCGCCCGTGCCCAGGTAGGCGAAGACCAGTCCCAGGTATTCGCGCGTGGGCCAGGTCTGGAGCGAGATGCGGTCGATGAACGCGGATTGCTCGGCCGGCTGCTCGACGCATTTTCCGGCGGCATCGAATTTCCAGCCGTGGTAGAAACAGCGCAGCTCGTCGCCCTCCACCCAGCCGGTGGACAACTGCGTGCCCCGGTGCGGGCAGCGGCCCTGGGTCAGGTGGACCTGTCCGCCGGCCGAGCGGTAGAGCGTGTAATCCACGCTCATGATGCGCAACGGCACGGCCTGGCCCGGCGCGAGATCGGCGCCGTGATAGACCGGCTGCCAGAAGCTGCGCAGGTAGTTGCCGGCCGGCGTGCCCGGTCCGGTGGGCGCGCAGTCGATACGATTCGCCTTCCTGGCGCGCAAAGGTTCCACATTGTTGGCGGTAGCCATGTTCTCCTCGCTTTCTCTGTTCGGGGCGGCGCCGCGGCCGCCCGCTGTCATTGCTGTTGCTTGAGCCCGGCCTGTTCGACGAACGCCGAGAAACGCGACACGTCGGCGGCGATGCTGGCCGCGAACGCTTCCGGCGTGGTGGAAGCGGGCTCGAATCCCAACGCCTCCAGCTTCTTGCGCGCCTCGTCCTTGCGCAGCACACGGTCGACCGTGGCGTTGATCTTGCGGATGACGCCGGCGGGCGTGCCGACCGGCGCGACCAGGCCCACCGACAACGTGTAGCTGACGCCCTGCACGCCGGCTTCGGCCAGCGTGGGAATGTCGCGGAACAGCGCCAGCCGTTCGGGCGTCGTGACGGCAAGCGCGCGCAGCTTGCCGCTCTGCATATGGGTCATGGCCGACATGTCGCTGATCGCGAAATCCACCTGCCCCGCCAGCAAGGCCAGCGTGGCGGGCGCGGCGCCGGCGTAGGGCACGTGCAGCAGGCGCGCGCCGATGGCCTTGGAGAGCGACTCGGCCACGAAATGCGACCCCGAGCCCTTGCCGGTGGAGGCGTAGCTGATGGGCTGCGCCGAGGCGCGCGCGCGCCGGACCAGCTCGTCCATCGTCTTGATGCCGGATGCGGCGTTGACCAGCACGAAGTACGGTCCCTTCGCGATCTGGATGACGCTGGCGAAGCTCTTGATGGGGTCGTAGGACAGGTTGGGATACATGGCCGCGGTCACCGCGTGCGTGCCGGGGCCGATCAGCAGAAGCGTGTAGCCATCAGGCTGCGCCGCCGCGACATAGGCCGCCCCGATGGTGCTGCCGGCGCCCGGGCGGTTGTCGACGAAGACCGGCGTGTTCCATTCGGCGTTCATGCCCTCGGCCACGATGCGGGCCGCCATGTCGGACGAGCCGCCCGCGGGAAAACCGACGACGATGCGGACCGGATGGGACGGATAGCGATCGGCGCCCTGGGCCCGGGCGACGGACGCGGGCAGCAGCAGACAGGTCGGCAAGAGCGCCGCCATTCCCAGGCGGAGCATGCGGCGACAGCCGCGGGAAAAAAGCCTGGACCGGTAAAGGGAGAACATGGTGGCTCCTGCGTGGGCGATAGGCGACGACTCGTCCCGGCATCCCGGGCTTGATAGTAGTTTATTAATACGAGTTGTATGAGTCAACCATTTGGCGAAAACATCCAATCACTCGGATGTTCTCCCCTCTCCGGGTATTCAGCCCCGCCGCAGCCGCGCCGCCGTAGCCTCGTCCGCCGGCTTGGCCAGCAGGCCGCCGCGGTCGTTGAACAGCACCAGGTAGCGCGCGCCGTCGAACATGGGCATGAAGGTGGCGCTGCCGTACTCGGCATCGACGTAGGGCAGCCAGCGCGAGAACTGGCGTTTCAGCGTCCACAGGTCGGGCAGGTTGCCGCCGTCGTCCAGCGAATACACGGTACGCAAGACGCCGCGTTCGCGCTCGATGTCGTCATAGCGCCCGCCGATCCGGTCCAGCCTGTACAGCGAAGGCACCCCGGCCAGCGCCGCCGGCAGCCGCCAGCGCAACACGCGCGCGTCGATCTGCCACGCATCGCCCGACAACACGAACTGGCGCGCGCCTTGGGGCGCGCCCGCCGGCCCGGGCGGCAGCACGACCGTGGCGCGGAAACGCTGCTGCCCGTCCTGCGCAAGCTCGATCATGGCGACTTGCCGATCCTCGAACAATTGCAGATAGCGGTACACGGTGAAGGCCAGCAGCGAGGAAACCAGGCTCAGGGCCACCAGCGCCAGTCCCAGCAGGCGCCGCAACGGCCGCAGCCCTCGGGACCCGAAGGCCATGCCGAGTCCGGGAACGGCAAGAACGATCGCCACCACGGCGATCCAGAGAGAAGGGCTCAACGCATCCACCCGCGGTACCTCCTTGACATGTTTCTTCCAGGCGCCATGCTCGCACAGATCGCCGATGGATCAGGGATCCAGTTCGAGCAGGATGCGCGTGCCCTGTCCGGGGCTGCTGCGGATCTCCAGCCTCGCCTGCATCAGCGCCGCCTGTTCGGCGATGCCGCGCAACCCGTAGTGGCCGGGCACCGGGGCCGCGGGATCGAAGCCGACGCCGTCGTCCATCACTTCGAGATGGACGGCCGATAGCGCGGGCGAAGCCGGATCGGCCGCCGCCGTCATCGACAGGCCGATGGAGACGCGGCCGGCACGCGCATGGCGTTCGATGTTGCGCAGGGCCTCCTCGGCGATGCGGAACGCGACCTCGGCGCGTTCGCCGGCCAGCGCGGCGGCCTGCTCATCCCTGGCCAGGACGGTGGGTATGCCGGTCCGGCGCTCGAAGCGGTCCGCCAGTTCGGCCAACGCCGCGCCCAGCCCCAGCTCGCGCACGCCGTTGTGGCGCATCTGCTTGATGGCGGCCCGGGCCTCGACCAGGCCGCTGCCGGCCACGTTCTCGGCGCTGAGCAGTTCCGTATCCAGTTCGCCGGGCGACATCCGCGCGCCCAGCTTGCGGATCATCCTCAACTGCGTCAGCACCGCCATCAGCGACTGCGCCAGCGTGTCATGCAGGTCGCGGGCCATGCGCAGGCGCTCCCGGCCTATGGCCGCCTGCCGGGCTTCCTCGGCCATCCGTTCGATCCGCGCGGTGCGATCGGCCACGCGGCGGTCCAGTTCGGTGTTCAATTGCAGCAGCGCCTGCTTTTCCGCGCTCAGGCTTTGCAGCGTCGCCGCCAGGGTGTTGCCGATGTGCGCGACCTCGTCGACCCCGTGCACCGCGTCCAGCTCGCCCCGCCTGCCCTGCTGTACCGCCTGCGCCTGTCCGGCCAGGCGCCGCAGCGGCCGCAACAGCACGTGCGTGGCATAGGCCGCCAGCAGCGCGGCCAGGAGGCCCGACAGGAAGGTCGCCACGAATACGATGTCGCGCGTGCGCCGCGCCGCGGCCAAGGCGATCCGGGCGTCCTGCCGGACCGTGATGGTCCAGTCGAAGGCCTCGCCCGCAAGCACGTTGGCGGAATAGGCCCCCGCCAGCATGCGTTCGGCTTCCGCGGATGAAGGACGCGGCCCGGCCCCCGGCTGGCCGGGACCGATCAGCACATGGCCGCTCTTGTCGCTGAGCGAGACCTGGACGTGCCGTTCGGTGTTCAGCCCTTGTTCCAGTTCGTGCAGGACCGTGCCCAGCCACGACCATGACAGGGCGCCGACGATCGCGTCCGGCGCGTGGCCGCCATCGCGGTGCAGCGGCACGGCGATCTCGATGGTGTCCGGCCGCAGGTCGGCCGCCGGGGCCGATACGTCCGGCTCGAAGGAAAAAGCGGTTCCGGAACGGCTGCTGGACGATCCGCCCGTGGCGAACCGGCCCCGCCCGTCCACCACCGACAGCGACGAAAACTCCGGGAACTCCCGGTAGATGGCGGCAAGATGCCTGCCGAGCGAACCGGCGCCGGTGTCCGACGACGCGGCGATCTGCGCCGCCGCGGCCTTGATGACGGACACCCGCGTGGCCAGTGCCGATTGCAGGTTGGCCATGATCTGCATCGCGAACTGCCGCAGCAGCCGCTCGTGGTCGTCCTGCGCCTGCTGCTCGGCCCGGGACGCCGAAAAGACCGCGCCCAGCACGGCGGCGATCACGACGACGACGAACACGACCGACCCGATGGCGGCCGACAGGCTGTGCCTGGGATTCAGGCGCTGCCACAGCGAATCCTCTTTCATGGATGAGTGTCCATGCCCGCATGCCCAGGAGTATCGCAGAGCCCCCTGCCGGGCGAAAGTGACTTTCGGCACTGTGAGGGCGGCCCGGACGGACGCTAAGCTGTGCTCTCGACCCCAACCCACCGGTCTCGGGACCGCGGCGCATGATGTGGCATTCCATGCTGGATGAACTCGTGGAGGCGGTATCCCGGAGTGCTAAATTGCCTCCGGAGCAGGCGTCGCTGGCCGTCACCGCGACATTGAGATACCTGACGGCCCACATGCCATCCCCGGTAGTCGGCGCCCTGCATGCCGTGCTGGGGTTGGCCGCCCCGCCCGGCGCCCCCGGCCCCTGCTCAAGCTGGGCGGGGCGGGCATGCCGGGCGAGACGGTCAGGGTCTCGTAGCCCGTGTCCGTTACCACCACCGTGTGCTCCCACTGGGCGGACAGGCTGTGGTCCCGCGTCACGATGGTCCAGCCGTCGGCCAGCTCGCGGATTTCCCGGCGCCCGGCGTTGATCATGGGTTCCACCGTGAAGATCATGCCCGTCAGCAGCTCGATGCCGGTGCCGGGTTTGCCGTAGTGCAGCACCTGCGGGTCTTCGTGGAACACCTGGCCGATGCCGTGGCCGCAGAACTCCCGGACCACGCTGTAGCCGTGCGCCTCGGCATGCTTCTGGATGGCATGGCCGATGTCGCCCAGATGGGCGCCGGGCCGGACCTGTTCGATGCCCAGCCACATGCATTCGTAGGTGACCTGCGCGAGGCGGCGCGCCAGGATGGACGGTTCGCCGGCGAAGAACATGCGGCTCGTGTCGCCGTGCCAGCCGTCCTTGATGATGGTGACGTCGATGTTGAGCGAGTCGCCGTTCTTCAGGACCTTGTCGCCGGGGATGCCATGGCAGACCTGGTGGTTGACCGACGTGCAGATCGCCCCGGTAAAGGGCGGGTAGCCCGGCGGCGCATAGCCGATGGTGGCCGACTTCACCTTCAGTTCGTCGGTCATGTATTCCAGGCAGAGCCGGTCCAGTTCGCCGGTGGTCACGCCGGGCTTGACGTGGGGCGCGATGAAGTCCAGCACGCTGGCCGCCGCCTGGCAGGCCTCGCGCATCTTGCCGACGTCCTCGGCCGATTTGATGGTGATGCTCATGATCTGCATTCCCGCGCTATCCGCGCTCCATGATGGCTCCGGGTCGCCAGCGCCGCTCGAAGCGGCCTGCGAGGGCTTTCTTGTAACAAGACGCGACGAAGGCCAGGGCGTGGCCGGGCGGGTCGCTTGAGCAGGTGGCCCGGAAAATAGTAGAATTATAGGCTTCCTGTGATTTCAGGAAGCAAAACAGGAAGCAAGAGGCCCGAACGGGTCGGGGGGCCAGGAGTGATTCCTGGGTGGCGGGGCGCCGTGTGGTGTACCCATCATGCCAGAAAGCCTGGAGTTTCTCCAGGGATGCCTTCTCCCGAACGTTCAGGCCGGATCGTCAACCGCGCGCCGTGTCATCCAGGGTGCCGGCCGGGCCAAGCAAGGCCTGGCGGGTGCTGATGCGGTGCAAGACCCAACCCTCGGAGTCAATATGTCCGTTAGCATGCGCGAAATGCTGGAAGCCGGTGTCCACTTCGGTCACCAAACCCGCTTCTGGAACCCCAAGATGGCCCCCTATATCTTCGGCCATCGCAACAAAATCCACATCATCAACCTCGAGAAGACCCTGGCCCTGTACCAGGACGCTCTGAAGTTCGTGCGTCAACTGTCGGCCCGTGGCGGCACGATCCTGTTCGTCAGCACCAAGCGCGCCGCTCGCGAGATCATCGCCGAGGAAGCGCAGCGCTGCGGCATGCCCTACGTCGACAGCCGCTGGCTGGGTGGCATGCTGACCAACTTCAAGACGGTCAAGACCTCCATCAAGCGCCTGAAGGACATGGAAGCCATGCAGGCCGAGGGCGCGACCGAGCGCATGAGCAAGAAAGAAGCGCTGATGTTCCAGCGCGAGCTCGAGAAGCTGAACAAGTCCATCGGCGGCATCAAGGACATGAACGGCCTGCCGGACGCGATCTTCATCATCGACGTCGGGTATCACAAAATTACCGTCACCGAAGCCAAGGCGCTTAACATTCCGGTCGTCGCCGTGGTGGATACTAACCACTCGCCGGACGGTGTGGCCCATGTCATTCCGGGCAACGACGACTCGTCCAAGGCGATCGCCCTGTACGCCCGTGGCGTGGCCGATGCCGTGGCCGAAGGCCGCGAGCAGGCCCTGCAAGGCGTGGTGGATGCCGTGGCCGAAGGCGGCGACGAGTTCGTGGAAGTCGAAGGCGAGGAATAAGCTCCCCCCTACGCGCTTGCGCGCGCCCCCCAGGGGGCGATGCGGGTGGACCGGAAGGGAAACCCACCCCCTACGCCCTTCGGGCGCCCCCTCAAGGGGGCGATGCGGGTGGACCGGCGGAGCCGGATCCACCGCATCCTGGGTCTGGGCCGGGGCTGGGCTTTCGCAGGTGAATGTCTGAAGGGGCCTTGTGCCCCTTCTTTTTAGTCAAACTATATTTCCGCCCTTGTGGAGGGCGGAAGATGTCAGGAGTAATCATGGCCGAAATTACCGCAGCAATGGTCAAGGAACTGCGCGAGAAGACCGACGCGCCCATGATGGAGTGCAAGAAGGCGTTGACCGAGGCCGATGGCGATCTGGCCAAGGCCGAGGAAATCCTGCGCGTCAAGCTGGGCAGCAAGGCCAGCAAGGCCGCCGCCCGCGTCACCGCCGAAGGCTTGGTGGCCCTGTATGTCTCGGCCGACGCCAAGACCGGCGTTGCCGTCGAAGTCAACAGCGAAACCGATTTCGTGGCCAAGAACGATGATTTCGTCCAGTTCGCCAACGATATCGCCGAGTTGATCGCCAAGGCCAACCCGGCCGACGTCGCCGCCCTGTCCGAACTGGCGTTCCGTGACGGTACCGTGGAAAGCGTGCGTACCGCCCTGGTCGGCAAGATCGGCGAGAACATCTCCATCCGCCGCTTCACCCGCATCGCGACCGAGAACAAGCTGGCCCAATACGTCCACGGCGGCCGCATCGGCGTGCTGGTCGAATACTCCGGCGACGAAGCGCTGGGCAAGGACCTCGCCATGCACGTCGCGGCCACCAAGCCGAAGGCGCTGGACGCCTCGGGCGTGCCGCAGGACGACATCCAGCGGGAGCGTTCGGTTGCCGAGCAGAAGGCCGCCGAATCGGGCAAGCCCGCCGATATCGTGGCCAAGATGGTCGAAGGTTCGGTCCAGAAGTTCCTGAAAGAGGTTACGCTGTTGTCGCAACCGTTCGTCAAGGACGACAAGCAGACCGTCCAGCAGGTGCTGAAGGCCAAGAACTCCGCCGTCCAGCAGTTCGTGCTGTACGTCGTGGGCGAAGGCATCGAGAAGAAGGTCAACGACTTCGCCGCAGAAGTCGCTGCCCAGGCGGCTGCGGCAAAGGGCTGACCCCCTGTGGCTTTGCCCCCCGCGCGCTGATGCGCGTCCGGAATGGCGGGGCCCGGAGCCGCTGCGCGGCAGCCCCCCAGGGGGCTCGGGCCCGCCTTGGAGAGGCCTCGGGGGATCGGCGGAGCCGGATCCCCCGTGCCTCGTCTGGGGGGATGTTGTAAGGATGTAGCGTCGCGCGGTGGGGTGGGCCTCCTGCGGGCGTGGAGATGGGCCGGATGTCGGCGATTGCGCGGGAGCATGTATGACGGTGGAAATGAACGCATCTGGAACGAAAACGGGGGCGTACAAGCGCGTCCTGCTCAAGCTGTCGGGCGAAGCCCTGATGGGTGACGATGCGTTCGGTATCAACCGGGCGACCATCGGCCGCATGGTCGAGGAAATCGCCGAAGTGGCGGAGTCGGGCGTCGAGCTGGCGCTGGTGATCGGCGGCGGCAACATCTTCCGCGGCGTGGCGCCCGGTGCCCAGGGCATGGACCGCGCCACCGCCGACTACATGGGCATGATGGCCACCATCATGAACTCGCTGGCGCTGCAGGATGCGCTCAAGCGCCGCGGCATCGATGCCCGCGTGCAGTCCGCGCTGACCATCGAACAGGTGGTCGAGCCCTACATCCGTCCCAAGGCCCTGCGCTATCTGGAAGAAGGCAAGGTCGTGATCTTCGCGGCCGGCACGGGCAACCCGTTCTTCACCACCGATACGGCCGCCGCCTTGCGCGGCGCCGAGATCGGTGCCGAAATCGTATTGAAGGCAACCAAGGTCGACGGCATCTACTCGGCCGATCCCAAGAAGGATCCCACGGCCACGCGCTACAGCCGCATCAGCTTCGACGAGGCCATCGTGCGCCGCCTGGAAGTGATGGATGCGACGGCGTTCGCGCTGTGCCGCGACCAGAAGCTGCCTATCAAGGTTTTTTCGATCAACAAGCCTGGCGCCCTGAAGCGCGTCGTCTCGGGCGACGACGAAGGCACGCTGGTGCACGTTTGATCGATTGTTCTGTATTTAGGAGACCGCAATGAGCGCTTCCGACGTCAAGAAAAACGCCGAGACCAAAATGGGCAAGTCCATCGAGACGCTCAAGGGCAGTCTCGCGAAGATCCGTACGGGTCGTGCCCATGCCGGCATACTGGACCATGTCCAGATCGAGTACTACGGCTCCATGGTTCCGCTGAGCCAGGTGGCCAACGTGAGCGTGCTCGATGCGCGCACCCTGAGCGTCCAGGCGTGGGAAAAGAAGATGGCCCAGGTGGTCGAGAAAGCCATCCGCGAATCCGATCTGGGGCTCAACCCCCAATCCATGGGTGAATTGATCCGCGTGCCGATGCCCGCGCTGACCGAAGAGCGCCGCCGCGAGCTGACCAAGGTGGTCAAGGGCGAAGGCGAGGATGCCAAGGTCGCCGTGCGCAACCTGCGCCGCGATGCCAACGAGCAGCTCAAGCGCCTGGTCAAGGACAAGGAAATTTCCGAGGACGAAGAGCGCCGCGCGCAGGACGACGTCCAGAAGCTGACCGACCGTTTCGTCGCCGAAATCGACAAGGTCGTCACGCAGAAAGAAGCGGAGATCATGACGGTTTGAGTTCCGCCATGTACATTTGGTCCCAGCGGAGCTGACATGGTCTTGAGTTCAACCCTCGGTGTTCCCCGCACCGACGCCGTGCCCAGGCACGTGGCGATCATCATGGACGGTAACGGCCGTTGGGCCACGCAGCGCTTCCTGCCCCGCGTGGCGGGCCACAAGAAGGGCGTGGATGCCGTCCGGGCGGTGGTCGAGGCCTGCGCCGTCCGCGGCATCGAGTACCTGACCCTGTTCGCTTTTAGTTCCGAGAATTGGCGCCGGCCGGCGGACGAGGTGTCGCTGCTGATGCGGCTGTTCGTCCATGCGCTGGAGCGCGAGGTCGCCCGGTTGGCGCGCAACGGCATCAAGCTCAAGGTCGTGGGCGACATCGGCGCGTTCGAGCCCCGGCTGCGGGAGCTGATCGCCGACGTGGAAGCCCGCACCAGCGGCAACGACCGCCTGACGCTGACCATAGCGGCCAACTACGGCGGGCGCTGGGATATCCTGGAGGCGACCCGCCGCCTGCTGGTGGCGCGTCCGGACCTGGCCGCCCATCCCGAGCAACTGGACGAGGCCATGCTGTCGCCATATCTGTCGATGGCCTACGCGCCCGAGCCGGACCTGTTCATCCGCACGGGTGGCGAACAGCGCATCTCCAATTTCCTGGTCTGGCAACTGGCCTATACCGAGCTTTATTTCACCGACTGCTTCTGGCCCGATTTCGATGCCGGACAACTGGATCTGGCTTGCCAGTCCTATCGCAACCGCGAGCGGCGCTTCGGCCGCACCAGCGCCCAGCTGCGGGCGCCGGCGGCGGTTTCTTCCAACGGCGGCTAGATCCATGCTCGGGCAACGCATCGCCACCGCCATCGTCCTGCTGATCGTTCTGGCCGGTGTGCTGGCGGTTGCCGATCCTCGCCCCTTCGAGATACTGATGGCGGTGTTCGTGGGCTGCGCGCTATGGGAGTGGTGGCGACTGACGCTGTCGCCCCGTGGCGGCACCGGCCGTGCCCATCTGCCCGCCATCGCGGCGGGGGCGGCGCTGGGCCTGGTCCTGATCGCGTGGCGCTGGAACAGCGGTGGCGCCGACCTGTCGGCCGGGCCCGCCGGGGGGGTGTGGCGCGGCCTCTGGGTCGCCGTTTCCGCGGTCTGGCTGGGGCTGCTGGTGCCCATGCTGTTCCGCGCCAGCCCCGAGGCCGAGCCCCGTAATCCATGGTTGACCGCGCTGGCACCGTTTGCGCTGCTGGCCGCCTGGTCGGCCTTGACCGCGGCCTTCGGGCGCGGCGTGCTTTTCCTGCTTACCCTGATGGCGGTGGTCTGGATCGCCGACATCTCCGCCTATTTCGTCGGCCGTGCGCTGGGACGGAACAAGCTGGCGCCGCACATCAGCCCGGGCAAGACCCGGGAGGGCGCGCTGGGGGGCATCGCCTGCGTGGTGGTCTTCGTGCTGGCCTGCGGCGCCTTTCCGGGCACCTTCGGCGCCGCCCTGGTCGAGCGCTGGGGATGGGGCGGGGCGCTGGCCCTGGCGGTGGTGCTGGCGGCCCTGTCCATCGCGGGAGACCTGTTCGAGTCGCTGATCAAGCGGCGGGCCGGCATCAAGGACTCCAGCAGCCTGTTGCCGGGCCACGGCGGCGTGCTGGACCGCATCGATGCCCTGATCCCCGTGCTGCCGTTGGCCGTGTTGCTGTCATGACCTTTCGTACCGTCACCATACTGGGCGCCACTGGCTCCATCGGCGCCAGCACGCTGGATGTGATCGCGCGCCATCCACAGCGCTACCGCGTGCATGCCCTGAGCGCCCACAGCCGCATGGAGCAGCTTGCCGCCCAGGCGGAGGCCAGCCAGGCCGCCGTCGTGGTGGTGCCCGACGAGGCGGCGCGCCAGCGGTTCGTCGACGCCTGGCGGGGCAGGGCGAGGCTGCCCGAGATCCGGGTTGGTGCCCAGGCGCTGGCCGGCACGGCGGCCGACGAGGCCTGCGATACGGTCATGGCCGCCATCGTGGGCGCGGCGGGCCTGCCGTCGGCCCTGGCCGCGGCCAAGGCCGGCAAGCGTGTGCTGCTGGCCAACAAGGAAGCCCTGGTGGTGGCGGGACGCCTGTTCATGGATGCGGTGCGCGACAACGGCGCCGAACTCCTGCCTATCGACAGCGAACACAATGCCATCTTCCAGTGCCTGCCCCATGGCGCCCATGCCTCGGGGGTGCAGGCGCCGGCACCGGGCGTGCGTCGGCTGCTGCTGACCGCGTCGGGCGGGCCATTCCGTACCCGGCCGCTGGACAGCCTGGCGGACGTGACGCCGGATCAGGCCTGCGCCCATCCCAATTGGTCCATGGGGCGCAAGATCTCCGTCGATTCGGCCACCATGCTGAACAAGGGGCTGGAGGTCATCGAGGCGCACTGGCTGTTCGCGATGCCGCCGGAGCGCATCGACGTCGTGGTCCATCCGCAAAGCGTCATCCATTCCATGGTCGAGTACGACGACGGCTCGGTGCTGGCGCAACTGGGCCACCCCGACATGCGCACGCCCATCGCCTATGGCCTGGCGTTCCCCGAGCGGATCGCGACGGGCGTGGGGCCGCTGGACCTGGCCCGGTTGGGCCGCCTGGACTTCGAGGCCCCCGACCTGGCCCGTTTCCCGTGTCTGCGCCTGGCTTTCGAGGCGCTGCGCGGCGGGCAGGGCGCCTGCGTGGCCCTGAATGCGGCCAACGAAGTGGCGGTGGACGCTTTCCTGCAGGGCGCCGCCCCCTATCCGGCGATCGCGGCTATCATCGAGACCGTGCTGGATGGCGCGTGGACACGCGTGGCGGATCGGCTGGGCAGCCTGGACGGCCTGCTCGACCTGGACCGAGAGGCGCGCGCGCGGGCCCGCGAGGCCCTGGCCGCCCGAGGCGCCGGGGCCGTGCGCTAGGAGCCGCCCTTGCCGCGCCGCCAACCGCCCGGCCGCAGGCCTTTGGCCGATAATCCTGTCATGTTCGCTTACCGAGATTCCCCGTGTGTTTCCGGAGCCGGCGTGCATTTCCGTGTTAAATCGTCGGTTCGGCGGCCCGGGCCGGGCGCCGGAGCAAGGAGATTTCCATGTTGTTGACGTTGGCGGCTTTCGCCGTCGCGCTGGGCGTGCTGGTGGTGATCCATGAACTGGGCCACTACCTCGTGGCCCGCGCATGCGGGGTACGCATACTGAGGTTCTCGGTGGGCTTCGGCAAGGTGCTGTGCAAGCGGACCGACCGCCACGGCACGGAATGGGCCCTGTCGGCGATTCCGCTGGGCGGCTACGTGAAGATGCTGGACGAGCGCGAGGGCGAGGTGCCCGCCGCCGAGCGGGGGCGGGCGTTCAACGCCCAGCCGGTGGGCAAGCGCATCGCCATCGTCGCGGCCGGACCGGTATTCAACCTGGTGCTGGCGGCGCTGCTGTACGCGGTGCTGAACATGGCCGGCGTCAAGGAGCCGGCGGCCGTGCTGGGCGATCCGGCGGCCGGGACGCCGGCCTTCGCGGCGGGGGTCCAGGCCGGCGACCGCGTCCTGGCCATCGACGGCGCCCAGGTGGGCACCTGGGGCGACGCGCGGTGGATGTTGCTCAAGAGCCTGACCGACAAGGGGCGTCCCGCCATCGAGGTGCAGACCGCGGCGGGTGACCGCCGGGTGCGCACGGCCGATTTCTCCGGGGCGCAACTGGGCCAGATGGAAGGCGACGTGCTGGGCCGCGAGGGGTTCGGGCTCGCCAGCCCCCGCCCGGTGATCCGCGGCGTCGTGCCCGAGAGTGCCGCGGCCCAGGCGGGCCTCCTGGCCGGCGACCGGGTCGTGGCGGCGGGCGACAAGAAGGATCCTTCGGCCACCGAGCTGATCACGCTGATCCAGGGCCATGCCGGCCAGCCGCTGCGCCTGTCCGTGGTGCGCGACGGCGCGGCGCTGGCGATCGACGTCCTGCCGCGGGAGGAACGCCTGGCGGACGGCACGCTGGTGGGCCGCATCGGCGCCCAGATCGGCGGCGACATCCAGCTCATCACGGTCCGCCATGGCCCGCTCGAGAGCCTGGCGATGGGCGCCCAGCGCACCGCCGAGGTGTCCTGGTTCTCGCTGCGGATGCTGGGCAAGATGCTGGTGGGGGACGTGGCCCTGAGCAACCTGAGCGGGCCGGTCACCATCGCCGACTACGCCGGCCAGACCGCCAGGATGGGGCTGGAAGCCTATATCGCGTTCCTGGCGCTGGTCAGCGTCAGCCTGGGCGTGCTGAATCTCCTGCCCATCCCCATGCTCGACGGCGGGCACCTGCTGTATTATCTCGTCGAGATCATCCGGGGCAGTCCGCCGCCGGAACGCTGGATGGAAGTGGGGCAGCGCGCCGGGTTCGGCATCCTGATGGTGCTGATGGCCGTTGCCTTGTTCAACGACTTTACGCGACTGCTGACCTAGAATCCATGTGCGCCGCCTTGCCCGCCGCCGCCGCGGACCGTGCCTCGACCGCCCGGGCCGAGCCGGGCCTCACGCCGCGCTTTCGCATATCACTCAATTAAGAAAACTCCGGGATTACGCATGACCAATCGCACCCGGCGCATGCCGCGTCTGCTGTCCATTTTGCTGGCCATGGCGGTCACCCCCCTGGCCTACGCCTTCGATCCCTTCGTTGTCCGTGACATCCGGGTGGAAGGTATCCAGCGCACCGAAGCCGGCACGGTGTTCGGATACCTGCCGGTCAAGGTGGGCGAGCGCTTCACCGAAGAGCAGGCCACGCAGGCGGTGCGGGCGCTGTACGGCACGGGCTTCTTCCGCGACGTGCGCCTCGAGGTCGAGAACGACGTGGTGGTGGTCATCGTCGACGAGCGTCCCGCGATTGCGTCGATTTCCTTCAACGGCATGCGCGAATTCGAGTCCGCCAACGTACTCAAGTCGCTGGCCGAAGTGGGCTTCGCCGAGGCCCGCATCTTCGACCGCGCCTTGCTCGACCGCGCCGTGCAGGAACTCAAGCGCCAATACCTGGCGCGCGGCAAATACTCGGTCGAGATCGTGCCGACGATCACGCCGCTCGAACGCAACCGCGTCGGCATCACCTTCGACATCTTCGAAGGCGACGTGGCGCGTATCGCCGGCATCAAGATCATCGGCGCCAAGGCCATCCGCGAAAGCGAACTGCTGGACCTGCTGCAGCTCACCACCCCGGGCTGGCTGACCTGGTACACCAAGGCCGACCAGTATTCCCGCCAGAAGCTGCAAGGCGACATCGAGACCCTGCGTTCCTACTACATGAACCGCGGTTACCTCGAATTCAACGTCGATTCGCCGCAGGTCACGATCTCGCCCGACCGCAAGGACATCTTCATCACGCTGTCCATCACGGAAGGCGACAAGTACGCCGTCAGCGACGTCAGGCTGGCCGGCGACCTGCTGGGCCTGGACGAAGACCTCAACAAGCTGATCACGGTCAAGCCGGGCGAGACCTTCTCGGCCGAGAAGGTCAACGCCTCCAGCAAGGCCATCACCGACTACCTGGGCAAGCTGGGCTACGCCTTCAGCAACGTCAACGCCACGCCCCAGGTCGACCGCGAGAAGAAGACCGCGGCCATCACCTTCTTCGTCGATCCCAACCGCCGCGTGTACGTGCGCCGCGTGAACATCGGCGGCAACACCCGCACCCGCGACGTCGTGGTCCGCCGCGAGATGCGCCAGCTCGAGAGCGCCTGGTACGACGCCGGCAAGATCCAGCTGTCGCGCGACCGGATCGACCGCCTGGGCTATTTCCAGAACATCAACATCGAGACGCCGCCGGTGCCGGGCACGCCCGACCAGATCGACGTGAACGTGACCGTCCAGGAAAAGCCCACCGGCATGATCAACCTGGGCGCCGGTTTCAGCAGTACCGACAAGGTGGTGCTGTCGGCGGGCATCAGCCAGGACAACATCTTCGGCAGCGGCACGACCGCCGGCCTGGAGCTGAACACCGGCAAGACCTACCGCACGATCGCCATCAGCCAGACCAACCCGTACTTCACGCAGGACGGCATCAGCCGGTCGACCAGCCTCTACTACCGTACGCTGCGTCCGCTGTCGATCAACACCGGCGACTACCGTATCAAGACCATGGGGGCGAGCCTGACGTTCGGCGTGCCCTTCACGGAAACCCAGCGCGTGTTCTTCGGTACCGCGCTGGAAGCCAACGACATCGATATCTACGATAGCAGCCCCCAGCGCTTTATCGACTACGTCAACTCGTTCGGTGCGCGCAGCAACGCGGTCATTTTCTCGGTGGGCTGGAGCAACGACCGGCGCGACAGCGCGCTGGCGCCCACGCGCGGGACCTATCAGCGGGCGGCCGGCGAAAGCTCGCTGTTCGGCGACCTGCGCTACTACAAGGCCAGCTACCAGCACCAGTACTACTGGCCCATCACGCGCAGCATGACGCTGGCGCTGAACGGCCAGGTGGACTACGGCAAGGGCTTCGGCGGCCGGCCGTATCCGCTGCTCAAGAACGTGTACGCCGGCGGTATCGGGTCGGTGCGCGGCTACGACGGCGGTTCGCTGGGCCCGCGCGACAGCAAGAACGGCGACAGCCTGGGCGGCGCCAAGCGTGTCATCGCCAATGCCGAACTGCTGCTGCCGTTCCCCGGCACCCAGCAGGACCGGACGCTGCGCTGGTTCCTGTTCGCCGATGCGGGTAACGTCTACGCCGACGAGGAGAACATCAACCTGGGGCAACTGCGCTATTCGGCCGGTATCGGCCTGAGTTGGCAGTCACCCATCGGTCCGCTGAAGATCTCTTTCGGCAAGGCGCTCAATGCCAAGCCGCAGGACCGGACCCAGAGCTTCCAGTTCCAGATCGGCACGGGGTTCTGATAACGCGATTTTCTGCTACAACCAATTACCAGGGTCCGGTCCGGGGCGCTTGCCCGGCCCGGCGCCATTAGTGGCAAAATATACGACTACCTTCCTAGCGAGAAATAAATGATCCGCATGTTTTCGACATCTGCTACCAGTCTGACCGCGTCCTCTGCAGTCAAGGGTGCCGGCCGGGTGCTGGCGGCTGTGGTGCTTTCAAGTGCCGCTGTCGGCGCGGCTCATGCCCAGGCATCCCAGGCCCCGGTCAAGATCGGTTTCGTCAATACCGAACGTATCTTCCGCGACGCCGCGCCGGCCAAGGCCGCCCAGGCCAAGATCGAAGCCGACTTCAAGAAACGCGATGCCGAGCTGCAAGACATGGCCAATCGCCTGCGCACCCAGTCCGAGCAGTTGGACAAGGACAGCGCCGTGCTGTCCGAGTCCGACCGCACCCGCCGCCAGCGCGACCTGAGCGACCTCGACAAGGACTTCCAGCGCAAGCGCCGCGAATTCCAGGAGGACCTGAACCAGCGCCGCAACGAGGAGCTCTCGCAGATCCTCGAGCGTGCCAATCGCGTGATCAAGCAGATCGCCGAGCAGGAAAACTACGACCTGATCTTCCAGGAAGCCGTCGTGGTCAGCCCGCGCGTCGATATCACCGAAAAGGTCCTGAAGGCCCTGAACAGCGGCGCCAAGTAATTGCCCTGTTCTCGCATGTCCCTGTCGTTCGCGCGAGTTTCGCATGCCTATCCTGCTTGACAAGACCAAGGCGCCGGCACTGCAAAGGCTGCTCGACGAAACCGATACCACCGGGTTGACGTGGGCGATCGAGCCGGGGGGCGCGCAAGCGATCCCCGGCGCCGGGATCGTGGTCGGGGGTATCTCGAATCTCGAGCACGCGGGGCCCCAGGAACTGAGCTTCGTCGCCAATCCCCGCTACCAATCCCAACTGGCCGACGCCCGCGCGGCGGTCGTTCTGGTCACGGCCGAGGTGGCGCAAGCCTACCGCGAGAGCCTGGCGCAGGCCGGCCGCGCCCACGAGGCCTTGCCGCTCGTGGTCTGCAATTCGCCCTATCTGCTGTTCGCGCGAATCGGGCAGTGGTTCGACCGGCAGTTGCATCCCCAGCCCGCCGGCGCGATCCATCCCTCGGCCGTGGTCGCGCCCTGCGCCACCGTCGATCCCAGCGCCCATGTCGGGCCGCTCGCGGTCATCGAGGCCGGCGTGCAGATCGGGCCGCGCGCCCGTATCGGCGCGGGCTGTGTCGTGGGCGAGAACTGCCGCATCGGCGCCGATACGGTGCTGCACCCGCGCGTCACGCTGTACCGGGGGGTCAGCATGGGGGCGCGTTGCGTCATCCTGTCCGGCGCCGTCATCGGCGACGACGGTTTCGGCTTCGCCCCCGATCCGTCCCGGGCCAAGGGGGCCTGGACCAAGATCCCGCAGTTCGGCGGTGTGCGCATCGGCGACGATGTCGAGGTCGGCGCCAATACCACCATCGATCGCGGCGCGCTGGATGACACGGTCATCGGCAACGGGGTCAAGATCGACAACCAGATCATGATCGGCCACAACTGCCGCATCGGCGACCATACCGCGATGGCTGCCTGCGTGGGTATCGCCGGATCGACCACCGTCGGCCAGCGCTGCTCCATCGGCGGGGCCGCGATGATAGGGGGCCACCTGAAGATCGGCGACGACGTCTTCATTTCGGCGGCGACTCCGGTGCACAGCAATATCGACAAGCCCGGGCAGTACACGGGTTTTTTCCCGATGACCGAGCACGCCCAGTGGGAGCGCAATGCCGTCGCTGTCAGGCATCTCGCCACGATGGTCAAGCGGATCAAGGCGCTGGAAAAGAAGTAAAAGGCGGGCGGGCGCCGCAACGGCCCGCCACGCATCAAATACTGGAATCTGTATGGAAATGGACATCAAGGGGATACTCGACCATCTGCCGCATCGCTATCCGATGCTGCTCATCGATCGGGTCATCGACGTCAAGCCGGGAGAATCGATCCTCGCGATCAAGAACGTGTCGATCAACGAGCCGTTCTTCACCGGCCATTTCCCGCATCACCCCGTCATGCCGGGCGTGCTGATCCTGGAGGCCATGGCCCAGGCGGCCGCCATCACGTCGTTCACCGCGGCCGGCAAGAAGCCCGACGACAACACGGTGTACTACTTCGTCGGCATCGACGGCGCCCGCTTCAAGCGGCCCGTGGTTCCGGGCGACCAGCTGCGCCTGGAAGTCAACGTCGAACGTACGTCGCGCGGCATCTGGAAGTACAACGGCAAGGCGCTGGTGGACGGGCAGATCGCGGCCGAGGCCGACCTGATGTGCACCATGCGCATCCTTGAACCCTGACGGAAGGTTTTCGTGGCGAGGATACATCCCACCGCACTCGTCGATCCGGCCGCGCAGCTGGACGACAGCGTGACGATCGGCCCGTTCAGCATGGTCGGGCCGAACGTGCGCATAGGCGCCGATACCGAGGTCGGGCCGCATTGTGTCATCGACGGCCATACGACGATAGGGCGGGGCAACCGCTTTTTCCCGTCGTGCTCGGTCGGCGCCGAGCCGCAGGACAAGAAGTACGCCGGCGAGCCCACCCGCCTCGAGATCGGCGACGGCAACACGATACGCGAATGCTGCACCCTCAATACCGGCACCGCGCAGGATGCGGGCGTGACGCGCCTGGGCAATGACAACTGGATCATGGCCTACGTGCACGTGGCGCACGACTGCCAACTGGGCAGCCACATCATCCTGGCCAACGGCACGCAACTGGCCGGCCACGTGCACATCGGCGACCACGTATTCCTGGGCGGCATGACCGGCGTGCACCAGTTCGTCAAGATCGGCGCGCATGCCATGACCAGCGTCCATTCGACGCTGCTGCAGGACCTGCCGCCTTTCGTCACGTCCTCGGGCAGCCCGGCCCGCGCCGTCGGCATCAACGTCGAGGGCCTGAAGCGGCGCGGGTTCACGCCCGCGCAGATCGCCGGCCTGCGGGCGGCCTACAAGACACTGTACCGCCAGAGCCTGACGCTGGACGAAGCCCGCGCGGCGCTCCAGGCGAAACGGGCCGAGGACTCCGAGCTCGACGCTCCGCTGTCCACGCTGCTGAATTTCCTCGATACCGCCACCCGCGGTATCGTGCGCTGACGGCGGCCGGCGTGCGGGGGGCGGGCGGAGCGTCCATCGGCATGGTGGCGGGAGAGCCCTCGGGCGACCTGCTGGCGGCCACAGTGGTCGAGGCCCTGCACGAACGGGCGCCGGGGGTGGCGCTGGCAGGCATAGGCGGCCCCAGGATGCGGGCCCAGGGCTTCGATGCCTGGTATCCCATGCAGAAACTGGCCGTGAATGGCTATGCCGACGTCCTGATGCATCTGCCTGAGTTGCTCAGCATCCGCCGCACCCTGAGGGAGCGATGGCTGGCCGAGCGGCCGGCGGCTTTCGTCGGCGTGGATGCGCCCGATTTCAATTTCGGCCTCGAACATGCCCTGCGCGAGGGGGGCATCCCCACCGTGCACTTCATCGGTCCCTCGCTATGGGCCTGGCGCGGTGAGCGCATCAACAAGATCCGCGAGGCCGTTTCCCACATGTTGGTCGTGTTCCCGTTCGAGGAGCAGATCTACCGCGACGCCGGCGTTCCCGTGACTTACGTGGGCCATCCGCTGGCGCGCCTGATCGACCGCGTGCCCGATCGCGCCGCCGCGCGGGCCCGGCACGGCATCGGCGCCGATGCGCGGGTGCTGGCGCTGATGCCCGGCAGCCGGGCCGGCGAGGTGCGGCACCTGGCGCCGCGCTTCCTGGCCGCCGCCAAGCTGTTGCAGGCGCGCGATCCGGGCCTGCAACTCTGGGCGCCCATGGCCAATGCCGAGCGCGAGCGCGAGTTCCTGGCGCATGCCGCGGCCGTGGGGGGGCTGGCCAACCTGCACACGGCCATCGGCGGCACGCACGACATCCTGGCCGCCTGCAACGCGGTCCTGGTCGCCAGCGGCACGGCCACCCTGGAGGCGGCCCTGTTCAAGCGCCCGATGGTCATTTCCTACGTGCTGCCCAGGCTGTCCTGGTGGATCATGCGGCGCCAGGCCTACCTGCCCTGGGTGGGCCTGCCCAACGTGCTGTGCCGCGATACGGTCGTGCCCGAACTGCTGCAGGACGAGGCCACGCCGCGCGCGCTGGCCGACGCGGCCTGGACGGCGCTGACCGACGAGGCGGCTATCCGCCGGCTGGAAGAGCGCTTTACCGCCTTGCACGACGACCTGGTGCGCGACACGCCCGCCCTGGCCAGCCAGGCGATCCTGGAGGTGGCTGGCCATGGCTGAGAAAGGCTGGGTGCAGACCGAGCTGGGCTGGGCCGCGGTGGAATCGCCGGGGGCGGACCTGCTGTCGGCCTTCGACGCCGAGACATTGCTCACCCTGCGCGTGGCGGGTGTGGACGAAGCCGGGCGGGGGCCGCTGGCCGGGCCGGTCTACGCGGCGGCGGTCATCCTCGATCCGGCCCGTCCGGTCGATGGCCTGAACGATTCCAAGATCCTGAGCGAGCGTGCGCGCGACGAGCTGGCACCTTTGATCCAGGAGCGCGCGCTGGCCTGGTGCGTGGCCAGCGTCAGCGTGACCGAGATCGATACGCTGAACATCCTGAATGCCACCATGCTGGCCATGCGGCGGGCCGTCGAGGGGCTGGGCTGCGTGCCCGACCTGGTGCAGGTGGACGGCAACCGCGCCCCGGCGTTGTCCTGCCGGGTGCAGACCGTGATCGGTGGCGATGCGCAGGTACAGGCGATCTCGGCGGCATCCATCCTGGCCAAGACCGCGCGCGATGCCGAACTGGTCCGGCTGCACGCCAGCTATCCCATGTACGGCTTCGACCGGCACAAGGGCTACGGGACGCCCGACCACCTGCGTTGCCTGCTCGAACACGGCCCGTGTCCCGAACACCGCCGCAGCTTCGAGCCCGTGCGAAGGGCCATGGGCATCCCCGAGCCGCAGGCGCCGGCTCCGCAGGTGATGGACAGCCTGCTGCCGTGGGACGACCTGCCTGAACCCGAGGCGCCGGCGCCGCGCCGCCGCCGTGCCAAACCGCGCGCCTAGCCGCGCGGACCGTTGCATGGAAAACCCATCATGAAACGCATCGCTTCGCGCGACAACCCGCTGTTCAAGTCGCTGCGCAAGCTGACGCAGGCTTCGCAGGCGCGGCGCGAGGCGGGCCTGTCCGTGCTGGAAGGCGTGCATCTGTGCCAGGCCTACCTGCAATGGCGGGGCCTGCCCCGGCATGCCGTCTTCGATGCCCGGCGGCTGGAGGGCGAGCGGGCCAGCGCCGAGCTCGCGGCCTTGCGCGACGAGATACCGGCCGACCGCCAGGTCTGGCTGGACGGCAACCTGATCGACGATCTGGAGCACGTCCAGGCGGGCCAGGGCGTGGTATTCGTGGTCGAGACGCCGGCGCCGCCGCTGCCCGCGCGCGTGGCGGAAAGCTGCGTGTTGCTCGACCGGGTCCAGGATCCCGGCAACGTCGGCTCCATCCTGCGCACTTGCGCGGCGGCCGGCGTGCGCCACGTATTCCTGTCGGACGAGACCGCCTTCGCCTGGTCGCCCAAGGTGCTGCGCTCGGGGCAGGGGGCGCATTTCTCGCTCACCATCCATGAACGGGTCGATTTGCAGGCCCTGCTGCCGCGCCTGGACCTGCCGCTGGTGGCGACCACGCTGGACGATGCCGTCGGCCTCTACAAGGCCGCGCTGCCACGGCACTGCGCCTGGGTCTTCGGCAACGAAGGGCAGGGCGTGCGCGCCGACCTGCAGGCCGCCGCGGCGCTGCGCGTACACATCCCGCAGGAGCCCGTGGCGGAGTCGCTGAACGTGGGCGCGGCGGTGGCGGTGTGCCTGTTCGAGCACCGGCGCCGTTTCGCGCCGGAGTAGGGGAACAGGCCCCGGAGCCTAGGCGGCGTACACCGATTCGAAGGACTTGAACCCCTTCACCTCGATGGGGTTGCCGAACGGGTCGGTGAAGAACATGGTCCATTGTTCGCCGGGCTGGCCCTCGAAGCGGACCTGCGGTTCCAGCACGAATTCCGTGCCGGCTTCCCGCAGGCGCCGCGCCAACGCCTGCCAGTCGTCCAGCAGCAGGATCACGCCCAGGTGCGGCATGGGCACGAGCTTGTCGCCCACGTGGCCCGTGCGTTCGGTCTTGAAGGGCGTGCCCAGGTGTAGCGAGATCTGGTGGCCGAAGAAGTCGAAGTCGACCCAGGTGTCGGTGCTGCGCCCCTCGGCGCAGCCCAGGACGTCGCCGTAGAAACGGCGTGCCTGATCGAGATCGGTGACGTTGTAGGCCAGGTGGAAAATCGATTGCATGATGGCGGTCGGTGGATGAAGGATGACGGGGTCAGGCCGGAACGGGCAGGCGCCGGGCTTCCCAGACCTGCGGGTTGACGAGATGGGCGGGCCGGCGTGCCGCCAGGACCTCGATGATCTGGTCGGCGCACTGCTCGGCGGCGGCGCGCAGGGCCTCGTCCGTGCTGCCGGCAGTGTGGGGCGTCAGCAGCGCGTTGTCCAGTCGGCATAGCGGATGCGCGGCGGGCAGAGGTTCCTGCTCGAAGACGTCCAGCGCGGCGCCGGCGATGCGCCGGTCGCGCAGCGCCACGGCCAGCGCGTCGGTGTCGATCAGGTCGGCGCGCGCGGTGTTGACCAGGATGGCCGTCGGCTTCATGCGTGCCAGCGCGGGCGCGTCGATCATGTGCCGGGTGTCGGCCCGGGAAGGCCGGTGCAGCGATATGACGTCGGCCTGCGTCAGCAAGTCGTCCAGGGCCAGGCAGGCCTGCGCTCCCTGGGCGGCGATCTCATTGGCGGGCACGGCCGGCGAGTACACGATGACGCGCATGCCCAAGCCATGCAAGGCGATCGCGGCGGTCAGCCGGCCGATGGTGCCGAAACCGACGATGCCCAGGGTCTTGCCATGCAATTCCTGCAACCCGGGCTGGTAGCGGTAGTCCCAGTCGCCGGCGCGCACCGCATGGTCGCAGGCGGCCAGCCGCTTGCCCACCGCCAGCATCTGCATGATGGCGTGCTCGGCCACCGAACGGGCATTCGCGGTGGGGGTGTAGACGATGGGGATGGACAGCGCGGTAGCGCGCGCCACGTCGATCTTGTTGGTGCCGATGCCGTGGTTGGCGATCACGGCCAGTTGCGTGCCGGCCTCCACGGCGGCGGTATCCAGCCCGGCGTTGCGCGTGATCACGGCCTGGCACGGGGCGATCTCGCGGGCCACGATGGCCATGTCGGCCGAACTGGCCATGCGGGCCTCGATACCGGCGGCCTGAAGGCGGGCGATGCCGGCGGGGTGGATGGGCTGGACGACCAGGCAGACGGGTGGGTTCATCGTGTTCCTAGGAAAGAAAGTCAGGGAGCGGCCAGGACGTCGGCCAGCAGGCGCGTGCCCAGCGCGAAGTCGTCCATGTCCATGTGTTCGTCGGGGTTGTGCGAGCCGTGGTCGTTGCGCACGAACACCATGCCCGTGGGCACGCCGCGCTGGGCGAACACCGCCGCGTCGTGTCCCGCGCCGCTGGCCATGCGGCGCGCGGCGATGCGGTGGCGGGCCGCGGCGGCATCCAGCGCCTGCTGGATGCCCGCGTCCATCAGCGCGGGCTCCGAGCCGGTCCGGGGGCCCAGCTCGATGCGCGTGCCGGTCGCTTGCGCCAGCCTGCGCGCATGAGCTTCCAGCAGGGCATCGACCTCGTCCAGCACGGCGTGGTCCTGGCTGCGCACGTCCACGCAAAGGTCCACTTCCCCGGCCACTTTGCTGAACGCGTGCCGGGCGGGGTTGGTGGAGAACTTGCCGAAGGTCACAACGAGGTCGCGGCCCTGCGCCTCCAGTTGTTCCCAGTCGTCGTCGATGGCCGCCACCAACAGGGCGGCGGCGCGCACGGCGTCGCGCCGGCCGGTACGCGGCACGGCGCCCGAATGGGCGTAGCTGCCCAGGATGCGGGCATCGCGATAGCGCAGGCTGCCGCGTATGCCGGTGACGATGCCCACCGGCAGCGCCTCGTCCACCAGCACGGGGCCTTGCTCGATGTGCAGTTCGACGAAGCGGGCGATGCGCGCGGGGTCCAGCCAGGCGCCGCCGAACGCGGCGGGGTCGCCGCCGCATTCGGCCAGGTGCTCGGCCAGCGTGCGGCCGGTGTCGGCGCGCCGCAGTTGCAGCGCGTCGCGGTCGACCAGCCCGAATGCAGCCTTGCTGCCCAGGT
Source organism: Alcaligenaceae bacterium SAGV5 (assembly GCA_009360345.1). Classification (GTDB taxonomy): domain Bacteria; phylum Pseudomonadota; class Gammaproteobacteria; order Burkholderiales; family Burkholderiaceae_B; genus Pigmentiphaga. The sequence goes on from SPDP01000006.1 coordinate 290,331, forward strand.
AGGAGTAGGGAAACCAGGTGCTTTCCTCGGCGCGCACGGCCATCACCGTCACGTCCGCCGGCGGCACGAATCCGGCCGCCCGCCAGCCCGCCAGCACCGCCAGTCCGGCCACCACGCCGGCGGCGCCGTCGTAGTTGCCGCCGGCCGGCACCGAGTCCAGGTGCGAACCCGTCATGACGCGGGGTGCCAGCCGGTCCCGGCCGGGCAACGTCAGGTACAGGTTCAGCGCGGCGTCGCGCGCGATCTCCAGGTCCAGCGTGCGCGCGATGCGCACGGCCTCGTCATGCGCGCGCTGCTCGCCCGGGCCGTAGGCATCGCGGGTAATGCCGGCCCCGTCGTGGCTGTCGCGGCGCAATTGCGCGAACAGCGCCGTGGCCAGCGCGAGGTCGGGCGCCGGGATGCTCATCGGGCGGACGGCAGCGCGTAGCTGGATTCGTCGATCGGATCCAGCCGGGTTTCCAGCAGCGTGCCGTAGTCGCTGATGGCGGTGCGCAGGCCCAGGAGGCGCAGGCAGGCCCAGAAGCAGGCCTGGTTGCTGGTCACGACCGGCTTGCCCAGTTCGCGCTCGATCTCGGCGATGACGTCGAAAGTGGCGAGGTTGGTGCAGGAGATGAAGATGGCGTCGGCGTCGGGACGGTCGATCGCGCGGGCCAGCCGGAAGACCATCTCGGGCGGCACGCGGCCGATGCCGCGGCGCTCTTCCTGGGTCTCGCCCAGGCGCAGGCCTTGCAGCGTCAGCACGTCGAAGCCGTAGTCGCGCAGGAATTTGTCCTCGCTCTCGTTGACGAAATCGACGTAGGGCGTGCCCACCGCGATCTTGCGGGCGCCCAGCGCGCGCAGCGCCGCCACGACGGCGCCGGCGGTGGCGATGGCGGGCGTGCCGGTACGCTGGCTCATGTTGCGGATCAGTTCCGGCAGCGGGCAGATGATCGAGCCCGAGGTGCAGCCGTACGCCACCACGTCGACCTCGGCCGTGGCCAGTTCGTCGGCGGCGCCGTTCACCGCCTCGGCCATCTTGTAGTAGGACTCTTCGGTGGCGGGGCCCAGCAGCATGGCGCGGGCGGTGTGGATGGTCACGCCCTCGGGCGCGAGGCGCCAGAACTCGGGTTCGTTGACGGTGTTGGTGGACGGCACGATCAGGCCGATCTTGGCCTTCCAGCCGTAGGGGCTATACATGGCGACTGCTTTCATCGAAGACTCCTGGTGTATGAAGGGACGGGGGATCAGCGGCCCGCCGCGCGCTTGAGTTCCTGCGCGGCCGAGCTGAAGGTGTTGAACAGCGCCGCGGCGTCGTTGGCATAGGGCATCCACCGGATGCCGCGGCCTATCCATTCGGCGGCGCTGGCGGGGTCCTGGCAACTGAAGCCCCAGGGCACGTCGTGGCGCTGGCAGGTGGCGATGACGTGCTCGGTGGCCTCGACCATGCGCGCGTGCTTCATGTCGCCGGGCACGCCCAGCGCCTGCGACAGGTCGTCGGGGCCGATCATCACGGCGTCCAGCCCAGGCACGCGGCAGATGGCGTCCAGGTTGTCCAGGCCGCGCTGCGACTCCATCATGGCCACCGTCAGGGTGTGCTCGTTCATGGCCTGGATCTGCTCCAGCGGCCGGGTCAGCCGGACGTAGTCGGTGTGCGGGCCGCGCATGTTCAGGATGCGTTCGCCGCGCGGGTGGTACTTGGTGGCGCGCAGGATGGATTCGAGCTGTTCAGCCGTCTCCACGTTGGGCAGCAAGAGGCCCATGGCGCCGGCGTCCAGCGGCCGCGTGTAGTCGTGCGGCTGCATGCCGGCCGGCCGCACGATGGGCACGATGCCGGCTTCGCGAGCCACCAGGCACAGCGTGCCGACCTCGGCGATGGTGAAGTCGCTGTGCTCCATCTCGATCAGCACGAAGTCCAGGCCCGTCACGGCCAGCAGCTTCATGAAGCGCGGATGGTGGACCAGCGTGGCCCAGGTGCCGAAGGCCGGTTTGCCGGCCTGCCAGAGCGCTTTCAGCGGATTGGTGCGCATGGCCGCTCCTAGGCCTGGAACGACATCTGGCTGAACTTCCTGGCTGCCTCGGCCAGGTAGTCCACCGCGGCGTTCCAGACCTGGTGCCCCTGCTCGGCGGTGGCGCCGGTCGGGTCGCCCTGGGTGCCGATGGGGGCGTAGTCGCTGATGTCGCTGAAGACCGAGAAACTGGACTTGCCCAGGCTGACCTTGCCGCTGGACACCGTCTTGACGCCGTCCACGAAGGGGCGCAGCGATTCGGTGGCCTGGGCGCGGTCCATGAAGACCAGCTCGGGGCACTTGGCCAGCGCCACGGAGGTCACCATTTCCGAGGCGTGGCCCGAGGGCGATTTCCTGGTCTTGAACTCCACGCCGCCCACGTCGCGCATCACCGAGAAGACGTCGATGGTGCCGCCCACCGCGCCATGGCGCCGGCGGAGGTTGCGGCACACGCTTTCGATGGGCCCGAGCGAGCCGGCGTGGATGTTGACGAACATGAAGTGGCGGAAACCCTGGCCGGCCAGCCCGTCGCACATCTCATCCAGGTAGCGCTCGAGAGTGGCCATCGATACCGACAGCGTGCCGGGATAGTCCAGGAACATGGCGGAGTAGTTGACCGGGATGATGGGGGTCACGGCAAAGCCCGTCAGCGCGCCGACCTCGGTGGCGATCATCTCGCACAGCCGCAGCTCCGCGCCCGTGGCCAGGTGCGAGCCGTACTGCTCGGTGGCGCCCACCGGGACCAGCAGGGTGTCGTGATTCTTCAGGTAGGCGCGGATGTCCGCGTAGGTGCTGTGGTCGGTTCTCATGAAGCGTTCGTCTCGTTCAGGATGGCGGAAGGTCCGCCGTTGGGATGGCTTGCCCGGGGCCGGATGGCAAGGCGGACGCGCGGCCGCGCCGGTCCCGGAAATCGCGGCCGGGGGAAATGTCGCCCGGCCATCGCGCGTGGTGGATGCATCATTGGTTCCAGGGCTTGGCCTTCCACAGCTCGCGCAGCGAGACGTCCAGCCGCCGCAGGCTGTCCAGGTACTCTTGCGGAGGCAGGTAGCGCACCGGCAGGAAGGATTTCTGCGCGCGATCCAGGAATACCGGGTCGGCGGCGCAGGTCCGGATGGCGTCGGACAGTGTCTTGACCACCTCGCGGGGCATGCCCTTGGGGCCGGCGAAGCCGCGCATGGAGCCCGCGACGATGTCGTAGCCGGCTTCCTTGAAGGTGGGCAGCTCGGCGGCCACGGACGAGCGGGAGTCGCTCATCACGCCCAGGATGCGCCAGGGCGAGCCGTTGCGGAAACTCACGGCTTCGTCCACGTTGGCCATGGTGGTGTCGATCACCTTGCCCAGCAGCGCGGTGCGGGCGGGCGCCGCGCCCTGGAAGGGTACCGGGGTCAGCTCGATGCCGGCCGACTGCTCCAGCAGCAGCAGCGCGATGTGGCCGGCCGAACCCACGCCCTGCGTGCCCACGGTGAGGCTGCCCGGCTTGGCCTTGGCCGCGCGCACCAGGTCCTGGATGGTGTGGATGCCGCTGTCGGCGTGCACGCTGATCGTGCCCGGGGCGTCGGCCACCGCGCCCAGGAAGTCGAAGCTCGCGACGGTGTAGCGGGTCTGGCGCTCGATGGGGATGCTGACCACGCCGGGCGTATTGACGATGCCCAGGGTGTAGCCGTCGGGGGCCGCCGTGGCCAGCGCGGCCAGGCCGATGTCGCCGCTCGCGCCGGGGCGGTTGGTGACGACGATGGTGGCGCCCTTGATCTGGCCTTCCATGCACTGGGCGACGGTGCGCGCGGTCAGGTCGGTGCCGGCGCCGGCGCTGAACGGCACGATCATGGTGATGGGGCGGTCGGGGTAGCCGGCGTGCGCGGCGCAGGCGCCGGCCAGCGCGAAGGCGGAGGCGAGGAAGCGGATGGCGGTTTTCATGGAGGCAGTCCGGTGCGGAGGGAGTGAAGGGGTCGGCATCATTGATTCCAGGGCGAGGCCGCCCACAGTTTCTCGAACCGGCCCTGCATGCCCGTCAGCAGGGACGAATAGTCGTCACGGGGCAGGTAGCGGACGTTCTGCTCGGCTCCCTTGGCCGCCTGGCGGAATTCAGGATCGTTGATGGCCTTGTCCACCAGATCGGACAGCGCCTTGAGCGTTTCGGGCGGCGTGCCGCGCGGCGCGCCCAGTCCGCGCAGCGAACCGCTTTCGATGGGATAGCCGGCTTCGGCGAAGGTGGGCAGGTCCGCCGCCATGGGGGAGCGGCTGGGGGCCATCTGGCCCAGGATGCGCCACTGCTTGCCCTTGGAGAAACCGAGGGCCTCGCCCAGGTTGGCGGTGGCGATGTCGATGTGGCCGCCCAGCAGCGCCGTGGCCACGTCCGCCGTGCCCTTGAAGGGGACGTGCCGCAGCTGTATGCCGGCGGCCTGTTCCAGCAGCAGCATGGAAATATGGCCGGCCGAGCCCACGCCGGCGGTGCCGTAGGTCAGTGTCCCCGGTGCCTTGCGGGCCGCTTCCACCAGGTCCTGGACGCCGCGCAGGGGGCTGTTTCCGCGCACGCTCAGGGTGCCGGGATCGTCGACGATGTTGGCGACCACGTCGAAGCTGGACAGGCTGAATTGCGCCCGGCGTTCGATGGGGATGGTCAATACATTGGGTGTATTCAGGATGGACAGCGTGTAGCCATCGGGCGCGGCATTGGCCACCGAGGCCATGCCGATCTCGCCACCGGCGCCGGCGCGGTTCACCACCACGACGCTGCGGCCCGCATGCTTCTCCATGGTGCGTGCCAGGAGGCGGGCGGTCAGATCGGTGCCGGCGCCGGCCGAAAACGGCACCACGATGGTGATAGGCCGGTCCGGATAGGCATGGGCCGGGAGCGCAACTGCCAGGGCCAGCGTGGCCAAGGCGCGGCCCATGCCGCGCCGGGCGGCCGCCGCTAGGAGGGAGGAGGGGGTCTTCATACCTGCTTTTCCATTCAAGAGAGAAGGGTGGCGAACGCGGGATTGCGTGCCGTCTCCTGTGATACCAAGCAAGTGCTGTGCCATGAAGTTGATTGAAATTAATGTGAGTTATTGATTTTTGATTTGTTTTGCTTGTTTTTAGGTGAAGTTAATCCCACTGCAGGGCATCAGTGTCTGGCACATCGGTCGGTGGGCAAGAGATGCCCGGACAGGCATCCATGGCGTTCATGGTATAAACAAAAATCCTTAGAGGAAAACGCTTTATTTTTATTCTGAGGTCAAATTTTTTCTATTAATGGGGCGTAAGAGTGCTGCGCGAACTGAAGACGTTTCTCGCGGTCGTGCGCTGGGGCACGTTCGCCGCCGCAGGGGCCCGCATCGGCCTGACGCAGTCCGCGGTCAGTGCCCAGATGCAGCGGCTGGAGGAGGCGCTGGGCGCGCCGCTGTTCACCCGGACCGGGCGTTCGGCAACCTTGAACGAGGCGGGCGAAGAGGCCGTGGAGATGGCCCGCCAGATCGTCGGCCTGTTCGATGAACTGGCGGTCAGGGTGACGAGCCGGGAGTTGCGTGGCACGGTCAGGATGGGGGCGATCCAGACCGCCCAGGTGGGTATGCTGCCGGCGGCGCTCGGCATCCTGCGGGACCGGCATCCCCTGGTGTCGGTGCGGCTGGTGCATGGTTCGTCGCTGTTCCTGATCGGCCAGGTCGACAGCGGGGAGCTGGACGCCGCGCTGATGATCGCGCCGCCCTTCATGCTGCCCCGGGAACTGCTATGGCAGCCCCTGGTGCGCGAGCCATTCGTGCTGGCGGTGCCGCAGCACATCCCGGGCGACGATTGGCGCCAACTGCTGGCCACCCATCCCTTTATCCGCTACGACCGTGCCTCGTTCGGCGGCCGGGGGGTGGAGCACTTCCTGCGCCGGCACGAGCTGCATGCCGAGGCGATGCTGGATATCGAGGACGTGGATGCCATGGTGGCGATGGTGGCGGCCGGGCTGGGCGTCTCGCTGGTGCCGATCACGCGCAGGAACTGCCTGCCGCCCGGTGTGCGGGCGGTTTCGCTGGGCGAGGATATTTTCTACCGCGAACTGGGCATGGTCATGCCCCGGGAGCCCAGGCGGCGTGAATTGTTGAACGTGCTGCGGGAATGCCTGGAGGTCGCGGCCCAGCCCCATGCGGCCGAGAGCGAGGCGCTGGCGCGCCCGCCGTCCGGCCCCGCCGCGCGGTCCTCGTCTTAATAGAACCGGCCTTCCAGCCCGATTTTCTGCAGCACCGTGGTCGAGATCTCTTCTATCGATTTGGTCGTGGTCGACAGCCAGCGGATGCTTTCGCGGCGCATCAGCTTCTCGGCCTGGGCCACTTCGTAGCGGCACTGTTCCAGCGATGCGTAGCGGCTGTCGGGGCGGCGCTCGTGGCGCACCTCGGCCAGGCGGTCGGGCTGGATGGTCAGTCCGAACAGCTTGTTGCGGTGGGGCAGGATGGCCGAGGGCAGGGCGTCGCGCTCGAAGTCGTCCGGAATCAGCGGCACATTGGCGGCCTTGATCCCGTATTGCATCGCCAGATACAGGCTGGTGGGCGTCTTGCCGCAGCGCGACACCCCTACCAGGATCACGTCGGCCTGTTCCAGTCCCTTGATGAACTGCCCGTCGTCGTGCGCCAGGCTGAAGTTGATGGCCTCGATCCGGCTCTGGTATTGCTTGGTGTTGGCCATGTTGTGCGAGCGGCCGATCGAATGGCTGGACTTGATGTTCAGCTCCTGTTCGATGGGCTCTACGAACGTCGAGAACAGGTCCAGGAAGAGGCCGTTGGCCTGGCGGACCCGGGTGTTGATTTCGGAATTGACCAGGGTGCTGAAGACGATGGGGCGCTGTCCGTCCGTCGTGAAGGCGGTGTCGATCCGGGCCGCCACGTCGGCGGCCTTGTCCACCGAATCAATGAAAGGAAGCCTGATATGGCGGAAGCGGGCGTTCTCGAACTGGGCCAGGACCGAGTGGGCGAAGGTCTCGGCGGTGATGCCGGTGCCGTCGGAGACCACGAATACGGTGCGCAGGTACGAATTCGCGGCGGGGGCGGGTTGGGGCATGGATCCCCAGCGCCGTTGCCGTGGCCAGCCCCACCACGCCCAGCCACCCCGCATGCGCCCACACCAGGCTGCCCAGCCCCGCGCCAGCGGCCATGCCAATGAACATCCCGGCCACCAGCAAAGCGTTCAGCCGGCTGCGCGCCGCGGGCTCCAGTCCGTAGACCTGGGTCTGGCTGGCCACCAGCGAGGCCTGCACGCCGAAGTCGAAACCGATGGCGCTGGCCACCAGCAGGGCGAGCTGCAACTGCGCCGGCAGCACTTCGGTCAGCGCCAGGCCGGCGAACGAGACCGCCGCGACGATCGTGGCGATGCGGGCCACGCCGTCGGAGCCGCGGCGGTCGGCCAGCCGGCCCGCGAAGGGCGCGGCCAGGGCCCCCGCCGCGCCGGCCAGGCCGAAGGCGCCGGCCGCCGTGCTGCCCAGGTGGAAGCGGTCATGCAGCATCACGGCCAGCGTGCACCAGAAGGCGCTGAACCCCACCGCCAGCAGCCCCTGCGCGTAGACCGCCCGGCGCAACGCCCCATGGCGGCGCCACAACTGCGCCATGGAAACCAGCAGCGCGCCGTATCCCAGCCGCGCGGTGGGCGCGAAGCGCGGCAGGCTGCGCGCCGCCACCACGCCCACGCCGGCGATGGATACCGCGGCCACCAGGAACATGGCGCGCCAGTTCCAGTATTCCGCCACGAAGCCGCTGACCACGCGCGACAGCAGGATGCCCAGCAGCAGGCCGGTCATGACGGTGCCCACGGCCTTGCCGCGCTGCGCGTCGGGCGCCAGCGTCGCGGCCGCCGGCACGATGTCCTGGGCCAGCGTGGCGGCCAGCCCCACCGCCAGGCTGGCGGCCAGCAGCCAGCCCACGCCCGGCGCCAGGCCGCTCAGCAACAGGGCCAGCGCCAGCACCGCCGACTTGCCGACGATGATGCGGCGCCGGTCGTAGCGGTCGCCCAGCGGCGCCAGCAGCAGGATGCCGGCCGCATAGCCCAGCTGGGTCAGGGTGGGCACCAGGCCCACGGTGCCTTCGCCCGCCCCCAGGTCCTGGCCCAGCAACCCCAGCATGGGCTGGCTGTAATAGATGGAAGCGACGCTCAGCCCCGCCCCGGCGGCCAGCAGGCCGACCAGGGAAGGGGTCAGCCTGGAGGCGGGAGACAGACCGGTTCCATGCGCGATTTGTATGGATGACATGCTCGTAAACCCGTAATCGTTCAACAGGACGGGATTCTGCATGGCGGCGGTTACGACGTGTAGCCCCTTTGGACGCAGATTCGTCATACGCTTGACGCATGAAAACCGGCGCCTCCCCCTCCATCGACCGCATCGAACTCATGCAGACCTTCGTCCGGATCGTCGAAGCCGGGAGCCTGTCCGCCGCCGCCGTACAACTGGGCACCACGCAGCCCACGGTCAGCCGCAGGCTGCAAACCTTGGAACGCCTCCTGGGGCTGCGCCTGTTGCAGCGCTCCACGCATGGCATGGCGCTGACCAGCGACGGTGAACGCTGCTATGCCCACGCGAAGGAGCTGGGCGCGACCTGGGACGCCATGGAGGCGGACCTGCGCGGCGCCCACGACGAGCCGCGCGGCACGCTGCGCGTGCTGGTACCGCATGCCTTCGGCCAGGACCAGATGGTGGCGCCGCTGGCCGACTACCTGCGGCGCTATCCCGAGGCCTCGGTCGAATGGCTGCTGCAGGACCGCCACGCCGACTTCATCGCCGAAGGACTGGACTGCGCGATCCAGGTCGGCGCGGTGAACGACCCGGACGTGGTCGCCATCCTGCTGGCCGAAGTGCCCCGCATCGTCGTGGCCGCGCCCTCCCTGCTGCCGGACGGCGCGCCGGCGGACGAGATCGCGGTGCTGGAAACACTGCCCTGGGTGGCGCTGAACATGTACTACCGCGACGAGGTGGTCCTGACGCGCGGCGCCGACGGCCTCGGCCACCGCTTCCCCATTCGCCCGCGCATGAGCACCGACAGCCTGTACGCGCTGCGCACCGCCATGCTGGACGGCGTGGGCGCCGGCATCGCGTCGGCCTGGGTGGTCGCCGACGACCTGCGCCAGGGCCGGCTGCGCCATGTCGCCCCCCTGTGGCGCGCCGCCTCGTTGCCGGTGTACCTGATCTATCCATACGCCCGCTACTACCCGGCCAAGCTGCGCGCCTTCATCGACATGATGCGCGCTTCGATGCCGACCATGGCGGGCGTGGCGCCCGCACTCACTCGATACTGATGCTGGCCGCCTTGATCAGCTTGGCATACTTGGCGCTTTCGGCACGGACATAGTCCGCGAACGCCTGGGGCGACGATCCCTTGCCGACGAACGCCTGTTCGCTCAGCGTCTGCCTGACCCGCGGCGAATCGATGGCCTGGCGCACGGCATCGTGGAGCCTCGCCACCACGTCGGCGGGCAGCCCCGCCGGCCCCCACAGGCCATACCAGGACACCATCTCGAATCCTCGCAGGCCCGACTCGGCCACCGTGGGCACATCGGGCAGCGACGGCAGGCGCTGGGCGCTGGTGACCGCCAGCGCCTTGGTGCGGCCGGCCTTGACCGGCGGCAGCGATGACGGCACGGCGTCGATGACGGCGCTGATGTGGCCGCCCATGAGGTCGGTCAGCGCCGGGCCGGTGCCCTTGTACAGCACCACGGGGATGTCGGCCTTGGCCTCGTAGCTGATGGCCGCTTCGGCCAGGTGGCTGGCCGAGCCGGCGGCGGAGGCGCCGAAGAAATACTTGCCGGGCGCCTGGTGCGCCAGCGCGATGAATGCCTTGAGGTCTTTCGCCGGCACGCCGGGGTTGGCGGTGACCAGCAGCGGCACTTCGCCCAGGTTGGTGATGGGGGTGAAGTCCTTGTGGATATCGTAGGGCAGGGCCTTGAGCAGCCACGGCCCGGCCGCGAAGGTCGAGGCATTGACCAGCAGGGTGTAGCCATCGGCCGGCGCGCGCGCCACGGCCTCGCTGCCGATCGACCCGCTGGCGCCGGCGCGGTTCTCGACCACGAAGGTCTGGCCCAGCTGGTGGCCCAGGCTGTCGGCGAACACGCGCGCCACCGCGTCCACCGTGCCGCCCGGCGGATAGGGCACGATGACGCGGACGGGCCGCTGGGGATAGGCCTGCGCGCTGGCGGCCGCGGTGGCGGCGCAGGCCAGCAGGCCGGCGAGATATCGGATGAAAGGCTTCATGTCGGTCTCCTTGTCGTTGTGATGAGGCGGGGCTAGGCTTGTCGGTGCTCGAAGATCCTCAGGGTGTCGTCGACCAGATCGCGCTCGACGTCCCGGGTGATGAAGACGATGCGGGTGCGGCGGTCATCGTCGGGCCAGGCAGGCAGGAAGGAATGGGGATGGAACACGTGCTGCACCCCGTGGATGACCACTGGCCTGCCAGGGTGCTCGATCACGTTGACGATGCCCTTCACGCGCAGCAGGTCGGGGCCGCGCAGCGTGGACAGCATGGCCAGCCAGCGCTGCACGCCGGCCCATGACACGGGTTCGTCGCGGGTCACCACGTACGACCGAATCCGGTCGCCGTGGCGGGTGCGGTCGTGGTCGTGGGTATGGCCGTGATCGTGATCATGGGCAGGATGCCCGCGCGCGTCGTCATGCGCCTCGGCGCGCAGCCAGCGGCGCACGTCCGGCGGCCGTCCGCCGGGTGCCGCCAGCCAATCGCCATCGTCCTTGCCGGCGCGGACCGCGTCGGCGCCGGGATTGATCTCCCGCAGCCGGCGCAGCAGGGCCTCGGCCTGGCCGGCGGACACGAGATCGGTCTTGGTCAGCACCAGCAGATCCGCCACCGCCACCTGCTTGACCGCCTCCTCCTGCCGGTCCAGCGTATCGGCGCCGTTGCAGGCATCGACGGTGGTGGCCACGTGGTCCAGCCGATAACGGCGGGCAACCGCCGGCTCGCTCATCAGCGTATGCAGGATGGGGGCCGGATCGGCCAGGCCGGTGGTCTCGATCACCACGCGCCGCAGCGGCGCGGCCTGGCCCGCCAGCCGCCGGTCCAGCCGGTCGAAGGCCTCGACCAGGTCGCCGCGGATGGTGCAGCAGATGCAGCCGTTGGACAGCAGCACCATGTCCTCGGCGCTTTGTTCGAGCAGGTGGTGGTCCAGCCCGACCTCGCCGAACTCGTTGATGATGACCGCCGTGTCGCGCAGGGCCGGCCGCGCCAGCAGGCGGTTCAGCAGCGTGGTCTTCCCGCTTCCCAGGAAGCCGGTCAATACCGTGACCGGTATGCGGTCGTCCGTCTCTATCATGGCAAGGCTCCGGAACGCGCGCCGCCGTGCAGGCGGGCGAAGGAACTCAGGGTGCGGTCCAGCCGGCCCAGCAGCCACGCCGCACCGGCGGCGGGGGCACCGCCCGCGGGATCGGCCAACGCCGCCAGCACGGCCACCATGCCCCCCTCGTGTCCGGCGGGGGCATGGCATGCCAGCAGGGCGTGGGCCTCGGCCTCGCCCAGGCGGCCGGCATCGTCGCGCAGGTAGTCCAGGATGTCGCGCTCGAAATCCTGCAGCCGCAGTGTCACGCCGCCCATGCCGCACGCGCAGGCACCGCCCATGGAGACGTGCTGCAGCGCCACGTCATTCCACAGGCGCAGCAACGCGGCGGCGCGGGCGGCATCAGGCCGCACGGCGGCTCCGCAGCGCCTCGGTGGCGGCGCGGTCCACCGCGCCGTCGGCGGTCATCGCCACGCCATAGACCTCGCGTGCCGCCCCCGCGCTGACATAGCCCTCGCGCACATCCTCGGCCACCGTCTCGGGGTCGCGCCCGCGCGGATCGCCGAAGCCGCCGCCGCCGCCCGACAACATCTTGTAGGCATCGCCGCGCTCCAGCCGCACGTTGAAGATCTTGGCATTGGGCATGCCGTCGTCCCATTCGCCCTTGCGGCGGATGGCGATGCCGTTGCCCGCGGCCTCGTGCCCGCCCTCCAGTCCCCAGGGCTTGCAGTGCATGCGGTCGATGCGCGTGGTCACGGCGAAGGGGGACAGGGCCTGCACCACCATCTCCGCGCCCAACCCGCCGCGATACGTGCCGGCGCCGCCGCTGTCGGCGCGGATGGCATAGCGCTCGACCAGCACCGGATACTTGGCTTCGAGCTGCTCGGTAGGACTGTTGTGGGTATCGCCATCGTTGATGCACACCGTGACCGACACCCCGTCCTCGCGCGACTTCGCGCCCCAGCCTCCGCCCAGCGGGCCGATGCCCACGATGAACAGGCGCCCGTCCTCGGGCGAGATGCCGTGGATGTTGGGAAACACCAGGTCGGCATGGTGGCCGGCGATGGCGCGGTCGGGTATGGCCGGCGCCAGCGCCTTGAAGATGGTGTCGATGACGGTCATGGGGAAGGTCATCCAGACCCGCATCGGGAACGGGCGCTCGGCGCTGATGACGGTGCCCATGGGCATGACGACCTTCAGCGGCCGGAAGCTGCCGTCGTTGACCGGATAGTCGGTGGGCGTGGTCAGGCACTTGAAGGCCACCTGCGCGCAGGCGATGCCGGTGGTGAAGCCGGAGTTGTAGAAGCCGCGCACCTGCCGGCTCACGTCCGACAGGTCGATGGTCATCTCGTCGCCCTGCTTGATCACCTTGACCCGGATGGGAATGCGCCGCCCCACGTCCACGCCATCGTCGTCCATGTAGGACTCGGCCTCGTAGGTGCCGTCGGGAATGCTGAGCGTATTCTGCCGCGCGACCGCTTCCGACTGGTCCATGATCTGCGCGATCGAGGCATGCACGGCATCGGCGCCGTAGCGCTGGACCAGTTCCAGGAAGCGCCGCTCGCCGGTGGTGATGGCGGTGATCTGCGCGCGCAGGTCTCCCAGCGCCCGCTCGGGCAGGCGCACGTTCATCGCGACGATGTCGACCAGGTCCTGGTTGACCACGCCCGCGCGGCGGTATTTGACGATGGGGATCTGTATCCCTTCGGAGAAGATGTCGGTCGTGACCTGCCCCAGCGTGCCGCCGACGTCCAGCCAATGCGCCATGCAGCAGGTGAAGGCGACGATGCGGCCCTCGTGGAACACCGGCATGGCGAAGGTGAAATGGTTCAGGTGGCTGCCGGTGACGTAGGCATCATTGGTGACCAGAATGTCGCCGGGATGGATGTTCTCCAATCCGAAGTGGCGGATCTTGGCCTTGACGGTCTCGGACATCCCGCGGATGAACATGGGCAGGCCCAGGCCGATCGACACCGTGTCGCCTTCCGGCGTGAACAGGCCCACCGTGAAATCCAGCGCCTCATAGATGATGAGGTTGTAGGCGGTCCTCATCAGGTTGGTCTTCATTTCCTCCGTCACGGCCAGGAGGCCGTTGCGGATGATCTCCACCGTCACGGGATCGACGGCGTGCTGTTTCGTTTCTCGCGCGTTCATCAGCGTTCGCTCCCGATGGCCACATGCAGGTTGCCGCAGTCGTCCACGGTCAATTCGTCGCCCGGCTGGACGACGGTCGTGGAGGCGTGTTCTTCGATCAGGGCCGGGCCCGGGACGCGGTTGCCGGCCAGCAGGGCATCGCGGCGGTACACCGGCGTCGGCACCTGGCCGTGCGAACGGAAGTACACCGGCTTGGTCGCGCGCAGCGCGCCCTCGGGCGGCGTCTGCCCGCCGGCCTGCACGACATGCCGGGGCGGCTTGCGCATCGCGCCCAGCACGGTCACGCGCAAGCTGACGATGTCGGCCGGCTCGGCCGGTGCGCTGGTGCCGTAGCGGATGGCGTGGACGTCGTCGAAATGGCGCTTGATCGCGTCGCGGTCCTGGCGCTCGAAGTACACGCGGGGCAGCTCCACCGTGACCGCGTGTTCCTGGCCGACGTAGCGCATGTCGGCCGAGCGCTCGATGACGATCTCGTCCGGCCGCACCGCCGAGGCCGCGACCGCCGCCCGCCCCTCCTCTTCCATCGACGCGTACAACGACTCGATCTCGTCGAACGACAGATCGTCCAGGTGGCGGAACACCGATCGCACGTAGTCATAGCGCAGGTCGCTGAACAACATGCCGTAGGCCGAGAAATAGCCCGGCGCGTAGGGAATCAGCACGCGGCGGATGCCGAGCTCGCGCGCGATGGCCGAGGCATGCAGCGGTCCCGCGCCGCCGTAGACCACCATGGTGAAGCTGCCGGCGTCCAGGCCGCGCTCGGTGGTGACGGCCTTGACCGCGTGCGACATCGCGGTCACCGCGATGCGCAGGATGCCGTCCGCGGCCTCGACCGTTTCCAGCCCCAGTGGCGCGGCGATGCGCGCAAGCATCGCCGCGCGCGCGCCCTCCAGGTCCAGCGACATCTCGCCGCCCAGGAAATGCCCGGCATCCAGGCGGCCCAGGACCAGGTTGGCATCGGTCACGGTGGGCTCGGTACCGCCCCGTGCATAGCAGACCGGACCGGGCATCGACCCGGCGCTGCGCGGCCCCACGCGCAGCGCATTGCCCAACTCGACGCGCGCGATGCTGCCGCCGCCGGTGCCGACCTCGAAGATGTCCATCATGGGAATCTGGATGGGCAGCGCCTGCTCGTAGCCTCCGACCAGCGCACTGCCGGTGGTAAGCGGCCGGCCCTCGCTGATCACCCCCGCCTTGGCCGTCGTGCCGCCCATGTCGAAAGCGATGGCATCGGGCAATCCCAGTTGCGCGCAGATCGCCTGGGCGCCGATGACCCCGGCGGCGGGACCCGACTCCAGCATGCGCACACATTCGCGGCGCGCATGCTCCAGCGGGAACAACCCGCCGGTGGACTGCACCGCATAGAAATCGCCGCCGAAGCCGCGCTCGCCCAGGTGCGCCTCCAGTTGGCCCAGATAAGCCGACACGCGCGGTCCCACGTAGGCATTGGCGACGGCGGTCGACACGCGTTCGAACTCGCGGTATTCCTGCGACAGCTCATGCGAGGCGGTGACAAAGGCGTGCGGCAGTTCCTCGAGCAGGATTTCCTTCACGCGCTTCTCGTGGTCGGGCTTGCGATAGGAATGCAGCAGCAGCACCGCGGCGGCCTCCACGCCCTGCGCCTTCAGTTCCCGCGCGACCTCGCGCACCCGCGTCTCGTCCAGGGGCTTGTGGACGCTGCCGTCCGCGCGCAGCCGCTCCTCGACTTCGTAGCGCAGCGAGCGCTTGACCAGCGGCGTGTGCTTGGTGAAAAAAAGGTTGTAGGCATCGGGGCGGTTGACGCGGCCGATCTCGTAGATGTCGCGGAATCCCTCGGTGATCAGCAGCGCCGTCTTCGCGCCATTGCGTTCGAGCAGCGTGTTGATCGCGATGGTCGAGCCATGCAGGAAAAGATAGCCGTTGCGCAGGTCGATGCCCGCGCCGTCCAGCGTGTGCTGGATGCCTTCGACCAGGCGTCCGTGCGTGGACAGGGCCTTGCCGAAAAGCAGGGTACCGGCGCTTTCGTCGAACGCGGCCATGTCGGTGAACGTGCCGCCGATGTCCACGGCGATGCGCAGGGGCGCCGATGCGGGCGCCAGGTTGGATGCGGTCATGGTGATGGGCGCGATGCGCGCGATGTCGTGACGGCTCGCAGTGTAGGAATCCCTCGGATATCTTCCTAGACTTGGATCAGAGATTTCAGACATGCCAAAATAGAGATGTCTTCACCCACGGGCCATCCCATGAACCAGGCCGATCTGAAGCTGTTCGTCGAAGTGGCCGAAAGCGGCAGCTTCACCAAGGTCGCGGCCGCGCGCATGACCGTGCAATCACACATCAGCCGCCAGATCGGCAACCTGGAGCGCGAGTGCGGCGGCAGGCTGTTCCGCCGCACCGGCCGGGGCGTGGTCCTGACCGAACTGGGCGAGCACATCATCGCCCGCGTGCGGACCTGGCTGGCCGACACCGACCAGTTGTTCCGCGAGATCCGCTCCACATCCCCGGTACCCATGGGCGAGGTCCGCCTGGGCATCCTGCCTTCGGCCGCCCATCCGCTCCTGACCACGCTGTTCGGCCGCGTGCGCGAACAGTACCCGCTGATCCGCCTGAACGTGCGCGAGGGGCAGGGCGGAGAACTCGACGCGCTGCTGGACGCGGGCCTGGTCGACATGGCCATCCTGTTCCGCTTCCACAAGCCGGCCAGCGCGGAGGAACGGCTGCTCGCCACCGGCCACACCTATCTCGTGGCGCGTCCGGGCGACGCGCTCACCCAGGCGCCTTCCGTCGACTTCGCCAGATTGCAGGACCTGCCCCTGGTGCTGCCCCGGCGGCCCGCCCATTGGCGCGCGATCCTGGACGAAACCGCGCGCAGCAAAGGCTTCGCGCTCCAGGCGGTGATCGAGGCCGACTCGCTGACCGCGCAAAAAGAACTGGCCGCCACCCAGTCGGTGTATGCCGTCCTCGGCCCTTATTCGATCATGCACGAACTGCGCCAGGGATCGCTGCAGGCCACCCGCCTCGTCAATCCCGACCTGCGCCGCTACGTCACCCTGGCCCTGCCGAAATCGGGCGTGATGACGCCGGCCTGCCGGGCCGTCTCGACCATGCTGCAGGACATCGTCGAACAATGGGGCGGCGACCTCAGTCCGCCCGGGACGCCAGCAGCCGCCAGCCCACCCACAGCCCGCCGCCGCAGGCCAGCGCGAACACCCAGCCGGACCCGGCCGCGGCCATGATGCCGGACAACAGCGTGCCCACCGTGCAGCCCAGGGCGACCAGGGCGCCCCAGCCCATCAGGACGCCGCCCAGCACGGCGCGGACGGCCTGGCCCGCGGACGGCAGCCGGGGGCGGAATTCGCCGGCCGCCAGCGCCGACGCCAGCGATGCCAGCACCAGCCCGCCCACGAATACGCCGTTGCGGGACAAAAGCGTTTCCTTGACCGCGGTGGCGCAGCCCGCGAAGGTATCCAGGCCCTCCAGCCGGGCCGGGAGCCACCCCTGCGCGGCACCCAGTGTGCGCGCCAGGCTGCCCAGCTCGGCGGTCACGCCCAGGGGCGCCACCCTCAGATAGGCCAGGACGCCGATCCCCGCCACCAGCGCTCCGCCGGCAAACCCCGGCCACCGCGCATCGAAGAACATCTCGGACAGGCGCCGCGATCGCATCGATCCGGCCGCCGCGGTCCCGGGCTGCCGGTGGCGGCGCAGCAACCACGCCGCCACGGCGGCCAGCACCGCCACTTGCAGCAGCAGCGATCCGCCATAGCCCAGGTAGTGGGGCAGCCACCATACCGGTGCCGCCTGGATGGCTTGCAGATAAAGGAAGTTCCATGAAGCGAAACCCAGGCCGAATCCCGCGACGGCGCCGAGCAAGGCCAGCACCGACGCCAACGAGCCCTCGCCCAGCCGGTACAGATGCGCGCTGATGCAGGAGCCGCTGACCGCCATGCCCAGGCCGAACACCGCGGCGCCGAGTACCAGCACCCAGCTGACGGGCCCGATATGCGCTCCCGCCGGCAATTGCCCGCCTTGCGGAACGGGCAGGAAGGCGCCGAACACGGCGTGGTAGCCGATCGTCCCCAGCGCCAGCGCCGTCACGATCCCCAGCAATCCCCGCGCATCGCGAACCTGCAGATAGTCCCGCGTGACGCAGTAGAAGCAGAACCGGGACCGCTGCAGGACCAGTCCGAAAAGCGCGCCGCTGGCCAGCGAAAAAGCCAGGATGCGGCCGTCGCCGGGCACCTCGGACAGGCTGAAGCCCGCCAATGCCAGCGCCGCGCCGATCAGGACGGCGGCCGCGCCCGGCAGGCGCGCGCGCAAGGCAACGGTCAAGTGCTGCCCCAGACCGTGCCGGCAGGATTGCTGATGGGCACGCCCACCGTATTGCCGTACTCGGTCCACGAGCCGTCATAGTTGCGGACGTCGTAGCCCAGCAGCTTGCGCAGGGCGAACCACGAATGGCTGGAACGTTCGCCGATGCGGCAATAGGTAATGATGGGCTTGCGGCCGTCGATGCCCGCATCCGCGTACAGCTTGCGGATCTCGGCAACGGGCTTGAAAGTGCCATCCTCGGCCACCAGCCGGCTCCACGTCACGTTGACCGCCCCTGGCACGTGGCCGGCGCGCACCGCCAGTTCAGGCACGCCCGGAGGCGCGAACACCTTGCCGTTGAACTCATCGGCGGAACGGATATCCACCAGCGCCACGTTGGCCTCCTTGCGCGCAGCCGCCACGACGTCGGCCAGGCGCGCCCGCAGCGCGGTATTGGCTGGCCGGATGGACACGTTGCCGGGGGCGGGCACGGTCGCGGCGGCCGCGAGCCGGCGCCCTTCGGCTTCCCACTTCTTGCGGCCGCCGTCCAGCAGCTTCACGTTGTCGATGCCATAGATATCGAATACCCAGGCCCCCCAGGCGGCGAACCAGTTGTTGTTGTCGCCGTAGAGCACGGTGATGCTGTCCTGGCTGACGCCGGACTGGCGCAGCAGCGCCTGGAAATGCTCCGGCTTGGCGATGTCCCGCTCGACCCGGTCGACCAGGTCGCTATGCCAACGGACATTCACCGCGCCCGGGATGTGGCCGCGCTCGTAGACCCCGGGGTTGACGCTGACCTCGATGACCCGCACCTTGGGATTGGACAGGTTCTTCTCCAGCCACTCGGTCGAAACCAGATGCGGACTGTCGGCATGAGCCGGCGCGACGGCGGCGGCAAGAGCGGCTAGGGCAGCCGCGAATAGCGTGCGTAGCGACATGGTGGCGATCTCCGTTGCGCCGTGGATGAGCACGAACCTTAGCGAGAGCCGCCAGCCGGACGAACGATTCCTTTTCTATATGTACATTTCCCGTTCAGTTTGCTGTCAGAAATGGCGTCACCCGCCAGAGGCGGCGTCCGGTCCCGGCAACAGGCAGGCCAGGATCCGGCCCAGCAACGGCGACACGCGATCGGGCAGCCAGGCCAGGCCCAGCACCAACTGGCCCTGGCTGCGCGGCAGCACCCGGCAGCGGGTGCCCGGCGCGAGATAGGACCGGTAGGTGCTGGGCATCAACGACACCCCCAAACCCGCTTCGACGTACCGGATCAGGCCATAGGCGTTGCGGACGCTGTGCCGGGCCAGCGGGATGAAGCCCGCGGCGCGGCAGCACGCCAGTTGCGCCGCGTGCAGCTGGCTGGCATGGACGGGCGAGAAACCGACAAAGGGCAGTGGACCCATGGCCTCGAGCAGGTTGTCGTCGGCAACGCCGTCGAGCGCCGCGAAATGGTCGGCGTAGATCAGCGCCAGCGGATCGGCCAACAGCGGGGCCACGGCGATGCCGCTGCCCTCGGCCGGCAACTGGATGATGCCGGCGTCGAGCGTGCCGTCCGCCAGGGCAAGCAGTTGCTCGCGCGTGGGCAGGTCCTGCACTTCCACATCGAGGCCGGGAATGGCGCCGCGCACGCGTGCCAGCACGGACGGCAACAGGCTTGCCTGCCCGCTGCTGACGCACCCGAGCCGCAACACGGAAGAACCCGCCGCCGCCGCGCGCTGGGTCTCGGCCACCGCGCGCGACAACCGGTGGAGGATCTCGGTGGCATGGGCAAGGAACACTTTGCCGGATTCGGTCACGCGCACGCCGGCCGCATCCCGGTCGAGCAGGCGCATGCCGAGCGTCTCTTCCAGTTGGCGCACCTGCACCGACAACGGCGGCTGCGAGATGTTCAGCGCTTCGGCCGCCTTGCGGAAACTGCCCGCTTGCGCGACGGCGACGTAGTACCTCAATTGGCGCAACTCGATCGCTCGCATATCCACCGTCCTTGATAGCGTTCCGCTAATGCCCGCTGACGACAAAGATATTGGACGCCCCGGCGGAGCCCGGCGGATCATGCCCCCACTTGAGGAGGAGGCATTCATGAAAATCACGACATTGGCCCTGTGCATCGCATGGGCAAGCCTTTCCGCGGCCGCTCAGGCCGCGTGGCCCGAACGGCCCGTCCGGCTGGTGGTTCCCTACACGCCGGGCGGATCGGTCGATACGCTGGCCCGCCTGGTGGCCGATGAAATGGGTCGCAATCTATCACACCCCATCATCGTCGAGAACAAACCCGGCGCCTCGGGCATCGTCGCCTCGCAGCACGTGGCGCGCGCCACGCCCGATGGCCACACCCTGCTTTTCCACGCGTCGAGCCAGGTATCGCTGCCGCAGGTCGACGCGAACGCGAAGTACGACGCACTCAAGGATTTCTCCCACATCGCCTTCATCGGCGAAGTCCCGCTGGTCGTGGCCGTGCCGGCCAATTCGCCCTACAAGACCCTGCGCGACCTGCAGCAGGGGGCGCGCGCCGATTCGCGCCTGTCCTGGGGCACCTCGGGCATCGCCACGGCCAGCCACCTGGCCGAGGAACTGCTCAACCGCGACCTGGACATCAAGATGGAGGTCGTGGCCTATCGCGGCGCGGCGCAGCAGTTGACCGACATCATCGGCGGCCACGTCGCCGCCGGCGTCTCGCCGGTACCCGGCGCCTTCCCCTATCTCAAGGCCGAACGCCTGCGCGCGCTGGCCGTCACCAGTCCGCAACGGCTGAAGACGCTGCCTTCGGTGCCGACCGCGGCCGAAAGCGGCCTGCCCGGCTTCGAATTTTCGTCGTGGTACGGGTTATGGGGGCCGGCCGGCCTTCAGGATGCGCTCGTCCGCGACATCCACGCCGCCGTTCACAAGGCGCTTTCCAGCGACGCGATCCGGAAGAAATTCGACGAACTGATGGTCGAGCGCGGCGACGACTCGCCCGCCGCCCTGCGCGCCAAGGTACAGACGGAATCCCGCCTGGTCGAGCAACTGGTCAAAGACAACAGGATCGTCATCCAATGAGCGCTTCGCCTTCCGACGCGGCCGACATCACCGGCGCGCTGGGCGCCTTCTCGGCGGAGCTGGACATCGCCCGGGCGCCCGCCGCCTGCCTGGACAAACTCAAGCTGTGCGTGCTGGACGCGGTCGCCTGCGTGGTACAGGGCAGCACCCTGCCCTGGTCGCGGACGGCGGCGGCCGTCATGACCGCGCAATCGGCCGCGGGTACCGCCCGCGTGTTCGCCTCGAACCGGACGGCCGACACGGCGGCGGCGGCTTTCGCCAACGCCACCGCGGGCCACGGATTCGAGCTCGACGACATCCACAAGGAATCCATCCTGCACCCGGGATCGCTGGCGGTGCCGGTCGCGCTGGCCTGCGCGCAATCGGAGCCGGCCTGCGGTCCCGACCGCTTCTATTCCGCGCTGCTCGCGGGCTACGAGACCGGCTGCCGCGTGGGCAGCGCGAGCGCCATGCCGCTGTTCTTCCGCGGCTTCCATCCGCAGGGCACCGCCGGCGCCTTCGTGACCGGCGCCACCGCGGCACGCTTCCTGGGACTCTCCGCCGAACAGACGCGCCACACGTTCGGCATCGCCGGTTCGCTTGGCGCCGGGTTGATGGCCTCGCAGGAAGGCGCCATGGTCAAGCGCGCGCACGCGGGCTGGGCCGCCTATGCGGGCGTGCTGGGCGCGCGCCTGGCGGGCAGCGGATTCACCGGCATACGCAACGTGGTCGAAGCGGAATACGGCGGCTTCCTGTCGGCGCACGGGGGAGTCGACGCCGACCGGTCGGTGCGCGACCTCGGACAGACCTGGGAAACCCTGGCGGTGGGCCACAAGCCCTATGCCTCGGTCACCAGCATCCACGCGGCGCTCGATGGCGTGCGCCGGACGCTGGCCGCCAGCGGCGCCGCGCCCGGGGACATCGAGCGCCTGCGCATAGGCGTCAGCGCGATGACGCTGGCCCATTGCGCATGGCCGTACCAATCACAAAGCGCGACGGCCGCGCAGATGAACATCTATTTCTGCGTCGCCAGCCTCGTGCTGTACGGCGATGTGTTCCTGCGCGCCTTTCTTCCCGACCGGCTGGCCGACCCCGCCATCCTGGCCTTCATGGAACGGATCGAGGTCTGCATCGACGACACGATCGAGCAGGGAGGGCCGCCGCTGCGCCACGGCGCGCGCGTGACGCTTGCCGCGCACGGGAAGACCTACGTACACGAGGAATTGCATCGCCGCGGCAGTCCGGAAAACCCGATGGGCACGAGCGCCTTGCGTGAAAAATTCCACCGGGTGCTGGGCGAAGTGCTCGCCGCCGACCTGGTCGAGGAACTCGGCGCGGCCATCCTCGCCTCCGACAGCGAGCGAGGATGGCGCGACATGCTGCGCGCGCTGGATGCGGCGGCCGCCATGGCGGCCGCGCGGCCCACCGTGGACATCTAGCGGCGATCCTGCTCCCCCAGCCGCCAGCGCGCATCCCGCTCGAAGCTCACCGACACGAACTCCACGAACTCGCGTATCTTCAGCGACGAATGCCGCGGCCTGGGATGGATGACGTATAGCGTGCGCGACGCCGGCGTCCAGCCGGGCAGCACCGGCACGAGCCGGCCTTCATCCAGGGCCTGGGCGATCATGAAGGTGGGCAGCATGGCCAGGCCCGAGCCGCCCAGCAGCGCATCCTTGAGCACCTGGCTGTTGTTGCTGCGGAAGCTGCCGCCCACGTGCACCATGCGTTCGGTCCCGCCGTCGGAGAAATGCCACTCGTCCGGGGCCGGCCCCCGATCGTAGATCAGGCAATCGTGCCGTTTCAGGTCCTGCGGCGCGCCGGGCGCCCCGCAGGCGGACAGGTAGCCGGGCGATGCCGCCACGGTGCGCGTCATGCGGGCGATGGCGCGGGTGGCATGCGTGGGATGGTTGACGTACTTCTGGTTGCTGCCCAGGGCCAGCGCGACGTCGAAACCCTCGTCGTCCAGGTCGACGAAGCGATCGTTCAGCGTCATCTCGACCTTGACGGCGGGGAACTGCCGCAGGAATTCGCCCACCATGCCCCCGAAGCCCGCATAATCCAGCGACACCGGCGCGCGCACTTTCAACACGCCGCGCGGCATGGTCTGCATGGACGCGGCGGACCGCTCGACTTCCTCCAGGTCGTCCAGCAGCCGCGCGCATTGCGCGTAGTAGCTGCGCCCCGCCTCGGTCACGTTCAGGCGGCGCGTGGTGCGGGCCACCAGCGAGGTGCCCAGGTGCAGCTCCAGCCACGTCAGGTACTTGCTGACCGACCCCACCGACATGCCCAGCTGGCGCGCGGCCAGCGTGAAGCTTTCGTGCTCGACGACCTTGCGGAACACCGACATCGCCACGAACCGGTCCATATTTTTTCCGGATTGGAAAACAATTTTTTGATCCGACGATGTTTATCGCCCATGTGGAAAATGTCAACATGGGTTTCACGCAGTCGCGCGCGTCCTGCCTCCGCCAACCCGGCGACCCACGGCCAGCTGGCCCGGGTCCCGGGATCTCCGCCATCGCATCCGAGAGGACACATGAGCCGCACGCTGATCAGGAACGCTTCCATTCTTTCCATGGACCCCGCCGTGGGCGACCTCGCCCGGGCCGACATCCTCATCGACGGCGACAAGATCGCCGCCATCGGCCCCGGCCTCCAGGCGGCCGCCGACGAAATGGTGGACGGCACCCACCGCATCGTCATGCCGGGCCTGGTCAACGCCCACATCCACACCTGGGAATTCCAGCTGCGCGGCATCGGCGCCGACTGGGTCGGCAGCCGCGACTACCACGCCAACCTGCACAAGAAGCTGGCTACTTACTACACCGCGCGCGACGTCTACCTGGGCAACCTGCTGGGCGCGCTGAACCAGCTGCGCAACGGCACCACCACCATCGTCGACTGGTGCCACATCCTGCGCGACGCGGAGATGACCGACGCCGCGATCGACGCGCTGGAAGAGTCGGGGATCCGCGCCGTGTTCGCGCGCGGCACGGTCAAGCCGCCCGAGCGCGAAGGCGCCGTTCCCTACTACAAGCAGCCTTTTCCCCGCGACGAGATCCATCGCCTGCGCACCGGCCGGCTGGGCACCGACGACGGCCTCGTCACACTGGCCATGGCCATCCTGGGCCCCGACTGGGGCGAGTACGACGTCGCCGTCCACGATATCCGCCTCGCTCGCGAGTACGGCCTGTTCAACTCCGCCCACACCTATGGCCGCAAGGGCAAGCGCGTGGTCGAGGACGGCTATCCGCGGCTGGCCCGCGAAGGCCTGCTGGGCCCGGACCACAACATCGGCCACGGCAACTGCTTCGACGACGCCGAACTGAAGATCGTGCTGGACGCCGGCTGTACCATCACGGCCACCAACCTGACCGAGATGTTGAACTACGAGAAACCCGCCATGCTGGGACGGCTGGTCAAGCACGGCGCCACGCCTTCGCTGGGGACCGACTGCGATCCCTACTTCAACAGCTCCATGCTCTGGGTCATGCGCCATGCGTTCCTGCACCAGCGCGAACTCGACAACCGCAGCCTGTTCGCCGAAGGCAACTGGCCGGCCAAGACCCAGCACTCCACCCAGACGCGCGATGCCATCCACTGGGCCACGCTGGGCGGGGCCAAGGCATTCGGCCTGGACAAGAAGACCGGTTCGTTGTCGCCGGGCAAACAGGCCGACCTGATCATGATCGACACCCGCGGCATGAACATCTTCCCCGCCAACGCCGGCGGCGATCCCGCCCACATCGTCGTCATGTACGCGGAAACCTCGGACATCGAGAACGTCATGGTGGCGGGCCGCTTCGTCAAACGCGACGGCCGGCTCGCTTTCGACGCCGGCCGTCTCGCCCGCCTGACGGACGAACTGCTGGCGTCCCGCCTGCGCCTGTTCCAGGACGGCTCCTTCAAGAGCGTGCCGGTCGAGCGCGGACCCCAACCCGGGAGGTTCCTGGTATGACACGCCGCCGATTCATCCACGAGCTGGCCACGCTGGCCGGCGCCGCCGCCACCATCCCGGGCGCCCGCGCGCTGGCCCAGGATGCGTGGCCCGCCAAGTCCATCCGCCTGATCCACGGCTTCACCGCCGGCGGGGCGGTGGATATCCAGGCCCGCCTGCTGGCGCAGCAGCTGACCGAACGCCTGGGCCAGACCGCCTACGTCGAGGGCAAGCCCGGCGCCGGCGGCACGCTGGGCGCGAACTTCGTGGCCAAGGCCCCGCCCGACGGCTACACGCTGTTCTTCATGGCTTCGGGCCACTCGGCGGCGCCCGGACTGTACAAATCGCTGCCCTTCGACCCGGCCGGCGACTTCACGCTGGTCTCCATGGTCACCCGCAGCCCCTTCGTGATACTGGCCGGCCCCGCCGCGAAGTCAGCCACGGTGCGGGACCTCGTGGCCGACGCCAGGGCCAGGCCGGGGGGCATCGACTTCGGCACCGGCGGCATCGGCACCGGCATGCACCTGGCCGCGGTGCTGTTCCAGTCGCGCCTGGGTGTGCAAATGACCCATGTCCCGTACAAGGGCGGCAACGCGCCCACGATGGCACTGATGGGGGGCGAAGTGCCCTACATCTTCACATCCCTGGCCGGCAACGCGATGAACCTGATCCAGGCCGGATCGGTCAGGCCGCTGGCCGTCACGTCCATCGACCGCTATCCCGGCCTGCCCGACGTGCCCACGGTGGCCGAAACGGTGCTGCCCGGCTTCGACGTCAGCGCGTGGTACGCCCTGGCCGGCCCGCGCGGCCTGCCGGCGGCGGTCGTACGCAAGTTGAACGAGACCGTGGCGCAGGCGCTGTCGGACGCCGAGATGATGGCGGCGCTGAAGAAGCAGGCGGCCTCGCCCTGGCACACGACGGCCGCGCAGGCCCAGTCCTTCGTGGCCGAGGACATCCAGCGCTGGACGCAGGTGATACGCAGCGAGAACATCGCGCCAGAGACCTGATCAATGATCCCGCCCCAAAACCCCTTGTTTTAGGGATCGCCCCTCTTCCTCGTGCATGCCAAGCTTCCGGGCCGTCCGGCCCAGGACGGCTCAGTCATCACGAAGGAAGTTCTGCAATGAATCCGGACCGGCGCACGATCCTCAACCGCGGCATGGCGGGCACGCTGCTGGCCCTGCTGGCCGCCTGCGGCGGATCCGGCGGCGCGGACCCGGCCGGCCAGCCCGACGGCGACGCCGAGGACTACCGGCACGCCACCGGTATCGACACGTTGCCCGCTTCGTCCCCTCTCGATCTCGACGCCCTGGCGCAACCCACCGACGCGCAGAGCTTCGGCGTGCGCGTCATGCTGGGCGGCCTGCCCCAGGCCGGCGTGCGCGTCCAGGTCCTGGATGTGCGCGGCGCCCTGGTCGACGAAGGCCTGGCCGACGCCCAGGGCTGCTTCCAGTCCACCCGGATCGGCCGGCGCTTCCTGATGGCCGTCGCCCAGACCCCGCAGGGCGAGCTCTATGGCTTCGAATACAACCACGAAACCAAGACCGATCCCGTGATCGACGTCAATCTCGTGCCCACGCTCGCCTTCCGGCTGTCCGAGCGGCTGAAGCTGGCGTCGCCCAACGCCATCGATTTCGTCGTCAAGGAATTCCTGGGCCTCGATTATTCGGTGCTGCTGTCCGACCTGGAGGCGCGCGGCGCGGCCATCGACCAGGACCGGCTGCGCCAGGAAGCCGTCGCGTCCGGGCTGGGACTGCAAGGCTACCTGGATGCCACGGTCGAAACGATCGTGCGGGCCATCGACCAGGGCTTCCCGCCCGCCGGCGAAACAGCGTCCGCATCGGCCCGCCGGACCTGGCCGCTTGCCGAACCGGAGGTCTCCTGCGACGACGTTCCCGAATACGACGACGGCGTGGACGAGAACATCCCCCCGGACCTGGCCGAGCTGATCCGCAAGCACTGGTCCAGGCCCGCCAAGGCCCTGCTCGCGTTCGCGCTCAAGAAGGCGGCCAGCGCCATGGGCTTTCCCATCATCGGCGATGTCGGCAACCTGATCCTGGGCGCGCTCTTCCCCGCCAGGAATCCCGTGCTGGACGCCGTGGCCGCGCTGGACTCGCAGATCAAGGGCCTGGCCCGGTCGATCGAGGAATTGCTGCGGCGCCAGGCCCAGGCCGAATTCAACCGGACCTTCGACGCGGTGCGGACAGCGTTCAACACCTTCGACAGCACCAAGACGCTGATCGACGAGACCAACGCGTTCTACAAGAAAACCGGTACCCCGATCGACGACAACTACCGCCTGACGATGACCACGCAGTGCCTGGCGCTGTTCCTGCGCGAGTCGGCGCTGATCGAGGCCCACAACCAGTTCGTCGGCCTGGGCTCGTTCGCCAGCGCCGGCGTGTTGAACCGCTGGATGCCGGTAGGACAGGGGGAAAAGTTCTACACCGCGGCCATCCAGCAGCAGTACATCGACCTGCTGGACTGGTACCAGGCCCGCAACGCGCTGGCTTACGGCTATCTGATCGACGCCTACGATGCCTACGCCAGGCTGACCGGCGGCGCCGTCAACACCTCGCGCATCCAGCAGTTGAAGGAACGCCTGGAGCGCCAGACGGCCAACGTCGAGAAGCTGCGGCCCAGGTACCTGTACAGCCAGAAACAGTTCCTGGACGTCGGCAACCGGCTGACCTGGGTAGGCCGGTGCAACCAGGCCGACTCCTTCCTCGACCTCATTCCCGCCGACGTGAAGACCACGCCCGGATGGCATCCGGGGCGCCTGGACGTGGCCAGGATGATGCGCCACGAGCAGGCCGATCCGTGCGAATCCAGGGGCGTGCCGACCGGCAATGCCAGCCTGGGGCCGGACCTGATCGCCGCCTTCGCGTGGCGGCTGCCCACCAAGAAGAACCTGGAAGACTCCTTCGCCAATCCCATCAAGCAGAAGTACGGCAAGACATTCAACCTGAAGACCTTCGCCTACGACTTCCAGTTGTCGCGGGCGGCCAGCTTCTTCCTGCCGGACTCGGACACCCCGGCCGAGGCCCTGCTCAGCTCGGGCCTGAAATCCATACGCGTGAAGATTTCCCGGGGCTATTACGTGCGGCACTTCGAGGGAGACGTGTTCGCGTTCCAGAGCCTGTCGGCCCGCAAGCAGATCATCGACAAGCGGGGCAAGGACAAGCACTCGGGACCGCCGCTGTACTTCTTCCCCGTGGCCACCGTGACGCCGGACCAGTTGAACGCCTTCCTGCCCTGGACGGTGTATGACAAGGCGATCAAGACACTGGCTGCCTGACCCCCTCCCGGGTCAGTCCAACCCGGGACCGGTACCGTCCGCGAAGGCCCGCACCAGGTGGTGGGCGATGGCGTAGGGCCTGGGCGCGGACAGGCCCTCGGGATGCGTACCGTCCAGCATCAGGCGGACTTCCTCGCGCGTGAACCACCGCGCGTCTTCCAGCTCGTTGCGGTCTATCACGATGTCGGTGCCCCGCGCGCGGGCGAAGCAGCCTATCATCAGCGACGACGGGAAGGGCCAGGGCTGCGACGCGAAGTAGGCCACCTCGGCGCAGGCGATGCCGGCCTCCTCGCGGATCTCGCGCCGCACGGCATCCTCGATGGTCTCGCCCGGCTCCAGGAAACCGGCCAGGGCCGAGTACATGCCCGCCGCGAATCGCGGCTGCCGGCCCAGGAGGCAACGGTCGCCATCCACGGCCAGCATGATCACCACCGGATCCACGCGCGGGAAATGCTGGGCGCCGCAGGCTGGACAATCGCGGCGCCAGCCTGCACAGGACACGCGGCTGGGTTCGCCGCAGTTGGCGCAATAGCGATGCCGGTCGTGCCAGCTCAGGATGGCCTTGGCGCCGCCCAGCTCGCCCAGCACGTCGGGCGGGAACAGGCCGCGCATGGCGATGCTGCGCAGGTCCAGCAGCTCCAGCCCGGGCTGCGCGGCGGCCGCTTCGGCCAGGCCGCCGTCCAGCGCCACGGCGAACAGCGCGCGGCCCTGCTCGTCCTGCCCCAGGAAGATCTCCTGCCGCGCGGGCCCCAGGCCGATCCAGGCCTCGGCGGCGAACACGGGCGAGGGCGCGGCGCCGCTCACGTCCAGCAAGGGCACGTCGCCGATGAAGACCATGAACCGGGCCGCCGCATCGTGCCGGCGCGCCCGGATGAACTCGGCGTCGGCCCGCGCCTCGGACATGCGGTCGAGCGGATTGAGGCCGAAACCCACGGCGGCGGAACGATCAAAGAATGGCATGGAATGGGGCGGCCACGCGCAGCGCGCCGCCGCAGAGTCGTCTGATCGACGATTCTAACGCCGCGCGGTCAGGATGTGCCCGGATTCAGCAGCGTGCGCAGGCGCTGGCGCATCGGCGTCTCGGCCGGCGTGTCGTCTCCCAGCGCGCGGCGGAGGAAATCCCGGCTCTGCCCGCTGCGCAGGTCCACTTCGCGCGCGATCTGCCCGTCCTGGTAGAGAAAGGCGACGTCGGCCAGTTCCAGCACGTCGTCGATATCGTGGGTGATCATCAGCACGGGGATGCCCCATTGCCGCGCGACCTCAGCCAGTTCCCCGCGCAATTCGCCGCGCAACATGGGATTGAGCGCGGCGAAGGGTTCGTCCAGCAGCAGGGCGCGAGGCTCGCAGGCCAAGGCCCGGGCCAGCGCCACGCGCTGCTGCTGGCCGCCCGACAGCACGCCCGGCCGGCTGTCGGCCATGGCCGACAGGCCGAAGCGGTCGATCAGGTCCTGCACGCGCCGCCCATCCTCAGGCGACAGGCGCCGGCGGCGCCACGACGTCAGGCCGAAGGCGATGTTCTGGCGCACCGACAGATGCGGGAACAGCGCGTAGTGCTGGAACAGGTAGCCGATGCCGCGCGCGGGCGGCGCGAGATCGATGCCTCGGGCAGCGTCGAACAGGGTCCGGCCATCCAGCCGGACATGGCCGGCACCGGGCCGCAGCAACCCGGCCACCGCCTGCAAGGTCAGCGATTTGCCCGAGCCCGACGGCCCGTACAGCGCGACGAACGGCGCATCGGAGGCGAAGCGCGCGGCCAGGTCGAAGCGCCGGTTGCCGTCGCGCACCGTCAGCGCGATGTCGACATCGATCACGGCTTGCCGAATCCGTAGCGGTCCAGCACCTGCTGGCCGGGCGCGGACAGCAGGAAGTCGACAAAGGCCTTGGCCTGCGCCTGGTGCTTGCTGCCGGACAGCACGGCCACCGGGTAGGTCACCGGGGTATGGCCACCGGCGGTCAGCGTGATCTTGACCTTGTCCTGCATGATGGCCGCGTCGGTGCGATAGACGAAACCGGCATCCACCTCGCCCCGGCTCACGTAATCCAGCACCTGGCGCACGCTGTCGGCCTGGATGAACTTGGGTTCCAGCGAGGTCCACAGGCCGGCGCTGTCGAGCGCCTGCTTGGTGTAGTTGCCCACCGGCACGGTGGCGAGCTTGCCGATGGCGATGCGCTTGACCGGCGCGCCGGCCAGGTCCTGCAGCGTGGCGATGGCGGGACCACCCTGCACGGGCGTGACCAGCACCAGGCTGTTGGCGGCGAAATCGCGCCGCGTCGGCACGTCGATCAGGTTCTGCGCCACGGCCCTGTCCATCGTGGCCTGGTCGGCGCTGGCGAACACGTCCACCGGCGCGCCCTGGCTCATCTGCTGGAGCAGCGTGCCCGAAGCGGCGAAGTTGAGCCGCACGGTGGTACCAGGATGCTGTTGCTCGAATTGCTTGCCGAGATCCTTGAAGGCATTGGTCAGGCTGGCCGCGGCGGAAACGGTGATCTCCTGGGCGGAGGCCGAAAACGGCAGGGCGAAGGCAAGCAGCAGGGCGGCATAGCGGGTGCGGAACATGGGACTCCTTCAGCGTAGCGATAGGTAGCGGTTGCAGGCCACCAGGATGGCGATGGAAATGGCCGAGGTGATCACCACCAGCAGCAGGGCCAGGTCGTCCTGCCCCGCCTGCGTGGCGTCGTAGATGGCCATGGAAAGCGTTTGCGTGCGGTCGGGAATCGAGCCCGCCACCATCAGCGAGGCGCCGAACTCGCCCATGGCGCGCGCGAAGGCCAGCAGGGTGCCGGCCAGGATGCCCGGCCAGGCCAGCGGCAGGGTCACGCGCACGAACACCGACCAGTGCGACTGGCCCAGGGTGCTGGCGGCCGACTCCAGGGTGCGGTCGATGCCGGCGAACGCGGCGCTGGCCGATTTCAGGACCAGCGGCAGGGCGACGATGGCGGAGGCCACGACCGCGCCGTGCCAGCTGAAGATGATGGTGTAGTCGAAGGTCTCGTATATCCAGCGGCCCAGCGGGCTGCGCCGGCCGGCCGCCATCAGGATGGCGTAGCCGATGACCGTGGGCGGCAGCACCAGCGGCAGCATGAACAGCGCCTCGGCCATCGAACTGCCCGGGAACGGCTTGCGCGCGAACAGCCAGCCCAGGCCCACGCCCGCGACCAGGGCCAGGACGGTGGCCAGGGCCGCGACCTTCAGGGACAGGATCAGCGGAAAAGCGTCAAAGGAATCCAGCAGCACGTTCGTCATATCCCGAAGAATACAGCGAATCCTGGCTGGACGGTAGCGCGGGAAGGCCGCCTGGCGCGGCCCATGGCCGGTCAGTCGGCCAGCATGTCCGCCATGGCGGCGATGTCCTGGGCCGCGGCCGACTGGGCGATGGCCTCGATGGATCGATAGCGCCGGATCAATTCGCGGCCCACCTCGGTCACGACCGTGCCGCCGCCGCGCGCGCCGCCGACGGCGCTTTCGACAGCGGGCTCGCGCAGGGACCGGTTCAGCTCGTCCACCAGCAGCCACGCGCGGCGGTACGACATGCCCATCTGCTGGGCGGCGGCGGTGATGGAACCCGCCTCCAGGATGGCCTCCAGCAGCGCGATCTTGCCCGGCCCGACCGCGATGGAGTTTTCGCGGTAGACCCGCAGCCGGAACTGGAACCGGGGCTTGGTGGTGGTATCCATGGCAGGAGAACGACACATCGATGATGTTGCCGATTGTAGGCGCATGGGAAGGCGTGGGGGTGTTCCTCGCCGCGGCGTCCGCTCAATCGACCGTCAGACTGAACCGGAACACCGTCCCCGGCCCGTCGTCCTCGACCAGGCGGATATCGCTGCCGTGCAAGGCCAGCATGCGCTGGACGATGATGAGCCCCAGTCCGCCGCTCTCCTGCGCCTTGCGGCCCCAGGCGGGAATCCGCTTGAACAGCCGGGGCCGCAGCGCCTCGGGGATGCCCGACCCCGTGTCGCGGACGTCGATCCGCACACCGTTTCCAGCCGCCGCCAGGCCCACCGTGATCCGGGTTCCGGGCGGATTGTGGCGGATGGCGTTGTCCAGCAGGTTGGTCAGCACGCGCTCGATCATGGCGATGTCGGCATGGACCGGCGGCAATGCCGGCGGGATCTCGGTCAGCAGGCGCTGGCCGCGCGCCTCGGCCGCCAGCTCGAACTTCTGCACGACGTCCTGCACCAGGTCGGGCAGGGCGAAGATTTCGCGCTCGGGCTGGACCAGCCCCGACTCCAGGCGTGCCAGCTCGAACAGCGCCTGCGCCAGGACACCGACCTTGCGGCTTTGTCCCAGCGCGATATCCAGGTAGCGATGGCGCTCGGCCTGGGTGAGCAGGCCGTCCTTCACACGCAGGGTTTCCAGGTAGCCGTGCAGCGAGGTCAGGGGCGTGCGCAGGTCGTGCGAGATATTGGCGACCAGTTCCCTGCGCTGCTGGTCCTGGCGGGTCAACTCGCGCCACTGGTCGGCGATGCGCCGGCTCATCAGCGCGAAGGCGGTGCGCAGCGTGGCGATCTCGTCGCGCCGGCCGTCGTCCGGCGGCGGATCCAGCGGCACGGCGGGCGCGTCCCCGGCGGCATCGAAGGCGCGCACGGCATCCGCCAGCGCGCGCAGGGGGCGGGTGATGAGGCGGAAAGCGACGAGACCCATGATCAGGCCCAGCAGCGCGACCAGGCCCATGGCCAGGCCCGTCATGCGCCACACCGAATGACGGGCGAGCCCGGCCGCCAGCGCGTCGCGCGTCTCGCCCTGCAGGATGACATAGACGTAGCCGGCCTCCTTGCCGTCGACGCGAACCGGGGCGGCGTTGAAGACCTTGCGCGCGTCCGCGCTCCGGGGATCGTCGCCGAGCAGGGGTAGTTCGGCGCCGCCGATCAGGCGGCGCACGGGCGCCAGATCGACATGATCGCGCAGGAGGTGGCCGGGCGGCGCCGCATGGCCGACGATGCGCCCGTCCGGATCGAGCAGGTAAAGCTCGACGGCGGGATTCACCGCCATCAGCTTGTCGAACAGGTCGCGCACGGCATCCGGCTTCCAGCCGCCGGCGTCCATCAGTTGCGCCGTACCGGCGATGTGCGCGGCCAGCCCGCTCGACAACTGCTGCACGACCTCTTGCTCGTGGCGTGCCTCGGCCCGGATCTGGAACAACAGCGAGATCCCGCTGCAGGCCAGCAGCAGCACGGCGAACACCAGGGAAAGACGCTGCGTGAGCGAGAGGCGCTTCATGGTGCGGTGGCCTCGTCATGCGCGCCCGAGGCGAACTTGTAGCCACGGCCCCAGACCGTCAGGATGCGCCGCGGTTCGGACGGATCGTCCTCGATCTTGGTGCGCAGGCGGTTGATGTGGGTGTTGACCGTATGCTCATAGCCGTCGTGCTGGTAGCCCCACACCTCGTTCAGCAGGTCCATGCGCGAGTACACCTTGTCGGGATGCCGCACGAAGAAGGCCAGCAGGTCGAATTCGCGCGGCGTCAGGTCGATGGCCCGGCCGTTCAGCAGGGCCGTGCGGGCCAGGGGATCCAGGTCCACCCCGTGCAGCGACAGCAGCCCGGCCTCGATGCGCGCGTGGCGCGCCAGGGCATCCACGCGGCGCAGCAGCGCCTTGACGCGCGCCACCAGCTCCAGCATGGAAAACGGCTTGGCGAGGTAATCGTCGGCGCCCAGTTCCAGCCCGACGATGCGATGGACTTCGCTGGAACGCGCGCTGGTGATGATGATGGGGGTATAGCGCGCCATGGCCCGGGCCCGGCGGCAGATTTCCAGCCCATCCACGCCGGGCAGCATCAGGTCCAGGACCAGGGCGTCCCAGGCCCCGCCTTCGAGCATGCGCATGCCTTGCCCGCCGTCGGCCGCGTGCTCGACCGCATAGCCCTCGTCGCGCAAGTGCATACGCAGCAATTCAGCGATATGCGCATCGTCTTCGACGATCAGGACGCGCTTGACCCGTTCCATGAGCCTGCCCGTAAAAAGCCGTGAACCTCATTTTCGCCAATCCCGGCGCGGGAATTCATCACATTTATTTTAAGTTTGCGTGAGGACTCCGGTATGGCGGGGGGCGAACAATGCGGCAAACCCTGAACGGAGAGCCAACATGTCCCTCACGGCCGACCGGGCGATCCACACCGATCCCCACCACGCCCGCCACCAGCACGGCCAGTTCCACCGGCCTGAACGACTTCGCCACCATCGCGAGCGAGGGCAGGCTGATGGGCGGCAAGGTCATGATCAACGCGGCGGCGGGGCCGGCGGCCATGCCCAGCGACAGCATCGCCTGCACGATGGGGACTTCGCCGGCGGTGGGAATGACGAACAGCGTGCCGGCCACGGCCAGGCCGACGATCCACAGCACGCTGTTGTCCACGCCGGCGCCGATTTCCGGGAACAGCCAGGCGCGCGCGGCGCCCAGCAGCAGGACCAGCACGATGTATTCGGGCAGCAGGCGCAGCGTCATGCGGGCCAGGATGCGCATCCAGCGGCGGAAGACATGAGCGTCCCCCGGGACGTCGCCGTCCGCAGCCTGCATGGCCTGCATCTGCGCGCGGTCAAAGGTGCCGGCGCGGCCCCGGCTCATGCGGTTGAGCAGCCAGCCCAGGCCGAACACCATCACCAGGCCCAGCCCCAGTCGCAGGCCCATCCAGTGCCAGCCCAGCACGAAGCCCATGAAGATCAGCGTGGCGGGGTTGAGCACGGTATTGCCCAGCCAGAATGCGGCCGCGCTGCCGGGCGCGGCCTGGCACTTGCGCAGTCCGGCCACGACCGGCGCGGCGCAGCAGGTGCACATCATGCCGGGCAGGGAAAGCAGGCCGCCGGCCACGACGCTGCCCAGGCCGGTCCCGCCCAGCATGCGCAGTATCCACGCGCGCGGCAGCAGGGCCTGTACGCCCGATCCCAGCAGCAGGCCCAGCACCATGGCCTTCCAGATGGCCAGGCCGTAGGCCACCGCATAGTCGAGCGCCGCCTGCATCGACGGCGCGGGCGGGGCGGACTGCGTGCCCATCAGGATGGACTGGCCGATGGAATGCGTGTCGGCCGCCACGAAGGCGCGGTCGTAATAGGGCGACCACTTCACGTAGAAGAGGCCGGCGATCGCGATCAGTGCGAAGACCGCGATGGCCCAGGCGGGGTGGGGGGCGGGACGTGTGGAGGCGTGGGTGCTCATGGGGGACTGCGCAAGGCGCCGTCGTTGGCGAAGAGGGACTATTTTAGTGGCAGGGCGGGCCCGGGCCATTGCTTCAGTTCGACGGCACCACGATTCCCAATTGATTCGGCGATCGCTGGAGGATGGCTTCGGATCCCAGCGGCGCGCGATGGGAGGCCGCCGGTTGACGTTTGTCGTTGATGCAGTCCGCCGCGCAGGCGCGCGCCGGGGAGGCGTCGTGGGACGGCGTCGCGCAGGCGGACAGGGCCAGGGTCAGTGCTGCGGCGGCGCAAGGCAGATGGTGCATGTCGAAGTCGCTCCAGGGCAGGGAGGGCGCGGTGCGCCCTTGTCATGAAGACGAATCCAGAAGGTCGGATCTGCCATTTTTTACAAACTGTTATATGAAGTGCAACTATTGACATGTGACGCGAACCGATGCAGTACGGCAGACAAAATCACATACAATCGCCGATCATGCGAGCCCGGGAAGCCCCGCCAATCCTTGCGCCGCAACGTCGTTCCAGCCCGTGATCGCATGGGCTTTTTTATTGGGCGCGGTCATCGCCGCGCAGGAAACGCGACCCGCCATGATGACTGTCTTGGGATGTATCGTTCACAGCCACAATCCCTGGCTGGTGCTCGTCGCTGTCCTGATCTGCTGCGCGGGCTCCTGGGTGACCGTCCGGCTGTTCCAGCGCGCGGCGGGCACGTCGGGCGTGCAGCGCCTTGGATGGCATGTCCTGACGGCGGTGGCGGCCGGCGCTGCCATCTGGTGCACGCATTTCATTGCCATGATCGGTTTCGAGCCCGGGGTGCCGATCGCCTTCGATCCCGTGCTGACCGTGCTGTCCCTGCTGGTGGCCGTCGTCGGTGCCGCGCCGGGTTTCGCTCTCGCCTGCAGCCGGCGCCTGAAGTTCGCGCCCGCCCTGGGCGGCGCGGTGGTAGGCGTCGCGATCGTGATCATGCACTACACCGGCATGATGGCGTACCGGGTGCAGGGCCTCGTGTCGTGGGACATGGGCTACCTGGTGGCGTCCATCGTGATCTCCGTTGTATTCGCGGCGCTGGCGTTGCACGCCGCGGCGCGTCTCGATCGTCCCGGCATGCGGTATGCCGCCGGCGGATTGCTGGGGCTGGCCATTGCCGGCCTGCACTTCACCGGCATGACGGCTTTCCAGGTTTCGCCCATGCTGGTCGACGGCACGTTCTCGCAGCCGCAGGCGATGCAGGCGCTGGGCCTGGCGGTGGCCGGCGTGGCGCTGGTGATCGTAGGCGCCGGCCTGGCCAGCTATCTGATCGATGACAGCGTGCGCTCGGAATCGCTGGAGCGATTGCGCCACATGGCGCTGACAGACAGCTTGACGGAGCTGCCCAACCGGACGAGCTTCAACGAGCATCTGGACAAGGAAATCTATCTGGCCGACCAGACGGGCGGCCGGGTTGCGCTGGTCGGCATCGATCTGAATCGCTTCAAGGAAATCAACGACGTGCACGGCCATGCGGCGGGAGACCGGGTGTTGGTCGTGCTGGCCCAGCGAATGAGGAGCCTGTTGCGGGAAGGCGAGTTCGTCGCGCGGCTGGGGGGCGACGAGTTCGTCGCCATTCACCGCATGCGCGAGGGCACGCTGCTGGATTTCCTGTCTCGGCTGGAAACCTCGCTGTTCGCCCCGATCCAGGTCGAGGACTGGGAGGCCGTGCCGGGCGCCAGCCTGGGGGTGGCGATCTACCCCGACGACGCCAGCGACAAGGGGATGCTGATCGGCAATACCGACCTGGCGATGTACCGCGCGAAGTCGGACATGCTGAAGAACGTCTGTTTCTACGAACCGTCGATGGACCAGGCGATCCGGGCCCGGCGCACCCTGGCCAGCGAACTGCGCGAGGCGCTCGAAGGCGGCCAGCTCGACATCCACTATCAGGTCCAGACCGCCGTCGAGACCCGCGAGATCCGGGGCTATGAGGCATTGCTGCGATGGCTGCATCCGCGTCGCGGCTACGTCCCGCCCGCCGAGTTCATTCCGCTGGCCGAGGAAAACGGCCTGATCCTGCAATTGGGCGAATGGGTGCTCAGGAACGCGTGTGCCCGGGCGGTTTCGTGGGATCCGCCCTACAAGGTGGCCGTCAATCTGTCCCGTGTGCAGTTCGCCCACGCCGATCTGCCGGCGTTGATCCAGGACGTGCTGGCCGATACCGGGCTGCCGCCGGAACGGTTGGAACTCGAATTGACGGAGTCCACGCTGTTCGCCGACCGGGGCCGCTCGCTGCGCATGCTGCGCGAGATCAAGGCGTTGGGCGTCAGCATCGCGCTGGATGATTTCGGCACCGGTTATTCTTCGCTCGAAACGCTGCGCACTTTCCCGTTCGACAAGATCAAGCTGGACTGCTCGTTCGTGAGCGAGGTCGAGTCCAGCCCGCAGGCCCGCGCCATCGTGCGCGCGGTCCTGGCCCTGGGCAAGAGCCTGGACATTCCCGTGCTGGCCGAGGGCATCGAGACGCAGGGCCAGTTGTTGCTGCTGCGCAAGGAGGGCTGCGACGAAGCGCAGGGCTTTCTGCTCGGCCGTCCGGTGCCGCTGAGCCAGATCGTCGACAGCGGCCAGCTATCCCTGGCCACCGAGGCCGATAAGCTGGTGCATCCTTAGGAAAGAACGGTTCCCCATGCTTGCCACCTATGCCTACCTGGGTATCGCGATCGTCGCCGAGGTCTGCGCGACCTCGGCGCTCAAGGCCTCGGAGAACTTCACCCGCCTCGGTCCCAGCATCGTGACCGTGCTGGGCTACGTCATCGCTTTTTATTTCCTGTCGCTGACCCTGCGCACCATGCCTACGGGCATCGCCTACGCGATCTGGTCGGGCGTGGGCATCGTGCTGATCTCGGCGGTCAGCTGGGTGTGGTTCAAGCAGGCGCTGGACCTGCCCGCGCTGATCGGCCTGGGTCTCATCATCGCCGGGGTGATCGTGGTGAACGTGTTTTCCAAGTCCATGGGACATTGACCGGACAGCGGACGGCAATGCCCGGCGGTTGAGGGTATCCTTGCGGCAGGCCAGGCAGCGCGCCGTGGCGGCTCGAATCAAGGCAAGGGGACACAATTGGCTGGGCAACGCATCGGCAACTGGTATTTCGGCTGGACCATCGTGGCGGCGGCCACGGGGCTGACGCTGCTGACCGTCGGCATGCGCATGGGCATCGGCCCGTTCTTCCTTCCCATCATCGAGGACCTGGGCTTCAGCCGCAGCATGCTGGCCGGCATGGTCGCGATCGGCATGCTCTGCTATGGCCTGGCCATGCCGCTGGCCGGTTATCTCGTCGCCGCGCGCGGCACGCGCTTCGTGCTGCTGACGGGCATGGTGGTGGTGGTGGTTTCATCCATCGCCACGGTGCTGGCGCGCCATCCGCTGGCGTTCTT
Source organism: Alcaligenaceae bacterium SAGV5 (assembly GCA_009360345.1). Lineage (GTDB taxonomy): Bacteria > Pseudomonadota > Gammaproteobacteria > Burkholderiales > Burkholderiaceae_B > Pigmentiphaga. The sequence continues at coordinate 328,765 of SPDP01000006.1, forward strand.
CCTGGCATTCGGGGTGGGGCAGTCGGTGGGGCTGGGGCTGACCAGCCCGGTGGCGCTCACGCCCATCCTGACCCGCTGGTTCACGCGGCAGCGCGGCATGGCGCTGTTCTTTCTTTCCACCGGGTCGATGGCGGGCATCGCGCTGATGACGCCGGTGTTCACGTCGTTCATCGCCTGGCTGGGCTGGCGCACGACCATGCTGGTCTTCGCGGCGGCCTTCGCCCTGTTCACGGTGCCCGCCGCGCTGCTGATCTTCCGTGACAATGCCCCGCCCGAGTCCGACCTGCGGCCCGAGGACCTGGCGGCACGCGTCGCCGCCAAGGCCGCGCAGCCCGGACCGGCCGCGGCCAGCCTGCGCGTGGGCGACGCGCTGCGCTCCGCGCCTTTCTGGCAGATCGCGCTGGGGCTTTTCGCCTGTGGCTTCAGCATGAACCTGCTGGGGTCGCACGGCGTGCCCATGCTGATGGACCACGGTTTCGACGCGATGACCAGCGCGCTCGGCATCGGCCTGATCGGCGCGGTGGCCGTGTTCAGCACGTTGGTGCTGGGGCGCCTGGCCGACGTGCTGCCCCGGCGCGACATCCTGGCCACCATCTATCTCGTGCGCGGCCTGGGGTTCTTCGCGCTGGTCGTGGTCGGCACGCATTGGGAGCTGTACACCGCGGCCACGCTGGGCGGCATCGTCTGGTCGGGCAGCATTGCCCTGTCGTCGGCCTTGCTGGCCGATGTCTACGGCGTGAAGCTGGTGGGCATCCTGTACGGCTGGGCCTATCTGGGGCACCAGTTCGGCGGCATGATCAGCTCGTGGCTGGGCGGCTGGGGCTACGAGACCTTCGGCACGCACTGGGTGTCGTTCGGCGCGGCCGGCACGCTGCTGGTGGCGGCCGCGCTGCTGTCCATGCGCCTGCCCCGGCGCGCGACGCTGATGGTGCCGCGCGCCGCGCCGGCGGGCTGAGGAAGCAGGCCGCCGGCGGCTTCGGGCTTCAGTTCACCGAGACGTTGAACTCCTTGATCAGTTTTGCCCATTCGCCGGCCTCGCGCTGCATCGATTGCCCGAAGGCATCCGCGCTGACGAAGGCCGGTTCCAGCCCCTGGTTGCGCAGCCATGCCGTTACCTCGGGATCGCGCAGGACCGTCTGGATGTCGGCGTGCAGCTTGTCGATCACCGGCCGCGGCGTGCCGGCCGGCGCCAGGATGCCGAACCAGCCGCCTTCGCGCAGGCGGGGGAAGCCCAGCTCGGTGAAGGTCGGGACCTCGGGCAGGACCTTCGAACGCTTGGGCGCCAGCAGCGCCAGCGCGCGTACCTTGCCTTCGCGGATATGCGGCAGGGCGGTGCCGACCGAATTGAAGCTCGATTCCACGTGTCCGCCCAGCAGGTCGCCCAGCGACAGCGCTTCGCCCTTGTAGGGAACCGGCAGCACTTCCATGCCGGCTCCCTGGCCGAGGATCAGGCTGTAGAAATGAAAACTCGAGCCGTTGCCGAAGTTGCCCACGCCCAGCGGCTTTCCGCGCGTTTTCACGCCTTCGACCAGTTGCGCGAGCGTCTTGTAGGGAGAGTCGGCGCGCACCACGAAGACGGTTTCCGTGTCGACCAGTTGCGCGACGGGGGTGAAGTCCTTGATGGGGTCGTAGGGCGTTTCGGGATAGAGCAGCTTGACCATCCCGTGCGAGACGAAGGTCGACAGCAGGGTATAGCCGTCCGGGGTGGCGCGGGCGACCATTTCCGCGCCTATCCGCGTCGTGCCGCCGGGGCGGTTCTCGACCACCACGGGCTGTTTCCATTTCTTGTTCAGGTGATCCGCAAGCAGCCGGGTGATCCGGTCAGGGCTGCTGCCCGGCGGTCCGGGCAAGACGATGCGGACCGCCTTGTCCGGCCAGGACTGGGCCTGGGCGGGAGCGGCGACGACGGCCAGGGCGCATGCCCAGGTCAGGTGGAACCAGCGATGCTTCATGGGGTGTCTCCTCTGTGGTGTTCGTCGTGCAATCAATAGTGGCGCAGGAAGTCATGGACGCTGCGGTTGAATCGGTCCGGGGCTTCGAGTTTGAGCAGGTGGCCGCAATCCGCGAATGTTTCGAGCGCGGCGCCGTCCAGGGCGCCACGCAGGCGCTCGGCATGTTCGCCGGGCGGTGCGACGCGGTCTTCCCCGCCCGCCAGGATCAACGTGGGGACATGGACGGCGCTCGCCAGGGCAAGCGCGTCGCAGTCGAACAGCATATGCGTGGCCTGTGCCAGTCCCGCCGGATGCACCGCCGCCTGCAGTTCGCCGAAGCGCCGGACCACCAGCGGGTCCGGAGCGGGGCCCAGGAAGCGGGGGGCGCGTTCCTCCGGGGCCCGGGCTCCGGGCGAAAGCCTTTCGGCCATGCGCCGGGCGCGCTCGTCCGCAGGGAGGTGGGCGTAGCCCCGGGTGGGCACCGACAGGACCATTGCCCGCGTCCGCTCCGGATATCGCCCGGCGAAGGCCTGGGCGATCAAGGTGCCCCAGGAACTGGCGACCAGATGTACGTGGTCCAGGGACAAGGCGTCCAGCAGATTGGCGAGCACCGCGGCGTAGGCGTGTACGTCCGGCGCCGGGGACGCGAGCGGGGTGCTGGCGCCGAAGCCGGGGGCATTCCACGCGAGTAGCCGCCACTGCGCGGACAGGCCCGCCAGTTGCGCGCGATAGCCGGCCGAGCTCGACCCGATACCGTGCAGCAGCAGGACGGCGTCGGCGCCGTGGCCCGTGTCGCGGTATTCCAGGGTGCTTCCGGAAGACAGAAGCGCGTGCCGGAGCGGGGGCAGGTCCGACTCGAGCAAGCGCCGGTCCACGGCTGACAGGGCGGGCATCGGATCAGGCCTCCGTGGCGAGAGAGGTGGCCAGCGCGGGCAGGACGGATTCGGCCATCAGTGCCGTCGAACGCAAGGATTCGGCAAGGGTGAGGTCGCCGAAGGCGAGGCGGCAGACGAAATAGTTGATGCCGGCCTGGTCCGACGCCTCGGCGATCCAGTCCCGGACCGTGGCGGGCGAGCCCGCGATGCCCAGGCCGGCGCGTTGCGCGTCGTCGAAGTTGTCGGGGAAGGACAGTGTCCGGGGCAGGGTCCCGTGTTTGACCCACAGATGCATCAGGTGGGTGTACCAGCGCTGGTAAGCGCGCCGGGCGGCGTCCATCGCCTGCGCGTCGGTGTCGGCCACGACCACGTGCCGGCTCATGCCCAGGCTGGGCACGGCATCGGCGGCATGGCCCAGTTCCTGCCAGTGGAGGCGATATTGGTCGGTGATGGCGCGGACCTGCGCCGCGGGGCCGTTGCAGACGATGTTGATGGCGTTGGCCGCGGTCCACTGCGTGGCGGCCGGCGTGCCGGCGCCATACCAGATGGGGGGCGTGGGCCGTTGCAGGCACTGCATTTCCACCGGGACGTCGCGCAGGTCGAAGTGCCGGCCCTGGAAATTCACGACAGGCTGGGTCAGTCCCTGCATGATGATCTGGTAGGACTCGTGGTAGATGCCCTGCGATTGCTCGGGGTCGACGCCGTAGTAGCCCAGTTCGTAGGGCGAGATGCCGCGTCCGAAACCGACTTCGAGCCGGCCGCGGCTCAACTGGTCCAGCATGCAGATTTCTTCCATGACCCGCAGGGGATGGTGCATGCCCAGGGTGTAGACCAGCGGGCCGAAGCGCAGCCTGCGGGTGCGCTGGGCGACGGCGGACAAATAGACGCTGGGCGATGGCGCGATGCCCAGGGGCGTCGAGTGGTGCTCGGCGACGTGGTAAGCGTGGAAGCCGCCCCGGTCGTAGGCTTCGGTCAGGATCAGTCGTTCTTCGTACTGCTGGGCGAGGGGGACGGTACCGCGGTCCATATGATCGAAAACGGCGAACTTCATGGGATTTCCCTTGCAGGCGTTGAAAGCGGGGCCGGCTGGAACCGGCGACTAGCGGGCGAACAGTTGGAACACGGTGCCCGCGGGATCCACGGCGGTGACGATGCGGCCATGGTTGCCCATGTCGCGTTGATCGAGGACCCGGCCGCCATGGGCCAGGACCTGGGCGCGGACGCCGTCCAGGTCGTCGCAGGCGAATACGAGCACCGCGCCGCGGGTATCGCGCGGGGCTTCCTGCGGCGCGGCCAGGGCGAAGCGGGATGTGCCCGCCTGGAACTCCGCCCAGCGGGAGCCGTCGGCGAATCGGGGAACCAGCCCCAATGCATCGCGGTAGAAGGCGCTCAGGGCGGCCATGTCGCGCGCGACGTGGTAGCCCATGCGTATCGAAGAAACGGTCATCGGTTTTGTCTCCAGATGGATGTCAGGCGGCGCTGAACAGGCCGCTCTTGTAGAGCAGGGACAGATCGTCCCTGTCGGTCATGCCGACGATCTCGCCGATATAGAGCGTGTGCGTGCCGCCGTCGACGGCCTGGACCACCCTGCATTCGAACGTGGCCAGCGCATTGCGCAGCAGCGGCGCGCCGGTCTCGCCCTCGACCCAGTCGCCGGTCTCGAAGCGCGCGCCCGGGGCGCCCGACGGCGAGGAGAAGGCGTGCGCGACGTCGGCCTGGCCATGGCTGAGGTAATTGACGCCGAAGTACCCCGCCAGTCCGATGGCGTCATGCGCCCGGACCCGTTTGTTCACGCATACCAGCAATTGTGGAGGCTCGGCGCTGACGCTGCAGACGGCGGTGGCGGTCAGGCCCCGGCGTTCGCCCCGGTGGGCGGCGCTGATGACCGTGACTGGCGCGGGAACACGCCGCATGGCCGTCTTGAAGGCAACTGAGTCGGACATACCCATCAGGGTGTCTCCTATGTTCAATATTATTGAATAATTTGATATTGTTAAATTTATCGTAAATGGCGCGGCGGTATCCTGTCAATAGGGGGGCCGGAGGCAGAGGGGGCGGCAGGTACAATCGCGCCACGCTCGGCCCCCCGCGGCGCGCGTTTCCTGATCGGTCTATCGGATCCATGACACCCATGAAGGCAGGCACCGTCCCGGCACCCGGCCCAGGGCCTCGGGGCATCCAATCCCTGGAAATCGGCTATCGCATCCTGGTGGCGATCCAGATGGGCCCCGGCGCGGTGGCCTTGAAAGACATCGCGGCGCGCGCCGACATCACCGCCAGCGCGGCCCACAACTATCTCGCCAGCTTCGTTCGTGTCGGCATGGTCAAGAGCGACGGCCGGGGGCTGTACCGGCTGGGGCCCAGCCTGGCGGCGCTCGGCATGACCGCCGCCCGCGACGTCGACCATTTCGAACTGGTGCGCGAGGCCGCCGTCGCGCTGAGCGAGGAAACCGGCCTGGGTGTGGCGGTGGTCATCTGGAGCAACGGTCCGGTCATCCTGGTCAACCAGTCGGCGGTGCGCGGCCGGGTCTTCGAACTGCGCAACGGTCCGGTGGAGATGCTGCACACGGCGGCCGGCCACGTGTTCGCGGCGTATCTGTCCGCCGACGCGGTGCTGCCGGTGCTCGAGCGGGAGCTGGAGGCGGATGGGCTGGCGCCCACGGCGCAGGAAGCCGAGGCCAGGCTGACGGCCATACGCGAGGCGGTGTTGCAGCGCGGGTATTCGGTGGTGGAGTTGCGGGCCTTGCCCACGTATCTGGCCGTCAGCGTTCCGATCTGGAACGTGCACGGTGGGGTGGCCTACGGCCTGACGATCACGTCGCCGATGGCCTTGCTGGATACGAGCGAGGACAGCGCACAGGTTCGGGCGCTCAGGGAAAAGGGCAGGGCCTTGTCGCGCCTCCTGGGCGCGCCGGCCAGTCTCTGGGCCGGGTGAATGTGTGTGCCGGGGGCATGCCCCCGGCACGGTCCAGAGGGCGGTTGCTTACAGATTGGCGGGATATTCGCCCGGGCCGCCGGCGCGGCTGGAGGCTTCGTAGTGCCTGGTTTCCCGCCGGACCTGCGCGCGGTCGGCCGGCTTGCTGGCTTGCTGGACGGTCTGGTCGGGGAAACCTTCCTGATCGTAGACGATGCCGCCGTTGGCCTTGGCTTGCGCCAGTTCTGCCAGGACCTGGGCGCGCGTCAGCCCCGACGTGGTCGAGATGGCGGGGGGCGGGAAATCGTTGCCGTAATTGTTGCCCTGGTCCGCATGGGCGGCGGCGCCGAACAGCGTGGCGGCGATCACGGCGGTATAAGCGATGGCTTTCATGGCATATCTCCAAAGTATGGGGTGTCGGGCGGCTGGACGTCGTGTCAACCGCCGTGCCTTGAAGATGGGCGCGCAAGCATCCTTTTAAATACCGGGAATCTGGAAATGACTTTTCCGGATCCGCCAACAATCGGATGGTCCGAAGGCTGGCCGGCTAGAGCGACAGCATTTCTTCGCCCTTGCCCGGCGCCGCGGCGTCGCGGGCACCCACCCGGTCCTGCCCGGAGGCACAGGTGATCCGATCGCGTCCCTGCCGCTTGGCCGCGTACAGGAGGATGTCGGTGCGGGCGAACAGCTCGTAGAGCGGCTCGTCCACCCAGGACTGCGCGATGCCGAAGCTTGCCGTCACCGCGAAGTCGCCCAGCGGCATCTCCAGCCGCGTCACGGCCAACTGCGCGCGTATGCGTTCGGCTACCTGGGCGGCCCCGGCCGCCGGCGTGCCGGGCATCAGTATCGCGAACTCATCGCCGCCCAGCCGCCAGGCCATGTCGCCGCTGCGGATGCAGTCGCGGATGATCCGGCCCGTTTCGGCCAGCGTCGCGTCGCCCGCGGCATGGCCATAGGTATCGTTGATGGACTTGAAGGTGTCCAGGTCCAGCAGGATCAGGCTGAACGGATACGCCGGATGCCGTTGCAGGCGGCCGTGGCTCAGGTCTTCGAAATTGCGGCGGTTCTTCAGCTGGGTGAGCGGGTCGGTGACGCGTTCGTGCTTGAGCGGCGTGATGAGGTCGGATAGCGCGCTGGCAAAGAGTGAACCGCCCAGTGCCAGGGCGAGGCCGATGGGCGGGAGGGCCTGCAGCCAGATGTCGGGCTGCACGAATTCGCCGGCCGAGTGCGGGGTCGAGCCCGCCACCCAGGAAATGCCCAGGAACAGGCCGGCGGAGACGAACGGAAGCACCCAGTACAGGACCTGGTCGGCCGCGGCTCCCCGGCGCAGCTTGCCCAGCCGCATCCATGCCAGGAGCAGCAGCGCGCCCATGCCGACGCCCAGCGTATAGGCGAACGCCGGGACATCGTTCTGCATGATGTGGAAATGCAGCAGCAGGACCAGGAGGGCGATGCCCAGGGCGCCCAGCGGCGACCCGTCGGCATCGATGCCGCAGCGGGCGAACAGGCCGCGGGCGAGCAGCAGCGCGCTGCCCACGTAGAGTACGGCGGCGGCGAGGTCGTCCCCGGTCGCGTCGGGGCGATCGAAGATCCGCAGCAGGGTTCCGGCGGCGTAGACGGCGAAGGCGGCGGCATACAGCAGCAGATAGGTGCGCGGCCGCTCGTGGGCCCAGATGCATGCGAAGCCCAGCGCGAACAGCAGGCACATCGCCGGATTGCCGAGCGCCAGGGCCTGACTGGCGGTAAGCGGCAGGGATGGGTCCACTTTGGTGCTCCTGAACGACCCGGACAATGAAATCCTGCCGGGACTGGTAGGCGTATCTTAGGAAGGAGCGCCCAGGAATGAAACCGCTTGTAAAGAATCGTTCACGTTTGCGGCCGCGCGGCGCCCTTGGTCCGCCGCGACGTTCAGCCCGTGAAACGGTAGCCGACGCCGACTTCCGTCAGCAGGTAGGCGGGCTGGGCCGGATCGGCTTCGAGCTTCTGCCTCAGGTGGCCCATGTAGATGCGCAGATAGTGATTGTTGCCGACGTAGGCCGGCCCCCAGACTTCGCGCAGGAGTTCGCGGTGCGTCATGACCTTGCCGCGGTGCGCCGCCAGGGTGGCGAGCAGGCGGTATTCGCGGTTGGTCAGGTGCACCGCCTCGCCGCCACGGGTCACGGTGCGCCGGGAGAAGTCCAGCGTGATATCGCCGAAGCGGATTTCCGCGGGTTGGCCGGCGCCCCCGCGCCCGTGCCGGCGGAGCAGGACGCGCACGCGCGCCAGGAGTTCGCCCACGCCGAAGGGTTTGCTCAGATAGTCGTCGGCGCCGGCGTCCAGGGCGCCGATCTTGTCGCTTTCGGCATCGCGGGCCGACAGCACCAGCACCGGCACTTCCGTCCAGCCGCGAAGTTCGCGGATCAGGGTCATGCCGTCGGCGTCGGGCAGGCCCAGGTCGAGGACCACCAGATCGGGGTGCCGGGTCCCGGCCTCGATCAGTCCGCGCTGCACGGTCTCGGCCTCGAAGATCGTGGCGCCTTCGCCTTCCAGGGCTGTGCGCACGAAGCGGCGGATGGCCGCATCGTCTTCGATGATCAGGATGTTGGGGCGGTAGTCGAACATGGAGCGTCCGGTTCGGGATGGATTTCCGGTGGCGTGCCCAGGGGCAGGGTGAAGGCGAAGCGCGCGCCGCGCCCGCCCGGAGGGGCTTCCAGCCGGATGTCGCCGCCATGGGCGCGGACGATGGCCTGGCACACCGCCAGTCCCAAGCCTACGCCCGACGTCGATGATTCCCTCTCGCCGCGGGCGAATTTGTCGAATATGCGGTCCGCGGCGTCCGGCGGCACGCCGGGACCGTCGTCGGTTACCAGGGTGGCAAGCACGCCGCCCCGGATTTCCGCGTCGATGTGGATCGCGCTGCGCTCGGGGGTGTATTTGATCGCGTTCTCCAGCAGGTTGCAGAGCACGCGCTCGACCAGGACTCCATCGCATTCCACCAGGGGCAGGCCGGACAGGCGGCCCACCGTGACTTGCCGTTGACCGAGGGCGTCGCGCATGTAGGCCAGCGCCGAGCCGACCAGTTCCTCGATGGATTGCCATTCGCGGTGCAGGGGAGCATCCCCGCTCTGCAGCCTGGCCATGTCCAGGATGTTGTCCACCATGGCGTGCATGCGCCGGGCCTGCACCGCCAGTCCTTGCAGGGCGTCGCGCGCGGAGCGGGGCAAGTCCGGATGCTGCCGCAGCAGCGTCTCGGAGGTGCCTACCAGGCTGGTCAGCGGCGTGCGCAGATCGTGCGAGACGGCCGCCAGCAACGAGTTGCGCAGTTTCTCGGATTCGACGCTGAGCAGCGCGTGCTGGGCGACTTCCACGTAGTGCAGCCGTTCCAGCGCGATGGCCACCAGCGTGCCGTAGGCCGCCATCTGCCGGCGGCTCTCGGCGTCGTTCAGGTCGGGGCGGCCGCCGCAGGCGATCGCCAGCACGCCGCGCGTGCGCATCGATGCCTGCAAGGGCAGGTAGTAGAAAGCGCTGGTCGACAGCGTGGCCGTGCCGGCACCGGCGGGCTGCCCGTGGTCGTAGGCCCATTGCGCCAGGGCCGGCTCCAGCCCCGTGGAGGCATCGGCCGGGGCCGCGGGCAGCAGGCGGTCGGCCGTGTCGAGGACATACAGCGCGCAGCGGGTGTCGAAGGCCGCCCGGAGATACGAGGACGTGGCTTCGACGATCTGTTCCGGTTGCAGCGCCGATGACAGTTCGCGCGCGAACTCGTACAGCCCGTGCGCCTCGGCCTCGCGGCGTACCGAGGTTTCGGCCTGCAGGCGCAGCCCCGCGGTCAACTGCCCGACCACGAGTCCCGCCGACAGCAGGACGAGGAAGGTCAGGGCGTACTGGATGTCGGAGATCGCGAAGGACCACAGGGGCTGGACGAACAGGAAGTCGAACAGGGCGACGCTGACCAGCGAGGCGAGCGCGGCCGGCCCGCGGCCGTGGCGCAGCGCCACCCCGATCACCGCCAGCAGGAAGAGCATGACGATGTTGGTCTGGTGCAGCACGGGGAAGGCCAGCGAGGACAATGCGGCCGCGGCGCCGCAATACACCAGTGCCCAGAGGTAGGCCGGCAGGCGGGAGGCGTCGCGCGGCTCCCGCGGGTCCGCTACCGCCGCCGCGCGCGCCGGCGGCGGTAGCGGCGGCGCCGCGATGCGGATCACGTCGATTTCCGGGCAGGTGGCCGCCAGCAGGTCCGCGAAGCTGTGGCGGTGCCAGATCCAGCCCGGCGCCAGCAGGCGCGACAACAGGCCCGACAGCGACAGGCGCAGGCGCCGCAGGCCGCCCGGCGCGGTGCGGCCCAGGACGACCTTGGTGATGTTGTGGCGCCGGGCGTAGCGGACGACGGCCTCCACCAGGTCGGTGCCGCCCAGGACCTCGGTCCGCGCGCCCAGTGACTCGGCGTGCGCCAGCACCCGCCGCAGGGTGTCGTGGCGGGCTGCCGGTTGGGGCTGGACGCGCAGGCTTTCGATGGTGACCACGTGCAGCTCGCAGTCCAGTTGCTGGGCGAGGCGATGCGCGTTGCGCACCACGTGGGCGGCATCGTCGGCCGCGACGCAGGCCAGGACGGCTTCCCGCGTGCGCCAGATGTCCGTGATGGCCCGATCCAGCCGGTAGGCCTGCACGTCGTCGTCCACGTGTTCCGCGGTGCGCCGCAAGGCCAGTTCGCGCAGCGCGATCAGGTTGCCTTTGCGGAAAAAATGGCCGGCCGCGTGCCGGGCCTGATCGGGCAGGTACACCTTGCCCTGGCGCAGCCGGCGCAACAGTTCGTCGGCCGAGGTGTCGACCAGGATGACCTCGTCGGCGTCGTCGAACACGGCGTCGGGCACGGTCTCCCGTATCCGCACGCCGGTGATGCCGCCCACCGCCTCGTTCAGGCTGTCCAGGTGCTGCACGTTCAGCGTGGTCCAGACATCGATGCCGGCCGCGAGCAGTTCGTGCACGTCCTGCCACCGCTTGTCGTGGCGCGATCCCGGAACGTTCGAGTGAGCCAGTTCGTCCACCAGCACCAGGGCGGGCCGCCTTGCCAGGGCGCCGTCCAGGTCGAATTCCTTCAACACCCGTTCGCGGTACCGGATCCCGGCCGGCGGCAGCGCGGGAATGCCGGCCAGCAGGGCCATCGTTTCCTTGCGCCCATGCGTTTCGACGACGCCGGCCACCACGTCCGCGCCTTGCTCCATCCGGTGGCGCGCGGCCTCCAGCATGGCGTAGGTCTTGCCGACACCGGCCGAAGCGCCGAAATAGATGCGCAGCCGGCCGCGCGCGGCCGGCTGCGCCGCGGCATCGAGGGTCCGGAGCAGGGTATCGGGATCGGGACGGCCAGGAGGGGCGGATGCCATGGATCGGGTCTGGACTCGGGCGGCGGGTCAGGGGCGGGGTAGCCGGTCCAGCGCGAGGTTGAGCTGGAGTACGTTTACCACGGGTTCGCCCAGTATGCCGATGAACGGCCGCTCCGTATGGGTGGCGATCAGTTTTTCCACCTCGGCAGTGGGCAGTCCGCGCTCGCGCGCCACCCGTGGCGCCTGGTAGCGGGCGCCCGCCACGCTGATGTGGGGGTCCAGGCCGCTGCCCGAGGCGGCGACCAGGTCCACCGGAATGGGGGCCGTGTTGCCGGGGTCCGCCTGGCGCAGCGCCTGGGCGCGTTCGCCCGCCAGGCGCGCCAGGTCGTGGTTGCGGGGTCCCAGGTTGGAGCCGCCGGAGGCCAGCGCGTTGTACGGCCGGTCGGCGGTGGCCGAAGGGCGTCCCCAGAAATAGCGCGGCGAAGTGAACGATTGGCCGATCAATGCCGAGCCGGTCGTCGTCTCCTGTGACTGGATGAGCGATCCGGCCGCCTGGTGCGGAAAGGCCAGCCGGGCGAGGATCGTGGTGGCCAGCGGGTAGAGCAGGCCGGTGATGATGGCGAGCGCGGCGAACACGGCCAGGGCGGGCCGAAGCACGCGTGGCCGGACGGGAGAGGAAGCGGGGGTCATGAGAGTCTCCGGAACGGAACGGTTCAAGCGAGTCCGGCCGCGGCCAGGACCATGTCGATCAGCTTGATGCCGGCGAACGGCACCAGCAGGCCGCCCAGCCCGTAGATCACCAGATTGCGGCGCAGCAGCGCGGCCGCGCCCAGCGGCCGGTAGCGCACGCCCTTCAGGGCCAGCGGGATCAGCACGATGATGATGAGCGCATTGAAGATCACGGCCGACAGGATGGCCGACGACGGCGAGGCCAGCCGCATGACGTTCAGCGTGGCGAGCTGCGGGTAGACGCCGGCGAAGGCGGCGGGAATGATCGCGAAATACTTGGCCACGTCGTTGGCGATGCTGAAGGTGGTCAGCGCGCCGCGCGTCATCAGCATCTGCTTGCCGGTCTCGACGACCTCGATCAGCTTGGTCGGATCCGAATCCAGGTCAACCATGTTGCCGGCCTCCTTGGCGGCCTGGGTGCCGGAATTCATCGCCACCGCCACGTCGGCCTGCGCCAGCGCGGGGGCGTCGTTGGTGCCGTCCCCGGTCATCGCCACCAGCCGGCCGTCGGCCTGGTAGCGGCGGATCAACGCCAGCTTGGCCTCGGGCGTGGCTTGCGCCAGGAAGTCGTCCACGCCCGCCTCGGCGGCGATGGCGGCGGCCGTGAGCTTGTTGTCGCCGGTGATCATCACCGTCTTGATGCCCATGCGGCGCAGTTCTCCGAACCGCTCCCGCATGCCGGGCTTGACGATGTCCTTGAGTTCCACGACGCCCAGCGCGGCGCGGCCGTCGCAGACCACCAGCGGCGTGCTGCCGCGCCGGCCCGCATCGTCCGCCGCCCGCGCGACGGCTTCGGGCAGCGTGGCGCCTTGCCCGGCCAGCCAGGCCTGCATCGCGTCCACCGCGCCCTTGCGTATGCGGCGGTCCGCCAGGTCCACGCCGCTCATGCGGGTATGGGCCGAGAAGGGGACGAAGACCGCCCCGGCGGCCGCCTCGGGCGCGCGGCCCGATTGGCGGGCCGCCAGCGCGACGATGCTGCGGCCTTCGGGGGTCTCGTCGGCCAGCGAGGCCAGGCAGGCGGCGCGCGCCAGGCCGTCGGCCGCCACGCCGGGCGCCGGGTGGAAGGCGCTGGCCTGGCGGTTGCCGAAGGTGATGGTGCCGGTCTTGTCCAGCAGCAGCACGTCCACGTCGCCGGCCGCCTCCACCGCCCGGCCCGAGGTGGCGATCACATTGGCGCGCATCATGCGGCTCATGCCGGCCACGCCTATCGCCGAAAGCAGGCCGCCGATGGTGGTGGGGATCAGGCAGACCAGCAGCGCCACCAGGGCGGTGATCGCGATGGCGGTTCCCTGGCCGGCGGCGGAAATGGCGAAGAACGAGAACGGCAGCAGGGTCGCGACCACCAGCAGGAAGACCAGCGTCAGGCCCACCAGCAGGATGTTCAGCGCGATTTCGTTCGGGGTCTTCTGGCGCCGCGCGCTTTCCACCATCGCGATCATGCGGTCCAGGAAGCTTTCGCCGGGGTTGGCCGCGACCTGCACGATGATCCAGTCCGACAGTACGCGCGTGCCGCCCGTCACCGACGAGAAGTCGCCGCCGGCCTCGCGTATGACGGGGGCCGACTCCCCGGTGATGGCGCTTTCGTCCACCGAGGCGATGCCGGCGATGACTTCGCCGTCGCCAGGGATGGTGCCGCCCGCCTCGACCAGCACGACGTCGCCCTTGCGCAGGCTGCCCGAGGGACGCTCCGCCACGTGGCCGCGGTAGCCTTCGGCCGTCGCGGGCGTGCCGGCCGGCACGCCCTGTACGACCCGGGCGAGCACGGTCGTGCGCAGTCCGCGCAGCGCGGCCGCCTGCTGCTTGCCGCGTCCTTCGGCCAGCGCCTCGGCGAAGTTGGCGAACAGCACGGTGAACCACAGCCAGGCGGAGACGGCGAACATGAATCCGGTGCTGGCATCCGCGTGGCCGAACAGCCCGGCGATCCACAGCAGGGTGGTCAGCACGCTGCCCACGTACACGGTGAACATCACCGGGTTGCGGACCTGGGTCGAAGGCCGCAGCTTGAGCAGGCTCTCTTTCAGGGCCGGGCCGAGCGGGCTGGACGGCAGGGTGCGCCGGGCCGGCGCCGCGGCGGCGGGGTGGGGAAGGGAAGGTTGCAGGTGCGAAGACATGATGAGGCCCGTCCAGGCGTTCAGGGTTGCAGGTGTTCCGCCACCGGCCCCAGGGCCAGCGCGGGGATGTAGGTCAGCGCGCCCACCATCAGCACGGCGCCTATCAGCAGCACGACGAACAGCGGTCCCGTGGTGGGCATGGTGCCCGGGCCGGCGGGAATCCGCCGCTTGGCGGCCAGCGATCCGGCCAGGGCCAGGACCGGGACGATGATCCCGAAACGGCCGCTCCACATCGCCAGGGCGAGCAGCACGTTGTAGAAAGGCGTGTTGGCGGACAGGCCGGCGAAGGCGCTGCCGTTGTTGTTGGCCGCCGAGGACAGCGCGTACAGGACTTCCGAGAAACCGTGGGCGCCCGGATTGAATATCCCGGCCCGCCCGTCGGCCAGCGAGACGGCCAGGGCCGTGCCCAGCAACACCAGCAGTGGCGTGGCCAGCAGCACGATGGCCACCATCTTCATGTCGTAGCTTTCGATTTTCTTGCCCAGGTACTCGGGCGTGCGGCCTATCATGAGACCGGCGATGAACACGCCGGTGATGGCGAAGACCAGCATGCCGTACAGGCCGGAGCCGACGCCGCCGAACACCACTTCGCCCAGTTGCATCAGCAGCAGGGGCGAGAAACCGCCCATCGCCGTGAGCGAGTCGTGCATGGCGTTGACCGCGCCGCACGAGGCCGCGGTGGTGACGACGGCGAACAGGGCGCTGGCGGCGATGCCGAACCGGCTTTCCTTGCCCTCCATGTTCCCGCCGGCCGACAGCGCGGAGGACGCGGCATCGATGCCGGGCTGCGCCAGCATGGGGTTGGCGTGTTGCTCGAAGTAGCCGGTCGCGAGCACGAACAGCACGAACAGCGCCGTCATCGCGGCCAGGATCGCGGCGCCCTGGGCACGGCTGCCCACCAGTTCCCCGAACGTCATGCACAGGGCGGCGGGGATCAGCAGGATCGCGAGCATTTCCAGGAAGTTGCTGGCTGCGGTGGGGTTCTCGAAGGGATGCGCCGAATTCGCGTTGAAGAAGCCGCCACCGTTCGTGCCCAGCAGCTTGATGGCCTCTTGCGAAGCCACCGGCCCCATGGGCAGGGTCTGCGAGGCGCCCTCCAGCGTATGCACGGTCTGGTAGGCATCGAAATTCTGGATCACGCCCTGGCTGACCAGGAACAGTGCGAACAGCAGCGACAGGGGCAGCAGCACGTATAGCGTCGAGCGCACCAGGTCGGCCCAGAAGTTACCGACCGTGCCCGCGCTGTGCCGCGCCAGCCCGCGCATGAGCGCGAACAGCACCGCGATGCCGGTGGCGGCGGAGACGAAGTTCTGCACGCCCAGGCCCAGCATCTGGGTCAGGTAGCTCATGGTCGTCTCGCCCGCGTAGCCTTGCCAATTCGTGTTGGTGACGAAGCTCACCGCCGTGTTCAGGGCCGAGTCCGGCGCCACCGCTCCCAGCGCGGCGGGGTTCAGCGGCAGCCATCCCTGCACGCGTTGCAGTGCGTACAAGGCGACGAGGCCGACCAGGTTGAAGGCCACGACGGCCATGGCGTAGGCTTTCCAGCCGGTTTCGGCGGACGGGTCGACGCCGGCCAGCCGGTAGATGAGACGCTCGGCGGGCCGGCCCCAGGCGGTCCATCTCGATGGACCGCCGTCCATGGCGAGGCGGATGTAGCGGCCCAGGAAGGGGGCGATCGCCAGGAGGACCGCGATATAAAGCGCCAGCAGAAGGAGCAGCTTGATATCCATCAGAATTTCTCCGCCTTGAACAGGGCGACGAGCAGATAGACGAACAGGGCCGCGGCCGCCACGGCGCCGGCCAGGTGCAGCCAGGTCATGGCGTTTCTCCTTGCGACAGCGCCGCGCAGAACTGAATCAGCCCGATGGTCGCGCGCGCGATGACGACCAGGCCCAACAGGTAGATGAGATCCATTTTTTCCCGCCGATGCGGACTCCTCGATGGGCGCGGACGGCCTTTTCGTCCCCATGCCCGACGCCTGTCAGCGTAAGGAGATGGGTATAAAAACGGGGTATAGCTTGGGCGGGCGGGTATAAAAATGGCGTAAAAATCGCCGCGGGCGGGGTCGCGTTAAGCTATCGCCCATGACCAATGCGGGGATCGCCATCCCCACGCGCCGAGGAATATCGTGTTTACCGGAATCATCCAGGGCACCGCCCAGATCGCCGCCATGAACGACCGCGAGGGCCTGCGCACCTTCACGCTCGAGTTCCCGCCGGGTTTCTGCCAGGACCTGGCCATAGGCGCCAGCGTCTCGGTGGACGGCGTCTGCCTGACGGTCACCGACATCGCCAGCCCCACCGCCGCCTCGTTCGACGTCATGCTGCAGAGCCTGAATATCACCACGCTGTCCGAGTACGGCGTGGGCTCGCGCATCAACGTCGAGCGCGCCGCCAAGGACGGGGCCGAGATCGGCGGCCATCCCCTGTCCGGCCATGTCGATTTCACCACCACCATCGCCGGCATCCGCAGTTCGGACACGAACCGCGTCATGCGCTTCACCATACCCGAGGCCTTTCGCCGATACGTCTTCGCCAAGGGCTACATTGCCATCAATGGCGCCAGCCTGACGGTCGCCGAGGTCAATCGGGCCGAGGGCTGGTTCGAGGTCTGGCTGATTCCCGAGACGCGGCGCATGACCACGTTCGAGGCAAAGCAGGTGGGCGACCGGCTCAACATCGAGATCGAGCGCGGGACGCAAGTGGTGGTCGATACCGTGCGCGAAACCGTGCAGGAAAGCCTGGGCAAGCTCCAGCCCTTGCTGGAGGCCGTGCTGAAAGAGCGCGGAATCGAGCTCGAGGACCTTTTTCCCGCGCCCAAGCCGCTGAAGTAACCGGGTTCCAGGACCGCCTCCGGGTTTGCGAGGGTTGCGGTCCCGTTCGCCGCTGGTATTATTTACCTGCCGTTCGGTAAATAAATGCGATCGACATGTCCTCACCCGCTTCCCGTCCCGCTCCCCGGCGCCGCCAGGGCCGTCCGCCCGTGGTGGCCGACGCGCGCGAGCGCATCCTGCTGGAAGCCTCGAAGCTGTTCGCGCAAAGTGGCTACGAAAGCAGTTCCATCGGCGAGCTGGCCGCCGCCATCGGCGTCTCCAAGCCGGCCATCTATCACTACTTCGCCACCAAGCAGGACATCTACGACGCCATCATCCTCCAGGCGCTGCAAGGCCTGACCGACGCCGTGGTGCCCGCGGTGGACGCGCAGCCGGCCCCGCTGGACAAGCTGCGCGTCTTCATGACGGCGCATGCCGCCTACCTGGAACACAACTACTGGAGCTTTGTCGCCATGCTGGTGGGATTCAGCGGCATGAGCCCCAGTTACCGCGACGACGCCTCGCGGCTGCGCGACGCCTACGAACGGCTGCTGCGCCAGATCCTGGAGCAGGGGGCGCGCGAAGGCGTGTTCCGGCCGGGACAGATCGTGACCTCGGGCCGCGCCGTGCTGTCGCTGCTCAACTGGATGGCGCGCTGGTTCAAGCCCGGCCATGGCAGCACGGCCGAACAGATCGCGCTCGACTATTTCGAACTTCTATCCGCCGGCCTGTGCGTCAGGCCGGCTGCCACTTCCTAATGGGGACTCTCATGTCGTTGGATGCCGATACCTTGAAGTTGCTGATCGAGGCCACACGCACGTTCGTGGCCGAGCGCCTGGTTCCGCTCGAGGCCGAAGTGGCCGAAACCGGCGTGATTCCGCCGCAGGTGCGCGAGGAAATGCAGGCGCTGGGCCTGTTCGGCCTGTCCATCGCGCCGGAGTACGGCGGGTTGGGGCTGAACATGGAAGAAGAAGTGCTGATCGCGATGGAACTGGGCCGCACGTCGCCAGCCTTCCGTTCCCTGGCGGGCACCAACATCGGCATCGGCTCGCAGGCCATCGTGCTGGCGGGTACCGAGGAACAGCGCGATCATTACCTGCCGCGCCTGGCCAGTGGCGAACTGGTCGGCTCGTTCGCGCTGACCGAACCGGACGCAGGGTCGGACGCCCTGTCGCTGCGGACCTCGGCGCGCCGCGACGGCGACCACTATGTGCTGAACGGCACCAAGCGTTTCATCACCAATGCCCCCATCGCGGGCCTCTATACCGTCATGGCCCGCACGGGCGAAGGGCGTGGGGCGGGCGCGATCTCGTGCTTCCTGGTCGAGGCCGGCACGCCCGGCATCACGCTGGGCAAGCCGGACCGCAAGATGGGCCAGGCCGGCTCCTTGACCTGCGACATCGTGTTCGACGACTGCCGCGTGCCCGCCAGCGCTTTGCTGGGCGGGGAAGAGGGCAACGGCTTTCGCACCGCCATGCGCGTGCTGGACAAGGGCCGCCTGCACATCTCGGCCGTCTGCGTCGGCATGGCCGAGCGGTTGATCGCCGAGTCCGTGCGCTATGCCACCGAGCGCAAGCAGTTCGGCCAGGCCATCGCCGACTTCCAGTTGATCCAGGCGATGATCGCCGATAGCCAGACCGAAGCCTACGCTGCCCGGACCATGGTGCTGGACGCGGCCCGCAAGCGCGACCGGGGTGAATCGACGACGCTGGAAGCCTCCTGCTGCAAGCTGTTCTCCACCGAGATGGTGGGGCGCGTGGCCGACCGCGCCGTGCAGATACACGGCGGATCGGGCTACATTGCCGAGTATGCGGTCGAACGCTTTTATCGCGACGTCCGCCTGTTCCGCCTGTACGAAGGAACCTCGCAAATACAGCAACTGGTCATCGCGCGCGAAACCATCAAGGCATACACGGCCTGAGGGCCGCCAAGGAGGCAGGGTAAATGGCACAGATCAATAGCGTGGGGATAGTCGGCGCGGGCGCGATGGGGCGAGGCATCGCCCAGATCGCGGCCCAGGCCGGACTGCGCGTCTACCTGTACGACACCGCCCAGGCGGCGCTCGCATCGGCGCGCGACAGCCTGCGCGACACCTGGGACAAGCTCGTGCAGAAGGGCCGGCTGGAAGCGCCCCGGGCCGAGGCTGCGCTCCAGGCTCTCACCTTGTGCGAAGACCTGGCGCAGCTGCGCGATTGCGATCTCGTGATCGAGGCCATCGTCGAGCGGCTGGACGCCAAGCAGGGGCTGTTCCGGCAGTTGGAGGACATCGTCGGCGAGCGGTGCATCCTGGCCTCGAATACCTCGTCCCTGTCCATCACCGCGATCGCCTCGGCCTGCCGCCTGCCCGCGCGCGTGGCGGGCTATCATTTCTTCAACCCCGTTCCGCTGATGAAGGTGGTGGAGGTCATCGACGGCCTGCGCAGTGATCCGGCGGTGGGCGATGCGTTGACGGAACTGACACGCCGCATGGGGCATACGCCCGTGCGCGCCAAGGACATGCCCGGCTTCATCGTGAACCACCTGGGCCGGGGCCTCAACACCGAAGGGTTGCGGATCGTGCAGGAAAGCGTGGCCGATTGTGCCCAGGTCGATGCCGTCATGACCGGCCAGGCCGGATTCCGGATGGGGCCCTTCGAACTGATGGACCTGACCGGCCTGGATGTCTCGCATCCCGTCATGGAGTCCATCTACCGCCAGTTCTTCGACGAGCCGCGTTTCCGCCCCTCGCCGCTGGGCACCGTGCGCGTGGCCGGGGGGCTGCTGGGCCGCAAGACGGGCCAGGGCTTCTACGCCTATGTCGATGGCAAGAAACAGACCGCGCCCGAGGCGCCGCCGCCTGCGGTGGCGCGGATGCCCGAGGTCTGGGTGTCGCCGGCCCGGCCCGAGGGCCGCGCGGTGGTGGTCGAGCTGCTGGAGCGCCTGGGCGCGAAGGTGCAGCAGGGCGATCGTCCCGGCGATGACGCCTTGATCGTGGTCACGCCCCTGGGCGAGGATGCCACCACGGCGGTCTGCGACCAGGGCCTGGACGCCCGCAGGACGGTGGCCGTGGACGTCCTGCACGGTCTGCCGGAAGGGCGCCGCCGCACGCTCATGGCTACGCCCCTGACCGCGGGCGAGTGGCGGGATGCCGCCGTGGCCCGTTTCTCCACCGACGGCGCGCCGGTGACGCTGGTGCAGGATTCGCCCGGCTTCGTTGCCCAGCGCATCGTCGCCACCATCGTCAACATCGCCTGCGAGATCGCCCAGCAGGGCATCGCCACGCCCGAGGACATCGAGCACGCCGTCACGTTGGGCCTGGGCTACCCCAAAGGGCCGCTGGCCATGGGCGACGCGCTGGGCACGGCACGGATCGTCGAGATCCTGCGCAACATCGTGCGCGTCACGGGCGACATGCGTTACCGGCCCAGCCTGTGGCTGCAGCGCCGGGCCCAACTGGGGATGTCGCTGCTCGACCGCTAGGATCCGGGCGCCGCGCGCGAGGGCGGCCATAAAAGAGATCGGCGGGGATGCCGCCATATCTTCTAAAATGCGCCGCTGTTTGATGGAGGATGTAATGGGACTCTTTATGGACCCTCGCCGGCAGCCCGACGACACGCGCAGCAGCTACGCCCGGCGCCGCGCGCCGTGGCTGGTGCTGGTGGCGATCGGCTGCAGTGCCTACGTGCTGTCCAGGGGCTACCCCAGCTATACCGGCTGGCTGGCGATGATGGTGACCTGGGTGGCGGCCGTGCTGGCCATCACCACCGCCGACTGGAGCGACTTGCGCAGGAAATGAGACACCCTTGACCGTCGCTAGCCAACACCCCCTGGCCGCTGAATTGGTGGCGGTGCTCGTCGCCGCCACCGATGCCGAGCCGCTGGTCCTGACCACGCACGATGGACGCATGCTGCCGTCCGGCCCCTTCGAGTCCGGCCACCGTTCGCTGCAGGCCGGCCTGCGCGCCTGGGTGGAGGAGCAGACGCACCACCCGCTGGGCTACGTCGAGCAGCTCTATACCTTCGCCGACCGCGACCGCACCGAACAGAAGTCCGAGCAGCGCGTCATTTCCATCAGCTACCTGGCCCTGACCCGGCAAGGGCCGGTTTCCGGCGCCGATGCCGCCTGGCACGGCTGGTATCGCTATTTCCCTTGGGAAGACCGGCGCGCGCCGTCGGCCGAACTGGGAGAACTGATCGACCATGCGCTACGCGAATGGTGCCGGGCGGGCGCCGATGCCGCCCAGCGCCGGACCCGGCAGCAGCGGGCCGAGGTCTGTTTCGGTCTGGACGGCCGAGCCTGGAACGAGGAACTGGTCCTGCAACGCTACGAACTCCTGTTCGAGGCGGGGCTGGTGCACGAAGCCATCCGCCGCGCCGGCCGGACCGGGCTGCCGCACCTGGGCCAGCCCATGCGGCATGACCACCGCCGCATCCTGGCCACCGGCATCGCGCGGCTGCGGGCCAAGATCAAGTACCGCCCCGTGGTGTTCGAGTTGATGCCGCCGGCCTTTACCCTGCTGCAACTGCAGCAGGCCGTCGAGGCGCTGGCCGGCCGGTCGCTGCACAAGCAGAATTTCCGCCGCTTCATCGAGCAGCAGCAACTGGTCGAGGAAACCGGCGCGCAATCCACCGAGACGCCGGGGCGCCCGGCCAAGCTCTTCCGGTTCCGCGGCGACGTGATGCTGGAGCGGGCCCTGAGCGGCAGCAAGCTCCCGCTGGTTCGCGGCAACTAAGCCACGGGCGCGTTTTTTCAGGTTTCCACGTATTGACAGCCCTTATGCTCATACTTAGCATAACGAAGACGGCTAGAGCCGCGATTTTTTTCAACGGAAAATACTCATAATGAGCATATATAAGTCCGGCGCCCACGGCAGAGGCGCCCAGGAGGCATGGGACGTCGCGCCGTTGCCTTCGGTCATGATCGAATCCCTGGTGCGCGCCACCTTGCTGGAAGATCTCGGCCGGGCGGGCGACCTGACCACGAACGCCATCGTTCCCGCCGGGCATCGCGGCCGGACCGCCATGGTGGCCCGCCAGCCCGGCGTGGTCGCCGGCATGGACGTGGCGCGCCTGGCGTTCGGCCTGATCGATCCGGACATCCGCGTCGACGTGCGCAAGCCCGACGGCAGCCGCATCCAGCCGGGGGACGTCATCGCGGTGGTAGAGGGCAATTCGCGCGCCATGTTGACGGCCGAACGTACCGCGCTCAATTTCATGTGCCATATGAGTGGCATTGCGTCGGCGACGGCCTCCGTGGTCGATGCCATCGGCGATGCGCGGTCGCGCGTGGTGTGTACGCGCAAGACCATGCCGGGGATGCGCGTCGTGCAGAAGTACGCGGTCCGGGTGGGGGGCGGCTCGAATCATCGCTTCGGCCTGGACGACGCGGTGTTGATCAAGGACAACCACGTGGCGATCGCCGGCAGCGTGGCCGAGGCGGTGCGGCGCGCGCGTGCCGGCGTGGGGCATCTGGTGATGATAGAACTGGAAGTCGACACGCTGGAACAGCTGGACGAGGCGCTGGAGCTGAAGGTGGACGCCATCCTGCTGGACAACATGAGTGTCGAGACCATGACCGAGGCGGTGCGCCGCGTGGACGGCCGCGCGGTGACCGAGGCGTCGGGACGCATCACGCCCCAGACCGCCCCGGCCGTGGCGCGTACCGGCGTGGACCTGATCTCCATCGGCTGGCTGACGCACAGCGTGGGCGTGCTGGATATCGGGTTGGATCACGCGCCCGCGTAGTCGCTATATATAGGGGAGGGAAGCCGCAGGGCCGGCCTTCCTCCTTTTCCCGGGGCCGAGTTGCACACGCCAGAAAAATCGTGCTATAGTCTCTTTCTCGACGCAAACAACGCAACCGCAGCGGCAACAAGCGCAGCGCAGCAGAGGAAGCGAAGGGTGAGGAAAGCGGTTTGCAGCGGTTACGCATAAGCGGGCGCAGCGAACAGGCCGACCAAAAGAAGGGGTCTTGCGGCAGGGTGGTA
>SPDP01000007.1 GCA_009360345.1 Alcaligenaceae bacterium SAGV5
CCGTCGGTCGTGATCTGGCCCGCGTTGTGCACCTCGCCGCCCAGCAGCAGCACATAGCCGCCGCCTTCGGTCACCGTCTGCGGAACGTGCGTGGCGACTATGGTGGTGGGGCGTGCGCGCCGGGGTCGTCGCCCAGGCGGGGGCGTTCTCGGACCGCCGCCCATGGGCCGCGCGGTTGGTCGTCGCCGCCGCCGCGACGGTGCTCCTGATCGCCTTCCACGGCGAACACTATGCGCTGCTGATGATCTCCACCGTGCTGCTGTTCGCGGCGGCCTGCGCCGGCATCAACATCCAGACCGGCCTGGCCGGCCTGGCCAATTTCGCGGGCGCGGCCTTTTTCGCCTGCGGTGGCTATACGCTGGCGGTGCTGGCCAAGAGCACGGCGCTGCCGCATTTCCTGGCCATCCTGGCAGGCGGCGTGGCGGCCGCCGCGATCGGCGCGGTCCTGCTGCTGCCGGTGCTTCGCACACGCGGCTACTACTCGGCCCTGGTCACGATCGCCTTCGGCATCCTGTGCAGCTCCTTCCTGCAGGTCAACGAGCAACTGGGCGGTGCGCAGGGCCTGCAGGTTCCGCCCTTGACGATACTGGGCTGGGACATGGGCAGCGGCTTCGAGGTGGCGGGGCGAGAGGTGTCCTTCTACTTCGCCTATGGCGTGCTCGCGCTGGCGGTCTTCCTGTTGTCGTCGCTGGTGGCCCATGCGATCGAGTGGTCGGCGATAGGCGTGAACCTGGACGCCACGCGCAGCGACGAACTGGTCGGCTCGAGTTTCGGCATCAATCCGCAGCGCTGGAAGATCACGGCCTTTCTGCTGGGCAATTTCCTGATCGGCATCGCGGGCGCGGTGTATGCGGGGCTGACCAATTTCGTCAGCCCGGCCGGCGCGACCTTCGAGCAGTCGCTGCTGCTGATCTCGATCGTGATCCTGGGCGGCATCGGCAACAGTTGGGGGGCGCTGATCGCCGCCGTGCTCGTGATCCTGTTGCCCGAGAAGCTGCACTCGCTCCAGGAGTATCGCGTGCTGATTTTCTCGGTGTTCGTCGTCGCCGTCCTGCTGTTCCGCCCCAAGGGCCTGGTGCCACGCCGGATGCGCGATTTCTCGGTGATGGAGAAGCGATCATGAACGACCGCACTCTGGTTTGCAGCGACCTGACCATGCGCTTCGGTGGGCTGGTGGCCCTGGATGCCTTCAGCCTGGAAGTGCGCCCGGGGGAGGTGGTGGGGCTGCTCGGGCCGAACGGATCCGGCAAGACGACGTTCTTCAACGTCGTGACCGGCCTGTACAAGCCCGTGTCGGGCGCCATCCGTTTCGGCGACAAGGACTTGTTCCGCAAGGCGCCCAGCGAGATCAACCACGCCGGGATCGCTCGCAGCTTCCAGCGCTGCCGGCTGATGCTGGAGTTGTCGGTGTTCGACAACCTGTTGGTGGGTGCGCACAACCGGCTGCCCAACGGCTTGTTCCGCACCTTGTTCGGGCGCAAGGCGGCGCTGCGGTCCATCGCCGCCTTCATGGGCGCGGCGCGGGACTTGTGCGCCCGCTTCAATCCTCACATCGCTGACCGCTTGTTCGAGCCCGCGGGCAGCTTCAACATGATCGACAGGCGGCGCATCGAGCTGTGCCGCGCGCTGCTGGGCGGGCCCAGGCTCCTGCTGCTGGACGAACCCTCGGCGGGGATGACGCACGACGAGACCTTCCGGCTGATGGACGACGTCACCGGTTTCCAGCGAGAGTCGCCGGAGCTGTCCATCGTGCTGATCGAGCACGAGATGCAGGTCATCGAGCGGGTCAGCCAGCGGTGCGTGGTCCTGAACTTCGGGAAGAAGATCTGCGAGGGCAGCTATCGCACCGTGGTCGCCGACCCCCAGGTCCGCAAGGCGTATCTTGGAGAGGATGCATGAACAGCCCGCTCCTGGAGGTGGAAGACCTCGTCGTGGGATACGGCAGCGCGAACGTGCTGGACGGCGTTTCGGTCCGGGCCGGGGAAGGCCGGATCACCTGCCTGCTCGGAGCCAATGGCGTGGGCAAGAGCACGCTGATCAAGTCCATCTTCGGACTCGTCCCGGTCCGCCGGGGCCGGGTTCGGTTCGGCGGGCACGACATCACGGGATGGGACACCCACCGCATCGTCGCCCAGGGGCTGGCGGCCATTCCGGAAGGCAACCGCGTTTTTCCGCGCATGTCCGTGCTCGACAACCTGATGGCCGGCGCCTACCTGGAGCGGTCTTCCGCGAAAATCGCCACCCGCCTGGAGCGGGTCACGGCCTTGTTCCCCCGGCTGGCCGAACGGCGCAATCAGTTCGCCGGCACCTTGTCGGGGGGCGAACGCTCGATGCTGTCGATAGGGCGGGGCCTGATGAGCAACCCACGGCTGCTGGTCATCGACGAACCGTCGCTGGGTTTGTCGCCCTTGTTCGTCAAGGAGAACTTCAGGCTGATCCGCGAGCTGTGCTGCGACGACTGCGCGATCCTGCTGGTGGAGCAGAACGTGAAGCAGACGCTGGAGGTTTCGCACTATGGCTACGTGATCTCCCAGGGCGTCGTCGCCGTCGAGGGAACGGGCGAGCGCCTGCGCGGCAGCGCCGAGGTCGGCAACGCCTACTTCGGGGCCGAGGCCGCGGTGCATTGACCGAAGGTCCGCAGGGCGTCTGATAACATGAGGCCGCTACTTCCTGTCGTGCCTTGTGCTTGCAGCCGCCTCCATCGAGCGCAAGGCACACGAGCCGGTTTGCCTGGTGGCTGCCAGGCATCCGGGAATGCTATGCATGAGACCATGGCCACCAAGTCTTTCTCATTCGAGCAGCTCGGCTGGGATCAACTGCGCGCCCTGCTCGAGGTCGCCCGGGGCGGTTCGCTGGAGTCGGCCGCCAGGCGCCTGGGCGTGGACCAGTCCACGGTCAGCCGCCGGCTGGCGCAGGTCGAGTACAGCGCCGGCTCCGCGCTGTTCAAGCGCGATCGCAAGGGCTTGCAGCTCACCCCCATGGGGCGCGACGTGCTGGTCCGGCTGGAACGCATGGAAGCCATGCTCCACGAGATCCAGGGCATCACCGCGCAGGGGCAGTCGGTCAGCGGACGCGTCCTGATCGCCTCGATGGAAGGCGTGGGCGCGCTGCTCATCGCGCGCGCCGCGAAGGCTCTGCTGGACAGGCACCCGGGGCTCGAGGTCCATCTCGTGACCACGTCCAATTTCGTCGATGTCGCCCGGCGCGAAGCCGACATCTTCGTCAGTTTCTTCGAACCGCCTTCGGCGTCCCTGACCACGCACGGGGTGGCCCAGGTGCCGTTCCATCTCTACGCCAGCCCAGCCTACCTGGGGGAGCGCGTGATTGCCGGTCCCGAGGACCTGGCCGACGATCTTTTCATCGGCTACATCGACGACCCGATGTACCTGCCCGCGGCGCGCTGGCTGGAGAGCATCATCGAGAAGCCCAGGATAGGCTTTCGCGCGACCAGCATGTTCTCGCAGATGTTCGCCGCGCAGGAGGGGCTGGGCATCGTGATGCTGCCTTCCTACGCCAATGCGGAGTCGCTGGGGCTGGTCAAGATCATCGAGGACCGGTATTCCGAGGTGCCGCTGTTCGCCAGCGTGCAGCGCGACATGCAGTATTTGCCGCATATTCGGGTGGTGTTCGAGACGATCGCGGCATATCTGCAGGAGAAGATAGGGACGGTGAGTTCCAGGAGCGCCGGGCCTGGCTGAAGCTATTGATCCGGTGTCGATCAGACGCAGGAAAGTTCGTTGCCCACTTCCTGCACGTGCGTGAGCAGGGAGCGGCTTTCTTCGGTGAGGGGTGCGCGCTCTCGAAAAATTACCGCGATGTCGCGCTTCAATGCGGGCACGGTGATTGGCAGTGCCTTGATCGTTCCTTCTTTCACCTTGTCCAGGGCGGAATGCGCGGGCAGCAGGGCGAGGTGATCGCTGGAGCCGATCAGGGTCTTCATGAAATCGATGGAGCCGCATTCCACGACGTGCCGGGGGTGATCGATGACCTCCGAGGCAAGGAGCTTTTCCAGCATCCCCCTGTGAGGACCCCCGACCATGGAGCAGACCCACGGATACTGGGCGAGATTGGCCCAGGAAAGCTCGGATTGGTGGAACAGTTCGTGGTCCGATCGGGCGAAGATGCACAATCGATCTCGAAAAAGCACGCGTTGCTTGAGCCCATCGAGGAAGAAGTCATAGAACTCGGTCTGGGCCAGGACGAAATCGAATTCGCAGCGCAGCAGCCCCAGCAACAGCTCCACCTGGACTTTATCGACGACTCGCAGCAGCACGTCCGGATGTTCGGCTTTCCACCGCGCGACGGCGTGGGGAACCACCGTGCTTGCAAGGCTGGGCAGCACGCCTATGACGATCATGCGAGACTGCGGCTTGCCGCCTTTCAACCGGGTCGAAGCCAGATCCATTTCGTCCCGGATGTGCCGGGCGTGGGAGTAGACGAGTTCGCCGAACATGGTGGGCTCGATCCCCGACGGGCTCCTGACCAGGAGCTTCATCCCCAGTTCATCCTCCAGCCGGTTCATGGACTTCGAAAGAGCGGGCTGTGAGATGGCAAGCTGCCTGGCGGCCTTGGCGAGGCTGCCCTGCTCGATGATGGTGGCGAGGTACAGCAGCTTGCGGGGGTCCATACCGTCTCTGGCGTTCAGGGCGAGCGTCGGGAAATACGCCGGTTTGTCCATCTTACGCTGCCCCTGCGCCTACAGGAAAATCTGCAAGGACTTCTCCTCTGTGTAGGAATACAGCTCTTCCAGTCCCCGTTCGCGCCCTGTGCCGCTGTTCTTGTAGCCGCCGAACGGAACGGCCCGGACCTGGGTATTGACCCCGTTGATCCAGATATAGCCGGCCTCGATGCGCCGGGCCGTATTCAGGGCGTTCCTGATGTCGGATGTCCACACCGCGGCGGTCAGTCCGTATTCGACGGAGTTGGCCATCGCGACGGCATGGTCGATGTCCGACCAGCGGAGAATCGACAGGATGGGGCCGAAGATTTCCTCGCGCGCGATGCGCATGTCCTGTTCGACATTTGCGAAAACCGTTGGGCGATACCAGAATCCGCGATCGAAGGGCGAGCCGGTGGGACGCGTTCCCCCTGTCAGCAGGCGCGCACCCTCGGCCTTGCCGATTTCCACGTAGTCCTCGATTCTGGCCAGGTGGGCCCGGGAGTTGATAGCTCCCATCCGGGTCGCCCGGTCGAAGGGGTCGCCGATGCGGATCGCTTCGGTTCTGGCCACGACGTGGCGCACGACTTCATCGTAGATCGCGTCGTGGACGAACAGGCGGCTGGTCGAACTGCACGATTGCCCCTGCCAGATGAAGTTCATGCCGTCCACCGCGGCCTGGGCTACTTTTTCGACGGGGGCGTCGGGAAAGACGATGAACGGGTTTTTTCCACCTAGTTCGAGCGAGATGGACTTGACGGCGGTCTCCGCCGCCGATCGTTGAATAGCGAGGCCGGTGCGGACCGATCCGACGAACGACAACCGCTTGACCCGCGGGTGCCGGACCAAGGCGTTGCCGACCATGCCGTCGCCCGTCACGATGTTCAGCACGCCGGGGGGAAGTACCTCGTTGGCGATTTCGCCAAGCAAGGTTGCCGACAGCGGGCATTGTTCGGAAGGTTTCAGGACGACGGCGTTGCCGGCCATCAAGGGCGAGGCCATGCCATGGGCCGCCATGGCCAATGGATGGTTGAACGCGACGATCCTGCCCACGACGCCGTAGGGTTCGCGTACGGTGATGTTGAGCTTGTCCGATTTTTCCGGAATCGTGTTGCCCTGGAGCTCGTGCCCCAGGCCAGCAAAGTAGCGTAGCCTGTCGATGCAGCCGGAGATGTCGCCTTCCATCCCCGTAATGGAGTTGCCCGTATCGGCCACCTCTATTTCGAGCAGCTCGCCCGCCCGGGCCGTCATGGCGTCGGCCAGTTTCCGCAGATAGCCGGATCGTTCCGCCACGGATAGCGCCGCCCAGGCGGGTTGTGCGGCCGCGGCGGCATCGACGGCATCGTGGACGTCGCGTTCACTTCCCCGGGGCACGCGGCCCGCGCAGCCTTCGGTGGCCGGGTTGATCGATTCGAGCCAGCCGTCGTTGCCTTCGACCAACCGGCCACCGATCAACATGCGGCCCATAAGCGAGTTGTCCTGGGTAGTACTCATGCTTTTTCCTGAATCCTCGTTGCGGTGAATGACATCTCTACGCGCGATGAACGCGCGGGCTCCGGTGCGATGGGAGATCGCCCCCGGATGACGTCCGAAGCCCATTCGGCAATGGCCAGCACCGCCGCGTTGATGTTGCAGCTCAGCACTTCCGGCATGACGGAGGCATCGACCACACGCAGGCGTTCGACGCCGCGCACGCGCAGTTGCTGGTCCACGACGGATGACTCGTCCAGGCCTGCTCGGCATGTGCCGCATCCATGCTGGACCGTGGTGGCGGTCATGCGGATGTGTGCGTCGATCTCGTCGTCGGATTCGCATCGGGTGCCGGGGGAGAGCTCTTTTCCCCGATAGGGATCCAGGGCGGCCTGGCGGACGACGTCCCGGACGATGCGAAACCCTTCACGAAGGACGCGTATGTCGTCCGGATCGGAAAGGTAGCGGGGGTCGATGCGGGGAGCTTCCCGCGGGTCGGGAGATGCCAGTTGCACGTACCCCCGGCTCTTTGGGTGGGAGCCGACTGGACGCAGATAGAACACATCTTCCCAGTCGTTGAACCCAGGCAGCCAGGGCCGGGCTTCGAGCGCCCCGGCGCCGAAGATGATCTGGATGTCCGGGGCGTCGAGCCCGGCGCGCGAGCGCAGGATCGAATTGATCCCGCTCGGCAGGATGGTCGCGGGTCCTGTGCCGCAGGCGATGGCTCGTACCAGGGTGAACAGCAGCCGGTCCACGCGCAGCATCCGGTGCAGGGGGCTTTCTTCCCCTGTCCGGCGATGGATGAGGGGGATGGAAAGGTGGTCCTGCAGATTGGTGCCTACGCCGGGGAGATGTTGTACCGGGTCGATGCCGACTCCGCGCAAGGCGTCCGCATCGCCGACGCCGGAGAGCATGAGTAGCTGGGGCGAGTTGAAGACGCCGCTCGTGACGATGATTTCACGGCGGGCCCGGACCTCCCGGGAAGCGTCGCGCCACAGATATCGCACGCCGACCGCCCTCTTGCCCTCGAACACGATGCGAGTCGCCTGGCTGCGGGTTCTTACCACCAGGTTGGGCCGATTGCGGATCGGGCGCAGATAGGAGCGCGAGGCGCTGGCCCGCCTGCCTCGGTGGATGGCCGACTGGGCCAATCCAAAGCCGTTCGGCTCGGGGCCGTTGATGTCGTCGAAGGTCGGATAGCCCGCAGCGGTAGCGGCATCCAGTACGGCCCAGCCCAGCGGATCGCTACGGCACGTGTAGGAGACGCCTACCGGCCCGTCGTGCCCACGGTGCCCGGCCTGTTCCCCCTGCCAGGCCTCGAGCCGCTTGAAGTAGGGCAGGAGCTTTTCATAGGACCATGCAGGCATGCCCAGTCGGGTCCAGCGCTCGAAGTCGCTGCGGTTGCCCCGGTTGTGTGCCATGAAGTTGATCGAGGATGAACCGCCCAGTACCTTCCCCCGCTTCAGCTCGATCCGGCGTCCTTGCAGGTGGGGCTGGGGCTCGCTTGCATATCCCCAGTCGAACAGCCCCGCCTGGCGGATCCGGCCCACGCCCAGCGGCATGCTGATGTAGGGATGCCAGTCCTTCCCTCCGGCTTCGAGCAGCAGCACGCGGGCGTCTTCCTCTTCGCTCAGGCGCGAGGCGAGGACGCAGCCCGCGGAGCCTCCTCCCACGATGACGTAGTCGAACTCTTCGGTACTCATGATTCCCTGTGGATGTGGCATGTCCGCTTATTGACTGGCCTGGATGTTGTTGTCCTTGATGACCTTGCCCCAGCGCTCCGCCTCGCTTTTCATGAATGCCGTCACCGCCGCGGGATCCTTGAGATCCGCGGCGAATCCGAGTTCCGAGAACCGCTGCTGGACCGACTTGTCCATGACGGCCTTGGCGAAGGCGTCATGCAGCCTGGCGACGGTCTCGGGGGGCGTATTCGCCGGGGCCAGGAAGGCGTACCACAGGCGGGGGTTGAAGTTTCCGAACCCCAGTTCGCTCATCGTTGGCACGTCAGGCAACGAGGTCAGCCGTTTGTCCGAGGTGATGGCGAGCAGCCGCACCTTGCCCGTGGCCGCAAGGGAAATCGCTTCGGCCGAGGAAGGGAAAAAGAGCTGGACCTGGTTGCCTAGCAAGGCCTGGGTGGCATCGGCGTTCCCTCGATAGGGAACGTGCAACCCCGTGCCGCTCCAGTCATTGATCAGGCGGGCCGCCGACAGATGGGCCAACGTGCCCACGCCGCCGGAGGCGTAGACGAGTCCTTGCGAGGATTTCGCCGCTTTTTCCAGGTCGGCGAAGGACTGGATCTTCGATCCCGCCGAGACCGTCGCGACCATCGGAAAGGAGCCGATGCCGAGAATCGGCACGAAGTCCCGTTGCAGGTCGTAGGGCAGTTTCGGCAGCAGGGTCGATGCGACGACGCCGGATGCGGTCAAGCTGAGGATGGTGCAGCCGTCGGCCGGGGCCTTGGCCACCATATCCGTGCCTATGGTGGTCGTCGCTCCCGCCCGGTTCTCGATCACCACGGGTTTGCCGAGGTAGGCGCTGGCTTTCTCTCCCAGCGCGCGGCCGATGATATCTCCCACCCCGCCCGCGGGATTGGGGATGATCATCTTGATGTAAGGCGCGGCGCAGCCTTCCGCGGCATGGGCACTCGTGCCGGCCGCGCAGCCGGCGGTGATGAGCAATGCCAGGCGGGCAGCGATCTTCCCGGGGGTGTGCATGGTTGTCTCCGATCGTATTGAAATGTTGGGGGGGCGTGCCGGAATCCGTATTCGTGGACTTATCGGAACGAGTTCTTCAGTGTGCCGATGCCGCTGATGGATATTTCCACTTCGTCGCCCGGATTGAGGAACCGGGGAGGGGCGAAGCCGATGCCGACGCCCGCGGGCGTGCCGGTGGCGATGACATCTCCGGGCAGCAGTTCCAGGCCCGAGGAAATCGACGCGATCAGCGTGGGGATGTCGAAAATGAGTTCTCCGGTATTGGCCCGTTGGCGCAGTTCTCCGTTCACATGGCAGGTCACGTCCAGGTTTTCGGGATCGAGCGAATCCGCCGTCGCCACCCAGGGGCCCATGGGACAGAAGGTATCCAGCGACTTGCCCAGGAACCATTGCTTATGGTTACGCTGCCGGTCGCGTGCCGTCACATCGTTGACGATGGTGTAGCCCCAGACATGCTGGTAGGCGCGCTCCCGCGGAATGTTGCTTCCGGGCTTGCCGATCACCACCGCGAGTTCCGCCTCGTAGTCGACGGCGGACGTGACGCAGGCATGCAGCGAGACGGGATCCCCATGGCCGACGATGGTGCTGGGAGGCTTGGAGAACACGGCGGGGTATTCATCGATCTCCGCGCCTTTGACCGCGCCGGCCTCATACCCGCTGCCGGAGAACTCCTTCGCGTGTTCGCGGTAGTTCTTGCCCACGCAGAAGATGTTGCGGGTCGGTACCAGCGGTGCCAGCAGCCTTGCCTGGCGGAGCGGAACCGCGGGTGCTTGTTCCAGGCTGGCCGCATCCACGTCTTTCCCTCGCAGGATGACGTCCAGCACGGTTCGGAAGGACGGGTGCAGGGAACGCAGGCAGTGGGCCTCTTCGTCAACCAGGCCGACTCTCCGATCGTCTCCCTGGGCAAAGCTTGCGAATTTCATTTTCTTTTCCTGTCGAAAGTGCTCGGTCGCCGGATCCGCCGGGATCAGAATTTCGGCAGCTTGATGCGGAAGACCTCGGTTTCCTCACGCGCGGCGAAGCGCACGCAACCGTCCTCGGGGGTTAGTTCAAAAGCGGAGTGGGGGCCATATTCCTGGCCGCCGACCTCGACGCGGCCCTGGCTGATGAAAAGCAGTTCGATCGAATCACGGCTTCTGTCGTGATAAGTCGCGTCTGCTTCCAGGCGGATGAAGCCGACGCCGGTATTCCGTTCCGTAAACGAGCCCAGGTCTTTCCTGAAAACCCCGGTGTCTTCGGTCGATATCCATTCGTAGTTGGATGGATTCATCATGATCAAATCATCGTAGCGGGGCCGGGAATAAGTCGGTTTTCGGCCCATGGCCTTTTCGAAACAGGCCTCGGACCCGTCCTGGTTGTGGCGTTTTCCGCTCTCGTCGTAATAGGTGAAAATGCCGTTCTTGAATTCCCCGATTTTGGCTAGCTCGATATTCGCGGCTTCGCGCTCTTCCACGCTCAGAAAACCATGCCCGCTTGCGCCGCCAAACTGGCAGACGACCATTTCCAGTCCTTCCGGCCGATCCTGCGGACCGTAATGAACGCTTTCGGGAAAATAACCGACCCAGCCTTCCGGCATGCTCCTGCCTTTGGCATAAGGGTAATTTCCCCTCAGGACATAACGGATCTGATCGAAATTGTGCCGGTGGCGCGGCGCCGTCCATCCTCCTGCTCCGGTGCGCCCGACATTCAAGAGATAATTGTTCGGCGAGCCATTCTTCCCCGTGAGAAGAAATTTCTGCGCCAGAACGCCTTCCCTCATGGTTCCGACGATTCCCGATTCCGCCGTGGCTTTTTCCGAGATTTTCATAAGTCCTCCTGCATGGTTTCTGGAGTGGTCTTCGATAATGTGCGGAAAGTCTAGAGAGGCGATCGGCCGATAACAAGCGCGCACGCCACACGGATATAACTCGGGGTTATTGGGTGCGATTCGATGTGCTTCAATATCCTTGACGCTGCGGGGGGCTCCAAACGACCATTGCATCGTGCGGCCGTGGCTCGTTTATTTGGCCGGCCGCGGATGCTGGATAAATCGTGGAATGCATATGGAAGAATCTCCTCGTGACCTGGTGCGCAACGGCGTCAAGGAAAAGCTGGCAAGGAACGAGCTCGTCCTGTCCATGACGGTGCGGCTCGTCAGATCGATCGAAATCGTCAGCATCGCGCAGAGCGCCGGCTTCGACTCCTTCTACGTGGACCTGGAGCACAGCAGCTTTTCGCTGGATGCCACGGCGCAATTGTGTGTCGCGGGCCTGAGCCTGGGAGTGACGCCATTCGTCCGGGTGCCGTCGCTCGCCCCCGATTGCATCGCCAGGGTCCTGGATGGCGGGGCGCTGGGCGTCATTGCGCCGCATGTCCAGGGCGCGGACGAAGCGGCCCGGGTGGTGCGCGCCGCGAAATATCCCCCCTACGGCGCCCGTTCATTCACGGCGGCGCTGCCCCATCTGAAATTCCGGAGTTTTCCCAGTGCCGAAGCCGGGGCGGCGATCGATGCCGCCACCATGGTGGTCATCATGATCGAATCGGCCGCGGCGCTGGATGCCGTGGAGGCCATCGCCGCCGTCGACGGGGTGGACATGCTGTTCATCGGCACCAATGATCTGTGTGCGGAACTGGGCATTCCCGGGCAACTGGATCATCCGATGATTCGCCAGGCCTATGCCGCATGCATGCGTGCCTGCGAGTCGCACGGAAAGCATCTGGGCATAGGCGGACTGAACGCGAATCCCGCGCTCGCGGCTGAATTCGTCGAACTCGGCGCCCGCTACGTGTCGACCGGCACGGACCTGTCGTTCCTGTCCACCGGGGCGGCATCGAAGGCCCGGCAGATGCGCGAACGTTTTTCTCCACGTTCTTTCAATTGAGGAAGCATGAACATGGCAAAAGCCTATTGGGTTGCGACGTATCGCTCGATCAACGATCCCGCCGCATTGGCGGAGTATGGCAAGCTTGCCGGCCCCGCGCTTCAGGCGGCCGGCGGGCGTTTCGTTGCCCGTGGCCTGCCTGCCGTCGCCTACGAGGCCGGGGTCAACGAGCGTGTCGTCCTGATCGAGTTCGACAGTGCGCAGCAGGCGATCGCCGCCCATGACGGCCCGGCGTACCAGGAAGCCCTCAAAGCCCTGGGTAGCGGAGCGGAGCGCGACGTTCGCATCGTCGAAGGTTTGTAGGCGCGGCCTAGAACCCCGTCCCGCCCAGTCCCGCAGCGCGTCCGCGCCCACCGGATGCTCGCGATAATCGATGAAATCGGCCTCCAGCCCCTGGGAAGCCAGCCATTTACGCGCCTTGCGGCAGGTATCGCAATTGTTCAGTCCGTAGACCCGCGTCGTCATATTCCAGATCCTGTTCTTGCTACTTGTCGGGAAACACCCACAGCAGGGCGGCGGTCATCGTGGCGTAGCGCCCGAACTTGCCGATGGCCATGTAGACCACGCAGGCCCGGAAATCCAGCCTCAGCCACCCCGCCACCGCGCACAGCGGATCCCCCACCAGGGGCACCCACGACAGCAGCAGCGTCTTGGCGCCATACCGCTCTATCCAGGCGTGGGCATAGGCGTGCCAGCGATCCTTGCGCGTGGGTTCATGCTCCTCGTCCTCGCCCGGCTCCACGTCATGCCCATGGGGATGCCGCGCCTCGCGCCGCGCCTTGATGCGCTCCACCGCCCGCTTGGCGCCCATCCCCATCCAATAGCTGATCATCCCGCCCACGGTATTGCCCGCCGTGGCCACCAGCACCGCCACCCAGAACATCTGCGGCGCCAGCTTCACGTAGCCAAACACCGCCGGCTCGGACCCCATGGGTAGCAGCGTGGCCGACACCAGGCTGACCAGGAAAACGGCCGACAGCCCCACTTCGGGCAGGGCCAGCGCGTGGAGCAGCCAGTGAACGGAGGATTCCAGCCATTGATGCATGGCGAGGAGTTTAGCCGAGAGGAAGCCCTCCTACGCGCTGCGCGCGCCCGGTGTGGCGGGCCTCCAGCCGCTACGCGGCAGCCCCCACGGAGCCGGCGCCCGCGGGGGCGGCGCTGGCGGCCCCGCCGGGCCGGATCCGCGGCGCCCCGGGGTAAAAACCGGACCCGACGATTCCGCCTGCGCAGCCCCCTTGGGTCATCTGTGTCACACTAAAGGGTTACGTTTTTTTCCACCAACCCCTGACGCAGCATCATGGCTACCGACTATCTCAAGCGCATTCTCACCGCCAAAGTCTACGACGTCGCGATCGAGTCCCACCTCGACGCCGCTCCCCAGATTTCGGCGCGAATTGCGAACACGGTGCTGCTCAAAAGAGAAGACACCCAGCCCGTCTTCAGCTTCAAACTCCGCGGCGCCTATAACAAGATGGCCAACCTGCCGCCCAAGGCGCTCGAACGCGGCGTCATCGCCGCCTCGGCCGGCAACCACGCCCAGGGCGTGGCGCTGGCCGCCCAGCGCATGGGCTGCCGGGCCGTCATCGTCATGCCCGTGACCACCCCCCAGCTCAAGATCGACGCCGTCCTCGCCCGCAACGCCGAGGTCGTCCTGCACGGCGAAAGCTTCACCGACGCCTACAACCACGCCAAGCAGCTCGAAGCGAAAGAGAAACTCACCTTCGTCCACCCCTTCGACGACCCCGACGTCATCGCCGGCCAGGGCACCATAGGCATGGAAATCCTGCGCCAGCACCCCGGCCCCATCGATGCCATTTTCGTGGCCATCGGCGGCGGCGGACTCATCTCCGGCGTGGCGGCCTACGTCAAGCAGCTGCGCCCCGAGATCCGCATCATCGGCGTGCAGACCGTCGACTCCGACGCCATGGTCCAGAGCGTGAAAAAAGGCCGCCGCGTCACCCTGCCCGACGTCGGCCTCTTCTCGGACGGCACCGCCGTCAAACTGGTGGGCGAGGAAACCTACCGCCTCACGCGCAAGTACGTCGACGACTTCGTGGTCGTCGACACTGACGCCATCTGCGCGGCGATCAAAGACGTGTTCGAGGAAACCCGCAGCGTGCTGGAGCCCGCGGGCGCGCTGGCCCTGGCCGGCCTCAAGAAGTACGCCGCCCAGCACCGCCTGAAGGGCAAGACCCTGGTGGCCATCGCCTGCGGCGCCAACATGAACTTCGACCGGCTGCGCTTCGTGGCCGAGCGCGCCGACGTGGGTGAAGCGCGCGAAGCCGTGTTCGCGGTGACCATGCCCGAAGAACGCGGCAGCTTCCGCCGCTTCTGCGAACTGGTCGGCAACCGCAACGTGACCGAGTTCAACTACCGGATGGCCGACTCCGAACAGGCCCACGTCTTCGTGGGCCTGCAAACGTCATCGGCGGGCGAATCGACGAAGATCGCCGCCAACTTCCGGCGCCACGGCTTCACCGCCATCGACCTCACGCACGACGAACTGGCCAAGACCCACCTGCGCCACATGATCGGCGGCAGCGGCCCCCAGGCCAACCACGAACAGTTGTATCGCTTCGAATTCCCGGAGCGGCCCGGCGCGCTGATGCGCTTCCTGAACTCCATGTCGCCCAACTGGAACATCAGCCTGTTTCATTACCGCAACCAGGGCGGCGACTACGGACAGATCGTCGTGGGCCTGCAAGTGCCGCCGTCCGACAAGAAGGCCTTCGCGGCCTTCCTGGCGGAACTGGGCTACCGGAACTGGGACGAATCGGAGAACCCGGCCTACAAGCTGTTCCTGCGATAGGCCGCCGTCAAGCCAGCTCGAAAACGATATCCTGCGCGCCTTCCCACAGCGTCTTCACGCCCAGGGCGCGCAGGTTCTCCTTGCCCTCGACCACGGTCAGGAAATGGTTCCCCGCCAGCTGGCCCAGCTTGCTGGCGAACATGCAGCTGCCATAGGCCAGGATGATCTCGGTCTCGCTGTAGCCGCCCGGATAGAACAGGATGTCCCCCACCGACGGATGGCTGGTGTGGTTCTCGAACCCCACGCCGAGCTTGAACTCGCCCAGCGGAATCCAGCAGCCCTCGCCGCTCCAGCGCACGTGGATGATCTTCTGCTTGTAGGGCAGCAGCTTCAGGAAGGCGGCCACGGTCTGGGGGGCGTCCGGGTTGGTCTCGGCGATGAATTCGTATTCGGCGGCGCGTATTCGGATTCTGGTCATGGTTGCCTGCGAAGGTGGGGCCGGCGAGGAGCCCCGGCATGGTGGAAAAACCGGCGAGACCGCTTCAGTTTAATCAAATCGACGGGCACGCTCAGGCCGCGGGAGCCGGATCGGAATCGCCGATCCACTTCGTGACAGTCGGCGCCTTCCAGGCCGCCAGCCCATCGAGCAGCGCGCCCGGATCGACCTCGATCACGATCATGTCACGATGTTCGGGCTTCATGAACCCCTCCTGCACCGAGTGCGTCAGCATCGCGCGCATGGGCTCGTAGAAGCCGCGCACGTTCAGGACCCCGCACGCCTTGGTGTGATCCCCGAGCTGGGTCAGCGTGGCGGCCTCGAACAATTCCTCGAAAGTCCCCAACCCGCCCGGCATCGCGATGAAGGCATCCGCCAACTCGGCCATCCGAGCCTTGCGCGCCCGCATGTCCGCCACGACCTCGTGCGAAGTCAGGCCCGGATGCAGGTGCCCGCGATCATGCAGCCGCTGGTTGATGATGCCCACCGCCCGGCCACCGGCCGCCAGCACCGTATCCGCCATGATGCCCATCAGGCCCTTGTGGGTGCCGCCGTAGACCAGCGTCAGGCCGCGGGCTGCGACCTGCGCGCCCAATTCCCGCGCGGCTTGGGCGTACTCGTCCGAGAAACCGAAATTCGAGCCGCAGAAAACCGCGACCCTGCCAAGTGCAAGCGCTGTGGTGTTCATGGAAAAAATCCTCGTCGCCGGCACGCCTGGTCGATCGCAATGCCTTCGACTCCCTGGTGCCGAAGCGTGAAAGTGTAAACGCAATGCCGGACCGCCCGACCGCGCTGCCCGCTGGAGTCACCACCCTGTAACGCGGGGCACGCAGGATGGCAGCGCTCCACTCCCGAGCGCCCACCCATCCGTACCCGAGAACAATGAGCGAACACACCTATCCCGTCATCCCCCTGGACTTCTCCTTGCGCCGAGCCTTCCTGCTCAAGACCTTCCGCACCGCCGGCGCGGTCAGCCTGACGGGCTTCCTGGCCGCCTGTGGCGGCGACGGCGACGACTCCGTGAACCCCGCGCCGGTCGACCCCAAGCCCCCCGTTGACCCCGAACCGCCAGTCGAGAAGTTCAACCCCTTCGCCCAATTCACCGCGCTCCAGCCCGCCGACGCCAACGGCGTGATGCTGCCCAAAGGCTTCTCCTCGCGCATCGTCGCCCGCAGCGGCAAGGCGCCGGTCAGCGGCGGCAGCTTCCTGTGGCATGCCGCGCCCGACGGCGGCGCCTGTTATGCCACCGACGACGGCGGCTGGATCTACGTCAGCAACGCGGAAATGATCGCCCCGCTGGGCGGCGTCAGCGCGCTCAAGTTCGACAAGACCGGCAAGGTCATCGACGCCTACCCCATCCTGAAAAGCACTTCGGGCAACTGCGCCGGCGGCCCCACGCCCTGGAACACCTGGCTGTCGTGCGAAGAATTCGAACTCACCCAGCAGATCGCCGGCATGGTCTGGGAATGCGATCCCTACCACCCCTGGTCCGACGCCAACCCGCCGCGCGCCTGGCCCGCCCTGGGCAGGTACGCGCATGAAGCGGTCTGCGTGGACCCGTCCAACCGCATGCTGTACCTGACCGAGGACGCCAGCGGCGGACGGATCTACCGCTACGTCTGCGACGCCACCGACTGGCCCGCCAGCGCCGAGCGCCCCGTCAAGTTCGAGTCCGGCCAGTTGCAAGTGCTGCGCATCGACGCCCTGCCCCGCGACGCCGACTCTTCCGACGCGGCCTACGCGAACCTCATCGGCTTCGGCAAGACCCCGGTTTCCGTGACCTGGGAACCCGTGGCCTTTCCCGACCAAGGCCAGAAGAACATCCGCGACACCCTGCGCAAAGGCGGCATACTGCCCCCCGGCAACTACTTCCAGAAAGCCGAAGGCATCTGGTTCTTCAACGGCGTCGTCTTCTTCGTCACGTCCCGCAACAGCCGCATCTGGGCCTACGACACCGCCCATCGCACCCTCGAAGTCATCTTCGACGGCAAGCTGGGCCCGGCCGAGACCCACAGCATCGACGAACCGGACAACATCACCATCACCTCGTTCGGCGAAATGCTGGTAGCCGAAGACGCGGGCAACCTGGAAATCGGCGTGCTGCGCGACGACGGCACGTCGCAGGCGGTGATGCGGCTGGTCGGCCACGACGACAGCGAGATCACCGGTCCCGCGGTGTCGCCCGACGGCACCCGCCTCTACTTCAGCTCGCAGCGCGGCACCACGGGCAAGTCGGAGGAAGGGATCACGTTCGAGGTGTTGTTGCCGACGAAGCTGGTGGGGTAGGGTCGCGGGGGACGGGCGTGGGCAGCCTTTGCATTGGCACGGCGGAGGGGCTCGTGTGCTGCCCCGCCATCCGGTCATCAAGCTGATCGAGCGAAATCCCGAGTGCCTGGGCAATGTGGACGAGGGTCGCCTGACGCGGCCGGGCATCAGGACCTTCCATATTCGCGCAGGTCGGTTGCCGCACATCAAGGCGCGCCGCCATTTCCGCCTGGGTGATACCAAGGCACTCCCGCCACGCACGGATCAGGCTCCATCTATTCTTGACCTGAACGCTGACCACTTCATGAGGCACCGCCTCCCCCGCAGGGATGCGCGGCTCATTGCCAGCCAGCGCGATGTATTCGTCGTAGGGAAGCACAACGAAGGCCGGCCGTCGCCAGTGTCAATGATGGTGTGGTTCGTGCTCACCGTGTTTTCCGCCAGGCTATTGCCGGGATGGGGTTTCAGTCCATCTGGCCATCGCACGGCTTCGCCTCTTGCACTTCGACCATTCGGATTTCGTGATGCGCGTCGAACAGCACACCTTTGTAGAGTCACGCAGCAGGTAGCGCGCCGGGCTCATGCCCCGGAGATCGACGGTTCGAGCCAGTCCCTCGACTTATCCCCGCTTACGCGGGGAACACGGACTCCTCAGTGGTGATCCCGCCGCCCTTGCGCGGTTCATCCCCGCTTACGCGGGGAACACACCAAATATAAGTGACTGTTTTAAAAAGAAAAAATCAGCCCCTTGAAATCCACCAACTTTTTAAAGAACCAATCCACCAGAAAAACAAACCGTTTTTTGCCTGCCCATCATAGCCAACCAAACTGTCAGCCACGACAAGTTGCAGGCTCTGGACGCCATACATGAACACAGGCTTCCCCGCATGTCGGAACACGACCGCCTAACCACCCGCGGGCGCTCCTCCCCTACTCGTCCGCCACCAAAAACAACCGCCGGTGCTCCTTGATGGCATACCGGTCGGTCATCCCCGCGATGTAGTCCGCGATCGCGCGCGGCTGGTCCACGTTGGCCCGTGCCTGGTACTGCGGCGGCAACAGGCGCGGGTCTTCGAGGAAGGCAATGAACAGGTCGCGCAGCACGCGCTTGGCCTTGGTGGTCATGCGCAGCACGCGGTAGTGGCGATACAGGTTGTCGCGCAGGAACACCTTGAGTTCCTCGGCCTCGGCCTTTACGTCGGGGCTGAAGCCCGCCAGGGGCGGTGCGCGGCGCACGTCGTCGATGGACGCGGGCTGGTGCCCGGCGATGCGGGCCGCCGTGGTTTCGGTCAGGTCGATGATCAGGGTGTTGATCATGCGCCGCACGGTCTCGGTGATGGCGCGCCGCTCGGGCAGGTCCGGGTAGCGCTGCACGACTTCGGCATGATGGCGGCCGAAGATGCCGACCTGCCGCATCTGTTCGAGGGAGACCAGGCCCGAGCGCAGGCCGTCGTCGATGTCGTGGTTGTTGTAGGCGATCTCGTCCGACAGGTTGGTCAGTTGCGCCTCCAGCGACGGCTGGGTGCGGTTCAGGAAGCGCTCGCCCACGTCGCCCAGGCGGGCCGCCCGGGTCAGCGAGCAATGCTTGAGGATGCCCTCGCGCGTCTCGAAGCACAGGTTCAGGCCGTTGAAGTCGCCGTAGCGTTCCTCCAGTTCGTCTACCACGCGCAGGCTTTGCAGGTTGTGCTCGAAGCCGCCGGCCTCGGGCGCGAATTCCTGCATGCAGGCGTGCAGCACGTCCTGACCGGCATGGCCGAAGGGGGTATGGCCAAGGTCATGGGCCAGCGAAATGGCCTCGACCAGGTCCTCGTTCAAGCCCAGGTTCCGCGCGATGGAGCGGGCGATCTGCGCCACCTCCAGGCTATGCGTGAGCCGGGTGCGGAACAGGTCTCCCTCGTGGTTCACGAAGACCTGGGTCTTGTACTCCAGCCGCCGGAAAGCGTTGGAATGGATGATGCGATCGCGGTCGCGCTGGAATTCGGAGCGCCCCTGGGGCGGGGTTTCGGGGTGGCGCCGGCCGCGGGTGGCGGCCGGGTCGGCGGCGTACGGAGCGAGGATTTGCGGCATGAACGTCGGGGCTCCTCCGGAGTTGGGGGGGTCAGGCGAGTGTGGCTGGCTGCTCGCCCGCGGTCCTGGCGACGGTCCGGTCCAGGACCTGCCGGACCAGTCCGGCCTCGGCCGGGGACCTTACCGCTTCCCCCAGCCTGGGCAGGAGGATGAAGCGGATCTGGCCGGCTTCGGTCTTTTTGTCGCCCTGCATCAGGTCGAACCAGCGGTCGGCGCCGAGGTCGGGCGCGTATACCGGACAGCCGATGGCGAGCACCAGGCCGCGGATGCGTTCGGCGTCGGCCTGCGGCAGCCCGGAGGCGCGCGCGGACAGCTCGGCCGCCTGCACCATGCCGCAGCCGACGGCCTCGCCATGCAGCCAGGCGCCGAAGCCCAGCCCGGCCTCGATGGCGTGGGCGAAGGTGTGGCCGAAGTTCAGGATGGCGCGCAGGCCGGTTTCCCGTTCGTCCTGCGAGACGACGTAGGCCTTGAGCTCGCACGAGCGGGCGATGGCGAGGGCCAGCGCGCCCGGCTCCAGCGCGCGCAGGTCCTGGGCATGGGCCTCGCACCAGGCGAAGAAATCGGCGTCCAGGATGGCGCCATACTTGATGACCTCGGCCAACCCGGCCGACACTTCGCGCGCGGGCAGCGTGGACAGCACGTCGGTGTCGATTTCCACCGCGATCGGCTGGTAGAACGCGCCGATCATGTTCTTGCCGATGGGATGGTTGACGGCGGTCTTGCCGCCCACCGACGAATCGACCTGGGACAGCAGCGTGGTCGGCACCTGGATGAAGCGGATGCCGCGCATGTAGACCGCGGCCGCGAAGCCGGCGATGTCGCCGATCACGCCGCCGCCCAGCGCGACGATGACGGCCTTGCGGTCGCAGTGCCGGGCCAGCATGGCGTCGAAGATCAGGTTCAGGGTCTGCCAGTCCTTGTATTGCTCGCCATCGGGCAGTTCGATGCGCAGGATGGGCCGGCCGGTGGCCGCCAGGGCCTGTTCGGCACGCTCGGCGTACAGCGCCGCCACGGTGGGGTTGGTGACCACGACCAGGGTGGTGGCGTCGGCCGGCACGGCCTCGGCCAGGCGATCGAGACGGCCGGGGGCGATCCGTATGGGATAGCTCCCGCCCGGCGTCTCGACACGGACTTCTTTCATAGACACTCCAGCGGAGGCAGGTCGGCCGGCGGCCGGACCTGCTTGTTGCAGGTTGCGAGCATGGGCAGGATGCGGCCGACCAGCCGTGCCACCGACACCTTGCCCGTGTCGACGACGAGGTCGGCGATTTCCTCGTACAGCGGTTCGCGCTGGCGCAGCAGCTCGGTGATGCGGCCCAGCGGGTCGGCCGTCTGCAAAAGCGGCCGATTGCGGTCGTAGCGGGTGCGCTGGTAGAGCTCCTCGGCCTTGGCCCGCAGGTAGACGACCGTACCGCGTTGCTGCAGCATGCGGCGGTTGTCCCCGGCCAGCACGGCACCGCCCCCGGTGGCCAGGACCACCCCGGAAATCCGGCTGCACTCATCCAGCGCGTGGGTTTCGCGGCGCCGGAAGCCGCCTTCGCCTTCCAGCTCGAAAATGGTGGGGACCCGGACCCCGCAGCGCTCTTCCAGCACCTGGTCCACGTCCAGGAACTGGCGCGACAGCGCCCGGGCCAGGCCGCGGCCGATCGTGGTTTTACCCGCCCCCATCATGCCGACGAGAAACACGGGCGGCACGAATGGCGTGCCCGCCGGCCCCATGGCGGCGGCCGCGCATGAATCGCAAGAGACCTGATCCACTAGCTCGTGAGGCCGAAGCCACAAAAAATCGATATAAGATGCATTATCCCGCAAGAGGGCCGGAAGCGGAAAATCCGGCCCCGGCGCCCGGCACACCAACTGTTACAGGAACGCCCTGGCCGCCGGGCAGTCTATAAGCCGATCCGTTTCTATGTTCCTATAATGGGTCTCGTCCTCGCACGAGAAGCAGCTTCCTCATGTCCCGTATTCTCCTGAAGGTCGCCGGCGTTCTGGCCGGGCTGGCCGTTTGTGGCGCCCTCCTGGTGGGGCTGGCGCTGGCCCTCGCGTACCCGAACCTGCCCGATCTGGACGCCCTGACCGACTACCATCCCAAGATGCCGTTGCGCATCTACACCGCGGATAACGCCCTGATCGGCGAATTCGGCGAAGAAAGACGCAACGTGGTACGCATCCGTGATGTGCCGGATGTGCTGAAATCGGCGATTTTGTCCGCAGAAGACGACCGTTTCTACCAACATGGCGGCATAGATTGGTCCGGCGTCATCCGGGCGGCGCTCACCAACATGGTCAACCTGTCCAAGAGCCAGGGCGCCAGCACGATCACCATGCAGGTGGCGCGGAAC
Organism: Alcaligenaceae bacterium SAGV5; assembly: GCA_009360345.1. Taxonomy (GTDB): domain Bacteria; phylum Pseudomonadota; class Gammaproteobacteria; order Burkholderiales; family Burkholderiaceae_B; genus Pigmentiphaga. The sequence continues at coordinate 21,622 of SPDP01000007.1, forward strand.
TTCTACCTGTCGTCGGAAAAGACCTGGACCCGCAAGCTCTACGAGATCCTGCTGACCTTCAAGATCGAGGCCAACCTGACCAAGGACCAGATCCTGGAGCTCTACATCAACCAGATCTACCTCGGCCAGCGCGCCTACGGCTTCGCCTCGGCGGCCCGCATCTACTACGGCAAGCCGCTGTCGGAAATCACCGCCGCCGAGGCCGCGATGCTGGCCGGCATCCCCAAGGCCCCGTCACGCTACAACCCCGTGGTCAATCCGACCCGCGCCAAGCTGCGCCAGCAATATGTGCTGCAGCGCATGCTCGGCCTGGGATACCTGACCGAACCCGAGTACCGCGCCGCCCTGGACGAAAAACAGCAGGTCCGGCAGCTGGGCGGGGAGTTCGGCGTGCGCGCCGAATACGTGGCCGAACTGGCGCGCCAACTGGTCTACGACATCTATAAAGAAGAAACCTACACCCGCGGCCTGAACGTCTACACGACCGTGAACCGCGACATGCAGGACGCCGCCTACGACTCCCTGCGCGAAGGCGTGCTGGACTACGAACGCCGCCATGGCTACCGGGGGCCCGAAGCCTTTGTCGATCTGCCCGGCGGCATCGACAACAACCCCGAGAAGCTGAACGAGGCGGTCGACGACGCGCTGAACGACTACCCCGACAGCGACACGCTGCTGTCCGCCGTGGTCCTGGCCGCCGATGCCAACAAGGTCCGGGTGGCCCGCAGCTCGGGCGAAATCATCGAGATCGCCGGCAAGGGGCTCAAGTTCGTCCAGCCGGCGCTGTCGGCCAAGGCCCAGCCCTCGGTGCGTATCCGCCGCGGCGCCATCGTCCGCATCCTGAAGAGCGGAAACGAGTGGGAAATCCTGCAGACGCCCCAGGTCCAGGCGGCCTTCGTCTCCACCGACCCGCAAAACGGCGCCATCCGCGCCATGGTCGGCGGCTTCGATTTCCACAGCGGCAAGTTCAACCGCGTCACCCAGGCCTGGCGCCAGCCCGGCTCCAGCTTCAAGCCGTTCATCTACGCCGCCTCGCTGGAACGCGGGCTGACCCCCGCCACCATCATTTCCGACGATCCCTTCGTGCTCGAAGCCTCGGCCACCGGCTCGCAGCGCTGGGAACCGAAGAACTACGACGGCAAGAACGAACCGCCCATGACCATGCGCCAGGGGTTGGCCAAGTCCAAGAACATGGTGTCGATCCGCGTGCTGCAAAGCATCGGCCCGCAGTACGCCCAGGACTACATCACCCGCTTCGGCTTCGATGCCGCCCGCCACCCCGCCTACCTGACCATGGCGCTGGGCGCGGGGTCGGTCACGCCGCTGCAGATGGCCGGCGCCTATTCCGTCTTCGCCAACGGCGGCTACCGCGTCACCCCCTACCTGATCGACAAGGTCACCGACAGCACCGGCCGCGTGCTGATGCAGGCCCGCCCGACCAAGGCCGGCGACGAATCCCTGCGCGCCATCGACGCCCGCACCGCCTACATCGCCGACTCCATGCTGCGCGACGTCGTGCGCACCGGCACCGCCCGCGCCGCCCTGTCGCTCAAGCGCCAGGACGTGGCGGGCAAGACCGGCACCACCAACAACTCGGTGGACGCCTGGTTCGCCGGCTACACTCCCGGCCTCGTGGGCGTGGCCTGGCTGGGCTACGACCAGCCGCGTTCGCTGGGCGTGCGCGAAACCGGCGGCGGCGCCGCCATGCCCATCTGGCTGAAATACATGCAGCGCGCGCTCAAGGAAATCCCCCAGCGCGAGCAGCCCATGCCGTCCGGCATCATCGTGCAGAACGGCGACTACTACTTCGCCGAATTCCCGCCCGGCCAGGCCGTCGCCTCCGTCGGCCTGCCGCCCCCCTCATCCGACCCCATGTCCCGGCTGATCGACAGCCTGGGCAACCTGATCAACGGCAATGGCGGCAGCTCAGGCGGCAACAGCGGCGGCGGCAACACCCGCCAGGAATACCTGCCTTAACTGCCGCCCCCCACCCGCCACAAGACGCCGCAGGCTGGGTCCGGGGCGCCCAAGGCCGGTGCGAGTTCTGCGCCCGCCCCGCCGCCCCAGCCGAAACCGGGAAGTCCCGGCAAAGCCGGGACCGGCGTCGCTGCGCCCCACCGGCCTTGGGCGCCCCGGACCCCGCCGTGTTTAGAACTCACCGAACCGGCAACTCGTCGACCACGACCTCCTCCCCCGCCTGCTCGGAACAAATCCGCGACAACGCCCGCGCCAGTTCCTCCCCCGACCGCGTATCCAGCCACTTCCCGTCCTTCAGGCGATAATGGAACCCGCCGCTGCGCGCCGCCACCCACATTTCCTGCATTGGCGCCTGGCTATTGATCACTGCCTGGCTGCGATCCGCGAAGGTCAACGTCAGCACATTGCCGCTGCGCGCTCCCTCGATATCGATGTCGCGCTTCTCGAACCACACGTCGGCCTGCCGCTCGATGGAATCCAGGATGGCATCGGCCAAGGCAAGAAACTCGCTTTCGTTCATAATTTCGACTATGTCCGACATGAAACCCACGCATCCTGCGCGCGCCGCATGCCCAGACCCCTCGTTGGTTGCTGATACCGGCATTGTAGCCAGCGCCGCCCGGCCTGCCGCGCGGCGTCTGGCCGCGCTGCTGGCGGCCCTGCCGCTCGCGCTGCTGGCCGCCTGCGGCATCAAGGGCCCGCTCTACCTGCCGGCCACGCCGGCGCCGACGGCGTCCGTCCCCGCCGCGCAGCCGGCCGCCGCGCCGGCATCCAAGACGACGGGCGACGTGGACGACATTTCCCGGCGCAACGAATCCATCTCGCATACTCCCCTGACACAATGACCACCCCCGCTTCCCTGCGGACAAGACCGGGTCAAGAACATCAATGTCGATTCCGCCCAGAAGCCTCCCGCCAGGAACGGTCCAGGGTCATCCAACAGCCCTGGCGGGCAGCGCAACGATATTGGGCGCGCTGGCGATCCGCCTCGACACCTCCCTTCCGGCCTCGATCACGCGCTCGGCGATGGCGCCGAACGCGACGGGGTCCACATGCGACGTCGACGCGGCGACCGCCAGGCTGCCCAGCACATCGCCCGCGCCGTTGAACAAAGGCGCGGCGATGGACACGATGCCCGCGTTGTACTCCCCCGTGGTCATCGCGTACTCCGCCTGCCTTATCTGCTTGAGCGCCTGCTTGAAGCGCTCCCAGTCCGCGCCCAGGCCGACCGCGGCGATGCTCTTGCGATGCTTGGTGAAGATCACCCGCAATTGATGCAGCGGCAGATAGGCCAGGATGATCTTCGCGGACGCCCCCGCCACCAGCGGGCGACGCTGCCCCCGGCTGAACAGCTCGGGCGGCGCATGTTTGCCGAGTGCCTGCTGCACGCACATGATGGACTCGCTGAACAGGATGCACAGCAAGGAGCTGTGTCCCGTCTCCTCGGTCAGTTGCTGGATCACGGGCGAGCCGGCGATATAGACCGGATCGCACAACCGCATGGTCCGGTCCAGTTCGGGAATGCGCGGGCCCAGCACATAGGAACCGTTGGCCACCCTGGCCAGCAAGCCCCCCGAATGCAACGTCTTGAGATACCGGTAACAGGTCGAGGCCGGCGCGCCGGAATACCGGATCAGGTCCTCCGTCGTCCACACCGGCGCCGCGGGCGTGAACACGTCGAGCAAGCTCAGCATCTTGTCCAGACTGCTCATGACCGCTCCATTCTCTGCTGGTCCGCCAATAAACGAAAGTTTCTCATATTGATGTACAAATTAACGGTTCCATGCAAGAATCAGGCTGAGAATACGACGCGCCGCCCCTTTTTTCACGGCCGCCCCTCCGTGCCGCGCACCCCGGCCTGCCAACCGGCGCGGCGCGCATCGCACAACACTTAGAACGCCCCACGGAGACTCAGCCCATGAACAAAGCGGCCGCCGCGATTTTTCTATTCATTCTACATTTCGGTAATCTTTCATGGGCCCAGTCCCCCTGGCCCAGCAGGCCGGTGAAGATCATCGTTCCCTTCGCGCCAGGATCGTTCACCGACACGGCCGCCCGGGCTGTCGCGGTGGAACTGGGCAACCAGTTGGGCCAACCGTTCGTCATCGAAAACCGCGGCGGCGCGGGCAGCACCATCGGCACCGACGCGGTCGCGAAAGCAGCGCCCGACGGCTATACCTTCTTGCTGACCGACAACTCGTTCGCGGTCTCGGCGGCCCTGTACAAGGCACTGCCCTACCACCCCGCTTCCGATATTGCCCAGGTGGCGCTGGTCGCCGACGCTCCCGCCGTCCTGGCCGCGCGCAACGGCTTGAAGACGCGCACGCTGCGGGACACGGTCGAGTTCGCCCGCAAGAACCCGGGCACCCTGAACTTCGGCTCGGGCGGCCAGGGGTCGTCGGCCCATCTGGCGATGGAGGCCTTCCTCCTGCAGAATGGCCTGAAGATGGTCCACGTGCCCTTCAAGGGAGTCGCCGAGGCCATGACGGAAATCGCCGCCGACCGCATCGACGTCGGCATCGGCAGCGTGGGCTCCACGGTCCAGCACATCAACGGCAAGCGCCTGTTCGCCCTGGCCGTCAGCGGCACGCAGCGCAACCCCATGCTGCCGGACGTCCCCACCTTCGCCGAGGCCGGCTTTCCTGAGTACGGCATGATGTACTGGTTCGGCGTCATGGCGCCGGCCGCGGTGCCGGCCGCCATCGTCGAACGCATGAACCAGGAAGTCGGCAAGGCGGTCAAGACCGACAGGGTAGCCAAGACCTTCGCGTCCGCCGGCGTGACGACCGTCGTGGCGCCAGCCGCGGTATTCCGGCAGCGCGTGACGGACGAGATCGCCACGTGGAAGGATGTCATCGCGCGCGCGCACGTCGAGGCCCAATGATGACGCCCCCCCGGACATCCCCGCTGAAGGACAGGATGCGTGGCCAGGACCTCGTGCTGTGCATGGCGCTCCGGCAGGCCAGGACGGCCGATATGTCCATGATTGCGGCCGCCTGCGGCTTCGACGCGGTCTACGTCGACATGCAGCACAGCACGATAGGACTCGATGCCGTCTCGTCCCTGTGCGCCGGCGCGTTGGCCACCGGCATCGCGCCGCTGGTCCGCCTGCCGGGCCTGGACATGGACCTCATGCAACGCGTGCTGGACGGCGGCGCCCACGGCGTATTGCTGCCCGGCATCGAATCGGCAGACCAGGCGCGGGCAGCCGCGGTGGCGGGCCGCTACCCCCCCGCCGGCACCCGCTCGGTCATGGGCCCCACGCTCGGGACGCTCTACCGGCCGCAGGATGCCGCCAGGGTCAACGGCGAAACGCTGATGATCATGATGCTGGAATCGCCCGGGGCGATTTCCCGGGCCGACGAGATCGCCGCCGTGGACGGCGTGGACATGCTGCTGATCGGCTCCAACGATCTCTGCACCGCCATGGGCATTCCGGGCCAACTGCACCATCCCGACCTGTTCAAGGCGTATGAGACCGTCGCCGCGGCATGCCACCGGCACGGCAAGACCCTGGGCATAGGCGGCATCCGCGGCGACATCGCGCTACAGAAGCGGCTGGTGGCGCTGGGCGCCCGCTTCCTGATCGCCGGCAGCGACGTGACCTATCTCATGGCTGCCGCGCGCAAGGACGCGGCGGACATCCGCCAGGCCCTGGCGCATCAGCCTTCCTCTCCAGACCTTTCCTGACTCATGACCATTCTTCACGCCTGCGATACCCACTTTCATGTCTTCGGCCCCGCGGACCGCTATCCGTACGCGGGCCAATTGCGCTACGACCCGCCGCAGGCGGATCTGGAAGACTACCTGGGCGAGGCCAACGCCCTGGGTTTCTCCCGCTACGTCTTCGTGCAGCCCAGCGCCTACGGCCAGGACAATCGCTGCATGCTCGAGGCCATGCGCCGCATGGGCCCGGCCTGCCGCGGCATCGTGGACCTGCCCGACGACGCCCCCGACGAACAACTGGCCGACCTTCATCAGTTGGGCGTGCGAGGCGTGCGGATCAACGTGAACCCCATCGCACAGCCGGCCTCCGGCCTGGCCGATGCGCTCATCCCGCGCATCAGGCGCTGGGAGACCCGCTGCGCGGCCACCGGCTGGCAGCTCGACTTCCTTGGCCCGGGATGGCTGACGCGCGAGCTGCTGCCCACCATGGCCTCGCTCAGGCTACCCTTCACCGTGGCGCACCTGGGCATGAACCTGGCGGCCGATGGTGCCCAGGCACCGGGATTCCAGGCGCTCCTGGACCTGCTTCGCCACGGCGACGGCCTTTGCTTCGTCAAATTGACCGGCAGCTACCGCATCTCGAAGGCCCCGGGCTTCGGCGACATCGCCCCCATGGTCCATGCCCTGCTGGAGGCGGCGCCGGACCATCTGATCTGGGGCAGCGACTACCCCCATCTGTCGTTCCAGGAAAACAGCTCGGCCGACCTGTTCAAGCTGTTCACGTCCTGGGTGCCCGACGCCTTGCTGCAGCACCAGATTCTTGCCGCCACGCCGGCGAGGCTCTACGGCTGGGAGAGCGCCTGACGGCCCTGGGCGGGCGGGCCCGGCACCCGGGCCGGCTTGTCGATGGGCGGCGATTCCTGTTAGCCTCGCCTGCCGGGACGCGAGCCAGGCCCTCGCGCGTACCCGAAAGACTCACCGCCCCGCCGCCGGCCGTCGCGCCGGACGGCCGCAAGGACTCCACATGCCCGAACTGATCAGCCTGCACCAGTGTTTCGGTGGCCAGCAGCGCTTCTACCGCCACGACTCCTCCACCATCGGCCTGCCGATGCGTTTCTCGGTCTTCCTGCCCACCCACGCCGAAGCCGGGCCCGTGCCGGTGCTGTTCTACCTGGCCGGCCTGACCTGCACCGAGGAAACCTTCATGATCAAGGCCGGCGCGCAGCGCTTCGCGCAGCAGCACGGCCTCATGCTGGTGGCACCGGACACCAGCCCGCGCGGCGCGGGCCTGCCGGGCGAAACCGACAGCTGGGATTTCGGCGCGGGCGCCGGTTTCTACCTGGACGCGACCCAGGAGCCCTGGCAGCGCCACTACCGGATGTACAGCTACATCGTGGACGAACTGTTCGGACTGGTCACCTCCGAACTGCCGGGCGACCCGGCGCGCGCCGGCATCTTCGGCCATTCCATGGGCGGCCACGGCGCCCTGGTCCTGGCCCTGCGCAACCCGGGCAAATTCCGTTCGGTCTCGGCCTTCGCGCCCATCGCCCATCCTGTCGACTGCCCGTGGGGACACAAGGCCTTCGGCAATTACCTCGGCCCGGATCGCGAGGCCTGGAAACGCTACGACGCCACCGAACTGATGCGGACCTCACGCCAGCCCTTCCCCGGCGGCATCCTGGTCGATCAAGGCCTGGCCGACCAGTTCCTGGCGTCGCAGCTGCGGCCGGAAGCCTTCGAGGCCGCCTGCCGCGACGCCGGCCAGCCGCTGGAGCTGCGGCGCCATGCGGGCTACGACCACGGCTACTACTTCATCTCGACGTTCATGGAAGAACACATGGCCTTCCATGCCAAGGCGCTGGGCGCCTGAGCCTCCGCGGCCGTCCCGCGCGGACGGCCGTGCCGCTCTTCAGGACACCACGAGGGTAGCCCCCTCCCCGAAACACAGCAGGAAGCGGGTACCCCGTTGCAGTTCATCCGTGCTGGACACGACCGCCAGGCGCCAGCCCTGGATGTCGCACACCCGCTTGGCGATCGCCAGCCCGAGTCCGCGCTGGATACCCGCGCCGCCTTCCACCGGCACCTGGCTGTCGCGCAGCCGACCGCTGTAGTAGCGCTCGAAGACGAACGGCTGGTCGCCGGAAGCAATACCAGGACCGTTGTCCGCCAGGGCCATGCATTCGCCGGCCCAGCTCGCGGTCAGCGTGGCGGGCGCGGCATGGTCGATGGCATTGCGCACGAGATTGCGCAGCACGATCAGCAGGGCGTAGCGATCGAGCCTGGCCACGGCCATTTCGGGAATGTCGTTGACCAGGAGCAGGCCCGCCCGGTGCGCGCGCTCGGCCAGGCCGCTCCAGGCATCGTCCAGGCAGTCCCGCAGCGCGACCTCGGTGCGCGGCCCCGCCTGCGCACTGCTGATGGCGCGCGCCGTCTCGAGCGTGGAGGCGATCTCGTCCACCGCGTTCACGATGCGCGTCAGGCGCAGGCCCGCCTGCGGAGGCGGCTCGGACTCCAGGGCGATCAACTCCGCATCGGTCCGGATGCTGGTCAGCGGCGTGCGGATCTCATGGCTGAGGTTGGCCGAGAATTCGCGCTCCTGGGCAATGGACTGGTCCACCTTGTCCTGCATGCGATTGAACGCCTCGAGCAAGCGGCCCGCCTCGTCGCTGCGCACGACCTTCATGCCGGGGTTGCCGGGCGCCCACGATTCGATCCGGTCGGTCACTTCCACCATCGAGCCGACGACACGGCCGGCCAACGCGCGGGCGGTCCAGTATCCCAGCAGCGTGCAGGCCAGCCAGAGCCCCAGCAGGATGGCGCCGAACTCGTAGACCCGGTGCTCGTTGTCGGTCGCGTCGTACCGCAGGTACACCCGCCCTTTCGTCGAGTCGGCCACCGCCACGTGCCAGACCTCGCCCTCGGTGTTGAGCTGGTACTGCCCCGGGCCCAGTCTGGCCAGCACGCGTGGTACGTCCCCGTTCGCCCCTACCCAGGCGTGCAGGCCGGGACCGAGCAGGATGTCGCCCCCGGTCCACACCGTTTCGCCCGCCTCGAGGCGATGCACGAGCCGTTCGGCCTCGGTCAGCACGATCTGGTCGACGATGCGGTCTTCCTGCTGGTCCAGCACCAGATAGGCGACGACGGCCTGCGCCGCCACGAACAGGGAAATGGCGAGCGTCAGCGCCCAGATGACCCGCTGCTTGAGCGTGGCGGGACCAGCCATCAATCACGCCCCGGGCCGCCGGACAAGCGATACCCCACGCCGTGCACCGTTTCCAATCCGTCGAAGCCCGCTTCGGACAAGGCCTTGCGCAGCAGATGGATCTGGCTGCGCAAGGCATCCTTTTCCGGCACGTCGCTGCCCCACAGGGCGCTTTCCAGGTCGGCGCGCGACACCACCCGGCCCGGATCGCGGATCAGCACCTCGACGATGCGGCTGGCCTTGGGCGTCAGCCGCACCGGCCGCTCCATCACGCGCACCTCGCGGGTACGGGCGTCGTAGGACAGCTCGCCGAAACGGCGCACCGGATTGGCGACCTGCCCCGAGGCGCGATTGAGCAGCGCCCGCACGCGGGCCTCGACCTCGGCCAGCGCGTACGGCTTGGTCACGTAATCATCGGCGCCATGGCCGAAGGCATCGAGTTTCTGCTGCAGCTCGTCGCGCGCCGTCAGCAGCAGCACCGGCGTCGCCTGGTGCAGCTCCGCGCGCAGGCGATGCAGCACCGTCACGCCATCGATCCCGGGCAGGCCGATGTCGAGCAGGACGGCATCGAAACAGCCGGCGCCGAGCCGGTACAGCGCGGACGGGCCGTCGTAGGCGACGTCGACGACATAGCCCTTGGCCTCGAAATAGGCGCACAGGTTGGCCGAGATCGTCATATCGTCTTCGACGATGAGCACACGGGGATGGGGCGTCGTCATGGAACCGGAGTAAGGACGGGTTTCCAAGTGTAAGCCGCTTTGCCGCGGTCAATGGTAAGGTCGCGGTCTGGCTGGCCCAAAGCCATCGCAAGGAAGCTTCATCCATGACCTCGCTCGTTCGCGCCTCGCGCCTGCTCTGGCTGGCCTGTGCCGCGCTCGCCACGGCGGTCCGGGCCGCCGCCCCCGACCCGGGCATCGACCCCAATCCCGAGGCGCAGACCGCCTACCTGCCCAAGCAGGCCGTCATGGGCCGCCAGTTCATGGCGGCCACCGCCCACCCGCTCGCCACCCAGGCCGCCTACCGCGTGCTCGAGCGGGGCGGCAGCGCGGTCGACGCGGCCATCGCCGCGCAGATGATGCTGGGCCTGGTCGAGCCGCAGTCCTCGGGACTCGGGGGCGGCGCGTTCCTGGTCCACTACGATGCCCGCCAGGACCGGGTCACGGTCTTCGACGGCCGCGAGACGGCGCCGGCCGCGGCGGACGCCAGCCGCTTCATGCAGGGAACCCGGCCCATGCGCTTCGACGATGCGGTCGACAGCGGCAAATCGGTCGGCACCCCGGGCCTGCTCCGGGCCCTGGAACTGGCGCACCGCCGGCATGGCAGGCTGCCCTGGCGATCGCTGTTCGACGACGCGATCGACCGCGCTCGCCAAGGCTTTCCGGTCTCCCAGCGGCTGGCGGCCCTACTGCGCGACAACGGCCGGCTGGCCGCCCAGCCCGCCGCCCGCGCCTACTTTTTCCACACCGACGGGTCGGCCGTGCGCGAAGGCGAACGGCTGCGCAATCCCGAACTCGCCCGCACGATGACGCGTATCGCCCGCGAGGGCGCCGACGCCTTCTACCGCGGGCCGCTGGCCCGCGCCATGGTCGAGGCGGTGCGCGCGCATGCGCGGCCCGGCGACCTGTCGACCGGGGACCTGGCGCGCTACGAGGCGCGCGAACGCGCGGCGCTGTGCGGCCCCTACCAGGCCTATGTCGTATGCGGCGCGCCGCCGCCCGGCTCGGGGGGACTGGCCGTGCTGCAGATGCTGGCGCTGCTGGACGCCACGCCCATCGCGCAGGCCCGTCCCGTTTCGCTCGCCGCGGTGCACTACTTTTCCGAAGCAGGACGGCTGGCCTATGCCGACCGCGACCGCTATGTTGCCGACCCCGACTTCGTCGACGTGCCGGTGGCCGCCCTGCTCGATCCGGCCTACCTGGCCCGGCGGTCGGCGCTGATCGCGGCCGACCGCTCCATGGGCCGGGCCGAACCGGGAGAGCCCGTGCGCGGCGCGCTGGCCCGCCATGGCGCCGACGACACGCCCGCCCTGCCCTCGACCACCCACCTGTCCATCGTCGACGCCCAGGGCAACGCCGTGGCCATGACCTCCACGATCGAACAGGCCTTCGGCAGCAAGATCCTCGTGGCGGGCTTCCTGCTCAACAATGAGTTGACGGACTTCGCCCTGTCGCCGCGCGACGGCCAGGGCGTGCCCGTGGCCAACCGGGTCGAACCGGGCAAGCGCCCCCGCAGCACCATGGCGCCGACCATCGTGCTGCGCGCCGGCGGCGCAACCCCGCGGCTGCGGCTGGTGGCGGGCTCGCCGGGGGGCAGCGCCATCGCCAACTACGTGGCGCGGGTGCTGCTGGCCAACCTGACCTGGGACCTCGACATCCAGACCGCCATTGACCTGCCGCATTACGGCAGCCGCAATCGCGCCACCGAACTGGAAAGCGACCCCCGGCTGGAAAGCCTGATCCCCGCCCTGCGCGCCATGGGGCATCCCGTCACGGTCTCGTCCATGCCCAGCGGACTGCACGGCATCGAGGTCCTGAGCAACGGGCTGCTGCGGGCCGGCGCGGATCCGCGGCGCGAAGGCACCGCGGCGGGGCGCTGAACATGTGCCCCAAACCCGGGCCCCGGGGAACCAATTCGGTGAAAATGGCGTCAACCCTGGTCCGGCTGACGCAGCGTGGCTACATCCAGTAGTACATGCGTGCGCCCGGAGCCCCCCGGGGCCGCCCATACCCTCTAAAATCTCCGTTTCAGCCTTCCAGGCCACGCCGGACATCCAAGATCCGTGACTGACACCTCCCTTTCTTCCGCAAGGGTGCGCTCGTTTGCCGCCCGCATGCTCCTCTCGGCCCTGGCATTGTCGGCAGGCCTTCTCGCCGCCGCCCCCGCCGGTGCCTTCGATTTCTTCGATGTCTCCCGCCGGGCCAAGGAGCTCGCGGGCGAAAAATACAAGGCGCCCACCAGCCATCTGCCCAAGGAACTGCGCGACCTGAAATACGCCGAATACCAGCAGATCCAGCCCAAGCGCGACAAATATCTGTGGGCCGACGGCCGCACCGCGTTCCAGATCGCCTTCCATCACCAGGGCATGGCCTTCGACCTGCCGGTCAAGATCAACGAGATCGATGCCGAAGGCGTCCGCGAGATCAAATACGACCCCGCCGATTTCGACTTCGGCCCCCGCCAGGTCGATGCCAAGCTGCTGCGCGGCCTGGGCTTCGCCGGCTTCCGCATCCTGTACCCGCTGAACGACCCGGCCAAGCGCGACGACGAGCTCGCGTCGTTCCTGGGCGCGAGCTACTTCCGCGTGGTCGGCAAGGGCCAGGTCTACGGCGTGTCGGCCCGCGGGCTGGCCATCGACACCGCGGTACCCTCGGGCGAGGAGTTCCCCCGCTTCCGCGAGTTCTGGATCGCCCGCCCCGCCAACAACGACAAGCACGTCGTGATCTATGCCCTGCTGGATTCGCCCCGCGCCACCGGCGCCTACCGGTTCACCATCACGCCGGGGGAGGACTCCCTGGTCGAGGTCCGGTCGCGCGTCTACCTGCGCGCGCCCGTCGCCAAGCTCGGCATCGCCGGCATGGCCAGCATGTATCTCTACGGCTCGACCCAACCCTCCGGCACCGCCAACTACCGGCCCGAGCTGCACGATTCCGACGGCCTGTCTTTCCACGCCGGCAATGGCGAGTGGCTCTGGCGGCCGCTGAACAACCCGCGCCGCCTGGCCAACAGCTCATTCATGGTCGAGAATCCGCGCGGCTTCGGCCTGCAGCAGCGGGCCCGGGATTTCCGCCAGTACGAAGACCTGGACGACCGCTACGACCTGCGTCCCACACTCTGGGTCGAACCCACCGGCAACTGGGGCAAGGGCCGGGTGGAACTGGTCGAGATCCCGACCGCGGACGAAACCAACGACAACATCGTCGCGTTCTGGGTACCCGAACACCAGCCCAAGCCTGGCGCGACGCTCGAAATGAACTACACGCTGCGCTGGACACGCAACGAGGCCGGGCTGCAGGATCCCAAGCTGGCCCGCGTGCTGCAGACACGGCGCTCGGTGGGCGAGACGCGCGGCACCGACCTGATCCGCCGCCCCGACGGCAGCACCGCGTTCCTGATCGATTTCTCCGCCCCGGCCCCCGCCAAGCCCAAGGACCCGCCGCTGCCCGTCTCGCTGAACTTCTCCACCGGCGGCAACGCCGACGTGCTGGAGAACAGCCTGCGCCGCAATCCGGTCACAGGCGGCTGGCGCGTCACGCTGCGCATCAAGGTCAAGGACCCGGCCAAGCCGGTCGAGATGCGGGCGGGCCTGGTCAACGGGCAGAACGCTGTCTCCGAGACCTGGAGCTATCAGTTGCCAGGCTATGAAACGGGCGAGTGATCCCATGTCCGCGGCGATCGAGAACGATGCCCCTCGCGCAAGCGAGGCCGACGACCAGGAACAGACCCTGCTCGAGGCCTACGGCCCCGAGCTGGACGAATACGGCGTCATCCACCGCGACGAAGCCGGGCGCCTGTGCATCCAGACCGCGCCGGCCATCAGGCGCTCCTCCATGGTTCCCGAGCCCTGGGTCACCAACCCCTTCGTGCGCGGCTGGCGCCGCGTGCAGGGACAGATGCACAAGACGCGCGCCGAGCGGCTCGCGCGGCCGCCCGAACCACGCTGGAAGATCGCCGGCCGGCTGCGCCGGCTGACGCTGCTGGTGGCCGTGCTGGCGCAGACCGCCGTCGCCACCTGGTACATGAAGGCCGTGCTGCCCTACCAGGGCGGGCAGATCCTGGAAGTCGCGATCCTGCTGCTGTTCGCGCTGCTGTTCTGCTGGGTCTCGGCCGGCTTCTGGACCGCGCTGATGGGTTTCCTGCAATTGCTGATGGGACGCGACCGCTACAGCATCTCGGCCTCCGTGGCCGAAGGCGTGCCGATCTCGGCCGGCACCCGCACCGCCCTCGTCATGCCCATCTGCAACGAGGACGTCGGCCGGGTGTTCGCGGGACTGCGCGCGACCTACGAGTCGGTCGCGCGGGCCGGCGTCCTCGACAAGTTCGACTTCTTCATCCTGAGCGACAGCTACAAGCCGGACAACTGCGTGCAGGAACAGCGCGCCTGGGTCGAGCTGTGCAAGACGGTGGAAGGCTTCGGCCGCATCCACTACCGGCGGCGCCGGCGGCGCGTCAAGCGCAAGAGCGGCAACATCGACGACTTCTGCCGGCGCTGGGGCGGCGAGTACGACTACATGGTCGTGCTGGATGCCGACAGCGTGATGAGCGGCGAATGCCTCAAGCGCCTGGTGGTGCTGATGGACGCCAACCCCGAGGCCGGCATCATCCAGAGCGCGCCGCGCGCCTCCGGCATGGACAGCCTGTACGCGCGCGTGCAGCAGTTCGCCACGCGCGTCTACGGACCGCTCTTCACGGCCGGCCTGCACTTCTGGCAATTGGGCGAATCCCACTACTGGGGCCACAACGCCATCATCCGCCTGGAGCCCTTCATCCAGCATTGCGCGCTGGCCCCCCTGCCCGGCAAGGGCAGTTTCGCCGGTGCCATCCTGTCGCACGACTTCGTCGAGGCGGCGTTGATGCGACGCGCCGGCTGGGGCGTCTGGATCGCCTACGACCTGCCGGGCAGCTACGAGGAACTGCCGCCCAATCTGCTGGACGAATTGCAGCGCGACCAACGCTGGTGCCAGGGCAACCTGATGAACTTCCGGCTGTTCCTGATCAAGGGCCTGCACCCGGTGCACCGCGCGGTGTTCCTGACCGGCGTCATGTCCTATCTGTCGGCGCCGCTGTGGTTCCTGTTCCTGGCGCTGTCCACCGCGCTGCTGGCGGTCCACACGCTGACCGAGCCGCAGTACTTCGTGACGCCGCACCAGCTCTTCCCGATCTGGCCCCAATGGCATCCCGAAGAGGCCATCGCGCTGTTCTCGACCACGGCGGTGCTGCTGTTCCTGCCCAAGATACTGAGCGTGCTGCTCGTGTGGGTGAAAGGCGCGCGCGGCTATGCCGGGTCGGGCAGGCTGCTTTGGTCCATGCTGCTGGAAGTACTGTTCTCCATGCTGCTGGCGCCGATTCGCATGCTGTTCCACACCCGCTTCGTCGTGGCGGCGTTCCTCGGCTGGAAAGTGCAGTGGAAATCGCCGGCCCGCGCCAACAACGAGACCCCCTGGCGCGAAGCCTTCCGGCGCCACGGACTGCAGACGCTGCTGGGCGTGTGCTGGGGCCTGCTGGTGGCCTGGCTGAATCCGAACTTCCTGTGGTGGATGATCCCGATCCTGGCTTCGCTGCTGCTGGCGATTCCGCTGTCGGTGATGTCCAGCCGGGTCAGCCTGGGACGGGGCGCCTTCGAGGACGGACTGTTCTGCATTCCCGAGGAAACGTCCCCCCCTCCCGAACTGCACGACACCGCGCGCTACAACGAGCAGAACCAGGCCCGCCCCGCCCCCGGCTTCATGGACGCGCTGATGGATCCCGCCGCCAACGCGCTGGCCCGGGCCTTCTCCACCGGCCGGCACCTCCCCGGCCATCCGCTGATCGAGGCGGCGCGCACGCAACTGGTCGACGAGGTACTGGAAAAGGGCCCCGAGCGCCTGCCGGATCCCACACGCATGCGGCTGCTGGACGATCCCGAAGTCCTGGCCCGCGTACACCGGGCCCCCAGCCCACCACGGCCAGACCCACGAAGAAAACCACGAAAGGAAGATATCTGCTCATCTAGGATGGATCAGCTTGCGCGAAGGGCCGCCAGCAGCCCCTCGACCGGTTGAAATCGGAAATCCAGTTCGGCCAGCAGGACACCCCGCATATCCGCGCGGAAAGCATCCAGCCAGGGGCCGGGATCGTTGCCGGCCGGCTCGCCGGCCGCTTGTTGCTTCTGGACGGGAGCCTGGCCAGCCTTGCGCAGGCGCAGGAAATGGCCTTCCAGCAGGCCGGGCACCGAGGCCAGCAGATTGCGCTCCTGCGTGCCCAGCACCCGCTCCATGACCGCGTCCACCGCGGCCAGCCGCGCCATGTCGGGCGACCCGGCGGCCAGCATCGCGCGCAAGCGGCCGCGCAGGGCCGCGATGCCGGTCTCCATCTGCTGCTGCTTGGCCAGGCAGCGCTGGCGGTAGCGGGAAAAATCGGTGTCGTCGTCCGGATCGACCAGCAGCGCGGGATCACGGCGATGGCGGCTGCGCACCGGGCGCAGCACCCTGTCCTGCTCGATGGACAGCGCCAGTTCGTCGCGCACCCGCGCGCAGTCCTCCCGCGCGGCCGAATCGCAGGCAGGCGTGCTGGCGGGCGCCGCTTTCGCATTGCCGCTCAGCACCGCGGACAGCGCGATGGCATCGGTCCAGCCGAGCCACAGGCTCAGCCGGTCGGCTAGCGGCTGCCGGGGAGTGGGAACGTGGGCGTGCGCTAGGCGGGCCAGCAGGCGGACGAAAGCCGGGCCGCTTGCGCCTGTGCGCCCGGAGATGTGCGCCATGGGACCGGACGGGCAAAACCCGGGAGTTTACACGCCCGGCCGCCCGCCACCCCGCCTGGGACAACGGGAACAGAAGTGGTTACATCTGCATTGACAGAGCGGGCCCGGGCCTCTAGTCGGCCACTTCGATCTTCCGGTAGACCTTGAACCCCTGGCTGCGCACCGTCGACACCGGCAGCTCCAGCCCGCATGCCTGTTCCACCTTGCGCCGCAGGCGGCGCATCTGCGTGTCCAGGCGGCGCTGGTCGTAGTCCAGGAAATTCTCGCCCAGCGCCTGCACGATGGCCTTGCGCGTCACGCATTCGCCGGTCCCGTTGGCCAGGGCATGCAGCACCCGGTAGTCCTGCCCCGACAACGGAATCGGCGCGGCCCCGGGAGGCGTCAGGCTGGGCGGCGCCGACGAAAGCCGCCATGTCTCGCCAGCCGTCCCGGCCGGCAACAGGCGCTCGTCCGGCAGCACATCGTCGCGGGCGGAAATGTCGCGGGCCACCGCCACCCGATGCGTCTTGTCGTCCGACAGGCGCGCCGACCACATGATGTGCGCCACGCTGCCGTCCTTGCGGACATAGCGATTCTCGAAATACCGCTGGAGATAGCCGCCCTCGATCCGCTCCACCGCGTGCAGCGTGCGCGCGCGGTCATCGGGATGGACGAACTCGATCATGCACCGCCCCACCATTTCCTCGGGCTTGTAGCCGAAGATGCCCTCGCCCGCCCCGGTGATGGACAGGAAACGGCCGTCGTGGTCCACGACGCAGATGGCATCGAGCAGCAGGTCCAGGACTTCGGCGGGCGGCAGCTTGGCCATGGGTCATTCAGGCAATTGGGGTCGCGCAAAGGCGACCTGAGGCGCGATTTTACTCGATGGGATTCGGCCTGGGAGTCCGGTACGTGGGCGCGCGGATCGCGATCAACGTGGCGAGTCCGGGGTACCGGTGGCGGGCGAAAAACTCAACCCAGGTATTTCTGCCGGATCGACCCCACGTGCGCTTCCATCGTGCGCACCGCGCCGTCGCGGTCGCCGCGCCGGATACAGTCCAGCAGATCCTCCAGTTCCGCCACGTTCGCGCGCTCGCCCGCGTCCACCTTGGGCCGAAACCACAGCAGCATGGAGCGATCGAGCAACAGCGCCGCGAAATCCGACAACGTCCGATTGTCCGCCGTGTCGTACAACAGATGATGAAAGCGCCGGTCGACCTCCATGCCGCCGGCATGGTCCTTCTGCCGGTACCGCTCCCAGCCGGCCTCCACCAGCTCCTGCAATTGCTGCACGACCTCGGGGCGCATGCGGTCGACCGCCAGCCCCGCCAGGAAAGGCTCGATCAATTGCCGCGCCGCGATCAACTCCAGGAAGCCGTCCAGGGTCTCGGCCTTGACCAGCAGCCCCTTGCGCGGAAGGATCTCCACCAGCCCCTCGCGAGCCAGCCGGTGCGTGGCCAGGTGGATGGGACTGCGCCCCAGCCCGAGCCGCTGGCACAATTGCGCCACATTGATGTGTTCCCCCGGCCGCAGCTCGTGCGACAGGATCATCCTCTTGACCGCCACATAGGCCTGCTCGCCCAGCGAAAGCGAGCCGCTGGCATGTTCGTCGCCGTCGCGGGCGGCGGCAGGTCGCGAGGTCTTCGAGGATCTAGGCATGCGGCATGATGAAACGTGGCGGGAGCGCCCGCGATTGTAGCCTCGCGGGCGCCCTGCCCTGGCTCACTCCGGCTTGAGTCCCGCCTTCTCCACCGCGACGCGGTACTGGTCCGACTGCTGCTGCAGGAAACGCCCGAACTCGGCCGGGGTCGAGGGCTTGGCCTCCATGCCCTGCTGCTGCAGCGTCTTCTGCACCTCCGAATCCTTCAAGGCCTGCGCGAACAGGTCATGCAGCCGGTCCACCCGATCCTGGGCCACGCCCGCGCGGGTCAACAGCCCCATCCAGGTTTCCGACGAAAACCCCGCCAATCCGGCCTCGGCGAAAGTCGGCACCCCGGGCAGCGCGGCCGAGCGATTCACCCCGGACACGGCCAGCGCCTTCAGCTTGCCCGCCGCGATATGCGGCGCCACCACGCCGACATCGCCCAGCGTCGCGTCCACTTCACCCGACAACACCGCCATCGTGGCCGGCGCCGACCCCTTGTAGGGCACGTGCAGCATCTCCACGCCCGCGCGCTGCTTGAACAGCTCGAAGCCCAGATGGCCCGACGACCCATTGCCGAACGACGAGAAACTCGCCTTGCCCTGCTGCGCCTTCGCCCAGTCGACGAAACCCTTCAGGTCCTGGGCGGGCACCTTGGACGACACCACCAGGACATGCGGATTCGAGGCCAGCGACGTGACCGGCTGGAAATCCTTGCGCGTGTCGAACGGCAGACTCTTGATCAGATAAGGATTGATGACGAAACTCGCCGCCATCATCAACACCGTCTGCCCGTCCGCCGGCTTGCCCAGCAGCGCCTGCGCGCCAATGACCGTGCCGCCGCCCGGCCGGTTCTCGACCACCACGGACACTCCCGCCGCCTTGCCGACCACCTGTGCCAGCGCACGCGCCAACGCGTCGGAAGACCCGCCCGCGGCGTAAGGCACGATCAGCGTCAAGGGTTGGGAAGGAAACGGCTGCGCCAGCGATGCGGTGCACGCCAGGGACAACGCCAGACCAAACACGAACTTATTCATGGCAACTCCGTGAAACTCCGCGGGAATGAAATTCGGCCGCGACGCGGCCGAATGAAAGTGTCCGGCGGCTTCAGCCGCTGGCGCCCAGCCTGGCCTGGCCCTGGATCTCGACCAGGATCTCGGGCTTGGCCAGGGCCTGCACCTCGACCAGCGCGCAAGCCGGGAAATCTCCCGTGAAGAACTCGCGGCGCGCCTTCCAGACCCCCTGGTTGCCCGCCATGCGCGTCACGAACACCGTCAGCGTGACCACGTCGTCGATCTTCCCGCCCGCGGCTTCCACCAGGTGCTTGATCTTCGTGAAGATGAATTGCGATTGCTCGTATTCATCGCCGCCCTGGATGGTGTTGCCGTCGTTGGCGCGGGCGGTCAGGCCCGAGAGGTAGAGGGTGTCGCCGACCTGCAGGCAGTTGGACCAGAGACCGGGGGCGGCTTCGGCGACGTGGGGCGTGAGGATGCGTTGCTTGCGTGGCATATCTGTCCGTCCTTGTGAAATATCAGTGATATTTCACAATCATAACCACAGCGAAGCCAACCAGGCAACCGGATCGTCTGGACGGTGCCGGCGTGATCGTGCTATAGGAAATCGAACGACATTCAAACAGGTCGCTGCGCGCACCACGGCATGAAAGAAGACTCCCCCCGCAATGACGCTACCCCGCCCCTGGGCGATTGGACCGGCGAGCTGTCCAACCGCCCCGGCCACCTGATCCGCCGCTGCTACCAGATCCTGACGGCCCTCTATGCAAGGGAAACCGACTCCCTGGGCGTCACGCCGCTCCAATACGCGGTGATGCGCACCATCAGCCACCAGCCCCGCCGCTCCAAGCGGCGCCTGGGCGAGATCGCGGGACTCGACCGCACCACGGTCGCATGGATCGTTTCCAGCCTGGAAAAGAAAGGCCTCATCCGGCCCACCGCCGACTCCATCGACAAGCGCATCCGCTACTTCGAGCTCACGCCTGAAGGCAACGACATGCTGACCGTCATGGACCCCCGGCTGAACGCGATGCAGGATCTGATCCTCAAGCCTCTCCTGCCCTCGGAACGCAAGACCTTCCTGAAATCCATGCAGAAGATCGTCACCGCCTACAACCACCTGAGCCGGGCGCCCCTGCTGGACGACGGGGAAGACAGCTAGCCGGGCGGCGCCGTCAATCCACCTTCGCTCCGGACGACTTGACCTCCACCTTCCAGCGCTCGAGCTCTTCCCTGATGAAGCGCTCGAAGTCCTGCCGGGAGTCGCCGATGATGGACATCGAAAGCTCCTTGAATCGCTGCCGCACGTCCGGCTGATTCAGCGCCTTGACCGTCGCCGCGTTCAGCCGGTCCAGGATCTCTGGCGGCGTCTGGCGCGGCGCGAGCAGGCCCGACCAGGCCGTCACGTCGAAGCCCTTCAGGCCCGACTCGTCCAGCGTGGGCAGATCGGGCATGAATGGCGAGCGTGACCGGCTGGAGATGGCCAGCGCCCTGACCTTGCCGGCCGTGACGTTGGGCGTCACGGCCGGCAAGGTGTCGGACAACAGATCGATGTTGTCCCCCAGCAGGTCGGTCATGGCCGCCGCCGACCCCTTGTAGGGCACATGCCTGATGTCTATCCCGGCCATGCGGGCGAACCTGGCCATGACCAGGTGGTGGCTGCTGCCGTTCCCCGCCGACCCGTAGGTGAGCTTGCCCGGATGCGCCTTCGCGTACTGGATCAGTTCCCCGATGCTGGATACCGGCAGGCTGCGCCGAACCAGGATCACCATGGGCAGCGACGCGACGTTGCTGATGGGAGCGAAGTCACGCAGCGTGTCATAGCCCGCGTCGGCGAACAGGAAGGGATTGATCACCATCGCGCTCGTGCCGCCGATCAGGAGCGTATAGCCGTCCGCGGGCGCCTTGGCCGCCTGCGCGGTGCCCAGCATGCTGCCCGCGCCGGGGCGGTTCTCGACGATGAAGCGCTGCCCGAACTCGTCGGAGAAACGCTCGGACAACAGGCGGGCGATGATGTCGGCCCCCTGGCCGGGCGGAAACGGAACGATGATGCGCACGGGCTTGGTGGGCCAATCGACCGGCGCCGCCCCGCCGGCGATCGGCACCAACGCCACCAGCAACGTGAAGAAAACACGGATGCGTTTCATGGCACATCTCCTCTGCCTGCCGCGGCCCGGAACCTCAAGCGCCATGCGCCTCTGCGCGGCTGGATCACGGCACTCGATTTTTGACAGCATACTGCCATCCATAAAAATCACGAGTGGGGTTTGCCCTTAACAAAAATCTACATATTTTCGTTGACTCATTCAAGCGCCCGGCCCTAATTTATTGACAGCTAGCTGCCAATAAAAGGACTTAAAGTGCGCGTCATCGACTTTCGCCTGCGCCCGCCATCGGGCGGCTTCCTGAACATGGTCATGTATGCGGATCTGGATCGCAGCGCGCGCATGGCCGCAAACCTCGGCATGCGGCTTTCGCCCTCCGCCACGCGAGCCTCCATGGCGCTCCTCCTGCAGGAAATGGACGCCGCGCACGTCGTGGCCGGCGTCGTGCCCGGACGCGGTTCGCCCGTGCTCGGCACCGTGTCCAACGGCGACATCGCCGATCTCGTCCGGCGCCATCCCGGCCGCTTCATCGGCTTCGCCGGGGCGGATCCCACCGTCTGGCGCCAGGCCATCGAGCAAATCGAAACGGGCCTCGCCCAAGGCCTCAAGGGCGTGGTCCTGGAACCCGGCCTGCTGGCCCATCCCATGCATCTGGACGACGCGCGCCTCTACCCCGTCTACGCCTACTGCGAAGACAAGCGCCTGCCCGTGCTGCTGATGGCGGGAGGCAACGCCGGGCCCGACTGCACCTACAGCGCCGCCGAGCACATCGACCGCGTCGCGCGGGACTTCCCCGACCTGAGCCTGATCTCCGGCCACGGCAACTGGCCCTGGGCGGCCCAGATCCTGCACGTCTGCTACCGGCGTCCCAACATCTACCTGTCCCCCGACATGTACATCCATCGCGGCATGCCCGGCGCGCAGGACTACGTGAACGCGGCCAACGGCTTCATGGCCGACCGGTTCCTGTTCGCCTCGGCCTACCCCGTGATGCCGCTGGCCGAATCGATCGACCGCTTCCTGGCGCTGGGGATACACGAATCGGTGGCCGACCGGGTGCTGTACCGGAATGCCGCGACCCTGCTTGGCCTGGAAACCTGACCCATCCGTTCCCTTTCGTAGGAGACGCATCATGCCGTATGCCAAGACCCGCTCGGGCTCCCTGCACTACGAGGTCATCGATCACGTGGCGCCCTGGCATGCGCCGGGCGGGACCGTGCTGTTCCATCACGGCATCGGAGCCGCGCCCGGCATCTGGCTCAAGTGGCTGCCGAACCTGGTCGACCGCTACCGGATCGTCCTGTTCGACATGCGCGGCTATGACCGCTCCGAGGCCGCGGCCGAAGGCGCGGACTGGAGCATGGCGCTGCTGACGGACGATGTCTTCGCCGTCGCGGACGCAGCTGGCCTGGACACGTTCCACCTGGTCGGAGAATCCATAGGCGGGACCGTCGCGCTGGCCTGCGCCTTGCGGCACCCCCACCGCCTCGCGTCCCTGACGATCAGCAACGGCGCGCATGTCGGCACCAACATCCAGCACGTCGAGAACTGGGCATCGTGCATCGCCACGCAAGGCATCAAGGGATGGTCGGATCAATTCCTGCGCGACCGCTTCCACGACGATGCGCTGCCGCCGCGGGAACTGGACTGGTATGCGCAAGCCCAGGAACGCTGGCGCGGCGACGTCGTCCTGTCGGCGCTATCGGTCCTGATCGGCACCGACCTTTCCGCTCGCCTGCCGGACATCGCCATCCCCACGCTCCTGATGCATCCCGACTCCAGCCCGTTCATTCCCGCATCGGTCACGGCCGACCTGCACGCACGCCTGCCCGATTCGACGCTGAACGTCTGGGGTCCGGCCCGCCACGGCCTGCCCTTCTCGCATGCGGCGGCGTGCTCGGCGCGGCTGCGCGCCTTCCTCGATGGGCTGCGCGCCCCGGACCGGGCCGCATGAAACTCATCGACTTCCGCGTGCGCCCGCCCGTGGCGGGCTTCGAGCACGCCAGCATGTATGCTCGGCCCGAGCGAACCGAGGCCATGGGCGCGGTCTTCGGCTTTCCCGGCGCCATGCCTCCCAGCCTGCGCACGCGCTCGCCCCGGGACTTCCAGGCCGAGCGGCGCGCGGCCGGCATCGGCCTGTGCGTGCTGCCCGGACGCGTCGGCGCCCCCGGCGTCGGGCCGGCCGACAACGCCCTGCTGGTCGACTATGCCGCCAGCGAGGATGGCCTGTGCGCCTTTCCCGCGGTCGACCCCCTCGCCCCCGGCTGGGAAAACGCCATCGACGCCCTGCACCGGCGCAGCCCGGCGGCCGTTCGCGGCCTCGTGCTCGAACCGGGACTGCTGGCCTCGCCCCTCTATCCCGACGACGAACGCTGCGAGCCCGTCTACGCCTATTGCGCCGCGCGCGGCTGGCCGCTGATCCTGTCCGCGGGCGGCAATATCGGTCCCGACTGCGGCTTCAGCCTTCCCGTCCACGTGGACCGCGTCGCCCGCGATTTCCCGGAACTCCCCATCGTCGTCGCCCATGGCGGCTGGCCCTGGATCACCGCCATCAACCACGTCGCCTTCCGCCGCGGCAACGTCTACATCTCGCCCGACATGTACGCCCTCATGCCCGGCAACGAAGCATTCCTGGTGGCCATGAATTCGTATCTGTCGGAACGCTACCTCTACGCCTCCTCCTACCCGTTCGTCCCGCTGACGGCCTATCGCGATGCCTTCCTGAGCAAGATCGCCAGCGACACGGTGGCCGAACGGGTGCTGTTCCTCAACGCCGCCAACCTGCTTGGCCTGGAGGCGCCATGATCAGGACCGAACAGCCCTTCATCGACGGACAAGACCGCGCACCGGCCAACGGCCAATGGCTGGACATCGCCAGCCCGCTCACCGGCGCCGGCATCGCCCGCGTCGGCCGCGGCCAGCATGCCGACATCGACCTGGCCGTCGCGGCCGCCGGCAAGGCCCGGGCGGACTGGCGCGGGCGGCGCCCCATGGAGCGCGGCCGCGTCCTGGCGGCCCTCTGCGCCTGGATACGGACCCATGCCCCGGAACTGGCGGAACTGGAACGCGAAGAAACCGGCAAGCCCGCCAGGCAGGCCCAGGCCGACGTCGAGACCGCGGCCCAATACTTCGAACTCTACGGCGGACTGATCCCCGGTTTTCATGGCGACCTCATCGACCTGGGCGACCACCACCACGCCTATACCCGGCGCGAGCCCTACGGCGTCGTCGCCGTCATCCTGCCCTGGAACGCCCCCATCAACCAGGCGGCCCGCGCCATCGCGCCAGCGCTCGCGGCCGGCAACACGGTCGTCGCCAAACCCTCCGAATTCACATCCGCGACCACGCTCAGGCTGGCGCGGGCCGCCGTGGAACACGCCGGCCTGCCCGCCGGCGCCTTCAACGTCGTCACCGGGCTGGGCAACGAAGCCGGCGCGGCGCTGGTCGGCCATCCCGACGTGCGCAAGATCGCCTTCACCGGCTCCGTGCGCGCCGGCCGGGAGATCGCCCGCACCGCCGCCGACCGCCTCGTGCCCGCCACCTTCGAACTGGGCGGCAAATCGCCCGACATCGTGTTCGCCGACGCCGACCTCGACGCCGCCGCCAGCGGCGTCGTCAAGGGCTACTCGCTGAACGCCGGACAACTCTGCACCGCGGGCACCCGCATTCTCGTCGACCGCGCCATCCACGACGACTTCGTGCAACGCCTCGTCGCGGCCACGCGCGCCCTGTCGATCGGCGGTGACCCCGGCGACGCCGTCGGCCCGCTCACGACGCCCGCGCAACTGGAGAAGGTCCAGGCGTACTTCGAGATCGCGCGCCAGGAAGGCCTGACCGCCGCCTGCGGTGGCGGCCGGGTCTCCCACGCCGACTGGCCCGAGGGCCGCTTCGTCGAACCCACGGTGTACGTCGGCGCGACCAACGACATGCGCACCGCGCGCGAAGAAATATTCGGGCCAGTGGCGTGCGTCATTCCTTTCGATGACGAAGACCAGGCCGTGGACATCGCCAACGACTCCCCCTATGGACTGGCCGCCGGCATCTGGACCCGCGACCTCGCGCGCGCGCACCGCGTCGCGGCACGCCTGGAAGCCGGACAGGTCTACGTCAACGACTACATGGCCGGCGGGGTCGAGACGCCGCTGGGGGGATACAAGCTAAGCGGGTATGGGCGAGAGAAGGGGCTGGAAGCCCTGCATCACTATTCACAGGTGAAGTGCGTGATCGCGCGGTTGTAGGAGGCGCCCGGCCCGCCACGAACTCAGGCCGGATCGCCGGGCCCGTCCAGCGGGGCATACGCGGCGGCGGCACGCCGCGCCGCCTCGCCGATCACCCCCCGGAACCATGCGTGGAACGCGCTGCGCTGGGTACGTTCGTGCCAGTACAAGGCATTGCTGACACGCGGCAGGCGGCCCGGGAAGTCGACCATCCGCACCGGAAAAACCTCCTGTATCTTCAGCGCCATGCGCCGCGGCACCGTGGCGACGGCATCGGACACCATCAGCGTGCCAAGCAGCGCCATCAGCCCCTGGGCGTGGATGCAGACCGCCAGGCTTTGCCCATGCTGCCGGATGAACTCGTCGATCACCCGCCCCGAGGTGGTACGGCCGCTTCCCAGCAGACGCACGTGAGGCAAGGCCACGTAGGCCGCCAGCGTCAGCGGCGCGGCCAACGCCCGGTTGCCGGGCCCGCCCATGACCACCACATCGTCCTCGAACAAAGGCATGGCCCGCACCGAAGGCAGGGGATCGCGCACCCAGCCCAGCCGGAAATCCACGTCGCCCGCGGCCAGCAGCGCATCGATACGCCGCTGGTCGGGCGACCGTATGCTCAACGCGACGCGAGGAGCATCACGCCGCAGCACCATGGCGATGGCGGGCAGGAGCAGCTGCTCCAGGTACTCCGGGGCGGTCAGCACGACTTCGCGCCGCTCTCGCGAAGGATCGAAATCCTGCTGCGACGCCTGGATCAGCGCGACCTCCCCCAGGAAACGCTTGATCTCCCGCTCCAGCGCCAACGCCTTTTCCGTCGGCTGCATGCCTTGCGTGCTACGCACCAGCAGCGGATCGCCGAAGGTCTTGCGCAACCTGTTCAGCGCCTGCGTGATGGCCGGCTGCGAAACGCCCACCACCCGCGACGTGGCCGTCACTCCGCGCTCGGCCATCAACGTCAGGAAAATCTGCAAGGTGCGGAAGTCGACATTGGCCAACGGATGCATACGGATTCCCCCAGGAATTGGCGCCCTGCCGGGCTCACATCCCATTAGGCGCTGCTTATTTTCTTCATAAGCGCCGCCCCGCCGACACCCCGTCCGACGGCGCGTAGCATGCCTGCCAAACACAAGCACCGGAGACAGCGATGAAACCGATATGGGTTCTGGGCGCCCTGCTGGCGGCCTGTTCCACGCCCGCGGCCGCCAGCGACGCCAGGAGCTATCCAACCAAGCCCGTCAAGCTGGTCCTGCCCTTCCCCACCGGCGCCACCTTCGTCGTCGGCCAGATGCTGGCCGAGCGGTTGACGCAGGAGCTGGGCCAGCCGGTCGTGGTGGAAAACAAGTCCGGCGCCGGCGGACGCATCGCCATGGAACACGTCGCCAAGGCCCCGCCCGACGGTTATACCCTGCTGCTGACCTCGCCCACACTGACGATTACCCCCGCCATCAACCAGAACCTGCGCTTCGACCCCTTGGCCGACCTGGCGCCCGTGGCCATGGTCGCCGAAGTGCCCAACGTATTCGTGGTCAATCCGCAGAAGTTCGGCCAGGACGATTTCTCCGCGCTGCGCGCACGCCTCACCGCCAACCCGGGCCGCTTCAGCTACGGCTCGGGCGGCGCCGGTTCGTCGAACCACCTGGCATTCGAGAAATTCAAGGCCTTGACCGGCACCGACATCCTGCACGTCCCCTACCAGGGCGCCTCGCAGGCCGTGACCTCGGCGGTGGGCGGACAGATCGACATGGTCATCAACGGCCTGCCCAGCTCCGTACCGCTGATCAAGGGCCAGCAACTCAGAGCGATGTTCGTGCTGACCCGGGAACGCCAGCCCCTCCTGCCCGACATCCCGTCGGCGGTCGAAGTCGGATTGCCCGACATGGTCGTGACCACCTGGTACGGCGTCCTCGCGCCGCGAAGCACACCATCGCCGATCGTCGACAAGATTTCCGCCGCCATCCAGCGAGGATTCTCGACCGCCGAGGTACGCAAACGGCTCGCGGACAACGGCATCGAGGTCGTGTACGCCAACCCGCGCGACTTCTCCGCCTTCATCAGGCAGGACTACGCCGCCTGGAAAAAAGTCGTGTCCGACGCAGCCATCAGCGTGCAGAACTGACCCCCTCACTCCCCCGCCACCAGGAACCCACATGCAAACCCTCTGCCCCACCCTGGACGAGATGCAATCCCGCATTGCCCGCTTCGACAAGCTCAAGCCGCGCTCCGCCCACTGGAACGACAACCTGGGCATCCCCGCGGACGTGCTGCGCATCTTCAACCCCAAGGCCAACTACGTGCTGATGGCGCCCGCCTCCCTGCCCGGACGGCTTTCCCCCAACCCCGCCATCGTCGATGGCGACAAAGGCGTCATCCGCGTCGGCCTCGCCGTCGCCGCGCCCAACGACGGCCCCGAACTCCACGTCCACTGGAAGACCCACGAGACCTTCATGGCGCTTTCCGGCCGGTGGCTCATACGCTGGGGCGACGAGGGCCAGGAAAGCGTGGAACTGGATCCCTACGACATGATCGCCATGCCACCCAAGGTCGCCCGCCAATTCATCAACATCTCCGACCAGGACGCCCATCTGCTCGTGATCATCCAGGGCCAGCTGGAAGACTTCGACGACGTCGGCCGCCTGCCCGCCGTGCGGCAGAAGATCATCGACCAGTACGGCGCAGATGTGCTGGACAAGATGGAAAACAACGGCTGGGATTTTTCCCTGGTGCCCAAGAGCATGCGGCAAGAGACCCAGGTATGACGGCGGCACCGCTCCCGCCTCTCGATCCCCTGATCGCCGCCGAGCAAGCCCGCCTCAAGGCCGCGGGGTGTGCCCAGGCGGATCCCACCGTGCTGCCGCTGGCCGAGGCGCGGGCTCAGCAGGATCGATATTTTGCTGCGATCAATGCGCGGTTGCCGCCCATTGCTAGCACGCGTGACTTGACTGTTGCAGGTGCGCAGGGCGATATGCGCGCACGCTTGTATCGGCCTTCTACGGCATCGCGGGGGCGGGCGTGGCGCATGCGCTGGCGTTGCGCGGCTGGCGCGTGTCCGTGTTCGATCCGGCGTGGGGCGCCCGGCCGCCGGAAGCCGGCCACCTGGCCGCCGCGTTGACGCCATTGCTGGCTCGCGACGACAGCCCGCGCGCGCGCCTGAGCCGCGCCGGGGCCTTGCGCGCGGCGGCGCGCTGGGCGCCCTGGGTGGATGGCGGGATCGTCGACCGCTGCGGCACCGTCCAATTGGCCAAGTCCGACGAGAAAGAGGCCGGCATGCGTGCCATGCTGGCGGAGCTGGGGTTTCCGGCAGATTGGGCGTGCCCGGTGACGCGGGAAGAGGCCAGCGCGCTGGCGGGCTGCCCGACGGCGCGCGGCGGCGTGTATTTCCCCGGCGGGTTACGGGTGCGTCCCCGCCAATTGGGCGCGGCGCTGCTGTCCCGGCCGGGCATCGCGGTCCGGGCGGCGCGGGTGGCCCGCATCGAGGCGCTGCCGGCGGACGTGCCGTCGGGGCGGCGGTGGCGGGCTATCGATGGCGATGGCGCCACGCTGGCCGAGGCCGAGATCGTGGTGCTGGCCAATGCCGCCGAGGCGCCGCGGCTGCTCGCCGCCAGCGGCCTGGCGGCGACCGGAGGCGAACTGCCGGGCTTCTTCGGGCAAAAAGCCATCGCCGGGCAGATCACGCTGCTGCCGGCGCAAGCGGCCGCCTGGCACCCGCCGCATTGCGTGGTGGCGGGCGACGGCTATGTGTTGCCCGCCGTGGATGGCATGTGCGTGGCCGGCAGCACTTATGTGCATGACGCCCCGCGGGCGGTCGCCACGGCCGAGGGCCACGCGGTCAACCTCGAGCGGGCCGGCCGGCTCCTGCCGGAGCTGGCCGGCGCCGGCCTGGATCCCAGTGCGTCCATGGGCTGGGCGGGCTGGCGCGCCGTGTTGCCCGGCCGGCTGCCGGTGATCGGCGAATCGCCTGTCCATGGCGGGCTTTGGGCGGCGTCGGGCTATGCCTCGCGCGGACTCAGCTGGTCGGCCCTGGGGGGCGACATTCTGGCCGCTTTCCTGGAGGGAGAACCTATGGTGCTGGAAGGGGATTTGCTGCGCATGATCGCCTGGCGCTGATTCCGGTCCGAATCGTGGGAAAATAGAGGGATTAACAGCAAAAAGACGTCCCTGTGGGCGCGCGGTGCCTGGCCCGTGGGCCTCGGCAGCGCATGGATGAGCGAGAGACGGCTGCTTCCACGGTTTATTTGCCTCCCCGAATCCGTCAAAATAGAGGTTTTGGCGAAAAAGTGCGGTCTTTTGCCGCATTTGGGGCGGATAGCGGGGCCTCGCGAGGGTTGCGTCTTTGCTATTGCCAATCTGTCGAAAGCGATCGAGGGAAACCTGTGCCACTTCAATTCGACTCCTCCCGCTACCAGCGTCTGGAATCCCTGTCTCTCAACACGACCGGTCCGGCCGCCGTCCGCTTCACCACGGACCAGGGCCAGCCGGTGCTGGTCGAAGCCAGCGCGCCTGGCGTGTTCAGGTTGAGCATGGGTACGCCCGCCGTGACGGGCAAGCCGGCCTCCGGCCCGGCCGCGCGCGCCGCGGCCCTGCATGACCTGCTGGCCCGGGACGAGGCCATAGGCGAGGCCGTGGTTGAACAGGCGGACGTGGCCGGCCAGCCCGGCTGGCGCATCGTCCAGGGCGACAACGTGCTCGAGATCGCCGCCAATCCCGTGCGGCTGGCCCTTTACCGCAAGGGGCAGCAGGTGTTGGCTTCCTCCGCGGACGAGGACCTGTGCCCGCTCGGCACCGAGGACGCGGCGGCTCCGGCATCATGGGCCCTGTGCTTCGACCTCGCGGCCGGCGAAGCCGTCCACGGCCTGGGCGAGAGCCGCATCATGCTGGATCGCCGCGCCGAGCGCGTCGTATCCGACGAGGCCGATTCGCGCGCCCTGCCGCTGGCCTGGAGCCCGCGTGGCTGGGGGCTCTACGTCAATACGCTCGAGTCCGTCGTGCACGACATCGGCCTGCCCGAGTTCGCGCCCGACAGCTACGTGGTGACCATCGCCGATGCCCAGCTGGACCTGTTCCTGTTCGTGGGCGAACCGGCCGAGATCCTGAACCAGTACACCCAGCTGACCGGCCGCGCCGGACAGCCCACGTTGTGGAGCATGGGGGCCTGGCTGCACGAGGCGGCCGGCACCGGAGCCGGGCAACTGGCGGCCGTGGCGGGCCAGATGCGCAGCCGCGGCATGCCCGTGGATGCCGTGTCGTTCAGGCCGCCCGCGGCCTGGGACATCCGCGCCAAGCTGAACCTCGAATGGGACGCCGCCCGCTTCCCCGACCCGCGCCAGGTGCTGGGGGAGTTCAAGGGACTGGACCTGAAGGTGTGCGCGCCGGGCTTTCCGGGCGTACCGACCCAGAGTCCCATGTTCGCCGAGCTCGAGGACAAGGGCTGGCTGCTGACCGACGACACGGGCGGCGCCCAGGTGTTCGCCGGCGTGCCCGCCAGCGCGGGAGCCGCTTTCGGCCTGCTCGACCTGACCCACCGCGACGTCTGGACCTTCTGGCGCGACAAGATCCGCCAGATCATGGACGAAGGTGTCGATGCGGTGTCCTGCGACATCCAGTTCGACATCCCCGACGGCGTCGAGGCGCGCAACGGCGATACCGGCGCCAGGCTGCGCACGGCCTATCCCATGCTGGCCAAGCGCTGCCTGTTCGAGGCGGCGGCCTGGAACAAGACGCCGCCCGAGGGCGTGGTGTGGAGCCGCGATCTTTTCCCGACCGGCCAGCGCCTGCCCATGCAGGCGCCCGTGTCCGTGCCCAACACCTGGGAAGGCCTGGCCGAATCGCTGCGCGCCGCGCTGACCTCGGGCGCCAGCGGCTTGCCGGCCCATGCCCATGACATCGGTTCGCCCGAGCATCCGCTGGGCACCATGACGCCCGAGCTGTACCTGCGCTGGCTGGCGGCCGGGGTGTTCAGCTCGCACCTGCGCTTTCATGCGGTGCCGGGCCTGCTGCCCTGGGATTTCGGCGACGAGGCCTTCCAGCACGCGCAGACGCTGATGCAGTGGCGCTACCGGCTCATTCCCTACGTGCTGGGCGTGATCGAGGACGCGGCCCGCACCGGCCTGCCGGTGCAGCGCTCCATGGCCCTGTCCTTCCCGGAGGATTCCGAGGCGCACGCCCACGAGTTGCAATACCTGCTCGGCCCGGCCCTGCTGGTCGCGCCAGCGGTGCAGCCCGGCAACCAGATCCGTGTCTACTTCCCCAAGGGCGAGGCCTGGTGGGACCTGAACACGGGCTGGCGCTACGAGGGCGGCACGACCTGGACCTTCGAGTGCGGACTGGACCGCCTGCCGCTCTTCGGCCGCGAAGGCCACATGCTGTGCCTGGGCCCCGCCGCCCAGCACACCGGCGAATTCAACTCAGCCCGCATCCTGGACGAGGTCTGGCTGTTCGGCATGCCGGTGCACAACCCCAGCGTGATGCGCAACAAGATCCGCGTCATGCAGATGCAGGGATCGAGCTACGCCAAGGGCCTGGAAGGCCTGAAGATCCTGCCGTCCGAAGGCCTGGAAGTGAAGCGCCGCGGCGCGGAAGTGCGTATTTCCAGGGCAAGGTAGAAGACCCCCCCTACGCGCTGACGCGCGCCCCCCAGGGGGCGAAACTGGCGGACCGGCAAAGCCGGATCCGCGGTTTCCTGGGTCTGGTACGCGCTTCTTGGATTGGATCATCCTGGCTACCGCTGGCTGCCAGCGATGGCAACGGTGCCACAATCCAAGAAACTGGAGCTAGACCCAGGATGCGGTGGATCCGGCTTTGCCGGTCCACTCGCATCGCCCCCTTGAGGGGGCGCCCGAAGGGCGTGGGGGTGGCCTTCCCTTCCGGTCCGCCGGTTTCGCCCCCTGGGGGGCGCGCGTCAGCGCGTAGGGGGGGCCTAATCTTCGCAGGGGCTGTCCAGGGTGCCGCGGGCGAGTTTGTCCACGACGACCGATTCCACCGGGGGTTCGCCGGTGCGGGCGATGTGGCCGTCTATCCACATCAGCACGGGGGTGCCGGGCGCCACGCGCAGTTTGGCGTAGGCGTCGGCCAGTGCCTGTGCCTGGCCGGTGGGCGATACGGGATAGCGCTTGCCGGTGCTGCAGATGGCGAAGGTGGGCTGGCCGTCCTTGGACACGACCTTGCCGCGCATCGTGAAGCTGTCGGTGATGAAATCCACGTCGAACTGCTGGGTGAGCGCATAGTTCAGCGTGGACTGGATGGGGTCGCCGTTCTGGTCCAGCATGCGCAGCGTCGTGCCCGAAATGAACTCGTAGAGTCCGCCTTCGTTGCGGTCGCCGATCAGGCGGATCTGGTCGGACGAGTCGACCAGGCGCTCCCAGCGGCCGGCGCTGACGAAGCTCTGTTCCTTGTTGTCGCGGGTCCCGAAATACACCCGGCGCATGCGCCAGGTCCAGTCGGGCAGCAGCGTGAGCGTGACGCGCTGGCCGGCGCAATCGGCGCAGGGAATGACGCCGCGGAAGGTTTGCGGCTGGGCCAGGGGCACGCCCCGGTCCTGTCTGCCCCGGTCCGCCTGTTCCTGCGTCATGGCGGGAGGCGGCGGCACCACCGCGTCGGCGGCGGTCAGGGTGCCGGAGTGCTGGCGGTCAGGCAGGGGGATGGAGCACGCGCCCAGTCCGGCCGCCACGACCAGGGCGGC
The DNA here is from genome assembly GCA_009360345.1 of Alcaligenaceae bacterium SAGV5. GTDB lineage: Bacteria > Pseudomonadota > Gammaproteobacteria > Burkholderiales > Burkholderiaceae_B > Pigmentiphaga. Next base: position 54,551 of record SPDP01000007.1, read on the forward strand.
GGCCAGGGTGGCAAGGCGGGAAGGAGCGGAACGGGGCGAAAGGGGCGGGTTGGTCATGACGGCTCCGGCTCTTGAGATTTACCGCAAGTCTACCCTGTTGCGTCTGCCGGCATGCGATGGACAAGGCGGCGAATGGGCGGGTTGCCGTTTCGCGGGGGATGACATTTATTGCACGGCCCGCTCCACGCGGGACCCGGGGGGCGGTTAAGCTTGCGGGGGGCCGCCGTGGCGGCGTTTTTCATCCTTGTCTATGTCATTCGTGCAGATACTCGCGGCCACCCCGTGGCTGGCAGGCGCGGCCGCCGCCGTGCTGGGGCTGGTGGTGGGCAGCTTCCTCAATGTCGTGATCGCGCGCCTGCCGCAGATGATGCAGCGTGCCTGGCAGGCACAGTGCGCCGAGCTGCATGGCGACGCGCCGTCCGGGCAGGAGCGTTTCGACCTGGCGCGTCCCGCTTCGCATTGCCCGGCATGCCGGCATCCCATCTCATGGCGCCACAACATCCCGGTCCTGGGCTGGCTCGTGCTGCGCGGCCGCTGCGCCCACTGCGCCGCGCCCATTTCCTGGCAGTATCCCCTGGTGGAACTCGCGGCGGCGGCCTTGTTCGCGGCCTGCGTGGCCGTGTTCGGCGTGACGTGGAGCAGCCTGGCGGCCATGGCGTTCTGCGCGGCCTGCCTGGCGTTGGCGGTGATCGATCTCCAGACTTCGCTGCTGCCGGACGACCTGACGCTGCCGCTGCTGTGGGGGGGCCTGTTCGTCAATCTGTGGGGCGGCTTCGCCTTCCTGCCCGACGCGGTCATCGGCGCGATGGCCGGCTACGGGGTGCTGTGGTCGGTGTATTGGCTGTTCCGCCTGCTGACGGGCAAGGAGGGCATGGGCTATGGCGATTTCAAGCTGCTGGCCGCCATCGGGGCCTGGTTGGGGTGGCAGAGCCTGCCACTGGTCATGGTGGCGGCGTCGCTGGCCGGCGTGGCGGTGGCCGGGGGGCTGCTGCTGGCCGGACGGGTGCGGCGCGACCAGCCGCTGCCCTTCGGCCCGTATCTGGCGGTGGCGGGCGTGGCGGCGCTGTTCGCCGGCGACGCATGGATTAAGCTGCTGGCATGGTAGGCACACCTTCTTCTTCCGGCGGGCGGCCCCTGCGAGTGGGCTTGACGGGCGGCATCGGCTCCGGCAAGACGGCCGTGGCCGATCTCCTGGAGGCCCAGGGCGCGGCGGTCATCGACACCGACGCCATCGCGCATGCGCTTACCGCGCCGGGCGGCCTCGCCATCGAGCCGCTGCGGCGCGAATTCGGCCCGGACATGATAGGCGCCGATGGCGCGATGGATCGCCCCCGCATGCGGGCGCTGGTGTTTTCCGATGCCCGCGCCAAGGCGCGGCTCGAGGCGTTGATCCATCCGCTCATCGGCCAGGAGGTCGAGCGCGAGGCGGCCGCGCGCCAGGGGCTCTACCAGGTCTTCGTGGTGCCGCTGCTGGTGGAGTCCGGCCGCTGGCGGGATCGCGTGGACCGCATCTGCGTGGTCGATTGCGACGAGGCCACCCAGGTCCTGCGCGTCCGGCGCCGCAGCGGCCTCGCGCCCGAGATGGTCGCCCGCATCATGGCCGCCCAGGCCACGCGCGCCCAGCGCCTCGCGGTGGCCGACGACGTCATCGTCAACGATGGCCAGACCACGCCCGCCCAGTTGGCGGCGCGTACGCTGGACCGGCATCGCGCCTGGCTCGACCTGTCCGCGCTGCCCGTTTGAGCGCGGCGTCGAGCCGGACTCACTGGATGTTCAGCTTGCGGATCAGGGCGTCCCATCGCGCCCGCGTGTCATGCAGCCAGGCCGTGGTTCGCGCCGAGTCCGCCCAGAAGGGCGTCACGGCCATCTGGTCCAGTTGGCGGCGTACTTCGGGGCTTTCCAGGATCTCGCGCAGCAGGTCCCCCCACTTCTTCACCACGGACGCTGGCGTGCCCGCGGGAAACAGGATCACCTGGCTGAACTGCACGTCGAAGTCGGGTACGCCCTGTTCCTGTACGGTGGGGACTTGCGGCAACTGCGGGTTGCGGGCCGTGGCCGAGGTGGCCAGCGCCTGCAGCGCGCCGGACCGCACGTAGGGCAGCGTGTTGGTCGAGGCCACGAAAGCCAGCGGCACATGGCCGGCCACCACGTCGGACAGGGCGGGTGCGTTGCCCTTGTAGGGCACGTGCGTGCCGCGTATGCCGGTCCTGGCCTTCAGCAGCTCGAAAGTCAGGTGGCCCGGCGAGGCCAGGCCGGCCGAGGCGTAGGTCAGGTCTTCCTTCGTGGCCCGGTCCAGGAAGTCGCGGAAATTCTTCAGGCCCAGCCTGGGGTGGGCCACCAGTACCTGCGAGGTGGTGCCGAAGATGCCGGCCGGCACGAGGTCGCGGAAGGGGTCCAGCCCCATGTTCTTGTAGACCGAGGGATTGATCGTCAGCAGGTGGTCGATGCTGACCAGCGCCGTGTAGCCGTCCTTGGGCGACCGGGCGACGTATTCGGCGCCGATGTTGCCGCCGGCTCCCGCGCGGTTCTCGACGATGACGGGTTGTTTCAGGCGCGATGCAGCCTGTTCGGCGATCAATCGCGCAATGAGATCCAGCGGCCCGCCGGCGGCGAAGTTGACGACCAGCTTGACCGGGCGGTCGGGGTAGTCGGCGCCCCGGGCCCAGGGCGCGGCGGCAAGAAGGAAGAAGGCGAGGAAAAGGCGCGCAAGCGGTCGCATGAGATGTCTCCGTGGAAGGGGGGCGGGCTGGCTGGGCCAGTCTGGTCGGCGCCGTGCCTGCATTATGGGAACGGAGAGGTATTTCCTTCCAATGATAAAATGCCGGGCTGTCATACATAAAATTCATGGCAATGAACTGGACCCGGCGCTTGCGCATCCGGCAGCTCGAAGTGCTGAGCAGCCTGGCCGATACGTGCAATCTCAGTCACACCGCCGATCGCCTCTGCATGACGCAGCCAGCACTGTCCAAGTGGCTGGCCGAACTGGAGGGCGAACTGGGCGTGCCGTTGTTCGAACGCCATTCGCGGGGCCTCGTGCCCACCCGCTTCGGCGCGGCGATGGCCGAGCATGCCCGCATCATGCTGGCCGAGGTCGAGCGGGCCAGCCAGACCATGGCGCTGATGGCCGAAGGGGCGGACGGCCATCTGTCCATCGGGGTGACGGCCACGGTCTCGACCGGGCTGCTGCCCGACAGTGTGGCCCTGCTGCTGTCGCGCCGTCCCGAAACCCGTTTGTCCATCACCGAATCGACCCTGGACCAGCTCCTGCCACCGCTGCTGGAACGCCGCCTGGACTTCGTGGTGACGCGTCTCGAAGGCGATGCCATCGACGACCGCCTGCGCTGCACGCCGGTCTACAGCGAAAGCATCGCGGTGGCCGCGCCCCCCGCGCATCCGCTGGCCGGCCGCCGCAGCCTGACGTGGGCCGATCTGGACGGATGCGGCTGGGTGGTGCCGCCCAAGGGCAATCCGCTGCGGCGCGAACTGGACGCCGAGTTCGCGCTGGCCGGGCAGCCCGCGCCCCGCTACCGTGTGGAGGCGGTGGGCATCCTGATGCTGGTGGCCATGATGCAGCGGGCCAGCCTGCTGACCGCGCTGTCGCGCCGCGCACTGGACTATTTCCAGGCCGCCGGCCAACTGGTCGCGCTGGACCTGCCCACCCGCCGGCAGGGCATGGTGGGCATCCTGCGCCACCGCGACGCGCCCGACACCACGCTGCATCGCGACTTCCACGCGGCCTTGCTGGAGGCGGCCGGGGCGGCCGGCGTCACAACTCGAAACCGCATTGCCGGGCGGCCTGCTTCAAAGTAAGGGGGGATCGGGCTACGGTTGAGTGTTTTCCTGTCAGTTCCGTACCTACAATGATGGAGGTGTTCCGAAGCGCCCGCGCAAGGGCCGTTCGGAAGCGGACAAGGCAAGTGTCGCCGTGTCCATGCGGTACAGGTATATTTCTACGAAATTCCGATTCCGGACGGTCTACGTGGTTCTTTACGAATACCCATTCAACGAGCGCGTCCGTACGCTGCTGCGTCTGGAAAGCCTCTTCGATAATCTGTTCTTCTTCGTGCGGCAACCGGATGCCCGCGGGCATCACGTCGCATTGACCACGCTGTTTGAAATCCTGGACGTGTCGGCGCGCGCCGACCTCAAGTCCGAGCTGCTGCAGGACCTGGAGCGCTACCGCCAATCCTTGAGCTCGCTGCGCGAGCATCCCGGCGTCGACCGCCAGACCCTGGACGTCATGCTGTCCAGCATCGAGCAGGCCACGGGCTCGCTCGTGGCCCAGGGCAAGACCGGCCAGCCGCTGCGGCAGAACGAATGGCTGACCAGCATACGCAGCCGCCTGGCGATCCCGGGCGGGGCCTGCGAGTTCGATGTCCCGTCCTTTCACGCCTGGAAGCACAAGCCGGTCGAGCAGCGGGTCCAGGATCTCGCCCAGTGGGTCGAGCCCTTCCTGCCCATACGGGACGGCCTGGCCATCGTGCTGAAGATGCTGCGCGAATCGGGCCGGCAGGTCGCGGTGGTGGCCGAGGGCGGCGCCTTCCAGCAGATGCTGGGCGGCAAGGCCTACCAGTTGCTGCGCATCTATGTCGACGACACGCTGGGTGTGTTTCCCGAAGTCAGCGCCAACAAATACATGGTGTCGGTGCGGTTCTCGTCCCAGGGGGGGGATCTGAAGCCCCAGCCGGTGACGGCCGACGTGCCCTTCCGGCTGACGCTGTGCAACAGCTTCTGAGGGCGGCGGATCCCTCGTCCCCTGGCTACAATGCGGCCATGGTCAAGAAAGTCAAATGCCCCACCTGCGCCAGGCCGGCCCCATGGAGTCCCGAGAACGCCTGGCGGCCCTTCTGTTCCGAACGCTGCCGCCAGATCGACCTGGGGGCCTGGGCGGCCGAGAAATTCGCGATTCCCGGCGCGCCGCTGGAGACCGACGACCTGAGCGGGGACTCCTCGGGGCGCCTGTTTCCTCCGCCGCCGTCGGTGAATTGAACTAGGCGTTGGCCAGCAGCGTCCGGATGTCCAGCGACCGGAGCAATTGCATCGTCTCCCGCGTCAGCCGGGTCAAGGGTTGCAGCCGCGCCGTGCACATGATCAGGTTGTTGTGCATGGACGGCGAATGTACGCGCGCCGTGGCCAGGGTGCCCGCGCGCCGCTGCGGCCCGATGGCGCTGGCCGACAGCAGCGCGTAGCCTTCCCCGCTTTCGGCCAGCGCGACCATGGTGTGCACCGCATTGACTTCGGCGACGATGTCCAGGGCGATGCCGCGCCGGCGGCAGGCGGCATCCACCACCGCGCGGATGGTGTTGGGCTCGCAGGGCAGGATCAGCGGGTAGTCCGCCAGCGCATCGACGGGCAGCGACTCGGGCAGGCGCTCGCCCGGACCGGGTACCGACCCCACCAGCATCAGTTCCTCCTTGAACACGGGTTCATAGTCCAGCGTCTCTCCCGGGGCGGGGTCGTACAGCAGCGCGACGTCGACCCGGCCTTCGTGCAGCCATTCCCTCAGGCTCACGCTCAGCCCTTCGGTCACGGTCAGCGCGGCGCCGGGCAGGCGCTCGCGGAAGCCGCGCACCAGGCTGGGGGCGAGCAGGTGGGCGATGCGCGGGGGGAAGCCGACGACGATCTTGCCGCGTGGCACCGCCTTCAGTTCGTGGATTTCCTGTCGCGCGGTGGCCAGGCGATCGAGGACCACGCGGGCATGTTCCAGCAGGCGCCTGCCTGCCTCGGTCGGCTCCACGCCACGGCCGTTCCGGTAGAGCAGGTGCTCGTGCAACTCCACTTCCAGCAGGCGAATCTGCCGGCTCAGGGAAGGCTGGGTCATTTCGAGCACCATCGCGGCGCGGGTGAAGCTGCCGGCGTCGACGACCTGGACGAAGTACTCGAGTTGCTTGATATCCATCCCCGGCCTTTCCTCGCATAGAGAAGTTCTATAGCTGCTAGTGCTGTTCTGCAATTTACTCGATATGTCTGGACTTCAATAATGAGTGCTTCCGCGATGGCGGATCATTGGAGGAGTTTCATGAAGAAGTCGGAGTTGCCGGTTGCGATCATCGGCGCGGGGATCGGCGGATTGGCGGCGGCGGTCGCCCTGCGCGCGCAGGGCGTGGCCGTGCACGTGTACGAACAGGCGCGTCAGTTCGCGCGCATCGGCGCGGGCATCCAGATGTCGCCCAATGCGATGAGGGTGCTGGATGGGTTCGGACTGCGCCCGCAGCTGGAAGAGATCGCTTTCTCGCCCCGGTCGTCCCTGAATCGGGCGCACGACACCGGCGCCGTGACGAACGAGTTTCCGCTGGCCGAGGCTGTCCTGGAGCGCTATGGCATGCCTTTCCTGGCCATGCATCGCGGCGACCTGCATGCGGCGCTGGCCGCGCGGGTGCCGCAGGAGCACATGTCGCTGGGCAAGAAGCTCATGCACCTGGACCAGGGAGACCGCGAGGCTGTGCTGCGGTTCGAGGATGGCAGCGAGGCCCGCGCGGCCGCCGTCATCGGCGCCGACGGCGTGCATTCCCTGGTGCGCGAGCTGCTGCTGGGCGAGGAGCAGCCTCGCTTCACCGGCCGCGTCGCCTACCGCACGACGTTTCCCGCGAGCCGGCTGGGCTCGCTCGACATCGGCCGGTCGCGCACGAAATGGTGGGGGCCGGACCGCCACATCGTCATCTACTACGTGACCCGGCGCCAGGATGAGGTCTATTTCGTCACCAGCCAACCCGAGGACGCGGGCTGGCTGACTCCCGAGTCGTGGTCGGCCAAGGGTGACCTGGAGGTGCTGCGGGCGGCCTATGCCGATTTCCATCCCGATGTGCGCGCCGTGCTGGCAGCATGCCCGGACGTGCATAAATGGGCGATCTTCCAGCGCGATCCGCTGCCGAGCTGGGGACGGGGCAATATCGTGCTGATGGGCGACGCCTGCCATCCGATGACGCCCTACATGGCCCAGGGCGCGGCCATGGCGCTGGAGGATTCGGTCGTCCTGGCGCGCTGCGTGGCGGAGCACGGCGCCGATCTCGACATGGCGTTCCGCCTGTTCGAGCAGGTCCGCAAGCCCCGCACGTCGGCGGTGCAGGCCGGGTCGAGCGCCAACAACTGGATGCGCGAGTCCACCAACCCGGACTGGGTCTATGGCTACGACGCCTGGAATGTATCGCTGGACGCAGGCGCACAGTAGGCCTTTCCAGCCGGACGGATCCGGGAGCCCGGCTCCGTCCGGCGCATGAAAACAGGAGACAGCATGAAAACACGCATCAAGACTTTCGTCGCGGCCATGGCGCTGGGAGCCGTCCCGGCGCTGGCGGCGCACGCCGATTATCCGGACCGTCCCATCAAGCTGGTGGTGCCGCACGGACCGGGAGGCGTCGCCGACACCGTGTCGCGCATCTTTGCCGACGCCCTGGCGCGCGAACTCAAGCAACCGGTCATCGTCGAGAACAAGGCCGGCGCCAGCACCATGATAGGCGCGGACTACGTCGCCAAGGCAGCCCCGGACGGCTACACCTTGCTCATGGCATCCGTGACCACGCTGTCGATCAACCCTTTCCTGTATCCGAACATCACCTACGACCCCAAGCGCGACTTCGCGCCGGTTTCCATGGTCGCGGCGCTGCCGTTCTATCTGATGGCCAGCCCCACGCTGGGAGTCAAGAACGTGAAGGAACTGGTGGCGCTGGCCCGGTCGCGGCCCGGCCAGTTGAACTACTCATCGCCGGGGTCGGGCACCTCGCCGCACCTGGTGGGTGCGTTGTTCGCCTCCATGACCGGCGTCGACACCCTCCACGTGCCTTACAAGTCGACCGCATCGGCCGAGGTCGATCTCAACGCCGGCCGCATCCATTTCGCCTTCACCGGCTCGGGCATGGCGCCGATCCGGTCGGGCAGGGTGATCGGCCTGGGGGTGACCAGCGGCGAGCGCCTGGCCTCCATGCCCGAACTGCCGACGCTGAAGGAACAGGGCCTGGACCTGGAGGCGACCGTCTGGAATGGCGTGGTCGCTCCCGCCGGCACGTCGCCGGAGATCGTCGGCAAGCTCGCCGCCGCGCTGGCCCGGATCGCCCGGTCGCCGGACGTCAAGGAGAAGGTCCAGGCGCACGGGGGCCTGACGGTGGGCAATACGCCCGCGGAGTTCAAGCGCCTGATCGATACCGAGGCCGCGCGGTGGGAGAAGGTCATCAAGGAGGCCAGCATCACCGTGCAGTGACGCTGGCGGGAGGCCGGGGGCGCCCTCGCCGGCGGCTCCGAATGCGCCCCCCGAGCGGGCCGCCCCGCCCCACCGATCAAGGACTACGGTGGTGATGAGTGACGATCGCAGGTTGAGACACAGCGAGGGTGCCTTCTCCCATTCAACAAGACGGTCGTACTGAAGTTCATGGGGATAGGTGACTAGCGGTGCAGGTCTTGTCCGATGCGCAGGGGCCGGGCTAATCCTTACCATCGCTTCCGTCGCCCCAAGTTCGCGAGGCGCATTGGAGAAAACGATGGAGGCAGCAGAGGCGCTGGTCGACTGGCCCAGCGAAGGCATCACCCGGGTGCCGTTCCAGGTCTTTTCCGACCGGGAGGTCTACGACCGGGAGCAGCAGCGGATCTTCCGCGGCCCGGTCTGGCAGTTTCTTTGCATCGAACAGGACATCCCCGAGCCCGGCGACGTCGTCACGTCCTGGATGGGCGAGACGCCGGTGATCGTCGCGCGCGACCACGATGGCCAGGTCAACGCCATGGTCAACCGCTGCGCCCACAAGGGCGCGCTGGTCGCGTTGAAGGCCAGGGACAAGGTCAAGAACCTGACCTGTGTCTACCATGCATGGTCGTACCGGCTGGATGGCCGGCTGAGGTCGATCGCCTTCCAGAACGGCGTCAACGGCAAGGGCGGCATGCCCGAAGACTTCGACGTCGAGGCCCATCGGCTGCAACCGGTGCGCGTCCAGGTCTTCTGCGGGCTGGTGTTCGGCACGCTGTCGGACGAGACGCCGCCGCTGGACGAGTTCCTGGGCCCGCGCATGAGCGCCTTCATCCAGCGCAACTTCGGCCGGCCGCTGAAGGTGCTGGGCCGGCATAGCCAGGTCATCCACAACAACTGGAAGCTGTACGCCGAGAACGTGCGGGATTCCTATCACGCGACGCTGCTGCATACCTTCTACACCACCTTCAAGGTGAACCGGCTGGACATGGACGGGGGCATCATCCTGTCCGACCGCAAGTGGCACCACATCAGCTATTCGAAGCGCGCCACCTTCAACCTGGACAAGGAATACCTGACGGCCGAGGTGCACTCGGCCAAGTACGGCGCGCAGCACGGCGAATCCGCCCTGGAAGGGCCCGAGCTGCTCGATGCGTGGGAGGAGTTCGACGACGGCATCACCCACAGCATCCAGACCGTGTTCCCCAACGTGGTGTTCCAGTTCACGCTGAACTCCCTGGCCATCCGCTTCTTCGTCCCCCAGGGCGTGGACAAGACCGAGCTGAAATGGATATTCCTCGGCTACGAGCGCGATACGCCCGAGCAGTCGAAGATGCGCATCATGCAGTCCAACCTGACCGGCGCGGCCGGCCTGGTGGCCCTGGAGGACGGCTGCATCAACGAGTTCGTGCAGCGCGGCACGGCAGGGTCCGGCCGGCGCGCGGCATTCATCGAGATGGGCGGCCGCGTGGCCGAGTCGAACGAGTCGTCGCGCGCCACCGAGGCCTCCGTCCGGGGGTTCTGGCACGGCTATCGCGACATCATGGGATTCTGACGGAACGCTGATCATGCAGACCACCATTCGTACTGCTTCTTCCCCCGCCGTGCGCGAGGACGTCCACGCCGCGATCGGGCGGCTGATGGCCGACTACGCCCACGCGCTGGACGACGATGAGCTGGAGTCCTGGCCGGACTTCTTCACCGACGACGGCACCTACCGGCTGACCACGCGCGAAAACGTGGCGGCCGGCCTGCCGGTGGGCATCATCCATTGCGAGGGGCGCGGTATGCTGCGCGATCGCGTCGCGGCGCTGCGCACCGCCAATATTTTCGAGCCGCACTGCTACACGCACGTGCTGGGCCCCGGCCGCATCGTCGCGGTGGGCGACGGCAGCTGGCGCGTGCGCTCCAATTTCAGCGTCTATCGCACGTTCGAGACAGGCGAGTCCCGGCTGTACGGGGTCGGCAAGTACCTGGACATCGTCCATGCCCAGGCCGACGGCCCGCGCCTGCGGGAACGCGTGGTCGTGCTGGATTCGCGCTGCGTCGACGTGTTGACCGTCATTCCACTGTAGCGGGCGCGCTGCGCACCGGAGGAGACACATCATGAAGAAAAGCTTGAAGGCCGCGGGCCTGGCCGCCGCGGCATGGACCGCCTGTATCGCGTCGTCGCAGGCGGCTGACGGCACCGATTGGCCGAGGCACGCCGTGCGGCTGATCGTGCCCTACGCGCCGGGCGGCATCGCCGACCAGATGGCGCGCATCACGGCCGAGGCGTTGCAGGCCGCCTTCAACCAGCCGTTCATCGTCGAGAACAAGCCGGGCGCCAGCGGCAGCCTGGCGACGTCCTACGTGGCCAAGAGCAAGCCCGACGGCTATACGCTGCTGGTAGGCCTGGCCGCGCCCCAGACCTTGAACCAGTTCATCTACAAGCTCGACTACCATGGGCTGAACGATTTCGCGCCGGTGGCGCTGCTCAACACCAATCCGTTGATCCTGGCGGTGCATCCCACGCTGCCGGTCAAGACGGTGGGCGACGTGATCGCCTATGCGCGCAAGTATCCCGGCAAGCTGAACTTCGGCGGCGCCGGCGGCCTGACGCAGTTCGCCGGCGAGGTCTTCAAGTACGACACCAAGACCGACATGGTGCACGTGCCCTATCGGGGCGGCGCGCCTGCCGTGGCGGCCGCCGTGGCCGGCGACGTGCAGATGACCTTCGCCAACTACTCCGACGTGCAGCCCTGGATCGAGTCCGGCCGGCTGCGCGCGGTCGCCATCACCAGTCCCAAGCGCTATCCGCGCAATCCCGACCTGCCCACCATCGCCGAGTCCGGCGTGCCGGGCTTCGGCATGGACGGCTGGACGGGCTTGCTGGCGCCCGCCGGCACGCCACCCGCCATCGTCCAGAAGATATCGGCGGTGGTGCGCAAGGCGTTGAACGAGCCCGCGATGAAGGATAAGCTCGAAGCCATGGGCAGCCCGCCCGGGGACATGACGCCGGAGGCGTTCCGGACTTTCGTGGCCGGCGAGATCAAGCGCTGGCAGGGCTTCGTGGCCGAATCCGGCATCAAGGTGGAATAGGCATGGCCAACGAACGTGAAACGGCCCCGATGCCGTCCGGACCGCTGATCACCGCCTCCGATCTGGCCCGCGTGGCGGGCGGCGCGGGGGTGGTCATCCTGGACTGCACCAGCCACTTGCCCACGGAGCGGCGCGACGCGCGCCGCGAGTTCGAGGCGGCGCACATTCCGGGCGCGCGCTTCGTGGACCTGGCCGAGATCAGCGATCCCGCCTCCGGCCTGCCCACGATGCTGCCCCCGGCGGCGCAGTTCGAGGCCGTCATGCGCAGGCTGGGCATCCAGGCCGGGGATCTGGTCGTGGCCTACGACACCCATGGCATACGGACCGCGCCGCGCCTGTGGTGGATGTTCCGGGGATATGGCCACGAACGCGTGGCCGTCCTGGATGGGGGATTGCCCGCGTGGCGGGCGGCCGGCGGCGTGCTGGAGCAAGGTCCGGCCGCGCCCGCGCGGGAAGGAGGCTGGCGCGCGACGCGCGAGCACGACGCGGTGGCCGATACCGCCGCGACGCGCGCCGCCGCGGCGCACGCGTCGTCCCAGGTGGTGGACGCCCGCAGCGCCGAGCGCTTCCGGGGCCTGGCGCCCGAGCCGCGGCCAGGGCTGCGGGCCGGCCACATCCCGGGCAGCGTCAACCTGCCTTATGAGCAACTGCTCGATCCGGTCTCGCATGCCTACCTGCCGGACGACCGGCTGGCCGAGGCCATGCGGACGCATGGGCTGGAGCTGGGGCGGGATACGGGCTTCGTCTGCTCCTGCGGCTCCGGCGTGTCGGCCTGCGTGCTGGCGCTGGCCTTGCACAAGCTGGGCGAACGCGACGTCCGGGTCTACGACGGCTCCTGGACCCAATGGGGCAGCGATGCGGCCCTGCCGGTCGAAACCGGGGACGGGCATGCCTATGCCCTGAAGACCTACGTGGCGGCCCCCGGCAAGTTCGCGGCCATGCGCGACCGCTTCCTGGCCTCGGCCGCGCCGCTGCTGGCTGAACAAGGGCTGCTGCTGGAACGGAGCTGGACGCCGCCCGAGGCGCCCGATACTTTCGTCTACCTGCTGAAATGGCGGCCGGGCGTGGATTTCGACCGGGCGTGGGACGCGTTCGCGCGGGATCCACGCTGGCAGGAGGTCAAGCGCCGCTCGGAAGCCGACGGGCCCCTGATCGCGCGTCAGGAGTCTATGATGCTGGGTATTTCGACAGGGGAGATGCGGTGATGAGCGCGCAGGGCAAGTTCGATGCGGGATCGGGCCTTTACTACACGGCGCAGGGGCCGTCGGCGGGCGAGGCGGTGCTGCTGGTCCATTCGATCATGTCCGATGGGGCCAGCTGGGCGCGGCAGTCTGCCTGGCTGGCACGCACGTACCGGGTGATCGCCATCGACCTGCCGGGCCACGGCCAGGCGCCCGTCGCTGGCGAGGTGACGCTATCCGGCCTGGCCGACGCGGTCACGCGGCTGGCCGACACGCTCGGCTTTGCGCGCTTTCATTTCATGGGGGTCTCGCTGGGCGCCATGATCGGCTTCGACCTGGCCACGCGCCATGCCGCGCGGCTGGCCAGCCTGGTGGCCTGCGATGCGCCGTCCAGCACGCCGGACAACTACGCGGCGCTGTGGGACGAGCGGATCGCGCGCGCCCGGCGCGAGGGCATGGCGGCGTTGGTGGACGAGACCCTGGCGCGGTGGTTCACGCCGCCCACGCTGGCCGGGGAACCGGCCCTGGTCGCGCAGGTCCGCGAGCAGATCCTGAAGACGCCGGTCGAGGGCTACGCGCATTGCGCGCGGGCGATCAGCCGCTTCGACTATCGCGACGGGCTGGCGCGCAGCCCGGTCAGGGCAACGCTGGCGGCGGGCGAGGCCGATGGGGTCATCGTGCCGGCCATGCGCGAGCAGGCGCGGGCGATGCCGCATGGCCAGTGGGTGGAGATCCCCGGCGCCGGCCACCTGCCCCAGCTCGAGAATCCGGCCGCCTTCGAGGCCATGATGGCGGGACACTTCGGCAAGGCGTAGGGCCCCCGGGGCCTGTGCGAGGCTCCTTTTCGCGTGAACAGGCCCTAGGCGTCCTGCGATTTGCGGATGGCGTCCGCCAGGTACTTGAGCATCGCCCGGGTGGCGCGCGGCACGCTGGTACGCGAGACGATGTAGGCGTTGAGCGGCAGGCGGGGCTCCCATTCGGGCACGATGCGCTTGAGGCGTCCGCCGGGTACGTAGTCGCGGCCCAGGATCTCGGGGATCAGTCCCACGCCGGTTCCGCAGGACACCATCTCGCGCAGCAGGCGGATGCTGTTCACGCGTGCCCGCACCCGTCCCAGCGCGGAGCGGCCGGCGCCCGACGGGAGGGTGTTCCACAGGCTTTGTCCGGATTGCAGTTCGGTCACCACCCAATCGAGCGCGGGCAGCGTGGCGAGGGAAACGGGATGGGGCAGGCCGGCTTCATAGGCGGGGCTGCAATACAGCCCGTAGCGGATCTCGCCCAGCTTGCGTACCGTCAACCGCGACGGCTTGGGTTCGCCGAAGGCGATCAGGATGTCCACGCCTTCGCCGATCATGTCGATGGGACGCGTGGTGGTGTCGACGACGATCTGCAGGTCGTCGTGCTCCATGGCGAATTCCGAGATGGCCTGTCCCAGCCACGCGGTGCCGAACTCGATCGGCATCGCGACGTGGAGCGTGCCCGACATGCTGGTGGCGCTGCGGGCGATCTTGCGCGCGATGCTGTCGCGGGCACGCGCGATGTCCGCGCATTCCTGCAGCAGGTCCAGTCCCAGGGCGGTGGGCGAAACCTTGCGCGTATTGCGCTTGAGCAGCATCGCGCCGCAGCTTTTCTCCAGCGCGATCAGGCGGCGGCTGAGCGTGGCGCGCGGCACGCCAAGCTTGCTCGCGGCCGACGTGAGCGAGCCGCTTTCCACCACCGATTGGAACAGCATCAGATCGTCGAGATCGAGTGACAGCTGCATGACGCGGCCTTACCCCTTTAGCGCTATGTCCTATTGCGTATAGGCATGTTAGCGCACGCTACCTAGACTTCGTTCCTATATCCATGGCGGGAGGTGCCCGCTGCGAACGTGGAGCGCAAGCATGGGGCGGGCTAGGCGGAAGGGGAAGATCTGGGGCGGCGCGCGCGGAGCCATCTGCGCGCTGGCGCTCGGATGGGGGCTTCCCGTGGCATGGGCCCAGGAGTCCGTGCCGGATGCCGAGGTGGGGCAGGTCGCGCAAGAGCGGCTGGCCGATGCCGACACCCTGCTGGCGTTGAGCCAGGACGGCGCGATCCTGTATGCCCAGGATCCGGTCAAGCTCAGTGGCTACCAGTATTGCAGCCAGGCGGTGGCATTGGCCGAACAGGGCGAGTTCAGGCAGAGCGTGCGCGCAGCCAGCAAGGCGTTGCACCTGGCCCAGGCCACCAACGATCCCAACCTGGCCGCGCTGGCCAACCGCGACCTGGCGATCGCCTACAGCTACGCCGGGCGCCTGGACAAGGCGGAGTCCTTCGCGCGCGAGGCGCTGCGGCATCCTCCCAAGGAGCCCGAGAAGGTTCTCGGTCCGGTGCACAAGGTGCTGGGCGATGTCGAGGCCCGGCGCGGCGACTACCCTGCCGCGATCAATAGCTACGAGACCGCGCTGGCGAACAGCTCGGAACGCTACGCGCCCCTGGTGCGCGTGTCGCTGGTCAACGCGTTGGCCGAGACCGGCGACGCCGCGCGGGCGCGGCAGATGCTGGACGCTACCGCGCAGCCGGGCGATCCGGCCCTGGCCACGCAGTGGCAGCGCACCCGTGCCCGCGTCCTGTTGGCCGAGAACCGTCCGCGGGAAGCGGCGGACCTGTACCGTTCGCTCACGACGCGCAAGACCGGCGCCGACAGCGGCTACTACCAGCTGTGGGCGTGGGATGGCGTGGCGCGCAGCGAGATGGCGCTGGGCAACAAGCCCGCCGCCGCCGATGCGCTGGGCAAGGCGCTCGACGGCGTGGACGAGGTGCGCGCGAAGTTTCGCAGCGATGAGTTCAAGATGGGCCTGTTCTCGGACATGCAGTCCGTGTTCGAGCGCGCGATCGGCCTCTACAGCGACCTGGGCAATGCGCCGGCGGCGTTCGAGCTGAGCGAGCGCAGCCGCAGCCGCGCGCTGCTGGACGCGGTGCGGGGGCGGGGCAGCGTGCCGGACGCGGCCACGGCAACGCTGTCGCTGGCGGGCCTGCAACAGTCCCTGGCGCCCGACGAACGCGTGATCCAGTTCCATGCCTTGCCCGACCGCCTGCAAACCTGGATAGTGGGCCCGTCCGAATTGCGGGAAGTGTCCATTGCCATCGGGCGCGACGACCTGGCGAAACTGGTCGACGCTTTCCGCGACCTGATCGTCAACGGCAAGCGTGGCGCGGTGGACGGCGCGGCCAAGGTAGGCGAGCTGCTGATCGCGCCGCTGGGCATCGCCGCCGGCCAGCGGCTGATCGTCGTGCCGCACGGACCGCTGCACTACCTGCCATTCCAGGCGCTGCGCCTGAACGGCGCCTATCTGATAGAAAGCCACGCGATGTCGGTGGCGCCCTCGATGAGCATCGCCGTGCAGCTGGCACGCAGGACGCCGCGGGTCTCGCCCACGCTGACGGCCTTCGGCAACCCGCGTATCGAGGACCAGTACGACCTGCCCGGCGCGGAGCGCGAGGTGCAGGAACTGGCGCGGCTGTTCCCGCAGAAGAATGTCTTCATGGGCACGGCCGCCACCAAGACGCAGTTCAAGGAAGCGGCCGCCCGGGCGCCCCTGATCCACGTGGCCGCCCATGCGCAGGCCGATACCGTGGATCCGCTCTATTCGCGCATCCTGCTGGCCAACGAAGACGGCAGGCAGAGCTTCCTGGAGGCGCGCGAGATCCTGGGGCTGGACATGAACCATACGGCCCTGGTCACGCTGTCGGCGTGCGAGTCGGGGCTGGGCCGCATCGACCAGGGCGACGAGGTGCTGGGGTTCACGCGGTCGTTCCTGTCCGCCGGTTCGTCCAGCCTGATCGCCTCGCTGTGGCCGGTGTCCGATGATGCCGCGGAGCTGCTGATGAGCACCCTGTACGCCGAACTGGCCAAGGGCACCGACATCCAGAGGGCGATGCAGGCCGGCCAGCTTGCCGTCCTCAAACGCGACAAGATGGCGCATCCGTTTTTCTGGGCGCCGTTCAACCTGATCGGGAACTGGCGCCTGACGGTGGAGGGCTGAAGCATGCGGGGTGCCGACAAGACATGGAATCGCCGCGGCATCGCCGCCGCGGCGATGGGGCTGGCGTGGTCGGCCGCGCTGGCCCAGACGCCCGGGCCGCTGGCCCAGGCGCCGTCGCAGCGCCTGCCCGAGCCGCCCGTGCCGGCGGCCGCCCAGGCGGGTTTTCGGTTGCAGCAGGTGGTCTTCACCGGCGCTTCGGCCATTCCCGCGGACGAACTGCAGGGGCTCGCGGCCGGCTACGTGGGCCGCGAGGTGTCGCTGTCCGATCTGGAAGCCCTGGCGCGGGAAGTGACCGAGCTGTATCGCAGCCGCGGATACTTTCTTGCCCAGGCGCTGGTGCCGGTGCAGACCGTGCGCGACGGGCGGGTCGAGATCAGCGTCGTCGAGGGGCGGCTGGGCAAGGTGGACATCCAGGTTGCGCCGGATGCGCCGATCTCGGAAGGGCGTATCCGCGCCTACCTTGCGCCGCTGCAGCCGGGCCAGCCGGTCAGCACGCAAAGCTACGAACGCGCCATGCTGCTGCTTTCCGACCTGCCCGGCATCAAGGTGTCGTCCGGCCTGCAAGAGGGCAGCGAACCCGGCACGACGGACCTCGTGGTCGAGGTGACCCAGGCGCGGCGCGTGACCTTCGCCTTCGACGCGGACAACCACGGCACGCGCGAATCGGGCCGGGTCCGCGTGGGCGGCACGATGCGGGTGGCCAGCCCGCTGGGCCTGGGCGACAACCTGGACGCCCGGCTCATGATGTCCGAGGGCAACTCGCTCAACTTCGGGCGGCTGGGCTACGAGGCGCCCCTGGGCCCGGACGGACTGCGCCTGGGGGCCGGCATCTCGCGCGTGAGCTACGAGCTGGGCCAGCCCTGGTCGCAGCTGGGAGCGAAGGGGCGGGCCACGGTGGCCGATCTGTCGCTGAACTACCCGGTCATCCGGCAGCGCGGCCAGAACCTGTTCCTGCGCCTGGGCGTGGATCACAAGGAACTGCGCGACGATCTGTCCATGTTCTCGTACTCGGCGCGCAAGAATGTCGTCGGCGTGGGCCTGGGCTGGAGCTGGGAGCGGCGCGATGAACTGTTCGGCGGCGGCTACTGGGCCAGTACCGGTACGCTGTACCACGGCCGCCTGGACATCAAGGACGATCTGACGCGGGCGATGGACCAGGGGCCGGCGGGCCACCGGACGGACGGCGGGTTCACCAAGCTGACCTGGCAGGTGTCGCGCCTGCAGTCCGTGCTGCCGCGCCATACCTTGTACGTGTCCCTGGGCGGGCAGCTCACCAACGGCAACCTGGATGCCTCCGAAAAACTGGCGCTGGGCGGCGCGCGCGCCGTGCGCGCCTTCCCGTCCAGCGAGCTGCTGGTGGACGAGGGCGTGCTGGGCGTGGTCGAGTGGCGCTGGTCCGCCACCGAGGACCTGACCCCCTATGTGTTCTACGACGTGGGCAAGGGCCGGATGTTCCATTCGCCCACCAGCCTCGACACCAACAATACCCGCAGCATGCAGGGCTTCGGTATCGGCGCGGTGTGGTCGCGGCCCGGCGACTTCATGGTGAACGTCTCGCTGGCGTGGCGCCGCAATACCGCGGCGCCCGTCACCGACGGCGGTGATCGCAAGCCCCGGATCTTCGTGCAGTTCCAGAAAGTGTTTTGAGGTTTCCGGGGCGCCCACGCGGCGCGGGCCGCGCTCCGGGACCAGGAGAATCACATGAGTGCAGCTACCCGTTCCCCCCGCAAGGTCCGCGGGCCCGCGGCCCAGTCGCCGGAGGCGCGCTGGAACCCCCGCCCGCTGGCGCTGGCCCTCGCGCTGGTCGGCACCAGCGCGGGCGCCCAGATGCCGACCGGATTCAACCCCGTGCAAGGCAGCGTGCTCGCGCCCGTCACGAGCGGCAACGTCATGTCCATCCAGCAGCAGAGCGACCGTGCCATCATCGAGTGGGGGACGTTCTCGATCGGCAAGGACAACGCGGTCCGTTTCCTGCAGCCCGGCGCATCCAGCATCGCGCTGAACCGCGTGCTGGGCGGGGATCTGTCCCGGATCTCGGGCGAGTTGTCGGCCAATGGCCGCATCTTCCTGATCAATCCGGCGGGCGTGCTGTTCGGGCAGGGGTCGAAGGTGGAGACTGGCGGTCTGGTCGCCTCGACGCTCAACATCACCAACGCGGACTTCATGGCGGGCCGCTTCCGGTTCGAGCGCGACGATGCCAACACCGCTTCCGTGACGAACCTGGGGACTCTGACGGCTCCGGGGTCGACCATCGCGTTGATGGCGGCGACGGTAGTCAACGGCGGCGACGGGCAGATCGTGGCCGATGGCGGCACCGTGGGGCTGGTGTCGGCCCGCCAGGTGACGCTGGACTTCCAGGGCGACGGCCTGACCACGTTCCGCTTCGCCCCGGGCGCCGGCGCCAGCATGGCGGCGGTCACCAATGAAAGCGGCGCGGTGCTCCAGGCCAATGGCGGCCGGGTGGCGGTGCTGGCGGATTCGACCCAGGTGGCGCAGCGGGTGGTCAACCAGCAGGGTACGATCCGGGCGCAATCGCTGACCGCGCGCAATGGCGAGATCATCCTGGGCGCAACCGGCCAGGCCGACGTGGAGGTGGGCGGCACGCTGGATGTGTCGGGCGCGGCGGGCGCGTCGGGAGGCACCATCCACGTCGACGGGGGCAGTATTCGTACCCAGTCGGGCCGTATGGATGCTTCGGGCGACGGCGGCGGCGGACGCATCGAACTGGAGGGCCGGCGCGCGGTCTCGATGGATGCCGGCAGCCGGCTGCATGCGGATGCGCTGGGTTCCGGCAATGGCGGGACCATCGACATCGATGCTCCGGGGCTGCATGCGGCGGGGACCATGACGGCGAATGCCGCGGGCAACGGCGCGGGCGGCGCCGTCACGACCTCGGGCAGCGTGGTCGAGATCGGGGCGGCCCAGGTCTCGGCGGCCGGCGCTGGCGGCGGCGCGAACGGCAAGTGGACGATTGCCTCGCAGGGCGACGTGACCGTGGGCGCGGCGCCGGCGGCACGGCCCGCCACCGAGGTGTCCGTGGCCGATGACGACAGCCGGGTGTCGGGCGGCGCCGTGGGCGAAGCGCTGGGGAACCGCACCGACGTGACCGTGGCCGCCACCGGCTTCGCGCTCGACGGCGGCCGGGGGCAGAGCGGCAACGTGGTGTTCGAGGACGGTTCGAGCGTCGTCAAGACGCGGGGCGGGGCGTCCACGCTGCGCGTGGACGCCATGCGCAACATCGATATGTGGAACGGATCGCGCATCGAATCGCAGGCGGGTGCGCTGAATGTCGAATTCAACGCCGATTCCTCGGGCAAGGCCGCGATGCGCCGGCCGGAGGGTGCCAGTGATTTCGCCGAGGAGAGCGGCGGCAGCATCGATCTGGAAGGCGCCACCATATCCACCCGGGGCGGGGACCTGCGCCTGTTCGGGCAAAGCGATGCCGCCGGCGGCAAGGCCACCGGCGGCACGTCCTTCGTGAATGGCCGGGCACAGACCCGCCGCGACGGCATCTTCGTCGGCTGGAGCGACGTGTCGCTGTGCGCCGACGACGCCTGCGCGGCGGGCGGCTCGCTGGCCGCGGCGGGGACCGGCATCACCACCGTCGATGCGACATCCAACCGGGGCGTGGAAGGGGGAGAGGGCGTCACCTTCAGCGGTACCGGCGTGGCGGCGGGCGGCGACATCTCGATCACCGGCCATGGCGGCGTGGCGGCCGCCGGCGTGCGGATAGACGGGCGGCGCGAAGGCGGCACGCAGCACCCGATGACCGCCGCGGGCGACATCACCATCGTCGGCACGGCGGCGAATGCCACGCTGGACAACAAGCTTCCCGCGGGAACCCCGGAAGCCGGCGTGGTGCTCCAGAGCACGGCATTGTCCGCCGGCGGCGACGTCACGATCGACGGCAAGGGTTCCAACCTGGATGCGCTGACCAAGTCGCCGGGCATCTTCGGGGTGCTGGGCTACGGCACGATCGATGCCGTCGATGGCGTGCGCTTGAGCGATACGCGGGTCCTGGCCGGACCGCGCCGCGACATCCTGATCACCGGCGCCGCGGGCGGCGACGGGTTGATCATCGACGGCGGATCGGGAGCGACCTATACCGCCATCGCCGCGCGCGGCGTGCGCATCGAGAAAAGCGTGGCGGCCCTGGGCGCGGCGGGCGGGACGGCGCCCGACATTGCCACCGATGGCGGGCGCATCCGCATCGTCGGCCGCGACAGCGACATCTGGCTGGCGGGCGAGCCGACCAAGGTGGGCCCGACGCTGCAGGTAGATGCCGGCAGCGCGGCAGGCCGGGGCGGCAGCGTCGAGGTCACCGGACGCAACGTGGGCGTGCTGGGCGCGACCTCGTTGCTGGCGGATGGTGCGACCGGCGGAGGCGGCGTGACGGTGCAGGCCGATGCGGTCGCGGCCGTGGATGATTTCGCGCACCTCCATGCCAACGCGACCGGCGCCAACGGCGACGGCGGCCGGATCCTGTTGACGGGGCAGGATGGCGTGCGCGTCCATGGCGCGCTCCAGGCGCGAGGCGCCGGCGCGGGGCACGGCGGGCGGATCGAGACCTCTGGCGGGGGCGTCAACGCGAGCGGCGTCCGTATCAACGCCGGAACCGGAACCGGCGCGGCGGGAACCTGGATCGTCGATCCCTATGATGTCAACATCGTCCACGGCACGGGGCCGGGCGCGCCGGTGGACAGTCCGTTCGAGGCCGTGGCCGACACCACGATCCAGGATTCCAGCATCAACGCCGCCCTGGATGCGGGCACGAGCGTGCGGATAGGGACCGGGGCCGGCAGCGGCACGGGGGGCGACATCAACATCGACAGCGGCGTGGAGATCCGCCGCACGGCGGGTACGGTGCCCCTGGAGTTCGCGCTGGATGCGTATCGCAGCATACGCGGCGGGTCGTTCAGCATCGTATCCGAGGCCGGTGCGCTCGATCTGGCGTTCAACAGCAATGCCAGCGGTACCCTGGCGGGCGACCAGTCCATCTTTTTCCAGAACGCGACGATGACCACCAACGGTGGATCGGTCAGCCTGTACGGCCAGAGCGACCCGCTGGCGGGCAGCGCCAGTTCCAACCGCGGGCCGGCCATCCAGCTGCTGGACAGCTTCATCGACACCCGCGTCGGCCAGAGCGATGCCGGAGCGGGCGGTAATGTCGTGCTGCGGGGAGCGGGCGATGGGGTGACCAGCGTGGACATCGAAGGCGGACGCATCGATGCGTCCGGCGGCAGTGTCACGGTGCGCGGCGTATCCTCCAGTTACGGGGCGGGCGTGGAGATGAGGGCGGGCCACAGCGGCGAGGCCACCATCACGACCACGGCCGGCAATATCGCCATCGTCGGCGTGGGCGGCGGCGATTCGTCGCTGGGCGCGGAAGGCGTCAGGATGGAAGGCGCGCACGTGCAATCCGGCGGCGGCGACGTGGACGTGCGCGGACTGGCGCAGGGAACGGGTACGACCGCTTCCGGCGTGGTCCTGGAGGACGCCTCGCTGGTCGCGCAGGCGGGCCGGGTACGGGTGGCGGGGCAGTCCGCGGGCAGTGGCGCGGGCATCGATCTGCAAGGCGGATCGTCCAGCCTGTCGGCGCATGCGATCGACGGCCAGCAGGGCGTCGTCCTGCGGGCGGACAACGACGGCAGCGCCGACGCGATCGCGCTGGATGCCTCGGTCCGGTCGGGGGTCTCCTGCGGCCACCGGCTCAGGAAGCAGCCCAGGTCGGCGCTGCCGTCGCGGACTTGCGCGAGGACCTCGTCCAGCGTGCCGGCCACCATGGCCAGCTCGTATTCGGGATGTTCACGGGCGAAACCCGCCAGCGCGGGCGGCAGCACCGAATTGGCCACCGGCCGCTGGCAAGCCAGGACGATGCGCCGCTCGCCGGAGCGGCGGCCGCCGTCGAGGTCCTCGGACAGGCGCGCCGCGTCGTCCAGCATCGCGCGGGCATGGGCCAGCACGCGCTCGCCCGCCTCGGTCAGCGTGGGGCGCCGGCCACGCCGGCGCAGGAACAGCGCCGCCCCCGCCCGGCGCTCCAGGGCCTGGATATGCTGGCTGACCGACGGCTGGGCGATGTCCAATTGCTGGGCGGCGCCGGCGAAGCTGCCCGTCTCGGCAACGGCCACCAGCACTTCGAGTCCGCGCGGGGACAGGCTGATCATGCATCCTCCCATAGGTCATTGCCTATATCTCATATAGGGTGCCGGCCCGTTGCCCCGGGCCGCCTCCGCCGATGATACTGCCTGGCTTCCAAGGCGCCACGCACGCGCGCCGCACGATGACAGGAGACACCCATGAAACGTTTGCTGGCCCCCGCCGCGTTGGCCCTGGCGGCACTGCTGGCCTGCGGGACGCCCCACGCCCAGTCGCGCCCGGAATTTCCGTCCAAGGGCGTGCACATCGTCAACCCCTTCCCGCCCGGATCGCCGGTGGAATACATTGGCCGGCTCGTCGCGCAGAACCTGGAACAGGCCTGGGGCAAGTATGTCGTCGTCGAGAGCCGCTCCGGCGCCGGCGGCACCGTGGGCGCCAACTACGTGGCGAAGGCGGCGCCCGACGGCCATACGCTGCTGGTCACCACGGCATCGCCCATCTCCTTCGCCGCCGCGCTGTACGAAAAGCTGCCCTACGACCCGGTCAAGGACCTCGCGCCCGTCTGGGGCATCGTCACCCCCGGCCAGGTCGTGGTGGTCAACAGCCAGCTTCCCATCCGCACGCTGGCCGAACTCGTGGCCTACGCCAAGGCCAATCCCGGCAAGCTGTCGTACGCCTCGTCGGGCATCGGCACGGTGCAGCACTTCGGCGGCGAGCTGTTCCAGGCCCGCACCGGCACCAAGCTGGTCCACGTCCCCTACCGGGGCGGCGCCCCCGCCGCCACCGACCTGGCTGGCGGCCATGTACAGGTCATGTTCGACTCGCTCACCAACCAATTGCGGAATATCGAGTCGGGCAAGGTCAGGCCGCTGGCCATCCTGCGCTCGCGCCGCGACAGCAAGCTGCCCGACGTCCCCACCGCCGCCGAGGCCGGCGTGTCCGGCGTGGAAGTCGTCAACTGGATCAGCCTGTTCGCGCCGGCCGGCACGCCGGCGGACGTGCTGCGCACGCTGCGCCAGACGACGAAATCCGTCATGGCAGCGCCCGACAACGTCGCCAAGCTGACCGAGACCTTCGGCGAAGCGCAGGTGCTGGACGGCGAACAGTTGGCGCAGATGATCCCGACCGAAGCCCGCACCTACATCGAACTGGTCGAACGGGCCGGCATCCCCAAGCAATGACCGCGGCCCCGGCCGCCCCACGCAGGAATTCCGCATGAAAATCGTCCGCGTCGAAACCATCCTGCTGACCATCGCGCTCAATCGCGACTATGGCGGCAGCGTCTACAGCGTGCCCCGCAAGAACGCCATCATCACCCGCGTCCATACCGACGAGGGCCTGGTCGGCCATTGCGTGAACGGTGAAGGCAGCTTCGAGGTCCACCGCCAGGCCCGCGACATCGTCGACCAGGAACTGGCCCCGCTGCTGATCGGCCAGGACCCCACCGCCATCGAAACCCTGTGGTCCCGCATGTGGGCGGCCACTCATCGCGGCGGCCGCGACAAATGGTCGGCCGTGCGCGCCGTGGCCTGCGTGGACAGCGCGCTGTGGGACTTGCTGGGCAAGCGCGCGGGCCTGCCCCTCTATCAGCTGTGGGGCGGCGCGCGCCATGCGCTGCCCATCGTCGCCATCGGCGGCCAGTACCGCGACGGCTACGCGCCGCAGGACTACGGCGCCGAGATGGAGGAATACCGCGCGCTGGGCCTGGCCGGCTGCAAATTCAAGGTGGGCGGACGCGAGGTCGAGGAAGACCTGGCACGCACCCGGGCCGCGCGGCGGGCGGGCGGCGACGATTTCGTGCTGTTCGCCGATGCCAACCGCGCCTGGAGCCGCACCCAGGCCCTGGCCTTCTGCCGGCAGGCGGCGGACCTGGACCTGCGCTGGTTCGAAGAACCCTGCCACTGGGACGACGACCGGCGCGATCTCGCGCTGCTGCGCGCGCAGACGGGCATGCCCATCGCCGCCGGCCAGTCGGAGATCACCACGCAAGACTGCCGCGACCTGATGCTGGACGCCGCCATCGACGTCTGCAACCTGGACGCGAGCTGGGGCGGCGGCCCGACCGCCTGGCTGCGGGTGGCACGCATGGCCGCCTGCTTCGGGGTGCAGATGGGACACCACGGCGAACCCATGGTGGGCTCGCACCTGCTGGCCGCGGTGGAGAACGGGACCTACGTCGAAACCCACCACCCGGACCGCGACCCGATCTTCCACCAGATGGTACTCGGGCGGGGCCGGATAGAAAACGGGCACTACACCCTGCCCCAGGGGCCGGGCTGGGGCGTGGACTTCGATCCGGAATTCATCGAACGGTACCGGACGGATTAAGGCCCGGCCGGAGCCCCAGCCTTCCCGCCAGGCGCGCAAGATTGGCCCGGTCCATGCCCAACTCGCGCGCGGCCGCCGACCAGTTGTCCCCGTGGCGGCGCAGGGCCGCGCCGATCAGGCCGCGCTGATAGCTCTCCACCGCCAGCTTCAGCGGCTGCACGGGAGCGCCGCGGGCGGGGGCCGGGTCGTCGTACGCGGGAGCGGGCGGGCCGGCGCCCCTCTCCTCCAACCCCAGGTCCGCCACCGTCAGCGTCAGGATGGCCGGCCGCCTGGCCTGCCGGGACAATGCTTTCAACGCGCTGCGGCTGATCAGGTGTTCCAGCTCGCGCACGTTGCCCGGCCAGTCGTAGGCCAACAGGGCCGCCTGCGCCTCGGCGGCCAGGCGCAGATTGCGCAGCCCCAGACGAGAACGGTTTTCGTCCAGGAAGGCGCCACTTAGCAGCAGCACGTCTCGGCCCCGTTCGCGCAAGGGCGGCACCCGCAGGGGATAGACGCTCAGGCGGTGGTAGAGGTCCGCGCGAAAGCGCCCCTTGCGGACCTCCTCGGCCAGATCCCGGTTGGTCGCCGCGATCAGCCTCACGTCCACATGATGCTCGCGATCGGACCCCAGACGCTGCAACTGCCCGCTCTGCAACACGCGCAGCAGCTTGGCCTGCACCGCCAGCGGCAGCTCGCCCACTTCGTCCAGCAGCAGCGTACCGCCATCGGCCAGCTCGAATTTGCCTCGCCGGTCGCCCACCGCGCCCGAGAACGCCCCCTTGACGTGGCCGAACAGTTCGCTTTCCACCAAGGCTTCCGGCAGGGCCGCGCAATTGATGCCGACCAGCGGCCGCATCGCGCGCGGCGAAGCCGCATGCAGCGCCTGGGCCACCAGTTCCTTGCCGACTCCGGTCTCTCCCGTGACCAGCACGGTGAGATCGCTCGCGCCCACGGTGCGCACCTCGTCCAGCAACCGCCGGATGACGGCGCTGTGCCCGAGCAGCGGACGCGGCGCGGTTTCCGCCGCCGCCGCGCGATAGATTTCCGCGCGCTGGTGCTCGTCGCTGGCGCGCGAGGCAAGCTGTTGCAACCGGTCGGCCACGCTGACCGTCGCCGCCGCCAGGCTGGCGAAAGTCTGCAGGGCA
Organism: Alcaligenaceae bacterium SAGV5; assembly: GCA_009360345.1. Classification (GTDB taxonomy): domain Bacteria; phylum Pseudomonadota; class Gammaproteobacteria; order Burkholderiales; family Burkholderiaceae_B; genus Pigmentiphaga. The sequence goes on from SPDP01000007.1 coordinate 80,535, forward strand.
TCCAGGTCCTGCGCCGAGAAACGCTCGGCCTCCATCGCGTCCAGTGTCAGCAGGCCCCAGGGACGCTCGCCCACCCGCAGGACGCAGCCCAGGCAATCGTGCACCTCCAGTTGCTCGCCCTCCATCCCTTCGACCAGGCCATCATAGGGATCGGGCAGGCCGCTCCCCGCCGGGAAGCGCGTGGGGCCGTCGGATTCGAGCAGCAACTGGAAGCGGGGATGCTCGTCCACCCGGAAACGGCGACCCAGCGTATCGCTGCTCAGGCCATCGACGGCCAGCGGCACCAGCCATTCGCCATCGAGCCGCAGCAAGGCTGTTGCATCGCAAGGAACCAGGGTGCGCACGGCCTCCAGCAGGCGCCGGTAACGCTCCCCTTCCGCAAGGTCGCGCGCCAGGTCGTTCACCAGTGGAACAAGTGCGAGCAGCAAGGCGTTAGAAGTCATTTTGACTCACATAAGGTCATAAAGACACAAGCAAATGCCAAGTCATTATGACTCATGGCGAGAGCAAATGGCGCAGTGCCGCGAAATTGCGCCTGGCACGCATCTTGTAAGAGAGAAAGCGAAGGCCGTCCCGTCCCGGCCGGCCGCTCTTGCAGGAGATACCATGCTGTCCGCTCAACAACGAGCCATCATCAAGGCCACTGTCCCGCTGCTGGAAACCGGCGGCGAAGCCCTGACCACCCATTTCTATCGCCTGATGCTGGCCGAGTACCCGGAGGTGCGGCCCCTGTTCAACCAGGCTCACCAGGCCAGCGGCGACCAGCCCCGCGCGCTGGCCAACGGCGTGCTGGCCTATGCCCGCCACATCGACGACCTCACCCCCCTGGGCGGGCTGGTCGGCCGCATCGTGAACAAGCACGTCGGCCTGCAGATCCTGCCCGAGCACTATCCCATCGTCGGCGCCTGCCTGCTGCGCGCCATCCGCGAAGTGCTCGGTCCCGACGTCGCCACCGACGAAGTCATCGAAGCCTGGGGCGCCGCCTACCAGCAGTTGGCCACGCTGCTGATCGGCGCCGAGGAACAGTGCTACGCGACCCAGGAGAAGGCGGCCGGCGGCTGGCGCGGCGCGCGCGCCTTCCGCGTCGCCCGCAAGGCCCAGGAAAGCGCGGAGATCACTTCGTTCTACCTCGTGCCCGCCGACGGCGGCTCCCTGCTGGACTTCGAGCCCGGCCAGTACATCGGCCTGAAGCTGGTCGTCGACGGCGCCGAAGTCCGCCGCAACTATTCGCTGTCCGCGCCCCCCAACGGCCGCGAATACCGCATCAGCGTCAAGCGCCAGGGCGACGGCGTCGTCTCCAACCACCTCCATGACCGGATCGGCGAAGGCGACACGCTGGAACTCTTCCCGCCCTCGGGCAACTTCACGCTGCAGGCCAGCGACAAGCCGCTGGTGCTGATCAGCGGCGGCGTCGGCATCACGCCCACCCTGGCCATGCTGCAGGCCGCCCTGGGCGGCTCGCGCGCGATCCACTTCATCCACTGCGCCCGCAACCAGGCCGTCCACGCCTTCCGCGACTACGTGGATGCCGCCGCCGGCAAGTTCCCCCAGCTCAAGCGCTTCTATTGCTACGACGAACCCGGCGAAGCCCAGCGTCCCGATGCCATCGGCCTGCTGACCAAGGAACAACTGGCGCAGTGGCTGCCGCAGGACCGCGACGTCGACGTCTACTTCCTGGGTCCCAAGCCCTTCATGCGCAACGTGCAGCGCTACCTGAAGGAACTTGGCGTGCCGGAGGCGCAGACGCGGTATGAGTTCTTCGGACCGGAGGCGATGGCTTAGGGCCGGCTGACGCAAGGCCGCGCTACGCGAAGAACTGCTTCATCTCCAGCCCGCGGATGATCTGCGCGGTCGCCTCCGCCAGCGGAGGCAGCGGGCCGCTGGACGGCGTGGCCAGGGTCAGGTTGTTCATGATGACCGGCTCGACGATGGACGAAAAGGCCAGGAAATCCTGGCCCGCCATGTCGCTCAGCGCCGAACGCGGGATGATGGTGAACATGCCTTCCTTGGCCATGGTCTCCAGGATGGTGTGCACCACGTCCACCTCGGCCACCACGTCCAGCGTCACGTTCACTTCGCGGCAGGTGCGATCCACCAGCGCGCGGATGGTATTGGGCGCGCTGGGCAGCACCAGCGGATAGCGGCCCAGGTCCCGCGCGCGCACGCGCGGCGGCGGCGCGGGCCGGCAGGCCTTGCCATAGGCCAGCACCAGGTCCTCGCGGTAGATGGACTCGAACCGCAGCAGGGACGAGGACGGCGGATCGTACAGCAGCGCCAGGTCCACCCTGCCCTTGACCAGCCACTCGTTCATCTCGGAACTCAGGCCTTCAGCCAGCGTCAGCGCGGCATCGGGATGCTGGCGGCGGAACGACTGCACGATGTCCGGCGCCATCCGCCGCGCGACGCGATGCGGCATGCCCAGGCGCACTTTGTCCTGCGACGCGGCGCGAAAGGCGCGCATGTCCTGCCGCGCGTGCTGGGCCATGGCATCGAGGGTCTTGGCATGCTCCAGGAACCGCAGCCCGGCCTCGGTGGGCTCCACGCCGCGGCCGGTGCGCACCAGCAGGTGGTGGCGCAGCTCGGCTTCGAGCAACTGGATCTGCCGGCTGAGCGACGGCTGCGAAACGCCCAGCACCTCGCCCGCGCGGGACAGGCTGCGCATTTCGCAGACGACGATGAAGTAGCGGATTTGCCGAAGGTCCATGGATGCAATGGTATACGTTTTTCCTATATCAGAAGTCAGCGATGGCGCATTGCTCGGCCCCGGGGGCTTGCGCATGATGCGGGGTTGACGTTCACCACGACCCCGCCATGCCCGACTGCGCTCCTCCCCTTGCCGAGATCACGCCTCCCGCCGATTCCCTGCCGGCGCGCGCCTGCGACACCCACTTCCATGTCTTCGGCCCCGCCGACGTCTTCCCCTACGCCGACGACCGCCCCTACACCCCGCCCGACGCGCCCTTCGAACGGCTGCGCGACCTGCACCGGCGGCTGGGATTCGAGCGCGGCGTCATCGTGCATCCGGGCTGCCATGGCCATGACCTGTCGGTCACGCTCGATGCGCTGGATCGCGGCGCCGGCCAATACCGGGCGGTGGCGCTGCTGGACCCGGCCGCCGACGAAGCCCGTATCGCCGAACTCGACCGGCGCGGCGTGCGCGGCGTGCGCTTCAACTTCGTGGCCCACCTGGCCAACGCCGGCTGGGACGAGCTGGCGCGTATCGTGCCCCGCATCGCCCCTTTCGGCTGGCACGTCTGCATCCATTCGGACCAGGCCTCGCTCGAAGGCCTGCTGCCCAGGCTCAGGACGCTGCCCGTGCCGTTCGTGATCGACCACATGGGACGCGTAGCGGCCGCGGAGGGCACGCAGGGCGCGGCCTTCCGCGCCCTGCTCGCGCTGCGCGACCACCCCGGCGCCTGGGTGAAGATTTCCGGGCTGGACCGCACGTCCAGCAGCGGCAAGCGGCCGTTCCAGGACGCCGAGCCCCTGGTGTCGGCGCTGCTGGACGCCATGCCCGAGCGCCTGCTGTGGGGCACGGACTGGCCGCATCCGAACGTGCGCGGCGACATGCCGGACGACGGCGAGCTGCTGAACACCTTCCTGCGGCTGTGCCCCGATGCCGCCACGCGCCAGCGCATCCTCGCGGACAACCCGCACGAGCTGTTCCGGTTCGCGCAATGACGCGGCGCGTGCCCCCCTTCGCCCAGAACACCAGGAGACCCAAGCATGCCTAGGCTGAATCCCCCCGATGTCGAACAGATGTCCGAACACCAGCGCCGTGTCTACGACGCCATCGCCTCGGGCCCGCGCGGCAAGGTGCGCGGACCGCTGGCGATCTGGCTGCACCGCCCCGGCCTGGCCGAGCACGCCCAGGCGCTGGGCCAGTATTGCCGCTACGACTCCAGCCTGCCGCCGCGCCTGTCCGAACTGGCCATCCTCACCATGGCCGCGCTGTGGCGCGCGCCTTTCGAATGGTGGGCCCACCATCCCATCGCCCTGAAGGCGGGGCTGGACGCGGACGTGGCCGAGCAGATCCGCGCCGGCGCCACCCCCGTGTTCGCCCAGCGCGACGAATCGCTCGTCTATCGCTTCGTGCGCGAACTGGTGGAAACGCGGCGGGTCCCGGACGCGCTCTACCAGGAAGCCATCGAGGTCCTGGGCAAGGACGGCGTCGTCGACCTGGTCGGCATGGCCGGCTACTACACCCTGATCTCGATGACGCTGAGCGTCTTCGACATCCCCACGCCCGACGGCAGCACCGTCGAATTCGGGCGTTGATGCCCGTTCAACCCTCACCACGGACGAGATACCCATCATGACTGGCCGCCTGCAAGGCAAGATAGCGATCGTCACCGGCGCGGGCAGCGTCGGCCCCGGCTGGGGCAACGGCCGCGCCATCGCCTACCGTTTCGCGCAGGAAGGCGCGCGTGTGTTCGCGGTGGACCGCGACCCCGCGGCCATGGAAGAAACCGTGGCCCGCGTACGCGAGATCGGCGGCGAGATCGCCATCTGGCGCTGCGACGTCACCTCGTCGGACGAGGTCCGGGACATGGTGCGCGCCTGCGTCGACACCTGGGGCGGCGTGGACATCCTGGTCAACAACGTGGGCGGCTCGCGCAAGGGCGGCCCGGTGGACCTGGACGAAGCGGCCTGGGACGCGCAGATCGACTTCAACCTGAAAAGCGTCTACCTGGGCTGCCGCCACGTGCTGCCGCTGATGGAAGAACAGGGCGGCGGCGCCATCGTCAACATCGCCTCGACCTCGGGCACGCGCTGGACCGGCTCGGCCCAGGTCGGCTATTCCAGCGCGAAGGCCGGCGTCATCCAGTTGTCGCGCGTCGTGGCGCTGGAATACGCCAAGAAGAACATCCGCTGCAACACCGTCGTTCCGGGCCAGATGCACACCCCCATGGTCGAAGTCCGGCTGGCCGGGCAGCGCGCGGGCGGCGACATCGAAAAACTGCTGGCCCAACGCCAGTCGCGCATCCCCCTGCCGTTCATGGGCGACGGCCTGGATACCGCCAACGCCGCGCTGTTCCTGGCGTCCAGCGAGGCCCGCTTCATCACCGCCACCGAAATCGTGGTAGACGGAGGCATGAGTGCTCGCTGCGACTGACGCACCCGTGCGCTATCCCGATCCCGCCGTCATCGCGCTGGATCCTCGCTTCGAGAAACTGGTGCTGCCGCTGGCGGCCGTCGAGCGCCTCGCCACGGGATGCCGCTGGGCCGAAGGGCCGGCCTGGTTCGGCGACGGCCGCTACCTGCTGTGGAGCGACGTGCCCAACGACCGCATCATGCGCTGGGACGAAATCACCGGCCAGACGCACGTGTGGCGGCCGGTATCCGGCCATGCGAACGGCAACACGCGCGACCGCCAGGGACGCCTCGTCACCTGCGAACACCAGGGGCGCCGCGTCAGCCGCACCGAACACGACGGCCGCATCACCGTGCTGGCCGACCGCTACCAGGGCAAGCGCCTAAATTCGCCCAACGACGTCGTCGTGAAATCCGACGGCTCGATCTGGTTCACCGATCCGCCCTTCGGCATCATCGGCTACTACCAGGGCGAGAAGGCAGAACAGGAACTACCCGCCGCCATCTATCGCATCGACCCGCACAGCGGCGCGGTCGACCTGGTCTGCGACTCGGTCAGCGGCCCCAACGGCCTGGCCTTCTCGCCGGACGAGAAACAGCTGTACGTGATCGAATCGCGCGCCCGCCCCCGCAACGTCCTGGTGTTCGACGTCTCCGACGACGGCCGGCGGCTGGGCCCGCAACGCGTGCTGTTCGACGCCGCCGACGGCACTCCGGACGGCTTCCGCGTGGATGTCGAAGGCAACCTCTGGTGCGGCTGGGGCATGGGCACGCCGGAGCTGGACGGCGTCCGTGTCTACTCGCCCCGGGGGGAACTCCTGGGCCGCATCGCCTTGCCCGAACGCTGCGCGAATCTCTGTTTTGGCGGCAAGCATCGCAACCGCCTGTTCATGGCGTCCTGCACGTCGATCTACTCGTTGTTCGTCAATACCCAGGGCGCCCCCGGCGGCTGATTGCCCGCACCCTGTTTTCCAAAACGATAAAGGAGAACACCATGTTCCATCCGGCCCGTTTCCACGCCATCGCGCCGCTCGCCGCGGCCCTCCTCGGCCTGGCCGCCTTTGGCGCCCAGGCCCAGTCCGTCACCAGCATCGTCGTCGCCTTCCCGCCCGGCGGCCCCGCCGATTCGCTTGCGCGCGTCGTCGCCACCCAGCTCGAAAAAGAGCTCAAGCAGACCGTCGTCATCGAGAACAAGCCGGGCGGCAACGGCGCCATCGCCGCCAGCCAGGTGGCCCGCTCACGGCCCGACGGCCACACGCTGTTCCTGAGCTCGGTGGGCGCGATCTCGATCAACCCCGCCCTGTACCCCAAGCTGATCTACGATCCCATCAAGGACTTCGCGCCGGTCTCGCTGCTGGTCTCCACGCCCGAGGTGCTGGTCGTCGGCCCGGGCAGCGCCAGCAAGACCGCCAGGGACTTCGTCGCCAACGCCAAGTCGGCCAAGGGCGCGACGATGGCCTCGTCCGGCGTGGGCAGCATGCCGCACATGGCCATCGTGCAGCTCAAGCTGTCGACCAAGGCCAACATCCTGCACGTCCCCTACAAGGGCGCGGCGCCCGCCATCACCGACACCATAGGCGGGCAGGTCGACGGCTTCATCGGCGACATCTCGGGCCTGATGTCCAACATCAAGGCGAACAAGGTCAAGGCGCTCGCCATCGCCGCGCCCAGGCGCTCACCCCTGCTGCCCGAGGTCCCGACCTTCGACGAACTGGGCGTGCCCAACGTCTACGCCAACAACTGGTACGGCCTGTACGCGCCCAAGGACACCCCGGCCGACAAGGTCGCCGCGCTGAACGCCGCGGTGCGCAAGGTCCTCGGCTCGCCGGAACTGAAGGCCTATGCCGAATCGAGCGGGGTCGAACTCTCGCCCACCACGCCCAAGGAGTTCGACGAACTGGGCCGCAAGGACGCCAAGAAGTGGGGCGACCTGATCCGGGCGGAAGGGATCAAGGCCGACGAGTAAAGCGGCCGCTTGCCGGCTGGCCACGGCCCACGTATCGTTGCTCCGCATCGGGCAAGGAGACGTGGGATGAAAATACGAAGGGCATGGCGCATGCTGGCCTGGGGTGGCTGCCTGGCCGCCAGCGCGGCCGCCGCCGGACCGCAGGCGGTCGAAACGGAACCGGGCCCGGGCGCGCGCGCCGTCCGGGTCGTCGGCCAGCCCGGTGACTCCCCCGCCGCGCTGCGCGCCCGCCTCGACCAGCGCCTGGACGAACTGTGCCAGGGCCGGGTCTACGCCGTGGCCTATGAGCAAGGACAGTCCGTGCGGCAGTGGTACGCGGCGGGCGGCTCGACCATGATGGCCGCGCCCGATGCCGTCGTTCCCTATGTCGATGCGCAGGCGGTGTGCGACGGGCTGCGGGACTGAGCGGCCTTACACGCGCTTACACCCCCACCCCGCGCTCCGCGAAAGAATCCTGAAACGGCGGGTCCAACCACCGGATCCCTGGGAGCAGGCATGGCCGTACACGACCCCGCGATGCTCGGCATCGCTTCCAACCGCTTCGGACTGGGCGGGCGTCCCGATGACAAGGCGCCCGCCGACGCCAGGCAATGGCTGCTGGACCAGCTCGGCCGCTACGAGCCTCGTCCGCCCGCCTGGGATCCCCTGCCATCCTCGGGCGACCTGGTCCGGGACGTCGTCGCCCGCCAGCGCGAAATACGTGACACACCGTCCGACCGGCAGGCCGCCGTCCGTGGCGCCCTGCGCAAGGCGCAGCGCCAGCACTACCTGGACGCCGTCGACATGCGCGCGCTGTCGGCGCTGGATACGCCCACGCCCTTCGTCGAACGCCTGGTGCATTTCTGGGCCAACCACTTCGCCGTCTCGGTCGAAAACCCCACGGTCGCGATGCTGGCGGGCAGCTTCGAGGCCGAGGCCATCCGCCCGCACGTACTCGGCCGTTTCGAGGACATGGTGATGGCGGTGGAGCGTCACCCGGCGATGCTGCTCTTCCTGAACCAGAACACCTCGATCGGCCCGGGCAGCGTGGCGGCGGCCCGGGCCGCGCGGCGCAATCCGGCGCAGCAGCGCGGGCTGAACGAGAACCTGGCGCGCGAGATCATGGAACTGCACACGCTGGGCGTGCGCAGCGGCTATGGCCAGGAGGACGTCACGGAGTTCGCGCGCGCCCTGACGGGCTGGTCGGTGGCCGGCCTGGGCGCGCCCGACACGCCCGGGCGCGGCGTCGAGCTGGACGAAGGCACGGGCTACGCCTTCCACGCCGAACGCCACGAACCCGGCTCCCGCACCGTGCTCGGCCGCCGCTATGGCGAAGCCGGGCAAGAGCAGGCCGCCGCCATCATCCGCGATTTCGCGCGGGCCGATGCCACCGCCCGCCACGTGGCCACCAAGCTCGCCCGCCACTTCGTGGCCGACAGCCCACCGCCCGCGGTCGTCGATCGGCTGGCCCGGGCCTATCGCGACCACGACGGCGAACTCAAGCCGGTCTACGAGGCGCTGGCCGCGTCCCCGGAAGCCTGGCGCGCCCCGTCCGCCAAGTTCAAGACGCCGTGGGAATGGCTGCTGTCCTCGCTGCGCGGACTCGGCCGCACCGACCTGCAAGGCGTACGGGTGGCGGCCCTGATGCAGCAACTGGGCCAGCCGCTGTGGCGTCCCGGCTCGCCCGCCGGCTATGACGACGTGGCAGGCGGTTGGGCCGCCCCCGACGCACTGATGCGGCGTGTGGAGCTGGCGGGCCGCCTGGCGAGCCTGCCGGACGCCGGCCTGGACGCTCGCCGGCTGGCGCCCCGGCTACTGCCCGGGCTGCTGGGCGAAGCCACCGCCACGGCCCTGTCTCGCGCCGAATCCGGCCGCACCGCGCTGGCGCTGCTGCTGGTGTCGCCCGAGTTCCTGAGGAGATGACACCATGACCCTGGCCTATCCCCGGCGCCGCTGGCTCAGGCAGGCCACGCTTGCCACGGCCGCCGCCGTATTTGCACCGCGCATGCTGTTCGCGCGGGCCGAGACCGACCGGCGCTTCATCTTCATCATCCAGCGCGGCGCGGCGGACGGCCTGAACACCGTGATTCCCTACGCGGACCCCGCCTACGCCACGCTGCGGCGCGAACTGGCCATCGACCCCGCGCAGGCGATACGGCTGGACGGCAGCTTCGCGCTGCATCCCTCGCTCGCCACCACCGGCGAACTCTACCGGTCCGGGCAGGCGCTGTTCCTGCATGCCGTCGCGTCGCCCTATCGGGAACGTTCGCACTTCGACGGCCAGAACGTCCTGGAGACTGGCGGCGCCCGGCCCTACCAGCGCAAGGACGGATGGCTGAACCGGCTGCTGGGCATGCTGCCCGGCCAGAAGGACGCCGAAGCGATCGCCTTGGCACCGACCGTTCCACTGGCGCTGCGCGGCGAAGGCCGGGTCGCGTCGTATGCGCCGTCCGCCCTGCCCCCGCCGTCGGACGACCTGCTGCTGCGCGTGCAGCAGTTGTACGAACCCGATGCCCAGTTGCACGCGCTGTGGGACGCGGCCATGGAAGCGCGCGACATGGCGGGACCCGGCCGGACCCGGCAGAATCCCGCCGAACTGGGCAAGCTGGCCGCCACATTCCTGAAGCGCCCCGACGGCCCGCGTATCGCCATGGTGGAAACCGGCGGCTGGGACACCCACGCCGGCCAGAACACCCGCCTGGCGGCGCAGTTGAAAAACCTCGACGCGTTGCTGGCCGCCCTGAAGGAACACCTGGGTAGCGCCTGGGACCAGACCGTCGTCCTGGTCGCCACCGAATTCGGCCGCACCGCCGCCGCCAACGGCACCGGCGGCACCGACCACGGCACGGGATCCGCGGCCATGCTCGTCGGGGGCGCGGTCCGGGGCGGCCGCGTCATCGCCGACTGGCCGGGGCTGGACCAGGCTCATCTGCTGGAAGCGCGCGACCTGCGGCCGACCCTGGGACTGCCCGCGCTGATCGCCGCCACCGCCGCCGAATGCTTCGCGCTGGATCCGGGGCTTGCCCTGCGAACGCTGTACCCCGGGCAGACGGCGGCGGGAAGGCTGCCGGAACTGCTGACGAGCTGACGCCCGATGCCCCAGGACCGCCCCTCCCCCATCCTGTGCCTGATGGGCCCCACCGCCGCCGGCAAGAGCGCGGCCACGCTGGCGCTGGCCGACCGCTGGCCGCTCGAGATCGTCAACGTCGACTCCGCCACCATCTATCGCGGCATGGACATCGGCACGGCCAAGCCCAACCCTAAGGAACGCCGGCGCGTACCGCAGCACCTGCTGGACATCCGCGATCCGGCTGAAACGTTCTCGGCCGGCCAGTTTCGCGCCGAGACCCTGCGCCTGATCGCGGACATCCGCGGCCGGCGCCGTATTCCGCTGCTGGCCGGCGGCACCATGATGTATTTCAAGGCGCTGCGCGAGGGCCTGGACAACCTGCCGCAGGCGGATGCCGTCCTGCGCGCGCGGTTGAACGCCCGCGCCGCCGATATCGGCTGGCCCGCCATGCACGCCGAACTGGCGCGCCTCGATCCCGCCACCGCCGCGCGACTCTCGCCCAACGACAGCCAGCGCATCCAGCGCGCGCTGGAGATCCATGCGCTGACCGGCCAGCCCATGTCGGCCCTGTTGACCGGCCAGGCCGCGCCCGGCGACACCGGACTGCACTACGTCAATCTCAGCCTGGAGCCCTCGGAACGGGCCGGCCTGCATGCCCGGATCGAGCAACGCTTCGACGCCATGCTCGAAGCCGGCCTGGTCGACGAGGTGCGCCGCCTGCGGGCGCGCGGCGACCTGGGTCCCGACCTGCCGTCCATACGATGCGTGGGTTATCGCCAGGTCTGGAGCTATCTGGCCGGGGAAACCCACGGCGCCGAGATGCGGGGCCAGGCCATCGCCGCCACCCGGCAACTGGCCAAGCGCCAGATCACCTGGCTGCGCGCGCTGCCCGGCCGGTTGGTGGTGGATTGCCTGGCGCAGGACAGCACGGCGCGCGTGGTCGACGCCGCGGCCGCCACGCTGGACGCGGCGCTCGAAGCCACGGGCGACCCGGACTGACGGCGCACCCGCGCCACGCCACGCCCGCCGCGGCGTGCGCCGGGCCGCCGGCCCTGCTATGCTGGATGCGTGCGCGGCCCGTTGCCGCGCTTTGCGCTTTCGAAGACAAGATTCATGAACAGGTACTGGAGCCGCGTCGCTCAGCAACTGACGCCCTATGTCCCCGGTGAACAGCCGCAGATAGACGGACTCGTCAAACTCAACACGAACGAGAACCCCTATCCACCCTCGCCGCGCGCCCTGGAGGCCATCCGCCAGGCCACCAACGAGACATTGCGCCGCTATCCCGATCCCGACGCCAATGTATTCAAGGCGGCGGTGGCGCGCTTCCACGGCGTGCCGGCCGACCACGTCTTCGTCGGCAACAGCTCGGACGAAGTGCTGGCCCACGTCTTCGTCGGCCTGCTCAAACACGACCTGCCGCTGCTGTTCCCCGACGTCACCTACAGCTTCTACCCTGTCTATTGCGGCCTGTACGGCATCGACTACCTCACCGTGCCGCTGGCCGACGACCTGTCCCTGCGCGTACAGGACTACGGCCAGCCGAACGGCGGAATCATCTTCCCCAACCCGAACGCCCCCACCGGCCGCCTGCTGCCCCTGGCGGACATCGAGACGCTGCTGAAGGCGAATCCGGATTCGGTCGTCGTGGTGGATGAAGCCTACGTCGATTTCGGCGGCACGTCGGCCGTCCCGCTGGTGGCGGCCCACCCCAACCTGCTGGTGGTGCAGACACTGTCGAAGGCGCGCTCGCTGGCGGGCCTGCGGGTCGGCTATGCCATCGGCCAGCCCCACCTGATCGAGGGGCTGGAACGGGTCAAGAGCAGCTTCAACTCCTATCCGCTCGACCGCCTGGCCATGGCCGGCGCGACCGCGGCCATGGAAGACACCGCCTATTTCGACCGTACCCGCCAGGCCGTCATGGCCTCGCGCGCGCGCCTGGTCGGCAAGCTGGAAGAGCTGGGTTTCGAGGTGCTGCCGTCGGCCGCCAACTTCGTCTTCGCCCGCCATCCCGGGCACGATGGCGCCGCCCTGCTGAAGGCGCTGCGCGACCGCAAGGTGCTGGTGCGGCATTTCAAGCAGCCGCGCATCGACCAGTACCTGCGCATCACGGTCGGCACCGACGCCGAATGCGATGCGCTGCTAGGCGCGCTGAAAGAGATAGTGTCCCCCCCTGCGCGCTGACGCGCCAGCGCAGCCCACCCCCTGCGCCCTTCGGGCGCCCCCTCAAGGGGGCGATGCGAGCGGACTGGCAAAGCCAGATCCGCCGCATCCTGGGTCTTTACACCACTTCGGTTTGAGGCGAGCCGGGTTGCTGGTCGACGATTTCGCCCAGGCGGTAGACGGTTTCGCCTTGTTCGCGCAACGTCGCGGCCACGGCGTCGGCTTCGGCGGCGGAAACCACCACCACCATGCCGATGCCGCAGTTGAAGACGCGGTGCATCTCGACGTCGGCCACCTGGCCTTCGCGCTGCAGCCACGTGAACAGCTCGGGCATCTTCCACGCATCGCGATGCAGGCGCGCGGCCAGGCCGGGGCGCAGGATGCGCGGCACGTTGTCCAGCAGGCCGCCGCCCGTGATGTGGGCCAGGCCCTTGATCTCGTGCTTGGCGATGGCCGTCAGCACCTGCTTGACATAGATGCGCGTGGGCGCCATGACAACGTCGCGCAGCGGCTGGCCGTGGAAGTCCTGGTCAGGCGTGGCGCCGGCGCGTTCGATGATCTTGCGCACCAGCGAATAACCGTTGGAGTGCGCCCCGCTGGAGGCCAGGCCCAGCACGGCGTCGCCGGGCTGGATGCGGCTGCCGTCGATGGCCTGCGATTTCTCGACCGCGCCGACCGCGAAGCCCGCCAGGTCGTATTCGCCGTCGGGGTACATGCCGGGCATCTCGGCGGTCTCGCCGCCGATCAGCGCGCAGCCGGCCAGCTCGCAGCCCTGGGCGATGCCGCCGACGACCGTGGCCGCCGTGTCCACCGACAGGCGGCCGCAGGCGAAGTAATCGAGGAAGAACAGCGGCTCGGCGCCCTGCACCAGGATGTCGTTCACGCTCATGGCCACCAGGTCGACGCCGACGGTGTCGTGCTTGTTCCACGAGAACGCCAGGCGCAGCTTGGTGCCCACGCCGTCGGTGCCCGACACCAGCACGGGCTCCCGGTACTTCTTGGGCACCTCGAACAGGGCCCCGAATCCGCCAATGCCGGCCAGCACTCCTTCGCGCATGGTGCGCTTGGCGAGGGGCTTGATGCGCTCGACCAGGGCATCGCCCGCATCGATGTCGACGCCCGCATCGCGGTAGGTTAGAGAGGAAGCGCTGGGTTGTTGTGCGGACATGGGATGGACCGAAAAGTGGATGGGCGCGGGCCCTCGCGGCAAAAAAACCAGCCGGGAGCGCCTGAAAGCTATAATTTTACGATGATTGGTATTCCCATGCAGCGGACAGGGATTTACATCGGGCCAACGCCCGGTGGCACCCGCCGCGCCCCGCATTCCTTTTCTGCCTGCGCAGCCTTGCCCGGCCCGACCTGTCGCCCCCCAACGCCATGATCGTCCGACGCTGCGGGTCTCTTAGCCGCCTCCCATGAAGCAGTTGCTACTCGACGTTCTTGCCGCGCCGGCTCCGTCCCTGGAAAACTATGTCGCGGGCCCCAATATCGAGGCCCTCGCCACCCTGCGCGCCCTGGCGCCCGGCCGGGCCGTCTACCTCTGGGGACCGGCCGGGTGCGGCCGCACCCATCTCCTGCGTGCCCTGTCCGATCGGCCCGGCGCGGTCTACCTGGACAGCCACAGCCCCGTCTCGGCCTACCGGCGCACCGCCCAGCCCGACGAGTCCGACGCCCGCCCCGCGCTGATCGCCATCGACGACCTGCACCTCCTGGACGAACCCCGGCTGGCCTGCGTATTCTCGCTGTACAACCGCTGGCGCGAGACGTCGGCCACCGACATCGCCCTGTCGCTGATCGTGGCCGGCGAGCGCGCCCCGGGCCAGCTCGAGATCCGCGAGGACCTGCGCACCCGGCTGGGCTGGGACCTGGTCTTCCGGCTGGAGGTCCTGTCGGACGCCGAAAAGACCGACGCCCTGATCCGCCAGGCCGCCAGCCGCGGGCTGCAGCTCGCGCCCGAGGTGGTGAACTGGATTCTTACCCACTACGAGCGGGACATGCGCCAGCTGTCCGCCCTGCTCGATGCGCTGGACCGCTATTCACTGGCGGCCAAACGTCCGATCACGCTGCCGCTGTTACGCGCCATGTTGGCCGAACAGCCCCAACCGCCCTCCATTCAGTCGTATTCTTCGTTGTCATGATCCCAACCCAAGCGCCGCCCGCCCGCCTCGCCCTGTTCGACCTGGACCACACCCTGCTGCCGCTCGACAGCGACTACCGGTGGGCCGATTTTCTCGCCCGCGCCGGCCACGTCGGCGATCCGGCCACCGCCTGCGCCCGCAACGAGGAGCTGATGCGGCGCTACGACGCCGGCAAGCTGACCGCGGCGGAGTCGGCCGAATTCATGCTGGGCCTCCTGGCCGGCAATACTCCCTACGATCTCGCCCGCTGGCACGAGGACTTCATGGCCCAGGTGATACGCCCGGCCATCTCCGCCCAGGCCATCGCCTTGGTGCGCGAGCACCTGGAGGCGGGCGACCTGTGCGCCATCGCCACCTCGACCAACACCTTCGTGACCGCGCCCATCGCGCGCGCGTTCGGCATACCCGTGCTGCTGGGCACCGAGCCGGAATACACCGCCGGCCGCTACACCGGCCGCATCGACGGCATAGCCTGCTTCCGCGAAGGCAAGGTGGCGCGCGTCAACCAATGGCTGGCCGGGCTCGGCTGGCAACTGTCCGACTTCCGGCAGTCTTTCTTCTATAGCGACTCGATGAACGACGTCCCCCTGCTTGAAGCGGTGACCGACCCGATCGCCGCCAACCCCTCCGCCGCGCTGCGCGAACTGGCGCGCGAACGGGGCTGGCGCATCACGGACCTGTTCGCATGATCAAAAAGCTCATCAGCAAGCTTTTCACCCCCCGCGCGGCGCGCCCCATCCTGAGCGTCAAGCGGCATGCGCCCCTGCGCGTGCCCCAGGCCAAGCACGGCATCGACCGCCGGCTGGTCTCGCGCCATGCGATCAAAGTCTGCGACGTACTGCACGAGAACGGCTTCGAGGCCTACATCGTCGGCGGCGCCGTGCGCGACCTGATCGTGGGCGCCCAGCCCAAGGACTTCGACGTGGCCACCAACGCCACGCCGGAACAGATACAGCCGCTGTTCCGCCGCGCCCGCATCATCGGCCGCCGTTTCCGCCTGGTGCACGTGGTGTTCGGCCAGGAGATCATCGAGACCTCCACCTTCCGCGCCTCGGGGTCGGACGAACAGACCACCGACGAACACGGCCGCATCCTGCGCGACAACGTCTTCGGCACGCTGGAGGAAGACGCCGCGCGGCGGGACTTCACGCTGAACGCGCTGTACTACGACCCGGCCACCGAGATCGTCATCGACTACCACGACGGCGTGGCCGACCTGAAGAAGAAAACCGTCAGCATCATCGGCGACGCGTCCAAGCGCTACCGCGAGGACCCGGTCCGCATGCTGCGCGGCATGCGCTTCGCCGCCAAGCTGGGCTTCACCATCGCCCCGGCCACGCTCTCGCCCATACGCGAGATGGCCCACCTGATCGAGAACGTGCCCGCGTCGCGGCTGTTCGACGAGATGCTGAAGATGCTGACCTGCGGCCACGCGCTGGACTGCCTGCGCCGGCTGCGCGCCGAGGGCCTGCACAAAGGCCTGCTGCCGCTGCTGGACGTGGTGCTGGAACAGCCGGGCGGCGAACGCTTCGTGCAACTGGCCCTGGAGCGCACCGACGTGCGCGTGCGCGGCGGCAAATCGGTCAGCCCCAGCTTCCTGTTCGCCGCGCTGCTGTGGCAGCAGGTCAACCATCGCTGGCAGCAGTACCGCGCGGACGGCGAGCTGCCCATGCCCGCCCTGGGCATGGCCGTGGACTCCGTGCTTGACGACCAGACCGAGAAACTGGCCATCCAGCGCCGCTTTGTCTCCGACATGCGCGAGATCTGGTTCATGCAGCCGCGCTTCGAACGGCGGCAGAGCAAGGGCGCCTGGCGCATGCTCGAACAGCCGCGCTTCCGCGCCGCCTGCGATTTCCTGCAATTGCGCGCGGCCGCCGGCGAGGTCGACAGCACCCTGGCGCAATGGTGGATGGACCTGGCCGACGCCAACGATTCGGCGCGCGCCGACATGCTGGAAGAACTGGCCCGCCAGCCGCGCGCGGCCGCTGACGCGCCGGCCCGCAAGCGCCGCCGCCGCAGTGGCCGGTCGCGCCAGGAAGGCCCGGCCGGCAGCGGCCCGGAAGGCGGCACGCAGGAAGCCGGATGAACACCCCCGCGTGGCGGATGGCCTGGGTGGGACTGGGCGCCAACCTGGGCGATCCGGCGGCCACGCTGCGCGAGGCGCTGGCCGCGCTGGCCGCCCATCCCCAGGTGCGGCAGGACGCGCTGTCGCGCTTCTACCGCACCGCGCCGGTCGACTCCAGCGGCCCGGACTACGTCAACGCCGTCGTGCGCCTGCGCACCACGCTGCCCCCGCTGGAGTTGCTGGACCTGCTCCAGGACATCGAACGGCGCCACGGCCGCGAACGCCCCTACCGCAATGCCCCGCGCACGCTGGACCTGGACCTGCTGGCCTACGATGGCCAGCGCCTGGATACCCCGCGGCTGATCCTGCCCCATCCCCGCATGCACCAGCGCGCTTTCGTGCTGCGCCCCCTGTCGGACATCGATCCGGACATGGCGCTGCCGCAGGGGCGGGTGGACAGCCTGCTGAGAGCCTGCGCGGACCAGACGGTCTTGCCGTTGGACTAGGCAGTATTTCCTTGTTACGCGCGGCCACCGCCGGCGGGCGGCACGCGCTATCCTGGAGCCTGGGGCAATCAACCGCGTCTCCGCCATGAACCCGACCCCGATCTTCCCGCTCAGCCGGGCCCTCTATCCCGAGGGCGTGCTGCACCTGCGCATCTTCGAGATCCGCTACCTCGACATGATCAAGCAGTGCATCGCCGACCAGACCTCGTTCGGCGTCGTGCCGCTCTTGGCCGGCCACGAAGTCCGCACGCCCGAAGGCAAGGAAATCCTGGCCGACTTCGGCACCATGGCCAGGATCGAACAGTGGGATGCGCCCATGCCGGGCCTGCTGCAACTGCGCTGCGTGGGCACGACACGTTTTCGCCTGCTCTCCAGCGAACAGCGCAAGTACGGCCTCTGGACCGGACAGGTCGAGCCGCTGGCCGACGACCCCGTGCTCCCCATCCCGGATTTCCTGCAGCCCGCGGCCAATACGCTAGGCCGCCTGATCGCCGATATCCAGCAGCGTCAGGCTCCAGGCGCCGACCTGCCCATCGCGCCCCCTTTCCGGCTGGACGAATGCGGATGGGTAGCGAATCGCTGGGCGGAAATGCTGCCGCTGTTGCCGCCGCAACAACGGCACCTGCTGGCCGACGACGATCCTGAAAGCCGCCTGGACCAGATCCAGGACATCCTGAAGCGACGCGGGCTGCTGGCCGGCTAGTGTGCGGGCCCCCGGGGACTCAGCCCGCCACGACGTCCATCGCGGGCTCGATGCCCCGCCTGCGCATCGCCGCCTCCAACCCGGCGCGCACCCGCGGCCATTCCTCGTCGAGGATGCTGTACATGGCCGAATGCCGCCTGCGCCCGTCGGGCATGATGCGATCGTTGCGCAGGATGCCTTCCAGCCGGGCGCCCAGCCGTTCGATGGCGCGGCGGGACTGCTGGTTCAGTTCGTCGGTCTGCAACTGTACGCGCTGGCAGCCCAGCCCTTCGAACGCGTGGCGCAGCATCAGGTACTTGGCCTCGGTGTTGACGAAGGTCCGCTGCCACGAACCGCCTATCCAGGTGTAGCCGATCTCCAGCTTGCGATGCGCGGGCTCGATGCGGCAATAGCGGGTCGCGCCGACCACCCGGCCATCCTCGCGCAAGGTGGTGGCGAAGGGCATGGACTCGCCCGTGCCGCGGGCGTGCAGCGCAGCCTCGATGTAGGCCTCGGCCACGGCCGGCTCGGCGGGGATCTGGGTATAGATGGTGCGCCACGCGTCCTGGTCCCGCGCCGCCGCCACCAGCGCCGCGGCATCCTCGCGCGCCAGGGGCCGCAGCACGACCAGGTTGCCGATCAATGAGTACCGCGACATCGCCCTGCCCGCCTTTGCGTGAACCGTGGACCTCGCATTGTAGACAGGTGCCCCGCCCGAGCGGTCATTCCGCGGCCAGCCTGTCGAGCAGGTCGATGAGCCGCTGCGTGGCGGGCGTGAGCGGCCCATGGAGGTAGGTGATGCCGAGCTGGCGCGTCATGGTCGTCTCCTTCAGCGGGACCTCTCGCAGCATGCCCCGCGTCTTCGGGTGCTCCAGCGTCAATCGCGACAGGAAACACAGCAGGTCCGTGGAGCCGATCAGGTCGTGGATGGACGGCAGGGAGTTGGTTTCGATGTGCGGCGTGGGCTTGGGCAGGCCGCGCGCCGCGAAGGCGCTGTCCAGCCATTTCCGGCTGGACACGGGCGGCGTGGGCAATATCCAGTGGTAGCCCTCGAGGTCGCGCAGGCGAAGCGCGCGCAATTCGAAGATGGGGTGCTCCTGGCGCGCGGCGACCACCACGGTATCGTCGATGAAGCCGCGACAGGCGAACTCGCTGTCGTTCTCGATCACGCCCACGATCATGTCCAGGCGCTCTTCGCGTATCTGCTCCTTCAGGAAGTAGCTGGTCCCGATCATGATTTCCAGCGATACCTTAGGCAGGTGCCGCAGCGCCAGGTTGCAGAGCCTGGGCAGCAGATAGTCGGCGGTGATGGGGCCGCAGCCCACGCGCACCTTGCCCGCCGAGCCCGCCACGAAATCCTTCATGTCGCTCAGGGTGCGGTCGTTGGTCTCGCGGATTTTCTTCGCCCGCAGGTAGAACTCCTTGCCGACCGCGGTCAGCGCCAGGCCCCGGCCCTTGCGCTCGAACAAATCCGCGCCCAGCTCTTCCTCCAGCCGCTGCACGCACTTGGTCAGCGCCGGCTGGCTGCGGTGCAGGGCCTCGGACGCCTGGCCCAGGTGGCCCAGTTCGGCGATGACCTCGAAGTAGCGAAGATCCCGGATCTCGATGTTCAAACCATTCCCCGCAGGAATCGATCCATCAAAATTATCGAATAGATATTCATATTACGCTCGGATGTAATGGCGCGAAAGCTCAGCCCGAGCCGCATCGAGAAGCGCCCCATGCCCCCTACCGTTTTCGTCACCGACACCACCCTGAGCCCGGCCGGACGGCGGGTCCTCGATCAGGCGGGGTGCCGCGTCCTGTTCATGACCCGCGCCGGCAGCGTCGAGGAAGTCGAGGCCGTGCTGGCGCGCGAACCCGTGGACGCGGTGATATCGCGCACCGTCGATCTGCCGGCCGGCGCGATCGCGGCCTGCCCCACGCTGAAGGTCGTGTCCAAGCATGGCGTGGGTGTGAGCAACATCGACGTGCCGGCCTGCACGTCACGCGGCATCCCGGTGATGGTGACGCCCGGCGCCAATGCCCGGTCGGTGGCCGAACTGGCGCTGGGCCTGATGCTGGCGGCCGCGCGCGGCATCGCGCACATGGACGCCGAGATGCGCGCCGGGCGCTGGACCCGGCTGCGGACCGGCATCGAGTTGCGTGGCCGGACCCTGGGCCTGGTCGGATACGGGCAGGTCGCCCGCCTGGTCGCCGCCTACGGGTCGGCCCTGGGCATGCGCGTGCTGGCCTACGACCCGCATGTCCGGCCGGCACCGGGGGACGCCACCGAAATGCGATCCGATCTGGAAGGACTCCTGCGGGCATCGGACGTGCTCAGCCTGCATGTTCCGCTGACCCCGGCGACGCGCGCCCTCATCGGCGCCGAGCAACTGGCCCTGCTTCCCGAGGGCGCGATCCTGGTCAACACGGCGCGCGGCGAAGTCGTGGACGAGACGGCCCTGGCGGACGCGCTGGCCCACGGCCGCCTGCACGCCGCCGGCCTGGACACCCTGGCCGTCGAACCGATGACGCGGGACAACCCGCTGCGGCGCCTGCCCAACGTGGTGCTGACGCCCCACGTCGGCGCCTCGACCCAGGCGGCGCTGGCCGCCATGGCGCAGGGCGCGGCACGCAACGTCCTGGACTACCTCAGCCGGGGCATCCTGCCCGAGGGCTGCGTCGTGAACATCGACGATCTGTCGAACATCCACCAAGGAGACAAGCATGTCCGGCAATAAGACCTGGCCGCCCGGCTACGGCATCGAGGAAATGCCGCGCCACCTGGACCCGGAGCTGATCGCCCGCTTTTCCGGCGTTCCGGTCGCCGTGGCCGGCGACTGCATGGGACGCTCGCTGGGCGCCATGGGCCTGAAGGCCTATCACGAGAACCTGCGCCTGGGCCTCTGCGGTCCCGCGCTGACCGTGCAGGTGCGCCCCGGCGACAACCTGATGATCCACAAGGCCCTGATGATGGCCCGGCCCGGCGACATCATCGTGGTCGACGGCGGCGGCGACCTGACCCAGGCCTTGATCGGCGGCCTGATGCGCACGACTGCCCTGGCCCGCCGGATCGGCGGCTTCGTCATCGACGGTGCCATCCGCGACCTGGTCGAGTGGGCGGACGGACGCCTGCCCGTGTATGCCCGGGGACATACCCATCGCGGTCCCAGCAAGGAAGGCCCGGGCCGCATCAACGTCCCCATCGCCTGCGCCGGCCTGTCGGTCCTGCCCGGCGACCTGGTCATGGGCGACGCCGACGGGGTCATCAGTGTTCCCGCCCACGAAGTGGAGGCGCTGTTGCCTCGCGTGCAGGCGCATCTGCGGCGCGAAGAGGCCATCCGGCACGCCAACGAGCATGGCACCTCGGATCCCGAACGATTCGACGCCGTCCTGCGAGCCAAGGGCCTGCCCGTGTAGCGCCGGCCTTTCCCATCCGAACAATACGAGGAGACAAACATGAACCGCTATCGACAATACGCCGCCACGACCACCCTGGCCCTGTGCGCGCTGGCGGCGGGATCCGCCGCGCACGCCGCCGACGCCTACCCCAACCAGCTCCTGAAGCTGCTCGTGCCCTTCCCGCCTGGCGGCGGCACCGACACCATGGCCCGCTTCGTCGCCGCCGCCCTGACGGAAAAATACAAGTGGAACGTCATCGTGGAGAACCGCCCCGGCGCCGGTGGCATGGTCGGCCTGGGCGCGCTGGCGCGAGCGCCCGCCAACGGCTACAACCTGGCCCTGGGGCAGACCTCCAACCTGTCCATCAATCCCTACCTGTACGCCAACGTTTCCTACAACGTCGCCAAGGACTTCGCCCCCGTCGTATCGGTGGCATCCCAGCCCATGGTCCTGGTGGTCAGCGCCGACAGGCCGTACAAGTCGGTGGCCGACCTGGTGAAATTCGCCAAGGCGCATCCCGGCAAGCTGTCGGTGGGCAACGCCGGCACCGGCACGGTGGGCGACATCACCGGCCGCTACTTCGCCCACGAGGCCGGCATCGACGTCCTGCACGTGCCCTACAAGGGCGCGGCGCCCGCCATGAACGACCTGCTGGGCGGCCAGGTGGACATCTTCTTCGCCTCGACGCCCGCGGCCATGTCCCAGGTCGACAACCCCAAGGTGCGGATGCTGGCCATCACCACGCTCAAGCCCATCCCGCAGTTGCCCAATGTCCCGCCGCTGGCCGATACCCTGCCGGGCTTCGAGGCCGCCTCCAAGACCGGCCTGCTGATGCCGGCCGGCACGCCGCAGGCCGCCATCGACGCCGTCAACAAGGCGGTGAACGAGGTGCTCAAGAGCCAGGACCTGCAACGCAAGATCATGGACGAAGGCAACGTGGTGCTGGGAGGAACGGTGCAGGAATTCACCGACACCATCGCCGGCGATTCCGCCAAATGGTCCGGGATCATCAAGGACGCCAACATCCAGATCAAGTGACACACCCATGAGCAAGCCCCTGCAATCCCTGCGCGTCCTCGACCTGACCAACGTGCTGGCGGGACCGTTCTGCTGCCAGCAGCTGGCGCTGATGGGCGCGGACGTCATCAAGGTGGAGGTGCCCGGTTCCGGCGACCTCGCCCGCCAGCTCGGGGCCGACCCCGGGCTCAACCGGCGCGGCATGGGCCTGTCCTTCCTGGCCCAGAACGCGGGCAAGCGCTCGATCACCGTCAACCTGAAGCACCGGCGGGGCAAGGAGGCCTTCCTGCGGCTGGTGGCGACCGCCGACGTCGTGGTGGAGAACTTTCGCCCCGGCGTCATGGACCGCCTGGGCCTGGGCTACGAGGTCCTGCGCCGCCACCGGCCGCGCCTGGTCTATTGCGCCATCTCCGGCTTCGGACAGGACGGCCCGCTGAGCGCCCTGCCCGCCTACGACCAGATCATCCAGGGCATGTCCGGCACGATGAGCATCACGGGCGACGCGCGCACCGCGCCCTATCGCGTCGGCTACCCCATCGGCGACACCATAGGCGGCATGACGGCGGCCTTCGCGATCGCCGCCGAGCTGGCCGACCGCACCCGCACCGAGGCGCGCTTCATCGACGTATCCATGCTGGAGTCGGTCATCTCGACCATGGGATGGGTGGTGTCCAACTACCTGAACACCGGGCACCGGCCCCGCCCGCTGGGCAACGAGAACTTCACCGCCAGCCCCTCGGGCACCTTCAGGACGGGCCGTGGACTGCTGAACATCGCCGCCAACAAGCAGGAACAATTCGAGGCCCTGTGCCAGGCCGTGGGCCGGCCCGAACTGGCGCGCGACAGCCGCTACGCCGACCGGCAGGCGCGCCTGGCCCATCGCGATCAACTCAAGGCGGAACTGGAACAGGCCCTGGCCGCCCGCCCGGCGGACGACTGGTGGCCCCTGCTGGCCGAGCGGGGCATACCCGCCGGGCCCGTCTACCAGGTGGACGAGATACTGGCGCATCCGCAGATACGCGACCGCGGCCTGATCGGCCGCTTCACGCAAGTGCCCGGCGCCGGACGCGACATCGCGGTCGTGCGCGGGGGATACAAGGTCGACGGGCAGCCACCGGCGGTCGATGCGCCGCCGCCCGAACTGGGTCAGGACACCGTGGCGCTGCTGACGCAACTGGGCTATACGGACGACGAGATCGCCGTGCTGAAAACCGAGGGGGCGATATGAACGATCACGCCGGCAACGAAGAACAGGCCTGCGGCCAGTGGTGGCGCACCGGCATCATCGACATGCGGCCCGGCAGCATCCGCTATCGCGGCTATGCCGTGCAGGACCTGATCGGCAACCTGGGCTTCGCGGAAATGATCTGGCTGATGCTGCGCGGCGAACTGCCCGCGGCCGGGCAAGGCGCCCTGCTGGACGCGGCGCTGATGGCGGCGGTGGACCACGGCCCGCAGGCGCCCAGCATCGCCATCTCGCGGATGGCGATGACCTGCGGGGTCGGGCTCAACAACGCCATGGGCTCGGCCGTCAACGTGCTGGGCGACGTGCACGGCGGCGCGGGCGAACAGGCGGTCGGACTGTACGGCGACATCGCGCGGCGGCTCGAGGCCGGCGCGGACCTCGCCAGCGCCGTGCGCACCGGCCTGGACGACTGTATCGCGCGCCGCGGCAAATACGTGCCGGGATTCGGCCATCGCTTCCACCCGATCGATCCGCGTGCCGTCCGCTTGATGGCGCTGCTGGACGAGGCCGTGGGGCAAGGCGTGGTGCCGGGCCGCCACCTCGCCATCGCGCGGGCGGTGGAGTCCGAACTCCAGGCGCGCAAGGGGCGCCGTCTTCCCATGAACATCGACGGCGCCACCGCGGCCGTCTATGCCGAGCTGGGCTTTCCGGCGGAACTCGCGCGCGGCCTGTTCTGCCTGTCCCGTTCGGTGGGCATCCTGGCCCATGCCTGGGAACAGCACGAGCAGGGCGGACGCAACAAGGGGCCCATCCCCCGGCAGTTCCTGCCGGTGTACGAAGGCCACCCGCCGCGCGAACTGCCGCCCGACCGTGCCGGTCAGGGCTCGCGCACGCCGACGGGCGCGCCCGCCAGGTAGGCCTGCACGCCCGCCACGCTGGCCTGGTAGAAGCCGGCGATCGTCTCGCGCGTGGCGTAGCCCAGGTGCGGCGTCAGCACGACATTGTCCAGCCGGGTCAGCGGGTGGCCGGCCGGCAGCGGCTCGGTCTCGAAGACGTCCAGCCCCGCGCCGCCCAGCCGCCCCAGCGTCAATGCCTCGACCAGCGCCGCCTCGTCCACGATCGGCCCCCGGGCGGTGTTGACCAGCAGCGCATCGGGTTTCATCAACGCGAGTTCGCGCCGTCCGACCAGATGGCGGGACCGCTCGCTCAAGACGACATGGATGCTGAGCACGTCCGATTGCGCGAAAAGCACGTCCTTGTCCACCCGCTGGACCTGGAACGCGGCAGCGGCCTCGTCGGTCAGGTTCGGACTCCAGGCCACGACCCGCATGCCGAAGGCCTGGCCGATGGCGGCCATGCGCTGACCCCCCCCTGTTTCTTATACACATCTCCGAGCCCACGCGCCCACCCAGCCCGTGACGTCGCCCAGCGGCGTACCGACCCAGGCGCCGGGCACATAGCCGCCCTGGCCGTCCGGCACCCACTGCACGCCCGCCCTCGGGCCATCGCCATACACGCCGGCCGCGCGGCGGTCGATGACGATCTTCTTTCCGCGCAGCCACGAGTCGCGCAGCAAGGGCGAATCGCGCAACTCGTTGATGCGCAGCTCGGCCTCGATGAAGTTGCGCGACATCGCCACCTCGACCTCCTGCAGGCCCGCCACGCTGAGGAACGCGTCCTGGTCCAGGTAGATGCGGCTGCCGTCGGGCGCGGTGCCGGGCAGGTCCGACTCCTGGATCGTGAAGGCGCTGGCGGCCGA
Organism: Alcaligenaceae bacterium SAGV5; assembly: GCA_009360345.1. GTDB lineage: Bacteria > Pseudomonadota > Gammaproteobacteria > Burkholderiales > Burkholderiaceae_B > Pigmentiphaga. The sequence continues at coordinate 105,544 of SPDP01000007.1, forward strand.
TTGCAGGTCGATGATGCCGGCCGGCACGCGCACGGTGGCCTGCGACTGCACATCGACCAGCTTGCCGTACAGGCGAACGCTGCCGGGCGCATACCGGGTTGCCAGCGCCGACGTCTCGATCTCCTCGGTGTCGGCGGCATCCGGCATGACCACCGTCACGCTGCCCGGGGCAAGCGTCAGTGTGCCCGACGACCAGTTGCGCAATTGCTTGACGCTGTCGGCGAAGGCGTGCGTGCCCTGTCCCCAGGCGCGCAGCAAGATCGAGCCATTGCGGTTGTTCAACGCCGTCGTGGCCGACAATACGCCACGCTGTTCGACATTCATCGACTGCATCGTGATGTTGCCGCGCGCCGACTCGGCGACTCCCGTGTTCACCGCCTCGTAGCCGATCTCGGCGGCGCGGGCATCCATGATGGCGATGACCTCGCCCGCCGCCGCCGCGCCGCTGCCCAGGCCGTATACGCCCTCGCGAATCTGGTGGTAGCTGAAATGCTTGGGCGCGGGCGCGGCGACCGCCACGTCCAGCCCTCGCACCTCGGGCGGCCCGCTCAGGCTGGTCTGGTTCTCCGCCGTCTTCAGGAAGACGTTCTCGCCAGCCGCCATGATGATCTGGCCCTCGGGCGCGGACAGGTGGCCGGCGTTGCGCACCTTGGGCGCGAACAGCATCAGCTTGCCCCCGGCATCCACGTCGAGACGGGCCCCCGCCTGCACCTCCACGGCGCCGGGTGCCGCGCCGGGCGTGTACCGCTCCGGGCCGAACAGAGGCAGGTAGGTCTCGCCATAGTCGCCGAAGGTCGGGATGGCGTAGTCGGTGCCTGCCTGCCCCGGATAGTACGAAGGCGAATTGATTCCCTTGTTGAACTGCGCATCGGTCAATCTCAGGCTGGAGGCCACCAGGCTGCGCGTATCGACCTGGCTGCTGCCGGTGAAGACGATGCCGTTGCGGTTGACGATGTAGACCGCGCCGTCGGCCTGGATCCGGCCGGCGATCTGGCTCGGACGGCCGGACGGATCGTTGACCCGGTTCAGCGCGATCCAGTGGTTGCTGCCATCGGCGGTGTTGGTGCCCGCACGCTGGTCGAAGTTCACCGTGGTGTCGCGACCGACATGGAACGTCTCCCAATTGAGTATCGCCTTCTCGGCGGTCTGCTCGATCGTCACGGTGGTCTTGCCGCCACCGCTGGACTGTACCGGCGCCTTGGCGTGCAGCCAGCCCGCCGTCAGGGAATTCGTATCGACCTGCAGGCCACCTTCGGCCAGGCCATCCGGTATCGGCGACTGCCCGTTCCGAGCTGCCAGCCGCGCGGCCGCCTGGGCCGCCTGATGGGCAGCGATGGACTGTGCCGCCTGGTTCAGGTTGCGGATGGAGCGCTGGACCTGCTCGTTGGCCCGGACCTGGTAGCCCGCCGGATCGGTCAACAAAGACGCGGGCCGGCCATCGGGCAGGCGCCCGGTCGCCGCGGCGGTGTTCTGCGCGGCGCCTTTGGCGCTGAACCAGGCCGCACTGAAAGCCTGCTGCGCCTGGGCGCCCGTGGCCAGGCCCCCTGTCGCCAGCATCAGCGCCAGCGCGCGCGCCACGGGGGCCAGGCACAGTCCGGCGCCGAAGAGGTCGGCATGGGCGGCACGGGAAACTGTGGCGCGTACGCGTTTTTCCATCTGAATCTCTCGCTCGAGTAACGAAGTCTGTTACTCATAGAGACGCGCACCGCCCGACGAATCCCCGAATTAAATTTCGGTGTCGTTCAGCTCAGGAGGACAATCCCGCCGGGCAACGCACGCGCGGTCAATGCGAACGAATGCTGGATCTGCAGCAATGCGGCATCCAGCGCCTTGATCGAAAACCGGCCGCTGACCGCACTGTCGTCCAGGCCGCCGGCCAACAGCACGACGCGGCCGGCGCGGTAGCGATTGATCTCGGCGATGACATCGGCGAGCCGGTCCCGCCGGAATACGAGCATGCCCTGCCGCCAGGCGAGAGCATCCTCGCGCGTGACGGGTGCGATATCCGCCAATTGCCGGCCGTCGTACGAGACCTGCTGGCGGGCCGCCAGCACGCGTACCCCGGCCGGGTGCTCGACGCGCACCGTGCCGGCCAGGCAGGTCACGCACGAGCGTCCTTCCGTAAGCTTGACCTGGAAGCTGCCGGCGCGGCCCACGCTGGTGCCGGCCCCGGCCCGCACCAGGAACGGCGCGCCCGCCGCGTCCAGGTCGACGGCTATTTCGCCTTCGAGCACTTCCATGCCTGCGGGCTGCCCCCCGGCCGCCTGCCGGCGAACCCGGGTCCGCGTGTTCAACACGATATCGACGTGGTCGGCCACCGCGACGTGCCGCTGCTCGCCCGGCCCGGTATCGAAATCCGCGCCCCACTGGTCCATGGCCGGCCACAGGCCGAATGGCGGCTGGACCACGACGGCAACCGCCCCGGCCACCGCGCCCGCAGCCACGCCGAAGAACGCCCGGCGGCCCGCCGGCGTGGCCGCCGCCCGTGGCCTGCCGCGGCGTCCGCCAAGCGCGGCATCCCCGGCAAGTACCTGCCCGATCGCCGGTCTCATCAGTTGCCACTCGCGCCGGGCTTGGGCGAAAGCCTCCCCATGCCGGTCACTGCTACACCTCCAGCGGTTGAAGGCAAGCGCGTCCCACTGGCTGACCTGCCCGGACATGAGCAGGCGCACCCAGGCCCGCGCTTGCTTGCGCAGCATCTCGTCGGATTCGGGCCCCGCGGGGGGCGCAGGCAAGACCGTCATCGGCTCGACCTTTCCAGGCTGGTAATGAAGAGACGTACCGGCACCGCCAGATCCCCAAGATTTTTCATCGCTCGCCGCGCCCTGTCCGCGCCATGCAATAGTCGTGCGCCTTTTTCAATTCGTACTCCACGGCACGCAAGGAGATGCCCAGCCGCCTGGCCACCTCGGCCTGGGGCAATCCCTCCCAGCGGACCAGGATCAACACCTGGCGGCAGCGCTCGGGCATGCGCTCGATCGCCCTGGCCAGGGCCTGGACCTGGGCCCGGTCCTCGGCGGTTTGCGCGGGCCCCGGGGCCGGGTCGGGCAATTCGGCCAGGGATTCGATCTCGTCGGCGGAAAGCATGCGGGTCTGCGCACGTTGGGCATCCACCGCCGCGTTCACCGCCATGCGCAGCAAATACGAATAGGGGCTGGCGATCAGCGTGTCCCGCTCGTCCTGGACCTGCAACCGCAGCCAGGTATCCTGCAAGGCCTCTCCGGCCAGATCGGCATTGCCCAGCCTGCGTATGAGCTGTTGCTTGAGGTCGTTGTAGCGCTGCACCAGAAGCGACCGGAGCAGTGGCCGCGCATCGCCCTTCTGCGTCATGCTAGTGCCCTCGCGCCGGACAATCCCGGCCGGCGATGTCCGTGCGCGGCAGGACGATCAGCGTCAAGGGTTGCGGTACGCCGTTAGGTGGCGCGAACCGGGTATGCGCGATGGCCCGCAGCACGGCCGCGTCGCGTTCGCCTTTGCCTGTCGTGCCGAGCAGCCGGACCTCGGCACGGCCGTCGCCGGCCACGGAAATCCGCAACAGGGCTCGATACCCGCCCGGTCGCGTCAAGCTGTCGCCGCACAACGCATCCATGATTCTTGCCTGTGCCATGCCCCCGTAGCGGTCGATAGCCTGCGGCGACGCCCTTTCTCCTTCCCCCGGCGCGGGCTTGAGTACGAACGCATCGACCATCCCGCTACCGACGTCATCGGCGACCAGGCCCGTTCCCGCCAGCATCAGGTCGAGCGCCTCGCGCCCCGTATGCATGCCATCGACGCGCGCCGACATCCTACCGGCGACCAAGATATCGCGGAACAGCACAGGACGTCCCGCCATCCGGGCATAGGCGTCCAGCGCCGCGGCCAGCGGCTGCGCGGGCAGGTCGAACGAAACTCGGGCGTCCTGCGGCACGGCCGCCGGAGGCGGTGCCTGCGCCAATACAGGCGCCGCCAGGCCCAGGGGCCAATGAAGCGCGGCCACCAACCGCAGCGCGGCGCTTGCCTTGTCCGTAACGTGGAAGGACCGATGCGTACATGTTGCCAGGAGATGAACGGACAAACCCTGCACTCCAATCCGGGGTGCAGGGATCGTAGTCGCGCTCTATGACGGCGATATGAAATATGACGTTTTCATGAAAACCGGCAATGCCGCCGGCTCCGGCATTAGCGCTGCTTCGCTCCGCCGTCGTTGCCTCCCGACCCGCGTTTGTTCGACTTGTACGCGCGGCACGCCGCCTGGAGTTCCGCGCCGGATATGCCAAGTTCCGCCATGGATTCCGCCAGCATCCGCAGCAGCCGTTCGCGCTGCCGCACACGCGCGGTCTCCACTCGCCGCGTGCGCTCGAGCTGGCGCGCCGTCGCGTTCAGCCGCCGCTGGATGGCTTCCTGCACGGCGCCTTCGGCGTCATGGGTGACTGCCGTCTCCTGCATAGGTTTCTCCCGTGTCACCGAGCGATCCGGCGGCCGCCGATCGTCAAGCCGTCACGGCGGCAGGCTCGCTCCCGGCCTGCTCGACCTGTTCGCCTTCCACCGCCCGGGCGCCTTCGGCCGCGCGGAAGTTGCGCAGGTACAGGAAGAACTGCCCCATCATCTGCGTCCAGATCTGCGCCGCCACAACCAGATGGCTGGGCGAGACGCCGCCGGCCGCCACCACGTCCATCTCCAGCACGACGAAATCGCCATGCTGGGAGACACGCGCGAAACGCTTGGTGCGATGCCATTCAGTCAACAGGCCTGCCGGCAGCTCGCCGCCCTGTATCCGCAGCGGGCAGCTGAACGTGAAGTCGGCATACTCGTCCTTGGCCTGGGCATTGCCCCAGAGCACCTGGAAGCCGACGCCGTGGCTGGCGCTGTGCAGGCGGACCACGCCGTCCTGTTCGATCGGGGTCACGGCGCAACCGGCCGCCTTGATGGCTTCGGCCACCTGGTCTGCGCCGACGAAGGTCAGCATCTGTGCCGCGATGGTTTCCACGGCGGCTTGGTTGTCGTTCTTGCTCATGTTCTGTCCTGATGATGAATGCTGTTCAGTTGACCTTGCCCATCGCGGCATCCAGCGCCGCGCTGTCGATCTTGATCGAACCGGCGGGTGCCAGCCTGGCCATGTAGGCTTCGATCAGTTCCTGTTTGCGCTGCTGTCGCAGCACTTGCTGCAGACGTGGCTTGACCTCGTCCAGCGTGGCGATGCGCGGGGCCTGCGAGTCGAGCAGCTTGAGCACGTGGATGCCCGCCGACGACTGGACCGGCTCGCTCACCTGGCCGGGCTGCAGGCGGGACACCGGGTCGCGCACCTCGGGCAGCAACTGCGCCAGGGGCAGGGTTCCGACGTCGCCGCCGCGCGCGGCCGAACGCTCGTCCTGCGAATTCTTGCGCGCCAGCTCGGCGAAATCGCCGCTGCGGGCCTGGCCCAACAGGTCCTGCGCCTGAGCGCGGGCCTTGGCGACAGCCGCGCCGTCATTGGCCGGCGCCGCCAGGAAGATCTGGGCGACGTGATAGGTCGCGGGAAGCTGGAAGCCTTCCTTGGCGCGTTCGTAGGCCGCTCGCACGTCAGCCTCCGAGGGATAGCCCTCGGGAAGCTGCGCCACCGAATCCAGGTACGAGGTGGCGACGATGCGATCCGTGGCCTCGCGTACCGCCGCGTCCACGCGCGTCTTGATTTCAGCGCGCTTGTCCCAGCCTTTGCCCTGGGCTTCCTTGAGCAGCGCTTCGCTGGCCAGGCGCTGGCGCAGCCAGTTCTCCAGGCCGGCCCGGTTGCCCTTGACGGCATCGCGCTCGGCATCGGGCATGCCGCGCAGGAGTTGCTCGACCTCCTGCTGCTTGATCGAGACGCTGCCCACGCTGGCGACCGAAGTGCCGCTGTCCGCCGCATGGACCGGCGCGGCGGCGCCCAGCCAGGCGGCGAGCAGGGCCGCCACGACAACTGGCCTGGAATACGTGGAGGGGTTTTGCTTGAGCTTCATGACTTCAACTTCCTTCTCTGATCGTGACCGCCAGCCGGTGATGGCGGAGCCGTGGCGGACTCCGTGGCCTCTATTGCAACGAAGCAATGTGACAAAACCACCTCGGCCGCCGCCAAACTGCATCACGCCCCGGTTACTGGGCCGCGGCGGACGCCGCGCCACGGGCGTCGAACCGTCCCTCGTACAACTTGTCGCCGAACTGTTGGGCCGCCTCGTCCAGCCTGACCCGCGCGGCGCCCGCGAACGGCTGGCGCGCGGACAGCACGGTGCCCACGTCCATGGCTTCATAGGCCTGGAGGATCTCCTTGCCCACGGCATACAACTGGGCATTCTTCGCCTCGCACTGGCCGATCGCCGTGTGTTGCGCCGAGGTCTCCGACGCCAGCCGCTGCCGCTCGGCCTCGGACGCCTTCGCCATCTTCAGCAGTTCGTCGTAGGCATTGCGGTACTGGGCGACCTGGGCGCCCGCTTTCTCCAGGGCGGCCTCGGCCTGTTCCTTGAGCTGCACACTGTCGTCGCGGGCTTTCTGCCGGGATTCGCGCTCGGCCGCCAGTTGCGCCTTGGCGCGCGACAGGTCTTCCTTCATGGCCGCCAGCTCGTCGGCCCTGGCTGGCGCCGCAGCGGCCCCCTGGCCGGCCTTCAGCGCCGCCAGTTCGTTCTGCGCCTGCTGGAGCTGGGAAGTCGTGATGCGCAACTGGGCGCGCAGCCTTTCCTCCATGCTCTGTGCCTGCTGCGCCTGGACGCCGCCGGCGGCGGCGAGCAGCAGCACCACCGCGCAGGCGGCGCGGCGTGGTACGGCCACCGACGGCACTAGGGATGCGAGATGCACGTCATTCTCCTTAGAAGCGGGCGTTGAATTCGACCTGCAGCATGTCGACGGAGAACGGCGCGCCGTAGACTTCCTTGGTCGACATCCAGCGGCCGGTGAACCACGTGTTCTTGTCGATGGCATACGAACCGCCCACGTAGTAGCCCTTGGCGTTCGTTCCCCCCAGGTGGAAGGACGAATCGTTGTAGGCGTCGGGCATCGCATCCGGTTCGATGCGCTTGTAGCCGGCCAGCAGGTTCCAGTCGCCGCGCGCGATGGGCGCGGGCTTGCCGAACGTGACCTGCACCATGTAGGCATTGGCGCCGCTCTTGAAGTCCGAACGGCCGGTACCGCCGGTGCCGCCGAAGTTGTTGACGATGCCGCCACCGGCGCGGTTCCACATCTCGTCGGCGTCATAGGCCAGGTTGCGGATGTAGTTTGCATCCAGCCTGAGGCCGTAGCCGCCGGCGACCTTGGTGTCCCAGCGGAAGTTCAGGTCCAGCAGCTGGAATTTGGACGCCAATCCGACATACTGCGGCATCTTCGTATTGGCGGGGTCCAGCGGATCAAGCGCGATATTGCGCAACAACATCAGCGTGTTGCCCTTCTGCATGAAAGCCGGACGAGACCAGTCGGTGCTGCAATGGTCGGCGCCCGCGTACAGGGAGCAGGGCTGCGACACCTTGCCGCTGATGTTGCGGAAGTCGTAGTACGCCACCGCGCCGCGCAGGCGGTTGTCCTCGTTCACCTTCCAGCTCGAACCGACCTGCGCGCCGATCAGCCACTTGTTGTGGCTGCGCGCCTTGTCCTGGCTGGTGCCGGGGAAACTGTCCGACGAGTACTCGAGCGGGATCAGGCCCAGGCTGCCGAACAACGATACATCCGGGTTCGCCGCGAACGGCCGCTCGGCCTTCATGGCCAGGCCGTCGAAATTCAGGTCCGACGAGAACAGGGTGTCGGACGAAAAGAAGGGATTGCCGAAACGGCCGCCGACCACGGTCAGCCAGTCGAGCGGCTTGTGCGCCAGGTAGGCCTGGTCGAGCCAGACATTCTTCTTGCCCAGGCCGCCGCCCAGCGTCTGGGTGGTCGATACCGGGCTTTCGTCGCTGCCGGTGGCCAGCCTCACGCCCACTTCGGTGCGGTCCGAGAGGTCGGCGTAGATACCCAGCCGGGCTCGCGCGCGGAACACGTTCTTGCGGTTCTCGCGGGTATTGATGGTATTGGGCAGCGACAGGTTGGTGTTGCCGTTGACGTCATAGCCACTGCCTCGGTTGATCGCGGCCCAGTCCACCTCGATATTGCTGTTGCCGTCCGAGTAGAAGCGCGATTCGTTGCGCACGCGCATGTCGCCCTCGATGCGGATGCGCTTGGTCCACTCGGGCGTCTCGTTGGGAGCCGCCCAGCCCTCGGACTTGGCCTGGGCCATCACCTGGCCCTTGATCTCGTCGCGGATCTGGTCGCGCACGGTCTCGGGAATGTACGGAATACGCACGTCGCCCGCTTCGGGGCGCAACGCGCCACCGGCCGCGCCCGCCGTGGCGGCTGCGGCGGCTGTGGCCGCCTGGCGCTGCGCCTGCTGGGAGGCAAGCGCCTCGGTCTGCGCTTGCGCCAGCAGCGCCTCGCCCACGTCCTTCGTCAGGGCGCCGCTCTGGATCAGGCCACGGATCAGGCGGACCATCGCGCTTTCATTGGATGCCGCGGTCTGGGCCTGCGCCGGGACGCTTCCCAGCAGCCCGACGACCGACGCGACGGCTGCTGCGATGGCTCGGAGGCCGGGACGGCTGCGCGCCGCTTCCGCGGCCGGCCGCCACGGCCGGGTATGGCTGCCGCGGGTCGCGCGGCGATCGGATGCTGTCGATTGATTCATGAGCGAATTCACGGAATGGGGTGGAAACGGATAAGGTTGCTGCGGCGTGTTCATGACGGACGTTGCCCCTTGATGGTCAGGCGCATCGGATAGCGCATCGACGCGGGGGGACGTTCATCGATCGCGTCCGCGTCCCGCACCGCAGCCAACACGGTCTTGTCGACTTCGGCATCGCCGGTGCTCTGCACCAGCTGGGCCTTCGCCACGCGGCCGTCCGCGGTCAGCCAGAGATCGATGCGTATGTCCTGGAACGCCAGTTGACGGGTCCGCGCATCGCGCGCCAGCAGTCGCTGCAAGGCGCTCGAGTAGTACGAGGCGTACGAGGAATTGCCCATTCCCCCGCGCCCCGCTCCCGCCGATCCACCGCCGCGGCCAGCCGCGACGCCGAAGGCGTCCGTGCCGGCCTGGGCGGCGCCATCGATGGTGACGGGATCACCCAGGTCCTGCGACGGGCTCGGCGGCGCGTCTTCCGGTGGCGCATCGAGCGGTTCGATGGGCGTAGGCTCGGGTTCGACGATTTCCGGCTTGATCTCCGGTTCAGGCTCGGGCAGTTTCTCCGGCTCGGGCGGCGGCGGAGGTGGCGGGGGCAACATCAGCATCGGCGTTGCCGCCACCTCGCGCCTGGTACTGGCGGTATCCGCAAGCAGATACCACAGCAATCCGGCAAGAATGGACGCCACGCCCAACCCGATGACAAGCCCGCCCCAGCGCCGCCACAGGCGGCTGCCTGGCGAGGCCGGTCGGGAGACGGGATCACGACTGCTCACATTGCTCTCCTCAGGCCGGCTTGCCCGTCACCAGGCCGACCTGGTTGAGCTCGATCCGGCGCAACAGGTCGAGCACTTCGACCACCTTCGCGTACTGGACCGAAGCATCGCCGCGGACGATGACTGGAAAATCGGGCGACAGCGCCTTTTCCGTACGCAACCGCTCTTCCAGTTCGGGCAGCGTGACCGGATAGGCATCCAGGAACACCTGGCCGGCGTTATCGATGGTGATGGCCTTGGTCTTGGGTTTCTCCAGGGGGACCGAGGCGCTCGCCTTGGGCAGGTCCACGCGGATGCCGGGGATGCTGGCGTTGCTGGTCAGGATGAAAATGACCAGCACCACCAGCAGCACGTCGACGAAGGGCGTGATGTTGATGCCGTTGGCACGCTTCTTGGTGCCGAACTTGACTGCGGTTGCCATGGTCGCCCGCTCCGTCAAGCGCGCTGCAAGGAGGGACGGACCTGGCGGCCCGCGCCCTGCTCTTCAGCCAGGCGCGTGGAGAACTCATCCACGAACACGGCCATGTCGGCGCCGATGGCTTCCGAACGCGAGGCCAGCCAGTTGTAGCCGAACAGCGCGGGGATCGCGACGCCCAGGCCGGCCGCGGTACACAGCAGCGCGGCAGCCATGCCCGGCGCCACCGAGTTGATGTCGACCGCGCCGGCCATGGCCGCGACCACGAACACCAGCATGATCCCGATCACCGTGCCGAACAGGCCCACATAAGGCGCGCCTTCGATGGTCGTGGACAGCCAGTTCATGCGCTTGGACATACGCTCGTTCTCGCGCACCATCACGCCGTCCATCGCCGCGCGGATGGCACTGATGGTGGCGTCGGAGACGGCGTTGATGTCGTAGCCTCGCTCCTGGCGGCGGCGCATTTCCTCGACCGCCACTTCGTACAGGCGCCACAACGACGAATCCTGCCTGACGTCTTCCGGCACGCGGTTGCTGTTGGCCAGGCTGTCGAGCGGCGCGCCGGCCGACTCGCGGAAAAAGGCCATGAACGAACCATTGGCGCGCGACATGGAGCCATAGCTGCGGCCCTTGCCGATCATGATGGCCCAAGAGACCAGCATCATCAGGCCCAGGATCGCCACGACCACCCAGGCGTCCAGCGGCATGGCGGCCAGGATGAAACCGAAGTGGCTCTTGCCGGCCTGTTGCTCGTCGGCGCCGAAAGCGGTCAGGCGCGAATCGGCGCCCTGCGAGATGGCGTCGGCCAGGATCAGCGCGTCGGGACGGGCGGTCTTGGACAGACGCAGCTCATCGATGGCGCCGGTGAACGCCGCCAACGCCGGGATGGAAGCCGTCTGGCCCGGCGTGGCCGGGCGGGCGATGTCGCCGCCGACCGACGCGGACGTATTGAAAGCGGGCAGGCTGGCGGCCACGGCCGCGGCCTGGCGGCCGGCGACGTACAGCGTGACGTTGCCGGCGTCGGACTTGACCGCGATGTGCGACCACTGTCCCGCCTGGATCGGCTGGCCGGGGGCGCTGCGCTGGCCATTGACCTGCACGAACGGCACGCCCTGGTTCACACCCACGACCAACTCGTTGGCGCCATCGCGGCGGACGTACAAGGCCTGTTCGGCGCCGAGCTGGTCGGGACGCGCCCAGGCGGAGAACGTGAACGGCGCGCCGGCCTGTTGCGACAGCGAGGGCGAGGCGGGCAGCATGAGCGGCGAGGCGCCGAGCTGGGCACCCTTGCCGATCACGGTGCCGTCGACGCTGACCACGGCGGTCTGCGCATGGTTGCCATAGGCGGTGGTATCGCGCGCCGGCACGTTGGCCTCGGCGAAGTGGTAGACGAGCGTGTAGTCGGGATCGAAAGTCAATTGGCCGTTGGCCGAGGCGGGCGCCTTGGGGTTGCCGTAATACATCCACAATTGCTGCGCGCCGCCGGCCGAGACGTTGGGTACGTCCACCCAGATCAGCGCGATGCCCAGCAGGGGATCGAACTGCTCGATCTGGTGGTTGAGCACGGTCTTGTCATCGCCCGCGACGAAGCGCAGGTCGGAGCCGTTCTCGCCGACTCCCTCGAAGCTGAAGTTGCCGGTGTGCAGGCGGACCAGCACGGGCGTGCGGCCGGCCTCGCCGCCCAGGGCCGCGCCCTGCGGCGTGGCGTCGATGGTGATGGGTTTGCGGTAGGCCCAGTCGGGCTGCCACCAGGCCTGCGCCAGGCCGGGCAGGATCGCGCTCAACATGGTGAGCGCGAGAAGCAGAATGCGTCGCATGGAAAACTCTCCGAAATCTTTGCTGGAAGACATGAGTGGAAGCGAGTGGCGATGATCAATAACTGGCGTTGATGCTGAAGGTCACGCGCGGATCGTGCTTTTCCGTGCGGGGGCCGTCCCTGAGCGGATAGCCGAAGTCCAGCCGGCCGGACACGCGCTGGCCGATGCGGAAGCTGGTTCCGACGCCCACCGAAGCCAGCGTGAAACGTGACTGCTGCTCCGGCAGCGGATCCTGCAGGCGGAGCTGGGCGGCATCCAGGAACGCATACGCGCGCCAGTTCTCGACCCAGGTTCCGGCCCATTGCAGGGGTTTGGTGCGCCACTCGACCGAGCCGACCAGACCGTAGTCGCCGGTGGACTCCGCCGACATGTAGCCGCGCACCGAGTTCATGCCGCCGGCGGCGATCTGCTCGCCCGAAACCAGCGGCGAATCGGTCATCTGTCCGGCCAGCCTGAAGCCCAGCTGGGATTCGCCGACGAAGTTGTAGGTCGCGTTGACGTCGGCCTTGAGCGCCATGAAGGCGGGCTTGGCCTTGTAGCGCTTGTAGTTGAACGCTTCCCAATTGCTGCCATAGCCGAACAGGCTGCGGGTACCGGTCACGAACGACATGCCCAGCGCGTACTGGCCACGCTCGGTCTGGCGAAAGCCCGAATAGGACAGCGTGATCGGCGCGTACTTGAGCGGCACCTCGTCGCCGGTGGCGCCCAGGCGCAATTGTTCCTTGTTGCTCTTGAAATCAATGCCGGCGCTGAAGGCATGCCACCAGTCGCCCGCATTGGGAACGGTGTAGGTGGCCTTCAGGCCGATGGCATGGCCCTTGCCAAGCACCGAGGTACCGCCCACGGTGGAGACGTTGCTGTCCGAGACGTAGCCCGAAGCCTCGATGCTCCAGTTCGAATCGCGCAGCGGCGCGATGTACGAGCCGGACCACACCTTGGTCTGGTCCAGGTCCTGCGGCGCGCCGAAGAAGCTGAGCGACGCGCTATGCCCCATCTGCCACAGATTGTCGTGGCCGATGGAGGCAGTGGCCCGCAGCGACCTGGTATCCGGGCTGTGGTCGTTGTTCAGGCCGGCGCTGGCGCGCCACGGACTGTTGTCCTCCACCTTCAGGTCCACGTCCATGGTGCCCGGCAGCTTGCCCTGCCGGACCAGCGGCATCACCTGCCGGCGGCCGGTCCGGTTCAGCTCGGTCAGTTGGGCTTGTGCCTTGTTGAAATCAGGCACCTGGCCTTCCTTCAGCGCCGAAACCTGGTCCCTGACCTCCAGCGGCGACGAATACTCGGCACCTACCACGCGAACGCGTCCCACCTTGGTTTCCGAGACCTGCAGGTAGACGATGCCGCCCACGACCTGCTGTTCAGGCAGGTCGACATAGACCGATTGATAGCCCTTGGTCTGGTAGGCGGACAACAACGCGTCGCGTGCGCCTTCCATGTCCTTGAGCGTACGGCCCGGCCCGAGGAAAGGCGTCACCGCCTTCTCGATGGACCGCACGTCCAGCACCGTATTGCCTCGTACGATGTACTCGTTGATGTCCACGCGGCGTTCCGCCTCGCTCGACGCTCCGGCCGGCGCCGCCGCGCCCGGCTCCTGGGCCAGCGTCAGGCCCTGCGCTCCCAGCGAGAGCGCCGCCATACAAAGGGCCCGCCATGCCGCCGACGGCCCGTTCTTTCTCAGCTCATGCATGTGTCGAATTCGTTTCTCAAGTAGTAGCCTTCGCGGCATCCCCTCCCGGCGTCATGCCGGAAGAGGCACGGGATCCGGGTCGTTCATCGCTGGACAGGTCCAACAGCCCCATGTCGGCGTTGCATACGTTTGCTTAGACGGATGGGGCGGCCCCGGACTGTCGTTTGTCATGAAAAGTTCATGAAAAACCGGCGGCTGGCGACCCCCGGCGAATGACGCGGCAGCGAGGTAGAGGGAATCGGTGCCGGGTGCTACGCTGGCAGGCAGGAGAACGCCATGAACCTGAACCGCACACTGCACCTGCCCCTCGCCGCCCTCGCCTGCGCCCTCGTATCGGGCGCCGCCGCGGCAGCCGCGCCCGACAACGCCCAACCGTCCTGCTTCGACGTCGAAGTCAACGGCCAGCGCGCGCCTTCCTATGGATGCCTGACGCAGAAGCTGCAACCGAATCCCGCGCCAGGAAAAATGGAGGGCGGCCCCGAACTCGCCTCCGAAGCCATCGTCCAGCGCGCCTCCAATCAGCTGGGTCTGTTCAACCGCGCGGCCATGGCCAATCGGATGGGCAACACCTTCGGCACCTCGGTCTATCCGCAGCGGCCGCCCACCCCGCAATACGGCAGCCCCATCTTCGGCGCGCGGCCCTAGCCGCGCCTGCCTGTTCATGACCTGGGCAGGGCCGGCCGCCGCCCTGCTTCCAGCCCGCGCCTTTCTTCCGGCGTCAGCATCGCGGCCTGCCCGGGACTGAGCGGGCCATGGCCGACGAATTTGAAAGCGCTGTCCGGGTCGTAGCTGGTGCGCTCGGCCGGCGTGATCGTGGGCACATGGGGCGACGAGCCATCCGGCGCGGCCTCGTTGCCGAACCCCAGCACCCGCACGGTAAAGACCGACGGCAAGATCTGGCGCGACGCCGCCCGTTCGCGCTGCATCACCTCCTGCG
>SPDP01000008.1 GCA_009360345.1 Alcaligenaceae bacterium SAGV5
GGAAGCGAAGGGTGAGGAAAGCGGTTTGCAGCGGTTACGCATAAGCGGGCGCAGCGAACAGGCCGACCAAAAGAAGGGGTCTTGCGGCAGGGTGGTACCACGATGGCTGCCGCCATAGCCGCCCGGCAGGCCGGCGAAGCCGCCGCCCACCAGCGTGAAGAAGAACGCCAGCAAAGCGCCCACGGCCGCGATGGCCAGCGCGCCGGACAGCAGCCAGGCCGCGCCGCCCACGATGCCGCCCGTCAGGAGCGCGCCCGGCAGCCTGCCCAGGGCCCGTCGCAGCATGCCGCCCGCCACCAGCGCGACGATCAGCAGCACCGGCGCGATGCCTTCCAGGTCGCCGCTTTCCTGCCCGCCGCGCTCGGGGGGCGGCGGCAGCGGTTCGCCGTCGATGAGCCGCATGATACGGTCGGCGCCCTGGGCGATGCCCCCGTAGTAGTCGCCTTCCCGGAACCGGGGTGTGACGATCTCGTTCAGGATGCGGTTGGCGGTGGCGTCGTTCAGGACGCCTTCCAGCCCGTAGCCCACCTCGATCCGCATTCGCCGGTCGTCCTTGGCCACCAGGAACAGCACGCCATCATCCACGTTCTTGCGGCCGGGCTTCCAGGCCTCGGCCACCCGCAGGGAGTACTGCTCGACGCTCTCGGGCGCCGTGCTGGGAACGATCAGGATGGCGAGCTGGCTGCCCTTACGCTCCTGGAACGCGCGCAGTTGCTGTTCCAGTCCCGACCGCTGCTCGGCGGTCAACGTCGAGGTCAGGTCGGTGACCAGTCCCCCGAACGGCGGAATCGCCACCAGCCCGTCACTGGCGGCCTGGGCCGGCCCGGCCGCCAGCCAGAGCACGGCGGCACCGGCAGCCAGCCACGCGGCCGCCCGGCGCCCCCAGGCCCGCCAAGTGCTCATCGCGCGCCCGCGGGCTTGCCACCGCCGAAATCGACGGTGGGCGGTGTGGAAATGGCGCTCTCGTTGGCCACCGAGAAGTTGGCCTTGACCGGGTATCCGAAGGCCTTCGCGGTCAGGTTGCTCGGGAACGAACGCACGATCACGTTGTAGTCCTGGACCGATTTGATGTAACGATTGCGGGCCACGGTGATCCGGTTTTCGGTGCCTTCGAGCTGCGCCTGGAGATCACGGAAGTTCTCGTTGGCCTTCAGGTCCGGATAGCGCTCCACCACCACCATCAGGCGCGACAGCGCGCTGGTCAGTTGCTGCTGGGCGGCGTCGAACTTGGCGAAGGCCTCGGGATCGTTGACCAGTTCCGGCGTGGCGTTGATGCTCGTGGCCTGTGCGCGCGCGTTGACCACGGCGGTCAGCGTGTCCTGTTCGTGGCTGGCGTAGCCCTTGACCGTGTTGACCAGATTGGGAATGAGGTCAGCCCGCCGCTGGTATTGGTTCAGGACTTCCGACCAGCCGGCCTTGACCTGTTCGTCCGCGCGTTGCAGATCGTTGTAGCCGCAGCCGGACAGCGTGGCCGCCAATATGACGAAGAAAGCAGTGATCAGGCTTCGCACCTTGTTCTCCTTGGAAATGCGCGCTTGGGAAATGAATGTTTGGCCGGTCAGCGGAAAACGTCCGCCAGCACGTCCGCCACGACCAGGGTGGCCAGGGATACCAGGATCAGGTCCGTTCCCGCCGCGCGCCACTCGTAGCCGGGGTAGACCGGCAGCCTCGCCACCATGCCGGCGGGCACTGCCTTCTTGGCGATGCCGGGGGGCAGCGGCTTGCCCCGGGCCAGGTTCTTGCGTATGCCCGGGGGCAAGGGGCCGTAGCCCACCGCGCGGTAGTCGGCGGCGTAGTTTCGGGCCAGCGACACGGTGATGCCCGCGCGGACCAGGTCATCGCCATCGCCGCCGGCATGCTTGTCCTGCCTGGAACCGCCGCCCTTGCCCGAAGACTTGTCGCCCTGCCCGTGGCCTTTGCCATGGCCGCCTCCCGCATGAGCGTTGCCGTTGCCCTTGCCTCCGGGCGGGTCGCCCCAGGCTGGCGCTACGCCAAGCGAACCTGCCAGCAGCAGGGCGAGGAAAATCTCGCGTCGCGGTTTGAGCATCATTGGCTTTCGGCTCCTCGAGCACAGGCGTGCAACGGGCCAAGCATAGCGCAAGGTCCCGGGAGGCGGGTCCGATAAGGTATCCAGTTGCAGCAGCGTCAGCCGCCCGCCCCGGAGACCAGCCGCTCCAGGCGCAGGCGGTCGCGCGCGTCGGTCAGCCGCCATACGGCCAGGTAGACCGAGCCAGCCGAGGCCGCGAAGCCGCCGCCAGCCAGCAGGAACATCAGCAGGATCTGGTATTTGGCCGACTCGATGGGGTCCATCCCGGCCAGGATCTGCCCCGTCATGATGCCCGGCATGGTGATGACACCCGCCGCCGCCATCTGGTTCATGACAGGCAGCACCCCCGCCCGCACGGCCCCGCGGATGACGCTCCGGAAAGCCGTATAGCGGTCGGCGCCCAGGGCCAGCCGGGCCTCGATCGCCGCGCGTTCGCGCGATACCGACGTGAACACCCCGTTCAGGGCCAGGCTGGCGCTGTTCATGGCCGTGCCCAGCACGATGCCGGCCAGGGGGATCGCGTGGCGCGGGTCGTACCAGGGGTCGGGACGCAGCGCCGTCGCCAGCGCCAGCAGCGCGATGCCCAGCGTGGCGATGCCCACCGGCACCCCGCCCACGCCATAGCGCCAGGCGCCCCGGAAGCGCCGCTCCTGCCGCGACCCGACCTCATGGCAGGCGGCGGCGATCATCAACATGACGACCGCGCCCGTCACCCAGGGCGAAGTCAGCGCGAAGACCTGGCGCAGGAAAAGCCCGACCAGTACCAACTGGACGACCATGCGCGCCGCCGCGATCAGCAGCGGGCGCTGGATCCCCAGCGCCAGGCGCAGCGACAGCGCGGCGCTGGCCAGCACCAGCACGGCCGCGATGGCCAGCTCCAGCGGTGTCAGGGAAATCGGGCTCATGGTGTTTCGTCCTCCAGCCCTCCGGGCGTCATGCGCAGCCGCCGGGTGGCAATGCGCGCGGCCTGCGCCGCGTCGTGCGTGACGACCAACAGCCCGGCGCCGTCTTCGCGCAGCCGCGCCAGCAAGGCCTCGACCCGGGTGATGGCCTCCGGGTCCAGGGCCGAGGTCGGCTCGTCCAACAAGAGAAACCGCGGGCGCTGCGAGATGGCGCGCACCAGCGCGAACCGCTGGCGCTGGCCGGTCGACAGCGTGGCAACGGGCGCGTCGAACAACGCATCGGCTAGCCCCAGATCCGGCAGCAGCGCGCGTGCCCGCTCCGGATACGCCATGTGATCGGCCACGATATCCGTCCACCATCCGGCATCGGCCGCGACATAGGTCACCTGGCGCCGGAAGGCTGGCGCCGGCATACGGTTGCGGTCGACGCCGTCCAGCTCGACGCGGCCCTGGGCGGGTTCGAGGTCGGCGATCATGCGCAGCAGCAGGCTCTTGCCCACGCCGGACGGGCCGGACAGCGCCACGCACTCGCCGCCTGCCATCCCCAGGTCGAAGGGGCCCGCGAGGCGGCCGCGCAAGCCGGTGACGGTCAGAGAAGAACAGGTGTCGGTCAAGGTGATGTGGTCGTCAGGCTACCCGGTCGGGCCGAGCGACAGTCTAGCGCGAAGACCGCGTGGCGCGGGCCTGCCGTGGCCATGCACGTATAATCGATAGTTGCTCGCGGCAACGATAAGACCACAAAACCCACTTACCATTTCAAGGTTGTTTCATCTATGTATCGCGCACTCGCCGCCGCCCTCGTTCTGGGCACCCTGGCCGTCGCCCCTGCCCATGCCGGCCCCTATCCCGACCACCCTGTCCGCATCATCAACCCCTTCCCGCCCGGCACGAATACCGACACGGTCGCGCGCCTGCTCGCCCAGAAACTGCAACAGAACTGGGGCCAGGCCACCATCGTAGAGAACAAGACGGGTGCGGGCGGCGCGATCGGCGCGAGCTTCGTCGCGAAATCGCCGGCCGACGGCTACACCCTGCTGCTGACGTCCTCCTCCACGCACCTGGTCGCGCCGGTGCTGCGCAAGGACGTGCCCTACGATGCGAACAAGGACTTCACGCCCATCATGACGGTGACCGTGTCGCCGCACGTGGTGGTCGCCACCCGTTCGCTGCCGGTCAAGGACTTCAAGGACTTCGTGGCCTACGTGAAGGCGCACCCGGGCACGACTTTCGCGTCCTCGGGCAATGGCACCGGCTACCACCTGGCGGGTGAACTGTTCGCCCACGGCGTCGGCGCCAACATGCTGCACATTCCCTACCGCGGCGCGGCCCCGGCCATGAACGACCTGATGGGCGGACAGGTGCAGTCCATGTTCGACTCCCCGGGCAGCGTGGCCCCCAACGCCAAGAGCGGCCGCGTCCACGCGCTGGCCGTCATGGGTCCCAAGCGCTGGCCCACCCTGCCGGACGTCCCCACCACGGTGGAACTGGGCTACCCCCAGTTGCAGTTCTCCACCTGGCTGGGTCTCTACGCCCCGGCGAACACCCCGCCCGACGTGATCGCCAAGATCACCAACATCCTGACCACCGAGCTGTCCAAGCCCGGCATGAGCGAGCAGTTCGACCAGATGGGCTCGCAGCTGAACATGATCGTGGGCAAGGATTTCGCCAAGTTCATGCTCGACGGCCAGGCCTCGCTGAAGAAGCTGGCCGAGGAAGCCAAGCTGCCCATGCTGGATTGATTGGGCCGCCCTGCGCGTTGACGCGCGCCCCGAACGATGGGCCCCAGCCGCTGCGCGGCGGGCCCGGGGGGCGATGCGGGTGGAAACAAAAAACCCTGCCAGTGAGCAGGGTTTTTTGTCGCCGGGCCGCCCCCAGGCAAAAGGCGCCCCCTCGGGGGGAAGCGCCGCCGCGAAGCGGCAAGCCGTGAGGGTATTTCTCGTTCTTGGAGGATCACTCGATCTTGATGCCGGCGGCTTTCACCAACTGAGTGGCGGACTTCGTTTCGTCGGTCAGGTACTTGTCGAAGGCCTTCTGGTCCATCGGCATCGGGGCGGCGCCGAGGTTGGCGAAACGGGTCTTGATGTCGGGCATCTCCAGCACCTTCAGCACGCCGGCGTGGATCTTGTCGACCACGGGCTGCGGCGTCTTGGCCGGAGCGAACAGGCCCACCCAGAAGGTGTAGGCCGCGGCCGGCAGGCCGGAGTCCGTCATCGAGGGGACGTCGGGCAACGCGGCCGAGCGCGCGGCGGTGCCGACGGCCAGCGCCTGCAGCTTGCCATCCTTGATCATGGGCAGGGCCGACACCAGCGGCGCGAAGAACCAGGTCGTGCGGCCGGCGATGGTCTCGGTGATGGCTTCGGGTGTCCCGCGGAACGGCACGTGCACCGCTTCGATGCCGGCGGCCACGCGGAACTGCTCCGCGTTCATGTGCGTGGCCGAACCGTTGCCGGCCGAGGCGTAGAACAGCTTGCCGGGGTCGGCCTTGGCCTTGGCGATCAGGTCGCCCAGGTTCTTGTACCCGGCCGAGGGCGAGACCACCAGCACGTTGGGCAGGCTGGCCAGGGGCGTGATGCCCTCGAAGTCCTTGAGCGTGTCATACGGCAGGTTCGGATAGATCGATGGATTGACGAGGTGGCCCGAGCTGTGGATCAACAGGGTGTAGCCATCGGCCGGCGCCTTGGCCACCTGGGCCGCGCCCAGGGTGCCGCCCGCGCCGGGTTTGTTCTCGACCACGATCTGCGCGCCCAGGATGGGGCCCAGCTTGTCGGCGATCGAGCGTGCCACCACGTCGGTGCCGCTGCCGGCGGTGAACGGGACGATGAAACGGATGGGAGCGCCCTGGGGCCAGTTGCCCTGGGCCTGGGCGCCCGCGCCAGCGGCCAGCATCGTCGCGGCCGCGAGGATGCGCAGCGAGGTCCGGCGTGAGTGGGAATATCGTTGCATGGTGTGTCTCCTCTCTGATTTGTCGGATGAAACGGCGGGCGGACTGCCCCGCCTCAGCCCGAAGCGGGCGGGCTGAATGGCATGGCCAGCAGCACCGACGCCGTCCGGCCGCTGCGGTTGATCAACTGGCGTTTCTCGCCGGGCGCCAACCGGCAGGAGTCCAGGCGTCCCAGGGTGGTTTCCTGGCGCGCGCCGTCCAGCTCGGCGACGACGGTCAGCTCGCCCTCCAGGACCACGTAGTGCTTCTCCATGGGCGAGGCGTCCAGCGAAGTGTGGCCGCCAGGCTCCAGTGTCGAGACGCCCAGCCACAGTTGTTCGGCCGGACCGGCTTCCCTGCCCTGCAGCCGCACGCAGCGCATGTCGAAGTGGTTGGGGGCCTCGTAGACCGGGGCTTCGGAATAGCGGGTGACGTTCATTCGGCGCCGTCCCAGGGCCGCAGCACGATGCGCTGGTCCGATCCGCCTATCACCGTACGGTAGGCCGCGAGCGCGTCGGTCAGCGCGTAGACGGCGTCGGCCTCGACGGGGAACGGCCGCAGCGTGCCGGCCTCGAACCCCGGCCGCAGCGCCCGCAGGTGCGCGGCCGCCTCGGTGCAGTCCATGGCCAGCGAGTCCACGCCCACGTAGGTATGCATGGCGCGGTAGAACGTGAAGATGTCGAACGGCACGGGGCGCTCGACCGTGGAGATGAAGATCTGCGTGGCGCGCTTGGCCATGGCCTGGTTGGCGGCCTGGAAGTACGGGCTGCCCACGGTGTTGTAGACGAGATCCACGCCACGGCCGCCCGTCAGCTCGCGCAGCCGGGCGGCGACGTCTTCCTGGCTGGCGTCCACGACCTCGACCGGCGCGCAGGCGAAGCCGGCATAGGGTCCCGGCCGGCGCTGCACCGCGATGACCCGCGCCCCGGCCTGCGCCGCGAGCTGGACCGACGCCTGCCCCACCTTGCCGTTGGCGCCCATGATGGCGACCACCTGGCCGGGCAGCGGCATGCCGCTGCGGCGAAAGCCTTCATAGGCCGTCACGAATGGCACGCCTATCGACCCGGCGGCGTCGAAGTCCAGGCCCGAGGGCATTTCCTCCAGCGCGGCCAGCGGCAGCGTGAGCCAGGCGGCATGGGAGCCATCCCGCGTGATGCCCAGGTCGCCGCCCGAGCCCCAGACGCGGCGGCCCGTCCATTCGGTGGGACCGGCCACCACCGTGCCGGCGAAGTCCCGGCCGGGCGTGCGCGGCCAGACTGCCTGCGGCATCAGGCCCAGCGCCGCCTTCACGTCGCTCGGATTGACGGCCGCGCTGGCCACTTTCACCACCGCGTGGCCAGCGGCCGGCCGGGGCATGGCCAGGGTTTCGATGGCCGGGGCCAGGTGGGCGGCGGACTCGGCTTTCGCCAGCACGCGCACGGCGGGTCCGGATTGGAGTTCTTGCATGACGGTGGACATGATCGGTAGCGGTTCCTTCAATGCTTGATGGGCAGGCCCAGCAGGTCGCGGGCCTCGCCGGCGGTCGCCACGCTTCCTCCCAGGTCCTGCACGATGCGCGCCGCGCGCTCCACCAGTGCCGCGTTGCTGGGCGCCAGGACCCCGCGGGACAGGTAGATGTTGTCTTCCAGGCCGACGCGGACGTGGCCGCCCGACACGAAGGCGGCCGCCAGCATCGGAAACTCGTAGCGCCCCACGCCGAAGGCGGACCAGAAGGCGCCCGCCGGCAGCAGGCTGCGGGCATACAACAGGGTCTCGGGCGTCGCCTCGAATCCGTACTTGACGCCGGTGACGAAGGTCCACATGCCGGGTCCGTCCAGCGTGCCGTCGGCGATCAGGTCGCGCGCGAGGTGGATATCGCCGCTGTCGAAGATCTCCAGTTCAGGCTTGACCCCCGCCTCGCGGATGACGCCGGCCATGACGCGCACGTTGCGCGGGGTATTGATGACGACCTCGGCGCCGGAGTTCATGGTGTTCAGGTCCAGCGAGCAGACATCGGGCCGCAGGCGCGCGATGTGCTCGACCCGTTTTTCCGGCGGCAGCAGCGTGGTGCCGGGGCCTGCCACGCGCGGTTCGGCTTCGCTCGGTACATAGCGGCCGCCGGGGCCGGTGGTCAGGTTGATGATGACTTCGCGGTTCTGGGCGCGGATGCGGCGGATGACCTCGTCGTACAGGTCGACGTCCATGGACGGGCGGCCGGTCTGCGGGTCGCGCACGTGGATATGGACCTGCGCCGCGCCGGCGCGGGCCGCTTCCAGCGCCGAATCGGCGATCTGTTCCGGCGTGATGGGCAGGTGCGGCGTCTGCTCCGGCTTGGTCAGGTTGCCGGTGATCGCGCAGGTGATGACGGTCGGGTTCACAGGTGGCGTCCTCCATCGACCACGATGCGGGTGCCGGTGGCGAAGCGCAACGAGGTCGCGCAGGCCTCCACGGCGGCGGCGATGTCATCGGTGGTGCCGATGCGGCCCAGCGGCGTGGTGGCCGCGGTCTTGGCGTTGAAATCGGCGCCCCGGCCCGGCACGAAGGAGGAGTCGACCACGCCCGGGCTGACGGACAGCACACGCACGTGCGGCGCCAATACACGCGCCAGCGCCTCGCCCACCACATCCACGCTGGCCTTGGCCGCCACGTAGGCCAGGTTGCTGCCGACGCCGGTGAAAGCCGCGATCGAGGACAGCGTGACGATCAGGCCGTCGCCGCTTTCCTTGAGCAAGGGCGCGAAGGCGCGGATGGTGGCAAACACCCCGCGGAAATTGACCTTGAGGATGTCGTCGATCAATTCGTCGGTCAGGCCGTCGAGGTCGGCCGCCGGCACCGGCTTGGTGTAGCCGGCGCTGTTGACCAGGATGTGGCAGGTGCCGAACTCGGCGCGGACACGGTCGGCCGCCGCCTTCAAGGCCGGGCTGTCGGTGATGGAGGCGGCGACTTCGGCGTGTCCTTCGCCAGGCAGCTCGGACACCCGGGCGCGGGCGGCCGGATCACCGTTGTGCAGCAGCACGCAGCGGGCCCCGCGGGCCGCCAGCCGCCGGGCGCTGGCATGGCCGATCGCGCCGGTGCCGCCCGCGATCACCGCCACCTTGCCGTCCAGGCGGTCCTGCGGCGCGAATGGGGATGCTTGTGTCATAAGGGGTTCCTTGGGGAGTACGTGGGGAAATCAGGGAATCGGGGGATGGGGGAAGACCATCTCGCCTTCCAGCAGCGTGAAACAGTGGTCGAACACCGCCACCTCGCCGCCGGGACGCGGCTCCACCCGGTATTGGCCGACCAGCCGGCGGGTCACGCCGAAGGTCGGATCGCTGTGCAGGAACTCCGAGTCGTCGGCGTAGACCTGGGTGATCAGGACCTTGTAGCCGGGCTTGGAGAACATGAAATGCAGGTGCGCCGGCCGGAATTCATGGCGCTCCTGGGCGCGCAGCAGCACGCCGCCGGGCCCGTCCACCGGCACGGGATAGCCCGCCGGCCGCACCGAGCGGAAACGGAAGCGCCCGTTCTCGTCGGTCGTGAAGCGGCCGCGCAGGTTCATGTCGGGCTGGGTCTCGTCCTGGTTCTCGTACAGGCCACTGGGCGAGGCATGCCAGATATCCACCGTGACGCCTGCCAGCGGCCGCCCCTCGCGGTCCTGGACCAGCCCGCTGCCTTCGAGCGGGATGCCGGGCGTGCCCGGCGCCGCCAGCGACGCGCCGGGCGCCAGGCAGGGCGAATGGGCCCGCCAGAACGGGCCGAGCAGCGCGGCATCGGACTCGCCGTGGTGGTCGGCATTGTTCAGCAGCGCCACCAGCGACGACACCCCCAGCAGGTCGGCCACCAGCACCGCCTCGTTCTTGGTATCGCAGGTGGCCCGCCCGATGGCATTGAGGTAGCCCAGCGCATACTCGAACTCGGCCTCGGTCAGCCGGGTTTCCAGCACGAACGCGTGCAGGTGCCGGACCAGGCTGCACAGCAGTTCCTTGACACGGGCATCGGATGTATTTGCCATCGATTGCATAACGATGGGCGTAAGTGATTCCGGAGTACTTGGCAACATTTGGCAAAACCTCATGCTATCGATAGCATTCAGTTTATCCACTTCGTTCCGCTTGTCAACCAGGAAATTTCCCGCGAACCATGCGCCGGCACTTCGCTATCATCTCGCCCATGCCCAAGCGTTCCTCCGCCGCCACCCTTGCCGATATCGCCCTGCACGCCCAGGTGCACAAGACCACCGCGTCGCGTGCGCTGGACCCCGAACGCCGCCACATGGTCAGCCCCGAAGTGGTCGGCCGTGTCGAGGCGGCCGCCCGCGCCCTGAACTACCGCGTCAACCGCGCGGCGTCGGCGCTGCGCACGGGGCGGTCCGGCACGGTCGGCGTCTTGCTGCCCGACATCACCAACCCGGTATTCCCGCCCATCCTGCGCGGCATCGAACAGGCGCTGGCAGCCGAAGGGTTCTTCGTGCTGGTGGCCGATACCGGCAACGAACAAGCGCCCGAGCAGGCCGCGGACCGCATGCTCGCCCAGCGGGTCGAAGGTCTCATCATCGCGACCTCCAGCCTGCACGATCCCCTGGTCGAACGCCTGGTGCGCGATCAAGTCAAGGTCGTGCTGGTCAATCGCCGCGACGAAGACGGCAGCCTGCCCGCCGTTGTCAGCGACGACATGCTGGGCATGAAGCTGGCGGTCGACCACCTGGTCTCGATCGGCCACCGCCGCATCGCCCACCTGTCCGGGCCGTTGGCGCTGTCCACCGGCTCGCTGCGGCAGGCGGGCTTTCGCCAGGCCATGGCCGCGCACGGACTGGAGCCCGCGGGCTTCGCGGAGTGCAACGCCTACTCCTGCGATGCCGGCGAGGAAGGCACGCGCAGGCTGTTGGGCTCCGGGGCTGAATTCACCGCCATCGTCGCTGCCAACGACCTGATCGCGCTGGGCGCGATCCAGGAGCTGCAGCGGCACGGGCGCAAGGTGCCCCAGGACATCTCGGTCATCGGACACAATGACATGCCGCTGATGGACCGCGTGTCCCCGCCCCTGACCACGGTGCGCATCCTGCACTACGAAATGGGCTTCCGGGCGGCCCGTCTGCTGCTGGACAGCCTGCGCGGCGTGCCGGGCACGACGTCCACCGTTGTCCTGCGGCCCGAACTGGTGGTGCGCGGCTCCTCCGCCCCGCTGTAATATCCAGGCGCAACCCCGAACCTGCCTCGCCGCGCGAGGCCCCGACATGTCCATCAAAGACCAGCTTTTCATCTACGGCCAGTATCTCGCGCCCCAGGCGCTCATCTCCAGCCTGTTCGGCCGCCTCGCGCACTGCCGCGTCCCCAGCCTGAAGAACCCCGCCATTGCCCGCTTCATTCGCCAGTACGGCGTGGATATGAACGAGGCCCTGGAGCCCGATCCCGCCGCCTACGAGCACTTCAACGCCTTCTTCACCCGCGCGCTCAAACCCGGCGCGCGGCCGCTCGACCCGTCCGGGGACGCGGTCCTGTGCCCGGCCGACGGTGCCATCAGCCAACTGGGGCCCATCCGCGCCGGCCGCGTCTTCCAGGCCAAGGGCCACGATTTCAGTGCCGAGGAACTGCTGGGCGGCGACGCGCGCCGCGCCGCGCCCTACCAGGACGGCGGCTTCGCCACCATCTATCTGTCCCCCCGTGACTATCACCGGGTGCACATGCCGGTGGCCGGCACCTTGCGCGAAACCGTCTACATTCCCGGCCGCCTGTTCTCGGTCAATCCGCTCACGGCCCGGTCCGTGCCGCGGCTGTTCGCGCGCAACGAACGCCTGGCCTGCCTGTTCGATACGGAACTCGGCCCCATGGCGGTGGTGCTGGTGGGCGCCATGATCGTGGGCGCCATGGAAACCGTCTGGGGCGGGCAGGTCGCGCCGCACGGCTCGCGCATCATCGCCACGCGGTACGACGACGGCGCAGTGCGGCTGGAGAAAGGCGCCGAGATGGGACGCTTCAAGCTCGGCTCGACCGTCGTCCTGCTGTTCGGCGCCGGCCGGGTGGACTGGCTCGGCGCCCTGGGGCCGCTCGCTGGTGTCCGCATGGGCCAGGCGCTCGGGCGCGCAGTGAATCTATAATGGTGGCCGTCGAAGATTCTCGACGACCACGGCGCCTGTCCCCCAGGTGCCGCGGATCCGGCTTCGCCGGTCCGCCAGCGCCGCCCCGCCCCGGGATACGGCCGACAGACCGCCCGGCGCCGGGCTTTCCACTCACAGCCGCACATCCAACATGCCAACCCGTCCGCTTCGCGACGCCGAAGAAACCGCTGATACCGCTTCCTCGACCGACCACGCCCCGCTAGTCTTCTCGCAGCCGCCCCGCGTGCGCCTGCTGAGCGATATCCTGCCCGACGATCCCCTGCTGATGATGGGCGCCGGTCCCGTGCCCATCCCCGACGCGGTCGCCCATGCCAATTCGGTGGTCATCAACCACCTGGGCGCGACCATGTCGACCATCATCTCGCAGGTCAAGCAGATGGCGGGCTACGTGTTCCAGACCAGGTCCGAATGGGTGCTGGGCGTGGCGGGGCCGGGCTCGGCCGCGATGGAAATGGCGATCTGCAACCTGGTGTCGCCCGGCAGCAAGGTGCTGTGCGTGGTCAACGGTTTCTTCAGCGCCCGCATGGCCGAGATGAGCCGCCGCCTGGACGCCGACGTCGTCACGCTGGACATCGACGGCAACCAGGCCGCCTCGGCCCGGCAGGTGGAACAGGCGATCGAGCAGCACCGCCCCGACGTCCTGACCATCGTCCAGGGCGAAACCTCCAACACGGTCTTCAACCGCGAGTTGCCCGCCATCGCCAAGGCCGCCAAGAAGCACGGCTGCCTGGTCGTGGTCGATGCCGTCTGCACGCTCAGCACCATGCCGCTGCAGATGGACGACTGGCAGATCGACGCGGTCATCACCGGCGGGCAGAAGGGACTGTCGTCGATTCCCGGCGTGTCGCTGATCGCATTCTCCAACGATGCCTGGGAACACATCGGCCGGCGCAAGACGCCCAACACCCATTGGGTCCTGGACGCCAAGCTGGCCGAGAACTTCTGGCACAAGGGGTCCTACCACTACACCGCGCCGGTGTCGGGCGTGCTGGCGCTGCACGAGGCCTTGCGCCTGGTCTGCGCCGAGACGCTGCCGGTGCGTTTCGCGCGCCATTCGCGATCGTCCTTTGCCCTGCAGAACGGCATCGAGGCCATGGGCCTGCGCCTGTTCGCGCCGCCTGCCTCGCGCCTGAACTCGGTGGTCGGCATCACGGTGCCGGAAGGCCTGACCAACACCGGGATCTGCGCGCATATTTCCGACCGCTATCGGGTCGAGATCTCGGGTTCGTTCGGCCTGCCCATCGTCCGCATCGGCCAGATGGGCGAACAGTGCCGGGCCCACAACCTGTTCCGCACGCTGCACGCACTGGGATCGACCATGCGCGACCTGGGTGCCAAGGTCGACATGCCCGCCAGCATGGCCACGCTGGAATACAGCCTGCAGGTGTAGCCCCCCCCTACGCGCTTCGCGCGCCCCCCAGGGGGCGATGCGGGTGGACCGGCGGAGCCGGATCCACCGCATCCTGGGTCTAGTTCCTGTTTCTTGGGTTGGAGCACCTGTGCTTCGCTGGCTGCCAGCGGTAGCAACAGTATTTCTATCCAAGAAAACCGTACTAGACCCAGGAAACCGCGGATCTGGCTTTGCCAGTCCGCCGGTTTCGCCCCCTGGGGGGCGCGCGTCAGCGCGTAGGGGGGATCAACTACTCAAGCATTGCTTCATGAAGGCCTTGCGGTCGTCGCCTTTCTTGCCCGTGGCGTCTTTGTTGCAAGCGGTCATTTTTTCCTGCTGGGTCATTTTCTTGGTCGAAAGGCAGGACTTCATGAAGGCCTTGCGGTCGTCGCCTTTGCGGTCGCCTGCGTCTTTGTTGCAGGTGGCCATCTTGTTCTGCTGGGCGTTTTCGGCGGCCAGGACGGGGCCGGTCAAGGCCATGAGCACGGCGGTCAGGGACACAGCTAGCGTTTTTTTCATCGTGAACTCCGAACCTTGGGTTTGCGGATACTCCGGCCGGCGGCGATGATGGCCGGGCGGCAGTGCATTATCGTGCCCGACCCGGAAAATGCCTAGCCCCTGCCCCGCCTGGTCACCTCGACCCGCCCCAGGTCGCCATCCACGCTGACCCAGTCGCCGGTTTCGATCACCGACAGGGGGTCGACGTCGAAGTCGGTGACCGACGGCGCGTGCGTCACCACCGCCCCGAGCGCGATCTTGGTCGTCATTTCGTTGAACAGCATCGCGGCGGGCGCCATGCCGGAGATGCGGGCGATGTGGAACTGGCCGGACCAGCCCGACGACCCCTTCGCGCCCGGGAATACCAGCACCTTGCCGGCGAAACTGACCCCGCGCAGCTCGTGGCGGGTCTCGATGACGGTGCCGGTGCGAGGATCGATGCCGCCCCAGCCCGAGATCCGGTCCCGCGTGACCAGGGCCTCGCCTTCGGCGCGTCCGCCCACGATGCCCCGGCCCTGCAGCACGATGACCCCGGAAACAGCCGTGGAACTGTCCTGACCGCTCATCGCAAACCTCCTTTCCAACGGCCCGTCACCGCGGCCTCGACGCAATCGGCGGTACTGCCGAACCAGGCCTGGATGCCCATGATGGCCGGCAGGTAATGGACCTGCTTGGCCGAATCCACCGCCGCCACCTTGGTCCCCCGGGGAATGACGCGCCCCAGCGCCGAACAGGTGTCCGACATCAGGTGGCCGCCGGCTTCCTCGATGATGCGCGTGTAGCCGTTCTGGTCGGCGATCTGCCTGGTGGCCCGAGGCGTGAAGATCCAGAGTTCCGTGTTCTCGTGCACGCGCTTGCCTTGCAGCAGCCGGCACACCTCCCAGATCTGCTCGATGCTGTAGTGGGGGCAGCCCAGCATGACGAAATCGACGTCGGGGTCGCGCGCCGTGGCATTGAGATTCTCGTAGGTCTCCCGCAGCTCCCTGGGGCCGAACCGGAACACCTCGCGCGGGCGGTTGCCGCCGAAGGCCGCCTCGGCCGTCGGCGCCTCGGGCGTGAAACCGGGGATGTGATACATCTCCACGCCCCCCGACGATGCCGCCGCGGCACCGAAGTGCTTGAGCTTGAGGGTGCTGGGCGCGAGTCCGGCGCCGACGATGACCGGCACCTTGTCTTGCACCTTGTCGCCCACGTAGTAGCCCAGCATGCCCCAGTCCGACATCGATTCGACGGGCATGTCCAGCTCCACCAGGTGGGTGCCGCGCCGTTCCGACTCGATGTGATAGCCCCAGTACGGAATACGGCCGGTCAGCATGGCCGCGCCCGTGCTCTCGCGCCCTTCCGCGTTCGATCGGGCGCCCAGCACGGCGTTGATGTAGATCACGGCCGAGGACTCCATCCACGCGCAGTGCTCGCCCCGCGCCGGCAGGTTGCCGACCTGGTAGGGCGTGCAGGTGTTCAGGAGCTGCACGCCCAGCCCCGCGCTGTAGGCGTCGCCCTTGCGGAAGATACGCACGACGTCCTCGCCCACCCCCTGCCGGGCGGCGTGCTCGGGGTCGATACCCTGTTGCAGGTGGCTGCTGTAGACCTCGACGGGCGGAATCGCGACCACCTCGGCGCTGTCCAGGTTGAACTCGGAGAACACCGCGTCCAGGCCGCCCCGCTCGTCGGCGAATTTGCGCATGAACGGCGTGGTGGCGCCGATGGTGCCCGCCACGTTGCGGGTTTCGACCAGGCGCTCGGCACCCAGCGCGTTGCCGTAGCGCAGCAACAGGTCCATGGCCTTCTGCCTGGCCGCGCCATGCGCGCCGTCGAGCATGGCCTTCTCGTGATCCGTCAGTCGCATCGCCGCCCTCCTTCCTGGCAGCCGGCCCGCGACGCCGCGCGGGTCAGGAAACCTTGAGCAATTTGTCCGGCAGCGGCACCTTGCCGCCCGTGTCGCGCGCGATGGCCTGCGCGGTGTCGATCAGGCGCGGCGCCACCTCGTTGCGCAGGCGCTTCTCGGTGAACGAGAAGGCCGGCCCGCCGCAGTTCAGCGCCATGATCTCGCCGCCCGGCACGACCAGGGGCACGGACACCGAATTGATGTCGCGATGGAACTCGCCCAGCGACAGGCAGTAGCCGTGCAGGCGCGCGTCCCGCTGCGAACGCTCCAGTCCTTTCTCCAGCCGTGCCCACTCCGCTTCGCCGCAGTCCTTGCGTATGTTTTGCAGCAGCCGGTCCTTTTCGTACTGATCGGTCATCGCGCTCAGGTAGGCTCGCCCCAGCGCCGAACTGGCCACCGAGAAGCGCGATCCCACCCTCAGCCGGGCCAGCAGCAACGCCGATTGCGGCGAAGCCGTCTCGATCAGCACGATATGCAGCTCGTCGCGTATCGCCAGGTAGACCGAACCTTCGGTCTCGTTGGCCAACGCCAGCATGTGCGGACGGGCGATCGAGCGCGCGTCGACCCCGCCCAGGAAGGCCTGGGCCAGCGACACCACGCCGGCGGCCAGCGAGAACCGCTCGGTATCGGGCTCCTGCTTCATCAGGCCCAGGGAAACCAGCGTGGCGGCCAGCCGCGTGACCGTGGGCTTGGGAATCCCGGTCATCGCGGCAAGCTCGGCATTGCTCAGCACGCGCAGGTCCTCGCGGAAGCAGCGCAGCACCGCGATCCCCCGCTCCAGCGCGGACACGGTGCCGCTCGGCTCGGCCGCGGTGGACGTCCGCCGGGTCTTGGCGGCGGGCTGGGCTCGGGGGGCGCTTCGTGGCATGGCGGGACTCCGGATGCGGCAGGAAAACGGACAGCGCGATCGATGGAGCCGCCTGCCCGGAAAAGGGACCGCCCATTTTATAGAGAAGCGGACAGGTTTCCATGGGCTTGGCTCAATCGGCGGTGGCGCCCGAGGCCTTCACCACCGGCGCCCACTTCTCGATCTCGGCCTTGACGAAGGCGTCGAACTCCTCGGGCGTGCTGGGCGCGGAGGTCAGGCCCACTTCGGCCAGCCGGACCTTGAAATCCGCGCTGCGCAGGATGGCGCCTACGTCGGCGCTGATCTTGTTGATCACGTCGCGCGGCGTGGCCGCCGGCGCCACCAGGCCGAAGATGCTCTGTACGTTGAAGCCCGGGATGGTCTCGGCCACGGCAGGGATATCCGGCGCGCTGGGGTCCCGTGTCTTGCCCGTGACGGCGATCGGCTTGAGCTTGCCGGACTTGATGTAGGGCATGGACGAGAACAGCGGATCGATCAGCAGCGGCACACGGCCGGCCATCACCTCCGTGTAGGCCGGGCCGCTGCCCTTGTACGGGATGTGCAGCATATCCACGCCGGTCATGCTCTTGAGCAACTCGCCCGTCAGGTGCATGGAACTCCCGCTGCCCGGCGAGGCATAGCTCATCTTGCCCGGCTCCTTCTTCGCCATCGCGATCACGCCGGCCAGGTCGTTGGCCGGCAGCGACGGCGTCGCGGTGATGACGATCTGCGAGGTCACCAGCATCGAGACACCCGCCAGGTCCTTGACCGTATCAAACGGCATGGTCTTGCGCAGCGTCGGATTGATGACGTGCGAGGTCACGACCAGGCCCAGGGTGTAGCCGTCCGGCGCCGACTTGGCGACGTGATCGGTGCCGACCACGGTGTTGGCGCCCGGTTTGTACATCACCACCACCGGTTGCCCCCAGCTCTTCTGCAGGCGCTCGGACAAGAGGCGGCCCAGGATGTCGATGGCGCCGCCGGGGGCGTTCGGCACGATGAGCGTGACGGCCCGGGACGGATAGGCAGGACCGGAAGCCGCCAGGACATGAGGGGCGGTTACCGCGCAAGCGGCGCCGAACAGGGACGCGGACAGGATTTTCATGGTGTCTCCTTGGGGAATGGCGCGGGGACGGCGCGCGTCCCCGTCGATGTTCAGATATTGGCGTGGATGCGTTCCTGCAGGGCCGCCACATCCACGTCCTGGACCTTTCCTCCCAGGGTCAGGTCCAGGGCATGGGCGGCTGCCGCCCCCATGGCGATGCACGGCCCCATGACCCGCACGCTGGACAGGGCCGCCGCATCGGCGTCGATGCAGCGGCCGGCAGCGACGAGATTGTCGCTGCCGGCCGGGATCAGGCTGCGCAGCGGCACCGTATGCACATGGTCCTCGCCGAAGGGCTCCCACAGGTAGCCTTCAGGCTGGTCATGCAGCTCCACCGGCCACGAGGTCCGTGCGACGGTGTCCGGGAAGCGCGTGGCCGCGCGCACCTCGTTCGTCGTCAATTGGTGCAGTCCGGCGATCCAGCGCGTCTGCCGGATGCCGGGCAAGGCATAGGCCCGGATCCGGGAGGCGCCGAAAGCCAGCGGATACTCCGCCTTCAGGAAGTCGATGACGCGGTCCACCTGCTCGCGGCCGGCCAGGGCCGTGGCCGAGGCGGCAATCGGGTCGAGCGGCGTTTCCATGTGGGTCATGTTCATGGCCGCGGTGCCCCGGCCGGGGAAGCGGAAGAAGAGCCCGTCGTCGCGCGATATGCCGTACCGCGCCGCTTTTTCCTTGATGCGCGCGGTGAAGGCCTCGCGCGTGGGCAGGTGGGCTTCATCCAGGTTTTCGAGCACGAACATCTGCGTGCCGAAAATCGGCACGTCCGGCTCCCGGCAGTCCAGGCCAGACAGCCAGGCCAGCGCCGCGTCGCCGCTGGCGTCCACATAACCACGCGCATCCACGTGCACGTCGCCATAGCGGGTGGCCAGCTCCAGCCGCTGCAGCCGGCCGCCTTCCCGGCGTACCTCGCGCAGCACCGCGCCCAGCACCACGGTGATGCCGGCGTCGCTGATCTTCTGTTCGATCCAGCGGCCCAGCGCCACTTCATCGTAGTACACCACCGTCGTCAGCGGTCCGACGTTGTGGTGGAGCGAACCCGCCCGGCCCAGATCTTCGAGGATGCCATCCGCGATGCCATGGGTAAGCTGAATGCGGTTCGGCCCATTCGAGAACAGGCCGCAGAAGGTCCCGATGATCGAGCCCACCGCCTGGCCGCCCAGCATGGGCAGGCTATCGACAAGCACGACCCGGCGGCCCAGCGCGGCGGCTTCGAGCGCGGCCGAGACTCCCGAGATGCCGGCGCCGACCACGCACAGATCGGCATCGACGTGCCAGGGCCGGTGTTCCGTTCGCCGGACGGTTCGTACTTGATTCGCCATGAGAATTCTCCTTGATGCGGCAATGATGCCCGGTGCTTCAGATCCGGATTATTTTTTTCGAAATAATGTTTCATTTTAATTTTAAGCACTGATCGGCGTTGCCCGCAATGGTTCTTGGATGATAAATTGAAATAACGTTTCAATTTTATGGAGCCATTCCCATGTCATCGTCCGAAAGCGGCCAGGCGGCGCCGCGCCGTCCTCTGCGCAGCAACTTCGAACCCGGCACCTCGCGCTGGGCGGTCAGGCGGGCGCAATGGCGCGCCCTTGGGCTGACCGATGCCGACATGGAAAAACCCAAGATCGCCGTGGTCAATACCTCGTCGGAACTGTCGAGCTGCTTCAGCCACCTGGATGGCGTGGCGGCTGCCGTTAAGCAGTCCATACGGGATGCCGGCGGCCTGCCGTTCGAGGTGCGCACCGCCGCGCCCAGCGACTTCATCACCAGCGCCGGCGCCCGCGGCGGCTACATCCTTCCCAGCCGCGACCTCGTCGCCAACGACATCGAGGTAGCGGTAGAGGGCGCCCTGCTGGATGGCATGATCTGCCTCGCCTCGTGCGACAAGACCACGCCCGGCCAGCTCATGGCGGCCGCCCGCCTCGACCTTCCCACGCTGGTCGTGGTGTGCGGCTACCAGCGCAGCGGGCACTACAAGCAGCAGCACGTCGACATCGAAGAAGTGTTCCTGGCCGCGGGCCACGTCGCCGCCGGCCGCATGGATCCAGCGGAATTGGCCGCGATGAGCGAGCAGGCCGTGCGCGGCCCGGGCGTCTGTGCCGGCATCGGCACCGCCAACTCCATGCACATGGTGTGCGAGGCGCTGGGCATGGCGCTTCCTGGCAGCGCCCCCGTGGCCGCCAACAGCCCGCGCATGATGGCCATGGTCGAACAGGCCGGCGCCCGCATCGTCCAGATGATCTGGGACGACCTGCGGCCGCGCGCCATCCTGACCCCCGAAGCCTTCGCCAATGCGGCCCGCGTGGTGCTCGCGCTGGGCGGATCCATCAACACCATCAAGCATCTGCAGGCCATCGCCAACGAGGCACAAGCCGGCGTGGACGTCTACGGACTGTTCGAGCGGCTGGCGGATTCCACGCCCCTGATTGCCGCCATCCGGCCCAATGGCGACGACTCCATCGAGGACCTGGAGCGCGCCGGCGGCACGCTGGCGGTGTTCAAGCGCCTGGCCGGCCTCTACCACCCTGACGCGCCGACCGTGTCCGGGCGGCCCATGGGAGAGGCCGTGGACGAGGTCCAGGTGGGCGACGAAGCCATCCTGCGCCGCGCCGACCAGCCGCTGTCCACCCGCCCCTCCATCGTCATCCTGCGCGGCTCGCTGGCGCCTGACGGCGGCATCGTCAAGCTGGGCCTGGCCACCGGCAAGGCCATGCGCTTCGAGGGGCCGGCGCGGGTGTTCGAGTCGCAGGAAGAGGCCATCGCGGCCTTGCAGCGTGGCGAGATCGCACGCGGCACCGTGGTCGTGATGCGCGGGTTGGGGGTACGCGGCGGACCGGGCATGGGCATGGCCTCGCGCTTCGTGTTCGTCCTGGACGGCGCGGGCCTGGGCGAACATGTCGC
The DNA here is from genome assembly GCA_009360345.1 of Alcaligenaceae bacterium SAGV5. Lineage (GTDB taxonomy): Bacteria > Pseudomonadota > Gammaproteobacteria > Burkholderiales > Burkholderiaceae_B > Pigmentiphaga. Next base: position 20,569 of record SPDP01000008.1, read on the forward strand.
CGTCGTCACGGACGGACAGCTTTCGGGCCTCGTCAACAAAGGGCTGGTCGTGGGCGAGGTCTCGCCCGAGGCGGCGGCCGGCGGCCCGCTGGGGCTCGTCCGCGACGGCGATCCCATCGCCATCGATATCGACGCGCGCACCGTGGACCTGCGGGTGGAAGAACAGGAGCTGGGCCGGCGCCGCGCCGCTTTCGTGCCGCCCGCCGCGGGGCGCGTGCGCGGCTGGTTGTCAGTGTACGAGCAGGTCGTGCGCCCCTTGCCCGAAGGCGCCGTCATCACGCACACCGGGCCGACCGGCGCGCGCTGAACCTTTTGAGGTGTCGGCCCGGTGGACATGAGCCCCAGCGTTTCACTCGAAAAAATCGTTCATACTGACAGGACCAATGTACGCTGGCGTCGGTCCCCGCGTCATCCTTCCCGACCCCTCCTCCAGGAGCGCATCATGAAGATCGAAGGATTGGCCGCACTGGTGACCGGCGGCGCCTCCGGACTGGGAGCGCAGACCGCGCGCCTGCTGGCCGCGCGCGGCGCCAGGGTCGCGGTACTGGACCGCAATGCCGCGCCGGCCCAGGCCATCGCCGCCGAAACGGGGGGCCTCGCGCTGCCCTGCGACGTCACCGATCCAGACAGCGTGCGACAGGCGCTGGATGCGGCACGCCGGGAACATGGTCCCGCACGCGTCCTGGTCAACTGCGCTGGCGTCGGGGGCGCGCACCGGATCACGGGCAGGCAAGGCCCCATGCCGCTGGCCGATTTCAGCCGCATCGTACAGATCAACCTCATCGGCACCTTCAACGTCATGCGGCTGGCCGCGGCCGAGATGACCGGCCTCGATCCCCTGGACGATGGCGAGCGCGGGGTCATGGTCAACACCACCTCCATCGCCGCCTACGACGGCCAGATGGGCCAGACCGCCTACTCGGCCTCCAAAGGCGGCATCGCGGCGCTGACCTTGCCCGCGGCCCGCGACCTGGCGCAGTTCGGCGTACGCGTCATGGCGATCGCCCCCGGACTGTTCCAGACCCCGCTGCTGGACGAGCTGCCGCCAGAGGTCCAGACCGGACTGGGCGGTTCGGTCCCCTTCCCCAAGCGGTTGGGCCAGCCCGCGGAATTCGCCGCCCTGGTGGCGCACATCGTCGAGAACGCCTACCTGAACGGCGAGGTGATCCGCCTGGACGGCGCGCTGCGCATGCCCCCGCGTTGACCTCCAGGCGGGGTTCCCTCGCGCAGCAAAGCCGCCCGGTTCGCGCTACATTTCGGGTTTTGCTTCTGGACGACCCCGCGATGACCGCCACCCGTTTCCCCACCCTGGGCACCCCGCTCTCCCCCGCAGCCGTGCGCGTCATGCTCCTGGGCTCCGGCGAGCTCGGCAAGGAGGTCATCATCGCCCTCCAGCGGCTGGGCGTGGAAGTCATCGCCGTCGACCGCTATGCCGACGCGCCGGGCCACCAGGTCGCGCACCACGCCCGCACCGTCGCCATGACCGACCGGAACGCGCTCAAGGCGCTGATCGAGGCCGAGCGGCCGGACATCATCGTCCCCGAGATCGAAGCCATCGCCACGGACCTGCTGGTCGAGCTGGAAGCAGCCGGCGTGGCGCGCGTCACGCCCACTGCCCGCGCGGCCCAGTTGACGATGAACCGCGAAGGCATCCGGCGCCTCGCGGCGGAAACCCTGGGCCTGCCCACGTCGCCCTACCGTTTCGCCGCGACCCGGGAAGAATTGCAGGCGGCCATCGACCAGCACATCGGCTATCCGTGCATCGTCAAGCCCGTCATGTCCTCCTCGGGCAAGGGCCAATCCAGGCTCGACGGCCCGCAGGACGTGGAGCATGCTTGGCGTTATGCGCAGGAAGGCGGCCGCGTGGGCGCCGGCCGTGTCATCGTCGAAGGCTTTGTACGCTTCGACTACGAGATCACCCTGCTGACCGTCCGTTCGCGCGGCGCCGACGGCCAGGATCGCACCGATTTCTGCGAACCGATCGGGCACGTGCAAGTGGATGGCGACTATGTCGAGAGCTGGCAGCCGCATCCCATGTCGCCCACCGCCCTGGCGCGCTCGCGCGAGATCGCCGCCAAGGTCACCGGCGAGCTGGGTGGCTACGGCATTTTCGGCGTCGAGTTGTTCGTGGCCGGGGACGACGTCTGGTTCTCCGAGGTCAGCCCTCGTCCGCACGACACCGGCATGGTCACGATGATCTCGCAGGTCCAGAACGAGTTCGAACTGCACGCCCGGGCCGTCCTGGGCCTGCCCGTGGACACCTCGCTGCGCCAACCCGGTGCAAGCAGCGTCATCTATGGGGGCATCGAGGCGGGCGCGGTAGCCTTCGACGGCGTGGCCCAGGCGCTGGCCGAACCCGGCACCGACCTGCGCCTGTTCGGCAAGCCGGAGTCTTTCGTCAAGCGCCGTATGGGTGTCGCACTGGCCTGCGCGGCCACCGCCGACGAGGCCCGGACCAAGGCCAAGCGCGTCTCGTCGACGGTCAAGCCGCGGGCTATAGCCGGCTGAGCAGCCCGCTCAGGTCGAACTCGCGCCCCGAGTACTCGCTGCTCGGGGTGGCTTCGCCGCGCAGCAGGGCCTGGGTCCACTCTTCCACGGCCTGCCGCGTCGACGGCGCGGCCAGGGGGCTCAGCGCCAGCCGGACGAATTCAGGGCGTTCCACGCCATAGTAGGTGCAAGTGCCGAACGGGACGTTGCCATCGGCATGATCCTGGATGGCGGCCGCGATGCACCGGCCCGTATCCGAGATGGCCGAGCCGACGAACAGCCGCGGATCGGTCTCGGTCCAATCGACGATCGCACCAATCTGGCGCAGCCGGAACTTCCGGCAGGCCAGCATCGCGCCGGGCCGCCCTCCGTCGATGGCCGCGAACACCACGTCCACGCCGCGCTTGGCCATGGCCTCGCAGGTTTCGAAGGCAAGCCCTTCGTCATCCTGGCTGCCGCAGAAGGACGTCATCATGCCCATGCCCGGCGAGTGCCGCATCGCCCCGTCGACATAGGCCGCCCGGGCCAACAGCGCCGCCTCGGTCTTGACCGCCGACAGATGGCCCAGGCCGCCGGTGCGGCTCTCGGCGGCCGCCAGGACCCCCGCCAGGAAGGCCGATTGTTCCTGAACGACGCCATAGACGGCGCAGTTCTCGGCGACGTACGAGCCCTGGATCACGACGAAATGAATGTGGGGAAAGCGTTCGGCGGCCATGGCGACCGGGTAGTCGCCGGCGCTGCCGTAGGCCACCACGAGGTCGGCGCCCCGATGGCAGACGTCGATCACGCGCGCCGCGCGGATGGCGGGGCCGGTCGACTCGATCCAGATCAACTCGACCTGGCGCCCTGCGCGCCGGGCGGCTTCCACGCCCGCCACGCCGCACTGGTTGAAGCTGCCGTAGCCGGGCGAACCGAAGAGCAAAACCTTGATGCGCATGGTTCAGCCCGCCGCGCCGGGAGCCCCCGGCGCCATGATGATGGCGATAGACAAAGATTCCCGCATCGTCTTCTCCTTGGCGGCGGAAGGAACTCCACCGGACTCGACGCGGACCAAGCAATCTTCGTGCCGTCTTGCTCCGGTCAGTCCTCGATGCCGCGCGAGGCCAGGTACTCGTCGTAGGTGCCCTTGTAGTCGATGAGCTGGCCGTCCGGCAGGATTTCAATGATACGGCTGGCCAGCCCCGACACGAACTCGCGGTCGTGCGACACGAAGAACAGCGTACCCTGGAATTTCTCCAGCGCCAGTTGCAGCGACTCGATCGACTCCATGTCCAGGTGGTTGGTCGGCTCGTCCAGCAGGAGCACGTTGTGCCGGCGGAGCATGAGCTTGCCGAACATCATGCGGTTCTTTTCGCCGCCGGACAACACCCCCACGGTCTTGCCGATGTCATCGCTGGAAAACAGCAGGCGTCCCAGCACCGAGCGGATCGCCTGGTCCTCGTCGCCCGGCTGGCGCCACTGGCCCATCCAGTCGAAGACGTTGTCCTCGGACTCGAAGTTGTCGGACACGTCCTGCGCCATGTAGCCCTGGTTGGCATTCTCGGACCACTTGATCGCGCCCTGGTCGGGCGCCAGGACCCCGGCCAGCATCCGCAGCAGCGTCGTCTTGCCCACCCCGTTGGCGCCGATGATGGCGACTTTCTCGCCGGCTTCGACCATGGCGGAATATTTCGGGATGACGGGCTTGTCGTAGGCCTTGGCGATGCCCTCGATCTCGACCGCCTGGCGGTGCATGACCTTGGCCTGCTCGAAGCGGATGTAGGGGTTCTGGCGCGACGACGGCTTGACCTCGACGGCGTCGGCCTTGAGCTTGTCGATCTGCTTCAGGCGCGACGTGGCCTGGCGGGCCTTGGACTTGTTGGCCGAGAACCGGCGCACGAAGTCCTGCAGTTCGGTGATGCGCTCCTTGGCCTTGGCATTGGAACTCATCAGGCGCTCGCGCGCCTGGGCCGAGGCCAGCATGTAGTCGTCGTAGTTGCCCGGGTAGATGCGCACTTCGCGGTAGTCCAGGTCGGCCATGTGGGTGCAGACCTGGTTCAGGAAGTGGCGGTCGTGGCTGATGATGATCATCGTCGACTGGTACTGGTTCAGGACCGTTTCCAGCCAGCGGATGGTATTGATGTCGAGGTTGTTGGTCGGTTCGTCCAGCAGCAGCACGTCCGGGTTCGAGAACAGCGCCTGCGCCAGCAGCACCCGCAGTTTCCAGCCCGGCGCGATCTCGCGCATCGGCTGCTGGTGCTGTTCGACCGGGATTTCCAGGCCCAGCAGCAGTTCGCCGGCGCGCGCCTCCGCGGTGTAGCCGTCGTACTCGGCGAACTTGGCCTCGAGGTCGGCCGCCCGCATGTAGTCTTCGTCGGTGGCGTCGGGATTGGCGTAGATCGCGTCCCGGTCGCTCATGGCCTGCCACATTTCCGCATGGCCCATCAGCACGACGTCCAGCACGCGCACGTCTTCGAAGGCGAACTGGTCCTGGCGCAGCTTGCCCAGGCGGGTATTGGGTTCGAGCGAGACGTTGCCGGCCGACGGCTCCAGGTCGCCGCCGATGATTTTCATCAGCGTCGACTTGCCGCTGCCGTTCGCACCGATGAGGCCATAGCGGTTGCCTTCCCCGAACTTGACCGAGACATTCTCGAATAGGGGTTTGGGGCCGAACTGGATGGTGAGGTTGGCGGTGGAAATCACGGCGGAAACGGGCTCGCAAGAAGAAAAGAAACGTCGCGCAGCCAGGGTGGAAGCGCAAAGATCAACCTAGTATTGTAACAGCCCTCATGCGGGTTGACCCGAACATTTACACAATGGACATGAACGGCCCGGAGCCCGACGCGCCCGCGCAGCATGGCACCGCCGTTTGTTACCATTGAGCACATAGCCACGAAGCCGGGACTGCGACCGGCGACGTGCGCATGCCTCTCCTGGACACGATGGCGCAAGACCTGGCGTGGGACTGCTCCCGCCCGCGTGGCCCGGCTAGGTGCGTTCTTTGTAGCTCGCTCCTGCGTTGCCCCACCCATACCAATATCAAAGAGTGACCGCCATCCATGCCCTTGCTGATCCTCCTAGCGCTGCCTTTCGCCGGCAGTGTCGTGGCGGCCTTGCTGCCCGCCAATGCGCGAAACCGAGAAGCTTGGCTTGCCGGTTTGATCGCATTGGCGGGAACGGTACAGGCCGCCCTGCTCTACCCTGAAATCTCGGATGGCGGCGCGGTCCGGTACGAGTTTGCGTGGCTGCCTTCGCTGGGCCTGAATTTCGTCCTGCGCATGGACGGGCTGGCCTGGATATTCAGCCTGATGATCACCGGCATCGGCCTGCTCGTGGTGCTGTACGCGCGCTACTACATGTCGCCGGAAGATCCGGTGCCGCGCTTCTTCTCCTTCTTCCTCGCCTTCATGGGGGCCATGCTGGGCGTGGTCCTGTCGGGCAACCTGATCCAGCTGGCGCTGTTCTGGGAACTGACCAGCCTGGTGTCATTCCTGCTGATCGGCTACTGGCACCACCGGCCCGACGCCCGCCGCGGGGCGCGCATGGCCCTCACGGTCACCGCCGCCGGCGGCCTGTGCCTGTTCGCGGGCATCCTGGTGCTGGGGCACATCGTTGGCAGCTATGACCTGGACGCGGTCCTGTCCTCCGGCGACCTGATCCGTTCGCATCCCGTCTACGAGGTCGCGCTGATCCTGATCGCGCTGGGCGCGCTGACCAAGAGCGCGCAGTTCCCCTTCCACTTCTGGCTGCCGCACGCCATGGCGGCGCCGACCCCGGTGTCCGCCTATCTGCACTCGGCCACCATGGTCAAGGCCGGCGTCTTCCTGCTCGCCCGGCTGTGGCCGGTACTGGCCGGCACCGAGGAATGGTTCTGGATCATCGGGGGCGCGGGCCTCTGCACGCTGCTGCTGGGCGCCTATACGGCCATCTTCCAGCAGGACCTGAAGGGGCTGCTGGCCTATTCCACCATCAGCCACCTGGGCCTGATCACGCTGCTGCTGGGGCTGGGCAGCCCGCTCGCGCTGGTGGCCGCCATCTTCCACATCATGAACCACGCGACCTTCAAGGCGTCGCTGTTCATGGCGGCCGGCATCATCGACCACGAATGCGGCACCCGCGACATCCGCCGGCTCAGCGGCCTGGCGCAGGTCATGCCCATCACCGCCACGCTGGCCATGGTGGCGGGGGCCGCGATGGCGGGTGTGCCGCTGCTGAACGGCTTCATCTCGAAGGAAATGTTCTTCACCGAGGCCGTGGTGGTCGGCAATGCCGTGGGCATGAGCCATGCGCTGCCCATCGCGGCCACCGTGGCCGGCGCCTTCAGCGTGGCCTATTCGTGGCGCTTCCTGCACGACGTGTTCTTCGGACCCCCGCCGCACGACCTGCCCCGCACCCCCGGCACCCCGGACAAGACCGGGTCAAGAACATGAATGTCGATTCCGCCTGGCGTCGTTGACGCCTGGTTTCATTTATAAAATGAAACCAGGTATCTACAGACGAAACAAAAAGTTCATGAAAATTTCACGACCGTTTCATGGCAGGTCGCCATGCTGCGTGCTCCTTTGTGGACATGCGGACAACGATCATGAAAAAAATCCTGGGAGCCGGCGCGGGGCTGGCTGCGGTGTTGCTGACAGCGGGCTGCCTGTCGTCGAGCGATGACGATCCCGTTCCCGTCACCCCGGCGCCGGACGGCAGGCCGCTGGCGCTGACCATCCTGCACATCAACGATCACCATTCCCACCTGGACGCCACGTCGTCCACGCTGCAACTGAAAGTGGCCGATGGTTCGCGCAAGGCGGTCTCGGTATCGGCCGGCGGCTTTCCCCGTGTCAAGAGCGCGATCGACGAACTGGCGGCGAAGTCGCCCCACGTGTTGAAACTGCACGCCGGCGACGCGCTGACGGGCACGCTGTATTTCAACCGGGCGGGCGCGGTGGGCGAGCCCGATGCCGCCATGATGAACACCGTGTGCTTCGATGCCTTCGCACTGGGCAACCACGAGTTCGACAAGGGCGACAGCGGCTTGAAGGGCTTCATCGACCAGCTCCACGCCGGCAGCTGCAAGACGCCCGTCCTGAGTGCCAATGTCAGCTTCGCCGCGGCCTCCGCGCTGCACCCCTCGCGGGCGGCGGGCGCCGTGTCGCCGTCGGCGATCGTCGAACGCGACGGCCAGAAGATCGGCATCATCGGCCTGACGATCGCCGCCAAGACCCAGGCCTCTTCCAGCCCCGACAAAGGCACCGTCTTCGAGGACGAGGCGGTGGCGGCCCAGCGCGAGATCGACGCGCTGCGCAAGCAGGGCATCGACAAGATCATCCTGCTCAGCCATACCGGCTACGGCTACGACAAGCAGATCATCGCCAAGCTCGACGGCGTGGACGTGATGGTGGGCGGGGACTCGCATACGCTGCTCGGCCCCGACGCGATGGCGGCCACCTATGGCATGGGCGCGACGCCGGGCGGCGCGTATCCGACGCGGGTCACCGACAAGCAGGGCAAGCCGGTATGCCTGGTCCAGGCATGGGAGTACAGCCGCGTGGTGGGGGAGTTGAAAGTCGAGTTCGATGCCAAGGGCGAGGTCAGCAAGTGCGAAGGGACTCCCCATGTCCTGATCGGCGATGACTTCGCCATCGGCGGCGCGGCGGCGGGGGCGTCCGACAAGGCCGCGATCCTGGCCGACGTGCAGGCCAGCGGCTTCCTGCGGGTGACCGCTTCCAACGCCGCGGCGGCACAACGGTTGCAACCGTTCAAGCTGAAGGTGGACGAGTTCAACAAGACCGTCGTGGCACAGGCACCCGACGAACTGTGCTCGCGCCGCGTGCCGGGCGGCTCGCCCACGCAGACCGCGGGCTGGAACGACTACGGCCGTTCGAGCGCGGCCTGCAATGCGCAGGGCGACGTGACCCGGCGCGGCGGCGATATCCAGCAGATCGTCGCGCAGGCCTTCCTGGAGATCGCGCAGAAATCCTATGGCGGCGCCGACCTGACGCTGCAGAGCGGCGGCGGCGTGCGGGTGCCCCTGCAAGGCGACATCACCGCGGGCCGGGCGATCGAGGTCGTGCCTTTCGGCAACCAGCTGTACCGCCTGGAGGTGACCGCGATGGAGATCAAGAACCTGCTGGAGGACGGCATCGAGGCCACCTATGGCGGCACCGGCGCTACCGGGCCTTATCCCTACACCGGTGGATTGCGCTGGGACGTGGACGCGACCCGGCCCAAGGGCAGCCGCATCGCCAACATCGAGCTGCGCGACAGCGCCACGGGCAACTGGGCGCTGCTGGACCTGGGCAACGGCACCCGCACCTACAAGCTGTTCGTGTTGAGCTTCAACGCCAACGGCGGCGACGGCTACGCCACGCTGGCCGCGGTGCCGGCGTCGCGGCGCCTGGACGTGGGCGTGCTGGATGCCGATGTGTTCCTGGAATACATCGCGGCCCAGTCCAAGGCCGGCAATGGCCTGCCGCAGTTGCGCAAGCTCGATGCATCGCTCTACAGCACGAAGTCGCATCGTGACGCGTTTCGCGTGGACTGACGAACGTTGAATTGGTCCGGCCGTCTTGTTCCCCGAGCCTTGCAACGCAAGGGGCCGGTCTCTCGGTACGTATCGGCGCGAAGCCGGGAACGGAAAACCGGCCGCGGCGATGTTCCGCCGCGGCCAGCCGCGCCATTTAGGTCGGTCGCCTGACCAGGCACCACTGCAACGGCCGGCCCGTCGCCGGGCGGAGCGCCGGTGAACAGGGCTGTTCGGCGGGAGACGCGGTCGTCGACCGCGGCGCAACGGGGGGAATTCCACCGCGGAGACGCCGCTCGGCGGAGGGGCGGTCGTTGTCGCGGATGCCATGCAGATGAATGTCCGTACCGGGCATCTGGTTCCATTCTTGTTTCTTCGGCAGCCAACTCGCCGCGCGCGCGACCGCTTCCGGTTCAAGCGAAGGCAATCGCCGGCGGCGCCGGCGATTGCCCGGACGAAGCGGCGTCAGCCGCCCTGGATGTCGAAGCGGGTGCCGTCGCCACCTGCGTCGCGTCCGCCCTTGCCCTTGACCGCTTCCAGGTCCTCGGGCTTGACGCCCATCATGCCGGCCAGCTTGTGCAGCTCTTCGGGTGAGATGCTGCCATTCATCAGTTTCTTGAGCAGTTTCTTGATCTCGTCTTCGTCGCCGCTGTCCTCCGCTCCGCCGGCGCCTTGCGCACCTCCGGCACCCTGAGGACCTCCACCGCCTTGCGACGGATTCGTCCCCATGGCCCTGTCGACCAGTTCCTTCGCCACCATGTCGCGCTGCCAGGGTTCGAGGTTCTTGCCTAGCTCCTTGAACAAGTCCTGCGTATCCATCTTGCCGAGCTTGTTGGAGTAGTCCTGCATTTCGCCTGCGGACGGGATACCGCCGGCGCCGCCTATGCCAGAAACGCTATTGACGCTCACGCTATTTCCTTTGAAGAGTGGGGGAGTGTGGATAGCACCGACCGCGCGCCGGAGCCTTGGAGTCATCCAGGCGGGGCGGTTCTACGCGGATGAGTGGTGCCGGCGGCATCGCCGGTTCCCCGGCGGCTGGCAGGGAACCCGCATGCGGTGCGGCCGTCGCGGCATGAAATTTTCGCCAATGCGCGTGGAACCGCCCAGCGCACGTGCGCTACCCATGGAGGACCGCACGCCTGCTGGTAGCGGCGGTTCCTACTTTTCTACTCTATATGGAGGTTCATCATGGCAAGTCTGCTTCCTGGTTTGGCTTCTGGTACCGCGGATGCGGTCAGCAATGGCTACGCGGCCGATGCGTCCAAGACCGTCGTCGATAACATGAAAGCTGACACCAATCTGAAGAAAGGAGGCCGCGACCACAGCGTCCAACTTACCGGTGGTTGATTGAGCGTTGGTGCAGCGCGGACGGCCCCTCGGGGTCGTTCCTGTCTCAGGAGCGAATATGTCTACATTTCCAGAGCCATGGGCTGCTTCCACGCGCAGTCTCGGCAATTCCTATGAGCGCGACGGTGTGCTGAATTCGACCGCCTTGGCGGCGAAAGCGGGTGCCCAGCATGCCACCGAATTCCAATTGTGGGTCTCGCAGCAGGCGACTTCGCTGGCGAAGCTGAAAATCTTCGCCACGATGGCCAAGAACATCAACGACCAGCAATAGGACATTCGCCGAGTTTGGTTTTACCGGTCTTGAGTGACCATTGTCACGCCGTCTTTGGGAGGGGGGCCCATCGAGAACGGTGCTCGCAACTTCAAGGAGCAGTGATGTCGATAACGGGAAGTTCGATCAACGCCGGGCTCAGGCGAGGCGTCAGCGACGCGCTCATGTCGATTCGGAGCGCCGATGACGCCAAGGCCAATGTTGACAACGTCTCCATCTTCACCGGGATGATCAAGAAGGCGGAGGAAAGTGCCCAGGCCTCCTTGTGAGGTCATGTCGCCGTGGTCCGGCAGCCGCGGCACGCGGCTGCTTTTTTGTCTGAACCGCAAGGCTTCATTTCGATCGACCTTGCATCTATTGGAGAACTTCCCTATGTCAACCGTGACCTTCAGCAGTGTGACCTTCAACGCCGGCGATCCCTGCGGCGGCGACAGCCACGACGCCCCCCGCCATTGCGGGGGCCAGCGTCCGCCGTGGCAGGATAACTGCGACATCGGCTACCAGGGCGGCGGGCAACCGGGTGGGAACCAGGGTTGGGACTCGGTGCTCAACAACATGAATGTCCCCGAAGCCATCAAGGATCTCATCCGCCTGGCGATGAAGTCGAGCCCGCAGACCGAAATGCTGCCGTCGGAGGCGAGCGCGGTCGGCACCATTCAGCGGTTCCAGAAGGACAACAACATCGGCCTGCTGTCGTATGACCAGATGAAGGAAATGGCCACCAAAGGGACGCTGGACGGCAAGCCTATTCCCGGCAGCAATCCCGAGGCGGTGCGTGACGCTGCCAAGACCTACATGGCCAACGGCGGTTCGCTGTTCGACCGAATGGAACAGGCTCGCACTGGCGAGCGCGACGGCAAGCTGGGCTCCACCGACCCGGACTACTACGATCGTTCGAAACTGTCGCAGAAACCTACCCTGGCTTCCGTCGGGCCTGGATGCTTCATGGATTCGTGCGCCAACAACCGGATCTCGCCGACCCGGCCGGAAGAGTTTTTCGCCGTCAAGACTGTGGAGAAATTCCAGCAGGACTATGGCATCGGTCCCCTTTCCTATCTGCAGATGAAGGAAATCGCCCACCGCGGCACGCTGAACGGCAGGGAGCTTCCGGGTAGCCAGGACGAGCGGGAAGACCTGCGCGACGCGGCCCGCATTTATACGGCCAACCGCGGCGAACTGTTCGGGAAGGTAGCGGGCTGCGACGGCCGTTTGTGCGTCGGCGATCCGAGGCAGTCGCTCAATGGCGTGATCTGGACGCCGCCCGGACAGTCGGGGAGCGCCAAGAGCGATACCCAGGCGGTCGAAACCATCGAACAGTATCAGCGGACCAATGGTATCGGCCTGATCTCCTTTGACCAGATGACGGAGATGGCCACGAAGGGCACGCTGGACGGCAAGCGGGTTCCCGCCGACGTGCAGCAGGCCGCGCAGGCCTATGTGGCCGATGGCGGGCGCTTGTTCGACAAGATCGAGACCGCGGTCAACGGCAAGAACGACAACCTGTTGAGCGCCGACGATGCCGCCAAGGCGCGTGAGAAAGGCCGGATCGGCATGAGCGCGGATACTGCGATCGGAACCATGGAAGCTTTCCAGAAGCTTCCGCTGATCGGCGGAAATATCTCTCGCGAGCAGATGAAGGAGATCGCCGAGAAAGGCACGTTCAAGGGAGTGGAGGTTCCGCCCGACGTCAAGCTGGCCGCGCGTGTCTTCATGGACAACGATGGCGCGATATTCGATGTCCTGGAGTCCGCCAAGACAGGCGAGCGCGACGGCACCCTGGGGGTTGGCGACTACGGTGCGGCACGCGACAAGGGATGGCTCCACGCCTGATCCCTGGCGCATCGAACCGGACCTCTGCCGCGGGCATGTCCGGGCGAGTCTTCCAGCCGTGGCCCACCTGGGTCCACGGCCGGAAAATGAAGGAGTGATTTCATGAGTATTCAACGCGTCATGCCCGGTTCGTCGGGCGCGGCCCTCGTGGACATGATCCATGCCCATGTGGGACTGCATGACCAGCGCGACGCCAACAAGGCGCGCGTCGGCAACGCGGTCGTCCGGCACGATCCGGCGCAGCCGCTGTCGCGGGCGCTGCCACATCCGGCCCGGCGTCCGGCCTTCCTGAAGACCGGCGGTCCGGCGCATGGCGACAAGGGGGCCCGCAAGTCGGCGTCCCGCCGGGACCTGGCTCGCGCGGATACAGGCGATGAGGCCGAGTTGGCTCGTTGGCCCCGCATGGAGGCGGGCGATCGCATGGCGGGCCCGATTCCGAGCAACGATCTGATGGGCGTCGCGGTGCGTTCCGAACCCGTGCATGGCCGGCGCATGGCGCTTCAGCGGTCGAGTGGACATGCTCCCACCCGCAGGAGCGTGCCGACCATGCAGGGCCGTGCGCAGGCCGTGGTTGCGGCGCGGCAGGCCATGCTCGGACGCGACCGTGCCTGTGCGTGGTTGTTTCGCCAGCCGGAATCGGCCGGTCAGGTGGCGGTCTGACGTCCTCCTGCGGCGCAACGGGCGGACGCCGCTGTTTCCGCCTTCTTTTCAGTCAAGGCGAGTACCGTGAACCGAGAACAGGATTTTCTTGACCCGGCCTTTTTAAAGCCCCAGGTGCTTGCCCATGTCGACCCGCGCACGTGGGCCGCGCCCGAGGACGGCCTGCCTTCGCATCGAACCCGGGCGATGCTTCGCAAGTAGCGCACCGGGGTTCCCCTTCTCCGGCATCCGGCGCCTCCCCGGGGGAGAGCGCTGCGCCATTCACATGTTCAAGCCGAGGTTAAAATGACGTTAGTCGCTGCGTGCAGCGGCCTGCTGGCCGTCGTGCAACTGCGCCAGAGTGGCTTGCAAAGACCCGTTTTCAACAGGAAAGGAAACTTGGAAGAAGACCGGCCGGACGATATGACGGGGCAGGGGGTCAAGGACCTGCTGGCGGACCTGGCAAACCTGTCGGGGCAGGCTGCGGCGGAGCGCCCGGCATTGGAACTGCTGATCGGCGACATCCTGACCCGTACCTCGGTCGAGCCGGCCGGACTCGATCTCTACCTGTGCGTGACAGGCCTGCTGCCGCCGTGCGAATGCACCTTGCCGCCTTCGGCGCTGGCCGGGCGCGAGCGCGCCGGTTATGAGCTGCTGTGGCATGCGGACCAGGGCCGCTACATCGTGGTGCGCAGAATCCCCTTGCGGATGCTCAGCGGGGAGCGGGGCGTCATGGACGAGATTCTCAATACCGCCGATCTGGCGCAAGGCTGCCTGCGGGAAATCGCGGGTAAGTAGCGGGCTGAGGGTGGTCATGCGGCGGGCGGCGGCGTGTCGCCGTACTCGCTGCGCACCGCGGCGCGCACCCGCGACACGCGCGAGCGAACCGTGCCGATCGGGATCTGCAGCTGCCGGGCCGCCTCCTCGTAGGTAGAGTCGCCGTCAAGCACCGCTTCGAAGGTCGAACGGATCTTTGCCGGCAATGCATCCAGCAGGTCATCCACTTTCTGCGCGATCTGGCGCCGCTCGTACTGCATGGCGGGATCGGCATTGGCGTCAACCAACTGCTCCATGAAGTTCTCGTCGACCATCTCATAGCGATCGGCCACATTGCGGCGTACCTGGTTGCGAGCCAGGTTCAGCGCGATCCCGAACAGCCAGGTCGAAGGCTTGGACAGACCCGAGAACCGATGGGCACACCGGACAGCCTCGATGAAGGTGTTCTGCACCACGTCTTCCGCGTCTTCATGGTTGCCGACATAGCGATGCACGAAACGCAGAAGGTGGCCGCGATGCTGTGAGTACAGCGCGACGACGTCGATCGCCGCGCCCGGAGACGTCTGTTCCGCCTGCTCATGGCTGCGGGTGTGGGGGGCATCGTGGCCGGCATCATCGGTGGGCATGTTCATGCGGTTCTCCTTTCGGAAGCACTCGTTCGATGAGTGTGTGTTGAGGGGCATGGACGCACGATAGCGACGTGTCCGGCGCTTGAAAGCATTCCTTGAACATTCGTGAGACTTTGAAAGTTTTTGAGGAATCGGCGCCGATCGCGTGGAACCGCGCCGAAGGGCCGGTGTGCGGCGCTGGCAATGGAACCCGGCTTTCGATGTACGCCACCCAAGGCCATGAACCAGATCACCCGCATTTCTCTGAACAGCCATCATCCTGAACATGCGCCGGTCCCCAAGCCGCCGCAGCCGTCCAGGCCGGTGTCGTGGCAGTCTTTCACCCCCGGCCAGGGGTATGTCGAGTTCACCTCTCCCGATGCCATCAACAATCAGGCCGGTGTGCGAGAGGGGTTGGGAAACCGCAACCGCAGCCTGGCCCAGCGCCTGGAAGTGCCTGTGCCCATGCTGCCGCAGCGCTATGTGTCGCCACGGAATGCGCGTTCGGGCAAGACCGGACGCAAGAAAGAAGATGGCAGCGATGGCGCTTTCCTGGCTCCGCTGGAGGATGCGCTGGATCTTTTGTCCCGCGACGAAGGGGACGGTGGCAAGGAGGCGCTGGAGTCCCATTTGCGGCGCCACTTCGAACCGCTGCAGCAGTACCACGTGCTGTTCGAGGCGTTCCACGCGCTGGAAAACGAAGACTTGCCGCCTCGCAAGAAGAAGGCCATGCGCCGTACGCTCGACGGCATGATGAGCGAGTTGGTGCAAAAGCATCCGCACGAACTGCGCAAGGCGCTACAGGAAAGCGACGAGCTGGTGTCCGCGGTCGATGCCATGTCGGAGGACATGCCGACGTCGGTGCGCGATCTGCGATTCCTGATCGGCGCCAAGGCCAGGGGCAACATGGACACGCCCTTGACGCCCTTGACGATGCTCAAGGCGTTGATCAGGAATTTCGGGGCCGACAAGTGCGTGCAGGCCATGGGCACGCTGCGCTCTCGCATGATGTCGGGGTTCTGACGTGGATTTCAGGAGGCGGGCGCCGTGAAATCGGACTTGCGCAACAATCCCCTGCGCAGCATGGGACGCTACTGGTTGACCATGGCCGACAGCTCGGCCTTTACCCTGGTTCGTTCGGCTGTCTGGGCCGCCGAGTCGCTGCGCAATGACCTGGCCGACCAGGCTCGACTGGCGACTCGCCAGAGCAGCGCCGAACTCGCGGTCGTGCTGCTGACCGCGGCCGAATCGGGCTGGGGCAAGGGCAAGGCTACTCAATTGGTGGGGCAGATCGTCGATCTTTCCGGGCCGGCGCAGCACTTGCGCGGCCGCGTCTATCTGCTGGTGCGCGACACCATGGCCAGGTTGCCGCTGGTGCTCTGGCCGCAGGAAAAACAGGCCGCGCGTCGAGATCTGCTGGAAGAACTGACGCGTCAGCTCAACCAATACCAGATCGAGATGACCGCTCATCCCTCGCGCGAGGAATTGCGCGAGCGGCTCTGGCGCGAAGCAGTGACCGGCCAGCGCAAGAGCGAAACGCGCCAGCGCGGTTGAAACGCGCCGGCCCTGTCACGAAAGGAAGGCACCATGGAAGAACTGGTACTGCGGCTTGCCGGGGAGTGCCGCATGCAGCAGGCGGTGGCGATGAGCACGTTGGAAAGCGGCGTGCAGCTCTTCGCCTACCCCCTGTCCGAACAGCGGATCCTGCTGGCCCTGGGCGTGGGGCCCGACGCCGCGCTTACCGCGGGGGAACTGCTGTCGCGCCGCGCCGCGCGTCTGCGGGAAACCGGCGGCTGGCTGCCGTCGATGTTCAATGATGGCAGTCTTTACCTGGTGCGTCGCCTGAGCGCGCAAGAGGAAGAGGGCGGCGACGCATTGGCATCGCAGCTCAGGCTGGCGCTGGAGATACTCAATTGACGCCGGGTGTCAGCGGGGATGCGCGCCTGCCGTATCCCGTGGATGTCGGTGACGCGGGGCAGATCCACAATGCCGCCGATGCGCTGCCCGCGGCCAGGACCCGATCGACCCTGCTCCCCGCGGAAGAGGCCCTGTCCCTGCCGTCGCCCGCCTTCACGCCCGACCCGGCGCTGCAACTGCTGGGTCGCTTGATGGGCGCGCGTCTCTGCACCGACAACCTCGCCTGGCGCGGTAATCCGGTGGCTGTCATGCGCAGCCTGCAGAAGCGGCTGGTGGAACATGCGTTGAACCTTCCGGAAGATCGCAGGGAACCCGCGATGCGCGCCATCCGCACCGTCGAACTGGCGGTGGCCTGGAGGCTGCGCTGGCTGCAAATGAAGCGCAGCGATGCGGAAAGTCAACTCATCCAACCACAGCAGGAAGATCATGCGACGTCCCCGATCGAGTGATGCCACGTCTCAGGAACTGCAACTGGCCATCGGCCTGGTTTGGGGGCATCTCAATGCCTACCAGTACGAACCGGCGTATGACCTGGCCATGGGCTGCCTGCAGCTCTGGCCGGGGGACTCCTGGCTGCAGCTGATGTGCGACTACGCCGCCGCCGAACTGATGGAGCCGGTCGACGATAAACGGTTGCGCGCGTTGCGCACCACCGAAAACGGGGCATGGGTGGATCTGGTGCTGCGGCGTCTTCCGCCGCCGGGCATGGGAGGGGCAGGAAAATCATGAAGGCCATGTGGATCGTCCTGCTGCTCAACCGGTTCGCGGGCCAGTTGGCCAAGCGCGCCGAACTGTTGGCGGCAGCGTTGGTGATCGGCATCGTCTTCATGCTGGTGCTGCCCATGCCGCTGTGGCTGCTGGACATGATGATCGCGTTCAGCTTGAGCGCTTCAGGCCTGATCGTGATCGTGGCCATGTACATGCCCGGGCCGACCGCCTTTTCCACCTTTCCGGCAGTGTTGCTGCTGACGACGCTGTTCCGGCTTGCCATTTCGGTATCCACCACGCGCCTGATCCTGCTGGAGGCCGAGGCCGGCCATATCGTCGAGACCTTCGGCAACTTCGTGGTGGGCGGCAACCTGGCGGTGGGCCTGGTGATTTTCCTGATACTGACCGTGGTGCAGTTCATCGTCATCACCAAAGGATCGGAGCGTGTGTCGGAAGTGTCGGCGCGATTCTCGCTGGATGCGATGCCGGGCAAGCAGATGTCGATCGACAGCGACCTGCGCGCGGGCATCCTGACCGCCGACGAAGCCCGGGCCAAGCGGGCGCACCTGGGCCAGGAGAGCCAGCTTCACGGGGCCATGGACGGTGCCATGAAATTCGTCAAGGGGGATGCCATCGCCAGCCTGTGCATCACGGCGATCAACCTTATCGGCGGCATCACCATCGGTATCGTCCAGCGCGGCATGGACGCGGGCGAGGCCATGCACGTCTACTCGATCCTGTCCATCGGCGATGCCTTGATCGGACAGATTCCGGCGCTCCTGATCGCGCTCGGCGCGGGCATCATCACCACGCGCGTGAACAACGACAACAAGGAGGAAGGCGAAGAGACCAATATCGGACGCGACATCGCGGCCGAGCTGTTCGCCGAACCCAAGGCCTTGCTGACCACCGCGGCCATCGTGTTGTTGTTCGGCCTGGTCCCCGGCATGCCGTCGGCGGTATTCGTGGTGCTGGCGGCCGGGTTGGGCATCGCCGGCGTGACCGGCCTGCTCAAGCCGCTGGCCGATGCCGAGATGCGGCGCGAGGCCGAGGAGCAGGAAAGAAAGAACGCGCGCATCGTCGATTTGACCAACTTCTCCGCCACGACACCGTTCATCCTGCGTCTGCCGGAATCCTTGCGCAACACGGTCGAGGCCGAGACGATCCGTACCGCTGTGCGCGTGATGCGCAACGGCATGCTGGAGCGGCGGGGCATTCCCGATATCAAACCCGTGGAACTCGAGTACAGCCAGGCGATGCCGGCTGACCGGGCGCATTTCCTGATGGCCGAGGTGCCGCTGGTGGACGACGAGATCATGCTCGGCTGGGGGGCCACCCGCGAGTCGTTGGAGCGGGTGCAGGAGCTGGGTTTCCAGGCGTTCGAGCGCAACATCGCGGGTTCGCGCCGGCGCCGCGTCTGGGTCAAGATGGACGACGAGGCCAGGCTGTCCGAGGCTGGTATCCAATGCCAGCGCTGGGAAATCGTGTTCGCCGCCGACATAGAGGTCGAGATGCTGCGCAATTGCCAGATGTTCGTCGGCGTCAACGAGGTGATCCGCTTCACCATGTGGGCCGAACGCCGCTATCCCGAACTGGGCAAGGAGGTGCTCAAGTCGGTCACCCTGCCGCGCCTGACGGAGGTGGTGCAGCGTCTCGCGCGCGAAGGCGTCGCGCTGCGCAACGCGCGGCTGCTGCTGGAAACCACGCTGGACTGGGCGCCCAAGGAGCGCGATCCGGACGTGATCGCCGACTACGTGCGGCTGGCCTTCAAGCGCCAATTGTGTTTCGAGGCCTCGCGCGACGGCTTGATCGAGGTCATCCTGCTGTCGCCGGAGTTGGAGGACATGCTGCGCAACGCCATGCGCCAGACCAGCCAGGGCAGCTATCTCGACATCGATTCGGAAGTCGAGCAGACCTTGCTGGACCGCCTGAACGATCTTTGTACCAACGTATGTACGCCAATCACCCCGCCGGTCCTGGTGACGGCAGCCGACATCCGACGCTCGGTGCGCAAGTTGATCGAGGAAGAGTTCTTTCCGGTGCCGGTATTCGCCTTCTCGGAGTTGACCCAGCATGCCAAGGTCAAGCCGGTGGGGATGATCGAGGTCTGAAGCGCCGGGGCGCGGGAACCAAGGGGCTTGGCGGGACATTCATGGAATAGACGACACAGAGGCGGCTTGTGCCAAACCGCCGCCGGTCCGGGCCCTTTGCAAGGACGACATCATGCCCATCGACAACCGCTACAACATGCCACCCACCGGGAGCCAGGGTTACGGCTTCGGCGGCCCTGCCCACCAGCAGGGCGCCCCTTACGTCTCCCAGCCGCCGCGAAACCCCTTCGGATGGGCTGAACGCCTGATGGTCAAAGTCGATGACTATGTCACCGGCAAGGCGGAACAGAAAGTGGACTATTTCACCAGCATGAATGCCTACCTGGCAGGACGCAGGCAGCACATGGACAGCCAGGCCGGGCCGTACTCCCGACCCTCTTCCCCTCATGGCTATCCCGCCTACCCCGCCGCCCAAGGCATGCCCCCGCATGCCCCCGCGATGGGAGGGCCGGAAGATCCGATGGTACAGGAGCTCCGGCAGATGTTCGGCCACATCTTGACCCGATTCGCCGATTTCGAGCGGTCCGTGGACCAACGTCTTTCCGCAATGGAGGCAAGAATCGACCGCTTCGTGCCGGCCATGCCGGGAGCGAGGCCCCAGGCGGAAGACGCCGTGCGCCATTCTCCACCGCCGCGGATACGAAGGAAGGACGTGGCGACAGGGGACAGGAGCCCCGCGTCGGGAATGAGGCCCTCCGCTCCGCCGCCGCTTCCGCCCCGGCCGGACGGGTCTTCGCAAACGCAAGCCGCCGACCCTCGGGAACAGCGCGCCGAATGGGACCGTAGAAGCATGGACACGTCGGTCTCGGAGCACGATACCGACGATGGCCGCTTCAGCGACGAGGGTCCCTCGTTCTCGCGCCGCCGGCGGCCTCCTCCTCCCCCACCCAGGCAGGCTTTTCCGCAGGCCGCCGGAAACACACCGGGACTGGCTGCCGGCACCAGCGATCACGTGCGGAACCAATACGCGGCGGATTTTTCCGGCGAGCTGCGCGCCAACGTCCAGGCCGAGACGCAGACCAAGGACGATGGGCGCCGGCACGCCTTGAGATTGACCCATTGAACCGGCGCGCCAGGCGCGAAGAAGGACGAATGCGGCATGGACAGTGGACTGGCCGCATTCTTGTATGCATGACGCAGTGACATCGGAGCGTAGCCATGAACCTACCGGAAAAGAAAGCGGCCTTGCCGCGCAAGGTGATGTCGATGACGCATGAGCGGGCGCTGGAGATCATCGAGCGTGCGCAGCGGGATAAATATCTCGCGCGAGAGGTGGATGAACTGCGTGAGAAGTGCGGCCAGTTCATTGGCGACCTGATGCACGAGGTTGGCCAGGAAATCGCGGCGAAGGAGCGCAAGATTCCCGTCCTGCTGCGCAACCGGGAGGAGTCCGCCATTTCGCTGCGCAGCGCCGCCGCGCACCGCGAGCAGCGCGCTCGCGAACGGCGCGAGCTGGCCGAGGCGGTGGTGATGGGAGCGTTGTTCAACAGCGGCAATCCGGATTGGGATCCGCTGGATCCGGCTACGTACGAAACCGACCGCGGCGGGTTGCTGATGGCCTTGCTGAAAACCACCAGGAAATGGGTGGAATAGGGCCTGCCGTCGATGAAGGAGCAATCATGCAGGAACTGCGAATACTGAGCGGATACCATCGCGGCGCCACTTTGCCGCTGGACGAGGGCGCGACCCTGGCCATCGGGGCTGAGGAAGATGCCGACGTGGTGCTGGCCGATCCCGGGATCGCGGGGCGCCATGCGCGCTTGTCTTGCGATGTGGGAGCCTGGATGCTGGAGCCGGCCGATGGCGAGGTGCGGGGCCAGGACAGCAATATCGCTCGGGATCGGGTGCTCCTGGCTGACGGGGCATTCGCCCGTGTGGGTGCCATCTGGCTGGCGATATGCGACAGCGACGCGCCCTGGCAGGATCCCCCCGCCGAGCCCGTCGATGGGCCGTCGCAGGAGGCCGATCGGAATGCGACTGGCCCGGACGAGGAGCCGGCGGAGGGGGGAGCCGCAACAAACATGCAGGCGCAGCCCGCGGAGTCAGCCGCTACCGAGGTGGCTCCGCCGGTCCGCCCTTCACGCGGATTGCGCGTGGTGCTGATTCCTGTGACCGCCATGGCAGTGCTGTCGGCAGCGGCCGCCTACGCCTTGACCGGCCATCCGGCCGCAGATGGCGAAACGGCCGTGCGCGAGGCGGCCGAGGCGGGTCGCCTTGTGGCCATGCCGCGTCGGCTGCCGCCCGACGAGTTGCAGGCCGCCCTGCGCAAGCGTCTGGCGGAGATCGACTTGTTGTCCCGCCTCGCGATCGACCTGCGGGACCAGGAGTGGACGATACGCGGCGCCTTGAGCGACGACGACGCCGAGCGCCTGCAGCGCGCGCTGCGCGCGTTCTCCGACAGATATGTGGTCGATTTTCCGGTTCATGTGAAGATAGGGAGCGCCGAGGCCATGCTGCCTTTCCGGATTGTCCAGGTGATCGCCGGCGACGATCCCAGCATCGTCATCGACGACGGCCGGCGTTTGTACGTGGGAGATGAGTACCGCGGGGTGCGGCTGGCGGCGATGGCTGGCAACCAGCTCAAATTCACGGGCAAGCAGACGCTGAACGTCGCATGGTGACGAGCGCGTCGATGCCTGCCACGGACTTCGGGCAATCGCTGGAACAGCGCCTGGGGCAAGCGCGTGTTCGCCTGGAGAATGCCGCGGCCGGACTGCCGCCGCGTCCCGGTTTTACGAGCGAGGGTCGGGTGGCACAGGTGCTGGGCACGTTGGTCGAGGCCCATATGCCGCCGGTGCGCATAGGCGAACTGTGCACGCTGCGTAATCCCGACGACCCGGGCAGGGACATGCTGGCCGAAGTGGTGGGCTTTACCGATAAGGCCGCCATCCTGTCGGCCTTGAGTCCGCTGGAGGGGGTTTCCACCCGCACGGCCATCGAGCCGCTTCGGCGTGCCCATTCCATCGAGGTGGGCGACCACCTGTTCGGTTGTGTGCTGGATGGTTTCGGACGCGGGATGTTCCGGGCGCCGGCGGCGCGCGGGAATGCCGCCACCTGGCGCGGGATGTCTCCGGTCATGCGCGATGCCCCGGTGGCCACCGACCGTCCGCGCATCGCCACGCCGCTGGCCACTGGTGTGCGCGCCATCGACGGCCTGCTGACGATGGGCGTGGGCCAGCGCATCGGGGTGTTCGCCGGGCCCGGCTGCGGCAAGACCACGCTGATGGCTGCCATCGCGCGCGGATGCGAGGCCGACGCCATCGTGTTCGGCCTGATCGGCGAACGTGGACGCGAGCTCAACGAGTTCCTCCAGCACGAGCTGGACGATGAACTGATCCGCAAGACCGTGGTGGTATGCGCCACATCCGACCGCACATCGATGGAGCGTTCGCGCGCGGCTTTTACCGCCACTGCCATCGCCGAAGCTTTCCGCGACCGCGGCAAGCGGGTGCTGCTGCTGATCGATTCGCTGACCCGGTTCGCCCGCGCTCAGCGCGAGATCGGCCTGGCCGCCGGCGAGCCACCGGCGCGCGGCGGTTTTACCCCCTCGGTCTACACCATGCTGCCGCGCCTGATCGAGCGCGCCGGCGGCACCCCGGAGGGATCGATTACCGCCATGTACACCGTGCTGGTGGATGGCGAGTCGACCTCTGACCCCATCGGCGATGAAGCCAAGTCGCTGCTGGACGGACACATCCTGTTGACGCGCAAGCTGGCCGAGCAAGGTCACTATCCGGCCATCGACGTGCTGGCCAGCATCAGCCGGGTCATGAGCAACGTGACCACGCGCGAGCACCGCCAGGCGGCGTCGCATTTTCGCGAGTTGATGGCGCGCTACCAGGAAATGGAGTTGTTGATACGCCTGGGCGAATACAAATCGGGCGCCGATCCGGTCGCCGACCGCGCCATGCAACTGCGCCCCGAGCAGTTGGCCTTCCTGCGCCAGGATACGACCACGGGATCTGCCTATGACGAAACCATCGACAAGTTGATGGGGATGCAGGGATGACC
This sequence comes from Alcaligenaceae bacterium SAGV5, assembly GCA_009360345.1. GTDB lineage: Bacteria > Pseudomonadota > Gammaproteobacteria > Burkholderiales > Burkholderiaceae_B > Pigmentiphaga. Next base: position 43,768 of record SPDP01000008.1, read on the forward strand.
GCGCGTGCGGATGCCGGCCTGGGGCGACACGGGCGGCGCGGTGCGCGGCGCGAGGTCGCGGATCTACCCGAGCCCCGCGCGCCCGACCGCCGGCTGGACCAGTTGCTGCATGTGCGCAAGCAGCGCCTGGGGCGGCTGGAGCGCGAGCGCAACGAGGCGCGCCAGGCGTGGCGAGAACAGCGGCACGGCCAGCGCGCGCTCAAGCAGCGTTGGCGTGATGCCCGTGAGCAGGCGCAGGCGCAATGGATGGCGGCACGCGCGGCATTCTCCGGGATGAGCATCACCAGCGGCGAGTTCCGCAAGGCCAGGGCGGTCTACGAGCGGATGAAGAAAGAAGCCAGTCAACTGCGTGTCGATTGCCAGCAGGCGCTGCAGGCCTGCCGTGCCGCCGGTACCGATTTTTTCGAGGCCAGGCGGCGGGTGATGCAGGCCGATCGCCAGCAGGAAAAACTCGGCGTGCTGCGCGATGAACTGCGCGCGGCCGAGGCCGCCCGCAACGTCGAAGCTTGACCCATGGACTGGGCCCGGATCGTCCCGCTGTCATCGGACCCACCAGTCCGGCACGATGCACCGCTTATCCGCCGGGGCACCGCCGCATTGTCGCGCAAGCTGCAGGAACAGCAGACTGCACGCACCGAGGCCGCGCGCAACGAGGCGGAGCACCGTCAACACCAGGTTGTGCAACACGCGCAGGCTCGCCAGGCCCGTCAGTTGCAAGGGGGGCTGCTGTCCAGGCAACAGGTCGAACGCGATGCGCGCCAGCCGGCGGTGATGGCCGTCGAGCAAGCGTCCTCCGAATCGGAGCCGGCGACGTCGGTGGCTTTTGGCCGGGGCGAGGGCGGTGGCGCTGGCGGACATGACGGCAGTCCCGAGGGCGCGGTTTTCGCGAAGAACGATGCTGCCGACGGCGGCCTCGATCGCGAGATGCTGCTGGGGTGGCTGGCGGAGGGAGAGGAAAACGGTATTTTCGAGCTGCTGCTGCCCGGTGGCGACCGCCTGGCGGTGGCGGCCGATATCGGCGCCCGCCAGGCCTGCTTTCTGCTTACACCTTCCAGCGATCGGCTGCGAGCCTTGCTCAATCGTCAGCGCGTGGAACTGGAGGAGGGGCTGGCGCAACGTATGGACAGACACGTCAGGTTGGCGGTGCTGTAGATAGAAGGGGGAGGCCGGCGGCGTATCGCAGCGATGTGATACGGCCTGGCCGAAGGGCCGCCGCCTGGAACGTGAAACCAGCCACCGATCATGCACCCATGTCCGAATCTTCCCTTGGAGCTGCGCCCGCGGGCGCCACCCCGTGCCGCTTGCTGCGGCACGCGCCGGCAGTGAGCCGGGCCGGTGCCGCATTGAGCCGTTCAATAGGGCGCGGCGTGCGCCTGGCGCTGCCCGATCCCGCTGTCGAATGCCTGCTGCTGCCCGCTGCTGGCGCCGTTCGTCCATGCGAGGAGGGGCGGTGGCTGCGGCTGGAGACCGCCGCCGGGCCGCTTTGGCTGGAAGACGGCGCCCGCATGCTGGCCGCATTGAGCGGTCTGGACGGCGTTGACGAAGGCAGCGCCCAGGCCTGGCCGCCGTGGCTGGCCGCCGCGGTGGCCGGTCGCCTGCAGGGTACGCCGCTGGCCACGCTGATTGCCGTGCGGCCGGTTCCCGCTCCGGACGAGGCCGAGGGCGTCCCGCAGCTGTTGCGCCTGCGCGACGGCGGCCACGCGCTGTGCGGGACAGCGGTGGCCGCGCCGCAGGTATGGCTGGCGATGCTGGCCGAGGCCGACGGGCGAACCCAGGCGCTGAGCATGCCCTTGCGGGATTGGTTGCCGCTGGTCCTGGGCTGGCCGGTGCCGCTGGCCGAACATCGCTTGCCGGTCGATCTCGTGCGCGAGCTTGCGGCCGGCGACCTGATTCTGCCCTCCACACCGTATTTCGATACCGCCGGCCGCGGAAGGCTGACGCTGGCCGGAAGCCGCTGGCGGGTGCGCCATGCCGGGCCGGGGCATTTGCACATACTGAACGAGGAGAGTGATGTGATGGGCGATTCGATGGATGACGAAATGCTGGACACCGGCCTGGGCGGGCCGATGGAAGCGGACGGCCCGATGGATCCGGACGGCCCGGCCGCACGAACCGACACCGAAGAGGACGGCAAGGACGGCGTCGATGGCGATTCACTTCCGCGGGTGCCGGGAAGCCTGGAGCTGCCCCTGCGTTTCGAGCTGGGCCGCCTGCATGTGAGCCTGGACCGCCTGCGGTCCCTGGGCCCGGGGGTCGTGCTGGAACTGCGCGGTGGTTCTCCCCATGAGATCGCCATCGTCTGCGGCGGCGGGCAAGTGGGCCGTGGCGAAGCGGTGGACGTGGAGGGGCGGCTGGGCGTGCGCATCACCCATTGGGGCCTGGCATGCTGAGCGGCCAGTTCGACGTCATTTCGTTTTCGGTCCTGCTGGCAATGATGGCATTGGTGCCGCTGATGGTGGTGACCACGACCTCGTTCCTGAAGATCGCGCTGGTGCTGCTGGTACTACGCAACGCCGTGGGGGTGCAGCAGGTGCCGCCCACCATGGCGATCTACGGCATCGCGTTGGCGCTGTCGATCTTTGTCATGGCGCCCACGGTGCAGGAAGTCGGCAAACGTGCGCTGGCCGTCGACAGCAGCCATCCGGCGGCCGCGCGCACGACCCCGCTGCTGCAGCGGGCACAGGACGCCTTCGAGCCGATGCGGGCGTTCATGCTCAAGGTCAGCAAACCCGATCAGCGCGAGATGTTTCTGGCCTCGGCCAAGAAGCTGTGGCCCAAGGAGGCGTCCAAGGACGCCCAGGCGAGCGATGCGTTGATCCTGATCCCGGCTTTCGTGGTGTCCGAACTGCAGACCGGATACGAGATCGGCTTTCTGATCTACATCCCATTCGTGGTGATCGATCTGTTGATCTCCAACCTGCTCATGGCGCTGGGCATGCAGCAGGTCAGTCCCCAGACCATCACCATTCCGCTCAAGCTGTTGTTGTTCACGCTGGTGGACGGATGGGCCAAGCTGCTCAACGCCCTGGCGATGTCCTATCTGTAACGCGGCTCGCAAAGGAAACGGCCATGGCCAATACCATCAATTTTTTCCAGCAGGGCCTGTGGATGGCGGTGATGATGTCCGCCCCGCCGCTCCTGATCGCGACCTTGCTCGGCCTGTGCGTGTCGCTGGTCCAGGCGGTGACGCAGATCCAGGACCAGACGCTGCCTTATGTGGTCAAGCTGGCAGCCGTGGCCGTCACGCTGACCGCCATGGGGCGCTGGATCGGCGTGGAGATGATCCGCCTGGCCGAACTGGCTTTCATCATGGTGCCGGACGTCGGTCGCTGAGTCGGTCATGCACGCTTCGCTGCTGCTCGACATCCAGGCGGTACTGGTCACCATGGCGCTGGTGACGCCGCGTGTGCTGGTCTGCCTGGTGATCCTGCCAGGCTTCGGCCTGAACGTGCTGACCGGCATGGCCAGGAACGCGGCCGCCATGGCCATCGCGCTGCCCGCCGCGCTGCCGACCTTTCAATTCGTACAGCGCAGCGCGCCGGACTTCCTGACGTCGGGCGTGCTGGTATTCAAGGAGGCCATGATCGGGCTGATGTTCGGCCTGATGATGGCGATTCCGTTGTGGGTGGTGCAGTCGGTCGGTTCGATTTTCGACAGCCAGCGTTCACCCATCCAGATCCAGGCCAACAACGCCAGCGTCGACCGGGACGCCAGCGCCACCGGCGCGCTGCTCGTGCAGGCCATGGTCCTGGTGATGGTGCAGGCCGGAATGTTCTCGGCCATGGCGCGCATCCTGATCGAAAGCTATGCGGCATGGCCGGCCCATGCCTTGACGCCGCCGTTCGAGCCTGGCCATCTCGACGTCGTCGTCAAGCGTTTCGGCCAATTGTTCTGGTACATCGTGGTGTACGGCGCGCCGGTGCTGATTCCGCTGGTGCTGATCGAGTTCTGCTTCGCAATCGTCGGCGTGTTCGCGCCCAATCTGCAGGTGTCGTTCGCCTCGTCGCCGGTCAAGAGCCTGGTGGGACTGCTGATCTTGCTGCTGTACTGGTCGACCTTTTCGCACTACGTGGCGGGCGACTTCGCGCGCCTGCTGGATTTGGCCGCCAGTTTGATGGAGACCCGCTAGTCCGCGGGCTGGCCAGGAGGAACCCGCATGAGCGAGGAAAAGAACGAAGAACCGACCGACAAGAAAATCGAGGACGCCAAGAAAAAAGGCCAGATCGCCGTCAGTCGCGATCTCGCCCGGCTGGCCATGTTGTTGGTGGTGGCGGAAATCGCCTTTGCCACCGAAGGACTGTGGCGCGGCGCCATCTTCGGGCTGATGGATGCCGGCGTCGGCGCCGTCGGCCAGGATTTCTCCACGGCCATGCAGAACCAGTTGATGGCGGCGTTGACCTTGCTGGCGGTGGTGTTCTTCGTCGTCTTTATCATCTGCCCGGTGGTGGCCGTGGCCGCCCACTGGGGCCAGTTCGGTGCGCTGGTCGCCACCGAGGCACTGGAACCCAAGTTCGACAAACTGAACCCGGTCAACGGCTTCAAGCAGATCATCTCGAAGAAGAAATTGGTAGAGCTGTTGATCACGGTTGGCAAGGCAACCTTGATCGGACTTTTGTCCTACAGCCTGATTCGTGGCCATCTGGCCAGTATCGTCTCGCTGGCCGGAGGCGAGCCCAAGGATGTCTACGAGGCCTTCGTCGCGCTGCTGCGCGCGATTTTCCATGTCTTCGTCGTCGTGTGCCTGGTGCTGGGGATCATCGACTTTGCCGTCCAGAAGTACTTCCACAAGAAGGAACTGATGATGGACATGGAAGAGATCAAGCGGGAGCACAAGGAATCCGAAGGCGACCCGCTGATCAAAGGCCAGCGCAAGCGTCTGGCGCGCCAGTGGGCCAACGAGACGCCGGCGGCCAGGACCGAGGATGCGAATGCCGTGGTGGTCAACCCCACGCACTTCGCGGTGGCGATGTTCTACGACACCGACGAGGCCATGGTGCCGGTCGTGCTGGCCAAGGGCAAGGACGAGGTGGCCCAGGCCATGATCCGGCGCGCGCACGAACGCGGCATTCCGGTCATCCGCCACGTCTGGCTGGCGCGCACGCTATATGCGACCTGCCGCGAAGATACCGCGATTCCGCGCTCGAGCTACCAGGCGGTGGCCCAGGTGTATGCCGTCGTGCATGAACTGGTCGCCAGGGGAGAGGTGCAGCGCGAGGTGGAACTGGAGGCCTTTGGCGAGCAACCGAAAGAATAGATGCCAGATCCCGGAAGCGAACCGACAATGAAAAGTCCACTGCTGGAAGATAGGCGCCCGCGACCCGAGCATGGGCCTCCGGCCGAAGCCAGGACGGGCAAGCGGGCCCGCCATGAGACCGAATCCCGCTTGCATCCGGGCGGACGCAACAAGCTGGCATTCGACAGCGCGGACGAACCCGAGGCGTTGCTGGGCGGTGCGCTTGGCGCGAGCGCGTCGCGGAGCGTGGATTTTCTGTTGGAAGAGGGCGATTTGTCGAGCCGCCGTATCGTGGGCAGTGGCGACCGCGCCCATCATCTGGCGCTGGCGCCCGGCGCAGCGCGGAGCGAAACGGTGCCGCCGGTGCACGGCCGCGAACCGCTGGTGCTGCCGCTGCGTCCGCAGTCACGCGCGGAGTGCCGGCGCCGCTGCGGCAGGGGAGGCTTCTGCGATCCTGCGTCCGATCTGGGCTGTGGTGGCGAATATTGCGGTAATGCTGTCATGCGCGAGTCGCTGTAGCGCGGCGGGAACCGAAGCGGCTCGCACATCCACCCACACATTATCCAGTCAGACCAAGATGGAGCCGGAACCATGCAGGCAGCCATACAGGCAGGCGCTTCCGCGGGCGCGCCGTCCGCGATCTCTCCGCGTGGCGCGGGCGTGCACGTGGACATCCAGCCCAATCACGCCGATATCGAGCAGTTCAAGGCCATGTTCGAGCAGCATCTGAAACGGGACGCCATGCGCATGAAGCCCAATACCGATTCCCTGGGCAGCGCGCTGGCTCAGCGTACGACGAATCTTGCCTCGCAGGTCAAGCAGGACCAGTTGTACGTATCCAAGCTGCTGGAGCAGGCTTCCCGAACCGGGGATTCCCTGCAACTGATGAAAGCCATGATGGCCCTGAACGACTATCAACTGCGCGTGCAGACTATTTCCAAGACGGTTTCCAAGGCCTCCTCGTCGGTCGATTCCCTGACCAAGTTGCAGTAAGGCGGAGCGCCACATGCCCATCCCATCGAGCTTGCCTCGCTCCGGAAATCTGTTGCGCGTGGCTTGCGTTTTCCTCTTGCTGATGCTGCTTGCCGCCTGTTCCAAGATGGTGACGCTGCAGGCCGGATTGACCGATATGGATGCCAACGAGATCGTCCTGGCACTCAATCGCAAGGGCATCCAGGTCGACAAACAAAAGAGCAAGGAAGGCGTCACCCTGCTGGTCAAGGACAGCGAGCTGTCGCGCGCCACCGAGACCATGAACGCGGCCGGTTTGCCGCGCCGCAGCCTGTCCAACCTGGGCGAGGTGTTCAAGAAGCAGGGCATGATCTCATCGCCCATGGAGGAGCGCGTGCGCTATCTCCACGGCCTGTCGGCGGAGTTGGAGTCGACCATGCTGCAGTTCGACAAGGTCGTGGTCGCGCGCGTGCATGTCGTGCTGCCCGAGCGTATCGCTCCGGGAGAACCGGTTCAGCCGTCTTCGGCCGCGGTATTCATCAAGTATCGCCCGCCGCTGGACGAGGATGTCATCGTGCCGCGTGTGCGCAGACTCGTGGCATCCAGCATTCCCGGTCTGTCGAGCGATGACGGGCGCAGCAAGGTGTCGGTGGTGATGACACCGGGCGAGCCGCCCGTTCAGGGCATCGAATGGACGACGCTGGGACCGTTTCGGGTGGCCGCCGATTCGGCGGCCGGTTTGGTGCTGTCGATGACGCTGCCGTTCCTGGTGGCGCTGGCCGCGTGCGGCTACATCGCCTTTCAGGCCGCCCTGCGCAATCCGCGCGCGGCGCAGGTGCTGATGAAGCTGGCGATGCGTCGCGCCGCGAAGGATCAGGCCAAGAACGAGGACGCCGCGCCGGCGCGCCAGGGGACATGACACAAGCCCCGCCGTTGTCCGAAAGCTTCGCCCAGTGGTGGTTCGCGCCCTGGACGTACGGCGGCCCGGCCTTGCCCGCGGGCTGTGCCAGCGTACTGGCCTACCGGGACGTGTACCGCCACTGGTGTGCCGAGACGGGCATCCGGGCGCAACTGCCGCCCGAGGCAGATCTGCGCTGGCAGGATGCCGCGTGCAGCAATGGCGCTCGCCTGTTGCAGGCGGCCGAACTGTATGGCGGCCTGCTCGCGGCCCGTCGCCAACGGTTGGCGGAGTTGGCCGCACTGGCACCCGCGCGGCGCCGCTGGTGTCTGAGCGTGGCCTTGACCCAGCCGTTGGCGGATTGGTCGGGCGAATTGCCCGACGCGTTGCGCAATGCGCGCGGACGCGGCCTGGCGGAGCTGGCGCTGAGGCTGGAGCGTGTCTTCCCCGGGATGTGGTCGCGCCTGAGGCTGCTGCTGCCTCGGGACCTGGATACGCCGTTGGCGCGGATCCTGGCCGAGCATGATCCGGCGACCGAGGGGCCCGTGCACGAGCGCGATCGACGCTGCTGGCTGCTGTGCATGGCGCGGGACAACCAGGATCAGCCGGTGCAACCAGAGGTGTAAATGGACTCATTCTGTGTCGAGCGCATATCGATCTCGCCACGCCTGCGTGCGCGGCATGGTCTGCTGCGGTCGCAGGCGTTGGCCGTCTGCGACGATGCCGAACGTGCCGCCGGTCTGGTGGCGCATTCGGCGCAGGAAGCGGCCGATGCCTTGCTTGAGAAGGCTCGCTCGGATGCCGCGGCCATCGCGCTGGACGAGGGGCAGCGCGTGGCGGAGCAGGCGGCGATGCTGCTGGATGGCCTGAGTGCCGCGCAAGAGCGGTTGCTGGACGGCGTCGAGAGGCTGGCGCTGGAACTGGCCGGCCGGGCTTTCGAGCGGCTGGTGGCTGATATGGCGCCCGCCGAACGGATTGCGGCGGCTGTGCGGCGTGTGCGTGAAGAGGCACCCGTCAAGTTGCATGAGGCGATTGCCTGGGTGCATCCGGATGACGAGGCCATGCTGGAAAACCCGCCGTGGGAAATCCGCTGCGATGCCCGGCTCGAGCGGGGATCCTGTCGCCTGGAGGCATCCAGCGGCGAATGGCGCGCCAGCTTCGAATTGGCCGCCGCGGCGCTGAGGCAGGCCCTGGCAGCGCGGGCCGCGGCTTTTGCGCCGGATGCCGCCGGGATTGATGAAAGTTGAGACATTCATAGGCGGTCGCGCCGAACCCTGGACCGCTTCGCGCCACACATGATGACTCGTTCAATCAGACAGGAGCACTCGCCATGTCCGGCAACAACAATCCCGTCATCCAGAGCATCCGTCATATGACCCAGCGTTTCGACGATCTGGGACAACGTTTTGACGACTTCAGCCGGCGCCAGGCCGACGGCGAACACCCCGACCCTGCGGAGTTCATCGAGCTGCTCAAGAAGAAGTCGGTGACCCACAGCGCGCTCAGCGCTCAGTTCGGTCTGCTGCAGAAGCCGTTGAAAACCGTGCTGAACGAGACTCGATAGCCATGGCCGCGGAAGAGCTGGAGCGTTGGTTGCTCGGCCTGCCGCTGGATGAGCTGTGCGACATCGACGGGGAGCGCGTCTATCTCAGGCTGGGCAGCGGCGGAGCCGAGCTCGGTCTGCTGCTCATTTCGCACCCGTCCGAGGCGCAGATCGGCGAGGCCATGCGCACCGGTTTCCAGGGGGCGCTGCAATTCGAAGCCGGATTGGCGCTGGCGCCTGACGGCGGCGGGCTGGTGCTGAATCGTTGGCTGGAGGGCGTCGAGGCGTGGGGCGACGTGGCCGAGGCGCTGGAGGAAATCCTCAATCATGCGGCCCTGTGCCGCGCGGCCATGGCGGGGTCCGGAAACCGCAACGAGGTCATGCGACGAGCGGAGTCGCATGTCAGGCGGATGCTGAACAGGGGGCGGTCATGAAATGGTGGGAAGAAATCAAGTCGTGGGGCATGGGCCTGTTGCTGGCCGTTCTGTTGTTGTGGGGCACCACGTTGCAGGCAGCCGTGCCCGCTGCCTGGAAAAGCGGCGGCTTTTCCATGAATGCCAACGGCATGACGGTGCGCAGCGTGCTGGAGGAGTTCAGCCGTACTTACGGCGTACGGCTGCAACTGACCGCCAGGGGAGACCGTCTGGTCCAGGGGCGCCTGAAGGCCGACAACGGCGTCGATTTCCTGAATCGGTTGGCCGGCCCTCATAAATTCCGCTGGTTCGTCTATAACGATACCTTGCATGTGGTGCCTGCCGACGACAACACCTCGGCGCGCATGCAGGTGGGCGAAAACGCGGTGCAGGATGCCAAGGCGGCACTGGTCGGCCTGGGCCTGTATGACGAACGGTTCGGTTGGGGCGAGTTGCCCGACGAAGGGGTTGTGATCGTCAGCGGCCCGCGTGCCTACGTCGATCTGGCGCGCGATATCCTCATGCCGGCCGGCAGGCCGGAACGGTTGCGCGGACGGCACGTGATGGTGTTTCGCCTGAAGTACGCTTCGGCCATGGACCGGACCATCAATTCGCGGGGCAAGGTCGAAACCATTCCCGGTATTCGCACCATTCTTTCCAACCTGATGCTGGGTTCGTACAGCGCGGAAAAGTTGACCGGACCGGATCGTTTTGACGCCGGCAGCAGGACGCGCGCGCGCACGGGCAAGAATGGGCCAGGGGAGGCGCGCGAGATCGCCCAGGGCGGCGGCTTCGTGCCGCTGTTCGCTGCTCCCGACGCCGGCGCGCGCAACGCCATCATGTCCTCGGGCAGCAGCGGTGACGACGGAGAGCAAAGCGAGAAGGAGCGCTCCAGGGAAAGCCGCAAGGAGCCGCCGCGTATCGAAGCCGATCCCGCCTTGAACGCCATCATGATCTACGACGATGTCGCCAAGCGGGGCATGTACGAGTCGTTGATCGCCCAGCTGGACGTCAAGCCGCGGCAGATCGAGATCGAGGCGGTAATCGTGGATATCGATCGCAGCAAGCTGGCCGAGATGGGGGTGGAGTGGGGCGTGCGGACCGGCTCGGTCACGACCCGGGTCAACGGCACCACCGCTGATTCCAACGGTACCGATTTGCCGCTGCCGGGCGCCACGCTGCTGATCAGCGACGCCGCCCGCTTCTATGCCCGGCTGAAGGCGATGGATTCGAACGGCGAGGCGCGGGTCCTGGCCACGCCCACCGTGCTGACGCTGGACAATGTCGCGGCGGTGCTGGATTTGAGCCAGAGCGCCTACGTATCTCTGGTGGGCGAGCGTGTGGCCGATCTGTCGGATATCACCGCCGGCACCATGCTGCGCGTCATTCCCCGCATCATCGAGGACGGTGGCAATACCCGGGTCCGGCTGGAGGTGGATATTGAAGACGGTTCGCTGGACAATTCCTCCGGCTTGGCGGCGAACCGCGGCGGCAGTGGCGGCGTCGGCACGAGCACGGCTGCCAACGTGACGCGCTCCACGATCAATACCCAGGCCATCATCGACGCCCAGCAAACGCTGATGATCGGCGGCTACCGGGCCGAGTCGCTGGTCCGCCACAGGCAGAAGGTGCCGCTGCTGGGAGACCTTCCGGTGGTGGGGGGGCTGTTCCGGAGCGAGTCGCGCTCCAACAGCACGCGCGAGCGCCTGTTCCTGATCACGCCTCGCATTACGGATTTCGACGGCACGCGGATGGCGCTGAATGCGTCCGCGGCTGCCAGGGAGCCGGCTGGCATGCCCGATATTCCGGTACCCCCGGCAGGAACGGGCCCCCGGGCCTTGCCGCCTTCGGCGGTGGCCGCTACCTCGGCCTCGGCGGGCATGCCGCCGGCGTCGCTGCCATTGCCGGGAGGGAGCGCCGCGCCGATGAGCGGGGCGTCGCCGCACAAAGCCAAGCTTCGCTGTGCGAGACCATCAGGGGCCTAGCCGGGAGCGCTTGAGTCGTCCAGGAGCGGGAGCACCAAGGTGCTCCCGTTTTCACAGGGGCCAGGGATTTTTTCCATCGCGCATGGAACCGCCACGATGCCCGTTTTCACTCATGATCAACTGGCTTCGCAGGCCGATCCTGGCGATCGGCGCCGCGATGGCCGGGCGCATGGAAGTGGTCATATTTGTTGAGAATTCTCCCCGCCGGCATTCGTTACCATTTGGCACATCGCCTGCTGCAACGGCAGGTGATGCGACGGGGAAGAAATAGGGGTGGTTTGCAGTATCCAAGCGGCATCAGCAGTTCGGGCAACAGCACATTTTTGAGATGCAGGTGAAACCCTGACGAGGACGGACCTCGTCCGGTTTCACGCCATGTGCCTCCGTTCGCATCGGAGCGCGCAGGGGACGCTGTTTGCTTTTTTCAACGATGTTCATGGGAAGCACTCATGTATTGCTCATATCTCAGGGATGAACGCCGTGGCACGCGGAGTCGGACTCTGGCCTGCGTTCTTGTGCTCTCTCTCGGCTATGGCTGGATGCAAGCGGCCGCCGACGTGCTGCCGGCAACCGTGCCTGCAGGCGCGAACCTGGCCCCCGTCGATCTGCACTCCCATCTGCGTCTGCTTCAGACGGCGGCCGGCGGGCTTGGCGCGGAGGAGGACTGCGATCCGCTGCCTTCAGCCGCTTCCGCTCCGGGAGGCGAGTTGTTGCTGGCCAGAGCCGATACCGACCTGGCAGGCGCGCGTAGTGTCCGCGCCGCGCCGCGGGCCGGTAGCGTCGCGCTGGTCGAGGCCGCGCCGCAGGCCGCCGTGGCCGTGCCTGTCGCGTTGCCGGCCGGCCGCGACTGGGAAATCAATATCGCCGACAAAACTCTCAACAACACGCTGGCGCGCTGGGCCGCCTCGACCGGCTGGCAGTTGCTGTGGGAGCTGCCCGTCGACTACGCGGTGGAGGCGCATACCCGCCTGCACGGCACCTTCGAGGAAGCCGTCGCCGTCGTGGCGCGCAGCATGGAGGCGGCCGAGATTCCGATGAAGGCGGTTTTCTACCAGGGCAACAAGGTCCTGCGCATCATGGCCAAGGGGAGCGAGTGATGATGAACGGTTCCACCCGACTGCTGTCGCTGTTGCCGCTGGCCGCGCTGATCGCGGGATGCAGCGGACTGTCCGAACGGATCGAAAGCCTGGTCGACCAGGAGTCCTCCAAGGCCAGCCAGCTGACGCGCGACGTGGGCAGCACCGCGCCCGGCGCCGTCTTGCCGGCCAAGCCGCTGGTGGTGCATGAAAGCGGGATCTGGCTGGGCAAGACCGCGATCAAGCGAGGGCAGGCTACGCTGCCGCAGATTTTCCATGAGCCCACCACGTTCGACCGCACCATCGGTTCATTGACCGAGCTGGCCGAACGCATCACGCTGCGCTCGGGCGTGCCGAGCAAGGTGTCGCCCGATGCGCTGGAGGTATCGTCGGCGGCGTTCCGCGCCCGTTCCCCGGCGGGCCAGCCGGGGCGCGCCGCCCAGGGCGCCGCCATGCTGCCGCTGCCGGCGGGCCTGCCTGGCGACACGCCGGCTGGCGGGGCGCAGCCCGGCCGCGGTCCGGCTGCGGGTGCGGCCACCAGCCCGGTCCAGCCGGCTTTCGGCGACATGGCCAGCGGCGTGCGTATCGCCTACAACGGGGGCTCGCTCAAGGGCTTGCTGGACACCGTGTCGGCGCGTTTCGGCGTGTCGTGGAAGTACGCCGAAGGCGTCATCCAGTTCTTTCACACCGAAGCCCGCAGTTTCCAGATCAGCGCCATCCCCGGCGACTCGAGCTTCTCCGCCAGCGTGACCAGCGGCGCCACCAGCACGCCCATGGCCACGGCCAGCGAGGCGGGCGTTCCCCCTCGCCATGGTTCACCGCCCCCTGCCCCGCCTCGGCGCTCCAGCCGTTACCACTACCAGGCCGGGGATGTCGACGACAAATGGTCGCACTGGCCCAGAGAGCCCGTGGACCGGACACCGTTCGAGCCGCGGGTAGCCGATCCTGGCGGGAATGACACGGCCCATCGCCCACTTTTGCTCGGTGACCGGCCGTTCGTTGAAAAACCCCCGGCCGCTGCCGTTCCCTCCAGGACGTCCGGCAGCTATGCTTTGGGCGCCGAGCAGTTGCGGCAATGGGCAAAAGAGGGGCTCGTGCCCCGTGGCGCCTCCGCGCCGCGGCCCGCGGAGGCCCCTGGCCAGAAAACAGCCGAGACCCCGCGCGGCACGGCACGGCCTGCCGAGCCCGCGGCATCCACGCCCGCGGCAGGCGGGGCGCCCGACCGCCCTTCTCCCGCCGCCCGCGCCTCCGCACCGCATGCCCCCCCACGGGATCCGCGCCAGCCCTATGTCTGGTCCGGGGATTGGCGCTACCTTCCCCCGGCCATGGCGACCCGGTTGAGCATGGCAATGAGCGGCGGCCTGGCGTGGACGAGCATGCGCCATCCGGATCCTGTCTTTCCGATGTCCGGCAGGCTGAAGGACTTCTATCTCGTCAGGGCAAATCTGCACACGGACCTGGTTTTCACATTGAGCCCCCCCGGGCTGGCCAATCCGACCACCTACACCGTGAAAGCGGGCGACATGCGCGCGCACGTGCTGGAAATACTGCCGCCGCTGGCCTCCCAGGCGGCTCATTCCCCTTTTCGCCGAGGCCAGGCACCGTTCGCCGCTCGTTCCAGGGTCCGGGGCGGACCGGACGACCCTTTGCCGTTCTACAGCAGGGATCCCATGTCGCCGCGCTATGCCGGCATCCGAGGCAAGCAACCCCGCCCGGCGCGCGCATTCGGGGCGAACGACCAGCCTCCCATGTCGGAAAAGGCGTTCTGGCACGAACGTACGCGGCGCGCGGACGGCCACGCTTCCAGCCGCCGCGCGACTGGCGCAAGCCGCAAATCCTTCCCTCCCGAACGCGCGGCGGCGCCAGCGGAACCACCGCACATCGACGTGATGCCGATCGCCCTTCGAGACCGCCAAGGAAAAAACCTTCCCGGAATCGATCTGCTGGGCATGGAACTGCGCGAAACCGCCGTGCGCTCGCTCGGCGCTTCCCGAGAAGGACGGCGGGCACCGGCGCGTGCGAGCGACGCGGAAATCATCCAGGCCATGCAGGCAATCGTGGACGACGATCGCGTCCTCAAGAACACTTATCCGAATGCCGTGGCCAATCTGGCCAATGCGAACGCGATCATCGTGCGCCTCATCGATGGCGGGTTTGACCTGCGCATGCTGCTCGACCTCAAAGAAGAGCTGCACTACCCCTACATCAGAGGCGAGAACGTGGCCGAGCCGGCCGGCTTCGCCCAGGCGTTCCGCGACTACGCCGCCAGGCACGCCCAGTATGAACTCCAGGCGGAAGGCAGCGGCCGGCACGCCGTGGAGGAGCCTGAACGCCAGGCAGAATTGCAGCGCCGGCGCGATGCAATGGTCGCGTCCAACGATGACTACAAGGCGTACCTGAAGAAAAAATACCGCAATGTCTTTTCCCTCGATATCAACGCCCCCCTGTTTTCCCAGATGCTCGGACGCATACAGAGCAAGCTCACATCCCATATCAACCAGTTGTCCGCCGACGCCCTGATGCGGGAACTCGACAGACTCAACTACTCCGCCGGGCAAAGGCAGTCGCTGCTGAACAACCTGATCCTGCAAAAAGGTCGATTCGACGATCGCGCCGTCGATGCGGTCCCGGCGTTCAAGCAGATGATCGAGGACAGGGTGGAAGAGAGACTGCGCCTGCTGGGCCAGCAAGAGCCCGACAAGGTCAGGACAGCCGATCAGCGTAGTGCCCAGCGCGGCAATCTGCGCAAGGACGTGTTGGCCACCGAGGCCCAGGACATGCACGACCGATACCTCGATTCCAGCGAACACGCGGGACTGGCACGGCAGATCAAATCGCGGTATTCGGACGAGGCCTGGCGCTCCGCGATCGACGGGGCGATCCAGAAACTGGAGGAAAGCTGATGGCCGACCCTCGCTTCGAGGCTTCGTCTCCGGCCGCCTCGTTGGCCGCTTGGTTCGACGTACCCGACGACCCCGTCACGCACCGGGCATTGGAGGCACTGCGGCAACGGTCGGCCCGGTCGGTCGAGGAGATCATCGACAGCCTCGCCGCACGCCTGCGCGAGGATGTCATGGCCGTCCAGCAAGAGAGCCCGGGTGGCCATGGCCTGCCCGAATCCGGTACCCGGGCCCGGCGACAGGCGGCCATCGCGTCCGAATGCCGCGCGTTGGCGCAAGAAATGGTATTTGCGTCGCTTTGGCACCTGGGCGACCCCGAATGGGATCCCTTGGGACCCGCCACACAGGCACCGCCGCCAGGCATCCTGGCCACACTACTCGCAACCTGACACCATGACCGATCGAATATCTTCCTCGGGATCAACATCAGCGGTTTTCGACGGCCAGGCCTCGCAAGCCAGGGCGGAGAGTCCGGCTGAGAGCTGCCGGCGTAGCCTCGGGCGTCAAACCACCAGGCCGCTTACGCGCCGCACCCTACGCGCCACCGCTTCCTCGAACACGCCGGGCGCCGGCTCGATCAGCGTGAACCAGGTCTTGGCGCGCGTGATTCCCGTGTAGACCAATTCGCGCGTCAGGATGGGGCTGGGCCGATCGGGCAGCAACAAGGCAGTGTGGGCGAATTCGGATCCTTGCGACTTGTGCACCGTCATGGCGAACACGGTCTCGACGGCGTTCAGGCGGCTGGGCAGCGCGAAACGGATCCCGGCCACGCCATCGCTGCGCGCGAAGGCAACCCGCAACGCCAGGCCGCCGTTTCCCTGCGGCACCGCCAGCGCGATGCCGACGTCGCCGTTCATCAGTCCCAGGGCATAGTCGTTGCGGGTTACCAGCACGGGACGGCCCTCGTACCAGCCCTGCTCCTGTTCGATCAAGCCTCGTGCCAGCAATGCCCGGGCGACGCGGGCGTTCAACCCCTCGACGCCGTAGTCGCCCTTGCGCAAGGCGCACAGCAGTTGAAATTCGTCAAAGGCCGCAAGTACCGACTGGGCCCAGGCTCCCCAGGCCGGATCGTCGGCAGGCGTGCCGGCCGGCGGGCGCAGGTGGCGCATGATCTCCAGATAGCGTGCGTAGCCCCGCGGCCCTTCGCCATCCGCCGACGCATGTCCGTTCAGCAGCAGGCGGTCCAGTCTATCGCCCCCGGGAGCGAACACCTCGAAGACATCCGTCGCTTGCCGGGCGGCGGACTGTTCCAGCATGCGCCGCGCCTGGACGGCATCGCCGTCGTTGACCGCGCGGGCAAGCTGGCCGATGCCGCTGCCGGCCCCGAACCGCCGTGAATGGCGCAACATGACGGTCTGCTGGGCCATGGCATGGCGGATCGGATCGCCGGGTTGCAGGCCGGCCTCATCCAGGGATGCCCCGCCGATGGCTTCCAGCCATTGCCGGGTCGCTTCCGCATAGTGGCCGGTTTCCGCGTCCTGGCACAGGTCGCCCAGCACGGCGCCGGCTTCGACGGACGCGAGTTGGTCCTTGTCTCCCAATAGCACCAGGCGCGCCTGGTCCGGCAGGGCATCGACCAGATTCGCCATCATTTCCACGTCGACCATCGACGCTTCGTCCACGACCAGCATGTCGATCGGCAGCGGGTTGCCCGCATGGTAGCGAAAATGCCGCGAGTCGGGCCGGCTGCCCAGCAGGCGGTGCAGCGTCGTCACGTCGGTGGGAATGGCCGCCCGTATCGGGTCCGGTACCGGCAGCCGCCCCACCTGTTCGCCGATGGACGCCGAAAGGCGCGCGGCCGCCTTGCCGGTGGGCGCCGCAAGCAGGATGCGCAGCGGCCTGCCCTGCCCGGCCGCCGACCATTGCAGCAGGGCCAGCAAACGCACCACGGTCGTGGTCTTGCCCGTTCCCGGCCCCCCGGTGACGATGCCGATGCTGCCGCGCGCGGCAATGGCGCAGGCGAGCTTTTGCCAGTCCGGCCTGTCGGCGGGCGGGCCGAACAGTTGCGTCAAGGCCTGGGCCAGGCCCGGCACCTCGAACGGCGGCTGCTGCAGGCGTCGCCGCAGCGCGGCGGCGATCCTCCGCTCGAAATCCCAGTAGCGCCGCAGATAGAGCCGTTGGCCATCCAGCACCAGGGGCGAGCCGCCGCGGGCCTCCCTCCCCTCCCCGATGACATCGACCAGCGGGCTGTCCGCCAACGCGTTTCGCCAGGCCGGCAGATCCAGGCCCCGCAGCACGTCGGACGGCAGGCGCATGGCCAGCGCCGACTCGCCTTCGGGTGGCAGCGACAGGGCCTCGTCGGGATTCTGCAGCGTCGATGCCAGGTCCAGGCAAACATGGCCGTGGCCCAGTTGATGGCTGGCCAGCGCGGCAGCCACCGCGACCTGCGGATCGGTTCCCGGCTCGCAGTCGTACAGGAATCGGGCGAACGCCCGGTCCAGGCGTCTCAGCCAGCCCCGCGCCACCCAGGCATCGAGTATCGACAGCAAGGCGGCGCAATCGCGCAAGTCCGGCGATGGCGGCATGGGCGCATCGAACGGCAATTCGTAGTTGGACGCGGTCGGGGTCATCGGCCGGCCTCCACGGACTGAGGCGCACCCGCGAACAGCCGGTCCAGCGCCTCGATCAACTCGCGCGGCGGGCGGTCGAAGAACACGCCCTTGGTCGGCGCGCGCGATCCGCGCAGGAACAGATACACCGCGCCGCCAAGGTGTCGGTCGTAATCGTAGTCCGGCAACCGCACGCCAAGCTGGCGGTGGAGCGCAAGCAGGTACAAGACGTACTGCAGGTCGTAGCGCTTGGCCAGGATCTCGCCGCGCATGGCGTCGGCCGTATAGGCCGCGTCGGACATGCCCAGCCAGTTGGATTTGTAGTCGGCGACGTAATAGCGGCCCTCGTGCTCGAACACCAGATCCATGAAGCCCTTGAACATGCCGTTCAACAGAGCCGGCTCCAGCGCGGGGCGAGCCGCGTCGGCCAGCACATGGCGGCGCACCAGCGCGTCGATGTGGCGGACATCGGCGTGGCGGCTTTCGAACCAGAATTCCATTTCCACTTGATAGGAGGCAAGTCCGGCCAGCTTGAACATACCGCCGCGGGGACCGAGCGGAAGATCGTCGTTCAGCAGCGCCGACAGCCAGCGGGCCAGCGGTGTGATCCAGGCCTCCCATCCTCGCCGGTTGCAGCGGCGGGCCACCGCGTCGAGGATGCGCCGGTCATCGCCCGCGACATCGGCAAAGCCCTCTTCGCCCGCCCACTCGAACAGGCCATGCAGGAACGTGCCCGGCCCCGGGCCTCGGGGAAAACGGTGCATGCCCACGCCCGCGGACATCTGCGGCGCCTGCCCGCCAT
Source organism: Alcaligenaceae bacterium SAGV5 (assembly GCA_009360345.1). GTDB lineage: Bacteria > Pseudomonadota > Gammaproteobacteria > Burkholderiales > Burkholderiaceae_B > Pigmentiphaga. Next base: position 62,118 of record SPDP01000008.1, read on the forward strand.
CGGCGTCGCCCACATCGTCGTCGAACAGTTTCTGGTCCTCCGGCGTTTCCGGGCTCAGGTCGCCATGGCGGCCCAGGGTTTCGGGATCATCGCCACCGGTTGCGTGGCCGGCAATGCGCAGCGCGCTGTATGACGCAATCCACCAGGGCTCGCCGGTCCGACGCGACGGTTCCCGGTAGTGCGGCCGTGCGATCGCCTGCCGGTCGGTTTCGAAGAACCGGTTCGCGGGCGCGGGCAACGGCGCCACGCGGACATGATCGACGTCGCCGAATCCGGCTTGCAGCAGTCCGGCAAGATCGCGCGACGCGGCAAGCTCCGCACCGCCGCCGAGCAGATACCCCAACGCGCTGCGGTGCCAACTCGACCCGCCGGAACGGCCAGGCCGAAGATCCGCCATGCCCAGCCAGCAGGCATGGCGCGCGCGGGTCAATGCCACATAGAGCAGGCGCAGGTCTTCGGCCAGGCGCTCCTGGTCCGCCCTGGCTTCTTCGTCGGCATCGGGCGCGATGCTGACCACCAGCCTGCCCTGCTCGTCGTGATAGCGCAGCGGCGGCCGAGACTTGTCGGCGGGACGGAAGGAGCATGCGAAAGGCAGGAACACCAGCGGGTACTCCAGCCCCTTGGACTTGTGCACGGTCACGACCTTGACCAATTGCTCGTCGCTTTCCAGGCGCAGGACCTGGGCCTCGGCAATTTGTCCTTCCTGGTCCAGGTGGCCGGCCAGGTACCGGACCAGGGCCTGTTCTCCGTCCAGCTCGCCCGCCGCCTGCTGCAGGATTTCGGCCAGGTGCAGCAGATTGGTCAGCACACGCTCGCCGTCGGGCCGCCGCGCCAGCGCGCCGGGCAGCCCGAAGTCGTCCATCAGGCGCCGGAGCATGGGCAATACGCCCTGGCCGCGCCAGCGGTCGCGATAGCCGCGAAACCGCAGCACCCATTCCTCCCAGACCCGCTCGTCTCGGTTGACCCGGTCCAGTTCGGCCAGCGGCAGCGCCAGCGTCGCGCTGGCCAGCGCCGCCCGCAGCTTGCGGTCGTCGTCGGGTTCCGCGCAGGCCTTGAGCCACCGCAGCACGTCCGCCGCTTCGGAGCCGGCGAAAACGGAATCCTTGTCCGACAGGTACACGCTGCGTATGCCACGCTGCGCCAAAGCTCCCCGGATGGCATTCGCTTCGCCCATGTCGCGCACCAGCACGGCGATGTCGGCTTGTCTCAGGCCCCGGATACGTCCGCCGCGCTCGAAGCCGGTACGGCCTTCCACGCCGTCTTCCAGCATGCGGACGATCTGGCCGGCGCAACCGGCCGCCATCTCGGTGCGGTAGGTCCCGGACGCCATGGGCGCGTCCTGTTCGGCAAACCAGAACGTCAACGCCGCGGCGGGCTCGCCGGCGGCCATGAAGCGTTCGGCGCGGCCGTTCGCCCGCACCGGATGGAAAGGCAGCGGATCGTCGTTCCCGTGCCGGAACAGAAAAGCGCCACGCCCTTGCTCGCGCCGTTCGGCCGACATGAACAGCCGGTTGACGGCATCGACCATGTCGCGGCTCGAGCGGTAGTTCGTGCCGAGCGTGTAGTGACGGCCTTCGGTGGCGCGCCGTGCCCGCAGATAGGTGTAGATGTCCGCGCCGCGGAAGGCGTAGATGGCCTGCTTGGGATCGCCGATCATCAGCAACGCGCAATCGTCGCGGCTGTCCGCGATCTGGTAGATCCGGTCGAAGATCCGGTACTGGACGGTGTCGGTATCCTGGAATTCGTCGATGAGAGCGACGGGGAATTGCGTCCGTATGACCTGGGCCAGCCGTGGGCCGTTGTCGCCGTGCAAAGCCGCGTCCAGGTTGTCCAGCATGTCGTCGAAGCCCATTTCCGCGCGCCGGCGCTTCTCGGCATCGAAGCGCGCGCGCACCCATGCCGCCGCATGGGCCAGCATCGCCGCGTCCGCCGAAGGCAGTGCATCGAGCTGCTGTTTCAGATCGATCATCGCATGTAGCGCAGGATGATCGATGACGTGGCCAGGGTGGCATACCTCGGCCATATAGGCGGGTGTCAGGCGCTCGAAGCCTTTCTCCAGGTCCGGGTTTTCCAGCCCGGGATCGCCGGCCCAGGCCAGCAGCTTGTCGAACCAGGGGTTGTACCAGCGCGGCTGGAATTTCCTGGCGTTGACCCGCTTGCCGGCGCAGGCCTCATCGCACAATTGCCGCAGTTCGGGCACCCAGGCGGGCCATGGCGCCTTCAGCATGGCCAGCCGGGCCTGCCTGTCGCTCAGTGCCGCATCCAGCAGCTCGTGCAAAGAGCGCTGGCCCGAGGCGGGGGCCGCGTGGGGCAACAGGCCCGCCAGCCTGCGGCGCAGCCCTTCGGGGGTACCCCAGTGCGCCTGCACCCACTCCAGCGCCGCGCCGTCCAGGCAATAGCACTGCTGGCGCCAATAGTCCCGCACGACCTCCGCCAGCAATCCGGTATGGTCGGTTTCGAGCGTCTGGGTGAACAGGCTGCCGCTGTCGAAAGCGTGTTCGCGCAGCATGCGCTGGCACCATCCGTGAATGGTCGACACCGCCGCTTCGTCCATCCATTGGGCGGCGATATCGAGCTTGCCCGCGCACTCCGCCCATCGATCCGGGCCATAGTCCTCGCGCAACGCGGCCACAAGCTCGTCGGGCGCCTCGATTTCGTCGCGGAAGTAGCGGGCTGCCATGGCAAGGCGATGGCGGATGCGGTCGCGCAACTCCTGCGTGGCGGCATCGGTGAAGGTCACCACCAGGATTTCCGGCGGCAACAGTTCGCGGCCGAAACCGGCCTCGCCGCCGCCGTGGCCCAACACCAGGCGCACGAACAGCGCCGAGATGGTGAAGGTCTTGCCCGTGCCGGCGCTGGCCTCGATGAGCCGGCTGCCCCGCAGCGGCAGCGACAAGGCCAGGTCTTGGCCCGGATCGAAAGCCTGGATGGTCATCGCTCCTTCCCCCCGGAGCCGGAAGACTCGCCTCGCACCGCCTCGAAAAGTGGTTGGTAGAGCGTCGCGGCCCAGGCCGCGAAGGCGCCATCGGACCACAACGCCTCGAAATCCGGATACTGGCGGGCCAGGTAGGGACTCTGTCCCGCTTCCCCCGCGGTATTGAAGTTGTCTTCGTAGACTTTGCGCGCCTGGGCGCGGGCCGCCTCTTCGTCGGGCAGTGCCGACAGCCAGGCGAACGCCGTGCGCACGGCTACCGGCGGCGGTGTCTGCATGCCGGCGGTCCAGGCCTCGAGCAATTCGCCCAGCCAGCGCCGTGCCGGCTCGGCCGCCAACGGCGGCAAGGTCACGTCGCCATCCGCGGCGACCAGTGCCGTGCGCAGCCGCAGGCCCATGGCATTGCCGGCCAGGTGGACGACCCAGGGCCGGACCAGCCTGTGCCACTTCAGGTTCTTGTCCCGGGCCTTCAGTTCGTTGGGGAGGACCTCCATCAGCAGGTGTCCGCCACTGTCGTCGACACGCAAGCCGCTCAGCCAGCCTTCCAGCCGCAGTCCCGCATGCGTGACATCCACGGCCACCGACGTCCCGATCTCGCGGGGCCAGGCCGCCAGCCATGCCCGGCGGCGGCTCAGCAGTTCCGGCAAGGGCGAGAGCAGCGCCGCCAGGCTATGCTCGCCAAAACCGGCCAATGGCAGCCGGCCGCTGCGGACCAGGACCTGGGCCGCGTCGTGGAGCCGGGCCCGGGCCTGGTCTTCATCCGGAGCGTCCAGCGCGGCCTGCAACAACTGTTCGCTCAACTGGTAGTGTCCCAGCCCGTCCAGCGCGAACGGCTCCTCGTCTTCGGCGGCAAGGGCGGCGTCGTCGAAATGCACCTTCAGGCGCTGATTGAAAAACGCCTTGAGCGGATCGCGGACGAAGCCCTGCAGCACCGACAGGTCCAGCGCCGACACCGGAGGAACGGGAGCAGGCAATGCGGCCGGCGCCGCATCCGTGTCGCCGCGGGGGCGCTCGTACATGGCGGCCCATTCCCGGGCGTAGCTGAAATACGCATCGTCCTCGTCCAGGAAATAGCGCGCGCTGAATGGCTGCAATGGATGGACGGTGGTCAATGCTTCGACCGGGGACTGTCCGTCGTCCTCGCCGTCGAGCGTCCATCCGGCCGAAATGTGATCCAGCAACTGCCCCACCAGCACCGATGGCGGCCGTTCACTGTTGTCGCGCACGCTGCGTCCCACCCAACTGACGTACAAGTGTTCCCGGGCCGACAGCAGGGCTTCCAGCAGCAGGTAGCGGTCGTCCTCGCGCCTCGAGCGGTCGCCGGGGCGGTAGTCGCCGCTCATCAGGTCAAAGTCCAGCGGCGCCTGGGAGCGCGGGTAGTCGCCGTCGTTCATGCCCAGCAGGCAGACCATCTTGAACGGTATGGCGCGCATGGGCATGAGCGTGCAGAAATTCACCGACCCCGCCAGAAAGCGCTGGTTCAGGCGGCCCCTGTCGAGATCGGCCAGCCACGCTTCCCGCACCACGACGAGGGGAAGCGCCTCTTCCAGCGCCACGCTCTCGCAGGTGTCCAGCCAGTTGTCCAGCAACTGCGACAGGCCGGCCAGCGCCGCCTCTTCCCGCTCCGAGGCCGGATCGAAGAAGGCCTCCAGCAGCCGGCGCAGGCGCTCCCCCCATGCCAGAGGCGTGGCGGGGGCCGCCAGTTCGCCCCGGAACCGATCCAGGGCATCGACCAGAGCATCCAATGATCCCACCAGGGCGGCATCGAGCCCCCCGATTTCGTCATAGGGCTCGATGTCCCCATAGGGGCCGCCGCTGCCGGCGGCGTAGCCCAGGAGCATGCGCCGCAGCCCGAAGCGCCACGTGTTCTGTTCCATGCCCGCGGGCAGGCCCAGGCTGGCACGCTGGCCGGCATCCAGCCCCCAGCGCACGCCGGCTCCCTCGATCCATCGATGCAACTGGGGCAGTTCGCCCTCGCGGATGCCGAAGCGCTTGCGCACCCCGGGAACGTCCAGCAGGTCCAGGATATCGCTGACGGCGAAGCGGCTGTCGGGCAGGCGCAGCAAGTGCTCGACGGCGATCAGGAGGGGCTCCCGGCCCCGCTGTCCCTGATCGGCCAGCGTGAAGGGGATGTAGCGGGTATCGCCCGGGTCCACCAGCCCGAATACCGCCCGCACGTGGGGAGCATAGGCATCGATGTCCGGCACCATGACGATCACGTCGCGGGGACGCAATTGCGGATCGGCGCCAAAACGCGCCAGCAACTGGTCGTGCAGGATCTCCACCTCGCGCTGCGGACTGTGGGCGATGTGGAAACGCACCGATTCGTCCTCCCGCGGATCGATCGGCGGCCATTGCTCGCGGGTCTCGGCCAGCGATCGCAGGTTCAGGATGTCGTCCTGGATCTGCGCCAACAGGTGGTCGGCGGGGGCGTCGTGGAAAAGATCGATACGGCGGTCGCTGACCGACGCGAAATGCTCCTGGTAGCGTTCGGGCACGTCGTAGGTGTCGAGCAGGTGGATGTAGTCGCGCCCCTGCTTGCCCCAGGCCGCCAGCAGCGGGTTGCCGAAGTTGTGCAGCGCTTCCGCATCCAGCCTGGCCGGCATGCCGGGCCTGCGCTGCTGCCTCCGGTACTGGTGGCGCAGCAGGTCCTGGTCGGCCACGATGTCGGCCCAATGGTGCTGACAGGGGTTATGGACGCACAACAGCACTTGCGAGAACTTCGCCAGCGCGGCAAGGGCTTCCAGGGCCTGCGCCGGCATGGAAGAGATGCCGAACACGATCACGCGTCGCGGCAGCCCTGGCGGCGGCGCATCGAGCTGCGCCATGCGGGCGACGAAGCGGCGATGTACCCCGGCCCGGCTCTGGATCATGCCATCGTCGCCCACGTCGGCCAGCAACGCCCGCCACAGCGCCGGCTGCCAGCGATCCTCCGCCGCCAGCGGGACCGTGCCACGGCGCGAGGTGCGGAGCACGTCGCGCCCGTGTTCCCAATCGTCCAGCCAGTCGGCGCGATAGACCTGGTATTGGTCGTACAGATCGGCGAGCCGTTCGGCAAGCTGATGGCGCTTGCGCATGCCGGCGTCGTCGGCCAGGAAGCGGCGCAGTGGCAGGAAGGACTCGTGGTCCAGTTGCGTCGGCAGCAGGCGCAACAGCCGCCAGGTCAGCCCGTTGCGATCGAGCGACGAAGTCTCCGGCAGCTTGTCGCGCCCCAGCACCAACCGATAGGCCCGCCAAAGAAAGCGCGCGGGAAGCTGGACGTCGATGGCGGCGGCAATGCCGCAGCCCTGCCCTTGTCCGCGCGGGTCTTCCGCCAGCGCGAGTTTGAGCCACTGGGCAATGCCATTGCTTTGCACCAGGATGGTTTCATTTTCCAGTGGCGCAAGCGGCGCCCGCTGCATCCACGACACCGCCAGTCCGCGCAGGTCTTCCAGGCGATTGCCGTGGACGACCATGAAACCGGGAGCAAGTGGCGAAGAAGCGGGCATGCGTGAGAACGATAGGGATCGAAGATCCTTCATTCTACAGAGCGCTCCCCAGGATAAGCGAACCCGGCCCGGGGCACCGCGGATCCGGTTTCGCCGGTCCGCAGGTAAAGCCCCCACGAGGGGAGCGGCCAAAGGCGGCCCGGCGGGGCTTCCCTCCCGCGGGCCGGCCCCTGGCGGAGTTACTTGTATCCGGTACGGTCCAGGATTTTCTGGGCGGCGACCTGGTTGCGGCCGATCGCGCCGATCGACACGGTTTCGGCCTTGAACGACCCCAGCGCTTCCAGCGCGGCGTTATCGGTCTTCACCGAGCGTACGGCCGGCCATTCGTTATTGCCCGCCGCGAAGTAGTTCTGTGCCTTGTCGCTGGCAAGGTATTCCAGGAACTTGACCGCGGCTTCCTTGTGCGGCGCATGGCGGGCCACCGCGCCGCCGGCCACGTTCATGTGCACGCCCTGTCCCGCCTGATCGGGCCACAGGAAACCGATCTTGGCGATCGCGGCCTTGTCCTCGGGCTTGTCCGAGCGGGCCATGCGCACGTAGTAGTAATTGTTCGTCAGCGCGACGCCGCACTCGCCCGAGGCCACGCCCTTGATCTGGTCGGTGTCGCCGCCCTGCGGATTGCGCGCCATATTGGCCACCATGCCCTGCGCCCACTTCTCGGCGGCGGCTTCGCCGTTGCGCTCGATCAGCGAACCCAGCAGGGACAACATGTAGGGATGCGAGCCGGACCGCGTGCAGACCTTGCCCTTGTTCTTCGGGTCGGCCAGCTTCTCGTAGGTATCCACGTCGGCCGGGTTGACGGTCGCCTTGTTGTAGACGATGACGCGGGCACGCGTGGAGAAACCGAACCACTGCGGGTCCTGCCCTGGCTCGCCGCCTTGCAGGTTGGCCGGGATCCGCGCCGCCAGCACCGGCGACTTGACCGGCTGGAACAGGCCGTCGGCTTCCGCTCGCCACAACCGCGCGGCATCGACCATCAGGATCACGTCGGCCGGACTCTTGGCACCTTCGCTTTTCAGGCGCTCGACCAACGCCGCATCGCCGGCTTCGATGCGATTGATCTTGATGCCGGTCTGGTCGGTGAACCCTTTGTAGAGCAGCTCGTCCGTCTGATAGTGGCGGGCGGAATAGACATTCAGTTCCTGCGCGTGGGCGCCGGCGGAGACGGCCAGCACGGCGGCGGTCAGCAGGGAAAGCTTGAGCATGGGCGAGGCCTCGGGATAAGGACGAGTTGGTATAAAAATAGGAATTATTGTCATTCCCATCTTTCTCGTCAAATATTTCAGCTTTTTGTAAGCTCATCCCGTCGGGAAATGGCTCGCGCCAGCATGATCACGGGCAAGAGGCCGGCCAGTACGATCGTCAGGGCGGGGATGGCGGCCTCCCCCAGCCGCTCGTCCGAGGCCAGGTGGTCGGTGATGACGGCCAGCGTGTCGAAGTTGAACGGCCGCAGGACCAGGGTCGCGGGCAGTTCCTTCATCACGTCCACGAACACCAGCAAGGCGGCGGTCAGCAGGCTGCGCCGCAGGAGCGGCTGATGCACCCGCGTCAGCAGTTCCCAGGTCCCCGCCCCCAGGCTGCGCGCGCTGGCATCCAGCGACGGCGTGATCTTGGCCAGCCCCGCTTCCGTCGTTTGCAGCGCCACCGCCAGGAACCGGACCAGGTAGGCGTAGACCAGCAGCGTCAGGGTGCCGGTCAGCGTGCCCTGGAACGACCATCCCCACGCCTCCAGCCAGCCGTCCAGCGCGCCCACCAGGATCAGGAGGCCCACCGCCAGTACCGCGCCGGGCACCGCGTAGCCCATGCCGGCCACGCTATTGGCCGCGCGCACCAGCCTGCCGGGCGCCAGCCGGGCGGCGTAGGCCAGCCCGAGCGCCAGCGCCACGGCCAGCACCGAAGTCGTGGCCGCCAACTGCAAGGTGTTGCCCAGCCACATGGCGTAGCGGCCCCAGTCGATGACGTGGATATCCTGGGCGGCGAAGCGCAGCATGATGGCCACGGGCAGCAGGAACCCCAGCGCAAGTGGCACGAGGCACACCAGATTGGCCCAGACCGCCTGGCGGCCCGACAGCCTGCGCGGCGCCTGTCCCTGGCGCTGGGTGCCCGCGTGGAAGCGCAGGCGGGTCCGGCTGCGGCGTTCCAGCCAGACCAGCACGAACACGAATGCCAGCAGGGCCGAGGCCAGTTGCGCGGCGGCGATGCGGTCCCCCATGGACAGCCAGGCCCGGTAGATGCCGGTGGTGAAGGTCTGCACGCCGAAGTAGGACACCGCGCCATAGTCGGCCAGCGTCTCCATCAGCACCAGCGTGATGCCGGCCACCGCGGCGGGCCGCGCCAGCGGCAGCACCACCGCGAAGAACGCCCGCGCCGGGCCGCAACCCAGCGTGCGCGCGGCCTCGGTCAGGCGCGGACTGCGCTCGAGGAAGGCGGTGCGCGTCAGCAGGTAGACGTAGGGATAAAAGGCGAAGATAAAGACCAGCGCGGCGCCGTACCACGACCGGATGGCCGGGAACCACGGCAGCCGGGGCTGCCCGGTCAGGTCCCGCAGCAGGGTCTGCACCGGCCCCGAGAACTGGAAGAAATCGGTGAAAGCGTAGGCCATGACATAGGTGGGCATGGCCAGCGGCAGGATCAACGCCCATTCGTAGATCCGGCGGCCGGGGAAGTCGTGGGCGGCCACGGTCCACGCCGTCGCGATGCCGATCACCGCGGCGCCGATGCCCACCGCCGCCATCAACAGCAGCGACGTTCCCGCATATCCCGGCAGCACGGTACCGGCCAGGTGGGACAGGATGTCTCGGGAGTCGGCGTTGACGACGAAGGTGGACGGCAGCAGGCCCAGTATGGGAATGGCGATGAACAACGCCACGGCCAGGGTGGGCCAGGCAAGTGCTGCGCGTCGATGCATGAGGAACCGGTGGGGGGAAGGGAAACGTGGCGCCGCCTTTTTCACCGGCGGCCGGCATCAAGTCGCTGATTATATTGGGCGCCCCCGGGGAACGCCAAAGGCCCTGCCCGGCCCGGCGCCCCGGAGGATGGTGGAACTCCGGCATGGCCACTTCCACCCATCACCAGTACCGAAGGATCGAAGAGTCGTGAGCTACTGGACCAGAATACCCGCCCATTTTCCATTTTCCGTGCAGGAAAACCCCGCCGACAAGCGCACGCTACGCGTGCTCGAAAGGGAGGCTGCGACGTCAGGCGGGCCGTCGACGCAGCGGAAAAAAATCGAGCGCGTCCCGAACTTTGTCAAAGAAAATCTCGACAAGGCCCATGCCATCCTGGCCCGGCTCAGGACCGGCCCCAAACCGAAAATCGAATATATCACCAACATTTTTTCCGAAGTGCAGCGGTCGAGCGGCAGGGCCCATGTCGTCGGCCAGATACTGATCGAAGACGAGGTGCCTGGCCAACGGTACGACATTGGACAATTCGCGGCCGAGGCGCAAGCCAGCCGCCATGCCAATTGCGACCGGGCGAGCGCCCTCGCCGCGCGCGAAGCGCAGCAGGCCGCGTATGGCATCAAAGACCCCGTCGTTCTCTATTGGACCGACGGGCAAGACCACAACACCGTTTTCATCGGCGATCCGCGCATGCGTAAATATGGGGAGGCCAACACGGTCGTTCTCGATGCGCATCCGGTTTTTCCCATGGCGCATACCAAGAAATTCGCCAGGTACGAAGCAACCATTCCCAGGGAAGGCGAAGAAGGTTCTGACGAAGTCGAAATATGGAATGTGAAAAAATCGAGCGCCGGCATCCGGCACCCGGATAGCACCGTCCCTCCTGTCTCCAGCGCCCAGATAACGGAATGGCTGCGCCAGGTCGGCTGGCCTTCGCGTCCCGGACAAAGCGTCGTCCGGCACTGGTACGACAACGAAATCCTGGAAACCGGACATCCTCCCAGGCGTTGGGAGCACTTGTTCAGCAGCCGGGAGCCTTCGATGCGCTATGACGGCGGCAACGATACGCCGTCTGCCTACAATGCATTTCCGGCTGCTTTCGTCGAGCAGCGCGTCAAGGCTTTTCTGGAAATCGAGGAAACCTTCCCGGAACCGAATGAGCGCAAACGCAAGACGGCGACCGGCTCGGGCCTGAGCCTGCGCATGCGCGACAAATTGCCCCGGACGGACGACCGCACGGTCGCCAAGCAGGAGCAAGACTCCGCGGGGAACCTGATCGAGGAAGCCCCCGTCGTCGGTGAGTTCCTGTACCCGGTGTCGACGTTGCACTCGCGCATCGTCCCCGTCAGGGGCGTGCCGCTCGTCGACATCATGGGCGACCAGGCGGTCGAAAGCATCAAGCGGATTCCCGACTTTCGCCCTGGGCGGGCACTCATGGAAATCAAAGGCCGGCAAGCCCCCCACCCAACCATCGATGATGCTTTTCCGATCAGGGCCGCCACGCATCCGGCCGCCCTGCCCGAAGAATTGCGGATGCCCGGCGCGGGCAACGAATTGCGCTGCCACCCCGATGTAGGCAAGACCGTCGGGGTGGAGTTGCCGGACGAAACCCGCGAACTGCTCCTGGAGTCCTATCCGCCCGGACGCGACGACCCCGAGGCCTTCTTCCAGAAATGCCTGGCGGATATCCGCGGGGACTACGAGGCGGCTCGGATGGGAGCGCCGCTTCCTCAAGCGTCGAGGTGGAAATCCGTGGTGCTCGCACGCAGCCAGTGCTACACGGAGGCCCAGGTGCAAGCCTTGGTCGCCACGCAACAGCGTGGCGTCATCCCGGCCAGGCATGCTGCGCAAAATGTCGGGGGAATGGCAATGCCATTTGCCGGCTCCCATCAGAAATCACGGACGCAAATCCGCGCCTATACATTGAGGTTTGGAACGAGCGCTTTCGAAGATTTCGCATTGCAGGTACGAAACCCGGACAGGAAAGACGAGCACATCTACATCGCTCCGTATGGCGGGGGAAATACCGCCCAATACTTCAATGGCAGGACCCCGGATTTTCCAGAAAGCCATTTCATTACCCTCCCGGTCTGGATTTCCATCCAGAACAAATATGGCGGGACCAGCCGTTACCTGACGGCCCATGTGTTTCAACACACCGAAGTGCCCGAGGGAAAGCAAGGCTTGCTGGACTACGGGCCGGAATATTGGCCGGGCCGGGACCGTCGGGACGCCATGGGCGGGCCGACGGCATCCGGTCCAGGCATCGGGATCAAGGAAGAAGCGCAAGATACCTGCATGAGCGATCTTCCGGACGCACCCGCTGTGCCGGCCCATCCCGGCCGTCGGACAAGGTCCTCGCGCGGCGCCTCGAGCGCGGAAAGAGTACTCGGCCTGCAATTGCGGCAAATGGCGGCGCCACGGCACGCCGTGCCGGATGGCGAAGACGATCAATCCGATAGCGCGTTGTCTTCCGTTTCGTCCGGCTTTGAAGGCATGGATGCCAGGCAACAGCCCGAGCCAGGCTACAACAAGAAATCCAACGAAGCGATCATCTCGGGATTTCCGGTGGAAATATGGGAAGAAGCCAAGGGCAGCGCGCGGGAGCCCGGCCTGCCGACGGGAGTGGCATATCACCGCGCGACCAGCCAGGCCAATCCCAGGTATGTTGCCGGCAGGAAAATCGAAAACAAGACGGTGGCATTGGGAAGTTTTTCAGTCACGGGCGGGCGCGATGATGAAACCGCGAAAGCCATGGCGATTGCAACGATCATGCTGGTTGAAAGAAAGCATGGCGCGCTAAGAAAGAAAATCGACGACGACCAGATAGTCTCGGCCTTCCCGCCACCGGTCTGGGAAAAGGCCCAGGCCAGGGCGAAACAAGTGGGACTACCCGTTGGCGTTTCTTTCCTTAACGCCACCCGGAGCTATACCGCCTATATCAACATCGACAAGACCCAACGCTTGCTTGCGAGTTTTTCTGCCACCAAGGATCGCAGCGATGCCAAGGCCAGGGCGATGGCCATTGCGACCAGGACGGTGGCGGAGATGGAACACGGCATCCGGAACACGGATGAGAAAACCATGGCGGGATTGCCGGATGGCGTATGGGAAGCGGCCTGGACGCGGGCGGGGCAGCCCGGGTTGCCAACAGGCGTGAGCTTTCATCCCTCCACGGCCACCAAGCCTTCCCCTCAATATCAGGTTCGCCTGGGATCGAAAAGCCATGGCACCTTCTCCGTGGTCGAGGGCCGCGACGACCATACTGCCAAGGCACTGGCCATCGCTTTCAGGATGGTCGCCGAGCAAGAACACGGAGGCATGAAAAGCGACGCGCAACTCATCGCTCGGTTCCCGGATGGCGTATGGGAATGGGCCCGGGAGCAGGCGAAGAAACCGTCACTGCCGCCTGGCGTTTCTCTCGTCGAAGCAACGGGCCAGGCCCGCCGCAGATATACCGCCTACATGAAGACAGATGGAAAGACGAAAGCCCTCGGAAGTTTTTCGGTCAAGGATGATCGAGACGATGAAACGGCGAGAGCCCTTGCCATCGCGGCGAGACGGGCCGCGGAACTGCAGAGGCAGGCAGCCAGAGCAACCCCATGAATCCCTCAGGCACGAAACCGTCACCGAAGCGTTCGTGCGCATTCCGACAACAGACAGGTCATACATGTATAACTATCCCTTGAATACCGGAGGCCCCTCGTCCGCGGGCCCGGCGTGGCGTGCCGACACGGCCGCGCCGCCAGGCGCGGGAACGCCGCCTTCCGAATCCGATCTTCCAAGCGAATGGGCACGGGCCTACGACGAAGCGTCCCGCGAGACCTACTACGTCCATACGCCCAGCGGACATGAACAGCAGGAGCGGCCTTTCCCGCTACTGCCCGGGTGGCGGCACGCCATTCACGCGCACGGCGACCGGGAAGGCGAACTGTATTACTACAACACCATCACCCGGGAGATCCGGGAAGCCGATCGGCGTCCCGAAGACAGCGCTGCGGCATCCCCGGCCTCCTCCATGGCCGATCTGCGCCTTGCTCTTCCGCCGACCACCGTCCAGCCCAACAGGACCACGAATCCCCGCGGCTCCTGGCCCTGCGAGAGGATGGCCGCCCACATCCAGTCCTCTGCCCAAGACTCGATCCGGAACAACGACGTCGAGGACGTTTGCATCCGCTTTCTGCAAACCAAGGGGAAACAGCGGATATTCGCGAATACGGCTACGCTGGAGGCCATTTACACCCTGACCCACCTATACATGGCATGGGCTTCCAACGGCACGGGAAGCAGGGTCTTTCATGGAACGAATGCCGCGGTGAGCATGGGTTTCCTGCTTCCTCATGTGGGCGTGTCGCTCCAGATGCGCAGCATCCAGGATGAATGCCGGGAATACCTGGCGAATCGTTTCGGCCAGGACTTCCTGAACGACCTGGACGGTCTCCAGATGGACAAGAAAGGGCTGGACATGGTCATTGCGCTCTTGACGGCCAGGAATCCGGAGGTAAGCACCCTCAAGCTGGAGGAAAAGCTGAAAGAGGTGATCCAGAAAGAGGCCCCCGGCACCCGTTGGCCATCGAGGCTCATTCACCAGGTGTACGACATGGCCAGCTAGCGCCGCGGCATCCCGGCCTGCCTGGCAGGCAGGCTCTTCCCCCTGCTATATTGGCTCCCCTCGCCTTCCCCTCCTGCCTTCATGCAACATACTCGCCTGCACCTGGACCGGGTCCGACTGGGCTACCAGACGGCCGAAGGGCTGCACGTCGTCGTGAGCGATCTTTCCCTGGCCCTGGACGAGAACCGCATCGGTTGCCTGCTGGGGCCGTCGGGCTGCGGCAAGACGACGGTACTGCGGGCCATCTGCGGCTTCGAGCCGCTGCTCGCCGGACGCATCGTCGTCCATGGACACGAAGTGGCGACCCCCGCCTTCAGCGTGGTTCCCGAAAAGCGCCGCATTGGCGTCATGTTCCAGGACTACGCCTTGTTTCCCCATCTTTCCGTGGCGGACAACATCGGCTTCGGCCTGCGGCGCGAGCCGGCCCCGGTCCGGGGTGAGCGCGTCAAGGCATTGCTGGCGCTGATCGGCCTGCCAAACGTGGGAAACAAGTATCCGCATGAGCTGTCGGGCGGCCAGCAACAGCGCGTGGCGCTGGCCCGGGCGCTGGCGCCGCGCCCTGAACTGCTGCTGCTGGACGAGCCGTTTTCCAGCCTGGATGTGGACCTGCGCGCCAGGCTGGCCGCCGAAGTGCGCGACATCCTGAAAGAAGCCGGCGCCACCGCCATCCTGGTCACGCACGACCAGGCCGAGGCCTTTGCCATGGCTGACGAGATCGGGGTCATGCGCCACGGCGGCATCGCGCAATGGGACAGCGCCTACAACCTCTACCATCATCCCGCCACCGCCTTCGTGGCCGGCTTCATCGGCAGCGGTGTGTTCGTGCCCGGCGAGCGGGTCGCGAGCGATCCGGATCAGGTCCGGATCGAATTGGGCGAGGTCCGGACCCGGCTGCCGATGGGCGGGGACGACGCCGCGTCCTCCGTCTCCATCCTGCTGCGTCCGGACGACATCGGCCTCGACGACAGCGGCCCGCATCGGGCCACCCTGATACGCAAGGCGTTCCGTGGCCCCGATTACCTCTATACGCTACGCCTGCCTTCAGGCCACGAGGTACTGGCCTATGTCACCCGCGAGGATGGCCATCGCGTAGGCGACGAACTGGGGATACGGCTGCGCGCGGGAAAAGTCATCGCCTTCCCGGCCTCGGCGGCATAACGCGCCGCCGGCCTTCTATCTTCGCTGGCGCCGCTGACGGTCCTGGTTCAGGCGCTCGACCAGGTTGTTGGCCAGTATCGTATTGCCCGCCTCCCGGCCGACGTCCACGGCGTTCTTGCCCTCGGCGTTGCGGACGTAGCCGTCCGCCCCCTCGTCCAGCAGCAGTTTCACCGTCGAAGTGTGGTCGTAGCGCATGGCCATCATCAGGGGCGTCATCTTCCCGGGCGACTCGGCGTCGATGTACGCATAGTTTTCAATCAGCAGGCGGACGACGTCATCGTTGCCCTTGGAGGCGGCATAGTGCAGCGCCGTCCAGCCTTCCTGGTTGACCTCCGCGCCGAGAGCGATCAGCTTTTCCATGCGCGCCGCCTCGCCCCGGATGGCCAGGTACATGAGCGGAGTCTCGCGCAAGCGGTTCTGTCGATTGACGTCGATGCGCTTGTCGGCAAGCAGGACGTCATAGACGCCCCACGCCTCTTCCTTGATGGCCTCGAGCAGCGGCGTGTTGCTGGCGCCGTTGGGCATATTGGGATCCATTCCCCGCGCAAGCAGCGATTTGACCGTGGACACGCGGTCGTTGCGGATGGCGACCCAGAAGTCCTCTTCCGCGCTTGCCTGCGCCGCGGAAAAGGCGGTCAGCCAGCACCACAGCAGCAAGAAACCCCATCCCCGGCGAGCCCACGAGCCATACATAACGATTTTCCCTAGAATCGCCTTCCAAACCATTGATTGGAAAGCAATTTTTCTTCGAATCCACGGTTTTTATTAAAGCTATTTCTAACTTTAATTTAACGACGTATGTCTTTGAATAATTTGAAAAAATTCTCGGTCGAGGCATCCGCCACCACCTGAAGTGGCAGGCCGCGCAGATCGGCGATCTTTTCGGCGACATGAACCACCTTGGAGGGGTCGTTCAGCTTGCCCCGGTGCGGAACAGGCGCCAGATACGGCGAATCGGTCTCGATCAGGATCCGTTCGAGCGGAATGCTGCGCGCCACCTCCTGCAGCTCCCGTGCATTCTTGAAAGTGACGATGCCTGAAAACGAGATGTGGAAATTCATCGCGATGGCGGCGTCGGCCACCGCCTGGGACTCGGTGAAGCAATGCATCACGCCGCCCACGTCTGCGGCCCCCTCTTCCTCCATGATGCGCAGCGTGTCTTGCGCCGCCGAGCGGGTATGGATGATCAAGGGTTTGCCTGTCCGCCGCGCCGCCCGAATGTGGTTGCGGAAGCGATCCCGCTGCCACGCCAGGTCGCCGGTCAGGCGGTAGTAGTCCAGCCCGGTTTCGCCGATGGCGACGACCTTGGGGGTTGCCGCCAGCTCGACCAGTTGCTCGACCGTGGGGTCGGGCGTGTCTTCGTAATCGGGGTGCACGCCCACCGACGCCCAGAGGTTGTCGTGGTCCCGCACCAGTTCCATCAACCGGGGCCAGTCGGGCAGGTTGACGCTGACGCACAACGCCTGGGCGACATGGTTGCCACGCATGCGCTCGAGAATTTCGGGCAGTTGCGCGGCCAGTTCGGGGAAATCCAGATGGCAATGCGAATCGACGAACATGGGAAAAGAAACCGGTAAGACTGCGGAACCCATAGTACCAGCGGCCAGGCCCTCAGGCCTGGACCGCGGCCCGTGCGGGACGGCGGCCCAGGCAGGCCGCGCTGGCCTGGGCCAGCACATCCTGGGCGAACAAACGGGCATTCAGCGGATGATCGGCGATCCTGCGCTGGCGGCTGAGCCAGCGCGACAGTTCGGCCACGCGGGCACGCTCGGCGCGCTCCCCTATCTTCGCGCTGTGGGGCGCCAGCTCGGGAAAATAACGCGCCCCCATGCCCGCCTGGGCCAGCGCCACGTCGGTGGTCAGGCGTTGCAGCGCGTCTATCCATTCGGCGGCCGGGACCTTGTCCAGCGCGTCGACGATTTGCCCCAGGTCAGGAGGCCTGCCTTGCGCAAGCGCGGCCACGAAGGCATCCAGCCAAGGCGCCCGGGGCGGAATCCCGGCCTCGGCGCGGCGCCAGGCCGCCACCGGAGCGCCGCCCGCGGCCGCCAGTTGCGCGGCAGCGTCCTGGACTCCTTGCGCTTCCAGCCAGGCCAGCGCGGGCCCGGGAGCGGGTGCCCCCAGAGGCAGCCGGCGGCAGCGCGACACCAGGGTCGGCAGCAATCGATCCGGCGCGTCCGACACCAGCAGGAATACCGTGTGGGGCGGTGGTTCCTCGAGGATCTTCAGCAGGCCGTTGGCCGAAATGGTGTTGAGCGATTCGGCCGGATACAGTACGACCACCCGCAGCCCGCCACGGTGCGTGCCCGTATTGGCCCAGGACTCGATGGCGCGGATCTGTTCGATGCGGATCTCGCGTGACGGCGCGCGCTTTCCGGCCTTCTTGCCGTCGGCGTCGGCGGTTTCTTCCTCGGCGCCGTCCTCTTCGGCCTGGCCTTCGGCCAGCGCTACCGCCTCGGGACGGACACGGCGGAAATCGGGGTGATTGCCCGAGGCATACCAGGTGCAGGCCGGGCAATGTCCACAGGCCCCGGAGCCCTGCGGCGATTCGCACAGCAGACTGGCCGCCGCCGCCCGCGCGAACTCGACCTTGCCTATGCCCGCCAACCCATGGATCAGCCAGGCATGGGCGAAACGCCGCCGCTGCTCCTCGCCCAGCCAGGCGCGGGCCGCTTCTTGATGCCAGGGGTAGAACCGGGGCAGACTCATGAGCCGCCCGCCTCGGCGATGCAGGCTTGCAACTGGGCGGCCAGCTCGGCCCGGACCGTCTCGATCGGACGGGTGGAGTCGATGATGCGAAAACGCGCAGGATCCGCTTGCGCCCGCATGTGGTAGGCCGCCCGGGTGCGCTCGAAGAAAGCATCATCCTCGCGCTCGAAGCGGTCCAGGGTCCGGCCCCGGCCCAGTCGCTCGCGGGACACTTCCAGCGGCACATCGAACAACCAGGTCAGGTCGGGTTGCAGATCGCCGTGCACCCATTGCTCCAGCACCGCGATGCGCTCGGCCGCCAGGCCCCGGCCGCCGCCCTGATAGGCATAGGTGGCATCGGTGAAGCGGTCGCAGACCACCCAGTGGCCCCGGGCAAGCGCCGGTTCGATCACGGTGCGCACATGCTCGCAGCGTCCGGCGAACATCAGCAGGGTCTCGGTATCGAGCCGCATGGTCTCGTTCAGCAGCAGCTCGCGCAGCTTCTCGGCCAGCGGCGTGCCGCCGGGCTCCCGGGTCTGCACCACCTCCAGCCCCGCCTCGCGCAGCCGGGCGACGAACCATTCCAGGTGGGTGCTCTTGCCCGCGCCGTCCACGCCCTCGAGCGTGATGAAACGGCCGCGGCGGGCAGGCGCGGTATGCGTGCCGGCGCTCATGGCTGCACCGCTTCGGTCTGGAAGGACGGTGGCGGCTGCAGCCCCTGCCCCCTGAGCTGGTAGCGCGCGACGTAGCGATTGTGGCCGTCCAGGGTTTCGGAGAACGCGCTGGTGCCGTCCCCACGGGCGACGAAATACAGGTATTTGTGTTTCTCGGGTTGTACCGCCGCCAGCAGCGAAGCCCGGCCGGGATTCGAGATGGGGGTGGGCGGCAGCCCGCGGCGCGTGTAGGTGTTCCATGGCGTGTCGGCACGCAGGTCGCGGCGGCGCAGGTTGCCGTCGAAGACCTCGCCCAGGCCGTAGATGACCGTGGGATCGGTCTGCAACGGCATGCCGACCTTCAGCCGGTTCACGAATACACCGGCGATGCGCCGGCGATCGGCTTCCATGCCGGTCTCCTTCTCGATGATGGAGGCCAGGATCAGGACTTCGTAGGGCGAGCCCAGGGGCAGGCCCGGGTCGCGCCGCTCCCAGATCTCGGCCAGCTCGCGCTGCTGCGCGCGGTAGGCGCGGCGCAGGATGTCGATGTCGCTGGAACCCACGGCGAACAGATAGGTATCGGGGAAGAACAGGCCCTCGGGATGGCTGGTCGACGCGCCGATCCTGGCGGTGACGGTGGCATCGTCGAGGCCGTCGAGGGTCTGGCGGACATCCGGGTGGCGGCGCAGCGCCGCGCGTATCTGGCGGAAGTTCCAGCCCTCGATGAAGCGGATTTCCCGCTGCGTGACGTCGCCGCGGGCGAGCCGGTTCAGCAGCGTCCACAGCGAATCGCCGCGCGCCACCTCGTAGCCGCCGGCCTTGATGCGGCGTTCGGTGCCGGTCACGCGCGCATAGGCGATCAGGACCTCGGGCGGCACGGCGATGCCGGCATCGTGCACCTGCCGGGCGATGCCCCGCATGCTCGTGCCTTCATCGATGACGAAGTCCACCTTGTCGGCGGGCAGGGAAAGCGGCATGCGCAGCCACGCGATGCCGGCGCCGGCGATCGCCAGCGACAACAGCAGCAGCGCGCCGAACGAGATGGCCAGCGCGCGTTTCAGGGAAAGATGTCGTTTGGGCATGGGCGCCTATAATACTTCGATCGACCTCATCGACCGTTTCAAGATGTCCGTCCAAGAGATTTTATCCGCGAGCACGCGCTCGGATACCGCCATCGCGCACATCGCGCCGCTGGATCATTTGACCGTGCTCGAGGCCCGGGGTGCCGACGCGATCGAATTCCTCCAGGGGCAATTGACCCAAGACGTCAAGAAACTCGGCGATGCGGACGCCAGGCTCGCCGGCTATTGCACGGCCAAGGGCCGGCTGCTCGCCAGTGCCGTCATCTGGCGCGCCCGGCCCGATCCCGCCGACCCGGTCCCGCGCGTGCTGTTCCTGGTGGATCGCGGCATCGCCCAGGCGCTGCAAAAGCGCCTGTCCATGTTCGTGCTGCGCGCCAAGGTCAAGATCACCACCACGCCGCTGCGGGTGGCCGGCGTCTGGCGTGGCGCCGACGCCGCGGTCCTGCCGGCGGCCGCCGGTGGCCTGCTCCCCGCCGCGCCCTGGTCACGGGCCGACCTGGGCGACGCTACCTGGATCGCCGCCCCCTCCGCCCTGGACGCATCGCCGCGCTGGTGGTGGATCGGGACGGACGATGCGCTGCAACAGCTGGGCGCGGCGCTCGGCACATCCGAGCAGGCCGGCCTGGCCCAGGCCTGGCAAGCCGCCGACATCGCCGCGGGCCTGCCCTGGATCACGATACCCACGCAGGACCTGTTCGTGCCGCAGATGGTGAACCTCGAACTGATAGGCGGGGTCAGCTTTACCAAGGGCTGCTATCCCGGCCAGGAAATCGTCGCGCGCAGCCACTACCTCGGCAAGCTCAAGCGCCGCATGTTCGCGGGCCACGTCGACGGCGGGCCGGCCGATCCGGAGTCGCTGGCCGGCGCCGATGTCTTCCAGGAAGGCGACGAACAGCCTTGCGGCCGCATCGTAAACGCCGCGCAGGACGACAGCCGGGTCGCGATCCTGTACGAAAGCTCGCTGGCCGCCGCTCAAGGCGCGGCCCCCCTGCACGCCGGCTCGCCCACCGGTCCGACCATCCAGCCTCGGGCACTGCCCTACGCCCTGTCCGACGACACCTCGTCGGCTTGAGCCCGGCACCGGAATCCGCCATGCATAATCTCTACGTATATTACAAACTGCCGGTGGCCCAGCGCGCCGCGGCGCTGGCGCCCGCCCGCCAGGTACTCGAGGCCGGACGAGCCTGGAGCGCGCGCGTCGCCCTGCTGGCCCGGCCCACGCCTGACAACGGCATGGCGACGTGGATGGAAGTCTACGAGGACGTGTCGGACATCCCCGGGCTCGAAGCCGCCCTGGCCGAGGCCGTGCAGGCCAGTGGCCTGGCGCCTCTCCTTCCCGCGCCCCGCCGCAGCGAAGTCTTCGTCGATATTCCTGCCGATCCCCCGGGCTGGGAAAGCTGACACCATGTGCCTGATGGCCTTTGCCTGGGATCCGCGCGGTCCGACCCCTCTCCTGATGGTGGCCAACCGCGACGAGTTCTACGCCCGGCCCACGGCGGCCGCCGATTGGTGGCAGGATCATCCCGACATCTGGGCCGGGCGCGATCTGGCCGCGGGCGGGACCTGGATGGGCATCACGCGGCAAGGACGCTTCGCCGCGATCACGAATTATCGCGAAGCGGGCCGGAACGACCCCGCCGCGCCGTCCCGCGGCGGGCTGGTGTCCGGCTTCCTCGCCGGCACCTCCACGCCGGCCGGCTACCTGCGCGACCTGGCCCGCCGCGCCGGACCCTTCAACGGATTCAACCTGGTGGTGGGCGAGCTGTTCGGGCGGACCCCGTCGCTCTGGTACCTGTCTCATCGCCGCGGGCATTCCGCGACCTCGCCAGAGGCCCTGACTCCAGGCGTCTACGGATTGTCGAACGCGGTGCTGGACACGCCCTGGCCCAAGGTCGTGCGCACGACCGCCGCGCTGGCCACGCTCAAGGCCACCGAGGCCCGCACGCCCGCGTATCTGCAGATGCTGAGCGACACGGCGATCGCGGAAGATGCGCAACTGCCCAGCACCGGGATCAGCCTGGAGCGCGAGCGGGCGCTGTCGGCGGCCTTCATCATCACGCCCGACTACGGCACGCGGGCCCAGACGGTGATCCAGGCCACGCGCGACGGCCACATCGAGGCGGCAGAACGCAGCTTCGACAACGCCGAACAGGCCCGGCTGCTGATTTCCGGCTCCTTGCGTCAAGCCTCTTTCGAGGTCTCGAATACCGAACGCAGGTAGTCCACCGAGTCGCGGTGCGCCTGCCTGGCCACCCGCAAGGCCCCGCCCATGTTGTAGAAACTGTGGATGGCGCCTTCGTAGACCTTGAGCCGGACCGGTACGCCGGCGGCCTCCAGCCGACGCCCATAGGCCAGTCCTTCGTCCACCAGCGGATCGCACTCCGCCAGTTGCAGGAACGCGGGCGCCAGCCCGACGAACTCGGGGGCATCCAACACCGCGAAACGCCAGTCCAGGCGGTCGGCATCGTCGCGCAGGTACAGGTTGAAGAACCACTGTATGGTGCGTTCGTCCAGCAGATAGCCTTCGGCGTAGGCCCGGTGCGAGGCCGTATCCTGCCACGCGCTCGTGCCCGGGTACAACAGCACCTGCGCCGCCAGCGGCAGGCCGTCGTCCAGCGCGCGTAGCGCGGCCTGGGCCGTGAGCGTGCCGCCCGCGCTGTCCCCCATCCCGGCCACCCGCGCCGGATCGATACCCAACATGGCCGATCGATCGAAAGCCCACCGCCAGGCGGCGTAGACATCCTCGGCCGCGGTGGGAAAGCGGTGCTCGGGCGCCAGCCGGTAGTCCAGCGACAGCACCTTGCAGCGGATACCGTTGGCCAGCATGCGGCAGACCGCCTCGTAGTCCCGCACGCTGCCCACGGTGAAGCCGCCGCCATGGGAGAAGATCACCAGCGGCGCGGGATCCGGGGCCAGCATGCCCGTGTACAGACGCGCACCTATCGTCGCCCCGCCGCCCACCGGGATCTCCAGGTCGCGCAGCTCGGCCACCTCGGCCGCGGCGATTTCCAGCACCTTGCTGGCTTTTGCGTGGATGACGCGCGCCTGCTGCGGCGTGTATTGCCAATAAGGCGGTCGATTGGCCCGCTGCACCCGCGACACAAGGTCGGCCACCTGCGGATCCAGGGGCCGGGGGTGCCGCGGCTCAGCCATCGACGCCCTGGTCGCCACGCTTCCTGATGTACTTGAAGGTGCCGCTGGAGCGGGCCACCAGCCCTCCCTCCTCGTCCCGGACCTCGGCCTCGCAGAAAGCCATGGTGCTGGAACGGTGGTAGCACTTGCCGTAGGCAACGAGATTGCCCGCTTCGCCCGGCCGCACGAAGCTGGTGGTCATGTCCACCGTCGCGCTGCCGCGCAGCTCCGGGTGCAGGGAGCGCGCGGCGGTGGCCATGGCCGCGTCGAGCATGGTCATCAGCACGCCGCCGTGGCAAACGTGCCAGCTGTTGCAATGCTCGGGACGGACCGCCAGCCGGACCTCGGACTGGCCGCCCTCGGCCTTGACCAGCCGGGCGCCCAGCAAGGCCAGGAATGGAATCGGCACTTCCGTGACGGTGGTCGGGGTCGTGATCGACATCCGGCTTCCTACCTTGCCGCCGGCAGATCGTAGTCCAGGCAGGCCCTTTCTGCGCGTACGGCGCCCATGAAAGGCTTGATCGCCACATGCCGCGGGTGCGCCTGATAGGCGTCCAGCGCCTCGCGGCTGGCGAACAACGAGTTCAGGATGACGTCGTGCGTGGCCTCGTGGCCATCGGCGGCCAGCCCCACCTCGAACTCCAGGATGCCCGGCACGCAATCGCGGCAGCTTTCAAGCAATTGCCGGACCTTCTGCATATTGGTCCGGCGGTCGGCGCCTTCGGCTTCGTCCTTGAGCGTCCACATGACGATATGGCGGATCATGGCGGGGTCTGTCCTCTTGCTAGGGGTCTTGAACGGAAAATCACCTGCGCGCGACGCGCTGGCCCAGGATGGCGGCCACGATCAGGCCGCCGATCACCGTGACGTGCTCGAGCACGACCATCATTTCATGGAATGCGGTCTCGCCCTCGAATTTCCAGAACGGATGCGCGACCGGGATGGTCAGGACGGTAAACACCGCCAACGCGCCGGCGCCCAGCCATGCGGCGCGGTTGAAGATGATCAGCAGCGAGCCGCCCAGCTGGACGATGATGGTCAGGATATTGAACAGCCAGGCCGGTTCGAGCCCGAAATGGCTCATCTCGGCCATCCCGCCCTGGAAATCGAACAGCTTGACCAGGCCGCTGGTCCAGAACATGAACGTCAGGAGAATGCGGCCGAACAGCAGCAGCGCGCGCGATTCAAGCAAGGATTGTATCGGTGCAGGTGTCATGATGGCGATTCCGGGAAAGAGGGATCATGCCGACGCCCCGGGCGCTCCCCCCCTCCTGTCTCTTGTTCACGCCCCACCCCACCGGTCAAGGACGGTTTAAAAACCCGATCCCAGACATTCATGAATGTCGATGCAGCCTAGGGGGTTTCTATGGTCCCGACGACCTCGCGGCCGTTGTCGGTGTAGGTCAGGTCCTTGAAGGTCAGGGCGCGGGCCATGGCGATGCCGCGGCCGTGCATGTCGAAGGCACGGTCGGGGGAGATTTCCAGGTAGGTCCGCCAGTCGAAGCCGGGGCCCTGGTCCTTGATGCGGAAACGGATGCGGTCGGGTTCGCGTTCGAAGCTGACACTGGCGATGCGGTCACTGTAGGGAAGCAAGGACAGCCTGCGCTGGATTTCCGCTGCCCACCGGCCTTCCATGCTCAGGCGGCCCTTGTCGACGAAACCGATTTCCAGGTTGCCATGCTCGACGGCGTTGACCATCAACTCGGCCAGGCCGATCACCGCCACTTCCGGCGCGGGGCACAGCTTGGCCAGGAAGAACGCGAGCTGCCGGGCTTCGACCAGGGACACGAAGCCGAAGCTGGCCTGCCTCATGTGGGCGAAGACGTCATGTACGTCCGACAGACGCCGGCGCAGGCCCTTCTGCCGCGCGCGGAACTCGATGGCCGCGCTGACGACCGCGATCAGCATGTCGTGCTCGTACGGCTTGGTCAGGTAGTAGTAGGCACCCCGGTGTATGCCCTCGAGCACATCCGCCGGGCGCGACGCAGCGGTCTGCATGATGACCGGGATGTCGGCCAGGCGGCGGTCCGCGCGGATACGGGTCAGTAATTCGATGCCGTCCAGCCCGGGCATCATCCGGTCGAGCACGATCAGGTCATGGTCGGCGCCCGCCTCTTGCAGTACGTCCCACGCCTGGATACCGTCCTGCACGCACCGGAGCCGGTAGCGCGGGTCGGACAGATGCTCGGAAATGATTTCCAGGTTGAGCGGCTCGTCGTCGACGACGAGGATATTGAACGGTTCCTGCGACATGAAGCATCCGGTAAGGGCCAGGTGAACGCGCCGGCAGCTCCATTGCGTCCGTCCGCTGCCGGATCCTTCCTGTTTACAGATAGTTGAATATCGACATCCGGGCGATCTGCGTATAAGTCTGCTGCGCAGCTTGCACAGTGTACGTGCGTTTGGCCAATTCCCCGGTCAATTCGGTCATGGTCTCGAGATCGGACCCCACCACCCGGGAGATCTCGCCGGTGATCTGGTCGCTGCGGACTTCGCCCGCGCTGGTGGCCGCCTCGACCTCGGTCAGGCGGCTGCCGATGGACGAACGCGCTTCGAGCAGCCGGTTCAGGGCCGCGTTCACGTTCAGGTTGGCCTCGTACAGGGCGTTGGCGCGGGAGACCGACTCGGTCTCGGAAGCAGGCTGGCCGAGCGCCGCGATGGCCTGGTCCAGCGTATCGAACACGCTTTGCGAGCGCGACGCGCCGAAGCTCAACGTATCGCCTTCGGCCGGGTGCCCGCTGAAACCAATCTGTATGCCGGCGATCTCGATCGCTTGGCCTTCCCCCAGCGTGCCCGTGCCGACCTCGGCCCCGTCCTTGTCCGTGACGGTATAGGCGCCGCCGGCGCCGAACTCGATGGCGTATGGACCATACGCCGCCGCGGCCGACCAGGCCTGGCGGTCGGTGACCGTGCTGGAGGTCAGCGTGGCGCTGCCGGTATTGGCGACGCCGGCGCTGGCTTCCAGCCCGTTCCGGCCGGTGGGGATGTCGCCAAACAGGTAGTTGCCGCTGAAGCTGACATCGATCACCCGATTGGGGCCGATCTGGCTCTGGCGCACGCCTGCATCGCCCTGGTAGACCACGCCCGAGGCGTTGCGCACGAAGGGCTGGCTGTCGCGCTTGTAGCCGGCGAAGATGTAGTTGCCGTTCTCGTCCTGGGTATTGGCGACGCTCATCAACTGGTCGCGCAGCCCCTTGAGGTCGGCCAGGATGGATTGCCGGTTTTCCTCGTTCAACCCGCCTCCGCCCGCCTGCACGATGCGGGTCAGCGCCTGTTGCAGGACATTGCCGGCTTCCACGAGATAGTTCTCGGTGCCTTCCAGCACCCCCTTGGCATCCGACTGGTTCTTCAGCATCTGCTCATTGGCCTTG
This sequence comes from Alcaligenaceae bacterium SAGV5, assembly GCA_009360345.1. Taxonomy (GTDB): domain Bacteria; phylum Pseudomonadota; class Gammaproteobacteria; order Burkholderiales; family Burkholderiaceae_B; genus Pigmentiphaga. Next base: position 88,134 of record SPDP01000008.1, read on the forward strand.
AGCGTGGCGTCCAGCGCCACCTCGCGGCCGGCCGCGACCGGGTCGTCGGACGGGCTGAGGAGCTTGCGCTGGGCGGACAATTGCTGCGAGATCTGCAGCAGCGCGCTCTGCTGGCTGTTGATGGCCCGGATGCTGCTGTCGTAGAACTGGTTGGTGCTGACTCTCATGGCGTTCCGTGGGCCTCGTGTCAATGGATGGCGGCAAGCAACTGGTCGAACAGCTCGGATGACATGCCCAGCACCTTGCCGGCGGCCGCGTAGGCCTGCTGGTAGCGCAACAGGCTGGCTCCCTCTTCGTCGAGATTCACGCCCGACAGCGACTGTTCGCTGGCTACCGCCTGGTCGTAGGCGGTCTGTTGCGCGGCCTTGCTGATGTTCAGCGAGGCCGCGCGCGTCCCGACCTGGGAAATGAGCCCGGCGTAGGCATCGGTCAGCGTACTGCCCCCCGCGATCCTGGTGGTGCCCAGCGCGGCCATGGCCAGCGCGTTGCGGTTGTCGCCCGCGGGGGCGCCGGGGTCGGCCTTGACCGTGATGGCGTCCCCCGCCGCCGGGATGCCGGCCAGGTCGAAGGCCCAGCCGTTGTACGCAACCGTCTGCTGCGGCGGCTGCAAGGTGCCCGTCGACAGGACCGCGCCATCATCGCCCAGAAGCTCGTAGCCGGTGGCGGAAGTGAACCGGACGGTGACCGACGTGGCGTAGTCCGGACTGGCCGACGCGGCCGAGCGCAACCGCGACGCCTGGGCGGTGCCGGTGTTGGTACCCGCGGTCTCCAGGCCCATGGGCGCGGCGGCGGCCAGCTTGCCGGGGTCCCCCAGCATCACCTCGACGCCGGCCGCGGCCTGGCTGGCGACCTTGATCGTGAACGTATCGCCGTCGGCCAGGTCGCCGTCGGCCAGGGCGATGGCCAGGCCGTCGACATGCTGCGGCAGCGACGAGAACGGCCCCAGTTCGGTGCCATCGTCCAGGCGGGTCAGCACATATTCGCTGCCTACCCGTGTCAGTTGGTAGTCGCTGCCGGTCAGCGACCGCGTATCGGCGATCCCCACCGCCAGCCGCGCATCGCCGGTATTGCCCCGTTCGCCCACGGCCACGGGATTGCCGATGCGGAACAGGGCCTGCCCCGGCTGGCCGGCGCTGTCCAGGCCGAATTGCTGCTGCTGGTTGTAGGCCGCCGCCATGGCGATCGCCAGGCGCCCCAGTTCGGACTGGGCATGGGCCAGCTCGTTGTCGCGGAACTGGAGCAACGCCCCCAGCTGGCCGCCGTCGACGTCGCGCTGGTTGAGCTGCATGGTATGGCTGCCGACGGTCAGCGACAGGCTGCTGCCCGTGGGCGAGTTCGGATCCCGGGTGTCGATCCGCAGTTGCGCGGCCACCTGCTCCATGACCAGCGGCTGGCCATTGGTCAGATAGATGTTGACGCTCGTGCCCTGGGTACTCGTGGTGATGCCCGTGAGCTTGCCCAGCTCGCGCACCAGCACGTCGCGCTGGTCCAGAAGGTTGTTGGGCGCCTGGCCATGGCCGGTGGCATAGGCCTCGCCGATCTTGGCATTGTAGGAAGCGATGCTCTGCACCAGCTGGTTGATCTGCCCGACCGTGGCGCTTGCCTGGTTGTCGATGCCCTGGCTCAGGGTGGACAGGTCTTCGCTGATGGCGCGGAAACGCGCCGCCGTCGATTGCGCCGCCGCAAGCGCGGCCTGCCGCGACGCGGTCTCGGAAGGGTTCTGGCTGAAGCTGCCGATGGCGGTGTACAGGGCGTTCAGGCTCTGGTTGATCCCGGTATCCACCGACCCGAGGCGGTTGATCAGGCCCCCCATCCGGTCCGAATAGGTGGCGAGATAGCTCAGCGTCGACGCCGACTGGCTGGCCTGGCCGGCCAGGAAATCGCTATAGGCCCGCTGGACCGTGACGACGTCCACGCCCAGCCCGAAATAGCCGCTGCCGCTGAAGTTCGACATGGCCGACTGCAGCACCACCTGCTGGCGCGAATACCCGGGCGTCCCCTGGTTGGAGATGTTGTTGGCGGTGACGGCCAGCCCGGCCTGGGCGGCGCGCAATCCGGTCAATGCGATGTTGGCGATATTCGTGGTCATGGTCTCATGCGGCCTGCCTGGCGTGCGCGGCTGCGCCACGCACGGCTGATGTATCACTTAACGGACGCCGGCGCCCAAGCTTGAGCCTGTCCGCGGTGCCCGGCCCGGACTGGAACGAACCGCCGCTAGACGACGATCTGCATGGCGCGCCGGATGGTGCTGCCCAGCTTCTCGGCATACCTGGGGTCGGTCGCGTAGCCGGCCCGCTGCAATCCCTGCGCGAACTGCTCCGCGTTGCCGGCCGATTGCAGCACCTTGGCATAGCGGGGATTCGACGCCAGCAGGCGCGCATAATCCTCGAAAGCCTGTTCGTAGGAGTCGTAGGCGCGGAACTCGGCGGTCACGCGCTCCGGCGCCCCGTTGCGGTATTCGGTCGTGCGGGTGCGCACGGTGCGGCCGTCCCAGCCCGTCGCCTTGATCCCGAACAGATTGTGGCTGGGCTCACCCTGGGCGCCGCGGATCTCGCGCCGCCCCCAGCCGGACTCCAGGGCGGCCTGGCCCAGGATATAGGCGGCGGGGATGCCCGTCGCGGCCTCCGCCCGTTTGGCGGCAGGCAGGAACTTGCCCAGGAATTCGGCCCTTGTCTCCTCCGCGGACGAAGGTGTGGCGCGCACCTCGGCCGCCGGCCTGGCCTTGATATTGGCATTGGCCACCGCGGGCGGCGCATACGCGGCCTGGCCACCGAACCTGCCATTCTGGATGCGGCGCGTGGCACCCGCCTCCCCTGCCAGCGCCGCGGCGTCCAGGCCGCCTATCATGCCGCTGGTCGCGGTGGCGGGCGTCCCCACGGCCCGGCCGCGGGCCAGTTCCAGCGTGGACATCGACAAAGGGAGCCCGGCCCGGCGCAAGGACTCCGGCGACACGGTGCTGCGGGTCAATTGCTTCTCCAGCATGTCGGCCAGCCCCAGGCCGCTATGCGCCGGGCCGTGGCCGCCCGCCTCCGCCACGCCCGCCAGCTTCTGCGCCATCTGCTGGTCCAGCATGCCCCGCCAGGTCTGCGAGGCGGGACTGTTCAAGGCCTGGGCCAGCGGACCGTCGCCCGCCATCGACGACTGCCGCATCTGCGACAGCAGCATCTGGGCGAACTGCGCCTCGAACTGGCGGGCGGCCTGCCTGACGGTCCCGGCCTGGTCGCGGCGGGCCTGCAGCTTCAGGTTTTCCAGCGACCGGGCGTCGATCGCCATGCCGCCCCGCTGCATCGCGCTGTCCATCTTGCTCATCAGATGATCTCCAGTTCGGCGGTCAGGGCACCCGCGGTCTTGAGCGCCTGCAGGATGGAAATGAGGTCCTGGGGCGTGGCGCCCAGCAGGTTGAGCGCCTTGACCACTTCCGCCAGTTGCGCGCCACCGTCCAGGTGGACGATGGCGCCGCCGCTCTGCTTGATCTCGATGTCGGCGCGCTCGGCCACCACGGTCTGTCCGCCCGAGAAAGGCGCCGGCTGGCTGATCACGGGCGCCGTGCTGACCGTGACGCTGAGGTTGCCATGGGCGACGGCCACCGGCGCCAGGCGCACGCTCTGGTTCATGACGACCGAGCCGGTGCGCGCGTTGATGACGACCCGCGCCGGCGCGCGGCTGCCGGCCACCTCCAGGTCCTCGATCTGGGCCATGAAGGCGACCCGGGCATCGGGAGACGACGGCGCGCGCAATTCGATGACCCGGCCGTCGAGCGCGGTCGCGGTGCCGGGGCCGATGCGGCGGTTGATGGTTTCCACCATCGAGCGCGCCGTCGAGAAATCGGCCGTGGTCAGTTCCAGCCTCAGGGCGCCGTCATCGGAGAACGGTGTCGGCACGTCCCGCTCGACCGTGGCGCCGGCGGGAATACGGCCCGCGCTCAAATGGTTGATCTGCGCCCGGCTGCCCGCCGCCGACGCGCCGGCCCCGCCGACCGATACGCTGCCCTGCGCCATGGCATAGACCTGCCCGTCCAGCCCCTTGAGCGGCGTCAGCAGCAGCGTGCCGCCCCGCAGGGACTTGGCGTTGCCCATGGAGCTGACCGTCACGTCGACCTGCTGGCCGGGCTGGGAAAACGGCGGCAGCATGGTGGTCACCATCACCGCCGCGACGTTCTTGAGCTGAAGCCGCGTGCCGGGAGGCACGTTGATGCCCAGGTTGGACAGCATGGACATCAGCGACTGGGTCGTGAACGGCGTCTGCGTGGTCTGGTCGCCCGTGCCGTCCAGGCCCACGACCAGGCCGTAGCCCACCAGCTGGTTGTGGCGCACGCCCTGGACATTGGCCAGATCCTTGACCCGGGCGGCCTGGGTGGCGGGGACGAACAGCGCGCCCAGCAGCGCCAGGGCCAGGCACCGGCAGGCGGCGGAGAACGGATGACGGTTCATGATGCGCACGCTCAGAACGGCAGGAACGAGTAGAAGAAGCGCGACAGCCAGCCCACCGTCTGGGCCTCGTCGATCGCCCCCTGTCCCCGGTATTCGATGCGGGCATCGGCGACCTGGGTCGAGCTGACCGAGTTGCCGCCCACGATGTGGGTCGGATTCACCACGCCGGAGAAGCGGACGCGCTCGGTCTCGCGATTGGTGCCGATCTGCTTTTCACCCGAGACCCGCATGTTGCCATTGGACAGCACCTCGACCACGGTCACCGTGATCGTGCCCGACAGGATGTTGGACGCGCCGGTCTCGCCGCGGGCGTTGAAGCGGTTCTCGCTCTCGCCCTGCACGCCCAGGCCGCGCAGGAGGCCGGAACCGGGCAGCTTGTTGATGGACGGGATCCCCGCCGAGGCCGATGCCGTCCGCTGCGCCGAGGTGTTGTTGCGCTGGGACGAGTTGATGTGTTCTTCCAGGCGCACGACCAGCGTGTCGCCGATGTTGCGTGCCCGCACGTCCTCGAATAGCGGACGATAGCCGGGCGCCGCCCCGAATATGCCGCCGGTGGGCCGGCGATTCGCGTTGTAGGCCACCGGATCCAGCGGCCGGGCCGTGGTCGGCCCGTCGATGTCGACCTTGGGCGTGGCGCATGCGGCCAACCCCGCCAGGATCGCCATCCCGGCGCAGGCCCTGGCGCCACGGACACGCGGCCGGAACGCTTGCGTCATCCCGGCCTTCCTCAGAGCTGCGAGATGCGCTGGAGCATCTGGTCGGCGGTGGTGATGGCGCGCGAATTGATCTCGTACGCGCGCTGGGTCTGGATCATGCCGACCAGTTCCTCGACCACGTTGACGTTGGAGGCCTCGACGTAGCCCTGGTTGATCAGCCCGGCGCCGTTCAACCCGGGCACGTTGACCACCGGCACGCCCGAGGCCGCGGTCTCGCCGAACAGATTCTGGCCCAGCGGCTGCAGGCCCGGCGGGTTGATGAAGGTGGCCAGTTGAAGCTGGCCCAACTGGACCGGCTGGGTCTGGCCCGCCACCGTCGCCGTCACCACGCCGTCCTGCCCGATGGCGACTTCCTTGACACCTTCCGGCACCACGATGCCCGGATCGATGACCAGGCCGTTGTTGGTCACGAGCTGCCCCTGGCTGTCGATCTGGAAGCTGCCGTCGCGCGTGTAGGCCAGCGTGCCGTCGGGCAATTGCACCTGGAAGAAGCCGGCGCCGTTGACCGACAGGTCGAAACTGCTGCTGGTCTGCTGCAGGGCGCCCTGCGAATAGTTGCGTACCGTGGCCACGGGCCGCGAACCGGTTCCCAGCGTGAGCCCCGCGGGCACCTGGTTCTGCTGCGTGGTCTGCGTACCCGCCGGACGCATGGTCTGGTAGAGCAGATCCTCGAACACCGCGCGCGAACGCTTGTAGCCGTTGGTGCTGACGTTGGCGAGGTTGTTCGAGATGACGTCCAGCTGGGTCTGCTGCGCATCCAGGCCGGTCTTCGCGATCCAGAGAGAACGCATCATGATGCTTGATCCTTATCGCGGCATGCGCCGCACTACGCAAAATTCCATTACCGCCGGGCCAAGCCCGGGGGTCAACTCATGCTCAATATCTGCGTGGCCGACCGCTGGTTCTGGTCGGTGTTCTGCATGAGCTGTATCTGCACGTCGTAGTGACGCGCCGCGGCGATCATGCCGACCATGGTCTCCACCGCGTTGACGTTGCTGCCTTCGAGCATGCCGCCCGCCACGCGCACGCCCTCGGCCGCCGGCGCGATCCCGCCCTGGCGCAGGCGGAAAAGGCCGTCCGCGCCGCGCGCCAGCGTATTCCCCGGAGGATTCACCAGCTTGAGGTTCGCGATCTGCGCCGCCTGCACCCGGTCGACCTCGGGAATCGAGGAGATCGACCCGTCGGTATTGACCTGCACCTTGGTGTCGGGCGGGATCAGGACAGGTTCGCCATTGGGATCCAGCACCGGACGCCCCGAGGGGTCGACCAGCATGCCGTCGGCCGTGGTCTGGAAACCGCCCGCGCGGGTATAGGCCTCGCCGCCATCGGCCGTGCGCACGGCGAACCAGCCATCGCCCTGGATCGCGACATCCAGCTCGCGGCCGGTCGCCATCATCGCGCCGGCCGACATGTCGGCCCCCGGCGTCGACTCGACCGCATAGGCCCGCGTCCGCAAACCCGGGCCGCCCACGACCGGTGCCGTCCGCTGGGCCGCGATCTCGGCGCGGAATCCCGGCGTCAGCGCGTTCGACAGGTTGTTGGTCTGCACGTCCTGGCGCCGCATCAATTCACGGGCGCCGGTCGCGGCAATGTAAAGGGCTCTGTCCATCAGCGCATGTTGACCAGGGTCTGCATCAGCGAGTCCTGCGTCTTGATCGTTTGCGCGTTGGCCTGGTAGACCCGCTGGGCGGTGATCATGTTCACCAGCTCGCCGGTCAGGTCGACGTTGGCATCTTCCAGCGCGCCGGAGGTCACGGTGCCGAAGTTGCTCGAGCCGGGCACGCCGATGCGCGGGCCGCCGGACAGGATGGTTTCCAGGAAGTTGTTGCTGCCGGCCGAGACCAGGCCCTGCGGGTTGACGAAGGACACCAGCGTGATCTGCCCCTGTGCCCGCGATTGCTGGTTGGAGTAGTTCGCCTTCAGGATGCCGTTCTCGTCGATGGTGAAGCTGGTCAGGCGGCCGGAGGTGTAGCCGTCCTGGCGCTGCAGTTCGTTGCTGAACGCCTGGCCGGTCTGCGAGGTGGACGCCATGTTGTAGCTGATGCTCAGCGCGGTCGCGCCGGTTCCCAGCGTCGCGGCATCCACGTCGACCTGGAACACGCCGTTGTGCGAGGCGGCCAGGTCGATCTTGCCCGACGCATCGAACACCAGCGGAGCGCCGTCCAGGGAGCCGTCGCCGTCGGCATCGGTATTGGTCACCTTGCCGTTCAGCGCGGTATAGACCTCCCACTGGCCCGGCCCGCGCTTCGCATAGAACGTGGACAGGGTGTGCGTGTTGCCCAGCGAGTCATAGACCGCGATGGACGTGGCGTGGGTATAGGTACTGGAGTCGTCGGGGTTGAACGGCTTGGCGATGCGGTCGATCGCCTCGGCGCGGGAGTCGAGCACCGCGCCCTGCGTGACCTCTGAGGTGCCTCGCGCCTCGATGGAGCTGACGGTCAGTTTCAGCGGCTGCGGCTGGGCGGTGTTGATGTTGCCGTTCGCATCGGCGACATAGCCCGTCAGGCGCAGGCCGTTGGCGTTGACCACATAGCCGTTGGCATCCAGGTGGAACTGGCCATTGCGCGAATAGACGATGGACCCCGCGTTGTCCATGCGGAAGAAACCTTCTCCCGAAATGGCGACGTCGAAGGGATTGGAGGTGACCGAGATCGCCCCCTGGGTGAACAGCTGCGTGACGGAATTGAGCTTGGTTCCGATGCCGATGTTGTTGGAATAGGTGCCGAGCACCGTCGATGCGTAGACGTCGGCGAATTCGGCCCGCGCGGCCTTGAAGCCCACGGTATTGGCGTTGGCGACGTTGTTGCCGATCACGTCGAGGTTCTTGCCGGCGGCGTTCAGGCCGCTCAATGCCTGTTGGAAGCTCATCACAGGGTTCCTTGCACTATCTGGTTCGGTATCCGGGAAATCGAGGCGGAATGCAGGGCGCTACCAGACCTGGTAGACGTCGGACAGGTTGACGAGGTTGCCCTTGGCGTCGACAACCGTGGTCGAGCCCGAGGACGGCCGCACCGAGGTGATCTGGGTCACGCTCAGCGGCGGCGCCGCGCCCACCTTGGTGCCCTCGCCGACCTGCACTTCGAACTTGTAGTCGCCGTCGGGCAGCGTGTCGCCCTTCGCATTCTTGCCGTCCCAGGTGAAGGTATGCACGCCGGCCTCGACATCGGTCAGCTTCTTGCGCGCCACCTCGACGCCGTCCGCGTCCTTGACCACCAGTTCGGCGCTTTCGACCGGAATGCTGAGCACGTAGCCGCCCTCGGCCTTGCCGTCGGCCAGGGTCAGCCCGTCGCCCGACAGCATGACCTTGCGGCCGATCAGCGACGCCGCCTGGGTAGCCTGCAGGCTGCCCATGCTGTAGCCCAGCCACTGCATGGTGGTGTTGAGCTGGCTGATGCCCGTGACCGTGCTGATCTGGGCGAGCTGCGAGGTCAGCTCGGCGTTGTCGAGCGGGTTCAGCGGATCCTGGTTGCGCATCTGCGCGGTCAGCATGGTCAGGAAGCGGTTGGACAACTCTTCCGCGGATGATGCGGCCAGGGAGTTGCCCGTGGCATTGGTGCCGGTATTGCTGTTGACGTTGGAAACGGCCATGCGGGTTCCTTGCGAGAGGGCGCCCGTTTCCAGGGCGGCCCGGCGTCTGGGGCTAGGTACCCAGGGTCAGGGTTTTCTGCATCAAGGTCTTGGCGGTGTTCATGACCTCGACATTGGTCTGGTAGGCACGCGAGGCGGCGATCATGTCGACCATTTCATCGACCACCTCGACGTTGGGCATGCTGAGGTAGCCCTCGGCGTCGGCCATGGGATGCTTCGGATCGTAGATGCGCTTGGGCGGCGAGGGGTCGGTCAGCACTTCGCGCACGCGCACGCCGTTGCCGCCCCCCGTGGCGCCGGGGACGAGATAGGACTCGAACACCACCTTGCGGCCCTGGTAGACCTGGCCGTCCGGCCCGCTGACACTCTCGGCGTTGGCGAGGTTGCTGGCCACCGCGTTCAGGCGCTGGCTGTTGGCGGTCAGCGCCGAGCTGGCGATCTCGAATGCCTTGTTCATGGACATGGTGATGCAGCCTCGTTCAGTTGCTCTGGATGGCGCGCTGGAGCGTCTGGATCTGCCCGTTCAGCATGCGCAGCGCGGCGTCGTAGCGCAGCGCGTTGTCGGCGAACCGGGTGCGTTCCAGGTCGGGATCGACGGTATTGCCGTCGATGGAAGCCTGCGCGGGCGTGCGGTACTTCAACGCCACCGGCAAGCCATCGCCCGCGTCGCCCCGCAAATGGCGGTTATCCGTGGCCGCCATCCGCAGCGGCGCGGACGCGGCATCCGGCCCCGGCGTACCCGTGGCGGCCCGCAGCGCGGTGCCGAAATCGAAGTCCCGCGACTTGTAATTGGGCGTCTCTGCATTGGCCAGGTTCGCCGCCAGGACCTCCTGGCGGCGGGCTCGCAGCTCCAGGGCTTGCGCGTTGAACATCAGTTCGTCGCCGATACGGCTGATCACATGACCTCCTGTACTTGCGTGCGGGCGCCAAGCCTTTTCGCAGGTCTCGCCATTATTCGGATTCCCTGCCATGAACAAAGGCGGAGTAAGACCTCTTTTTCATCCTTGTTTTCACCTTCCTCCCGCCTGGGGCGCGATAGAGTGTGGCGTCCCTCGAGAACCCCGGAGACTCCGCTCCATGAAACGGTCCGGCTGCGCGACCGCCGCGACGCTCCTGCTGGCTGCCCTGGCCCAGTCTCCCGCCCGGGCCGCCGCGCCCGCCGCCGAGCTGCTCGAACGCGGCCGGCAGTTGCTGGAGGCACGCGCCGCCCCGGCGGCATCCACGCTGGGCGGCCGCCTCGACATCCACATCCAGGACCAGGCCGCCGAACGCATCGCCCAGGCCCCCTGCGCGCCGCAGGTATTCCTGCCCGCCGGCGGACGGCCGACCGGCAAGACATCCATCGGCCTGCGCTGCGCGCACCAGCCCTGGCAGATCCGCATCCCCGCCGAAGTCGCGCTGCTCGTGCCGGTGCCCGTTCCCAGCCGCCCCCTGCCCGCTGGAACCGTGCTGCGCGAAAGCGACTGGTCGCTGGCCGAGGTGAATATGGCCGCCTGGCCCCGCGGCGTCGCCACCGATCCACGCCAGCTCGAAGGCTCGACGGTCACGCGCCCGCTCAGGGCGGGTGAACCCATCCCTCCCTCCGCGGTCCAGTCGCGCGCCCACCTCGGACCGGGCGACCCCGTACAGGTGGTCCTGAACGGCCCGGGCTTCGTCATCAAGGCCACCGGCAGGATGCTGCACCCGGCCAGCCCCGGCCAGTCGGCGCGCGTCCAGCTCGACTCCGGCCGCACGGTTGCCGGCGTCCTGCGCGAGGACAGGGAAATCGAGGTCAATCTCTAGCAGGCGGCGTTTACATCCTGTAGCGCAATGCTCCCGCGTCCGCAGCGCCGATGCTAAAGTTCGGCACGCAGGCGCCGATAATTGCCTCATCTGCCGGGGATGGCGCGACCACTCCACAGCGGCAGCAAGATGGAGTCAACGTGAAGATCACCCAAAAGGGTCCCGATTCGATCAAGGTTTCCCGGCCCGCCAACGGCTCGGAAGCCCGCCCCGCCGCGCCGGCTCCGGCGCCCGCCGGGGGGTCGGAGCTCGACCGGGTCCAGTTGTCGGCGCTGGCCACCAGCCAGTTGCCGGCGGGAGAGGCCCCGTTCAATGCCGAAAACGTCGAACGCATCAAGCAGGCCATCCGCAACGGCGAATTCACCGTGAACGCCGAGGTCGTCGCCGATCGCCTGCTGGAAATCGAAAGCGGCCTGTCGCGCCAGCCATGACGCCCGAGGAATTTTCCCTGATCATCGAACGCTGCTCCGCCGCCGGCAAGGCGCTGGCGGAAGCCGTTGCCGGCTCGGACACCCAGCGCATCGATGCCGCCACCCAGGACCTGAGCCTGCGCGTGCTGGACGTGCAGCGCGCCATTCCCCACGCCCTGCCCGGCCTGCAATCGGCCCAGCCGGAAGTCCGGCAGATCTGGCGCGAACGCCTGGCCGCCGCGGCGCAGCCACTCAAGATCGGCGCGGAACTGTCCACGCTCAACACCGTCTCGGCCTCGGCCCGCTACGCGGCCCTGGCGCGCATCAGCGGCGCCGATCTGTCGTATTCCCCCACCGGCCAGTTGTCCCGCTGATCCCGCCCGGGCCGGCGGCTAGCGACCCCACTCCTTGAGACGCGTGCGCAGCCGGGACACCGCCTGCGAATGCAACTGGCAGATCCGGGACTCGGTCACCCCCAGCACCGCGGCGATCTCCTTGAAGTTCATGTCCTGCTCGTAGTACATGCCCATCACCAGTTTCTCGCGCTCGGGCAGGCGCTCGATGCCGTTGACCACGGCCTCGCGGAAACGGCGGTCCGACAACTTCGCCTGCGGATCGGCCGCCCCGTCCGCCGGCATGTGCCGATCCAGGTAGTCGTCGGCATCCTCGCCGCTGTCCATGTCCTCGTAGTAGAACAGTTGCACGCCCCGGGCGTCGGCCAGCATCTGCTGATATTCGATCAGCTCCACACCCAGCTCGACCGCCATTTCAGTATCGGTCGGCGATCGGCCCAGCTTGTGCTCGCCGCGATGCATCGCCGCCTCGATCTTGCGCTGGACCTGCCGCACACTGCGCGGCAGCCAGTCTCCCCGGCGCAGCTCGTCCAGCATCGCGCCACGTATGCGCTGGGTCGCATAGGTCTCGAACTGCGCGCCCAGCCCCTCCTCGAAGCGGCCGAGCGCATCCAGCAGGCCCAGCATGCCGGCCTGCATCAGGTCCTCGATCTGCACGCTGGCGGGCAGCCGCGCCACCATGTGGTGGGCCATGCGGCGCACCATCGGCACGTACTGCTCGACATTCGTCTCGCGCGCCAGGGTTCCTTCACGCGTATACATTCATCTCTCGCGGGGAAAAATCGGGATGGAGACGCACCGGATCCATGCTCAGGCCTGCGCCGGCTGCGGCGCGGCGGATTCCGCGTACGGCGCCATCGAGGCCTCGCACGCCCAGTCGAGCTCCTCGGCCTGCAGCGCGAACACCGGCGCATTGCGTACGCGCAGCGCCCGATGCACCAGCAGCCGCGCGTTGGCGACATGGATATCCTCGGGCACGCGCTGTCCGTTGGTCATATAGTGCAGCGGCACGCGGTGGCGGATGGCCGCGTCCAGCACACCGCCCAGGCGCACGGCTTCGTCCAGCTTGGACACCACCATGCCCGCCAGCCCGCCGGCCGAATAGCCGCTCACGATATCTTCCGCCTGCTCGGCATGCGAACCGCCGGGCATCACCAGCAGCCGCTTGACGCCTTCGCCAGAGATCGATTGCAGGTGCCGCGCCATGTGCGTATCGCGCTGGCTCACGCCCGCCGTGTCGATCAGGACCAGCTTCCGGTCCGCCATGCTGGCCAGCAGGACATCGAGATCACTCGCGCCCTTCGCGGCGTAGACCTCCACCCCGAGCATGCGGCCGAACGTGTGGAGCTGGTCCACCGCGCCGATGCGATGCTGGTCGGTCGAGATCAAGCCCAGCGCGGCGGTGCCATACCTGACCACGCAATGGGCCGCGAGCTTGGCGGTGGTGGTCGTCTTGCCCACGCCGGTCGGTCCGACGATCGCATAGCGCCCGCCCTCCGCCACGATGCTGGCTTCAGCGGGAACGCAGGCCAGATTCCGGACCAGGACCTCGGCCAGCCACCGGTCCACCTCGTCCAAGCCCCGCGTGGCCGGCAGGCGCGAGGCGACGCTGCGCGCCAGCTCCGGCGTGAAGCCGCAGTCGACCATGCGCCGCCACAGTTCGCGGCGCAGCGGATGACGCTGGGTGCTGTCGCGCCAGGCCATCGCGTCCATCTGATGCGCCAGCCAGTCGCGCATGGAACGCATCTCGCTGACGATGGGATCGGCCACCCGGCTCGCCAGCTCGGCCCGGTCCTGTTCATCCAGCCTGGCCGCCACCGGGGCAGACGAGGGGGGAACGGAAGGTGCCGCGGACGCCGCTGGACGGGCCGCGCGCTCGACCGGCCTGGCCGGTCCGTTGGCGCGAGGCGTCCGCTTGTCGGCCACCGGCCGGCTTGCGCCCAGGCGCAGCACCGGCTTGTCGGTACCGTCCTCGGCCGCCGCCACCGCCATGGCATGCGCCGGATCGGCATAATCGCCGCCCGCGCGCACGAGATGCGGAATCTGGCCCTCCTGCAGGCGCGGCCATTCGGCGCGCGGCGGCGCCGCTTCCACCGGCACCGGAACGGCCGGGGCCGGACGCTCGGCCGTCTCGTCTTGCAACGCCAGCACACGAGCCGCCGGCGACAGGCGCACGGACTCGTCTTCCATGTCGTCCCACAGGGCTGGCGGGCCCGCCGGCGCTTCCCGGGGCGCCTCGGCCACCGGCGCGGAAGCACTGGCGGTCTCGCCCGCGACCTCGTCGGCCATGGGCATGTCCTGCGCCCGGATGCCGACCACCTCGACACCCGCCGTGGTGCGGCGGGTCGACACGATCATGGCATCGGCTCCCAGCGCCTCGCGCATCATGCGCAAGCAATCCCGCGTGGAGGCAGCGATGAATTTGCGGAACTTCATGGGGTGGACACCTGGAGGCTAGAAAAGGAAAACATGCTCAGCGCCCTCCCAGCGTCAACGCGACGCGGATCAGGCGCGATTCGGGAATCTCGGAGTGCGCCAGCACCTTCAGGCGCGGCACGGAACGGCGGAAAAACCGCGCCAGCGCCAGGCGCAGGCGGTCGGGAACGAGCAGCGCGGCGGGCTTGCCCACGGCATCCATCTTCTCGACCGCGGCGGAGGCGTCGCTCAGCAGGCGTTCGGCCAGGCCGGGTTCGATGGCGCCGATTTCACCCGCCTTGGAACTGATGGTCTGGAGAATGCGCTCCAGTTCGGGATCCAGCGCCAGCACGTCGACCTCGCCATTGGCGCCGAAAATACCCTGGGTGATCGCGCGGCCCAGCGCAACCCGCACCGCGCCGACCAGATCGACGGGATCCTGGGCCTGGACCGCGTGCTCGGACAAGGTCTCGACGATGGTGCCGAAATCGCGGATGTGCACGCCTTCGTCCAGCAGGGATTGCAGGACCCTTTGCAGGGTGGCCATCGAGATCAGCTTGGGCACCAGGTCTTCCAGCAGCTTGGGCGTGCCGCGCGTGAAGTGGTCGCACAGCGCCTGCAGCTCGGCGCGGCCCAGCAGGTCGGCGGCATGGTTGTGCAGGAGATGGGAAAGATGGGTGGCGATAACCGTGCCGATGTCGACCACCGTATAGCCGGCGGCCTGCGCCGCCTCGCGCGCGGTGGACTCGATCCACAATGCCGGCAGCCCGAAGGCCGGGTCGCGCGTGGGCGAGCCCGGTATCTCGCGGGTCACCCGGCCCGGGTTGATGGCGAGAAAACCGCCGGTCTGCACCTCGCCCTCGCCGATCGCCACGCCCTTGAGCGTGATGCGGTAGCCGCCCGGACGCAGTTCGAGGTTGTCGCGAATATGCACCGCCGCCGGCAGGAAACCGACGTCCTGGGCAAACTTCTTGCGCAGGGCCTTGATGCGCTTGAGCAGATCGCCATCGCCCGTCTTGTCCACCAGCGGAATCAGCCGGTAGCCGACCTCCAGCCCCACCGTATCGACCTGGGTGACGTCGTCCCAGCTGGCTTCCTGTGCTTCCGGGGGCTCCTCGGCCACCGGCGGCGCGGCCGCGTGCTCGGCCTGGCGCCTGCGCCGCCGCGCCACGTACCAGGACAGCCAGCCCAGGCCCGCCGACAGCGTCAGGAACGCGAGATTGGGCATGCCCGGCACCAGGCCCAGCATGCCGATGATCGCGGCCGACAACGCGATCGCCTGCGGCGTGCCCAGCAGTTGCTTGCCCACCTCGGTGCCGATGTCCTCGCCCTCGCCCACTCGCGACACGATCAGGCCGGCGGCGATGGATACGAGCAACGCCGGCACCTGCGCCACCAGTCCGTCGCCGATGGACAGCAGCACGTAGGCGCGCCCGGCTTCCGAGAAACTCAGGTCGTGCTGGCCCACGCCGATCAGCAGCCCGCCGATGATGTTCACGAACAGGATCAGGATCCCGGCGATGGCGTCACCGCGCACGAACTTGGACGCGCCGTCCATCGCGCCATAGAAATCGGCCTCCTGCGCCACATCGGTACGGCGCTTGCGGGCGGTGGCTTCGTCGACCAGGCCGGCGTTCAGGTCGGCGTCGATCGCCATCTGCTTGCCCGGCATCGCGTCCAGGGTGAAGCGGGCCGAGACCTCGGCGATGCGGCCCGCGCCCTTGGTGACCACGACGAAGTTGATGATGACCAGCACCAGGAACACGACCACGCCCACGGCGAAGTTGCCGCCCACCAGGAACTGCCCGAAGGCCTCGATCACCTTGCCCGCGGCGTCGGGCCCGTTGTGGCCGTGCAGCAGCACCACGCGCGTGGAGGCTACGTTCAGCGACAGGCGCAGGAGCGTGGTGACCAGGATCACGCTGGGGAAAACCGCGAAGTCCAGCGGACGTTTCGTATAGGTGGCCACCATCAGCACCAGCAGCGAGATGGCGATATTGAAGGTGAACAGCAGGTCCAGCATGAGCGGCGGCAGAGGCAGCAGCATCATCCCCAGCACAAGCAGGATGAAGGCCGGCATGCCCAGTTCGCGCAACTGCGCCGAATTGAACTCCAGCCCGCCCAGCTTGAGGCTGCGGCCGCTCATGCCCGACCTCCGCGGCGCAGCGGCGCATCGTCCAGCGGATCCCATCCGGCGGGAATCTCGACCGGCTGCAGTTCGGGCGGCGGTCCGGACACGTAGGCCCGCAACTGATAGACGTGGGCCAGCACCTGGGCCACCGCGCGATACAGCGCCACGGGGACCTCCTGGTCGATATCGGCGTGGCGGTGCAGGGCACGGGCAAGGCGGGGGCTCTCCAGCACGGCGACCTTGTGCTGGGTGGCCAGTTCGCGGATGCGCGCGGCAACGCCATCGGTTCCCTTGGCAACCACGCGCGGCGCGCCCATCCGCTGGTCGTCGTACTTGAGCGCGACGGCGTAGTGGGTCGGGTTGGTCACCACCACGTCGGCCGCCGGCACCGCCTGCATCATGCGCGAGCGCGCCCGATCGCGCTGCAACTGACGGATCCGCCCCTTCACATGGGGATCGCCCTCGGTTTCCTTGTTTTCCTGCCTGGCCTCTTCGAAGGTCATGCGCAGGTTCTTGTGGTGATTCCACCATTGCAGCGGCACATCCGCCGCCGCGATGACGAACAGCGCGCCGGCCAGCACCAGCGCATGGCTGGACAACATCCCGGCCAGCTCGGCCAGCGCCCGCGGAGGCGACGGCAGAACCAGCGCCAGCCAGCTCTGGGCGCCGTGCCAGACCAGCAGGCCAGCCACACCGCCCAGTACCAGCACCTTCAGGATGGACTTGCCCAGCTCGCCCAGCCCGGCCAACGAGAAGATGCGGCCAAAGCCCTTGAGCGGAGACAGCCGGCTGAAATCGGGACCGAGCGCCTTGCCGGACAGCACCAGCCCGCCCAGCCCGATCGACCCCAGGATGCCAGCGGCCATGCCAGCCGCCAGGACGGGCGAGATGGCCAGCAACGCATCGGCCAGCACCTCGTTCAGCGACTTGAGCAGCATGGCATCGTCGCGACTCGTGGCGGCCGTGCCCGCCGCCGTGGCGAAGGCCGTCCTCATCCAGGTCATCGCACGATCGGCGATGCCCGCCCCCGCCAAGGCCAGCGCCGCCACGCAGGCGAAGGTCGCCACCGCGCCCGACAGGTCGCGCGAACGCGCGACACGCCCTTCCTCGCGGGCCTGGTCCAGCCGCCGCTGGGATGGCGCCAGGGTTTTTTCCTGGCCGCTTTCCTGGTTATCTGCCACGGTATTCCGGATATCGACGAACGCCGGCGCGGCATCCGCGCTCCGGCGGCCTTACGCCGGCCGGACGCGCGCACGCAGTCCCAGCCATGTAGGCGTATGGATTATCGCGAAGGCCTGCCCGGACAAAGCCCGAAACAGGCGCCGGAAAGAGCAACTGCTCCGAGGACCCTTAGCCCTCGGCGTCCGAGCCGAATACCAGGAGGCTGGCCGTTCAGCACGCGGGGAACGTCAAAACACCCCTTCCAGCAGTTGCTTCATCTCGAGCACCAGCACGAGCGTGCCATCGCCGGACAGGGTCGCGCCGGCCACGCCCTTGGGATGGATGCCCTCCAGCGGCTTGATCATGACTTCGTCCTGGCCGATGAAGCCGTCCACGCCCAGCACGAGTTGGCGGTCGCCATAAGCCAGGACGACGGCGAGCGACGGCGGCTCCTCGCGCTGGCGCCCGAGCAGGACCGCCAGGTCGATGACGGGCAGGATCTCTCCACGTATGGTCAGGGCCTGGTTGCTGCCCACGGTGTGCATCTCCTCCTGGCGCAGCGGAATGATCTCGCGCACCACGGACAGGGGGATCGCATAGGGCTGGTCGACCAGCTTGAGCATCAGCACCGGCAGGATGGCCAGGGTCAGGGGCAGCGAGATCACGATGTGCGACCCCATGCCCGGCGAAGACTGGATGTCGATCTGCCCCTTGAGCTTCTCGATGTTGGTCTTGACCACATCCATGCCCACACCGCGCCCCGACAGGTCGCTGACCTCGCTGCGGGTGGAGAATCCCGGCAGGAAGATCAGTTGCAGGCAATGGGCGTTGTCCAGCACGGCGGCATCCTCCGCGCTGATGACGCCTTTCTCGATGGCCTTGCGGCGGATGACTTCGGGATCCATGCCGCGGCCGTCGTCCGACACTTCGATCACGATGGAGTCACCCGTCTGGCGGGCCGACAGGTGGACCGTGCCACGCGCGGGCTTGCCGACCGAACGGCGCTCGACCATGGTTTCGACGCCATGATCGACAGCGTTGCGTATCAGGTGCACCAGCGGATCGTTGAGTTCGTCCAGGATGGTCTTGTCGACCTCGGTCTCGCCGCCGGTGATATTCAGCTCCACGTCCTTGCCCAGCTGGCGGGCCAGGTCGCGGGCCAGGCGCGAGTACTTCTGGAACACCCTGCCGACCGGTTGCATGCGCGCCATCATGACGGCCGACTGCAGGTCGGACACCAGCGTGTCGAGTTGGCTGAAGACCGCATCCAGCGTCTCGGCCGCCGCGTCGTCCCGGCGGCTGGCGCCCAGCAGCGCATCGCGCAGGCAGGACAGGCGGTTCTTGGTCAGGCCGATCTCGCCCGACAAGTTCAGTATCTGGTCGAAACGCGTCGTGTCCACGCGGATCGTCGCATCCTTGGCGATGACCGGCGCACCGCCCATGGGGGCCAGCATCTCGGGGCGATAGGGCCGCGACGATGGCGGCACCCCCGGTGCCGCGGCCGCGGGCGCGGCGCCGGGCTCGTCGGCATGCATTCCGGGCGGATCGCCGAACGCGGCGCGGTAGTAGCCCAGCCAGTCCGGCTCGGCGCCCGTACGCGCCGCCGGTCCGGACACCGGCGCCGCCGCGTGGGCGGGCACACGCGAGCCGTCGGCGGGCACGGACTCCGCCGTCAACATGCTGGTATCGACGGTCTCGCCCTTGGCGGCGGCCTCCAGCGCGGCAAGCAACCCGGCGGGAGCCGGCTCGGGCATCGCGCCGCGCTCCATTTCCGAGAACATGCGCCGCACTTCGCCCGTCGCCGCCAGGATCACGTCCATCGTTTCCGGCGTGATGCGCAGCGAACCACCCCGCAGCAGGTCCAGCAGGTTTTCGCCCCGGTGGCACAGCTCCACCAGCGGCGTCGCCTCGAGAAACCCGGCTCCGCCCTTGACGGTATGGAAACCCCGGAACACCTGGTTGAGCAGGCCGGCGTCATCGGGACGCTGTTCCAGTTCGACCAGGCCGATATCGACGTCGTCGAGCAGGTCGGAGGCCTCCGTCAGGAAGTCGGCAAGCAGGTCCTGCATGTCGGAGAAGGCTGACACTCGTGTCCTCGCTCAAAAACCCAGGCTTTCCAGCAGATCGTCGACCTGCGCCTGGTTGGCCACCACGTCGTCGCGGCTGGACGCGTCGATGACGGGACCATTCATCCATTCGCTGTGCGCGGCGTTGCGCTTCTCGGGAGGCGTGCTCTCGATCAGCAGCTTGACCAGCTCGTCCTCGAAATTCTGGGCGAGCTTGAGCACTTTCTGGATGACCTGGCCGGTCAGGTCGTGGAAGTCCTGGGCCATCATGATGTCGGTCAGCAGCGCCTGGGTGGCCCGCGCATCGTCCTGCGTCCGATCGAGGAACGCGCTGGTCTCGGCCGCCACCCGCTTGAAATCGTCCACGCCCAGCCGGCGGCCGTACAGCTCGCGCCACTGCCCGCTCAGGCGCGCGCCTTCCTTTTCCACGCCCTCCTGGATCTCCTGGCCTTTCTCGACATTGGACAAGGCGCGCTCGGCGGCCTGGCCGGTCAGCCGCGCGATGTAATCCAGGCGCTGGCGCGTATCGGGCAGCGAGTGCACGGCCTGCTCCACTTTCTGGTGGTAGCCCAGCTCGCGCAGCGCATCGTGCAATTGCCGGGTCAGCATGCCGACCCGCTGGTAGAACTCCGGCGACTGATCGGCCGCGGCCTCGTCCTCGCTCACGGCGGCCGCCGCGGCCGGAGCCGCGTCGGCTGCCGGTTCGGCATCGAGCCGAGCCAGGGTTTCGGACGAAATCTGGTCGAACAGCGCTTCGAGGTCTTCGGTATCGCCGGTATGGGCCATTACGTGCTCCCGTTCATTTTCTGCACGATCTTGGTCAGCTTTTCTTCCAGCGTCGCCTTGGTGAAGGGCTTGACGATGTAGCCGTTCGCCCCGATCTGGGCGGCCAGCACGATGTCTTCCTTCTTGGCTTCGGCGGTCACCAACAGCACCGGCAGCTTCTTGAGCTGGTCGTCGGCGCGGATCTCGCGCAGCAGCTCGAAGCCGTTCATGTTCGGCATGTTGATGTCGCTGACCACGAAATTGAACAGGCCGCTGCGCAGCTTGCTCAATGCTATCTGGCCGTCCTCGGCCTCGTCGGCGTTGTTGTAGCCGAGTTCCTTCAGGAGATTGCGGACGATGCGCCGCATCGTCGAAAAATCGTCGACGATAAGGAACTTCAAATCGTCAGGCTTCATTTGCTCCCTTTCTGGCCTTGATATGTGTGAGTTGAGCGGCGATCATACTAGCCAGTTCCGAGGGGTGGAATTTCGCGACATAGGCATCGACGCCCACCTGCTGCCCGAGCTTCTTGTTCGCGACCGATGACAGCGATGAATGCATCACGACGGGAATCTTCGCGAAGCGGGGATCGGACTTGATGTGGCGGGTCAGCACGTAGCCGTCCATCTCGGGCATCTCGGCATCGACCAGGATCATTCCCAGCATCAGGTCCAGCGGCAGCTTCTCGGCGTCGGCCCGCGCCGCGATGCCCCGGAGCTTGTCCCAGGCGTCGGCGCCGTTCGTGGCGTGCTGGTGCGGCAACCCCATGCGGTCCAGCACTTCCGTGATCTTCTTGCGCGCCAGCGAGGAATCGTCGGCGAAGAACACATTTGCCTTGATTTCGGCGTCGACCTGCTGGATCTCGGACGGAATCTTGTCCTCGCCTATGACCGAGGCCAGGATCTGCTCGACGTCCAGGATGGACACCAGCTTGCCGTCGGCCAGCTCGGTCAGCGCCGTCATGAACGAGGTGTTGTTCGAAGGCATGGACTGCGGCGACTTGACCTTGTCCCAGTCGATGCGCACGATGCGGTCCACGTCGGCCACCAGGAAAGCCTGCGTATGGCTGGAGAACTCGGTGATCAGCAGCTTGGTGCGCGGCGTCTCGACCTGCATGTTGATGGAGGTGGCCAGATCGATGACGGGCAGGATCGCGCCGCGCAGCGAAATGATGCCCTCCACCCCGCGCGGCACGTTCGGCGTCCTGGTGATCGGAATCGTCTCGCAGACCTCGCGCACCTTGAACACGTTGATGCCGAAGACCTCGCTGCCGCCCAGCGAGAACAGCAGCAGCTCCATCTTGTTCGAACCGGCCAGCCGGGCCTTCTCGTCCACCATTTCCATCAACCGATTGTCACCGGCACCCATAGCATCCTCCATACCGGCCGGTCCAAGCCGGCTCAGTGATCATTGCGATTCGAGAACGGACACCCGCAGCGGCGTCCCGTCGTTCAACCTGCCAGGAATGGCGGGTACATCGACATAAACGCCGCCTTTCTTGAGAAACTCCTCGCTGCGCCTGTTCAACACCACGATGCTGATGCGCCGGTTCTCGGCCGCCTTCACGTCGGCACGGTTGAACGGCACGGAATCCGACAGACCCACCACGCGCAGCGCCTTGCCTTCCTGCATGCCGGCGGTGAGCATCTCGCGCCGCGCGGCATTGGCGCGGTCGGCGGACAGTTCCCAGTTGCTGTAGCCGCCAGTGCCGCCGGCATAGGGCGCCGAATCGGTATGGCCGGAAATCGATATCTTGTTCTCGACGCCGTTCAGCACGCGGGCCAGCTCGTCCAGGATGACGCGGCTGTAGTCCTTCAGCACGGTCTTGCCGGTATCGAACATGGGCCGGTTCTTCTCGTCCACGATCTGGATCCGCAGCCCCTCGTCGGTGAAATCCAGCAGGATCTGGTCCTTGAACTGCGTCAGCGTGGGCTGGGTGAAGATCAGGCTCTCGAGCTCGGACTTCAGGCCCTCGAGCTTGCGGCGCTCGCGGGCTTCCTGCTCGTCGTCGCTGGCGCGGCGCTGGGGCGTGACGCGGGGACTCAGGTGCTGGCCGCCCGTCAGCACGCTGACCGGATCGCCCGCCACGCTGCCCGACGTAACCGCCACGCGCAGCGGCGTACGGAAATATTCGGAAATGCCATCCAGGTCGGCCTGGGCCGAGGTCGTCAGCAGCCACATCAGCAGGAAGAAGGCCATCATGGCGGTGACGAAGTCGGCATAGGCGATCTTCCACATGCCGGCGCCATGGGGCTTGCCGGCCCGCTTGCGGGACCGCCGGATGATGATCGGCACTACGCCGTCCTTGCCTGCCATGATCGAGACTCCCTACCCTGCCGTCACGCGGCGGACCTGCCCCGCACCGTGTCTTCCAGCTCGCCGAACGTGGGGCGTTCGGTCGAGAACAGCACCTTGCGTCCGAACTCGACGGCCAGCGCGGGCGCATAGCCGTTCAGGCTCGCCAGCAGGGCGACCTTGATGCATTCGAGCTGCTTGCTGCTTTCGCTCACCTTCTGCTCCAGCACCGAGGCCAGCGGCCCGACGATGCCGTAGGCGAGCAGGATGCCGACGAAGGTACCGACCAGCGCCGCGCCGATCTTGGCACCGAGCACGGCCGGCGGCTCGCCCACCGACCCCATCACGTTGACCACGCCCATCACCGCGGCGACGATGCCGAAGGCCGGCAGCCCGTCGGCAATGCGCTGGATGGCGTGCGCCGGCACGCTGGCTTCCTGGTGGTGGGTGTCGATTTCCTGGTCCATCAGGGCTTCCAGCTCCAGCGGATTCAGGTTTCCGCTGACCATGAGCCGCAGGTAGTCCGTCACGAACTCGACCAGGTGCCCGTCGGCCAGCAGCGCGGGATATTTCTGGAACAGCGGGCTGTTGTAGGGCTCTTCAACGTCGGCCTCGATGGACATCAGGCCCTCGCGCCGCACCCGGTTGAGGATTTCGTACAGCAGCGCCAGCATGTCGAGGTAGCGCTGCTTGGTGAAGCGCGAGCCGTGCAGCGTGGTCGGCAATGCCCGCAGCGTCGCCCGCACCACCTTGCTGGAATTGCCGCACACGAACGCGCCGAAAGCCGCGCCAGCGATGATGATCAGTTCGAACGGCTGGAACAGCGCGCCCAGCGAGCCGCCATGCATGGCGTATCCGCCCAGCACTGACGCCCCAACGATGATGTAGCCGATGATGACGAGCATGTGGATGAGGTCCCCCCCTACGCGCTTCGCGCGCCCCCCAGGGGGCGATGCGGGAGGACCGGCGGAGCCGGATCCTCCGCATCCCGGGTCTGGGCAGGGACTCGATATTGGCATCGGGAGCCTGCCTGCCAGGAATCTGGGGGACTGACGTGCGTGGGGCAATCGGGCTTCGTTGGCACATTGCGCGAAGCCATGAACGGGTTTTCGACCGGTAAAGACAAAACTTGAGAGCGGAAGCTTCCCGGGCCGGCCCGGGTCAGCGGGGCGCCGCCCCGGCCGGCTCCGCCTTCGCCGGACGCCGGGTCTTGCCGGCGCGGGATGGCATGTGGCACAGGCCACAGACGTATTGATGCGCCAACTCGAAGGTATGGGTGACGAACTCGCCGCCGCAACGCGTGCAGGCCGTCATTCCCAGCATGCCGGCATCGAAGAACCGCGTCAGGCGCCAGGCCCGCGTGATCGACAGGACCTCGGGCAGCCCCAACTGCCCCACCTGCTCGCGGTACAGCCGGTAGGCGCGGATCAGCGCCTCGACCGCCGTCGCGTCGTCCAGGCCGATCTGATGGCGGTGGACATTCATGAACAGCGAGGCGTGGACGTTGGGCTGCCAGGTCATGAACCAATCGGTGGAAAACGGCAACATGCCCTTGGGCGGCGATTTCCCGCGGATCTCGCGATACAGGCGCAACAGACGCTCGCGCGACAGTTGCACCTCCGCCTCCAGCACCTGCAGGCGGGCGTCCAGGCGGATCAGTTCGGATGCGATCTCGATCTGGCGCGCCTCGGACAGGACGCTTTTAGCTCGCGCCATGCGGCCCCCGGATACTGCGACGATACATGGCCAGGACTCAGGAAGCGGCCATCGCGGCGGTCCGGCCGGCCATCAGGATGGCCGCATGGATACGGGGCGAAACGTCATCGCGCTTGGGCGAGGACAGCAGATTCCAGACCAGCGAGTCGTCGAAGCGGAACCGGGCGAGCAGCATGCTGGAGCCGGCGATCTTGAGCAACTGGGCGGTCGTCAGCGAGGAAAGGATGTCAGCCACCTCGCTCGTGATGCCGAGGCGGTAGAGCGCCTCGGCGCGATCCACGCGCAACATCTGCTGCGCAAGCATCAGATAGGTCAGGTTGGCATCGCGGATTTCCTCGCTCAGCCTTGACATGGGGGAAGATTCGGCCAGGGGAGCCGATACGTCCAGATCGACCACGTCGCAAACTTGAGTCATCGCGATTCCTTTGAGGAAAACCCCGCTAGCGGGATGTAAGACAAGCGTCCTGGACGGCTTTTTCTTCCGACACAGGAACCAATTCAATATGTAAATTATTAGACACTTGTTACCATATTGACATCGGAACCCCGCTGGATTTCACGTCTGCTTAGGTACACTCCGCGTGTAAGAATATTTCTTACAAATTCTGTATCAGTTGTTTCATTTATACACGCAAATGCGAAACGCGATTCCACCCATCCAGCAGACTGCAGCCATGGCCGGAAACAACCATGCATTGCTGGAAGCCGCGCTGGAATCGCTTCCCGCCGCCACCTGGGTCGTGGACCGGGACGGCCGGTACCGGTACGTCTCCGCGGCCTACGCCAGGCTGCTCGGCATCCCCCGGGCCGCCGATTGCCTGGGCCGGACCATGGAAGAAACCATGCCCCCCTCGATCGCGCGCGTCCATGCGCTGCGCCATCGGCAGTTGCTCGAATCCCGCACCCGCAAGCGCTTCGAACAGATCTGGACGGTGGACGGCGAGCCGAGATGGTTCGAGATCCAGCTGAGCTGCCTGTGCAACGACGAGGGCGAGTCGATCGCCGTCTCCGGCTACGCGCAGGACATCACGCAGCACATGGAACAACAGGAAGCGGCCCGCCGCATCCAGAGCGAACTGGAGAAGCGGGTCGCGCAGCGCACCCACCTGCTAAGCGTGATCAACGAAGAACTGGAAGCCTTTTCGTATTCCGTCTCCCACGATCTGCGCGCGCCGCTGCGGCAGATCGCGGGCTTCGCCGGCCTGCTCGAGCGCGGCCTCGCCAGCCATCTGGGCGAAACCGACGCCAAGCACCTGCAGCACATCGTGGACAACGCGGGGCGCATGGAAGACCTGATCGGCGATCTGCTGCAGCTTGCACGCATCAACCAGAGCAGCCTGCTCAGGACCCGGGTGGACCTGGCCGCCATCGCGCACGGGGTCCTGGCAGACCTGCGCGGCGGCCAGCCCGGACGCCGGGTGGAGGAAGACCTGCCCGCCTCGGCCCTGGCCGAATGCGATGCCGGCCTGATGCGCATCGTGCTCGACAACCTGCTGGGCAATGCCTGGAAATTCACCGGCGGCCGCGCCGAGGCACACATCCAGTTCGGCAGCCTGCTGCGCGGCAACAGCACCATCTATTTCGTCCGCGACAACGGCGCCGGCTTCGACGCGCAGAACGCCGAACGCATGTTCGGCGCCTTCCAGCGCTTCCACCGCGCCAGCGACTTTCCCGGCACGGGCATCGGCCTGGCCACCGTCCGCCGCATCATCAACCGCCACGGCGGACAGATCTGGGCGGAAAGCGCCCCCGGGCAAGGCGCGACCTTCTACTTCACGCTGGAAACGCCGGCCTGACGTCCGCCCCGGCTGCGCCCACAATCGGACTGCCACGGAGAAACTTTAGCGGTATTTTTTTCCGCCAAACCGCCCTCTCCGCCTAAAGTTTTCAAATCACCCCCCCGTTAATTGCCTCAACGCGGCC
This sequence comes from Alcaligenaceae bacterium SAGV5, assembly GCA_009360345.1. Classification (GTDB taxonomy): domain Bacteria; phylum Pseudomonadota; class Gammaproteobacteria; order Burkholderiales; family Burkholderiaceae_B; genus Pigmentiphaga. The sequence continues at coordinate 113,885 of SPDP01000008.1, forward strand.
ACGCTGGCACTTCATGCAGCCTGCGATGGCCCTGGCGCAATTGCGGAAGGACCTCCAGCCGCGGATGCATCGTCGGGCCCCCAGGGCCCCTCCTTGAAACACCATGTGACTCACCCTCACGGAGATAGGTCATGGCACAAGTCATCAACACCAACATCGCTTCGCTGAACGCGCAGCGCAACCTGAACAGCTCGCAGAGCGCCGTCAACACCGCCCTGCAGCGCCTGTCGACCGGCCTGCGCATCAACAGCGCCAAGGACGACGCCGCCGGCCTGGCCATTTCCGAGCGCATGAGCACGCAGATCAACGGCCTGAACCAGGCCGTGCGCAACGCCAACGACGGCATCTCGCTGGCTCAGACCGCCGAAGGCGCGCTGAGCCAGATCGGCACCAACCTGCAGCGCATCCGCACGCTGGCCGTGCAGTCGTCCAACTCGACCAACTCGGCCGATGACCGCGCCTCGCTGCAGAAGGAAGTGGCCGAGCTGACCGCCGAAATCGACCGCGTCGCCCGCGACACCGATTTCAACGGCACCAAGCTGCTGGACGGCTCGTTCGCCGCCCAGAAATTCCAGGTCGGCGCCAATGCCGGCCAGACCATCACCATCAACAACATCGCCGACGCCAAGGCCTCGACGCTGGGCCGGTACAACGGCTTCAACGCGACCAACCTGTCGATCGGCACCGCCAGCGACACCGCCGCGGCACAGTCCGTCACGTTTGGCTCCGCCGGCACGTTCGCCCTGGGCAACATCGCCAACGACGCCAAGGCCATCGCCAATGCCATGAACACGCAAGGCATCGCCGGCCTGAACGTCACCGCGAACGCCACGCAAGCCAACGGCACCTCGACCGTCACGACCACGACCGCCGGCACGGCCAGCTTCACGCTGAACGGCCTGACGATCAACCTGACCGCCACCACCAACGCCGCGACCAACCGCGAAACCGCCCTGACCGCGATCAACGCGCAATCGGCCACCACCGGCGTGCGCGCCGTCGACACCGGCTCCGGCCTGAAGCTCGAAGCCGCCGACGGCCGCAACATCACGATCGGCGCCCTCACGCTGGGTACCGCCGTCGCCTCCACCCTGTCCGACTTCGGCCTGGCCGCCGCCGGCACCACGGGCGCCTCGCTGAACGTCTCGTACAAGGCCCCCACGGGCGTGACCGGCTCCATCAGCAGCACCGGCGCCTTCACCCTGGCCGGCACGATCACCCAGACCGGCACCGCCCTGAACGCCATCGACATCTCGACCGTCGCCGGCGCCTCCAACGCCCTGTCCGCCCTGGACGCCGCGCTGTCCACCGTCAGCGACGCGCGTGCCTCGCTGGGTGCGATCCAGAACCGCTTCACCTCGGTCGTCTCCAGCCTGGAAACCACCTCGGAGAACCTGTCCTCGTCGCGCAGCCGCATCCAGGACGCCGACTTCGCCTCGGAAACCGCCTCGCTCACGCGCGGCCAGATCCTGCAGCAGGCCGGCACCGCGATGCTGGCGCAAGCCAACTCGCTGCCCAACAACGTGCTGACGCTGCTCCGCGGCTAAGCACCACGGCATCTCCGCCGGACTTCCTCCGGCGGGACGTCCCCACCCCGCCTCGGGCCGGGTGAGCCGGCAAGCCATTGGGCAGCCGCCCCGTCGCCGCCGCGGTGCCCTGCGCCGCCCCCTTCGCCGCGAACCATGCCGGACTGAACGCATGCTGCGCA
>SPDP01000009.1 GCA_009360345.1 Alcaligenaceae bacterium SAGV5
TCTTGCGCCCGGCCACCACGTCGCCGTGTTCCTGCAGGAACAGCTTGGCCCCGTTGCTCATCTGCAGCCCGTACTCGGCCTGCTGGCCCGACATCTCGCCCACGAAACCGATCTTCAACGGGGTCTGCGCCGCGGCCGTACCGCCCAGCGCCATGCCCAGCAAACAACCCCACATGCGCATTTTCATTGTCCGTCTCCTGGAATGATTTTTTTATGGAAAATGATTTTTCTCATGTATTTTTTGAACAAATTTTCCTGATGCGCCCAGCTCCCCACGCCCACTGGATCTCTTTTCGTTACGCCAGGAATCGCTTGAATCTTATGCCCGTGTATTTTTAATGAAAATAGACTATCTACACATGAGCATGGACAATCAGAACATTCTGGACAGGGCTTTCCCGGACATGCCCCCCGTGGAAACGCGCCCCGGGGGGCGCACGGGTGTGCCTCATCCCTTCCGGGCCGGCGCGCCTGGCATGGGAACGAAACCGGGCAATCCCTCGATGCGTGCCACCCAGGCCCGGATGGCCGGATACGCGTCCAGGGACAACCCGCCCTCCGGCGCATGCGCGATATAGGTGTAGGCGGCGACCTTCGAAAGCATCAAATCTGCCGTGCGCGGCGGGAATCTCGCCACCGCGCTGTGTTCCCGTAAGGGCCGGGAGCAGACGCGCGCGGCGCGGGCGGTCATCGATTTGCTCGCGGGCCCGGCACCGGCCTGAGGATCCCTGGCAAGACCGCCCGGCTCACAGCGTGAGCACCACACTGTGCGGCAGGCCGTCCAACGGCAATGCAATCGTCCCCCCAGCGCACGCCAGGGCGATCCCATCCACGAATGCCGCGGTCACGCCCCGGCCCCGCCCTGAAACGTTGTCCACCCGGATGTCATGCCGGCTCCCGTCTATTGCCACGCAGGCTTCGAATCCTGGCCAGGCAGCGGGAATACAAGGATTCAGGGTCAGGAACATGCCCGTCCGCTGAATGCCCAGGATCCCTTCGACGCCCGCACGGTACATCCAGCCCGCCGATCCGGTGTACCAGGTCCAGCCTCCCCGGCCGGCATGAGGTGCCACGGAATAGACATCTGCCGCCACCACATAGGGTTCGACCTTGTAGCGCTGTGCCCCCGCCGGGCTATGCGCGTGGTTGACGGGATTGAGCATGGAAAAAAGTTCGACGGCCTTGTCGCCGTTCCCCAAGGCCGTGTAGGCCAGGATCACCCACATGGCGGCATGCGTGTATTGACCGCCGTTTTCGCGCAGCCCTGGAGGATATCCCTGGATGTAGCCAGGGTCGTGGCCCCCCCGGTCGAAAGGCGGCGTAAACAGCAGGACCATGCCGTCATCCCGCTTCATCAAATGCCGCTCGAGGCTGGCCATGGCCATGGCGGCGCGCTCCGGCTGCGCCGCGCCCGACAAGACGGCCCACGACTGGGCAATGGAATCGATCCGGCACGCTTTGCCATCGCGCGAGCCCAGCCAGGTACCATCGTCGAAGGTGGCCCGCCGATACCATTCGCCGTCCCAGGCATGAGTCTCCATGGCCTCGCGCAAGCTGCCGGCATGCTCGCGCCAACGTGCCGCGCGAAGCGGATCCCGACCGCGCACCATGGGTTCGAACGTACCGATGGTGTGCAAGAGCAGCCAGCCTAGCCATACGCTCTCGCCGTGCCCCGCCTGCCCCACCCGGTTCATGCCGTCGTTCCAATCACCGCTCCCGATGAGCGGCAGCCCATGCACACCCGTACGCGCCATGCACAAATCCAGGCCACGTGCGCAATGCTCGAACAGAGTGGCGGCGCATTCCGACGGCTTCGGCAGGAAGAATGCGTCGTGCTCGTCCGTGCCGAGCGCAGGGCCTTCCACGAAACTGACCGGCTCGTCGAGCACCGCCTCGTCGCCACTGCGAAGGACATAATTTGCCGCCACGTACGCCAGCCAGACGCAGTCGTCCGAGATGCGCGTGCGCACCCCCTGCCCCGTCTGCGGTTGCCACCAATGCTGCACGTCGCCCTCGGCAAACTGGCGGGAAGCGGCCCGCAACAGCTGTCCCCGGGCCGCCTCGGGCATGGCCAACATCAACGCCATGCCGTCCTGCAACTGGTCGCGAAACCCGTATGCGCCGCTGGATTGATAGAAAGCCGATCGGGCCCAGAGCCGGCACGCGATCGTCTGGTAGAGCAGCCAGCCGTTCAAGAGAACATCCATGGCGCGGTCCGGTGTCTTTACCTGCACGGCGCCCAATTTTTCCTGCCAGCCCGAAACCACCTGGCCGAGCACTTCGTCCAGGTCCTGTTGACGGTAGCGCGCCACCAGTTCCCGCGCCTCCTCGGCCGAGCCGCACTGTCCCAGGAAAAAAACGATCTCGACCGACTCTCCCGGCTTCAAGGCCACCACGCGTTGCAGGACGGCACACGGATCCAGGGCCGCGCCGCAGCGACCCGACAGACCGGCGTCCCCCGTCAATGCCGCCGGGGCCGCCAATTCGCCGTTGTCGCCGAGAAACTCGCGCCGGTCCGCGGTGAGCGCGGTCTGGCTTCCGGCCAGATCTGCGAAAGCCACGCGCTGCGCAAAATCGAGACTCCATGGATTCACCGCGAAAATCGCGCCCGTGGCAGCGTCGACCCGGGTAATCAAGAACGGCGCCGAGACACTGCGCGTCGCGCCCAGAACCCATTCCACGTAGGCGGTGATCGACAGTTCGCGGGATCGGCCCGAATGATTGACGAGCGTCAGGCGGGAGATCTTGATCGGGTCCTGCCTGGGCACATACTGGAGCAGTTCGCTGGCGATTCCGTCATGCCTATGCTCGAAGCGGCTATAGCCAAAGCCATGCCGCGCGACATAGGCCGCATCATCGCGTATGGGCGATGCCGTCGGCGTCCACAGATCTCCGCTGGCCTCGTCGCGCAGATAGAACACCTCGCCGGGCGGATCCATCACCGGATCGTTCGACCATGGCGTCAGCTGGTTCTCCCTGCTATTTTCCGACCAGGTGTAGCCACTGCCTTCCGCGGATACCTGGAAGCCAAAACCCGGGTTGGCAACGACGTTGATCCAGGGCGCCGGCGTACTCTGGCCATTCAGCAGGCAAACGACGTACTCCTTGCCATCCAGGCCAAAACCACCCAGGCCGTTGAAGAACTCGAGCTCCCGCTCGTTCGAAGAACCTGACGACGCCGCCATCAAGGCCGTTGGCGCCGGACGAAATGGCATTTCCAGACGGGGCGAGGACTCGACGATACGGGCAAGCTGCTCGGCCACCGGCCCGTGACGCGCCAACAGCACGATACGGGCCACAGCCTGAATCAAGTCCTGTCCTTGAACGCTCATGAGATCGGCACGCAAGACATAGACGGTGCCCTTTGCCAGTTCCTTGCCAAAACTCGGCCTGGCCTGGCTGCTGCGCACGGCCGTATCGATGGCATTCTGCAAGTCCTGGGTATACGAGGACGTACGCTCGTTGAGAATGACGAGATCGACCGCCAGCCGCTTCATCCTCCAATACTCGTGTGCGCGCAGCATCTGCCTGACCAGCGAGATGTCCTGCGCATCGTCGATCCGAAGCAACACGATGGGAAAATCCCCGGATATACCGTATGGCCACAGTCCGGACTGGCTGCCGGCACCGCGGATGATGGCCTCCGACGGCACCCTGAACCGCGAATCCGGATAGAGCAGCGGTGCGGCCAATCGCTGGAAAGCCGCCGCTTCTTCGGCGTGCATCCCCAAGTGGCGCAGTTGCACCTGCGCCTGGGTCCAGGCCAAGGTCTCCGCCCGTTCGAAAGCGCTGCGATCGTGATGCTTGTCCACGAGGTCCAGCAGCGCCTCGCGCGTATCGGCCACGAGTGTCCAGAACGAAACGCGGGCCACCTGGCCAGGTGCCACCCGGACACTGTGCCTGAGGGAAAAAACGGGATCCAGTACCGTCCCGACAGTATTGGACAACGGTTCTCCCTGGACGATATGTCCGGGCACCCAACCATGGGCTCTGCGATCGATAAAACGCGCCCGGTCGGTTTCATATTGCACCGGTGCGATGGCTTCGCCCTCCACCACGGCAAAATGCGCTGCCCAGATCCCGGGATCCTCGGGCGATCTCCGGCGCCGGGTTGCAACCAGGGCACCGAACTCAGGCAGGAATTCGGTTACCACGAACATCTTGGAGAAGGCGGGATGCGCGCGGTCGGCAGCCGGCGTGGCCAGCACGAGTTCCGCGTATGAGGTCAACTCGATCTCGCGAACGCGGCGCCCCGCGTTCGTCAGCAATACACGGCGTACCTCGCCGTCATCCTCGCCGGAAACGAGCACCTGCATGGCCGTCGTCAACGAGCCATCGCGGCGCATGAAATCCACCCGGTCTTCCGAGAAACCGATCTGGATCTGCTGCGGGTCCGTCCAGAGCGGCTCCGGCGTGGCCGACCACGCATGACCACGCTGGATATCGCGCGCGAACAGATAGGATCCGGAGCCATCGCGCGTGGCATCCCCATGCCACCTCGTCACGGCGATCTCACGCCAGCGGCTGTAGCCGCCGCTGGCGGTGGTCACCATGACCGTATAGCGGCCATTGGACAACAGGTGGGTATGAGGCGGACCGGCTGGCAGGCGCTCGAAGCAGCGCGTGGCGCCCTCCATTCCCCCGCCCCGGACGGTCCCGGCCTTGATCCGCTCCGCGCGGGGACGGGCCAGCGCCACATCGCGCGGTACGCGCTCCTGGAGCAGGGAGCCGCAGGCTTGAATCATGGGTTCGCGATGGAACCGATCGCGGATCCGGCCACCATGCAAGGCATTGGCAATGGCGACGATGGTCATGCCCTGGTGATGAGCCATGAAACTGCGAACGATGGCTACCGTTGCATTCTCACGCAATCTGGAAGGCGTGAAATCCAGCGCTTCATAGAAGCCGTGCCGGCCCCGAGCCCCCAGTTGCGCCAAGCGGATGAAATTTTCCTGCGCGGCTTCGGGATCGATCATCGCGGCAAGAGCGGTGGCATACGGCGCCACAACCCAGTCTTCGGACAGTCCTCGCTTCAGTCCCAGGCCAGGAACGCCGAAATTGAGGTACTGATAAGTGAACGCCATATCGCGCGCGTTGTAGGCCGACTCGGAAATTCCCCATGGCAGGTCCAGTTCCTCGGCATATTGCCGCTGGCGCCGCACGACCATGCGGTTGGTCTGCTCCAGCAGACTGCCCACCGGCGCGCGCATGACCAATGACGGCATCAGATATTCGAACATCGAACCCGACCACGAGATCAGCGTGGCCCGACAGGCAACAGGTGTGGACGTACGTCCCAGGCGCATCCAGTGGCGAGTGGGCACATCCCCCTTCGCAATGGCGAACAGGCTGGCCAGCCGCGCCTCCGATGCCAGCAGGTCGTAGCAACCGGGGTCCCGGCTGTTGTCGGCCAGGGAATAGCCGATGGACAGCAGCTTGCGTTCCGGGTCCAGCAAGAATGAAAAGTCCATCGCCGATGCCATCTCGCGCGCGGTATGCGCCAGGACTCGCAAGCGGGCATCGATGGCCTCCTGGCATCGCTCCCCCGCGTCAACGTCCTCGCGATGTTCCTGGATGGCAACCGACAACGCATTCGTCCAGAACACCAGATCCACGCCGTGCCCATCGGCTTCGACCGGTACCAATGCCCGGGCCCCGCCGGCGGCCTTCGCCGCCAGGCGGCCAAGCGAAGGCAACAGGGAAACCAGATCCTGCGGCCCCTGCAGCAGCGTATCCATCTCCTCCTGCAGGGCGGCTAGCTGTCGAAGGCGTTCATCCCCCGTAGCGGCCATGTCCGAGAGTGCTTCGCGCGCGAGCGCAAGGTCGTCGCGCAACCCGGAACGCACTTCCCGGCTGGAGCAATCCTCGGCCCATTCTTCGCACGTATTGGCAAGTGCAATCAAATGGCCGGCAAGGTTGCCGCTGTCGACCGATGACACATAGGCAGGCTGGAGCACGCGCAAGTCGTCGGTGGCGTACCAATTGAAAAGGTGGCCGTTGTACCGCTCCAGCCTGCCCACGGACGAAAGCGTGTCCTCCATCCGCCTGATGGCGCCGCACGTGCCGATCCATCCAAAATCGCGCGCCGCGACGATCGACAGGAGATACAAACCTATGTTCGTTGGCGAAGTACGCCGGGCCAGCACGGGCTTGGGCGTTTCCTGAAAATTGTCCGGCGGCAGCATATGGTCATCCGCCGTCACGAACGTTTCAAAGAATCTCCATGTCCGGCGAGCCGTGCGACGCAACGACAGGGCCGTCGCCGCCGATACGCGCAGTTGAGCCGCCATCTGGGATGGCCGACTTATCCACCATGCGCAGGCTGGTGCCGCCAGCCACGCCAGCGCGAACGGCAAGAGCAACACCCACGAAGCGGGCTGCACGACGATGACTCCGACAACCATGACCACCGACAGGCAAACGCTTTGCCACATCATGCGATAGACACCCGCCAGTCCCAGCCGCGCCGAGCCGGTCAATTGCGCGGCCGTCGTCCACTCCAGGAGATGTCGATGCGTGACAAAGAGCCGCAGCAGGGTTCGACCGATCGCATCGGTCATCCTCCAGGCACCATCGGCCAGGAAGGTGAACGAAGCCAGGACATGCTCCCCCGCGATGGCCAGATCTTGGCCAAAGAGCATGGCACGGTTGCGCAGCGGGACCCCGCCGCGGCGCGCCGCCACGAAACTCAGCGATGAAAGCACGGCGGGAACGGCATGGCACAGGACGATTGTCAGGGTGGCAAGCGCCGCCGCCGGCAAGGGCAGCAACCACCCCGCGCCCAGCGCAAGAAAACTCGCCGGCGCCAGCAATGAGCGGCGCAGATTGTCCAGCATCTTGCCTCGCCCTATCGGCGGCACGGCAAGATTGCCGGCGGCGCGTCCGAACAGCCAGGGCAGCAGTTGCCAGTCGCCACGCGTCCACCGGTGGGCGCGCCGGCAAGCCACGTCATAGCGGGCGGGAAACTCTTCGATGATCTCGATGTCCGACGCCAGGCCCGCCCGCGCGAATATTCCCTCGAACAGATCGTGGCTGAGCATGGCATTTTCCGGCACACGACCTGCCAGCACCGCCTCGAAGGCATCGATGTCGTAGATACCTTTGCCGGTATAGGATCCTTCGCCGAACAAATCCTGGTAGACATCGGAGGCGGCGGCCGCATAGGGGTCCAGCCCCCCCGGGCTGGAAAACAGCCGCTGGTAGATCGAACCCTTGCGGTGCAGCGGCAGCGAAGGCGTCACCCTGGGCTGCAGAATGGCATGACCTTCGACGATGCGTTGCGTCGCGGCATCGAATTTCGGCCTGTTCAGAGGATGAGCCATTTTCCCGATGAGCTTCTGGGCCGCATCTCTGGGCAGGCGTGTGTCGGCATCCAGGGTAAGCACGTAGCGCACGCCTTGTGCCACATGCTGGGTCAAGCCCGGAATAGGCGCATAGCTGGTGTTCGTTGCGCCACGCAAGAGCCGATTCAGCTCATGCAACTTGCCGCGCTTGCGTTCCCACCCCATCCATATGCCCTGCGTCTCGTTGAACAACCTTCGACGACTCAGCAACAAGAATCGGCTGCCGCCCGGCGCCGGACCGTGCCGAAGGTTGAGCCGGGCGACGGCGGCGGCTCCCGCCGCCAGGATCGCTGCGTCGGCCGGAATGTCTTCGGTATCCGCATCCGGTCCATCGGCAAGCAAGGCATAGACCAGATCACCGCCCGCGCCCGACAGATAAAGCACCTCCAACTGCTCGATGTGGGCCAGCATCTCCTCCTCGCTGGTCAGCAACGTGGGAACGGCAACCAGTGTCCTGTGCTCTTCCGGCACATTCTGCGTAAAGTCGACGGCGGGGAGTATCGACGCGCCAAGTTTCCAGGTAATGGCGCGATTCAGAAGCACTGTGGCGAATTCGGAAACCGGGAAAATCGCCAGGAGCAGGAATGCCACCACCCCGCCCGCCGCCATGCCGGGCGTCCATAGCACCCACCACACCAAGGCGGCCAGCGCCACGGTTGCGCTCATGATGGAACCCACATAGCCCGCGATGCCGCCCCGGACGGCCAGCCGGTCCAGGCCGACCCGCCAGGGTGCGGCATAACCTATCCGCGCCTCCAGCGCGGGCCGCCCAGCTGCAATAAGGTAATAACCCGGGTCGCTCACACGGGCCCTGTCGCCCCCCCGCGCGCCGACGGCCGCGGCGCGGGCGGCGTCCAGCACGGCCTGTGTCACCTGCAGCTCCGTCATGGCCGAGCCGCGCGCCAGTTGTTCTATTTCCTTGCGATACAGGTCGCGCGTGGAGAAATCCATTTCGCCAAAACCGCTGGACGTCCGCAACAATTCGTCCGGCAGGCTTACGCTTTCGAACCAGTCCGCCCAATCGATGTCGGAGATCAGCCGCATGCTGGTGATGACGTTGCGGACGCTGACATTGGACGCCCCCTGCCGCTGCTGCGCCTTCTCCACCACATCGTCCCTGGAGCTGCCTTGCTTGACGAGGCGGTCCTCCAACCACGCCAAGGCCGGCGTCTCGCGCGGATCCTGATCGCGCAGCCGCTTGCTCAACTGCGCAGCGAAGATTTCCGACAAGGGCCCCATCGAGGCGATCTTCGCGTTCAAGCCCGATACAGTGCCCGCCGAGCCCGACCGCAGCAGCCCATCGGCCATCTCGTCGGCGCTATCGCGTGCCGCGCGGCCGGCGCCGATTTCTTCGGCCAAACGGCGCAGGTTCTCGACCAGCACAATGCGCAAGGTAATGGCTACGGCCCACAACTCGCCGATCGTGAGGGGGCGCACCGACTGATAGGCCGAAATGAAACGATACAAGACCTCGGGGTCGAAGTTGCTGTCGGTGTGGGCGACGAACGCCCAAGCCACGCCGAGCACTCGCGGATAGCCAGCGAAGGGACCGGAAGATAATTTGGGTAATTGCCGGTAGAACCCGGGGGGAAGATCATCGCGGACCTCGCGGACCTGCTCTTCCACGACGTGGTAGTTATCGAGCAACCATTCTGCCGCCGGCTCCACCGCGCGGCCACCTTCAAGTTCCGCGGCGCTTGAATGATAGGCAGCCAGCAGGACTGCGGCGTTGTCGCCAAGGCGCCTATGCAGAGAGGAAACCCGACGCGGCCTTGACGTGACTTCCTGTGCAGCGGCCAGGCTGCGGGCATGTTGTGCAAGACGCTCTACGCCGAACAGCTCATGCCTGACCGGATCTTTTTCATTCCAGGGCGAACCCCTGGTTACTTCTTCCTGGGTTCCGATTGAGCGCCTCCTTTGGAGGAGGCCGCGCCGGATCCGGCAACGGGGATGGGAGCCCTCCCCGCCCCCCAGCACTTGCGCCCGCTGGGCTTCGGAAAAATCCTCGAACGCGGACTCGAACACCTCCCACATCTCGAGCACCGACAGCACGAAGCGCGCATCATCCGGCGATGCCGCCGATGGCGGACCGTACAGCCCGCCCATCTCCAGATCGACGGCCCAATGGTTGCCGGTGGCAAACCCCCTGCACACGGCATCCACCCTTTCCGCCGGCGCGCCCAGATGGCGAAACAGGTCGCCCATGAACGCCATGAGCGTCTTCTCGCCGTCGCTGAACCGGGGCCCCTCGCCGGGCGCGCCCGCCAGGCCGCGCTCGATCAACGCCCTGACCGCCTGCGCCCGCGACGCGCCGGCCATGCTGGCGTCGCGCCAGGCATCGATGGCCGCCGCGGACGACTCGTCCAGGCGCATTTCGAAACGTTCGCTCTTGGCCATGCCGGGCATCTCCGTAATTTGTACGGCATTCTACCGTATTCCTTACGGAAACCCCGGGGACTGGACACGGCTGCCGCCGGACACTGCCTTGCTGACAGTTTTGTCATTTCCCCGTCAGCGATTTGTTACCCGGCGATTCCTACAGTGATCTCACCAATGAGGTCGTCCATGCCCACCTTCGAACTCCAGACCGCCAGACGCCGCGCGCGGGGACGCCGCCGTATCTGCGGCCCCTCTCTTTGGCCCGGCCTGGCGGCCGCCTGCCTCCTGGCCGGCTGCGCCGTGGGGCCGGACTATGTACGCCCGGCGGCACCGGATGGCGCCGCCAGCCAGGCCGCGTTCAAGGAAGACGGCGCCTGGCGTACGGCCATGCCCAGCGCGCCAGACCCCGATCAGCCCTGGTGGCGGGCCTACGGCGACAGCCGCCTCGACACGCTCATCGAGCAGGCCAACGCCGCGAACCAGACATTGGCCCAGGCCCAGGCCCAGTACCGCGCGGCGCAGGCCCTGGTGCAGGGCGCGCAGGCCGCCTACTATCCCGTCGTCGGCGCGAGCGCTTCGGCACAGCGCGCGCGCACCGTCAGCGGCGGCCGCAGCACCCTGGCCGATGGCCATGCCTGGTCGATCAACGCGTCGTGGGAACCCGATTTCTGGGGCAGCGTGAGCCGCGGCGTGGAGTCCGCCGCCGACACCGCCCAGGCCAGCGCCGCCGACCTGGCCGCCGCGCGGCTGGCCGTGCAGGCCAGCGTAGTCAACGACTATCTGCAATTACGCATCCTGGATCGCCAGCAGGCGCTCTATGCGCGCACCATCGAAGCCTACGGCAAGTCCCTGCAACTCGCGCAGGCCCAGTTCCGCGCGGGGGTGGCGACCCAGGCCGATGTCTCGCTCGCGGAAAGCACGCTGGCCGCCACCCAGGCGCAGGCCATCGACGTGGACCTCACGCGCCGCCAGCTCGAACACGCCCTGGCCGTGCTGCTGGGCCGTACGCCCTCGGACTTCACCCTGGCCGCGAACGACCCGGCCGAGCTGCCCGCGCTGCCCGGCGTCCCCTCCGGACTGCCCTCGCAATTACTGGAACGGCGCCCCGACATCGCGGGCGCGGAGCGCCGCGTGGCGGCCGCCAACGCCCAGATCGGCGTCGCACAGGCGGCGTTCTATCCGAACCTGACGCTCAACGCCTCCGGCGGCAACACCGGGGTCGGACTCGGGCTGGCAAGCTGGACCGCCGCGCCGGGCAAGGTGTGGGCACTCGGGCTGGCGCTGGCCGGCAGCCTCTTCGACGGCGGCGCGCGCAGCGCCGGACTCGCCCGGGCACGGGCCAACTTCGACGTGGCCGCCGCCACCTACCGCCAGACCGTGCTGAACGGCTTCCAGGAAGTGGAGGACAACCTCGCGGCCGTCCACGCGTTGCGGCAGGAGTACGACGCCGATCGTCGCGCCTTCCTGGCCGCGCGCCGGGCCGAAAGCGTGACCTTGAGCCAATACCGCGCGGGCACCGCCACCTACACCAGCGTCATCACCGCCCAGGCGCTCGCGCTCACCAACGAGCGCAACTCGCTGCAGGCGCAGGGACGCGCCTTCGCGGCCAGCGTCGCGCTCGTGAAGGCACTGGGCGGCGGCTGGACCACCGGGCAACTGCCGGAGGACAGCGCCGCGAGCCGCCAGGAAATCGCCGCGGATTCGAAGGACATTCATCATGAAAATTGACCAGGACCAGGGCCGCGAAACCGCGGCGCCGACGGCCGGACGCCCTCCCAAGACACGCGCCAAGGCCTGGGGCCTGACGGCGGTGGCTGCCGCCATCGCGCTGGCGTTCGCTTTCCCGCAATGGCAGGCCCGGTCCCAGGAACCACGGGCCGGCAGCACGCGCGCGCAGGCCGCCGCCAAAGTGCCGGTACACATGGCGCTGGTGCGGGAAATGGACATGCCGATCGCGGTGACCGGCATGGGCACGGTCGTCACCGTCGCCTCGGTGACGATACATACGCGCGTGGACGGCCAGCTCGACCGGGTAGAGTTCAAGGAAGGCCAGGACGTCAAGGCCGGGCAGGTCCTGGCCCGCCTGGACGCGCGCGCCTATGAAGCGCAGTTGCAGCAGGTCCAGGCGCAGCGCGCCAAGGACGAGGCCTTGCTGGCCAACGCCAGGGTGGACCTGCAGCGCTATACGGAACTGATCCGCGACGAAGCCACCACGCGCCAGACGCTGGAAACGCAGCAATCGCTGGTGCGCCAGCTCGAGGCGACGGTGCGCAACGATGCCGCGCAGGAGAATCTCGCGCGCGTGAACCTGAGCTTCACCACCATCGCCTCGCCCATCTCCGGCCGGGTGGGCGCAAGGCTGGTGGATCCCGGCAACATCGTCCACGCCAGCGACGCCGGCGGCCTGCTCGTGGTGAACCAGATCGATCCGATCGCGCTGCAATTCACCCTGCCCCAGGAACAATTCCAGGCGGTGAACCGCGCCATCAACTCGGGCCGCCCGCTCCAGGTTCAGGCCCTGGACCCGGGCACGCGCGAGGTACTCGCCACGGGGGAACTCACCCTCCTGAACAACCAGATCGATATCGCGACCGGGACCATTTCGCTGAAGGCGCGCTTTGCCAACCCGCAGCACAAGCTCTGGCCCGGACAATCCGCCAACGCGCGGCTGGTGCTGGGCACCGAACCGCATGCGCTGGTCGTTCCCAACGCCGTCGTGCAGCGCGGCCAGGACGGCCTGTTCGCCTACGTGGTGGACGAGCAAGGCAAGGCGCAGGTGCAGCCGATCGAGGTCCGCGGCACCGAGGGCGACCTGGCCGTGGTGACCAAGGGCCTGCGGGCGGGCCAGCGCGTCGTGTCCGACGGCCAGTACCGCCTGACGCCCGGCGCCGACGTCGTGGAAGCCCGCCCCGAAGGCACTCCGCCCAAGGACAGCGCCGCCGCCCGCCAGGGGAGCGCCGCATGAACATCTCGGAAACCTTCATCCGGCGTCCCATCGGCACCACCCTGCTGGCGGTGGCGCTGCTGCTGGTCGGGATCGCGGCCTGGCCCCTGCTTCCTGTCGCGCCGCTGCCGCAGGTGGATTTCCCGACCATCCAGGTCACGGGCCGGCTGCCGGGCGCGAGCCCCGAAACCATGGCCTCGAACGTGGCGCAGCCCCTGGAGCGCCAGTTCTCGCTGATCCCGGGCCTGACGCAGATGACCTCGACCAGCTCGCTCGGCCTGTCGCAGATCACGCTGCAATTCGATCTGGCGCGCGACATCGACGGCGCGGCGCTGGACGTCCAGTCGGCCATCAACGCCGCCACGGGCCAGCTTCCCAAGACGCTGCCCACCCCTCCCACCTTCCGCAAGATCAACCCGGCCGATTCGCCGGTGCTGATCCTGGGCGTGCAATCCAAGGTGCTGCCACTCACCCAGGTGGATGACACGGCCGAGAACATCCTCGCCCAGCAGATCTCGCGGATCCAGGGCGTCGGCCTGGTGACCGTGTTCGGCCAGCAGAAACCGGCCGTGCGCATCCAGGCCGATCCCGCCAGGCTCAAGGCCCTCGGCCTGAGCCTGGAGGACATCCGCGGCGTGATCGCCAACACCACGGTCAGCGCGGCGACCGGCACCATAGACGGCGCGTCGCAGGCATTCAACGTCTACACGAACGACCAGCTCCTCAAGGCCGGTCCCTGGAACGACGTGGTACTGGCCTGGCGCAACGGCGCGCCGATCCGCGTGCGCGACATCGGCATCGCGGTCGACGGCCCCGAGAACGCCAAGGTATCCGCCTGGGCCTTCGCCGGCCCGGCGGCCGACCGGGGCAACGACATCGCCAATGGCCGCACCATCCTGCTGGCCATCACCAAGATGCCCGGGGCGAACGTGATCGAGACGGTGGACCGCATCCAGGCCGCCATGCCCACCCTCACGGCAGGCATCCCGCCCAGCATCACCGTGAACACGCTGGTCGACCGCACGCAGACCATCCGGGCCTCGGTCAAGGACGTGGAGTTCACGCTGCTGCTCTCCATCGCCCTGGTCGTGGCCGTCATCTTCATGTTCCTGCGCAACGTGGCGGTCACCCTCATCCCCAGCCTGACCGTACCGCTCGCGATCCTGGGGACGTCCGCCGTCATGTACGTGGTCGGCTACAGCCTGGACAATCTCTCCCTCATGGCGCTGACCATCGCCGTGGGCTTCGTGGTGGACGATGCGATCGTGATGCTGGAGAACATCTACCGGCATATCGAGGACGGCATGCGGCCCTTGCAGGCCGCGCTGCAAGGGTCGCGAGAAATCGGCTTCACCATCATCTCGATCTCCGTCTCGCTCGTGGCGGTGTTCATTCCCCTGCTGCTCATGGGCGGCATCGTGGGCCGGCTGTTCCGCGAATTCGCGGTCACCGTGACCATCACGATCGCGGTCTCGGTGCTGGTTTCGCTCACGGTCACGCCCATGCTGTGCGCCAAGTTCCTGCACAACGAGGACAAGGACGGCGAACCCGGCGCACCGCGCCACCCCCATCACGGCCGGCTCTACCTGTGGTTCGAGCGCGGCTTCGAGCTCATGCTGTCGGGCTACCGCCGCGGCCTGGAGGTGGTCCTGCGCCACCGCTTCATCACGCTGCTGAGCTTCATCGCCACGGTGACGGCGACGGTGATCCTCTACATCATGATACCCAAGGGCTTCTTTCCCCAGCAGGACACGGGCTTCATCTTCGGCTCGGCGGTTGCCGGCCAGGACACCTCGTCCGACGCCATGCACGACCGCATGCTCGCCATCGCCGACATTGTCCGCCAGGACCCGGACGTCACGGCCTTCGGCATGCAGGCCGGCGCCAGCACATTCAACTCCGGCAACATGTTCATCGGCCTGAAGTCGGTCGACGACGGCCGCGAGGCCACGGCCGACGAGGTGATCGCCCGGCTGCGGCCCAAGCTCGCGAGAGTGCCGGGCATCACCCTCTACATGCAGGCCGGACAGGACATCAACGTGGGCGGGCGCATTTCGCGCGCGCAGTACCAGTACACGCTGACCGACACCGACCTGGAGGAGCTCAACGCCTGGACGCCGCGGATCGCCGCCCGGCTGCGCGACCTGCCCGGACTCGCCGACGTGACCTCGGACCAGCAGAACGCCGCGCCCACGGCGCTGGTCACCATAGACCGCGAACGCGCATCGAGCTACGGCATCACGCCCGCGCTGGTGGACGCGACCATCAACGATGCCGTCGGCCAGCGGCAGGTCGCGCAGTACTTCACCCAGCTCAACAGCTATTTCGTCGTGCTCGAGGTCACCCCCGCCCTGCAGAAGGATCCGCAGCTTTTCGACAAGCTCTATCTCACTTCGCCCATCACCGGCCAGCAAGTCCCGCTGTCCACTTTCGTGAAGGTCGACACCACGCACACGGGCTACCTCGCGGTGAACCACCAGGGCCAGTTTCCCGCGGCGACGATCTCGTTCAACCTGCAACCCGGCCATTCGCTAGGCCAGGCCGTCGACGCGATCCAGCAGGCGCAGGCCGACATGGGCGTACCGCCCACGCTGCACGGCAATTTCCAGGGCACGGCGCAGGCGTTCGGCGACTCGCTGCGCACCCAGCCCTACCTGATCGCCGCCGCGCTGATCGCCGTCTACATCGTGCTGGGCCTGCTCTATGAAAGCTACATCCATCCGCTCACCATCCTGTCGACACTGCCCTCGGCCGGCGTGGGCGCCCTGCTGGCGCTCATGGCGGGCGGCTACGACCTGAGCGTGATCGCCCTCATCGGCATCATCCTGCTGATCGGGATCGTCAAGAAGAACGGCATCATGATGGTGGACTTCGCCCTGCATGCCGAGCGCGACAAGGGGCTGTCGCCGCGCGACGCGATCTTCGAGGCCTGCCTGCTGCGGTTCCGGCCCATCATGATGACGACCATGTGCGCGCTCCTGAGCGGCCTGCCGCTCATGCTGGGCCACGGCGCCGGTTCCGAGCTGCGCCGCCCGCTGGGCTACGCCATGGTCGGCGGTCTCCTGCTCTCGCAGGTACTGACGCTGTTCACCACCCCCATCATCTATCTTTACCTGGACGATGCGCATTACTGGTTCGAGCGCAGGAAGGCTGCTTGGAAAGCACGCCGCAGCCGGCCCGTGACAACGCCACCCGCGCCCACTACGATAGGTGAACCATGAAAGTGCTGATCATCGAAGACGAGCGCAAGATCGCCGACTACCTGTGCCAGGGCCTGACCGAGCAGGGCTGGACGGTGGACGTCGCGCACGACGGCATCGACGGCCAGCACCTGGCCGTGCACTACGACTTCGACGTGATCGTGCTCGACGTCATGCTTCCGGGCCTGAACGGCTTCGACATCCTGCGCTCGCTGCGCGCCGTGAAAGGCACGCCGGTGATCATGCTGACCGCGCGCGACGGGGTCGAAGACCGCGTGCGCGGCCTGCGCGAAGGCGCGGACGACTATCTGGTCAAGCCCTTTTCCTTCATCGAGCTGCAGGCGCGCCTGCAGGCGCTCACCCGGCGCGGGCGCGCGCAGGAGCAGACGCTGCTGCGCGTGGGAGACCTCGCCATCGACCTGATCCGGCGCAAGGTCACGCGCGCGGGGCAGCGCATCGACCTCACGGCCAAGGAATTCGCGCTGCTGGAGCTGCTCGCGCGCCGGCAGGGCGAGATCCTGTCCAAGACCGCCATCGCCGAACTGGTATGGGACATGAACTTCGACAGCAACACCAATGTCGTCGAAGTGGCCGTCAAGCGCCTGCGCGCCAAGGTGGATCTTCCCTTCGGCACCCCGCTCCTGCACACCATCCGCGGCATGGGCTACACGCTGGAGGAACGCGATGCCAGCTGACGGCGAACCGGCGCCCACGCGATCCGCTCCGGACAAGGCATCCCGCTCGTGGTCGATCTCCGCGCGCCTCGCGCTGATGTTCGCCGTCACCGCGGTGGCCATCTTCACGCTGATGGGCGCGGCGCTCTACCGGGTGCTCGACCGCGAGCTGGACCACTACCAGCGCGAACAGATGCAAGGGCGGCTTGCCGACCTGCGCTACCTGCTGGAACATGGCCGCTCGCCCCAGTTGGCCAGCCGGGCGGCGGCCAAGATGGAAGACATGGAGCGCGGCGATCCCCATACCCGCTACTGGCTCTGGAGCGACGACCCCAGGTACCGCTACGGCGACGGCGCCGAACGCCTGGCCCGGGAGGTCGATCCCGACGGCCGCATCCGCGTGGTGCCCGACGCGGCCGGCCAGGAGAGCTTCGCCGTGCTGGGCGCGCAGTTGCCCGCGAACGACGTGCGGCCCGCGGTGCAACTGATGATAGGCATGGACGCGGGCGCCATCGCCGGCACGCTGCTCAACTTCCGCACCGCGCTGATGGCCTTGACGCCGGCCGCCGCGCTGCTCGTGGCGGCGCTGGGCTACTGGATCGCGGTGATCGGCCTGAAACCGCTCAAGCAACTCTCGGCCGAAGCGCAGCGTATCGGCCGCAACCGGGGCGGCGAACGCCTGCGGCTGCCCGTCCTGCCCGCTGAACTGCTCGATCTGGCCGCCTCGTTCAACGCCGCGCTCGACCGCCTCAATACCGCGTACCAGCAGCTGGAAACCTTCAATGCCGACGTGGCCCACGAACTGCGCACGCCCGTGGCCAACATGATCGGCCAGACGCAGGTGGTGCTCTCGCGCAGCCGCGGCGTCGCCGAGCTGCGCGAGGTGTTGCAGTCGAATCTCGAAGAACTGGAGCGCCTGCGCGGCATCGTGGCGGACATGCTCTTCCTGGCCCGCGCGGAACAAGGCGAACGCGCGCACGACCTCGTGGCGGTGTCGCTGGCCGGAGAAATGGGCAAGATCATCGACTTCTTCGACATGGTGCTGGACGATGCCGGCATGCGGGTACAAGTCCACGGCGACGCGCAGGTGCGCGTCCAGACGCCGCTGCTGCGCCGGGCGCTCAGCAACCTGCTGCAGAATGCCATCCAGCATTCCCTGGGCAGCAAGCTGATCTCCGTCCGGATCGGCCTGCGCGACGGCATGACGGCGGAACTGGCGATCTCCAATGCCAGTGATCCGATTTCACCCGAGCAGCTGCGGCACCTGTTCGACCGCTTCTACCGCGTGGACGACGCCCGCCACAACAGCGGCGAGAGCCACGGCCTGGGGCTGGCCATCGTCAAGGCCATCGCCGCCATGCATGCCGGCGACGTGCTCGTGAGCCAGGCCAACGGGCTGGTGACCATCGCCATCCGCCTGCCGGCGGCGATGGCCGGCCCCCCCGGCTCCGGCCGAACTCATCACCCACACCCTGCCCCTCGAACGCATCAACGAGGGATTCGACCTCATGAAGAGCGGCGAGTCCATACGATCGGTCGTGCTGTACTGACCACGGCGGCCGCGCCCCGCGCGGCCGATTCAGCGCGGCCCGGTCGGGGTCGTGACGACCAGGAAGACCAGGTTCGCCAGCCCGGTGTTGTGCAGCGCGTGGGGCACGCCGGGCGGAATGAGGACGAAGCTGCCCGCGCGCACGACCTGCCGTTCCTGTCCCAACTCCAGCAGCCCCTCGCCATCGACGAAGTAATAGATCTGCTCTTTCTCGTCGTGCACGTGGCTTTGCACATAGGCCATGGGCTCGTAGCTCGACAGCCGCAGGTCCAGGTAGCGGGCACCCGGCGTCTGCGCGCTGACCAGGATCTTGGACAACGCGCCGCCGAAATGGCCGGGCGATTGCTCCCACAGGAACTCCGCCAGCTCGCGGACACGGGCTTCGGCGGCCGGCGCCCATGCCGCAGAGGGCGCGGCGCTCATTCGACCTTGTCCAGTTTCACCTTCTTGGCCAGCGTCACCCACCGGTCGCTCTCTTCGCCGAAGTAATCCCTGAGCGCCTCGGGTGGACCGCCCCGCGCCTCCAGCCCCAGCCCGTTCAGCTTGCCGATCAGTTCCGGGTTCCGCAGCGCCTTGACGGTCGCGGCATTGACCCGATCGACGATCGCGCGCGGCGTGCGGGCGGGCGCGAAAATGCCTATCCACTCCTGGATGCTGAAGCCGGGCAGCCCCCCGGCCTCCGCCACCGTGGGCACGTCCGGCAGCGCGGGATTGCGCGTGGCGCCGCTGACGGCCAGCGCGCGCAGCTTGCCGCTGGTGATGAAGGGATACGCGGTGGGCAACACCGCGAATACGAACGACACCTGGCCGCCCACCAGGTCCGCCATGACCGCGCCGCCCCCCTTGTAGGGAATGTGCTGGGCCTCGATGCCGGCCGCGCTCTTGAACACTTCGGTGGTCAGGTGGTTGCCGCTGCCGTAGCCGGCCGACCCGTAGTCCAGTCCCCCTGGCCGCGACTTCGCCAGCGCGATGAACTCCTTCAGGTTCCTGGCCGGCAGCGAGGTCGGAACCACCAGCACCGTGGGCACGGTGGCCAGCAGGCTGACCGGCGCGAGATCCTTGCGCGCGTCGAACGGCAGCTTCTTGAACAATACGGGATTGGCCGCCAGCGCGGTCGATGTCAGCAACAGCGTGTAGCCGTCCGGCTCCGCCCGCGCGACCGCCTCGGACCCCGGGATCGAAGCGCCGCCGCTGCGGTTCTCGATCACCAGTTGCTGGCCCAGCGCCTCGGAAACGTAGGGCGCGACGAGCCGTGCGGTGATGTCGGTGACGCCGCCGGTGCTATAGGGAACGACGAGCCTGATCGGCTGGGTGGGATAGCCTTGCGCGCCGGCCCCCCCTGCCGCGAATACCAGCATACCCGCGAAGACGGTCGCGGCCGATTGCCTGATGCCTCTCTTCATGATGCCCTCCTGGTGGTCCGCGTCGGCGTCGGGCGCGATCGCGGCTGTCTCGATGGTTTTTTTCGTGTCGCCGGTTTCTACCGGCGTGTCGTCTGCGCCACGGCCTGCAAGGCCCGCCACGCGGTGGCCTTGATTGAAGACCAGACAGGCCGGCCGAGCTCCGCCTGCAGGGAATCCAGGATGTCGTAGGTGGGCAGTTGCGAACAGGCGATGAACAGCGCGTCGCAACCGTCGTCCATCGTGTTCCGCGCCAACGCCGCCACCTCCGGCGCCGTGATGCGCCCCAACGCTTCGACATCGGCCGCGGCCAGGCTGCTGACGCGGTGCGCCTCGATCCCCCCCTCGGCCAGGAACAGACCGAGGTTGCGGTTGACTTCGTCGCTATAGGGCGTGACCAGCGCGATGCGGCGAGCGGCAGCCGCCTGCAGCGCCGCCACCATCGACCGCGCGGTGGTGACCACCGGCTTGCCCGTGATCGCCGCCAGCTCCTCCGCCAGTTGCGCTTCGCCCCGGGGCCCGGCGATGAACCCCGCCGCCGTGCAGCCATATGCCACCACGTCGATATCCGGGGGAAAGCTCGCCGCCAGTTCAAGCGCACTGGCCTTGTAGGGAGGCAGGGTTTCCTTGGTCAACAAGCCCGCGCCGCGCGGGATCCGCAAGGTGACGCACCGTGACCCGTCCGGCAGCCAGGCGGTCAGTTCCCGCTCCATGGTGGTGTTGTTCGCCGGCACCATCAGCCCGACTTTCAACGGCGCGGGCGAGGCATACGCATTCATAGTCGGAATCTCCATGTTCGCGATCCGCGCGCGATGCGCGCTTTCGTAACGCGGTGTCTAGGAAGCACTGGCGCCACCCGGCCTGACCAGCCGGGCTCCAGGCCAGGCGGCACTGGCGGCGCGCGCATAGGGCTTGGGATAGTCGACCGCAGCGCCCAGGGCTTCGGCCGCGTGCCATCCCCAGCGGGGATCGTCGAGCATCGCCCGTCCCAACGCCACGAAGTCGGCGCGTCCGGACCGTACGATGGCGTCGGCCTGCTGCGCGAGCGCGATCATGCCGACCGCGCGGGTGGCCAGGCCCGTCCGCTGGCGGACCTCGGCGGCGAACGGCACCTGATACTCCGGCCCGACCCGGATCTGCTGGCGCCCCACCAGGCCGCCGCTGGACACGCAAACGTAGTCGCACCCGATGGACTTCAGGGTGCCGGCGAAGGCCACCGCATCGTCGAGCCCGAAGCCGCCCTCGGCCCAGTCGCTGGCGCTGATGCGCACGCCCAGGGCCCGATCGGACGGGACCACGGCCCGGACCGCCTGCGCGACCTCCAGCGGAAAGCGCATGCGGCGTGCGGCATCGCCGCCATAGGCGTCGTCGCGCCGGTTCGACAGGGGGGACAGGAACTGGTGCAGCAGGTAACCGTGCGCGGCATGCAGTTCGATCACATCGAAACCGATGCGCACTGCCCGCCGGGCGGCGGACACGAATGCCTGCGCGACGCGCCGCAATCCGGCTTCGTCGAGTTCGGCCGGAACCGGCCCGCCTTCGTCGGCCGCCAAGGCCGAGGGCGCCAGGACGGGCCAGCCCCCTTCCTCGGCAGGCAGCGGCCCGCGCCCCGCCCAGGGCAGGCGCACGGATCCCTTGCGCCCGGTGTGCGACAGCTGGACCCCCAGGCGGGCGCCTCCCCACTGCCGGCAGAAATCGACCACGCGGCCGAGCGCCTGCTCTTGCGAGTCGCCATACAGGCCCAGGCATTGCAGGGAACCCCGGCCGTCGGGCTCGACCGCGGTGGCCTCGGTCATGACCAGCCCCGCGCCGGAATACGACAGTTGTCCCAGATGAACCAGATGCCAGTCGCTGGCACAGCCATCCGGCGCGCTGCTGTACTGGGCCATGGGCGACACGGCGATCCTGTTCGGGAGTTCCATGCCACCCAGCACGAGCGGAGAAAAGAGTGCAGTCATGAGTCAGATCGTCGCTTGCGCGTGGCCGGGGCGATGCAGGGACTCGGCGGCGGCAGTCGCCTTCTGGACGCCCCGATTAAAAAATTATCTTATAATTTGGGAAACTTTGTCAATAAACGAGACGTAAGAGGCGCCACCATGCCCATCGACGAACTCCGCATCTACACCGTCGCCCCCGGCGGCCTGGCCGAGTATCTCCGGCTGGCCCAGGAGGTTGCCGTCCCCGTTCGAGGCGATGCCTACGGCCGGCTCCTCGGCTTCTGGTTCGGCGAAATCGGCTCGGTCCATCGCATCTTCAATCTCTGGCAGCACGACGATCTGCAAACACGGCAGGCCGCGCGCGCCCGGCTCGCCGCGCTGCCGGCCTGGCGCGACGACTATGTGGCGAAGGTGCATCCGCTGATGCAGGAGCAGGAGATCCGGCTGATGGAGGCCATCGCGCCGCTGGCACAACCGCCGGCCCCGGACCGCAATATCTACGAGACGAGGCTCATCCGCACCAAGGTAGGCAAGGCCGCGGAGTTCGCGGCCCTGTTGCGCGATGCGCACCCCGATGCGGCATCCGTCGCTTCCGTGGGCATCTGGACCACGCAGGCCGGGCGCCTGAACGAGGTCGTGCAGATACTGGCCTATCGCGACGTGGGCGCGCGCCTGGCCGCCTCGCTGGCCCAGGACGGATGGCGCGCCTTTCTGGCGCGGCACGGCCATCTCGTCGATCGCATCGAATCGAGCCTGATGCTGGCCGCGGCCCACTCCCCGCTGCGCTGACGGCGCGGCGGGGCCCCACTGCCGCGGCCGCCGGGTTCAGGGTATGCGCGCCTCGATCAGGAACGGCCCCCGCCGGGCGCACGCACCGCGGAAGGCATCCGCCAGGCCCGACACCGTATCCACCGCCACCGCCTCGACCCCTTGGCCGCGCGCCAGCGCCACCCAGTCCAGTTCGGGCCCCACGAGGTCGAGCATCCTGTGCGCCTGTTCGCCGGGCTGGTCGATACCCACGCCCTTCAACTCGCCCTGGAGGATCCGGTAGCTGCGATTGGCCAGGATGAGGGTCACCACGTCCAGCCGCTCGCGCGCCTGGGTCCACAGCGCCTGGAGCGTGTACATGCCGCTGCCGTCGCCTTCGAAGCAGACCACCTTGCGGTCCGGGCAAGCCACGCTGGCCCCCGTGGCCATCGGCAGGCCGGAACCGATGGCGCCGCCGGTGATCTGCAAGTAGTCATGCGGCGCCGCGCCGTCGGTAAACCGGAACAGCGAACGGCCCGACGACACGGATTCGTCGCACAGGATGGCACCCTCGGGAAGCAGGGCGGCCATGGTCTGCATGACGGTATCGGCATCGAGCGGGCCATCGGCGGGCAGCCCTGGCGCCGCGGCCACCGGAACGGGCGCGGCGCCAGGCAGGCCCAGTTCGTCGGCCAGCCAGGCCAGCGCATGCAAGGCGTCGCCACCCGGTTCGACCAGGGCCTGGATCTCGCAGCCGGCGGGCGTGAGCATGCGCGGCTTGCCCGGATAGCCGAAGAACGCCGCGGGCGGATGACTCCCCACGAGGATCAGCACATCCAGTCCCGCCAGCGCGGCCACCCCCTGATCCACGGCGAACGGCACCCGCGGAACCACCAGCCGGCCCCGTCCCCGCGCGACCCGGCGATTCGACTGCGAGGCCATGACGCGGATACCCGCGCCGGCCAGTCGGGCCACCACGGGCAGGCCAGCCTCTTCCAGCGCTCGTCCGGTCACCAGCACGGCGCAGCGTCGGCCGGAGCGCAGCGCCTGGACCGCCCGGCGCATCGCCTCGGCCGACGCCCGCGCCAGGGCCGGCGGCTCGGCGGCCCCCATCGGCTCGCCGCCGGGGCTCCAGGCGGTATCGGCCGGCAGGATGAGCATCGCGATCTGTCCATCCTGGCTGCGCGCGGCGGTCACGGCATCGGCCGCGTCCCGGGCGATGCTCCGTCCGTCGCCGCCCACCCGCCACCAGTCGGAAGCCAGGGCCGCCGCGCCCGGGACATCACTGCGCAGCGGGCTTTCGTACTGCAGATGATCGCTCGCGTGTTCACCGACGATGTTCACGATGGGCGACCGGGCCTTGCGGGCATTGTGCAGATTGGCCATGCCATTGGTCAGGCCTGGCCCCAGATGCAGCAAGGTCGAGGCGGGCCGCCCGGCCATGCGCGCATAACCATCGGCCGCCCCGGTCACCACCCCCTCGAACAGGCCCAGCACGCATCGCATGCCGGGCACCCGATCGAGGGCGGCGACGAAGTGCATCTCCGACGTTCCCGGATTGGCGAAACAGACGTCCACGCTGGACGCGAGAAGGGTCCTGACAAGCGACTCGGCGCCATTCATCATGCGGCACTATCCCATCGAAACAAAACGTTATGATCCCGCCGCGCGCGCCCATCCAGGGCGGCTGCGCGGCATCCCTCCCGACTCCGGTCAGTTCGCCGTGATGTTCGCATCCCGGATCACTTTCGCCCAGCGCGAACGCTCCTCCCGCATGAAGCGGCCGGCCGCCTCCGGCGGGCTGGCCACCACGGCGACCCCCAGCGCATCCAGGCGCTCCTTGATTTCCGGGCGGGCGAGCACGACGGCGATTTCCTTCTGCAGGCGGTCGATCCGGTCCTGCGGCGTCCTGGCCGGCACCACCATGCCGAACCAGTTGGTAACACTGAAGCCCGGCAGGGTCTCGGCCACGGCCGGGGCATCAGGGAAGACGGCCAGCCGCCGGTCGCCGGTGGTGGCCAGCGCGCGCAGGCGCCCGGCCTCGACGAACGGCAGCCCGATGGCCGTCGCCTCGAAGGTCATCTGCACCTGCCCGGCGATCACGTCATTGATGGCGGGCGTGCTGCCTTTGTACGGCACGTGGGTCAGCTTCAGGCCCGTGGCGGCATTGAACAGCTCCCCCGCCATGTGAGGCAATCCGCCGTTGCCGCTGGACGAGAAATTGACCTTGCCGGGGTTCGCCTTGGCATAGGCGATCAATTCGCCCACGGTGCGGGCCGGCAGCGCGGGATTCACGTACAGCACGAACCCCGACGAGGCGACCACGGTGACCGGCGCGAAGTCCTTCTCCATGTCATAGCTGAGGTCCTTGGTCAGCACCGGCGTGATGCTCAGATTGCCCATCGTTCCCATCAGCACGGTATAGCCGTCGGCTTCGGCTCTCGCCACGCCCTGCGTGGCCACCACGCCGCCGGCGCCCGGCTTGTTCTCGATCACCACGGGCTGGCCCAGCCGCTCCGCCAGCGGCGGCCCCATCAGCCGCGCAATGGTGTCGATCGCCCCGCCCGGGGGAAAGCCGATGATGATCCGCACCGGACGCTCGGGGTAGGCCGCGAGCGCGGGCGCGCCGACTGTCGCCAGGAGCGCCATGACCGCCAGGATCCGTTTCATTGCCGTCTCCGAATAATAAAATTTCTTACATAGTAGTATATTTTTACGGAAAAGATATACTGATGATCTGGCGTCATCAAGGAGGCAAACGGGGATGTCGAGGCGTATCGAAGTCTATGCCGGCACCGCCGGCCATTCCGCATGGTTCAGCGAAGACCGGGGAGAAACCTGGCTGCATCCGAACAGCCATTCGGGCATGTATCTCGAGGCCCGCGTCTGGACGTTCAGCAGCCATCCCGCCAGGCCGGGCGTCCTGCACGCGGGAACCGACATGGGCATCCATCGCTGGGACGAATCCACGACCCGCTGGACCCCCGTACCGTCGCCGCTGGCCGATGTCTGGGCGCTGGCGCAATCCCCCGTCGACCCTGACGTCCTCTACGCTGGCGGACGGCCCGCCGCGGTCTATTGCAGCGAGGACGGCGGCGCCTCCTGGCGGCCGTTCGATTTACCCGGCGCGGCCGCCTTCTCGCCCATCAACCAGGGGCCCACGCGCGTCACCCAGATCCTGGTCGATCCCGTCGATCCCGACGTGCTGTGGGCCACCATCGAAATCGGCGGCATCTATCGCAGCGGCGATCGCGGCCGGACCTGGGAGCCCAGGAACGAGGGGCTCGTATCGCTGGACGTCCACGGCATCGCGGTGCTGAGGAAGCCCGGCGGGGTGCGCACGATCCTGGCCACCACCAATCGCGGCCTGCACCGCAGCGACGACGATGGCGGCCATTGGACGTTCCAGCAGCTCGACTCTCCGTGGCAATACACCCGAGCCGTGGTGCCACGCGCGGATACCGACCGCATCGTGTTCCTGACCAACGGCAACGGCCCCCCGGGCAGCGATGCCCGCCTGCTGCGAAGCACGGACCATGGCGACACCTGGCAACCCGTCCCGCTTCCAGGCCGGCTCAACAGCACGCTGTGGTGCATCGCGACGCATCCGTCCGATCCCATGCTGCTGTTCGCCTGCACCAACCTGGGCCAGTTGTTCCGCAGCGTCGATGGCGGCGACCAATGGGAACGCCTGCCCCACGAATTCGGCGAAGTGCGCGCCCTGCACTGGCGCATGGCCGACATTCCCCCGGGCCGCCCGCCTCACTCCATTACCGTCAGGAACTAGGCTCATGCAAGAACCGCGCTTTCCCCGCATTCCCCCCGAACAGATGGACCCGCGCCAGCGGGAGGTGGCGGCCAGCATCGCCGCCGGGCCACGCGGCGAGGTCAAGGGCCCCTTCCTTGCGCTGCTGCACCATCCGGACCTGGCCGATCGCCTGCAGCAACTGGGCGAGCATCTGCGGTTCGGCACGGGACTGCCGCCCGAGCTGGTCGAATTGGCGGTGCTTGTCACGGCCCGGCATTGGGACTGCCAGTACGAATGGTTCGCCCACCGGCGCATCGCGCTGAACACGACGAGTCTCGACGCTGCCGTGATCGACGCCATCGCCCACGGGCAGCCGCTGCCCGCCATGCCGGACGAACAGCGCGACGCCTGCGACTTCTGCGGCGAACTGCTGCGCGACGGCGAGCCCGGCGAGCGCGCCTACGATGCCATCCTGCAACGCTACGGCAGGCGCGGCGTCCTGGACCTGCTGGCGCTTTGCGGCTATTACGGCCTGCTGGCCATGGTCCTCAATACCGCGCGCATTCCACTGCCCGACGGCACGCCGGCGCCCCTCCCGCCGAAGCACCGCTCCTAGGCTGCATCGACACTCATGAATGTCTGGGATCGGGTTCCTGAACCGTCCTTGACCGGTGGGGTGGGGCGGCCCGCGGTGGGGCGCAGCGAAGCCGGTCCCGCTGCGCGGGACTTCCCGGAGTTGGCGCGGTTGGCGGGGCGTTCGGCGGTTTCGATGCGGTCCACGAGCCCGAATTGCTGAGGATCGCGGAGTTCCTGGTGCGCGAGATGCGGCGTTTCGGGCGATTCGCCGGACGCAATCTGGTGGCGGCTCAGGGCGGGGCGCGTCGGGATCATGCGGCCCGCCTGCGGTACTACGAAAGGCTGCTGCCGACGCTGGCGGGGCGGCGGCCGACGCCGGACGAGGTCCGAGAGTTCCTGTGGCTGCGGGCCGAGGCGCCGGGCCATGCGACGGAGGCCGGGGACCGGAGCGTGTCTCATCTCAAGGAGTTCTCCTTCCATCGCTTCGGCCTGTTGGCGCCGCGCGTCAACGCGCTCAGCCGGGTGCTGACGCGCAGCGCGGTGCAGTTCGCCAAGGCGGAATACGGGCTGTCGCAGGTGGAGTGGCTGGCCGTCACCCTGCTGGGCGCGTTCGAGCCGGTCTCCATTGGTGAGCTGGCCTATCACGCGATGCTGGATGCGGGGCAGATGAGCCGGACGGTGTCCGGGCTGGTCGAGCGGGGGTTCGTCGAGCGTCGGCGCAGCGAGGAGGACAGCCGCGAAACCGTGTTGACGCTGACCGGCGAGGGCGAGGAAATGCGGCGGCGCCTGGCGGAGGCGGCGGCGGCCCGCAACCGCCATGTGGTCGGGGACCTGCCCGAGAGCGAGCTTGCCATCGTCTACGCCCGCCTGGACGGGTTCATCGCCAGGGCGCGGCAATTGGTGGACTAGCGGTCTGTACGTATAAA
Organism: Alcaligenaceae bacterium SAGV5; assembly: GCA_009360345.1. Lineage (GTDB taxonomy): Bacteria > Pseudomonadota > Gammaproteobacteria > Burkholderiales > Burkholderiaceae_B > Pigmentiphaga. The sequence continues at coordinate 27,424 of SPDP01000009.1, forward strand.
TATGATTTATTCATATTAATTCGTATCGAGGATTGATCCGGCGAATTTTTGTTTGGCCTTGATTTATATGGAGTATTTGGTTTTCACCGCTTGATGGCTAGCATCCTAGGGAAAACTCCACCATTTTTTTATTTGACTAAATCAAATAAAAAATCGCAGAATGCATCGTGTGAAGGAAGGGGTGCCCCGGCCATGCGCCGGGATGCGCCACCTGATTGCGTTCCATCCGATTCAGGAGCCCTGCGATGCCGGCTTTATCCCTTGGTCCTTTCTCTTCGTCGATCACCGCCGCGCGGTTCTTGTCGATCCTGGCCCTGTCGGCCGCCGCGTTCCCCGCGCTCGCCGCCGACGGCGATGCCTGCGCCGCGGTGGACCTGTCCGCGGCCAAGTCCCCGCCGGTCGCGATCCGCTACGGCACGACCGGCGGCGGCGAGGAGCCGCTGGCGCTGTTGTGGGCGGACCAGGCCAGCTATCCCGGCAATGGCAGGTTCTATACCTTGCAGGTCACGGAGTTCACGTCCACTGACCGCATGACGGCTTTCCAGGCCGGGCAGATCGATGCCGGCACGATCAGCTTTCCCTCGCTGGTGACGGCGGTGCACGTGGGCATCGACGCGCGGGCGGTCGCCTCCCTGATCCAGGTCAACGAGGCGGACAACGAAGGCGCGTTCGCGGCGCTGTCCAGCGGCGGCATCCGCGACATCAAGGACTTCAAGGGCAAGAAGGTCGGCTACTACGGGCCCAATACGATCAGTGAATACTGGGTCAAGAGCGCGCTGCGGCGCGCCGGCATGAAGCCGAACGACGTCTCGTTCGTGTCGCTGCCACCGCCCGCGCAGGAGCAGGCCTTGCGCAACGGCCAGATCGACGTGGCCTGGCTGGCCCGCCAGTTCCTGTTCAAGGCGAAGTCCGCGGGGGGCGTGGAAACCATCATGACGCCGTTCCAGGCCACGGGCGGCGCCAACCAGCCCAGCCTGCTGATTTTCTTTTCGCCCAGGTTCATCAAGGCCCATCCCCAGGCCTATTGCGCATGGCGCAAGGATTACCAGCAGGCCCTGGCCAACTGGTCGGCCAACCGCGACGCGGCCTATCCGAAGCTGATCGCCGCCAAGTACGTGACGCCGTTCTCGGCCAAGGCGGGCGCCGATGGCGGACGCAGCCCCGACGGCTCGGTCCTGCTGGCCGAGTTCGACGCCACGATGAAGGACATGGCGGCTTCCCGCTTCCTGCCGCCGTCCATGGTGCAGCCCGCCGCCAAGCTGGTGATGCCGGGCTATTCGCTCGTGAAATAGATCCCCCCTACCCGCTGCGCGGGCCCCCTCGAGGGGGCGGCACTGGCGGACCGGCGGAGCCGGATCCGCTGTGCCCTGGATTGGGTCCGGGGCTGCATGGAAGGGTTTTCGCTTCGAGGAGTTCTCTTGCTGGAAGTCAAACGCGTGACGAAGACGTTTCGTCGCGGCAAGCACATCGTCAACGCGCTGGCGGCGGTCGACCTGACTGTCCGCAAGGGCGAGTTCCTGACCATATTGGGTCCCAGCGGCTGCGGCAAGACGACTCTGCTGCACATGCTGGGCGGATTCGAGTTTCCGACCGAGGGCAGTGTCGAGATCGAGGGCCGGCCCATCACTGGTCCCGGCCGCGATCGCGGCATGGTGTTCCAGGAGGCCATGCTGTTTCCGTGGCGCACGGTACGCGCCAACGTGGCATGGCCGCTGCAGGTGGCGGGCACGCCCAGGCGCGAGGCGCACGCGCGGGCCGACGAACTGCTGGCCATGGTCGGCCTGTCGCGGTTCGGCAATGCCTATCCCGGCGAATTGTCGGGCGGCATGCGCCAGCGCGCGGCGCTGGCGCGGACGCTGGCGATGGAGCCCAGCGTGCTGTTGATGGACGAACCTTTCGGCGCGCTCGACGCGCAGACGCGCGAGGTCATGCAGGAGGAACTGACGCGGCTGTGGCAGGCCTCGGGCCTGACGGTGGTCTTTATCACGCACGATATCAACGAGGCCATTTTCCTGGGCGACCGGGTGGTCGTGATGGGGGCTTCGCCCGGCCGCGTGGTCGAGGATCGCGTCATCGAGCTGGAGCGTCCGCGTTCGTCGGAAACCAAGGCCGATCCGCGCATCCTCGAATATCGCTCGCATCTGTGGGACGTGCTGCGCCGCGAGTCGGCCAGGAGCGCGCCCGAGATGGCGGAGGCCGGACGATGAGCACGTCGGGCAGCATGGCCGCGCAGTTGATGCGCAGGCAATCCTTCCTGGGCGCCTCGCGCGAACGGACCTGGCTGGTATCGAGCCTGTTCATGGCGTCCATCCTGGCCGCATGGGAAGCGCTGGCGGTGGCGGGCGTCTTGCCTGAATACCTCTACGGGCCGGTCGAGATCGCCCGGGCCTTCGTGGAACTGGCGCGCAGCGGCGACCTGGCGGCGCAGACCGGGCCGAGCCTCTACCGGGCATTGAGCGGCTTTTTCATCGGCAGCGCCATCGGCGTCATGCTTGGCCTGCTGGCCGGTGTCTCGCGGGTGTTCCGTGACCTGTTCGATCTGACCCAGTCGTTCACCCATCCCATTCCCAAGATCGCGCTGTTCCCGGCCATCGCGGTGCTGCTGGGTTTCACCGACAAGTCGCGCATCCTGGTGATCGCCATCAGCGCCTTCTATCCGTCCTACCTGAACGCGATGAACGGCGCGCTGGGCATCAACGCGCGGCTGCTCTGGGTGGCGCGCAACGTCGGCGCCTCGAAACTGCGCACCTTCTTCCAGGTGGTGGTGCCCGCGGCCATGCCGCGCGCGCTGGTGGGCGTGCGCATCAGCCTGATGATCTCCTTCGTCCTGATGGTCGCCACCGAGGTGGTCGGGCATTCCAACGGCCTGGGCGCCGGCCTGATGGAGGCGTACCGCGATGGCGAGTACGGCGCCATGTACGCGGGCATCGTCGCGGTCGCGCTGTGCGGCGTGGCCTCGAACGCCGTGCTGCAACTGGCGGCGCGCGCCCTGGGCGGCGGCCGCCATGCGGGAGGGGCCGGCCATGGCTGACGCCGATATCCGCGCGGCGCGCCCGGCTGCCGGAGCCGTGCCGGATACGTTCGCGGGACGTGGCCTGTCGGCGGTCCTGCTGTCGAGTCCCGTGCTCAAGGCGCTGGGCCTGGCCGCGGTGCTGGGGGCCTGGCAACTCTACGCGACCATCAACGGCACGCGCCTGACGCCGGGCCTGGAGGTCATCGGCCAGAGCTTCATGCAGTTGCTCGAGGACGGCGAACTGCTGGAGCACGCGGCCATCACGCTGACGCGCGGTTTCGCGGGACTGGCGATTTCGTTCCTGGTGGCCGGCCTGCTGGGTTTCGTGGCCGCGCGCAGCTGGGTGGTGGATGCCGCGCTGGGGCCGTTCGTCACCTTCGGCTACCCGGTGCCCAAGCTGGCGTTGTACCCGGTCATCATCCTGTTGCTGGGACTGGGCGCGGGCTCGCGCATCGCCCAGGTGGCGCTGGAGTGCTTTTTTCCGATCTTCGTGCACTGCTACGCCGGCGCCCGCGCCGTCGCGCCGAAGATGGAGTGGCTGGCGCGCAATACCGGCGCCGGCCGCTGGCGGCTGCTGGCCGATGTGATCGTGCCCAGCGCGCTGCCTTTCGTGTTCACCGGCTTGCGCGTGGCGGTACCCATCATGTTGATCGTCATGACCGTGACCGAGTTCATCGGCGACTCGCAGGGCCTGGGCTATCTGATCGCGCGCTCGGCATCGTATTTCGATACCGCATCGGCCTTCGCGGTGGTCGCCACGCTGGGAGCGATCGGCTTCGTCAGCGACCGGGTCGTCGTCAAGCTGCGCGGCCGCGTGGTGTTCTGGGAGAAAGGCGCCTCGCTCTGATCGTCTCCCTTTTCTTCACATCCCATTCTTTCAAAAAGAGCACATCGTGAGTACAGAACACATCGACGTCGTGATCGTCGGCGCCGGCCTGGCCGGTCTTTCTTGCGCGGTCTTCCTCGGCATGAACGGCGTGAAGGCGCTGGTGGTCGAGCGCCGCGAAGGCACCTCCATCCTGCCGAAGGCGCGTGGCGCCAACCCGGTCACCATGGAGGCGCTGCGCACCGCCGGCCTGGCCGAGGCCATCCACAGGGCCATGCCGCCGGGCAAGCCGGCGATCACCTCGGTGGTGTCGGAAAGCCTGACCGGCAAGGTGCTCTACGACCACGTCGCGCACCGTCCCGACTTCTCGAAGTTCTCGCCCGAGCGCCCGGGCATGGCCAGCCAGGCGCGCGCGGAAGAGGTCTTGCTGCGCCGTGCACTGGAGCTGGGCGCCCAGGTCCGCTTCAAGACCCGCTGCGAATCGCTGGCCCAGGATGACGAGGGCGTGGACCTGGGGTTGTGCGATCTCGATACCGAACGGACCCGCCAGGTGCGCGCCAGGTACGTGATCGCCTCGGACGGCATACGCGGCAGCATTGCCGGCTGGCTGGGCATAGGCACGCACGGCCTCGGCGCCATCAAGTCGGTCACCGCCGTGCGTTTCAAGGCCGACCTGGCCCTATGGGCCGGCGACAACGCCATGGTCATCCACTACCTGCAGAATCCCGCGCTGCCCGACGGCGCGGGCGTGCTGGTCAGCACCGACTACAAGGACGAGTGGGTCGCCAACATGTCCGCCGATCCCGAGCGCGACGAGGCCGGCATGCGCGAGATCATCAAGATCATGACCGGCCTGCCCGAGCTGGATTTCGAAATCATCGGCACGGTCAGCTACGACTACGGCCATCGCATCGCCGACCGCTTCCGCGCCGGCCGCGTGCTGCTGACCGGCGACGCCGCGCACGTGATGCCGCCCACGGGCGGGCAGGGCGGCAATACCGCCGTGCAGGACGGCTATTACCTGGGCTGGAAGCTGGCCGCGGTCATCCAGGGCAAGGCCGGCCCGGCGCTGCTGGACAGTTACGAGGTCGAGCGCCAGCCCTATGCGGAAGAAGTCTGCAACTGGCAGGTCGCCAATCTGGCCGAGCGGCGCCGCATCGGCACGCTGGCCGAACAGGTCGGCGCACCGCTGGACCACGCCACCTTGCTGTTCGGCTATATCTGCCCGCCCAACGGCGCGCTGGTGCCCGAGCCCGGCAGCGAGGACCTGCGTTTCGAGCATCCCGCGCAGGCCTCGGGGCGGCCGGGCGCGCGCGTCCCCTATGTCGAGCTGGAAGGCGTGGATGGCCAGAAGGTTGCTCCGCGCCATCTGCTGGGACCGTGGTTCATGGCCTTCACGGCTGTGCCGGGAGGCGCCGAGGCGGCCTTGGCCGCGGCCGGAGAACTCGGCGTCGAGATGAAAGCGTATCCGGTCACATCCACCGCGCCGCTGCATGCCGGGGAACAGCAGACGGTGCTGGTGAGGCCGGACGGCGTCGTGGCCTGGCGTGGCGACGACAACGCCGGCATCGGCCGTGCGCTGCGCGCGGTCCTGTGCCGTTGAGCATGCCATGATCCTGGTGACCGGAGCGACAGGCAACGTCGGCAGGTGCGTGGTGCGCCGCCTGGCGCAGGCGGGCGAGCGCGTGCGTGCCGTGGCGCGGGACCCCTCGGCGGCCGGCTTCCCCGCTGGCGTGCAAGCCTGCGCGGGCGACCTGTCCGCGCCCGGGAGCCTGGCGCATGCGTTCGAAGGCGTGGACCGTCTGTTCCTGTTCACGCCCGCCTCCGGCGCCGGGTTGATCGCGCGCGTGGCCCGCGAGGCCGGGGTGCGGCGGGTCGTGCTGTTGTCCTCGGCGGCCACCCAGAAGGCCGATCCGCGCATCAACCCGATCGCGGCGCGCCATGCCGCCGCGGAGGCGGCGGTGCGGGAGGCGGGGCTGGGATGGACTTTCCTGCGGCCCGACAGCTTCGCCGCCAATGCCTGCGCCTGGGCCGACTCCATCCGCCGCGAAGGCGTCGTGCGCGCGGCGTATCCCGACGCGCAGCGCAATCCCATCCACGAAGACGACGTGGCCGCGGTGGCGGTGGCGGCGTTGCTGGATGCGGCACATGAGAACCGGGCCTATCCGCTGACCGGGCCCGCCGTCATCACCCAGGCCGGCCAGGTGCGGGCCATCGCCGAAGCCATCGGCAAACCGCTGCGCTTCGAGGTGCTGACCCGGGAGCAGGCCCTGGCCGCACGGCCGGCAGGCACGCCGGTCGAGGTCGCGGAACGTCTGCTCGACTATGCGCTGAAGTCGGTGGCGACCGCGCCCGCGATCACCGATGCGGTCGAACGGGTGACGGGCCGGCCGGCCCGCCCGTTCGCGGAGTGGGCGCGCGACCGCGCTGCGGCGTTTCGCTGACCGAGCGCGCCTGGGCGTTGCCGGCGAGGCTGGGAACGGATCCCGCTCTTTGTGCGCCGGGATCGATATTCAAAAAAGTTTGAAGATTCAAGGAAACGTAATGTAACATTTATTACTATTCAGACCCAATTAGAACGAGATACCGGCATGCCCAAATTCGCGCGATGGTTCGATTCCTTTCAAGGGCGTCGCGGATCCGGACCCATGCTGCGCCGCCTGGTCGTGCCAGGCTGGACCGTATTGTGCTGTGGCGCCCCGCTGGGGGGATTCGCCCAGTCCGTCACGACCGGTCCCAATTACTACGTTGATCCGGCCACGACGTTCAAGCTCGGGGCCAACGGCGCGCCGGGCCAGGACGCCAATGGCGATGGCGGCAAATGCCGTTCGGGGCCGGTTCCCGGGACGGCTGGCCACGATGGGCCGGCCGTCAATGCGGGGCTGACCTACAACCCCTCCACGAATCCCTATGGCGGCACCATCGTCGTGGCGGGCAGTTCCGGCGGCACGGGTGGCGCGGGCGGCAATGGCGACCCCCAGGGCGAATGCGGGAAAGGGGACTTCGACGGTCGTCCCGGCGGCGACGGCGGCAATGTCCAGGTCACGGTGACGCCCGGCGCCAGCGTACCGGCGGGCGGCTATACGATCGCCAACACCGGCATCGTCGCGCTGAGCCATGGCGGCATGGGCGGCAAGGGGGGCGACAACACGCGCGCCAAGGACCAGTACAGCGCGGGCGACGGCGGGGCGGCCGGGGATGCAGGTACGGTCAGCGTCACCAACAGCGTGTCGTTCTCGGTCACCGGGGGCCAGACGGCCTTCGGGATCGTCGCGCAGAGCGCGGGCGGCCAGGGGGGCGAAGGTGGCGAATCGTCCAATGGCAAGGCCACCGGCGGCAGCGGCCTGCCTGGCGGGAGCGGCAATACCGTAAGCATCAAGAACACGGGCGACATCACGACCAGCGGCGGCATTGCCATCGCGGCCCAGAGCATAGGCGGCTTCGGCGGCGACGCGGGGCTCAACACCAAAGGCTACGGCGGGGGTGGCGGCTATGGCGGCAACGGCGGCGCGGTGTCGGTGGACAACAGCGGCAGGCTGGTGGTCGGCTCGGCCCAGGCGGCCAATTGCGCGGAAGGGCAGACCTGGGGGGGGGCAGCCACGGCTTCCAGCGTGGGCGGAACCGGTTCGGCCAGCACCGGCTCGAACAGCCGCTGGAGCGCGCGCTTCTGCTCCTGCCACGCCTGCACGCGCAGGGCCCCTTCCGGATGGCCGGCAAGATGGGCCTCCACGTCGGCCCGCCGCGCGGGCGGCAATTCGCCGTCGACGTAGGCGTGCAGATCGGCTTCGGTGATGGGCATGGGTTTCACTTGATTATCCGCAGGGTTCCGGCCGAAGGCGGCTGGCCGTCCAGGATCAGGCGCAGGCGCTCGCGGCCCCGGGACAGCCGGGACATGACCGTGCCCAGCGGGATGCCCAGGGTGTCCGCCACCTCCGTGTAGCGCATGCCTTCCAGCGCGACCAGCAGCAGGACCGCGCGCTGTTCTTCCGGCAGTTGCGCGAGCGCGCTGTCCAGGTCCTCGAGTTCGATGTGGTCCGTCTGCGTGGGCCGCGAGGGCGGGTCGTCCAGGGTTTCGTTCCACGGCACCGTATGCAACCGTTGTCCTCGCAACTGGTCGACACGCAGGTTGTGCATGATGGACAGCAGCCACGCACCCAGGTCCCGCCCGGCGTGCCACGTGTGCAGGCGCGCCCAGGCGCGTTCCAGGGTGTCCTGCACCAGGTCGTCGGCGGCCGCCCGGTCGCCGGCCAGCGCGCGGGCATAGCGGCGCAGGCGCGGCAGCAGGGCGGTGACCGCGCGGCTGTCCATCGGGCCGGTCAGGGCTGGGCGGCGTGCCAGACGTTGCTGAAGCCGTCGCCGGTCTTGTCGCCCGGCTTCTGGTCCTTGGACCAGAAGTACAGGGGCTTGCCCTTGTACGCCCACTGGGCCTTGCCGTCGTCGCGGGCGATGACCGTGTAGTCGCCCTCGGCCTTGTCCGAGGCCGCGGCCATCAGCGGCGGCCAGTTGGACGCGCAGGGGCCGTTGCAGACGCTTTTGCCGCTGCCCGCGACGTCTCTGTCGAAGACGTAGAGCGTCATGCCGTTGCTGCCCGTCAGCACGCCGTCCTTCGCCTGGGCGGGGGCCGCCTGCAGGGCCGGCGATGCGAACAGGGCGGCCGTCGCCAGCAGCAGGGCGGGCAGAAGCGGTGTTTTCCTGGCTACCATGGGTTGCTCCTTGGTGGTTGATGAAAGGGTGGTGAACGGTATACGGGGGCGGCCCGCCCACTATTCCCTTCGGCGGAAAACAAATCTGCCCTGATTGTCCTCCTATTGCAGGCTCACGTTCGCCGATTGCACCGTGCCCTGCCAGCGCCGGCCCTCGGTGTCCATGAAGGCCGCCATGTCCTCGGGCGTGCCGGGGCTGGGCGCCACGCCCAGTTCCTGCATCCGCCGCCTGGTGGCGGCTTCGTTCAGGATCGCGTTGATCTGCTCGTTCAGGGCGGCGACCACGCGCGGCGGCGTCCCCGCCGGCGCCAGCATGCCGTACCAGGCCGGCGCGTCGAAGGCGGGCAGGCCGGCTTCGGCGAACGTGGGGACGTCGGGCAGGTCGGCCAGGCGCGACTTGCCCGTGACCGCCAGCGCGCGGACCTTGCCGCCCTTGATCTGCGGCAGCGCCGAGGGCGCGGTGTCGAACATCATCTGCAGGCGCCCGCCTATCAGGTCGGTCATGGCCGGGCTGCTGCCCTTGTACGGCACGTGCTGCATGTCGCCGTGGATCAGGGACTTGAACAGCTCGCCGGACAGATGCACGGAGGTTCCCGCCCCGCCCGATCCGAAGTTGACGGTGCCGGGCTTGCCGCGGATCAGGTCGATGGCTTCCTTCAGTGTGCGCGCCGGGAATTGGTCCGCCACGATCATCACGGTGGGCGACGTGGCGATCATGCCGACCGGCACGAAACTCTTCTTCACGTCATAGCCCAGGTCTTTGTACAGGTAGGGGTTGATGGACAGCGTGACCTGGCCGAACAGGAGCGTATAGCCGTCGGCCGCGGCGCGCGCGGCAAGCTGGTTGCCGATGTTGGTGCCGGCGCCGGGCTTGTTCTCGATCACGAAGGTGCCGCCGGTGCGTTCCGACAGGCGCGAGGCGATGTAGCGGGCGATGTTGTCGCTGCCTCCGCCCGGCGCGAAGGGCACGATGACCGTGACGGGCTTGTCGGGATAGGCGGCCAGGGCCGGTGCGGTGGCGGCGGCGAGTGCCGCGGTCAGGGCCGCGGTGAAAAGCGATGCGATCTTCATGATGTCTCCGGTGTGTTCTTGGAATCGGGCAGGGGAGCGGGGCGGCCGGGGCCGCCCCGGGGGGATCAAGGTTCGAGCCGCGCCGCGACGGCTTCGCCGAAGGCGCGGCATCCCAGCGTGCCGCCCAGGTCGGCCGTGCGGGTGGCGGGATCGGCCAGCACGGCGTCCACGGCCTGCTCGATGGCCGTGCCGGCCCGCGCGCAGGTCCCGAGGCCGCGATGCTCGCCCAGCCAGTTCAGCAGCATGGCGACGGACAGGATCATCGACGTCGGATTGGCCTTGTCCAGGCCCTGGATGTCGGGCGCCGAACCGTGCTGGGCCTGGGCGCAGCAGAGCGTGTCGCCGGCCATGATGGATCCGGCCAGTCCCAGGCTGCCGGACAGCTCGCTGGCGAGGTCGGACAGGATGTCGCCATAGAAATTGGTGGCGACGATGACGTCGAAGCGCGCGGGGTCGCGCACCAGGTAGGCGGTCGAGGCATCGACCAGCAGGTCGTCCAGCACGACGTCGGGGAAGTCCGCCGCGACCTTGCGCACTTCGCGCAGGAACAGGCCGTCGGTCATGTGGAAACTGTTGGCCTTGTGGATGGCGGTGACGCGCTTGCGGCGTTTGCGCGCCAGTTCGAAGGCGCGGCGGGCGATGCGTTCGCTGCAATGGGCGGTGATCTTGCGCACCGAGATCGCCATGTCGGGCGAGGGCATCATCTCGCCCCAGCCCTGGTGCATGTTGCGGTCGGGATAGAAGCCCTCGGTGGCTTCGCGCATGATGACCAGGTCCATGCCATGCGCGCCGCGGCCCAGGAACGGGCGCGAGCGGGCGGGGCGCACATTGGCGTAGAGGTCGAGATCGCAGCGGAAAGCGGCCGAGATGTTGCGGCCGCCTTTCTCGGGCGCGGGGTAGTCGGCATGGGACTGGGTGCCCAGGATGATGCCGTCGTAGCCGCGCGCCTGGCCGAGCACCGACTCGCGCAGCGTGGTGCCATGTTTTTCGAGGCTGGCGAAGCCGACGTCTTCGTGGTCGAAGGCGAGGTCCAGGCCATAGGCGCGGTCGGCCCGCCGGAGGACGCCGACGGCGGCGGCGACGATCTCGGGGCCGATGCCGTCGCCGGGAAGTACGAGGAAACGCATGATGGGTTGGCCTTGTTCGGGTGGGTTAGTGGTGCTCGGCGGACACGGGGCGGGTTTCGCCCGAGCCGACCAGGGTGCGGGTGGCGTCCGGCGTTGCGTAGATCCACAGGATGCGCATGGGCTGGGTGGCCGAGAGGTTGCGGAAGCGGTGCGGCACGCCGGGCGGGATGAAGGTCGCGTCCAGCGGCTTGAGCCGGTGTTCCTCGCCGTCGATGTCCAGCATCGCGTCGCCCTCGATCAGCACCACGCTTTCCTGGCAGTTGTGGCTGTGGAAGGGGATCTGCGCGCCGGGGCCGAAGCTGGTGTAGCCGGTGATGAAGCTGTCCGAGCCGACGCCGCGGCCGACCAGCGGGGTCGTGGCGGCGCCGCCGCCACGGTCGTAGGTGGGCAGGGTATCGAGCTTGAGCAGCGCCGCGCCGGAGGGAGTCTTGATGGTCATGGTCGGTATCGTCCTGGTGAGGTTCAGGTGGCCGGGCTCACCCAGTAGGTCTTGATGTTGGTGAATTCGCGGATGCCGGCCGCGCCCAGTTCACGGCCATAGCCCGATTGCTTGATGCCGCCGAAAGGCAGCCGCGCATCCGAGGCGACGATGCCGTTGACGAACACCGCGCCGGCCTCGATGCCGCGGGCCAGTTCGCGGGCGTGCCCGAGGTCGGCTGTCCACAACGACGCGCCCAGGCCGAACTCGGTCGCGTTGGCCAGCGCGATGGCCGCCTCGGTATCGCGCACCCGCATGACGGCGGCGGCGGGACCGAAGGTTTCCTCGCGGCCGGCGGCCATGGCGGGGGTGACGTGGTCCAGGACGGTGGCCGGGTAGAAGAAGCCGGCGCCGTCGGGCATCTGGCCTCCCAATTTCAGTTCGGCTCCCTGGCCGAGCGAGCGCTCGACCTGGTCGTGCAGCGCCGTGCGCAGGTTGGCGCGCGCCATCGGGCCCAGTCCGGTGCCGGCCCGCAGCGGATCGCCCATGACGAGCGCGCCGGCATGCGCGCACAGCCGCGCCGAGAAATCGTCGGCCACGCGGTCGTCGACGATGAAGCGCTTGGCGGAAATGCAGCTCTGGCCCGTGTTCGAGAAGCGCGCCTTGGCCGCGGCGGCGGCGGCGCGTTCGACGTCGGCATCGGCCAGCACGATGAAGGGATCCGAGCCGCCCAGCTCCAATACCTGTTTCTTCATGGCGCGCCCGGCCTGCGCGGCCACCAGCTTGCCGACGGCGGTCGATCCGGTCAGCGTGACGGCGGCGATGCGTGGGTCGTCGATCAGCGCGGCCACGCGTTCCGGTTCGACGAACACGTTGCCGACCAGGCCGGGGACATCGATGGCGTCGCGGAACAGTTCCGCGAGGGCCAGCGCGCATTGCGGCACGTTGCCCGCGTGCTTGAGCACCGCGCCGTTGCCGGCGCACAGCGTGGGCGCGGCGAAGCGCACGAACTGCCAGAACGGATAGTTCCACGGCATGATCGCCAGCACGACGCCCAGCGGGTCGTAGGTGACCGCGCTGTAGCTGCCGCTGGCGGGCACGGGTTCGTCGGCCAGCAGGCGCGCGGCATGCCCGGCGTAGTAGTCGCAGGTCCACGCGGATTTCTCGATCTCGGCCAACGACTCGGACAGGGGCTTGCCCATCTCCAGCGTGATCAGCCGCGCGTAGGCTTCCTTGCGCTGGCGCAGCAACTCGCCCACGCGGCGCATGCCCGCGCAGCGCGCCGCGATGGGTTGGATGCGCCAGCGCGCCTGGGCCCGGGCCGCGGCATCCAGGACGGCATCGACGCACGCCTGGTCATGCAGCGGGTACCGGGCGAAGGTCTCGCCGGTGGCAGGATTGGTGGAAATCAGCATGTCGGGTCCTGTCTAGGAAAGCGAAGAGGCCGGTGCGCCAGGCACCGGGAATGCGTAGAGCCGCGCGGGGTTGTCCACCAGGATGCGTTGCCAGCCGGCTGGGCCGGGCAGCCAGCCGCGCAGGCGATCGAGCGCGGCGCCGGCGTTCTCGGGCCGGAAGGGCTCGATGCGGTCGAGCCCGCCCTGCCGGGCGCCATGGCCGCCGGTATGGGGCCAGTCCGAGGCCCACAGCAGGCGGTCGGGAGCGGCGGCGGCCAGGCGGCGGGTGAACGCCGCCAGTTCGTCCAGGTGCGCGCCGCCGGGCGCGGCGCGATAGGGCGCCGACAGCTTGACGTACAGGGGTATGGCGCGCGCCAGCGCCACCACGGTGTCGGCTGGCCCGGCTTCCGCGGCGCCGGCATGCGCCCGGAAGCCCGCGAAATGATCCAGCACCACGGGGGTCTCCAGCGCCGCCAGCGTCTCGGCCAGGGCCGCCACCAGGACGATGTCCGCATGCAGTTGCAGGTGCCATCCCAGCGGCGCGATCCGGTCCCGGACGCGAAGCAACCGGCCGGCGGCATCCGGTCCGCCGCCCTGGGCCCGTACCGCCAGGTTCAGGCGCACGCCACGCACGCCTTGCTCATGCAAGGACGCCAGGTCGAGGCACCGGCCGGCCGGCTCGTCCAGCACCGCGACGCCCCGGGCGCGGTCCGGCCCGAGTGCTTGCAGGCCTTCCAGCAGCGCGGCGTGGTCCGAGGCATAGACGCTGGGCTGCACCAGCACCGTGCGCGCCATGCCCAGCCGCGCCAGGAAGGCGCTCAGATCGCCGGCCCCGGCTGTGCCCGGGGTATAGGCGCGATCCGCCGCATAGGGGTGGCGATCCGGCGCGAAGACATGGACATGGCAATCGCAGGCCCCCGGGGGCGGTGGCGCCCCGGGGGCTTCGACCGCCGCCAGCGAGACCCGGCCGGGGCCGGCGTCCACGCGCGTTGCGTCCATTTTTCGCTTCTCCTGATTTGGTATTTTATTTAATCATAGTACCAAAATAAAAGAGGAAACCAGCCTTTAAAAGCTATCGAAAGGTTCTTCTTGATTGTTAAATTCCAATAAAAGCCCGCGATAGGACGGCGTGTATGATTGCCGGAGCCTTTCCTTTCCCACCTCCGTCGTGACCCGACCTCTTACTGATACGCTCGCGGCCGATATCCACCGCTACATTGCCGCCCAGGGCCTGGAAGCCGGCCAGCGCCTGCCCGAGCGCGCGCTGGCCGAACAATTCCGCGTGTCGCGCTCGCCCATCCGCCGCGCGCTGGAGCGCCTGGCGGCCGAACGGGTGGTCGAGGCGCGGCCCGAAGGCGGCTATGTGGTTACCGAAGCGGCGGTGCACCTGCCCAGGGAGCAGGCCGAAGCAGCCTATGTCGCCGCCGGCGAGGACGACGTCTATTTCCGTATCGCGCGCGAGCGCCTGGCCGGCCTCTTGCCGGACCGCTTCACCGAGAGCGAATTCATGCGCCGCTATGGCGTGACGCGTGGAGAACTGGCGGCGATCCTGCGGCGCATGGCGCAGGAAGGATGGGCCGAACGGCTACCCGGCCACGGCTGGGCTTTCCTGCCCACGCTGGCCTCGGCCGAGGCCTATGGGCAGGGCTACCGGTTCAGGCTGATGCTGGAGTCGGGCGGGATACTGGAGCCGAGCTTCAGGCTCGATCGCGAGGCGCTGCGGCAATGCCGGGCGGAGCAGGAAGCGCTGGTCGCGGGCGCGGTCCATACCGCGTCGCCGTCCTATCTGTTCGACGCCAACAGCCGCCTGCACGAAACCATTGCGGCGTGTTCCGGCAATGCCTTCATCCTGGACTCCCTGAAGCGGCTGGATCGCCTGCGCCGGCTCATGGAGTACCAGAAGGCGGTGGACCGCCAGCAGGCCGAACGCCGCTGCCGGGAACACCTGGTGCTGATCGATCTGCTGCTGTCGGGGCAGCGCGAAGCCGCCGCCGACTTCATGCGGGTGCACCTGCGGCAGGCGGCCATCGAGAAGCAGGCGGGGCCGGACGACGTAGGCGCCGCCGGGGACTAGGCCTCCGCCTTCTCCTGCCGCGAAGCGCCACGCCCGCTACTTCGTGTCGGCCTTCACCGCAGCGTGGTCCGCGGCGATGTCTTTCTTCTCGCCCTTGATCACCTGCTTGTCCTGGTAGACCTTCTCCGCGTCGGCCGAGGTCGCGGCCATGCGGCCGTGCCTGTTGTCCGAACGCATCTGGGTCTGGTCGTGGGCCAGCTTGGCCTTCTCGCCCTTGAGTTCGGCGCGGTCCTCCTTGCGCTGCGCCGAGTGGCGCTTCTCGTGCCGGATGTCCTTCTTCAATCCATGGATGTCCTGCTTGTCGTTGGCGACGCGCATGGCGTCGGGCGACTGGGCGGCCATTTCGCCATGCGCCTTGTCGGACCTGAGCCTGGCCTGGTCGGTGGTCAGTTGCGCCTTGTCGCGGGGCAGCGCGCCCTGGTCGGACTTGAGCTGGGCCTGGTCCTCCTGGACGCGCGTGGTCTGGGCCCAGGCTCCCAGGGGGCCGAGCGACATCATGGTGGCGATGGCGAGGGATGTGAGGTGCAGTGCGGTCTTCATCGTGGTGCTCCTTGAGCTTGGGAACGCGGGCTTCGCGGATATCGGCGGGCCCTGGTTGCCAATCTAGGGAGTGCGGGGGTGGCGCGATAGTGCCGATGGTCATCTTTCGCGATGGCGCCGGTCACGAGTTCGCGCGGGAGCTACCGCCTTCTTGCCGCGCGCAGCGCGAGTTCCGTCCGGGTATGGGCGTGCAGCTTTTCCATGATGCGGCTGACGTAGTTCTTCACCGTCCCTTCCGCCAGGAACACCGCCGCGCCGATCTGTTTGTTGGTCATGCCCTGGGCCAGGAGGTCGAGGACGCGATGTTCCTTCTCCGTCAGCGCTTCCTCGGGAAAAGGCGGGGGCCGCCAACTCCGGGAAGTCCCGCGCAGCGGGACCGGCTTCGCTGCGCCCCACCGCGGGCCGCCCCACCCCGGCGGTCAAGGACGCTTTAAGAACCCGACCCCAGACATTCATGAATGTCGATTCAGCCTAGCCGTGGCGGGGGCGGAAGCCGTTGATGGCGTCGCGGGTCTCGCGCGCCACGCGCGCCGCGGCTTCGCGCCAGTCGTCGCCACCGCTGGCGTAGAGGATGGCGCGCGACGAGTTGATCATCATGCCGGTGCCGGCGGCGTTGCAGCCCGCCTCGACCGTGGCCCGCACGTCGCCGCCCTGGGCGCCCACGCCGGGCACCAGCAGCGGCATGTCGGCGCCGATGCGCGCGCGCACCGCCGCCAGCTCGGCGGGGAAGGTGGCGCCCACCACCAGGCCGAGCTGGCCATGGCGGTTCCATTTTTCAGCGACCAGCCCCGCCACGCGCAGGTAGAGCGGTTCGCCGCCGGTTTCCAGGAATTGCAGGTCCGAACCGCCGGGGTTGGAGGTGCGGCACAGGACGATCACGCCGCGGTCCGGCCACGCGAAATACGGTTCGATCGAATCCGAGCCCATGTAGGGGCTGACGGTGACGGCATCGGCGCCGTAGCGCTCGAAGGCCTCGGCGGCATACTGTTCGGCCGTGGAGCCGATGTCGCCGCGCTTGGCGTCCAGCACCAGCGGAATGTCCGGGTGGTGCTCCTTGATGTGCCGGCACAACGCTTCGAGCTGGTCTTCGGCGCGGCGCGCGGCGAAATAGGCGATCTGGGGCTTGAACGCGCACGCGTAGGGCGCCGTGATGTCGGCGATGGCGCGGCAGAAATCGAAGATACGGTCGGCCCGTCCGCGCAGTTCGGCGGGAAAGCGGGCGGGATCCGGGTCCAGGCCGACGGTCAGCAGGGAGTCGGACGAGGCCCAGGCCTGCGTCAGTTTGCGGGTGAAAGACATGGGGCAAGGGGAACGGAATCGATCCGCCATTGTAGGATCATCCGGGGGCCGGCGCGAAACGGCCCGCCGGCCCCCGGGCGAGCCGGGTCAGGCCAGCAGCCGGCCCGCCAGCACGTGTATCCAGAGCCCGGCGGAGAACAGCAGCGACAGCATCACGGCCGCGCTGCCCAGGTCCTTGGCGCGTCCCAGCAGCGGATGGGTTTCCACCGACAGCGCATCGGCCAGCGCCTCGACCGCGGAGTTCAGCAGTTCCGCCACCAGCACCAGCAGCATGCTGAACAGCAGCAGCAGGACCTCGGTGGCGTCGCGGCCCAGCCAGACCGCCGCCGGCACCAGGATGATCACCAGCGCGACTTCCTGGCGGAAGGCGGCTTCGTATTTGAGCGCGGCGCCCAGGCCCTGGAGCGAATAGCGCCAGGCGCGGAAGACTCGCTGGAGGCCGCCGGTGCTCTTGTAGGGGGAATGCTGTTGATCGGTCATCGGAGCGGGGTAAAGGGGGATCGGCGGCAGGATACAGCGAAACGCCGCCGCGGCGCACGCTCCGGGTTTGCAACAATGGTCGGAGCAGGACGAGGATGTTGACATAGATCCCTCCGCAAGATTCCTTATCGATACAAGAAGGAGAGGCACCCATGAGGCATTTCCCGTCATCGGCCCGGGCGGCCGGCCTGGCCGCGCTGGTTTCCCTGATGTCCGCCGGCCCCGCCGCGGCGGCCTCGTACCCCGACAAGCCGGTACGCGTCGTGGTCGGCTTTTCGGCCGGCGGCACCACTGACGTCGCCGCCCGCATCATCGCCAAGGAACTGGGAGAGGACCTGGGCCAGAGCTTCGTGGTCGAGAACAAGCCCGGCGCGGGCAGCAATATCGGCGCCGAGCTGGTCGCCCGCGCCAAGCCCGACGGCTACACGCTGTACATGGTGGCCGTCACCAGCACCATCAACCAGACCCTGTACAAGAACCTGAACTTCGACATCGTCAAGGATTTCGCGCCCATCGCGCTGGTCATCAAGGTGCCCAACATCCTGGTGGTCAATCCGTCGCTGCCGGTCAAGAACGTGCAGGAGCTGGTCGCCTACGTCAAGGCGCATCCCGACAAGCTTTCGTATGCGTCGTCGGGCAGCGGCACGTCCATCCACATGGCTGGCGAATTGTTCAAGCTGCGGGCCGGCGTGGACATTCCCCACATCCCCTACAAGGGCAGCGCCCCCGCCTTGACCGATCTCATCGGCAACCAGGTGCAGCTGATGTTCGACAACATGCCCTCGGCCTGGCCGCACGTGCAGGCCGGCAAGCTGCGGGCGCTGGCGGTCACCACGGCCGAGCGCTCGGCCACCGCGCCCGATTTGCCGACCATGATGGAATCAGGCTACGACAAGTTCGACGTGTCGTCGTGGTTCGGGCTGATCGCGCCCAAGGGCACGCCGCCCGAGGTCATCGCCAAGGTCAACGCCTCCGTGCAGAAGGCGCTGGCCAAGCCGGACGTGCAGCAGCGCTTCAAGGATCTGGGCGCCGTCACCGCCAGGACCACGCCGGAGCAGTTCGGCAAGTTCATCAAGGACGAGGTGGATACCTGGGCAACCGTGGTCAAGGCCTCGGGCGCGAAGGTGGAATAGCCGCGTACCGGCCGCCGCGGCGTCAACGCGTCGTGGCGGTTTTTTCCCAGATGTCGGTCTCGCCTTCCAGCGGGCGCTGCAGTGAACGCTCCGGGATCTCCCAGATGATGAGGCGGGGAGGCGTGCCGCGGAACTCGTCGCTCTTGAAATAGGCTCGCGCGGCGCCGGCGAATTCGCCGCCGTCCCGGGCGAAGTTGACCACGCGGGTCTGCAGCGCGGCTTCCAGGAAGGGGACGAAGTTCGAGTTGCGCGAGTAGGACGTACCGATCAAGGCCACCCGTGGCAGGTCGGTGTCGCCGAACAGGTCGTCCTCGCTGGCCGGGGCGGCGGTGGCCGCCACGGGCGCGAAGGCCGTGCGCGGTTCCAGGTCCGGGGCCGGCAGCAACGCGGTCGGCAGCCAGTCTATGCCGGCCAGCCTGATCAGGTCGCCCTCCAGCGGTTCCAGGTTGCCGCGCGTGACGGTGAAGGCCTGGCGCGGTTGCAGCCGCTCGGATGCCGCCGGCAGCGCGCGGGCGGCCGCGGCGATGGCGTCCGCCGCCGCTTCGGCGCCGGCCTCGTTCCAATGGGTATCCGTGCGCAGGAATCCCGGTACGGGCAGCCTGCGCAGCGCCGATTCCAGGTCCACGGTCCGCACGCCGGCGGCCCGCAGGGCTTCGTTCCAGTCGCGAAGGCGCCCCTCCAGCGCGGCCGGACGATAGACGCCGCAGCGTTCGCCGGCCGCGATTCGGGTCTTGTCGGGCACCGCGGCCACGAGCAACTCGATGCCGAGTCCGGCCAGTCGTGTCCGCAGCTCCGCGACTTCCCGGGCGCGCGCCCGCATGGCATCGTCGCCGCCGGCGTGCGGCTCCAGTTCGTCGACCAGGAACAGCCAGTCCGGGCAGCCCTGCCGCACGCGCGGGCCCAGGTCGCCCACGGCCAGCCAGCTGACGCCGCGTTCCAGGCTGGCCGATCGGGCCGGCAGCGGCGTCTTGGCCATGGTGTCGGCGATCTCGGCGGTGACCCGTCCCGCCAGGAAGCCTGGCCAGTCCGGCGCGCTGCGGGTAAGCGGCAATCGTTCCACCAGCAGGCCGTACCCGTTGGACAGCAGGCCCGCCGCCAGCATGGCGGCCATGACGCAGCCCGCGAGCGCGTAGCGCGGGCCGGAGCGGGAAGAGGTCTTGTCCATCAGAACTGGAAGTAGAGGAAAGGGACCGCGCCGCGGCTGGCGATCAGCGAGAAGCCCAGCAGGAAGCCGGCCACCGGCCAGGCGCCGTCCCAGGCGCGCAGCAGTGCCGGCCGGCCGTCGCGCGCCAGCCAGGCTTCGACCGCCGGATAGACGACGCACAGCACGCCCAGGACCATGGCCATCACGTGGGCGGGCCTGAGCTGGACGCGCAGGGCATCGCCCAGCGCGTAGCCGTTCAGGCCGAACTGGCCGGCATACATGTCCAGGGCGGAGCCGAACGAGTGTGCCCGGAACAGCGTCCAGGCGAGCATGACGAACAGCAGGGTCAGTACCCGCGACAGCACGGCGGGCGGCGCGGGCAGCGAGGCATGGCCCCACAGCCGGGTGCCCGCCAGGGCCAGGCCGTGGGCGGTGCCCCACAGCAGGTAGTTCCAGTTGTCGCCGCCGTGCCAGAGGCCCGCGATGGCCATGGTCAGCAGCAGGTTGACGTAGGTGCGCACCTCGCCCTTGCGGTTGCCGCCCAGAGGGATGTAGAGATAATCGCGCAGCCAGCTCGACAGCGACAGGTGCCAGCGGCGCCAGAAGTCCTGGATGCTGGAGGCCAGGTAGGGATGGTTGAAGTTCTCTGGGAAATGGAAGCCCAGCATCAGGCCCAGGCCGATGGCCATGGCGCTATAGCCGGCGAAGTCGAAGAACAGTTGCAGGCTGTAGGCGAAGCAGCCCAGCCAGGCATCCAGGAAGGTGGGGGCGGACAGGGAGAATGCAGTCTGCACCAGGGGCGAGAGCGTATCGGCGATCAGCACCTTCATGCCGAAGCCGATCATGAAGCGGCGCGCGCCCTGCGTGAACTGGGGCCAGTCGACGGTGCGTTCGCGCAGCTCGCGCGCCACCCAGTCGTAGCGGATGATGGGGCCCGCGATCAGGTGCACGAACATGGCCTGGTAGGCGCCGAAGTTCACCAGGCTGCGGTCGGCCGGCACGACGCGGCGCTGCACGTCGATCAGGTAGGAAATCGACTGCAGCACGATGAAGGACAGGCCGATGGGCAACGCGATCTTCTGCCAGGGAACGGGCATCGCGCCGCTCCACGACAGGACCTGGTTGAAGGTCTCGACCAGGATGTTGGCGTATTTGTACCAGCACAGGACGGACAGGTTGATCGTGATGAACGCCGCCAGCATCAGCATGCGCTGGCGCTCGGTGCGGGTGCTGTCTATGGCCATGCCGCCTATCCAGCCCACGAGGATGAGCGCGATGAACAACAACAGCAGCAGCGGACTCCACCAGCCGTAGAAAATCCAGCTGGAGAACATCAGCACGGCATTGCGCCAGGATGCCGGCGAAGCCGCGTAGATGAGCAGAAAGAGCGGCAGGAACAGCGTAAGGAATTCCAGCGACGCAAAAACCATGAGAACGACCTGTGGGGGACTCGGGAGGCGGGGTCAGCGGGTCAATGCGTCGTTGGCGAATAGCGTGCGGGAGCCCTGGGGACCGGGAACGACCAGGACCGTATAGCGCTGGCCGGCCTCGAGCGGCCCCAGGTCCTGGGCCGCGCCTTGCGGCTTGCCGTCGCAGGTCAGCTCCACGGACACCGCCACGGGGTTGATCAGGCGGCGCTTGGCCTGGCCCTGGCCGACGTTCTCGAAAATGCCGACATTGCGGCCGGCCGTGCGCAGCCCCGCCTGGCGGCATGCCGGGTCGGCGTTGTAGAGCGCCAGCGAGGCGCGCACGGCGTTGAAATCGTCGGGAGATTCCTTGATGACCACGGTGGCGCGCTTGTCCAGCGCGACCACGGTGGCGAATTCGCCCGGCTTGACCGTGACGGATACGGGCAGGCTCTGGCCGCTTGCGGCCAGGTTGCCCTTTACCGGCTTGCCGGCGGCCACGGGCATGAAGCCGGAGGCAGGCTTGTCCGCCGGCAGCGGCAGGGTCGCGCTGGTGCCGGATGCCTGGACCTCCAGCGGCCCGGACGTGGCGTTGACGAAGCGCACGAAGGCAGAGTCCTGGGCGGGTCCCGTCGGATAGAGCGCGATGCCGGCCGCGTGCGCGGTCAGCGCGGGCAGGCAGGCCAGGGCTGCGATCAGGGTGGATTTCATTTACCGGTGGCTCCCTTGGTTGCCGGCGCGTTGGCCAGCGCCTGCGTGATGGCCGCGCCCCACGCGTTGTAGCCGGCCTGGGTGAAGTGCTGGCCGTCCATCGTGGCCCACTGTCCGGGCTTGGCGAACTTCAGCGAGTCGATGTATTGGCAGGGCGGGACATTGGCCTCCAGGAACTTCGACATCAGTTGCACGCGGGGATAGGTCTTGCCGTATTTGCCGCCTTCGCTGCCCCAGGCCGGCCCCACCCACGCGCACTTGGTGTTGGTGGAGGAAATGGCCTTGACCAGCGAGGTCGTCTGCTGCCAGGCCCAGGTCTTGGGGAAATCCGGCTGGGTATAGGCGGCCATCGTGTCGCCGAAGACCAGGACGACGAGGTCGGGTTTTTCCTTGGCGATCAACGTCGAAATGGGGACGGTCGTGGCGGCCTTGCCCTGCACGACCGCCTTGGCGCTGCCGATGCGTTCGGCGCCGCCACAGGAGCCCGGCGTGGCGGTGAGCCACTCGGCGGGCGTCGAGCCGCACACGCCTATGGTGTGCACGCTCTTGGCGCCCTGCCGGAGCAGGCCATCGTGCAGCGACCCGATCAGGTAGCTGGGGGTGGCCAGGTGGCTGTCGCCGATGATGAGGATCGTCAGGCCCGCGATCAATGAAACCATTTCGTACTCCGGTGATGCCTACAGCAGTCAGGTGATTCGGTTATTCGCTCGCGTAGGGCGAGGCGAAGGGGGGGACCGGCATGGGAACCGGTCCGGTCTGCGACTCGAGAGCGTAGCGCACATAGACGCCGCCCTTGTATTGCCGGTAGTCGCGCGCGTTGTCAATACTGAAATTGCCGCCCAGGAACCACTTGGGCGCGAGCTGGTATTCGGCGGCCAGCGCGAGGCCGTAGCCGATGCCGGTCTTGCTCTGGCCGGCGTAGCTGGCCTGGGTGCCGTAGGCCGCGGCGATGGCTTGCGCCTGGGCCTGGCGGACCGGGTCCGAGAAGTAGTTCACGGCGTCCTGCTTGATATGCTGCACGCCGATCGCGCCCTTGACCTGATAGCTGAAGCGGCCCTGGCGTTCCGCCCACGCCAGCGGCACGCTGAGCGCGACGAAGCGTTGGGGGCTGAAGTAGCCGCCGCTGCCCACCGTGTAATAGCCCAGGTTCTTGTCGTAGCCGAAGACGGTGAGGTCCAGGCCCGTCGTCAGGCTGCGGTTGGGTTCGCGGATGAGCTGCGTGTAGAAGCCCGCGCCGGCGGACAGCCGGCTGTTCGACTGCACGTTGTGACCGTTCAGGCTGTGCCAGCCCAAGCTGCCGTAGAAGCCGTAGCCGTCATAGTTCAGGCCGCCGCGCAGGCGTCCGCCGGTGGCCGTGACGCCGCCCCAGCTTTCCCCCGTCCGGCTGTCGCGCACCCCCGCGTAGGACAGGACCGTGTCCGTGACCGCGCGGCGCGACGCTTCGACGCCATAGGACAGGCGCGGACCGTCTTCGTTGGCGACTTCGCCGTCGAAGCGGGCGCCGCCCACGACGTTCTGGTAGCGAAAGCCAAAAGGCGTGACGCCGAGGTCCAGCTTCAGCCCCGACAACTGGTAGCCCACGGCGACGCCCACGCCGCTGGCGTTCTGCGAGCCGGGCGCGCCGACGGCGCCCTGCTGCTGGGCGTTCGCCGCGGCCGGGCCGCCGCCGAACTGGCTGCTGGTCGGGAAGTCGCTGCCGACCGAGCCGGCGCGCAGCGTGACCGGGGTGGCCTGGACATAGGCGCGGCCGTCGCCGACGGGGAAGTCCACGGTGACCGGGGTTTCCACGTCGAGCATGCGGCCCATGCCGCCCGCGCCGTTGTGCTGGCGCACGGTCGTGCCGACGGTGATGGTCGCGCTGCGGGCCTGCTGGATCGCGTCCAGTTCTTGTTCCAGCGTCCTGGGGGCCGCGGGCGCGGTGGAGGCCGTGGCCAGGTTGGCCTGCGAGGCGCTGGGCCGGCGGAAGGGGGAGGGCCTGGCTCTTATACACATCTCCGAGCCCACGAGACACTCGCTAATCTCGTATCGACAGAGGGGGGCGCGGCGCGGTCCGTGCCCAAGGCGTCGGCGGCTCGCTGCTGTTGGACTTGCATGGCATGCACGGCTCTTTCGCGGGCCTGGATGGCGCGTTGTCGTCTTGCCTGTGCCTGGTCAGGGGAAATCGGCGGAGGGGAAGGCGAGTCTGTCCGGTGCTGGTGTCGCACGGAGACGGCTTCCGGCACCGGCGTGTCGTGAACTGGACTCGGAGAGCGTGGGATGGAGTTGGGCACGAGTTTTTTCCAGAGGGCGAGAGCCGGGGGAGGGAGGTGCCCGGGCCTAGTTCGGCGGGTTGCGGGCCACGTTAGCCATGTTTGCCAGGATTTGGTGGCCGTTGAGGCGCGATGCGTACTGGGCTATTTCCGTCAGGGACAGGCCCAGGCTCCTGCGGATGTCCGGCGTGCATTGGGCCATGGCTTCCAGGTGGAGGTGGCCATCCTGTTTTGCCGCGGCCACGCCAATCAGATCGTCCGAAAAACCGAGCCTGCGAAGCTCCGGCGTCCACTGGGCCATGCCCTCCAGATTGCGGGCGTTGCCCGGGGACGAGGCGGCAGCGGTGATATGGTCGAACGGAAATCCCAATGCGCGAAGGGCCGGCGCCCAATCGTTCATGGCTTTCAGATTGAGGGGGCCGCCCGGGTGGACCGCGGCGAACGTAATGTAGTCGTCCGAAAACCCGTGCGCGCGAAGCGCCGGCGTCCAGGCGGCCATGGCTTCCAGGGCGATGCGGCCATTTGGGCGCGAGGCGGCCTCGGCAAGGTACTCGGTGTCGAATCCGTGCGAGGCAACGGCGGATATCTGTTCAGCCATGGCGCCGGCCCTTTCCAGGGGCAGGTCGTGCTCCCGAAGGTCCAGCGCCAGCCCGGCGGGTAACCCGCGAGGAAGGTGCATGGGTAGCCGCTGGGACAATGCCTCTGAGTAGGCGCGATACGCCTGCAATGGCAGGTCCGCGAGGTCGCCATCCGGGGTACGGATGCCGTAGGCCTCGGGCTGCTGGTGGTAGAGATCCAGTTGCTCCCTGAGTTGGTCGCATTCCTCTTGTGTGGCGGGAGGGGCGGCAAGTGCCATCAGGCGATCGCATGCCGCGATCAAATAAGGCTGCATCGCGCGGGCATTCCTGGCGGCGATGGCGGCTTCCTCGTCGAAATCAGGTACCCCGGTCTGTTCGCCGGCGGGTTCGGCTGGTGTCCTTTCCGCCGCGACCGTGATGGGTCCCAGCAGGACCAGCGCACGCATCCGGGCCAGCGCGGCGGGCGTCACGGCGGTAGGGGCTTCCGTGTGGCCCGCGCCGAAGGCCGCGTCGGCTTGCTGCTGTTGGAGCTGGATGGCGCGCAAGGCGTTTTCGCGGGCCTGGATGGCTCGCCGCCGTGTCGCCTGTGCCTGGTCAGGGGAAAGTGGCGACGGGGCCCTGGACAAGGGCGGCAGGGAAGGCGAGTCCGTGCGGGGGCGCCGCTCCGCCGAGGCGGGTTCCGACCCTGGCATGTCATGGATGGGACTTGGCGAACGCGAGATCGTGTTTGTCATGGGCGCTTTCAGGGTGGCAAGGGGGGCCGGAACCAGCGGGGACGCATGGCCGGACGCACATGCGTGGCGCGGTGCTGGAGAAAAGTTTCGTCCTGGCGGGCCGCGGCGGTCCGCCGGGCCGGTCCGCGGCTCCGGGGATCCGCAAGGATTTCGGCTATCCTTGCCGGAATGCCATGTGGCGTGATTTTCGATGGAACCGGCCGATGGCTACCGACAAAGACAATGATCCCGACCTGCAAGCCCTGATCCAGTGGTGCACCGAAGTCGAGGAGCTCCTGGTGGCGGCGGGCGCCAGCCGCGAAGAAGCCCAGGACTACATCGAGCAGGAAGCCGAGTGGTTCACCGACCAGTTCTACGAGGGACTGACGCCGGAGGAGGCCGCCAAGGCCAGCCTGAACGACCAGTAGGCCCTGACGAGGGGCAGGGCCCTGCGTATCAGGGCCGGGCCGGCCGGATCAAGGCGATCAACTGGTCCGTGATCGGCTGCAGCGCCTGCCTGGGCCAGACCACGTGGATGGGGCGCTCGGGCAGGGGATGCACGACTTCCAGCATCTTCAGGATGCCGTTGCCGGCATGGCGCTGCGCGACCTGCCGCGGCATGACCGCCAGCATGGGAGTGCCCGGCAGGACGCTGGCGATGGCGTCGTAGGTCCGCGTCGCCACCCGGCAGGCGGGCGGCGGCACATCGTGGCGCTGCCAGTAGCGGTCGAACTCCAGGCGTGAAGGCGTACCGGGCGCCGGGGCGGCGAACGGATGCCGTGCCAGGACCTCGGGCGCGAGCGGCCCGTCCGGCATGCCCGGACCGGGCACGCCGCACACGAACACGTTGCGGTCCAGGTAGAGCTGGCGCGCGAGCAGATTCGGCGGCATTTCCCCGAACAGCGACAGGATCGCCAGGTCCAGTTCCCCCCGTGCCAGGGTGGCGATCAGGGTCAGGCTGTCGTCTTCCCGCAGATCAATCTCGACCTCGTCGGCCAGGGCGCCGGCGGGACGATGCAGCAGGCTGGGCACGACCAGATCGAGGGCGCGCGGGATGCAGCCGACACGCAGGTGCCAGCGGCCGTCATGCGCCATATCCTGCAGCCGCCGCACGTCGGCCGCGACGCGGCGCGCCACCTGCTCGGCCAGGGCGCCCGCCGCCGTGGCGCGGCTGCCCTGGGACGATCGCTCGAACAGGCGCACGCCCATCCGTTCCTCGGCCTCCCGCAGCAGCCGCGACAGCGCCGGCTGGGAGGTTTCCAGGGCGATCGCGGCCTGGTGCAGCGATCCGGTCTCGGCGGTTGCGAGCACGGCGCGCAAGTGGCGTAGTTCCAGGGATTTGCTCATGATAGGGCGAAGTGAAGGGATGCGAATCTGATATCGGTATATCTCATATCCATATCATTTTCAAATGATCCAGGCTTGCGTACGCTGACGGCATTCCAACCCATGCAAAGGGGCAAGTCGTGAAAGTCCGAAACGCGGAGTGCCTGGCCGTTCATCCCGGCTGGCGCAAGAACCTGATCTTCATCCGTCTGGAGCTGGAAGACGGCACCGTCGGCTGGGGCGAGAGCTACAGCCAGTACGACCGTGACGAAGCCGTGGCGTCCCAGGCGCGCGAGCTGCTGCGCTACCTGGTGGGGCGCGACGTCTTCAACATCCGGTATTTCTGCCAGGTGGCGTTCGACGACTACGCGCAGCGCCGTTCATCGCTGGAGTTCTGGAGCGCGCTGTCGGGCATCGAGATGGCCATGTGGGACGCCGTGGGCAAGCTGCTCGGCCAGCCCGTCCACCGGCTGCTGGGCGGCCGCTGCCGCGAACGCGTGCGGGTCTATGCCAACGGCTGGGGCTACAAGCTCAAGACCCCGGACGACCACGCGCGCGCGGCGGAGAAGGTGGTGGCCGAAGGCCATACCGCGCTGAAGTTCGATCCGCTGCCACGGCCGTGGCGCACCTATATCCCGCGCGAGCACATACTGCACGCCGTGGCGGTCGTGCGCGCGGTGCGCGACGCCGTCGGACCCGATACCGAGCTGCTGCTCGACCTGCACCGCCGGCTCGCGCCGGTGCATGCCATCGAACTGGCGAAGCAATTGGAGGAATTGAATCCGTACTGGATCGAGGAACCCTGCCAGAAGGAGAACATGGACGCCATCCAGGAGGTGCGCCAGGCCACGACCATACCGGTGGTGACGGGCGAGGCGCTGTACGGACGCGCGGATTTCCGCAGCGTCTTCCGCAGCCGCGCGGCCGACATCATCAATCCGGACGTGTCCAACTGCGGCGGCATCCTGGAGCTGCTGTTCATCGCGGCGCAGGCGGAAACGGAGATGATCGCGGTGTCTCCGCACAACTACAACTCGACGCTGCTGTCGCTGTCGGCCACCGTGCATGCGTCGGCCTGCATGCCCAATTTCACGATCACCGAATACTTCGTGCCTTTCGAGTCGTTTTCGCAACGTATCTCGCGCCAGGCGCTCAAGCCCGTGGATGGCTATATCCAGGTGCCGGAACTGCCCGGCCTGGGGCTGGACATCGACGAGGCCGCGCTGCGGTCCATGCCTTCGCAGCCTTATCCGACGCGCAGCCTGCGGCACAGCGAGGACGACCTCGAAGCCACGTTCTGACGGTCGGGCCCACGACGACAACCAAGGAGACAACCATGAAATACTCAGTCCGATGGTGGGGGGCATGCGCCCTGGCGGGGGCGCTGCTGGCGGCGCTGTCGCCGGCGCGGGCCGCCGAATGGCCCGAGCGACCGTTGCACTTCATCACGACGTCCGCCGCCGGCTCGCCGCTCGACACCATGATGCGCTCGCTGGGCAAGGAGCTCGGCGATGTCCTGGGGCAGACGGTGGTGGTGGAGAACCGCCCGGGCGGCACCGGGGCGGTGGGCATGAACATGGCCTTGAACGCGCCGGCCGATGGCTACACGGTCGTGTCGGCCACCGGGTCCACCTCGTTCCTGATGGCCGAGAAGGACAGCCGTTTCCAGCCGTCCGACTTCATCTTCCTGCGGGCCTTGCAGACCGAGCCGTCCAGCGTGGCCGTGCGCAAGGACAGCCCGTACCGCAGCCTGAAGGACCTGGTCGAGGCCTTGAAGCGCCAGCCCGACAAGGTCAACGTCGGCGGCTATGCCACCGCCGGCTTCCACCAGTACGTGCTGTACCGCCTGGAGCAGAAGGCGGGCTTCAAGTCGACCTGGATTCCCTACCAGGGCGGCAACCAGGCGCTGCTGG
Source organism: Alcaligenaceae bacterium SAGV5 (assembly GCA_009360345.1). Lineage (GTDB taxonomy): Bacteria > Pseudomonadota > Gammaproteobacteria > Burkholderiales > Burkholderiaceae_B > Pigmentiphaga. Next base: position 55,542 of record SPDP01000009.1, read on the forward strand.
CGCTGTTGGGCGGGCATCTGCACGCCGCGGTGATCACGCCCAGCACGGCCATGGCCCAGATCCGCAGCGGCGACGTGCGCCTGCTGGGCATCAGCAGCGAGTCGCGCAACGAGTTCTTTCCCGACGTGCCGACCTTTCGCGAGCAGGGGTACGATGTGGTGGAGACGCTGTGGCGCGGCGTGATGGTGACCAAGGGCACGCCGCCCGCGGTCGCGGCGCGGTTGGTGCGGGGCATGGAGGAGGTCGAGAAGCGGCCGGCCTGGAAGACCTTCATGCGCGAGAACATGCAGGACAGCATGCCGATGTCGCAGCCGGACCTGCAGCGTTTCGTCGCCAACGAGGTCGCCGACCGGCGGCAGTTCCTGACATCGCTGCAGAAATAAGGCAATGAATATTCTTTGTTCGGAACGAGGCGCGCGGGAGCTGGCCGACGGGGGCATCCTGGCGCGGTGGCCCGGCCAGGTGGACCTGGTCGGCATCGAGCAGGCGGCGCGGGCGGACGTGGTATTCCTGACGCGCGATGTCGTCTGGCCGTCCACCGACGATTGGCTGGCGCCGGCTACCGCGGCGTTCTACGACGCGATGCTTGCCGCCCCCAGGCTGCGCTGGGTACACACCTATGCCTCGGGCGCCGACCGGCGCATCTATCACGATCTGCGCGCGCGCGGCGTCGAGGTCACCAACTCCGCCGGTGCCAATGCCGGCGCGGTGGCCCAGACGGCGTTGGCGGGATTCCTGTATTTCGTCCGCCAGCTGCACACGGCGCGCCGCCAGCAATTGGAGAAGCGCTGGCGGCCGATGGCGCACGACGAGGTCCGCGCCCTGCGCAGCACCGAGGCCATGGTGGTGGGGTGGGGCGAGATCGGCAGCCGCATCGGGCAGTACCTGTCCACGTTGGGGGTACCGTTGCGCGTACTGCGCCAGAGCGGCGAACCCGTGGCCGGCGCGGTCGCCACCGGCGGCTACGAACGCTTCCAGGAATGGGTGGGGCAGGTGGATTGGGTATTCTTCGCCTGCCCGCTGTCGCCGGCCACGCGGGGCCTGTTCAATATGCGCACGCTGGAGGCGCTGCGGCCCGAGCGGCCGCTGGGCATCGTCAACGTGGCGCGCGGGCCGCTGATCGACACGCAGGCGCTGCTGGCGGCCCACGGGCGCGGCCTGGTGCGCCATGCCCACCTGGACGTCTTCGATACCGAGCCGTTGCCGCCGGATCATCCGCTGTGGGATTGCGAGGATTTCCTCGTGACGCCCCACATGGCGGGGACCTCGGACGGCAACCGCGAGGAGGTCGTGGAGCGTTTCCTGGGGCTGTTTGCCCGCTTCGTGGAAGCGGGCTGAGCCGAGCGGGCCGCTTCGTTCAGGAAAAGAACTGCCGCCGTGCCTCGGCCGACAGGTCCACGCCAGCGGCGTGGGCGCGCCGCAGCACGTCCCAGTAGTAGCGGTAGCTGGCGCGGTCGTGCAGCCGGCCTGCCTGCGGGTCGCCGTCGCGGATGGGGCCCCAGTCGGCGCGCGCGGCGGCCAGCAGGATGCGCTCGGCGTCGGCGGCGTCGGCCGCGCTGGGCGACAGCGCTTCCACGATGGGGTCGATCTGCGAGGGGTGGATGCTCCACATGCGCGTGTAGCCGAACTCGCGTCCGGCGCGTCGGGCGGCGCGCGAGATGACGTCGGGCGCGTTCAGTTCGGTGACGACGTTGTGCGAGGGCACCTTGCCGTAGGCGTGGCAGGCGGCCGCTATCTCCAGCTTGGCGCGCGCGATCAGGGGATGGTCGAACTGGCCTTCGGCGGTCAGGGCGTGCGCGGGGATGGCGCCGTGGTGCGAGGAGACGAAGTCCATCAGTCCGAAGGACAGGCATTCGATGGCGGGGTGGGCGGCGATGCGGAAGACTTCGCGCAGCGCGCCGTGGGTCTCGATCAGGACGTGGACGGGGATCTTGCGGTCCAGGCCCATTTCCATGCCTATGCGTTCGATGGATTCGGCGGCGTTGAGGGCGTCGTTGGCGGAGTTGACCTTGGGGACGGTGATGTAGGCCAGCCTGGGGCCGGCGATGCCGATGAGGATGTCGAGGTCGTTGATGAAGGAGGGGTGGTTGACGTCGTGGACGCGGACGCCGACGCGGCCGTGGCGGTTGGCGTCGCTGGCGGCCAGGCGGGCGGCCATCTCTGCATGCTCGGCTTCGCGGCCGACGGCGGCGCCGTCTTCGCAGTCCAGGGTGACGTCGAACAGGGGGCCGGTCTGGGCCTGGCGTTCCAGGCTTTTCTGCATGAGTTTTTCGGAGCCGGCGTAGTGGTCGCAGGCGGGGAGGACTGCGGGGGGCTTGCCTGACTGGTGGAGAACTTCTGCTGGGTGTTTCATGGGGGCGATGTTCTGTCTGGGTTCTTGAGACGGCCGTGTCCGGGGCGAGGGCCTTGCGGGGCGCAGCGACGCCGGTCCCGCTGCGCGGGACTTCCCGGTTTTGTCAGGCTCGGCGGGGCGGGCGCAGAACTCGCGCGGGGACAGTCCACTGGACTGTCCCTACTGGGCGGGGGCTTACCTTGGGGGCTTCCACCTTCGGATCCCTGGCCAGCAAGCGCGACACCGCCTGCGCCGGCGGCACGCGGTCGAACAGCACCGCGCACACCGCCTCGGTGATCGGCATCTCGATCCCGCAGCGGCGGCCCAGGTCGCGCACGGCCGGCGCGCAGCGCACGCCTTCGGCCACCTGGGTCATGTCGCCCAGGATCTCGTCCAGCGACCGCCCGCGGCCGATTTCCAGGCCGACGTGGCGGTTGCGGGACAGGTCTCCGGTGGCGGTCAGGATCAGGTCGCCGAGCCCGGTCAGGCCGGAGAAGGTATCGGCCTGCGCGCCCAGGGCCACGCCCAGGCGCGTCATCTCGGCCAGGCCGCGGGTGATGAGCGCGGCACGGGCGTTGGCGCCCATGCCCAGGCCATCGCCGATCCCGCAGGCGATGGCCATGATGTTCTTGACGGCGCCTCCCACCTCGACGCCGACGATGTCCTCGCTGCCGTAGACGCGGATCGCGCCGCCGTGCAGCGCGTCGGTGACGCGGCTGCGCAGTTCCGCGCTGGCGCTGGCGATGGTCAGCGCCACCGGCAGGCCGCGGGCCACCTCGCGGGCGAAGGACGGGCCGGACAGCACGCCGGTGGAGATGCCCGCCGTGCCCGCGAAGGCTGCCTGGGCGATGGCGTGCGGCAGACGGCCCGTGTCCGCGTCCAGGCCCTTGCAGGTCCAGGCCACGGCCAGATCGCCCATGCCGTGGCGGACCACGCCCGCCGCCACGTCGCGGCAGGCCTGCTCCATGCCGGCCACCGGCACGCCCAGGACCAGCAGCGGGCGCGCGGCGCCGCGCAGGTGGCCGAACAGGTCATCGAGATCGCTGGTGCAGCGCAATTCCCGTGGCAGCGCGACCCCGGGCAGGTAATCGGCGTTCTCGCGGGCATCGGCGATGCGGCGCGCCAATTCCGGACGGCGCGCCCACAGCATGGTGGCATGGCCGCGGGCGCAGGCGGCGGCGAGCGCCGTCCCCCAGCTGCCCGCCCCCAGGACGGCGACGCGCAGGCCCGGCGCCATGTCCGCCATGATGTCGCGGCCGCTCAGTGCTTGGTGCCCGGCGGCAGGATCAGGCCAGCGTCGTTGCCGGCCTGGGCCACTTGCTGCTCGGCGGCAGCCTGGGCCACGCGCTGCTCGTAGATGGCCTGGAAGTTGACTTCGGCCAGGTGCAGCGGCGCCATCGACGCGCGGGTGATGGCGTCGGCGATGTTGCTGCGCAGGTAGGGGTAGATGATGCCGGGGCAGGCGATGCCCAGGATCGGATCGAGCTGTTCCAGCGGGATGTTGGCCAGTTCGAAGATGCCGGCCTGCTTGCCTTCGACCAGGTACAGGACCTTGTCGCCGACCTTGGTGGTCACGGTGGCGGTCACGGTCACTTCGAAGACGGTCTCGGCCAGCGCCTGGGCGCCGACATCGATCGCGACCTCGACCCCGGGTTGCTCGGTTTCCAGGAAAATCTGGGGCGCGTTGGGCAACTCCAGCGACAGGTCTTTCAGGTAGACGCGCTGGATGTTGAACACGGGGGCTTGCTGCTCTTGATTGTCGGACATGGGAGAAAGTCTGGAAACGGAAAGCCTGCTGGCTGAACCCGGCCCCCGGTACGCGCGGAGCCGAAACGTATGCACCAAAAGAACATGCCGGGGACACGCCCCGGCCACAACGAAATCAATGGTCCTGCGTCGCCTGGCCGGCCAGCAGGGGTTGCAGCCCGCCCGCGCGGTCGAGCGCGGCGAGTTCGTCGAAACCGCCCACGTGCGTGTCGCCGATGTAGATCTGCGGCACGGTGCGCCGGCCGGTGCGCTCGATCATCTCGGCCCGGCGCTCGGGTTCGGCGTCGATGCGCACCTTCTCGATCTCCTGCACGCCGCGCTGCTTGAGCAGCATCTCGGCGCGCATGCAAAAGGGGCAATACCCCGTCGAGTACATCAGGACTTTCTGCATGGCGCTATCCTTTCGCGATCGGCATTCCCGCCTGCACCCAGCCGGACAGTCCGCCCGACAGGCTGCTGACGTCGGCGAAACCCTGGGCCTTGAACTGGGCCACGGCCTTGGCCGCGTCGCGGCCGTTGCTGCCCACCAGGATGAGCGGCTTGTTCTTGGGCAGGCCCGCCGCCTTCTGCGCCAGGTCGGCCAGCGGCACGCTGCGGGACTGGGCGATGTGCCCGGCCGAGAAGTCGGCCGCCGGGCGCATGTCGACGAACACCGCCTGGCGCTGGTTGACCGCGGCCGTGGCCTCGGACGTGCTCATGGCCCCGCCGGCCCGGCCTCCACGCAGCGTTTGCCACACCAGCATACCGCCCGAGACGAGGGCCAATGCGATCAGGAGAATGTTGTCGAGGATGAATTTCACGAGCGGGCCCTGGAAACCTAATGAGAGGAACGCGCGCCCGGCCGGCCGGAAAGCCTGGCGTTACGCGCGCTTACGAATTCGCAAAACGGCGGAAAAACCACATAGTCCGCCGGATTTCGGCCGCCGCGGCGGCCCGATTCCGGGCCCGCAGCGAAGACAATGCCGCAGGATTATAAAATGTCGGGATGGACAGCCGCTTTTTCAACGGGCTGCCGTCCGTCCCCGCCGTTTTCGGGCGGGCAGCCGAATTGTATTCAACCTTTACGCGCAGCGCGCCTGCGCCCCTGGGACATGGTCAAACTCGTACTGATGCGTCACGGCGAAAGCCAATGGAACCTTGAAAACCGCTTCACCGGCTGGACCGACGTCGACCTGACGGACAAGGGCCGGGAAGAGGCCCGCAAGGCAGGCGAACTGCTCAAGAAGGAAGGCTACGACTTCGATCTCGCCTACACCTCGGTCCTGCGCCGCGCGATCCGCACCCTGTGGATCGCCCTGGACGCCATGGACCACATGTACCTGCCGATCGAGCACAGCTGGCGCCTGAACGAGCGCCACTACGGCGCCCTGCAGGGACTGAACAAGGCCGAGACCGCCGCCCGGTTCGGCGAAGAGCAGGTGCTGGTCTGGCGCCGCGCCTACGCCATCCCGCCCAACCCCCTGGCGGCGGACGACGAGCGCCACCCGCGCTTCGACCCCCGCTACGCCGGGCTGCCCGCCCACGAGCTGCCTGCCACCGAATGCCTGCAGGACACCGTGGCCCGGGTCGTGCCCTACTGGAACGAGACCATCGTCCCCTCGCTGAAGGCCGGCAAGCGGGTGCTGATCGCCGCCCACGGCAACAGCCTGCGCGCGCTCATCAAGCACCTGGACGGCATCTCCGACGACGACATCGTGGGCCTGAACATCCCCACCGCCCAGCCGCTGGTGTACGAACTGGACGACGATCTCAAGCCCATCCGCCACTACTACCTGGGCAACGCGGACGAGATCGCCGCCGCCATGGCCGCCGTGGCCGCGCAAGGAAAGGCCAAGGCCAAGTGAAGCGGCTCGCGGCGATACTGCTGATCGCACTGCCCGCGGCGTCGGGCTGGCCGCCTGCCGCGGCCGCCGCCGACGCGGGCAAGGCGCCCTCCGACCCCGCCGCCGTGGCCCGCGAGCGCGAGGCCCTGCGCAAGCGGCTGGAAGCGCTCAAGAAGGACATCGCCGAAGGCGAGGAAGAACACGCCGACGCGGCCGACGCCCTGAAGGAGTCGGAGCAGACCATCTCCAAGGTCAACCGCCGGCTGGTCGAACTGGGCAATGCCCAGCGGCGGGCGAATACCGAACTGGAGCGCCAGAAGCAGGCCATCGCCGAAAAAGAAAAGAACCTGGCCCTGCGCCAGGCGCACCTGGCCGACCTGCTGCGCCGCCAATACGCGGTGGGCGGGCTCACGCCCTGGGGCGCGCTGCTGTCGGGCGACGACCCGCAGCGGCTGAATCGCAACCTCGCCTACCTGGGCTACATCGCCCAGGCCCGGGCCACTACCGTGACCGAGCTACAGGGCGAGTTGGACGAACTGGCCCAGTTGCGGGCCCAGGCCGACACCAAGCGCAGCGAGCTCGCACACCTGGCGTCCGAAGAAAACAGCCAGCGCCAGGAACTGCTCAAACAGTCGGACCAGCGCCGCAAGGTGCTGGCCGACATCTCGTCCAAGCTGAGCAGCCAGCGCCGCCAGGCAGCCAGCCTGGCGCGCGATGAACAGCGCCTGTCGCGCGTGATCGAGGACCTGACCCGGATGCTGGCCAGGCGGGCCGAAGAAGCCCGCCGCAAGGCCGAACTGGCGCGCAAGGCGGAACTCGCCCGCCGGACGGAAGAAGCGGCCAGGCGGGCCGCCGCGCAGCGCGCCGCCGAACAGGCCGCGCGCGAGGCGGGCAAGCCGCCTCCGCCACCGCCCCCCGAGCCGCCTCCGGAACGCGCGGTGGCGCGCAACGACACCCTGCCGGACGCTTCGCTGGCCGGCCAGTTCGAAAAACTGCGCGGCCGCCTGCGCCTGCCCGTGCGGGGCGACATCGTCGGCCGCTTCGGCGCCGCCCGCGGCGAGGGCGGCACCTGGAAGGGCGTTTTCATCCGCGCTAGCGAAGGCACCGAGGTGCGGGCCGTGGCCGCCGGCAAGGTGGTCTTCGCGGACTGGTTGCGGGGCTTCGGCAACCTCCTGATCATCGACCACGGCAGCCAGTACCTGTCGATTTATGGCAACAACCAGTCGGTGCTTCGCCACGTCGGCGACGACGTCAAGGGCGGCGACATCGTGGCCAACGTGGGCGCCACCGGAGGGCAGTCGGAATCGGGCCTATACTTTGAACTGCGGCATCAAGGCGCGCCGTTCGACCCGCTGCGGTGGGCCTCGTTGCGCTGACCCCCCTACCCGGATATCCTGATCGCACGCGCGTTTGCGCGACTTCCCCAGCACATTCAACCTATCGACGAGAACCCGCGAGGCCCCTGGGATGTCAAATGTTGGACGTCCCGAACCGGGGCCCGGAGGAATACATGGGCAGCAAGAGTAAAGTTCGCAGTATCGGCCTGGTCAGCCTCGGCGTGGTCGCCGGCGTCCTGGTCAGCCTGGGCATCACCGCCGTGGCCCAGCGGGAAACCCGCGGCCCCTTGCCGCTCGAGGAACTCCGGCAGTTCTCGAATGTTTTCGCCACCATCAAGAACAACTACGTCGAGCCGGTCGAAGACAAGAAGCTGATCGACGGCGCCATCGCCGGCATGCTGTCCGATCTCGACCCCCATTCGGCCTACCTGGACGCCGACGCCTACCGCGAAATGCAGACCGCCACGCAAGGCGAGTTCGGCGGCCTGGGCATCGAGGTCGGGACCGAGGACGGCTTCGTCAAGGTCATCTCGCCCATCGAGGACACCCCCGCCGCGCGCGCGGGCGTCAAGGCGGGCGACCTCATCGTCAAGATCGACGACAAATCCACCAAGGGCCTGCTGCTGAACGACGCGGTCAAGCTGATGCGCGGCAAGCCCAAGACTTCGATCACCCTGACGCTGGTGCGCAAGAACGAGGCGCAGCCCATCGTCGTCAAGATCGAGCGCGACGTCATCAAGGTCCAGAGCGTGCGCAGCAAGATGCTGGACGGCAATACCGCCTACGTGCGGATCGCCCAGTTCCAGGAACAGACCGGCGCCGACCTCGCCACGCACCTCGAACGCCTGGGCAGGAGCGGCGTACCCAAGGCGCTGGTGCTGGACCTGCGCAACGACCCGGGCGGCCTGCTGCACAGCGCGATCGCGGTCTCGGCCGCCTTCCTGCCGCAGAACACCCTGGTGGTTTCCACCGACGGCCGCACCGCCGACGCCAAGCGCAAGTACCTGACCAACCCGGCCGACTACCTGCGCAGCAGCGACGACTACATCAAGCGCCTGCCGGCCTGGACCAAGACCGTGCCGATGGTGGTGCTGGTCAACGCCGGCTCGGCCTCGGCCTCGGAAATCGTGGCCGGCGCGCTGCAGGACGAGAAGCGCGCCCGGGTACTGGGCGCCCAGACCTTCGGCAAGGGCTCGGTGCAGGTCATCCTGCCGATCTCGCGCGATTCGGCCATCAAGCTGACCACCTCGCGCTACTACACGCCCAACGGCCGGTCCATCCAGGCCAAGGGCATCGTGCCCGACTACCCGGTCACCGACACGCCCGAAGGCGATCTGTACGAACGGCCGCGCGAAGCCGACCTGGCCAAGCACCTGCTGAACGACAAGGATCCCAACGGCGAGATCAAGTCGGCCGCGCAGGATCCGGCCAAGGCCGCCGAGCGCAAGACCATCAAGCAGTTCGAATTCGGCGGCGCCGACGACTTCCAGCTCACGCAGGCGCTCAACCTGCTGGCCGGCAAGCCGGTGCAGCTGGCCAAGGCCGAGGACGTGGCCAAGGCCGCCGCCGAACTGGCCGAACGGAACAAGACGCCCTCCGAGAAGGCCAAGGGCGCCACGAAGGACGAGAAGCCCGCCACGCCCGCACCGGCGCCGTCCGAGCAGCAACCCGCTCCCGCACCGGCCAAGTGAACGACGAGCAGCTGCTACGCTATTCGCGGCATGTACTGCTGGACGAAATCGGCATCGAAGGGCAGCAGCGCCTCCTGGAGGCGCGTGCCCTGATCGTCGGGGGTTGGGACGGGTCGTTTTCCTGCTGCAATCCGGGATAGCTGTAGGTCTCGAAATTGGCCAGTTGCTTGTTGTGGACGAGCAGCAGCGCGGCCATGGCCGCGATCACGACCAGCAGTACGAGTCCGCCCAGTACGAACAGCCAGGTGCGGGTGCGTTTCACAGGAACAATGGCCTCGGCCATGAACAACATCTCCGGAGTCGATGGAAAAAGGCAGCGAACTGCCCCGAGGTTGGATTATCAGGAAACGGGTGGGTATCGATCGGTGGAAAAGCAGGGGAAATCCTGTGGTTGACTGCCTGGATGCGCGCCGGCGAAGGTTGCCGCCGGTCTCATGCGTACAGGTCGACCATGCCGTTGCCCACGGCGCGGGGCCGGACGGTGTCGCCGGCCGTGCCGGTGCCGGCGGCCGGCCCCGTGGCTTCGGCGGATGCCCCGCGGTCCCGCGGCGCCTCGCGTTCGGCGAATTGCCGCGCCGCCAGGAAGCCGCTCTGCTGCTCGCTGCCCACCGAGGCCTGTCCGAGGCTCAGGCCATGGGCGGCCAGCACGTCCTTGAGGCCGGACAGCGAGCTTTCCAGCATTTGGCGCGTCGATTCGTGGTTGCTGCCGAATACCACGCTGGCCGCTTCGCCGTCCAGGCGCAGGTGGATCGTGATCGGGCCCAGCGCCTCGGGGTCGACGCGCAACTGCGCGGTCTGCAAGTGGCCCGCGGCCATCCAGCGCAGGGCCGTGTCGATGCGGTCCTGCAGCGCGCCCGCATGCAGCGGAACCGGCGCCCCGGGGACCGTCGGCGCCTCGCCCCGGGCGGCGGGCGCTGTCGAATGATGGGATGGCGGGGCGCTGACCGGTACCGTGGCGGACGCCTGCAGCACCCCCGAGGGGTCGGCGGACGCGTCTCGCGCCGCCGGTTCCGCGGCCTCGGGTTGCGGTGCCGCCGGCACCTGGGCGCGGGACGCGGCGAAAATCCGCTCCCCGCGCCGGCCGGCCGCGTCCGGGGCCATGCCGGGGACGGGGATGGCGGAGTCGGGGCGCGCCGCCACGCCAGCGGCCGGATTCGTCGCGAGAGCGGGAGCATCCTGCTCCGCCAAGCCAGGAAATGGCGAGGCCGAAGCCGGTTTCTCCGTGGAGGCAAGCGCGGCGGCCGGCGCGAGCGCGCCGCTGGCATCCGGCGCGGCATCCGGCGCGAGGGCGCTGCCCGCCAGCGGCTGCGTGGCGGTGGGCGGTGCGAGGTAGCTCGCCCACTGCGACAGCCAGGGCAGGTCCGGTACGATCGCGGGAGCATCGGCGTCCTGGCCGCCGGAGGCTTCGGCGTCAGCCGCTTCGGCATCTTCCCGGGGGTCTGTCCGGGCTGGGTCCAGGGCCTGGGCCGCGGCCGCCAGCAGGCCCTCGAAAGATTGGTCCGCCGGTGTGCCGTCGCCCGGCACCGGCGAGGGCGGTGCGGGCGGAACCACGGCCTGGGCGAACGGGACAGGCAGCGCATTCATATCGCGTATCCGGTCGAGGTGCCGAAGTGCCGGCGGCTGGCGAATTCATCGATCTGCTTCTGCTGGCGCCTGGCCTCGGTCGACTCCTGCCGGTGGGTCTCCCGCTGGGCGAGGATCTCCAGGGACTTGAGTTTGCGTTCCTCGTCGAAGAACAGCCCCCGGGTCGCGTCCAGGTGTCCGGCGCAGCGCTCGACCTCCTGCGCCTGCTGCGCGACCGCCTCGCTCAATTGCTGGATGAAGCGCGCGTAGTTGCCGACCAGGGTGCCGTCCAGTCCGATGCCCGTCTGGTTGCGCATGCGTGATTCATAGTCCGACCGGTAGTTTTCGATCAACACCAGACGTTCCCGGGCGCGCGAGTGCGCCGCGGCGGCCAGGGCGAACTCCTGGGCCGCCTTGTTCTTGCGGCCTTCGGCAAGTTCGATCAACGTGGCGAGCGTGGTGGTGGACGTCATGGCGGGCCTCTGGGGCGGGTCAGTTGCCGCCGCCGAAGTGTTCGGCGATGGCGGTCATCAAGGTCAGGCTGTCGGCATAGGGCGCGCGGGCCTGCATGTCCTGCTGCAGGAAATTGCCGATGCTCGCATGCGCGGCGATGGCCTGGTCGAGTTCCGGGTCCGTGCCCGGCACGTAGGCCCCGACCTGGATTAGGTCGCGCGAGCGCTGATAGCGGGAAAACAGCTTCTTCAGGGTGCGGGCATGGCGCTGCTGCTCGGCGCCGACGATGTTGTGCATGGCTCGCGAGATCGATTGCTCGACGTCGATCGCCGGATAGTGGCCGGTGTCGGCCAGCGCCCGGTTGAGCACGATGTGGCCGTCCAGGATGGCGCGGGCCGAATCGGCGATCGGGTCCTGCTGGTCGTCGCCTTCGGTCAGCACCGTGTAGAAGGCGGTGATCGACCCGGCGCCGTGCGTGCCGTTGCCGGCGCGCTCGACCAGCGCGGGCAGCTTGGCGAAGACGGACGGCGGATAGCCCTTGGTGGCCGGCGGTTCGCCGATGGCCAGCGCGATTTCCCGCTGGGCCATCGCGTAGCGCGTGAGCGAGTCCATGATCAGCAGCACGTTCTTGCCCTGGTCGCGGAAATGCTCGGCCAGCGCCGTGGCGTAGGCGGCCCCCTGCAAACGCATCAGCGGCGCGGCATCGGCGGGCGCGGCGACCACGACCGACCGCGCCAGTCCTTCCGGCCCGAGAATGTGGTCGATGAATTCCTTGACCTCGCGGCCGCGTTCGCCGATCAGGCCCACCACGGTCACGTCGGCCTCGGTGTAGCGCGCCATCATGCCCAGCAGCACGCTCTTGCCGACGCCCGAGCCCGCGAACAGGCCCATGCGTTGTCCGCGTCCCACCGTCAGCATGGCATTGATGGCGCGGACCCCGACATCCAGGGGGCGTTCGATGGGCTGGCGCTCGATGGGGTTGACCGGCCGCGCGGCCAGCGGGGCGCGCTGCGCGGACGTGATCGGGCCCAGGCGGTCGAGCGGGCGCCCGGCGCCGTCCACCACGCGTCCCAGCAGCGCGTCGCCCACGGGCAGGTGTTTGGTGACTTCCTCCGCCGCCAGGTCCTGCCCGGCCGCTTCGTCGCCTGGCGGATAGGCGGGGGCGGGACGCTGCGGTTCCAGCGGCATGACCAGTGAGCCCGCCGTCAGGCCGTGCACCTCGCTGGAGGGCATCAGGAACAGGCGTTCGCCGTTGAAGCCGACCACTTCCGCCTCGGCGGCGCGGTCATGTGCCTGGATGATCCGGCAAGTGCTGCCCACGGGCAGCTTCAGGCCCACGGCCTCCATGACCAGGCCGGCCACGCGGGTCAGGCGGCCCGCCGCCGCCACGGGCGCCGCCGTCCGCACCCGGGCGGTGCAGCCCTCGACGAAGCGGGCCAGGCTGGCGGTGGCGTCATGCACGGTCGTCGCTCCAGGGGCCATCCTGGCCCAGCGCGGCCAGGGTTCGCTTCCAGCGCGTGGCCAGCGTCGCGTCGATGTCCGACTGCTGGGTGGCGATCCGGCAGCCGCCGGCTTCGATGCCGGTATCCTCGACGATCTTCCATTGCCCCAGTTCGAGCTCCTCGCCCAGGTGGGCGCGCACCAGTTGCACGTCGGACGGGTGCAGCAGCAACTGCCTGCCGGTCTCGCCGCCGATGAGCTGGTTGAAGGCGTCCCGCACCACGGCCAGGATCATGTTGTTGTCCTGGGCGAGTTCGCGCCGGACGACCTGGCGCGCGAGCTCGATGGCCAGTTCCAGCAGGCGGGGGGCCAGTTCGGTCTCGAAGCGGTCGAACACGCCCGAGGCGGCGCGCGCCATCGTCCGCAATTGCTCGGCCTCGCGCCGGGCCGCGGCGCTGCCATGGTCGTAGCCCGCGGCATAGCCTTCGTCGAATGCCGCCGTCTTGATGCGCTCGGCCTCGGCCGGATCCACGGTCGGGACCGGAGCGGGGGGCGGTGGAGCCGTGCCGGCCGCGGCGGAGTCCGGCGCGGCGGTTTCCCGCCGGATGGCTTCCCCGTGCGGGCGGCGTTCGGCCTCTTGCCGCGCGGCGAGCAGCGCCGCCTCGATGGCGCGTTGTTCCTCGGGTGTCTGCGGCCGGCGCCGGGCTTCGTCCTGCATGGACGGATCGCCGAAGGTGTCCAGGCGCCAGACCGGCAGGTGCCGGCCTTCGTCGGCGCGCAGGATGCGGCGGGCGCCCGGCAGCGGCTCAGACATATTGCTCCTCGCCCATGCCGTTGATCGCCAGGTCGCCGGATTCGGTCAGCCGGCGCGCGACCTTCAGGATTTCCTTCTGCTGCGCCTCGACCTCGGAGATCTTGACCGGGCCGCGCACGTCCAGGTCTTCGCGCAGCTGCTGCGCGGCGCGGGCCGGCATGCAGCGGAACACCTTGGCCCGCAGCTCGGTGCTGGCCCCCTTGAGCGCGAGGATGAGGGAGTCGGGCGTGATTTCGCGCAGCAGGAGCTGCATGCCGCGGTCGTCGGCGTCGATGAGGTTCTCGAAAGTGAACATTTCATCGACGATGCGCTGCGCCAGTTCCGTGTCGACCTGCTTGACGATGGACAGGATCTGGTGCTCGGACGACGAACCCACGTAGTTGAGGATGTCGGCGGCGGTCTTGACTCCGCCCAGCTTGCGGCGCTTGATCTGTTCGTTGCCCGACAGCATCTTCAGCAGCACGTCGTTCAGCTCGCGCAGCGCGGCCGGCTGGATGCCGTCCAGCGTGGCGATGCGCAGCAGGACGTCGGCGCGCACGCGTTCGGTCAGGTAATTGATCACGGCGGCGGACTGGTCCGCCTCCAGGTGCACCAGGATCGATGCGATGATCTGGGGGTGCTCGTGGCGGATCAGCTCGGCCACGCTGGCCGGGTCCATCCACTTCAGGCTCTCGATGCCCGAGGTGTCGCCGGTGTGCAGGATGCGGTCCAGCAGGAATCCTGCCTTGTCCGCGCCCAGCGCCTTGGTCAGCACGCTGCGCAGATAGGCGTCGGCATCGGCGCCCAGCCCCGTGTGCGCACCGATGTCCGTCTGGAAGCGCTGGATCACCTGATCCATGGCTTCGCGCGCGATCCCCTGCATGCCCGCCATCGCGGTACCCAGCTTCTGCACCTCGCGCGGCGAGAGGTACTTCAGCACCTCGGCCGCCTCTTCCTCCCCCAGCGACAACAACAGGATCGCCCCATCGGCAACCCCCTGGTCGGGTTCGGTATTCGCTACGTTCATCATTGGCATATCAGTTCGCTGCAACCGCCGGCGGCCCGCGACAGCCCCGGCGCTACAACCCAAGACAAGAGACCTGGACCCTGGATGCGGCGGACCCGGCTTGGCCGGTCCAGCCGCATCGCCCCCTGGGGGACGCGCGAAGCGCGTAGGTGAGGGTTACACATCATTCACCCATTGCCGGATCACCGTGGCGACGACCTGCGGGTTCTCCCGGGCGAAGCGGCGGACCTTCTCCAGCGGCTCTTCCGGCTGAGCCTCGGCGGCGTCGGCCTCGGCCTCGGCGTCGACCATCATCGCGGGGCCGGCGGTGGAGAAGACGGGCTCGGGCGGCGGCGGGGGCGTCGTCAACTGCTTGATGGCCGGACGTATCACGCCGATGATCAGGTACAGCACCGCGAGCGCGAGGATCAGCGCCACGCCTATGTCGCGTGTCAGGTTGATGAATTCCGGCTGCTGCCAGAACGCCGGCTCGGCGGCGGTTTCCGCGGCCGATTCGTTGAACGGGATGCTGATGACCGAGACGGAGTCGCGGCGCTGCGCATCGAATCCGACGGCTTCGTTGACCAGGGCCTTGATCTGGGCCAGTTCGGCATCGCTGAGCGGCGTACTGACGGTCTGACCCTTGACCACGCTGGTGCGGTGGTTGACGACCACGGCGGCCGACAGGCGCTTGACGCGGCCCACGGGCTCGCGCACGTAGCGCACGGTCTTGTCGAGTTCGTAGTTGGTGGTGTCCGCCCGTTTCACGTTCTGGGCGGGGGGGCGGGCCCGTCCCCGCTCGGCCAGCCCCAGGTCCTCCAGGTTCACCAGCATGGCGATCGTGAAGCAGTCGTAGACCAGCGCCAGATCGATGTCGCGCCGATCCGCCCCCGCCTGGCGCAATGCCGTGTCGAGCGCCTTGCCGGCCGAGAACGCCGTCAGCGACGCGGCCGCCGACAGATGCATGTGGCTGGTGGCGAAACCCGCGCCCCGGACCGGCACCCGGCGTGCACCCGGCGCCCCGGTCACCACCAGCGCGCCGCCGCCGTCGGACACCGGCGCGCAGTCCAGGAGCCGCAGCGGATCGGCGATGACACGGCTGGCGCGATGGGCCGCCGCATCGATGGCCTCCCGGTGATGCGCGTTGGGATGCGCGGCCGCCGCCGTCCGGTCGTGTACCGCCACGGCGGCCAGTTGCTCGTCGATGTCGCCCCAGCGCTGTGCGTAGGCGCGGGCGACCAGCGCGAACATCGCGGGAACGGTGGGACCGTAGGGCACCTCCCATTCCGGATGCACCGGGCCCGCCTCGGCCAGGGTCTTCACGTACGCGTCCCGCGACGCCGCGCCCAGGGGCATGTCGGCCGCCACGATCAGGACATTGGCCGCGCCGCCACCGCGGATCAGCCCGCGCGCGGTTTCCACCATCGCCATGGGCGCCGCGCCCCCGGCCTCCAGGGTCCAGGCCACCGCGGGTTCGATGCCCAGGTGTTCGGCCAGGGCGGCGGCGTGGATCAGATAGGGATCGGTGCGAGGCGGGACCGTCAGCACCGCGTCCACCTGCGGCAGTTCCATGCCCGCGTCATCGAGCGCGCGGCGGGCCAGCTCCGCGTGCAGCGCCATGGTGTCCGGCAAGGACGACCGGCCCTGCGGCAACTCCCCCACGCCGGCGATGTAGGTCTCGTCCATGATCAACCGGCCTGCGCCTCGCGCCGGGACGCCTCGCAGACCACCACCCGTCCGTCGGCGCCGCCGAACTCGACGCCCAGCCCGTGCACGCCGGGGGATTGCTCGTAGGCCCTCACCACCGTGGCCAGCGCCTCCTCGATATCGACCGGCTCGGCGGGCCATTCCTGCAACTGCTCGCCCAGGTCGTCGACCAGGGCCAGCAGATCCGCGCCGGTAGCGGGCAGCGCGCGCACCACGCGGTGCGTGCCGACCCGGTACGCCGGCAGCCAATTGGCCATGATCACCGGGCCGAAATCCCTGTCGCGCGCGATCTCCACCCGCAGCCAGGGCGCGGCCGACGCCGAGACCTCCAGCCCATGGCGCGCCAGCAGTTCGCCCGCCTGCCGGCCGCGGAGGACCCGCGCATCCGCGGTGCGCTCCGGCAGCGGCGGCGCGGGCACGGGCTCCTCGGCCGGGCGGCAGGCGATGCGCGCCAGCGCGCGCAGGCACAACTCGGGATCGAGCAGCACGGCGATGCCGTGCTCGGACAGGGCCGCCTGGACGTCCGGCGCCAGCGGCACGCCGCAACAGACCACCATCGCCTTGCCCGTGGCATTCACGAATTCGATCAGCATGGGGTAATAGCGGTCGATGATGGGCCGCCCGAACAGCATCCAGACATTGATGCTGTCGTCCTCGCGCAGCGTCAAGAGCGTGTGTCCGAGGATTTCCCCGCGCGCCACCACGTCGGCGGACAGGTCGACCGGATTGCTGGACGAGCCATAGACCGGAATGCCGCGATCCAATGCCTGCTGAAGGACGGGCGGCAGCTCGGGCAATTCCAGGCCGGCCTGGATCACGTGGTCGGCGATGACCGAGCAGGCGCCGCCCGAGGCGGAGATGATGCCCACGCGCGGCCCCAGCCGGTCGCCCACGCTGGTCAGCAGCGTCATCACATAGCTCAGCTCCGACAGTGACACCACCTGGATCACGCCCAGTTGGCGAAAGACCCCCGCGTACACGTCGCGGTCGGTGGGATGCCGGGCGGTGTGCGCGATCGTGGACCGCACGGAATCGGGATATTCGCCGGCCTTGAGCACGACGATGCGCTTGCCGGTGCGCCGCGCCGCCTCGGCCGCCGCGATGAACTTGCGCCCGTCCCGGATTCCCTCCATGTAGCAGATGATGGTGTGGATCTCCGGATCGGCGCTGAAATGGGCGATGAAATCGGCCGTCTCCAGCGTGGCTTCGTTGCCCAGGCCTATCCAGTAGTCCACGCCGATGCGGTTGAGCTGGAGCGACGAGAAGATCAGGCCGCCCACGCTGCCGCTGTGCGTGACGATGGCCACGCCACCGCGCTGGCCGGTGTCCCGGCCGTACCAGTCCGCGAAGGTCAGCGGCAGCCGCTTGCGGAAATTGACCATGCCGACGGTATTGGGCCCGACCACGTGCATGCCGGTCTCGCGGCACAGGCTTTGCAGGCGCGCCAGGCGGGCCCGCCCCTCGTCGCCGCTGCGGCCTTCGCCGAAACCGCCCGTCATCAGCACGCAGAACCGGACGCCGCGGCGCGCGGCCGCCTCGATCGAGTCGAAGGCCGCCGCGATGGGGACGACACA
The DNA here is from genome assembly GCA_009360345.1 of Alcaligenaceae bacterium SAGV5. GTDB lineage: Bacteria > Pseudomonadota > Gammaproteobacteria > Burkholderiales > Burkholderiaceae_B > Pigmentiphaga. The sequence continues at coordinate 73,028 of SPDP01000009.1, forward strand.
CACCAGCAGGTCGACCGGCTCGGGCAAGGCCTCGACCGACGGATAGCACGGCATGTCGGCGATGGTCTGGTAGCGGGGGTTGATGGGATAGACCCGGCCTTCGAAACCGCTCTTCGACAAGAAACCCAGGATCATCCCGGACAACTTCGAGGGATCCGCCGACGCCCCCGCAATGGCGATGGAACGAGGCTCCAGCAAGCCTTGCAGATTCATGACTATGTTCTCCGTCCTGCCTTGATGTCCGGCTACCTGCCAGAAAAGCGCGGCGGGCGCTTCTCCAGCCAGGCCTCCACGCCCTCCGCCTTGTCCGCGGTGCCGCAGACGATGCCGAACAGGCGCCGCTCGTAGTCGAGCCCATCGGCCCGCCCCAGGTCGCCCGCGCGGCGGACGCATTCCATGATGGCGCGCATCGCGACCGGCGGCCCCGCCGCCAGTTCCTGCGCGAGCGCCAGGCCTCTCTCGCGCAGCTCGCCCGCCGGCGCGACCTCGGTCACCAGGCCGATGCCCAGCGCCTCCCGGGCGTCGACGATCCGGCCCCTGAGCATCAGCTCCAGCGCCCGCCCCTCCCCCACCAGCCTCGGCAAGCGCTGCGTGCCGCCCAGCGCGGGAAAGATGCCCAGCTTCACTTCAGGAAAACCGCCCCGGAAATCCTCGGACGCCAGGCGCACGGTAAACGCCAGGGCCAGTTCCAGGCCGCCCCCCAGCACGTATCCGTGCAGCGCGCCGACCACCGGCTTGGACAGCGTCTCGACCATCGTGTCAAGACGCTCGGGCGCCCAACCGGCCTCCAGCATGGTCCGCGCCCGCAGTTCGCGGATATCCGCGCCGGCGCAGAAATGGCGCCCCTCTCCGGTCACCAGCACCGCCCTCACGCCGGGGTCGGCCTCGGCCTGCCGGAATGCCATGGCCAACGCCTGGCGCACTGGCGTGTTGAGGGCATTGCGGGCATCGGGCCGGTTCAGCGACACGTGCATCACCGCGCCTTCGCGGCGCACGAGCACCGTGTCGCCGGCCGCTTCGGAAGCGGGGCTATCCATGGACATGTCCTGCACGGTCAGTTGTCGAGCTTGATGTTGAGCCGGCGCATCAGTTCCGAAAACTTGCGGATCTCGGCCTTGACGAAGGCGCCCGCCTCCGCCGGCGAGGTGCCGCGCGCTTCGCCGCCTATGGACTTGAAGCGTTCGGACAGCTCCGGCGACTTGAGCGCCGCCAGCGTGGCGGCGTTCAACCTGGCGACGATCGCCGGCGGCGTCGTGGCCGGCACGAACAGCCCATACCATCCCATCGTCTCGACATACACGCCCTGCTCTTTGGCGGTCGGGATGTCGGGCAGCATCGGCGACCGCTTGGCGGTGGTGATCGCGAGGGCCCGCAACTGGCCGCTCTGGATGGCCGGCGTGGCCAGCGACGAACCGGCGATCACGTAGTCCACCTGGCCGCCGATGAGATCGGTGATGGCCGGCGCCACGCCCCGATAGGGTACGTGCAGCGCCTCGATATCCGCCGCGGCGTTGAACGAGGCTTCGGACAGGTGGATGGACGTGCCTATGCCCGAGCTGCCATAGCGCAGCTTGCCCGGATTGGCGCGCGCGTAGGACACCATGTCCTGCAGGGTCTTGAAAGGACTGTCCTTGCTGACGAGCAGGATCTGGGCGCCGGAGAACAGGACCGAAACCGGCGTCAGTTCGCGCAGGAAATCATAGGGCAGCGTGCGGCCGCTGGCGGTGTTGATGGTGGCGGCATCGCCGCTCAGCAACAGCGTGTAGCCGTCGCCCGGCGCCTTCGCCACATAGTTCACGCCGACGATGGTGCCGGCCCCGTCGCGATTGACCACCACCACCGACTGGCCCAGCTCGCGCTGCAATTGCTCGGCCACCGAACGGCCGATCACGTCCGCCGCGCCGCCGGGCGCGAAGGGCACGACCAGCCGCAGCGGCTTGGAGGGGAACGACTCGCTCCCCTGGGCCAGGCAGGGCGGCGCGAAAGACAGCGCCGCCAGCACGGCGGCTGCCGCGAGCACGGCGCGCCGTGCCGGCGCCTGGGCGTTCCGCGCGGAAGGATGAGCGAACATCGATGACGGACGGGACGGGCCCATGATTGTCTCCTGTTGGTCGGCGGCCATTGTGGAATCGGCCTCGGAGAGCGTCCAATGAAGAATGTGGTCCACGTCATTACCCCGGGGTAATGCTGCACCGCACCCAGATACGGCGCCGCCCTCGCCGGTGCTAAGATCGCCCGCACTTCGTGCGACGGAAGCAGGCATGACGCAGCTCGACTGGTACATACGGAACGAATTGCGGCCCCGCCACCTGCGTTTGCTGGTGGCGCTGGACGAGCTGCGCCATATCGGCAAGGTCGCCGCGCACATCAACGTCACGCAGCCGGCGGTGTCCAAGATGCTGGGCGAGATGGAAAAAGGACTGGACCTGAAGCTGTTCGAGCGCACGCCCAAGGGCGTGACGCCGACGCTCTACGGGGAATGCCTGATCCGCCACGCGCGCCGCCTGCTGAACGATTTTTCCCAGGCGCGGGACGAACTCAAGGGGCTGCTGGACGGCGACACGGGGCGCATCCGCGTCGGCGTGCTGTCCAACGTCGTCCCCGCCCTGCTGCCGCGCAGCGTCGCGCTGCTCAAGCAGCGCGCACCCCGGACCAACGTCTTCTTGCGCGAAGGCACGATGGAACGCCTGCTGCCGCAGTTATTGCAGGGTGAACTCGACCTGATCGTCGGGCGCCTGGCCGAGAAGCACGCCCTGCCCGAACTGGGCGGCAAGGTGCTGTCGCAGGAACCGGTGGTGCTGATCGCCCGGCCCGGCCATCCGCTGGCGCGGCGCAAGCGCCTGGAATGGGCCGACATCATGCATTGCCCGTGGGTACTGCCGTCGTCCGAGGGGCTGCTGCACGAGCCGCTGGAGCGCACCTTCGAGCAGCACGGTTTCCCGATGCCGGCCGATTTCGTCGAAGCGCTGTCAGTACAGTTCGTGCTGGCCTACCTCCAGGAAACCGATGCCATCGCCACCATGACGCGCGACATCGCCCACCACTACCGGCGCCAGGGCCTGGTATCGGTGCTGCCCTTCAATTTCCCGAAGCTGATGCGCCCATTGGGCATCACCTGGAACCGCAACCGGACCATGTCCCCCAGCACGACGCTGCTGATCGAATGCCTGGAGGAGGCCGCCGCCTCCGGCGCGCCGGCCTAGGCTGAATCGACATCCATGGCATCCGGATGGCTAAGGGGTCAGGTTCTTGAACCGTCCTTGACCGGCGGCTCCGAATGCGCCCCACCGCGGGCCGCTCTCCCCCACCGATCATGGACTACCGACGGTGATGAGTGACGATCGCAGGTCCAGAGACGACAAAGGGTTTTTCTCATCGAACAGGACCACCGTACTGAAATGGCTAGGTAACCAACGGTGCAGGTCTTGTCCGGGGTGCCGGGCACGAGCCTTATCGTCGGCAGCGTCAGATGTGTATAAGAGACAGGGGTAGGGGCGGATCCTGATCACGAGGCAGTAGAGACGCGCCACGGCCTGGGCGGCTCTCCGCTATGCTTGAGCGTTCACTTCCATAAAACAAAGAAGGGGGAAGATCATGAAACGTCTGGGAATGGCGGTGCTGGCCAGTGCGCTGGCCGGCTGTGCCACGAATCCGGGAGTGTCCGGGGGCGCGCTGGCGCCGCACCTTGAAAGCTGCAAGGGCGTCAGCGAGCAGGAGATCGCCGACCTGTTCGATCGGTGGAACCGCTCGCTGCAGACCGGGGATCCGCATCGGGTGGTTGCCAACTACGCGCCGGATTCGGTGCTGCTGCCCACCATGTCCAACCAGCCCCGCTACAGCGCGCAGGCCAAGGAGGACTACTTCCATCATTTCCTGGAGGACCGGCCGGCGGGCCGGGTCGACGAGCGCCGCATCGCGCTGGGGTGCAATACCGCGGTCGATTCGGGGCTGTACACCTTCACCTTCGCCCGGACGGGGGCCGCGGTCAAGGCTCGCTATACCTATACCTATCGCTGGGACGGGCAACAATGGCTGATCACCAGCCATCACTCGTCGGCAATGCCGGAAAGGAAGTAAGGGGCGCCGGGCGGCGCAGGGTCGCCCGGACGGGTGTTCTAGAATGGCCTCCATCAAGCCATTGCGAACGATCCATGAGCACTCCCTTACGCCTGACGCAGTACAGCCACGGGGCCGGCTGCGGCTGCAAGATATCGCCCAAGGTCCTGGATGTGATCCTGGCCGGCAGCGGCGCGCAGAATCTCGACCCGCGCCTGTGGGTCGGCAACGCCTCGCGCGACGACGCGGCGGTCTACGGCCTGGATGACGAGCGCGGTGTCGTGTCGACCACGGATTTCTTCATGCCCATCGTCGACGATCCCTTCGATTTCGGCCGCATCGCCGCCACCAACGCCATCAGCGACATCTACGCGATGGGCGGCGATCCGCTGCTGGCCATCGCCATCCTGGGCTGGCCGGTCAACCTGCTGCCGCCCGAGGTTGCGCGCGAGGTGGTGCGAGGCGGCCGGGCGGCCTGCGACGCGGCGGGCATCCCGTTGGCGGGCGGGCATTCCATCGACGCTCCCGAGCCCATTTTCGGGTTGGCCGTGACCGGTGTGGTGGACAAGGCCCGGCTCAAGCGCAACGATACCGGCACCGTCGGCTGCAAGCTGTACCTGACCAAGCCGCTGGGCATCGGCATCCTGACCACGGCCGAGAAGAAGTCGAAGCTGCGCCGCGAGGATGTGAACCTGGCGCGGGACTGGATGTGCACGTTGAACCGGCCGGGCAGCCGCTTCGGCCGGCTGGCCGGCGTCAAGGCCATGACCGACGTCACTGGCTTCGGCCTGCTGGGCCATCTGGTGGAGATGGCCGACGGCAGCGGCGTCAGCGCCCGCATCGAGTTCGCCAGGGTGCCGCGCCTGCCGGGCGTGGAGCACTATCTGGCCGAAGGCTGCGTGCCGGGCGGCACCGGCCGCAATTTCGACAGCTACGGCCAGCGCATCGCTCCGATCGGCCAGGACCGCATCGATCTCTTGTGCGATCCGCAGACCAGCGGCGGCCTGCTGGTGGCGGTGGCGCCCGAGGGCGAAGCCGAGTTCCTGGCGGCGGCCGCCGAGTGCGGATTGGCGCTGGACCCCATCGGGGAACTGATCGAACGGCGGGACTACGCGGTCGACGTGGTGTAATGCGCGGCGACATCGACGACTATCGCGCGCTGTTTCTGCGGGGCGTGCCCTTGATGGACACTCGCGCGCCCATCGAATTCCGCAAGGGCGCCTTCCCGGGGGCCGTCAACCTGCCGCTGATGACCGACATCGAGCGGCAGAAAGTCGGCACCTGCTACAAGCAGCATGGCCAGGACGCCGCGATCGCGCTGGGCCATCAACTGGTCCGCGGCCAGACCAAGACCGAACGGATCGAGGCCTGGGCGGCCTTCGCCCGCGCTCACCCCCAGGGCAACCTGTATTGTTTTCGCGGTGGCCTGCGTTCGCAGATCGTCCAGCAGTGGCTGCGCGACGAGGCGGGCATCGTCTATCCGCGCGTGGTGGGTGGCTACAAGGCCATGCGCGGCTTCCTGATGGACACGCTGGAGCGGGCCGTGGCCGAGTGCGGCTTCGTCGTGCTGGGCGGCATGACGGGCACGGGCAAGACCGATGTGTTGCGCGAGCTGGACCATGCGCTGGACCTGGAAGGACATGCCCATCATCGCGGATCGAGCTTCGGCAGGCATGTCACCGGGCAACCGCCGCAGATCGGTTTCGAGAACGAGCTGGCGATCGATATCCTGAAGAAAAGGGCGGCCGGCCATGCCCGCTTCGTCCTGGAGGACGAGAGCCACGCGATAGGCAGTTGCAGCGTGCCGGTCAGCCTGTTCCAGGGCATGCAGGAATATCCGGTGGTCTGGCTGGAGGACAGCCTGGAGAATCGCGTGGAGCGCATCCTGCGCGACTACGTGGTCGACCTGTGCGCCGAGTTCGTGGCCATCCATGGCGAGGAGGCGGGCGTGGAGTCGTTCGGCAAGCGCCTGCGCGAAAGCCTGGACAACATCCGCAAGCGGCTGGGGGGCGAGCGGCACCAGCGCCTCGCGACAATCATGGATGCCGCCCTGGCGGGGCAGGCGCGCAGCGGGGACGTCGAACCGCACCGGGCCTGGATCGAGGAACTGTTGACCGGTTACTACGATCCGATGTACGTCTACCAGCGCAAGCTGAAGGCGGCGCGCATCGTGTTCACGGGCGACCCGCGCGAGGTACTGGATCATCTGCGGGAGCAGGCAAGGGCGTAGCGGGCCCCGCTTCTGCGTGGGCAAGCCCTGCCGGGGCGGGTTCGAGCAGGAGGCCAGCGCCTGGGATTGACGGCATGTCCGCACCCTAGGGTTTTCACTGGTCATCCGATGTCGATTTCCGCGTTTCCCACTCGTCGCAGGTATGTATCCACCCAGACGAAAGGAGATTCACCATGGCTACCGGTACTGTCCGACTCCACCGTGTCCTGCGCGCCACCCCCGAGCGGGTCTATCGCGCCTTCGTCGAGGCCGACGCGCTGGCGAAGTGGCTGCCGCCGTATGGCTTCACCTGCCAGGTCCACCACCTGGAAGCGAAGGTGGGCGGGACGTTCAAGATGTCCTTCCGGAACTTCACGTCCGGCAACGCGCATTCCTTCGGCGGCGAGTATCAGGAACTGGTCCCGTTCCAGAAGATCCGCTACACCGACAAGTTCGACGATCCCAACCTGCCGGGGGAAATGGCGGTCACGGTCGTGCTCAAGCAGGTGGCCTGCGGCACCGATCTGGATATCGTGCAGGCCGGCATTCCCGAGGTCATTCCCACGGAGATGTGCTACCTGGGTTGGCAGGAATCGCTGCTTCAGCTGGCCAAGCTGGTCGAGCCGGAAATCCCGGATTGAAGGCCATGGACGACGCCCCGATCCAAGGCAATCCCTCGGACCTGATCGATGCCCGGATCCGCGCGCTGGGCGATTGGCGGGGCGCGATGCTGGCCAGGATACGGGCGCTGATCAGGCGCGCCGATCCCGAGGTGGTCGAGGAATGGAAATGGCGTGGCGTGCCGGTATGGTCGCATGCCGGGATCCTCTGCACCGGCGAGACCTACAAGGAGGTCGTGAAGATGACCTTCGCCAAGGGGGCCGCGCTGGAGGATCCCACGGGCCTTTTCAATGCCAGCCTGGATGGCAATACGCGGCGCGCCATCGATTGGCGCGAAGGCGACGAGATCGATGAAGCGGCCTTGATGGCGCTCATCCGCGCGGCGGTGGCGCTGAACGCCGCCAAGCCCTCCAGGAAGCCTGCCGGCAAGGGCAAGGCGCCCGCCGGCCGCTGAGCCGGCGCCGCGGTCAGCGCGTTTTCATCAGGTGCCGTGCCAGCGCGTCGTAAGCCGGTAGCGACGTCGGGTCGTTGGCGGCGTTCGCCGCCACCGGATGCGAGGCGAAGCGCGCGATCACCATTTCCGCCTTGGGGTCGATGTAGATGGTCTGTCCGTGCACGCCGCGCGCGGCGAAGGCGCCGTGCGCGTTGTGCGTGATCCACCACATGTCGCGATAGGTCCAGCCCGCCAGCAGCGTGTAGCCGGCCTGGGCGAAATCCGCCTGGTCGCCGCCGCGCCGGATATCGGCCACCGCGGCGGCGGGCAGGATCTGGCTGCCGTTGAAGAAGCCATTGTTCCGGATCATCTCGCCGAAGCGAGCGAGATCGCGCAGGCCCGTGTTCAGGCCCCCGCCCGCGAACGGCGTGCCGGTCGAGTCGACCGTCATGTAGGCGTCCTGTTCGGCGCCCAGCCGGCTCCAGATGCGCTCCGACAGCAATTGCGCGACCGATTTGCCGCTGACGCGGGCCAGCACCCAGCCCAACGCGTCGGTGTTGGCCGTGCGATAGTGGAAGGCCGCGCCGTGCCGGCCCTCGGGCTTCACTGTTTGCAGGAACTCGTAGTAGCTGCGCGGGCCGGTGTAGTCCTGGGGCTTGGGCAGCGGATTGCCGGCGGCCGCGTGGGCCCAGACCTCGGCGTCGGGATCGGCATAGTCCTCGCTGAAACGGATGCCGGTGGTCATGTCCATGAGCTGGCGGACCGTGGCGTCGCCAAAGGCGGACGACGCCAGTTCGGGCACGTATTCGGCAACGCGGCGCGACGGATCCAGAGTGCCCTCGGCCACGAGCATGGCGGCCAGCGTACCGACGAAGGATTTGGTGACCGACATCGCGCCATGCTGGCCCTGCGGGTCGAGCACCCCGAAGTAGCGCTCGTAGACGATGCGCCCCTTGTGCAATACGACGATGCCGTCGGTGTAGTTGGCTTTCAGCGATGCCTGCCAGGTCATGGTCCGGTTGGAACCCAGCGGCTGGAAGCGCACGCCGTCGATGTCGTCGCGCAAGGCGCGCGGCAGCGGCGCGGGGGCGCCCAGGCCGCGCGAGACGTTTACCGTGGGCATGAGCTGCCGGAAATGGGAGACGCTCCAGCGCAGGGCCGGAAAGCGGAAATACGAGCCGTCGTCGAAGCGCAGGATGCGGTCCTCCCTACCCGATCTCCCCCCGTGCCGGTGTCGCGGCCCTGTTGCTGTTCGCGCTGCCGCTGGCCCTGCTGCCGGCCTGGGCCGCCGCGAGTGCGTCCGCGCTCGTCGCGTTCTTCGATGGCGTCTATCGCGCCGGCGCGCTGGTCTTCGGCGGCGGGCACGTGGTCCTGCCGCTGCTGCAAGCCACGGTCGTGCCCACCGGCCTCGTCGACAATGCGGATTTTCTCGCGGGCTACGGCGCGGCGCAGGCCGTGCCCGGGCCGCTGTTCACCTTCGCCGCCTATCTGGGTGCCGTGGCGCAGGGGCCGCTGCATGGCTGGGCCGGCGGCCTGGCCGCGCTGGCCGCGATTTTCCTGCCCGCGCTGCTGGTGCTCGTGGGCGTATTGCCTTTCTGGGAGCGCCTGCGCCAGCGGCGCGACATCCAGACCGCATTGGCGGGCGTCAACGCGGGCGTGGTCGGCATCCTGCTGGCGGCCCTTTACGATCCTGTCTGGACCAGCGCCATCCAGGGCCGCGCCGATTTCGCGCTGGCGCTGGCCGCCTTCGGGCTGCTGGTCGTGGGCCGCGTGCCGCCCGTCGCGGTCGTGGCGCTGGCGGCACTGGGAGGCTGGCTGCTGGCGGGCTGAGGGCCCGGGGTCAGGTCCCCGCTGGCTGCCCCCCTTCCATCGCCACGCGCACCGGCGGTGCCTCGCCCTGCTTGTCCTGCCCGAAATAGACCACCATGTGCGGGTAAGGCAACTCGATGCCGGCGGCGTGGAAATGCTGCTTCACCAGGCGGTTGTAGCCCCGCTGCACCGCCCACTGCATGCCCGGCCGGGTCTTGATCAACACGCGTATGGTCACGCCCTTCTCGTTGACGGCCGTGACGCCCGGAATACTGATCTCCTCCAGGATTTCCGGCGCCAGCACCTCGTCGGTCATCAGCTCCGCAAAGGCATTGCGCAGGTGCTGCATGGCGTCGTCGACGCTTTCCCGGTGCGAGACCGTGTATTCGCCCAGGTGGTAGGAGAAGTCCCGCATATGGTTGGACACCACGTCCACCGACGAGAACGGCACCAGGTGGTAGCCGCCGTCCAGGGTCCTGATGCCCACCGAGCGAATGGTCATCTTCTCGACCGTGCCGAATACGCCGGCCACCTGGACGACGTCGTTCTCGTTCATGCCGTTCTCGAGCTGGATGAAAACGCCGGTGATGATGTCCTGGACGAGCTTCTGCGCGCCAAAGCCCACGGCAAGCCCGACCACGCCGGCGCCCGCGATCAGAGGCGCCACGTCGATGCCGATCTGCGACAACACCACCATGACCGTCATGGCCACGATCACGATCAACGCCGCATTGCGGAACAGCGACAACAGGGTCTTCTCGCGCGCGGTAGGCATGCGTCCACCCTCGCGCAGATTCAGCCTGTGCTCGATGATGCTGGCCACCACCGTCCACGCCAGCGCCGCCGCCAGCAGCACGATGGCCACGTTCACCGCCACGCCTATCGCCGCCGCGCCGGCATCCGAGGCGATCCAGCGCGACAGGTTGAACGCACGCCAGGCATCCAGTACCAGCAGCACCACCACGATGCGGACCGCCCAGCCCGCGAAGCGGATTGTCGCCGGCACATAGGAATTCAGGCGGCTCTCCAGCATGGGCAGGCGGGCGCGCAACTCGTCGGAAACGCGGACAGGCCTGGCCAGCAGCGCGTTCAGCAGCACGATGACCAGGCTGCCCAGGCCCGTGGCCAGCAAGGTCTGCAGCGTGGCCGCCACCATGAAGGGCAGCGCGTTGGCGGGATCGATCTGGCTGACCACCAGCAGCACGGTGAAATACCCGATGCCCAGCCAGTGCCAGACCCGCGCCAGCAGGCGCGGCGAGGTACCCAGGAAAGTCGTCCTGCGGGAGCCGCTGTGCTCCAGCCTCTCGCGCACCCGCTGGCGGTTGCGCCAGATCACGCCCACCGCATAGACGTAGACCCCCAGCATGATCACCAGCGCGGCCAGCCGGCCCAGCGCGGGAGACAGGGCCGCCGCCAGCACCGGGTCGACCAGCATGGTGCCGTAGCCCGCCGCCATGACCAGCACGATCAGCCAGCGGTTCCAATACCGGGCCATCTCGTTCGACATGGGCAGGAGACGCAGGTGCGGATAGCGCGTCGAGAACACGGTACGAACCAGGACCTTGGTGATCTCGACCGCCAGGAAGGCCTTCAGGAACACAGCCACCAGCGGGTCGACGGCAACGCCCTCCGGCCCGCCCCGGACGCCGGCCGCATACGCCGCCGCGGCGGCAAGCACCACCACCAGCGCATCGATGACCACCGCGCCGATGATCGCGCCCGCCCGCCGGTACAAGACCGGCATGCCCAAGGGCGTGTCGGCCCGGGGCGATGCCGTTGCGTCCCATCCCAGGCCGGCCACCCAATCGTCGATACGCCGATAGATCCACAACGCCACCAGCCGCAGCAAGACAAAGGCGACGATGGCCGTCACGACCGACATGGCCAGCGGTTGCAAGGCCCGCGCCTCGTCGCTATCCATGGACGGGCCATCGCCCGCGGCCATGGCCCGCAGGTCCGCGGTACCCTGCCCCAGGTCGGACACCAGGCTGGACAGGAAGCGCTGCGTGCCATCCGCCAGCCGCGCGCGCAGCGTCGGCGGCTCGTGCCCCGGCGGCGCCTCGGCGGCGGCCCCACCTTTCTTGGCCGAGGATGCGGAGTCATGCGCGCGCAGTTGGTCGATCAGCGCCTGCCGGCTGGCCGGGTTTTCCAGCAAGTCCGCCAGCGCGGCCGGCGTGGGCGCCGGTGCCGCGGCGGCCGCCGCGGCCACTGCCGCGCGAGCCGACACCAGTGTCGCCAGCAGCAGTATCAGGAATGCGAGGTGGGTCAACCAGGGCTTCGACAGCCTGCGACGGCTCAGCGAGACGTCGCGGTGGGATTGCAGGGGAAGCGTGCATGCCGTCGTTGCGAGTCGAACCACTAGGGGGTCTCCTGGAGGGAAGAAACGGTAAAAGACGCGGGCTGGCGCCCGCTCATGACGCAACAGGGTAAAACACCCGGGGGCCGCAGACAAATCGCCACGCCCAGGCCGGCCGCGCGAAAACCGGCCGGCCCTCGTGCCGGCTACGCCCCGGCCAGGGTGTTCTTGTGGATCATGCCGGCCTTCATGATGAGCATCATGTTCCGGTCCGGATCGCCGATGAGATCGATGTTCCGCAGCGGATCGCCGTCTAGCACCAGCAGGTCGGCGTGGGCGCCTGCCTCGATCACGCCCAGCCTGCCGGGGTAGGGATTGCGCGGCCCCGACAGGGCCAGCAGTTCGGCGCTGAGGCTGGTGGCCATGCGCAGCACCTCGGCGGCATCGATCCAGCGCGCGAGTTTGGCAAGCTGCCTGCCCTGGCCCGCGGTGCCGGCCGGGTTGAACAGGATGTCGGTTCCCCAGGCCATCCTGACCTTGTGCTTCTGCCCCCATTCGAAGCAGCGCACGGTACCTTCGGCGATCATCTTGCGCTGGGCCTGCGCCGCGGGGCTGCCATGCGGATTGGCATCCTCGTCGGCCAGGAAGGGCTGGATGCTCCACCACGCGCCCTGGTCGGCCATGCGCCGCACGGTGTCCTCGTCCGCCAACTGGCCATGTTCGATGGATTTCACGCCGCACGCCAGCGCGCGCCGGATGCCCGCGGGCGTATAGACATGGGCGCAGACATAGGTGCCCCAATCGGCGGCCGCCGCCACCGCGGCCCGCATCTCCGCCTCGGAATACTGGATGCTGTCCAGGGGATCGAAATCCGAGGATACGCCGCCGCCCGCCATGATCTTGATCTGGCTCGCCCCCAGCATCAATTGTTCGCGCACGCGCCGCAGGACCTCGGCCTCGCCGTCGGCAATGGCCGAGATGCCCGCCTGTTCGGCCGTGCTGAGCGTGGTACCCGCCGTTCGCGGCAGGTCCGAACGCTGGCGGAAGTCCCCGTGTCCGGACGTCTGCGAGATCATTGCCCCGCTGGGATAGATGCGCGGCCCGGGCAGGCGCCCCTCGTCGATCGCGCGCTTCAGCGCGAAGGCCGGCCCGCCCACGTCGCGTATCGTGGTGAAACCGCGCATCACCGTGCGCTCGGCCTCTTGCGCCGCGACCAGATGCACATAGGGAATGTCGGCGGTCAGCGCGACCAGTTGCGGAATGCCGGCCAGGATCGCGTGCCAGTGCGCATCGATCAGGCCCGGCATCAGCGTGCGGCCGCCGCAATCGATGACGTCGGCCCCGGCCACCGGCTCCGAGGCCGGCGGCATGGCCTTGATCATCGCGCCCTCGACCAGCACGCCGCGGCCCTCGATCAGCCGGCCTCCCCGGCCGTCGAAAATCCGCGCGTTCCGCAGCAGCACGGGGCGGCCCGCCGGTTGCGCGAAGGCGGGCGCCGCCAGCCCCAGGGCCGGCGCGGCCAGGCTCGCGGCGATGCCACACAGGACCGAGCGCCGGGTCATTCCCTGGTCGATGCGCCGGAACAGGCCGAGCGCGTCGGGACCATGGCAGGCGCAGCGCAGGCCATGGGCGATGTTGTGCCTGGGCGGACGAGACGGCATGGGATTTCCTCCAAGAGCGAGACGCGTTGCATGGTTGCCCCCGCCCGCCGGCGAATTCCGGCGCAAGGAGCGGAGTGTCGACGATCGCGCGGTGGACGTAGACTGGACCGATCCCCGTCAACCGGACGCACGCGATGCACACCTTATCCCTGTCACTTATACACATCTCACGCTGCCGACGATAAGGCTCGTGTCCCACCACCACGGCATGGCGCTCGGCGAAGGACGGCGGCTCGGCCGGCGCGTGGCGGCGCTCGAAGCGCGGTGCAAAACGCGCCACGGTCATATGGAGCTTGCCACCGAAACCGCTCCGGCGCTCGACCTCGAACCCTGCCGTCCGCAAGGCCCGGCGCACCGCGCCGGCGCTCGCCCAGGTCGCCGCCGTGGCATCCGGCGCGGCCAGTCTCGCCAACGCCCGCATCAGCGGCTCGGACCACATGTCGGGATTCACGGAGGGCTTGAAGCCATCCAGGAAAAAAGCGTCCGCGCGCAGGACCAGCCGGGGCACGACCTGTTCGGCCAGCCCGAAGGCCAGGGTCAGCGTCACCTCGCCGCCATCCAGGTCCAGCCGGTGCAGTCCCGGCAAGAGCGGCGGCCATTGCGCCAGCAACTGCGCGGCCATGTCCTTCCACCCGGCGGGCAGCCGGGGCTGCAACAGTTCCGCCAGATCCTCGCGGGAGAAAGGATGGGCCTCGATCGACACCACGTGCAGCCGCCGGCTGCGCCGGGGATCGTCGCGCCATGCCCGCCACAGCGCCAGGAAAGTCAGCCCCAGGCCGAATCCGGTCTCGCACACCGTAAAACGCTCACGCCCGCGCCATCGCTCCGGCAGCCCGTTGCCCGCCAGGAACACATGGCGAGCCTGCTCCAGCGCTCCCTGGGCGGCATGATAGATATCGCCGTAGCGCGGGCTGTAGGGCAGGCCATCCTGATCGAAGGCGGGCCGGGAGGGGGTCAGAGGCGTAAACACGGCGAGGATGATAACCCCCCCCTACGCCCTTCGGGCGCCCCCCAGGGGGCGATGCGGGTGGACCGGCGGAGCCGGATCCACCGCATCCTGGGTCTAGTACCTGTTTCTTGGAGTGTGGCGGCGGTGCTTCGCTGGCTGCCAGCGGTAGCAACCGTGCTTCAGTCCAAGATGCTTTCCCTAGACCCAGGAAACCGCGGATCTGGCTTTGCCAGTCCGCCGGTTTCGCCCCCTGGGGGGCGCGCGTCAGCGCGTAGGGGGGGACTCTCTCTAGGGGACTCTCTCTAGGGGACCCTCTCCAGGGGTACACTCTCTAGGCGTACACTCCTTCCATGAGCATCCCCGCAGCCCCGACCATGGACAAACCCGTGCCGCTGGATCTCTTCAAGGCGCTCGAAGCCGCCGTCACCGCTGCTCACGCGGGCGCCGCGATCCTTCAGGCCTACGCGCACAAGCGCTCGGAACTGGTCATCGACCTGAAGGCCCGCAACGATCTGGTCTCGCAGGCCGACCGCGAGGCCGAGATCGCGATCATCGAGGTCCTGCGCGCGCACACGCCGCAATACGGCATCGTGGCCGAGGAAACAGGCGGCTCGCCGTCGGGCCCCGCCAGTTGGTACATCGACCCGCTGGACGGCACCACGAACTTCGTCCACGCCATTCCCCACTACGCCGTCTCGATCGCGCTGGTCGCCCAGGAAGGCTGCGGCATCGCCTTCGAAGAGGCCCGGTCCGAGCCCGGGCCCGTGGTGGGCGTGATCTACGATCCCTGCCGCGAAGAGATGTTCACGTCGGTCCGGGGCGTGGGCGCCTGGCTCAATAGCCATCGCATCCAGTGCTCGCGCACCGGGGCCCTGGCCGACGCCCTGCTGGCCACGGGCTTTCCCTACAGCGACATGTCTTTCACCGAGAACTACCTGCCCATGCTGCGCGACGCCATGCACGGCACGCGCGGCGTGCGCCGCAACGGCGCGGCGGCGCTCGACCTGGCCTGGGTGGCCTGCGGACGCTTCGACGGCTACTGGGAACTGCGGCTCAAGCCGTGGGACGTCGCCGCCGGCACGCTGCTGGTACGCGAAGCCGGCGGACTGGCTTTCGATCCGTTCGGCCAGGCGGCGTGGCCCGAGCAGGGCAACATCGTCGCGGGCGGCCCGGGCGTGGCCAAGGCCCTGCACGACCTGATCGGCCCCAACCTCAAGGCCGCCGGCGCGGCCTGAAAACGAAAGCCGGTCAGCGCACGACCATCAGGCCGATGCGTACCTGGGACTTGGCGCGCACGTTGTAGTCCAGCAGGGTTTCGCCATAGCCGTTGAAATACTGCACGTGCAGGAAACCGTTCAGGCGGCCCAGGCCCAGTTTGCGCAGCGGATAGGCCATGTCCAGTTGCAGCGACCCCTTCTCGTGGCCCTTGCGCACCAGCGCCGACACCATCAGGCCGTCGTCCTTGGCCCAGCGCAGTTGGTAGTCGACGTGGCCCCGGTAGTCGGCGATGTCCGGATTCCCCTCGCGGGTCATGTAGTACTTGATCTTGGGACCGAAGCTCAAGGTGCTGCCATCGTCCAGGCGGTAGCGCAGCGTGGGCCGCGCATACAGCGAGTTGATGGCGCGCGAGGTATCGCCGTCGCGGCCGTTGGACTCGTGCTCGAAGCCGCCATCGAAGCCGAGCGACTTGCGGCGGTCCCGCGACTCCCAGACCCGGTCCGACAGCCAGAAGACCGCCGGACGATAGCTGCTGTCGCGGAACGGCGCGGAGTTCTCGCCTATGTCCCACAGCGAGGTCTGGCTATAGCCCAGGTACAGGTTGTTGAGGAAACCGGTTTCCTCGCCGTCGCGGGGCTGGAACAGCCGGAACTTCAGGCTGATCTGGAAGCGCGCGTTCAGGTTGGGCCGGGCGCCCAGGCTGAAGTACACGGGCTCGTAGGGCGACAAGGCGCTGCGGAAGCGGCTCAGCACATCGTGCTCGTCGTTGCCCGGGGCGGCGGCTTGCGCCGGCGCCGGCCCCGACAGCGCGGTGCTGCCCGGCCCCGACCCGGCCGAAATGCCACTGACCGCGGCCAGCACGCCGTCGTCCGGCACTTGCGGCACGGCGCCGGGCGCGCGCGGGTCGATGATGGGACCGATCGCGGGCGAGCCGACGATGGCGCCTTTCTCGGCGGGCGTCGCGTCCAGCGCCAACAGCACGGGCTCGCCCTCGACCGCGATGGCCTGCAGGCCGCGCGCCTGCTCCGGCACCACCGCCGACCAGGTCGCGCGCGAGAACTGGCCCACGGGAATTTGCAGCACGGCGGCGCCGCCGTCGAGCCGCGCGGGCGCCCGCACGACGCGGCCGGTCGCGTCCCGCCACTGCAGCACCAGTTCACGCGGCGCGTCCCAGGTCGCCGTGGCATTGCCGTCGTTGAAGAACATGGCCTCGATGCGCACGGTTTCGCCGGGCCCGGCCTGGATGCGGTCCAGCTTGAAGGTCACGCCCGCATTCGCCGGCAACGGCGCGATGGCCATCAAGGCGAGCAGGCTCGCCGGCGCGAATGCACGGCGCAGAAAGCCATGCTGCGCATGGCGACGATGACCAGCCATCCGACCCGGCATGTGGACTCCCGAACGATGCCCGCGACGGGGCAGACGCCGCCATTGTAGGGGCAGGCGGAAGCCGGCGAGCGCCCGGCCCCCGGCCCCGGTGCCCCGGACAAGACCGGGTCAAGAACATGAAGGTCGATTCAGCCTAGTGCGATGGCTCGGCAGGCGCCCTCAACTCCCGCCGCAGGATCTTGCCCACGTTGGTCTTGGGCAGCTCCGACCGGAACTCCACGTAGCGCGGCCGCTTGTAGCCGGTCAGGCGATCACGGCAGAAGGCCTTCAGGTCCTGCTCGGTCAGTGCCGGATCGCGCTTGACCACGACCACCTTCACCGCTTCGCCGGAATGCTCGTCGGGCACGCCGATGGCGGCGCACTCCAGCACCCCCGGATGCTGCGACACCACGGCCTCGACCTCGTTGGGGTACACGTTGAAGCCCGACACCAGGATCATGTCCTTCTTGCGATCAACGATACGGATGTAGCCACGCTCGTCCATGATGCCGATGTCGCCGGTCTTGAAGAATCCGTCCGCCGTCATGACGCGGGCGGTCTCCTCGGGCATGTTCCAGTAGCCCGGCATGACCTGCGGCCCCCGCAGCGCGATCTCGCCGCGCTCGCCGATGGGCAGCGGCGCGCCGTCATCGTCCAGTATCGCCGCCTCGGTCGACGGCAGCGGAATGCCGATGGTGCCGGAATATTCCTTGATGTCGATGGGCGTGCAGCAGGCCACCGGCGAAGTCTCGGACAGGCCGTAGCCCTCGCACAGGGGCGACTTGGTCACCTCGACCCAGCGGTCGGCCACCGCCTTCTGCACCGCCATGCCGCCGCCCACGCTCACGCGCAGGCACGAGAAATCGAGCGACCGGAATTTCTCGTTGTGCAGCAGGGCGTTGAACAGCGTGTTGACCCCGGGAAACAGCGTGAAGCGGTAGCCCGACAACGTCCGGACCAGGTCGGGAATGTCGCGCGGGTTGGGCACCATCACGTTGCGCCGCCGGTACTGCCCGGTATCATGATTTTTCCAGAAGAGGAATCGATACCGATAAGTAACAATGGCCGGGGCATGGTTCCCGGCCGGCGTCCCCGCGGGCCGGGTGGGTTCCCCCGGGACATGGGTTATCGTCGCTACATTGGCGCCACGGAGAAATCGTGTGAGTGAGTCCGGGAAACAGCAGGGGGAAACCAGGCCGCCGGTCGGGTTTCGCGAAATGGCCACCCAGGGCGGGCATCGCCTGGGCGTGGCCACGCTCGATGCCCAGGCGACGCTGAACGCCTTGTCGCTGGAAATGGCGGACCTGCTCGCGGCTCGCCTGGATGCCTGGGCCGCCGATCCGGCCATCGCGCTGGTGGTGCTGGAGGGCGAGGGGCGGGCGCTATGCGCCGGCGGCGACCTGCGAAGCGTGTACCGCGAGATGCACGACCACCGGGGCGACGGCCCGCCGCGCCGCGTCGCGCGCTTCTTCGAGCGGGAATATGGCCTGAACCACGCCATCCACGTCTACCCCAAGCCCTTGCTGTGCTGGGGCGGCGGCATCGTCATGGGCGGGGGCATGGGTCTGATGATGGGGGCCAGCCACCGAGTCGTCACCGAAACTTCGCGCCTGGCCATGCCCGAGATCGTCATCGGCCTGTTTCCCGACGTGGGCATGTCGTGGGCCCTGAACCGCATGCCCGGCAAGTCGGGGCTGTTCCTGGGGCTGACCGGCGCCACGCTGCAAGCGGCCGACGCGTTGTTCGCCGGCTGGGCCGACTATCACATTCCGCAGAGCCGCAAGCAGCAGGTGCTGGATGCGCTGGCCCGGCAGGATTGGGCCGGCGAGCGGCGGACGGACGACCTGCTGCTGCACGACGTGCTCGATGCCTGCCATGTCGCGCCGGAACCCGCGCAGGGGCCGCTGCGACGCAATCTGGATACCGTGGCGGCGCTGTGCAGGGCGCCGACGCTGGACGATGTCATCGGCGCCATTCTTCAATACGAGGGCGCGGATCCCTGGCTGGAAGGGGCGCGCGATGCCCTCGCCAAGGGCTCTCCCAGCACCGCCCGGCTGGCCTGGGAGTTGCAGCGGCGCACGCGCCACATGTCGCTGGCCCAGGTCTTCCAGCTGGAGTACCAGGTTGCCCTGTGGTGCTGCACCCGCGGCGATTTCCAGGAAGGCATCCGGGCCCTGCTGATCGACAAGGACCGCCAGCCCGCCTGGAAGGCCACCCATGGAACCGAGGTCGGGACAGCCTGGGCGGACAAGGCCTTCCGCGACATGGCCGCGGATTTTCCCGTGCCTGCCTCGCTGCGGACGCTGGCCGGATAGCGTCCGCGCCCAGCCGCCATGTCCCGGTCCGAACGGCTGTTTGCCTTGCTCCAGGCCCTGCGGCGCCGCAAGCGGCCGGTCAGCGGCAAGCTGCTGGCCGGGGAGCTGGGCGTGAGCCTGCGTACGCTCTATCGCGACATCGCCAGCCTGCAGGCCCTGGGCGCGCAGATCGAGGGCGAGCCCGGCCTGGGCTACGTGCTCAAGCCGGGTTTCCTGCTGCCGCCCATGATGTTCTCGGAAGAAGAGATCGAGGCCCTGGTGCTGGGATCGCGCTGGGTGGCCCGCCGCACCGACGAACCGCTGGCCTGGGCCGCCCGCAACGCGCTGGCCAAGATCGCGGCCGTGCTCCCCGACGACCTGCGCCACGGCCTGGACACCTCCGCGCTGCTGGTGGGCCCCGCGGCCCCGCGGGAACAGGTGGACCTGTCCGAGATCCGCCGCGCGATCCGCGCCGAGCACAAGCTCGACATCGTCTATCGCGATGGCGGCGGCGCCGCCTCGCAGCGCCTCATCTGGCCATTCGGCCTGGGGTTCTTCGAGCAGTCGCGCGTGGTGCTGGGCTGGTGCGAGCTGCGGCAGGATTTCCGCCATTTCCGCACCGACCGCATCCAGGCCATGAGCGCCACCGGCCTGCGCTACCCGCGCCGGCGCCAGGCCTTGCTCAAGGCGTGGCGCGAGAAAGAGGGCATTCCCCCGCAAGAAGTTTGATGCTGACAGAAATTGGCAGTATGGATCGCTATCCTGGACACGCCTTTCAACCAGGAGCGGCATCATGAATCATCCGAACTTCGTCATTCTCTACGTCGATCAACCCGAGGCCAGCGGCCGCTTCTACGCGGACCTGCTGGGCGCCCGCCCGATCGAGTCCTCGCCCACCTTCGTGCTGTTCATGCTGGACACCGGCCTGATGCTCGGCCTGTGGTCCCGGCACACGGTGGAGCCGCCGGCCGGCGCACCGGCCGGCGGCAGCGAGATCGTCTTCCGCATGGAAAGCTACGACGCCGTCGATGCGCGCTGCGCGGACTGGACGGCGCGCGGCATTCCGCTGCTCATGCCGCCCGCGACCCTGGAGTTCGGCCGCTCCTTCGTCGCGCGGGATCCGGATGGGCATCGCCTGCGTGTGTTCGCCCCCGAAGCGGCACGATAGCCTTCAGTTACTGGCCGGGATGATGGGCAGGGTCAGATAGGATGCCTTTCCCGGCCCGCTGTACAGGGTGGTGCGGCCCTGGAAATCCTGGCCGCCGCGATCCGTGGGGTCGGTGTGGGTGAGCCGTCCCTTGATGCCTTCGAATTCGAAATCCTTGCCCTGTATCGTCAGGCGCAGGCGGTAGCCGCGCGGGATGACAATGGAGGTGGGCCAGATTTCGAGGTCCAGGGGATAGGCGGTACCGGGTTCGATCTTCTGGATGTCGTCGTGGGCATGGAAGATCCGGTAAGGCATGGACATCTGTTCGTCTACCTTGCGGTGCGACGCGCGCAGCCATCCCCGGGTCAGCGGCGTGGGTTCGTGGGCGCCGTCGAAGACGATTTCCTTGCCGTCGGGATCGAAGAGCCGGAGGACGGCGAAGAGGTCGGCATCCCGGGTAGAGGAGGAGACCCAGATGCGCAACGGGATGAAGCCGGTGATCTCGGTCGCGGCTTCGAAGGCGGGGGTCGTGAAGTCCAGGCGGTCCTGCTGGGCCTGGAAGCCGGCGTGGGTGTCTTGGGCGGGGGCGGCGGTGTCGAGGGTCGCATTGCCGGGATGCAGGTAGAACCTGGTCCACTGGGTGCGCGCGAGCGGGAACTCGTGTTCGGCGCGGCGGGTTTCGCCGTCTATGGTGCGGATGGACAGCAGGACGGGCGGGGTCTGGTCCCAGCCATTGGGCAGGCCTTTCAGGAAGTGGTCGA
This sequence comes from Alcaligenaceae bacterium SAGV5, assembly GCA_009360345.1. Classification (GTDB taxonomy): domain Bacteria; phylum Pseudomonadota; class Gammaproteobacteria; order Burkholderiales; family Burkholderiaceae_B; genus Pigmentiphaga. The sequence goes on from SPDP01000009.1 coordinate 93,847, forward strand.
AGAACTGTTTTTGCAGCGCGATGTAGCGAGGCAGGTAGAAGCTCTCGTAGTGGGTGCCGATATGCATGGACAACCATTTCTGGGTAGAGCCGGCGCGCAGATAGCCTTCGATGTTGCCGCGCAAATGGTTGCCGGGGCCGCCCCAGTTGCCGGCGGACAGGACGGGGACGGCGATGCGGGAAAGGTCGGGCGTGCGTTCCTTGTGCCAGGCGTCGCACAAGCCGTGCCGCGCCATTTCCGCGGGGTAGTCGCTGCGGTTGGCGGCCAGCAAGGCTGCGCTCAGCACGGGGCCGGTGGTGGGCTGGCCGTCGTCGCGGTCGCGGTACGGGGTATCGCCGTTGCCGTGCTGGTTGGACAGCACCTGCTTGGGCCACCATGAGTTGAGGAAGCCGTTGCTGCGGATGCCGCCGTGGTAGCCATAGTCGCGGTAGTGATCGGATCGGCCCTCCCAGGGCACGATGGCGGCCAGGTGCCTGGGACGCAGCGCGGCGACACGCCATTGGGTGGCGGCGTAGTAAGAGATGCCGATCAGGCCGACCTTGCCGTTGCTCCACGATTGGGTGCCGGCCCATTCGATGGCGTCGCGGTAGTCCTGGATTTCGCGCGGCGACATGGGGTCGAGGTAGCCCGGCGACTTGCCGCTGCCGCGGGCGTCGACGTGGATGACCACGTAACCGTCGGGCACCCATCGCTCGGGGTCGACGGTTTCCCAACGCAGGTAGCGGCCGGTCGAGCCGTCCTGGCACAGGCCGGGATGCAGGCGTTGCAGTTTTTCCCATTGCGGCTTGAAGCCGTCGGCAAAATGAACGTCTTTGCCGTAGACCCCTTGCGCCATGACGACCGGGTAGCGCCCTGGTTCGGCGGGGCGAAAGACGTTCGCTTTCAGGATGGTGCCGTCGTCCATCGGGATGTCGACGTCTTTCTCGAAGACGAGCGTATGGGGGGCGGCAGGGTTCGGGGCGCGTATCCCCACCAGCCTTCGGCCTCGTAGTCAGGAAACCCTGCCTCGGCCACGGTCGGTACCTGGGGCAGCTTGGCCCAGCGTTTTTTCGACGTGACCGCCAGGGCCTTGAGGCGTCCCGACTTGATCGAGCCGCTCGCGCCGGCGTAGGTGGCGAAGGTGAAGTCGACCTGGCCGCCGATGGCATCGTTCATGGCCGGGCCGGCACCCTTGTAGGGAACGTGCAGGATGTCGATCTTCGCCATGCTCTTGAGCATTTCGCCCATCAAGTGGGCGTTCCCGCCGGTGCCGGACGACGAGTAGGACAAGGTGCCCGGTTTTTCCCGCGCCATGCGCACGATGTCGGGGACGGAGTTGGCGGGAAATGCCGGCCCGGCCACCAAAAGGAACGGCGAGGTGGCAACCATGCTGATGAAGCTGAAGCTGTCCAGCGAGTCATAGGGCAGCTTGTCCACCGCGACGGCGTTGATGGCGTGCGCGCCTGGCAACTGCAGCAGCGTATAGCCGTCGGGCGGGGCCTTGGCCACGAAATTCGTGCCGATGACGGTTCCGCCGCCGGGCCGGTTGTCGACGATGACGGGCTGGGACAAGGCGTTCGATAGTTTCGCGGCGACGGCGCGGGCGAGCGCGTCGTTGAACCCGCCCGGGCCGAAAGGCACGACGATGCGTATCGGCTTGTTGGGAAAACCGTTCAGCGGATCCGGTGCGGCCGCGTGCGAGACGCGGGCCACCAGGCCGAGCGAAAAAAGGACTGCCAGGCCGATGGTCAGGCCATGCTTCATGTTCATGCTCCTCAGAATCCGGCCAGCCGGCCGGGGTTGTCTCGAAGAATGGCGATCCGGTCCGGTGCCGGAAATGCGCGGATGAGGGTCTCGAAAAGCGTGCCGTCGTCCGGCATGCGCGCGGGCGCGAAATAGCCGGTATGGGGCCAGTCGCTGCCCCACGTGAGCCGGTCCAGCGCGTTCTCCGCCAGCCGGTGCATCAAGGGGATCGCGGTGTCGAACGACGCGCCCGGCGCGCAGACCCGGTCGAGCCCGGAGAGCTTGACCCAGACATGGCGCTGCCGCGAGAGCCGAAGCAGCGCCCGTTGGGGGGCGCTGTCCAGGCCATCGGCGATGGAGACCCGGCCCAGGTGGTCGATGAGGACCGGTGCGTCCAGGCCGGCTATCCACTCTTCGAGCTCCGGCAACCGGGCGCCGTCGAAGTGGAGCTGGACGAACCAATGCCAGGGCCGGATGCACCGCATCACGTGCTGCACGGTGGAAGGGTCGAGCCGGCCGCCATGCTGGGGATTGAAGGCGAACCGGACGCCGCGCGCGCCGCGCCGGTGCAGGTCGCGGACGGTTTCCGGCGTGCAGGTTTGGTCCAGGCGCACGACGGCCAGCAGGCGACCGGGGGCCTGGGCGACGGCGTCCAGGTAGATATCGTTGCAGGGGCCCTGGGTGTTGGCGTGGACGGCGAAGGCGCGCTCCAGGCCCAAGGCGTCCAGCAGCGTGAAATAGTCTTCCAGCCGCGCGGCAGGCGGGGTGTAGTGCCTGTCGGGGGAATAGGGATGGCGGTTTTCCGGGCCTAGGACATGGAACTGAGTGTCCCAGCACCCCTCGGGCGGCCGCCAGGACGGGACGGCCAGCGTCTTGCGCGGACCCAGGCAGGGCGGGATTTCGCGGCTCATGAGCGTGCCCGGACCTGGCCCACGACGCGGTCGACGATGGCGCCGGCGGAACCCAGATAGCGGCACGGATCCAGCAACCGCCGCAGGTCGTCGCGGGACAGGGCGGCGTGGACCTCGGGCATCTCCGCCAGGGTGTCGAGCAGGACGCGGCCCGGCTTCACCGATTCGGCGCAGGCCTGGTGGACCAGATCGTGCGCGCGCAGTCTTCCCAGCGAGGGGGCCAGCGCCATTTGTACGGCTTCCGCGACGATCATGCCGCCGGTGGCATCCAGATTGCGCCGCATCCGGCCGGTATCGACACGGAGCCCGTCCAGCAGCGCCAGCATTTTTTCCAGGCAGGCATGGCTTTCGATGAAGGCTTCGGGCACGACGCGGCCTTCGATAAAGCCGTGTCCGGACCGTTCCTGTTCCTGCCTGACCGCACCGATCATGGCGTCGGCATTCCGCTGAACCAGGGTAGCGCCGGCCATGATCTGCCAGGACAGGATGGGATTGGCCTTGTGCGGCAGCGTGCTGGACATGCCGGCGGTGCCGGCCGTCGGCTCCGCCAGTTCGCCGATTTCCGTCCAGGCCAGGTGAGCGATGTCCTGTGCGATCTTCGCGAGGCTGGCGGTCAGCAGCGCGAGAAACTGGATGACTTCGGCCACCGCGTCGCGCGCGCTGGACGCGGATGCCAGGGGGACGGGCAGTTCCAGGCGGTCCAGCACCGCGCGTTGCACGGCCAGCGCCTCGGCCCCCATCGACGCCAGGGTGCCCATCGCGCCCGCGAGTTCTCCGTCGATCGGCCGTGCAAGCAGGGCCCGCATGCGGTCGGCATGGCGCAACAGCGGCACCATCCAGTGGCTCAGCTTCAACCCGAAGGTGATGGGCAAGGCGTGGCCGCCGAAGCCGCGCCCCGCCATCGGGGTATCCCGGTACTGCGCGGCCAGTATGGCCAGACGCTCCAGGATGCCGGCAAGCAGGCGTTCCAGGCGTGGCAGGGCGGTATTGATCTGCCGGGCGCGGGCACTCAGGAGGAGGTCCTGTGTGGTGCTTCCCCAGTGGAGATATTCGCCGGCTTCGCCGCAGGCGTGCGCCAACTGGCGCACGAAGGGGGCGACAGGGAAGCCGACCTGTCCGCTCGCGCGCTCCAGCGATGGGAGGTCCACGGTCGCGGCCCGGGCGTCCCGGGCGATGCGCTCGGCGGCCCAGGAGGGGATCAGCCCGCGTTCGGCCTGCACCTGCGCAAGCGCCTTTTCGTATTCGACGAAGAAGGCCACCGTGGCATGGGTGGAGAACAGTTTTTCGAAAGAGGGCATGGAGGCGGTTCCAGGTGGCTCGAATCTTGTAGTAGTAATAATAGATACTACTATTGAAATGAGCAAGCCGCCGTGCAGTAAACTCGGGAAAACCGCCATCCATGCCGAGTCCATGCCCAAGACCACCGACCGCGAGTCACGCAGTGAGCGCGAAGACCTCCAGCAGACCTTGCAGCGCCTGGGATTCAACGAGAACGAGGCGCGCGCCTACCTCGCGCTGGCGAACTCCTACCCCGCGACGGCCTATGAAATCGCCAAGCGCTCGGGGCTCCAGCGCGCCAATGCGTATGGTGTCCTGCGTTCGCTCGAGGCCAAGGGAGCCATCCAGGCGGTCAACGAGTCGCCGGTGAGGTATGCGCCGCGGGATCCGGAAGACTATTTCGGCAATCTGGCCCACTCCACGCAGGCGCTGTGCGCATCGGCGGCACGCGAAATGGCCGCGCTGGCGCAGCCGGACAATGACACGTTCATGTGGTTCTACGAGGGAGCCGACGCGATCGACCGGAAGACGGTGGATCTGATCCAGGCCGCCGGGCAGCGGATCTGGATCAAGGGGCCCGATGCATTGATCTCGCCGTTGCTACCCGAGCTGCAGGCGGCGTGCGAGCGCGGCGTGCAGGTCATCATCATCGGGTTCGGCACCGGCATCCAGGACCTCAAGCGGCATCCGGACATGCAGGTGTTGCCGCACGAAGGCGATGCGACTGTGTCGCGCGGCGCGACGGATGTGATGCTGACGATGACGACCGATTTCGACGGCGTGCTGATTTCCACGCGCGTGCCCGGCCTGGCGCCGAGCGCGTCCTATGCGCGCAATCGCTCCATTATCTACGTGGTCCAGACGCTGCTTCTGCACGAGATCTATCTCGCGGAAATGCTGACGAGCATGGGCGATGAGATCGAAGGCCGATTCGGCAAGGGATTGGCCAGGCTGCGCAAGAAATACCGGCCGCCGGGCATGGAAAAGCACGTCCTGGAAGGGTCTTGAAAGCATCCCCGGGCGGCCCGCGGGGGGGCGTCCGGGGATGCCGGGGCCGTCAGTACAGCACGACCGATCGTATGGACTCGCCGCTCTTCATGAGGTCGAATCCCTCGTTGATGCGTTCGAGGGGCAGGGTGTGGGTGATGAGTTC